>CAWGVQ010000001.1:0-66006 GCA_963826075.1 uncultured Chloroflexia bacterium
CGGGGAAGTGCTCAGCTGCCTGGGTCTTGATCCACGCCGCCCCCTCTCTCAGCACCACCTGCTCGCACGCCCCGTAGCCCGCCAGCACCATCGCCGCCGCCGCAGCCGCGAGCGTCCCACCTGCCGGCTCTCGCCGAAGGTCGCCACATACCGCCGGGGCGTCAGTCGCTGCCGACCCTGCTTGCCCACCGGCTGGCTGCCGGTCGCCACCACCCCTACCTTGCCTTCCATCCCGCCGCTTGGATCGCCGGCTCCCATCCATCCAATCCGGCTGCTGGATCTACCTCCACGCTGATCGATACGCTACACTGCATGTGGGGCCGTCCTCTCCTGGCTCTATGAAGACCCCACGAGAGTAGTGGCCTCGCTCTTGCCTTACAACCCCCAGTTTTTGGTGGAACCGTGCCATCATTTGTGCTTGACGCAGGCGTTAGGGAATGCTATGCTCAGACTGATGGGTGGGTGGCCACCCGTTTGAGCGAGGTAGTATTGGAGTGGATCATTAGACTCAAGCAGCAGCCGGCTGCTTGAGTCGCGCATCGAAGATGCGCTAGCGTCTTCATCCACGCACCCAATTGGGTGGATGACCAAAAGGCGCGAAATAGCCAAGGCTACACGAGAAGGTCGCCGACCTGGAGCTGACGCGGTGGTGAGTGGCATGTGATGTGCGATCAGGTAACCCGGAGCCTGATATCCCAGCGTGAGACGTAAGGAAGACGTAAGGAAGACGTAAGGATCACCCATCTAAAGACAAAGAAAGCGACTGAGTCGAGATGAACAAGATTGGTAGGTATGGGGCATTTGCCGTTGCTGTTCTATTCATCTTCACCCTTTTTGCCGTCCTCATTCGCAATGGCAACATGCAACTGCTCAATCCGCAAGGCTACATTGCGGATATACAGAGTCGCATTCTGTGGATAGCGTTCGTCCTGGGCTTTCTGATCGCCTGTTCCCTCATCGGAACAGTCTATTTTGTTGTCTTCCGCTATCGAGAAGAGAATATCCATGTTCGGTATGAGCCGGATTGGACGGTTAAAAACCGAACTGTTGTTGTCTGGTACCTGGCGCCGCTCGCCGCCATCATCGTCATCTCTGGCTTCCTGTGGGGTACGGCTCATGACATCGATCAATACAAACCCATTCCATCATCGGTAGCGCCACTGTCCATTCAGGTCGTCGCGCTCCAATGGAAATGGCTGTTCATTTATCCCGAGCAACATATCGCAACCGTCAACTTGCTCGAGTTCCCCGTGAATACGCCGCTTGATCTTCGGCTCACCTCTGATGCCCCGATGAATAACATTTGGATTCCCAGCCTTGGAAGCCAAATCTACGAAATGCCTGGCATGAGCACCCAACTCCATTTACTGGCCAATACCACCGGCAATTTCGAAGGCCGGAGTGCGCAAATCAGCGGTGCGGAGTTCGCCAGTATGGTGTTTGACGCACGCTCCGTATCGACTGCGACCTTTACGGCGTGGGTGCAAACAGCCAAACACTCGACCAAGCACCTTGACTTTACCACCTATTCCGCTCTTGCTCAGCCGAGTGGCAGTTACCCACCAACCACCTATGTCCTCACCGATCCGAATCTCTATAACCAGGTCATCATGAAGTACAGGATGCCCATGGCAGGGGGGACGTAGCGCCCGCTGGAGAGCTTGCTTCTCGGAGATAGTTACTGGAGCGTCCTACTGCATCACCCGATGACGCATACGGCGCCCTGTCACACGGCAACGACAAGGAAGGGGATGAAAGTATGCAAAGTCTGCTTTTGGGGAAGTTGACTTGGAGCGCCCTCCCGTATCAATGGTATACGATAGGCGGAACTCTCGCGATCTTCGCCATAGCGGCAACTTGCGCCATCATTCTTTCACGCTTAAAACGGTGGAAATGGATCTGGAAAGAGTGGCTCACCGCAACCGATCCGAAAAAGATCGGCGTGATGTATTTGCTTGTAGCGTCACTCATGTTGTTTCGTGGTGGAATCGACTCGATCCTGATGTGGGCCCAACAATCGTTGGCCGTTGGCTCTGCTCCAGGATTTTTGGGCGCTGCTCACGGATTTTTGGATGGACAGCACTTTAATGAGCTCGCCACCGCTCATGGTGATATCATGGTCTTCTTTGTCACCATGGGTTTTTTGACCGGGCTGTTCAATTTAATCGTTCCGCTCCAGATTGGGTCCAGGGATCTTGCGTTCCCGTTCCTCAACACGCTGAGTTTTTGGCTGTATACGGCGGGCGCCATCCTGATCAATGCGTTTTTTGTGCTGGGTGGCCATTTTGCCGGAACAGGCTGGCTTGCGGAAACCCCGCTCTCTGAAGCGCAGTTTAGCCCAGGCACCGGCGTGGATTACTGGATCTGGAGCTTGCAAATTTCCGGCGTCGGCACGACGATTTCCGGCATCAATTTTCTGGTGACCATTATCAAAATGCGGGCGCCTGGCATGACGTTCATGCGTATGCCGATATTTACCTGGGCCGCTCTGTTCAGTAATGTGCTCATCATCACGATCTTTCCCATTCTTGCGATCACGATCGCCATGCTCTCGGCGGATCGCTACCTTGGCATGCATTTCTTTACTGCCGGTAGCGGGGGAGATACGATGATGTATTTTAACTTGATTTGGATGTGGGGGCATCCAGAGGTCTACGTTCTCATCCTTGCCCCCTACGGCATATTTTCCGAGATTGTTTCCACGTTTAGCCATAAAACGCTCGCCGGGTATCGAGAGCAGGTTGTCGGGTTAGGTTTGATTGCTCTCATCGCACTGGGTGTCTGGCTTCACCACTTTTATACCATGGGGTCCGGTGCGGACATCAATTCGGCGTTTGGGATCGCAACGGAGCTCATCACCATTCCCACCGCCGTTCTCTTCTTTAACTGGATTGCCACCATGCATCGAGGGAAAGTTACGTTGGCCTCTCCCATGTTCTGGTTCCTGGGATTTGTCGGAACGTTTACCTTTGGGGGGCTAACAGGAATGATGCTTGCAGCACCTGCAGCCGACTATCAGCTCCATAATTCGCTCTTCCTCATCGCGCACTTCCATACCATGATCGTCACTGGGGCATTATTCGGTATTTTTGCCGGGTTCACGTATTGGTTCCCCAAGTTTACGGGATTCAAGCTCGATGAGACCCTGGGGAAGCGCGCCTTCTGGCTCTGGCTCATTGGGTTCATTCTCTCCTTCGGCTCCCTGTACATTTTGGGATTGATGGGGGCAACCAGGAGGATGGACTGGTATACGGATCCGACCTGGCGCCCGCTGTTTATCATGGCGCTCATCGGGGTTCTGGTGACTGCGGCTGGGGCGATCACCCAGGTGTGGCAAGTGGTTGTCAGCATTCGTGAACGTGATACGAACAGGGTGGTGAACGGTGATCCCTGGGATGCCCGAACCTTGGAGTGGGCGACGTCCTCACCTCCGCCAGCGTATAACTTTGCGATTATCCCCACGGTTCATAGTCACGAGGCGTTTTGGGATATGAAGCAAGGGAAATATGAAGAGCCTACGGGAAACTATCACGCCATCGAGATGCCCAAATACACCCCAATGGGGATCTATATCGCGGGATTCGCGCTCCTCTTTGGATTTGCGATGGTCTGGTCTATGTACCTGTTTGCCGCAATTGGCTTGATCGGAATCATCGTCTGCGTGATTCTCCGGACCTTCAACGAGCATTCAGAATATACGTTGCCTGCGAGCCGAATCGCGGCGTTGGAAAGTCGATAAGGAGGCAGCTATGGACAACGCCATGACCATGGAAAAGATGACGGCTCCGGAAGAAGCGGTGACTGCGGTAGATGAGGGAGCCGAGAGGACGTTTTTAGGTTTCTGGATCTACCTGATGACCGACCTGCTGGTATTTGGAGCATTGTTTGCGACGTTTGCCGTCTTGCGGAACAACACCTTCGGAGGGCCTTCAGCACGGGATATCATCGAGTTGCCCTATATTCTCGCCGAAACGCTCATTCTCCTGGTGAGCAGTTTTCTTTGCGGGCTGGCCGTTTTAGCTGCGATCAACGGGCAAACCAAGAGGGTCCTCTGGTTTCTGGGTACGACGTTCGTGCTCGGAGCAACGTTTCTCGGGATGGAGCTCTTTGATTTCCATCATTCATTTGTGGAGGGTGCTACTTTTCAAAGAAGCGGGTTCTTAACCGCGTACTATTCGCTGGTAGGGACGCATGGATTGCACATCACTGTTGGGCTTCTGTGGATGAGCATTCTCTGGGTATACATCTTCAGGCAAGGACTCACAGAAGGCGTCAAGCGGAAACTCACGCTGCTGGGCATCTTTTGGCATTTTCTCGACTTGGTCTGGATTTTTATCTTCACGATTGTGTATTTGATGGGAGTACTAAGACCATGAAATCGCTCACTGTGGCAAGGTCAACTGTCACTGGTCTGGTAAAGTCCCTGATGCAGTCGCTCACCGGGGTGAAATCCTATGTCGCTGGCCTGGTGATTTCCATCATTCTGACGCTTCTCGCCTATGCTCTCGTTTCGATTTTTGGCAACCAACAGCAGATGTCTATTTCATTTTTTGTGCTTCTACCGATCCTCCTCACGTTGGCAGTTTTCCAGCTGATGGCACAATTGGTTTTCTTCCTTCACTTAGGACGAGAGTCTTCGCAAAAATTGAAGGTCATTTTCTTTGTTTCTACGTTCGTGGCTATTCTCGTGGTGGTCGTCAGCTCAATCTGGATTATGACGAGTCTCAATTACCGGATGTAAACCGAAGCGAGCACAGACAAAGTGAACGTGAGGGAACGGACTTGCTTACCACATACTTCAGACTGACATAATAAGTGCGCCTAACAAAACTGATTGGTTCAGGGCCGCGCAGGAAATCATCATGGACTGCTTTCGCAGGGACGGCGAGCTAGCCAGAGAACCACACCACCAAGCGCAAATGATCTGGGTCCTTAATTTGGCTCTGTAGCGCCTCTAGAAGACGAAACAGTAGTTCCCAGCTCTGATCTAGCACATCACGTCGGCGCGTCGCCACCACTGCGTACGTCGTGTCACCGGCCGTCCAGCGGTGGCCGGGATGAAGGCTCCCTCCTTGATCAGGCAAAAGATCAGCATGGCGCTCGAGAAATGGTGTGCGCCAGTGGCGCATCTCCACACGTTGACCGTGTCGATTGAGGCATGACTCGACAATCACGTCCTCAACGGGTTCATCCCAGTCGATGGCTTGTACCTCGCGCCAGCGAATCCAGGTGGTGCCATAGTATTCCTTGGGATACCGGGCCATGTCCGCCGCATAGTCAGTCGCGGCTTCCTGCGAGGCATCCGTGGGCAAGCCACGCCCGGCAGCGATGGGAGGGAAGTCCCAGCGCACCGGGATGTCAGGCCGTCGCCCAATCCCAAACAGCCAGGCGAACAGTTCATAATTGCGGTAACTGACGAGGTTGTGCAGTTTAATGATGCCGATCCAGAGCTCAATGTCTGGGTGCCAGTACTCGACCCAGCCGTGAATATCGGTGCCCATGGTGATTACCCTTTTGACTCGTGCCTATCGGACATGGATCAATGTGACTGACTGAGCGCCTGCCAACACAAAAGGGCACAGCCAAATGAGAGAAACGCCTGATGGATGTCACCGCGGCGCTCGTAGCGGACTTTGAGGCGACGGAAGCGGTTGAGCCACGACAGCGTCCGCTCGACCACCCACCGAAACCGCCCTAACCGCTCACTCGAGTCGATGCCACGCCGTGCAATACGCGGGATGATCCCACGTCGACGCAACGATTGGCGACAGCGAGGGTAATCGTAGCCTTTATCAGCATGCAACTTCAGTGGACGCTGACGCGGCCGCCCTCGCCGCCGATGTGGCTGCCGCAATGCTGGGATGGCATCGATGCTTGCCTCTAGCATGCGACTATCATGCACGTTCGAGCCTGAGATGGTTACCGCCAGCGGCACTCCGTTGCGGTCGACCACGATGTGGCGCTTCGTACCCAGCTTGCCGCGATTCGTCGGGTCTTTGCCCGTCTGTTCGCCCCCCCGGGAGCCGGCACGCTCGCACTGTCGAGTGAGGCCCGCTCCCAAGCGATGCATCCGACATCCTGCAATCGCTGCAACAACACGCGATGCAACCGCGTCCACACGCCGGCTCGCTGCCAATCCCGCAAGCGCCGCCAGCAGGACATCCCACTGCCGCAGCCCATCTCCTGGGGCAGCATTTCCCACGGGATGCCGCTCTTGAGCACAAACAGGATGCCAGTGAGCACCGCCCGATCTGCAATCCGTGGGCGTCCGCCCTTGGGTTTGGGCCGCTCCGGCAGGAGCGGTGCGACGATCGCCCACAACTCGTCACTGACCAATGGTTTCTTCATGCCCGCAATCTACCACACGGCGTGCGGTTTTGTTAGGCGCAGTAAATAGCCCGCTGCAAACCACCGGGTTTTAACCCGAGCGGATAGGCAGGCTTCCTCCTTGGCTTCAGCCCTTGCACCATGTATGGCAATATGCTATACTACAGTGCATGAAGAAACGCACGACGATCTGGCTCGACGATGCAGACCGAGCCGCAATAGCCACCATCAAAGCGCGATACGGAGTTGCCAGCGACAGCGATGCGCTTCGGCTGGCGGTACGGGTGCTAGCTGATTCAAAGCGAGTGGACATCCACGACAGGGGACCGAAATAGCATGGAGACCGTGCGCAAAACCTATAAGGAGAAACTTCGGCCGACGCCTGAACAAGAACGGGCGCTCGACGTGGTCCTCTGGCGTTGCCGCACGCTCTACAATGTTGCTCTGGAGCAGCGCAAGACCGCCTGGGAGCGCTGCCATGTGTCGGTGAAGCGCTATGCCCAGGAAGCAGAGTTGAAGGATATTCGCGAGGAGTTCCCGGAATACGCTGCTCTCCACAGCCACGTGCTCCAGGACGTGCTGGCCCGTTTGGACAAGGCGTACCAGGCGTTCTTTGAGCGGATACAGCGTGGCGAGAAACCCGGCTTCCCCAGGTTCCAGGGTCGCAATCGCTGGCACTCCTTTACGTACAAGGAGTTCGGCAATGGAGCACGGCTGGATAACGGCTACCTGGTTCTGTCAAAGATCGGGCGCATCAACGTCCACTGGAGTCGCCCTATCAAGGGTACCATCAAAATGGTCACGATCTCTAAGGAGGCCGATGGGTGGTATTGCTGTTTCTCCTGCGCTGAGGTGCCGATACAGCCACTCGCGCCAACCAATCAGGAGACGGGCATAGACCTTGGCTTGGAAGCCTTCGCCACATTGGCTGATGGCTCTAGGATGGAGAACCCCCGCTATTACCGCAAAGCGGAACGGGAGTTGAAGAAAGCCCAACGTCGGGTGTCGCGAGGGAAGAAGGGCAGCAAGCGACGCCGGAAAGCCGTGCAGATCCTTGCCCGCAAGCATCAGAAGATTCGCCGGCAGCGTACCGACTTCCACCATAAGACGGCGTTGCAGCTCCTGCGCCAGTACAACACGATCTATCACGAAGACTTGCAGACGGCCAACATGGTCAAGAACCACCACCTCGCCAAAAGCATCAGCGATGCGGGGTGGAGTGCGTTCCTGACCATCCTGAGCAACAAGGCAGCATGCGCCGGTCGCTCAGTGGTAGCCGTGCCGCCTGCGTACACGTCGCAAGCCTGTTCCGGCTGCGGCGCCATGGTCTCGAAAGGCTTATCCGTCCGCTGGCATGAGTGCCCGGATTGCAGCACAAGCCTGTATCGAGACCACAATGCGGCAAAGAATATTCAATGGCTCGGGCAGAGCCTTCGGGGAGTCCCGGCAGTAGCGGGGGCGTCGAACCGAGAACCCGTCGGGCTTTAGCCCGCGCGGAGTGTCAGCAAGCCTGGTATCCTCGTGGGCAATGGTATGACCACGCTGGCTGCCCGGCAGGCGTGGCTGCACGTGCTATGGGCTGCACGTGCTATGGGCTGCACGTGCTATGGCTGGCCAAATATGCGCCCCAGCTCAATCCCATCGAGCGGGAGTGGCGCCGGCTCAAGCGCGATGCACGCAGTCATCTGGCTCGCGATCTGCGGGCGTTCGTCGATGCGATCCTGGCAGGTCTGGACCACCTGGGGGGCGACCGACGCACCATCGTGGACGAGGTGCCCGACTGGTTTCTCGAGGGCCATCGCAAGCCGCCGACCGGACGCCGCGTCGGTCGTCCCGTCGGAGCCAAAGATAGCTACAAGCGAGCACCGTATCGGCACCAACAGAACTTACCCGCACATACTTAGACGCTGGTTGGTCAAGTGCGGCATGGAATGTGCAATCTGTGCTTGGGAAGCGCCACGCGGTATCGTGGCCACCTGCTGGAGAGGAGGAAGAGGCCATGCCCACGCTCCGCAAATCCACGGTACCCACCACCGAGGCCATCGATCAGTTTTGTGCCCAGTTCGACGACCTGTTTGGTCGCTGGGAAGAACGGCAGGCCCTGCGCCAGTACCTCATCGGCCTGTTGCTGCCCCGTGAACACAACAAAACGCTCGTGGAACTGGCCAGCTTGGTACCCGGAGCCCAGCGCCAAGCCCTGCACCACTTTGTCCACGACGCTCCGTGGGACGGGGAGGCGCTCAATCGCCGCCGGCTGCAGATCTGGCAGGCCCACCCCTTCTTGGGTCCCCATGCCCAGGGCGTCCTCATCGTCGACGAGACCGGCGATCCCAAGCGAGGCCATCGGATCGAGCTCGCTGCCCAACAGTATTTGGGAAAGCTAGGCCATGTGGCCAGTGGAGTGGTCTCGGTGACCAGCCAGTGGACGGACGGTACCCGGCAGATTCCCGTGGGCGTCAAGCCCTACCGACCCGCAACTCGGCTGCCCCTGGGCAAGAAGGATCCGGCCTTCCAGACCAAACCAGCCCTAGCCTGGACGCTGATCCAGGAGGCACAGGCGGCCGGGATTCCGTTTCGCCTGGTGGTGGCCGACAGCATCTACGGAGAAAGCAGCCAGCTGGAAGCCGACCTGGTGACGGCGGGAATCCCCTACATCATGGGCTTGCGCCCTTCCCATGGCACCTGGCAACTCCTCGAGGATCCGGCCCATCCGCCGGCATTCACCCCCGCCGAGGCGGCCGCCCGCCTGCCCCTGGAAGCCTGGGAGCGGACAGTACGCTTCGATAGCCATGGCACCCCGCTAGTGCGCTATGTCGCCGAACTTGAGCTTGGAATGGGTGAGAGTGGGTATGGTCCGACCAAAGGCTTCCGGCTCATTGCCGCCACCCTGGATCCAGCGACCCTCAAGTCAGACAATACCTGGTATCTGGCGACGACGCTGCCACTGGACGGGGCCAGCCCTGGGCAGGTGTATGAGCTCTACCGCCTGCGGGATTGGATTGAACACTACTACAAACCGGCCAAACATGAGCTGGGATGGGCCGATTACCAGGTGCGTCCTGAGCGGGCGATTGTGCGGCACTGGCAGCTGGTGATGCTGGCCTACACCTTCAGCCTGCTGATAGGGGCCGTTCCCAGTAGCGCCGCCGCCTCTGCTACGCCGCCGTCCTCGGCTTCCTCAGAGGCGGCGGCGGGGAAAAAAATCCGCGGTCCCCACGTCGACTCCCGCCGCCAGCGGATCCGGGGAGCGGGTCGTCTGGAGCGCCACCCTGCGGCGGGTCCGCAGTTGGCTCTGCCCCTGGGCTCGGCTGCAGGGGTACTGGCAACGTTGGTCGAGCATCGCCCCACCGCCCGAGTTGGTCGCGCTCCTCGCCCATCTCGCCCGCTCCCTTCCTCTTGATGCGTCACCTGCCCCGACCTGACCAACCAGCGTTAGACGAGCGCTACCGGTCGTTCTGGGAACGGCGCTGGTGGGGGGGCTACCATCGCGTTGGTGCAGCGGGGTCGATTTCGATTGGCTCGAATTGCCGCCGCCGCGACGACGGGAGGAGTCGTGCTTGCCTGGGGTATCGCTCAGTTTCCCTATTTGATTCCTCCAGATCTTACCTTCAGCACTACCGCTTCACTACCTTCGGTCATGGGCGCATTACTCATCAGCGCCATCTTGGGGATGGTAACCTTGCTCCCGTCGCTGTGGCTGTTGCTCTGGCTCTTTAAGGCGCGAAATCGTCCCAGGCCCCAGCTCAGCACCCATAGGTATATCGAGCTGCTGCCGCTGAAGGCTAAGCAAGAGGTTGCTCCGGCGAGCCATATGGACGTGAGGGATTGGTCCAATCTGAAACGATGGTACCCGTGGTTGTTGGTCTCGTCGGCGCTGCTACGATCGCTGCTGTCGTTGCTCTTGGGGTAGCTGTCGCGTACCGGTGGCTGCTGCACTTCCTGGGTAGACCAGCATAGTCTAACTCGGCTTTCTACTGATCTCGAGCGTTGACCACATATGCAGGCTGGTTAGAGTGCTGGTGCGCAGCGCCAGTTCGTTACTGTTCGCAAACCCGTTGCCTGGCATAGATTATGCGCGCCTCGTGGTACGACATGATACTTCGGCTAGGATATCTTCGCGTAGAGGAGGGTCACCTGCCTCTTCCGAAAAAGAAAGGACTATGACATGTCTTCGCATGAGCAAAGCAACCCTGCTGACTACACCGGCAATCCAGCCCATTTCAGTGAGTATGTCATTGCTGTCGTTGACCGCCATGAAGAGGCAAGGCGGGCGGCTGCAGCCCTGCAGGCTGCGGGCTTTTCCCAGGACGATATCGTGCTCTCGCCTGAGGCCGGTCAAAGCACGATCCTGCTGCAAGCGAGCGAGGGCATGGAGGAGTCACTGGCGGAGCCTCCGACCACCGGCGAGGAGTTGTTTACCGAAGAGGGGATCGATCAGGAACTGTATGCGACCGAGCGAGCACAGGGACATGTCATTGTGCGCATCCATACTGCAAAGGACGAACAAGTGGAAACTGCCCGTGCGGTGCTGGCTGCGCATCACGCTCATGCCATCCGCCATGTCGGCACATGGACGCGTGAAACGCTCTCGGATAAGCCGGGTGCGGCCGGCTAACCAACCTAGGCCCAGCGCTGACCTGTCCGTCACTGATAGTCGGCGTGTAGATTTTCTCTCTATCCAGCGACAGGCGCTGCCGACAAGTGTCGCGGCATACTACCAGGTCGAGCGGGCGGCGGACGCCGTCGAACGCGCATTCGGGCCTATCGACATCTGGATCAATAATGCGATGGTTGAGGAGCTTTCGACGGTGAAAGAGATCCGGCCGGAAGAGTATCGTCGCGTGACTGAAGTCACCTATCTGGGGCAAACGTCGCGCATGAATGATGCAGGTTCAGTATATCGTAGCGAGATGTATTACTCAATTCAAGGAAGAAAGCGCATGACGCCGCCTAACGTGACTGCCTCGTGCGCGTTTGCATGGAAGTTGCGCCTTATTCATTATGTCAACCTTCCCTTGGTTGGTTTATTGAGTGCTAGTGGGTCAAGCGGCAATTGAGTAGCCATAATGAACTGCGGCCTGCGAGCCACCCAGCCGGCGGAGGCGGGAACGGGCCCGTCGGCGTGGGCCATTCCAGACAAAGGGTGTAGGATGGCGATTCCAGCCCACGGCCGTTTGGTCCAACCAATCAATCATGGAGTAACCCCGAAATCAGGGCTACTCCAGGGTATTCAGGACCTTATGCCGGCGACTGGCCTGCTGACAGATCAGTTGGCTTGCCCGTATCCATCGCTGCTCCTTGCCTACTCAGTTCCTTACTGAGCTGCTGGACACGCACCAACATCGCCTGCTCTTGCATGAGATTGGCCTGCAGCAACTGGGCGCACACCTGCTGGCCCATACTGGTCGCCTCCTCAATCAACCCTTGGTACGAAGCGATCTCGTAGGCTTCCGTCTTAGCCGCGCCGCCCAGGTCGAAGAGCTGAAGAAGATCTGCTGACGGCGACTCCTTCACAAATGTGTCATGCTCCTGCTTCAAACCCGCGACCGCACCGCACATCTGCTGCTGGGACGGCGACCCTAGAGCGGCAAAGCATTCTTCTAAATTCTGGATTTGCTGTTTCGTTTCCTGTAGATGGTGTTCCAGAGCGGCTTTGACCTGCGAGTTTTGACACTCTCCGGCCAACGCTGGGAGCATCTGAGTGATTCGTTGTTCGGCGTCATACATGTCGCCCAAATCGTACAGAAACAAATCTAATGGTGTCTGTACCGGCATACCCTGCCTTCCCTTCTTTCCGACTTTCTCTGTGCACTGGTACTCACAATTATCTTTTGAGCGCGGCAACAACCGCGCCTTCTTCTTCGCAGTCAGCACCTAGCCCAGGGCCGCATCACTGTTTGGCTCGCTCGACATTGAGCGAGCACCGCACACATTTCTCCGGGCGCAAGTTCTATGCCACACGGTACAGCAGCCTCAACTGGGTGGGTGGTAGCAGGGTGGTAAGGTGAAAACCGGCAAGCGCCCGCGGCTCTACATGGGCGCTTGTACGTCTGTCACCCCTATTTGCGTGTCGCTGCATACATCGTGCTACCACGTAATGACTGCCGGCGGACTGTCACAGCTAGGGAGCGAGCTCGTCATCGATAGCCAATGACACTGCATTACGACATCCTTGACAGTACGTGACATATAGTGTGCTATATTAGACTTGTAGCTGTGACCTCATCCCACTGATGAGATATTAAGCGGCAGCGAAGTCATCCTCTCCACCTGGGAATGAGATGGCCGTGGCCGAGCATCTCAGCTCCCTCCCTTGTGAAGGAATGGCTCCTTGCCAAAACAGACACGAGGTGTGACACTTTATGGCTACAAAATGGACCGAGAAGAGCCCTGCGGCGGTGGCGGTGCTCGTGGTGGAACGGGACAAAGAGATTCTCACCACTCTCGGTGATCTGTTAGAGGACCAGGGCTACGCAGTCTTCGAAGCGGACAACCAGCACGAGGCTCTTGCCCTGATTGAGACCGCTCCTGAGCCAATGGTAGTAGTCGTGGGTAACGCCGAGGTGCCCGACCAGAACGGCCTAGAATTCTTTACCTCAGTTGCCGCCAATTCAGTGGCCGGGCGTGCCTACATCTACCTCACTACCGTACCGGAGCGCAGACGGCTGCCCGAGCTGGTGGATGTGCTCTCCAAACTACAGACCCCGGTCGTCAATAAACCATTTGAGCTGGTGGCTTTGCTGGCTGCGGTAGCTGCCGCGGCGGCACGGCTGCGATCGTAAGACCGCTTCCTTACTCTCCTTATAATTCTGGCACATTCGATGCGATGAGATTTAGTAGGACATGCCATCCAGTCAATTCGTTACCCTCGGCAATCTGGCAGTCCCAGCAATTTTGGCCGGCGAGTCTCTTCTCGAGGCGCTCGACGAGGGAGCGGCGCCCTTTCCGGCTAAAAGTAAAGTTCGTGTCTCCCTCGAGTAGTTTATCGGAGCACTGTGGTCCAGGGAAGGAGTCACATATGAGTAGCTCAAGTTCCTCACAACCGCCTGTTTCTGCCTCGACTCAGGCAAGTGACAACACGGCGAGCGAGCCGGTGCGCAGTACCATCCCAGCGCGCCTTGATCGATTGACCTGGTCACCGTTTCACACCCGTATGGTCATTGGACTAGGGGCAGCCTGGATCCTAGATGGGCTAGAAATCACCATCGCCAGTTCGATAACCGCAATCCTCACCAACTCGAGGACGCTGCACCTGACCACTGCCCAGTCATCGGCGCTGGGCTCACTGTATCTTATCGGCGAGGTCATTGGTGCGCTGGTATTCGGGAAGCTGGCCGACAAACTGGGGCGTCGCAACCTGTTCATGGTAACTCTGGGCGTTTACCTGGTTGGAAGCGGACTCTCGGCCTTGACTCTTGGCACCGGTACCGGTTGGGTGATTTATCTGTACGCCACTCGCCTCATTGCTGGATCAGGCATTGGCGGTGAATATTCGGCCATCAACTCGGCTATTGACGAGATGATGCCTGCCCACTACCGTGGACGCACCGACATATGGATCAACGGCACGTACTGGGCCGGTGCGATATTGGGCACGCTGGCCACCTTCCTATTTCTCAATGTCTTGCCCATCCAGATCGGATGGCGTATAGGCTTCCTGGTAGGTCCACTTCTGGCGGCGGTAGTATTGCTAGTACGGCGCAATCTGCCCGAAAGTCCACGTTGGCAACTCACCCATGGACATGCCGCTGAGGCTGAGCAGGTGACGGAGGCCATCGAGGGAGAGTCTCGGGAGAACGGCCAGAAGCTCACACCGGTTGCCGACAGCGCTGCCATCGTGCTGAAGCCGGAGAGAGAGTATGGCTACCTCACACTTCTCAGTCTGGTATTCAAGCAGTACACTGCGCGCGCGATCCTTGGCGCATCCTTGATGATCACTCAGTCGTTTCTCTATAACGCGATATTCTTTACCTATGCCCTCGTACTCGCCAATTTCTACCATGTCAGCGCCGCCACGGTTCCGATCTTTGGCTTGGCGTTCGCGGCGGGCAACCTCTGTGGTCCGCTGATCCTGGGATATCTCTTCGACACCTGGGGCCGTAAGAAGATGATCGCCGGCACCTATCTCATTTCGGGGACAGTGCTGGCAATCAGCGCTGGACTCTTTGCCGCCGGTGCCCTCAACGCCATAACCCAAACTTTGATCTGGGTGATCATCTTCTTCTTTGCCTCGGCGGGAGCCAGCTCAGGCTACCTTACCGTCAGCGAGATCTTTCCAGTTGAGATACGCGCCGAAGCCATCGCGGTATTCTTTGCGATCGCACAAATCGCCGGCACGGTTGGTCCGATTCTCTACGGCGTTCTGATCGGCAACGGTACCGATCGTACCGGTTTGACGATCGGCTACCTGATAGGCGGCGTCCTGATGATTCTGGGCGGCCTTACCGAAGTGCTGATTGGAGTCGCCGCTGAGCGGAAGTCGCTGGAGTCCGTCGCCACACCTCTCACGGAAGTGACTGGCGACAACGACTCCCCAGAGACGGCTACAGCATAGAGAGCAACTGACCTATGATGTCGCGCCTGGTTGGTTCTCTCCCGGCGATCAATCTAATACCATCACATGTGTGTAATTTGGAGAGCAGAACCAGGCGCGAACCATCTGCACAAGCTGGTCACCTGGTAAATCTATGGTGAAGCCCTTCCGGAGAGCGACGCACACTTTGTGATGCTGGTTTCGGTACGAGCGCCGCAAGGAACTTCCATCTCCTCCTGGCCACCTAAAGTATCGGCGCTAGTTTCCTCTTCTCAGACGTGATGCGATGAGACGCTGGTAGGTGGCATAAGGTCAGGGCGTACCGTGTAGGACGGCAGTACGTGGGCAACGTGGAGACGCTAAACTGGCAGCGAGCGATACGGCGTCCGGTTCTGGTCGTAGATGATGACGAGGCCATTGCCGACACCATCGCATGAGCAGTTAGCAGCGCCGCATGCGCCGATCATCGTGAAGACCGCCGCCCATGATTCGAGTCATCGGGCGGCTGAAGTCCCTGCCGAAGATTGTAGAGCTAAACCCTTCAATGTCTTTGATCAATTGGACATAGCACGTTGCCACGCTCGCTGAGCCGCCATACAGAGGTTGCTCAAGACACCACGAGTCTTACCGTAGATTCCTCATCTTTGTGTGATTACCCACGAGCGGCTAGCACAAATTCTCACTGTCTTGACTAGACCATGCTAGATTATGCGCGGCTCGCCAGCGGTGTGGGTGTCATCTAGAGGAATCTCGTTCTTCTGCGCTTCGTCCCCGTCCGGGGGTATCTGAAAGCGGACGTCCGTCAACTCGTCTTTGCCAAGGGCAAGGTGTATGCCGTCAGAGTCGACATGATCTACTGCACTCATGGGCAGGTAAATGTCGGTGACGAAAAAGATGCCCTTGAGCACTGTGAGATGCCCCTTCCGGGCATTGACAGTGTCTAGGGTACCTACCAGCTCACCACTCTTATCCAGGACGTCGGCTCCAGCCGGTAACCCATTTGGGTCCGTCATACTTTGCATGGAAAACGCTCCATTTCATCAAGCAGATATGCCACTTGCCTACATAACTGTAGAGCCTATACTTACCACTGTTCGCGATCGTGATAGAATGCCGTGATCGAGCACCAGTCGTTTCCTGATAGCGCAGCCTGGGTATCACCTGCTCGCCATAGAAGCGTAGGACCTTGCACTGATCGTGCTGTGGGGAGTGCACGAATATATGGGTCACGCCACCATTGATGAGCTTTTGCTGCGCCTGAAGATGTACGGGTGCCTCCTCGCTTACCGCCCACTCACTATAGGACTTCTCCAGGGGATTATCATGTCCAGCCCGCTGATGGATACTGACTGGGTTGGGATCGCCGACGTATAACTCCCAGGATTTGGGTTGGAAGCGCTACAATTGGGCGCCGATTTCAGCCTCCGCCTGGTTCACCACAATGACCACGCGCTCCACTAGCACCGGTAAAGTAGCGGCTTCATTGTCCGCTACCTTGACACCCGCTTCGAACGCGCTGCGTAGATTCAGCTTCAGTTCTCACTTGCTGACGATGATCAAGCCATCATCCTTTATCCGAGGGATATGCATCCTGGCCTTCCGTTCTCCTGAAGCGTGTTGTCACAATAGTTTCCGCTTTGACGAAGTTCATGAAGTCGGGAAAATCATTCAAATGTAGATAAGGCTCAGACCTGTACGTACAGAGCGCTTTGTCTTATCGGCATTCTCACCTCGTACCACATGGCCCACAAAACCGCTGAGAAGGCCATGCGGTATGGGATGAGAATATGGGGTAGACGAGTTTTTTTCGTCCCTTCGGGAAGCATATCAGCACGTTACCGTGTCTGACTCCAAGCCGCCGCAGACGTGGCACCGCGTGCAACCAGTCCAGCTACATCCGGGATTTGTGTAGCTGCCAGAGAATGCTGCAACCTTGTGTGGCTGCAGGACAGCCAGTCATCAATACTCGGCGCCGAGTCGATATGTTCCCCTAGGAAGCGGCCAGTCTTTGGCCAATCACCAGCTACTCGTTAGCTAGCTGTTTTTGTGGCTCTGCTGTCCTGCTTCCCGGTGTTGCTCGGTAGTTCCACCGCGTGTCCCGCCGCTGGTGCTCTGGCCGCCACGAGAGCTTTCTCCACCCTCGCGACCAATTTCAGCCATGTGCTCGCGATCCTCGCTTACTTTCTCGCCGCCTTTGCGTCCAGCTTCCTGCGCTTCTTTCGAATCGAACTCATGGGCAGTCCCTTTTTCATGAGCTGCATGCCCACCTTCGCTGGCGATCTCGCGCTGTTTCTCGTCGTCCATCGATCCAAATCCCCGATTTTCCGTGTTCGCCATAGTCGCGCCAAACTCCTTCCTGAGTGATTATACTGGGCAACCGTCTGCCAACTCCAATGTTGGTCAGACATAGTTCTACCCCGCATATGGCGTGCCACCCACCTCACCCATAGGGTAGGGAGCAGCGATAAAAGGTCTTGCAAGGATGAGTGCATATATTGGAAAAATAAGCATCATTGCCAACACTGCTCGTCGTCAAATCCGCAACCATGTGACCTTGGATGCCTATTGCCATAGCTACTGGCCTACGAACTGCTCTTTTTTTAATTCCCCTTGGCTGGACAGCAGACTATTCAGCAGCAGGGCTCCAGCAGCCGACATCACCAGTCCGATCAAGATGACATCCCCATTAGTAAGACGACCCAGCCGACTGGCGGCGCGTGCACACGGGTGAGCGTTGCCGAAACTGGCAAAGGCTGTTACCTCGCATGTGGAGCGCGACTCTGGCATGGATAATGCAGGTGAAATTACGTCGCGGCAAGACGTAATTATTTGACGCAAGGAGGAGCGGGCATGTGGCCGCCTGGTATGATCGCCTCGCTCGTATTCCCATGGTGGATACGCCTCACCCACTTCAACAATCTGCTCTTTAGCGGCTTATTGGTTCGCAGCGATCCGCAGATTGCGGGAGCCCTTCCTTGGCTGTGCTGGAATAATGGCTGCGACCCCGACAGTGCTCCGCTCCATCTACGGCACCAGCGCGCGGTTCATGAAGACCTTAATCGGCAGATGGCGACCCATCCGCAGACTATTCATGCCTACGAAATGACTGGCGAAGCTCTACTTCTGGAGCAGAGCGCGCCGCTCTCGTCTCTCGGATGGAGACTCAGCTGAGCGAGAAGATGGTCAGGTATTTGCAATGCATTGTGGATGGATTGAGCTGGTGAAGGACTAGAGCCATATTGGTAAGGGACAGGGCAGTTCCCGGGAAGACGAGCAGTGTTACGGCACCAGCGCCGAGACCCTGTGGCATGCGGAGCGTAACCATACGAGTTTTGCATAAGAAAGTGAAGCAAATCATGGGTGACAACGTCAGCGACTTTTTAGTAAAACGGCTGTCGGAGTGGGGGGTGAAGCGGATCTACGGCTATCCCGGTGATGGCATTAACGGGCTACTGGGAGGACTGGAACGGCATCAAGACCTCTTCGACTTCGTCCAGGTCCGGCACGAGGAGATGGCCGCGTTCATGGCCTGCGCGCACGCCAAGTTCACCGACGAGGTTGGCGTTTGCCTGGCCACCTCCGGCCCGGGCGCCATCCACCTGCTGAACGGGCTCTACGATGCCAAGATGGATCACCGTCCGGTAGTGGCGATCGTGGGGCAAGCTGCAAGTACAGCCATCGGCGGAAACTACCAGCAAGAGGTTGATCTGATCTCGCTCTTCAAGGATGTGGCGGGTGAATATGTCTATATGGCATCCAGCCCGGTGCAGATTCGCCAGCTGGTCGATCGCGCCATGCGGATTGCTCAGGCGGAGCGGACAGTGACCTGTATCATCGTTCCCAAGGATGTGCAAGAGATGGGCGCCGTTCCGCGGCCGCCTCACACCGCCAATACCATCCATACGGGTCTAGGCTATTCAGCGCCCCGTGTGGTTCCCACCGAGGCCGATCTCAAGCGTGCGGCACAGATTCTCAATGCCGGCCAGAAGGTGGCCATACTGGTGGGAATTGGCGCCAAGCATGCCGCCGACGAGGTGGCCCAGGTGGCCGAGCTGCTGGGCGCTGGTGTGGCAAAGGCTTTACTTGGCAAACAGGTGCTTCCCGATGATCTTCCTTTTGTAACAGGCACTATTGGTTTGCTGGGCACCAAGCCGAGCTACGACATGATGATGGGGTGCGACACGCTGCTGATGATCGGATCGACCTTCCCGTATGGGCAGTTTCTGCCCAAGGAGGGCCAGGCACGGGGCGTTCAGATTGACATTGACGGGCGTAACCTCAGCCTGCGGTACCCCATGGAAGTGAACCTGATCGGCGACAGCGCGGAGACACTGCGCGCGCTCATGCCTTACTTGCAGCACAAAACTGATCGCACCTGGCGGGCAAAGATCGAGGCCGGCTACCATGACTGGTGGAAAGTTGTCGAGGCTCGCTCTCTGCAAAGCGCCGACCCGCTCAATCCACAGCGTGTATTCTGGGAACTGTCCGAGCGCCTGCCCCAGAACGCTATTTTAACTGGTGATGCGGGTACCGCGACCAACTGGTACGGCAATACCATCAAGATGCGCCGCGGCATGATGGGCTCGCTTTCCGGCAGTCTTGCCACGATGGGGCCGGCCGTACCGTATGCAATTGCCGCGAAGTTCGCCTATCCAGACCGCATTCCGATAGCCTTGACCGGCGACGGCGCCATGCAGATGAATGGTCTCGCCGAAATTATCACCGTCAAAAAATACTGGAAAGAGTGGGCGGATCCGCGACTCATCTTCCTGGTACTCAACAACCGTGACCTGAACCAAGTGAGCTGGGAGATGCGCATCGAAGCCGGCAATTCCAAGTTGCCCGCCACCCAGGATCTGCCCGATTTCCCCTATGCGAGCTACGCGGACTCGCTGGGACTCAACGGCATTCGAGTAGATAGGCCCGAAGATGTAGGAGCCGCCTGGGATGCCGCTCTATCGGCTGACCGTCCGGTGATCTATGAGGCCTATGTATCCGGCGACGTGACCACGATACCGCCGCATATCAGCATGGAGGAAGCGAAAAACTATACGTCTGCGCTGATGAAGGGCGATCCCGATGAACTCGGCATCATCAGGGCCTCGATCAAGAGCGTGGCTGAAGGTATCCTGCCGCATAAGGACTAGAGGGACTAAAGGCTCACTTATCGGTAAGGAAGGAAGTAAGTGTACGCATGGCGAGCACAAAATTTGACCGCACCGGCGTTACTGTCGAGCGGCTCGACGTCTCAGCGTACACAGTGCCAACCGATTCTCCCGAGTCGGACGGCACCTATAGCTGGGACAAGACCACCATCGTCATCGTCGAAGTCACTGCTGGTGGAAAGCGTGGGCTGGGCTACACCTACGCCGACATTGCCACAGCCACGCTGATCAGAGCAACGCTGGCCAAAGTAGTGACCGGGCGTGATGCCATGGATGTACCTGGTTGCTGGCTAGCAATGGTTGAGTCTATTCGCAACCTCGGCCGCCCGGGCATTGCTTCGATGGCGATTGCCGCCGTCGACTCCGCACTGTGGGATCTGAAGGCGCGCCTGCTCGATGTGGCCCTGGTCACGCTGCTAGGGGCCACTCGTGAGAGCGCGCCCATTTACGGCAGCGGCGGGTTTACCTCGTATTCGCGTGAGCAGCTGCAGCGCCAGTTGGGTGGTTGGGTAGCCGAGGGTATCCCTCGCGTTAAGATGAAGATCGGCCGAGAGCCGTCCGCCGATCCCCAGCGGGTGGCTGACGCTCGTGCGGCGATTGGAGAGGGTACTGAGCTCTTTGTCGATGCCAACGGAGCGTACAGTCGCAAGCAAGCGTTGGCGCTCGCCGATACCTTCGCCAAGCTGGGTGTGACCTGGTTTGAGGAGCCAGTCTCATCCGATGACCTAGAGGGCCTCCGCTTGATACGCGACCACGCTCCGGCCGGCATGGATATCGCGGCGGGCGAATACGGCTACGATTTGTGGTACTTCCGCCACATGTTGGAGGCGGGGGCAGTGGATGTTTTGCAAGCGGACGCAACGCGGTGCGCGGGCATCACGGGTTTCCTGCGTGCCGCCGCTCTGGTCGAGTCACACTCAATGCAACTCTCCTCTCACTGCGGACCAGCGCTGCATGCTCATCTTTGTTGCGCGGTTACCAACTTTCGTCACATGGAGTACTTCCACGATCACGTCCGCATCGAGCATATGTTCTTCGATGGTGTCCTGACCCCCATTGGCGGAGCGCTGCGACCCGATCGCTCGCGTCCGGGAATGGGACTGGAGTTCAAGCGGAGCGATGCCGAGAAGTACGCTGTGTAGAGTAGAGCATTAGCCCGGCCAGAGAAAACTTCCTGGTAAGAGACGAGAGGATGACATCCAGTGGAACGAACCGCGGTTTTACGTGAAAACGCTCAGACCGCTAATAGCCAAAGCGCTGTGCGTCGTGTATCAATGCCTAAGTCGAACATTGATGCAAGGGGGTTGGAGCGCCACCTGCGTTCAGCCGTTCGAGGTGAAGTCCGTTTTGACACTGGGAGCCGAGCGCTGTACTCGAACGATGCGTCAAACTATCGTCAGGTGCCGATCGGAGTCGTTCTGCCTCGGAATGAAGAGGATGTGGTCGAGACAGTGGCTGCGTGTCGCCGCTACGGTGTTCCTATTCTCGCGCGTGGTGGCGGCACCAGCCTCGCCGGGCAGTGTTGCAACGCTGCCGTCATCATCGATATGTCCAAGTATATGAACGGCATTGTCGAACTGGACCCCATCGCGAAACGAGCGCAAGTGCAACCTGGCCTCATTCTCGACGACCTGCGCGCCGCGGCTGAGAAGCACCACCTCACATTTGGCCCGGATCCCGCGACGCACGACCACTGTACTCTAGGCGGCATGATCGGCAATAATTCATGCGGCGTTCACGCCTTGATGGCAGGTAAGACGGCCGATAATATCGAGGAACTAGAGATTCTCACCTACGATGGTCTCCGTATGCGCGTCGGCAAAACCAGTGATGAAGAACTCGAGCGCATCATTTTGGCGGGCGGACGCCGCGGTGAGATTTATGCGCAGCTCAAAGCGTTGCGTGAGAAATATGCTGATCTCATTCGGGAGCGCTACCCCAAAATCCCACGGCGTGTGTCCGGCTATAACCTCGACGAGCTACTTCCCGAAAATGGCTTTCATGTCGCTAGGGCACTGGTAGGCAGTGAAAGCACCTGTGCCCTGGTGCTTGGAGCGACGACCCGCCTGGTGGATAGTCCATCCAAGCGCTCTTTGCTGGTACTTGGTTACCCTGATATTTACAGCGCTTGCGACCAGATACCAGAACTGCTCAAGCACCAGCCGATCGGATTGGAAGGATTCGGCGAGGGTCTGATTGACGATCTGCGTCGAAAGGGATTGCATCCCGGTGACATCGCCCTCTTCCCGCCGGGCGGGGGGTGGCTGCTGGTAGAGTTTGGCAGCGACGACCAGCAGGAAACTGATGAGCAGGCGCGACGACTTATGGAGGAGTTGAAACGCAAAGATAGCCCTCCCACCATGAAACTGTTCGCCGATGCCGATCAGCAGAAATTGGTCTGGTCGGTGCGCGAATCCGCTCTTGGTGCTACTGCCCTGGTTCCCGGCGAAAAACCTACCTGGCCCGGCTGGGAAGATTCGGCGGTTCCTCCAGAGAAGCTGGGGAATTATTTGCGAGAGTTACGCAAGCTGCTGGAAAGGTATCAGTACCGCTGCAGCTTCTATGGGCACTTTGGCCAGGGGTGTCTCCACGGACGCGTGGATTTCGACCTGGTAACCCATGAGGGCATAGCGACGTTTCGCTCGTTCATCGGCGAAGCTGCCGACCTGGTGGTCAAGTATGGCGGGTCTCTGTCGGGAGAACATGGAGATGGACAGGCACGCGCGGAACTGCTGCCCAAGATGTATGGACCTGAGCTTGTCGAGGCGTTTCGGGAGTTTAAATCCATCTGGGACCCCAACAACAAGATGAATCCAGGCAAAATGGTGAATGCGTATCGCATCGATGAAAATCTACGCCTGGGCACCCCCTACCAGCCTCTACCGGTAGAGACCCACTTCCAGTTTCCCGACGACGAGGGGAGTTTTGCCAACGCGACCCTGCGCTGCGTCGGTGTCGGCAAGTGCCGCCGGATGGAAGGTGGCACCATGTGTCCCAGCTTTATGGCCACCCGTGAGGAACGTGACACGACGCGTGGGCGTGCCCATCTTCTCTTTGAGATGTTGCAAGGCAGCCCTCTTAAAAATGGGTGGCGTAACCCGCAGGTGAAAGAAGCGTTGGACCTGTGCGTGGCCTGTAAAGGTTGCAAAGGGGATTGTCCGGTCAACGTCGATATGGCAACCTATAAAGCTGAATTCCTCTCGCATTACTATGCGGGGAGGCTAAGACCGGTGACCGGATACTCCGTGGGCCTCATTTACTGGTGGGCGCGCATTGCCTCCGTTATTCCGGAGATAGTGAACTTCTGTACGCAAGCACCGATCCTCGGCACAATAGTAAAAACCATCGGAGGCATAGCGCCTGAGCGTCGTGTACCCTCCTTCTCTCCACAGACATTCAAGCAGTGGTTCCGAGAACGAGACCTGAGAAATGTTGGCTGCCCGCAAGTGATTTTGTGGCCCGATACCTTCAATAACCACTTCCACCCGGAGACTGCCCAGGCAGCCGTCGAGGTACTGGAAGCTTCTGGGCATCAGGTGATAGTACCCGACCGCTCCTTATGCTGTGGCCGCCCACTCTATGATTACGGATTTCTTGACCTGGCAGAGAAGCTGCTGCGAGACGTTCTGGTCGCACTACGCCCACAGATCGAAGCCGGTATCCCGGTGGTTGTCCTGGAGCCCAGTTGCGCTGCGGTCTTCCGCGACGAATTGAAGAATCTCCTCCCCAACGATCAGGACGGAAAACGCCTGGCCCGTCAAACCTACGTGTTGAGCGAATTCCTGGAAAAAAAGGCGTCGCACTATCGGCCGCCACTACTTCGTCGCCGAGCGATCCTCCATGGACATTGCCATCAGAAGGCCATCATGAAGATGGACGATGAGCGCGCAGTAGCGACGAAGCTCGGCCTTGACCTCGAGATGCCCGACTCAGGATGTTGCGGGATGGCGGGAGCTTTTGGCTTCGAGAAGGATCATTATGACCTATCGATCCAAATTGGCGAAAGAGTACTCCTTCCCGCGGTACGCAAGGCCGACAAGCGGACGCTCATCATCGCTGACGGCTTCAGCTGCCGCGAGCAGATCGCCCAGACGACGGATCGCCAGGCAATTCATCTGGCACAGGCCATTCAGATGGCTCTGCACGAAGGTGGGGACGAACCGCCGGTAGCCTATCCCGAAACACGATATGTGCAATCGAACCCGGATCGGTCTCGACAGGTGCAGCGGAAAGCGCTGCCGGCCGCCATCTTGAGCGTAGGATTGCTGCTCGCTGGCGGCGCTTTAGCCTGGCTCTGGAAGAAGAGAACATGAAGATTGCTCGCTCGAGAAAGGAGATCATAATGGCCGTATCCACTCCCAAGAAACACATGAGTGAGCGCGAGCCTACACTCGCCGATGACGAGAAGATCGTGCTGCAGCATATCCGCGAGGGTCGGTTCCAGAGGAGCCTCGCGCTTGTCTCCGCCTTTTCCGGTCTGCTGAGTGGACTGGAGGTGACGTATGAACATTATAAAGGCAGCTATAGTCAGCGCATCATGTATACGCCTGTGATCTTGAGCCTCTCACTCTGCGTGGCTGGGGTCTGGGGAGCATTCAACCGCTGGGCGGCCCGCGTCCTTCTGCCCCTTATCTCCCTCATCACCATGCTGGACGGCGTCACTGGTTTTATCATGCACGTGCGGGGTATACAGCGCAAGCCGGGCGGCTGGCGCATACCCGTCTTTAACATCGTCATGGGGCCACCAATCTTCGCTCCTTTGCTGTTTGCGGTAAGCGGCTTCCTGGGGTTGATTACCGCGTTCTTACGCCGCGAGGACGACCTTCCGCCGTCGGCGCAGGGCCAGCGCCGTAAGGCCCGGGCGTCGGACGCCAATCGCTCCCTGTGGATGGGAGTGCTGCCGCAGAGCGTGTCGCAGGATATCAGCTCCGCCGAGCACGATGTACGGGAGGGACGCTTTCAGCGGGCCATGAGCCTCGCTACGGCGATCTCGGCCCTCTTCAGCGGCTTCGAGTCGCTCTACTCACATTACAAAAACAACTTTACCTACCGTGTCGAGTGGATTCCGATTCTCTTAACGCCCGCTCTTATGCTCGCAGGTGTCGGCTCGTTCTGGAGCCGGACGCTGGCTCGCACCCTACTGCCGCTGACGTCGGCACTAGCGCTGGTGAGCGGGGGAATCGGCTTCTTCTATCACGGGCGCGGCGTGCTGCGGCGTCCGGGGGGAGCGAAGCTCCCGATCTATAACCTTATCTACGGGCCACCCATTTTCGCGCCGCTGCTCTTTGCCGCTACTGGCTTTCTTGGTCTGTTGGCAAGTCTGCTGCGGAGGACCCGCTAGCAGGGAACCGGTGAGAGGAATCGGCAGGAGGAATCAGCAGGAGATCCAAGACTGTAGAAAGGACAGGAAGTACTATGAAGCATGTGAAGATACGTCCAGACCACCAGGAAAAAACTCAGCGCGAATCAGCGCTACCCTCCGGCACGTCGCCACTCCAGGATCAGAGTCGCTTACCAGTGGACGCGCACACTGGAAAGCCGCTTCCACCACGGGCGCAACCCGGCTACTATCCGGGCTTCCAGACCCTCTCGCAACAGGCCTTCTGGGACGAGGCGACTCGCAAGGTGGTGCGGGCGCGTGTATGGGATGTGCCGCCGATTCGCTTTTTCTCTCCCGCCGAGGCGGAGCTGATGCAAGCCGTATGTGATCGCGTGCTCCCTCAGGACGATCGGGATGCGGCTCACAAGATTCCGCTGGTGAACGCCATCGACGACCGCCTCTATCACCGGCGCATCGATGGGTATCGCTTTGCCGATATGCCTCCGGACCACGAAGCGCACCGGCTGGGGTTGCAAGCCATTGACGCCATCGCCTTGCATCTTTTCGGCCGGCCGTTCACGCAGCTGCAGCCGCACGAGCAGGATCAGGCGCTGCAGACGATCCACGACGGCACTCCTCCGGCAGCTGAGCAGATCTGGCAACGCATGCCGGTAACGCGCTATTGGATGCTGCTCATGCAGGATGTGGTTGCCGCCTATTACGCTCATCCGTATGCCTGGGACGAGATCGGATTCGGTGGACCCGCCTATCCCCGCGGATACATGCGCCTGGAAGGGGGAAAGCCTGAACCCTGGGAAGTCGGGGAGCGCCGCTATGACTGGAAAGCGCCGGCGACATCACTTTCCGACAGGTATACGGCGATCGGAGCCTCTGGTGGACATGGACAGCAGACCTCCGGACAGGAAGGAACCCACTGAGTTGAGCCATCAGGGAGTTTGGGGGAGGAAACGGCAACAGCATGTCCGAAACATACCCTCGAGGGGCCGTAGGCGAGCGCGCCGATAATGGTCGAACATGGAAGAATGGCAAGGTAACACACCATGAAAAAACCGCTCCTGGGAGAGTTTGATGCTCCCGCCACCGGCGATCACAGACTGGGGCCGGTACAGAAGCTCGAATTTCCCATGCGCCGGTATTCTCCGGATGAGGACGTCGACTTCTGTATCGTCGGTGTGGGGTCGGCAGGAGGCGTGCTGGTGCAGCGCCTTGCTCGGGCCGGGTTTCGCGTCGTGGGGATAGAAGCGGGTCCATTCTGGGACACAGAACGGGACTGGGTCAGCGACGAGGCCGGCTCCCACAAGTTGTATTGGAATGAGCTGCGTATCACTGGTGGCGAAACTCCCTTAACCTTGGGCGCGAACAACAGCGGACGCGGCGTGGGGGGAGGATCGGTGCACTGGGCGGGATTTACCCCGCGGTTTCATCCCTCAGACTTCCGCGTCTATTCCGAGGACGGCGTGGGCGCCGACTGGCCCATAGCCTATGACGACCTCAAACCGTATTACGAACTGCTGGAAACAGAAATTCCGGTCTCCGGCCCTGCCTACTTTCCCTGGGGTGACCCGCATGGCTACACCTACGGCCCGCATCCACTCGGCGGTGTGGGCGACGTGCTGGTGAGAGGCTGCTCGAAGCTGGGTATTCGGGTATCCGCGGGCGGACCAGTGGCGATCCTGGAAGGCTCGCACGGCGACCGGCAGCATTGTATCTACCGGGGCTTCTGCCTGCAGGGCTGCAAGGTAGGGGCCAAGCAGAGTACATTGATCAGCCATGTTCCCGACGCAATAAGAAATGGTGCGGAGATACGGGCAGACTCAATGGTCGCCCGTATTAATCTGGGCAAAAACGGCCGGGTCAGCGGAGTGACATACTTTGACCCTGACGGCAAAGAGCGCGAACAGCGTGCCAAAGTCGTCATTGTTGCCGGGTATGCCATCGAGACGCCGCGCCTGCTCCTGAACTCCGCCTGTCCGGGCTTTCAGAACGGACTCGCCAATTCCTCCGGCACCGTAGGCAAGTACCTGATGGTACAGATCGGCAATGTTGTACTGGGACGTTTCGAGCAGCCAATCCGCATGTACAAAGCGCCTCCGGCCCATGCGCTGACGGAGGAATTCTACGAAACCGATCCGCACCGGGACTTTGTGCGAGGCTTCGCCATCCAGACGGTTGGACCGCTTCCCATTGCCTTTGCCAAACAAATGCTGGTTGCCAAAGGCGCCTGGGGGTGGGGCATGCGCCGGGTAATGATGGACTATAACCACTGGGCGGCTCTGGGAGTACTGGGCGAGATACTGCCCTGGGAGGAGAACCGCGTAGAGCTGGCTGAAGAGACCGATCGCTATGGACTGCGCGTCGCCAAGACGACGTTCAACATGCACGAGAATGATAAGAAACTTGCTAAGTTCGGCGTCGCCAAGACGACCGAGATCATGTACGCGGCCGGCGCGCAAGAAGTGGTCGAGGAGCCACGCTATGCGCATCTAGTCGGGGGTGCGCGTATGGGCAACGACCCGCGTACCTCCGTCACCGACAGTTTTGGGCGCACTCACGATATTGCCAACCTGTTTATCTGCGATGGAAGTCTCTTGCCCACGCAAGGGTCGGCCAACCCCGGGCTGACCATTCAGGCCCTGGCAGCTCGTACCGCCGACTACTTGATCTCCGAGGGAGACAACGTTCTGGCGGGCCGCCCCGTCAGGGTGAGCAAGCCGCCGGTGCGGCGCAATCTGTCGCCGGCCGGTACCAGGGGAAGTGGCGCTCCGCGGCTCACCTAGCAATGGGCCCTCGGGAGTGCGCTGAAGGAGGACAGCAATGGAGACACGTGCCCAACGCACCAGCGAACTGTTTAAACAACCGGGAGGCGCGGATCTTAATGCGCTCATATGCCGGTTGCCACAACACGTCGTCATGCTGACTGGCTACCAACCTATACTGGGCAATACGTTCTGCATCATCTCCCAGAATCGCGCCCAGGAGGCAGAGGTTCGCCTCGCCGTGCCCCAGGATGAAGCCGATCTGGTGCCGAGCGGCACTGCGGTCGAGGTGCAGACGTACGTCGAGGAGACGCTGGAGTCCGTCGGCACCGCGCTCGAGTCCGCGCGCGAACCGCTCGCGAAGCTCGTTCACTCGGCGAAGTTGCCGCCAGACGCGGTAGTCGGCTACGAAGGTGCAGATCTGCCCATCGCCCCCTCCTATACACAGGTAGGCATTCCGGGCGCAACCGCACTCGACCTGCTCCGCCAGTTATTTCCCAGCGGAGACCTGCGCGATGCTACCCCCTGGCTCGCCGAGTTTGCAGCGATCAAGACTGATGAGGACGTGGAGGCGATCAGACAGTGCCAGACGGTTGCCCACCCGGGATTTGCCGCTGCCCGCGAGGCGATTCATGTGGGAGCGACGGAGGCTGATATCGCCGCCGCGACCTATGCTGCACTCATCGAAACCGGGTATTCCGTGCCTGGTGCCCAGCAGGTGCAGCCACATGTCCATGTCATGACGGGAGCGCGTGCGGCACTGGCGTATCGGGCCTTCAACCAGACCTCCAATGCCACCGTCGACCGGAAAGATACCGTTCTCGTCCAGATGGAGGTCGGCATTAACGGGTATTGGGCCGAACTGACCCGTACATTTTTTGCGGGCGGCATAAGCGATGAGTGGCGAAGAGCTCACCAGGCTTGCGTCTTTGCGCAGGACGCCGCTCTGCACCATATCCGCGCCGGCGCCCACGCCCGCAACGTCGATGATGCGGCGCGTCAGGTTCTGCAACAAGCAGGCTTTGGCAGCGCCTTCAAACACGGATTAGGCCATGGTTGTGGATTTCAGGCTATCAACCATGCCGCAGCTCCGGTGTTGCATCCGGCCTCGAATGCCGTGCTCCGAACCGGCATGGTTCACAACATGGAGCCGGCGGTCTACCTGGAAGGCAGAGGCGGCCTACGCCTCAATGATACTGTCGTCGTTCACGCGGAGGGAAACGAGGTGCTGTCATCGGCGATTCCCCGCAATTTGGATTGGCTGGTTGTGAATCAGTAAGTTCGTGCAGCACTAGGGTTATAAGGCGAGAAAGAAAGAAAGGAAAGAAGGATGAGATCACCTGCCAAGAGCCGGCCGGAAGTGGTCGTGGTGACGGGAGCATCGGCGGGAGTAGGACGTGCCATTGTCCAGGCATTTGCCAGACGCGGGGCGCATATTGGACTACTTGCCCGTGGACACGCCGGGCTGGAGGGAGCGCGCCGAGACGTGGAGAAGGCTGGAGGTCAGGCTCTGGTTATACCAACCGACACCGCCAATCCCAGCCAGATAGAAGCTGCTGCCGCGCAGGTCGAAGAGACCTTTGGGCCTATCGACGTCTGGATCAATGTAGGGATGGCTTCGGTCTTTTCGCCCGCCAAGGACATGACGCCGGAAGAATATAAGCGGGTCACTGAAGTGACCTATCTGGGGTACGTGTATGGCACGCTGGCCGCGCTCCACCGGATGCTGCCACGCGACCAGGGAAGAATCATTCAGATTGGTTCCGCGCTGGCCTACCGAGGGATACCGCTGCAATCGGCCTACTCTGGAGCCAAGCACGCGATACAGGGCTTTACCGAGTCGGTGCGAAGCGAGCTGCTCCACGACAAGAGCCATGTCAAGATCACTATGGTGCAGCTTCCCGCAGTCAACACGCCGCAGTTCGCCTGGGTGAAGAACCGACTGCCTCACAAGCCGCAGCCGGTGCCGCCGATTTATCAGCCCGAAGTGATCGCCGACGCGGTCGCCTACGTGACCGACCATTACCGGCGCCAGTTCTACGTGGGACTGTCTACTGTCATCGTGATCCAGGCCAATAAGTTCGTGCCAGGATTCGGGGACTGGTATCTCAGCAAAACGGGTTTTGGTTCGCAACAGACTGGACAGCCGGCTGATCCGCATGCACCGAATAATCTCTGGGAGCCGGTCGACCAAGACAAAGATTATGGCGCGCACGGCACCTTTGACTCGCGAGCGATCGAGAAGAGCTGGCAGGAATGGGCGGACACCCATCGCGGCGTGATCGGTGCTATTAGCGCCGGGGCTGCGGCGGTGATTGCCATGGCGGTCATGGGGAGAAGTACGCTCATTGGGAGAAGCCGATGAACCCGGAAGTATTGGGCCGGGAATTACGCCTGGGTACGGGAGGCTTTCTGCCGCAGCGGCGCGGTATCGTCGGTCTAGCGCTGGTGGCTACGTGCTCTATGGGCCTCATCTCCCTCTACCAGATGGGCATTATCAAGCACCTGCCAGAACTGCCTCTACGCGGTCTGGACGCGGACAAGGTGGATGCATCGGCGGAAGCGTATTCGCGCTTCGCCACGCCTGATGGCGCACTCGGTCTGGGGAGCTACGCGGTGACGCTGGGACTGGCGGCGATGGGTGGAAAAGATCGAGCCAGGGAACAGCCGTGGATTCCACTGGCGCTAGCGGCGAAAGTAGCCTTCGATACCTCGCAGGCAGTGCGGCTGTTCATCGACCAAAGGACGAAATACCATGCCTGGTGCTTCTGGTCTCTACTAGCTGCCAGCTCGACGATTGCCGCTGTGCCGCTGGTCATTCCCGAGGCGTATGCGGCCATGACCCAGGTACTGCGCAGGTCAAAGGCAGCTTCATAAAGAAATCACGAGAGGTGCGTGGTTTTCATACCAGCATGTCTCAGTACGTACAAGGGCAGGCAAGATGCCAGGAAAACGGTCTCACGATGCAGCAAAAAGCTACCTACCGATCTCGGACTACGCTCCCATTGGCGACCTGCATACGGTGGCACTCGTTGGCAAGAATGGTTCGATTGATTGGTGTTGTCTGCCTCGGTTTGACTCACCCAGTATCTTTGGCGCGCTGCTTGATGCCGGCAAGGGCGGTTTTTTCCGCATCGCGCCTGCGGATGGCGCAGGGATAACCTGCAAGCAGATGTACCTACCAGACACGAACGTCGTCCTGACCCGCTTTTTGAGTGCTGATGGCGTCGGCGAGCTTACCGACTTTATGCCCATGAAGCCCGCTGGTTCTGCCGAACATCACCATCGGCTCATTCGTTCGGTATCGGTTGTACATGGCTCGCTCACCTTTGAAAGTGTGTGCCAACCTGCCTTTGATTACGCGCGCGATTCACACCAGGTCGAAATAGCGGAAACTGGCGCTTTGTTTCAGAGCCGGGATCTCAGCTTGAGCCTGGCATCCCCCGTGCCGCTGGAGCAGACCGAGCATAATGGGGCGCAGGCGACCTTTACGCTACACCAGGGCGGATCCGTTCATTTTCTCCTGGAAAGTTCCCAGCAGCGCACCCATGTGTCCCGACCTCTCTCCGATGATCGCTACCAGGCCGCATTGCAGCAGACGCTGCGCTATTGGCGCGGCTGGATTGCGCAGTGTCGCTACCAGGGACGATGGCGCGGTATGGTCCAGCGTTCGGCCCTGGTCTTGAAACTGTTGACCTACGCCCCAACAGGGGCGATCGTAGCGGCTCCCACCACCGGTCTGCCCGAAACCATAGGGGGAGCGCGCAACTGGGATTACCGGTATACCTGGGTCCGTGACGCCTCCTTCACCATCGACAGCTTGCTAAACCTGGGTTTCACCGCGGAGGCCGAAGCGTTTATGACCTGGCTGGATGCCCGTTGCCATGAGGTGCCTGAGAATGGGGCCTTGCAGCCACTGTACGGTATCACTGGCGAACACGAGTTGACCGAGCAAGTTCTCGACCACCTGGAGGGCTATGGTCACAGTCAGCCTGTGCATATTGGGAATGGAGCCTACAGCCAGAAGCAACTTGGCATTTACGGAGAGATGCTGCATGCGGTCGCCACCTACAATCGCTACGATGCCATCTCGTACGATTTGTGGGAGAACCTCCTACGCCAGCTCGAGTGGCTCAGCCAGCATTGGCAGGACCCTGATGAGGGTATCTGGGAGGTCCGCGGGGGACCGAAGGCTTTCGTCACTTCGCGGGTGATGAGCTGGGTGGCATTTGATCTCGCGTTGCGCATCGCGCACGAGCGAGGATGGCCAGCGCCAGTGGAACTATGGAGCAAGGTACGCGCGCAAATCTACCAGCAAGTCATGTCCGAGGGATGGAATGAGAAGGTGCACAGTTTTGTGCAGTACTACGGCGGTGATGCGCTCGATGCCAGCGCGCTGTTGATGATGGGAACCGGGTTCACGGGCTCCAAAGAGCCGCGTATGCTCGCGACCATCGAGCGCATTCAGCAGAACTTAACCAGCGGAGCATTGGTGCGCCGGTACAACCCTGAGGTGGCGGCAAGCTCAGGTACCGGGACGAGTCAAGAAGGGGCCTTTGGCGCCTGCAGTTTCTGGCTGGTGGAGGATCTGGCGCGCGCCGGTCGCCTGGACGAGTCGCGTTTGCTGCTGGAGAAACTCCTCTCGTACAGCAGTCACGCTGGTCTTTACGGTGAGGAGATGAGCCCAACGGGTGAAGCTCTCGGCAACTTTCCTCAGGCCTTGACCCACCTCGCCCTCATATCGGCCTGTACCACCCTCGATACGGCGCTTAGTAGGCAGTCAGCTACTGAGTGGGAGCTGGATGTATGACCATTGAGATTAAAGTAGGGCCGTCCAACATTACCATAAGCCACGGGCGCACCTTCATGGTCACAGATCGCTGCGGATACATTACCACCAATAGCGAGCAAGGCCTCTATGCTCGCGACACCCGCTTCGTCAGTTTTTATAAGATCTATGTCAACCGCGTTCCCTGGAACCTGGTCAATTCCAGCTCGCTGAGCTTCTACACCGCCCGATTTCATTTGACCAATCCCCCGCTGCATACGGCGAGCGGGATTATCGCAGCGCGTACCCTTGAGCTTACCGTGAACCGCTCAGTAAGCGAGGACGTCTCCGAAGAATTCACGATCACCAACTATGGTGATACGGCGCAGTTCATACTGGAGGTCGCACTGCGTTCAGATTTCGCCGATATCTTTGAGGTCAAGACGCATGAGATCGCGCCGCGCGGCCAGCAAGAAACCAGATGGGTCCCGAGGGCCAAAGAACTGCGTACGACCTATGATCACCAAGATTACCACCGCATCGCTGCGTATCAGGTCACCCATGTCAACTCGCCAGCGGGCTATGCCAATGGTCGAATTTTTTTTCAGATCCAGTTGGATCACAACCAGCAATGGCAGGCATCTGGCGACTTCCTTCTAGGGTATGGAAGGCGCGTCAAAAAGACCGTACCCGTGTCCAGCGGCTCTGCTGCTACCGGGGCAGCTGCAGCCTTTGAGACTTCGGCAGCCGCAGCTCCCTTGCCAAAGACCGACATCGCTGGCCGAAGAGCGCGGTGGCGGGAGCTGTGCACCGATATTTCCACGCCGGTCATGGATCTCTACTACACATATCGCCAGGCCATCACTGATATGGATTCTCTGCGCATTTTCGATATGGATGTTTCGGATCAGGCCTGGGTGCCTGCTGCAGGCGTACCGTGGTTTGTGACGTTGTTCGGACGCGACAGCCTGACGGCCTCTTACCAGAATATGAGTGTCTCGCCAGACTTTGCGCGTGGAGCGCTCAAGCGACTGGCCGAGTACCAGGCATCCGAACGCGACGACCGGCGCGATGCCCAGCCTGGCAAGATCATGCATGAGATACGCTTTGGCGAATTGGCCCACTTCGGCGACGTGCCGTTTACCCCGTACTATGGCACCGCCGATGCCACCATCCTCTATCTGATCGTGCTCTCCGAGACCTATCGCTGGACCGGCGACATTGGCCTTCTCAAGGAGTACCGCCAGGTCGCCGAAGGCTGCCTTCACTGGATCGATCACTACGGTGATCTGGATGGCGACGGGTTTCAGGAATATAAGACGTTTTCCTCACAGGGCTACAACAATCTTAGCTGGAAAGATGCGACCAATGCGGTTGTGTATGCCGACGGCAGCCAGGTGAAGCAACCCAAGGCGTTGGTTGAGCTGCAAGGGTATGTCTACGATGCCAAAATCCGCATGGCTGAGGTCTTCCAAGCGCTGGATGACCAGACGCGTGCCCAGGCCCTGCTCCGCGAGGCAGAGACTTTGAAGCGCAACTTCAACCAGGAATTCTGGATGGAGGATGAAGGCTGCTTTGCCTTTGGACTTGACCCAGAGAAGCGACAAATTACCTCGATTGCCTCCAATGCTGGGCAGTGCCTCTGGGGAGGGATTGCCGACCAGGGGAAGGCGGAACGTACTGGGAAACGGCTGTTGCAGGAAGACATGTGGAGTGGTTGGGGTATCCGTACGCTGTCGAGCAAGAACCCAGCCTACAACCCCTTGGAGTACCAACTTGGCTCTGTCTGGCCACAGGATAATGGTATTATTGCCGCCGGTTTGAAGCGGTATGGCATGACACAAGAAGCCAATCAAGTGATCGGCGGTATCCTGGATGCGACCAACCGCTTCGATTACCATCGCCCGCCAGAAGTGTTTGCCGGGATACCACGTAGCGGCGACGTAGATTTTCCCGTGCTGTATCCGGCGGGCGCCAACGTCCCTCAAGCATGGGCAACGGGAAGTATCTTTCACATGCTGCGAACGATGCTCGGCTTACGCGCCGACGCTCCTCGTCAACGGCTCTACGTCAATCCTACACTCCCCGACTGGCTGCCGGAGATTGAGGTGCAGCGCTTGCGGGTAGGTCGTTGCTCCGTCGCACTCCACTTCTGGCGCGAAGGGGATGTGTCACGATGGGAAGCGACTGACGTCACTCCAGATACAGGCGTAGGGAGGGAGGAGATTATCCAGGTAGTACACGAGAGTACAGTTGGCGCCTGAGATTACAATTCGGGAGGGTCTTCGCCAGTTGGAGGTCTCTGCGCAGCCTCTCTCTCCAGACGAAGGTGCGCGCGTACTTCTGCACTATCGCCAGAAACACCCGCTGGCCGCTCGCGAACTCAGCGGGATGGAGGGAATGAATATGGTCACGGCCTCACCCGAACAACTGGAGAGCCTCGTGCGGGAGTCACTGCCAATCGTCGCCCTGCGGCCGCCGGCGAAAAAGCTGGCGTCCTGAATCGGATCGGGGGAAGAGCAGGCTTGCCCAGGGAGGCGACTTTGGGTTTGAAATGCCCCTTGTAAGGTGACAATTTTTCTGTTATCCTATTTGAGGGCGACTGCCCACCCATTCCAACGCGTAGCCCAATCTCAGCTATACATCTCGGCGGCTGCCAGGCTCAGACGCCGAGACTGGCGGCTCTCTCCTCACACTGCTAGGTGAAGGCTGGGAGATACATAAGGATTCTCAACGATACTGGACGACGTGTAAATTGCAGAAAGACGACTTACACATGCTGAGCTGGGAGGCAACGCACGTGAGCCTGCGAGGTTTGCTAGGCTAGGTACGTCACCAACCACAATCCACGAAGCGCGCATACCAGGAAAGGAATTAGATGGATAGCGGAAGCATCTCGCTATAAACGGCGCAGCACGACACAGGAGTGGCCGGACTACACACTGCGGAATATTCATCCCTCTAGCGAGCGCTGATTGTCCTTCGTATGCGGTGCAGCGCGCAGTGCGACTGATGCCGCGAAAGGCTTGTGACGCCGTGGTATGCGGCGTCGTATTCAGTCAAGGAGAGTACCGACCATGGACACGCGTCGGGACAATGGCAAGTATCTGTTTGCCGTCGTCCTCATTCTCCTGGGTATCGCCTGGGTAGGCGGCATCGTGGTGCTGCTGCATGCCATAGGCGCCGGCGTTCCGGCGGTCAAGGCGCAAGCAGTTACGGCAAGCGCGACGGCTACAGCTTCGCCTAGTCCAACGGCGACCGCAACGGCAAAACCTTCGCCCAGTCCGAGCGGCAAGGGCTCGTCAAAGGCGACCGCCACCCCGTCGCCCACTCCTGTGCCACCGATCACAGGTCTTCCGACCAAGCACTACAGTCTCACGCTGCAGACCTTTCCCATGACTCCGGATGCCGCCTGGCTGGCCGAGCATCATTACCAGTTTGATACCGCAATCGTTCCCCCGTTAGACGCCCACCCGGACTGGGTCCGCTACGGACCGACCACCAATCTGGTCCTTCCCGCACACGCCCTCATCACCATGACCATTCAAAACTATGATGGGGCGACCCCAATACTCAACGGATTCTATGCGCAAGTACAGGGCACGCTGAACGACACCATGACTGTTGACGGCAAAACCATGTCCAGCGTCGACCCCGGCAACATCTCCCATACGTTCACCATCCATTCCATTCCCAGCAGCAGTCAACCATACCTCTACGTGAGCGTGCCCATCTATGCGGAGCCCGATAATGTGGAATCGGCGGGCGCGGATAACGGCCTGCCGCCGCAGCCCGAGGACATACAGTTCTCCTTTGTCACCGGAGGACCCGGCAATTACATCTGGCAGTGTTTCGATCCGTGCGGCTACGGCTTCGATGGCTTTGGCGGCCCAATGCAGACACGAGGGTACATGTCGGGAACCATCGTGGTAAAGGGCTAGAACAGCGCTACGCGGACGCCGGAAAATCCTCCTGTGAAGCACAGGTGGTTTCCAGCGCTAAGAAAGGACTGGATTGATGGCACAGGTACCTAATCCCCTGCCACCGCACCGCGAATTACGGACCGCGATCTATATCTATTTCATCGTGATCATTATCGGCATCGTCGTGGTCATAAAACTCTCCCCGTGGATCTACAGTTGGGCACCGGTCGCATCGCAACGCGCCGCCGATAACTTCCTCACTCTGATCGTGTTCACGGCTGTCGCTGTGCCGGTTTTCATGTTTGTCATCGTCTTCGGGTTCTATAACGTCTTCCGTTTCCGCCATCGGCTCAGCTCCCGACCCGAACAGGATGGACCCTACCTCGTCGCCGGCCGCCGCACTCAGATTTGGTGGATCGTATTGACTGCGGCGCATGCGCTCGTGCTCTTCGCCTGGGGCCTGATTTTTCTGGCCCAGGTCGATGCCGCTCCTCCGCCAGGATCAAATCAGCTCAATATCGACGTGACTGCCGAGCAGTGGCAGTTCGACTTTACCTACCCGCAATACCACGACGCCCAGTCCAATATACTTGAGCTTCCGGTGAACCGCCCGGTGTATTTCACCATTACCTCGCTTGACGTCGTGCATTCCTTCTCGGTCAATGCGCTGGGGTTCAAGGAGGATGCGGTTCCCGGCGAATTTACCCATATCCGGGTGACTCCTAGCAAGATGGGGACGTATTCTCTCCGCTGTTACGAGCTTTGCGGCCTCTACCACACCTACATGGAGGCCCCTGTGCATGTAGTCACGTCCGCCCAGTTTGATACCTGGGTTGGTTCGGTAAAAATCCATGGCTATCCCTGGGGCATAAATGGAGCTGGTGTGCCCAACGGCGGGGCGACTCTGCCCACCCCCTCGCCCGGGTCGGGGGGTTCCTCCGTAGTGCCCCCCACTCAGCAGTGGGCAGACGTAAGCAGCCCTATCTCCAAACTGTCGTCAGCCAGCTAAGGAAGGTCAGCTTTCTTGACGCTATTGATCCGGAAGAGGTAATGCAATGTCTACTACCCAGGAAACTACCCCCGCTTCACCGCTACCCGAGTACGGAGCCTATAAGCCTCCAACCATCTGGCAGATGCTGGTGCCCAGCCATCTCACCGGCATCATCATGGGGGTCGCCGGCTGGTTCATCGCCATCACCATCGTACGCTTGACGACCCCGGCGGGCAACTTGACGCAACCTGACATACTGCTGGTCTGGGGATTTGTGGGTATCACGATCGGCTGGCTCTTCGGCGTCGGCGCCTTTGGATATCCACTGCGCTGGATCTTTGGCTTCCCTGACCCGCCGCATGAGGAGCCGTACCGCGGGAAAGGCTACTACCGGCAGCTGTGGCGCTACTTTCGCTGGAATACCGACCACAAGATCATTGGTATTCAATACCTGGTGCTGACCCTCATCATGTTCGGCCTCGGCGGGACACTGGCCATGCTGATCCGGCTCGATTTGCTGGTTCCAGGCTCGCAGTTCTATCCCCCCAACACCTATGAGACGGTGGTCACGATGCACGGCATGCTCATGATCGCCGCCATGTTCTCCATCATCGTCGGGCCGTTCGGCAATTTCTTCGTACCCATTCTGATCGGCGCACGCGACATGGCGTTTCCCCGACTTAACGCCCTGAGCTTTCACCTGCTCGCGGTTGGCGTCGTCATCTTTCTGCTGATACCGTGGATCGGAGATGTGCAGACCGGGTGGACGTTCTATGCGCCACTCTCTGATCAGACTGGTACCGGCGCCGACCCCTTCGCCGTCGGCGTGATTCTCATGCTTCTCTCGTCCTCGATCGGTCTGGTCAACATGCTGACGACCATCATTACCATGCGCGCGCCCGGCATGACGTGGAGCCGGCTGCCCCTGTTCCTCTGGGGCATCATCGGCACCGCCATCCTCACCGCGGTTTCGGCGCCCTCCTGGTTCTCGGGCCTGATCCAGATCTTGCTCGATCGCGCCTACAATACGACCTTCTTTCTCAATTCCATACCTGGTAGCGATACCTTTCCCACCTTCTCGACCAGTGGCGGAGGTAACGCCTACCTGTATGAAGTGACGTTCTGGTTCTTTGCCCACCCTGAGGTGTATATTTTGGCGATCCCCGGCTGGGCGGCCATCATGGAAGTCACCACTGTTTTTGCGCGCAAGACGGCCTTTACCTACAAACTCGCCGTACTCGGCATCTTGGCGGTGGTGGTGAACAGTTTCCTGGTGTGGGGCCACCATCTCTTCGTCTCGGGGTGGGCACCGGCGTTACGCGGCTACTATATGTTCACCACCGAGATGATCTCCATCCCGACCGGGTTTATCTTCATCACTATTATTGGGACGCTCTGGCGCGGGCGGCTCTGGATGAAGTTGCCGCTGGCCTGGGTCTTCGCCTTTCTGGTCACCTTTACTATCGGTGGCATCAGCGGTATCTACCTCTCGGATGTGCCGCTCGACATCCAGCTGCATGGCACCTACTTCGTTGCTGGGCACTTCCATTACGTGATTCTGGGCAGTATGCTCTGGGGCTTCTTTGCCCTCGCGTACTACTGGTTCCCCAAGATGACCGGACGCTATCTGGACGAGCGGCTGGGATGGATCCACTTCTGGGGCACCAACATCTTCTTCAACTTGACGTTTGCTACCTTCTTCTACATGGGCTGGCTGGGCCTGCCGCGACGGGTCGCCGATTACGCGCCGATATTTAACGGCCCCAACACCTTCGCCAGTGTCTTTGCTTTTCTGCTGGGTGCGACCATGATCGTCTTCTTCGCGAATGTCATCTGGTCATGGCGCTACGGCGAGAAAGCCGGTCCGAATCCCTGGGGCGCCAAGACGCTGGAATGGCAGGTAGCGTCTCCGCCTCCTCCGGACGATTTCGAGCAAATTCCCGAGGTGACGTCCGGCCCCTACGACTATGGCACACAGCCCGCGCCTCCGGCCGTGCCTCCACCACCGCCACAAGTGGAGCCGGTGCCGACGCCGAGCGCCTGACACGCGACATACTCGCGTTAGCAGTGTTCATATTTCCGGCTGCGTGCGGCCAGCAGTTTTCTCGATAAGGAGTAAGGAGTTACGAAGATGGCATCAATGGATACACCGGTCGCTCATGAGGGGTCGCTGGAGATGTATGCGGGCCAGAGTCCCGCCACCGAGGCGCGCAAGATCACTATTGGCATGGTCATGTACATCGCCACCGACGTCCTGCTCGGCCTGATGTTTATTATTACCTACATCTGGCTTCGCCAGTACAACACCAATAACCTCTGGTTTCCCAAAGGGGTCGTGGCACCTCCAAGCACCGAGCTGCTCTGGCCGGCCATCGCGCTTGCCGTCAGCAGCGGTGCCTACGCGCTCGCACAAGTTACCATCCGCTATAACAGCCAGGTGTTATTTTGCCTCTCGTTGCTGGTCGCCTTCTTGATCATGGTAGGGACACTGGTCTGGCAATTCATGGATATGACCAATCTGCCCATTACCCAAGCTGATGGCTCGTTTGCCTCCAGCTACCTGTTGCTCTCCGGCTACGGCCTCGTGCACCTGGCGATAGCGACCATTCTGGGCTTTGCCGTTACTGTACGGGCGTTCCGTGGGTACTACACTGCCGAGAGCCATGTGGGCGTCGACGTGATCGGTGTCTGGTGGCACTGGGTGGTGACGTTCGCGATCATCTTCTGGCTGCTGGTGCTTTTGCAGCCGGCGTCGCTCTTTTATCAAGGTGTTTAGGCGAAATATGAGGGAACATCTATGGCACCTTCATGGCTAAGCAACGCCAGTTCTGATTGGCTTTCCAGTCTCAGGTACGATCCGTGGTTGGCCGTGATACCACTGCTATCCACCATTCTGCTCTCGGCAGTCTACTGGCGCGGCGCGCGCGAGCTGGCCCAGGCGGGTACCAGCCGCCGTGTCACTCCAGTGCAGGCAACTTTCTTTGCCGCTGGATTGCTGATTCTGTTGTTGGCGGTGGCGTCACCGCTGGATACCCTGACCAGCACAGGACTAGCCTTTCAGATGGTTCAAAACACGCTACTGGTGATGGTCGTACCGCCACTCCTCTTGCTCGGCACCCCCATAGTACCGCTCTGGCACGGACTGCCGAGCCAGTTTCGGCGTGACGTGCTCCGCTGGGTGGTTCGGCAGCACCAGGTGCGAAGCTGCGCCCAGAGCATCAGCCGAACGCTTGCTCGTCCGGCCGCCGCCTGGTGCTTATTTGCGGTGACATTCATGGTATGGTACATTCCCCAGCTCTATGATGTCGCTCAGGAGAGTGCGGTCATCCATGGCCTTGAGCAGCTACTTATTTTAGCAGCAGCGCTGGCGTTCTGGGCGCAGGTACTACCCTCGTTTCCACTGCAGCCCAAGCTCACCTATTTACAGCGAGTTGGGTACGTATTCGCCGCTTCACTGGTAGTCCATTTCGTCTCAATACTGATCTCGATTGCCGTGCAGCCCATCTACCCGTTTTACGGGACCGGTCCAAACGTAACTGCGAACCAATCCGCCGGAGGCGCCATCATGGACGTGAGCGGTCTGGTCGTCTTCACCACCGCTATTCTCATCGGTGTTTGGTTCTGGTTGCAGGAAGACGAGCGCGGCATCCGGGCGCACGCCTCCGGAACTCCCGGCGACGGCGCCGCACCCATGGTCATGGGTACGCTACTGCTGGCGGAAGGCGAGGTCACTGACGAGCTCAGCGAGAGGATGGTAGGAAGGTAAGTATGCTTCCTATTCCAGTAAACACACTCATCTCCGACTGGCTCGCCTCGGTGGCCCGAGATCCATGGCCGGATACCGTAACCGTTCTGCTCGTCGCGCTGGCAGCTGTACTATACTGGCGCGGAGCCAGGTACCAGGCAGGAACCGGCCATCGCCGGCCGTCAGCTCCGGAGGCCGTCTCCTTTGGATTGGGATTACTCCTGCTCTTGCTGGCGGTGGTCTCGCCACTCGATACGCTGGGAGAGGAAGCACTGGCGTTTCGCTTGATTCAGCATGAGCTACTGGTCCTGGCGGTTGCGCCCTTGCTCTTGATGGGAGCGCCTCTCTGGCCATGGTGGCTGGCGCTGCCGCCAAACTGGAGACAGATCTCGCTCCAGTGGTTACTTCAGCACTCCTGGGCAAAGCGCCTAGGGACGAGCATTGGTCGAATTATCGCTGCTCCACTGCCTATCTGGTTTGTTTTTACCACCGTATTCGTCGCCTGGCACACGCCTCCGGTCTTTGACTGGGGGCAGGAAAGTGAAGGTTTTCGAGGCCTACTCGACGCCGTATCCCTCGCGGCAGCGCTGCTCTTCTGGGCGCAGGTCATTCCTTCATATCCCCTTCAACCCAGACTGCGCTACGCCATGCGGGTCGGCTATGTGTTGTCGGCATCCCTGATACTGCACCTGGTATCGCTCGCGATCGCGATTGCCGTGGAGCCGATTTATCCCTTCTATGGCACGAGTCCCGCCGTAGTTTCTCAGCAACCGGCCGGTGGGGCTATCATGGACGTGGGCGGGCAGCTCGTCTTCACTACCGCCATAGTCATATGCGCATATCTGTGGCTGCAGGAAGACGAGCGTAAGCACCTGCAGCGCGCTGCCGGAACGGCAGACCATGCAGTAGTACCCACGGCTACCAGCGCGATACTGGTAGCGGACGGCGAGTTCGTCGAACCCCAGGAGGACATGTCGCGCACCTAACTGTTCTATCGGTGTGAGCCTGACCGTGGCTCGTCAAATATTTTGTCTTGATTTTGCCTTGATGAGGTCCGCTTGAGGGACTGAAGGAGTTTTCCCATGCAAGAGGCTAGCGCTGCAATCAGTACGTCGCGTAGGGCGACTCTGGGCGCTTACGTCAATCTCATGAAGCCGCATGTCACGGTCATGCTATTAGGTGTGACCCTGGCAGCGATGGCGGTGGCGTCAGATGGCATGCCTGGGCTGGGCATTACGCTGGCCACACTCGTTGGTGGGGCATTGGCAGCTGGAAGCGCCAATGCCATCAACTGTTACTGGGATCGCGATATCGACCAGCTCATGAGTCGTACCAAAACACGTTCGGTTCCTGCTGGACGCTTGCCGGAGACCCACGCGCTTGCTTTTGGTATTGGACTGGGTGTCCTCTCCCTCTCGATCTTTTTGGCCTTCGTGAATGCTCTCACCGCGCTGCTCGCACCCTCAGCAATTCTCTTTTACGTCTGCGTCTACACCATGTGGCTCAAACGGACTACGCCGCACAATATTGTGATTGGCGGCGCGGCGGGTGCGGTGCCGGTGCTTATCGGGTGGGCGGCGGTAACCAGCACAATCGGCTGGACGGCGATCTGGATGTTTCTCATCATCTTCTTCTGGACGCCGCCGCATTTCTGGGCGCTTTCGCTGGTCCTTAAGAAGGACTACGCACGTGCCGGCGTTCCGATGTTGCCGGTAGTGCGGGGAGACAAGGTGACGTACCAGCAGATTATTGTCTATGCACTGCTGTTGCTCCTCTGCTCCCTAGGGCCGTTTGCCATGCATGGTATGGGCATCTTTTACCTTCTCTCCGCCCTCCTATTGGGAGGAGGTCTCCTGGGTCTTGCGCTTTGGTTGGGCGCCACACGCACCCTGAAAAACGCCCGCACCGTGTTCTGGTTCTCAAATTATTATCTGGCGCTGATCTTCGCTGCGATGGTCATTGACCGTGTCGTGCGTTAGCCGCTGTGATCGTTGGGGTGAGATGGGATATGCCGCCAATGCCGAGGGAGTGATCGTCGGCCAGATCGATGGCCCGGTGACGAGCGCAGCGCTTGACTCAGCCATCCGCAGGGCGCGAGGCTGATGAGCTGGGACAAGTGGCCTGAGAGCGCCGGCCGAGCTAGCGTATCTCCCTACAGCGTTATGCTCCCTCCTCGAAAGGTCGCACGATGTCGACGACGATGAGGAGTGCCAAAGCGCCCAGTGGGAAGATGAGGGCAGACAGCTCCAGGTGGAGTTCGAGAGCGCTGCCACAGATGGCTCCCACGACGTACGCGCACCAGATGCCGGCTTGCAGCTCAAAGTAGTGGAAGGAGGATTGTTGTCGGGATTCGGAGAGAGCTCGGCGAAGCTGACCCGCGCTGGCCTGCTGCTGCAGCCAGGCGAGGTACTGGATCATGGCTTCGGCCCACTCGCTCACCGCACTGGTTACGAACGTGGTACGCACGCTCTCTTTGCCCGTCCGTTTGATGGTTGAGGTCTGGAGTCCCATCGCCAGCGTTAGCAGGACAACACAAAGATAAAATATCCCCGAGATCGTGGAAGGAATGATGCCATTTCGCAGCGCGTGCGATCCGATCAGCAGAAAGGCTAGCAGGAACGCCGCTTCCAGACCAAAGACCAGAGCAAAGGGGGAGTGAGCGCCCCGGTGTCTAGCGAAGTGGAGCACCAGAAAGCCAAGCATGTTGCCCAAGAAGAAGATGAGAATGGGCAGACCGCGCTGAATTACCTCCGGCCAGTCCAGCCTCCCTAGTGCGGCGCCGGTAGCCATGCTATTGCCGGTTACAAAGGAGGCTCCCAGTTGTTGCAGGAGGAGATAGCCTATGGCATCACTGAAGGCGGCGACCCAGGCGAGCAGCACCGCCGCCCAGCTTCGCTCTGCGACAACGTTCGCCTTTCTGTTCGATTCGCTGGAATGTTGCGGTGTTGCCGAGTCTTGCTGCTGCATAGTTGGTTTCTCCGATCACTATCCTTGCTACTCCCGTTAGCGTAGGCGGAACCACACACGACGGTAGTGATATCCGTCTTTCCTGAGTGTATGACAAGCCCAGGGGCGACCGGTGCACTCAAGACAGACTGATCCCTGTCGCGCTGGACACAGATAGCGAGGAGCGGGTGACGACCAGAATCGTCACCCGCTCCTGGTCCGCCGAGGAAAACCTCGCCAAGTTGTCTCTTGAACAAAGATATCAGGTGGCAAAGATAGGGGGAATGATACATGGGTACGCACGCATCAAGCTCATCGAAGAGGAGTGTACCTAGCCGGAACTACGTGAAGTCGCGATCGTCGGCGCTGTGGTGCTCACCTTCGTCAGGAGGTACCGTCTCCGGAAGACATTCAGTGCTATCCTGAGCTTCCTCCTGATCACGGAGAGCACTTGCAGGACTCTCAGAACCAGGCGAAACGTTCCCAATATCTACTTTAGTGACATGTCCATTTCGGTCTTGCTTGGGTCTGGAGATCGGAGTGCTGACCACCTGGCCGATCAGCTCCATCGTCAAGATGCCCAACAGCTTGGTCGGCTCGCTCGGGTCGACGACCACGAGCTGTCGTAGCCCACGCCTCGACATGCGTATCCAGGCCTCGTAAAGCGATTCCTCAGGAAAGGCGTGAATTATGGCGTGCGACATGACCTGACGAGCTTGCGCAGAGAGCGCGTCTTGTGGCCGTACCCGCCCCAGATCAGTGCCGGTCACGATACCAACGACTCGCCCCTCATCGATGATGGGAATACTGGTGACCTGACGCTCGCGCAGGAGTTGCGAGAGTTCGTCGACTGAGGTGGTGGGCGTCGCAGTCGCCAGCGCGCCAGTGAGACCCGCACTCATCACCTCACCAACCGTGAGGGTTTGTAAGAGCTGCATGGCGAAGTCGTTCCTGTGAGCCGGCGAGTCGAGCCGGGTGGGTACCTGAGCTTCATAAATGCTGGTGTCGCCGGTCACCAGGTAGGCAACCATCGTGGCCAGCATCGCTGGAGCGATCAACGCATAGTCTCCAGTCATCTCCGCCACCATCAGGATCACCGCCAATGGCGCTTTGGCAATGCCGCCAAAGAATGCCCCCATGCCCACGACGGCGAAGGCTCCCGCGTTGGTACCAGCCACCAGTCCCGGCACCAGCGCATGTAGCGCCGCCCACAGGGATGCGCCCAGAAAGCCGCCGATCACCATGCCAGGTCCAAAGACGCCGCCACTGCCTCCGCTACCGATGGTGAGGGACGTGGTCAAAATCTTCACAAAGACGAGCGCCGCCATCAGCCAGACGGCCAGATGCAGAAAATCGCCGTTGATGCTGAACTGCACATAGCCATAGCCCATGCCCAGCGCCTCTGGCAGCCACAGGCCGATCAGGCCGACTGCCAGTCCTCCCAGCGCCGGCTTGAGCTGATTAGGGATACGAATCCGGTGGAAGAGGTCGCGTAGCCCATAGAGCGTCTTGGGATAAAGGAGACCTACCAATCCAGCGGTAACCCCCAGCACGAGGTAGCCCAGTAAGCTGGAGGCCTGGGTAAACTGATAGTTGATACCCTGGCCAAAGATCGGTGTCCAGCCCGCCCAGGTGCCGTAGATGGTGAACCCAATCACTGAGGCTATGAATGAGGGAAAGAGGGCGTCCGCTTCAAAATCGCGTAGGTAGAGAATCTCCGCCGAGAGCAGCGCACCGCCGAACGGGGCTTTGAAAATAGACCCGATTCCAGCTCCGATTCCAGCGGCGACGGCGATCCGACGATCCTGGTCATCCAGATGCAAGAGGTCGCCTAACCACGAGCCAAAGCCAGCCGAGATCTGCGCAGTCGGCCCCTCGCGTCCAGCGCTGCCTCCGCTGCCAATGGTGATTGCGGAGGCCACCAGCTTGATGAGCGGAATACGGGCGCGGATCTGTCCATTCCTCTTGTGGAACGCCTCGATGGCGGCATCGGTGCCATGCCCTTCCGCTTCGGGAGCAAATGTATAGACGATGAGTCCCGTCACGAAACCTCCCACAGTCGTGACCACCGGGATCAGCCATCTCCGGGTGATCGGCGTGATCACCGTCGCTCCTTCTCCGGCCGGAGAGGGAGGAGTGAAGCCCGCAATACCGCCGAGTAACAGATGCGTACAGAACGCAATCGCCGAATAGAATGCGATGGCGCCGAGTCCTGCCACCACCCCGATCAACGCCCCAAGCACCAGCCAGCGTTGAAAATAGGCTCGATTATAGCGACGAAATGCAGCCAAAAGCGCCTGGTTTCCGGCTCTGCGTGCCGCCTGCGTGGGAGGAGAGCCTGTCCCCGAGTGGGCCACGTCCCCTTCTGGCCTGCCAGACAGGAAGCCCTGGATCTTCATCCACAGTGGGAAGATCCAACGGGTCCAGGGCCGCTCCGGCACTCGCCCGTCTGCCTCTTCGGTTCCATGCGGTCGGGTCGTGCTATCTACCGTGCTCCGCTCGGAGTCTTCCATGGGTACCTCTGTAAATTTCTCTTTTGAGTTTCCACGCTCAAGCACGCTACGGCCGTGTCTACCATGCCGACCCATCAGCTGAACCTGGGCTGACGCCTCGCCAGAGCACATCGAGTAGGAAGGCATTGCGCTGGCCCTTGGCGTCGTTCTCTATTCCCAGTGCCTCAGGCAGCAGTGCAAACGTTTGCAGGACGCCCAGCAGCAGCACGGCAAGCCAATCAGGCGTTACAGGGCGGAGCGCCCCTCGCTCCTCCTCGCTGGCAAATGTATGGCTCAGTTGGAGCACCATCTCGCGGAGAAGCGCGGCTGTGGCATCCTGGAAGCGCCGATTGACGCCAAAGAGCGCGCTTGCTTGCAAGCGAATAAAGTCTGGGTGATCTCTCGCGAGCAGTGTAAAGGCGTCCATAAGATTGCGCAGGCGGTCTTGGATAGGCAGGCTGCGGCTCGCAGCCATGCTCTCATCGAGCGCCTGGTGCATCTGCGCCCCAATCTCGTGCAGGACATCCAGGAAGAGCCGCTCTTTACTGGGGGCATACAAGTAGATGGTCCCTTTGCCGATTCCGGCGAGTTCCGCAATAACATTGATATTGGCCTGGTCAAAGCCTAAGCGGGCAAATTCGGCCGCGGCGGCTTCCAAGACGTGGAGCCGCTTGCGCTCGCGCTCCTCGGGATCGACGCGTTTAGCCATAGCGGACGTCCTCCGTTCGTAAATCTCTCACTCCGCATGTCTAGGTAGTGATGCCGCACGAAACTGGCATATATGATCTTAGAGCCCGTGTGGTGCTTCACAATTCATCGGCACTATGTGTAATGGGCGACCGCCCACCCATAGATAAGTATACCGTACTGGGATGAGGAAGTCAAGGCCATCGCCAGTCACGACTACCACAGCGGTGTATTCATGATCACGATGAACTGTTTCCTTGCACCAAAACATCTCGCGGGCCCGGCACCGATGTGATTTCGCCAGATGGCTGTTGGCCACGAAAGCGGGGGACCTGCTCCTGAGGGCACCATCATGGTCGCCGGACGGAATGGTAGTGTATTGCGAGATAGTGCCGGCGACAGTAGCATCAGAACACCAACGCTGTACTGCGCAGGAAAAGCCCGCATTGATGTCTCCGTGATTTCTCGGCAGACTTGCAGTCGCCAGACCAGTAGTGCCCGCTTGACTAACAGTGATCCTGCCTGTACTGGTTCTCGGGAGTGACCATGTTATGATTGGCCGCTCTCTTGTAGCACCATCCACAGTCCATGCCAGAGCCGCTGGATGCCGTATAGGAGCTGTTTCCTGAAGCGGGGCGCGCGTGAGGTGCAGGTCTTCGCAGCGCCACCAGAGACAGGCGGGCCTGCTCAAACCGCCACGTGACTGCGCTGCGTCGGACGTTCTCCACGATCTCTTGGTGTTCCAGCTGCGCTATGTGCTGTCGCAAAGCCGTCACCTGCGTTGCGAGAGCGGAAGGCGAGCTCTGAGTATAGCCCTAGAGTCAGGCGATACCAGTGGCCACCGTACCAGACGACACTGCGCCGGCACGACATCGGAAGCTACGGCGCGTTGGAGAGTGCGAGCTGGACCATGCTCTGAAAGGCGTCAGCCGGTGCGGGATAACGGAAGGAATACTGGTCGGCCAGGGTATAGGCCAGCCACAGCTCGTCGAAGGCCTGGGGACCGGCCAGCCAGATGATCTTTCCCTTGGCTTGAGCCCAGCCGATCTCGGTGAGGGTGGAGGCGCACAGGGGGGTATCCAGCCAGGCAAAGTAGAGATCAGACTGACGGAGCGCATCCAGCGTCAGGCGCTTGACCTGGCGGGCAGCACGTACCAAGGGCCACCAGACCTCCTGGGAGGCGGTGGTCTGGGTCAGAGCGGGCTGGGTTTGTCCCCCTCCCGGCCCATAGGGAGAGGCGAGGTCGCTGCTGACGCGGGGGCCGCGCTGTGGGGCGTAGAGGGGACCGCTCAAGACCCACTCGGTGCCGGGGTCGACATTATCATTGTTCCACTCGGCGTCGTCGCTGGAATCCCCTGAGATGGAATAGGGGCCGACATAATCAAAGCGGCCGATGACAGCGGCCGGCAGGGTGGGCCATAATGCGCTTCCGACGGTGGGGTAAGCGGGCGCGACGCCCATGACACCCAGGCCGGCGACGAGGGTACGGCGCCAGTCGTTGCGGGTAATAGTGCCGCCCAGATACACCGAGCGAACGTCGCGCATGCCGAGATTGATACGCAAACCCGAGGGACGGCGCTCAGTGCGGCCCGAAGGCTGCAGCGGTACCGAAAAGGGAGTACGCACAGGTGGCTCCTGACCAGAATCTATAAACGGGTGGCTGCCCGCCCATTGTAGTGGGAGTCGGCATTCCTGTCAAGCATCTGGCGATACCACTGCCGTGGCCTTGGTCCGGAGCTGATGCCGGCGCACTGCCTGCCAATGTGGAACCGTTTGCTCGAGAACACTAGGTGCTTCGGCAGCGTACTACGTTTGGTGAGGCAACAACTCCCTCCAAATCGAATTCTCTAGCAAAACACGCTGCCGGCACGTGAGATTGACCTTCGCTAGGGCGGATACCACCAAACTCATGCACACAGGCGGGAATCTTCGGGTAGCTTCACTCCAGGCTCTCTAGTATCTGAAGGCTCTTGGGAGGTCCGCATAGTTTCGCGGTGAGCATACAAATAGAGTGAAACGATGACGCTGTGGTGTAGCTTACGGTACAGTCCGCAGTTGACAATCACCCTGCACGACTACTCTACTGTTGATTATGGGGTGGCTAACCACTCACGTAAAGTTGGAAAGTGAATGCGTATGCCCAAACTGGTGACGGAGGTGGAGCGGCAGCAGAAGCGGCGTGCCATTCTGGATGCCGCCGCGGGTGAGATCGCACGCTATGGTTACGATCGTGCCAACATCAATACCATCGCCGAGCGCGCCGGCATCGGACGAGGCACCATCTATCTGTACTTCGAGAGCAAAGATGAAGTTCTGGACGCTCTCCTGGATACCATCGGCTCTCTGATCGATGATACCGTGCGTACCTGCCTGGCATCCGACCTTCCCTGGCAAGACCGCCTGAGCGCCTTATCTGAGGCCTTTGTTGCCTTAGCTGAAGAGCATCGTGATTTCTTTCGCGTGCATGTCAGTGCGCTACACGGGGTCAATCGGGATATCGGGGCGCCGATGGCACGGTGGCTCTCGACCTCTACACAGCGGCTTGCAGACGCCTTCCAACAGGGCATGGACCAGGGGATGATCTTGCCGATGCCTTCTGGAACGCTGGCGATACTGGTGCTGGGAGCACTCGAATCCTTGGCTCTGCTGCCGGACATGCTGCAACACAGCTCTCCGGTAGATGACGAGCGTGCACAGACGCTTGCCACACTGCTTTGGAGAGGCATGACACCGTAGTAGTCTACCTCCCAGCGGTGACCTCGCTCGGCATGGCTACGACACATATTTCTCAAGACTAAGGCTCGCTCCTGTGTGACCTGCCTACGAACTGCGTGGTTTCTCGTAGCTCGTAGGCAGGTCACAAGGCAGCGACGAAGGCAGCGTTGGAGGTTGGGTGACCGTCTCCAGACCAAGGGTCTGGCGCGTCGGTCGAGCTGCTCCATGGCAATGGGAGTCACGCAGACAACCGAGGAACATCGCAGTAGCCAGTCGGGAAGGGACTAAAGACACCAGATTTGGGCAGCGTAACGAGTGGATAATGCCCTCTGCCCATCCGCTACTTGGTCAGCGACTTCGGGCAGATGCATCGCCAGAAACCCCGGCTGGCGCCAGTCGAAGAGGCGGTAGGCTGCGAGCTTGATCCGAACTTCCACCAGGAACCAGAAGAGGGCATAGCCCCAGACCGGTCCGGCGAACCCCCAGCCAATCGGCGCCATGCGTCAGGTACTGGCCGGCAACTGCTCGCAAGCCATCGGTGAGCGATAGCCCAAGGAAGAATGCAGCCGTTGCCGGTTGTTAACCTAAGCGAAGGAGTCATCCCCCCCGCTCGGCTGCAAAACCGGACGTGCGAGTTTCCCCGCATCGTACCGCAACCTGCAAGGGCTTCCAAATAACTGTCCTCAGCATGCTCGACCAAATTGACAAGCCTTGCACCTTCTCTGTACAATAGTTACTGACTAGTCAGTAACTTACGAACAGGCCCATGCGGTTGCCTACCATATGCTGATGCTCCACAGTCAGTGGGTGACCAGCTGGCAACCACTTACGCCGGCTCGTGATCTCAGGCGAAGGGCCTCCTTCGCCTCTGACGTCTCTAACGGATAGGAGGATGTATGTCTGTGACCATGTCTCCCCTTGGCACTCCGACTACGTCTGCAGTGGCCATCCGGGCAACCAACCTCGCCAAACGCTATGGGCGACACACGGTACTGACGGACGTTTCGTTCAGCGCGCCTGGCGGTGCGCTCATTGGCATCGTCGGTGAAAACGGTGCCGGCAAATCGACGCTCCTGCAGATTCTGGCAGGGACGCTTCATCCGACCCATGGACAGGTCACTATCGGCGGCGCCGTCGGGTATTGTCCGCAGCGTGTCGTGCTCAACGAGTCTCTCAGCGCCGCGCAACATCTTGACTACTTTCGGGCCGCATATCATCTTACCGATCTCGCGTATGCCAACACGCTAGTCGATCGGCTGGCGTTTGCCCAGTACCGCGATACGCCCGTGCGTGCGCTCTCTGGCGGCACGCAACAAAAGCTCAATCTCACCCTCGCGCTCATGCATCGCCCCACGGTGCTTTTACTCGATGAACCGTATCAGGGATTCGATTGGGAAACGTACCTGCGCTTCTGGGAACTGGCTGGCGAGCTGCGCGCACAGGGTTGTTGCCTCGTCGTCATTTCCCATCTGCTCTTTGAGCAAGAGCGCTTCGATGTGATCTACCAGCTGCGCCAGGGCCAGCTGCAGCGGGACACCCGCGGTGCGTCTCAGGGCACTGCGGATGCCGACCTTTCTAGTGCTTCGACGCGGGAGGGAAATGGATAATGGCTACTTATCTCACCGCTGTGCGCTATGCGCTTATTGAACAGGCTCGCAATCGGTTTGCACTGATTTTGCTCCTGATCTTTGTGCCGCTGTGGGATGGCCTCATTGGCACCATGATTCCCACCAATGCAGTGGCCTTCAAGCTGCAGAGTACGAGCACCTTCCTCCAAGTCAATGGCCGAGACCTGACGGCACTGACCGCCGGTTTCAATGCCATCACCCTGATTGTCGCGTTCATGATTTTTACCGCTGCCCGCCGCAATGCACCCTTTGATCGGCGGCTGGTGTTGGCAGGCTTACCCCAGCCGATCGCGATTGCAGCCAAGGTTACCGCGATCGTGGTGGTCGCAGCCGTGGTCGCCTTGTACGCGACGCTCGCGTTAGAGATCTTCTGGCACCCCTCGTCGGTGGTTGCGGTCTGGTTGGCGTATTTCCTCGATGCCCTTATCTATGGGGCGTTAGGGTTGCTGTTAGGCGTGGTCGTATCCAGTGAGTTAGCCGGCTTCTTCCTCATCATCATGATCAGCTTACTGGATACGTTCTTGCAGGCACCGGTAGAGAATCCGCTCGCCAATAAGAGTTTCCTGGTAGCGTTTCCCAGCTACGGTCCCGAGCAAATCGCGGTCAATGGCGGGTTTGGCCATGGTCTTCCAGGAGGAGCCTTGGTCCTGGCACTCGGGTGGTTTGCCGGATTGGGCCTGATTGGGCTCCTGATCTTCTGGCAGCGCACGCGTGCCTGGCAACACACACCACACGGAGTAACCAGAGCAGAACATGTGGGTGAGGCCGCAGCTTCCCCCACACGCTGACGGTACCGACTGGCTCATGGCGTGCAGTCTCCTCCGTGGTCCGGGCTGACAGGGTAACCTCCCATAGGCTATGATAGGGCATGATGCAGCTCGCTCTGGATGCTCACGGTGGAGCGGAAAGGCAGCGCAGTACATTAAGCATGTCTTACACTCCACAGACCATCGAGTGGCCGTCGGCAGCGTATACCCAGACGTGTAGGAAGATCAGGAGGACGCATGCCACGGCCTGACCGGAGTGAAGAGCGTCGCGACCAGATCCTGGAAGCGGCTATCCAGGCGTTTGCAGAAAAGGGCCTGCACGAGGCGCGCATGGAAGATATTGCCTCGCGTGCAGGCCTGAGCAAACCAGCACTGTACCTGTATTTTCGCAACAAAGATGCGATCATTGGATCACTGCTGCGTTTTTTCTTCGACCGGGAGATGCGCAGCGTACGCAAACTGCAAGAAGCATCGGGTACCACACGGTCCAGACTCGAAGCACTGGGGGATCAATTTGGTCGTTCGATCGAGCACATGCAGATGGCGATGCCGTTGTTGCTCGAATTCTATGGAGTAGCCGCCCGCGAACCCAGCGTGCGGAAATTTCTCACCGAAGCCTATCAGGATCTACACAATGTCCTGACGGATCTGCTGGAACAGGGAGTGGCCGCAGGCGAGTTTCGACCCTTGGATGCCTCGAGTGTCGCCCTTACCCTGATTGCTCTCTACGAAGGTGTGGCCCTCATCTGGGTAATGACCCCGCAGGTGACCAATGTGCGGCAACGGATACTCGATGGACAGGCTCTTGTGCTGGCTGGCTTGTAGCTCGTATCCGGTGACGAAACACGTCCGGCTACTCGCTGTGCTACACTGGAGCTCACACCGCATGTTATCTTCAGATGGCTTGCCAGTGCCCAAAGGCAGAGTCGTAATCATTCGATGATAACAAACAGTGTTAGGAAACTCAACCTCGTCAAAGTAGCTCCAGTTGGCATATTCAGCCTGCTCTGTGCGCTGCTGCTATTCATCTTCGTATTGCTACCCCTCTTCGGACCGTTTGGCAGTGTCGCCGTACCTGCAAACTGCACGGATCAAGCATCGCATCTGCCCACCAATCGTGAGTTTACCGTACCCATGGTCGGTACGGGTACCTTGCTCGTTGAAAATGCCGCTATCGCCGTCATTGTTGTAGCCGATTATGGTAAGTCTCCGTTTTATACGCATGTCTATATTGTGAATCGCCACACCAACCAAGCCGCGAATGAGTTTGATTTCCCAACCAACGTGATTGATGCCGGCTTTGATGACAGCGCCCTCTACCTGTTTAACGACAAGCTCGGTCATTTAGTCAGTTCCAGGAACGGGCAATCCATCAGCTACATCGTTACGAGCGATAATTACCGGGGACTGTATGCGTCAAACCGCGTGCAGTCAGATTTGACCATATCCGGTATAACCACGAACTATATGCTTATATTTCGACACCACATCCACATGTCGAATATCGTGCGCGGTTGTTACTTGAACTGAGCATAAAGACCCTTATGGACACTATGCGTGCAAGAGCCGAGACAATCTATGTGACGACAATGAAGTAGGCATGTGAGACCGCTCGTACCGTTCACGACAGTGGAAGGGCCGACAATACCAGATGTACCTTCTTACTTGGTAGCTACTTCGGCATGATGGGGACAGCAGATATAGAATACGAGATATGGATCGTTTGTTGTCCCAAGTGGCTGGGTAGCAGTATCTCTCTGGCGAATGGCATGCTCTGAAGTTACCCCGAATCGGTGGCTCTCTTGAGTTTTTGGTGAAGCAGACAGGGCGAGCAAGGAGTAGCACGGGAGGGTACAAGGATACTGTCTGTATCGAAGTGCCCTATGTCCCTAGCCCCAAGCATTTTACCCGGCCCTGCACACGTGCATGTGCTACACGTGGCCGCAGACAACCGTTATCGCTGCGACCGCACACACGAACGGCCATCGGCGCGGCGCTGCATGCCCTTCAGCGCTTCCGCCCTGAATAGATGGCCCTGAGTATGTGGCATAAGGTGGAGCATGTACTCGTGGTGTACCATATGTCTATGTGGAGAGACCACATTGATGACGCCCCTGGCTCGTCTCTTCTCTCACCAGTCAACGAACGGAGTGCACCCCTAGTGACAGAACCTTTTGAGTACATCTCCAAGGCGCGGTTGGTCTACCACGAAGGCTACCGGTACGCCTATCTCGGCGAGGTCATCGAACCCGTGATCTATGGGGTCCAGGGCGGCTTGCGCCAGTATTATGGCGCTAAGGAGGGGCCGCCGGTGGCCTCGACGCTGGACCACATCGTGGCAGCCGTCGCTGGCTGAATGTACGGCACACTTGCCGGCGCCCTGTCAGGGCGCAAAGTCCGATTTGATCGGCAGACGTACACGGCCACCGTCGAAGGGCGCATTGCTGGGATCGGCAACACCATTCGGATCGAGTCGATTGCGGTGCGCTATGATCTAACGATCCCTCCCGAGGCGCGGGAGGCGACAGAACGGGCGCTGCTGGTGCATACCGAAGGCTGCCCGGCCCATCAGAGTGTGAAGGCCGCGATTGTGATTACCTGGGAGGCCACGCTCCATGTGGGAGACGAGGTTGTGGTGCTGATGAGCGAGAAGGCGACCGCCTCATAAGAGACCGGCGCTATGACGATTTTTCGTTCTATTTGCTCAAGGGCCAGAACTGACGACAACTTCGTACAAGATTTTGTACGAAGTTGTCGTCACCGTTATTGCCAATGCTGAATTCAAGACAGTTCGGAATCCGTTGGCAGCCTTGACGCGGAAGCCACGTGCAGGTACTATGCAGTCGTCCGGCTACTTGACGGAGTGTGTGCAGCCGCAGCTGGGTTCGTGACGGCGGGAAATGGCAGGCAACTCTCGATGGCGAGCATACTACCAGCATTCGCTGAATCGGTCTACGTCGTTGACGGCCCCAATGTCCGTGACATGGGCATCTGGTTTACCACCCGCATGACGGTGGTGCGGCTCAGCAACGGGTCAGTCTGGGTGAGTTCGCCGGTACCGGCGTCGCTCGAAACGCGCCAACACATCCTCAGGTTAGGCCCGGTCGAATACCTGGTGGCAGCAACCCCCAGGCATGTCTGGCGGCTGGCCGAGTGGCACACCCTCTTTCCCCAAGCTCAGCTCTGGAGGCCACGCAACACGCTCTTGACGCTCCAGAAGGGACACCTGCCCTACACCGGCATACTGGGGAACGCGCCGCCTCCCAACTGGTCCGATCACTTCAACCAACTCGCCTTCCAAGGCAATCCGCTGGGAGAGGAAGTCGTCTTCCTTCATCGAGTGTCCGGTACGGTCATGTTGGATGATTTGATCCAGATTCACGCACTACGCAAGGGACATCCCCTCAGCAATGCGGTGTTGGCGCTGAGTGGCGTCGCCGCTCCACATGGCGGCGTTCCCGCTCGACCTCCGACTCACCTTCACCCAGCGCCGTCTCGCCCGGCAATCGCTCGATCACCTGCTGTCGTGGGACTTCGACAAGTTGATCATTGCTCATGGCCCCTGCATCGACCATGATGCGAAGCCATTTGTCGAACGGGCCTTCCAGTGGCTCGGGCGCTCATCGTAGAGAAAAGCCGTCCCGGTGCTCGCCGGCACCGGCCGCTGGCCGGATTGGCTCAGGAGCCGTGGTGAGGGAGCTTCACTCACATCTGTGAGAAGGTGTCTGGCAAGCACAGCATAGTGAAGAGCAGACATTCATTTTCAGGGAGTGGCTCCTACAGGTAAGCCGATATCCGTCGCGCATGTGCGCTTTGTCCGACTCATCGATGGGGAAAGCGACGGATCTATGGCATGTCTGGGGTGTAGCAGGACTGATGTGGCAATTGGGAACGGCGGTCCCACGTCCACAACCTGTCTCATATGGCATCTGACGGGTTCCCGTGCCACTGCGCGGCATGTGCGAGGTGAAGATCGTGGATGCCACTGTTTAATGTTTGGGGGCACCTTCAGGGTGAGGAATCGTGTCTTCTCGGCCAGTGCGATGACGGTGGACAACGCATGGCGCCCCACTTGTCACGCTGCCCATGCCTGGGTGTGAACCGTCTACGGAGTCGGCCCCGGACATCACGACAGCAGGGCTGCGCAGACGGAGCAGCAGCCCAGATCTGGGCGTGGGAGCCGCTAGGGTTTGCGCTTTTCCAGCCAAGCCCGCAGCTGGGGTTCGTGCTCGCGGTAATGGGCATAGGAGTTGTTGGCCACGCCCATCCAGGGCACCATCTCCTCGTCGAGCCCAAGCACATGCGGGTCGTTGAGCAGGTTTTCTGGGCACGCCCGGGTGAGCATCAGCAACTGTCCGAAGACCTCGTCCGCCTCGGGGAGCACCTCGACGGCGGGACGGGTGCGACTCTCTTCGGCGATCCGGGCATTCATCTCGTCCATACTCACCCCTTCCGGTCGCCGGCGCGTAAACCTCCCCGTGTGCAGGACCTGCTGAGCCCCTTCGACCACGGCGCGCTCATGCCAGGTCAGGTACGCCACCAGCTGCTTGACTGACCAGTCCCCGACCACACGTCGCTAGCTGCTGTGACACCTCTGTACTCGGACTCGGCCCGACCTTACATTGCATTACTGTAGCAGCTCCATGTATGGTCACAGGCCGTTCACGAGCGTGAGTTCAATTCCACCAAGTAAGCTGACTTCTGTAGACTCAGCTCCAGAAGACACTACCTCGGGATCGCTCAGTGCTCTTCAAGAACCGCTCAACTCAGCGTCGTGAACCATCACACTGTGCCACATGTTCCCCCCAGAAGGCCTGCTGGATTCCCCCATCACCCGGTGCCACTCCAGTATGCTGGAGGAGGTCGGTCGACATGTCATGCGAAGCTCCGGTTGAAGAGCGCTTCGTTCAAGCTCGGCGCCAGGCTTGTGATGATCCCGATGACCAGGAGAGCACAGTAGTTTATGGGATAGCTACACGCCTCTCTTTTGCTGCTCCAGCCTGTCTGTCCCGCGCCTCAAGCCTCTCAAATTGCTCACGAACCGGGCAGTACCTGGAGCAGTGGAATTCGTGGGCCGTCTCCGAGTTCGCTGTTCTTGCAGCTCTCTTGGGACGGTTGCCCGATGACCTACGGTGACTCGCGATAGGTGATGATAAGTCTCACGATGCTGCGAGGTCACCTGCGCCTCGCGCCCAGCAGGCGACGGTGTAGGAAATGCCTATGAAATCAGGGCAAAGGCGTATGGGAGTCGAACCCACCCACGACCGCGAAGGGCGACCGTGCAACAGTTTTGAAGTTCTTTAACACCTGTTCGTCTGGCTTCGCACGCATGCCTCGATCCTGGATTTGTTGGCATTGGGGCATGCGGCCGCTTCGTCTCCAATCGTGTCATGTCGCTCAGGTAGGGGTCAGCATTGGGGTCAAGTTTTCTGTCCGAGGTCACAAAGGACAAGCTATCTCAAGATGATACCAATTGGGGTGGTACTCTGGTGAGCGCTCATTTCTCACTCACCACTGCTTCCGCGCTGTACCACCTTTGCCTAAGCAAGATGACTGCTCAGATGTCGAGAGTCAAGGTTCCAAATGGGGGGATGCACAGTAACGCTGCAGCACGAGGATTCGCAGTCGGCACGACGCCGGTTCCTGATAGTACCGTTGTGTTCCAACCTGGTGTCGAGGGCGCGGGAGGCGGTGGGCACGTGGCGCACGTCATAGCGGTGTATCCTGAGGGCTGGTTTTTGATTTCCGAAATGAATTTCTATCGCAAGAACTTTAGCTCCGAAAACGCCGGATGGGGTTGAGCGTAGTCGCAAAGAATGTACCCATATATACCTATATATACCTATATATGCCCATTTGTACCCGTCTGTTCTCCTTGACCACAGTGGCTGGTTATGATACACTTGTTCTAGCAACCGAAGAGTGAAGGCCTCCCTCTCGGCAGGACAGCCAGGGACTGGCACGGAGATGCGGGATGCTGGTACGGCGGGCGTACAAAACGGAGCTAGATCTGAACGACCGACAGGTGACGGCCTGCCGCCAGCATGCCGGCGCCGCCCGCTGGGCCTACAACTGGGGTCTGCAGGTCAAGCAGGAACGGTATCGAGCTACCACGAGAAGCCCGACCGCCATCGAGCTGCATCGCGAGCTGAATACCCTCAAGAAGACCCAAGTCCCCTGGATGTATCAGGTCTCTAAATGTGCTCCCCAGGAAGCCTTGTGGAACCTGGATGCTGCCTTCACGAACTTCTTTCGGCGATGTGCGCTCAAGAAGCAGGGCAGGTGGACAGGCAAGCTCGGCTATCCACGGTTCAAGACGAAGAAGAATGGGTTAGGCAGTTTTCGACTGACAGGCAGCATTGTGGTCTCGGAGAAGGCAATCGTGTTGCCGCGGCTGGGGCGCCTGCGGCTCAAGGAGCGCGAGTACCTTCCGACCAGTGGAGTAAAGATCCTGTCGGCCACGGTCAGTGAGCATGCCGGACACTGGTATGTGAGTGTCCAGGTAGAACAGGAGCAGATCGTTCCCCTAAACGGTGGACCAGTGGTGGGCATTGATCTGGGAGTGAAGAATCTGGCCACCCTCTCCGATGGGACGGTGATTCCCAATCCGCGCCATCTCAAACGGCGGCTGAAGAAGCTCAAGCGCCTGCAGGGGGTGGTGAGTCGGCGCCAGAAAAGCTCAAAGAACCGCAAGAAAGCTGCCAAACAGCTCGCCAAGCTGCATCGACAGATCAAGCACCAACGCCACAACACGCTACATCAGGTCACAACCAGGCTGGCGAAAACCAAGTCGGTCCTGGTGATCGAAGACCTCAACGTCAGTGGGATGCTCAAGAACCATCATCTGGCGCAAGCCATCGGCGATGTCGGCTTTTACGAGTTCAAGCGGCAGCTGCTCTATAAAGCCGCCTGGTATGGTGCTCGGCTGATCCTGGCCGATCAGTGGGAACCGTCCAGCAAGAGGTGCAGTGGGTGTGGGTGGCTGGATGTGGAACTGACCCTCGCGGATCGGACTTTTCACTGTGCGCAGTGTGGTCTGGTGCTGGACCGGGATCTGAATGCCGCGCTCAACTTAGTACATCTGGCCGGGAGTTCCTCGGACAGTCAAAACGCCTGTGGAGCTGCCAGCTCTGGCACGAGGCATAAGTCTCGGGTGAAACTGGCGGTGAAGAAGCAGGAACCCAACGCCAAGGGTGGCATGTCCACACTTGGGTAGGTTTGGGAGAACGGTATTGTGGACTATCGCTATGCGTATGCTGCTTCGGGTGTCCGGTTCATTCCACATCCCTAGGGAAGCCAGCAATACCTATGAACAGCGGCAGTCATGGTGGATCTTCAATGGATGAGCAAACAAGAAAGGCACGCTCAGTGCCAACGGTCTTACGGGTAGGGCGCTAGCGCTTCTTCTTTTTTAGCAACGAAGGCAATGAGCCGCCACACATTCACGTTGAAGCTGGCGAAGCGCTTGGTAAAGTGTGGCTGGATCCTGTCGCGGTGGCTCGCCAGGGACGTTTTAGCGCGAAGGACATCGGTGATATCATCGGCATAGTACAGGCACATCAGCAGAAGCTTTTGGAGGCATGGCATGGCTATTTTCACCGACCTTGAGGCACGTGCAGCCTCAGTGCGATCCAACTCCGACACACTGACCGTGAACCTGGTTGACGGTCGCGTTCTCAGTGTCCCTCTGGCGTGGTTTCCACGCCTCCAACAGGCATCCCAACAGGATCGCGATAAGTGGCGCCTGATCGGCGAGGGAGAAGGTATTCACTGGGAGAGCATCGACGAGGACGTTTCTGTCCCGCGCCTCCTTGGTTTACCTACGGACTAGCAAGACCACAATGGTATGAGTATATGAGCAACGGCGAGTTGCACGAGTTGGCATCTGAAATAGTCTCAGACTGCCACTGCTCCCGAACCCGAGAACTAGTCCACTGTTAATGCTAGTTGGCTTCTTTGTTCGCCTGCCAAAGACAATCTGGCGGGCTACTGTTTACGAATTTGCGGTACCCTTGCCTACCAGCTTCTACAGATGTCCGTGCCTGCTGAATATTCCTCGACCTCTGGTTCGTCTCCGTTCGACCCTGTCCACTCATGTTTGTTGCGGGTTGCTGTCACGTGTGATGGCGGTCACAGTAGTCGCATCTGCCGCTCTACCAGCCTCGCCATCCCACGGCCTGCGACCTGGAGGAATAGCCCCAGGCAGGCCTAGCCAGCAATCAGCGGTGAAATCTGGTTGATGCCGCTCGTGTGCCAGAGCTCGCTCCCGGTGCGGGCGGAGAGCGCATACAGCGTACTGTTGCCTTCACCATCAGTTCCCCCTACGTACACCGTGCCATTCTGTAGAGTGACAGGCGTAAACACGTGAGATGGGCTGGCTCCCAGGGAAGTATGCCAGCGCAAAGCACCATCCAGCGCATTCACGGCGTAGACCCCATCGCCAGTGAAGTAGAGGGTGTTCGGGTCCACGAAGGGTACACTGAGGAGGTCAATGCTGCCAGTCTGATATTGCCACTGCAGCTTGCCGGTGGACGCAGCCAGTGCCAAGAGTACTGCGCGCGTGCCTAGCGTCGATAGCTCCACGCGCGCGCCACAGTAGACGAGACCAGTGTTGGAGTCGGCAGCGACGCCAGAAAAGGTACTCATGTCTGTACTCCATAGGGCTTTGCCGGTCGTCGCCGCGAGAGCGCTGACCCCGAGGTCAAGTGTACCCACATACATGTCTCCGCCGCCCACGGCAGGGCGGGCGCCGATGTCGTCGTCGGAATCATATTGCCAGAGTAACTTGCCGGTGCGGGCGTCGAGCGCGTAGAGGAACTCCTCCGAGTAGGCGTAGAGAGTGCCATCTCCGATGGCACCAGGGGTAGTTTGGGCAGGCAGTCGCCAGCGGATGCTGCCGTCAGCCGAGTTGAGCGCATAGCTGCCGCTATAGAGCAGCCCATCCTGACAGAATGGGCTGAGCGTAGTCGCCAAACGGGTCAGAAACGATCCCACAGCCGGTTTCGCGCTTCCACCGCAAGGCGCCATTGCTGGCATTGAGGGCATACAGCACATCTGGTACACAGACATAGAGAACATTATCCGCCAGCAACGGCTGCCCAACGATGTTGACTCCTGGTGGCGGGCATCTGCCGGTCGTGCATAGTGGCTTCGCCGTACTGGCGAAGCTATCGCACCAGCGCTGGGTACCGTCCACGGCCGAATAGGCGTAGAGATGGGCTCCAGCGCCAGGTGAACCGACGAAGCCTCCCACTGAGCCCGCGTAGACCGATGACTGTGCAGCTGGCGAAGTACCACGCGTCATCGGAACAGGCTGGCCATTGCAGCTGGTGAGCGTAAACTCATCTGCAGGAGAGGACGATGCTCCGAACTGTATCCCAAACCCTGTGCAGCCGGTCAAGCCCAGGGAGAACATGACTAGCAGAGAACAGAGCAAGGCCGCCTTGCCAGAGATGCGACGCCTCTGGCCCCTCGTCATATCCCTCATCATAACGCCTCCTCCGTCATGAGTTGCCCAGGTGTCCTCTCGCAAATGGGCCGTACTTTCCTACCTAGCCCGGATTATTCATGAGGGCAGGGAGTGAGCGGCGAGGAGGTGCCAGAGGGGTTCGCCAGGATGACTGCTGGCCAGGTGGATGGCCACCCCGCGGATTCGTTCGCGCACCCAGCCGCCGATCTTGATCAGACGCAGGCGCAGCGTGGCGAGCTGGAGGCGGGGGAGCCCCATCTGCCGCAGCCAGCGCCGCAGGGTATCCAGCAGCCAGTACGCGGCGGCATGCAGGAGCAGGCGAAACTGGTTGGCCCAGAAACGATGGCAACTGAGCCGGTCGGCAAAGCAGCCATGCTTGAGGTCCTCGATCCACTGTTCGGCGGTGCCGCGTTGGACATACCAGTTGTAGAGAGCCAGCGGGGGGTCAGGACGGGTCGTGACCACGAAGCGGGTATTGGGACCCTTGGCCAGGACCTCGGCTTTGTAGACGATCCGGCGCTGGTGCGGCCAGGACTCGGCGGCATAGAGGCTCTCACCGGCCAGGCGCACCTTCTGGCCGGTCTGCTGGTGCTGCGCGCGTGCCTCGGCCAGCAGCGGCGCCGCCAGGGCTTCCAGGCGCGGATTGGTGGGCAGACCGATGGTGTAGGCAATGCCTTCCTGCTCGCACCAGGCAGAGAGGGCGGGGACGGCAAAGCCGCTGTCGGCCCGCAGCTCGATCTGCACGCCCGGCCAGCGGGTCCGTAGCGCGCGCACGACCCGCTTGAGGACGGCGACTACCCCGCGGCTGGCGTGCACCGTCCCCGGTCGCAGGATGGCGGTAATGAGCTGGTCGGTGTCCCCGTCGAAGATGAGCAGGGGATGATACATATGCTGGCGGTAGTAGCCATGGTAGGCCGTGCCTTCCTGCTCCCCGTGGGTGGGGTCGGCGGTGCCGTCCAGATCGAGCAGAATGTGGGTCGGCGGTCCGCCGGTCTGCTGCCGACTGAGCTGCTCGCGCTGCTGCCCATAGATGTGGCCGAGCGCGACGGCAAGCTGATAGCAGGTGCGGCCGGTCACGGCATTCTCCAGCCGCGACAGGGTCGGCTGGCTGGCCAGGTCCAACCCACTCTCCGGTCGGCGGCCACAGACCCACTTGAGCAGCGGATCATGGCGCAGCGTGTCGGCGTCGTTCTGGTCGTCGTAGCCACAGGTGATCTGGAAGACGCGTTGGCGCACCAGCGTCTGCACCGAATGCTGGACCGGTCCCCGCCGCCAGTCCTGTATCTGGCCGGCCAGGGCAGCACACAGCCCCAGAGCGGCGTCGGCCTGGGCAATCCAGGCCAAACCACCATCCGAGGTCAGGCGACCGGCGTCAAAGGGCACGAGCTGCGGTTGGACAGGAAGCAGGACAGGCGGGCGCTGCCGTGTGCGAAACTGGGGCATGAGGTATCTCCTGGTAGGCTCGAGTGTGGATGAGACAATACACTCGTTCTACACCGAGATACCTCTTTTCTCCTCGCTTCTCTCCATGAATAATCCGGGCTAGAGCAACTTTCAGGTAGCTTGAGCAGACAGGGTGTAGCCGACATGGGCGAACCAGGCCGCCGCATCCTCTTGGGTGATGGCCTCGACCGCCACCCGCATGGCCTCCCAGAGCGCCTCCGTGGTGCGGGCACCGATCCGGCGCAGAATGGCCTTGATCTTGGAGAACGCCTGCTCGATTGGCGTGAAGTCGGGGGAGTAGGACGGCAGGAAGAGCAGCGTACACTGGCGCGCTTCAATGACCTGGCGAATGCTCGCCGCCTTGTGGACGCTCAAATTATCCAGCACGACCACCTGCCCGGGCTGCAGCGTCGGTGCCAGTTGCTCGGTGATGTACCAGACGAACGTCTGCGTATCCATCGCCCCCTCAATCAGCCAGGGCACCTGCAGACCATCAGGCGCGAGGGCTGCGACCAAGGTGGTGTTCTTGCCGTGGTTACGCGGCACCGATCCGGTGGCTCGTTGGTCATGGGGTGCCCAGCCGTAGAGCCGGGTCAGGGAGATATTCGTGCCACTTTCGTCGACAAAGACGAACTGCTCTGGGTCGAGCTGGGCGACCGCTTTGCGCCAGGCTTTCCGCGCCTCCTCGTCGCGCTCGCTGGCTGCCAGTGCTTTTTTTTATGGGTCCACCCCAGCCGGCGGATGGCTCGCCACATCGTCGCTTCACTCAGCTGTTGGCCCTCGTGCTCCGCCCACCAGGCACAGTGCTCCAACACCGTGGCGTTGGGGTCGGCCTCCAGCCGCGCTCGCAACGCTGCCTCCTGCTCGGGTCCAATGCGCCGGGGATAGCCGGGAATGGGCTTGCGCTCCAGCGAGCCCGTCTCGCGCTCTTGCACCACGGCCCGTTTGACCGTATTCACGGTCACTCCAAAGCGGCGAGCGGCTTCTCGCATGGGCTGACCCTCAGCCACCGCTCGCACCAAGCGTTCTTTTAGGTCGATCGAATAGGCACGCATACGCGAGGTCTCTGCATAATCCATGCCTGCCACTGCTTCCCGCAAATTGCTCTAGGTTGATGCTGTCTGTTCTGGAGCAAGTATACGTTATTGTACGGGATCAAGGACCATAAGAACATGCGGATACGTAAATTGCTGTCAAGCCGTATGACGGGGACCGTCAGCGCAGCGGATGAAAATTGGGTTATCTCTCGCTTATGGGGCCCTATGGTTATTTTCAAGGGAATAGGAAACACCCCCGGTTTGTTTACCGGGGGTGTTTCTGTGCCGTCTTAGGTATAAGGTGTCAGAGGCTAAATTCGGTCACACATCGACACTCGCAAACCCAGGAAAATTCGGGTGGGGCTGGCCGGATTCGAACCGGCGACACACGGTTTAGGAAACCGAAATAGCGGTTTCGTGGCATATCGCCGGATGTCGCGGAGTAGGTTTAGTAAGCCACCAATTTGTCGCCAGATGTCGCCATGTGTCGGTCAGTGACGTTGGTTAGGGTGTCAATTGTGGTGTCAAGCCTCTGCTTCGACGACTGTTACACGCCGGGCTCTGAGTATTGTATCTGCGGCCGCAAACCCTTGTCTTATCGCCTGATCTGGAGGCTGTTCCTCGCCTAGCCAGTGCGTATATATCCCCGAGAGTGTGCAGCCGTCTCTTCGTCCATGATCTCTAGCTCATTACCCACGATGTAGGCGGTAGCCTCTGCTTGGAACTCGTATCAACCATTGACGAGCTCAAGATGATAGACTACGAGGTGCCAGTCAGGAGGAAGCTATGAGTGACGACGATACCCAGGCAGTAGTTCCTTTCGCGGGAGATGGCAGACTCATCCGCCGGCAGTGGCGTGATGGCCGATGGTTCTTTAGTGTCGTGGACGTGGTAGCCGCGCTGACCGATAGCCCTAATCCGCGTAACTACTGGAGCATGTTGAAGCGCAAGTTGGCTGATGAAGGCTACGATGAGTTGTACAGAAACTGTGTACAACTGAAAATGCGCTCGCTCGACGGTAAGCGATATGCGACCGATGCGGCTGACACGGAGACAATGCTGCGGATTGTTCAATCGATTCCGAGTCCCAAAGCTGAGCCCTTCAAGCAGTGGCTGGCACGTGTCGGCGCAGAGCGTTTAGAGGAAGTACCGCAGAGCGACCTCCTGGCCGGCATGACAACTGAGCAGAAAGCAATCTTCTTGCGCGGGCAAATGGCTGATCGCAATACGTCGCTTGCTGACGCTGCCGCTGTGTCTGGCGTAATAACGAGGC
>CAWGVQ010000002.1:0-1306418 GCA_963826075.1 uncultured Chloroflexia bacterium
ATCATCCCCTGGTCCATGCCCTGTTGGAAGGCGTCTGCAAGCCGCTGTGTAGAGGTCGAGAGCCACCGTGCCATCGGCGCCCCGATATCCCGATTGACCCCGTGTAGCGCACTGACATGCACGCGAAAGAAATCACGATGCTCTTCAGCTAAGACAACAAAGGCCTCAGATAAGGCGCTCAGGCGGTCTTGCCAGGGAAGGTCGGATGCCAGGCAGGTACGCACGATATCATCGATCAGAGAGCCGATGGTATCCAGGAAAGCGTCCAGAACCTCATCTTTGCTCTCGAAGTACAGATAGATGGTGCCTGGTCCGATGCCGGCGCGCTCGGCGATGGTATTGATGTTGGCACGATCGTAACCATAGCGTGCGATCTCACCCGCGGCGGCATCCAGAATGGCACGCCGCTTCAGCTGCCGCTCCACCTCCGTCACCAGTTTGGGCATACGCATTCACTTTCCAACTTTACGTGAGTGGTTAGCCACCCCATAATCAACAGTAGAGTAGTCGTGCAGGGTGATTGTCAACTGCGGACTGTACCGTAAGCTACACCACAGCGTCATCGTTTCACTCTATTTGTATGCTCACCGAGAACTCTGCGGACCTCCCAAGAGCCTTCAGAATATTAGCGAGCCTGGAGTGAAGCTACCCGAAGATTCCCGCCTGTGTGCATGAGTTTGGTGGTATCCGCCTCTTGTGAGCCTCTGGCGAAGGTCAATCTCACGTGCCGGCAGCGTGTTTTGTCAGACAATCCCATTTGGAGGGAGTTGTACCCTCACCAAACGTAGTACGCTGCCGAAGCACCTAGTGTTCTCGAGCAAACGGTTCCACTCTGGCAGGCAGTGCGCCGGCATCAGCTACGGACCAAGGCCACGGCAGTGGTATCGCCAGATGCTTGACAGGAATGCCGACTCCCACTACAATGGGCGGGCAGCCACCCGTTTATAGATTCTGGTCAGGAGCTACCTATGCGTACTCCCTTTTCGGTACCGCTGCAGCCTTCGGGCCGCACTGAGCGCCGCCCCTCGGGTATGCGTATCAATGTCGGTATGCGCGACGTTCGCTCGGTGTATCTGGGCGGCAATATTACCCGCAACGACTGGCGCCGTACCCTCGTCGCTGGCCTGGGTGTCATGGGCGTCGCGCCCGCTTACCCCACTGCCGGAAGCGCATTATGGCCCACCCTGCCGGCCGCTGTCATCGGCCGCTTTGATTATGTTGGCCCCTATTCCATCTCAGGGGGCCCCAGCGACGACGCCGAGTGGAACAATGATAGTGTCGACCCCGGCACCGAGTGGGTCTTCAGCGGTCCCCTCTATGCCCCACAGCGCGGCCCCCGTGTCAGCAACGACCTCGCCTCTCCCTATGGGCCAAGAGGGGGACAAACCCAGCCCGCTCTGACCCAGACCACCGCCTCCCAGGAGGTCTGGTGGCCCTTGGTCCGTGCTGCCCGCCAGTTCAAGCGCCTGACGCTGGATGCGCTCCGTCAGTCTGATCTCTATTTTGCCTGGCTGGATACCCCCCTGTGCGCCTCCACCCTCACCGAGATCGGCTGGGCTCAAGCCAAGGGCAAGATCATCTGGCTGGCCGGTCCCCAGGCCTTCGACGAGCTGTGGCTGGCCTATACTGTGGCCGACCAGTATTCCTTCCGTTATCCCGCACCGGCTGACGCCTTTCAGAGCATGGTCCAGCTCGCACTCTCCAGTGCGTCGTAGCTTCCGATGCCGTGCCGGCGCAGTGTCGTCTGGTACCGTGGCCACTGGTATCGCCTGGCTCTCAAGAGATGCGGATGGACATTGTCTCCATTGTGGCAGTGTGCATACCGCCAGTGTGGCAGTGAAGCAAGGTTACTTCGGCACAGCATGAGATGGGGTGGACGACCGTGTGTATGCCTAGCGCACTACCACACGCATTGCGCTGATTGAACAGGTGTGCAAGTGGATCACCTTTGGGCGGCTGTTGATCTGTATGCGCTGTGGGACTTTTTGATCGGCGACGAGATGATGTCCAAAGGGCTGCCATCGTTCATTGTCGGCGGCATAGGTTAGCCCGAGAGATTTTCCTACACGGCGAATGCTCGTGCCCGCCAGCAAGAAGCTGGTATAAATTGAGGCAAATATGGTACCCTTTATATGGGTGGGCAATCACCCATTGCCATCCCTATGGTACGGCAGTCGTCGGCAATAGAGCAGTCAGGAGCGAGTACGGCAATGGAGTTCCACGATGATGGTATCGCTTAAGGATCAGATCGGCGCGTTGTGGCAGCGGCTGTCTGCGCACTTGCGACGGAGTCTGCACCCGTCTGCGGCTCCGGTAGCGCACGAGGACGGCCCCCTGACGAGCTGGAATCCGGCCGGCCGGGCCTACTTCCAGCGCTGGCTGGTCATCGGCGCGCTCATCGGGATCGTAGCGGGGGTGGGCTCCATCACATTTTACGCGGCGATCGCCTTCTGCACGCACCTGTTCCTCGGGCTGGGCGCGGGCTTCGTCCCTCCCAGCCCGGCGGGCGAAGGCGCGACGGTGGTCCATCCGATTGCTCGGCCCTGGCTCATTCCCGTCATTACCACGCTCGGGGGCCTGCTCTGCGGCCTGATTGTCTACACGTTCGCGCCCGAGGCCGAGGGCCACGGCACCGACGCCGCCATTGCGGCGTTTCATCACAACGGGGGCAAGATACGCACCCGCATTCCGCCCATCAAGCTGCTGGCGTCGGCCATCACCATCGGCTCGGGAGGCAGCGCCGGTCGAGAAGGCCCCACCGCCCAGATTGCCGCCGGATTCGGCTCCTGGCTTGGCGATGTGCTTCACCTGAATGAGCACGACCGCCGCATCGCCATGGCAACGGGCGTCGGGGCCGGCATCGGCTCAATCTTCAAGGCGCCATTTGGCGGTGCCCTGCTCTCGGGCGAAATCCTCTACAAGCGCGACTTCGAGACCGAGGCCTTGTTCCCCGCCTTTATCGCGTCGGTGGTCGGCTTCAGCATTTACTGCCTCTGGGCAGGCTGGACTCCCGTCTTCGGGCATGGAGGCCAGTTCAGCTTTACCGATCCTCAGAGCTTGCTCGGTTTTCTCTTCCTGGGCATCATGTGCGGCCTGGTGGGGCTCCTCTATCCCCGGGCGCTCTATGGTCTACGCGACCTCTTTCATAAGATCCAGATTCCCAATCAGCTCAAGCCGGCTATCGGCGGGCTGCTGGTCGGTCTCATCGGGCTCGCCTTTCCCCAGGCGCTGGGTATGGGCTACGGCTACGCCCAGTTCGCTATCGACGGCAACTTCCTCGTCCTTTCCGCCTGGCTGATGCTCGCATTGGTCTTCGTCAAGATCGTCACCACCGCGCTAACCATCGGCAGCGGCGGCAGCGGCGGGGTCTTTGGTCCCGGCATGGTGATCGGCGGCTTCTTAGGCGCCGCCATCTGGAGTGCCTTGCACACGTTCGCACCCTGGATGCTGGGGAGTACGCCCCCTGGGGCCTTCGCGGTCGTGGGCATGGGAGCGTTCTTTGGCGGCGTTGGCAAGGCGCCGCTCGCGGTCATCCTCATGGTGGCCGAGATGACCGGCGAGTTCTCCCTCATTGTGCCGGCGATGCTGGCCACCATGGTGGCCTATCTCATTACCGGCGAGACCAGCATCTACGAGAGTCAGCTGGATACACGCCTCGACTCTCCGGCGCATAAGGACGACTATGCCCTGCCGCTCTTGCAGAGCATGATGGTGCGCCAGGCTCTGGGACCAGGACTCGCGTCCGCCGGTCCTACGACCAGCGCCAGCGCCATGTTGAAGATGCTGCGGGAGAACAGCGCACAAAGTATCCCCATCGTCGAAGACCAGCGCCTGGTCGGATTGGTGACTACATCAGATCTCGCCCGTGTGCCCTCCGCGGACACCGACGTCGTGAGGGCACGGCAGATCATGTCCCGTCGCATCGTGTACGCCTACCCGGATGAGTCCCTCTACGACGCCTGGTTGCGAATGACGCGGCGAGGTCTGCGCCAGCTTGCCGTGGTGGAACGCGGCGATACCCGCAAGGTGGTGGGCATCGTGACCCTAAAGGACGTTGCGCGGCTCTTGCGCCAGCCAACCCTTGCTTCCTCCGTCTCACCAGAGTCGTCATGGGCCAGGGTATCCGTCGCCGCGGTCGATGGTACACCAGGCTCCAACGGTACGAGCGGGATCTCCGACGGTCACGAGGCTGCTGTACCTGAGCTGGTGCACTCTGCAGAATACCCTACCGCGACCCTTGAAGACGGGGATGCTTCCGGCCTCGATCAGCGCGGGCAAGACGATGAGGAATCGCCGACAAGAGCCGTTGCCGAAGAGCCGTCTGGGAGCTCCCCGCCGGAAGCACGGACATGGCGCCAGGTTGCCCAACCCGGGTCAGATGTGGATCCACTGGCGACCACCACCGTTGCCCAGACGATGCTGCGCACCCCGCGTCTGGTACCGGAATCCGAGCTGCTCGCAGGTGTGTATGCCCGCTTGGATGAGCATGGGCAGTCCCTGATGGTCGTGAACGAGGCCGGCGAGCTGGTGGGATTGATAACGCGCTCGGATCTGCGCGGACGATCACCGGTCGAGGATGGAAGATCGCTTATGGCTGGGGACGTCGCTGTCCGGCGGCTGGTGACGGTCCGTCCCGAGGAGTCACTCCTCGTAGCGGTGAGGCGTATGAGTCGGCTAGGCCTGCGCCAGCTCCCAGTTGTGCCCAAAGACAGTCTGAAACCGGTAGGACTCCTCCGCCGCAGTGATGTACTGGCGGCCTATACTGGTGCGCTGACGCCCGAGCCTGATGAGCCTTCAGTAGTGCGGGCCGAAAAGGAGAAATGAATGGCTACTGGCACTGCTCCAGCCAAACCGTCCGGGCTCCTCAAGTGGGGATTCAATCTGCCCATCTTGCTCTATCATACGCATCTTGGATGGCTACTGGGACATCGCTTCTTGCTCCTCACCCATCGAGGGCGCAAAAGCGGCAAGGCACACCAGACGGTGTTGGAAGTGGTGTCTTATGATCGCAACACGGGTGAAAGCACGGTCATGTCCGCCTACGGCATACGGGCGGACTGGTACCAGAACATTATGGCTCGCCCGGCTCTCGAAGTGCAGACGGCCGGGCGGCGGTACGTGCCGGAGCAGCGCATGCTCGATGCCAAGGAGCGCTTTGCCGTTCTGGCAACGTACGAGCGCCGCTACGCCCGGGCTTTTCGCGCAGTCCTGAAGTATCTCGGCTACCGCTATGACGGAACTGAGGACGGGCTTCGCGTGCTGGCGGACGAGGTCGTGGTACTGGGGTTCCGACCTTCAAGGCGGCCCATCGATCGCTAGGGGAGCACGCCATCGCCTGGAAGCGCACCACATGTCATTGGGGTTACGCAGCAGCGACTGGACATTGACACCAGCATCGCTCTGGTACTATGCTGGAGGCTCGAGTGGCTATGGGGCTTACGCATGCTGTGCCACATCGCTGCCCATACAACTGCAACATCATGACGTGAGAGCGCCGGGAAGCTTGGTCGGCTTCTCGGCGCTCTCACTGTCTTCCCATACGCGACCAGAACGCCCGCTCTCTCATGTCGTACGCAAGAACTGGACGGTCTAATGATCACTCGCGTTTGGCTGCAGTGCCTGCAGACGCTGGCGCTTGTTCCTCTACGCTCTCCGGCTTGGGTTCCGCCAACGCTGGTATTCGCCGTCGCTCTGGGGATGACCCTGTTTGCGGCAGCCCAGTATACGCGACTCCTCGAACGGCTGACTGAGTATGAGCACTTCTCCCTAGAGCTGCTCGGCTTCCTGGGCGCTCTCGGAGCCAATATCCCCAACTATGTCGCCGCACTGGCCGCCTTTTTCGGGGGACACGGGCTCCTCGGCATCGGCATCATCGTGGGCTCCAATATCTATAACGTCGCCGTGATCTTGGCGCTGGCTGCGCTGGCTACCCCCGGCAGGGGCGGTATCGTGCTGGGCAAGCTCGCTGCACGTGAGGTGCGTCACCTCGCCTGGCTCGTTGCCTTCATGGGAGGTGCGCTGCTCGTTCTGGTCCTGCTCGGTGCCTCGCTCGTGCCCGGATACCAGGAGGCGCAGGTCCTGCTGCCTTTGCTGATCATTGGTCTTTTTGTGCTGGTGGTGCGCGATGCACTACGCGCTGGTCCGCGAACTGAGACCGAGAAGGCCAGCGAGAAGCCACACCAATGGGAACCCGAAGGTCAGCATGTTGCGGTTGCGGCCGCGAAGGAAGATGAACTGCCGCCTCTTCCCGTACGTACCATACTGCTAGCCATGCTGGCGCTCGGCATTACTCTCTTCGGCGTCGTCGTCATGGTGCAAGCGGCAGAGATGAGCGCCAAAGAGCTCCAACTCTCTCCCATCATCCTGAGTCTGGTGGTGCTCGCGGTCGCCACATCGCTTCCCAATACGGTTGTTGCCTATCAACTGGCTCGGACGGAAGGCGGCAGTACCAGCGTCGAGGAAATTCTGAGCAGCAACGCGATCAACCTGGCGCTGGGCGTGGCTGTACCGCTCCTGTTGTGGCCGATACGTGTTCCTGCGGGACTCCTGACCGAGCTTGATCTGCCGCTGCTTGCAGCGCTGGGGCTGTGCGTGGTGGCCTTCGTCTATACGAGACGCATTCCGCGCTGGGCTGGACTCGGACTCTTCGCCGTGTATGCGGCCTGGATCGCGCTGCATCTGCTGCTCTGATTCCCGCCTGGCGCACCCCAGCCGTAGATTGGGTACTGTGGGCTGCTGGTACACCGCACTCAGTGGGAATCTGTTCCAGAAATCACCCTCGTGGGGTTGCAGCAGGCGCGCGAGTAGGGTTCCAGTATGGTCTGAGACGAGATGAGAGACACACAACGTAGAGAAAGATGACGGTGTCAGCCAATGGTAAGCACCCTGCTGCTTCTTGGCCTTTTCGTGGCTGTGGTTGCCCTGGCTGCACTCGCGACCTGGACCCGGCTTCCCTATGCCATCTTGCTCGTCCTGGGTGGACTGGCGCTAGGCTTTATGCCAGGCCTGCCCAGGATTACCCTGGATCCTGACCTGGTCTTGCTGCTCTTTCTGCCGCCACTGGTCTACTCCTCGGCGTGGTTGACCTCCTGGAGAGAGTTTCGAACCAGTCTGCGCCCCATCTTGTTGCTCGCGGTCGGGTTGGTGCTTGCCACGACCGTGGTTGTGGCGCTCGTCGCTCATGCTGCGCTCGCCCTATCCTGGTCGGTGGCCTTTGTGCTTGGGGCCGTGGTGTCTCCGACTGACGCGGTCGCCGCTAGCGCAACCGAACAGCGCCTTGGGCTTTCCCGTCGCGTCGTGACCATTATCGAAGGCGAAAGCATCGTCAACGATGCGACGGGTCTGGTTGTCTACCGCTTTGCCATCGCGGCCGTGCTCACCGGCGCCTTTTCCCTCTGGCAGGCCAGTCTGCAATTTTTCGTGGTGAGTATCGGTGGCCTGCTGGTCGGACTCGTGGTCGCGGTACCACTGGCCTGGGTGCACCGGCACCTGGATGATGCGCCGATCGAGATCACGCTGACGCTGCTGACTCCGTTTGCCGTGTATTTACTGGCCCAAGCGCTCGGAGTGTCCGGCGTTCTGGCCGTCCTCGCCGCAGGACTGTATTTGAGTCGGCAGTCCTCACGCATGTTTTCGTCCAATACGCGTCTGCAAGCCTACGCAGTCTGGACGGTGCTGGTGTTTGTGCGAACGGGGTACTGTTCCTGCTCATTGGACTGCAGCTCCGCGGCATCCTTCCGACGGTGGCAGCGAGGGAGCCGCTCACGCTGGCCCGTGATGCCGTCCTGCTCTGCCTGGCGGTCATCCTCGTCCGCCTTGGCTACGTCATCGCCGCCGCCTATCTACCTCGATGGCTCGATCCCAGGCTGCGCCGCCGGGATCCCTATCCTGGATGGCGCAATGTGATGGTGATCGCCTGGACGGGTCTTCGTGGCGGTGTCTCGCTGGCGGCAGCTCTCGCGATTCCCCTCTTCATCATGGATGGTGTGCCATTTCCCGATCGGAATCTGGTCATCTTTTTGACCTTTTGCGTGATTCTAGCGACGCTGGTTCTGCAGGGCCTGACGCTCGACCCGCTGATTCGGCTCCTCAAGCTGGAGGCGGATTCCTCCCGCGATCAGGAGCATGCCCGCGCCCACCTGGCGGCGGCGCGAGCGGCGCAGCGACGCCTGGATGAGCTGGCGAGTGAAGCGTGGGTCCCCGAAGCAGCAGTGCAGCGCTTGCGATCGTACTATGACGAGCAAGAACGGCAGCAATCGCGCACGTCTGGATGGGAGTGAAGATGCCGAGGATCTCGATCGGACAACCGCCCGAAATCGCCTCCGGCAAGAAGTGCTCACGGCCGAGCGCCGGGCCGTGATCCGCATGCGCGATCAGGGACACATTGACGATGAGGTGCTCCGTCAGGTCGAGCGGGAACTGGACCTGGAGGAGCAACAGCTGCAAGGTGATTCGTGAAGACAAGAGGCAGCTTAAGAGGGGAGCCGATCGAGCGATACGCACAGAAGAGTTACGCCACAGGGGTGCCGTGCTCCATCTTGTTTTCGTCTCATTCTCGCGCTACAATTTTTCAGTCAGTTAACTGAATGACTGGGGAATCGAAGGATCATCGCGCGATGGACAAAGTCGACACTCGCGAGCGCCTGATCGCCGCGGCCCAACAGCTTTTCTACCGGCAGAGCTACCTGGGCACGACGCTGGCAGAGGTCGCTCAGGCGGCGGATGTGCCGCCCGGCAACGTCTATTACCATTTCAAAACCAAGGATAGCCTGCTCGAAGCCGTCATCGGTGGCTATCAGCAGCAGGTCGACGATTCGTGCGCCGGATCGGATGTGCTGCCCGATCCTCGCGAGCGGTTGCGCGCGTATTTTGCCGTGGATGGCGCGGCTAGTCGTAGACTGGCCGAGTCCGGCTGCCCATATGGCACACTGTGTCAGGAATTGGAGAAGATCGACAGTCCCCTTGCCGCTGGCGCACGCCGCATTTTGCAGACCCAGATCGACTGGGTCGCGCGCCAGTTGGTGGCGCTCGACAAACGTGACACGGCGCATGATCTGGCGACGGCGCTGGTCGCCTTGCAGCAGGGATTGTTTTTGTTGACCAACACGTTTCACTCGCCCGAATTGCTGATCCACCAGCTTGAAACGCTCGACCTCTGGTTGGCAGAGGTCTAAAAGACTTGAGGAAAAATCGCCATGTCGAATCCCACACAGGTATCTTTGCAGGACCGATTGGATGCCCAGAGAGCAAAATCACCCGAAGCCATGTCGGCAATCATCGACGCGCAGATCGCCTCGTTGGTTGCCGGCGGAATACTTGAGCGCAGTTTGAAAGTGGGCGCGCATGCGCCGGAATTCACTCTGCCCGACGCGCTCGGAAATCCCGTCTCGCTGGCCGAGTCTCTGGCCCGGGGACCGGTCGTGCTCACCTTTTATCGTGGCGAATGGTGCCCGTATTGCAACATGCAACTCCATGCGTATCAGGCGATCCTCCCCGCCATCACGGCGTCAGGCGCGACAATGATCGCTATCTCGCCGCAGACGCCGGACCACTCGTTGTCGATGGCGGAAAAACATGAACTCGCTTTCCCGGTTCTCAGCGATGTGGGCAATGTCGTGGCGCAACAATTTGGCCTCGTCTTCCAATACGACGCAGGGACACGCGAATTTTTCGCCAATCGCGGCCTGGATCTCGCTCGTTTCAACGGCGATCCCAGCTGGAAATCGCCCTTGCCCGCGACCTATATCATTGCGCAGGATGGCACCATTCAGCTGGCTTTTGTGAATGCTGATTTCCGGCGGCGGCTAGAGCCAGCGGATCTGTTGGCTGGCCTGCGCGCTCTCAACGGGAAGGCGCAGTAATGGAACTGGAAGGGAAGGTCGCGCTCGTCACCGGCGGTGGGCGTGGCATCGGGCGGGCCACCGCGCTGGCGCTCGCGGCGGCGGGGTGCGACGTGGCCGTGCTGGCACGAACCGGCATCGAGGTGGAGCAGGTGGCCGCCGAAGTGCGGCAACTGGGTCGACGAGGCGTGGCGCTGTCCGCGGATCTGGCCGATCTGGCGACCATCGCCGGAGTGGTTACCCAATTGCGTGAGCAATTGGGACCAGTCGCGCTCCTGGTCAACAACGCCGCCGTGGTCGAGCCGATTGGCGCGAGTGTCGGTGTCGATCTGAACCAGTGGGCGCAAGCGCTGACGATCAATCTCACCAGCGTGTTTGGGCTGATTCAGGCAGTGTTACCGGACATGCTGACGGCAAATTGGGGCCGAATCGTCGCTGTCTCCAGTGGCATCGCGTCGGGCAACGGCATGACCAACATGAACGCGTACTCCGTCAGCAAGGCTGGACTGGAAATGCTCGTGCGAAACCTGGCGGTGGAATTGGCCGGCAGTGGCGTGACCGTGAACGCCGTACGACCGGGCACGGTCGATACCGCGATGCAAGCGCACATTCGCATTCAGCCGGTCGAGCGCGTGGGTCAGACAATACATGAGAGTTTTGCCGGCTTTCACGCGCGTGGGGCTTTGCGCGCGCCCGAGGAGCCGGCCCGGTTGATTGTGCAGGTGCTTGCCGGGGATGCAAGCGGCGAGGTCATCAGCATTGGCGATGCCCGTAGCCTGGCATTACTCGAACGGGCGCGGTAAATCGGCGCAGCAACCGCGTTGTTTTCGTGAGTTGCAGCGAGCCTATCAGTGAGGGTCTACGAGGCCCAAAGGAGCATTTCCATGGCAACCGATCGCACCTATGTGGCCGAAATGACCAGTCTCCGTCGCGAGAAGGATGCGTATTTTCGTCAGTCGCCGGACTCGCCGTTCGCGCACCACGACCAAAGCCGCTTCAAGGGGTTGCGCTACTTCGCCCCTGATCCTGCCTGGCGGGTGAACGCCACCGTGGACATGTTGCCGGAGGGGCCAAGCATCATCATGGCGACCTCGGACGGGCAGCAGCGGCCGTTCATTCGCGCCGCCAGGCTGCATTTTAGCGTCGCCGGCCAGGATGGGGTACTTACCGCCTATCGCTCCGCCCACAATCATCACCATGCCCCCGGCGAGGATCATCACCATGAGGATGAGCCGTGGTTCATTCCGTTCCGCGATGCGCTCGCCGGCAAAGAAACCTATGGTGCCGGACGCTATCTCGATATTGAACCGCCCGAGGGCGAGGCGAACCCGTCAGCTGTCATCCTGGATTTCAACCTCGCGTACAACCCCTATTGTGCCTATGCGGAGGAGTATAGTTGCCCGATTCCGCCCAAAGAAAACACCTTATCAGTTGCAGTGCGGGCCGGTGAGCAGACATTTCATCCTTAGCGCACATTGCAGTGGCACTCAGAGCCGCGGCTTTCGCCGCCGCGGCCGCGGTCACCAATGTCCACTTTTTGGCCAACACTTGTTCAATCCCTCTGCAATTTGCGGTAAGTGGTGCCCCTTGTAGTGCCGGCCTGGCAGATTACGTTGACTGCTGCATGAACCTTGATAGCCACACAGTGAAAATGGAGTGAACGTAGATACTGTAGCTCTACAAGCTATTCCTTCACTCAACAGGTGCGCTCACCTCACTATGGATGAGCAGGAGGTCAGGTATAGTCTCCGGCGGACGTCGACCCATGCCGCACTCGGTGGCCACCCCGAAGTTTGGCACCACCCGGCTTGCCGCCGCGATGCGACGCTGTGCCCCTTCCGCTCTGTCGTGAATATGGATGAGTCCCAGGTAGAGCTCCGTCTCCGGGTGGAGCTTCAGGTCGCGCAGTGGTGCGAAATACGCGTCATCACTCCGATCGCGCGGTACTGGCATATGAATCCAGTTGATTGGACGTGTCACTCCGGCTGACACTGCGTTGGCCACCGCCACCAGCTTCGACGTGTCTTCGGGCTCCTTAAAGTGCTTGTGTCCCGCGTCGCCATAGCAGAGATGGTAGCCCAACTCTACAGTCGCTGGTACGCGGTTCCCTAACCGAATCAGCCGACTGATGAGCTGCTCCATGGCATCGGCTTGTCCAGAAAGGAAGCTCGGGAACGCACCCTCCAGAATGCCAAACTCTACCGCGACGTCCCACTGTATCGCCAGTTCGTCGTGGGGGATACCGCCGGTTATCCGGTCCAGCTCGTGCAGCATGGCGCGCTCGTAGGACGGCTCGACTGTTGCCTGATCTTGTACAGAGAAGAACGCGGCGACTGTGGCCATAGGCGTGGGTAAGGAGACCTGGAAGCGTGTGTTCGCCGGTATAGCCCCCTCCTGCTTGAGCCGCGAGTAAACTGGATAAGATAACAGGGCGGCGTCTGCGTATCCCAGGTTCTCGAAGCTGATTTCATCTGGGGATATTCCAGGCCGGAGCTGTACTGATGGAAGCGGTGCGTACGCGTTCGGATCCGGCGGGATCACTTCGACCTGCGGGCTTAACCCCAGGAATTCGATTTGCCAGCCGATCCAGTTGCTGCGAACTCCAGTCTCCCCATCGGGGATGCGGCGTAACCGCTGGCCCAGCGTCGCGCTACCCGTGCGAAAGACTTCCTCAGCGTCCCGGAGTGGAACGCTCCCCACCAGATGCACCCCGTGAGGCTGCTTCTGTGCAGCCCCGTTCTCGTCGTCGGTCATGTTCTGCTCCAATCCGCTGATACGCCTGCCAGCGGCGAAGGTAACGACGGCCAGTAGAAAGACTCGCAAGCTGGGCCGCCACCGCCATACAAACCTAGCAGGATTGGCTCTATTCTTGCACGAGGCTGTGGTCTTGTCTATTCTGTGGGACCGGACCACCACAGTGATCTCGGATATTCCACAAGCACTACCGTCATCGCAGCTGTACTCTGCTCTCAACGGTGTGTGGTTCCTTTCGAATGGACAGCAAAATACCAACTCACTGTGGATGGCCCTCGGTTACATCGCAGGGCAGATAGCCTATGCCATAGGCTATCTTGTCAGTCGACCGACGCCTACGGCCATTGCACGTGCCCGAGACCTGAGCGAAGCACGTGAACGTGCGTCAAACAACGCTCAAGCAGATGCGTAACGCAATGGCGCATCAAGCACAATAGCAAACACCCCCTCGGTGGAGGCGAATCGAATGGGGGGTGCTATTTCCATGTGTGCGGTGACATGCCTTCCCTTTTCGGGCCTGATCCAAATGACCTGCGCCCCACAGTACGACCTGGTAGAATGATTATCACCGCCAGTGGCACCGCCTCCGCCGGCGGCGTACCCGCCCCCAACCAGGCTACCACCTACAGATTGCGTTTCGGTACTATGGTGTCAAGGCTCATGTGTTGGGGCAGCATCAGCGCCGCCTCTTGGGGCAGTCACGAGCAAGCACAGAAATGGAGAGAGCTCAGCGATGACCGTTCACCTGCGGCCCTACCATCCCGCCGATTTCGAAGCCACTGTACGCCTCTGGTATGACTCGTGGCATCACTCCTTCCCTGATTTCCCCGCATGGACCTACGCCGAATGGCGAGAACGCTTTCAAGCCAAGGTAGGCTCCGGTGACAGTATCTGGATCGCGGAACGTGCCAGCCAGGTGGTGGGTTTTCTCGTCGTGCGCGAGTTCGAAGGCTACCTGGATCAGATCTTTGTCTCTCCTGCTTTCCAGCACCAAGGTATCGGCACGCTTCTGCTCAACCAAGCGAAATCGTTGTCTCCGGCTGGTCTCTCCCTGGTGACGCTCCAGAGCAATCTCCAGGCGCGACAGTTCTATGAGAGACATGGATTTCAGCCGGGGCAGGTCGGCATCAATCCGAATCATGGTCAGCCCAATATTGCGTATCGATGGGTCCCCCAGGTCCAGATGCCAGGATAAAATGTCTCTCCCTTGTTTTCTGTGATGCTAGAGACAATACCTCAAGGACGGAGGAGCGGATGAGAGCGGTGAGCGAAAAAGCCAGCTTCACCTGCCTAGCTACCTGTGTGCTCAGGCGAGTTGCTGATAGTGTGAGATCATCCCTACCTGACGTTGAGTAGACTTTGGGGCGCTATGACGAGGATAGTATGGCGCTACCTTCGTGTGGCCCACTAGATTGATGAGTTTTGAAACCTCTTCTAAGCTTACACTTTAACCAGCAGCAGCTAGCCGTCCCAGGTAGAGTAGACAGAAAGAGCTCGAGAGCGCATCCTTCTGGATATGAACACGCCAGAAATGGAAGTGCTCCGAGCCTTCCGCTATCAAGTGTACACGTTGTTTGGGTGTCGGCGCGACGCCCTGTTCGAGGCCCTCGACGCCGTGCTGAGCGCACCGATCCTGGAAACGCCAGCGCACCTGTGTCTGGCACCGCACTGCCAGCGTAGGTGGGGCAGTCTCTACGATGCTCTCAACACCGGAACCATGGACCTGATGCGGCTCGAACGGTTGGTCGCTTCGTACCCCATAGAACCGCAGACCAGGTGGTTTGCGGTCGACGCGAGTGTCTGGCCGCGCTGTGACGCCGAAACGAGCCCGGATCGCGGCTACTATCACCATCCCTACCGCCATTCTCATGGGCAGCCCATTGTGGCCGGTTGGAACTACTCCTGGCTGGCGCAGGTCCCGCTGCGCTGTTCGAGTTGGACGGCTCCCCTGCGTGTCCGACGCATCCTCCCTGGGGAGAACGTCAACGTCGTGGCCGCGGAGCAGATCCGCTCCTGGCTGGCGCAGATGAATCTGCTGGCCAGTGAAGCCAGCGCCCCGATCTTCACCTTCGACGCCGGCTATGACGCGGTCCAACTCAGCCTGGCGTTGGCCAATCTGCCGGTCGGCCTCCTGGTGCGCTTGCGTGCGGGACGTTGCTTCTACGCTGATCCCACCGGCCAGTTGCCCACCGGTCGGCCGCGCCGGCACGGGGCCAAGTTTGTCTGTGACGATCCGGCCACCTAGCCCATTCCCACGGCGACGTGGGCGGCGACGGATCCCCAGTACGGCTCCATCTGCGTGCAGGCCTGGAGTGGACTGCATGCCGCTCCGCAAAACCATGCCACTCGCGGCACCCGCCGACCACGACCGCTCGTTCGTGGCACCTTGATCCGGCTCGAGGTCGAACGCCTCCCGCGGCCCACAAAGGCGCCAATCCCGCTGTGGTTTTGGTGGTCGGGACCGAGCATGCCTGACCTGGTGGAGGTCTGGCGTGCCTACATCGCCCGGTTCTCGCTGGAGCACACTTTTCGCTTCTTCAAGCAAACGCTGCGGTGGACCACGCCCAAACTCCGCTCCCCAAGCGCGGCGGACCGCTGGACCTGGCTCATGATTCTGGCCTATATGCAGCTGCGTCTCGCGCGCGACGTAGTCACCGACGTGCGCTTACCCTGGCAGGCAGCGCTGCCACGCGAACGACAGACTCCGGCGCGGGTCCGTCGCGCCTTTTCGCACGTCCTCGCCCAGCTGGGTAGTCCCGTCGGCGTGCCAAAACCCTGTGGCCGCTCGCTGGGGCGTCCCAAAGGCAAGCGCTCGCCGCCTGCTCCGCACTTCCCAGCGGTCAAATTGACGCTCTGAATCGGCCCGTGCCTGCAGCCGATTTTGAACGGTTACCTACGCGTCGACAAAAATCCCCTTTGTCGACCCCTTGGTGTGGGTTAAAGTGCAAGCTAAGCTGCATGGCATAAGTTTTGGAGTGGAAAAGAGTAAAAGTGAAGGGAGGAATGTCGTCAGCGAGGAAGGTTCATCATGGTTGCGGAACAGGCTCTGACCCAGAAGGAGCGCGTGGAACAGTTGCGCCATTTGACCAAGACCGACCCGGATCCACGGGTGCGGCGGCGAGCGCACGGGGTGCTGCTGGCCGAGCAAGCCCAGTCGCTGGCCCAGGTGGCTCGGTTCTTTGGGACAGCTCCGCACCGGGTCCGCGCCTGGCAGGAGCGCTTCCTGAGGGCAGGGCGTGCTGGCATGGCGGATCAGGCGCGAGGCGGACGGCCCCCCAAGCTGAATGAAGTGGCTCTGGCTCTGCCTGCGCGAAGCGCTGGAACGCGGGCCACAAGCCTACGGCTTCCCCGTGACGGTCTGGACGCTGTGCGATTTGCAGACGCTGCTCCTACGGGAGCGGGAGGTGCAGGTCAGTGTAGCCACTCTCTATCGGGTGGTGCATACGCTGGGCTACCGCTATCGGCGGCCGCGCCACGATCTGACCCAAGGCCAAAACGCCGAAGCCGTGGCGACCGCTCACCGACTGCTGGAATGGCTCCCAAAAAACGCTTGCTGAGCCCGGACGACTCCATCTGGTCTATGTGGACGAATGTGAAGTCCACACCCATCCGCACCTGGCGAAAGTCTGGCGGAAGAAAGGATGGCAGTGGCAGATATTGGCACACAACGATGAACGGAACAGCCAGAGTTCCTACTTCGCGGATCTGCCCAGCAGTTAGGCTTGCGATTGCCGTCGCTGGGACATACACTACACTTCGGCCTTCGGCATGATCCAGACCAAAAGGAGGGTGTATGGCGACCATCGCTGAGAAAATCAATGAAGCTGTTGCCCATCTAGCACCCAGCGATCAGCAGCGCGTCTTGAACTATGCACGCGGTCTGATCCATGTCGATACCTTGCCCCATACGCCACTACCACCAGGCACCCCGCCTGAAGTTTTGCTTCGTTTCAGCGTCTCGCCAGAGGTTGGCGAAGCCATGCAGCAGGCAATGGAGGAGAGTGAGCACGTGGACATGGACGAGCATGCATGAGTACGACTCCCCCACTCGGAGGAGCAAGGAGCTATCTGCTCGATACCAGTATTCTCATTTTATCCCTGCGGAATGATGCTGCTATTCGAGCGCGGTTAGCGACCACCACCGCTCTTTACCCTCCAAGTGTAGCGGTGGGAGAACTCTATGCCGGGGCGTATGGCTCACCTACTCGCGCTACAGACGCCGTACACGATGTAGATGCTCTCGCTGCTAGCATGACCGTTCTGGCCTGTGACGCAACGACCGCCCAAATCTATGGGAACATCAGGAACGACCTGAAACGGCAAGGATTATTCATACCTGACAATGACCTATGGATAGCTGCCACAGGCATACAGTACGGCATTACACTGGCTGCGCGTGATTCCCACTTCAACTGGATAGCGCGCCTGAGAGTTGAACAATGGTAAGCTGGCGAACATCAGAAGGGTGGGCACCATTTCTGACATCGACGCCGATGAAAACCAACCAACAGAGACGAACACGACAAGAGACAAACTCCTGAAATAGTGGGCAGTGATAGACATTGGTGAACTCGTATGAACTGGCCAGCCAGAGTACGGCTCTCCTCCTTCGAAGAGTGGGATGGACATTGACTACAAAACTGAGCACATTCTGATCAGACAGTATTTGACGAAGTCGGACATCATGTCTCTAACATCCTGGAATGGAAGCCAAATCCGGACCATCTTAGACCCATATGGATGCACCGTGCTGGTCTTCTAAACCGGTCATCCGAGTTCGATTCTCAGCAGGGCCGCCACTGATTTCAAGAGGCTTTCCGTTCCTTCAATGAGACGGCAACCACACCATTGCCACTAGACTGATTGATACCGTGTCGCCCCGTAGTGTTGTAGTTGGTCACTGCGTCACGCTGCGAGGCGTCACAGGAGTGGAGGGCCAGTTGGTACCGGTCTGACGCGGCTGGGTAGGCGTCTATTTTGAAGGAGGGGGAGCACATGCTTGGTCGTATACTGTGGCGCCAAATATGGTCTGCAAGCCTCCTCGTTGGGCTGTGCCTGCTAACGATATCATGCGGAGCGAGCAGTCCAGCTCTGGCGGTGGCGTCGCCAACACCTACCCCGCCTCCGTTGCCAACTCTTACTCCGTCTCCGACGCCGACCGCTACGATCTCACCAACGGCGACGGAAACGTCGGCCGTGAGCGTAGGGTGTAGTACTGGCACCGCGATGTACTTTGAGAATCCGCCTGGACCCTTGCCCACGACAATTCCGTTCCCGCCAGGAACCCTCGTTCTAAACAGCGGTCTAGGTATCAACGCGTTCAGTGCGCAATATGCCCTCTGCACACCCGGAGCGACACAGGCAGCAATTACGACGTTTATGGATTCTGCCCTTCCAGCCGCTGGGTGGACGAACAACAAGCCCCAAGGCTGCACGGTTAATTTTCCTCCGGACGAGTGGTACAAGGGAATATATGGAATAGAGATTGTTTTCCAGCCGTCCGCGCCGCCTCATCAATGGGTACTTGTTATGGATTTCCTCAATATCATTGGTTATGGTTGTGCAGCATGACCGGTGAATGTGCCAGTGGCTGCGCTCGACGGGATCACAGGCATGCTCGATCGGCGACGATGGAGTTCGTTGTTGGCCAGATGGAGTGCGGAGCGGATGCGTCGTGGCATGTCCGCGTGCTACAACGGCACGCCGTGCCGCCGTATGGCACCAATTTTTGACACCATAACGGGCGACAGCAGGCGACACTAAACGGTGCATCTCGGACAATGATGTGATGGAAAATCCTACTTGGCGATACATCACGACAGGCCATGAAATGTCTATTTCGGTTTCCTAAACCGTGTGTCGCCGGTTCGAATCCGGCCAGCCCCACCTGAATTTAAGCCGGTTTGTGTCACCTGGCATATGAAACCAATTCTGAACACCGATGGACCTAACTCACACTGACGTTGGATCAGCTCTCGGGTTCCGGAGCATTCTCTTCTTAACTTCGTATAGAATATCTATAGACGTGAAAGCTGAGCATTAGCCGCAATCGCCGTAGTCAGTACCAAAAGGAAAGCGGCGAGTAGATAGATTGTGGTAGTCGTACTTAGATACTCGAGAGATTGCCCCACAAGGAAGAATCCTAAGGAATTTGCCGCCAAGACTTGCAGGCGAGTCAAACTTACGACACGGCCTCTAATATCATCAGGGGTTACTTCAGCCGAGTATGAAGAAGTGGTCACGTGGAATACGGGATCGGCAGCATAGTACAGCGCAGTTACCGCTGCTAGGGCAGTAACGCTGTCAGCAAAGCCGTACAAGCAGAATGCTATGGTACTGACGATGCTGACACCCAACAGGAGGTGCTTGAGTTTGTGTCGACGATGTATCCTCGGGGCGAGGAACGAGCCAAGCATGCCTCCGACAGCCGCTACGGCAAAAATCAAACCGATCGCAAACGACGAAGCATGGTCGTGTTTTGCCAGTACAACAACGAGAAGGTAGAGCGCTGCTTCGACACCTATCCGGCCGGCGGTCATGAGGTTGAGAAAGCGAATAACCGGCTGCTTCCGGTACCAAGCAACCGCTTCCTTAATCTCAATGTGCATGGCTCGTCTTTCGGAAGCGGTTTCAGTTCTCAATGGTACGGTTATGAAGAAAATAGATAGTGCATTAACGAAGTACGATAGTGAGTCAGCCAAAAACGTGGCGAAACTACCAATCGCTTGGAACAAAAAGCCACCAAGCGCAGGGCCTACTAATATGGCCGCTTGGTTGCCGGTACCCATTTGGGCAGAGGCGGTCGGAAATTGCTCCTTAGGTACTACCCGCGGCAAGGCAGCAAAACGTGAGAGATTAGCAAATACAAAGAACGACCCTTCGATGGCACAGAGAACATACAGTTCGCTTAGTGACAGATCATGGAGCTTAAGGAGGAGTGCGATACTCCCCATCGCGACACCGCTGCCTACGTTAGACACAACCATTACCAATCGACGATCCCACCGATCAATCAGTGCGCCAGCTGGCAGCGACCACACAACATAGGTAAGACCCCGAATAGCTGCGACCATACCAGCTCGAGCCGGTGAACCAGTTAAAGCTAATACAACCAAGGGTAAGGCTATGCCAGATACTTCGGTACCCATCCAAGAGATGAGCTGACCACCCCACAGCAGTGTAAAATTTCGTTGTTTCCAGAGAGATTTGGCCATTTGAGCGCATTGTTCCATAGTCAGCATTTGCTTTTGTTTTATATATTAGGCCGCGCAGCAAAGCAAGTCCGCTAGGTGCGTGAGCAGAGCCCGTGGGACTTTTTCGATGTTAGCATTCCCGAGGGATGTGGGAAAGTCGTCTGGGTCCACAGCTGGTGACGAACCGGCACCAACGTACCGCTGCAGGTCAGCGTGGTGCTCCGATACAGGCAGAAGCGTTCATGAGCGCTGCACTCGTGGAGCGGTGCAGACCCTCCAAACGTTCTACCTTCCTCATGATTTTGAAAGTTGCTGTAGGGATTATGCCCAGCATTAGCTTGACGGCGGTGAGTTTCCTGAGTCATCAGCTCGTAAGGTTTTGAGGGTGGCACGGGCGACCATACAAGCTGGACGGGTAGAAACCAATTTTGATACCAATACAGCCGTCTGTGAGTGACACGCAGCGACACTGTACAAGAAGTTACTTTACTTTCTTACTGTCCGCTCATTCGCCGGCCTAGCGAACGGTTACGCCAATAGCATCATAGCCGGTTGCCCCATCGGGAATCGGATCATTCTGCAGGGGCGTTTGCACATTGCCTTGGCCGTCGACGGCTCTTACTACCAGGATAAAGGCGCCGCTGCCTGACGGCGACCATAAATACTCCCAGAAAACCCAGGTAAGGTTGCCTAATGGCTTGCGCAGAGTAGCCGGATGCCAGGTCTGGCCGCCGTCGGTCGAAACATCGACTTCAGCAATTCCGCGATCGCCGGCAAAGGCAATGCCGGCAATGTATGTGGGCTGGGCCAGCAAGAGGTCGTCTTCTGCCGGCACGTCGATACGAGACATCGTCTCGACTATCGCCTCGTCGGTCCAACCTTGCTGTTCCCAGTAACCAGTATAGCTGCCGGAACTTACCTGGAGCGAGGTGACCCATTTGCAGTTTTTCATGCCGTAGAGATCAGGAATAAGCAAGCGCGCCGGGTAGCCGTGCGCCTGGGGGAGCGGCTGCCCATCGATCTGGTAGACGATCAGCGAGCGCGGATCGAGAGCCTGGCTCAGATGCAGCGAGTCGCTGTAGCCGTCGCTCGCCGTGAAGATCAGATCGCTGGCCCCGGTCTTGATTCCCGCGTGCTGTATGATGTCCGCGAGGCTGGCGCCTACAAACAAAGAATTACTAATAAGATCGCCGCCGACCACGTTGCTGATGCACTCCAGCGTGTGATACTGCTGCACCTGTGGGAGACTCTGTAGTTCCGTGAACGAGAGCGTGTACGGCTTCTGGACGAGGCCGCTAATTTGTAGCTGCCAGGTCGCCGCGTTGATTTGGGGATCACCGGCCAGATTCTTGGAGACATAGTAGAAGTCCTGTGGGCTAGTTACCTCGGGGGTCAGGCCGGGCACTGTGGTCCAGGGACCGTAGGTAGGAGTAGGCGAGACCTCAACATGCGCTGGGATTTTTCCCAGTTTGAGTGGGGGCTGGTTGGTACCGCCACCAAATAGACTGGAGGCACCGCCAGTGATAAAATCCCATGCCAGTGCTCCTCCAGCTATTACCAGCGTTCCAAAGCCAATCTCCTGGATAAGGCGGCGCCGGGACACCCTCGCCCGTGATGCGGTTGCTGTCTGGCCAACCGAGTTCAGCGAAGCGCGGCGCAGTAGAATGATGAAGGAAATCCCAAAGGCAATGTCAGGGATGACCTGAGAAATTAATGCGTTGGTCCAGCCGCCGATCAGGTCCGCCCCAAAGAATCCTCCCCCAAATATCGGCGCCAGCACCCCAGCGGATACCAGCCAAAACAACACGACCATAAGGGGAACTTCGCGCAGGTTAGGTTGGCCGTCCGGAGACAGGACACGCTCGCCCCGGGGATAGCGGGGCAACAGGCGCTCACGCGCATAGAAGTAGAGCACCCCGGCGAATGCAGTGACCAGCGCTTCGGCTAGTAGTAAGCCGGCGAAGTAAAAGTGCTTGGCATTCCCGCCAAAAAGACCGAGGAGGTGTGAAAAAACCGGCAGTGGGATGAACCGTGTCAGTTTGTCGCCGAAGATTTCAGCCGGTGTGCTGATATCGAGGATAAAGCGCGCGAGAAGTGCCATGGCTACCGCGATGACGCTCGCAACCAGTGCGCTTTCTACTACCTCAGCGGCGAGGTACCGTGTGGAGTCCGACCTGGCTCCGTGTGATGTACTCTTTGTATCCATGTAGATACCTGTTTTTCCCCTTAATAGGGCGCATGATGCGGTTGGCCGCAGCTTATAAGCGGTGTTCTCTGTAAGTACTCTTCGTAAGAGGTTTCATTTCTCTGCTTTATGTATGGTACCAGCAAGAGATTAACCAGAGTTTACAGCACAACCATCTGTCCCTCCCTCATGGAGAGGGGTCGCGCCAGCGCAGGGGAGTCGCGTTCTTCCGCTACTGACTATAGCCCGGCTGTGATTGGATGACCGGCTGTAGATACAGGACAGCGGCGCCCACATGGGCACAGGAAAGATGGCGCGCTCCTACCGGTTGGAAGGAATCGTCACGCCCTGGCTCCTCAGCTCCACAGCGGCCAGCTCTCGAATCCATTTGGAGCGATGTGCCTGCAGCATCAGCAGAAATGCCTGCTGCCCGGCCCAAGGCTGGTTGAGCAGCCGCTCCAGCGCTTGATATCCCGCTCTCGCATGTCCCTCGATGACGCAGCCTTGCAGTACCGGCAGGGCCTGCCGAAAGGGCGCCTTCCCAAGCAATTGGACGGCATCCACGGCTACCCAGTAGTTCCGGCTCAAGGCGGCTGCCACAACCAGCGGCCAGGAGCGCACTGGGTCGAAGGCATATGCCTCGCGTAAGGCAACGCGTTGCAGCCGGGCAAGGTGCTCAGCACTTTGCGCTTGAGCTGCCTCCAGGGCCAGATCGATATGCTGCGCAGGGTCGGAATCCATCAGCACCTTCAGCACCGCCAGTTTGCACTCTTCGCTGGTGAGCGGGCTGATCTGGCTGGCGAGGCGTCTGGCCCAGGGAGTAAAGCGGGCCGGGTCAGCCTGGAGAAAGAGCTCTGCACAGGCTCGCAAGTCATAGACTCTTACCTTTTTCTGCTCCAGGCGCTGGGCAAACTGCCAGACCAGTTCTGGCACGGGCGGCTCCACCAGCACCAGCAAACGGAAAAAGCGCCAATAATTGATCTTCTGAGCATTGAACATCTCCTCAGTGTACGCTGGGAGATAGGTGAGCAGATAGTGCCCTAGCTGCGTGAGTGTTTCTGGGGACTTTGTGCCATCATATGCAACGTTGCCAACTACCGAGAAAAAGTACCCCCGAATTGTTTGCTCGTCCCTTCCACAGCTGCACAGGTGATTGGCGATTTGCGGCCATACATCGCGGTCCGCGGTTTCGTAAAGAAAGATGGGAAGTTCTCCGAACTGTTCCAAAAGGTCCAACAAGCGCAGATCAAGGGCATCAAGCGGCCCATCCTCGGGGGCAGATAAGATACACATTTTCCATAGATGATGATCATCAGTATTGAGTGGCGCCCGGTTGTTAAAGCTCTGCCATGCCTGAGCTATCTGTGCCAAGGTTCCTGCGCCGCTGAGGTAGTTGGTGATGGCATCGGTCATGGTGGCGGACCACCCTGATCGCTTGCAGTAGTGAGTGATCTGTTTGATACGTGCTGCTTGGTCCATGTGCCGTCTCCTTCCATCCGGGTGTTCATGTGCTGCTGCCCTCTTTGACCTGAAACCAAAGTTAGCGACCAGTAGATAGAAGAATATCTCTGTGGCTGAAGAATTGCGAACAGCTGGACACCGATACACTACTACGAGCTAAGCGAGCGGTAATAAGCCCTCTGCGCTCATTTGGTCTGCATGTTTTTGTGTTGATCACAATGCTGACACTGGAGGCGAAGTCAGAACTACCTCCTCGAAACCCCTAATTCATCGTGCCAAGCAGCGCAGGATTTCCGGGCTTCAGAGCCTCGAAATCCACTTCGCCACCAGTGTCAGTTTTGACGTCCATGTCGGCGATTACTCGCAATCAGAGACGGACACAACACACATGCAGCGCCTGAAAAATACGGCAGAGATAGCCAGTGACGACCGCAGACAAACCGAACAGTACGAGTTCCTAGACCGTGCGTCGCAGGTTCGAATCCTGTCAGCTCCACCTCAATTTTCCCGGATTTGTGGGAGAGGACACTCACCAGTACCCGCTACTACGCCAGTGACTACGCCAATTGCTGCGGGCAGCAAAAAAATCGCTGCACATTCTCCTGATATGCGTATCTGCTTGGGCTAATCCCAGTCGGCGGCCTGGACTCAGCACCACACCTACCTGCATGCCTGCGGACGGTGGTGGGAACGAACACCTCTGATCTGCACACTGAACGCTAAACACGAGTACCTCCCACGTAACTGAGCCTCCCTCATTGCACCGTCGCGTTGTCGAGAGTATGCTGGTGCCAGATCAGGGGAACAAGGACAGGGAGAGAGGAAGCGTGCTATGTCATTCAGCTTCGGCCTCACCTCATGGGACGAGATCTTCGCCATCGAGCAGCTTTTTGCATCCATTCGCCAGCAGGTGGCTGAGTTCGGCTGGCTCTGGCCCTCGGGCGAGACGCCCGACTGGGACGCGATCCAGGCTGGCCAGCTCCCTGCCCCCGACTCGGAAGCCATCACCATACTGGACTACCCAGCCACCACGGCGATCCCTCCCGGCATGACATCGTTCTCCGGCCCCGCCGCGGCCTTCGCCGCCAGTTATGAGTGGGCGCGGCGGAAATTTTGGGAACAGGATGATTGGACCTCCTATCATCTCCTCCTGCCCTTCGTCGCGCCAAGGCAGTATGCTGAGCATGGCTGGCAGGTTATCATTCCCCCGGAAGCGGGGCTCGGGCTTCCAGAACACCACTGGAGCATTTGGGTTGGGGCCCAGACCTCCTGGATGTGGCACTACGCCCTCTCCGAGGAGACACGCCAGCAGGCGAGCGCCGTGATAACCCGAGACCCCTGGCCCAATGATGAGGACACAGCGGCAGCGCACCTGTGGTTCCTGGGATTCTTTCCGCACCTGGGACGGGAATCGCTACGGAGCCACTACCCGGCCATCCTCTAGACCAGGCGCACGGTGAACTTGCGCGGTCACGTCTGGCCCGCCAGGCACTGCTGCGCCGGATCCAGGGTCCAGTCACTACAGGGTTCAGGGGTACTCAGTCACGTCGGTGGTCCCTCAGGACGCACCGTATCTCCTCATAAGTCAGTGCCGTTTGGCGAGGCGACCGCGACGGCCAGCCTGTCAAGACCAAACCTTTTGCTTGCTGAATCTTAGCAGGGCCACGGATCGGCGTTGTCCGGGCGGAACGTGGCGAGGACGGCCTCGTCTAGCGCCTGTACGGCGGCGCCCGCCTGGGTGTCATCAGTATACAAAGTGTAGACCGTGCGCTGCGCGTTCGCGAAGGTCCACTCCCGTACGGGGCTGCCCGCCCCCGTCACCGCAAAGGCCATCGGCAGACCCGCCAGCGTGGTTTGCCGCGCCGACGGGCCGGGCGCGCAGTAGGGAGACAGGTCGGCGGCGCGAGGCGCACCTGCGCCACCACGAACAAGCCCTGTGAGCCAGGGGGCGCGAGGCTGTACAGGGTGTAGGTGAGGTCCTCGTGCGGCGGAATCGTTCGGACGGCCCACTCCCGCGGGTAGGCGAGGCTCAAGTGCAGGCCCGCCAAGACCGACCACCCGGTAGGAATATTCGTCGGCGTCGGAGCCGGAGCGACTTCGAGCGTGGCGGTCGGCAAAGCAGTAGGGTAGGGGGGAGCGGTCGCCGTAGGAGCGATGCGCACTGTCGCTGAAGGGGCGCAGGCGGCGAGGCACAGCAACGCCGCGAGGAGACCCAGAGCTGGTCGGGACGGGATACGGGGCATGGGTCCCTCCTCACAACCACAAGCATGCCGGGAGCACGCCGCTAGGTTAGCGGGAACGCACGCTCCTGTCAAGTATCAGCCGCCCAATCGGGCTGTGTCAGCGCGCCACAACGCTACCGACTCTTGTCACTTGGGCACTATCCTACAATGCTCCAAGGCGAAAGAGTATTATGCGACGTGCAGGAACAGCTCAATCGCCTTCGGCGGGGGCGCGCAGCGGCCGCATTATGTTTGAGACGACCTACCTCTACGCGTTTCGTTTCGCCACCGACGGCGCAGCCACCCAGGTCTATTGGGGAGATATCGGCTGCCCAGCTGGTGGCAGAACCGCATAACTGAGACCAGGGCCGCTCCCTGAGAAGAGTTTGTGGTGCGGATGTAGCAGACGAATGGAGGTACCCTCTGGGGTCGTATATTTTTGCTGTGACAGAGCGGAGACACGAGCAGGGGAAGGAGCGTCTGGTGTGATAACGGGTACGGGCGGCAGAAGCTGTACTGCTAGCGAGTGCGGCCTACCGCGTGGGCTACCATAACGCTTCCCACTTCAATCGGGAGTACAAAAGCCTCTTCGGCGTTCCCCCAATGCGCGACGTAGAGCGGCTGCGGGAAGAGGTGCAGGATCGTGCTGACTGATGAGAAGCACCAGCACGATCCTGCACTGATTCCCTGCTTTCAGGCTCCCGCCGATTTGAACTCGGTGGAACTTAGGGATGATTCGCGTCTGTTATGGAAATAGCGGCTAACGCTTGCGCGATATCATCAAGTAAATCTTGCGTGTCTTCACACCCGGCACTTAAGCGAACGAACCCATCAGGAATGGCATCGCCTCCCCAGCGTGCTCGACGTTCCGCTGTGGTGTGAACTCCGCCAAAGCTCGTCGCCTGTAAGATCAAGCTGCAAGCCTCCAGGAAGCGTTCAGCCTGTCTTTGTCCTTCAAGCACAAAGCTTACGATGGGACCAAAGTGCTTCATTTGTCGAGTAGCAACAGAATAAGCCGGGTCTAGCTGAAGGCCAGGATAGCGCACCAGTCTCACCTCAGGCCGAGATACGAGCAGCCTGGCAATTTCCAAAGCATTTTTGCTCTGCCGCTCAAGACGCATGTCAAGTGTGGCGAGCGAGCGATGTGCCAGCCAGACTTCCATCGGACCTGGCACCGCTCCCTGTTGGCTCCGAAAAGCATGCAGACGTTCCGCCAATCCAGGCTCTCTTGTTGCCACATGGCCAAGCAAGAGATCACTGTGACCTGTGAGGGCTTTGCTATCGCTGGAGATGGTGAAATCTGCCCCATACGCAAGGGGTTGCTGTCCGAGGACGGTCGCTGTCGTATTGTCTACTGCCACAAGCGTCCCGTGCTGGTGAGCCGCAGCAATGAGAACCTCAAGATCACAGACATCCAGACCAGGATTGCTGGGGGTTTCCAACCAGAGGAGCGTCGCTTGATCCAGGTGCTCCATCTGCGCGTTATCCGCTGTTGGAGCCAGACGAACTTCAACACCGAGCGGAGCAAAGTATCCTTCTGCAAGCATTCGCGCAGTGTAATAGCCATCAGATGGCATAACCAGGATATTACCAGGATGAAGCACAGAGCCAAAAACAGCCGTGATAGCAGCCATCCCGGAGGCAAATATGATGGCTGTTCCTCCTTCCAATTCACTTAGTGCCCGCTCAAAGTGCGACCAGGTTGGATTGTGATAGCGAGCGTAGCTATACGGTGAAGAAGATGGATCTCCAGCCAGGTGATAGGGATTGGCAAAGGTTGGTCCTGGCAGGAAGGGCTCGCCTTGAGCAACATCAGGCAGACCAGCCCGAACGACACGGGTTCCATCACGCACAGTTAGTTCCTCCTCTTGGTTCTGTGAGAGATGCAGACTTCAACAGATGATCTACCCGTTACTACTACTACGGCCGCACCTGCAGGTGCAACTGGCGGTGTTGGCTGTGGCTACGTTGGGCCTGTGCCTGGTGAGGGCGCCGCCGTCCGTCGCGCCAATCGAGCTGAACTGCTTTGGTCTTGCTCATGGCACCAGCGTATCATATGGTTATCAACCTGCGCGCAAAGCAGTAGGTACCTTCCACACCACTCAGACGCACCTAGAGTGTGCCAGAGCCGCATTGTAGTTCAAATGCTCGAGCCAAATGGGGTAGATCGCTGCTCCATGGCAATCGACCAACGATTTGCGCCAGGACACGCTACCTGCGATTGATGGTGACTCTTCTCTGGCGCCCCCCGCTGTGAGGGGGTAAGTGGCATCCAGGAGACTCAGCGCTGAGCTGGCGGGAACACCCACCATCCCTCGATCCTCCAGAGTGCATTACCCCGCAGCCGGGCGCTGCCCATCAACACCCGGCACGATGGGCGCCGAGCCACGTGGCATGGATGTTGGTGTCTCGCGTGTGGGCAGCTCCTGCCTGCCACGCCTTCGGCGCAGGAAGACTTTGATCAGCTCGTCAGCGATCAGCAATGTCGCCGCCACCCCAAGACAGATCAGCCACTGGGCCAGCGTCAGCGCAGTTGTGCCAAAGAGGCGCTGCAAAAAGCGCACCTCGGTCACGAGGAGGGTTAGTAGCAAGCTCAGCCCATACAGGCTTACTTGGCGCCGATCGGCAAAGAGATCACGGGTGAAGATCGTCTGGGTTTCGTCCCAAGCGGCGAGGCCAGCAAACACATTGAAGAGGGCGAAGGCGGTCAGCGACATGGTCGCTGCGACACTCACCCCTGCTACTGACTGCGCATAGGCCCGCGTGAGTAATGCGCCAGCGGCCATGATGAAGCCCAGTGTGATGATCACCAGCCATTGCGCACGCGTGACCACAGGTGCTGCCATGGGACGCGGTCTCCGCTCCATCAGCCCACTCGACGCCGTGCCAAAGCCCAATGCAATCGCGATCGGAATATCAATGGCGAAGTTCACCCACAGGACCTGCAGCGGAGTAAATGGAATACCACCCGCGATATTGAAGATCGCCGCACCGATAAAGCTGGCGATGAACCCCACAAGCGTCGACATCTGGAAGCGAATGTACTTGGCCAGATTATCGTAGAGCGCGCGACCATACTCCACGGCCGTGACGATGGTAGCGAAGTTGTCGTCGGTCAGGATCATGACCGCAGCATCTTTGGAAACCTCCGTGCCAGTGATTCCCATGGCCACACCGATGTCGGCCTTCTTGAGGGCAGGGGCGTCGTTGACACCATCGCCAGTCATGGCGACGATGTTGCCTTGCTGCTGGAGCAGCCGCACGAGCCGAATCTTGTCTTCGGGAGCGACGCGCGCCACAATGCCGATGTCGGACAACTGCTCCAGCAGGGCCTCGTCACTCAAGGCGGCAAACTGCGCGCCGGTGAGAGCATTGCCCTGAATGCCAAGTTCGCGGCCGATAGCAGCCGCAGTGACGGCGTGGTCTCCGGTAATCATGCGCACCTGGATGCCAGCGCTCTTGCAGGTGGCGATGGCCGCCTTGGCCTCTGGGCGAGGAGGATCGACGATGCCTACCATGGCCAACAGTGTTAAGTCGTTTACTAACTCAATCAGATCTCCCGCCGGATTGAAGGTGGTTGGCGCGAAATCGCGCCGCGCAATCACCATGACCCGCTCGCCGCCGCTCGCCATGCGGTTGTTTTCGTCGAGCGCGAGTGCGCGGTTCTCATCGGTGACGGGCGAGATCTGGCCGCCCGGCGCCCAATAGGAGCTGCCCCGCGCGATGAGCACATCGGGCGCACCCTTCACACAGCATCGCACGACGAGCCTGCCTGCCTCATCCGCCATGTGGTGGAAGGTTGCCATGAACTTATAGGCCGCATCGAACGGCACCTCGGCCACACGGGGATAGCGCTCCCGAGCGCTTTCTACGGCGATCCCGCCCTTTTCTGCCAGGACGATCAGCGCCCCTTCGGTCGGGTCGCCGATCAGATTCTCGCCGTCGAGACGGGCATCAGCACACAACGCCATTGGCAGCAGTATCGAGTCGAGGTCGATCTTGGCTCCGCCGGCATGCAACAGTTGTCCCTGGGTAGAGTACCCTTCGCCGGTGACCTTGTAGCGGTTCTGCCCCGGAATGGTAAATTCTCGCGCGGTCATCTTGTTCAGGGTCAGGGTACCGGTCTTATCCGAGCAGATGGCCGAGGTCGAGCCCAGCGTCTCGACAGACGGCAGGCGCTTGACAATCGCGTGTTGACTGGCAAGGGTCCGCGTCCCCATCGAGTACAGGGTGGTGACGACGGCAGGCAGGCCGGTGGGAATGGCGGCAATCGCCAGCGCAATGCCCGCGATGAACAGTGCCCGGAATGGCTCACCTCGCACTAGGCCCAAGACTAAAATGATGACAAACGCCAGGCCGGCAATGCTGGCGATGACGATTGTCAACCGGTCGAGCTGTTTTTGCAGCGGGGTCTTCTCTGTTTCGGTGCTGTCGAGCAATCTAGCGATATGGCCGATCTCGGTCTGCATGCCAGTCGTGGTCACGATCATCTCACCGCGGCCACGGGTGACCGCGGTATTCATGAATGCCACGCAGAGACGGTCGCCAAGGCCGATGTCCGCTTTCTCAATGGCTTTCGTGTCCTTCAGCGTAGGTGTGCTTTCACCGGTTAGGGCTGCCTCCTCGATCTCGAGCGTAGCGGCGAGGAACAAGCGCCCATCGGCGGGAACGCGATCGCCCGCTTCGATGAGGACGATGTCACCGGGCACCAGCTCTTCAGCGTTGATCTCGACCATCTCGCCGTTGCGCCGCACACGGGCAATAAGCTTGAGCATCTGTTGGAGCGCAGCGACGCTTGCCTCGGCCTTGGCCTCCTGTCGGAGGCCCATGACGGCGTTGAAGACAGTCAGGCCCACCAGGACCAGTGTGGTTCCCAAATCCCGAATGGCGACTAGGCTGATGGCCGCTGCCGCCACCAGCACCACCTGCATGAAGTCCTGGTACTGGCGCAGGAACGCATGGAGTCCCGATTCCTTCTTCTTGCCAGCCAAGCGATTTGGTCCATACTGCGCCAGCCGCTGCTGGGCCTCGACCGCGCTCAGTCCCTTCGCTGGATCAACGCCGAGCTGGCGGGCAACGGCCTCGGCTGGAAGCTGGTACCAGTGGGTCTGCTCCTCCGGCAGGTGTGGTCCCGCTAATGGGGCAGAGGTTGATGATGCCGCCATTGGGCGCGTGCCTTTCACTCGTGCTCCTCAGTAGAGCCCTGGTACATAGCGATAGGGGTAGTTTGGTTCGGCGTAATTGCCTTTTGGCTGGCGCTTGGGCAATGTGACTGGTTCCTGTGGCACTTCCTCGTAGGGGATGATGCCCAGGAGGTGCGCGATACAGTTAAGACGTCCCCGCCGTTGATCGTTGGAATCCACCACATACCAGGGAGCGTCGGCGGTATCGGTGGCCACAAACATGGCGTCGCGTGCGCGAGAGTAATCGTACCAGCGCCGATGCGCCTCCAGGTCGAGAGGACTAAGCTTCCAGCGCTTTCTCCCATCCTCGACGCGCTGCCTAAAGCGCATGCTCTGATTCTCCATGTTCACCTCGAGCCAATACTTGACGAGGATGACGCCAGAGGCCATGATCGCGCGTTCAACCGGCGGTACATAGGTGAGAAAGGTCGCCACCTCCTGCTCGCTGGCAAACCCCATCACCCGCTCGACGCCCGCCCGGTTATACCAACTGCGGTCGAAGAGCACCACCTCCCCGGCGGCCGGCAAGTGGGGGAGATAGCGCTGAAAGTACATTTGCGATTTCTCCCGCTCGGTCGGTGCGGGTAGCGCCACGACGCGAAATACCCGCGGGCTGGTGCGTTCGGTAATGCATTTGATGACACCGCCTTTTCCGGCGGCGTCGCGTCCCTCGAAGAGCACACAGACCTTCGCTCCACGGTCCTTAACCCAGAGCTGCAGCTTGACCAGCTCGACCTGAAGATGCTCGAGGGATTGCTCGAAGTCTTTGCGACGCATGCGGGCCGCACCAGCATCACCGTTATGGCCGTTGAGCGCGCCTCGCTCGGCCACTGCCACCTGCGGAGTAGGCTCTTCCCTCTTGTCGTGCTTGTTGGGCTTGTCCTTCTCATTGTGTTTTGCCATGGTCAGTACTTTCGGTCCGTCAAAGCACACTACGGCGGTGGTTCAGACATAGGCATCCAGTATAGAGGACGTCTCTTCAGCGCACCTCGTGCTCCAGGCTAGTTTCGAGGGTTAGTATCGTGCTCGCCAAAAGGTCAACTTAGGATACTGAATTGCCTATAAATCCAGTACGCTTCAAAGTGGGGGCGCAGCACCGGCGTCACCAGGTGTCGACGCCGGTGCTGCGTCGGCTATTGGCCCAGCCATCGCGGGTCGGCGCCGGGCGTGCGAGCAACACGGCGACGAGCGCTGAACGGGTGGTGGCCGGGTCAATGACCTCGTCGATCTCTAGCGTCGATGCGGTGTTGATCGGACTACCCATCTCGTAGGCGGACGCGACCATGTTGTCGAATGTCTGCTGGCGCTCCACCGGATCCTCGATGGCCGCGAGGGCGCCCTTCATGGCGAGGCGGACGGCGCCCTCCAGACCCATGCCGCCGAACTCGCCGGTGGGCCAGGCAAGGGTCGCCGACGTGTTGTGGAAGCTGCCGGTCGCCATGGCGAGCGCGCCGAGCCCGTATGCTTTGCGCAGCACGACGGTAACGACGGGCACTGTCATGTGCCCGCCCAGTACGAACAGCCGCGGGAAATGCCGTACCGTCGCATTCCTCTCTGAATCCGGCCCGACCATGAATCCCGGCGTGTCGCAGAGCGAGACGACTGGCAGGGCATATGCATCGCAGAGCTGCAGGAACCGGGCGGCCTTATCGGCGCCATCGGCGTCGATGGCGCCACCGAGGTGGGCGGGGTTATTGGCAATGACGCCCACCGGCCGCCCCTGCAGCCTAGCCAACGCGGTTATCAGACCGGGTCCGAATTCGCGACGCAACTCGAGGACAGAGTCGACGTCGAACAGCGTAGTGAGCACGCTGCGGACGTCGTACACGCGCTTCCGGTTCTCCGGGATCACGTGCCGCAAGAGCCGCTGGTCCGCCGCCTTGTAGATCGGCAGTGCCCCCTGGAAGTAGCTCAGATACTTCTTGGCAACCGCGACAGCCTCGGCCTCGTCGCACACGACGATGTCGACGACACCGTTGCGGCGCTGGACGGCGATCGGCCCGATCTGCTCTGGAGTGAAGACGCCGAGCCCGCCGCCCTCGATCATCGCGGGACCACCCATGCCGATGTTCGAGGCTTCGGTCGCGATGACCACATCGCAGACACCAAGCAGGGCAGCGTTACCGGCAAAGCAGCGCCCATTGGCGATGCCGATCGTGGGCACCCGGCCGCTCAGCGCGCCCATCCTGACGAAGGTGGCGTAGTGCAAGCCGGCCACAACCGGTATGTCCGTGTCGCCAGGCCGGCCGCCGCCGCCTTCGGCGAACAGTATGACTGGCAGCTGCCGCCGGTAGGCAACCTCGAGCAGCCGGTCAGTCTTCTTGTGGCTCCAGTAACCCTGAGTACCGGCCAGGACCGTGTAGTCGTAAGCGAACACTGCGCAGGTCGACTGCTCAGCCGGGAATAGGGTACCGTTGACCCGGCCGATGCCGGCAATGATGCCATCAGCGGGAGTGCGCGCCTCAAGGTCGGCCAGTCCGCGGCGGTTTCGCTGTGCGGCGACCGCGAAGCCGCCGTACTCGACGTTTAGGCCGCCGTCGACTAGATCGTTGACATTCTCCCGCGCAGTGCGCATACCGAGCTGGTGCCGCTTGGCGACGGCATCGGGCCGAGCCTCGTCGTGCAGCTTGGCACGCCGGTCGAGGATCTTTTGCAGGTCGGGCCGGATGTGGTCCAGGTCGGTCTCCTCTGTGCCACTCGTCGCCGCTTCGGCGTCGCCGGCAGCGGTCACCAGGACGAGCACCTGACCCTCGTTGACGACCTCACCGACTCTGACCTGGACGGCCTCAACGCGGCCGGCCTGCGCAGCGAGTAGAGGGTGCTGCATCTTCATGGCCTCAATGACGACGAGCACGGCACCAGCCTGGACCAACTGGCCAGCCTCGACGTCGACAGTGGCAACGACGCCGGACATGTCGGAGCGGATCGCGCCCGCGCGCTCGTCCGGGGTGGCCTCGACCGATGTGGTGTCTTCCATCGCGACCGTGCTCGACTCGTCCGCAGCAGTGTGGCGTCCGATTGCGCCCGCGAGCTCGACGAGGGCCGCCATGTGCTGGTCGACCCAGCCAGTGTCGCATCGGCCGGCAGCAAAGTCCTCGCTCTCGAGGATTGCGCGCTGAAAGGCCAGGTTTGTCGCGACGCCGGCGATGGTGGTCTCGGCGAGGGCGCGCTGGGCCAGCCGGCGAGCACCATCGAACCCGCTGCGGTCATGCACGACGACTTTGGCGAGAAGGGAGTCGAAGCGCGGATTGACCGGCAGCCCAGGGTGAGCCGCCGTATCGATACGTACGCCAGGACCGGTCGCCGGCACGAACGCGCGCACGGTGCCGCTGCTCGGCACGACGGTGCCGTCAGGGCGGGCCTGCTCCGCGTTCACCCGCACCTGGATCGCCGCGCCGGACGGTATCGGAACGGCGTCCTGTGTCAGGCCAAGCTCGGCCAGCGTGGCACCGCCGGCGAGACGCAGCTGGGTGGCGACGAGGTCGACGCCAAGGACCTCTTCAGTGACCGTGTGCTCGACCTGTAGGCGCGGGTTAACCTCAAGGAAGAAGAACTCGGTGGCGGTCGTGGCAAGGAATTCGATGGTGGCCACGCCACGCAGCCGCACGGCCGACGCGAGCCGCACCGCGGCGGCCAAAAGGTCCGCGCGCGCGGACTCGGGCAGGACGGAACTCGGGGCGATCTCGATGAGCTTCTGATGGCGGCGTTGCACGCTACAGTCACGATCCCACAGATGGATGGCGGCGCCGGTGCCGTCGCCGACAACCTGGACCTCGACGTGGCGGGCACTGACCAACATGCGCTCGATGTAGAGGTCGCCGAGGCCGAAGGCGCCGAGCGCTTCGGCCCGGCACTCTTCGAACGCGCGCTTGAGCTGACCGGGGTCGCGGACCACGCGCACCCCTCGGCCGCCACCGCCGGCGATTGCCTTCACCATGACAACGGGAGGTACGCCGTCCGGACCTACCTGGGCCTGCATGAACTCCACCATCTCGTTCACCGTCGTCGCGCCCTGGGTGCCCGGCACAACCGGTACCTGCTCTTGCAGGGCGAGTGCCCGTGCCAGTCCCTTGTCGCCAAAGGTCTCCAACGCATCAGCATCCGGCCCCACGAGCGTGATCCCAAAATCCGTGCAGGCGCGGGCGAAATCGGCGCTCTCGGACAGGAAGCCGTAGCCCGGATGGATGGCGTCGGCACCGGTACTGGCGGCGGCAGCGACAACAGCAGTGACGTCGAGGTATGCCGCCGGCCCGACACCGGGCAGGACCGCGACCTCGTCGCACCGGCGAATGTGCAGTGCAGTGACGTCGTCTTCCGAGCGTACTCCGACCGTCGCGATGCCGAGTGACTGCGCGGCCCTGAAGATCCGGATGGCGATCTCGCCGCGGTTCGCCACGAGAACCTTCCTCGGCAGCGCTGTCACGACACCCTACCGACCAACTCGGCCGCCTTGGGGGTATGGAAGTGGATCGCAACCCGGTCAGGGTCCGTCTGCGCCCAGTGACGCAGGTGCTTGGGCACAAAGACGCCCTCGCCTAGCGGGTAAGTCAGCTCCCGCGGCCGCTCCGCTTGTAGCTGAAGGCTGCTTTGGAAGTTCATCAGCGGTGCTCCTGCCGGTGTCCGGATGGGCTGGTTCGAGATGCGTGTACCCCAGTCAGCGGCGGACCGCTGTGACAACCTGAGCGTGGCGGCCAACGGCTCTTGGGGAGCAATGGTCGAGTCCCAGCGCATGGTATAAAAGTGTCGGGGTTGCGACGGGTCTCGCATCAACCTGAGATGATCAGACTAGGTCGATCAATTTGTTGCGGATTGTAGCGGTATACGATAGTGGTTGTAAAGGGGTTATGGCTATTTGGTGGATCGAGTCCGAACGAATAGCAGCCAATACCTAAACCGTGTGTCGAAGGCCGGGCAGTTACTGCTAACATGAACTGGACGTTAACTTCATAACATTACTTCGCTTTTGGTTATATTTATGATCACTTCGCTTTTGGTTAAGTTTATTATGACCACTTTGCTATTAGTTATGTTTACTACCTTTCTGCAATGCTCTCGTGGAAGAGTGGTATGGATTAAGGGAGCAAGCGCTTCACTATCCGCAATGGTATTGGATGCTGGCTGGAATCCTGGCCATAATCGGCGCTATTGGGCTGTTAGTGGGTCTGCTGATCCCCGCTCTAGGAGAAGCTGCGGCAGCATGGATGGCCGTCTACTTCGTTGTTGCGACCTGCACACACCTTCTCCGCAAGGACATGGCAAATCTCATGGCCCCACTCCTCTTCCTTGTGGTCTTCATTGGTCTGAGCGCGCTGTGTTGGGCCAATGGGTCTCCGCTTGTGGCTCTTGTTGGCCGATAGTACGAGTATTTGCAGCTTCGGATACGGACAAATACTGCAAGGCCAACACCCATTTTTTCGACGGGCACATTGGGAGGACACGATCAGTTAGCAGGCATGCTGCATTCTACCTTACCGTCGCATCACGTTCACGCCAAGCTCTAGCTGATAGAGAGAGCCTTATACCAAATTTCACTGAAATGTTGCAATTCGTCGTAGTGGATCTCAGATGCAGCTGATCACCATACTACAACCACGTAACCAAGGTTGGGATCAGCTGCAGGCATGTTCAGTTGTATACAGCTTGAAATCTGAATGAACAAATTCGGCATCGGACCGCGAACTAGGGCAGGCGACGCTTGAGGATATACTCTCTGGCAGTCCCGGCGACGCTTCCAAACGCAAGCGTTGTGGTGGTCCCTGTGAATCCTACTAGCTCCCAGCCATCATTACCCATCTGATTGAGCAATCCTATAAATGAGGGAACTCCTACGCTTTGATCATTGATGGTCCATTGGGTACCCGTGGGTGTATCAATCCGCATGAGTTGCATGTATTCCCATTTCTGCATAGCATTTCTCCCTACCGTCTTGTCTCCATTCGCCTGGCCCACATTCTACTCTCACACCAACCGGCGTACAAGAAATAGCGTGAACAGCATCAAGTGGGATCTTACCCTCATTCTGCCGCGAGTGCCCGGTCACACTACGGATCAGCAGAGCAAGGGAGAACATGGGATAGGAGAGCACAAATGCCGATGTGGGAGGCATGAATGGCGCTGAGAAAGGACGGCGACGATCCATCCAAGATGCAGGAAGAACAGCGGACGCCCGCTGAGACCCATTGGCGACGAAGGGGCGCGTGGATACGGGCGGATAGCACCTGAGGGCGTGTTGCACACATATGGATCCACTTGCCTCTCTCATTGCCCGAAATGTCCGGCGATCACCAGTGACATGGCTATAAATCTGGACCACTATCATCATGCCTTCCCTGGAGTACGGGCATCTTGCCTTCCAGTGGGTGGTCCTCCCCGCTGGCCCAACGCTTCTTGTGCCTGGAAATACTCGGTGATTGCGCTCTGACCTCCGTGTTGTGCCCAGTCGGCTGGAGTGCTGTGCCAGATCGTATCCTGCACATCCAACCGTGCACCATGTTCCACCAACAGGCGCACGACCGGGTCGTGACCATGCAAAGCTGCCTGATGCAACGGCGTCGAATGCGCATGTAGCCCCACCGGGTTGTAGCGACTGGGATCCTCGCCGGCATCCAGGAGCATACGCACGATATCGGCATGGCCATACTGGGACGCCAAGGCTAAAGTACCATGTCGCTCCTCGCCAGTTGAGGTTGGGAGGAGACGACGCACATCCTCCGTGCGCCCCAGACCTGCGGCACTGATCATATCAACCCGCGCACCATTGCGGAGCAAGGCGTCCACCGCCTCGCGTTCCTCATATTCCAATGCGACGAGCAGCGCGCTCGTGGGCTCGGCACCGTATGCACAGAGGAGGTCAATCAAGGGAATCTGTACCTGACATTGGCGCGGTACACATCCCGACGAGACCAGTTCCAACGCTTCGTTAACGGTGGCTGGGTCTGCATGCGCCCCTGCGTCGAGGATCACCTTTGCCACATCAACGATGTTGGCCGGCAGCGTTCCGTGGCGTATTGGGTTCTCTGCCACGAATGCAAGCAGCGTTGGATGGCGAAAGTAATTCCCTCCCTCAAACGTCACGTGTGCTCGCACCAGATGCGGGTGCGCGTTCAGATGGGCACGCAAGCTGACGACGTCACCCTGGTCGAGGAGATCCACGGCGTGACGAAATGCTGGGTCCTCGATCCGCTCATGATGGGAGAGGTCCAGCCTATCGGCTTGGGTGGGCTGCTCGATGTGCCGCTTCAGGCGTGCCCAACTTGCAAATCCGCGCTCACGCGCGATGGTCAGTTGTGCATCGCTGAGGCGAAACGGGGCGTCAAAAATTGCTGTGTCGGTGCAGCCCTGGAAGCGGGGATGAAATTCCCGAATGCGTTGGGCCACTTGTGGATCGTATGCGGCGCGGGACTGAAGCACGTCCTTCGCCTGTGACTTGAGGTGAGCAAGATGCGGATGCGGGGGAAGCGGTTTGACCGGCATGATGAACGTCCTTTCTTCGCATGCCTGATGGTCCGCAGGTGCAGGCAGAAAGGGTGTTCGTGCGAAGGAATGGGAGTGAGGTGGACTTCTGTCCTTTCCGCGGACCGGGTGCGCGCCTCCCGCGCACAGATAGTGTATCACACCTGCCTTTTAGGAGATGTGCAATACAGCCTTCCCCGGAAACTGCCGATCGATGAGGTCTTGTGCAACTCTACCTATCTCATGCCAATCCGCCTCCATGCCGATGAAAGGCTTTAGCCGACCCGAGCCGACTAAATGGACCAATCGTTTGAGTCCAAGAGAAGCAGACTCGTGCTTGAGCCCCAACCATAGATTGAAGAACTCCAGTCTGGCACTCGGTGCTTGCCGCATGCGCGCCAAATCTATTGGAACATCGCGACCTGCTAGCGCTCCGATGGATACACACGTTCCCACGGGAGCAAGGTATGTCATGGCCTCCCCCAGCGCTTCTCCACCAAGCTGGTCGATGATCAGGTGATATGGGCCGAGTTTTGCCGCATCTGCAATGTTCTCATCTACTATCACGTGATCTACAGCCGCTTCCTGGACGAAAGATACTGATGGAGCGTGACGTACCTGGCCAACTACCCGTGCACCTGCCAATGAGGCCAATTGGCAGGCAAAGAGCCCGACTCCACCGGACGCAGCCGTTACCAGGACCGGACGAGCGAGGAGACTGCCCCCATGGTCGAGGGCGTAGAGTGCGGTGAGTCCTGCGACTAGGAGTGCCGCTGCTTGAGCGAACGGAACCTCCGGTGGGAGGTTCGCCAGCGAGTCGGTTGGGACCGCCACAAATTCGGCCCAAGCGGTAGGATGCTCCATGGTGACACCGACCACCCTCGTCCCTTGAGCTGGTCCGGAACCGTCAGCTGCCGCCTTTTCCACTTCTCCTGCGAGGTCCCACCCCAGGCGTGTTCCTGGAGCACCCTGCACTCGGTATACTACTTCACCACGATTCAGGACATTGAGCTCACCCGCACCACGGCTTCATTGGCTAGTGGTGTGGGAGGTGCAACGGTTTGGAAACCCAGGCGCACGGGCGCCGCTGGATCGACGAACAATGGCTTGCATACCTATACATGTTCTCCTGCTACTATGGCAAGTAATTCCCACCGCCGACGGCGAGGTAGTTCCCGGTAAGGTAGTCGGCCTGGGGCGTGGCCAGGAGTAGAATCGCCGCGGCGATATCTTCAGGCTGACCAATGCGCCGGAGCGGCAGCGTCTGGCTGATAGCTTCTTTACGTGCCTGAAGAAAAGGGGCCGAAGCCTCGGTTTCGACTGCGCCCGGCGCTACTATGTTCACGCGAATGCCATGCGGTCCTAGCTCCGGCACCAGAGCCTTGAGAAGAGCTTCTACGGCCGCTTTGCCGGCGGCCACAGCCCCGGCGCCACTATACGGGGCACGGGCAAGCGTACTGCTGACGGCAATGAGACGGCCATGCTTACGCTGAACCATCAAGGGAGCCATCACGCGTGCCGGGACATAGACGCCGGCAAGTATGCGCACGACGATCGTCTGGTACCGCTCCCAGGTGGAGTCGAGAAACGGCTTGAAGGTCCAGTTGTCGCGAGCCTCTCCCGGTCCGCCCGTCGTCATGTCTGGCATTCTGCTGGCAATGGCATTCAACACCAGCGTATCGATGGGTCCGAGCTCCTGCTCCACCTGCTGAATCATGGCCTCGACCTGGTGTGCGTCATCCACACTGGCAGCTACGGCGATGGCGCGGCCACCCGCAGCACGAATGGTCGAGACGACATCCTGCGCCCGATCGGCACGTTGGTGATAATTGACGCCGACCGCCGCTCCATGTCTGGCCAGCAGAAGAGCGGTGGCCGCACCAATGCCCCGGCTCGCACCCGTAATCAACACTACCTGACCCTGCAACATGGTAGGGCTGGATAGCAGCGTATCGCTCCGCAAGTCCTCTGTCATCATGGGCTCCTCTTTGCCGCGTGGCAGCATTTGAACAGTTGTCTATCCACGCTGGTTCGGTGTGTCATGATACGATGATGCCAGACCATTGGCCTCGTACCCAGTACAGAGATTATCCTGGCATAAAAACTGGCAGGATACGTGAGGAAGATGGATGAACGATCAGGAACGGCGTGACGAACTGGCACACTTCTTACGCTCGCGACGAGAACGTGTGTCTCCAGAAGCCATTGGCCTGCCGCGTGGTCGACGGCGCCGGACGCCGGGGTTACGCAGAGAAGAGCTGGCCTTGGCAGCGGGTGTCGGCGTCACATGGTATACCAGCCTGGAGCAGGGTCGGGCTATTACGGTTTCCACTCAAGTTTTGGAGAGTCTGTCAAGGGTCCTGCACCTAAGTGCTGTCGAGCGCGACCATCTGTTTTTCTTGGCTCGCCAATATCATCCCGCGGATTCCTATTCGTTGACCACGACAGTTAGCGTTGTTCTCCAAAGCATTCTGGACTCCTTGGGTACGTCCCCTGCCTATGTCGCGAATCCGCGCTGGGATCTGCTTGCCTGGAACCAGGCCATGTCAGGCATCTATCAAACCGACTTTGGCGCGCTGCCTGTCCGCGAACGCAATATCCTTCGCTTAACGTTTACCTGCTCGTTACGGCATGTACTTCTTCCCAACTGGCAGGAAGCTGCACAGGGCCTGCTGGCACAATTTCGTGTCACTACAGAACGCTACGTGGGAGAGCCCTGGCGAAGAGCGTTGGTCGCCGAACTGGAGCATGCCAGCCCGCACTTTCGGGCATGGTGGCCACAGTATGCGGTCCAGGCTAGTCACGCAGAGAAAAAGGAATTGAATCATCCTCTTGTTGGACGACTTGTGCTTCAACCCACCACCCTCCAGGTCAAGGACGCGCCAGATTTGCGCATGATCATCTATACGCCCCTGGAGGAAGCGAATACAGCAAAGAAGCTGGCACAATTGATGGAGCTGACGCCGGCACAACGGGCCGAGTAACTCCCATAAGCTGGCTTCAAATCTTCTGCACGCCTTCTCGGAAGACGAGAACGAGATGCCACTTAGTCCACCGAGCGACCGAGTTCGCCCCGTGCCCTGCGCTCAGCGAACGCAATCATAGGCGAATAGCCTAGGATCCCCTTCAAGAGGACCCGTAGGAAGCGACACGTGTGGCTCACAAGACCAAAACCTAGTCGATCTCGCCATGACCATCGGAAGCCATACCCTTCGCGGATTTGTACGGGCAATTGGCCCACTGCTAATAGCCGCACCAATGCCCACATGAGCCGACGGTGAATCGGCAAAGGTGGATGCAATATCGTGTCGGCTACGACACGTCCTACCTCGCCCACGATCACCTCACTCCGCGCGATAGTGTCTTGGAAATACCCTTGCATGTCGGTATAGCTCGTTGGTAGGACTACGTCCGTCAAACCCAGCAAGTGCGCATATTGACGCGATTCCTGCCAGTATTGCTCACAATCGTCTGCGGATAAGGGACCCACAAATGTTCGATAGGCGGTCAACATGCTTTCAATGAAAGCGACATGCACCCACAACAATGGGGCGGAATCCATGGCACAATACGTATCCCCGGTATGGTACATACCAATTGTTTCTGTGAGCGTACCATTCACTCGGTGATGCATCTGGTTGATGAAGCGTGCCGATGCACGCGCCTCACGTGTGCTCCCGCAAAGGAGCATCGCCATACACGCGTAGGTTCGGTAAAAGCGTTCAAAGGGATCGGTCGCGCCGGCACCATGATCAAGGGCACCTTGCGCCACTACTGGATGGGCCGTTTGCAACAGGAGCGCTGTGGCACTACCAAGAACCAGCCACTGTTCATTATGGATCTTCCAGGTCATCGAGCCCGGTCCAATGACCCCTGCATCAGGTTCCATGTCGTTTATTGGCATGCTGGTAGGCAACGAAACGCCAGTGAATCTATTGATCATGGTGATAGCGTTAACTGCAATCGTCATTCGCTGTACCCACACTTCCCTCTTGGTTTGAGCCACTCGCCAATTTCCCGTCACCACGTACTGTTCATCAAAGAGTGTATGGTTGGAGCGTCTCGCATTCGTTACGAGTCTCGTTACCAAAGCACAGGAATGAATGGCACGTACCGTAAGCATGTGGGTCCGCCGGTAGATATGTCGGTGGAAGCAATCATGGCAGCGGAGCTATCGACCTAAACTGGTCTGAGTGGGACGAAGGGCTCACTAAATGGCAGAATTCAAAATCTGTGGGAACTCACTGACCTGAAGTGAACGGCGAGAGCGGCCGGTCTTGCGCAACCAGCATAGTGGAGCGTATAACCGGTGTAGAGTGGATTGCCGAGCGGCATGGGTAGAGCGGTGCCTTCCTCGGTGGATGGGCGAGGAGCTGGCAACATCTGCTCTGGTGCTACCGCAGCAGCGTGCGCGTGAGCCGATTAGAAGTGGGTACCAGGATGCCGACGATACGGGTCAACGACATTAACGTGTACTATGAAATGCATGGCGAGGGCGAGCCGCTGGTTCTCATTCCTGGGCTTTCGATTGATATCACCGCGTTTGAGCGGATCATCTCGGAGCTGGCACAACAGTACACCGTCATCGCGTTCGACAATCGTGGCGCCGGGAGAACCGATAAGCCGGACATTCCATATTCGATCGGCATGATGGCCGACGACACCGCTGGTCTCCTCGCCGCTCTCGGCACCACCCACGCCCATGTGCTGGGCGTCTCGATGGGAGGGCGCATCGCCACCGAGCTCACGCTGCGGCATCCAGAGATGGTGAAGAGCCTCATCCTAGTCTCGACGTTTGTCAAGCGTATTCCTATCCGACGCCGCGGCGTGATGTTCAACCTGGCCATCACCTTTCCGTTCGTACGCCGCATTGGCAAGCGCTACCCTCAGCCGCAATACGCCTTTGAGCGCCAGCTGCAGGCATCACGCGACTATGATGCCAGCGACCGGCTGCCCGAGATCAGCGTGCCGACGCTCATCCTGCAGGGCCGGACTGATCGGCAAGCCCCCATTCAGGCAGCAGAGGAGATGCATGCGGGCATACACGGCTCGAGATTGATCGCCTTCGATGGCGGCCACCTGATCCTCTTCTTCCGGCAGAAACAGGTGCTGGATGCGGTGCGGGTATTCCTGGGAGCGCAGTCGGAGGCAGCGTAAACATAAGGATTCGCGCTCCTCAGTCCCTCCCCCGCACCGTATCGCCCACGCGCACGAGACCACCTCGCTCCACCGAGGCATAGATGCCCAGACACGGCATCCGCTCGCCACTCAGCGCGGGCACGGGCGGACGATTGTGCTCGGCGATTGTTCGCAGGATACCGATATCCCCAGCCAGTTGAACCTGAGGCAGCGTCGGCACCACACAGCGCGGCATCCACGTCATCCTGCCCGGTTGTGACCTGGCGGCCATCCGGCAGTGTGATGCGCACTGCTCCCGCGGGCGAGACGATTCGGGCCGAGCACAGCAACAACTGACCCCAGAGCCGTGGATGCTTCGCGCTGGCGATCTTTCCTGTCTCACGGTCGCGCAGAGCATACATTCGGTCGCCGCCAAAACCACGATCGTCAATACGTGCAACGTCTTGTCGCTCTCCCTGCATCGACTTGACCGGGTAGCGCCATAGCTCGCGTATCGTCCCGGATATCATCGCTGCGATTCCTCCCGCCGCTTCGTACGAGTTAGGAGCACGACTTCCCATTCTGGTCTCAAGAGGCCTGCATCGGTCAACCACTCCACCCCAGCTTCGCTGGTATTGTTACATTCATTTAACACAATCTTAATGAAGCTACGGTACAGTGACGCTGCGGCGTTTACTGTTCAGCTTCTGCTGGCGATGAACGCCGAAGTTCATGTCCGTCGCTGGAGGAGAAACGCATGCTCTTATTCGGCCATACCATCCCAACTCCGACGATTCAGCTGTGGGTGACCATAGGAACGCTGATAGTCGCGGCCATTGCTATCGTCTACAGCTTCATTTTTGTCGGGGGGCGTGTCGTTACGCCGCGCGCCGTCCGCGCCCGTCTTCGCAGCGGTGTCATTGCGGCGGTCCTCGTTATCGCTCTGGCGGCGCTGGACATCTACTTGACAGTAGCTCCCAGTTAGCATACGTTTCTGATTTTTTCGGCGCAGCATGCTGCATGCCGAGCCTGCTGCGCCGGTCTGGAGACCCATATATGGCTGATGACAACGAGTCCGATGCAATAACGACCTTAGCCGAACCCGCAACCGAAATTCCGGCCGAGACCGCCGAGCCGGGAGACCTCCTCTCGCGTCTCAGCCTGATTCTTGGACTGAGCGCAATCTTCCTGGCTCTTGCCGATATAGCGGCCATTATCATCGTACGCGCAGGTAATATGTCGCCACCCAGCTGGGTATTTCAAGCGCAACGATTGGTCCCGCAGGTAGGAATCATCCTAGCCGCCGCTGGGGTGGGGCTCAATCTCATCGGTGCCTGGCATCTTCTGGCACGTCACCACCTCTTCGATCCCAAGGAAACTCAACAAGATTTGGCGATCGACGACCTGTCGGGGCTGCTCAGTCGGATACACCCCGGCTGCGCCGTGCGTGTAGCTACATCCTCCGGCCTGGTAGCTACGGTGCTGGCGATACTGCTGAGTATCTGGGCAGTGCCATTCGGCGACCACTTCCGCGTTATCGCCGTTAATTCCGCGCAAACCTGTAGTGTTTCGGGGACACTCGCGCCCTTCTCAATCGAGTTGGACAACTCAACCAGCACCAGTTCTGTTTCCTGGTCGGCGACTCCAGTGGAGACGGTAGCAGATGGCGCAGACTGGGCACAGATTACCCCTGCCCATGGTAGGCTGGCAGCTGGACAGGAGCAGCGCATCAGCGTATTTGCCAACGCGATGGTCTGTTACGCCGGAGCACCCACAGCCGGAGTAGGAGCCCATTCCAGCGGTGCTTTGGCTCTGCTCGCTACCGCTCCAAGCTTCTCCGCCTACCACGTACGCATAAGCACCTCGGAAACCTCCTCCAGCGACGAGATACTGGCACTGTCGGTGCTGACACAGCTGGCATCCACTGGATCTCCGGTCCCCACTGCTACCGCACTCCCGACTGCCTCTCCAACTCCTAAGCCCACACCAACCACTCGACCAGTTGTTGTGCCAACACCTACCAGAGTGGTGATTTCTCCCACTGCCACCGCTACACCGGTGCCGCCGACGGCCACACCGTGCCCAGGGCTGACAGCCTCGATTACTAAGCCTACCAGTGGACCAATCTCCTCCGAGAACATGTCTACAGTTACCATAGAGTTCGTTGGCACCAGTAGCGGCGGGTGTGGCGCAATTCCCACCAGCGACATCACGTGGTCGGTTTACAATGCGCACTATTTCCCCACTACCACTATCATGGGAGATGGCGATTCGATAACATACACATTACCAGCGCCGCTGGGGACGCCGGCCGTCTACAATATTACCTTCAAGGTGTATGATCCAACCAGCGCCCAAACAGCTTCAGCAAGCGTCTCCATATCCGTCATCGAGGTGTTGGGGTAGACGCGGAGTGGCGGATGTCCATAGTGGCGATGTTGAAGACCGATTAGTCCTCAACCGCCACCCAGACACTGCGCTTATCGCCGAATAGGCACGAAAGAGAATGAACATAGTATGAGCACCTCAAAGCGCACACTTCTGCGCCTGGCCGATGGCCGTGACCTCGACGTGTTCGAGAGCGGGGAGTCTGATGGCCAGGTATTGGTGTACCATCACGGCACACCTGGCTCCTTCACGCCTTTCCGCACCATGTTAGCCGCCACGCAGCGCCTTGGACTGCGACTGGTGACCACCTCGCGTGCCGGTTACGGGAATTCCACCCGTGAGGAGGGGCGCCGCGTGGTAGATGTCGTCGCTGACACCGCAGCCGTACTTGACTTCATTGGCGCCAGCCACTGCCTGGTAGCCGGATGGTCCGGAGGTGGTCCCCATGCGCTGGCCTGCGGAGCGCGGCTCTCCGATCGCGTCTCGGCCGTGGCAGTACTTGCTAGTGTGGCTCCCTATTCAGCCGACGGCCTCGACTGGATGGCAGGTATGGGTGAGGATAACATCGATGAGTTTGGGGCTGCATTACAGGGGGAGGCCACGCTGCGTCCCTACCTGGACAGGCAGCGTCAGCAACTTCAGCACATCGAGGCCGCGGATATCGTGTCCGCGATGAGCAGCCTCCTACCAGCAGCTGACCGAGCTGCAATCACTGGGGACTTCGGTGAGGACCTGGCTGCCACCTTTCATGAGGCCTTGCGTCTCGGCGTGGATGGGTGGATTGACGATGACATGGCCTTCACGAAGTCCTGGGGATTCGAAGTCTCGGAGGTCACCACTCCGACAATGCTTTGGCAGGGCACCGACGATCTCATGGTGCCCATCGCTCATGGAAAATGGCTATCCGGGCAGATTCCCGGCGTCATGACTCAGCTGGAGAATGGCGAAGGGCACCTCTTGATGGCCGCTGGCACCATCGATCGGATTCTGCAGGCGCTGGTGGATGTCTCTTCTGGACGGCTTTGACAGCTCCGGGCATCTCTCGACGCTGACTACCGAGATGCGCAGGTCTGAAGCATATCGCCCATTGAACACCGCTTCGGCAAAAACGCCTGGTTGGTATGCCAATTCCCGCCATGATGTTTCCATACGAGGGCGGTGGGAGGAATGAAACGGCAAGTCGCAATGGCGTGATTGCGACTTGCCGTTTTCTGCTGCTATAGGCGCGAGACAAAGGCGTCGAGCGCGTCGAAGGTCGCTTGTGGCTGTTCGAAATGGGGCAGATGACCGGCATCGGTCACGATGCTGAAGCTGGCATTGGGAATGGCGGCGGCCAAGGCTGCTCCGTAGCCGGGCGTGACGATGCGATCACTGTCTCCCCAGAGCACAAGCGTGGGTATCTGAATCTGCCCAAGGCGAGTGAGCAATGTAGGATCGTACATCTTCTCACCTGCGAAGACGCGCATAGTGGCCATATTGGCTCGCTGGCGTGCTGCCTGCTCCGGGGGAACGGTGGCTGGATCGATGTAGAAGCGGCTTGGGTCGTGATAAGAATACTCGGCTATGCCGCGTGCATCGAGGGCATAGAAGTCACGGATCGGTTGCCCTTCGATCTCGACACCAGTGCCATCCATGACGACAAGGCCACTGAGTAGGTTCGCTTTGTCATAGATCGCCATCTCGCAGGCGAGCCATCCGCCGACGGAGGAGCCCACTACCAGGACATCGTGGTACCCTTCCTCTTTGAGCATCTGCACGTAAACGCGGGCAAGATCAGGAATCGTGTTGAGCCATTCCGGGCGCTCGGTGCCGTTCCATCCCGGGTGGGTCGGGGTGACGACGTGCATCGTGTTCGACAAATGGGCAGCGATGCTCTGCACGGTAAAGGGGCCACCGCCGCCATGCAGGAGAAGCACAGTTCGCCCGCTGCCGGTCTCGGTGAGAGTGATGGACAGATCAGATCGCAGCTGGACTGTGCGGGTAATAGATTCGGACATGTCTGTACTCCTTCTTGGTACGCACTCATACAAGCGTATGATGATATGCTGGCTAGTTGCTAGGCAAAATCAGTGGCAGGACTAGTGGCGTAGCGGCTCATCACCTGGACGCTCGCCTCAGGAGTCAACGGCTGGCCGCTGGCGATCATGTCCCGTAGATCGCGGAAGTACTCTACATACAAATCGGGCGTGAAGGTATTCACCAGGATGACGACCTGGTCGCTCGGATTGGCAAAGGTGTGTGGAGCGCCCGGCGGAACCATCACCAGCGTCCCTGCCGGGGCGTCGTAGGTGGTGTCTCCAACGGTGAATTGCGCCGTTCCAGAAACCACGTAGAAGCCCTCATCGTGCTCCGCATGCCGGTGCTGTGGTGGGCCGTTCGTGTGCGGGGCGAGCGTGATCTCGCCGATCCCGAGTCGATGGTCGGTGATACTGCCGTCCTCGAGGATGCGCATCTGGATGGGTCCTAATTGAATCATCTCGCCGTCCTTAGGACCCACGATGGATACCTGCGTCATCTCTTTTCCCTTTGTGTGAGTAAACTCTCTACATGATTGTGTCCTATCATCATGATATCACAACATCATAATTTATGCAAGTGCACTCTCATAATAATAGTGTGGTACAATGATGATGAGGAGGATGAGATGCAGAGTGATGCGAATGATGGCGGCGCCGGCCGCACGAACCAGAAGACACGCACCCGCATGGCGATCATCGACGCCTGCCGCGAACTCATTCGGGCGGGCGCAGAGGTGACGATCCCCGAGGTGGCAAAGGTAGCGCTCGTATCGGAAGCGACGGTCTACCGCTACTTCCCCGACCTCGTGTCCTTGGTGAACGCGGCCCTCGACGGTCTATGGCCCAGTCCATCCGAGGCGCTTGAGCCGGTCTCCGGATCGACCGATCCTATCGAACGCATTGCTTTCGCAGCCGAGGTCTTCCTACGGCGTGTGCTTGCCTACCAGGGATCGGTGCGCACGATGATCTCGGCCACCATCACCCGACCGGAGCTCGCCGCCACGCGTCCGGGCCTCCGGTTCGCTTGGATCGATTATGCGCTTGCTCCAACAGAGGCGGCGCTGGCGCCTGCGGATACCGAGACGTTCGTCCGGCTCAAGCGCGACCTTGCCGTAGTGGTCAGCCCTGATGCGTTGTTCATCCTGACCGACCTCTGCGGGCTCAGCCCCAATGACGCCGTCATGAGTTGCGTGCGAATGGCAAAAGCTATCACCGCAGTGGCACTGGTCGGCGACTAGCAACTCACCGAATCGCGCAAGAAGCAGCGGATCTCGGCGTCCCACGTCACAGGCGGCGCGAGGAAGATCGCGCCTCGCGCCCGAAGTGTCGCGCAGGCGGCTTGGCAGTCAGGGACGCGAATGGTCATCTCGTGGCTCACCCGGTCACGGCTGGTGATGCATCTTCTGGTGCTTGGCCCGCACCTGCTTAGTTGCTACTCTCCTCTGCCCGGCGCTCAAAAAGCTTTGCCCACACAATCCTAGGAGCGTACTGTCACATGCAGTGCGGGAGTGCTGGACACGTGCCGACCGGCAAACGGCTCAGCCGCTCAGCCGCTCAGCCACTTATGGCAGCGCCCCTACGGCATGGATCTTGCATGACTTGCCGTCCAGCATCACGCATGTCTCCGCGTTAGAAGCTAGCGGGGATTGCGCAACGGATGCATTCGGTGTACGACGTGTCAGACAAGGAGCTGAATATGCATCTTCCTATGCGCATGCTGTCGTTGATCCTCGGCATTGTCGGTGCCGTCATTGGCTTCGTGATTAATGTCCTCAATTCCTCGCTGCATTTCGTGGGGCACGTCGTGGGCATGACGACCGGCAGCGGCCACCTTTTTATTGGGTCGCTGGTGGCGATCGTGGCCGTCGTCGCCTCGATCCTCGTCCTGTTCGCCCCGGAGGTGGGCGGGATCCTACTTGTCATCTGTACCATCGGTTTCTTCTTCGCCATTGGATGGTGGGCGCTCATTCCGGCGGTGTTCTTGCTCCTTGGGGCGTGGCTGGCTTACATGTCCCGCGCAGAGCGTCGGACAGCGGCCAGCTAACACTTTGTACCCGTGCTGCCCGTATATGGGCAGCACGGCTTGGTTTCTCTCGCTAGAGCTTCTATGCAGCGTGTCTGGGGCGGACAGGACTACCCAAGCTGGCAAAGGATGTGCATCGATCCGTGCTACCACTTCGCAGTGCCTCTTCTTCTCGACTCCTCCACTCGACGCGCAACCTGGGGCATCCTTCACCCGTCCTGAAGCGTGAAACTACTGCGTACCACGAAATTCTCGAGTACCACGAGTGGAAAACAACAGAGGAAACTGCGCACAGTAAATGAAGAAGGCCGTGTACTCTTGTCACTGCCCGCCGGCGCAAGTTCATGTGGGGAGATCTTTTGGATAGCTCAACCAACCCTTCCCTTCAGGTTCGCCATTCAGGTTCGAATCTAGCTGCCGGGAGCGAGCCAAGGCGCACGTGGCCAGCAGTCGTAGCGCTCTATCTGCTCGCGCCGGTGGTCGCTGAACTCCTGAGTGGGTCTACGCCGCCACTGGCATGGAACAACGTCGGTGGAGTGGTCTTGACTCTGGGTCTCTACGGCTCTGGCGCGCTCCTAGCCCGAGAGATTGTGCGCCAGCGTGGCCTCAGCTGGGGCAATCTGGCCCTACTAGGGGCCGCCTACGGGATACTCGAAGAAGGAATTGCCTATCAGAGTTGGTTCAATCCGCGCTGGACCCCGCCCCCGGACGCCGCCCGCGCCTTCGATGTCAACTGGACCTTTGTGGTTGGATTCACCAGCATTCATGTGGTACTGAGCATCATAACTCCCATCGTGCTGGCCGAGGCAATCTTTCCTACTCTGGCGACACGGCCCTGGTTAGGGCGCACTGGAAGGATAGCCTTTACAGCCTGGCTGAGCCTGATTGTCCTTGTATTGGCCCTCAGCTACGGGTTTACCATCTATCATGGCAAGGGCTATGACCATCCACCCGTCTCCTATGTCATAGCCCCAGTACTCTTTATTGTATTTCTGCTGCTGGGAGCCATGGTTCGTATCCGGCCAGTGCAAAGTGTGGGAAGCCAGCGACCGCCCGGCTTCTGGTTCCTCCGGCTGGCGGGTTTCCTGGGGGCCTTCGCGGTGCTGGTCAATCTCTTCATCTTGCGCACGGTGCTCCCCATCCACCTCATTCCTATCGCCTTCATTCTCGCCGTGGACTTGCTGGGCGTGTATCTCGTGCGCAGGTGGGCGCGACGGCCCGGCTGGGGCATGCATCACCGGCTCGCGTTGGTCTCGGGGGTGATGGGTGTCTTCATGGTCTTCTCTCCAGTCGTTGAGTTTCTCATACCGAATCAGTACTTGAGAGGACTCACGCTGGTGAATCTGCTGGTGCTCTGCGGCCTCATCATCTTGACTTCTCGACTAGCCCGTTTTGAGGCTACCGCCAGTCTACCGACGTCGCAGTTGACTCCAGCACGACCATCCTAGAGGTGGAGAAGCCACACAACGCGATCAAGTTGGGGGTGGCCTCAGCCAATAAAGAAAGCTCTCAGCGCGGGAACCAGCGTCTCATCGGACGGGCCATGGTCTTGACCTTCCAGGGTGCGACGCTGGACGTTGGGAAGCACCTGGGCAAGCGCGTCGGCACCATGACGCATGAAGGCATGAGGTGCTTCGCGACCCATAAATAGAGTGCCATCAATGACCAGAGTGGGGAGCGCGACCGAAGCCCACTTCTGAAGTGGCGCCGCGTTGCCCGTCTGGGTATCTTGCGTAATGGTGGCGTCGTAGACCAGCGATTGCGCTAAACCTTCCATATGCGACCACATCGGCGATTGGCGCATCTGGGCGACCATCTCGGCGGGCGTTCCGACAAACGTCATAAAACCTTCTACGGCATCGCCCTGATGACCCGAGGCAACCAGTTCATCCAGGTGCGCCGCGAAACCATCCGGTGCGGTCGCGTGAGTATCATCGACGATGAACGGTGGCTCATAAAGCGCCAGTTTCGTGACCGTGGTCGGGAGCAGGCGCGCCGCCTCAAGCGCTAGAATCGCGCCTGAGGAATGCCCAAAGAGAAACGCAGATCCGCCAGCCTCGTCGATGAGGGCTTCGATATCCTCGACCTCGCGCTCGACTGCATAGGGTCTGGTATCCCCACTGTCGCCACGGGCGCGGCGGTCATAGGCGAAGACAGTGAAATATGGTGCCAGCGCCGCGGCTAGCGGGGCCTCCTCCGCTCTGGTAGCGGACGCGCCACTCACCAGAATGAGTTCCGGCCCTTGTCCCATCTGATCGAACGCGATCCGTGTGCCGTCTTTGGAAGTAACTGTTCTCATGGCATACTCCTCCCTCAGTCTGTAGGTTCTCTCTGCACCTGCCACAAGCGGAAATGCCCGGCCATGGCATCCGATTGGCTCACGTTCGCTCGAAACGAGCCGAGAACTCAAGGTGTGACCGAACGCAGTGTATACTAGGCTAGCGACGCATGCTAGTCTGGACAGACGTCGGTGATGAGAGTCCCGAGCCCGCTTGATTGGAGGAAGCATGATGAAATCTCATTCCTTCGTTCTCGGGTGTCTGATTCTACCGCTTTTCGTCTTGGCCGGTTGTGGCGGGCCGGCGTCCATCATTAGTCTACACGGGCAGGCCTCAGCCTCCGCGACCATCTCGCCATGCAACTCCGCTACACAGTGGAAACTGCCTGCGGGAAATGTCCAACTCGACGATGTGGCTATGGTCTCCACCAATGAGGGCTGGGCAATCGGAAACACCACTCCGTACCCATTTGCACTAGGAACGCCACAACCGGCTGGCGTCATCTACCATTTCATTGGCGGTCAATGGGTGCGCCTCTCCCAGACCTATCCGGCTGCTTCCCTGGTGGCCCTCTCTATGGACTCGCCCACTGACGGCTGGGCGGTCTCCACGCCGACCATGTCAGGAGTGAACACACTGGTCTTGCACTATAGCTCGGGCCAGTGGCACTCAGTGGATGTTCCGGCGCTGAATGGTCCGTCTGGGGCCGGTGACGGTCAAATCGGTTCGATTTCGGTCCAGATGTTTGGACCGGGTGCCGGATGGATGTTTGCATGGAGCAACGCCTCGCGAGATCCGAGCAACCCAGCAGCCCGCACTGGGGTCATCATGCTGCGCTTTGAACATAGGGTCTGGACACCAATCGCCGCACCGCCAGTGACCATCACCACCCAGATATTCGCTCTCTCCGCCGTCTCCGCTGACGAAGCCTGGATCGTTGGCACGGACTACGCCAACGGCGCCAACCTGAGGACTGTCTTCGCCCACTACGTGGACGGAGCATGGAGCTTGTGGCCCAAGACTTTCCCAGGAAACTCCGACCAGAGCATCACCATGCTCTCGCCTACAGACGGCTGGGCGGCGTATTCTGGAGATAGTGGTGATCAAACAGTAATGTTGCATTACGATGGCACGATGTGGGCACCGGTACCCACCCCTTCGCAGTGGGCCAGCCAAAGGGTGCAACTCTCCTCCCAGGTCTTCGGAATCAGTCCTGGCGTCACCTGGTTTGGAGCTTATAGGGTCTCACCCGGCTCCTATACATATGCACCTCTACTGGAGCAGTACGCCAATGGGCAGTGGGAGCAGGTCGCCTGGCCCTTCTCCATGGTGAGACTGCAGACGATAGCGGCGGTCTCGGGAAGCGAGCTGTGGGGAGTGGGCAATATCTCCCACCAGGAGGGATGCGCTCTAGCGGGAACGGATGTAGAGCAGGGCGTGTTTTTGCACTTTCAGCAGGGGCAGTGGAGCGAACAGGTTCTGCCCTAGCCACGGGTCGCGTCATTCGTTCTCGGTGCCCACCTGCATCTGTTGCCCGGAAGCCAGCACAATCAGGCAATCCCCGGGTTCGACGATCGTTCCCGGGCGCCACGGCGCGCTCACCCAGTCGCTCGTGCCCGCCCGTCGCATCGCCAGAATCAGGCGGTCATCCAGTAGCCTGGGTACCTCTCCCGGCCCGAACGGCAAACGCATCCCCACCAGCGGCGAACCTGCACCCACTTGCAGCTCCTCGAGTGAGAGCTCCGGCTCGCCCTCCTGCAGGGCTGTGTCGACGAAGTCCGAGAGCGCCGGCTGGCGCGCCAAGACTGCCATGCGGTGTCCAGCACGCGCGTATGGGGAGAGCACGCGGTTTGCCCCCGCCCGAGTCAGCTTGTGGTCGGTCTCGTCGTGATTCGAGCGCGCGACAATCCACAGATCCGGTGCGAGCGCTCGCGCCGAGAGCGTGATGGCAATATTCTCGGTATCCAAATCGGTTGCCACCAGCAGGCTGCGCGCTTTTTGAACGCCCGCCCGCAGCAAAGCCTCATCGGTACTCGCATCTGCTTGGACATATAGGTAACCAGCTGCCTGCAAGGCCCGCGCGTTGTCTGCGAGCGGATCGACGATCACGAATGTTTGGCCTACGCTGGCAAACTCGAGGGTGATGCGGCGACCAACCCGTCCGTAGCCGCAGATGATCGCGTGGCCGCTCAGTTGCTCGATTTTACGGTCCATCCGGTACCTGCCTATCGTTCGACCAAAGTGTCCCTCGATGAAGTATTCCGCAAGCGCTCCAAATGTGTAGAAGAGCGAGCCCACGCCCGTCACCAGGATGAGGGCAGCCAACGCTCGGCCGGCGCCACTCCGGGGATTGCCGAATACTCCGGAGGTGGTCATCAGCCCCAGGGTGTCGTAGAGCGCATCCAGTGGAGAAAGGTGCTCTACCAACGCAAGCCCTACCGATCCGACGACCAGCACGATGCCAACGGCCAGCAGCCCCAGCCGGAGATGGTGTAAGGCCGGCACCTCGCTACGACCATCAGGTCGCCTATCGCCCGCCGCACCGCGTCGCATCACGTGCCCCCAGACACTACCTTGCTCAGCACCACCACAGCCACACCAGGCTATACCATCCCTCATTCTCGCACATGGAGTTGCCGGAGGGGCATTTGCAGCTTGCTGGTGAGCACTGTAGTCAAGGAAGTCTGCGCAACCTTTTGCAAGGTATCAGGGTTATACAGAGGGGCGTCCAGAGAGTCACCTCCTTCGAAGGAGGACTGGAGTTGCCCGGCGCCCAATTGCGGGCCACAGCGGCCAGGGAAGAAGGGTTATGTTATGTCGCATCCGATGGAGCAGACTCGAAAATCCGGCCGTCCGGCGGTGGGGCCGCTGTGGTCCTTTAGGTCCTATGGGCCTGAGGCCGCGCAGATGTTTGTGGTGAGCCTGTGGGCATCCACATTTCTGGTCACCAAAGCGGTGTTTGCCGAAGTGTCGCCTCTGGCCTTCGCATTCGTGCGCTTTGCGCTAATGATAGTCCTGGCATTCGCGATACTCGCTCTACGCAGCCACGGGCGACTACCGCCTATCCGTCGCACCGATCTCCTCCGGTTTCTGGTGGCCGGGCTGACCGGTTACACACTGTACCAGCTTGGTTTTGTGCTCGGGCTAGACCGGACGTCGCCGTTTTCCAGTTCACTGCTGATCGCCATGGTGCCGTTCTTCACGATGGCATTTCTCGCACTGACCGGCGAGCGCCCACCGCGGCGCTCCTGGGTTGGCCTGGCTGTAGGTCTGGCTGGTGTGGTGGTATTCCTGGCGGATAAGATTGGAAGTCCTGGCTCACTGGTGGGTGACGCACTCAGTCTGGGAGCGGCGGTCTCGTTCGCAGTGTATGGGCTGGTTAACCGGCCGTTGGTGCGCAATTACCCGCCCGAAGCCTACACTGCCTATGCGCTCCTCGCCGGTACGATCCCGCTCCTGGTGATCGCTACACCCGCAGCGCTTACCCAGAACTGGGGAGCCATCTCGTTCTGGGGCTGGGTTGGTATTATCTACATGGTCGTGTTGCCAGTTTACGTGGCCTACATGCTCTGGAATTGGGCTATTGCCAGGCGCGGCGCAGCTACGGCCACGACCTTGAGCCTGCTGGTGCCAATCTTGAGCGGCCTCTTCTCGGTGTTGCTCTTCGGCGAAGGCTTCGATTTCCTCAAGCTAGTGGGTGCAGTGTGTGTCCTCGCCGGCCTGGTGATTGTCCGCTACTCGCCAAAACCTGTTCCTATTTCTGACATCAGTCCAGAGGGATGAGACTGGAGTGCCGCTTTGGGAAGAGCGCATCCAGCACCGGAGCTGCCTCACCCTCTGCCCAGACGTCTGAATAGAGGGTGCGCAGCTCGTGCAGGCTATGGTAGCCAAAGAGCAACTGCAGGAAGACCAGCGGCGGGAAGCCCACTTTACCCGCTCCCCAGAGCGGACGCTGCCAGTCCTCTACCGCTACGAGATTCCCACTCTCGAAGGCGAGGCGCAAGCCGCCACGATAGAAATCGATGGTTAGCTCACCAGTGTAGCCAGCCAGCGCCGTCGCTGCCAGACGCCTTTCCAGCGCCGGAGCCACGTGCGCAACCAAGCGCCGCAGGTCAGGCACGCGGATATACCACAGATCTGGATAGTCCGAATAGGGATAGGTGACGATCACCGGCACGAGCGCGCCCAGCACGCTTTCCAAAGGATGACCGCCGCTCCACACACGGAACCGTAGCGCAGCTGCTGGCGGCGTCTCGGGCCGCACAGGTTTGGTTGTCCCCGCCAGTGACTGCACGCCGCGAAGGACTGACGGCACTACTGCCACCAGCGGCACTCCCTCCTCGACCATCAGTCCATCCACGTTCACCCCGGAACCCCAGCGCCCTGGTCTAAGCCGAAGATAGCCGACTGAGCTCCCATTCGCGTCGACGATGAGATATGGATTCCAGCGCTCGAGTGCCTCATCGCCCACACCTTGCATCGCCCAGCGGTAATACTCCGCGCTGAGCGGAGTCGTGATGGCCGCACCGATCTGCTCGCGCTCCGATAGATGTCTTAGCTGCGGAATATCCTCGAGTGTTGCCGCCCGTAACATGTACGGTTCCGTGGCATCTTCCTTGAGCGTCGGAATGGCAGGAAAGTAAACCACGAGGTCCGTGCCGGTGGGAATCACATACTCATAACCGAACTGGCGGTAGTAGTGAGGAATTCCGGTGATACCCTGTACCAGGTCGCCCCGCGCCTCGCTCTTGGCATGGATCAGCTCGAATATCGCCCGAATCAGGCCCCGCTTGCGGTACTCCGGCAGTGTTGCCACCACCTCAGGCCGGCCAAACTGGACAGGTATGCCTTCGAACTCGAAGGAGTACCGTAACAGACAGGTCGAAGCCACGATCGTGCTGGTGGCTGTGTCCTCGACCACCGCGAAGTCGCGCGGACCGATATGCGGATGGCGGCCACTGAACATGTCTCGCGTCCAGAGGGGGACATTCCAGTTGAGGGGAGCGTCCGGGCTGGAGCGGAAAATGTGGGCGTAGAGCGACGCCACCCCCTCTACGTCCAGAGGTGTGGACCAGCGCAGCACCAGACCATCGCCCAGCTCACGGAGATAGGTGTCGTCGTGCATTGGTATTGTCTCCACCATGCAGCCTTCCTGTTGTTGGTATGAGTTCTTGCCACGATCACCTCACCCAGTATGGCATCTGGCTCGGGCTTACTGCCAGTTTGGGAAGCTAGATCAGCATCTTCTCAGGCAGATTCTGAAGCTAACCGCGCTTTGAAGCTAACCGCGCTTTGAAGCTAACCGCGCTTTGAAGCTAACCGCGCTTTGAGCTGCCGGTCCGGGTCCTCGGTTACGTAGTTCGTAACGCTGCCAGGACGGTGGGATGATATGGTTAGATCCGAAAAGAGGCGGTATCAGGCAGAACAGGAGCTAGGTGATGACTCGACCATCCCCGGTGATGGACAGTTCGGTGGGCACTGAGCAAGATGGCCCCTCCGTGGCGCGCCTGCAGGGGCGCTGGCTGACACTGCTGCGAGTGGCCTGTGCGGGTGTGGCGCTTATCGCAGTGGCCGTCTGGGTTTGGGGCTTGCCACTGCGCTATGCCCAACTAGGGACGGTCTGCACAGTCTCTCCGGCAAACTGCGGCGACCAGCAGATCACGCCCGCTCTCTTTCAGGTCTTCAAGGGCGCCGGCGTACCACTCAGCTTCTATGCCGCTTTTATTGGTACCGTCGAAGTCCTCTATGCGCTGACCTATCTCGTCATGGGCGTGCTGCTTCTCCTGCGCAGGTCGGACACGCGCATTGGGCTACTCACCGCGGTCTTGCTCATCACCTACGGTGTGGCCCAGACCGATGGAGACGTGGTAGCGGCGGCGGTCCCGGCTCTGGCTATGCCGGCCAACCTGCTGACTCCGTTCAGCTTTATCTGCCTCGCGCTGTTTCTCTATGTATTCCCAGATGGACACTTTGTCCCTCGCTGGGCACGCTGGGTGGTGTTAGCGTGGGTGGCACTATTTTTGGTGGTGGCGACTATTTCAATAGATGATGTCTTTCCGATCCTCTTTGGCTTTCTGATTGTCTCGCTTGGGGCACAGATCTATCGGTATATGCAGGTGTCCAGCCCGGTAGAGCGCCAGCAGACGAAATGGGTGGTCTTTGGCATGCTGCTTGGTCTGCTCGGCTCAGGCGGCATCATCGTTGCCGGCTTGCTCATCGACAGTGGTAGCAATCCTTCCACTTACAGTAATCTCGGGCACACGTTGGGTCTATGGGGGCTCTTCATGGCGAGCACGCTAATTTATGTGTTCTCCGCCTGTATTCCGCTCTCCATTGGCGTGGCCATTCTGCGCGCGCGTCTTTGGGATATCGACACCCTCATCAACCGGGCACTGGTCTACGGCTCGCTCACCGGGCTGCTGGGCGCGCTCTACGCCGGACTGATCATCGGTTTGGAGCACCTCGCCAGCCTCGTCGCTGGACACACCGCTACCAATCCCTTCATATTGGTAATCTCGACGCTGGCGATCGCGGCGCTCTTCCAACCGCTTCGCACCCGTCTGCAGTCCCTCATTGACCGGCGGTTCTACCGGCAGAAGTATGACGCGGAGAAGACGCTGACCGCCTTTAGCGCATCCCTTCGCCAGCAGGTTGATCTGGAGCAGATACGCGAGCGGTTGCTGGCGGTGTCAATGGAGACAATGCAGCCGGCCCATGTCTCCCTATGGCTGCGTCCGCCGGCACACCAGCCGAACGAGCTTGCCCATCATCTGGAACCAGACGGACAGGTATCTCCTTATTCGCCCTCATGAGGACACTCCAGCAACTCATTAGGCACTCACTCTCCGGTTGCTGGTTCATCTGCCCTGACGCTGCAATAGTTGGCTAAAGGATTTCCTTGGCCAATATTGAGTGATACACTATGTTGACACACAACGGCAGAAATACGGCCCGCGTGAGTAGCTCACCAGCAAAGGGCTTTTGATTTGTCCTCCTATGCCCCTAGCGATATGCGAGGACGATCCTCGCAATTCTAAGGAGAGGAACGGTCACATGCCTCCTTCCACAACCACAAAAGCTCGGTCGAAGACCAAGGTGAGATCCGCTCGTGCGTATCAGCAGGCTATAGTCGACATCACCGAGGTCATACTGGAGCATGCCAGTGTCGACGACCTGGTTCCCCGACTGATCGAAACGGTCCAGCGCGTCATGCAGGTCGACAATGTGGCCATACTGCGTCTCGATCCAACCGGGCAGGCGTTGGTTATGGACACCGTTCGTGGACCCGAAGAGGCGGTGGCGGATCGGGTACGGGTACCGGTGGGCCAGGGAGTGGCCGGACGGATTGCAGCGACTGGAAAACCCCTGTTTATTCCAGATCTGTCAAAAGCAGAGGTAGTCAATTCGTTCCTGAGCGAACACCTCACTACCCTGCTTGGAGTTCCGTTGCGCGTAGCCGACCGCACTGTTGGAGTTATTCATGTCAGCACCGCCCGGCAGCGTCACTTTTCCGAGAGCGACGTGCAACTCCTTCAACTCGTCGCCGATCGCATTGCCCTTGCCCTCGACCGCGTCCGTATGCTGGAGCAAGCCAAACAGGCACGAGATCTAGCCGAGGAGCGGGCCGGACAACTCGAAGCTGTCTTTGCATCCATGACCGATGGTGTATTCGTCATGGATGCCGCTGGTCGAGTTCTGCAATCCAATGCTGCTGCCGCACGTCTGCTGCATTTTATTGAGCCGCTAGATTATTATCAGAGACCCCTGCAGGAGCGCAGACTTCGCACCGTGGTAATGGATCGGAATGGCAATCCCATGCCGGAGCAGGAGTGGCCGTTTGCGCGCATACTCCGAGGCGAGATCTTCAGTGATTCCCAGACTGTAGACATTCAGTTAGGTCTGCATACCGGCGACACTGTGGTAGTCAATGTCGCTGGCGCTCCGGTTCGAGACGCCAGCGGACGCATTGTCGCCGCCGTCTGCATCTGTCGGGAAGTTACCGAGCGGCGGGCACTCGAAGTGCAGAAGCAGCAAACATTAGACGCCGTGCTCACCATGGCAAGTATGCTGGTACGACGAGAAGCACCAGCAGAGGACATCGCTCATCAACTCATAGAACTGGCCTGCAACATACTGTCGTGCGAACGTGCATCTCTCTCAATCGTTGACCCGGAGAGCGGTCTCATCACTCCGTTTGCCGTGGCCGGGCTAGCGCCTGAGAAAGAAGAGCAGTGGTGGGCAGAGCAGCGGGCCAATATCATGAGCCTCGCCGACGTTCCCGACCAGGAATTTGTGGTGGCGATGCAGTCTGGCACGGCGAAAACCTATGACTTCACTGTACCGCCTAACAATGCGCTTCCTAATCCATACGGGATACTCACTGTTCTCCTTGTGCCTGTCCTGGTCAATGAACAGTTCATCGGATATCTGGCGCTCGATCACGGCGATGAGTATCACTACTACTCACCGGCTGAACAGCGCTTGGCCAGCGCGGTTGCCCAGCTGGCCGGTCTGATTATCGAGCGTGAGCGATTGCTCCGGGAACGCATGATTTCACAAGCGCACGCACTCGCTTTACAGGAAACCATGAACCGCATGCAGAGGTTTCTGGGCATGACCAGTCATGAGCTGCGGACACCTCTCACCGCCATCAAAGCCAATGTTGAGTTGGCCGCACGCGCCGCACGTCGAGCACTGGCGACTGGAGACTTGTCTGAACAAGTGGGGAATCAGATGCAAAGGGCAGTCGGTTTGCTCGAATCGGTAGACCGGCAAGCCGATCACATGAATCGCTTCATTGCCGATCTTCTTGATACCACTCGCATCCAGGCAGGCAAATTAGAAATGCATATGACAGCGCACGATGTCGTCGCGCTGGTACGAGACGTAGTGAGAATTCACCAAGGGAATTGGCCTAACCGGAAAATCTACCTGGACACACCGGATAGCCCTTGTACTATACTCTGCGATCCTGAGCGTATCAGCCAGGTCCTCACTAACCTGATAACCAATGCGGTCAAATATACGCCTGAAGAGGGCCCCATAGGCATCCAGGTGAGACACGAGCATGACCGGCCTGATCGGGTGAGGGTAGCCGTCATCGACCAGGGTCCAGGTCTGAGTACAGCGCAGCAGGAATACCTTTTTGACGCCTTTGTCCAGGCCGAAGGCGTTAAGCAGTACGACGAGACCAAGGCTGGCAATAAAGGGCTGGGACTTGGTTTATTCATCTGTCACGGTATTGTGACTCAGCATGGAGGAGAAATTGGCGTGGAGAGCGCTGTTGGCTCAGGCTCGACTTTCTGGTTCACTCTGCCAGTCGATCCTGAAGGCGATAGCCACGAGAGCATAGACAACATTAGCTCCAGGTCAAGCAGCGCCAAGCTAGGCTAAGACGCGCGACCTTGCCTCGCCTCGTGAAGCAGTTGCTGTCCACCTCGTGCAAAGGTCATCGTGCCGTCGTTTACGCGGTCATATCGCAGATTCAGCAGGTCGCGGAGATAGTTCTGGTACGTCCGCCACGGTTTCTTCATCCCCTGGCGCGGAAGCGTCTCGATAGCGCGCCGCACATACCCCGAGGTGAGACCTATCACCGGCTCCTCAGCGGCTACCGAGTCCGGACGCTCGGGCAGGCACTCGACATAGGCGTGCTTATCCATGAAATTCAGCAGCCTGCAGACGTATTGTGCAATAAGCTCGCACTTGAGCGTCCACGACGCATTGGTGTAGCCAAAGGCCGAGGCGAGATTGGGCACACCGCTGTACATCATTCCCCGATAGGTCAGCGTCTGCCCCAGATCGACCGGTCTGCCGTCGACGACGAGCTGTACCCCACTCATTAGCCTCATGGTGAGTCCCGTGGCCGTTACTATCACGTCCGCGGCAAGCTCGTTACCTGAGCGCAAGCGAATGCCTGTCTCGGTGAAGCTGGCTATCTGATCGGTGACTATCGATGCTTTTCCCGCTTTGATAGCGTTGAAGAGGTCCGCATCCGGAACCAAGCACAGTCGCTGATCCCAGGGGTTGTAGCTTGGTGCCAGGTGAGTGTCGACGTCGAAGTCGGGTCCCAGCTGCTCACGCGCCATTCGCATGATAGCCTGCTTGGTAAGATCGGGCCGGCGTCGGGCGAGCGAGTAGAAATATACCCCCAGGAGGATGGCCTGCCACCGTGCGAGCTGATGTGCGACTTTCCCCGGAAAGTGGCGACGTAGCCAATTGGCCATGGCATCCTCAGACGGTCGCGCGACGATGTAGGTCGGCGAGCGCTGCAGCATCGTGACGTGTGCCGCTTGCTGGGCAAGCGCGGGCACCAGCGTCACTGCTGTCGCCCCACTGCCGATCACGACCACCCGCTGGCCCGCGTAGGCTAGATTCTCTGGCCACTGCTGCGGGTGAACCAGGCGGCCGGTAAAGCGCTCGACACCGGGCCAATCCGGCGTGTAGCCATGGTCATAGTCATAATATCCAGTACACATGAACAGAAAGGCGCACGTCATCTGGCGCACGTCCTCGCTCGGTTCGCACATGACCTCAACGGTCCACTGCGCCTCGGCCGAGGACCAGGTAGCACGCCGCACCCGGTGGTTAAATCGGATCCTCTGGTCAATGCCGAAGGCCGAAGCGGTCTCGCGAACGTACTGCAGTATCGCGGGACCACCAGCGATGGCTTTCGCCTCTGGCCAGGGTCGAAAGGAATAGCCGAGAGTGAACATGTCGGAATCAGAGCGGACACCGGGGTACCGGAACAGATCCCAGGTGCCTCCTATCGCATTCCGACTCTCGAGAATAGCGAAGCTCTTCGTAGGACAGCGCGTCTGCACGTAATAGGCAGCGGCGATACCGGAGAGCCCCGCACCGACAATCAGGACATCCACGTGTTCGGCGGTCATTTGACCTCTTCCTCTCGGGGAGAGTCTTCGTACGTCTCTTCAGCGAAACGAACCAGTCAAGGCACGCCACGACGAGCGTGCGCATCGCTTTCAGTATACCCCTGTGGGCGCTACCCTACCATGTCCGGCGACCAGCGTCTACCCCTGGGCGCACAAGCTGACTACAGTCTCGGTTCGGACTGTAGACAGCGCTTGCACCTCGATGCTAAATCCTGAGAATTCCGGCGCTGCTCCCTGGTCGGCAACTCCTCCGCCACTGAAGCCGCCACCAGTGGCGAACTGCCCGGCCGGACAATCCGCCTGTCCAGTGGTGCTCTCCCCTACTGCGCCCGGCACTGTAAAGGTAGAAGAGACCGAGGGCTCCATCCGTAAGCCGTTGTGCGCGCACAACGCGAATACCTCGGCCGAGTCACTGCCTTGAATTCGCCAGCCGCTTCGCGGTGCGTCGGGCAGAGAAGAGACTGCGCCATTGCGGTAGCCACGATAGCCACCACCCAGGACAAAATCTCCGGCGGGGCAGTCGACGACATTGCCTGCGGCATGCACAATCGTGATCGCCGTGGCTGGGGCTTGCAAACAGTAGGCGTCCACCGTCATCAAGAGATGAGAAGCGCCCGAAACAGCACTGGCGGTCCAGGCATCCGGTGTGGACGGATAATTGTCACTCACATCTACTTGCTCGAAATAGCCCGCCGCTTCGTCACCGCCAAAGAGCATCTCGCCAGGCGCACACTGGGCGGTGACTGTTGCCGTGCTGCCTACTGCCACTTGTTGCGTGCTCGAGTGAACGACAATGCGCGCCCCGCTGATCAGCACCGGCGTCGAGGTGGCCAGTGACGGAGACGGAGACGGCGTGACTGTCGACGCAGAGATCGTCGAGCCTGCGCCCTGGCTCGATGCCTTGCCACTGCAGCCGCCTATAGCGAGGAGCAGAATCATGAGCGCGATACGTCGATGAGAAGCTATACCCACCATGATGCACCTCCAAGTGCAGCCAGAAAAAACAGCGGAAATGACTTTCCCCAATGAAGTAAACGCCTTTGCACGCAAAATCTCGCCGGCTTGCTCAGTCAAATGGGGCATACCAACCAGCACATATGGCTATAGAGAGTACAACGAGATAGCAACTGGAGCGTCATGTTATAGTAGAAGTATTCACTTTCGCCGGTCAGTCACCCCCAGCTGAAGCCGGGAGCTTGAGCGATCAGGCTCCACACTGACCAGTTCGCCTCACCTTTCGGGGTGGGGCAGCCGATACCGCTGAATGGATAGGTACCCTGGGATGGCACCTCAGTCTCAGGCGCTACGGTGCATCGTTAAACTTCCGCTTTAGGGGTGGTAGGCCAATGCGGTGCACACACAACGGAAACCAGCGGCTATCTGAACGAGGGGACCCTTACCTTGGCAACAAGCGTGGCCCGTTACTGGGCCGTGTCCCTGGGGAACCAGGGGATGAACGGGAGTCATCGGATGCAACGGGTGTTCGTGCTCGACCAACAGATGCGGCCGCTGATGCCCTGCCGACCGGCGCGGGCTCGGTGGCTTCTCAGCCACCAGCGGGCAGCCGTCTTTCGCCGCCAGCCCTTTACGATCATTCTGCATCAGGCTCGACCGGAGGCCGTGGTGACGCCACTGCGACTCAAGATTGATCCGGGCAGCGTCACCACCGGTCTGGCGGTGCTCATGAGGGAACCCATGGCGAGGTGGTGTGGGCAGCCGAGCTCACCCATCGAGGGCACGAGGTCCGCACCCGCCTGCAGAAGCGTCATGCCTGCCGCCGGGCTCGCCGGCAACGAAAGACGCGCTACCGAGCTGCCCGGTTTCTCAACCGCCACCGCCGGGCAGGGTGGCTACCGCCCTCATTGGAAAGTCGGATCGCCAATGTGTTGGGCTGGGTGCAGCGGGTACAACGGCTGTGTCCCATCGGAGCCATCAGTCAAGAGCTGGTCCGCTTCGATACCCAACTGCTGCAGAACCCCGAAATCTCTGGCGTGGAGTACCAGCAGGGCGACCTGGCGGGCTATGAAATCCGGGAGTATGTCTTGGAGAAGTTTGGGCGACAGTGTGTCTATTGTAGGAAGACCCAGGTTCCCCTGGAGCTGGACCATCTGCTGCCCCGGTCTCGGGGTGGCCCCAACCGGGCAAGTAATCTTGCTCCCGCCTGCCACCCGTGTAATGACCAGAAGGGCAATCGAACTGCCGCCGAGTTTGGCTATCCCGAAGTGGAAGCCCAGGCCAAGGCGCCATTGCGGGATGCGGCAGCAGTCAACACCACCCGCTGGGCGCTGTATCGCCGGCTAGAGGCGTTGGGTCTGCCACTCGAGACGGGCACGGGCGGCAGAACGAAATGGAACCGGTCAAACCGGGGTATCCCCAAGACCCACTGGCTGGATGCGGTGTGTGTGGGGGCCTCAACGCCGGAGCAGATCCACTGGCAGACGGTGGTGCCGCTGTGTATCATGGCGCTGGGGCGGCATAACCGCCAGATGGTCAACGTGACCAAGAAGGGGTTTCCGCGTGGGAAGGCCAAGGCCACCAGTGTCGTGGGTGGGTTCCGCTCAGGGGATCTGGTGCGGGCGGTGGTGCCCGAACCGCTCACGACGCGTGGGGTGCACGTAGGCACCATCAGCGTCCGAGCCACGGGCTCCTGTGACATCACGACAAAACACCGTCGAGTGGGAGGGGTCTCCATCAAATACTGCCACCCGCTGCAGCGGGTGGATGGCTACCGGTATGCGCCGGGGAGTCGCGCGCTTCCTCCCCCGGCTGAAGCCGGGAGACTTCGCGCGCGAGTACAGTGAGACGATCACGCCCAACCCCAAGTGCAGGTTGACAGCAAAGACAACGGATGCAAATTTTACAACTACTGGATGGGGCGTACTGTATACTCGTTTTGCGCTCGTTCGTCTTAGCCTCTGGGATGCCTCATAACTAACGCGGGCGCGATTTGAAGACAAGGCCGTTGCTCGTGCGGTCAATATTCACTGCACATAGGCACGTGACGTTTGGAGGATGTGTTGAGGATGCGAACTCCTATGGGACGTGCGCCGCGCCCATTGCAGGCGGGCTCGCACAAGCGCCTCGTCGTGGCGCTCTTGTTGTTGCTCTCCGTGGCCGCCGCACTACTCTCAGGCTGCACGCCGAACGCGAAAACGGCTGCGAGCCAGAACAAAACCGAGCTCGACACTGCGCTACACGCGGCCAGCACCAAAGCGGGCGTCCCCGCTCTACGACTGGCGCCCATTATCGCGCAGGAGGATACACTGGCGGCGAGTACCTCGAGCGGATCGAGCAGTGCCTATCAGGCCGCCGCCGACGGCTATGTTAAACTCTACAATCAGGTCGTTGCGCTCGAGAACTTAACGTCCAGCGGGGCGAAGGCCCTGGCGTCTAGCGATCTGAGTTCGCTTCAGTCTTCTCTCGCCACGACCGGGAGTTCGGATATCTCCGACGTGAGTTCCAAGGCTAAGCTCTTCAATCCCTTCGTACCAGTGGCGCAGCAGCAGTTTGCCGCTGCCACGACCGCCAAAGAGTACTTCGCTGTCGACAGCTACGTCCTCGATCAGATGGCCGGCGTCAAGGCAATTCTCCCTGACTATCAGCAGATCCAGACACTCACCAAACTGGTGAATACCCTGAACACAGACCTGGGGCCGGCTCCAGCCTCGGCGCATGTTTTGGCGTGCGGGACAGAGGGCGGTGAGATCCCCAGCTTTGGCATTGACCCCGCGGACTTCTGGGCTGCACAAAACGCTTACCCGATCGGTGCGAGTTCGCCGGTAATGGTGACGCCCCAGGTTCAGGCACAGAACTTCTACTTCTCCTCCTGGCCGTCGCAAGCTCTTAGCGCGTTCACTACGGCGCAGACCGCCGGCGACTTCACTGCTCTCGACCTACAGCTCCAGGCACAGCTGGTGACGCTTACAGGGAATCTGGATCCAACGGCACTCGCGCAGGCCCAGGTCGCCGCTGTGGTGGCACGCTTCCAGAATGACGTCAACACCTATCAGACCGAAGCGCAGGCAGACAACAACTACCTGAACAACCGCCAGAAGCACACGAACGACGTGCCGGACTACACGCAAGTATGGTACCTGACCAACAATCCCGCCGGCTATGCTCCGCCGTCGGACTTCTACCCTAATGTGCCCGATTTTAAGATTGACCCGCAGTACGAACAGGCCGCTGCCCAGGATGCCAGCATGCTCGCCTCGGCTCGGACCGCAAGCGACCTCTCTTCGCTGACGAAGGCGGTGCAGAAGCAGGAGCAGTCGCTAGCGTTCCCGCTGGTGAAGGTCAAGGCGTATTACGACACCGACATCACACTTCAAAATCTTATCAATGAGGGGCAGTCAACGACGACCAACGTCACGTTTGCAGGGGTTCTATACAAGACTCCGAACGCCTACGAGTACGCTGACGACGATCTACGGTACAATCCTGCGGACACCGTTGGCATTGAGGACGCCCAGATCCGCTACGATCAGTCGGTCTACCTGGAGAGCAGCGACTCTTCCGCTGACACGACCGCCAATTATCAGGCAGTCGAAGACGAAGCCCAGATGCTTATCCACAATCTCTCGGCTATGATCACCAACCTGGCACAGATGCCCACGAATAACGCTGCCCGGGAGGCGTGGTCGATGACGTCGCACCAGAGCGACCTCAATCTGATCGACTACTATGGGTTGCAGAACACCAAGGTTATCGTCGTCTCGCTCCGCGAGCAGAAGGCGCGTCTCTACGACAATGGGAAGATGGTCGTCGACAGCAATGGTCAGCCAGATGCCTTCGACGTGACGACCGGCAGCCCGGATAAGCCCTCACCCCCTGGAATCCACTGCGCGCTCCCCCCGTTGAAGGGGCCACCAGGAGGCGACATTTTCAAGTCGAGCGATCCGAAGGGATCACCCTTCTATTACGCGCCGACGCCGGTTCACTACTCCTTTGGCTATTCGCTCTACGGCTACTACATGCATGACGGCTGGTGGCGAGACGCCACTGAGATGGGTTACCTCACCAACCTGCCGCATTACGACCCCGAGGCCTTCAACGGCGGTTCGCACGGCTGCATCAATTTCCATTATGATAACGGCGATATGGGCAAGGTCTACGCCTTCTCCAGCCCTGGCATTCCGATAATAGTGTACTGAGTCCCGCTTCAAATCTCATTGCCGCGCTCATGTGACCAGATTCGCGGGTCACATGAGCGCGGCAATGAGTGCGCGTACACCTACCACCTGAACCACCGCGACCTCCCGAAATCCTGCCTCACGAAGCCACAGTACGTTTTGTTCCAGGCTGCCTGGCCGGTCGCCTCGTGTAAGACGCGTCGTCTCGTGCTCAAGAAACGAATCGCCTTCAGTCTGCTGCCCGCCGAACTCCACCCCCGTCGTGTCCCAGATGCTGCGATACACGGGAAAAAGAGCGGGGGTCACCAGTTTGATGCGATCATACAGCAGAAAGAGGCCACCCGGCGCCATAACCGAATGGCAGCTTGCCAGAGTTCGCTGCTTGCCCTCATCCGAGCAGTTATGGATAGCCTGGGTGGAAAAGGCAATCCCAAACGGGCCACCTGGCAGGTCTGCAGAGGTCATAGTCTCGAAATCGGCCTTGTAGAGCGCGGCCCGCTGACCCAGGGAGCTGAGCCGCTCACGAGCCATTTCAAGCATCGGAGGGGAGCCATCCACGCCGACGAGTGTCGCCTCAGGCAGCTCCTCGAGGATATGAGCGGCAATGATCCCATGCCCGCAGCCAACATCAAGGATACGATTCGGAATGCTAGTCGCAGCCAGAAAGTCCGTCATGATCTTGACTAACAGTCCGACAATCCGACTTCGAGCGGGGTTGTCGATATTTTGCTCGGCCCACTGGCGAGCGAATGTTGGGTCATTCCATTGTTCCATGTAGGCTCTCATTCTCTGGGTATACGAAGCCTTCACCCATCACCGGCGTACTTCCTCGGGTAACTTGATACCATGGCAAGCGGCGTCCCGCAATTGCGCGGGTCCGCCAGGCCAGCGATTTGGGGGCGGCGTCGAGCGCCGCTTTGATGAGGCTATGGTGATGGTTAGGCCTGGGCTTGGCTATGAAAGATGATCAGGTTATTTGGGCTGTTTGAGGTTATTTGGGCTGTTTGACAGCCCATGGATTAGACTTCGATTTGAGCGAGTAACTCATGCGTATTAAAGTAATGTGACTCGCGCACGATCTTGCCGGCGCTGCGGGTCACCACGGTGACACCGTCGATGGTAAAGCGCTTGCCGTTGCCGCCAATGCCAAGGAATGGTGCGGCATGGGTACCAGTGGCAGTCCACTCGACTACCAGTGTACTGTCCTGCAGCGTGCGGTTAGTGATGGTAAGCGAGCGGTCCGGCACGCTGGCAACCTCAGCGGCATAGCGGCGGGCAATCGCCTCCTTACCGACAAACGGCTCGCTGAAGAGAGGGTCCTCTACCACTGCGTCTTCGTCATAGTCTGCGACCATGGCATTGGTATCTCCGGTAACCTGATGAGTGACATGCTGATCGTGAAGCTGGTAATGGACTTTCTCGACGTGAGGCGAGGCCTGACTATGGTCATGCGCAATTATGAGAGCAGCGGCAGCCCCGGTGACACCCAGTGCGGTGAGTCCCTCCACAAAGTGACGGCGAGAAATATGACCGGCCCGTAGCTCGTCAATAAGTCCATGGACTGACTTTTCATTGCTTCCCATCAATTCCCTCATTCTCTGCTGAAGATATAAACTCTGGTGTATCTCTCAACCCAAATTTCCTTATCAATACCGGCCATAGCTAGCAGTATTTTATACGATGAAATACTCGCTGTCTAGTATCCTCGCCTGCTATCTGTCCAGATCGATTGGGACAATAGTCCTAGGCAGACAGTTCCCCTGACCCCCTGTCGTTGGGACACAGTGACGAGATCATATGTCGTGCTTGCCAATCAGGTTAATTACTCTATAGAGTAGAACGTCTGGCACACCGCTCCAGTTACGCTGGGCAGCAATTGCAAGATAGATAGAGGAAGATAACGTGGCGGATAGCAGTACCAAGATAGAACCTATCGCCGATGGCTTCTCGTTCCCAACCAGCCTGGCATTTGATGGCGCTGGCGATGTCTACGTGGCGGAGTCGGGACTTCCCTTCGGGGGCGCAGCGTACGGCGGCCGCATCTGGCACATCGCCGCAGATGGCGGCCGTACCTTGCTAGCTGAAGGATTGCGGCCTCCAGTCAATGGACTGATGTTTCACGATGGTGGACTGTATATATCTGAGGGCGGCCACCCCGGAGGCATCAGCCGTCTGGATAAAGATGGCCACCTGACCAGCATCGTATCCGGTCTACCTGGGCCGGGCAATTACCACACCAATATGACGCTCATGGGGCCTGACGGCAAACTGTATTTTAGCCAGGGTGCCATGACCAACACTGGTATCGTTGGGCTAGATGCCTATGAACTGGGCTGGCTTCGCCGGCTACCACATGCTCATGATATTCCCGGCCACACCATAGTGCTTGCGGGTGTCAACATTGAAACAGACAATCCGCTAAGCGAGGAGCCTGGTGCACGTACCACTACAGGTGCGTTCATGCCCTTTGGCTCACCTAGCACACCCGGCCAGCGCATTCCAGGGCAGCTTCCTTGCACCGCTGCCGTTATGCGCTGTAACCCCGATGGCAGCAACCTGGAGCTGGTAGCCTGGGGGGTTCGCAATGGCTTTGGCCTTGGATTTCTTCCCGATGGCCGGTTACTCGTGACGGACCAGGGGGCCGATGATCGAGGAAGCCGACCGGTGGGAAATGTGCCGGATATGCTGTATGAACTTCGCCAGGGGGCCTGGTATGGTTGGCCGGATTTCATCGGCGGCGATCCGATTACTGACGAGCAGTATGCCCCGACCCGCGGCGTTTCACCAACCTTTGTGCTGACAAACCACCATGAATTTCCAGCTCCGGAGCGCCCACTGCTACGTTTTCCGGCTCATGCGTCCGCGGTGAAGTTCGCTGTCGTACCAGCGTCAGCCCCCCGGTGGGCCGGTCAGGTATTTGTGGCGCTCTTCGGAGACGAGGCACCGATGACGGCTCCCGCTGGTCCACGTGTAGGTCGCTCAGTGGGCCGTATTGACCCCAACAACTGGAGCCTGCACGATGTCGTCGGCGAACCGTTGGCCCGCCCTATTGACGTCGGCTTTGACCGGACTGGGGAGACCATGTTCATTCTCGATTTTGGCCAGTTTGAGATGACGGCCGAGGGTGTCGAAGCGGTCGCTGGCAGCGGCAAGCTCTGGCGTTGCACGCTCGCGACATTGGAATGAGTCCCTCCGCCGACAGCGCATGTGTCGTCATGCCTGCTGCGTGGAGCAAAGTACCATGAAGTCTTGACACATCGCCTCATACCTCTAAAGTTACAATAGGCACGAGTGTGAACTGCCACACTGCACGCACATTGTCGCCACCAATGGGAGAAGGAGCAGATCGATGGGTCAACCCATCCCAGACCGCCGGCTTAACCTAGATTTCGGTGCCCGCAGGGCGGGAGGCCAGCCTCTTCATGGTGCAGCACTGCATTTGGCGAGGAAGGTACCGGAGATTACAGTCTACTTCTGGATCGCGAAATTGCTTACAACCGCGATGGGAGAGGCAACATCTGATTACTTGGTATTCGGTATCAACCGCTATCTCGCCGTCGCCCTTGGTGGCATTGGTCTGGTGGTCGCACTACTCTTGCAGCTCTCGGTGCGGCGCTATATTGCCTGGGTTTATTGGTTCGCGGTAGTCATGGTCGCCATCTTCGGAACCATGGCAGCCGATGTCGTGCATATCGTGCTGCTTGTTCCATACATCGAGTCGACCACGTTCTTCGCAATCTGTCTGGCGATCATCTTTGTAAGCTGGTACGCGGTTGAGAGAACCTTGTCTATACACAGTATTTATACCCGTCGCCGGGAGCTGTTTTACTGGGCTACAGTTATGGCCACGTTCGCACTTGGTACCGCAGCTGGCGACCTGACGGCTTCGACGCTTGGTCTGGGATATTTCGCCTCAGCTCTGCTATTCACCGTATTGATCGCATTGCCGGCTCTGGGCTACTGGCTGTTGAGACTCAACGAGATCTTTGCCTTCTGGTTCGCCTATATCTTGACTCGACCACTGGGGGCTTCGATTGCAGACTGGCTGGGAAAGTCAAAGAGCGTCAGTGGGCTAGGGCTGGGTGATGGGCCGGTTGCCCTGGTTCTGACCGTTATGATCATTGGAGTCGTCGCGTTTCTCGCCATCACCCGGATAGATATCGGCAGCGGCACTTCTCACCAGCGCGCCTGACCGAGGCTGGACAGACCTGAGCCACATCCTTCGCCTCCTATGGGTATTGACCATTGGCGCGGAGATTGGTATCCTGTGTTAGAAGTGCCTTGCTGCTCGGTATGTGTACCTTCTCCCCAATATCACCATGTGGAATTTCAGCTCGTTGGTTGCTATGATTTTGGTTGGAAATTGGCTCCTTTGGTCTCAACAATGCGGCAAATTGCTGCTTATGAATATCACTTTAACGACTAAAAAGGGGGAAACACTAGTGTCATGCCAAGCGCAAAATATCAAGCCAATTCGAGAGCGTGGCCAAGGAATGCTGGAATATGCACTGATTATTTCCCTGGTAGCGATAGTGGTGATTGCCAGCCTCGTGTTGCTTGGCCCAATAATTCTGCGCGATCTTGCCTCGGCGCTGCAGGCACTCTAAACTGAATGAACCGTTCACTGTTATCTTTTCCGACCAGTGTGCTGGGCTCTCCAACGGCAATCATAGAAATTCACGCTGCTGCCATCGGCGCCAAACACCGCCACTACTCGGGGCCGGCGCCTATTCCCCCAACCTGGTAGACCTAGCTAGACCCCGCTGCTAGACCTCCCCGGCGCCAGCACACCCAACATCTACCGGATGCCGTCTAGTGCCCGACCGCGGTAATCAGGTCAGGAATCAACTTGACGGCGTTAGGTGAGCCCCAGCCGGTAACCGGATCCCAACCTACTGTCGCCGAGTATCCTTGCACACCAGCAGCCGCCGGTTCCTGCCCTCCACCTGGGATACTATTATTGCCCACGGTAACGTCACGGAAATCCTGGCTATAGGTGCTGCCGAGGCCGAGCTTATAGAGCGCCGGATTGATATAGCCCAACGGGTGTCCAGCCATCTGGTCGGCAATGGCCACGAGAGCCGCCCAGAAGGGAGAAGCCGCGCTGGTGCCCCCAATCACCGTTTGCTGGCCTAGTTCATAGACTGGCCAGCCGGTGCTGGGATCAGCGTCGGCGGCAACATCAGGCACTCCACGTCGGCCATTCAGCTCACTCTGGTCGGAAGCCGGTAGCTGCTCCTGAAAACTCGGCTCTTTGACGAACTTGCTGAAACCGCCGCCGCTGGCGCCGCCATTGCTGTTCCAGACGGTTTCGGAATAGGTACCGTTCTGGTAGCTAAGCGACGTACCACCAACTGACGTCACCCACGGATCGTCACTTGGAAAGCTCGTCGTTGGAGTGGTAGAGAGCACCGTTGCGGTGCAGTTGGCAAAGTCGGTGGCGCCATTGTCTCCGGAACCGGTAAAGAAGGTGATGCCGTCCTGCATAGTCGCCTTCTGATAGAAGCTGGCCCATTGCGCAATCTCCTGCTGGCCGGCCTGGTCTCCTAGAGTAACTTCGGCAGCGCCCCAGCTCTGGCTTATGACGTTGCCCAGGTGATGGCTTACCGCATACTGTTCGAGCTGCAGAAACTGTGGCAGACCAGTGGTTCCCTCGACCTCGTCCACGGGGCTGGTGAGCACCACGATTCCAGCGCCAGGCGCAATTGAGTGAATCACTTCGACGTCTAGAGCGCTCTCCTGAGCCCAGCCAACCATGTCCTGATTGTTCTGATCAAATGGCTTGGCGCCAAGCGGCGAGAGAATCTGCAGAGTAATCGGAGGAAGATTGTACTGCTGATCGAACGAGTTGATATCATCCTGCAGCGTTGGACTGCCGTAGGATTCGATCACCACTACTGTCTGCCCTTTGCCGGTATAGCCCTGATTCAGGAGCGGCGTCACCCCATACGCGTCGCGAAAATTCTGGGGGGTGAGTGGGCCGATATCAGCTGCGTTGCGGCGTCCCTGCGCGGCCGAATTAGAGACGCAGAATGGTCGCGACGCACTCGCTGTTCCGGTCGAGCTAGGGGCGGTAGTAGCAGTAGCCGCGCCCGTCGCGTTGCCGCCGGTTGGCGAAATGCTGCAGGCGGACATCAAGGCAGCCACGGCGAGCAGTGGAATCATGAATCGGAGGGCACGTACAGGCAACAACTTCATATCTCAAACCTATCGTCTACTTGATCGCTAGATCGACTCTCAACTAGTAACTATACCATCGAAGAACAGGCAAGGTTGCAGTATGCCAGCTTAGGCTGTGACTTCTCGTCTCCGTAATATCGCTTCGCCTACCAGAAGATCGTGCGGAGTTGTCATCTTGATATTCTCCCAACTGCCTGCTACCATGCGGACGGCGTAGCCGCAGCGCTCATATGTTGAAGCGGTGTCGGTTCCCAAGAATCCGTCGGCACTTGCTTGATCGTAGGCGGCAAGCAATGTCCTGGCATCGAATGCCTGTGGAGTTTGAGCGCGCCACAATCCAGTGGCCGTGAGAATATCGGCAACGCTGCCATCTGCTTTCATTCGGGCGATGAGCTCGTGCTCCGGCACTGCTGTACCCAGAAGAGCTCCTCCCCATTGGCGAGCCGACTGTACCAGACTGTCAATCTCTTCAGGGGTAACTAATGGACGCGCCCCATCATGAAACAGCACCAGATCCACGCCGGAGACAGCCTGTCCCTCGATTTCGGGTCGGAGATAGGCCAGCGCACACTCTTCTGATTGATGGCGTGTGGCTCCGCCAGGAATAACTGCCATTACCCGCTCAATGTGGTAATGGTCCAAAATCTCAGTCCGGCAGTAATCCACCTCGTTTGGATGCGCTACCAATAGAACAGCATCGATTGAGGGAGAATGCTGGAAGGCCTCGATAGAATACAAGACCATCGGTTTGCCCAGGAGTGGCAGAAACACCTTGTTTTGGGAAGCACCCATGCGGGTCCCCTGACCCGCGCAGAGGATGACCGCAATAGAGCGTCGTCCTCCGGCCGGCCTCCGACTGCCATGCTCCGGTGTCGTCAAACTGTCCACCTCCGTAGGTTACGCGAATCATCGCGCCGGGCTTACGACATAGGGATAAAGTCACTCCAGTATAACTCGTTTCAAGAGTATACGCGGTACAATCTCTCAAGGCGAGGCTGGCGTTTACCGGAAGGCAAGGATCATGGTGAGGAGGTGGTTCGAGTGAGCGACGACACGATGACACGGACACCGGGCACATATGGGCAGGAAGAGATCGCCCGCAATCAGCTGGAACCCTGGCCCAACCCATATCCAGGGCGTGACTATGTGATTCACTTCGAGATTCCGGAGTTCACCTGTCTCTGTCCACGCTCAGGCTTCCCCGATTTCGCCACGATGGTCATAGATTACGTGCCGGAACAGTCGGTAGTCGAATTGCGCAGCCTCAAACTGTACATCAACGGTTTCCGCAACCGTGCTCTCAGCCATGAAGCTGCAGCTAACGAAATACTGGAGGAGTTGTTCCGTGTGCTGGAGCCCCGGTGGATGCGCGTGGTAGGCGAGTTTAATGTACGCGGCAACATCAAGACCACGATACTAGCCGAAGAGTCGCACCCTGACTACCAGGGTACTCGGCCGCCGTACTCCCATCCCACCTTCAGCGGTATCTAGCTAGTGAAGGGCGGCCGGCTACCGGCATCTACCTTCTCACCGCGAACGAGATGTACCCCCAAGCACAGCAACCCGATACAAGCAACTGAGCCAGCCACCAGTAGTGCCGCAAGCGCTGCCTGTCCCTTCGCCGGTTTGGCAGCCCGTTCACCGGCTGTAGTGGGGGGCGACGCTGGAACATACCAGGTGTCTGTGAGGCTTGTGCTCTCCTGCAGGTGGGCCAATGGTGGCCTGGTTTCGAGAGCCTGTTTACCGGTGGAATCGTGATTCTGCGGTTGGATCATGAGATCCCGTTCCTGCAGCGACTGTAGCAATGCGCTCAGAGACTCCGTAGTCGGGCGTAGTCCTAGCACGGTTGAATTTATCTCGGCGCCGATCAAGAGTATGAATGCCAGGTAATACAAGAAAATGAGGACGACGACGAGAAGTCCGATGATCGAGCCATAGTTCCCGCGCAAGAACAGGTTTTCATAGATAGGAAATACTAGTTCATACAGAACAAGGAGTACCGCGGCAACCACCGTTCCTGGCCAAACTTCGCCCCATTTCATGCGGCGGTTGGGCACCACAAAGTAAATGGAACCAAAAAACACCAATGACGTGACGAGGCCGACCGCCAGACCCAGCGCTTGCAGCAGAAATGCCCCACCGGGATTTTGCTTGCCGACATGAAGCGCTCCAAGTACCGCTGCTGGTATGAGCGAGGCGAAGACCATGATGGGTACCAGAAGCACATAGAGAAGCACCATGCTGACAGCCATGACTCGTTGCGGTACCGGGTCTCGCCCCTTGACACGAAAGATAATACCGAAGGCACTCTCCAGCGAGAGGAACAGCCCAGACCCGGCAATGATTGCGCCCACGACGCCTATTACTAAAAGTACCCCAGCGCTACTGTGAAACTGCTGTAACGAGGCAGTGACGATCTGTCCTCCAGCGCCGCCGGCACCGCCGGGTAGCCCGCTTGCCAGTACTGATTGCAGCTCCCCAATGCTTGACACTGAAAGAGAGCCCAGGATTAACCCGCCAATAGCGAGAATAGCCAGGAAGATAGGCAGGATTGAGGTCAAGAGTGTGTACGCCAAACCAGCCGCCCAGTTGAATATCCAATCGTTATTGATCTTAGTCCAAAAGTCCACCAGCGGAGCAAAGCGGACTTGCAACTTTTCCAATCTACCCTGAATAGTCTGCAGTGATCTATGCCTCTGCGGCAGCGTGAATCGCCTTGATGGGCTTGCTTGGCTACATCGATTCGATTGTGGATTAGGTGCACCCATCCCGGCATCCATCGCACCCCCCAGATCTTCCGACTAAAGCAGATAACGCTTGAGGTCCGCTACATCAGCCTTGTGGAGAGGTTCCTATGGGTCTAGCCAATCAAGATTCATGCCAAACCCAGCACCCCACAGTCAAGAATTGTAGCCGGATGATGTGGGAGATGGACTAGCGGAAGGCAATGGCTCAGCAAGTGGTGCGGATGTTACCACCGGCTGTGTGGTCGGCACCGGCTGTGTGGTCGGCACCGGCGTTGCGGTGGGTTGTGTCGGCACCGGCGTTGCGGTCGGCACCGGCGTTGCGGGCGTTGCGGTCGGCACCGGCGTTGCGGTCGGCACCGGCGTTGCGGGCGTTGCGGTCGGCACCGGCGTTGCGGGCGTTGCGGTCGGCACCGGCGTGCTGGCCGAGTGAGGGCTAGGAGAAGTGCTGGCGGCGAGAGTGTGGACTTCGACGAAGACATCCTGCGTCGCAAATGGTGCGCTGCTGTGGGACATGTTGATCCACGCGGTGTAGATGCCAGGCGTAGCCAGGGCAGTCAACCAGATCTGAAAGGTCACATCTCTGCCGGGCGTAACCTGGTAACTACCTAGAGTGGCCTCGAATCCACCTGGGCAATTCTGCGCGGGATGCCGCAACCGGTCACAGGTCAAATGATAACCCTCTTCCTCCATCCAGGTGGAAGTGCCGGTGTTGACCAGTGTAAGCTGGAACGAGAAAACTTGCCCCGTAGCAACGCTGGACGGTAGCGAAAGAGCAACCAACTTAGCTCCGTCACTCGACGACAGGTATGGTTCATTGGCGGTTGCGGTAGGAATCGGAGTAGCCGGATCCGGAGAAGTAGGCCCCGTCAAGCCCGAAATCGTGGGAACGACAGTCCCTACCGGAGGTGTGCCGAGATCGGTGTTACCGGACGACGACTTGACACGCCCCGCGGCGTGGCTGGAACTACTTCCAGGTCCAGATGTGCGCTGTCCTGATATACCCGGGAACGCGGCCAGCACGATCGATGTAGCCAGTAAGAGAAGAAGGGCGGCAACCAGGGCAACAGCCGCTCGCACGCCATAGGATGGTCTGGTTCTGGCACGTTGACGATGTGCCGTCATGCTCACCCGAGTCGTCACCGGATCCACGATCGACGCCACGGTCGTGCTCGTCTGCGCTTCGTGGCAGGCCACTTCCAATTCGCTGACAAAAGCGGTGACAGAGGGGTAGCGGTCTACCTCACGCTTCTCCAGGGCACGTGCGACAACCTCCTCCATTTCCCAGGGTATATCTTCGACGTACATACGGACCGACGGCGCTACGATTTGCAGATGGCCTGCTATCTGTTCGTCCATGGTTCCCTCGAAGGGGAGATGCCCGCTCAGCAATTGAAATGCCATCACCGCCAGACTGTACTGATCACTTGCCGGGGAGAACCAGCCCGAAAATACTTCGGGAGCCATATACGCTACAGTACCGGCTACCTGATCTTCGTGCCGGACAGCGCTCTCTCCGCAACACGCCACCCCAAAGTCGGCCAGCAGCATATGCCAGCCATTCTGCTGACCACTACGTACCAGCAGGTTGCCCGGCTTCACATCGCGGTGGACAATGCCTTGTTCGTGGATATACTCCAGTGCGCTGCCGACCTGGCGAATGATGTCGATAGCCTGGGAGGGCGCCAAAGGCAATTTCAGGATGTGCTCGACACGTCCGCATATAGCGTCGGCGAGTGAACCATTAGGCACATACTCCATAACATGGTAGAGATACCCGCGATCGGCGCCAGTCTCATAGACCGGCAATATGTAGGGGTGGTGGAGCCGCTGCAGCAACTCGCCCTCGCTGGCAAACCGCTCTTCGATATCGGTGATACCGCTCTCCCGAGTAGCCTCATCAGCTGGGCAGACAACCTTTATAGCGACCTGACGGTACTGTGGATCGACTAGGCGCATTGTTTGACCAGCACTTACTGTGCCAGGCTCCGCTGGGGCATACTCGGCCAGGTAGACCTCTGCCATACCGCCAGCGCTTATTCTCTGGATTAGACGGTAACTTCCTATTTTCTGTCCAGCCAGGTGCAGTCTCAGACGCTCGTTTGGCATCTGTTCCTCCGCCACCAGCAACTGCTACTAGATAGTGTCATTTCATTGTGGTTGCTTTGGCACTCTGGTCATACTGATAAGTACCTTGAAAGAACGTAAGCAACGCCTTCATGGGCGTCCTAGAAGAGCAAGAAGATAGAGAGTCATCACAGCACAGAGCACTGGCCGTGCCACGCTCATTGGGTTTATGCTTTATCACTGATAATAGTCAATGTTAACAGAATCTTGCCAGTTGTCATAGGGGTCAAAGATGGTCTATACTCGCAAACAATAGATACTGGCCGTAAAGTAGATCGGTTCCGCAGCGTCTAAGTGATTATCGATGTGCGCGCGGTTGGTCTGTGACGACGCAATCATCACATACTGAAAGGCAGAACGTCTGTGGATTTCAAGCGAATTGGAAACTCACTCGTTGGAGTAACGCTGCTTTTAGGTCTGCTTAGCATCCTCAGCTCGCTCCTCTTCAATGGAGCTATAGCCCATCAGCAGGAGCCGGCGTCTGCGATCGCAATGGTGCTGCGAGGTCTGACCTATCTATCAGTGGCACTGCTGGTCATCTCTGCGGCTATGACTGGAATTACTGAAAATCAGCCCACCAAGGCGGTACTACCACTCGTATTCGGCATTGCCGGGCTGTTGCTGGGGTTCACCAATTCGCAATACAGTTTTTCGGCCTTAGTTGCCGCGGTGATCAGCTGCATTACGGTCTTCGGCGGTGAGAAAGCCGAACCGGTCTGGCAGAAAAATGTAGTCATGATCTTTGGACTGCTCGCTGTTGTTGCGTTCAACGTTGGTCTGGCCAGCAGCCTCACTTCTTTCGGCACAGTGAGTATGATCGGACTGCTGCTCGGTGTACCGGCGTACTTGCTCGCTCTCGTGTATCTGGTGCAACACCGGCAGTGGGACTGGTTGGCGATACTGCTTCTCACTGCGGCATGTGGCCCGCTGCTGTTAGCGATTACGCGGCACAACGATTTAGGTCTCCTGTTCTTGCCAATGACTGCCATAGCCGCGGTTCGCGGCCTGGTATGGAGTGACAGCGTGACCGATCGTCACTCGTTCGGCGCAATGGCTGCCCTGGCATTCCTTATGGTCATTGGCGGCGGCACGCTCGTCAATGCCGTCTTCAGCACAGTATCCAATCAACCACCAGTGGTAGAGCCGCTGGTATGGGGACGTCCCGAGTCGACGACATTTTTTGCCGGTCTGGACATGTATCTCGCTGCTGGCGTTCTAGCTGTCTTCGCCTGGATCTTCAGTATGCTGTATGCGGGACGACACGCCATGTGGGGTTGGTTTGCAGCCGCGCTGCTACTGCCTGGAGTTGGCGCGATACTGCTCGGCTTCTTCGGTCCTACCCCCGAGGACTATCTGCAGACGAAAACGAATGCTGCTGCCAAGCGCGCGGCCGGTGCCTAGTCGAGTCTTGCCACTGCCCATTGTAAGGATAGCCAGGATATGTCATCGCCGCTTGCGAATACCTCCGGCACCTCCAGGACTGCAGCTACCGGAGGCAGTGATCTGCGCTCAGACCCGATGGCATCCCTGCGAGCGGCGGAGGACGCGGTGTTACGTTCCACCGGTATTCCGGTAGAACGTCTAGATGTCGAGGTACGCGGCATCCGTCTGCACTACCTCTGTTGTGGTGATGGTGAACCGCTGCTGCTCCTGCACGAGCGTGGCTGGGCAGGAGCCACCTTTGCTCCAATATTGCCGCTGCTGGCTGAGCAGCGGCGAGTCATCGCGCTTGACCTGCCCGGTTGGGGACTCTCAGACAAACCGATATTCACCGGCCACTCTGCACAGGATGCGCTGGATTCCTGGATGACGGGGGTTGTCGCCTTTCTGGATGCTCTGCACATAGAGCACATAGATCTGCTCGGCCACTCGATGGGCGGGTTTGTAGCTCTGGGCATTGCGCTGGAGCATCCCGAGCGAGTGAGCCGGCTGGTTCTGGTAGATCCGGCGGGAATTGGATCCGAGATACAGATGGACAGCCGTGTCTATTTTGGCCTTGGACCCGAGAAGTTGCATCGACGCCTGGGTAAGTGGTTTACTCGGTTCATACTGAGTTCAGGCGGGGGTAGAGTGCATCACGAGTTGGAAGAACCCATGTTCGACTTCTACCACGAGCTACTGACGCAGCCCGATGTTATCCCAAGCGGAGCCAGGGCATTCCATAACTGGATAAACCTCTTCGGCATCCACTTAACTCTGGGCCACCGTCTACATGAGCTGGATATGCCTGTGCTGGTGGTCTGGGGAGACAGCGACAGTATGGTTCGTTACGAAGTTGGCCTTCACAACATACGCAGTCTTCGCAATGGCCAGCTGGTCGCTTTCTCTCATACCGGCCATTCGCCATTTGTCGAGCGACCGAACGACTTTGCAATAATCCTTCTTTCCTGGCTCAACGGGCTATACGTGAGATCACGAGTGTGAGGACTGGACCTATAGCATGCTGGAAGATGTTGTGCTCGAAACTGACCTGCCACTGCCTCGCTTTAGCAGAGGCAAGGTCCGCGATACCTATGATCTGGACGATCGACTGCTGATGGTTACCACCGACCGTATCTCCGCCTTCGATTGTATACTTCCCGACGGCATCCCTGGTAAGGGGGGAGTGCTGACACAGCTTTCCGCGTTTTGGTTCGGCTACACCGGCGGATTATTGGCGAATCATTTCATCAGCGCTGACCTAGCTGATCTGCCTGATAGCCTGCAGAGCTACCACTCTCTTCTGGCGGGGCGCAGCATGATCGTACACAAGGCTAGGCGGTTAGATGTCGAGTGTGTAGTGCGAGGTTATCTAGCGGGCAGCGGCTGGCTGGAGTATCAGGAGCGAGAGAGCATATGTGGGGTGCCGCTTCCTCACGGACTACGCCAATCGGATGAGCTACCCGAGCCGATCTTCACCCCAACTACCAAAGCTGCGGAAGGTCACGATGTACCCATCACGCTTGAAGACGTGAAGAATCTGGTGGGCGAAGACCTGGGCCAAAAGGTGAGAGATGCCAGCATAGCCATCTACCGGGCGGCAGCGGCCTATGCGCGCGATCGGGGTATCATCATTGCCGATACCAAAATGGAATTTGGCCTGTGGAATAATGAATTGATCCTGATAGATGAACTGCTGACGCCGGATTCATCCCGCTTCTGGACGCTTGGGGAATACCAGCCGGGCCTATCTCCGTGGAGCTTCGACAAGCAGTATGTGCGTGACTGGCTGACGCAGAGTGGATGGAATAGGCAGCCTCCGGCGCCACATTTGCCTGCTGAAGTTATTGCCAACACGAGTTACCGATACCGCGAGGCGCTGAATTGGCTGACCGGGGAGGAGAATATCGGCTAGATATTCTCCTCCCCGGTCAGCGCGTACATTTCGCCGGCTACGCAAGCTCACGGAGTCCCTGAGCAACGGTGGCCGAGCGCAGCTTCGCCAGCGCCACCATCTCAAGTTGCCGGACTCGCTCACGCGAGATGCCCAGCTCTTTACCAACCTCTAGTAAGGTACGACTGCGACCATCTCCAATGCCATACCGGAGGATCACCACCGACTTCTCACGCTGAGTGAGCTGAGAGAGGGCGCGGTGCAACTCCTCGCCAAGCAGATGCTGTGAGGCAATATCCGCTGGAGCCTGAATACCCTGATCCTCAAGGGTATCCGAGAGCGATAGTCGATTGTCCGCGTCCGAGGGTGCATCAAGTGAGATTGGCTGCTCAGTGACATGGAGCAAGTCGTCAACTTCGTCGACAGGCATGCCCGACATTTTGGCAATCTGGTCAGGCAGCGGATCTCCGCCGTTCTCTTGCGAGAGTTGAGACGCGACACGCCGTACTTTGCGAAGGCGTGTGGCAACATGCTCAGGCAAGTGGATCAGGCGTGATTGCTCACCCGCCGCACGACTTATAGCCTGGCGAATCCACCAGGTAGCATAGGTCCCAAAATGACAGCCGCGGCGCCAATCGAACTTCTCAGCAGCCCGCATCAGGCCGAGATTTCCTTCCTGAATAAGGTCGATCAACGGCACACCTGAGTTGGTGTAGCGACGGGCAATAGCTATAACAAGGCGAAGATTCGCTTCTACCAGACGCCTTCGCGCACGCCCATCTCCCGCCTGAGAGCGCTTTGCCAGGATGATTTCTTCTTCGTGCGACAGAAGAGATAGCCCTCGAATATCATGTAAATAGCTCTGGAAAGCGTCCTCACTGCCGTCTGCTCCGCCGTAGTGACCGGCCCCTTTACCGTACAGGGCATCTTCTTCTGCGGCACTCAACTCGTTCAGTTCTTCGTCGGTCGGTTCAACATCCAGAGAAGGATCGCTGGAAAGATCGGTCTCTGGCTCGGGTAGTACTGGAGAGCCATCTACGTCTACAGACTCGAACACTTCCCGCAGAAGCCGCACGGCGGTGTAATCGAGGATCTCTGGTCGCGTGGCAGCCATCTTTGCCGCTCCTCACTGCCGGGTCTCGCAGCGGGCCCGGACTGTTGCACTGACTGGCGCCCACGGAACGCCATAAATACTAACGTATAGGTGAAACTGCGCATATGCACAGTATTTGTCGAATCTTAACCTGAGTATACACACATGCAGACGACAACCGTATCAGGTATTCACCTGACTTTTCTTTGGGAGATCCTCCACCTCCAACTGGGTAAGTCCGGCAAAACTTCACTGCCGTACCCATTTTACTTCATTTTGGGAAACATTGCATTTCTTCTCCCCACACCTCTTCGGAACACCTATGTGGGTAGCGGGCAGGTCTCCCTACCTTCAAGTACGGTGCGTGGTTACGATAGGTGCGCCGAAGGGCTACAGAGCACCCCGAGTCTGCAACACCTTTGCACAGTGTTCTGCGAACGACTACTGAGAGCCGCTGCTGACACGTGCGCCATCCTTCCCGCCTATCAGCACATAGTGGGCCAGCCTACTATCCATCCGGCAGTACTGCGCATTGGTGCACAGGGCGGACGCGTAGCAATCGTTCCGGAGCAGCAGGCTGCTATTGCCGCAAAGCGGCACGAATTGCGCCGACATCAGCCCGTACTAGGCCATCCTGCGCCAGAGCCTCTCCGACCCGCTGGCAACCATGCAAGACTGTCGTGTGGTCTCGCCCGCCAAGTTGCTGACCAATTCGGAATAATGAAGCGTTAGTTTCTTCCCGGAGCAGATACATGGCCACCTGTCGAGCCCAAGCCACCGCCCGCTCACGGCTAGCGCCTTGCAGGGCCGATACCGCCAGGCCAAAGTAGCGAGCGACCGCCGCAATGACATCCTCGGGAGCGCGCTGGGCCGGCTCGGCAGCCAGGGGAGCTAATGTCCATGCAGCCAGGCGCATATCCAGTGGTCGCCCTAAAATCTGCGCCGAAGCCACCACCCGATTGAGAGACCCCTCTAGAGCCCGGATGTTCTCACATTCAGGGCGGGCGAGACAGACCAATACCTCATCTGGAATCGACAGCGGCAACTGCGCTGCTTTGGCGCGCAGGATCGATAGCCGATGCTCAAAGCTGGGCGCATCGATATCGGCAATCAGGCCCCATTGGAATCGAGAGCGTAGACGATCATGCAGATGACTCATGGCTTGAGGCATGCGATCACTTGTTAGTACAATTTGCTTGCTTGCGTCGTGCAAGGTATTGAACGTGTGAAAGAACTCTTCCTCAGTTGACTCCTTGCCGGCGATGAATTGAATGTCATCTACCAGCAGGACATCCGCTGCCCGGTAGCGGGCGCGGAATTCATCAGTTGACCGTTGGTGAATTGCCTCGGTAATCTCGTTAGCAAAGCGCTCAGCACTGACGTAGGCAACCGATAGCCCCTGCCCACGGGCGCAGTGACCAATAGCCTGTAGTAGATGGGTCTTTCCCAGGCCAGGACCTCCATAGATAAGCAGGGGATTGTATTGCTCGCCAGGATGGCTGGCCACCTCCCGAGCGGCGGCAAATGCCAGTTGGTTGGTCGCGCCGATGACAAAGTTCTCAAAGGCGTAACGAGGATGAAGCTCGTAGGTGCCCGCGTGCGGGTGGATTATCTCTTGTCGAGACGGCAGCGCCACGGGGAAACGTCCCGCTGCCGGTGTCCTGTAGATACCTGGAAAGGCGCATGCATGACCTGATCGATAGGGTTGCTCTGGTTCCTGGCGATGGGAGGTTTTCACCGGCAGGGCGGGCTGTCCAGCCTTCGCCACAGGGCTGAGCTGCTTGCGACGCTGCATGTGAGTATGGGGCAGATAGGCCTGAGCGAGGAGAGCAGCATCTGGTTCAGGTAACCCAGGTACGAAGACGATTTCCGCCCGCTCTCCAAGTACCTCACTAATCGCAATGCGCGCCTGTTCCTGGAAGCGCTCTGTCCCGGCGGCAAGTGGGGCCGGTACGGCAACAATCAACTGGTTGTCTACCAGCGACTGGGCGCTGCTGCCCAGGCACCAGAGACCGAAAGCCGCAGGCGAAATGCGCAGCCGCAATTTCTCCACCGCTTTTATCCAGATCTGCTTTGCGTCCGCCATCATACACCGCCACCTGCCACCATCCTGCGCCAAGTCTCAAATCTTGCCACGGCTCGCGCAGTTGCGGGGACCGGAACCCAACTCCGGTGAGAAACAGAAAAATAGACCTTGGTCAGGAATTTCATCCGCAAAGACGCAATCCACGTGCCAAATGCTTCACCGGATTCTAGCAGCATTCGATCCTGGTCGATTACGGTTGGTTCCGGTCTTCAATTTGGCCGGATCTGTGCGCCAGACTCATAGAATAGCACCAGGGAGCATGCGGTGGCGGCAACAGAGAAGAGGCGGCTAGCCCTAATGGGGCACCAATTCTCTGTGATTCTGTCAAGCATCGGCATGCCAGCATTCTGAGCAATTTCTAAAGATCCACTCAGGAAATACTCAGGCCGAACCTCTAAGCTTAGGTCAACGTACATCATCGCTTGCTACTAGGCCTGCCGCGCGCAAAAGTAGCCGTAGGTCACGAGATTCGTCCGGTGAAGGCCAGATCGTAAGGAGCATAGGTAATGATTGACATGAGCGCTTCACGAGTCCAACCACATCGCACCCCATTCCAGGTAGCTGCGGCACTGCTACTGGTGCTGACGTTGGCATTGGCCGCCTGTGGCTCAGGCGCAGGCAACACCAGCAGCACGGGTAACTCGGGCAGCAGTACCACTTCAACCACCCAGCCGAGCAGCAGCGCGACCACCGCCGCCAGTACCAGCACTCCGTCGTCCGGCAGCCAGAGCAGCACGGCGCAGCAGTTACAGAACGCCGACCAGCAGATTCAGAACGTCGTGCAGACTATGAACGGTGCGGGCGCCGACGCTCAGAATGCCGACAACGGCAGCTCAGCAGACAACAATCCACAGCCGTAAGTCGCAAGACCCACTGGTGCAGCCGAAACTGTCGTCCACACATCATACCTTTCATCCAAGGAGAAACAGGCTCTCTTTATGTCTAGTTATCACAGCATCCAGCATCTACCTAAGCTAGTCAGGCGCTTGTGGTTACTGGCCGCGATCGCAGCAGTGGCGCTGGGCATGGCGATACCACTGACCGCCTCCGCCGCTCCCGCCAGCTCAAGCATGCGGTCCGCATCCGCCTGCAATGGCGCTCTATCGTGTTTGATCAGCTGGGGCGATGCCCGCATCGCCGAACGTATTACCGCTCTCAATACCCTGTCCGGGAAGGTCAATGACCGCCAGAGCGACCACACGATCACCAGTGATCAGGCAGCCACCATACAGGCAGACGTGACTACTAACATCAACAATTTGAATACGCTTAAGGCCACTATCGATGCCGATACTAAGCCTGCGCAGGCGGTTGCTGATGACAAGAGCATTTTTGTCACCTACCGCATCTTTGCGGCGGTGCTTCCCCATGACTATCGACTGCTGTGGTTCGATATCATGCAGAATCTTGACGCTCAGATGAAAAACCTGGTTCCAACACTACAGAATGCCGTCAACGGCGCGCCGAGCAACATTCAGAGCCAGCTCAACAGTCTCTTCAGTGATTACCAGAGCCAGCTGGCGGCGGCTGAGGCTCAATTCGACGCCATCAACTCCGACCTACCACAGATTACGCCGGCGAATTTTGATAGCAGTCAAACGAATTTCGCGTCCACGTTGTCCAATCTGCGTGACGCGGAGAATGTAGCCGCGAAAGATCTTCGCGCGGCCGCCACTGATCTGCATAAGATGGTACAACTCGCCAAAGCCGGCTGATTCAGCCCCTCTCTTATCGGCATGAATCGACAATGAGGCTGGTTGATGCACTGGGAAGCGCCAGTGCATCAACCAGCCTCATTGTCTGCCCGGCAGGCGCGCTGCTGCGGTTCTCGTGGTATTCTGTGAGATGATCCCTTATTCTCTTAAAATAGTCTCTCGCTTTGAAGAGGAGAACACCATATGGGAGATCATCCCTACAGCGCAGCGGTCGAGCGACCGGTCCGAACGCGCTACGCTCCCAGCCCGACCGGCTTTCCGCATATCGGCAATTATCGTACCGCGCTCTTCGAGTGGCTTGCCGCTCGGCACGCCGGGGGCAAATTCCTGCTACGGGTCGAGGACACGGATCGCAAGCGCCTGGTCTCCGGATCCATAGAAGCCATCATGGAAGGCCTGCGCTGGCTGGGCCTCGATTGGGACGAAGGCCCCGATAGCGGTGGACCCTATGGACCGTATCTGCAGTCCCTGCGGCTCGATACCTACCGTGAGTATGCTGCACAACTGATGGAGCAGGATGACGCGTATTTCTGCTATTGTACCGAAGAGCGACTGGCGGAGATGCGCGCCGAGCAGGAAGCTCGCAATGAGCCCACCCACTATGATCGCCGCTGTCGCTATCTCGCGCCCGAGGAGCGCGCCGCCAACGAGGCGGACGGTTTACCTCGAGTCGTGCGCTTCGCCGCGCCCCTGGATGGCCAGACGACCTATCATGACTTCCTTCGGGGCGACATCACCTTCGACAACTCCACCATAGACGACATGATTCTGCTCAAGTCGGACCAGTATCCAACCTACAATTTTGCCAACATCATCGACGACCATCTCATGGACATCTCTCACGTCATTCGTGGTGAAGAGTATATTTCCAGCGCACCTCGCTACGCCCAGGTGTATCGCGCTCTCGGCTGGGAAGAGCCCATTGTAGTTCATGTCCCGCTGGTACTGGCTCCAGATCGCTCCAAGCTTGCCAAGCGCCATGGCGCGCTGCCGTTGCTGGAGTACCGGGATCTGGGGTACTTACCCGAGGCTATCTGCAATTTCCTCCTGTTACTTGGGTGGTCATACGACGGCGAGCGAGAATTTTTCACACTCGACGAAATGGTCGAGGTGTTTGACGAGCATCGCATCGGCACCTCGGCAGCAATCTTCGACATAGGGCGGCTGGACTGGTTCAATGGCATGTATATTCGGCGTATGACGCCAGAGCAGCTTAGCAAGGCGGCATTGCCGTTCCTGCTCTCCGGCCTACCCAGAGAGGCTGCTCTATATGCGGCGGAGAACCTCGACTATGTCACCAAGGTGTTGCTGCTTGACCAGGAGCGCATCAAAACGCTCAAAGATGTACCCGCACTGGTATCGTTCTTCTTTGTGGACCAGCCGGAGTACGAAGCATCGCTTCTCCTAGGCAAAAACATGGACGCGGCAAGTGGCGCTGGCACGCTGACACAGCTGATTCCAGAGCTGGGCGAACTTCGTGACTGGGAGCCGGAGACGTTACTGGCCACACTCGACGGCTTCGTTACCAGTCACGGGTATATTCGCGAGAAGGCCGATGGTACCAAGGTACCCGATCGAGGCCCGGTATTCATGCTGATACGGGTTGCCGTAAGCGGGCGAAGAGAGACGCCAGGGCTGCCCGAGATGCTGGCCACTCTGGGACGAGACCGTGTGTTGAGCAGACTGGACATCGCACACAGTAAACTCGAAGCGCTCGCTGGTCATTGAGCCGGCGCGATAGTCTGGAGTAAATTCACATGTCCGATGAGCGAGAGGCCAGGCTGGAGAAGGCGGCTGCCCTTCGCCGGGAGGGGGTTGACCCCTACCCTACCGCCACGAGACGGACCCATACCGCCGCCGAGGCGTTAGAACACTACGATGAGTTACAGGGCCAGGAAATTACCCTGGCAGGCCGCCTCATGTCGCTGCGCGAGGGTAAAACAGTCTTTGCGCATATTGAAGACGGTTCAGGTCGAATCCAAATTTACATCAGGCAAGACGCCGTGGGCGAGTCCGAATTCAAGAGAATCAAATTGCTCGACAGAGGGGACTTCATCGAAGCCTCCGGCACGCTCTTTTCCACCCATACAGGCGAGAAGACCCTGCGGGTGGAACGCTTCACCATGCTCGCGAAGTCGCTGCGGCAACTCCCAGCAAAGGGAGCGGGCGGTGACCTGAAGCTCTTCGATACCGAGACTCGATTCCGCAAACGCTATCTGGACCTGATCGCCAATCGAGACACCGAGGTACCCATCTTCGTGGCACGTGCGCGTGTACTCGCCTCTATGCGGCAGTTTCTGAACTCGCGCGGATTCATAGAGGTCGAGACCCCTATCTTACAGCCGCTGTACGGTGGCGCCACCGCCCGCCCTTTTGTCACTCATCACAATACACTGGACCGTGATCTGTACTTACGCATCGCCCCGGAACTCTACTTGAAGCGATTGCTCATTGGCGGCCTGGAGCGGGTCTACGAGGTAGGGCGTACGTTCCGGAACGAAGGAGTCGATCACAGCCACAATCCCGAGTTCACCATGATGGAATGCTACCAGGCCTATGCCGACTACCAGGATATCATGAAGCTGGTCGAAGACATGTATGCGTACGTCGCCGGCCAGGTAATGGGCGGCCCGGTCTTTGAATACTTAGGCGCCAGAATCGACATAACACCACCCTGGAGGCGCATGACGCTACGTGAGGCGATTGCCGAGTACACAGGCATAGATTACGACACTTATCCGGAGCGCGAGGCTCTGGCCGCCGCCATGCGCCTGCACGGTTATTCGGTGGATACCAAGCTGGGTCGCGGCCGCTTGATCGACGAACTCAAGGACAGCATCATCAAAGGGGATGCAGCCAAGATCAAAGAGCCTCTGTTCCTCTACGATTACCCTCGCGACATCTCACCTCTGGCTAAGCCCAAACCTGGCGTAGACCACACTGCAGAGCGCTTTCAGGCATTCGCCGGTGGGCTTGAGCTCGGGAACGCTTTTACCGAGCTCAATGACCCGCTGGAACAGCGGGCGCGCTTCGAAGATCAAGCTCGACAGCGCACGGTAGGCGATGACGAAGCCCAGATCCTGGATGAAGATTTCATCGAGGCGCTGGAGTATGGCATGCCCCCCGCCGGTGGCTGGGGAGGTGGTATTGATAGGCTTACCATGCTTCTCACCAATCAGGAAACCATACGCGAAGTCATACTGTTTCCTGGGCTGCGCGACCAGAGCGGCGGGTAATAGGTGGCAGTCGCGCGTCGCCCCTTGACATTTGTCAGCGGCGCGCGTACAATCTGCTGGCAATTTGACGCATATGTGCACAGCGAGCCCCATCTCGGGCGCGCTGTTTTCTTTACTACCCGCCCTCCCCCCAGGAGAGCGGGTAGTTATACTTGACCAGCGCACCTTTGCCTGTGGGGAGAGGCGTCTTCCCAGAGATCCCGGCTGGTGGCGAGGACCGCTGCTGCTGCACCAGCCGGCGGTATCTGGCTGCGGTCGGAACATTTTTGCGAGGAGTCCAAAAGATGACTACCAATTCGGTGAATAGCACTTCTAGCGTGCGAACCGGGGAGAAAGAGAAAATTCCCCTGACGCGTGAAGGATACGAGGAGAAGAAGGCGCGGCTTAATTTTCTCGTGACTGAACGCCGCCAGCAGGTTGCCGACTATATCCACGAAGCAAAGGAAGCCGGCGATATCAGCGAGAGCAGCGCCTACGAGGATGCCAAGAATATTCAGGCCATGGTCGAAGGGGAAATTCAAGAGCTTCAGCGAATTATAGATAATGCTGTCATCCTTGATACGCCTGAGGTGCTTGACGGCCAGCGCACCGTGCGGTTGGGCGCAACTGTTGACGTTGAAACACCACGCGGGCCTAAGTCCTTTACGCTGGTCAGCACAGTTGAGGCCAACAGCGCTAATAATAAGCTTTCCGACCAGTCGCCGGTAGGCCGTGCTCTGATGGGTAAAAGCGAAGGCGATAAGGTAGAAGTTGTCACCCCTGGAGGGTCGGTGATCTACTCTATCCTCAAGATCCGTTGAGCCAGCTGATTGTCAACCAGAGAGAGCAAGCGTTGACCAATCGTTGCCCGCTTTCTCTGGTTGACAAGTGTCCCACTGGTAGGTATACTTAGTTCCTGCGGTGAACGCTATCTCACCAAGCCGCAGAAAGTAATCCAAGTGGTCTATGCCCCCGTGGCGGAATGGTATACGCGGCAGGTTGAGGGCCTGTGCCAGTAATGGCGTGGTGGTTCGAGTCCACTCGGGGGCACCCTCTCTATGGGCGGCTAGCTCAGCTGGTAGAGCGCTTGCTTTACACGCAAGATGTCAGGGGTTCGAGTCCCTTGCCGCCCACCCAAATATTCCGCTATCTCTACACCAGCACAAGTGCCGGTCTGGCGGTGGTATGCATACCACCGCCAGACCGGCTCCTCTTTCACCACGCGCTGGGCCAGCCTAGTTGGTGAAGATGCGGAAGATGTTACGTCCCTTACCTTCATCATCGGCACTTGGTGTCTGGCCAGGGGTAACCGCCGGACGGGGCCCGGTATTGCCCTGCCCGTAGTAGTTGCTGTCGTTCCAGCGTGGCGCCACGCTGGGTACTGGCGAGGTAGGGGCTTCCTCGTTGCGCCCACTATTGCGATTGCCCAACCATTCAGGCACAGCGCTGCTAGGGGCTGACGCTGGTGCAGATGAGGTAGCACGGGGCGCAGCAGTGCCCGAGGTTACCGCTGCCGCTGCTCCCAGACGCTCATGATCGATCCAGTCATACGCACCGCTGAGCGCATGCTCACACCAGGTAGAGTAGTCTTTTGGAGCTAGTCCGGTGCGCTCGAAGTGATCGAGACGGCGCATAGTGACGCTGAGCCAATCCTCACCCTGCTCAACCATACGGTCGAGTAAATCGATACCGGTCACACCGCTGCGCTTAAGACGCTCAATCGCCTCCTGCTCGTGCGGTGTTGGGCAATAGGATGCCTCTTTGGCATCATTCTCGCGAAGTTCGGCGCGCAACCCGGCCATTACTTCGTCAAGCTGCCGGGTCACCCGGTCTACGTACCATGAAAGGTAGCTGTCGGAGACCTGTTGCATGGCCTCCAAAGGTATCTGTTCGTACAGTTTGGTAACTGCGGTTGGATCAGAAGCCATCTGCTTCGCACCCTTCCCCGTTCTCGGGAAACTTCTATTCTCCCGGAAAAATTCATTGCAATGCGCGTGTGATCCTTAGTGATCCTTGGATTGGGAGAGCTTTCGCATCTGGTCTAAGGGATCACTTGGTATCTGGTCGGCCCGCGCCAGTAAGCTGGCAACTACCCCTGAATCAGCACCATGTCCACCGCTTGGGGGTGCCATATTACCCGCGGGCCGACGTTGGTCCGGGTTTGATGCCCCCATGGTCGGGATAGCTGCCTTTATGACATCAAAGTTGCTCAGCTTGTTGCCAGCGCGCGTATAGCTCAGCAGCGCGGCGATGAGCGGATTCTCCAATTCAGGCAGCGTCGTTGGATGGCTAGGAGCCATTTTTTGTACCCGCGCACGCTCCTGTTCGAGCGTATTGATTTGGTCGCGCAGACGCCGCCCAATTTCCTGGTGATGCAACCACTGTTTGTACTTACCCATGTAACATCCCCACAAGTGTTCGGGGCGCGAGTCTCGCGACCCACTCCCGGTCGCCGGCTCGGGCACCATGAACTACCCGTGCCACCATTGCCCGGCCAGCATGCCCCGGAATTGCCTGGCCTGACCGCGCCAGTATAACATACCCCCTGATTTGGTACAACCAGTGCGCGAAATACTCCCCCAATGGGCTACCTATCGTCACGGCATGGCAGTGACAACCCGCTAGAGGATTGCAGCGACAGAGGGCCTGACACCTAGAGTGGCAGGCTCCAGCGTCATCTGGATACCATACTTGGGACGCAAAGTCACTCGCGGGCGTGGCACCACTGGATAGCCCGGAACCAATTTCGGTGCGTACTGCTGAAGTATTGCTGCCAGTAGTAAGCGGGCTTCCAGTTGGGCAAACGGCATACCTATGCACATACGCGGCCCGCCTCCAAAGGGAAAATAAGCTCCTGACGGAACCTTCGCTGCATTCTCCGGGTCCCAGCGCTCGGGACGAAACGCAGTCGGGTCGCCCCAGATTTCCGGCAGGCGATGCAGGACCCACTGACTAAACATAACCGTGGTCGCTGCCGGAAACTGGAAGCCGTCAAGCTCAAATGACTCGATCGAGCAGCGTCCTTGGGTCCAGGCCGGGGGATAGAGCCTCATAGATTCCGAGACTACCCAGTCGAGGTACGGTAAATTGGGCAGGTCGTCCACCGCCGGCGGCCGTCCGCGCAGCACCTGACTGAGCTCAGTCACCAGTTTGGCAGAGACAACCGGATGTTCGGAGAGCAAATAGAACGCCCACGCCAGCGCGTTAGCCGTGGTCTCATGCCCGGCGGCAAACAGTGTCATGGTTTGATCACGTACCTGTTTATCAGTCATGGTGACTTCGTCTTCCTGAGCCGAGAGAAGCATGGAGAGCACATCACCGGTGTCACGCCCTTCGGCGCGCCTACGCTTGATCAGCCCGTACACATACGTATTCAAGGCTCGCAATCCCTGCATGTGCTTGCCATAGGCGGTAAAGGGTAGATCAATCGGCAGGGAGCGGAGCGAAAACGGCAATCTCACCGGATTCTCGATGACACTGGTGAATGCCTGGCCGAGTTCGGGATGGTCCTCCTTCAGGTCGACGTCGAAGAGTGACTTGGCGACGATACGTAAGGTCAAATCTCGCATTGCCTGCGCAATATCGATGCGCGCTCCCGGCTTCCAGTCATGCGCCAGCATCTCCTGGGTATGCTGAACCATGATTCCCGCATACCCCTCCACACGTCGTTTGTGGAAGGCAGGCTGTATCAGGCGACGCTGCTGCCGGTGAAAGTCGCCGTCGGTCGTCAACAGTCCGTCCCCAAGCACACGGCGCAGATTTTGATTGAACTGGCTGCTGGTGAAGTTTCGGGCATGGTCGACCAGAAAATAGCGCACGTGTTCAGGTTGAAAGCACAAGACGATAGGCATACCGCCTAGATAAATTGTTGCTATCCGGCCAAAAGAGCGTTGCACACCACTCACGAAAGTCAGCGGATCGCGCCGAAACTGCAAGATGTTGCCAACCACTGGGAATCCCCGCGGGCCGGGCGGCAAGTGTGACGTGACCATAAACAGCTCCCATTGCGGCAATCAAGATCGGGGTGACACGGAGATTGAGCGTCAGCGGGGTTTACCGGACCCCTGCAGGATAGTTTAAGATTATTCCACTGCCGGCGCTAGAGGCAAGCCGGGTATGGCGGCGCGGCTCACGCCTAGACGCGGCGCGGCTCGATGCTATAATCTTGGGAGTGCCCATGAAAAGAGTTGCAGGCTACAAGACAAGCAGTGGGAGGCATTGTGCACAATCGCGAAGACGATAACCGGTCATCGGTACTCACCACTGGCGACGAGCCTGAATTGCTCGATGACGGCATCTGGCGCATTCCGGTGCCCTTGCCTTTCGCATTGCGTTCAGCCAACATCTACCTGCTGGCAGACGGTCCCGAAGATTGGACACTGGTGGACGCCGGTCTTGGACTGCCCAGCGACGAATCCGCTCTGTTGGCTGGGCTGGAATTTGCCGGTATTAGACTGGAGCAAATAACCAGCCTTATCCTTACGCATTGCCACCCCGACCACATCGGCCTCTCCGGACCGATTCACGCTGCCAGCCACGCACCTGTCTACATGCTCTCGGGTGAAGAACGGACTATGTACCAGGTCTGGGGCCCGCAGTCGGAGGCCGCGAGTGCGGAAGTAAGCGCCATGTACCTCGCTCACGGCATGACGCCGGAGGAACTGGACAGCGGCCACCAATCGCCGAATCGCACTCGGGCCTTTCTTAAGCTACCTCCGCCCCAGAGCATAGTTGCTCTGGAGGATGGCGCCGAGCTACGACTCGGAGATCATACCTACCGGATCATCTGGACTCCAGGTCACTCCGACCGGCACATGTGCCTGTTGCGAGATGACCGGCTCTTTATCGCCGGAGACCACATTCTACCTGGTATTACACCCAATATTGGCTGGTATGCAAATGGCCGGCCCAATCCTCTGGATGACTATTTCTGGGGGCTGCATAGGGTACGAGACCTACCAGCGAGACTAGTGTTACCTGGACATCGCCTGCCATTTTCCTCACTGGCAGCCAGAGTGGATGAACTAGAGGCACACCACCGAAAACGCGGCGAAGCAACCTATTCATTGCTCTCAGCCGCCGCACCCGAGGGTATAAGCGCCTCCAGCATTGCCCATTCACTCTTTGGCGAACGGCTCCGCACCGCAGACGACCTCCGCTTCGCGCTGGCTGAGTCGCTCGCACATCTGGAATATTTGCGTAGCCAGGGACGCGCCTCGCGCTGGAACCTCGAAGGCCATATACTTTACGCCGCCATCCCAACCGCCCAGCGATGACGGGCCTGGCACCTTCCTAGATCCGCCCGTGCTCCCTGGCCCAGAGAGCTGCCTGAGTACGATCACGTAGACCCAGCTTGCTGAGAATGCTCGAAACGTGATTCTTGACGGTGCCTTCGGTAATGAAGAGCGCCTCGCCGATCTCGCGATTGCTTTCGCCGCGCGCCACGTACCGGAGAATCTCATACTCGCGCTCGGTGAGGTCCTCGGGGGGCGAGTCATTGGGGCTATGCATGGTGGTGGAAACTGAGCCTGCCGGCGGCGTGTAGCTGTTCGCCAGGGGCAGTTTGGGCTCGGGCTCGTGACGCAGATGGGCCACTACTTTAGCGGCAATCGAAGGCTGCAAAGGCGATTCTCCGCGGTGAACCGCTCGAATGGAGTCCACTAATTCTGCGGCCGATACGTCTTTGAGCACATACGTATTTGCTCCGGCACGCAACCCTTCAATGACATAAGTGTCGTCATCAAATGTGGTCAAAATGAGCACTCTCACCCCGGGGTACCGCGAGGATATTTGCCTGGTGGCCTCTACACCATCCATACGGGGCATGCGCACATCCATGAGCGCAACCTGGGGCTCCCGTCCCTGCTCACGTAGTCGCGCCAGCAGAGCCAGCGCCTCTAATCCGTCTCCGGCGGTCCCCAGTACCTCGATGCCGTCCTCCAATTCGAGCAGGCGCTGAAAACTCTCACGGAGCAGCGCCTGGTCATCCACCAGGATGACGCGAATGCGCTGCTTTGTCCTGTCTGGTTTGTCCATAGATGCTTCTATCTCCTACTGCGCGTCAACGTGACCAGCGGCAGCAACCTCCTGGCCGGCGGGTGGCAATGCCGCTGCGCCGGAAACAGGCAACCAAACGTTAACACGCCAGCCATGCTCGAGTTCCGGTCCAGCGGCGGCTTCCCCACCGAGGAGCGCCATACGCTCGCGCATACCCTGCAGCCCAAAGCCGAGCTCATGGCGGGGCACTGTAGCGCCAACGCCATCGTCACGTACCAGGAGTTCGGCTCGTCCGGCCTCTATCCGGAGGCGCAGCAAGACTTTGCTGGCCTGGGCATGTTTGCGAATGTTGGTCAGCGACTCTTGCGCGGCTCGGTACAATGCCAGTGTGATCTCGGCGCTAAGCGCTTCGGCGGGACCTTCGGCATCAAGCGTGACACGAGTCTCTGGCGCGCTGGCCTCGAACTCCTCAACCAACCGGAGAAGTCCCTCATTCAGTTGCATGCTGGATAGAGATAAGGGGCGTAGAGCCGCTACCGAGCGGCGCACTTCCACCAGGCATTCGCCGGCTACACGACGTGCCTCCACTAGCTCGGCATGTAGGCGCCGGTCGCTGCGCTCCTCCAGCTTGGTAGCGGTCTCCAGCTTGACTGCCAGAATGGTCAGATAGTGGCCAAGAGTGTCGTGGATATCGCGGGCCATGCTGTTGCGCTCACGGATAACCGTTAGCTCTTCTACTTCGCCAGCGTAGCGGCGCAACTGGTGTTGCGCTTCTTCGAGCTGAGCCACCAGGGCTTCGGCGCGGCGACGAAGGCCATATTGCTGTCGTACCACAAAGGCGAAGGCAACGGTGAAGATGGCAGCCGGAAACAGGGTCAGCTCCGATTGCGTGTAACTACTGGTCCAGCCGTTATCTAAGCTCAATAGTGTAAGCGATACCACTATCCAGATGGCTACGCTTAGGACCGCGGCAACTCGTGGCCTCAACTGCACGCCGAAGACGCCGATAGTAACCAGAGGAAGCAACCAGTCAAAACCCACTCCGATGCGCACCAACTGTAGGCAGAGCAGTGAGAGCACTACCATGGTAGCAACCAGCAGGCCGACTTCCAGGTTTGAGTACTCATCCGTGCTGGTGTCGCCGGTGTAGGGCATGCGCCGGAAGACATATGTCCAGGCTACGTTGCAGGCGGTCAGCAGTGAGAATCCGAGCAGAGTCAGGTTCGAGGCAGTGAGGATGGCGACCAGATAGCCGCCAGCCATGGTTAGATAGGCGGTGATCTCGAGCATCCAGTCGTAACTGCTACCGGGCTGAGGCCGTGGAAATAGCGGCGACTCGTCACTCATGTGGGCAGAACCTCTACTCGGCGCCAGGCAGGAAAATGTTCCAGCCGTCGTTTCGACCAGTTCCATTATATCTGCAGTTGGCACCGGGCGCGTCTATCCGAAGTCACGCTTCGGCCATACGTTGGATAGACCGCGAGCAGTCATGACTGCAGGCACCCCACAGGGAGAAGCAGCCCCTTACCGTGACCGGAGTACTACTCGGAAAATCTATCTGCCATCCATGACCGGCGGCACAGGCGTAGAGACGAAGAGCCAGTGTACCCTGCTAGACAGAGGTGTTCCCCGGCGATGCTGCCCCAGGGTCGGCAGCAAGGGGGCACTTAGCCCAAATTGCAGGAGGAGCATGCAGATGGCATCTGTAGTGGACGTGGCGGACGCCGTCGTGGTACGGGATCTGACCAAGCGTTATAGTGGCCAGCCGGTGGTAAACAACATCAGCCTGGCTATTCACCGGGGTGAAATTTTCGGCCTACTGGGGCCTAACGGCGCGGGCAAGACGACGCTGCTTGAAATGATCGAGGGCCTGCGCCAGCCCGAGTCAGGCACAATTTGCGTGCTGGGGCTGGACGTGCGACGCCGGCGTCGCGAGATGCAGGCGCGTATTGGCGTGCAGTTGCAGGCGACGACACTATTCCCTGAATTGACTGTAGGCGAGACGATCACGCTGTTTGGGGGACTCTTCCCCACGCATCGACGCGTTACCGACCTGTTGAAAGAAGTCAACCTGACCGAAAAGGAGCGATCCTTTCCGGGGTCACTTTCGGGCGGGCAGCGGCAACGGCTGGCTCTGGCATTAGCCCTGGTCAACGATCCCGACGTCATCTTTCTCGACGAACCCACGACCGGACTCGACCCCCAGAGCCGCCATATGCTCTGGGAGACCGTAGGGAACCTGCGCCGGCGCGGCAAAACTATTGTGCTGACAACTCACTTCATGGACGAGGCTCAGCTGCTCTGCGACCGCATAGCGATCATGGATCACGGTGTGATCATCGCGCAGGATACCCCAGCCCAGCTTATTGCGCAGCTCGGCTCCAGTGCGACGATTGAATACGCCACCAGCGGAACCGCTGCGCTCAGCGAGCACGATGTCCGCGCACTGCCTGGCGTGACTGACCTGCGTTCAGGACTGGAACGCAACGTAATCTATTCCGACGATGCCGAGTCGACTCTGGTGGCGCTGATGCGAGCCGCCGCCCTTTCCGGGGCCAAGCTGAACCAGGTGGAAATTCACATCCCGACGCTCGAAGACGTGTTCTTGAAATTGACCGGCCGAAGCCTGCGCGACTAAGCGGCCTCAGGCCACCACTGTAGAGATCGAGGGTATCCCATGAACGCATTCACTCATATGCTCACCGCCAGCCTAACTATCTTGCGTCGCAATACAGTACTGATTCTCTCCAGCCTAGGTCTGGGCCTGATTTCTATTCTGGCCTTTGGCTGGCTCTTTGGTTCCAATGGTAGTCTGTCCCTGGCACTTGGCGTAGCCAATAACGGTACCTCAACGTCGGCGGCGCAGGTAGTGAGTGAGCTGAAGCGCCAACAGGGGCTGGTCGTATCAACCGGCACTGAGCAGGCTGAGCTTGCCGAACTGCGCAACGGCCAGCGTGACGTGGTGCTGGTGCTGCCTGCCGCTTTCGGCCAGGAGTTACAGTCCGGACAGGCGACTATACAGGTCTATTACAACCAGAGCGACCCGACGACACTCGGGTATGCCCGCAGCGCCGTCACCAGCATCGTGGCTGGCCTGAACCAGCAATTGACCGGTAAGCCGATGCCGGTAGTGTTGAGCGAGCAGGCGGTGAGCGTGCATCGCCAGGACACGATTGACTTTCTGACTCCCGGAATGCTTGGACTGATGTTAATGTGGGCCAATCTAGCAGTCGGCATAACGCTGGTAGCGTGGCGAAAACAGGGAATAATGAAGCGGCTAGCGGCGACGCCGCTGCGCCCGGCGACACTGATTAGCGCCCAGATGGTAGCGCGACTTGTCCTCTCGGTGGCGCAGGCAGCAGTGCTGCTCGCGGTCGCGATGCTGTTCTTCAAGGTGCAGGTCTACGGTAATTGGGGGGCGCTGTCGCTGGTCATCGTCGTCGGTGCGCTCTCGATGATGGCTATCGGCTTTATCGTGGGCAGTTTTGCTCGCAGCGAAGAGGTGGCGCAATCCATCGTCTTCCTCATCTCGTTTCCCATGATGTTTCTGAGCGGTTCGTATTTCTCGGTTGCCGGCGCGCCATCTTTCTTGCAGCCGGTCATTAATTTCTTGCCGCTGACCCATCTCAACGATGCACTTCGGCAGGTCATCAACAATGGCGCCTCCCTGGCCGCCATTCAATCGGATGTGTTGATTCTGCTCGCCTGGACAGTGGTGGGGCTAATCCTGGCCACGCGCGCGTTCCGCTGGAGCTGAAACTGGTCGTGCCTGCGTGTCACCGCCGGGTCGTTTACAGCGTGTAGAAAATCGAGGTGAGCAAGTTCCGCCAGCGACCGGCGGGCAGATGGTACAGAACGGAGAGTAGATCTGTGGTGGGATGGCATCGCAACTGGTTAGTACCGAGCTTGCTGGTTGCTGTGCTCGTTGCTGGGATATATGGCTCCGTTCTGCAGGCACCGGTCACTGCCCTTGCCGCCGCATCTGCTCCAGCGAGTAGAAACTCCTGCGGCGGTGCGAAGTCCTCACTTGGTGCAGTCGATGACAGGCAATCGGGAGCGAATATTTGGCTGAATTATACGACCGGGCCGGCAGGAACATTGCTGGTCGTCAGCGGCGCCGGTTGGCCGGCAGGCACCATCACTATAGACGCGTATGGCAATGACGCCACGGGCCGATCCTGGATTGGCCAACCGGCCATAGCCATCGCTACGGCCGGCCTGGACGGCACCTTCCAGACCGCACCGTTCGCCGCTCCAATCAGCCAAAACTGCGGTGTGGGCGCCCAGTACGGCCAGCCTGGAACGTTTGTTGTGTTGGTGGCCCACACCAGTAACAACAGCGTAAACGCCGAGGCGCGCTTTACCTACCTCAAAACTCCTTTCCTCACCTCTCCGGTTGAATCCGAGGTCGGCGTCACGCCAGGCAGTATGATAGCCGTCAGCGGACAGTCATGGGACCCGGAGGAGCCGATCACGCTCGTCACTGAGTTGACGTTTGGAGATAGCCCGGCAGAGCTCGCCGATGTAGGCGCAGGATATCCATCCCAGGAGCCGCCGTTGCTCGTGCGGTCCAATGGAGATGGGACATTTACTACCAGTATTCGGGTACCAGATGGTTTGTCTCCCCAGAGTGGATTTGTGGTGAGCGCCAGCGCAACCAGCCCACTCTACGGGAGTTTCACCGCCCAGCCGCTGGTATTTATCGTGCTTCCAGAGAGGGCGCCGACTTTTACGGCGAGTCTTACCCAGGGTCTTCCCGGAACGCTGGTAACTCTCACCGGCACTAACTGGCCCATGGGGACCGTTCTCGTTGAATACTGCCGCGGGCAGACGCAGGTGTACGAGAGTACAGATATCGGTTGTGATCCCATCGCCTCACAGGGTATCGGTTTTGCGCTCATTCAGGGGCCAGGCAGCTTCAGTATCGAAGTGACCATACCCCCCAATGCCCGTCCAGGTCCGATTACCCTGCAAGCTCGTGCTGACGGCACCATCTTACCCAACATATATACCCTAGGCCTGCCATTCGATATCTTGACGCCATCGAGCCAGACACCATCGAGCCAGACGACCTGGCAGGAAGTTCATCCCCGGCTAGCCCAGGCGATGCTGGTCAGCGAGGCGGCTCTGCCGCTGCTGGCGCTCCTTGGTGGCGGCAGTGCACTACTGCTCTGGCAGCGGCGCCGGCGGGCACGGGCCAAGCCACCGAATTAGTGAATGTCAGGTCGGTTGGTCACACAGCCAATGAGCCGGTAACAAGCACCGGTAACGCCGAACGTTACATCGTGGCTTTCCAACCGTTCTCATCAACGAGGCGCCAATTACTTGGCGTTACTCACCAGGATAACGCAGCTCGCTTCGCACCGGATGCACCGGCACAGGCTGGCCGTGACCCAAAGCGCGAAGCGACTATACTCCCTGTGATGGATTCCATGACCAATTTTTTTGGGCGACTGGTAGGATATCTACAGGTTCTGAAGCAGCGTCGCTGGATGTTCGCGGGCATCGCTGCTTGCTGTGTATTACTCATTATCTCGAGTGTGCTCATCATCAGCGGGCTGTCTTCAAATACGTCGGATCCTCGCTCTCTAGCTAGCGCATCTCCCAGTCCCACCGCAACCGCGACTACCCTGCCAACGGTGACGCCTCGGCCGTCACCAACCCATACCGCTACGGCGATTCCAGTTCAGAATCAACCAATCAGTGTCGTCACGGCACCGCCACCGCCGCCCATTCCTACGCAGCCCCCGAACCCGCCTACGCCGACGGTACAGGACTGCCCGACCCCGACGGCTCTGCCTACTCCGACCGACACACCTACGCCTTTGCCAAGCGCTACCGCTACCAGCACCGGAACCAGTACGACTACTGCTACCACGACCGGCGGCGCAGGTACGGCAACGACTGGAACAGCTCTCATTATTGCCAGTGACTGCCAGCAATGTCCATATTACAGCGGCAATAATCCCAGCCAATCTCAGATCAGCAGCGCGCTCAACGCTGCCGCTGATCTCTACCAGCTGCCGAGCAACCTCCTGCTAGCGGTAGCGTGGCAGGAAAGCCACTGGCATGAAGATGTGACTTCCTGCGACGGTGGCATAGGCCTCATGCAGATACAGTATTATACCTATCCCTGGCTTAACAGCCAGAGCGTGCCGGAGTGCGGCCTGTCGGCAACCAACTACGATCCCACCACCCTCACTGGAAACGCCGACCTGGGAGCCAAATTTCTGGCATGGCTAAGCTGCTTCTACAGCTACTGGGGTAACAATGGCGGCAGTTCACTCTCCAGTCCCGGAGTCTATACCATTGATTGGTATTACCAGCAGGCGCAGCTACAATACCCAGATACGCTCAATAGCGACGGTTCGCCCAACTCCAACAGTCTCTGCGCGGCGGTCTTCAATGATCCCAACGATCCCGAGTACGCCGCGCTGCCTTCCACCACCAGCGCTCCCTGGAGCTGCCCATATAGCGCCACTGCTGGCGATGCGACATTACTGGACTTTACTCTCAGCGCCTACAACGAGGGCCCCAGCTACACGGATGAAAATGGTATACAGAACTGGTCCTATGTAGACGGAGTTGAGGGTTATATTCCCGAGTTTGCCTCCGGAAGCCTGCCGGATTAACTACGGGTTGGTTCAGCCTACCCATTAGAGAAGATTGCCAGGTTGGTGCCTCCCAGTGGCCGGGCATCCGGCCCGGCCAGGAAAACCAGGATGCGGGCCAGTTCCTCCGGCGTCATGCCGGCCCGCAGTTGCGGGGCGGCCTCGCGCAGCATCTCAGTGTCCACCGCTCCCGGACTCACCGCGATCACCCGAATATTGTGGGGACGCCCCTCTACGGCAAGTATCTCGCTCAGGCCGGCGACGCCATATTTGGATGTGGTGTAGGCGCTGAGTCCGGGAAACTTTTCTACTCCCGGCACACCAGAGAGCGAAGCGAGATTAATAATGACTCCGCCCTGGTTTGGAATCATCTCGCGAAATGCTTCGCGGCAGCAGAGAAAGGTTCCCCGAAGGTTCACGCCGAGCACCGCATCGAAGTCGGCGGCAGCCATCTCGGCAAATGGAACCCTGAGCACTGCTCCTGCCGAGTTCACCAGAATGTTTGCCGGACCGAACGCGGCTCGAGATCGCTCGAAGAGTGCCCATACACTCGACTCGTCGGCAACGTCGGTGGCAACCGCCAGCGCCCGGCCACCCCACGCTTCGATCTCGCGCACATGAAATTCCAGCTGGGCAAGGTTACGCGAAGCCAGTGTCACTGAGGCACCCTCACGCGCGAAGAGCTGCGCCACTGCTCGTCCTATTCCCCGGCTGGCTCCGGTCACAATGGCAACGCTGCCGGACAGCGCACGGTGGAGATGTTCTTCAGTCATGGAGCGCCTCCGCGAGCTCGGCGGCAGTGGGACCGGTTGCCGGACCACGCCGCTCGACTGAGAGAGATGCCGCGATATTGGCAACACGTGCCGCCGCTGGTACATCATCACCGGCGGCAAGCCTTGCCAGGAGTGCGGCGGTATGCGCATCGCCGGCTCCAGTCGTATCCACCGCCTGAGTCGGGCGGCCCGGTATGTACAGGGACGGCCCGCCACCAGGAGATATCCAACATCCCTGCTCCCCTACCCGTACAATCGCCCAGCCGTCCGCAGCGACACGTTCGCCGAGCTGCGAGGCAGCCGCCGGCATGCTATTTTGGCCAGTGAGCAGAAAAGCCTCTCGAGCATTCGAGGTGAAGATGGTCGTTCGGGCCAGCACCCGCGCGAGGCGGCCAGCCGGAATCTCCGCCGCCAGCGGCCCCGGGTCAAGAGCCAACCATATCTGTGGATCCAGCGAGGTGAGCCAGCGCTCCAGCGACAAGCCGGATATCGGGTAGCAGAGCTCATAGCCTGACAGATAGACCGCATCGGCGCCCGAGAGCGGTATGGCCTCCAGGTCGGCAGGCAACAACCGAGATTCAGTCCCCGGACTGGTTATGAAGGTTCGCTCACCGGTGGGCTCGACCAGACCGATGTCAAATCCGGTATCCTCACCGCGTACCTGGGGAAGCAAGAGCGGAATATCCTGGGCCTCCAGGTCGGACCGCACTTGCCTGCCCATAGCGCCGTCACCCACACGTCCGGCATAAGCCACCGGCATTCCCAAGCGCGCCGCGCCGACCAGCACGTTCATACCGCCGCCTGAAGCTATGATGCTCTGCTCGGCCAGCCGGTCGCCACCGTGTTCAGGAAGCCGGTCAACATAGAGCAAAATATCAACCAGCACGCTACCGACCAGCACCAGGCGCTGTGGCTGACGTAATCTCATCACTAACCACCTTGTTTAAGCGTTGCCACTCTTGAAGGACTTCTCTGCTACGGTGCGGCCGTCTTCCACCTGGGCGGTAGCCAGTTCACCACGCGGCGAATGAAATTGGTGCTCCACGCGGAGCAAAAACCAGTAGGTGAGTCCAGCCACCACAAACCCCAGTATAAAGCCGAGGCTGCTGGCAGCGAAGATCCCGCGTGCAAACGGGCCGGTAAACCAGGGCGAGGTGGTGAATGCCAGCCCCACCAGAATGCCGATGATCCAGGATAGACACGCCGGCCAGTGGATACCGCCGGTATAGTAGTATTGGCTGTCGCGGCCGCCTTCTATAAGTCCCCGGCTGTCATAGCCGCGCCGCGACAGCATATCTACCAGAAAGACTGCTCCCCATGCCGCCAGCCCATCGGCAAGTAGCTGCAGGAAGCTCTCAAAGGGCCCAAAAAAGTTCTGAGCCACCACCATCACCAGGACTGATCCGGCGATCATCAAGATACCGTCAAGGATCACCGTCTTGTAGCGCGCTACTTTGAGACCCATTGCCAGTAAGTTCAGACCCGACGAATAAATCGAGAGATCGGCAGCGGCGATCAGGCCGCCAATGGCAGTAAGTAGATAGGGAATAGCCATCCATGAGGGTAGCGCGTTACCAATAACCTGCACGGGATTATTTGCGGATGCCAGCCCCCCAACACGGCTAGAGAGCAACACTCCTACCATGATTAATACGAAGAGGGGTACCGTTGAGCCGAAAGTGGTCCAGAAGATGATGCCGCGTCCTCCAAAGCGTCGGGGCAGATAGCGTGCATAGTCGGCGCCGGCATTCATCCAACCAATACCAGTGCCGGCGGCAACTATGCTGAAAGTCGCGAGCACCCCCGAGTCCCACGGACCGGGTTTGGCGGCAAGCACCGCAGTCCAATTGGTCCTGCCTATCAGAAAGATGACTATCACCAAAGTCAGCAAGCCGAAAATCCAGCTAGCCGCACGCTGTATCCAGACCAGAGTCGCATGGCCAAGTAACCCAGCGGCGACCACGAGCAGCGAAACGACGACGAGGCTTACCACGATCCATAGGGTATCTCCGGGCAAGCCCCATATAGCGAGTAAGCCCAGCAGCGCGTATGCTGCGGTGATAACGCTGATGGTTTCCCAGCCGACGAGGCTAAGCCAGCTCAGCAGAGTTGGCCCGAGATTTCCCAGAGTGCCGAATGGCGCACGCGAGAGCGTCAAGCTGGGTGCGCCACCCCATACTCCGGCAACGCTGAGCGCTCCGACGAGCAGAAACGAACCAGCTGAACCGGCTACTGCAACCAAAGCGCTCTGCCAAAGGTTGAGGCCCGCTGCGCTCAGAATGGCGCCGTAGACGATGCCCAATATGCCGATATTGGCGGCGAACCAGATCCAGAACAATTCAGACGGCCTACCATGCCGGTCCTGGTCCGCAATCGGCTCGATGCCGCGCAGTTCGATGGCCCATACCTCATCAGCGAAGCGTTGCTCACTCATTCAGTACCCTCACCTCCAGCTTTCTCTGCCATCTCGAAGACTCGACCAGATCGTACTCTGTACACATGGGCATAGGCGAGCACTTCGGGCGGCAGGCTGGCAGGATCGGTTGTAGTGAGTAGAACCTGATCGAGGGAACGAACCGCAGCCAGAAGGTCTCGGCGGCGCTGATTATCCAGCTCGCTCAACACATCGTCAAGCAAGAGGATCGGCTGGTCTCCAGTCTCCCGCTCAATGTAGTCGAGCTCAGCCAATTTGATGGCGAGCGCCACACTGCGCTGCTGCCCGCGAGAGCCATAGATCGATACATCCATGCCACCCGCAAAGAATGCTAAATCGTCCCGGTGTGGTCCCAGCACATTCGCTCCCTGGGCAATCTCACGCTGGCGCAACGCGCCAAGCCGAGAGCAGAGATCGGCAATCACCTCCGCGCTGGTGCCATCCAGAGGTCCATCATATGACGGCCGATACACCAGCTGCAAGCCAGCGGTGTACTCGCCGTTCGCTCCAGGACCAGCACTGATGTTGTCACTTTCTGGAGCCATATCGCCATCGTGGTCACCATCCTCTGCCTCCTCATTCTCCGCTTGAGCCAGTGCCTCATACAGTCGCGCTGCAGCACCAGTCGCCTGTTCGAGGAACAAGGCGCGCTCGCGCATGATCGGAGCGGCCAGAGCGGCCAGCTGCTCATCCCAGAAGCGGAGAGCCCGAGGATTTTCTTTCTCATCACGAATGCTGCGTAGGAGAGCGGCGCGCTGCAGCAGGACTTTCTGATACTGGCTGAGTATGCGACAGTACGATGGATGTACCTGGCATAGAGTCAAATCTAGAAAGCGCCGGCGCTCGGAGGGAGCGCCAATCACCAGATCGAGATCAGAGGGCGAGAAAATGACCGCGGTGATCTGACCTACCAAATCCATGGCACGGCGTGGTACACCGTTTACACGTATGCGCTTCCGCGGCAGCGATGGCGGCGGTTCCGACATCGACGTGGACTGGCCTATCCGAGGGGCATCGGCAACCACCACCTCGACTTGCACGTGGTCGCGGAGCCTGGCTACCCAGGTCTGCACCCGCGTAAAGTGGCCCGGCGCCCCCCAGCGCACCAATTCCCGCTCGCTAGCGGTACGAAACGATTTGCTCATCGTGCAAAGTGTAATCGCCTCGAGAATATTTGATTTTCCCTGAGCATTACGACCGCTAAAGATACAAAGACCAGCAGGGAGCGACAAGTCCAGATGGGCATAGTTACGAAAGTCGGTCAGACTCAGACGCTCAATGCGCATGGATTGGACCCTTTCTTCTCCCACGCATAGACATCCCCCCAATTCTAGCAGACCGAAACCAAAAAACTTGCCACATCTGTTCTTTTATCATTCTCTTTGACCAGTACAGACCCGATACTGATGAGCCGTGTTCGTTTGCATGACAAAACTGTCACCAAATGGCATCAGGACCAGGGTACTTCTGGCGATTTCTGACAAAATCGTCACCAAGGGCAGGCAGGGAATTCATGTGATTGACATCCACTCTACGGTATACTCTGTCTTGTGATCGCGGTGGTGGCGGTGCGGTGAGGCATGGGCCAGCGACTGGTGCAGATGACGTGCGGTGGTGTGGGTTGGCTGGTGCCATTGTAGGTGGTGGTCACGACTTCATAAGGATCCCTGGCGGACGCAGAATACACCTTGTCCGCGAGGGATCTTACTTTTTTCCCTAGCTAGATTGCTTCGCCAGGCCGGCGTAAGCTGCGCCCAACAGGGCCGCCTTGGGATTACGGATCACATGAACCGGCATCTTGCTGAGCAACGGTCCAAAGCGGCCTTTACGCTCAAACGCTGTCCGGAAATTACCATTTTCCAGATACGACAGAATCCGCGGTGGAATACCCCCCCCCAGATACACACCTCCAGTCGCCAGCACTTTCAGCGCCAGATTTCCGGCCTCGGCACCCAGTATATCCACGAAGAGGGCAAGAGTCGCACGGCAGATCTCGCAGGGCCGGCTGGTATCAAGCGCAGCGCCCACAATAATTGGCGTCGGCTCGCTGACTCCGGCAAGCGACGCTTCGAGCCAGTCCGGCTCGACCAGTCCCTTATGTTTCAGAAAGTCATAGATATTGGGCAGCCCTTGCCCTGAGCACAGGCGCTCATAGCTGACGTGAGCGTAGCGCTGGTGTTCCTCACGCACTCGTCCACGATTTTCCAGTAGGTAACGCAGCAGTTCGATTTCCTCAACCGTTGTGGGGGCAAAGTCACTGTGGCCGCCTTCTGATGGATGGACTGTGTAGCGTCCATGCGCATCCACAGTAGTGAACGCTTCCCCCAGGCCGGTTCCTGGCGCAATTATCGCCACTGCGCCATGAGGATCAGGCTCGCCGGCGTTGAGCGTACAGAGATCCTCGGTGGTGAGGTACGGCACCGAATATGCAGTAGCCGCCAGGTCGTTGAGCAATTGTACCGAGGGGATGCGTAGCGTCGTGCTCAGTTGCTCTTCGCTCATGGTCCAGGGTAGATTGGTAATGGTGGCGGTGCTCTCGACCACCGGTCCCGCCACCCCAAAGGCAGCATATTCTATTGGTGCATCTAGATTCCTTAGGAATTCCTGGATGATGGCTTCCAGACTCGAATACTCAGCACTGGGAAAGGTCTGCGCGAGTCGAGGCTCGCCAAGTCTACCTGCTGCGGGGGTGTACACCGCCAGGTTCGTCTTTGTGCCGCCAATATCGCCGGCCAATAACATGTCTCGGGTATCCTTTCTGGTCATTTCTTTCCGTTTTGACGGAACAAGATTGGTTTTGATTTTGCCCTCTTTCTCTCTAGCGAATCGCTGCAATCGTATCACGTCAATCATGACGTCCGTGATTATTGCGTTTCATCAGTTTGTTCGCCACAATGGGAGAATCAACAAAAAGAGATATCATCCGCCGCCAATCCCAGGCGGTCCGGCAACCGAAGCTGAAGGGAGTTTGGGAGATGCAGGTAGAGGAAAGTGCCGCGACCATCTATCGCCGTCCAGCTGAGTTGCTCCAGAGATTGATGAGATTTAACACTACCAATCCGCCGGGCAGCGAGGCACCGTGTATCCATTACCTCCGCGATCTGCTGGGGATAGCGGGCATTGACTGCGCCCTGTTTGCTCGAGACCCTGCTCGCCCGAACCTGATTGCGCGCCTACCGGGTCAAGGGCGTGCCGCTCCCCTACTGCTCTATGGGCATGTTGACGTGGTAACCACTGAGCACCAGCAATGGAGCTACGATCCTTCTGCGGCCGAGGAGCATGAAGGTTTTATCTGGGGTCGTGGCGCACTGGATATGAAGGGTGGCGTCGCCATGATGGTTGCGGCCTTCCTTCGAGCCAAAATGGAAGATCTCGCACTACCCGGAGACGCCGTGCTGTGCCTGCTGAGCGATGAAGAGGCTGGCGGCGACTATGGTGCAAGGTTCATGGTCGAACAGCATGCCGACCAGTTCACTGGAGTTCGCTACGCCATCGGAGAGTTTGGCGGATTCACCTACACCCTGAGCGGGCGCCGCTTCTATCCGATCATGGTCGCTGAAAAGCAATCCTGTATCATTCAGGCGGTCCTAACTGGACCAGGAGGTCATGCCGCCTTCCCTGCTCGTAACGGTACCCTGGCCCGGCTCGCCGTCTTTCTGCAGACCCTCAATGATCATCGGCTGCCGGTACATGTTCCGACGACGACGCGCCTGATGATCGAGACATTGGCACGAGCCCTTCCATTTCCCAGCGCCCTAGCGTTGCGGCAGTTACTGAAACCAGCACTGACCGATCGAGTACTCGACCTCATTGGTGAGGAGGGACAGAGCTTCGATCCTCTGCTCCACAACACTGTCAACGCCACTATTGTGCGCGGAGGCGAGAAAGATAACGTCATACCAAGCAACGTCACCGTAACGCTGGACGGGCGCATATTGCCAGGCTATACCGCAAGCGATCTCCTGCGCGAGCTGGGCAATTTGGCCGGCAAAGACGTAAGGCTTTCGGTGCTGCTCCATGACCCAAATCCCGCCAAAGAGCCCGATATGGGGCTCTTTGCCACGCTGGGAAGCATTCTTAAAGAACTAGATACCTCCGGCATCCCGATGCCGCTTCTATTGGGGGCGGTAACCGACGGACGCTTCTTCTCGCGATTGGGTATCCAGACCTACGGCTACACCCCGATGCGCCTACCGCCCGGCTGGAACTTCGTGGAATTCATACATGCCGCCGATGAGCGGATTCCAGTTGAGGCCGTAGCCTTCGGCACCGATGCCATGTACCGTGTACTGGAGCGTTTTTGATGCAGCAATACACGTACACGCGATCTTGTGGTGGCTGGAAATGGGCGCCGGCGAGCGTGCAGCCTCCGCCTCCTCAGGTGAGGATATTGATGGAGCGGGCAACCAGCAGCACGAGAATCACCATAGATAGAATGGCCTGGGCCATGGTCATGAGCTTGGCCCGCTGAGTTAGCGGCATGGTATCGGCTGGGCTAAGAGCGGTGGCAGAGCAGAACGCCAGAAAGATGTAGTCTACGAACCCCGGCGCCCAACCGGTGGGATTCCCCTCTTCCTGCTGTGGAAAGCGGAAATCCTGGGCCTGGTGCTTTGCCAGCTTTCGCGCGCGCGGACCGTTGCCGTCGATTTCCCAGTACCAGGCGGCAAAAACTAGTACATTGGAGGCCCAGAGCACACCGCCGGCGTTAAGCAGAGGCCTTCCTGCCAGGTTGGGGCTGGCTCCGGTGATGGCGTTAAGCAACAGCAGAACCGAAACGATAAGCGCCGCCGTCAAGATAGTCGAGAGTGCCAGCGCCAGCCCGCGCGCAATACGGTACGGCAGATGTCGACGCCAGAAAACCACCGCAATCAGGGGAGGAGCCAACAGCAGAGTTTCAATGACGAGCAGCAGCCACCTCGGGCCTACTATCAGCTGCACGGGCAAGGCCAGAAACAAAACCCCTACCAGCAGCGCCCCCGCCGTCGCCACGAGAAGCTGAGGGATATCAGGCGGTACTTGATTGAGCTCCGCGATCCGTGCGGCACGCCGCGCCCTGGTACCAAGCGTAGGAGTATTCTGAGTGCGCTCTGCGTCACCGACTGGACGAGCAGCTGCAGACTTCTCCGGCGGAATCTCGCTCCGTTTCTTGCCATTCTGCTGCGACATGGTCTTACTAGTCTCTCTCTCCCCCAGGTCCTGTCCTGCCGCTGGCACCGCCTGCTCGCCAAGAGCTCCAGTACCGCTAAGACGTACGGGTTGACGGAGCCATACTCAATAGTCCCCTATAGGGTACCATGTGACACCGTGAAATTGAAAACGAGCGACCAATGCTAGCGTGCAAAGAAGCGCTGAGTAAAGGTAGCAATCAAACTGATTTCAATGACTAGGCCGGCAGCTCCTTCTATCACCGCGATGATGGTCGTTGCATCGCCGGGGATAATAGTGCTGGGCAAGAAACCACGTCCGTGAAAAGCGTTGAAACTAAGCGCGATGGCGTTGATAACTGAAAGATGCGGAACCGCGCTCTGGCCCAATATGTAATAGATTACTGCGGACAAGCTCAGAATTGAGAGATAGGCAGCTAGACTGCGACCCGGCTTGTAGCCGTAGCCGGCTAACCCATCCAGGAATAGTGAGAATAGATAGGAACCGAACTTTTGCGCTCGCTGCCCAAGATGCCTGCTCCAGTCTCCCGGTAGCCAGAGCGCCTGCCCACGCAATACCTGCCGCTGAAGCACCTGGGCTCGATAGGCAAAACGGTCGGCATCTTCGTTCAAACCCTGATTGCGTAGTTCGACAGCAAGTTGGCGGTTAGCTCTCACGGCGGTGCGAAGCTCGGCAAGTTGTGTTTGGCCATCTTTCTGCTTACCGTGAGGCCACTCGGTCTGCAGAGCTTCACGTGCATCGCCCAGCTCTTTTAGAAGCGACCAATCAACCACCGCAAGATTGCATCCGCCCCAGCGAAGATCCGCCAGCGAAGCGCCGCCATAGAACTCGTCGCCAAACACAGCATCGTCCAGGCTAGTCAGAGTATCCAGAAAAACTCCGTTGAGAAAGGCGCCTGGTAACACCTGGTCAATATTGCTTCGCCAGCGTCGAATTCGTGCCAGCGCGTCATCAGTAAGCCACTTGCCGGCAAGGTACGCCTCATTGAGTTGAGCAGCTTCCAGATGGGCGCCTTCGAGATGCACGCCTGCCAGCGAGGCGCTTCGAAGGAGGGTTCCCTCGAGCGACGCATTTTCGAGTATGGCGGCATCCAGCGTCGCACCGACGAGTGTCGCGCCCTGAAGTCTGGCCTCGGCCAGATACGCGCCTTCCAGGCGCGCAAAACGAAGGTTCGCTTGCTCCAATTTCGCGCGATGCAGGCGCGCGCCCTCCAGATGAGCGCCTTCAAGGACGGCACCCTGCAGTAAGGCATCGCTCAGGTCGGACAGCTCCAGATGTAGTCCCGCGGCCTCGAGCTGCGCCGCCGTAGCGTTACGCCAGGCATCCTCGGTGAGACCACCGCGTAGTCCCGCAAGGGGCAGACCACGAAGGTCCACGCCTATCAGGCTGGCGCCGCGCAGATCCAGGCCAACCCTGGTATGCTGCGACTCGTCATTCCAGTCCAGCGGACCCTTGCCGGAATCATGAGTCGCCAGCAGCCATTCGAGGTCGGCACGGTCAAGCGGCGGGTCGATAGCCTTTAATGGATAGAGGCCACGGTCACTATCCGGCTTCTGGCTGCGACACGTAGCCAGCTGACGCTGGCGGTCCGCACCAATCTGCGGCTCGCGGCGCCAGTACCACCCCTGGCTCTGGTAGTAGCCGCGCCAGGCCTCACTATCGGCGGGGTCTTGCGGAGGGGCCTGGTCGGTCAACTCTCCGGCGGGCTCCTGCTGATTGGACATAGTACTGCACTCCTTTCCCCTGATCGTCGCACTCACCGGCCAGTATAGGCCAGAGCTCAACCACTGACTACTGCCTTTGACCGATGTAGGCATACAGGCTAACGTACAACCCCGCCCCCAGATCTCTCGTAGCACAGTGGAAACCGACTCTGGGTGAGGAGCCTGCGCATGCTACCACCAGATCCGTATTACCAATACGACCAACCGAGTCAGCCCGGCGAAGTAGACCATACTGGCGACTACTCGACGCCAACACCGACCAACCCCTTACCGGAGATTCCTGGACAGGTATTCTATCCGTCTCAGGGCGGTACGCCACTGCCGATGCCCTACGATGACCGCGACCCTACCGAGCAAGTAGCGCCGGCCTACCAGCCGCCAACCGTGCCAGTACCATACACCGAGCGCAGAGCGAACTCCGTGCCTGCTGGACTGCCCTATCCACCAGCGCCGGTATATCCGGCGTACCAGCCGTATCCGCTACCTGCTCCGGCACCGCCGCAGATAGTCTATGTTCGACAACGACGGCCAGGCTGGTGTTCGATGTCTTGCAGCATTCTCGCTATTCTCCTGCTGATGACCTGCGGACTGGTAGGCTTCGGCATCTATCGCGGCGTGACCAGCGCTCTGCAGACCGCAGGAGAGACGATTCCGGCACGCATCACCTTGCTGGCATTCTGCGCCGCAGAAACCAACCAGGACTACAGTGCCGCCTACCAGCAGTTTTCCTCGCGCCTACAGCAGCAAGTGAGTGTGAATGCTTTTACGCAACAAAGCCAGCAACTCGACCAGCAAGATGGGGTAGTGACCGCCTGTGCGCGATCCAACAACAGCCCGGATGCCACTACCGCCAGTTCGGTCACCATAGAAGTGAACGTTACCCGAACCTTCAGTGCGGCTAGCACCGCGGCGAACGCAGACAAACATACCCTCACCGATGGTACTATTGTAGTGGTACAGGAAGGAAGCGACTGGTACATCGACCAGATAGCTACCTCGCTCAACCTGCTGTAGCGCGACCCGATTGCAATGTATTCTCCAGGGCACGCTCGCTCGAGGCCCTGGCAGATTCGTCTACATTGGCCCAGTTCACCTTTGATGGCCAGCGATATGACTCCTCACTCGGCCAGGTTACTAGCTGTGCGCCACAAGGACTATGGAAGGTAGCTAGCGTGGACTCCTCGCTGGATATGCTCTAACCCGATACATGCTTACAACAGACGAACCAAGCCGCACGGCAGCCGCAGGTAGATATGGTGCTTATATTGGAGTCCATGACGGCTGTGAGACATTTCACTTGTGCGCTGTGGAGCAGCCTGCTAGAGTGAAAAGGATGTGTAAGTTTGCTTGTTGCTTGACCAGTGAATTGGCACGCTAAGGGGGAACACCGATGTCAGGCCCAACCTATCCTGGTGGTAATCCATCCGATCCGGGTAGCCAGCAGGGATATCCACAGTATCCACAGTATCCGCAGACACCACAGCAACCCACCTACCAACCACCCTATCCCATTCCGGCGCCACAGCAACCTACCTACCAACCGTATCCTCAACCACCTATGTATCAACCGCAGTATGCCCCACCAGCTCAGCCGCCCAAGCGGGGAGGTTCTAATCGAGTATTTCTCATACTCGGCATTGTCGCCGCAGTGCTGATTATTGCCTGCGTCGGCTTATGTGCCCTTGCTGGTTACGGCGCCAAGATTTTTGGAACCGCGGTCAGCACCAGCATCAGCGAGAGTGCCACGCAGCTTACCACCCAGTTTGCCAGTGTTGGTTCCGAGGAGACGGTAGGAACGTTCTGCGAGGCCGAATCGAGTCAGGACTACACCACCGCATATTCGCAGTTATCCCCAACTCTTCAGCAGCAATATTCCCAGACCGCGTTTACGCAGGATAATCTGCAGCATGATAGCACGCTCGGACCAGTTAGCGACTGTACTCCAGCGGGGCTGCCCACTGTCAGCGGCTCCACCGCAACCATATCCGTCATGGTAACCCGTACCCTGACTCCCACAGCGGATAGCTCGGGAAATATTGGGCCCACCGTGACCGCCAATGCAACCGGCAACATCACGCTGGTAGAGGACAGCAACGGCACCTGGCTCATCAATAGCGTCGACTCATCGCTCGACATGCTGTAGGCTTCGGTAGTCTCTCTCGGGTTTTTACCAGCCATCCCCCCTCATCCCAGGCCGGGGATGGCAAAACGGCTGTTGATGATCAGCAGCCAGTCAAAGAAGATAACCACACCCATGCCGGCCAGAAGGACTCCGGTGCCGATCTCGATGATGCGCAGGTAGGGCCGCAGCCGTTTGAGCCCCGGCGCTACCCGGTCGAAGGCCAGACCGAGCAGCAGGAAGGGTATGCCCAATCCCAGCGAGTAGACTGCCAGAAACAGAACGCCGGAGCCAAGTGTATGCGCTTGAGCTGCCAGTATCAAGACGCCCGCCAGGATTGGTCCTACGCACGGTGTCCAGCCAATGGCGAAAATGAGCCCGATTAGGAAGGAAATAGGATAGCTTGGTGTGCCGGGCGCAAAGCTGATCCGGCGTTCACGAGCCAGGAATGGAATAGGAATGAAGCCAGCGATGTACAGTCCCAAACCGATGAGTACTATACCGCCCACCTGGCGGAGCACTAGCTGGTTATCGGAAAGAAAAGCGCCAAGTACGCTGGCGGTGGCGCCGAGTGAGATAAACGTCACCGCGAATCCAGCTACAAAGCAGGCAGCATGGCTGATCGTCGAGGTGCGCAGTGCGTCGCGCTCTTTGCGGTCAAGCTCGTTCATCTGCCAGATCGCCGGGCCAGTCAACTGGGCCAGGTAGATCGGCGTTAACGGCAAGACACAAGGCGAGAGGAAAGACGCCAAGCCAGCCAGAAATGTGCCCAGCAGCGATACAGTGCCTATACCCACCAGACATTCTCCCAATGATCACTATGCCGCTCTACCAGCGCAATCATCAACCGTACCTCCCCTCGGTATAACACAAATACCTGCGCTGGTGGTATACCTTCTCCGGCCAGTTCGTGGGTCTTCCCCAATCCGGTCGGCACCCGCCCAATAATCCCAGGCAGGAAATAGGACATTAGTTCTATTCCATGTTTGGTACTGCGGAATGGAATGGTCTCGGAGTACACTGTAGGAGGTAGCCTGCTGGCAGAAAATGGTTGTTCCGAGAGGGGGGTCTTTTTTATGCAGTCGAGTGCGGGAAAGCACCAGGTACTGGTGTCGCTACCGGTCATGCTGGCGGAACGGACCGGAGATCGACATACCACAGTGGCGCAGGGGCGTACAGTACGTGAAGTGATCTCGACTCTCGATGATCAATTCCCGGGTATACGCTTCAACCTGTGTCTGGAAACGGGCGATCTACGGCCGTTCGTTAACATCTTTCTCAACGGAGAGAACATCCGCTATCTGCAGGGTCTGGATACCGCCATTTCACCGGAGGCGACACTCCACATTTTGCCGTCGGTCGCCGGCGGCTGAGGTGACTGTTCGCCGACTCGAGCCTATTATGTTCGGTAGTGTCAACGATCAGAGAGTTTACAGAAGGGACGGCCTCTGAGCAATGCGCAACGAGATAGCTGCCGGCGATACCGTGCTCCTGGTAGGAACGAAGCGTGGACTTTTCTTGCTATCGTCGCGCGATCGCGAGACCTGGAGCTGCCAAGCCCCGGTACTGAGTGGGCACCGTGTCTATTCGGCCATATTGGACCAGCGAGCCGGAACGCGTATCTTTGCCGCCGATAACGGCGACTTTTTCGGCACATTTTTGCGATATAGCGACGACTTGGGCGCGACCTGGCAGGAACCGGAGCAGAACATTTCGTTTTCACCAAGCAGCGGACGGAGCCTGACCAATATCTGGACGATCGTGCCCGGGCGGCCGGAGCAGCCCGATGTCGTGTATGTGGGTGTCGACCCGGCCAGCCTCTGGACCAGCAGCGACGGCGGAGTAACCTGGGAAATCAATGCCGGTCTGGAGGAGCATCCGACGCGCCCTCACTGGGAGCCGGGAGCGGGAGGACTATGCCTGCACACCATCATACCGGATTACTCAAACCCCAAGCGTATGTGGATTGGCATCTCCTCGGTAGGATGCATGCGAACTGATGACGGAGGGGCTTCGTGGATGTTCGCTAACCGCAACACTCGCGCGAGTTTCCAACCCGAGACGTACCCGGAATATGGTCAGTGCGTTCACCGGATAGTGCAGCACCCCACCAATCCAGATATGCTCTATCAGCAAAATCACTGCGGCATCTACAAAAGTAGTAATGCCGGCGAAGATTGGGTAGACATACAGCACAATCTGCCGTCGGAGTTCGGCTTTCCGATAGCTCTGGATACCTACCATCCTGATACCATTTTCACGGTGGTCGAGGATGGTGAGGCCCGGCGCAACGTTGGGGAGCACTTTAGCGTCTATCGTTCCGCCAACGGCGGTGAGGATTGGCAACCGTTGACCGACGGGTTGCCTTGCGGGCCACAAGTTGCTCTGGGTGTGCTCCGGCATGCACTCTGTGTCGATTCAGTGGATCCCTGCGGTGTGTATCTAGGGACCAATACCGGCCAACTTTTTGCCAGCACCGACGCCGGCGATCACTGGCAGCTGGTCGCCGATTTCCTACCACCAATCTATTCGGTGGCAGCGGCTACTCTGCAGTAGTCGCGCTTCGCCGCCGGAAGGCGTTTGCCAGAATTAGTTCCCATAGTCGATAATGACGAGTGTACATGGTGGCCCTAAGTCGCGAGACCAGAAAGGCCACCACTCTTTATCAGGACATTCAAGGATTCCAGGCTGCTCAACATGCATACCACAATTACGACGACTAGTCACTATCCGGAGATTGCCCCAACGCCCCAGGGTGTCGTCTCTGATGTTGGCGGTAGTGGCTCATTCGGCGATATGATCGCCATTGTTGATTATGGCTCACAGTACAGCCGGCTGATTGCGCGTCGGGTTCGGGAATGTCACGTGTACTGCGAGCTGCTGCCTGCGACCACCTCACTGCTGGAGCTTCGCAAACTGGGCGCTCGCGGAGTCATCCTCTCCGGAGGTCCAGATAGCGTCTATGACGCCAATGCGCGTGGTATTGAACAGGCAATCATTGAAAGTGATCTGCCGGTGCTGGGCATTTGCTATGGCATGCAACTCCTGGCGCACCAGTTGGGTGGCCATGTCGAGCCACAGAGCGGGCGACGAGAATATGGGCCGGCCAGGATTCACCTCGAGACAGGTGCGGCCAGCGATACGGCCTCACTCTTTGCCGGTTTGGGTGACGCCGGCAGCGGCGCTCTTGAAGTGTGGATGAGCCACGGAGATAGTGTGAGCGCGTTGCCTCCCGGCTTCTTGGCGATAGCTCACTCGGAGAGCGGCACCCTGGCGGGAATGAGCGACGACAAGGGACATATCGGCATCCAGTTTCATCCCGAAGTGGCACACACGCCGGAAGGCAAGCAGATTCTGGAGAATTTTCTCTTCAGGATTTGTGGCTGCTTACCCTCATGGACCAGCGAGGCCTTCATCGACGAGGCGGTGGCGCGAATCCGGAGGCAGGTCGGCAGCGGCCGGGTACTCTGCGGGCTTTCCGGCGGAGTTGATTCGGCGGTCGCCGCACTTCTGGTACATCAGGCCATCGGCGATCGGCTCACCTGCATCTTTGTGGACACCGGCTGTATGCGCGCCGGTGAGCCCGAGCAGGTGGTAGAGACCTTCCGCTCTCACCTGCATATACCGCTTGTGGCAGTGGACGCGGGAGAGCGTTTCCTCTCGCGTCTGGCCGGAATCACCGATCCCGAACAGAAACGGCGGATCATAGGCGAAGAGTTTATCCACGTCTTTGAGACTGAGGCTGAAGCGCTGCGAGGTCAGGATGACATCGATTTTCTGGCGCAAGGGACCCTGTATCCTGATGTAATCGAAAGTACCAGCCCAGACGCCAGCGCCGCAGAGAAGATCAAGACCCACCACAATGTCGGAGGTCTTCCGGAGGAAATGAAGTTCAAGCTGGTCGAGCCGCTGCGTTACTTATTCAAGGATGAGGTGCGCGAAGTGGCCGCGGCGCTGAAGCTGCCCGAAGATTGGGTCTGGCGCCATCCATTCCCTGGTCCTGGTCTAGCCATTCGGGTGATTGGCGAGGTAACGCCGGAGCGCCTGGCAACGCTACGACAGGCGGACGAAATCGTGATAGCCGAATTACGCCGGGCCGGCCTTTACCGGCAGGTAGGTCAGGCATTTGCGGTGCTGACACCGGTGCAGAGCGTTGGTGTTATGGGTGATAGCCGCTCGTATGCCAATATGGTCGCGGTGCGCGCGGTTACGACCGGTGACTTCATGACCGCTGATTGGGCCCGCCTTCCTTATGACGTGCTCAAGGTTATCGCCAATCGAATCGTAAACGAGGTGCCAGGAGTGAATCGGGTCGTCTATGACATTACCAGCAAGCCGCCAGCTACTATCGAGTGGGAGTAACCGGTAGAGAGACATCTCCGGAGGAGGCCAGAGTGAGCCAGGATGACTGGGATACCTTCGATTTCGAGAGCTGGGGTCGTGGAGAGGTTCGTGACGGAGCCAATGGCCATGGGGACGAGACCGCGAGGCGATTGGAGCCCGATTTTCAGCCGGGCCAGCCAGACGACGAGGCTGGCTGGGTGTCGCAAGGGGGTATTTTACGCTGGATAGAGCCGGGGGACGAGGAAATTGAGAAACCAGGAGATCCGCGCAGCGAGGCCAGGTCTCGCTGGGCTTCTGAGACGGTAGATCTCCCACCGGGGGCTCCCGATTCCTTACGCTTGCGCAGCCTACGCGCCTGGCTGCTTCGCCAGCGGTTGCTGGAGACCGAGGCAGTAGGCCAATTGCTGTTGGAGCGGCGCCGGCAGGAAGCCAATGACGATGCCGCTCTAGACGTTGATTTCCCCGGCGGCGAAGGTGACGATTCACCATTCGAGCTTGAGCTAGTCAAGCGGCAGGCGGCGATAGAAGTCTATGAAGCGCTGGTTGAGTCGCTGGACGAAATGGTCGCTCATAGCGGCCCAGCTCGTGTCCTGGTGGAATACTACCTCTGGCTTGGCGAGCGGCTGGCTCTACTGGCCAGCACTGCTCCCATTCCCCTGGACGCCGCGACCTACTCCGCGCTGGCTCCCACGGACATCCAGGCCGAGACCACCCAAACGCCAGCCGATCGTCAGCCGGAGGCTCGCACAACCGCCCGATCGATTGCCGCCTGGCAGGGGCGAGCACAGGCGGCACTCCAGGCTCGCCGTCGGATAGAACAAGTCAGCTCGCCGGAACCGGAAGAGTAGGCAAGAGACCACTACCAGTCTCCCCCTGCTGTGCTGAGCAATCTGGCGCACTTTTCAGCCTTTCCTAAGGATTTGGGAGTACTATTTTCAGCTTCTCCTAAGGCTTGCGCAGCATCATGTGAGGGAATGGGTGGCTACCTATTGGCAAGCAGCCACCAGCACGGGGGAGACAATATGAATAACGACGAAGGGCCTACTCAACCACTGGCCCGATCGGAGATATGGCCAGACGGGGTTCAGGGTTATGGTGACCCACACATGGTGCCTCCAGTACTCAGCGCTCCAGCAGCTCCGCAAAAGCCCAAAGGAGTGTCACGTCGTGCAATTCTGGTTGGGGCCGGAGCGGGCGCCGTAGGTATCGGCGCCATTGGGGGAGGCCTGGGCTATTTTCTCAGCAATCGTAGTGCATCCGGGTCTACCAATGTCTCGGCATCTGATTTCAGCCAAATCTCGCATCTGCTCCGGCGTGCCGGTTTCGGTCCCTGGCCCGCCGATTTTGCGGAGTACCTCAGTGCTGGGGTCTCGGGGGCAATTGATCGCCTGTTGAACTACTCCAGCATCTCCAATAGCGAGTTGGATACCCTGATCGCTGGTTTGCACCTTGACTTCACTCAGGCACAGGATATCATCCGCTGGTTCACGCTACGCATGATCTACAGCGCACACCCGCTTGAAGAGAAGATGACCATGTTCTGGCACGGCGTGCTGGTAAGCGCCCTGGATAAAGGCGGGAAGCGCATGCCTGCCTTCCTGGCCCAGCAGAATCAAACGCTGCGCCAGAACTGCCTGGGCCGCTTCGACGATCTGCTGCACGCCATCTCAGTGGATCCGGCTATGCTGCTGTATCTGGATGGCGAAAGCAGCAGTGGTAGCCTGCCAAACGAAAACTACTCTCGCGAATGCATGGAGCTCTTTACACTCGGCATCACGAATCCACAGGGCGTACCCAACTATACCCAGAACGACGTCCATCAAGGAGCCCTGGCCTTGACCGGCTGGAGGATCGTGGGTAGCCAGGGAGTGTTCGCCCCCCACCGTCACTACACCGGCTCCATAACCTATCTCGGCCACACTGGTGAGCTGGGGATCGACGATGTAGTCAGCATTCTGTGCGCGCATCCTTCGACTCCCTACCATATTGCCTGGCGCATGTGGAGTTTCTTTGCCTATGCAACCACTCCAACCGACACCGTACTGCAACCCCTGGTAGATAGCTATCACAGCAGCAATCACAGCATTCGGGCGATGGTAGAAGCTATGCTGCGCTCTCCCGCTTTTGTAAGTGATAAGGCATATCGACAGCGCATCAAGAGCCCAGTAGAGTTCCTGGCCGGCTCCCTACGTGGTCTGGGCATAGCAACCACACTAGGTACCAGCGCACTGGCCGGGTTGTACAACGAACTAGGGCAGGTACCATTTGATCCCCCGAACGTTTCCGGTTGGGATGGAGACAAGACCAGCCAGTCGTGGCTGTCGACACAGTCGTGGATGACACGGGTCAATCTCATCAATACCCTGGTAGTAGCCGCTACCGGCAGCGCAGCCACCGGGCGCCAGACGGTGCCAAGCACGACCTCGATCTCCGGCTCACCAGTACAGACGACGATCAAGCAGCAAAATATCGCCAGCGCCGAGGAGCTAGCCGATTACTACGTTGGCGCCCTCCTCGACAATAACCTGGGCAATGATCGAAGAGCCGTGCTCTATGATGCCGCTAACCAATCTGGCCAAGGGCCTACATTCACCTTGTCCGGCGGCAAAGATATCTCCGTGGCCAGCGTGCGCCAGATGTTGTATTTGCTCATGACAATGCCCGAGTATCAGCTGAACTGAGGGAGAGCGATGAACCTTTCACGACGAGCGATGATCAAAGACGGCCTGCTGGCGGTCAGCGCGGGCATGATAATGCCGCCTATCTTTGCACGAGCCGTACGTGCCGCGCATAACGCCGCGCAGGAGGGAGCCACCTGGGCGCAGGCCGCCCAGAATCGCACGCTGATCGTGGTGCAGATGGCGGGTGGTAATGATGGACTGAACACCATCGTGCCGATGACCGAGAGCGCATACGGCCTGTACAGCTCCAACCGGCCCAGCCTGGCTATAGCACAGTCGCAGCTGCTGACGCTGAATGACCAGGTGGGTATGAATCCAGCACTGCAGGACCTCCTCCCATTCTGGCAATCTGGTAAGCTAGCAGTCGTCGACGGCGTAGGGTATCCCAATCCCAATCTGTCGCATTTCGCCTCTATGGATATCTGGCAGACCCTGGATCTCAACGGCCAGGGGGCTACGGGTTGGCTGGGAAAGTACGTGGCGGGACTGGTGGACAAGGACGGCCATCCGTTCCAATCGCTGGCAATCGGCTCAGCTCTTCCGGTAGCTCTGAACGCCCTCAATGCGGATGTTCCTGTGGTAGCCAACACCGAGAGCTATAAGCTTGCGGCCGACCCCGCCGCAGGTGCGGCTGCCGCAGGTGCAGCCGCTCGGGTGCAGACCCTGCTGCGCCTCTACAATACCTATCCACAGTCCGCACCCTACGCGGCCCTGCTGGACATGCTGAACTCTACTGCACAGAATGCGGTGGAAGGTTCGAAGATATTGGAGCAGACGGTGGCAAGTTACCAGCCGTTGGCCCAGTATCCAGCAACCAGTTTCGCTCGTGGCCTGCAAGTACTGGCCGAGGTGATCGTCCAGGGATTGGGGCTACGGGTGGGGTATGTAACGCTTGGCGGCTTCGACACCCATGCCGATCAGGCCACCACGCAAAACTCGTTGCTGGCTCAGCTGGCTGAGGGGATGTCGGCATTCTATAATGACTTGACGGCCCACAACGCTGCCGACAATGTGGTGGTGATGACCTGGTCGGAATTTGGACGCCGCGTCGAAGAGAACGGTAACAGTGGCACCGATCACGGCACCGCCGCCCCGCTGTTTGTGCTTGGCAATGGGGTAGCAGGTGGCTTCTACGGCGAATCTCCTGACCTCAGTAATCTCGACGATGCCGGCAATCTCAAGTTCACAGTCGATTTTCGCTCTATCTATGCTACGGTTTTGGACAACTGGCTGGGCGCGCCTTCGTCCGCCGTCCTTGGTGGAGATTACGGCGACCAGAAATTCCTGACGCCGGCATAGGGAACGGTGCCAGCCACCACGATGTGTAGAAACAGGCGAGGGAACTAGCTGTGAGCCAGCTTCCAGGTGAGATCGAACTGCTGAGCGGCGACATGATCACGGGTGGTTGGAGTCGTGACGCCTGAAGCTGGCTTAATCGTAACTGACACATCATTCTCGGTGCCGCTCTGATGTTCTTCGACGAAGGTATAGGGATTATTTTGCTGGCTACCGGCACCGGCAATATGGGGCACTGTCCACTGAAGGGTCCATTTCGCCGTACAGAATGGCGGAATCACGACCAGGCCCCCAAACATTGCGCGTTCCGGCTCGTCGCTGTGCAAATTGGTGGGCGCGCCAATCGTGTCGGTGTGCACATACCCATAGCCATTTTCAATGCCGCTGCCTTCGGTGCCCGGATTGCTTGGCGCATAGAGGCCAGGAAGAAATGCGCCAGCGGGGTTGCTGCTCGTTTTCTGGCACACTGGCGCCCCCCTGGGCGTGCAAGTGGTGTAACACAAGGGGGGACTAGTCGTCTCATCAAAGCCGGAGCCCCCAAGGTATCGAGACTGAGACGGCACATAGACACGAATATAGTCGCGCATCGAGTTCAGCCCAAAGCTGTAAATGTCGCCGGTGGGGTTATAGGACATGGTTACCGTCAGTTTGTGTAGCGCGTCACCGGCGGAATCGAGTGAGATAGCCTCGTCAACCTCGGTCGTCACATAAATACTGCCCTTATTGGCGCTTATGTTCGACTGCACTATGTACGTCGAGTCGATGCTGTTATCGCGAATCATCGCTGCCGCGAGGCCAGCTTTGTCGAGCTGCGCCTCTGCTGCAGCATTTCCCAAGTATATCTCGATATTCTTGGCGGCGAAATCAGCGACAATACTGTGAACGAGGTTGCCGAGGCGATCTGCCGGCAAAGATTTGACACGCTCTTGCAATGCCAGCGCTAGCGCCGCGGTGAAGCTCTTGCGCAGCGACGTACTGGCTGATGAGCTGGTAGTACATTTCGCATCCAGCCCCTCACCACCGCCTAGTTGAAAGTAGTGAATTTCACTTTCGAGATTCTGCTCGGTGATGGTCACGTTGTAGCAGGACATGGCGATAGGTCCTACAATATCGGGGGCCAGCAGGTGAGCAATCGTCAAGACGGAGAAACTGATGTCGCCGTCGACTTTGGTTCCGCTCTCGGTGGTAAAGGCATTCATGGCTAGCCGAGCACTGGTAGGGTAGTCACCGGACATATTTGATTCACGCAGACCCCACGAGCCAAAAGGCCACCACCTTTGATACGGAGCGGGTGCCCGCACCCCTATGTAGTTATTATCGAGAACAGTGACATCGGTAAGATTGATGGTGCCCATCCGCCCGCCGTTCAGGGAAAGCTTGCCGAACTGGCCGGTGAACCCGCCACCGGGGCGCAATTCAGCTCGATCCATCGTTTGGACCAGGAAAAGGCGCGGAGAGCCGACGCCTAACGCCCAGCGCAGCATCGGCAGATCCTGCACTAGACCATTGACGGTCTGCACGACTCCCGGAAGAAGCCTTACCACCTGCGTTAACTCCGACCGCTCTGCGGCGCTAACTGGAAGGTCGCTCGGTCGCACCGTGGCCAGCTGGGCGGCGATATCATTGCTGGCGGCAGCGGTCTCGTCCAGGAATTGCGCCAGCACTTGAAAAGTCGCCGGAGTCAGGATGGGCGGCCCAGTGGTCGCGAAAAGCGATGTACTAAACATTGGCGCCAGCGCCGCGCCTTGAGAGGCAAAGTCGTCACCCAGGCGAGCAACATCAATGCCTACTTGAGCCAGATGCCCTACCGCGGCGACTTTCGTATTGAGTACTGGCAGCACGCCGGCGATTCCGATGGCGCTGGCCCGCTGGCTCATAACCGCATCGATTTGCTCAAAATCACCCAGCGCTGCATCGGAGTCCTGCTTGACCTCAGCCAGCACCTCAGGCTGAAGTATGGCCTTCGCTTTGTCCTCGATGCCTTGTCCTTTACCAGTACTCGACAGCAGAGCCTTTATAGCGAGCAGATTCTGTATCCCAGCATCACCGCTAGCCTTGATTTGCGTATATTCCTGGTAACCATTTACTGCCACTAGAAGTGATGGCCCCAGGAAAGCAGTGATGAGTACAGCTATAATCGCTACTCGCTGCCAAGGCTGCAATAGGGCAAAACGAGCAAGCAATCTAGTCTCAACTCGATGTGTGGTCCGCACGCTTCGCGTAAAAACGCTCTGCACTTGTTCCAAGTATCGCGAGAATTGCTCTGGAAAGCGCGAAGGAATCTCGGGATCGCTCCAGTATGCCGGCTGACGTCGGTCATTCCGCCGTCCGGTTCGCGACGCGCGCAGAGCTTCTTCATATTCCCTGTCTTCCTCGCGATAGCGGGCGCGGCGCCGCCGTAGATCATCGTCGTCTTCTTCGAGGTAGCGGGCGCGGTGGAGTCGAGCTTTATCCTCTGCGAGCCGCGATCGTCGTCGGCCAGGAGCGACATCGCGAAGATCATCCTCCCTTGGCTCATCATTAATACCTCGGCGTCCATATGATGGACCAGCATACCGCCGATCGTCTTCGTCTTGTTGATATGTATCATACGGTGGGCGCTGGCTATGACGACTTCGCCGGTGAGAAGAAGGGTAGCGCGGCATGTCGGGCATGATACCATCCATCCAATGATAAAAATCCTTGACGTTGATGCGCCACTCGGTAGAGATGCCACCGATACAGTAGGTCGGCTTGCTGCGCGCGTCAAGCATATCCGCCTAATAGGGGAATCGGTCTCCGTTCTTGACAGAGACCGATTCTCAAATGATTGCTCCTCCTTGCAAGAAGTAGACAGCAAAGACGATTTGTACCAGAAAACTCAAGGCGCAGCATAGCGCGCCGAGCTTGCGGCGGCGTTCAAACCACCCTCCGATAATGAGAAAGCTCGGCAACGCCATCATCATGTATCGCCCAGCAGAGACAAATATCGCCTCTCCGGGGGCGAATGGGTAGATCTGGGGAGACTGGGTTGAGAGCAGAAACAATTCCAGGACCAGAATCGTGTAAGCCAGCGGCTGCTTGCGCGCCGCAATGACTGCCACCACGGTGAGGCCTACCAGCGGTAGGAAGTCGATCATCTGTCTGAACTCGGTGAAACTCAAGAATGGCCTCGAGAGATAGAAGTGGATGCCTTCGACTAGGCCTACGGGATAGAACAATGTGGAATGCCCGAAGTACACTTGCGCATGGTAGAAGCCAAGCGGATCTCCAATGGTTTTCCACAGATACAACATGAACAGTCCAATACCAAGTGGAGCAGAACCCAGCAGTACGATTCCCCAAGGTACATCACGCCAGCGCAGCCTCTTGCCCCAGTCCAGTACGCGAGCATACTCGAGCAGCATTGGTATCACCAGGATGATTCCAGTAAGACGCGTGAGCGTGGCGGTTAGCGCTAGGAGAGCTGCCAGCCACCAGATACGCTGTCGTGTTGCCCATAGACACCAAGCAAACGACGCCAGGAACAGGCCTTCAGTGTAAGGAGCCGCCAAAAAAAAAGCGAGCGGATAGGCAAAAAAAGCGAGTAGAGTCCACCGGGCTACTTCGTAGCGTGAGCTTTCGCGCATCGCCAGGAATGCCAGCCCAACGCTGCCGATCAGCGCACCGATGTTGTTGGCAATCAATCCCGCCAGCACTGGTTCCCGGCCCAGGAAGAAAATGTTCACCGCCGCGGTACTGATTGGGTACAGTGGAAAGTACGCACTTCGATAGAGACTGGTGTAGCCATGCAGAGCGATACTCGTATAGTCAATCGCATCGAACTCGCGCCAGCGTAGAATCATTGCCGACGGTGAAACGACTAGGCCCAGATGATGCCGCCAGTTGATAACCATCTGCACCAGGTAGGTGGTGAGATAGAGCGCGATCCGGCTGACCAGCCATATTCCTGCCGCTAATTTGACAAGCCGGCGGGAATCGCTTACGGGCGTGGTCTCTACTTTAGCGAGCGCCAATACTCGGGGTCGCTTCACCGTAGGGGCCAAGGCATCCTCAATAGTCCAAGTAGACGGAATCACCGCCGGCTTGTCGTTTTCCTTCACCGTAGGTCCCTTCTCCAGAGTAGAATGGCGAGAACCAAAGACCATTATACACTGGCATAGCAACGAGGTGAAGTAGGCCGCGATGTGCGGGTAACGAGTGATTCTTCCGGGCCAGTTGCCAGGTGAAGGCCCGGTGTCATACAATATATGTGTCAGTACTGTACCGTTGAAAGGCAGCGGAGTTGTATGCTCGATACCAGATTGTTATCTGAGTCTATTCTGTTCAATATCTACATGCGGGCGCGCGGTTTCCCGCGCATTCTGCTGCCTGCTCCTGCCGCCGCCTGATAGCCGACTCGCTCCCGTATTCTCTTTGGCCGCCCGGTAGGGGCGGCCGATTTTGTTTTCGATAAACAGGAGAGAGAGAGACAGCATGACCCAGGCTCCCAAATCCGATAACCTTACCCGCCGTGCCAGACCGAGCCAGCGGCGATGGTATGTAACCACCGCTATCCCATATGTCAATGCCAGACCGCATATTGGTTTCGCCTTGGAGGCGATACTCACTGATTCTCTGGCGCGTTATCATCGCCTGCGCGGCGAAGATGTTCGTTTTCTCACTGGTACCGACGATAACAGTCTCAAGAACGTGCGTGCCGCCGAACGTGAGGGTCTACCTACCAGTGAATTCATTGCTCGCAACGCCAAAAACTTCGAGGCGCTGGGCAACCAACTCAACCTTTCCTTTGACGACTTTATCCGAACCAGCACCGACCCCCGTCACATTGAGGGGGTCACCAAACTGTGGGAAGCCATTGATGCCAATGGCGACATCTATACGCGGCCCTATCGTGGTCTGTATTGTGTCGGCTGCGAACAATTCTACACTGAGGATGAGCTGATAGACGGACTGTGTCCTGAGCACCTGACTCGGCCTGAAGTGATCGAGGAGGAAAATTACTTCTTTCGCCTTTCGCGTTACGCGGACCAGTTGACCCGTTTAATCGAGTCCGACCAGTTGCGAGTGTTGCCCCGCACCCGCAAGAACGAGGTGCTCAGCTTCATTCGGGGCGGGTTGCAGGATTTCAGTATTTCTCGTTCGCAGGCGCGGGCACGAGGCTGGGGCATTCCGGTGCCGGGTGACCCCAACCAGGTTATGTATGTCTGGTTCGATGCTCTTGGCAACTATGTGACTGCGCTCGATTACGCGCACGAGGGGCCACTTTATCAACGCTACTGGGTACAGAATCCACAGCGAGTGCATGTGATCGGTAAGGGCATCATCCGTTTCCACGCCGTTTATTGGCCGGCCATGCTGCTTGCAGCCGGGGTACCGCTTCCGACCACTATCTTTGTACACGGCTATGTGACTGTCAGTAGCGAAAAGATGAGCAAATCCCTCGGCAACGTCGTCGATCCGGTGGAGTTGGCCGGGCAGTATGGAACCGACGCACTTCGCTATTATCTGCTGCGCGAGATACCTGCCACTGAGGACGGCGACTTCACGCTAGAGCGGTTCATTCGGTCCACCAACGCAGACCTGGGCGACCGTCTGGGCAACCTGCTCAATCGCACCGTAAGCATGGTAGGACGTTATTTCGATGGGCAAGTGCCAGCGCCTCATGCCAGCAGCGACGCCGACACTTCGCTGATCGAGTCGGCTCTCCGATTGCCGGAGCGCATCGATGCGGCGATGGAGCGCTACGCCCCGCACGAAGCTCTGGGCATCATCTGGGAACTGGTGGATGCCGCCAACAAGTATGTGGAGGACGGAGCGCCGTGGTCACTGGCAAAGCAGCGCAGTGCTGGGGGCGAGACCGGCTCGGCCGCCGGCGAACGACTAGAGACCGTCCTCTACAATCTGGTGGAAGCCTTGCGTCTGGTTGCCTATTTCGCAGAGCCGTTTATTCCCGGTATTGCTACCGGTATCGCGACCCAACTTGGCGTCTCCGTCGAGACGAACTCCAAACGACGGTCGAGACGGCAGCATGTACAGGAAAGCTCGTGGGGCCGGTACCTGCCGGGCACGCAAGTAGTGCCTGGTGAGGTGCTCTTTCACAAACACGAGTTGCCGGAAATCAGCGGCGCGGAGACCCCGGCCAATGCCCACTAAGAGTTGGGCACGGCGTGGTGCGCAGTGATGGCGGCCCAGAATATATCGGCAAGCTGTGCATAGCCCAAACTCGACGGATGGAATCCATCCGTCGAGATGTAGTCGGGGTGGCTGGCCAGGTCAGTGTGGTACAGATCTACCACCACATCACCATGCTGCACAATGATCGGATCCATCACAGCGTTCCACTGCAGCGACAGCGAGTGCACCTGTGCGGCGGAGGCACCCTCAACGCAAGCACCGCCGCCGGCGCCGAGATCCTGGGAAAAGTAGGGCAGCAGACTCATATCCGGCGAGTTGGCAACAAACACCTTGGCCCTGGTCTTGATAGCCAGTTGGGTGAGCAAAGTATTCAAATCAGCGGCATACTGAGCAAGGGGAGTGCAATCACGGAAATCATTCCCGACGAGCCAGACAGTGACGAGGGTGGGATGAAACGCGATAGCGTCGGGCAGCTCATCCTGTAGCGCATCATGAAGAAGGATACCGCTGACTCCCACGTTCAATGCCAGCGACCCTTTGGGTAGCCTGGCAATAATTCGGGGAACGTAGCCATCGGTAGCCGGAGTATCAGCACCGACCCCAAGTGCGTCAGAAGCCCCGATGGCGGCATAGATTACCGGCGGCACTACGGTTGCCGTAGATTTCACCGGCGAGTCCGCAGGGGAAGCGGAGGTCCTCGTCGAACTTGCTGCTGAGCTACTACAGGCGGCCAGAGACAGGGCCAGCACCACGAACAGGATCGATATCCGGTGACTGGACCTTGTAGGGAATTGGGAGGGGTAGCTTCTTCGCATGCAAACTGCTCCAGGGTCTGTGCGGTTTTTGCCGTTGCTTCTACGATCTTCCAGCTAGGAATCGTAGCCGCAAGTCAGGGGTATGGTCAAGGCAGGTAGAATTTGCCAATTGGGCGCTTCGCGGCAGATATGATACGGCAGATATGATACGGCAGATATGATACGCTCTCGTGGGAGCGAAGTGGATTCGCCGACAACAGCTACCAGAAGGGACGACAAGAGTAGTATGCAAGTATTGGTGACCGGAGGCGCCGGATACATTGGCGGCGTGATTGTGGAGGAGCTGGCCAAAGCCGGCCATACCCCAGTAGTTTATGATTCACTGGTAAAAGGTCATGCCGGCGCACTGGAACCGGGCGTTCCTCTGGTGACCGGAGACGTTCGGGACACAGATCACCTCAGCGCAACACTTCGTGAATACCGAATCGAGGCCATCATTCACATGGCGGCTCTGATCGAAGTGGGTCTCTCAGTCACTAATCCCGACCGCTTCTTCGAGAATAACGTGGGCGGCAGCATGAGCGTCATACGGGCAATGATCGATACTGGGGTGTCAAAGCTGGTTTTTAGCTCGACCGCCGCGGTGTACGGCGATCCTGTGTCACTGCCGATTACGGAAGACGCCCTGCTTCAACCAACCAACCCCTATGGAGACTCGAAGCTTATGGTAGAGCGTATTCTGGGCTGGGTGGCTCCAGCGCATCGATTGACCTGCACCGCGCTGCGCTACTTCAATGCTGCTGGCGCCACCACCCGAAACGGAGAGATGCACGAGCCGGAGACCCACCTGATTCCACAGGTATTGAAAGCTGCCCGAGAAAACCAACCGGTTACTATTTACGGCGCCGATTACCCGACTGTCGACGGCACCGCCGTTCGCGATTATATTCATGTAGTGGATCTGGCCGGTGCCCATCTGCTGGCGCTAGCTCGCGTAGATCCGGGACTACGAATCTATAATGTGGGGAATGGTAACGGCTATTCAGTGCAGCAGGTAGTCGAAGCGGCCCGTAAAGTAACCGGCAGGCCGCTACCTCTCGACAAGCGGCCACGAAGACCAGGAGATCAGGTAGCTACGGTGGCCAGCTCGGACCGTATCCGCTCCGAGCTCGGGTGGAAACCGAGCTTTCCTGATCTGGATACTATCGTCGCAAGCGCCTGGAACTGGTATCAGGGGCACCCCCACGGATATGCCGCCCCGGAAAAGTAAGAACCCCCGAAGTAGTCAGACGGCAATGGCCAGTCCCAACTGCGCAAGAGACGCACTGAACGGGCGGGCCGCATTCACAATCAGGCGGTGGGCATCATCCTCGCCGATCAAGGATGCACAGCGTGTCTCGAAGCTGGTGAGGAGAGTCGCGATAGCGTCGGCCACGTCGGCCAGCGGAAATGAGGAGATCGGTTGTCCCGGCAGTGGTGAGAGCCAGCCGGTAGCATCCAGCTCTAGGACCCGCAGCGGCGGCTGTTTGACGGCGCTATACGCGAGTGACTGGCGGATCAAGGCGTCGACCGCATCTTTGCCTATCACCGTGCCCACCTGGTCAACGATCTGTCTCACCACCAGTGCCAGCAATTGCCACTGCGCGTCGGCAACATAGTCACTTGGATTCGTCGAAGCGATGGGAATCGTCTGCATATCGCTAAAGAGCTCGTGCGCTGGTGGCTCCCGGTGATCAGGCGATACTGGCGGACGGCGTTGCTGCGTCTCGCTTCCCAGCTCATAGGGGGGAAGTGTCTCCGGAAAGAACCCGCCTGGATACGGCGAGTTTTGAGTCTGGAACGACTTTCGGCTATTCGGCAGGGCTTGAATTGTCCCACGTGATTCCAACTGCTGCAACGTAGAATCCAAGGATTGCTCGAGCACAACATTGACTGAACTGCTTACCGCCTTGTCCACTCCACTGGTCAGTTCATCCTGGCGGATGGTCCCCTGGCTCCAGGTCGCGAGATCGCCAAAGCTTTTGCTTGGGTTCTCTTTATGGCCCAAAACGTGTACGAGGCGGCCATGCTCGAAGTACATATGCAGCACGCCAAAGCGCTCAGTATTCCGCAGAACCAGACGCACTGTCCGGTTCTGTGAACGAATCAACGCAATATCAGCGGCCAGACGAGACAACGGGCTGGTGTGCTCCATAACTTTCCCTTGGCTAACTGTCGCTTTTCTTCTTCTTCTCTTAACCCTAGCTACTGGTTAAACGCATGAGACTGTGGTATAGACGCAGACGCGGACGGGCGAGGCATTCCACAAACAGAGCAAAGTGCCTCTACTGGTGTCATGGCATGGCCGTTACTGCAGACATTGCGCCATGTTGCCGGATATGCTCGGCCAGCAGGATCTTCGAACTGCCCGGCTACTGGTAGCGCTGCTGCTGGCCATGCGGCAGCATCACCGATTGGACGACTGGGAATGCCGTTATTTACTACCGGCACATCGCTCCCGCCGGGACTACCGGGCATGTACATACCCGGTGGCACACCTCCTGCGTACCCCTGTGGCAGAGCTATGCCCGCCGGCTGGTACCCAGGAGGATAACCGCTGTACCTGCTGCTCGGGCCGTAACCGCCGTACCCGGGGCCGAAGTCAGAGGGTAAAGAGCTGGCTGGAGGGAACTGGGCCAGTCGCCTCCTTCTCTGCCTTCGGCCGCTTGTCACGAGTAGAATGATAAGTAGCATCACTAGCGCAACCAGCGCGATAGCCAGTGCTATGGCAGCCACCAGGCTCTGATTATTGTCATCCAACGTGAACTCGGACAACTCCGCCTGGTCAGCATACATTCTGAACGGTAGGACACCGCGAAAGGCAGGATACTGCGCGTTCAGAGCGTCGAGCTCGTGAGCTGCAGTATGCCAGTGCCCGTTGGCGGTTGAAGCATAGTCATCAAATGCCTGCCGCCACAATGTTTCGAAAGACCCAGGATGCGTGTTGATGCCGGCGCTGGAGATTAAGTCTCGTGCGCTGTTGCTGGATCGCAGGAAGAAGCTACCTATAGGGGTATCGGTAGCACTGTAGCTGACAATACCAACAATGTTGCCACCGGCATCAAGGGCTGGGCCACCGCTATCACCGTGTTCGATAGGTCCGCTTACCTGGAGTAGGCTGGCACCATTGTCGTTAGATTTTACGGCAACCACGTCAAGGCTGTCTACCGTTGGCGTCACCAGATCAGTCGTATCATAGGTGTCATCGGGATGGCTGGCATCGCCGTTGCCAGGAAAACCAATGGCGGTGAGTTGGTCTTCCACAGCGACATTATCAGAGTTGTCCAGCGCTATGCTGGGAGTATCGGCCATGCTCACATGCAATACTGCCAGGTCGTTATTGGTAAACTGACTTTCAGCCGAGAGCGTTGCAGTCATATGCTGTGCCAGCATGAGCGCAGTGAGCGGGTCGGTAGAATTTGTCGCCCCGTTGGTATCCGGTCCGGTGTAGTCGACATCCAACCAGACCATGTACTGTGGCGCTGAATAAGAGGTAGTGAATGGTATACCAGAGTCAACTAGCGATTGGTAGGAGATCTGGTCGGGAGTAACTGCGCCACCCAAATTCAGGCAGCTGGCATTGGCATTAAGGACATCGGCAATGTTACTCGCCAGCAGCTGAATAATGGCTGAATCCAGGTCGGACTTATCTATGTCCACCACGTGGTCCGCGGTGAGGATATCACCACTGGAGCTTATAAATGCCCCCGATCCCAGAGCGGCAATCGTGAGAGTGGTAGTACTACTCGGAAGGGTATACGCCTGGCCACAAACATCGAAGGTTATCGAGCCCTGGTACAATGTTCCGATGCGCACTATCGCCGGCTCAGCGATGTCTACCTCGCGGACGACGGGATCGCTAAAATTACCGCCAGGCGCTCTACCCTGAGCGGCTACCGGAACCGCCATTGCTAGCGATACCAGCAGCATTCCCAGCAAGCCCAGCAATGCTACAGCACCAGGTCCCGTACGCACCTGCCACTGTCTCCGCGAGGGTGTGGTGGAGATGGCGATCCTTGGCTCAGGAGTTACTGTCATGACAACGACGCGCCCCCTCTACCATGAGAGAGAATTGGCAGCCTGGCGTAAAGACCAATGCCGCCTCCCCACCACAGGTCCCCTGTAGCGTCATCAGTAGCGCAAATCCAGAAAAAGTTGACACAGTACCTTTAGCTTTGCGCGGTGCGCACCCGCTCAAAACAGTCGCTGCAGTACACTGGTTTATCGCTTCGAGGAAGGAATGGCACTCGGTCTTCTTTGCCGCATTCGGCACACGTGATAACATGCATCTCGCGTGCCGCTCGCTCGCCATGGGAACGTCCGGTATTCAATCGGCGCTGCTGGCGACAACTGGGGCATCGTCCCGGCTCGTTAAGTAGGCCTTTCTGCTGGTAAAACTCTTGCTCGCCGGCGCTAAAAATAAATTCCTGACCACAGACACGACACTCAATCGTCTTATCTTCGAACATGCTGCCACAACCTCCAAGGAAAGCGCGCCAGGGATCATCTCCGTCTGTAGCAAACAGGCGACTTGCCGTTTGTGCGCTCGTCCACGGTATATTGGCGCCTGGTCGAGCGTGCGCCCAGAATACACTATTTCGGCTAGTCTGGCAAGAACTAATCGCTACAATTCCGCCTGCAGTCACTGTATGACATACAATTCAAGACAAGAGATCACGCTGTACGCCCAAGAAGTGACCTAGCGGATAGAATGGTAGAGGGGAACAGATGCCAGATAGTCCGGAACAGTATGACCAATGTGAAAAGCCGGGAAACTCAGACCGCACCGCTCCGCTGACCAGAGGCGTACCCATGCGCTTCGACCAGTTGGCGCACTGCCCTGACACCATGGCTCGCGCCGGCCTCCTGGTGACGCCGCACGGAACAGTTCCCACACCCGTGTTTATGCCAGTGGGTACCCACGCTACAGTGAAGGCGGTAGGACCGGACGATCTGGAAGCCATTGGCACCCGTATTCTGCTCTCAAATACCTACCATCTGCTGCTTCGCCCCGGCCCCGAGCTGGTTGCCCGGTTTGGCGGCCTGCACCAGTTTATGAGTTGGCCTCATGCCATCCTCACCGACAGTGGCGGCTTTCAGGTCTTCAGCTTAGGGAAGATGCGCGAGGTGCATGATGAGGGCGTACGGTTTCGCTCTCACCTCGACGGCACTGAGGTAGAGTTGACCCCAGCACGTGTGATGGAAATCGAAGCTCAGCTCGGCGCCGATATCATCCTGCCGCTGGACGAGTGTCCTCCGTATCCCTGTGCACCCGATGAGGCTCGCCTGGCTACCAGGCGAACTCATCGGTGGGCGGAACAGGCGCTGGCTGGACGCCTGCGGCCGGGCGATCAGGCGCTTTTTGGTATAGTGCAGGGCGGTATGGAGGTCGAAGAGCGCGTACGTAGCGCTGAGTTCATCGGGCAATTGCCCTTCGACGGCTTCTCCATTGGTGGCCTGTCAGTGGGAGAGCCGAAGCCCAGTATGTGGGAGATGCTTGACGCGGCAGTGCCGCCGCTACCCGCCGAAAAGCCCAGGCATCTCCTGGGGGTTGGGTCTCCGGACGATCTACTCGAGGCAATCGCACGCGGAGTCGATATGTTCGACTGCGTGTTGCCTACTCGTACCGCTCGCACTGGTGGGCTGTACACTGCCGCCGGCCGTCACAACATACGAGCTGCGCGCTTCCGCCAAGAGGAGGGGCCGGTTGACCCCGATTGCGATTGCTATACCTGCCGTACGTTCAGCGCAGGCTACTTACACCACCTCATACGTTCCGAAGACGATGAAAGCCGGGGCGAGCTACTTTACTATCGACTCGGCAGCATACACAACCTGCGTTTCCTCATTAGGCTCGTAGAGGGCGCCAGGCAGGCAATTCTTAGCGGTACTTTCGCCAGCTACCGGGCGAGCTTTCTCGCCGGATTTGTGCCGCCGGATCAAGAGCGTGCCGCCCTGCAGCGCGCTCGACGAGCCGAGTCATACGGCTCGCCAACTCCGAGTACCCCCAGTTGATGCACTAATAGGGAGCTGATGAGAGTTTATGCGCAACGTAGCAGTAGTGAACGTGAGCACGGGAGAGATATTGGCCGAGCGAGCCATAGTTGCTGACACAGTGACCGCACGCTTCATAGGTTTGCAGGGTAAGCGCGCCATCCCCGAGGGGAGTGGGCTGGTACTGCTACCGAACAACGCCATCCACACGCTTTTCATGTTGATACCTATAGATGCGGTGTTTGTGAGCCAGTCTGGTAGGGTACTGCGTGTCGGTCGAAAGCTGCGTCCCTGGCGAATTGGACCGATCGTGCCCAGGGCTCTCTACTGCATCGAACTCCCCGCAGGCAAAGCGGCGGCCACTAACGGTGGGGATACCATCGAATTGCGCGCAACCACCTGATCCGCTACTTCTACTCTGTGTGGGCGATGCGCTCGATATGCGCGCCCAGGATGCGAAGTTTGGCCTGCAAGTCATCGTAGCCGCGCTCAATATGTTCCACGCCCCATATGCGTGACCTCCCTTCAGCGCAGAGCGCCGCCAACAAGTAGGAAGCCCCAGCGCGGATATCGGGCATGGTTAGATCGGCAGCGTGCAGCGGTGTAGGGCCGCGTATGATGCAGCTATGCTGGAAGTCGCGTTCGCGAAAGCGACATTCCATCTCGCCTAGACACTTGGTATAGAGACCAATGTCGGCGCCCATGCGATTGAGCTCGTAGGTGTAACCGAAACGATCTTCGAAGACTGTCTCATGCAAGACCGACATGCCACGAGCCTGGGTCAGAAGTACAGCAAATGGCTGCTGCCAGTCGGTCATGAATCCAGGATGTACATCGGTTTCGAGGGCGATTGAACGTGGCGAGCGGCCATTATCGAAGAAGCGAATCCCGTCTTCCGCGACGTCAAAATCCAGGCCTACTCGGTAGAGAGTGTTGAGGAAGGTCAACAGAGTCCCCTGCTCCGCCCCAATAAGACGCACGTCCCCGTGAGTCAGGTAAGAGGCTATGGCGAGCGAAACCGCCTCATTTCGGTCGGCGAGTACGCGCTGCTCCGCCCCATGCAGCCGAGCCACACCCTCGATGACAATCTTGCGATCTACGCGCTGCTCAATGATGGCTCCCATTTTCTGTAAGAATTTGATCAGATCCATGATCTCAGGCTCGATAGCGGCATTCTGTATGACGGTTTTGCCATGGGCAAGCGTTGCAGCTATAATCAATGTTTCGGTCGCCATGACACTGGGATATGGTAAGGAGATAGTTGCTCCCTTGAGCCCATTGGTGGTGAAATGATACAGGCCATCGCTCTCCTCGACGATAGTACCCATTTGAGCAAGACCAGCCAGATGGTAATTTATAGGGCGTGGACCAATGCGGTCGCCTCCCGGCGCCGGAATAACCGCGTGTCCTACGCGGTGCAACATCGGGCCGACGGTCAGGACAGCCAGCCGATTCTTGCGTCCCAGCTCCAACGGCACCACCGTATTGCCGATCGAGCTGGTTTGCAGAGCAACTAGGTTAGGTTCTGGCCAATCGGTTACAGTACCCAGAGATTGGAGCACACGCTCAGTAATAGTCACGTCGCCCAGGTTGGGAGGAGCATTGCGTATGACACACCGGTCCTCGGTGAGCAGAGATGCCATCATCAGCTTGGAGACCGCATTCTTTGCCCCACTTAGGCGTACCTCGCCCTGCAAGGGCACGCCTCCGTCAATGACGTAATAAGGCTTGCCACGTGCTTCATCAAGCTGTGATGTAAGGCTCACACTATCCAAAGGGCTTCCCCCTCTTTACGAGAGCTTCGCTAGCTTCTCGACGGCCAACGCAAAGCCAGCATAGCGCGCGCGCAGTTGCCATGTCAAACAGTCCTGACGCCTTGGCGCCCGCACCTAAACTGCGAAGCTCGCCAGGGTATCTAAGGCCAGCGCGACCGCCACGATCGAAGCGGTTTCGGCGCGAAGTATGCGCCGGCCCAGGGTGACAGGAATGGCGGCTTGTCGCCTCGCCAGGGCTATCTCGTCCAGCGAGAAGCCACCCTCAGGACCGACGAGCAGTCGAATCTCAGGCACTTCCTCAAGTCCGCGGCCGGAGAGGGCTTCCTCTAACCCCTTTCGCAGCGTGGTAGTCTGCTCTCCTTCCCAGGGAATCAGCGCCACCCCACCAGAGGGCAGGCTGTACAGCGCCTGTTGCAATGACTCTGGGCCGGTGAGTTCCGGCAGTCGCGTGCCACCGCATTGCTCCATAGCCTCACAGACTATTCTAGTCCAGCGCCGTTGCTTTGGCTCACTGGTCTCCTCCATCGCCGCCACCGCTCGCTCGCAGAGCAAGGGCACAAAACCAGTCACGCCAAGCTCAGTACATTTCTGGAGCACGACTTCATACTTCGCCGCCTTAAGCATACCCGGGCAGAGGACCAGGCGCACCGGTGGCTCCATAGCATCGACCACTCGCCGTTCCCCGACGCTGACCACTACTCGATTGCGCGTTATGGTGAGCAACTGTGCCTCATAGACGCCGCCGGCACCATCCAGCAGGCAGAGCAGGTTGCCGGGAGTCAGTCTCAACACGTCTCGGACCTGATGCGCGATGTCGGCAGGCAATTCAAGCTCGATCTGCGGAGCTAGTCCCTCGATGTAGAAGCGCCCTGCCGGCATCAATCGGCCTTCTTTCCGATGAGGGTGATCCAGTCGCCGTCAACGATCTCGGTGATGCCGGTCAAGCCGGCCTCTCGTAAGGGTTCTTCCGCTTCGTGACGGCGCTCGGCAATAATGCCACTGGCTATCAGCATCCCTCCGGGGCGTGTGGCACGAAGTAGGGACGACGCCAGCTGGGCAATGACTCGGGCGATAATATTTGCCAGCACCAGATCATAGGTACCAACTTCCGCACCCAATGTCTCCACCTCCGGTGCGAGCGGCGAGAATGGCTCGCCAGCTGCCCCTTCCAGAGTGGCCAGCCGTACGACTATCTGGTCTACCAGCCCATTGGCAGCTGCGTTCGCTCGGGTAGCATCCACCGCCACCGGGCTAACGTCCAGCGCCAGTACGCTTTGGGCGCCCAATTTGATGGCCGCCAGCGACAATATACCTGATCCGGATCCGACATCAAGCACGCTATCTCCCACTCGCACCGACTCTTCGAGCGCCAGAATGCACGAGCGCGTGGTTGGGTGGAGTCCAGTCCCGAAAGCCATGCCTGGATCCAACTCGATGACAGCCTCATTGGCGCCGGTCTGGTATTCACGCCAGGAGGGTTTGATAACCGTGCGACGGCCGATACGCGAGACTTGGTAGAACTCCTTCCAGGCATTGGCCCAGTCCTCTTCGGCGAGCCGCCTGGAGCTTATCTCGCCGATGTGGCCAAAACCAATCTGTCTCAGATGCCACATCCCTTGCTCGATACGTAATCGAGCCTCCTCGCCGGCCGGGTCATCAGGAACATAGACGCGCACCGTGACTGGCGCTCCCGGCACCGGTTGCGCCACCTGCCCGTCGTCCAGCAGCGAATACGGCTCTTCGATGGCGACGCCGCCACTGGCATAGCGGCTCATTACCTCGCTAATGGCCTCAACCGCTTCTGGTTCAGCCATGACACTTAATTCCAGCCAGTATCTACTGGGCACGAGCTTCGACCTTCCTCTACGAGCAGCAACCGGAAGCACCCAGTGCATCCCGGAATCTTCCGGCATCACAATCCAGTCACAATCGCGCGTGCAGTCTATGCTCGGCCACGGCGTATGGTGACAGTTTGCGCACTACATGGTATCATGGCGGCGACAGCGCATGGTATGCTAACTGGTGCGAGACATGAAGCCATCTCAAGAACACTGATGTGCGCTACATCACCATATCATGATGAGCAGGTTAATTGTAGAAGGGGGCTTGAGTGTCCATTGATATTGATGCCTTAGCGAAAAGTGTAGAACAATCAATCGAGGAAGAGCCGGACCGCGAAGCCGCCGACATACAAAACTATGGCCTTGCTCACGCCGCCGCCGAAGGCATGAACCGCTACTACCACTTGGCGAAGCGCCAGGCTTGGGAGATCAAGTCACTCTCCTGGGGGCAAATCGCGCCAGTGCCGGAGGGTCAGGGTTCCGCTGAGAAGCGCGCTCGGCGGCATACAATGTGGCGCTCAGTAGTCACCCAGCAGCTGCAGGCAGACATGATCGCTGCTCAGTGCTCAGTGCAATTGCTCAGTGCGTCGCCCGATACGGAAGCGCGACTCTACTATACGACCATGACCCAGGACGAAGCCAGGCACCTGGAGGCATGGATGCGACTCTCTGAAGCGGTTGGAGGCACCTGCGAGCCTGACCCCTACCTGGAGCGGCTGGGTATCCTGACGATGAATGCGGATACGCTCGAGGAGAAGATCTGGCTGTTCCAGGTTGCTTTCGAAGGATTGGTTATCCCACGTTTCCGCCAGATCGCCAAGGCGGCTCCCGACACCGTTCTGGCAGAAATCTGCAATCGTCTGACTGTCGACGACGGCATTCACCACGGATCTGGAGTTTGCTACGAGCGGCTGCTGCTGGCTCGCACGTCGACGAAGACCAAGCGCTCGATCGAGCGTGTCTCAAAAGAAATGTGGCCCATGTTCGTTCAGCACTTGATGTGGCGGCCGCGTGAGCGGGCCTGGGCCAGTGCTTCACTGCGTGCACGCGATATCGATCTGGTCAAATCGCAGCGCAATGAAATCATCAAAATGGCAAGCGACTTTGAGATGGAGATAGATCTCGCACTCTAGTTGCTGCAGCTTATCGCCGACACCGGCCCGCCGCCGATGCAGTCGGTATCAGGAGAAACGGCTCACCGCCTGCACGCCGGCCGGATATACTGATCAGATCTACCTGTGCGCCGACGTCATTCGTCCATGAAGTCGGCGTGCTCGGGACAGAAAGTATAAGCAGCCTCTCCATATGAATCAGCTATCTCATTATCCGGTAACTCCTTATCGGACTGTAAAACAGGCAGTATTTTTCGGCTTGTATGCGCCTCACACATCTGGTGAGGACATCCGGGTGCAGAACAGCGCTCAATTGCCTGGCGCCCGCAGAAATCACACGTACCTTGCAAGAGGGTAGCTCCTTACTCATTTTCAGTCGCCCGGAAAACCACTGCCGCCGTCATTCGTAGTATGTAGTGTAGCAAGAAATATCGCTACTGGGCGCAGTCAGCAAGATAGGGGCACACGCACGGATAGTCCAGACCATACGGAACCAACCAGCACAGTAGGCATGACTGCGCAATTGTTTTGGCGCGCACTGCGGCTCCGCTGCGTACGCTGCGGCAAGGGGCGGCTTTTCTCCCACGGATTTCACATGAATGAACGCTGCTCTTACTGCGGTTGGTCCTACGAACGCGAAGAAGGATACTGGACTGGCGCAATGGCGATCAATCTAGTGGTCACCGAATTAGTAGTCGCATTTGGAGTTATACCACCGGCGGTGCTACAGGCTCCATTACTACCGCTCCTCAGTATTGGCGTTGCGGCGGCTATCCTGCTCCCCATACTATTGTATCGGCACTCAAAGAGTTTCTGGATGGCCGTCGATTTTCTACTTAACCCGGTAGGGCTGATCTAAGCGGCAACGGTCTCGCCACTACACATACATCTGGTCGACATAACACCAGCGCCAGTCCTCCCCTGGCTGGAAGGATTCCATGATTGGGTGCTGAGTAGCGTGGAAGTGCTTGGTAGCATGCTTGTTCTTTGAACTATCGCAGCATCCGACGTGTCCGCACTCCAGACAGAGTCGGAGATGGACCCAGCTGTCCCCAGACTTGAGGCACTCCTCACAACCCTGCGCGCTTGGCGTTACGTCGCGTATCTGGTCCAGGTGGGTACATTCCACATTATCAGCCATCGTCGTGTATCTCCTCTCGACAGTGTTCGCATTCTTACTGTTTGACCACCACACAGAACTACTATATACAGCAATTCACCCTTGTCGCACCAATCGCGCCACCAATGCGGCAGCGGCACAGGTTCTCAACCCCCGCGTTACCCTCCCGTAACTACAGCTGCGCCCGCTAAAACTGGGCGCTATCGGCAATGCTGAAGCCTACGGATTCATACAGGTGAATCGAGAGTCCTGTCTGGCGCGGACGGGCGCGCCAGAGCCAACGCCTCTGCCTCGAACGCCATCCGCGTTTCCGGTGACAGAGAGGTAGACAGCGCCAGACAGTCGAGATACACTGGAGTCGGTGACGGCATAGGTCCGCCGGAAGGAGCCTCTCGCATGATTGATCGTGAATTGCTTCGTCTCCATATCGAGGCGGTATGGGATCTCACGCTTCAACCGCTTGACGAGGCGTCTCCCGAAATTGTACTGACGGAGAGCATACCTCCTTGGTCGCTCTATCTGGGCATCTTCACCGGGGACCAGGTGGCACTCTGGAACCCTGAGGTGGCGCCTGTGCAGCGCTCGCTCATACTCGGCCAGGCACTTCAAGCGGGCATCGCTTGGGACAAGTCACTGGGCATGCGTCGCGAAGTAGTGTTCCATCCTCCAGTTAGTTCTCTGAAGGACCAGACACAAGCCCAGCAGCTCGTGCGGCTACTAAATATTGACGATGCCGATCTTGTCAATGCCTTCGAGCCAGCAAGCGCGTCGTACTATCTCAGGTCCAGCTGCGGGCCCTGCGTGGGCGTGGTGATAGAGGGCCGGCTGGTCAGCGTGGCTCACAGCTCTCGCCAAACTCTCTCCGTCTGTGAACTGGGTATCAGCACGCTCCCAGAAGCGCGCCGCCAGGGGTACGGTAGAGCGGCCACTACCCTGTGGACGGCTCTGGTGCAACGGCAGGGACTAGTGCCCATGTACAGTGCTTTTGCATGGAATGCCGCATCATTACACCTCGCCCAATCGGTGGGCTATACTCCTGCCATAAACGGCGTCTACGGTCCAGTTCCACAAGATGACGAATGACCTTGCCGGCGTGAGCCCACGGCGGGGTGGGGCGGGTGAAGTGATGTGCTAGGCGGCATCGGCTGCTCACCGATAGATTGGCATGCTCGATGCTAGCCACCTTAGAGACTCCGCGGTTATGAGACCGTCGTACTGGAGTCGTCAGGATAGGTGCTGGTCCCGTCGAACAGCACAGCGCTACTCCACAGGAGCGGAGAGCGCGCAGTTAGGAAGCCGCATCGTCAGGAGGTAACTATGCAACCCGAACAGCCAACACCAGTGGTCGTCGATCCCAATGCTCCTATCTCGCCGGCAGATCGTACGGCACGAATCATCTACCTCGTCTTTGGCGTCATTGAGGTATTGATCGCTTTCCGCGTCATCCTCAAACTTCTCGCAGCCAATCCCGACGCAGGTTTTACCAGCCTCATCTACAACGTAACCCAACCGTTCGTTGCGCTTTTCCAGGGTGTATTTCCGGATGCACAGAGCAATGGAAGTGTCCTTGAACTGTCGTCATTGCTCGCTATCCTGGTCTATGCCTTGCTTGCCTACGGCATCGCGCGTATAGTGCGTATTATGGGACGAAGACAAACGCCCGATGCACCGGCGGTATGATCCTAGGCAGCAGCAGCTGTCTTGGTAGCTGCGGGATGCCCTGGTTTCGGCGCATGAGCCCGATTCTTCGATATGCAGAATGGCGTCAAGTGAACTGTGGAGATAGGGATGCACCAGACTCCTTACATTCCTGGGTCCAGAAGAGAATTGCGATTTGCCAATCGAATCTCCACTGCACGGTTGACTGGACGCTATGGATTGCTGGCATTTTGGGGAGGAATCGCGCTCGGAGTCAGCGGGTCGGTGTTAGGGCTTGCCATGCAACTCCAGCTGGAAGCTCTGGCAGCCCTTTCGCTTGCCGGGCTTGCCGAAACCGCAGCAGCTTGCTTGATCACAACCTCATTTATCCTACATGTGACGGCCTCTTTTCAAGCGGTACAAATGAAGAGGCTGTTTCCACATAATCCACTTCCTGCCAAATTCTTGCATGCTGAGCTGGTCAGATGGCTACACAGGATCGATCTCATTCTCACTATTGCCGCCACCATTGCCGCCACGCTGGTGCTTTTAGGTGTTGGAGCGGTAGTGACTATTCCATCAGGGATAGGACTGGGATTTCTGGGCTGGATAGTGGCAACGATCTGGGGGTTGGGCGCAAACAGAGCTGTATACAAGGAGGTGGCACGACAAAAAAAACTGGCACAAATGCAGATACGAGAACTCGGGACTTCGAGAGCTCGCTAAGATGCCGGCACTCCGCTAGACGAGAGAACTGCGGAGTGCCAGCAGTTCGCGTCACCAATCACCAGGCAATTACCGGATGGCCCAGGACTCAGTTGCGTACGTTAGGGCGTGTAGGTTGCGACATATATTTCCTGCGTGCTAAACGGTTGCCAGAGGATCGCCCCTCGCGTAGTCAAACCTACGATCCCTCCCGGGATATTGTTGGGGTTGGGCGGCGGGGGAATGGTTCCTACTTCGGACTCAGCGGTCAGGCTGGAAGCGTCAACCGGCACACGATAGATGGTGGTGACTTCCCAAGCAATTACTGAGCCGTCTGCTAGCATGGCGTCCGATCCGCCGTACCCGGAGAAAAGGAAAATCGCATCCGCCCCTTTGGCCCAGCTCACCCTGGTGAAGCGCGCCTTCCATGTCTGCCCTCCATCCTGCGAACAGTAGAAATCGAAGATCTCGCTGGTCCGGCTCTGCGGTATGTTGTTGTTCTGACTATTCAAAGCCACAGCACAGATATGGAACGGTTGGCTATCCATCACCGGTTCGACATAGACCAATGTCGGTTCACTAGATATACTTGGCGCAGCTGACCAGGGATAGGCGATGTGTTGCCAGTGCCTGCCTTGATCGCTACTGGTCCACAGGGAGCTGGGAGCATTCAGATTGCCATTCACCCAGACAAGCAGAGCGCCCGTAGTAGACTGGACCCAGAGTTGTGTTGGAACATACCCCGAGTCATGTCCCGGTTCTGGCTGGATCCACTCGTTGCTATCGATCTCGCGCCAGGATTTTAGATTAGTTGAGGCATACAGATGCGTGCCATTATCCGCCGATCCCTTTATGGCGTAGAATGTTCCCTGCCAGCTCGCTACTTCCTGGATGAAGCTGCTCGCCGGCTGCCAGTGCAGAGAGCTATCCCGTAGGACAAACGATGATCCCCCAAGAGAAGAATCGCCGAGCTGATCAGTCAGGGTGACGAAAACTGTTTGCGGGTCGTTCTCATCCGTCTGAAGGGAACAGATCGGAAGTGAGCTCTGTGTCGAGATAGTTGGCAGCGCTGTCCACTGTTCTCCAGCATCGACCGTACGCCAGAGGTGTGTGGTGTTACCGGGAAGCGTCTGGCAAATGTAGGCGATGTTGCCGTTCTGAGGGACAATGGTCAGCCAGGCGTGCTGTTCTCCTGGCTGTGCATTCGGGGCGTTCTCCTCTACTCCTAGCGAATCCAGGGTCACTCCCGCAGGCAATGAGATCTTCTGCCAGTTGAGGACACTGCCGCCGCCATGTGGCATTCCCCCAACGAAGTTAGGGCGCTCGAAGGCCACTACAGCTCCCACCACGAGCAGCAAAACAGCTCCGCAGGCAACTGCGGTGGTGATCACGCGTCTAAAGCGGGAACCAGGTCGCAGTGGCACCACGTTTGGTGGATACTGGGAGTGGTAGTTAGGAATCTCAAAGATGCTCTCGAAATCATCAAGCTCGACCTCGCGCAGTTGCGGTTGGCGGTCCTGTTTAGACGAATCAGCCGAAAGCTGCTGACTGAGGCGTTGCTTGAGCTGGCTCCACGCTTCGGCGAAGGATGGCCTCGGCATAGGGTCGGCGTCGTCACGAACCACGGCGCCCAGGCGTTGCCACTGACTCAGCTCAGCAGTGCATCGCTCACACTGCGCCAGGTGTTGTTCGATCTCGTGCTGGCGCGGCACCGACAATACTCCGGCAGCATAGCCTGCAAGAAAATCGCTATAATCGGCGCAAACCCTCTCATCCGGCTGCATATCTGGTCCCTCTACGTTCTCTGGTACAGATCTGGCTGGTGTAACAAGTTGCTCACATCTTCTTGGTAGACTCAGGAGAGTTCTCGATCCAGTTCGGCTAGGACCTTACTGAGGAGCTGGCGGGCAGTATTCAATCGACTTTTCACTGTGCCAAGCGGAATGTCGAGAATGCGCGCCGTCTCCTCGTAGGTGAATCCTCGCAAGAAAATGAGTTCCAGAACCTCGCGATGCTTTGAAGATAGTCCGGCAAAGGCCTCGCGTAGAGTCAGGCGATCCACTACAGCCTGTTCAGGCGACCCAAGTTCGCGCGTCGCATGTTGCTCCTGCTCCTCTTTGCGTATCAATTCGGCAAAGAGCTGACGGTGATTTTCATCCCCGAATTTCCCCCGTCGTGCGCTACTGGCTATGTTGCGCGCCATGCAAAAGAGCCACGTAGCGACCGTCGCCTCACCGCGATAGGCGCTAGCCGTACGCCACACGCTGAGAAACACATCCTGTAACACCGTGTTGGTCAGTTCGTTGTCGCCGTGTACCTGCTGCGCAATGAATCGCCACAGACGCGGACGGTAAGCCGCATAGAGTTGGCGAAGGGCGTCCTCGTGGCCGCTGGCAATCTGCCCCAGCAACGTTTGATCGTCTGTGCTTGCATCTCGGATTGAATCGGGCGAGCGCTGGGCCTGCTCACCAGACCGATTGGAGTTGGTGGCATTGCTGCCATAGAAGGGCATGAGCTTCTCTTTCTTCGGCTAGCCCGTTTCTTCCGCTGTATTCGGATTCTCGCCTGCACCCTGCATAACAAACAGATAGTCGTCGCCGTGGGCGAAAAAGTTCAGATATGGCTTACCACGGCTGGATAAAGACGCCGAAGGACTGGAGCAGTCCTACCGCCTCCGGCAGGGAAAACCGAGCTTTCTTGACTTTGTTACGGGTAGGATCGATCTCGTAATTGGTGGCAGAGATAAAATTAGCCTCGCGCAGGTCAGTATTGAAGAACCTGCTGCCTTCCAGGTCGCTGCCGGCAAATGACGCGCGCTGGAGGCGCGCATCGGTGAAGTCCATATCATGCGCCGTGCACTCCAGGAACTGCGTACCCGTCAGATCAAGGTTAACAAAATAGGAGTAGCTGACGTTGCAGCGCAGGAAGCTCATGCTGGTAGCCAGTCCAGTGGAAGAGAAGGAATCCATCCACTCTATGCCGATGAGCTTGCAGTCGGTGAACTTGGTGCTGGTAAAGCGGGAGGATGGCACCTTGACAAGGCTGAGATCACAGGTCTGGAAGCTGCAGTTGATAAAGGTGCATCCCCGAAGCGCGGAGGCGCGAAATTGGCAGCCGGTGAAGCGGCACTCTTCAAACTCGACACCGTCGATGTCGACCTCCTCGGCTACCAGATCTATGAATGATTCCCTCAGGTAGTCATCCTGCAAAAACACCGGGTCTTTAGTCATACTGCTCTTCTGATTTCTGATAGGTCGCCAAGAGCGCTTCTTGCGCTCACTGGGTCTTCCAGTGTCGATTCAGTCCTCCGGGCAGCACGCCGAGATTCCTGCAGATCGAGTTCTACCCGGGCAGTATGACAATTTTGCCTATCGCCTTCCGATTGCTAATATCGTTGAGCGCATCCGCAGCGCGCTCCAACGGATAGCGAGCTGAGATGCGCGGCTTCAATTTCCCCTCTTGCCACCAGCCCAACAGAAGCCGCACGTTTTCCTGGTTCTTCTGGGGGTCGCGGGCAACGAAGCTCCCCCAGAAGACGCCCACGATGGAGCAGCCCTTGAGCAGCGTCAGGTTGAGCGGGACTCGCGGTATCTCACCGGCAGTAAAGCCAATCACCAGAAAGCGCCCATTCCAGGCCATGCCCCGCAGCGCCGTCTCCGAGTAATCGCCTCCCACCGGGTCAACGACCACATCGACCCCTTGCCCCTTGGTCAGCGCCCGGATCCGTTCCTTGAGGTCTTCGGCGCTATAGTTGATCACGTTGCTGGCGCCGTGCTCTCTGCAGATCGCCAACTTTGCATCGGAGGAAGCGGCGGCGATCACCTCTGCACCCATCACGGCTCCGATCTCAGTGGCGGCCAGGCCGATGCCGCCTGCCGCGCCCAGTACCAGCATCCGCTCGCCCGGCTGTAGGTTGGCTCGGTCCTTCAGCGCATAGAGGCTAGTGCCATAGGTCATGAGAAGGGCCGAAGCGGTGTCGAAATCCATACCGTCGGGCACCGGTATCAGCGCCTCGGCCTCGGCAATAATCTCTTCAGCAAAGCCACCAAAGGCGCTGCCGGCCATCACTCGGTCACCTATTTTAACACGCTCAACTCCCGGGCCTATCTCCTTCACGACACCCGCGACCTCGCTGCCCGGCGAGAAAGGCAGCGGCGGCTTGAATTGATATTTCCCCTGGATAATCAGAGTGTCCGGGAAGTTCACCCCGCAGGCCCTGACGCTGATTACTACCTGACCTCGCCCCGGCACAGGTGACGCGACTTCTTCAAGTACCAGGCTTTCCGGTGGACCAAAAGCTTTGCATAGCACCGCTTTCATGAAATGCTCTCCTGTTGTTGCTGCCGTCACGCGGCGAGTACTGGGTGCCGAGAGGGACACGGCGACATCCCACTTGAATTCTACGACGTATATATGGTTGTCGTGTATCATTCCCACACAGCATAGACGGCTGAGGGCCACGCTTAACCGACCCGTGAGTCCCTGGCTTCCCGGTTACTTCGAGGCCGGGCCGAATCCTGACCACTCAGGTCTTCTACACAAATCGCGGCTACCACGAGGCAGGGGAGTCATAGACTTCGCGTGCTTGCGTGGTAAGCTTCGGTAGAATGAAACGCACCAGCTATAGGCGGCGTCAATTGCTCGGGATCCGCAGTGGTGCCGAGTCCAGGAGGCAGCGATGGCCACAATTGAAGCGCACACGTGCACAGCGAAGAACGGTCAGGCAGTGCTCATCCGAAGTGCCCGACTGGATGATGCACTCGCCATCCACACGATAAACGAACAGGCGATGGCAGAGGGAAGCTACCACATCACTGAGTCGCAGGAGTTCACGATGACGCTTGCGGAAGGCGAGACCTGGATACGGCAGCACGCCGGGCGCCCGGCAGACGTGACATTGGTCGCAGAAGTGGATGGCGCAGTCGTCGGCGCCATCTTATTCGAGACCAGTAGCCGGAACCGGCTTGCTCACACTGGAGAGCTGGTCATGAACGTTGCGCTGGCCTGGCGTGAGCACGGAGTCGGTCGCTGCTTGCTTGAGGCCCTAATTTCCTGGGCTACCGGCCATCCGCGGATCGAGAGGGTGGGGCTGCGTGCCCTGTCGACCAATGAGCGAGCGCTTCACCTCTACGCAAGCGTGGGCTTCATCGAGGACGGGCGGCGCCCCAAGGCGATCAAGCTTGGCCCTGGTGAGTACGTGGATGAAGTCCTCATGTATCGCTTCGTCAAATCGATCTAGCGCGCAATCCAGAAGAGGCTTCACCGAGCCAGTACGTTTTTACAAAATTGCTCTGGGCGACGCCGAGTCCGCAAACCTCATGGACGAGGTCACCGCCGACGAACTGCGCCTGCACCGCTATAGCCAGGGCCTTAGCCAGGGCCTTGCTTTTCTCCGTGGATGAAGGAGACAACGTCCAGTAACTTCTGGGTCAGTGTAATGTTCCGAACATTTTCGCGACTGTATCTCAGAGAAGCGCTACTGGTCTGCTCTCGTAGCCCAAAGGAGAATTCATGATGTTGGTAACGTCGAAGGGACAGTCCTGGTTGGGCCCGAGTATAGGTTTCTTGCTGGTTCTCATGTTGGCAGGGCTCGCCGGATGTGGTGTCAGCAGCTCGGCTGGGCAGACACAACCAGCAGCCCCTACTGTGCCCGCCACCGCCACTGTAACCCATCCCGCTGGACCTGTGGTCACCGGCTCGATCGATGAGATCCACATGTTCTCTGCCACCATCGGTTGGGGCAGTGTGCCAACCGCAAACCCGAACATTGCGGGTGGTATTGCCTTTACCGTGGACGGCGGACACACCTGGTATAATGTGACCCCCTCCGGACTCACCCTCCAATCACCAAGCTCAGGTGGCGTGCCTTCTGACGGCACGATCGCCCTATACCCTATGACGGCCGCTGATGCTTGGACCTGGCTCTCCTTCTCTGCTGGTGGCCCCTCAACCACCACGCTGTGGCACACGACGGATGCCGGATCCCACTGGTCAACCACCACTGTGGCCACGGCTGCCGTGCTCCACCTCGACTTCAGCGATAGCCAGCATGGCTGGCTGGCGGCTAGTCCATTTGGAGGAGCCGCGGGGGTGTTTCCGATTGCTGTCTGGCAAACGATCGACGGTGGCGCCACCTGGAACCAGGTGGCATCGTATCGTGTCTGGGCCGGCACCACGGGCATATCGTTTGCCGGCCCCACCACTGGTTTTGCCTGCTCTGGCACCGGCAGTCCCCTTGCTGTCCTTCTCTCCGTCACCCATGATTCCGGCAACACCTGGTCTGCTGTGCCACTACTCACTCCGCCTGGCTATGAGGAAGGTGGCCCGACGATAGCCGAGCCACCGGTGTTCACCAGCCCCACTACTGGAGTGCTTGAGGTCAGCTACGGGTCGGGGCCATCCGCGTCGGCGCTCTTCAGCGTCTACCATACGACGGATGCGGGAACGAGCTGGCAACCAGGTCCCACCCTCAGTGGCGCTTCCGGGACCAGTCTCTCCGCGAACAGTTTTCCCAGCAGTGTGCTGGCCACTGGTGAGGTGATTGCCGCAGCCACGGTCAGCGGGCAGGTTACCCTCTATCAATTGCCGGATGGGGCCACCAGCTGGACCAAGATCGCCACCAACAGTAGCTCCACACCCTTGCTGAGCGGGATCACGCAACTGGACTTTGTAAGCCCGACGTCTGGTTGGGCGGTGACGCAAGCTGGTCTCATAGGCACCACCGATGGCGGCGTGACCTGGACGGTTCTGCATGCGTAGGCACGGATCGACGGCACGGACGTAGCTAGACGTCACTCGCCGACTGCGCGTACGACAGACACAGCTATTCCATCTGTTCCATCGTCGTCCATCGGGAAGGCGACCGATACGAGCCGCGCATCGCTGGCCGCTCTGGCGTTGTACTCCGCAATGCCTGTGCTAGCGGCGTCAGGTGGTGGCGACTGGAACGGACGCCCACCGCGAATGACGTTATCGGCGACAATAATGGTGCCGACACGGCTGAGTTTGAGCGCCCAATCCAGATAGGCAGGATAATTTTCTTTATCGGCATCGATAAAGATGAGATCGAAGGGAGCCTCCGAGGTGAGCTGAGGCAACGCTGTCAGCGCGTGGCCAACGCGCACCTCAGCACGGTTATCCACACCCGCCTCGGCAAACGTGGCCTGCACAGCGGCAGCATGCTTGGCACTGATCTCTAGCGTGATCAGTTTGCCATCGGCCGGCAATGCCCGTGCCAGCCATGTGCCGGAATAGCCGCCCAGCGCGCCGATCTCCAGAATCTTGCGTGCGCCACACGCCAACGCCAGCACCTGCAAGAGCTTGCCTTGCAACGGCGATATCTGGATCTCTGGCAACCCCTCTCGTTGTGCCCGTGCAATGGCGTTGCGGAGCGCGGTATCCGGAGGAGCAAAGCGCTCACTTAACTCACGATCGATGCTGGCGCGCAGCTCAGCGTCAGCGCGCAGTTGTGCTTCGGTAGTGTCTGTCATCGGTATCCTCTTTCATATGAAGCCTACCAGCGGTTTTCTGGTTACAGCGGGGGCTGTGGGGCATCATCGGCAAGTATGCGATACAATTGCCGACGGGCATTGACCAGCAGTTCTTTGGCGGCTGCCAGTTGTACGGCAGTTCCCACATGTACGACCTGTTTGAATGCCGTCTCCACTTGATTGAACAAGTCAAGAAGTTCCGTGTCTCCAGTGGCCATGCGGGCCGCAACCGCATCACGTGCCGCAACCAGCTCGGCACGGTGGTCGCTAATGTATGCTCGTCCTGATTCGGTCAGATGAAAGACCCGACGGCTTTCCTGTTGTTCACCCTGGATGTACCCCTGATCCTCCAGCAACTGAAGTGCCGGATAGACCGAACCGGCACTTGGTCGCCAATTTCCACCGCTACGCTCCTCAATCAACTGGATAATCTCGTAGCCATGTAGTGATTGCTCATCCAGCAGCAGGAGCGTCGCCGCATACACATCCCCACGACCCACTCGATGTCTCCCCCGATTTCCCCGATCTCTGCGCGCTTCGCGGTCTGCAGAGGATTCACTCTCCTCATGGCGCTCTTGTCGTGGACGTCCGCCGTGCCCCCGTGACATGCGCAAAAGGTACCCAGACGGGTCGGGCGAGGGCCACGCAAATCCTGAAGTCCAGGATAGCCATTGTGTTTCCACAGTTTCGTTCTCCTTGTATAGATATATCATCGATATATCTAGATATAGCATACAAAGTCAGGCCTGTCAATAGGAGCTTAGAGGAGGCCGCGTTGCACTGCGACTGCCACGGCCTGAGCCCGGGTGTCGACCCCCAGCTTGTGGAAGACCGAGGTGAGATGGTAGTTGACCGTACTCGGGGCAAGGAAAAGCTGGTGGCCAATGGCCCTGCTGGAGAGGCCCTTCGCCACCAGCCGCAGCACCTCGTGCTCGCGCGCACTAAACGGACTCGTATGCTGGATCGGCTGCTTCAGCGGCTGGGCATCGACAGGCGCTGTGTCGGAATGGTTCAGCTCCCGGTCTACCTCCTCCAGAAGGCTCAGGGCCAGGGAAGCTACTTCCCGGAAGGATAGCAAGCGACCGTTGTCATAGGCGGCGCTCCATTCCCCTTGCTCTCGCTGCGTGCGCGGTCCCACCACATGCTCGCCCCCTGGCAAACGCTCCCACGCGAATGTTGCGCCGGTGGCCTGGGCCAACGCGTCCGCGGCACCCAACAGGCGCGCTTGTCGTGCGGGTTCGGCGCGGTACCCAACGAGCGCCGCCGCCGCCTGCGCCCCGAAACTCAGCAGATAACGATCTCGGAAGGCAACACTGACCTCCACCCCCGCCTGGACCTGTGCCACGGCATGAGACAGCAGCCCGCGCTTCCACTCGGTTACTCCAAGGTAGCAGTGGACGAATCCGGCAAGTTGCGCATCACCCACCGCGTTAAGCCACTGTAATGCGTCCGTGTAGAGCGCCGCGGCACCCGCTACGTCCCCAGATGCGTCGGCTGCCAGGCCAAGATAGAAGAGCGAAAGCCCGAGGCCCCCCAGATCACCAAGCGCCTCCCAGCGGCGATGCGCCTCCCATAGTTGCCGGGTCCCCTCCGCCACGTCCCCAGCAAACACTGCGCACAGCCCCAGCACGGTATGGGCCTCTGCGGTGGTGGCAGGATCCTGCTGCCGTTCGGCCAACGACACTGCCTCCTCTAGCACCGCCCGCTCCCGCGTGACATCGCCTTGCAGGGTGAGGTCCGATCCCAGTGAGATAAGTGCGCGTGTGCGCACGGCTGGGTCACCTGCCTCCCCCGCAGGCGCTCGGGCTAGCGCCCTCTCCAGCCAGCGCCGGCACTCCGTGTTGTATCCGCGCCGCAACCAGAACTTGCCGAGCGCCCCAGCCAGCCGCAGCCCTGCCTCACGCTCCCCCCGGTTGTCCTGGTCGAGCAGCCAGCCCAGCGCCGCGCGCAGATTGGCGTGCTCACGCTCCAGGCGCAGGAACCACGTGCGCTGATCCGCCCCGCGCAAATGTGGATCGGCCTGCTCAGCCAGGGCGAGGTAGTAGGAGGCGTGCGCCCGGCGGGCCGCCGCCAGCTCGCCCGCTCCGGCCAGCCGCTCCTGCGCATACTCGCGCACCGTCTCCAGCATGCGGAAGGCTGGCTCTGGGTCTTCATCGTCCGCGTCTTCAACCTCCTGAGCACCTCCCCCATCGTCCGCTGCTCCAGGCTGCCTTCCCGGCAAGACCAAACTCTTCTCGGCCAGCGAGAGCAGCCACTGCAGCGTATGCTCTGCACCCCGCATCTCTCCTGCCTCCTCTGACTCTCGCACATCTACGTTGCTGGCTTCTTCTCCCACCACGCCGATCGTGTTGACTCCGCTGACGACGGCGGCAATGGCGTCCAGGCTGACCTGCCCAGTGAACACCCCCAGGCAACGGAACAGCCGTCGCTCGTCGTCGCTCAGCAGGTCGTAGCTCCAGCCGACCGCCGCCTCCAGACTCCGCTGGCGTGCGGGGCGGTCTGGGGCCTCCGACGCTAGAAGCCGCAGGCGGTCCTCCAGGCGCCGCGCGAGCGTCGGCAACGACAGCACATCGAGGCGGGCGGCGGCCAGCTCCAGCGCCAGCGGTAGGCCATCCAGCTGCGCCACTAGCTCTGCCACAAGCTGCGCGTCCTTCTCGCGTAGGACTAAGTCTGCCCGGCGCGCCCGCGCTCGCTCCACGAACAGCGCTACCGAGGGGATCTGCTCTAGAGCGTCGAGCGGCGGCAACGCCGTCTGCAGATCTGGCACCGGCAGGGGGGCGACGCGCAGAGTCTGCTCCCAGCGCAGCTGCAGTGGGACGCGGCTGGTCACCAGCAGTACGAGGCCCGGACAGCTCGCCAAAAGGTCGGCAAGCAGAGCAGCGGCGGGCAGTACCTGCTCAAAGTTGTCCAGCACCAGCAAGACTGCCCGCTTCTGCAGGTAGGCGGACAGCCGCTCGACCACTGGGGGAAACCCGGTGTCGGTGAAGCCAATGGCGCGAGCGATCGTCCACAGCACGTCCTGCGGATCGCGAATGGGGGTAAGGTCGACCCAGACCACCCCATCAGGAAAGGCCTCCGAAGTCGGATTGGCAATCGTGGTAACGGCCTCAATGGCCAGACGTGTCTTGCCGACCCCAGCGGGACCGGTCAAGGTGAGCAGGCGGGTGTCGCCACCGACTAGGCGCCGGGTGATCGACGCGAGCTCGTCCGTCCGATCAACGAGTGGCGTCACCTGGGCGGGCAGCAGAAAGGAGAGAAGGGAGGGTGGATGCATAATGCACCTCCTACTACTGGGTCTGTGGTGGAAAGACCTAGATCTTGATTCGTCTTAACGCGCGACGTTGCAGTGAGTGCGGGACCACGGATCTGTTTTCTCGTCGCCGAAAACAGTCGTGGAAAATCACCCTTTCGGTAGGTGCCGTAGAGGTACTTCGCCGCCACTAGACACAACAGGTTGCAAAAGGTTTGCCACAAGATACAGGTTGGAATGGCCAGGAACTGCTTCTCGTAATGAGCAAGATAGAAGATGTTTGGTTCGGATCCGCATGCTAAGCTTCTCAAGAGGCGCTGCTCGACTTCTCAAAGAGCAGATGACCAGAGGTACATAAAGAGGTACATAAAGAGGTACATAGCGCGAGACTGAACGATCGAAGGGAGTTTTTTGCGTGAACGAGCCCCTCACGAAACTGGACACCCGCTACACTGAACCGGACGGAGCGGTCACGCCATGGGAGGAGACACGTCGTGTGCTCGAAACAGCCGAGCTATTCTGGCTCTCGACGGTGCGGTCTGACGGTCGCCCACACGTCACGCCAGTGGTAGCGGAATGGCATGACGGAGCTCTCCACTTTAGCACGGCCGACACTGAACAGAAGGCCGTTAACCTGCGTGAGAACTCGCATGTGATTCTGACGACCGGCTGCAACCATTGGCAGGAGGGCCTGGACGTGGTGGTCGAGGGCGACGCGATTCGATCTATGTGTTCTCCGTGCGGCCCACCAAGGTCTTCGCGTTTGCCAAAGGCCACTTCAGCCACACCCAGTACCAATTCTGACTCCCAGCCGGAGGAAGCACTATTTTTACAAGCAGGAGTTTGGTTGTGCACTATGGGGTAAACCTTCCCATACCCCATTTCCCTCCGGCAGCCGAGATAAACCGTGCCAGTTCCCCAAAAGTTACATGCACCCCTACACTTTTTGCGCCACCACGCGCCAGACGCACTTGTCAACCCATCGGCCTCGCGGCGGATAGTGGAGGTGAGTCAGGTCGATCAGGTTCCACATGTGCAACAGATCGCGGCAATAGGCTTCGCTGAAGAAATGCATGGCCTGCCCGTCGGATTCTAGATAATAGTCTGGCTCGATCTCCTGGGCGCGATCTTTCGGACGATAGTGCATATCCTCCAGCGAGTTGACATGCAGTAGCACTAGGCCATCCTGCCGCAGTACCCTCCTGATCTCGCCAAGGATGGAACGCAGCAGCCGGTCGGGAAAGGAGTGGAAAGCCACATTGCTCATCACAAAGTCGAAATCCTGATCGGGAAAGGGCAGCGGATTCGCCATATCGGCGTGAAGAAAGCGCACTGGTAACGATAGATCCTCAATCTGTGCCTGCGCCTGCGTCATCGCCTCGTGCGAGTAATCCAGCCCGACGACCTCCAGCCCGTGCTGTGCAAGCGTCCGACAATCTGCGCCGGCGCCACACCCCAGGTCGAGCACCTTCCGGTTGCCAGAGCCATCCGACACTATGGTCGGATTTATTGCGTCAGTTTGTCAATCAGCAAGACTAGATCGTCCCTGGCATGTTCATGTTCACTCATTGGGGGCCTGATCTCCCTGTGCGTCCAGCACTAGTTGGGATGGGTAGTTTTACTCCCTGCGTCCCGTTGCGCCTGCCTTGGCACTGATGCTATACTCTGAGTGAAACCCCTACCGGGTGGGTATGGGTAAGGAGGGTCAACCAATGCGAGCTGACAAGCCGGACGTACTCAAACGACTCAACTATATCGAGGGCCACCTGCGCGGTATCCACAAGATGGTTGAAGACGACGTGTACTGTGTGGATATCCTGCGCCAGACCTTTGCCGTGCGCAAAGCCATCGAGAAGCTTGAGGCGCTCATTCTGGAGAATCACCTGCACGGCTGCGTGCCGGAAGGCATCAAAGAGGGACGCGAAGAGGCGGTGATCGAGGAGTTGGTGCAGCTCTATAACCTGGCAGGTAACCGGTAGCCTGCATGAGCATTGGCGAAAGTGGCCGTTGTCCGGGCGAGATGGGGTAACCCATCTGTGGGAGAGAGTCTCGAGAATCACCATATGGCAGAACTACAGGAACAGGTGCAGATATCACGCAGGCACCAGGCACACTCGGCGGCAACTGACAAAGTGGCTGCGCAGGAAACCGCAGCAGTACAGCTTGCTCTGGAAGGCATGACGTGTGCCTCGTGCGTGCGCCGCGTAGAGCGTAGCCTTGTCAAAGTGCCCGGCGTCGCGTCGGCCAGCGTCAATTTGGCCACCGAGCGGGCCACGGTCAGCTACGACCCAGCGACCGCATCGGCAGCGGATCTTATCACCGCGGTCGAGCAAGCCGGTTATGGTGCGCAGGAGCTGACGCCACCGAGTCCGAATATGGCCACGGACTCTACCGAGTCACCAGCAGACCTTGAAACCGAACGCCGAACCCGAGCGTTGCAGCACAAGCGTAACACGCTGCTCTTAGGCATCGGGCTCAGTGTACCGGTGGTACTGCTCTCCATGTTCTTCATGGACCGCTTTCCCGGTGAGAATTTCCTGCTGCTGGCGCTCTCTGCTCCAGTCTGGGGGTACGTCGGCTGGGACTTTCACCGGACCTCAATTCGCGTCCTGCGCCATGGCGGCGCCAATATGGATGTGCTGGTCAGCCTCGGTTCAACGGCGGCTTTCCTGATGAGTGTTGTGGCCACGATAGCGCCCCAAGTGGTCGGCACTGTCACCTTCTACGATACGACCGCGCTGATCATTACCTTGATTTACCTTGGGAAATACCTGGAGGCGCGCGCCAAGGGCCAGACCAACGAGGCTCTCAGGCGCCTGGCGGGGCTGCGGGCCAACATTGCCCATGTGCTGCGCAGCGGACATATGCTGGATCTGCCCATCGATCAGGTGGTCGTTGGCGATGAGCTAGTAGTGCGGCCCGGCGAGAAGGTGCCGACCGACGGCGTCGTGCTGGCTGGGACATCGGCGGTGGATGAGTCGATGCTGACCGGCGAAAGTCTCCCTGTCGAGAAGAGCGCCGGCGACGCGGTCATCGGCGCTACCATCAATCAGACGGGCATGCTCCGAGTGCAGGCGACCAAGGTCGGCGCCGATACCATGCTGTCCGGCATCATTCGCCTGGTCGAGCAGGCGCAGGGCTCCAAGGCCCCTATTCAGCAACTCGCCGATACCGTCGCCGGCATCTTTGTTCCAGCGGTACTGGTCATTGCGGCGCTCACCTTCGTCGGCTGGTGTGTGGCAGGGTACCTCTTTGGGTTCATACCGCCGGTGGCGCACACCTCCACCAGCCCGTGGATCGTGGCGCTGGTTGCGGGCATCGCCGTGCTGGTAGTTGCGTGTCCCTGCGCGCTGGGTCTGGCGACCCCAACGGCCATCATGGTCAGCACCGGTCAGGGCGCCGAGCAGGGTATCCTGATCAAGGGTGGTGAGAGCCTGGAACGGCTCCAGGAAGTCACTACGGTCCTGCTCGACAAGACCGGCACCATTACCCGCGGCAAGCCCGAGCTGACCGATGTCGTCTTGGTGCCTGATGCCCATCTGACGAAAACCGATCTATTGAGGCTGGCGGCCATGGCTGAGTCCATGTCGGAACATCCGCTGGCACGCGCCATCGTCACCGGAGCTGAGGAGCGAGGGATCAGGACGAGCGACATCAGCCAGGAGGCGGGGTCATTTGCGACCATTCCCGGCGGAGGCATCGCAGCCCGCGTAGAAGACCACGATGTATGCATCGGCACACCCAGGCTGCTCGCTGATCAGGGCGTTGACACGGTCGGGCTCGCGCAGTTGGCGGCGAGGCTGGATCAGCTGGCGGCCGTCGGCAAGACCCCAATGATCGTCGCGGTGGATGGCACGGTCGTAGGGATGATGGGCGTTGCTGATACGATCAAAGTTGGGTCCGTCCCGGCGGTGGCCCAGCTGCAAAAGAGCGGCATCGACGTCTGGATGATTACGGGCGACAATCGACGTACAGCAGCGTCCGTTGCCAGGAAAGTTGGCATCCCGAGCGAACACGTGTTGGCCGAGGTTCTGCCCGCTGCCAAAGCTGCAGCGGTGCAGCGGCTCCAGCAGGAAGGGAAAGTTGTGGCGTTCGCGGGCGACGGTATCAACGACGCTCCAGCGCTGGTGCAGGCGGATGTGGGAATTGCGATGGGCACCGGGACCGACATTGCGATGGAGACAGCGGATGTGGCGCTTGTCAAAGGCAATTTGCGCAGCGTCGCGGTGGCGCTCGAGCTTTCGCGGGCGACGATGCGCGTCATCAGACAAAACTTGTTCTGGGCCTTTGCCTACAATACCCTGCTGATCCCCATCGCCATCTTCTCGCCGGCGATTCCGCTGCTACGCGAGAACGCGCCCATCTTCGCCGCAGCAGCGATGGCCCTCTCCTCGGTAACTGTGGTGAGCAATTCGCTCCGCCTGCGTCACTTTGGCACCCAGATAAAGAGCCAGCAGGCACTGTAGTGCCTCGGGTAGGGGGTAGCGGCATAGGTGTGGCTGTGCCCTCCTCACGCCCTTAGAGTTGTTGTATGTATCTCGATCTACGGGCCTCTTGCATGAAGCGCCCAGAAAAAGATGAGGAGCTGGAGTCTTATGGCCACGACACAAGAAACGGTACTGTCAGTGCCCGATGTAAGCTGTGAGCACTGTGTTAAAACGATTAACAGCGCACTGGGTGCACTGCCCGGTGTGGAAATGGCCACCACCGATATCCCCACCAAGACGGTCGCCATACGCTACGACCCTAGCCGGGTGTCACTCGACACGATCGAGGCCACTCTGGACGACGCTGGGTACACCATCGCCAAGCAATAGCAAGCTACGGTAAGCTTGGGAAAGGTCTGACACAGGAGGGTCTCCATGATGACCGTCACGGTCCCCATTGGGGTCTGTTTACCGCGATGGTGGGAGATGGCGTGAATGATGCTCCCGCGCTGGCGCAAGCCGATCTCGGGGTCGCCATCGGGGCAGGGACAGGAGTTGCAATTGAGACGGCAGAAATCGTGTTGATGCGCAGCGACCCGCTGGATGTGCTGGCAACCATCCGACTCTCCATGGCTACGGTGAGGAAGATGCGCCAAAACCTGTTCTAGGCAGCTTGCTATAATCTCATCGCCATCCCCGTCGCGGGCGGTATTCTCTATCGACCTTTTGGCATACTGCCCAATCCAGCCATCGCTGCGCTGGCGATGAGCGCAAGTTCCATCACGGTCGCGACCAATGCAGCGCTGCTCACGCGCGTGCAGGGCCATCTGCGGGTGGTGGGCGTCTCACTCTCTTCCTGATAGGTAGGCTCGACGAGCTCAGTCATGTCGCTCTCCATTCGTGGGATCAAGACTACGTCTATGTGTGTCGCGAGCGGCAGGCAGAGCGAGCCCAAGCATCTAGATCCCACGGCGAGCTAGTGATCCTTGGGATGGTGGTAGCCCATCTTGCCGTGTGACCTGGGATTGGAATGTTTGGCATGCGGCTGAGTTGTGGATGCCGAAGCCTGTGGCGAGACGCTGGAGTTTTGGGTGCCTGACGACATGCCGCCGGTCGATTGCGCTCCCATTGCCGGTGTTCCAGCAGGGGTTGTCGCAGCCGGCGTCTGCTGGATCGATGCCGGAGCCCGAACTACGGGCACGGCGCCTCTTACGGGGTTCCCGTTTCCGTGGTGCTGCAGTGTGATGAGAAGGCGGCCGAAGCCCGCGAGCAGCACTATCAGCCCCAACGCCAGAATGAACATCCAGAGCTGACGACCCTTCCCAGCGCTCCACCCGGCGGGCTTCCGAGGCGCACGAGAATCGCGAGAATCGATCTGTGTCGGGGAGGAAGTCCCGTCCCACCCACATGGCGCCTCGACCGGCAGCCGGTACGGATCGAGCGCCTGCTGAGTCCCGGACTGTTCGCGTAGCGCATCGCGTAACGCCAGCGAAAACGCTCCCGCGGTGGCATAACGCTGGGCGGGATTGCGCTCCAGCGCCCTGAGCGCTACTCGTTCGACGGCCAGCGTGACCTCAGGCTCAAGGGCTGATGGCGGGATGAGAGAAGCATGGAGGACATGCGCAGCGAGATCGTAGGCCGTCGTGCCAACGAAGGGTAGTCGACCCGTCAGTAACTCGTAAAACACCGCTCCGAGCGCATAGACATCCGCTCGCTGGTCAACGGAGGCGCCGCACAACTGCTCTGGGGCCATATATTCGGGCGTGCCAACGACCAGTGCAGTGTGGGTAGGCGCGACATCGCTCGACGTGGTGTAGAGGTCGCGCGCAATGCCGAAGTCGCCAAGCAAAGGGTGGCCATCCCCGTCGAGGAGAATGTTTCCGGGCTTGACGTCGCGATGCACGATACCGCTCCGGTGGGCTGCCTCAAGCCCTTCGGCCAATTGCAGCATCAGCCTGGATGCTTCGGATACGGGCAGTTTTCCTTCTCGACGCCGTCGGTCTCGAAGCGACTCTCGTAACAGCGGCATCACGAGATACAGCAAGCGCCTTCCCTGAACTTCCATCTCGCCGGCATGATACACGGGCACCAAATGCGGATGACTGAGGGAGCTCACCCGGTGCGCCTCGGCGCGGAAGCGGTCCGCATAGTCGGTATCATCAGCCAGATGTGCCGCAAGCACCTTGACGGCGACCTCACGCCCCAGGATCAGGTCCTGGGCTCGATAGACCTCGGCCATACCTCCTACACCCACCAGCTCGCCCAACTGGTAGTTGCCCAGACGTTCTCCACACAGCGTCCCGCGCGGGCGCGGTAGAGCGCTCTTACACGCAGAGACCGTCTCGCATTCGGTGAGCGACCAGTCGGTCTCTGCGGGGCGTATCGTGCCGCCAGCCGACCTCCGGCTCGCGGTAATCATGTGCTCGACCATGCTTACAACTCCGTTTGCTCGTTATTCGGCACCCCACTGGACCGGGCAGGTGAACGGGCTACTTCGAGCTGGGCTATGTGGTCATTACCCAAGCCTGAAGAATACTCTCGGCACGGTGACTGCGCCTGCCCGCACCACTCCTCGTGCGAACTGAAACTTTTCCTTAGCGAAGCTACAGCGAAGACATCTCGGGTCGTTTCGTCTGTCCAGACAACGCAAAAGTCATCAGACTACGCAAAAGTCGTGCCGGGCGCCGCAGAGTTGCAGCACCTGATCCACACCTGGGCGCACACATCGCTCACACCCGGCACAGCTGCTCCGGTGAGTTGCGAAACGCCCTCCTTCACGTGTCAAAAGTGGGTCATAAGAGAGCGTATGCTGCGTCCTCATCTTTGGCGCATTTGTCGCCGCGGTCGTGGCCTGGCTCCAATTTGGCGGGCTGGTGGATGGAGGGCCCTACGCGACTCTTCTCACCACGGCGGGTAACTGGCCGCTCATCGGATTCACGCCGACGAATGGGCTCAGCACCGCCCTGGCATTCCAGTCCGGAGCCATGGATCTGGCTTTTCTGGCCGTGCTTGTGGGCGGACTCCCCCTGGCCATCGCTGCCTGGCGACGGGCGCCACACCTGCGGCGATACCTTCTCATGCCAATCGCTGGATTCGTCGGCGCGCTCTTACCTGGCCTCATTACTATCCCCTTCGCTGGACATCCGGCGGCTATCAATCTTGGCTTTGAAACGCTGACTACTGATGCGTATCTGGTCTGGTTTGTGGTGCTGGCCTCGCTCAGCACCTGGGCGCTATGCCGGGTCATCTCCGAAAGCGATCTTGACCACCGCCTGGTAAAGTACGCTTTTTGGCCAAGCCTCCTGACAACCCTTGCCTTGCTGCTGCTGCTGGGCGCTACCGTTGCCTGGGGCCTGGCTGCTCATCAAGAGGTGCCGCAACTCTTTGATCGGAGTGATTTGACCGTCGGACATGTCACCGTCACCACCTGGGCCATCGACGTGGGCGCGATGGCCGTGGCTGCCCTGGTGGCCCTCCTCGCCACGCTTCGTGGTGCGGCCACGCGCAGGGTCGTTCCTGCCGCCTAAGGAGATCGGTTCCGCGCGAGCGTCCTTGCACCGTGGTCTGACAGCAGGGCACGGCAGGAGGCCTACGACCAGGGCAAGGTAAGACGGACGCGCTGCGCGCGGCTGCTGGTGGCGTCAGCTGCTGGTTGTAACAAGGAATACGCTGGTCAGCGGGTATCAAGCCGTGAAGTCTCGCTACGCGCATGCATTCCCAGCCGGCTGTCCACCGGAGATATACTTGTGACTGACTCGTCATTCCATGTTCGGTGTCTGCAACATCGCGAATGTACGCTCACTCCAGAGTGACACGGCCTCACTTTGGGGCACCTCTATGCGCTCACTCGGGATCGGAGCGAAAAGGCGCCAGTAGATGCCATGCAGCTATTCGGCGCATGTGGCGTCGGGTGCGGTGACAATGCCGAAGGCGACGGGAAGGTCGTTCGTCTTCGTATTTCACTGCATCGCTCGCGCATTCGCTTTTCGTCCAAAAGGCAAGGAGGAATCAGTAGAGATGTCAGTATGGTTGATTACCGGCTCATCCCGCGGGTTCGGCCGCGCTCTCGTCCATGCGGCGCTGGAGCGGGGCAATTTCATCGTCGCTACTGCGCGCCGGCCTGAGCAACTTCAGGACTTCGTCGCCGCCCACCCGAATGACGTGCTTGCGCTCCCGTTGGACGTCACCGATGCTGGTGCAGTGAAGGTAGCAATCCGTACGGGAGTGGAGCGTTTCGGGCGCATCGACGTAGTGGTGAATAACGCCGGCTACGCGAACGTCGCTCCGATCGAGACCGGCGACGACGCCGACTTCCGAACACAGTTCGAGACGAACTTCTGGGGCGTCTACCAGGTGTCGAAGGCGGCGATCCCGCAGTTGCGCGCCCAGGGAGGCGGGACTATCGTGCAGTTCTCCTCGGTCGGCGGACGCGTCGGCGGCTCGCCGGGTATCGCGAGCTATCAGGCGGCGAAGTTCGCGGTTGACGGATTCAGCCGAGTGCTTGCCGCGGAGACGGAACCGTTCGGCATCCGCGTGCTGGTCGTCGAACCGAGCGGCTTTGCGACCGACTGGGCCGGCGCCTCGATGATGGTCGACCGGGTCCCAGCGGAGTACGAGGAGACCGTCGGAATCATGACCAGCTACCGTACTCGTGCTACTCCTGCAGGCGACCCGAAGCGAGCCGCAGAGGTCATCGTTCAGGTCGTGGAACGGCAGCACGTGCCCTCCCATCTGCTCCTTGGCGTCAATGCGGTCACGATGGCACTGGACTACTCGCAACGACAGCTCGCCGAAGCCACCGAATGGTCCGCGGTGAGCCGCTCGGCCGACTTCGCTGAGCCGTATCCTGTCGAGCTGCCGCCCGATGCGGCTGCACCCTAACCCCGTCCAGAATGGCGCCGCGCCGCGGGAACTGACTGTCGTACCCTTGGCGCTCTCGCCTCTGCGCAGTAGGTCTGTTCTGTATGTCACTGCACCGCAGTGCTTTGGCACGATCTGCAATCAGTGTGCCGACTCCTGGTCAATCCATTGAGGTTTGCTGGCTACCTTTTCTAATGCCGGCGCGACCCTTCTGTAGCCAATGGCCGGTGGCGCACCTCTCTCGCTGCCCGCTACCTTGTATCATCTCGTTGCGCATCGCGTGGGCACAGGGCCTCCGCTATTTGCCTCCCACCCCCAGCAACAATTCTGCCGGAGCTACCAGGCCATCAGACCCCTCAAACTGGCTCAAAGCCTGTCTCACCTCCTCCAACAGGTGCTGCTGCTCTTGCTGACTGAGCTGGCCCAGCACCCCAGCGGTCAACCGGCTTCCGGTCGAGTGCAGGAATGCCTCGAGCGACGCGTAATGGGACTGGAAAGGAAGCGCACGGGTGCTGACCTCGTGAAAGTCCGCTCCCGTGAGTACCCGCTCAAAGACGCTCGGATCGGAGAGCGCAAAGGGATTTGGCCCAGGAGCAGACGCTCCGCTCGCGTACCTTGCCACAATAGCCAGCGTCAAAGACCAGAGCGGATTGTGTTCCGGGGCCGACCAGACCAGCGCCGCCAGTTTCCCGCCCGGTTTGAGGACTCGGTGTATCTCGCTCAGCGCGCGCGCTGGGTGCGGGAGGAGCATCAGGCCAAGGCGGCAGATGACCGCATCGAAGACGTCGTCTTCCAGCTCAAGCTGTTGGGCGTCCATGACGCGCGTGGTGATATTCGTCAGCCCCTCCTGCTGTGCAACTCGTGCAGCAATGGAGAGCATGTCCCCAGAAATGTCGGTGGCTAGAATGGAGCCGCCCGGTCCCACAATGTGTGCCGCCAAGAAAGTCTGATCCCCGGTACCTGCCGCAATATCCAGGACGTGATCTCCCGGCTGGAGTTGCGCCGCTTCGAGCATGCGCTCTGTCGCTGCTGTGAAATCGTGCCGACGTCGTTCGACATCCTGATCCTGCTGCCAGTGCTCGGCCTCAGATGAACCCATGATGCCGCTCTGCGGCAGTGGTCTTTGCTCTTCGTTTGCCATCGGTGGTTCCTTTCTCCTCTCGTCAGTGCTCGGCCAGTGGTCTCGGTGGAGTGAGTTGCTCTGGTCGTGTCAAGAGCGAGGGCGGCAACCCATGCTCCAACAACGAGAGAATCTGGTCGGCCATCGCGTCGGGACCTGGCTCGTCCTGGTGGTGCCACCAGTCAATCGCTCGCAGCAGTAGCCCCACCAGTAGATTCGCCAGCAGCACCGGATCATAGGATGCAAGCTGTCCATGATCCCGAGCCTGCTGAAACAGTGGAATAAAATGTCCAGCTAGGCCCTGCTGCGCCTGGTGGGTGCGCGACCGCACCAGTAGAGCGCTCTCACCTGCCCCAATCAGCATGAAGAGATCACGGCGCTGGTAGGCGGTCCGCAAAAGTGTGCGAATGATCAGCGGCATGAGCGGCTCTGATCCCGCCTGTGCGATCGCCGCATGGAACTGTTCACGAACTGTTGCCAGCCCTTCCTCCGTCAGAGCGACTAGTAGCGCCTCTTTATCTCGAAAATGCAAATAGAAGGTGCCCATCGCGACGTCGGCGATCTGAATGATCTCGCTGATCGTAGCCTGCTGGTAGCCGCGAGTCGTAAACACCTGGCGAGCGGCAGAGAGCAGGTTCGCTCGCACCTGCGCCCGTCGTCGTGCGACTCGGCCTGGTGCTGCCTCCATTGGTTCATGAGGGGTCTGGTTCGTCTTCATGTTGTTGACAATACATCACTATTGATGAATCATCAATAGTGATGCTACTCTCAGAAGTGAGGATGAGGAACAATGGATAGCTGTGGATGCGCTCCGCGCAGTAACGCCAACCTCCCCAAGGAAGCGGCCGCTGTGGGAGCCAGCTTTCTCGTTCACGAGGATGACCGGCTCGTGGTAAGGCGTCTGGAGGAACTGGTCATCTTAAGCATCGATTTCTATCGCCGGCTCAGGTCTACGGCATGGCCTCTTGATAGAGTTATATTGCTCGCTTCATTAACGCAATTTGGGCCTCGCGCTGCCTTGACATTGGAGAGTACTTCGCTGTTATCTCGAGATCTGTGAGTAAGAAAACTATTGATAATTCTTCAATAGATAGTTACCGAGCATCAGTATACGCACTGGGCCGTGGTTTTCTTGTACGCATTGATGCAGGTACCTCAATAATTGCATCTGGATCACCATCAGATGTGATTGAATCGAGTTTAAGAGGACGTTTTACACTCACTTCATAGTCTATATTGGTTGCCTCTGAGCTGAGATATTCATCAGATATCAGCCTCACAAATTCCCATTTGTAGGAAGATGAATATCTCAGTTTTTGTTTGCCTTCATGTGCCTCAATTTTGACATGAAGATGGTACTTATTAATTGCTCTCTGAGCACAAGGTATGGATAGATGTTTTAAATGTGGCTGGTTCTCTAAGTCTGCAATCTTGCTGGCCATACGCTCATCTCTTTCACAGGCTGCGATGAAGTCATCTAAATTAAGGATGGGGAGTTGGGTATGAATGCGAGAAATTACGCTCTTAGCATCTTGCTTAATAGACTCATAGAACTGGAAGATTCGCTGAAAACGATTTTTCTCGAAAATGAACATATCATCACCACGAGAAAGACAATCAATATCATGGTCAATGAGGAATGCTTCTTCAATCATTGAATCGTAGACGTTTTGCTGAAAACCTTTGAATATTGCAAAACCCTTATGCTCCAGCGTACCTGCTTCAGTAAAGCGGCGATAAAATCGCAGGGAGTTGCTGGGATTCCCATCAGGGGACTCGACAATAATGACATAGTAACGCAGGTGTTTTGCAAAGCTCTTTTCCTCTACAAAGTCGTCAAACTCGAGTGGCTCATGTAATGGATCATTTTGTGCCTGTACGCGCCCTTCGCTTGAGATACGTATGTGTTCAACCTCATGATCTGCTAGTTTTATTCCTGCCTGGTAGTCTCGGATGTCGAGCCGATCATCTTCTAAATCATCTGCACAAGTATCAAGAAACTTCAGAGCAATGGCTCGAAATTGACTTTCAAGCTTTGCTGACATACAAAGCCGGCGGTAAGAGATTGGATCTTGCGAGTTCTTCTGTGACGCAAAGCAGACGCACACATGAGAGGCAGAAAAATCTGAAGAAAGGAATTTCTGGCGAAAGAGTTTCTGTAACACTGTTTGGTTGGGAAACAACTTGAGCTGCCTATTCATCATACGTCCTTTTGAATCATCAAACTATGGCCAATTTTTATGGCCGCAACCGTATCCTTTTTCTTGAGCTGGTGAAGGGCAATGAGCCGAGCTTGATATCCGCCGTCAAACGTGACGTCATACACTCGATATCCAAACAGAACCTGAAGCGTAGGATTCATGTATACCATGCTGGTGGTCGTGTAGAGATAGCCCAGGATGATAAGGTAGACCACCAGTGCCAGAACCTGGCGCAATTCAAGCAGAGACACCCCTACAAACGGAACTAAGTAGCTGGCAACATACCCCATTACCTGGCTTCCATCTTGGCTTATCTGGTCGATTGTACGGGTGTCGGCTGACATGTAAGACTTGAGCCCTTTGAGGAGCAGCACAGCAAGAGCAACACTCAGCACGGCTATGCCAAGAGACACGAAACTGATGAGGTCATTCACCCCAAAGTAGAGAATCGTGTATATGAGAAAGAGCGGCGCATAGGAACTCAGGAACAGGACAGTCCGGGCAGGAAAGTTGAGCAACATACCTCACCACTCGCGCTCGTAGGCGTGAGAAATCCTTGTGCGATGAGCTTGTAATGCCTCATTGGACGTTTCGCCGGATGGCTGAGTCAAAGAGATGGGAATAGATGGTGGTAGAGCGCATGCCCGTTTGGGGGAGTGATACCGATTACGGTTGAGAAGTTGTGGTTTGGCGAGAAGTGAACGAGGAGTAATGGGTCATCGGTGTCGTGTCTTAGAAGTTCGACGGCGGTGGCGCAAGACGTGCGGGAAACGCGTGCCCGGCACCACGAGCGAGGTCTGGATCTCCCTGACGATGATCCGCCTCCTGGCGCGCCGCCTCGCGCGCTTCGAAAGGGGGCAGTGAACCGGCGCTGAGAGCGAGTCAGGTGAACGCTTCCAGTTCTCCGCTCCCCAGCTCATGGTATCCTGGAGAACAAGGGGGGAACTATGCACCCGACTCGACCTCTGGCGATCTGGACATTGGTTGCCATCGCCTGCGCGGCTGTCCTGACCGTGGAAGGAGCCCTGTTCCTCAGCGGTCGACACCGGCGCGTGTCTGGCTGGTGGCTGGGCGTCTCCATGATCCTGGGCAGCCTCATGGCCAGTGGCCTGGCGAGACGGCTGTTTGATATTCGTGCAGGGCTGATCTATGGACCCCCACTCCAGTGGACCGACCCGCGGATTACGACGCCCTTAGCGGTGGCCACCGTGCTGGGAAGCCTCCTGCTGGTGTTGACCGCCTATGGGAGTGTTCGCGCCCTCAGTATGGTGCGATCTCCAGCGGTCCCTGTCGCAGAGCGCCGTGGAGCGAGAGCCTGGTCGTTCTCGTGGAGCCTCTTCGTGCTCGCCGTGATGGCGGATGTGGGTGCCTGGATCATGGCCAATCTGGTTGCCACCTGGGTAGAGTGGCTGTCGTACAGTGATCCCTATGCGAGTTCGGGCTACAGCTGCGACCTCTGCCCCCCACCCATCTGCAGCGCGATGGTCATCTTATGGAACGCTCTCGTGCTCATCCTCCCGCTCAGTTTGATGCTGGTCGTGCTGCGCCGTTCCGGTCGCGCCTTCCCAGCCGTGGCGGAGCGGTGGTTGAGTGTGGCGACCGTCGCCGTCGTGCTGGCTGCGTTCTTCGCGGCACTGGATGAGGAACTGGCCAATTTCTACCTGTCTGATCTCTGGTGGACGCTGCAGCTGGCAGCGTGGTTCCTCGCTGGGTGCGCGTTCGTGGTCGCTATGGTCTATATCGTCCGGGAGAACACGCAGCGGGGAGCAGGGATGCAACAGTAACGGGCATACACCGATGCGCACGCGCCATCTCTGCTCCACGAGTGACCCATGCTACGTTCTCCTGGGGCCTTGCCGTTTCTTGATGCGTTTGGGCCACCAATGGAATAGCGTCGTGGAACGGATCAGATCGGGACGGCGTTGCAAGGCGGCACACCGGGCGAGTTGCACCTCCTCCAAGTCCTCAATGGTGGCGAAATGCCGGTTGATGAGCACCGAATTGGTCAGGGGCCACAGATGCTCCGCTGGCTGGAGTTCGGGCGAGAATGCCGGCAGGAAGAGCAAATGCATGTGTTCGGGGACCCGCAGCTTCAGACTGGCATGCCAGCCCGCTCGGTCGAGCACCAGCACAATCTGATTTGTGGGTCCGGCTCCCACTGCCTGCGCGAAGGCAGCGAGTTCGACGGCAAACAGCTCCAGGTTCACACTGGTCGCCAGATGAAAGATGGTGCGACCGGAGCCGGGATGGACAAAACCCACCACATAGCGCCAGGCAAGCGGTGCTGGACGAGCGCTACCGGTCGCTGGCCAATAGGCGCCCACACCCGTCGCTGCACCGGTTTGAGCCCGATGCGATGCTCATCCACGCGCTAGATGCGGTCCTTCGGCTTGTACTCATCCAGAGCAACATATGCGATGTAGTTGAAGTTCCTCGGATGCGACATCTCGAAATGAGAACGTTGTCCGAGGAACAAGCGCAGAAGCTCCTTGCAACGGCAAAGGGTGATCGGCTTGAAGCGCTGTACACCTTGGCACTAGCCACTGGCATGCGTCAAGGAGAACTTTTGGCGCTCAAATGACATGATGTGGACCTGGATGGGGCAACACTCCAAGTCCGTTCCTCTGTCCACTATAATGGCAACGCGTTTGTCCTCGCTGAACCAAAGACCAAGTTCAGCCGGCGGCGCGTCGCGCTTTCCCAGATCGCTGTAGAGGCACTACGAGCTCATCGGCTACGCCAACTGGAAGATCGGATACGACTTGGTGCAGCCTGGGAAGATATGGATTTGGTCTTCCCTAACACGATTGGCCGCCCCATTGAAGCCACCAACTTGCTCAAGCTCGATTTTTACCCGTTGCTTGATCGCGCAGGATTGCCTTGGATGCGCTTCCACGATCTACGCCATATGGCGGCTACCCTGTTGCTCGCCCGCGGCATAAATCCCAAGGTCGTCTCTGAACTGCTGGGCCACTCCCATGTTTCGGTGACGCTTGGCATCTACAGCCACGTGATGCCACATATGCAAGAGCAAGCTGCCTCGACTATGGATATGGTGTTACGGGGGCATCGGGCGTAAGTTGGGTCAAACGCATTTTTGGTGATGTTGCACGGTTGGCATAAGCTGGCAGACATTGATTTCCAATTCCAAAGCCCTGGTCCTCCTGAATCAGAATATCGTGGTTGGCGAAAGCCCAGAGGATGCACTATGAGGGTGCGTCGTGCAAAAAGCAGCCTCCCGTCAGCAGTCCTGTGAGTGGCCAAGCAAACGGCCATAGTATCGTCTCATGATCACGTTGCTGATTAATTGCCCGTCAGGCATCTAGCGGCCGTAGAGGCGTCGATCTCACCTGTTCCACTGGTTGCCCGTCTCGCGGGGCAGCGTGTGGGAAACTAGGAGCTTGTCAGATGATGCCTTGACAGCAGACGAGACGTCAGGTATAGTTTCTATAAACCGACCGTCGGTCTGTATGCACTGTGCTGATCTTCCCGACGTGCAAGGGGCGCCAGTAGAACCACCTGGGAGCGGACCAAGGTACCCTCGCCACACCGGAATCTTTGTCGGTCTTGTAACTCGGCACCTGAGCAAAGGAACCGCGATCATGGGGCGAACGGTCAAGGCACCCGACGTTCGACGCACAGAAATCCTGGATGCGGCGGAACACCTCATCTCCACCAAGGGCTATGAACGTATGAGCATCCAGGATCTTCTGGATCACCTCCAGATCTCGAAGGGAGGATTCTATCATTACTTTGACTCGAAGCTGGCGTTGCTGGAAGCAATCCTTGTCCGCCGGCAAGCAGAGTTGCAGCAGCGGTTCCTCCTGATTGTGAAGGACGACCAGCTGTCTACTCTCGCCAAACTCCAGCGGTTCTTTGATACGCTCAGTCTGTGGAAGACTGCGCAGAAGGAGTTGTTGCTCCCTTTGCTGCAGGTTCTCTACGGGGATGACAACGCTATGTTCCGCCAGAAACTCAGGGCCATCGCCCTGCAACACACCGCACCCCTGCTGACCGCAATCCTCGTCCAGGGCATCGAGGATGGGGTCGTCGCTGTGGCGTATTCCGATCAGACGAGCGAAGTGATTCTCGCGTTGGTCCTCGACCTGGGAGATGCCTGTGCCGGCTTGCTGCTCTCGCCTAAGCCGGATCTCCTCTCACGTATGGAACGCTTGGTTGCCGCCTATACTGAGGCCATTGCGCGGGTGCTGGGACTGCCCGACGGCTCCTTCTCCATTATCGATCCCCCAACGCTGGCAGAGTGGGTGGTTCCGCCGACAGAGGCCACTTCACCTTGAGGGCCAGACGCCTCTCTAACAGGGCATCAGGGCGTACAGCAGGTGCGGGGCATCAGCGGGGAGAGCAGACGGTTGGCTTTATTCGCGTGCAAATCGTGGACGCTGTGTTGATAGTGTTGTTCGTGGCTCGTGCCGACATAAAACTGCGTCGGCAGGGTCGGATTGCGACGAAGGGCGGGTTTCTTCATGGGAGCTGTCGGGGTCATCATACTGGTCATCATTGCCGCAGTGTATGGTGCGGCTGCACACTTCTTCCCAGGCTACCCTGGGCGCAGAACTAGCTTTGACGGAATCATTGTCTTTGTCGTGGCCTTGCTCACTGGTTTCATCGCCAATATCATCCGCAAAGGAGAGGGCCCGCAGGTGGACGGTCTGTACTACGCGCCGGTGGCGGTCATTGCCGCGTTCTGGTCGGTCATCGTCACGCTCCTGCTCCGATATGTCGGACGCAAGGAGCCATCGGACGTGTAAGGTGGAGAAGCGCTGACACATCTGCCTGCATGTGGCGGCACACGGGCGCTGGTCAGGAGGAGCCACTGGATGCCTTCACGAGAGGCGGGTGCACGCCGCTGCGGCGATGATGGGTCCGCCGCCTCGGGCCAAGCCAGGAATGCCCCTCCTTGCCAACCGTGCAACATCACCAAAAGTGCGTTTGACCTTATAAGTTGGTGTACTGGTGTGGGTTGGCGTACTGGTTGGCGTAGTAGCACCATAGACGCAAACAAATGCTGTAGGAGTACTTGCCTCAGACCCCTTGAATCCCAGGTTTATGAAGGAGACGGCGGGGGGATTTGAACCCTCGACCTGCTGTTTACGAATCTCTTGGTTCATACGCTATCATTATCCACCGCTATCCATGGATGTCGAATATTTCAGGATTTCCACCTTCGCAGATTTGACAGTAGTGTATGTTTGTGTATGGTTATTTATCCTCTTGGCTGTCAGTTTGGCTGTCAAGAAAAGGCCGCAATGGGGCACGAACTACCAGTCGTTAGCTACACAAAGCGCTATTGTACAGCTGGTCTTACAGCCCGTTGCCTTCAGCGACAGTGAGCTTGCTGAGGCATATCACGGCAGCTCTGAGATCATGTAGTCGGCTAAACATATTACATTTCGTCTCTTGGCCTGTAGAACCAAAGCCAAATTTTGCGGCAAACTGCCGCCATTATTGCCGTGCAATTGCACACACTGTTCACGGTGCGTGAAGCCTTGTGCCAGATTAATGTGGGCGCGCTCGCCCACCATGCAACCTCGGAGAATTGGGAGCTCTATCGGCGTGTGACCACCGATTGGTACACCGGCAAAGCTGAGGCCGCCTTTCCGGAGGGAGAGAACCTTTACCAGGTGGTCAGCGGTTCATGGGCTGCATGCAGAAGTTTGGGGCGACCTATCCACAGAGGCGCGTCGTGGTGGTCGGGCATGGGGATCTGGCGACCGCTGCGCTTCCTGCCCCGTGTCCAGAAATGGACATGCTGGCGGTGCTGGCCACCAAGCAACACGATGGCTCCATCAGCCAAATCCTGCTCCTGGCTGAACCGAAGCAGGATTTGGAGACCGTGCAGATCCAACGTCATGGAGGCTTCTGCCACCTGGCAATCGGACCGGCCCCAGAAGAAGTATGAAGACTTGACCATTCCAGGCAGTGAGTCATAATCTGAGGCATAATCAAGGGCGACGACCATATACGTCTGCCAATCCAGACATTCTACCAACAGGAGTTGATGCGTGTTGGCACCCGGTGCCTACCTTCCTGCTCCACTGAGCACGCTGATAGGGCGAGACTACGAGCTGGCCCGCGTCGAGGCACTGTTGCTTCGCGCCGACATTCGCCTGCTCACACTCACCGGACCGGGGGGTGTGGGAAAGACACGCCTTGCGGTCGCTGTCGCTCATGCCGTGCGCGAGCGCTTCCGTGATGGCGTAGTCCTCGTGCGCCTGGAGGCAATCCGCGATCCAGCTCTCCTCTTGCCGACACTTGCGCAGGCCTTTGGCCTGCAAGAACAGGGGAGTCAATCAATTGATGTGGCGCTCACCTCTTTCCTGCGGGCAAAACAGGCGTTGTTCGTGCTGGACAACATGGAGCAGGTGGTGACAGCCGCTCCTCTCCTCGTGGATTTGTTGGCCGCGTGTCCCGACCTCACGCTGCTCGTCACCAGTCGGGCGGTACTGCGGGTGTCGGGCGAGCAGACCTTCCTGGTGCAGCCCCTGCCAGTGCCCGGGCTGTCGCACCCGCTTGCGCTTCTTCCCGACGAGGTGGCCTGCTACACCGCCGTGCAGCTCTTCGTCAGTCGCGCTCAGGCGGCCCAGCCGGACTTCGCGCTCACGCCAGACAACAGCAGCACGGTGGCGGCAATTTGCCGGCGCCTCGACGGCTTGCCGCTTGCACTGGAACTGGCGGCGGCTCGCATCGCCCTCTTTCCGCCCCACGCTTTGCTCGCGCGCCTCGATCGCCGGATGCCGCTGCTCACCACGGGGGCTCGGGACCTCCCCGTTCGCCTCCAAACCTTGCGGGGCGCCATCACCTGGAGCTACGTCCTCCTCACACCAGGCGAGCAACGTCTGTTCCGCTGGTTGGCGGTGTGCGTGGGAGGCTGTACCTTCGCCGCCGCGGAAGCCATGTGCTCCGCTGTCTCTGCCTGCACGGTGGATGTGATCGCCGGCATGGAGGCGCTCGTCGACCACCATCTGCTCCAGCGAATGGGCACAGTAGGCGGCGAGCCACGCTTCGGGATGCTAGAGACCATCAGAGAGTTCGCGCTCGAACAACTTGCCGCCAGCGATGAGGAGCTTGCCGTTCGCCGGGCACACGCGCACTATCTGCTCGCACTCGCTGAGGCAGCTGACCAGGGTCTGCGAAGCGCGGAGCTACAGCGATGGCGCGATCGTCTCGAGGAGGAGCTGGGGAACATTCGCGCAGCACTCGCCTGGACCACCAGCGCTTCGCACGATGACCAAGACCATGACGGTGGGCTGCGGCTGGCCGGCGCCCTCTGGTATTTCTGGCTCCGGCGTGGGCTGCCCACCGAGGGTCGCCAATGGATGGCGCAGGCCCTTGCGGCTTCGTCCGCCGGTGGCGCGCCGCGCGCACGGGCGCTGTTGGGTGCCGGGGCGCTCGCCTGGCAACAGGGCGACTATCTCGCGGCCAGGAACTTCCTCGCCGAAAGTCTCACCCTGTGGGAGCATGCGCCAGATCAAACTGGTCTTGCCGAGACCCTCCACCTCCTGGGGCACGTCCATTTTGATCAGCGCGAGTACGCCGAGGCACGCCACCTGTTCGAAGAGAGCCTGGCACGTTATGAGCAGACAGGCAACGTTTCCGGGAAGGTCACGCTGATCGGTGATGTAGGCATGGTCGCTTATCATGAACGCGACGACCGCCGTGCTCGTGACTTGTTCGCAGACAGTTTGCGTCTCGGCCGCCAGCACGGACTCAAGGATCGTGTGGCCGAGGCGCTCAATCGCCTGGGCGATCTAGATCGGCTGGCCGGTGACGGCAGAACAGCGAGCAAGCGCTATGAAGAGAGCTTGCTGCTCTGGCAGGAACTGCGCGGCACTCCCGGAATCGCCTCGGCGCTCCATAAACTTGGCCAGGTCAGTCGAGTCCGCGGCGATCTCGTCTCCGCTCACGCGCGCTTCACCGAGAGTTTGGCGCTCCAGCGCGAGGTAGGAAACCGCCAGGGTGCGGCCGAGTGTCTTGCCGGCTTGGCGGGCATCGCGCTGGATATTGGGATGCCCGAGCGAGCGGCCCGGCTGCTGGCGACAAGCGCATCGCTGTTGGAGGCGATGGGGGCGCCGCTGGCCCCCGCCGATCAGTTCGTCGTCGCATCGGATATTGCGCGTAGGCGGCTCCGTCTCGGCGAATCGCCTGGGAGGCGGCGTGGAGCGAAGCACGGAATCTCCCACTAGATCAGATGCTCGATGAGGCTCTGGCGATGTCTCCCCTTGTCGTGCCTCCCCCGTCAGCGGGTCAGGACCAGGCGCCTCTGCTCTCGCGCCGCGAGCAAGAGGTCGCCGCGCTCGTCGCGCGCGGGCTAACCAATCGCGTCATCGCCGAGCGTCTCGTCATCGGCGAGCGAACCGTCGAGACGCATGTCAGCCGCATCCTGGCAAAGCTTGGCTTTACGTCTCGATCACAGGTCGTGGCCTGGGCCGCCAAACACGAACCGGCAACTGATTGATCTGTGGCTCCTCTTCGCAGCACGTAGTGAGACACCCTGAGGGCATCCTCGCCTCTCCGTACCGCCAATCCGTACTCGTGGTCCATCCGTTCCGTGCTTTCCACGAAGACACGGCCGGCGCGCGCCGGCTACACTTCGTCTCGAAGCACCGCTTCGGTGGGCGGGACGACCAGGCAGGCGTGCTTCTTGGAGGCCACCACAACCGGTCCTAAGCAAACCTGCTTCGCGTGGGGCGTGCCGGGTCATGGGAGAAACCGATGCGTGGGAGCGCTCTTCAGCGACTTCAACGGCCGCATTCACAGAGTAGAAAGAGGCAGAATGACATGATGAACAGCGATTCCATCCCAGGTTCAGACGTCTTCGTCGAGCCGGCATGGCTGGCAGAGCACCTCAACGATCCCAGCGTTCGCACTATTGAAGTGGACGTCAGTCGAGTAGCGTACGACCAGGGCCACATCCCCGGCGCGGTTCTCTGGAACGCGTATGCCGATCTCCACCATCAAGATTACAGCCCGGTGGGGCGCGACGAGTTCACAGACTTGCTGCGCAAGTCCGGGCTGGCTCCCAGCGACACAGTCGTCTTCTACGGCTACGGACCCTATCTCGGCTTCTGGCTCCTGAAGGCATACGGTCACCAGCGCGCGCTGGTGCTGAACGGGGCACGGCAAGCCTGGCGCGACGCGGGGCAGCCCTGGACGACCGATCATCCGGCTCCCATTCCGACCACCTACACGCTTGCCGACACAGCGCCATCACTCGTGTCGCTGGCCGCGCTGCAAGCCACTCTTGGGACTGGGGGTCCAGTCATCCTCGACGTGCGTTCGGAGGCCGAATTCGTCGGTATAAGGTTTTGGCCATCGGGCGCCGAAAGCACTGGTCGTTCCGGGCACATCCCCGACGCAGTGCATCTGCCAATTGATCTCCTGCACACGGCTGACGGCGGCTTCAAGAGTCCGGTAGAGCTGCATCAGCTCTTTCAGGACCGCGGCGTGGTCCCAGAGCGCGGCGTCGTTACCTACTGCACTATTGGCGCTCGGGCGAGCGAGGCCGCGCTGGTCTTGCGGTATATGCTGGGCTATCCCGATGTCCGCGTCTTCGACGGCTCCTGGGCGGAGTGGGGCACACGGCAAGACACGCCGGTCGTATCTTGAGGCCAGAGGCAAGCGGGCATGGACCTGCGGCACGTGTGCTCTTCTACTACGTGAAAGGAGACCATCATGTCGCTTCTCGACCACCTGTGGCACCGTATAAGAAAGGGCAGACCATGGCTACCACATTTGATCCCGTCACCTACAAGAACACCACGCGCGACCAATGGCAGGCCGCAGCTGAGGCCTGGAACCGCTGGGGGCCGTTTATCGAGCAATGGCTTGGTGCTACAACGGAGACAATGCTCGAAATGGCCGGCATTCGGGTGGGCGGTCGCGTCCTCGACGTGGCGGCCGGCGCGGGTGGGCAGACCCTGGCCGCGGCCCGGCGAGTTGGTCCCTCCGGATACGTGCTGGCCACTGACATCTCCGCGAACATCCTCGAATTTGCCGCCGGCAACGCACTCGCCGCCGGTTTGAGAAACGTGGAGACCCGCGTCCTGGACGGCGAGGATCTCGGGGTCGAGCCCGAAGCCTTTGACGCCGTCATCTCGCGGGTGGGGCTTATCTACTTCCCGGATCAGGAGAAGGCGCTCGGCAGCATGCGTCGCGCCCTGAAGCCAGGCGGCCGGGTAGCTGCCATTGTCTACACGACGGCGGAGAATAACCGGTTCTTCTCGCTGCCCGTCTCCATCATCCGGCAGCGCGCGCACCTGCCGCCACCGCTGCCCGGCCAGCCAGGACCCTTTAGTCTCGGCACACCAGGCGTCTTGGAGGAGGCCTATCGGCAAGCGGGTTTTCGCGATATCCAAATACGCACCGTCTCCGCGCCGCTCCACCTGGCTTCAGCCGAGGAGTGCGTGCACTTCGAGCGGGAGTCGTTTGGCGCTCTGCACCAGATGTTGGCCGGGGTGCCTGAGGCAGAACGAGGATCAGTCTGGGAGGAGATCGCGTCGGCATTGCGTCAGTTTGAGACGCCGGACGGCTTTGTCGGTCCGTGTGAAATGCTCGTCGCGGTGGGCGTGAACTAGCGTTTCGGGATTCATGCACCAACAGGGAGAAATGATACCATGGGTATCGTCGCCGCGATCCAGACGCCATCGGTCTATCTCGATTCCATGGCCTGCGCGCAGCGTGCCGCCGAGCGCATCGCCGAGGCGGCAGAGCATGGCGCTTGGCTGGCCGTCTTCCCGGAGACCTTCATTCCGGGCGATCCGTACTACCACGACAATGCCATGCTCGACACCGAGCCCTTCCGACTCCTGGAGCGCCGCTTCGCCCAGGCGGCGATCACGATCCCTGGTCCCGAGACAGAGCTGGTCGCCGCCGCCTGCCGCACGCATCACATGACGGTGGCCATCGGCGTCACCGAGCGCCCCGCGCGGGCTGGCACCCTCTACAACACCCTGCTGTATTTCGGACCTGATGGCGCCATCCTCGGGCGCCATCGCAAGCTCATGCCCACCTATAACGAGCGCATGGTATGGGGGATGGGCGACGGCACTACCCTGCGCACCATCGAGACGCCACAGGGGATCGTGGGCGGACTGATCTGCTGGGAGAACTACATGCCGCTCGCTCGTACCGTGCTCTATGCGCAAGGTGAGCAGATTCACGTCGCGCCTACCCTGAATCCCGGCAATGAGCGGTGGCTCTCCGCAATGCGCCAGATTGCCAATGAGGGGCGGATGTGGGTCGTGAGCGTCGGATGCCTCTTTCGAGAAAGCGATCTCCCGCCCGAGGTGGCCGCACTCGGCCTCGTCGAAAAGGGGCACGTGATGAACCCCGGCGGCAGCGCCATCGTAAATCCGAACTCGGAGATCGTCGCCGGACCGGCCTACGGCGTCGAGACGATCCTGTATGCTGAGATGGACATGGCCGAGACGCTCGACGCAAAACGTGCTTTTGATGCCGTCGGGCATTACGGGCGCAGCGATCTCTTTGGCCTCACGCTTCGTGGCGTCGAAATCCCGCTGCAGATCGGCGATTCTTCGCCGATGGCGCAGGTGAGTGACCACGTCTGGCGTGTCCCGCAGCGCATTATCGAGTTGCAATCTCCGGACTGAGCACACCATGAACATCTACAGTCACGTATCGCCCACATTGCAACGGGAAGCGGCAAGTCGCATGGATGACGTATTGTCTCGGGTTCCATGACATGCCCTTGGAAGTTTGGCTGTCACTTTGGCTGTCAACCCAACAAAAGGCCACTCCTTAATCTTGGAGTGGCCTTTGCAATCCCGCATGAATTCAGGTTTGTATGGAGCCGGCGGGGGGATTTGAACCCTCGACCTGCTGTTTACGAAACAGCTGCTCTGCCCCTGAGCTACGCCGGCACATGCAAGGCAAACAGGCGCTCTACTATCCCATGCGGGGGCTAGTATATCCCATTTGCCTAGATACCGCAAGGCTTGACGCTGACGATTGCTTTGTGCTACATTTGCTAGTGCCTTGCGTCACAGCCCATACTGTGACCATAGGGGCCTCTAGCTCAATTGGCAGAGCAGCTGACTCTTAATCAGCGGGTTGAGGGTTCGAGTCCCTCGGGGCTCACCAGAAAAAGCCCATAATTCAAGGGCGTTTGTAAAGGCCACTCTTCAGATGAGGAGTGGCCTTTTCGCGTGTTGACTTCCAAGACGGCAGCCATAGTGGATGACGAGAGACAATTCTAGGGACCACAGAAGATACGAAAACGAGGAGACATCGGCGTGTATGGACGCCAGCACACATCGGCGGAAAGTTTGCTCGAGCTGATCCACTGCCTGCTAAACAGCGGGTCATGACAAGGAACAATCTGAGCGACTGCGCCATAGAAGTGGATCTACAAGGGCCACTTCTGCACGGTTCCCACGATGTGCCCCGCACTGCACGGAACAATACATGGAGCAGGATGTGGCGAGTGGGCCTACAGCGCCTTGAGCAGCGGCACGAGCTGATATTTGCGGCTATGCACGGTGAGCAGTTGGACTTGATACGCCTGCCACTCGGCTTCCCGGCCCGGACCGCCACGCGATAGGCGTCGCGTACACGGGCCAGCCAGTGCGCGGCTGAACTGTAATACTCAGAATTCCCACGGTCCATGATCGCCTCGGTCTCCCGCTTCTTGGCCCAAGAGCATACCTTCCCGCGCAGGCTGACCTTGGTGCCCTGTACCTCGACTTGAATGCGCTGGGCGTCTGTCTCAGCGTCGCGTACCAGAGCGTCTTCTAGCTTGCGCTTCAGGTCGGTAGGAGACGGCTGAATCCGTGGACTCACCGTGATCAGGTTCGACACGCCTTTTACCCCTGCCAAGCACCGCACGACCCGCTCGGCGTCACTCTTCTCGAACTCCCAGTTGACCTGGCCCTCTAGGGTTACCCAACCCCTGGAGACAGTTACCTTGATGCGGTCCATCGGCACCAACGCGTCCCACTCCAGGGCGCGGGTCGCAGCAGCAGCGATGCCGGCATCGCTGCGCTCGGCGGAGCTGGGCAGACGTACCTCAATGTCGTTGGCCACCGCCTTGACCCCTCGTACATGGAATGCGGCCTCCTCTTTTCAGCGGCAGCCATCTTCTGCGCCAAGGGATGACGCCAAGCAGCATGAGCACAGACATCCTCGCCAGCTCGTGACATGCTGCAAGGAGTGTAGGTGCCTATGTGCAAACGGTGGCTCAGAGGTCTACGGGTTCGATCCTCTTGGTCAGGTGGTGCGCCGCCACTCAGCTCCATGAAGGGCTAGACGGCTCCCCCCGCAAAACCACCTGGACTGGCTCCGGGGTCGGTCGTAGATCGGTCGTCATGCTCGGCGGACTCGCTCGCCTTGAGCGCGCGGCGACGTCGTATTCGTTCCCTCAGATCGTGGTCCTGGAGGACGCGCATGTGTGAATCCATCGCATCCAGGTGCGCCTGGTCACCACTTGTCCCCGCCCGCCGCCCGCTGATCTCGGCCAGCTGCTCGGCCCTCCCGTACAGAATGAGCGTGTCGCGCGGGCCGACGACCAGGGCACGGGGAGGGGCCCCCACGAAGGTGCCGTCCGCGCGCCGTACGGCCAGCACCGTGACACCCTCATCAGGGAGCCCCAGTTCGTCCAGCCGCTTCTGGACGACCCAACTGTCCGCGGTGACCGGCATCTCAAGCACGCTATGCCCAGCCGTCAGGCCAAGCAGGGTCGTGTAGTCGGCCACGTCGAGGTCAGTCCAGCGGCGCAGCGCCCACGCAATCAGCCGCGACAGATGGCGGTCGACCCACCGGCTCGACGCCAGCACGGCAAGTGCTACCAGTCCCACGCTGATCAAGAGGCCGCGCACCGCTCCCTCTTTCGTGCTGCCCACCCCCACGAACGTCAGCACCAGCGTCGAGACACCGGTGATGAGCTCGAAAGTACGGATGCCCATCAGCAGCATAACGATGCGCCGCCGCGCCGGATGGCTCACCACGTTCTCAGCCTCGCCCGTGGTGAAGCCAGTACCTGTCAATGCCGAGCGAACCTGGAACTTGGCGGCGTCGTGCGACAGCCCTGTGAGGGTGAGCGCTACCGTCGCGACCCGCTCGATGATGAGCGAGAGTGTGACTACCAAGAGAAAAGAGATGAGAGCGACCATATGTGACGCCTCCACTCGCCCGCTACGTAGCACCTGCTAGGGAGCATTCCGAAGCGCCTAAACCAGTGACCAGCACAAAAAGCGTTCGTATGTTCATCGTGGCAGTCGTGCTTCGTAGCACTGCCGCAGTGTCATGTCACGTTTTTACCGGCTCGACAACACAGCCGGGCCAGTGGCGACAGGAATCTACGCATGCCCCGAGCAGGTCTCAACCCAATCCCGCCCTGAGCTTTCAAGGGGCGAGGCTTTAGGGCCATTTGCATGCTCCTAGTGCTGGTCCTGTCTTTGCGCCTGGTTGCCGCCTTGGAGCTGCGGCTGGCTCTGGCCATCGTGCACCACGCTCACCTGGATCGTCCTGTCGCGCCCGGACGCAACCTTGGGTAGAGTCAAGGTCAGCACGCCGTTCTGGTAAACCGCGGTCGCCCGCTCTCCATCCACGTCGCCAGGCAGCTGTACCATCTCGCGGAACTGGCTCTGCCCTGTTCCCCCGTACAGGGTACGCGCCTCCTGCGGAGCCGGAAACTCCGCCGTTCCCTGGAGCGTCACCATGTTCTCGCGCGCCGTGATATTCAGTTGGCCAGCTTGCACGCTGGGCAACGGGACCTGCAGGATGTAGCTGTCGTTGGTTTCATACAAATTCATGTTTGCGGCGAGTGCTGGGGCAGCGCTGAGCCCGAATGGAGTAGTGAAGGCACCGCTCGTAAGTTGGCTCATCGCATCCGCGAGTGGCATTGCCCCTCCTTGCCGATAGCTTGGTACGTTTCGAGTGAACATGGTTGTCTCCTTCTCTAGATGTGAACATGTCAGCGACCTTCTTCTCTTGACTGTTACCTGGGGCTATTTCCAGCTTGTCCCAAAGCAACGGCACTCACCTGTCGCGCCGTCTTGCCAGTTCGGTCCAATGAGAGGACTGTACATGCACATTCCGCATCCGTCTGTACGCTGGCGAACAAAAATGCCAAGGTTCGGCGCATACAAGGTGCCCAAGCTGACGTGGCATCGACACTTTTGCTGGCCTGCGGCGGGCCAACTGCGGCAGGGCGCGTGCAGCGCAATGATCGGACGCCCTTTCGGGGACAGAGCGGCTCCACGCAGGAAATCCATCTGACCTCCAACGCCGCTGAAAAGCGTGTGGCCAAGCGATTCCGCCCCCAACCGTACTGTAAGTGCCATTCCATCATCAGGCTCTGCAATCACCGCCAGCAAGTGAAGGGCAGGTTACATTACCGTCCAATGCAGAGAGCTGATATGTTCGGTGGCGAACTGACGGGAGCGCGACAAGACCGTACACTGCACTCATGTCTGTCACTGCAGATAATGTGTGCAAACCATGTGCTTGCACATACGTTTTAGGAACACAGGTATTCAGGAGGGCAGCATGAAAGCACTGGTGTACAATGGACCGCGCGACGTCAGCGTAAAGGACGTGCCGGACGCGAAAATCGAGCGCCCAACCGATGTGTTAGTCAAGATCACGTCCACCAACATCTGTGGGTCTGATTTGCATATGTATGAGGGCAGAACCGATTTCAAGCCGGGCAGCGTCTTCGGTCACGAGAACCTTGGCCAGGTTGTGGCGGTGGGCGATGCCGTGGACCGCATCAAGGTTGGCGACTGGGTCTGCATACCATTCAACATCGCCTGCGGCTTTTGCCGCAACTGTGAGGCCGGGCTGACCGCGTTCTGCCTCACCACAAATCCGACCCCAGGCATGGCGGGCGCTGCCTACGGCTTCGCCGACATGGGACCGTATAACGGTGGCCAGGCCGAGTACTTGCGTGTCCCCTATGGTGACTTCAATTGCCTGCGGCTCCCCCCAGACGCGCAGGAGAAGCAAACTGACTATGTGATGCTGGCCGACATCTTCCCGACTGGTTGGCATTCCACCGAACTTGCTGGTGTGCAGCCAGGCGACTCCGTCGTTATCTATGGTGCGGGACCCGTCGGGTTGATGGCCGCCTATTCGGCAACCCTCAAGAGTGCGAGCAAGGTTATGGTAGTTGACAATCACCCTGACCGGCTACGGCTGGCGGAATCCATCGGTGCTATTGCCATAGACTTCTCCAAAGGGTCACCGGTCGAACAGGTGCTCGCACAGACCGGTGGCAGGGGGGCCGACAGGGGCTGTGAGTGTGTTGGCTACCAGGCGCATGACCAACAGGACCACGAGCAGCCCAACATTACGCTGAACAACCTGGTGAATTCCGTGAAGTTCACCGGCGGGATCGGCGTCGTGGGCATCTTCCTGCCCCAAGATCCCAAAGGGCCGGACGAGTTAGAGCGCCAGGGGAAAATCGCCTTTGACGTGGGGCTCTTCTGGTTCAAGGGCCAACACATGGGCACCGGACAAGCCAATGTCAAACGGTACAACCGGCAATTGCGCGATCTCATCAAGGTAGGCAAGGCCAGGCCGTCGTTCATCGTTTCACAACGGTTGCCGCTCCGCGAGGGGCCTGTAGCCTACCAACACTTCGATGCTCGCGATAGCGGCTGGACCAAGGTCGTGCTACAGCCCGCGATGGCGTAGCGCAAGGGTCAATCGCGTGGGATGGGGTGCACAAACGCCTGATGCAGCTGGTACGTCATGTACTCGACAAGACCGGCAGAGTGACGGTGGATCGTGCGGTCACGGAGCGCTGAGCGGAAGAGTTCGACGCGGTGGTGCTCCTCCAGCGGTGAGGTGAACAATCTGCACCTGCTTTTGCAGCCGTTTGTCTGCACCTGTCTTCTGCTCCCCTGGCTGCGCCTCTATCCCTTACCTCACCTCACCGCTGGCCTGGCTGACCTCTGCGCGCTCATGAATACCTATCACCCGCTCTACCCAACATGGCAAATGTAGGACTAGAGATGCAAGCGAACGGGCAGTGCGAGACCCAAGACGAAGCGCCGCCAAGCTTTCTCCTGACTCAATTACTGCCCTGAATCATGGACTGGCAGGAGTGTACTTTGCGTTAGTTTTGGATAAGGATCACCAAGCAAACGAGCTTCATCAGACCTGAAGCTCTCTCGAGCTGAGAGTACAGATCTGGATCACATAGTCGACAAACCGTACCGCGTCGATGGCCCGACCAATTCTCGATGAGTAGAGGGCACCTGCGGTCTGCTCACGAATGCGCAGGGCTTCTTGAATCAGACGATGCCATCTTTGCGGTAGATGAGTAAGGGCATGTGCGCCTGCCTCTGTTTTCGAGGCAATGTCGTGTACCTCACACGTGTACCATTGGCGCAGGACACCCAGCACGGTCCATTGAATCCCCGAATCAGTGACGAGCCACGCCAGGCGCTGAGGCTGCGTCGTAAAACTGCCCCAGTAGGTGTGGAGATTGCGCGTCATCTGATCAAGGAGGGTATCCCAATTCACCGGGAGGTCCAAGTTCTGAGGCGTGGGTCCCTTCAGGCCCAGCCCGTGATGCTTCAACGTCCAACACGTGATGCTCTATCGACGCCGGTGTAAAATTGGCTCTCCCGCACATTCGATGAAAGTGACCGCTGCCCCGTGAAGGTCGTCAGCTCCGTTTATGGGCGGCTATAGAGTACTCTCTGCCGCAACAGGTCGAACTTTGCCCGACCAAACCCACTCCGCTTTATCAGCTTCAGCCGATGCACCTGGCCCTCGGTCTGGCCCTGGCTGTACTCCCAAATGAGCGCAGAGAGGACCGCCGGAAAATCCCGTTGGATCCCATTGGCAAAGCTGACGAGTTCTGTGATCTGGCTAGACCGAGCAGATTTCACCCATGACTGCAGCTTCCGGCTCACCGCCTGAGGGTCGTGACCCCTCGAGTGCCGCTCACGCACCAGACGCCAGAAGGTCTCGGCCAAGTGCTGGGCGTGCGCAATGGTTGCTGCCCCCTGGCACAGCTGCTGGCGATAGGTCCGCTCCTCGTCGGTGAGCTCTTCCACCGGCCGCAGCAAGATCCAGCGCGTTTGGCGCGGCGAGAAGGTGCGACGACGCGGCACGGGACTGGCCAAGCCATCCGCGTCGGTCGGGCAGCGACCGGGGCGATGTGGCCCGGTGCGCCAGGCCATGAGATACTGCCGCAGCGTGGACGGCGAGCCGGTGAAGCCTTGAGGTCGCAACTCCGAGAGCAGCACGGCGCTGTTGTGCTCACCCGCCTCCCAACGAGCGCGTAGATACGACGCGTACGGATCACAGGCATGCCAGCGTCGGCCTCGCAGGGCCTGCTCGACCGCGCCACCACTGCGCAGGTACCGTCGGACCGTGTTGCGCGAGACCCCAACCTGACGAGCAATGGCCCGAAGCGAGTGCCCGTGCTGCTGGAGCTCGTCGATCTGGGTATACCGTGCCTGGCGGCGCGCGTCGGCAGCCAGATGCAGCCGGTCGGCACGCGTGGTTGGCAGCCGTGGTTCTGCGGCGGATTCAGCCTCTTGCATAGCCTGCTCCCGTCGGGCTGTGGCCTGGATCTGGCGAGCGACCTGGGAGACGAGGCGGTGCTCGCGGGTGAGCAGCCGGTCGAGCGCCATCCCCAGGTTCGTCAAGAGATGGAAGCGATCTGCCACTTGCACCGCTCCAGGTGCGGCTTGCTGAGCGGCTTCGGCGTAGGCACTACTGCGATCTCGACTGACGAAGGCGACTCCTGGATGAGCACGTAGCCAGGCAGCAAAGGTGCGTGCCTTCCGGTCGGGCAGCAGATCCACCACCCGATGCCGCTCGAGGTCGACCAGGATCGTCCCGTAGTGGATCCCACGGTGGAAGGCGAAATCATCTACTCCCAGCACCCGTGGCGTTGGTGCCGCGGCCGGCATCTGCTGGCGAATCAACCGGAGCAGCGTATCCGGACTGCTACTGCTCTTCACGTCGGCCAGACGCCGAGCCACCCGCGCTCCCGCTTCACCGCCCAGCGCAAAGCCCAGCACGGTCAATGCCTGGGTCAACTGGACGGTACGACGTGCATACGGCTTGACGACGCTGGGCAGCCGCTCGGCAAAGATCCGTCGGGGACAGTTAGGCTGCTCACAAAAGAATCGGCGCAGGTGCAACTCTAAGCGCAGCGGCACGCCATGCCACGGGAGGTCCGCGATCTGGCGGACGTAGTGGGAATGCACCCGGGCCGACGGGTGGTCGCAGACTGGACAGTCTGCCTGAGCACCTCTGGTGGCGACCACAGCGCGGATAGCGTTCTGCTCCTGCACGAGCAGGCGCAACAACAACTGCTTCGGATCAGGAAGGATCGTGGTTTCGAGCATACGGAACCTGCCAGGGAACAATGGCTACATGTTCATTTCCTGATCCTACCACGGAGCTCGCTCTCTCCCCATAGGGGTTCATCGAATGTGCGGAAGAGCCAAAACCACGTCGGCGTTGACAGCTCGTCTGCAGATCCAAGTGTGTCCGGGGCTGGAAGCGCCCCTCATGATAGGTGAGTGAGAGGACCTGATCCTGCTCAGGGTGCGCCCAATCCTCCCAGCGGAGATACTCTCCTTGCCACGGCCAGCGCGGATACGTGCGTTCCAGGCGATGGTGGATGGCGTGCAACCGCGCTACCTCCGGCTGGGTGCAGCGTCGCCTCAGCACCGCGATGAAGTCAATATCACTCCAGCGCTCACGGAAGTCCTCAAGGGCCAGGGAACCATCAAGGTAGAAGCCCTCCAGCAAGCCGGGAAGCTGGTGGTCGGTCAGGAGCAGGTACTCCTCCAAAAGTGGTTTGATCAGTTCCGGAACTCGGGTATCCACAGCACTCCCTTATCCATTCCCGATCCTATGCCTACACCGGATCCTATCCAGATCGTCCAGATCCGCTGCCCCCTCCTCCAAAGCTCGATCCTTATTCACTCGAGAGCGTCTCACTGGTCCATTTGCTGACACGTCTGATGGCATGGGCATGATGGGCAGCCAGCACGTCACGTGCGGAAGCCACCTCGTGGTCTGCCGTGGTTCGAACAAGAACAACGACATGACCCTTTGCCCGCTCGCTCGCATAGAGTTCCTGATCGATGCCCTCTTCGGTGAATAACTCCTGGGCCGTCGTCGGCGGCTCCGCCAGCGAGCCCTCCATGCCTTCGCCTGGTTGAAGCGGTGGAACGCTACTGGAGGCCTCAGGTGAGAGCACGATATCGTCCCCTTCAAATCCAGCGGCCATGAGCCCTGCGGCAGCCACCTTGGCCTCGCTGCGGCGATCAATGACTCCGATGACATAGTCGCTGAAGTTGCTGGAATGAGCGGTAAAGTCGGTAGAGCGAGTCTGGTCAGAAGAAGACATGAGGCACGATCCTTTCACTTCCCATGAGCGAGACAGCAGTTTTCGCTGGAGATATGCTGGCGGCGTCATTCCACCACGCCATAGGGGGCGCAAAATATGTGCCAGACGAGGTCAATCATAACCGCAGACAGAACAACCGACCTATAATGGTCTATGTCCAAGGAGCTGGCATGTTCTGTGCTAGACAAGGAGCCGTTACGTCTACAGTTATACTGAGGCGTTGCAGTCCACCTCCACTACCCCCGGCGGAGGTGGAGCACTCTGGGTTCGTAGTTTGCTGTGTATAAACTTCAAGCTACCAATCCTCCACTTTGGAAGTCTCGATGAAGCCGGCAAAAGGAGGTGTCACATGGCAGCATCGTGGAGAAATGGCCGCCAGGATTCTGAACCAATGAAGGTTCTCGTGGTCGAGAGAGATGACGACATTCGTCGCGCTCTGGGTTACCTCTTGAAAGTCGAAGGCTACGCCGTGAGGGAAGCGGAGACCCTCCGTGAGGCCGAAACGTTGATCGATGCGGCACCGGAGCCTATGGTGCTCATCGTCGGCGATGCTGACGTCGTGCACTATCCAGACCTGCAACACTTTATGGCGGTCGCTACGAATCCAGTGACGTGCCATGCCTTTGTCTACCACATGTCTACCCCACAACGAGGGCAGGTGCCAATGCTGGTCCAAGCGGCCACGAGAATGCCGGTTCGCGCCATGGAGAAGCCGTATGAACTGGCTTTCTTGCTTGCGGTCGTAGCAGCTGCCGCAGCACAAGCACGCTCCCAACCCGTCGAATGCAGCCACCGTTGAGCCTGCTCGAGCTAACGTGGAGCGACGGTAGGCCGAGTAGGCTTACCACCATATGATACGCTCCCCGCGGATATTTTTATCGAGTCGCGAGTGTCGCGATGCAGCGACCCACAAGTAGGGAGTGCAATGAGGAAGGAGTTCGAGCTCATATGCCACGAGGAGACAAGTCAGCGTACAGCCAAAAACAGCGACGACAGGCGGAACATATCGAGGAGGGATATGAAGAGCGCGGTGTCCCGGAAGAGGAGGCCGAGCGGCGAGCCTGGGCGACGGTGAATAAGATGTCTGGTGGCGGCAAGGTAAGTGGATTGGGCCGCGGCCACCCAGAGAGTCACCAACTAGCACGGCGCGGAGGTGAACGCGGGGGATCGGCCTCGGCCACACGCTCTGCAGAAGAGCGATCCGCTTCGGCCAGAAAAGCGTCAGAGACTCGTAAGCGCCACGAAGCCGAGCGCCACGGATAAGAGAGCCTGTACTCCGCCAAAAGGCCCACCGGCTGTTGGCGGTGGGCCTTGCTTTATGGCTCCCGAGAGGTCGCACTCATGGCTGTATGATCACCGCCCTCAATCACACCGAATTGTGTGCACATTCGACGGGGCACAATCGGCTTCAAGCGTAGGCCGAAGCCGGCGTGTTTGTCAGATTGTGGCAAGATGGTGTTGCGCGGTTTGATGAGTTGCACAGGACCGTGTGCGGCTGGCTCGCGACGGATGGGCGCCAAGCAAGGTGCCGCTTGGCGTCAGACAGCTTGCTAGGGTAGGTACGATTCATGCACTTCAGCGATTACTCTACTCTACTCTACTCTACATTGCCAAACACGTTCTTGTATCAGCAGCTATCAGCAGCAACGATGGACTGCTGCTGAGCACCAGGAGTAAGACAGGGCCTCAGTCAGATGAATCGCTTCTGGATCGAAACGGAACGTATTGCGGCTCCCACATCGTTTCTCGGATGCGCTGTGTAAGTGTGGGCAGCGTGATCTGTTTGGCGACCAACCCTGCATCCAATGCAGCGCTTCCCACCGCCAGTGCCACCTGTCGCGATACCTCCCGCACCTCCTCAAGCGGCGGATACAATGATTGCATCGGGTCACGGCGCGCTGGGGAGGATGCACTGAGTGCGCGCGCCGCTGCAATAAACATGCTATTGGTCACCAACTGAGCGCCCGAGGCAATTAGGCCAAGCCCGATCCCAGGGAAGATCAACATATTATTGCACTGTCCAATGGGGAATGTACGACCACCATACTGTACATCGGGAAATGGACTGCCGGTGGCGACCACGGCGCGCCCGTCGGTCCAGGTGATCAGGTCACTGGGAGTTGCCTCGCTCTTTGACGTTGGATTCGAGAGCGGAAAAATGATAGGGCGCTCAGAATGGAGCGCCATCTCACGCACAATGCTCTCAGTAAAGGCGCCCGCCACCGCGGCTGTGCCAATGAGGACCGTTGGATGCACTTCGCGAACCACATCCTCCAGCGTGAACTGGCCGGCGGTGGCGACCTGCCACTGTTCAGTACGAATGGCAGGCTGAGCATACATGAGCTTGGACGAGTCGAGATCAGTTCGGCCGTCATGCACTAGCCCTCGGCTATCTAGCAGCCAGATCGACGCACGAGCCTCGCTTGGGGACATGCCTTCTTCCGCTATCGCGGTCACCAATTGCTCACATATGCCTGTCGCGGCCGAGCCGGCGCCCAGAACGACGATGCGCTGCTCTCTTAGCGTCGAGTCGACAACGGCCACCGCCGAAAGTAGGCCGGCGAGGGTCACTGCGCCGGTTCCCTGAATATCATCGTTGAAGGTACGGATGCTATCACGGTATCGATCGAGCAGACGGCGGGCGTTGCTCTTAGCGAAGTCTTCCCACTGGAGGACGGCACTGGGGAAGGCGTGGCTGACACCCTGGACGAAGGCGTCGATGAAGGCATCATACTCGTCGCCGCGTACCCGCTCATGGCGCCAACCAAGATAGAGAGGATCGGCGAGCAGATCAGGATTGTTGGTGCCGGTATCCAGCACAACGGGAAGTGTTGCCGCTGGATGAATACCGGCGCACAGCGTATAGAGGGCGAGTTTGCCGACGGGTATGCCCATCCCACCGAGACCAAGGTCGCCAAGGCCAAGTATGCGTTCGCCATCGGTGACGACGATGATGCGCACATCTCGATACGACACACTGTGGAGTATGGTCTCGATATCGCCCTGCTGTGGGTACGAAATATAGAGGCCGCGTGGCCTGCGGTAGATATGGCTATAGTGCTCGCAGGCTTCACCGACCTCCGGAGTATAGATGATGGGACTCATTTCACCAATATGGTCCTGCAACAGGCGATAGAAGAGCGTCTCATTGCGATCTTGCAGAGAAGCCAGGAATATGTAGCGTTCGAGATCGGTGTTCTTGCAGCTATAATTCTCGTACGTGCGTTCAAGCTGCTCATCCAGCGTCGCTACGTGAGGTGGCAGGATTCCGAGGAGGCCCAGCTCACGCCGCTCCTCCGCTGAAAAGGCACTTCCTTTGTTCAACAACGGGTTCTCCAGCAATGATTCCCCAGTCAACGAGGTCTCGATCACCTCTTCTTCGCCATCCTGCGGCACCACCTGTGCCTGGGGTGTGATGCGCATTATCGGGTCTGTCATAATCGTGTCCGTCATGGGAGATCCCCACATTCTCGTATCCGAACCCATGTTCGAGCGCCGGCGACGCGTTACCTGTGACACACAACTCGTTGTACGTACGCTACCATGCCACTCCCATGAGGATGAGCCTGGATCGTCCTCGGGCGGCTAGACGCAGGAGAGACTCCGGATAGCTCCGGAGTCTCTCCTGATGACCTGTGCTCACCTGAGCGTTGCCCGTTTAGTTGACCGAAGCAAGCTCACGCTTGATGGTAGGTTCCTTGGTTCCGGATGAGCCGTTCGCCGTCACCACGATCGCCTCGACGGTCTCTTCGCCGCGGACTGTCTCGGCAACCTCAAAGGCCAGCGTGCCGAGGACGATGATCCCTGCTGCTAGCAGCACCCAGAAGGCGATGAACGCGATCTGCCCGATGGTGTAGAAGGTCCAGGCGGTGTTGAGCATGCTCTGCAAGGTATCCCCTTGGAATATCGTGGTGGCAGTGGCTTCATCTTTGGCCGCCTGCGTGGCGTTGGTAGTGGACCGCGCCAGGCCGCTCCAGTAGGAGTACGGGTGGCCCTGACCGATCTCACTCAAGTGCAGCCCGATGAAGTCCTCCGCATAGGCATGCGCCTGGTCGCCATTGACCACTTGCTGGCCGGCATAGGCATTGAGGTCGGCTGGCAGCCCCTGCTTGGCGTTGGCGGGGAAGAAGATTTGCTGAGGAGCCAACTGATCATGAATCTGGGTCGTGATGAAGTTGCTGGCATAGAGGGCACCGCCGGCGGCAAAGCCTAAGACGAGCACCATAACCGCTTGTAGCACGATGACGCGCCACCGAATTGCCTTTGTCATGTGAAAGTCTCCTTCGTGTGTGGATGGGTGAATATGTGGGTTGATAATGCACTGCCGATCAAGTGGGAGAGTTCTCCGGCTCTTGCTGGAGCCTGCTGACCTCTCATCGCAACTAGAGCATACCTGGCATGCATCACAACCATCTCACACCGCGCGCCGCCTTCCTCTCATCTCCGTCACACTGGGGACTCGGGTGATCAGTCTTTGTGGTGAAGACGCTCGGGAGTGTGGGATTCGTGGCGAGGTGCGGTGGGACCGCGAGAAAACCTGGCCCTGGGCCATGAGGCCGTGGGGGTGGTGTATGAGGATGTGTTCGAGCGCATCCTGGCGCTCACTAGTGGCATCGGTGTGGACACCGCCGTAGAGGCTCTGGATGCCAACTCGACCTTTCAGAATTGCGTGCGGGTGACCAAGGCTGGGGCACGATCTCCAACATCGGCTACCATGGCGAAGGAGAGTTTGCGCACCTGCCCCGTGTGGAGTGGGGGTCGGGCGTCTTTCGAACGCCTTCCTCACGACCAGCTGCACCATAATAGTGGGCTGCCCTGAAGCCGTTGCTATCATGACCGTCATGTGCAAATCGTGATTATTCGTGAGCTGTTTGAGCATACAGTGCGCAAGATCCTTTCGCGACGTATACGCCCCCATGAACGTTTCAGCCGCCTGATACCCCGTCACGCTCCACGCAGTACCGCTGCTTCCGGCCATGGCGGTCAGCGCATCCAGGGTCCACGCGGAATCTCCCTTGGGATAGAGCACGTGAAGTTCGTTGGTGGGTTCATAGGTCGGCTTGCCTGGTGGCGGAAGCTGGCAGAAGGATACGGCACCAAACCGCCGAGCAGGAGGTGTTGGCGCGCCGCGCCAGCATGGAGGGGACAGGAGACGCGAGTGGCATTCAAGAGCCTGGTCCGCACGAGAGGAAGGATGTTGCCGTGGCTGGACAGGCTACCTGCGCTGTCGTGTGAGGCCGTTGTGACCGCAGACGCCTCTTTGTGATCGCTGTGAGATATTTCCCCGCTACACTCGCAGCGAGGTACATATGTTGGGCGAGGAAACCCAAGGGGAGAAATGCAACAAGAGGAATCAGGGCATGACCAGGAGCACATCTCATGAGCACCGAGGAAACGAGCAGCCGTCGAATGCGTGGGAAACTCTCGAGAGGCGGCTGAATCCAAACACGGCTCCCACCGACCAGTCGTCAGCATCTCCCTGGCCCGCGGCAACGCTGCCTGTGCACTTCCTGGGATCGGCACTGCCGGAGACGTTGGCTGCTCTGGGCCACGAGGTGCGCGCACCTCTCGCCATCATCGATGGCTACACCTCAACGCTTTTGTCTCACGGCTCGCAGCTGACTGCCAAAGAGCATGAGGAGTTTCTGCGAACTGTCCAGCAAGCGACGAAACATCTGGAGCATCTCACCGAGCAACTGCTGCAAATCGCGGAGCTAGAAGCAGGAATGATCCAGCTTGATCAAAGCTTGATCGATCTGTGCCATCTCGCGCGAGCTGCTGTGAGCCAAGTGAAGCAACACGTCCCCACGAGACTACGTGGCCGTTTTCACTTTGTCGTGCGGTGTCGAGATGCGCGAGGGAAGCGACTGAAAACTCCCGCCCTGGTCCAAGCAGATCTACACCGCTTGAGTCAGGTGGTAGAGCATCTGGTACAGAATGCAGTCAAGTTTTCGCCAGCTGGTGGCCAGATTGACGTGATCATTCAACCGGCAACCCAGGCGGGAAGTTCCACTGGTCCAGGAGAGGCTTCCGACGGAGCATGTTGGGAGTTGTGCGTCCGCGATTTGGGCGTTGGAATCGCTGCCGAGCAGCTGGAGCGTATTTTTGAGCCCTTCTATCGAGTGGACACCAGCCTTACCCGGGAGCAGTACGGCCTGGGAGTTGGCCTCGCGGCTTGCCGGCATCTGGTGAGCTTACACCACGGCCGCATCTGGGCGGAGAGTTGTCCCGATAGTGGAAGTGCGTTCCACCTTAGTCTCCCGGTCGCTGACACACGGGGAGACTAAGGTCTGTCTGACGAATCACGCGGTGTTGCGCCGTATCGTTGTAGAGTAGCAACAGAAGGTGCGAGGCATGACGTGCGAACACTGCTCGGGCGGCAACTGAGGGGCGACACCATGGATGAGAATCGAGAGACAGCGTCTTACCCGCAGAAAGGCCAACGCGTTCGCGTGCTCACGGGGCCATTCGCAGACTTCAGAGGTACCGTCGTCGGCGTTGACGAGTTTATGCGCCAAGTCTGGGTAGTTGTCGTGTTCTTCGGCCGCGAGCTCTCTATCGGCCTCGATGTGCTCCAAGTCGAAGCCATCCCATAAGAGGTCCCCGTGCCAGTGACGCTCATGGAGGCGGAGCCGCAATAACATCTCGACCTGTTGCCCGATGAGGGTGGATCGGCTGTAGCCAAAAAGTGTTTTCATCTGCTGGTTACGGCAAGATCGTGATTGACACCACCAATCAGTTCGGTCCGAACAGTGTGATCGAGCTGCCAGGCGGAATCAGCGCAGCTTAGTACAATGCCCGCCGCATGCCTGGCGCAAGCCTGGTCAAGGCGTACAGCACCCTCACAGCTGGCTTTCAGGCAGAAGCGGCCGGGCGCAGTCTACGGAGAGGAGTATCACCTGCCGGATGCTTGGGCCTTTGTCGCAGGCATACAGACCAGCCGGTAACCTCGACCTCAACGCACACGCTAAAACCATACGTGCCGGAGTTGCCCATAGGAGAGATCCTCCGGTACAGCACCAGCTGCCCTCGGGCGGAGGTAGCAGCTTCTCTGTGTGGCTTCCCGTCACCGACGGCACGATCGTGGTCTACTATCCTGCGTGCCCTCGCTCTCTTGGAGCGCCGATGATGCTTCCTCTACAGATCAGTGCTCTGATTGGGTCATGCCGACTTCTCGAAGCGGCCCGTGCGCTCACGGAGGCGAATGCGATAGACTACCAGGTCCAGGGTGGGCGAGCCTGCGGCCAGGGTTGCACGCGCTTCGCCGCGAGTGGCGAGCGGGCCTTCACCGGCAAGGAGGGGCAACAGCCGGTCAAGGATCATCTCCATGGCCTGCGTGGCTTCGTCGCCGTGCAACTCTTCGAAGGTACCCCAGGCAATCACGCTCTGCCAATCGGAGAGGCCGCTGCGTCGGTCTACCTGGAAGCAGATCTCGGGGTTTGCCCGCATCATCCGCAGCTTCATCCCTATTGCGGCATGCCCGTAGAGGAACTCGCCGTCGTAGGCGTAATTCACCGGGACGACGTAGGTCCGATCCTCGGCGTGGCAACCGATGCGCCCAACGACTTCACTATGCAGCAGATGCTCAATCTGCTCACGGGTCAGATCTCCCAACATGGATCTGCTCTCCTATTCGTGCCAGCAAGCCTGCCGTGTGCTGTACTGCCCTGCGCTACACAAAAAGCGAGTCGCTGCATCTCTCGCAACAACTCGCTTCTCCTCTGCTCCTGCGCGTGGCACCTCATGCCGCTTGGTATTCTCGAACGCCTCGGCCAGTGATGGCTCGTTATATGGGCGCGCTGTCGGGGATGTGTCCGCGCAGGTCCGCACCATATCCACCGCCTGCCTCTACAGGCCCACCCTGTCCACTTGCCGGACCCCATGCATCACACGTGGAGGAATGATCTTCATTGCGGTCATGGTTTGCATGATGGCAGCTCCTTTCTCATTCCTCCCCCCAAGGCGGGGCTCATACCGTATCCAGACCCACTCGTAGCTTAGAACATCTCCAAGACCGAATCAAGGCTACGCCATCACAACGACGTCACACTTCGCGCTCGCGGCGCGCCAAGGTGATTCGCGGCGCCGAATGCTGGCAATCCGAGGATCTGGCCAACTATGGGTGACCATTTCGGCTGACTGCTCAAACTCGGTCTGAAGCCGAAGCACTGACATCCGCTGTGTACACCCGGGGCAGAGCCTATGCGGATGTGCTGTAGTCGGAGTGAGGGAAAGTCCACGCAGGAGATCGAGTGCGTGCCATGAGCGATAGCACAATGCCACCTTCACACGTCGCTGGCCCAATACTGACCTACTATCGCAACCAGCGACCCCACACATTGCACGTCGGTATACCCGTTTGGTATCGCTGGCTGCAGACCGCTACTCTGTTTACCTATAGTGGGGATGCACGAGGTGCGGCCCGAACTGTAGCTGACCGCCGAAACGGCTCCGCTTATGCTGGAGATCTGCCGGCGGCTGGACGGCCTGCCTCTGGCAATTGAGCTGGCGGCGGCTCGGCTCAAAGTGCTGTCCCTTCCCCAGCTCCTTCGGCGCTTAGAGCATCGCTTCCAGAGTTCGAGCGGATCGCTGCGCAGTATCCCGTGTTTCGAGTCCGACGGGGCTCACCAGAAAAAGCCCATGATTCAAGGGCGTTTGTGAAGGCCACTCTTCAGATGAGGAGTGGCCTTTTCGCGTGTTGACAGCCACAGTTACCAGTACTGAGTACGGCTGGCAGCTTCTGCTTATGCCGTATTAGCTGCCTGCCGTCTGACTTTCCACCCCCGCCGGCTCACCTGCGGCCGGCAGCGATTCCCTGCGCAGCGCGCGGGCGTAGAGCAGCACCGCCGGTGACAGCAGCAGACCAGCCATCACCAGCGCCGCTCGCAGCGATCCCAGCAGGCCGACCACGCCTACAACCGGACCGGCCGCGACCTGCCCCAGTGCGTCCATCTGCCCGCTCATCGAGACCACTGTGGCACGCACCTCTGCCGGTGCACTCCTGGTGAGCCAGGCAGTATAGAGCGGATTGATGGTGTTGCGCAGCACGGAGACAGCCAGGTAGGTGATGAGCGCCAGCGCGAACCCACCTGCCAGGCCGAAGGCGACCATGCTGATCACCAAAAGCGCATCAAGCGCGAGCAGCCCACGCGCCACGGCGGTTGGGCTGTCATAGGCGATCCGACGCCGTGCGACCTCGACGGCCAGCAGACCGAGTAGCGCCGCCACGACCTTCATGCTACCGAACCACGCCACCGGCCCGAGCGGCCCGAGCGGAGGCACGGTGAAATCGCGAAGGAAGTGTGCCACGTTGAGCCGGTCAAATCCCTCGCTCGACATGCCGCCGAAGAGCGCGACGACAACGATGGTCAGCAGCAACGGGCTGTGCCGCACCAGGCGTGTGCTCTGACGCAGCGTGCCGGTTAGCGCTTGCCAGGAGGCCCGCTCAACGCCATGCGCCGGCGAGAAGTGGCGTTCGGGCATCACCAGCACCAACACCGCCGCCAGCGCGACCAGCAGCGCGCCGCCGACCAAGAGTGGCAGGTCGAGGCGTACGAGGGCAAGGCCAGTGCCGAGGAGCACGCCTGCCAACGAGCAGGCCTGTCCAACTTGCGCGCCGCGCAGGAAGACGTCCGCCACGCGCGCCTCACCGACTTCACCGGCAATCCAGGCCTCCTCGGCGCCGCCGAGGAAACAGAAGCCGATGCCGGCGACGATGGAGGAGATCAGGATGGTGGTGAAGAGGGCAAACATCCCTTGCAAGAGCCCGCCGAGCCCTAGGAAGAGAATTCCAAGCAGAATCGAACGCCGCCGGCTCACCACATCGGCGAAGATGCCCGTCGGCACCTGGAGGATCAGGCACGTGCCCTCGAGCGCTGTGCCGATCAACACGAGCTGCAGCGGATTGAGGTGCGCCACCTGTACCTGATACACCAGATTGACGGCGTACGTGAGACTGAGGAAGAGCGACGCAGCGCCCTCCAGCAGCAGATAGGCGGGATAAGCCCCGAGCCGTTTGTCATGCAGTGACACGGAAAACCCCTCTCGCGGAGTGGGCGTGGCTGGGGCTCCTTGGAGCGCGCGGACAAGGAGTAGAGGTGGCAGCGCCCGGCACGGTGTCGCTTACTGGACTACCGCACGCGTTGTCTCTCGCCGAAGGAGATGCGCCGTGCCTCAGAACGTCCGCGCAGGGTACCAGCCACGCCGGATGAACAATGCAGTCGGAAGAGAGGGAGTGGCTGACATGATTGCGTGCTCCTGACTCATGGCGCTCAGATCGGATGGCTGGGCGCTGGCGACTCGCGCGGATGTTCGCTCTGTCGTGTACGTGCAGCAGCATAGCATATGGCCAGTTCGAGAGCCATGCAGAAATCTGTTCAAACGATGCCCCTAGCCGGCAGGCGGTGCTTCGGCGGCAAGGGGCATCCGCCGAAGGGACATGCCAGCAAATCGAGATATAGCCACCGCTCTTCCTGAGGGTCTCTTCTGCCGACTCATCATCCGGTGGTGGGTGATGAGATGACCTTGAATACCTTACTGCCATCACCAGAGGTCGCAATCACCTGGAATTGCTGAGGGCGCTGCATCAACCAACCGAGATAGGGGTAGCCGGCTGCCGCCGTAACATACTGAATGTGTTCTGCATGGATCTCGTTCACGAAATGGGTTGCATCCGAATCCGACATAAGTATGACCTGGTTCTGCAGGTCATACCCGAAGAGCGGGTAAACAAGTGAGAAATCGTAATTCTCCGGCGTGGTATAGCCGATCTTCGAACCTGCGGGAATTCGATCCACCCATTGATATTGCGGCAGCCAGATCGCGCCGATGGTGTGTTTGCCGTACGGCAGAGAGAGCGCCAACGCTACCTTCTGGTTTGTGCTGAGGTAACTGTACTTCGCAAGCGTGCGAGATGCCGAAAAGAGTGCGGTGGCTAGCACGCAGAGCAATAGGGGGGCACGAACGACCCCACTGGGCAGCTTGTGGAAGGCTAATGATAGGTGCGACAACCAGCCGGGCAGCTCCTGGAGGAGAAAAAACAGGGCAACTGCCGCCGGGCCAACAATGAAGACCATATAGCGGCTCCACCAGCTCGCCGGCTGGACGAGAAAAACGATAAGTGTGGGCAACACCAGCGTGAAGCACAGATCCAAGCGCTTCCAGAGCGCATATAGCGTGAAGAGCACGAGCGCCGGCAGCTCCAGAAGCGGCCACTGGATGCCGAAGCCGCCGAGCCGCTGATCGTAGCCATAGGTAGTAACCTGTCCAGGCAGATCAGTCTGCCAGGAAGCGAGCGCTTGCCGCCAGCTCGGTAAATTCGCCCATTGTGGTGGCGTTTGCTGCTTCACGAGGACGTCCTGTACGCTCCCCCACCCAGGAAAGACGTGCCCAAACACGGTAATTGTATAGGGATAGACGGGGTTGCCAAAGTTAACCCAGTCCCGCGCGTACCAGTAGATGCCGAAGGCCAGTGTGGGGATCGCAAAGAGAGCAGTCGCTGTCACCAGATCAGACAGGACCCGCGAGTGAGTCTTTCGTGGCAGCTTTGCTCCTGGGCGCCACGAGCGCCAGGCATAGCTACCAGCCAGAATTGCCAGCGCAAGGGCGACGTAGACGACACCGGTGGACTTCATTCCAATGCACAATCCGCCTGCCAGGCCGGCCAATGCCAGGTGAGCAGTTCGCGGCTGGTAGATGTAGCGCAGGGTAAAGAATGTCAAGACAAGGCACATCGCGGCAAATGCCATGTCCACATACGAGGAGAGCGAGTTGGCCAGCACAATCGGCGTCAGAAAATACAGTGCGCCCGCCGCCAGCGCCAGACTGCGCTGTAACCCTACGACCCGGCCTATGCCCGCCACTGCCAACCAGCCCGCAAGCGAGTAGAATATCTGACACAGGGGTTGCAGACTGTAGTTATGCACGAACAGCGCCAACCAGGTGTAGATCAGCTCGGTGTCAGCAGGATAGACATTGGAGTAGCCGTTATAGGGGATCCGAGTAGAGATATTGCCGGTCTGCATCCAGACGGCCACCATCGGCAGATGATAGGCGAAAGCATCGTAGCCGTACGGCGGAAGGAGCAGCGCGAACACGACCTGCGCGCCCAGCGCGACGAGCCCGACGAGGATGAGGCTGGTGGCTACAGGAGCGCCCACCAGCACCTGGGCAAGGTCGCGCAGCAACGCGCGCGGACGTCCCCATTCAATGACAGTGAGTGGCCCACAGACACGAAGGCTGGCGCCCACCAGCTCGGCGGAGATAAGCAGGTTGACCAGTAGCACGAGACCATCACCAAGACTTGCGAGAGCCACGCCAGCGATCAGGAGCGAAAGGGTGATTTGACCGATGAAGCAAACAAAGAACGCAATGGCGTTGGTGAGGAGGCCGCGAAGCCGAAGAAGCCGTATGAGAGCGAGAGCGCCGACCGCGACAACGAGATTTGCCACCACAAACAGGCCCAAATAGAGTGCCGTTGCCACGTCTACCCCTGACTGGTGGGAACTCTGCAATGTCCCGCCACATCCCCAACGCCCGCCAGACAACAACACAGATTTCGGTGCGCTCAACAGCCCAGTCCAGTGGCCAAGCACCCGGTTGCAAAGCAAAGAGCATGCCAATTGGGCCCTATGTATGGCGACCAAGTTGCACATTCAGCAGCATATCGTATCAGAGCGACGATCCCAGCACTTTGGCATTCGAAGCTGACTGAAGCGGAGATAGTGACGCGCGATCCATACAGACAGTCATTCATTAGGGAGGTGAAGCGTGCCACCTCACTGGGGCTGAAATCGTGATCTACTGAAATTCCCAATAAGGAACTGAAATGGACGTTGAGATAGGGCAAATTCAGGCAATTTATCGTTATCCGGTTAAGTCGATGGCGGGAGAATCGCTTGAGTGTACACAGCTAGGCTGGTATGGCCTCGAGGGAGATCGGCGTTTTGCTTTCCGCCGCGTGGCCGAGCAGGGCGGTTTTCCCTGGCTGACTGCCAGTAAACTTCCGGCGTTGCTCCTGTATATACCGATTCGGCAGCATAGATCTCAGGATAACAATGTACCTACCCATGTCATTACGCCGGAAGGGAAAGTGCTAGAGATAAGAAGCGACGAATTGCGTGATGAAATAATTCGTCGCTATGGGGCCGATGTCCAGTTGATGCAGCTCAATCAAGGTATCTTCGATGAGGCGACCATTTCATTGCTCAGTGTGGCAACGAGCCACAAGATAACCAGCGACTCAGGAAAACCACCTGATATACGCCGTTTCCGCCCGAACATTGTCATTGACACACAACTAAGTGAGCCATTCACAGAAGATCAATGGGTTGGGAAAACCGCAATCTTTGGCGACACAGGAGATAGCCCAGCCGTTCAGGTAACGGTTCGGGATAAGCGGTGCGCGATGGTAAATCTGAATCCTGACACCGCACAACCCGATCCCGCTGTATTGAAAACTGTCGTTCAACTTAACCAGAATTGTGCGGGCGTCTATGGGACGGTGATCCGTATTGGCACGTTGGCAGTTGGGCAGACCGTCCATTTAGTGTAGGTAAAGTTGAATTCACACGAGACGCTCAACGAGGTAGTGTTACCTGGCAGATGAGGCAATTCTGATCAGGTGATGTGGTCACCGCGCATGAGTCCAATTAGGAAGGAGGGGCTGGGATGACGTGCTTGCTTGATGGCTTTGATGACCGCCTCGCGGTCGTAATCTACACGCCGCAACTGGATGCGGTAGCCCTGCGCGTCGGCCTCCAGAAGCACATAAGTCGCCTGCAAGCCTGTCGTGACCGGATTGCTCACACTGCCCAGATTGATGGCACGGATGCTGCCTACCTGCCGATCGAGCGGCACATGGGTATGCCCAACGATCACCACGTCTGCCTCGCAGCCAGCCAGTCGCTGCTCCAGTTCGCCATCGCTGTGCTCGGGACGGATACCAGATCCGTCATCTCTGCCTGGAGCCGCATGGACACCGAGTACGCGAGTGCCGTCCGGTAAGACCAATCGCACTTCTAGCGGCAAGGTCGTCAACCAGTCCAGCCAGCCCGCCGCGCTGATATAGCCCCTAGTCCAGGAGAAGCTTCTGGTTGCCTCAATGACCTGGGTAAGCAGCGCGGGTTCTTCCAGGACTTTCTCTGGGGGCACCGGGAGATCGTCCGTCACTACATAGCGGTCGGTATTCCCACGGGTGAAACTGGCACGAGGCAGGGCGGTTATAGTCTCAAGCGGGGTCACCGGATCGTAGCCGAGCGCAGCGAAATCCCCCAGCACCCAGTACTCATCCACCTCTCCCTGGCGCGCAATATCGGCCAGAACCGCGTCCAGGGCGAGCGGATTTCCATGAATATCCGAGAGGATAGCCAGACGCATGAGCACCTCCGTTGTTCTCTTGCGCGAGAATAGGAGCTTCTCCTGTATGGTATCACGTCACAATGGCAAGCCACATCTCACACGCGCTGCACACGAGCGTCATTGGACTGTATAGCTTTACGATCCGATTGTATGTGCTAAGCAAGAGTGCTACAATTTGTCCACTCCTTGCTGATAATGAGATTTTTGTGAAGCTCGATAGCACTCTGCTGGATAGTAATTTAGATCTAGGCTGTTCTTCTGAGGCACATTCTACGCGGAGACACAAGGCACGTTTGATGAGAACAGGAGAAATACCAGCATGTCGTCCACCGTGGAGAATACAACTCCTTTCAGGTTCGGGTGGTGGTCCTTCGATTTAGGCACGTATCGCCCCTGCAACGGCACCTACTGCTTCTATCCATATGAAAGCATTCCACCGATCCGTGCACTTAACGGTACACTCGACTGGCTCGGCCAACTGGACCAAGAGACCGAGGAGAGTATGCAACTGTACCGGAATGCGCCCGAGCAGCGGGGAAACCTAGCCAGGATTGAGGCTGAGGCGGCGAAGTTAGGCCTGACTCTGCCGGAGGCATTCGTGCGCCTCATGGGATCGCCGGAACTTCAGGATCGTATTCCCTCCTGCACTGCGTGCACGTTTGACCTGGCGGCACATATCATCCCGTGTATCGGCGACACGCCAGGCTACCTTATCCGCTTCCTGAGAGACCAACAGAGTGTCCTCCTATGGTATCTCTATCTCACGCCACAAGGCGAAGAGTGCGTACTGGTCTCGCCGTATGAATTTGGTGAGAGGGCAGATGAAAATCCAAATGATATGCCAGAGGACGAGCGCAGAGCGGTGATTGCGCACACCTGTATCTGCGCCCCGACTTTCGAGGCGTTTGTCTATCGCTTCTGGCTGGAGAACATCCTCTGGTTCAAGCTCAATTCCAGCGACGATGACGGGCACCGGAGCGACGAGCAGCGAGGCTACCTTGACCATTATCAGCGATAATGACAGGTGACATTGCCCCGACTAGGTTATCTCGATGCCAGAAACGTGCGAAGTGTCGTCACCACGACCTCGTGATCTTCGGCCTGTGGCAAGCCCGAGACGGTGATCGCACCGATGACACCGGCGCCGCGCGTGATCAAGGGGAATGCACCACCATGCGCGGCAAACGTGCGTGAGGAGAGCAGGTATTTCTCCTCCATGGACTGCCCCAGGCTTGCCAGCTGCCTGCCCATGTAGTACGAGCTATGTCCAAAGCGGGCGACGACGTTGTTCTTCCGTTTGATCCACTGGTCGTTATCTGCCGAGGTTCCCACCATGGCAAAGTGAAAGAGTTGCTGGCCATGACGCGTGATGTCAATCGTTACTGGCTGCCCTCGCCTACGTGCTTCGTGGAGCAGCGCCATGCCAAGCTCAAGCGCCGTCTCATTGGTAAAGCTAGTGAACTGCAATTCCTCTTCTTGCCGCAGCAGTTCCTGGAGCAGATCGTCGTCCGCGCTCATCTTGACTCCTCCACAGGTCATCATTGCATAATCAACGTCTGGTAAGCGCCTGGTATAGCCCGGCTTTGTTAGAGCCCAGCATCACCATCATACGTGATCGAACTCGGGCTTATGTACTACAAACCGGCTGATTGTAGCAGACAATGCCTAAAGAGCGCAATACTGGCACTGCCGCAGTGCCCTGCCTACAGACGTTGCCATGCTCGGTGAGAATTGCGTGCATGCTACACTTAAAGGACAAGCAGCCACGTTGGGAGGACAGATGCAAGTCGCAGACGTGGTTGCAGCGGTGAATACGGCAGGGCGCCATAAGTCATTTGTGCCATACCATTGGTCAACAAGCAGACTTAACTGGTGTGGGATGTTAGCATGGTGTGCGGAGAGCGTGGACAGATTTGAGAGTTCTATCTGGGCATTCAACGGCTAAGAGAAAGGCGGGAAGTGAAAGGTGAACCTACTGGCTCAGCTGGCGCATACTGTTCTCGGCTTGTTCTATGCCTATGAATTGCCTACGCTGTTCTTTGCCATTCTGATCGAGGAGGCGGGAGTTCCTATCCCTATACCTGGCGATGCACTAGTAATGCTGGCTGGAGCTGAACCTCACGGAAGCATTATAGATGTCATTGCCACCATCAGCGTATCCAGCCTGGCGGTGTTCCTTGGGTCTTCGGTTCTCTATGCGATTGCGCGCCGCGGTGGCAATATCCTGCTGGTAAAATACGGGAAGTACGTGCATTTGCACGAACTCCGGCTCGTTCACATGAAAGTATGGTTGGAACATCGTGGCCGCTTTGCCATCATCGTGGGCCGGCTCATTCCCGGTCTGCGCATTCCCACCACGGTACTGGCAGGCAGTAGCGGTGTCGCCTATCGGGAATACGCGGTTACCGCCGCCATCGCCGCCTTCGTCTGGTCAGGCTTCTACTTTGTGGTAGGCGGAGCGCTGGGACAAGCCGCTCCATTAGTCTGGGTTATCGCCGCCGAGCTGCTCGACAGTTTTCCCCGCTGGCTGGTGGTCTTGAGTTTCCTGCTACTGGCTATCGGAATCGCAGCCGGCTGGCAGGCCCATAAATGGCTACCGCGACATGTAGCCAACGGGCAATAGAATACTGGCACTGGCACCGGTGGACAGGGAAACTTTTCAAGATACTTTCAATATTTGACGTCGTCAGCGAGAAAGTAAATCCAAAGCAGCGTAATGCCCAGCCCCCCCATGAGAGTGAAGAATGCAACAGCGCCGCGTGTTCCCTCATCGATGTTGGTATCTTTAAACGCATAGAGCAGTGCAAGGGAAAGCCAGCAAATCGTTGCCGATGCCGCCAGCCCTAGTTTGGTTACCCCGGTGGAAGATTTCCAGAAGAGCTGCACTCCCAGCCAGATCAATGCCACTGCGAGAATAATTCCCCAACGAATTGAACCCGCCTGAACCTCATCGAATGGAGTGATCGGGCCGGCTAGATAGCTAAACTGCAGGAAAGGTAAGACAAAACATAGCACAAAGAGCAACGCCAGCAGCGAGCTCACCAACGGCTTGACTGAACGAGAGGAACTCATGAATACCACCAGTCTTCTCCCCCGCTTGCAGCGGCCGGCTATGGCCAGCGAGGTGATGTGTATTGGATGTGTTCGCGAAGTGCGTAGACCAGTAACCCTGCCACGCAGCACAATACGAGTTTATTGTAGCTGGGTGTAGGCATTCGTGCAAGCCCTTCCCTGTTCTGGTCCTACCTTAAATCGGCGTCATCGGTGCTAGTCGCACTCTCTGTACAGACGAGACAGGCCCCGAGAGAGCTTCAACCAGTCGCTAGGCCATCGAGCACCGGCAAGTCGGTGAGAAACCCCACCTGAGATGCGCCGGCGGGGGGAAAGACTTTACCGGGATTCAGCAGCCCCAGTGGATCGAAGAGCTGTTTAATCGCGACCATCAGCGCCAGGCTGTCGTCCCCAACCGCGTCACGAATAAATGCTCGCTTCAGCGCGCCGATTCCATGCTCTCCGCTCAGGGTTCCGCCCAGCTCCAGCGCAGCTCTAAAGATCTCCGCTGCCGCCTGCTCTACTCTCTGCATTTCGCCGGGTAATTTGCGGTCGAAGAGTATTGTGGGGTGGAGATTGCCGTCACCCGCATGCCCAAAGACGGCAATCTCCAGACCGGTGGATTCTGCTATACGGCCTATACGCCGCACCATCTCGGGAATCTGGCTGCGTGGCACCACAATATCCTCGCTTGTCTTGTTGGGACGCAGGCGGCCCAACGCATCCGAGGCGGCACGGCGTGCCGCCCAGAGCTTATCCCGCTCCGAGGCTTGCGTCGCCACCTGTACATCAAGTGCTCGATGCTTGCGGCATATCTCAGCCATCTTGCTAATCTCTTCGTTCACTACACCAGATGCAGTACCATCCTGCTCAATCAGTAGCACTGCACCGGCCGAGGCTGGTAGCCTCAGGTTCAGCGCATCCCCCAGTGCCGCCAGTGTCACACGGTCCATGAGCTCGAGCTTTGCCGGAAGCAACCCAGCGCTTAACACCGCTGTCACCGCTAAACTGGCATCCTCAAGGGTGGCAAACTCTACAGCAGCAGTGGCATAGGCCTCTGGTAAAGGGAGCAGGCGCAGGACTATCTCGGTGATTACACCCAGTGTTCCCTCCGAGCCAATAAAAAGTTGCAGTAGCTGGTAACCTGTCGCATTTTTCAGCAATTTGCCGCCCAGGCGCAGCACCCGGCCATCCGCCAGCACCACGACCAGTCCCAGTACGTAGCTCTTCGTCACACCGTACTTGAGGCAGCGCGGCCCACCAGCGTCGCAGGCAACATTACCGCCCAGCGTGCAGCTCTCCCAGCTGGCGGGATCAGGGGGATAGAAGAGACCATAAGCGGCCGCTGCACGTTGCAGATCTACGTTGCGAACTCCGGCCTGTACCGTTGCGGTGCTGGTAGAGGGATCGATTTCGACAATCTGGTTCATTCCCGCAAGGTCCAGCACCAGACCTCCGGCCAAAGGAACCGGTCCGCCGGTGAGGCTGGTACCACTGCCACGCGGTACCACGACAATGTGCCGCCGGCTAGCTACTCTCATCAGCCGGCTCACCTCGTCAGTCGTCGATGGATGAGCGACCGCATCAGGGATGCGGCCGGAAAATGTGGCATCCGACGCGTACGGTATCAGGTCACGTACGTCGGTTGCTATGCGGCCTGCGCCAATGGCCTCACTAAGCTCAGCTAGCGCCTCCGGTGGTAGCATACGCCTATCCTCTTCGGAATGTGTTAACGGTTGTTCCGACTTACTCCTGAGCCAGTGCCTCGGCAAGCTTGGGTAGCGACACATCATAGCGATACTGAATATTCATGTGGGTGTCATCGAACTCCTGATACTCGAACGCAATACCGCGCTCAGCCAATCGCCTGGCCATCAGCCGCGCCCCAAAATGCAGCCCATACTCATCACGACGACCACAGTCCAGGTAGAGCAACCGCAGTCCCCGGAGGTGGTCGCCATAGCGATCCAGCAGCTCCACTGGATCCCAGTCGAGCCAGCGGGCCCAGACCTGGGGGATTCTCTGGCAGGTCTCGAGATCAACGGGCAGAGAAATCCCCAGGGGCGCCGACGAGTCGGGCGAGTAGCAGGCGGCCATAGCCAGGATGTTGAGCGCCGCGAAGTCCGAACTCTTCTTCTTTACCTGCGCCGCGAACTGGTTCCAGAAAGCCAGTGTGCCGCCGGCTGAGTTCACTGAGTTACAAAATTCAGGAAAGTCTCTACCGTAACAGAGTTCGAAGAACATGTCGCCGCTATGGCAGGCCAACGCACCAAAAACCTCGGGATGTCGCATACCCATGATCATCGAGCCGTAGCCACCGCTGGATTTCCCAAATACCCCCCGTCCCTCCGGAACCGCAATGGTACGGTAGTGCGCGTCCACATACGGAATGACCTCTTGAACCACATAGTCCTCATATCGGCCGGTCGCGCTAGAATTGATATACTGGCTACCTCCATACCGAGTAAAACAATCAGGCAGCACGTAGATGGCGTGCGGCATGCCGGCAGCGTAGAGCCGCTCCAGGCGCTGCTTGAGGTTTGGCTGCCAGGCATCCTCGTTAAGTAACGAGATTCCTTTTCCAGTGAATCCGGCGAGCCCCACAATCACCGGATAGCGCCGCTCGGTTTCGCTGTACCCTGGTGGTAGGAGGACGGGCAAGAGCCGATTCGCGGGATCGCCAAGCGGGTTGTCAGACAGCGCCTGACTCTCGAGGACCGGCATCTCCAGGGAAATTGAAGGCATGACTCACAACTCCTATTCGATCCAAATGTGAGATACGGGCTAAGCTTTGCCTCCCACTCGGAGGGCGCAGCCAGCTACCACTATTAGTGGAGTAGCCCTACCACCGCAACTACCACTTCGACGGCAATCAATATGATCACCAGCAGCTCCAGCACTGTCGTCCAGGTTTCCTGTGCCTCCTCGTGCAGAAGCGATGCTGTCTCACGCAGTACCCGGAGCGTTTCATTGATGCTGTTCCGCCAGACTTCAACTCGTAGTGTGGCCAGCGCCGCTGAGTAGACTCGATTCCAGTAGATGTCCTCGGTGACTTTGAGGGCATTTTCGACCCGGGCGTTAGTATCAGTGATCTCGGCAATGAGGGCGTATATTTCCCGAAGAAAGCTATTGGAGGACTGCACTCGGGCCCAGACGGGCATGCGCCGGCGCGCGATAAGGGGTACGATACGCGCCAGATCGTCTTCAACGGTGGCATCATAGGAACGCAAAGCAAGGAGCTGGGCGTTGGCAAACTCCAGCAACAGCGCAGCATCGTCGCGGGCGGCCGCATCGGGCTCGATAACGATGGCGGAATTCCAGGTGAGTAGTGTCAGATCGTCGTCGTAGTAGCTGAGTGAGTTAGCCAGAGACCCTGCGGAGCGGCTGAGCGGTCGCCGCTCGCCCAGCGCTGCCTGCAGGAGCACCGGGTGTCGCGCCAGATGCGAGGCTGAGATACCGGCTCCGAGTTGCTCAACCAATAATATCGCATACTCCTCTGTCCGCACAGTTTTGTTGGGGCGTTCCAGAGCCGGCTCCAACGTCTCCTGCAATGAATCCCGATGAGAATCGAAGGTCTCTTGCGCCGATGCTGGGTAGCTTTGCACACTAGCCATCAAGTCGGTAACATTCTCCCAGGTCTCCGGCTCGTCAAGCGGTATGATCATGCGAAAAGCCAGAATACCAAGGTCATAGATTCGTGCGTGGAGGTAGGCACGTACCTCGCGGTCGCCAAGGAGCATCGAATAGTCGCCCATACCGATCTCCAGAGGGAGCTGCCGGATATCAATACTGCCGCCGCCCCGGCTGGCTACCGGACGTACCTGCGCGCTAGGAGTTGCCAGTGTCTCGCGAGCCCGCTCGATATCAATACTGTAGCTTATGTCGTAGAGTTGGTAGAGATGGAGCGTGGCCCGCTGGAGTTGCGGTGGAATAGTCTCGACTGCCACAACAATACCGCTTTCTCCCCTCCCACTGATATACTTGTACGAGTATAGCACGGCGGCTTTGGCTGCTTACCTCGTGCTTCCCTCGACGCCGCATCGGCCACGTGCTAGAATGCGCTCGAGTTCTCTCATTGAAGCGGCATTGTATTCCTCCTTTCATGTCATGGTGGTTGACGGCTACTCGGTTGAGAAAGGTAACGTTCTATGAGCGAGCAGCAGGTCCTACTGCTGGCAACCACCAACCAACACAAGATAGAAGAGTTCCGCGCCATTTTGGCATCCATTCCCTGTAAACTGGTCGGCCCTGTGGAGATGGGGCTTCAGGTGAGAATACAGGAGACCGGCACAACCTTCACCGAGAATGCTGTTCTGAAGGCAATTGCGTATGCTGAAGCCTCTGGCCTACCGGCGCTGGCCGATGACTCAGGACTGGAGATAGATGCTCTCAATGGTGAACCCGGCGTCTGGTCAGCTCGCTTTGGCGGTGAGGACATGCCCTACGAAGAGCGTTTTCGAATGCTCTTCGATCGGCTGAATAGCATCCCCGGAGCGCCCCGCACCGCCAGATATCGCTGTATAATTGCTATTGCCGAACCGGCGCCACATGGGCTGTATGATGTGGTTGACGGTACACTGGAGGGAATGATCGCTGCGGCGCCTGCCGGCTACGGTGGTTTTGGTTATGATCCAATCTTCTATGTGCCGGACCTGGATCGCACAGTGGCTGAGTTATCTGCTGAGGAGAAACATCGCATCAGTCACCGCGGAAAAGCAGGTGCGGCAGCCGCCGCTTCACTGGCTCGACTACGTGCCCACAGGGCGATGCAATGAATCGCCCCGCCGAGGAGCGGGGCCCGACAATGATGGGAGCTTTCTTTGCCAGGGCAGACACCCCCGGTTCGTGTCGCCATCGACCTTGAAACCACCGGATTGCATCCCGAACAGGACGCGATCATTGAGATCGGCGCGCTCAAGTTCGCCGGCGAGGACGTACTGGATACATTCGAGTCGTTCGTCTCGCCAGGTCTCCCTATACCATATCGCGTGCAACGGCTCACAGGTATCATTTCTCCGCAGCTGAGGGATGCGCCTTCTCTGGCTGTCTTGCTACCACGGCTGCGTACGTTTATAGGTGAACTGCCTCTGGTCGGTCACAGCGTCCCCTTCGATGCCGCCTTCTTGAGGCGCGCTGGCCTGGCGCGCCGCAACCCTCTCATCGACACGTTTGAACTTGCCTCCGCGCTCTTGCCTGACCTTCCCAGTTACACTCTGGGAGCTGTTGGTCAGGCCATGGGAGTGAAGAGTCCAACGTATCATCGGGCGCTGGCCGACGCCCAGCTGTCAATGGAAGTCTTCCTCGCGCTCTTGAAGCGGTTGGAAGAATTGGATGCCAGCACCATAGAGGGACTGGGACGCCTTGCCGCTCCGCCAGACTGGACTCCATCCTACTTCGTACGAGCCGCAGTACGCGAGCAACACATGAATTTCAGAAATCTCAGCAGCGGAGGACCCATCACTGGCCTGGCATCCGCATCGCTCGGTGATCAACTGGCCGCCAAACTGGGTATGGATCCCGCTGTGCTGTCGCTGGCCATCACACCAGAGACCCCGGTGGCCCGCATGCGCCTGGTGCCCACAGCCGCCGAGAGCCCCATCCAAACCGAGAACGGCTCAGTACCGGCGCTCCCCGGTTTGCTTGCCGCTCCCTCAGTGGTGCCACCGGAGATACGCTCGGAGGCACAGACAGCGTTGGAGCGTACTATTACTCACAATGTGAGCGAGGCGCTCGCTAGCGGAGGTGGCCCGTTGGTGCTAGAGCTGCAACATGACGGCACCGGTACGACTGCCTGCCTGGCCAGCGCGCTGACCTGGGCCAAAGATCAGCCCGCTGGCGCACTCCTCATCAGCGTTGCCGATCAGGACAATCTCAGCCGGCTGGTCCAGCATAACCTCCCGCGCGCTTTCGAGGCCGCGGGCCTGTCGCCGGAGGCTATCCGGGTGACCGAGTTGACCGACCGCGAGACCTATCTATGTCTGCACCGCTGGTTCGGTATTGCGCGCGTGTCTCATAACACCTCCCTCTCCCAGGAAATGGCCCGTGGCCTGGCCAAACTTACCGTCTGGGCCGGACGAACCGAGACGGGAGCGCGAGGCGAAGTCGCCCTAGCCGGACCCGAGCTGGTAGCCTGGGAACGAGTGCGGTCAGGAAAGGATTTCGCCGACTCCTTCTCCGGCTGTACCTATCGCCGCGACGGCTATTGCTTTGTGGCACGTGGCCAGCAGGCCGCTAGAGACGTACAAGTTGTCCTCACGACGCATACCGCGCTGGCCGCACATCTGGTTACCGCGGATGACTTGCTGCCAACAACCAGTCGTGTCCTGGTGCTGGATGCTCATCTGCTCGAGGAAGAATTGCGCCGGGCTCGAAGTACGGTAGTAGAGCAGTCTACCCTTAGCTCGTTGCTCAACCAATTGGCGGAACTGCAGCCCAACGGAAAACGCTCCGGGCTACTGCATCTGGCGGCTGAACAGCTGGATGTACGCAGCACTACGTCTGCCGGCCAACAGCGCGAGAAATCCTGGTTTGCTCAGGTCGAACGCGCCCAGCGTTGTATTTCTCCATTGTTTGCCGCTCTTCATCGCTTGCTTACCGAGGCCCAGAGTGAGAATGGTAAAGGAAGCCAGTCAGGTGAAGGTATGGAGCAGCGAATGCTGAGGCTCGACACGCACGTGTTGCGAGTCTCTAGCTGGGAGGAAGTAACACGGGCCTGCACAACCCTGGACACCCATCTCAGCACGGTAGTAAAGCTTCTGCGCGAGGCCGCTCTACAATTGGTCGCTCAACGAGGCAAAAACGTAAGCGTGGCTAGCGATGGCATTGCCACCGATCTCTTTGGATGCGCCCGTCTTCTCGAGCAGGTGCGGGGCCAGGTAAAAGCCGTCCTCAGTCTACAGAGCAATGAAACGGACATCTCGTGGCTCCGGCTTCCCTACCCCGGAGCGAGCGGAGGTAATGACGGCGGGTACAGTAGGCGGTCGACGCAAACCTACCGCAATCAGGCGCCACCCGGCGTAGCTCAGTCGGGTCACGCGAATCGCGAACCGGCTGAGCTACTTACTCCAGTACCCCCGGGAGAAGTCACCGAGCCGGCGGGCGACGGCGCAGGCTACCTGCAACCCGCTGAAACGCCGGTGCTGCACAGCGCCCCGGTACAGGTCGGACAATCGCTGGAAGCCCTCTGGGGGCCGGAACGTGGTCTGATCCTGGCGGCACCCGCCCTGGCAGTAGCCGGAGATTTCGCCTATACCTCCGGATCTCTGTCTCTGCCCCCTACAACCCAGACACTCAGCCCAGCAATGGATCGCAGCGATCAAACGATACTCTGCCTACCAACTGACGTGCCTGAGCCAAATGCTCCTCAGTACCAGCGCCATCTGGACGATATGTTGATTCGGCTCGCCACCGTCCTAAAGGGTGATCTGGTGGTAGTGTTTCCTTCGCATGCCGCGCTTCGGACCAGTGCTGCCAGTATTCGCCGAGCCCTGGAGAAGCAGCTTATTCTGCTCATGGCACAAGGGCAAGATGGATCGGTACGGCAGCTCTGGCAAACTTTTCGCTCGGAACCACGGGTAGTACTTCTCGGAGCAGGCGCCTTCTGGGATGGTGGCATACCAGTAGACCACCCACCCGCATGCGTGGTCATCACCCGCATACCCTTCCCAGCGCTCAGCGATCCCTTGCTGGCGGCGCGTGCCGACACCTGGAACGACCAGCAGAATCAATTCCTGGTGCCGCATGCTGCGCTCAAGGTTCGGCTGGCGCTGGGCGGTCTGGCCTGGAGTCATTGGAGACGTAACGCGGTAGTCCTCTTCGATCACCGTCTGCAGACACGAAGTTATGGTCCTACTATCCTGGGTACACTGCCCCGGTGCCGGCATTATCAGGAACCAGGGGCGCAGATTATCGAGCGCGTCGAAGAATGGGTAGCGCAGTCGTGATCTCACTGCCGATTGTGCTCCGCACAGATCGTCTAGGGAAAGTCGGCAGGCGGAACGCTGGAGTCCAAACGCAGGTGTACTTCGGCTCGAAGACTCCGGATGGTATCATTATTGCTTAATAGGAAACGGCAATCGTGCTTATCCTTATCATCTCACATGATCCTACTGATTTCTGGCTATGACACAACTTCAACAGGCACCCGTATCCCACGCTCCACGAGACATTTCAGATTGGCAAGGCCAGATACGGCGAGTTCGGCGGTTGGGTCACAGATGGCAGGCCCGCTGGCGAGCGACACGCTCACCCACGCGCACTATCGTTGTGCAAGCGGCAAGTATGTGGCTGGTCACACGCATACTCCTTGCACTGACGACGTACTTTGCCCTGACTTTGAGCAGCCTCGGCAAGAAGCAGCTATCTCCTCACGACCTGCTCTGGTCCTGGTACAAATTTGACACCGTCTGGTACCTGAACATATCGAAGTACGGCTACTGGCACCCGACCCTGGCCACACTGGCTCGAGATCATGGGCAGATACCTACCGCATTCTTCCCGCTTTATCCGATGCTCATTGCTCTACTTACGGCGCTGATTGGGAGCGCGAATCGGCTGACTGGAGCGATGCTCATCGCCAACCTGGGCACGCTGGCAGGCTTCATCGGGCTGGGACTCTTTGCCGCACAGGAGGACGGTCAAGAGGCAAGCGCACGTACCATTCGGCTGGTCGCCGCCTATCCTTTGGCCTTCTTTCTCGCTGCCGCGTACACTGATGGTATATTCCTGGCGCTGGCAGTCTTCTGCCTGTACTTTTTGCGCCGCAGAGTCTGGTACGGAGCTGCCATTTGCGCATTCCTGGCTGTGCTGCTTCGTTTCACCGGCATCATACTGCTGTTGCCCATGTTGTGGGAATACGGAAACACCCATGACTGGTGGCACCGAGCTTTCTGGATGGACGGTGGCTGGCGACGCTGGCTACATCGGCAGGCAGTGCTGGAGGCAACCGCTTTAGCGATCTCGGTGCCGCTAGGGCTGGGCATCTACATGCTGTACCTGGGTAAGCGGTTCGACGATCCACTAAGCTTTGCCCAAGCCGAACAGATAAGCTGGCGTCACATCAGTATGCTGCCCTGGCAGTCACTTCCGAAGGCCATATATCATCTGTTTGTCACAGCTCCCTGGACGTACCAGCAGGCGCTGATACTCATCGATCTGGCACCACTGTTATGTTTCACGATAATCACGGTCTTAATGGTACGGCGGCAGCCTTTTATCTTTACGCTATATCTTGCAGGACTGCTTGCTCTTGTCATCGTCTCCCCGGTCACCTGGACCCCAGACATTTTCGTCTCCGCCGGGCGCTACCTGATCCCCGCCGCACCTATCTTCCTGCTGTTGGCCCGATGGAGCTTGCGCCGCCCTGGGCTCGATCTCTTCCTGGTAGGGTGCTTCCTGCTGCAGGGGGCACTGCTCACGCTCTGGCTCACTACTCCAGTTTATATCACCTGAGCGGTGAACAGTGGACAGAACGAAGCCGGGCACGTACAATGCCGCATAACGTACCTCTAGCATCCAGAGTGACGCCATAGCGCGAGGAGTGAGTTGAATGGGGGATATCGGGCAAAGTCGCCACGGTAACGTCGATAATCCAGCGGAAAGAGCCGCCAAATCTGCTGACATCACCACCGGAGGGACGCAGCACCGCCATGTGATAGCGGTTTATCCCGGCACTTTCGACCCTGTACATCGAGGACATCTAGATATAGCGAAGCGTGCCGCGAGCTTAGTAGATGAACTGGTAGTCGCGGTGTACCAGACTCCCAGCAAGAATCTACTCTTTTCCACCGAGGAACGCGTTAGCCTCTGGAAAGAGGTTATCACCGATGAGGGACTGTCAAATGTGCGGGTTGACTGCTACGAGGGCTTGACAGTAGATTTTGCCCGCATTGTCGGTGCACAAGCAACCGTACGTGGATTGCGCGCCGTCACCGACTTCGAGTACGAATTTCAACAGGCGCTGATGAACCGCAATCTGGCTCCAGAGATCGAGACACTGATGATCATCACTGCGCTGCCGCATCTCTTCATCAGTTCGAGCTTGCTCAAAGAGGTGGCCCGGCTACATGGAGATGTGAGCGGCATGGTGACCAAGGGAGTGGCCCGTGCATTACGCGAGCGGCTGGGATGATGAGCCCAGGCAGATCATTCCCGATAGAGGCGGATTGGGTCTTGCGCGGCGCAAGCCGGCTCATTAGCTGCGCTCCCGGTGCCTGCGAGGGAGCCAGCGGCCCCCTAGGAGTCATAGCAGGGGGCGCATTGGCGGCGCTTGCTGGACGCATAGTATGGGTCGGGCCTGACGAAGCGCTCGCCCAGGTGATCGATCTTGCCGAGATATACTGCCGAGAACCGGCTGGACGCGGGCGGTTGCGCCGTGCTACCTGGTTTTGTGGACTCGCATACCCATTTTCTATTCGCCGGCGACCGGGCCGAGGAATTTCAGCTGCGCCACTCCGGCGTGTCTTACGAAGACATTGCCAGAAGGGGCGGAGGTATTTTGAATACGGTTCGAGCTACCCGCGCCGCCGATACCGAGACTTTGCGCGAGCTAGGACGGCTCCGCCTGGAGAGCTTTGCCGCTCATGGTACCACTACCGTCGAAGGAAAGACTGGCTATGGGCTTGAACTCAGTACCGAAGAGCGCTGTCTTGGTGTCATGCGCGATCTAGCCAACGAGCCTGGACTGCCCGCCATTGTTCCTACGTTTCTGGGAGCGCACACCATCCCACCGGAATACTTAGGCCACCGGGCAGGACGCGACCGCTATGTTGCCAGTCTCTGTGACGAGATGCTACCCGCTTTTAAAGGAAAGGCGCGCTTCTGTGACGTCTTCTGCGAGCGCACTGCCTTTACCGTGGCGGAATCGAGGCGGATACTGGCACGAGCGCAAGATCTCGGCTACCTGCTGAAGCTTCACGCCAACCAGTTGGGTGAAACCGGCGGCGCGGAGCTCGCTGCCGAGCTTGGCGTCGTCTCGGCGGACCATCTCGATTTTACCAGCGCTCGCGATCTAGAGCAGCTGGCTGAGGCCGGCGTTACTGCCACGCTTCTGCCCGGATGTTCATTTACTCTCGGCACCCCTTATCCGCAGTGGAATCGCTACCGCGAAGCCGGTCTACACGTCGCGTTAGCAACCGACTTCAATCCTGGTACCAGCTGCTGCGAGAATATGCAGATCATGATTGCTTTTGCCGTCAGTGCCATGCATGCCTCACTGGACGAGGCGATTCTGGCCGCGACCATCGAGGGCGCGCGAGCACTCCGTCTTCAGTCAGAGATAGGCAGCCTGGAGCCTGGAAAACGGTGTGACCTGATTATCCTTTCGGCTGCCCACGAACGGGAGCTGGCTTACCACTTCGGAGTGAATCTGGTAATCCAGACCGTAATCGGCGGCGCCATCCGCAAACCACCGCCGCCGCGTCCGCTGGATGGTACCCCTCTCACGCTGTCCCCTCAGTAGCAATATGGGTTGATTCTCCGTACTTCTGCGAGTGGACGCAGCGGCACTCTCCTGAGTATGCTACGTATATGCCAACAGAACCAGTAGTAGTGATATTTGGTGGAAAGGCACCATCAGCCGGAGGTGCTAGAGTGGGATCTATTTCGCCAGCAGACGCTCGATTCGCCTTGTCCGTGAGGAAGACTATTTGGCTCATTTTCTGTGGCGCGCTGCTGCTGGCGCTGGCTGTGCCGGTCGCAACCGTGCTTCACCAACGGTGGTTGACGTTGCAAGCACACGCGACTGTCTGGCCGTCCCAGCCACAGGTCGGAGCAACCGCCCATCTTATCGTATCTCTCGCCGATACCAACGACAAGGCAGCGGTTGGCGGCCCCTGGGCACAGCTTCTGGCCACCTGGGATATGCCAGAGATGGCGATGAGCAGTCACCAGGCAACGTTGCAGGGCACACGGAACCGCCAGGGAACCTTTATCGTTCCCCTCCAGCTGACTATGGCCGGTCGCTGGTCGGTTCGGGTGAGCTTACAGACCCCAGGACGGCCGACCTGGTACGGCACGCTCAACATAGTGGTGTCGCCTGGCACCACGGTGCCTGCGGCGGCTGCCAGTAGTACATGAGCGGGCACCGGTGAGGACGGGCACATCCATGAATAACCCCTCATTCCTTCAGCGAGGACTACCGACGCACGCCAGACTCGGCAATAGCGTTCTGCGCTGGCTGAGCCAGCTCTCCACCTTTGAAAAAGTCATCATGGCCAATAGCATCATCATTGTTCTGGATACGCTTGCCGGTTGGTGGATCACGCAACAGAACCCGGAAACCTATCACTACCTGATCGATACCGCGTTCATTGCGCTGGCGGTCGTACTCGGCCTCCTCGTCAACTTCGTATTCTTGCGTGCGGCGTTTGCTCCCTTTCGCAGCCTACTGCTCACCATTCGAGCCATCGAGTATGGCGATCTGGACGCCCGAGCCTCCGTCAGCGAAACTGACGCCGATGTCGGGGTGCTCGCCCGTGCTTTCAACGCTATGCTTGACCAGATGGCGCGCAGCAGAAATGAAGTAGCCGCTCACGTGCTGCGCGCGCAAGAAGAGGAGCGGCGACGACTGGCGCTGGAGCTGCACGACCAAACCGGCCAGAGCCTGACTGCCCTGGTGCTGCACGCCGAGGCGATTTGCCAGCGGCTTGCCACGCAAACCGGTCCTTCATCCCTTCAGGCACGCCAGCAGGCCGAGCAGCTGAGCCGACTAGCGCAGCACACCCTGGCCGAGGTACAGGCACTATCTCGCCAATTGCGCCCGGCCATACTGGACGACCTGGGTCTCCCCGCAGCGCTCCGCTGGCTGGCGGAAGATGCCCGCCAACGACTCGGCGTCGAGTTACGCGTCGTCACCAGCGGAGCCGATCGCCTTCCCAGCGACATCGAAACCGCCTTCTTCCGCATCGCTCAGGAAGGCTTAACCAATGCCGTCAGGCACGGCCACTCAACTCAAGCAGCCTGCCGGTTACGCCAATCTGCCCACTACGTCACCCTGCTCGTTGCCGACAACGGCCAGGGATTCGCTTGGGGAGGATCCTCCACATCATCCGCACAGCATCCGCTGCCCTACCGGTCTGGTGGTCTGGGACTTGAAGGCATGCAGGCACGGATCCGACCGTTGGGTGGTACACTCATGCTCCGATCTCGACCAGGACGGGGATGTTGGTTACGAGTTCGCGTGCCGCTTCCGACCGCTTCCTTCCAGGAAGTGTGACCGGGCGACGACCAGGCTGAGAGAGGGGTGGTAGGTACCACCGATGACCGATGCACCATCTACGAGCCACGGAACCATCGCGGTTCTTTTGGCTGACGATCATGACATTCTTCGGGACGGTCTGAAAGCGCTCCTCTCCATGGCGGGTGATATCGAGGTGGTTGGTGAGGCGCATACGGGACGGGAAGCAGTGGAGCAATCAGTTCTGTTAGCTCCGGATGTGGTCCTGATGGATATCAGCATGCCGGAGCTAGACGGTGTCGAAGCCTGCCGGCGCATTCGCGCCCAGGCGCCTGAATCGCGGGTGCTGTTTCTCACCATGCATGAGGCGGAAGAGTATTTTTTCCGGGCGCTTCAGGCGGGCGCCTCCGGTTATGTCATCAAGCGCACCGCTGCCGCCGATCTAGTGGCCGCAGTGCGGGCGGTTGCGCGTGGTGAAGCGTTCCTGTCTCCTAGCTTGGCTCGCGCCCTGGTTGACAACTATGCAGAACGCGATCTCAGCCGCTCCTCATCCAGTGGCGCATTCCCCGCAGGTGTACCGCGGACACCTGAGATCGCGGACAATTACGCCACCCTTACCAGCCGAGAACGCGAGATCTTGCAGCTGGTCGGCGAAGGCAATACCAACCAGGAGATCGCCGACCGACTGCATGTCAGCATCAAGACGGTGCAGTCGCATCGCGCCGCCGTCATGATGAAACTTGGTCTGCGTGACGTGACCCATCTGGTCCGCTACGCGGTCCGGCGGGGCATCGTAGACCCCGAAATTTGAAGAATACTGCCCCCTCAGTCTACGGCGATTTCCTGGCGCCGGCTGCTAAGTTTAGCGAGTGTGTCTCGAGCAGCGGCTAGCGAATCTTGTTCTTTCTGAACGACATCCGGACGTGCCCGAGCGACGAAGTTCGGATTCGCCAGCATGCTCTCCGAACGTTCTATAGCCGTACGAGCGGCCTCGATCTGCGTAGTGAGGCGAGACAGCTCCTTTTCGAGATCGAGCATGCCCGACAATGGCAGAAAGACTTCTACTCCATCCGCCACAACAGCCATTGCCTGCTTCGGTTTGACGGCCAGTTTCCGTTCGATCTGTGGAGTCTCAGTGCGCGCCAGTTGCTCGATCAGGGTTGCCTGCTGCCGTAGCAGCGATGACCTGGTGCCACCCCCTAGAATGACTTTGATAAACCGTCCAGGCTCAACTCCAGCTTGCTTACGCGCATCCCGTATCCTGGTGATGATCTCTTGCAGCAGCGCGAATTGCTCCTCGGCGGCACTGCTGATCCGGCGCAGAGCAGCATCGGACGGCTCCGGCCAAGCAGCAACGATCAGGGCTGGAGCCGGACAAAGTTCCTTCGGCACGACCGCATACAGGTGTTGCCAGATCTCTTCGGTGACAAACGGCATGAAGGGGTGCAGCAACCGAAGCGTCTGGTCCAAGACTGCGCGCAATATATCCGCTGTGCTCTCTCGCTGGTCGGTAGAGTGCAACTGCATCTTGGCGATCTCGATGTACCAGTCGCAATATTCCGTCCAGAAGAATTCAAAGATCTGTCGCCCAGCTTCGCCAAACTGGTAGTCATCCATGAGTCGCTTGACTTCTCCAGTCAGTCTGGCGGCCCGGCTGATGATCCAGCGATCGCTCAATGTCCTTGCCTTAAGCGATTCCAGGGCAGGTATAGCAGTAACCCTATCCTCGGTCTGGCTAATGACAAAGCGTGAAGCGTTCCATAGCTTGTTGGCAAAGTTCCGATTGCCGATGATGCGGTTCATCGAGAGATTGGTGTTATTCCCGGGTGTGCTGCTGGTCATCAGGGTAAACCGCAGGGCATCGGTACCATATTGCTCGATGACGTCGATCGGGTCTATTCCATTGCCGAACGATTTACTCATCCTGCGACCCTGCTCATCGCGCACCAGGCCATGCAAGTAGATAGTATGGAAGGGTATGACTCCGAGAAAATGGACGCCAGCCATAACCATACGCGCTACCCACAAGAAAATGATGTCGTAGCCGGTCTCCAGCACGCTGGTTGGGTAGTAGCGGCGGAGATCAGAAGTATCCTCCGGCCAGCCCAGTGTACTGAACGGCCAGAGCCAGGAGCTAAACCAGGTATCGAATACATCGGGGTCCTGGTAAATGGACTCGCTGCCGCAGTGTGAGCAGACCGCTGGATCCTCGCGCGCGACAGTGATCTGGCCGCAGGTATCGCAGTACCAGGCGGGAATGCGATGGCCCCACCACAACTGCCGAGAAATATTCCAGTCGTGAATATTCTCCAGCCACTCGCTATAGATCTTGCTAAAGCGCTCGGGAACTATGTGCAACTGGCCGTATTTGAGGGCGCCCAGTGCACCGGTAGCCAGTGGAGTCATCTTGACAAACCACTGGGTCGAGATTAAAGGTTCGATGACGGTGTGAGAGCGAGAACAGTATCCCAGCGGAACCTCGTAGTCCTCCACCTTCTCCAGCAGACCAAGCCGTTCGAACTCGGCGATAATGCCCTGGCGAGCTACAAACCGGTCCTCGCCGGCAAACTCGCCGGCCGCTTCGGTCATCTTGCCGTCGAAGCCAATGACCTGGATCCGCTCCAGATTGTGACGATTTCCGATTTCGAAATCAGTGGGGTCATGAGCCGGGGTGATCTTGACAGCACCGGTACCGAATCCCAGTTCGACGGCAGTATCGGCCACGATCGGAATGCGCCGTTCCATAATTGGCAGGATGGCGAAGCGCCCAATCAGATCGCGATAGCGTTCATCCTCAGGATTGACGGCGACACCAGTATCCCCAAGTATGGTCTCGGGCCGGGTGGTCGCAACCGTGATCACCCGCTCATCGCTCTCGCCCTCGATCGGCTCCAGCGGATAACTAACGTAATACAGCTTGCCGGGAGTGTTCTCGACCTCGACCTCGAGATCCGAGATAGAGCTCATGCACCCGGGGCACCAGTTGATGATGCGCTCACCGCGATACGCCAGCCCTTCCTCGTACAGGCGAACAAAAACCTCACGAACGGCGCGGGCCAGCCCATCATCGAGGGTAAAGCGCTCGCGCTCCCAGTCACACGAAACGCCAAGCCGGCGGTGCTGGTCCTGGATACGGTGCTTGTAGGCGTTGACCCACTCCCAGACGCGTTGCACAAAGGCTTCGCGCCCCATGGCGTAACGGTCGGTGCCTTCCTTAGCAATCTCGCGCTCAACTACTGCTTGTGTGGCAATGCCAGCATGATCCTCGCCCGGCACCCATAGCGTCTCATCACCAAGCATGCGATGGTAACGGATCATGATATCTTCGATGGTTGCTACCAGCGCGTGCCCGACGTGCAACGCGCCGGTAACATTAGGCGGCGGCATGCTGATGACGAATGGCTTGCGCGCTGGGTTGGGACGGGGCTTGAAGTAGCCACTTTGCTCCCACCAGGCATAGATCCGCTGCTCTGTTGCCTGGGGATCATAGACTTTGGGTATCTCGTCCCCTGGTTGTCGATCGGTCTCTTGTGCTGACTCGGTTGCCATAAAACACCTCTGAAATATATGAAAAGAAGCCTCCCTCGCCAAGGACGAGGAAGGCTTCTCGTGGTGCCACCTTGTTTCGCGGGCGCCGATGCGCAACCGCCTCAGGTAGGCGCGTTAACGGTCGCCAACCGCGCAACGCTACTCATTACCAGCCAACCAATTTTACCAGAGGTATGTGGCCGGCACTCACGTTGCGGGCGATTGGGTCACTTCGGCAAAAGTTCACAGCAGGGAGCTTCCAGCCGCCGGCTCCCTCTCTCTATCTGCGGGTTCTTGCCTACTCATCCCAACCATCGCTTAAAAATCCAGGTACAATGTGCAGTTTAGTGTACGCCACGCACGTATCGGTGTCAAACAGTCTGAGTCACCGAGCCTAGCGCTCACCTACCGCGTAGCGCCGGATAACCCACCGCTACTTGCGCTGTGGGCCTGCTGCCAGCTCCTGCGGCTGCGCTTGGGTCGCTGACTGCCCCCGCGCTGCTGCCGGTGGTATCACTCTCACCGGCCCCTTGGCCGGAGTCACCCACCTGGGAAGTTTGCCCTTGGAGGTGAGCCCTGCCAGGCTGCGGAAGCTCACGATCACCAGCGCCAACATACCCCAGTTGACTACCGCCATGATCGCCAACCTCTCCGGTAGGGAGATCGGAATGAGCAGCAGCCCACCGGTAATCAGAATATTGGCGAGCGTCAGAGGGATCAAGAAGAGCCAGGCAAAGCGCATCAACTGATCGGCTCGCAGTCGCGGCAGTGTCGAACGTACCCAGATGAAGACGAGGAGCAGCGCCAACATCTTGGACAGGAAAATGGCGACGCAGATAATATTGAAAATGACCGCTCCGGCAATAGCTCCAAAGTGTGTGGTCCAGAAGCCGATCGCCGCGCCGGGAAAAGACCACCCCCCCAGGAAGAGAGCTGTCGCGACTGCGGACACGATGGTCATGTTGCCGTATTCGCCCAGGAAAAACATGGCCCAGCGTAGGCCGCTATACTCGGTCAAATAGCCGGCTACCAGTTCAGATTCGGCCTCCGGTAGATCAAATGGAGCCCGGTTGGTCTCAGCGAGACCACAAATATAATAGACCGCCAGCCCCAGCGGCTGGAGCAGCACAAACCAGAGCCAGGGCGCCTCCGGTCGCATCTGTGCCGCGATAATCTCGGTAAACGAGATGGAGCCAACACCGCAGGTAGCCAGGTCGGGATGAGCCCCTATGCAGGCCGGCGCAAACACGCTGGTCAGCATAATCACGCCCACCAGGGACAGGATCAGCGGCAGCTCGTAGGAGATCATCTGCGCGGTGGAGCGCAGACCACCAATCAATGCGTATTTGTTGTTAGAGCCCCAGCCCGCCATGAAGACGCCGATCACATCGATGGAGCTCAGCGCGACGTAATAGATGATTCCGGTCCCGAGAGCGGCAGCCGTGATGTACGGTGAGAAGGGAATCACCACCAGGGCAGTGAGAACCGGTGCAAAAAAAACGACCGGCGCCAAGCGAAAGACAACATTATCGGTCGCCGACGCTTTTACATCTTCTTTGAGCAAGAGCTTCGCCACATCCATGATGGTTTGTAGCGTGCCGTGCGGTCCTACATGCAAGGGGCCATACCGGTCCTGCATCCATGCCATCACCTTGCGCTCGAGATAGACCAGCACCGTAGCTGCGCCCATGAGGAAAATCAGCGAGAACAGGAAGGTCACCACGAAGTGGATGATATTTTGGACCAGATCACTCATAGGGGGCCTCCAACCTACCGATCCACATCGCCAAGCACAATATCTATGCTGCCTAGGATGGCAATGACGTCACCAATCTTGTATCCGCGCAGCAGCTCCGGCAACACTTGCAGGTTGACAAAGGATGGCCCGCGCAGTTTCACACGATACGGGTATTCGGATCCGTCGCTAATCATATAAATGCTTTCCTCGCCTCGCGCGCTCTCAACCGCGAAGTAAGTTTCGCCGCGTGGTGGGCGTAATGCAATAGGCGATCGTACCGAGATCGGCCCACCAGGAAGCTTGTCAAGCACCACCCGGCAGATCCGCACGCTCTCCGTCATCTCGGCCAGACGGACGCGGTAGCGCCCAAAGCAGTCACCGTCCTGGCGAAGCTGAATATTGACCGGTATCTCGCGGTAGGCGCCGTATGGCCGGTTTACCCGTACATCAAACGGCACACCCGAGGCACGCGCGACCGGACCGGTGAGTGCATAAGCCAGCGCCTGCTGTGGATCGATATAGCCCACACCCTGCGTACGGGCCTCAAAGATTTCATTACCGGTTAGTAGTTCATCCAATTCCGGTAGGCTCAGCTTCTCGAACTTGTCAAGGAAGCGTTCACAGGTCTCGAGCCAACCTTTGGGAAAATCATAGAGCACGCCGCCGACGCGCATATAGTTATGGGTAAACCGGTGGCCGCTTAGCGCTTCGAAAAGATCGAGGATCTGCTCACGGTCGCGGAAGCACCACAGCACGGGCGTGAAGGCCCCCAGGTCCAACCCGTAGGTTCCAATGGCAACCAAATGACTGGCAATGCGTTCGAGTTCACCCACCAGCACCGATATATACTGTGCACGCCGCGGTGGCTCGATACCCATCAACTGCTCGACAGCACCGGCGTAACAGACCTCGTTTAGCATCGGGCTCAGATAGTCGGCGTTGTCTATGTACCGGGGACCAGCCATGTAAGGCCGGTTCTCAAAGATCTTCTCCATGCCCCGGTGCAAGTAACCAATCACCGGCGTACACTGAACTACAGTTTCGCCGTCTAGAACTAGAACCAGACGCAAGACCCCATGTGTCGACGGATGCTGCGGACCCATGTTGAGGATCATTTCCTCACTACGGAATCCGGCGGGGTTGATTTCATATTCTGATTCTATGTTGGTTGCCACGCTACACCCCCTTTAGGTTCAAGCACCCTTGGAGCCGCTCTCCGGCGTCTCGGGCAGAGCATTGAGAGCGTCCTCACCCACTGGTACTACGCCCTGTCCGGTCTCCTTAAATACCGCGGCGCTGCCAAAAGTCAGCTTGCCGGGATGGAGGCGTTCCTGCGCTCCCTGCCCCAGATGCTTGTAGGTGATCGTTTCGACGTTGCGCTCCGGTTCCCCGGTTACCGCCTCACTCCCATCAGTCTGCGTGGTCGCCGGATCATGCACTGTGTGCGGAGTCGACCGGAAGCTCTTACGCAGCGGATAACCGAAGAAATCGTCGTCTAGCAGGATACGGCGCAAATCCGGGTGTCCCTCGAAGATGATGCCGAAGAGGTCATAGGTCTCGCGTTCGAGCCAGTTTGCCGATGGATAGAGACTCACCAGCGAGGGCACGCGTGGATTTTCGAGGGGCATTTTGACTCGTATCTGGAGCAGCCAGTTATTACGAAGCGATCGGAAATGATAGATCGATTCCAGATGATCTACCATATCAACACCAGAAACACAGGTCATCATCTCGAAACCGAGAGCATTGCGCAGAGTACTGGCCACCTCAAGCAACCGCTCGGCTGGCACCTCGATACCGACAGCATCGCCGGTGAGCCTGCGCTTCGGTACAGTAAGGCCAGTAGAGCTATCCAGCTGTGAAAGCTGCTGCAGGAGAGACGTGGATGTTCTTCTATCGGATGGTGAAACCGTTCCGTTGGTGGCTGCAGTTGGGACTAAATCCAACGGATAACTCCCTTCCGCCAGGCATAGACAAGGCCTATCGCCAGGGTGACGATAAAGAATACTATCTCGGCGTAGCCAAACAGACCTAGCTGCTGGAATATCACTGCCCAGGAGATAATGAAGACGATATCGACGTCGAAGGCGACAAAGAGCAATGCAAAGATATAAAAGGCCAGCGGGTACTGTATCCAAGCGGACCCGATAGGCGTTTCACCGGATTCATAGGTGGTGAGCTTGTCTTTTGCAGGTCTACGCTTCAACAGTAGGGCATTGAGGACATCGGCAAATGTCAGGCCACCTAGAACAAACGCACAGCCGCCGAGGAAGAAGATTGCGGCAATCAAATAGCCGGTTGCGATCACTTGCACCTCCCAGGCATTGCAGCGCAGTTACCATCTTTGATGTCTGGTGAATCCAGCCCTCCCGCTGGAGGAAATACAGCGAGCACCGTTCTACCTACCAATTTTGACGAATACTGCCAATGGCTACATTACCCAACATGTGCGTGTGGAGACGTTATGCGGTATGCTGTCGTCACCGCCAACAGCGGATACACGTGTAATCGTTTCCGAAGCGTTGGCCGCTTTACTCGAGCGCACGAGGCAACGCGACTGCACATATTGAAATGCGCCATCACTGATTATACCATAGCCCTATCCACCGGACAACGCACCATAGGCTTCTCTCCGGCCGAAGTGGGAAGAAAGGCGCCGTGTGAATGTGACCTTGTGCGACCAGACGAAAATATTCGGGAGACCATACGAAAATCATCCAGTATAGTCTAGTCTCGCATACCGCTAGTGAGGACGAGTCTATGGCACACGTGGACCCTGAAACGCTGGAATCTCTTAACGCCCTTCTGCAAGATGTACGAGCCAGTGTCGAGGTAGAAGTTGCCCTCTCTAATGGCGCGACTGAGCGCGCCGAGCGTGAGACTCTCGTGAGCCTGGGAATCGAAGAGGTCGGACTCTGCTGCTCACTGCACGACTATCTGGATGCAGCTGGCGTCTTCGTCACCCGCCATGTCAATGGCATCGTTCTTACCATCATGAGTGCGGAACAATACGATGAGCGGCTGCACGAGTTTGCCATGCATCAGACGGCGAGCGGTCAGCGCGCGGCGCAACTTGGCACTGTGGCCGTTGATCCTCTGCTGCTCCGTCTGCTTGGTGATATTCATGATGCACATGTTCGAAGTGCGCTCTGGAGCGAGTATCGCGCCAGCCAGTTTGCCGGAAGCCGCTCGCTGGAATTTCGCAGCACCGCCGGTGCGCCTTCGACTATGGGCGAAAGTGGTGAAACACCTGGCACTGGCACTGTGGCCTCCCCTGCTCCTTCGGTAGCCGACCCCTCTGGCTCACCGGTGCCCAGCACCCAGCCATATGAAACTACTGAAGGCGAGCGAAATTGGCCAAACGACTCCTACCGTCCTCCGGCCGCACGAGATGTCTATCCAGTTGATGACGAGTAGGACGGTAGGTAGCACAGGCTCATACCAGAAGTCTCACCTTCCTGACGAACGGCCTCCGTCCTCCTGCGTAGCGCCCGGCCAGCGACCGGTCATAGTTTGGGTCACCGGGTGCAAGTCCAGTGAGTATGACCTGGTTCGCTGGGCTACCCCTGGCGTGTATGTAGCGACGTGGGTCTAGCATCAGACCTGTATGAGTAATCTTGCCATCACTGGCAAAGTACACGAGATCACCGGCACGGAGGCCGGCGCGCTCGACGACATAGGGAATATCTCGGTATTGCTGATCAGCATCACGCGGGATCCGTACACCGGCCGCACGGCAACACAGTTGGGTTAGACCACTGCAGTCTATACCTTCCATCGTGGTACCACCCCACCGGTAAGTAACGCCTAACAGCTTCATGGCCAGCGAGATAGCCGCGTCGGGACCCAACTCCGCTGGTGGAGCATCGGCGCGGTGAAGCTCTACCGCCGAAGCATCCATCCAGCCGCTTCCCCCTCCAGGTAACTGTACAGGTACTCTGCCGGCTGATTCGAGAGAAGCAGGCAACACAGTCGTTGCATAAATCCAGGAAATGAACGTATCGTCATCCAAATTCGCATAGACAGCAGCACGTAATGGTAGGATCGTTGCCTGCCAATCGGAAGCGGTGGCTGGCTCCGCCAGCTTGGATGCCTCTATCCACCCCTCATAGTCGCTGAGGCGAATTCTCACCCATTCCTCGCCCACGTTCAGGTCGCCGGAGTCGCCTTGATCCTTCATCCCTCTGCGCTCAAGCACCTCTGCTGGACTATTGAGAAGGGCCTCCGTGACGACCTCGGATGAACCGTCCGGAGCTTGGTGCAGGTCGGCGACCGCGACGGCGATAGCAACTGGCGGTAGCGATGTCGGCATGGCACCGCCCTCCCTTCGTCTGGCAGAACTGTAAGTCAACCGAAATAATCATACCGCGTGTGACTATAGTTAACATAGTTAGAGGCGCGCCATTGCTGAGGTTGCCCACCGCGCCTTGCCATGCTAAACTATAAAAGGGCAAACTGGCGGATTATTCCTGGTTCATTGGTGTCCGCCGCTCTATCAGGCGAACCAGGCAGCTGACGGCTTGCTCGCAGCTCCCCCTCGCTCAGTGGATCAGCCAGACAACTATGACAAGAGGATATATCTAGAATGCAGACAGCAGTGACTGAGTTCGCGGAGGTATTCAAGTTTCGCTTTGACGCTCAGGTTGAAGCTAGCGATGGCGAAGCCGGCAAACTGGTTAAGGTCTTCGTACAGAGTCAGCAGCGCACCGTCTCTCATGTGGGGATACAGGTCGGTCTAGTCTTCGGCAAGACCTATTACCTACCAATTGACCTAGTATCCAAAGCATCCTCCGACGTCGTAACCATCTCGATTACACTGGATGAGATCGAGAAACTGGTAATCAAGCCAGACGGGACGGAGCTGAGCCGTTCTACCGGCATGATGGCGGCTGGCAAACGCATTGGCCAACTCACCCAGCTGACGATTAGCCAAGAGACTCGTAGACTGCGGCATCTGGTGATCCAGCGCGGCTCACGGGAGATTCTCGTGCCGGCATCGGCGGTGTCCAACCTAAATGCTCGCCAGATAAGTGTAGATCTGGAGGGCACTCCAGCCTCACAGCTCACTGTCTATCGCCCGGATGAGCAGTTGCACCAGGCAGTCCATGATGCCATTTATGATTATCCACGACTGCGTGTCGAACTGGCTGGTATCACTATTCATGCCGTTGACGGGGTTGTGTGGCTGCGCGGCTATGTGTCCAGCGACCTGAATCGCCGTATGGTGGAGGATCAGCTGCAGAATATCCCCGGTCTAGCCGAGCTACACAACGAACTCATCGCCGACAGCGAGTTGGCTGCCAGCGTTTCGATGGCACTTGCCCACGATCCCCGTACCGCCAGGGAGCACATCGGGGTCTATCCCAAGTTTGGAGATGTGCATCTGCGTGGCAAAGTAACCACCAGTGAGGCCCGCCAGTCCGCTGGGATCATCGCCGCCAAAGTCCCCGGCGTCAAGCATGTCGCCAATGAACTGTGGATCGATCCCAATGCCGAGGTCGTGCCCGTGCTCGCCGGTATCACCAATGAAGAAGACAAGGTACCCGGCAGCTAGCTGCGGCATCTGGCTACGTGCCGGCAAGCGCTGGGCGGAGTGGGCCGCAAACGTTCTAACCGGAAGATGTGCCAGGCTTGCGATAGCTGAATCCATCTGGTACCCTGAAGGTGGGTACCATTGGTCGGTGTAACCGTCGTTTGTCACGACTACACACTTGAGGGGGACATATGGCCACACAACAGGAGACCGAAGCGTTTCTGCGTGGATGGCGTGCCGCGATGGACGAGGTGCTCGCGGTTTTGGCAACTGAGGCACATGAGTGGGTCGAAGAAGAACAAGAAGCTACCGCCTCTGGTGAGTATAAATTGCCGGGCAGCTTTGCCCTGGAAGAGGTGAGTGGCAGCTTTAAGGGACGGCACGACCTCCTGGCGTGGATTACCCAGAATGGTCCGGCGGCTACACAGAAAGACGATCCAACTTTGGCGTCGGCGATGGACGCGCTCATCGAAGGCCGCGCCAGCGACGATGATCTCACACTCCTGGGACTTGCTCGCCAGAGCACTGACGAGTAAGTGAGTGCCGGACGGCTCTACCAGTTAAGGATGAAACACTACGCATGAATGAAGATGGCAGCGACGGCAACCAGCGCCCAGAAGGTACAAAGCTGCACTCCTTCGAGCCAGGTGGATTCTCCATCACGGCTGAGCAACATAAAGATAAATGTCGAGGCTCCGAAGACAATTACCTCAATAGGCTTAAAGACAAGATCGAGCGCATGGCCGGTAAAGAGACCAACCAGAACGAGCACAGGAACTACTAACAAGATCATCTGAATCGAAGCCCCAGCGGTTACAGCCATGGTGATTTCCATGCGGTTCTCTCGCGCTGCGCCCACCGAACCATAGAGTTCGACGACGCCGGCCAGCACAGGAATGAGAATGAGCCCGAGGAAGACGTCGTAGGACTGTAGCGTGGCGTTAAGCTTGACCAGCTTCTCGACTGATTGCGCAAACTCTTCCGACATGGAGGCAACCCCAGCGGTCGCTACCGCCAGCACCAGGACTGCCACCAACCCGCGTAACGCCGGCCGTCGGTGAAAAATACTATTGGATCCGCTCTCGGCACGTTTGCGCTGCTTCTCGGCTATCAGTCCGGCCCGCGCGTAGGTTGGCCTGGGCCGCTCGCCAGCCTGCTCCGGCAGCATTCTAGGACCCGGCTGCTCTTGTAGCCGCTGCTCAGCTGAAAACCTTTCCTCGGAAAACAAGGCCTGCGTATCCGGCGTCGACGCAATGGGGAAGGGTTGCTCCAGCACTTCTACCGCCGGTGGCACGCCTGCCTTCTTCATCTGCCGGCGCTTTAGACGCTCGGCTCGCCGCGCTCGCCGTTTCTCGACCAGGTTGTAACCTTCGCCCACACGAAAGACCGCGAAGCTGATATAGGCGAGGTAACTGAGCACCAGGACCACTGCCAAAAATCCGGGCAGTGGAATGTGGTCCGGCAGAACCAGCCTGCCGGCGACAGAGGTGCTACCGATAGGCAAGAGGGTAACGATAGTTGGGATACTCAACCCTACTACCGCCAGCGCAAACACCGTGGTATATTCACTGGCATTTTCGGCATCGAATTTCATATGGCCGTTGCGAAAACAACCGAGCAGAGTCGATAATCCCAGAAACAGGAGTGAATTGCGGATAATTACGCCGGCTATCGAGCCCTCGACGATCTGCGCCCCACCGCTGCTCGCAAATGACAGCAGTACCGCCAGGCCAATGGTGAGTTCGGCCACATTTCCAAAGGTCGTATGCAGCAGGCCGCCGACAAATGGACCAAGCAGCTCGGCCAATTCCTCGACCGCGCTCTCGACAAAGCCGGCAAGAGGTATCAGCGCCAATGCGGCAAGCGCGAAAGTGATGGCGTCAAAGACGCCATTGGTCACCGCCAACCCGGTATGTAACTCTATCTGCGTCCGTAACCACTCACTAAACAAGGCCAGCGGGATCGCCAGCAACAGGATATTTATCTTGCGTGTGACGACTGCCCCTTCCAAGGTGCCCTCCCCCATGATAGTTCTGGCAACACCATCTGCCGGCTATCTACAACGCCAGTGTACACCAAAGAGTCGACATGGCCAACCCGGATGTTGGAGAGGTTTTGCCGGGGTGTCGAGCTGTGGCGTGGCTAAAGACTAGCTAAAGCCTCGCATGCTGAGCTGCACACGGCCACGGCCAAGGTCGACGCTGAGGACCCGTACCCGCACTACCTGCCCTACCGCCACGACTCCCAGGGGGTCTTTGACAAAACGGTCGGCAAGCTCCGAGACATGTACCAATCCATCCTGTTTGACGCCAATATCCACGAAGGCTCCAAAGTCCACTACGTTGCGCACCGTTCCCTGCAGCACCATGCCTTCGCGCAGATCTTCCAGTTTGAGCACATCGTGACGCAAGATTGGCGCGGGTAGAGCATCGCGGGGGTCTAGCCCCGGTTTCTCCAGATTCTCGATGATGTCGGTGAGGGTGGGTACGCCCACCTCCAGCTCTCTCGCCAGCACGGCAACAGCTTCGCGGCCTTGGTCAGCACGGCTGGTTAACGTGGTCAACAGTCTCCAGGCGCGCACACGCTCGGCCATCTTCTCGCCTCTGGAATTGCCGGGAAGTCGGTCCAGCAGCCGCCGCGCGGCACTGTAGCTCTCCGGATGTATGAAGGTATTGTCCAACGGCTCAACTCCACTGGCCACCTTGAGAAAGCCCGCCGCCTGTACAAATGTCGTCGTACCCAGACCTGGCACCTTTTTGAGTTGCTCTCGCGAGACAAAGCTGCCGTGTTCATTCCGGTACGCTACGATGTTCTCGGCTATGCGCCGGCTGATTCCAGAGACGTAGCGCAACAGCTGCACTGACGCCACATTGAGATCTACGCCGGCGAAATTGACACATGAGGTCACCACACGGTCAAGCGACTCGGCTAGTAGCGTCTGGTCTACATCATGCTGATAGAGGCCGACTCCAACTGCTTTCGGGTCGATCTTAACGAGCTCGGCCAGCGGGTCCTGAAGCCGGCGGGCAATGGAGATGGTGCCCCGTTGCGTGGCATCCAGGTCGGGAAATTCCGCTCGCGCCGCTTCCGAGGCTGAATAGACTGAGGCACCTGCCTCGTTGACCATCACATAGCCAAGCGACCGGTCTCCCGCTTGCTCAAGCTCACCGATAATCTCGGCAGCCAGTTGCTCAGTCTCACGCGAGGCGGTGCCGTTGCCTATGGCCAGGACGCGGATATCATGGTGAGAGATCAGCGCTTTCAGAATGTCCTTGGCCTGCTGCCAGCGATTGCTGGGTGCATGTGGGTAAATAGTAGTGGATTCAATGTAGTTTCCCATCTCGTCCACAATCGCCACCTTGCAGCCGGTGCGATATCCTGGATCGAGACCGAGTATTCGGGCGCCTCGCAGTGGAGGCTGCAGCAACAGGTTGCGCAGGTTCTCGGCAAAGATCGCGGTAGCATGTTCCTCTGCCTGCCGTGTCAGCTCGGCACGAACTTCTCTTTCCAGGGCGGGCGCCAGCAGACGCTTGTAACCATCGGTGATAGCACTGCTGAGCTCAGCGGCAAAGGGCGAGCTCTGGTTAGGCGGATAGAGATTGTGTATCACCGGCTCGGCCCGCTCAATGGGCACGTCAACCGCCACACGCACTACATCTTCTCGTTCAGCGCGGTTCAAAGCCAGCGTTCGGTGCGGCACCATGCGCGTCACCGGCTCGGTAAATTCGTAGTAGAGGCGATAGACTCCCTTAGGGTCCTTCTCGGCAATCCGCTCAGGATCAACGGTGAGTCGGGTCTTAACTGCTCCCTCTTTGAAAAACAGCTTACGAGCAGCACCGCGTACTTTCGCATCTTCCATGACGATCTCGGCGCAAATGTCGCGAGCGCCGGCAAGTGCCGCCGCCGCCGACTCTACCCCGAGCGTCGGGTTGACGAATGCCAGAGCAAGCACAGTGGCCGGCTCCGCGCGGCGCTCCTGTTTCAGGATAAGGTCGGCCAGCGGTTGCAGACCACGCTCTCGGGCTACGCTGGCCCTGGTCTTCCGTTTCGGGCGGTACGGAATGTAGAGATCCTCGACAGCCTGGAGTGAACCCGCCGCAATGATCTGGTCGGCAAGCGAACTAGCGAGTCTGCCCTGCTCTCCAATGAGGCGCAAGACATCGTGCTTGCGCGCATGCAGCGTACGAAGAGCCTCAGCGCGATCAGCAATCAGCAGGATTTGAACTTCGTCCAGATTACCGGTCGCCTCTTTGCGGTAGCGGGCAATGAAAGGTACGGTATTGCCGGCGTCGAGCAGGTCCAGCGTACGCACCACTATCTCCGGCTTGATCTGCAGCTCGCCAGCCAGAGACCGTCCTATAGCCTCCACTGCCAGCTTCTCGGGAAAATCCAGGTCTGCCAGGGTGATAGTGATAGTGGCGGTGGAGTCATTGGTTGTGGGCACTCTCTCGTTCCTCTCTTGTTACTGCCAGGCTGTGGCAACTCAGTGCCCCGGGCGACGCCGCCGTCGCCGAGCGCACGCGACACCGCGCGACCGAACACGAACATGTGTGCTACTATACAACGTATGCATCTCCCAGGGTGGTTGCCAAGCCGCATACTATAGCCCATACTTAACGTGAGCAAAGGGTAGCGGGCAAACCGGAAGCCGGATATAAGCCGATATCGTACTGGCTTTCGCGTGAGGTGAGTGCAACATGTCACAGATTCGAGAAATGCATAATCAGATGGTCGAGCAGCCTAGCCTGTTTTTCCCAGAGACAAAACCTGCCAGATCAGGCATCGGACCAGATCCGGTAGTCGCGATACCCACTTTGACACCTGACGCGACACTCGATGCGTGTGCTCTTCCGTACGCCGAGTTCCTGCGGCGCACTGATCATTCAACCTATACCATCACCTGCTTTCTCTCGGACCTACGCATGTTCACTGAGTTTACCGGCAGCGCCACCAGGATACGCCAGCTGACACGAACTCATCTCACTGCCTGGCTGGATCATCTCCGCTGGGATCGCGTTACCAAGCCAGCGCCCAAGACCATGGCGCGCCGGCTGACGTTCCTCAAAAATCTCTGCGGCTGGCTCACCGACGAGGGACTGCTTTCCACCGATCCTGCCGCCGAGATTGCGCTCTCGCGACCGACACCACCACTGCCGGAGCTACTCTTTGACGACGAGGTTGGGAGGTTATTACAGGCGGCAACCGAAGACGTACGCTGCCATCTCCTGGTGCTTCTGCTGCTCTCGACGGGCCTTAAGAAAGAGGAAGTCATGGGGCTGCAGCTGCAGCATGTGGACATCTCGGACGCTGCGCACCCGGCCATCGAAGTGCATTTTCCCGGTCAGGCGAAGCGCCGGCGCGAGCGGCGCCTGGAGCTTCCCGAGGAGTGGACCGGCGTATACCAGGGCTATGTGCAGCGATACCATCCCCGTGAATTTGTCTTCGAGTGCACCGACCGTAATCTCAACTACGTGCTGGCGGCCGCCACCAAGCGTGCGCGCATCGAGAAGAGAGTCACACTCCAGTTACTACGCGACATTTTCGCCGTAGAGCAACTGCGTATGGGGATTCCACTCGAAGCGCTGCGCGAGAAGCTCGGCCTTTCTGAGGAAGCCTGGTACGAAACCGCCGACAAGTATCGCCGGCTGGCCTTTCCCATGTAGACCGGCCAAACAGTGCCGTAAGGAGTAAACCAATGCCCCTCACGCCCTCGCCGCTGATTCCGGGCACATCTCCGCTGCCATATTCAGGGCAGCAGCCCCCCAACAAAAGGGCAATACGCGTCGGCGCACTGCTCAGTTTGCTGGTATTGATCGTGACGCTTGGCGCTGGGCAACTACTGCTTAACCGTATAGTCTTCTTTTTGCCCGGGCTGGAGGCGCAGGCCAACAGCAGCACGTCGGCGGGCAGCTCGACTCCGCCGTTTCAGGGCTTCGTCTATCCCTGGACCCGCGATGAGTCAGGCGGCGGCTACTCGACGCCGGCGTCGCTCGAAAACCTGCAATCCGAGGCCAAGATCTTCCATATGAATTCCGTCATCATACCAGTGGTCGCCGACATGCCCTACCGGGATGGTAGCACCCTGGACTGGCAATCTACCCAAAAGGGCGACATACACACGCTGCCCCAGTCCGATTACCAGCAAGCCATCAGTGATGCCAAGGAGGCGGGGCTGGTGCCGATCCTCGAGTTGCGGGTGGATCAGGAAGATACGCTGGATTCGGCCAGTGAAATGGATAACCCCCAGCTGATTGGCGAATTCTGGGCCGATTATGACTCCGGCGCGACTACCACCCTCGGAAATGGCGACGGCATCACCGTGGGGCCGACCGAGAAGCAATGGTTCGACAACTACACGACCTTCGCGGTACATTACGCCCAGTTGTCGCAGCAGGACCATCTGCCGTACTTCATCATCGGGTCCGATCTGACCTCGGTCTCCTATGACACCAGCGCAACCAGCATCAAAAACGACCCGAAGGGCGTCGATCTAAGCGTCCCTGGAGAAACCTGCATCAATCCTACCGGTCGGCGTGACTGCGAATGGCGCCACGTCATTCACGCCGTACGCGCGAACAGCTACTCGACGCTCTCCAATCATCAGGCGGAGATCGGCGCCGGCTACACCGGAAAACTGATCTATGAGGCAAGCTGGACGTACGCACCGGAGGCACAGGCGACCGGCGCGTCAACGCCCGAGTTCAGCAGCATCGTCTGGTGGGATGCGGTTGATTTCATCGGCATAGACGCTGAATTTCCGCTTACCCAGAATGGTGCCGATGTGCCGGTAGCCGATCTTGAGAGCGCCTGGAACGGCCTCAAGACACAGTACGGCGCGGGCGGTTCGGGGGATATCGTCAGCAGCCTGCAGACTCTCAACCAGCAGTTTCAGAAGCCCATCCTTTTTACCACCGCCAACTATGCCAGCGCTGGTGGAGCCAATACCGGACAGATCGGCACCAGCCCGAACCAGGACCAGGTCGAGCAGCTGAACGATATGCAAGCGCTCCTGGGAACATTTGAGGGTCAATCCTGGTGGGAGGGCGTTTTCTGGTATGCCGACTATCCTGTGGCCCCACGTAGTAGCCAGTCAAACTGGAGCACCAGCAGCAATTGGGCGGGAGATAACCTGGCCACCAGTAAATCTGCCGGCCAGTGGCTTGCCGGTCATTACAAGAACAATCCGCTGCATTAGAGGCGCAGGTGTTCGTTCGGCTATAGTTCGGTTCTTGCGGAAAAAGTGGTGACGTATCCAGTATGACCCGGCGGAGAAGGCAAGCGTCGTCTACTCGCGAATCACCTAGTTGTTCTGGATGCGAGGATAAAGCGTATGCAATGCTACCAATGTGGAGCGACAGTGCGTCCAGGATCAAGAGTCTGCACCAATTGCGGTTCCAGGCTCGATGTCGAGCCGCGCGGAGGGGATTTCTCCAGGGACGATCAGCGGGGTGGAGGCCGGCAAGGCGGCGGAGGCGGCTCACGCCGTAATATTCCTGACCCCTTGGACGATCCTCGGGCTCCAAGGTCCCTAAGGGACAGGGATCCGGCTCCGCCGCAACATCGGCGTGACAGCCGGCGCGGCGCCTCGCGCGATGACCAGTCCTGGGACGCCCACGCCGCAGGCTATGATGACCCTCGCAGCACCGAGCGCGCCTCACGCGGGAACAACAACCAGCGCGACGTCATTTTCGACTCGCGCATACCGCAATCGGATACCAGTCATGAGGGCGATGTTGGACGCTCCTCCCGGCGTAGAGAAGGCCCCGCGCCCTACCGCGGCAGTAGAGGAATGGTGCCGGCGGGCCGGCAAGATCGACGCTACGATGACAGCCGCGGCCGCCAGGGCACGGGCTATCCCGAAGCTGAAGCAGCCGACTCATGGGAGACGCCGGCCTCGCGAACCGGTCGCCCACGAGGTCGGGTAGATAGGCAGTTTCCGGCAAGCCGTGAGTACCCGGTGCGCCGACCTCAGGCACTCGTCAAAGCAGGCGGAGTCGCTCCCAGCAGGTCATCCAGTAAACCGAGGAGCAGGCGTTTTGTTACCGTCTTCGTTCCAGTTGCGGCAATTCTGGTGATTGCAGTGGCAGCACTGGGATTAATACGGTATCCATCGCTGCTGGCGCGTCTGCCGGGTGGGGCGGCCACCAGCGATAATGCTCCACCCTTCATTGCCTATACGCCTGGGCCAACCCCAACCGCACCTGCCGGTTTCAAGGAGTTCGACAGCGCTCGCTCGCTGTATGTGCTGGATTATCCGCAGAGCTGGGACTCTTCGAGCGGGGCGACCTCGATCGCTGGCGGCTATGACTATGTAGACGAATTCACCCGCACTTCGCCCGATGCGAGTTTGATCGTGGAAGAGTCCAGCGCATTTTCCTCGATAACTCGACCGGAAATTATCCAGGCTGAGGTGCATGGAGCTTCAACCGGCGGCCGGATGTTTACTGCAATCGCCGATCCAATATCCAGCATAGAGATTGCCGGGGAACAGTGGCTTCGGAGCGATTATCTCGTCACCCAGCCCGGCGGTACTTCTTTGCACATGGCCGTTCTGGCCTGCCATCACCACCAGCATGGGTACGCTATCGTGTTATTGAGTGTTCCGGATGACTTCAGCCAGGAAACCCAGTCTGCTTTCGAACCTATCGTAGAATCTCTCCATTTCACTGGATAATGAGCTTCTGCGCCGGTGCGTAGGATTTAGGGTGTCCCAACCGTCTTACCGCTGTGAAACATAGCTACGACGAAAGCGGTGACTCACCATGAGCAAAGAACACGATCTGATCGCACCGGCCATTCCTTCTCCAGGCGGCTGTTGGGCCGAGTTGGGCTCAGGTACCGGCATATTCACTGTGGAATTGTATGAGCTCGTTGGACCAACAGCGGATATCTACTCCGTCGACAAGAACCGCCATGCACTGGACAAACAGAAACTGACGTTTCAGGCGCGCTTTCCGGAGGCGCACATCCACTTCTTGGCTCATGACTTTACAACAAAGCTTGATTTGCCGCCGCTCGACGGCATTCTCATGGCCAACTCGCTTCACTTTGTCGCGTTCGACTTGCAGCGGACACTGGTTGTGCAGGTCTGCTCCTATCTCAAACCCAAAGGTAGCCTGGTTATAGTAGAGTATGAGTCTCGTCACGGCAATCTCTGGGTGCCGCATCCTATAACGTACGCATCCTTCGACTTTCTGGCTGGCGAAGCAGGCATGGAGGATATTCATCGCCTCGCCGCCATACCGTCCAGTTTCATGGGCGAGATGTATTCAGCAGTGGCTCTGCGTCCCGGTTAGAAACAGCTGCACGCTGCCTTGTCGCGCTGCAGGGCGGTAAGGCCCTGGTAGAGCGCACGGACTTTGTCGCCGATGCGTCGCCACCCGAAGCGCTGCACCGATGGGCGCGCCTGCGCGCCCATGCGCGCCAGCGTGGCAGGGTCGGCCAACAAGGTGTCAAGTCGCTCGGCAAAATACTCGGGGCAACGCCATCGGACCAGCATGCCGTTTTCACCATCACGCACAATGCTTGGCAGCCCGCCTACTTGCGCAGCTACCACCGGCGTTCCGCAGGCCAACGACTCGACAGCTGCCAGCCCAAAGCTCTCATAACGCGAGGCCACAACCAACGCATCGGCGGCGCGATAATAGCGACAAAGGTCCGTCTGAGGCACCGCGCCTGGAAAGTTGACCCGTTCGCCCAGACCGAGCTCCACGGCTCGAGTGCGCAGTCGCTCGACTTCGGGATCTCCGGCCGGATTGCCTCCCACAATGGTCAGCCGCGCCGGTGTGCGCATCAAGGAGACGCTCTCCAGAAGCAGATCGAGCCCCTTGATAGGGTCAAGTCGCCCTACGAAGAGTAGCATCGGCGTTTTTCCCGGCGCAACCTCCTGGCGCGCTTCTCTGCGTTCCATGGCGGACCCCGGTGAAAAGGCCCGCAGATCCACGCCGCAGGGAATGACACAGAGGCGGCTGTAGGGCAAGCCGTAGAGCTTGCGCAGCTGCTCTCGCTCATGCTCGGTGGAAACGACTATCTGGTCCGCCGAAGCGGCAATTTGCCCTTCGTGTTCCATGCGCAGCGCGTTCGGCGCGGTCGCGTTGGTCTGCTGGTTACCATACTGCTGTGCTTTCAGCCTCTCGAGAGTATGAAACATTGTCACATGGGGCACGTCCCAGAGGCGCGCCAGGCTCAATCCGGACACCGCCGAGAGCCAGTAGTGGCTGTGAATGACGTCGTAGCCTTGTTCCTGCCGGTTTGAAAAGTGCGCCACACGGCGAGTGAAGTCTTCAACATAGGGAAAGAGTTCTGCCGGCGGCAAATTGACCTCGGGTCCGGCGGGAATATGGATCAAGCGCACCTGAGGAGTGAGCCATTCGATGGGGGGAAGAGAACGGTCGGTTCGGCGCGTAAAAATATCTACATACATGCCGCCGCTACCCAGTTCACGCGCCAATTCGCGGATATACACGTTCATGCCGCCGGCGTCACGAGTACGGCCAAGCTGCGCCACTGGTGAGGTATGCAGGCTAATCATTGCCACTCTAAAGCACATGGTCGCACCTCACCCACAGCGCAGCCTCATGAGCGCATCTCTCGCAGATACGCGGCCACCGGCCTTCGCCAGCCTTGGCCGCATGAGCCTCCTGGGACAACCTGCACTGTCCCTTCATTGCTGATTCCCGCATTAGTCTCCTCAATATCAACGCTACTGCATCCTCGACCAGCAACTCCTTGTCTGGCGTGAGGCGGTACAAAGACGACACTCCATGCTTCCATAAGTATACCTTACACTATACTCAATAACGCGGGCCCGTGCCAAGCGTGGACCTGGTATAGACGTCTCTCTTTGCCATTGGTCTCTCCGGCTTGACGGGGCAACTGGCGAACGCGATAATGACTCTCGTGGAGAACCCCTAGATAGCCCTTATACCCTGGATAGGGCCTCGTGCGGGCCTATGCGGACACTATGGTGTGTCTGGCGCGTCAAACTAAAGGGGGGAAGATCGGTAGGATGATGCGGGGGACGGCAGATGGGGCTGAGTGATAACCTGCGCCGTATCGAGGCGGAAATTGCCGCAGGCCGTCCAGAGCAGGCGCTCACGCTCTGCCTGGAGCTACAAACCAGCTATCCCCGCGCACTGGCACTGCAGCGAGTGCTCGGCGAGACGTACCTGGCGTTGCGCAAGCCGCGTGAGGCGCTAGGCGCACTGGATCGTGCGCTGTCAGGCAACCCGGAAGATGCGCGAGCCTGCTGTGCGCAAGCCATCGTGCAGCAGATACATGGCGACGCCGCTTCCGCTCTCAAATGGTACCGTCGCGCCTGCGATATTACTCCAGACGATCAGGTACTGCGCAGCGCATATCGCGAACTGGCGTCTTCGCAGGGCCAGCCTGCCTATCGCCCAACGCGCCTGGGACTTGCTCGACTCTATCTGCGCGGCGATCTACTCTCTCATGCAATCCGCGAATGGGAGTCAATCCTGGCCATGGCCGAAGGGCCTGATTCGCTCGAGGTGCAGGTTGGGCTCGCCGAGACGCTCTGGCGGGCTGAGCGTTTCCAACCGGCCGCCGATCGCTGTGAACGCATTCTGATTAATGCGCCCGCCTGCGTAAAGGCAATACTTATCCTGGCGATCATCGAGCATGACGCTGGTCACGCGGACGTGGCGCAGAGACTGGTGCGTCGCACCTCCGACCTGGATCCAGATTGCCGTATAGGTCAGCAACTCTGTGCGGACCGGCTTGCAGCCGGAGACCAGGCCCTACAGGCACTCTTCTTCGCGGGCAGCGAGTCTCCTGCTGCCCGCGCGGGCGCACCTCGTACAGGGACCACCTCACAGCCGTTGCCCAATCCGGCCATGTTGCGCAACCCTTCTGTCCAATCGCTACCGCTTGGCGGTGTGGGCTCGTTTTCCGAGTCTCCGGCATCTAGCCAGCAGCGTGGCAATAACCTACCAGCCAACTTCCGCAATATTTTCGCCGAGACCGAGTACATGCTCTGGACCAAAGAAACTGATGAGTTAGGCGAGGCATCCAGGACTATGCTGCAATCGGGCAATGGGAGCATACCCACGTTGCCCAGCGCTAGTACCAGAGAAGATCAATTCGCTCGCTCAAATGCGTTCGTGCCGCCAGTGCTGCGCGACCAGGGGGTCAACTTGGACGACACCGAGGCGCGTACCTCCATCAATTTTGTGAACTGGCTACAGGCACAAGGGGCATTGCAACAAGACGCCGTACCGGTACCGCCTCATTCACCGGTCACTAGGCAATTGCCTACTCTGGAGTACTCCGAAGAGTACTCTTCCTCTACCACTTCGGTCCGAGAACCGGTAGAACAAATGCCTTCCGTCCCCGCTATGGCTCCGGGAGTGCCTTACCAGGCAGCGCATGCAGAGACGTGGCAGACTCAGGTAGAATCCGTAGAGCACAATGCGCAGGCAACCGGCACACCGTCAACATCGGAAGACCTGCGCCGCATGTTTGCCGAACTGGGGGAGCAGACTGGAGCGCAGAGAGCAGTAGAAGATCGCTCTACCCTAAACCGGCAATTCACCAGCTCCGGCTTCCATGAGGTGGAGACGGATACACGTGAGGCGGCGCCTCTGCATCGTGCTGAATCTGAGCTGCTACTCCCTGAGCCTGAGACAGAGCCATCAGATTACACTGAACGGCTGAAGCGCGCACGCCAGCGCCGCAGTTCAGGCCAGATCGACCAGGCATTGGCGGACTACCGGCTGGTGCTGAAGAATGCGCCGGATCGGCTGGCCGATGTGATGGACGACCTGAATGACACTCTGGAAGAGGCACCCGACCACCCGGAGATACACCGGCTCCTGGGCGATGCGTACATCCGCCAGGGCAATTACCTGCAGGCGCTGGAAGCCTACAATCGAGCGGTCGCCCTTACCCAGGCACAGAACGGACAATAGGTAGATACATACCCGATTGGCGGCCAGGAGGAAGCGTGTGGAAACCATCTTACAGAGACTCTTAGGGATCGATGGCGTCACCGGCGCACTCCTGGTAGGCAAGGATGGGCTGGTCGTAGCGAGCACATTGGAAGGGGAGGATGAGGAATTCCTCGCTGCCATGGCGGCAGCTTCCTATGATGTGGCGGGGCGCTATATTGCTCAGCTGGGAATCGGCGAGGTGCGACACGCTCTCTACGAAACCGCGAGCGGTACCGTTCAGGTGACTGACGGCGGCCAATTACTGATCGTGGTACGCTCAAACACCGCCGCCAATATGGGTCGTATCCGCATGGAGTGCACTCAAGCCAGCCTCCGGCTCTCCGAGCAGATCGGAAGCTACTAGCATTTCGTGGAACTACCCCTTGAGTCGATTGGGCAGACGGCCGGCCCAGGGATGCGCCGACTCAATCTGCGTCGCCAGCGCGAGCAATGCGCCTTCACCCAGCGGGCGCCCCACCAGCTGCACGGCCAGCGGCAGCCCATCAGCCCCTTGATACAAAGGAATAGCCATGGCTGGTTGCCCGGTGAGATTGAATTGTGCCGTAAATGGCGAGAAGACCATTGCCTTGCCAAACTCGGCTATGGGGTCGGCACCATCGGTGTTTAGCTCTCCAACCAGCAAGGGCCGCTGCCCCAGGGCTGGGGTCAGAAGCATGTCAAACTGCGCCAGGAAGGCAACCAGCGTACGCGCATAGTTTTGCAGAGTTGCCAGAGACTCCAGAACCTCCACTGCGCTATGGGACATGCCTCGCTCATAGTACGACCAGCTCAGGGCTTCCACCAGCTCGGGCGTCGGCAGGCGCCTGGACACGAAGGCGCCAAAGCGCACTCCAGCGGCGATACCCGCGCCCCATATGATGTTGAACGGCTCTATGAGTTGCGGAGTTACCCAGCCCGGCGGAGTGACCTCGACGACCTCATGACCAAGTGAAGCCAGGAGCTGCGCTGCGTCGTGCGTTGCCTCTACCGCCTGCGGATGTACCGGTGTGTCCAGCGGCGACTGCGTTGTCATGGCTATGCGCAGTCTGCCAGGGTCCCTGGCGGCAGCACTGGCAAATGATTCGTCCGGGGACGGTGCCCAATTGGAATCTCCGGTCTCATAACCGGAGAGCACGTCCAGAATTGCCGCGGAATCGGCAACTGTGCGGGTCAGAACGCCGCCGGTCGACAGGAGATTTTCACCTTGATCTGGCCCCGACGAGATTCGCCCACGACTAGGCTTGAGCCCGAAGAGCCCACAACACGCAGCGGGGATGCGGATTGAACCGGCGCCGTCGCTGCCTTGCGCAACCGGTAGAATGCCTGCGGCCACCGCGGCGGCGGCGCCGCCTGACGAGCCGCCTGGAGTATGGTCGGCGTTCCAGGGATTGCGAGTCGGACCGAAGCGGCGCGGCTCGGTTACCGGCACGATGCCGAACTCGGGAGCTGAAGTCCGGCCGATGCTGATAAATCCCGCGTCACGCAGGCGCCGTACAATAAAGCCATCGTAGTTAGGACGGTAGTCGCCGAAGAGCATAGACCCCATCGTCAGAGGTTGCCCAGCTACCGCGTTCAGCTCTTTAATGGCGGTGGGGACTCCGGCGAACGGCCGGGGATCGCCCGGCTGTACGGCATCGGCAGCCACAAGAGCAGCCTCGGCATCCACCAGGGTGAAGGCGTTAAGGTCACGGTTAGCCTCAATGCGACGCAACGCCGCCTCCGTCAGCGTACGCGCACTGATTTCACCAGACCTCACAAGCGCGGCCAATTCGAGTGCCGGCCGAGTAAGTAGGCTGTCAGCAGAATCCGTCACCTTGCTTCTCCCATTCTCACACTGATTACAACAGTATCTTCTGCAAGAGCATAGCATAGTTCCGCTGCTTCGAGAACGGTTAGAGTCTGGTAGCGTCGTGCCGGCAATCAGTGTCACCTTGTAGCTGGTCCCCGTACATGCTAGACTGGCACAGGCGGAGAAAACCGAGGGCTACCTGTAGAGCGACGAAAGGCAAAGCGATGACACTCCATGAGCGCGGACAGCAACTACGCAGCCATGATGGTCATTTTGAAATGGCATCGTTTGAACTGAAGACGCAAGATAATGGCTACTGGATGTGGGTTTCCTGCGAATTCGATGGGCATCGCGGTGGTCACTGGCTGGCACCGGATCCGGATCACGCCGATCGTGTGGTCCTGACCTCCGACCCCTACTGCTGGCACAGCGCACACGAAGCCTATGACGCACGCGATCGCTGGGAACAGCAAGAAGAGAGGCGGTCAGCGCGAAGTAGAGTTCACGACGATTTCGAGAGTTGATCACCGGCCAATACTGGCGGCCCTCACTGCCATCTTTCGCGTGGATCACCTGACTCACGCGAAGTAGCCAGAGGAGGGAGCCTTTGCGTGGGAATTTCGCTCAGATCCTGTCCGGCAGGGCCATAGGCAACTGGAGGACGATCTGTGCTCCTGCCTCTGCTGGTGCCGCCATCCGGTGCTGTGTTGTAGGTTGCCGGCAGTGGACGCCCGTTGTACAGCGGCGCCGGCAGTGGTTGAACAGGCGTTGTGGCGCGCAAGTACACATCGAGTTGCTCCAATCCCAGAAAGTCACCGTGATCGCGACCATAGTAGGCCAACATTAGCCGGCCATCCGGACCGATCAGAAAATCCGCCGGCAAGCGCCCGAACTCGCCGTCAAATCGAAAAATATTCCAGCCTCCAAGATGCCGCCAGTACGCCTCCCAGTACATGTCTGCGTGTACCGCCATTCCTTTGAAAACGCGCAGAACAGACGTCCGTAAGCCATAGGTCTCGTAGAGATGGCCACCAAGGTCGGGTATCATGGGAAACGGGTACCTGAGTCGATCCAGATAGAAGCGGGTGTTTTCGGCTGATGACTCGATACAGGCAATAAAATACAGCCCGCGCCTGCGGTACGCCTCAGCCTGCTGGGCGAGGCGCGACATCCGGATATTGCAGACCGGACAGACGGCAAAGCGATAGAAGGAGAGCATCAGGCACACGCCGCGGTAATCCTCTAACGCGATCCGATTCCCATACAGGTCCGCTACGACAAAGTCTGGAGCATTTTGCCCAACCAGTAGCTGCATATCGCTTTCCTCACCTCCACATCGGTATCACCAAGAGAACTGCTTTATCGAAGCCCATTCAGCTTGAGTAGCAGTCTGCCACTCAAAAAAGGATACGCCGATGCAGCCCAGAGCGCGGGCGGTCTGCATATCAGCCTGGATCTCGGCGCCGGTAGGGGCCGCCAAGCCGCCAGTTCCATCGCCGCTGTACATGTCGTAAGTCTGCCCGAGTTCCTCCACCGGCAGCGACATAGTGGTCGTGCCCAGTACTCCCGTCATTGCCGCGCGAATGGTAGTAACTGAATCGGTAATAAAGCGGCGTACATCGCTTGCCGAATAATCGGGCAGGTCGAGGCTATGCCAGTAATCCATCGGCGCAATCACATTCCAGCTGGCCGCTATGGCAGCATAGGGATAATATGGCTGAGCAAAGGGATGGTAGACGGCAGCCACCAGGAGAGTATGTGGTCCAAGCAATGCTCTCACCAACTGCCCATAGGAAAAGACTGTGGCCGTGTCATCTACATCTTCGATATCGGTAGCGACGCCGTCAACGTGGTCACCAGAACTGCTCACATAGCTGCCAACCGCCTGGGTCATGCGGACATCGGCGGCGATATTGGTCAGATCGGGATAGATCCAAGCAATGACGGCGATGCCGGCGGCATGAGCCGCGGGTAGCAGGCGATCAAGCGTATTCTGCCCGAAGAAGCCATACTGAGAAATTGCCACTTCAGCATAAAGATGAGTGACTCCGGCTAGCTTGGCCGCTTGAACCAGGGCACCCACATCAGAGTGATGCGGCAGATAATTGGTAAACCACATGCCTTTTCCCGCAATCGGCATCCAGATTGCCTTGCCGTTGACCTGCTGCACCGCCGGATTGGGTTCGTCAAGTGATACGTCACTGCTCCGGACCCAGCCAATCAGTAGCGCGCTGGCCACCTCATACCAGGTGCGTCCTGCAGCATCACCCGCCCATGCCAGAAGCGTTACCCGGGTTCCGCTGGCCAGGGCTGCTACCGGCGGAATAGACGACTCCGGATGTGCGTAGACTGACGCCGTAGCAAACACCACACCTAACGTTCCCGCGGGCATTGGCCAGGTGCCATGTCCCGATGGCAACGATACTGACTGCGGATCTGGAACACCTGGGAACGCACACGACCCCTCAACGGCGCTAGCCGGTGGATGTGCAGCAAGCTGACTGGCAATGATATATCCGTCAAGACCGCTCCAGAATTGTACATGCCGCCAGGCGACTCGCTGGCTATTCAGCTGCTCAAGTGACGTCACATCAGTGCCGCCCAGTAGCTTGGTAAGCACGGCGCTGTGTTCGTCCGGTGCAGCATAGACCGGTGTGCATGGTGCTTGTACATAGGCAACTCCAGAGCTTGCCCTACTGACTCCGGACACAGTGGCGATCGCGTGACTAGACACCGCCCCAGCCGGCAGCGCAAGCATCCCAAGAGCAGTAACCGCGGATGCCAGCAGACAAAGTGCAGCCAGCAGCGCACGTAGGGCCGGCCGGTGACGCCCCAGACCTTGATGTTGAAACGATTGACCACTCATCTTCCATTACCCAGCAGGTCAACTTGCCTCACGTCGGCAAGACGCATCGAGAGGACACGCGAAACACTATCTCCTCCCATGGAGATGCCGTATATGGCATCTCCATGGGTCATCGTGACCCGATTATGGGTGATGACGATGAACTGGGTTTGACCGGCAAGCTGTTCCAATATCTCACAGAATCGCATGACATTCGCCTCATCTAGAGCGGCATCTACCTCATCCAGCAGGCAAAATGGAGGTGGATTGGTTTCAAGCAGCGCAAAGAGCAGCGCAGCCGAAACCAGAGCGCGCTCTCCGCCGGAGAGCAGAGAGAGATCCTGCACCTTCTTGCCAGGGATCTGAATGAAAACCTCGACACCGCCGAAACCGGTAGGCTTTGGCGCAGGATGCGGGCCATCCTGCGTCTCATCGCTCTCGTCCTCGGTCTGCAGGCGTTTGGGCGCGGTAAGCTCCAGTCGGGCGGACCCTCCGGAGAATAGCGTGATAAAGTGGCGCTGGAACCGCTGGTTGACTACTTGGAACGTTTCTTCGAATCTGCGCCGCATGGTGGTATCCAGTTCGCCAATGATGCTGCGCAGGTTCTGCGATGCCTGTTCCATATCCTCAATCTGATTACTCATGAAATCGTGGCGAATCTTGAGTTCTTCGTAAGCGCGTGGAGCTTCGGGGTCGTAGCCACCCAGATGCTTCATTCGGTTGCGCAACTGGTCGATCTGCCTGCGTAGGTGTGCGGCTTCCTCCGGAAGTAGCTGAGACTCATCCGGAATCTCCGGTGCCTCCGGCATCAGGCCGGATTCAATAGCGCTAGACAATTCCTCGCTCTCCAGCTCGTCGCGCATCTGCTGGATCAAGGTGGTGAGCGCATCGCGTGCGCGCTGTGAGTCGACAATGGAACGACGGTATTCTACTTCCAGCCGAGCCAACTCCTCGCGCTGGCTGCTCTGGCCGTGTTCGAGCTCGGATATCTGCCGATCCAGGTCCGCCTGAGAGGCGTCGCGCTCGCGCAACTGCTCGATCAGATTCTGCAGCCGGCCCCGTAACTCAGCCAGATTCAGAGCCTCAGCCGAAGAGCTTTGCGCTAGCTCCGCTCGCTGCAACAGGGCGGCTTCCAGACGCTGGGTACGGCGCGCCATCTGTGCTTCCAGCTCATGGGCTTGCGCCTGTAGTTGTCCAACTCTCTGGACGAGAGTCTTTACTTCCTGCTCGTGGAGTGCCGCCGTCGTCCGCGCCGTAGCCAGGGCTTCCTGCCGGCTTCGGCTGCTAGCCAGGACCTCGTCGACCTCCTCCTGTATGCTTTCCAGACGCTCGGTGGCCTCGAGGTGTTCGGCTTCGTGTTCAAGTATACGACCGTTGAGTACGGCCGCTTCTTGCTCGATATCTCGAATCTCCGCTAAGAGCTGCTCAGTTACAGACGTGTTGACTTGCAGCTCGCTCTGTGCGCGTTCCTGCTCCCGCTGCATACCAGCTACCGACTTGGCTAACTCCTGTGCAAGCTCTTCGGCGCGAACCAACTCCTTTCGGACCGCGTCAGCTCTCTGCTTACGCTCTTCCTGCGACGCGGTTATGCTCGTCACGTGCCCAGCTAGTGTAACGATAGCTCTGTCCAAGCGGCCGATTTCTTCGGGCAGTTGGCGTAACTCATGTTCTCGTACTAGTATGCTCTCCTCCGCTGCCCGGTCGCTGCTTCCGGCGGTCCGGAGGTTTGCCGTTCGGAGCCAGCTATTCGGATGCAGTACATCGCCTTCGAGCGTTACCAGTGGAAATGAGAGTGAAGCTCTGCGCCATAGGTGTTCCGCCACCGTGAGGTCTCGGACGATATAGGTGGCCCCAACGAGCAACCCGACCAGCCCGCGCAGACCAGCTTCACATTCGACAACGTCGCGAGCGAAGCCAAAGGTCTCCACGTTGTCGACCGTTGGAGCTTCACGGGGCTTGGGTAACGCGGCGGACGCATCAGCCATCCAGAGAAAGAGCGCACTTCCAGCATGATTTTGGCGCAGCCATTCAGCGCACCTCTGAGCCTCGGCTCTTGTCGGTACCACCAATGCGAACAACAAGGGTCCCAAGGCTGCTTCGACAGCTAGCTCTAGACCCTTGGGAGCCCTGATCAATTCCGAAAGCGCACCAATAATAGGAGGATACTCGCCGTCAGCGATAGCTGCCCGCAATCTCCGGGCGCCATCCGGGGCTCCCAGAAGCCCGCTCTTCCACTCCGCCAGCAAGGCCAGACGATCCATGCAGCCACGGCGACCCCTCTCTGTGTCGGCCACATCGGCACGAGCTGCCTCCAATGCTGACTGGCCTTGGCTGATGTCTCGCACCAGATCTTCCCGCCTGACAACCAGCAGCTCTACTTCCCTGCGCTCTTCCTCGAAGAGTCGCTGGCGTTCTTCGAGCTGCCGCCCAGTCGCTTCCACCTTGTGGAGTGCCAGCGTCACCGTTTCGTTACGAGCCGACAGCACACGATTCCGCTCACCAAGCTGACGGTGGAGCCGAGCCAGTTCTCCCTGTGCTGCTGCCAGCTTTGCCTGTACCTGGATCAAGTCGCGCTGTGCTGAGCGCAGTCGTGCCTCCTGAAGTTCCTGTTCCTTGAGAGCAGAATGTGACTGGCGTTCCAGTAGTGCCATCGCTTGGCTACTGGACTCAGCCTCGGCCTCGGCACGCCCTACTTGAGCTTCCAGCGCACCGACATGAGCCTGGGCGGCGTCGACAGCTTCCTGTTGTTGCTCAAGTTCACTCGTCAGGTCCATCTGCTGCTGGTCCAGACTGGCCATACGTTCCTCAGCCACCGCCAGTTGGCGTTCGAGCGCCTGCAAGCGGCTCATGGCTCCATCCCGTTCGCGTCTCAGACTACTGCTGCCGTCACGCAAGGATTCACGTTTCTGGCGCAATTCCTCAATAAGGCTCTCATCGACTGATAGCGCGTCTTGCAGCTTAGTTACATTCCGAGCCAGCAACTGCTCACTCGCTTCAGCCTCTGAGCGACTCGATTGCACAATCTTCCATTGGCGCCGGTACCAGGTACCCAGGAGTCTGCCTAACTCTTCACGTACCATGACAAAATCCTCAGCTCGGCGCGCCTGTTCGGCTAGGGGCGCAAGCCGCGGCTTGATCTCCCCGATGATATCGTAGAGCCGAGTGAGATTAGCCTGGGCGAGGTTGAGCTTTTGTTCCGCTTCGTTACGCTGCGCCTGAAACTGGCGTATGCCGGCCGCGTCCTCAAAGAGCCCTCGCCTCTCCTCAGCGCGCAGGCTAAGCGCCTGGTCCACCAGTCCTTGCCCAATGACGGTATAGGAATCATGCCCGATTCGAGCCTGCGCCAGCAACAAGAGAACATCCTTCAGGCGCACACGCTGTCCATTGATGAGATATTCGCTATCACCGGCGCGAAAGCTGCGTCGGGTGACGGTAACTTCGCTAAACTCCGAAGGTAGCCACCCATTGGTGTTATCGAGAACCAGCCCAACTTCGGCCATTTGAGCCGAAGGCTTCCCCTGGCCGCCTACAAAGATCACGTCATCACTTCGCTTACCCCGCAGCTGTTTCAGGCTCTGCTCGCCCAGCACCCACCGTATTCCATCGGCAACGTTGCTATTGTGTACGATCATGCCCTGTGCGACGAAGTTGTGAGTTTTGGCGACGCAGAGATCGTAGACCCATGGCTCAGCGGGGACTACCCGCTCCAGGGTCACGATTTCATCCCAACAGATATCAGACGTCGCCGGGCCATTCATTCGAGCGAGGTACCTTTCGGGGTCCGCTGCAGCTGTTCCGCCTCCCTCACCCGTGAGATACGCGGCAATACGAGCGTCGATCGAGCGTTGCTGCGGTAAAGCCAACCACACCCCAGTCCCCAGTTCCTCTGCCCGCAAGGTGCGAAGACAACCTTTCTCAAGCGTAAAAAACGGGTGATACGGTGTGGTCACTACCTGCCGCCCGGTACGAGTCCGCACGTGCAGCAAATAGGGGGGAGCCGCACGCCGTACGAATGCCGCTACCTTATGGGCTTCGAGCCGCTGCGCAGCGGGATCGAGAGAAAGCACCTCGATAGCAGCTGGATTGTCGCGGGTCAGGACGCCATCGTCAAGCGTTTCAACCAGCAGAGCTTCGTCGAGGGCGGCATTTACTAGTCGCGCTATTGAAATTTCATGCCCATCGGCTAAAGTAACCAGGCTGGAACCTTCGAGGCACTTGCCTGATCCATTGGGGCCGACGATGGCGGTAATGCCTGAGCTGAATTCGAGTACGGTGCGTGGCGCAAAGCTTTTGAAACCGTGCAACTCCAGCCGCTTGAGATACACCGGGCTAACGCTCCGTTCTGCAGTACCTGGAGACTCTGCACGCGTAGGCCAATTGGGCCGCAAGCCAAGCACTGTACTAAGACTATAGTATCAAGGCGGCGTCGCCAGCGCGCTATTGGCCGGATTGTACATTACAGACGAGAAGACCTATCCCATTCACGGGATTGGATGAGAGCCCGCATTGCTGTGCGTGTACGTTCCCGGCCACTCCAGGAGAGAGCGTCGGATGGTTCCTGCCGACTGCTCCGCCCGAGCCGAGGCGCCCATCCCGTTTTTCCGCTTTGTCTCCTCTCTCCTGTATTTACTATAGCAGAGAGCAGACGAACGAATGGGGGGAGCGTGCATGGAAACTGCGCGGATCTATCGGCTGACGGACTTGCGCCCACAGTACCGGGCCCGGCTGCGGGCAGCCCAAATGGAAGCCGCAGGGGTCTGGACCCTGTGTCGCTATCTGCACCTCACCGCCCGGCAGCACCATACCCCTTGGCCCACGCAACACGACTTTCACCAGGCGAGCAAAGGTCGGTTCGCCCTGCACAGCCAGACCATTCAGGCCATTTTCCGCGCCTTTGTGGGCAATATCGAGACGACAAAGGAACTGCGCACGAAGAACCCGCGGATCCGCTACCCCTACAAAGACAAACGGTTCTACCCGCTGCTGTGGCCCGCTCAAGCGGTGAGCCGGGAACGGGGGCGGGTGGTGTTGCCCATGGGACGGGGACGACCCTCGCTGGTCTTTCCCATCGAGTTGCCGGAGCAGAGTGGGGCCTGCAAACTGGTGTGGCACGACGGGTATGAGTTGCATGTCGCGGTGGCAGCTACACCTACAGAAGCTTCTCCCGGCTCCGCCCAGGCCACGGTGGACCTGGGGGAGATTCATCAGGCAGCGGTGACCACCGCTACCGGAGCCGCTCTGGTGGTGTCCGGCCGGGGCATCCGCACCCTCAAGCGGCGGCATAATAAGACCCTGGGCCAGATCGCCAGGAAACACCAGCGGTGCCGGAAGGGGTCACGCCGCGACCGGCGGCTGCAGGCTGCCCGCCGCAAAGCCAGCGCTCGGAAGCGGCGCCAGATCCGGGACCTGCGCCATAAAGGCACCTGCGCCGTGGTCACCTTCTGTCAGCAACACTGTGTTGGCTCGCTGTTCATCGGGAATCCCCATGGGGTCAGGAACCATCGCTGCGGACGGCATCATAACCAGCGCCTGAGCCAATGGGAGTATGGCCGGGACATCGCCTATCTGACCTACAAAGCGAAACTCGCCCACATCGAGAGCTTCACCGGCCCTGAGCGGGGAACATCGAGCCGGTGTCCGGTATGCGGGTGGAAGCAAAAAGTACGCGGGCGCGTCTGGCGCTGTCGCCGTCCGGGGTGCACCTTCGTGGGGCATCGGGACGTGGTGGGCAGCATGAACATGCACCCTCTCGCCTTTGGCAGGCACATCGACGTACCCGCTCATGTCACGTATCAACGGCCCGGTCCCCTGCGAGTCCATCCTCGGAATGAAGAGCCGGGGACGGTGCAGCCATGCAGCCGGAACGTTGTAGTCGCCCGGACACGGGCCACCAGCAGCGAGCTGCTGGCGTTGTCTTGGTGAGTCGCATCCTCAACCACCGCTCCGATGAGCGGGTCTCCCTGGAGACAGGCTACCGGTGCGATGCTGCCAAGAAGCTCATCCCGTTCACGGGATTGAGAGTGTCACGGCCCGCATAGGCTAGATTGCCGGCAAGTGCAGAGCCTGGGTTGCGCGCCGCCCCAGATGTGGTATGATTTATCCGTACGTTTGCGGGAGTAGCTCAGTTGGTAGAGTACCTGCCTTCCAAGCAGGGCGTCGCGGGTTCGAGTCCCGTCTCCCGCTCCAACGAGATAAAGCCTCACGTTTCGGCCCTCGCTGCTACTCATGTAACCCACATTGGACACGCGACTGTATGCCGCACTCTTCGCCTCGTGGTCCCGCGCGCCCGCAGGAATCCCCAAGAGGCCTACCTCTGGTAACCTCATTGCTTGGCGCCAGGGTGCTGTTATGATAGGGAAGCGCACGATTTTGGCCCCATTGTTGCTGCACATGACAGTCAGTGATGAACTCCACGAGGAAAAGGGAAGAGCCTGCAAACCGCCGCTCGCGTTGGTTTTCAGCACCTTACGGGAGGCGCACGAATGGCTTAAAATGGTGCAGGCGCGTGTACATGAACCCTTTTTCAGACGTTGGGATTATCTATGATGACTGAGCAAAGAGCGGCGCCATGGCGACGATTGAGGTAAATGAGCAGGCATATCTGCCTATGACGTTGCCGCCCATCTCGGTTCCGGTTTACAGCGTGTATACGCTGCCTACTCCGCCGAACAGTCCAGAGCATTCGGCCAGGGAGAAGCAGGACACTACAATCTCGCACCCAACCGACGCGGAGCACGTGGTCGTGCTCGTCGCTGAGGACGAAGAGACCATTGCGGAGGCCCTGGCGATGATCGTTGAGGACGCTGGGTACTTTCCTGTGGTGGCTCATGATGGCCGGGAGGCACTGGCGCTGGCCCGGCAGTACCGCCCGCACCTAATCATCAGCGATCTGATGATGCCGTACCTTAGCGGGAGGGATCTCATCGCCGCCGTGCGTGCTGAAGCTGCGGCACAGGGCCAGGCGCCGCCACCGGTTGTCATCGTGACGGCGGCTAGCCGCTTGCGCGCAGAGGAGACAGGAGCCGACGCCGTGATCACCAAGCCGTTCGACGTAACCAGGGTCGAGGCGGTGATTCACGGGCTCCTAGACAATCACTCCCGCTAGCGCGGCATCACAGCGCTCCGGACGCGGGTTCCACTTTCTGAATTCACGCTGCCTGCTGCTCGCCATCCATCGTCATAGTGGCATATGGTCCCATAATGCGGAGCGTGATACCCAGCGCAATGATGACCAGCGCGCTGACAGCCAACTGGATGACGTCGCTCTCGAAGTGCGGCGGAAACGTCTCGCTGCCGGCACTGGAAAGCGTGATGGAAAGTTGCGCCCCGGCCGAGAGGATGCCTCGTGTCGCCGAAATAATGCCAATGAAGAGGAATGGCTGCACAGAGTTCGCCCGCTTGTCCAAGTAGGAGCGAATCGTTCCTAAGACCTCCAAGATGATCAGCACCAGCAGGAGATCGCTGATGAAGCCCAAGACATTCTGAGCAATCGGCAGTGAGAAGGTAGCGGTCGATGTCTGAGGTATAGAGGCGGCAACGCCAGCTGCTAGATTTATAACGCTGTAGATCAGCGTGAGCGCGGCGGCGCCGATGAACGCGATGCCGACGAGCAAGTAAAAGAAAGCGTCAATGCCGTCCAAGATCTGCACGCTGCGGTGACGTTGCTCTACTTGCAGCTTTGGAGTCTTTCCCTCCATTATCCTATGCCCTTTCTTCCCTAGGCAGCTTCGGCTGCCATGTGCCAGGGGACGTCGCGCCCACATCCGAGGATTAGCCACATAGGCCACTATGGTAGCACAGACATTTCATAGACGCAAGTATATACTTTTGGTATTTGGCATAAGTAATTATTTACACATTTAAGTCAGCTGCCCCTTGTGCGGCAGTGACCAAGACCTGCCCAGCAAGGCTTCGCACGCGATAAAGGAGAAACGCAGCACCCCGCTGCCAATTGTCGTTTGACCCAGCAACCCCAAGGCGAATTGCTGGTAAACTATGGCCACGTATCCCGCTGCGTTCTGTCTCCATACGTAGCGCTAGGGATATCACAGTTTCATCACAGCAGACAAGAGCTATATCACAGCTGTATCACAACCTGGTTGAGGGGCAGGCGAAGCGATCGTCGAGCGGCGCTCATCAGCATAAAGCGGGACGCACGGCGTGCTATAGTGACAGCGCGCGAAAACCACGCTGGCAGTGCCACAGCGTATCGCCAGGTTACGAGGCGAGGGTGCTCGGTTGCTGCCAGAGAAAGGCCAGGTCAGTCAATGAATCGCAGGCACAAGTCACAACCAAGGGTACAGGGTGTTGATCTGATCGAACAGGTCATCGCCGAAGTATCCCGGCATCCGAGCGCCATCGCCGGTTTCTGCGGCGATCATCCCCTCCAGGCGCCGGCTCCTTTGCCTGCTGAGATCCTGGCCACACTTAGCTTTCCCAGTGGCCGGCCTCTACCTCCCAGCCTGAGACGCTGGCTCGCTTTCGACGCTAGCTGGCTGGCGGGGTTCGGCTGGTTCGACACCGACCTTAGATTTACTCCGCGCCGTCTGGATGAGATCGTGGCCGCCGAATTTGAAGAGGTCTGGGGCGAGATGTATGAGCCGCTCACCGACCGGACCGGCGAATGTTTCCTCCTGCCCGGCGGCAGCGATTCGCGGCGGATCTTTGCGGTGAGCCAGCCGGATAGCCAGGGAGAATACCCGGTTCTGGTGATTGATACCGACGACATTCCCTATGCGGCGGTGATGTATCCGGGTTTCGACGTTTTTCTGGCGGACGAGGCTGGTATAGCGGGCGTTGCCTGTGACTGGGGCACCTATGAGGATCTGTTCAAGGATCGCCGCTATGCCGGCCGTATGCGTGATCATGCCCGCTATCTCTTCAATGGCCGCCCCAGCGCCGAGATTACCGATGAGGCGTGGGGCGGCGAGATTGCCAGGCAGGTGCAAGAAGGCTTGAAGGAGTACCAGGCCGGTTTGAGCGACTCTACAGGGCGCTGATCACCATGTGGGCGATCTGCTCGAATTTGCTTTCAATGGTCGAGTCACTGGCCGAGCCAAGCGCGGCGACGCCGTTGGCGGTAAAATTGACGATGGCGAAGGCAACTGTACCGTCGACCACATACAAGGAATATGTATGGGCAGTGATGCCAGTGGCTGTGACACTTGCAGCGATAAACCACGCCTGATCGCCTACACCGCTTACTTGTTGATTTGTGGTCAGCGTCATGTCCTTAAGCTTCCCGTCGGCTTCGGCGTCGAGGTAGCCTGCGAGGACGTGTTGCCGGTGGTAGACGTCCCTCCGGTACTGGCACTGCAGGCACCGAGCAGCAGCCATAACTGCCGTCCGTTGTAGCAATGCTTCGTGCGTTTGTACTAGAGAAAAAACCACGGAATCACTTGCGGAATGTGTGGTGCAGGTGGCTATCTATACAAAGAGGCGGTCGACATCGTTGCGGGTTAGCCATCGGTTAGCTATCAGGCTGATCAGGTCTATAGCGGTCTTTTTGGCGCTCTTCCAACCTCTTAGAGGTATCTACCATGCTTCCTACCAGTCAGAGCTTTGCGGTGATGCTCAAGCAGCTGCGCGCCGCACACGGCATGACCCAGGAGGAGCTTGCCGAGCGTTCCGGAACCAGCGTGCGCTCCATAAGCGATCTCGAACGCGGCATCAGCCGCTTCCCGCATAAGAATACCGTGCAATTGCTTGTCGAGGCGTTAGCGCTTGCACCCGATGAAGCGGAACAACTCTTTACGCTAGCGCGCGCTTCGAAGGCGCCTGGCGACGCTCTGACCTCCCCCGATGGACCGCTCCCCGTGGTGGGGCGAGCGCGCGAGATTGCCCACGTGGAGCAACGCCTCAAGGATCCAGAACTGCGCATGCTCACGCTGATCGGGGTGGCCGGTGTAGGGAAAACGCGGCTGGCCCTCGAATGTGTACCCCTGGTACGCGCTGCTTTTGCGGACGGAATCAGGATCGTCGACTGCTCGGCTATTCAGGCCGCGGCATATGTGGTACCAGCCATTGCCCAGACGCTGGGCGTACGCGAGCAGCCGTCACGCCCGCTGTTGGATGAGCTGATCTGCTGGATAGGCAATCAGCATATGCTGTTGGTGCTCGACAATTGTGAGCATATCCTGGAAGCACGGGGCTCTATCGCCGAGTTATTGGAGAATTGCCAAAGCCTTGCTATACTGGCAACCAGCCGGGAGAAATTTGGTATAGCTACCGAGGAAGCCCTGGTGGTCCTTCCGCTGGCTACGCCGGCTGACATTGAGAGGCTCGCCGTCGACGAACACCTGGCGGAGTATCCCGCCATCCTACTTTTTCTGGAGTATACCCGGATGCTGCAGGGTGAGCTGCAGCTGACTCCTGTCCTCATTCGCACCATCGCCAGTATCTGTACTCATCTCGATGGCATTCCGCTAGCAATCGAGCTGGCAGCCGCTCGAATGCCGGCACTTCCGGCACGCACGATTCTGGCGCAACTTACCGGATCTCCACGTAGACGGTTCTTCGAGGTACTGCGACTCGGGACGGAATCTCCGCCGACTCGGCAGCGAACCCTGCGGGATGCGCTCGCCTGGAGCTACCGTCTGCTCGAGCCCCGCGAGCAAATGATGTTTCGCCGTGCCAGTGTCTTTGCCGGCGGATGGACGATCGACGCCGCCCAGGCGCTCGGCGACCCGCATCATCTGCTGAATGTAGATATGCTCTCGGTGTTAAACTCACTGGCCAACAAATCTCTCATCCAGCCAGATACGCAACCGGATGGTTCGCTCCGCTACAAAATGCACTTCGTGATGCGCGCCTATGGCCACGAATTGCTCCAGGAACGTAAAGAGGAAAATGCGATATACCGCCAACTGGCGGAGTACTACGCAACGCTGGTCGAGGAGCTGGAGCAAAGGCTGACCGGCACCGGACAGGCGGAAAGCTTGAACCGGCTCATTCTTGAGTACGAGAATATTCGACTGGTCCTGCAGTGGGCGCGTGAGCATCAGGCGATTGTCACCGGTTTACGAATCAGCTCGTCTCTCTGGTGGTTCTGGGAAAATCGCGGCTATCTAACCGAAGGGCGGGATTGGTTGGAAGGCATGCTGGACCTGTATTTAGAGCACCCAGAGGCGACCGACGACGAAACCGCGGCACGCGCCTACTATGGCGCCGCCGTACTCGCCATAATTCAGGGTGACAGCGGGAAAGGCGCTGACTATGGCGAGAAAAGCCTTGCGCACATGCGCCTGCCTAGCAAGCGGGCACGTATTCTGCTCATGCTGGGCAATCTGGCAAAGCAGGAGGGTGATACCGAGAAAGCTCTCCGGCTCTACACCGAAGGATTAGCCACGCTCCGTGAGCTCGACGATGCCCGGGGCCTGGTTGTCGCCCTCAACAATTTAAGTACGCTATACATTGAACGTGGCGAAATGAGTTGGGCATTGCCGCTCCTGGAGGAGAGTATCGCCCTGAAGCGGGCTCTGGGCGACCAGCGGGGCGTAGCTGTCAGTCTAATGAACCAGGGCGAAGTACTAAAAGCGCAGGGCCAATATGCGCAGGCACTGACCACGACGCAAACTGGGCTAGACATTTTTCTGTCCCTTGGAGACAGCCGGGGAGAAGCCTTTGCCTACAATAACCTGGGAGAAATCGCTGAAGCCGCTGGGGAGGGTGCACGGGCAATAGAAGCGTATACCGAGAGCGTTAATGCCTATCGGCGCATCGAAGACCGTCCAGGCGTCGCCATGGCGCTCGAGCATCTGGGAGAGCTGTACAACCGGCGCCAGGATAGCCAGGGAGCGGTCTATCTCCAGGAGGCAGAGCTGCTCCGCCAGGAACTTGGCCATAAAGGCTCCTGAATTGCTCAGGCCTGGCCGTTCCCCTCGGAACCATGTGAGAAGCAACCGATCTCTGCGTGCTGTTACTTGTGGTCAAACCTCGATCGCTGCGACTCTTCCACCAGGTCAAGGTACTCAGGATGGCGCCGAATGTACGCGACCACAAAGGGACAAAGCGGTATAATGACAAGCTGCTCGGCACGCGCTTCGTCCAGAGCGGTGCGAGCAAGTTGGTTAGCAATACCCCGGCCGGAAAGCGCGCTGGGCACTTCGGTATGGAGATAGGTGATGATGTTGCCGTCACGCTCATACGTCAGTACGGCGAGATGTCCGTCCACGCGTGCTTCATAGCGCTGCGCAGTCTCATTGTTGGTAACATTGATCTGTTCTTTGTTCTGGCTCATCAGTCCACAGTCCTTTTCTGCTTCTCGATAGCTGCTGTATCATTAGTAGCACAAGTGTCGCACGATATCCCGCCAGAAGACGATAAGGCACTCACGCCGATCTACTTGCCGCGAAGGGTGCGATAGAATACGATGTAGACATCTTCTGTTTACAGGATAGTTAGCTATGGCTTTGGGGCCGCAAACCATACTGGTCGATGGCTATAACGTTATACGGAACATTCCAGGATTGGCCGCCGCCGAACGGGTGAGCCTGCGCAATGGGCGTGAGACTCTGCTCCAGCAGATCGCTGCCCGTTATCGCCACACCCCCCACCGGATCATCGTAGTCTTTGACGGCAACGGCACCTTCGAATCCACCCAGCCGTTTCCCGGCCTGACGCGTGGGCAAGTGATTTACTCGCGAGCTGGGGAAAGCGCCGACGAGGTGATCCGGCGGCTGTGCGAGCTAGAACAAGCTGCCGGCGCCGCTTGTGTCGCCGTCAGCAATGACTATGAGATTCGCACCGGCGTAGCGGCCAGAGGAGGTAGCGGTGCAGGCGTTCGCGATCTGGCAAACAGGCTGAACGAGCCATCCAAATACCAGAGACGCCAGCATCAGCACCGTAGTTATGTGCTGCGGCATTTGCAAGATGAGAGCGAGGGCGAAGGTAGTTGGTCATCGCGTAGTGAACTCAACAAGCGTAAACAGAGGCGGCGTTCGCCGAGCGACGACAACTCACTGCGCTAGCCTTCGTCAGTTCTAGTGACGGCAGGGGGACAGTCCAATGACTAAGCTATCGGCAAACGAACTGGAACAGGCCATGGTTCAGCTGGATGGTTGGAGCGTGGAGGACGACACACTGGTGAAGACGCTGCGATTTTCGACCTTTCCAGATGGCATCGCCTTTGTCAATCGAGTGGCCGACCTGGCCGAGGACCAAGGTCACCATCCCGACATCGATATCCGTTATTCTACGGTGATCTTACGCTTGTCTACCCACGATGAGGGAGGGATTACCGGCAAGGATACCGCGCTGGCTCGCCGCATCAATATGCTCTCCACTCGGTGAAGGGACGTTGCCAGCATGATCGATCGTGCTGGCAACGTCTGGAGGCATTATTCGACGCCGATATCCCAGGCTTGCTCCAGATCTTCGCGTGAGTATGCCTTAAAAGCTATCATCGTGCGCGTCTGGATTATGCCTTGGATCCTGGTCATACGCTCAGTAACTACCTCGGCCAGATCCTCGTGTTGGGCCAGACGCAGTATGGCTACCAGATCATACTCGCCGGTAACCGAGTATACCTCGGCAACACCCGGGATTTCCAGCAGCGCTTGCGCAGTAGCGTTCACGAGACTGCGTTGTACGGTGACAAGCACCAGCGCGGATATCATATTAATCTTTCTCTCCCGGCGCAACCCCGGCGGCGAGGTTTCACACCGCCAGCGCCGCCTGATCACGCAACTCGCGCCGCAGTACCTTACCGGTATTGTTCTTCGGCAACTCACTGCGGAAGACAATCTTGCGCGGGCACTTGAAGACAGCAATCTGGCCCCGGCAGAATTCGATGAGCTCGGTCTCGGTGGCCTCATGGCCCTGCTTGAGCACGACGAAGGCCATCACCGATTCGCCCTGGTAGGGATCGGGGTACTGTACGACCGCAGCGTCGGCAACCGCAGGGTGACGGAAGAGGGTCTCCTCCACCTCACGGGGGTATACATTATAGCCGGAGACGTTGATCATGTCCTTCTTGCGGTCGACGATAGTGATGTACCCTTCGGCATCCACCACCGCAAGATCGCCGGTATGCAGCCAGCCATCCTGCAGCGCCTCGGCAGTGGCCTCGGGTTGGTGCCAGTATCCAGCCATGATATTGGCTCCGCGGCAGATCAACTCGCCCATCTCACCTTGCGGCACCTCATTGCCGGCATCGTCCACTATCCTGACCTCTATCCCGGGTAGGGGTAGACCAACTGTGCCCGGCTTGACCACCGGCCCCGCGGCATTGGTGGTAACTACCGGCGCCGCCTCCGAGAGGCCGTAGCCTTCGGTGATAGGCACCCCAGCCGCCGCCTGGAACGCTTCCAGAACCGCCACTGGTAAGGCAGCAGCACCGGAGGCCACATAGCGCAAGCTGTGGAGGTCAACGTCACGAATATTGGGCAGCTGCGCCCAGACCACGAACATGGGCGGTGCGCCGTAAAGCACCGTGCATTTGTATTTCTCTATGGCCTCCAGACTGGAGACCGGTTCGAAGCGCTCTATGAGGACTACCGTCCCTCCGTTCATGACGGTGAGGTTCATGCCCACATTCATAGCGTAGATGTGAAAGAGCGGCAGCGCCAGCCAAACCACATCGTCCGGGCGAGGAGCAATACTTGGCAGCATCATGCACTGCTCACAATTGCCAACTAGATTCTGGTGAGTGAGCATGGCTCCCTTGGGGCGGCCGGTCGTGCCCGAGGTATAAGAGATGACCGCCACATCCTCGGAGTGTACGGCGACCTCCGGCGCGGTAGTGGGGGCATTGCCGATGGTAGTGGCCCAGCTGAGCGTACCCGGCACCGGCTCCGGCGCCGCCACAATGATGGTACGCAGATCAGGTGCTCCGGCCGCCGCAGCAATGGCTACTTTTTCAAATGGAGTGGCCGCCGAGCTGAACGTCAGAATGGCTTTGGCTCCGCTATCCTTGAGGATGTATTCAACTTCACCGGTTTTGTAGAGGACATTAAGCGGAACCACAGAGGCGCCGGCCTTGAGAATACCATAGTACGCTTCCATGAAGAGCGGTAAGTTATGCAAGAGCAGCGCGACACGGTCCCCGGGCATGATGCCAAGCGAGATCAGAGCGTTGGCCACCTGATTGGCGCGCTGGTCGAACTCGGCATAGGTCGTTCCCTGACCTCGGAACAGCACCGCCGTCTTGTCTGGTAAACGCGCTGCCGTCTCCGCCAGCATCCGGCCAAGGTCCATGAGATACCTCGATTCACCGTTGTGTACTCACACCGTCTAAGTACGAAGACTAATTCAAGACGCCGGCAGGACCGCCGGCGACATAAATAACCTGTCCGCTGACATAACTGGCATCATCCGAGGCCAGAAACGCGATCACACTGGCTACCTCGCTCGGCTGCCCAATGCGGCGCAAGGCTATGGACTGTGAAGCGCCCGCCTGGAACGCTTCGGGAGTAATGCCCATGCGCTCGGCAGTGGCACGGGTCATATCAGTATCGATAAAACCAGGGGCTACCGCGTTAGCGGTGATTCCGTAGCGGCCCAGTTCAATGGCCAGTGTCCGCGTCAGTCCCTGCAGCCCCGCCTTGGCCGCGGAGTAGTTCGACTGTCCACGATTGCCAAGCGCCGAGGTGGAAGAAAGGCTAATAATACGCCCATATTGGGCAGGCACCATATACTTCTGGGCGGCCTGCGAGCAGAGAAATGCGCCGCGCAAATGTACGTTCAGCACCCGATCGAAATCATCTACGCTCATCTTATGGATGAGGTTATCTCGAATAATACCGGCATTGTTAACCAGAATATCCAGCTTACCGAAGTGGGCGGCCACGGCGTCCACTGTCTGCTGTACCGCGCCGGGGTCAGCAACGTCACAGATAAGGGAAAGCGCCTCCGATCCCGACCGGGTGATCTCGGCCGCCGTCTGCCGGCAGCCCTGCTCATCCAGATCAGCCAGCGCTACCTGCGCGCCTTCGCTTGCCAGCCGCTGCGCAGTCGCCGCGCCGATACCACGTGCCGCACCGGTCACCAGAGCGACCCGGCCGTCTAATCTTCCCAATATAGGCCGCCTTTCTCGTCTTGAGCTGCAAATTTCTTTTAACGAACGGTGAGCGAAGTGTAAGCCGCTACCGGCCAAGTGTCAAGACAGCTCATCGGTGCACGGACCCTTGCGAAAAATCAGTGGTTCGGGTACACTATGCCTAAATTTGCACGTTCAGAGCCGGGAGAACGTTCTATGAAGGCCAGTGACCCCTCATTATCACGACCAGACCCAGTCGGCTATCTGCGCCGGTACCAGCCCTACAATGGCTTTCACCTCGCGACATGCTACCCCTGACCTCAACTCACTGCTACTTTCCTCCACGGATGTCATGAGTCTCGTACGCCCCTGTACTACCGATAGCTCAGTAACTGCCAATCACGTTCTTGATCGTTGATTTCTCGGTCGTTCTGGTTTAGTTCCGGTCAATCAACCTACAGTGTGTTCCGCCAGTATGTGCCCGGTATGCAGGACGGGTGGCGGAGGCTTTGAGGCGGGCATGTAGCTCCGCTTCGTTTTTCGATTGGCACCAATCCTGAAGAGTCGATGCTTGCCGCAGTCAATCTTATGGCCGGCAACCAGTTGTCCTTTGGATTACAAACGTGCCAATGACCGCTTCTGATATTGAAGCACCGAAAAACCGCTGTGCGCTCACTTTTTACTCATGCGAGCGTCGCACATCGTGGGTTTGTCTTTCCTGCGATAAGGAATGTTATGAGTACCAAATCGGACCCATGCTTACGAAATGCCCTGGCAACCTCTCGCAAGTACCTGGACTTGATCCAATCAAAGTCGCTCTCACGCCAGCAGGCGGAAGAACTTGTAGCGCTGACCGTAAATAATTTTTCTGATCATTACAACCCAGGATTCCTGGATTACCGGAAATCAGTAACCGAAGGCGGCGACTTCGCTGCCGTGGAGTGGGGTGGCCGGGGCGCCACTTTCACCGATGCCCTGGGCCGCAGATTCCTGGACTGTCTCGGCGGCTACGGACTTTTGAGCCTAGGATGGGGGCACCAGAAAGTCATCGACGCAGTCAAAGCGCAATTAGACCGGGCACCTATGCCTACACAGGAGCTGCTGGATCCTCCTCGTGGCATGCTGGCCGATCTACTTGCTGAAATCACTCCCGGCGACATCGCCTATTCCGTCTTCGTCTCCAGCGGCACCGAAGCGGTCGAAGGAGCCATGAAATTTGCCAAAGCGGCGACCGGCAAAAGCGGCTTCATCGCTGCAGTGCGCGGTTTCCACGGGAAGACTGTCGGTAGTCTGAGCCGCACGATTGCGACGTGTTGCGGGTGGTTGCCGTGGGAATCCAGCAGGGTCAGCGCATGACTCTGGTAGAAGAAATGGTAGTTCTGCCTTATCAGCCGTGGAAGATTTCCGCCGGCGAGCTTGACACCGGCGTTCCCCTGGCTATCGCCGGCGTCTTGTTGGCCGGTGGCCGTCACCGGAGGCAAGGCGTACATGGCGCAGAGCTGACATTCGAACCAGCGGTATTCCTTCAGGAGCTAGCGCGCTTCGGCATGAGCGCCACGCAAACCATTACCCAACCCCTTAGCTTTACGCTGCCAGGTAATTCATCGGCTCAATCCTAACACCGCCGGCCCATCAGGCGGCTGGTCGCCATAATCGGCACGACCGATGCTTGACAAACATCATGCACCAGACCCACTGAAACATGAACCAGCAGAGGAGCTACTAAAATGACTAAGAACCGTGATGACTATATCAAGACGCGCTCGACGCGTAACCGTCTCCATTTGCCTCCGGCAACTGAGTCGTCGAACCAGATCGAGCCGGCGCTGAAGCTAACGGAAGACGAAGCGCTGGACGCTGCTATTGCGCTTCATGACCTTGACTGGAACCAGGGACATACACGGGACGAGTTACGCCGGGTCTATCCCGATCTACCGCTGGCCATCTACCTGCGTCTTCCGGACAGCAAGCGTTTCGCCTCGGCGGGTGAGGCGTTGCACGAGGCCGGGCTGGCAGCAAGCCGCGCCGAAGGCGACTTCATGGGTGCCCAGCCCAATTACCCGGAAGAAGAGTCGGTCGCCGACGGCGGCCCTCCCGGCTGGGGAAGTGATGATGCCGTGCTGTACGGCAACCTGACCATAGATGGAGGCAGTGCCGAAGATCGCGAAGAAGATCGCGTAGCCGGTACACCGCCAGCTAGCGAATGATCGCACCCAACTTGCGGGCGCGCTGCTCGGCCTTCTCCGCTTCCTGGTGCCGTCCCAGAAACTGCAGGCACGCCGCCTGACCTACCCATGCCCAGGCGTCGTCGGGGTCCAGCTCGCTGGCGCGATTATAAGACGCCAATGCCCTCTTGTAGTCCTTCCGCTGAATGCAGATATCGCCGCGTAGCAGCCAGCTGGACGGTTCGGCAGTATCCAACTCCAGCAGGCGATCCACGGCAGTCAAAGATTCTTCATATGACTCCAGTTTCAGCAAGACAAGGGCGCGGCCCAGCCAGATGTCGGAGGTGTCCGGCTGTAGTACCTGGGCCCGGTCGAATGCCGCCAGCGCCTCTGGGAAGCGTTCTAATTCAGCCAGCGCGGTAGCTTTTCCGATCCAGGCCCAAACATCATCCTCCCCACCCGACTCGATAGCCTGATTGAAATAATCGAGAGCTTCCGGGTAGCGGTCCAGATCCGCAAGAACCTCGCCTTTGCCTATGAGCGCATCGCTGTCCTCAGGTTCGAGGCGCAGCGCCTCATCAAAGGCCGCCAGCGCTTCCTCTGGTCTCTCCAGGGCATTCAAAGCTTCGCCCTTACCTTGCCAGCCACTTACTTCCTCGGGATCGAGGGTGAGGGCATGCTCGAAAGCCGCCAGCGCCTCTTCTGGACGGTCAAGCTGCACCAACGCATCCCCTTTGCCTGCCCAGCATTCAGCCTCTTCGGGATCGAGGGCCAGAGCGCGTTCATAGGCGGTAAGAGCTTCTTCCGGTCGATCCAGCACCGCCAGGGTAGCAGCCTTCAACTGCCAGGCCATAGGATCGGTAGGATCGAGGGCCAATGCCCGCTCGCTCGTCTGCAGCGCCTCCTCATAGCGGGCCAGAGACCCTAACGCGTCTCCCTTGAATAGCCAGAGCTCAGCCTCGTTTGATTCTAGGTCCAACGCATGATCATAGGCTACCAGAGCCTCTTCGTAGCGTTCCAGCTCGTTGAGCAGGTTACCCTTTAGCACCCAGCCGGGTAACAGGTCAGGATCGAGTTGCAGTCCCTGCTCGTATGCGTCGAGCGCTTCTTCATACCGTTCCAACTCGCTGAACCATATTCCACGGGCCAGCCACTCTTCTGCGCTGATACTCATGAGAATGCCTTTCTCGCCACGCTACATCGCGCCGGTAGCCAATAGCCAGAGTAACGATGAAGCTGCAGTGGCCCTGGATTCGCCAGACATAACAAAAGCCCGCGTGGGTCGAGACTGCGCTCACCAGGCGGGCTTTGCGCCGGTAGATGCCGAAGCTAGCGGTTCTTGAAGTAGTCCGCGTTGATCTGGATATATTGTCTTTCGTTGGCAGGCACAGCGCTCTCCTCGAAGATGGCGCTTACCGGACACGCCGGCTCACAAGCACCGCAGTCAATGCACTCGTCGGGGTTGATGTACAGCATCTGTACGTTCTCGTAGTCGCTTTCACCCTCGGCGGGGTGAATGCAGTCTACCGGGCAGACGTCAACACAAGACCCATCTTTAACGCTTACACATGGGCTAGTAATCACGTACGTCATGGAACAAACAACTCCTCACCAGGTTGTTAGATTGTGCGAATGCACCGCCGAAAGATTTACGCTGCCGGCCATTCCGCACTCATTATACCGATTTAATGCGCCAATTGCTACTTACTTGATGTCTTAGAGGCCGGGCCCCGCCGGCTAGTGGACGACCACAATCTTCTCGTCTTCGCCCCTGTCGGGAAGAATTTCCGAGGCATACATGCGCACACCCACGAATCCGAGAATTGTCGCTAGAGTAAGCGCTGGAACGCCAAAAATCAACAGTGAAACGGCTACATGTTCCCCAAGCGCAGTGGCTAGCGTACCGACGGCCCAGGGCGACCAGACGTCGCCGAAGAGATGGCCAACCAGCAGCGTCGCCGCCAGCGCGGTGGCCCGTATGGCTTTGGGAGTAACATCCTGCGCACAGGCAAGCAAAGGCCCAATGGGCAGATTGATCGCCAGAACCGCAATGATGCCCAGAAGAACGAAGAGCGGCAGCGAATGGGTCAGGAGCATCAGCGCATAGGACGGTACCGCCAGGCCAAAACCAACCGATGCCGTGAGCATACGCCCACCATGTACCCGTTTTCCAAGCCAATCGGCAACGTTACCCCCGGAGAGCTGTCCGGTAAGGCCTCCCGCTATGATGACAATACCCGCCATGACGTCGGTCAGCGTCTCGCTGAGATGGAATGGGCCGTTGGACGAACGCAGGTAGATCGGTAAAAAGGTAACCGCCGGCGTAATCACCAGAAAACTCAACGCCTGCAGAAAAGCGACCACCCAGATGGTGCGAATACGCGCTACATCGCGTAAGATCAACCGCAGCTCATCGGTCGCCAGGCGAAGTGGCGGTAAAGCTAGACCCTGTTCCTGTTTCAGCTCCTCGTTCACCTCTGGCGCATAGCTGGAGGATTCAGCCGGGTCACTGGCAGGCGCATCGGCAACAAACCACATGAGCACGGCCAGGAAAAAACCGGGAATCGCACTGATAAGGAAGGCCACTCGCCAGCCAACCGCCGGACCAATCAGCGCCGAGAGCACGGCGCTTACCCCAAAGGCCAGCGCCACACCGACCAGCTGCCCGGAGGCCCAGCGACTGGCTACGCGAGCGCGCTGCCGCAGAGAGTAGTAGGAGCTAAGCAGCGCAGTTCCCGCCGGGTAATAGCTGGCCTCACCAATACCTACCCCAGCACGGGTGGCAAAGAGCAGCGGTAGGCCCATGGCCAGGCCGGTGGCGCCGCTGGCAATGCTCCAGATACCAACACCAACCGCAACCACCCGGGCACGCGAAGCTCGATCTGCCAGCAGCCCGAGCGGGAGTGCCGACGCCGTATAGATCAGAATAAAGGCGCTGCTTAGAGCCCCGATATTCCCATCGGTCAAATGGAATTCGTGTTTGAGGGTAGGGGCCACCGCCACCGCCAGGAAGCGATCGAAGTAATTGGCGGTATTGATGGCGAATAGCAGCCAGAAAACTGGCAGAGCAGTTCGTATCAACCGTGGCTTCTCACGCGGAGACGGTTGTGTCGAGGAAGATACCACCTCGGATTGGCGCGCCGCTGGCTGATTTGCCGGGGGCACAGGCGATGCTGGGGTCTGATTTTTCGACACCAGGATAACTCTCTTAACTGCGATTACCAGGCTGGCTTCCTGCCTGAAGAAGATATCTTCTCCCTTCAGGCAGATAGAGCAAAGCTATGTTATACCCTACCATATGCACGCCAGTACCGGAGGAAAAGTGATGCGTGTACTGCCGTCTCAGGAGGTCACGGGTGCGTCCCCCTGAATATACCAGTCGGTGTCAGGCATATGCGTGGTATCGGGCCCAAACATACCGTTCGGATCATAGGGATCGTAGGTCGCCGAGTTCTTCAACCCTGGCACCGGATTCCAGGCGCAGTTGAGATCACTGGCCGTCGAGTTCGCATACGGCGCCAGCCCGGTATTGCAGTTGAAGGTCCCTCGCAACATATCCGGGGGCTCCGGAAACTGGGCATCCGGGTTCCAGTTGTAATTATTGGCTGCCCATAACATCACATCATGGAAAATGTAACCGGCTCCCGCAACCCCGATGATCCCTGAATTCAACGGATCATTGCCGTCGGTGTTGCCCACCCAGACCCCCAGCGTCATATAGGGTGAGTAACCCGCCGTCACTATATCCAGCGGTCCATTATTACCCGAAGACGTCCCCGTCTTAGCGGCGATCGCCAAATTGTCGTATTTGCCATTATCGTCACCATAAAGTGTCAGCGGATTATGCCACTTGAAGAAGGGGTAGCGCGCCCGGTTGTCACTGAGCACCGAGGTCACCATGAACGCCGCCTGCTGGCTGATTACCTGCTGCACCGGCGGCTGATCCGGCGCCGCCCACAACACCGTCCCATCGGCTTTGGTGATCCGCAGAATCGCTCGCGGCACCGCTCGTTGCCCCTGATTGGCCAGCGTCCCATAGGCACTGGTCAGCTGCAGCAGCGAGATGTCCTGCGTCCCCAGCGCCGTGGTCGGCCCCATATCCTGCTGGTTGATGGTCGTCACTCCCAGCCGGCCTACCATCTTGATGAAGTTCCCCGAGGTGGCTGGAGTAGCCCCCACAAACTCCATGCCTTCGGTCGCGGCAATATTGAGCGAGCCGTCGAACTGCCGCCGCAAGGGGAAGGTGCCCGAGTAGTTATTCTGTTCGTAGTCCTGCGGCACATACCAGCCCTTACAGGCTGGCGCCGCCGGATCCACATAGGTGGGATCGGGAGCGGCCACCGGGAAGCAGATCGGCTCATCCTGCAGCATGATGCCCGGCGTCCAGCCCATCTGGAAGGCGGTGGCATACATCAACGGCTTGGTTGCCGACCCCATCGAGCGGTAGGGGGAGGTGGTGATGTTGTTGGCTCCCAGCACGTCGGAGTGAGTATCACTGTAATTGACCGAACCCACCATCGCCAGAATATCCCCGTTGCGCTGGTCGACGGCTACCAATGCCCCATTGTGGGCGTTACCATTGGACGAATCCGAGAGCGGTGGACCGCAGTTTTCGCTGCCCGGATTGTTTCCATACCAGGTCTGGCAGTAGGGTTGCTGAATATAATGTTGCAGATCTGAGACCGCATACTGCTGCAGCCCCAGGTCGAGGGTGGTATAGATATGCAAGCCGGCAGTGCTGAGATTGGTGATCCCGAACTCCTGGGCCAATTCCTGAGTCACGTATTGCACGAAGTGCGGCGCCAGATCCTCCGCCACCTGCGTATTGCTGCTGGAGTCGCTGCCCAGTCCGGCCCAATGGTAGACCTTGTGGTTGACGAGGATTTGTGCAACCTGCTGCACCGCCTGCATGTACTCGCTCTGGGTGAGATCCAGAGCAGCATCACCCGGCACCCCATACTGGTACACATTGTAGAGCACCAGCTCCGCTCGGCAGTACACCAGCCACTCATGTCCATTATTCTGGTCCTCGTACCAGGTCGGCCCAAACGTGGGAATGTGGATGCCACAGGCTGCCGGGTCACCCTCATATGGATTCGACCACTGCTTCGTCTGGCAGGGTGCCTTGGGGCAGGAAAAGACGTCGGGCTGGTACTCGGTGGGCGCGTTAGGCAGCGCCGCCAGTATGGCCGCCTGCGCCCACGACAGCTGCTGATTCGCTGTTATCAGAGTATTGCCGGTAGTCTTTTGCTGCAGGCCGAAGTAGTTACTGGCCGCCGCCTCGATGCCGGTGTTCAGATCGCCATAGTCGATGGTATTGAGATACATCTCCAGAATGAAGGCTTTGGTGTACTGCTGAGTCACTCCATAGGCTAAGATCGCCTCGTTGAGCTTGCGCTGTATCGTCTGCGAGGTATCGTCGAGCACGATGTTCTTCACCAGCTGCTGGGTGATGGTCGAGCCTCCCTGTGCCGCCGTGCCTCCCGCCGCCACGTCGGCCAGCGCCGCTCGCAAGGTCCCGTAGAAATCGACGCCATCGTTGGAATAGAAGGTATGGTCCTCGGTGTCGATGGTGGCCGCTTGCACCTTCTCGTTGATCTGGTTCAAGGGCACATAGGTCTGGAAGCCGGTATTGGTGCTCTGGGCGACGTAGATTTCTTTGCCGGTGCGGTCATAAATGATGCTGTTCTGCTGGTTTCTGAGGCTGGCGATGGCCTGGATATCGTTCACATGCCGCTGGTAGTAGCTGACCGCATAGACACCGCCCGCTCCTCCACCCACCGCCAGTGCGACCAAGGTGACAATGGCCACCATGACCACGGCCGCATACACGATCGGGTTGGGACGCACCCGTCCCAGACGCCACTTGCGCGCCACCAGCCGGCTCCGCGACCGCCGATACGAAGGAACAAACGGCCGTACCGTCGTCGCTGCCGGTAGGTCGCGGTACCGCTCAGGATCCGCCCCTTCCGGCATATGACCGCGCAGATACGCACCCTCCTGCTGCGGAACGGCCGGCGGCATCTCTCGAAACATATCGGGTGTGCGGAAGCTAGAGGCGCTGCCATTGGCTCGCCAGGCCATATCACTCAGGCGACGGGAAATGGAACGGGAAATGGAACGGGAGGCATCACGAGCCATGCGCGCCATTTGAGCGAGCGACCGGCGCCCTGACTCGCTTTCTCGAGGAGGGATGGCCCCACGCTGAGTCTGCGGCGCTGCAGGTGGCATATCATCCGCGGCATTAAACGGTCGACGAATCAGTCCACCTCGGCCAGTCGGGGAAGGCGTCCCTGGGAGTCGGGGGCTGCGGCCGGCGGCGGGATAGCCACCCCTACCGCCAGGACCGCTTCGAGGTATGAGCCCATCAGCACCGTCGACATCCTGATCATTTTGATCGTCTGGTCCCTGATACGAATTGCCGCGCCTGTTCCATCCCATGATAACTCAACCTCCTAGTGATGTTGATACCCGGGCGTCCGCCGTACAGCACACCAATCTTTTGGTCTCGCAAGAAACCAGGCGCTGGCATTCTACGTGCGGCATGCGAGCAACGGCAACTTCACTAGGAGAATCGGGCTTGCCCGGATACTTGCCTCTCCAGAGCATCAAGACGTCACGGGTGCGTCCCCCTGAATATACCAGTCGGTATCCGGCATATGCGTCGTATCTTTGCTATAGATACCGTTCGGATCATAGGGATCGTAGGTCGCCGAGTTCTTCAACCCTGGCACCGGATTCCAGGCACAGTTGAGATCACTGGCCGTCGAGTTCGCATACGGCGCCAGCCCGGTATTGCAGTTGAGCGTCCCCCGCGCCATATCCTGGGGCACCGGAAACTGGGCATCCGGGTTCCAGTTGTAATGACTGGCTGCCCATAACATCACGTCATGGAAAATGTAACCGGCTCCCGCAACCCCGATGATCCCTGAATTCAACGGATCATTGCCGTCGGTGTTGCCCACCCAGACCCCCAGCGTCATGTAGGGTGAGTAACCCGCCGTCACTATATCGTTAGGTCCCCCGTTCCCCGAGGAGGTGCCGGTCTTGGCGGCGATCGCCAAATTGTCGTATTTGCCATTATCGTCGTAACTATCCAGCACCAGCGGATTGTGTAGCTTGAAGAAGGGGTAGCGCGCCCGGTTGTCACTGAGCACCGAGGTCACCATGAACGCCGCCTGCTGGCTGATTACCTGCTGCACCGGCGGCTGATCCGGCGCCGCCCACAACACCGTCCCATCGGCTTTGGTGATCCGCAGAATCGCTCGCGGCACCGCTCGTTGCCCCTGATTGGCCAGCGTCCCATAGGCACTGGTCAGCTGCAGCAGCGAGATGTCCTGCGTCCCCAGCGCCGTGGTCGGCCCCATATCCTGCTGGTTGATGGTCGTCACTCCCAGCCGGCCTACCATCGAGATGAAGTTCCCCGAGGTGGCTGGAGTAGCCCCCACAAACTCCATGCCTTCGGTCGCGGCAATATTGAGCGAGCCGTCGAACTGCCGCCGCAAGGGGAAGGTGCCCGAGTAGTTATTCTGTTCGTAGTCCTGCGGCACATACCAGCCCTTACAGGCTGGCGCCGCCGGATCCACATAGGTGGGATCGGGAGCGGCCACCGGGAAGCAGATCGGCTCATCCTGCAGCATGATGCCCGGCGTCCAGCCCATCTGGAAGGCGGTGGCATACATCAACGGCTTGGTTGCCGACCCCATCGAGCGGTAGGGGGAGGTGGTGATGTTGTTGGCTCCCAGCACATTGGCGTGAGTGTCACTGTAATTGACCGAGCCCACCATCGCCAGAATATCCCCGTTGCGCTGGTCGACGGCTACCAATGCCCCATTGTGGGCGTTACCATTGCTCGGATCCGAGAGCGGTGGACCGCAGTTTTCTTCACCTGGAGCATCTCCATACCAGGTCTGGCAGTAGTTGTCGTTGATATAGTATTGGAGGCGATTTTGCGCCTCGTTCTGCAGCCCCAGGTCGAGGGTGGTATAGATATGCAAGCCGGCAGTGCTGAGGTTGGTGATCCCAAACTGCTCGGCCAGCTCTTGAGCCACGTATTGCACGAAGTGCGGCGCCAGATCCTCCGCCGCCTGCGTATTGCCGCTGGTGTCGCTGCCCAGTCCGGCCCCGCTGTAGACCTTCTGGTTGACGAGGATTTGTCCAACCTGCTGCACCGCCTGCATGTACTCGCTCTGGGTGAGATCCAGAGCAGCATCACCCGGCACCCCATACTGGTACACATTGTAGAGCACCAGCTCCGCTCGGCAGTACACCAGCCACTCATGTCCATTGGAGGGATCCTCGTACCAGGTCGGCCCAAACGTGGGAATGTGGATGCCACAGGCTGCCGGGTCACCCTCATATGGATCCGACCACTGGGTCGTCTGGCAGGGTGCCTTGGGGCAGGAAAAGACGTCGGGCTGGTACTCGGTGGGCGCGTTAGGCAGCGCCGCCAGTATGGCCGCCTGCGCCCACGACAGCTGCTGATTCGCCTCTATCTGCGGGGCACCAGCAGTCTTGGGGTTCTGGGGCTGCAGGCCGAAGTAGTTACGGGCCGCCGCCTCGATGCCGGTGTTCAGATCGCCATAGTCGATGGTATTGAGATACATCTCCAGAATGAAGGCTTTGGTGTACTGCTGAGTCACTCCATAGGCTAAGATCGCCTCGTTGAGCTTGCGCTGTATCGTCTGCGAGGTATCGTCGAGCACGATGTTCTTCACCAGCTGCTGGGTGATGGTCGAGCCTCCCTGTGCCGCCGAGCCTCCCGCCTTCACGTCGGCGAGCGCCGCGCGCAAGGTCCCATACAGGTCGACGCCATCGTTGGAATAGAAGGTATGGTCCTCGGTGTCGATGGTGGCCGCTTGCACCTTCTCATTGATCTGCTGCAACGGTACATAGATCTGGTACCCGGTATTGGTACTCTCGGCGACGTAGATGGGATTGCCGTTGCGGTCGTAAATGGTGCTGTTCTGCTGGTCTCTGAGGCTGGCGATGGCCTGGATATCGTTCACATGCCGCTGGTAGTAGCTGACCGCATAGACACCGCCCGCTCCTCCACCCACCGCCAGTGCGACCAAGGTGACAATGGCCACCATGACCACGGCCACATACACGATCGGGTTGGGACGCACCCGTCCTAGACGCCACTTGCGCGCCACCAGCCGGCTCCGCGACCGCCGATACGCCTGCGCGCGCAGCTTGAGCGTCTCATCCTCGGTGAGATTGGCATACACTGCCGGCACCGGCCTATGTTCCGGGCGCTCCCTGGGCGATCCGGCATCCACCGTGCGCCCCACCCGAGACATGACTGAGCTCAACTGACGAGACATGTCTCGCGCCAGTTTGGCCATCGACCGGCGGCCGTTGCGCCCATTCTGTCCGTCATGGCCATTCTGTCCGTTATAGCGGCTCCGGCCGGGGTCGGGAGCATCGTAGCCGCCATGCCGGTCACCGGCGCGGTGGTCGGCATGGTCCGGTGAGCGGGACGGCCGGCGCTCATATTCGGCACTCTCTTCATCCGCCTCCGGTGCCATGAAAGGCTGCCTGATGATGCTGGCACCCTGCCCGAGACCGCCGCTGCCGCCGCGTGGAGGCTGGGATGTGCGTTCACCGCGAAATGCACTACCGCCACGAGGCGAGGCCTGAGGTCGCTCCTGGCCGGCATCGTCGCCGGAGCGGGTACGATTTCGCCGTCCAGGGTTATCAGCAGGATCATTGGGGGTATCATCTCGCAGATACTGGGGGTCTCCACCACGTCGCGTACGATAGGAATCTCGCATATCCCGGCCCATCGACTAACCTCCCATGTCCAGTCTTGAAGAGCAAAGTGGTGTATCCGTACCCATCGACGCATCCATCTGGACCTCTCCTGGGGATAGTGCAAAGGTCTCAGGCGACGCCGGGTGCATTCCGATTCAGGCCACAAAGCGTACTCAGCTGCTGTGTTCGTTTCGGCTGCTATCGTACGCACTCTCACCGGCTTTGGCAACATCACTGAGAAAATGGGGGGATGGCGCAAGGATAGAGTATACTGCAAGGCATGAGTACTCGATCAGGCAGAGACGATACCGATAGTCCCAAAGATACCGATGGCCTGCAAAAAGAGCCAGGTGCCGGCGATGGCAGCAGGCACGAAACTGAGGCCCTGGACGTCAGCGCTTCGAGCGGCCGCCAGCGTCTGCAAAAGTTTCTGGCGCACGCCGGCGTAGCCTCTCGCCGCCATGCTGAAGAACTCATACTTGGCGGTGCGGTAACCGTCAATGGCCAGGTGGTGCGCGAACTGGGCACTCACGTGGACCCAGCCACCGACGAGGTACGGGTACATGGAGAACCAGCGCAGCTGCCGGCCGGGTTTATCTATGTCATGCTCAATAAGCCGCCAGGTACCATGACAACGGTCAACGACCCGGAAGGACGGCGTACGGTGCTTGACCTGCTACCGGAAGAGTGGCGCAGCCGGCGCATTTATCCGGTTGGCCGTCTCGATTGGGATAGCGAGGGGCTGCTGCTGCTGACTAACGACGGCGACCTGGCGCTCCATCTCACACACCCGCGCTACGCCCTACCGAAGGAGTATCATGCACTGGTTGCCGGAGAGCCGTCCACTTCTGAGTTACACCGGTTGGCAAGAGGCATACTGCTTCCCGGTGAGAGCCGCCGTACTGCACCAGCGCGGCTCTGGACCATCGAGCGACGAGGTGATGCTAGCTGGGTCGGCATCGAAATCCACGAAGGGCGCAATCGCCAGGTCCGGCACATGCTCGAGGCCATTGGCTTTCAGGTACTTCGGCTGCGCCGCACCCGGGTAGGACCGATCAACCTGGATGATTTGAAGGCGGGTAGCTCTCGACTTCTGGCTCAAAATGAGGTGCGCGCACTCTACCGCGCCAGCGGGCTCCAAGGCGACGCCACCAGCAATGCCATCAGCAACGCGATCGAGTAATTTCGAGTAATCTGCTCTAGATTTCGCTCCCGCAGCTGCGGGATGATAGAATGTACGATGGCACCTTTGTATCGAGCCCGGAGTACGTCCGACTGTGGAGCCGTCTCCGGCAGGTAATGCCGGTGCTGGGGGGCAGTCTATGGACATCACATCCTCATCGCTGGGAGCGTCACACCGAGATGGTGCTCACACCGCTACCGGAGTGCGCATATTAATCATCGATGATGAGCCGGAGATTCAGCGAGCTCTCCGCACCCGGCTGGCTGGGGCGGAGTTCCTCGTTGAAGGGGCGCGCACCGGATCAGAGGGCATAGATCTGGTAGCACGCTGGCACCCTGATGTGGTCATCCTCGACCTTTCACTTCCGGACATGGATGGTCTGGAGGTGTGCCGCGAGCTGCGTACCTGGACACAGGTGCCCATTCTGGTGCTCTCGGTCCGGATGAGTGACGCCGACAAAGTGGCGCTGCTGGAGGCGGGCGCCGACGACTACCTGACCAAGCCATTCAGCAGCAGCGAGCTGGTGGCCCGAGTGAGGGTAGCTCTTAGGCATGTCGCCTACGCTGCCTCCGGCACCACTCAGCCTGCTACACCAGATAGCGCACCTGCCAGCTTCCAGATCGGCGACCTGATTGTCGACATACAGCGCCGCCGGGTAAGCCGAGACGGTCACGATATCCACCTTACTCCAACTGAGTATGAGGTGCTCAAATACCTGGCCACCAACGCCGGAAGAGTCATCACCCATCGCACGCTGCTCCAGGCAGTCTGGGGGCCGCAGTATGAGACCGAGGATCACTACCTGCACGTTTTTATTCGCACGCTGCGCCGCAAAATTGAGCCCAATCCTAGCCGGCCGCAGTATCTGCTGACCGAGCCCGGGGTGGGCTATCTGCTGCGCCGCCCCGACTAGCTGTCTCCCTCATTTCGCTCTCGCCATCCTCTTTGCCAGGCAGAGTCCAGAGACAGCACAGATCATGGTGCAACTTCTGCGATGGCACCGCCATGCCCATCTTAAGAAATCCTTGAGGCAATTACTCACGTGTCTTGAGATCTCTTGATCGGGCCTGATGTATTGTCAATTTTCGGGGAACGGTTCGGCATCATTTCTACGAGCGGCTGGTAGATCCAGATCCCCGAAGAAAGGCAGCTAGAGAATGGCCCGCATACTCATTGTCGAGGATGAGCTCGCGCTGCGGCGTGTCATTACCTTAAATCTCGTGCGGCGTGGTTACACCGTTGCCGAGGCCGATAGTGTGACCAGCGCTAATGAAGCCTGCGCCGCGTCCCCAGAACCATTCGATTTGATCCTCCTTGATATCTACCTGCCGGATCAGACGGGCTGGGATGTGCTGCGCAATCTGGTGGAGTGTGGCCCCCCCAAGCCAGTGGGAACAGCCCCTGGAGAGATTGGCCTATCGAGACCGGAAGTTATCGTGATGACCGCGGTGCGGCCTAAGCAGAGCCGGCTTGACGAGTTTCAGCCGGCGGCAGTGTTACTCAAGCCCTTCCCAATCGCTGCCCTCTTACAACTCATCGAGCGTGTGCTGGAGCATGCGCCCGCTGACCAGAGTTCAGATGATGACATCGGCGAAATCGGCGAAGGCTCCGAGTTGCACCGTACCGGCGCCTAAGACCTGAAAATGAGAAAGGGGTCCGTATGGTAGGTCTGTCAGATCTTTTGTTCTTAGTAGTCTCAGCCGCTGCATTCGCAGTGCTTATCGCATTTGTCTACGCCTGCGGCCGGCTGTGATGGGTGCCCTGCAGAACTGCCTGTAGGGATTCTCTGGAGGCAATTATGACTCTTGGTTATCTTTTGACCGGTCTCGCCACCGCCGGTGGTGGCGCGACCATCTCCGGTCTGGAGTATCTCCTGACCGGACTGGTCGCGGTGGGCATCGCCATCTATCTGGTGATCGCCTTGCTGTATCCTGACAAGTTTTGACCACTGCTAGCAAGTTTTAGGCTGTAGGGGAAATGGTACAACGATATGTCGTTTACGTTTAACGGCGTCGCGCAGATCCTCGTCTACTTTGTGCTGCTGCTCTTGATCACCAAGCCGATGGGGCTCTACCTCATAGCCGTCTTCGAGAAGAAGAACACCTGGTTTGAGCCGGTGCTGCATCCGGTAGAGCGGGTGCTGTATAAAATCGGCGGGGTGGACGAGAATCGTGAGCACGACTGGAAAATCTATACCGTCGCGATGCTTATCTTCAGCGTCATCTCTACCGTGCCGCTCTATATCTTGGAGCGATGGCAGAACCATCTGCCGCTGAATCCGGCTGGACAGGGCCCGGTGGACCCGCTGCTCGCCTGGAACACGGCGATGAGCTTCCTGACTAATACCAACTGGCAGAACTACAGCGGCGAGACCACCATGAGCGACCTGACCCAGATGGCCGGGCTCGCCTTTCACAACTTCACCTCCGCCGCGGTGGGCATCATCATCGCTGTAGCGGTGATTCGCGGCTTTACCCGGCGCAGCGCCAGGAATCTCGGCAATTTCTGGGTGGATCTGGTTCGCTGCATACTCTACATTCTGGTGCCCATCTGCTTTGTCTACGCCCTGTTCCTGGTCTGGCAGGGTGTGCCCCAGACCTTGAACGGCTTTCCCCAGATTGTCGGCATTCAGGGCTTTGCCCAGAGGATTGCCATCGGACCGGTCGCCTCACAGGAGGCGATCAAGATGCTGGGAACCAATGGGGGCGGCTTCTTCAACGCCAACTCCTCGCACCCTTTTGAGAATCCCACCGCCTTCAGCAACCTCATCGAAATGCTCTCCATCTTCGCGTTCGGCGCCGGACTGATCTATATGTTCGGTAAACTTTCGGGTAACACCAAGAATGGCTGGGCGCTTTTTGGAGCGGTCAGTTTGATCTTCCTGCTGGGGGCCTTCATCTGTCTGGGCGCTGAGCAGTACGGCAACCCGCAGCTGGCGGCGATCGGAGTCAACCAGACCGCCAATGAGTGGGCGCTGGCACAGCCTGGCGGCAATATGGAGGGTAAGGAGATGCGCTTCGGCATCGCCTCCTCGACGCTTTTTGCCACCATCACCACCGACGCCTCATGTGGCGCCATCAATAGCTGGCACGATAGCTTTACCCCCATCGGCGGCATGGTGCCGCTGGTCAACATACAGCTGGGCGAGATCATCTTCGGCGGAGTCGGCTCCGGAATGTACGGGCTACTGGTCTTCGCGGTGCTCTCGGTCTTTATCGCCGGATTGATGGTGGGACGAACTCCAGAATACCTGGGCAAGAAGATCGAGCAGTTCGAGATCAAGATGGCAGCGGTAGCAATCCTGATACTGCCGCTCGACATACTGGGCAACACCGCAGTGGCGATAGCCACCAAGCCCGGCCTGGCGGCCATCTTCAATCCCGGGCCCCATGGCCTCTCCGAGGTGCTCTATGCCTTTAGCTCGATGACCGGCAACAATGGCTCGGCCTTCGCCGGACTTGGGAGCACCACAGTGGGTACGGCGCCTTTCGTCTACTACGGGTGGACCGGTGTCTTCGCCATGCTGATCGGGCGCTTCGCCTTCCTGATTCCGGTGATGGCTCTGGCAGGCTCGCTGGTAAAGAAGAAGGTTGTGCCCGCCGGCCCCGGCACCTTCCCAACCACCTCGGCGCTCTTTGCGGGGTTGGTCGTTGGCGTCATCCTGATCGTCGGCGCGCTGACCTTCTTCCCGGCGCTATCGCTGGGGCCGATCGTCGAGCAGCTGCTGATGTTCGCCGGTAAAACGTTCTAAGGTTCCCACCAAGATACAACAGACACAAAAAGTGTAGGTGTAGATTCAATGTCAGATCGCAACCAACCGCCGGCAGCTGTGACTCCAGAGCCGCAGCCTGCGCCGGAAGGACCGGAGGGAACGGCTCCTCGCCCGGGGCGGATAGGCAGTGAGGTGGCCAAGGCGCGGCGTCCTCGCCAAGGGGCGTCGCTCTTCGACCCAGCTATTACTCTCCCTGCCATCGGCAATTCGTTCAAGAAGCTCGATCCACGCATCCAGGCTAAGAATCCGGTGATGTTCGTGGTCGAGGTGGGCAGCGTGGTCACCACCATCGAGTGGGTACGCGCGCTCTTTACAGCGAGTCTGTCCGGTGACCGGCTCTTTATCTTCGGGGTAACCGTCTGGCTCTGGTTCACCGTACTCTTCGCCAACTTTGCCGAAGCCATGGCCGAGGGGCGCGGCAAGGCTCAGGCTGATACCCTGCGCCGCGCCCGCACCGAGACCCTGGCCCACCGATTCCTGGCCAAAGGCGGCTCCGGAGCTGACGCGGTCACTCGAACCTCGCCGACGGAGGAAGTGGCCGCACCCGAGCTGCGCAAGGACGACCTGGTGCTGGTCGAGGCCGGCGAACTCATTCCCGGAGACGGCGAGGTTATCGAAGGCGTCGCCTCCATCGATGAATCGGCCATCACCGGCGAATCCGCACCAGTGATCCGCGAGAGCGGCGGCGACCGTTCGGCAGTCACCGGCGGCACCCGGGTGCTCTCCGATTGGGTCATCGTGCGTATCTCCTCCAACCCCGGCGAGACCTTCCTCGACCGGATGATCGCCCTGGTCGAGGGCGCCAACCGGCAGAAGACTCCCAATGAGATCGCCCTCAATATTCTGTTGGCCAGTCTGACCATCATCTTCCTACTGGCAGTGGTCACGCTGGAGCCGTTCGCCATCTACTCCGGCAGCCCAGTCTCGGTGACCGCTCTGATCGCTCTACTGGTCTGTCTGATTCCCACCACTATCGGAGGATTGCTCTCGGCCATCGGCATCGCCGGAATGGACCGGCTGGTCCAGCGCAACGTGCTGGCGATGAGCGGACGTGCAGTAGAGGCGGCGGGAGATGTGGATGTGCTGCTCCTGGACAAGACCGGCACCATCACGCTGGGCAACCGTATGGCCAGCGAGTTCATTCCCGTCTCTGGAGTCAGCGAGTCGGACCTGGCCGAGGCGGCGCTACTCTCCTCGCTACCTGATGAGACTCCGGAAGGCCGCTCGATTGTGGTGCTGGCGCGGGAGAAGTACAAGCTCGATGGCGCCAGCGCGGACAAAGGTGCTTCAGGCAGCGCCGTCCAGGCACAGCCGACAGAATCAATGACTTTCATACCATTTAGTGCCACAACCCGCATGAGCGGCGTCGACATGGCCAAGAGCGGCTCCGAGCCTGCGCGTCAGGTGCGCAAGGGCGCTGGAGATGCGGTCATCGCCTGGGTTAGCGAAGGGGTGGGTGCCATTCCCTCGGATCTACGACCGACCGTCGAGAAGATTGCCCGCGCCGGGGGCACTCCCCTGGTGGTGGCCGAGAGCACCGGTAACGCGGCGCCACGGGTACTGGGGGTGATCTACCTTAAGGACATCGTCAAGAGCGGCATGCGCGAGCGCTTTGACGAGCTGCGGCGCATGGGTATCCGCACGGTCATGATTACCGGCGATAATCCGCTTACGGCAGCCGCCATTGCCGAGGAGGCGGGCGTAGACGACTTCCTGGCCCAGGCCACTCCCGAGACCAAGATGAAGCTGATACGCGAGCAGCAGGGCGGCGGCCGTCTGGTAGCGATGACCGGCGATGGCACCAATGATGCGCCGGCGCTGGCTCAGGCGGATGTTGGCGTGGCCATGAACACCGGGACGCAGGCCGCCAAAGAGGCCGGCAACATGGTGGATCTGGACTCGAACCCCACCAAGCTCATCGAGATCGTCGAGGTGGGCAAACAGCTGCTGATTACTCGTGGTGCGCTGACCACGTTTAGCATCGCCAACGATGTGGCAAAGTACTTCGCCATCATTCCGGCGGTCTTCGTCATCGCCTACCCACAGCTGGAGGCGCTCAACGTCATGAGACTTGCCACGCCTCATAGCGCGATACTCTCGGCGGTGATCTTCAACGCGCTGATCATCGTGGCGCTCATTCCGCTGGCGCTGCGCGGAGTCAAATTCCGCCCCATCGGCGCGGGGCCGTTGCTCCGGCGTAACCTCTTGATCTACGGCATCGGCGGAATCATCCTGCCGTTCATTGGAATCAAGGCGATCGACTTGATTCTGACCGCGCTGAATCTGACCCACTAGAGTAGAAAGAGAAAGGGACGGAAAAACCGATATGGCTCGGACTCCCAATCAACCAAATCAATCCGATACTTCCAACACCAATACATCCGCCAGTAATAGAGCGACTACGGCGACCACTACGCCTGCCACACCGGCGGAACAGGAGTCGCCGGAGACTGGCTGGCGCGCGCTACTGCGCCAGTTCCGCCCGGCAATAGTGCTGACGCTGATGCTGACGTTGATAGTGGGTATTGTCTATCCGCTGGTGACTACCGGCGTCGCTCAGGTGATCTTTCCTTCACAGGCTAATGGCTCGCTGGTCTGTGTCAACGGCAAGCCCATTGGGTCCAGCTTGATCGGCCAGTACTGGACGCAGCCGCAGTACTTCCAGGGACGGCCCTCGGTGACCGTCAATCTCAGCGGCACACCGGCTCCCTACGAGGCCGATAACTCAGCCGGGTCAAACCTTGGACCGACCAATAGCGTTCTCATTCAAACCGTAGCGCAACGCATAGCTCAGCTCAAGAAAGAGAATCCCGACGTAGCGCCCGGCACCCCGATTCCGGCAGACCTGGTGACCGCCTCGGCCTCTGGACTGGACCCGGATATCTCGGTCGCGGGAGCCTACTACCAGATTCCACGGATAGCCAAGGCGCGTGGGATCAGCCAGGCAGCGCTGGAGAATCTGGTGAATCAGCACATCCAGGGTCGCTTCCTGGGTCTCTTTGGTGAGCCGGTAGTCGATGTCCTGGACGTAAATCTGGCACTGGATAACGTTACTCCCTCAAGCTGCAACTGAGGATGCAACGACGCGACTCTGCCGCTTTGGTGGCGCTGGATATTCTCCAGCCGGGCTGTAGATGGTAGAGTCGCCCCTAGTAGGACGTGTGAGATGGACGACTTGCACAAGAGTGCTGGTGAGCAACCAGTGGGGCATGGCGCTTCACTGAGTGCCCCGTATACCATAGACCAGGCCATCACCGAAGCAGTGGATGCTCTCGATAATAAACATGCTACTATGAAGACTGGAGAAGAGACGGCAGCCCGGCCTTCATCTGATCCTTCAGCTGAAGAAGCAGGTGTACAGTATTGGATATGGACCGGTAGTCGCCTGGTACGGGCCTGTTCACAGGCAGCGGAGCGCCTGCGCCAGCAGGAAGAGCTGGAGCAGGAAGAGCTCCGCCGCCTGCAGGAGAGACAGCGCGTCTTTAGACTTCAGCGGCGGCATGCCTATAAGCGCATTATGTTGAGCCTGATCTTGCCGCTACGTCGATTGGCGGCGACTTTCCACTCCTGGCAACGATATCGGAGAGGCCAGCCACGGGTGGAAGCCGTGCCCGGAAACGATTCGATCGACAGGTTCGACAGGATCTCCTAAGGGTCCATAGGATAAGAGTTAAGAATAGAATAGAAGGGGAGCGGGCAGATACCCCAGACGATGAAAGAGGCGTATTATGAGTGGCACCCGTTCCCATGACGATCCCACCGATCGCCGTCCAGATCCCGAAGAGCTGCTGGATCGATACCAGCTGCGCGACCCACACCCCATCCATGTCCAGGATACTGAGAGCGCTGAAGATGAAATTCTAGCCGGCGGTGAAGACGGCCTGGAGAACCAGGGCGCCCATCGGGGGAGATTGCGTCTCTACCTGGGTATGGCGGCCGGCGTTGGTAAGACCTACGCGATGCTGGGGGAGGGGCGACGCCGTAAAGCGCGAGGCACTGACGTGGTCATCGGCTATGTCGAGACCCATAAACGTCCGCTGACCGAAGAGCAGATCGACGACCTGGAGATCGTTCCCCGCAAGAAAGTGCAGTACCGCGGAGTCACCCTGGAAGAAATGGATGTGGAGGCGATTCTGGCACGCCACCCCGCCGTGGCGCTGGTGGATGAGCTTGCCCATACCAACGTTCCCGGATCACGCAACGCCAAACGCTACCAGGATGTGGAAGAGCTGCTTGCCGCGGGCATTACCGTAATTTCGACCGTGAACATACAGCATCTGGAAGGTCTCAATGATATCGTCGAGACCATTACCGGCGTGCGCCAGCGGGAGACGTTGCCCGACCGCTTGCTCGAAGAGGCCGATGAGATCGAGCTGGTCGATATCGCCCCTGAGGCTCTGCGGTCTCGCCTTCGACATGGTAATGTCTACCCTGCGGAGCGGGCCCAACGCGCCTTGGAAAATTTCTTCTCAGTTGCTAATTTGACGGCGTTACGTGAGCTGGCATTGCGACGCACGGCAGAGAAGACCGAGAGTAAGCTGGAAGCGCTTATGCACGGCCGGCAGGAGGGCGAGAGACCGGCATGGGCCACCACCGCGACCGAGCGAGTCCTGGTCGCCTTTGATGCGCGACCACACTCGAGCCAGCTACTGCGTGAGGGTTGGCGGCTCTCCTCGGCATTGAAGGCTCCGTTCCTGGCGGTGACGGTGGTACCCTCATCTGGGGGTAAGGCCGGACCGGGCACGGCTTCTCGCCCGGGTGGAAACGATCTGCGTGAGCGTATACGTCTGGCCGAAGACCTCGGAGCCGAAGTGATTCAAGCGGAGGGAGATAACGTTGCCGCTGAGCTCGCCAAGATTGCGCGCGCCCGCCATGTTACCCGCATCGTCATCGGGCAGCCCTCGCGCAGTCGCTGGCACGAGTTTGTGTTTGGCTCGGTGGTCAATCGACTCCTGCGAGAATCCACCGGCGCCGAGATACTGGTGGTTCCCGATCGAACGGCCACAATCGGGGAGGCGCAGTGAGCCGCCTGGCATCTACCTTGTACAATTTTGTATAATGATGAGCAGCTACTGGAGTTAACCCCCGAGTAGCCGCAGCCGTGTGCCGCTGGTTCCTGGCGCTCGCGTATCATGCTGTACTCTTATCGTCGTTTTATTTCGTGCATTGAATGAAAGCAGGTGATTGATGTCACAGGATAAACATCAGTTCCTCTGCATCTACGGACATTTCTATCAACCACCACGTGAAGATCCCTTCACGGGAGTGATACCGGCCGAACATGGCGCCGCGCCATATGCAAACTTCAACGAGAAGATTACCGCCGAGTGTTACCGTGCCAATGCCGATGCCGGCAATTTTGAACATATCAGCTTCGACCTTGGCCCCACGCTCGCGCTCTGGCTCGAGAAGAGCCATCCCGACATCTATGCCAAAATCATCGAGGCCGACCGCAAAAATCTGGCACGCTTTGGCAGCGGCAACGCTCTGGCGCAGGCTTATAATCACACCATACTGCCGCTGGCCTCTACTCGAGATAAGCGTACTCAAATCGTCTGGGGGCTCGAGGATTTCGCTCACCGCTTTGGACACCGGGCCGATGGTATGTGGCTTGCCGAGACTGCCGTAGATCTGGAGACACTATCTCTACTTGCCCAGGAAGGCGTCAAATATACGGTGCTCGCACCCTGGCAAGCGGCCGAGCCCATCGACCCTACCGAGCCCTACCGTGTCCGTCTGCCCGGAGATCGGGACATCACCGTCTTTTTCTACAATTCGTCCCTCTCCGGAGGCGTCTCCTTTGAGTCGGAAGTAACCACCAATGCCGATAGATTCGCCTCTTTCTACCTTCGCCACCAGATCAACTCGCAGAAGGTCGAGGGCAGTAGTGACCAGCTAATCGTGGTGGCCACCGACGGTGAGCTGTATGGCCACCACAAGCCCTGGCGCGACCGCTTCCTGGAATACCTGGTGCGGCAAGGAGCACCGGCCGCGGGTTTTGAAGTCACCACCCTGGCGCGCTACCTGGCGACTCACCCGGCCAGACAGGAGATCAGGTTGCAGGTGCCCAGTTCCTGGAGTTGCTCACATGGAGTGGCGCGTTGGAGCACAGGGTGCGGGTGCACCGACGGTGACGCCAGCTGGAAGCCACAGTTACGGCAGGCGCTGGATAATCTTGCGGCAAGACTACACGCAGTGTTCGAGCGAGAAACCGCCCGCACGCTGAAGGACCCCTGGGAGGCTCGTGACGCCTACATTGGTCTATACAATGGCTGGCTGAGCCAGCGTGAGTTCTGGTCACGCTTTGGCAAGAATAAGGGAAGACTGGTCAGTAGGAGCGCCAAACAGCGCACTGAGTCTCTTCTGGCCGCCGAGTACTTTGGACAGTGCATGTATACCAGCTGCGGCTTCTTTTTCGAGGACGTGGACCGGATAGAGCCGCGAAACGATATTGGCTTTGCCCGGCGGGCGATCAGCCTGGTCTGGCAGAATACCGGAATCGATCTACAAAAGGGCTTCTTAAGAGACCTGGCTGCCACCCGTAGCTGGAGGACCGGCTTTACCGGCGCCGACCTCTACCGCCAACTGCCCCCAGTACGGGCCGATCTGCTTCCCCAGGGCAACGACGAAGCCGCCGGCCAGGTTGCCTGAAGTCCGGCAACGCTTAATTCGAAAGTCCCTTGATACGAAAGCCCTAGGAATGTCCGGCCAGTTCTTCAACCGCTGAGGGCGAGAACTGATCTTCGGTCTCCGCCAGCTCCTGCTCGGTGGCGACTGGGGTGGTAAAGGAGAAGGTGCTTCCCCGACCCAGGCGGCTCTCGGCCCAGATCCGCCCGCCGTGCAGCTCAACGATATGCTTGGCGATAGCCAGTCCCAGGCCAGTGCCGGCGGCGGCGCTGGCCTGGGGAGTGGCGAGACTGGCGGTCTCGACCGCGACTTCGCAGGTCTGGCCGCTTTTGCCTCCGGATTGCCGGCGGCGATTGGCGCGGGTGCGAGCCCTGTCGGCTTTAAAGAACCGCTCGAAGACTCGCGGCAGATCTTCTTCGGTGATTCCCACGCCGGTGTCAGCCACATGTACCGCCAGCGTCTGCTGCGTAATCATGGCCTCGACCGAAACACTTACCCTGCCACCGGCCGGCGTATACTTGATAGCATTATGTATGAGGTTTACTACCACCTCGCTCATACGCTGCCCATCCACGCTCGCGGTGGGCAAGCCGTCAGGTATAGCCATCTGGAGCTCTACGGCATTCTCGTCCGCCAGCGGGCGCATACGATCCAGTACCACCTCGATCAGTCCACCCAGATCGGTCGGCTCCCGCTTCAAGGCAATCGTACCCGACTCGATGCTCGCCAGCTCGAGCAATTCAGCCACCATCTGGGAGAGATGATCGATTTCCCGGCTGATGCGTTCGCTGAATTCCCGGGCTACCTCCGGATCGCCGTCGATGGCATCATGGAGAGTCTCGGCCAGCAGCTTCAGTGCGGCTAGAGGGGTTCGCAGCTCATGGGAAACATGGAACACAAAATCCCGTCGCATGGTTTCCAGCCGGCGTAACTCGGTCAGGTCTTCGATGGAGAGTATCAAATGCGTCAGGCCATCGGGCACGGCGGCCAGAGCGGAGTCGCCCCTCGTGGGATCGGCAGTAACCTGCACGGGACTGACCGTAACCCGCCAGGTCTGGCCACTGGCCGCGCGCAGGAAGGTATGATCCTGTGGCTGGCCGGTACGCGCCGCCTCCATCAACAACATAGTGGTATCATAGTCCGGCAGAACGGCGGCCACCAGGCGGCCGAGCACCTGAGTGAGCGGAAGATCGATGAACGTCAGCGCGGCGGCATTGGCGTAGAGAATGAGGCGATCTCGATCGGTGATAAGCATAGGGCGGGGGCTGGCCTCGAAGAGAGCGGTAAACATCTCGCGAAAGTGCGAGATCTCCAGGCCTTTCGTGGCACACTCTTTACGCACCTGGTTGAGAGACGCCTCCGCGTTCCGTCTGTGCAAGCGGGCGCGGCGCAAGCGGGCCCAAGCAAAAGCGGTGGCCAGCAGCATACCGGCGAGCAGAGCAATGAGCACATTTGCACTGAATATACTGCCCATCTCTCGCCCTCCTCTTCAATCAGAGTGCCACTTGATACCTGCCGTGCAGTCGTGACGAATCCTGGTCGGTCCACCTCAGACGCCCTACATATCTTATACCACGCTAACAGTGGCGTTATTGGGGACTGGTTGGCTCTTAACCCAGGTTTAACAAGTCACGGAAGATACCACATAGAAGCCCGAGCTTTGCGATGAAGAAGGAAACGTCATTTCTGGTGAGAAGCGGCAAGAACAAAAGTACTAATCTGTCGCTCGGCCTTTTTCACTGGTGCTAGATTGTTTGTGTGCAACTCACTCTGGTCGTCAAACTGCCTTGCACTCCTTCCTTCAACAACTTGTGGAGACGTTACACGCCAACTGGCTTGCCGAAGCGGGTGCCGCTTGGACCCTATCAAGCGGAACAACTGGATTGAAAGTGTGGAAGTGCTTCCACAAGAAAGTACTTCGTGATGCTGCTCTGCAAAAAAGTGCGCCTTCAGCTCAGTGCGGACGACTCGCAAGCGCTGGAGTTCATGCAAGGCAAGTGCCGTGGATTGTATAACTGGTGGGTTATGCGCCTACGAGCTGGCGAACGATGGCCGGGTTGGAGCGTGGCCAAAGCCACCTTGCAAGAGAGCAAACTTCATGATCCGGAGTTGGGCTATGTGTACGGCAAGCTCTTGCAGGAGGTGTACTTTCGACTTGACCGTGCGATGAACGCCTTCTTCCGGCGCGTGCAGGCAGGCGAGACTCCCGGCTTTCCACGCGTACGGCCCCGCCATGCCTTTTTCACCCTCTGCTATCCATCCACTTATGTCAAAATTGAAGACACGCGTCTGCTATTGCCCACCGGAGGTGGAGGAAAATCCGGTGTGCCCAAACGGTTCCCCATTATCGAGGCGACACTGACCGAGTCCGCGCCAGATACGTACAGTGAAGTGGCTATTTCCCGAGATGCACGTGGTTACTACTACGCCTCCTTCGTCACTGAGATACCAGAGAAAAGTTGCCAAATGGAAGGCATTGTAGCCTTTGATTTGGGAATCAAGACCCTGGCCACGGGAGTAAATGAACAGGGCCGTTTCTACCAAATTGGCGGGTTTACCGGCACTCACTATTACAACAAACAGTTGGACAAGATCCGCGCCAAACGAGCACGTTGTCAAAAGAAGTCTAATCGCTACATTTTTCTTTCCGGCGTTTATCACCGGGTATCGGAGCAGAAACGTCACAAACAGCGAGACTGTCTGCATAAAGCCAGCCATCTCATCGCGGCCAAACTGGTTGAAAGAACTGTGGTCATCGGTGATCTTTCCCAACGGCAGATGGTCGTCCAGCAGCATTACGAGCACGAAGAGGCGCGCAAGGAGCAGGCCAAAAAGAAGAATCGCTTTCGCAACAGGGCAGTCTTCAACGATTGGGGCCTGTACCGTTTCGTGCAGATGCTGAGCTACAAATGTCAATTCTACGGGAAAGAGCTCTGCAAAGTAGATGAGCAGTTCACTTCCAAAGACTGTTCGTGTTGTGGTCATCGACAGGACATGCCGCTTTGGAAGCGCACTTATCGTTGTGGGAACTGTGGCTTAGTGATGGATCGAGACGCGAACAGCGCGGTCAACATCCGAGAGCGGTTCCTTGCCCGGCTAGGGCCACACACGTCACTTGGGTGACGTGCGGTGTACTGCACGTTCGTGCAGGAATCAACACATTTCGTGTTGAAAGGCAGGATCTATGTACGATCACCAGCGGGAGCAGTTGCGAATTGAAGAGCGAAGTTCAGACTTAAGTACTGCTCAAAGGCGAGTGACTCCTCCCCATACCATTTGCTGAATTGGCTTGGGCTAATGATGAGGAGGAGTTCTTGACGTGAGCCTCGCTTTTGCGCCACCTCGACCAAGAGTAGGAGATTAGCTCGGGAAGAGTTACAGGGCGCCAACATGACCAGAAAAATAAGGAGGCTGGCGGCGGGCGGCGGCCTGTCGGGTTTACACAGCTCGGTCAAACTTGTGCAGAGCACGAAGCCCGCTACGACGCAGACAGAGAGTGTCAGTTCGCCGCAAGCCTAGTCTACCTCAACTAGCAGTTGCCGGCGTGTAGAAGTCACGAAGGGCGTACCCGCACCTGGAAGACTAGGTAGGTACGCTCACGTAGCGATAGAGTGGCGCAGGGCGCGCGCCAGCGCGAGCCTGCGCTTCATGCCACCCGAGAAGGTGCTGGCACGCGACCGCTTCCGTTCCTGCAATTGGACCAGGTCGAGCATCTGCAGGATGCGTTCCTTTTTTGTGCCACGTGCCATGCCGAACAGATCCGCATGAAAGTCGAGATTGTCCCAGGCGGAGAGCTCCTCGTAGAGCGCGGTCTCCTGAGGTACCGCCCCTAGCATCTGGCGGATCCTGCGTGCGTGACGACGCACGTCGTAACCCATGACTTGCACATCGCCGCTGGTTGGGCTAGAAAGACCGCTGATCAGATTGATGTTGGTGGTCTTGCCCGAGCCATTGGGTCCCAGCAAGCCAAAGATCTCTCCCTGCTCGACCGACAGGGTGAGGTGGTCAACCGCCTGCAGTGTCCCGAATGATTTGCAGAGCGCGCGTAGCTCGATAGCCGGAACCCCAGAGGTTTCTGGTGGTGTGGGTCGTGGTGGTTCTTGCTTCAGCGGTTCACGCATAGGTCGCTCTCTTTCTGACCGAATGGGGTAGACGGCTTTCTCCTGTTTCTGGCGTCATACGACCGCCAACGTCCCCAGGAGAAGGAAAAACGCCAGCACCTGAAATGTCGCGCGGATGGTATGCCAGCGGGCAAACTGGTCGAGTTTCGAGGTCAAGATCGCATCGTCATCAGGAGCATCCTTGATGCTCAGCATCACGGGCGCCGCCCTGGCGGTGGCAAAGGAATGCAGCAGGCTGAGCAGCGATGCCAGAGACAGGAGTAGTCAGGACAGTGAGGAGTGCCGTGCTGATACCCAGAAGCGCGTAGATCACCAGGCCATTTCCCAGATCATTGCCGCGAGCAAACGTGGCGTAGGCAGGCGCACCAATACGGTGGCATGCGGGTAACTTCACGGGCGCGGTATCCACATTGAGGCCTGCCAGCAGACCATTGAGCGCTGTTGCCAAAACAGTCAACGCGAGCACCAGGTTCATAACATTTCACCCTCCTTCGGGATTGACGCACTGCCGAGTTGTGTCTGCCGCGCTGATTTTGGCGCGAAACGGGAGAGGGACACCACCAGGAACGGGAGGGCGATGAGGCTAGGAACCACCCAGAACGTGAGCGTCGGAAGTCGCTGCAACAGCGGGATCAGATGAGCATTATCCACATAAAAGGCCGTCCACAGAACGAAGTACGATCCAATCATAGCGACGATATGGGCGCTGATCCACTGGTCTCCCAGCACGCGCATCAGCCAGGGTTCTTGCCGTAAGCGTCGAACGGCATACCCTCCAAGTGCCAAGCCATAGCCGATCGTTGCCAGCACGACGAGGTACGCGTCCTGTGGCCAGCGCTGCACCGACAGGATGATGGCCGTGAGGAATACCACGCTATGGGCCCAGAGATAGCGCACGCCCCATTTTGGATGGCGTTCGGACCGTTTGGGTCTACTGAACGTGATCACACCGGTGACTGCTGTTGTCAATGCTGCCAGAGCATGCACAACGAGCGGAACAAAGAAGGAGAGCGGAAAGCCATCGATCACGCATGAACTCCTTTGCACCCACTCGTTTCTGGAAACACTTGCTTCGCTGAAGTAGTGTAGCCGCAAGGGAAAAGGATGAGAAGTGCAATCCCTCCAGATTTGACCATGACAAACATCATGGGTGGAGCATATATGCGGGAGAAATTGGAGGGTGTTGCAGGACTGGCTCGCCAAGATCGGGCTGGAATTGAAGCCGACAGCCCGCAGGCATTGCCCAGTACAGCACAGGCAGCTATTATGGACTAACCCGTATGCTCGGTGCTACCTCTGTTTACTCTTCGTGACGAGCAAACAGGCTGAGACATGGTCAACCTGAGCCAAGGAGCTTGTATGCAGCAAACACGCCAAGAAAACTCGATTCGCTATTACGGCCTGGCAATCCTCGCCACCGTAGCCATTGCCGGCTGCGGCAGCACCTCGACCACCACCAGCACTACTGCCACCGCCACCCCGTCCGGCCTCATGGCCTGCAGCGTAACGTCGGCCGAGCTGGCACCGACGAACCCCGGTGCCATGGCCACCGCTCCAAGCGTCTCCGGCGTCCGCGAAAACAAGATCACCGCCGACGGCTCTCCGGCGCTGCAGCCTCTCGTCAAGCAGGCGGCTGCTGAATTCGACAACACCAACGGCACCCAGTCGACCATTAACGCTGGCAGTAGCGGCCAAGGCATCAACGATGTCCAGTCCGGCGCGGTCATGATCAGCGATTCTGACGTCTTCGCCCAGACCACGGCGACCACTCCGGGTGAGTACAACGACCTGTACGACCATCAGGTAGCCGCCATGGTCTTCACCCTAGTTACCAACAACGATCTGGCCAGCATGGTCGACAACCTGACTCAGGCGCAGGTCCAGGATATTTACACCGGCGTATACAGCAACTGGAGCCAGGTAGGCGGCCCCAACAAGCAGATCACTGTGATCAATCGCCCGACGACCTCTGGCACCCGCTCGACCTTTGACCAGTATGTGCTGCAAGGCCACAAAGAGATCAGGAGCGTCACGCTGAGCGAGGACAATACCAGTGCGGTGGCCGCGGCGGTAAAGGCGATACCTGACTCGATCGGCTACGTCTCCATCGGCTTCGCCGTAAAGTACGGCATAGCAATGCATCCAATCTGCATCAATGGCGCCAGCGCGACTGCCGCCGACGTCAATAACGGCGCTTATAATTTCTGGGACATCGAACACATGTACACCAAGGGTCCAGCCACCGGTGCCGCCAAGGACCTGATCGAGTACATGCTCAGCTCCCAGGTGCAGAACAACGACCTGCTGGCTCTCAGCTACCTGCAGCTCAACACGATCTCACCCTCGTTCATGGCAGCCCACACTCCAGCAGGTGCACCAGCTCCTGAAGCATTGACCCCACTGAGCTAAAAAGCGGGATAAGATGACTGGTGGCAGCTAGGTTGAGCAGCATTAGGCCCGAGAGGTAGTGAAGGCAAGCAGAAGAGTGCTGGTTAAGGATGGCTCCCGAAGAGCAGGGACACAACCTGCAAAATTGTAACTTTCCAGAGTCCGGGTTTTCGGCTCTGACACAGACACAGCTTGCGCCACTCTGGAAGGCGTACTAGATAGCGGTGCAGTCCGGCAGACAGATGTGGTCCATACCCCAGGCCTGTATCTGATCGGCGATGCTGTTCTACGAACCGGCCTTTGCGGCCACTGCGACCTGGTTTACCACTTTACGTCGCCATGCCTTGACCACTGTAACCGTCGGCGGAGCACTGGAGTACTCCAGAGTCTTCTTCCACTGCCCTCCTGCCGAGTACATGAACATGAGTGTTTTCTCAGTCAATTTTGAGTATTTCTCCAGGTGATTTTCACGAAGCTCTCATCGAGCACTGCTATAGTCGAAACATGGAACGCAGTGTGTCTAGCATTTACGAGGCTGCTCGTGCGGCAGCACTAAATCATAAGGACCTTCTATGTCAGGAGCGACTACGCTACAAAGTAACCGTTCAATGCGTGCACCGGGAAATTTGGTCTCCGTGGAAGTGGTGGCGGTGGTTCAGGCAGCGGACGATGCTATAACGCTGCTGTTGGCGCTCCCGGGAACCCACCGAGCGCCGGCGGCGTATCTTCCAGGACAGTTCATTACCCTGGCATTTCCTACGGCAGAGTCTATCCTATACCGATCGTACTCACTCTGTGGAGAGGGGCGTGTCGACGTCCCGTGGGAAATCACCGTGAAACGCCAGCACGCGGGAGTGGTTTCGAACTATCTCTACAGTCATATACATCCGGGTATGCGGCTACAGGCGAGCCGACCGCAGGGACGATTTACCCTGCCTGAAACGATCCGGCCTGATATGCCGATCGTCTTTGTTGCTGGTGGAAGTGGCATCACGCCCATTTACGGCATGTTACGCGCGCTGGCTCGGCTGGCACCATCGCTGCGACCACGCGTGTGGCTGCACTATGCTTTCCACAGCCCGGCTGATGCCATCTACGCTCAGGAACTATCCAAGTTAGACCCAGATGGTCACTGGCTTACCCAACGCTACTACAGTACGGCCAATGGTCAAAGATTTCGGGCCGAGCAGGCGCTGGCAGTGTTGGGGAACCAGGCTTCTCATGCGCATTGGTATGTCTGTGGTCCAGGTGGCCTGAAGCGGAGTGTCGAAACGGTAGCGCTTGGCCGCGGCGTGCCAGCTACCTCCATCCACGCTGAGGTATTTGCGAGCCCACCGGTGCTGTCTACGGGTGCCGCACGCAGTTCCACCAGCCAGGGCAGAGTGCGGCTGGCCGACTCCGGCTCCATACTCAACGCCAAGCCTGGCGAAACCGTGATCGAGACCCTGGAGCGCGGTGGCTACCGTCCCGACTTCGAGTGCCGCGCCGGTGCCTGCGGAACCTGCCGGATGCGTCTTCTCTCTGGCCAGGTGCGTAACGGCGTGACTGATGCCCTTACGCCGGCGGAGCGCAGAGCGGGCTATATACTACCCTGCGTGGCTCAGCCACTAGGAGATATCACTCTGGCCAGCATAGGTCAGCCACTCGCGCGGTCAGGGCATTCTCCCAATAACGGTGCACGATCTGCGGCTGCGCATCGGCAGAGCGCCAGAAAGAGACTGCAGCTGGGGATGGCTGTGGCCACGCTGGGACTCTTCTTTAGCCTCTGGAACTTCACCAGTCATAGTGCGAAGAGTTCGACCGGCAGCACCACGCCGTCGCTTCCTAACCTCTTTCCTAGCGGCGAAGATGGCGGCGGCTCCTCTGGGCAGGGCCAGTCTCCTTCCAATCCAGGCTCGTTCTCTACTCAACCAAGCCAGAATGTTCCCAGTACGAGTACCGGCGTATCCTGAGCCAGCTACTGGTGGTAGTGACGAGAGGAGATAGACACGTGCTGGCTATTACTTCACACAGTATTCCCATTGACGGGTTTCTTGCCGCTGCGGAAAGTCACGTCCTGCATCTGGTAGTGTCGCGGGACGTAGCTACATCCCTTCTTTCGGCAACCACGGCGAATCCGTTCTTCTGGTATGTCACACGGGCTGCCGCGCTCTCCGCCTACATTGTTCTGACTGTGGTCGTGCTCCTGGGCATCTCTCGCTCGCTGGTAAGACTTTCCGGGTCACGCGCCTCCTGGGTTCTGGACGAGGTGCACCAGTTCCTGGCGTTACTGGTCGCCGCACTGGTGAGCCTACACCTGCTCTCCCTCTTTCTGGACCCTCTCATCCCATTCTCTCTGCTCAATTTCATGGTGCCGCTGGCTGAACCCTACCGTCCCTTCGCGGTAGACCTGGGAGTGTTTGCTCTCTATGGATTGGTGATTGTGCTGCTCAGCTCCTGGCTGCGCCGCTACCTGAAGTACGCGAGCTGGCGAGCGCTTCACTATACGAGCTTTGTCGTCTTCCTGCTGGTCACGCTCCATGGCGTTCTGGCTGGAAGCGACAGCAGCCAGCCCTGGATGATTCTGGTGTACCTGGGCGCCACGGTCTCGGTGATATTGATGACACTCATTCGCATGCTCTGGTTACCGGAAGAGACGCCCTATACCGCTCGTCCCACCCCACCGTTTCGACGGTAAGCCGACCGCGCGGTTGCCAGTTGCGTTTGATGGTAGCCAGCCGAGTGCAGGCCAGGCCGGCCTGACTACCGCCGCCACCTCGTGCCTGGTTCTGGTGGTCCCAGGTACTGAACTGACCTCAACAGGAAAGTTGGCCAGTAACAAGCAGCTGGTCAAGATGGCGATAGTCACAGAACCCAGCCAAACGCTAACCATTGGCTGGAGTACGACGCCGTGCCATACATCCATGTGCTCTGTTGGGACATGAGTGGTTCTGCTGCTTGCCCGTTGACTAGCTGTTACTTAGGTTGAGTAGATGGCCTCACTCCCAAGGCTATCTGCGTCCGGTCACTGCTACGCATGCTCTCTAGCTCAACTCCTGTGGCGACCTGTTTAGAGTGTCTAACAATACCTTGCTCGACTAGTACTACAGCCGCAGTATAGCTTCAGCGACAAGCTCGGAGCAGATCGGCGGCATCACTCCCAGCCAGCGTAGTATCAGGCCTGCGCCGAGTCGTCTGGCCCGTCTACGTGGGGTGCGGGCTCATGTTGCTGCCGAGCTATTCTCCGCTGGTAGAGCCGGTCATGCACGACGATTGCTACGCCGATCAGTAACAGGCTCTCTGTGGCAAGATACGGGTTGAGGTAGGAGAGCGCAATCGCAAGCAGGAAGACCGCCGGAGCAATCAACGACCGCTCCAGGTGCTGGCGGATGACTCCCTCGTCCAGATTCTTCCTGACGAGCCGGTGATGCTGCGTGGCATACCACCACAGCAGGACGTTCAACAGCCCGGTGAACATCAGGCTCACCGCATAGAATCTCACGGCGGCACCCTGACCGCCATATTGGCCGAGGACCTTTGTTGGCACCGGCAGGAACGCCACGCTCATCAGGAACAGCGCGTTGAGCCACATGAGTACGCTATTGGCGCGGATAATGTACTGGAATAGTCGCTGGTGCGTCATCCAGTAAACGCTCACGATGATGAAGCTCAGCACGTAGGTAGCGATCTGCGGCAGCAGACCGAGCAGGGCACCAGGGAGCTTCGCCTCCTGTTGCTGGAATACCTTCGGCAGCGCAGGCACGGCAATCTCGAGCGCCAACAGGGTCATCGCAATGGCAAACACGCCATCGCTCAGGAAAATTAGGCGCTCGAGCGCCGAGTCGACTTCAATCGATCGTTCTTCCATAGCACTATCCATCCACATCGCGCGCTATCACCGATGCTTACCATGGCCTCGCCTCCGATGGTGTGGAAGCTCCAACCGCGTTTGGCCCATTGCCCTCACGAGCCCAGCTACTGGTGAATGAGCGAGATAGCGGTTGCTTCTTCCCCGACCGCCGAGGCCACGCGCTTCATCGAACCGCTCCGCACGTCGCCCACCGCAAAGGCTCCCGGCAGGCTGGTCTCAAGGTGGTAGGGCGGTCGAGTCAGCGGCCACCCGGCAGGAGGACAACTATACCGCCAGACCGGGGCCTAGCGCGACAGCCAGGCAGAGCAGCGAAAGGAGCAGCGCAAGCGGCCCAAGGAGAGCCTTCTCCCAGGAGCTTGTCGAGGCAAAGTTGGCTACGGCGCTCAACGCCAACAAAGGAACGAGAGCCCACGTCCCCCAGCGAAAGAACCCAGACCACCCATGCGGTGCCCAGTAACCAGCTCGTCCTAGAACAATGAAGGCGGCGGCGACCAACAGGACAGCGGCGAGAGCGCTGCTAATACGCAATGCTGGGGACAGCGATGCCTGGCTGCCGCCCCAGGCTGCCCTTCCTGCTGGCGTTCCGCTCGCCAATACGAGTTGAAACAGCGAGACGCCGACCAGGCCGACGGCGGCCGCGACGGCGGCGCCTCGCTGCATAGTTATAGTCATGACTGATCTCCTTTGCTACCCTTTGTTACGCTGGGAGCGACCGAACAGGATCGGCAACTGCGTCTTCTGAACGACCCGCTCAGTGATGCTCCCCAGACCCAGTGCATGCTGAAGCACAGGAGCAGCCTTCCATGCACCACAAGCATAGCACTCCCGGTCTGCCAGATGCACTGTAACTCTAGACAGAACTCTGGACAATTCCAGCTCGATGGAGATGCGATGTTCTTGCTCACTCCTTTTGCTCTTCGGTCATGGCTCTTGCCCTCACCGTCGCCGTGGTGTATACTCCCGTCTCTTCTCTGACGACACGAAACCGGGGGCAAACTTCACTTGTCGCTGTCCTGGGTTTTCAGAGAGGTGCGTACTGCCGTATTCAAGATGAGGAGCGACCAGAGGACTGGGTCCTCGCTATATGCCTGTAGGCATGCTGGGCAGACTAAGTAGCCCCGGATATTATGAAGGAATGGTATAACCACACCAGTGAGGTGGTAAGCGCAGTAGGATCGCTCACATTCAAAGCAAGAAGCACGACTGCGCCGACGACAGTCGGGAATACTACACGCTGGCTTATCCTGGTGCTTGAGACCCATCGCGTCGCACCTTCCCCGACTGACCTGGCAGGAGAGAGTAGACATTGAGGGGCTACCACTCCCAGACAGCTCAACGCTCTTAATGGATGCTGGGGCTGTTTGGGCCGTGTTCTATCTAGTACGCATGCGTGTTACAGTCGTCGCGGAGTAGGCGGTTGGCTGTAGCTCAATTGATTTGCCATGTTCCTCATAGAAGGTAGACAAAGCGACAGCGTAGGCGTTGGGTGAAAGGAGCGGGCCGCCCCCAGATCCAGGGTTGCACGTGGCGTCTGGGTGAGGTGGCCGTCGACTGTTACGATCGGGAGAAGGAGCTCAGCGCATTTGGAGTCTACCTCTCTGATGCGCTGCGACCACCGTGCGCTGCCACGTGGTGCGATCCCGACGAGCCGGAGCATACTGAAACGATTCGTGTCTTGGGAGTGGCCACCGCCGTTGACTGGCGTGGGATCTTGGTGCGAGTGCAGCAACAGGTCAGGAAAGAGCGCCGCATCTTGGCGATGGCTTTGGCTGAGCTGCTGCTGGTGCAGCATGTGGTGCACATATTCCTTGCTGCAGCGGTCGGAGGAATTGCCGAGATACGCGTAAAAGGGTGCAAAAAGCTTGTAACGCCTGTGGCACCCGTTTACCTATACCGATGAAAGACCCCCAGAAGGATCTGGCTCGGGAACTTCGGCAAACTCCAGTGGTCGCGCGGCATCCGCAGTAGTGATCAATGCACCCATGTCGTTTCTCCTCTCCGGACAAGCCGGCTGGCTCGCCCATCTCGATATCTGACTCGCTCAAAAACCCAAGAGATGGGGAACCAGCGATCCTAGTAGATACCCGCCAAGGGCGGAGGCACCGCCCACCAGCACAATCTCGAGCGAGCTCCGCACCAGATTGAGGTGAGCGAGTTTCCCCTTGATCACTCCGACGATGACCAGCGCGACGAAGGTCAGAAAAAGCGAGAGAGGAAGCGCAACAGTGATGGGAAAGAAAAAGTAGGCGATGAGCGGAAAGATTGAGCCCACGATGTAGGAGGCGGACATGGTGAGTGCCTCGGGAATCTTGGCGGTTTCCGGATTGATGTCCAGTCCCAGCTCCTTTTGCACCATGGTCTGGTGGTAGGACTCGGGATAGCGCGAAAGCGTAGTAGCGATGCGATGGGCGTCTTCGCTGGCGATCCCTTCGGCCTGCAGGAGCTTGGCCATCTCATCCAGCTCAAACGCTGGATTGTCACGTATTTCTGCCAGCTCCTTCTTCACTTCGGTCTGCTGTACCTGCGCCTCCGAGCGGCCGGAGATGAACTCGCCCGCACCCATGGACAGAGCGCCAGCAAACGACTCAGCGATACCGGCCACCACCACAGCATGAACGCTTCCGGTGCCTCCAGCCACTCCGCTTACCACCCCTAGGGGAACCAGGAGACCGTCCAGCGACCCAAAGACGAGCTGGCGGATTCGATTCAAGCGGTTAATTCTCGCTTTCTCATTGAATAAGCTGGTGCCTTCCTGCTGCGAAAGCTCTGAAGTGCTACCGGCATTCGTCTGCTGCATGCTGTTGTCGCCGTTATTCATACTCTGTTTAGGCCCCCCACCTGCCCTGGAAACGTCGCCACCCGCGGCGAATCTCGCCAGGTGTTGAACGACAATAAGAATTGCTAACACCAGGTTTTGTTGACGCACACGTGAAGCGTACAAGTATAGCGCGTTCCCCGTCAACCGCATTACTGTACAAGCCATGCACCGGAGCGTGGAGGTGACCCGTTTGCTCAGTGCTACCCCTGCCCACTCGTCATGAGGAGTGAACCGGCTGAGACATGGTCAACCAGAGCCAAGGAGCAAGTATGCAGCAAACGAGCAACGAAAACTCGATCCGCTATTACGGCTGGGCAGTTGCCGGCAGCCTTGCGATCACGGAACTGACCTCATGGGGCATCCTCTTTTACAGTTTCTCCGTGATGGTCACGCCGATGCGGGCCGATCTCGGCTGGTCAGCGGGAACAGTGACGGGTGCTTTCGCCGGCGCATTTCTCATTTCTGGCATCAGTGCCATTGTCGTTGGCCGCCTGGTGGATCGGTACGGCTCGCGCGTCGTGATGAGCAGTGGCTCGTGCTTGGGGGCCGTGTTGCTCCTGCTGTGGTCGCGGGTCACCAATCCAGTCGAGTTCTATCTGATTTGGGCCGGGTTGGGCGTCGCGTCGGCGATGCTGTTCTACGAACCAGCCTTTGCTGCCACGACAAGCTGGTTTACCACGTTGCGTCGCCATGCCCTGACCATTGTGACCGTAGGCGGAGCCCTGGCCAGCGTCGTTTTTGTGCCGGTCGCGGCTTGGCTGGTCCTCCAGCTGGGATGGCGCGGAGCCGTGTTTGCTCTAGCCGTCATACCGGCGACGACCACAGGGACCATCAGTGCCATCGGTTGCTGTGTCCAAGCCCCTTCCGGTCGGGCGGATCCTGCAGCGTCCCGGCTTTTGGCGGATCTCCGCGGCATTTGCCTTCTCGGCGTTTACCTGGGTGGCGATGGCCACCTATTTGATCCCCTATCTCATCAGTCACCACTACGGGGCTGCGTTTGCCGCAGCTATTGTTGGCGTGATGGGCGCTAGCCAGATTGTCGGGCGCGTGCTGCTCCTGGTGGTTCATCGCTGGCTCGGGGATCGCTGGACCATCCCATCCTTCTTTCTCTTGCAAACAGCAGGATTAGGGATCTTGTTGCTTAGCTCAGCATCCTGGCAAATTGGAGTGTTTGCATTCTTGTTCGGGGTCGGATTTGGCGGGAGTTATCCTGCTCGTGCCACCGTAGTTGCCGATCGCTTTGGGACGAAAGCCTATGGGCAAATTAACGGTCTCATCGCGTTTCTGATGACGCTGACCGCGGCGCTGGGATTGGTTGCCATGGGAGGAATCACGGCGAGATCTACCATGTATGATGGCGCGATGATCCTCGTGGTATTGGGATCCCTCATTGCTGTTGGGGCCATTGTGAGTCTCGAAGTCTTCTCCACCGTGCCACACACTGACGTGCCTTCAGATGGCACGATCCAGCAGAAGCAATCAGCGTCTTGACGACTAGATTGTCTTCATCCCCCGTGTCTGCAAGCGAAGGTTCATTGTCCACGCCTGTAGTAGCTGATACAGCTGACTGCCCCCTTGATTTGCTCGTGTGGACTTGCGCGTGATTGTGCGTCTTGGCGGCGCTGTACGGCACACGTACCGCCGCCTCGGATTCCTACTACACACGACAACTACTACTGTGTTGTAGTTCTCGCTGCCAGCATCAGGCCAGATACGGTAGGGAACCAGGGCTACATATTTCTCGCATTCTGGCATGCCATCGTTCTCGCATGCCATCGTTGACATATACTGCTGGCTCTGTTAGAATATCAATGATTTTTGATGCAATAGTTTTTGATATGACTGACATGAGGACCGAACATCGGGAGGGATTTCACAATGACTGCCTTTTCTGTCCGTGCGGTACCAGAGGTGACGGAAGTCGATCAGGTCACGGAGTTCTTGCAACTTCTGGCAGATAGGACACGGCTAACCATTCTCTGGTTGCTCGCTCGAAGCGACCTCCGTGTCAGTGAAATTATAGATGTAGTGCATCTTCCCTCCAATGCTGTGTCGTACCACCTAAAGCAATTACAAGCGTCTGGCCTACTCAGTAACCGGCGGAGTAGCGCCGATGGTCGTGACGTCTACTACTGCGCTGATGTGGATCGCTTATCAAACCTGTACACCGCGGCTGGGCATATACTCCACCCAGGTCTGCTTCCTCATGGCGTACCAGGTAGACCAGAGAATGCTTGGGCCAACCTGATGGGAGAAACCCGCTCAGATGGGACGGACTTGCCGCGCGATAGGCAAGACACGGACGTCGTGTCTGAGGTGCAAGACGCATCGAAGAAGCAGCCACTCAGCGTTCTGTTTTTGTGTACCCATAATAGCGCGCGCTCGCAACTAGCTGAAGGTATTCTTCGGCAATTGAGCGGTGAGCAGGTAGAGGTATACAGTGCAGGTAGCATGCCGACAGAGATACATCCGGACACCATTGCAGTCTTGCAACAACTGGGCATTGACCCATCGCGCCACGTGGCAAAGTCGATGGACCAGTTTCGCGACCAGAAGTTTGATTATGTCATAACGGTCTGTGACCGCGTGCGCGATGCCTGCCCTGTCTTTCCTGGCGATCCAACTCAGATCCATTGGAGTTTCCCGGATCCGGTGGTGGTCGAGGACCCCGTGCAACGCCGACAAGCGTTCCAACAGATTGCGCAGGAGCTGCAACAACGGGTGAGATATTTGCTTTTCCTTCCGCACCCAGCCACCGGACAGCGGTTTACTCTCCCCAGATGATCGGACTATGTGAGAGGCGGTTCTAGCTGGCAGGTATCTTGACTCGTACCTGTCTTACCCATAATCTCGTGAACTTTGTGCCTGAGATCCTGCGTACTGTGTCATAGTCGACAAATGGGACAGGAACATACAAGCATGACTCAAGACATCTTTCGGCAGAACGTCCTTCACCTGGAATCGTCAGCTTTCGCAATTGGAGCACTCGTCGAGCAGGTTCTTGCGAACTCTTCCCAACTTCTCCAAGATGAGTGCAGCGCGCTGAGCACGTATCCTGACAATGGCACGTTAAACGAGATCAGAGTACCTGACCTTGACGCTAGTCCTTGGCAATCCTCGTATGATTGTACACCCGAGGCGGCGAGCCACAAGGCAATTGCGTCTGACCAACGTGAGCCAGTAGCGCGTCACTTGTTCAGGAGAGCACTTGAGAATATTAGCGATCATGTGGCAGGTCTTCTTCAGCAAGCGATGCGCATGGACGCAGGCAGCGATCCAGACGTATCGCTACCTGTTCTCCAAGAGTTATGTGAAATGGCAGATGCCATGACTGCACTTGCCCAAGAGAGTGTTCAGGGATTTCTCCAGAAGAACTTCCAGCAAGCTCAAGTCGTCTACAGACAGATAATGGTGCTGGACCGTCAATGTCAACGCGTGCTCACCGAACTACGCGAAGCCCTCCTACCAGACGACCGACAGACTGGGGAGATGCACAACACTGTGGATGAATTGATCAAGACGTCCAGTAACCTCCGGAGGCTATCTGCGACTACATTGCTCAGCATGATAGCGCTAGCTCGGCATTGCGAACGTATTGTGAGGGATGTTGGGCACATCTGCGAGGACGTGATGTGCATGATTGCTGTCGATTGTACTACGCGAACAGATCTACAATAGCCATTTGAAAGGCCCTGTTGAGCAGTACCAACATGGGTCACCTTCCTCGTTGTCAACGCTACAGAAATGATCAGGATCGCCGGGAAAATTGACTAGGTTCCCGACGAGTTCTAGCTACCTCACACGACACGGGCACTGCACCTGGAATCGAGCTACTAGTCAGGTATACCCAAGTAGCGATAGAGCGGGGCAGAGTGCGCGATCTCGCTGCAAGCTTCAAGGACATGTTGCAGCGCCAACAGGTGGAGGTGCGACACCGGCACCAACGTCGGCGGGTGCGCAGGCGTTGGCACAGCATGCAAGACGCCTTCCAGCTGATGGATACGCTCGAAGGTGAGTTCCGCGCCGATCCAGTCATCGTCCAGGAACGCCGCACCCGCTTCCGTCAACGCTTGCAGCAGCTCTGGCAAAACCGCCTTCACCTCGGGAGGCAAGTGGGCATCCGTGATCCCGAACACCTCCATGAGGTGGGCGAGATCGCGCTGTTCGTGGGCAATATACCCTAGCCGACGCGACGTGAGCAGCAGCCCCTTCACCACACTCAAGTCCGTGGCCAGCACCGGCTGCTGTGTTGCCAGCAATTCGATGATCAGGGATTCCATCGCTGCCATGTGTCGATCAATCTCGCGTAGGCTCTGCGCCACCGCCTTTGGGCGATAGGCGGGCTCAGTGGCATAGACAGCAACGAGGAGGCGGTTGAGTGTTTCGAGCATCTGGCTCAGTGCTTCGCGCAGAGAGACGATCATCCGGTCGAGCGGCGTACGCATGTGCATCTCCTTTGGCCATAGCCAACTTCTCTACTCATTGTGGAACCACGATGCACTCTGGGTACAAGATGCTTGCTCGAATTCATGGTATCATACCTGGCCTCTCTCTGCAGAGCCTGAGCCTGCTGAAGATCTGCACCAACACCAGCGAAGCCCCTTGGTAGCACCCACTGGCCAAGGCAGTGCGGATTCTCGCACACGAACCAGTCATCATGGGGGCGCGCTTCGAAGATCTTTGACCGATCTACCACGTTCAGACACAAGTGAGGGCCATGGCCTACCTCTATAGACTACAATGTGAAATTGATGTCTATGAACGATTGAGAGTGAAAGTGCTGGAGTCAGCCGTGCGTGATAAAGCATTTCATAACCACGATGACCGCACTGAGCCCTCTGAAACGCCCGAGCAAACAGCTGGCGCGGATACCAAGGAAGAGGAGCCAGAGGAAGTAGACGTTGAGGCTCTACTACATCGTCGGGCATCTCCACGAAAACGCGCTGTGCAAGCCGGCCTGACATTCCTGTGTGTGCTCGCAGTGCTGGGGTTGTTTCGCACAGTTACTCCGGTGCCAACACGTCCATCTGTGCCGACTCCACTCGCAGACACGAACACACCGCAAGTGAGTATTGTTGCTAACCTCGCTTTTGGCTCGGTCACGGTTGACGGCAAGAAGCTGGCAGGTCCTCCACCGCTTTTCTTTTCTCCTGCTCCAAGTGGAGATGCCGTCGTGTTCTTGGCACCACCCTTCGCCCCACAGACTTGCCGGGTTTTCTGGTATGGTGCTGGCTTATCCGCACAACTGGGCGCGGGTGGGTCTAGCTGTGAGATGAGCTCCATGAATGTTACGGTGAGTGATCGGGTCAGCTCTTCCTACACGCTAGACTTTCAGTTTGGTCTCGAAGATCTGTCCCCTGGCCTTCAGGCGACTGCGCTGGACTTCGTCCGCCAGGTCGTCACACCAGTCTCGCTGGCTACTACCGTTCCTGCAGGACAGTATTATGCGAGTGGACGCGATGGGCAGGGCATGATTCTGAGCCGGCAAGCGACCGCTCCACTCACAGCACAGGTCTCGCTGCTGCTTCCAACGCCACAAGACCTGGCATCCTCTGCCTCTTGGTGTTCAGCGCTCATCTGCGTAGCGCTTGACGTTCCTCAAGTTCCAAATGCGACTCGCGGATCCTCAAACGAGCTCTGGGCAACCGAGATCCCATTGGCTATGAACTGGCAGTTTCTGCTGCCAGATAATCAACTTGTGGGGATGGAGCATCAGAGTCAGGTCGCTTCAGACATCTCGTTGATACTCGCTCTGGACAGTCATCACCAGTGGCACCTCGGGCAATTTGCTGCGCCGACTGACCTACAGGGCGAGCAACGCCAGCTGATCCCTGCTGCTATCTGCGGCACCGGGGTGAATGAACTTGTCAGTGCCTTTCAGGACCAACAAGCAGGAGGCGCGATTTTGATTGCTCGCCATGATCACGGGCTGGGGGGCTGCGAAATACAGATCACCCAGACTGATGGGGCCGTGGCTGGGACGGTGGTGTGGCGTTTTGGGGTCTTGCTGGCCGCCGACGTGAAAACCCACCGCACCTACCCCTGGCTGCCGCTGGCTCCGAAAGCCGAGGTAGAGGCTGTGCAAGGAGCGTGAACTACCGCCGCACTTTTTCTCGCACTTTTCCTTGCCTGTCTGTGCCTGCTCTCACATACATCTGAAGCCACAGAAATCGAGATACCGAGAAAGGCATCGCAGTGACAACTACTGCAATCTGTCACGAATATGCCTACTTGAGCAGACGGCCAGGCAGCAACATTGTACTCCCCTGGCGTCCGGGTCTAGATCAGTCGGTGCGTACAAGGCATTTGGGTTGGCGCTGATGGCTTGAGACTACCCAAACTTATCTAGACGACCAGTTGTCAGTCCAAGCCCCCCGCACTTCTTAATATTATTCTAATATCCACTTAACTCTATTTAACATTCATGCACATTTGATTTAACCTAGCGGCCCTATAGTCAAGCAAGGGACACAAGACGCACATCATATTTGTTTGCGGCTGGCCTTGTTTGTTCATGTGCTCTAGTATTCTGTCCCACGTGGAGGATTTTGCATGTCACTGCCTTCTCCGTCTCGTATACCAATGCGCATTGTTACGCGCCTTGGGGTAGTAGCTCTTGTTGGCCTTGCGGTTCTCTTATCAGCTTGTGGTTCGACGTCTACTGCTAGCACTGGCGCTGGCACTCCCACTCCTGTGCCGTGCCCAAGCACTACCAGCCTGTCGGGCGCGGGTTCGACCTTCGACAATCCGCTGTTCACCAAGATGTTCGCATCGTACGTAAACGCGACGTGTAATGTCCAGGTTACGTATAACTCAGTTGGCAGCGGTGCCGGAGTTACGCAACTCCTCGCTGGAACAGTTGACTTCGGTGCGAGTGATGTACCTCTGACCGCTGCTCAGCTGGCCAGCAGTACCAAAGGAAACATCGTACACGTTCCAGTCACCATCGGTGCGGTCGCGATAACGTATAACATCCCTTCACTGCCTGCCACCTCGCACCTGCAGTTTACCGGCACGGTGATAGCCAACATATTCTTGGGAACAGTCACGAACTGGAATGACCCGTCTATTGCTGCCTTGAACCCAGGCGTGGCCCTTCCGAATGCGGCGATCCACGTCGTACACCGCTCTGATGGTAGTGGCACTACCGGCATCCTTAGCAACTATCTTGCCGTTGTGAGTCCTACCTGGAAGACCAAGGTCGGCGCCGGCACTACGTTAAACTGGCCAGTCGGCGTGGGAGCCAAGGGTAATTCGGGTGTTGCCGCAGCTGTCAAGAGCACGACCGATGCTATCGGCTACTCTGAGCTGGACTATGCTCTGAGCAACTCGATTCAGTACGGTTCGGTTCAGAATGCCGACGCCAGCGCGTACGTACTGCCTTCCATTGCTTCGGTCCAGGCTGCTGCGTCCAACGCTACCAACATCCCTGGCGATCTGCGCTTCTTCATTGTAAATGAGCCTGGCGCTGGCTCGTATCCGATCAGCGGCTACAGCTGGGTGGTCGTCTACCAGACTCAGACAAGCACAAGTAAGGGTGAGGCGCTGGCTAACATGCTCTGGTGGATGACGCATCAAGGCCAACAGTACGCTGCCCCCATCTATTATGCCGCGCTTTCAGCAAGCATTACGAAGTTAGATGAGGCCCAAATTAAGAGCATTACCTGTGGCGGTAATGAGTGCTACCAGGGTCTGTTTGGAACCGGATCATAGTTGTCTGCGACAGGGGTTAGACGTAGTCTAGTCCTTGTCACACAGACGCTAGACCTGCTGTAGATCGTGGCTGGGAGAAACGGATGAACACAAGCAGGCGGAAACGATCTGCGGCGAGTCCAATATGTGCGTCACACCGCTGACACTTCAGTACCTGATCCATGATGGCGTGCGGACGTGAATGTGACCAACGCCATCATGATCCGGGTAGGGTAGTTTTCACAGGCACCATCGTCCTCCTGGTCTTATCCGGCAATCTCGCTTGGAGTCTCGCCTAGATTGCCGGAAACGAACGGGGGGATGTTCATATCTAGCAGGGACACCGTACGACTCATAGTGCCTACTATCGCAGACCGATTCCCCCAAAAAGGCCATGTCTGGTCCATGAGGAGGTATACGTAGAGGTATACGTATTCGATAGATGTCTGTGCCCAGCTCTAGAGCGCAACCGTCCCACACTGTTTCTGTACAGTCTCGGTGTACACTGATGCGCCATAGCGCAGTGTAGGGACTACAAGGCGAGGTAGTAACGAACAATGGAAGTACCCCTGTCGACCACATCAACAAGCGTTCTCCAACGAAGGCTTGCGCAACTGCGCATTATGGCCCGACGCCCCGGTGACTTGGTATTTCGTGCACTCTTGGGGTTGTTCGTGCTAATCGCTGTCGCGATCGTTTTGGGAGTCGTTTGGATCTTGATTAGCGGAGCTTGGCTGTCGATTCGCACCTTTGGATTTAAATTCCTCACCAATAACGCCTTCGATCCAGTACACAATAGCTTCGGAGTAGGTCCCGCTATCTTTGGGACGTTTGTTACCTCTATATTTGCTATGATCTTTGCTGTTCCTCTGGGGATCGGGACCGCTATTTTTTTGACCGATTTCTGTCCAAGATGGCTCAGCCCTCCCCTGGCGTTTCTTGTCGATACCCTTGCCGCAATTCCCAGCATCGTGATCGGGCTGTGGGGAGCCGTTGTGCTCGTTCCCTGGCTTCAAGCTACCGGCGAGCCGTGGCTGCAGAAACACGTGGGATTCCTGCCCTTGTTCCAGGGCCCGATCAGCGGCTTTTCACTGTTGGCTGCTGGTATGATCCTTACCGTCATGGTCTTGCCCATCATTACGGCCATATCACGCGAGGTTATGAGGGTCGTGCCAGTGTCCCAGCGCGAGGCGATGCTGGCGCTCGGAGCCACGCGCTGGGAAGTCATACGCTACGCGGTGTTACCGTTTGCCCGGGCCGGCATTATAGGTGGTGCCATACTCGGTCTGGGACGTGCACTGGGTGAAACCATCGCCGTCACCCTTGTTATTGGTAACCAGGCATCGCCACTAAGCCCGCATCTCTTCTCTCCCGGCTATACCCTCTCCAGTGTGATCGCGAATCAATTTGGCGAAGCGAGTCCCGGCGTCTTTATCTCAGCGATTATGGAGACCGGCCTCCTCCTTCTCATCATTACCCTGGTGGTCAATGTGATCGCACGAGTCCTGATTAGTCGGATTGGACGGGAGCGTATTGGAGGACTGACCGTATGAGCACAACTCCGAGCTCAAGCACTACCACGAGCGCGCCCCCATTTGGCGCCGACCGCAGCCGTTTGACGCTCCGTCGTCAAATCGCTAATGTGGCGGTTATCGTGTTGAGCGCGCTTTTTGCGGTGGCTGCCTGCATATTTCTCCTCTACTTTGTCTTCTACGTCGCCCGCATTGGTTTGCCCTACCTCAATTTCGCGTTCTTTACCCAGCTTCCCCAACCAGAGGGCACGCCCGGCGGCGGTATTGCTCAGGCCATTGTGGGTTCACTGATCCTGGTTGGGGTCGCCGCAGTGATTGGCATTCCCCTGGGGATGGCAGTCGGCATCTATCTCTCCGAGTATGGCCGCGGTCGACTCGCCTCTGCCATCCGATTCCTGGTGGACACCCTGACCGGCCTCCCAACGATCATCTTCGGCCTGTTCGCGTATGCCTTGATCGATATACCCTTGCAGTCCTTAACAGGCTGGGCCGGCGGCGCGGCGCTCAGCATCATTATGATCCCGACCGTAGCTCGTGCGACGGAGGAGGTCCTTAGGCTAGTGCCCAGGGAACTGCGCGAGGCTTCTATTGCCCTGGGGGCAACCGAGTCGCGGACGATTCTGCGGGTGGTCGTGCCTTCAGCAGTCAGTGGAATCGTCACAGGCATCATGCTCGCGGTTGCGCGCGTCGCTGGTGAGACCGCTCCCCTGTTGATAGCAACTGGGACCAGTCCCTTTTTCCCGCGCTCCCTTGCCGCACCAGTGGCGTCGATTCCCCTATCGGTGTTCACCGATACCCTTTCCCCGTTTCAAAGCGAGCAGAACAAGGCATTTGCCGGGGCACTGGTTTTGATGCTGCTGATTATCCTCACCTCTCTCTTGGTACGCTTGGCGACTGGAGGGTTCAGACCACGCAGCCGGTGAGCTCACGAAACGTGGTACGTTTGTGCAGAGGTATGTTGACGGTACAAAACGGATAAGAAGGAGTGAATCGTGGCATTCACTGTCCAGAATCTGAATGCCTGGTATGGCCAGAACCAGGCACTTCACGATATTAACCTCGCATTCGAGCCCTTCAGTGTTACGGCGCTGATTGGCCCCTCAGGTTGTGGGAAGTCAACCTTTGTGCGGTGTCTCAATCGTTTACACGAAGAAGTTCCTGGTGCCCGCGTGAAAGGGACTGTGCTGGTAGATGGCGCGAACATCTACGCAGCCAACATCCGTGCGATGTCGGTCCGTCGGCACATCGGCATGGTGTTTCAACAGCCCAATCCTTTGCCTACCCGGAGCATTTTTGACAACGTCGCCATCGGAGCCAGGATCAATGGTGTGGCCAAAGGTAATGCGGTACCGCCACTTGTCGAACAGAGCCTGCGCCAGGCAGCTCTGTGGGATGAGGTCAAGGACCGGCTGCAGAACTCCGCGTCATCGCTCTCCGGTGGCCAGCAGCAGAGGCTCTGCATTGCCCGGTCGCTGGCAGTGCAACCGCAGATTCTGCTGATGGATGAGCCCTGCTCGGCACTGGATCCTATTGCCACCCTCCAAGTGGAAGAGTTGATCGTGCAGCTCAAAGCGCACTATACCATTGTCATTGTGACGCATAACATGCAGCAAGCGGGACGGGTTGCTGATCGAACGGCCTTTTTCCTTCAAGGGTACCTCATCGAAGAGGGACCGACGGCAACGATTTTTTCACGACCCCAGAAAAAGGAAACCGAAGATTACATTACTGGGCGGTTTGGCTGATTCGTTTGCCACCTGCAGAGAAAGCTACGCTACAGCCACGTATCCAGCGAACAAACCAAGTATCAACCGTGAGTGCGCCCAGTGGGATACAGAGGGATAAGTCATGGCACAGAATTCAATCGATCAACCACAGATACAAGCGGGCGGTCCATCCAAAGGTGCGGAAGGGGTAGCAGCGTATTCGATTCCATCGACATCTCAGTCGGCCGAGGCATTAGGTACGCTCCCAATCAAGCTGCAGGTGGAGCAGTTGAATGTCTATTATGGTGCAAACCACGCACTCCACGATATCAGCATGAACATTCCTAAACGTCAGGTCACCGCACTGATGGGCCCATCCGGCTGCGGCAAATCCACCTTTCTGCGGGCTCTCAACCGCATGCATGATCTGACCCCGAGCGCCCGCGTCACCGGCTCTGTCACGTGGAACGGCGTAGATATTTATGCGCCGGAGACTGACGTCATCACTATCCGCCAGAGCATTGGCATGGTGTTCCAACGCCCAAACCCATTTCCGAGTTCTATATTCAACAACGTTACCTACGGTTTACATATCCAGGGCCATCACAGCCGCCACGACATGCAGGAGATCGTCGAGCGGAGCCTTCGTGGAGCCGCGCTCTGGGATGAGGTCAAAGACCGGCTTAATTCGAGTGCGCAAGGGCTCTCCGGTGGCCAACAACAACGGCTGTGTATTGCGCGTGCGTTGGCGGTTGCGCCTGATGTTTTGTTGATGGATGAGCCGGCCTCAGCGCTTGATCCAATTTCCACCCTCAAGATTGAAGAGCTGGTCGAAGAGTTGCGAAACTCCTACACGATTGTCATCGTCACCCACAATCTCCAGCAGGCAGCGCGGGTCTCCCAGTTTACTGGCTTCTTTCTGAGTGGGCACCTCATTGAATTTGGGTCAACCAATCAAGTATTTACGCAGCCACGTGATAAGCACACTGAAGACTTCGTCACCGGGCGCTTTGGGTAACCAGAACCGATGAGACGTGCTTGGGGACTGCAAAAGTCCAGATAGGCAACTGAGTATGACGCGAGAGACCTTCCATCAAGAATTGCGCGAGATCGAAGAAGCGGTTATCCAGATGGCCTCGCTGGTGGAGGGTTCCATCGCCCGCGCGATGCAGGCTCTGCTGCACCACGATACGATTCTGGCGCTCGACGTACTGAAGAGTGACAGCATGATCAACGAACTGCAGCGAAGCATCCGCAACCGGTGTATCAGTGTGATTGCTCGCCAGGCACCGGTCGCGCGTGACCTCCGCGAGTTGACGACCATTCAACTGGTCATCAACGAACTCGAACGTATGGGCGACCACTCGGTGGCCATCGCCAGGCAGGTGCATCGTATTCCCGAGATCGAGCCGCTGCCGACGCTGGCAGACTTGGGCGAGATGGCCAAGCTGGTGCAAACGCAGGTAAGATCCGGCATACAGGCCTTTGTGGACGTAAATGTGCAGGCAGCACGCGACGTCTGCGCCAAAGACGATGAAATCGATCACCTCCACAAGGCCATTTTCAACGACCTACTGGAGCGCATGACCCACGACTCGTCTATCATTCAACTAGCCACCAGCTTGCTGTTTGTCTCACACGATCTGGAGCGTATTGGAGATCGCGTGACCAATATTTGCGAGGATGTGATCTATATGGTCTCTGGAGAAATTGAAGAGCTTAACTGACCGGGCAGTAATCCACATCACAAAGGGGAAGCAATTTGGAGCGGACGATTCTCGTGGTGGAAGATGACGGAGCTCTCCGTGACACTATTGCCTATAACCTGCGCGGCGAGGGATATGTAGTGCTAACCGCCGCCGATGGAATATCGGCGCTAGAAATCACTCACCAAAACCCCGTGTCACTGGTGATGTTGGACCTCATGCTGCCGCGCCTCGACGGTCTGGACGTCTGCCGGCAGCTACGCACCCGGCCGGAGACTGCCAACACCCCAATTCTCATGCTCACTGCGCGCGGTGAAGAAACCGATAAGGTTATCGGCCTCGAGCTTGGCGCCGACGACTACGTGACCAAGCCGTTTAGCTGGAAAGAACTGCGTGCCCGGGTACGGGCGCTCTTGCGGCGCGGCGAACACACGCCCGCCACCACCAGTGCCGCAGTCGAGAGCTCCCCTGAGGAGCGGCGCATCCTGACCTCAGGCGATCTGCATATCGATGTGGATCGGCGGGAAGTGAAACGCGGCGAACGCGAAATCGAGCTACCTACCCGCCTTTTCGATCTGCTGGTCTACCTGGTGCGCAACAAAGGTCTGGTCCTTACTCGCGATCGACTGCTGCAACACGTCTGGGGGTATGACTATGCCGGCGACACCCGCACCGTCGATGTCCACATGCGCTGGCTACGTGAGAAGCTGGAAGACGACCCGGCCAATCCCCAGTTTCTCCTCACTGTGCGCGGTGTAGGCTATCGGTACAAAGGCTAACGGTGTCCCTGTTTTCACTGCGTAGGTGGAGAAGGAGGGAGGGAGGAAGGAACGTGCACCAGCTACCCGTGGTGCTCATCGTGGCGAAAGAGAGAGAACAGCGTCAGCTCATTGCCTCACACCTCCAAAGAGAAGGATATCTGCTTCTCACGGCCCATGATGCCACAAGTGCGATCGAGGCAGCGGAATGTAATACGGTAGCCCTGGCACTCGTAGATTTGACTGTTCCATCGTGGCGCGATGGCGTCACCGTGTGCCGGACGCTCCGCAGTAACGACTTCCGTACACTCAATGGCCGGACGGGCGCAATTCCGCTCCTGGTCATTGTCCCAGTAGACACGTCATTAGGGACTACCAACCTCTCAGAGATGTTAGAGTCGTCAATCATGTCAGATCCTGGGGAGCGAAGGAAGAACACGGCTACGTCGCAGGCGCAATTACAGACTCTGGAGCTGGCAGAAGAAGAGTGCATATCCATGCCGTTTGCCTGGACTTCGCTGCGTACACGAATCCAGTGGGCACTCAGGGCTGGCTTTGGACACAGAGTAGGCAGTCACAAACTCTATCCGGCCACAGTGGAGGAAAGTATTCTCGTTGCTGGAGAGTTGCGGATCGACCTGGCTCGGCGTGAGGTTACGAAGGGGGGCCGCTCCATTGAAATTGGGAAACCACGACTCTTTGATCTCCTCGTCTATTTCGTTCGGAACCAAGGCGTTACCTTGACGCAAGGCTAGTTGATGGCCAATGTCTGGGGCCGCGTCCCGTCAGCAAAGTCGAGAACACTCCACGTACATATCTGCTGGCTCCGCGACTTAATTGAAGATGATTCGGCTCACCCCACCCACATCCAAACCATTCAGCACGTCGGCTATCGGTTTGCCATTCCTGCATAAAGACATGTACGTTTGGGATAAAGCTCATGTGGACAGAGCTGGCAGATCTCCATCAACGCTCGAACGAGTCTGTGCGAGGAGTCCCAATAAAGATAGACGCCCGGCTGCTGAGTAGAGACGTCATCTCCTGGTCTGTGTTGTACCCACTCTTCGCGCTATGGCATCTACATTGGCACCGACGTGAGCACTGGTGGATAGAGGCTCCCACAGCTCCATCAGAAAAAACAACCAGAAGTCCCAGCCAACGCACCCCTTAAAAATACTCTAATATTTCCTTAATGCGATTTAACAAATATGTGCCTCCGATTTAACCTAGCGACCCTATAGTCAGGGAGGGACACAAGAAGCACATTATCACTCTTCGGGGTTGGCGTAATTCACTAATGTGCTCTAGGATTCTGACCCATTTGGAGGTATTTGCATGTTATTGCCTGCTCAGTTTCGGCTCCCAATGCGTACCATGATGCGCCTTGGGATCGGAGCACTTCTTGGCCCTGCTGTTCTCTTCGCGGGTCGTGGATCGTCGATGTCTACTGCTATGCCATTCCCAAGCACTACCAGCCTGTCGGGCACGAGCTCGATCTTCGACAATTCACTCTTACTAAGATGTTCGCAGCGCATGCAGGCGCTACGTATACTGTCCAGATTAGGTATACCGCAAGTGGTAGCGGCGCCAGTATACCGAGTTAACCCTGGAGCGATACAACTCCATAGCGAGTTCCATAAGTATCGCGATGGCGCCCTTACGGGCGAGTTGTAGAATTGAGACCACAATGGCTAGATCTATCAAGCTGAAGCCCAGTTCAGATGATGCCACGCTCGATAAGGCGTATATGAATACCAGCGATCCTGTCGAGCAGAAACATTGGTATGTGCTTTCGCTGCTGAACAAAGGTAAGCCAGCTATAGAGGTTGCTAAGATTGTGGGTTACTCTCCGTATTGGGTCGGGCAAATTGCCAAACGATACAATGCTGCTGGCCGTGAAGGAACCTCTAGTCACGCCAACAAGCCACTGCTATCGAAGGCACAGCAGGAGAAGTTGCGCACAATGCTTGCTGGCCCTGCCCCAGATGGCGGCCCGTGGACGGCCAGCGCCGTTGCCCAATGGATGTCGAACGAGTTGGGGCGTCGGATACGAGAGCAGCGGGCATGGGAGTACATGGAGCGTCTTCCGCTACTGCTAACCGAAGCACAGCAGGAGAAGTTGCGCACAATGCTTGCTGGTCCTACCCCAGATGGCGGCCCGTGGACGGCCAGCGCCGTTGCCCAATGGATGTCGAACGAGTTGGGGCGTCGGATACGAGAGCAGCGGGCATGGGAGTACATGGAGCGTCTTCCGCTACTGCTAACCGAAGCACAGCAGGAGAAGTTGCGCACAATGCTTGCTGGTCCTACCCCAGATGGCGGCCCGTGGACGGCCAGCGCCCTTGCCCAATGGATGTTACGCTCGTTTCGCCAATATGTGCCAGAACAGCGAGCCGCCGAATACATGGAACAGTTTCAGCCGAAGCCTCCAATATGGAGGCCACTGTCGAAGGCACAGCAGGAGAAGTTGCGCATAATGCTTGCTGGCCCTGCCCCAGATGGCGGCCCGTGGACGGCCAGCGCCCTTGCCCAATGGATGTTACGCTCGTTTCGCCAATATGTGCCAGAACAGCGAGCCGCCGAATACATGGAACGCTTTCAACTACCAGAAGCTACTCTACAATCGAGGAGCAAGGGATGGGTGAAAAGTGGAGAAGAAAGGAATATGAAGAAACCTGGTGCCAATCAATGAGCACCAAGGCACGCTAGATCTTTTGCTGTTTGTACAAGCTTATAGTGCTTTGCAGAGTGCGAACGTTTTAGTGTAGCACAGTAGTACAAAAAACTAGTTGTCCGTGGCGTGCCACCGCCACGGACAACCATCGAGCCTTTGCGGCGGAAGCCGTAATAGCCCACTCACTATACCAATCACGAAATGCGGAGCACCTATGTTGCAAGTTGATGGCAAATCATAGGTGGCGCAGCCTAGGCCTGAGGAGTCGATGCCTGCTGGCTAGGATTCCCCACACCCTTTGCGATTTTATCATACTCGCGTAGGTTTGTGAAGCCCAAAAGCCAGCAACCACTCCTTGGCCTCCTTTCCTTAGGAGAGACCAATGAACCCCAAAAAGATGCCCCGTACCCATAGAATTCTTTCTGCAGTGATACATGCAGTGATTGTGGTATCTGTGATAACATGGTATATCCTCAGCTTGCTTGCAATGCTTCCATCGGTTCAGGAGGCAATTACTTGGATTTGGCGGTTATTTCACTAAAGTGCGTTCGGGATTGACTCATGCGGATAGTGCTGGCAGATCCTGCAGTAGCAATGGTTTCTTCGGCTAGTGACAATAGGCAGTGAGGCCAGCCAGCAGATGCACGACGAAGTTGATGGGACTGCGATGGCTGGTGTGTTTAATTTGACAGACATTCTTGAGTAGGTCGTTGATTGTCCCGACGAGAGCCCGCTTGCGCCAGAGCAGTTTGTCGCCCACATCCACGATCTAGGTGTACATGTTGCTACGCAGCTTGGTGACGAGGCGAACCCCGTGCTGATCCAAACCATCCTGCATGTTGGCTATCGGTTTGCCGTTCCTGTATAAAGACCTGTTCTCATCCTGCGCCTGCTGTGGCGCTGGATGGTAGCCGTGTCCCGTCCAGTCACAACCGCCGGCACGTCTACTTTCCTTCGTCACATCCGCCTACAGCGCCTAGACAACCGGCGAGGAGTGCTGGTATCATATCAATGCACGTTGAGATACCCGGAGAAGGTCATTCTATGGCTACTCGTGATCCTAAGGCACTCCTGGCCGCTCGGGCGCAGACAGGCACTGATGTGCCTGATGCTGCAGCAGTGTTGCGGGGACTTGCCGATCCAACGCGACTGCGCATCTACCGTTTGCTACGACGGGGGGAGGCCTGCGTCTGCGAGGTGGCTGCTGAACTCGACCTGGCGGAGAATCTCGTCTCCCACCATCTGGGGATCCTACGGCGCTTGCATCTGGTCGTAGATCGGCGCGACCCTGCCGATACCCGGTGGGTGTATTACCAAATCAATGCGCAGACTCTTGTGGCTTTAGCTGGTGAACTGGGTGAACTGTTTAATCCCCATACGCTGGGAACGCAGACACCACACTGTGGTCCTATCACGGTCGCCACACCAAAACGGCTCTCGCGCACCGAGCTTGCCGCGCTTCGCCAACACGAGACGAGTTAGACAGGTGGATCCGTGGGGATTCGAGAGTACATTGCCGGACCCACAGGGCGTGTCTCAGTAGTCATGACATGCGCGTGCATCCAGTACAGCAATACCAGGTGAGAGAAGGTGAACGCACATGACCGCTCGTTCCCCAGCAGGGGAGGCCGCAACCTCTCTATCCGGTCCGTCGCCTGCTGAATCGTCCGCGCGCTCAGGAACTCTGTGGCCAATGTTGGTCGCAGAATCGGTAGGGACCTTTGGAATTGTCTTTGCCGGCTGTGGAGCCATCATGATCGATGTTGTCTCCCACGGGGAGATCACTCATGTCGGCGTCGGTCTGGTCTTTGGATTGATCGTTGCCGCCATGATCTCGGCCTTTGGCCATATTAGTGGCGCGCATTTCAACCCGGCGGTCACCCTCGGATTCGTCCTCGCGCGCCACTTTCCTCTGGGGCGCCTCTGGGGCTATTGGGGCGCCCAGCTGTTTGGAGCGGTCATCGCAGCTGGGACGTTACGCGTGCTACTGGGAAACGTGGCGCATCTGGGCGCTACCCTACCGGCTGGAAGTTCCTGGCAAGCGGCAGGATTTGAAGTGCTGCTTACCGCCGGCTTGATGATTGTGATCATGGCGGTGGCGACTGACACCCGGGCGGTTGGTCAAGCAGCCGCCTTCGCGATTGGAGCTACCGTCGGCCTAGAAGCGCTGTTTGCCGGTCCGATCAGCGGTGCCTCGATGAACCCGGCCCGCTCACTTGGGCCGGCTCTCATGAGCGGCACCTGGACCGCTCAGTGGGTGTATATCATGGCACCGCTCCTGGGAGCTGCTCTGGGCGCGCTGCTCTATCGCTGGTTACGGGTAGCCAGCAGCTGGTCGTAGAAGTACGCCCTCTATTGGTGGTCAATAGCACACCAGACAGCGTGTCTCATGCGGTATCACCCAGACGATCAGGAAGGAACAGGTATGACGAAGCGTGTACTATTTTTGTGCACCCACAACTCCTCCCGCTCACAAATGGCGCAGGGTCTCTTGAACTGGTTAGCCCCAGATCGGTATACCGTGTCTAGTGCTGGGACGCATCCGACCCATCAGCATCCGCTGGCCGTCAAAGTCATGGCCGAGATGGGCATCAACATTCTGCCCCAGGGGGTGCATGGACTTAGTGACTACGTCGGCCAGCCCTTTGATCTGGTGATCACGGTGTGCGATCAGGCTGCCGAAGAATGTCCGGTGTTCCCTGGGGCAGTACAGCGGCTCCACTGGGGATTTGCCGATCCCAGCGTTGCACAGGGTACCGAGGAGGAGCGCCTGCGGGCGTTTCGGCACACCCGCGATCTCATCCTGGTACGCCTCAACCACTGGCTGGCAGAGCAAGGTGAGCGGGCAGTACCCGAGGCTGAGGCTGCTCCTGCACTGTCAACGTTCACTTCACAACCGAGCCCGGCAACCACGTCGCACCTGACACCTTCCACCCAGTCCTCACCGCCTACCCAGGTACTCATTCTCTGCACCGGGAATTCCGCCCGCTCGCAGATGGCGGAAGCATGGCTACGCTACTTAGGCGGTGGAGACTATGCGGCATTCAGTGCTGGGACCCACCCCACCGTGGTGAATCCGCTCGCTATACAGGTGATGGCCGAACGTCAGATCGACATCAGCCAGGCCCGGTCCAAATCGGTCACCGAGTTTCTGGACCAGGCCTTCGATTATGTGATTACCGTCTGTGATCGGGCTGCCGAGGAGTGCCCGATTTTCCCAGGTCCTGCCCAGCGGTTGCATTGGAGTTTCCCCGATCCGGCTGCCGTACCTGGGAGTGACGCCGAGCGGCTCCAGGCCTTTCGCAACGTGCGGGACGGCTTGTATTTCCAATTCTGGCGCTGGATTACCGACCAATTACCGGCGGAAGACCAGCGGGACGAGACAGAGCGCGTGGGGGGACACGAGTAATGCGACTCCTCATTAGCGGAGCTCACGACGTGGGATCACAAGGTCTATTATCCCGGCGCCCGCGAGGTGCATCTGCGGCTTACAGCTGATCGACAAACCAAGCGAGTGCTCGGCGCGCAGATCCTGGGGCAGTGGGGCAGCGAAGTCGCCAAGCGTATCGATGTTATTGCCACCGCGCTGTACCAGAATCTCCGGGTCGATGACGTGAACGATCTGGATTTGAGTTATACCCCACCGCTCAGCAGTCCCTGGGATCCGATCCAGCAGGTGGCTCAAGCCTGGTGGCAGAGCACACACTAGCGTAGTCCGTGGAGATGCGGCACCCATTCTGTTTTCAGCCTGCTGTCATCAGCCCGATCGCAACCTACGGGTATTGGAAGCTGGAAATGGGCGTCATTTCTGGGAGTTGCGTCCTTTTTGCCGACGTCTCGTCTCTATAGATGTGTGCTGTAGGTCGTAGGAAGCACATGTGGCCAGTAGAACGGTGACACTGAGGGGTGCGTCACAGTGATGACGACAGAGCAACTCTGGGAAGACTTCCACACACCGCTCCGGCAGTTCATCCGCACCCAGGTGCGCGATGAGCAGCTGGCGGATGACCTCTTACAAGATGTTTTCGTGAAGATTCACTCGCACCTTGCAACCGTGCGTGCCCAGGAAAAGATGGGGAGTTGGCTCTATCAAATCGCTCGCCACCTCATTACCGATTACTATCGTTCGCGCGAAAGCACACCCAGGACTGCCCTATCCGACGATATCGCCAAGCGGCTGGTTGCGCCGGAGATATCTCAGGAAAACGAGGCGGTGCAATGGCTGCTGCCGTGTATCTTGCCTCTGATATGTCGCCTTCCCTCGCCGTATCGCCAAGCAGTGTTGCTGACGGAGTATGAGGGCTTGACGCAAAAAGAGCTGGGGCAGCGCCTCGGACTGTCGCTGTCTGGGGCCAAATCACGGGTACAGCGGGCCCGCGACCAACTCCGACAACTTCTGCTGGAGTGTTGTCACTTTGATTTTGACCGGCGGGGCGCCATCATCGACTATCGTCCCAATTGCGAGCGCTGCGCCACAGGGGCCTGCGGTTCAGCAACCTTAGACGGCGGAACAGAGGAGGTGATCGGCATCTCTTCCATCCGTGTTGCACCACAAAGAAGGGAACGACCCATGACTCCATCACCCACGTCATCCTCCTCCACTGAGGAGGCTACGGCCATCACCGAGCGCGTCCGTGAACGCTATGCTCAGGCGGCGAACCGCGTCCTGCAGGCAGGAGGAGAGGGCGGCTGTTGTTCTACCAGCACACTCGCCACAGGCTGCTGCTCTCCAGCTACGGCTGAGGGCACAGCGGTGAGTGCCGATCTGTATTCGGGAGAGGAGGTCGCCAGTTTACCTGAAGAGGCAGTGCTGGCATCTCTAGGCTGTGGCAATCCCACCGCGCTCATCGACCTGCGTGAAGGCGAGACGGTACTGGATTTGGGATCCGGTGGTGGCATCGATGTACTCCTCTCCGCACGCCGGGTCGGACCGACTGGCTTTGCCTATGGCGTGGACATGACCGATGAAATGCTGGCGCTGGCCCTGGAGAACAAAGCCAAGGCCGGTGCGACCAACGTAGCATTCCTCAAAGGCCGCATCGAGGACATTCCCTTGCCGGAAGCAAGTGTCGATGTGGTCATCAGCAACTGCGTCATCAACCTGGCGGCAGATAAGTCTCAGGTGCTTCACGAGGCATACCGCGTGCTGAAGCCTGGTGGGCGATTCGCAGTCTCCGATGTGATCGCCGATGGCCCGGTACCCGAGACCTTGCGTCACAACATGGAAGCATGGGTCGGCTGTCTGGCTGGAGCGCTGGAGATCGATACGTATCGGCGCCTGCTCACTGAGGCTGGTTTTGAAGACATCAGTGTCGAAATTACGCGGCGCTATACGGCGTCTGAAGCGGGTCTGGACCCTGAGACGTTGCCAGATGGCTGGGAGGCAGGAGATGGCAAACTGGCCAGCGCCTTTGTACGTGCGAGCAAACCGGCAAATACCACATCATCGACGCGCTCCAAGCGTACCAAGAAGAGTCAGGAAACGGTGGTAGTCTCGAGCGGCACTGGCTGTTGTGATGATAGTGGGTGCTGTGGCGCCTGAGGTCTACAAGGCAACAAAGAGATGGGCAGGCTCAGTCTGCCCATCCGCGCATTTCCCAGCGTAGAGTAAGGTCTGGTCCTTACTCGCGATCGACTGCTGCAACACGTCTGGGGGTATGACTATGCCGGTGACACCCGCACCGTCGATGTCCACATGCGCTGGCTACGCGAGAAGCTGGAAGACGACCCGGCCAATCCACAGCTTCTCCTCACTGTGCGCGGTGTAGGCTATCGGTACAAAGGCTAATCTACTCTTCCTCCTCGCTCGCATCATCGATCTGGGTCTGCGAGTGGCACTCCCCGTTGTAGGTGAGACGGGTAAGATCGCTATCGACCACAGTCTCCAGATGCACCGGGCGTGACCAGATGTACTGGATATACTCGAGTGTCTTCTGAGCGTAGACAATGTCAAGCTCCTGCCCCTCATAGTGATGTTTGAGGAGCAACTCGGTATTTCCATTGAAATCAGCGTCAATCACCGTGATGTACGGGTAGCCAAAATTGGTGCGGCTGGCGATCAAACCATCCCGTATCTTCTCCCAGTTCTTCTCGACGATAACCCATTCATCTCCTTCCTTCTGGTACAGATACAGGTCCAGGTCTTCCACCAAATCTTTGGTGAGATAATTGCGAATCAACGAGACATCACTTTCAATCTCGCGAACCTCAAAGATCTTCTTGCGACCCTCCCCCGGCCTGCGCCCAAGCTTCGCCTGCTCCTCTTCGGTGGGATTATCCCACCGCTTCTCTATGTCCTCGAGAATCCGGAAGCCGAGATGATAGGGATTAACATGCATGCGTTGCGGCGCAAGCACCCCCGAATGCATCTGAGCGAATGCAGTGTATTCAGCATCGTTGAGATCCATCTCGCGCATGATTCGCGCATGCCAGTAGCTGTTGTGGTGGAGCATGCCATTAGCGACATAGCGGTGAACACGGTCAACGGTTATGTCGTACACATCCCCCACTCCATGTTCGATGCTCACCACTTCGTCAGTCGGGTCTTCCGCCTTGAACCATTGGTGAGCAGCCAGGTAGCCGCGCAGTTTCTCTTGCTTCCGCACCAGGCCGAATCCAATCTCGCTCTCGAAGATTTCGGCTGAACGGCCGCAAATGTGTATATTTGGACCGTGCTTCCGGCTGAGTATACCGTAATTTAGGAGTAGGATTTGTAACGTCTCAGCAATCTTCGCGCTGAAGGTCGAGAGGATGACGCCGGCGGTTAGTGAGGCACAGCCGTCGCAATCGAAGTAGGCTCGCAGAAAGGCGCTGATGACCGCTTTAGGGGACTGTAAGATGCAGTCGGGAACCTGCTTGTCTCGCGCCTTGGCGGCGAGATCTATTCCAAGAGAGGCGAGCAAATCGAGCACATTGGCCGAATAAAAGACGACACGCCAACGACCACCTTTGCCAGTGATGGTTCGGGCATCCCAGAAAAGCTTGGGCTCGATGGCGAAGAGACCGGTGACCAGCGCCGCATAGCGTTCGGCCGCTTCACGGTCACCACTGGTGAATCCAATAGCGTGCTTGGTGGGATGGATATTGCCGTCGCCGATGAGGTACCCAAGGAACTCGGCGAACTCTTCGCATACATACTCCGGCGCTGCAAGCGGAGTACGATGCCGATAGAGCGGTTTGCCAGCTGAGCCGCGCTGATAACCAAGCTCTTCGATGGCCGAGGCAATGCCGGCACCTCGGCCCGTCGCCTTACCGCCCAGATGGCGATACACCATGAAGACATTAGCACCAGAAGCAGCAGCGATATCGATAGCCGTAGGAACCGCGACCGGAACGGGAGTGCTGAGCGCTACATACTCCGTCGCCCAGATGTTGTCGCCTACGCTGAGCGGTATCTTCTGCCCAACGGCTATATCTTTCAGCGCCAGCCACCGGTCAGGGCCGATGCTCAATTTATGCTCTTCGGCGCCCTCCAATGTTAGCCCGCGTCGAGTACGCAGTCGAATGGTCGGGGCATTGCGGCGAATGTGCCTATCGGTGATGCTATCCTGTGAGCTCTGGCCACTACCTACACGAATGCGCTCACCGGAGGCGAGTCGCTGGTGCAGGGCCTCATAGCGTAACAACCCATATTCAGTTGATACCAGGCTGCTCCCAAGCAAACATGCCCAGCCCTCATTGAGTATCTTGGTCTGCATCTGGGGGACGACATAGATCATCTCCTCACGAACGATCATGAGGATGTCTCGCTGCCAGTCCTCGAGATTGGGAGCGTAACGCGCCATGAAGAGAAGTATGTCTTTCTCCGGCTCGGCGGGGAAGCGGCGATGCTTGGAGCGTTGAGAGCGCTCGGCTTCTTCCGCTGCCTGTACCGCCTTGCGCTCCGCCAGGCTCCAGAGATCATCGTAGCCGGAGTCGGGACGATGCTGTTCTTTCTTCTCCTGGCCCTCGGCAGCCTGTCTGTCGGTCGACCGCCTGATAAACAGGTTGGGGTCGATATGTTCCTCGATGGCCAGCACCGCATCCAGGAACCGCTCTACCGTGCCACCACCGTGATCGTACTCATATTTGCGTATGCGATCGGCGTTGACACTGACCTTGTCGATCATGTTGGACGGCGTAAAGTGGAAGTAGGTATTGTTCTTGAAGAAATCGGTGTGCCCCAATACATGGGCCACTACCACCTTGTTTTGCAGAAGATCGTTCTGCTCCATCAGAAAGGCATAGGATGGATTCGTATTGACCACCAGCTCATAGATCTTGCTGAGACCGTAATCGTACTCGGTCTTCATCCGGTAGTAGGCTTTGCCGCGCGACCAGTGGCTGAACCGGCCGGGCAGCATATACGCTCCGAACTCATACATGATGGTGGCGGGAACCAGCTCGAAATTGGTAGGATACGGATCCAATCCCTCACGTTGCGCAATCTCCCAAATCCGCTCAATAGCAGTTTCGAGTTCAGCTACATACTGCTCGTCAGATATGCCTGCTGGCATAGAAGACCTCCATGAGATCAGGAAGAATCACGGCTGCACCGGAACCGGGTCACGAGTGGCGAAGAAGCGGCGCAACGCGGGGTACACCTCCGCCTTGTCAGAAATGGTCACCGCTATGAATTTTCTATCTTGTATCTTGTTAAACGCCGACATCAGCGTGCTCGGCGAGCGGTAGTGCCCTTCGCGTATCTCGCCGTAACCAAAGATGTTGCAGCGCTCCATGAGCTGCTGTACCAACCCGACACAGCGCTCGTTATCCCAGGGCAGGTTGTCGCCGTCCGAGAAGTGGAAGGGATAGATATTCCAATCGTCGGGATTGAATCGCTCGGCAATGATCTGCATCGCCAGCTCGTAGGCCGAGGAGACCTGGGTGCCACCGCTCTCGCCATGGGTAAAGAACTCTTCCTCGGTAACCTCTTTGGCCTCGGTGTGATGGCTGATAAAGACGATCTTGACATTGTTGTACTTGGTGCGCAAGAATCGAACCATCCAGAAGTAGAAGCTGCGGGCGATATACTTCTCGAATTCACCCATGCTACCCGACGTATCCATCATGGCAATGATGACCGCGTTCGATTGGTACTTGACCGTATTCTCCCAGGTCTTGAAGCGCAGATCGTCATCCTTGATGCCGCCAAAGTGCGGATCGCCCTTGGCGGCATTGCGCTTGATATTCTCCCTGATGGTACGCTTCTTATCCAGATTCGCCAGCGGTCCCACCTTGCGAACATCGTTGAAGCGGATGGTCTCGCTCTCCATTTCGGCCATCTTCTTCTCTTCGAGGAAGGGCAACCCTAGATCCTCGAAGATCATCGCCGCCAGCTCGTCCACCGTCACATCGGCCTCGTAATAGTCTACCCCGGGCTCGTTGCCGGCGGAGCCGCGCTTGCCCCGGCCGGGTCTGGGCTCTGAGGCCACTACATCGCCGACTTTGCTCTTGCCGTTGCCCTCGCCGGAGTGCTGCTGGCGCCCCGGATCGTAGCGGAATCGGTACTCCTCCAGCGAGCGAATCGGCACCTTGATGACCTTTTTGCCGTCGGAGAGAATGATGCTTTCTTCGCTCACGATGTCAGCAAGATTCTTCTTGATGGCCTCGCGTATCTTCTGTTTGTGCCGCTCCTGATCGATACTTCCCTTGCGGTGGAGCGACCAATCATGGTGAGATATACTTGAGGTATACATCTTCGTCCTCCGAGCGAAAGACCGAGACGGTCACTATCGGTTCAGGAGTGAGCCGACATATTTGAGAAGCTCATTGGCACAAACCGGGCAGTAGCCATGGTCGGAGATGAGACGATTGATGACCTCATTCGACTTTTTCAGCTGCTCAGCATCGGGTGTCTTGGTCGAAGTCGTGATCTTGACGATGTCGCGTAGATCGGCAAAGAGCTTCTTTTCGATGGCCTCTTTGAGACGCTCATGGCTGGTATAGTCGAACGTTTGCCCGCGGCGGGCCAGCGACGAGATACGGATGAGAATCTCCTCCCGGAACGTTTTCTTGGCGTTGTCGGGGATACCGATCTGTTGTTCGATCGACTGCATTAACTGCTCGTCGGGCTCCATGTCCTCTTCGGTGATGGGATCACGCACCTTGGTCTTGTTGCAATACGCTTCGACATTATCGAGATAATTGTTGAGCAGGGTACGCGCCGATTCCTCAAAGGAGTAGACAAAAGCCCGCTGTACTTCTTTTCTGGCCATGTCGTCATACTCTTTGCGCGCCTCGCTGATAAAGTTGAGGTAGCGCTCGCGCTCGTCACGGGTGATACCGGTATGCTGATCCAGGCCATCCCGCAGCGCTCGAAGAGCGTCGATGGGATTGATGCAGGTGACGTTGTCGCGCACCAGGGCGCTCGAGAGCCGGTTGATGACATAGCGCGGCGAGATGCCGTCCATGCCCTCACGAATCGCCTCGTCCTGCAGCTCTCTGATGTCCTTCTGCTTGAACTCTTCCAGATCTTCGCCATCGTAGAGCTTGAGCTTCTTCATCAGGCTCATACCAGCTTTTTTGGAGGGCTCGAGGCGGGTGAGAATAGCAAAGGTACTGGCGACCTGGAGTGTATAGGGCGCGATATGTACATTTTCCAGTGCGCTCTGCGCCAGAAGCTTCTCGTAAATCTTGACCTCATCGCTGACCCGAAGATTGTAGGGGACCTTTACCAGAATGATGCGGTCCTGCAGCGCCTCGGACTTACGATTGCCGACAAACGACTGGTACTCGTTCTCATTGGTGTGGCTTACAACCACCTCATCAGCATAGATCAGCGAGAAGCGGCCAGTCTTGATATTCTGCTCCTGGGACAGGGTCAACAGCACGTAGAGGAATTTCTCATCCACCTTCAACATTTCCACGAATTCCATCAGCCCACGGTTGGCGATGTTCAGCTCGCCGTCGAAGCGATAAGCCCTGGGGTCGCTCTCTACCCCCACTTCTCCGATGGTAGACAGGTCGATGCCGCCTACAAGCTCACTGATATCCTGGCTCTTGGGATCTGAGGGCGTGAAGGTGCCGATGCCCTGGCGATACTTCTCGCTGAAGCCCAGGCGAATTACCGGAATCTTGGTGATGTCGCCGTTGTACTTGTTTTCCAGCAGCCAGCGGCACTGCGGGCAGAGATCGCCTTCGATATAGAGGCCATATTCTTTTTCCATCTCAGCGCGCAGATCGGCAGGGATGAGGTGCAACGGCTCCTCGTGCATCGGGCATTCCTTGATAGCATACGTAGCGCCGGCCTCGGTGCGAGAGTAGACCTCGAGCCCACGCTTGAGCAACGAGACGATGCTCGACTTACCGCCGCCGACCGGGCCCATCAGGAGAAGGATGCGTTTGCGAACCTCCAGGCGCTGTGCCGCTGAATGAAAGTACTCTACGATCTGCTGGAGCGGCTTTTCGATACCATAGATCTCGTCGGCAAAGAAACGGTACTTCTGATCTCCCAGCCGGTTGGTATCGGTGCCGGCGGCAAGAATCATGTTATAGATGCGAGCATGTGAAAGCTCAGCGACAGCCGGGTTATGACTGGCGATTTTGAAGTAGTCCTCAAAGGTTCCTTCCCATGTTAAAGCCCGCTCTTGGGCCCGATACTCTTCAAGGCGCTTAACAAGATCCATAACTACTCCCTCTTCCCCGTTTGCCAGGAGATCAAACCAGGGTCTACCGCGACTCGCCACCGGCACTGCTGGCAAACTGACTCCGCTACGACCGTTCACTTGTCAAATGACTATTTCTACTTCTGATAAGAATGAACGGACAAGAATGTGCGGAATGGACGACCTAGCGGCTCTTTTTGAAGATGAGCCGCATCTACACAGCTGGTACAGCCGTTCTAAACTCTTCGGCAAGATCGCTGGAGCAACGGCCCAGGAAACAACCGATGGAAATGGGAATTGACCAGCGCGCAGAATAGAACGGCGTTCCGCTACTCGGCTCCACTATGAAGTTGTACCGGGCTTGCATCTCGTTTCGCCGCCACGCTCTTAAACAATCGGCGGGCGCTAAAACCCAAGAAGAGATGCAGCGCTGGAGGGGAGGAGATGACGTGGGCTCAGGTGGCTCTCTTGAGGCATCACGGCCAACCGCAAGCGGACGTTGTCCCTCCGCCTACCTGGCGGAGTTGGGCGATAACAAGAAGGGCGGTTCTTGCGGCGGCAAACGACTGTAAAAAAACGTCGCCAAAAAACCGCTTAGCCCTGGTGTTGCCCATGTAATGACGTTTGCTTTGACTCTCTTCCGGCCACTGGACTGGCATCGTACGAGCCCTGCCGAGGGACGATAGGTACATCACTCGGCACGCAAGACCATAACAGAAAAGGACCTATTTAAAGAACGCTTCAGTGCGTTCCCGACTATTGTGAGGCGCTCTAGCACACCACATGCCAGCAGGCTAACCTCGCCTTACCGCGCTCTCGTATTGAGACATGGTAACACGACAATAAGAATGATGCAAGGAGAGGCCACCCTAGCGAGTAGACTTGCCCCTCCAAATTCGACCAGCCTAATGAATGAGGTTATTAACGCCGCTTCCAATGAGCACCAGCAAAGCGGCACAGGCAGCCACGGTAATGAAGAAAAAGAAAATGCCGAAAACCGTCAGCCAAAATCTGATCCGTCCTTCGGGCGGGCGGTTGGGCATCTTCTTCGGCGCTACTGGAGCAGCCACAGCGATCGGTGCGGTCTGAGCGATCGGTGCGGTCTGAGCGGGGCGTGCCAGGCTGCCTTCGACCACCGTCGACGGTTGCTCAGACGATGCCGATTCCGCCTCCTCCGGCGTAAACACAGCAAAGGCCCGCGCCGGCAGACTCAAGTGGGGATTTTCCGGCTGCAATCCATGGTCGACGAGATAGCGGTTGTGGTAATAGGCAATCGCTCGCTCACCGGCGACTCGGATGAATGTATAGTCGATGGTCCCGGCCACCGCCGCTCCCAAACCCGGGATGAGTCTGCCCACAAGTTTACCGGCCTGCTCCTCGGTCAACTCGACGCTCAGGCGCATAAGCACTTTGGGGAGCAGCTCAGGAAGAATATGCGCCAGCCCTTCGCGTGTGAGCCAGTTGCCGACACCGCGCAGACTATCAACACCTGCCGCCAGCGCGAGTACCTCAGCCAGATGGGCCTGCTCTTCGAGGATAGACGTGTCATACCCGTACGACTGGGCAATATCAGATGCCATTCGTACCGCGTAGATAGCAGTCAGCTGGACGTCGGCTCCCGCGGCAACCAGGGCCCAGAGACCGCCGGGTAGACCGGTTATGGCACCGGTGACAAACGCCCGTTCGCGGTACTTCCGCGCAAAGTGCTGGGCAACAGCATCAAGCTGCCCAAGTGGCAGTGACGGTATTTCCTCAAAGCTGGCTGCCTTATGCTTGAGCCGCTGGTGCTGTTCCAGCACGGCCGGATCACGTCGCGACGCCCAATTGATCGCATGCTGAATGCGGTCTGGAGTCTTGCCAGGCTTTAAAAGAGTCTGAAGCTCTTCCGGTAGAATCGCCACGGCACTGGCAGCCGTGCCAGTGGCAGCAATCTGCTGGTCGCCTGGAGTTCCGGATGTCGACACAGGATACACCCTTTCCATAGCGAGCAGCCGATCGCTCGCCTCCATACTGTGGTTTTAGCCAAGCGCAAGAATCTAACTACCGGCGAATACGGCGCCGGATCAACTCGCACCCAGGGGTATTTGCCAGAGCTACCCAGCCCAGTATAAAGGAGACGCCCACTGCCGGCAAGTGGTCTATTTCGATGGTACATAAGGCTTGTGTTCTTGACGCCAAGACAGCCACTGTCTATGATGCAACCGGCACAGGCCGCGGCGACCAGAGATGATGTCTAGAGAGGATGTGCACGGCATGGGTGAGGATCCAGGGTCTGCCCGTAAGGCAACGCCACGCACGCGAAGGAGCAAGGCAGGTCGGGAGCAATCAGGAGCCTCGCTGGACTCATCGCCGCAGACTTTCTCTTCCATTCCTAAAATGCCGACTATCCTCTCGTCGGAGGAGATTGCGACGCGTCGCAATCCACGTTCCACCAATCCTCCAAATGACATTCCGGTTCGCACACGGGAACAGTCCGCGGCTCGTCCACTGGCGCAGCTACCGGGAACGCTCAAGTTACCGTCGATTCCCAAGCCAGTTCGGACTACCACAACCTCCAACGGCCCCGCTCCGGCAAGTAGCGTAAAGCCGCAGGTAGCTCCGCAGCGTTCCAAGCCACAGCCCGCATCATGGACCGACTGGGATGACGACGATAAGGGTGCCGCCGACTGGGATCAGTACGACACGAGCAGTGGAGGAGCCGAACTAGTGCCGCTGCCCGGGATGCCCACTGAGCGCGGCTATCCGCTGGTGATTCTTTCTCCGGACAGCGTACCCGATCTTGCCGCATTTCACCCCATGCTTCAGACAGGCAAGCCGCGACGTCGTGTTAATACGCGGATGCTGGTCGAACGAGCGCGCAGTCCCTGGTCCATTGTCCGCATCTGTCTGGCGGTGCTGGTCATGGTGGTGGCGCTTTTTGCTACCATCGGCGTCATGGGCGAGCCGTCACAAAACTTGATGCAGACAGCATTTGCCTCCGGTGCAGGTATCCTCTCCGCGCCTTCGGTTGTCGGGCGGGTACAACCCGAAACCCAGCTGCTGGATGAGAAAGAGTACGATAACCAAGCTCAGTTTGAGGCATGGGGTGATGCTGATTGCAGCGCCGCAACCGCCTCCGAGGTCTTGACCGCCTGGGGAGTTAAGGGAGCAACCATCGGCAAGCTTGTCGACACCATGCAGCCCGACATCTCGCTGGACGGCGGACTGCTGAGTATTACCGGCTACCAGCATGGCGTCTCCCCTTTCGGGTACCGGGCTGATATCAGCGACCATCTCACCTACAATCAGATGGTGTATATTACCCATACCCTTGGGCTACCGGTTATCGTTAATGTCCGTATCTCCTATGGATACTTTCACTTCTTCTCTGGCGGTCACTTTCTGGTTATGACTAACGGAGACAGCCAGGGTCTCACTATAGTGGACTCGTCAGAGTATTACATCAAGTATCTGCCGCGTGACGTGTTTTACAGCATGTTCACTGGGATTACGGTGGTCATCGTGCCGAATGTATACTCGTATTCCGTTCCCAACATCTAACCAGAGCCGGTGCAACCCTGGAAATCAACCCCTGACGATATGCAAACGGATGCTGCCCCTATGCTCACCTTTGACCCTGAGGCCGATACGGTGGAAGAATTACGCCGCCACTTTGGCAAAGCGCTCGCCTTTAACGAACCGCTGGCTCGACACGGCACCTTTGCCGTCGGAGGGCCAGCCGATGCCTGGATCACCATAAAGCACGAGAATGACCTTCTACAACTGGTCGAACTGGCGCGTAGCCACCAATGGCCCCTGATCCTGGTAGGCAACGGGACCAATGTGCTCTATGCGGATGCTGGAGCATGCGGGATTGTCGCTCGCATGTTGATAGCCGACTGGTCACTCCAAGAGGTGGACAGCCACCATTGCCTGCTAACTGTCGGTGCTGGCGCCAGCCTTCCCAAACTGGTGAATGAGCTGGCCAATCGTGGCCTGGGGGGGCTGGAGTGGGGGGCTGGAGTACCCGGAACTGTTGGCGGTGCCGTCGTCAGCAATGCTGGTGCACATGGCGCCAGTGTCGCCGATACCCTCCAGACAGCGCGCGTCCTCTTCACCGCGGGCGATGCCGCCAGTCCGGGACGGCCGGTACTGCGCACGCTAGCGCTTGGAGAATTGGACTTTGCCTACCGGCATAGTCGCTTCCGCGACCGCCGCCAGGTTAGCTTTGATAGTGATGGTAAGCCGGTGCCTGCGGCGCGAGAGTTGATCGAGCCCGCTGAAATGATCGTAGAAGCGACCTTTCTGCTCCACCGAGCCCGTGCCGATGAGTTGCGAGCCCGTGTCGATGCCTATCGCCAACATCGCAAAGCTACGCAACCAACGCAGGCTAGCGCCGGATCGGTTTTCAAGAATCCTCCCGGCGACTATTCCGGCCGGTTGATTGAAGCAGCTGGCCTCAAAGGCGCGATCTATGGTAAAGCGGCAATCTCCACCAGGCATGCCAACTTCATCATCAATCCTGGCGGAGCCTCGGCCGCTGACGTCGTGGGATTGATCGCGGTTGCCCGAAACACAGTAAGAGAGCGCTTTGGCGTCGAACTCGACCTAGAGGTCCTGTTACGAGGTGACTGGTAGCAATGCCAGAAAGTAGTCGACGCCGAGCAAGTCAGGAGTAGTTCATGGCGGAAGGTGAGCAGGATCTGAGCCGGTTATTCCCCAGTGGACTACGTGGTAAGCACATCCACGCGGTGGGGGCCGGCGGCAGCGGTATTTCAGCCGCACTCTGGTTGGCGCGGGAGCGTGGCGCACTCGTATCGGGATGTGACGTGGCCAGGACCAGTATGTCTGCGCTGCTGAGCAGCCAGGGGATAACCGTAACTCTAGGACACGACACCTCGCATGTGGCCAATGCCGACCTGGTAATAGTGTCGCCGGCAGTGCTTTTCCGCCAGCCCGATCTAGCAGAACTAAGCGAGCCGCGCACCCGCGGCATTCCGGTAGTGAAGTGGCAGGCGCTGCTCGGCTACCTCATGCAGGGAAGCATAGGTGTCTCAGTGGCCGGCGTGCACGGCAAGGGATCTACTGCCGCGTTACTTGGCAGCCTTGCCATCGCCGGCGGCCTTGATCCAACGGTCGAAGTGGGCGCAACCGTGATTGAGTGGGGAAGCAATATCCACCTGGGTCGAGGACCTTTGTTTATCAACGAGGCCGACGAGTTCGACCTGAACTTTCTCTATTATCATCCACGTGTAGTCGTCCTGACCGCGGTCGAGTATGATCACCCGGAATTCTTCTCGTCTTATGCAGAGATACGGGAGGCATTTACTCGCTTCCTGGCGGGAATGGATATGGGCTCACAGGGGTTGCACGGGCCGCCACCGACACTGGTGATGAATGGTGATAATCCCGGATGTCTGGATGTGAGAGCGCAGCTGGGCGACTGGCCCGGCAGCGTGCGCACATTCGGAATCGAGAGTGAGCGCGCGGATGTTCGAGCCAAGCATCTTGCCGGAGAGACCAGTAACTTTACGCTGTATGTGGACGGCCAGGATCTGGGCGCCGTCACCCTCAGGACACCGGGCACACACTATGTATACAATGCGCTGGCTGCCGCTGCCGCCGCTGATGTAGTGGGGGTTCCGCGACATCTCCTGGCATCAGCGCTGGCAGCGTTTCGAGGGCTGCGTCGACGGTTTGAGATCGTCGCCGATGGTTCGGTGACATTTGTGGATGACTATGCCCACCATCCGCACGCCGTCTCCCTCACCATAGAGACGGCCCGCCAGCAGTTTCCCGATCGGCGCCTGGTAGCGGTTTTTCAGCCGACTCTTTATACTCGCCTGTATCGGTTCCTCAAGCCGTTTTCGGAAGCGTTCGACCAGGCGGATGAGGTAGCCATTGTTGAGATACAGCCGTCACGCGAGGTTGATACCGGCCTGATTCACGGGACCGACCTGGTGCGGGAAATTTCCGGGCGACCTGCCTTTGCTGGACGGGAGGAGGCTGTGTATTACAGCGGCACCTACCAGGAAACCGCAGCAATATTGCGAGAGCGCCGCCAGGAAGGCGACGTGGTAGTGGTCATGGGTTCTGGACCAGTGAACCAGGTCATCGCTGGAGCGCGGATGGCGGTTTAGGCTTGCTCAATTGCGTTTCGCACTCAACTCACCATACTCCACCAACCGGCGCTTTAGCCGCGCGATGTCAGGCGCGTCGGGCATACGCTCGATGTAGGTATTGATGTCGGCGGCGGCAAAGAGACTATCTCCGCTGGCCAGACGCAACAGACCGCGATCGCGAAGTTCACCTGGTAAATCGGGGCGAAGCAATATCAGGCGTTCGGAGACCTCGAGAGCAGCTGTGGTACTGCCCTGGTGCAAATAGGCATATTTCAGGTTGAGCAGCATGCGCGTAATGAAGGTGCGAGTACCAACCGGCTCGAACCAGCGCGGATCTACACGTGGAACCATCGTACTGGTCGCCATCGTTCTCAGCACGAACCGGCGGCATTGCGAAAAGTCCATCAGGTTGCCGCCGGCGAAGGGATCGATAAAAAGGTCGCCAGCTTCATCCCTGGCCAGCGGCCACTTGGCCACAAAATGCGCCGGCAGTCCCACGCCGACCAGTGGCGCTCCCAGGCGGCGGCCTACTTCTATGTAAACCAGGCAGAGGCTGATTGGAAGTCCAGTGCGTCGCCTCAAGACATCAGTGAGGAAGCTGTTACGTGGATCGTAATAGTCTTCTTGATTTCCATGAAAGCCTTCCTGGTCGCCCAGTACTTTGCGTAGCGCCATGAGGACATGCTCGGCACAGTCACAATCTCCCAGTGTTTCGCTGGAAAGCATCTCATGTCCCGCCATACCTAGCTCATGGCGGACCAACCCAGCCAATACATCAAGCCGATGGCGTAGCCAGCGCTGATTATCATCAGGATAGGCAATCTCAGCAATCAAGAGCGCTCCAGCCAGCAAATCAAGCTGATCGTCCGCCTGCGCGGCGAAACTCGCGAAGCGCAGTAACGATTGGAGTTGCCCGATAGCGTAGCTCACCTTAATCTCCCGATCTGCTCAGGCGTTATCGCTCTCGATTTTTGCAGTTTCCAGTACCGCACACAGGGCATGCCACCTACGCATATAATAGCATCCAGCATACCGGTGACAACTCGCTGGTTCAAGGCGTCAAGCGGTTCAAATCTCTGGGGAAGAGCGTCACCAGTTTGATATTTGGTACACCAGTGAGCTGCATCAGCAGCCGCTCCAGGCCAATAGCAAACCCACCATGGGGGGGCATTCCAAAACGAAATGCTTCCAGGTAGTCGGCAAACGGCTCCACGGGTAGAGCGCGCTCAGTCAGCACTGCCAGGTAATCCTCGAGCCGGTGCAATCGCTGACCGCCGCTGACCAGCTCAGTTCCGCGAAACAGCAGATCGAACGAATTGGAATACTCCGGTTGCCTGGGGTCAGGCGCGGTATAGAAAGCGCGCCCGCTGGTGGGATATCCGGTCACAAAAAGAAAGTCGCTGCCATGCTCTTGATGCGCCCACTCACCCAGCCAGCGCTCATCCTGGGGCGAGAGATCCGGCTCTCCGCGCACATCGATGCCATGTAACCGATAAACGAGATCCTGCGCTTCGGCGAAATGCAGATGAGGTATCGGCTGCCCCACCGTGGGAAGCTCGACTCTCAGGAGATCGAGCTCAGCGCCACACTGCGCCGCCAGAGCGGCGCAGATAGCGGCAAGTACATCCCGCAACACTGCCATAACCTCGAAGTGATCGTCGATAAAGCCCATTTCCACGTCCAGGCTAACGAACTCGTTTAGGTGGCGCGTCGTATCGTGAGGCTCAGCTCGAAATGCCGGTCCTACCTCGAAAACGCGCTCAAAGACACCAACCATCATTTGTTTATAGAGCTGCGGACTCTGCGCCAGATAGGCCGGCCTGCCGAAGTAGTCCAGCTCGAAGACGCTTGATCCGCTTTCGGTAGCGGAAGCCACGATCTTGGGAGACTGTATCTCGGTAAAACCCTGTGCCAGGAGAGTCGTCCGGAACGCTTCCATGGACACTGCTCCCAGGCGAAGAACGGCTCGACGACTAGGGTGACGGTTAGCCACAACCGCATGGTCGAGCTGGGTAACCAGGCTCGCCTTCAGCTCGCGTTTGTTGAGCACGAGCGGCGGTGGCTCAGTCACAGAGCTGATGAGCTCGATATGCGGCCGAGTCAGCTCGACGCCGCCGGGTGCCTGGCGTGCCTCGGCAACAGTTCCTTCTACGGCTAAGACGCTCTCCACACCGGCACGAGCTTCTACGAGTGGGTGCAGCGCTTCCTCCTCAGCCACAACCTGCACCATACCAAAACCATCGCGAATGACCAGGAAGCTGATGCCACCCAGGCGGCGCAAGGAGTGGAGCCAACCAGCCACTCGAACTTGCTCGCCGACATGACCGCAGACTTCAATTGTGCGAATACGCTCCATAAGCGATCTGCTCCTACGACTATTCTGTGTGCCTGTTACACTGTGCGCCGGCAAGTACGCTGTGGGACGAGAGCGAAACAACAAAAAGCCCTCGTTCTCACTAGGAGGACGAGGGCTAGCCAGGGTTAGCCATTCGTGGTGCCACCACCATTCGCTCCGCTCATGTACGGTAGAGCAGGAGCCTTTGCTGGCTTGCTGCGCAGCAAGCCACTGTGCGCTAACGGGCACAATCCGAATACGGTTACTGCACAGCTGTGATGTGGTTCGCCGCTTGGCTCAGGGGTGTCGGACTCCAGGAAAAACCGGTGGCGCCGCTTTCAGCAACTGCGTCGCTCTCTGTAGTCACCCGCACGCTTCCCGCTAATGTCCCCATCATTGCCTATTGCTATGCTACTTGGGAAATCGGACATATTTTACGCCCGGTGAATATACCCCAACCAGTGCGCTCACGTCAACTTCGCCTATCAGCTAGCCTGGTCTACGGCCTTCAGGTGAGACATAAGCGGACGTGGGTAATCGCACTCCCCTGGTACCCCACGTGGCAAGGTAGGCTTCTAGATTACCTGAGACCTCTACTGTACCAGTGCCAAATGACAGCACCAGCGCAACAGCGGTGTCGGCATCCACAGGATCTCCCTGGCCAAGGCGGATTGGCCGATCCCATGCCGCCTCCACCTCCCGCAACGCTCGCGGGTAGCCGCGAAGTAACGCCACTTTTGCCGCTACTTCCGCCCGCGCCGCCGTTGGTGCTAGAGCGGTAGCTGTGGCGATCAGCTGCTCGGCGCCGGAGTTCGGAGCGGCCGCATCGTCATCGTCAATCCACAGCTCAATCGGCAAGCCAGTCTGAGGATTCAGCAGGTGATGGCGGCGCTTACCGCCCTGCAGCCACCACCGTCGCAGAGCGCCTGACGTGGCCAGCCCGCCACGGCTGAAGCTAAGTACCGCCACGTGGCCTACCGCTGATGCACCTGTGGCCGCTGTTTCAGCCGGTCTTGCCCCATCGTTACGCGGATCACGTATGCCGACCGACCAGTTCTCGCCGACGGCCGGGCCGCCATGTACCCGCAAATCACCTCCAACATTTACAAGTGCTCCAGCAAACGAGAGGCAAAAGCGATTGAGCGCCACATCCGCCGACCACCCCTTGGCAATGCCCCCCAGATCCAGTCTCACATCTGCCGGTAAGCGAATACGCCGGCTGACCGGATCGAGTTCGATGCCGCGCCACCTTCCTGGTGACACTGGCGGAGGAGTAGATGGCACTGACGATCCCACTACATTCGTCTCGCGCTGCCCGATCAACGCGAAGTCGCGGTCATAACCAAGCGCTTCAATCTGCGGCAATAAGGTGGGGTCGAAGCGACCTGAGCTGGCCCGGCTAGACTGTAGCGCAACCCCAACCACAGCATAGAGCGCAGGTGAGGCAGCGAACCAGCGCCCGGCAGACCGGTTTAGCGCGCAGAGCTCACTCTCAGGTCGAAAGCGCGAAAGCCGCAGATCGACTTCCTCAAACCAGCGCATACAAGCTTCGGCGGCATGCTCGGCGTCCTCCACCCGATCTTTCACCGTCGAAATCTGCACGCTGACATCGGTTGCCATCGGCCGTCCGGTACGCTGCACCAGCATACGCTGGTCGTCCGCTGACAGGTGCATCGTCTTAGGAGACTCCTGTGCTGGTATTGGGCGAAGTCTGGCTGGGCTGGCCAAAGATAGAGCCGGAATTCGATTGTCCTTGCCCCGATGAACCGGCGCTGCTCCCGCTGTTGGAGGGCGAGGTGGTAGTCGAAGAAGAGCTCGAAGACGATGAGCCGGCGGCCTGACTGCTCGGTGAATGATTGGTGAAGCTCCACGCAGTGAGAAAGAGCCCAACGGACGCCGCGACCAGTCCAATGCGCAGCCGCATCTTGGCCTTCTTACGGCGCAGCGCGACTTGACTGCCCGCAGTAGCGGCGTACCTGGCGACGGGCCGCCCGGCTCCGGCAAGCGAAATGTCTCCGACCGGCTTCGAGATGCAGCTGAGCACGTAACCGGCAGCACGCTCTTCGGGAGTGAGGCCAGCACCCTCGCTGGGCTCAACACTCCCGGAGAGCAGTCGCAGCCGGCAGGTCCCACAGGCGCCGGTGCGACAATTGAAATCTGGGCGGTAGCCGTAACGCTCGAGGGTCTGCAGCAGCGTCTCACCGGCGGCGGCGTCGAGGACCGCGCCACTATCGGCAAGGCGAACATGGCTACCGGCTACTGGACTTGCTCCAGACGTGCGTCCACTGGCCGGGCTGGCAAAAACTTCAGTATGGATGTGTGAGACAGCAATGCCATGCCGGGGCAGCGCTGATTCCATACTTCGCTTCAAGCTTGCCGGCCCGCAGATGTACCACTCGGCACCTGTAGCCTCACTTCCCGCCGAAGCCAGCACCTGGTCTACTCCCAACCGATGGCCACTGGTGGTTATATAGTGCCACTGAGTAAGCCACCGGCGATCTGGGTCGAGCGCGGCAAGTTCGGGACCATAAATGGCATCGGCTGGGTGGTGATAACCATAGTGCAGCAAGACCCGCGGTCGCTGCGGCTGAGGCAGCCGTGCAAGCGCACGTAGCATGCTATAGATGGGAGTGATGCCGCTGCCGGCTGCGACAAACACCATCAGCTGATTAGCAGAGAGAGTACGCGGCAGGGTAAAGCGTCCCTGCGGTGAGCTGGACTGTAGCAGCATGCCGGGTCGCACATGGGTGTAAATGTAACTCGATACCAGCCCGGCATTCTGCCGCTTCACGGTAATTTCCCAGGGATAATCGCTCCGGCCATCGCCGCAGAGCGAGTAAGAGCGGTAATAGACGGTATGGTTTCCCGGAAAGGCCAGCGTTATGAACTGGCCAGGGAGATAACTTCCCGGCGAGCGCTTGGTTCCAGGCTGTACCAGCGCCAGGGTGATCGCGTCGCGTGCTACTGGAGTCACGGCCAGAACTTGCAGAGTTATCAACTGCCTCTGCACCGCTGGGTGACTGCCGGACCTATCCAAAGCCGGTACACTGGCCATACTTATCCTCTCCTCTACCGTTGCCAACGGGGTAGAGCCGGAGATATCAACTACCACGACAAGCAGATGATAGCATGGCTTGTTTAGAATTTAGTGAGAATTCCCATGTCGGCTCTGTTACCAGTTTACCTGGGCAGCCGCACATCCGATCCAGCCAACGCCGCCCGCACCCGGGCAATATCGCGTACGGCACGCAGCGGCTCATAGAGGGCGAGAGCCCGTGTAAGCTGCTCGCGGGCAAGCGCATCGTCTCTGCCGGCGCCTCGACGCTGATAGAGTCCGGCGAGCGCGTAGCGAGTACGTGCCTCTTCCCATCGGGTACCCATATCCAGGTAACGGTCCAGCGCGCTCTCCAGGTCGGCTTCAGCATCCTCCCAGCGCCTCTGGGCCACCGCGACGATACCATTCGCTCGAAAAGCCTGGGCCAACGCCTTACGGGCTCCGGAGCGCCATCCAAGTTCCGCGGCCTGTTCGCTGAAACGCTCATAGAGCTCCATGTCGGCAGTGCGGGCACCTAACTCGGTAAGCTCGGCGAGGAGCACGGGCAGGAGCACGCGGCCCGATCTTGCATCGTATGCCGACAGGAAGAGTTGGCGCGCTTCCTTGGTGGCGCCACGAGCCAGCGCCAGTCGCCCCTTCATCAATTCGACCAGCTGTACCTCCGTGCGATCCGCCGCCATGGTAATCCGTTTCACCAGAAGATCTGCCTGGTCACGCTCTCCCCTGCGGGTGTGCGCAATGGCCCAGGCCAGCATCGCCCAGCGATGCTGGCTCGAGCGCAGCGCACCGAGCGAATTCGGCTGATTTAGCAGTCTCTGCCCAGTAGTGATGGCCTCCTGCCAGTCATCCCATTCAAAGTAGGAAATCAGCAGCGCTCGAGCGGCACGCGCGCCCAACTCCGGGGTTTCGGTGCTCTGGGCGAGCTCAAGCGCCATCTGACCCTGTGCCACCGCGGCAGCATAGTCGCCGACTAGCGTGTACGCGTTACCAACCTCGGCATGTATATCGACGAGTTCAGTGCGCTCATCCAGCTGGCGCCCCCAGTAGAGCCGGCGCGACTGGCTTTCCAGGTTACCGCGCAGATCATTGGTAATGCTTTGAAGATTCCCAAGCGCATCCAGCGCCTCTGAGGCGCCGCGTGCATCGTTTAACTCGCTGGTAATTCCGGCGGCCTCACGCGCACTTTGGAGTGCGTCCAGCAGCTCGTGCTCACCTCGTCGCTCGCCCCAGGACCACCAGAAAAAACTTTTCGCGGTAAGAAGTGCGGCCCCGTCCGCGGTATGGCGCTGGCCGAATTCCTCCATCAGCCGGAGCCCCTCTTGGAGATATAGCATCAGCTCTTCGTGCAATGGCGGTTGCTGGAAGAACATGGTCTGGCGGGTGGGCAGTAGCACCAGCAAGCGATACAGCCGCAGCCCCCAGGAGCGCCACTGAGACGGCAGCGCCAAATTCCGGTCAAGAGCCGCACTTCCACTGATCTGCTCGGCTCCACCGGCTGCTACTGGCGCGCTGAATTCTCGTAAAGAAGGTGGCTCCCCATGTGCATGAGCTACCGCAAATGTGCTGAACTGAGACCACAGGCGCAGCGCCTCGCGATAGTCCGCCCAGGCGTCGTCTCCTTGCAATTGTGACCAGTGCGCCTCGCCGCGCTTCATCAGCAGCTCAACTCGCCGCGGCACCTCCTCAGCCAGAGCGTCTTCTTCGAGCACCTCCAGCGCATCGGAAAAATAGTGTGCAGCTTTCTGCGTCGCATGGCGCGCCGCCGCCTGATCTCCAGCCAGCGAGAGGTAGCTTACCACCTTGGCGCGAACCGCCAGGCGAGCGGCGTCATTACGAGAGCGCGCCAGATTTGCTTGCACATAATACTGCTGGTAGTGCTGGGCAATCAGCTCAGCAAACTCCGCCTGGCGCCCCTCAGCAAGCTTTTCGAGAAATGATGCTACTTGTTGATGCTCGTGGGCACGTCGGGCACGTGAGATGGTCGAGTAGGTTACCTCACGGGTCAGAGCGTGATTGAAGGAATAGATCGGCTCCTTGGCGGGAGCGACCGTTGCCTCGTTTCGCTCGCTCTTATGGATCATGCCTTTGTGCTCCAGCGCTGCCAGAGTTTCCTCCAGGTACAGACCAAGATGAGCATGCAGGCTACGCAACGCATCCGGCCAGAAATAGCGGCCAATGACAGACGCATGCTGTAACACGTCACGCTCGCGCTCGCTCAAGAGATCCAGGCGCGCCGCCAGAACTCCCTGTACCGTATCGGGGATCGCCGGATCGGTGACTTCGTCACTGCCCTCCCAGGCCGGCGCTACGCGCCAGCGTCCGCGGGTATCCGCAGCAATCAGAATGCCTCGATCTACCAGCATGCGGATGATTTCCTCTACATAGAAAGGATTGCCTTCCGCCTTGGCGAGTATGCCCTGGCGCAGACTATAGGGAACATCTGTTCCCGGCAGCAGCTGCCGTACCAGCTCCAGAGCATCGTTGCCCGAGAGAGCTTCCAGGCCAATCATCACGAAATCGCGCTTGCCGCCTCCCCAGTCTGGTCGTTTTTCCAGGAGTTCCGGACGCGCCGGACAGATGAGGAGCATGGGAACACTTGCAGAACGTAGAGCCACATACTCGAGTAAGTTGAGCAATATATCGTCGGCCCAATGAATATCATCAACCAGCACGATTAACGGGCGAACCGCAGCCAACGACTCAAAAAAAACGCGCCAGGCTCGCTGTAACCTTTCCTGAAGCTGCTGCCCGTCGGCAGCGAGTAGAGCCTGTCGCTGCCCCACAATCTCAATACCTATGGTGTAGCCCAGGTACGCTGAGAGCACTTCGGGATCATCGGTTCGCCCAGCTGCCAGAAGAGTAGCCCGCACTTTCGCCAGGAGTTTGGTGCGCACGCTATCGGTTGGATCCAACGCCGTGAAATTACAGAGCGAACGCAACATCTCGGCCAGTGGCCAATAGGTGATTGCCTCACCATACTGTGGACACCGACCGTCCAGGACCTGCGGCACCACTTCGTCTTCCGATTCAGCTGTCTCCCTAATTGCGGTCATGAATTCTCGCGCCAAACGAGTCTTACCGATACCAGGCACACCGATGATGGTGACCAGGTGGGGGCGGCGCTCGCCAATCACGCGAGAGTAGAGAGATTCAAGCAGATGTAGCTCGACCTCACGCCCTACCAGCGGTGTGCGGTGGCCCTGGACGCCGCGCGGTCGGGGTACCGGGGCCAGTCCGGGGTCCACCAGAGCCAGCACCTCCCAGACCCGAATTGGACGCGATTTCCCACGGATATCTAATGGAGGCGGAGAACGATAAACCACGGCACCGGTGGTGCCGCGGTACGTGCGCGGCCCCACCAAAATCGTACCCGGCGCCGCGGCCTGCTGCAGGCGCGCGGCCACATTCACCGGATCGCCGGTAATCAAGAAGTCGCGTCCCTCGGCCACCTCGCTTGCCGCAACCACTTCGCCGGTATTGATGCCGATACGCATCTGAAGCCTATCGGCAGCTGGGTCAATGGCGAACCGTTCCTCATTGAAAATACGCAGTGCTGCCTGCATATCGAGGGCTGCCCGAACCGCACGCACCGGGTCATCTTCATGAGCAAAGGGCAAGCCGAATACCGCCATAACCGCGTCACCAATATACTTTTCGACGGTTCCGCCATGCTTGTGTAGCTCGCGAGCCATGGTGGTGAAGAACCTTGCCAGGAGGGCGCGCACGTCCTCGGCGTCCATTCCGTCTGCTAGAGCTGTAGAACTGGTAAGATCAGCAAACAGCACAGTCACGACTCGCCGTTGCTCGCCATGCTCAGCATCCTGCGGCTGATCTACACCGGAGGAACCGGTGGTTGCCGGCGCTGCCAGACCGGGTGGCAGGGGAAAACCACAGTGGTTGCAGAAACGAGCATCTGCTGGATTGAGGCTACCACACTGGGAACAGAGCATGCGGACCCCCCGAATCAACCGATTTCATTTCTCACTCATCTCACAGTACCATCGTCTCACGCCATTGTAGCGCGGCCAACAGCATAGCGGATAGTAGTTGTGTCACGCTTGTCTCCCTTTCAGTGTGAAATGTGTCATAATAGCCACGGTCAAAGAGGACGTCCACCCAAGGTGGCATAAAATAAGTACCTGGTACGTGTATGAAGGAGAACAAACGCCGGCGAGCTGGCGTGTGGGTCACGGGTACACCGTACTTCTGGCCACATATGGAGGGGAGATTGACGCATGAGGCGGGAAAAGCCCATAGAGCAATGGAGTGTAGGTAGTACCAGTCAAAATATGCTAGCACGCTCGTTCGAGGGGAATCCTCGCTCACAGAGCGGCGCTTCCGAGGAGACCGCTGGAGAGGAGAGTGGGGGCCAGCTTCCGGATGCCATGATCAGCCATGAGCGCGCCCGGGAACTCGTAGTCGAGCAGACACGAAGACTGCTGCCTCCCCAGGATGCGAATTCGCTTGCCGATCACCTTCTTGTCTGCGACCGGTGCTTCCGCTACGCTCAGGACGTTGCCCATCAAGAGCGCCAGAGCGGCAAACATAGCGCGATACCTCGCGAGCAATCTCATCCCGACTAAACTAATAAAAAAACCAGCCGAGTCTAGCTAGAAACCAGTCGCCCTATATACGTACTTTATACGTACCTTGCTCGCCGGTCTTCTCGAAGCTGCGCCCTCGGCAGTGAAAATCACCTAGGACAACCACAAGTCCTGAGCCGCTTGCCTGCACTGCCCTAATATACCACAATAGCTGTTTACAGGGTATATTGCTGGTGGCCCCACTTTACGAGCCGGCATAGCGCCCGATGCGCACATGATAGCAGCGGTGCTTCTGCCGGACATCATTGCCGAGGCCTATCATTGTATCAGTGAGGTCGAGACTACGTGCAGCCTTCCGAGCCTAGCGATCATCCTGCTCATAGCCCAATTCGCCGACAATACTTGGATATCAAGCGACAGCAGCCCAATGCAATCCTCTTCTTCCGGCTGGGCGATTTTTATGAAATGTTCGACGATGATGCCGAGTTGGCGGCCCAGGAGCTTGAGCTCACACTGACCAAACGCGACTGGGGGCGTGGTGAGAAATCGCCAATGGCGGGCGTACCGTACCACGCCGCCGACAGCTATGTGTCACGTCTACTCACCAAGGGTTACCGGGTGGCAATTTGTGAGCAGATGAGTGACCCTGCGCCGGGAAAGGGCTTAGTAGACCGTGAAGTCATTCGTGTCGTAACTCCAGGTACTATCGTCGACCCAGCCATGCTGACTGCCAAATGCAACAACTACCTGGCTGCTGCCGTAGTGCGGCGAGGCCTGGCTGGTGTCGCCTATGCTGATATCACTACTGGCGAATTTGCCTGCACCCAGTTTAGCGCTACCGAGCCCGAGGCCGCGCTGGCGCAGGAACTGGCACGCGTACAGCCGGCCGAGATACTCGTAGAAGCTGGCGACCCGCCGCGTCTGCGACGTCCGCACATTTCGCCGGAAGCAGCCGCTCCACTAGAGGAGCCGAGCCATGAGCCGGAGCATGCCTGGCCCGAGATGGCGGGGAAACTGGACGATGGTGTACTGGTGACATCGTACGATGCCGACGCATTCCAGGAGGCGCGCGCGCGCACGCGCCTCCTGGAGCATTTTGAGGTAGCAACGCTGGAGGCTTTCGGCTGTGAGTCGCTACCGCTAGCGGTGAGCGCGGCCGGGGCCATACTGTCCTATCTGCAGGAGACGCAGCGAGGCGCTCTTGCCCACTTCACGTCACTGGAAAGCTACAGCACGACCGGTTTTATGGTACTTGATAGCCACACTCGCCGGAACCTTGAGTTATTCGAGAGTGGGCGCAGTGGTACCGCCAGAGGCTCTCTCCTCTCGGTTCTGGATATGACGAAAACTCCTATGGGTGGCCGGTTACTCCGCCGGTGGTTGGGAGAGCCATTGCTTGATCTCCATTGTCTCCGCCGGCGCCAGGAAGCCGTCGATGCCGCGTATCAATATATAACGGTTCGCGCTCGTCTAACGCCCGCGCTCGCCAAGGTCGGCGACCTGGAAAGACTGACCAGCCGTATTTTGCAGCGGGTGGCAACCCCTCGCGACCTGATTGCGCTGGCCGGCGGGCTACGGGCAACCGAGCAGATCTTGGCAGGGGCGGAGAAGGTACCTGACGGGCTACGATCCATCTTCGACGGTATTGCTCCATTGCCGGAACTGGCCGAGCTGATCGAGCGAGCCATAGCCGACGCACCTCCCCTGACTCTCGCCGATGGCGGTGTCATACGCTCTGGCTACAATGCTCCCCTGGATGAGCTAACGGCCGCCTCTCGAGGCGCCAGGGCGTGGGTCGCCGAGTTAGAGCGGAGCGAGCGCGAGCGGACAGGTATCACCAATCTCAAGGTGGGGTACAACAAAGTCTTCGGCTATTATTTGGAAATTACCAATTCGCAGCTGAAGAGTATTCCTGATAACTACATACGCAAGCAGACTCTGACGACCGGCGAGCGCTTTATCACACCGGAACTAAAAGAGTACGAGGATCTGATACTCAATGCTCATGATAAGATCGTAAAACTGGAGCAGGAACTATTTGCGCAGCTACGAACCGATATCGCGTCGTTGTGGGCTGAACGAATTCTCCGAATCGCTCATGCACTGGCCGAGCTGGATGTCGTACTGGCGCTGGGCGAAGTAGCAGCTCGGCAGGGGTACTGTCGTCCAGTGGTAGACGAGGGTGATACCATTCACATCGTCGCCGGACGACACCCAGTGGTGGAAGCAAGCCTGCATGAGAGTGCATTCATACCCAATGACACACAGATCTCTACTGGCGAGTGCCAGATCACGCTGGTGACCGGCCCGAATATGGCAGGCAAATCGACGTATCTCCGGCAGGTAGCGCTTATTACTCTTATGGCGCAAATTGGTTCGTTCGTGCCCGCGGAGGCGGCGCGCATCGGGGTCATTGACCGGATCTTTACTCGTATCGGCGCCCAGGATGACCTGGCCACCGGCCAGAGCACCTTTATGGTAGAAATGGTAGAGACCGCCAACATATTGCACCATGCCACCCCGCGTAGTCTGGTCATCCTGGACGAAATCGGGCGCGGCACCAGCACCTATGACGGTCTCGCCATTGCTCGGGCAGTGGTCGAATACCTGCACAACAACAAGAGATGCGGCGCCAAGACGCTGTTTGCAACCCACTATCATGAACTCGTCGAACTGGCTCACACACTACCGCGAGTACGCGCCTGCAACGTGGCGGTAGCTGAGGAGGATGGGCAGATCGTCTTCCTGCGCAAAATTGTCCCGGGAGCGGCTGACAAGAGCTATGGCATCCATGTGGCTCAGCTCGCTGGTATTCCGCGCCAGGTGGTACGCCGTGCGGAAGAAGTGCTAGAAGAGCTGGAACGCAAAGGCGACGCCAAATGGCGACGCAAAGCGATGCGAGAGATGGTGATGCCGCCAGCACTCCAGCTTACACTCTTCGCCGGAGAGCCCGACCCTCTCATTGAAGAGATCAGTGGTATGGCCGTGGATGAACTGACACCGCTCGAGGCCATAAGCCGGCTCTATGAACTTCAGCGCAAAGCCAGAGAACGCTGAAGTCCCGAACTCATAGGGTGACCCGACCTTTGCCAGCTGGCATGGTAAAGCGAAGGAAGCCGCCGTTTGCCAGCCGTGTACAGATTACCGCAATGGTAAAATAGATCAGCAGGAGCGAGAAAGTTACCAGCTGGCCGCTGATAAAAGAGAGCGGCGAGAGTGCCGCCCGGCCATGGGCAAACAGGCGGGCGATATCCGGCCCCGTGGTCGGCCCGAAGGCATCCGATTCGCCCACCAGAAGCGATACCACGGCGGCCATGAGAGTACAGTACACCGCCAGCCTGGGACCCAGCCACCAGAAACGACGGCTCATCTTCTCGCGCCTGGTGGAAACCACGCGGAGTGCCGCCCAGACTGGAGGAGAGATGGTCAGAGCCAACCGCAGCATCCAGGTTACTGGCAGCACAATTGGGTTCAATATAGCTGGCCACATGCCAGGAGGCACCATTGCCACCAACTGGCCGGCGGTAAATATGGCCACCGCTTCAAGCATCGCTCGGCGCATCGTGGTTTTACGAAACATCGGTCCTCTCGGGTTACCAAAGCAGCAACTCTCTCGCTAATCTTCGAATCTAAATGTGGCCAAGAGCGGCTGATAAACAAGGGTATTGACTTGTGTGTAGCTGGCGATGGGAGATGTACACGTAATGGTGTAGACCAATCCGTCGTGAATGGTAACGAACAGGACAACCTTGTGCACCGCGCCATCGGTCAGATCCGTTACCAAACCACTCCGCTGATCCCAGGTCACGCCCCCAATCTGCTGCGACGGTGCGACATATAGCCCCATCGCCGTGGCCTCTTGACTGGCGTAGTCGTTGGCAGTCCCCGGCGTACTCATGGCCAGCACCGCAATGACCACCGTGCTGGAGCCGTCACTATCGGCCAGCTGCACGCCGTCGGCGGTGGCCAGGGCGCTCCAGAGCGTAGGTTGGCGGAAAGTAAAGCGATGCTCAGGATCCTGGTAGGTCGTCTGGCTGCTAACCGGTGGACCGGCAGTGAGCCCGCGTACCAGATAGAAGCTGCCCCCGGCGACAACCAGTACCAACAGAGCGATACCCAGTCCCAGCCAAATCCGCATCGAAGACCGCTTCCGGTGACCCGTCTCCTTGGCCGAACTGGGAGCTGTCGCCACCCGTGGCGCCCTGGGTGCTGGCGCCACGGGTGGGCTGGGAGCCGTCGCCGCCGGCGTCCGCATGGTGCGTATAGGTTGAGTAGGAGTTTTGGTCTCGCCGATAGGTGCGCCACATGAATAGCAAACAGTGTCTTCCGGTTCATATGGCTGGCCGCATCGCAGGCAGGTTCCTCCCTCCATAAGTTTGCCCGTCCTCCATCCGACCGCCGGCTCGATATCTGACCCAGGTCACAGGGATGATTCCCTCTTATGATAATACATCTCCTGGAAAAGTACCGGCGCCAGCTTCAGCAAACTGATGATGTGTGACGGCTGACTCTATTCTACATCATGCGTACTGAGATAGGTGTCGAACGATAGTGGCGCAAAGCCAAAGTTACTTGCCACCGAGTCCAGGGTGGTAACATTGTCAAAGTCGAAGAGGCCGACGGCCGCTCGGGTAATCGGCGGATTTTTGAGCACCAGTTCCATCATGCCTGCGCCCAGCCGCACCAGGGGAACTGGTCCTGGCACCTTGGGCTTGGTGGTACCAATACGCCGCATGAGCATGTCGAGAATCTGAGTGTAGGTATACACTGCCGGGCCACCAACCTCGATATAACGTCCATCGTAGCGCCCGGGCTCATGCACCATCTTGACCACACATCTGGCCACGTCCTCCACCCAGATCGGCTGAAACCGCCGGCGGCCATCGCCGATCATTGGTACCACGGGAGCATGGCGGATAAGGTCAGCCAGGCCGGAAAAGAAGGGAGAATGTTCTCCAAACTGAACCGATGGCCCTATGATGGACCATGCTAACCCGCTATTCCTTACTGCCTCGTCGGCTTCGTAGCGACCCTGCAGGTAGCGATCAGTAGACGAAGGCTTGGTGCCCAACCCACCCAGAACAACAATGCGTTGCACACCGGCGCTACGCGCCGCCTGTACGAGATTCTTGGTACCAATCACATTGGTCTCGTAGTAGTTGACGCCTGGACCTTCCTTGCGAACAGCGACGATAAATGCGCCGTGAATTACCGTATCTACGTCAGCCAGGGCCGCCGCCAACGTTCCGGGTTTGGTGGTATCGCCGGCAACGATTTCCACGCCGCTAGCGGGAAGTATGGACCGCGCCTTTGGGACGTTGCGTACCAGTGCACGCGGCGACTCGCCATTTTGGACCAGGATGCTGACCAGATGGCGTGCCACGAAGCCGTCGGCGCCAGTTACCAGAATCATGTTACATCCCCCCTCAATCTCAATTCTTGCAGGCAGAGCTTCATCCGACTACCAGTCTTGTAGCATCACTGCCTACTCCTGCACCACTCCGTACCGGAAATGGTCATCTGCAAATAACTCGCCAAAAACGGGAGTCGCGAGCCAGTTCCACTACCTCGCGACACCCCCAAACCCCAAACTTCATTTCTTGCAAGGAGAGAGGATTCTATTCTACTCATCTACCGCCATTTCCGCTGATGAAGTTTGCATAGTATGCCGACTCGATTGGGAAATAAGTCCCAACATTAGGCGTCAAAGTGGCATAAACCTCGGGTGTGCCTTGTATACTCCGACCTGTTGTGTTCGCGCCACCTGTTGCGAAATATCGCAGCCATCTAGTGCTGGTGAGGACCAACGATGACATGGTGAATGCCTGGCGTTCAAAATCGACAGTCGTAATGTACTGTCCGATGAGTCTGGGGGGAAGCAGTGGAAGCGCCACCCCCCGAGGAGGGTTACACGTCGCGGTTTCGCAGCCGCGATAGCTCCGGCACAGGCCTGGAGCTTACTTTGGAGGTATTTCGTGTTTCAACTGTCCGTTTTCGGTCGTATAAGTCGTGTAGGTCGTTCGCTTCGTGTGGCTCCAGTGGCCATCGCCCTTACCGGTGTGGTTGGTCTTTCCCTAGGTACCATACTGTTTTCTTCCGGAGCTCCGGCAGCTCATGCCGCTTCTGCTTCCGGGTTTTATTACCAGCGCGGCTACTACCTGGATGATGGTTGGTTCTGCTACGGCTGGAGCGATGGTGCCTACCATTGCACCCAGTCATTCCACAAGGAACGTAAGCCGGACAGCGGCTACATCAGCGACAATCCAGCCTGGGTCCCTAATGGCCTAGATTCCATGGTTACGAGCTCCACTAACACAACCACCAACTCGAGCGCTCCTTCGACTACCTCACAACAGCCCGCCCCGGTGACTAGTGCACCAGTTGCTTCCGGAGGCAGCGTCGTGAGCATGATTGACAGCGTTTTTGGTCCGTATGCCGGCGAGGCGTTATCGGTCGCCAGCTGCGAGTCTGGTTACAATCCGGGCGCCTACAACCCCATCTCGGTGGGCGGCAGCCACGCAGAAGGAGTCTTCCAAATTCTCTATCCCAGCACGTGGGATGGTACTTCCTATGCCGGGTCTTCACCCTACAATGCCTCGGCCAACATAAACGCAGCGTATCAGATTTTCGCACGTGATGGCTATAGCTGGCGTGAGTGGGTTTGTCGCTAATGTCGCCGTCCCTGCCCTGGTAAGGTAGGGACCAAACGAAACAGGACGTCCCGGCATCTGGTGAGGCCACAGCGAGTAGGACGCTCGCTGTGGCCTCACTCTCTGGCAAAGGCCCAGCTCTCCAAGTACCATGAGTCTAGCGGCATATGTCTTGCGATCCGCTACAAGAGGAAATTCTCCCGGTGCGCCCTACAGCCCTAATGTGCTATCTCTAACCTCACCGGTAGATTCCGCCCACACCTGGACAGGCTTGGAACCGAGAGCTCGCGCTTGCTTGCGGCAAAAGCGTGTGGTGTTACTATAAGGATAGGATGACGTCATCCTATGGGTGAGGTCATCTTGGGTATTCTTGCGGAGGCATATGGTAGGTCCTGACACGTTAGCACGAATGAAAAGCGCGAGGTTGCGCGCCGAAAGACACCGGCTAGGCGATGGCCAGTTCGGCACGATGACTCGCCGCCGCAGCATAGAGTTTCTCCAGCGGGTGCTTGCGCTGGTGGGGATCGTTCTGGTGCTGCTTTCCAGTGGAGTAGCCAGACAGTGGATGGTTGAATCAGCAGCCACCATTTGCGTGGTAGGAGGATTCGTTGCCGCTCCAATTCTCACTTTAACGGCATGGGTCGGCATGATGACGCCAAATTTGCTGTTGCTGCATCGGGTCTCCACTCTTCTCTTTCTGGTCGCGATCATATGGCTGGCATTGGCGTTCATCGGTGCCCACCTACATCACTCACAAGAACAGACCAGAAACAACACACTACGGTGAGGCGAGAATCGGCGTAGCCGCTCGCTAAGTTCGCGTGATTGACGAAGCGCACCACAGGCTGTAGCATGGAGGCACGACCTACGAGTCGCACCCAAATTGGTGATGGAATAGACAAAGTAATGCGCACGCCCACGAGAGAAGAGGAGCAAGAGAGGCGATGTCTGTCACCGAAGTGCTGCTCCGGCTCGGAGCCGCTACTATCACCGGCTATCTGCTGGGATCGCTGCCAAGTGGCGTATTGATAGGCAAGATCTTCGGAAATGTTGACCCGCGCACTCAAGGGAGTGGCAAAACCGGCGCCACCAATATCCTACGCACTCTCGGCCCAGGGCCGGCCGCGCTGGTGGTCATCATGGATGTGGGCAAGGGCATCGTGGCCGTGCTGCTGGCACGCTTCCTCTTCTTCCCGCTGCCCGCACATCCTACCGTCAACGACCATGTGCTGCAAACTCTTGCCGAGGCCCTTGCCGGATTCGCCGCGCTGCTGGGCCATAACTATTCAATCTTCATCCATTTTACCGGCGGGCGTGGCGTTGCTACCGGCGCCGGCATCATTCTCATCATGTCGCCATTGACCTTTTTGGTGGGGGTGATTGCCCTGGTAGTTCCCACAGCGATTACACGTTATGTCTCGCTCGGCTCAATGATCGGCGCATTCTGTTGCGCAGTCTGCATGGTCGTTTTGACGCTAACCGGTCACGTTTACTGGCCATATGCCCTCTTCGCCATAGCTGCGTCAACGTTCATCATTGTGTCGCATCATGACAATATTGCGCGCATCCGGAGAGGCACTGAGCGCCAAATCGGATCCTCTACGCGCTCTCAGCCGGTTCACTGAATATGCTCCGGGCTCCGCGCATGTACTCAATTGCCGAACCTATGGTCCACACAACGGCAAGCAAAAGCACGGCGTCAGCAGCCGCCAGAAGAAAGTCGGGAAAGCTACTGGGTAGCCCGCCAGTCGAGAGCCCGAGGGGGAACGCGGTCGCGCCTCCCAGGCCTCGCGCCAGTAGAAGACCGCCAATGGCCAGAAGCGTCAGCAGCGTCTTCTGCTTACCCCAGGGTCCGGCGGGAATAACCATGCCACCGGCTGCCGCAAGAGCGCGCAAACCTGAGACCAGAAACTCGCGTGTGACAATCACAATGACGATCCAAGCGGGCACCAGACCTACCTGAACCAGCGCAATCAGAGCGGCCGAGACAAAGATCTTGTCGGCAGTAAGATCAAGGAAGATACCGAGTTGTGACACTATATGGTATTTCCGCGCCAGCTGCCCATCCAGCGTGTCGGTGACGGAGCCGGCCACGAAGAGAGCAGTAGCCACGAAATAAGCGACTGGCTGGTTGAGCAGAATTAACACCACCAAGGGGATGGTGGCGAACAGCCGGCCTAAGCTCAATAGGTTGGGGAGATTACGCACACATGACTCCTGCGCTCAACACTCTGCCTCACCAGATTTCCTGGGAAACTTCGGACCGCACATCCAGTTTAAGAGAGAATAATGCCGGATAGCAAGCCGTTCTCTTGGCCGGCTTGCCTGGCCTGGTGTCCCTTCACTCTAGGACTCCGGTCTAGGCACAATACACTATCTGCGCTCCAAGCGCGGTGTAGCCTGGGTATACTGTTGGATATATCAGCAGTTCGTGTACCGCTTACGGCCACCACGCCAGGACGGAGTATCGTCAATTGTCCCATTCTCATTGGGCAAGAACATGACCAGTCTACCGCCTCACAGTGTACTACCTGTTCTCTACGAGGATATCGATCTCCTAGTTATAAATAAGCCTGCCGGGCTGGTGGTGCATCCTGCCTATAAACACCTTGACGGCACACTGGTGGATGCGGTCTTCGCCCGGCAGGCGGAGCAGGGTGAACCGCGTCCCTGGCTACTGCACCGGCTTGATCGTGGCACCTCAGGAGTGGTAGTCTTTGCCAAGACCGAAAGGGCACGACGCCAGCTGGTGCGTCAATTCGAGCGCCGAACTATACGCAAGCGTTATCTGGCTATAATCTGCGGCAGACTTGAGCCCGAATGCGGATCGATCGACGCACCACTTCGGCGAGACCCGTTTGATCGCCGGAGAACAATCATTGCCGAAGAAGGACAGCCCGCCGAGACCCGCTACCAGGTGCTATCCGCCACCAGGGCATACGCGCTGGTACTTGTCGAACCTCGCACAGGACGTACCCATCAGATTCGCGCACATCTGGCCTCGCGCGGCGCCCCGCTGGCGGGCGATATCTGCTATGATGAAGGACACAAGCATGATCTATGTGATACACATGATCCAGGCGATGTTGGCATCATTCCACGAACCATGCTGCACGCCTGGCAATTGTCCTGTATTCATCCGGCGACCGGTTCGCCCTTGCATATGAGCGCACCAGTGCCCGCAGACATGCTGCTCTGTATTCAGACTCTAGAGTTAACCGACGGATACCAGCACCTGCCCAGTATACTAGATACGTAGGAGATAGTTTGTGCAGCTTACCTCACTTGACCAGATCAACCAGCAATTCCGCCATATCTATTTCCAGCCGCATTTTGATGACGCAGCCCTCTCATGCGGTGGCGCCATTGCGCTACAGGTTGCCACTGGGCAGCAAGTTCTGCTTGTCACCGTCTTCGGGGGCATACCGGCGGGAGGAATGGAACTCAGTCCATTCGCGGCACAGATGCAACAACAGATGGGTCTTGGTATGGATGGCGCTGAGGCGGTTCGCAGTCGCCGTGCCGAGGACGCCGCCGCCGCCGAGACCCTGGGAGCAAGCGTGCTGTGGCTCGACTATTTGGATGCCGCCTATCGCGGCTCACCACCTTTCTACCAAGATGATGGCGCGCTCTTTGGCCCGGTCAATGCTGGGGATCTCAGTCTGGATGAGGAGTTGGCCGGAGTATTGATGAACATTCATGAGCGAGCACCACTGGCGGCCGTTTACGCTCCTCTGGGTGTCGGGCACCACGTAGACCACCAGTTGTGCTGCTCGGCGGCCGACCGGCTGGCTCAACGTAAGCTCAACGTGAAATTCTATGAAGATTTTCCCTATGTGGCGCAGTCCACGACTGCGCTGGAGCAACGCCAACAAGAGCTCGGTCTCCAGATGGAACCCGAGTTGGTGGAGATATCGGGGGTAAGCGCCAGGAAGGAAGAGGCCATTTCGCAGTATGCCAGCCAGACGCCACTCCTCTTCGGGAGTGCCGAGCGCCTGCACCAAATGCTGAGTGACTATAGCTTATCACTCCGGCGCACCTACCCCGGTATCCAACTAGAACGTTACTGGCGCTGGTAACATCGGTTCGGCAAGACAAGCTCTGGTACCGCACGCCCTTGGCGTTGCACGGTACGCCGCTGTAAAAGGAGACAGCCGTGACGTCCGTCAGCCCTCTACCCTCTCCAGCCGGCATACCGGCGCCTCCATACCCGGCCACCCTCACGATTACGAGCGTATCCTGGCGAAGCCCGCTGGCGTATAACGGACAGGTGGTGCTGGCGCGACCCAGTGTACAGCTTGGACGCATGGAGGGCAATGACATCATACTTGGTGACCCGCTGGTCTCACGGTACCATGCGGTAATCCGCTGGACGCCCATAGGGTATGAGATAGAAGATCTCGGATCAGCCAACGGCACGACGATCATGGGAGTGCGGACGCAGGGCAGTGTGCCTCTAGCCCCAGGCCAGACTATACAGCTCGGCACAACTAGCCTGGTCTTCAATGTCTTCGAAAGCGAGAGGCTGCCCTCGCGTGTTGGCCTGGCGGCACCACTACCCAACGCTCCGGGCCTCCTAACCGCAGCAGGCTCGTCTGTTACTGCACTCTCTCCGGTCTACTCGATCATGGCTCGCCGCCGACAGAATCCCCTGGCGAGCTTCGTCCAGACCCAGTGGCACAAGAGTTACTGGCGTATTTTTCTGCTGGGCTTAGTCGCGTATCTCGCGGTAAGCCAGGTTCTCATATCCACCCAAAATCTACACCTTGTACCACTTGAGCTCATGCTGGCGAGTGCGCTAATACCTGTCGTCTTCGTTATTTTCTGCTTCGAACAAAATGCCTTTGCCGACATGCCCTTTGGCGTAGTGAGCGTTACCTTCCTGAGCGGCGCCATTCTCGGGCTCACCATTGCCGGAGTACTCGAACCGTTGCTTTTGCCTCCCACCATTGCCTCGGGCAGCGCCATTACATTCAGCGCCGCTTTGCTGATTGCCGTGTGCGAAGAGACCGCTAAAGTTGTCTCGGTAGTCTGGTTTCTGCGGGACAAGCGACTTCGAAGCGAGCTGGACGGTCTGATACTCGGCGCCGCCGCCGGCATGGGATTTGCCGCACTAGAGACCGCCGGCTATGGATTCGTCGCGTTTCTTTCCGGATTTACCAGCAGCCTCAGCACCAATTCTGGAACCCTGGTCGCCATCAGTCAAGGGATCCATCAGATGAATCAGTCTCTGGTACTGCGCATGGCTCTGGCGGTTTTCGGACACGGCGTCTGGACCGCCATCGTCTGCGCGGCTATCTGGCGAGACCGCCGAGGTTCAACGTTCCGTCTGACACTCGGCGTAGTTCTAGCTTTCGGCATTGCAGTGATGTTGCATGCTCTCTGGGATTGGAGCCCATTTGTCGCGTACCTGGGCGCGGCTACGAGCCCAACGGTAGTCCTGCTCATCTCCTTCGGCTGGTTTTTGCTCATTGGCAGCTTGGGCCTGGTCTTCCTCGGCTTCTTCCTGCGCGAATCTCTTCGGCGCGCCAAGCTGGGACCTACCGCGCCACCACCACCGCCATTGATCCAGGCTCTCCTGCTGCAGGCTCTCGCGCCCTTCAGGAAGAGGGCCAAGCAGCAAGCGGGCTACACAGCCTCGCTTTCACAAGGGTTCACCGACTCCAGCAAACCGTAGTCACTCTATCCATAGTCACTCTACCCATAGTCACCGCAGGCACCTGGAAACCCAACAGCCGTTGCCGGATAGTCGCGAGAGCAGCCAGGGTGCAGACGTTACGAAGCGGCAGGCAGCAGACTGGCTCCAGGATTGTCAGTGGAGACAAAATGAGCTGGGCTACCAAGAAAGAACGAGCGCTTGACACCACTTATATGCATGGTTTCACCCGGTGTGCGCGTCGTAATATAGCGCTGCACCAACAGACCTAAAGGTCGGGCCAGCACCAGCGCGGCAGTCGAAGCCAGTATGACGTTATTGAACGAGTTATAGGGCTTGCGCATCTTGGCGACCACCATGGCCGAAAGGCCGGTCAACATGCCAGCCACCGCCAGATTGGTTCCGCAGCGTTCGTGAATCGCCATATCCGGCTCACCGCCTCGAAGGCGCGCTAAAGCCTGGGAAGCTGCCGGGACTATCGCCTCGGTTGGCAGATCTCCAAAAACGAAGAATCCCGAAGCAAAGGAGACGCCGGAGAGGCGCGCCTCCGGAAACTGTTTGTTCAACAACACAATAGTGGCGTGCTCGAGCGCATGATTCTCGCGTACCGCACTGCCGAGAATCATCTGCTGAATCACCTGCTCTACCGGATTCATACCATCTCATTTCTACCTGGACCAGGCAAAATATAGAGCTAAAATAGTCCCCACACTCTGAAAAAGATGGGGGGAAGCAAACGAACTGCGAATTACCATAGTGGCGCTGGTCGTCATCGCTTACATGGCAATAAGGAGCGCTTATGACAGTTACTGGTCTCACATATGCACATACGTAATTATGGCACGTGTGAAACGATTGCGCCGAGTAGTGTCACCAGCCGGTACCGGACTGTTACCTGTGCTACTGAACGGCGTTATATCCCCAAGGGTACCGTCCACTGGCTGCCTTCCAGAAGGCGGAAGATAGCCCCGGTAGATCGTGATCACACCCGTGTACATCCAGAGCACCAATTCTAGAGAATAGGCCGTTGGCTACCGTGCAACCGCTCCATCCCGGCACCCGTCGCTACACCCAGCAGATCATTTACGAACTCGCCAACAGCATTCGCGAGCGAGATATCATTACTTATGAACATTGCCGCCGAGTCGCAGTCTATGTCAACCGGCTGGCGCGAGACATGGGATGGTCACGCCGCTCTGCACGAGATCTTGCTCTGGCCGGACTCGTACACGATCTTGGTAAGACCTGGATCCAGAACGAGGTGCTGCATAAGGATTCCGCTCTCTCGCGGAACGAACGCAGCCAAATGGAGCGACATCCAGGTATAGCCGCTCGCATTCTTCTGACTTACGGTGCCCCGGATTCGTTGCTGGAGGCAGTGTTGCATCACCATGAAGCTTTCGATGGGCATGGGTACCCCGACCAGCTGAACGGGAACGCCATCCCTATCGGCGCGCGCCTACTAAGCGTAGCCGATGTCTATGACGCTCTCACCTCTGAGCGGCCTTACAAGCAAGCGATAGATGATGCCAGCGCCCGAGACTACCTGCTTTCGATGTCGGGATCGAGCTTCGACCCTGCAGTAGTGACCACCTTTGTGCGGCTGCTGGACCACTGGCCGGATTTTCGTCTCACCTCGCGGGTCTGCCCGCTACCATTGCCGCCTACACCTCACCCTGCCTGGGTTCGCCATGATGTGTTCGACCTCTGGTACTAACCAAGCTCTTGAGTTAGCGCCACTCGTGTAAACGGTGGTCTCATCCGCACGTCTTATCGTCGCAAGCAGAAAATGTGACCAGGGCAGGTATGCTATAATGCCGGCCGGAAACACCGTCCGTCGTGTCCGGTCCACGAAGCTCCCACATATGGCATAGGCACGTTGATGCATCGAGCAGAGGAAACCGGAAAGCAACGTCGGCGGGCCCGCGCGGCAAAGCACGCAGGAGGACTGATCCATGGAGGCAGGTGTTGACTACCAAAGGGCTACCACACTCGAGATTCGACCGGAGGAACTCGCTGCTGGCGTGCGTACTCTACAGCAGGCAGTCGTCTCCGTTCGTACCAGCGTCAATCGGGTCATCGTCGGCAAGGAGGCGACGATTGATCTGCTGCTCATTGCCCTACTCAGTGAGGGACACGTTCTAATCGAGGACGTGCCGGGCCTGGGAAAGACAGTAATGGCCAAATCTCTCGCTCGATCGCTTGGCATCTCGTTCGCCCGAATACAGGGTACCGTGGATCTACTACCGGCGGATGTAACTGGCGTGAGTTATTTCAGCCAGAAACAGGGTGAATTCGAATTTCGCCCCGGACCGCTCTTTGCCCAGATTGTCCTGGCTGATGAAATAAATCGCGCTACCCCTCGCACTCAGTCGGCCATGCTGGAAGCAATGCAGGAGCGACAAGTGACCGTAGACGGCCAGACCATGCCACTGCCCTATCCTTTTATGCTCGTTGCCACCCAAAACCCGATCGAGCTCGAGGGTACCTTTCCACTGCCGGAAGCGCAGCTCGATCGCTTCCTCGTGCGAGTGCGCATCTCCTATCCCAGCTTTGACGAAGAGCGCTCGATGCTCTACCGGTTCAAAACCAGCCGACCGCTCGAAGAGCTATCACCGGTGCTCTCCGAAGCAGAACTGAGACAGCTCATGCCGATTGTGCGCGCGGTAACGCTGGCCGAACCGGTGGCCGACTACCTGCTGGCAATAGTGCGGGGCACTCGTGACCACCCGGCAACCGAGCTGGGAGGCAGCCCACGAGCCGCTCTGGCACTCTTCCGCGCCGCGCAGGCGCGTGCGGCTATGCATGGCCGCGACTACGTTAAGCCAGATGACGTGAAGAAACTGGCCGTACCCGTCCTGGCTCACCGGCTGCTTATCACCGAGCAGAGCCGGCTGCGTGGCCAAGATGCCGAGCACATCGTCGAGGGTGTCGTCGGTAACACGCCTGTACCAGTGGAGCAACTGCGCAACGAAGGGCGGTAGCGCCGATGAGCACCTATGGCGATCGCAACCACGCACCTGGAGAAACTCGCAGCGTCTATGTCTTGCTGGCCCGGGCTCGCTTAGGATACCGTGGCTTTCGGATACGGCACGATAATGAACCGCCCGATGAAACGTTACTGGCACGGCGGCCACTTTATTATATCGCTTTCTTGCTCATACTCTTCAGCGGTATTCTGCGGCAGCCCCTGCTCATTGTAGCTGGCCTGTTTGTCCTGGTGCTCGCAGTTATTCCTGAGCTTTGGTATCGGTATTGCCTTCGCCAGTTAACCATCAATCGACAACCCGACACGAAACGTGCCGCACTTGGAGACACCATCGAGATCGTCCTTACCGTAGAAAACCGCAAACCACTGCCTCTGCCCTGGTTCGAGATTGTAGATGAGATACCGGAATCGCTGCCGGTAGCCAATCTCAAAATCATGCAGTCCGCCAAGCCGGAGCGGGCGTTACTCGCCAATACTTTCTCACTCTGGGCCTATCAACGGGTGCGACGCCGCTACTCCATTCGCGCCCTGACGCGCGGTGCGTACCGCTTCGGTCCCATGATACTTCGCGCTACCGACCCATTCGGCATCCTGACTCGCGAAATCTCCATAGATGAGCCGGCGGTCCTAGTGGTCCATCCACTGGTGGCACCGCTGGAACGATTTGGCCTGCCGGCGCTGGCCCCTTTTGGTGAGCGCAAAGGCACACGTCGCGTGCTCGAAGACCCGCTGCGCATTTCAGGCATACGCGCCTATGTTCCGGGAGACGAGCCGCGCCGCATCCACTGGAAGGCGACGGCTCGCATGGGCACATTGCAGAGCAAGACCTACGAGCCGTCCACCATCCACACGTTGTCGATTTTTCTCGACACACGAACGCTGTCTCAAGCGCTGATGAGCTACGATCCAGTGCTGGTCGAGCTCCACATCTGCGCCGCGGCTTCGGTGGCCGACTGGGCAATTCGCCTGCGCTACGCCGTAGGCATCTTCGCTAACGGCACGCTGGGAGTACCCGAGTTCGCCGAGAGGGCGCCTAGGCAATCGTCTTTGGAGGGCTCGGCAGCCGAGTCTGTCGACGATCAGCTGCAACGAGAGATCGAACGCACTAGAGCCGCTTTACGCCTGCGGATCCCCGCATCGTCGCGTCCCGAACAGTTGACCCGTATCTTCGACAGCCTGGCACGTCTCCTGCCCTACCATGGCCTGCCTATGGAACAAGTCATACGTGCTGAGGAGCGTGAGCTATCGACCGGAGCAACGGTGGTCTATGTCGGGACGGAGAATCTGGTAGACGTCCCGCTCATCATCGCTTTACGCCGGCTGAAGTCGCACGGGCACGCGGTTTCGCTGTTGCTGACCAAGTCGAGCCAATCGGAACGTGAGACCGCAGAACATCCTCATTTCGCCGGTCTTGACACCCACTATATCGGCGGACCGGAGACCTGGGTAGAACTGCTTCGCGATACTCTGGGGCAAGATGCTCCAGGCGTCTTTCACAGTCCGCGTGGCGCACGTCACGCCTACTACGGAAGTGGCACCGATGCCGCCAGACGGCAAGCCGGTGATCACGAGAGCCAAGCGGGCATAAAACCAGTCGACGCTCGGGGGAATGGAGATGGCAATGGAAAAGTCACCGAGCCAGCCGGTGAAGTCGGTGGGCGACGCCGGTCGCGCTCCCTGGTGGTCGAGTAGAACCAGCCAGCGCTGGGTACAATTCGTTGCCCAGCTGCTGATAGAGTTTCTACCCGTCGAAGCGATCCTGGTGGTGGTGTCCGGCTATAACGGACAGGACATCACCCAGTCGCCAGTTCCGGTTTGGTTTCTACTAGGCACGCTCTTGCTGTCGTCCGGTCTCGGCAGGTATCTCATCGGTATCAGTCTGCCACGGCTGATTGCGGTTAGCTCTCCGCTTCTACTTGTCTGCGCCCTCGTGCTCATACGTATCTCTCCAGCTCTCTACGGTTCCTCCGGCCACGGCTTCTTTGACTGGAGCTGGGTTTTCGCTTTCGGCAACGATATGGTCGACCATCGATCCGTCGCCACCGCTCTACCGCCCCTACTCCTTCTGCTCGCCTACATCTGGTGGCGTGGGCTACTCTTGGGCAGCGATCCACCAGACTATTCCACGGTAATGCGGCGCTTCAAATACGGTATGGTGGCCATGGTCGCCGCAACCGTGGCCACCATTGCACTGCCGGGAGTCCTGCAGCAACATGTCGCCGGCGTGCTGGGTTTTCTCTTGCCGGCGGAAGTTTTCTCCGGTCTAGTGGCGGCGGCACTCGGTCGTATGGCTTTCAACCATACGGACAATGATAGAGACGCCTATATCGTGACCAACGATCGGGTCTGGCTCGGCACCGCACTGACCCTGGCGTTGGTTGCGGTCGGCTTCGCACTCGTCATCAACCTGATCATCAACTATCAAAGCGTGGGGTCTCTGCTGGCATTGCTAGGTCCGGTCGGACCGCTGGCCAGCAAGCTGGCATCTGCACTGGTCGAGGGCCTGGCACAACTGCTCCGCTTTCTCTTCGGCTGGCTCTTTAGCTCGTTTAAGCCCGTACAAGGTGGAACCTCCGCGCAACCATCCGTGAGCACAGTTGTCGGAAAAAAGCACACCGCTTCGAAGCCGCTGATTCTCCCCCGACTCTGGCTGGAGATTGCCGGAATTATACTTGAAGTGGCGGCGATTGCCGCCGTAATCATACTTTTCCTCTGGCTGATCCGAACGCTGATCACCAGGAGACGCCCGCCTGAGGCTGTCCTAGAAGAGGAGCGCGAATCACTTGACGCCGCCTCCATCTTCAGCAACCAGCTGCGCGGGTTCCTGGCAGGACTGAGACCCGTGCGAGCATCTAACTGGGTAGATCCCTTGACACCAGGCAGCGTACGCTATGTCTATCGCACATTTCTGGAGGCGGCAAGTAAACGAGGGCTGCGGCGCCGACCCGATGAAACGCCCGATGAATACGCCACCAGGCTGTCAACCATTCCGGCGCTGGGAGGGTCTGAACTCCAGCAGGCCGGTGAGTTGACACCGCTTGCGTCGGTGAACCAGAGCTATAATTCCGCCCGTTATGCCGAGCACCAGCTACCTGAAGAGGAGATGCCCGAAGTTCGGAAGCGGGCGAAGATACTGATACGCCAGTTGCAACAGTAGCCGCGAACTACTCCATTTCGACGGTCTCAGCCTGCCCACTGCCGATATGCTCCTTGATCTGTTGCGCGAGATCCTGACCTATGCCGCTCACCGAGGCCAGGTCTTCAACGCTTGCCGTGGCGATTGCTCGCGCCGAGCCAAAGTGCCGGATGAGAGCCCTTTTGCGCTTGGGGCCGATGCCGGGAATGGTATCCAGAACCGAGTGGAAGCTGCGGGTAGAGCGGAGCTGGCGATGGTAGGTAACTGCAAAGCGATGAGCCTCGTCGCGCACACGCTGCAAGAGGTAGAGTCCTTGCGAGGTGCGTGGAAACACCAGCGGGTCCGGCTCACCTTCTAGGTAGATTTCTTCGTAGGTGCTGATTGCACTGTGATCTTCCTTGGCAATGCCAATAACCGGCACCCCAACCGGCAGGTGAGACAACACCTGGAGCGCCGCATTGAGCTGTGGCCGCCCTCCATCTACGATGACCAGATCGGGAAGCAGTGACCACGGGTCGGCAACCTCATCTGGACTTACTCCCTCTTCAATATCATCGCGCTCACCGGCGGCATCTTGGCCTGCACCAGAGTCGCTATACTCGAGGTAACGCTTGAAGCGCCGCCGCAGCACCTCCTGGAGGCTGCCCACGTCATTGGCACCGTCGATGCTCTTGATACGGAAACGCCGGTAATCGGAGGGTTTGGGCTTGCCCGCCTCAAAAACGACCATCGAGCCGACTGAGCTGGTACCCTGAATGTTGGAGATGTCGTAACATTCTATGCGCTGAGGCGGAGCGGGCAGATTTAGGGCTGATTGTAACTCTTCCAGCGCCAGCGCAGTCTTCTGTGAATCTGAAAGCCACTTGATCCGCTGCTGGTCAAGCACTTCACCAGCATTCTGCGCCACCATTTCAACCAGACGCTGCTTGTCCCCGCGTTGTGGGACGCTAAAGGTCACGGCGGAACCGTGCTTGCCTCTCAGCCAGGCGCGTAGGGCGGCGGCGTCCTCCGGCTCGTGCTGTAGTATGAGTTCGGCGGGAATATGGGGTGCCTGTGCATAGAATTGGTAGATGAATGAGGCCATAATCTCGGGGATCTGCGTATCTCGGGTGCCTGAAAGCATGAAGTATTCACGCCCAGTAAGCTTGCCGCCGCGGAAAAAAAAGATCTGCGCGCACGTCTCATCATCCCCAGTGGCCAGCGCAATCACATCCTGATCGCCCGGTCCGGTGGTATTAATGATCTTCTGCTTCTCCAGCACCTGCTCCACTGCCCGGATCCGGTTACGCAATGAAGCGGCCCGCTCGAACTCAAGTTCTTCAGAAGCGCTTTCCATCTGTTCTCTCAGGCTGGAAATCACTTCATCGTGCTTGCCTTCCAGGAACAGGACGGCTTGGCGGATTACCGCATCATACTCTTCACGCGAAGCGTGGCCCACGCAGGGCGCAGTACACCGGTGAATATAATATTGTGTGCAAGGCCTGGGCAGATACTTCAATCTCCACTCAGCGGGCGGATTGGTCTCCTGCCCGCGTGGCGGGGCCCAGGCGGAACCGTCATAGCGGCAGGTACGGAACGGGAAGAGCTTGTTCATCAGGTCCAGTGTGGCGTCTACCGCAGCGGAATTGGTGTATGGACCAAAGTATCGATTGCCGTCGTGGCGAAACGAACGCACACGGTAGATTCGCGGGAAATCCTCGGTAAGCGCCACCTTGATGTATGGATAATTCTTGTCGTCGCGCAACCGTACATTGTATTTAGGCTGATGTCTCTTGATATACTCATTTTCCAGGATGAGCGCTTCAATCTCATTGGCGACCACAATGTATTCGATGTCCTCAATCTTCGAAACCAGCGCCCGGTTCTTGGGACTCAGTTCACCGGGATCGCCAAAATACTGGCGCACACGCTGATAGAGCGAGGTGGCCTTACCCACATACAGAATGTGGCCTTCACCATCCTTATGCAGGTAGATTCCTGGTTTGTGGGGTATCCCATTCAGAATGGCCTGGAGTTTGGGAGAAAGTTCGCGCATACCGCATCCCATCGGTGAATAGCAGCCATGTTGCCCATGTTGGCGTCTGGCACGGTGACGCAGCTGCCAAAGAATCGCCGGAAGCCAAACAGACAGAGTCGATTGGATGGCCAGTAATGGGCAGGATATTGACCCATACCAGCTCGCAGGCGTATTATACGCTAGAAATCTCTGTGAGTAGCTCGCGGTACCTACTCGACTATGTGTGGCGGTGCCAGATGGTGGTCATCTAGGAGGCAATCTCCAGGAGCGGGCGAGGATTACCCACAAAGCCAGCGTGCGTGAGAGAGGGAGCACATGTGACATGCCCAAGACAGCAAGCAAGAGAGCGCAGGCGCGCAAAGAGGCCAAGGTCTACCGTGCTCACCAGATCGCCACTGAGCGAGCCGTGCCGCGTAGAATTCCCGCCGCAGCACCAGGACGTTCTCGGTCAAATCCAGGAAGCAATGTACTGCGCGACTATCCTTGGGCCACAGTCATCTTTGTCCTACTTCTTGTGGGATTCACTGTCCTGGTAGCACACCAGCAGAAACTTGGTCCATGGGCACCGCCAGCTCCACCGTCACAGGCAACCTGCAACAACACCAAGCATGTTTGCAACAAAGCGCCTTTGAGTGTGCTGAAGGCGAATACTACCTACATTGCTACCATAAAAACTGCGCAGGGCGACGTCGTCATTCAACTTAATACCACTGCTGCGCCCAGTTACGCCAATAGCTTTGTATTCCTGGCTGAGGAGAAATTCTATAATGGACTGGATTTCTGGAAGGTAGAGCGACTGAATCAGATTAGCCCGGAGACCAACGAAACCTCCAACATCGACCTGATACAGGGAGGCAAGGGTGGAGACGCACTGGGTGGTCCCGGGTACACGCTCAAGCCGGTGTCGGGGCAGGGCACCAACACCGAAGGCGTAGTGGCGATGGCAAACGCCTCTCAGTTTTTTATTGATACCGCTGATAACTCCCAGGCGATTACCAGTACGAGTTATGCGGTTATCGGCAAAGTTACTGCGGGCTTGAGTGTGGCCAAGGCGATTACTCGCGGCGAAAAGATCATCTCAGTCACGATTACCAGCAAGGCTACGGTGGTGCCAACTCCCACCGTAGCCGCGACTCCCACCGTAGCCGCGACTCCCACCGTACCGGCTACCCAGACTCCTTGAGAAGACACTGACGTTCATCATAGATGGTGGAGAGAACTGTGGACGAGGATTCCGCAGCGGTGATGGTTCGACCGGCGCGTCCAGAAGATCGCGAAGCTGTTCTGGCATTCTGTCGCAATACCTGGGTTGACGGCGACTACATCGCGGATGTCTGGGACAACTGGCTGGCGCAGGAGACCGGCGTCTTACTGGTGGCGGTCGTCGCTGGGCAAGCGATGGGCGTGATCCATCTAGCCATGCTCTCTACCCGGGACGCCTGGATCGAAGGCATACGAGTAGATCCGAAGGCGCGGCGACAAGGGATAGGTCGTGTCCTCACCTCGCAGGCGCTCGTCCAGGCTCGGCAGCGAGGGGCACTGGTAGCTCGTCTCTTCACCGACAGCGACAATGTGGCGTCGCAGGAGCTGGTTACCAAGAAATTTGGCTTCCAGCGCGTAGCGGAAGTGGTCCGGTATGTGTCCGGCGCGCTACCGGCGGGTGCCGATGCTGACGCTGACGCGTTGCTGGAAACCGAAGCGTCGGTAGTGGAGAGCAGTGAGCCGGACGCCGCAGCGGATACGGCTCCAGGCCCGTGGCTCATGCTGGCCGGTGCCGAGGACTATACCCGTCTGGAAGAGTGGCTGGAACACTCGAATCTGGCGCCACTCAACGGTGGGTTGCAGTTTGGCAGGTGGAATGCGTGGTCGCTTAATGAGGCAGACTTGCGTGGTTATCTTGTGCTTGGCGACGTCTGGCTATTAGAAGAATGGGGAGCGATTCAGGCGGTTGCCGTCGTTGGCGATATGGAAGAAGATGCGGGGGCGCCGGGTACCCTGCAGGTTCGCTATATCGACGGCGCGGCCAGCAGCATTGGCACACTGGCACTGGCGCTGCGCGAGATCGCCCAGGAACATGAGCTTGAGCAGGTCGAACTCTGGCTGCCCGACCTGCTCATTTTACAGGACGCCATGAATGGGGCAGGCTACACTCGAAGCAGCCAGGAGAGAATGCTGGTCTACCAGCGCGATCTCTAGCTTGCCTCCGCCGGCAAATGGTAAATGGCGCTGAATTTGTCATTCAGATAGCGACCGAAGTATGCGGGATTCGGCGCCTCACCGGTGAGCCGGCGCATCAGGTCTTCCGATTGGTACGTCGCCCCATACACATACATGTGGTCACCAAGCCACCTCAGTATGAATCCGGTATCGCCGCTGGCTAGCCGCCCGTCGAAATCGGTGAATTCTTTTCGGAGGGTGGCATAGATCTGCGCAGCGTAGAGATTACCGAGAGTGTACGTGGGGAAGTAGCCGAAGCCGCCGGACCAGTGAATATCCTGCAGCACGCCCTCTGTGTCAGAGGGCGGTTCAACGCCGAGATACTCCTTGTATTTGGCGTTCCACAGTCCGGGGAGTGATTCAACCGCAACCTCACCATTCACCATTTCCTTTTCCAGCTCATATCGAATGATGATGTGCAGATTATAGGTCACTTCGTCGGCTTCGATGCGGATCAGGCTCGGCTGAACCCTGTTCAGGGCACGAGCAAAGGCGGCGTGATCTACACCCGAATACTGCTGCGGAAATGCCTCGCGTATGGCTCCAAATTGACCTGCCCAGAAGGCCTCCGAGCGGCCAATGGCGTTCTCCCAGAGGCGAGACTGTGACTCATGCATACCCAGCGAGACCCCTCCGGCAAGTGGTGTGCGAACCAGAAGCGGCGACGATCCTTGCTCGTAGACGGCATGTCCGCCTTCGTGAATCGCTGCCATTATGGCAGCTTGAATGTGGTGTTCATCGGGATTGACGGTCACACGAACATCGAAGGGCGCACCAAAACTGGAGGTGAAAGGATGGGGCGATCGCGCGCTGTAGCCACGGCTGAAGTCATAGCCCATGCGCCGAAGGATGTGATCGCAAAGAGCCAGCTGCTTCTCTGTTGAAAATGACCCCTCCAGGCAGGTGTCATCTACCGTCGTGCCGCTCGCCTCGATTCGGCGCAGCAGGCGTATGCTGGTGTCGCGCACTGTGGGGAAAAGCCCGTCGAGCCGGGTGACCGTCATGCCCGGCTCGTAGATATCGAGCAGTGCATCGTAGCGCGTACCCTTGTACCCAAAACGGTCAGCAACTTCGCGCTGCAACGTGATGGTACGGCTGAGATGCGGCGCAAAAGCGGCGAAGTCATTATGCTCACGCGCACGGCGCCAGGCCTCGAAAGCGGCCGCGCCCACCCGAGCTATCTCTTCAACCAGTCCTCGCGGCAGTTTTGTGCTCTGATCGTAGGCGCGTCTGGCTTCGCGTACCAGCGCACGGTCGGAATCGTTAAACCCGCTCTGCACAGCAGCATCTTCCACTGTACCAAGCAGTTCCCCCAGCCGCGGATTGGTACTGCGTTCATGCGCCAATCCTTGCAGAGTAGCCATCTGCAAGCCGCGAACTTCCCCTGCGCCGTCAGGCAGAATGGTATTCTGATCCCAGGAGGCCAGTGCCCCAACGGCCGCAAGGTCGGCTAACTCATGCTGCAAACTCAAGAGTTCAGCGATACGCGCATCGCCATTGGTGAAGTCCAGGGAGGCCCCTGAGTTGGACGGGTTGGTCACGTGCAGTTTCTCCTCGATCACGCTTATTCATCTCGCATTGTGGCGCAGCTCAAGATGAAGCAGCAGTAGCCGCAAGCCAATCGAATACAGCCCTGCTGCCGCGTTGCCACGTCTACAGCATAGCATGTGTGATGATGGTATGTCAGGAGGATTTCTTAGGTTCATCTCAGGTTTGGCTCACCTTGAATTCATTTCACCAGGTTATACTCTAGGTCAAGTGCTGGAAGCAACCATCTGACGGAGCCAGTATAGGTTCCAATGACTAGACCCGGCACGCCACGCATGGATGGGAGAGAGAGTATGGGACTGACATCACCTTTCGACACTGACGCCAGTACGGCGGAGCCGGCGATATTGGGCAGCAATTTAGATAGCGCAAATTTCTCTGAGCTACGCACCCCGCAAAGCATTCTGCGCTTCGGAGGGCTGACTATGGACTCGCGCACCGGAGTAACGCACTGGCGCGGGCATACGTTGCAGCTTTCTCTCGAAGAGCGAGAACTGTTAGGGATCTTGCTCCGTCACGCCGGGCAAATTCTCACGACTGAGCGCTTTGCCACTCTCCTTAAATTGGAGTTGCAACAGGTGGACACCCGCATGAGCGCGCTGGTGACACGGTTGAAGCAGGACGGCGTAACTTGCCTGCCCTGCCGGGCCAGAGGGCTTGGCTATATCTTGTGGCGTTGCTAGCTCGGATCCTTTTGGTACATCAGCTGTAGGGCGCTGGCCGTGACCTCATTATCACGGCCAGCGCCCTTGTCTTGCCTGTCTTGCCTGTCCTTTGCACCCCACTCCCTCGAGCGTTTCCCACCCCCAGCCGAAACGTGTCCTGTACTCCACTACGCCTCTTCATCCAATCGGCTTGGCAGCACTGTGGTCCAGATCACATTCTTAGTACTTGCCAGGCACCACAAAATCTGGCACACTAATGCCACCATGAAGAGCAACTCGGCGCCGTCATGAGTCGTACTTATTTATAGATCCGGGTTGAACTACGGAGCAAGAGGAGCGGTAACATATGTTAGAGAGGCGACTGGTTTCACTGCTGGGTACAACCACCAAGCATATACTTGGAGGTCTACTCCATGCAATTCGAGCTATGGTGATTGCTGGTGTGGTTTGTTTTGTGCTGGCCGCGGCAGTCACTGAAGTTGCAGCAACTCTCCTGACGCACACCGTGTTGTCCGGTCCGGCTGACCTGGCTGCCGCCGCGTTAGGAGTTATCTTCGGGTATGCCGCCGCAGTGACGGTCGCCATAGAAGAAATCATCAAGTCTTTCATAGAGGCCATCGAGCTTATCGTCGAAGAGGCTGAGAAGCTGGAGAAGAAAGCCGCTGAAGAGATAGGTGAAATCAGCCGTAAGGCCGAAGAGGAAGCTTTCAAACTTGGCCATTCGGCAGTGAACGACGCAGGCGCATTAGGCCATGGCGTCACCGGGGTGGTGGGGAGTGTGATCGGCGGCGTCGAACACGACGTCTCACGCGTGGGCACGCATCTGCCCGGTCACCACGCTGATTCCAACGCCAGCACGACTCAGGTGGCGAGCGAAAGCTAGCTGGCAGGTACGCTGACCACATGGACAATTGTGGTCAGCCACCGTCAGAGCTTACGTCGCGTAGAAACAAAGCCCTCAGGTTTGAGGGCTTTGTTTCTACGCGACGTAAGCTCTCCCGGTCCTGCCCAGTTGTCGCCTCTACTCGAGAGGTGCTAGTCTACCCAGTACAAGCCGCAGACCATGGATAGCAAGAAATCGGCGCTTCCAAAACAACGTGCCGCGTAATCCAGAGGCGTGTCGAAGCCGTGGAGGTGAGGGATGCAGAAGAAGTATACCCTCCTGGGAATCGCTTTAGCCCTGCTAACGATTGCTTCAGCTCTCTATGTCGAGAGCGGTTTACGGCTCTATCAGGGATACCAGCAAGAGTATCCGGACTGGACCTCAGCCACTGGACCGTGTGGTGCGCTTGTTACCTGGAGCCCTCCGACCGTACTCTACACTGGACTGTATGTGAACCAGCCGAGCCTCCTGACGCTGCGCTATCGCAGCCCACAGCCACAGATATTGCGTATTTCCGTGAGCATTCCCCAGTTTACACAGGTACAGAGCGTGCAAGTTCAGTCAACGCCGGTGTTTCGGAGCCAGACATTTAAGCCGCTGGTACTTGGGCCGAGCGTGTTGGACGCCCTGGTAGGACCCGGCCAACGTACGGCCGAGCTGCGCCTGCAAATCCAGAACAGCGATGGCGTTGTATGCGATACCAGCGCCAACATAGTACTCAAATCGCGCCAGTGGATGCTCTGGTACGATGAGGCTCAACATACAAACAATGCCCCCTACCTTGCCGGTTGGGTCACGCCCAATGCACCGGCCATCCAGAAACTGGTTGGGCTCACCAGTGCGGAAGTTGCCGACAGCCCTTCTGACTACCCTGATCTAAACAACGGGCTCGTCGGCTATGTCGATGAAGCAACCCCCGCCCAGGTTCAAGAGGAGGTCGATGCCATCTTCGACACACTCCAATTTGTTTACCGTCTCTCCTATGTGTCCGACAACATGCCTTACCTGCAGGACGACGCACAAAGAATCCAGTTACCTAGTGACATTTTGAACGACACAAACCCCACTGGCATGTGTGTAGAAACCACGGCAATCATGGCCTCGGCAGTTGAATTCCTGGGTATGTACCCGTACTTCATCATCGTGCCTGGTCACGCTTTTCTGGGAGTGGCGCTGAGTGCCTCTCCAAATGCGCCGCTTTCCTACTGGGAGACATCAGATCTTGGTGGTCCTCAGATTGGCCCTCGAAGCACGGGAGGGGCGGCCAACATAAAAGGTAACAGCGAGTACGCCCAGTATAACGCTAAGGGCCAGATCGAGGACGTAGTGGATGTACAATCTGAGCATGAGCACGGTATCATGCCGATAGAGTAGGGGGCAGTGCTTACGCAGGTAGGTCGCCTATGATGGTCGCAAGCAGAGCAAGAAGGTAAGCTGGCAATAAGTTCATGAACATCAACGACTTTCCCACTCGATTTGGCCTGGGAAGTTATGGTGGGCTCGCCTGTACGCTTCTGGCCGCCGCAGGCATCACCACCTATGCATTGCTGCGTAGACGAGGCTCATCTCACCAACTTGCCCGCTCGGTGCTCGTCTGCCTCATCGCCAGTGTGTGCATGCTCCCTCCCATCTGGTGGGATCAAAACCGCCTGCAGCTGTATGGTCCTTCGCTGGCGGGTGGTGAAGTGCTCCTCTGGTTGTGCTGGACAGCGTTGCTGGGGTGGCTGATACCGATCGGGATATTACTCGGCTACGTGCTGCTTGCTGAGCCTCAGGTTGCCGGAGCCATGTCCAGCAGCTACCTACCGAACGCTCCGGCGCTGGCGCCGCTGGACGACCCGGCGCGCTACCACGAGCCCCTCGGTCCCGGCATCCCCTGGGGCCAACTAGTACCGCTGGGTAACCCCAGCCAGCCCGAGAACGCACAGGCAGAAGGGCAGCCCATACTACTCAGCCGGCAGATGAGCGTGCTGGGCCGCGACAAGGATTGTGATATCGTGGTCGAAGACGAGCGAACATCCAGGCACCATGCCGAAATTGACTGGGACCATGGCCGAGTGCAGCTTGTAGATCGGAGCAGTATGAACGGTACGCTCGTCAACCGCCAAACCGTACGTGGTCCAGTTCCTCTGCTCTCCGGCGATATACTCGATCTAGGAGCGCAACGGTATCGTTTTGAGCTGCTCCCTACAGCACGTCCCCTGCTGCCGGAGCGAAGCGGTACGACGCCACCAAATCTCGAAGTCGAGACCAAGAAAGTGCCCAGTATTCTCGCCGTACCGGCACTAGCACCAGTGTCGCTCATGCTCAGCGGCCTTAGCCCTCACGTCGCTGGAGCCACCTGGCTGGTCGACCAGCCGGTGATCACCATAGGCCGTGACCTGGAGCGGCAGATAAATGTGCCGCATGAGTCGGTTTCTCGTCTTCACGCCCAGATCGTTCGCCAACAGTCCGGCTATTTCCTCTCCGACCTTAACAGTAGCAACGGCACATATTTAAACGGCGAGCTACTCCTCGCTCCTTCGCTGCTAGCGCCAGGCGATATCGTGCGGATCGGCTTCATCGAATTGGAATGTGCTGAGGTAGTGGCCGAGAAATCTCAACAGTCCACCCTACCACTAGAGGGCGCCTCCGCGGTAGCCCAAACCGCCTAATCCCTCTGATGGCAACCGGCAACTCTTGCAAACCGCAGCGGTGCATGGTATGCTTGACATACTAGAACATTAGTTCCATATGTTACATACGTACCGAGGCGGCGGCCCGCCTCTAGACTCGCGAAAGGGGCACGGCTATGCTGAGCGTTCTGGTAGTCGACGATGACCGGGCAATACGAGAATTGCTACGATTTGCGCTGGAGTGTGAGGGGTACCAGGTTACGTTGTTTCGAGACGGCTGGGAGATCTTACACTTCTTGCGGTCCAGCAGCACCGCCGAGAACCCGTCGGTCATTCTCATGGATGTTATGATGCCGCGAGTTGACGGCTGGGAAGTATGCCGCAGGCTGGCAGCAGAGCCGGAGCTACTTGGCCGACACACAGTCATCTTAATGACGGCGGCGCTGAGACCGGACCAGCGACTTCCCCCACCCGCCATTGCGGTTCTTCCCAAGCCATTCAATTTGGAACAGCTATACACCTTGCTCGAGTTGCAGCAAGTCTCTGTTCCTGCTGGCACAGGAACTGTACCAGCAGGGCAAGCACTTTTGGCCAGCTGACCAACGCGCAGTTACCGGTGGGGACGTCGAATACTGCCTGCCTGGGGACGCAGAAAGGTCGGTGGTTTCAGTGAACGATTCCACGAGTCACTGCCGGGTAGCGCAAACTCGGGAGCCGAAGCCGGCTCAGGAGCTTTGCTGTGACTCACATCTGGTGCCGACCGGTCAATGGTTGCCGTGATTCGTCCGGCCGGCACCGGTTGCGGTACTGGTACTGGCGCGTGCCGCACGGGCGCAGCAACTATCGACTTGGCCACTGTAGTCCTTACGGCGACCAGAAAGAGATTGTAGCCAATCACCGCCAGCAGGAGAGCGCCCAACAGGAAGCCGAAGAGCCCAAAGTCAGGGCTGAGCGCAGCAACGGCACTACCATGGAACCCGGGTGAAGAGGAGGCAAGTATACCAACGGAAAACGGAGTGTAGCCAGCAATGCCTAGATTCATCCAGAATGCTGCGCCGATTCCCAGACACACGCCACCGGACAGTAACGGTAGTGCTGCCGAGAGGGTTTCTTGGCGTAATCTAGGGTGGAACAAAGGTAGTGCCGCAAGCATAATGACAACGGCAATCGCTATGCCGTCCACCGGCGGCAGCATCTGGTGCTGGCTTCCGATAACCCTCCAGGGAAGTAGTAGATCGGCTGCCAGAGCCAGTATGACGATCAGGAGTGCACGCCCCAGAGCATCACGAGGCAATCCAGGCCGGTCCAGGTCCCCATCTCTGATACTGGGGGAGCCCAGCAAAGATTTGACGGAAGGAGCAGGGAGATCGGTTTCGCCGGCCTCAAGCGGCATGCTGGTAAAACCTACACTTGAGCGCAGATCAGCCGTCGACCTCCCCAGGTCGTTTCCGCAGACCGGGCAGGTGACTCCACGCGGAGGAGCTTCGGCGCCACAGTTCAGGCAGAACACTGTAGACTCCCCCAATTCTTCCGTTAACTACCGCTACTGATCAGTCGTCTCTGGCGCCTCATCCTGATCATCTTCCTCTGTCCCTTCGGCCTGGCGAATGTCGGCGGCGTGTTCCAGCGCCTGCTGCGCCTCCGAGTGCCGGCCTGAACGTTCGAGCGCCTGAGCCAGTGTCTCATAGGCCACAGCCAGGCTGGGATCGATCGCGATGGCGTTCTGAGCGGTCTCGATGGCGTCATCAACCCGACCCACCTCGAGATAGGTGTCCGCCAGATCGTTGGCGATACCCGCATCCAGAGGATTACCTGCCAGAGCCTTCTCATAGGAGGAGATGGCTTCTTGATGGCGGCCAAGGGCATCATACGCCGAGGCCTGCTCGTAATATGCCTCGGGCTGTTCGGGAAATGCCTGCAGGAACTCGGCAACAGTAGTCAGAGCGTCCTCATTCTTGGCTGCCAGATTCTGGCTCTCGGCGAGCCGAGCATAGGCGTCGATGAGCATTTCGTCATCAGACTCGCGATGATGAGACTCGGAATAACTGTCCACGAGACTGCGGAACACATCTATAGCCTCATCGTAGCGCTCGGCATCCCGCAGCACTTCGCCCAGGCTGAACAGTGCACCCGTCGAATCCGGTTGCAGGTCGGCCGCACGTCGATAGGCCTCGACAGATTCGTCGTACTGCCCAAGCTCCTCACGCCAGGTTCCCAGGTGCTCCCAGGCTTCAGCATCGTCAGGCGAAAGCTGTACCACCCGTTCCCACGCGGCCATGGACTGCTCGGCATCATTTAACGCCTCATACACGGCAGCCTGAGTCTCGTAGGTAATAGGGCTCTCCGGATCAAGCGCGATCATCTGATTTACTACATTCAGTGCCTCTTGCTCGCGGTGTGCCTCCAAGTAGGCATCCACCAGATCCGAATACCGTCCAAGATCTCGTGGGTCCTCGTCAAGGCGCTTTTCCAGATCAGCGACATACTCCGCCTGCTCATTGAGCCGTTCGCGCACATCGTGGAGATTGTCGGCCGCTAGAGTATTCTCGGGATTCAGGATCTGGGCCTGACGATATGCCAGGATAGCATCCTCAAAGAATCCCAGGCTACGGTAGGCATCTCCCACATTGACGAAGAGTTCGTCGTTGCCGTTATCCTGTTCAAGCGCTCGCTGAAACGTCTCTAATGCCTCCTCCTCGAGGCCAACTTCACCATAGAGGTTTCCCAGGTTGATATAGGCCTCGATGAGGGTTTCGTCCAGCTGTATGGCGCGCATATACGAGACAATCGCGCCCTCGAGGTCGCCCCGCTTCTGTTTGGCAAGCGCCAGGTCATAGCGGGCGCGAGCATTATGCGGATCTTTAACGACTGCCTGCTGGTAAGCGGTTTCGGCTCGGTCAAAATCGCCTGCCTCGGCGGCGGCGTGTCCGCGTTCCATGAAGAGCGTAGCGCTCTCATCGCTACGCGGGGCCCGAGCACCATTGGCGGTCTGCCCATCCACGCTGATATTCTCTGGTCCGTTTGCATCCTGTGACATCGCTGTGAATTCTCCTCTCATCTCTCTCAAGGCTAGAGCGCAGAGAGCGCCTGATCAAGCTTTTCAGTCGCCTCATCTATGTCGGCGGCACGAATGATCAGAGGAGGCACCATCCGAATGGTGGATGGACCGGCGTTGGTAACCAATAAACCACGCTCTAATGCGCGGTCCATGATGTCCTGGGCACGCGGCTCGGCAAGATCAAAGGCTCGCATGAGGCCCAGGCCGCGTGTTCCTGTGATGATCCTATGTTTCTTTGCCAGATCAACAATACGGGACTCCAAGTAGTCGCCCATCTGGACGGCATTGGAGAGCAGGTCCTGTTCCACTATCGTCGTAACGGTGGCCACGCCGGCCGCACAGGCTATGGGATTACCTCCAAAGGTAGTGCCATGGTCTCCCGGCTCGAAGATATCAGCTCGCTCCGCCGCCAGCATCGCACCAATAGGTACTCCTCCCGCCAGGCCTTTGGCCATCGTGGTGATATCGGGACGAATACCCATGTTCTCCCAGCTAAAGAACTTACCAGTGCGCCCCATACCCGCCTGCACCTCGTCGCAGATCAGGATCAGGTTCTGTTCGTCGCAGAAGGCGCGCACCTCGTGGAGGTAATCCGCAGGCGCTGGATATATGCCACCCTCTCCCTGAACCGCCTCGATGATAATGGCAGCGGTCTTGTCACTGGTGGCAGTTTTAAGCGCTGAAATGTCGCCGAACGGTACCTGTTTGAAGCCATCAGGTAGCGGCTGCCAGGTATCTTGATACTTCTTCTGGCCAGTGGCGGCAGTTGTGGCTAGCGTACGCCCATGGAATGAGCGATCCATGCTAATGATCTCGTAGGCTCCCCCGCGGTTCAGCCTACCATACTTGCGGGCGAGCTTGAATGCCCCCTCGTTGGCCTCGGCGCCGCTATTCGAGAAGAACGACCGCATGCCGCCGCTGAGATTGTAGAGATGCTCGGCCAGTTCCACTTGTTGCTCGTTGATGTACAGATTGGACACATGGATGAGTTTTCCGGCCTGCTCCTGTATAGCGCGCACCACCGCAGGGTGGATGTGACCGAGGACATTGGTAGCAATGCCAGCCACCAGATCGAGATATACCGTACCGCCGGCATCCCAGACTCGTACACCTTCGCCGCGCTCCATCACCAGAGTTCGCTTGAAGGTGTGCTGGTAGTACTTTCCCTCCAAAGCTACCCAATCGCGCGGAGCTGGAGCTGATGCTGCCTGATTGCTCAAGGGGGTGCTGGTGGTCATCTGGCTTCTCCTACCTCGTATACGTGGCGTTCTCATCAATGTAGCCGTGAGTCAAATCACAGCCCCAGGCAGTCGCGCCGAACTCGCCCAGATGTAGATCAATATCGATGGTGACGTCGGGCCCGGCCATTGCCCCTTTGGCGGCGGCCTGGTCGTAATCTGCCGCAGTACCGTCCTCCACGACGAGGACGCTGCCAAGGCGAATGTCGAGTTTCTCATGCTGGACCTGCGCTCCGCTGGCCCCCAGCGCGGCCACCAGGCGACCCCAATTCGGATCTCCGCCGGCAACCGCGCATTTCCAGATCGCGGAGTTGGTTATGGCTCTCGCCGCGAGCCGTGCATCGGCATCGCTGGAGGCGTTGCGGATAGTAACGACCATTAGCTTGGTCGCCCCTTCCCCATCGCGTGCCATCTCGCGTGCAAGGTAGCGTGTCACATAGCGAACCGCGACGACGAACGTATCGGCACCGGGCACACCCTCACGCAGTGGCTGGTTGCCAGCCCGACCGTTCGCCAGGATAAAGGCTGAGTCGTTGGTGGACATGTCACCATCTACACATACCATATTGAAGGAGTCGTTGACGGCGTCACGCATGGCCTTTTGCAGGTAGGCAGCCTCTACCTCAGCATCGGTAGTTAGGTAACACAGCATAGTTGCCATGTTTGGATAGATCATGCCAACACCCTTGGTTGACCCTCCAAGGCGCACGATTTTCCCGCCCGCCTCAAATTCCACAGCCACCGTCTTGGGTCGCGTGTCGGTGGTCATAATGCCGCGCGCAAACTCTGACCCACCACTCTCGCTTACCGCTACATGAGTGATGCCAAATTCAACTCGGTCCATGGGTAACGGCCTGCCAATAATGCCGGTAGATGAGACCAATACCAGATTAGGATCGCTGATAGCAAGCTTGGCAGCCGCAAGGTTGGCCATGCGTACGGCGTCATGATACCCACTCTGGCCATTGGAACAGTTCGCATTCCCACTATTGACGACCACCGCTTGCGCACGATTCCCAGTAGTGGCCAGGTGCTCTTTGCAGACGCGGACAGTATGGGCAGCGGTCTTGCTGGAGGTAAAAGTGGCGGCAGCAATGCACGGCACGACCGATACCAGCAGCGACAGGTCGGGTGTGCCGGGGTCAGTCTTGATTCCGCAAGATATACTCCCCGACAGAAAACCCTGGGCCGCACTAACTCCCCCCTCAAGCAGACGTAATCCGGCATCGAGGTCACGCGTCATATAATCAGAAGTGAGAGACACGTCGTTACGGCTCCTCGCTACTCCAAAGACTAGGCCTAATAAAGTCCATACCAACAATACAATCATCTTGCGTGGGCTACGGTATTGTACACTTCCATACGAGAGCGCCGCAACCGGGAGACCTTCGCCTGCTAGGGCAGCCAGGTTTTTGCAGCGGCACCGGAGCTACGGCGCGCCGGAGTAGTGGCGATGCGAGTAATAGACTATATGGTGTAACGGAGTATATGCATGACTGGAGCGCTTTGGGCCGTACTGGTGGCAGCATTTCTGGCATCCACCGTGGAGTTTGTCGAGGCTTTTACCATAGTGCTGGTCGTTGGGGTTACTGTCAATTGGCGTAGCTCATTCATCGGAACCCTGGCGGCAGTGGGCACACTGGCTGTGCTGGTTGGCATCTTCGGAACGGCGTTGGTGGCTCTGGTTCCCATCACCGCATTGCGAGTCGCTGTGGGTCTGCTGCTGGTACTCTTCGGCCTCAAGTGGCTGAAAAAATCCATTCTGCGCTACGCCGGACTCAAGCCACTGCATGACGAAGAAGCGATCTACGAAGCGCAACTGGCGCAGATGCGGGCGCGCGGCGAGCACCCCCCTACACGCGTTGACCCCTTTGGCGTGGCCACCTCTTTTAAGAGTGTTCTGCTCGAAGGGCTTGAGGTTGCTTTTATCGTCATTACGTTTGGCTCGCAAGCCTCCCAGGCCGCTCGGGGTAGCGGCATTCTGGTGGCTGCGATCGGCGCTGCGGCAGCGTTGCTGCTAGTAGTGACCGCAGGAGCATTGGTGCGCGCCCCACTGCAGCGTGTGCCAGAGAATACTCTCAAGTTCATAGTCGGCATCATGCTGACCAGCTTTGGTACATTCTGGGGTGGTGAAGGCATTGGCATACTGTGGTGGCACGAAGACCTGTTCTTACCAATCCTAGTGGCCTTCTATCTCGGCGTGACTGGCGTTCTGGTATTGTGGCTGAAGTCGTCTACGCCGTCGGCCACAAAAGCCGCTGCCGCACTGCCTAGAGAGCAGGAGGTCATTGGATGAGCAAAATAGCGTCACAGATTCTCGGTGCGCTGAAGGCCGCCTATAATTTCTTCATCGGCGACGCTATCATCCTGGTCACCGTGATTGTGGCCTTTGTCGCGGGTGCGATACTGGCGCGCCAGCCTGGCGTAGCCAGTCCCATCGTTGCTGTTGTTTTCATTGGCATCATCGTGGCCGGATTGGTCGCAACCCTCGGACGCGAGCTGGCGGGCCACAGGCGCTAGACCAGCTAGAGAATGCAGCGGAGCGAGCCTACTGTTCCCCGCTTATGGCATGCTCTTGGATTTAGCGTAATTGCTGAGCACCTCGTCTTTGGTACGCCCATAGGCTTCGCGCCCCTGCTCTAAGGCATCACTGTAGCGCTCGCGAAACTGCGCTGCGAATTGCTGATACCCTTCTACGCCACGCCGGCGCAACTCGATGCTCTGTTCGCTGAGTTGCTCGCGAGTCGCTTCACCAGGCTGCGGAGCGTAGAGAATCGCCAGCAATGCCCCAGTGATTAATCCGAATATCAGTCCCCAAAAGAATCCCGAGCCCGATGTACCCTTGCTGTTTTTTGCCACTGCCCCACCCCTGCCTTACACTCTTTGGCATCTACTCACTCTGTGTACTTCACGAAGACTGCGCTACGCCCAATACTTGCTGGATACGCTCTAACAGTGTATCCAGGTCAAAGGGCTTTTGCAACACCGACACATTGGCGTATCGAGTTGGATTGCCGCTGATGAGGTTCGACAGCGCTTCGGTCTCCAGCACCGCCGCCGAGTAGACTATCACCGGAATCTCTGCGGTACCGCTTTCGGCGCGCAGGCCCACAAGAATATCAGTGCCCGAGGCATCGGGAAGCTTAAGATCAAGGATCACCAGGTCCGGCATAAGTTCGCGGATACTCTCAATGGCGATTTCTCCTCGCTGGAGAACCGAGACTCGGTAGTTTTCGTCTTCCAGGAGCATGCGCATGAGAGTTAGGAAACTTTGCCGGTCATCGACAACGAGTATGTGCTTCGTCACGAATTTACCTTTAGCTTTTGGCTCGCCGCTGCCTAGTGTGCCACTGGTAGCGCGAGCGAACGATGACACACACCTGGCGGTGTGCTATGTGACTCTGCCCAAGTGGTTAGCAGAATATATACCACTTCAGGCTTACCCGCTCTGCTCCCGGTCTCCCGTGGCTCGAACAACACTTCCACACTCGGCCCTCATCACCCGCACTAGCTATACAACCGTATACGACATCAGCCTGGTCACATGTGGAGCATGAAGTGGCTACATGGAGAGATGCATGCCTTACTTGGGTGTCGCCTCTTTGACCTTGCCAGAAGTCTCCGCCGGCGGAGACTTGGTCTGGGCCATGCGCTGGCGTAACTCACGCTCATGCAAACGCCGGTCGCGGGCGCGCTTTAACGACAGCGTACGGCGATACAACCAGTAGAGTGGTTCATTAAAGGGGAGATCATGGGTCGGGAGCGTCAGCGTCGAGTAGCCTCCGAACCCCTGCTTGTATGTGAAAAGACTATAGAGGTCTTCTTGGGGATCCAGCACTTCGGCAATGGCTCGGAAATCATACATCGAACAACCCCGGTCCTTAGCCCAGCGAATGGCTGTCCACTGCAGAAGGTGGTTAGGCATACGATTGCGCTCGGAATTGGAGGACGCCCCAAACATATAGGTGGTGACCGGGCCGCAGCGCAACGCGATCAATCCGGCAATGGGTCGCTCCTCATACTCTGCCAGGAACAGCGCGGCCGCGTCTCGTTCGCCGTACAGACGCAGAATCGTCGTATAGTGTTCCCGTGGGTGGATAAAGAAGCCGTCTCGCGCGGCGGTCTCCTCATACAGACGGTAGAAGGTAGCCACATCTTCCGGCTGGCTAGCCTCACGAACCCGAACCTTCTTGCGACTTGCCAACCCGATGTTGTACCGCCATTTTTCCTTCATGCCCGAGAGCAATTCCTCTTCGCTCGGGCGTATGTCCAGAACCCACGAACGGCGGGGATGAGTAGCAAATTGGTTGGTTCGAAACCCTAGTTTCCGCAACTCACTCAGCCAACGAATGTCGCCGTCAGGCACGTTAGGCTCGACTTTGAGCATGAAAGCGCCGCGCCGGCGCGCCTCGTCCGCGGCTGCTCTGCACAGTGCCAAAAGAGCTGGTGAGGCAGGATCGGACATTACCGGCCCACGAGGGACGTACAGGTAGGGACGGCGCAGCAGCGGAGCTTCTCCGACCACTATCAACATGGTTGCCTGGAGCGCTCCATCCTCCAACACCCCCAACCGGACGGCGTCACCACCAAGCGAATCGCGAAGTTCTCCCCATTCGTATGTCTGAGTAATATTGCCGGTAGGCTGTGATTCGACAAATGCATTCCACTGCTCGGAGTTGGTGATAACCTCTACCTGCATGGCCTTCTTCCATTGTCTCTACTAGGCTGGTAAGCGGCTACGCGTTACTAGCAGCACTCGCTTCCTGCCCACTCGGCTTGCGCCGTTGCTCGAACCGGTAGCGTCGCCATTGTTGCTGTTTGCGGCGCAACGTTACCGCCACATTATACGGCCAGTAGATCAATGGGCGGAGAACCAGATCCTGAGTTGGCAGCACACGCCTCTCAAATCCGCCAAATCCGCGCTTGAACTCATACACTCCGTAGAGCTCTTCGCCCGGCTTGAGCACATCCGGTATCGTCCGCCAGTCGTAGTACTCGGCGCCGTGCGCCTTAGCCCAGCGCATACATTCCCACTGCAAGAGGTAGTTAGGGCGCAGCTTGCGATGCTCGGTCAAACCTGATGATCCGCTATGCAGATTCCAGGACCACGTGCCCAACACCGCCACTGTAGAGGCGGCAATGGGGGTGCCGTCGCCTTGTTCCGCAATCAACAGCACCATCTCCGCCGTCCCATACCGCCGTGCGGCTTCAGCTGAATAATGTTCTAGCATGTCCCGGAATAGCGCTTTAGGGTACACGTAGAAGCGGTCACGCTCACCAGTTTCTTTGAGGAGGTTGTAAAAGGCATTCAGATCAGCTTCGCCGGATCCAGGCCGCACAATAATGCCCTTTCGCCCGCCGGATCGGATATTCTGACGCCACGTAGTCATCATGGCGGCAAGCATGTCGTCTTCTGCGGGTCGTAAGTCGGTCACCCAGGCGCCCCGCCGGTAGATGGTATGTGAAGTATCGCGAAAACCAAGCTTTCTGAGAGTTTCCATCCAGGCGGCATCATCCTGAACTACATTCGGTTCGGCACGAATCAGAAAGCCGCCACGGGCACGCGCCTCTCGCCTGGCAAAAGCAATGAGATACGGCAGGGCCGACGAACGAGGATCGGAGCAGACCGGACCGCGAGCAGCGTAGAAAAACGGCATAGGAACACCAGCGGCCTGGCTGCGAACCAGCAATATAGCTGCCACTAGCTGGCCGTTGTCCAGGACGCCCAGATGGAGTGAGCCTGCGCTGGCATGCTCACCAGAGTTCTCAGGCCACTCGTAGGTCTGGCAAAGATGTCCGGTCACTGTGCTGGCGACGAAGCGATTCCAGAGGAGCCGGTCCTCGATCAATCTGGCTTCCATCCCATCCCTTTTTCTGATTTGTCGGTACCAGACTATTCCCCAGGGATTGTACCCATGCCTACAAAGTTGTGCGAGCATATCGAGAACTAGTCACCTCAACACCACGCGCCGAGACAGCAGAGCGCAGGTTCGGAGCGAGCCGCAGTATACCAGAGACCTCCCAGGCTCGCAATCCAAGCCGACATACGGGCTACAGGTGCCCGAAGATCAGTCCACAGGCATCGTACAACCGGCCCGGATGGGTTGAATTGGGAGTAGACGCCAGCCACTGCCAGCGTTGCGGAGGCTCAGGCACGCTGAACCGTGCTGTAAAGTCACCAGGAATTTCCAACACCTCCGGTGGCAAAACCGGCAACGCTTCGCGCATACCATTCGCCGATGACCTATGAGACCCACTAAGAGGCCAGAACAAATAGCCGGTTATATCGCTGACAAAGACTCCCATCCCGCCCGGAGCAAGCAAATTACCAAGCAAAGCCATATGTCCCAGCGCGAGGCGACGCCTGAAGTGCTTCGCTGCCAGACTGTATCGAGGATGCGCCTCGCGCAGATCCGCCACGCTGGGTGCATGCAGCGCCAGTGTGTCCAGTACATCAAGCAATGGCAGACTTATCAGCTGCGTCAGCACCAGGCTGCTTACGACTAGGGTGAAGCCCTCGCCCACCTCGAGCTCTGGTATGACCGGCGGATTCGAAACGACGCACCGCTCCAGTGAGCTGGCAGCGGCATCGAGGGGCGCCGCTCCCTTGGGTCCGGCAAGATTCACCAGGTCGTCCCAGGGCTGATTCTGCAATTCCCTGGCCAGTGCCGCGCTGACACCTCCGCTGATATCGCCGCCGACTATCTTGACGCGCTCTGCCAGTGTCGAGGGCAGGGCCTCGCAGCCACGCTGCAGGCCGGCTTCATCAATATCGACCAGTACGACAGAGTCGCAGACACGGGCTAAGCGCTCGAGTGGTAATTCGGTACAAGCACCGGCGCCGAGGACAACTGCCCGTTTTGATTTTGCCGGCCGGCAGCAGTCCAGAGCTCGATCCACTAATCCCGAGATGGCAGGTAAGTGCTGCGGGGAGTGCTTGCGATACCAATCGCGTCGCTCCGGCCCCTGCATCCTCACGTTCTCTACCGTCAGTCTATCAATACGCATCTGCTCCTCCCGGTAGGCTGGCGCTACGCTAGCGAACGATGATTTCTTCCTGCCAGCCCAATGTGCTGGACTAGCTCGTATAATACGCATGAATTGACAATTTCTGACATCATGGCAGGCGGCAAGCGAATCTTTAACTTGACACGGTACTGCGTCTTGTTTATACTCACCCAAGACACCGTCAGGCAGACCAACTTTCACCAGGCAAGCCGCTAATATTGCCTGTCGCTGCTCTAGAGACTGCTTTAACTACTATGGCTACTATGTATGGTTGCTATCGCACATGGTATCACTGGTAAAGGCGAGTGCACTGGGTGCTGAGGAGTGGCTTCACCGCTCAGGCCCGCATCAGGCGAGGGGGCGCGGCGTAGTCAACCCCTGGCTCTCACGGAGCGGAGGTACATGCATGGATTTGAGCGTTGAGGGGAAATCAGAGCGGATTCCACCAGGTTCGCACATACTACAACTCTACAATAAGGTGAGCGAGATTTCTGGTGTGACGGCACGCCTGATCGAAGTGGGCTTATCCTCTTCGGAAAAGTGCCTCTTTGCTGGATCTCCCTCATCGATTCAGGAGATAGAGCAGGCTCTGGCAAAGACGAATATAGATTGCGCCGCGGCGCAAGAAGCCGGACAGCTCGTCTTCATCTCTGATCGAGAATCTTTACTCGTGAATAAACGATTTGACCCGTATCACTTGCTATCGACTCACCAAACATTTATTGCGCAGGCATTGCGTGAAGGCTGGAAAGCCGTTCGAATCTCAATGGACATGACCTGGCTAACCAATGAGATTGCAACACCTGAGCAAGTCCTCAAGTATGAAGCCGCCTCGGATGCAGTCTTCACCTTCCAGAACGCCCCGATTATCGCGCTTATGCACTATGACTACTCCAAATTGCCCGGCGTTCTCGTGGTGGAGATGTTAAAGCTCCATCCTATCGCGGTCGTCGGCAAGTTCATCAAGCGCAACCCCTACTACCTGAATTCTGAGCAGTATCTCTTGAAGATACTTCGCGGAAATCGCGATAAGGGGCACGTTGTCGCGGTATAGGTTTTTCGGCTTCCTATCTCTGCTCACTGTCTCACTTCGATGCCAAGATTACCAATTGTTCATGCCTTCTCCGCAGGCGGAGTAGTCTATAGCTATTCCCGTGCGGAGGGCCTTCCTCCCACACCATCACCGCTCCAGGTGGCGGTCTCCGGTCGCCAAGCAACCGAAGACGCCCAGCCACGTCCGCAGGTTGTTCTGGTGGGGCGAGCGGCTGATGATTTCTGGGTGCTTCCCAAGGGTACACCGGAGCTAGGCGAGACCAACGAGCAAGTGGCTCTTCGCGAAGTTACCGAAGAAACCGGTGTACAAAGTCGCATCATCGGCAAACTTGGTGCCATACGGTATACCTTCTCCCGCCAGGGAAGACGCTATAGCAAAGAAGTGCTCTACTACCTCATGGAAGCCATTGGGGGAGATGTCTCCTTGCACGACCATGAGTATGACGACGCTCAGTGGTTCGCTCTAGAGACTGCCGCCGACCGCCTGGCATATAGCAATGAGGCGGACATTTTGAGACTCGCTATTCCGCGCATCATGGCGCAGAGCGAGAACCAGGCTGCTACTGGGTAACAGGCTACCGCTGCCTACCTCACGGAGGCACGGAGCGAAGCGCGTCCAGACACAGCAATTGTAGCGAGCCGACATATCACCGGTGGCTAGTAGGCCTTCGATTCTGCATATGCTGAGGCGACTGGAACGTCGCCCACGAGTTCCTGAATCTCACGCAGTTTCCGCTCAGCCAGTTCGACATTCTCAAGCGCCTGCGCCAGTATTCGCTCTTCGAGGGTGGGAAAAGTCTGCTCGATCTCAGGATCGAGCTTGTTGCCCAACAGCTCGAGTGCGCGCACCAATCGGACGTCCAGGACGGAGGTCATCGCTCTGTCACCTCAACCTTTGTGTGTTGCCCGAAAAATTGAACAAATCTCTTATCACACCGATAGAAAGGTGTGACATGCATTTGGCAGAACCGCGCGCTTACCCTGGGCACTGTAGCATGGATCGTGCCTTCCACCGTGGTGGACCACTACATAGATACGTACTTACTTACTTTACGTTGATGGTTACAGCCATACCAGGATGGATTATGCAGACAACCACATACGTTCCCTTAGTCGCAAAGGTTACGTCGATTGGAGGATCACCAGGCTGCATCTGGATGCCGTAAGGCACATTTAACTGCGCTGGCGCTCCAGCTTTTGGAGCACACATAGAGTTCTTGCCTATGCACAGGACATGTATCCCGCCTCCCTTTACTGGGTCAACGAACTGGACCGATTGCCCAGCATCGATTGTGGCAGAGCTTTGCAAGAACTGGGCGGTTCCCATTCGCACTTCATCCCCCGGCTGGTATCCGCTCGAACTACCGCAGCCGCCTAGAGCAAGTGGGCAAAGCAGAAGGACGGCCACTCCAGCCACCAGCAAGGGAGAGCGCGAAACCGTGTGCGGCACAGTACATTCACCCCCATGCTGATACTACGCAAGAGAACGCGATTTCCTAACAGGTCCCCCAAAAATAGAGCAAATGGGTGTCACGCCGGCTCTTTGCCACGCAAAGGCCGTATGCTGCTGGTATCAGCGCTCTCCTCTTCGCTCAGATAGCGTTCGCTCAGATAGCGCCGGAAAAAATTGACTGCGCGCTCGCTATAGAGGATACGATCCTGGAAATATGCGCCACAGTGTGGCGCACCCTCGGCTAGCCAGAGTTCCTTGGGCTGTTGCGCCATACGGTAGATTTGGACTGCCTGCTCGACAGGTACGGTAGCGTCGGCAGTACCATGAATGACAAACAATGGACGTGGCGCTAACAGTGCGACATCGCGGACCGGTTCCACATCTTTACCCCGGTAGCCCCCTAAATGGGGGAGAAACTGGTCAGCGAGTAGCGCTATGGGCCTCCCAGACAGGTGAGTTACCCTCGACACATTGTGTGCCACCACGTCTCGATGCCGGGCAAAGGGGCTATCCGCGAGCACGCAGCGGACTTGCTTGCGCTGTATGCTTGCCATGATGGCCACCGAGGCACCCATCGAGTACCCAAATAAGCCTATGCGTGCGGTTGGGATACGCTCTGCGGCATAGTCAATCGCCGCGCACAAATCCTGCGACTCGCGGTAGCCGAGTGTCACATTAGACCCCGCCGAGGCGCCGTGCCCATGAAAGTCAAAGAGCATGACATTAAAACCGGCTCGCCAGAAGATAGTGGCAATACCAATCAATTCAGATTTGCTGCCCCGATAGCCATGGCAGCCAATAACTACCTGGTCGGTCTCCGGTCGAGTAAGCCACCACCCGGAGAGCTGATACTGGCCGCTCAGTGAGGGGAATGAGATCTCTTCGAAATCGGCGCCGGTCTCGAATGGAGTCATGACAAAATCATCCATTGGACTCTTCCGGCGCCGCGGCGCCGTCAGCACATGGGCGACATAATAGGACAGACCTAGTGTTCCCAAACAGGCGCTGCCGGTAACGGCTGCACCGATAGTTGCCGCCTGTCGCAACCGGCGCCGGAATTTTCTTTGTTTTTCGATAGAGATGTGCATAGTATGCAACTCCCCAGTTTGTACGGCGACCACTCTAAGATCACCCGGCTACCGTAACGATAACGTTCCTTCTTGCTAATTGTAACCAAACGGCCTACACGTCTTCAAACATCACGCGGCATCTCGTAACTCATACATACTGAAAATACGCACCATATATGCCGTAGGGTACGAAGTTCTGCTACAATAGCCGGTAAAGTAGGTCTTTCTTCCAGCACTTCTGGTGTGGTGAGCAGACTGCCCCTAAGAGAATAGGAACCGTGTATGCAAACGCCATCTAGAACTTCTGGCGCCCCTAAATGGCCGGTGCCGACGCAGGATATCCACCGTCTGCTGAATAATATCATTACGCCGAGCCGGGTGCGCCGGTTGGCTGTGGCAACATCCATCGGCATCTTCCTGGTCTACTTTATGGGCACACTGGTAACCGATTCGGGATCGGGCCACGGCTGCGGAGCCTCCTGGCCGCTATGCCAGGGAAAATTTATCCCACAGTTTGCTATTTCGACGGCAATCGAATTCAGCCACCGGATCGTGGTAGCGCTGGTCTCTGTCCTGGTCTGTGTACTGGCGTTCGGGATCATCTGGCTGTGGCGCTCACGACGCGAACTGCTGATACTGGCTCTGGTGATGGTTCCGGCATTGTTCATTGAGGCTGGACTTGGAGCCGCGCTGGTGCTTCTGCCCCAGTCAGCATTCTTGTTGGCAGTACACTTTGGCTCCTCCCTGATACTGGTCACCAGCATACTCCTGGCTACGTTGATCATACTTCAGCTGGACGGATGGGATCGGCTACGTGACCGCCCGGTGCCGGCCGGGTTTCGTGCGCTGACCTTCTTGCTGGTAGTCTATACCTACATCGTTGGCTACCTTGGCGCGTACATGCGGCTGCGCGGAGTCGAGCTAGGCTGTTCAACCTGGCCGCTGTGTAATGGCCAGGTGTTCCCAGGCTTCACTGGAGCGGCAGGTATAGCATTTAGCCACCGCGTCGCGGCAGTATTCCTAATCGCCGGCTCGGTGGCGCTACTGCTATGGGGAAGACGCATTCGTACAATGCGGCCCGATCTCTACCGTGGTACCGTAGTTGTCTTCTTCGCGGTACTTGCTCAGGCTCTTGCCGGAGCACTGGTCGTCTTTACCAGGGTGGCCGAGGCCAGCCAGATGCTGCACGCCGGCATCGTTTCGCTGATCTTTGTCTCACTCTGCTATGTGGCTCTTCAAACGCTTCCGCGCCCTGAAGGGGTACGCAACCTGATAGTCAAGCGCTCCACCACGTCGTCCGCCACCGCCACACCGGCGGTGACCCACTAATTCATGAGTCGAAGCGCTCGGGCGCGGAACACTCCCGGCGTGCAAGACACTTCCAGCATCTGGCCGTCGAATCTCCAGGACCAGGGATAATCTCCTTGGTCCTTGAACTCTACTGGATTTACTACCTGGAATGTCTGCTCCTCCACCTGAATGAGAATCGGCTGCGAGCGAGCCCTTAGGCCGCAAGCAAAATTGAAAGCCCAGCGAGCGGAACGATCGGGAGTGATGATCCAGTCCTTGGCCCCTGGAAGTGAATAATACGTGGCGCGTGCACTGTCCTGAGCTACCCGCTCGTCAGTACCGGAGTCCAGTTCTGCCAGAGCCTGCGCCAGTTGCTCTGCGCCGCGGGCCGCCAGCCGCTCCTCCAGTGTCCGCTCGGTAATGCCGTCCGGGACTGCCACCGTCTCTTGGCGGAGCACCGGTCCGCTATCGAACTGCTTATCCATAAGGTGAACGGTAACTCCGGTTACGGAATCTCCGCGTCTAAAGGTCCAGAACAGTGGATCAGGTCCGCGATTATCCGGTAAGAGCGAGGGATGAACGTTCAAGTTGCCGAGACGCGGTATCTGGAGCACAGCTGCGGAAAGGCGCCAAGGGAAGCAGGCCACACAGATCGCGTCGGGCCGGTAAGCGGCAATTGCCGCCGCTATGTCAGCGCTGTACAGGTTACGGGTCTCCAGGATCGGTATACCCTGGTCCTCCGCTATCTGCCGCAGGTTACCGGAAGCGAGCGGCTCCAGTTGCGGAACCGCGCGATGATATCTGGGATGATATCTGGGATGATATCTGGTAGGCATCTCCGTCGCTGGAGACCTGTGTCGATGGCCTGCAAGGGGTAAGCGAGACGCGGGAGATATGGGAGGAGCATCCAACGCGGGCAAGACGATAGCGTCGATGGTGTGGCCAGACGCCAGCAAGACCTCTAGAGGCAGACGGGAGAAAATGCCCATCATGCCGAAATAGACAATATGGAGTTTTCGTTCTGGCCTAACCAATGTCACCTGAAGTTCCGGCTTTCGTGCGTTGCGCTTTGCTATAATGTCTCTAATGGGGTTGTAATCGCTACGCCTGTATTTCTGAAAAATATTGTAGCGTGAGATGATGGTATTGTAGCGTGAGATGATGGCCAACGGTCAGGAGTATTGACGATGCCGAGAATGGTGCAATGCGAAAAGCTTGGCCGTGAGCTGCCGGGATTAGAGAAGCCTCCGATTCCAGGTGAGCTGGGCCAACGCATTTACGAACATATCTCCGCGGAGGCGTGGGACATGTGGCAGGAGCAGTCACGTCTGCTTATCAACCACTATGGTCTGAACCTGGCAGACCCTGATGCGCGCCAGGTTCTGCGCCAGCAGATGGAGGAATTTCTCTTTGGGGAGAACGCCCGTATGCCCGAAGGTTGGGTACCCGAGGGTCAGGGGAGCAAGGGTGGCGCAACTCCAGGCGCTAAGGGCGGCGGGGCGCCGGCTCGCAAGAAATGAGGGCCCCGGGCGCTATTCTATTGGTCTCATGCTATGAGCTTGGTCATCAGCCTCTGAACCTGGCTTCGCCGCTGGCTGCACTCCAGCAGGCAGGCTTTGCTCCCGTCGCGGTCGATACTTCGGTGGAGCCGCTGGACGACGCCGCCCTGCTCGCAGCCCGTCTGGTGGCCATCTCAGTCCCCATGCACACGGCGCTTCGGTTGGGTGTGGCTGTCTCCCAGCGAACGCGAGAGCTGAACCCGCTGGCGCACATCTGCTTCTACGGGCTCTACGCATCTCTGAACGGCGACTACTTGCTGCGCGAACATGTCGACTCGGTCATTGGCGGCGAATTTGAAGAGGCCCTGGTGGAGTTGGCAACAGCCCTTGAAGCCGACGCCGGCAGCGTTCCTGGCTCCCAGTTCTCGGTGCGGGGCGTGCGCACCAGGGAAATCCCGGCAGCTCCAGTACTGAAACGTCTGTCCTTCATCCAGCCCGCGCGTGAGCAGCTTCCGCCCAGCAAGCGCTATGCCCACCTGGTACGCGATGGCCAGATCTTTCCAGCAGGCTATGTGGAAGCGAGCAGAGGGTGTTTGCATACCTGCCGCCATTGCCCAATAACGCCCGTGTACGGTGGGCGTTTCTTCGTGGTGCCAGCCGCCGTGGTGCTTGAGGATATACGCAAGCAGGTAGGAGACGGCGGCGCCGCCCATATCACGTTTGGGGATCCGGATTTCATGAACGGACCTGGCCACTCGATGTCTATCGCTCGCCGGCTCCACCAGGAATTTCCCCAGGTAACCTTTGACGCGACCATCAAGGTCGAGCATATTCTGGAGCGGCGCGGCCTCTTCCCGGAATTAGCCGAATTGGGCTGCGCCTTCGTGGTCTCGGCAGTAGAATCTCTCAGTCCGGCGGTGCTCTCTCATCTGGAGAAGGGACATACTCGGGCGGACGTCATAGAGGCGCTCCATATATTGGAGCAGGCCAGTATTCCCATGCGCCCGACCCTGGTGGCCTTCACTCCCTGGACAACGCCAGCCGACTACATGGAAGTGCTGGATTTTGTAGCCGAGTATGACCTGGTCGAGAACATTGATCCGGTTCAGTACGGTATTCGGCTGCTGGTTCCACCGGGCTCGGCGCTGCTGGAAGAGCAAGAGCACGATGAGCTGGACTGGCTGGGTCCTCTCGACGAAGAGTCCTTCACCTATCTCTGGAAGCATCCCGATCCGCGTATGGACCGGTTACACCGCGAGGTGGCAGCGCTGGTAGAAATAGCTGCTCGCGAGCACTGGCAGAACCAGGTGACCTTTCAAGAGGTTTGCACGCTCGCCGAGCTGTACCTTGGGGCATCTCTCTCATCCCGCTTCGGCGAGGCACGACAAGGCACCAGGACGGCGCAGCGGCCCGTTCCCCACCTCAGCGAGCCGTGGTTCTGCTGAGCAGAGCCCACCGCGGACCAGTTGGGTCCCCTCACCCCCAAGCTCTAGCAGAATTGAGCAGTTGAGCCAGCACTGAATTTATGGGCGCCAGCGCCATTCGCATTACTTGCTCTGCTGCCGTCCTGCCGATTTTGATCCCCGATTTGACCCACCACTGATACGGCATCTGAGCTAGTATCCTGCTGAATACCAGTCCAGCACACGTAAGGCACGCAGTGTGTTCCATCGGCTCGGCCGACCCTCGCCCTCGTCCACCTCAATGGCCATCGTGCCCGGGTGCTGGTTCTCGAGCGGCCACCGGCCCTCGCCGTCGCGCTTCGACTCGACCAGCGTGATCGCCTCGGCCACGCGCTCGTCCGGCGTGGCGCCGGCTCTGCGGAGGTACTCAAGCCCCCGCAGCACATCATAGTGCCACCACGTCGGGAAGGAGAAGCGCATCCAGTCGGGATCGGCGATCTCACCGGTCGTCCGCCGCCGCAGGAGTCGGCGCTCGAGGAGGTACTCCTGCCCGCGGAGGCGGGCCCATGTCACGTCGGCGCTGCTCCCGCCGGCCAGTTCGTATTCCAGCAGTGCTTCCAGCACGCAGATCGTGGTGTTGAACGACGACCGCGTCGAGCCGTTGGCGGCCTCGCAATTCCAGCCACCGTCGGGCAACTGCTCGCCGAGCAGACGATCGAGGATCCGCTGGACATCCTGCCCGAAGTAGGCGCCGCTCGCCGCCACCTGTCCGTTGATACACGGCTCGACCTCACCTACGAAAAAGGGAGTGCCCTCAAAGTCCCATCCCCGCCATGTACCGTCAAAGTCCCATCCCCGCCACGTCACCTGGTCGCGGACCAGGCCCACCGCGCGACGCGCCTCGGAGCTTTCGGGATCGAGACCCAGTTCACGCAGCAGCGACAGGACGTGCATCGTGGAGTCCCACCCGTGGTTCCACGCCGCGCCAGCCCAGGATCCGTCGGCCCCCTGCAGGGCGAGCAGCCGAGCACCCGCGCCCTCTACGGCGACCCGCGCACGCTCGGACGCGATCTCTGCCGCTGGCGCACCGGTCAGGTCTCGCATCACCTGCCAGCGGATCGACGGGTCAGAATCAAGCAGCCACTGTATGGCCGATGTGTTTGGCTCTGGGGTGTGCCGTTTGGGGGGATTAGTCGCCATCTACTGATGCTCCTTCCTTTGGTCATATGAGACCCAATCTGCCAGTGCACCCGATAGGGTGCCTCGTCGTCGATGTTGGCCACACACTCCGGTAGATCGGTGTGCCCCAGCAGTTGACGGGTCGCCAGATTCTCGTTGGTATGATACCGGCAGCTGTCCGTGCCGTCACCGCGGTGTGAGCACCCCCCAAGCTCTGAATTAACCTCGGCGGTCGTTGACCTCGCTAAAGCGCTGCACGAACGTTAGAGCATCGGCCTCAGGGAAGGACTTGAGAGCCGGCTTGTCATTAATGTTGACCGTCTCAAAGGACAGCATCTGCTTCTTGCGGTAGGTAAAGACCAGACCGCCGTCTTGATACACTACCGATTCGATGTCCCCGATTGGGTACTCAATAGTATGATGCAGCAGGTTCGCCACCTTCCCGGTGACGAAGTTGGCGAAGCGAGCTGCCAGTCCGCCTTTCGCTACGTCAGGATCATTCTGCAAGTCTCGCTGCATCTCGCTCTGCGCCTCCTGTAGCACAGTCTCAGAGAGCTTCATGGAAACGGTGGCGTCGGTCAGCACCAGCTCCACACCATCGGGTGTCGATCTGATCGTAAGAAGGGTTTCGCTCATATCTAGCCTCCTGGAACCAGTTTTGGATCCATAAATGAGTGCTCGTGGTAGCCGCAATAGCCCACGGCAACTCCAGTATAATCTCTGGAGCAAGCGCTGTCCTGCAGGGCAGGAGAATCAATGGAATGGAGAGGCTCAAGACCTACTGCGAATGGTATAGTGCTACGCAAGATGCTCCGCAGTGTTCCGATCGCCACCGCAAGATGATTGGGAACAATCGCGGTCAGACGTGTAGTCCGTCTCGCCTGCTACCGTCTCAGCGGCAGGCTCACAATGTAGACATCGCACCAAGATTCAGCAAGGGTTCGTACATATGAAAAGTGAAAAGCGCGGAAATCCCCCAATGTTACACATTCGGAGTGGACTGATGCACTTTGAACTTGTGGCCTGAAAGGCGCGTCCACGAACTGAGGGAGAAATGATAACAAGCCATTCACTGCGTCTGTATGCCAATCCGATACGGCTGCTTCTCTATCTCCTGGTTTTCGGAGCTATCACGTTGGGCGGCGTCTGGCTACTGCGCACCTCGGGCGGAGACCCACTCCTCGTTGTGGTAGGCTGGATCTTCATCGTGTTCTTTGGATTAGGGACGGCTATCTTCCTCGCCCAGTTCGTGCGCGATGTGGTCTTGCGGCGCCCAATTTTGCAGATTGATGAACAGGGGTGGAGCTCCCGGCCGTCACTCGTGCAAGGAAAGCGGTCGGCCAGCTGGCAGGATATTGAGGACCTCGGAGTATACCGGCAGTGGGCGGGACAGAGAGGGATACTGCGCTCCACGAGGTATGCCTACTACCTCGTTGTCCATGGCAGAAGAACCGAAATAGCGTCACACGGTAGGTTGGACGCCTTGTCCATCCGCTTCTACCCGTTGTTGCAGGAATCCATGATGGCTGTTCCGCTCAACACCCTATTTCTGCGAACGACACCCGAGAAGGTCGAGCAGGTGCTCAGGTACATCCTCCACACGTACTCCCACGAAATACAAGTACGTCGTATACAGGCAAGCACCGAGGTGCGGGATCTGTGAGTGCCATTTTTCTCACGGTGCACGAGCAGGTCCGTGTTACACCCCTCGGCCTTAAACTTGGTTCCAACACAACCAACTGATACCAACCAAAATCTCTCGGACATGCGCCGTAATCCGGAAGACCATAACGACCACCTGGGGAGAAACTCCTACTGCATGGCAGTCCGTGCGAGAATTCTGAATATGACAATTGCAAGGAGACAGGAACGTTGAGTCAGTTGCCAAGCGGCCAGACCAATCGCTTGTTGGGCTATTCTGATGAGGCTCGTTTGCTGATTATCAACGCCGACGACTTTGGGAGATCTCATGCCAGCAATGAGGCAACGCTTCGTGCGCTTACGGAAGGTGTGGTCAGTTCCACAACGTTGATGGTTCCTTGCCCCTGGGCTTTGCATGCTATGCGTCTGCTCTTAGAGCATCCTAGTGTTTCCTGCGGTGTTCACCTTACCGTTGTGTGCGATCTGGTTGAGTATCGATGGCGACCGCTCACATCCAGGGAAAAGGTGCCATCCTTGATTGATGAGGCCGGCTTTTTCTACCATGTCGACCGAATCTCCGAATTTTTGGCTCAGGCAGAGATTTCCGAACTGGAGGTCGAATTCCGGGCGCAGATTGAGACCGTGTTGGCAGCTTCGCTCAAGCCCACCCATGTAGATTGGCATTGCCTGAATAATGGCGGGCGTATGGATATATTCGAGATGACGGTTGCCCTGGCGAAGGAATACGGCCTGGCTGTGCGAGTCTCTGATCGACAAGTGCGGGAAGCGTTGCAGCGTCAGGGCGTACCGACCAACGACCACGACTTTCTGGACAGTTACAGTCTGGACATAGTCGAGAAATCAGCAAAGTATGCCACTCTGTTGCGAGAGTTGCCCATGGGGTTAAGCGAGTGGGCAGTCCATCCTGGTTTGGGCACCCCGGAGCTGCACGCACTCGAACCCAGCACCTGGCAGGTGCGTCAAACGGATTATGACTTTCTGATCTCACGGCAAGCTCAGGAACTCATCCGACAAGAAGGAATCGTGCTGCTCAGCTACCAACCTCTTCAAAGGGTGTGGCAAGAGCGCTGGTCACAGAGCACCTGCCAATAGCTCTTCGATCCCTGCACTGCAGGAAAAGCGATCACGGCCAACGTTGCCGGCTGATGATAGTCGCCCGCTTCCAGCAGGTCAGCACCTGGGGGTAGGCCGAGGCCAGTTTTGTGATCGTGCAATGACCTGCCTTCGCATAGCCCTCTACGTCGAACAGGTCCATGGCGTTGGTCTCCAGGAGCACTTTGCCTGGGAAGGCTTCAGCAAGCGCGATGCCCTTCCATCAGGCCCATAGAGAATATCACATCTAGCCTGGTAGAGGCTGGTATATCGTGCCATCACGGCGCACAGGCGGAGTTGGCGAGCTCGAGTCGGACAAGTTTCTCGGCTGCCAATCAATCCCCACCGTGATTACCCATGAATCGATCGCGTATATGTACATGGGAACCTGGGGACCGGCTTCAACGTCAATCTCAGCAGCGATTCCAGAGCGAGTCATAATATTGTGCCTTGCTCATTCGGCATATTCGGGCTGGAGGCGTACATGATCAATCTCTCATCGGTAGTGAATGGGTGGGCTCGGGTTTTTCGTCTGGCCAGAGGCAAGCGCACTTGTCGGGCGTTGGCGGCCGGTGCCGGACTCGGCATAGTTGCGGTGATAGTCCTGGCCGGCTGCGGCGCTGCCTCCTTTGGGAACGTCCCCGAGGCGGCACCGGCGCACTCGGCGGCGGGCAGCGGCAACACGTCGTCGAGCAGCCAATCAGCCGCCACATCGTCGACACCTTCTACCTCGTCAAATGGTGGGCCGCCCTACCTCGTCAAGGCACTGCAGGTGACCATCCAGGTGAAGGACACCCGAGCGGCAGCGGCCACAATCCTGGGCTGGATCATGGCTACCGATACCAAATCCACGACGATGGGGCAGCAGTATACCGACTTAGGTGACGGTGTGTATAACGTCACGGTGCAGGTCTCGGTCCAGGCGACGCTCTACCCCCAGATTGAGCAATACTTGCTGAACTATCCCACGAGGAATGGTGGCACACTGCTGAGTCTTCAGGAAACTGTCCAAGATGTAACCAATGACTACATTAACACGCAGGCGCAAATTGCTACTCTGCAGACGGAGCACCAGCGCCTGCTCACCTTGCTCGGCCAGGCGAGCAGTCTGAACGACATCCTAACGCTCGATCAACAGCTCACCACGGTCGAGGGCCAATTACAGCAAATTGAGGCTCATCAACAGGCTCTCGTCGGCGAGGTCACCTTCTACAATGTAACGGTGAACCTCCAGTCAACCGGCCTACCCACTCCCCCCGTCACCCAGTCGGGATTCAGCTTTGGAGGCACACTGCACGATGCGTGGAACGCGGCGCTCGTGTTCGCTGGATGGCTGGCGGTTTTGGCGGTCTGGCTGGTGGTCTTCAGTATCTTTGTGTTGCCGGTCCTGGCAATCGTCCTAGCCGTTCGCGCGCTGCGCCGGCGGCGGATCAAGAGGTTGTCGCAGGTGCCAGCGCCGGTTACATCGTCGTAGCGGTCGGTCGGCCGGCCGTGGCAGGTGCATAGCCAAGCAAGCGCAGCACGATGAGTGGCAAGGTGCGGAGCGCTACTCCTATGCGCGCTCCGCATCAGGTGCCTGCGGGTCGGGCTCCGCTTGCGGCGACGGCAGCTGCTGGAACGCGAGATAGGTGACGACATCCCACGCGTTGCGGATGCCAATGGCCAGGAGCAGCACCAACCCCGCAGCGATACCGAATAGCGCCGACGTGGCATGGTTGAGAAGCAGTATCGCCGAGACCAGAATCGCCGTTTACGCGACAATTGGCAGCACCCCGTACCAGAGCCAGTCGTCCCACTCCGGCTGATAGGAGATCACGTGCCGTAGTCGCCACAAGACGAGAACCGCATAGGCCAGCGCTCCAAGACTTCCCAGGGTCAGCAGGAGCGCGACTGGAGCAAGCGATGTCCACCGGGCACTGAGGAGTGCCGTCACCAGGAGCACCGCGCCAAAATGGACGATGATTGGCGTGGTGAACGCATTCAGCCCCCGTTCTCGCCTCGTCGATTCGTCTCCCCGCGATCAGACTGATTACCACAAACGTCAAGCCAGTTAGTGCCCCAGCGGAAGACCCAACGATTACGTAGAAATTTGCCCAGTTGGTAAGCGGCAACACGGCAGCCTCCTATCTCTGAAGAGCAGCGAAGGTGCCCTAGGTTGCGGGATATTGGTAGGTGAGCACCGCAACACCGGAAGGGAACTGCCTGCTCTCGAGCAGTCTGAGTGTCTTCTTCTCACTCTCCTCACCGAAGAGGCGCCTCCCGCCACCTAGCACTACCGGAAAGACCATGAGGCGATATTCGTCGATGAGATCCTGCGCATGCAGCGAGTGGACCAGTTGACCACTGCCGAAAATCAAGATGTCTTGGGCGGTCTCCTGCTTCAGTCTGGGCAGTTCTTCCGCCATATCGCCCTTGAGCAGCGTAGCATTCCAGGTCACATCCGAGAGCGTGGTTGAAACGACGTATTTGGGCAGGCTGTTCATCCGCTCTCCGTATGCTCCGGTTCCGGGCATTGTCGGCCACACTGCGGCAAATCCTTGATAGGTTTTGCGTCCCAGCAGCAGCGCATCAGCCCGGAGGAGCTCCTCAGCTTTCCATTGTTGCTGGTCTACACTGCCAAATTGGAAGGTCCAGCCGCCGTGCTTGAAGCCTTCAGCGCCGCCGGGATCCTCCATGACGCCATCCACAGATACAAACTCGGAGACGACGATTTTGCCCATGCTCCTGTGCTCCCTTTCGTGCTGTCAATCTTCTCGCTTCGTCTCAACCCACGTTAAACGCGTATGACATGAACTCAGCACCATGCCACTCTGACAAACCACCCAGCCGTCATACGCCGGGCAGTCTTGTGCTGCAGGATATGATGCATGCGTCACGCTCCCTTAACTTCCTCGGCCAGATAGTCGGCAAGTTGATCGAACGTTCCCGCAAAGCCGCTCTGCATCGAATCCTGTGCATTCCAGAAGGTTTCGCGCTCCTCCTCTGTCGTGTTGATCGGACCGCCACGAAGGGTAACTGTCGTTTTGCCGTCGGATTCGGTAAGCGTCACCGTATTCAAGACCTCCAGCGGCCAGGTGAGGCTAAACGGGGCGCGGGTTATGTTGCCGTCCTCATCTGAAAAGGAATTGACGAAGACCAGATGCTCCGGAGCCTGTATGTCACGGTACACAAACTTGCCCCACATGATGTGGCCGTCAGGGGACCGCATGGCGTAGAGAAAGACCCCGCCTGGTCGAAAATCTAACGTGCGGACCAGCATCGCGAACCCCGTCGGCCCCCACCAGCTGGCCAGGCGATCGGACTCGGTGAACGCCTTCCAAACGAGGTCGCGAGGCGCGTCGAAGACGCGGGTGATGACAAGTTCCCGCTCTCCGGGCAGGGGAGCGGAGTTATTGCTTGTCGCCATGTTGCTGCTCCTGTTCTTGTTTTTGCCGTTGCACATCATGCAGGTACGTGTCCAAGCGATCAAACCGTGCGTCCCAGACGTGGCGGTAGGGCTCCAACCATTCGTCAAGCTCGTGAAATGGCTGAGGGCGCAACTGGTAGATTCGTTGCTGGGCAACTGGGTGCACCTCGACGAAGCCAGCATCGCTGAGCACGCGGAGGTGTTTAGACACTTGCGGTTGACGGAGCCTAAGCCGCTCGGCGATTTCTCCCACCGAGCGGGGCCCATCTCGCAAGAGCTCGACAATGTGGAGTCGATTCGGTTCGGCCAGAGCACCCAGCGTCGTCAACATGTTCTGAATATACCCCATCGAGCATATACTTGTCAAGGAATATAAGGCAGCGCTTCTGACACTCGTCAGAATAGGGATCGACACCAGAGATATCTCTTTGCCGCGCCTGCTGAAAGAACTTAATTGTGTGGTATATTCAGGATAGCAAGTATTCTACACTCGGAGCTATCGTGGTTCCACACAGAGTGCAAGAGTGGAGTGTCCACTGGCAGACCCGTGCGACCAACAGTGCTGCTGAGGTCTCTCTGTGGCAACTCATGACAGGTGTGACCGGAACCCCGGCCTAAGGAGATGCATATGCGCCTGACACTCGACGAGATGATCGTCTCTCTGCGCGAATCGCTGACTCACATGGGAGATACAGTCGACCGCATACTGATTGCTTCCTATACTGCTGACCAGGCTAACCGCTCCGAGGTGGTGGCGCACCTGCAACAGGAGATTGACAGCCAAATGGTGGCAATGGAAGCCCTGATCATTGACGTCCTGGCGACACAGCAACCGGTTCTGGCCACCGACCTGAGCGTGGTGAAGGGAATGCTGGTCACTTCGCGCTTGCTCGGACACATCGCCTACGAGCATCGAGATCTCGGCTACCTGCTAGACCAGTTAGGGATACAGGATCCCCAACTGCCTCCTGAGGTGGCCACCGCGCTGCCGGAGCTCCGGCAGGCAGTGACGGAGTCGATCGCCACCTTCCTGCACGATGACCGTGTGCTTGCCGGCTTCACCTTCGAGCGCCTCAGCCAGCTGGAGCGCGCTCTGCAGGCCGTGCCCACGCCTCCGACTCCGCCGGCACTGGTGCCGGTGCTGCAACTCCACCTGTTGGCATTGCGACATCTCATTGACGCGGCACGGGAGATCGCGCACTCTGCACCGCTCTATCGCTATGTGAGCGTGCCTGCCTAATCGACAATGCGCTTGAGTGGTTCTTGCTCGCTACCTCACTGTGGTCGGAGTGAAGATCGCGTCGTACAGCTCCTTCTGCCAGGCAGTGTCGCGCAGATTGATCGCTTCAATCATGGGATCGGCATAGTCAAAGGGCAGGCGATGGTATTGCTTGTCCAGGATCAGATTGACGAGCTTTCGGTCACGGCGCCCAGTCTGGCGGAATTCGTCAGCCACCGAGGAAAGAAACGCTGTCTGCTCAAAGTTCATCCAGAAAGATCGTGGCGTATACGCGGTGCAGATACGCAAGAAGACGTTGGCCTGGGTCAGCCCTTTTTGAATTAAAGTGTTCTGCTCGGCATTCTGTGGCTCACGCACCGGCGCCCAATAGGTGAGCTGCCAGGCCGACATCACCTGCAGGACCGGCGCTATGTTCTGTGCGTCTTCCTCAGCAAAACTCACAAAGACCATTATCATGCTATGCCCTCCTGCTGGTTTCGCTCACTTCAGCTCTTACAGATCCAGAACATACACCTGCGGCTCATTGGTCATGAAGGCCATGCCGCCGGGCACCGGCACTGGCGCCGAGGGGAAGAAGCCGGATTGGAGATTCTCACCATCCACTGGAGCCAGGTAGTAGGAATGCAACGAGCCGTCCTGCTGGTTCAGAGCCAGCAAGCCCTGAGCGCTTGCCAGAGAAGTGTTGAGACCAGCACTCGCTGAGAGAAAGCTCACGGTAGTATAGATCAGGTTTCCGGCAGGATACCAGGGCGCCACACTAGTGATTCCGGTGACACTGGGGATGTGCAGGGGCAAATTCAGCGTCGTCGGATCCACCTTCCACACCTGCTTGCCGCTTTGCCCCTCCAAGGCAAATAGCAGGTTACCAGTCATTGCATAATTGTCATTATCGATCCCGGTCTGCATAAAGACCACACCATTGGCCACCGTGGCTGCGCTCATGAGCGCAAAGTACCCAAAATTGAAGCCCTTGTTGTAGCTAGCCAGGTTTACCAGCTGGAACTTCCAGGCAAGCGACCCGCTACTGGCATTGAAGGCGTAGCAGTAGCCATCCGGAGCACCAATGTAGACGAGCCCACCAGCCACCGCCGGAGATGCCTGGAGCGGTGAAGCGGCGCCTGCGGTCAGCTGTACAGACCAGACGAGAGCACCACTGGCGGCCTCCACGGCCAGTAGTCTGCCGTCGTACGTACTTACGAATATCAGACCGCCGGCAAACGCTGGGGCAGGAATATTGAGTGGTGCCGCCGTATTCGTAGTGTACGTAAACATCGGTAGCGGCGGCCAGAGTGGTTTGCCATCCTGGGAGTAGCCATAGAGACTTCCATTTACCTGGAAGAAAATCGCCGAATCCGCCAGGCACAGTCCTGAGCTGTAGTTAAAATCTGCACTCTCGGGCACTAGGTTTGGAGACATCCAGAGAAGTTTACCGCTGGCTTTCTCCACTGCTATAAGAGCCAACTGGTCTTCGGCGACACCGGCTAGTATAAAGAGACTATCACTCCCGGGAGCGGTGGCGATAGTGGACCCATTGAGTGTTGTGCTATTCGAGCCGCTTTGATTGGGATAGACCCAGAGCAGACTGCTGTCGTGCAGCGACAGCGCGAACGCCACCTGGCTGGAGGGAGAGAGCGCATACACCGCCGTATCGTCGGCGGCAAGCCCAACCTGCTTGTTTGATGATAGGCCCCCGTCTTCCGCCGGAGCGTCAAAACCAATAGAATATTGCCAGCGCACCACCAGTGCGCCGGGCTCGAGAGATGCCGGGTGCGGTACGGCATCAGGATGGAAAGGGTTGGCCGCCGCTTGCGCCGGTGACAAGAATATCTTCGCTGCTACCGCTGTAGTCGCTACCGCTACCACCGAGGCAGCTCCCGCGGCAATGGCCGTGCGCCGGCTGACTCGCCGCCCAACGACTGTGCCCAGCGCCTGTCGTAGCTCATGCATCCAAAGCGACCGTGGAGTCCTGGTAGCGTCAATGACGACTTCGCCCGGGCCAGCGGTCGGCGACACTTGGCTGGCATCTCCGGCCAACACCAGGTGAATGATCAGGCGAGGATGCTCGGGAAAAGCTGCGCGTAAGCCACGTACCGCCCGCAGCTCTCGATCCATCCAGAACGATCGCTCCGCCGCCGGGGTAGTGACGCGCACGAATATGTCGCGCTGCTCCAGGGCCTGTTGGATGCGATCGGAGAATCTCTGCCCGGCGTCTAGCTCCTGCACGTCAAACCAGTAGTTGATTTGCCAGGCATCCAGCGCCGCCAGCAGGGGTTGGCAGCGCTGGTTATCCTCATGGGTATGGCTGATGATGATCTGGCCGTTGCCAAACATGCCTAGCTCTCCTGCTCCAGTAATCGGCGTAACTCCAAGGTCCTATCACTTCCAGTAGATCTACCTGCCGTTGCTCACGGATTATCACGGGTTAAGTGCCAAAATATGGTTCAGAGAGTCGCCAATGACAAAGTATCCTCCCGCCACTACCGGGCCGGTAGCCAGACCTCGAGTATCTGAGTCGACCGCTTCAATTTGATGCGCCCAGCGCCTGGTTCCAGAAATAAGATCAATCGTGCTCAAGGTGTCGCCGGCTACTACCGCCACCAGATTGCGGTAGACCACCGGGGGGAAAAGAATGGTAGCATTCTCTGTACCGGCATCCCGGGTTTCATCGAGTCCAGCAAAGACTCTCCAGTAAATATCGCCCGAAGCCAGATTCAGTGCCCATAGGTAGCCGTCGACATCTCCAACGTAGATCACCTTACCCACTGCGATTGCCGGGGCGGAGACTGGTGCCGCCAGGTTGGTTCGCCAGAGCAGCTTCCCCGAAGAAGCCTCAAGCGCATAGAAAAAGCCGTCAAGCCCACCAAAGAGCGCCATGTTTCCTTTGATTAGAACGGTGGCTACAACTGTCGTGTGAAGGTGAGACTCCCAGATCTTTTTACCGGTGTCAGCATCCAGGCAGGTACAGTGGTAAGGGTCTCCGATATAGACCCGGCCAGCAGAATAAGTTACTCCCGGATGAGGAGTGCCCGTCCCAATCGAGTAGCTCCAGTTGAGCTTACCGGTGTGGAGGCCAAACGAGCAGACCGCCCAACCAGATTTCTCCAGCATAAAGAGGCTGTAGAGACTTTTATCGACCACCGTCACTGGACCGCCAGCGAAACTGGTGATCTCCTTCTTCCAGAGCAGCGATCGGGTCGGCGTGTCCACCACCGCAAGGTAGAGGTTACCTTGAGAATCTAGATAGTAGAACACCACGACCTGGCGATCGGCGTAAGGCGGAGGCGTGTTGCCAAAGGAGTCTACTCCCGGCAGCTGGATGTCGGAGTATGTGGTGATACTCCAGGTAGTAACTCCCTGTGGCGTTAGCGCGCGTATGATATCGAGGCTAAAGGCATAGAGCGTCGTGCCGTCAGCAGCCACACCAACGGCAGGCGTAAGCCCGTAGTCCTTTTTAACGGCAGCGGCATAATCCGGGCTGACCGAGGTAGACCAGGCCGGCTGGCCGGAGAGGCGGTTCGCCCCTGCAAGCGGCCCAGGACCCGAATTCGCCTGTATTTGATTGCGCAGCAGAAAGCCCCCGGCGGCCGCGGCCGAGAGTACGGTCACACCACCGGCAACCCCCAACACGATGGCCGAACGCCGGCTGAGACGCCTGGCCTCAGTAGCCACTCCCAGCGGACGGGCCAGCTCATCCAGCCAGTAGGCCCGGCTCTTGCCGGCGGTATCGATAAAGAGCGTCACCTCGTCAAAGGGCTCGCGCTGATAGCCTGGATCGAGAATCACATTGGCCAGTGTGCGTCGCTCGCTCTTGCCGGCGCTCCGGTCCCCCACCTGCAGCGCGTAGAAGAACTGTAGCTCTTGAGCCATCGAAAGCGAGGAGACGGTCGCCGCCGTACACACCCGGAGAAAGACCTCAGCCTGCCGTATCGCATCTTGCGCGGTCGCCGGCAAGATACCACCGGCAGCCAGTTCACCCCGCTCCAGATAGCCGTAGGTGACCTCCCAGGCATCCAGCGCCGCGGTGAGCATATCCAGAAGTGAGGCATCTGCAGAAGCGCAGCTGATGTAGACGCGTTTCCCCGCCATCGTTACCCCTTTTCCAGCACCGAACTCTACCGTAGTTCCCGAGAAAGGATACCAGATAGGCAGTCAATCCGCAACCGGCACTCTGGTTAGGCAATGGTAACTAGCTGGCCTCATAGATTCAACACATATACTTGCGGCTCATTGGTCATAAAGGCCATGCCTCCTGGCACCGGTGCTGGGGTCGGGGGAGCGTAGCCGTCTCCAAGGTTCTCGCCGTCCACAGGCGCCCAAAAGTAAGAATGAAGCGAGCCGTCCTGCCGGTTGAGAGCTACCAGTACCTGCACAGCGGCTACATCAGTATCAAGAGTACTGGAGGTGAAACTAAGCGTGGTATAGATGAGGTCACCAGTGGGATACCAGGGAGCGACGCTCGCTATGCAAACAATGCTTGACGAAAGCGAAGGAGGCAGAGGGATGCGAAGCTCGGTAGGATCTACCTTCCAGAGCTGCTTGCCGGTGTTGGCATCCAATGCAAACAGCCAGGTGCCCTCGAAGGTAAGCTGTTGATTGAGAATCGCCGCCTGCAGGTAGATAACATCATTGCCTACTGTCACCGATCCCATCAGCGCGGTGAACCCAGGATTGGAATTCGTATTGTAGGCAGCTGCGTTTATTAGCTGAGTTTTCCAGGCAAGCGACCCGCTGCTGGCATTGAGGGCGTAGCAGTAGCCGTCGGACGCGCCCACATAGACGAGCTCACCCGCTGTCGCCGGAGAGGCCTGGATCGGTGCAATCTCCCCCGTGGCCACTGTGGCTAGCTGGACGGACCAAGAAAGGGCAGCGGTCGCCGACTCGACAGCCAGGAGACGGCCGTCGAGGGTAGCTACGAATAGCAGGCCGCCGGCAAATGCCGGGGCGGACATGCTAAAGGAAACCGGAGAAGTGGAAGTCAAAACGAACATGGTAAGTGGTGGCCAGAGTGGTTCGCCAGCCTGGGTGTAGCCGTAGAGTTTGCCATCCAGCTGGAAAAATATAGCCGAATCTGTTAGACAGAGTCCTGACCACCGATCTGAAAATAAGTCCGGGGACGACAGGTTTGGAGACTTCCACAAGAGTTTGCCACTGGCCTTTTCCACTGCCATTAGGTTGAAGCTTATGGTTGGATTTAACGGGTTTGATCCAGGTGTGAACACCTGCGAGAGTATAAAGACAGCAGTGCTCGCGGGAGTGGTGGCGATGGTGTACCCAGTGACGGTCACGCGAGGCACGCGACTTTGATCAGGATAGAACCAAAGAATGCTGCTGTCACGAAGCGACATGGCTACTACTACGAGGCTGGTAGGAGATATCGCATACACCGCCGTATCGTCGGCGGCCATCCCAACATTGAAATTTTCAGATAAGTAGCCCGCGAGCTCGGATGCGCTAAAATTCAGAGATTTGTGCCAGCGAACCGGCAGAGCACCGGGCTCGATAGCCGCTGGATGGGCTGCATTATTGGGATGGAAAGGATTGGCCATGGCGTGAGATGGCGTCAAGAATATCTTCGCCGCTACCCCCGCAGTCGCTACCGCTACCATCGAGGCCGCTCCCGCGGCAACGGCCGTGCGCCGGCTGACTCGCCGCCCAGCCACCGCGCCCAGCTCCCGGCGCAACTCCTGCATCCACAGCGACCGTGGAGTCCTGGTAGCGTCGATGACAACTTCCCCGGTGCCCGCAGATTTTGTCAGCGCGGACATACTCCCGGAGAGCACCAGGTGGATGATCAGGCGAGGATGCTCGGGAAAAGCCGAGCGTAAGCCACGTACCGCTCGCAGCTCACGATCCATCCAGAAGGATCGCTCGGCCGCCGGGGTAGAGACCCTCACGAAAATATCGCGAGTGTCCAGTGCCTGTTGAACCTGTTCGGAGAATCGTTCTCCGTCATCCCACTCCCGTGGATCAAACCAGTAATCGGTTTGCCAGGCATCCAGCGCCGCCAGAAGAGGCTGGCAGCGCTGATTATCGTCATGGGTATGGCTGATGATGATCTGGCCGTTGCCAAACATACCTAGCGCTCCTGCTCCAGCGATTCCACGATGCGAAGCCCGCCACTGGATACGATATATACGTACCTAATATAACTACCTGCCGCTATCAAGGATTAATAGCGAGAACGTTATTCTGAGCGTCGCCAACGATTAAGTATCCTCCAAGTACCACCGGACCGGTAGCAAAACCACGTTGCGACGAGTTAGCGGCCAGCGTCTGGTAACGCCAGCGCACACGTCCGTGTATAAGGTCAATCGCGCTCAACGTGTCGCCGGCGACTATACTCACCAGGTTACGAGAGATCGCCGGTGGGTACAGAATGGCGGCATTGCTAGTGCCTGGATCCCTGCTGACATCATATCCGGCGAAGACACGCCAATACACATTGCCTGAGGCCATATCCAGCGCCCACAGGTACCCAGTTGCATCGCCAACATATATCACGTTGCCGAGTGCTACCGCCTGGGCAGAGATAGGAGCAGCCAGGCTAGTTTGCCAGCGAAGCTTCCCGGAGGTAGCTTCTAGCGCATAGAAACAGCCGTCTAGCCCGCCAAAGAGCACTAGACCTCCGCTTACCAGCGCAGTAGCCACCACTGTGGTAGGAAGGTCAGACCGCCAGATCGTTGTACCCGTCTCGGCATTGAGGCAAACACAGTAATAAGGGCTGCCGATATAGAGTCGGCCGGAGTCGTAGGCCGCCGCCGGATACGGCACACCAAGTCCGATCGAGTAACTCCAGTTAACCGTCCCAGTATGAAGATCAAAGGAACAGAGCGCCCAATCATCACCTTGGAATGGAAAGAGGCAATACAGACTGGACTTCGCTACTGTCACTGGTCCAACTGGAACCGATGCCTCGCCGACAACTGCTGGCTTCTGCCAGAGCGTACTCCAGGTTCGGCTATCCATGACCGTAAGATTGACGGTATCCTGCGAATCGGTACGTTGGAAAGCCAGGACCTGGTGGCCGGCGTAAGGCGGTGGCGTGGTGCCAAACAAGTCTACTCCCGGCAGCTGGATGTCGGAGTATGTGGTGATATTCCAGATATTATTTCCCTGTGGAGTTAGTGCGCGTATGATATCGAGGCTAAAGGCATAGAGCGTCGTGCCGTCAGCAGCCACACCTACAGAAGAAGTAATCCCGTCCGCCTTTTTAACGGCAGCGGCATAATCCGGGCTGACCGAGGTAGACCAGGCCAGCTGGCCGGAGAGGCGGTTTCCCCCTGCAAACGGCCCAGGACCCGAACTCGCCTGTATTTGATTGCGCAGCAGAAAGCCCCCGGCGGCCGCGGCCGAAAGCACGGTCACACCACCGGCAACCCCCAACACGATGGCCGAACGCCGGCTGAGACGCCTGGCCTCAGTAGCCACTCCCAGCGGACGGGCCAGCTCATCCAGCCAGTAGGCCCGGCTCTTGCCGGCGGTGTCGATAAAGAGCGTCACCTCGTCAAAGGGCTCGCGCTGATAGCCTGGATCGAGAATCACATTGGCCAGTGTGCGTCGCTCGCTCTTGCCGGCGCTCCGGTCCCCCACCTGCAGCGTGTAGAAGAACTGTAGCTCTTGAGCCATCGAAAGCGAGGAGACGGTCGCCGCCGTACACACCCGGAGAAAGACCTCAGCCTGCCTAATGGCGTTCTGCGCGGTCGCCGGCAGGATTCCGCCTTCCGATAATTCACCCCGCTCCAGATAGCCGTAGGTGATCTCCCAGGCGTCAAGCGCCGCGGTGAGCATATCCAGAAGCGAGGTATCCGTAGAAGCGCAGCTGATGTAGACGCGTTTCCCCGCCATGGTTATTCCTTCTTCTGTACTGTACTCTCCCGTAGTTCCCGAGAAAGGATACCAGATAGGCAAGCGGTCTGCAACCGGGAACATGTTTGCTCATGTGGGCGCGTGGGAACTCCTAAAGACCAATTGAGTAGCGCAGTGAAGATGGTGGGAGCATTGGTCTATAGTACGAAAGAGGCAACATGACTCACTCCCATAGGGGGGAGCGGGCACATATTCGGATAGTCAGGGGTACGGAATAGATGGAACAGCCAAGCGTCGTGATCACAACCAGGGCTTCCGCTGAGCAGAAAACCATCGTGCTCAATATACTGGAAAGTGTGGCCTCAGTGACCTTTCTCACCGAGGTAGCTCCGGACGAGCGCCTCCATACACTTTCGCAGGCCCAGGCAATACTGTCGTGGAACTTCCCCCGGGAAGTGCCTCAAGAGTACTACCCAAGTCTGAAGCCCGGCACACTGATTCAGCTGGTCTCTGCCGGTGCCGACCATATGCCCTTCGCGGCGCTGCCCACTACCGTGACTATCGCCAGCAATCCTGGTGCCTATGCTCGGCCGATGGCCGAACACGTAATGGCGATGATTCTGGCCCTGGCCAAACGTCTGCTCATCGAGAACCAGAAGTTGCGACAGGGTGAATTCGATCAGTTCACTCCCAACCGGCTGCTCTCCGGCATGACTGCCGGCATACTTGGGTTCGGGGGTATAGGGCGCGCTACCGCCCGGCTCATGCGCGCGTTTGGCTTGCGGATCTTTGCAATTAACCATAGCGGAGCCAGCGATGAGCCTACCGAATTTCTGGGGACACTGGACGACCTGGAGCGGGTGCTGAGACAAAGCGACGTGGTAGTGGTCTCTTTGCCGCTTAACCATGCCACACGTGGCCTCATAGGAGCCACGCAGCTTGGGTGGATGAAGACTGATGCCATACTGATAAACGTCGCTCGCGCCGCCATCATCGATGAGCAGGCGCTCTACCAACATGCCCATAGCCACCCGGGCTTTCTGGTGGGCATCGACGCCTGGTGGACCGAGCCATTCCTTCAGAGGAAATTCGCAATGGAATACCCCTTTCTGGAGTTGCCCAATGTCCTGGGATCTCCCCATAACTCCGGGGTAGTGCCTCACATTGCCGAGGATGCCACCAGACAGGCAGCTGAAAACATCCGGCACTTCCTACAGGGGGAGCCGCTGGTAGGCGTAATACGGCCGGAAGACTACCTGTAACTCCCTCCTGCACGTCGCATGCTATACTAGAAAATTGAATATGTGACCGGGTGAGGCCATACAGGCAGAAGAGCAGGCTGGCGACTGGCGTGCCTTTTTCCGCTTCGTCAGGTGCTGGCTGGAAGAAGACGATGTCCCCCTTTGTCTTCTCACCAACCGGGAGGGCGGCAAGAAACACGTGCGTATTACAGCAGTTGCGCTTGAGAACATCAAGAGCTACCAGAAAATTGAAGTGCCATTGCGTAGCGGCACCACTGCCATACGTGGCCACAATGGCGCGGGCAAGTCGACTCTGGTGGAGGCCATTGGCTTCGCTCTCTTCGATGCGATCAACTACTCCCAGGATCAATTCGTACGCGAGGGTGAGCGGTATGGCGTGGTGACGGTGTCATTTATCTCGGCTGAGGATGACCGGGAATACCAAGCGGTTCGGCGCTGTGGTTCCTCGCCGACCTGGTACATTTACGACCCCGAACTGCAGATGCGGGTGGTAGAGCAGAAAACTGACGTCACCGACTTCCTTCGCCGGCACCTTCGCCTCGAAACTGACATCTCTCTTCGCGACCTCTTCAATGATGCGCTTGGCATTCCCCAGGGCACATTTACTGCCGATTTTCTGCTTGCCCCCGCCAGCCGCAAGAAGAAATTCGATACATTGCTCCAGATCGAGGACTATCGCAAGGCTGCTGAAAAGCTCAACGACACACGGGCTTATCTGCAAGAAGAGCGGCGCAACGTCGAGAAGCGCATCGCCGAGCTCGAGCACGAGACCAACCAGCTGGAAGGCTGGCGCGCCTCGCTGGCGGCGCTCCGGGAGCAGCAACAGGCCATATCCACAAGACTGCTGTATCTAGAGACAGCGAGTGCCGAAGCCGAAAAGCGGCGCGACGCTCTCCGAGAGCAATACAGGCAAATCCAGAATTTAGAGGGCAAAGTGAAATTAGCCGAAGCCGCGAGCAACGCCGCCGAGGCACAGCAAAACGCTGCTCTCCGTCTGCTTGCGGAAGCTCGTCTGGCTGCCGAGAGCCGCGATGCCGCCACCAGTGACTATCAACGGTATCTGGCCGCCACAGACAAGAGCAATTCGGCCAACCAGCGAGTTCTCCTGCGAGATCAGTTAGCCAGGAAGCGTTCTGAGATCGCGGAGAGGCATGTGGCTGCCGACCGTGATTTACGTAATGTCGAAGAGCGTCTGCGGGAGGCATACCAGGCTGAGGAAAAGTTGCGGGATGTCACACCACTGGTGGAGCGGCAGAAGGCGCTGGAAGGAAAGCGCGATGCGGCACGGATGGAGGTAGAGCGTGGAGAAGAAATTGTCCGTCAACTCGAACGTGACAGAAGGAGCGGCCAGCGCAATAGTCAAGACATACAGACGTGTGAGAAGGCTATTACCGCGCTTGAGTCGTTAGGCCCAGAAGCAGACATGCTGGACCAGAGACGAGAGCATCTTGCCATGCTCCAGGATCTGCGCGCGCGGCAGAGTGAGCGCGAGAAGCGACTGGAGAAAATCCTACAGGAGCAACGCGATCTGGTAGCCATCCGTGAGAAAGCTACCGGCAACCAGAGCCGTTTAAGCGAGAATGTTCGCAAGATACGCGCAAACCAGTCAGTAGCCGAGGAATTACCTACACTCGAGGATAGGTGCCGCGACATTGAAGGCCAGCTAAGGCTAATCGAGGCGCGGCGTGACCAGCACCGGCGTTCAAGCGAGGCATCGGTTGGCGGCAACTGTCCTTTCTTGCAAGAGCCCTGCCTCAACATTCAACGCAAAGGTGTCAGGAGCCTCAGCAATTACTTCGATCAGCAGGTTGCTCAGGAAGAAGTTGCGTTACAAGGCGTTCGCAATCAACTGGTAGGCCTGGAACAGCAGCGCGACCGCGCTCGAGAGGTACGCAAATATTTTGACAAGCTCGAGTTGTATGAACAGCAGCTTGCCAGTGTCACTGAACAACGGACGGCGGCGGAGAAGCGACTAGCCGAATTGGCCGCGGAACAGCGGGAGATAGAGGACTTCGAGCGAGCCAGCCCCAACTCCGCAGACCTGGCTGAGGCACAGAAATTGTTCAAGAAAAGTGACGATGCTGATAAAAAACTTCGAGAACTGGAGCCTCGCCGCACTGAGCTCGCCCGCCTCCAGGCCCAACAGGCTGACTTGATGGTTGAGGCAACGCGATTGGAGAAGGATCTGGCCAAGGTGGAACCGGTTAAGGCAGTGCTAACCCAGATCGAAAACGAGCTGTCTACACTGGGCGACCAGCGGCTCATTCACGCGCACCTGCAACATCTGGCTGACGGACGGCCAGCATACCAAGCAGAGGTAAATACCAGGGAACGGCAGCTGCAAAGCCTCGTGGAGAACCTTGCCAAGTTGGAGCACGAACTCGCCCCCTTTGCCCAGCTGGAGAGCGAAATCGCCGTCCTTCGTCACGAGCTAGAGGAGAGCCAGCCAGGCTACCAGCAGTACCTGAGATACGAGAAGCTGGCGGAGCAACTACCGGGGCGCGAGGAAGATGCCAAGAAAGCCAGCGTAGCGGCTCGCAGCGCTGAGGTAGCTTTCCGGCAGGCGCAGAGCGCCCATCGAGAGTGCTGCTCCATGTTCGACGAGGAAGCTCTGAAACGAGCGGAACAGAGCACTAGCGATCTCAAAGACGAAGACATGAAAAAACGAGCCGAACTACATTATCTGCTCAAGGAGAGCCAGCAGGTTGAGGCTCAAATTTCCCGGGCCGAGGCCATGCAAATACAGCTGAATGCCGAACGCACCGAGGTCGGTACATTGGAAGACCTGGAGCAAATGCTCGCACACTTCCGCGACATCATTAAAGAGGCCGGCCCCTTTATCATGAAAGCGCTGCTGCGAGAAATTTCCATTCAGGCCAACCGCATCTTCGGTGAGATCATGGGCGATCATTCGGCTGAACTTGCCTGGACCAACGAGTACGAGATCGTTCTCGGCAAGAATGGCCAGGAGCGCAGCTTTGCTCAATTAAGCGGAGGCGAGCAGATGAGCGCCGCACTTGCAGTACGATTGGCGCTGCTGCGCCATCTAAGCCGGCTCGATATTGCCTTCTTCGACGAGCCGACTCAGAACATGGATGGCGAGCGACGCGGCAACTTGGCTGAACAGATACGACGCGTGCGCGGCTTCGACCAATTGATAGTTATCAGCCACGACGATACGTTTGAGCAGGGCCTCGACAGCGTGATTCACCTCGAGAAGCTCGACGGCAAGACCGTTCTGGTCGACGACGATATGCTCATACCGGCCTGAGTGTCATCAGGTCAGTCCAGGTGACTTCAAGACCCCTTTTGTTCGCGCACCAGGCGACGCAGCACGGTCTGCAAAATACCGCCGTTTCGATAATAGTTGATATCTATTGGGCTATCCAGCCGGGTCACGGCCGCAAATTCCCGTTCCTGACCACTTTCGGGATTGTGTACGCGCACAGTCAGTTCCTGGCGCGGCCGCAGCTCACCACCAATGCCTATGATGTCGTATATCTCCCGACCGGATAGTGAGAGACTCTCGCGATTCTCACCAGGCTTGAACTGCAACGGCAGGATTCCCATACCTACTAGGTTGCTGCGATGGATTCGCTCATAACTCTCGGCAATCGTCGCCCGGATACCCAGCAGCAGTGGCCCCTTGGCCGCCCAGTCTCGTGAGCTGCCTGAGCCGTACTCTTTGCCGGCAATTACCAGCAGTGGCGTACCCTCTGACTGATACCGCATTGAGGCATCGTAGATCGTCATCTCTTCCCCAGTGGGAAGGTAGACGGTGTAATAGCCCTCCTTACCCGGCACCAGCAGATTGCGCAGGCGGATGTTGGCGAAGGTGCCGCGTACCATGACTTCGTGATTGCCGCGCCGGGAGCCGTAACTGTTGAAGTCCCGTACCGCGACTCCCAACTGGGTTAGATACTGACCGGCCGGGCTAGCCGCCGTAAACGAGCCCGCCGGCGAGATATGGTCGGTGGTGATGGAATCAGTAACCGAGACCAGCACACGCGCGCCGGTGATCTCGGCGACTGGCTCCGGTTCGAGAGCCAGGGCTTCGAAGAATGGAGGCTTTCTCACATAGGTAGAGGCTTCATCCCAGGCGAAGAGCTCGCCGCCACCCTCGGGCATAGGCAGTGCACGCCAGAGCTCGTCGCCATCGAAGACATGTGCATACTCTTTGGTAAAGATTCCGGGTTTCACCACACGATCGAGCGTCTCGGTGATCTCGGCAGGAGCCGGCCAGAGATCGCGCAGGTAGACCGCCTCACCGTTAGGATCGTGTCCGATCGGGTCGTTGGTGAGGTCAATATCTACCGTTCCGGCAAGAGCATAAGCTACCACCAGCGGCGGGGAGGCCAGATAGCTGGCGCGCACCTGCGGATGTATGCGCCCCTCGAAGTTGCGATTGCCGCTGAGCACCGCCGCGACTACCAGGTTCTCATTCTGCACCGCCTCCGCCACCGGCTCCGGCAAAGGACCGGAATTACCGATGCAGTTATGCACCGCGACTGTGCCGGCCACAAAGGCATGTACGTCATCGACAGCTAGATCGAAGACCGTACGGTTGCCAGCTGGCCGCCGTTCCATTACCTGCAGGGTAAATGCCGGCAGCGCCAAGGCCGATTTCTCGACGCAGTAGCGCTTCTGCGGATCGGTCTCCGCACGCGAGCGCAGCGGTGCGAACCACTCGCGGACACCAATCTGCCTGAACAGCTCGACGGGTGATGGGAAGCCGCAACTCTCTCGATGTAGCGGCTGGAACTTGCGCGCTGTTGCTTGCGGCAGCCGTGAAAAGCGGTCATAGCCGGAAAGAAGCGCATAGTGCGGCGACACAACCGCCTCGCGTTCCATCAACGCTGCAGCCGCCTGCTGACGCGCCTGCGAGAACGACAATTTGACATCCACCTGGTGCAGCTCTTCCAGGCGCGAGGACATCCACAAGCGTTGCTGGTGAATACGGTCTATGGTTCGCCAGTACACAGCTGCTGCGCTGGCTCGCAAAGCCTTGTCCACGCAGTAGCGGAATCCAACTTGCTCTATAAAGGAGAGGCCGTCCGGCAGTTCCAGACGGACCTCAACTCGCGGGAGGCCATCCTGAGCCGCTGGATAGGAGGAAATCGCACGCCGAGTGGGAAATACATACACCTTTGCCCCATCGGTCTTTACACCACAGCGAGCAAGAAGACCGAGTATCTCTGCCATGACCTGCTTCTGCCGCTCCACATGTTCAGGGGTAGCGCTTTGAGAATAGGCCGGAGTTTCGAGAGTTGCATCCTCTTCACGCTCTCCCAAGCGATGTAGGACAGGCGCGTGCCCATCTGCTCCGAAGAGGCTGCCCAGAAACTCGCGTACCACCGCTACAGGGCAGTATTCGTCCAATACGAATGCAGGGAGTACCGGAGCCTGTTGAATGCGCCGCCCGACGCGCACGCCAGGCAATGTAAGCAACGCATTGGTGAGCGACATAGGCAATATAATGGCCCACTTCCGATCGTCGTAGCGTGTTGCTGCCGGGCGGTATCCAGTAAGCAGCTCGACATCATTGAGCACCACGTCGCGATCTACTGCCTGGCCAACATTCGCTCGCCCTTGCCCCTCGACACTGATCGAGCCGTCGCTGAGCAGATGCCCAAGCAGGCGTGCGAACGCCAATGTGCGCTGACGTTCATACGGGGTATCCATGGTGAACATCATGCTGCCGGCTTTGAGGGCATAACCCACTTCGTCGCTCCCGGGCTCATCCAGCGGAGCTTCCAGGCCTACCACCACACGATCTTGTCCCAGCACCAGCTCATCCGCACGAACCCAGCGTCCATCGGCACAGAGTATTCGGTGATCTGGAGTACAGACCAGTTCGCGCCCGTCTTGCAATGTGAGGGAGATACACTCGCGAACCCCTTGCACCACGGTCTCCGCCTGCCGCGCCATGGTAAGCTTGCCGTCTTCAGTCGGTCCGAATACCCGTGCACCACCGGCAACCGGCAGCCGTTCGATGCGCTGGGTGGTGCCGTTGGCCAACAGAACCGGCGTGCCCTCGGCGATGCACGTGGTACACCCGTAGCCCACGGTGTGGAAGTGGAGCGCCTCCAGGAAAGACGTCAGTCCCGAACTGTCCAGATAGTCGGTGACCGCGCGCGAGCCAGGAGCCAGGCTGGTCTTCACCGACGGATTTACCATCAGTCCCCGCTCGACGGCATGCTTCGCCAGCAGCCCAGCGGCAATCATTACTGATGGGTTGGAGGTGTTGGTGCAGCTGGTAATGGCGGCTATGGCCACCGATCCATGCGTCAGGTCAACCTCTTCGCCATCGATCCTGACGGTAGCCGTAGTGGCAGTATTCTCGAAACGGTCTTTATAGACGGCACGGAAGGAAGTCTTGACATCGCCCAGGGCTACCCGATCCTGCGGCCGGCTGGGACCGGCGAGGCTTGGCTCAATGGTTGCCAGATCCAATTCCAGCAGCTCGGTGAACTCGGGCGTGGGTGCAGCGTCAGTGCGGAACAGTCCCTGTTCTTTGCAATAGCGTTCGACCAGGTCTACCAGCTCGGGGGGACGGCCGGTCAGACGCAGGTAACGAAGCGTCTCATCGTCTACCGGAAAGAGCGTAGCCGTGGCGCCGAATTCCGGTGACATGTTGGCAATGGTGGCACGATCCGGTAGGCTGAGCGAGCTGAGCCCCTCACCGGCAAATTCGACGAAGCGACCTACCACACCATGCTTACGCAGTCTCTGCGTCACTGCTAGGACCAGATCAGTCGCGGTTGTGCCTTCCGGCATAGCTCCGGAGAGGCGCATACCGATAACCTCTGGCGTCAGCAGGTAGAGCGGTTGACCCAGGAGAACGGCCTCGGCCTCGATACCGCCAACGCCCCATCCCAGAATACCCAGTCCATTGATCATGGTCGTGTGTGAATCGGTCCCTACCAGGGTGTCGGGAAAGGCTACTCCATCCCGTATCTGTACCACCTTACCAAGGTACTCAAGGTTCACCTGGTGCACTATGCCGGTGCCAGGCGGCACAACACTGAAGTCTTTGAACGCGTGTTGAGCCCAGCGCAGCAAGGCGTAACGCTCGCTATTGCGCTCATATTCGCGTGTGACATTAGCGGCGAACGCCAGCGTTGAACCAAATCTATCCACCTGAACCGAGTGGTCGATGACCAGGTCGGCGGGAACCAGCGGATTGATACCGTTGGGATCACCGCCCATCTCTCGTACGGCATCTCGCATAGCCGCCAGGTCTACTACCGCAGGTACGCCGGTAAAATCCTGCAATATCACACGCGCGGGCATAAACGGAAGTTCCTGCGGATCGTCGGGAGCAGGCTGCCCTCCAGGGCGCCAGCGCGCCAGTGCCAGAACATCGGGCTCGCCGACCAGCCCCGGCTCAAGGTGATTATTGCGCAGCGCATTCTCCAACAAAATACGCAGAGTAAAGGGCAGCTTCTCGATGGAGATGGTGCTGACGCTAGTGAGCGCGTCTAGCCGGTACCAGCCAACCTCGCCGTTGGAAGTTTTGAGGGTCGCGCGTGCACCGAATTTGTCGGGTCGCGCCGCCTGCGATGGCATAGAATACACCTCTTGTACCTGTTGTACATTTTCTCTGGTTGTCGATTAACCGCAGTATAGCGCAGCAGCAGTGCCTGCTGCGCTACTCGTCCCGCATATACCTGCTCGCCCGGTAGACGAAGTATAGCAGCTTGCCAATCCAATAGGGCAATGCCCCGTATCGAATTAGGCGATAGGAGCTGCTAGGGGTTGCCTGCTCCGGCCCGGCATCGTCCTTGCTAGAATCGAGAGGATGCGCTGGCGCTGATGGCTGGTGTATCCTGTAGAGAGTACAGTCTCTGCTGTACGAAGCGTTTCTTGTAGGCAGTAGGGCGTTTCACTGGTTATTCTGGAGGAAACCAGCCATGAGTTCAGACCGCGAATCAGATCAATCCCAGCAGTCGCAGCAACCCGAGGACGGGCACTTGGATGCCCTCGTACAGGATGCTCTCAATCCCAATCCCGACAATCTAGACGACCAGGATATCGACGCCACCAAGCTGGCACGAGATCCGGTCTGTGGGAACCTGGTCGACAAAGCAACGGCCACCAACACGCTGCCGGCGCCGGTCAACGACTTGGGCGAAGGAACTATCTACTTCGATACTCCCGAGTGCAAAGCGCTTTACGAAGCCGATCCGGCCAAATACGGCTCCGACTTCTAGACGTAGCCGTCCAGCGGTAGCTCGACCCGCCGGCTCGCCACCGTAGGACCGCGAGAATCGGCTTGTCCCTTGCGCCCTCTTCGGCTACACTACTCTCTGGTAGTGGGGGAATGTATGAGCCACGAGAGCCACGATCAGGATAGCCAGGCGGGCGAGCATGCGCTGGAACAGAAGCTGGTCAGCTTGAGCCAGCAGGGGGATCGCTCGGCTTTCAACCAGTTGGTCGAGCGTCATCAGGTCGGCGCATTTGCGCTGGCAGTGCGCATGGTGGGCGACCCGGATGTCGCCGCCGATGTCACCCAGGACGCTTTTTTCTCGGCGTTTCGCGCTATCGGTACATTTCACGGCTCCTCCTTTCGAGCATGGCTTTATCGCATTGTCAGCAACACCTGCATCGACCATTTCCGTAGCCAGACCCGCCGCCCACAGATCTCCCTTGATGCCGCGCTCGAGACCAGTCGGGACAGCGATGGTACAGGCACTCCACGCGCGCCTCAGGCAATGATAGATTCCACCTGGGATCCTGAAAAGCTGGCGCTGCGGGCTGATACCATTCTCCATATACAGTCCGCTTTGCTGGAGTTACCGTCAGAACAGCGGCTCGCCCTGGTGCTCTGCGACATACAGGGGCTACCATATGATGAGATTGCGAGAGTCATGGAAACGTCACTTGGCACCGTCAAATCCCGTATCGCTCGTGGGCGGGAACACATGAGACATATCCTGTCACGACAGGGGGAACTTTCAGAATCGCTCCGGCGTCCTGGCAGTGACAAGACCTCACCTCAGTCGTAACGTGAGCGAAGCGGTTGCGGCAGCAGGTGCTCGTGAGTAGAGCCGGGGTAATTGGCACCGGCGGGTAGGTGGAACCGAATACCCATATGACAGTTGGCGGACATCAACAGCATAGTGACTGGGAGCGGCAGCGAGAACGACTCTCAGCATACCTGGATAGCGAGCTGGGAGAGCATGAGCGCGCTACTCTGGAGCAGCACCTGCCTACCTGCGAGGCCTGCCGCCAGACATTGGAGGAGCTGAGACAGACTCGTGCGCTACTTCGCTCGGTGCCACTTCCCGTGTTGCCACGATCTTTTCGGCTGCCAGAGACCGGCGCCGTTCCGCAATCAATCGCCGGAGGCGGTGGTACCACCGTGGCCGGCTACAGAGCAGTGCGCGCACGCGCACTGCAGTGGATCGGCGGCATGGTAGCGGTGCTGGGGCTCTTCATTCTGATAGCCACAGTGCTTCAGAGCCCTCATGGATCGGAATCGTCGGCATCTTCCATGGGATCGGCATCCCAGACCAATTCTGTCTCTACCAGCCCAAGCACCAGCTTCACCAGGGCGCCATCGTATACCTCACCTATTGGAGCAAGCGCTTCCCAGTCCAGCGGCCGGGCCACACAGGTGCCCTTGCCCGCGACTAGCACTCCAACGCAGTTCGGATCAAGCGAATCCTCTTCGGGCGAGTCAGGTACCGCATTGCCGCTGGCCGGGGTAGCCGGCGCCGCGCTGGCCATAGGCGGTGCCAGCTTCTTCGTGACCGGAACGGTGCTCCTTCGCCGGCGTTCACCATCGCCAAGCTTGCGTGCGCCGAAGTCACCGTCAGGCCGGATGCCGGAAAGCTAGACGACGGGGGACATGACCTCGGCATCGCCGGAGATGACGCGTTCACCTCGCTGGTTCAGGGTCCACAATTCCACCGGCTGTCGTTCCGCATCGCGCCCAAGCAGATTGCCGAAGCAGCTAAGCCTATCGCCAGGCCGTGCCATGGCCTGAAAGCGCACATGCAGCCAGCGAATCCAGCCGCCGCGCTCTGCCTGTCCATGGAGCCAACTGGTCAGCATGCGCCCGGCGAACGCCATGCTCAACATGCCATGAGCGATGGTGCCGTCGAGCCCTACAGCACGCGCGGCCTCGGGATCGAGGTGTATGGGATTGTGATCTCCGCTAACCTCTGCGTAGGCGTCAATCTGCGCCTGTGTTACCAGAGTGTCGAGGTGTAGCGTTGGCCTCTCCGGCAGCGGTGTCTCCTGTTGCCGTCTGGGCCGGCCAGTTCCGGTGGCGGACGATCCAGCCTCAGCCATTTCGCGTACAATCAGCGAGGCTTTCCCAGTGACGATGCGCTCGCCTTCCAGGCTGTCGCAGAATTGTTCCAGCGACATGATCGCCATATCGCCTCGTCCCGATAGCCGGATCGAGGCTACGCGGTGCCGTCCCACCAGAATGTCTCCTGCCAGGATCGGGCGGGTATACCTATATTCCTGTTCGACGTGCAGCACCTGGCTGTGCTCGGGGTCAAGACCGGCTTCGGCAAAGGGCACTCGCAGACGGGTTACGAAGGTCGGTGGCATGGGGAGACTGGCGTAGCCAGCCCGGAGCGCTGCCGACTCGTCGAAGAATACAGGATTGTCGTCGCCAATGGCTGCGGCAAACGCACGAATGTCTTCAGGGGTAATCAGCACCGTTTCGGGCTGTGTCTCATGGCCCACCAGCGATGGATCGAGCAAAGCCATACTAAGCATTCCTTCTGAACAGCAATGTACGTCAAAGATCAGGTACCAGGCTTGCTGGCGCACACATCACAAATGTTCCAGCTCGAGAACAGTTCGTTCGCTCTCAATGTTTCCGGTATTGAGCGTGGTGCGAGGTTCGAGTAACAGGAGCTGCGCCTCCTCTTCTGCCACTGGACGATGTTCAACGCCATGAGGAATGATGATGAGCTCGCCCTCCTCCAGCCACACGTTCCGCTCTCCCTCCGGGCCTTCACGAGTTTGCATAAGGAGACGACCCTTGACTACCAGGAAGAGCTCATCTTCGACCTCATGATGATGCCAGACGAACTCCCCTTTGACTTTGACGATTTTCACCGCGAACTGATTCAACTCCCCAATCACTTTTGGGCTCCAATAGTCATTGAAGAGCGCAAATTTTTGCGAAAGGGTGATCTTATCCATAGCTTTTCTTGCCCTCCCCGGCCACACGGTGCGAGACCCGCCGGCAGCCGGCACTGCGCCATGAGACGTTATTCCACGAAGACATTATTCCCATTATCCCATCTATGGCGAACCACCGGGTAGCCAGGAGAATATGTGGCTTGCCACCAGCGTTTGCGTGGTACAATATGAGAGCATGGGCAGAAGTATAGGGGTCTGCCATGGGGGAGTCGCGTTCGCGGCTGCCCCAAATGTGTTGCACTGCGCACGTTTTTGGTGCCGGCAGCAGACTCAGCGCTGTCTTCACTGCTTCATGGAGTACCACGGAGTATGGAGTAAGGGACGTGAAGTTGATTGTCGGGTTAGGCAATCCCGGTCTCCGTTATGCCCATACACGGCATAATGCCGGTTTTGATGCCGTCGATGTCCTGGCCGAGCAGCAGAAGTGGCTTTGGGACACGCGCCGGAGCCGCGCTCTACTGGCCAGTGGCGTCGTTGCCGGCAACAAGGTTATGTTGGCGAAGCCACAGACCTACATGAATGAGAGCGGCAGTGCGGTAGGCGAGCTCGTACGCTTCTACAAGGTCGATCAGGCAGACCTCCTGGTGATTTGTGATGATCTTGACCTACCGCTCGGCCGTGTTCGCTTGCGTCCAGGTGGTTCGGCTGGTGGGCAACACGGACTGGAATCGACCATCTCACATCTTGGGACCAATGCCTTTGCCCGGATCAAGGTAGGGGTGGGACGCCCAGCCAACGGACGCGAAGAAAATATAGACTATCTCTTGAGCGTGCCTAGAGGCGATGAGCGCATAGAGTTGGACCGGGCAATCGAGCGGGCTGCCGAGGCCGCCTGGTGCTGGCTGGAAGAGGGGGCCGAGGCTGCCATGAATCGCTTCAATGCGTGAGGCAAACATGAGATGCTCGAGTGTTGGACCGATGTTGATAGCGTCTATGGGTCCTGGTCGATGAGTAATGCCTGGTCTGGAGGCTGATTTTGTCGTTACGTGGCTTGCTCCCTCTGCTCGCCAACCGGCCGGAGTTTCGCCGCCTGCATGAGCGGCTCATGAATCATACTGATGTCCCCGTGCTTGCTGGAGTGGTCGAGGCTGCCAAACCGTATGTGGTGGCGGCGCTGGCCACCTCATTTGACCGGCCAGTTCTCTATGTGGTACGCGACGCGCAGGAAGTGGAACGAGTTACCGAAACCTTTACCGGCCTCATTGGGCGCGATTTCCCCATACTACCGTATGCCGACCGCGACGCTCTTCCCTATGAACGTCTCATGCCTGACTCGCTCTCAGTGCAGTCACGAATGAATGTGCTCACGGCGCTCACTCGTCCGGCAGGCGCTATGGTAGTGATCTGCTCAGTGAGAGCGCTCGGCCAGGCGGTCATGCCGCCGCAAGAGTTTCGCGAGTCGATTGTCGAGCTCCGCAACGGGCTGTCACTCGACCCGCACATATTGCTGCAGCATCTGCTCAGCCTGGGGTATGAGCCGGTGGCCGAGGTAGAATCACCGGGGCAGGTAAGCCATCGTGGCGGCATCGTCGATATCTTTGCGCCAGCGATGGTGCGCCCGGTTCGAGTTGAGTTCTTCGGCGAGGAAATTGACTCAATACGCACCTTCGATCACACCACCCAACGCTCGCTCAATCCTGTTGACGCGGTGCTGGTAGGCCCTGCTCGCGAGGCGCTGGCGCTGCGTGGACCTGCGGCGGCTCGCCACCTGGAGACGCTTGATACGGTTGGCATGCACCCCGACGTCTTTTTCCGGTGGCAGAGCGATCTTGACATGCTACGCAACAGCCAGTCATTTGATGACATTGCGTTCTATCTCCCCTACCTGCACCAACCAACCTCGCTCCTGGCGTATCTTCCCGATAGGGCTGTGCTGGCGCTCTACGATAGAGAAGGAATTGGACGGATAAGCGGGGAACTCGCCGAGCAGGCAGAGGAGGTGCGTGATCGGCTAGAACGCGACTGTGAGAATCCACCAGGTCTAAAATCTACCTTCATTCCCTTGCCCGAACTCGCTCCCGAGCTGGCCAGTCATACTCAGCTGGCTTTTGCCTCACTGTTTGAAGATGAGATGAGCACTGTAGCCGAGCATAATTATGGTCTGGCTCCAGATCTGGGAGGGGCTCAGTCCTATGGCGGCCGGGTACGCGCCTTTGCGGAAGATGTGCGGAAACTGCTCCGCGAGCGGCAACGCGTTGTGATAATCACCGGGCAGGCGCGCCGGCTCGCCGAGATCTTCGCTGATGAAGCGATGCTGGGCAAGGGAGGCGTTATCTATGTTTCGCCGGCAACTGATCTGCCCGATGCTCCCGATCCTGGGACTCTCTCGCTCGTTCATGGACACTTTCCCGAAGGCTGGCACAGCCACTCCCTAGCGCTAACCGTCTTCACCGATACTGAGATCTTTGGTTGGTCAAAGCGGCGGGGCGAGCAACGCCGCGCCAGTGTGACACCAGCGTCATTCCTGGCTGAGCTACGTCCTGGCGACTATATAGTGCACCAGGATCACGGCATTGGCCGCTTTGAAGGACTGGTTAAACTAAGTGCCGGCGGCGTTGAGCGCGAGTATCTGCTGATTCAGTACGCAGGGACCGATAAACTCTATATTCCCACTGACCAGCTGGACCGTATCACACGCTACATTGGTATGGGAGATGCTGCACCGGCGCTAAGCAAGCTGGGCGGAAGCGATTGGATTCGGGCTAAGCAGAAGGCCAAGGAAAACGTTGCCGACATTGCCCGAGACCTCTTGCGGCTCTACAGCGTGCGCGAATCTGCCCTGGGACACCCTTTTCCACCAGACGACCAGCAACCCTGGCTGCAGGAGCTGGAAGAAGCCTTTCCGTACGAAGAAACCCCCGACCAGAAACGCGCGATCGAAGAAGTAAAGGCTGATATGGAGAGCACCCGCCCCATGGATCGGCTGGTGTGCGGCGACGTTGGCTACGGCAAAACCGAGGTTGCCTTGCGTGCGGCATTCAAAGCGGCTCTCGACCAGCGCCAGGTAGCCGTCTTGGTGCCGACAACGGTGCTGGCATTGCAGCATTTCAATACCTTCGTACAGCGACTCAAACCCTATCCGGTTCGAGTCGAACTCCTGAGCCGATTCCGGACCGAGAAGGAGCAGAAAGAGGTACTGAAGGACCTGGCTCTGGGGCGGGTAGACATCGTCATCGGTACCCATCGGCTCCTGCAGAAAGACGTAGTCTTCAAGGACCTCGGGCTACTCATCATCGACGAGGAACAGCGCTTCGGAGTGGCTCACAAAGAGCGCTTGAAACAGCTGCGTACCGAGGTAGATGTCCTAACGCTGACGGCAACGCCCATTCCCCGAACGCTACACATGGCGCTGGTGAATGTCCGCGACATGAGCGTCATCGAGACCCCTCCCCAGGAGCGACTGCCAATCCGCACGTTCATTCGGAGTTGGGATGAGGCGCTGATCCGCGAGGCCATACTACGCGAAGTGGATCGAAGCGGTCAGGTATTCTTTGTTCACAATCGCGTACAGGGGATTCAAGCGCTGGCGCAGCGGCTGCAGAAGCTTGTTCCCGAGACCAGCTTCGCCGTCGCTCATGGGCAGATGCCGGAAGATCAACTGGAGCGCGTCATGCTGGACTTTGCTTCCGGCGAATTCAATGTCCTGGTCAGCACTACAATCATCGAGAATGGCCTGGACATCTCCAACGCCAACACCATAATCGTCAACAATGCCGCGTACTTCGGGCTTGGGCAGCTCTATCAATTGCGCGGACGTGTGGGTCGCGGTACCCACCAGGCCTATGCCTACTTCCTCTACAATCAGGACACCAAGTTGACGCCGATCGCTGAGAAGCGCCTACGCGCTATTTTCGAGGCCACAGAGCTCGGTGCCGGATTCCGCATCGCCATGAAAGATCTGGAGTTGCGCGGGGCCGGTAATCTGCTGGGGGCCGAGCAGTCCGGCTTTGTGAATGCCGTTGGCTTTGACCTATACACTCGGCTACTTGCGGACGCTATTCTCGAGATACAGGGTGAGCGCACCCATACTCCGCCGCGTCCGAGCCCGGTTACCGTCGATATCCCGGTAGACGCCTATCTTCCGGACGACTACATTAACGACCGCGCGCTCAAAATGAATTTCTACCAGCGCCTGGCCAATCTAGAACTGCCGGAACAGGTAGAGGCTATGGCAGCCGAACTGGCAGATCGCTTTGGCACACCTCCCGAGCCGGTGGCCCATCTGCTAGCGCTGGTACAGCTCAAGACCGAGGCCGGGACACTCGGTTTCGAATCGCTTTCCGCGCGAGACAGCGAAGTAATATTTAAATTGAAGCGCACCGTCGCCCCCGATCGTGTGGCGCTGTATAAGCGCTTTCGCAATGGCGCCACCGTGCATCTGGGTGAGATCCGCATTCCGCGGCGGCAGTTCTCGCCGGATACTGCCGGCTGGCTTACCGAGCTGCGCGAACTCCTGCCCCTCATCGTCGGCAGTCGTCCGGCAACCGAGAGGGTTCGCGCCGTAGGGGGCATCTAGGCATGTCTGTTTCTATTACGCGCACGCGTTGTCTAGCAGTCTGCAAGGGAAAAACTGCCCTGAAAGGATAGTTCTGCATGACGAGACTGTATCTAATCCGGCATGGCCAGGCATACTCTAATGTACGGCCCTTTGGAGTGGTTGCCGGTATGCAAGGGGACAGGGGGCTGACACCGCTTGGGCGTACTCAAGCGGAGCACTTGCGGGACCGGTTGTCAGCAACCGGCGAGATCAAAGCTGACGTGCTCATTTCCAGCACTCTGCCGCGCGCACGGCAGACCGCCGAAATCATTGCGCCAGCCCTCGACCTACCTATCAACTTTGATGACGAGGTTCAAGAGCAGTCAGTCGGCGATTTCGATGGTATGCCGTGGGAGGAGATCGAAAGTCGGATTCCCGATAACCGGCAAGAGCCCTACAGACCTTTTGGCCCGAACGGTGAAAACTGGGGGCAGTTCGTTCTGCGTGTCGGCACTGCGCTCAATCGAATACTGGACGAACATGAGGGTAAGACCATCGTTATCGTCTGTCACGGAGGAGTAATAGACGCGTCGTTCCTGGTCTTTTTTGGCATGAATACTCTGTCGCCACCGACTACCACCTTTTATACCCGCAATACTTCCATCACCCTGTGGGAGAAGCGGGAAGTGGATGGATACTCCCTCAGATGGAGGCTCACCGGCTACAACGACGATCTGCATACCCGGGACATCGATACTACCGAACGTATCCACTGGACTCGATTCGCCATGCCGCTTGCTCCGGCGCAGGAGGCTCCGGCAATGCCGTTACCTACCGAAGAAGGGTAAGCGGCCAGGCACGCGGGTCACTGCTGAGATAGCTTCTGCACCTGTTGCCGCTTTGCCGCTCGCTCCAGGCCCTCCTTGGGTAACCTCCAGCGCACCGCACGGGCAAAAGTCTGAGCCAACTTTGCGCCGAAACGACCACGTACATGGGTGAAGAACGGTGCAAAAACAGGGATATTCGCCAGGGTCAATACCGCGCGTCGGCCATCGGTATAGTACATGTCTCCCAAAGAATTTCGCTGTTCAGTCGGCTTACCGAAACTGGCCTCCCAGCCTTCTTCGATTACCCAGCCTGAGAGATCCAGGCAGTCGACAACGTTGGTACGTTCAGCATCGACGTCTGATGAGATCTTATGGGTCGGCAGGTGGGTCACATGTGAAATCTCAACTTTTATGTCTCTTGTTGCGCCGCCTACCCAGATACTGCGTCCATCACCACCCTTGGAGCCAGTATCCCAGAAACGGGCATGATCGCGCTGGCGCACCGACGTCCCCGGCAGCTCGAAGGCATAATCTTCTTTTCGACCATACAGGTATAGATTGCTGACCGGAGCAGTAGCGTATTTTCGTCCCAAGATCGAATCGTAACTGATACGCGCTGACGTAACAAAATCGATCTCATCAGCGCGATACCAACCGGCAGCAGCAAAAGCGGCGGCTAGTTGCCCTGCTGTCGCGGTAATTTTGACATTTATCGGATCGCTCGCCGCGCCTTCTCGATTGAAACTCGTCACTGGATTGCTTCCGTGCTGCTCTGCCGCGGCTGCTGAAGCCCTACGTCCCTCCTTGCTGAGCTCGCGCACCTGGCGCATGGTATGGATGACACGGAAGAGTCCGGTCAGGAAGAGCAGTAGCAAGACAGCAACGATCACGGCGCCAAGTATTGCCCCAAGTATGAATGAAGTCAGCTCGAGCAACGCAGAGGCCCGGTACGTAATGAGAAGATCGCCTATTATACCGTCCATAACTCTGCCCCCTGCCCTTTCGTTACACTATTCGGTCGATCCGCCAGCTAGCAATGGCCGAGCAGCGATCGCTCCAGCGTGACCAGTTTGCAAAGCCGGCACAACGGCAGCGTTGTCGAATAATAGTGGGGATTCTAACATAGTGAACACTGCAACGGAAGAACTGGCATGCCTTGCTTGCTGAGGCCGGTAAAGAGGGGGTGATAGCTTACGGCTGCGTAAATAGCGGGCGCTATACCATCCAATCAGGTATAGCGCCCAGTGGTGCGTTTCCCAAGCTGCACTAGCATAGTTGCTGGTTGAACTCTACCTGTGTAGCGAAACGAGACTGATTAGAGGAGAGAGTTGCCGTACCTACTACGGTTACCATCGAGCGACTCCACCAATACAGCCACAAGTTCGTCGGTCTCATACTCGGCCATCGTCTCTTCGCCGGCTTGTGACTCTGCAGGATGCTCGCGGCATTCCCAGCAGAGGTGCTTCATCGACCAGGATGTCGGAGCCTTGGGATCAGTGGCAAGCTGCCACAACTCAGCGTTCTGCATGTCGCGTCCACATTGTTCACAGCGCATACTAGTCCTCCTGGCGAGTTCTAAGCGGACCACTCGCCGTATATCGGCGAGATATACCAGCGGGCACCGGCACGCTTCACTGCGCCACCGCCGTTGCCAAGCCATTCCGCGCTGCGCTGCGTCGGATTATGCCGCGAATTATATCACGGAAAATCGAGTTGTACACAACGGACAGTCTGCAAAATCATGGTGTTTGGCCGACACCTGCCATATGCCGTATAATGACGGCGACTACAGGCTAACGGGCAGGACATGTGCCGGTTGGGAGGACCTGCATCTATGGCAGCTGCGTGGGGAGGCAGTATATGGAAAGTCTTACCAATGTCGTGGTTTCAGAGGGAGAGATCGGCAATATCGCACGTGTTCTGGGACGATTGACACTCGATACCGGCGCCAGTCATATCTTGCTTCTGGATAAGAGCGGGCAACTCATATCGACACAGGGACCAGCTGGACAACGAGACCTCATCGCACTGGGCGCGTTGCTGGCAGGCGCATTTGCCTCATCCCGGCACGTGGCAGAGATACTGGGAGAACGAGACTTCCGAAGTATCCTGCAGCAAGGGGTGCAGGAGAGCATCTACACCAGCCTCGTGGGTGAGCAGTGGCTACTCGTGGTCGTTTTTGATAAGCAGACGCACACTGGTCTGGTGAAGGTATTGGCTCGCAAAGCCGCGGAAGAACTCGAGCGCACGCTCGAACGAGTACGAATGGGAGGCGCTCCAGCTAAAGAGCAGGTCATCAATGTGCAGTTTCGTAGCTCGGTTGGGAACACGATTGACCGCCTCTTCCAAGACTAGACCACTATACGGCCTATAGCCAGCCACATTATGGCCGATATAAAGCCGCCACTACGGCTACCCTAGTAACTAGGCATCAGGACCGATATACCATATGGCGCTGATTAACGTCGCAAGCCACGAGATCCATTGCAAGATTGTGTACTATGGCACTGGTTTCTGCGGCAAAACAACCAACCTGCAATATATACATGCGCATGCTCCCAAGCAATCGCACGGCGATTTATTGACGATTGCCACGGAGAGCGAGCGCACGCTTTTCTTTGATTTCCTTCCGCTTGACCTGGGTTTGGTCAACGATTTTCGGGTACGCTTTCACCTATACACAGTTCCCGGACAAGTGCTGTACGAGCGCACTCGGCTGGCGGTACTCAGCGGCGTGGATGGAATCGTGTTTGTCGTTGATTCTCAGCCGGAGAAGCTAGAGGAGAACTTCCAGAGTCTGATCGAGCTCGAAATCAATATGAGGGGACTGGGCAATGATCTGGGAGATTTTCCGCTGGTTTTCCAGTGGAACAAGCGAGACGTAGCAGGCGCAGTTCCGGTAGTGACGCTGGATCGTTACCTAAACCGGAGACACAAGCAGAGCTTCGAAGCCGCCGCCGTCAGTGGAGACGGAGTATTTCCCACCCTCCGGGCCATCTGCAAATCGGTTATGGATCGCCTCTAACGTTGATGCGATACGACGCTTCCGGTAGTTAGGCTACAATTCACTAAAGAACTCGCCATCAAGACCCGGGCCACCAATTCGCGCTGGCACCACCTGTGCTTGACTCTAGCGGGACGAAAGGAGCTAATCATGCGTGCATTGTTAAGCGTGGCTGACAAGAGTGGCATCGAAACATTGGGGCGTGGATTACGTGCGCTTGGCGTCGATATCATCTCGACGGGCCAGACCTCGGCCACCCTGGCCGCAGCCGGGATCGAATGCCAATCGGTCGCCAATGTCACCGGATTCCCAGAAATTCTGGGTGGACGGGTAAAGACACTGCATCCCGCTCTACACGGAGGTATACTCGCCAAACGGGATGACGAGGGCCACATGGCGGAACTGGCCGAACACCAGATCGAGCCCATAGATATTGTCGTCTGCAATCTCTATCCGTTCGCCAGTATCGCCGCCGAACCGGATACAACACTGGACTCGGCTCTAGAATACATTGATGTCGGTGGAGTGTCACTTCTGCGCGCCGCCGCCAAAAACTTTCCGTCGGTCACCGTGCTTGCTCGGCCGCAAGATTACCCAGATGTGCTCACCGAGTTGGAAACGACCGGAACGACCAGCATGGAGACGCGCAAGCGACTGGCGACCACCGCTTTCCAGCACACCGCACTTTACGATACTGCCATCGCTGATTTCTTGCGCCAGCAAACCTCGGGGGAAGCCATGCCCGCCGAGCTGACTATCGGGCTCCGGAGGCTCCGGACCCTGCGATACGGAGAGAATCCTCACCAGCAGGCGACGTTGTATGGCTGGGGCGGTCAAGGCCATGGCCTAGGCGAAGATGACTCACCGCCGGAGTCTTCGCAACATGCTCTTGAGTACGGTTCCGCGGCCGGTATCGAGCGGTCCGAGTCGGTACCCACCGTGGCGGGCGCGCGGATGCTTCAGGGCAAGGAACTTAGCTTCAACAATCTCTTGGATCTGGATGCGGCACTGCACTGTGTCGCCAGCTTTACCGCACCTGCCACCGTTATCATCAAGCACACCAATCCGTGTGGACTCGCTTGCGCCGACTCATTGCTGGAGGCATATCGCCATGCACATGCCGGCGATCCCGTCTCCGCATATGGAGGCATACTGGGCTTCAATCGCGAAGTGGATGAAGAGACAGCTGCCGAGCTATCTTCGATGTTCTATGAGGCTATCATTGCACCCAGCTACAGCGGGGCAGCCAGCGAAATTCTGGCTCAGAAGCGGAACCTGCGTTTGCTTGCTACCGGCACGCCCATTGGGCCGGCCGCTGTCGCCCCCGAAACCAGCGATCCCTACCGATTGGATGTCCGCCGCATCAGTGGCGGGCTACTCCTGCAGACCCCTGACGTAGTTACGGCTCAGGATATACAGTGCACCCCAGTGACCGAGCGTACGCCTACTCTGGAAGAAGTGACCGATTTACTTTTTGCCTGGAAGGCGGTCCAACATGTCAAGTCCAATGCCATTGTCCTTGCTAAGAAGCTCATGGTGGTCGGCGTCGGCGCGGGGCAGATGAATCGCGTCTACAGCGTACAGATCGCGGTAGATCGGGCTGCCAGCCGGGCATCTGGAAGCGTTCTGGCATCTGATGCATACTTCCCGTTCGCCGACGGAGTGGAGGCAGCGGCCAAGGCCGGCGTTACCGCCATCATACAACCGGGAGGATCAATTCGAGATGAGGAGTCTATACGCATGGCCAACCGGTACGGCATCGCCATGGTAGTGACCGGCAAGCGTCATTTTCGGCATTAGCACAACTTGCCTGCCGGCTTGTGCGTATCTGATAACACCAGGAACCAGCTTCATCCACTGTGGGCGGCGACACGTAGACGAAGAAGAGAGGCGAGAAAACCAATGGGGGCACCAGAGAATATCCAGAATATCCAGAATATCCAGACTGAGCAATTGCGCACGGCTATGGAACAGGTGGCACATAAGCAGAATCGCGATAAAGTAACCCGGCGGGCTCTGCTTGGAGCGGCAGGTGTGGGCGCCGTTGCTGGGGCGGTGGTGCTGGTACCGATTGCCATCGAGACCGCCGCCAATTATACCAAGCAGGAAGTTGACCAGGCGCTGCAGAATGGCATTGCGCAAGGGCGCCAGGACCTGCTGGCCGAGTTACGCAGCCTGGAAGGGGTTGGCCTCGATACCGCCATCGCTGTCGCCAAGATCACCAAATTTGCGGTACAGTATATCGTCAAACCGCTGGCCGATCTAAGCAGCACCATTCAAGGCGACGTCATCGGTGTCCTGGTTGGCGCAGTGGAAAAAGCGCGGGTCGGGCTGATCGACTTTCCTATTCCTATCGTCCCCAGCAGCGTGATCAGTACCCTTGGTCATCTCCAAGAACTGCTGCAAACCTGGCAACATAATGTGTCCCAGGATGTTTTGGGGCAGTATGCTGTAGAGGATGTTACCGCGGCTGAAACCTACCTCGAGGCGCTGCAACAAAAAATCAACAGCGAATCTGCACAGGGCACGCCGACTCCAGGGAAGGCATCGCCGGCAACCTAACCCCCACGCATTACCGGTATTGGGGTGGTCATAAAGAAATAGAAAAATTGGACAGAATTGGACTTCTTGGCATCTGTACACACACAATCCACTGGAAGAGGCCCTTATGCCTGACTTTGAGTTGGTGGCACCATTTAAGCCCACCGGCGACCAACCGGTAGCCATAGGGCAGTTGGTCGAGAGCCTTGAGCAAGGCCACAAATATTCGACTCTGCTGGGCGTGACCGGTAGTGGCAAAACATTTACTGTTGCTCAGGTGGTGGCGCGGGTGCAGAAGCCCACACTGGTTCTTGCGCCCAATAAGACGTTGGCGGCTCAGCTCTACGCCGAGTATAAAGAGTTCTTCCCGGCCAATGCGGTGGAATATTTTGTCAGCTACTATGATTATTACCAGCCGGAAGCCTATATACCACGCACCGACACCTATGTGGAGAAGGACAGCCAGATCAATGAAGAAATCGAGAAATTGCGTCTCTCCGCTACACGCAGCCTCTTCGAGCGGCGTGATGTGTTGATAGTGGCCTCAGTATCGTGCATTTATGGTCTGGGCTCGCCGGAAGAGTATGGGGAAGTAGTGCTCACGCTGAAGGTAGGTGAGACCAGGCGTCGCGACCGGGTGTTGCGCCATCTGACCGACATTCAGTACGAGCGCAACGACCAGAACTTCAGTAGAGGCAAGTTCCGTGTGCGTGGCGACGTGCTGGAAATTTACCCATCCTACGAGGATCTAGCGGTCCGCGTAGAGTTCTTTGGCGACGAGATCGAGCGCATGGTCGAGATCGATCCGCTAACCGGCGAGATACTGGGCCAGCGCAGCCGGCTCGACATTTACCCAGCCAAGCACTGGGTCACCACCCAGGAGCGCCTCAACCATGCTATAGCCGGAATCAAAGATGAGCTGGTCGTACGGCTCTCCGAGCTGGAGACGGAGGGCAAATTGTTGGAGGCGGCCCGTCTGCGGCAGAGGACCAACTTCGACATCGAGATGCTCAGCGAAACCGGGCTCTGCTCCGGTATCGAGAATTATTCACGCCACCTGGCAAACCGGCAGCCCGGCGAGCAGCCCTGGACTCTCCTGGACTATCTGCCGGATGACTTTCTCCTGGTAGTGGATGAGTCGCATATTGCTTTGCCGCAGGTGCGCGGCATGTACAATGGAGACCGCGCCCGCAAACAGACTCTGGTCGATTACGGTTTCCGTCTACCTTCGGCTCTGGACAACCGCCCGCTGACGTTTAGCGAGTTCGAGCAGCACATTCATCAGGCGATCTTTGTTTCAGCCACACCTGGCCACTACGAGTATGAACATAGCTCTACCATTGGTGAGCAGCTCATACGGCCTACCGGTATTCTCGATCCTGAGATTAGCGTTCGCTCAACTGAGGGTCAGATCGATGACCTGATGGCGGAGGTACGCTCCCGAGTAGAGAAGCGACAGCGAGTGCTGGTTACCACGCTTACCAAGAAAATGGCCGAAGATCTGGCTGATTATATGCAAGAGATGGGCATCAAGGTGCAATATCTGCACTCTGAGATTGATACCATTCAGCGGGTTGAGATTCTGCGGGATCTGCGTCTGGGAGTCTATGACGTGGTAGTGGGAATCAATCTGCTGCGCGAGGGTTTAGATCTGCCCGAAGTCTCGATGGTAGCAATACTCGATGCCGACAAAGAAGGTTTCCTCCGCTCGGAAGGCTCCCTGATCCAAACCATTGGACGGGCCGCTCGGCACACCGAGGGTAGCGTGATCATGTATGCCGACACCATTACTGATTCGATGCGCCGAGCCATAGATGAAACCAACCGGCGACGTAGGGTGCAGTCGGTCTATAACACTGAACACGGCATAACACCGGTGGGCATCAAGCGTGAAGTACGTGTGCTCTCTGAGCGCATTCGCGGTGGTGACGGCGCCAGCGACGCCACGCGAGGGCAGACCACTGCGCTCGGCGAATTGCCTCGTGATGAGGCGATGCGGCTGGTCAAAGACCTGGAAGCGCAGATGCGCCGGGCCGCAAAAGAGCTGGAATTCGAGAAGGCGGCAACGCTGCGCGACCAGATAGTCGAGTTACGCCGGGCCATCGTAGACTAGGTGCCCCAGGAAGAGAGCTATGGCAACTGACTTCCCTAGTTATCTAGCGTTATATGAAACCGGCGAACTCACTCGTCGGGCCGACGAGGCCTGGGAGATGCTACGGGGTTGCACAGTGTGCCCACAGAACTGTCCGGTGGACCGTACCCGAGGCAAGACTGGAGCCTGCCATTCTGGGACCGACGTGATCATTGGCTCATGGAACGTGCACCGCCGGGAGGAACCGCCCATCAGCGGGACGCGAGGAGCCGGAACCATCTTTTTCGGCGGTTGCCAGGCACGCTGCTCCTACTGCCAGAACTTCTGGCTGAGCCAGATGGGGAATGGCCTGCGAGTCAGCTATCAACGGCTGGCCGATATGATGCTATCCCTTCAGCGCAAGGGTTGCCATAATCTGGATTTGGTGACGCCAACCCACTTCGTGCCACAGATCTTGAAGGCGCTAGAAATTGCCGCTGGTAAGGGATTGCACATACCGCTGGTCTACAATTGCGCCGGCTATGAGCATCTTCATACGCTGCGTCTGCTTGACGGTGTGGTCGACATCTACCTACCCGACGCCAAATATGCCAGCAACCAGGAAGCAATGCGGACCTCGAAGATGCATCACTACGTCGAGTTCAATCGTGCCGCTCTCAAGGAGATGTATCGACAGGTGGGCGGCCTGCAGGTAGACGACGAGGGTATAGCTCGCCGAGGACTGATTGTGCGACATCTCGTAATGCCCGGCGGCCAAGCCGGCACCCGCGAGGTGCTAACCTGGATATCCGCTGAGATTGGTAGCGACATTGGTCTTAGCGTCATGGATCAGTACTTCCCTGCGTACAAAGCGCTGGCTGACCCCGTTTTGAACCGGCGGCTGACCTGGACCGAGTATCGAGAGGCGCTGGATATCGTCGAGGAATTGCCGTTCGAGAACCTCTTCTTACAGGAAGACCTCACCGAAATCGACATGTCGGATGCCATCTAAGCCGGTGAGTAGGCACGTTCCCACTGCTGCCGCTTGCACTTGAGTGTCAAGAGCGTCACACTCAAAACATTGCTATTCGCCAATGGAAGACTGCGAGTTAGGTGACTTTCTTGGCAGGTGCTGCTATAATGAGGAGTGGCCTTTTATACCCACAGCCTGGACAAGTGTCCACGACACTAGCCCCGTGCAGCAAGCCAACTAGGGGGAGGCAGCATGAGCGACACGGCCACGTTGAGCCGGCTATTCTCCAGCATTGAAGCCGATTTGGATGTTGTGGACCGCACCTTCCAACAACGGGCGACATCTGGGCTCGACATTCTAAACTCCGCTGCAGCACATGTTCTTAGTTCATCAGGTAAGCGTATACGAACCGCACTTACGCTGCTCTCCGGGCGGTTGATCGAATACCGATTTGAAAAGCTTCTACCCCTGAGCGTTGCGTTTGAGATGGTTCATCTGGCAACTCTCGTGCACGATGATATTGTGGATAGCGCCGCTACACGGCGCGGCATCCCTACCGTCAACGCCCGCTACGGAGACCGGGTCGCCATACTGCTCGGCGACTACCTTTTCGCCAAGACCGCAGGGCTGATTGCCGATGTGGAAGATTTTCGCATTGATCATCTTTTCTCCGATACCGTGGCGAGCGTCTGTGAGGGCACCATCATCGAGCTGCTTTCGACCCATACACTAGACTTTTCGATTGACGCCTACCTTGAACGCATCAGTCGCAAGACCGCCTGCCTGATGTCAGCCTGCTGTAAAGGCGGTGCCACCGTCGGCGCTGGAACCGATGCCCAAATTGCCCTGCTGGAACAATACGGGCACAACCTGGGCATGGCTTTCCAAATCATTGATGATGTCCTGGATTACACCGGGAGTGTGGGTGTTATCGGCAAACCGTCGGGCAACGACCTGCGCCAGGGGCTGATCACACTACCTTTGATCTATGCTCTCGAAGACGAACTAAATGGTCACCTGGATAAGGTACAGCGCGTTATTCAGAAGCCGGAAGAGCATAGTGGTGACGCCGGTGAAATCATTGCCTGGGTCATGAGCGGTCCAGCAATTGGTACCTGCCTCGACCTGGCAAGGCACTACGCCGCTCGCGCTCGCGCGGTTCTCTCAGAGTTTGCGTCGTCACCTGAGCGCCTGGTCCTGGAAGAGCTGGTAGATTTTGTCCTTGCCCGCAGCAGCTAGGGCATCTAGAAGTCACCTACATTCCAGTTCCCGATCTTCTGGGGAGTGAAGAAAGGACGTAGTACTTTACCGATGTCTACAAAAGCGACGACTCCTGCTCCCGAGCTACGCGCCCAGTTCGATGCTGCGGGTGGCAAGCCCGTATACGTCCGGCGCATGTTTGGTCGTATCGCGCGGGTGTATGACCTGATGAACCGGCTGATGACTGTCGGACTGGATGGTCGCTGGAGAGCATTTACCGTCAAGCAAATCGCGCTCAAGGAGGGGCAAATCGGACTTGACATCGGCACCGGCACCGGCGATCTGGCAATTGCCCTGGCACAAGCCAGCGCACCTGGAAGCCAGGTCATCGGAGTCGACTTCACGCCGGAGATGTTGGCTCTCGGACGGGCCAAGCTTGAGCGACTCAACCTGGTGGATCGTATTCGTCTCGTCGAAGGCGACGGAGAAAAATTGGGCTTTCCCGACGGCACGTTCGACGCCTGTTGCTCTGCCTTTGTGGTGCGGAACCTTGGCGACCTTCGAACCGGCTTCGTGGAAATGTTACGAGTGACCAAGCCGGGTGGTCGTGTCGCCTGCCTGGAGATGAGCCATCCTTACAATCCCATTTTCAGCGCGGGTTTCCACCTCTACTTCGATAACCTGGTTCCATTACTGGGCAGAGTGGTCGGCAAAGCATTCGACGCCTACAGCTATCTGCCAACCTCCGTCAGTTCCTTCCCCGATGCGCCGAATCTGAAGCGCATCATGGAAGACTCAGGATGGCAAGATGTTCGCTATTACTATCGACTGGGCGGAGCCGTCGCCATCCACACCGGAACGAAAGCTACAACTCGGTAATCGTGGCACTAGACTGGTGAAGGACTACAGCTTACCGTCCCACCACAGAAGGAATTGGCCTCTCCGGCAACATACATCACCTGAGGGGTGGCGAGCTGCCCATCGGCGAGCGGATCGACAAAGGGCACAAACTCAAGTATGCCAAACCCGCGACTCGGCCCAGTGTCAGAACTGGACAGGTCACCATTCAAGTCGCCGGTCTGATCATAGGAAATAGCGCCGCTGATACCAATGAAAGGACGCGCGGGGCTGAATGCCAAGAGACCGTCACGCACTTCGGCAAGAGTTGGATACACGACGGCACCATTGGACCTGCCAATTGAAGAGGAACCAGCAGCCACCAACAAATCCAACGAATCATAGGATAAGATGATTGTCGCGTTGGGGACTGGCCATTCATCGGGCGACTGGTCTGTCTGGTACTGGTTGCTAAATGCACTGTTAAATGTGTCCGGCACCGAAACCGAACCTGGCAACTTGAGGAACGTCCACTCCTGCATATCGGCCAGCGTCTCCACGTACAGATCAGCGTAGATCGCAGGAGTAGCCTCTTTCTGGATCAGATTGGCCGCCGAAGTGCCGCCTATACCGAGGAATGCCGGGGTATAAGCACGACTATCCACCAGTATGGGAGGCGTCTTCACTCCGGCGCTCTGGCTTGCCGCCACAACTGCTCCGGCAAGATCAATACTATCGACGTCTCCCCCCTGAGCTCCGGTAGACAGATAGATAACATTGGCCTGATCATGGAGCACCGCCTGCTCGGCGATCGATGCGAAATTGGTTCCGGCATCTGAAGTATAGCGAATGCTATACTCACGTACCGCCGTGGTCGCCTCATAACTGGTCAGCCTGGATATGAAACTGCTGGCCATCGAATTGCTAAGCTGGTCACCCGGGTCAAAAAGCACAGCTACCCTGATGGCCCCCATCTGTTCAACCGCCACATCAGCCAGATCCTGTGCCTGCACCGTGTCCAGCGGCACCAGACGAAACAGCGAGGCCTCACTATTGGTCATGCTGCTGTCGCTGCCGGTCGGAGAGACGAGCGGTATTCCCGAAGGTTTGAGCAGCGAGAGTGCCCGCTCTGTCTGGGCGCTCTCAGGCCATCCAATAATGCCGACGACGTGTTCGGCATTCCCTTTGTTAAGTTCCTGTAGCAGCACATTCGCAGCGGTGGTGGCGCCACTCACTGATAGGCCGGAATTCAAGATCATAACGCGAACCCGGACGCCGTCCGGCAATGAATGACCGCTATTGATGTGCTGCTGAGCCAGGTAGACGCCCTCTAACTCCGAACGGGCCGCTGCAACGTCTACAGGATTGGCATTCAGACCAAAGGCGGTACCCACCACAATCGTTACGAAGGGCGCTTGACTAAGAGAGACCTGCAAATCTTCGGCGTAGATCGCTGCCTCAGCATCCGATGGATCAACGCTGATCGCCGTCAAAAAAGCTGAACGGGCATGCGCCAGGTCTCCAGAAGCCAGATAACGGGCGCCTTCCGTCTTATAACTGCTATCGAGTCGTGGGGTATCAAAGCTGAACTCACCATCGCTTAAACCGATATCCTGTTGCTGCACCGTCTGCACCTGATTATTTGCTGTAGTCGTAGGCATAGCAGTAGTGGCAAACGGATGCGGCGAGGCGGCAAACAACACGGCCCCACCAATCAAGACGATTAGCGCGAGAATGACTCCCAGCAGGAACAGAGGATTCTGAAGCCTCCGTTGGCGCGGCAAAACGAGATGGCCTCTCGCATCACGAACCGCTACTAGCTGTGAACCATGTGGGTCTCGATCATCTAGCTCCTCGGGCACATGCGTTACCTGACCGGAAACTAGAGGTTCGAGAACGGTGTGCAACTCAGTCGCGGTGTGATAGCGCTGCATCGCTGATGGGCGCAGACCACGTGCCAATATTTCCTCGAGTTCCAGCGAAACTCGTGGATTCAAGCGGCGGGCCGGCGGATGCGGCGCGTTGGCACGAGGCGCTGGCGCGACACCAGTTACCGCATGATATAAGATTGCGCAGAGAGCATAGATATCTGAGCGAGGTGTGGCCTGGCCCCGCAGCTGCTCCGGCGCCCCATAACCGGCAATACCGCCGGCAGGTGCATTATCTACGGCTCCATCTGGATACAACAGCAGATGAGGTGAGCACCCAACTACCACCACATGACCGCTCGGCCGCAGAATGATGTTGGCCGGCGAAAGATTACCATGTATGAAAGGTGGCAGTTGTCCCTCAAAGATCTCCAAAATTTCGGCGACCTGTAGCGCCAGGCGCACCGCCACCGGCTCCGGCAGTGGGGCATGAGCGCGTTGCAACCGATCCAACAACAGATCACCTGCTGGAAACTCAAAAACCAGAAAGTGGCGCCACTGTTGCCCGAAATGGTCGATGAGCCGGGGCAGCACAGGATACGTACTGAGCGACAGCAGCCGCTGGGCAACAAAGCGCCGTGCGTTGTCGCTCTCCTCCGGCCGGATCCCATTCAAGAGTACTTCTTGCACCAGCACGCGTCCATCCGGCAACTCCGCATCACTGGCGATCATCAAAGGTGGTTCGTTTCTCGGCAGCTGGATGGTACTGTGATAAAAGGGCTGTAATATCCGATACCGCCCTCCCTTGAGGCTGGTGCCAGGGGCTAACTGCCCGCTTGATCCAGCCACATTGAGTGGAGCTAAAGACATATTCCCTGGTGGCAAATTTTGACCCGACCTCAAGAAGGATGCATATCCACCGGTGGTCGCGGATGTAAACGGCGTGACATTGAGCGGGTTCGACACCTCCGATTCCCAGTTGTAGGGGGGAAATGGCGATTGTTGGGCAGCGCCGGAATTCGGAGGAGCATCGCGCGTGAAAGTGGGAGGGACGGCAAAACCGCTCGGCGGTGAGTGGGGCTGAGACGTCGGGGCGGTGAACATGTCCGGCCGACCGGTCTGGCCTGAAGCTCCCAACGCCCTCATTAGCCAGGACGGTGGGCCATCGCCTCTACTTCCGTCTCCGGCATTTCCCTCGGCGCTATCGTCTTCACGCCAGATTCCGTCAATGGTCTGACTGGTCTCAAAACCGCCCGGTAGCTGACCTTGACGTCCACCTGGGCTGATATCATAGGATGACAGCTGCAGACCACAGCGCGGGCATGTCGTTGCTGCGCCACCACTCTTGTAGCCACAACGCGGGCACTGCATGGGCAAAACTCCCAGGCGCAAATTGAGCACGCCACTTCCGCGTGACAGAACGTTTCATCAGCGTAGATCGCGAGGCGTTTGAACTATTCTCCGCCAGATTTTATCCAATCTTATTGGATTTTATTGATCGCCAAGTTCATTGTACCTTGATTGGTCAATCCCAGTATCTCACGAGATACCCTTTCGTGCTAAAAACTAGCCATCAATGGTGCCAATGAACATAATTGTGGATGAGGAAATTCGAGGACAGAACAGATTGGCTTCGCTTTGGGAAAATGGGAGGTAAAGTCGGTTGACCGAGAATGCCACGCAGTACAATCGCGTTGAGGATACCTGGAGGTGGCTCTGGAAAGATACACTAGGTCGCGTTGTGCCTTTCGCGGCAGCAACCGCCATCTATGCCAGAGCCAGCGGGAAGGGAGCTCATGGCGTAGGCTGCACTCGCGACGGCTGGGCACGCGACCTTATTCTGGGAGTTGCGGCGGGCATTCCACTCGCTGGGGTCGCAGCCGTTTATCGTGGCATGGTCGCCCCAAAATACCGGCTGCCTACTCCATTAGACCAGACGCTCCAGACGGCATTCTATCTGGGGCTGAACGCACCCGTGGAAGAGCTCTTCTGGAGAGGTATGATTCAGACCCTCACTATTTCCGGCTTGCACCGCCTTCCCATATCCGAGCGTAACGCCACTGCGCTGGGCTGGTTCATGACCACTGCTGTCTTTGGGGTATACCACCGGCTCGGCAATTGGAGTTGGCGCGCCATAGGCGGAGTAACTGTGGCCGGAGGTCTCTTTGGAGCCGCCTACCTGGCGACTGGCAAGCGACGCTCTCTGCTCTTGCCGACTATCCTGCACGGTTTCATGACCGCTGGATTCTTGAGTTGGGGTGATATGTTGTTGCACTGGCGCGGTCGCCATGCGCGAGCGTAGGTACTTCTAGTGGGATATGAGAATGGGTAGTAGCGCATGGGTACTCTGTATGGTTTGCTCGGTCGCAAAGAAGCCCAGCACCAGCGAGGAAGCCAATCCAATATACAGTAGAGTTATGTAGCAACGCGACACCAATGAGACGCGGTAATATGCTGCGCCAAGACCTGCCTCATGGACTCGACTAAAGCGACTTCGCATCTGGACGAAAGATAGCCAACCAAGGATCAGCAAAGTGAGCCTGGCGACTGGATTGTCTATATAGAAGAAGCCTGCCGCGATGAGAAGCAGGCCGACCAGCCAAAGCCACCGGGAGATGGCTCCAACGATGCGGCCGCCATCGAGAGGCGTAACCGGAAGCAGATTGATGAGGTTAAGAAGAAAAGCAAGCTCGGCCAGCAAGAGCAGGCTTGCCTCCTGGGTCCACTGGTAGAGTAGAAAACAGGCCATGCCAGAGAGTGCGCCCAGCGCAGGCCCGGCAATGGCGATCTCCGCCTCGTCGCGAACCGAGGCCGGCATACGACGCATTGTCACAAACGCTCCCAGCAAGGGTATAAAGATGGGAAGGCCAGCAGGCAATCCTTTGGCGCGAATTACCAAGTAGTGCCCAATCTCATGGACAAAGAGCAGGATAACGATACCCAGACTCAGCTCCCAGCTGAAGAGCCAGGCATACGTCACTACACTTACCACCAGGCTAAGCGGTGGCAGGACCGCGTGAAATAGAGCGGACGACTTCGACACGAGATCCCCCTCCACTCGGCGGTCTTAGACCTGTACAAGACAGACGGAAAGCGCCTGGACTCAGCTTGCTGTACACTCGCGCTGTAGAGCCATCAATTCCTCGATTCCACCCTCGGCTAACTGAAGTATCTGGTCAAGCTGGGAACGCGAAAAGGGCTTGGCTTCTGAAGTGCTCTGCACCTCGATAAACTCACCAGCATCATTCATCACGATATTGGCGTCGACTTCGGCATGGGAGTCCTCGGCATAATTTAAGTCCAAAAGCGGCGATCCCTCTACGAGTCCGACACTGACCGCTGCCACCTGCCTCCGCACCGGATCGAGGGTCAGAACGCCCCGGCTGCGCAAGACGGCGCAAGCACGCGCAAGCGCCACCCAGGCACCGGTTATGGAGGCCGTCCGAGTGCCGCCATCCGCCTGGATAACATCGCAATCAAGAATAATGGTGCGTTCACCAAGGTCCGGCAAATTGAGACAGGACCGCAGTGAACGGCCTATCAATCTTTGAATTTCATGGGTCCGACCTGAGATCTTGCCCAGGGCCGACTCGCGCGCGGAGCGGCTCTGTCCCGAACGGGGTAACATCGAATACTCCGCCGTTAGCCAGCCCTGGCCGCGACCCTCCAGAAAGCCTGGCACGCGGTCTTCGATGCTGGCCACGCACAGTACCCGCGTGTCGCCGAATTCGACGAGCACCGAGCCCTCGGCGTAGCGAAGATAATCCGCCGTCATCTTCACCGGGCGCAACTGATTGGCGGTCCGCCCATCAATCCGGGGCATAAATCGTTCCGATCTTTAACTATCGCCGCGAGCGACGGCGCTTACACCTCATTGTGCCGCCTAGAGACTTACGGCACAATGTCACCGCTATCGGATCGTAACGAGACCGAGCCATCTGGAGCCACTGAGCAGATCCAGGAATGGGTCCGCCAGAAAGTCTCGTTCCACCTAATGCTAAATGTCACCAGATATCCGCCCGGTGTCCCCTCCGCACCACTGCTAGGAATCACCGTGGCGCTGGTACTGCCGGGATACGGTCCCAGGCTCCACTGGAAGTCGATATAGTGAATCCAGAAAGTCATGGGGATGCTTTGACCATCACCAGTGGCACTCAAGAGAAATGTGTCCGGAGAAATGAACGGTGGATCTTGGTTGGTATAGGGCAGGAATCTCGCTAGCGCTGAGTGCGCCAGCACCACCGCAGTATCGGCAGTGAGGGGCTGCGCCCCGCCAGCAGTAGCATCCCAGCGAGCGATCACCAACTGTCCGTGCGCACTCGGTAGATAGATTAAGCCAGAATTGGTATCCACCGGCAACGACGCCGGTCCCGACCAGTCAATCCGCATCGGCAGCGCTGCCAGCACCGCCCCAGATCCAGTATTGCGCAGGTAAATGCCGGCTGCCGTCGCTACATACACATCTCCAGCGAGCCCAGCCGCGTCGCTCCACCCCAGCGCCGTCGCGCCCAGGGCAGCCGGCATGTCTTGCCGCGCAGCCGCGGCGCTCAGATTTCGCAGAGCCGGCTGCAAAGACACCATGCCACCCTGTTGGTACAGCGTCAGGTATTGGCTATTGGGTGTGAGCGGGCCAAGGCCGGTGACACTTGGCACCGGTACCTGCGAGAGGGGTTCGAGTGTCGCCGCATCATAGGCCAGCAGTCTAGGCACAGCGGTTGCCGTACCATGATCCAGAAGGTATATGGTACCGGTTGTCGCATCGAGTAGAGGGCCGTCAACTGGAGTACCAGCAGGCGCGTACAATATCGGCGTGTGGAGGCGAGCCTGGCCGGTAACGGCATCCAGCGCTGCCAGCTGACCGCCTCCTGCCAAGATCAGCGACTGGTTCGCTGAGTCGTAGACGCCTCCAGTCTCACTTTGCCAGGTAATGAAGGATGGCAGAGGGTAGCCACCGAGCGCAGCACCAGTGATAGTCGAAAAGAGAGAGACACTTCGTGGTGCAACCGCGTAAGCGACATGCGCCTGAGTATTCACCAGTAGCAAGACGCTTCCCACGGCGGTGCTACCGGCGAGCGGCGTCCGACTCAGAATCGAGCCGGTAGCTCCATCAAAGACGACAAAGCTCGAAAGTGGTGCCGGAGGCGGGCAGAGACCAACTGGAGGGCAGATAGGCTGCCCGGCGCTGGCCAATGCTACCATATGTCCAGCTACTCCATCATCGGCCAGCAATTCATAGCTTGGACCGGGGTTCGTGACCACAACCACGTCCAGCGGAGGGGCAGCCGGCGCGGCAACCGGCAGAGCGCCACGGCTGCTGACCACCGCATGATGCGCAATGTAGGCGCTCCCTACCAGCAACACCACCGCTAGAACTGAGCCCAGTGCCCAGAGCCACGTGCGTGAGCGACCGACAGAAGAACCTATGGACTTTCTCTCCTTACCAAGAGGCCACCGCCGACTTTAGATACTAATTTCCGGATCACCGGCCGCCCTTACTTCATCTGTCCAGGCATGGTAGGTGGATCACCCGCATACCCACTGGCTGCAGGATATGCCTGCGTAGGCGGCACACTCGGCATCTGTAGTGCCGGCTCACTCCACGCGGTGGGATTCGGTCCCACCGGAGGCTGGTAAGCAGCGTTTGCCGGTCCAGCGGAGTTCCGGCCACGTGCCTTACGCACCAATCCAATCACCAGGCGTGCAAAGAGCACGGCAAGTATCACGATAAGGATGATAGCGATAACCGGCGCCACTATCGATAATATAGCTACCGCAACCACGAGGATATCCTCGATAGTACTAACTATAGGGTTACCGATGCCGACAGTAGTAGCGCTCACCACGGGGCGAGAAGTAGCCTTGACTGTATGGAATGCCAGCGCCACTACAGCGCCAACTCCGGCCGCCACCCAGGGGCTGATGTCGCTCAGGCTGTTTTGGGTACCGGCCATAATTATTGCGCCGGATATTGGACGGATGACTGTATGTACTGCATCGCTGAAATGGTCGATCACCGGTATCTTATCAACCACAAACTCGAGGACAGCCAGGATCCCCAGTATAATGATCAGCGGAGGCGACTTTAAGGTTTGGAAATTCGGTTGCAGGGGTAAGGCAGTGCTGTCGATGTTGCTGCCGATAGCCAGCGCTAGTAATGGCAGATACGCACGAATACCGGCGGTGGAACTAAGGCCTAGCGAGGTAAGCAATACCAAGATAGCCTGCACACTCAACGCTTCAGGACTGGTTAGATGCGCTAACAGCGAGGCGATGACCATTGTCCCTATCCTCCCAAATTCCGGCGTGGCGTGCAGCCCTACCTATACCGGCCATGAATCCTCACCAGGCCGCATGCGCACACAACCGCAGTGCCTTTAGTATACGCACCACTGCGCCGGAAGTTCGCCTGTCCGGACAGACTGGATGGGCTGGATAAACTGGCCGATATGCGCCGAATCGCTAGGGCAACCGCTGTACCAGTGACCTATCGATGCTGGCTATGGTTGGTCGACCGGCCAACGTCATCGCCAGTTCCAGTTCCGTCCTTAGGAACTCGAGCACCTGATACGCACCCGCAGCACCGTCTACTGCCAATCCCCATAAAATCGGGCGGCCCACCAACACCGCGCGCGCCCCGAACCCTAGGGCCTTCAGTACGTCAGTGCCTCGGCGTATGCCGCCATCCAGATAGACTTCGCAGCGGCCGGCGACAGCCTCGACCACCTCAGGCAAGGCTTCGATAGTTGGCAGTACGCCGTCAAGCTGACGGCCACCGTGATTCGAAACTATGATGCCATCAGCGCCATACTGAGTGGCCAAAGTTGCTTCTTCGGCAGTGAGAATCCCCTTAACCAGAACCGGCAGGCTGGTGACGCTACGCAGCCAGGTCAGGCCTTCCCAGGTGAGCCCAGGGTCAAACGTAGCGCTTGCATACTCGGCCAGCGCCGAGGTTCCGGGATCTTGCCGCGATATATCAGCAGATTCCTTTGCGACAAAGTTCGCCATACGCAGGTGTGGAGGCAAGCCAAAACCATTGCGAAGGTCGCGCTCGCGGTGCCCCAGACGAGGCGCGTCTGCCGTCAAGACCACCGCGCGATAACCGGCCGCCTCGGCCCGACGGACTAACGACAGCGAGACCTCCCGGTCACGATACACGTACAACTGGAACCAGAGTGGGCCGCTCGCCTCGGCAGCGATATCCTCGAGGCTACGTGTAGCCATGGTACTTGCTACCATCACCGTCTCTGCCCGACCGGCTGCCCGGGCGGTATCGCACTCTCCCTCCACACAAGCCAGGCACTGATACGCTGTCGGCGCCACCATGATCGGCATGCTGATGGGGACACCCAGCACCGTGGTAGAGAGAGAACATTCGCGTGCGTCCACCAGTACTCGCGGACGCACGCGAAGACGCCCGAACGCGTTGCAGTTGGCCTGCAGCGTCAGCTCGTCATCGCTGCCGCCGCTATAGTAATCCCAGGCCGTCGAATCCATACTTGCCTGCGCTAGCGTCTCATAGTCCCGCAGATTAATCGGTTGCATCTACGCTCATCCCCTGGCTGGATTACGAAGGACCTCTCCCGGAGTCTGGTACGCGTCCAGCGGCCCCAGGCATCCATTCGAAGCCGCCAGTACAGTATAGTGCAGAATCCCCGTGAGTGCAGCAAGCTCATCAATATGGCAGCAACTGTACGCTAGGGTCCATCTATCCCCGCAATTCCAGGTACTTTCTTCCTAGCCGGCTAACGCGGATCAAGGCGGACGGGGATAGGCAATCACAGGACAATAGCACCGATATGCAGCCGCAGACTATGCCGGTTGCTTCATCCGGATTCTCGTGCTACAATCGAGCCCTGGAACCACGGTGACAGGTGTTTTACTGTCCACCAGCGGCCAGGGGTTGCTTCTCTTTATCGAATGTGGATCTTTTCCGGATTACCTATGGGGATGAAACTCCATTCGCTCTTGTGGTAGACTCTCCGCGTACCGCCAGGCCGGCAGGGGTCACACTTTCACACGATTTCAAAGGGGCAGCGGAGGACTATTATGGCAAAAGCCGACAGTTCGCGAAAGGGCATCGGATCACGGCTCCTTGGGTTGATCAATCCGATCCGAGATCCCAGCCTGCTAATCGCCATCGTTCTGACGGTTCTCTATGTTAGTGGTGCCCAGCATGCCTCTATTGTGACCTGGCTGCTGTTTGGAATTGGGTTCTGGATCGCCGTAAAAGCAATCATCTGGTTGCTGGTAAATTTTGCTTTTTCCTTTGTGTACCTCACACGCAAGAGTGGTTGGGTGCTGCGCAATCCACGTCTTGCCTGGCGTCTTCTCGATGCGCTTGGTACCGAAGAAATCATTATCGGCGGTCTACGGCCGGATATGTTTGCTGCAGAAGATGGTTCGCTCCACGAAGGGCAGCTTGGTGCAGTGCCTGGCCTCATGGGCTCCTATATGGGAATGCCATACAGCGGCGCTATCGGTGGAGCGACCTATGATTACGCCGAGCCCTCCTATGATCAAGGTGAAAACTATCAGGGCTACGACCGCCAGGGTCCGGCAAGCGTGCGTCTCGACGAGCAGACTGCAGAGCTTCGCGAGATACTGTCGTCCTACTCGAGATTGATAGACGACTGGATGGGTTTCACTGAAGAGAAGTGGCGGGCGGTTAGCGACAGCCAACTGGGCTGGAAGCCGCTGCGAGGTCGATGGAATGGCTGGGAAGAAATTTACCGCGACTCCTTTGGGCTAGATCAGGGTACTCGGTACCTAGCCGCCGCCGACACCGTGGCCCGTCGCTTCGACAATTCGCAGACCAAGGGTAGTGCGGCCAGTTCAGTTGCCTGCTTCCTACACGACCTGGATGCACTCCGTCAAAGTCTCAGCCACCTGAACGGTGACGAAGACGGTCAGGGCGCGCGCCTGGGTGGTATTGAGTCACGGCCGCAGATTTCCCAGCGAACGGGGAAGTCTCCTATTATCCGCAATCCCATGATCGTTGACGCGGACCGGTAGCTGCAAGTGGCTGCTGTGAAGGACGACTGCGAGAGATAGCATGCGAGATGCGACGCTTCGCTGGGGACTAGGGATGGGTGTAGCCAGCGCCGCGCTTGGGATTATCGCTCTCTTGGGTGGGGCATTCTTCTTCCCAATTCCTTCAGATTCGACGGCGGATTCTGTTGCCGCCGCCCTCCTTGTTAGGGGCATACTGGCACTGTCGGCTTTAGGTGTCACACTAGGGTTGGCTTACTATGCCGGTGTACGGGTCGAGCGAGATCGGGTGGGTAATCTGCCAGAGGCGGCGGCTCGCGTGGCGCTTGCAGCAACTGCCCAGGATAGGATGGGATCACTTGTTGCCGGTCTGCTAGTCAGTTTTTGTTGGTGGTTTGGTACGACACTCACCGGCTATCTCATGCCGTTGCTGCCCCAGACAGCCAGCTCGGCCGCTGATCCCTCTCAGCTGGTATGGCGGCTGATCTGGGGAGCACTGATTACCACTATTGGGGCCGGACTCGGCGGTCTTGGCGCTCGCATGATAGCTGCTCGAGCGCTGCTTGACCGGGTCATACTATCGGCTCAGGCCACCACAGTTCCTCTTCTAGCTCCGCCGGCGAATTTCGTCGCAGAAGGTAGTGTAAAGCCAGCCATCACCGATAGTACGACGGAAGAAATCTCTCAGAAATCAACCATTTCGGGCAACGGCTCGCTGGGAGAACCTGGAGAGAGGTAGAGTCCGCCAGCAGCTACTCAGGCAGAGATGTCGGCTTTAGATGATAGTACATTCAATAATTGATTTACGTTGAATGGCTTTGTCAATGTGCCGTCAGCCTCCAAATCACGCGCAGCCTCCAGGTTGGCCCAGGCGGAGACCAGAATAATGCGATGTTTCTGGCGCTCTTGCGAGTCTTCACATAATTTGGCGATAACTCCTCTACCGTCGATTTCCGGCATCAATAGATCGAGCAATACCAGCCGCGGGCCGCTCTTGGCCAGCGACTCGAGCGCTTCTCGCCCATTGCCTGCCGTCTCCGTCGGATATCCTTCCAGCGAAAGTACTTCGACAAGCATTTTCCGAATGGCAGGATCATCATCAACTATCAATACCGTTGGCAGATGTGCCATGCCTTTTCCCTTCTCGCGCACCGCCCTTATACGCGGCGCAGTCAGCCGGTCAGTCACTTCCGCGCTCGCGCTGCAGGCGCGTTACCCGTCTGCTGGCGGTTGCGCCAGCGGCAAGCTAAACTGGAAACACGACCCATGTCCAAACTCACTTTCAACCCAGATGTCACCTCCCATTGCGTCTAGATATCGTTTGCAGATCCATAAGCCCAGGCCAGTGCCGCGTACCGATGTGGTCAAGGATCGCCGCAGCCGCACAAATTTCTGAAAGAGCTTGGGCCGGTCCTCCGGCGCGATTCCTTCCCCCTGATCGTGTACACCAATTACTATCCACTGTGGGGAAGCCTGCTCCATCTCCGCGTGCGGTAAGCCCAACTTTGCCAGCGACTCCTGCCGTTCGACGCGGGCCGTTATCCTGCACATAGTATCGGCCGGCGAATATTTGATGGCATTACCCACCAGGTTGGAGAAGACGTGTAGTAGTCGCTCGCCGTCCGCCAGCGCCCAAAATTCAGTCTCCATCTCCAGCCTGAGCCGCGCCTTGCTCTCCGGCGATTGCAGACCGATGGCCTTTTCGGCAATCGCGCGAATTTCTACTGGATACGGAGTAACTTTAAGCAACTCTTCATCCAAACTGTTGGCATCGTGCAGCCTACCAATCATACCCATAAGCTGGGCAGTGGCCTGGCGGATTTCTCCAGCAAACTGGTCGAGCTTGGGCTGTTCGAGCTTATCGCCATGTCGGCTAATAAGCGTTACGTAGCCTTCAATTGCGGTTAGTGGTGTTCGGAATTCGTGCGACACCGTGAGTATAAAGTCATCCTTCAACCGATCGAGCTCTTTCAGCTTCTCGTAGGCGTTCTCGAGCCGCTGAAAGAGAAAAGCATTGTTGATAGCAACAGCTCCCTGGCTGGCCATGCCCTGCAACAGCCCGATCTCCTCGGCGCTAAAGTGGTGCCGCATCCCTGGAGTATAGGCGACAAGAATGCCTAACTGCTCCTGTTTATGGACTAAAGGCACCACCAGGCAGGACAGTATCTTCTTGTCGGCCAGCATTCGACCCAGAGGCGTGTTATCGGACCACTCGGCTTCCAGATCATCTAACCCGGTAAACTGATCCTCGCTCATTATGTTGCCCATGTTGCGCCAGCTCAGCGGAATACGAAGCATATCATGTGAGCTAAACGGCTCCGGCAAGCGACGGTTGGCGGCGTGCTCAACCAGGTATTGGTCCTCTTTTAAAAGCACAACGCACATAATAGCCTCGGTCAGCGCGGAGGCCTGAGACGCGATCGCATCCACGGTAGCATCCACGTCGAGGGATGCATTGAGAGTCAGCACTCCATTGTTCAGTAACGCCAGCTGCTGCTCTTTCTTATGGGTTTTCGCCACGAATTGGCGGTTCTTATCCACAAGAAGGGCGTTCTGAATCACTACCGCCGCCGAGCGGCCAATCGCCGAGAATAGCTGCGCGTGCTCGGAAGCGTAGACATCAGAGCGATGGCTTCCCACTACGATGGCTCCCAGTAAGGTATTCTGGAAGATGAGAGGTGTAGCCATCAACGAAAGAATGGGAGGATCTTCCTCCCATCCAAGGTGGCAATAATCTGGATGCAGCGCGCGATCCTCAGGCGTGGAGACACAAATCGTCCGGCCAGTGGCAACTGGCTCCCACCAAGGGGGCATACGTGAGGTGGGCATGCGCATAAGATTGATGGGCTCGTCATCCCGTTCAGCCAACTCAATCGAGACACTATCCTGTCCTCGATCGTAGAGTAGAATGGCTAAAGCCGGCGCTTCAAGCATTCGTCTCACTACCCCGAGCAAACGGGTAAATACGGCGTGTGATCCACCCTGACTTTCATCTCCCAAGTCGAGTAGATTCAACAGCTCGGTTTGGCTCTGGTTCTGGTAGGTCAGCTCCTCTCTCTGCATTGCCAGAGCGACTCGCTCAGCATGCAGCTGGAGCAACTCCACATCGCGAACGCTGAAGGACCAGAGCGGATCGCTGTTATAGACCGAGATGACACCAATGATCTCCCTACCGGAAGGCAATGAGGCCAGCGATTCCGGCCGGAATATAGGCACGGCTAGGTGCCAGGGCGCCTCATGATCAGCGGGAACACTCCCGCCGGGTAACTTTCGGCACTCTTCATTGCTCACCACTAGAGGCTCAGCGCGTTGCCAGCAATGGCCAATCAGGCGCTCCCCCTTGTGATAGACCCGGGTGGTAATTGCAGTCGGCAGGAGTTGCGTCGACTGAACTTCGATCTCATCCACATCGATGACTTCGTCTAAGGGGCCGGATGCGTCTTCGACGCTGTTTTTACCGGGCGCATCCACACCAAGCAGCGCGCGAGCGCGGTGGGCCAACGATCCATTAGTAGCCCCACCACCTGAGTAGACTGCCGGCTGTACTACACGTGCACTCCCTACCGCGGATACCGGTGCATGGTCGATACGGTCAATTCGCGGATGAGTACGTCTCGCCCGCAGCACCAGCACCTTCCTGGATGCATCAAGCGTTGCGACATCTCCACCGTCGGCATGCACCAGCGCCAGCGCACCTTCCAGCGCATCGCCGAACAAATCAGCTACACTTCGCTCGCGTGCCGGCTCACCCTCACCATTGATGAGAGGTCTTGACCGCGAAGGCGGTGTCACTGGCGGCATGAAATAATCCTCGCTGTACGGGCCTTCAAGATGAAATCAATCGCGCAGTTCTCTCCAGACTACATCCTGTAGTCCAGCCTGCGGCAAGCGGCCGGTCAGCATTGTTCTGCGAAAACGTCCGTGCCACGGGCGTAGTCACCCGGCTTTCGCGCAACATTCGGCCACAATCAATGGTATCATGCGGCATAGAATACCACATCAGGAACCGTACTGACAACACTCCAGCGCCGATCATCGCCTGGCAGCCATCGTTGACAGGTCCGTGTCACACGGGCTATGATCCCTATAATTTCACTGCTTTACGATGGAGTTTGCGTGTCGAGACCATCGAGGCTAGCGAGTAAGCAAATAGAGGTCCACATAATCATGGCAGACAAGTCCGCAGAGAACGGCCATCCTACCACTCAACTCCTACAGTATACTCTTCCGAATGGGCTACAGGTCCTCGGCCAGCAGATGCCGGATCTGGAATCCATCGCAGTATGCTTCCATGTGCGTACCGGTGCACGTGACGAACACGACCCGGCGCTCTTCGGGGTTTCTCACTTCCTCGAGCACATGGTGTTCAAAGGCACCGGTCGGCGTAGCGCCGAGGAGATTACGCTAGAATTCAACATGATGGGGGCGGAATTCAACGCCTTCACCTCGGTTGAACAGACGGTTTATTATGCTCACGTGTTGGGCGAGTATCTGCCGCGCGCCGTTGATTTACTTGCCGATATGATGCGCCCACAGCTCAACGAGCAAGACTTCAACATGGAGCGCAATGTGATTCTGGAAGAAATTGCGCGCTCGGAGGATGTGCCCACTAGCCAGGCTTATCGTAAGCTGTTCCAGGCTTACTTCCAGGGATATCCTCTGGGCCATGAAGTGCTGGGAACTCGGAAAAGCATTGGCGAGCTGCACGTTGAGCAGATGCGCGAGTACCACCAGCGCCGCTACGCCGCCAACAACATGATTCTCGCCGTCGCTGGCAACTTCGATTGGCAGCAGCTCCTGGCACTGGCTGCTGAGAAGTGTGGTGAGTGGGGCAGCGGTGAGGCCGGACGTGACGCACCAGAGATCAAGCCCGATAGGTCGCTATCCAATATTATTGTCAAGCCACAACAGAAGCAGCAGATTGCCTTACTGGCATGGCCGTCCCTCAGTTATCAGGACAAGGATCTCTACGCCGCGCAACTGGCCGCTATGGTGCTGGGCGATGGAACCGGCTCCAGGCTCTTCTGGAATGTCTACCAAAAGGGCCTAGCCGAGACCGCGGTAGCCTCGCTCTCGCCTTTTGACCAGACCGGCATGATGGTCACCTTCATAAGTACAACTCCTGATCACGCTCCCGGAGTAGTGGAATTGGTACGCGCCGAACTGCGAAGCATGCAAGAAGACGGTATACAGGAAGATGAATTGCGCCGTGCCAAGGATAAGCTGGTTAGCCACACAGTACTCGACGGTGAGTCGCCGTTCAGCCGTATGCAGGACCTGGCTTACACCTGGGTCGCTGAGCAGCGCCTGCGCACCATCGAACAAGAGATGGAAGAGATCGAAAAGGTAACGCCTTCCGACGTACGTAGGGTTCTGGATCGTTTCCCTTATACCGACCGCCAGGTGCTTTTGACCTATGGTCCGCTCGAGGCCTCGGCCTTTTCGCTGCCAGCAGAGTCTGAGGTTAGTGGAGACGATGAGTAGTGCAGCTCCGAACATATCACCAGGTTAGGAGAAGCGGAGGGTAACTTTGGATCAAGCGCGCGAGGACCAGGAAACCATCGAACCGAAGAAGCCATACGAGGAGCAAGCAAACAGGCAGGAGGACATCAAGCAACCGGATTCGGATGAGCAGAAGAAGGATCCTATTGAAGAGTCGTCGGAAGAGTCGTTTCCTGCCAGCGATCCTCCCTCGTGGACGCCGGAGCATTCCTAGCCCAGGGCTCTGGCGAATCAGCTGGTTTCTCGGGTCCGCCGACCGGTGGCGGACCCGAGAAACCAGCTATCTACTACATCAAACCCAGCATGAGCTTGTCCAGCGACTCCCGTGAAGGCCTGACCTTGGCCTGCGGAAGGTGAGCCAGAGGAACCTCAGGAAGCTTCTCCAGTTCAGGGAATGAAGGTCGATCCTCGCTGAGATAAATCAGGCCGGTAATAAATTCCTGCTTATCGTGCGCGGTCTCCAGCAGTTGCAGCGCGGCGTACTTATCCGTTGGATCATACTTGTTGTCGAGCTTCTTGAGTTTGATGACGGAGCCGTCATGCATTTCGACCAGTGTGCTGGTGCCTTCATCGTAGTCCACCGATATCTCGTCGCGGAATGGAATGAAGGTGAAGTCAGAGATTACCTCCTCATGAGCCTTACCCCATGAGTAGCTCTTGGTAGAATCATCATTGTCATTGAAGGAGACACATGGGCTGATGATATCAAGAACAGCAGTTCCCCGGTGGCTCATAGCCGCTTTGAGAAGCATCTCCACTTGGCGCGGGTCGCCGGCAAAACTGCGCGCAACGAAGCCACAGCCGCCGACCACCGCTTCGAGGCAGAGATCTATAGGCGGCAATTCGTTGAGGCCCGCATATTTAATCTGCTGGCCTTCGTCCGCCGTGGCGGAAAACTGCCCTTTGGTCAGGCCGTACACGCCATTGTTCTCGATGATATACACAACTGGCACATTGCGACGCACCATGTGCTTGAACTGACCAAGACCAATGCTGCCCGTATCACCATCGCCGCTGATTCCAATCGCCAGCAACTCTCGATTGGCCAGGGTTGCTCCAGTAGCCATTGACGGCATACGGCCATGCAGCCCATTGACACCATGCGACTGGTTAAGAAAATACGCTGGTGTCTTACTGGAGCAGCCAATCCCACTTAGTTTCACGACATGTGTGGGTTTGATCGAGAGATCGTACGCTACCGATATAATGCGGGCGGATATCGAATCGTGGCCACAGCCCTTGCAGAGAGTGGAAGGCCGACCTTTATAGTCATTTCGAGCCAGGCCTATCAGGTTCAGGTCCGGCGTGGGAGGTTCTTGAACGGCCATGTTAGCGCTCCTGTTCTAGTATAGACTGGGCGATCCAGCGGCCAGTCAGAGGCAGCCCGTCGCATTTGGAGATAGAGCGGAAACGAGGTGCGTGTTCGGGCTCCTCGCTCTCTAGAATACGACACATCTGCCCATCGAGGTTGTTCTCAATGACGTAAACTCGCTGGTAGCGCTCGGTGAAATCCCGTTGCACTTTCGTCGTCGGTAGGGCCCGCATACGAAGATAGCTGGTCTTGACCCCTAGGTCAGACAGCATGCTGCGCGCCTCAATTATGCCTGGATCGGTGGATCCGTAAGCAATAAGGGCAATACGCGCTCCATCGACTTCGTCGATGACCGGTGGTGGAACCAGCGTGCGGGCGTAATCATGCTTGTGAGCAAGGCGCCTCAGATTCGCTTCCCATTCATCCGGTCGCTCAGTATATTGCGCATCCTGATTATGGCCGCTGCCCCGCGTAAAGTAGGCAGCCAGTGGATGGTCAGTGCCAGGGATGGTACGGTAGCCGACTCCATCGCCGTCCACATCCAGATAGCGATGGAACCCGCCGAGTCGGTCCAGGTCTTCCGCTCCCAGTACCTTGCCGCGATCCATGGGCTTCTCAGGGTAGGCAAAAGGCCGACTCATCCAGAGGTTCATGCCCAGATCCAGGTCGCTCAACACCAGGATGGGCGTCTGGAGCCGCTCAGCCAGATCGAAGGAGATCCAGCCACACTCGAAGCATTCTTCCATACTCGCGGGAAAGAGACAAATTTGGCGAGTGTCACCATGTCCCAGGTAGTACGCCATGAGCACGTCTCCCTGCGAGACCCGGGTGGGCAGCCCAGTGCTTGGTCCCATACGCATGATGTCCCAGATGACCACCGGCACTTCAGTGAAATACGCGTAGCCAGCGTATTCGGTCATCAGTGACAGGCCAGGTCCGGAGGTGGAAGTCATAGCTCGGGCGCCGGCCCACCCAGCGCCGGTCACCATCCCCAGCGCGGCGATCTCATCCTCGGCCTGCACAATCGCATAGGTAGGCTGGCCAGTCTCTGGATCTATGCGCAGCTGCTTTGCGTACTCACCAAGTGAATCAATTAAGCTGGTAGAAGGTGTTATTGGGTACCAGGAAGCGACCGTAAATCCGCCGTAGACCGAGCCGAGCGCGCCAGCACTGTTGCCGTTGATGATAATCTTGCCGGCATTGGCATGCATCGGTTCCACACCGAATGGATCGCGCTTGGTGATATGCTCTCTGGTATAATCAATGGCCGCCTGCACAACCCCAAAATTGAGCTCAATCGGCTTTGACTTGCCACGGAAGTGGTCGGTGAGAGCCGCCTTTATCTCCGCTACGTCGATCCCTAGAAGCTCGGTCAAAGCCCCAACATACACCATATTTGCCACATACGGGCGCATGTCGGTGGCGGCACCGGAGTCCTTTGCCATCTGCTGCACCGGTAACGAGTAATAGAATATGTCCTCGCGATCCTCGCTCAATTTCCATTCCGATGGGTAGATCACGACACCGCCCGTAGCCACTCCGGCAATGTCTTCAGCCGCCGTCTGGCGGTTCAGCGCAACCACTATCTCAGCCGTCTCGCGCCGGGCGGTAAACCCATCTCGGCTGGCACGGATGCTAAACCAGGTGGGCAATCCCTGGATATTCGAAGGAAATATGTTTTTGCCACTGACCGGTATGCCCATCTTGAAGAGCGCCCTCAGCAAACAGTTGTTGGCCGTCTGGCTGCCTGACCCATTGACGGTGGCGGCGACTATGGTGAAATTGTTGACCCCAGCCGGACTGTCTTCGACATCTGCTGGTCGCACACCCCTTTGTACACTCGTACTACTCATCGGCGAATTAGACCTTTCCGTATGCGCTCACTGCCCTACCGGCACCCTCGGAGCGCCAGCGCTTCAATACGAGGGTATGGAAGGGTCGCCAGCCGTCATGAGTGACCACTCACAGGGAGGGCCCTCAGGAGACTTTGATTTCTTGTCCAGTATCTGTCATTATAGCGCGTCTAGAGCAAACTCGGGGCAGATGTATCTCTCTCGCCAGGAGTGCAAGGAGCAATTGGCCTGCCAAGGGCCGTGTGCGGTTAGCTGGCGGTGCGCAGACGGGCTAGTTCCTCGAATAGCTCGCGTTCACGCGAGCTAAGACGCTGCGGCAGTTGCACTTGAATACGGGCAAAAAGATTGCCTGCCCCCTGCCCGCGCAAGTGTGGCATTCCTTTACCTGAAAGTCGGAAAGACTGGCCGTTCTGAGTCTCAGCTGGAATGGTCAGAATGAGCCGCTTGCCGTCCGGCATCGGCACTGGGGCCTCACCGCCTAGTATGGCCAACGTAAGAGGTACCGGCACATCCACGGTAAGATCATCCCCCTTGCGCTCAAACGTTGGATCCGGCTTCACGGCGACAACCAGGAAGAGGTCACCGCGCTGGCCGCCATTCTGACCGACCTGTCCTTCACCAGCCACACGCACCCTCGAGCCATTATCCACTCCAGCAGGGATGCGCACCTCCAGTTTACGCGCTTTGGTGATCGTACCAGTTCCACCACAAGTAGGACACGGACGCGCACCAACCTTTCCGGTACCCTTGCAAGTTGGGCAGGTTTCAGGCGACTGCACGTTATACACCCTCGACGTACCGGAGTACGCCTCTCGAAACGTCACCTCAACCGGCTGCTCGATATCCTCGCCCCGGCGCTGTCCAAACCCGGTTGTGGTTGTACTACCGGTTCCACCAGTGCCAGGAGTGGCCGTAGTACGCCGATTGAAAAGCGTGTCAAAAAAGTCAGCCCAGCCAGTGGGGTCGTCTACTCCAAATCCATCATCCTCGCGGGTGCGAGCGCCATAAGTACGAGTGCGGGTAGACGTGTCGCTTCGAGCAGCTCCAGCCATATTCCAGTTCGAGCCATATCTGTCATATTGCTTGCGCTTGTCCGGATCAGACAGCACCTCGTACGCTTCATTAATTTCCTTGAAGCGGGCCTCGGCGGAGTGGTTGCCCGGATTCACATCCGGATGATATTTCCGGGCAAGCTTACGAAACGATTTCTTGATATCGTCGGCGCTGGCATTCTTCGAAACACCAAGAATTTTGTAGTAATCTTTGTCGTCCATCAGGATCCTACTCGAAAAGTAAACGGAGTGGCGTACTACTCCTTATGAACCTGCGCTCACCATAACCCGAGCCGGACGCAAGAGATCACTACCCATCATGTAGCCCTTACGCACTTCTTCAACGACGACGCCTTCTGGATGTTCGGTGGACGGAACCTTGTCCACCGCTTCATGCAGATAGGGATCAAACTGCTGGCCAACTGTTGGCACCGGAGTCAGACCTTCGGTCTTGAGAAGTTCATTCAGCTGCCACTGTACCATACGCAGACCCTGCTGAAGGCTTTCACGGTCCATTGAGTCCTCATAGCGCATGGCACGATCGAGATTATCCATCACCTCCAGCACTTTTTCGATGAGATCTCGCTTATACCGCTGGCTGCGGTCCTGGGCCACGCGCTCCTGCCGCTTGCGAAAGTTTTCCATCTCCGCCAGCTCGCGTAGATACTTGTCTTTATACTGAGCTGACTCCTCGCGTGCCGCCTGTAGCTGTGCCTCCCAATCAGACGGAGGGTTCACCACCGAGCTGCCCGCACTGGTTGAGCTTGCCGCTCCCTCGCCTGCAGTTCCCGAAGGCAGGGATTCTTCGGGTGGTATCGTCTGCTGATCCTGTACTTTATCATCGTTACGTTCGGCCATGCCGTATCTCCCGGGTATATTATTCATTAAGCTTGTTGTCCTGGTTGCATCACGCTGCAGTATAAGACCCATCGGAAGTGGGTGTCAAAAACAGGGTGCCGTTACTATGATGATCCATCACAACTGATCTACGGCTGGAGAACCGCAGTTGTTGCGGATTGCGAGCAAAAATGCCACTTTGTCCACTTGCACCATGTGCATGGTAAAATCCCAGGGGAAAAAGAATTCAAGCAGGAGATTTGCTGATGAAGATCCACGAGTACCAAGCCAAAGAAATCCTAGGCAGGTACGGCATTCCCGTTCAGCCGGGGAAAATCGCCACTACCCCGGAGCAGGCTGAGGAGATCGCACGCGAATTTGGAATGCCAGTTGTCGTTAAGGCACAGGTATATGTTGGTGGACGGGGCAAGGCCGGCGGAGTTAAATTCGGGAACACACCTGAAGCGGCCCGCGAAGTGGCCCGACAGATCATCGGCATGGACATCAAGGGTTTGACTGTTGAGAAAGTGCTGGTTACACCGGCGATTGACATAGCAGAAGAATATTATGCGGGTGTCATTCTCGACCGCTCCTCACAGGCTCCTGTTGTGATGGTGAGCCGAGCCGGGGGTATCGACATCGAGCAGGTAGCCGAGGAGACCCCTGAAAGAATCGTCAAGGAGCCCATCGATGTACGTTGGGGACTCCTTCCTATGGAGGCACGCGACATTCTGGCCCGTGCCGGCATGCCGCACCAGGTGATTGCCAAAGGCGGCACTATTCTCGCTCTGCTGGCCCGAGCCTATGTCGAGAGCGACGCGACGCTGGCCGAGATCAATCCGCTCGCCCTGACCAGAGACGGGCAATTACTGGCTGCTGACGCCAAGATTCTTATCGACGACAACGCGCTTCCCCGCCAGAAGGAGTACGCCAGTTGGGCCGAGCCGGAGGAGACAAACCCGCTTGAATTCGAGGCTAAGGCCGAGGGACTTACCTATGTGAAGCTCGATGGCGACATCGGCATCATCGGCAACGGCGCCGGGCTGGTCATGACAACGCTCGACATGGTCGCCCGTTCCGGTGGCAAGCCTGCCAACTTTCTCGACATCGGCGGCGGCGCCAAGGCCGAGGTAATGAAAAAGGCGCTTCTCTTCGTCGCCAGAGATCCACAGGTAAAAGGGGTGCTCGTCAATATCTTTGGCGGCATAACCCGTGGCGAGGAAGTGGCCAAGGGCATCATCATGGCGCAGGGCGAGCTGCCGGCAGACATGCCCATCGTGGCCCGTCTCTCGGGCACAGGAGAGGTAGAAGGCCGTGCGCTGCTGGCCGATGCTGGTCTGACATGGGGCTATGATATGCGTGATGCCGCACAGAAAATCGTGGATAAGGTCGCCGCACAGAGCTAGATAGACCGGATACTACAGCCTAGTGGGCAGATTGGGCATAGAGGGGAAGCATCGTGAGTATTCTGTTTGATAAGAATGCGCGTGTCCTGGTACAGGGTATGACTGGACATGAAGGACTCTTCCATACCAAGGGCATGTTGGCCTCCGGAACACAGGTGGTTGGAGGAGTCACCCCAGGAAAAGGTGGCGAGATCGCTCTGGATCTCCCCGTCTTTGATACAGTGCACGAGGCCAGAGAGCAGACTGGCGCCAATGTCTCCTGCATCTTCGTTCCGCCTATGGGAGCGGCCGACGCCATCATGGAAGCCGCCGGTTCCGGTATCGAGCTGGTGGTTTGCATTACCGAGCTCATACCGGTTGCCGATATGACACGGGTAGCCGCCTTTCTCAAAGAACACCCGGCGCGCCTCATTGGGCCGAACTGCCCCGGGCTGGCTACCCCGGGCGCCGGCAAGGTCGGTATCATGCCGTACCACATCTTCAAAGAAGGCAATGTGGGATTCCTCTCTCGCTCCGGCACCCTCACCTATGAAGTGGTGGCCCTTCTTACTCATGCCGGTATTGGGCAGTCGACCTGTATCGGCATCGGTGGCGACCCAATCATTGGTACCACCTTCATCGATTGTCTGCGCCTCTTCGAAGCCGATGACGCTACCAGCGCAGTCGTGATGTGTGGCGAGATAGGTGGTAGTGATGAAGAGGATGCCGCAGCTTATGCAGCCAGCATGAAGAAGCCGGTTATTGGCTTCATCTCCGGTCGCACCGCGCCTCCCGGAAAGCGTATGGGCCATGCTGGGGCTATCATCTCCGGAAAAACCGGCACCGCGCAGGGCAAAGTGGATGCGCTGCTGGCCGCCGGCGTAGCCGTCGCCGAGACCATCTTTGACATACCGGATCTCACCAACAGCGCTCTCAGGCAAGCCTAATCGGGATCGAATTCGCCATCGTCAGCTCCAGTATCTGTGCTGGCACCACCTGACTCTTCCCAGAGCCGGCTCACGGCCCGTCGCACGACTTCATAGTCGAAGCCGCGTCTTTGCAGAAACTGGCTGAGTCGAATTCGGAACTCGGGGTAGCTGCGGGTGGAGAAGGCACGCAACCGCTTCCTACCGGCAGCTACGGCTCGCTCCTCATCGGCGCCGGGCTTACTGACCTGCTCGATTGTCTCATCACCTACCCCGCGCTGGCGGAGCTCATAGGCCAGCGCCCGCGCCGATCGAGGGCTGAACTGTTCGCGATTTTCGACCCAGAAGTCGGCAAACTGGCGGTCATCAAGCAGGGCGATGGCCTCCAGGCGGTCCAGCACGCGCTCCACCACTTCAGGCCGGCTAGGCGCCGAGAGCGTGCGACCATGCGGCGCCAGTAATCGGCGACGCACCTCGGCTCGGCTGCGTGGACGTGGAGCCAGAAAGTTTAGCGCTCTCTCCAGAAGGCTGTTTTCTTCACTTCGCAGCTGCAGCTGCTCGTACTCGACGGTGCCTAGCTCCTGCCCTACCTCGAGGCCAAGTTCCGAGACCAGAGCACTGGTAAGGGTGCCAGCAAACTGGCCGTCGAGATAGAGATTGTAGGTACGCGCACGCTGGGTCTGTGGTGTAAGAGCAGTGATTTGCATATGGATATATTCTCTATGAGGACTACAAAATCGGATTGCCCGTTGGCCCCAGAGGAGGCGCCGAATAGCGCTCAGCATATGATCCAATAATCGGCAGCCGGAGATAGTTTCCCGTCCAGGCGGCGGTCATCACGCACAACCAGGCAAACACGATGGCCAACGCGACGATCACCGATCCCCCAAGCCCCAGGTGATAAAAGATCACCTGGTGAGTCGCCCTGGTTATATCCTGCATCAGCGCCGCAAAGAGAGCGGCGCAGACACCCAGTATTGTCAGCACGCCGGTGAGGATAATTGATTGTAGCGCATGGAAGCGCACATACCGGTTGTTGCGCTCGCTGAAATAGATGAGGAAGCCCGAGACCCACCAGAACAGATAACTGGCACCAGCTGCAGTAGTCGCGCTGACAACGAGAGTCGTCGCTCCCCATGAGTCTCCGGCCTGCCAGGGCACATGCGTGGGCGTGTGCGGGAGAGGTTTTTCCCACAGCTGCCGCGGAACGGTCCTTCGAGGCGGCACAGGCCAAGCAGGGTCTGCCCGGCCGGCCGGCTCAGCCAGTATCACCGCCTCCTCGGTGACAGGAGCGGCGGCGTCATCTACGCTGGCCGGCTGTGTGCCTGAAGGGTCGGTGGAGACTGAGAGACTCTCTGGAGAGACCCCTTCGCCGCCAGCGTTTTCGGCCTCATCAGAAGGCTTAGCAGTCTCCCTCTCACCATCCGGCGAGTGGTGCTCCGCTGCGGATACCACTCGGTATGGTTCTGATACGCGTTCATTCCGCATCAGTGTCCTCCCTGAGTGCACTGATTCTCTACTCGCTTTTCCGTCTTCTCCCTTAAGACGGATAACAAGGAGGCATTAGCCACCCACGTAGCGCAAATACTCATCGGCCAACGCGCTGAATTGCTTGTGGGGTCCGGCTCCCCCGAATTTCTGTCGCAGCGAGGCGACCGGCGTTTCGACATCCGCAGCCTCGGCAACCTCCAATGCCTCGGTAATGATTGTGTTGAAAATGGGCGGGTGAATGCCGGGGATGGCATCACGTCGCATGCTCATCACCGTTTGTTTATGCAGGCGACTGGTGGGACGAAAGCGGCAGATGATGATGCCCAGACCAAAGATCTCGTGCTGTGCCCGCAAAGCGAAATCAGCCATGCGGTCGAGCACCAGCGGTACACCAAGAGTGGAAAGAATATCTGGTACCACCGGAATCAGGAAGTAACGGCTTATCGCAATGCCATTGAGGGTGATGACTCCGAGATTGGGAGGGCAATCGATCAGGACATGATCATAGTGCGGCAATACATCACGAAGCGATTCTCGCAAGGCGTAGACTGGTCCGCTACGAAAAGTATCCAGATCGGCAATTTTGGTGATACGGTCCTGTATACGGTGCAGGCGAATACTGGCAGGTAGTAGGTCAAGGCCGGGGACTCCGCCGGCAACATTGGAGACACGGGTCATAATGGCTTCTTGAGCCGAGAAGAGGTGAGTGCCGTCGAGTTGATCTTTGAACATCTGGTAGAGCGTTTGGCCCGATTGATCACGCTCGCGCCAGCGACGCTCGTTCACCAGAGCTATGGTGGCGTTGGTCTGAGGATCGAGATCAATGACCAATACGCGTTTGGCGTGTTCTCCAGCTAGATAATGCGCGAGCGCCATTGTCAGCGTAGTTTTCCCCACACCGCCTTTAAGATTAAGAATGCTGGTTACCACCGCCATATGCAGTTCCTCCCGTACACGACCAAAGTGAGTGTGAGATGTACCTGTACGCTTATCGTCTCGCCTCTAAAGGCATTTTGTTATACTGTACGTCCTCTTATCCTAGCCAAATTGGGGGCCACTGTCTAGCCTCTGGGACCAGCCATCTAGTCAAACGCGCCCTGGCAGAGTACGGCGACCTGGTGACGCCGATTGCGCGGCCTTGGTCCAATCTTGCGTTCTGGTGTACTCCGCACGTGGACGATCGTCCATTGCCTCTAGCGCTTTTCCCAGCCCTAGGAGGCTGTCCAGCGTGTTGGCCGGAAGGAACGCGTCGACAAAAGGTAGAGCTGCGCGCATTCCCGCTGTCACCGGCCGGTAGTCCTCCTGGCCAAGAAGTGGGTTGAGCCAAATGAGCCGGTGGCAGCGACGGCGCAGCCGTGCCATCTCGTCGGATAGAACGCGTACGTCACCTCTATCCCAGCCATCGCTAATGATGAGGACGACGGCACCATGCCCCAGCACTCGACGCGCCCAATGATAGTTAAAGGTATGAAGCGACTCACCAATACGAGTTCCACCTGACCAATCCTGGACGACTTTGGTAACGTCCTCGATGGCGGCGTCCACATCTCGCCGCGCCAGCTGGCGGGTAATGCGAGTTAGACGTGTGGCAAAGACAAAAGTTTCGACATTGGAGAGGCCGTTGGCGACCGTATGGACAAAATGAAGCAGCAGCCGCGAATAGAGACTCATCGAGCCACTAATATCACAGATGATAATCAGCGGTCTGGGTTTGCGTCGAATGGTGCGGCGAGCCAGCACTATGGGCTCACCCCCCGTGTGCAAACTCCGTCGAACGGTACGCCGTAAATCCAGCTGATCACCATGAAGTGCCGGTCGCAAACGACGCGTCTTTCGCTCACTCAGCCGCCAACGCTTGCGCGACATGAGCGCACGCGCCTCCTGCATCTCATCCCAGGTGAAATGCTCAAAATCCTTGTGGCGCAGCACTTCCTCCTGGCTATACGTATGTCGGCGCTCACTCTCTACATCCTCATCCTCACGGTGTTTCGGCCGGCGCGCCTGCGCCAGCCTGGAGGAAGGGTGCCTCTGGGACACCGCATTGCTGCGCAACTGTAAGCGAGTAGTAGCTTCCTCATGATCAACGCGCCGGTGAGATGGCAGCGCTAGTGTACGCCGAGCCTGCTTTCTCTGCGATTCCTGCGGCATCTGGTTAAGCCCACCGGCGCCACGCGGCTGCCAGAAGTAAAGAAAGGCCTGGTCGAATATCGCCTCCTGCTCATGCTTGGTCACCAAGCTGACTTTCAAAAAGGTATAGAACTCGTCCATTCTGCCAACATTGATCAAAGGCAGGCTCTGGACGACTTCGACGACACTGCCCGGTCCGACGTCAAGTCCCAACTCCCAGAGAAGCCGCGCAAAATCTACTATGCGTGCCAATAGCAGATCGGCCTGTGCACGGTCAAGCTCCGTTATTGGAATTGGCGAAGCAGCACCGATCTCGCTCATGCGTAGCCGCCTCAATAGCTCAATGGCTCAACGGATATATGAGACACCAGGATCGCCTCACTATGGCTGGTTGCGGGGCAATGCGCCCCGCACCTTATCGATCAACCGGCCCAACAAATTACCAGATGTTACCTTCTGAATATCATCTTGATACTTCAGAAGCGCACCCAACGTGTCGTGCGCGACCGGCTCGGACAGCTCAGTCTGCTCCAGCGTGACCAGGGCAGCCAGCCAGTCAAGCGTCTCGGCTACTCCTGGAGCTTTGAACATGTCCTCACCACGCAAGGTCTGTACAAAGGCAACCACCTGACGAGCCAAGCGTTCAGGCGCTTCGGGAACACGTGCCAGCACGATGGCATATTCCTTTTCCAGGGAAGGATATTCTATCCAGTAATAGAGGCAGCGCCGGCGCAAAGCGTCATGTATATCGCGGGTGCGGTTTGAGGTGAGGACAACTACCGGTGGCACCGAGGCATGATACGTTCCCAGCTCAGGAATGGTAATCTGGTAATCGCTGAGCAGTTCCAAGAGATAGGCCTCGAACTCAGCATCGGATCGATCCAGCTCGTCAATCAACAGGACGGGCGCCCGTTCATGAGTAGCGTCGAGCGCCTGCAGCAGTGGCCTCCGGATGAGAAAGTCCGGTCCGAAGACATCGCTGACGCCCCCACTGCCGCTCTCTTTCCCGGTGACGCCCTCGAGCGAGCGAATATAGAGGAGCTGGCGTGCGTAGTTCCATTCGTAGACCGCTGCCGACTGGTCGATACCCTCATAACATTGCAATCGAATCAGGTGGGTGTGAAGAACATCGGCAAGCACACGGGCCACTTCGGTCTTGCCGACACCCGGCTCGCCTTCGAGGAGAAGGGGCTTATGGCGTTTCAAAGCCAGGTAGATAGCCGTAGCCAGGCCACGGTCGGCGATGTATTGGTGGGCAGCCAGAGCCGACATCACATCATCGATAGTGTCTAACGATTGGGCTGGTGCGGGTGAGGTGGCACTCTGTGCCGAAGGCTGATCGCTCAATGAGTTCTCCTTGGAGAAGCAAGCCGGAAGCTTGTGCGGGCCGCGACTACCATTGAATTGTAGCACGCGAACGTAGTAGAGATGGTGGAGCGCGCCCTGGACAGAAAGTCGAGTGCAGAAAATGGGGTTGTATCTAATCTGCCCCCTCATTCGTACAATCATTGCCATGGGCGACAAAAGACATGCGTCTCCTGGCTTCCCATGCCTAGGATGACAGTGGCGTCGGGGATGGTAGTACAGGGCGCTGTGACGTGCGCTATAATAGTTGCATTCCAGTCTGATGAGGGCACTGGCAGCACCGGCAGGCAGGGGCGCATCCCCTCCAAAGCGAGGTGTGCGCCCGTGGCGCAAGAAAGCGGGTACCAAGAACAATGTTTGGTCAGCGATCACATCGAGCACAACAGCAGCAGGATTCAGAGCGTGAAAAGAAAAACACCGGTCTTCCTGCCGCCACCGATGCTCTCAGAAATACAGATGGAGGGCCATCGAATCGCCCTGGCGGTGGGCCGGAGCGTCCATCTCAGATGGGACCAAACGGCGCCGGGCAGCAACGTAGCAGTATGGGATGGATCTCGCGTCTCATCCTGTTTATTCTTTTGTTGTTTGTGGCATATAACGCCTACGTATACTTTGCTTCCAACAACACCCAGCAGCAGACGCTGACTCTACCTTACACTGAGTTCCAACAGCAGGTATATTCCGATAATGTGTCCACCGTGACGATCACCGACCAGCAAACCATCACTGGCATATTGAAAACCAACGTAACGTACGGTGGAGTGCGTGCCAATACTTTCACGACGATATTCCCCTACACCAACGATTCTAACCTGCAGAACCTGCTGGACAAGTCTACAGTCGTGGTGACGGGCAAGATCTCCAATAGCAATGATCTGCTGGTCACGATTCTCTTTAATGTAGTGCCGATACTGCTTCTGGTGCTGATTTTCGTCTGGCTCTCGCGGCGGGCGACCCAGAGCCAGCAAAACATCTTTAACTTCGGGCGCAGCCGCGCCAAACTCATCATGGAGGATCGCCCAAGCACTACCTTTGCTGATATCGCCGGCGTGGATGAGGCCAAGTCGGAACTCGAAGAGGTGGTCGAGTTCCTCAAAACCCCAATGAAATTTCAGCGATTAGGGGGGAAGATCCCCAAGGGTGTGCTGCTGGTCGGCCCACCAGGAACTGGTAAGACCTTATTGGCACGCGCCGTCGCTGGAGAAGCGGGAGTGCCGTTCTTCTCGATGTCAGGCTCAGAGTTCGTAGAGGTGCTGGTTGGCGTGGGCGCCAGCCGCGTCCGTGACCTCTTTGACCAGGCTAAGAAAGCCTCTCCAAGCATCATCTTCATAGACGAGATTGATGCGGTAGGCCGCCAGCGCGGCACCAGTCTGACGACCAACGACGAGCGAGAGCAGACCCTGAATCAGTTGCTGGTCGAGATGGATGGATTTGACTCCCGGCAGGCAGTAGTCGTCGTTGCCGCAACTAACCGCCCCGACGGTCTCGACGTCGCCCTCTTACGTCCTGGCCGTTTTGATCGGCGGGTGACGGTAGATCGTCCCGACTGGAAGGGCCGCCAGGCGATCCTGATGATTCACACCCGGGGAGTGCCTCTGGCACCGGATGTAGACCTCCAGCAACTGGCCCGTGCCACGACCGGTATGGTCGGCGCCGATCTGGCCAACCTGGTGAATGAGGCGGCCCTGCTGGCTGCGCGAAATAATCTCGACAGAGTGACGATGTCCTGTTTCGATAAGGCTCTCGATCGTATCCAGATCGGCGCTGAGCGTCCTCTGGTCTTGAGCGAAGAGGACTTGCGCGTCGTTGCCGTGCACGAGGGAGGTCATGCGCTGGTCGGACTGCTGACGCCTCACTCGGATCCGGTCACCAAGGTTACCATCGTGCCGCGCGGCCAGGCTCTGGGAGTCACTCAGTACACACCGCTGGACGACCGCTACAACTATTCTCGCGACTACCTCTTTGGCTTGCTGATGACGGCGCTTGGTGGCCGCGGTGCCGAGGAAGTCATGCTTGGCAGTATCACTACCGGCGCCGAGAATGACCTGCAGAAAGTGACGCTGATTGCCCACAATATGGTGGCACGCTATGGGATGAGCGACCGTCTGGGTCTCATCTCTTTCAGTGAGCGGTCAAGCCCCTTTGGAGCCGGCGGCGACTTTGGGCAGCGCGACTATAGCGACGCCACGGCGGCGGTAATCGATGAAGAAACGCGAGATCTGGTGCAGACGGCCTACCAGCGTGTGAAACATTTGTTGGTCGAGCACAAGTCGACTCTGGAACGTATATCAACTGAGCTTCGTCGCCATGAGACGCTGGATGCGCGGCAACTGAGCCAGATTCTCATCGAGACCGGCGTGAATCTGGCCGAGGTAGCGCCCACGCCCAATGCGGAGACGGTGGGGCTGCAGCCGCTGCCCGATGACCCGCCACAGAGTGTGGCACTACCGGGCAGTGCCAATGTTCCCCAGACACCTATCACCGGTAGCCTTGGCCCCATGCAGAATTAGGCGCACAAGGGAGGCCGCCGGACATGACGCAGCACACATCGAAAACCGCACACGATGCGGCGACTTCGGGGGCCGGCGGTTCCGCCGGTCCCCGGCCGGTGCGGGCGCCACGCGGCGCCGAAATATCCTGCAAGGGCTGGCCGCAAGAGGCGGCTCTGCGCATGTTGATGAACAACTTAGATCCTGAAGTGGCGGAGAACCCGGACGCACTTATCGTTTATGGCGGCATTGGCAAGGCGGCGCGTAATTGGGAATGCTTCGACCGCATCGTCGAGACGCTGAAAAACCTGGCGCAGGACGAAACCCTCCTGGTGCAATCGGGCAAGCCGGTGGGCGTGTTCAAAACTCACGCCGATGCACCGCGCGTGCTCATCGCCAACTCCAACCTGGTGCCGCATTGGGCGACCTGGGAGCAGTTCCGCGAACTCGACCGTAAGGGACTGATGATGTATGGGCAGATGACTGCCGGATCGTGGATTTACATCGGCAGCCAGGGCATCGTGCAGGGGACCTATGAAACGTTCGTGGAAATGGGCCGCCAGCATTTCGGCGGTGACATATCCGGAAAATGGATACTGACAGCGGGTTTAGGAGGAATGGGCGGTGCGCAGCCATTGGCTGCTACAATGGCAGGTGCCTCTATGCTTGCTGTTGAGTGCGATGCAACCCACATCCAGCGCCGCCTGGATACCGGCTACTGCGATACCATCGCCAGCACGCTGGACGAAGCTCTCGATCAGATCCGCGAGGCGTGCGATCTGGGACAGCCACTCTCCATCGGGCTGCTGGGCAACGCGGCTGAAATCTATCCTGAGCTGGTGCGCCGAGGAATTAGACCGGATATGGTAACAGATCAAACGTCTGCGCACGATGTCCTTAATGGGTATATCCCTGCCGGTTTGAGCCTGGCGGAAGCCGATGAGCTGCGCCAGCGTGATCCCCAGACCTATGTTGAGCGCGCGAAGGAATCGATTGTGAAGCAGGTGCGTGCTATGCTGGATTTCTACCACCAGGGTATTCCGGTTGTGGATTACGGCAATAACATCCGGCAGGTGGCGTATGATGCTGGTGTGAAGAACGCATTTGATTATCCCGGCTTTGTTCCCGCTTACATCCGCCCCTTATTCTGCCGGGGCGTCGGCCCGTTTCGCTGGGTGGCGCTCTCCGGCGACCCGGAAGACATTTATAAAACCGACGCCAAGGTAAAAGAACTGATCCCGGACAACCCACATCTGCACCGCTGGCTGGATATGGCACGCCAGAAAATCCATTTCCAGGGCTTGCCTGCCCGCATCTGTTGGGTGGGCTTAGGCGACCGTGCCAGACTGGGGCTTGCGTTCAATGAAATGGTTACCAAAGGCGAGTTACGTGCACCCATCGTCATTGGCCGCGACCATCTTGATTCCGGCTCCGTCGCCAGCCCCAACCGCGAAACCGAAGGGATGAAGGACGGCTCCGACGCGGTATCGGACTGGCCGCTCCTTAATGCCCTGCTCAACTGCGCTAGCGGCGCGACCTGGGTGAGCCTGCATCACGGTGGCGGAGTCGGCATGGGGTACTCGCAGCATGCAGGTATGGTCATCGTCGCGGACGGCACGATCGCCGCAGCCAGGCGCCTGGAGCGCGTGCTCACCAATGACCCAGCAAGCGGCGTCATGCGCCATGCCGACGCAGGCTACGACGTCGCCATTGAATGCGCCAGGGAAAACGGGCTTAACTTGCCGATGATTTCCTAGTTTGCCATCGCCTGATATGCAGGCAGTCCAATCAAGGCGGCGAGTTCAGGTAGGCTGAGCAGCCCATCCCGCACTCGCTGCTCAGCTGCCTATATACTTTGCGTAGAGACTACGGGCAACCGCGGTATCGTCGGTTCCCTTGATGATCGCGCGAGCATCGGGGAACAGCGTGATGTCATAGCCATCTACTTGCAAGCGAAGCAGGAAGCCGTTAGTCGCTACGCTTCCCACTGGCGCCAGTCGCAACGCCATGCTCTGCAGGTCTACAGGTCCGGCGGCGGAGTTCTTGGGGTGTACCTGTACGGCATTGCGACCACAGAGAGTAGTTCCGCCCTCGCCAAGTGGGGCATCCAGGTATTCGTACAGGCCATGGCCGCAGACCGGGCAGCCATCTTGCTTAGGCAGCTCGATCTGGTCAAAGGTATTCTCCCATAGATCCACCCAGGTCATGCCTCTCGCCAACCGCTGGCTTCCTACCAGCAGCTTCAGGGCCTCAGTGGAGGCGATGCCGGAGATGACACCAACTATGCCGTTGAGTACACCAGCGGTATCGCAGGTGGGTGTGGTTCCCGGCAGCGGGCGTTCCGGGAAGACACAGCGCAGGCAAGCGGTCTCATGCGGACGAATCATCATGGTCACGCCGTACGATGCGATCACCCCACTGTAGATCCAGGGTACATCCAGCTTGACGCAAGCCTCATTCAGCAGATACCGTGTCTCGAAATTGTCGGTACCATCCAGGACCAGATCCATTCCTTCCAGCAACTCGTCGATGTTCTCGGCGGTGACATCAGTCACCAGCGGCTCGACGTGTACAAGATGGTTAATGCGGCTCAACTGCTGTGCCGCTGCCACTGCCTTGGGCATCCTCCGCCGCACGTCAGCTTCGTCATACAAAATCTGCCGCTGCAGATTATTGCCTTCCACATAGTCGCGATCGGCGATGCGTAGCCAGCCTACACCCGCACGTCCCAGGTTACTCGCGAGCACTGTGCCAAGTGCTCCACATCCAACGATCAATACCCGCCCCTGACGTATACGCTCCTGTCCGTTTGGGCCAATACCGGCAAATAGTGTTTGGCGAGCATAACGCTCGGTTGCGCCCAAGCTGCGCTCCAGCCGCTCATCGCTGCTCTCCGCGGCAGCAGAACTCTGGCCGGTACTTGGGGTAGGGTGCTCGTTGTCTTGCGGCATAGGAAGGTCCGCCTTCGCTATAGGACTTTCAGGTGCAAATCTGGTTGCATTTACTGTATCACACACAGAAATGGAGCCGCATGGCGCCGAGAAAACAGGACCTTCAGCCTGCTTGTCTATAACGACTGTGTATGGTACAATTCGCTTCAATCTCTGCTAGCCCGCAGGTGAGACATGAAGGAGCGGCGTAGCGCGCTATAAGGACTGTTCGAGTAGGCAGCAAGAAGGTTCGCGCCGGGTGGGTTTATGATGTGGAGGAGTGTCTTCGTCGTGGGAGGAGTGGCAAGGTGATGGGGCAGATGACACATGATGCCGAACCCAGTGCGCCAGAGATACAGGCATCTCTACAAAAGAAAGTCCTCGTGATTGATGATAATCCAACAATAGTGGAATTGATACGGCACGCAGTCAATATGCAGGGCAAATATTCGGTAGTGGTCGCCTACGACGGTGTGCAAGGCCTCGAACGATTTAACGCCGAACACCCTGATTGCGTTATAGTCGATGTGCGTATGCCGCGCATGGACGGCTATCAGGTGGTTCGCTGCATCCGCGGCGACAGTATGTCGGCACACACGCCGCTCATCATCCTCAGCGCTATGAGCGAGGACGATGACCAGCTTACTGGTCTACTCTCGGGTGTTGACGAGTACCTGGCCAAACCATTCAAGCCCAGCGTTCTTTGTGCTACTCTGGAGCGTGTAATGCAGATTACTCCTGAGGAGCGAACCAACCGCATCGAGCGATTGGCGATGCAAGATTTGCAGGATCTTCAAGGCGAATTACACCATCATCAGTATGAGCTGCATGCCTTCTCATCAACTATACTCTCATCGCAGGCGGACGCGGCACCGGGTAAGGGTGAAGACGATGAACAGGATTCTGACCAACCACATGGCACTACGGTTTCGGTTTAGCCAAGCTTTAGTCACGGTTTAGCCAAGAAGATTACCGCCCAGACCAGTAACCGGAGGAGAGTAGAGTGGAAGCGGAGCGGAGGGCCGAGAATCTATCCGACGAGTGTGCACTGGATGTGCTGGTGGTCGAGAACAATCGCTCGGCACGCGAGCGCATGCAGGCGGCTCTTCGAGATGGCTACACTCTTCGTTTCGCCAATGGCACTAGCGAAGCAATCGAGGCTATCCAGATTCAGCCCCCCGATGTGTTGGTAAGCGAGATTGACCTCCCCGACGGAGATGGCCTGGAGCTCTGCTCCTGGGTGCGCAATCTGCCTGAGGCAGTTCAGCTCCCCATTATGCTGGTGACGGCTCGTGGAAGCATCCAGGATAAAGTGGCCGGCTTCCAGGCCGGCGCCGACGATTATGTAGTGAAGCCGGTAGATACTCGACTGTTTTATGCTCGCATACGCCTGCTCTATCGCATCAAAGGTATTGAGCATCCCCGCTCGGACAAGACCGCCTAACCGACCTACCTCGCCCAACGCACAAAAAACGTCCACAATGGCTCAGGCAGCTAGACACGCCGTCCGGTCGTCAATCCAGTGACTAGTATAGCAGACGCTTGCCTTGCCTCGTCGTTGCCATCGTTGATATACTGGCGCGTACAGAGCCGAGGCAGAAAAGAGGGGCCGTAATGAGCGAACTGACACGGATCGAAGAGCTAATCGAGCAGCACAATATCGACATCGTAAAAGTAGGCGGTGCCGACTATGACGGCATCTATCGCGGCAAACGTCTGCCGGTCGACGTCTTTCTCGAAGGCATCGAGCGTGGTTACGCGCAAGGGGATGTGCTCTTCGGATGGGACATAGCCGAAGATCTAGTGCCTGGTCTGCGCTTTACCAACTGGGATACCGGCTATTCGGACCTGCGCATGAAGCCGGATCTCACCACGTTCCGTATGGTGCCCTGGGAGGAAGGCGCTGCCACGGTCATCTGCGACTTCATGACCGAGAGCGGCGAACCGGTGCGTGTCTCACCTCGCTACGTGCTTGGCCGTGTTCTCGAGCAGGCGGCAGAACTGGGCTACCGTGCCGAACTGGCTCTGGAATTGGAGTTTCGCCTTTACCGGGAAGATCAGCGCTCGCTTCGTGAGAAAAACTGGCGAGATCTTACGCCACTTAGCCCGACCACCAGCTGTTACAGTCTCCACCGCTCCACCGGCGACGACTTCCTGGTCGGTAAGCTGCGCCGGCTTATGGATGCACACGGCGTTCCCATAGAGGGCTACAACCGCGAGCACGGACCCGGCATGTATGAAATGAACCTGCGACACGCCTCTGGAATGGAAGCTGCCGACCGAGCGTTGCTATTCCGCAACGGCGTGAAAGAAATATGCTTGCTAGATAATCTGACTGCCAGTTTCATGGCCAAACCCTTTGCCGGCGAAGACGGAAACAGCGGACATCTTCACCAGAGTTTGTGGAGCAACGGCGGCCAGAATCTCTTTTATGACGACTTCGGCAAGCATCACCTGTCGGATCTTTTCGGGTCATACATCGCCGGAGTCCTACAGACACTGCCCGAGTTCATGGCGCTCTACGCCCCCAACGTCAACTCCTACAAGCGATTTGTGCCTGGATCCTGGGCGCCCACAGTAGCTGCCTGGGGTGTCGAGACCCGCACACCAGCGTTACGGGCCATCACCAGTTCCGACAAGGCGACACGGCTGGAGAACCGCGTTCCTGGCTCGGATGTCAACCCGTACCTCGCCATGGCAGCCTGCCTGGCTGGTGGACTGCATGGCATTCAGCACGGACTCGAGGCTCCGCCACCGGCTGAGAGTAATGCCTACCTTTTGCCGGCAGCTATTGCCCCCCGGTTGCCGCGTACGCTTGAGACCGCTATTACGCGTTTTGAGGAGAGCGAGACCGCCCGCCACTGGTTTGGCAACGAGTTCGTGGATGACTACGTGACCATGCGGCGCTGGGAGATTGAACGGTATCAGTCAACCGTCACTGAGTGGGAGAGAGAACGTTACCTGGAGATGATTTGACCCTCGGTCCAAAAGGTCCCAACCGGTTGACCAGGCCGTCTTTTACCCATATAATGGCGGCCTGTACCTGCTCTTCCAGACAGAACAATTATGCCGCCATCGCGGCCAGCATGGCCCAATTCCTGCTCTGTCGGCTAGGTGGCTGGGAATGCCTGGCAATACAGGAGACATGGTGGATAACGGCCGATGTCCCAATTCCAAAGGAGTAACCTACCGTGCAGCGCGTGAATGCGAAAATTCAGGTTCGGCCGGAGATCGCCCGGGTCGAAGCCTATGTTCCGGGTGAATCACTAGATGCTTTTAGCGCGCGCACCGGAGTGCCAATAGACCAGCTCATCAAACTCAACAGCAATGAAAGCCCGTATCCGCCCTCGCCGCGAGTAGCGCGTGCGCTGGGCAGCTTCCCCAGTTACAATCTCTACCCTGATCCCGATGCCACCGCGCTTAATGCCGCTCTGGCCGGCTACGCCGGCATCAATCCCGAACACATCATCAGCAGTAACGGCAGCAACGAACTCATCAACGTGTTGTGGCACGCCATTCTTGGTCCAGGAGACTCCGTGGTCACCAGCCCACCGACTTTTAGTCTCTACACCACTGCCACTACCCTGGCGGGTGGCGAGATCGTTATGGCACCGCGCTTTCCGAACTTTGATCTGGATGTGGCCGCCACCATCGCGGCGTTGCGGGACGACACCAAGCTCATTATGGTATGTTCGCCCAATAATCCCACTGGCAATTATGTGCCGCGTCGAGACATAGAGGCACTCCTGGACACAGGGCGGATCGTGGTAGTAGACGAAGCGTATATCGAGTTCGCTGGCAAGGAGGCGCTTGCCGATAGCTCGATCAAGCTGGTGCCGGAAAATGACAACCTGGTAGTTCTGCGTACATTCAGCAAGTGGGCTGGACTTGCCGGCATGCGGCTTGGCTATGGCGCTTTTCCAGTCTGGCTGGTGCCCCATGTGCGTAAACTGCAGCTTCCCTTTGAGGTGAACCTGGCGGCGCATATCGCCGCTCACGAGACCCTGGCCGACCTCCCCTTCCTGCAGGAACGCATTCGTCTCATCATCGCCGAGCGCGAGCGTCTGTTCAACATGCTCTCTACCCATTCGTTTCTGCGCGCGTACCCATCTCGAGGTAATTACGTGCTGCTGGAGATCACCGATCCCAACTTACCACTGGCGGAGCTTCGCCGGCAAATGGAAGCAAGCGGCATCCTCATTCGCTATTTCCGTACGCCTGACTTGACTCGCCATGCGCGCATTACCGTGGGCACCCCTACGCACACCGACGCCATAGCCGCTGTGCTGGCGCAGATCGGCCAGGCAAGGTCGGGAGCAGCGCAAGCTGCTGCCATCGGCAGCTAATCATCAGCTGGATCCTGCTCAACTATTGCTTCCAATCTTGTTCCAATTTCCATCTCGTACAGTTCTTGCGAGCTTCAACACACGTCTCGGGTTTTGCCAAGAACAGTGGGTACGATCAAGAACAAGGGTGGGCGATATGCATATTCTGGTCGTTGAGGATGAAAAGCGGCTGGCTGCATTGCTCAGACGTGTTCTCATGGAGGAGCGCCACGTCGTGGACGTGGCGCACGACGGGGCGACCGGTCTGGGAATGGTGCTCGGCAGCAGTTATGATCTGGTGACCTTGGACCTGATGCTGCCGGAAATGGACGGCATGACAGTCTGTCGTGAAATCCGTAAGGCCAAGGTCGATGTACCGGTGCTCATGTTGACGGCCCTGGGCGCCATCGAAGACAAGGTGGCCGGCCTGAAAATCGGGGCTGATGATTACCTGGTGAAACCGTTTGCGATGGAGGAGTTTCTAGCGCGCGTGGATGCGCTGCTACGCCGGCGCAACCGCCAGCTGGACGCTTCTTCGCAGCTTCGAGTGGCCGACCTCTCTCTGGATTTACTACGACACGAGGCTAATCGCGGCGGTCGGCCCATCGAGCTTACCGCCAAAGAGTTTGCGCTGCTCGAGTATCTGATGCGCCACCCTGGCCAGGTCCTCACCCGTACCCAGATTCTCGATCACGTCTGGGGCTACGATCTGGATACCCTCTCCAACGTCGTCGACATTTATATACATTATCTCCGCGAGAAAATCGACCGTGGGTCAACTCAGCCGCTCATTAAAACCGTACGCGGCGTGGGCTACAGGATAGAGCCATGAGAATTACTCCTCCCAGTGCATCGGATACCGGGGATACGGGGTCGTCCCCATTTCTCTCCGGAGCGCACCGCTTGCGTGAAGCGCTCCTCCAGACCACTCGCCCTCTCCGCCGCAGCGATCCGCCTATCAGCGGGGCCTCCTCCGCCATGTTCTCTCATATTCGCAATCGTCTGATCTTCTGGTACGTCGGCGTTCTGGCAGCCATACTTCTCCTGGTGGGCATCGTGCTCTATGTTGCCATGCAACAGACGTTGTTTGCTGATGTAAACTCCAGTCTGGCTACCACTGCGCAGATAGGGAGCCAGGTCTGGCAGCAGAATACAGTGGTTCAGGGAGATCTAACCCCACTGTGCCAGGATCAAGGGGCGATCAGCATTTTCCAGCACGACGTGAATCAACTGGGCTCGCCCTACACCTTTTACGTCGCCTGCTTCGACCCTAGCGGCAACTTAAACGGTCAAGCCACAAATTGCTCGGCAATTTCCCCTGATCCCAATCAGCAAAATGTCTGTCAATTCTCTATCAACACATCCCTGGCGCATGCAGCTCTCTCCAGTAGCACCAATACCGCCACCGACCGCATTACCGTGGCTGGCCTGGGCACTCTGCAGCGCTACGCCCAGGTCGTCTACGCTCCAAACGGCACCGTTATCGGCGTTGTGGAGGTGGCCACGCCCATAAACGGACAACTGGCGGCTCTGAATACTCTAGGAACACTCCTGCTCGTCTGTGGCTTACTCACTTTACTCGGCGCAACCGCTGGGGGGATTTTCCTCGCGCAGCGAGCGCTGAAGCCGGCTCACCTGGCTTTCCAGCGTCAGCAAGAATTCATCGCCGACGCTGCCCATGAGTTGCGGACGCCACTAACGCTACTTCGAGCCAACGCCGAGGTGTTGCTGCGCGGGCGTGGGCGTCTGGATCCCGACGATGCCGAGCTCCTGGAAGATATCGTCACCGAATCGGCGCATATGGCCGGGCTGGCCAACAATCTGCTGACGCTGGCGCGCCTGGATGCCGGGCAAGGGTCGCTGAAGCACGATGTGGTAGACATCACGGAGATCGCATCGGGATTAGTCCGGCAGGCCAGGTCCTTCGCCGCTGAGCAGCAGGTAGCGCTGAGCCTGGAGCAGCCGGCCGGACTGGCGCTGGTGCTGGGCGACGAGACCCTACTCAACGAAGCGGCTCTGATCTTGATCGACAATGCTATAAAGTACAATAAACCGGGAGGTAACGTCACGGTTACTGTAGAATCTGGTAAGCAAGACGTCTCGCTCTATGTGCGGGATACCGGCGTTGGGATACAGTCCGAGCATCTGGCGCATCTTGGCGAGCGCTTCTACAGGCCTGACAAAGCGCGATCACGGGAAATGGGAGGGGCAGGACTGGGCCTCTCAATTGCCCAAAGTATCGCCGCCGCACATGCCGGTTCGCTATCTCTCAGCAGCACCCCCGGAGAGGGAACCACCGCAGTTCTCACACTTCCTGAGGCGAAGCCGATCGATTAACACCGTGCGCCGTCCAGTCACATCGGGTCCATGAGAAATTTCACATCTTGTTCCAATGCTCCTCCTATTACATCCTGATACGCTACAGGTGGTAGCGATGAGACGGAACGATATATAATCTCTCGCCCGCCGTGACCGCGGCGCATCATAAGGAGGCATTATTCACTTATGGAACCCAACCAACCTTACATCCCACCACAGATGAACCCGGTAGAGGGGCAGACGGTAGGGCAGCCGCAGATACCACAATCGGTCCCTGCGACCTATCCACTTCCTATCTACTCCAACCCTGAAATCTATGGTTCGAGCTCGACATATGGTAACCACAGTGGTATAGTGGCGCCCTTCCCCCCCGATGCCCCCAAACGGGGGGGAGTGGGCACCATCGTTGCCGCTCTCATCGGCGCACTCGTCGCCGCCGCCCTGCTCCTGGGAGCGTTTGCACTCGGTCATGCCACCACCACCGCCGCTGCTACCAACACTAGCACCGGCGGCGGTTCGACGGCCACGGGACAGGTCGTCGCTCCTACGGTTGCGGTTCCAGCAACCGCGCAGGATCTGCAGCAGACAGTCATCAACGTAGTTAATACCGACCAACCCTCAGTAGTGGAGGTCACCGGTCAGAGCAACCAGGGCGAAGACATCGGCTCCGGCGACATCGTCCGCTCCAACGGCTACATCGTCACCAACGACCATGTAGTCAGCGGCTTCAGCGACTTCATGGTAACACTCTCCAACGGAACTCAGGTCTCGGCCCAGGTAGTCGGTGAAGACCCCAGCGATGACCTTGCCGTCCTCAAGATCTCGGCGAGCAACCTGCGGGTCATTACCTTCGCCAATTCAAGCAGTGTTCAGGTAGGTGATTTCGTCGTCGCGCTGGGCAATCCGCTTGGGTTGCAGCAGTCGGCAACCTTTGGTATCGTGAGCGCACTCAACCGCACTGCGAACGAAGGTGACAGCGGAACTGGCGCAACGCTGACCGGCCTGGTCCAGACGAGCGCGCCCATCAATCCGGGTAACAGCGGCGGAGCGCTGGTAAATCTACAAGGCCAGCTGGTGGGAATTCCAACTCTGGGCGAGTCGGACAGCCAGACCGGCGGGCAGGCCGATGGTATTGGTTTTGCCATTCCCGCCAGCCGGGTAAACTATGTGGTGAATCAGCTTATCACCAGCGGGCACATCACAGCGACCGGTCAGGGTTTCCTGGGCATTGAGGGCGAAGATGTCACTCCGCAGCTGGCCGCAGCGGATAACCTGTCGGTGCAAAGTGGAGTGCTGGTCGCCGGCTTCTCCAACGATGCCGCCGGACAAAGCCCAGCTCAGCAGGCGGGTATTGCGCAGGGTGATGTCATTGTCGCGGTCAACGGCACCTCGATAAGCGACAGCAGCGATCTCGCTGGCATACTGCTCAATGATTCGCCAGGCACCAAGGTCTCGGTCACTGTGCAGCGCGGATCGAGCCGGCATACCTACACGGTTAGCCTGGGAGAACGGCCGCCTAATACGTAACCCTAACCTGGGGAGCCAACTGGAGGGCGGGTGAAAAGGAGTTCTACCCCCCCTCCGTTTTTTTGCTCTGGCGCGCCTCTTCGGAGATGCGCGCCACCACACTGGTCCAAAGCAAGAGAGCCGCTGAGCCGCTCATTTGATCAGTGTCAGGATGGCTATCAGCGCAAAGCCGAGCAGTATGGTGCCGGACAGGTAGTTTACCCACCGCATTGCCCCTGGAGTAAACCGGGAGCGGACCATGTTCACGATGCTGCTGAGAGTGAGCCACCAGAGCGCCGACCCGCAGAAAACGCCAAGCACGGTTACTCCAGCGGTAACCGGGCTGCTATTCTGTGTCCCTACCACGCCGATTCCGGCGAAGATGGCAATAAACGACAGTATAGTGGTGGGATTGGCAAGCGTCAGCAGGAGGGTGGTGCCATAGGAACCAATAAGGCTCGCTCCGGCAACCGACACTTTCGGGTCGGTAGACGGAGGAGTCAGCATGGTTCGCATACCTAGCCAGCAGAGGAAGCCGGCGCCGATCAAATGGATCCAGAGACTCTCTCCCACCAGAACTGCAGAGATCACACCCAAACCAAACGCCGCTACTGCGCCGTAGAGCATATCGGCGGTGGCCGCGCCCAGCCCAAGCACGAAGCCGGCCAGTTGGCCGGCCGCTAGCGTGCGCCGGATGCACAGTATACCGATCGGACCAACTGGTGCAGCAATTGAGAGCCCCAGGATTAATCCACGCAGCAGATACGACATACAGAAGAGCCCATCCTATTCATCTTGCTCCTATGTGTGGTGTGTGCGCCTTCTGGTGAGGCAGTGGGAGCAATTCTCCCGCTTTCTTGAGATTGGAGAGCACATAGGACAGAAAAAAAGCCCGCCGGATCTATAGATCCGGCGGGCACTGTTGTTGCAGAAATTCACCAATACGGCAGTGCAGCTATCCAGATCTACTGGTTGGCTGCTGGCTCTGGCTACGATTGGTATAATACGTCAACAAGAAGTGGCAAACTGGCACGAGCGCCGACATGAGTGGTCTCCCGATACTTGAGGGCCTAATTGCGGCCAGTATAGCACATGGAATGCCTCTGTGGCACCTCGTCACATTGACACCGTTTGCGCACCTCACGTACCATTGTTTTGGATATGTGCCGCGTGCCGGCGCGGGCCAATGCCTGCTTACAGATGCCACGCGGACTATGGGGAGAGGCATGAGCGACAGCCAGAGAGCCGACATGAGCACCATAGGTATTATTTACCGAGAGCGATCAGCGGAGGCGGCTGAGCTCTCACTTCTCCTCGTGGAGCGACTGCGCAAGACGGGAAAACAAGTATGGAGCACGCGGCGGGGCCAGGAAACTTTTATCAAGGACTCACTGCCCGGGACCGACACGGTTATCGTCCTGGGCGGTGACGGCACCATTCTTTCGGTTGCCCGTCTCTGCGCTCCGGCCAACATCCCCATACTCGGCGTTAACTTCGGCAGAGTTGGCTTTCTGACCGAGCTGGAGCCTGGAGAAGTAGAAGAGAAGCTGCCGTTATACTTGAACGGCGATTACTGGATCGACGAACGCTCGATGCTCCAAGCCGAGGTTGTCGGCGACGGTGGACCTGAGGATCTGATCGCGCTCAATGATGTGGTGGTAGTGCGCGGCGCCGAACCGAGGGTCATCCGGTTGAACATCTGGATCGACGAGCACCTCTACCATTCAACTGTCGCTGACGGTGTCATCGTCTCCACCGCCACCGGATCAACGGCGTATAATCTCTCCGCCGGAGGTCCTATACTTCACCCTCAGGTGCGAAGCAGCGTAATCACGCCGATAGCGCCGCATCTGGCAGCCGACCGCTCGCTCATTGTCGAGCCAAGCTCGGTTATTACGCTCGAACTTGGTGGCAACTCAGGTTCAGCGCTGCTCTCTGCCGATGGACAAATCAACCGTGATATCGTCTTCGGGATGAAGGTGGTCATTCGCGGCAACACCCATGTCACGAAGTTTCTACGGCACCGGCCGTCTACCTTCTTCTACCGTGTACTTTCACGGAAACTACGGGATAACTTGTGACATGCTGCTCGAATTGACCATCAGCAACTTCGCAATCATCGACGAGCTCCGGCTAACACTCGGGGCCCATTTCAATGTTTTCACCGGCGAGACCGGCGCGGGCAAGTCCATCATTCTCGATGCGATTTCTGCCCTGCTGGGCGAACGTGTCACCAGCGATATGGTGCGGGCAGGCTGTGAACGCGCCATCATCGAGGGTGTATTCGATATACGAACTGAACTGCACAGCCGGCAACGTAGCGCGCCTCTACTGGCGGTCTCCGCACCTTCATCTGCGCGGACTGCCGAAGACGGCGCGGTAGTCGAATCACTGGCGGACGTACTCGCACAGCTAGGTATAGAGTGTGAGGACGGCACCTTGATTCTTACCCGTGAGATGCTGGCCTCTGGACGTGGCATCGCTCGCGTGAATCGCCGAGCGGTACCGATATCCAGCTTGCAAAATATCGCGCGCTTTCTCATCGACATTCATGGTCAGAGTGCGCACCTGGAGCTGCTGCGTCCCGAACAGCACGTCCGGTACCTGGACCGCTATGCCAATACTGCTGAGTTACAGGGCCAGATTGCGGCACTCTATAGCGATTGGCGGCAGACACGCCGCGAATTGGAACGATTGCGGCGAGATGACCGGGAGATGGTACGCCGGATCGAGCTTCTGCAGTATCAAGTCGAAGAGATTACCGCCGCCAGGTTACGCTCCGGCGAATGGGAGGAATTGGAAAGCGAGCGTCGCCGGCTAGCCAACGCCGAGCGACTGGGCGAACTGTCAACTGTGATTCATAGCGCACTATCCGGGGACACCGACAGCGATACAGCCGGTGCCATAGATCAAGGCGAAGTGGCCCGACGTGCTCTTGGAGATCTCTTGCGGCTCGACGACACTCTGCGTGAGCAGTCATCGGCACTGGAGCAGGCACTCTTCCTTTTGCAGGATGTGGCGCTCACCGTGAGATCCTATCAAGAAGACGTGGCAAGGGATCCGCGGCGACAGGCTGAGGTAGAGGAACGTCTTGACCTGATTTCCAAGCTACGGCGCAAGTACGGGGCAACTGTGGAGGATATCTTGGCGTATGCGTATACCTCACATCTCGAGCTTGAAGAGTTAACTCATCGTGAAGAGCGCACTGCCGAGCTTGAACAGCAGGAACAACGACTAAAACGTCAAATAGGTATTGCCGCCGGAGCGCTCACGCGCCGGCGATATGAGGCCGGAGCAAAACTGGCGGCGGCGATGGAGCAGGAGCTGGACGATCTCAATATGACGCGGGCACGTTTTCTCGTGCAGATTCTTCAGCGCCTGGACCCGGAGGGAGTGACGGTGCTGGAGGAAGCCGGAGCATCTGCACCGGATGCTCCATCTCTTCTGCCTGCCGGCACGTACGCCTTTGGGCCAACCGGCATCGATACAGTCGAATTCTTGCTGGCGACTAACCCCGGCGAGCCGTTGAAGCCACTTGCTCGCATCGCCTCGGGTGGTGAAACATCTCGCCTGATGCTGGCGCTGAAAACGATTCTTGCCAGAGCCGACATGGTTCCTACACTTATTTTTGATGAGATTGACAGCGGCATTAGTGGGCGCAGCGGTCAGATAGTGGGAGAGAAGCTCTGGCAACTAGGTCGCTCACACCAGATTCTCTCAGTCACGCACTTACCACAGATTGCCGCTCTGGGCGACCGCCAGTACCAGGTGACCAAGCTAGCGGATGGTCAGCGAACCATGGTTGCGGTGAAGGATCTTTCAGCGCCTGAGCGCATCCGTGAATTGGCTCAAATGCTTGGAGGCTCGGATACCCGTGCGTCACGAGCCAATGCTGGGGAACTTATCGAGCGTGGACGTAACTGGAAAGAGACACAAGCCCAGACATACCAACTGGCTTGACAAGGCTTCAAGTGGTTACTATCATGCTGGCATGGTCTTAGCCGGGGAAGGAGCGAAGAGACAGATGCTGTATTGCGTGAAATGCCAGAATGGACTGCCTGATGGAACCATTTTTTGTGACTATTGTGGGAATGAGATAGCCGACGGTTCCTCGGTTACGACTGCTGCTACCCTACCTGATTTGAGACAGCGAGGCCATTCTGGCCGCGCCAATGATACTATGAGGCGCACCAGTGTAAATGCCGCAGCGGCGGCTTTGCCCGATGCGCCGCATGCTATCGATTCATCGGTAGCTGGCATACCAGAACGACTGACTAGTCCGGCACCTTCTCCCTCCCTGCCTCCCGCGCAAGCACCTCGCCCACTATCAGTGAACGGAAACTCCGTAGCGCCGCCGGAGCAGGGATCGAGCCTGGACGCGGAAGGTCCCGCCGTACATGATCAGCGGTCCAACTCGGCCCGACTCATCCAACTGCAATTGGGCAGAGAACTCTTCGAGCTATCGGGACAGAGCAGCTACCTGGTTGGTAGACATGATCCTGACCAACAATTGTTTCCCGATGTAGATCTGCATGATTGGGATGGGGCGGCGGCAGGAGTGTCGCGCCGGCACTTGATGATTCGCGTCATTGGCAACATTGTCTCTATTGAAGATCTGGAAAGCCGAAACTCGACCATTCTAAACGGCTATCGCTTGTTTCCTCACCAGCAATATCCCCTGGTTGACAATGACGAAGTAAGAATGGGAGACATCACTCTGCTGGTCAGGATCTTTTCCATCAACTGAAGAAATATTGTGCTATTGGGCAGGGCAGAAAGAGAAGTGTGATATCTATGGCTGATAAGGCTATTCGCGTCGTCGTCCATGTTCTCGACGATGAACCGTTCATGGCGGACATAGAGGAGTTTCCCGAGCCAACCGCCACCTGCGTACGCTTCAAGAATCCAACTACACGTGAATTCAAGCAGGTGAAATGGACGATGGGACCGGTTCAATCGGTGATCTTTTCAATGTCTCGCATTACATTCATCGAAGTTCCGATCATTCCTGGCGATGTAGAGGGTTTCGTCAAAAGGTAGCCCAAGACAAGCCTAGACACCTTGCGCCAGACGATCAGCCAGCTGAGACGGCAGTCCTTTGGCCTGTATTTTTCGCTTGGTGCTGTCGATGTCGTAGGCAACACGCCGGAATTCAAAACCAACCTGGCTATCATATATCAGGTAAGATGCGCGCGCGTCTCCGTCGCGTGGCTGTCCGACACTGCCCGGGTTGACGATAGCCCGGTGGCCAACAGGGACCATCCAGAGGCCGGGAGCTGGCGTTACACGAATACATGAGGTTGACGGGGGGTAGAAGCTGTCCTGGTCGCTGCTGTCGTCTTCCAAAGCGTGCCGAGAGGGACCGCCAGGAGTGGCCATCGCTAGTGCTACGCTGGGTTCCATGGCCCGTCGAATAGGCGCAGTGATTGCTTCTGATGCTAACAGCGGCTGCAAAAAGATAGTAGGCAGATGGGAATGCCCCACGACACAAAATATGGTTTCAAACGCGGTGAAGTTTGCGGCAGCTACCGGGGTAGTGGTGAGATACTCCCATATTGGATTCAGTGGGCTTCCGTGCGCTAGAGTGAAGTCGCTGATACGAGTCGTTTCCGGCAGAAGATGCAGATACCTCTGCTCATCGGGTTTGAGCTGGTTGCGGGTCCAACGGGCCGAGGCAGCAGCGCCCTGGCTGAAATCTGCTAGATCGAGCTTGCCGATGGCAGCCCAGTCATGATTACCGGGGATGCAGATGTCGCAGGACGAGCGAATGCGCCGAACACATTCGCTCGGTTCCGGTCCATATCCCACGATATCCCCCAGGCACCAGATCTGATCCACTGAGGATCCATACTCTTGGTTCACCCTGTCGATATCGCTCAAGACCGCGGCTAGTGCCACATCGTTGCCGTGGATGTCCGACAAGATCGCGTAGCGCATCGCTATGAATACTCCAAATTGTATGTGACACACTTCGTGTCTCGCGCGACGAATGCTCCAGTTTCTGGCGGTGCCTTACACCTTAGCGAACTCGGCACTGTTCTGGTAACTGGTGTGATCCCTGCCATGCACCAGCTCGCCTTCTTTAGAGAAGGTATCGACTGGCGTAGTCCACTCGACTACTGCGGCGGCCCAGGTCAGGCCAGCGCCGAAGGCTACCATGCCGAGGCGTGCACCGGGATAGATGCGCCCCTGGTCAATCGCCTCGCACAGGGCGATGGGAATGGCAGCAGCAGAGGTATTGCCATAATTCTGAATGTTGACGAATACCTTCTCCGGTGGCAGCTCGAGCCGCTTGCAGGCCGCCTCGATTATTCGCAAATTGGCTTGGTGAGGAATAAAGAGATCCATATCGTCTACGGTCAATCCAGCGTTGGCCAGCGCTTCTTCCATGGCGGTTCCCATGATACGGGTGGCAAATTTGAAAACCTCACTACCCTGCATCTGCACAAAGTTGCGCCGGTCACGAATAGATTCTGCAGTTGCCGGTTCAGCGGAGCCACCGGTCGGAATCCAAAGCAGATCAGGACGTGCACCATCGCTGCCGATGGTGAAGCCAAGCAGACCACCTGACTGTTCGCTGGCGCTCAGCACAACCGCACCAGCGCCATCACCAAAGAGAATACAGGTCGATCGATCGGTATAATCCACCACCTTCGAGAGCACCTCGACCCCTATCACCAAGATATGTTTGGCGCTCCCCTGGGCTACAAACTGGTGTGCAACTGATAGTGCGTAAAGGAAGCCGCTGCAGGCCGCCTGCAAATCGAATGCACCGCACTGCGCACCCAACGCATGCTGGACCAGATTGGCCGTCGAGGGAAATGGGTAATCCCCGCAGACTGAGGCGACAATGACGAGTCCCAGATCCTTGCCTTCGATTCCGGCACGTTCCAGTGCCTGGCGCCCAGCGGCAATAGCGAGAGTCGAGGCGGATTCGCCGGGGGACGCAACATGGCGCTGCTTAATGCCGGTGCGTGCAGTGATCCACTCATCACTGGTATCAACGATACGCTCCAGGTCGGCGTTAGTCAGGATTTTTTCTGGGACATACATTCCCCAGCCGGTGATCGCACTATACTGACCCATAATGCAGCTGCTGCCTTTCACCACAAGCTACCACTACTGTTTCCTCACTGTAGAGGAACCGTCTTTACTCCCCGTAAACCTGGTGCAGATGGTACCGTTACCAGCAACGAATACCGGTATAACTGGGCTCCCAGGCAAGCTCTCCTTGCCCGGCACAACACGTAGCGCGCGCTGGAGTGGATTGAAGGCATTGTAGCACAGCCGCATAGACTTGCGGCACTTGATATACCTTCTTCAGCCAGCTGCGGTCTATGCCCTTTTGTGCCTGCCGGCAGCCTCTACAAACGCCAGGAAGAGCCTATGGCTACCAGGGTCGCTCATCTCCAATTCCTCCGGATGATATTGAACGGCAAGCACAAAAGGCGCGTCTGGCATCTCTATGGCCTCGATGACGCCATCTGCGGCGGCGGCAGTTACATTGATTCCATCGCCTACCCGCTTCACGGACTGATGGTGAAAACTGTTGACTTCAGCACGGGAATCCGCCAGGATACCCGCAAGTAAGGACCCTGGTTCCACAGTAATGTTGTGGGCAATATGAGTACGCGACTTTCCGTCAGCCTCGTGATCGACAACACTATGCAGCTCAGCCACTATATCCTGGTACAGGCTACCACCGCGGGCGACATTGAGCAGCTGCATACCGCGGCAGATACCGAAAATAGGCAGGCGTTGATCCAACGCCCAGCTGGCCAGTTCCAGCTCTACATAGTCTCGTTCAAGCTCAGGAGTCTTAGACTCAGGTATGGGGAGCGCGCCGTATAGGGCAGGATCAAGGTCGCTACCACCGGCAAGCAGCAGGCCATCCAGCTGGCTGCAAATAGCGGCAAGGCTGTCTGTGCCAGACAATGGTGGAATGAGAATCGGCGCGCCCCCAGCGCGCACTATCGCCTGCACGTACGCCTGGTTACTCGCGTAGATTGGGCGCCGGGTATCGGTGCGTACCATGGCGAAACAGGGAATACCGATGATTGGTTGCCGCATCTTACCGTACTCCATACCCCTTCAGCCCCGCTGTAGCGCAGGGATTGCGCTAGCTCTCTTGGGCATACATATACACACTACTTAGTATAGTGCTCACATCGGCAAGCAATCACCATAGGCTACATGTCAAATGGGTTCAAGAAGATGTGGCATGGACAACCATCTTACCACCGATGGGAGCGGTAACCGCCGCGCCTCCGACTAGCAGGGCCGCTGTCCCGCATGTTATGCTTCGTATGAGGCAGTTTGATGATAGACATTTTCGAATTAGCCAGCCATCCTGAGCTTTGGCGACCCAAGGGAGACAAGCGTGCGATCCGATATTGTTCCTGGTGCCACATTTCCCGACTATGAGCTGACCGACCATACGCGGACGCGTCGCCGGCTAAGCGAATTGCAGGGTAACAATCCTATGATACTGGTGCTTTCTCGTGGGCACTTCTGCCCCAAAGATCACCAGCAACACCTGGCTCTGGCCAAAATGTACCCTGAGATTGCGGTTGCTTACACCAGTATTGTCACCATCTCCACGGACAATATACTGGAGTCAAACGAGTTTCGAGATGCCGTGGGCGCGCAATGGACATTCCTCTCGGACTCGGGACGCAAGGTGCAACAAGACCTGGATATCCAGGAATATACGGATCCGCACCATAACCCGATGATTCCCCATACACTGGTGCTGGAGCCAGGTCTGCTCATTTATTCAATCTACAACGGCTACTGGTTCTGGGGTCGACCCAGCCCGGAGGATCTTTGGCATGACCTTCGAGAGGTCACCCGCAAAGTAAGACCCGACTGGGACCTGGGGGCGTCTGAGCTACGGGAAAATTGGGAAACCGGCGATCAGACGAAGCATTGGCCGTATGTCGACCGGGCGGCGCACGCCGCCCACATCGCCAGTCTGACAGGTCAGAGTTAGCCTGCGCGTGGCGAGGTACGATGACAAGCCTACCTATTGCTGACTACGCTTTGCTGTCGGACTGCCGCTCTGCCGCATTGGCAAGCCGCGACGGTTCGATCGACTGGCTATGTTTTCCCCGGTTCGACAGCCCATCGGTTTTTGCCCGGCTGCTGGATCCGGGGGCCGGACACTGGTCCATCCGCGTAGTTGGCGCCACTGAGACTCGCCGCCGGTATCTCGCGGGCACAATGGTGCTGGAAACGACTTTCGTCGCATCGGCAGGCAGTGCCACCCTTACCGAGGCGATGGCCATCGGGCGCAACGAACGAGGCCACCAGTTGGGAGTAGACTCGCCTGGAATACTGCTCCGCGCCATCTCCTGCACACAGGGTTCGGTTGAGATTGACATGGAGTACACGCCACGGCCGGAATACGGTCTGATTGCTCCTCTACTGAGGCCCGTTCAAGGAGGAATACTGGCGCGAGGCGGCGCCTCAGTTCTGTTTCTGTCGTCGCCAGTGGCGCTCGAGGTCTCCGGGCTGGTTGCTCATGCCCGCTTCAGTTTGCCTGCTGGACAGACTGCTAGTTTTGCGCTTCAGCATCAGGCCAGCTGGGAAGCAGAGCCGCCACTACCTTGCACGGCTGAGACCATGGCAGCGTACCTGGGGGATACCATCAGCGGATGGCGTACCTGGTCGGACCTGCACCAGCGTTACACGGGACCTTGGAGCGATCTGGTACATCACAGCGGACGTGTGCTGCAGGCTCTCATGTACCGGCCAACCGGCGCCCTGATTGCTGCACCGACAACCTCGCTGCCGGAAGCGGTCGGCGGCGAGCGCAACTGGGATTATCGCTATACGTGGGTGCGCGACGCCAGTCTGACTCTGGAGGCGCTCTGGGTGGCCGCCTGTCCTGATGAGGCGCAGTGGTTCTTTGACTGGATGGCAGGCGCTGTCGCTGCCCAGATTCGCCAAGACACCGAACTCCAGATCATGTTTGGCGTTGGCGGCGAACATGATCTCACCGAACGCACACTCACCCACCTGGCGGGGTGGCGCGGCAGCCGTCCGGTACGGGTGGGAAACGGCGCCTGGAATCAGCGGCAACTGGATGTCTATGGCGAGCTGCTCAGCGCGGCGCGCCGGCTACGTGAACAGCTCAGCGACCTCGACTCCAGCACTCGCGCTTTCCTCGTCGAGGCAGCCAACGCTGCCGCCACCCGCTGGCCGGAGCCTGATCAGGGTATCTGGGAAGTGCGCGGTGGTCCTCGGCATTTCCTCTATTCAAAACTGATGTGCTGGGTGGCACTCGACGCAGCTATCGATCTTGCTGGAGAGCTCGATGCTCATGAGCACACTCACCAATGGTCGGCAGCTCGCGAGCAGATTCGTGTCGCACTCCTTACCCAGGGGTGGAGCGAAAAGGCTGGCGCGTTCACTCAGGCCTTCGGTTCGGACGAACTGGATGCTTCCGCCCTGATGATGCCAATCGTCGGCTTCCTCCCTGCATCCGACCCACGGATGCGCTCAACCATCGAGGCTATAGCGGAGCGGCTCACCGACGAGCATGGACTGGTGTATCGGTACCGAGGGGCGGATGGCCTCGAAGGCGAAGAAGGTACGTTCCTTCTCTGCACGTTCTGGCTGGCCCATGCTCAGGCGCTGGCCGGCGAACCGGCGCGAGCACGGCAAACTTTCGAGCGCGCAGTGGCCTTTTGCAACGACGTTGGCCTGCTTGCCGAAGAGGTGGATCCAAACACTGGTGAGCTGCTAGGCAACTTTCCGCAGGCCTTCAGCCATATCGGCCTGGTAAACGCGGCCTGGGCGATTTCCCAGGCCGACAAACTGTGAGCCAGGGTTGTGGGGCAGGCGGAGAGCTAAGCTACCTCGTCTCCGGCGTTGCCCCGCCCCACTGAGTCTCAGCAAGCGCTATCCAGTGCCTAGCGCTTGTAGTGGGCCAACTCCCAACGACGCAGGAAAAAGTACAGGATGCTTGTCGAGACGATAGCGAGTGGGAAGCCGATGTCGGCACCCGCCAGCTGATGGGCAAGCGGTCCCTCGAAGACTTGCTGGCTCACACCCAGCGCGGCTATGGCTAGGCCGAGTACCATCGACACCACCGCGGCAAAACCAACGGGTAATCTGCTGGCATTCTCATAGTCCTGCACCGGATACTGACCCTGGCGCAGTAGGTGTTCGATGATGACAATCGCGCACCATGAGCCAAGCCAGTAGGCGATAAGCAGCAAGAAGTTCTCCAGATTCAGATTGAAGTTGTGCTGAAGGTAAAAGGCGAGCAACACATAAGCAACTGCTCCGACGAGCGTGAGAATCCAGCGCTTGACTCGCAACCCTACCACCTGTGTGGAGAGCGCGAAGCTGTAGTCGTTGGGCACGTTGTTGGCGATCGTGCTGAACGCCAGCAGCAGAATCACTAGGCTGGCAATAGGGCTACCGGCCAGGCTGGAGGCAAGCAACGTACCGTCGGTATTGGCGTTCACCTTGGCGCTGGTGGTTAGCAGCACCCCGAGGGTCTCCAGCAAGACACAGGGAATTATCACACCGGCGAAAGCGTACCAGAAAACTTTCCGTGAAGACGTGTCGGCAGGCTGCCGGCGGGTATAGTCCGCCGCATACGACGACCACCCTATGGCGTAGCCAAAAATCGCCCCACCGAAGGTAGCGATGCCGGCGAAAAGGGCCAGACCGGTCGCGGTCGTCGGTACGCCGACGTTAAAGTGCGGAGCGGCGACGAAGGCCAAGTAGGCGAAGAGAAGAAACATAGGGATCCAGGCATACCGCTCATACCGGTGCACGATGAAGTACCCGAAGACACTCACTGCAGTGGTGATAAGCGCCAGGAAGATCAGCGCTACCCATTCGGGGATATTGCCGCCGCTCCACGCGACTATCAGGCTTGCACCAATGGTCGCGTTGACGGCGCTCCAGCCGATGCAGGCCAAGGCATTGAAAATCGCGGGAAGCTTCGCGCCTTGCATGCCAAAGGAGAAGCGCGAGAGCGTCATCTGCGCCAGACCGGTCTTGGGTCCCAGAGTACTCAAGAACGCGACTGGCAGTACGCCCAGTATATTAAAGACTAAGATAACTGCGACCGAGCCCCAAAAGCCCAATCCAAAGAAGGTATTGATGGCCCCCAGGGCCACGGTGGCGACAACTGAGTTCGCTGACCACCAGAGCCACATGGTATCCCAGAGCTGGGTGTGAGCTCGGTTGTCTTCGGTGACCCGCTCGATACCCGTCGCTTCGAAGGTCACGGGGGCAGTCTCTGGAGCCGGTCCTTTGATAAGAGTTGCCATGCATAACTCGCTTTCAGCGGTGAGTGGGCACAAGAATGAGCCGGCGGACAATAGCGAGATGACGAGAGCCATAACGGTTCGTACTCGGTGCTACGGCATGAACATGGGCGTGGGTAACAGGAGGTGATGGCGCTGGCTGCGCCAGGCAAACAACAGTGATAGCCATGTGGTGCGTTCTCCATGACAGGTGAATGGCACCAGGCCGAAAATGGCCGCGTGTAACCGCGCCGCCAGGACCTAAAAAACAATACAGCCCGGCGGTAGGTGTACACGCGAGTGAACCTACCATCCGGGCTTTTGATCCCCGTGGTGTAGCGCATGCTGTGCCGCGCAGTCAGCTCGGCGTAAGCAGTGCGCCTGCATCGCTCGGACCGGACCTTCTATTGCTGTCCTACATGTGCAAATGTAAAAGCGGAGCGCACATGTACAAGAACAAGCAGAAGCGGAACCCTAGATGCACTTCAGCTCGTAGTCGGGCAATTTACGGTTGCCTGGTAGAGATGCGCGAGCCATATCCCGCGCCTATACGAGTTGCGTCCGAAAAATGGACATTTATACCATACCATCTGACCAAGAATGAAGTCAACGAATGACATTAATAGCTTGGTATGCTACTATAGCTCCAGCTCTTCAGCGGCTCTCCTTCATTGTCGCAGGTGCCTTGAAGCGCTGGTCTGGCATGCGTCTTTCTGCTGCCGGCCCAATGTGAGCCAAGCTGTAGACATCGAACCAAAGAAAGAAAGGTAGGCATCACATGAATCTGGAACGCAGGTCCGGCCGTTCGCGTGGCCAGGGCATGATCGAGTACGGCTTGATCATCGCCCTGGTCGCAGTCGTTGTCATTGCTACTCTGGTTCTGCTTGGCCCACAGATCTCAGCACTGTTCAACAATGTAATCAGCAATCTCTAATCAATCCATTCGCCGCATGAATTAGCCATTCAGTATGAAGTGCCAGGCCCTGGCACTTCCACCCACTTTCTGAACTTCCCGGCCGGATGCTTCCGAGAGGTTCTGGTACCCACCACTGTGCCCGCTGGCTGACGCGCGCGAGCGACCGGCTTTTACCTATCGGGCAACAGCCGCAGACCGTCGGACCCACATGCTGCCTCATCGCATCGGGGCCCCTCCGAATCTCCTCATTGGACCAGATTGCTCACCGGCGGTCATGCCATCATCAAGGGAGGAGAGACTTACCATCTGCTCGCGTAATGTTGCCACTTTGCTGATCATCACCTGTTCCATCGTCCTCTGCCCCGGCGTGGTTATCCACTGCATCATCGATGACAGGAAAAGCTCTTTCAAGTAGGCGAACGAGAAATCGGTGGTAAGTTCACTGATCGTTCCGATGGCCTCCGCAGAGACTTGCAATGCTGGTTTCAACGAAGCATTCCATAGAGCGAGGTAACTTGAGCGCTCTGGAACATCGGGAAGTTCGAAGTGATACTTCCGATCAAAGCGGCTGGGGCGATCAAGAATACCGGGGTCCAACCGTTCGGGATGATTCGTGGTAGCCAGGGTGACGATGCCAACGTTTGCGGCAAAGCCGTCCAGCTCATTGAGGAAGGCCGAACGCATCTGCGGGTGTAATTGGGAGTCGAGATCCTCTATGACCAGGATGCAGGGAGACGTTCGGCGCGCGCGATCAAAGACCTGCTCGACACCCCCCAGCGATTTGATGTACAGACAGGGTTGTCCCAGCGAATTAATCAGTGCTTTGACCGTGTGTGTTTTCCCGTTTCCAGGCGGCCCGATGAAAAGAATACCGCGTTTCCACGGGATACCGTACTCGTCGTACAGATCACGTGAAGCAAAGAACTGCATCAGGTCGTCGCGAATCTCCTGCTTGAGATTGCCACGCAGAATCAGGTTGTCAAAAGTTGCCCCTTTGATGTCCTGAAAAAGGTTCTCATCTTTGTACCACCGACCATCGAAGACGAGCACCTCACCATGTACCTCAGTATTCCATTTGCATACCGCTACGAAGAAGGCTCGGGCGATCTCCTGCGTATCGGCCACTATCCAGAAGCTGGCGCCGTTTAGACAGAGCACGTCGAGTGTGGCTCCCTGCCACTCGACTTCGAGCCAGGCGTTCTGAGCTCTATCCCGTGTTTCTTCTTCGGGCTTGCCTGGTTCCTCATGTTGGGAAGTACGGTGCCTGCGCGCTGGTATACCACGATGGGGCGGCATGCTGTGCGGTGCACCAGGAGGCCCATGGCGCAGCGCTTCTGGGCCAGGCTCAAGCCAATATGTCATCATCTGATTGAAGATGAAGGTCTTGGGTGTGAGCAGGCAGTGCTGGGCTCCTGCGTACCCCTCTACATCAAAGTAACCACGCTCTACCTCAAGACAAGCACGCTCAGGAAACAGTTGTTGCAGGCTCTGACTTACATGGTAGTTAGTGAGTGACGACGGCAGAAAGAGTGCGTCTCGTATGAACTGTTCGTTGCTCATGATTGATCGCTCCTGCTCGCTCTAGCGTGTAAAACGCTTTGGATCTCGCAACTCTCTTACTCAGTTGGCGCTGTGCCTGGACGGTTACGCTACACATTAGATTCCCTCGCGCGGAGCAAAGCCAGCTCTGCCTTGACTCCTGGCTCCTTAATTTCTGGCCCGATATCGTACATGCAACCATGCAAACTAGGTGCTTTGGACACAATTCCCATGTGCGTCAAGCTGCCATATCCCTGGCGAGAGCGACAGGTTTCACTTACATACACACTGGTGCCTCACTGGTGACTGGTTGGTGATATGTTTCGATTCAGTGAGGTTAGGGCACGCATCGCTAGCTGCCACTGGCCGGCATCTGGCGGCGCTGCCTAGTGGCGAAAGAAGAAAGGCTGGCACGCGACGCGGAGGCAATCATGAGCTGGCGCAGCTTGTCGGAGGGTCGAGGCCGAGACGGGTAAGCCAGTAGTCAGTCCAGCCAGCTACTAGCAGCCGAGGCAGGAGCGACCCCGTGAGCTGCAGCCGGGAGCATGCGATCAGTCAGTGGACGACTAGATCTAGATGGATGCGCATATGGCTGAGAAGGCAGCGACTGGCTCTTCAGCCGTCTCGATTAGTGCGGTTCACTTTGAGGCGACGGCGATCGCAGTGACCGTACTACTACATACACGAGCACAGCGAGCCAGCCAAACGGGATTGTGAGAATTGCCCAAAGTACTCCAGGCTGCCCACTGCGCTCGGCATCTGGACGGATCCAAGCGAAACCCACAATGATCGGGACGATGTTTATGACAAGCAGGAGCAGTATTTCGGGTCTCATAGCGCCTCCTTTATCGATTGCTCTATTTCTTAGTGTCAGTATAGCATCAATCCTAAATTTCAAGCGCTCGGTGCAGTCAGGCAGAGCCTTTAACTACTATCCAACCGCGCCAGTTCCTGATGCTCACGCAGATTTTCGGGGAGAAGACCAAATATCCGCCGCCGCTCCTCACCTGTGAGGATGAGCGGCAATAACAGGTTCATAAGCCAGGGAGGGGTAGTACGAGTGCGGTCGGGACCCGTACCCAGAGCGAACACGACAAACGCATCACGATAGTGTTGTGCGGTGAGGTACCTCACGTACTTGGGCATCCAATCCATGGGGATAGAGCCGTTAATCGAGACACCTGGTTCATACACCGCAATTTTGGTGAAAGCAGCATGGTTGCGGGCCGCTTCCAACGCCACCAGTCCTCCGAAGCTGTGGCCCACAAGCAAGGATGCGCCGGTTTCACGCTGCACCGCAAACACATCGTCACACTCTGTCGCCATACTGTAGTTCGCTTCCTGCGGGCTACTTCGCCCACGCCCGCGCCGGTCGATGACATGGACCGTAAACTGGTCGGCCAGAGCGCGTGCAAAGGCCATATAGGTGGCAGCCGTAGCGAGAGCGCCGGGAATCACCAGCACCGCTGGTCCCTTTCCGGCGGTGAGATAACTTATCGTCGCCCCATCCGCTGAGCGGACTGCGCGAGCAGCGGTGGTAGCGGTGTGTGCGATCATCGTTGCTGCTCCTGTGTTTTCGTTATAAGAGCCTGATACAACCGTTCGGCCAGGTCACGCAGGTAGTGGGAATCGATGCCTGCGATGACCGTCAGTTGGTCAAAGTGGGTATCTGGTAGTACTCGCCCTGCGTGGGCAATGCCTGAGCAGACGTCGATGACGCCGCACGGTGGCGCGTGCCCAGGCAGCGAGCCCGGCGCCTGCCAGCGGAGCGACGAGGTAGATCCAGAGATAGTCCGTGCTCCCCGACAGGACGGCTGGGCCGAATTGGCGAGCCGGGTTGTCGCTGCCTCCCGTCTGGGTCCCCAGGAGCGCAATGGCGCCCCCCACGAGGATACCGACCAGCCAGGGAAGGTAACGAGCCATGCGGGGACTGCTCATGCTGAGCCCAATGATCAGGATAATCGCGGCCATACTTGTCATCTCGACCAGGAATAGCGTGACATCCGTCCAGCCGGGTGCCGGTTGGACCGCCGCGTAGCGGGTTGGCAGCTGGGCGACGACCGGCCCCCAGACGAGCCTCCCCGCCTCCGCGCCCAGGACCGAGCCGCCGAGTTGCGCCAGCATATAGGGAACAACCGCTTTGCCGGGGAAGACACCGAAGAGCCACATGGCGGTGGTGATTGCGGGATTGACGTGTCCACCCGACCGACGTCCAAGCGGGCTAAGGATGAGCAGAGCGAGAGTAACGGCGACGACAAGCCCGACCAGGGCGACTCGGACCTGATGAGTTCGTACCCAGCATGCAGCGCAACCATGCCGCCAGCAGCGTGGTCCTTCCCAGGCAGCCGTGGCTCCATGGCACCGCTCTGCTTTCTGTCTCCATGCTAAGACAATGAGGTTATTCCGCGTACCGCGGCCACTGTCTCTTACGCCTCGTCGATTGTGCCGGTCGGCAGGATCGTCAGGCCATCCCCGACGAGTACGCCCTCCTGGACGAACGGACCGGAGGCCCGGAGTCGCCCCTCCGCCTCCAGCGCGTTCATGTACGCGAGGTGGTCAGCGACAAAGGGTTCGATCGCGCTGGCCGGCGCGGCCACCCGGCTGATCGCCACGACAGGACGGTCCATTTCTCACCAGCCTAGCGCAATTTGGACGCAGACATCGGTCGCTGTCTGGACGCCACAACCAGCAGCCCACCCAGCATCGACAGGTTCTTGAGAAACTGCGTGCGTTGGCGGGTACGATCCGCCTGAGAGCGTTCCTTCCAGAAGGGGTGGCCGGCCAGAGTGGTGGGGATCAGGCAGCCCGCGAGCAGTGTCGCCGCAGCGCGCGGGGCTACGTTCAGCGCCAGGGCCACGCCGCCCATGACCATCGCCGCGCCGTTCGCCTTCACGGCAAGCTCCGGATTGGGCACACCGAGATTCGCCACCGTCTGCACGCGCTCGCCCGGCGTGCGAAACGCATTGACGCCGTCTACAATGAACTCGCTCGACAGGAACAATTGCGACAGATACCGCAGTACGCCCATCTCGCCGTCACCTGCCTCTCATGTGCTGTCTCCCCGCAGCAATCCGAGCGCATTCTCGGTTGCAGGACTCTTGATACGCGCGTCTCGAACATTTCGTTGGGACCCTGTCCCCGCTTGAAGTGCTTTGGCAGCCATTTGTGCTTTCTGTTGCGTTGTCATATTCCACCGACTCCTATCATCTGTCGGCCCCTGACGGTAGACCTGCAGGAAGCGTACCAGAGGGCTGTTGGTGGAGCGTGATAAGCGGGCGGTTCGGGTGCGACGGTGGCGTGGATGCCCGAGAGGCAGCATCTCATCGCTGCGCCCCGCCGCTATACCAAGCGTACCCATTTTCATGCCTGTTGGCGAGCCAATGGCTCATGAGGACTGCCACCTAAGTGCCAGGAACATGCTCGGGCCGATGGTGAAGGCAGGAAATGTCCAGTGAAAGTTGACGGTGATGGCAAACTGCCAGCGGTAGGCTGTCACCAACAGCGTGTTCACTTGTACCTGCCCGCCTTTCTTGTTCATCGATTCCTTCCTGTAAGTCGTGGCGGGCACACTCGTTGGTGGTCCACCTTGGCCGCATAGCCGATCCTGGGAACGCCAACGTTAGCTGGTTGTACTCACTCCTCACCACGAATCTTGAGGCCTTGCTTTTCGATCTGTTCACGCAGCTTGAGGATGCCCTCGATGAGGGCTTCCGGACGAGGTGGGCAGCCAGGTACATACACATCCACTGGCACCAACATGTCCACTCCCTGAACAGTGTAGTAACTATCGTAAAACTCTCCCCCGGAGTTGGCGCACTGGCCCATGGAGAGTACCCACTTCGGGTCGGGCATCTGCTCATACAGGCGTATCAGCCGCGGTCCCATCTTGGTGCAGACGGTACCGGCCACGATCATGAGATCGGCCTGCCGCGGACTGGAGCGAAAGACCTCGGATCCAAAGCGCGCCAGGTCATAGTGGGCCTGCGCAGCGGTTATCATCTCGATGGCGCAACAAGCCAGGCCATAGCCGAGCGGCCAGATGGACCGGCTCCGGGCGTAATTCTGCGCCCAGTGAACCATGTCCGCCAAACTGGTCAGCACGACATTAGCTTCCTGCTGCCCGGCGATGTACTCCACAGGTGTACGGGACATCATGGGGACCTCTCTGCCCTCACGGCTGTGTGTCGTCATGGGGGAAAGTCCTCCTCTCTGCTTGCTAGACTCTTCGGTCGAGGTCTTCCTGTTTGCAAGTGTACCACCGTCACTGTGGTATGAATGGCAAAGGCGTAACGGTATAAGTGTCGCTGCACATATTGGACCACTCCTTGGACCACTGCGCCACCACCAACAACGCCTGGTAGATTGTGCGCGGCTGCCCGTCCGGGTGAGGAGAAAACCGCCGATCCAGAGCCTGCACACTAAGCAAAAGAGCGGCAAGCTACTTGTCGCCCTTTGGGTTGGCAATCGCTACGCCTGCCGATCCTCATGGGGGATGATGGGCAGTACCACAGCCGACGGATGGGCCTCATCATGGTAGACGCGCTGCTGGGCAGGAATCGTCTCGACAGTCTGGCCGAGCGGGTCGCCAGTGTTGGGATTGCGGTCATACTTTGGGAAAGCAGCGGAAGCGATCTGGATGGTGATGCTGTGGCCTGCCTTGAAGACGTGTGACGTGTTCCAGCAGTCGATGACGTAGCGATAGACCTTCCCTGGCTCGATGAGTGACGGCCGGTCCATTCCCTCACGAAAACGTGCCCGCACCATGCCGTCGCAGAGTCGCTGAGCGAACCCAGTGGGCCAGACATCGAGCAGCATGGCCGTGAAGTCCGTATCGCGTGCGGAGGAGGAGCTGTAGAGCTCTACGCGTATGGGACCGGTGACCTCGGTATCCCGGGCGAGTGGGCCAGTCGTGTAGACAAGCACGTCGTCACGCCGCTGGATGGCGGCATAATCATCTGGGCCGCCAATCTGCGAGGATGTCGGCTCGGTGACGAAAGGGGTCGGGCGACGCGGGTCGTAGGTGTAGGTGTCGCTGGGCGCATCCGGCTCGGGCGCCTGGAGCGAGAGTGAGCCGTCGCCGAACCGGCTATTGGCTCTGCCGCCGCTTGCCAGATAGTAGGATGTCCAACGGGTCGCCGGCAAAGGCCAGGACTGCTCATCGCGCCAAACGTTGCTGCCCATGACGAAGATCCGTACCGGCATGTCTGGCTGCTTCTCACCAGGTTCCTGAGCCACAGCGGGCTTGAGCCAGCGATCGAACCAGCGAGCCTGGTCGCCACGCAGATCAATGATCGCCTGCGAGCCAAAATCTACCTCGCCGAGCATAGACGCCGCATTGATGGCATGTCCCCACGGACCCATCAGCAGGCGCTGGTTGGCGCGCGCCTCCACAGTGGCACCGTGTGTAGTCATGCCGATAAAGTTAAGTGGTGTGCCGACCTGTTCATCATCATACCAGCCTGAGATGTGCAGCACCGGCACCGACACACGGTCGAATTTGTGCTGATAGCAGAGCGGATCCCAGTACTCGTCCAGCTGTGCGTGAGCTACATCCTCGCGCCAGCCGCTACTCAGGCGGCCGGCGGCTTCATCCATCGTCACGAGGGGCAGATGCTCGTAGACGCGCGCCCAGTTCACGGTGTCCATCGGTTGGTTGACCCGACCACTGACCAGATGCCGCCAGCAGAGATGAATTGGGCTAGGCAGCCCAGTTGGCGTCTCTACGAATGGATCGGATGGGGAGACAAGCACAATCATGGTCTTGAGGTGCGGAGGCTGTTCGAGCGCTGCGAGCCATTGGATGCAGCCGGGGTAGGATCCACCGAGGGTACCGACACCGCCATCGCTCCACGGTTGCGCGGCACACCACTCGATCGCGTCGTACCCATCGGGGCCCTCGAAGCGATAGGGGGTGAAATCGCCGTCGGAGTCACCGCGTCCGCGCACATCCATCAAGACGAAGGCATAGCCATGGTCGGCGAAGTAGTGCGCATTAGCTTGAACTGTTGCGCTTGCCTTGACGTAGGGCGTGCGCACGAGGATGACCGGCCACCTATCGATATCACCGGCCGAAGCGTCCGGCAGAAACACATCGGCTGATAGGGTGATACCATCACGCATTGGGACGCGCTGGTCGAAGAGAACACGCTGGGCACCGCTCGTTGGTGATGTCATGCTTAGCTTCTCCTACTGCATCTGCAGGAACAACGGTCCAAAGATCGAGCATCCTGATGCACTGTAGGGCATGAGCGGCGCCCAAGTCAACCGCTGGGCTCGCCGGCCGTGTGCGGCTCCCGGTTGAGCATACGCAGGCACTCTTCTGCATGCTGCCGATCACTGGTGGACCATCCATACCACTGCTTCTACCAATGACACGCCCTGTCAAGGTGCAGCAATCTGGGTAGGTAGCGGCGTCAAACATGACTCGAGATCAGCATTTCGTTCCTCAGGCCAGTGAGATTTTCTCACATCCGCTGGGCACCAATTCAGAATATGAACGCTGGCAATATTCATATTTTATCGCCTAGAGTTACCTTTGTTTGAGAGAAATACCTACTACTTGGTGGCCGTTCGGTACGAGGGTAGAATGTAGGCCAGGCAGACGAAGACGAGATGGGAGTAGACAAACATGGCACAGCAATCTGAAGGAGAAACAACGATTGTAGTGCTAAGACGGCTTGAGCTGCTGTTCGGATGGTTGGCTATCATCCTGTCGTGTGGAGTCGTGGCATATACGAACTTTGTTGCTGGCGGCTTTTCTCCCGCGACGATCGCACCAGACACCGTGCACCGCTTCCTCATTGGCTTTGGGGTAGTCATGCTGGCTCTGGCTATCGGAGTCACGCTCGATGGCGTATTTGACCTGCTTACTGGTCGATTGTTGCTGGCACTCGCCACATTGGCCTTCGCTGTGTTCACGGCTTATCTCTTCGATTACGGCTTCTTCTTTTGGCCATCGGTCCTACTGGCGGCTGGAGCTACCATGATCGCTTTCGTTCGCCATGCCGTAAGCCGTCAGATATGATCTACTTGCTCCCTGGGTGGATGGGATAGCTGGTGGCGCGAAGCCATTCAGAACAGTATGGAGTGGCGTGTGGGGCGCCACAAAAGCCTTATTGTGAGACGTAGCCCGTATTGACATGAGCTGCTAACGTGAATTTGCCATTTCAACCAAGCAGCTAGCACGTATGTAAGTACTAGTGCCGGTAGTGCTGCAAATGGGTCACTTTGCACTTTTCCTCTTAATTCCCGCATATAGAGGGATTTGTGACAGTTCAGACACACTTATGCTGTAGTACGGAATCCCGCTGGGACTTTGGAGGTTCGCTCTTGCCCCCGAGCTGCCCGTGTTGGCAGAATGAGCAGACATGTGACTGTTCGACGTCCAACAATGTAATCGGAGCCGATTCATGAACTGCGGAATAGGCCTCTATGAACCGCACTGATCGACTGTACGCCCTTGTCGAAAAACTGCGGGCTCGTGCGCCTCGAACGATGCGTGCCGTTGAGCTGGCCGCTTGTTTTGAAGTCAGCGTCCGTACCATTGAGCGAGACCTGCTCTCCCTTAAAGAAGCCGATGTGCCTATCTGGTCGCAGTCCGGCCCTGGTGGTGGGTATGGCCTCCATGCTGAGATGACCTTACCACCGCTCAATCTCACCAGCGCCGAAGCGGCCGCGCTCGCTATCGCCCTGGCGTCGGCTACTGCTATGCCGCTGGCCGAGGCTGGTCAATCTGCCCTGCAAAAAATCGTCGCTGTCATGGCGAGCGCACCCCGGGACGCTGCTTCCGATGTCGTCAGTCATATTCGATTGGTTAGGGGCCCAAGCAGCCCGCCAGGACAGATATTCGATGTCATTCAGCGCGCGTTCGTCGACCACGTCGCTCTGGCATTGATCTATCGTGATTCTGAAGGAAATCAGACACAGCGGACGGTCGAGCTCGGCGGTCTCGTGAGTACACCGCATGGGTGGTACCTGGCAGCATGGTGCCAACTACGCCAGTCGCCGCGCACTTTTCGCCTGGATCGGATCATTCAGGCCACGCTGACTCCAGAGCGAATCAACCCACGTATGCTGGATACACTGCTGATCGATCTGCCATACGAACTGGCTCAGCCTATCCTGAAACAGCCATAAAGTTATCGAGAATCATCCAAGATAATTCCCGACATACTGCTGTCGCCATCCGGTCGTACCGTGAACGCTGTGACCCGTACATTAATGAATGATGAGGAGTAGGTTCGAATGAATGGCACCACCCCCCGATTTGCGTTCGTGTTGGAGTATGTCGACGATATCGAAGCAGCAAAACGATTCTATGTTGAGGTCCTCGGCCTGCAAGTCGAGCGCGAAGCCCCTGTATTCATCCAGTTCCAGGACTCAGCAGGCATCCGTTATGCTATCGCCAGCGATGAGCCGCTGAGTGACAATCGTGGCCTGGAGCTGTACTGGCTGGTGGATGACGCCGAGGCTGCCTGTAGCCTGTTGTCACAAAGAGCCGAGTTGTGCGTCCCGCTCCGGCAGATGGCTTTCGGCAAAGTCTTTGCCGTCAAGGATCCCGCCGGTCAACCGCAATTCTTCGTTGAATTCGCTCAGAGTCGTCCTAGTCATACCGTTACACCATGATGAGTGTGACACGACTGATTCACCGGAACTGCCTTGGCACGTATCAGAAGCCCGCGAGCGGTGGCCGAGCGCTCGCGGGCCAGCAGTTGCAGACGCTCATATTCGGCGCGACCGCCGCGTATGACACAGCGTTCCAAGCGCGAACCATAGGCTGCGCTAACACTGCCTGACAGCGAAATCGAATTCTACGGGGACACGTGTGGCAAGAAGATATTGAGGTTGCCGCCAAAAACTCCCATGTCTTCGGCACATATGCTAGACTCCAGCAGAGGCTATCTCCCATCGGCTGGAAGGAGCTCACGCTTGCTATGAGGCACACGTTCCCGATTCACGTCTTCTGGCTGGCCGGCGTGCTTCTGCTGCTGCTCGTGCTGGAAGCCTGCAGCACCGGTCAGTGGGCCGGCTCCTCGTCTCAGCGAGTTGGTGCGACGTACGGCACCCCTAGTGTGGCTGCGACAGCGCCCCCAAAACCCATCGCTTCTTCTCATGCAACTGCTACGTCTACCAGTTCTCCGACTCCACGCTCGACTGCATCGACGCCGCCGGCAGGTGGTGCCAGTAGCAGTGCCGGCGCATCGGTTCTCGAGCAGCAAGTCGCACAGGCAGTGTTTCAAGCGATCAATGCCTCCCGCGCTTCAGCTGGGCTGCCGCCGCTAGAGTGGAGTGGCTCCCTGGTTAGCAGCGCACATGCGCACAGCGCGCTCATGTCGGCTGACAATGACCTGGCGCATCAACTGCCCGGAGAGCCCGCCATTGGTTCACGCATCAGCCAAGACGGCGTTCAGTGGACATGGTGCGGTGAAAATATTGGAGTGACGTCCAACACCTCGGAGAGCGGCGCGCTCGAGCTGCATCAAGCGATGATGGCTGAGCAGCCGCCCAACGATGGGCACCGCCAAAACATTCTCAGTACCAACTTTACCCTGGTAGGCGTTGCCATCGTCATCGATGCGAGCCATCAGCTGTGGCTGACCGAAGATTTTGCCAACTGAGGAGATCGCAGTGCCCTGCCGCTCGCTCTGACTGGATCGGGGAGCACGTCACCGTCGTAGCCCATCGAAACTGCATTCATTGGGCTTTCTTCTGCCCGAATGTCCGTCCGCATTCAAAGCTGTTCGCCTGGGTTGGCGTCATCAGACTGCAGTATCGCGTTCGTGACCACACTCATTGCGGGGCTCTCCTTCTCTATAGTTTCAGTCAAGCTGGCGTAGAGAAAGACTGGCACCACTGTACCACCAGTGCACTTCTGAGTACATTCTCGTATGCTCCCTGTGCAAAGGCAGACCGAGATATACTACCGATATGAACCGCTTTCAACGACGCCGAGCCCAACAACGGGCAAGACACCACCGGCCACCAAAGCAACAACCGTCGCGCGAGAACAGCCGTTCTCGCGGAGCGCTGTTGCTGCGCCTGCTCGTGCGCATGGTACGCCTCGTCCGCTAGGTTGGTAGGCTTCTGAACTGAGATATCCCTATGGCTCAGGTGTTGGTTGCTCCGCTGACAACATCAGCTGTCACCATCTTCATCACAGGCCAATCTGAAGCCCTGCGAGTCAGAATTGAGAAATGGCACATCGAAACTGCGGTGTGCACAACGGGCAAAGCGCTCAGTACAATCCCAGGCCCCACCACGACGCACCCGATACAAAGAGTACGCTCCGGGCGGCACTTGACAGGCCGACTCCCGTCCATCCGCCGCGTTGTAGGGGTAAGGGAAGAGGGCGCTACTCGTCCATTCGTAGACATTGCCAGCCATGTCGAACGCGCCGCACGGACTCACACCCGTGGAGTAGCTCCCTACGGCCGTGGTAGTACCAGGACCACTCCTGCGCGTGTTTGCCCGTCCGCGATCAAAGTGGTCGCCCCAGGGGTAGACCCGTGCCTGTTGGGTCTGCTCCTCCCAGCGGGCCGCTTTCTCCCATTCGGCTTCTGTAGGCAACCGCCAGGGTTGGCCCGTCACTTCCGCCAGCCAATGCGCGTATGCCGTCGCGTCGTCCCACGTCACGCGCACCACAGGATGGTCCGGCTGTTGCAATTGGTTCAACCAATCCGCAGTCCAGCCGTGGGGGGCTGGCTTCGCTGCGCCAGCTTTCACGAAGCACGAGAATTCAGCCACCGTCACCGGGAAGCGTCCGATGGCATAGGCCCGCGTCCAGACAGAGTGTTGCGACTCATACCGCTTTGGGTCCGGCAAATCGCGACCAGGCACGCGCCCCATGAGAAAATGTCCTGACGACACGGAACATAGTGGAGCAACGATGACGACAATGCCCATTACGACCCGAACGGTGAAGTCGCGCTCGGCAAGCCAACTGGATAAAAGCGGTGCTTGGTTATGCTCGTCTTCAAAGTTCTTCATCACAGTCACTCTCCAGATCTCATACGCCGTCGTAGTGAACGGTTGTAGTATACGGTCCGGACCCTCCACCGAGCGCCTGGAGAACAGAACCCAGGGACAAAGGGGAACCGCTCGCGGCGCCGTGGTCCATCCTGGTGCCCTGAGAATGGAATGGGGCGCGTCGACCTGAACACCTGAACGTGCGACACAGAAGTGGACCGATGAGAACGGCGATCGCTATTTCACCGGGCAGGATCTGCACGATGCCGGTGTGACGAGGCGACGGTTACCTGGTCCACCATGCCGAGCAACCTGCTGCGCTGCCTGCCTGGAGCGTGATATTGCCTAAGAGACGATGATCGAATACTTTTCTTCCCGCTGCAGAGCACAGGAGACACTGTGCTGGAAAATCACCAATCGCGGCCTCGAATTGAGGCCCTTCCTCGTTGGGTTCATATTCGGACATATCAAAAATCGAGATCGTAACACCAGCCTGACCTAGCTCCTCAGGAGAAATCCCGATCAGAGGTCCCTTGAAATCTCGCAATTCCCATTCGGCATGTCTGTTCTTTCCATCCCAACTTTCCGTGTACTCGACATTACGCGCAAGCGCATGAAAGAGCTGCTCCAACTCAGTTCTTTGCGCCATGGTTATGCATTCAGGTACAAGGACGCATATGGTCGGTGTTCCCATACTTTCTCACTCTTCTGCTCTTTCTCGGTGAACCAGACGACCAGTTGCATATGGTCGCTCCCATATTTCTCCATGCATCCGACCAAAGAGAGCGCCATATCCGGATTGTCGGGTTGATCGAGCCTTGTATACAGTCATTGTGAAAATCGGATTTCTGTGTTGAACTGGCCAATCAAGCATCTTGTTATCAACCTAATAATCCGAGTAGCAGGTCAGGCAGAGGCTGGATAGAGTGGCTGACCTGCTACTCGGATTATTCAGCAAATTCTTGATACGTAAAAGGTAATCTATTCGCGTCCAAACGCCCACGCCACCATCAGCGGGAACTCGTTTCGCCAGAACGCGCCGCCGTGCGATCCGGCCCGCTCCTTCATGACCACGTCCGCACCGGCATCGCGCAGCGCGGCCGCCCACCTCGTCGCGTTCTCAAGGAAGAACGGCTCTTGCGTGCCGGCTACCAGGTACGTGCGCGGAATCCGACTCGGCATCACCTCAGTCGGTTGGTAGCCCGCGCCCGGCGAGGCGCAGAAGATCGCACCGTAGACCTCAGGGTGCCGGAGCCCAAGAGCGAGCGCGAGCTCTCCACCCGCCGAGGCACCGAACACCGCGGTGCGTTCAGTGGGCAGCGCTATCCCAAACCGCGACTCTGTCCAATGGCGGACGTCTTTGACGAAGAACGTCTCATGTGCCGCAAACCGTTCAGCGTCAAAGACTGGTGAGTACTCCTGGAGTCGCAGCTTCTCGTCCGTCAGCCCGTGTACCCCGACGATCATCGTGGGCGGTACGTCAGCTGCCTCGAGGAACCGGCCCCACTGCGAGAGCCTCTGACCGTCACCAGCGAAGACAACTGCCTCGGGCGGATCTGGCGGGACGTACACCGTAACCTGCCGACCACCGTCGTAGTCGAACGTCTCGGTAATAAACTCTCCCGCGATTGCTCGGTCATTCATGTTCGCACCTCTGCCCTGTAAGCTTTTCTGAAATTTTGCACCTATGTCTCTTCTCACTGCGTATGAACTGGCGTAGTAGCAGGCCAGGCAGAGGCTGGATAGAAGGGCTGGCCGGCAAAGACGGTGTGAAGCGCAGCCAAGAGCGTGTGGTAGCGGTCGAGGAAGGTCAGTTCGCGCAAATGGTGGACGTTGCACAGCACATGGCGACACGCCGTATAGAGGGCGTAGGAGTCCCAACCGTCATGCATGCTCACCCCATGGTAGACGGGCAGAATGCCGATGGCATCCATGGCTTCGTGGCCGCGCTTGGGATAAATAGCGTACTGGGTGAGCCGGCGCATGCTCGTCACATGTGCCCACGTCAGCTTGCTTGCCCGCCGCGCGCCCCTCTCGTCGTGATGCAGCACTGGCGAGCGCGCCAGCAGCGCACGGTTCTGCTCGCGCAGGTGCTGATTCTCGGCTTCGAGTTGGACGGTCCGGTTGTCGGGCGTCATGTCGCTATGCTCCATCCGCTCTGCAAGTCCGTCTGACCTGCTACTAATCCGATTTTTAAAAGCATTGTAACTTGGGTTCGTTCAACATGATAATCCGGATGGTCGAATAATCCATAACTGTTCAGCACGAAAAATGGTTGGTAGAATAGCTGTCGCACTCGTAGAAGGAAAAACCTCACCGATGAGCCGAGCGTTTTAGGATATACTGCCTCTGGTGAAATTCTTCACCATCACAGACAGGTCTGCCACGAAAGAGACCCATGATGGCATATATCCCCGAGGATGCAACCTGGTATCTCGCCGAGCTCGTCGAAGAGATTACCGTAGGTGGCGAGGCCAATAACGCTGTACATGTAAACGTCATCCTCCTGCGCGCCGACTCGCCGGAAAAGGCTTTCGAGAAGGCCATGAAGCACGGAAAAAGCGACGAGACCACGTATTTGAACCCTGAAGACAAGCTTGTCACGATCCATTTCTGTGGATTGCGTGACCTCTTAGTTATCTACGAAGACCTGGAAGACGGCGCTGAGATCCTGTGGGAGGAATATGTCGGCCTGTCAGCAGAAGAAATGCGCAACTACATTAAGCCGAAAGAGCGGCTGAGCGTTTTCCGCCCCTGGGATCCGCCTGCTGTGGACCGGCCGAACTATGCCTCGAAAGAGATTGTACAGGAAGTAGAGAAATTCGCTCGCCACCTGCGCGATGCTCCAGAGCAGTCTGATGCGCCGTCTGACTCATGATAGCGTGTCCGACCAGACCTGTTCAGGCAACGGTGGGAGAGAATGGCTGACCCGTAAAGACGGGATACTCAAGGTCCAGCAGTGTCACGTGTTCGTGCTAATTCGCTGATACTCACGAGCGCCATATTTTCCGCGGTGTTGAGTGGTGCAGTGTTCGTCCGAGTTCGCGGCTGTGCATCCGCGTAGGGGTCACAGTTGGGGTCAGCCACGATGTGGGAACCTTTTCGGTAAGAGAAACCAAAACAAGGTCACGACCAATCCTTGAAATCCCTGGATGTATGTTGGGAGCAGGTCCAGAATATGGCCTACAGTGTGATGCGGCCGATGCGGTCGGCTCCCACCTCGGTGAACCAGATGGTTTTGCCTGGTCCAGCGACAATGCCGTCGGGCTGACTGTCGGGTGTGGGAATAGTGAACTTCGAGATCGTGCCAGCAGACGTCATATGTCCAATCACACCGTCTTGCTGGGTGAACCAGAGCCCGCCATCTGGCCCGGCAGTGATGTCATTCAGGCTGTTGTAGGGAGTAGGATTGGCGTATTCATGGACGGTACCAGTGGGGGAGATAGAACCGATCAACTCGTTGGCATAGTCGGTAAACCACAGATTGCCATCGGGGCCAGCGGTGATGCCATCAACATTGCTGCCAGTGGTTGGCAGCGGAAACGTGCTCACTGTGCCCGACGGCGTAATGCGACCAATGCGGTTGTCGTTCTGCGTGTTCATATTGGTAAACTCTGCGTCATAGCTGAACCACAGATTACCATCGGGACCAGCGGTGATGGCAAAAGGCACCGTTGGTGCGTTAGGCACCGAATACCTGGTCATCGAACCAGAGGGAGTGACGCGGTAAATCTCGCCAGGGTAGGCCGTTACCCAGAGATTGCCATCGGGTCCGGCAGCGATGCCCGCAGCCGAACTATTGGAGTCGGAGAGCGTAAACTCGGTGATGGTCCCGTCAGGCGTCACACGACCAATTTTGTCGCCATTGTATTCCGTAAACCAGAGATTGCCATCGGGACCAGAGACAATCATATATGGACCGGCGCCAGGGGTAGGCACAGCATACTCCGTGACGACCCCGCTGGGTGTGATGCGACCAATCTTGTTGCCATCGAACTCGGTGAACCACAGATTGCCATCTGGCCCACGGGTGATGTCGAATGGGTTGCTGGCTACCGTGGGAACAGCGAAATCCTGAAAGCTACGCACGGCGTACGATGATGACACTGGCCGCTGTGGCTGTTGTGAGGTGGATCCGGTCAGATGCGGGTAGAGTGTGATGCCGCCAACAATCAATGCGATGAGCAAGAGGACCAGCAATGCGGCTACGGGCCACCGCATCCGCCAGCGGTAGTGAGCACGTATCTCTGCTGCGCAAAGTGATTCCGCCTGCCTCCCTGATGATAACCAGTCTGGTAGTCGTGGCGATTGAACCTCTGCTGCCTGGTCTATACGGTTTTCGGGTTCATGTTCTGGCATAGTGGTATCCTCGCTTCCAGTTGATCCATCCAGTCCATATCCGCAATATAACTAGCGGCTATCAGGTGGCCGGGAGCGGATGCGTCTGAAAGAAGCTCCATATGATGTCAAGTGCGCTTCGCCCGTCGATGGGTGGCGGCCCGGCATGCCCCAACCCTGCAATGCGGTAATGGACGATTGCTGTGCCGTCGCGGCAGCCCTTCCACTGTTGGGCTAGCACAGAAACTTCTTGGATAAAGGTGTTTGGCCCTGTGGCGCACCTATCGCGCGCCGCCCAGGTCGTCAGCCACTCCATGACGCCGATGCGTCGCCAGTCTGGGTCCTCACGCGCTGGTATTCCTGCATAGAGTTCAAAAGGATCGGCGGCGCCATGAAATTCGATGATTGAAGTTGGGTGCTGCGGATAGCAGCCGCCCTGGAACTGGTAGGCGTCGCCCGACATTGGGGCAAAAGCGGCGATGCGCCCGGTGAGTCCACAGGTGAGAAAAGAAGTCATGGCACCACCGGCCGAGAAGCCAGTGGCATAAATCCGTTGCGGATCAACGCAGTACAGCCGCTGGAGTGCATCCAGCAGATTGCTCACGAAAAGCAGATCATCAACACCATTCGCTACGGTATCGAGCGGTCCGGTAGCGGCCCAGGTGGTGTATCCTGGTCCAAGCGCGCTGAAGGGCAGCCCCTGTGGATAGACCACAAGGATATCGTGCCGATCCGCGAAGGGTGACCAGCCTGAAGATGCTGCCGTGCCGCTGGCTGTGCCCCCGCCACCATGAAAGACCAGCACCAGCGGGGTTGGGCGAGAGGGCGTATAGCCCTGGGGAACATGAATCCAGTAGGTGCGGCTGGAAAACCCCTCGTTGGTGCCAGGATTCACGGCGACTGACTGCTCTGCCGTGGCACCTGGGGAGACCGGGTCAGCCCGTCCACAGCCAGCGGAGACGACAGCGTGGTCAGTTGCACCATCGTTTGGCCACTGTGGCGTTGGCGTGGCCGGTAGCGGAACCGCAAGGCCGTGAGCGGAAAGAGAGCTTGCTCCAGCAAGCTTGCTCCCATTCACCAGCAGCAGACAACAGAGAAAGACGGGGACAAACGCCAGCAACAGGCGGCGCAGAGCACGGAGATGAAGTGGTTGAGCTAAACCTGGTAGGCGCATGGGTGACTTCCTCTCCTGCAAGCCTCAGCACTGCTGTCCGAAAACGCTGGCAACTGTGCTGAGGCGGGTATGAGACAGAAAGACCTGCAGCTAGTATGGTTAGAACCTATAGGGCAAGACGCGGCGATCTACCGAGATTTTACTGTGCCCAGATGGCTACCGTGAGCTCAGCGCCTGCTAAAAGCTTTTCTGCGCAACTGCGTCGGGCCTCGCCTCCTTCGCCCCTTATCGAAGACCAACTGCGCAGGTTAATGGAAGATCAGGGAGACCGGGCGGACAAGGATCAGAAAAACGCTAGAGAATGAAGTATCTGCTCGATACTGGTCCGCTGACTGCCTATCTCCTTGGTCGTGAAGGAGCCGTTGCACGTCTGGACGCAATGATTCTGCGCGGCGAGGCGGCGACCAGTTCGCTCGTGTACGCGGAGGCTATCGAGTATTTCCACTCGTTTCCCCATTTTTCTGCAGCTACAGGCGGGTCTCCGTGGGATTTTACATGAGCAGATGAAGCGACTCTATCCCACCTATGCCGTCTGTGAACAGTATGCGATGGTGCGCCGCACCATGCGCCAAGTGCGCTTTAGGACTGGTTGGCGTCACCGTTGGCGTCATTTCACCAAAACAGCACGAAACAGCAAGCGGCAAACATTACAGTAGAATTGCGGCAAACGCTGAAATCAAGAGGGTTTGAGAGGGTGCCGGTGGGGGGATTCGAACCCCCAACCCCGTGATGGGGAGCAGTTTTTGAGACTGCCTGCTAGCTAAAACCGCTTGAATTCAGGGTTTGCACGAATCGCCACGGCTTATGCAGAGGAGAGCAGAGCCGTGAAAATAACCGCAGCGCTCACCACCTACAAGCTTGCCTGCCAGGCGCAGAACGTAGCCCGACCGACATGGCGTTGGTATCTGCAAAAACTCAGAGCCTTTATCTCATACGCCGACGAGGCAGGCGTGACGGAGATCGAGCAGGTCACGAGTACCCTGGTCAATGCTTTCACCGCCAATGTTCAGGCCAACAAGAATGTCTACGGCCAGCCAATTTCGTCGCATACCGTCCATGGGTATACGCAGGTAATCAAGGGCTTCATGACCTAGGCCGCGAGCGAGGAGTTGATTGACGAGAAGCAGGTCAAGCGCGTCAACTGGCTAGGATTGATCCTGCACATTTCCCCCAGCGACTGGCTGACCTTGGATTCACGGCTCACTCCGACAAAGGCGTCGAGTACGTCCTGCCGCCGATGTGCGCCATGCCTGCCGGGCCATTCCTGATGGGCAGCGACCCCAAGCGGGATAAAGAAGCAGTTGCTGATGAGCTGCCCCAGCACACCGTGATGTTGCCTGCCTATGACATTGCCTGCTATCCGGTGACGGTGGCTGAGTACGGCTGCTTTGTGCGGGCAGGGCATGCTGAGCCGGAAGACTGGCAAACGCAACTGCGCAAACTCGACCATCCAGTAGTGAACGTAACCTGGCAGGACGCGGTTGACTATGCCTACTGGCTCTCCGTGCGCACTAGCGATTCCTGGTGGCGCTTGCCGACCGAAGCCGAATGGGAGAAAGCCGCGCGGGGGACCGATGGGCAGATCTATCCTTGGGGCGATGACTTCGACAAGGCTCGGTGCAACACCTCTGAAAGCGGTATTGGGACCACGACTCCGGTAGGGAGCTACCCGAGCGGAGCCAGCCGCTATGGTGCCCAGGACATGGCTGGTAACGTCTGGGATTGGACAGGGAGTCTGAAAGAACTGTATCCATATACCATATCAGGCGAGCGTGAAGACCCAAACTCTGCTCGTAATCGAGTGGTGCGTGGCGGCTCCTGCAACTTTGATGCCAGGGACGCGCGCGCGGCGTTTCGCATCAGCTATCAACCAGTCAAGTTCCTTAGCACCGGCGGGTTTCGGCTGGTGCGGGCGTCCCTCAACTCGTGAAATCCTGCCGAGCTAATCTTGTATAACGCAAGCTGAAAAGTGTGGGGCACCACGAAAGTCTTTTAATGTGAGATTCAGCCATATCAACACCATGTCGACGTTAACCACTCACACCGCATGAATCCCGGCCAGTGTGACTATCTCTCCGCAAATTCCTCGAAATAAAAATGTCATAGATAAAAGGGCTAATCTCCAGAATAATCGGTATTATCCGCGTGTAAAGGTAGTGCAGCCCTACTCACAGCATTCATGATTGATGGGTGCTTGGTATCGTCATCTCTTCACACCTTGCGTACGTCGTTGGCCGACGCTATACTGCCTCGGAATAGGAAGCGAGGGAGGGAAGTTCATGAGCAGGCAGGATCGGATCTATATTGTCCTATGTGTGCTGGTGGTGGTGGTCGCGGTCATAGCTACGCTCGTCCTGCTTGGTCCACAGATCAGCATTGGCCCCGATAACATTAGAAACAACCTTTAGCGTCGCCATTCCCAATCGGTAGCTAAATTAGTGGATGGTGACGTGTTGCGTACGTCGTTGGCTAGCTCTATACTGGCCCTGGAATAGCGAGCAAGGGAGAGCAGGTCATGTCGGATAGAGCGAGATACTGGATCGAAGTTGGCGTGATTGTGCTGTTAGTGCTGCTCGTGGTCGTAGCAGCGCTCATCTTGCTTGGTCCGCAGTTCGTAACCCCCGGCCATGTTATCAACAATCTTTAGCGTCGCCATGCCCAATTGTTCTTGCTAAGCCATGAGCTTGGCACCCAACTTACACCCACTAGCACAGTTGGTCCTAGTGTAGAGGAGAACTGTGCTATGAGATTCCCTCCTTCATAACGGGCAGTCATATCGGGTAAAAGCGAGGTAGCCTTATGCGAAACACAGTCACTACTATAGCCGGTGTCTCCTTGGTACTAGTCAGTGTATTCGTACTGTATGGAACGGCAACAGCGGACATAGGATACATCGTGAATGAGAGCAGCCCGTTCTTTCCGTTAGTGACTTGGGTTGCTGGATTTTGGAACCAGGATGCCGCCTTATTTGTAATTATGTACGCTGTCGTATTGCTTGTATCGCTTGGCACTGGTTTGATCCTCCTGGCTCGGTCCAACAGAGTTAACCCGTGGTTGGGGATAGGTGTAGCTCTTGCCATCGGGTCACTCCTAGCGAATATATCGGGGACGTGGACTTTATATCCGAGTTGCGGCACAATCGGGTGTACCGATCCAGCATTTGTATCGCCAATCGAGCAATTCATAACCGCCTACCCAGACCTTACCCGAGACGTAATGCTTGTGGGCATCGTGGCTGCGGCAGCCGGGAGTCTAGCGGCGTGGCTGGCGCGTAACCGTCTCCCGCGCGGTGCCGTATGGGTGCCTTCGCTCATTCCTGTAGTAGCCGCTGTCGCTTTCCTCCTTGTCTCGCTCTGGATATTCCCATACCCTCGTCCCCCTAGGGGCTAAAGTGCCAGTGGGAGGTAACCTATGCCAATCCAACCAATTCGGAGCATGATCGAATACGTCCTAATCATCGTGCTGGTAAACGCCGTTGTGATCGCCTCTTTACTCGTATTCGGTCCATTGATCTTCAATTACTTCTCGGTCCACTTCTAAGGAGACATACACATGAGTCAATCACGTGGTCAGGGAATGATCGAGTACGGCTTAATCATCGCGCTGGTTGCCGTCGTTGTGATCGCCACCCTGGTCTTACTCGGTCCTGCAATCGCTAATCTCCTCAAAGGTGTCATCACTGCTCTCTAAATGGAACTCCCCAGGCAAATACCTGGGGAGTGAATTGGTACAGCCCTACTTACTTCATTTTGGGCGACTTCGTGCTCACTGGTACTTGCTCCATTTCTCTTTCACTCCCAGATCAATAAGAGCCTCATCAATCCTTTTCTCCATTTCTGCCGCCACCTTGCCTGAATAATTCGGCCCCGTGTTGTGGATGCGTACCGCGCAATTGAGAAGCTGTCTAATAATTTTGACGATCTCTACTCGCGAGTCGGTTTCAAGCCAGTAGTTATAATCTTGGCGGTTACCGGCAGTATCAATCCCGATGCCAAAGGTTCCGCCATCGCCTCCGTCCTATATCCAGGTTACGTCACCCGGCCCATTACCTAGAAGCTCAGACTTAGCCGATATGTCGCTGTTGTGGACGCGGTACGCCTTCATTGACTCTCCCTTTCGGACGGCTATGCGGATTTACCAAACAAGTCTAGCGACTACTTGTCTTCTAGTATAGAAGGAAAAGTGAATTGCCGTTGATATGAGCAACTGTCTTGAATGTCAAGCAACCAGAGTTGGTTGCCAAGGAGTCTGATGCTTTACCATGGCGTTGAGAACAGTCAAGAGCTTATGCATGCACGCCGTGAGAGCGACTTTTTTGGGCTTTCCCCGCTCCACCAGACGCAGGTAGAAGACGCGCAGGAGCGGATTGTGGCGGGTGGCCACCAGAGCCGCCATGTACAACGCCGCTCGGACGGTGGCCCGTCCACCCCAGACAACCCGGTGGCCGCGGTGGGTCCCCGAATCGTGGTTGAGCGGAGCCACTCCGACCAAGGCGGCCAGGTGTTTGGCGGACAACGTGCCGAGTTCGGGCAGATCCGCCAGCAGGATACTGGCCAGAGTGGGTCCAATGCCGGGCACGCTGCACAGAAGATCCCGTTGTACCTGCCAGATCGGGCTCGCCTCGACAGCCTGCCGCAATTCCTCCTCGATCTCGTGCAACTGGTTAGTAAGCCAGTCCAGATGGGCCTGGATGTGCCGGCGGACGGCGGGACTGCGCGTGGCCTGCAAGCGGTTGCGCTCCGCCGTCACCATCTGCACCACTTGGCGGCGGCGCTCGACCAGGGCGCTGAACTGTTGAGCCAGCGCATCAGGCAGTGGACGCGGCTCCGGGTGGATCACCTCGGCAAACTGGGCCAAGAGAGCCGCATCGAGCCGGTCGGTTTTGGCCAGACGTCCGGTGGCTTTGACAAAATCGCGCACCTGGCGCGGATTGACGATCGCCACCGGCAGACCCGCCCCAGCCAGCGTTCCAGCCACCGGCAGCTCATACCCGCCGGTCGCCTCCAGCACCACCAGCGTGGGAGCCAATTCGACGAAGCGGGCCAGCAGCTCCGCCTGGCCCACTTCGTCGTTGGGCACCTGCCACACCGCACCCTGCGGACGCACTGCCACATCCAACGTGGTCTTGGAGACGTCAATACCAATGAAGATAGCCGAATCGGTCTGAGGCTTTTGGGTCTTCGTGTGGTGGCTCATGAACCTGCCTCCTTTGGGAGATGGTGAGGCTTGCCCACGCATTCGACCTTGCTGATGCGAGCTCCGATTTGGGCTCCGGCAACTGTCCGAACTCCGGGGCAAACCGGAGGTGCCGACCACTGCTCATATACGGTCTCCTGGACCCCAGGTGCATCGGTCTGGCACCCCCCGCATGACGATTGGTATACTACTGTACCTGTCTCTCTACAAGATACAAGGTGTGTACCACACCCTTATCTTCGATAACCCTTTCTTTACGCCGATGATATGACGTGCTCTGCACGCTCGCTCTCGCTGCGCTAGCCATACTCCGAGCTGGTTGTATTTTGAGAGAGCACTACCGGCGCGCCTTTTCTCGATGCCTTAGCGCTGAAGCAATGCCGGCCCTCCTCGAAGTCTCGATACCGTGGCGGTCGTGGTCATGATACTCCTTGTCCTGCCAGCCCACCGTTCGCTAGGATCTGCATGAGCATGTGCACAGCTGACGTAGATTGCGATCCCATTCCCGTAGCCAGGCTCGGATAGAAGGCGGACAGCATATGGCATCTCCAGCGCAGCAACCGCTACGAGCGAGACGCTTGGGTAGGTGGTTACCAGTAATCATGGTCACTGCAGTGGTACTTGCTCTGGCCGCGCTGCTGGCGGTACGACTAGGTATGGCGAGCGCGAGCCGATTAGGCGGTGGCGGCACATCCCAGAACTGGCAGACCTATCACGACCCCGACGACCTATTTACCGTGCAGTTGCCGCCAGGATGGACGGCGCAGGTCGAATCTTCTACTGCGGCCTTCGGGGACAGAAGCATCAGTGTTAGTGAGAGCATTGAAATGATCACCTTCGACGATCCGTCGCAGGGGACTGGAAGCGCGAAGCTAGGGGTGATCGCGTATCCGATCAAAGATGCCTCCGCGCATCAGTACTACTGTGGGATCTCCTCCGATCTCCAGCCCTTTTCATCAATGAACTTGAGCAGTATGGCGCATACTGGTGCTCTCCGCCTCTTCACCACAGACACGGCAAGCTTCCAGGTTGATGTGACGATTCCCGGTGTTCTGGTACCTGCGAATTTTGGTCCACCACCGCCACCAGCGACGCCACTCCCCTCTAGCTGGCTCGCCACCGACCAGACGGAGATGCAGGTGATGCTGACCTCGTTTCAACCGACGGACCCGAAGCCCCTGTCCTGCTGATGAGCCCTTGTTGCGTGTTTGGCACCATAGCGCCAGCAGTCAATCTGGGGGGCGAGCGAGATCCAGAGCAGATTGGGGAATGCATCACTCGCAACAACCGGGCGGTATTGGCGGCACTGCATAGCGCGGAGAATACGCACGGTGAGGACTTGGCACGCATGTTTGGGATGGAGGAGTGATATGGCCCATCGGACCCATCTCATCCGCTTTTCTTGCTTGCTTATGCGATAATTGACCCAATGGGGTAAAACCGCCCCATGTCACAATAACACCACCCCATATCCCCAATAACCGCTACGCATCGAGACACTCAATGGGGAGCAGTTATAGCTCATATGCGTAGCAGTTCTGGCGGAACGGTGGCACGAACGTACGCAGCAGGTTCGTGGCGAAATACGCGGCAATTCCTTTTGAATTCGAGGCTTTAGGTTGGTGCCGGTGGGGGGATTCGAACCCCCAACCCCGTGATGGGGAGCAGTTTTTGAGACTGCCGCGTATACCATTCCGCCACGCCGGCCGGCTCCTATGCAGCTATGTGGCCCATAGCTGCAAGCACGTTGCAGTATAGCCGGAGCTATGTGTGCAAGTCAAGCTGTGTGCCGCCTAAAGTTAATCGCAGTGGTAATCCATTTGTCTCCTATGGCTCTCTGGGCGCACTTTCTTCTCTTCCCGATTTCCTGGCACTGGCGTCCAATCCATGGTAGTCTGGAAAGCAGCTATGAGAAGACATACTATGGTTCGCCCACACATGACGCCTGCCTGCTGGTTACAGGCCACCGTATTGGTTATTGCGCTCGTCGCACTGCTGCTGGCGGTGATGATACGCGCCACCTCCGCCGCTACACCGGCGACCACGCAGCAACATGTAGGCTTGCCCGCGCCGGCATTCAGCTTGCAAGCTGAGAGTCGTGGGCAGGTGCTCCCCAGTACCGTTTCACTGGCCAGTGAGCGAGGACACACCGTTCTGCTGCTCTTTATGTTTTCGCTCTGCCCGCACTGTCTCAATCAAATCGAAGCGGTGAAGTCTGTAAATACAGAGACAGCCGCCGGTGGCTTGCGCATTCTCTATATCGATTCGCCGGCGGAGTCTCCCGGTATAATCAGCGCCTATGCCCAGCGTCTTGGCATCGAGAGTCCGTCCACACCCATACTCCTCGATCCCAGCGGGACACTTGCCCGTAGGTACGGCATCGTTTACTATCCCGTCACTATCTTGATCGACACCAGGGGTATCGTCCGGAAGGCGTGGACTGGCGAGACCGGCAGCGGCATACTCCGTACGGCGATCACGTCACTGGCTGGCAATTATTCGGCATCCGAGAATGGCGCAAACTATGGCTAACGATCATGATGCTATTACTACTGCTCCAATGGGCCGGCAGAAGCGGCTCATCCTCATTCTGGGAGGCGCACGGAGCGGCAAAAGTGCTTACGCTGAAGAGCTGGCTGGACGTGTGGCCCATTCCGATGCCAGCGCGGCGGGAGCAGCAGCATCCCCAAAGTTTCGTGGTGCGGGAGACCATGCGCCGATGATCTACCTGGCTACCGCTACCGCGCCTGACGGCGATGAGGAAATGCGGCGGCGCATCGCCAGCCACCAGCGCAGCCGGGGAGGCAGCTGGATTACCATCGAGGAGCCCCTCGACCCCGGTGCCGCGCTTACCGCCAGCGGAAAGCTCCATCTACCAGGTGCCGTCATCCTACTGGATTGCCTGACGCTATTGGTCTCCAATCTGCTTCTTGGCGGCCCTTCCGCCACAGAAGAGCCGGGTACCACATCCGAGGCCGATATCCACACCGATATCGATTGGCCGGCGAGAGAGAAAGAAGTAGGGACGGTTATCGGGGATCTGCTGGCCACGTATCACGCAGGGTCCGCCACGCTGATTTGCGTCTCCAATGAAGTGGGAATGGGGCTGGTACCACCCTATCCCCTGGGGCGCGCGTTTCGAGACATACTTGGGCGCGTCAATGCCCGTATTGCCGGCGAAGCCGATGTCGTGCTTCTCATGCTGGCTGGGCTGGCCGTCGAAGTCAAATCACTTGCCGATGCCTGGAACGCCGCCGCTGCCATGCGGCTTGGCCTGGACCGGTAAGTCATCAACATCATTCATTCACCGGCGATGCGCTCGGGATGGGTATAGACATTGACATGGTCGCCGCGCAGGAATCCAGCAATGGTGATACCTCCAACGCTGGCCAGGTCAACCGCAAGGCTGGATGGAGCCGAGACCGCGGCAACGATCGGGATACCGGCGGCGAGCGCCTTGAGCACGATTTCGAAGGAGAGCCGGCCGCTAACCAGCAGGATTCGCTGCTGCAGCGGCAGCTCGCCATCCAGTAGCGCTCGCCCAATGAGTTTGTCGACTGCATTGTGACGGCCTATGTCCTCACGCAACCCCAGCAGCTCGGCATTTCGGTCGAAGAGGGCGGCCGCGTGCAAGCCGCCAGTAGAAGCAAATACCTGCTGCTCAGCACGCAAACGGTCGGGTAACGAGTAGAGCAGTCGAACTGGCACGACCATGTCGCCCCTGGCGAGAGGAGGAAGCACAGCACAGGCAGCCGCCACGCTGTTCTTCCCGCAGATGCCGCAGCTTGAGTTGACGGCAAAGAGCCGCGAGTAGCCGCTATCACTCGCCCGTTTCGCCAGATCGACATCTCCCGACGCACTTGCCACCAGGATATTCTCGGACGGAAGCCCATCACCATCGATGCCGGGACCCAGACTAGCCAGCTCCGAACGGTGCGCCAGCAGCCCCTCAGTATAAAGAAAACCCACCGCCAGCTCTTCATCGTTACCAGGAGTGCGCATGATGGCCGCGAGCGATACGTCCGCATCCCCGCCGCTACTGGACCGCACACGTAACTCAAGAGGCTCTTCGACTGCCAGTTCGTCCAGCGATTGGCTAGATAATCCGCTCTGCCAGCGAACCAGAGGCGCCGTTATCTGGCGATTAGGGTCAAGTCGAGAACGTATCGCGCTATCCATCTTCATGTGACTCACTTCGCCGGCTTTCCGCCCGCCTGTAGAAGGTCCGGTAACTCATTTGGTAACGGGCTCGGCAATTGCCGAGCGTACAAAGCGGATGGCTTCCTGCAGCTCTCTCTGGTGGCGTTTACGGCCTAACAGCCCGACTCGGCTGGGGTATATCTCCAGCGTTACTAGACCTTCGTAGCCGTCACGAGCCAGCAACCCCAGGAACCGATCCAGCGGCAACTGTCCCTTGCCTGGAGGGACATGGGTCTGGGGAACGCCATGCCGGAAGATTATATCGTTCAGGTGGACGTTTATGAGCACCGGCCGCACGATTTCATAACAGGCGAGAATATCTTCACCACTGGCCCCGGCGTGGCAAGTATCGAAAGTAACACCACAGCCGTGCTCGCCAGCAAAGCTGGCAAGCGCTTGAAGGTCGTCAAGGTAGAAGCGCTGCTTGCGCCGGTAGTACTGGCTGTTCTCCAACCCGATCTGTAACCGGTGGCCGTTAGACCGAAGCGCCTCCTGTAACACCCGAATGAAACGCTCCGCACGCGGACCCTGCGGCGAGGTGAAGCCGGAAATATGGACCACACAGGTCTCGACTCCGAGTGCCTTTGTAACCTGAGCTAGGTAGGGAATACTCCTACTCAACTGGCGAGGCCATCCCGGCACTGGGACAAAGGGCGGATGTACGCTGAGAATAGGTACTGGATATTCACGTGCAGCGCGCTGTAGACCGCGTATCCCATTAAAGCTGAACTCGGGGCCTAGCGCCAACTCGACGCCGTCATAGCCCGTTTCACCCGCCAGCTTCAAGCTATAGCCCAGGCCACGATGATAAAACGTCCCAGTTGAGAAAGAGATCTGCATCAAGAAACCATTCCGTCCTATCTGTAAACGTGAGGGAGACCTGGCTACACCTGGCTCAATTCGGCAAGGATCTCGCTGAGCAGGGTGGAATTGGCCACTGCCAGCACGCTGTACGGTTGGGTGAATTCGACGGGTCCCAGAGGCTGTCCTGCACTGCCCACCAACTTGCCGCCAGCCTCCTGAAGGATAAGCGCTGGTGCCAGAAAGTTCTCCGGAGTCAAGCGCTCCCGCAGATCGACATAAGCGTCATAGGCCCCCTGCGCCACATAGCAGAGGTCGAGAACGGTGGCACCAGTACGCCGGATGGTCGATGCCGCTCCCACGACTTGCCATACCCGCTGTGCCCCACGTGCCTGCGTGGACTGGTCCAGCTGAGGCGCGGCAGGTGAGCGGGCGCGTCCGATGTTGACTCCCAGCATGGCACGGCGAAGTATCTGCACAGCTGAGGTGTGGCACGGTCTGCCATCCACGGTCGCGCCCTCTCCCCGTGCTGCCACATAGAGTGTTCCGGTGAAAATATCGCCACACACGGCATAGGCGATATTGCTGGGATCGAGCGGTGCGCTCACTGGTAAGGCTGCCACCGCAAAGCCTACTGAGCGGATTCCGCGACGAAAGTTGTTGCTGCCGTCGCAGGGGTCGAGTACCAGCGTCCATTTCGGCTGGCGGCCGAGTGTGACTTCGCCAATTTCCTCACTCAGGGCATGGAACGCTCCCAGCTCGCGTGTCGCTACGTCCAGCGCGATACGCTCAGCTTCGGCATCGAAGGCGCGAGTGGCTTCACCTTTGGGATTGGTCGCAACCTGTTCCCCCGCCTGAGTAGCACGGCCGCCATCCAGCAAATATGCGCGTACGGCTTCAAACATGGCGATAAACGCCGTTCGTGGGTCATCGGCAGCGTGTGCCATAAGTCGCTCCGTCCTAGGGGAATACGTACGTTAGTGTCCATACCATTCTACACTCAAACCTACTAACAAATTTTGCTGGCGATGGCATCCGCGAACAGTTGAACCGAGTGAGGTGCAAGATCCAACCACAGAGTAGGCTCAACGAGTTCCAGTTCCATCAGACGCAACTCACCAGCTTCGTCACGAATGAGATCGACTCGGGCATATAAGGGCAGAGTGGGCAATAGGCCAAGAATCCGCTCAGCAAAGATCAGTTCGTGGGATGTAGGAACAATGAGCTGATCAGTGCCGGATCTCGGCAGGTCAAGAGCTGGCATGCGCTCGACAGCATGCGTGAATACCCCATCAATATAAACGAGCGAACGCTCGTGTGTGCTGGCCACGGTTGAAACGAACGGCTGAATCAACATGTCTCGAGTTGAGAGAAAGTGATCGAGATGGGACTGTCCGTCGGATATGGTTTCCTTGGTTACCAGAACCGTGCCGTAAGCGCTCGCTGAGACAGCTGGTTTGATCACGATCTGTTGCCAGCGGTGCTCTTGCATCAAACCACGTAGATCGACCCATGTCCCGCTCTCGAGCCAGGCTGTGGGAACTATGGCGACCTGCTTCTCTTCCAAGTCGCGCAGGTAGAATTTGTGAGTGTTCCAGCGAAGAATATCTGGAGGATTCCAGACCTGTTGAAGTATCCCAATGCGCTCGACCCAGGCCAGGAAGGCGTCACGCTGGTGGTGGTAATCCCACGTGGAGCGGATCACCGTCATGCGGGGTCTGGACCAGTCCACAGCTGAATCGTTCCACACCGCGGGTCGCGCACGTAGGCCACGCTCTGCCAACGCAGGAATCAGCAAAGCGTTGGCGGGATCGAGATCGGGCAGAGCACCAAAGGTGGCCAGAACCACATCTACCCGCATAGACAAACTTCTCCTAACCACATCTAGAGCCCGCTCCAGCCGAACAGGTGAGAGAGCCACCTGCACCTCTGACGGCATCTTGCCCTTATATTCAGGCTCTTGCCGTGCTATCATAACATTTATCTGCAGAGAACTACTCATGTAACGTTTTCACGGCTTTGCCGGAGTATCAGGCAGTTTTGGCAGGAGTGTGAGCCTTTGCGTTGGCCCTTCCGTCGGCGGCTCTGGGTCTATTTGATAGAAATTACCCTATTGATAGGTGCACTGGTCACCACGCAGCTGCTTTCTGACAGGCTCTGGATGTTACCCAACGGGGACGTAGACGAGTACTATAGCTATGCACTCGCATTCTGGACGACTCACCCACTGTTCCACTCGATACCGGTAGAATATCCGCCGCTAGCCATCATCCCGTTTACCTTGACGATTTTGCCGAATCTGCCAAACTATTACCACCAGGTCTTCGCAATTTGGATGGGAATGCTGGTGGTGGCGGGGTATCTTGCCTTTCTGCGCTACGCCGGTCACACACGTGCCATCATGTACGCAGTCTATCTCTTGCTGGGCACCTCGGCAACACTACTCGCTCGGTTCGATATCGTGCCTGCACTGGCGACGCTGGCGGCACTCTGGTTTGCCGAGCGAGGGCGATTCGGCTACGCCTACGTCTTCATTGCTGCCGGCGTGCTGCTCAAGCTGTATCCTGCCTTCCTCATCCCCGTGATAGTGATCGAGCAGTGGCGGCAATCGGATGCCGCCACATCTGTGGACGGTAGCCAGACGCCTATTGAGGCCCTGGGACAGCAGGGCACCAATCTCCTCCAGGCGGCCAGGAAGTTCTGGCGGCGAAGAGCGACGCAGCGAACATTGCGGGGAGTATGGCTCTGTTCCGGCCTCATAGCGGGATGTTTTGCGGTCTTCTTTGTGCTGAATCCAGCTGGAACGCTATCAGGCTTCCAGTATGCTGGTAACCGACCGCTTCAGGTGGAATCCACGCCCGCCTCGCTTCTCTGGCTGGCTTCGATCGTGGGCATACCTGCTTATCCAAACTATTCTTTTGTTTCGCTCAATTTTGTCGGGCCGCTAGATGTTGTTCTCAAGCCGGCCTCGGCGGTTGCCCTGGTCGGTGGCTGCCTCTGGGTCTACATACGGCAGACGCGCGGAAGACTCACGATTGGCCAGGCATTCCTGGCTTGCCTGGGTATCGTGTTGGTCACCAACAAAATCTTCAGCCCGCAGTACTTAATCTGGATTATCCCTGTCGTTGCCTATGTGGAGGGCCTTGACCTGTTCTGGATAGCAATCTGCTTCCTCACCTGGTGCGACTATCCAATCATCTATCAGCTGCACCATCCGATCCAGACGGTCACCTATAGCTGGCAATTCATGCCAGTGCTGGCATTACGCAACGGGTTATTACTGTATGCTACCTTACGGGTGATCATCCGTCCAAAGAGCCAGCTGTATCACTCTCGGGGGATACCTGCCGAGAGCGACTCACTGGAAGGAATTGCCCAGACTGGTGATGGTGACGAAGGCGGAGAGGTAGAGCGCGCGGCGCTTGCCGGATAAACCCGAACCAGGATATTCGGATCTGAGGTGCTCCCACGATGGAATCCGCGCATTCAGTTAGCATCAAGGCTGCCGGTGTTATGCCGGTGAGGGACCGGAGCAGCCTCTTTACCTATTTAGTGTCGCTCACCTGGCTGCTGGCAGTAGGAGTGCCGATACTCGCCTCACTCATATTGGGTAATCCTGCGATGGGTCTGCCATTACTTGGCGTGGTAGTCTGGTTTCTTCTGGTTCGGGGCGCACGCTGGCTCTCCCCCGCCTCACGAGCCGATAACCTCATGCAGCGCGGCAGATATGAAGAGGCGCTGCTGCTCTCCGACCGCGCTTTGGAGATCAAAGGCGACGGCGCGTGGATGGGCACGCGCCGTCTGGTCTGGCTAAACCGCCGTACCATGGCGCTTATTTCGCTGGGACGAGAGGCTGATGCGTTATGGGCTGCCCTGGACGCACTGGCGGTCTCAGCGGATCCCGAGACTCTGGGGAACTGTGCGCTGGCTTTGCTGAGACTGAATCGCCATGAGGAAGCGGCCGACGCTGGCCGCCTGGCCCTGCACCTGACCCGGGAAAGATCGGTGCTGGCTCATGGCGTTTTGGCGATGGTCATGCTGGCCAAACATAAACCAGCTGAGGCCGAGGCCACCGCCAGTTCCGGACTTGAGGATTCACGAGCGCTCTATCCATTTGCGCGCCTCGAGCGATATAGTATCTGTCTGGCGGCGATAGCGCGAGCCCAACGTGCCGCTCGACGTGGCCGTACTACTGGCGAACCGGATGATAGCTTCGCTACAACGCTGGTCAAGAGAGGACAGCGAAAAGTACGGTCGCAGCCGGACATGTTGAGACATGCAGAACAGCGAGAGATTGACTGCCTGCGCGATCTGCGTAGGGTTGGACGTAGAGCGCCACTACTTCGGGCAATGGCGCAACTCGAGGAAGCGGATTTTATAAGCGACCAGCCCCAGCAGGCCGAGCGAGCCTTCGCACTTCTGGAATCAGCGTACCGGCTGGCCCCTGAGTACTCATCCTGGTTTATCCAGCAACCAGGAACACTCGAGCCCTTGAGAAAGGAACCGCGCCTGGTGGCGCTACGTGAGGAAGCAAGCGCACTTCTAGCGCGGCGGAATGCCCACGCGCCTAACGCCGAAATCGTCAAGCAGGAATTGATCTACGCCGATGAATCGGCGCTGGCGCAGCCAGGGCCACAATCCAGTCAACTGGCGCTCATGGCGCAACTCATTACGCTAAGCAGCACCTTTGCCCTGCTGCTGGTATGGACCTGGCGATTCCTCATCCTCACTTCCTGAGCGAGGCGCGGCTGGATTAGCGGCGCTCTCCAGCAATCTTGAGCGCCTTCACGAAGTTACGCGCCAGAGTATCAAACTCCTCGCTGTAGTACTCCTCGATTTTACCAGCATCGCAGAGCATCGCAATGTCCCGGTCGATGGGGATCTGTGACAGCAAGGGCGCGCCAGTCAACGCAACCAATTCGGCGCCGTTACTCGGGCCAAATATTTCGTTGCGACTTCCATCCGGCATAGTCAGATAAGCCATGTTCTCCACGATGCCCAGCACCTTGCCTTTGAGAGTCTGGACCATCTTGATACATTTGATGACAATTTCGGTAGCTAGCATCTGTGGCGAGGAGACGATCACCACACCGTCGAGGGGAAGCGACTGCATCACGGTCATGGGTGCATCAGAGGTACCCGGCGGCAGATCTACCAGTAAGAAGTCGAGCTGTCCCCAGTCCACATCGCTGTAAAACTGTTTAATGGCGCTGGAGATCATCGGGCCACGCCAGACTATAGGATCGGTGCTGTCGGGCAGGAACATATTCATAGACATCACCTTGATGCCGCCCTGTGAGAGCAATGGGTCGATCCCGCCCGCGGCCTTGGTCGGATTGCCACGCACGCCGAATTCCTTGGCAATGCTGGGTCCGGTGATATCACCGTCGAGAATGCCGACCTTGAGACCCTGCCGCTGTAATGAGACCGCCAGCAAACCGGTAACCAGCGATTTTCCAACGCCGCCCTTGCCGCTCATGATTGCGACGATATGGCGAAGCTTGCCCCCCGCGCCTGGGCCGGCCATAGTCAGCGGTATACCCCTCCCAACCGGCGCCTTGGTCCGGGGCTTGATCCCGACTGCCTCTTCGCCATTGGCCACGCGATTCAGGTCCTCGACAAGCAAACTTACATCCAAATGGTGGGTACGAGCGCCGCCGGCAACGCTCTCGCGCGAGCCGACCTGGCAGGCGGTACAGGGAAGTCCATGTCCCTGAAATACCTTGACCGTCTGGGGGTAATTCGCGACCACATCATGAATGACCATATCAGCCGTGATTTCGACTGCCATGCGATCCTCCCATGCAGCCCCTAGCCGCACCAGGTAGCCCGCTCCATCTCGTAAGCGATGAAGCCGGACGATGCGCTGGGACGGGTATATAAGAACTGATACCGTAACAAGTGCTGGTGCATTAGATAGTATGTGTGAGTGGCAGCCGTAGCAGATCTAATCCCGACTAGCCAACTAGGATTATACCACGTCGGCCACCTGACAAAAAAGAGCCCCCAGGACACCTAGATGTCCTGGGGGTATCGCGTCCCTGGCGCTGCATTCCTACGAGGAATACCGACGACTGGTCCTAGCTGTTTACCATAATGACCGTCGTTCCCGCTCACGCACTCATGCGCGCGCGGTTACCGGTGAAGAGCCGCACCAGCAGCAACAGTACGACTGCACCGACGAAAGCCGTAATCAGGCTAACGAAGTTGAAACCGCCGAATCCACCACCGACGCCCAGAAGGCCAAGAATGAAACCGCCGATGATACCGCCGATGATGCCCACGACGATATCCATACCAACGCCCATGCCGCTACCTTGAACAACGAGGCTCGCTAGCCATCCAGCAATTCCGCCAACGATGATCCATGCGAGAATAGTTCCTAACATACTGGTTCCTCCACCTGTGGTAATGGCCGCTATGCTGGCCACACCTGTAAACTTGAGTAAAACAACCCTGTTTCGCGAAAAATCATGCCCTTCCAGCAGTTTCCGCATGCGCACTCGGCGTCGAGCGCGTCACAACTAGCTCCTGCAAATTTCATGCCAGATACTGAATGCCTCGCCGAGCTTACTCTGCCCTCCTTGGCTCTCGTGTCCTGCTACCTCATACACGGCGTTCCATTTCATGGCGCTTACGGGTTTCGGCGGCCTTCTTTGCCGAGGCCGAACGTTGCTCGGCTGTGCGAGATGCGGAGGCTTCACCACCACGTTCTCCACCACGACGTGCGGGCTCGTGGTTCTCGGTATGGCCACGACCAGATCCGCTCTTTTTACCACCGCCAGACATTTTATTGACAGTGGCCCAGGCTCGGCGCTCAGCCTCACTCCCGGAGACGCCGCGCTCTTCATAGCCCTCGTCGATGTATTCCGCTTGTCGCTTCTGCTTCTCGGTATAAGCCGACTTATCACCTCTTGGCATGTTATCTGTACTCCTTCCCTTTCTCTCTCTCTGAGCCCTGTGCACCTGCATAGTCTAACAATATGTCATCTGGGCGGTACCAGAGAAGCTACCGCAGACATCGTGCCATGTACTTATGACCCGGCGTAGCGTTGACCAAGTGACCTACCGTGGGCAGCGCCCAGCCCTGCGTACCCGCTGGCACACGTCTTGCTGCTCACTATTCACCGTGTCACTATTCAGCGCGGACCCGGCCGTGGCCTGCGGCACCTGCCACGCGCATCCCCAAGGGAAGAATGGATATTTGGGGACGAATCGCGTCGAACTACGAGGACAGGAGACAAACTATGGCAACCCTTCAAGACGTTAAAGTCGCCGTGCTGGCCACCGACGGCTTCGAGGAAGCCGAACTCACTGAGACGGCAAAGGCTCTCGAAGATGCCGGCGCATTGATCGATGTCATTGCCCCTCATGAAGGACGAATTCAGGCTTTCAAGCACCATGACAAGAGCATCATGGTGCCGGTGGACAAGAGCCTCGATCAGGCAAATCCCACCCACTATGACGCTCTGCTGCTACCTGGAGGCGCACTAAATGCCGATGCAATGCGCATGAATCGGCACGCGCAGCAGTTCATCAGGGAAATGGCAAGCGCCGGCAAGCCGATGGCGGTCATCTGCCATGCTCCCTGGGAATTGATCTCCTCTGGTCTGGCACGAGGCCATACGATGACCAGTTACTACACCATCCAGGACGATGTGCGCAACGCCGGGGCACAGTGGGTCGACCAGGAGGTGGTAGTTGACGGACAACTGGTAACCAGTCGTCAACCAAGCGATATTCCAGCTTTCAATCGCCAGATGCTCGCGCTCTTTGCCGCAAGCTCAGCTCAATCGAACTTTGCCAGATCCTAGACGGTGTCTCTCGGGCAAACCTGAGCTGAGGTTTCCTTGGCATAAGAATCATGGGAGCAGGACCCCGCGAGCGAAAGGATTGGCCGAAACATCCACAATAGAGCCAGGTCGAATATTTCCAGACCTGGCTCTATTGTGGGCTTGATTAGATACAAGCAAGTCTCTCACTGGGTGTCACTCACTAGGCGTTACGAATATCATTCACCGGCTGCGCCTCGGAGGCCGAATCTTTGAGATCTGGCGGTGTGCCGAAGCGGCTATCCTGCAACTCGTTCTTGCCAAGATTGAGGTGAATCCCATCGACGCCGACGCGGTCTACTGAGCTAATGGGTAAGAAAATACCCTTGGTGAAGAAAACCCCCTTGAGCACGGCCAGATAGCCCTTCTGGCTGTTACTGGAATCGAGTGTACCGACCAATTCGCCGCTCTTATCCAGGACATCGGCTCCAGCCGGCAACTCGCTCTGACCCACTATACCTTCCATCGGTAACGCTCCATTTCAGTGTAGGGCGATATGGTGACTGCTCACTCGCCCCTATGGTGTAGTGTCCTATCGTTGTGGGTGCTGCGCTCGTTAATCGCGCCCGGACATGGTATGAGCACGATGCGTACCAAACAGACCAGACCGATGGCACCACTAGGGGCACAGCCTCACCAAAATCGTGGAAGAAGGTGACTATGCTTCCTTGCATGAGTATCATTCTTCGCACTGTCGGACACACGCATCCTTGCCTCACTCAACGGACCTATCCTTGTACGCTTCCCTGGTGTCTCAGCAGTCACGCATATCACACGGCACACCCGAAGGTGGGGACCGATGAGCCCTCATAGCTACCTAAAGCGGCCAATCATAAGCCAACCATCGGTCACCCGCCGGTCACTCGCCAACTAGAGAACATCGGCCCCCTTGCGACCGATTCTGGCCATATGTTCGCGATCCTTGCTTACCTTGTCGCCGCCCTTGCGGCCGGCCTCTCGCGCTTCCTGCGAATTGAACTCGTGCGCTGTCCCCTTTTTATGGGCAGCGCGTCCTCCTGCGCTAGCAATCTCGCGTTGCTTCACATCATCCATCGATGCAAAACCGCGACCTCCCGTGTGCGCCATAGGTCTTGAACTCCTCTCTATGGTGATACGTTTTGGGTCTAGTCCACCAACCCCATGGTCGGATCGACACGATCCTAACTACAGCACAGGTCGTGCCAGGACACTCACCTTTAGGATAGGTGGAGAGATTGGTTTCCCCCTAAAAGATGCGCGCAACCGCAGAAAAATAAGCGTCCATGCCCAATTTCCGGCCCGATACGATTGGATAGGTTTAGTCATGAATAGGCTAGCATTGGCGGCTACCTATCCAAGCTACTTAATCCATAGCCTGCACATCCAGCTCGTCACGCACCTCGCGGACGCCGGACACCTGGGAGGCAACCGCTTCGGCGGCCTCAGCATCCTCCAGATCGGTAACCTGACCGCGGAGCAGCACCATGCCGTCCAGTACCTCCACCTCGACGGCCAGAGCAGTGGTCATGGCGTCTTCGCGCAATTCACGTCTCACCGCATCCGCCAACGCTTCGTCACCAGGCTGTGGCCCTTCCACTGAACGATCCGCCTGTTCTTCAGGCGATAGCGAGGACGGCGCCCAACCGTTGAGCACCTGTACATCATCGTGCCCATCAGTTGTCAGTACTGGGTCGACGGGAGCGAAGTAGGCAGGATCACTTTCCTCCGGCGCCAGAGCATCATAGACGCTTTCATCCGTTACATTGGAGGCCACCGTCTCCAGTGGCACCTCATCAAAACCAAGGATTAGCGCCTCCTGATCATCGAAAGCATACAGATCGATGTCGGCAGCATCCATGATTATCATCTATGTCATCCAGATCATCTATGTCATCCAGATCACCGCTGTCGGGAATGTCGCCACCATAGCGCCGCCGATTTCCTGGCCAGCTTTCGTCGTTGCGTGCCGGCTTACTATTCATGTTCAGCTCCTCTCTTGCGTTTGACTTTGTATGCACCTGGATTCGCACGAAAGGTGCCAGAGTAACGCAGCGGACGGGCGGCACACTGCCGGCATTACTCTTTTTTTCGGCGAGTCTTGTCGTTGACCGGTGGCACCGAGGTCCCCGAGCTCTCTGCCGGTAGCAGTGACGGCGAGTCTTCCGGGGCCAGCGGAAGACGGATCGTAAAGACGGTGCCACGCCCTTTAGGTGAGCGCACCTCAATCGTGCCGTCATGTGCCTGCACCAGTTGCTGAACGACATACAGGCCCAGCCCCAGTCCTTCGTGACGAGCCGTTTCGGCAGTGGGCACCTGGTAAAACGGGGTAAAGATATAGGGCTGCTCTGCCTTGGATATGCCCGGTCCGTAGTCCTGCACTTCCATCTCCGCCATCTCGGCGGCTTTCTGCTCGTGGACTCGGCGTATACGAACATCGACGCGGTCGCTGTCTGCTGCGTATTTGAGGGCGTTCTGCAACAGATTGCGTAGCACCTGCTCCAGCCGGGTGGCGTCACCGATAACCCGCATTGGCCCTGCCGTCTCCTCCTCTTCCGTCCGTACGAGAACCGGCGGCTGCAATTGCCCGGTGGGCTGAGCCAGCGCAAGATCATTTACCACTCGGTGGGCGAGGGCCACCAGGTCTACCGGCTCCAGATCAAGCCGTAACTTGTCACGCTGCACCCGTTCCAGGTCGGCGAGATCGCCCACCAGCATCCTCAGCTGGCGGGCCTGTCGCAATGCGCTCAACACTAAGGAATACAGTTGTTCGTCATTCTCCGGGGTGTTCGATGGAGCCGGCTGCCGTCTCTGGAGCAACTGCAACGTTCCCATGAGCGCGGTCAGCGGCTGCGTAAGCTCATGGCTCACCTGCGCCAGGAAGCGCTCATACACGCTGCGCATACTCCGGTCGGAGACGTCGTGTATGGTCAGCACCACGCCGAGCTTGAGCTCGTCACGCGAAATAGGCTGGCCAGTGGCCTCGTACCAGCGGCGAGTGTCATCCGGAGCTCGCAGCGAAAACGCCATTCTGAATGGCTTTCCCTCGCCCAGACGCTGCCAGGGCACGGCCTCGGGGGGCAGCGGCTGGCCAAGCTCGTCTCCGATCACTATCGCAGCGTCCAGGTTCTCAAAGAGCCGCTCATAAGTATCATTGGCCAGCACATGTTTGCCCTCAGCGTCAACGGCGAGCACAGCATCCCCCATACCTGAGAGGATAGCCTCCAGTTGGGCTCGTTCGCTCTCGCTCGCCTGGCGTTGTATCTCCTTAGTTTCAGCCAAGATTTGCAGCTCTTGACTACGTGCCAGCAGGTCATCATTGGTGGTATGCAGTTCCTCGACCGTCGCCTCGAGCTCCTCGTTAAGGGTCTCAAGCTCTTCGTTGGTCGCCTGCATCTCCTCGTTGAGGGTTTTGGTTTCCTCGGATGAAGCCTGCACCTCCTCTTTGGTAACCAGGAGGTCCTCGTTGGCGCGGCGCAAGTCATCGTTGTCCTGTCGCAGCTCCGCAGTGGCCAGGCGCAACTCACGGGAGCGGGCGCGTTCTACTTCCAGCTGCTCGGTCAGGCGCATGATAATCTCTTCCGAGGCGGCCTCAGCGACATCGCTCGGGGCAGCTCGTGCCGACGCCGCTGCTCCACTTACTACGCCACCCACCGGCAGATGTCCGGCTGCCCCGTCTCGCCCCTCCTGCGAGGGCGGAGGGGCGGCGACCGGTGAGATGAACAGCACCAGGGCTTCGACGGTAGGCAGGGTACCGCCATCCACGGTAAACAACGTCCGGCGGTACGGATAGCACGTCACCTGTACCAGGTGAGGGTCATCCGGTTCGCCGTGCTCTAACGCGAACTGTATGGTCCCCGCTACTGTGGAAGGTAGCTCCGGCGTATCAAACGTCTTGTCGATCGCGGCTCGCAGCAGCTTGGTGGGAACCCGCTCAGCCAAATGCAACAAATCCTTGCCGATGGCCGGTCGGTGAATGTCAAACAGCGCGTAGGCAGCGCTGTTGATGGTCAACACATCGTAATTTCGATCCACCACCACCACCCCCAACGGTAAGCTCAGGATCTGGTCGGCAAATCGTTCACGAGACGTGTACACGCGCAGCCCCAGCTCGGAGGTACCGCTCATGTCCATCTCGCCTTCTCGGGTAGCGGGTGCAGTCTCACCACTCGGTACCAGGCGCAGCTTTGTCTGGTTCATGGTTTCGCCGGCCAGGTGCTGCTCGACCTCGTAGACATTGCGATTGCCGATTGGCACCGGTGGCACCAATACGCGCTCCCCCTGGCGGCGATATACCTTGAATCGCGGATGGACCTGCCCGAAATGATTGGGCATTGCGCCAGCGGATTCCGCGTTGCCTAGCACCAGGTAGCCGCCGTCCCGTAGCGAAAACGCGAAGAGCTGCAGGGCGCGCTGCTGCAGCTCAGATGTAAAATAGATCAGCACATTGCGGCAGACCACCAGGTCCATGTGGGGAAATGGCGCGCGCTGACCCAGGTCGTGTTCACCAAAGATCACCATGCTGCGGATGGCTTTGGCGACCTCGTAGCCGCTATCCATCGGCGTAAAATACCGTGTGCGTAGCTCGTCGGGAATATTGATAAGCGCCGCCGCTGGATACCAGCCACGCCGCGCGAAGACCACCGCGTCAGTGTCCGCATCGGTTGCGAAGATGCGGACAGTGAACTGGAGCACATCCGGACCCAGCACTTCAGCCAGAAGTATGGCGATGGAGTAAGCCTCCTCACCGGTCGAGCAGCCCGCCGACCAGATGCGAATCTCATGCGGAGTGCCGCGGGCGCGTGAGTGCGCAATGAGATCCGGCAGAATCTGCTCACGTACAAAGGCAAAGAGAGCCGGGTCACGGAAGAACTCGGTCACATTGATCAAAAAACTCGCAACCAGGCGCTGATATTCATCGGGATGTTCCTGCAGTACCCGCACATAGTCATGCAGGGTATTCGCGCCGGTAGCTGCCAAGCGACGATAGAGCCGGCGCAGAATCGTCGGGCTCTTATACTGTGAAAAATCTATGCCGGTATGCTGACGAACCTGTTCAAGTAGCCCAGGCAACGTATCGGCAGCGGGTGGAGCCGCCAGCAAGTGGGTGCCGCTAATCAAGTCACCGATCAGGGGGCCCATGCGTTCAAGGTTAACCACGAGATCCACAGCGGTCGGCGGAAGCGAGGCCGGCATTGCTGGATAGCTGGCTGTCTGCGGGTTCTCAATCACCACCGTGCCGCCAGCGGCTTTTACCGTACGCGCGCCCGCGGTGCCGTCCGAGCCTGATCCGGTAAGAATGACAGCAATGACGCGCTCGCCATAGGCTTTGGCGGCGCTAGTGAACAACCGATCAATGGATGGCATGGGGTGCTGTCTCGCGCCGGTCTGCAGGCTAACCGTGCCGTCCACTATCTCGACGTCATGGTCTGCCGGCACTACGTAAATTGTGCCGGACTCCAGCCGCTCCGGCCGGTGATCGGCACCATCTAGACTGCGAACCGGTAGTTGGCTACGTCTCGCCAGGATCTGGCCCAAGTGGCTGGGCACGCTCGGATCCAGGTGCTGGGCGATCACTATAGGCACCGGCAATGTAGCCGGTAGGGTAGCCACAAGGATGGAGAGCGCCTCGATACCTCCTGCTGAGGCACCCATCACCACCAGATCGTAGAGCTGAGACTTCTCGAGCGGCTTATCCACGAAGGATCCTCTACTCTCGAGTACGCTTATGCAACAACTGTAGGTGATAACAGACCACTGGTTGTCGGTCACGAAGACCAGTAGACGCGGTCTGAAGGAAGGCTGCTGAGGCCAGCGGCGGCTCAGTCAACACCTGTGATAGATCTGTGACATGTATAGAGCCTAGGATGAGTTATCATTATACTGCATTTGTTTCCCATTATACTCTAATTGGCGTGCGCAATATTCATTGGCGTGCGCGGTATTGCCCAGTTGCAGGTAGGCATGCGCTACCTATGGAGAGACGTACGTGGCAGCCCACTCACTAAAAGCCACAGTGCTGGTCGCCGAGAGCGACGCAGGGCTCCGGCATCTCTTTCGGTTGCTGTTGCGGCCACAGTATGAGGTCGTCGAGGTGCCAAGCGCCGCGCCAGCGCTGGAGATGCTGCGTCTTTGTCCTGAGCCGGTGATAGCACTGTGGGACGTGTGGCTCTCCAGCTCTCCAGGCTTGCATGGCTCTCATGTACTCGATGCGATTGAAAACGAGCCGGCCATACGCCGCAACGCGTTCGTGCTGGTCACACCCGAACTTGGAGCGGTCTCCCTCGCACAGCGACAGCAGGCGCAGCGACTGCAGATCCCGCTGATTTGCATGCCGTTTGCTGTCGACCTGCTTCTCGAGCAGATAGCACATGAGTGGCAGGCCGCAGCCGAGCGCCTGCAGGCTTCAAATTAGCCGTCGTCTGTATATCTCATGGGCTCGCCAGGCATTCCATCAGACAAGCCGTACTCATCAGGTAGCTGTGCGGTCTCCAGTATTCGCGGTCGTCTGGAGGCCGCGTATCCAGGTCTTCTGGATATACTCACAGACCCAGATCCACTCTTGCCGCGCCTGTGCATCTAGGTAGCCCCAGGACCTCGCCGCGTACCAAGTGGAGCGGCTGTGGTACATCAGCACCGGCTGCTGAGCCATTGCCCCTCGCACCGCACCAGCAGCTGGCGGATCTCGCTGTTCCAGATCGTCTACTATCGATTCCCAAAGCACATCCCGCCAACGATATGCCTCCAGCAGTGTTTGGCGGGTCGCTGAGACCTCTACCATATGGCCTTCCCTTCGAGACTCACTTCACCGATGACCATATAGGCTCTACACCTATTTATCATACCTTTACTACTGCCAAAGTCCTGCCGACCTAGCACTGGCGCTGACTTCGCTGCAGTTCGCCAACAAAGCGATCGGACGCTAGTTGACCGCGTGGCATATCCGCAATGTAACGGGTGCGCCGCCATACTGGACACCGGCTACACTATAGTTTGAGGAGTCTCTCGACATTCAAATGGGTGATCTTCTCCTTATCATCCGAGCTGATGGAAGCACCATCCAGAAACGCCCGCCCTTGCTGATTGGAGCTATACGGGTAGTCGACCGAGAAGATGATTCGGTCTGCGCCTATGATCTGCAGGGCCAGCAGGAGAGGCGGATCGGTGAAGAAGCCGCTGGTGGTAATGTGAAAGTTGCGCACAAAGTACTCGGGCACCGGGTGCCGCAGATTCTTAGCTAGCGGCGTCATCACGTTGTCGATGCGGGCCAACATGAAGGGCAGCATTTCTCCCATATGCCCGATGATTATCTGCAGGGCCGGAAGGCGGTCGAAGACGCCGCCAAGGATCAGTCTCAGGGAATGTATGCCTACCTCAGAATGCCAGCCCCAGCCTGCTGTCGCCAGGGAGAAGTTCACTGCCGGGTCAAAACCCGAATAATAGGACTCCCAAACCGGCGACGGCGGTAGGCCGGGATGCAGATAGATCGGCACATCCAGCGCCACCGCTCGCTCCAATATCGGAAGGAACGACGGGTCATCCAGAAACTTCCCTTCGGCCGTGCCGTTAATCATGGCTCCTTTAAAGCCAAGATCACGCACCGCCCGCTCCAGCTCAGCGGCAGCGGCCTGGGAATCGGCCATTGGCAATGCGGCAAATCCGGCGAAACGGGTGGGATGAGCCGCCACCGCAGCGGCCAGCTGGTCGTTGGCCTGCTTCGCAAGTCTCACGCTCTCGGCAACGGGAAGCGAGCCCTGCGTCACCTGCGCGGTGTGAGAGATCACCTGAAAATCGATACCAGCGGCGTCCATATCCTGCAGACGTATCACCCCGAGATCGGTGAGCTTGGCATCTCGCGCGGCCATGTAGGCATCATTCGTCGACCCTGCTCGTGAGCTCGTAGGCACCTGCCGGCTCATCGCCTCGGCGAACCCCGTGGAGAGGAAGTGTTCTTCGATGGCGATGGTTCTCATACGCTACTGCCCTTCTGATGGATCCTTGTCACGGTGATCCTGATCACACAATTGTTGCTACAACTCGATTGCCATATGCAGTGCAGCCGGTCTTCTGGCCGGCAGCCGGACGTCGCCCACACAATGCCCTCGCCTCACCTTGCCCGTTCGATGAGCCACGATACTAGTCTTTAAGCTATCCCGTGGGATGAGGCAAGATCTCAAGACGCTACTAGATAATTAGGGATGCCACGTGCCGGCAGTGTGAATACATGCGAAAGGAAAACATCAATGAATGCATCTAGTGCGTCACAACCAGTCGATCACATCGAGGCCATGTTCGTCCAGCTAGCTCACGGGTTGACCAGCGACGGCCAGAGGTTGACCCTGAATGGTCTCTCGCCGGCGACCCTCTTCTTCGCCGACCGTCCCCAGCGAGTGGTGGGTCATGTCAACTCTAACACGTTCGTCGGCGAGTGGGGAGACGGCGAGAATAGCTTTGCCGACGATCCTCCCAATGCCGTGATCTCCTTCATGGAAAATGGGGATACTGTGCCCGAGGACGCCACTGTGGTGCTGCGCAATCCTAAGATGGATCAGGATAACCTCTCCTACGAGATCGAGATTCTGGATGGAATCTTGCCGGCTCAAGCCGGTGCGTGCTCGCTGTTCATCGACCCTATAGGGAGGCCTTTGTCTCCGGTATCGATCGCTGGAGCGCGCCGCCGCGACCGCCGCCGAATGTAGTCGTGCAGCTCTAGTTAGTGACTACGCATCCGCCACCAGGAACGACTCGATTTCTGCCGATGCACGGCCTGTGCAGCAACTGCGCCATGACGCGCATCGGCCAGTCGATGTGAGTGAAGAAGGCTTAGTAGCTTGCGCGGAGATACCTGTCACGCTCACGCCGGGGCGGCCAGGGAATTATCCGGCGGTGCATCTGCTTCCTGAGGCTTGGGTTTGCCCGCCAGTGTTGGCGGAGATTCAGGTGTCGGCGGCGATGAACCGGTGGACGCCAGTACAGCTGTCCCAACGCTGGGATCGACACCGGAAGTGGCACGCCGGATCGCCGGAGCTATCACCTGCACCACCAGTACCTGGACGCCGGCCGCCAGTGGCACGGCTAAAATCGCCCCAATGATACCTAGCAGATCGATCCCCACCAGAACCGCCACAATCACCAGCAACGGATCGATATGCACCGACCGGCTCATGACTAACGGTTGAACCACATTGCCTTCGATCTCCTGGATCAAGATGAAGAGGATAATGACTTCCACCGCTTTCAGGGGTCCAACAGTGATGAGTGCCAGAATCACCGTAACGCTGCCGCTAATCCACGGCCCCAGGTAAGGAAGCAGCTCGGTGAGGCCGGCCAGTACTCCCAGCAGCAGCGCATAGGGAACTTGCAGGATTGCCAGTCCCGTCCCGCTGAGAGCGCCGATCAGCACCATACTGATCAAGGTACCGCGGACGTAGCCGCCGAATGTCAGGCCGATCTGGTGGATCACGCGAGAGGTATATTCCTGCCTTGCCGGTGGGAACAACCCCACCACAAACCGCTTCAGCTTCCCGGAGGAGAGCAGCCAGAAGAGCGTCATGGTCAGGATCACCACGAGAGAGATCAAGGCACCGAAGATCCCCTGGAGAAAACCCAGAGGAACTGCCAGTAACGCTGGCGCTGAATGCTGCAGCGCTGAAGCCAGCGTCGTGGCCAGATTCTGTATCGCCTGCCCCAGGGTGCCCGCGGCGTGCAACTGCGCTTGCAGCTGATCGACCCGCTGCCGCAGCTGCCTCTCGTATTGGGGCAGATGGTGGGTCAGCGAGCTGATCTGGCCGAGCAGAGGACTGAGCAGCAGCCAGATCAGTAAGCCCGCACCCACCAGCACAATCAGGTAGATCAAGAGAATTGCTATGGGAGGGGGAATACGGTAGCGTTCGAGGCGGGCGACCAGCGGCCGGATGGCTTCGCCGATGATGATGGAAAGCAGCAGCAGAATAAGCGGCCCGAGAGCCTGGCTGACCAGCAGGACGATTAGCAGAATCCCTACCACTAGTGCCGTTGCCAGCCAGAGGGTACGCTGGCTGATCGAAATGGAGACGAACGAGCGGTCCCGCGGCCCGAAGGCAGGCAAGGAAGATGACGGAGAGGTAGCGGCGGTGGACTGGACCTGTGCATCCTCGGATGGAACGGGCAGCTGCGCACTCATAAATTGGTCTCCAAATCCTCAGTGCCACGCACCACTACAGGCTCTGTCGCTGGTTGGTAAGAGCGGGCAACGTCGGCTGCAGCCGGGCCGCTACCTCGAGCACTCATGCTCGAGGTAGCGGCCCGGCTGCAGCCGACGGAAGAACTCGGCTAGGCATTTGGACTGGCGCTAGTGCCGGTGGCGTCACTCGAAGAGAGCTGATTGATCATCTGGTTGAAGTCTTTGTCAAACTCCTTGGGGTCAACCTGTACCTGGCTCTCATACTGCTTCACGGCACGGGTGACTGCCTTCTGCAGCTTCTCCTGCAACCTCGATTCGCCCAGTATGACCATGGCCGCCGTGCTGGTATCCAGCATGGAGCCGATCTGCTTCATATCGTCGCGCGGCATCCCCTTTGCCAGATGTCCGGCCAGAGCGCCCACGCCAGCTCCGACTGCGGCACCCACCAGAATCGAGGGAGGGAAGATGAGGCCGGCGACGGCGCCGATGGCGGCGCCGGTCCAGGCACCGTGCTGAGTCGGCTTTTCGTGCTTGGTGACATGCACCTTACCGCTGGCGTCCTTATGGATGATGGCAGCGTCATAAGTAGCTATCACGCCACTCTTATACAGTGCTTTGACCGCCTCATAATCGGTTTCGGCGTCACTCATGTTGTTGTAAGTAGCCACATACAGGAAAACCGGCTTGTCAGACATTGTCTATGTTCCCTTTCAACGTCCCGACCGGTATGATCGGAACCCATGTGCAGTGCTGGTCATGCAACTGTAGGCACTGTCTCCGGCGAGATGTCCTGCCGTTGGAGACATCCCTCAAAGCGAACTATAAGGCTTGACTCTTCTGCGCACCCTAGCATAACGGCGGGTTCAAAGGGCAAGTATTTGGCCTCTCCGAAAGGTGAGGGAAGTTTCTCGGAGATGAAGGGGCGAGTTCACTGGGCTAGTCTTGGCGTTGGACGTTGAGCCAGGTTTCGACCCAGCCGGCCAGAGGCCTAAGCCTGGCATCGAGACGTACTCATCAGAATGAGGTGGATCACGAACAGTTTTGCAGCGTATGGATCACATGATTGGCCGCTGAAAGGCGCTTGTGCTGGCCTACGGAAAGAAAAACCACTAGGCCAGCAGGTACACTAGTGAGAACCACCAGCAGAGTGGCGATCTTCTGCCAGGTACGGCGCTTCGTTTTTTGTAGAGTAGGTAGAGTAGGTGGGGCTGCCGGAGTAGCCGCTTGGTCATCCGACCACTCCGGCGCCCGCAGGAAGTCGAGTGTAAGCTGGCAAAACCGCTCCGGCGATTCGACATGCGGCTGGTGATAGCTGTTGGGGATAACCGCTACCTGCGAGCGTGGCAGACGAGTGGCGGCAATATAGGCGTGAGCGACGGGAATGACCTCGTCTTTCTCACCCCAGATGAGCAAGAAAGGTGTAGCGGAGCGTTCGGACAGAAAAGGCAACGCGCTCACCGTCTGTCCAGCGAAACTGCCTACCGCTCGCACCATGCGTAGATACGAGCGGCGTATATCCTGCTCCCGAAGACGCTGGAGCACCAGTGGGATCATGGATTCATATTCGGCATTTTCGCTTCGTCGCTGCCGCTGCTCCAATTTCCGGGCTACGGTGACGATTCCGCTACGAGGATCGGACATCAGGCCGATGACCTGATGGGCACCCGGCAGCGTGCTGGCGCGCAGCAGCCAGTGTACGTCACGACCAAGACCGCCGCTGTCAACCAGCACCACGCGCTGCACACGCTCCGCCGAGAAGTAAAGCGTCTGCATGGCCACACCGCCACCCAACGAATGCCCAATGAGATGGGCACGCGGAATGCCAACTGCGTCCATGAAGAAGCGAACATAGTGGGCCATGGCTTCAATGGTATAGGCAATATTCGGCTTATCCGAGCGACCACAACCAAACATATCCAGAGCATACACTGTGTACTGCGTGGCCAGCTCCGGCAATATCTTACGCCAGGTACTGCTGTCGCTGCCCAGGCCGTGCAGTAGAACGATCGAGTCGCCCTGCCCGCCAAAGATATAGCTCATCTGAAATCCACAGACGCTGACATACCGGCGCTCCAGCCCTTGCCCGGCCGGAACCCAATCAGTATGCGTGGATAGCGCAGTATCCTCCGAAATGTGTATCTCGCTTGCCATGTTCCCAAGTTCTCCTGAAGAGGCGAGGTGTCTCGCCACCAACTAATCAATTAGAGTGAAACAGGGCCAGGAATGTTCCAGCGGAATGGTCGAGTTGCCCCTGGCGGCGCTGGTCGGCTTGTCGGTTACACTGATAGGCGCATGAAAGTTGGGAACTGAATATGCTACTGGCGTACAATGTCCAGAAGGAAGATTACCCACATTCCAGTCAATGGGAGCTAGTGTATGCGCGAGTCGAACGATGCTAACGGTGGGAACAGGTGGGGGATGATTCGGCCGGCCGGCTCTGGCAGCAGCCGCTGGAGCCAGTTGAGTTTCTCTAGCGTATTGTGCGTTGCCAGTGGCTTGAGTGCTGCCAGCGTCTTAAGCCTGGGAAGTCTTGGCAGCATCTTAAGCATCGGCAGCACCGGAAGTATCCTCAGCATCGGCAGTGCTGGAAGTATCCTCAGCATCGGCAGTGCTGGAAGTATCCTCAGCATCGGCAGTGCCGGCGCTCGCTTCAACCGGCGGAGAAATCACTCTAGTAGAGAATCCCATGGAACCCATGCCTAACCTGGACAGCATGAATAGTGAGCATCAGACTGACGCCGCCGGACCACCAGACCTGGAGCCACTCGAGCTGCTCCAGTTGGAAGGCCTATCCGAGGATGAGAAACTACTGGTCACTGCTCTGCAAGGACTGGTCAACCGTTCGCATCCCAAAGTCTATTTGCTGCACGGCCAGCAAGAGGAGAAGGAGAACTGGCTCAGGGAGTTCGATAGGCCCTACCTGGCCCATGATAGCACGGCAAGCCTCCTGGGTAGCCATCCAGGCATCGTCAAAGGCCTTATCATCTATGATCCGACGGTACCGGATTCCATCAATGTAGCAATAACACTGGCCGGACTCGAGCAATGTCTTCCCGCCAGCCCGGAGCTCGCTCGCCGTCTGGGCGAACAACACCCCCATCTTTCAGTGCTCGCCGATTTACGCGGCCGGTTCTCGAGCCGGCTCCAGGCCTATACCTGGCAGTTTGCCGAATTGTGGCCACGCTGCACCCATGACATGCTTGTCGGCATCAGCCCTACTCTGGGAGAACCGCCCGCTCCCTATGGAGGCCTGCTCCAGGACTATGCGGTGGCTCATCGGGCCATGGTCTTCTGGCTCGACCCCAATCTGCAGGAGGAGCGCACCCTTTTCGAGGCCATACTCCAGGACGTCAATCCCTGCTCACCCTATCTGGGGTGGTTTCCGCGAGACGTCGCTGGAGAGTTCAGCGGTACCGAGCTGGCTTCAGCGCACAGCGTGTATGTCCTGGCTGCCGATTACTCTTCCAACCTCACCGCCGCAGCGATGCTGCGGCGGGCGGCGACCGGAGTTTCGAACGAACATGCCACGCATCCTGATGTTGCATCTCCTGATCTTGCACCTCCCAAACTGGAGAACAAGATCTATGTCACGTTCACGCTGAGCGAAGGAGATAATCTGCAATACATGCAACACCGAATGCGGCACCTCTGGGACGATACAGCACGAGGCCAGGCGCCAATCAACTGGAGCATCGATCCGCTGGCACTCGACCTGGCGCCCACTATTCTGGACTATTACCTGCGCACGCGCACACCACAGGACTGCCTAATTGCTGGACCATCCGGCGCTGGCTACTGCTATCCCAGCGCCTGGCCCGAGGCAACATTCTCGTCTTTTACCCGTCAGACCGCCGACTATATGCGCCGTCTCGGCCTTCGGGTCATCTGGATTCTCAATCGCACCGGTGGCACGTCGATACCGCTGGACAGAGCCTCGGCCGCCGCCTACCGGAACGACATCTCGCCGCTGGGCATACTCCTCAACTATGAGGGGTATACCAAGACCAGTGTAGTCTACGACGACCTTCCCCAGGCCATAACTCAGGGTGTAGCCAGCGTCGAAGAGGCGGTTGGAGCACTCGGACTTGCCGGCCTCCTCTGGGACGGCACCGCTCCACTCTTTCTGTCGCTGGGCTTACTGGCTTGGACCATGACGCCAAGTGATGTTGCCAGCATTGTGGCGAGTTTCACGCCACCGTACCAGGCGGTATGCGCGGATGAGTATTTCCGGCTGGTGCGACAGGCGCACGGCCTGCGCTAATCATCATGAGCCTTTATGACTCGGCGCGCTGGGGCACTCCTAATTCCTCGAAGATCTTCCGGGCAGCGTTGCGACCGGGAATGCCGCTGACCGCGCCTCCCCGAGTCGCCGACGCGCCGCACCGGTAGATACGAGGGTACGCGGTTTCCACGCCCCAACTGCCCGCCAGCTGCTCATCCTCGGTAAAGAACCAGGAGAGCGCGGCGTGAAATATATTACCGCGGTTGAGGCATAACTCGGTTTCCAGATCCTGCGGCAGCTTGATCTCGATACAAGGGTTGCCTGCGGCGTCTGTGGCGACGCACTCCTGAATTGGCTCCGCCAGCAGCCGGTTTATCCCCCCCAGGTAGCTCTCCAGGAGCCGTGCGCGCTGCGCCTCGGGGTCTCGCTCGAAGAGCCGGTAGGGTACATCGAGGCCAAAGAGCGTCAGTGTGTGATAGCCTGCGGCGCGTAGATCAGCGCCAAGTATGCTGTTATCGGTGAGAGTATGGCAGTAGATCTCTGCCGGCGCCGGCGCCGGTAGCTGGCCGACAGAGGCCTGGCGAAAGCTCGCCTGCATGGCTTCGTATCCCTCATCGATGTGGAATGTACCGCCAAAAGCCTGGCCGGAATCGACCTGGCTCGCTCTGAGCCGAGGCAGCTTCCGGAGCAGCATATTGACTTTGGCAACCGATCCTTCATCGGTTGCATCGGGGACATAGGGTATGTCGAGTAATCGCGCGAATACCTGCGGTCCAGCGCCCACCAATACTCGCGTGGACAGGGTCGTCTGCTCACTGCCTTCGAGATGCCAGACCACCGTGTGATAGGGCTTGCCGGGGTGTATCGCTTGAACCTCTGCATTGGTAACTAGTGCAGCTCCACTTGCCCTGGCGCTGGCAGCCAGCTCGTCTACAAAGGCGCCCATGCCCCCGACCGGAACCTGCCACTCGCCGGTGCCATGGCCAATGGTGTGATAAATAAAACAACGGTTTTGCAGCAACGTCTGGTCGTAAGCATGGGTAAAGAGACCAATCTTGGCATCGGTGAAGACCAGCCCGCGAAGCAGGTCATCCTTCAGATAGTGCTCGATAGTCTCACCCAGTGGGCGCTCGACAAACGCTTCCCACGCCGTTCGCGTCAACCTGGCCGATATACCGGCCTTCCATTGCTTGCGGGTTCGAAGCGGCTGGAGCAGGCTGGGCCAGACCAGGGCGGCAAAAGCTCGTTCTAACTCGAGCAGCGCCTGGTATCCGTGCCAATCAGCGTAGCCAGCTACCGCCTCTATCGCCTCTTGCGAGCGGCGCTCATCCTGATTGGAGAGGATCAGCGCCCCTGCCGTACCACCTCGCTCGAAGGGTGTGCAGGACGCGATCACCCGCCGCCTTGTGGTGAAGCGCAGCCCGAGGTCGCGCACGATGGTGTCCGGCAGAAGACTGACCAGGTACGAGTAGCGAGACAGTCGCGCCGGCATTCCGGCAAAGATGGCGTGCGAGCTGGTCGCTCCACCAAGGTCCTGATTCCGTTCCAGCACGAGAACCGACTGCCCGGCACGAGCTAAATAACCGGCGGCTACCAGCCCGTTGTGGCCACCACCTACCACGATAGCGTCGTAGTGCGTCCGCAACGGTTGTTGTGCTGCTTTCATCACCGAGTTCTCTACCATGTGCTGTTGCTCGATCGTGTTTGGGCTATTCAGTGAGGTATGCCTCTCACGAGTACGCGTATCATCCCTATTGACCTCTCGTGGAATTGTAACGCTTTTCCCAAGCGGCCTGCCAACACAGGTGGGGAGCACACAACCGGCGTCAAGGGCCACACCCTGTCTGGTATGTCTCGATACCGTCGCTGGCTCGATGGTCGTGTAGATGGTGCATGATATACTGAGGGAGCACTGCCCTCGCGAAATCCACCCACGTATCAATCGACCAACCAACTACCATTGATCAGGAGAATGTCGTTATGCCTACCCATGACGTTACCGTAAACGGTATAAGCCTCCATTACCAGACCTGGGGGGAGTTTACCCGACCGGAGCGGGCGGCGTTGCTGGTGCATGGTCTGACCGCCAATTCGCAATCATGGGCTAAGTTTGGGCCCGTCCTTGCCGAGCATGGTTGGTATGCCGTCGCGCCGGACCTGCGCGGACGGGGTTTCAGCGGTAAGCCACCGCATGGCTTCGGCATTCCCTACCATGCCAACGATCTGGTCTCACTCTGCGACGCCTTAAACCTACCATCAGTGACGCTCATCGGCCATTCTCTGGGCGCCATGATCGGTGTTTTCCTGGCGGCCATTCATCCGAAACGCGTGGAGCGGCTGGTGTTGGTGGATGCCACCGGGCGTACTCCGGCCGATGCACTGCAGGCGATCGCTCCCTCGCTTCAGCGATTGGGACAGGTCTATCCGTCGCTCGATGCCTATCTGGCAGAACGGAAGCAGTCGCCAGTGCACCAGTGGAATGAGTTCTGGGAAGCGTATTATCGCTACGACGCCAATATTCATCCCGATGGTACAGTAAGCTCGCGAGTCCCCAGGGCTGTAATCGAAGAAGAGCTGCAGGTCAACGGAGCGCTCAATCCCGATGCGCTCATCTCCCACGTCACCACACCAACTCTGATTACTCGCGCCGCACTGGGCACGCTGGCCCCTGACCGCGGCTTCTTACTGGCCCCCGATGAGGCCGAGCGAGTAAAGGGCATTATTCCCGGCTGCAGGCTGGTGCTGATTCCTGATTTCAACCACTACACCATCACCCTCTCTCCGGTGTTTACCGAGAGCGTACTATCCTTCCTTGCTGAGGGTACGCCAGTCGTCGCCTAGCAAGGAAGGATAGCCCAGAAGCCAGGCCAGCCAGGGGCTAGTTGCGCCGGCGAGCGCCGGACACCAGCCGGCCTACCTCGCAGCGCACGGGGTCAGGGCTGGCCCCTAACTCCGCCGAGATACGCGCTCGCTCGCTCTCGCTGCGGTTCTGGCTCATTTTGAATTTGCCGGTGAGGCTGGTAATTTCAATCTCAAAACCGACTACTCCTTTCATCATCTGCGCCAGATAATCGCTGGGCAACCGTTCCAGCTGCCATCTTTGCGCAAACTGGCTCTCGTGCTTGTCAACCAGCTTCTGCAGATGCGTATACAGCGCGTCGCGGTCTTCAATCAGCCGAGAATATCCGTAGACCTGTAGCGCAGCATAGTCCCAGGTAGGCACACTCAACTCATTCTCATACCAGGACGGAGTGATGTAGCTGTGCGGTCCCTGGAATATCACCAGCACCTGACGGTCCTCTCTACCCAGCGTACGCCACTGTGGATTGCCTAGAGCCATGTGGGCTCTCAGGGTACCGAAAGGCTCCGGCTCCGGCTCGAAAACAAACGGCAGTAGCGTGGCTAGCGGCAACTCGTCCTCACCAGTGCTCACCAAGGTCGCGAAACTATGCTCGCTCATCAGCGTCTGGAGAACCGCCAGCTCGTTCTCCTGGAAATGTTTGGGGACATACATCAATTGAGACCTCTCTCCAGGCCGGTACTTGCCATGTAGCCGCCCGATGTGAGAACCATATACAGTTGCCTCTCTACTCACCTCACCGTACCCTAACGCCCGCGCCGAGCATGGTAACGGTCGAGGGAAGTGGCTCGGCCCACAGAAAGGACACCTTTATTGCATGACGACTCGCTCGAACTTGATTCGACCCTATCAGGCATTGGTCCCATCTGGAATTTATCCGGCCCGCTGTCCTTCCAGCCAGTTGCCGGAGGAACCAACAATTCAGTGCAGCTAGTAGAAACTAGTAGCGGCAGTTATGTAGTAAGACTGTATCGCAATCACACTGATCCCGCCAGGTTGCGCTTCGAGCATGCCGTACTCACCGCTCTAGAGACTCTCCAGCTACCGTTCGCAGTGCCTGCCCCGATTCCCACCAACACCGGGGAGCGGTATACCTGGCTGAAAGCCGGCGAGGGGAGTAATATATTGGTGACTCTTACCGCGTTGATACCCGGGCGAGAGCCGGCAGGAAGCGACCTGGAAGCGGCGGATGCGGCTGGAGAAGCTCTGGGATCGCTGGACCTGGCCCTGGGTCAGATTGCCGTCCGGCTACCCGATGAAGATGCCAGCTGGAGATCCTATGGTGATTTGGCCCGCTGCCATCCGCTGGTGCCCGATCCGTACCAGGGCATCCTGCAGCTACCTGTTACCCTACAGCAGAGAGAGCGGCTGCTGGCCGGCTACCAGCGTCTCACCGAAGCGATTCCCAGTCTCTATGGCAGTCTGCCGCAGCGTCTCTCTCACGAGGATTATGCGCCCAGCAATATATTGATGGACGGTAGCCAGGTTACCGGCGTACTGGACTTCGAATTTTGTAGCCGCGACGTGCGGCCAATGGATCTGACGGTTGCGCTCAGCTGGTGGCCGGACCATACGTTCGGCAGCGGAGAAGAGTGGCCGATACTTGAGGCATTCTCTCGCGGCTATGCTCGAAAGGTACAGCTGAGCCCAGGGGAAATTGCGGCTATACCGGTACTCTACCAGCTACGTGCCTATACTTCCCTGATCCATCGTCTGGGCCGCTACCTCCAGGGGCTGAGCCCGCTGGAGGCGGTCATAGGTCGCGCCTACGCGGCTCTAGAGCGTGAAGACTGGCTGGCCGGACACCAAACCCGGCTTCTCCAGCTGTTGCAGGATACGCGCGTCAGCCAAGGATGAGCCTGGCCGCTCGCTCACCGGTGGCCAGAGCGCCATGTACAGTGCCGGTATGCCCCTCGGTATTGGTAGCTTCGCCGGCAAAATAGAGAGTATCGGCCACTGGCTCAGCGAGAGCCGAAAGCTGGTCTAGTCCGCCGGCTTTCACATAGCTGTACGCTCCCATAGAATACGGATCCTGACTCCAATTGTGGAAGTAGCTTTCTTGCACCTGGGCTTCAAGCTCTACCGGTATGACGCTGCCCGGCGGCCTAAGGGTTAGTATACGGCCGCCAATCCGGTTACGGGCTTCGATGAGCGCGACCGAGAGCCCGCGGCTGCTCAGCAGATTCGCAGCTGACAGACCGGCAGCTCCAGCGCCGACAATCGCGATGTCATAGTCCAGGTTACCGTGTGATATACCAGGTCCGTGAGCCAAGCTTGTCATGCGACGTCTCCCAACCTCGTATCCGCGGCATCTCTGCCGGCTCACCGTAGCAATGTTACCTGGCACCATACTACAATGAAAGTAGTCACACATGTGGCTAACTCGCATGCGCATAGAACATGAGACCATGACTCGTATTATTGTGTCCACATTCGGCTCAACCGGCGACCTCAATCCATTCATTGCGCTGGGAGTGGCGCTACGAGACCGCGGCCATGAGGTCATCTTCGCGGTACAGGATCTCTTCGCTCCGGTAGCTTCCGGCCAGGGGTTCGCGGTGCGGCACCTTTCAGGTAACGTGGTGGAAGCAATGGCCGAGTCGGATCAGGGACAACTAGGGGCGAGCAACGCCATTCCCTCAATCAAGGCGCTTGTACAGTACGGCATTATGCCCACCCTTGACGCTCAGGTAAGGGAGCTATCAGCCGCCTGCGTGGATGCCGATGTGCTGGTGACATCGTATGGGCAGCTAGCCGGATCATTTGTGGCCGTCCAAAAAGATATTCCCTGGGCCACTGTTGCCTTATCTCCGGTGACGATCCCGTCGGCATACATCTCCCCTCAGCCGCTGCCAGGCTACCTGCCACCCACCCTTCAGGTAGCGGCTAATCGGTTGACCTGGCGTATCGGCAGCCTTGCTTTGAGATGGATTGCCGATCGCCCAATCAATCGGCTACGAGCCCAGTATCAGTTGAAACCACTCCGGGAATCACTGTGGTTAGGAGCAGCATCACGCCAGCTGGTCTGCGTAGCCTGCTCTCCAGCTTTTCAGCCCGTCCCATCCGATTGGCCGCAGTTTGTGCGCATGACCGGCTTTTGTTTTTGGGATTCGCCGGTGTCGTTTTCGCCCCCCGAGGCGCTAGTAACCTTTTTGCAACAAGGCCGCCCATACGTCGTGGTGACTGGCGGTTCGATCGCGCCACATCTGCACGACGCGTTTGCCGGATACTTCAAGACCAGCATAGCGGCGACAGCCGCCCTGGGTCTGCGAACTCTGGTGATCGGGCGGCAGCAGGAGGACTCGGACACTGCGAATACTGACGTATTGGCGCTGCCGTTTGCGCCGTACTCACTAGTCTTTCCTAAAGCTACCGCCGTAATTCACCATGGAGGCATAGGCACTACCGCCCAGGCGCTTCGCTTTGGCGTGCCATCACTGGTGGTACCCTGGGGTGTCGACCAGTTTTACACTGCTGCGCAACTAGCCCGCATCGGCGCTGGAAAATACACCTATTGGCGCCGGTATACTGCAGAGCGTGCCAGGGTCGGACTGGAATCAGTAATACAGGATAAGCGGTACCGAGTTCAGGCGGAGGTGCAGCGTTCCGCGATCTCGAATGAGAATGGGGTAGGTGCACTTAGTGAGGCAATTCTCTCCCACTTCCGGTAAATCACTGTAGAAGCAGAAAAAAAATAACCATAGGAGTGAGGATGCAACACACAGGCGGATAACATATCTGGAGATATGCCGCTATTGGGATGTTTACCTGTGTGTGCTGGCGCGTTATACCTTTTGAGACGTACTATCCCTAATATGAAGTAATAGAGGCGCTTGGGCAAACAACCAGGCAGGGAAAAGACTCTGGAGATTTCAGAAGAAGCGTTGGCAATTGTACAGTGGGATTTGGAAGAGCTTCGTAGGGCGCCGTGAAAAGAGGCTGGGGCCGGAGAAGTGGCGCGAGGCCGCTTGTAAAGCGGATTAGCGCGGATGAGTTTTCTTGACGCTGACTTGTAGATGACGTATCATACGTATCAAGAGGGAGAACCGGAAATAAGGCGTCTTTCCCAGGTGGAGGGAGAAGGGCTCCTGGCTGCATATACCTACAATCAGGTACAGGTGTAGCAGTGGTTTTCCTGGTAATTTGACCCAAAGTCAGGTAAAGCGTCCCACAGAATTTCACGAGGATTGGTTCGGACGTGGGTTGAACAGGCGTAGGAACCGTTGCTCCGCTTTCATTTCGGAGTACTTTTCACTCGTCGCTAGTACAACAGTAGGAAGGAGGAGCGGCGCCCCCTCTCTCGTCTTCACGTGAGAGTTCTCCGCTGCGTCTTCTATGAACGACAAAGAACGATTCGATAAGTTTACGGAGCGGGCTCGCAAAGTCCTGAGCCTGGCACAGGAAGAAGCACAGCGCTTCAACCATAATTATATCGGCACCGAGCATCTGCTCCTGGGCCTGGTCCGCGAGGGCGACGGGGTAGCGGCCAAAGTGCTCAGCAACCTTGGTGTGGAACTCAACAAAGTTCGCAGTGCGGTCGAGTTCATCATCGGGCGTGGTGACCGCATCGTCCTAGGCGACATCGGTTTGACTCCCCGCGCCAAGAAGGTGATCGAGCTGGCGGTGGATGAGGCGCGCCGTCTCAACCACCACTATATCGGCACCGAGCACCTGCTCTTGGGCCTGGTCCGCGAAGGGGAAGGCATAGCCGCCGGCGTGCTGGAGAGCCTGGGGGTGAACCTGGAGAAAGTCCGGACGCAGACCATTCAGGTCCTCAACCAGAGCGGTAGCGGCGCTGCCAACGATACCAGCCCCAAGCATTCCAAGACGCCGACCATCGACCAGATGGGCATCGACCTGACGGCACAGGCCCGCCAGGGCAAGCTCGATCCAGTCATCGGCCGTGAGAAAGAGATTGAGCGAGTCATTCAGATTCTCTCGCGCCGCCAGAAGAATAACGCGGCGTTGATCGGCGAGCCGGGGGTCGGCAAGACCGCCATCGTCGAGGGGTTGGCGCAGCGCATCATCTCCAACGAGGTGCCCGAGACCCTTCAGGGCAAACGTTTACTGACGCTGGACGTCGGCTCGCTGGTTGCCGGAACCAAGTACCGTGGCGAGTTCGAGGAACGTCTGAAGAAAATCATCGAGGAGATCCGGTCCAGCCAGGACTGCATTATCTTTATCGATGAAGTGCACACGCTGGTGGGCGCAGGGGCGGCCGAGGGCGCGGTGGATGCCGCCAATATTCTCAAGCCGGCGCTTTCCCGTGGAGAGATCCAGTGCATTGGGGCCACCACCCTGGATGAGTATCGCAAGTATATCGAGAAAGATCAGGCGCTGCAACGCCGTTTCCAGGATGTGATCGTTCGCGAGTCCACTGTAGAAGAGACCATACAGATCCTTCGCGGCATCCGCGACCGATACGAGCAGCACCACCGGCTCACGATAACCGACGAGGCTCTCAAGTCCGCTGCCGAGATGGGTAGCCGGTACATAACCGACCGTTTTTTGCCGGACAAGGCGATCGACCTGATTGATGAAGCCGCCAGCCGGGTTCGTATGCAGCGCTCGCTGGCTCCGCTGAACCTCAAAGAGGCGATGCGAGGGCTTGATGCGGTGTTGCGCGAGAAGGACGAGGCTATCCAGAATCAGGACTACGCCCAGGCAGCGGCATTACGAGATCGTGAAGTGCAGTTGAAGGAGCGTATCGCCAAATTGGAGTCCGGTTGGCATCGAGATCAGGGCAATGAGAAGCCTTCAGTGACCGAAGAAGATATCGCCCAGATCGTCTCCATGTGGACCGGTATACCAGTGATGCGTATCGCTCAGGAAGAATCGGCCCGTCTTCTGGAGATGGAGGGCGCACTTCATAAGCGCGTCATCGGCCAGGAAGAGGCCATCGAAACTATCAGCAGAGCGGTGCGCCGCGCACGCGCTGGATTGAAAGATCCCAAGCGCCCCATCGGTTCCTTTATCTTCATGGGACCGACCGGCGTCGGCAAGACCGAACTGGCCAAGGCTCTGGCCGAATTCATGTTTGGCAGTGAAGACGCCCTAATTAAGATCGATATGTCCGAGTTCATGGAACGCCACGCGGCAGCGCGTCTTGTAGGAGCCCCTCCCGGATACGTCGGCTATGAAGAGGGCGGCCAGCTGACCGAAGCGGTCAGGCGTAAGTCGTACAGCGTCATCCTTCTAGATGAGATCGAGAAGGCTCACCCTGACGTCTTCAATATGCTGCTCCAGATTCTAGAGGACGGCAAATTGACGGATGCCAAGGGCCGTACCGTAGATTTCCGCAATACTATTGTGATCATGACCTCCAACGTCGGTGCCAGCCTACTCAATCGAGAGGCTGCCATAGGCTTCATGCAGAGCAAGGACAAGGCGAAACAGCACCAGACTGAATACGAGGCCATGAAGGACAAGGTGCTTGGCGAACTCAAGAACACCTTTAAGCCGGAGTTTCTCAACCGTATCGACGCCACAATCGTGTTCCACAGCCTGCGCCAGGAGCATGTACGCCTGATCGTGGACCTGCTACTCGCACGAGTACGGGTGCAACTCACCGAACAGCAGGTAGAACTGCTGGTCCCTGATGAATCCAAGGACTTCCTGGTCACCAAGGGATACGATCCGCAGTACGGCGCGCGTCCCCTCCGGCGGACGATTCAGAGCCTGGTGGAAGATCCGCTCGCCGAAGGTCTCCTTCAGGGTAAATTCCGGCCGGGTGATATTGTAGAGGCAGTGCAGCGAAATGGCACAGTGGAGCTCGATGTGCATGAGCGCCATGAGGATCTTTTGCGGCAGCTTCCTCCGCCACCTGAGGCGGCACTCTCAGCCGGTGAGTCAGGCATCGGAGAGTAATTAGTCGTTTGCTTGCTGGCAGGAGTATTCCTGCCGAGTACGTAGCGGCGTAGCAGTGATGGGTCTCAAGCTGGCAGAAGTCAGCTAAGACCCATCACTTTTTTCGTGCCCACGGTTTTTAGGCCATCTCGAGAAACGTAGATACAATTTACCGCATAGAGAGCGAGCCAGGGGGCGAAAGCAAAGTAGTTAGGCGGCGAGCGAAACGCAAAGAATAGCGGCACCAGCGCCAGAATCAGCACAGCATCGCCCAGCTGCCGGTGATACCGCACCTGAAGCCATAACATGGCGCCAAGCGCCACTACTTCAAGTGCGGAGTAGAGGAGCGTTGGGCCGTATGGCAAAATATGGCCAAGCGACAGCGCCATAATGCCGATACCTTGCGGAAATAGCGGCTCGGTTACCGGCAAAAACAGGCTCTGTGTCCAGGCGGCCGGACTGGAGATGAGAAATGGTAGATTAGGGAGCAAAAAGGCCACCAACGTCACACCCAACCACCGTAGTGCAGCGCGCCTCCCCTGCGTCAACCAAATCTCCAAGATAAATAGGGGTAGAAACAACCAGCAATACTGCTTAAAGGCGCAGGCCAGCCCAAGCAGCACCGGCCCCCACCACTTGCGATTGCGTAAGTGCCAGGCCACGAGCAGCAGCGCAATGCAGATGATTTCGGTATCAACCGGCAGAGAGTAGAGAATGCAAACGCCCGTGCCGGCCACAAAGAGCGCCCCCGCCCGCCAGGAACGTGGCGCCTGCCAGGCGATCCAGATAAGCACACCCCAACAGACCAGCACATTCAGCCACAGTATGTTTGGGAGGCCCGCCCAGAAAAACGGCACATAGAGCAGAAACGAGAGCGCCGGATAACTATGGAGCGTTCGCGGATCGAGCGCGCCGCGAGCCGCCTCTGGATCGGCCAGGTAAAGTTTCCGGATGGCCTTGATCTCAGCGAAACTGGGGGGATCATCGCCCGTCCCCAGGATCCCTCCACGAAGTGGAGACGGGTACCCCTCTGGAAACTGCCGCAGCGCGTCGGCGAACGCTGAATTACTGGTATACGGGTTTCGGCCCGCCAGTACGAGTTTGGCATTGACGTGAGTAAACGCCAGCACGTCATTTTCATACACCTGTGCGGCAGGCTGTACTGCCAGCTCCAGGGTACCGGCAAAAGTCAACAATGTGCCCAGAGCCAGAAAGAGTCCGACCGCATAGAGTGGATATCGCATCCAGGAGTAGACCCGGTACCAGCTCCGGGGGGCTGAAAAATACGCCCCAGCGGCGATCAAGCTCGACAGGCCGGCCAGTGCGGCCAGCATCACCAGGATCTCTTGTGGCTTGACTATGCCGTTGGTGGCCCCGGTTACGCGATTGCTCCCAGCGAACATGAGGAGGCTACCGCCCAGTATAATCAGCCCGTAACGGGGCGACAAGCCCTGCCACAGACGCCATTTGCTGTACCACCAGGACCTGGTAGCTTCGGCCGGAGCAGCCTCACTCGTAGCTGCGGTTGGGATCATCATGCCAGTACCTGTTGGGCCACCCAGTAGGAGAGCGCCATGGTCGACAGCATCGGGTTAACGCCGGAAGCGCTGGGGAAGCCGCTGGCGTCAGCTATATACAATCCCCGTATCCCGTACACCTGACCAGACGGATCCGCGACCGCGGTTCGCGGGTCAGCTCCCAGGCGGCATGTCCCCATCTGATGCGCGGTTCCCATCCCTACCCGGTTGGCTACAATATCACGCGCGTCTAGCTCCTCCAGGTAGCGGTCAAGCTTTTCCGCCGAGACTGCCCCAGGCTTACTGCCCTCGGATTCCAACTGCTGCGGCGGCGTATGCAGCGAGATGGCCGCAACGCCTCCTCCGGCAAAGATAATGCGAGTGAGCTCTTGCAAGCCTCGTATCAGATGCTTACGGTCAGTCGGGTTTGGCCAATACTGGATGACCGGTTCACCATGGCGGTCAACGGTGATACGACCCTCACCGGTATCTCGCGCCAGCACGATAAATGTAGACATATATCCAAGCTGCGACATCAGCTGCTTGTGGGCCTGGGCGTTCTCCCATGGAGTGAAGAGCCCCATAGTGCCGGGATGCGCCGGCATCACCTCAAGACGGATGCCGTAATCTCCCTGCAAATGGGCAAACTGCGGCGAATAGACCGTCTGGAGCGATCCCGTCCAGGGCTGAACAGGTTCGGCGTAGAGCCCAGCCATACCTGTGACTGGATGCAGGCGCAGGTGGCGACCGATATTAGGATTCGAGAAGCCTGAACGCACGAGCAGTGCCGGCGACTCGACTGAGCCACCTGAGATCACCACCAGGGGCGCTCGCACCACTACAGGGTGTCTGGTACCCGTCGTCTCATCCAGCGCCCAGCCTTCCACACCAGTGACTCGTCCCGCTTCAGTGAGCACTCGGTCCACCTGGCAGCGAACGATGAAGCGCGCCCCGCGATCACTGGCATCTTGGAGAAATGTCAAGAGGGTTGATTGTTTGCGTCCAAACTGGCAGCCATAGCCGCAGGCGCCGCAGCGCTGCAGACAGCCCGAGGCATTGCGGGGGATCGGCTTCCAATCGTAGGCCAGCGCCTCGCAGCCGCGCTGGAGCGCCTGGTTGTTGGCATTGGGAGCGCTGTCCTCGGTATTGACCCCAAGACGCGCCTCAGCAAAGGCAAAGCCTTCGGCATACTTCGCCGAAGTGGCGCCGGAGAGACCGTGGCGATGCTCCCACTCGTCGAGTACCTCCAGAGGAGTGCGCAGCGAAGTGCTCCAATTGACCAGTGTGCCCCCACCAAGCGCCGAACCGGCCAGCACTACCATCCCAAGATCCGCGGTAGAGAGCGTGCCGTGTCGCAGGTACAGTGCGCGAGTCATTTCGGCTTCTAGTCCGGTAAAATCCGGTTCGTTGTAGTAGCCGCCTTTCTCCAAGACGATCACGTCTTTGCCGGAAGCCGAGAGCTGAGCCGCCATCACACCGCCTCCAGCCCCCGAACCCACGACGACGGCATCGGCAGAAAGAGTAAGCGGGCCAGTCACACTCAGGGGATGTATGGGCTTGGGAACCTCCTCTGCCGGGGGAGGTAAGGGTGGTCGCTCATAACCAAGCGCCGGCCAATTGGGATTGCGCCCATCTTCTGTAGTAGGCGCGGCATAGAAGAGGAATAGCGCCAGCCGCTTCACCGCCTGGAACCCCTGCCGTAGATCAGCTCTTGAGCTGGTGCTCATCTTTCGTAGGGCAGATCCACGCGCTGCCAGTGACAACTGGGAAAAACCTTGCGGCCGGCCAGCCAGCACCATGCCGGCCAAAGGCGAATTCAACGTACCCAGCAATCTCTGGAAGTTTTGGCGATTCTCCGGGGTATCCAGAGCCAACGCTTCCGAAATGAGCTGCACTAGCGGAAGATCACTTGCCGAGCGAGCGTACAAGCCGTACGGATCGGTTTCACCAGGAGGTGGGGGGACTGGCGGAGCCAGAGCTTCGCAGATAGCTTCCAGAGTTCGCATCTGAGCCGGCGTAAGCCAATTACCCTCCGTAGTTGTGGCTGGAGAGCGCTGCTGCGTGGCCATGCACCTATCCTCTTCTCTCAATTGGTGTACACAGGTCACCTGAGTGGGGCCATTTTACCGTATCGAAAAGAGATAGTAAATGCCGTTCCCCCAACATCCGCCATAGACTCAATCTTTAACCGGCTCGATCCGCAGGTGGAGCAGGAGCAGAACCGCCATGGACCACCAGAATGCCAGCGCCAGATCCGGTGAAAAGTAGGCACTATCCACCATGCCCTGTATGAGCCCCGCCAGAACCATTGCCACGATACCCAGAGATAATGGGCCAGCCGGTAGCGCAGCCATCCCCCAACGCTCGAACTCTCGGCCGCTTCCTTCGCCAGACGGTTGTCGGCTCATCTGCCAGACCGGTAAGGCACGCCATAGTTGCCACGCGTGTTCCGTCATGCCTACCAGAAGCAGTGCAAAGCCTGACAGCGCCAGAAGTCCACCGCTTAGCCAGAGATCCAGGATCAGATTGTGAGGCTGAGACAGATTCGGCTGGTATATCGCCGGTGTGATATGACCATTCAGGTGAGGAATCCAGTAGGGATTCGAGGTATAGTGCGGGCTGTAGTAATAGAGAAACTGATCTGGACCGATACCAAGCAGCAGATGATCTCGGATCATATGCCAGGAGGCCAGCCAGAGCAGAAGGCGCACCTCAAGAGAGCCACCATGTCCGGTCAACAGTGCCTCGGCAATCGCCGAGCGCTGCCAGATCGCTACGATGAGTAGAGCCGGTATAAGTGCGAGCGCCAGTATTCGGGCGGGGCGGTAGACCACGCATACGACCAGCAGTGAAGCGATCATGGCAGCAACCCAGGCGCCACGGGAATTACTCCAAAAGAGTGCCGGCAGATAGGCCACTGCCAGCAGCCAAGCTACCATACGAACCGGGCGGCTGCTGGAAGCGGCACAGGCCAGCGCCAACGCCAGAGGCAACGCTCGTGCCAGCCAGGTACCCAGACTGTTGGCGCTGCCATAGATAATTGCGGTCGCACGCGGAAATGCTCCAGCCGCAGCCGCATAGTGAACCAGCCGATTACCCTGCGCTATTGGCAGGAAGGTTACATGAAGCCAGAGCACCTGGACAACCGCCAGGGCAGCTACCAGCAACGCTCCGCCGAGAAACGACCAGACCGACAGTGCTATGGTGCGCATGCTCCGCCCGTAATAGAGCAGCAGTGCAAAGTAAATGAGCGGTTCGGCTATCTCCCACCGCCATGCTCGCAACGCGTCCGGCGGCCGTCTCGCCACCAATACGCCCAGGGAAACGCCAAGCACCAGCAGCGCAATACCGACGGTCAGTGCCGCGCCCAGATGCCTCCGCCACCAGCCAGCGCCCGCGCGTACCCCAGTGCGTATCCAGGAAAACCAGGAGTTTGTGCGCGGTGGTCGCCCAAGTAACAGCGCGAATTGTGTAATGGCCAGCACGACACAGATAGCGAGCGCTATCTCGCTAAGCGGGAAGACCTTGTCGTCAAACAGGCGCTTGGGCACATACCAGAAAGGAAATGTAAGCGGCAGTAGAGCCAGAGCGGCATCCAGACGTTTCCAGGCCAGTAGGCCAAACCATACCAGCCCCGGCATGGCCAGGAGCGGAAGCGGGACCAGGTAAAAATACGCCAGACCGACAATCATGCCTACGATAACTGACGCATCACTAACTGGCGCATCACTGCCCTCGGAAGAACTGGATCCAGGCCATTGCGGCGTCCGCAGCCAGCGAGCGGCGGCATCCAACCAGCGCTGGATACCAACAAATGGCTCCACGAATGACCTCACTCTTTCTTCCCTGCGTTCCTGGCTAGAGAGGCACGGACTCGGCCACAGCCCAGGCTGGCGCCTAGCCCAAACGACCTACCAAAGTCATTCGGCTTGTGCCCCTTACAGACATACGGTACAATGCCCTGTGCCGAAACGCAAAAAGCGCGCGGAGCCGGTAGAGCTCCAGGCTAGAGAATCGATTCAACCGAAAGGGGCGGGCCCCAATGTCAGGCGCATCTAAGTCAGGCGCACGGGTCTTTGCTATCGCGAATCAGAAGGGTGGCGTCGGCAAGACTACCACCTCGATCAATCTGGCGGCCTGCCTCGCCGATGCTGGACGCAAGGTGCTGGTGGTCGACCTTGACCCGCAATCCAACACCACTACCGGCTTTGGCGTGGACTCGCATAAAGTCGGCCTCTCCATGTACGAACTCCTGGTGAACGAAAACGTCTCGGTCGAGCAGGTGGTCAAGTCGGAGGTCTGCCCCAACCTCTCCCTGCTACCAGCTAAGGTGGATCTGTACGCCGCCGACATCGAGCTGGTGTATCTGGACCAGCGCGAGACTCGCCTGAAACGCGCCCTCGACGCGGTCAGGCAACAGTATGATTTCATCCTGATCGACTGCCCACCATCGCTGGGGCTGCTCACGGTCAACGCGCTGACCGCCGCCGACGGCGTCATCCTCCCGCTGCAATGCGAGTACTTCGCCCTGGAAGGTATGCAGCAGCTGCTCAATACTATTCGGCTGGTGCGCGACCGCCTGAATCCGCAGATCATGCTCTTTGGGGTGGTGCTCACCATGTACGATCCACGGACCACCCTGGCCGCCGAGGTGGTGCGGGAGATCAGCGAGCACTTCCCCAAGGAAAAGTTCAATACCGTCATCGCCCGTAACGTCCGCCTCTCCGAGGCGCCCAGCTACGGCAAGACTATTCTGCAGCACGACCCCCGGTCGCCGGGAGCGCTGGCCTATAAGCAACTGGCGGAAGAAGTCATCGCCCGCGCGGCAACACTGGCTCCAACACTGGGAGAAACTCATGCCTAAGCAGAGATTCGGCCTGGGGCGCGGCCTGGACGCCCTGATTCCCGGAGCCAGTCCGGTAGCGGACGACACACCTATGGATACCGGCCTGGCCAGCTCAGCGCTCTTTGAAGTGGCTACCGCCATGGTCTCGCCCAATCCTCTACAGCCGCGTATGCCTGTTACCGACGATCCAAAGCTGGACGACCTAGTGAAATCCGTTGAGGAACATGGTCTGTTGCAGCCCTTGCTGGTGCGCCTGGACGGGGAAGACGAACAGGGGTCTCACTACCAGCTCATTGCCGGAGAGCGGCGCTGGCGCGCGGCACAGCGTGTCGGGCTCGAGACCGTGCCGGTAGTCATTCGTGAGGCCACGCCACAGTTGATGCTGGAGCTGGCGCTGGTGGAAAATCTGCAGCGCACCGACCTCAATCCGTTAGAAGAAGCTCAAGGGTACCAGACTCTCGTCGAGGGGTATCATCTGACTCAGGAACAGGTGGCGGATCGAATTGGCCGAAACCGCGTCACCATTGCCAACACCTTGCGGCTGTTGCAGCTGCCGGCCGAGGTACGCGAGGCTCTCATAACGTCACCGACAGTCTTCACCGAGGGCCACGCCCGCGCGGTACTGCAGGTAACCGGTGAAACCGAGCGAATCACCCTCAAGAACCAGATCATCGCCCAGAAGCTTAGTGTACGCGAGGCGGAGGAGCTGGCGCGCCGCTACAACGAACTCTCCTTGGGGCTAGCATCGGACAAGCATGGCGGCAAGGTTCGGCAGCAAAGCTACGATACTCGCCAGCTTGAAGAAGAGTTCATACGAGCTGTGGAGATGAAGGTGAAGTTGCAGCGCTCATCTCGTGGCAAAGGGTCCCTGACCCTCTACTTCACTAACGAAGACCAGCTACAGAGGCTCTACGAAAAGCTGGTTGGTGAAAGCGACGGCAGTGTCGCTCCTCTTACCGACACCGGCTATCGGCTGGACGCACTGCTTGGCGGAGCCTATGCGGAAAAGTCAGGCATCGGGGATAACTAGTGCGATGCTCTGCTTGGTTGTCGCTTGCCACTGCTCTGGGTGGTACACTGGGGTATCGTAGCGACGGTCCATAGGGCTATCCTGGGAAGGAGCCGCTCATGATGCAGACCGATAAGTCGTCGGCAGTTATGAGCAGACGAGCGGATATCGGGGGCTACATCTGGACAATCCGCCTGACTGCTGGAATGTTTGCCTTGCTGCAGGTGCTAATTAGCGCTTCAGCGGCCGCCTCGGCTTCTCCGGCGATACTCAGCATGCAGCGTTCACTGGTGAACTACTCTGAAGGAGGCGGGCCGAGCATTGGGCAGGTGGCAGATCCACTACTGCACCTGTTCGTCGTGACCTATGGGTCGGCTCTGGTCTTGCTGGCCATTACCCTCGGCCTCGCCTGGTATGCCGGTAGCGTTGCTATGGAGAACACTGGCGATGTTGGCCGGGCGGCCGGAGCGGGAACAGTGGTAGTGCTCACCAGCGGCCTGGTGTGGCTTTTCTTTGGTATCCCACTGATCCTGCTTACTCACGCCGATGGAACCGTCGCCTGGCTGATAGCGACCCTGGGCGTGATCATGCTCACTCCCAGCGGACCACCGGCAACTTCGGTGTATATGTCGGCTCCCGGCTTCCCGTATCTCCTGATCCAGTTTCTGGCGCTGCTGCTTCAGGTAATTCTATTCCTGCTATTTGGGATGAGCAGCGGCGCCATCGCCGGGAGGATTGGAGCTGGTTCCGTTAGAGCACACATGGAAGCAGCGTAATGCCGGATAAGCAGCATGCCAGATAAGTGGTGGTGGGCCACAACCCGCGCAGTGCCTGTAAGGATGTGGTTACGCCTTGCCAAGAAGGACAAAAAGCTGTACCATACGGACGCTACACATGATGGTAGCCAGCGGCCATCCGGAGAGCTGCTAGCGGACCATACTCATTGCCTATCCATAGGGGAGGAATCATGCAAGCACAGCAGAAGGGTAGTCCAGCTGTTCGCAATGGATTAATCTTCGGCGCGGTCTTGGCTGCGCTGAGCATAGCCCAAACTATCGTCCAATGGCTTACTAACGGTTACGCTAACGCCGTAAACTCCGTCAACAACCCAGGTTCCACTACCGGCGGCAGCCCGTTCGGCCTGCTTGGTTGCGCGGTATTTTTGATTGGGCTTGCGCTCTGCTTCGTTGCCGGTATGAATGCGGCGCGAGCAAGCGGCAACGTTGGTTCCGGCGCCATTGCCGGTCTAATAACCGGCCTCTTCGGTACTATCATTGGCGGCATAGTCAGCGTCGTCGTGGCGGTGGTATTAGTGGCGCCCAATATCCACTTGCCCGCCGGTAGCAGTGTTCCGCAGTCTCAATTGATAGGGATTGTCATTGCCGCCGTAGTTATTGTGGTGATCATCGAGTTGATCATAGAGGCTGGCATCGGCGCAGGCGTCGGAGCTCTAGGTGGCCTGGTCGGCAAAAACAGCTATAGTGGACCGGGTGGACCGGGTGGACCGGTGGCACCTTACCAGGAGGCTATGTACCAAGGCATAGGTGGACAACCGGGTTATCCGCCTCAGCCGGGCTATCCTCCACAACCGGGCTACCCGCCTCAGCCAGGCTACCCTCCACAACCGGGCTATCCGCCTCAGCAGGGTTACCCGCCTCAGCCAGGTTACCCACCTCAGCAGGGTTATCCGCCACAACCGGGCTACCCTCCACAGCAGGGTTATCCGCCACAACCGGGCTACCCACCTCAGCCGGGGTCATATCCGCCGCCTCCGCAGTCTCCAAACGATCCCGGCCAATAGTTCCATTAACACCTGTGGGCCGCGAGAGGGCACGACCCACAGGCCGATGCCGGTGGAAGGCACCAACACCGAACCATGCGTGAGGATACGCACAGCGCCAGGACCGCGCGGCGAGTCCGTGCCTCCCAATGGTTCCCCAGCCACCGGTGGCCGGAGCAGGTGCCTCGCCGCTCGCACCGACAATAATAGAACATAATTTCTAAATTGTCAAGGTCGGAACCGGTGGGGTAAACCCGTGCCAAGAACGCAATAGAAGAATCCAGAAGAATCCTATAGAAGCATACCCAGCGGCTGTTCTAGCAGCTGCCTGAGCTCCTGTAAGAACCGGGCGGCAACTGCACCGTCGAGTGCGCGATGATCGACTGAGAGGGTAACTTTCATTTGATCACGCACGATTACCTGGCCGTCGTGCACAACTGGTGTAGGTACACTGGCGCCAACCGCAAGTATGGCCGACTCCGGTGGATTGATAATCGCAGTAAACTCGTCCACTCCATACATGCCGAGATTGCTTACCGAGAACGTACCGCCGGAGAAATCTTCAGGTTTGAGCTTGCCAGCTCGGGCGGCCAGGGTCAATCGTTGCGACTCACGAGCAATGTCAAGCACGCCCCGTTTATCGGCGTCATGAATGACCGGCACAATCAGCCCCTCAGGCAGTGCCACCGCAATCCCAATATTGATCTGTTGCTTGAGTAACAGGCGCTCGCCATCAAATGAGGCATTCACCTCCGGTCTTCTGGCTAGCGTCAGCGCCGTACCCTTCACTATCAAGTCGTTCAAACTGACCTTAACCGGCTGCGCCACCGTCGCCGAATATTCGTTGACGGCTTCGCGCAACTGGCCAAGGCGGGTGGTGTCGATGGCCACGGTGACGTAGAAATGCGGCGCCGATTGCATGCTCTGCTGGAGCCGCCTAGCAATCGTCTTGCGCATCTGTGTGAGCGGGATCTCCTGGACCAGCGTCCCATTTGCCGTGGCTGCAGCCTCCTGCTGGCCGATCTGTCCTGCCAGGATTGCCTCAACATCCGACCGGATGATTCGACCACCCGGTCCAGTACCAGGTATCTTGGAGATGTCAAGGTTGTGCTCGGAGGCTATATGGCGGGCGACCGGGCTGATGAAGACACGCTCGGCATGCTCACCGGTCGCGACGGCACCGCCGGCGTGGCCATTTCCAGCCACATCTTGGACTATCAGTGGAGCCGACACAGTGGCGGCGGCTGCCGGTTCTGCCGGTTGGGCAGACCCGCTAACTCCAGCCGTGACTGCTTCACCCGCCGCGCCAACCAGAGCAATGGGCGCGCCCACTGCCATAGTAGCGCCAGCCGGAACCAGAATCTTACGGAGCTTACCAGCAAAGAAGGATTCGACCTCGATATTGACCTTTTCAGTCTCGATCTCGGCAAGTGCGTCGCCTCTCTGGACATCCTCGCCTTCCTGCTTGAGCCAGCGCAGAATCTTGCCTTCTTCCATGGTGTCGCCCAATTTCGGCATTACTACCGTCTGCATCTCCAGCCTCCAATCTCCGGCCTATGCCCGTACGCTCGCGCGAGCTGGTACGATAGCCTTAACTGCCGCTACGATGTCGCTGTGAGTGGGTAGGGCCGCATGCTCTAACGGCTTGGAGTACGGCATCGGCACATCTTTGCCGGTAATGTGTCCAATAGGCGCGTCGAGGTAGTCGAATCCATACTCATAGATCAGCGCCGCCAGACCCTGGCCGGTGCCGTAGTACTTCCACCCCTCCTCGGCAATCACTATCCGATTGGTCTTGCGGAGCGAAGTCAGCACCAGTTCAAGATCTACTGGCCGAATCGAGCGAAGGTCGATCACCTCGGCCGAGATGTTCTCCTGCGCCAGCTCTTCGGCAGCCTGAAGTGAGACGTGCACCATTCGCGAGAATGTCACTATGGTGACATCTTGCCCTTCACGGCGGATAATGCCCCGATTCAGTGCCACAGTGTAGTCCTCGCCCTCATCAGGCACCTCCCCCTTGACGTTATAGAGGAGCTCATGCTCGATGAACACCACCGGATCATCATCGCGAACTGCCGCCTTGAGCATACCCTTGGCATCATAGGGAGTTGCCGGCATAACCACTTTCAAGCCTGGGACATGGGCATACATCGTTTCCAGCATCTGCGAATGCTGCGCGCCTCGTTGGGCACCGCCGCCGCCTGGCATGCGGACGACCACTGGAAGAGTCGCCTGGCCACCAAACATGTAGCGGAACTTGGCCAGACTATTGATGATCTGGTCACTGGCAAGCAGGCTGAAGTTGGCGGTCATGAGTTCGGCAATGGGGCGTAGACCACCAAGTGCTGATCCAATCGCTGCCCCCACGATCACTTCTTCGGCCAGTGGCGTGTCTTTGACTCGCTTCTCGCCGAACTCTTCAAACAGCCCTTTGGTGACTGAGTAGGTGCCACCATAGCCGGCGATGTCTTCACCCATGATGTAGACGCGCTCATCCCGCCGCATCTCTTCGCGAATTGCCTCACGTAGCGCATCGCGGTACGCAATTGTGCGCATAGCTAATTTCGTATCCTTATGTCGTCTAGATATAGTGCCAAACTCCGGAACCGGCGCCGGCTGGCGATCCCTTTGTCTTTCGTCGTTATTCTCGTGGTGTGCTGGCCTTGCTACGCCAGGCGATGGCACCGGCGCCATCCAGGGTTATGTCGGAGTAGAGTGAATCGGGCTCGGGGTTGGGGCTGTTTTCGGCGAATTGCACACAACTCTCGACCAGTAGTTCTACTTTGTCGGTGGTGGCACGTATATCTTCATCGCGTAGGATGCCGGCCGCCTTCAGTTTCTCCTCGAAGAGCACGATAGGATCGCGAGTATTCTTCCAGAGATGCTCCTCTTCACGGGTACGATAATAGGCCGGGTCGGCCATCGAATGGCCACGGAACCGATAGGTCAATGACTCGATCAACACGGGGCCAGCTCCGGATAGAGCGTGTTCGCGCGCGGCAAGGGTGGCCTCACGTACCGCCAAAACATCCATGCCATCCACCTTTTGGTACGGTATGCCGTAGGCGGCAGCGCGAGGCTCGAGCGAATCTACCGACCAGGCCCGGGTAACGGCCATGCCCATCGAATAGTGATTGTTCTCACAGACCAGAACAAGGGGCAGCTTCCACAGGGCGGCAAGGTTCAGCGCTTCATGGAAGGCTCCCTCATCAACGGCACCATCTCCGAAGAGGACGAGCGCAACACGATGCTCGCCACGGTATTGTATTGCCAGACCAACTCCTGCACCCATCACCAATTGTGCGCCGACAATAGCCTGGCCGCCGAGAAGGTGATACTTATCACTGTACATATGCATGGACCCGCCTTTGCCATTGCTGCAACCAGTCGCCTTGCCGAATAGCTCAGCCATTACCGCGTGCGGATCGATGCCTTTTAGTATTGCGTAGCCATGTTCACGGTACGCGCTCAGAACATAGTCATCCGTATCAAGCGCCGAGAACATTCCAACACCATTGGCCTCCTGTCCAATGTACAGGTGCAGGAAGCCGCCAATCTTTCCCAGAGTGTACTCCTCGGCGGCTTTCTCTTCAAAACGCCGCAGCAGTACCATCTGATAGTACATGTTCTGCAACTGCTCCCGGCTCAATTCGGCCAGTGTCACTTCACTAACGGCCATACTACTGGTCTCCTCTGGAGGACTTTGACGCGCTTTTGACGCTCCCATGAAACGGCATTACAATAGCTTTATCTACATCAAGTAGATCTAGTGCTGGCAAAACCAAAAGGACGGTTGCCATGACCTACGTTATTACCCAACCCTGCATTGGCCAGAAGGATGCGTCGTGCGTAGACGTCTGTCCAGTGGACTGTATCCATGCAGCCGAAGAAGACGAGCAGTACTACATTGATCCCAGCGAGTGTATCGATTGTGGCGCCTGCGAACCAGCCTGCCCGTTTGACGCCATCTTCGAGGAGGCTGCAGTGCCAGCGCAATGGAAGCAGTTCATATCGATCAATGCCAATTACTTCCGGCATTAGCTCTCCGGGTATTTTCTAGATGGAGGCATGGGTATCGAGCTACACTCATAGGTATCGCGCCATACTGTATCGCGCCATACTAGAGTACGCTTCCGCCATCCTACACAGAAAAAGCCCGACTTCCGCGGAAGTCGGGCCACACTGCTCGGCTTACGTACCACCAACTGCATCTTGCCCACGGTAGCGCCATTGTCACCGCCAGCAAACTTAGGCATAACGACTGATATCAACTAGTTGGGATCGACGTTGCAAGCAGGCACAGCACCACAAAGAGCACTGAGAATACTATGGTAATGCGGGAAAGCAAGAGGTCAATACCGCGCCGCGTCTTGAAGACTGTTCCTGTGCCGCCAAAGACACTGCCGAGCCCAGCACCACGCGCCTGGAGCAAGATTGAGATGATTAACGCGACCGCCACGATGATAAGAGCAATCAAAAAATACTGGCGATATGGTTCCAAGAAACTCACGGATATCAGCCCCTTTTGCCGATGACAATCACGGCCGCGCTGCAGCCCGTAGGATTACTCCTGCAGAATCGGACAACGTAAAATAATCATATCATCACTACCCCAAACGCGCAATATTATAATACTTTTATATTTCTTTATACTCGCGCCTCAGACTGGAGGCGGCAGCCAGATGAAATGATTCCGGCCTTTGGTATTCTGAGTGGTGTACGGTATACTGCCAAATACTATTGCGGTTTAAGAGGGCGGAGATTACGCTTCCCGCAAGCGCGCTGACGGGAATGGCTGTATCAGGAGGTATCTAAGAGGATTTATGCGAATCGAAGGCACTTACACATTTCCGACAACCATAGATCGTGTCTTCGCTGCATTGCTTAGCCCCGATGTACTGAAGAGTACGATTCCGGGCTGCCAGCGCATCATCCAGCTTGGTCCCGTCACCCCTGCAGGCAGCGTAACCTTCGAGGCAAGAATACAAAGCGAGCGTGACGGACCGGCTACCCTGACATTCACCACGACCGGATTACGCCCACCTTCGCATCTGCAAATGGAAATCACCGGATATGCAGCCGGGGCGCGCCTCTCGGGCCACACGCTCATCGACCTTGTCGATCTGGTGGAACAGGGCAATCACACGCTGGGCGCTTATGTCCTCACACTACCGGCACCAGGCGGTAGTCCCGACGCTACTCATCAGGGTATCACAGCGTTCTGCGAGCAACTTGCCGACTATCTCTATACCGAACGCCTGAAGAGCGAAACAACGATTTCACCAGCTGAAGCCGAGAAAGTAAGCAGAGAACCTCTGGCAGACCCCGCACCGATGCGCTCTGCCAGAGTAAATGGACAAATCATGGCTCTTCCAGGTCGCTGGTCGCTCGGTAGACTAGTCAGGCCGGAGAGCAGCCAAACCTGGAGACACCGGGCGCTCTGGATGGGCACGGGAATGCTGATCGGCATCAGCGTCCTCAGCATTGCTGATCTTCTGGTACGCTGGCTCGGCGATCACGAGGGCTGAATTTCACTGTCGTTGCCACCGCCGGATGATTCGCTGCGACTTTTGATTTTGTGAAGCGTTATACATAGCGGAGAGCTTTACATAGCAATCACCAGCAGAAACGGCCATTATTGTGGCCTGCTTTCCACCTAAGCCAACAAGTCTAACACCCGTTTCCGCCGAAGCTGCCCCCTAGGGCACGGAGCGCACACTGTGGGCGAGTCCACCAGCATCGTTGAACGCGTACGAGATCAGCTCGACATTGTCGAACAGATCGGCGCTGTCGTGTCGCTCAAGAAATCCGGCAAGGCCTATAGAGGGCTGTGTCCCTTTCATGGTGAGCGCACTCCTTCATTCTATGTATTCCCCGAGAAGGGAACATGGACCTGCTTTGGCTGCCACGAACATGGTGACATCTTTGCCTTCTTCGAGAAACACCAGAGTCTCGATTTCCGCGATGCATTGGCTCTTCTGGCCGAGCGAGCGGGCGTGCCGTTTGAACACGAGCGGAACGATGACGAGCCCGCTTTCTCACCCGAACGCTCCGCCAAGTTACGCCTCCGCTCCCTCAATGAAGCGGCGGCCATCTGGTTTCATCATCAGCTGCTGCAATCCGCCGCTGCCCAATATGCCCGCACCTACCTCGCCTCGCGCGGCGTTCAGGGTGAATCCATCACTCTCTGGCGGCTTGGTTACGCCTCTGATGGCGATCGGCTCAGCCGGTATCTGCAGGAACAGGGCTACTCACCCAGCGAACTCATAGAGGGAGGACTTGCCCGAGAGCGTGAGGGCGCACGAGGTGGAGGGATTTACGATTATTTTCGCAATCGACTGATCTTTCCCATCCGGGATGCCCAGGGCCGTACTATTGCGTTCGGCGGTCGCGAGCTGGGTGGCGGCCAGCCCAAATATTTGAATACGCCGCAGACTCTCCTCTTTGACAAGAGCGCGACGCTGTATGGCCTAGATCTGGCCCGAGAGGCCATCAAACGCAATGACCGGGCGGTAATCGTCGAAGGCTACATGGATGTGATCCTTCCAGCACAGTCCGGCTTCCGCAATGTCGTCGCCTGCATCGGCAGCGCCATCACCGAGAAGCATGTACATCAAATCAAGAAGCTCACACGCCGGGTAGCACTGGCATTGGATCCTGATGCCGCCGGCAAGTCAGCTACGCTTCGTGGCATTACAGTGGCGCAGCAGGCATTCGATAAAGTGATTGTACCGGTGCCGGGAGCGGTACTGCGCTCTCCTGGAGATCGCCGATCCAGACCCAGTGGTATCGTACGCTTTGAGGAGCAGGTAGACGCAGAGATCACTGTGGTGCGCCTACCACCGCATGAGGATCCCGACGAATTTGTACGGCGGGATCCTCTCGGATGGCAGCAGGCAATAGACCAGGCTCAACCGCTGATTGACTACCTTATCGAAACCGAGACCGCCGGGTTATCACTCGATACACCGCATGGCAAGATGGAGGCTGCCCGCCGCTTACTACCGATCATCGCCGAGGTGCATAATCGCACTCTGGCCGACGAGTATGTTGGGCGGCTGGCATCACGAATCAGGCTTGACCAACTTGATCTCCGGCGCGATCTCGTGCTGGTGCGACAACGCTTGGAACGCGAGAAGCAATCGGCCACCCACCAACACCAACGAGAGGAGGATTTTGACCAACCGGGCGATCCTGTCGAGGATTTGGGAGAAAAGTACTCTGAAAGTGGGCAGAATGGCCGTGGCACGTCGTATAGTGCGTCCGTCACTGCGGCCAGAAAGCCGGTGACGACCGGGACAGCGGCCAGGTTCCTTGCCGAACTCGACCAGGAAGAACACATCCTTGGTTTGCTGCTCGACTACCCAGACGTGTGGCCAGATATTTCTGGTATTGTGGCGGAAAGCGATTTTTCTGGAACTGAGACCCGTGCTCTCTTTCAGGCGTTCGTTGCCGCAACCAAGGTCAACCCAGCTCTAGATGCGCATCTTTTTGAGGGTGAGCTGCCGCTACTCCTCCAGGAGACGGCACAGCGTATCCGAGGCGCTTTGCCACCTGGCATGCCGCAGGACGGTAAGGGGATGGCCAAAGCCGCCACCAAATCTGCCTATCGGTTAAAAGGGCTGCGCCTGAAAGAAGAGATTGTTGAACTTGAGTATCTCTTACGCGATGCCGAAGATGCTCTTGACTCTCCCGCATCACGAGAACTCATAACACAATTGAATCAGGTATTGGTACGGAAACGCGCGATGGACGATGCGCTAGGCTCCCTGAGCACTTCCGCCGGCTCACAGCTTCAGCGAGTGGCTCGCCTTCGTCCATCACGCCAATAAATGAATCCTGGTTGTTTCAACCAGGGTTAATAGCTAGCTGCGGAGCATTGGCGGCCACGAGCCGACACAGCACAGAGTATCGCCGGTAACCCTGCTGATTGGGATGAATTGGTGGTACTGGTGGGGAAGTTTACCCCGTGGGATTGTGCCGTTCCAGGAGGGATTTCGCGAGATGGTCAGACGCGAACGAGGCGTGCGAGAGCGACAGAGCGCTCGATATCAAGTCGATGCTCTAGTCGCGGAGTGGGGGAGTGATGCCGGTAATTCGGCAGATGGTAAGGATGTGATAGCGGATACTCTCGGCGAGCTCGATCAGGCGTCGTACCAGCTGCCGGAAGGGCAACTGGTAGCGAATTTGGTTGTAAGTCACCAGCCCAGGCCGCTGGTGGAAGAAATACCTGAGGAGACCAGTAAGGATATCGGACCGTTTCCGCCGATGCCTGCGGTATTCTCTGGCACACCTGTCGCGGAACCGGACGAAATCGCCATCCTAGGCGATGACGATCCCTTCAGCGATATGTTGAAGGATGAGCCAATGACCGTTGATCCGCTTGACCCGTCCAAAGATATCTGGGTTGGCTCGGAACCGGAGGAAGAACTAGGCGACAGCGGTGGCCATAAGTGGGACGAGCTTCGTGAAGGCGTGAATGCGCTGACGGCAGAACTCGAGAGTAATCTCGACGATCCAGTGCGCATGTATCTGCGTGAGATTGGGCGCGTACCACTTCTGTCGGCCGCCGAGGAAGTCTCGCTGGCAAAGCGTATGGAACGAGGCAAGATCGAACGGCAGAAACCGCTTACAGTGCAGAATCTGCGCAGTATCTATGATGGCGAAGAAGCCCAAAGACGCCTCACCGAAGCCAACCTTCGGCTGGTCGTGAGCGTGGCCAAAAAGTATATCGGACGAGGCATGAGCCTGCTTGACCTGATTCAGGAGGGCAATATCGGCCTGATCCGGGCGGTAGAGAAGTTCGACTATACCAAGGGGTACAAGTTCTCTACCTATGCCACGTGGTGGATTCGCCAGGCGATAACTCGCGCCATCGCTGACCAGGCCCGCACCATCCGCATTCCTGTCCACATGGTCGAGACCATCAATCGACTGATTCGCACCAGCCGGCGCCTGCTTCAGGAACTTGGGCGCGAGCCGACTGCCGACGAGATCGCCGAGGAGATGATGATTTCACCAGATAAAGTTCGCGAGATCATCAAGGTCAGCCAGGAACCGGTCAGTCTGGAGACGCCGATTGGTGAAGAAGATGATAGTCACCTGGGCGACTTCATCGAAGATCATGCCGCTCTTGCTCCAGCCGAAGCTGCCAGCCATCAGTTGCTCAAGGAGCAGGTAAAGGATGCGCTGAACGGGTTGACTCAACGCGAGCAAGAGGTTCTACGTCTGCGATTTGGTCTTGACGACGGCCGCAGCCGAACTCTCGAAGAAGTGGGCAAAGAGTTCCGCGTCACCCGGGAGCGCATCCGCCAGATCGAAGCCAAGGCGCTGCGCAAGCTACGCCATCCCAGCCGCAGCCGCAGGCTTAAAGATTATCTCGATTAGCCACCCTCGTTCCTGGCAGGAATTTTCTCTTTTCATTTACACCAGACGCCCGGTGCATCACGTGCAGTGGGCGTCTGGTGTTTACACATGGTCTTGCCTGACTGGGCACCGCGCCCCTACATCTTCTGTAGTGTGCTATTTTGGATGACGAGCCTAACATAAGGAGCAGACCGTGATAAGCGTAGGCATCCTCACTGCCAGCACCAAGGGAGCGCTGGGGCAACGCGAAGACACTTCAGGTGACGCCATCGCCGGTCTGGTGACCGAACCGCCCCTACTGGCCACCATTCGCGCCCGGCAGGTAGTGCCGGACGAGCGTGCCGCTATTGAGAGCATCTTACGCCACTGGTCGGATGACCTCCAGCTTCAGCTGATCCTGACTACTGGTGGAACCGGTCTCAGCCCCACCGACATCACGCCAGAGGCAACATTGGCCGTCATCGAGCGACTCGTACCAGGGCTCGCCGAGGCCATGCGGATGGAGACAATGAGATCGACGCCTATGGCGATGTTGAGCCGTGCGGTCGCCGGTTGCCGCAACCGGACACTTATTGTAAACCTTCCAGGGAGTCCTAAAGGCGTCCGCGAATGCCTTCCGGTTATACTTCCGGTATTGCCACATGCCATAGACATTTTGACCTCCCAGGTCACCGATCACTAGCTCGGCGAGACTGGGAACGGCCACACTCAGAACTGATATGGCTACTGGCAATCCTGCAACGGCACGAGGATTGCGAGATTTTGCTCAGGTGGCGACGCTGCGGTGCCGTAGCCATGAGAAGAAGAGCCGGGATGGCCGATGATACGACAAAGGGATAGCGGATTTTCCACCCGGCATATCGCCATACTTGCCGCTGCCGGGGCCGTCGCCACGCTCGCGATTGCCAACTATCTCAGCAATCTCGAGGTTGCTGCTCCCCCGCAGGTGCTTGAGGGCGAGCGGCGAAGCTTTAGCTCAAACTTTGGAAGGGTCGCCTACACCGTCAAAGGTCAGGGTGAGCCACTTGTGCTGATACATGGTATCTACGTCGGCGCCTCATCCTACGAGTTCCGGCATATCTTTGACAATCTGGCCCGCAACTTTCGGGTCTATTCTCTTGATCTACTCGGATTTGGCAACTCCGAGCGTCCAGCCCTCCGCTATACACCAGCCATGTATATACAGCTCATCGGCGATTTCGTCCGGCAGGTGGTAGGGGGCGCGGATCAGCCCGTTTCTATTCTGGCACCGTCACTTACCGCTGCCCTTACCATACGGGTCGTCGCCAGCAGCCCCGGGCTGTTTGCCCGGCTTATCCTCATAGAGCCGACGGGTCTGCAGAACCTATCTGATGAGTACGAGTCGCCGGGACGCCGGCTGGTACGTATGTTACTCTCATCACCGCTACTGGGAGAAAGCATATACAACCTGGTGTGCTCGCGTCGCAGCATTCGATACATGCTCCAGACTCAGGTCTATGCCGACCGCAACCTGGTCAGCGACGACATGATAGACATCTATTACACCATGGCGCACCAGCCAGGAGGGCGCTTTCCCATTGCCAGCTTCATCTCCGGCTGTCTCAACACCTCAGTCGTAGCGGAGTACGCTCGGCTGCGGCAACCGATTCTGCTCTGCTGGGGAAAAGACTCTCGCCTTACACCGCTAGAGAATGCATACTCCTTTCGCAGCGCCAATGCTCATGCCGATATTCGAATCTTCGACTGCGGCGGTATTCCACAAGATGAAGTGCCGAACGAATTCGTACGTGAAGTCAAAGAGTGGATGCGAACGGGCAGCACATTCACGCGCCAGTCCTGAAAACTTTGGCCCTTTCTACTGGCTCTATAGGAAAATCGGGCGTATTTGTTTGGAGAGAGGCTGCACAGTTTGGTATGATAGCCCCGTTCACCTAACTAGTGAAAGGCAGCCTGCCAGGCTTATGTTACCGCCGTCTTATGAGTCCGTTCCATTTGACAGAGGGTCTGAAAACGACCAGCCACCGTCTCAGCAACAGGACCCGAGCCGGCATGATGGAGCCGGAGGGACGAACCTGATAGCCGGAACTGCGGTAGCGGGGCGTTCGCTCATTGAAGAGGCTGCAAACTGGCAGTCTCATTCAGTAAGGGAGCGCGCGCCTGTGGCTGAGGGAAGGTCGGCGGAGCAGGCGTGGTCCTTTGAGCGGATCTACGACGAATACAAGACCCCGATTTACAACTACATCTATCACCTGGTCGGCAGTCGCGAGCAGGCGGACGATCTCACGCAGGATACCTTTCTGAAGGCCTTCAAAGCGCTACCCAAGATGGATGCGAGCCTAAAGCTTTCAGCATGGCTCTATCGTATTGCCACCAACACGTCATATGATGCCCTGCGTAGACGGAAGTTGATCGCGTGGCTTCCCTGGCAGGATCTCGACCATGAGCCTGCTGATGTCGAAAGCGCTGACCCACAAGAAACCATTGGGACGTCGGAGTTAGTGCATGCCGCCCTGCAGCGCATGCCGCGACACTACCGCACGGCCCTGCTGCTCTACACGCAGGAAGGCTTCTCCTATGCCGAGATTGCCTCAACCTTGAATATCGCGGAGAGCGGCGTCAAGATGTACCTGTCCCGTGCGCGGCACTCATTTCGTGAGCACTATCGTGCGCTGGAACAGGGGGGAGGCGTTGGCAAATGAACTGCGAGAAGGCCGAGAGTCATCTCAGTGCCTATCTCGACGATACGCTAGACCCGCAACTCCGTGAGGAGATCGCGGCGCACCTGGAAAGTTGTGCCCTCTGCAGCGAGGTCGTTGCCGAATATCGTCGTTTCGACTTGCTGCTTCGCGACACTCCAAGAGTATCCCCTCCACCGGAGTTGCGTGACAGGATTTTTGGCTCTCCGCAATTTGCCGCGATATTACGCAGCCAAGCTAAGGCCAATGAAACTCCGCCAGGCGTGACGTCGCCAGGGTCTCACCGCTCAAGGACCCGTGGCTCGCCACCGAAGTGGAGCCGCATAGCGCTCCAGAGTGCGGCGGTTCTTGCCATCATCATTGGGTCGGCCCTGCTGCTCAAGCAGGGTCTCTTCCATTCTAGCCCAACAACAGCCGTCCGTACTCCGACTCCGATCATCGGCAACATCAATCCGAACAGCGAGCCGCTCGCCGCGGGAAACCGGGTAATCTATGAATATGGTGGCGCGCTCTGGAGTGCGCCCGAGAATGGTCCCGACATTGGCGAGCAACTGACTCCAGCCAGCTTAACAGTGGGCACTATCTGGAGCGTCTCGCCCGACGGCAGCCTGGTGGCCTACGTTGAGGCCACCAGCGGGCGCATACACGTTATTCGCGCGGATCGGTTGGATGATGTGGCATTCTCCAGTTTCAGCGCCATCTGCACCACTACCGCCAGCTGTGCGACACCTCCGTTCCTAAGCTGGTCTCCTGACGGAGAGCACATTGCTTACCAATCGGAGGATGGCTCGTTGCATCTGGTCAATGCAGATGGGACCGGAGACCAGACGATAGTCGCAAGCGAGCACGGAGACCCTACAGCACTTGTCTGGAGCAGCGATAGCCAGATGCTGGCGTTTGTCGAGCTTGACGGCGAGGCGGAGAGCATCTGGGCCTACGATCTGCCCAACAACGTCGCCAGGCAGGTTGCGGCAAGCGCGGACCCATCCGATAGCGCGGCCAGCGTCGACCAAATGTTTTGGCTGCAGGGCAGTGGCCAACCCACACTCACCTGGACGGCCTGGGAGCCGAGCGCCAGATCGCTCACCGGCATCTTTAGCTGCCCGGTACTCCAGAGCTCGTGTGTACAGAATCTGACTCCAGCAAACATAACACTAACCGCGGCCGGATTCACTCCCCAGGAAAGCAACGGCACATGGCTCGTCGGCTTCACCAATCGGACTGGCACACCAGAGATTGCCACCATCGCCGTCTCGGAGCCGGAACTGGCAATAAGCAACGCGCAACTGCAGAATACGATCACCGGTGTCTACTGGTCCCCTCTGGGAGAAACCGCTGCGCTTGTTGACAGCACCGGCCAGATGCTTCTGGCCACCAACAATGGCGCCTCACTGTTTCAGCTGCTGACATACGACGTGACTGGAACGCCGGTCTGGTCCCCCGACGGCACCCATTTAGCCACACCTGTGCAGGATCTTGGCATCATGAGCATCAACTTCGCCAATGGGAATATAACCGGTTTTGGGAGTATAACCAGTTTTCCCCGCCTTTTGCCATCCGTGCCTACCCTGGCAGCGGCAACCATGCTCTGGTCTACTGATGGCCAGTACCTCGCCATAACCAGCCAATCGGGCACGTATCTGGTAAGCTCCGACGGCAAAAGCGTAAAGCAGATAGACACCCAGACTGCCAGTGGACCCTTTGGCTGGAGCCTCTCCGGATAGGCAAATCTTACCTTCCTAACGCTTCAAAAGCTTCCGCAGCCAGTCGAGACGGGTCGACGTAGCCAATTATGGAGGCATCTCCCCAGATTACCGCCGACTCAATCTGCTGGCTGGTAAATGGGTTGGGCTCCACCGTAACGCCGTGATGCCAGAGTGACGAGGCCCACACTTCTTTCGAGTAGACACCGCCGGGCAGAAACGGAGTAATGGTCGGAATACCGAGGGCTCCTGCCAGGTGCCCGGGTCCGGTGTCATTGGCAAGCACCAATGCCGCTCGCGATACCAGCATAGCCAGGTCCCGAAGTGAAGGTATACGCTCCACCTGTACCTGGGCATTCGGCATGGCGGCGCTCACGCTGGCAAACGCTGCTGCCAGTTCCTCGCTATGCAGGCCAGGCAGTTGCTGCTCTTGCGGACCACTGGCTATCAAAAAGGAGATTTGCTTGTTGGGCCACCACCCTGCTACGAGTGCCGCAAGCTCCTGCAGCACCCGATCCCAGTGTGGATAGCACTTTGCCAGCACCACTGACTGAAAAAAACCTACGATGTGAAGCGCATCATGGTGAAGGGCATCATCTTGCCAACCCACCACCTCCGCCAGGGCTGCATATCTGGTATCATCCCACGGACCCAGCCGGATGATTGGCTGAGCTAGCCGTGGATCTATTGCCTCCGGTTCTAACTGCCAGAGATCCGTTACGAAATCTCGGTAGCGCTGCAGGGGACCGTGCCTGGCATAGTAACGAATACCGGCGCGGTACAGGTGCATCAGAGCCGTATGACCATCTCTCTCCAGCAGGTATGGCGTGTCATCGTGAGCGCCATGCAGATCAACCAGAAGAGCCTTCGCTCCAGACAACGCATAGGTAGCCAAATCTTGCGCCTCTACGCGGTCACCGGTTGGTATCTGTATGGTTTCGATCGCTGGCCAGTAAGCACCCTGGTAGGCCAGAGCATGGAAAAGCTCCCCCGCCTCCTCGTCCACCAGTATGGTGACCGGCGTTCCCACTTTCCCGGCATAGGCGAGTGCTTGCAAGCACCCTTCGAGTAACGCCGTCGCCACGATACATTCTCCCAAACGCCCAGCCTTGCCACCCAGGCGCAGAACAACCGACTCAGCGCTGTCGAGCGCGCGGCGCGCTTGGCGTAACAGCCGCATCTCTTCTGGAGTAAAGGCGCGCCGGCGATCACGGCCGCGCTCATACAGAAAGGCCAGTGATTCCTTTTCGCACACTGCCATAGCCGTCATTCTACCCGTTCTATCCGATTCCGCCAGCACCAGGGTACGCATTCCCAGCAAGCGACAAACATCACAGTGGGGATAGCCGTCTGGCTATCCCCACTGTGATCGATGAAGCGAAGCAGCTACCTCGTCGGTCAGCCCTCGCTACTTTCATATTGGTCCTTGATCTGGGCAACTATACCAGGATCAAGTAGCGTGGTGGTATCTCCCAGGACACGCCCTTCAGCGATGTCACGCAGCAGGCGTCGCATGATCTTCGCGCTACGAGTCTTGGGCAACTCCACTGTAAAGTAAATGCGTTTCGGACGAGCCAGCGCCCCTATGGCCTGCACTACATGCTCCTTGAGCTCAGCTGCCAGAGCATCACTGGGCTGCTGTCCACTGCGCGGCGTTACGAAAGCCACAATGGCCTGCCCGGTAATTGGATCCGAGACCCCAATGACCGCTGCCTCCGCCACCGCTGGATGGCTGACCAGCGCGCTCTCCACCTCCATGGTTCCGATACGGTGCCCGGAGACATTCAGCACATCATCTACACGCCCGAGCAGCCAGTAGTAGCCGTCGTCGTCACGGCGTGCGCCATCGCCGGTCAGGTAGATACCTGGATACTTGCTCCAATAAGTAGCCTTGTAGCGATCCGGATCTCCCCAGATCGTACGCGACATTGCCGGCCACGGGCGCCGGAGCACCAGGTTGCCGCCGGTGTTACTGGGCACGCTGTTGCCGTCCTCGTCGAGGATATCAGCCTCGATACCAGGGAATGGGCGTGTGGCGGAGCCAGGCTTGGTCGCGACGATGCCGGGCAGCGGAGTGATCAGGATTTCGCCGGTTTCTGTCTGCCACCAGGTATCTACTATTGGGCATTTGCCGTAGCCGATATTCTCGTGATACCAGATCCATGCCTCGGGATTGATCGGCTCGCCCACCGTGCCCATCACTCGCAATGAGGAAAGATCATGCATTGCCGGAAACTGCTCACCCCAGCGCATAAAGGTGCGGATCGAGGTTGGAGCGGTATAGAGTATCGAGACGCGGTACTTCTCAATGAGGTCCCAGTAACGATCTTTGTCGGGGAAATCCGGCGATCCCTCGTACATGACGACGGTAGCGCCGTTGGACAGCGGTCCGTAGACTATATAGCTGTGGCCAGTCACCCAGCCGATATCGGCAGTGCACCAGTAGACGTCATCCTCCTTGAGGTCGAAGATCCACTCATGCGAGAGCGACGTGCCCACCAGATAGCCAGCAGTAGTATGAAGCTGCCCCTTGGGCTTGCCGGTAGTACCGGAAGTATACATGATATAGAGCGGATGCTCGCTATCCAGTTGCTCCGGATCGACATATTTCCTGGTAGCACTCTTCAGCGCATCGTGTAGCCAGATATCTCGCCCCTCCTGCATGTTCACCTGGCGTACCTCGGGTCCGACTCGCCTTACCACCAGAACATGCTCAATAGTAGGGCAATCAGCCAGCGCAGTATCGGTGGTGTCTTTGAGTGGAATCACACCGCCGCGACGCCACCCGCCATCTGCCGTGACCACGACCTTAGCCTGACTATCGTTGATACGTCCGCTCAGCGCCTCAGCGCTAAATCCGCCAAACACCACCATATGCGTGGCGCCGATGCGAGCACAAGCCAGCATGCCGATGGCAAGCTCGGGGATCATCGGCATATAGAAAGCCACGCGATCCCCTTTTTGCACCCCTAGATCAAGCAGTACCGCGGCAAACCTATTGACCTCGCGGTACATGTCCTGGTAGGTTAGCACACGGGTATCACCGGGCTCGCCTTCCCAAATCAGAGCAGCCTTATTGCGACGCGCCGTCTTCACATGGCGATCAACACAGTTGTAGCAGGCATTTAGCTTACCGCCTACAAACCACTTCGCCCACGGAGCATTCCACTCAAGTACCTGCCCCCAGCGCTCATACCAGTCAAGTCGATTGGCGGCGCTAGCCCAGAAACCTTCCGGATCGTCATGTGCTACCTGATAAATCGAGGCATCACGGACATTTGCCTGGGCCGCAAAGGCGGCGGAGGGCGGAAACGTGCGTGTTTCTTGTAGTAGCGCGTCAATGGTCGCCGTCGACCCTGAAGACCCCTGAGAACTGGACATATGTGCCCCTTTCGCTACCCAAAACCGAACGTGTAAACTCTACGATACCCGAGTAGGCTGCAACCGTGCCTACACACCTCTGTGACATGATAACAGATTTTGCACGGGGTTGCGCCTTGGGTATTCATTTTTATCCAAACTTGTGCTAAACTCAACTACAATAGAGCCGTTCCACAGCTGTATGTCGCTCAAGCGCATACTTGAAGGGCATACTTGAAAGGAGCATGATCCCCACCCCATCGATAGCAGCTATCATACTCACCAAACTCTCTGTCACCACGCCCACATCCCGAGGGCAGTGGCGACTCATCTCGGGCGCACCTTCGCGAACATAGGGAACCATTGATGTTTTCCTTCCCAGAGAGGAGTTCTTTCATCGTGACAGACATCAAGATTGCGAACCCCGGCCCGTTGGGCCTGTGTGGCTTTGCCCTGACCACCTTCGTCCTGAGCTCGGTCAACGCCGGATGGCTCCAAGGCACCGACACCATTGTAGTCATCGGCCTTGCGGTATTCTATGGCGGCATTGCTCAGTTCGCCGCAGGCATGTGGGAATTCCGCACTGGCAATACCTTCGGCGCCACCGCGTTTACCTCCTACGGCGCGTTCTGGCTCTCGTACGCTGCGCTGTTGCTTCCCGCATTTGGAGCCGCCGCTCTCCACGTCTCCGCGACTGCAGTCGGCTTTTATCTGTTGGGCTGGACCATCTTCACCGGCATCATGATGCTCGGCTCGTTCCGTGTGAGTGGCGCGCACTCGCTCGTCTTCATTTTGCTGTTCGTTACCTTCCTGCTGCTCTGCATCGGGGCGCTGAATGCTAATAAAAACCTCACGCAGATAGGCGGCTATACCGGCGTCGCTACCGCAATTGTGGCATGGTATACCGCTCTGGCCGGAATCATCTCCGGGGTTTCGGGCGGCAAGATCAACCCGCCGATTATACCGTTCTCCTGAACCGATAAATCGGGTAATCTTCTCCCACTGTTCTGTAGTGTTTCATCCCTGTGCCGTGTAGATCCCGTGCAATTCAACTTGCATACCCAGCAGGTATGCTGGGCGCAAACAGGGTCAGGGATTATTGGGGATTATGCGGCGCCGGTGGGTACACCTCTCGTACTACCCGTCCCCACCGGCGCCTTCCCTCGCAGCGAGAGTGCGACCGCCAGCAGCGCCGCCAGCGGCAAGAGGAGAAAGTATCGCTCTGAGCTGCGCCATGCTCCCAGGAGCGGCAGCAGCGGAAGAACCAGTCCGGCGAATGGATATCTCTCCCAGTTACGCCCATACCACCACAACGACCCGGCCAGCAGCATGATTTCCAGCAACCCATAGGTCCACGAAGGCAGTAGAGGAAGCAGGCCGCCCAGCGACAAACCAATTACGCCACTGCCGTCGGGTAGCAATGGAAGACTCACTGGAAGCACCAGGCTACTCATCCACTGATGGGGAGAGGCAATGATCCAGGGCACATTGATCGCCAGGAAGGCTAGCAGGCCCCCCGCAGCCCGCTTACACATCTCGCGAAATCCGTACGCTCGCCAGACCCAGACCAGGTAGAACGGAGCCGCCAGCCAGGCAGTTTGCTTGATGGCGCAAGCTATCCCTACCATAAGCGCTGAAAGCCAGCTCCGTTCTCGCAAAAGCCACGCAAAAGCCATGAAGGCCAGCGGCCAGATCTCAAAATCTCCTCCGGCTACCTGGCGCGAGCCATCCGCCAGAGTAAAGAGCAACACCAGCACTATCGGTTGCCAGATCGGCGGCGTGGCGCGGCAAATCAGCCAGAAGAGCACCACTAGGAGCAGCAACTGGGTAATGGCAACGCTGGGGAAACCAGCCCAGACAGCCGGTAGATCCACCAGAAACGCACCAGCGGGGTAGCTATGGGTCGTGCTTGGATCTACCTCGGGAGGCACTATCTCCGGGTGCGCCAGATAACCGCGGATGACCGCATCCAGCTGATCCTGGCTGGGATAATGAAGAGGATTGGCAAACTGCCCACGAGCCAGCGGAGTATACGCCGTCGTGGGAAAATAGCGCAATGCCGCAGCCAACCGGTCCCCTACATACGGGTTCTTTCCACGAAGAACTAGCCAGGCATTGTAGTGGTTGTAATACATGTCATCGCTACCGTAACGCACCGGAGTGGTGGTAAGCGAATCGACTATGCCACGCAGCACTATACCTGAGGTCTGATACGCCGTAAAGAACGACCAGATCAGCACGGGGTAGATCAGCCAGCGCAACAGGCGTCGCCGCCGAACAAGCGGCGCTGGCACCACACTTCGGCAGGCAACGATAAACAGCAGAAACGCCAGCGTGAGAGTGAGAAAAAGCAAGAAGGCGACAATCGGGCCGCCGTGGCGCGGCGAGTCGAAGGTGTTGGCCAGGTCGCTGGAACCAGCCAGTGCCATGCAGCCACACCCAACCAGCACCAGTGGTAAAGGTGCCAGCATAAGGTAACGATGTAGGCCGAGCCACTGGCGCAGCAGTCTTTCACGCCCGGCCAACCACGCTCTTCCGATTGCCGACACCATAGGGTGACCTTTAGCTAGCTGCCGGTTTCGCGAGGGCATTGAGCAGCAACGTGCCGTCAGGACTTCCCCAACCGGTACACGGGTCCCAGCCGAGTCCGGCGGCATAGCCCCCAATCACGCCGTTGGTGGGATCATTACTGCCGACGGTAATATCGTGAAACACGCCTGCTTGATTAAGCTTGCTATAGAGCAAAGGATTGACGAACCCAACCGGCTTGCCTAGTTGTTCATTCATTCGGGCGATCAAGCCTGCCCAGAGCGGAGCTACCGCGCTGGTGCCGCCGACATTGCTGGCCACCTGCCCGTCCACCAGAATGGTGTAACCGGAGTTTCCGTCGGCATTGCCGGCAACATCAGGTACACCTCTCCCCAGGCGATGTCCGGGGTTTACCGATGGCGGTACAAAACCATGCTGCCAGGGCGGCAAGGCGTTCATATCGCTGATCCCACCACCGCCGGCACCGCCGCCATTGGCGCGGGTGCCGTCATTCCATACTGTCTCACCCGTCACGTCGCGACCGGAGAGCTTGATGCTCGTTCCCCCACATGCCAGCACATATGGACTCGAGGCGGGGAAATCCACGTGCGCATGGCCATCGGCAAGCTGATCCTCTGAGCCGTCATCCCCTGAAGCGCAGCAGATCGTCACCCCGAGCAACGCCGCCGATTGGAACGCCTGGTTGACGGAATGAACCGCCTGGCTGGTCCAGATATCCTGGCCTTCGGTAAATCCCCAACTGATGGAGAGCACAGAGGGCTTATGCTGGCGATCATGGATAGCGCTCGTAATGGCCCGTATCCAGCCTTGCTCGGTAAATTGGGCGAAGTAAACCACGATTTTGGCACCCGGCGCGATCGAGGCTGCTACTTCGATGTCAAGCATGACCTCACCGTCGATATCAGGATTTGCACCCGGCTGATTAGGAGTTCCATCGACAGAGACGGCCTCAACATGCGGCACGGGCAGATTCAGGTGCTGGAAATAGGCGGCAACGTCACTTTCTCGAAAACCACCGCCAAACTCGATCAGGCCAATGCACTGGCCGGCACCAGTAAGATGTTCCGGGAAGTTGTAGATCCTGCCGACCTCCGGTGGGAAAAAGCTCACCGCATTCCCGGCTTGGGCGGCACCGGCTCCGCTGGCGCTCTCGGTGGCGATACTTCCCGGCTCAGTGAGCGCTGCTGACCGATGGGCGCGCACGATCTGGGGGCGAGCTTGCATACGATTGTCCAGCCCAAAGATTCCCTCGATGATCGGCTGCAGATCAGCCGGCACATGCACGGGTCCGAGACGGCCGCGATACTGACCCTGCGGCGAATCATAGCTCATCAGCTTGACTCGAAACGCCTGGCTAATCTGCTCGGCAGTGCCGGAGAGTATAACCGTGCGTTGCTCAGGTATAACCTGCACCACCTGTAAGTGCTGTTGCCGAGCGAACTCCACGATCTTATCTGTGTCAGCCGGATCAGCTCCGTATTTGGCTTCAAGCTCTTGCGGGGTGAGATAGGTGCGCTCGCTGGGTGACTGCGCACCCAGAGCATTCACTGCTGCATCCAGGTCCTCGGAGGAACGAGAGCGCAGCTTGATAGTTACCTGGATGACTTCGTTCGGATCGATCGGACCAACTACATGAGCGCCAGGGACCAGTTTACGCTCACTACCAGGGAGTGCTACGTACTGCCGCGACGTAGGATCGGTCATTTTCCAGCTCCTTTTGGTGTACCGATGTATAGGCTGCTCGCCCATAGTCTTAGGGTAGCGCGATGAACTTCTTGCCAAAACCGCCGCCGCTAGAAGGGCAGGGAGAGCCCGTGCCGCTCGGCATGGGCTCTCCCTGAGGACGAGATTAGCTGGTACGGAAGATGGTAACTACACGGCCAAAGCGAAGCTCGTCGCCATCTTTGATTGGCGTGGGAGTCTTGGGGGCTAGCTTCTGCCGGTTGACAAACGTGCTGTTGGTGCTGTTCTGATCTTCAACCATATACTGGTTGCCGTTGATCAGAATTTTGGCATGAATTCGCGAAACGCCGCCTTCTTCACCGTTATGTGGAGTCATATCCACATCAGGATACACATTGCTGACAGGATCTTCGCGTCCCACCAGCGCCTCACTCTTGCCCTTTAAATCAACGATGGTGTTGTCGTCCTGAATAATGAGACGCGGCGAACCCGATGATGCTGGAGCTGAAGGCGCGGCCGGAGCTGAAGAGGCCACCGGCGTGGGCGTCACTACTGCGCCGGCGGCGCTGCTCCCACCCAACCGCTCTCCGCACTCATCGCAGAATGCCGAGCCATCAGGATTGCTGTGGCCCTGTGAACAAACAATTGCCATTGAAATCTCCTCTCACTCTGGATCTGAGGTACGCATGGTTGGTGATCAGCAGTTATACGTTGTTTACGCATGGTATGCGTGGCACCTGACACGTTGGGTTCTTGCTATAGTTGCTACTCGTCGAAACGCTGCGTCAGCTTTCGAGTCTTGTTACCAATCGACTTGACATCCTCGGCTGAGATAGAGCCGCCTGCCGACACCTGGTCGAGCAAGCGCTGTGTCTCCGGATCTAAAATCCTGGTGACATTTGGATGCAGGCGCGTCGTCACCTTGCCAGTCTTCTTGTATTCGTCCAGCACTTTGGTGACCAACCGGTGAGCATTGGCCTTCTCCACGAAATTGAGCACCACTGGATTGGCCTCCTCGGGAGGAACGGTCTCATTGGTAAAGGTGACGACGGCATCAGAGCGAACCTTCTCTTCTCCCCGTCCCGGCACCTCGTAGCTCAGCTCGGCCTGAGCGATGCGGAACGTACCGGCCGGCTTCGCCTCTACCATGAGTTCGACCAGAGTCGCCTGGGGAGTGTCTCGCTCAAGATCGCCAAACGACACCATTACCTGCCGATCAGAGAGGGTATTCTGCGGCTGTTCCGATATGATCGGCAGCACTTTCACTGACTTTTTGGGCGTCACCCCTGCCGGCAAACGCAACGTCAATTGCGCATTGCGAACTGAGACCGACTCGGCGCTCTGCAGCTGTCGCTGGAAGAGTCCTAGAGCGTCTTCGGGACGGCGAATGAACTCGGCAGGCATACCACTACTGCGCTGACCAATGTTGTCCAGGAGATCTTCATCCCAGTCGGCTCCAATACCGAGCGGGTAGATGCCTATTCCGGAGGCTCCGGCATCGTCGGCGATGCGGCGACAACGATCGGCGTCACCATAGGTGACTCCATCAGTCAACACGATCATCCGGTTGACCATTGCCGGCGAGGCATGCTTGCGAAGTTCGGTCAGACCGACGCTCATGCCCAGAGACATCGCCGTGCCACCACCCTCACGAATGCTATCTATCGCACTTCCGAGCCCCATCTTATCACTGGCAGGCTGCGCAGGCACGATGACTCTCACATTGTCATCGAAGATGACTACCGAGACAATATCGGTCGGGGACATATGGTTGATGACCAGTTTCACCGCTTCTTTGACCGCCTGGAGCTTGGCTCCTTTCATCGAGCCGGAATGGTCCAGCACCAAAGCAAAATTCAACGGCATACGCGTCTGCGTGAGCGCTGTACTTGGCCGGGCCTCCACCAGGACGTAGGCCACCTGAGTACCCCCCGTCACACTCATGCGCTCACGGCCAACTTGGCAATTCAATGATACTTCTCCGGGCATTGCCGGTGACTCCTCTCCGCATCTCGCCACCCGGCGTGTGCACCTGCACCGACCTATAGGGCAACGGCTGGCCTCTACGTTATCTTTTCCAGGCAGACGATGGCGTAACCTCTATGGCGTCTACGAAACGGCGACCATTTTTGTTGCGCCAGAGCAGCCAGCACTCCACTCTAGCCGCATACCTCGATCACCACCACGCTGATATTGTCTTCTCCGCCGTGCTCATTGGCGCTTTCAATCAACCGGTCACATGCCTCCTGGGGGCTAGTTGACTCACTGAGAATGCGCGCAGTCTCGTCGTCGCGCACCATCTCCCACAGACCATCCGAAACGAGCATAAGTCGCATACCCGGCTTGAGCTTCTGCTCGAAGACGTCTATGTCTATTTTCAGCTCGTCTCCCAGGCTCCTTAGAATCTGGTTGCGCTGTGGATGGGTGTAACGATCAGCCGGTGCAATGAAACCACTTATGATGAGCTGCTCGACAAATGAGTGATCAGTAGTGATCTGGCGGAGTTCGCCATCGGAAAAAACGTAGCCCCGGCTATCTCCCACGTTGATGATATGGGCTGAGCTGCCAAACAGGAGCGCCGCCACCAGCGTAGAACCCATGTCCGCTCCGGTCTCGTCGTTGGCGTTGCACAGCGCGGCATTGGCGGCCATTGCACCTTCCAGGAGAACACTCTTGAGGTCTTCTTCAATGGCGACGCCGTCCACAGGTAGACTGACCAGCGGCAATGCTACCTTGCGCAAAATGTATTCGGTAACCATCCGGGTCGCAAGACGGCTGGCGTCCTGGCCATTGACATGCCCACCGAGGCCGTCGGCTACTATTCCGAGCGCCACCGGTTGCATATGCGAGTCGTGGGCCAGATTGAGGACGAGCGCACCCACACTATCTTCATTTCGCTCACCAGCACGCGTCTTGCCGACATCCGTAGCGACCCCAATAAGGATACGGGCTCCATGTGGAAATGCCGAGGGCTCGGTCAATCTCGGTATGACTCGATAACTACGGTTGCTCTGCGTAAAGGTCCGTTCCTCCTGAGTCACCAAAGCACTGGTGACCGCGGGATGCTCAGGAGCAGTGTTAGCCCGGTCGATTGCTATTTCCATGCCATCAGCCGGAATGCGCCGCTCGTACATGAGATATTCACGGCCGAGCATATCGGCGCCACACTCCAGGCAGAAGCGGTCCGATGCCTCAGCGTCTTCGCCATACTCCTGCGAGCAGGACCAGCAGCGCTCATAACCTTTGAGATCGCTCACTCGATAGATATTCTCACCGTCCTGGTCATCCGGCTCTGTGCTCAACAGGGTTTCAACCCGGTAGCGGCCGCCGATGATGATACTCACCGGCAAAGGCCAGGATAAGGCGTCCGGAAGCGCTGTTCCCGCCTGCGCTGGTCCCTCGTCGGCCGCGAGCACAGGTATGGCAGGCTGCTTATCCTGGCGCGACATCTCGCTCTGACCAGTGGTATCCAGGGAACGAGCCGCTCCAACAGTCTCGACGGTATCAACCCAATCCAACTTGCCGGTGGTTGCCACCGGCACAGCAAGGATCTCGGTCTCCGCCGTCTCGGTGTCCGTCCACGCCATCTGCGGCGCTGCCGTCGGCACCAAGGTTCTCGGCATGCGAACGGTCGGAGACGGTTGAGTCTCCTCCTCATCGCCTAGCTCCACACTGCCGTGGTCAGATGGTCTATTGTCCAGCGTTTCATGGCTACTTTCAGATACCGGTCCCTCCACTCGGGTACCAGGAAAGTCAGCCTCTCCTCCGGCGCTGGGGGGTGTTGCCGAAAGTACTGAGTCCGGCTGATACTGTTCGCGCAACACACGCGGCGGCCGCTTCATACGACCGGAGCTGTCCAGCTCTTCCGGATCGCTATCGGTTGCCAGTCCGGTTGGAGAACTGCCGCTATCGAAATCTACGCTGTAGGCAGCTTCCGGAGACGGGACTGATGGCACGGAGGGCAGTGAAGGAATACTCATCGACTGCTCGATAGGCTGCGCCGTCCCACAGTGGTTACAGTATCGTGCGTTGGGGCGTAATTCGGTCCCGCAGAAAACGCAGTCCATGATAATCCTCCCGCTCAATCACTCGTCTGGCATCTCCGGTGCTTGATTTATTTTGCCGTAGTTTGGCCGATTTTATAGTAATCGTGAGGCCAACACACCAAGGTTTTAGATTTGTTTCAACAGTTGCTGCGCCTCGATGTTCTTAGGATTGAGCTGTAGCGCTCGCTGCAACGCAGTTTTCGCGGCCTTGCGATGTCCAACGGCGTGTAGTCCCATGCCCAGAGCTACCTGTACCGCATCCGAAGCCGGCGCCAGCTTGGCCGCACGCTCGAAACTACGCACCGCATCGGCAGGCCGCTTCTCCGCCAGCTGTGTATTGCCCAATTCCAAAAAAGCTACTGCCGAACTTCCGTCTATTGCCACTGCTCTCTGGTAAAGTGCGGTGGCTTCGCCCCACTGCTTTCGGGCCGCAAGTACTCGTCCTAATGCGACCAGAGCTTCTACATAATTCGGACGTAGCTTGATTGCGGTCTCAAGTTCACCCTCGGCCTGGGCGAATTGCCCGAGGTTATAGCACAAGACTCCAAGGTGATAGCAGATCTGTTCGTCCTGTGGGTCGAGCTGGCGCGCTCGAGCATACGCGATCTGCGCCTGGTTGAGCTGTCCTGATTGTTCCCAAGCTGCCGCTTCCAGCCTCACTGCTTCCAGCGTGGGCCGAAGGCGGGTGGCTTCAGCAAGAGCGCCTGCCGCTTCTTGATGGCGTCCCTGCTCGCTCAGTGCGCGGCCCAGAAGCAAATAGACATCGTATGTCTGCCTACCCTGGCTGATCGCCATTTCGCACTCATGCACTACACGCTGGAACTGGTGAGCGCGAAAGGCTTCGTTGGCTTTCTGAATGCTAAGTTCTGCAGTGGTTACTGCCGCCCCTCCCAGATCGCTCAGGCCGGCCCCAGGGACTGAGCCGGACGAGTAGGAGTTGGAAACACCACCACTGTAACCCAGAGCTGGGGATGATTGCGGCACGGACAGACTCACACCTGGGTGCAGTGCCACGCCGTCCTGGGCACAGAAATGCGCTCCTGGGCGATTCAAAAAACCGCAGCGCGGGCATATCGCTTGCGCCAGTTGGTGTGCTGGCGCCGCCACCGGCGACGCTATCCCAGCTGGCCTGGCCCTACGCCCCGACTGAGCCGGTGGGGAGACCGCCGGAGTCACGACGGTTGCGGCCGCGAGGTGCGACGCTGCCGTCGGCTGTCCCTGGTGGTTACCGCCCGCAGATGCCGCAGACTGCGACTTGTCAAGGAGCCGCAAGCACTGCGTCAGCGCGTCTCGCAGTTCGGCTGCCGATTGAAAGCGCTGTGCGGGATCAATCTGCATTGCTCTGATCACTGCCGCCTCAGTCGACGGACTCAGCGTTGGCTGGTAGAGCCGCAATTTGCCTGGGAAAGGCGTTTCAAGCGGAGTCGGCTCGTGATCAGTGAGCAGATGATACATGGTGGCGCCAAGGCTATAGATGTCAGAGCGCTGGTCGGTCTGAGTTCGACCGAGGTGCTCGGGCGAGGCGTAGGTCATGGTACCAAGATTCTCAGTGTTGGTACGCTGGCCCGGCTTATACCGGCGAGCGATGCCAAAGTCGATCAGACGTGCCTCGCCCTCCGGGGTAATCATGACGTTCGCAGGCTTGAGGTCCCGCACAATGATCGGCGGTCTCTGACGATGAAGGTAGTCAAGCACACCGCAGATCTCGATCATCCAGCGTAACACCTCACGCTCAGGAAGGGGAGCATGAGCCCGTTGCTGGCGCTCCTCCAGATTCATGCCTGGAATGTATTCCATGACCAGAAAGCGGTGCCCGTTGGAGGTGAAATCATCTCGATAGGCAGGAATGCGTGGGTGATGCAATCCCTCGTCTCGCATCAGCTTGATTTCCGCTTCGAAGCGAACCTTGGCCCACTCCACATCCTCAGCTGGCGCGGTGGTATCGTCAAGCAATTCCTTTACTGCCCAGTATTCGCCCGAATGTGCCGGATTTTCCGCCTGGTAGACGCTGCCCATGCCTCCTTCTCCTAAGCGGCTCATAATCCGGTAGCGCCCATAGCGGCCCTTGAGGATGGTCCCTACCTGCAAGGCCATACTGTCTTGCCCTCACCCTTCAACGCAACGCATTAGAACAACGGTAATGTTATCTTCGCCGCCATTCTCATTGGCGCGTTGAATGAGCAGATCACAGGTCTCAACTAGGTCATTGACTTCAGTAATTATGCTCTCCATCTGCGCATCTTTCACCATTTCCCACAGACCGTCAGAACAGAGCATCAGAACATCACCACTCTGCAACTTCTCGGTGAAGATATCGACTTCGACCTCCGACTTGCCCGCACCAAGCGACCGGTAGATAAGGTTGCGGTTCGGGTGGTCGTAAACGTCAGACCTATCGATCTGGCCGGCCTCGACCAGACGTTCGACCAGAGAATGATCGGTAGTCACGCGGCTGAGCTTACCGTTGCGCAACAGATAGGTGCGACTATCTCCGACATTGGCAATGAACGCCTGCCCACCGATCACCAGAGCCGCAGTTACAGTTGAACCCAACCCCTTTGCCTCACGGTGCTTATCGCCATATTCGACGATCGCCTGGCTGGCCTTTTCGATGGCCTGGCGCAACCGTTCAGAATAGTGTTCAATGACGAGCGATTCGCTGAGCTGAACTGTGGCGCCGCTATCTGCTTCGTCCAGCGACAATGGCCGCGTTTTTCGAGGATCATCATCTGCCTGTTTATCCGAAGAAGCCTGGTCCTCTCGGCCGCGACGTCGCTTGCTCTTAAGCTGTAGGGTCGGCTGTGAGCTGGTTGGGCCAAGGAGATTCTGCAATGATGAGCTAATGGTATCGATTGCAATCTTGCTGGCAACCTCGCCGGCATGGTACCCTCCCATGCCATCCGCCACAATGCAGAGACCGGAACTCTTCTGGTCGTTGTCGACGATATGCGTATAACACGCGTCCTCGTTCTGCTCGCGCTGTCTGCCGACATCAGTCTTAGCAGCGGCGTTGAGGTGCAGCGACATCCCGCGCCTCCCTCCCTAGATGTAAAATAGGACATGCATGACCAGCTGCTGGCAACCTGTGGCAATCTCGAGCAGGCTCCCTTGTCCAGGTTAAGGTAAAGTGGGCAATGCAATAGGACACTTTGCTGGGCACTATATCACTCTACCAGAGCAGCCTGCAACCTGACTGCCACTGCTCCAAATCGACCACGACTGTGGTTGGCCCGCATCAGCTATCTGCTTTTAGCCGATCTGCGGTAACCGATACGGTCCTCCGCGGGCGCCGTAGGGGGTTATCGTGATCTACGTGAGCGACACGCAGATGGTTGTTGTTGGTCGCTTTTGCCGTTTGACTCCACCAAAAAGGCAGAGGCTGGAAGAGTGCCTCTGCCTTTTTGGTGCCATTCTGTGTGATCAAGACCGCAGAGCCGCCAGGCACTGAAGTTCAGCGCCTGCAGTGGGTCAGGCAGTAGCAACCTCAGCCGCCGCAACGACCGGTACTGGACGTACACTCACGCGCTTTTTGGTGCGGCTGTCCCACTCAAACTTCACTGTGCCGTCAATGGTGGCGAAGAGAGTGTAATCACGCCCGCAGCCAACATTTGTGCCTGGATTAATACGCGTGCCACGCTGGCGTACGATGATCGTTCCCGAGCGTACGTACTGGCCGTCGAAGCGCTTCACTCCCAGCATCTTGGGCTTGCTGTCACGGCCATTGCGAGAACTGCCTACGCCCTTCTTATGTGCCATCTCCAACTCATCCTTTTCGGATCGGCGCATCCCATACCACTGGCTTCAAAAAGGACGCGCTCGGCCAATATCCGTGAATGAAGAACCACCCACACGGCCTTATTCCTCGGTGTCTGGTTCTTCGTCTGCCAGGTCGTTGTCGACGATATCTTCGTCAACTATGTCCTCATCGATAGCGGGTTCCAGCAAAGCATCCAGTATCGCCGCCACCTTTGCCTGATACCGCTCTGCCGCGCGTGCCCCCTGTTGCTCAAAGCGTTCCCGGTCCTCGGGGGAGACAAGGCTCTCACCCTCTGCCTGGATATCGGTAATCAAGAGGTAGGTATAATCTTGACGATGGCCCATCGCATGCCGGTAGCGCTTCTTCGACTTATACTTAAAGACAAATACCTTTTTGCTGCGCCCCTCACGAGCCACGGTGCCTAACACCTTGGCACCGCCGACTACCGGCTGTCCGACTAGCGTCTTGCCCTCGCTGGAGACAAGCAGTACTCGATCGAGTTCGACCGATGTTCCGGGATCGGCAGCCAACAACTCCACCTCGACGGTCTGGCCGGGACTTACACGGTACTGTTTGCCCCCCGTCTCGATCACTGCGTACATGATGTAGTGTCACTCCTGCATACGCCCGTGAATTTTTGGCATGCGGTTTATCTTTCGGGCGCAAAATAGCTCATGTAAAGAAATATGGCACAAGAGAGCATAACATTCCACCAGTTCCGTGTCAAGCAAAGCCACAGATCGGTTCTCAGCCGGATGCCAGAGAGGTCACAACGCAATAAGTCATTGGACCAACCAGCTTTACCTGTCCTTTCAATTCCAGCATGGTGAGAGTGGCTGAAACCGATTCAACAGGCAATCCCGAGCTACGGCACAGGTCGTCGATATGCTGCGCCGCACCACTTGCGGCCAGCAGCCCAAGCAAGTTTGCCTCGGACTCGTTCTCGGGTTCCAGATGGGAAGTTACTCGCGGCGGCAGCATGGTGAAATTCAACTCGCTGAGAATATCCTCCACAGCCATTACCAGTTTTGCCCCATCCTGGATCAGCTGCAGCGCCCCAACGCTTGACCGGCTATAGATGCTGCCAGGAACCGCGAAGACATCTCGACCTTGCTCACCAGCAAAACGCGCGGTGATGAGAGCGCCGCTGTCGCGCGGCGCCTCGGTTACCACTACACCCAGGGACAGGCCGCTGATAAGGCGATTTCGGGCGGGAAAGTTTCCCGCCTCGGGTGGAGTGCCGGGCGGGAACTGCGTAACTATGGCACCATTGTCGATAATGCGCGCCGCCATCTTGGCATTCTCAGGAGGATAGATCAGATCAGGGCCGCAGCCGAGCACGGCTAGGGTCCGGCCTCCAGCCGAAAGGGAGGCGGTATGCGCGCAGGTGTCGATGCCGCGAGCCAGACCACTGACAATGGTGATACCCTGCTGCACCAGTTCCCGGCAAATCTGTTCGGTCACCTGTCGACCATAGGTGGTCGCTCGTCGCGTACCTACCACTGCTACAGACAGATCATCTACCGGCAGAAGCGTGCCACGCACGAAAAGTAGAGGCGGGGGCAGTGGAATCTCAGAAAGCAATCGCGGGTAGGCTGCATCTCCCTCCCGTAGTACACCAATTCCCAACCTGGCCAATCTCTCAACTTCGGCCTGAGGATTGATATGCGCGCGCTGCTGGGTGAAGCTAGCCGCGGTTCGTGTATCGAGCCCTGCTGCCAGCCAATCAGCAGCATCACCGCACCAGGCGGCCTGTGCACTACCAAAGTAATCCAGTAGCAGCCGGAAACGCGCTGGCCCAATGCCGCGCACCCTAGTAACAGCTAACCAGTAGGGCATATCAGGATCGCTGAGACTATGGGAGTCACCACCTGCTAAAACACTGCTACGTGGCTCCAATCGCGGGCTATTATCTGACATGTCCGACCCTTTCCGAGAGGATATCTGGATCGTATTGATGATATCTACCAATCTCCAGATTCTTGCTGCACCGGAAGAAAGAGGTAATATAGGCGCACTCCGGCGTCTGTAGATAGAGACGGAAGACTTCGGGGAAGCTATCGAGGGGAAAATGGCGAAAACTCAGACTCGATTTGTGTGCCAGCAATGTGGTTATGAGAGCGCAAAGTGGATGGGGCGCTGCCCAGATTGCGGCGAGTGGAATAGCCTGGTTGAGACAGTCGTTACCACAACGGCGCGCAGCGGCAATGGACGATCCGGCACCAGTGGTGGGCGCGCCAGTGTAGTGCCGCTGCCAGAAGTGCAAGCTACAGGTTATCAACGCATACTTACAGGCTCTGCTGAACTTGACCGTGTGCTTGGTGGCGGAATTGTTCCCGGCTCGATGGCGCTAATGGCTGGAGATCCAGGTATCGGCAAATCTAGCCTGCTCTTGCAGGTGGCAGGCTCGGTAGCTGAAAGAGTTGGGGAGGTACTGTATGTCTCCGCGGAAGAGTCGCCTCAGCAGGTAAAGCTGCGAGCGGAGCGGTTAGGGATATCGACGGAACGACTCTTGCTACTGCCTGAGACAGAGATTGAAGCCATTCTAGAGGTGGTCGAAAGTAAGAAACCCGCGCTGGTAGTGGTGGATTCGATTCAGACGGTAGGCTCGGTGGGCATCTCCTCGCCTCCGGGTAGCGTGGGCCAGGTGCGCGACGCTACCTTGCGTCTCATGCGCGTGGCAAAGAGTTTGCAGGTGCCAATATTTATCATCGGCCATGTCACGAAAGAAGGGATGGTAGCCGGTCCGCGTGCACTGGAACATATCGTAGACGCGGTTTTGTATCTTGAGGGCGAGCGATTCCACTCCTACCGACTGTTACGAGGGGTAAAGAATCGATTTGGCGCGACCAATGAAGTTGGGGTCTTTGAGATGCGCAGTGAGGGTATGGTAGATGTCCAGAATCCGTCGGCTATGTTTCTTACCGAACGCACTGGGCAGGCCCATGGCTCCGCCGTCATCGTCAGCATGGAGGGAAGTCGACCGCTATTGGTGGAGGTTCAGGCACTGGCTACAACCACCACCTTCGGGACCCCGCGCTGTACAACCAATGGCCTTGACCACAACCGTGTTCTTATGTTGCTTGCGGTCTTAATCAAGCGAGTCGGCCTGGCGCTCGGCACCCAGGATGTGTATGTAAACGTTGCTGGGGGATTCACCCTGGGAGAGCCGGCAGTGGACCTGGGAGTAGCGGCTGCGGTGGCGTCAAGCTATCGCGAGCGTCTGGTTTCCCCAGAGATGGTTCTGCTTGGAGAGGTGGGCCTAGGAGGCGAGTTGCGATCGGTGACCCATGCGTCGGCACGTATACGCGAGGCAGCAAAGCTTGGCTTCAAGCAGTGTGTCCTGCCGAAAGCCGGACCACACCATGAGCAGGACACGGCCAGTGGTGGTTCAGGGGGCGGAATAGAGTTGCTGCGCGCTGCTACTCTGGGTGAAGCATTGGCGATTGCGCTCGAGTATTGACCTCTAAGTACTAAAGTGATCAGCTAGGTTATATACTGGTGTATATGGTGACGGTTTTGTATGCTTCACCGCAGTGGATGGTCATCAGGATGATGCGATGCTAAGCTGCCGGAGGTGTGAGTAGAAAGTAAGATGAATTAAGGGAAAGGAGAACTATTCGTAGTCCGAAATCGTCAGTGAACTGGTGGGGAAAAGCTGGCACGCGTCTTTTTTTGAATATAATCCTCTCTAGCGGGGATTGATCCAGGCTTGAACTATTGCACTTATCTACGTCGTATATGCGGCGTACGCGCGCCGATTCGATCTGCACCACCACCACTCACTAGCACGCACAAAGCAGACTGCTTAGTGCTCCTGCTTGTACGGTGAGCCATGCAGGGTATGGTTCACAAGGAGGATGGTAATGTCAATCAAAACTGGTATCCGCTTGGCTGGGACCATAGTAGCCGTTAGTATAGCGGTGCTCGTCTCCCTGGATAGAGATCCTCGCCACCAAACACTTGGCCTGGAAACTGGTATCATAGTCGCCTGCGCAATTATCGCATTTATCATTACTCCCTATATCACTCTCATACCGTATCACTGGATACGGGAAAAAATTCGCTATGCGGCGGTCAGCGACCTGATTGCCGGTGCCATTGGTCTCATCGTGGGGCTTTGTATCGCCGCCCTGGCTGGCGCTCTCATCTCGCCAATCAGATACTTCGAGATTGGCCAGTGGCTACCAATTCTGGTCGCATTTGCTCTGGCGTACACCTGTACCGCCGCAGCAGTCTGGCGCAAGGAGGATTTCGCCCGCTTGTTTGGTTCCATGTTCGGCGTAATAGTTGCCGGACGGCGCTCTGTCGCTCGTGAAGAGCCGGAAGTCGAGGAGAGCGACGAACATGAGGATCTACCCAGACTACGTGGTCGATTCGGCAAAAAAACGGCTAGGAACAGCGAAAACAAGATTCTGGTGGATACCAGCGCGATCATCGATGGGCGCATCGCCGATATTACCGAGACTGGCTTCGTCTCGGGCATGCTGGTGGTACCTCGGTTTGTTCTGGAAGAGCTGCAACATATCGCCGATTCCGCCGACACCATGCGCCGTAATCGCGGTCGTCGCGGACTGGATATCCTGAAGCGCTTGCAGAAGGACCCATCGGTGACGGTTGAAATTTCCGATGCCGATGCTGAGAACACTCCCGAGGTTGATGCCAAGCTGGTGAAGCTGGCGCGGCAGTGGCACACTCCAATAATCACCAATGACTTCAATCTCAATCGAGTTGCCGATCTACAGGGAGTGAAAGTCCTCAACATAAATGAACTGGCACATGCGGTAAAGCCGATCTTGTTACCCGGCGAAGATATGACCATCAAGATCATGCAGGATGGTAAGGAGCTAGGTCAGGGCGTGGGCTACCTCGACGACGGTACCATGATCGTCGTCGAGGGCGGTAAGTCGTATATGGGTACAACCATAGACGTCACCGTGACACGGGTATTGCAGACTGTCGCCGGGCGAATGATCTTCGCGCACCCCAAGACTCCGAGCGCGAGTGGTACATCATCCATACGACGTACCGGAACCGCCTGACATGGCAACTCCCTAGTCACCACGTACTGGAGCGCGTGGGGTATAGCCTGGCGCTCCAGTACGTGGTGGGCTGATTCTTGCGAATCCCTCCGGGAAAGATCCGCTGCGCCAGTGTGCTGGAGCAGCAAAACGGCATCATTTGCCTTCCAGAGGGCGGCCGCTTATGCATGACGAGATGAACCCACACGGCGACCCAGAAGAGTCGGTAACTCATTCTCCAGCGCTGGATCGGTCTCAGGACAGACCAAATACGCGAGAATATCAGGGAAAGAGCTTCCTGGCCGTAGTCTATGCAGAGCGGGAGCAGGCAGGTAAAGTGCTCAAAGCACTCAAAGCGCCCAAGTCTCCTAAGCTGATCGATCTGGCGGAGGCGGTCTTTGTGACCAGGGACAAGCGAGGTAACATCCAGCTCCAAGAGGCGAGCCTCCGCCGGAAAAAGAATACCATCGGCGACTCAGTTGCGGGTATGATGGTTGGTGCGATTCTGCTTGCTCCTATTGACGGAGTGACTCTGGCCGGAGCCACCGAAACCGTCAGGCACAAGATCGCAAATGTCCGCCTTGAGGACGATTTCATCAAGGAATTGCGTGCTCTGATGCAGCCCGATAGCTCAACCATCTTTCTGCTGGTACAGAGAGCGTCGCCCCTCGAGGTGATACCACGCATCACTCCCTACGGTGGCACTGTCCTGGAAACGTTCCTTTCTCAGGATGAGCTGACTCGTCTGGAGGCTCTCCGATCCCCCCGAGTTCACTAGGAATCGCGCAGCCGAAGGCAATGATATACAATACCCCCAAGAAGTCGTAGCTGGCGGGCAATGGAGGCAGGTATGGATTTGGGTTTGGCTGGTCGGGTAGCATTGGTGACGGCGGCAAGTCGCGGCTTGGGTTTGGCCAGCGCCAGAGCATTGGCCACCGAAGGTGCCTCACTAGTAATCTGCGCACGCGGAGCAAAGCAACTTGAGCAGGCGACTGGCGATCTTCGAGCCAGAGGAGCTCAGGTAGAAGCATTGCCACTGGATGTTTCTCTCCCGGAGGCGGCAGACCAGTTAGTGGAACGAGCAACTGAAAAGTTCGGACGTTTGGATGTACTGATAAATAATGCCGGTGGTCCGCCACCGGGCGGCTTCGCCAAGGTGGGTGACGCCGATTGGGAGCGTGCTTTTCAACTGACGCTCATGAGCGCCGTTCGCCTGGTACGTAGGGCCCTCCCACAGTTACAGGCGAGTGGGCAGGGACGCGTGATCAACATCGTCAGCACCACTGTGAAGCAACCGATCGACGACCTCATTCTGTCAAATGCGCTACGGCTAGCGGTGGTTGGCTTTGCCAAGACTCTCTCGCGGGAAGTTGCCGGAGGCGGCGTAACGGTGAACAATGTGCTGCCGGGAATAATTCTCACCGATCGCCAGCGAGAGTTGCGCGGCGCTGACGCAGCCAGGCGAGGCATAAGCTTCGAAACCGCTATCGAGGAAGCCGGGCGCAGCGTTCCCGCCGGCCGCGTGGGCCAGCCGGAGGAGGTGGGCGCACTGGTGGCGTTCCTGGCATCGGCACAGGCATCGTACATCACCGGTACCAGCATACAGGTAGATGGAGGTCTGGTGCTGGGGGTTTTCTAACCGGACGAGGGCCCGCTCGCCTTCCGACGAGCGGGCCCTCGTTTTCTCCGTTTTTGGCGAATTGCTCGCCGCTAGACTACTGGACTAATGGCTTGACAGGTAGAGAGTCTGCCACGAGTCGGAACCGCTCAGCGGCAGAAGTCCCTGAGACGTCAGGGTGAAGTTATGCACGTAGGTTGGCAGGTTCCAGAATAGCTTCTGCTGGTCCTCGGTGATCCAGGCGCCCTGGGTTACCAGATCCTGCTCGGCCTGATTGTAAAGCGACATGCGGTCGGAACCCAGATCCTGGTCAGCCTGTGCCATGAGGGTATTGGCCGCGGGAACGTTCACAAAGCCGGCGTTGTTGATGGCGGTTGGTGCGAACTGCAGCGAGAGCCAGTCCTGCGGGTCCGGATAGTCAGCGATCCAGGCAATACCGTAGATCTGCGGGACATTCGGGCCGTAGATCAAGCTGATCTCGGTGTTGAAGTCGATGAACGAGGTATGGATCACCAGACCTGGGAACGCCGTCTGCCACATCTGCACCGCCGCCTGGTCGTAGGTTACGATGGAGGGATCATTGGAGTCGACCAAGGTGACCGGTGTGCAGTTGGCGATCTTGCCGCCGCACTTGTCGTTAGCGTACGACTGCATGAGCTGAGTGGCCAGAGTCACGTTACCCGAGGTGCTGGCGGTGCCATCCGGACCCACCAGATTGGTATCATAACCCGGCATACCCTGCGGCACGACGTGGTTGGACGGAATCACCGAGCCCTGGTCGACCTGATTGGCCAGCACGGTTTTGTTGAGAGCCAGATCAAAGGCCTGCCGGACACGGACGTCGTTGAACGGTGCCTTGGTCCAGACCGGCTGGTAGTAATTGATCCACAGAGCGCCTTCCTCATGGAAGTCGGACCGAGCCTTGGAGGTCTTGTACTGGGCCGGTGGCGCCACGCCCTGATCCAGGCTACCGGCGAGGTAGTCGGAGTACTCAGCGTTAACCGTCTGGTAGACCTTAAAATCAACTTCACGTAGCTTGGGCGCTGTACCCCAGAAGTTGGGATTGCGTACCAGGATGACGTTGCCCTTATGGTCCCAGGTCTGTACCTTGTACATGTTGCCGCCGAAACCGCCGTTATCGGCCAGGTGAGTGGTCCAGGCGGTTTCGCCGTACTTGCTGATCAGCTGCTCGGGCTGAGCGTCGGCGGTTGGATAGCAGATTGCCTCCAGGAAATACGGGGCGGGAGCCGAGAGGTGTATCTCCAGAGTCTGGGAATCCGGCACGGTAATCGAGTCACCTATGAGACTCTTGATGGCTCCATTGACGGTTACGCCATCACTCGCGCATTTCTCGGTCGCGAAGGTCGGCGCATCTTTGATGGCAAAGAGGTAATAGGTAACCGGTGATGCGGTGCAGGGGCTCAGCGCCCGGTTGATCGAGTAGGCAAACGTGTTGGCGTCGATGGGAGTGCCATCGGTCCACTTGAGGCCGGACCGCACCGTGAAGGTGTAGGTGTTAGTGGACGTGTCAAAGCTGGGCATGGCCGTAGCCGCCCACGGATAGGGTGTACCCTGGGCGCTCAGAGACAGCAGACTTGGATAGACCAATTCAACCGGGAAGTAGGAATAGTAATCCTGTACTTGAGCCGGGTCCATGGTCTTGATGTCCACACCGTTGGCATTCAATGGAAAACGGAAGATCTGCTGGGAATCGGGCAAAGAGCTGGTTCCGCTGCTGGAACTGCCACATCCGGCAATCAGCAGGGACATGACACCCATAAGCACCAGCAGCCCGGGCGCGGCTTGCTTGCGTAATTTACCAAAACCCATGCGCGTGAATCCTCTCCAGTGGAGTTAAGAATTGAGGTCAAAAAAAGTGGAATCCATACGAGCTGCCGGGCAGCTAAGCGCAGAGCGCGCTCTGCTTCCCGAACGGGTCCGAGGAACTCGGTACCGCTCACCAGCGCCCAGCGCTGTCATCCTGGGAACATGACAGTGCCTGAGCGCCAACCTATCAGAGCGAGTCAGGTCGGTGACCACCGCGACATGTATCGGAGAGTATACGCGACTCGCGATTGGCTGACTCTTCTGAAAATAACCAGCAGAAACAAGGAAACATCCCGCTGTTACTTGGCCAAGTATAACATACTACCCTCTTGTGCACAACGATTGGTTTTGTTGCCGCGCTCGAGCCCTAAGGCGCACCCGGCCGGCTGCCGCGCTACCGGTGAATGCTTGTTCTCCCAGGTCACAGACGGCCCACCATCCGGATGATTCGTGGTATGGTACGTATCGGCGATGAGTTTCATTCCAGGGACGAGTTTCTTTCCAGGGATGAGTTTCTTTCCAGGTAAGGATGCTCGAGTATGAGCAGAGACCAACATCATAGTCAACCTGACCCGAAAAGTCACTTTCAGCGACGCCCCCAGCCAGGTAAACCAGCCAAGCGCCGGGTGCCGCGGCGAATTCTTCCGCCGACACCGGACGTCCCCGCCATTCTGGCCCACGCCGCTGACCCGGAGACCGACCTGCTGGCGGAGATAGAAGCCGAGATAGGCGAAGGGCCAGGATCTGGAGAACAAGGATCCAGCGTCTCTGGATTTGGGAGCAGCCGTGTTACCACGACGGCACCCCTGGATCTTACCGACATCAAGGTGCTACGGGCAGTACTACGCCGGCATGGCTTGCGCCCCAACAAGATACTGGGGCAGCACTTCCTTATAGATCGCAGCAGCCTGGTTAGAGTAGTTGATGCCGCCGAGATATCTGCAGAGGACCATATACTTGAAGTGGGAGCCGGAACCGGAGTTCTGACGGTGGAACTGGCGAAGAGAGCCCAGCGAGTCGTCGCCGTCGAGCTTGATCAGGCAATCCTGCCAGTGCTACGGGAATCGACTACTCAGCTGCCTCAGGTCGAGGTTCTACCCATGAACCTGTTGCAGGTTGATCCCAGCAAAGTATTCGCCGGAGCGCCTTATAAGCTGGTGGCCAATCTCCCTTACTACATCACCGCGCCTACGTTGCGCCACTTTCTGGAGAACCCGGCGCCTCCCTCCTTGTTAGTAGTCATGGTTCAGAAAGAGGTAGCGGAACGTATGGTGGCCGCACCTGGGGATTTGAGCCTGCTGGGACTTAGCGTGCAGTTCTACGGTGTGCCCCGCATTGTCGATTGGGTGCCGGCTCGGGCATTTTTCCCCCCACCTCAGGTTGATTCAGCTATCGTACGCGTGGACTTGCGCGCCGCTCCGCCACTCGACGGAGCAGAACGGGAACGCTTCTTTCGCCTGGCGCATGCCGGTTTCGCCGAGAAACGCAAACAACTACATAACAGTTTGGCGCGTAACTTGCATCTTCCTCAAGAGACGGTCAGTAGTTGGCTGGCCGCTGCCAAGATTGATCCCGCACGTCGCGCTGAAACGCTTCGCCTTGAAGACTGGCTTCTCCTGACTGGCATAGCCGAGGAGGGACATCTTCTGTAGCTCTCCCGGCGAGTGTGCTGCCGGCACGGCGCCAAGTGCTAGAGCAAAGAGATGCGCACGGTTTTTCTTAACTTAATGGATCAGAAACAGCTGGCGGCGCGCCGCAGGCGCAGGATACTGGCATCGACTACTCTGATCTGGATTGTCGTGTTCATATGCGCCGCCTTGATAGCTACAAGCATCAATGAGGAACGCCAGCGCACCATAATCGAGGCGCAGATACGAACGACCCACGCGCAAAACGCGGTACTGCAACAAGACATAACTAGAACCGGACAGGCTCTGGATGTCGCACGATCTCCAGCGGAGATCAAGCGTGAGGCACGTCGCTGGGGCTACCACTAATCTGAAATTGTCCAGAACACGTGGCCACGTCCAGATTACCCAGGACTACACAGCGTCTCGCTCTGTCTTGCTCCTTCAACCTGGTCAGTTACAAGACTATGGTAGAGCCGTTGCACAGGTAACTAGTATTTGCGGTCACCTGGCCAATGACTAGACCGGAGACAGACGACAGGAGAAGCGGAAGATGCGAGTGTCCCCGCGTGGAAGAGCGATTCTACGCCAAATTTCGGCTCACGATGCTGTGGGCAGTACCGCAGCTGCATTGGACACCGAACCCACTTTCCGACCCGGCGATTTCTTGCTGACCTCAAGCAATGGAGGCTTGGCACGCCTACTGGGCTATGCCACTCTCAGCAAAGTGAACCATGCCGCCGTCATCGTCGATCCCCAGGGCACTCTCGTCGAGGCTAACCCTTCGCTCTTTAGCCACGGAGAACCATTTCGCTGCTCCAGTGTCAGGCACTACCTGAACCGTGGCCAACCCTGCTGGATTGGGTATGTGGAGGTACGTGAGGGTAGCCGCCAGGAGGTGGCTGGCTATGCCCAGCATCTCCTACGGGCCGGTGGAAGCGGAACCTTGTCAGGCCGCTTCTGGTTGTTGCTACACACGATATGTAGCGTAGCACCTCGGACCTATGCGTCACGCCTAAGAGCTTTGGTCCCTCTCCAGCGTTTCCTCGAGCATCGCTCGGTCGTGATGCGCGAGGATCTCTGCTATTCGTCGGGCGAACTCGTGGCGCGGTCGCTCGAACGCGGCGGATTCATCTGGGAGCATGATCCTGCACTGATAACTCCGGCGGATATCTTCCGCCGGTATCGCCAGCCGGAAATCTCCCCATCGACTTCGCCCTTGAAGCCATCGCGAGTAGTTCGCGAATCTCTGGCCGCAGCCCCTATGAAATCAGGCGAGTTCGCTTCCGTACGCCTGGCTCCGTCCACAACCCTCCGTCCATTGGGAGCAACACTGCCCGAAACGTCGGCGACCGCCGACCTTCCTGGCGCAGAGGCTCGCTGGCAAGTATTCTATGGTATCGGAGCCGCTACCATTATTGGGCTGGTCTGTGTGGACTTCCTTGAACAGCTGATGAGATCCGCAAGGCGCAAAGGCTAACCTTTGGGACGGTGCTGCCCAGGAATCTTGCCTTGTGGCGCCGCAGCAGCGTGTGCTACACTGATACGAGACCGTAGTCTTTGGTGTATCGGATCAGGTATTCCTACCTATCCAGCAGAAATGCCGCCAAGATACGGTGACTTTGTTTTTTGGCTTTTAGCCATGTAAGCACAAGGGAGGCTTAGGTATCAACAGAGATTTTCGAGGTGATAATCGTGATAATCGACCTCGGGAAACGCGCATCAATGAGCGCGTGCGAGCGCGTGAAGTCCGGCTGATCGATGAAGACGGCAAGCCGATTGGCGTTATGTCCTCCGCACAGGCTCTGGCACTTGCCCATGAGCGTGACGTCGATCTGGTCGAAGTGTCTCCGATGTCAGTGCCACCGGTTTGCAAGCTTATGGACTGGGGCCGGTTCAAGTACGAACAGGCCAAGAAAGAGAATGAAGCTCGCAAGCATCAGAAGACTATCGAACTGAAAGAGATTCGCATTCGTCCCCGCACCGATGAGCACGATCTTGGGGTGAAGGTGCGCAAGATCGAGGAATTTCTTGCCGAAGGGGACAAGGTCAAAGTCAGCGTCATATTCCGCGGACGCGAGAACGCACACCCAGAGCTGGGGCGAGTAGTGCTTGATAAAGTTGTCGCGGAACTCAAGAATATCGCCACGCTTGAACGGCCCCCGATCATGGAAGGAAGAATGATAACCATGGTCATGTCGCGAGCGCCGGGATGGGAACCACCAACCAAGGGAGCTCCGCAGGCACGCGAGCGTAAAGATGGGAAAGCTGGGAAGGCCGATTCTGAAGAATCGCCTGCTCTAGATACCACTCTTGAAGTAGATCACCAGCCAGATACTGGTGAAGTAGCCGCGGATCAAGATGCACAGCCATCCACTCAGGCGGATACCATGTAAGGCGGCACACTGCAGCGCAGGCAGTGTGCTCCTGAAGGCAAGCGCCTTATGGGTTCTGCTGACCAGCTGGGCCAACCACTTCCACGTATCCCCAGTCGTTGACCCAGAGGCCGGCTATCTGAATGGGCAGCTGCCAGGAAGCTATCACCGCCATGGCAGCTGTGATATCGGCCATATGTTCACTCTCCGACACTGGATTTCCAGCACAGCCCTGATGGCCGGCGATGGCGACAAAACTGGAGCCATGGGCATTTATCGAAACCAGCACACGTTGTCGAATGGATTCTAGCTGTGCTGGCGTGCCTCGCACCATCATGCCGTCAACACCAGCTTCCGTAATCACATCTACGTACTCCACGTGCTGATTGATTTTTACCCAGTCAGCGACCGGAGTTTGCACACGCCCATCCATACAGTTGATCGCCGTTGCAAATGTACCTGCTGCCATGGTTCGCTACTCCCTTCTTATGGCAAACCGCCACGTGACCGACACCACTGCAGCCTAATAACCAATTACGCCCTCTGTGGTGTACCCCCATCGGTAGGGGGTGTATCAACACGGCGCTTTGCCAGGCGCACTTGGTAGGCGGTATAGCCGCGGCTGCGGTACAAACGTAACGCGGCCTCATTGTCGGGAGAGGTGGCAAGGTAGACCTGTGAGAATCGCTGCTCTTCCAGAAAGAAGTGCTCGGCGGCATCGAGCAGATGCATGGCGACTCCAAGGCGCCGGTATGCTGGATGCACCAGCAGCTCCTGAATATATCCGACTGGTTCCTCAGAATCTGCATCAATCTGGACTGTGGCCAACAACAGGCCGACGAGTTTCTCTCCCTCACTCAGGCCTTCATGAGCGACCCAGAGCAAGCCTTGCCCAGCGCGGAGCAAGACCAAGCTGGCGCGCCCACGCGGCGTTGCCGGAGAGATCAATTCGCGAGCGGAGATCCGGTCGGCGTCAGTGGCGGCGCGCACGCCAATAGCAGACTCTCGCGATGTCAGCATCGCTCACCCCTTGCTCCAACACAAGATGCCAGCGCTAGACCTATGCCAGTGACCTCAGTATACCGCCAGTACCGACACGAGACCGCTTCTGCCTCCTAATAGGCGGCTCGCTGTCCAAAAAGGCGATTACGCCTCTGCCCCAGCAGCAGGTAAAGGAACGGCCCAATAAAGTAGACAGTGAGCCAAACCACTGCAATCCACAGAATCTTTTCGATCACCGAGAGATCATCCTGAAGGATCATTATGGTCACCCAAATGTGTCCTATGACTGGGATGAACAAACAGGTGAAAATCGCGAACCAGAGGGCGCAGCCACTTGAGCGTTCGGGGCTTCCACTTGCCATGCGAGCCTTTCTCCTTTCCAAATATATACACGCGCATCGCCTTCGGCGGGGACGTGTGAGACGCTAGCTCATGCGTTGTCCACCATACCATACGATCCCATGGGCCGTGAAGTTGTTACTGGCGACCGATCAGCGTAGCCAATCCTCGTCGTCGCCGAACTCGACAGGGCGCGAGTCCCAGGGCTTGAATGAACCGCTGGGATCATATTCTGCCGCCGTCGCCGCCGCCACCGCCGATGGGGGGATATTTACCGTAGGAACAGCCGAGATAACCGCAATAGGGTCGATTCCCGCTTGCTCTGCCGGCCGCGGAGGGCGCGCCGGTGAAACTCCGCCGATGAGTGTCAGGAATCGCGCGGCATTGGTATGGGGATTGGCGGCAAAATCGACGAAGGCACGTGCCCGATTGGTAATGGCCTGCCAGTTGCCGCGCTCGTAGAGCACGCGCGGCACCAGCAGTGAACCCAGTGCCAGCGTACGCACTGGTAGCTGCAAGTATTCAACCATGTTCTCCGCGGTAAAGCCCCCGGAGATCTGCACGCTTATATGGGTGAGCTGGCGCAGCAATGCGCGAACATACATGGGGCCACCCAGAGCCTCTACTGGAAAGAGCTTGACCATTTCGGCGCCCGCTTTCTGCGCCAGGATGATTTCAGTCGGGGTTAGCGCGCCGAGGACGCAGGCCACGTTCGCATCTCTACAAGGGGCCATAAGGTCGGGGGCACAGATGGGTGAGGCGATGAAACGTGCGCCGTGGGAGATGGCATCACTTGCCTGACGGGCATCCAGCACCGCACCGGCGCCGACCATTACGTCGCGTCGAGTCGCTACGTGGCTCAGAATCTCGTTGGCGCCAGGAATGGTCAGCGAAATCTCGATGTTGGTGATGCCGGCCACGGCCAGTGCATCCACCACACCTAACGCCTGGATCGCAGTAGCGGTACGGACCTCAGCTACCAGGCGCCGTCGCTCCATCATGGAAACTACTTCTTGCGGTATCACACGTGCCTCGCTCTCTGCCTGCCGTTTACCAGACGCCGCCGGCTAGCATAGTCGCCAATATTCACGGTCCTTGCCATAGTACCATCCCACCACCGCTCGTGGGAGCGGCCTAGACACTTTAGTGTGAGCTACGAGCCAGAGCCAGCGGAAATTGGTAGGGTGTCTCCGGAGCGGCCAGAGAGAACGAATATCTTGCGGGTGGGAACGGCCTATGTTATACTAACCTGGTGCGTGGCGCTCTCTGGCGGAAAGTATAGTTGACAGTATGTCGCCGGCCGAATCGCACACCTGGAAAACCGGAGTGGCCGGGGAGTTTTTGAGAAATCGCTATGAAGAAGTATAAGCTTAAAACGCATAAGGCTACCGCAAAGCGGGTCTATACAAGTGGCGGCGGTAAGTACATGCATCTGAAGTCTGCCCGCACGAAGTATCGCCGTAAGAAGGACGCCAATCGTAATCGCTCGCTTAGCCAGCCTAGTGTGATGGCCAGAGGCGACACACGCAAGATGAAGCAACTTCTGCCCTACAGCTGATTACCCGGACTCTGGGGGAAACCCTGGTTGCCGGTCGCCCCAACTACTACGGGGTGGAGGTATAGCATGCCACGTGTAAAGAGGGGCGTCACCGCCCATAAGAAGCACAAGAAAGTACTGCAGCGCACCGAAGGTCACTATGGTGCGAGGCACCGGCTTATCAAGACTGCGCGCGAGTCCATGATGCACTCGCTGATGTATGCGTATCGAGATCGCCGCAATCGAAAGCGCGATATGCGAGCACTCTGGATTACTCGCATCAATGCCGCCTCACGCATGTGCGGTCTACGCTATAACGAGCTTATACGAGGCCTTAGCCTGGCCAATGTCGGCGTAGATCGCAAGATCATGGCCGATCTGGCAGTAACCGATCTTGCCGCTTTCAACGAGCTGGTCAAGACCGCCCAGGCAGCGCTGCAGGCCGAGAAGGCGTAACTGGAGAGGGCGCTTTCGGGCAATTGCCCACGCCAGTCGACATGATTACCAGCACTTCCAATCAGCATATCTCCCGCCTACACGCTCTGCATACCCCAAAAGGGCGCGAAGCCGAGCAGGCATGGCTGATCGAGGGTCCCCACCTCCTAGAAGCGGCGCTTGATGCTGGCGTACTGCCGGAGGTCATTGTCTACGATCCGGAGCGCTTTGCCAAGGGTGCCGAAGGACGCAAGTTGCACAACCGCCTCATGGAGGCCCAGGGCAGTGGAGCTCTGGTCTACGAAGCCACCCCCGCAGCAATCCAGCGCGCCAGCGATACTCGTACGCCGCCTGGAGTGGTTGCCGCGGTAGGGATAGGTGCCGTGGCGCCCGAAAGCGTGCTCAGCCGCAGGAGTGGCCGGATGCGCCCCATCCTGATGGTACTGGATGCCATCAGCGATCCGGGCAACCTGGGTACTATCTTACGCTCGGCACTGGCCGCCGATGTAGACGAGGTCCTACTAGCACCCGGGTGCGCCGACCCGCTGGGGCCAAAGGTGGTGCGCGCTGCCAGCGGCGCGCACTTTCATCTTCCAGCACGCGCCAATCTCGATTGGGGCGCGATCAGGCGCCTAATTTTCGAAGCTCCCGCGGCGCAGCAAGTACTGGTGGCCGAAGCAAGCTCGCACCTAAGCTATGAGTCCGTTGACTTTACCAAGCGCACCGCTCTACTCATTGGCAACGAGGCTCATGGTCTGTCAGCTCCGGCACACGAGCTGATGACGGAGGCCATAAGCATACCCATGTGGAATAATGTTGAATCTCTGAATGCAGCAGTAGCCACAAGTGTGATACTCTTTGAAGCAGCACGTCAACGTCGTGTCGGTCAGGCACGACTCTTCCCAATCGATGACATCGCAGAAATTGAAGAATAGACGAAGACGGAGACGGAGAGAGTAGGCAGCTGACACTGCACAGGGAACCTGGGTCGGCGACTGTAAGCCCAGATCATGTGGAAGCTCCCGAAGTTCACTCCTGAGCCGGCGGCTGAAATCCAGCTATGGCCTACACAGACCACTGGTGAATAGGCGCCACGGATGCCCACCGATATCAGGGCGATCGAGCAGAGCTCATACCTCTCCACCATAGCTGGAGAGGTATGAGCTCTGAAATGCGGGTGGTACCACGAAGCCTGTGAACGGCAACTTCGTCCCTTGACGAAGTTGCCGTCTTTGTTTGTAGAGAGGAATCGTGGTATGAGCGCCGAACTCAGCGAGCAAGAAATGCAACTGGAAGAATTACGTGCGCGCGCCATCAGTGATCTGCAGTCCGCTAACACCACTGAGGATCTGGAAGAGTGGCGAACACGCTACTTTGGCCGCGAACAGGGACAGTTATCAGCGATCTTAAGGGGCCTGGGCAAGCTGCCGCCGGAACAGCGCAAAGCCATCGGCCAGGCGGCCAATACGCTCAAAGCGGAGCTGGAAAAATTGCTTGAGGCTCGAGCGGCGAGCCTTCGCGGGCAGGAGCGTCTGGCGGCCTTGGAACGCGAACGGCTGGACGTGACACTTCCCGGTAGACTTGTACCGCGCGGCCACATCCACCCCATTTCAGCCACCATTCGTGACATCTCGCGGATCTTCCGACTGATGGGCTTCCAGACACTGGATGGTCCCGAGGTCGAGACCGACTATTACAATTTCCAGGCGCTGAACATGCCCGTCGATCACCCGGCGCGAGACATGCAAGATACTTTCTGGATAGTGCCTGGGCAGATACTGCTTCGCACCCAGACCTCCAACAACCAGATACGCATCATGGAGCAGATGCAACCTCCGGTCCGCGCTATAGTACCCGGCAGGGTATATCGAAATGAGGCGCTGGATGCCAGCCATGAGGCGGTGTTCCACCAGGTGGAGGGTATCCTCGTAGACGAGGCCTGTACTATGGCGGATCTGCGTGGAGTCGTTACTCGCTTTGCCCATGAAATGTTCGGCGAAGATCGCAAAGTGCGCTTTCGCCCCAGTTACTTCCCTTTCACTGAGCCCAGCGCTGAATTCGATATGGACTGCATCAACTGCTCCGGCACCGGCTGCCGTCTCTGCAAATTCAGCGGCTGGCTGGAGATGGGCGGATCGGGCATGGTCGACCCCCGAGTCCTACGGGGTGTAGGCTACGATCCGGCTATCTACCGTGGCTTCGCCTTTGGATTGGGCATCGAGCGCATTGCCATGCTGCGCTACGGTATCGATGATCTCCGCTTGTTTTCCGGTAACGACTTGCGTTTTCTTCGGCAGTTCGCCTAGATCTTCACCGCACCCAACCAGTGGCAAGGAGCTCACATGAATATTCGGCTAGCCAGCTTGGGCTTTGGCAATGTGGGCCGTGCCCTGGCAATCATGCTGGCGGAGAAGGCGGAGGAGTTACGACTCCAGTACGATTTGGCATTCGCCTTTAGCGGTGCACTGACACATACCTCCGGAGGCTGGATCGCCCGGGACGGTGTTTCCCCAAGAGAACTGGCGTCGAGTGGCTGGCCGGTGGGTGAGCAGCCTGCCGGAGTAGAGTATTTCAACGACGAACCGCTGGCATTCGTCGCCAGCTGCCCGGCCGACATAGTACTGGAGCTGACTCCGCTCAATGCCGAGTCCGGTCAACCAGCGATCGACCACATTCGCGCCGCTCTCACTTCCGGACGGCACGTGGTTACCGCCAATAAGGGCCCTATCGCCTACGAGTACGAGGAGCTGCAGGCTCTGGCAACCAAACAGGGTACGTTGCTGCGGTTCGAGTCCACCGTCTTAGATGGAGCGCCAATCTTCAATATGGTTGAGTCATCGTTACCGGTAACCACGATCTACGGCTTACGCGGCCTGCTAAACAGCACCACTAATTATGTGCTCGGCCGCATGGCGTTGGGCGAAACGCTGGAGTCGGCCATCGAAGCAGCGGAGAGGTTAGGGATAGCCGAAGCCAATCCGGCAAGCGATCTCGACGGGTGGGATGCCGCGATGAAGGCGACTATTCTGGCCAATGTGTTGATGGGCTCCACTCTACGGCCCGCTGATGTTGAGCGCAGCGGATTGGGTGGCGAGGCGATGCTCGCCAGACAACAGGCACTACTGCCGGGGCACATATTAAAGCAGGTAGTTGAATGCTGGCGCCATGGCAACACTGTTCGCGGGTGCGTCCGGTTGGAGGCGTTAGCGCCCGCAGACCCGCTAGCTCATCTCTCCGGTATGGAGACAGCACTGCTTCTCCACACTGACACCCTGAGGGATCTGACCATTACCCTGGGCAAAGGTGGACCCGGGCAGACCGCATTTGGCGTCATCGCCGACCTGGTGACGATTTCGCGGCAACTTACGAAAAGAGACACGGTCAAAGTAGTGTAGTGATTAGATAAGAAGCTGGACTATTGCTATGTTGATACCTTACTCCTGGCTGAAAACCTATGTAGATAGCGAACTGACCCCGGAGGCGCTGGCAGAGCGCTTGACCATGGCTGGACTCGAGGTAGACCGCGTCGAGTACGGCAGGCCGGATCTAGCGACCGGCGAACTGGAGACCTGGCCCGGTATTGTCACCGCCGAGATCGTCTGGCTGGAGCCTATCAAGGGTTCTAACCATCTCTCGGCCACTCGCGTTACCACTGGTAACGGTAGCGAGCTCAGCGTGGTCTGTGGGGCACCCAACATTCACCTGCACGACCGGGTGCCACTGGCGACCATTGGGGCAAGAGTCGGCGACATTACCATTGCCGAGAAGAAGACCATGGGAGTGCCATCACAGGGTATGCTCTGCTCACCACGAGAGCTGGGTCTCTCCGACGACCACTCCGGTATCCTCATACTTCCTGCCGATACCCCTCTTGGGGTGCCTCTGGCCAGAATCCTTGGCGAGGCCATCATCGACCTGGACATCAAGGCCCACCGTGGTGATCTCTTCTCCGTGACTGGAGTGGCGCGAGAGGTATCGGCATTCACCGGTAAAGAGCTACACCTGCCGGAGACGAAAGTAAAAGAGGCGGCACCTCCTGCCAGCAAGCTGATGAAACTGGAGGTGCGCGCTCCCGATCTCTGCCCACGATATACCGCTCGGGTAGTTCGCCGAGTGAAGGTCGGACCATCGCCGCGTTGGCTGGCCGAGCGGCTGGTGCTGGCGGGTATGCGACCTATCAACAACATTGTGGATGTCACTAACTACTGTATGCTTGAGCTTGGCCAGCCTCTGCATGCCTTCGACTATGACAAGGTGGCCGAGCACACCATCATCGTGCGCCGAGCCAACTCTGGTGAGACCTTGACCACTCTGGACGGTGTCACCCGGCGGCTGAGCGATGAGATGCTGCTCATCACCGACCCTACCGGCCCCAATGTCATTGCCGGCATCTTTGGCGGTGAACGAGTGGAGGTAGACCCGTCTACTACCAACCTTATTCTGGAGGCGGCCCACTTCCACCCTACTAGCGTACGGCGTACCTCGACAGCGCTGGGGCTACGCACCGAATCCTCAGGTCGTTTCGAGAAGAATCCCGACATCGAGCTGACCGCAGTCGCCATCGACCGGGCAGCACATCTGATTACCGAGATCGCCGGAGGCAGTGTAGCAGCCGGCCGGCTTGACTTCTATCCCGAGCCGGTCGCCCCCCGTGAAATCGTCTTTCAGCCCGGCCAGGTAGCCTGGCTGACCGGTATCGCAGTGTCACGTAACGAGTGCATAGATATCCTGCAATCGCTGGGATTTGGAGTGCACGACGCCGGCGATGACGCTGACGGGGCTCTACTGGTCACCGTACCGACATGGCGTGGAGATGTCGAGGAAAGCGCTGACCTCGTGGAAGAGGTCATACGAATCGTCGGTTTCGACCGTATCCCCGCCCGCATACCGGTGGGACCGCTGCCGGAGCCGCTGGCGGTTGACTGGTTTGCCAGAGAAGACAGCATTCGTGATGTGCTGGTGGGAGCTGGTCTCACCGAGATCGTGTCCTACTCCCTCACCAGCCGGGTAACGATGGCTCGGTTATTGGCAGGTGCTACACCGGGAGATGAGCTGTTACTGAGCGCTCCAGTGACAGGAACGCCCGAGAGTGCCGGCCCTTCGACACTTGCCAAAGAGACCCAAGCCGTAGGCAGCGCTCGAGCCTTCGAACGGCTCCAGATCGAAGCCGTCGCCGCTCGACTACCCGCCATCACTCTACACAATCCTCCATCTTCCGAACTGGAGGCATTGCGTCTGACTCTGATGGCCGGACTGTTGAATACTGTGTACGAAAACAGCAAGCATGAGGATCATGGCCTCTGGTTCTTTGAGCTTGGCCGGCGGTATCTACCCGCATCCGAGCTATCGCCGGATACAAATCTCGCGGAAGAGCGGCGCACTTTGGGCATCGCCGTGCATGGTCCGCTGGATCATAATTGGCTGGACGCCAGCCGCGACGCTGACTTCTACGATATCAAAGGAATCACTGAAGCCCTGCTTGACGGATTGAAAGTGGCGCGCTACCGGTGGGTTCCCACTAAGCATCCAACTTTCCACCCAGGGCGATGTGCCTTACTGGAACTTGGAGGTATCTCGAGCCTGATGAGCGGCCGGCCGGAGGCGGAAGTGCCGGCAGAAATCCAATGGATGAGGGCGGCAATACTGGGTGAAGTGCACCCCGAGGTAGCTGAGCGGTTCGACCTCGATGGGCGCACCTATTTATTGGAGATGGACCTTGAGCGACTCTTTGAGCAGGTGCCGAGAGTGGCACAGCATCAGGCCATCCCACGCTACCCCGCTGCGGAGCGCGATCTGGCAATTGTCGTAGACGACAGTGTCAGTGCCGCCGACCTCAGCGAGGCTATCCAGGCGAGCGGAGGAGCGCTGCTCCGAGCCATTCGCCTCTTCGATGTCTATACCGGACCTGGTATACCGCCGAGTAAGAAGAGCCTGGCGTTTGCACTGAGATTTCAATCGGCGGACCGTACCCTGACTGACCAGGAGATCGAGCAGGCACAATCAAGCATACTAGCTACACTGGAGCAGCGGTTCGGAGCGCAATTGCGTCGCTAGAGCGACACTCGGCCATGCGATAGGACACGCAAACTTCGCGTGCAGAGGGAGGACCCGCCCCTGGCATTGACCATGCGTATTGGCTATGTGCTATGGGCAGGCAATGGGTTAGAACCCATTTGGCCAGAGAGAGTGAGCCATGACCTTCCAGCAGGCCGTCGGAACCGTCGCCACGGGCTTTGAAGTAGTGGGCGTTGGTTTACTCACCATTGGTGCGGTCGTAGCCTTGGTGCGGTACGCAAGAGCACTACTTCGCCGCCAGGACTCATCAGCGGCCTATCGAACGCTTCGCCAGAACCTCGGCAATGCCATACTGCTCGGGCTAGAATTCCTGGTTGCTGGCGACATTATACGCACGGTAGCGGTAGAGGCTACTCTCTCAAGCGTAGTTATTTTGGGCCTGATTGTCGCCATACGAACCTTCCTGAGCTGGTCGCTGGAAGTCGAAATCGACGGACAATGGCCCTGGCAGCGTGCGCGCTCCGGCGAGGCTACGCCGGAGCGGAGTGCCCCCTGAGCTGGCGCTGTCTCTTCCGAGACAGCTCGACCTGACTGCTAGCTGAACACTACTGCTGCGGCTGCCATGCTACCCAGCCGCGATCGGCGGGTACACCAGCCTGAGCCAGCAAGGCAACGGTGCTGGTAAGATCAGGGCGAACCCGATTCCCGAAAATACGGTCATCGCCGGTGTAAAGACGTACCCAGTACCAACCATCCATCTGGGTAACAACCGCCAGTGTTGAGCCAGCCCACAGAAAGGCCGCTGATGAATACAGGTCTTTGGTGAGCTGCTGCAAACTGCTCATGTTTACCACCTTACGCTTTCTTTGCAATATATTGGAAGCGGCATAATCGCCAGGAGCCAGCGGAGCAGGACTAAGTAGTATCCGACGGGACAGGCTCGGTTGGCTCCATGCTTAAGACCGCCTTTATCATAGTAGAACGGACGAGTCTTGCCAATCCCGTCGCACGGTTTCGGGTATTCTACTCCTCCTGATGGCGGTGGCGAAGTTACCGCTAAGGCTTGACATAGTCACAAAGTTATGATAGCCTTAAGGTGTTCCTGAGAGGAACGAAGGCGAATCCACCCACAGTCAACTGTGGAACTAAGGGAAAGGAGAACTGGACCGATGTTCCCAATGAAGAAGCCGATCCGCCTTATCGGAATGGTTTTTCAAATTGACGAGGTGGGCCCGTAGAGGCGGGCATCACAAGGTTTTCCGACGCTCGAGACAATGCCCGTACATGGTGCGCAAAGCGCTATTCGCTTGATAAATGTGCACGGTCTACCGACGCCAGTTCGGGGACTGCCTACGGGGGCAACGGAAATCCTGACCGGTATGGCTAGATGACCGGTATGGTTAAAGGCTAAAGAAGTAAGGGACTGGTCGACGCGGGCCAGTCCCTTTGTTGTGCCTCTCACCGTCCATCACCCAGGCTTAGAATGGCCATGAAGGCCTCCTGAGGGATCTCCACGCTACCAACCCTCTTCATCCGCTTCTTGCCTTCCTTCTGCTTCTCCAGCAGCTTGCGCTTGCGAGTAATGTCACCGCCGTAGCATTTGGCCAGCACATTCTTTCGCATCGCCTTTACCGTTTCGCGGGCAATGATATGGCTACCTACCGCCGCTTGAATTGGCACCTCGAAGAGCTGGCGTGGAATGAGCTCCTTCAGTTTCTCAGCAAGTGCACGCCCCTGCGATAGCGCCTTGTCCTGATGCATCATCATCGAAAGAGCGTCCACCGATTGGCCATTCACCAGGATATCCAGCTTTACCAGGTTTGATGGCTCGTAGTCGGAGAATGTATAGTCAAGCGAGGCGTAACCCTGTGTCCGAGATTTGAGCTGGTCATAGAAATCCACGATCAACTCGCCAAGCGGCATACGATAGGTAAGATGGACCCTATCCTCCTCGATATATTTCATGTCGCGGAATATACCCCGGTGTGAGGTCACCAGCTCCATGATGGTGCCGATGTAGCGAGCTGGTGTAAAGATAGAGATATCCATCATTGGCTCTTCGATCTGGCTGATCTCGCTCGGCGAAGGCAGCTCAGCCGGATTGTGAATGAGGTCCACCACGCCGTTGGTGCGCGTAATACGATACTCTACGCTGGGCGCTGTCATGAGAATATCCAGGCTATATTCGCGCTCCAGCCGCTCCTGTATGATCTCCATGTGCAACAGGCCCAGGAAGCCACAACGAAATCCAAATCCAAGAGCAGCCGAGCTCTCCGGTTCATAGACCAAGGATGCGTCATTTAATTTCAGGCGGTCGAGAGCATCGCGAAGTAATGGATAGTCGTCTCCTTCGACTGGGAAAATGCCGGCGTAGACCATCGGCTTCGCCGGCCGGTAGCCGGCAAGTGGTTGGCTTGCCGGCCCGTTGGAGAGCGTCACGGTATCACCGACCTGGCAGTCTTTGACCGTCTTCCAGCCAGTGGCGATGTAACCTACTTCTCCCGCGGTAAGCCGGTCGGCGGCGACCAGGTTGGGACTGAAATAACCTACTTCCAGCACATCGGTCGTACTCTGGCTTTGCATCATCAGGATACGGTCATTGCGCAGAATCGTGCCGTCCATGATTCGAACGTAAGCGATGACTCCCTTATACGCATCATACTTGGAATCAAAGACCAGCGCGCGCAAGGCGCTTCCGGCATCTCCAGAGGGAGGAGGTACACGGCTCACCACCGCTTCGAGGATATCTTCAGTACCGATACCTTCTTTGGCCGAGGCCAGCACCACATCTTCGCGCGGCAAGCCAATCACTTCAAGCAGCTCAGCAGCCACCCTCTCGGGCTCGGCGCTGGGCAGATCAATCTTGTTGATGACAGGGATGATAGTAAGATCAGCTTCCACTGCCAGGTAGAGATTGGCCAGAGTCTGAGCCTCGATCCCCTGTGTGGCATCGACTACCAGCAGTGCACCCTCACAGGCAGCGAGACTGCGCGATACCTCGTAGCTGAAATCCACATGTCCCGGTGTATCGATCAGATTGAGTTCATATTCCTGTCCATCCTTGGCCAGATAGCGCATGCGGACAGCCTGAGCCTTGATGGTAATGCCCTTTTCGCGCTCGAGATCCATTTGATCGAGAACCTGATCGGACATCTCGCGTTTGGAAATGGTACCGGTGTATTCGAGCAAGCGATCGGCGAGGGTAGATTTACCGTGGTCAATATGGGCAATGATACAGAAATTGCGGATACGGCTTTGATCCATAGCTGCGGGCCACTACCCACCAGTGTTCAGCGGTAGTGATCTCGCCATCCTTTCAATAGTACATACACACATTCAAGCGTATTATAGCGCTAAATCTCGATCAGCCCTCCGCCCAATACCACATCGGATTCGGCGCCACCATAGAAAACTGCCGCCTGGCCGGGGGTGACGGCGCGTTGCGGCTGGTACAGCCTGACCTGGGCGCGCCCGCCGGGCAGTGGCGTTACCATTGCCGGCGCTGGGGCAGCCTTATAGCGCACCTTCACTTCCGCCGCAAAGGGCTCAACCGGGGTGATACCGGAAGGATACGTGGTCTGAGACACCGTGAAGAAGGTCCGTTCGAGACTCTGGGCACGCCCAACTACCAACGCATTGGTACCCGCGTCCATCTTTAACACATGTAATGGCTCGCCGGCTGATAGACCCAGGCCCTTGCGCTGCCCGATGGTATAGTAAGCCAGGCCCTGGTGCTCGCCAAGTTGCTTACCGGACTCGTCAAGGATCGGTCCCGGCCGGGGCAGCGCGCGGGCATTGGTGGCCGCATAGCGGCGGATGAAACCTCGATAGTCATTGGCGGCGACGAAACAGATTTCCTGGCTTTCCGCCTTGGCTGCCACCGGCAGTCCTGCCTCGGCGGCCAATGCTCGAACCTGGGGCTTGGTGTACTCGCCCAGGGGAAAGAGCGCGTGACACAGCTGCTCCTGGTTGAGCACGTGCAGCACATACGATTGATCCTTCTCCAGACTCAGGCCACGCCGCAGCCGGCGCCGCCCGGTGGAAGGATCAGTATCGACACGCACATAATGGCCGGTAGAAAGGTAGTCCGCTCCTAGAGCCAGCGCGCGCTCGAGCAGCAGGGTGAAACGAATGTGCCGGTTGCACCGCAGACATGGGTTTGGGGTGCGGCCAGATACATACTCGTCATAGAAGTAGTCCACGATGTGCTCTTGGAAGGGCTGTTCGACATTGACGACGTAGAACGGGATATCCAGCTTGGCGGCGACGCGCCGGGCATCAGCCATCGACTCTATCGAACAGCACTTATTTTCTGCCACCATGTCGGAATCTAAGCTCGCGGCGGCAGGTTCCGACCAAAGGCGCAACATGATTCCTATCACGTCATAACCCTGCTCTTTGAGCAGAGCCGCCGCGACCGAACTGTCCACGCCGCCGCTCATGCCAACTACTACCCGTGTCATAGGCTCTCGATGATTTCTCCTGCGGTGATCTTTCTAGCTTTCGACGGCACCCAAACCAGCATTATACATCAGAGCGAAGAAGCTCATCCCATTCACGGGATTGAGAGTGTCATATGTGCTGGAATAAGTTACAGACGAGGGCGCGGAAAGCCCTGGTGATTCATCCCAGGGATGAACGCGCCGCCACCAGGTCCACGCGCGCCTCCTCCCTGGAGAGCGGCGCGGCTTGACAGATGCTCGCAGCTCAAGTAGACTGGTTGCAGTGGAACACCCGTTCGGACGCTCCGCTTTCCAGCGACGTGCAGCCTAACTTAGAAAGGACCCGGCAACTGTCCATGTCCAGGCCGCCACCGCACATCTGGCCGTACTCTCCTCCCCGGCCAGATATCCCTGTGGCCGGTGGAAGCAGAAGCGCCCGACACGGCTGCCCTGTTTCCCGATGCCGAAGCGCAGACCGATACTGCCGAACCCGAGACCGCGTCCACACGACGCCGGCGGACGCCCTCCTTTGTCTGTGAGCTTCCCTTGCGTGTAGGGCCCGCCGAGGAACGGGCGCTGCAGGCACGGCTGGAAGCAGCCCGTGCCCTGTATAACGCGTGCCTGGGCGAAGCGCGGAAACGCTTGCGCCTCGTGCAGCAGTCGCGGGCGTACCAGCATGCCCGGACCTTGCCCCGCAAGACACCGGAGCGGACCAAAGCTTTCAAGGCTGCGCGGGCCGCTCATGGATTCACCGAGGCGGCGCTACAAGCCTATGCCAAAGACTGCCGGCATGCCTCCCACTGGATTGAGCAGCAGCTCGACGCACCGGTCAGCCAAAAGCTGGCTACGCGTGCCTATCGGGCGGTGCTGCAGGTCGCCCTGGGCCGAGCCAAGCGGGTGCGCTTCAAAGGCAAGCAGCAACTGGACACGGTGGAGGGCAAGAGCAATGCGACCGGTCTGGTCTGGTGGACCGATCGGGTCGTGTGGCGTGGGCTCAGCCTACGGGCGTACCTGCCTGGCCACCAGACCGAAACGGATGCCGTGCTCGCGCATGGGTTGGCTGCATCGGTCAAGTACGTCCGGTTGGTCCGGCGCAAGATGGGGGAGCGCACCCGCTATTTCGTCCAGCTGATCTGTGAAGGGAAGCCTTATCAGAAGCCAGAGCATACGCTGGGACAGGGCATGGTGGGGCTGGATCTGGGACCGTCCACTGTTGCAGTGGTGTCCAATGCTGCGGCCAGGCTGGAGCCGTTGTGTGCCGCGCTGGATCCGCAGGCAGCCCAGATGCGGCGGGAGCAGCGACACCTGGACCGGCAACGGCGAGCCAACAACCCCGACAATTACCTCTCCAACGGCACGGTGAAGAAAGGGCGCAAAGGCCAGAAGCACTGGCGGGCGTCGCGACGGCAGCGCCGGACCCAGGCGCAGCTGGCGCGGCGACAACGGACACTCGCTGCCCACCGCAAGAGCCTGCATGGTCGCCTCGCCCATCAGATCGTAGGGCTGGGCGAGACCTTCCTCCTAGAGAAGGTCTCCTATCGAGCGTGGCAACGCCGCTATGGCCGGAGTGTGTAGGGGCATGCTCCCGGAACGTTTGTGCAGATCCTGACCCGTCTGGCTGCAAGTGCTGGCGGCAAGGTCATCAGCGTTTCAACCCGTTCCACTAAGTTGTCTCAGACCTGTCAGTGTGGGAGGGTAAAGAAGAAACCGCTTTCGCTGCGAGTGCACCACTGCGAGCAGTGTGGCCTCCGGATGCAGCGGGATCTCTACTCCGCATACCTTATACGGTTTGTGCATCAGCAGACACACCTGCTCCATGCAGACCAGGCGATACAAGCCTGGCCCGGTGCGGAACCGCTCCTGCGGGCGGCGTGGCAGCAGGCCCATTCCACCCTTCAACCGGCAAGCGGGGGAGCCGGGCGCTCTCCCCACGTAAGACAGCGGGAGGCTGTCTCAGGTCAGAGTCGGTCGCCCGCAGCAGGTTCACCAGCCAAACCCAAGAGCCCGGATGCTGTAACGGCACGTCCGTGAGAGCCGGGCAGCGGAGGCGGTGATGTGGGCCAGAACCTCCCGGATTCATCCGGGAGAGGGGTTCAGATTCAAGTGGACCCGGCCGTCAGTAGCCGGTATACTTAACCAGTATCGCCGACCAGCAGTACATGTACCTGTTGCGTATCGGCAGCAATAGCATGACAGCCGCCCGGCAATAAGCTGGTGCACAAGCCCGGATACTGATGAAATTAAAGGTGCGGTATTGGGTCGGAGACAAAGACCGGCAGGCGCAACGCCTCCAAAAGTAAACGATGACTTCGATGGAACCCTATCCACCACCACCTGGCATCTCCTCTGCCCAGGTGACGGGGTCATTCGAGTAGCCGACTCTCGGCTACGGCTGGAACTGCCCGGCGCAATGCGCGGACGCTACAGCAATGCCCAGATCGACGACTATGGCAAACCACGCAGAGCGAACTTCCTCTGGCGTCCGCCGGTTCACATGCAACTGCGCGCCCGAGCTTCTCTACCCGCCTATGCAGCGCAGCCTGAGCCAGTTCATGATGCCAGCCGGCGGTACCTACTCGGCACCGCGGGGTTCGGCTTCTGGAACGGGCTCTTGACGCTTGGAGGCGGTGTGCCGCGCCTCCCTGAGGCGGTTTGGTTCTTTGCCGCCTCACCACCCTCCAATATGGCACTGGTGCCCGGAAGCGCCGGATGGGGCTGGAAGGCGCAGGTGGTTCACGCTCATCGGCCAGGCGCGGTACTGGCCGCAATACCCACCCTCGCCACCGTGGGGTGGACACGCCTCTCTGGACATGGGTCGGCTAGCGCCGCTCGCTGGGTACAGCGGCTCTCCGGGGCCAGCGAAGCGCATTTGCGCACTTCCTTCGAGGACTGGCACGAGTATGAGCTGGACTGGCACCCAGATCATGCTTGCTTCCGGGTGGACGGCATACCGGTACTTGACGTCCCCGCCCCCCCGCGTGGGCCACTCGGCTTTGTCGCCTGGATAGATAACCAGTATGCGGTGGCCACTCCTGAGGGCGCGCTGCGCTTCGGCACGGTTTCGAGTTTGGCGGAGTGGCTGGAGATTGACTGGCTGCGCATTACTCCCCTGCTATCAAGCTAGGCCGGACGCAGGCTGTATAGCGGGCGAATCCATCTCCCTCGCCGCTAGCCTGCCGGATTCGCCGGCGGCGGTAGTTGCGTTCCGCCGCCCAGCTGTCCAGCCGGACTTTGCGGACGCGGCGCGGGTACGCTGGTGGACGTGGCAGAAGTCGCTACGCCAGGCAGCGTACCTGACGCCGCCTGATCAGGCAACCGTGGCTGCCCGGAGGGAGAGTCGCCGCCATCCGGTCGGGACGGCTGGTAGCCATAGCGTGCCGCCAGACGTTCCTGGCGATAGCGCAGACGTGCCATATGGCGCTGGTAGCGCGGGTCATCTTCGCCGCTACCGGAATACTCCCAACCTCGGCGAAATCCGACACCACCAAACATCAGCGGTACCAAGAAGAAGAGCGCCCACCAAGACTGACTCCCGACCGCCGCAGCAACTATGACAGCAGCCAGCACGAGCACGGCTACCGGGATCGCCGGTCTACCTCGCCGTGCGACCGCCGGCGATGGTACCGGCTGCTGGGGAACGCGCTGCTGCTGCTCTTGACGGCGCGCCAGGTATTGATCGGCCAGCGCCGTGTCCATTTCCGGGTGCAACTCGCGGGCAGCGGCAAGCGTCGCCATCAGATCGTCGCGAGCTTCATCTGAACCGGTGTCCGATGCTCCACTGGTGCTCATATTCTCGACCGCTCCTTTCCTCCCACGAACGTTACTGCTATTATATCGCCTTGACAAGAACAACAACATCTCACCGTACTCGGGCGCGGAGGCTCCCGGCTTCAGCCGGGGGAGGAAGCGCGCGACTCCCCTGCGCATACCGGTAGCCATCCACCCGCTGCAGCGGGTGGCAGTATTTGATGGAGACCCCTCCCACTCGACGGTGTTTTGTCGTGATGTCACAGGAGCCCGTGGCTCGGACGCTGATGGTGCCCACGTGCACCCCACGCGTCGTGAGCGGTTCGGGCACCACCGCCCGCACCAGATCCCCTGAGCGGAACCCACCCACGACACTGGTGGCCTTGGCCTTCCCACGCGGAAACCCCTTCTTGGTCACGTTGACCATCTGGCGGTTATGCCGCCCCAGCGCCATGATACACAGCGGCACCACCGTCTGCCAGTGGATCTGCTCCGGCGTTGAGGCCCCGACACACACCGCATCCAGCCAGTGGGTCTTGGGGATACCCCGGTTTGACCGGTTCCATTTCGTTCTGCCGCCCGTGCCCGTCTCGAGTGGCAGACCCAACGCCTCTAGCCGGCGATACAGCGCCCAGCGGGTGGTGTTGACTGCTGCCGCATCCCGCAATGGCGCCTTGGCCTGGGCTTCCACTTCGGGATACCCAAACTCGGCGGCAGTTCGATTGCCCTTCTGGTCATTACACGGGTGGCAGGCGGGAGCAAGATTACTTGCCCGGTTGGGGCCACCCCGAGACCGGGGCAGCAGATGGTCCAGCTCCAGGGGAACCTGGGTCTTCCTACAATAGACACACTGTCGCCCAAACTTCTCCAAGACATACTCCCGGATTTCATAGCCCGCCAGGTCGCCCTGCTGGTACTCCACGCCAGAGATTTCGGGGTTCTGCAGCAGTTGGGTATCGAAGCGGACCAGCTCTTGACTGATGGCTCCGATGGGACACAGCCGTTGTACCCGCTGCACCCAGCCCAACACATTGGCGATCCGACTTTCCAATGAGGGCGGTAGCCACCCTGCCCGGCGGTGGCGGTTGAGAAACCGGGCAGCTCGGTAGCGGGTCTTTCGTTGCCGGCGAGCCCGGCGGCAGGCATGACGCTTCTGCAGGCGGGTGCGGACCTTCTGCCCCCGATGCGTGAGCTCCGCTGCCCACACGACCTCGCCCGTACCCTCATGAAGCACAGCCAGACCGGTGGTGACGCTGCCGGGATCGATCTTGAGCCGCAGCGGCGTCACCACGGCCTCCGGTCGATCCTCATGCAGAATGATTGTAAAGGGCTGGCGGCGAAAGACGGCTGCCCGCTGGTGGCTGAGAAGCCACCGAGCCCGCGCCGGTCGGCAGGGCATCAGCGGCCGCATCTGTTGGTCGAGCACGAACACCCGTTGCATCCGATGACTCCCGTTCATCCCCTGGTTCCCCAGGGACACGGCCCAGTAACGGGCCACGCTTGTTGCCAAGGTAAGGGTCCCCTCGTTCAGATAGCCGCTGGTTTCCGTTGTGTGTGCACCGCATTGGCCTACCACCCCTAAAGCGGAAGTTTAACGATGCACCGTAGCGCCTGAGACTGAGGTGCCATCCCAGGGTACCTATCCATTCAGCGGTATCGGCTGCCCCACCCCGAGGGGTGAGGCGAACTGGTCAGTGTGGAGCCTGATCGCTCAAGCTCCCGGCTTCAGCTGGGGGTGACTGGCTAAAAGATACGTATTTGCGATGACGAAAGTCATAGATGCGTGTTAGTGGCTCACAGAATCTGGTTGATGACCAGGTCCGAATAGACGACCTCAATAGTGTCGTCGCCAACGAGCCCGAAGAGTCCGGAGGTGAAGGTCGAGTCGTGAACCTGGCCAAGCTGCTGGCCATTGGCGAAGAAAACAAAGTTTGAACCAGTCGCCGATACTTCGATAGTATTGAGCACATTGAGACCCTGATCAATTGTTCCTCCACTGGATGTCCAGTCTTGGAGGATCGAGCAGTTGCTGTTGACGCACTTGTCTACCCGCCAGTGTCCATAGCTATCAATGAAAAAGTAATACTCGTTTCCCTGGCTAGTTCGACGAAAAACCAGGCCATACCCAGTACCAGCAGGTCCGCTGATTTGTTTGACCCGCACCTGGGCGGTAAAGTTATTGGGAATATCTGTGGGCGCAAAGCACTCCCAATTACCCGCGATATGGTATCCATCAGAACGGAAAAAGCAGTGCTGGTCTGACGACCAGTCGTTCGCGTTACTGGTGAGCGGGTCGCTAAAAATGGGGCTGTTGATTGGGGTACTGCTACTGGTACTGGCGGTTGCGGTGCCAGCGCCGCCGGCTAGATTGTTTACCGTATTATTGTGCGACTGTGAAAGCACCAGCAGCCCTGCCGTCAAAAGACCGGCGACGACGACTAGGGACAACAGGATACTTACAATCACGCCAATCCTGTTCGACTTCTGTTTAGGTGCGGGCGGAGTGCCTGGTTGTGCATAGCTGGGTGGGTAGCCTGGATAGCCAGGATACGTCGGGTACCCCGGATATTGTTGAGATGGCGCACCGGCCTGTCCATAGCCTGGTGGGTAGCCTGGATAACCAGGATACGTCGGGTACCCCGGATATTCTTGAGATGGCGCGCCGGCCTGACCATAGCTGGGTGGGTAGCCTGGATAACCAGGGTACCCTTGAGGGGGCATACCAGGCTGTCCGTAACTGGGCGGATAGGTAGGGTACGGCATGTAGTCTGGCGGCGTCGACGCCGCCTCTGGGAATGGAGGGCGATCCGGATTATCCGGTAGCGAAGCGGCTGCCATAGACTGGCCGCAGTTGGGGCACAGGCTAGCCTGACTATCGGCGATGGCGAATCCACAGTATGGACACTGCATTATGGCTCCCTACCCTTTACATTAGGTTATTTCCTATCCAGCGCACATACTGGCAGTATAAGCCCGGATGCGCCGCCCTGTATAGGCGACTGGTAGGTAGAGAGTGCCGGTACCCTGGTGCCAGCCATATTGGGTTGAGGTAGACCGGTTGCCAAGAGGAGTGATACATCCACCTGGGCGGGGCGGAGGAGGTGGGATTCGAACCCACGGTGCCCTTGCAGACACACGCGATTTCCAGTCGCGCCCACTAGGCCTCTATGGGACTCCTCCAGGTTGACGAGAAAAACCACACCCGGCGGAAGGGGCGGGATTCGAACCCGCGGTGCCCTATTCAGGCACGCCGCTTTTCGAGAGCGGTACCATAAACCACTCGGACACCCTTCCGCCGCGCAGTATATCATCACTCTTGCGGAGCCGCAAGCGCCCGTCGGCGCACTCTTTTGGCCTAGACTAACGACCTGGTTGAAGAATCCCCTGATGGCAGGGTCGAAAGTTGGCACAGGTTATGTGTGTCGGCAACCAGGGCAAGTGATGTATACTTGTCGGCGAGCAGGCCAACTACCGGTGAGTATGCCTCGACTCCCTCGCAGTGCTCAATTGTCCTGCCGTCGCTCTCATCCACCAGGAGGTATCCGCCGTGACCACCGTGACAAGCGCAGGCGCCCCCGAGTTTCCCAGCGTGGCGGGCACTATTATGCCAACCGACCAAGAGGCAATGGATGGTGCCATCCAGGTACTCAATGCCAGGAAAGATGCCTGGGTAGCGTTGGGGGTCGCCGCTGCAGGTACCCTCCATTGTGCTGGCGGCGTTGCGCGGATGAATCAATTTCAATCCAGATGAGGTACGTGCTGCCGCCAGGAAGGAATGCTTTTTATGAGCGCCCAGGTTAAACCCGCCGAAAAACCACGGCACGCGATCACGGATGTGTACGACGAAGAGCGGCACACCTTTCTTGTCCAGTATCCAGTTCCGTTCGTAATTGGGATCGCTTTGGCCGGCGTTGTGGTACTGGCGTTGACCGGATTTCTCGGCTACCCCCGCCAAAATTCCGTAGCCGACGCCATATTCAACCAACCATGGGTGCTCTACCTCTGGTCCTGCGCCCTGGTCATCACTCTCGAAGTGTCGATACTGCGCCACCAGCGCCTGGCCGTACAAAGAATAGCCACGCTCACCGTGACGATCATCTCCATGATCATCGTGCTCATCACCTTCTTTTACCAGATACCGTTTCAACATCTCTTGAATGAATTAATCCAGCAAATTTTCCAGCTTCGTATTTCGCTGGTGGATTTTCTTGGCAGCACCTGGATCTACACCATCATCAACTTTGGAGTGCTGCTCATCTTCGCGATTGACAGCGGCCAGCGGTGGCAGCGTCGTGCCCGCGGACTTCCGCCCAATGCAGGCGTGGACCTTGGACTGGGCGAAGCAGCAGACACCAGCTCACTGCCGACGATGCAACAGCTAGTTGCCGGTGATATACTGGCCGGAGCCTTTCTCTGCGGCATACTGGCTGTACTTCTGCGTTCGGATGTGGTTGGCGTGTTCTGGCAAGTTCTTCGAACTAACGTACATGTAACCGGATGCACGGTCTCTTGGCCAGTTGGAGCCTGTACACTTCCTGGAGGCGGGCGCGCCAATCCTCCAACGCTTACCTTCATCGACAGCATAGTGGCACTTACGGCACTGCCTACTGGTCTACTGATTCTGGCTCTCACCGCCTCGATAAGCGGGCTCAACGCGCTCGTCGGTGTGGAGACCGGAGACAAGAGGTCACAGCCGGATCCTGCCAGCAAGAATGAGTCGAGCACGCAGGCAGTTTCGCAGCAGGTATCACTGACTATTTTCGACACCATACTGAGTGCTATTAATCGGTGGTCGGGAGGCAAGGCCAAGGCCAATCCTGCCGAAGCAGCCACCCAGAGTCTCTTGCTGTCGCTGCGAAACGTCATTTGGCCGCCACTCATTTTCCTGGGCGTGGTTGGGCTAGCACAGTTCGCCAGCTATGCACAATCCTATATGCATAGCCACAAAACGCTACTCGATGAGCTGGACTATGTAGGGCCGATGGTAGTCTGGATCGCCGTGTCGGCGCTGTGCATTGTCTTTGCCATAGCGCTCCTGGTGTTTCACGGGCGCATCGCCGAGAATTCGCTTCGATTCATCGGGTTGATTGGCTTTATCGCGCTGCTGACGCTGTGGCTCTACTCGCTGGCACTGTGGAGTCTCAATCAGTTACTTCTGAGAACCGGCGCCACCGACAGACATCCCTTTGATCCCCCTGTCTGGAATAGCGCGATATCCTTATCTGCTCTACTCGTTTTCGGCATTCTCTTTATCATTCGACGCCTGCAGCGGGAGAGCAGCACTTAGGGCGAGAGCCGTTCTATAGTCCACAGCTCCACATCACTCCGGCGGTAGCGCAGCCGGTCGTGCAGGCGACTGGGCCGACCCTGCCAGAACTCGATGATCTCGGGAACAACCCGTAAGCCGCCCCAGAACGGCGGGCGCGGAACTTCCCGACCGGTGTACTCCTGTCGTAACTCCTCCACACGCCTCTGTAACGTCTCCCGATCGGGCAGCACCTGGCTCTGCTTGGATGCCCAGGCGCCCAGCTGGCTCTCTAGCGGTCGGCTGGCAAAATAAGCATCCGATTCAGCAGGTGAAACCAACTCAACGTGGCCTTCAATGCGTATCTGGCGTTCCAGGTCAACCCAGAAGAGAATCAGCGCCGCCCAGGGGTTTTGCAGCAACTCGCCGCCTTTACGGCTCTCATAGTTGGTATAGAAGGTAAAGCCGCGACTGTCAAAGCCTTTGAGAAGCACCATGCGGGCCGACGGGCGACCATCGGGTGTCGCGGTGGCCAGAGTCATGGCATTCGGCTCGTATATGCCGGCGGCCAAAGCCTCTTCAAACCAGTGACGAAATTGCTCGATGGGATCGGCATGCAGCTCGCTTTCACTCAGCCCATTCCGACTATACTCGTGCCGCAAATCACCAATAGACATGCCTGCTCCTCATGCTCTCCGTCCTAGTAACCACCATCGTCATGGCCTAGGCTTCCCCTAGATTAATGAACATTGCTGAATACACTCGACCAGTTGGTTAGCACATGGGCATCGTTGGATGGCCAATATACCAGCACGGCTTTGCCGATAATATCCTGGGAGGGAACCGGTCCCCAATCGCGTGAATCGGAGCTGTCGCCGCGGTTGTCGCCCAGCACGAAATACTGGTTTGGCTTAAGAACCCAAGTACTGGGCTCATAGGGATTGTCCAGGTCATTAACATACGGCTCTTTGATAGCGACACCATCCACCAGAACCTGCCCGTCTGCCTCTACCGTGACCCTGTCTCCAGGGATGCCAATCACTCGCTTGACATAATCTATACTGGTATCCAACGGGTATTCAAAGACGATGACGTCGCCTCGCTGCGGTCCACTGAATAGATACTGGGCTTTGTCTACGAGAATATACTCGCTAGTATGTAGAGTGGGCCGCATGCTTGGACCAGTCACATAGTAATTTTGGACGACGAGGTGCGCGAATATGAAGAGCAAAAGGGCCATGATGCCGACTTCCAGTACCTCTCGCAGCAGACGCGCGCCCCGTTGCTCGCCTTGCTCATCCTCGTAGCCGTACTCTCCGCGCCTACGCAAGCCGATTCCACGAGCCATTATCACCGGTCTCCTGACACCATGCTACCTCGCGTTCCGGCTCTTTGCCCGGCGATTGCCGGCGTGGCGTATCTGGCTCCGCCGGTTGTTTTTGCAGTGGTTTCCTAACTATAACTCATTGTACGACATGCACTGGACCCGGGCATACAGAGCACATGGAGCACATGGTGCATGTAGACCGGCTTCCCGAGCAGTACCCAGGTGCTCCACGAGCTATCTGACCCTTGCTCATACGTTGTATACATCTATGGGGCATGGTATCATGCGGACGATTGAAGGCACCCCCGTGCAGCAGTGAGGAAGGCAACAACGTATGGACCGAATGCGGGGCCCGGGAGGGCAGGAACCTTCGCGGCAACAGCTATCCGCCGAGCGGCAAGGTAACGCTATAAATAGCTCTGAACTGCGCCCGTCGCCACAATCCCCGCAAATTCGAGTGCCGTCGACTATGTCGCCGCAACCCTTCCCACCACCCGAAGATGACCGCCTGGTTGATCCGCCATGGGAGACTGAAACCGGACGTCTGGCTTCCGCCAACGCACCGTCGGCTGAAGATTATATAGAATCGGGAATCTGGGGATGGGACTCCGCACTTGAGCAATCCTACGCTGGCGTAAGCATTGACAACATGACTGGTACCGGCAAGATGCCCGCCATGGTGCCACTATCTCCGTACGATTCGAACTGGAGCAAAGGGCTTCGGGCGCCAGCCGGAGACAGCGCGGCAGTTGCCGGTGGCGCCACCGGGCCAACCACTGGAGTGCTGGGGCCCGATGTTGAAGTAGATGAGCAGCCCTCGGCGCAGATGCGAGCTCTGCGCGTCGGCAACCTGGCTCGCGCTACTACTATCGTGAGCAGCGCGCTGTTATTTAGCCGCGTCCTTGGACTGGTGCGTACCACGCTGTTTGCGGCGACGTTCGGCGGAAAGTTGTATCTACACGACGCCGATGCGTTCACCCTGGCCTTTACCCTTCCCGACGCCATATTCAATATTGTCTCCGGCGGCGCCTTGGCTTCAGCATTCATTCCGGTTTTTGCCGATTATCTCATCGACAAGCGTGACCGCAATTCCGCCTGGCACATCGCCAGCTCGGCGCTGAACCTGAGTATGCTGGCGCTCACTATCCTGGCTGCCGTGATTTTCATATTTGCCGACCCGATCATGCGACTCTTCTTCCCCAGCCTGTTCGTACTGGGCGACCCCGAAGGTCAGACCCTTATCATGCTGACGCGCATTATGCTGCTCCAACCGATTTTCCTGGGCGGCGCCACGGTTACTATTGCCATCTTGCAGGCCCGTCAGCACTTTGTACTGCCGGCGCTGGGACAGGTCATCTACACCGCCAGTCTGATAATCGGCATCGAAGCAACTGTGCTGGATAGAAAGACGCATATTTTCGGCGGTAATCTTGGAATCGCCGGACCGGCCATAGGAGTCGTTCTTGGAGCGGTGCTGCAGCTGGCCATCCAGATACCTGGACTGGTTCACGCCAAGATGCAATACCGGCCGAGCTTTGACATCTTCCATCCCGGTGTGCGCCAGATGTTTCGCCTGATGGTGCCAAGGCTAGTCAATGCCACCTTTCTTTATATCTCAGTCTTCTTTAATCGTATCTTGCTGGCGCCACTCCCAGCGGGCGTGACGTACGGCTACGTCACTGCCTTCACATTGATCATGCTGCCTGTTGGGGTCTTCGGCATGGCGGTGTCCCAGGCGGCATTCCCTACCCTGGCAGCCATGGTGTCGGCCAACCAGTGGGACCGGCTACGCGATACTATTTTGCGCACCTTCAAAGCCATTACGTATCTGGCCATTCCTTCAGCGCTGGGCATGATTGTGCTGGCCGAGCCGATTTGCCGGCTGGTACTCGCTCATGGCACCTTCGATCCCGCTACCCTTCCCTACTTCTGGCAGCCGCTGGTCGCCTTCGCGATTGGACTACTGGGGCTTTCTCTCATTGAGATCTTGACCCGTAGCTTCTATGCTCTACACGACAGCCGCACCCCAGTTGAAGTGAGCATATTGCAGTTCATGTTCGTCATTGCTCTCAGCATAATTTTCTTGAAACCCTTCGGCGCCGACGGCCTGGCTCTGGCCACTTCACTCGGCGCACTGGGCGAGGCGCTGGTACTACTGCTGCTACTAGGTCCGCGCATCGGGGGTATACGTATGGGAGAGCTCTGGCTCTACATATTCAATGTATTGCTAGCGAGCGTGGTTATGGCTCTGGCAGCGCGGTTTACCTACACGCTGGCCCTGGTGGCACTGCCCGTACCACAGATAAATGCCGTCTCCTGGGCCGAAACACTGCGGCAGGTCGTACGCGTCTTCTCTTCGATCGGGGTAGCCTGCGTGGTCTACTTCTTCCTCTCCCGCTTTCTGGGGATTGACGACGTCATCTCTCTCGATCGCATAGCCAAGCGTCTGCTTGTACGCGGGTAGCTCTGCCGGGTAGCTCTGCCGGGGTAGCTCTGCCGGGGTAGCTCTGCCGGGGTAGCTCTGCCGGGGTAGCTCTGCCAACGTACCGGTTTTTCTTTAAAGAGAAGGAGCACGTGTGTATCCAAATCCGTATCGTAGCGAGGTACTTTATGGCGGCAATCTCCGCAGATCGCCTAATCCTGTACAGGCTATCGCTGCAAATATCAACTGGGAGATTGTGGCGGGCTTTATCATACTGCTCGGATTCTTTAGCTTTCTCCTCTGGCAGAATCAAGCCTCGCTGCAGATCCCTGGAACGGTAGGATTAGTACTGGTCGGCTGGGTCTTCAGCCTCTGCCTGCACGAGTTTGCCCATGCGGCGACCGCGTACATCGGTGGTGATCACAGCGACAGCACCAGAAGCTATCTCTCCTTCAACCCGCTCAAGTATCTCCACCCGGTGCTGAGCATCGTACTGCCCATCGTTTTTATCTTGCTGGGCGGCATTGCGCTACCCGGCGGCGCGGTATACATCAATCGTAATCTGGTACGCGGCAGGCTTTGGCAGAGCGCCATCTCGCTGGCGGGACCGCTTATGAACGGACTAGTAGCGGTGGTAGCCGCGGTACCCTTCTGGCTGGGCATCACCGACAATCACCCGTATCTGGCCGAGGCACTGGCGGTCCTGGTCTTCTTCCAGGTATTTAGCGTGGTGCTGAATATATTGCCGATCCCCCCATTGGATGGCTTCGGCATTATTTCGCCCTGGTTGCCTCGCGAACTACAGCAAAGCCTCTACACCTTCGCAAACTTCGGAGTTTTGCTGATTTTCGCGGCCCTGTGGCTGGTACCGCCCATCGCCAGCCAATTCTTCACTGTCGTCTTTAACATCATGGCGCTGCTGGGAGTGAATCCATACTGGTTTACCTTCGGTTATTCCTCCTTCGCATTCTGGCAGCACTAACCTGCTGCGCGCTACTGCGGTTCGATATACTGCGGTTCGATATACTGCGGTTGGCCGGTAGGTCGGCTACTGGCCAAGGGTTTTCCCCCCCGGGCAGGCTTGGATAAGAGAGGATGATTGCATGTCACGCCAGCGCAGCCATTCTGGCGCAGGTATGGAAAGCGGAGAACGCCTGCCGTTCGACAAGGTGCTGGTTGCCAACCGAGGCGAGATCGCCGTCCGCGTGATTCGGTGCTGCCGTGACCTGGGACTCCAGTCGGTCGCGGTTTACAGCGACGCCGACCGCAGCGCGCCTCATGTTCGACTGGCCGACGAGGCGATTCACCTGGGAGCGGCGGCGGCGGCAGAGAGCTATCTCAACCAAACGAAGATCATCGAAGCAGCCCGAAGCGTTGGAGCCGGTGCTATCCATCCTGGATACGGGTTTCTCTCGGAGAACGCCGACTTCGCCGATGCTTGCCAAGGCTCCGGCATTGTCTTCGTCGGACCTCCAGGGCCGGTGATGCGGGAACTTGGCGAGAAGACCGCCGCTAAGCGCGTGGCCGCTGCGGCGGGCGTCCCCATCGTGCCCGGGTATAACGCCGGCATCAAAGATGCAGCACAGGCTGCCCAAATCGCCGGGGAGATTGGCTACCCCATTTTGCTCAAGGCGGCAGCCGGCGGAGGGGGCAGGGGAATACGGTTCGTCTACCGGAGCGACGACCTGGAGTCGGCGCTGCGTCTGGCCCAGAGCGAGGCTCAGGGGGCCTTTGGCGACAGCACCGTCTACATGGAGAAAGCAGTGACGCCGGCGCGCCACATTGAGGTCCAGATCATTGCCGACACTCACGGCCATGTGGTCCATCTGGGCGAGCGCGAGTGCTCAATTCAGCGGCGCCACCAGAAACTCGTGGAAGAATCACCCTCGGTTGCGCTAGATGACGAGTTACGCTCACGGTTCACCAACGCAGCGGTTGCGCTGGGGCAGGCCGCTGGCTATGTGAATGCCGGGACTGTTGAGTTCCTGCTGGGGCCAGACCGAAGTTTCTACTTCCTTGAAGTCAATACACGGCTGCAGGTGGAACATCCAGTTACCGAGTGGCGCACGGGACTCGATCTGGTGCGGGAGCAATTGCGGGTAGCGGCCGGTTTGCCGCTGAGCTTTACCCAGAGCCAGGTTACCTTTCGCGGCCATGCCATCGAAGCCCGCATCACTGCGGAAGATCCGCTGAACCGCTTTCTGCCTTCCACCGGGGTGATCGCAGCCGAGCACGACCCGGCCGGACCAGGGGTACGGCTGGACAGCGGCATCTATCCAGGCATGCAGATACCGCTCTTCTATGATTCATTGCTTGCCAAACTGATCTGCTGGGGGCAGGATCGCCAGGAAGCCATCGCCAGGTTGCGGCGCGCACTGGACGAATATGTGATAGCCGGTGTGCGTACCACGATTCCATTCCACCAGTGGCTGTTGCATCAGCCAGCCTTCCTGTCCGGAGAGTTCTCCACCGACTTTATAGCCGATCACTGGCACCCCGAGGACCTTCTTGAAATCGACGATGTCGATGTGCCCACGGTTGGCGCTGCTCTACCGCATGAGCTGACCGCCGAGGAAGTAACTGTATTGGTGGCGGCGCTGACGGCCGAAGCTGCCGACCAGGCAGCCGCACAACGTCGCCGCGAGGGGGCCAGCGGCGATGGCCATAACACGGGATCGCGGTGGCGCTTAGCCAGCCGCAACCAGGCGATCGGCAACTGGTAAGGGGCGGTCACGCCCCATTCTGGTCTCTGGCCAGGGCCGCGCTGGTGTTCTGGCGAGCGCGGAGACGTAGCAGCGTCTGTTCGGTCATCTCCAGGTCAGCCTGCAATATTGCTTGCTTGTAATCTCTCACGAGCATCTGATATTGCAGCAGACGTGGCCGGCGCGACGGACGGTTTCCGTATTCGCGCAGTGCGTGCTCCATGTCGGCCAGTTGCGTATGCAGAGCACCCAGGTGCGTTTCCAGGTGCCGGAGAGCTGACTGGTCGGAGGTCTGTCCGCAAAAGAAGAGTTTCGTGAGGAATTCATCCTTGGTGTATCGGGGAGGCACCGGCTCGTCGAGCCAGCGAGCCAGCCTCTCGCGGCCTGCTGGAGTCAGACTGTAGACCCGCCGATTCGGCCGGCCCTCCTGGTTGACCAGCTCAGAGGTGACCAGCCTGCGTGCTGCCAAACCCTTCAATGTCGTGTAAATCTGGCTGTGCCCAGCGTTCCAGTACGTTGCCAGTGATCGATCAAAAGCTCGTTTGATATCGTAGCCAGACATTGGGCGAGAGCCGACAAGCCCAAGAATGATATAGCCGAGGGTGCTTCGGGAACCGGCAGTATCTGCTTCGGATTCCCCGGCCAACATCTTGCCGTCCTGCTTGGTTGCCGGTGTGCGAAGCTGCTGCCCAGTGAAGCGGCTTGAGGTCTGCGGCATGTACGCGCTACCTCTCCTCTAGAGAAGCGATGATATCTCCGTATCGTCATAGTATATGCTGGACATATCGTTTCTGGAAAGAGGCATTGCCTTTTGGGAGTACAGACGGCAAAAAGTTACCCCGTTTGCCGTGGCAGCGGCTTTAGGCAGCAGCGGCTTTAGGCGGCATCGTGGGAATTCTCAGGCTCCGGTTGCTCATCGCCCTCTTCGTCGCTCACATTCAGGGCGCGCTCGATAGCGATCCGGCGTGACGCTCGCTCACGCCTGAGGATCTCCCAGAGAATCTCGATTTCTCCGCCAATCTCACGAATACGCCGGGTATTGGCAGCGGCGAGAAACGGGTGAGCAGCCGAGAATCTATAGAGCTGTTGCCGCTCCTTGGTGAGCCGCTGGATACGGGCCAGCGCACCTTCCTGTGTATCCTTACGCGCCTCCTCGCCGAGCGTGTTTTCGACAACGATCGCTTCAAGAGGCGAGAGTTCGGTTTTCCGGGTTGCGGTAGCCATACATGGTCCGTCCTACTGGGTTGATTGATAGCTCCTGGAGGAACTCCACTCACGGGCGTCGCCCAGGATACGCTTATTACGACGTGCCAGATTTCCAGCAGCTACACCCCGACACCAGGCTCACCCAAAAGTTCCACCGGTCTCTAGCTCCAGTGCGTTCACACCGCATAGCAGTTTAATTTTATCAATTATCACATTAACATTTGCAATTACATACTTGATTTTATCAATGTATGGTGGTATAAGTTGGGTAGATACAAACGCATATCAAACAGCCAGGAGTGTTTATTGATGGCGGATATCTACGAGATAGATGGTCTCTGCCCGGTCTGCGGCGCGAATATGACCATAGCGCAACTGCACTGCCAGCGCTGCAGCACCACTTTGGAGGGCAGCTTCAAGGTGACTCCAGGATCACCGCCGCTGGAGCGGAACCACGAAGATCCACGATTTGGGCGCCTTGCCCGGCTGGATAGTGGGCAGATCGATTTTGTCGAGACGTTTCTGCGATGCCGTGGGATCATCAAGAATGTCGAAGACATGCTGGGCATCTCCTATCCAACCGTCAAGGCTCGGTTGAGTAATGTACTCACCACCCTGGGATTCAGCACTGACGATGAACAGAACGATCCCGCTCATCGCCGCACGCGCCACGAGATTCTGGCTGATCTGGCCGCGGGACGTATCACAACCGAAGAGGCACATCTACAGTTAATGCGCGACGAAAAGTAAGGCACTGCTAGAGTAAGAGGCTGATTCGATGGAACCCGAGAACACGAACGACGTACATGCTACCGAGGACTCTGTTCTACATGAGCAGGCGGACGGCAACAACGAAATCAACGCCGAGCAGCAGGAGGTAGACGCCACGTCTCGTAACGAATCTGATCCCGAGCATGGGGCTACTCATGAACCGACACACCTGCAGATCGAGATCGATCTCGTTGAAGGCGACCTCACTATCCTGGGAGGCTCACCACAGGTGCTCTTGAGCACCGAGACCGATGAACCGGAGACGGGCACGGTATACGGCGAAGGCGGCGGCACGCTTCGCTTTATTCGACTTCCAGGTAGCAGTGAGATCCGTGTTCCGGATGGAGCTGAAGTCCTGGTTCGTCGCATCTATGGAGATTTACGAGCCGAACACTTCGACGGCTATGTTCTGGCAGCGCGCATCAGCGGCGACGCTGAAATGGAGCGGGTCGCAGTGACCGAGATCGCCCAGTTAGAAGGTGACCTGGCCGCCCGGCATGGAGGAAGCTTGCGTGTCCGTCTGGTCAACGGCGACGCCAGGATAGATGACTTCGACGAGGCTCCGGTCATTGGACATATCAATGGCGACCTGGAGGCGCACGCTTTACCGGGTCTAGAGATACTGGACGCGGTTTCAGGCAATGTGAAGCTCGATGATTGCGGCACAGTCACTCTGCTCGGCACCATTGGCGGTGACCTCGAGGTCGAGCGTTCAACTGTCATTCTTCGTGGCAGTTCAGTTGGCGGCGATGTGCGTATTAGCTCGGTTCTGGGAATGACGGTTGCCGCTATTGGGGGCGACCTGGAAGTGGCCGGAGCGGTAGAGGCAATAGACGTGCACAGCATAGGTGGCGATGTCGATATACGCGATGCACGCGGCCCGGTCCAGCTGAGCACAATTGGAGGTGACCTCCAGATCAAGAATGCCACCGGCGGCCTTACCGTCAAGCAAGTTGGCGGCGATGCAGTGATTGATACCTCACTTGGCGATCAAACCGAGTATACCGTGCATGCCGGCGGCGATATCAAGATGTGGGTGCGTGAAGACGTCAACGCGCGCTTCGTAGCCCGTACGTTTGGCGGAGAAATCAAGACCCGATTGCCGCTGACCGTTGAGCGGGGACGGCGACGGAACTTGGTTGGCGTACTTGGTCGCGGAAGTTCTACCGTGACGTTGGTTAGTGAAGGCGGCGACATTTCGATTGCCGCGACCGATCGATACGAAAAGGAGCAAGACATGGGCGAAGATTTCAAGAATCAAGAAGCGGACGGCTCTACCGGCACACCGGACAATCGCAGCTGGGAAGGCTCTATTGGCGGACAGCGGTTCCGCGTGGGTTGGAATCGCGGCCCAGGCCGGGCCAACTTTCACTTTCAGGGTCCCATACCCGAGTCGATGGAGAAAGATGACCTGGGAGCACAGAGCGCTCACGACATACACTTTGAGTGGGAGAAGGGACAGGGTGCACGCATGTACGGCGAGTACGAGGAGCGCCTGAACGACCTGCGCCAGAAAGCCGAAAGGACTGCCCGCAAGGCGGCTGAGCAGGCACAGGACTACGCCGAGAAGGCCTCCAAGCGTGCGCGAGAAACCGATTGGGAGGCAATCGGCCACGATGTGCGTTCAGCGGTAGAAAAGGCGATGTCCGAACTGGAGGCATCCTTCTCACAGCTGCGCCGCGATTGGGATTCGCGACGCGGTGGCAGTTCCGGTGGGTCGGGTGGCTCCGGCACTGGTTCCGCTCAACGCGTGCGGATCGAGTATGACAATGAGGAGCAGGCAGCCGGTGAAGCTGGCGGGTTCGCCGGACACTCGCCCGATGACCTGGACGCCCAGCGACGGACAATTCTCGAGCAGCTGCGTAACGGCGGACTTTCGCTCGATGAGGCCGAGCGCAGGCTCAACGATCTCCGCTAGGGGTGATCGTCATCTCCTAGAATACCCAGGTATCTCATCTCTCTACCGGATGAGAGGCGCATCTCGATCGGGATGCGCCTCTCATCCGGTTTTCTTCTCCCCTTACTGAGAACTGGTTGGTGCCGAACGAAGCCAATCCGCCTGCTGGGGGCGATACTGGTAGCGGCCAGAGGGACTACGGCCAGGCCGGCTTGGGATATTCCGGCGGCTGCGCTCCAGTGCTGCCGGCCGGGAAGATCGGCACGAGAGCTCCACTCTGCCACTGGAAGAGGTAGGATTGGATCACTGTGTTTTGCCCAGTAATGTCGAACTTCACTGGACCCTGTACCGAGGTGAAGGTATCGCTGTGCAGCTCCTGAATGAGTTTCGCCTGGTTCAGGCTGCCGATCTTGGTCACCGCCTGGGCAGCTACCTGGCCCACCGAATAGGCCTCGGCGACATCGGCGCTGATGTCGTTTGCATTACCGCCGTACTTGGCGATATATTCGGACACCATACCGGCGTTGCCGGAAGTATTTTCCTGCGGGTACCACCCATCAGGAACCATGATGGCTTCCGCCGAGGCGGCACCGCCGATGGCGGTCAGGAACTGCTGACCCTGGTCCGGTCCGGCAGTCGCGATAATCGCCTCCGGATTGTAGTATTGCTGTTTGAAGGCCTGGATGTAAGCGGTGATGTCAGGCAATTCGGTACCCAGTACCACGACATCGGCATGAGCCGCGATGAGCTGTTGAGCGATTGGGGTAAAGTCAGTGGTAGCGGCTGGATATACGATTTCTTTGGTCGCCGCCGTAAAGCCGGCAGCGGTCAGCTTCTGGTAGGCAATATCTACCTGCGGCTGAGTGAAAGGATCGTCTTCGGTGGCATACGCCACGCTCTGCGGTCGCGCCGAAGCTGGAAGAGAATTTAACCATGTGGTAAAGCTCACCAGGTTGTTGGCTACCGGCAGGGAGACGTCAAAGACATCGTTCAGCCCGCGATTGAAGACACTGGGACCGCCACCTGCTCCCTCAACCAGAGCGTAGCCATAGCGATTGGCCACCACTGACGCTGGTAAGGTCAGCAGGGTGGAGAATGGGCCAAAAAGGAGATCGACCTTGTCCTGCGTAATGAGCTTTTGATAATCAGTTGTGGTCTGTGTGTCACTGCTGGCGTCATTGACGATGTCGAGCTGCACCTGGCGATGGAGCAAACCACCGGCAGCATTGATATCGTTCGCCCACAGCTTATACCCTTGTTCGAACGATATGCCGTCAGACGAAAAGTCACCGGTCAGCGGCAGTGAGATGCCAATCTTGATGGGAGGAGTATTGGCTGTGCTTGAGCTGGTACTGCAAGCGGAGAGTCCAATCAGCATGAGAATGAGGACACCGGCAACACCTGCGATCTTGCGTCCGGTTGAATTGGTATGTCCAAACACGTGATTTCCCTCCATCGCCCCTGTTGTTATTACGGCAGGAGCGGACTCTCAGATTGCCATAGCAATAAGGCAATGATACATGCCGATAAGCGGTAACCGTAAGGAAAGCAAGTAACCACGCGTTGGTTAGAATGGCGTGATGCTACGCGTGCGGTACTGGACAACACCGGTTGGTGTGATTCCCCTTCTTGCCCTCGCCACCTAAGATAAAACAGATATAACAAAGTTACAATGAGTAAGACACTCCCATGAAGAGGAGACGAGTGGCCTCTAGCTACGGTAATTCAGCGCCAGCAGCAGCTTTCGATCTCCGGCGGCTGGGAGCGGCGCAGGCGACGTTGTAGTAATCATGAGCTCGTCTTTAGGTCGACCGTATACATGTGCAGGAAGAGGAAGTCAGCATGAACGGTTTGCTGGGTAAGACAGAGGTTTGGCAACCGCTTTATCTACCTGGAGCGGCATGCCTGCTTGGAGGAGTGCCTCTCTGGCTAGAGTGACGAACGAAGCCAATCGGCCTGCTGTGGGCGATATCTGTATGGTATGTTATTGCAGACGTGGTTGCCATCGTCAAACATCCAGAGTTCGGCATTGGCCCCAATCTCAGCCACTACACGCTCGGAGTCTTCAGGCGGGAAAAGCCGGTCTTGGCGACCAATGATCACCAGGAATGGACAGGTGATACGGTCAGTCAGGCCTTCCAAGGTGAAGGCTTTGAGCTTTTCACGGGCTGTTGCTTCATCCTGGGCCTTCAAGCGGTACACAAAGGCTTCCTGCGTAAGCAAGGGATAGCGGTCGAAGTGCTGTGCTAGATTGTATGCTGACGCCAGCATGACCGCCGCTTTGAGACGTGGCTCCCACGCGGCGGCACGCGCAGCGAAAAAGCCGCCGAGACTCACACCAAGCATTCCCACGCGCGAGGCATCAACATCACTACGCGTTTCCAGGTAATCGACGACATAGCGAATTGGCACCTCATAGTCCGGCCGCAGAGGCAAATCGAGCTCTGATTCGCCCTGGCCTGGGCCGTCGATGGCGAGGACCGACAGGCCACGCCTCAGCAAGTCATTTCCATAGAGATGCAGCTCTTCTTTCACCGAATCAAGTCCCGGAGAAATAATGACAACTGGTGCGCGGGGCGCATGCCATGGCTTGCGCAGGATTGCGGGAATCACATGCCCATCTTCATAGGGGATCTCGACTCGCTCGCCCGGGAATTCATAGAACGGTAATCCACGCTGATACGTGCGCACAGTGAGCGCGTGACCTGCACGCAACTGGTCTGGGTGTCGCACGACCATGAATTTGCCAAAATGATAGAGCATCGCAGCTGCAAAGTAATGCTCGCCTGCCGATACGAAGTTGCCACGACCCTCGGCTTCTTCACCCATACGAGTATGCTCGGCGGCCACAGCCGACCATGCCGGCGACCAATCTTCCCATCGCTGGATTGTGCGCGCCAACTGCTGTAAAACATTCGCATCGATGCCGTTGGCGATAAACCTGGGTGCCCAATTATCCAGCGCGGTCTGCACACGCTCATCCACTGCCATGAAGATCTATATCCTCTCTGCTTTTTGCTCCATACCAGATTGGACGAAGTGCGTTTTCCCCCCACCATCACAGTTGGCGAGGGGGTTGAATTGGTTACGTTTCAGCGAGAGCGCCACCCAGGTAGAGGTGACCGATCTCCGGGTGATGGAGGATCTCGAGATTCGTCCCTGTTAGGAGCACCCGGCCGCTTTCCATCACGACGCCATTCGTTGCGGCGGTCAACCCGGTGCGCACGTTCTGTTCCACCAGCAAGATGGTGCGGCCCGATTGATGCATCAAAGCAATCGTGTCGAAAACTTGCTTTAGTGTGCGCGGATCAAGCCCCATGGATGGCTCGTCAAGCAAGATCAGTTTGGGATCCAGCATCAGGCAGCGCGCAAATTCTACGAGCCGCTGCTGGCCACCAGAAAGATCCCCTGCTTTATCGCCTGCTCGCTCGCGAACGATGGGAAAAAGATCCTCCACATCTGCCAAAGCATGATTCACCTTCGACCTATCATTGACCAGATAGGCACCAAGTCGCACGTTCTCATGAACGGTCATCTCGGTGAACAAGCTGTGATTCTGCGGCACTTGCACGATGCCCAGCTCCAGGATCTGGCGCGGGCTTTTGCCAACTAGATTGTGCCCCTCGAAGGCAATCTCACCAGCGCGCGGTCGCAGCAGGCCGCTGATCGTGCGCAATACGGTCGATTTGCCTGCTCCGTTTGGCCCCACGATGCAAGTAATCGATCCTTCTTCAATTTCGAGATCGACTCCTTTAAGGACATCGCTGCCGTCGTAGCCGGCAATCACTTGGCGGAGTGTCAGCATGGTTTTTTCAGTCTCCAAGGTACGCTTCCAGCACAGCGGAATTCTGGCGCACCTGGGTGGGTGTGCCCTCGGCAATCTTCGTTCCGCGATGCATCACCATCACTCTGTCGCACAGACCCATGACGAACTCCATGTTATGCTCAACGATAAGGAAGGTGATGCCCATCTGGTTCAGCTCATGGATACGGCTGGCTAATTGCGTTATCATGGTAGGATTGACGCCACCGGCAGGTTCGTCGAGCAGAATCACTTTCGGGTCAGCGATCAGGATGAAGGCAAATTCCAATAGCTTCTTTTGCCCAAAGGAAAGGTTGCCTGCCGGTAGATCTTTCAATGCTTTGAGGCCGACGAAATCCAGCAAATCCAGCGCGCGTCGCTGCTCGTTTGAAGAGCTCCACCGACCAAGCAAGCCTTGCAAGGTATTGCGCTGTGCTGCGACGTGCATGTTTTCCAGAACGGTCAGTCGTGGAAAGATGCGAGTGATCTGAAATGTGCGACCAATACCCAAGGTGAAGACCCTATCGGGTGAGGCATTCGTGATCGCTTTGCCATTGTAACAGATCTCGCCGCCATCGACTCTTTCGTATCCGGTAATGATGTTGAAAAGTGTTGTCTTGCCCGAGCCATTTGGTCCAATGATCCCTGTGATCTTCCCGGCATCGACGGCAAGCGAGCAATCGCTGAGGGCCTGAATGCCGCCAAACGCTTTCGAGACAGCGCGCACTTCAAGCAAGCTCATGTTTTCGCCTCCGTGTGTGTTACTGGCACTGGCGGAGGTGTAACTGGTGTAACTGAGGATGTGGTTTTAAACATTGCAGGCAGCGCCAGCGGGCCGATGTGGCCGGTAGTGCGCCAGTTCGACCACAGCGCACGCAGCGATGGAATGATACCCTGCGGTAGCAACAAAATGACCACCAGAAACAGTGCGCCATATATGATTAGATAAAGACCGCCGTTCAACTGGTCAAAGTTCGCCCCGAAATAAAGCTTCGCCGATTCGATGACCAGTGCGCCCAGGAGAGGACCGCTGAGGGTACCGATGCCTCCCATAAATACCATGAGCGCCACCGCGATATCATTGAGGGGATCGAAGGCGTATCTGGGAATGGCAAAGCTCTCGTAATAGACATAGATGGCACCAGCCATGCCGACAAAGATTGCCGAGAGGACGAAGGCGCTCAACTTGAATATACCTGTCTTTACCCCCAAGCCCAGCGCGCGATCCTCATCGTCGCGAATGGCGAGCAATCCAAGGCCATATTTAGAATTGCGCACGAACCACGACACGATGAGCGCCAAAACGGTCAAGGCGAGCGCCGAGTAGTAGAATGGAATATTGTAGAAGTCGCCAAGTGGCAATCCGAGCTGTGAGCCAAACCACTGGAAAGGAGTTGGCAAATTGATTCCCGTGGTTCCGTTCGTGATGCCGCGCAAGTTTTCGGCGAGCAGCTGTATGACAAAGAATGTGGCGATCGTAATCACAATAAAAGTGTGCCGTCGCGTACGGAGCGCAATGGCCCCCAGCGGGATGGCTGCCACACCGGCGATCAGCCCGCAGACGGGAACCAACTCTAATGGCTGCCATCCGTTGAGAGAGGTATTATGTTTGCAGATAATCGCCAGGGCATACGCGCCAATCCCGAAATAGGCCGTATGGCCAAGAGCGATGTAGCCCGTGTAACCAGCAAATATATTCCAGCTGACGGCAAAGGCGGCAAAGATCAACGCGACAACAGCGATCCCAGTTGTGGTCGAATCGGTGTCGATAAACGGAAAGGCTATCGCCACCGCGAGCACCAGCACCAATCCAGCTGGTGTTACCCAGGGCTTGAGCCGCTGCATCATTGCGCCCTCCCCGAGATTTTGCCGAGCAACCCTTGCGGCCGCACAATCAGAATGACAATAAGCAACACGAAAAATACCGTACTGGCCCATGTCGGTGACCATACTACCGCAGTGACGTCTTCGACGACTAGTGCGAACACCGCGGCGATGAGCGCACCGCTGAGCGACCCCATGCCGCCGAAGATTATGATCGCCAGCAGACGCGAGATCAGGTCATAGCCACTATTCGGATTGAATGGCATGATCGAGCCGAAAACCATGCCACCTGCAGCAGTAAGTGCAACGCCGATGCCGAAGGTGAGGGCCGAGATCCTGTTCACGTTGATACCGACCAGCTCAGCGGCGGTGCGATTTTGCATAGAGGCGCGCACACTATGGCCAAATTTCGTCCGATAGAGCAGGAGATACAATCCAGCCAGCAACACGACGCTGAGCAGAAAGCCCAAAACGTAGATATCGGGGAAATAATAATTGCCAAGCTTGAATGACTGTGTGGTGTACGACGCATGCAAAATCACATTATTTGAGGTGAAGATCGCGATCAGGACGCCTTCGATAATGATCGCCACGGCATACGTCACCAGGATCGAGTAAATCGCGCGATCCCTTTTGAGCTGGCGTATGAATAGCCAATAAATAACCACTCCCAGCACGAACATTGCTGGCATGGTGATGAACAACCCCAGGAACAAGTCGATGTGCAGATGTTGCTCCAGCGTGTAGCTAAGGTACGCACCCAATATGACCATTATTCCCTGGGCGATATTGATGATATCCATCACCCCAAAGACGAGTGTCAATCCGGATGCCATGAGCGCATACACCCCGCCAGTCAGAATGCCAGGAATGATGCCGCCGTCAATAACCAGAGTCATGACGCAATTTCCTCCAACGTACTTCCTCCAGGATGTTCTGCGTTGTGGCTTTCACCGATAGGCCAATGCTGCCCGTGGAGACTGGCAGACATCGGCCCACCGGAGAAAAAGTTACACTACCAGGCGGGCTTGGGATACTCGAATTTCTGCGCGCCCGTGGTGCCTACAGGGAATATCGGCACGAAACTGCCGCCCTGCCATTGGAAGAGGTAAGCCAGTGCAGCAGTGTTTTGGCCAGTGCTGTCGAATTTCACGTTGCCCTGCACGCTGGTGAAAGTACCACTGTGCAGAGTTTTTATCAGCTGAGCCTGATTGAGATTGCCGTCCTTCGTCACCGCTTGCGCAACGACCTCGCCTACTGAATAGGCTTCGGCTACATCGGAGCTGATGCCATCATACGTACCGCCATATTGGGCGACATATTCCTGTACCAACTGCGCATTGCCAGGATTATTGGCCTCAGGGAACCAGCCGTTCGGTACCATGATGGCTTCCGCTTCCGTCGCGCCGCCGATTTCGGTTAGGAACGTTGCCCCTTGGTCTGGTCCCGCAGTTGCGATGATCGCTTTAGGGGTATAGTGCTGCTGCTTGAATGCTAGCAGAATCGATGTTGCTTGCTCGGATGTGGTTGTTCCCAGCACAACTACATCTGCATGCGCTTGAATCAGCTGCTGGGCGATCGGAGTGAAGTCGGTCGTCTCGTCGGGAAAGACAGTTTCTGGTGTTGCCGCGGTTAGGCCTTGTGCTGTGAGCTGTGCTTTGAGGATATCGACCTGGGGCTTCGTAAATGGATCGTCAGAGGTGGCATAGCCCACTGTCATCGGGCCGGTTCCCGCGGGTAGCGTCTTGAGAAGACTCGCGAAGCTGAGAAGGTTGTTCGCGACCGGCAACGATACATCAAAAACGTCGTTGAGGCCGCGATTAAACACCGACGGTGCACCACCGGCGCCTTCCACCAGCGCATAGTTATAGCGCGCCGTGACCACCGAGGCGGGCACAGTCAGCAACGTGGAAAATGGCCCGAACACGAGATCGTCATGATGGGTAGCGATAAGCTCCTGGTAGTTCGTCGTCGTCTGAGTATCGCTGCTGGTGTCATCGAGGATGTCGAGCTGCACCTGGCGATGGAGCAGACCACCGGAAGCATTGATATCTTTCGCCCACAGCTTATAGCCTTGCTCGAAATTTATGCCGTCGGAAGAAAAGTCACCGGTCAGCGATAGTGAGATGCCAATCTTGATGGGAGTGGTGTTGGCTGCGGTCGAACTGCTGCCGCACGCGGAGAGTCCGATCAGCATGAGAATAAGGACACCGGAGATTCCAGCGAATTTGCGCCACATTGCATTGGTATGTCCAAACACGTGATATCCCTCCATCGTTTCACCCTTCATCTAAGGTGAAGTAAACTCACACATTGCCGCATTGCTACGGCAAAGATGGTCGACGGTCAACGATGACCGTAGGATTAGCAGGTAACCATGCGTTGGTTAGGATGGCTTGATGCTTCGCGTGTGGTAGTGGACACGACTGCTCCCGTTCCTTCCCCCCTTCTTGCGCTTGCTGCCCCTGCACCGGCTTATACGCTTGCAGCCGTCTGTTCTCGACCGGACTACATAAGATACAACGAAGACCAGACGACAGGCACACTCGCCAGTAGACTAGCGGCTTCTAGCTCCGGTAGTTCAGCGCCAGCAGCTTCATCTCACTTAGCTCCTCGATGGCGTAACGCAGACCTTCTCGACCAGAACCCGAGTGCTTCACCCCTCCGTAGGGCATGTGATCGATCCGGTAGGTCGGCACATCATTGACGATCAAGCCTCCCACCTCGATCTCTAGAAACGCATCCCGAACGATTTGTAGGTCGCGCGTGAAGATACCGGCCTGCAAGCCAAAATCACTCTGATCAACCGCATGAATAGCTTCCTGGACATCGGTATACGGAGTGATACCGATGAGTGGAGCGAAGACTTCGCGGTTGGCAACCCGCATGGTGGCGGCAACTCCCACCAGCACCGTCGGTTCCCAGAGACTTCCGTGGTGCTCGCCGCCGACCAACGCTTCCGCCCCGCCTCCCTTCGCCTCGTCCACCCAGGTCGCCAGGCGTTCAGCCTCAGTTCCGCTGATGAGCGGACCGACATCAGTGGCTTCATCCAGTGGATCGCCGACCTTCAGCGCACGTACCCTGGGAAGTAACGCTTCTAGGAACGACTGGTAACTATCTCGATGGACGAAGACTCTTTGGACTGAGATGCACGACTGCCCGGCATAGGAGAAGCCGCCCCAGGTTACTCGCTCGGCGGCATAGGCAATATCGGCGTCGTGGTGGATGATGACGCCGGCATTGCCTCCCAATTCCAGGGTGACGCGCTTGCGTCCCGCCCGCTGCTTGAGCTCCCAGCCCACAGACGGGCTGCCGGTAAAGGTAAGTGCGCGTATTCGCTCATCCTCAACCAGCGGAGCCGCGTCCTCGGTGGCGCTGGGCAGTACCGCGATACCACCCTCAGGCCAGCCGGACGCCAGCACCAGCTCACCCAGCATAAGCGCGCTAGTCGGGGTCTGTGAAGCAGGTCTGAGCAGGATTGGGTCTCCCGCCGCCAGCGCAGGCGCCACTTTATGGGCTACCAAATTGAGGGGGAAATTAAAGGGAGTGATACCGGCCACGACCCCTAACGGAACGCGGTAGATTTCGGCCACCCGCCCTTCGTTACCTGCCTGCCAGTCCAAAGGCACGATCTCGCCGTACAGTCGCCTGGCCTCTTCAGCCGCCACCTTGAAAGTAAAACTGGCTCGATCCACTTCAGCTCGAGCCGTCTTGATGGGTTTACCCGCCTCCAGGGCAATGGTGCGGGCAAACTCCTCGCGCCGCGAGGAGATGCCACTGCTGATACGCTCGAGAACCTCGCTGCGCTTCCAGGACGGCAACTGGCGAGTAGTTCGAAATGCCCGAACTGCCGCAGTTATGGCCGCCTCGATATCCTGCGGACCAGCACGGTGAATAATGGCAACCACGTCGTTATTATACGGGCTCCGAATTTCGACAGTATGCCCGCTAGATAGCCACTGGCCATTAACCAGCGCGCCGTATTCCTTAGGGTCATGTCCCACGACTGGCCTCCTACTCCACTGGCGTCATTGGCGGTTCAGCGATCATGCCGGCGATTGTCGCCAGAAACTCGGCCCCACGCGCACCATCCACGACTCGATGGTCGCAGGAGAGGCTGAGCACCATGGTTGGTACCACGGCCGGCAAGCCATTGACCGGAACTACACGCGGAGCTAGCGTACCCACAGCCAGAATCGCCACTTGTGGCGCATTGATGATGGCAGTGAAAGCATCGATGCCGTACATTCCCAGATTGCTGATGGTAAAGGTACCGCCTTGCAGATCCTCGGGTCGCAGCCTGCCGCTCTGCGCCCGCTCCACCAGATCCTTACGCCGCACGGCGATAGCTCCAGGGGTAAGTTCATCGGCATGCGAGATGACCGGCACTAGCAAGCCATCTGAAGTAGCTACCGCTATCCCCACATTCACCACCTGGTTACTGACCACAGCACCCTCTATCCAGGCGGCATTGAGCCACGGATGCCGGCGTAGCGCCAGCGCAATGATCTTGACCAGCAAGTCGGTGTAAGTCAGCTTCTCCGATGCCTGCTTCTGGAGCTGGTCGCGCCAGGATATCAGGCTATCGGCTACTACCTCACGCTGCAAATAGAAATGGGGAATAGTAGTCCAACTCTGAGTAGTGCGCTCGGACATGAGGCGCCACACTCGTCCCAGATGAGCGTCGGGTTGCTGAGCTGGAGTCGGAACCATTGCAGCCGCGAGCACATCAGCCGCGAGAACGACGCCGTCAGCCCCTGATCCCCCAAGGAGCGCCAGGTCAATACCCCGCTCGCTGGCGAGTCGTCTAGCCTTGGGAGAGGCAAGTAGCTTACCATTGCCGGCAACCGCGGCTATGGCCGGATGCTTTTCGCTTCTCGCCACTACGGCGTCATCGGTACCATGCACGTTTTCGGCAGCACGGAGGCCCACCCCTGCCCGGGCCTCCGATCCCGCTGGCAGTCCGGGTTGGGGCGCATCAGCGTCACTAGGCGCCAGGATGCGCGCAATGACCTGCCCTACCGGAACCTCGTCACCGGCACTAGCGCTAATGTGCATCAGGGTACCGGTAGCCGGCGACTCAAGCTCTACGGTGACTTTGTCGGTCTGGATCTCGGCTATCGGTTCACCTTGCACTACCTGATCGCCTTCGCTTTTAAGCCACTGAACAATCGTCCCCGAGTCCTGCGCCATGCCTAGAGCCGGAAGAATGACGTCAGTCGCCATGATGCGGTCCTCTCATGATGCGGTCCTCTCTAGAAGTGAATCATCGGCCCTGGTGACTATAATCAAGCGTCCGGTGTCACATGGGCTTTGGACGGTGCATTCAAGTTCGACTGGGTCTCACGGATGCCCGGCAAGGCACCAACGGATGTATAATAACGTGTCCCGGCAATGAGCAGTTCCTCAGCAGGAAATCGCGTGATCACCTCGCAGCCGTCTTTGGTGACCACCAATTGTTCTTCGATGCGCGCCGCGGTCCAGCCATCGCTAGCTGGCCAGAAAGTTTCAAGCGCGAAGACCATGCCCTCCTCGATGACCTCGGGATGATCCAGCGAGACCAGGCGGCTGAAGATCGGCTTTTCCCAGATCGACAGGCCTACCCCATGCCCATATTGCAGCGCAAAAGCGGCTTCCTCGTCGGCAAAACCGAACTCTTCCGCCCTGGGCCAAAGCTTGGCGACATCGGCGGTAGTCACACCTGGCCGGATAGTGTTGACAGCCGCGTCCAAAATCTCCCGGCAATATTTGTACGCATCGACCATCGACTGCGAGGCGCTGCCAACAGCAAACGTGCGGTAGTAACAGGTCCGGTAGCCATTGTAACTGTGCAGTATATCAAAGTAGGCAGGATCACCAGGCCGAAGGGCACGATCGCTGAAAACATGTGGGTGTGGGCTGCATCGCTCACCGGAGATGGCATTTACGCCTTCAACCTGCTCCGACCCCATATCGTAGAGTACTTTGCTCACCAGCCCGACGCACTCGTTCTCCCGCACCCCCGGCTTCATAAAGCGATACAGTTCGTCATAGGCTGCGTCCACCATCATACAGGCGGTCGAAAGCAGAGTAATCTCGTCTATCGTCTTGATGAGACGGGCCTGTTGCATCAATTGTTGCCCATCGACAACAGTAATGCCTTCCTTTTGTAGCGCAAACAATACCGGCATCTCCACGACATCCACACCAACCGGCTCGCCCAGCAGATGCCGCTCTTCCAGCTCCAGGCGGATCTTGCGGGCCACCGCTTCGGCGCGCCCGGCCTCGGGAAGCATGGCGCCGCGCTGGGTCGAGATTCCAGCTCGTGATCTCTCGCCCAGCCAGGGACAGTACAGCTGATGGTGCCGTGCCGCCGAGCCAAAGTCCCAGAGTATCGGTTCGTCATCCTGGGGTAGCAGCGTGAAACGGGCCAGTTTGTCCATAGCCCAGGTACCCAGGTGAGTGGACGTAATGTAGCGCACATTGTTCATGTCGAAGCAGAGCAGCGCTCCTAACTGGGACTGCTTGAGCAGGCTCTTGATTCTCAAGAGCCGCTCGGTGCGCAGACGCTCCACATCGAGACGCGACTCCCAATCAACGCTCATCAAGCCATACGTCTTGATCGACATTGTTCGACCCTTTCGGAAAGAGAAGACCACGCCAGGTATGCTTTGGTATCACACGCGGCCGCAGAGTGTTTTGGCCAGTTGCGACACTACGTCGGCGGTAGGAACTGTCTGGTCCTCAAGCACCGGCGAGAACGGCACGGGTACATCCATCGCCCCCAGCCGCCTGACCGGGGCGTCAAGGTAATAAAATGCGCCCTCGGCAATGACTGCAGCCAGTTCTGCGGTAACGCCGTAACGCTCATACCCTTCATCGATGACGATGGCACGGCTTGTCTTTTTCGCTGATGCGATCAACGTCTCTTTATCGAGAGGAAATGTCGTGCGCGGATCGATGACCTCAGCGCTGACGCCAACTGTCTCCAGCTGCAGAGCCGCTTCAAGCGCCACCTGCACCATGCTGCTGGTCGCCACCAACGTGATATCCGTTCCAGCTCGCTTCACATCGGCGACTCCAAAAGGAATCTGGTAGTCTTCATCTTCAGGTACCAGCCCCTTGAGCTGGTACATCATCTTATCCTCGAAAAAGACAACGGGATTATCGTCGCGTATGGCAGTCTTTAACAGACCCTTGGCATCATAGGGCGTGGACGGTAATACGACCTTCAGACCAGGTATATGGCTGACCCAGGCGTGCAGGCTCTGGCTGTGCTGGGCGCCGGTACGCCGTGTAGCTCCCAGCGTGGTCCGAATGACCAGAGGTACGCGGAGCTTGCCGCCCGACATGTAATGTACCTTTGCCGCCTGATTCACGATCTGATCCATGGCCAGCCCAAGGAAATCGCCAAACATGATATCGATGACGGGACGCATACCGGTCATGGCCGCCCCAACTCCCAGGCCGCTGATACCAGCCTCAGAAATGGGTGAATCGATCACACGCTGCGGGCCGAATTCTTCAACCAGCCCGGAGAGAACTTTGAATGGCGTACCGGCTTCGGCCACGTCTTCGCCCATAATGAACACGCTCGGGTCGCGCCGCAACTCTTCAGCCAGGCTCTCACGAATAGCCTGGCCAAGTGTGATTTCGCGCATGCCCGTGATCTTGTCCACCGGTCCCGCTACGCTAGGCATAGACATGTTCAGTCACCTCGCTAGCCGAAGGGAACGGCGCATTCAGACCAAATTCGACGCCCGCCTCGACTTCTGCCAACGCTTCGGCGCGAATGCCTTCTAAACGCGCTACATCGGTCAGGTTCTCCGCAAGGAGCCAGTTGCCCAGAAGGGTTATCGGATCACGCTCGGTCTTCCAAAACTCCTCTTCGTCCTTCGAGCGATAATAGCCGCGCTGGATATCGCCCACATGGTGGCCAAAGTAGCGATAGGTATTCGCCAGCAGGAAGCCGGGACCATCTCCCTGCCGTGCTCTCTCGACGAGCCGCCCAGCAGCTGCATAGACGTCGCGTACACTCTGACCGTCCACCTCTTCGGTCTCTATGCCAAAAGCCTCAGCTCGCCCGGACATGCTACCGGCAGTGGTTTCAAGATTGTGAGTATATTCGTTATACAGGTTGTTCTCACAGACATAGATCACCGGCAATTTCCAGAGCGATGCCATGTTCATGACCTCGTAAAGCACACCCTGACCTAGGGCGCCATCTCCAAAGAAACAGGCCGCCACCTGCCCACTGCCACGCATCTTGCTGGAAAATGCTGCGCCGGTCGCGATGCCCGCGCTGCCTCCGACAATGGCGTTCGCACCGAGGTTTCCAGTGTCCTGATCAGCGATATGCATCGAGCCGCCCTTGCCACGGCAATAACCAGGCTCTTTTCCAAGCAACTCGGCAAACATTCGGTCGATCCGGGCACCTTTAGCCAGGCAGTGACCATGCCCCCGGTGGGTACTGGTGATGTAATCATCGTGGTGTAGAACCTGGCACACTCCTACAGCGACCGCTTCTTCACCACTATAGAGATGTGCGAGACCGGGCATGCGAGCGCTGCGATAGAGGTCGTTGACCTGCTCCTCAAACAAGCGGATTCGCTGCATGTCTCGGTACATCTCGAGCCACCGGTCGACTTCTGCGCTCACGGGTTGCCGGCCGGCGGTTTCATCTCGAGCTTGTGTCTGAGCCATCGCAATTATTCTCCCTCTTCACTTGTGTCTAACCCGGCCATTTTCTCCAGCACCCGATACACCACGGCAAAATCGTGCTTCGCCAACCCCATGGTCCGTGCAGCGGTCAGGAATTCATTGGTGAGCGCAACGGTTGGAAGCGGCACATCCAGCTGTCGCGACTGCTCCAGCGCAAGAAGCATATCCTTTTGCATCATATTTACATTGAACCAGGCCTCTTCCGGCATGTGCAGAATGAATGGTGCACGGTACACCAGGGAAGGTGATGCGATAACACTGTTTAGCAGCACCTCCATCGCCGTCTCGCGCGGAATACCGCCCTTCTCAGCCAGGAACAATCCTTCGCAGAATCCGGTAAACTGGACCTGCAAATTGAGATTCACCGCGATCTTCATTAATACCGCCTGGCCGTTTTCTCCGACATAGGTAACCTTGGGCCCGATGTCCTCGAGAATCGGCCGAACACGCTGAAAGGCCTCCTCTTCGCCGCCAACCATCAAGGACAGCTTGCCCTGCTCCAGCGTAATGACGCTTCCGGAGACGGGAACATCCAGCATATGCGCCCCAAGGGATGCCACGTGGCGAGCCAGGCCGCGCGCGGCTGCCGGGCTGACAGTGCTCATGTCGCAGTAGATCTTACCCGGCGCCAACCCAGCCAGAATCCCGTCGGGGCCACCAGTAACCGCGTGGAGTCCAGCGGTGTCGGTGACCATTGAAAAGATGAAATCGACGGACTCGGCCACGGCTCTAGGGGTTTCTCCCCAAAACATGCCGGCGTCCAGCAGCCAGTCAGCCTTGGACTTGGTGCGGTTGTACCCGATGACCTGGTGGCCTTTGTCCAGAAGCCGCTTCGCTACCCGGCCGCCCATGGCCCCAAGGCCAACATATCCTATGCGAGCCATGGCTTACCCTTTCTGGTTGACGCTTACCTCTTGCGCGGCGGAGACGTCGACGCGGACTTGCTCTAGGTGAGCGCTCATCGCTTGCTGAGCGGCTTCAGAGTCATGATGAACGACGGCTTCCAGTATTTGTTTGTGGTGAACCTGGCCGCGCATCGGCCCGCCCTCGACAGAGAAGATCTGCTTGCGCTGCTCTGACAACAGCTCCATGATTGGATCCATAAGCGTGAGCACCAGCACATTTTGAGTGGCGCCGGCCAAAACCTGGTGAAAGAGATTGTCTGCGGAGATAAAGGCATCGGCATCATGCAAATGACCATCCATGATCTCGACCGCCTCTCGCAACAGCGCGATGTCCTGGTGGGTAGCTCGCGCCGCCGCCAACGCAGCAATGCCCGGCTCGAGAATCCCTCGGACTTCCACCAGTTCACGACCGCCGTCCGGTTGGCCGACACGAAACATCAGGCCCAGAGAATCCCGCAGCGCCTGCGAAGTTCCATTGATGACAATGGTCCCACGACCAGGGCGCATTTGAAGCAGGCCCTTCTGGGACAGTATTTTCATAGCCTCCCGCACCGCGGTGCGGCTCGCATGAAACTGCTCGGCTAACTCACGCTCGGCAGGTAACCGATCCCCACTTTGCAACTCTCCAGAAAGAATTTGCTGTTCAATCTGCACAGTAATCTGTTCAAACAACTTGCTTGGCTGTACCGGTTCGTAGGGCATTGGCCATTCCTGAACTATGAAATACTCGGAACGACTATAGATTGGTATGATGATCTGATGTAAGGATGGTGAGATAATATGGCTGATATACCATCAAGCATCACGCTTGTCAAGCACCGGAATCGTTTCACATGGAACAAGGTGCTTGCCTGACTCTATCAGGGGTTGTCGAATCTCCACTGAATGGGTATACATCTATAAGGATTGAGGTAGTGACCTTCATGCTGTACACGCAGGATACACCTCAGTACAGCGAAAAGAGAGTTAGAGCGACACAGATGACCGACGATACCAGCCAGTCTTCCAGACGCATGAAAATTGGGCTCATGCCCGGGCTCTGGGAGGAGTCCTATGGTGGGAAGACTCCTCGCTTCGCTGACTTACGGGCGCTGGCTCAGGCGGCGGAGCAAATCGGCTTTGATTCACTCTGGGTGGCGGATCACTTTCTTGGTCGCTTCCCAGGTCAAGCGGAGAGCGGCCAGTGGGAGGCACTGACATTTCTTAGCGGTATCGCGGCGGTGACCTCGCGCATCTCGCTGGGTCCGTTGGTTGCCTGCACATCATTTCGTGAGCCGGCTCTCCTGGCCAAGATGGCCGACAGCCTTGATGAAATCAGCGATGGCCGCTTCATTCTGGGGCTTGGAGCCGGGTGGCATGAGCCGGAGTACACCGCATTCGGCTATCCCTTCGATCACCGCGCCAGCCGCTTCGAGGAAGCGCTGCAGATCATAAAGCCCCTCTTGACCGAAGGCCAGGTAGACTTCAACGGACGGTATTACCAGGCGCGTGACTGTGTGCTGCGTCCACGTGGTCCATCTCGCTCCGGCCCCCCTATCTGGATTGGCGCCAGTCGCCCGCGCATGCTGGAGCTGGTGGCGCAGTATGCCGATGCCTGGAACACCGTCTGGCACCTCACTCCCCTTGCTGTCAGCGAACGCTATGCCAAGATGGTGGAGGCCTGTAACCGGGTCGGACGTGACCCAGCGACCCTGGCGCTGACCGCTGGTACGTTCGTTCACATACTGGCTGCCGGAGAGACAAAGGGAGCCAATGAGGACCGCATTGCCGGTACCCCAGAAGAGGTGGCCGAGAGTTTGCGCGCCTTCGCGGATATCGGCGTTACCCATCTGGTGGTTCAGATTGAGCCGAGCGATCTGGCTGGCATTGAGCGTTTCGCTGCCGTGCTGGATCTCCTGGACAAGCCGAGTTGAGCAGAGGAGGCTCCTGGTGCCATGTCCATGACTGTACTCCATATACGTGACCATGCTGCGGGCGAGATCGAAGACGCATTGGAGACCATTTTTGCGCAAGATGAACGCGCTCGCCTGCTTCGGATCGAGGGCACCTTTTCAGCGGTTCGCGGTAGGCTTGCGGAGCTGTCGGAAATGGCGAGGTACCGCTATTTGATCTTACGGCCGGCCAACGGTTCTGCTTGGACTCCAGTACTCGATCTCGGCAGTGGTAGCGCCGAACTGGAAGCCAGGTTATCCGCACTGCTGGCTGGTAGCCCGGTCTTTAGCATTTTTGTCTCGCCGGTGTATGGCGAGTTGATCTCCGGGTACCGGCTGGCGCGTGCTGGAGCCCCGGTGGATCGCTACACCAGCGATCCCAGCATTCTGCAGGTGAGCGGTGATGATCAGGAGAATCTGGAAGAACGCACACCTGACGAGCAAGAAGCCGGATATGAGGCGGAACGTGGACATCCGGAGCGATTCTCCGATCTCCTACCTGCAGGCACAACCGCTCACGATTTTTCTCGGGTCGTCTTAGAGCCCGGCTGGTGGGAAGAACACGATCAGGCAATGGCCGGTGGGCAAGTGCCGGCTGGCATGGATCCTGATAGGCTACAGGAAGATATGACGGGGGAGGAGGAAGACCTGGTTGAACTGGTGGATGAGCTAGATCGCATGCGGTGTATCGCGCTAGCTCTTGAGGTCTGGGGTCCCCATGAGTACCCCTTCGCCCAGGAGGTGGAGGACATCCCTAACCAGGTTGCCGGCCCGGCCATAGCGCTGGCTTTTGCCTGACCACCAAGCACCGCCACCCAAATGGCGCAAGGGTTTGGCAGCAGTCACAGCAATGCTGGTATCATAAGTCGAGTGCAGTTCGATCGCAGTGGTTCAGCAGCCGCGTCAGGTGGCAGAAGCGCGCGATGTCACAGTGCTGCTTCCTAGTCCCTGTTACTGTAGTGGCCAGTTAGACGTCGCTGATGGTAGCGATTAGGGTGGCTGCTGCTTTCGCGGTGGATGCGGCAGTATAGCAGAGAGAAAACGGCAGCTATGCCCTTTGCTGCTGTAGGCAGTTTTCCTACCAGTGGAGAAGACGAGGATGCGCGGAACAACACAGCCTATGCCAACCACACCCAAGCCATCACCTAACAGCTCACTCGCTGCAAAGCAGCCAAGCTATTATTCGACGCCCTGGGCTCCGCTCAACAACTTGCTGGCCATCGTAGACGAGCGTAGTAATGGGCGAGCCGGGCTCATTCAGCGTTTCGCTACTTTTCTGATGGTCGGTGGCTTCGCGGCGGTGGTCAATCTCGCGGTCTTCGAGCTGGGGTTGCAGGTCCTGGCTCGTACCACTGCCAATGCCTTTGTACAGAACCTGCTAGCCTACTTGGTTGCGATGGAAATTTCAATCCTCGCGAATTTTTTCCTCAACGATCCCATTACCTTCAGCCGCCTGCCTGGTCATCACGACCGCCCGTGGCTGGTGCGCTGCCTGCGGTTCCATATGACCTGTATCGTGGGAGTGGTGGTGACATACACTATCGAGAGTGTGCTGCACTTCAGCCTGGGCGTTCCGGCGCTCTTGGGCGAGGCGGTCGGCATCATCGTCGCCCTATTCTTCAACTTCACGGTGCACCATCTCTTTACCTACCGGCACGCTGCTCACTAGGGACACCGGATTGCCATCGGCGGCACTGGACAGCATGACGGCACGCAGGATAACCACGCGCTCCGGGTTATCGCTGAAGATGCCGTCAACACCCCACTTCAGTAGACGGCGAATCCGCATCCAGCTGTTTGCCGTCCACACATTTACCTGGAGGCTGGCTTCGTGCGCCTCCGTTACACATTGCTCTGTAAGCAAGCTGACTTCGGGATGAATGGCCTCGGCGCCAAGTGCTAGCGCCGGAGCCACCAGGTCGTGGCCTCGCCACTGGTTACCGTAGAGCACGCCAACCCGAAGCCAGGGTAGCTGTTCTTTGAGCAGGGCGACCACTGAATGCTCAAACGAGGATACGAGGACCCGAGAACGGGCTTGTTCCGGAAGCTCTTCCAACTGCGGCATGACTGACTTGGCTGTTACTATCGATTCCTTCGGGGTATCGCCCTTCACTTCCAGATTTATGCGGCCGCCTCGACGCTGTACCAGTTGCAGCACTTCTTCAAGCAATGGGATACGCTGCGGTAACCGCCAGCTCCAACCGGCATCCAGGTCACGCAACTGCGCCAGGGTCTTCATGCACACTGGCCCCCGGCCATTGGTGGTTCGATTCACCGTCCGGTCGTGTATGACAACCAGTCGCTGGTCTCGAGTAAGCTGCACATCGCACTCGATGGCATCAGCGCCCACGTCGAATGCGGTCGAAAAGGCAAGTAGCGTATTCTCTGGCGCATGGGCGCGAGCACCGCGATGGGCATAACAGATGACCCGACGAAATTCTGCCACCCTACTATCCTTTGTTGTCTCTAATCCCAGGCGTAACTACTCACTAAAAAAACGCGCGCCATACCACAGCTGTGCCGCTACTACTCATTATAGTTTAGAGGGTCTCATCTCCATCCCGGGAACAGGATGGAGAGTGTCATGCTGCCACATGAGCGGGACGTTTGCCAGCCTCAGACCTTCAGTTTCGTGCGATACAATAAAGCGTGGCCGGCTGGTGGCCGCTTTGGAGACAGCTTTTCTCACGGCCGCGGCGTGCCAGGCAATTGGAAACGCCGTGGTCGAGTGGCAGAGCGTAGAAACGGGTGGAATAACAACATGCGCAGTAAGGTAACCGTGGTTGGCGCCGGTAATGTCGGAGCAACATTGGGCCAGCGGATCGCCGAGCGTGATTACGCGGATGTCGTGCTGGTAGATGTCATCGAAGATATGCCGGAAGGCAAAGCTCTTGATCTGTTGGAGGCCGGCCCAGTGCTCGGCTACGACTCGCTGGTGACCGGTGTCAGCAGCAAGCGCGACGGCTATGGGGCAACGGCTGGTTCGGATATCGTCGTCATTACCTCCGGCATCGCGCGCAAGCCAGGGATGAGCCGAGACGACCTCGTTCGCACCAATCAGGGAATCGTGACCGAGGTGACCCAGGAAATTATCAAGGTGTCGCCCGCTACGATTATCATCTGCGTCACCAACCCACTGGATGCCATGGCTCAGCTTGCCAAACAGGTGAGTGGCCTGCCCAAGCAGCGGGTGATCGGCATGGCTGGTGTGCTGGACACAGCTCGTTTCCGCGCCTTTATTGCCCAGGAACTGCATGTCTCGGTTCGAGATGTAACGGCCTTTGTCCTCGGGGGCCACGGAGACACCATGGTGCCTCTGGCACGTCTCTCCACAGTTGCCGGAGTTCCGCTGCCTGAACTGATACCTGCCTCCCGGCTGGAACAGATTGTTCAGCGTACTCGCGACGGCGGAGCTGAGATAGTCAACTTGCTCAAGACGGGCAGCGCGTTCTACGCGCCATCTGCCTCAGTGCTGCAAATGATAGACTCCATACTCCTGGACAAAAAGATGATCATGCCGTGTTCGACGTATCTGGAGGGCGAATACGGCATCAACGGTTTATATGTAGGGGTACCAGTCAAGCTGGGTTCCGGAGGCGTCATCGAGGTCATGCAACTGCAGCTGACCGAAGACGAACGTACCCAATTGCAGAAGTCGGCCGAAGCGGTGCGTGAACTTATCGGCGTCATGGGCCTTTCCTGAGCGCATCAGGACCGTTCCCGGATAGCATGCACTATATTAAGAGATGGGGCAGTGATGTCGGACCTACCTGGTGATTACCCAGCGCTTCGCCTGCGCTCCGGGCGCGAGTACTCGCTGCTTGCCGGACATCCCTGGCTTTTCTCCGGAGCATTTGCTGCTGGGCACAGTGACCGTGGCGATGTTCCCGCCGGCGCGGTGGTAGATGTCCTCGCCAGCCAGGGAGAATGGCTGGCGAGGGGTCATCTCAATCCCCATAACAGCCTGGCATTTCGACTTCTGACTCGTGATCCGCAGGAGCTTATCGATGAAGACTTCTATGTCCGGCGCATCGATCGGGCTCTAAAACTGCGTCGACTTCTCACCGGACAGGCGAATGCCTACCGCCTCGTCAATGCGGAGGCCGACTTTCTACCCGGGCTCATCGTCGACAGCTACGATCGCTGGCTAGTGGCGCAATTTCATACTGCCGGCGTAGATCGCCAACGCCGCGAAATAGTTGATGCGCTGTGGCGGGTGATGGAGCCTGACGGCGTACTCATTCGTGACGACATTGGCGCGCGCCGACGCGAGGGTCTCTCCGCCGGGGAGGTGTCGCTGGCACGCGGCGATGTGCCGCAGGAGATCGAGATACAGGAGGGGAAGGTCCGCTACAAGGTTGACCCCTGGCATGGCCAGAAAACCGGGTTCTTCTTAGATCAGCGCGATAAACGAGCCTACATTGGAGAGTTAGCCCAGCGGGCCACCTCATTGCTCAATTGTTTCTCGTACTCCGGTGGATTCGCGCTTGCCGGTCTTGCCGAAAGTCCCGGTCTGTACACCGTCAATGTGGATGCCTCAAGCGCTGCGCTGGAACTTGCTCGTAGGAACTACCAACTGAACGGTCATGAGATCACCAATAGCCGGCAACATGAGTTCGTCGACAGTGATGTCAACGCCTATCTGCGCGAATCTGCCCTGGCCGGCAAGAGCTTCGACATCGTCATACTTGATCCTCCCGCCTTTGCCAAGAGCCTGGCCATGAAACAGCGCGCCCTACGAGGGTACGAACTTCTCAACACACGGGGGATGCAGGTGGTGGCGCCAGGCGGGTTACTCTTGACCTGTTCCTGTTCCGGGGGTGTAGACCTGGCTGAGTTTGAGACGGCAGTGCAGCAAGGGCTGCGGATAAGTCGCCGGTCAGCACAGATCTTGACTTCATTTGGTCCAAGCCTCGACCACCCAACCTTACTCGGATTTCCCGAGGATCGGTACCTCAAAGCGCTGCTGCTTCGGCTGAGCTAGAAGTCGCCCAACTACAACCTTGGGCACTTTCGGCGCGTAGAGAGATGCGATAACACACATAACATACCTGGGGAAATGCCCTGTTCGAGGAGACTTATGAGATGCGCTTGATTCTGTATCTAGGCAAAGGCGGTGTCGGTAAGACCACTCTGGCCGCGGCAACCGCCGCTCGAGCCGCACAGCTGGGTAAGCGCGCTCTGGTTGTCAGTACCGACCTTGCCCATAGCCTTGCCGATGCTCTCGACACGCAGCTGGTCGCTGAGCCCAAAATGGTGGCGGAGAACCTGTGGGCTCAGGAGATTAATGTACTGGACGAGATGCGGGCGCAGTGGAGCAGAGTGCAGGAGTACGTCACCGGTGTGCTCAAGAAGCAGGGTATCAATGACGTCGCCGCTGAAGAGATGGCCCTGATTCCGGGCATGGATGAAATAGTTGCGCTGCTCAATATCCACCGTGTCGCACAGGAAGGCAACTATGATGTGGTAGTCATAGACGCCGCGCCCACCGGCGAGACCATGCGGCTCTTGAGCATGCCGGAAACCTTCCTCTGGTACGCCCATCAGGCCAAAGGCTGGCGCAACGTGGCCATGAATGCCGCCAAGCCGCTGCTGCGGACTTTCCTGCCCGGAGTAAACGTGCTCGAATCGCTGCAGAAGCTCAATGACCAAGTAATGGTGCTGCGGGGCGTGCTTACCAACGCAGAAGTCAGTTCGTACCGCCTGGTGGTCAACCCCGAGAAGATGGTGATCAAAGAAGCCCTGCGAGCGGAGACCTATCTAGCGCTGTTCGGATATCCCATAGATGGTGTGCTCTGTAATCGAGTTCTGCCGCAGCCGCAGCAGGGCGAATACCAGGATGCACTGCTCCGCGAAATGGTTGCGCAGCAAAAAGGCTATTACGACCAGATTCACACCACTTTTGATCCCCTTCCGGTCTGGGATGTGCCCTTTCACTCACGTGAGATTCTCGGCGCCGAGAATCTGGCTCAGCTGGGCCACGACATCTGGGGAAACCAGGACCCCACACAGGTGTTCCATCGCGGCGCTCCACAAGAGCTGGTCAAGCGTGGTAGCAGCTATATTTTGCGGCTCCCGCTGCCTCATGTCGAGCTTGCCAAGGTAGGGATGCTCAAGAAGGGTGACGAGCTGATAGTTGAGATCGGCAATTTCAAACGAGATGTCGCGCTGCCCACGATGCTGATACCGCTGGATGCCACGGTGGCGCGTATGGTCGATGGCGCACTGGAAGTAACCTTCGAAGAGCCCACTGCTCGATCCGCATAAGCACAGAGTCAGAGAGAAGAGATACCGACTACAGTGAGCGAGCCTATGGGGATCGTTGAGCGTGGTGTCATTGCCGGCGGAGTTCGTCTAGCCTCCGCCATGAATGATGCGCCCCGCTCATTCTACTCCCGCGCCCCACTCATCGTGCTTCCGGGCATCGGCTTCGTGTGGCGAGACTACCTTGCCCTGCTTACCCACTACGCGGGCGAGAGACGTGTATTCTCCCTCGACTGGCCTGGTTTCGGCGGCTCAGCGAAGCCTAGCGACGGCGAGTATACGGTTACCGACGAGCAATTGACCCAGACAGTCTCCACCTGGATTGACAGCCTGGGAATCGGCAGGGCGGTTCTACTGGCCACCGGCATTAGCGGCGTAACCGCCGTGCGTTACGCCTGCGCCCACCCCCAGCGCATATTGGGCGTGGCGCTGACCTCTCCTATTGGTCTCTGTTCCAGCGCAACGAGCTCGTCCTTCACATCTCGCCTGCTACGCTCACCCTGGCTCATGCAACTCGTAAACGGCTACGTGGTATCACTACTGGTAGGGCCCGCCTCAACTGCCGAGGCGCGACAGGTCCTGGAACGACACCAACAATTCCGCCGAGCCACCGATCACAAGCAAGCAGTACGGGCATATGCACCGCTGTGGAGCATGGCTCAGCAATCGCCGATGGAGATTTCCCGGTTGGCGAAGTCCATCTCCGCACCGGGAATAGTGATGCACGGCGCGCTCGACCCGCTGGTTACTGAGGCCGATGCAAGCCAGGCCGCGGCGACCTTAGGAGTACACGGCTCATTGGCAGTGACCTTACCAGAGGCGGGTCACCTGCCCTTCTTGCAGCAACCGGCACGCTTTTATCAGGCACTTTCTGGTCTTCTCGAAACCGCAGAAATGATGGCGCTGCAATCCCCTTAGCTACCACAGGCTCACCGCGACTGATCGCCGGGCAGGTCCTGGAATTGACCGCCAGCCGCGCGTCGCAGCCGATCCCAGAGCGCCAGTCCCAGCCCCGATGTGCCGAATGTATGAGTGACGATCGCGTCAAGTCCTCGGCGATCCATGTCGCGAAGTACCGCATAGAGGCGCTGAGCAATCAGGTCTAAGCGGTCGGCGGGTCCCAGCCAGGCCACCTCCACGGTGAGGCCTTCGATTGCGCTGTCTTCTCCAGTGGCTAACAAGACGCCAACCCGCTCACCAGCCGCCTGAAGCCGTTCGACCTTGGCGTGGACAGCAGCCATAGCTCTGGTGCCCTCGGCATCGAAAACCAGTAGTCGAGTGTGGGGCGCATAGTGACGTTCCAGCTGACCGGGAGCGGGTGAAGTATTGCTACTGGTATCCAGCTGACTATCCACCTGCCGATTCTTCCCGGTATCCGGTCCCTCAATGTGTGGAATAAAGCGCTGCAACGCCTCTTTAGTCACACCACCTGGCCGTAGAATACGTGGAGGTCTGGCAGTAATATCCAGCACCGTCGACTCGATACCGACCAGAGAGGGTCCGCCATCCAGGATACAATCAATCCGGCCGTCCAGATCGGCGAGAACGTGCTCCGCAGTAGTGGGGCTAGTGTGCATGAAACGGTTGGCGCTGGGAGCCGCAATGGGCACACCAGCTACATGAAGCAGCGCCAGCGCGATAGGGTGGTTGGGGATGCGCACCCCCAGACCCGGCCCCCCCCCGCTGACAATGCCAGGAACCATGTCACTTCGCGGCAAAATCAACGTGAGTGGTCCCGGCCAGAAGTAATCCATAAGGCTGCGGGCAAGCGAAGGAATCGAAACCGCCACATCGTCCACCTGCTCGATACTGCCAATATGCACGATAAGGGGATCGCTGAGCGGTCGCTGCTTGGCAGCATAAATCCGGGCGACCGCCTGAGGATTTAGAGCGTCCGCCCCCAGACCGTAGACCGTTTCGGTAGGGAATGCTACTAGCCCACCGTCACGCAAGATCCGTGCTGCCCAATCAACGGCAGCAGACGGCCGGCCATCTGGTATGACAGGTAAAACGAGTGTATTGGTCATGTAGTTCCTCGAAACTTGACTGTCTCCGTCAGAGGCTTCGGCCGTCTAGAATCTATAGATGTATTGTATCCTAGTATTCTGCCGATCTGATTGAATGCGCGGGAAGCCAAGCTAGTGACCACCTTGTAGAACTATCGGGCTGCGTCCGTTGCGTTTTTCCTGCGGTAGGTGTATGATGGGCGGCGTTCGCAGCAAAACTGTGGAACCCAGGCTAAGTAAGAACTCAGGCTAAGTAAGAACCCATCAGGCGGAGGGGATGTCGTTGGCTAAGAAACTTCGTCTCGCGGCTGCTGGATTGACGGATGTTGGCCGTCGGCGAGAGCACAACCAGGACAACGTAGCACATTATGTGCCCCCTGATGAGAACGAGCTGGCTGCAAAAGGAGCGCTCTTCGTCGTCTGTGACGGCATGGGAGGGCATGCCGCCGGTGAAGTCGCGTCTGAGCTGGGCGTCAACGCGATTCGAGATGTCTACTACTCCACCAATCAGGAAGATATCATCGACAACATTGCCAGCGCCATCAAAGCTGCCAACGAGTCCATCTACCAGTATGCGCAACAACATCCTGAGTCTAAAGGGATGGGAACCACCTGTGTGGCGGTGTTGATCCATGGCGGCCGCGCCTACTTTGTCAACATTGGCGATAGTCGCGCCTACTTGGTACGCGATGGAGACATGCGACAGGTAACGTTCGATCACTCCTGGGTGGCAGAGCAGGTGAAGGCAGGGCTCCTTACCGAAGAGCAGGCCCGAACCCACGCTCACCGCAACGTCATTACTCGTAGCCTGGGCACTGGACCTAGCGTGACCGCCGATCTTTTCGTCGAGAGCCTAAAGCAAGGGGACCGTATCTTGCTCTGCAGCGACGGGCTGCACGGCTATGTCGACGAGCACGAGATACGGCGTGAGATGCTCACACTCTCTGACCCTGAAGAAGGGGTAAAATCTCTGGTGGACATGGCCAACGACAATGGCGGTCCCGATAACATTACCGCACTGGTCATTCAGCTGCTAGAAGTGCCGCTCGTCACTGGAGAACTGCATCTGCCCGTGCCTGGAGATCAGGACGAGGTTACCATTACCCAACCCGTGCCCGCCATGCCTGCAGCTGCTAGCGCCAAAGCCGTCCCGGCTTCCAGCGGGCACAAGACGTATAGCGCCAAACTACCGGCAGCTCAGCTGGCCAAGGACAAACCCAGGAGAGCGAGTCCGATAGCCGGATTTGCGATTCGCGTACTGGCCGTTGCCGCCGTACTGGTGATTCTTGCCGGAGTCTGGGACGTTACTCTGGGTCCGTACGCCCAGATGCATGCAGCAACGCAGCAACTTCAGACTACTATTGCACACGCTCGGCAAGTGATCTCCGCGTCGAGCCGGTTAGATCCGGCTTCGGCACTTTCCAGCTTGTCGCAGGCGCGTACGGAGCTAGTCAGTGGGCTCCATAACCGTCAGGCCGATCCACAGGTGCGCCAATCGGCACAGCAATTGCTCGATTCCCAGATAGTTCCCGCGGTTCAGAACGCGGTAAATCGCTATGATACCGCCGCCTTGATCATGCCGATTGCCGCTTCCGGGATAGAGCTAAGAAATGTCACCTGCAACGGCAGCGGATCGGAGACCCCCACTCCACTGAGCGCCGTCTCCTCGCTGGTTGCAGTAACTCCTCCCAACAGCGCGAAACTAACCCCTCCTCTGGCCAGTACCCAGACGCTGTACGCCGTCAACGGCGGCATGCTCTACCAGATGGTGGTACCGGCAAACACCACCACCGGCCAGGTGACCCCCGGCACCGTAAACTGCACTATGCTACCGCTGCCAAGCGGCGTAACCTCGGTAGTCGCCCTTGCAACCGATACAGACACGCTGTTCATGCTGGCGCAGCAGAATCCCACCACCTATGAAGTTCTGATTTACGGGCCCAACGGCAGCTCGCCAACCGGACTGCCACTGATCAAGAATGTCGCACATTTCGGAGTGCCAACTCCAGGTGGCGACGTTCCAGCTTTAATCGCGGCACAGGGATCCTCAACCTATGTCAGCTATTCAGCGACTGGAGAAGCCCCTGGTATCTGGCTCTTCACTGGAACAAAGCCCAAGGGGCCTACCAAAACCATTTCACTTACGAAGGCAGCAACTTCTATCGTCGCCACCAATAACACACTCTATGCACTGCTCGCCGATGGATCTCTGGGGCAACTGGACGCCAACCAGGCTTTCCAACTCATTCCGGTAGAAATTCAGCCACCGCTCATTCCCAGCACACCCAGCAACTACACCTCAGCCACACCGGTACCTACCGTCGCGAGCTCTACCGCTGGAGGAAGCACCGCCAATACTACCACCTTTGGCGGTGCTGATAGTCTCTCGGCCGATGCCAATGATCCCACCAAGATCTACGTGGGTGACGGCACGCAAAAGCGAGTGGTACGCTTCTCCGCCAGTGGCACTGGTCCAGGCCTTGGGCTGGCTGAACAATTCACCTATGGTGCGCCGGCCTCGAGTATAGAGCAAGTCGCGCTGGCAGCCAATGGAGGAGCTTTGAACGTCTATGGATGGAACGGTTCACAGTTAGCCAGCTTTTCAATCGTTGAGCCACTGGCAGGCAGCTAATGTACCGACCTCTGGAGGAGAATCCCGACCGTGTCTTCATCACGAACCTCACGCAAAGCTGGCGCCCGTAGTTCGCAATCTGCCCGGGCGGCGGCTTCTTCTACGCCGCTAGGCACCACTCTGCGAACGGCGTCCTGTGGCGACCTAAGGTCAGCCGATGTCGGTCACAAGGTTATCCTAACCGGCTGGGTAGCCCACCGTCGCGACTACGGCAAACTCATTTTCATTGACCTGCGCGACCGCTTTGGGCTTACTCAGGTAGTTTTCGACCCCGAACGAACCTCCGACTCTGCCGCGGCCCATACCGTGGCCGCCGAGGTACGTCTGGAGTACGTGCTCCGGGTCGAAGGCACTGTAGCGAAGCGATTGCCCGGCAAGGAGAATCCTGCTTTACCTACTGGTGAGATTGAGGTTGAGGCACAGAAGGTTGAAATACTGAACACCGCCAAAGTCACCCCCTTCCCTATAGCCGACCATGTCACCGCCGACGAAGCGCTGCGCCTGCGCTACCGGTACCTCGATATCCGCCGCGACAGTGTCCGCACAAATATTGAGCTGCGTCACCGGGTTGTCAAATATATCCGTGACTATATGGATGAACGAGACTTCATTGAAGTCGAGACACCTAACCTCACTAAGAGCACGCCGGAAGGCGCGCGAGACTACCTGGTGCCTAGCCGTCTCTACCCAGGCGAGTTCTATGCTCTGCCACAGGCGCCGCAGCAGTTCAAACAGCTGCTGATGGTCGCCGGCCTCGATCGCTACTTCCAAATCGCCCGCTGTTTCCGCGACGAAGACTTGCGTGCCGACCGGCAGGCCGAATTTACCCAGCTGGATGTGGAGATGTCTTTCGTGTCCGAGCCGGATATCATGAATCTTATAGAGACGCTATTGACCGGGTTAATTGAAACCACCACCAGCAAACAGATCAAAGAGAAGCCGTTCCCTCATGTCACGTACGAAGACTCTATGAACCTCTACGGTAACGACCGGCCTGACCTGCGCTTCGGCCTGCCGCTGACCAACCTCGGCGAACTGGGACGACTGGGAACTTTCCGAGTCTTTCATGAGGCCCTGGATAGAGGCGGCGTGGTCAAAGGACTGCGTGTGCCTGGACTGGCCGCTCTATCGCGCAAGGAGCTGGATGAGCTCACCGAGTTCGCCAGGGTACATGGCGCCAGAGGGCTAGTCTCACTGGCGCTGTTACCTGAAGGACCTCGCTCACCTCTTTCCAAGTTCCTCTCTCCGGCGGAACTGGACCAGATTATCGCCAAAATGGGCGCAGAGACCGGCGACCTGATCCTCATCGTGGCCGATGAAGCCAAAATTGCGAGCGATGTACTGTCACGGCTGCGTAGCCGTATGGGCGAGAAACTGGACCTCATCAATCCAAATGAAATGGCCCTGTGCTGGGTGGTGGACTTTCCGTTGCTTGAGGTCATTGATGTAGATGGCACACCACGCTACCACGCCACCCATAACCCGTTCTCGGGCATGAAACCTGGGGAGGAATCTCTCCTGGAGAGCGCTCCGCTCACGGTAACCGCCAGACAGTACGATATCGTGTGCAATGGCTACGAGATCGGAGGCGGGAGCATACGTATCAATCAAGCGGAACTTCAGCATACGGTCTTCAGGTTGCTGGGGCTCTCCGAGGAGCAGATTGCCGAGCAGTTTGGCCACATGCTCGAAGCCTTTGAATTTGGCGCTCCGCCGCATGGAGGCATTGCGCTGGGTATTGATCGCCTAGTCATGCTCCTCGCCGGTAGCGATACCATTCGAGATGTCATCGCCTTTCCCAAGATGCAGAACGGCCAGGATGTCTTGATGCGCGCACCCTCACCAGTGACTGAGGAGCAGTTGCGAGATTTGCACCTTCGACTTCGAGAGCCGGGGAAAAACTGATACCGCCACTACCTGCGATCATGATACTATCTGCCTAGTCGTCGCCGTCACTTCCGCGTCCTCGAGCGGCGCGGTAGCGACCAGCCTGCCCAGCTGGCGTATCTCCGGCCAGATAAGTGCCACGGCCATAACGACCAGTACGGTGCCAATGCCACCACCGACCACGGCGAGTACGGGTCCAAAGAGAGCTGCCGCCACTCCAGACTCGAAGCCGCCCAGCTGGTTGGAGCTACCAATAAAAACGCTATTGATGGCGGCGATCCGTCCCCGCATCTGGTCAGGCGTGCGGATCAAGAGCAGTGTGCTGCGTATCACGACGCTGATATTGTCGAGCGCTCCGAGCACTACCAGCATGAGGAATGAGAGTGGAAATGAGCGTGAGACTCCAAAGACGATGGTCGCAAGACCAAAGCCGGCTACCGCTATTAGCAGCGTCCAGCCCGTCCTTTTGAAAGGCGGCAAGTGAGCCAGGCCTAGCGCCATGACGACGGCACCAATCGAGGGCGCGGCGCGAAGCCAGCCGAGTCCAACCGGCCCAACTCGCAGAATGCTCACGGCATAAATCGGCAGAAGGGTAGTAGCGCCTCCCAGAAGCACCGCAAACAAATCCAGCGTAATGGCGGCCAATATGATCCTGGTTCGCCAAACGAAGCCTACTCCAGCTACCAGGGAACGCAGCGATGGAGTTTCTTTGACATGTTCGACCTGCTTGTCACTCAAGAAAGACAGCAAGCAAAAATACGCAGCGGCGGCCAGCGCCTCAAGAATATACACGGCAGTGGTATGGCCGGTTGCGGCGATGATGAAGCCTCCCAGCGCCGGACCGGTCACCGCGGCAAACTGCCAGGAGCTGCTGCTCCAGGTGGCGGCGTTGGTAAACACCTCCTCCGGCACCGTCTGCGATACCAGCGACGAACTGGCCGGATCATAGAAGGCGTTCGCGGTACCAAGCAGGGCCAGTGTCGCATAGACCAGAGAAATAGGCCCCTGCTCAACCGAGAGCAGCGCCAGTAGACCCGCTCCTAGTACGGTCACGAATTGCGTGACGAGTACGATCCGTTTACGACTGTAGTGATCGGCTAGCTGTCCAGCCACCAGCGAGAACATCAGGACCGGTATGATTTGTACAAGCCCGACCAGACCAAGGGCCAAGGCTGAATGGGTACGGTTGTACAATTCCCAGCCAATAGCGACTGTCAACATCTGCTCGCCGAGCGTTACGATGAAACGACCGGCCACGAAAAGTCGGAAGTCGCTATAGCGTAGCGCAAGATAGGGGTCACGTTGCGAAGGTGTAGAGGACGACATACAGCAACGACATCTCCAATCCGGCAAGGCAACGAAAAAGGCTCCCGACCGGGAGCCACTGCCTAGCCGAACTCTTGGTGGTTTATACATGCCAGAGAGCACCACCTAGAGTGTATCACAAGATACTGGCTGGGTGACCGGGCCGGAGTTTCGGCCCGGCGTCACGCCGTGCAATGGTACCTGACGCTACTTGAAGACAATCAGGGGCTTCTGCACCCCATCCAACTTCTGGTCCATGATCTCAAAGGTGCGCATGGCGATCTCCTCTTCGCAAAAGGGTGTTATTATATTCAGAATCATATCGTTACAGAGCAGATGTAGTGTGGCCTATCGGCGCTTTCTTGCGGAGCTCTCGTATGAACGGAACATTTCCCCCTCGTGATAACCAGGAGCCTCTACCTCGCCACGCTACTACACGGGGAGAGGCAGAGCTCTCAGTAGCGCCATCGGAGCGCCAGACAGCAAAGTCTGGGCTTGACTTGATGCGCTGTATCCAGAAAAACTCATTTGCCCCAAAGTGGCTGCCCGAACCGTTGCGCCACTCCCTCACCGGCTATCTGGTAGCCACGCTCCTAGAACTGGTGGCTATGGGTATGGCCGCGCTGTTCCTCTTCCTGTTTCCCCCACTTACCTTTCAGGAAATTCTGGGTATACTTGGGGTTGCCCTTATCGGCGTGGGCTTTGGAGTGGGGCCAAGCCTTTGGGCCACGCTTGTAGGCGCACTGCTGCTCTATTACCCTGTGCTTCCCCCATCTTTCACCTGGACGCTCACCAACCTACCAGATACCATGGGACTGCTGATGTATCTGGTTGTTGGGGTAACTATTAGTCTTCTAACCGGCCGGAGCGGGCGGGCACTGCAGCTGGCCGAGGAGCTAGCCCGATCACTGGCCGATGATGAAGCTCGAAGCCGTTTTGATGCGCAGCGGCTGCGCGCCATGCTGGATGTACTGCCGACAGCGGTGCTGATTTCCAGCAATCAGGGCCAGTTGCAAGCAATGAACCAGGCCGCCAAGCTGCTCTGGGGCGGTGAGGTACCGCTGGCCACTGACATCACCAAGCTACCCCACAATAGGGTTCGGTGGGCCCAGAGCGGGAAACCCATGGCTAACGAAGAGTGGACGCTCCACCGAGCATTGAAAAGCGGCAAGGCAGTGCTGAACGACGAGATCGAAATCGAGACATTACGCGGGCAGCGCAAAGTTGTTCTGAGCTCGGCGGCCCCTATTCGGAATGAGACCGGCTCCATGTCTGGTATAGTCATCAGCGTGCAAGATATCTCAGAGCTGCGCCGGCTGGAGCGTGAGGCGGCCGAACGCGCGCAGGAGCTGGAAGCCATCTTTGAGGCCATGACCGACGGCATCGCCGTCCTCGATAGCCAGGGACGGCTTCTACGCACAAACCAGGCATTTCGCAGGCTGCATGGAGTGGAGCGGGATTCCGAATACCTGACTCTCCCCCTGAACCAACGACTGACCACTCTGGAACTGCGCGACGAGCAGGGACATCCCATGCCGGTGGAGGCACGACCGATCAGTCACATAATGCGCGGCGAGACACTGATCGGAGTCGATGTCAAAGTCACAAATGTGGGAGGTCGCGAAGTGGTCCTCAATGTGGGCGGCGCGCCTATCCGTGACCAGCTAGGCCTGGTAACTGGCTGTGTCGAGGTGTTTCGTGATGTGACTGCCCGGAACTACCAGGAGCAGCGCACTCGCGACACGCTCGGAGCGCTGGTGGCCATGGCGGAAGCAATAGTGCAGATACGTCCAACGTCATACAGCGCCGAAGAGGCAGGTCACGCACCGTCTTCGCTGGTTGCCGATGTAACGCTGCCGCACGTGGCCAGACGGTTGGCGGAGCTGACCCGCAGTGTGCTGGGATGCCGGCGCGTCAGCATCGTGGCGATGCACGCTGCAACTGGACGCCTGGATCCCGTAACCGAAGTTGGCCTGTCTCCCGCACAGGCACAGCAGTGGTGGGCCAGTTGGTCCGCAGAGCAATCCCTGGAAGAGCGTTATGGTGTCGCCATAGCCGCGAACCTGTATGCGGGCGAGCCAGCACTGCTGGACGCCGGACATCTACCAGAGGAGTCCCGCTACACGCTCTTTCAGGCGGCGACTGGCCGCATAGTGCCCATGCAGCTGGGTGAGGAGCTGGTGGGAATACTCGTGGTAGATTATGCAGAGCTGGACCACGACTATTCCAGAGAGGAAGAGGTGCTGCTGCCCACGACGCTGGCCCGGCTGGGTGCCCTGGTGCTGGAACGGGATCGGCTGCTACGAGGCTGGGCGGAGGCGCGTGCCAATGAACTGGCGCTCAGTGAAACCAAGGCCCAGATGGATACGTTCCTGGGCATCGCCAGCCACGAACTCAAGACTCCCCTCACCTCGCTAAAGCTCAGCCTTCAATTATCGGACCGGCGCCTGCAAAAGCTACGCCTGGGCAGTGATAATTCGGCTGCCGACAGAGACCCCGGACTCCAACCTATCATAGAGCAGCTCAGTCGCACGGCCCATCAGGTGGCACGGCTGGAGAGACTGGTCAACGACCTGCTAGACGTCTCGCGTCTCCAGGCAGGCAAGCTGGAACTGCACCTCGAGCATGCCGATCTGGCGGCGATCGTCCACGAGACGGTTCTGGAGCAGCGAGAGGCGGTTCCGGATCGGAGGATCCACCTGCACTTAGCTGATGGTAAACCTGTAACTGTCTATGCCGACACCGGCCGGATCGAACAGGTGGTGACCAATTTCCTCACCAATGCGCTCAAATATTCCCCACCCAATCGCCCAGTTGACGTGGGAGTACAGGTCGAGCAAGAGCTAGCGCGGGCCTGGGTACACGACATGGGGCCTGGACTACCTCCTGAGGAACAGGCACGCATCTGGGAGCGCTTCCACCGGGCCAAGGGAGTTGAGGTACAGAGCGGAACAGGAGTTGGCCTAGGGCTCGGACTATACATTTCCCGCATGATCGTTGAGCGCCACCATGGGCAGGTCGGCGTCGAGAGCTCCCCCGGCAAGGGCACCACCTTCTGGTTCACCTTGCCCTTGACTGCCCCCCACTGAGAACGAAAAATAGACCAACCCGTTGCCGCGCTGCATCCGCTTGCCTAGGATAGACAGAGCCATGAACGCGTGCGAGAATACAGGCAGTCTACGGACGTAGCGGGCCGGTTGGCGAGCGCGTCCACTTGGATATTGATGCTCCCGCCGCTGGAGGGAGCATCCGCGGATCGGAGAAGACCATGGCCAACAACGAGAACGGCGCTACACTCGGGCAGCCGCAGGGAGTGCATCTGGTAGGTAGTGTACCATTGCAAGATGCGGAGGAGGTCTTTCGCGTCAGTTGCGCAACACTGGACAGTCGGCTGCGTCGCATCCCCGACGGTGAGACCGGGGTTCGTCGCAACTGGATCGGATGGCAGATAGCTTTCCTGGCGGCAAGCTCGCAGGTAGAGGTGATTCCACCGGATCCGAACGCGTATGCCGTGCGTCCCACAATACAGTTGCGGGCTGGCGTCTCTCCGGATGAGATCAGCTTCGAAAACCTGGGATACGCAGATGCCGCCTTGGCCTCCCATCAGGTCTACTCGCGACTGAAGCAGGACGGGACCATCCCGGCGAACACTCGCTTCCAGGTCTCGCTGCCCACACCGCTCGCCCCGGTCACGGTCTTCTTCTCGCCGCAGGAGCAGGCGGTAGTCGAGCCGTCATACGAGCGCTCCATGCTGCATGAGTTAGGCCGGATCACCGGAGCGATACCTCACGACGAACTTGCCGTGCAATGGGATGTCGCTGTGGAGTTTGGTATCATGGAGGGCGCGTTCCCGAGCTTCCTGTCTGGACACGCCGATATCATAGAGCAACTCGTCGACCGGCTGATCCGGCTGGGAAACGCTGTACCGGCGGATGTGGAGCTGGGCTACCATCTCTGCTACGGCGACGCAGAGCACAAACACTTCAAGGAGCCTGAGGACACCTCGAAGCTGGTCGCGATCGCGAACGCCGTCTCCGCCGGGGTGACGCGGCCTATCAACTGGATACATCTACCAGTACCGCGCGGTCGGAGTGACGACGCATATTTCGCTCCGCTACACGACCTCAAGCTGCACCCGGAGACAGAACTCTACCTAGGGCTGGTGCATATTCACGACGGGGCGGAGGGGGCTGCACGCCGCATCGCGGCGGCCCGCCGGGCGGTAGAGACCTTTGGAGTAGCCACCGAGTGCGGCATGGGCCGCCGGCCGCCGGAAACCATCCCCGACCTCCTGCGCATCCACAGCGAGGTGAGCGAGCCAATTGAGTAAGTAAACGCATCTACTTGTGGCGCATGGCGGAGCGGATGACGCGCAAGGTCTTCGCCAGCGCACCCAGGCCTATGCGGTTCATTGCGCCAGGCTGATGCCGGCAAAGGGCGCACGATGAAGACGTCCTGTCACGCGAACGTTGGCGAAGCAACTGAGAAGCATCCAGCCATTATAACTCCCTTTATAGATGGCACCTGTTCTACTACCATGCGAACATCTGCCGGGCAGAGCGTTTGGCCTCATCTGGAGGTAGCGGTAAACCCAGTTATGGGTTATTCAATTCCCAGAGCTTTCTTAATGATGTCAAGACTATTGACGCTAACCAGGATGAGTCTGTCATCGGTCGGGTCCGTCTTTGTCTCAATCACACCAGCCCTTCGCAGCGCCGCTATACGCGGATAAATCTTGTTGACCGATATGTGAAGTGAATCGGCGATTTCCTTTTGTTTGAACCACTGCTTTGACTCAGCCATTGATATACCTCTTCATTTCTTCGTCAATCAAAGAATAGCATGTGATTCTTTGATAGTCAATAATGTCTTGACAAGTGTAAAAGTATTTGCTACACTAACTTCTACAATTGCTAGCGAGAGTTTATAAGGGCTTTGTAGAGTAAAGTAAACATTTTAAAGTAAATTAAGGAGGTAGAGGGATTAGGCTTTTACGGATACTAAACACGGTGAGTGCCGGTGCTGAAGCGCTCTAATTCTCTTTTGCAAACCTTCACCGTCGAATTGGCGCACGTGCGCCAATTCCTTTCTCGATGCGGTGTCGCTGGGCACGAATACACTCCTCGATTATGAGGATAGTGTCCAGTCGTTAATCGAGCCCGATGTCGTCGATAGCAAACTGCACAAATTGCACTAGCTGGTTCGTCAACGCGTTGATTTGAAAATGTGTATTACATTGGATTTGAAAATATGTATTACACAGGACGATCGGGGACTACCCTCGATCCATGCAGCAGGGCACCGCACGCCCTGGAGTCCGCTAGGTTGCGAGAAGATGTCTTGTTGATCCACCTGCAAATCAATCGGCTGGAGGGAGAAAGAGACCCATGGTAACCACATTCGGCGACCTTCGACATGAGAGTGCCTGGCAAGCTGGAACGATGGATCCCGACATGGCGCGTAAAAGGACGCCTGGGCGTCCCGGCGATGCAGATGCCCATTTGCCTCACGAAGCAGTGGGCCTCCTCGTCGCCCAGGCACTCAATTGGGATCCGCAACAGATTGTTGAGGCTTTCACGATAGCGCTCAAGCAGGTAAGCGAGAAAGGATTTTTTACGCGGATCGAAAGGAACGAGGGGAAAGCCAAACCGACTATCGATCCTGGTGTCAAACATGCGGAGGCCGCGCCGAGTCCAGAGCGACAACAGCCGGTGCAGGCTGCAGCTGAAGTTTCGAGTCACGCTCCTACTAATTCACATGACCGGATGGATGCTCAGAGCGTCACTGGCGATCAGGGTGCTCAAGCAGCTGATGGCCGGCGCGCACCGACCATTGAAGAGGTGAAACAGCAGTTTATCACGTTTGGTGGACTCGTGCTCGAGGCCATAGAGGCGATGGATCCAAGTGGAAGCGCAGCCGTCAGCTGACGACAGCATCCGGCAACGTATTCTCGTACCATAGTGCCACCAACTCCAATGGGGAGATAGCTAGTCGTCTGCGAAAGGAGCGGGCGTTTCCTCTCTGGGCCTGAATGCGGGCCTAGTGGTTCGACGCCCAGAACATTATGAAACCCAATGACCGTGGATTGCGCAAGCCGATCTCGATGGGCAATCTGGGCAATCTCCGAGGGTCGGAATACACACTGGTCGCGGCGGCGCGTGCCGCGGAGCCGACGCTGTCGGTAATCTCACCCAAGGAGGCGCTTGGCCAACTCATCCAGCTGGAATCATTTACGCGAAAGTATTTTGGCCAGCTTATGGTGCTGAACTGGTCTGAGCATCTGGCCTCGCAGATCGTGAGCGCAGATACTGCTCAGGCGCTTCGCTCGGTACTGGGCATGCGTACCTTTGATGCCCAGCATCTGGCTTTGTCTCCACGTGATCCATTCGCTCTGCTCGAGTGCTACGTGGATGGCTCGAAAGCGGATCAGGTCGAAATCCAGCCGTCCGCACGCGGTCTGGCACTCGTGGAAGCCTTGCTGACCGGTGAGGACGTCTCCTATTGACTGGGCTGTAGCTGGAGCGTGGGGCGAGGCCACGGTGCATCGATACCGTGCCCAGACCCAGTGACAATCCAGCTTCGGCTACAGGTGGTGCAGAACTCACACGAGTTCCAATCGTTCGATACTGGCGGGCGGGTCTGCGCCATCCATCCTCGTGAGGCCACGGTACCGCGGCCTCACGAGGCAACGACGTAGACCATGCAGAGACCTTCGCCGTCGTTTTCGAGGACTAGATCGCCAATGCTGCTATGGAAATCCGTATCGGGTGGGGCACTGTTGTAGGATGCGGCATCAGATGGAAGGAAGGCCGCGCACGAGCTGTAGGTCTGGCTGCTGGTCGACAAGGGTGGACCCACGACGGTGATTTGGGTGACCTCTCCCTTGGTCACATCAACTCCGATGAGGATTGTGTGCTGGCTGTCCCCCCAGAAATCGTCCGTTGCTGCCAGGCTCTGTTGGAGAGTGGGCTGCCCATATGCCGCAGTAAAGTCCCCCAGAGGCGCTCCCAACTGGGGTGGTCCTCCGAGTGTGGCGGTTGCGGTGGGCGCACCGGTCTGCGCCGTTCCGGTGGTAGAAACTGTAGAAACTGATGATCCTGAGGTAGCGTGGGTTGCGGTGGGTGTGTTGTCTTTAACGATTGTGGCATTGGTGGTCTTGGCGCCATTGATCCCACTCGCCAGACTGCCGCTGACCAGCAGCGCTCCAATGACACCGATGAGCACAATGGCTCCAGCAACAGCCAACACGATGACCTTCGCCCCTGTGCTTCGAGTCCAGAACCCCTGCAAAGCCCTCATACTTCGACCAGCTCCTCACTGTGATCATCCAAATCTTGCTCGCTGTCATCAGCCTCCACAGCAAGCATCCACTGCGGAATCGCCAAAGATGCTGCCGCAAAAAGACGACTGATCAGATTACATTGCTCGGGCAGCACCTGGCCAATGACATGCATCGTCATGTTTTACAACTCGCCGAGCGGGGTTACCGTCACTATATCGGACGCATTGGTGCCACATCAGCTCGTGTGCTAGGCAAGAGCGCGGATGTCGGACGGAATGAGGGCGACAATAATCGGCAGAATGGTGAGCGCGCCACCCGCTGCGATGATGAGTCCTGGACCCACCGCAGTCATGAGAAAGCCAGCGATTGCCACGGAGATGGGAAAGAGACCGAAGTTTGCGAACGCCATAGCACCCATAAAGCGTCCGAGCAGGTGACGAGGCAAGGCCTGTTGCACCAGGGTAAAGAAGGAGACATTGCCAAGTCCATTGCACAGCCCCATCATGCCCAGCGCTATCGTCGCGCCCATGAGGGTACCGGTAAGGGGAATCGCAACCACCGCCAGACCCTGCGCAGCCCAGATGGCGAGATTGGCAAGCCAGGGGTGGGGGAGACGGGTCAAGAATCCCCCACTTATGCCTCCCACCAGCGCGCCCGCGCCGAATGCCGCCAACATGATGCCATATCCGTTGGCGCCGGCGTGAAGCGGCCCGTGCGCCAACGCCGGCAAACCAACTTCCAGGAGACCGCCGTAGACGAGGTTGAGCATGATCGCAATGAGCAGCACGAGTTGGAACAGTCGCGAGCCCCGTAAGAAACGCCAGAAGCCTACGTCCTCTTGCATTAATCGCCTACTGGTTGTGCCGCCGCTCTGCGTCGCTTCGTCCGCTGGCAGAGGACCTTCACTTGGACCGGCGACCACGGACGAGTCCGCAACCACGTGCTTGCGTCCGCTCCGCATCGCGGCCAGCGTGCCTGCAGAGACCAGAAATGAGAAAGCATCCACCACCAGCGCGATCCCCGAGGCAAACTGGCTGACCAGAAGACCGCCGAGGCCGGGCCCGACAAGATTGGCCAGTTGCGACCACGCAATGCTCAGCGAATTGCCTGCCGGCAATACGTCGTCAGGCAATACTTCGGGCGTGATTGCCCAGGAGGCCGGGATAAACAGTCCAGCGAAGAGTCCCAGTGGCGCGACAATCGCACACAGCTGCCACAGAGACGGGTGACTCCACAGCGCAAGAAGCGCCAGTGCACCGACGAGCAACATCCGCGCTCCGTCCGCAGTGAGCATAACTCGGCGCGGACGCAAGCGATCGCTGAGCCAGCCACCGGCGAGCAGCGTGCCGACGCGTGGGACACCATACGCCATGAGCACGATACCCAGGTCTTGAATGGTGCCACCATTCTGGAGAATCAACCAGGGTAATGCCACTGCATAGAAGTTATCCCCGATGATCGAGATCAGCTGTCCACCGAAGAGCAGCCGAAAATCACGGTAGCGCAGTGGTTCGACGAGAGTGCCTAGGAAGCGAGGCGAGCGCCTAGGTGAATGTCTCGGCTGAGATTCATCCGTGGTATCGGTGGAGAGCACGGTATCGACCGATACCGATGTGCGCTCAGCGGATGGTGATGGCGCGGGCTGTGACATAGAATCCTCCTGGGGATGATCTCACGCGCTGCTACTAGTGCGCGGGCAGCGCGAAGGGCAATGGGATACTGGGGATACAGGCGATGAGCTACCGTACGGTGATATCGAAGAATGCCAATGTCTCGGTATCGGCAAAGGCGGTGAGATGTGCGGAGCCGACGACATCAGTCAGGCGCAAGCGATAGGCGGGACGTCCTGCGTACTCCACCAGCATCTCTGGCTCGATAATGCTGCGTGGATGGTCTGCTAGGAAGCGGCGCACCACGGGGTGCCGTACGCCCACGGAGGAAATCGAAGCGCAGCCTGTGCCACAGGCTGGACAGGTGTAGAAGAAGTACTGCAGATCAGGATAGGTCGTGGCCGGAACATCTATAGAGCGGGCAATCTGTATCTGCACTTGGTGCCGCCGGCAGTCGGGACACAGAGCACGGTATCCGCCAGCAACGGCGTCTCCATAGAAACCAGCGATCTGTTGCAGGAACTTCTTATAGGCCGGCAAAAGAGAGCGCGGCTGCTGGCCCAGATGCTCTGTGCTGCATTGTATCCAATTCGCGTGGTACCGTACCCAACACTCCTGACAACGCATACGCAGCGTCGTCCGGCCATCAGAGCCGAGCTCAAGCTGGCCCTGCAGGTGCTGCCGCCCACAGAAATTGCACCACAGACGCGTTTCGCGCCAGCCGGCTTTGGCGGTCGCATCCAGCAGCCCGAACGCTTCCGCTTGAGCACGCAGCTCGTTACTGAGAATCTGGCGAAACTGGCGCCGGGCACGGTGCAGCCGCACATCCAGTGCGTTGCTGCTCACCCCCAACTGCCTGGCTAGCTCACGTTGTGGTACATCATCAATGTAGCAGAGCGTCAATGCCTCACGGGTGCTCGCCGGCAAGAGACTCATCGCCTGGTCTAGGAGAGTCAACAAGTCCTGGCGACTGAGCACCTCAGCTGGATCGAGTTCCTGCTCATCGACACTATCCAGGGGAAACGGCCCGTCCAGCTCATCATTGGACTCGGCTCGTCGCAAGCTAGAAAGTGGCACCTCGCGGCGCGCATCCTGAGCGGCAATGCGCCTTCGGCGGCGCACTACATTGCGGCAGATGCCATTCAGCCAGGCGTCGAAGCGCGTTGGGTCACGCAGCTGTTCCAGGTGACGCCAGGCCTCTACCGACGTTTCCTGGGCGACGTCGTCTGCCGCGTCGTGGCCCAGACCTTGCGAGCGGGCGATGCGTTGCAGGCGTGGTCGTGCCGCCGAGAGGAGCTGATCGAATTCCGCGCTCGCGGTGGCAGCACCGCTTCGTGTGAAGCGTACGGGATGCAGAGTGGTATCTGGGTAGTCATATCGCTCAAGCATAGGGTGCTCTCCTTTCGTATCCTACCACTCTGTCGCAAATGCTGCGCATAACCTTACATCATTTCCTGCCAGTTGTTGGATTGTCGCTCTCTTTCTCTCTAGTCCAACGGCCCTTCTCACTTACCGTGAGAGAAGAGACACCGGAATAAGGAGTACAGGATGGCGCCAACTATGTTACTATGACAGCGCCATGGAGGTGAGGTGCCGAGAAAAGTAAGCAAACCAGAAAGAGTAGGCAACCGTGAGCAGTACCGACAGCGAGCATCTTCACTATTCCATGGTGATCCAGCGGTCGGATGAGGTTCAAGCGTGCATCGTGTCCATCGCCCGAGCCTCAGGTCTTTGCTATGCGCTGCATTGCATTGAGAGTGCTGCTGGACGCCCATGCATTCCTTCGGTTCATCTACGGTTCCAGGCTACGTAGCAGCCAGGGGTCCGTCATGCCGCCATCAGGAGGAGACACCCATGCAACCCGACGTCCTGCTCACACGTGCCCGCGCTATCCTCACCGCTACGCCCGCTCGCTGGCTCTCGCTGACGGAGCTGGTTCCCGCAGACCTGCTCACGCGTCCGCCAGCGGACAGCCAATGGTCCGCCGCCGAGTGCCTGCGCCACCTGCTCGATGTCGAGCGCTCCGTCTTCCCCACCCGCGTGCGAGCTTTCCTCGCCGGCGCGGATTTCCCCGGCTTCGATCCAGATGCGCAGCCGCCGGTGGACCTGAGTCGTTCTGCCGAGATGGCGCGTGAGTTCGCCGCCCTGCGGGAGCAGTCGCTCGCTCTCCTAGCCCAGCTTACCCCCGCCGACCTTACCAAGAGCGCCCACCACGCGGAGCTTGGCCCCGTCACACTCGGCGACATGGTCAACGAGTGGGCCGCCCACGACCTCAACCACACCGTGCAGGCCGAGCGCGCGCTGATGCAGCCCTTCATCGCCGGCTCCGGCCCCTGGCGCATCGCTGGCTACTTCGCAGACCATGACATGGGCTGAACGGTGTGCTGAGCCGCACGCGTGGCTAATGCCTTTATCGCCGGGCTCAAAGCGGTCGCGATCTCACCCACCTCTAGGTGAGTCCGCGCCTACTGCGCGTTGGGGTCGCTCTGCATGATGCCGAGGTGATTGCCCTCAGTGTCCCGAACATAGGCGATGTAGCCCACACCAGGGATGGGACCAGGCTTGTGCACTTCGACGCCTCCAGCAGCCAGAGCCGATTCAAACGCAGCGTTCACATCCTCGACATCCACCGTGCAGGTGTAGCCAAACTGGGGAATATCTCCATTGGTGGGACTCGTGCGCTTGCCCAGGCCACCATCAATGCCAGGCCCAGCCTCACCTGTCTGAATAAGCCAGTAATCCATCCCGTCGACCTTCTGGATTGTCCAGCCAAATACCTTCTGATAGAATGCGATGGCTCGCTCGACATCATCCACATAGATGTCGAAATGCACTACACGATTGGCCATGACGCGTTTCCTCCTGGTGAGAAATTTGAGAACAAACGTTCTTAACAGGTAGGATAGCATCTGTTGGCTGCATGCTGCCGTCTCCCTGACCTTTGGCGATGAGTGGATATGCTTGCTTCCATCGTAATCTGGCTCGGCTCGTGAGTCGTCAAGCGCAGGGAAGGAGAACACACGTTGCACCTGCTATAACCGGCGGTGCGGGGATGTGCTTCAGAACCACGCAGGCGGCCAAAGCCGACTTTCGGCAGACGATCCGGCAGCTGCACGAGGTGCAGATTGACACCAGTCACGACGTGGCGCGCACTGTCTCACGAGTTGACCTTGGTGATGGACCAGCGCCCAAAGTAGGTCTGCCCCCGCGCCCCGTGCGCCCGCAGAATGCTTTCCGCCTGATCCTGCTGCGCTGTGCCGGAGGCATAGACCATGACGATCGCGTGCCCCTGGCGGAGAGCATCCGCCGCTGCCCGCAGAGCATCGTCCTCGTCTGACAGGTAGAGCGAGAGCCGCTTCCAGGCACGGGCCAGCGGGCTCGCCGCACGTTCGGTGGACTCCAGAATCTCCTCAGCCGCCGGACCTTCGAGAATCTCGACGTCGGTGTACCCGGCGTCGTATAAGCTTTGGGCTGCCTGCTCCGCTTCGTCTGCAGTGGGGAATACCCCGATGAGATGACCGACCGGGTAGTGCATGCCGTCGTGGAGCCGGCTATCGTCATGGCGTGGTGCCGACATCGCGCACCTCCTCGCGTGGAGAGTACCATCGACTAGTTTTCTCAGATAGGCCGCGCGACCGCTGCGCACAGGCTGCCCTCGCGTGGCTGAAACCATGATACACGCGCAATCTTGCCTCGCTCTTACGCTATGTTACACCACCATGACCCAGGCAATGTCTTGTCGCTTGATTGTATGATCGCTTGCTTGATTGCGTGACGCTGAAGGTCGGTGCTTGAACATGGCCGCGAACACGATGGAGTGTCTCTTCCCAAGCGCGCACCCTGCTTCTAGCTGCGCCGCCACGCGCGCGAGTCTGCGGTGTGCCGCCGGTAGGCAACTCCCGCGGAGGCAGTCGTTGCAGAATTGTTATGACACACACGTTCCACGTAACTTCTTCGTGCCATGCTGGGTCCAGGCCGTTCTGCGTTCACCTGGATACTTACGGTGGCCGATGGGATCACGACGCTGACCGGCTGGATGGACAGATACACTACGCGATGGGCGATGAGGAGGGCGTAGCATCCCAGAGCGATCTGGCTTTATTACCTGGCTTCGGCGCATCGCCGGCCTGGGAGGTTCTGACGGCGAACGCACAGTTACCCGAGCCAATCCCGCCAGCGTAGACGCATCACCCATGCCCGCGCCCGCACCAGGCGCGATGCGCGATCTGCTCGCCAACGAGCGGACGTTGCTGGCCTGGGCGCGGACGGCGATCGCCATCATGGGCCTGGGCTTCGTGGTGGCACGATTCGGCTACGTGATTCGCGTGCTTGCCGGGGTCGGTGGGGCGGCGCCGCGCGGCGTCTCGACCGCGTTTGGCGTCGTGCTCGTTCTCTGCGGTGTGCTGCTGCTCACGATCGCCAATGTGCGGTACCTGCGGTTCACCGAGGACATCCTCCACAACCGTGTCCGCTGGGACTCACGGCTGGGGGTGGTGCTGACGAGTCTCCTCGTACTGGCGGGCCTCGTGCTGGCGATCTACCTGCTGCTCACCAGTTGAGACGTCGCTGGCGCCAATTGAGGTGCCCACGCCGCGGGAACGGCCACGACGCCACGAAAGCCAGCGGGATGACACGCCCGGGTCCCGCAGGTCTAGCATGAAGACACACCTGAAGACACACGGCTGCCGGAGCGTTCGCGCCTCCGGCGATCTCGAAGGAGAGGCAACTCGCTATGGAGACGCAACCTGATCTGCAACACATGAACATACCCCCGAGCGACTCGCAGTTGAATGTCCTGAGCGCAGACCCCCTCAACGCCGAACCGCCAGGGGACCTCTTGCGGGAGTCTTTTCTCACTCCGCGGCAGCTCTTCTATGTGCGCACCCATGGGTCCATTCCGGCCGTGGACCCAACCAGCTACCGCCTTCGCCTCACTGGTCTGGTCGAGCGGCCACGCGAGCTATTGTTGGACGAGCTTCGGGCAATGGCTCCGGCACGCACCGTGACGGCAACCCTGGAGTGTGCGGGCAATCGGCGGACTGAGCTCATGGCCGTACGGCCGATTCCCGGCGAAGTGGCCTGGGGCAGCGGCGTCATCGGCACGGCCAACTGGCTTGGCGTTCCCTTGGCGGAGGTCCTGCGAGCCGTCGGCGTGCGGGCCGGGGCGCGCCACGTCGCGTTCACCAGTCTCGATGAGGCCCGAATCGAGGGAGAGACGGTGCATTTTGGCGGCTCTATCGCGCTTGAGAAAGCGCTCTCGCCGGATGTGCTCCTGGCATATGAGATGAACGATGAACCCCTGACTCCGGAGCATGGGTTCCCGTTGCGAGGCATCGTACCAGGCTACATCGGCGCGCGAAGCGTCAAGTGGCTCGGCGAGATCCGGCTCCAGGAGAACCCCTCGACCAACCCGTACGAGGCGCGCGACTACAAGGTCTTCCCGCCCGAGACGACCCGGCAGACCGCCCTGTGGAGTTACGCACAGCCCTTGGAAGAGCTGGACCTCAACGCCGTGATCTCGACGCCTCAAGACGGCGAGACGCTCGCGGCTGGTCCGATCCGTATCCAAGGCTATGCCATTAGCGCCGAAGGGTCGCCGGTGGAGCGGGTCGAACTCTCTGTCGACGGAGCGAAGACCTGGACGACGGCCACCATCGTCGAGCGCGCTGATCCGCATGCCTGGTGCTTCTGGGAGGTGACTGTCGTCCTTGCCCCTGGCGACCACCAACTGATCGTGCGCGCGTGGGACGCGTCGCAGCGGACCCAGCCGGAGGACGTGAGCCACCTCTGGAACTTCGCAGGCTACATGAACAATGCGTGGCATCACGTGAACATCCATGTCGCCTGACGAGTGGTGGAAGGTGATGGCCGCTCCGGGCGATTGCCGAGCCTGCTCCGCTGCAACTGGCCCGCCGCGGTCGCACACTTCCGGGGCAGCTGGCAGGCCAGCGCAACACTGGGAACCCAGCGGGCGAGTCGACTAACGAGACCCACTAGTCTACGATTTCGCCACAGGTGACATTGGCTACTGTCCCCGTCATCGCACTCGCCCAATCCGACGCCATCAGCGCCGCTGCGTTCGCCACCTCGGCCAGCTTGGGCAGCCGCTTCAGCAGCGTTCTCTGGGCCAGATCGGCCCCGAACGCCTCCCCTGAGCTACCGGTCTGCATCCCGTGCAGTTCAAAGGCCTCCTGTACGCCCGGCGCGTCGGGAGAGCCGGCGGATCGCAGGCACACCACCCGGATTCCCAACGGCCCTAGTTCCCCAGCCAACTGGCGACACAGCCCCTCGATCGCTGCACCCATCACTCCGACCCCAGCTCGACCAGCGGCGTGCCCTGATCGTGTGATATCGAGATGGCGTTAAAGGAAATATCGAGTCTACCGGCCTTGTTGACCAGCTCCTCGGGAGGCGGACTTTTGCGCGAGGTGCGTACCGCCAGCGCAGAATCTCGAGATGGCAGCCGATGCAGGTGTACTGAAACCTGAGCCATTACACAAAGTGCAGGAGTAGAGCTGGGTGAATATTCAGACAGACTCAGAGCAGGCTGCTCACACCATCATCACGGCGTTCTCGTTTGCCCGGTGAGCTCGTTGCACGTCTCACGGCGCCACAGGTCGGCATCGTCCAGCGCTTGCCCATGCCCTGGCTTGCCGGTGGCAGAGCGTTGCGAGCTTGCTTGTCATATGCTATCCTCGGCTCAGCACGTTGGAGGATGTACGATGTGACGAGGCATACGGAGAAGGGGCGACACCATATCCCAGCCACCAGAGGATCCCGCCGTCGTCGACCTTGAGGAGGTGCTACGCACCCGGACCTCGCGTCGTCGGCGTGTCGTCCAGCTAGGCATCGTGCTGGCGGTGCTCCTCGTCGTCGTCGGAGCGCTGCTGCGCGGGGTCGCCCCGTCGCTGCTGAGTGGCGCCTCCAGTTCATCTTCGTCCAGCGTCCTTATCACGAGCAACCTCTCCTTCGGGACGGTCACCATCAATGGCAAAACGCTCTCCGGCTCGCCTCCTCTGCTGATCACCAACGCCTTTCAGGAAGGGTCGAACCTCATCACGCTCTCGGCGCCACCGTTTCATCCGCATTCCTGTACGGTCGGCTGGTTCAGCGGACAGCTGACCGAGCGCGGCAGCACCGGGTGTGGCGCCGGCATCAACGCCTATCGCGAGACGTCCTACCGCATCCATGGGGTGGTGGTGACGCCGGACTACTACTTCGACATTCGTCGTGGATGGTTCCGATCTGCCGTCCGATCTCGCCGCGCAGGCGTACGCCACTGCAGGGCAGGCGCTGACTACCGCCTCGTTGCACACAGTCGTGCCCACCGGGCAGTATTACGCTACTGGCATGGATCCGCAGGGTCATCTCCTCGCGCGCCTGGCAACGACTCCGCTGCAGGCCGAGGTACGGTTTGCCCTTCCCACCTCGCCGACCGGCCCGACGGGCGCGACCGACCCCTGTGGCGGCTCTATGCTGTGTGGTGGCCTTCCCTTCAACCCAGGCATCACGCTGCCCGCCGGCCAGTGGATCTGGTCGGTAGCCATCGCCGCCTTCACGGCGTCCTGGCGCTACACGTCTCACTCAGGCACAGTCACGATGTCGCCGAGCCTGCTCTCCCCGACCGGCACGCAGCTCCTGCTCACCTATGACCCCAGCACCAGAGAGTGGAGTATTATCGCACAGCCCCCTGCCACTGGGAGCCCTGGCACAGCCGGCACACCTAGTCCGACGGGCGGGGCCGGTCCGGGCTCGCCATCGCTGGTCGATCTGCTTACGCCTGGACTATGCGAGATTGGTAGCGAGCAGGTTGATGCGCAGGCCCAAGCGCAAGGCGAGACCAGCTATGGTACGAGCATCTCCCAGGACCGGGGCGTCGCGGGCTGCGAGATCCAGGTGCTCACAGGCAATAGCTCGACCCTGCACGGGACGTTCCTGTGGCGCTTCGGCGTTCTGCTGGCAGTGGACAAGGGTGCGCACACGCTCGCGCCCTGGCTCCCGCTCGCCCCGCCAGCCGAGATCGCTGCCGTCGGCGGCTGACGAGCAGCCACTGTAAGCAACACCTCACGCGATTGTAAGCAACACCTCACGCGACGACGTGCTCCTGTAAGCATCACCAGCTACGCTACCCGGCGTACCTGGAGGAAAGTGAACTGGAGGACAACGTGCAATCGACACGAGCAGATACATCCACGCCCGCAGAGACGACGGCGCAGCCGGAGGCCATGAGTCCCATCCATCTGGTGGTGGACCTTAATCGCTGCCAGGCGTACGCTCAATGTTGCTTCATGGCCCCGGATGTCTTCCAGCTGCACGGCGAGGAAGCCCTCTGGTACGATCCATCGCCGGATCCAGGGCAGTGGGAGCAGGTGCTGCGCGCCGCTGCGGCGTGTCCCGTCCAGGCGATCACCGTAGAGCTACCTAAGGCCACCAGCCACCGACAGGGGAAGCACACCGGCGGCAGCGAGTACCGGGAGCAGAGGGCGGAGGAGCCGCATGCAGCACAACGGGCATAGCAACAGGCATGGCAATGACGCCCGGCACACCTACAAGCACAACGGGCACCGTGGGCGCATCGTGATCGTGGGCGCGTCGCTCGCCGGGCTCACCGCGGCGGAGACGTTGCGTGCCGAGGGCTTCACCGGCTCTCTGACCCTCATCGGCGATGAACCCTACCTGCCCTATGACCGCCCACCGCTCTCCAAGGAGGTGCTTGCCGGCTGGTTTCCGGCCGAGCACTCCCAGCTCCCACGACGCGAGACCCTGATGGGTGTCGAGTGGCGCCTGGGCGTTGCGGCGACAGGCCTGGACCTGGAGGACAAACAGGTGCGTCTGGCCAATGAGCAGCGTGTCCCCTACGACCACATGCTCATCGCGACCGGTGCACGGGCACGGCCCTGGTCCAATCCGACCGAGGCGGCGCTCGATGGTGTCATCACCCTGCGCGGGCGAGACGACGCGAGTAGCCTGCACGGTCGCCTGGCCGAGAAACCGCGCCATGTGCTCGTTCTTGGGGGCGGCTTTACCGGCTCGGAGGTCGCCTCCGTCTGCTGCGAGCGGGGTCTGCCGGTCACGGTGCTTGAACGCGGTTCCTCGCCGCTGGTTGGGGCACTCGGCAGCGTGATCGCCGATCGCATGGCCAGCTTGCAGCGCGCGCATGGTGTGGACTTGCGCTGTCGCACGACGGTCACCTCGCTCGAGGGGGACGCCCAGGGACGCCTCTGCCGCGCTCACCTCTCCGACGGTAGCACACTTGACGCCGATGTGGCAGTGGTGGCCCTGGGGGCGATCCGCAACACCGAGTGGCTGCGCGGGTGCGGGCTCGCCGTCGGCTCCTTTGGCGTCGCCTGCGACGGCGGATGTCGTTGCTTCGACATTAGCCTCCTCACCAACGAGGATGTCTTCGTCGCAGGCGACATCGCCCGCTTCCCAGCACCCCTCTTCGACTACCAGTTTCTGGCGCTGGAGCATTGGGGCAACGCGGTCGAGCAGGCCCGAGTCGCCGCACACAACATGATCTGTGCCCCCCAGGACCGGCGCCCGCACGTGGCGGTGCCGACGTTCTGGTCCAGCCAGTTCGGCGTCAACATCAAGTCGGTGGGCGTGCCTTCCGCCGCCGATGAGGTCATGATCACGCAAGGGTCGCTCGACGACGCCAAGTTTGTCGCCGCCTACGGCAAAGACGGGCGCGTAGTAGCGGCGGTGGCGTTCGATCAGGCCAAATGGCTCGAGGCGTATCGGCGCCTCATCGAGCAGGCGGCGCCATTCCCACCCGCGACCTCCGTTGCCACGCAGCCAGCGCTTAGTTCCCCAGTCCCCGCCGGTTTCCCCGGGCCACACGTCCCCGTTCGTGAGGCGACCGTGGTCTTGACTGGGCACGATCCCAACGAGCAGCGGGTGGAGTGGATTCCGCGCGAGCACGCTGGCCCCCTCCGTGTGCCTACGCTCGCGTGAAGCAGGGAGGAGACTCACCATGGCACAAGACACCACCCTCTTACGACAGATCTACGATTACGCTAACCGCGCCAACCCCTGGCCGCTGTGGGCCAGGCTGCGCGCGAATCCGGTCTGCTGGCAGGAAGACGGCCCGGACGAGGCGGGCACCTACGTGGTGAGCACCTATCGCGACATCGAAACGTTGCTCCACGACCCGCGCCTCAGTTCCGATCTACGCAACAGCACGCAAACGGGGGGACAGACCCGGTTACCCAATGCCCCGTACCAGTTCATCAACCTGGACCCCCCGGAGCACGACCGTCTGCGTGCCCTGGCGATGCGTTACTTCGGGCCGCCTGAGCGCCCAGCATATCTGGAGCAACTGCGCCCCGAGATCCTGCGTATCACCACTACGCTGCTCGATCAGCTGTCGGGCCAGCGCCAGATCGATCTCGTTGACCACTTCAATTACCCGCTGCCCGTGCTGGTGATTTGCCAGATTCTGGGCGTCCCTCGCGAGGATCAGCCGCAGTTCCAGGTTTGGGCGTCCGCGCTCATCGAAAATCTGGCAGAGCAGTCCGAAGAGGCCAGGCGCCGGCGGGACCAGGCCCAGAACGACCTGAACCAGTATATGGCGGTACTGATCGCGCGTCATCGCCAACGGCCGGGAGACGACCTGTTGTCCCAGATGGCAACTGACGACGGTCCCCAAGGACGGATGACGGACCGGCAACTCGTCGCGACCGGGGTCTTGCTGCTGATTGCCGGCCATGAAACCACGGTAAATCTGCTGGGCAATGGCCTGCTGGTACTGCTGCGCAACCCGGCCATCCTCGAGCGGCTGCGGAGGAAACCGGAGCTGATCCCTGCCGCGGTGGAGGAGATGCTGCGCTATGATGGGCCGGTCCAGTTCCTCCCAAGTCGGACCACGCTGGCGGAGATCCCGCTGGCAGAGATGACCATTCCCAAAGGTGTCGTGGTCACACTGGCACTGGCCGCCGGCAATCGTGACCCGGCGCGCTTCCCCGACCCGGACCGCTTCGATCCGGAGCGGCGCGACAATGAACACTTGGGGTTCGGGAGTGGCATCCACAGTTGCTTTGGTGCGCCGCTGGCGCGCATAGAAGCCCAGATCGCGTTTCCTGAATTGCTGCGGCGGCTGGAGCAGCCGCGCTTGGTCGTGGACCCTCCTCCCTACCGGCCGAGTCCCTTACTGCGTGGCCCGGAGCACCTGCTGCTCGAGGTCGAGAAGGTGCGGCCAAGCGGGAAGCCACTGGCCGGTTTGGCACACCGGTAAGAGCGAGCGGCTCTCTGGCGACGACCTGGGAGATCACTGCCGCTCACTCTGGGCGTCCCAGGGGGTTGCTCGCTGTCAGCAGCGCTACGTGTGGCGCGCCTCGTCGGTGCGTGAAGCGTCGCAAAAGGAGTGGCACATGGCGACCGCGGCGATGACCGCCGAACCATTTTCGACTGGCGGGCGCCCTGTTCCAGGCGACTCCTGAATATGGCCCCCCAGCTGGCTGAGGCATAGGAGTTCGGCCTTGGTGCGAGCGAGACCGGCAAGCGTCCCAGTCAGTGGAGAGCAATTGGTTGGCTTCGTCCACTGAAGCAGGCGTTGGTACAGGCCACAGGCCCGCAGATTGCGTACGTCTTCGTCGGTAGCGCGCTCCGGGAGGTACGTTGTTACATGCCCGGCTTCGAGGGGCAGCTGCTGGAGGGCATCCGTCAACGGATCTGGGCAAACCAATTCCTCGCGGATGTATGCGATGGCTTCCGAACGAAGTGTCACTCGTTTGGCTATACGCTTCTTTCCTTTCCTAAGGGGTACTGGTATCCACTCCGATTGTATAGCAAGCTCTGCGGGAAGGCTCAATCAAAAGTGCCGAGTGAGAGAGCAGAGGGGGAACAGACACCTATGGACACATGGGAATATAGGTTCGTCACCTACAACGACGCGGAGTTGGAGACGCAACTAGCAGCGCTCGGAGACCAGGGATGGGAGGCTGTCGGCTTTGCACCCGTTAGACATGACGACGCAAACCGCGACAAGTGGGGGTGGGGGAAGCCCCCTCGCGTTACTGAATGGGTTGCGACGGAATATCGCCTGTTGCTGAAGCGCCGCAAGCCATAGTCCAGGCATCCACGAGACGCCGATAAAAGTGTACTGGCAGAGGCGGCGAGAGCAACCGTACAGCGTCAACGCAGGTGCAAGCAAGCGGAGAAAATGGCTACAAGCTAGCATCTGACTGCGTATTCTCTCATGCACAGAAAACCCAAACCAGTCTCCCAGACTACAGACTAACAGTAGGGATGCATCTGTGCCGCTAGCGCCCTACCCTTTTACCTGGCAGTGCCGCTCAGGAGGTGCTCCCAGTGCTTGCTGCGCTCTGTATGTTCTCTGGTGTCAGCTCAAATGTTGCCTGCTCGGCTGGCGTGAGCGGCTCGCCTCCCGCCGAAGCCTGCACCTGCGCCCCGTACTTGTGGTTGATCCACTCCGCTCCGGCGCGGGCCTCGGCGGGGTCGGAAACGTGGCGGGCGCGGACGGGGATATCCTGGCCGACCAAATGAAGAATCCCGCGCCCCTGCGCCAGCAGATTCTGGGGCCAGTCGCGGCTCATGCCGCCGCCGGAGCGAATGTAGAGGCGCCGACCATCGCCCCAGATCCAGATGGTCACGCGCGATGGACGCCCCGAGAGGCGTCCCCAGGTGGTGAACTCGACTTCGCGCTGCTGTGCGGCCGCGTCGAGTATCGTCTGATCGAATCCTGCCATATGTTCGGTTCTCTCTCCTCAGGTCTACGTGTGCCCACGTTTTCCCCACATGATAGCACTCTCTGGCTAAAGCCAGAGCAGAGAAAAGGTGGTCAAGTCCGGTCCTGCTCTCTAACCATGTATGAGATATTTACTATCTATATGCTGTTCCCAAAACTTTCTGAATGACTTGTGATACTTCGGTAGTTGCCGTAGTCCCCTCCTGGTTGACTTATCTCCGAAATGCTTAATCTGAGCAGACGGCTCAAAATATGCAAGCGCATTATCAACAGAAAGCACAAACGGAGGGAATCCATAATAGAGACTTATCCAGTTGCTTATTAGTGTACCTGTCCGGTGGTTTCCTTCATTGAAGAGCTGCGGACGACTCAAGATAGCCACATATACCTCTGCCGCAATCTTCAACGGATGATCATCTCTTTGCTTGTGTCTTTTTACCCAGTCGTAAATCCGTTCAATACGTGGATAAAAAAATTCTTGTTCATTTACTTTGATAGCTTGGCTATATTCCTCCATTAAACGGACGTCCGTTCCATAGTGTACACGTTCATTCAAGACGAGCATATGAGGAAGACTTTCTCGTGAAAATGGTCTGATCCCCGCACCCACCAGTGTATCGAGATACTCATACGCGCTGAGCATATTTCTTCTCAAAAAATCGCTAAATTTGTCTTTCCTGCCAATATGTTGTTCATCTAATGCGTCATCAATTTCATCCCAGTAATCTTCAACTTCTTGCAGAGAATAACCAATCGTTAAGAGGTTAAGCTCTTCCAGGTGTGGCTGAAACGTACGTTCATATTGCTCTTGGTATTCGTCTCCGGCTAGTGACATTTTGGAACCGTAACCTTCTCCTTGTTGGCCGCTGCTGCGATCTTGAAGTTCTCCCGACACATACCTTCTTCTGGTTCCTTGACGATGATCCGCGTCTGTCTGCACCTGCCAAAGCTGTGATCGTGGATGGATCGAATGAGATCCTGCTCACTATGGCGAGCCTGTGGGAAATGGCCATCAAGATTAGCCTGGAGTAGCTGAGCATTTCCAGCCCGTTCGCGTCGTACATGTCCCAACAGCTGAGTGCCAGTGCCATCGGCCTTCTGGATATCTCCCTTGCACATGTGGCAGCGGTGGCCACCTTCCCATTTCATCATAGTGACCCGTTTGATCGACTGCTCATCGCTCGGGCACAGGTCGAGCAGATTCCGCTCGTGAGCGTGGACACGATCTTTGACTCCTATGCTGTTCGTCGGCTATGGTGAAGCGAATATGCTCCTGGAACAACGGTTTAGCAAACTGCCATAAAGCGTATTTTCTAGCCCCGGCAAGCATCAGTGGTAAGCAACACTGCCCAATTTTTGCGTGCTGGTCTTTTTTCTGACCCCAGCTACTCGCTGTGGTTTGCAATCAAATTGACCCTCTTTCCGACGCTCTTGTCCATCAAGGGCTGTCCTGGGTTGGCGTACTCATTGTCGCCTCCGCTCGCCGAGACAAACCGCAGCAGGGGGTGCTCGTTGTCTTTAGCCAGCCGGGGACCTGTGTGCGCATCAAGGACCGACATCACTCAACACATATGACTCGCCCTACCAGCGAGGGGCCCTAACCATCACCGCAATCAACTCCGGCAGCGTATCGTTCAGCATCACCGATGGCGGCACCGGCCAATTCAATTATGTGACCGGGCAATTTAGCTGATCATCGGTTGGCGTCAGCGCCATTGGACCCAGATGGCACACATGAGCAGGCGGCCGGTGCTTTCTGAGATGAACCAGTGATAACGAGTGATACATTCAGCGGCTGTCAAAGAATCCGGCCAAACGGCAAGCGCGCGTTCCTGGGTATGCGCTACCAATAGCGGATGCAGATCCACGCTGAGCGCGAGATCGAAGCATCGTTCGATAGGGGCCTCGATGTAGGTCTCCAAATAGACGGTAGGCATGTGCTTAGTATCGCATACCGGCTGCTACAGTATCTAGGACGAGAGCGGATGACAGAGTTGTTAAGGTAGCCAGCGGGGCAGGACGTCCGCCGGCCACCTGACCGAGGGCCGAGTGGAGTAACACGGCCCTTCTCATTTACCGATAGCAAGGAGACACTGAGACAGGAAATTCGGGTTAGCGCCAACTATGCTAGTATGACAGTGTAGCGGAGGTGACGTGCCAAGAAAAGTACGCGAGCTCGAAGCGGATCTCCGTAGAGAAGGGTTTGCCCGACAATCTGGCAAGGGAAGCCATCGGCGCTGGCTTCACCCCTTGTATCCCGGACACGTTGTCATGTCGGGCAAAGCAAGTGACGACGCGAAGCCGTACCAGGAACGAGAAGTCCGTCAGGCTCTGGAGCAAGTGCATGAGGCAAAGAGGAGACAACCATGAGCGATAGCGATAGAGAGCATCGTCACTACTCCATGGTGATCCAGTGGTCAGATGAGGATCAAGCCTACATGGTGTCCATTCCCGAGTTTCCTGGCAACTTCACGCATGGAGAGACGTATGAAGAGGCAGTCAAGCAAGGACGGGATCTCATCGAATCACTCATCATGTGGGCAGAGCAGGATGGCAAACCGTTGCCTGAGCCGCAGATCTTCGCCAGACGCTGACTATCACAGCTTGCTCAACCAGGTCAGCTTGCTGGTAGTAGGCTGCTGTCTGTGCACGCAGCAACGCGCTTTCCAGCGATCCGCGGTTCAGCAGTAGCGAGATCTGGCCTTCGGCACGCAGGATCAAGTCGTCGATGGCCCAAACATCGCCCACGCTCAAATAGACAGGGTCGGCCATAGGAAGCAGCCGTCTCTACTTGTCTTTCCCTCGCTACTTGTCTTTGAGGTACTCCAAGGTTTCGGCCTGCTCGCGCGTTGCCTGCTCAACCGAGGCACGCCATTCCGGCGACAGGTGTGGTCCGGGCTGCGTGATATGGGCCAGCGCCTCTTCAACCAGCTCTGCGAGCTCATCCTGCAAGGGAGCTGGGAGCTGGGCAGCTCGTTCCATGACAGCTTTTAAGTGATCATTGAGCATGGGTGTTGCCTCCTCGCGTGCTATGACCTGGCACCAGTATAACCCATCGCGGCGACAAGGTGGTTTGCTGCACGTCTGGCAACAAGATTCGTCTGCTGAAGGTATCGGCTAGAAAATGAGGCGAACATTATGGCAGAACATGTAAGCACACATCCTTCCTCCGCGCGTCTCCTTTTGGCGTCGCCGGATACACTCCATTTTTCAGCCGACATACAGCTCAGTGATGAACTCCATAAAAGGCTTGACCGCGGGAAACAGGCAGCCCAAGAAGCGGACAAAGTCAATGCTGTGCACTGCCCCGAGTGGCTCGGCGCGCAAGTGTTGCCTACTTGCCGCTCAAGCGTCGCGTGGGCCCGCATGAAGCCCTCCCTCTCAGGTCTGGGCTTTAACCCAGCAGAAATGGAAAAACTCCTCACTCCTCACTGCGCAGTGTGGGAGAGAGCATCTCTGGCGCCCCACTACCGTAGTACAGTTGGGTTAGGAGGTGGTCGTGGGGCAAGACTCCTGGCACCGCGTGATCCAGGCACCCAGGAAGGTGACCGCTAACGCGATGACTGCCCCCACGAGGACGGAGATCATCAGCATCCGGGTGCGTGAGACGCCCGGCTCCGCGAGGCTGACGAATACTAACGTGAGGTTGGTTTTAAAGAAGACGAAGAAGGCATAGTTCAGATCCTTGACTGTGAACGCGACGAACACGACCACGACCAGGATCAGCTGAGCCACCAGTGGGTTCTGGATGCTCGTGATGTAGAGTTCGGCGAGCAGCGCGCAGTTCAAAACGGCAATGAAAGCGGTCAACCAACCGTATGCCGTTCCGCAGGCTTGCCCAACTTCATAACCAGAATCTGTCAATGCGTGAATATTGTGAGTAATCCACTTGCCGTAGCGTTATGGGCTGAGTGTGTAGAGTTGCTGGCAGGAGGGCCCGAGCACGGCGACGACCCGGGCATCCCAGGAGGGCGCTTGACCACGTTGAGCCCCCGGCCGCCTGTAGCATTGTACCAATCAGCCAACTCGTGACCTTGGGCAGAGACGACGTATCTGTGGAGCATCACCCCAGTGATACATGTGGCAGCACCGTGTCTGCCAGCGCCTTCAACCCGTCGAGATTGTCGAGATCGAGCCACTGCAGCATCAGCTCCTGAACCCCAGCGGCTTCATAGTCGCGCATGCGACTGAGCACTGTCTCAGGTGTGCCAACAATGGTGCTGCCCGCCGCGTGGAGCGCCACAATGACCTCGTCTAGCGACTTTCCAGCGAGCTCGGGGCGCTGGCGCCTCGATGCCAGGCGCTGCTCCAGCTCGTCGCGGGTGCGGGCAAAGATCAGTGTCAACATCAGCGAGCGCTGCACGTCACTAGGCTGCCTCCCGGACGCACACAGCAGCTCATCCAACCGCACACTACGCTCATGGAAAGCCTCAGGCGTAATGAAGGCAGCGTTCCAGCAGTCGGCGTAGCGTGCGGCCAGCGGCAATGTGCGGGTCATGCCGTTGCCGCCGATGAGAATAGGTGGCCCGCCCAGGCGCGTGGGCCGTGGCAGCAGGGTTGCTCCGTTCAGGTGGTAGAACCGTCCCTCGTAGGTGACTGGCTCATCGCTCTGTAGCAGGCGCGTGACTACCTCTAGCCCTTCCTCTAGTCGGCGCATGCGATCCGGCAGGTCCAGCAGCGGATAGCCGAACAGCGTATGCTCACGCTCCTCCCACCCAGCGCCAACCCCGAGGATCATGCGTCCGCCGCTCAGATCATCCAGCCCCGCCGCCTGACGAGCCAGCAGCGCCGGATCACGGAACGAGAACGGCGCCACCAGCGGGCCGAAGTGGATGTGCTGCGTGTGATCTGCCAAATAGGCAAGCGAGATCACCAGCTCAAGCGATTCCTTATCCGGAGGCTGCATATTGGTGAAGTGATCCGACCGAAACAACCCGGTGAAGCCTAGCCGCTCCACCTCCGCGACAAGTCGTTTCCAGCGTGGCCACGTCAGGCCGTTCTGCCCCTCGATCATGATAGAAAGTGCAAGCATACATGCGCCTCCTCGCGCCGAGTTGTTCGAGCTCACCGATTGCTCAGGAACATGATACGATAGCCCAGCATACTACACGCTATGCGCCAGTAGTGCTGACGACCCTCGTTAGGTATACGTCGTGGTATGTCGACGAATGGCGGTGCTCCACGCTGGTTGGTGTCAACTGTTGGTGCTCTACACCCATGGTAGCGACGCTGCGGGACCGAGTAGGTGCTATCCTGATCGCAGTGTCGTCGTGCCTGGAAGAGCTAATTCGTATACAAGGAGAGGGTAAGCGTGTACCAAGTCACGCCTGACGAGGCCAAAACCCGCCTGGATGACCTCATCAAAGCCGCATTCGACGGGGAAGCTGTGTTCATCACCCAGGATGCTGAACACAAAGTCCAGTTGGTCCCGATCACACAGACCACCGGTGACCGAGTGGCTGGCAGTGGCAAGGGCACCTTTACGATCAGTGACGACTTTGACGCGCCACTGCCGGATTTCGAGGAGTATATGCGGTGAGGGCGTTGCTCGATACTCGCACCTTTTTCTGGTTCCTTGATGACGATCCCCGACTTTCTGTGACGGCTAAAGCCGCGATTGTGGATGGATCGCATGAGATTCTGCTCAGCGTAGCAAGCCTATGGGGAATGGCTATCAAGATCAGCTTAGGCAAGCTCAGCATTTCTCGCCCATTTGCTCCGTATATGTAACAGCAACTGATTTTTTCTGACCCCCAGCCCCTCGCTCTGGTTTGCAATCAGTTTTGCAATCATACCGATTGTCTCGATCTGGTGCAGCTGCCCTTCTTCGCAACTGTGCGGTCACGGTGGTATCACCTTATTGGTTAGGCCCTTCTCCTCGCTTCCAGACCCCATCGGCTATTTGATACAACCCGGTGCTGAGCGCGCCGTGTTGCAGAAGAACAGGCAATGCGCACAGTATGTCAGCATGCTGTTCGTGAATAAGTTGCCGCCAGGTCAATTACCCACACTTCGCAGTTTCGTGCCTCCAGATTTCAACATTATTGAGCGGTGAACACGCTCAATGGCGCTAAGGCCTGTCCAATTCGACATTCTTCGCTACCAGGCGTCGTCTCGTTGCCACGCGTTCTCGCTGGCTCGGCGCGGCAGTAAATAGGCTAGCGGCGAACATGAGGAAGAGCACATGTTTGACTCAAGCCCAGGCACTGCACGGATTTGTGGCGCTATCCCACGAAAACCTCAAAATCGCGCTTGCGCAAACTGCGAAATGAGAGACATATATTTCAGATTCCGGACAAATCTCACAAAAGCCTTACACGGCCCGCCGCTGGTCGTGTACACTATCTCGCGAGCTGTACATAAGGTGAGCCGACTATTCGCAAAAGAAGCAGAGGGCATCAGCAGATCGAGCCTAGCCTCTACGCGTGAAGGCGGGAGTTGCGGCGGGTACACCGCAAGAGTATCGAAAGCGAGGTGGGATGCCGCCAAGCGCATTCGACGGTCACAATGCCTCCCGCTTATCGAAGGCCTCCTGGCGGTCCAGCTCTCCCGACTTTTCGGGATACCGGAACGCTCGGTCACCTCCTCGCTTCCAGTCAGGAATGTTGTGCCGAGCGTCAGCGTGCCTCCAATGGGAGGATTCCAACGGAAAGGCTAGCAACCCACAATGTCTCTTCACGAACACCGCAAAACTAGACCCACCATATCCCGCCGCCAGATCCTCATTGGTGGGCTCATCGCAGCTGGCGCCTATGGAGCGACTCGCGCGCTGGGCAGCGCGGGCAACCCCGGAGCGCCGTCCGCTAAGTCCGGCGACTCGCCAGCACAAGGTCCACTTCGGACCGAGCAAGCGCAGATTGTTGATCAGACCGGCAAAGTCGTCTATCTGACCGGTGTGAGCTGGTTTGGCATGGAGACGGGCACCTTCTGCCCGCACGGGCTGTGGGCCCGAAACTGGCAGCAGATGCTGGATCAGATCGTCCATTGTAGCTTCAACTCGATCCGCCTGCCGTATAGTAACCAGGTCTTCCAGGCAGGCAGCACCCCAAACGGGATTGATTTCACCAAGAATCCCGATTTGCAGGGATTGACCGGGATCGAGATCATGGACCGCTTGGTGCACGGTGCGGGCCAACGCGGCTTGCGAGTGATTCTGGATCGCCACCGCCCCGATTCCAATGGACAATCGCCGCTTTGGTATACGGACCATGTCTCTGAGCAGCAATGGATCGCGGACTGGGTGATGCTTGCCCAGCGCTATCGGAACGAGCCAGCTGTGATTGGGGCGGATTTGCACAATGAGCCGCATAGCCCAGCCACCTGGGGTGATGGCAATATGACGACGGACTGGCGCCTTGCCGCCGAGCGGGCGGGCAACGCCATTCTGCAGGCCAATCCCGACTGGCTGATCATTGTCGAAGGGATTGAACAATACAATGGGGTGGGGTACTGGTGGGGTGGCAACCTCATGGGCGCCGGCCAGTTTCCGGTCCGGCTGAACCAGCCGGACAAGCTGGTGTATTCCGCGCATGACTATGGCCCTGGTGTATCGGGACAATCGTGGTTCAGCGCGCCGAACTTCCCGCAGAACCTGCCACCGCTCTGGCATCAGCAATGGTCCTACCTTGTGCAGGAGGGAATCGCACCGGTTTGGATCGGCGAATTTGGTGGCCGCTCGATGGGAACCGATACCGAAGGCGTCTGGCAACGTAGCCTGGTTAGCTATCTCAAGGAGAATCACGTCAGCTACGCGTACTGGTGCTGGAACCCCAATTCGGGCGATACGGGAGGCATTCTTGAGGACGATTGGCTGACCGTCAACCAGGCGAAGATAGACGTGCTCTCGGCCTACCAGTGGCCGCTGTTCGGCTAGCCCACGGGGTCTGTCTCCTCCGTGAGCGTCACGCCAGCAGCTCAGGCGACCGCGAACCCTGCTGACCAACCGACCGCCACGATTGTTGTGCCGTATTGCTTGCTCGTGCCGACCACAGTAGGAGCATAGAGTCAGAAGGTGAACAGATAGTGGGGGAGATCGATTCTCCCCCATCTCCACCAAACTGAACCGTGGTTACCACCACGAGAGCCCTGAAATTCAGGGCTCTCACTTTTTTGAATGTCGCTTCGTAGCGCCAGATATCGAGCTAGTTCGCCCGTGTGGGTGGAGGTGTAAGCTACGGAGTTCTAAGCCAGCCCACCACAAGGTTATGTGAGCCGCGTCCACTCATGAGGTAGGTGCGCTCTTCACCCTTAATCTTTGATCACGCGCGAATAGACGCTATGCACACCAACCGGAAGCCGATGGAGTCATCGAAATCGTCACGCTGGCTGACGTAGCGAGATGCCGCACGCGCGTACCACGATCCAGCAACCCACGAGCCTCCCCGCAGCACACGGTCTTCGCCAGATGGTCCGCCTTCTCTACCGTCTCCACTATCGTACGGATACGCTGTGTGGACGCTGTTTGTCCATTCCCACACATTACCTGCCATGTCCCGCGCACAATAGGGGCTCGTCCCGCTGGGATAGGTCGCGACAGGCGTAATGCCTTCATTCAAACTGTGGTGGGTGTTGCAAGGCGCTTCAAAATCGTCAAACACATCTCCCCACGGATACGTGCGACTTCTATCGCTCGCGGGATCCCAACGAGCGGCTTTCTCCCATTCGGCCTCGCTGGGCAATCGCCAGTGTTGTCCGCTGCGCCTCGCTAGCCACTGTGCATATGCCACGGCATCATGCCAGGAGACGCATACCACTGGATGGTCGAGGCGCCGCACCTGTTGCTCCCAGGTCATGGGCGTCTGGATGATAGGCTTATCCGACCCCTCTGGTGGCGGTCGGTGCCCGCCACGCACGAAACAGGCGTACTCAGCCACCGTCACAGGATATTGCCCGATGGCGAAGTCGTCCACCTGGACCGCATGCTGTGGCGCCTCGTCATCGGATGCATTCTCATCACGCGCTGCGTCACTGCCCATCGCAAAGATCCCCCTGGGATCGGACAGAGCGGCGGAAGGATGTACTCGCCGCCCATTGCGTGGAAGCCACGGAACCCCAGCGCGTAAAGCGTTCTCGGCGTAAGATGATCGGTTGGGGTACTGCCTCTCGGCGTAGGAGCGGGTCCCATCGGTGGTAACGCAGGCACTTGAGAACCTCCTGGTGCGTAGCGGTTGCGGACGAAATGCGCTGCTCACATGAATGCACTCGTATAGTCATATCCCAACTTCTAGAAAATCGATGTGCGTTTTTGCAAGGCACTTCAAGATGGCCTGAGCCAGTCGCCAAGTGATCGTGTGGCAATTCGCTATTGCTCCGTGTTTGCTGCCGCTGCATGTAAGAAAAACGAAGCAGCCCCAAGTGCATCTGCTTGAAGTCGCTTCATTTCGGGAGCCCTAGTGGAGCCGACGGTGGGATACGGTCGTAGGTGTTCGCGCACGTTGATGGTAGTCCGCCGAGGCGCTTGAATTCTGCCTAATCAATTGCATTCCGTTCACGGAAGTTCAGCAGCGGCCGTCTAGGTTGGTGTCATCGTTGACACTGGTTGCGAAGTCACAGCGAAGCCGAATTTCTGATATATCGATACCATGAATTCTGGGCTGGTGCAAATACTTTCGACTTCGCCACCAGCATCATCGTTAGTGTCAAGTACGCTAAAGCGCGACCAGCGGGGCATCCAGCGGCAACCTTCACTTTGAAAGGGTGAAGCCCCGCGTCTTCAGCGGTCTCCTGGCGTCTCCCCTGTTCCACGCATCCAGAAAAACAGGGTTACTGTGTCCATGGGTGTCTTTGGACGTCTCCTGGCATTGTTGTCGAGATTGTTGTCATCGCAGGCGACACTGCTGAGTAGAGGGCTTGGCCTTGATTTCCAGGTTGACCAAGTACCAGCAATCTAGCAGTACTTCCCATTATCCATGGATACTGATGAGGGGAGAAGGTCACATTAGGCAGCTGCGCCCCTCATGATTTGGCTTGAAGTAGTAGTGAGCAGACACCTTGAGTAGAAGTACATGAACATTGTCCGAATGCGGCGTTGCGCTGCGGCTTGCATTGCGCCTGCGAGGGATACTGCAAATGAATAGTTGTCTCTACGGCCCGAACTCCGCGCGGAACCGCCGAAAGGCAGATGTCGCCACTACCACCAGCAAGAAACTCAGCAGGGCTTCGATCCAGTGCGGCGCCAGCCAGGTAGAGATATCAGGCACCTTGTTCGCAATGGTGTTGAGGAGATGCTGAAATTGCGCCGCGTTCGTTATCGCAGAGGACTGCTGGTGAGCGTCCGAGTTATACTGAGCAAACATCACAAGCCCGGTCAGCGCGCTGGTCGGGTCCCACGAACTATACCAGGTAGGGAGATGATTTGGACCCAATGGGAAGTACAACATGAGCGGGATCACCTCCGCCCCTACGACCCATGCCACCAGGATGCCGATCTTGACCAGGGTAGAGTGGCGCGGGAACAGGGTGCCGAGCGCGAAACTGAGGCTGCTGACTATCACCGTCGCCGGCACCACCATGCCTCCCCACAGAAGAAGCACGGTGCCAACCTGTGGCGAAGGGTATGCCGAATTGGTCTCATGGAGCACCTCGCCCATCCCGAGAAGAGCAGCCAGCAACGTCACTGCCAGCCCCAGGCTCAGTACCAGGCCGATCAGGTACCTTCCCCAGACATACGCCCAGGTCGGCAGTGGAGTCGTCATAAGCAGTTCGTGGGTATCTCGTTGCAGATCCCGCGCCACGCCGTCAGCGTTGACAAAGGGCAGAAAGAGCACTAGTAGCAGCACCATCGTTGGAAGGGACAGCAGCAATCCCCAAGCACTGGTTCCCGCCACGATGCCATTGGCGCTGGGGATACTGAATACGAATGACCTCGACTGTGCCCAAGTCAGGAAGAGCGCGAAGCAGAAGAAGCCGAGCGCTTGCAACCAGAAGCGGCGGCTGGTGAGATAGCGGCGCATCTCCCAGGCCAGCACGCTTACGAGCGTCGTCGTGCGCCGGACAGTGACGCTCTGCGGACGTTGAATAGCCAGGATCTGTCGGCGTCGGATTGCCAGAAGCTGTTGGCGGACGCCAGCCAATGCCATCGTGCTCATCAGGTACTCCTCTTGCAAAAATCATGTCTGCGCCTCGAACTCCGCGCGGAACCGCCGGAAGACCAAGGCCACAAGCACCTATTACGAGGGAGTGCCAGAGAAGGTTCGCAAGCGAGCGATGTTACCATACTGAGGAGGTATCATGATGGGCATCGTTCTCACTGTTCACTACTGTGGCATTGCGGGATACGGCGTTCCTTGCCCATGTTATAAGCATAACGAGGGTCTGATCGATAGGATGTGCTCTCCAATTCGAGTGACAGCATCTCTCACGAAAGCCCACCATGTAATGAGACGCCTTCTGTGCTTACAGCAGCTCCGAGCCAGGTCACGAGTAGGTGCAGTCGCTCAATGGATGAGCACTCAAAGTGAACAAGAGCCATTTCTGTCTCGGCGTTGACATCTGTAAGCCTGGAGTGTTTTCACACGTTGGCTCAAAAGGGAATGAGCCTCTGCGTAAGATGGCTCACCATCTCAGAAATTTTAGGTCGTCGTGGAGATGGAGCCAGTTCGAGGCCGGGAAATCCTCCCCAACGAAAGCAGATACGAAGGTAGTTCACGAATGTGGTGTCATGGCGCTCCAGGCGCAGGCGACCATCAGCTGCCAAGGAGGGCATGTCCAGTGTATACTCCCCACCACCACTCTCCCCATATTTGATACAGGAGTCCGGTGCAACTGGGAATCGGATTGGTGTCACCCCTGGCCTAGGTGATACATCCTCACCGTCGTACTCGCTCAGGAATCTGGTGTGCATACCGCTAAGAGGATAGACAAACAGCGGGTCCAGACCATAGGTGATGTAGGGGCGCCACTCTGGGTCGGTACTCCTCTGACGCAACTCCTCTCGTGCAAACCTGATACTGAGATCTGAGGGGAACTGGCCGACGAGATTCACTGATCCAACCACCTCATAAAACGCGTGCAACGACAACGGGAGCGATCCCCACGCGCTCTCGAACGTGGTGAGTGCGGTGACCGAGTCAGGAGTTGGCTCGCCAATGAGTGGGAATTGCTGGCGTAGGTGCTCTTGTGTCTCCAGGGTGTAGTCACCGAACAAGCCTTGGCCAAAGACAAATCCCAGCTCCATAAGGTGGTCTATCACCATTGGCGCATTTTCTCGCACGCGGAGCATCGTCTCTCGTGCAACATCTTGGGCGTCAGAGAAGAGAGGCTCCAAGCGCACCGCATCGCCGAGTGCAACCAGTTCAGCCCAGACCTCTTCATGCTCTCCATCGTGATAGCGACGAGTGAAACCGCCATGGTATTGCCTCTCATTGGGCCACACGCCCTGTCAGAGAAATAACAAACAGATTGTCAGACAATTCTGGTGAATTGCGAAGCTCGGTCCTTAGAACTTGATTGCAGCTGCTCTTCTGCCCAGAAGATTCCAACCCGGACGTGCAAAGGTGGCCAGAGGTAGACTGGCGTAGACGAGGAATGGAGTGCCAACCATTACCGTCAGGCACGGTGTGAAGTCACGGATTGCGCATGAAGCCAAGGAAGTCGAAAGTCATCGCCCGCTCCGTCAGCGTCGTGCTCGAGCACTGCAGGGTGCTCGTACAGGTCACTGCACTGAGCGTGTAGGGCCCTTGCCCGACACTCGACCCATAAACCGAGCTGAGCACCAGTGGGCCGTTGTCGGGAGCCCAGCCCATTGGGTACCCCGCAGAAGCGATTGGGGTTGCCGTGTCTGCTCCCACATTGATCAGCCAAGTCTTAGGGTTACCGTTCGCGGTGTAGCCGCTCGCAACGGCAAGCGTATCGGTGCCTGGGCGCCACACCACCGGGCCTAGGCTTGCGCTCAGCGTCTCCGCGATGGCCGGCAGCGGCGCCACCTTGCCGGTGGCCAGATTGATCAAGGCTGCCTGCGGGGTGAACGGCGTGTCTTGGAACGAGGCGTCAAAGTAGAGCGCCTGCCTGCCGTCGGGCGAGATGACAAACCGGTGGTCCGCCGGTCCGCTGCCCTGCATGGTGTCGTATGGTATCGCAGCTGATGGGCGGTGATATCCAGCGACACCAGCGGGGCAGAGCTCGGAATGGTCGCCAACGGGCTGACGCTGACCAATCTCGCTCCCTGATAGCGCACACGGCCAGGTGGGTGTTGTCGATCCAGCCCACCTCGTCGGCGACGTCCGGTCCCGGCGCCACATTGGTCGCCTGGCCGGAAGGGATCAGAATATAGCTAAATTGCCCTCCTCCCAGGTACGAGTACAGCTTGCTCCCATCTGGTGACCAAATCAGATCATTTACGCCGCCGTAGACTAGCAACGAACGAGGAGGCGTCCGGCCGGTGAGATCCACCAGATCCAGGTAATCCGCCCCGTAGGCGAGGAGTATCCCATTGGGCCCCACACCGGCGCTGGTGACGTTGAATCCATTCATCGTCAGATCCGGTAGCGCCGGGCCGTCAAGTGATCAGACCATCCATCGAGCGTCACGATATTTGCTCTCACATCGGCGCTGGGTAGACCGCACGCCAATCGGAAAAATGGGGGAGTACATCGGTGGCAGGTGTGCTGCGCATGTGCAAGCTTACAGGAACAGTGTTCTGTGCGCAACCGGCTAATACCAGTAGGACGACGATGGCCATGCCCCAATGGCCGCGACTGCCCAGTGACCTGGTTTGTCCGTTCCAGCGCGACCGAATGTCGGCCATGAACTTCTCCTTCTGGTGCTGCTGTGGGTCAGTGGGTCGTCATCGTTGATTAGCGCAGCGATCACGTAGACTTTCAAGTACAGATAGTAGGCAGTATAGCAAATTTCAGGGCATGCAGTTGGACAGAGGGGAATAATTACAAGGGCACGTTGAGCTGCCGCTATGCGGAGAAGCCACCGCATGCAGAAACAATGATCATCTCAAAACTCGGCAGCTACCACACCAAGACAGACGAGTCGGTGTCGTACTATAAAATACTGGTGCTTCGAGCTGGTTGGTGTCAAAAGGTTCAACCAAGAGAATACAAGGAGTAGGCGAAGGAGAGAAGTCGCATGCACTCTGGACTGGTGGCACGATGTGGAGAAGGAGTGCGGCCACTTGGTAGCGGGGGAGGGATCGCCCGCCTACTTCTCAGGGCGTATCAGTGTCTATCAGAATTCGCAATTGCAGTGCTAATCGTCGTTTTGGTGCATCAGGAAGTATCATAGGTAATCTGTGTGTTACGTCAGGGTTGCCGTCAAACGCCATTAGCACTTCTCCCTAGACAGCGTTTCGGGGTCGATCCACTGACCTGCTGTTTACGAATTAAGCGCTTCCCATTTCAGGACGTATCAGCAGGATTCTAAGGCCCCACCTCATGGCAGTTTACCCTGCTGGGTTGATCAGGATGTCGCTCGAAGTATCCTTGCGCTTGGGTCAAAACATGGGTCAACTTGATATCACTTTGCGAGGGCTTAGGCACTGTGTCCTTACTCACGGCCGTCTGTCGATCTGTTGCCCCCTCTGTGGTTAAGGATAAATGGTGAATTCACTCAAGGTCATTGGTCACTTTTTGCATTGGTTTACTACCCGATGCAAAGAGCAACCGTTGGGGATCAGCTATGTAAATTCATCACAGCCTCGCGCCGCTCCCATGCAGGCAATGCGTTTACAAGTACATCTACAGCCTTTCTGAACATATCAGGGTGCCTCATGAGTGCTATTCTTATATACTTTTTTCCCAGGTCTGGATTCTTCCAGTAGAAGTGTGTACCGGGCAACACAAACACACCTTTGTCTTGTAGAATGGTCCAAATCTCGTCAGCATCATATTCACCTAGAATCTTCAACCACTCAACGCTCACAGAAGCATCTAAATTTGCGGGTTTAAGAATCGTTGTTTTGACTTTCTCGCGGAGGTAATTTCGGTTGGTTCCCGCGGTACCTGTCACAGTTTTCTCGATACCGAGACTGTCCGAGTTCTCAGTATATGATCTCAGCAGTTCAAGGATAAAAGGAGACGTGTTTAGCATCAAATCATTATGTATCCGAAACGTTTGATCATATAGCGACGGATTCACTGTGATGATACCTGTTTTGAGGTCTAAGGATGGCCATGTTTTGCCTGTATCTTCAATAAATATGAAATCAATACCAGCATTTAATGCAATCGTGTACTGGTCCCACAACATTCTTTCGTCAAAAAAACGAAAACAAAAGTCCACTACCAAGACTGTGCGAGTGGTGGCACAAAAGTTCACAAGAGATCGAAATGATGGCTCATCAATAATTCTACCAGTTGGGTTGTTAGGGAGAACGATGAACAACGCATCCCTACCAAGAGATGCTATATAATCTATCTGTGGTGCTGGGAACAAATATCGTTCATCCAAGGCAGTAAGATCAACATTTGCTCGCTGAAGGATCGATGCCAAGTTGTCAAACGTAGGTTCGACTAAAAGGGCACGTAGCCGCTTTGCCTCGAGCAGCTGTGCAGCTATTTGTATGGCATGTGACGCAGAAAGGCAACACAGCGACGTCCCTAGATTTAAAGCGCCGTATTGATGAGCGAGTTTAAAGAAACTATCGAGAAACTGCCCCTCAAGATCTCTTTGATTTTTAGATGCAGCTTCGTAAAATATCTCGGGGAGACGCTTAATGATCAGTTTCTGGCCAGGGGTTTGATGCTGATGGGCATGCCCATCAGCCAGATTGAACTCTTGAACCAAAGCGACGTGCTCATACTGTGTAAGGTTTTCTTTCATTATGACAATCCCGCACCGATTTTAGACACGTTAGATTCCTTTGGCGTAGTGCTAGGATATACCAAGCGAGCGCTTCTCACTCGGAGTTTCTGGATTCTTGACACTGAATTATCGGAGATCCCAGTCACCATAAACCTATCTCGAAAAAACGGTTCCTGCTACTGATCATAGGAACAGTCATGTTCGCACAAAAGATAGAATCTGAGAGCAGTAGTATGCAGCCCCGACCTCAACTACACATAAACCTCAGATCTTGCTTGCTCCCCCGCATTGTAACAAACATCTGCCTTCAAAGCAACATTTGCAAGTTGGTGGCCAGGCTCACGCTAACCGGGCAAACTTTTCGACTTGCTGACATTCAGCATTATGGGGCGGTAGTGACCTGAACGTGCGTTGCTAATGGGTACAGTGAAGGAGGCTTTTTGACTGTGTTTTATGTCAATTACCCCTAATTTAGATAGAGTGTTCCAATGCCTCCAACCTTATCTCTTGTTTCCCCCGATGAATTCATGAGAATTCATCGGGGGAAACAGCGACAGTGTAATGAGAATTTTCGATCTGCTCCCACTCTCGGACAAAGACATTGACCAATTCTTGAGGGCCATTTATTATAATTTCTCCTCTGAGGTAACTTTGCAGCTGATTACTAACACGTTTCACAGCTACTACATGAAGAACGAGATTGCTTCTATCCACAAGTATGAAAGTCAGAGGGTAAGCTACAATAGTCCTTTTGAGAAACACCCGCTTCTCTTCGTTATGCTGAAGTTCACACATCAACTTACAATGCTTTACAAACACTTCGTCGCTCATGTCCTTAAAGGCCATTTCTGGTGGATTGAATTGGCATATCCGTTTATACACAAACGCAATTCCTCTACTAGTCTGTTCATTCGCCCGGTTTATTAGAGCTTCGTAATGTTTAACGCGTATGTCTGTCCCAAGCGAATAATCATATCGGGGCATAGATTGATCGTTGTAATCCAAGACAAGAATCTCTTCCTCAGCCTTAGAGATCAAATCGCGCACATAATCGATGCCTGAGGAGTTGTTGAGGTCGCTAGGCTCTTGATATTTAACTTCGACGCCAATGTGCTCCTCAAGACGCTGTAACGTACTAGTTATGCCGGAAACTTCGGAGGAATCCTGAGAAAGATGTCTCCGCACGTAGATAAGAGTACCAATCTGTGCCAGAACTAGAATAAACAATATCAGGAACGTTAAGGTGAGTTCAGACTTAAAAAAGTCATTCACGAAAACGCCGGCTACACTACCACCTAGAAGAAGGATAATTACATAAATCGCTTCAGACCCCCACGGGGTCCTTTTACTTCCATTCTCAAGGTACTGATCCCTCACTGTACGAAGTTTAATCCTATTCATCGGAGACTTGAGATAACGTCTTACGCTCATTTTACTGGCACTCTCCTTCTGCATTGGTCATTATTAAATTGGTTACCAAGCCTACTCTGAGGTTCTACTCCTTGTCAAGACCACCAGAGGCAGTATCTCTCCAATGTAGAGACTGACTCTCCGATCGAGTCGAGGTAGCGTGCGTGCAGGAGTACAGGGGAAGCGGATCGCCGACGCCATGAATATCCATCTCTATGGGAATCGGTTGCCATCAGCACCGGCCTCGTAGCGAGCGGTATCAGCGGGGAGCCGACTCGGCGGAAGGGTACTACCTGGACGCGTTCGATTACCCTGCCCTGCGTAGCGCTCTGCTCCTCCCCCTAGGCCCACTGGGGTCTCGCCGCTATCGCCAGGCGGTGTTTGACTTTCGCGCCGATCGCCCCCTTCGTCAACCAGAGGAGGAGGCACCCGTGGATGCGGTGCTAGTGCTAGACGGCGTGTTCGTCTTGCGTCCGGAACTCACCGCGTTCTGGGACTACCGCATTTGGGTGGATGTGCCCTTCGACGTGGCGCTAGATCGGGCGAGACAGCGTGATGTGGCGCTCTTCGGCTCTGCTGAGGCGGTGGAGGCTCGCTACCGTACGCGGTACATCCCTGGGCAGCAGCTCTACCTTGAAGCCGCCGGTCCACGCGAACAGTCCGAGGCCATTGTGGAAAACGCCGATCCGGCCAACCCAGTCCTACACTTTCGTGAGGGGAGGTGAAGACTCACTCGAGCCGACAGTTCATGAGATCCCGTCTATTGGAGAGTCCAAAGTACAGCAGATTCCGGACGTAGCGGGGGAGGGATTCGCCCGGTTGCCTATCAGGGCGTCTCAGGATCTCTCATAACTCCTAATCTCAGGGCGAATTAACTAGATTAGCGCATCAGGATTTATCACAAGTTATCACTACGTCACCGTCAAGGTTACCGTCAACCACAGGTAGCTGAGCAACCTTCCAATCAGCATGCGCCTCTATTGCATGCCCGAGGTTGTCTGTGCCACTTTGCGCTTGTGGGTTGCTTGGTCATAGTTTAGGGACGGTAGCCAGAGGTTCGACCGTACTGATGTCTGACTCTTCGTGCCAATATTTGCGAACCAGATAATTTCGCGTACCGCATTTGCCCGTGGTGGTGGAACAGGCATGCCATCTTCCAGTAGACTCCCGACGTAGAGTGCAAACGCTTCCCGCAAGTTCTCACGGGCCTCTTCTGGTGTGTCGCCTTGGGAATCACAGCCAGGCAACTCCTCGTACCAAGACCCATATACTGTCATCCCGTCTGTTGTAGACTCCGGTGCGACACGTGCAGAGTAAGCGGACTCAGGATATGGAAAATTAGTGGGCATCTGCTGCCTCCAACGTAAGAAGAGTGTCAATCAAGGCCACCGCTGTGCTGAAGTAGCTTATCTTGAGGTGAGAACTCCGCGAGACGGTTGCTCGTAGCGTCCGATATTTCGGATGAACGTAGAGCACATGATTACTACCCTCACGCCTCTCGAATCCAAATCCCTCGTACAAGCGTTGAAGATCACGTTCATGCAATCCGGCTTTCGAGCGCCGCATACGTTCGAGTAAGTCGTACGGGCGTGCCACCACTAGCCACCCTGTTCAACGGTAGACTGAGCAACATGCAGCGGAACAACGACCCTCTCCTCCCCATCAATGCTGATGGAAAAACGATACTCGCCAAACTTCTCGAAGACCAACCCTGCAAGTTCCACAATCTGCGGTACGGTTGCTCCTAGTGGCGCGTTCTCTGGTAATGGGGCATCACGGGTGACGCGGAATATCTCAATCTCATCAGGATCATAAAATGTGATCTCAAGATGCTTCGTTAAGCCTCGATCAGCTGCCTCAATATGGTATTGGGTGATGAGATACATTTGCCGATGCTCCGCAGGCACCCTCGGAGCATAAACAATATTCAACATGCCCATGACATTGATTTTGCCGTCTGCCGTCACATTGGCGTAGTCTGCCAAAAAAGCAAGCTGTACTTTCACCCAAGAGCCTCCACCACTAGCCAGTTGCGTCCCGGTCATTGCATCATACGGCATGGCATGTGTCAACTTCCCCTGTGAGGTGCAACTTGCACCTATAAACTAGATAGAGACCGCAAACTTACGGCCAAACTGTGGTTTTGCCTATCAACTCAGATGACAGAGATCCGTGCAAAATTAGCGAACTGGGTGTGAAGCAAGAAGGAGGCAATAGACTATGACATGGGCCGGTACCATCCTACGCTGTTGACGTGCATGGCGTGATCTGCTACTACTGAGCTGAACGCGGAGAACTAAAGGGAGTAAGAGGTGTAACGGACAGGAAACACTTCACCCAGTCTCGCCGTACGAGCGGAGGAACATCATATCCCTGTCCGTGTCCGCCTGATCGTGATGGCCGCAAGATACTGAAAAGCCGATGGTGGCAGACTATCGGCTTGGCGTTGATGGATCAGGGCAGCACACTCCTCAGAACTGAGCACTGACGTGTCGACTTCCACATCGTAGATCCCTGGTACATGGACAGCCTGCTGCCATAACCGCACGGCCTTTGGTATCGCGCTATCATCGTTGTTGTCAGTGTGCCAGGTGGCGCGTCGTCGTTGCATGATCACCTCGAGTGGGCAACGAACTCCCACGAATAATACCGGTAGGCCTCGCAGTTGCCGCGCACATTTGGGGAGGATCCCCCGTGGGACAGAATAGGCATCATGGTGCCCAACATCCACCACCACATTGAGCCCTAAGCGGCTGTGGTGGGCAATGGCCTGATACATCGCACGATACAGGATCACAATGAGTGGCTCGAGATCAGGACGCTCCCCGCCAGGCCGCAGTCCGATCCCAGGCTGGTAGCGTTCGGGGGTCATCTGCTTGAACCGATCGACTCCCAGATTCATCCATACCCCCGCAAACGTGTTCTGAATGACTGCTGCGATGCTCGACTTCCCGGATCGTGGAGCACCATTCAAAATCACGATCTGGCCGGGCACAGGTCTCTGTTTCATACATTTTCTCCTGAGTGGTTGGTACTTAAAGAAGCCGTCGCTATGCCTGTTCGACAGGCTCATCCTCGTCTAGAAGCCTGAGCATGGCAGCACTCCGCTCTTGCGCTGCCTCGATGACAAGGTGCCCGTATGGCGACATGCTTGGCGGTAATAAGCTTCGCTCAAGCCAGCCGCCGGGAACTGCTGGGACGATATAGCACCGTTTCCCATACTCGACGAGGAAGCAGACAGGCGGAGCGAACCACAGGACAGCGCAGCCCGAGCTTGACCAGTTTTTGCGCAAGCGCATATACATCGCTCTTGTCGCCTTCTCGACGGATACCCAGGAAGACGACATGGACAATGATCTGGCCATCATCCAGCTTGTATATGCAGTGTATGGATGCATGTGGCACAACGTTGCCTACAGCCATGAGCTACGCGCTCGGTGATATTGACTGCGATACAAAGAAAAAGGCCAAAGCAAAATGAGGGAGCGCCCGTCTTACGATCTCATTTGGGTCGATGACGCCGGCCAGATCGGCCCGTTTCAGAGTGCTTCTCCCTCGCTCCGAAATGGGCCGATTTTGTTGGTTGCTTCCTTGCGTACGACTGGATAGTCAGTCGCTGCTACGAATGAGATTTTAGCTTAGCCAGCATGTCTTTGAGGTCGTCAGTGATGCGCTGAAGCGTGCCCTCATCAGTATGCTTAGCAACTGCGTCGTGGAGTGCACTTCCCAAATCTTTTCGCTTGCCCTCATCACTAAAGAATTTGATGACCTCGTCAAGAGCTGCGTGTAGCCGCTCGCTAAGCTCGCTTTGTGTGTCAGCCACAATATCTCTCCTTTGGGCAGAGCTTCCGTCTCTGGGTGAGTTCCCAGTACCTACAAACACGCCAAGTCGATCTATAAACACCGCTTCCTGCGGCCAACGGGCATCCCTGCGCTTCACGGTGAGCGTCTCTTCTCACTCTGAATACCACATCGTGTGGCTGCCCAGCATCTTGCCGCCATCATCGAGCATCATGCTCGTAGCTTACTTTCGCAAAACATGTGCCAATTTCCATTGGTCGCTATCGAGTCGGTGTCATGAGGTGCTATGTCCTTTGTCTCTATATTCCTCGTAGACTGCTTCCCGCTTGTCGTATGGCACACGGCGGATAGCCCGCTGATAGGCTGAGAGTGTTGTCAGAGGTGGCCATTGAACGAGATGCGGTGGCTCGTAGCTTAGCCGGCATGTGCAGCCGGCCCCGCATTCTGTGCTCCCGTCTCCTGGCGTGTGTCTCTGCTCGTTCCCCCCGCTGCCGGGCCGCGTATAGGGAGAATTGGCGGCCATCCGTTGGCATCCGGGACAACATGAGTATTTGTCTCGTGGATCCAACACCCACCAGACCTGAGTAAACTGTTGCATCCTCTCGCCCTTTCTGGCTGTAAGCGAGCTAGGTGCCAGTTTCGATGGTGCAGAAGGCTATACCTGGCTGCTGGCAGGTTACTGAGAACGTGCCAGCCGGAGGATTTGGTCCACCAGCGCTATCCGTGAACTCACTGGCAGGGAACGTCTTCGCCAGGTCTGCACTCGTGTACACGAGAATCGGGCCAACGTCAGGGTCTTGGATGGTCCGCACGTAGATGGCATCGAGTGGCATGAACTGCTTCGCCTCTGCGGTCTTGGTGGCGTGCGTCCACGTCACACCAATGACGGGTCCGACCTTCATGTACTCAACATGCTGTCGCCCGTCAAGGCCCGCTGCTGTGCCACAGATGCAGACACCAGCCCCGGTTCCATCGACAAGTGTGAAGCCGTAGTCCACCGTTGGACCTGATGTGACTGGCGCCCCATACTTTGCCGTAAAGGCGTCCTGTGTTCCACCCAGTGTTGCCTCGGTGATGATATGAGGCCCAGTAGGTGTTGCCGTCGTGGCCTGTGTACTCACGAGGATTGCCTGATGGGGGCCCGTGATGACGCTAGGTCTGCCTGCTGGCCTGGCTGCCAGTACTAGGACTCCGATACAGCCGAGCACCACGAGGACGCTGAAGACGCCAACGATGATCCAACCGATGTGGCTCTGACGCGGAGACCTTGGCGCTGGTACTGGTATTGGTGACTGCTGGGGAGATCGACCATACTGGGTATAGGCTGGGGGGCGTTGCTGCTCAGGTGGCTGCTGATTACTCATCGGTCACGTCCCCTGTGTGATCTCTCCGGATACCTTCAGTCAAACATGGCACGCAGTGTAGCATATTGCCTGGTAGCCTGCTACCCTGCTACCCTACATCGCCGCCGGCGCCGGTCTTTTCACACGGGCAATTCGGATCCTCGCACGGGCGCCAGGTCTCCGGCCAGCGCAACTGAGCTACCCGCGCAGCCTCAGCAAGCTGGTCGGCCCTCATTTGTTTGCGAAGTAGCGCTGGGTGAACGTTGCGATGAAACTGATCTCAACAAAGAGGCCGACCACGGCCTCGCCCGCCGCGAGAATCGCTACGGGATCGCCCAGGTTGATGCCCTGCGGGAAGAATCCGCGCCCGTGGAACGAGGCCAGACTCAGCACCAGCGCCTCGTACCACTGAAGCGACGGCGTATCATGCGGCTCGCGAAGCCCAAAGAGAGGCACCCCGTGCGTCACTTGCACGTAGCCAAAGGCGAAGAGTGCAATGCTGACCACATACCAAAACACAGTGCGCCACACCTGGTAGCCATAGCCTGCGAGCAGATACAGAATCCACGAGAAGACATACTGCGGCAGCTTGAGGGTGCGTAAGAGGACGCCACGCTGGCGAATCTGCGCGCGGTAGGCGAAGCGGTCAGCTTCCTCAGCCATGCCTTGCGCGCGGAGCTGGGCGGCAACCTGTCGGTACGCTCGTACCACGGCCCTGTGGTCATCAGCATAGGACCTGAAGCCCACGCCCTGCTTGGACATGTTGTCCCAATTGATTTGCGTCAGATCGACGTTTCCCACGCCGTTCCAGTGGAAAGGTGGTAGCGGGGGAGGGATTTGAACCCACGACACATGGCTTATGAAGCCACCGCTCTAACCACTGAGCTACCCCGCCAAAAAATACGTGTATACACTGCAAAAATCGCCCTCACACACTGGAATATGCGTGAGGGCGAAGTGGTAGCGGGGGCCGGATTCGAACCGACGACCTCCGGGTTATGCGTACTACTACAGCTTTCACTGCCTGACAAGTCAGTTTGTAGTCTGGACTTTCCCTTCACCCTCGGCGTGATCCGTTAGGGTGCCTCACATCAAGTCTCTACACGTTCTCCTGAAAGATTATTCATCCTCAAGAGCTTCGCTCGGGATTACCCTGCCAACGGCTTCCCCGAATTTGTGAGGTGTTCGTGTGCAAGTTTCCCCACACACAGCCCATTGTGAAATCAAGTCCCAAGCGTCACGATAATCGGCAGATCTCGGTCTTCGTTGGCGCTTGTCGGCTTCGACTAGGTGAATTTCACTGCCGTAGCCGACCACTTCATTTCACGGAATTGAGCCCGACGAGCTAACCACTGCTCTACCCCGCGATGCATCTACGAGTATAGCGCAGAACGGTGGGGTATGTCAACCTTTCGCGTTCCGGCATGCGCGTTCCGGCGCCTACTATGTTACCGAGGCTGGTACGGAACTTGACGTCTGGGCCGGATGAAGCATATCATGCCGGCATGAGTGACCTAACGAACCGAATCGAGGCCATGCAGTCGCGCGTAAACGAAATCGCGGTGCATCTTTGACCTCGCCAACAAAAATCAAGAGATAGACGCTATCGAGCAAGAGTCCCAATCGCCGGACTTCTATGCTGATCGCAATAATGCGCAATCGAAGATGCGGCGGCTCAGCCGGCTGCGCGATGAGGTAACCACCTGGGAGTCTCTCCAGTCGCGGCTCCAGGAGTTGCGTGAGCTGGCCGGCATGCTTGGAGCTTCGCCGGACGACGGTCTGGAAGCCGAAATAGTCGCGGCGCTTGCGGAGATAGACCAGGAACTGGAGCGGCAGCGGTTCAAGCTACAGCTGAACGGCGAGCATGATGCTACCTCAGCTATCGTCTCCATACATGCCGGCAACGGCGGCACCGACGCGCAGGATTGGGTAGAGATGCTTCAGCGGGCCTATATGCGGTGGGCAGAGTCACATGGCTACGCAGTAGAGCTCTTAGATGAGATGCCCGGTGAGGAGGCCGGCATCAAGAGCACCACTTTCAGCGTGACCGGACCTTATGCCTACGGGTACCTACGGGGCGAAGCCGGCGCACACCGGCTCATACGTCTCTCCCCCTTCGATGCCGCGCACCGAAGGCAGACATCGTTCGCCAAGGTCGAGGTTATGCCTGACGTCGGCGACGAGCCTATCGAGATCGTCATTCGGCCAGAAGATATCGAGGTGGATACGTTCCGGTCCACCGGCAAAGGCGGTCAGCACCTCAACAAAACCGACTCGGCGGTTCGCATGCGGCACAAGCCCACCGGCATTGTAGTTACCTGCCAGAATGAGCGCTCCCAGATTCAGAATCGTGAACTGGCGCTGCGAGTGTTGAAGTCACGCATCTATGAACTGCAACTCGAAGAGCGAGAGCGAGAACAGGCTCGTCTCAAAGGAGCACATGTAGAAGCTGATTTCGGCAATCAGATCCGCACAATCACCATACATCCCTATAATCTGGTCAAGGATCACCGCACCGGAGCCGAACAGGGCGACACGACCGGTTATCTCAACGGTGACATGGATCGCTTTATCGAGGCCAATTTAACCGCTCGAGCTGGTGAAATCGCCAATGTGTGAGGGCCGGTTTGCGCGGCTCAATTCACCGGACGCGCGCCCAGGATGACGGTTTTCGTGGGTCGAGTCGAGCCGCGCACAACTGTAATGCGAACCTTGGCGCCGGGTGCCAGTGCCAGCACCGTCTCGGCCAAAGCGCCGCTGTTGGTTATCGGCTGTCCATTGACGTCAACGATGATGTCTCCGGTCTGTATGCCCGCCTGCTGAGCCGGACTCTTGCCGGCAGCGTCGTTAGAGAACCCCGACACCAGTACGCCGCTCTGCACCGGCAATCTGTAGGTGGAGGCGATATTGGGCGTGACGCTCACTCCCTGTACCCCTAGATAGCCCTGACCACTGTTGACTAGCTTGCCATATTTGATCAGCTGGTCAGCAACGAACGTCACCCGGTTGGCGGGTATGGCAAAGCCGATTCCGTTGGCAGCGGCGCCGCTCTCTGGGTTTGCCGCCGCCAGGGTCGGCACGCCAATGAGGTCACCCTCTAGATTGACTAACGCGCCGCCGCTATTGCCGGGGTTGATGGGCGCACTGGTCTGGATCAGCCCGATGAGCTGGGATGCCGGGCCATCGGAGCCTTCGCCAGCAGTACGATCCAGCGCGCTGACGATGCCGATCGTAGCCGATTGGTCGAGTCCGAGCGGGCTGCCAAGCGCAATGGAAAACTGGCCGACCTCTACTTGATTCGAATTCCCAACATGGATGGGACGCAGGCCGCTGGCCTGTATACGCAGCACCGCCAGATCATCCTGAGGCGAAGCACCGACCAGTGACGCGCTATATTGTTTGCCATCGGAGAGCTGCACAGTCAAATTTGAGAATCCGCTCACTACATGATCGTTGGTTACAATGTCCCCGTTGCTGTTTAGGATTTCACCGGAACCGACAGATCCACCCTGGCTGCTAGCTCCCATGATCTGAACGACCGAAGGCTGTACCGTATTGATGACGTTGATAACCGTCTGCTGCATACCTTCAGCGCTGGGCGGTACATTGACTGGCGCCGAGCTCTGGCCTTCGGTGGATGTCTGGTTGCAGGCCGCGAAACCGACGAGTAGCAGTAGGCAAAGAGCAAGCAGGCTGGCGCCACACGCTGCTCGAAGAGTCATGTTTTTCCGTTGATGAGGCAGTTTATCTGTGTCCATTGCGTAGTCCCCCGGTTAGCCTGGGCAACACTCTTGCACAAGCCATGCCGGGGATAGAGCGAGCTGGACACATCGTACCAGCCAGCGGTACAATGCTCACGCCATGAAAACATCCAACGCTTCCAAGGTTTCGAAGGCTTCCAAATCCCGGGAGAAGACCAGCGGCGCCCTTCCGGAGGAGAAGCCCGGCTTCTTTGCACTTCCTCCGCAGAGCGCAATTCGCGACAGCCTCTATGATCTCATTCCATTAGGCCCACTCGAGCTCGAGCTCATCGCTACAGCGGAGTTCGTACGCTTACAAGGGGTGAAGCAGCTGGGATTTTGTTATCGAGTGTGGCCAGGGGCGACCCATACCCGCTTCGAACATAGCCTGGGAGTCTATTTTCTTATGCGCCGCGCGCTGCAGAATCTAGAGACACGAGTCTTCGACCGTCCTACCGGCGTGCACGCTAGTGTCGCCGATCTGCGCACCCTCCTGGCGGCAGCTTTACTACACGACGTCGGCCACTACCCCTTTTCGCACGCCATTGAGGAGCTGGGACATCCCATAGCGCCACACGAGCGGGTTGGCCGACAGTTGATCGAATGCGGCACTATTGCTGCGGTCCTGGAGCGGCACGGACTTCAGCCGGGGCGAGTCGCCGATCTGGTTGACCCACCACATGACCGCACCAGACTGCCCGATGGCGATGCGCTGTTGGTTCGCCTACTGAGTGGACCGCTGGACGTCGACAAGCTTGACTACCTGCCGCGAGACGCACGCGCTTGCAATGTGCCCTACGGTGGCGTCGACGTGACCAGACTGCTGAGCTCTCTGTGTCTACTCTCGTATGGCGACCGCCAGCAGCTGGGAGTCAGCGACAAAGGCATCAGCCCTTTGAATTCATTGCTGCACGCTCGGCAAGAGATGTTTGACAATGTCTACTGGCATCATACCAACCGCGCCATGATGGCCATGCTGCTTCGGGCAGTACAGGAGGCGATGGAAGTCAAGCAGCTGCCGCCGGATCAGCTGAGTGGACATGACGACGCCTCGTTGTTGGAGCTCCTCAGCAATGAACGGATGCCGCTGGCGACTCGTGATTTGGTCTATGCGCTACGCATGCGCCGCCCGTACAAAGTCCTCCTGGAGGTAAGCGCCCGGGCGGGCAAATTGTTTAGCCTGCTTGACGCTCTCTTCTGGGACCAGGCGAAGCGCCGGCGGGTGGAGATAGCACTGGCATCTGCTCTGGATGCGGGGTTGGACCTCGCGGTGGCACCACACGAAGTACTGCTGGATATCCCCAAGCCGGAAAAGTGGGAGATGGACGTACAGGTCAGTTTCAGCCGGCCGCCCATCGGCATGGTGGAACAGATGAGCTGGACTGAAGCTACCGGGCAGCGACCCAGTGATCTGGGAATCTACGAGCAGCACCAGCGACGGATACGAATCGTCGCCAGCGAGCCGGTACGGTACGCTGCGGCAACTCAGGCGGAGTCGCTGCTCATGCCCGTGCTCGAGGTCATACCCAGCCTGTAGCCAGATGCTCCGACCTCGTCGCTTGCTTGCTATTTGGAAGGAATCAGGTACTAGTCGGATATGCTATACCCAAGGCAGAGGCGTTTACTAGAATAGGGCACAGGCCTGTATCAGCAGTTATGTCATATTCGCTATGGACTGCTCGGTTGGCAGCTGGAGGAGGAGGTATTCGTGGCCGACGAATTTCCGCCAACTACATCCCCTAAACATCCCGATTATATCAATCCACAGCCGGAGACTGATGAGCTATCGCTGCAGCAAGAAGACGGTGGCCAGCATAAGTCACTGCCGCTGCCGTATGATGTGCCGCCGGCTCTTCCGGAGAGTTTAGCGAGCACAAGCGGGCTCTTGACTCCTGCCACGGGCAATTATCCCCGGGTGCCCAAAGACAAATGGGCTCGGCCAGAGGACTTCGATTCCCAGAAAATGTTTGCTAGCCTAACCGGACTGCGCCCGGCTACACGTCCCCGAACCCGTGCCCTCAAACCACCCAGGCGCTTCCGACCAGTAACCCGGTGGCGGAGCATAACTCTGCTCTGCAGTGTGCTCTTACTCTCCGCGCTTTCCTGTATTGGCGTTCTCAAGCTGGTAGCCGGTGGTGTCAGCCTATTGCATCCGGGAGTTACCGTGACGGTAACACCACCGCCAACCGCTTCGCCGACCAGGACACCATCGGCAAAGAAGTGAGAGTCGCATGCCGTTCGTTTGTTCAATCGGCGAGATGCTGTGACACTCTCAATCCCGTGAACGGGATGAGCTTCTTGGCAGCATCGCACCGGTAGCCTGTCTCCAGGGAGACCCGCTCATCGGAGCGGTGGGTGAAGGTGCGACTCACCAAGACAACACCAGCAGCTAGGGGCTGGTGGCCCGTGTCCGGGCGACTACAACGTTCCGGCTGCATGGCTGCACCGTCCCCGGCTCTTTACTCCGAGGACGGACCCGCAGGGGACCGGGCCGTTGATACGTAACGTGAGCGGGAACGTCGATGGTTTGGCCAAAGGCGAGCGGGTGCATGTTGAGGCTCCCAACCACATCCCGGTGCCCCACAAAGGTGCACCCAGGACGGTGACAGCGCCAGACACGCCCGCGTACTTTCTGCTTCCACCCACAGACTGGACACCGGCTCGATGTGCCCCGCTCAGAACCGGTGAAGCTCTCCATGTGGGCTAACGTGGCTTTATAGGTGAGATAGGCTTTGTCCTTTCCATACTCCCACTGGCTCATGCGCTGGTTATGATGGCGTCCGCAGCGATGCTTCCTAACCCCATTCGGATCCCCGATGAACAGCGAGCCAACACCCTGCCTCTGACAGAAGGCGATCACCGCGCGCGTGCCCTTGTGCCGCAGATCTCGGATCTGCCTGCGCTTGCGGGCGCTGGCTTTGCGTCGGGCAGCTTGCAGGCGCCGATCGCGGCGGGAGCCGTTCTGGCATCGGTGGCGTTTCTTGGCGATCTGCCCCAACGCCCGATTGTGTCGCCGCTTGAGGGTGCGGATACCCCGGCCAGACACCACCAGAGCGGCTCCGATGGTGGTAGTCACCGCCGCCTGGTGGATTTCGCCCAGGTCCACCGTGGCCTGCGCTGGGCCGGGCCGGTCATCGGTGCCCTTCGCCGCAACCGCGACATGCAGTTCGTAGCCGTCCTTCCACACCAGCTTGCAGGCGCCACTCTGCTCGGGCAGGTCAATGGGAAAGACGAGTGAGGGCCGTCCACGCCCCATCGGCAACACGATCCGCCCACGCTCCCGGCTTACCGCCTGAGCCGGCCACAGCAGCGGGTAGAAGCGTTTGTCTTTGTAGGGGTAGCGGATCTTGGGGTTGGTCTTGCGCAGTTCCCGGGTGGTGTCGACATTGCCCTGGAAGGCGCGAAAGATCGCCTGAACGGTCTGGCTGTGCAGGGCGAATCGGCCTTTGGTCGCCTGGTGAAAGTCGCCTTGCGTGGGCCAGGAGGTGCGCTGCTGGCGGGCGGCGAGGTGCATATCCCGGCAGAGCGTCCAGACCTGGGCGGCTTCCATTTGGGCCGCCCGCAGCCGGGCTCGGCAGCGCGGGCGTACGCCGGTCAGTCGATAGATCCGCACCATTTCCATGAGCTCTCCCCCTTATTCGCCCGCTCCCTGTATACTAAGTACAGGAGGTCGAAGGAAAAGCGGAAATACTGGATGGGCAACCTGGGTTCGGGCGGAGCAGTCGGCAGACACCCTCCGACGCGCTCACCTGGAGTGCCCGGGAGCATACGCACACAGCGATGCGGGATCTCATCCCGTTCACGGGATCGGGATGGGTCTTCTCGCACCTAGTGTATAATCTCAAGGCGAGAGGAGCAGTGGCGGAGAGATATGGCAGAGGCGAGCAGTATCGGCAAAATCGTGCACTCAGAGTCGCACGTGCGCTACACGTGCCAGGTGTTCACACAGGGTGAGGTAGCCGCGCCGCCCCAGCCTGCAGACTACGCATTCGGCAACTTTGTACGCGTGCCACAGCGCCATTCGCCCCAGTTACGACCCGCAGATAGGCGAGATGCGCTGGTCTACTGGGCTATAGGCTTGATCTACGACACCATACTGGTCAACCCTGCCTTTGGGACACTCGGCCCTCGGCTCTCTAATGACGAACAGGTCGAGCTCTTCTCTCCAGATTACCTGTCCGAACGCGCAGTGCTGGTCTCGATCCTCCTGCTGGGCACCATGTCGGTGAATAAAGACGGCGGCGCCGCGCAGGTATCTCACGGCGTTCCGGCGCTCGCGCTCGACCTTGGCGCCGAAGTTTCTACCCTGGACGACACCGAGACGCGCGCTTTTCACTATTTTGCCGACCACGGCGTTCCCGGTGGCTCACACCCATATCTTCACATGGGTTACCTTTCCCACGCGCTTACCGTCGACCATTCATTGCTGCCGGTAGCGATGCTTCGTACCATTGAGCGTCTCGAGCGGCTATTCCCCGAGAACAGCGCACTACTCTCCATTGTGAAACGAAACTTCGCCTGGAAAATGAAGGTGGAGACGGCAGGATAGGCAATAGAGCTATGACGAGCAAGCAGAATAGGCCGGTCGGAATCACCAAAGGTCCGGGAGAAACCATACACGAATATACCTTCATCTCGCGCGACGACCAGAGATTGCTGAAAAACGGCGAGTATGTGTACTATGAGCTTGAAGCCTCCGGCGGCATGCGATTGGAGAACACGCCGGACGCCAGCCAGGCGCCTCGCTATGTACTCGGGCGCATACAGCAACGGGTAGCGGTACAGCTGTATCCCGATACATTTCTCTCCGAGCCGGAGGTAGCGCCAGGCCAGGTAGCCGCCCTGGTAGGTTATGATCAGGAAACTGCTTCGCTCTTTGAACTGCACGTAGCCATAATGGGTTACTACGACGGTGTGCTGGGCACCTTTGTCAACCCGTGGATACCGCCAAGCTCGGGTACACCCATATATCTGGCCGGCGATGGGCTACTGGCGAGCGTACTGTCTCGCAAGCAGTCTGGCTCGACCGGCAGCGCAACCATCGGCTCGCTGCTTACTCGAAACGAAGGGAGCGTACCGGTAGTGCTCGACGTCAAGGAGTTAGTAAGTACTCACCTGGCGATCATCGCCAGCACCGGAGCCGGCAAGAGCTATCTGGCCAGTGTGGTAATCGAAGAATTGATGTCGCCATACAATCGCGCCTCGGTGCTCATCATTGACCCGCATGGCGAGTATAACACCTTGCAGGAGATAGCTAATCACCAGGAGTTCGGCGAGAATGAGCGGGCAGCGGCAACGGGAGACGGAGATAGCGCCGGTGGCAAGCGCGGGACACGCCGGCGCCAGCGCTATCACGCACGAGCACGCGTCTACCTCCACGATCAGGTCAAAGTGCGACTGAGCACGCTCAGCCTGGCGGATCTGCGCTATCTACTGCCCGGTATGACCGACAAACAGCATCATTACCTGGGACAGGCATATGAGCGGTTGCGCAACGAAAAGAAAGGGCAACCCTGGACCGCCAAAGAACTCAAGGACGCCGTTGTGGCTGTGGGGCAGAACAAGAATGAGGAGAGCAGCGATGACAGCGGCAACAGCACAGTCGCCGCGCTAAGCTGGAAGATCGACGAGCGGCTGGAGCGAAATAGCTTTGTCTTTGACCCTTTCTTCCATTTAGAGCTGCGAGAGATTTTCCAACCCGGCCAGTGTACTGTTCTACAGCTTGACGAGGTGGATGAGCGCGACCAGCAAGTCATTGTCGCCACGCTCCTTCGCCGGGTATATAACGCTCGCATGGAAACTGAGCGTAACAAGGCGCAGCCGGGAGATGAGAAGTATCTACCGTATCCCGTCTTCATTCTCATCGAAGAGGCTCACCACTTTGCTCCTCACGATGGAGAGGCAGTCTCTACTGGAATCCTGAAACAAGTCCTGGCAGAAGGGCGTAAGTTCGGCATAGGTATAGGTCTCATTAGCCAGCGCCCTGGCAAATTGGACGCGGATGTGCTTAGCCAGTGCCTGACTCAGTGCATTATGCGTATCGTCAACGAGGTTGACCAGAAGAGTGTCGCCACCGCCGTTGAAGGAGTAGGCCGGGATCTACTGGATAACCTGCCGGCACTCTCTAAAGGACAGGCCATCGTCGCCGGTAGCGCGGTTAATACACCGGTGATCTGCCGGGTACGCTCGCGGATTACGCCACATGGCGGGGAGAGCAAAGACGCTCCCCATGAATGGCTGAGCCACTACGACGAGGAAACAGTGGAGTCGAGAGCCAGAGAGTCGGCACCACTCTTGCACAACAGCGCGCCAATCTCGATCTTCAAGCGCTAGGCGCCCTGACCAGTTCCCTCACGATAGAGGAAGAGGAACAATTTCCCGGCACCAAAAAGTGCCTGCGGCGGGCTGGCGTCAGGACGACGCGCAGGCGTCGCCGCCCCCATTGGGGTCCTGGAATCCCCAGTAAACCAGCCAGACACCCTGCCAGAGGTCGATACCGAACAGGATAAACGATCCGCCACCGCCGTCGAATCCGATTTGCTGGTTGATTGGCGTATCCCCAGCGTCGCAGAAGTGAATCTGAACCTCATAGAGCGCGGCCGGAGACCACGGTCCCTGCGTGGCGTACAGGTGAGAGAGATCGGTTTCTGAATCCGGCATTTCCATGCGATTGCCACCGGAATCAAGTCCCTGGAAAGAGAATTCAGGGCTAAGATAAGGCACGACAGCCGACCAGGTATTCTTGCTGAAAGCCGCCGACAGCTGCTGGCGGAAGGTGTTCAGATCAGTTATCTGCACGTAAGCTGGGCCGGCTGGCGCCGTCGACTGTAGGGTACTGGTTGCCGTGGACTGGTGGCCGGTAGCCGACGCCAGTGGGGTGGTAGCACTGGTAGACCCGGCGCTCGCACTGGCACAGCCGCCCAGCACCAGTAGCAGCATACAAGCTGCTACTGCGATCCAGCCGCCGGGGGTTGTTCTGGCCGGGCCCAGCGTAGAAGCACCGCGTCGGTATCGCATCGTGTTCCTCTTGCCAATTTCTCTTGCCAATTTTTCGCGTACTTGCCCGCAAGACCGTCTCGTTATAGCCGTCCAAGCGCTGCTCCAGCAGATGCGCGCAAGCAAGCTCTATCAATACGGACCAGTATACGAGGATGATCTCGCCGCTTTCTAGTACGTATAACGTATGGATGTGCTGTGTTGATACAGCGCCTGCCGCCACACTTCGCCCCACACAGCGCCGCGAGCTATGGTACACTCTCGGTTGCCGAACAAACATTGCTCATGGACAATGCTTTTAGTCACGATCAAGCGGTATAGAACGGCAGACAAGCGTTTTGTCCCCAATCCTAGGGAGGTCATGGGTGAGGAAGTCACAACCGGAAGAGACGACCGTACGCGCCGCTGTCGAAGCCGACCTGCGAGCCGGAGGCATTCTCTCACAGACACTCCCCGGCTACGAAGAACGGCCGGCGCAGGTGCGCATGGCACTGGGTGTCGCGGATGCACTGGAGAGCGGCGAGCATGCCGTTATCGAAGCTTCCACCGGTACCGGGAAGTCGCTTGCCTATTTGCTTCCTATCGTGCGCTCCGGCAAAGTGAGCCTTATCAGTACCGCCAACAAGGCCTTGCAGGAACAACTCTTTTATAAAGACATTCCATTCGTACAGGAGTTTGTCAAGCCCTTCCACGCGGCGTTGGTCAAGGGCATGGGTAATTATCTGTGCCTCGACCGGCTCGAGGAGGAGATTCCCTTTCAAAGGCTGGCTCCACATCCGGCATTTGCTCACATGGAAAGCCTGCTCCATAGGTCAAGCCAGATGGCCGGCGCTTCCAGCGGGCGTGCCGCACCTCTACAGGGCGAGTCCTTCCAGTGGAATGGAGATTTCGAGCTACTGGACATGGCTCTGCCGGGCGACATACGGGGACGCATTGCCGCCGATAGTGACCAGTGCGCCTGGCGCTCATGCCCCTCTTATGGCGATTGTTTCGTGCGCAAGATGCGCGAGCAGGCAGAAAATGCCGAGGTCATCGTAGTCAATCACAGTCTCTTGCTTCTAGATATAGCCATGGACGGCTTTCTGTTGCCGGAACGCGACGTCATCATTATCGATGAGGCGCATCATCTGGAAGAAGAGGCAACGCGCGCGTTCACTATCGTCGTCACGCCCGGTCGCATTGCCAGCCTGCTTGCCCAGCGCAGGTTGCGTGAACACGCCAGCCAGCAGGCGCAGGAGGCAGTTCAGGAGGCTGATGGCCACACCTGGCCCGCGCTTGAGCGACAGGTGAGCCTGGACGCCAAGGGACGCCAGCCTCTCCTGCAGCCTATAGAAGAGGGACTGCACCTGGCCTCGACACTCGACGAGTTAGCCAACAGCCTGCAACGCCGAAGACCCAACAACCTCGACAGCAAAGAAGACCAGCTCTATGAAAAACTGGTCAAGCGTGCGCGAAACCTGGCCCTCGATGTCCGCAGCGTCTTTAGCGTAGGGCAACTGGATGAGCGTGTTTACTATATCGAACGCGCGGTGGTGACTGGCAGGCGTACCTCATCTACGCTGAGCGTCTCGGCGGCACCACTTGATGTCTCAAAACTCTTGCGGGAGAAACTGTTTGACAAAATCCCCACGATCGCCACGTCGGCAACGCTCGCGGTCAATAATGACTTCCACTTCTTTCGCTCCCATGTAGGTCTGGATACGGCGAAGGAGGAAGTCTTGCCGCTGATCTTCGACTACCGTGAAAATGCCCTACTCTACGTGCCGCGCATGCGCCTGGAGCCGGCCTATGGATCAGCCGACGCCCCCTACCTGGAGGAACTGGCTGCGGAGATGAGGCGACTGGTTGAGGCGTCCCATGGACGAGCATTCCTACTCTTTAGCAGCCGGCACGCGCTTGACACCGTGCTTGGCCATCTCCAGAGGCCGCTCGGTGATGACTACGAACTGATCGTACAGGGTAGAGACCTGAGCCGGCTGGAGATGTTGCGCCGGTTCCGGGAAACCCCGCACGCGGTACTATTTGGCCTCAAGAGCTTCTGGGAAGGTGTAGATATCATCGGCGAAGCTCTATCCTTAGTAGCGATCGACAAATTACCGTTTGATCCACCCGATGACCCGGTCCAGGAAGCACGCATCACCCGGATGAAGGAGTCGGGTCTAAACTGGTTCGGGGAGTATGTACTGCCGCAAGCGATCCTTCGACTTAAACAGGGGCTCGGTCGCCTTCTCCGCACTGCAGACGACCGCGGGGTAATGGCCATCCTCGACAAGCGGCTTTACACGAAGAGCTATGGCAGAATGGTGCTGGCCGCTCTGCCACCCGCACGTCGCACCAGTGATATCGCTGAGGTTCGCCGTTTCTTTGCCGAATCTTAGCCCCGCAGTCCAATGACCACAGCCAACGCGTGGTCGCGGGTATCGGAGATACTTACATCGAAAGCGGTTAACCCCAGTAGCTCCGCCCGCGCCGCCGCCCGGCCGTGTAGCCGTATCACTGGCTTACCGCCGGTCGCACGAACGATCTCGATTTCACGCCAGGCAACCGATATCATACCGGTACCAAGAGCCTTAGAGCAGGCTTCTTTGGCGGCGTAGCGTCCAATCAGTCTCGCTATCTGGTTGTTTGCCTGCGCCAGTTCGGTGGCGGTAAACACCCGGTGCAGAAATCGCTCCCCAAATCGATCATAAGACCGTATAATCCGATTGCGCTCGATGAGATCGACGCCAATAGCCACTGGTACCCCTGAGACCTCCATTGGTAGGTCCGTATCCAGTGGCAGCTGGTCGTGGTTACCTTGACGAGTCATAATACATTCTGCCTGGCTACCCCAACTCAGCTAGCGATTCACCACCAACGGTCGATGGCGTTCCGGCTGCTGCTGTAGGCCGTAACGAGGTGGCAGCTGTGCCGGCACTCTTGCGAAGTCCGTTTCCCCGCCCAATACCGTGATAGCGGAAACCGACCTGCTCGATCTGAGTGGGGTCAAAGAGGTTGCGCCCGTCAATGAAGATCGGTCCCTTTTCATCTGGCTGCATGACGCTGCTCAGGCGCTCGAGGTCGAGCGCCTGAAACTGCTTCCATTCGGTTACCAAAATGACTGCAGCGCTGCCGGTCGCGGCGTCATACTCATCTTCCGTGTAGGTCACGTTCCAATCCGGATGCAGTTGCTGTGCCGTCACCATGGCGACCGGGTCATAGACGCGCACGTTGGCGCCGGCCTCGATCAACCAGTTCACGATGTCGATCGCTGGAGCATCGCGCATATCATCTGTGTTGTCTTTAAACGCAAGACCCAATACCGCAATAGTCCTGTTTTTTAAGCTACCGGCACCACCCAAGTCACCTTCAAGCTTCTCGATGGCGACATAGCGCTGATCCTGATTGATCTTCATTACCGCATCGAGCAGCTGAGGGTGCAACCCGGCCTCGTCCGCCATATGGGCCAGTGCACTCACGTCCTTGCGGAAGCAACTTCCCCCATAGCCAAGCCCAGCGTTGAGAAACCGGTGGCCTATACGCTGGTCATAGCCCATGCCGGCCGCCACCTCTTTGACATCAGCGCCCAGAAGATCGCAGATACGGGCAATCTCGTTGATGAATGAGATCTTAGTTGCCAGGAAGGCATTGGAAGCATATTTGATCATCTCAGCGGTGTAGAGATCGGTAATAACGATTGGAGCGCGCAGCGGCAGGTAGAGCTCAGCCACACGCTGGGCCGCCGAGCGATCGGTGGAGCCGAGCACGACGCGGTCGGGATTCTGGAAATCTCGCACGGCAAAGCCCTCGCTCAAGAACTCTGGATTCGAGACTACTGCTACCTCTAGACCAGAGTCAGCCAGATGCTCGTGAAGAATGGTAGAAACAAGGTCACCACTGCCGACCGGCATTGTGCTCTTGTTGATTATGACGACGTTATTTGATATGTGCGTGGCAATCGATCGAGCTGCGGCTTCCACATGGGACATATCGGCGCCCGAGCTACCCACCTTGGTTGGAGTATTGACAGCGATAAAGATGAAATGAGCCCCAGCGACCGCTTCCGCGTAGCTGGTAGTGAAACTGAGACGTCCTGCCTTGACGTTGCGGCTGACGAGAGCCTCCAGTCCCGGCTCATAGATGGGCAAGTCACCGGCGCGCAATCGCTCAATCTTCTCAGCTACGATGTCCAGACACGTAACTTTATTACCCAGATCGGCAAAGCACGCACCAGTAACCAGACCGACGTACCCTGTGCCCACAACACAGATACTCTTCATCGCGTCTTCAACTCCTCCTAAAACGTTCCGTCCAATCCACGTCATCACCAATCCCGCCAATCATAATGTGGAACCAATATCCGGCAATTGCAGTAACATAGGCCTTATACCGCTCTGACGAATGGGTTAGCGCGCCTCTCTTCCCCAATAGTGGTCTCGGGACCATGGCCCGGAAAAGCCACCAGAGATTCCGCCAGAGGATACAGACGGGTGGTGATGCTATCATAGATCGCTTCCTCGTCTCCACCAACGAGATCGGTACGACCGATACCATGACGGAAGAGCGTGTCTCCAGTGAACACACAGGTGTCACCACAGACGAGGCTGATGCTTCCAGGTGTATGTCCTGGAGTATGAATCACCTCGATCTGCAGATTTCCAACCTGTACCAGATCGCCGTCGCGAACATGCTGGTCAGGAAGGGCAAGTATTTCCGGGGCTGTGTAGCCATACTGCGTACCCCTCTCTCGCGCTTCCCGTACATAGAGATAAGCGTCGGCGGCGTGTGCGGCAAGAGGAACCGGCTTCCCTAGCCCCGCCAGCACTAATTCCGTGGCACCGATATGATCGAAGTGACCGTGCGTGTGCACAATCCGTGTGATCTGGCAACCTGCACTCTGGATATGGTCAAGAATACGATCCGGCTCTGCTCCCGGATCGACCAACAGCGCCTCGCCAGTCTGCGGGCAGATGACGAGGTAGCAATTAGCCTCAAGCATTCCTACCGTCACGCAGCTTATACGTGGGGTGAGGTCTGCATCATTGCCCGGTGATGGGGCGTTGCTCATGATTCTCTCTCCGTCCTCTTCCGTCGATAATTGACACAGCTCATCTTGTCTCGCATAATCAGCGCGTGGACAGCTATTTCTCTTTGATTGCTTGCCCACCCAGAAGAGAGATTATCAACTGCGACGGCTGCAGGCAGGCTGCCCAGCATAGATTTTGGTAGATTATGAGCGGAGAGCGTAGGCAGCGCTCTTCTTTTGTGGAGGGTTGTTCGCACATGTCCATGTCTGGCCTGGCCGGATTCCCGCATTTGGCTCTGGCTTACTTTATCATCAATATCGACCCGATAGCCTTTTCCCTAGGACCGATTTCCGTTCACTGGTACGGAATCATGTATGTAGTAGCCATCAGCATTGGGCTGTGGGTTCTGCTCCACTATACCGCACGGCAAGGAATCCAGGAGGACCAGGTCTGGGGAATCTTCATCTGGACGGTTATTGCCGCGCTGATTGGCGGGCGCCTCTACTTTGTCATACAGCAACCCAATCTGGTACAGAACTACCTGTTACAGCCGCAGAACATCCTCGCGGTGTGGAACGGCGGCATGGCTTTCTACGGCGCCATTTTCGTGGGAACTATTACCTTATTTCTCATCGCCCCAAGGTACGGCATAGATCGTTTCCTGGCAATCGACTGCGGTGCGCTGTTCGCCGCAGTAGGCCAGATGTTTGGGCGCGTTGGCAATATCATCAACGGAGATATCCTGGGCGCGACCGCCAGTAACGGGACGGTTAATATTCCTGGCCAGACCTGCGCTCATGCTCCGTGTATCGCCTACGTAGCCGACTCCCATATCCAGCCGTTCTGGGCAGTGGTCTACCTCAACCCGCACAGTTTTGCTACACCCGGAATCGCCTATCAACCGGCGCCAGTATATGAAATCCTCTTCAATCTGGCGATCCTGGCAATTCTCTGGCCGCTTCGTTATCAATTACCCCGCATCAAGGCCGGCTACTTCTTCGCTCTGTACTTGGCGCTGTACAGCATAAGCCAGTTCCTGGTCTTCTTTGCCCGCAGTACCGAGCCAACCACCCCATTCTTAGGCATAGATGTACTCAAGCAGGCGCAGTGGACGGCCCTGGTCGGCATTCTGCTGGCGGGGCTACTCTTTCTTGCGGCGTGGCGCTTTTCGCGCCCGTGGACGAATAGCGGTCCAACAAATCCAGCCGGCTGGAACGGAACATCTACTGATCACAGATTGGCGCATATCCCCGGTCTATCTTCCAGCGAGGCTCGCCGGAGACTCCGCCAGGGCCCAACTATCAACAGCCAGCAGCTGCGCATGAGCGGGGCCACTGGCGCTGCATCGGGCACGGCGCCATCAGCGCTTCCCTCTTGGGCGCCAACGCGGCCAGAAGCGGGAAGTCTGCGCAATGTCTTTCCCGCCGGCAATGATCCCGAGGAAGCCAAAGAACCGAAGGAGTCTAATAATCTACCCGGCACAATGTGACGTCACTGGACCAGACGAGCCATTCTATCAACCAGTCTATAATTCATGCCACTAGTCTATAATCCAAGGCAAGCCTCTCGAAGAGAAGAAGGGACAGGTCTCACCCACATGCGGGACCAAGCAGAAAGTGATCGGAGCGTGTGCGTGTTCTGCCGGCACGAGAAGCTCAGCCACATCTTACATGAGACTGAGCATTTCTTGCTGCTTGCTGACCATGCACCAGTGGTCGAAGGGCACGTATTGATCCTCCCGCGTACCCACTTCGCCTGTTACGGCTCGGTACCGGCCTCCCTGGATACCGAGCTTCTGAACCTCAAAGCCATGGTAGCCAGTTTCTGCCGGGAAACCTACCAGTCACCAGTTTTCTTTGAGCATGGCGTCTATCGGCAGACGGTATTTCATGCTCATCTTCATGCCATGCCACTGGGCACATTTCCGGAAGACATTGTCAGTGTCGCCGCCGGCAAGGGGGCACCTATCGCGACCCAGGCAGACATACGGTCCTGGTACCAGGAACGCGGCCAGTACTTCTACCTGGAACGACTGGGCGCCAACGGCAATCCAGCTCAAGCAACCATCTTTCCACCTAGTGAACCGCTCTATCACCAAGTTCTAGGAATACTGCGCACTCACACTGGAGAACCGGGCGGATGGAAGCCACAGCCGGTTCGCCGGCTTACCAGCGACCAAAAGGTGCGGGCGCTTGCCAGCGCGTGGCAGCGCTATATGGGGCAGCGCTACATGTCGAGCTCGGTACAGTAGGGCGGTTTGTGAACAGAGTACAATGATCTGCAAGAAAACGAGTTGGAGGGTAGAGATTACATGGGATCAAGGGCGATCAAGAGGGTAGGCGTTGTTGGCGGAGGTCTGATGGGCAGCGGCATTGCCCAGACCGTGGCCGCTGCAGGCTACGATGTGTTACTCGCTGAAGCCAATCAGCAGCTTCTCGAGAGGGGCCTCGAGCGTGTACACGGCGCCTGGGAGATGTTGATCTCGAAGGAAAAGATTACCAGAGAGCAGGCCATCGAGTACAGGGGGCGCATACAGGGTACGCTTGAAATAGAAAAATTCGCCGACTGCGACCTGGTCATCGAGGCCATCATCGAGAATCTAGAGACCAAGCGCAGCCTGTTTCGTACGCTTGACGGCATCGTGAAGTCAGGGGCTATACTGGCCAGCAATACCTCCTCGCTGCCTATTATTGAGATGGCGGCGGTGACGAACCGGCAGGAGCGAGTAGCGGGTATCCATTTCTTCAATCCTGCTCCAGTCATGAAACTGGTGGAGATCATCCGCACGATAGCCACCAGCGATGAAACGGTGCAGGAACTCCGCGCCTTCGCCCAGTCTCTGGGCAAGACTCCGATCGTGGCCAAAGACACTGCCGGCTTCATAGTCAATTTTTTGCTCATTCCTTATATGCTTTCGGCCGTACGCATGTATGAGAACGGCGTGGCTACCATGGAAGATATCGACACCGGCATGAAGCTGGGATGCGGTTATCCGATGGGCCCGTTCGAATTGTTGGACTATGTGGGTCTCGATACCACGCTCTATGCGGCTGAAGCTATTTATCAGGAGTATCCCGACCAGGCCTATGCGCCGCCAACGCTACTTCGCCGTATGGTTCAGAGTGGCCGTTACGGTAAGAAGAATGGTAAAGGGTTCTTGACACAGTGGGTAAAGGAAGAACCCGCAGTCTAGCGTACAAGCGACCATCCGCATCGCCGCCTAACAAACGAGCGAGCAAGCCAGGTAGTAGCAATATTGCCTGGCATCTTTTTTGGCGACTGTGTACTTGATGCATCCAGAAAATCACACGGCTACCGGCCAAAGAACCGCTGCGTGAAGGTGGCGATGAAGCTAATCTCAATGAGCAGACCAATGATCGCCTCGACTGCCGCAATGATGGCTACTGGATCACCCAGACTCTGCACCGGCTGGAAGAATCCCCGGCCATGGAAGCTGCTGATGCTGAGAACGAGGGCCTCATACCACTGCAATGGCTGAATAGAGGAGCGTGGCAGGCCGAAGGTCAGGATTCCGTGGGTGGCTAACCCATAGGCAAATGCGAAGCCGAGGATGACGATGATATAGGCGATGAGGCCACGGACCGGTTTGTAGCCATAGCCGGCAAGGCCATCCAACAGTCGAGAGAAAATGTAGCCGCCGAACTTGCGCTGGCGCCAGAGTACCTGTTGCTGGAGAAACTGAGCGCGGTAGGCGAAACGGTCAGCATCCTCATTCATGCCCTGAGCGCGGAGTTGGGTGGCGAGTTGGCGGTACGCACGCACACTCGCCTCGTAGCCTCCTCGACGCTCGGAAGGTGACTTCCGCCGCAGTTTACCTGGTGTTCGCATGGATGCGGATGTCATCACTTCATTGGCCTCGTGCTCGTCACCCAGACGCGTGACACGTTCCCAATTGATCTCGGTAAGGTTGACAGTGCCTACACCACCCCACTGGATATCGCCAAGTAGCGTTCTGTCATCCAATTCAACCTGCTTTAGCACAGACCTGCTGTCGAACCAAGCTTCACGAAAGTCAGCGCTCTCTAGGCGCGCGAGAGTGAGCTTGGCCCCTTCCAGATGAGAAGCAGCCAAGTCCGCTCGTTTTAATTTGGCGCCAACGAGATCCGCTCCTTGCAAGTTGGCACCACCCAATCGAACATCTTCCATCTCGGCGCTAAGTACAATCAGATAAAGAATTGCGGATGCAAGGTATACTGTGGCGAGGAGGGAGCTATGAAGCCACTAGACCAGCCGGTGTTAACCGCCGAACAAGCCGACGCCCTCGCCGAGCTGTACCGAACCACCCATAATGTGCGGCTGCGGACGCGAGCCCAGATGGTGCTGCTGGCTACCGAGCAGCAGTTGGGGGTGCGGGAGATTGCCGCCATTGTGCGCGAGTGTCAAAACACGGTCCGCTGCTGGCTGAAACGGTATCGCGCGCATGGAATCGATGGACTGCAGGATCAATGGGCGGGCGGAGCACCAGTCAAGGTGACGCCTGCCTACCAGGAGCTATTGCTGCAGCTGGTGCGGCGGCGGCCGCGGAGCCTGAACCTGCCCTATTCCACGTGGACTCTGCAACGGCTAGCCGACGAGCTGGCTGAGCGGACAGGAATCCGCGTGCAGAAAGAAACCGTGCGGGCTCATCTGCTCGCGGCCGAGATTGTCTTGAGTCGACCGCAACATACGATTAGCAGCCCGGATCCTGAGTATGCCGTGAAAAAAAGACGGTTGAAGCGGCCCGTGACCACTTGAAAGCGGGGGATGTGTTCTACTACGCCGATGAGTTCAATCTGAGTTGGTTCCCCACGCTGCGGGCGATGTGGAGCCCGAAGGGCCAACAGGTGATGATTCCTACTCCCGCTCAGCCGACCAAACACTACGGCATTGGCGCCGTCAACTACTACACCGGAGAAACGGTAGTCCTCTTCAAGCGGCACAAGCGCCGCCAAGAGATCGCGGAACTGTTGGAAGCCCTCCTGGGGAAACATCCCACCGGGACCATCTATGTCGCCTGGGATAATGCGGGCACGCATGAGGATGACGAGGTAGAAACGGTGGTACGGGCCGCGGCCGGGCGGCTGGTGTTGTTGTACTTACCTACCTACAGCCCGTGGCTCAACCCGATCGAAATGCTGTGGCGCCAGTTCCGCCGCGAGGTGACACACAATGAACTCTTCCAGACCGTCAAGAGCCTGCTCGCGGCCGCTCGGGACTTCTTCGATCGCTACAATCGGGAGCCGTCTCGTATCCTCTCAGTGATTGGCTCCCATGCACAAAACGTAATCTGATTGTACTTAGTACTCAGTCCAGACGAGACTTGACAGCGGCAGTATGCTGATGAGCACCGAAGGAGGTGCTCATGACGAGCGAGACGACGACTACTTCCGTGCCTACCGGTGAGATGACGTCTGTTCCATCCAGCGACGAGATCGCCTTGTCCGAGACCGACCGGTCCCGCTTGTATATGTTCATTCACTCTGGGCAGCAAAGTGCCCGGGCACGCACCCGCGCGCAGGTTTTGCTCAAACTGGGGGACGGTTGGAGCTTGGCCGAGGTCTGCCGCGCGTTCGACGTCTGCCGCAACACGGCTGTAGCAGTGTGCGCGCTTCGCCGAAGGCGGCGTGGATGCGGTGCTGCGCCATAAGCGGCAGGCCCGCCATCGCCAAGCGCTCACGGGAGCCCAACAGGCACACCTCATCGCCGTCGCCTGCAGCAAGGTCCCAGATGGACACGACCATTGGACCGTACGCATGCTCGCCAACAAAGCCATCGAGCTGGGGTTCGTGGAGAAGATCTCGCCCGAGACCATTCGAGTGGTCCTGAAAAAAACGAGCTCAAGCCCTGGCAACATCGGCACTGGTGCCTCCCGGAGGCGCTGAGCGGCGAGTACGTGGCGGCCATGGAGGACGTGCTGGTACTCTACGAGATGCCCTGCGACGCGTGCTACCCGACCGTCTGCCTGGACGAGAAACCGGTGGTGCTCCATGCCGAGGTGCGGGAGAGCCTGCCGACTGCGCCTGGACAGGTGGAGCGGCGGGACTACGAATACGAACGCCACGGCACCGCCAACCTCTTCGTCATGGTCGAGCCCCTGGCCGGCTGGCGGCATGTGGCCGTGACCAAGCGCCGCACCAAGCAGGACTATGCCGAGTGCCTGCGCTATCTGGTGGAGGAGCGTTACCCAGAAGCCGAACGTATCTCCTTGGTGCAGGACAACCTTAATACGCACACTGCCGGTGCGCTCTACGAGACGTTCCCTCCTGCGCAGGCGCGGAATATCCTGGATCGGCTGGAGTTCCACTACACCCCCAAGCATGGCAGTTGGCTGAACCAAGCCGAGATCGAAATCAGTATCTTCGAGCGCGGCTGTCTCTCCCGCCCCGTGCCGGACACCGCGACCTTGCAGCAACGCGTGCGGGCCTTAGAGGAGGAACGCAACCAACGCCAGGCCACTATCGATTGGCAGTTCACCGCGCGTGATGCCCGCGTCAAACTCAAGAAACTCTATCCAGTTGTCCAGCGGCACGGTGGCTGACGCAGGCTGGCGGGCCTTGACCAACGGCCGATGCGCTGCCTACAATTCCTGCTAGAACGCCCGGGGCGCGTAGCGACAACGAGTGAGCAACTGGGTGAGGGTGGGAACCGTGCGAAGGAGGCCGCTCGATGCGTATCGGCTTGATCGGCGACACCCATGGTTATGTACCAGCTCTCGAGGTTGCACTGGCTGCATGCCGAACCGCGGGCTGTGACCGGATCGTCCGCTGCGGCGATTTCCTCTCTTCGCCGTTCTCGCCCGACCCGCCCAGTGAGACGATCGCCTTGCTGCGCGCGCAAGAGGTGTCCGTCGTGGTGGGCAACGGTGAGGTGTACCTACGGGATTGGGACACCCCACGCTGGGAAACGACGCTGGCGCAGCGCCGGCAGCGGCCCGACCCTCCCGACCACTTCCTGCCCTACGTGGCCGCTGGCCAGGCGGAGCTGAGCCCAGACGATCTCGCCTGGCTGCGCGCCGTGCCCGAGGAGCTGGTGCTCAGCGGTGGCCGCCCGGATGACGTGTATGTGTGCCATGGCATGCCGGGCAACGTGTTCGCCACGATCTGGGATACCGGTCCCGAATACACTCCTGACTTCTCCGCGGAGACGATCACCGCCGCGCTTTCGCGGCCATCGGTGGCGAAAGCGGACCTGATATTGTGTGGGCACACGCACCTCCCACTGGTGCAGCGCACGGCGTTGCCCGGTGGGCGTACGGCCCTGGTGGTGCGCGGCGGTGGCTATCGGCGATCGGCTGAACCGGGGATGCCGTGGTGGGCCGACTACGTGCTCCTGACCCACGTGGCGCCCGCCTCCCTGGGCTATGCAGCCTGGGAGTTCAGCCGACATGTGGTGCCTTCCACCCTCGCGATCCTGCCTGGACCTGGGATCAACCCTCGCGACCTTCACCCAGTGTCGCTCGCTGAGTGCGCGCTCTTGTGGGTGCAGGTGAATAGCACGGCTGCAAGCTGCCAAACACTGTCAAGTCTGATTTGGACTGAGCACTAGCCCCAAAAACAATGCCATCGAAGCGACTCAGGCGCACATTGGCTTGATCGGGATGATTACGCCAAGAGAGCTACGGCAGAAGATGAAAGAAGACGAGATCGGTAACGGCTTCGTCAATCGGATTATGTGGCCGATGACGCGTCGCATAAAGTCTCTACCTCACCCGCCCGATTATCGCACAGTCGCTGCGAAGCATGCTCGATGGTGGCTTGAAGCCTATGAAAAAGCCAGCAGCGTTGACAAAGAGATGATGTGGGACGGTCAAGCCTCCGAACGGTGGTCCGAAGTCTATGAAAAACTCCGCAAAGGCAAGTTAGAAGGGTGGCCAGAACGCGTCGGACTCTCAGAAGAAGCCGTCACACGTGTTCATACCTGGTCCCAACGGCTGTCGATGATCTTTGCGCGCTATGACGGCACGCATCTTCTCTCGGTTGATCATCTGAACGCGACACTCGAAATCGCTGCGTACTGCCACCGTTGCGGTGTCTGGCTCTTTGGCAGTGAACATGGCGACTACCGCGTGAACAAGCTGCTTTCCGCGCTCAAGAAAGCCGAAGGTCACAAGCTCTCACGTGCTGACATTACTCACGTGTTTGTCGGACATCTCTATGGCGACAAGTTGAGCGCGTTTCTTCAAGGATGTATTGACGATGAATTGATTGCCGAGACAACAGAAGAGACGAGCGGCAGGCCGAGAACTATGTACGAGTTGCTAGTGGAGGTGGCTGACGATGAAGACGAGTAAGCAAGCTGCGCGTTATACCGCTTATACCGCATATACCTCCACCGCAGGAATGTGTGAGCAGAGCACCGCGTACTTGACCATAATAATACCTTCCACCTCTTATACCGCTTTTACCGAAAAGAGTGTGTATGTACGAAAAAACGTCACAAACCTTGACCATTTCAGGATTTGTGACGAGCGAGCAGTGTTTTTCGAGTCAAAAACACGTGAGCACTCATGCGGTGGAGGTTTAAGCGGTATAAGGGGTGAAAGGTTTTGAACGTTTGTACAAGCGGTTAGGAGCCTGAGGTGGCTCGATTATGTGAAGTTTGCCAAAGCGAATATCGCGCCGAGATTGACGTTGCGCTTGCTGTTCGGCACATAAGCGTCGCAAGGATTTCGAACAAATTCGGGCTGAAGCGTAGCAACGTGTGGCGGCATGCGGCAAACCATCTCGGCGCGGAATTTAGCGAACGACAGGAGTTACGCGAGATGGCAAACGGCTTAGATGTTCTTGAACGACTCGCCAACTTAGATCGGCTCAATTTGCAATTGCTGAGCGATGCCGTTGCGAATCGCGATCGCAGAGACGCGGCACTACTCATCAGAGCCAACATTGATGTCTTGCTGGCATACGCGAAATTGCAAGGCAAAACGACGACGCCAGCAGCAGTCGATGCTGCGCCTGTGCAACCGCCACCGCTATCGGAAGAGGGATTCCGCGAAATGCTCAGAGCGCTGATCGAATCTGGCGCGGCAATCGAACCGGACGAGAGAAAGGAGCCAGAATTACCGCAGCATGAAATTGCCGAGAGTCGGCAATTGCCGCAGGGCAGAGCGTACGGCGTATGAGGCAAGCGAACGTGCCCATTATTTTTGGTGATTATGCCCTTAATGCACCCAAAAAGAAGCAAGTTAACTGTGATCATTGCTATTGCTTTGTTACTGCCTGCGATCTGACACGACTATCTAACGTAACCATGATTACAATCACTACGACTGTCATGACCCAGAAAATTACGGCGGCAAGAGGGGCCACGTGCCAGAGAAAGGCTGCTAAAGCAGCATACACGCCCAGACTTCCCACGTAGGTCAGGGTGTACTTGATCAACTCATCTTCTGGATCGGAGAACGTCTGGATGAAGGTTCCGACCAGAAAAGGCACGGAGGCTACGAACAAGTAGAGGGCTACAGCCAGCGCTCTATCAAGCGGATGCCCAATTGAGGCAATGACTGTCACGAGAAGGATGCTTACACCTGCCAATGCACCGCTGTACGTCCTTATTCGATGGTTGTCTGATTCGATTTCTTCTCTTGTTCGCGAACTCTTCTCAACAATTGGAGCGGTAGATTCAGCAGTTTGCGTAGTCGTTTTGATTTCTTCGGCTTCAGACATATTGCTTCTCCTCTGCTGATACGAACGTGACAGACTGGCCGCTCCCCACTATGTTGCTATTACCTGCCTAGCTGTGAGACACCCCTTCATCACCACTAAGCACCTAGGAATGCTTCACGATGTAATCAATGACCGATTGCTTACTCGATTTATTCTTGGGCTTGGTGCCAGGATGGGCTGCCTCAATCGGGGCAGATGCTTGCTTGAGTTTGTCAAGGCCGTACTCGTAGAGTGCACGCCCAAGTTGTTGCCGCTCGTAGACACGGATGAGATATGGTATGTCGATAGGTCCAAAGGTATCAATGGGATAGGTGGGATCGGGATGGAGAGCCACAAGTGGTGGCAGTTGTGGTTGTGCACCTTTCGATTTTCCCTGTCCTGCACGCCCACGCATCGCCAGAATCTGCGCATACGTGCGTTGAATATCGCTTGCGAATTGCGGATTTCGCCGTGCCTCGCGTGTAGCAGCCTCAGCTAGTGCCGTTAGAAGCACATTAGAATCCTGCGGATTGGTAGGCAGGTGTGCCGCTTGGCGGAGATCGCGGGTCGCGTTGTCTCCACGCTGCTTCAACGTGGGATGGACAGCCTGTGCCGTGCCTGCTGTGCTCTGTTGTCCTGCCATACCGTCGCTCCCTCTACTAGACACGTGTCACCACCTCATCCACTATATCAGTGTATGCCTGTGCCGCTGCCGAAGACCTGTAGCTAAATAATGTCTTAGGCTTTGGCTTCCCAGATCCTACTTCTAAATGTGCCTTATCGATGTTCTTTTCGACAGGAACCTTTGGCCCAAGTACTCCCAAGGTGGCCTCAATGGGCGCAATCAACTGACGATTTGTTGCATCATCCTTCCACTGAGTAATCACACTGCCAAGTAATTTCAGTGGTGTTCCCGTCAACGCCGTAATAGTGGACATGGTATTGCGGAGGAAATTTACGCTATCCTCGCTAAATGCCCCTGGTGCAACAGGCATGATGACATAGTGAGATGCAGCTAATGCAGAGCGAGTAAAGAAACCCATAGACGGACCAGTATCGATAATAATCCAATCAAATGGCGGATTATTCGGCACGCGTGGAGGTCGGACTGCGGGCGCATGTAGATCACGAACAAAGCGCAATATCGCTCTTGGTCCAACGGTGACACCTCTATCCCCATGAGCCATCGCGGGGTTCGATGGGATCAGCCATAGGAGTGGAAACTGGTCCGAATGGACGATCAGGTCAGCCAATTGGTGCTTGCGATCGAAGTAGTCCCCCAAGTGTGGTTCGGGCCATTTCCTTGCCGAGAGCACCTTCGTCAGATTAGCTTGGACGTCCATGTCTACAAGCAAGATGCGGTATCCTTTTGCAGTCAAGCCAAGAGCAATATTGAGCGCGCTCGTCGTTTTCCCAACACCGCCCTTATGATTGGCGAGCGTAAGCACTTTCGTTGTGGCTGCTGGTCTTCGGACGATGGTATCTGCTAGAAGCAGTACGTCAGGTGGAACAGGGACAAGGGGGTCATCCGCGAAAAGCGGGTCGTCTTGAAGAGTTTTTCCTTCTTGCGATATCAGGCGTGAGCCACGAAGGTAATCGATGTAGCGGACGAAATGCGCACCATCGATCGGCCAGATACGCCTCCTGGCTTCAGCTCGTGCCTCGTCAAGCGCAGTATCCTTGAAGGTTGTAGTCGTAACAAAATAGCCAGTTACTTTACCGTCATCCGGCAAACCACCGCGAAGACCGACAATATACGGAGAAGTAATCTTACGGGCTCGGCGCCAATGCTTCACCTGAACCCCGGCATGCAGCGTATTCGGCCCTGCTGGTCCCGTGTACAGTTCCAAGTCTAGGCCAGGGCCATGCTGGCCAGCAACATCGATAACGGTATATCCTGCTTGCTCAAAGACGTATTTTACAAAGTGCTCAAACTCATGATGGCTTAATTCACGTATCATTCTGTCAATATCAGGATAGGCATAGTGATCCGCAAAGTCGGGTAGTGGCTCTGGTAATTGCCCCATTCATAATCTCCCCACAGATCCAGTCAAGCTGCCGTAGAGAAGGAATGGCGCTAGTGTAGCACAGGCTGTTTTCCAGCACAAATGCGTAGGCTCCGTCATGATGGGTCACTCGCACATGTCTGGTATCCGGCAAATCTACTCCTTGGGAGTCTGCCCTTGCTTCTGGCGTTTCCGCTCTGCCCGTCGAGAATTGGTCGCATCTTTCTTGGCTTGCTGTTCAGGCAGTGGAGGGGCGTTTATGACGTCAGAGACAGCTTACTCAAACGTGCGCGTGGGATGTGATTTGGATGTGCCGTCCGTTCGCTTAGCCATGAACGATCTCCCTCTAGGGGACTGAAAACGAGACGCTGCCAAGATTTACCGCCAGTTTGCGCACCATAGCGTCATTCCCACCGCGACTGCGGTTGAAGTCGGTAAACCTTTTCCGTCTGTAGAAGCTTTTGGCGTGGACGTTCATTGGATGGACATAGAGCGCAAGGAATGGCTCCAAGGACAAACGCACCACAAGGCGCTCAGCCTCAGCAATCAGGTCATCCATCACAGAGTCTGAGTAACGATCTCCGTATGATGCGCCTACTGGCTCACGCTGAAAGGTTGTTGCAAGCGCGACATACGGGATGATAGCAACATCTATAGGGCGGTTGTATGGGTCGTCAAAAGGCCATCTCGTGCGCCCAAGTGAGCCAACGCCTACGAGTTCACGACGCGCTGTTAAGTACAACCATACGTCTGCGTGCTCACGTGGGTTGGTGGATGTAACAGCGTGCATGGCACCGTCCTCCGCAGAACGAAGCCAGTCCGCAATCTCCTGCTCATAGCTTTCATTTCCGCAGTTGAATGCCTGTACCACTGGCGTGAGACGCCACCGTTCCGAGAACGGTATACGCGTCAGCGGAGGACCCATCGCATCACCTGCCAAAGCGCCAGCACATCATCACTCTTGTCTTATGGCAATCACTCAGGAGCGTTGCCGGGGGCATAAATCTCTGGCACGTCATCCTCGTGTGTCACGTTTGTAGGACCACTCGGGGACACATTCTGCTCAGCAAGAATCTGTCGCAATCTCTGAGCATCATTGGCAGTCAGAACCATGCCTGAAAGGGCGTCCGCGAACAGGGGAAATCGGCCAGCAGAAGGTACGGAGAAGGCGTTCTCCACTTGTACGCCTGCTCCTGAGACAGTGGAGCCTGTCCTTGACACGAGTGTCCACGGTTGTTCATCAGATGGCCACAAGACAGCAAAGTCCGGAGCAGACGCTCCAGCGCTTGTATTGCGATCAAGTACTAGATTCGCCATCATGAACCTCCTTTGTATTGGTGGATTGTTGTTGTGGCGGCTGCAAGCATGCAATAGGTATCGTCTTTAGTTCGTTGTCATCGACCAGTATGCGGAACACGTACTTTCCTGGAACACTAAACGTCAAGTTAGGCAATGCGGCCACGAAGAGATATGCGATCGGTAAGTCAAGCGTGACTGCCTGCTGGCTATCCACGTGGATTTCTCGTGGCTGAACAGTAGACAGCAGGTTGTTGCCTTGTGGATCGTGCAATTCCACCAGCAAGAAATGCCGATGTTCAGTTTCCTCTAGCGTAAACTGCATCCGCACAATCAGGTACAGCACGAGCACGGTGAAGGGGTAAGCAGTTGGTGTGAAGGTTTCGACGCCACCCCCCAGTAGGGAATACTTCCCGCTTGGTGATACGTCAACAGCCTCTGCCAGAATCGCGTACTCTACATTCATGCCGCTCGACCTCATGCTCCCACAAGGTTCACTCTCGTGTGCGCTATTGTACCAGACCAACATTATCCTGACTACGTGTCAAGGAGTCCTGCTGACACAGGCGTTTGATCTTCTGAATTGCGGTACTTCAAGCGCTTTCCCGCCATCTTCCGAATGGCTGTGACGGTACGCTCTCCGTCCTTCGCCTTCCGGGTGTTGTACCGATAATCAAACTCCGCCAGATATCGGTGCAAATGGTATGCCGAAACATGGTGATGCGTCCCGTCAATACTGCGCTTGAGTTGCGAGAAGTACCCTTCAGCCGTGTTGATATGCGCTCTGCCGTGCGCACTATCACGAGCATACAAATCTCTCGTATGGTCTATCGTCTCATGAGCAGCGAAGCCTTGTGCTGCGGGGGAATACTACATTCAGAGTATCCGTCATGACCACTGCATGCTCTGCTACCTGCTCATGCAGGACAGTTTTCATGTTCGCCCCAGTCACATTCACCATGACCTGTGAGCGGGCGTCGCCTCCCCGTTCGATGAGTGTCACCACAGGCGTCTTGCCCTCCGCTCCGCGTCCTCGTTTGCCTCTGCGCTTTCCACCTATATACGTTTCGTCGGCCTCGACGGTTCCTGTGAGATTGGCCGTTTGCTGTGCTGGAGCCATGCCGTAGCGGATGCGATGGGCCATGAACCATGCGGCACGATAGCCAATCCCAAGGATGCGTGACAGTTCCAGCGCAGCGACGCGGTTCTTGCCGGCATTGAGCAGGTGAATGGCAAGCAACCACTTAGAGACGGGAATATGGCTGTGTTCCATCACCGTACCAACGAGCACCGAAAAAGGCTGGCGGCAATCGGCGCATTTCCACACACGGCGATAACTGCGTTTCCCTGTTGACGTAGTGCGTTCGCCTGTCCTTGGCTGAAGGAAGTACGCGTGATCAATGCTGCCGCAGTGCGGACAGATGGGGCCATTCGGCCACTTGATACGCTCCAAGAACGTCCATGCGGCCTCCTCGTCGGAGAAGTGCTTGGCAAGCACGCTGAGATTCAACTGTTCCGAAGATAAGCGCTGTGCTATCGGCCACTGAATCCACTGCTGCCATCTCCGCTCGCCACCTTTGTACCACTAGACCAGACAGTATACCATTCTGCCGGTTGTGGTACAATTCGGCAATGAAAACGGCACCAACTCCTGAATATTTGGGTACTAGTACCTATCTACCAGTCAGGCAATGGTGGGTACGTTAAGGGCATAATCACCTTATTTTTAGAACGTTTGTCTGGCCGCGCTCGCAGCGGAAACGGTGGAATAGACAAGACCACGAGGAAAGAGGAGACGATCCCATGGACTCGGAAATGTTGAAGTTACAACAGAAGCTCGCGCTCATGGCGTTGGAATCCAAGGCTGCGACCCTCCGGCAGCAGATCGGTGATGCCGAGCTTGACGCCCAGACGAAGAAGTGGCAGGCACAGTGGAGGTCTGAACTGCGTGACATACGTGAGCGCCACGCGTACGAGCGCAAAGCTCGCGCACGAGGTGAACGGGTGCCGAACCTTCACAGCGATCCCAACGCGTACGTCTCCTGGCTCCAACGCCAGCGCGCGCTTCCCTACATCGAACTGGCACGTGATCTCACCGAGCAGAGCCGACGAGGGTTGCGATGATGCAGCCCTCTTCGGCTCCTGCCTGCCTTCTGAGTGCCATTACTTCGGCTCCTTCCACCTACTGCCAGACCGTGACGTTTGTGTTATACTGGCGGCACGCTTTATTGGATTACACAGGAGGGAGCGGCATGACCGAACTCGTTTGGGACGGTAAGTATGACACGGATGGCAAGCGTGTGGCTCCGGTGCGTATTCCACTACCGTTCCAGACGGTGGAGATAGTCAATGAGTCTGCCCAGGTGCGAGCCCACCAGTACGATCTCTGGTCGCAAGGACGTGAAACTGAGTGGCGCAACCGCCTGATCTGGGGCGACAAGAAATACGTGCTGCCATCGCTGCTTCCCGACTTTGCTGGCAAAGTGAACCTAATCTATATAGACCCGCCCTTCGCCACTGGTGCTGACTTTTCCTTCACCACCACTATCCCCGACAGTGACGAAAGCTTCACCAAAGAGCCTAGTATGATCGAGCAGAAAGCTTATCGTGACACGTGGGGGCGTGGACTCGATAGCTATCTGCAGTGGTTCTATGAGACGGCCACGCTGCTACACGATTTGCTAGCCGAGGACGGCAGCTTATATGTGCATTTGGACTGGCATGTAAGCTTCTTTTCGGCACGTATGAAGGATGCTGAATCGAGAGCTTTGCCACACGATGTGCCAACTTCTCCTGCACAGGTGACCTTGGTACGAAATCCTACTGAGGTTGGGAACGAGGGGCACCGTCATCGGCTGGGAGAGGTCTAGAGGTTGCGTCAGCATTGTCTGCACGCGAAAACGATTCGCGCTCATCTACATCCCGTATGGGATTGAGCCAGCCGCTAAGGCCGTAGCGCCGGGCGCCGAGCAATTCCCAGGCACGGATGAGGCCAAGGCCAAAGCAGCCCATCAACACAGACAGCACCCCATAGACGAAGCCAACCTGGTTGGGGTTAGTGATGAGGCCCACTCCCTGCCACAGTGCTGACCCATAGAGGAACAGACTGAGCAGTACCATAATGGCTCGGCGAAGAAAACTCGGCCAGCTCTTGAACGGTCTCAGCAGTGCCCATGCCTGGAACAAAGTGGTGAGCAGAGACACGCAGCTAAAGGGCACTACGAAGATGCCCAAGTTGAAGTGGGGGATCAGAGCGGCTATCGAGAGGAAGAATGCAGTGATCAGAGCGGTAAAGGCACTGCCGGCGACCGCTTGCCGCTCCACTGGTGCCTGCAGCGTTACAATCCGCTCCGGCGCCAGAGAAACGGCCACAAAGAGCAGGCCAGCGAGCGCGGCCGCGGCACCGGTGCTCGCGATAAAGAAGTTGACGAATTCTGAAGGAACCACGAGATGAAGTCCTTCCGCAAATCTGGTGAACTTGAGAGATTGGCATCCAGAGTGTGAAGGGGGCGCCTCCATTGTAGTGTGCTGGATACAGAAACACAAGTTGTGACTGCTCTTCTCCGAAACTGTGCGAGAAGGATTGCCACCGCGCTTCATGGCTAGCAGCAGCCACAGCCACTAACCAGATGCAGCAGCCTGGATTTCGTGAGCTACTGTCGCCACGCATTCCTGCCACAACTGGGCTCCAAGCACTGCACTCGCATGGGTGGGATCGCCAATCACGCCCGTTGCCGAGTAGCGGCCAAAGTCCAGGTGCGGATCAGCCCAGTCGGGCTCCTGGCTGTGCGGGTCAACGACGCGGTCCTCGCGCACCGCATCGGGCCGCAAGTGAAGCATCATGGACGTCGTAAAACTATCGGCATGCCCACAAGCTACCTGCGCATCAGCCAGGCGACACCAAATGGCATGAAAGGGCAGTTCGGGGAGAAGGACACGGGCGTGATCCTGCTGGGTGTTGAAGTGCTCGACCATGGCGTACAGGTCGTGCCCTCCACAGCCGCGCCAGATCAGGATGCGCCGAAACCCTTGCGTCGCCAGCGACTCCAGCACCGCTTCCAGGATCGCCGCGTGCAACGCCGCCGGCAGATCAACGTAGCCAGCGCCGAAGGACCGATGTTCCGGAGTCGGACCAAAGGGCAGTGGCGGGAGCACGAGCGACCCGACCCCGTAGTCTGCTGCCGCGGCGTCAGAGGCCGCGAGCAAGAGCGTTTCAGCGAACCAGGTATCAAAGTCCACCGGAAGATGCGGACCTTGCTGCTCGGTGCAGCCGGTCGGCACCAGAGCGAGCCAACCGGCTGCGATCCGCTCGGCGATTTCTTGGTACGTTAAGTCCCCATACCTCATAGATATCTGCTCCTGTCGCAGCACTGGCGCATCATTGCACTGGTTGCAGTATACATGGGAAAGGGTGCACAGGAGGCACGGATATCTATGTGAGATGCCGTCCCACCGCGTTTCGTGCCAAGCGGACGAGGAGCAAGCGAATGCTGGTAAGGTAGATCAGAGCCTCACTACTGACCGGAAGTCGCTCATAGTCTTTGCTGAGCCGGCGGGCGCGGCCTAACCACGAGATGGTGCGTTCTACTACCCACCTGCGCGGGATCACATTAAAGCCTGGTTGGTAGCCAAAATCGTCGAGGAAATCCGGAAAATAGCGCTTGAGATGCCGCCACCAGGGGTAGACGACCTCCAGGGTGACGCCGATATGCTCCTTCGTCCACTGACGCAGGGCACCGGCATAGCCTTGATCCGCCCAGATGAGCTGCAGCCGCGGGAAGGCCGTGCCCAAGGCGCCCAGGACCAACTTCGCCCCCTGGCGATCATGCAGGCTCGCGGGATGGACGACCACTTTGAGCAGCAGCCCCAACGTATCGACGAGCACATGCCGCTTGCGCCCGAAGATTTTCTTGCCGCCATCAAACCCACGTGGTCCCCCTTGGTGGGTCCGAATGGATTGACTGTCGGATAATCGCTGCGCTGGGGGTGGGATCTCGTCCTGCCCGCTTGCGGGCCAGCTCCCGCAGGTGTGTATGCACCCGTTCCCACGTTCCATCGCGACGAAATTGCCGAAAATAGTGATACACCGTGGACCAGGGCCCGTACTCGCGCGGCAGGTAGCGCCAGGCGCAGCCAGCGCGGACCAGATAAAACAGCCCATTGAGAATGTGTCGCAGGTCAATGCTACGGGGTCGACCGCCCGGCTTAGAGGGCGGAAGCAGTCCGGAAAGGACCGCCCATTCTGCATCAGTCAGATCACTTGGGTACACTTGAAGTGCCATACCAGGGATGCCCTCCGAAAGGTGTTTGAGACACGCGTTTCGGTTAGGGTATCTCCTGGAGGGCACTTTCGGACTTCACCCCTTCTCGTACAGTTTCTGATGCCAATTTCCGTTGGATACTTGTAGTTCAGTGCATTAAGGCCGGCAGCTCAAATTTCCGGAGCATCTTACTAAAGGTACCCCATCGAAACTGACATTATTTGGCAGTCAGGCGCAGAAGCAGCTGCATACACGTCTGAGGGATCGAGCGAAGAGACTCCGTTCTGAGTCTTACTTGGCGGTGAGTCCGAGGGCCGAGATAAGAGAAGCTAGTGCCCCCTGGTAGTCGTTGGTTGCATCATACCGCTGGAGTTGTCCCCAGAGTGCTGGAATCTCGTCGTTCTGGACATGCCTTGCTATCACTGGAATCACTCCAAGGAGGCGTTCCCTGAGGTACTGTTCGATGGCACCGTTTACTTCGAACGCGACAGCTCGAGATTGAAGGGCGTCGGGTGAAAGCACCACGACACACCAGTCCGAGTTTTTCAGGCCTTCATTAATTCGGGCGACGAAGGATCCATCGCGTATATCTGTTTGATCAAACCAAGGTCGCGCTCCCGCCTGCTCTAGGTCTCGTACCAGGCGTTCAACGAACTTGGTATCCGTGTGACTGTAACTGATGAAAACGCGTGGGTGATCCACAGAGGTGGGCTGAGGTGTCGATGAAAGGGTGGCCGATGCTAGCGGCTTATTCTTAACCTTGAGCTGTGTTCCGTTCTGGCGCTCTTGAGCAAGAGTCAGAAATGAGAGCGCAAGCGTGACCTCCCCCGCGGCAAACTCTACGAGCTCGACATCACTTAGCGCATAATTATCTATTGCCGGTGATTCCACGTGGAGGGTGCCCAAGATCTCCTCCCCTCTCACGAGTGGGGTGGCCAACTCGCTTTTCACATTGGGCGAAAATACTGGGATAAAGTCGGGATAACCTGTTGTGTCTGGAACCCACGTGGTTTGGCCAGTTGTATAGGAGCGACCGGTTATGCCAGCATTCGCAGGGAAACGAGTGAGCTTACCTTCAAGATTCTCATATCCCTCATGAACAGCAGCATCGAGGACGAGCTCCTTGACGAGCTCATCAGGAGTGCCAGCCAACGTTACAAGAAAGATCGCCCCCGATGATGATCTCGTGTTCGATGTTACCCATTTAAGACTGCCTTGAAAAACGTCTTGCTTCAAGGCATTGAGATCGTCATTCTTAGCGAATGCCTCGTATAGCTTGCCCTGTACTTCTGCCACGAGCGCGAGCATTTGTCGGGATCGGTTGCTCTGCAGTTGGAGAATGCCGATCTCTTGCGCACGATCAGCTTGGTCTTGCACATGCTTACGATTGCGTCGAAAGAAGCCCCTCATCTTGCACACATCATTTTGAGAACTTCAGCGCTCCTACTTTCTCCTTCTAAGTGGACTATAGCACATACCGGTTGCATGTTGAGCCTTCCGATTTATGCCAGTTTTGCCTAAGTCGTTGTAGACAGGAGCTCCTTACCTGAGATTTGTCGTCCTTGGACTAGTGAAATACTACAAGTATCGAACATAGATTGGTATGATGCGCTGTTCCTCATAGGCAGTACACAAAACGGCGCCGAAGTACGCGGTGGGGCTTAGGTGGCCGTCCCCAGACCCAGGGTTTGGCGTGGCGATTGAGATGGTGTGTGGCAACCCGGGTTACATAGGCGATGTCATGGTCATCAGCTAAGGATTGCCCGGCGAAAGCCTTCCGCCGGAAGATGCGCCACCACCCCTCGATCAAATTCAACCACGCCGCTCCGACCGGAATGAAGGCGTGCTGGACGCGGGGATGAGCATCGAGCCATTCGCGGATCGGGCCGCTGGTATGGCTCGCCAGGTTGTCGGCAATCAGATAGAGATCTCCCCTCGGGTACGTGCGGTCGATGGTCTGCAGTAACTCGAGATACCCGCTCGTATTGCGTGCGCGAGCCGTCTGGGTCAGCGCCTGCCCATCGTGAACGCGGAGGGCCCCGTAGACCCAGACCTTGGGCGGTCCCCGGTCGTAGTTGAGGGGCACCTTGATCCGGTGCCCGTCGGGCGACCAGCCCGGAGCCGGCGGGAAATTGCGCGGGGTTACGGGACCGAGTTCGTCGACACAGAGGACGGTGGCTCCTTGGGGTGGAGCGGTGTAGAGGCCGACGATCGTTGCCCTTTTGGGACGAAGTCGGGATCCTTACTGCTGGCCCACAGCCGTGTGTGCCGCCAGCGCACCTTTTCTTGGCGGAAGATGCGCCGGACTTGACTGCGGGCCACCTGGATCCCCTTTTGGCGGGCCATGGTCGTGAGGGCATCGAGCGTCCATTCGACCTCGCCTTTGGGATCATCGACGTGCAGCTCGCCAGTGGGTTCATAGGTGGGTTGGCCCGGTGGGGGAAAGTGAATCAGGTACAGAATAGTACTGCGCTCGTGCTCGGTGAGCCGGGACTTACGGCCGCCGCCCGGTTTCATGCCGAGGCCCTCGAAGCCGCGCTCATTGAAGGCTTGCAGGCGTTCCCGCACGGTTTGGGGATGGCAGCCCAGGGCTTCGGCAATCTGGCGGGTACGCAGCCCATCCCAGCTCGAGGCCACCATTTTGGCATGAAAGATCCAGTCGGCAGGGGCATGGACACTATGCGTCAGCTTGCGAACGTGACGTTCTTCAGTGGCGTCCAAAGGCGGGCGCGCAGTCAGATATTTGGGCATCGGACACCTCCTTGTCCCCTCGCAGCCGCATATTCTGTACCACCGATGAGGAACATCGCAATGACCCTGATCTGTCATTTTGGGAAGAGCTTGCGTTGTCTGGTCGCTGCTAGGCCTGTAGAGATCAGGGTGTATGGTGTGTGCTTGCCTTAGACATACTCAGCGCACAAAGAGTGAATTTCCCTGGCCTCGATCCCATCATGACAAATCAGGGATGACCTCTGTCAGAGCTGCGCCAGGGCAGTCCCGGGAGTCGCCTGCGCCTAGATTGTTCTTGTCCGTCGCCAGTGAGCTGTCCTACGCAGCCCTAGTTCTGTAGTGCTTCCAGATTGCACGGGGTCGCCTCGGCGTCTTCTAGCTCAACCTTAAACCGGGCACAATGGTCCAGCAGCACTGCGAACTGGTGCTCTGAGCCTAGAGGTGCCTGGCCATTTACTATGGACTCGTATAGTGCTTTGAGACGGCGCTCTGCATCGTCCACCTTTGCACGCCACAGTTCGGCATTTGCTCTCGCCGCATGAATATGTCCGAAAATGCTGTTAGCACCTGACATTGGTGGTCTCCGGATCAATAAGCGTATGGTCGGCTGCTTGCTCGGCATTGTATCACAGCGAGCGCGGCCCTACGGCTCCTGCGCTCGATCCTTATCATGGAGCGCGGCATTTGGCTGCCTGGCTTGGAAGTATTCTACCTGTTTTTCAACTTCCTCGACGGTAACTTCTGGCTGGTCCGCTGGTGCTTCCGGTCCAGGCACGGCTCGGTAGTAACCTTCCATGTCGTCAAGGTCGCGGTCAATACCGGGTATGATGTCAACTTTGTACCAGCCGCGAGCGCGAACATAGTCGAAGATACTAGCGTACTTGCGGCCAGAAATATCGTGGTAAGTGATAGTCAGCCGTGCTACCGCCCAAAGGACGCCCTGCGTTGCAATCGCTGCCATGGACGGCTGCTCAGGGGCATGGAAGGAGTAGCCGCCGATGTGATCGTTACCTTGTAAGAATGTGCTAGCGCCGAGTGTGAGTGGGGCGGGTAGCTCGGCGCCAGCAGGAATTGGCACTCCGAGCCAGCTACTCCAATGTGGATTATTTACGGCCGGAGATAGTTTGGGGCCAGTTGGGCCATCGTGCAGGTAGGCAGTGCAACCATACAGCACGCTCGCAACGTTAAATGCCGTGCCAGTGCCCACATTGTTGAGAGTAAGCGGCTGCTGAGGCGCGTCCCATTTTAGCCACTCGTCGTGGTCCTTATCAAAAAATGGCGTGGCACGAGGCACGAGCACAGGCCGCTCCTGGATGTCTACCTGCGCCTGGCTGATCGTAACCTGCGCCTGACTTACCTTAACTTGCTCCTGTATGGCACGGACTTCATCTTGGCTTATCTGTACAAGCTGCCTGTTTAAAATCGCAAGCCAAATGGCCGCGCCAGCGGCAATCGCTGCTGAAATTGCAGCCACCACCGATCCGAACGCTATCCATCCTTCCATCGTGTTATTGCTCCCTGCTGAGTCTGCTATTTGCTTGGCACTGTATCACAAACAAACACCGGCACGACCTCACCAGTTGTGCCGGTGTGCTTTCGAGAGCGCTCGCTAGCAGTACATCGCCTGAGTCAGTTTTGTATCGGCAACTTTGTCAGTCTGTCTAGCAGGCCAGCGTATGTTGTATCCTGTGAGCGCTAAACGAGCTTCCAGTCACTCGCTAGGATTCACCGGAGGACGCAATGAAGTACAAAGTCGAGTTCCAGTACAAGCCGCAGAATCGTGAACGCCCCTACGACGAGGTGCAGGAGATTGACATCAGTGCCGAGCGTGGCGAGGCAATTCCCATCCCCGATGTCGGCGATAGCGTCGAATATCAAGACGGTGATACCATGGTCGCCCGTAAGGTGCTGACTCGGCACTTCACTTATCTCGGCGAGTGGTGCGGGGTCAATATTGTCGTCACTGATATTCCCGCTGACGAGATGGCTGCTCGAATCAAAGCATAGGGCCAAGGGGAAGGGATCGCCAGAGTGCGCCGCGAGCAAGGATACAAAATCGCCTCCGTCTAACAAATGGAGGCGATTTGCTGCCGTCTTTGGTAGACGGTCTTGGTCGTTCTTGAGCGCTGCCTCAGAATTGTGCGCGGTAGGCGGGCAGTTGCTCTAGAATTGCTAAGCCGCGATCTTCACGACTCCGCATTCTGGCATTCGGCTGGTCACGGGCAAAGCCCAACGGTCTCGTGGCGCCTTCGTCTATGTCAGGGTCATACGTGTTTATAAGACGCCATCGTCTCACTTCTCCTGGTTTTGGCAGCGAAACACGCAAAGCAATCTTGTCCGCCAGCGCCGCTATTTGCTCCAGCGTCAATCCTGTCTGCCCAACACGGTGGGTTCTCGCGAGTGTGCCGAGCGCTCGTGTCCAGAACTTCAGGCGTATGTCGTAATTCTCCCAGAAAACCACCCCTCCGTATACTTGCATGCGCGGCTGGGTTTCCTTCTGACGAATGCTGCCCAAGAAACATACGGACACACGACGCACTTTGCCGGTAGCAGCAACGCGTTCAGATCGTGCCAATTCGGCAACAAGCATCACTATGTTGGTGTTCGTTCCACGCGGCCGGTCATGCCAGAGAATATACATCACTGCTTCCTTTCTATGTAGTGGATAATTCATTTTATCCACTACAGACTGCGAGGTCAACGGTCGAGCTAACCGAACATCGACAACTGCGCGACTTTAGACGCGATGCGGCCCATTAACGCCGAGTAGTAGTCGCGCCATTTTGGCGATGCTGCGAGTCGGTAACTCTCGTACGCTTGTTTGTAGGCAAGCTGCAAACGTTCTATGGATTTGGCATATCGGTTAATTGGCATGTGTGTGCTCCTCACAGAAGATGCCGCATCCCTGCGGCGCTCGTTCACTCGTTCGCGACTTCAGCGATCAAGAAGTCAGTGAACATCTCAACAACTGCCGACAGCGCCGTCTCGCGGTCCTGACCGGCTTTGACGCGAGAGCGGACAAGACCAATGAAATACTGCCGAGCGCGTTGGTCAGTCACGCCGTGAGACTGCTTCTCTAAGACGGTTTCGAGTGGCGTCTTCTTGGACAATGCTGCTTTGGCAGCTCGCAGCGCTTCAGTTGCGCGCTTGGCTTCAGCTTTCAATTGCTCAACGGTTTCAACAGTCACCGGCTTGGCGAACTGAACTACATTCTCAGTGGTTGTGTCTGCTTGCTTCTTAGTTGTTGCCATTTTCAAACTCCTGTCGATTTTCCATGTCGGCAATAAAGGATTTCGCGTCTTCCTTGCTCAGATTGTGCTCGCGAGCGATCGCTGCCGTTTTGTCGCTCGCTGTCGCTCTTGGCGCCAGCATTCTCAGCAGAGCAATTGTCTGCTGCTGCTCGTGTTGGCGTCGTGCCAAGAGCTTACTAAAAGCTTTTTCTGTCATGTTGCCTGCTCCTTGAACTGGATTACCAGTGGAGTTCACCACACTTGAATTATACGCTACTTTACATATAATAGCAAGGTATATTGCACTCCGAGTACATATATGTTACAATGCTTATGAACGATGAAAATGCTAAGCAAAGGAGCAGTAATATGAGTACAGAAGTGCGCTATCTCACGCCGCAACAGATGGCAGACGAAACTGGCTTTCCAGTAGAAAGCATACGGGTGGCACTTCGCAACGGCGAGATGTCTGCCGTACGTATGGGCAAGGGTCGCAGTCGCGGCTATTTTGTTCGCCGCGAAGTCTTTGAGCAGTGGCTGATTGATCGCGAGCAGACAGGAAAGACAGCAAAATGAACACCACCGACCAGGAGACTATTGAGCAAGCCTATGCACGCGGCAAGGCAGACACCGAGCGCCACTATGCACGCGCACTCGCTGAAGCACGCGCCGAGCAGAAACGCTTGGAAAAGATTGCTCGCGATGCTCAGAAAGAACTGAAGGACGCCGGTAAAGAGTTCGCCGTCATACAGGAATGGACATCGGTTGCCAGCAAACTCTCAATGCGTATCCATGAGGCATCGCACAAGCTGCCAACCCTATCGCTGGCACGCTACTTCACGCAAGCACATTGGGTGATAACCGACGCCCTGCGTGCTGACCTGCAAGCGCTTGACAGGCGGCTGGAGCAACTATCCACACAGGGGCGCGGCTTTGTTGATGCAGACCAGGAGCAGGCAAAATGAGCAGCGAATATGAGGGCGTCCCTGCCGATGTGGCAGCCACGTGTGAAGTACTGTGTAGAATGTGGAGTCAGTGGACTTCTCTTCATCCGTATTACACCGGCAGAGGTAGCAGAGTCTCGGCGCAGGGGCGCGAACTTCTGTTGCGGATACATGAGCGACTTGCACCGTACGGGCAGTTCGCCGCTAGCTGTAAAGCTCATGATGTAGACCCGCGCCGTATTCGCAACTGGATATTGTATCAGGCACATCCACGCCGCATACCTGCTGATCAGAAGATTGATCGGTTGCGCGCCAATTGGGAAAAGCGTCAAGCACAAGCAAACGAACATACTGACGCGACTCTTTTAAGTTACGCTTGCTAACTTAAAGCAAGCTGCCATAACGCGGCCGTGTTTTAAGTTACGCTCGCTAGCTTAAAAAAGTGAGCTGTTTTTTAAGTTACGCTCGCTAGCTTACATAGTGAGAACAGGAGCAGGCAGAATGAGCGCTGAACGAACTGTGCGCGTTCCGATTGACCAGCGCGACCCAGCAAGTGTTCGAGCAGTCATTCTCGCACGCGAATCCACTGGCCCGAATGTCGATACCCAGATCAGTCGTTGTCTCGAATTTGTGAGCGAGCGCGGCTGGACGCTCGTCGCTGACGCGTATGCGTTCGCTGAACGCGACACGTCTGGCATCAAAAAGGTTCCCCGTCCGGTGCTGAACGCCGTGCTCATGCTCGCTGAGCAGCGCAAAATCGACGTGATCGTATGCTCAGAATATGAGCGTGTGGATCGTCTTGCCGATCGTCGTGCCGTGTGGAAAGCAACTGCGGAAAAGTTCGGCTGCGAATTTCGCTTTGCCAACTTGCCGCCAACCGGCAAGCTGCCAGACACTATGGAGTCACGCATCGTCGGAGCGGTTCGCGACGTGATGGGCGAACTCGAAGCCGCTCGCTTGAGAGAGCGCACGCTGCCGGGTATGATGCGCCGTGCTGAAGCTGGGCTTCCCGGTAGCGGTCGTAGCGGCCCGGCGTATGGTTATCGCTGGCGCCCGAAACGCGATGACGAAAAGAAGTACTCAGCGTACGAGCTTGTGCCAGAAGCAGCCGAACGCGTGCGCTCCTGGTACGAACGCTTAGACACAGACGAGAGCGCGACACTGCGACAAATCGCCCGTGAACTCTGCAACGAAGCAGTGCCGACGCCTAGCCGCAAGAGTCAGTGGACTCCCGGCGCAGTGGCGTACATATTGAAGAACCCGATCTACTGCGGTCGAGCGCGGCTGTTGCGCTACAGTGTCACGTGGGAGAAGCGCCCTGACGATAACGGCGAATTGTGGGACGAACGCCACGTGACGGATAGACTGCATGACGCGAGCGCATGGGAGAGCGAAACGCTGCCGCTTGCTGAAGGGGTTGTTCCACAGCCGTATCTTGTGAGCGTTGAACTCTGGGAGCGCGTGCAGCAACGCATTATCCAGCTACGCGGCAACGGCGGCAAGCTCAATCGTCATGAGTATCCTGCTGATGCGACGCTGCTACACGGCGGCTTCGTGCGCTGCCAAGAGTGTGGCTCTGCTATGTCGCGATATTGGCACAAGTCACAGCGCGGCGGGCGAAAGCCGTATTATCGCTGCGCCGTACGCAGCAATCTGTTCAACACCTGCCCGTCACCTATCGTTCCGGCAGTGAAGCTCGACAACATGGTGCTCGGAATCGTCGCTTCTGTGCTCGCTGATCCAGAAACGCTTTGCGATTGGGCCGATGCGAACGAGTCGCAGATCGAACACGCGACACGCGAAGTCGCGCTCGCAGATGCGACACTCGAAGCGCTGCGCAGTCGCGTGAGCGATCTCAGCGACGACGCCACACGCTATCGACGCGTGCTCAATGCGCTCGACGCGAAGAAAGACGCTGAAGAGATCACATTGTACAATGACAAGCTGCAACACGCGCTTTCGCAGTGCGAACAGGCGAAAGCCGATCTTGCGGCGGCGATGCCAAAGACTGATCATGCGCATCAGCGCGAGTGGCTGTTTCGCACGCTGCGGCACTGGTCTGAAGAGTGGCCGCGCATAGCGAGCGATAAAGCGACAGTCGCAGCTACGACAGACACGCTAGGCACAAAAGTGCTGAAACATATTGGCGATGCCCCACTCTTGACGCCGGCCGCTGCCGCTATCTGTGCCGCGCTAGAGGCTATGCCGTACGATCTTCAGCGGCGCTTATTGCGCGATTTGCGCGTTCAGGTGTATGTTACTCGTGCGCGCAGTCGGCAAGAGCGCGCGCTTCGCGGAATGACGCCGCTCTTTGAGCGTGTTGTCGTGCGAGTCGGAGAGCTAGAGTTGCGTCTTGGCGCAGCACCGCTTGCGACATCACAATATGACCCTAGTGTACGAAACGCTAAAGGGTTCTACGCCGGCGTCGCCGAGTTAAAGTCGCCGAGTTAAAGTAAGTGTGGATTCGAGACAGCGGGGGTAACCACATGTCAGTCGAAGATCGTGATATTGTCGTGCTGGGTGGCGCGCGTACTCCGTTCGGCACCTTTATGGGGTCGCTCCGAAACGTGTCGGCGATCGAACTTGGTGCGATCGCTGCGCGAGCAGCTCTAGAGCGCTGTGGTGTAGCGGCCACAGAGATAGATCAAGTCGTTTTCGGCAATGTACTGCAGACTAGCAAAGACGCTATTTACCTGGCACGACACGTGGCTCTACGAACTGGCGTTCCTATAGAAACTCCCGCCTTGACGGTGAATCGCCTCTGCGGTTCCGGCTTGCAGGCGGTGATTTCAGCGGCACAGTCGCTTCTATTGGGCGAAGGTACGATAGCCCTGGCAGGTGGCGCTGAAAATATGACCCAGGCGCCCTTTGTGGTACGCGGCGCTCGAACCGGGCTCAGCCTTGGGGAGCACAGGCTCGAGGATTACTTGTGGGAAGCTCTGGTGGATAGCTATTGCGATTTAGGCATGGCGCTGACTGCCGAGAATCTGGCGGAACAATACCATCTCGACCGTGAGAGAGTGGACGCGTACGCTCTGCGAAGCCAGGAGGCGGCCAGGCAGGCGCAGGAGCAAGGCTGGCTGGCTGAAGAGATCGTTCCGGTCACGACGATGGACAGCAAGGGCAGAGAGACTGTTGTGGATCGCGACGAGGGTATTCGCCAAACGTCTGCTGAGGCGCTCGCCAAGCTTCCGCCACGCTTCCGCGAAGACGGAGTAGTGACGGCAGGAAACGCCAGCGGTATCAACGATGCCGGTGCGGCACTAGTACTCACGACCGGCGCCATAGCTAACCAGCGCGGATGGAAACCGCTGGCGCGTCTGGTCTCGTGGGGTATCGTTGGAGTAGATCCACGTATCATGGGCATCGGCCCTGCCCCCGCCATTAGACAGGCGCTCAGGCGGGCTGATCTTTCGCTGGACAACCTGGATCGAATCGAGGTCAACGAAGCCTTTGCGGCGCAATATCTGGCTGTCGAACAAGAGCTTGGGCTGGACCGTGACAAGACCAATGTGCATGGCGGCGCCATTTCTCTGGGCCATCCGCTGGCGGCCAGCGGCGCTCGGCTGGCGCTGACTCTTATAAATGAGCTCAAACGACATGGGATGCGCTATGGCGCAGCATCTTTGTGCATCGGCGGCGGACAGGGGATCGCGGCCATCTTCGAGGCGCTCTACTAGGGGTAGGTGGTGGCAGCATTTTTGCATAGCAGGCGGGTAAATTCGGCGAATCATGGGCGGTCGAGACCAGAGAGGAAACAGCACAGATGGCATCGGGAAAGCCGCATATCTCCGGAATTTCAAGCAACACCCCCGTTGCGGGCTCGGTCACCCTGCGCGGCATCTGCGTGGTACTGCCTGCCTACAATGAGGAGGCGGTCATCGCCGCGACCACTAGCCGCTGCGTCGAAGTACTCTCGGTCATCGCACCCGATTACGAAATCGTGGTCGTCGACGATGGGTCCCGCGACCGCACTGGTACCATTGCCGACGCGATGGCCGCTGCCAATCCACATGTACGCGTGGTGCATAATCGGCCCAACCGTGGCTATGGCGGCGCGCTGATTGCCGGTTTTGATGCCGCGACCAAATCCCTCCTCTTCTTCATGGATTCGGATGGACAGTTCGATATCCAGGATCTGGCACTACTGCTGGCCGAGCGGGAAAAAGGGCATCGCATTGTGCTGGGGTATCGCGAGAAGCGGCAGGACACCTGGATGCGCAAGTTGAATGCCTGGGGCTGGAATCTTCTGGTGTCACTCTTCTTTGGTCTCCGGGTGCGAGACGTAGACTGCGCCTTCAAGCTCTATGACACCTCTCTGGTGCGCGCCTGTGACATACATTCGGAAGGCGCGATGGTCAATACCGAGATGTTGGTCAAGCTTGCGCGCCTGGGCATACCATTTGTCCAGGTACCGGTACGTCACTATCCCCGTCAGCACGGCAAAGCTACTGGAGCCAACCTCGGCGTGATTGTCCACGCATTTCGAGAACTTGTGCGTCTTCGTCTTCGAATCAACCAGTGGCACCCTGTACTATCACCAACAGAAGAGTAGCCAGTCCCACATCCGTATTCGTGCGTCTGGCTCTTCCCCTAGGGACACATCTTGCGCGGCACCGGCGAACGGTACTCGGGCAGGTGACCGCCAGTAGACAGACACGGTATACTCAAGAAGCCGGCACTCCAGGTTATTTTTTGGGTCCCAGGATGGGCTGATGGAGGAATACATGCGACTTTCTGGTGTCCGCGTACCCCCCTTCATAACTACACTAGGTCTCATGCTGCTGCTGGCAACAGCGCTTGCCGCCTGCTCAAGCAGCACCGGCGGCGCCGCGCCTAACTCAACCGTGTCCTCGTCCAATGGAGGAACCGGCGGTGGAACGATTGGACCCGGGGGGGTGCTACCGGCGACTGCCACTCCCACGACCAGCGTTGCCTCTCCCGGTACAGGAGAAGGCGGCATAGCCGAGTTCTGCTCAGGACCGGCCGATATCGAGGCTCCGTTGCCGGCCAGCATCCCATCGTATCCCAACGCACAGGCGCGAATCAGCAAGATATCAGGCGGCGATGGGATATTTGGTCTGTGCACCGCCGACTCGACCAATCAGGTGCTGAGCTATTACCTCGCTCAGCTTCCTGGTAAGGGCTGGCAGAAGATAACGCAAAACACTATTTTCTCGACCCAGCAAATACAAGCTGCCCAGGGCAACGGCTATGTTACCATTACGATTGAACCTGATGGGCAATTATCAAACACAACCGATATCATCATCCAGACAAGCGGCGTTTCTTGACTCTACTCTCGACCAGGTGCGGACTCGACAGAGAAAAATGGATTGTCGGCCGCACGGCTCAGTTGGTGGCACACATAGATGGATAGATCATCGTCTCCCAATCCGTTCATGACGTGGCTGAAAGCGCTATTCTCTTCTGCGGCTACCGCACAAGGGAGTGGCGAGGCGGGTGCGGCGTATCTCCAAGAGGTTCTTTCCATCTTTCCCTACACCGATGACGCCAGGCGTTGGCTCAGTACGGCCATTCGTTTTGAAGTCGAGGATCTCTCCAGCGTGCGGGGCGGTGGGTACTGGTATCCCGACCGAAATCAGGTTTTCCTATTTACCGCCCAGTATGAAGCCGCAATACATGAGCTGGCGCATGCCTGGTGGCACTACCGGCGCGCTGGCCGCGAGGATGCGTTGATTGAGGCGACAATACGGCTCTCCGCTGAAACTGAGCCGCGTTATACGCGGCTTGCGGGGCTAGCTTACGGCTATGTGCATGGTATACCCGAGCAACATTGGAACGGCATGTTGGTAGATCGAAATGACTGGGAGATGTATGCTGGCATGGCCAGCGGCATGATGGCGGACCTGCGGCTGGTACCGCCGTACATACGGGATTTTTACAGTGATATGTACTTCATGCTTCCTGACGACGCGGCCTCGCCGGCGGCACGTGCGCGCCATGGATAGCCGACGATAATCGACTGAGACGATAATCGACTGAGTGGCGCTCAAGGCCAATTCAGGCGCGATGAGTCTGCGGTGCCAGCTCCAAGCAGGCGAAGTATTGCGTCTGCCAGCGCCTCGGATTCCGAGGTACCACTGCCGTCAACCGGTACCGGAGTGCTTTCGCGGGTCAGACGGCAGACATGCCTGGGTGCAGGAGAGGTCGCGCCAAGCAGCATACTCGCGGTTTCACCGGTGGCGACCCGGAAGCCTCGCGACCGTAGCCAGACCTTGAGCTTGCCGATGGTGGGTAGCCACAGGCAGTCGGCCTGCGGTACCTGGCTGGTGGGCCACTGTCCGGTGGAATCCACCAATCCGAGCAGGCCCGCCTGCGGATACACCGCGGTAATGAGCCAGAGCCCCACTCGTGTCTCACCGGCATACTCAGCTCCAAGAACTGTGCACCAATCACCAAGCTCCGGCTCCCAGGTAAATCCTTCGCCGGCTAGACGGCGGGCAGTGGCCGGCGTCACCAGATCTTCACGCACGGCGTACTCCTCTCTCGACCGCTCAGAGCGGTGATGCTAGCGGCGGCGCAGAACTCGCGCTAGCATCACCGCTCTGAGTAGAGTATAAACTGGTAGGCAAACAAGAGTGGTAGCAGCTATCGGAGGAGTATCTTGTCCGCTACTAGCCGCACAGTATGGAGGAATGGGGAATTATGATGAGCAATGGGGCGCAGTCACCACATGCCTATGGGACGGAACGGCAACTACAAATCTACCTGGCAGGTATACAAGGCCAGAAGCCGGCGACACCGGTATCCTATGAGGAACTGGAGAGACAGGCTCGTGAAAAGCTGAGCCAGGAGGCCTACGGGTATGTAGCCGGCGGTGCCGGCGCTGAAGACACTATGCGGGCTAACCGGGAAGCTTTCCGTCACTTTCGGATAGCGCCCCACATGCTTCGTAATGTGTCCAAGCGCAGCACCGCCGTCGAAGTCCTGGGCGCAGAGCTACCGGCGCCCCTGCTGCTTGCCCCAATCGGCGTCCAGTCTATAGTTCATTCCGAAGCGGAGGTCGCTACTGCCAGAGCAGCCGCTTCTCTGGGCATACCATTTATCCTCAGCACCGCCTCCTCAAAAACCCTCGAAGAGGTAGCGGCCGCCGCCGGCAATGGTCCTCGCTGGTTTCAGCTCTATTGGGGTCGCGACCCCGAGCTCACCGCCAGTTTTCTGCAGAGAGCCGGGAAAGCGGGCTATACGGCCATCGTGGTGACACTGGATACATCAATCTTGAGCTGGCGTGAACGAGATATACAGAACGCCTACTTACCTTTTCTCCTGGGCGAGGGTCTGGCCAATTATTTTAGTGACCCAGTCTTTCGCGCCGCTCTTGCGCAACCGCCCGAGGTAGATCCGCAAAGCGCCATCCTCAAGTTTGTCAGTATCTTCTCCAATCCCACGCTGACTTGGGATGATCTTGCTTTCCTTCGCCAGCATACGTCACAGCCCATTCTATTGAAAGGTATATTGCGGGAAGATGACGCCCAAAAGGCTCTGGACTACGGGGCTAACGGCATCATCGTCTCCAATCATGGAGGACGGCAGGTGGATGGTGCGCGAGCTTCACTTGATTGCCTTCCGCAGATTGTACGGGCGGTGGGGCAACAGGTGCCGGTGCTCTTCGACAGTGGCATTCGCGGTGGAGCCGATGCGTTTAAAGCTATAGCTCTTGGTGCGCGCGCTGTGCTGCTTGGCCGCCCATATATATGGGGGCTGAGCCTTTCTGGTGAAGAGGGGATTCGTGATGTGCTGCTCAACTTCCTTGCCGACCTAGATCTGACCCTCGCTCTCTCCGGCTGCGCATCGTTCGCGGAGGTAGATATGTCCATGCTGGTGCAGCAACCCTAGAGATCAGCTGGGTCAACCAGCATTTTTCAGATTATCCAGTCGCGGCGGCTGGCGAAGGTTGCCAGGGCGTGCTCCTGAGATGGATTCTCGACGGCACCTGGACAGACGGCGCGTAGCCGGCGCAGCGCGTCCTCTGGTGCCAGGCCGCTCCGTATGAGATAGGCGGCAAGAATCGAGCCGGTGCGCCCCTGTCCCATACGGCAGTGAACAGCAACCACATGCCCACGAGCGCGATGGTGGTCGATAAACTCCAGCGCGTCAAGAAAATCCGAAGGTGTTGGGGGTGCCAGGTCTTCTATCGGCAGATGCAGCGCTTCCACATTACAAGCAGCAAGCACCTCCGCGTCTAGTGGCGCCTCAGTCAGAGTCAACAACGCATCGATACCTTGCTCGCTCAGCCAGGCTAGATCGTCGGCCAAAGCAGCGAGGTCGGCAGCCGTTGGCAACCTGGAGGAAATCTGGCAACCACCGGGTCGCGAGCATCCGGCGAGCGAACCATCGACCAGCCAGTAAAACCGCTGTAAAGCCATTCAGTCTCTCCTGTTTTTCTAGAAAGTCGCGCAGGCGACAGTGACTGCACTCATTCTTACGTTTACACGAGGTGAACCGGCTGGATGATATGCTTCTACCATCCAGGTGCAGCTGCTATGATAGGTACCTCATCCCGCAAGGGCGACGCACCCCTCGATGCGCCAGGATGCCACTGGTCATACGGTTAGGCAGGCATTGATGATGGATTGGAGCGTGAATCTATGATTGACTTCGAGCCCACCAGCGAGCAGAAATCTATGCAGGAGCTTGCTCATACGTTTGCCGAGCAGGAGATACGGCCGGTAGCGGCTGAGCTGGACGAGAACGAAGAATTCCCCTGGGCACTGGTAAAAAAAGCTGGTGAATTGGGGCTAACAACCTTCGCATTTCCCGAGGAACTGGGCGGTCTTGGCATCACCGACGAGCTCACCAACTGTATCATCACCGAAGAATTAGCCTGGGGATGTGCTGGAGTGGCCACGGTTCTTGGGGGAACGCACCTGGCCAGTATTCCCATACTGCTTGCCGGCACCACGGAGCAAAAGTTGCGGCTGCTCAAGCCAATTGTCGAGCGAAATGGGCTCTGCGCTATGGCGCTGACCGAGCCGGACGCAGGCTCGGATGTCGCCGCGATGACCACGACCGCACGTCGCGAAGGCGACACCTACGTGCTGAGAGGGAGCAAGCGATTCATTACCAACGGCGGCATCGCCGACCTCTATGTGGTCTTTGCCACGATAGATCGCTCGCTTGGACATCGGGGCATTACCGCATTTATCATTCCTGGTGATAGCCCGGGAATCAGCGGAGGCAAGAAGGAGAAGAAGCTGGGCATTCGCTGCTCGCATACCGGCGAAGTTCTGCTTGACGATGTGCGGGTGCCGCTCGCGAATCGCTTAGGCGATGAAGGCAGCGGATTTAAGCTAGCAATGACGATGCTTGACCGTTCTCGACCGATGATTGCCGCTATAGCCCTTGGAATCTCGCGTGCTGCCTACGAATATGCGCGTGCCTATGCCATGGAGCGCGTGCAGTTTGGCCAACCCATCGCCGCCAACCAGAGCATCCGGTTTATGCTGGCCGATATGGCAACCAAGATACAGGCAGCTCGATTAATGACCTGGTGGTCGGCACGGGTCACCGAGACGGCGCGTCCTTTTCTGTACGAGAGCAGCATGGCCAAAAACTTTGCCTCTGATGTAGCAATGGAAGTGACTACGGACGCTGTGCAGATCTTTGGCGGCTACGGGTATATACGGGAATACCCGGTGGAAAAGCTCTTTCGAGATGCTAAGATCACCCAGATCTATGAGGGAACCAATCAAATTCAAAAGATTGTGGTGGCCAGCCAGCTACTGAAGTAGAGGAATTACCGCGGGCTCGCAACGACGCCAGCAACTCTAATAGCTCCCTATTCGTAGACTCTTCAAGCTAGCGCATGTCGCTTCAGCTGGTAGACTAATAGATTACCCGGTTCACGCGCAAATGCCGCCGAGGCCTGGTATGCAGGTGTGAGCTGCTTCATTTCCTGGAGTCGATCAAATGTGCTAGTATAGGTTTGCTCCACCTACACTGTGGGGTAAGATGTCGTGGCGCGCCGACGGGAGACCCATGACGGGACGCGACATTTCGAGAGTGTTAGGTTATTGGAAAGTAGCATGTAGGGGGGAGGGTGTGGGATGATGCGCCAGCATACTCCGGAAGAAATCCGAGTACGAGCAATCCAGGCAGCAATAAAGAAATATGATGAAGGATGCACCAGCTGCTCTGAGGCATATCTCAAGCTCGCCCAGGCCAACGGCGCGAGCTCGCGTGACATACGTCGGGCAGGGGTAAGTCGCCGAGAATTTATACGCTTCGCCGGTGCGGCGCTCGCCGCTGGAACCGGCATAGTTGCTGCCACCTCGTTATTCAATATCAAAACTGCCCACGCGGCTGTCGTACAGTCCGGTGGAGTGTACATCAGCGGCAGTTTCGGTGTAGACAGCTGCACGCCGCCCGAAGTTGCCACCTCAGAGAATATGCCCCTCCAATTTTACATCGCCGAGATTGGCGGTACTAACAATAGCGTTGGTTGTTTCATACCGGACACCTCGGTTGCGGTTGGCGCCGATTATTGTCACGGCTATTGGGGGCTCTCCGGGCCCAATGTCTCGACCGCGGCCACACCGTTTGCCTTTGGGAAACAGCAGGCGAGTGCCGCCGTTGCCGCCTGGCAGAATACCCCGGGAGTCGGAGGGCTCACCATATTTGCCGATGTCGAGGAAGGTTTCGGTGGATGGAGCGACGGCGCGACAGAGAAGGACATGGCCGCTGTGCTCGACGGCTTTCTCACCGGCGTCGCCGCCGCCCAATTTGTACCTGGAGTCTATATCGGCGCAGCGGACCGTGACGCATGGTTCCCTACCACCTACCTCCCCGCTGAGCCGTTCGTTTATTGGGTTGCTGGAGGCCCTTACGCCGGCGCGATGTGCCCTCCCTGCATGCCTGACTGCGATACTCTGACTCCGGTGTTTCAGATCTGGAACGACGCTATGCAGCAAGAATCCTTTGCAGGACAGGGAGCGGCAATCTGGCAGTATTGGCTAAGCGATTTTGGCTGCGCTGGCGATTACAACTATTCACCGCAGGCTGGATACCAGAAATTCGTGCCGGTTCCTCCCTCCACTGTCACAGTTTCGACGCCGCCGCTATCTACCATAAGCGGGGGCGTTACCAGTCCAGCGGCCACACCAGGCACCCAAGCGACCAGTCCAGCGGCCACGCCGACCGCCGGAGCAACCGGGCAGTAGTAGCCGCCGGACGAGGGTGGTATACGTGCCGTTCTACTGGGTCGAGAGATACCGCTTGAAGTCGCCAAGGTGGAAATTGCGAAGCTCACCAATAGAGTTGATGGTTATATCAGGCATGGGGCTTACTCTTTCGGTAGCCATCGCATAGTGGCCCTGCCGCACATGCACAGTGACACAGCGCTCGGGATAACGCTGTTTGGTAGCGGCAAGGATGTGCTGCTTGTCATCTACCATAATATAGAAGGGTGCCGGCCAGCGAACAAATATGTCTTCGAGGCGGTCCTCTTTATGTATGTAGACTAGTACCCGCCAGTCGACCGCTGCTGCCAGCCCGCTGGCGGCAATCTTACAGGGTTGGTAGATGGAGTCGCCATCTGAGACGATTGCCGGCAAGGCAAAAGCTTTCAAGTACTCCAGGGTAGCCAACGAATCGGGATATAGCCGGCTAGCAAAGGGGTAGTCCATGATGATGTTGCGGAGCTTCCGCAACACTGGCTCATCAGGCAGATAAGCTCGGTAGCGCTCAATGGTCAGGGGAAAATCCACCGAGCCGGTGAGAACGCGAACCTCTTCGTAGACGCTCCAGAACTGTTCGAGTAATGGTTTGCCAAGCAGCGCCTCCAGCTGTCTGTCAAGATCACTCTTCAAGCTATCGTTATCTAAAAGAGTGTTGTCGCAGTCCAACATGAAGATGGCTGGATCAGACGGATTGCCGTGATCGAATGAGCCTGGATCTGACATCGGTCATTGTCCTTTGCCTTCTGTGCCTGGTGCCTGATAGGTAAGCATTGCAAGACTTTCCTATTGTAGCATGCGTTTGGAGCGTCCGGAGCGCCTGGCTGCGACACCACCGCTACATCACGGCGCGACTAACTCTAGGATTGACCAACCATCGCGGCATACGATACAGTTGAATGACGGCCATTACCCGCCCAGGCGCGGGTGAGTTAGAAGGCGAGACAACGCGATGAGTGTGGAGCATACCACGACACCAGAGCCGCTTTCGGATCTTCACCAGAGAGTGGCTCTGGTCACCGGTGCGAGCAGCGGGATTGGCCAGGCAATTGCCGAGCAATTGGTATCAAATGGAGTGCATGTCGCCCTGTTTGCCAGACGTACCCAAAGGCTTGAAGCCTTGTCCAGGCGTCTGGCAGGCGCAGAACAAGACACCGGAGGCTCGGGAGAAACGCTGACCATCACTGGTGATGTGCGTAACACAGAGGATGTGCAGCGTGGTGTTGAGACCACCATGAATCGCTGGGGTAAGCTGGATATTGTGGTGGCCAACGCCGGATTCGGCTACCGGCTTCCGGTGGTGGACGGCGATCCACAGCGCTGGAAAGATATGATCGATACCAATGTCTATGGCCTTCTACTGACTCTCAAATATGCGGTGGCGCCAATGCTGGAGCGAGGATCCGGCCATGTGATCATTATGTCTTCGGTAGCGGGCCGCGTGCCGACACCTGGGGGAGCAGCCTACTGCGGCACCAAGGCCGCAGCCAGCGCCATAGCCGACTCACTGCGACAGGAAGTCGGTCCGAAAGGGGTGCGGGTGACCACTATAGAACCAGGCGTAGTCATCTCCGAGTTTCAGCAGGTCGCAGAGTACACACCGGAAATTCTGCGGAACTTGCTCAAAGGCGCGGTGCCACTCGTTCCGGCCGATATCGCGCGCGCAGTGATTTTTGCTCTACAACAGCCGGCGAATTTCGCGGTGTCGGAGATGGTAGTCCGTCCAACCGGGCAGGCGTATCCCTGAGCTGAGATGATCACAGCTCGAACTGCGGCCATGAGTCGCCAGTAGTCCATTAGTGATATGCTGTAGCTAGAGCAAGAGGGAGCCTAGAGAATAATGGTCGATACCATGCCAGAGCGTGAATCGGAGCGCACCGCACAGAGTGCCGCTCTGCCACCACCAGCCAGTGATCTCTATAACATCGACTGGTTACTAACTGATGATGAGCGTCTGGTGCGCGACACCGTGAAGAAATTTGTCGCTGATCAGGTACTGCCCCTCATTGGTGAGAATTTTGAGGCCGGCACTTTCCCACGTGAACTCATTCCGGCCATCGCCGAGCTTGGCCTGCTTGGAATGCACCTGGAAGGCTACGGTTGCGCCGGGCTCAGCGCCGTCTGTTATGGTCTGGCCTGCCAGGAACTGGAATTTGGCGACAGCGGACTGCGCTCGTTCGTCTCGGTTCAGGGTTCGCTGGCCATGTTCCCAATCTATGCTTTTGGCTCTCCCGAACAAAAAGCGCGCTGGCTCCCCCAAATGGCCAGCGGTGAGGTGATCGGCTGCTTTGGACTCACCGAGCCGGATTCCGGAAGCAATCCCAGCGGAATGCAGACTACGGCTCGAAAAGACGGCAACTGGTATATCCTGAACGGCACCAAGATGTGGATTACCAACGGCAGCATAGCCGACGTCGCCGTGGTATGGGCCAAGGCGGAAGATGGCATACGCGGGTTTATCGTCGAGCGTGGCACAGCGGGGTTTACTACCAGCGATATCCGCCATAAGCTGTCGCTCCGGGCATCGATTACCTCAGAACTCCATTTCGAAGATTGCCGTATACCGTATTCGAACCTCCTTCCCAATGTGCGTGGCCTGCGCGGCCCGCTCTCCTGCCTGGACGAGGCGCGTTTCGGTATCGCCTGGGGAGTCAACGGAGCGGCGCTTGCCTGCTATTTGGCGGCGGTGGAGTACGCGAAGACGCGCATTCAGTTCGATCGGCCGATTGGCGGATTTCAATTGACGCAGCGCAAGCTTGCCGATATGGCGACCGAACTTATCAAGGCGCAACTCCTCTCGTTACAGCTGGGGCGCCTCAAAGATCAGGGGATGGTCCACCCGGTACAGGTTTCAATCGCCAAGCGCAACAACTGCCGGCAGGCGTTGAACACGGCTCGTGAAGCACGCAGTGTGCTGGGCGCCAACGGTATCACGCTGGAATATCCGGTGAGTCGCCACATGAATAATCTCGAGTCGGTCTACACCTACGAAGGTACCGATGATATCCACACACTCATCATCGGGCAGGCGATTACCGGTCAGAGCGCTTTTACTTGAGCGCCGCTTCTGGTCGAGCGCAGCACCGGACTTACTGCTACGCTCAGTGGTCCGGTTTCCATTTCCAGATCCTGAAGCAATTCCGGCCACCCTTGAATACGGCGGCTGTACTTATTGGGCATACGGTTATACGGTGCGTCCAGAAGGTAGCTGCGAATGCCGGCTAGGCCCATGGCTTCAGCAGTGGCATGGTTATCCTCCACAAAGGCGGCGCATCCCAGCTCTCGTGCCAGCGGAACCTTGTCCGCGCCGCCGGCAACACAGTGAATTTCCTCCACGCAGTCCGAGACATCATGCATACGCAGCCAGCGCCGGGTTGCGCCCAGCACACATGCCGGCCGGGCGGTGATCATATGGATAGTGTAGTGCTGCTCATACAGCTGCCGTAGCGCCTCGGCCATCCGGGGGATGGGAGGCAACTGAAGGACGAAACTTCGGTCGGCGCTCAGCTCCAGGCACAGTGCCTGCGTTTCTTCGGTCACTCGTGGCCACTCAAAGGTACGCAGGTCTTCGTAACGAGCGGGTATGTGGTCCGGGAACTGTCTCCGCAAGTGCTGCCAGAGCAATCGATCCGAGGCCAGTACTCCATCGCAATCCACGCCAATGGTAGGCAAGTCGTCAGTTTTTTTTCGGCCGTTCCACGCCGCTAACGCTACTGATTCCCAATCAGCTATATCGGTCTGTTTTGTTAACATATTCGTTTGTATCCGCATTCTCGCACCGCCGGCACAAGCAACCCGTATTCGAAATGGTTCTTCACCCGCCGGCGCGCGAGTTAGGGATGTCGGAGTGTCCCTTCAATCCTTGTACAATGTCATCCTGTGATGCCCCGGACCGGGTTAACCGCCCGGGCACACCATCTCCTGCTGTTAGCAGAAGGCGACCTATAGTATACCACAAATGCGCTCTTAGAAAGTCAGGTCATCTCGGTGGCGCCCAGTAATCAACAAAATGAACTGGTACATGGCAAAAAGCTCGAGCGCAAATGGCAGGTACCCTGTATAACCAAGCAAGGGCATCTCAAACAGATGGGCAGGGAAGAGCGCCGGCGAGGAATTGAGAAAGGGGACGGTGTAGATCCACTTGGGCAGCGCCAACGAGTTCCACATCTCCCAGAAGAACCCGCAGATGAGACCCGAAAGTGGAATGGCTAGGAAAAAGCGCCAGTCGTGCGCCAGCAGATGCCCAAAGGCTGATTTTTGCCGGGCAAGGTTATTTATGGGGTCAAGCAAGAAAAAGGCACATAACCAGACGAGCCCAAAAGCGTAATGGGGAAACAGGAACGGCAGCACAGCGCAAACTACTCCTAAGCAGAGCAAGGCCACCGGCCAGCCACTACCCAGTCGCGGCCCCACCTCGCCGGCCCCCAGCCTCGGCCGGAGCCGCTCGAAGCTCGTCAAGAACTCGGCTATCTCCATCACCGCCGGCAAAACCGTGCTGAAGCTCACAGTAGCGAGCAAGAAAAACGCCAACGGTGAGTAGTACTGGTCCATCACATAGTGCCAGTTTTGGGTGGGTATATTGAGAATTTCAAACATCCACCAGAAGGGGATTGACGCAGCAAACAGGCCGACGAAGCCAATCTTGCTGCGTGTCAAAGGCGAGCTCCCTTTGCGCGCATAGTTCAAACCATCCAGGAGCAAGATGAACCCGAACCACAATGCAAAGAAGGTGTAATTCCAGGGGCCCACACGGAGCCAGGACGAGGCCCAGGCCAGTAGATTAAGCAGCAAGCCCAGCCAGCCGTAGGCAGGAAGGCGGAAGCCGAACAGCCGTTCCGATCGTGGCATCCCCTCCACTTCCAGGGGATCAGTCGAGGTAGTTCGTCGAGTAGAACTAAGCATCAGGCAAACAATCTCTTCCTAATCTCGTCCACCGCCAGACACGCATCAGGCCCAAGGTAGTGCCCGCGCATCCGCGCAACGATAGCCGGATTACGCAGATATGCCTGGCCCCCGCAGTATAACGCAGTCTGACTACTGGCAGCTTCCAGCCGTTCCACCACCGTGGCCAGCGCCTCGGCTTGCGCCGGAAGTGCCGCGGAGAGCAATACACACTGTGGTCTCAAGCTGGCCACAGTTGCCAGCAGACCGTGCACTTCTACGTTCTGCCCTAGATAAGCCACACGGGCTCCGGAGCGCCGTAGGAAGAGCGCCAGCATAAGCGCGCCAAGTTCATGCAGCTCGCCGGGAGCGCAACCTACCAGAGCAAGCGGTCCTTGACTGCCGGTGGCAGTGCTACGAAACAGACCATCAAGCAGCCCGCGTATCAAGGTGGACGCAAAGTGTTCCACTGTCGCGTCGAGCTCTCCGAGCGCCCAGCGCCGCCCCATCTCCACCAGAACCGGCGAAAAAAGATGCAGGCAAATGTCTTCTACAGTATATACTGCCAGCGCTTGCATAATAGTACGGTGCGCGGCGTATTCATCCAAGGTACCGAACTGCGCGAGCAGAGTAGCGCCTAAGTCATCTAACGAGAAGCGGTCGATACCGTTGGCGGGGATTGTTGGAGCGGTTACGTTGACTACTTCCGCCAGGTTCGGCGTTTGGGAACGCAGGCGGCGCCCGCGCCGGCGTACCGGTTCGAGCGAACGCAACAGGGCAATAGCCTGGCTGATTGTCATGCCGCTGTCAACGCGCTCACGCAGCCAGGTGACCACCATCATGTCGCGTTCAGAATACAGGCGATAGTCGTTATCGCTGCGGCGCGGAGATAGAATGCCATAGCGACGCTCCCAGGCGCGCAGCGTCGGAGCGGGCACACCAGTGTGATGCACCACCGACTTGGTATTATAGAGCGGCATGTCCGAGTACAACTCGAGTACTGGAGGCTGCGCCCTTGGCTCTCTCCCGATCATAGCCTACCTCGCCGCCGGCAATTAGGTTTCGTCAGCCAACCTGGTTCTTCGAGCCAAAAACTCTGCTCAAACTTCAATTGTAGCATCACTACGGGGCCATGTCCACCCTTTGTCTATAGTATGTGGACTAGCTACTGATTATTCCTGACTTTCCCCATCAGTTCGCTGTCGTCTACCTACTATGCGAACACTATGCGAGCAGATGCTAACTGGCTATATCTCTATTTGTCAGATGATGGCACCGGCTTCAGATATCTCTCGGCGAGCAGGTACTTACTGGCTAACCTAAGCCGGGCAGCATTGACGGCAGTTTCACCCGCATGTCATGCTAGTTGCGTAGGGAAGGGGGGCAGGGTAGCAATGGCAGGGAACCCACACCAAGAGCGCAAGACAACCGCGAACAACGTAGGCAAGGGCAAGGTCTCTAAGATTACTCTGGCAGAGGCACTCGGTGCAACCCACCAGAATACGGTACCGGTACTGCCGGCTCTTGACCCGCTAAATCACCCACAGTCTCCCACCGGGAGCGATCGTCCCGCCACTTCAAAAAGCCCGGACCTCTCAGGGCGGATCCAGCAACCATCGAAATCTACGGAGTCGGCAACGTCTGGTTTGGACCGAGCAGGCGCGCCGATGAGTCCAGCGGAGCCGGCAACATCGGCGCGGGCAATAGTCGACCAAGAGGTAACCCGCTCCCTAGCCAAAGCCCAGCTGGTGCTCCCGGATATCATCGCCGACTCCATCCCGCTTGAAGATAAGGCAACGAATGTACTTCCAGGGCAGCCTACCGGACTGGTTACCTCAGGGGAGCCGAGACCGCTGGCAGTGCTGGAACAGGAAGCCGAGGCGCCGGCGATCTTTATACGGGGCGCTCGCCAACTGCCTCGTCATCATTATGCCCGGGTGGTGCCGCGACGTACGGGTCCGCCACCGATGGCGGTCCAATTCATGGTGGCTATGATGAGCGTTATGGTGCTCTTCACCATATTTACCGCGGTGTCTCCTCTGGGTAAAAGCCTCACTTCGCTGGATTTTGTGGAGGCGTACTCCAACTCGGTGCCATGGGTGCCTACCGCTACTCCCCGGCCGACGCCCAAGCCAGCGCCGGTGTACACCGCTCCCATCGGCTCGAATGTCGGCACGCAAACGGTTATCAACGAGATAGTCTCGGTCTTTGGCGGCTATGCCCAGGGTGCGCTAAACGTTGCCAGTTGTGAGTCGGGGTACGATCCCAGCGCGTACAATCCGTATGCCATCGGCAACAGCCATGCGGAGGGAGTGTTCCAGATACTCTATCCGAGCACGTGGGATACCACCACCTACGCCAACGACTCACCATACAATGCCGACCTCAACATCAATGCTGCGTATCAAATTTTTGCGCGCGATGGGTATAGCTGGCAGGAGTGGGCGTGCCAGCCATAGCCAGCCGGTACCAGTGAGTAATGGCCCGGAGAGTAGCAATCGCAACTATTTGCCTGGTTAGCTCACAGGTATCTCATGCAGATTGCGCAACAAGATGTTGTGCATCGTGGCGTGCACTGTGTCCGGAGCATTGCGGCTTGTGCTGATCGAGCACCAGGCGCACGACGGAGCGATCGATGCCCCGTCGTAGCCGCGAGTCAGTCTCGTAGCGATTGAGCCAGCTAGATGGCGCCCAGAGACTAATCTCGCTGCTCAGATCGATACCGCAATCGGGACAGAGACCAGTAACCGGAAGCACGATTTCTTGCACAGATTTTCCCCCTGCTACCTTTACTATGTTGGAGCCGGCGTATTCTTTGGTCTGTCGTTTCCGATCCCTTAGGGAAAGAATGGTTGTAATCGATAGTGTCACGCGTCAAAATGCAAGAATCAGACCAACCATAACAACATCGCCACAGATCCCTCCCCTTTCCTATGGCCTGGGTCCGCTGACTGCTCAGTGTCTATCACACCTCAACCCATCCTCGGGTATGGGGACCGGTTTGTCCTCCCCCAAACTCGTGAGGACACAGTCTGTGTCCGAATCTGTGGATGATACTACCTGTTGTCCACGGCTTATCCACTGGCAGAAGCAAAACTCGTGGATAAAGGGCTGTTGTGGCGGGAAGCGGCATCCTATACTAGGAGAGTGGGGCAGAGTGGGGCAGAGTGGGGAGATGTGGAATGTTCCTTGGGGAATACCTTCACAACGTAGACAGCAAGGGCAGGCTTGCCATTCCGGCGCGATTCCGCTCCAAGATTGAGCGGGGTGCGGTGCTGACACGTGGTATAGATACCTGCCTCTATGTCTACCCTATGGAGGTCTGGGAACAGAAGGCACGCGAACTGGATGCCGCAATCATCAACCCGAGGCAGCGCCGCCTCATCGAGCGGCGCTTCTTTGGCATGGCGCTTGAAGTAGAACTGGATGGCCAGGGTCGCATAGTAATCCCCGCTCGATTCCGCCAATACGCCGGACTGGGTAGCGAGTCTATGGTAATCGGCGCCCGCGATCGCTTTGAGATCTGGAGTACTGCCAACTGGCAAGCCTACAGCGATGAGGTGGCGGCCGAAGACCTTAGCGGGTTGCCGTTGCCTTTCTAGTCCAAGAGGTAAAGCAGAGCTTGACCAATTCGTGCATGGAACAGGTCCAGACATTGACCGCTATGAAACCTGAAAAATCCAGCCAGCTGGAGCCGACGCTACACCTGAGCGTTCTGCCCAAAGAGACGTTGTATTGGCTCGCTCCACATCCTGGTGGCCGCTATATCGACGGCACGCTGGGCGGCGGTGGGCACGCTGAGTTGATTCTGGCGCAATCGGCTCCAGATGGGCAGGTACTGGGCATTGACGCTGACCAGGAGGCCACCCTGCGCATTCGAACACGGCTAGACGAGGCCCTCACCCAGGGCCGCCTCCAGGTGCAGCAAGGCAATTTTGACGAGATGGAGACCCAGGCGCGGGCTCTGGGCTTTGCTCCAGTAGATGGCATTCTCCTGGATCTGGGGCTATCGTCAGATCAGCTGGCCAATAGTGAGCGAGGCTTTAGCTTTTCAGTGGATGCGCCGCTGGACATGCGCTTCGATCCCACTCGCGGCCAGCCGGCGTCAGAATTGATTAACCAACTCGAAGAGGCGGAGCTTGCCAACCTGCTGTACCGCTACGCCGATGAGCGACGCTCTCGCGCCATTGCCAGACGTATCGTCTGGGCCAGGAAGCGGGCTCCTATCACCCGCACCCAACAACTTGCCAGACTGGTGAGGTCAGCGGTGCACGTGCATCCCGAGCGCCCTGCGGGTATCGATCCAGCTACCCGAACTTTCCAGGCACTGCGCATTGCCGTCAACGATGAACTAGGGAGTCTTGAGCGGGTATTGCCGCAAGCCATTAACCTTCTGGCCACCGGAGGGCGCATTGCCATCATAAGCTTTCATTCGCTGGAAGATCGGATAGTGAAACGGGCCTTTCTTCAAGAGGAACGAGGCTGTATCTGCCCGCCAGATTTGCCGGTCTGCGTCTGCGGGCACGCGCCACGCCTCAAGATTCTTACCAGACACCCGGTGATTGCCAGTGAGGAAGAAGTGACGCGTAATCCCCGCGCGCGTAGCGCAAAGCTGCGTGTTGCCGAGCGCCGTTGATTCCGTTCCGGCCGTCTGCACCAGCGGCGAAAATCTGGTGCTGTGGTCCCACAGCGACACAGGAGGCAGGAGATAAATGACAACTCGAATATCACCAAAACGAACCTCTTACCACGCTGCGGACAAAAGAGTCACTGGCGAATGGAGCGCCTGGGAAGCCATACGGGGAGCCACGCGACAGGGCCGGCTTGAGGCATTATTGCAACCTGGCAGGATACTCGTGGTCAGCATGGCTATCATTGGTCTATTGGCGCTTCTTTACCTGTACACGACCGGCGAAGTTGCGCTGGCCAATAGCCAGCTGCAAAACGAGAAGGCCCAACAGCTGCAGTTGGAGCGCCAGGATCAACAATTGCATCTAGAGCTCGGCCAGGCAACCAGCCCGGCCTACATCGATCGAGCGGCACGGAAGATGGGGCTAGAGCCCGGCCCAGGTACACAACCATGAATCGACACGAAACTGGTCCTCTGCAGCGTCCGTCGGTGGGTACCGGAGCACAGAGGCCGGCCTTACCCTACTGGCGAGAACAGGAACACGCTGCGCGGTCGGCCCTTGGCAAGGTGCAGCAGCGGCAAACCGGCCTGCTGGTTATCGCTTTGCTAGTGCTAGCTAGTCTGGTCGGCAGAATGGCGTACTGGGAGATCGGGCAACATGACTCACTGGCTGAGCGTGCGGACCAAGAAGATTTACGGGCTTTCCAAATCCAGTCCGATCGCGGGTATATCTTAGATGCCAATGGAAATATCATGGCGCTATCCGTCACCGAAGACGAGGTGGTAGCCGATCCGAACGTGTTGCGTTCGGCCAATGCGGTTGGCGAGACAGCCACAGCTCTCAGCGGTGCACTCAAGCTGCCGGAGTCATTGTTACAGGACGAATTGGATCTACCCGGAGCGTACGTAGTGGTGAGCGACGGGCATCAGGAAGTTGTGTTGCTATCGCAGGACCAAAGCAACCAATTGGGCAAACTCATCAACCAGGGGAACTTACCCGGTATAGCGTTGGTACCGGTGGTGCAGCGAGTCTACCCTGACGGTATGCTGGCGGCGCAGGTGCTGGGATTTGTCCGTGCCACTGATCATAGCGGGCAGTACGGTATAGAGCAGCAATACAACCAGCTGCTCTCTGGGCAACCAGGACTACTCTACACCGCGGTAGATGCTGCCGGCGATCCGCTAGCCACCCTGCCGCAGCGGCAAACGCCAGCGATACCTGGCTCCAACATCACACTCACCATCGATGCCAACATCCAGTACTGGGTCGAGCAGGGGCTGGCCAGCACCGTCAAAGAGATGGGCGCCGCCGGCGGAACTGTCATAGTGATGGATCCGGCGACCGGCGCCATTTTGGCAATGGCCAACCTACCGTCTTTTAATCCCAATCAGTATAGCGAATCCAATCTGTCTAATTTCGTCAATCCTGCCATAAGCGATACCTTCGATCCTGGTTCGATCATGAAAGCCGTGACTATGGCAACGGGTATCGACAGTGGGGTGATTACGCCAGATTCGTCCTATGACGATACCGGCCAGGCAACTATTGACGGCATTACCATACATAACTGGGATGACGTTGGCCATGGCCAGATAACCATGACCCAGGTGCTGCAATATTCAGCCAACACCGGCGCGATCTGGGCGGTACAGCGTATCGGCGACGATCGCTTTACCAGTTACCTGAATGCCTTTGGTTTCTTACAGCCCACCGGGATTGGCCTTCCGGACGAGGCGACAGGGTCGCGAGATCACTCCAGCCCTCCCGACCTAACAACGGCTGAGAATGCCTATGGCGAGAGTATTGCCGTGACCCCACTGCAGATGGTCATGGCGTACGGTGCGCTGGCAAACGGCGGGGTATTGATGCGCCCCTACATCGTCTCCAGCATCGCCTCAGGCACTGGACAAGGTCAGGTAACTCGCTACGGGCCACAGAAGGTGCGGCAGGTGGTGAGCGCCGCCGCGGCGACGGAAACGACACAGATGCTGGTCGAGTCGGCAGCACTTAGCGAGGCGCAGATGAACCTGTTGCCGGGCTATGCCATCGCTGCCAAGACTGGCACTTCCACCCCCGATACCAGCAATCCATCCGAGACATTTGCCTCGGTAATCGGCTATGCGCCGGCAACGCATCCCCGCTTCGTCCTTCTGGTGAAATTGGATCACCCGCAGGCGACGATCTTTGGTGGATCGGCGGCAGGTCCACTCTGGCGAGCATTAGCTACACAGCTATTCGCATATTTTCAGATTCCACCGAATACCACCGGCCCATCTGGTCAATCGTGACCGGGTCGGGCTGGGCTAGAGCAAGGTGAACGTGAAGGGAGATCAGCCAATGGCAATGCGCAAAGGCTCGCCGGTGAAGCGCGAGCTCCCACCAGTCGAGACAGCGGCTACATCTAGATCTGGCGGCGACTCTTTGCGCCCACCTGTACGTCCAGAAGATGGAAAGGCCGCACGACCCGTGCAGCAGTCGACCACCTTCCGCGAGGACACTGCCAGAAAAAAGCCGGCCAAAGCCGCTCCTACTAGAGCGGCAGCTACCGCGGTGACAGCTGCCGTCTCCACATCGCCTCTCGACCTACCTGTGGCCCTCCCGGCATCAATGCTCGAACCGCCGCCACCAGTCCGGCCGCGACTGAGTGTGCGCCAAAGGCTGGGCGAGCTGCGTGCGGCCATCGCCGACGGCTTCCTGATACAGGAACCGATCTATGCGCGCCCACTCTGGACTTTTCCCGACAATTCACGCACTGCCTATAGTTTTGTCTTGCAGCATGAGCAGTCCATACGTCTCATCACCGTTCCCGACAGCCGCACTGTCCAGCAATTCATTCGTAAGCACGACCTTCAGATAGACTATCGCCGCTAGCCGAATCTCGCGACAGCCGGCGGCGCCGTGCCCAGTCAAACCATGGCATATAGGAATGAGGATGGGGTTCTACGAGTGATACCACAATACGTCGACATTCCGGTTTCACCACGCCAGCGTGAACTCCTGGCTCAGGCGGAAGTCCTGGCTGAGCGGTTTCGCGACCGGTCAGAAGCCAACGATCGGCTGGCACGGTTCCCTCATGAGAACTTCACCGAACTGCGGGAAGCGGGATTTCTTGCGCTTACCGTCCCCGAAACGTATGGCGGTCTGGGGTTGAAAGAGCTGGACTACATCCAGGTGCTCGAGCGTATCGCCTGGGGAGATGCTTCGACTGCGCTGGTTCTGGGCATGCATCTTAGCAATGTCGGCCAGGTCGTCGAAGGCAACCTCTGGCCGGAACACGCGCCTCAGCTCTTTGCCGAGATTGCCGGGCAAGGCGCGATGCTCAACGCCGCCCAGGCGGAACCGGAACTGGGCAGCCCTAGCCACGGCGGCCTGCCGGCAACTACCGCGCGACCCACCAGTTCTGGAGGCTGGCGCATTACCGGGCGCAAGATTTATACAACCGGTGCACCCGGCTTGCGCTATTTCTTGTTGCTGGCCACTGTCGCACTGGATGGGCAACCAGAACAGCTGGGCACATTTCTCCTCCCTCATGATGCGCCTGGAGTTCGCATCGAGAAAACCTGGGATGCGCTGGCTCTACGAGCCAGTGGCAGCGATGACCTGGTGATGGATGACGCGCTGGTTGGCAACGAAGCCCTGCTCGATCTGCGGCCGGCAGGCACGCCGGATCCACGAGCCGCACTAGGACTTCCCTGGGGCTCACTTACTCTCTCCGCCATTTATAGCGGGCTTGCGGTCGCTGCCCAGAACGAGGCGGCGCATTTTGCGGCGACACGCGTGCCTACCGGGCTAGGCAAACCTATCGGCGCGCTTCCTACTGTACAGCTGAAACTGGGCGAGATCGAGAGTTTGCTGCTCAGCTCACACCGGCTACTGTATGGCCTGGCGGCGGATTGGGTCAATGCCCCCCACATGCATGCCGCTCTGCGCTCACAGGGACCGCTGGTCAAATCAATCACCACCAACAATGCCATACGGGTTACCGATCTCGCGCTGCGTATCATTGGAGGCGCCGGTCTGCAACGGCCGATGAGGCTGGAACAGCTATTCCGCGACGCGCGTGCCGGCCTGATCAACGCTCCACTTGACGACGTGGTCTGGCAGAACGCCGGCAAAGCCTCGGTCAACCAGGCCTCGCCGCCGGAGCCTTCCCAGGAAGACTAACTCGGGTTCCCAGCGAGTGAGCCCGTCTCAGTGCCGCACCAGCAAACCGGAAAGGCTCGCCCCAACAGATGCAGCCAATTGCCTCCATGATGCCGGTAACTTCAGCTCCGTGATATCTAGCCCGGATGAACGCCGGCGCCCCCCTGCCAAGGTCGGCAATATGCACTAAGTGGTACGCAATGTGCAACTTCCCACCTGTGAGCACGGGAGACCGAACTGGCAGCGTACACACTACTGGAGGGGACTTCGACATGCATGACGTTCTGCTGGACCCAGCGCAGGAGCAGGACCCGGATGGCACCTACCACCTGCGTGCGGTCATGGGTCCAGACGAGTATCACCTCGAACAAGACACGCGCACGATGACGGCAGTGCTGGAACAAGGTCCCTCGCTGGTTGTGGCCCTCGGCGATCAAGAACATTCATTGGATCCCGGCGTGCAGTGGACGGTGCGCTGGTGATCGATTCCGACCTGGGCAGTACCGCGACCCTGGCTTACTACCGTCATGGTGCGCCACTCGCAAAGACAGGTGAGCAACTATGGCAAGGCAGATCAGCGACCTACCGCATGCGCTCGGCGAGGGTGACGCGTTAGCTCGGCGCTTCGCCGGCAGGCAGCCGGCCGTGTTTCTCGACTACGACGGGACGCTTACTCCAATTCGCGATCGTCCGGAGGATGCCGTGATCTCCGACAGCATGCGCGAGGCGGTGCGGAGGTTGGCCGAACGAGTACCGGTGTGTGTGGTGAGCGGTCGTGACCGCGAAGTTGTGCAGCAGCTCATGGGCCTCGACAACCTGATCGTGGCTGGCAGCCACGGTTTCGACATCTGGAGTCCGGATGGAGGCTCCATACAGCGTGAGGTGGGCGCGTCGTATGAGAGCTTGCTACGCGAGGTGGAGGCAAAGCTGCGCACCGAGCTTGCCGGCATTTCAGGGGTCCTGGTCGAGCCCAAGAAGATTTCAGTGGCCGTTCATTTCCGGCTGGTAGCCGAAGAACACCGACCCGAGGTCAAGGAGATCGTTGACGCCATCCTCAGCGAGCATCCGCAGGAGCTCAAGGTCACGCCGGGCAAAATGGTCTTTGAGATCCAACCCAAGCTGGACTGGGATAAAGGCAAGGCAGTGCTCTACCTGCTCCAGGCACTGGGTCTGGATCGGGACGACGTGGTCCCCATCTATCTGGGCGATGACATCACCGACGAGGACGCCTTCCGAGCCGTGGCAGGACGCGGCATCGGTATCTTCGTGGGTAGCGCCGATGACCCAGAGAACCGCGGCCGGGCTTCCGCCGCGGATTACGTTCTGTACACGACTGGGGAAATAGAGGAGTTCCTTAACCAGCTCTCCGCCTTGCACTTCGCCAGGGAAGAGCCAATGCCGTTCAGTAGTCGTTGCGTGCCTGATCGGAAGGAGTGGACGCTTGGCTACGACTCCTTCGAGCCCGAGCAGGAGCGGCTGCGCGAAGTGCTGACCTCGACCGGCAACGGCTATTTCTGCACGCGTGGCTGCGCCGAATGGGCTGACATGGACGACGTACACTATCCGGGCACCTACACCCATGGCTGCTACGACCGGGGAACGACCATCATGGGCGGCCGCCCGATCCGCAACGAGGACCTCGTCAACCTTCCCAACTGGCTGGTGCTCAAGCTCCGGATCGATGGCGACGAGCCCATCCACTTTCGCAATGTCGAGCTTCTGAGGTATCGGCATGCGGTGGACTTCCGCGATGCGACCGTGATGCGCAGGCTTCGCTTTCGCGACCACCGGGGTCGCGAGTCCATACTCTCCAGCAGACGCTTCGTCAGCATGGCCGACATGCACCAGGCGGCCTTGGAGTGGACCATTACCGCCGAGAACTGGTCCGGCCCGGTGGAGGTCATTACGGCGCTCGACGCGCGCATCATCAACAAGGACGTCGCCCGGTACCAGGAGCTCGAGGGCCGCCACGTGCATCCGGAGGTGAGCCGGACGTTGTCTTCGGACACCATCTCCCTGCTAGCCCAGACTCGCCAGTCCCACATCTACGTGGCCGAGGCCGCAAGGACGCGTGTGTACGGGGACTCGGGAGAACTGGAGTCCGCGCGCGGGCGCTATCAGATGCCGGACTACGCCCAGCAGACGTTGGGCTTCGACCTGCAGCAGGGTCGGCCGGTCCGTGTGGAGAAGCAGGTCGCGTTCTACACCTCGCGCGACCACGCGATCAGTGAGCCACTGACCAATGCCGAGCAGGCGGTCATGCGTTTCGGCACCTTTGACGAGGCCTTCGAGCGTCACCACCGTGCGTGGGAGGAACTGTGGGACGACTGTGATATCTGGGTGCCCAGCGATCAGCGAGTCCAGTTTCTGCTGCGCTTCCACGCCTCGCATGTGCTGCAGACCTGTTCCCCCCACACCGCTGACCTGGACGCTGGCGTTCCCGCGCGCGGTCTCAATGGGGAGGCCTACCGTGGCCACGTCTTCTGGGACGAGCTCTACGTCTACCCTTTCCTGAATGCCCGAATGCCAGAGGTCACACGGAGCCTCTTGATGTACCGGTACCGCCGGCTGGACAAGGCTCGCGAACTGGCTCGCGACGCGGGCTATCGAGGCGCGATGTACCCCTGGCAGAGTGGAAGCGACGGCCAGGAAGAGACCCAGGTCGTGCACCTCAATCCGCGCTCCGGAGTATGGGAGCCGGATCTCAGCCGGAACCAGCGGCATGTGGATGCGGCCATCTTCTACAACATCTGGCACTATACCCACATCACGCAAGATACCGACTTCCTGCTCGGGCCGGGCGCCGAGATGGTGATGGAGATCGCCCGTTTCTGGTCCAGCATCGCGCAGTTCAATCCGGAGCGTGGCCGTTACGAGATCCACGGCGTCATGGGGCCGGACGAGTTCCACGAGAAATACCCAGACTCTCTTGAGACCGGCCTGCGCAACAACGCCTACACCAACGTGATGGTGGCTTGGCTCTCGGGCGTTGCAGCCGGTCTGCTCGACAGGATCCCTGAGCAGCGGCGGCAGTCGCTCTGCAGACGGCTTGCTCTCACTGAGCAGGAGATCGAAACCTGGAAGGAGATGAGCCGCAAGATGTACGTTCCTTTCCTAGAGGATGGTGTCATCAGCCAATTCGAGGGCTGGGAGAAGCTGGAGGAACTAGACTGGGATGCCTATCGCCGGAAGTACGGCAATATCCAGAGGCTCGACCGAATCCTTCATGCGGAGGGAAAGGATCCCGACCGCTACAAGGTGACGAAGCAGGCGGACACCGTGCTGCTGTTCTACCTGTTCCATCAGGATGAGCTGAGGCGGATCTTCGAGCGCCTGGGCTATGCGTACACAGCTGAGACACTGCGCAAGACTGTCGCCTACTACGATGCCCGAACGTCACACGGCTCTACCCTGAGCTTCGTAGTGGATGCCGGGATCTATGCGGAGATCGACCCAGCGACTTCCTGGCAGCGGTACCTGGTGGCTTTGGAGAGCGACGTCGGCGACGTGCAGGGCGGTACCACCGCCGAGGGCATCCACATGGGGGTGATGTCGGGGACGCTTGACCTGGTACAGCGCAGCTACCTCGGCGAAGAGGTTCGTGACGGTGTCCTCTACTTCAACCCCAAGGCCATGGACCAGCTGCGCGATCTGACCATGCGCATCCGTTTCAGAGGGCTGCCGATGCAGGTCACCCTCAACAAAAGCCGCCTGCGGGTCGATGCCGCGGTCGACAGCCTGAACCGGCCGGTGAAAGTGGGAGTCGGAGACCAGGTCTCGGAGATCAGGTCCGGGGAGAGCCGCACCTTCGCCCTCTGAACTTACTGTTGGCACTCTGAGACGAGAGTATCCGGCGCAACTCAGTGTCATGAAGCCGGCAAGGCTCGCTCCAGCAGATGCAGCCAATTGCCCCCCATGATGCCGGCAACGTCGGCTTCGCCATATCCGGCCCGAGCTAAGGCTGGCACCAGCCTGCCGAGATCAGCCACCGAATCGAACTCTTCTGGGGTGCTCTCGACCCCGAATCCACCGTCGAAATCGCTGCCGATACCTGCGTTCATAGCAGAGCCGGTGAGCTGGCAGACATGATCGATGTGCCGCACTACATCGGAGAGGGTCACTGGTAGAGCGGTACCATCCTTCGCTCCCCAGTCCGCCACCAGGAATGGATTGGCCATCACTGTACCTATGACCCCACCACGCCCGGCAATAGCCAGTATCATCTCATCGGTGAGATGGCGATCTCCCGGCACCAGACTCCGGCAGTTGGAATGGGAGGCAATGACGGTGCCCTGAAAGCGCTCCATCGCCTCCCAGAAGCTCTCGTCGGAGAGGTGGCTTACATCCAGCACCAGACCAAGTCGCTCCATTTCTTTGAGCAGCTCTCTTCCCAGATCGGTCAGAGGCCCGGGAGCGCCAGTGCCGCCTGCATAGCGCGTGCCGCGCCAGCCAGGTCCGATGATACGCAATCCCTGTCTATACCACTCTTCCAGCTCAGCCGGATCGCGTAGTGTATCAGCTCCTTCCATGAGCAAGACCATTCCTACCGGACGCTCGTCCGGCGGCGTCGCTCGCTGCCAGTCTTCCTGCAGCGCAGCCAATTGACTCCGGCTGCAGACGAGGCGGACACCTGAATTCTCGCCAGCAAGTAGCGAATAATAGCCCATCTGCTCCCGGCCATCGTCGGCCATAGTCTCATACGCCCTGGGCAGAGCAAAGATGGTGGCGAAGACCAGGCCAACTCCACCGCTCCGTAACTCGGGCAGCGCTACCATAGCCAGATCCGGGCAATCGATGAGCGAGCAGCCGCGCGCCGCCGCTATCTCATCTTCACGGCGCCGGATATAGTCCACTGGCCGGCGAATGTCGCGCCCTTTATGCAGTGCGTTCGAGGCAATATCCTCATGGGCATCAACAATGAGCATCGTTCTCATGTCCTCCTGGCTTAGCTGCCACTAGGAAAGCTCCTGGGCGCGAAAACAGCCGGCTTCATGATCGTTCACCATGCCGACCGCCTGCATATAAGCGTAGCAAATTGTCGGGCCGACAAATCGGAAACCGCGCTTTTTCAAGTCCTTGCTCATCCGCTCACTCGCAGCCAGCCCATCTGGTTTTGCCGCGCCAGTCAGTGGTTTCCCATCAACAAAGCCCCAGATGTACGCAGCGAAACTTCCATATTCCTGCTGAACCGCGAGAAAGGCGCTGGCGTTTTCGACCACAGCATTGATCTTCAAGCGATTGCGAATGATGCCTTCATTTTGCAGGAGAGCCGCTCTTTTGGCGGCGTCATAATTGATGATGATCTCCGCCTGGAAGTGATCGAATGCCTCACGGTACTGCTCACGCCGTCTGAGAATGGTCAGCCAGCTCAAGCCCGCTTGCGCCCCCTCGAGATTGAGCATCTCAAAGAGCCGACGATCCTCATGTAGGGGAACGCCCCATTCGGTATCGTGATACGGTATGAAAAGCTCATGGGACTCCGCCCAGGCGCATCGCGCTTTCTTTTCTTCGGTCATATGTGGGACACTCAGTTCTGTATTATTCAGATTTCATGTTCGACAGCGCCATTTCTCGACGGCAAGAAACACCAAGAACACCAAGAAACACCAAGAAAGACTCGGTTAATTATATGCACAGCTGGGATGTCTCACCGAGCGAAGCCGTAGCAATTCAGCGTCAGCTTCGCGGCCAGGTTCTTCTCGCCAATGCCGCTTCCCTGGCCACGCTCAAAACTATAGCTGGCATTGACGCCTCGTACCAGAGCAAAACCGGCCAGGCCAGAGCCGCCATCGTCGTGCTGTCGTTTCCAGGGCTTGCGGTCATCGAACAGGCGGTCGCCACACGCCCCATCTCCTTTCCGTATATACCAGGGTTGCTCTCATTTCGCGAAGCTCCAGCGGTTCTGGAGGCCATGAGCACTCTCCGGGCACGTCCAGACCTGATTATGTGTGACGGGCAGGGGTACGCGCATCCCCGCCGTCTCGGACTGGCAAGTCACCTTGGCGTCTATCTCGACATGCCCAGCGTCGGCTGCGCCAAATCACGCTTGATTGGCTCGTATGACGAGCCGGGACCAGATCAAGGTTCTGTCTCTCCGCTCACCGATCACGACGAGGTCATTGGGATGGTGGTACGATCAAAAATCGGCACCAGGCCGCTCTTTGTCTCCAGCGGGCATCAGGTCGACCTGGCAACCGCGGTTGAGATCGTCTTGCAATGCCTCCGTGGCTACCGCCTGCCTGAGCCGACCCGGCTGGCCGATAAGCTCTCCAAAAGCTCTGTTACTGCAGGAGAGCCATAATAACCACCCGTCCAAACGAAGCCGAGACTATGAAGCCGGCTGCCTGCCGTGCCCACGCCACCACATCAGCCACACGACAACGATCAGTAGCAGTGCCGCTATACCGCTCACGATCAGGGCAATGGAGATGAGGTCTCTAGCCCCGCTCGGCTGGATAGATGCTCCCCTTTGTGGCGCAGAATTCAATGCCGGTAGATGAACCGCTGGGTTGCTTGGCGGCCTCCCATTCTGTGGATAGCCAGCGTAGGGGTTGGCATACTGCACCGGATGGCTGCTCACCGCAATGGTCTTGCTGATGCTGCGGGTGCCGCTGGGCGCGGTCACCTTCAGGGTCAGGGTATACGTGCCGGGGCTCTGGTAGATATGGGTTACCGCTATGCCGCTGGCGGTCGTGCCGTCGCCAAAGTTCCACTGGTAGCCAAGTTGACTGTTGTTCACCCCAGGGTCATAGGAGGCACGCGCGTCCACCGCCAGCGGTTGCCCGGGCTCGGCTAGTCCAATGTCGCTGATCGCGGCGATGGGCAAATGATCCCAGCTCACGCTTCCCAGGACGGCGGGCTGGTTCAACATCCAGGTAGTTAGCATACCCGGCAACCCCAGCGCCAACGTCAGCGCCGGTGACTGCTCGGTGCTACCGCTGGCGTACACATTCATCAGCTGTATGGTGTCCTGCGACTGATCATTTGGATAGGACCAAGGTGGTGGATTGCTATCGTAATAGGTCGTGTTACCCACAAACATAGCCGAGGGCAGACCCGCCAGAGTAAAGGGTATCTGATCACTACTCCCGATGGTATCGTCCAGCAACTGCACATTGCTGGTCTGATCCGGCGTAAATACCGGCTGTGACACCGATGCGCCATTCGCACCATGATAGTCAAGACTCTGGTAGCCAAGCGCTTGGAAGGCGGCAAATACCGGCGCCACCGCCTCCCCCATCAACGTGCGGAACTGGGCAATGTTTTTCCGTTGCACCGGCGCTAGCTGGCTCTGGTCTGGATACAGTTGCGAATCTGTCAGCGGAGAGAGATAGGTATAGAAAGGAAGCAAAGGATTGGAGGTCTTGCCAAGATAGCGAAGTGGATAGGCAATGCCGCTCTGTTCCTCGTTGAACATAGCCACGACATTGCTGCTATCGCCATTGATAGTACTGTTGAGGTAGTGGAATGAGCCGTACACTCCCTGTTCCTCGGCATCGAAGATGACGAAGCGCAGCGTGCGGGCTGGATACAGCTGATGGGCTCGCCAGTAGGTGGCCAGAGCCCTGGCTACCCCCAGCTCGATAGCGCATCCGCTGGCGTCGTCATTGGCCGATTGCGTCGAGACGGCCTCACCGTCATAATGGCAGCCAATTACCACCACCTGTGCTGGGTCGGTAACACCAGGCACGGTTACTTCTACGTTGAACGCGGGAGTCAGGGCCGGACGGCCAGTCCAGCCGGCAACAGGAAAAGGATCGCGACGTACCTGTGGGCCGAATCCGGCGAGGTCTCGTACCATTTCCGCCGACCAGGCGGCCGCGAACTCATCATGGCCATTAGCAGTCGGGGGTAGATTGGTGTCATAACCGGCTTCCCGGTGTTGAAACTCCGTTGCCAGCGTGTAGAGCTCCTGGTAGATATAGTTGGGATCTACAACCGGGAAATCGACTGGTGCCGGAGCGCTGAGTGCGGTGCTGTAGTGGTGCGTTGCCAGTGAATCGGCTCCGGCCGCTTCCGTAACGCCTGGTAGAGCCATCACAATGAGCAGCAGGACCGTTCCACCCAGGCTAAGGATAGCCGCTGGGGCCTTGCTCCTGGCTCCATACCAATCTCGAAACATCGTCCGACGCGCCCTTCTCATGCGGCCAGCAGGTGACTCCAGTTGGCTCTTGGATGGTACGATCTCGATTATACATTAGGGAGCGAGAAGACCCATCCCGTTCACGGGATCGGGATGAGAGCCCGCATCGCTGTGTGCGTACGTTCCCGGGCACTCCAGGAGAGCGCGTCGAAGGGTGTCTGCCGACTCCTCCGCCCGAGCCCAGGTTGCCCATCCAGTTTTTCCGCTTTTCCTCTCACCTCCTGTACTTACTATACAGGGAGTAGACGAATGGGGGAGAGCTCATGGAAACCGTACGGATCTATCGGCTGACCGGTTTGTGCCCGCGCTACCGGGCGCGGCTGCGGGTGGCCCAAATGTAAGCCGCCCAGGTCTGGACGCTGTGCCGGGATATGCACCTCGCCGCTCGCCAGCAGCGCACCCCCTGGCCCACGCAACACGACTTTCACCAGGCGACCAAGGGCCGCTTTGCCTTGCACAGCCAGACCGTGCAGGCGATCTTTCGCGCCTTCCTGGGCAATGTGGACACCGCGCGGGAACTGCGCAAGACCAATCCCCAGATCCGCTACCCCTACAAAGATAAACGGTACTACCCGCTGCTGTGGCCGGCGCAGGCGGTAAGCCGGGAACGGGGGCGGATCGTCTTGCCCATGGGGCGGGGACGGCCGTCGCTCGTCCTGCCTATTGAGGTGCCGGAGCAGAGTGGGGCCTGCAAACTGGTGTGGCACGACGGGTATGAGTTGCATGTCGCGGTGGCGGCTACACCGTTGGAAGTTCCTCCCGGATCTTCCCAGGCCACGTTGGACCTTGGGGAGATTCACCAGGCGGCGGCACAATAAGACGCTCGGCCAGATCGCCAAGAAACGTCACCGGTGCCAGAACGGCTCCCGCCGCGATCGGCGACTGCAGGCTGCCCGCCGTAAAGCCAGCGCCCGCAAGAGGTGCCAGATCCGAGATCTGCGGCACAAGGGCACGCGGGCGGTGATCACCTTTTGTCAGCAGCAAGGGGTGGGCCATCTGTTCATCGGCAATCCCCATGGGGTCAGGAGCCGCAGGAGCGGACGCCATCATAACCAGCGCATGAGCCAATGGGAGTATGGCAAAGACAGAGCCTATCTGACCTATAAAGCCATACTCGCCCACATCGAGAGCTTCACCGGCCCTGAGCGGGGCACATCGAGCCGGTGTCCAGTCTGTGGGTGGAAGCAGAAAGTCCGGGGTCGTGTCTGGCGCTGTCACCGTCCTGGGTGCGCCTTTGTGGGGCACCGGGATGTGGTTGGGAGCCTCAACATGCACCCGCTCGCCTTTGGCCAAACCATCGACGTTCCCGCTCACGTTACGTATCAACGGCCCGGTCCCCTGCGGGTCCGTCCTCGGAGTAAAGAGCCGGGGACGGTGCAGCCATGCAGCCGGAACGTTGTAGTCGCCCGGACACGGGCCACCAGCCCCTAGCTGCTGGTGTTGTCTTGGTGAGTCGCACCTTCACCCACCGCTCCGATGAGCGGGTCTCCCTGGAGACAGGCTACCGGTGCGATGCTACCAAGAAGCTTATCCCGTTCACGGGATTGAGAGTGTCACGCCACATTCCCGTACACCATTACCGTGCATTGGGCAGTACGAGGCGACGAATCGCGTCCAGGCAGAGCCGACGCATCTGGGTAGACGAGAGCGTAGGATTGCCAAGAGCTGACTGTACTGCGAGACCATCTATCAGGGCGGCGACCTGTGTTGCAGTTGCTTCGGGATCAATCGCCGCAAACTCGTCAGCGCTCACCCCATGGCGTAGGATGCGGGCCAAGAAGCGTGTCCAGCGACGATGCTGAAGCTCGCTGACAGCACGGAACCGCTCGTTTCGAGTGGCTTCGCTCCAGAAAGTTAGCCACAAGCGCCATTCGTCACGCACCTCGTCACTTGCGGGTACGCTGGCCTCCACTAGCCGCTCTAACTGCTCCCATGCCGAGTCTGCGCCCGTCAGCGCTGCACGAAAAGCGATGCCTGTGTCCTGGATTTTGTCGAGCAATGCCGCTGCCAGCACGCTGTCCTTATCGTGAAAGTAGTGCACGACGGTGCCGGTGCTGACTCCAGCGGTCGCGGCAATGTCACGCATGGTCACACGCTCATACCCCATTGCTACTATACACGCCCGCGCGGCACGCAACACCTGGGTACGCCGTACAGCCTCATGTATCCCTGTCCGTGGCGGCATCCTCAAACACTCCTCCCGTGATAGATGTTCCACAACTATTGTACACGGCCTGTTTTTCAATCGAATGTTCGTTATATAATTAAAATGGACCCTGAGCACGGTTTGGGCGGATACCTGAACGCCTCCGCCCAAACCGTGCTCAGGGGAGTTCTCGAGATGGTGGCAAAATTGTCGCGTTAGCGCTGTGAATCAATGGAGATACTATGGTCCAGACAACAACTATTGGTTACCCCCGTATCGGGCGGGACCGTGAACTGAAGCATGCCTGTGAGACCTATTGGGCTGGGACGCTGAGAGAGGATGCACTGCTTGCGGTAGGCGCAGATATACGCCGACAGCATTGGGAGACACAACGTACTGCTGGCATTGACCTCATCCCTGTAAACGACTTCTCGCTCTACGATCACGTCCTCGACGCCATCGCCCTGGTCGGGGCAATCCCCGAGCGCTATCGCTGGGAGGGAGGGCAGGTGGACCTGAACACCTACTTTGCGATGGCGCGCGGCGTCCAGCGTACCGATCTCGACGCGTCAGCACTGGAGATGACCAAGTGGTTCGACACGAACTACCACTATCTTGTCCCCGAATGGCGGGTCGGCCAACGGTTTCGCATCGCTTCAACCAAGCCTTTCGATGAAGTGGCCGAGGCGCTCTCACTCGGCATCGCAGCAAAACCAGTGCTGGTTGGACCATTCAGCCTGGCCTTACTGGGCAAGTCGCAGGACGACCAGGTGGACCTACTGGGCGAGACGTTACCGGGATTGGTTGCGGTATATGCTGACGTGCTCGCTCGGCTGGCTGCCGCAGGCGTCGGCTGGATCCAACTCGATGAGCCTTGCCTGGTCCAAGATCGCACGCCGGACGAGCTGGCGGCGTTCCGCGACACATATACGGAGCTGGCCAAGCACCGAGGGGACGCCAAGCTCCTCGTCCAGACCTACTTCGGCCATGTCGGCGAGAGCTACGAGACCCTGGCCGCGCTGCCGGTAGATGGTATTGGTCTCGACCTGGTACGCGGGCGGCAGCAGAATCTCGCGCTACTGCGCCGCCACGGTCTGCCGGGCGACAAGTACCTCGCCGCCGGTGTCGTCGATGGGCGCAACATCTGGCGCACTGACCTCAAATCCGCTTTGGACCTTCTGGAGGATGTCGCCGCCACCGTGTCTGGTGATCGCATACTGGTCGCTCCGTCATGCTCGCTCATGCATGTGCCCTATGACGCTCTGCGCGAGGAGGGTATCGATCCCGAGGTCCGCGGGTGGCTTGCCTTCGCCGAACAGAAATTGGCTGAGGTCGTCACTCTTGGCCGCGCGCTGCGCGAAGGCCGTACCGCCATCCAGGAGGCCTTAGACATCAGCAGAGACATCACGACGGCGCGCACCGCCTCACCCCATGTACAAGATCCAATGGTGCGGGCAGAGCAGAGAGAGCAGCAAACTACTGCCCGCCCACCATACGCGGAAAGACGTCCATTGCAGGACGCGCGGCTCGGTCTCCCCCTGTTGCCCACAACGACGATCGGCTCCTTCCCACAGACGCCGGAGGTGCGCCGCATGCGCCGTCGCTACGAGGCAGGGGAGATCGGGGTGGAGGAATACGAACACTTCGTCGAAGCAGCAATCGCGGATGCTATTGCGCGGCAGGAGGCTCTCGGACTGGATGTGCTCGTGCACGGCGAGTTCGAGCGTAATGACATGGTGCAGTACTTTGGCGAGCAGCTGTCCGGCTTCGCGTTCACGCACCACGGCTGGGTACAGAGCTACGGCTCACGCTATGTGCGGCCACCGATCATCTACGGCGACGTATACCGGCACAGCCCCATGACGGTGCGTTGGAGTGTCTACGCGCAGTCGCTCACGACCAAGCCGGTCAAGGGCATGCTGACCGGTCCGGTGACGATCCTCAATTGGTCATTCGTCCGCGACGACCAGCCTCGGGCCGAGACCTGCCAGCAGATCGCGCTCGCGCTCAGAGACGAGGTAACCGACCTCGAGCGCTCAGGTCTGCGCGTGATTCAGATCGACGAACCAGCGCTGCGTGAGGGGCTGCCGTTGCGACGGAGCGAATGGGATGCGTATCTCTCGTGGGCAATAGAGGCCTTCCGTACCACGGCAGCAGGAGCAGGCCCGGCCACCCAGATCCACACCCACATGTGTTATAGCGCCTTCGACGACATCATCGAGGACATCTCGGCGCTGGATGCTGACGTCCTCTCAATCGAGAACTCCCGATCCGGTGGGGAACTGCTCGGCGTATTCCGCCACACCGACTACGACAAGGGCATCGGTCCAGGTGTGTACGATATCCACTCGCCACGTGTGCCGAGTGAGGAGGAGATCGTGGCGATGCTACATACCACGCTGGAGGTCTTACCTGCCGAGAATGTCTGGGTCAACCCCGACTGTGGGCTCAAGACGCGCACCTGGGAGGAAGTCGCTCCTGCGCTGATGCACCTCGTCGCGGCGGCGCGGCAGATCCGGCAGCAGGCGGAGCTGCGCCAGCGCGGCTAACCTTGGCCAACCTGGCGCGGACGCACCCTCATCCTCAGCCCAATCTCCTCCGAGCGTTCAGTGGACCGGAGGTCCACCTGCCGGGCAGTTGATACCCACTGCACAGCCAGCTATGACGTGAGACGTTGCTCACGGCATAGCTGGACAAGCGCGTCAGAACCTGACAAGTCCGCCACCAGTTGGCTCCCTATCCCAGTTTCACTACTGAGATAGCCTTGACAGAGCATTTGCCCATTGGCCATGATATACCAGCACATAGAACGTAAATTCTAAGCAGTATGAGATCGATTCTTGATACTCGCGGAGGTTGCTCGTATGCCATACGCCGCCGGTGCTGCCAGGCAGAAACCCAGCTTGCCGCCCAAGTGCGAGGACGCGTGGAAAGCGTTCCTTATCTGGTCAGCGAGCTCCGCCCCGATAAGCGGTGAAGAGATGATAGTACATCTCTGTCTGCGAAGCGCCGAACGGGTGGAGCTCTTGGGCGCAGGTGCGATATTGCTCGACCTGGGTGCCTGCAGTGCGGGCGAGGCGCGCGCTCTGGTGGATAACCTGCTGTCCTATCTGGGCAGCTGCTCCGTTGCGGCACGGGCCAGTATTGGGCCTACCGGAATCGTGGCACAGCTGGCGCTTCAGCTGGGCTGGATACCCCGCCGGCCCGTGCCGCTGGTATCAGCTGAAGAAAGGTCAGCTTTTCTCTCCAGCGTGCCAACCAGGCTGATCCCTGGTTTGTACCCACACGGAATCATACATCCTGATCTGGTGGAACGCCTCGATCAATATGGTTTTCATACCCTAGGCCAGATCGCACGCCTGGAGAAGCCAGCGTTGTGCCGCCAGTTCGGCATGGCAGCCGGCACCTTTCTGGCGGCCATCGCCACTGGTGACGATCCCCAGGCCTTCTCTCCGACATCGGATGCAGCTCGGCATGGGCTACGCCTACATTTTGTGGATTCAGCTTCTCCTCATCGGCTGCTGGCAACTCTGCCCTACCTTAGCCGATCAGCGACGGCATTGCTGGAGAGGCACCAGCTCCTGGTACGCCGTCTACGCATCCGCCTTGTCTGGGCTCGGGGCGGCAGAGAGCAAGCCAGTAAGACCTTGCGCCGGCCGACCGCTGATAGCTGGATCCTGGCAGAGGAGCTGAACCACATGGCGCTGCAGCTGCTCACCGTCCATTCCATGGGTCAGGCACCCGGTGCCTACGAAATCGAAGAGCTGCAACTCTTCCTGGAAGATGAGATACCAGCCCGATCCAAGCAACTGCCCCTGTGGGCGGACCAGACCCAAACCGGAGAATCCAACAGCCAGCGCCAGCAGGAGCAGAGACTAGCCACTCTCCAGGCCATCTCCGGTACACTGGCGAGCCGGTATGGTCGCTCGCAGTCTTCACCGCCGCCACTCTTTCATCATCGACTTATCTACCCTGATGCTATCTTTCCCGAAGAACGCTATTCTAAAGCAGGTATCTCATGACCCGGCGTTATGGGCAGCCTATTCAGGCAGAGGTCGCCGGCGGCCAGCCACAGGGCTTCAACTGGCGCGGTACCCATTATTATGTCCACAATGTCCTGGCTACCTGGCACCTACAGGACCGCTGGTGGGCCGCTTCTGGTGAGGAAGCTGGGAAGAACGGTGGCGGCGGTAGCAGCAACCGCACCTACTACCGGCTGAATTGCAGCGGTGACCTGCAGTGCGATGTCTATTTTGACGCCTCCACCGGCATGTGGATTCTCGACCGTATCTATGATTGACCCGCCTTCTTTGCCACCCTACGTTGAATTGCATATGCAGAGCGCCTTCAGTCTCCTGCGCTCAGGCAGCAGTGTCGAGAACCTGGTGGCGCGGGCTGCCGATGTTGGCCTTCCGGCGTTGGCTCTCACCGATTATATGACCCTGGCCGGCGTCGTCCGCTTTCAGACAGCCTGCGCCCAGCAGGGGATTAGAGGGATCGTAGGCGCTGAACTTGCCATTGCCGACCCAGTCTTTGGCGATACCGCCGTACCCGCGCACCTCGTGGTGCTGGCCGAGAACGCAAGCGGGTATGCGCGGCTCTGCCAGCTGCTCACCGAGGCGAATCTGTGTACTCCCAATCGACCGGTCATCCCCTTCGCGGCACTGGCGGCGGCCGTACCCGATGGGTTGATCCTGTTCACTGGCGGGCACAACGGCACGCTGGCGCGGCTGCTGGCTGCTCGGCAGCAGGAGCAGGCGCTCACCGTAGCCAAGCGTTACCACGAGATTTTTGGATCTGAGCGGATCTTCATTGAGCTGCAGCATCACCAGCTCCCCGAGAGCCGGCTGATATGTCAGGATCTCGCTCGGCTAGCAGAGGAGGCGCACTTGCGTTGTGTTGCCACCAATGGAGTCTGCTACGCGACCCGCGCCGATTACCCTGTCTACGATCTGCTCACCTGTGTACGTCTGGGGATACGCATGGATACGCCCCATCGCGAGCGGCCACGTAACGACGAGGCCCACCTCAAATCACCGCAGGACATGGCGGCCCTTTTTGGCTCGCTGCCCTGGGGAGAAGCCGCGCTAGCCGCTACCTGCCAGATTGCTAGTCGCTGCCAACTCTCCCTGCTCAAAGGGGTCTGCACCGCGCCTCACGCCTCTCTCCCGCTCGGAGAGACCCCGGTCAACCAGTTGCGACGGCTCTGTGAAGACGGACTGCAGGAGCGGTATGCCGGCAGTCCGACGGCACTGGCTCCAGACAGCCAGCAGCGGCGCCAACTTTCCCACGAGCTGGAGGTGATTGCCCGCCTCGAGTTGGAGGAATTCTTTTTGTGCGTCCAGCAGATCGTCGCCGCGGCACGGGAGCGCCGCATCCGGATCTGTGGCCGTGGATCGGCAGCGAATTCTCTCGTTGCCTATGTGCTCGGCATCACCGGGGTGGATCCCATTCAACACAATCTCCTCTTCGAGCGCTTCCTGAACCCCGAGCGGCGCGGCATGCCCGACATTGACCTGGATGTGCAGTCCGACCGGCGGGACGAACTGATCCGCTACGTCGAGCGAACCTATGACGAGCAGCACGCAGCCATGGTCGCCAATGTCATTACCTATCGGCCCCGACTGGCGCTCCGCGATATCACCAAGGCGCTCGGATATCCGCTGTCGCTGGTCAACCATCTCACGAAAGTCCTGCCGCATCACTGTGATCCCCAGACGCTGCCCTCCTACCAGACAGACCTCGTGCAGAGCCTCAACCACGTGCCCTACCTTCCCCAGGAGCCGCTGGATGCAGACACCCGGCAACACTGTCTGGACCAGATTCCCCTGGCGCTTCATCTCACCACTCGGATCTGTGGCCTGCCCCGCCATCTCTCCCTGCACAATGGAGGCATGGTGCTGACCCGCGAACCGCTCTCTCAGCTGCTGCCCGTGCGTCTCTCCGCCAATGGCGTGCGTGCTCTCGAAGTGGATAAAGACGACGTCGAACACCTGGGCCTCATCAAGTTCGATCTGCTCGGCCTGCGCACCCTGGGCGCTGTGGAGGAAGCCCTCGCGCTCATCGAAGAGACAACTGGAGTCCGACCAGACATCGATCATCTGCCCACCAAGCCGCCCGATCCCGCGACCATGCGTCTGATTCGTGCGGGTCAAACCTTGGCGGTCTTCCAGATTGAGAGTCCTGGTCAGTGGCACCTGCTGGCACAGACCCAGCCACGCACCTTTGATGACTTGATCGTGCAGACAGCGCTGTTTCGCCCCGGCCCCATCCAGGCCAACATGGTCCACCCCTATGTCGCACGACGCCAGCACCGCCAGAACGAAGCCGTCCAGACCCCCTGGCATGGCCCACCCGCTGACAATTTCTGGACAGCTCATCCGGTCCTTGGTCCCATCTTGCGAGACAGCGAAGGTATCCTGCTCTTCCAGGAGCAGATTTTGACCATTGCTCATGCGTTCGCCGGTCTCTCCTATGCTGAGGCGGATAATTTCCGCCGCGCGATGTCGCATGTACGCAGCCGGCGCGAGATGGAGGCCATGCACAACCGCTTCCTAGCTGGCGCCCTGGCTCAAGGTGAATCCCGTGCCGACGCCGAACGGGTCTTTGAGGCTATCTCCCACTTCGTCGGCTACGGCTTCTGTAAGAGCCACGCTGCCGAGTTTTCCCGGACCATCTACCAGACCGCCTGGCTCAAGGTCCACTATCCCGCTCACTACCTTGCTGCCTTCCTCTCCTGCCAGCCTGCCGGCTACTTCCCGCCGCACGTGGTATTGGAGGAGGCCAAGCACCTGGGCATCCCTGTACTGCCCGTAGACATCAACTCCAGCGAGGATCGCTTCTCGGTGGAGCGCACAGGTGCGCCCGGTCACGAGCGTTGGGCTATTCGCATCGGTCTCCGCCAGATCGCCCACGTAGGCGAGGAGCTGGCACATGCCATCCTTTTTGAACGACAGCGCCCCTTTACCTCGCTTCAGGATCTCTGTGCCCGGATGCGCCCGCTTGGTCTGACCTGGACGGCAGTCCGCGCCCTGGTTTGCGCTGGGGCCTGCGACAGCTTACGGCCTCGCCTGGAGCGCCGCCAGCGTCTCTGGCAGCTTCACGAGCTGTGGCCGCTTATCAGTCCGGCGATCAAGCGCCCCCCACGAAAGGGGCGGCGAGCCGGGTATGGGTCACAAGCAACCGGTACCCCAAAGGAGAACGGATCGGAAGACGCTGGAGAAAGGATCGAGCAACTGTTCCTGGCCTGGGAGAGCGCTCTTCCCCTTCCTAGCACGCTTCCTCGCCTACCATCGCTGGACCAAGAGGAACTTCTGGCACTGGATTATCAGCTGCTGGGCATGTCCGCACGTCCGCATCCGATGCGGCTGCATCGCCGCCAGCTGCGCCGGCGTGGGGTGCGCGCCATTGCCGAGCTTGCCGGAGTGCCCGAAGGGAGAATCACCCGTGTCGCCGGCTGGGTCATCTCGGCGCAGCGTCCCCCTACCGCAAACGGCATGGGTTTTCTGGTGCTGGAGGATGAAACCGGGCGAGTGTCTGTAGCGGTCCCGCCACGGCTGGCTGAGCAGCTGCATCGCCTGGTTCGCCATGTACAGGCAGTAGTAGTGATCGGGCGTCTCGAAAGAGTACGCTGGTATCGTAGTGTGATGGCCTCTGATCTACGCCCCTTGGAGCTAAAGGCCAAGGCCACGGGTTAAGGGTGATACCCTGCGGAGGCGAAACCAGGCTGGCGGTGCCGCTGGATAGCTAGCTCAAGATTCTTTCTTCTCTGTATCCTGATCCCCCTCGGAAGACGGAAACTCAGTGCTCAAAATTTCACTGGCAGGCTCTCCCGTGTCCAGATCCACATCACCCAGGCTCGACCAGCCACCCAAAGTCAGGTCGTGAATCTCCTGCTGGGTACGATTCAGATACACACCCTGAGTATCCGATCGCTCGATAGCGCTGATCGGAACCGAGACATCATGCTGAAGCAGGTGCCCTTCCTTCATGATGAGATAGCGTTCCTGGACGCCGGCAGAGCTCACCACGCCAAGCTGCTTTCCATTGCGGTCGTAGATCGGCAGACCCTCGGGAAAATCGAGGGGTTGACGAGTCGAATCGTTGGTATCCATCAGAGTCCTCCTGCAACATGCGAGGAACTCACCTCCGGGCAAGGAAGCGAGCCCCTCGGCAACGCGAACCATATGTAGGCAGGTTAGTTGGAGCCGGACGACCTCAGCCGGCGGTCATCGTGCCCACCTTGCGGATCTGGAAAGCCTTCACAATGTCGGTGATCCCGTGGAGCAGCAGCCAGATCCCTGCGAACACCAGCAAGAGATAGACCCTGGTAGCGAAGAATTGGCCACCAGTCCAGAACCCCAGAACCACCATGATGATTCCAGAGATGAGACCGAGCCACCACACTGGATTGACCGACTCGGTGGCGAAGGCTTCGACGATCCAGAACATCCCAATCAGGACGAAGAGAAATCCCAGGGTGTCGGCCAGGGCAAGGAAGGTGCCTATCGGGTCGATGAAAGCCCAGATTCCCCCGATCACCAGGAAGACGCCAATGGCGATCCAGAGCCACTTCCAGCCGCTGGAAACGGAGGCCACGAAGAACTCCTGTATCCCGGCGACCACCAACACGATACCAATCACGACGCCCACCGTCACCAGCGAGGCGGATCTAAACTGCAAGACGACGACCGAGACCAGAATCCAGAAGATGCCCAGAACGAGCCACAGCCACCACCACTGGGCAAACTGCTTTTCCACCTGCTTCTCTAAAGCACTCTCTGCATCCATCGGACCATCCACCGGAGTTTGCATGTCTCTCTCTCTTTTCTACTACCGAGGCGCCAGCCCACACCCTACGCCAGCAACTCCGTAGAGATCGGCTCCGCTACTCCGTCCGCTCCGCCTCTTCGCGTACGGCCAGTTCGCTTCGCGCCTCTACCAGGCAGTATAACATCTACCACTTCTTCCACTGCCGCCAATCTGGCCCGGCGCCACTCTGGGCTGCATCGTCTACTGGTGGGAGAACCGGCCTGTGTCTCCTGGCATCTTGCGGTATGTGATGCTGGCAGGCGCGAGCACGGAATTCGGGCAATGTACGTCGCAATTCTAGCGCCAAGGGGCCTTCTGTACTATACTAGTTCATGTATCAGCGCCGACGGGCCAACGGCCAGGTTATGCCACCGCGCTGTGATAGATACCGACTTGTATGGCTAGTTTTCCCGAGGAATGAGGAATTATATGCCGGCCACCCAGCCTGAGGAAAGCGCACCGTTCCGGGTTGTCGACCAGGATATCTATGAGGCCTCGCTGGGAGTCTCCGAGCCGGACACACCAGCCGAGCACGTACAGCGTCTTCTCCTTGGAGACCCGATCCCCGAGCGGCTTGCCGCCCGCGAGAGCCTCAATAAGGTACGTGCACTGGCACTGCTCTCATCGGACGCGCTTTCCTCCGTTGCCTACGGCACTGAGGCATCACTGGCTGTCCTGATCGTCGCCGGAGCCGCCGCGCTCAGCGCCAATCTGGGCATTGGACTGGTAACCGTCGCGCTGATGCTCATCGTCGGCAACTCCTATCGCCAGACCATTTACGCGTATCCCAGTGGCGGCGGCAGCTACATCGTAGCCCGGGATAACCTGGGAGTGGTTCCAGGGCTAATCGCGGCGTCCGCTCTACTCATCGACTATGTGCTGACCGTCTCGGTCAGCGTAGCATCAGGTATCGACGCCATCGCCTCCGCCATACCCGCCCTCGTGCCCATCAAGCTCTTCATCGACCTGGGAGCCATTGTGCTCATCATGCTTATCAATCTGCGGGGCCTACGCGCCGCGGGCACCATCTTCGCCTTCCCAACCTATTTCTTCCTGACTAGCTTTGGACTCACGCTCGCCGTCGGCATCGTGCAGGCGGTTGTCCATGGAGGGCTCACCGCCGCCGCCAGCCCGACAGTGCCCATCAGCGCTACCGCGACCCTGACACCGCTCCTCGTTCTGACGGCCTTCTCTGCCGGCTGCTCGGCGATGACTGGCGTTGAGGCGATCTCGAACGGCGTGCCGGCATTTGCCGGCGACACACCGGCGCGCAGGTCACACAGTGCCGCAACGACGCTCACCATCATGATCGCGCTGCTGGCCACGTTCTTCCTGGGAACGACCTATCTGGCGTGGAGGGTTGGAGCGGTGCCGTATCCCTCGGGTGACCCCACCGTAACCGCACAGATCGCCCGTTTTGCTTACTCAGGAGCTTTTGGCTGGCTCTTCTACGTGGTGCAGACTGCCACGTTGCTGATCCTGGTCTTCGCGGCAAATACCTCCTTCGCCGACTTTCCACGTCTCTCGGCTATCCTGGCGCGTGACAGCTTCGCTCCGGTGCTCTTTGCGCACCGTGGCGAGCGGGTCGCCTTCAGCATAGGCATTCTAGTGCTGGGTGCCGTGAGCATCGTGGTGCTGCTCATCTTTCGTGGGAATGTGGTCGCCCTCATCAACCTGTACGCGCTGGGCGTCTTCACTGCCTTTACCCTCTCACAGTCAGGTATGGTCGTCCATTGGCTGCGTCGCCGGCAGGAGGCCGGCTGGCAGAGACGGCTTGTGGCCAACGGTGTCGGTGCGGTCGCTACCGGCATCGTCACTCTGGTCATTGCCGTTACCAAGTTCGATCGCGGCGCCTGGGTGGTCGTGGTTCTGGTGCCGCTCATGGTGCTGGGATTCCTAGCCATACACGCCTACTACCACCGGCCGAAGCACCTCCGGCTTACAGACACCGCGCTACCCAGGGCCGACGTCGTGTTCGTGCCGATTTTCTCTCACCAACCGATCCCCCACTCCGATCCACGCCAACACCCGGCGCATAGCAGGCCGGCGCCGGTGCCGTCCTCACTCCGGGAGACGCCGGGTGCCTGGAACTGGGAGTGGCCGCAGGTCCTCTCGGGGGAGCTGGCGTACGCGGCGCGCATCGCACCCGACCTCCGCATCGTTCGCGTCGTCGAGGATCGGCAGGAAGCTGATGACTTCTGCGCCGCCTGGAACACCTATCTGCAGTCGCCGGGCAACACGCTGCCCCCACATGTACATGTGGAAGCGCTGCTCTCACCCTACCGAACCGTTGTGCTGCCTCTGGCAAATTTCCTCACCTGGCAGCAGCAGCACGAATTCGCCGGTAAACGAGTGGCGGTAGTGCTTCCCTGCGAAGAGCACCCGGCGTGGTGGGAGTGGCCGCTGCAGCGCGGCGCCGCCGCCCGGCTGCGTCAACTCTTGCAGCGCCGGCATAGCACGCTACAGCTCATCGATCTACCCTACACACTGGGAAAACGCTCCGAACCGTCATCACCTACTACTACTACCTCTACCTGATGGCCGGCTGCTTGTGGTGCAGCCGGCAGTATTCGTAGTTCCTACAGCTGCGCCAATCGATCCAGCGCCTCCGCCAGATCGCGCTGCACGGTCCGCACGCTGATTCCCTTGAGTGCAGCGCAGACCCGCTCTTGCGGCCAACCTTCCTCTATCGCCAGCCGCACGATCTGCCGCTGGCGTGGTCGCATACGGTCGATCGCCGCGCTTAGCTCCTGGCGCGAGAGCGTCTGTGCTGTTCCATCCACGCGGAGAAATGTAATCGTAGTCGCTCCATCGCTACGTGGCACCACGCCCAGAAACTCGCGCAAGAGGAGTCTCGCATGCATACGCAGCCACTCCGATGCCGTCTCCTCTGGTGATGCCGGCGGCCCCTCCGGCGCTGCCGGAAATTCCTCTTCTTCAGCGGCATAAAGCGGATAGGGCCCATACGAATCTGCATCGATCGCATCGGCATCGCCCGGCTCAAGAACATCTGGAGCGGCCGGCGGGTTAGACGTTGTCTTACTCTTGGGTCTATCCCCCGCTGTTCTACCCATCGTGCGCGCTCCTCTCTTTTCTTCCCTCCGATCGTTCCCTTTACCTTGTGCATTGCTTAGAATAGAACACTATTTCTAGTATGTCAATGCTGAGGTCGCTTTTGCGGAGCTCTCCAGTTGGTGGGAGAGACCAGCAGCCAGGCATGGCTCCCACCAACGGGACACTCGCCTATCAGTGGATCGATGGCTGACCAGTTACCTGGTCCATGTCGTCCTGTACCTCAGCCATGAGGTCACTTACCATCTGCAGAGTTTCTGGACGCACAAGCCCTTGAGCCAGCACAGTGCCGCCGGCTTGCAAAATTGCCTCTTTGATACCTATGGCCCAATGGTGCTCAAAGAGAACAAAGAGTACAGTCTCGCCGGCGGGAATCTGGGTTGCTATGTCCTGGATATCAGCATCGGAAAGGCCAAAAGTATGATCGGCAAAGGCGAACGCCCCTGCCTCAGCACCCTCTTCAGCACCCTCTTCGCCACCGACCTCCAGGCCCAACAATCCGCCGATGACGGCGCCGTAAGCCATTCGTTGATCAGTGTCGAGGTCGCTGTCCGTGATAGTGACCAGTGAGCCATCCTGCTGTTTGGTGACAGCCAGCGCATCAATGATCCGCACCGTGTCGGAATCCCTGAGAGCGGTCAATTCTCGCACAATCTGACCCTGTAACTTGTCGTTTTGCAATTCAATTACGTCGAGCTGCACCGGACCCATCATCGCCATAGATATCTTGCTCCCATTCCCCCTTGGCAGGGTGTGGCCGTACCGATCTTTGGGAAACAACCTTCCCGTAGATCAGTTTTGCAAGATTAGAGCCATCGTCCTGTACTATCCTCTGTTGGACTCCATCTGTCGCCTACACCACTTGCCTGGATCCGGAGTATAGTGTGTGTGTATGTGTATGTGCGCAATCTGCCCGTATCACTGTGTCATGTCGCTAGCTATTGTGGAGTGGCCTTTTCCATCCATTAAGGAGCATGCACATGTCCTGGACCCCATCCGATGAAATCGAAACCTATCATCTGCATCGAGAAAAACTTCTGGCAGCTGAGATCGCTCTCAGAGATCAAATCGAACAGGTAGCGGCGCTACGACGGCAATTACCTCTGGGAGCTCCGGTGACAACTGACTATGTATTCCTAGAAGGGGGCGAAGATCTATACGATGATTCGCCCGATAGTTATCACGAGACTCGATTGTCGGAGCTTTTCAGCCCTGGCAAAGATCACCTGATCGTTATTCACACCATGTTCGCAGCAAGCGATGACGAGCCGTGTGTCATGTGCAATATGTGGGCTGATGGTTATAATGCCGTCGCGCCGCATGTCAGCGACAAAACCAACCTGGTTCTAGTAGCCAAAGCCGATATCGGCAAGCTCAGACAATGGGCGCGCGGACGACGCTGGGATAGCATTCGCCTCCTTTCCAGCCATGACAACACCTTCAACCGCGACTATAGGATGGAAGAAGAAGGTGGCGAACAGAACCCAGGAGTGAGCGTTTTTAGACGCGTCGACGGCACTATTTATCATTTCTATTCCTGCCAGGCCGAGCTGGATGGCGAGCATAACCGGGGAATTGATCTCTATAGTCCAGTCTGGAACCTTTTCGACCTTCTACCCGACGGTCGAGGCGACTGGATGCCCAGCTATATCTATTCCAACTGAGGTTTTGGGCGATTTTTCAGGTAAAAGCGCTAGACAGCTGGGGCGCGATATCTTCCCAGTTCGGCGACATCGGCACTACACCTAGCTCCCGAACCAGCCGGCGGGCAGCCAGACCAACCGCTTCGGTAAAGGTTGGATAAGCAAGCTGTAATTCGGCCAATTGCTCAATTCTCATGCCTGCGGCCATGCATGCTGCCACGGTCTGAATGACCTCGGCGGAATATCCGCCCAGCACATGCGCGCCTAGTATGTGACGCTGGCGGCGATCAACGATCAGTTTGCAGAAACCCTCCGTGTGAGCATCGGCAACTGGACGCAGCAGCTCATCATACTGGACAGTCGTGACTGCGATCTGGTAGTGTTCGCGAGCTTCTCTCTCGGTAAGTCCCACGCTGGCATATTCGGGGTCGGTGAAACTGCCGCTGGGCACCACGTCATGGGTAAATCGCCGGTGGAGGCCAAGCACGGCATTTTCGGCGGCGATTTGCCCCTCGTAGACCGCGCTTTGGACCAGCATACTGAGTCCATTGACGTCTCCAGCGGCATAGATATGTGGAACGCTACTCTGCAAGTAATCATTGACGAGGATATAGCTTCTCTCGGTCTTCAAGCCAGCTATATCTACTCCCAGTCGCTCTATATTTCCCGGCCAGCCGACCGCGAAGAAAACCGCGCCGGCAGTGATCTCGGAACCCTGATCGCCGGTGGCATGGTAATACAAACGAATACCTGAGGGCGTGCGCTCCAGTCGCTCAGCTCGCCCGCCAACGATGACAGTCATGCCGCGTCTTTGAAATTCCTGGATCAGGCCCGCCGATACCGCCTCATCCTCCTGAGGAACAAGCCGTGGCGTAAATTCAATCAACGTTACCTGGCACCCGAAATCCTCGAAAATGGAAGCCAGCTGGCAGCCGGTGGATGCGCCGCCGACGATCGCCACGTGAGCGGGCAGCTCCTTCAGGTTCCAGATGTCGTTGTAGGTCAGACCCAGCTCGCTTCCAGGAATGGGCAGCAGCTGCCCGTGACCTCCAACGGCGATGATATAGGATTCGGCCTGCCAGGTGCGCCCATCGCCGGTGCTGATGGTATGGGGATCCCGAAAAGTCGCTGCTCCGAGGCCCTCGATAACTTCTATGCCGGAGGCGCGCAGGCGTTCAGCTAGATGCTTCTTCTCATGCGCGTAGTTGGCCACGCGATCGGCATTAGCCAGTACCGCTGCCAGGTCGACTCGCGGTGGTTCTCCCACCAGTCCAAATGTGGACCACGATTTGGTGTCGTGCAGAAGACGCGCCGCCCGTGCCAGCGTACGCACCGGCGCGGGACCGTCGTTAATACTGGTTCCTCCTACCCGCTTGCTTTCTATGAGGGTGACGCTGGCACCCAGTTCTCGCGCCCGTAATGCGGCGGTTATGCCGGCCGGCCCGCCCCCTAGTACGATAAGATGGCTCATCGCGCTTGTTATCCTCTGCCATCTCTGGCTATTCCCAGGCTGACTTGACCCACAGGTAGATTTTTCTTATCCCATATATTGCATGTTCTCGGCCAGAGACTGGTTCTCTAGATGGTGAGCCGAAGAAAGTATCATCACCTCGGCCGAGAATAGGGGTATACTTCAGCAGGCGAACTTAGGAAAGGGTAGGTATGCCAGCGACAACCGCCGCCAAATTGCTGATGAAGCCGGAACATCGTGTGCTGCTCCTGCATCCCCCGGCTGGATATCCAGAGGCCCTTGAACCGTTGCCGGAGAGCGTACAGATCGTCACTCTGATTGAACCAGGTATCAACCTGGTGCTGCTCTTTGCCGAACAGCGTGCCGTGCTGGACGCCTCCTTGCCCCAACTGGCGCCAGCTCTTGGAAGTCAGACGCTCTTCTGGATCGCCTATCTCAAAGGTGGGAGCAGAGCGGGTACCGACTTGAATCGCGACCGGCTCTTTGAAGCTATGGTCCCACTGGGCTGGACCGGAGTGACTCTCATCGCACTTGATTCCCGCTGGTCCGCCATGCGATTTCGCCGCACGGCGGAGTAGGGATACTACGTCGAGAGTGTCACCGACCAGCAACCGCAATCTTGGCGACCGCGGGCACGATCTCTTGCTCCCAGATGGCGAAAGCGTCCGGCTCATAGACATTGCGCAGGCTGACGATACCTGTGTCGAAGCCAAGCGCCGCCAATTCGCCAAAGGTGTCGATGGCCTGTTGCGGCGTCAGGGTTCCCTCGCGGCCATCTCGTGCTATCATCATGTGATCGAGCGACGTCTTTTCGATGTCTGTGTAAGGACGCCCGGCCGCCTCGCAATGGCCCTTAAGCACATCGAGTTTGCGCTTCAGCTCGTCGTTCCCGAGCCGCGCAAACAGGTTGCAGGCGTCACCATATTGGGCGACGAAACGCAGCGTCTTTTGCTCACCCGTGCCGCCGATGAGGATCGGTGGATGCGGCCGCTGGAGCGCCTGGGGCACATTGAGGGTCTGCGCCAGGTGATAATACGTGCCCTCGTAGGATTTGGCTTCGTCGAGTTTGCCGCTATCCTGCCACATCTGATGCGCGATTTGCAGCGTCTCTTCCAGCCTCTCGAAGCGCTCTTTGAGAGGTGGAAATGGCACGCCCAAACCGGCATGCTCCTGTTCGTTCCAGGCAGCGCCGATGCCAAGATAGGCACGTCCACCCGAGAGGACATCGAGCGTCGTCACCTCTTTGACCAGGATGCCCGGATAGCGATAGGTCACGCCCGTCACCATGGTGCCCAGCTTGATGGTGTGGGTTACGCCCGCAGCAAAGTTGAGCGCCGAATAGCCTTCCAGCATGTCGGCATCGGCGGGGCCAACGTTACGGATCTGGAAGAAGTGATCCATGACCCAGAAACTATAAAAACCCGCCTGCTCAGCATTGCGGGCAATCGCGGCGAAGTCCGAGCCTAGTTTGGTGGATCCATTGGGCCAGGTAAAATTCGGGACCTGTAAACCGACGCGCATGGTGTTCCTTTGCTAGCCACGACAAATACCACGTCTGGCGTGGCATCTCTCTACGGGGGCGCATTGCCTGCCAATACCCCTGTGCAGATCGTAGGAGGTTGCTGCCTGTGGTGTCAAGCAAGTTTGATGCGCTTAGGATGCTCTAGTGCCTTGACATATTTCCCCGTGCCGATTATTATATCTGTGACAGATATATCCGCTTCCGATATGCTACTGGTAGAGAAGCAGTAGCCGGTTGCTTGGCCACGGGTGCACTGGAGAAGATGCGTATGCCAAACGGTGACCAGCTGGCCCCAGAGGCGTTGCTGCCACTCACTCCGGCGGTTTTTCACATCCTGCTAGCTCTCGCCGATGGTGAGAAGCACGGCTATGCCATCATGCAGGAAGTTGAGGCGCAAACCAGCGGCTCTATGCGCATGGGGCCCGGAACGCTCTATGGGTCAATACAGCGCATGCTCAAGGACAACCTGATCGTCGAGGCCCACAAACATGCGGAGCCTGTTCACGGTGAGGAACGCAGACGATACTATCGCCTTACGGGTTTCGGTCAGCACGTATTGCAGGCGGAAACCCGTCGCCTGGAGCACCTGGTGCGTATCGCACACAGCAAGGAGACTCTTCCTGGCTTCGGCGTGGCGGGAGGTGGTTAATGGCGACACCCACTTCAAGATACCAGCAGGCTTTTTCGGGGCGTCTGTACCAGTTCCTACTGCTCGCCTACCCTCGCGCCTTTCGCGAGGAGTATGCATCTGAGATGTTCCTGGTCTTTTGCGACGCCTATGGTGAGGCATTGCGTCGGCAGGGAACCCTTGGAGTACTGTGCCTCTGGAAGGATTATTTCACCGATTACGTTAAAACCGTCTGTATCCAGCAGGTGAGTAGCTGGATGCGGCGCCACCAGCGCGAAGTCGCGCTGGCTGGAAAGGAACGATTAGCTATGGCATTGCAACTGAGACTGGATGTTGGACAGCGCACCGATATCGGGCAGGCGCGAGCCACCAATGAAGATCAGCTTATCTCGGTAGTACCGGAAGATCCGCAGGTTTTGCAGGACCGGGGCGCGCTATTTGTAGTGGCTGATGGCCTGGGCGGCCACAAACGTGGTGAAGTTGCCAGCGCACTGGCCGTTCAACAGGTAAAGGACTTCTATTACCACGATCAACAGGGCGATATTCCTACAGCACTTCACCGAGCCATTGAGCAGGCAAATAGTGCTGTCTACCAGGCAAACCAAACGGAGCGAGCGGAAGGCGCAAGCGACATCGGCATGGGAGCAACCTGCGTCGCCGCTGTGCTGCACCATCAAACGCTCTATGCCGCCAATGTCGGTGACAGTCGCGTCTACATACTTCGCGATGGCGAGCTACGCCAGGTCACACAGGACCACTCATTGGTTGCGCAGCTGGTCGAGCGTGGCGAGATTACGCCGGCGGAGGCCCGCACACATGAGAAGCGCAACTTGATCTATCGTGCGCTGGGTGAGCCCAAGGTCGAAGTCGATCTCTTTACCGAACCCGTTCAGGAAGGCGATACCTTTGTCCTGTGTACAGATGGTCTTTGGGGAGTGCTGGAAGACGCGGAGCTAACCGCCATTATCCAGCACTATGATCCCGAAGAGAGTGCGCAGCATCTCATTTCCCGGGCCAACGCTGCGGGCGGCCCTGATAACGTCACCGCGATCGTCGTGCGCGTCTCAGCCGCATAGCCGTTTTTGCCAGATCGCTTCCAGACCCGACTGGATTTTAGAGCACACCACCCGCGTGAAAGCGGGTGGTGTGCTCATCAAAATAGTATCTTGCTCCATCACCCTTCCTTCCAGTACACTGTCACTATATCTCGATCCCGCGGCAGCGTCACTCCCAGGTCGCTAGCCCGCGTTCAGGTACAGCTGAAGAGGGGACAGTACGATGCCGGGGTTTGGCGGGCGCTTGCACTCCTGGCTCGACGTGGCCGACCACCCATCCTGGCATCACCAACCCTACTACTCGCCCTCGCTGGCTCATGCCCTCGCCGATGCGTACGACCAACTGCATCATGCACACCAGCGGCCAGATCCGTACTACGATGCATTCGTTTCGCTGGTCCCTTTCCGCAATCTGCTGGTGTGCCAGGAACAACGCATGAACCTGGAGTTTGCGCTGGCATCTGCGTTTGCCGGAGACGATAGTCCTGCGCAGGCCATTGCCTGTCTCTCCTCCGCCTGGGAGATAGCGGAACGCCTGCATGACTGGGCAGCGCAGGCAAAATTGGGGTATCTCGCCGGCGCGCTCTGGCATGTACCAGGTCATTTCATCGACGCTTACGCTGTGTACCAGGATGCCCTCGAGGCGCTGCAGCGGCTGGCGCGCAACGACGTGCCCGCCGATCCTACCTTCGAGCTCGATCTGGTCTTGCGCCTGGCGTGGTGCGCCTGGGAAGTCGGCTGGTTCCCGGTCTGCCTCCGCCATCTGGATGAGGCCTATCGTCTCCGCGCCGTTTGGGCGCCGAACGCGGCCGAGGAGGTGGCGAGTCTCGCCTGGCTCGATGCGCAACTTGCTCGCGTCCGGGGGCAATCGGTACGCGCCCTGAATCAGGCCGCTGCCGCGGCCGATCTACTGCTCACTCATGGCCGTCCGATAAACCGAGGGCGCGCGCACACCATACTCGCCGAATCCGCCCTGGACGTCCTCGAATTGACACAAGCTACCGGCACCAGCCAGGATTTGTGGATGCCACTGGCGGGAGCACGACACCATGGACAGCTGTCCTCCACCATCCTGCTCACCCAGGCCCGCCAGGCGGCCAGGCTTGCCATCGAAGTGGCTCAGGAATCTAGCGATCCCATCGGGATGACAATGGCTCGATTGGCGGTGCGCCGCGCTACGCGTCTCTCGCGCCGTCAGTGTGAGGACGGGAGCGATGTGGCTGCCGCCGAGAGGCTCCTGCGGACGGCTCGGCGACTGAACGATCCCTCACTGCTGGGACGGGCAGAGACAGCCCTCGCCGATGAACTGCTGGGCGCCGGACGCTCCGAAGAGGCACGCGCCACCTATCAAAGGGCCATGCGCCGCTTAGAGGAGCACCAACTGGGCGGCATGGCCTTCTGGCCGCGAAGCGCCCTCCAACAATTTGGTGACGGCTCGAGCCCGACTCGAGCCGCTGGGCTCGAGCCCAGGCGGTGAGAGGGCTTGCCGCGGCTACTTTATTTGCCTAGCCGATGAATTCTTCGGCAAAGAAACGCAACGTCTCCAATTGCAGCACATCAGGGAAACCGAGGATCACTTCCTGGACACCAGCTGCCTCCAACTCCGCCAAACGTTGACGGACCATATCCGGAGTGCCAATCAATGCTCCGGCAAAAGCAGGCCGGTGCAGCAGTTCGGTGGGGATTTTTGCTCGTGCCTGGTCTTCGGTCGCCCCAAGGGCACAGGTAACTCCTACCGTGCGGTGTATGCTCTCATAATCACGTCCGACCGTGGTGCAGTGGTGCTTGAGAGCGTCAAATTTGTGCCGAATCGTAGGTAGATCGCCGGTGACGTTGCAGGCATTGGCGTACTCTGCCACTAGTTTCAGCGTCACCTGTTCGCCGCCACCGCCAATCAGCGACGGTGAAATACGTGCATAAGGACCCCCCTTTCTTGAACCACTTCATTATCGACCAAACTTCTGCGGAGGAGAGCCGCCGTGTTGCTGCACGATATCGCGAAGCCGCCTTGCACCCGGGTTGCGGCCGATGGGCAGGTGATTTCGCCCGGTCATGCTGGCCTGGGAGCACGGCTTATCCATGACCTGCTCTGGGCTGATGAAGTCAGCGTATTACTGGCAGTAGCTCAACGACCAATCGAGTGGATCGCTGATAGTCCAGCTGATCGCCAACCCAGCGTTGTTGAGTACCCAGCCGGTTGTCCCGCAGAGATTTTGGGACGTGGCTGACCAGCCGTGACTGGACAACTCCGTGTGCATGTACGAGCTGATGGATGATGCTGTGCCAGGGCTACACATCGTCTGCGAATAGACGGTCTTGCTGCCAACAGCATGCCCATCGCCCATTCCCTCGATCGTCAATGGAGGCAGCGGAACAGTGGCCTGCTGAGTCCAGAAGAAAAGAAGAGTAGACGGGTTGCCTGGGAGCACGATGTTGCTGCAATCGGGCAATGTAGGTGGAAAGGCCAGTCGCATACGATAAGTCACCAAGCCATTGCCTGAGGCCTGCACAATTTCGAGCGAAGAAAACTCCGGCGTAGTACCAACCTGCCAGCAATAAGGATCTCCGCAGGATGCTTGATAGCCTCCATCGTAGGGATACGTCGAACTCTGCGTCCATCCCATGCTGGGGAACTGGCCGGCATAAAACGAATAGACTGCAGATGTCGTGGTATTTGGCGCACAGACATTGAACTCCAGTACCTCATACAGGCTCGTCTGATTCACCGTGTCAACTGCCTCTGTGGACTCGGCACCTGTCGGGAAGGGCACATTGCTCAATCGGCCACCCTCTGGAATAGGCCCCGCGCCGCTGAAGCCGGAAATTTGCTGGCAGGTTTGAGCAGTGGCATTGCCGGCGCTGGTAGCGGTTGCAGCCACGGCAGTACCTGCATTGCCGGCGCTGGCAGTCACGCTGGCTATAGTAGCGGTTCCCGATGTCGTGCCAGTTCCCGATGTGCCGCTACACGCAGCTAGCAGCATTGCGAACACCCCCAGGCAGATAAGCGCGAATACGGCAGTCTTTCTGGACAACAGCGATGGGTACACATTTCTCATAAGAATGCTCCTCCCGGGCTCGCCTTAGGGTGTATCCAGCGCCAGGGTGATCTCGCCAGCGGCAAAGCTATCGAGCGCTATCTCTAGAGCTTACGCAAATACACCAGCTTGTGCAGTATAGCTGGGGGGCAGCGCATTTACCTGTTAACAAGGTCACAGAATTCCAGATAGAACTTGAACTCATGCCGTTTGGACCAGGAAGATTTGCGCGGGCGGAACTAGTGATCTGGACGGCAATCCAGGGCAAATCGTGTCTCGACGGGGTGCAGACCACGCGGCGCCAGCCGAAATTTTCTTAGCAGAACGGCTAATCGGGGATACTGCTGGGTTTCGCGCCTATTTTCAGCGACTTCTTACGGCTTCACTTGACTGTATCAATGATTTAATGTATCATATCTATGACACAATTAGCGAAGCTGTCGCCACTGCAAACTTGAACGGCCGCAAACTTGAACGGCGTGCTAGGCCAGCACCGGCTTGCATTGCTTTTCGGGTGTCTGCGCGATGCTGCTAATCTAGCGGTCAACGTGAGCGAGTTGGGTGAGCGTATTGAGGCCGAGCTCGCCAAATGCTACATGAAGCAGGCCGATTGGCTGATATGACGATTAGGGATTTTCCCGGGAATGAGGCGATACTATGCCAGCTTTCTTCTGGCCCGAATTTGCCATTCTCTGCGGCGCAGGGTTGATCGGTATTGCCTGTGTTATGCCCTATACTCTGGAGCTCACCCGCGCTGCGTTCGAGAAGGCGCTAGAACGGACGGGCCAGCCAAGGTGGTTACTGGTTTTGCTTGAAAGCGCGCAGAGCTTCGTGCTGGTAGGAGTGGCAAGTGGCCTCGGATTGCTCATTGCGCAGCATATTGGCTTGGGCGTGCCGTTGCTAGAGGGCCTGCTATCCGGCAAGAATGTGGCGACTGAAGCGGTGGCAATCATCGCACCAGCATTGATCCTCGGGATCATTTCATCATCGGTCCTGCTGGTCCTAGAGGTCACAGTGTTCTGGCCACGTTTGCCCCCGGCCATGCGCAACGATGTTCCCATACCAGCACTTTGGAAACGCTTCCTGGCGTCATTCTATGGCGGCATCGACGAAGAGATTCTGCTCCGCCTGTTCCTACTCTCTTTGCTCGCATGGCTCATCGGTTTTGCCTGGCATGTTCCCGGCGGCAGGCCAACGCTGGGGGCGTTGTGGCTTGCCAACATCATTGCTGCAGTGATCTTTGGTCTGGGTCACCTGCCGGCTACCGCCGCACTGGTAAAGCTGACGCCGTTGTTAATATGGCGTGCCATCCTGCTCAACAGCATCGTTGGGGTCGCCGCCGGATATCTCTACTGGCAATATGGCCTCGAAGCGGCAATGCTCGCACACTTCAGCGCTGATATCGTCATACATGTCCTTGGTGACTCCATCGCGATACGGATACGTGCGGCGTCAGGGCGGATATGAGCCTCAGCCTCTGGCTAGGTGCCGGCGGTAGGGGTAGCCTGGGATCCATGAGCTTTCCTGCCGCCCAGCAGCGGGTAGTGCCCGGCACTGACTGCGGAAGTTATGCGGCTATAGACCGCATTGGCTTGGGTCTGGGTAAGGTCACCATTGCTTACCGCCTGATTCAGCACCTTTTGGACGGCGCCCAGATAGGCTGAATTTACAGTGCTGAGAGCCACATGCCGTGCACGAGCGATCTGTGGAATCGTCTGACCTTCTTTCAGGTCTGCAGCCAGCGTCTGCGTCGTAATTCCCAATGACACAGCCACCGCTGCGGCGATGCTCTGGCGAGCTTCCTTCAGGGCCATTTTCCAGCCAGCGTATTCACCTCTCGCCAGTTGCGCCAGCTCACCGAGATGCGAGCACGGCTCTTTGCCATACTGCTGCAGCGCTTGCTCCAGGGCGCTCTCCTGCTTCGAGGTAATCGTGCCGTCTTTGGCCATTTGAGTGATCACCGTCTGGAGTGCAGCGCTATTGTCGCTTGCCAGTTGGCTCTCGCTGATGCCCAGCTTTTTGGCAAGAGTTTGCACATACAGCTGGCAGTATCCGGTCGGACTGGCGGCCGGTGATTGGCTCACGCTGGCACCCGAATTGGAGCTGCCGGCGCCTTTGGCAGCAAACGCGGGAATTCCTCCGCTGATGATCATTCCGGCAAGAATGCCAACTATAAGGAGCGCGATTGCAGCGACTCCCATGATAATAGGATTACGCATGGTTTCCTCGCTTCCTGCCCTCGGAGATCTGTCCCGAAGATGATCATCCTACAGTCTATTACACAAGTCTAGCCAAAACAATGGCCCGAATCATGAGAAATTTTTGAGCACAAGCTGCTTCATTACGCATCATGCTTGGGCGCGCTCGCCAGGTGCCGGTACGCCAGCCTCTGGAAGTGGCGAAGACCATTCTCACGTGAGCACATGAGCTTGCCCCGGTCGAAATAGCCGCTATCCAGCCCATGCTGAATCAGGAGCCCATGGATGAGGAAATAGAGCCTGGTATTGGGACCTCAGAGGAATTCTTTATCTTGTTCTGCCATGGGGAGCAGGCGCTTCGATGAGTTGGTGGAGATAGTGGCCCATCTGCTCGGACGATGGGCGGCGCTCCTGTGAAAGCCACCAGGTCAGCGTGCTCACCAGTGCTCCTGCATAGAAGTGCGCCCGTAGGGAAGACAGAATAGCGATGGACTGTCCTGCAGTTTCCTGTCGGTGGAGCTCTCGGGCAATAGGCTCGGCAAACGCAGTCCGCATCTGTGCCTGGAAGCTCCCAATTCCATTGCCACCCAGCATTACTCGATAGAAGCGCTCATGCGTGGCAATATGTGTGAAGAGCCGCTGAGCAGTCCTCTATATCTTGGGCAGTGCCGGAGTCATAGAGTATGCTGGCAATAAATCGGCATATGTCGCGGTCATACTGCCTCACTAAGACTTCCAGCGCCTGTGTGTCGCGTTGGAGCATTCCCTGATATAAGGCCTGCTCAGACCGGTCGGTATGCACGTTATCACTCCTGATGTCCTAAACATCGAGCATTCTGAACGACGCAGAACAGTCGCTTGAAGGACAACGTACAACTCCTGGTGCGCATCTGCAAGCTAATCAGTAGGCTTTAAAGGGTGCTCGCTTCCGATTGTGGGTGAGATCGCGGCAATCTCGCGCCGAGACAATCCGCTGGGCGGCCGCGTACAGGCTCGGACAAGATGATGGAAGGCTACGCAATGGGCACGATCGCGACCCGTCCAATGACCACGAGCAGGGCCAGGAGCAGGAGCAGGACGTTGCCCGGGACAACTCGTGCCTCCTGGCGTGACAGGTGGAACGCGATCGCGCACACCTGCAGCAGGATGAGCCCGACCGCGGCGGCGACCGTCAACCAGGGCGCAACGTTCGTGATCATCGGCAGGATGAGGCCGAGCGCACCGAGCACCTCGGCGACGCCGATGAAGCGCACCAGTCCGGCGGGGACGGCACGCACCCACGCCATGTTCTTGCTGAGCGCCTCCAGTGGCCGGAACGCCTTCATGCCTCCCGCCATCACATATGCCACTGCGAGGAGTGCCTGGACAATCCACAAGACAAGATTCATGGAATATGACTCCTTGAGAACTTCGAGAACTTCATTGCCGGGACGCCACCTCGAGGACCTCCCAGCACCATCAAATTGACAGGCGTTGTACATGCGACTTCTGTCGTTTACAATACTACTGTTGCCTTTGTAACAGCGCAATCAGCAGTTCGCGCGCTGTGTCGACTACACGACAGAAGATGCGAAGTGTCGATGAGGGAGGAGGACGCAGCTATGAACGAGTCGGATCCTCGTGTAAAGCGGACACGGAAGCTTATCGTGGATGCGTTTTTCGCGCTGATGGCCGAGAAGAGCTTGCATGCGATTAGTGTCCAGGATATCGCCGAGCGGGCGACGGTGAACCGTGCCACCTTCTACACCCATTTCGAAGACAAGCACGCTCTGATGGACTGGGTCGTACGCGACAGCTTCCGCCAGGTCCTGAGTCAACGTCTGGGACCCGCTCCACAGTGCACTCTCGATAATCTCCGGCTGCTGGTGATGACGGTCTGTGAGTTTCTGGGCCAGTTCCAGGGTCACTGCTCGCCGGCGGACCGCAACGTCGAGCCACAGGTAGAGATGAAAGTGCAGGAAGAGCTCGCTGCCTTTCTGCTCAGCTGGCTACGGCGGATACCACTCGCAGAGCCCCGGAGGCACTCAGACGCATTCGACGGCACGACGCGCGAGGCGCTGGCAGCGGTACTGAGTTGGGCGATCTTTGGGGCCGGCGTCGAGTGGAGCCGTGGTGAACCTGAGCGCTCTGCCGAGGACTGGGCACACGCAGTGGTGAGTACATTGGTTGCCGGCGTGGCTCATGTGCTGGCCCTTCCTGCGGAGGAGTCAGTGACGCGACACATGGGATGATGCAGTATCGAAGGGTTCGATCACTCGTGAGGTCGACCGCTTGCTCGGCGATCTTACTACTCCCATCGTCGATGAGGACGATCGAAACCGGGCACAAGAAGTGGCGTACAGTCTGTTGCTCCAAGGGCCTCAAGGAGTTGCCACCCTTATTGTAGTGGCGGGTAACCGAGATCTCGACAGCGATATCCGCATAGCTGCTCTCGACACGATGGCCACCTCCGACGATGAGGCCACAGTCCTTCCCCCACTGCTCGAGGCGCTTCGCGATCCGGAGCTTTGGCTGGCGATGAGAGCGGCGCTCGCGCTGGCCGAACTTGGTGCGCCAGGGCTGGAGGCACTGCATGCAGTAGTAGGGGACCCAGACGCTAGCACGCTGGCCCGATGTGCCGCCAATGAGGCGCTGGGATATCAATATGCAGAATAGGGCAACTGATCCCCGCGCTAAGCGGGGGTGTGAGGGGAGAGAGCGAGGGGGCTTGGTACAAATTGTGGGGTTTAGGTGATGCCTAAACCCCACAATTTGTAGCGGCTCCGGGACGTGGATTCGAACCACGGTTGACTGATCCAGAGTCAGAGGGGGATCCGGCGATACGCAAACGCTGAATTTTTCTAGCCTGATACGCCACTCTTCCAGTCACGCAGGCATAGAGCGCACCTCTTTCAGGACACTCCGTGCGCTCGCCGGAACGAAATGTACTCCGAATTCGACAGAATGGCAAGAAATGCAAAAGTTTGAACCAAAATTAGGCGATGGACTAGAGCATCGGTCAAGTATTTGAGGAAGAGACGAATGCTGAAACGTGCTGATAGTTTGTATTGGAGGAACAACAAGGAGCAACCGATATGGGAAAGCTTGATGGAAAGGTCGCGATTGTGACCGGGGCTGGGCGAGGGATAGGGCGCGCGATTGCCGAGGCGTACTTACAAGAAGGGGCATTAGTAACGATTACGGCTGCACATGAACAAGCCGAACTCGACCAACTCGCGAAGCAAGGCTGGTCTGAACACGTGCTGGCGCTGCTCGCCGATGTGACGAATCCAGAGGCCTGTGAACAGGTGGTGGACCAGACCATCCATCGGTTTGGGCACATAGATGTCCTGGTCAATAATGCCGGTCGAGGCATGAAGTATGTCAGTTCTTCTTTTATGACAGAGCCCACGCACTTCTGGGACGTGGCGCCTTCGACCTGGCGCATGATCATAGAGACCAATGTCAACGGGCCATTCTACATGGCCCGCGCCGCCGTTCAGCAGATGTTAGCGCAGGGGAGTGGAGGAAGTATCATCGGGATCAGTGTAAGCTATGAAACGATGAAGCGGCGCGGTTTTTCTCCCTATGGACCGTCGAAGGCTGCGCTTGAGGCAGCCTCGGCCATCTGGGCACAAGAGCTGATCGAGGCGCGTATTCGTGTCAATCTTCTGCTGCCGGGTGGTGCGACCAATACCGGTATGGTCCCTGCTGAAACGCCAGCGGATGTACAAGCACGTATGCTCCAGCCGGAAATCGTGAAGGCTCCGGCTGTGTTTCTCGCCTCGGACGCTTCGCAAGAGCTCACCGGTCGTCGCTTGATCGCGACGGAATGGAGCGAGGCGAATCCACAGGGCAGAGCTATTTTAGAGGGAATCCTGATATGATAAGAGACCGCACGACATAGCTCCGCGTTTGGCCCACATGGATAATTCTTTCCCCTTGTTCTCCGTGCTGAGTAACAATTTCTGCTTCCTTTTTGGCGGATGCGCTTTGCTTGGCTGAGACCTGGCCATTTGGTATCGTCGAAGCCGTGTGGTCACTTGTCGCCTTCAGAAAGTGGTACCAGCTCCGTAGCAAAGGATCTCCTACTACCGGGCGGACGGTGTCTTCCAGGAGCTAGTATGTAGGCTCGCGAGCGCGCAGAGAGCGCTTTCTGCTGCCCATCACCTTGGTGCCTGCTGCTCCTACGTTGGCTTTGTCCAATTGTGCTAGCGCCCAGAATTCACGGCAAAGAATGTTCAAAAAAGATGTTCAGTTGAGGCACTCCTGTAGAAAGTCGGCGGGATCGCCAGGGACGCCGAACCTCTTAACGCGTTACGCAGTTCGTAAGAAATCTGCAAACACCGCGGCATGGCTTTCGGGTATGCTTGCATGCATGAAGAGGCGACGATGAGAAGGGTAGCAACTAGCCATGGGCAGGAGAAATTATCTCATTGACGGCGTGTCCGGCGCCGGCAAAACGGCGGTCTGCACAGAATTGCAGCGGCGCGGCTACCAGGCCATTCATGGTGACCGTGAATTGGCGTATCAAGGCGATCCGGACACGGGTCAACCGACGGATGGCCCGAAGCACGAGCACTCAGCTACCTTCATTTCCGAGCACCACATTTGGGATGTCGAGAAAGTCAACGCCTTCGTCGCCAACCAGGATGAGGCGGTCACCTTCTTCTGCGGCGGTTCGAAGAATTCCTCCAAATTCATCGCGTTATTTGACGGCGTGTTTGTCCTTGCGGTCGACCTGGACACCAGTCTCCGGCGGATTGATGAGCGAGTAGCACTGGACCCAACTGATTGGGGCGGAACACCAGAGGAACGGGAAATCACTGTGCGCATGTATCACACGAAAGAAGCCCTTCCGCAAAACGGTACGATCATCGATGCTACCGCACCGATCGCGCGCGTCGTGGACGAGATCCTTCGTCAAAGCGACGCACATAAACCACGGTAGAGCGTTCTGCACGCAGCGAGTGCCTGTTGCGCCCAGCGTGCCCGAGTCGTGAGGCGTTCATGAGGTGTCGCCTGTGGATGCTCTGACACGCCTCGACATGAAATGGCTCAGGCAGTGTAGCTAAGGGTCCACGCGAAGTGAAGAGGATCAACCCTATGCTAGAGCCGTGCATACCTCTTAGCTCGCGTTTTAACCCGTCGCCGCTCCCTTGGATTACTCAGGAAAATGCGACGACGGACAACAGCGCTTGTTCAGTCGTGCCTAGTCTTGCCAGGTAGACACGTCCCACAGCGGGTGCCCAGCGAGACGCACCAGCCCAAGTAGAAAGGCAATCGCGAGGAGCACTATTGGAGGCAGCAAGGATGTGCGTCCGCTTGTGCTATCTACCACGATATCGATCACCTGTATGAGTATCGTCAGAAGCATCAGGCCGGCCAGGGCATGGCGTGCGCGCAGGATGAGCATGACACTGAGCATGATTGCCAGCGCCAGATTCCGAGAAACCAGGTACCCGGCGTACACCGAGGCGGCGGGAGTGATGGGTTCGTTCGCACCAACCAGGAGAGCGGGATGCAGCAGTGCTAGGAGACCACCGGTTGCAGAGAGGAGAATGCCGAGGACGATGATACTCACTACCCACCAAGGCAGCCATGACGATGTAACGCGTGTCGAGTCCAGCGATTTACTCATGTTCGTTCCTCTTCCGGAGATGAACCTGGATAGCGCACACATGTAAGGACACGTATGTAAGGTTACTAGTGTATCCTAACGCGCGTGAGGTATACTTGTCAAGAGAGGCGGCGCACTTCAGCATCGAGATAACGAGGGAGATATGAGGCAGATATGACCCATCTGACGAGCAGACCGCTACGGCGCCGCAATCCTCGCGGCCACGGAGAACAACTGCGCGATGAAATCCTGGACGCAGCTGACTCACTGCTGTCTACAACCGGCGATCCCAGCCAGTTATCGCTTCGCGGAGTCGCGAAGCACGTGGGGATTGCGGCAACGTCGGTGTACTTGCATTTTCCGGATGTCAGTGAACTCAAAATTGCTGTTGTCATGCGAGCCTTCTCCCGACTCGATGCGGCACGGGACCGTGCCATGCAAGGGATAGCTGATCCAGTTGCAGCCCTCCTCATGCGCCTCCAGTCATATACGCAGTTTGCGCTCGAGAATCCGGGGCGGTATCGGCTCATGTTTGGGCCGGAACTACCAGCAATCTTGGCCTACGACGCGGAGCAGTCCCCTGGGCGCCGGTCATTTCAGTCCTTGGTACAGAGCATCAGGCGATGTCAAGAAGCAGGAGTTGCTCCTCCTGAGGATGATCCCCAACAAGTTGCTGTGTTGGTATGGACGGCCCTCCATGGAATGGTCCTTTTGCGTCTCGATCGGCCCCACTTTCCCTGGCCATCACTTGAGGGGATGGTCAACGAGATGGTGCTCCGTCTGGTGCGAAGCGATTCATCGCAGCAGTGGCTCCGGGTTCCGTGACCCGAGTGAGCATTGCCCACACTTTTGTTGCTGATGTAACTACGCTGGGATACTCATGTAGCGTCAGTTTGCGAGACTGCTCATAGGCAACTTGAAAACCTTTCCTTACCTGGTGAGTGGCGTGTATCCGGCCTTGTCTATGATGTGGCGACGGGGCTGGTTGAGAGCGTTGTGCCTCCCACTCCACTCCGCTCCGTGCCGCAAGTGGAGTCATGTGATCCACACCACCATCGTCAAGAGATCCGCAAGGCCCCTCTGGTGTCGCCATGCGGATCTCTGGGCGATAGCAGGCGGCGCAACGGTGAGGGCAGAGTAAAGCCGTCTTCAGCAGATCGGCCCAATCTGGTCGTTTGTCATGCCTACAGTCTACACGTTCCCACCAATCTTTGAATGATCCTGGGGAGAGCCCTAACGAAAGTACACACGGGGCGGTAGAATAAGGGTGGCACAAGCGGGCAGTTGCACTGGGACACCCCACTCTCATCACTCATTGCGTCAGAGCGCCGGCGTGCAAGAATTGGCGCGCTCCTTGCTGTATTCGGTGTTCTGACTGGAGTGGCCAGCCCGAAGCCTGTCGCCGTCCGCTGTCCGTCACACCTTGCGCTCTCAGGGACAGATCTGGGAGCAGCGTTCCGCCACGCACCTGGAGGTATACTCATGCCGACCCATCGCGACACGCATTATTCCCTGCTCTTCATCTTTCTAGGCGTCATCGCAGCCATCGGCGGTCTGGTCGCAAAGACCGGGCTGTCCGCAGAGTCGATCTGGTTCCTGGTGATTGGCGCCATCGGCTTCTTGATCAATCGCGTCAGCAGAAACGCGGGGTTGACCCAGCTGTTCGATGTCGTCGTCGGCGCCATCCTCGCCATCGCGGGCCTCGTGGGAATCTTACTGCAGTTCAAGGTTCTCCACACCGCGAGTCTTCCAAGCAGTCTCGTCAGCACGTCTGGCGGGACCGTTCAATTGGCGGGCCTAGACATCGCGTTCTTCCAATCGCTGGTGTACGCCTATCTGGGTCTCACCTCGATCGTCCACGGTCTCGAGCCCGAGAAGAAGAAGTAGCCGCACTCCCACGGCTTGCTGAGCGCGCCAACACGGGAAGAGCACGTAGGGTGGGCCGCCATCTCGCCGGCCCACCCCTTCTTGCGCGAACATATAGCACGGCCTAAGGTGCAGTTGGAACCCGTATGTAGGCAGGTACTACGTGCCGTCTGACAATTTGTACGCGTGCGTAAGCCCCAGGACAGTATTTCTCGAGTGGTATGCGACGGGCCTGCTTCTATTTGTCTTTCCACACTTCCGTGGTGGGAGTGGCTGGTGCTTAGTGTCACTAGTTTTCGCGGTGACGAGCTCTTTTCGTACCTCCAGACCCGCGGCTTTCAGGTCGGCTCTGATGTCATGATGACCATTCTGGAACATGCTGCCGAGCGCGGCGAGGTGCAGCTAGACACGATCCCCCGATATGTGTCGACCCTTCCCATCGATCTGATGCGCCACGAGCTGCTGGTGACCCGTGCTGCGCCATCCCAGGAGAAAGCGCTGCAGATCGTTGACGGCATTTTCTTGCCATTAATCCAGCTCTACGAACGAGGAGACATACAGAGGGAAGTGAAAGAGTAAGTAAGAGTAACTGGATACCATACCGTCAGCCTGGGGGGTACGGCTCAAGCGGTCAGAGCAGGCACATTCTGGTGTTCCGTTAGTAAGGATGGATGAATACTTCCTCATGTCTGATACTGTGCGGCGGTGAAGGGAATCTCTGCACAAAAATCGTTGCATATCCGCTGGTCGCTAATATGTGGTTCATGTCATAGGTGATATGCCCCTAAGAGCCGGTCAAGAAATGGGCACATCTTTACGCCCCGTCTTGTCTGCTGGCATTGAGACAAAAAGTTCGTGGTAAAACTGTTCTCGCCCGAAACGATTGAGGGCATCTATTTTCCTTTTCTCGTAAAAATCGTGTCCCTCCCCACGGTGAAAAAACCAGATACAATCAAACAGGATCGTCAGTTTAAATACATCAAATAGGTACCATTGTTCGTTTTTGCTCAACGGTCGATACGTGAGGAACAGGTACATGGACACACCTACCAATCCGCCGGAGCTAGAGTCTGTTATGAACTTGACTTGGAGGTGGGAAAGAGTGCAGCATGAGCATTGCATGCAAAGGCTATCTCTCCGGCGTGAGTGACGACGAATGGCCTTCGTCGCCCCATGTCTGAGCCTGCAGGGCGACCGGTACGACGACGGGGCCACTGCTTGAATCGGCAAGGCAGGGTCAGAGGTGAGGGATCGGGGGCGGCATCGCCGGCACTTTGACTCGGCTGCCATTGCCACCGCTGAGACTCATATCTCGCAACTTCTGATACCGGGCGTCGTCGTAGGCGTCCTGCTCGGTAATCGGCGGCCTGGCGATAAGGGTGACGAGCTGCGCGACAGCCAGCATCATCAGAAACCCGACCAGAGCTATCCAGTAGGCCGGTGATGGCAGCGTGCCTGGGGTGAGGCCGTGACCGACGATGAGCTGAATGACCAGAGGCACGAAGTGCACCAGCTGAAAGACCACTCCCCCAATGGCAAACTGGGTGACCTGGCTGATGTTGCGATGACTGGTGCTCCTGCTGAGGATGATGCCCCGAACGACCCCACAGACGGCGAAGACCATAGGAACGAAGAGCGTCAGAAACCCAAAGACAAACGCCGTGACGCTCTGCCATGCCGCGGGAGAGGCAGCATTGGCCGAATAGAATTCGACGATAAGGCCACAGAGAGACAGCAGGCCGCACCCGATGATGAGCAGTGCCGCGAGCCGCAGGCCCGGTTTCACCGGTGGCCTGGCGGTGGGCTCCAGGGGATTCGGCTCCACCTCGTCCTCGCGCATAAGCGGGGATGTGACCCACTCCGCCGTAGTCGGCGGATAGTGATGCTCCGACTGCCAAGAGAGCTCAGGTTCGTTCTGCATATCCCAGACTCCTTCTCTTTCCGTCGAGAGAGCCCCTGCTGGCCAGGGAAGCGCGCAGACGTCGGGATAGCCCAAGTATATCATCAGCGAGCGAAAGGCTGCGCCGTCTACGGTCCGGACTCTGCCACGCCCATCATGGACATGGAGAACCAGACCGGAGAACCCTGGCCAACCTCACGCTGTGCACGCGTTGGAAGTCTGCATGACTACGAAGAAACTTGTATGAAGTTGATCTGGGGTAGGATAGAATGCAGCATGAGTACTGCAAGAAAGGGCCACCCCTCGGATGTGAACGACGAGGAATGGGCCTTCGCCGCTCCGTATCTGAGTTTGCAGAGCGAAGAAGCGCTGCAACGCAAATATGAGCTGCGCGAGGTCTACAACGGGCTCCGGTGGCTGGTCCGCACCGGCGCCCAATGGCGCATGCTGCCGCATGACTTCCCCCGCTGGGAAGCAGTCTACCAGCAGACCCAGCGCTGGCTGCGGGCGGGCTGCTTTGAAGCGATGGCCCACGATCTGCGCCTGCTGTTGCGGCTGGCCGCCGGTCGGAAAGGCCACCCCTCGGCGGTGATTCTGGACGCACGGACCGTGCAGTCGACACCCGAGAGTGGCGCGCATGCCGGCTACGATGGGCATAAACGCCGCAAGGGCAGCAAGGTGCATGTGGCGGTGGATACCTTGGGCCACCTGTTGGCCACCGTGGTGACCCCGGCCAGTGAGCAAGAGCGCGCCCAGGTGGCGGAGCAGGTGCAGGCGGTGACCGGTGAGGCCGTCGAACTGGCCTACGTCGACCAGGGTTACACCAGCACCGAGCCGGCGGAAGCAGCAGCAGAGCAGGGCATCCGCTTGGAGGTGGTCAAGCTGCCTGACGCTCAGAGTCCGATAAGGGTTCGTTTTGCTGCCGAAACGCTGGGTCGTCGAACGCTCGTTTGCTTGGTTGGCGCGCTTCCGGCGGTTGGCACGAGACTATGAACGGTTGCCCCAGACCGTAGCGGGCCTGACCTTTCTGGCGTTCACCTGCTTGATGCTGTCCCAATTGATCCATTAGCCCTTCAGTTCATAACACGCTCTAGACAAAACACTGTCATCTGGCGCGGAGATCATACGTCAGTTTCTTCCTAACTCACCTTTTGTTGGGCACCTAGGAATGCAGTTGATCGATATGCAAAAGGACCAGGCGACGCTCAAGCTGCCTTTCGCCGGTTCTCTAATCACTATCGGCCAGACTATCCATGGGGGCGCCTTGGCCTCGCTGATTGATACCACAGCCATGGCAGCCGCCTGGTCGGACGTTCCTGCTCGGGAGAATCTACGCGGTACCACGGTCGGACTGACAGTCTCGTATCTAGCAGCCGCGCAGGCCGAGGATGTCTCGGCCACGGCTCGTGTGCTGCGGCGTGGGCGTAGCCTGGTCTACCTCGATGTGGAAGTCGAAAGCGCCTCGGGCACGCTAGTTGCCAAGGGACTGGTTGCCTATAAACTCGGTTAAAATAGTGGCCAGGGCAAGACACCTCATCATATGATGCTTGACATGAGGCGGTCAGATCGGTTTCCGCCTCCCGCTTGGTAGAATCACGATTTGCAGTGCTTTGCTCCAGTGTCTACTGTTCGGTATACTTGTTCCACTCTCCTCGGTAGGTAGTGCTCTCCTAATTCCTGCATACTGAGGAATTGTGTGGCAGAGGAGTAGAGGGGCGATGTATGCCACGCGGGCGACAACACCTTTCCCCAGCATGGTCTGAGATACAGGCTCAGTACCTCGGGCCAGAGCAGGCTTTGTACGAGCTCGTTCGACCAGTGGTATGCTCAAAGAGCCAATCAAGGACCGAGCGATAGAGACCGGCGTTTCCGCAAAAACGATTCCCTCTCGCGAGCCGAACAAGATAGCGGCGATGCGGACGACGAGTGGAAAGTCGACATTACTTTTTCAGATAGCTGAAGTTTAGTAACTGAAAAAGCTCAGGGACGTAGATTGAGCCATTCGACTTCACTAAAGTGGCACGGCCACAAAGTCAATGAAGTCGTAGTGATCAAACCGACGCCGGGCGAAACGCACCTGCTCTTCAATCGTCGCGAGCACCACCAGGTGCCCAAGATACTGCGCGATCACCGCCACTTCCCCAAACCAGGGAGGCACAGCCGGAGTCAGCTCCGCAGCAGTCTGGATCGAGACGGATGGGGGCGTGATCGGCTCATGTGAGGTTCTAAGAGAGAGGGCAGACACGTTCGATGCCGCCTGCTTCCCTGCGTCTTTTCCTTCCTCATCTCGTCGGATTGGCGCGCCCAAGCTCCGCGATGAGGTGACAGTAGCGTTCAAAAGCGGGTTTGGGCTGGTAGTCATCTCGCAGCAGCCCCAATTGCGAGAGAAGATCAGGGTCGGAACTGTTCGCATCGCGCAGGGTATGATGTTCATAGTGGGTGATGTTGAACGGCTCGCGATGCTCATGGATCGTCCGAACCACCTGTTCTACCACCTCTGCCTGCCGCTCGAAGGAGCGACCCGGTCCCGTTGGCCAGCCATGCTCGGTAATATGGATCGGGCAGGTCTGGGGGATATGGGCGGCGGCAAGACTGACATTGCGAAAGTGAGCGAGGACCCCAACCACGGCTGCACGGAGCGTCGCCTCTGAAGCATGAGGAAGAGGGCGAAAGACATCTGGAAAGAAGTCGAAACCAACATAATCGAGCGCATCGAGAAAGGACGGTCCTCCCAAAGCCGCAATGGCGGGCCAGAAGTCGTCGGCGGGATCAAAGCCGGGAGCAGCATTGAAGCCAACTTGAATGTCGAGACCAGCCCGCTGAATTTCTTCTTTGGCGGCAATGACTCCCTGAACCAGAGCTTCTCGGACCTGAGGAATGCAGCCATCGACTGCCTCAACCGTCGTGACATTCGCCTCTTCCGTGATTTGTACCATCGAGAGCAGGGAGCCGTAGCGGCGGATGGTGTCGCGGATGAACTCCAGCCAGCCAGCTAGGTTCGGTTGGCGAAAGCAGAGCACCAGATCAAGCGTACGTCCATCGCGAATATACTGTTCGACCGCCTTTGGTGCTGCAATCCGACCAGCTTTCACCGGCGACAGAGAGCCGGTATAATGGGCATAGCCCCGCACCAGCAAGGGAGAACCATCTCCCTGAAGCTGATCCAGCGCCTCATGGATACGAAGCGGGTCGTCAGGGGTGACCGTTCCATGTCCGGTGGATCCTCCTGGGTAAATCCCAAAGATCAACGGGGAGAGATGCGTATCAGACATCGAAGGAACTCCTTCCGCGTAATCAAGACGGGGTTTGGTCACGGGACTCTTCCTGTTCGGGGACATCCTGGGAGCGTCTGACCTCAGCTTCGGTCAGGCGCTGTTCTACCTCGTCAAACCACTGCAATTCAGCAGTACGCAGGAACTCTTGCCTCCGGAAGACCGCGCGGTCAAGGGGTGCGAGGATGCCAGTTGCCTCCAGCCGTTCGCGCTCGGCAATGGTGCCTGAAAGCTCCCGTTCGATGGTCTCTTTTCGTCCCCGCAGAAAGGCTACAACATCCCCTGCTGCATCCATTCCCCCAAACAAGAGGGCAACGCCCACTGCATCGGGACTGAGATACAGGTCGGTCAACGCTTGTTCGCGCAGCAGACGCAGAGTAGTGAGACCCGCAGGCGTGATACGGTAAATGGTCCGTACGGGACGGTGACCGATCTGCTCAGTACGCACCGCTTCGAGAAGCGACTCGGCTTCCATCTGGCGAAGTTCGCGATACAAGGCCCCCACGCTCACCCCTCCCCACCGTCCGACTTGGGTCACTTCCGCATCGTACCGGATTTGATAGCCGTGTCGAGGCCCATTCCTGGCAAGTAAGCCCAGGATCATCAATCGCGTTAGATTCATGAGAATAGTATCACGAATCTATTCTGTTTTGTCAAGAGATGAGAGATCTCCTGCAACAGTTCTTTCGGGAATTGTTTTCCTCTGAACTCGCTAGCTTGCCTGATGGCTCGTTGCGCATCCCGTGGGCGATGCTACTCCAAGAACGCCTCGCGATGTAGGCAGAAGCAGTGATACAAGTGCACCCAGTCGAACCAGCATTGTTGGCGGACGTATTCGGCCGCTTGCATTAACGAGGAAATTTACAAGCAACAAGAGCTCGTGCAGCAGTGAAGAGAATTTCTGCACTGAAAACATTGCGTGTGACTTTGTAAACACCGCTTGCCTACCCAGTATGTCTCCAGGGCGCAGGCCAGCGCTCTACCAGTTTATAAGCAGCTGCAGCATCCTATCGCGGAGCTCACCCAAGGGCACCTGCGAGAACTGGGTCCTTCTTCAGCCTGACCTGCCGACTAGAAACCAGAGAACGCGCAGACGCTACCGTCCTGGTGGGAACTCCGGCGCCGAGTTGGCCGGCTCCAATCGCTTCCGACGAAGCGCGTTCTCCTGCTCCCGTATCCACGGGCGAACTGCCCGGCTCTCATAGTCGGGTCACCCGCGTCCCTCTCTGTATCACGACTGGCCGCCAGAGTTTCATCCATGCTTTGACTTCCAGTGGGCCGACTCCATTGTCGCCCCGATGAGAGTAATAGCATATCCTGTGACAGAACGTCGTGTCGCGATATTTGTGACACGAGAGATACACTACTGGCCCACTGACAGCCAGGAGAGCAGGTTGGCGCGAGCCCGCTCGACTTGGTGGCACTGATCTTGCGGATCATGCCAATGTCTGTAAAGCCATCACAAACCAAGCCGACGGGTGCCTTCTGCTCATCGTCCTCGAGGTAAGAGGTGAGTTCAAGTGCGCCGTTAGGCGGGCGAGTTCAAGTGCGCCGTTAGGCGGGCGAGTTCAAGTGCGCCGTCAGGCGTTGAAAGGAGTTCAAAGATGCACATCTGGATGTGGGCCGTCATTGTCGTTGCTGTTGTCATCGTCGCGCTGGTCGCTGCGGCGTGGGTCATCAGGCAGCGGCGCCAGAGCCAGCAGCTGCACGAGAGATTTGGCCCCGAGTATGATCGTGCAGTGTCGCAGTATCACAGTCAGGACCGCGCCGAGGCCGCCCTGCAGGAACGCCAAAAGCGCGTGGAAGCCATGACCATTCGTCCGCTCACGCCGGAGGACCGGACGCGATTCGCCCAAGCCTGGCGCACGACACAGGCGCGGTTTGTCGACGAACCCGCTGCGGCGACGGCTGAGGCCGACCGGCTTATCGCCGACCTCATGGGAGTTCGTGGCTACCCGGTCCGCGATTTCGAGCAACGCGCCGACGATATCTCCGTCCACTATCCCAATGTCGTAGAGAACTATCGCGCCGCCCATGCGATTTCGCTCTCGAGCACGCGCGGCGAGGCGAGCACGGAGGAGCTGCGGACAGCGATGATTCACTATCGCGCGCTGTTCGATGAACTTCTCGAGACCAAAGCGACTGATGCAGCCAAGACTGATGCAGCCAAGACTGATGCAGCTAAGGCTGATGGAGCTAAGGCTGATGGAGCTAAGGCTGATGCAGCTAAGGCTGATGCAGCTAAGGCTGATGCAGCTAAGGCTGAGCGAACGGAGGTCAGATGATGGACCAGCAGATCGATCCCATGAGTGAGCAACCCCCTGACCAGCTTGACCGGCAGGATACCGTCTCCGCCGACCATCCCCGTGATGCGGCGCCAGACGCCAAGCAGGCTCCTCAGGAAACGCCGCCGATGAATCAGCCAGCGGATATGCCTGGCGCATCGGTGAACCAAAAGGCCCAACAGGACCAAGAAGCGGCACCGGCTCAGCGGCCGCAAGAGAACGCCGCCGACATGGCCGCTCCTCCCGCAGGGAGACGCCCGAGCCCGGATGGTCCGTCCGTCGAGGCCGCAAATGCCAGACCTGGGCCGGACGCGACGCCAACGCGCACTGCAGAGAGGCAGGAACCGGGCGACGCGCAGCCAATTCCGCTCCTTTCCGCTGATGTGGCGGGCGCGTTTCTGGTGCGCTGGGACGCGATACAAGCCACGTTCGTGGACGAACCACGCCGGGTCGTTGAGCAGGCCGATAGCCTTGTCGCCGAGGTCATGCAGCGGATCGCCGAAACCATGGCCCAGGAGCGAACGGGCCTCGAACGCCAGTGGGCGGCAGGCGACGCGGTCAGCACGGAGGACCTGCGTCTGGCCCTGCAACACTACCGCTCCTTTTTCAAGCGCCTCCTCTCAGCCTAGGGTACCAGCCTCAAGTTGCCGAGTCCCGAGCGGACTCGACGAGCATTGAGCGGCCCTGACCGACGCAGCTGCCCGGTGAACGCCCCCGCCCACTACGCGAGGGGCAAAAGGAAACGGCAAAAAGGATAGCAGGTTCCACCAAACAGTGATGTTTGCGTAGTGCACAGGAGTAGCGGGGCAAAGGACCCCGGCCACAGAGGAGGAACCACAATGATTGGAACGATTATCGCCTGGATCATCATCGGAGGGATCGCCGGCTGGCTGGCAAGCATGCTGGTTCGTGGCGGAGGGCTCGGTATCCTTGGAGACATCGTCGTCGGCATCATTGGCGGCATCATCGGCGGCCTCATCCTGGGCGCCCTGGGTGTCGGTGGGGGATTTACCGGATTCAACTTCATCAGCCTGGTGACGGCCTTTGTCGGCGCCGTCATTCTCCTGTTTTTGGTTCGGCTCTTTACCGGAGGTCGCGCCCGGGCCGGAATATAGTGGAGTCTAGCCTGGTGGAGAGTGCCGCTGCCGTGCATCTGACCTGCGTGCGGTGCCATAGACTGGCCATTCCCTGCTGCATCGAGGTGGCATGAACCGCGACGACGCAGCTCTGCTCTCCACCGAGGAGGCAGTGCTCATGAAAGCGAGAATAACCATGCCAGATCAGCACGCTTCAGTCGTCGTCAACTCTCCAGTGGAGCAGGTCTACGCCTTATTTAGCCACTTCAACGACTTCCCCAAGTTCATGCGCTTCGTCGAAGAGGTGACCTACTCTGACGATACACATAGCCACTGAGTAGCCGACATCGCGGGGCGACAGGAGTGGGATGCGGAGAATACTGGTTGGATACAGAACCGGCAGATTAGCTGGCTCTCCACAGCTGGGTTTCAGAATACGGGGGTGGTGACGTTCAGCCCGAATGGCCCCAACCAGACGCGAGTCGATGTCTCCATTACCTACGATCCGCCTGGTGGACTGCTTGGCGACGCTGGCGATGCACTGGGCATGGGGAAACACTTTCAGCAGGCTCTGCAGGAGGACCTAGACCACTTTGCCCGGATGGTAGAGCGGACTCCGGCGGGAGCTCTCGATCCCATGGCGTCCACCTACCTCTTCCATGAGGACAGCGCTGCCGCTCGTGACGAGACAACCGATGCCCAGAACCGAACCATGGGTGATCAGATGAGATGATCAGATGAGATGACCGGTAAGGAGCTCTGCTGCAACACATGGGTATCGCCAGAGTTCATCCTGAGGCGCCACCAGAACTCTTTGTGCTGGCGTGGTCGTCTTTCGAGGTGCAAGCTCACTCCATCAGCCTGCCTGACAGTACTGGGCCTCGACACGAGGAAGCGTGAACCAGAAGGTCGCTCCTGCCCCTGGTGTACTCTCGACCCCCGTCTGCCCACCGTGCTGGGTGATGATACTGCGACAGATGTAAAGGCCCATGCCCAAGTTCACTCCTGCCTCGTGAGTGGCCGGGGCACCAGGGCTGCGATAAAAACGGTCCCAGATGCGGTCCTGCTCCTGTGGGATCAGTCCTGGTCCCTGGTCGCTCACCTGCACTCGAGCCAGGTTGGCTTCCAGGCTAAGGCTGATTTCAATCGGACGGTCTGCCGGGGCATATTTGAGCGCGTTTGTGAGATAGTTCGCCACTACTTGCCCAATTCGATCCTGATCCGCCTCGACCATCACCACCTGCTCAGGGAGCAGAAGTTGCATCCTCCGCTGGGGCCAAGCTAGTTGCTGCTCCTCGACCGCCTCCTGTACGATAGTGACTAGATCACACGGTGCTAGCTGCAGAGGAAGCATAGCCGATTGACTCTGAGCCACCTCTCCCAGATCCGCTATCTGCCGGTTCAGCCGCCTCGTGGGTGCGTCCATTTGTTCCAGGACCAGGTGGAGTGACGCCAGCCGCTGCTCCAGAATGTCCGGGGAGAGACCGGTACTCCTCACCTCCGCCTGCAAGCGTTGGAGGCGACGCTGGGCCAGTTGGACATAGCCATTGAGACCGGTCAGGGGTGTGCGCACTTCGTGGCCGAGCAGGCTCAAGAAGTCGCTCATCTCCTGGTTGGCAGCGGAGACCCGTTCCTCCAGCAACTTGCGCTCGGTGATCGTGAGATGCACCACCACGGCTTGTCCCGTCCTCTCTGGAAGCGGCGCGGCATATAAGAGGAACCAGCGCTGTTCAGTGGGAGAATGGCAGGGATATTCCAGGGTAAAGAGTGAAAGGGTGCCTGTCAGGACCGCCGCAATGCCTTCACGTGCTTCCAAGGCAAGCTCCGAGTGGCTCCGCACTGCCTGGTCGCAGACTGCGAGGTAGTTGAGGCCCACACTCGTCTCTGCCAGAGAGGGAGCACCATTCTCGCGGGCAAAAGTCTGCCAGGCGACATTAACAAACACAATCATGCCGCTCTGATCGAGCACTGCCATTTGCATCGGCAGAGCCTGGAGAACCGCCTCGCACAAGTTGTTGCGCGCAGGCTGCTCCCTATCCTGGTCTGACTTTCGTTCCCTCATACCTTTCTTTCCCTCATACCCTGAATTATAGGCATGTGTCGTGGCTGGCATCTAGCGGACTCATCCCTGCTCCCTAGGGAAGCCGCTTCGAGCATCAACGTGCCCGTGACGATATCTTTCTAGCTGCCGCCACCGTCCATCGACGACTCAGCCGAGCATCACATTCACATTGGTTGCTTCTTTCTCACTTTTGGCCTCGTGAGCAATGGAAGAGCCTGAGTCTCACCCTGTTCAGCATGGAGTATGGACCCGCTAGGCAGGATGAGGCGCAGGGCAATCTATCGGGGGTCGACCAACCCCTTAGGCCAGATGCTAGTAGCGCTGACAGTTAATATCTCATCACCGTCTTTGTGCCAGAGCCAAAAATCCGTAAACGGGTGGGGCATATCGTTGTCACTTGCCCGCCTGCTATTGTCCCAGCGGAGGATCGCCGGTATGATACGGTAGGAGGGCTATTTAGGCATTGGAAAGTATCTGAAGAGTATCTGGAGAGGTCATTGAATTCTGCTGCTCTGCTGAAACGCGGATTATTCCTGGAATACACGACACTAGCATGGAATGTCGTGGGGGTCGTACTGGTGCTTGTGGCGGCCTACGCCGCACGTTCTGTGGCGCTGGCTGGTTTTGGTCTGGACTCACTCATTGAAATCTTTGCGTCTGTGGTGGTGGTGTGGCAATTGACGGGCATTAATCTCCAGCGGGAGCGACTCGCCCTGCGTCTGATTGGCAGCGCCTTCGTCGCGCTCGTCATCTATATTGTGGCTCAACTGCTCGTTACCTTCCTCACGAGGACACATCCTGCTCCTTCGCTTGGTGGCGCCATCTGGATTGCGGCCACTTTCGTCGCCATGCTGCTGCTCGCTTCTGGCAAGCGCGTGACGGGGCAGCAATTGAAGAATGAGGTGCTGCTGACCGAAGGGCGCGTTACCTTGGTTGATGCCTATCTCGCAGGAGCCGTCCTGGTGGGTCTGCTGCTCAATGCTCTCTTCGGCTGGTGGTGGGCCGATCCGCTGGCTTCGCTGGTCATCGTCTACTACGGCCTCCGCGAGGCCGTTCACGCCTTCCATGAGAGCGCGGCGGTCAAGGCATAGGACCGGCGTGTGCGTGTAGACGATGGTGCGCTATGCGGGAGGATTTATCGAGCGGGGGAGGGCGACAAGACACAAAATATGGGAGCCAGGTCTATACCTGCTCCCATATGTGGTAGTGGCTCCGGGACGTGGATTCGAACCACGGTTGACTGATCCAGAGTCAGCTGTCCTACCACTAGACGATCCCGGAAAGAGTCCTTTTGCCGGTGCTATCGGCGCCAGCGTAGAACACGATACCACAGCCATAGCGATATTGCAACCGATTTATACAAGCGGCGCGGGACCCCATCTTTCAAGCGGGGGATGAGAGCGCCGTTCCTTGTTTGGGGCGTATGGGTGGGCGGCGTGCGTGCGTGTTGACATCGTACGTTTGTTCGACTACACTTCACTCATAAGTCACCAGTCTATGAACGAACAGCAGAGCGTGTATCACAGGCTCTACCATGTCATCGTATGCTCAACGCGATGGCGTCCGGTGTTGGTCGGGCCGCTACGTGACCGCTTCGAACAGATCAGGCGTAAGGTGACAGAAGAACATGAATGGTAGACCAGTGACCTGGCAATCCCGCCAGACCACGTCCATCTGTTCGTTCAGTCGAATCCTGACACCGTGCCTCTGGATATGGCTCGCCAGATACCGAGGCGTTCCTCGCATCTCAAGCAGGAAGAAGGTCCGCATCGCAGGCGGCTGCCCGCGCTGTGGACACGGTCCACCTCAGGGCTAATGCATGAGACTCAGATGAGTAGTAGAGCTGTCGTATTTGGCGGGTGTTGCGCCCCAATCGACGTTTATTGCACCACGGTGACACGCCAGTCGGTTCGCTGTAGCGGGCGCTGACGAGCCCTGCCGGCTGAGTGCCGTCGAGTAGTAGTTTCGGCAGTTAGAACCTACGTGTCGGGCAGCTCCCGGTGAACCGCGGACGGATCGAAGAGCCACAACGATACGGACTCCGGTTCCATGGTTTCCTGTACCACCGCGAGCAGATGCGCGCTCAGTTCCGACAGATCCAGATCGGTGCGCAGGTTCACGGCGAACGCCTCCAGGGTGCGTGCGGCGTCATATTTGTTCCGGTAGAAGCGCCGATCGATGGCCGACTGAATGCCGCGCCGCAGCGGGGTAAAGAGGCCAGCAATGAGCAGGGTCGAGCCCACGAGAATAATGGGAGAATGTGACGCCTGCCGGTCGACCGTCCCGACGGCGGCTTGTGCCCCGATGACCACGGCGAAGTACACAGCGGCCAGGATCGCCGTGAGCGTGGTGTAGACCAGGGTACGCTGGATGAGGACATCGACGTCGAAGAGCTGGTAGCGCGCGATGGCAATCGCCACCGACACGGGGAGCGCCAGCCAGGCCAGTGCGACTATGGGAGCTCCGGCGGTGTAGTAGACTGAGTTGGCTAATGCGACTTCCGGGATACCAAGAGCAAGCGGTACAATAATAAGCGGCACAATGATCCAGTACATGATATTGGTCAGCAGTGCCACCGCTACCCCGAGGACCACCCACTTGGTCTGCTGCTGCTGCCGAACCGTCGAGGTGCGACGGTATCGATAGATCTGGATTGCTATGGCGCTGAGGTAGAGAACTGGATAGAAGGAAGCAACCCAATCGATACCCACGTGTGGTGCCAACAAACTCACCACGTGGTCCACGGCCCAGCACATGACCCATACCACTAAGAGCAGCCATGCCCAGCGAGGGACGAAGCGACCATCCGGGAACATAAGCAACACCGCATAGTAGATCGTTTCACCGACGACATAGACGGGCAGCAGGCCAATCACCATCACCTGGCTCGACGGACCGAGCGCAAATGCGGTGATAGGGTAGAGGAGGAACAGGCCAACCGCCAGGGTAAACCAGTCATCGCGACGCCGCAGGAACAGGAGCAGAGCAATGACGGCACCGGCGACCGCGACGAGCGTGAACATGCCCATATAATAGGCGGCGAAGGCGCCCAGCCCAATCCCCTTCCGCTGCAGGGTTTCGGCCTGCGCGGGAGTGAGCAGACACGTGGGGGCGGTGCAGGGATGCAGGAGCGTAGGGAGCTGTTGGACGAGTGAGACGACGAACAACGCGAGATTGAGCAGAAACAGCGCGAGCCAGACCACCCGGGCCACGGCGAGCCAGTGCCCGCGAGGAGGGTGGACGGAAGGATGTGTAGCCAGTACTGGGTCTGGGTGCATCACTGCTCTCTCTCTTCTAGACATCGAGGTGGTGGGTGGCTTCTGTTCACCCTGCTCCTGCTAGCTCTAGTGTACGCGTCAACCGTGACGCTAACGTTACGGCATCCGTTACCGCTGGATTGCAGTGTGTCCGCTCCAGCTGGAGCACTCGGTTGGTGGTTTGAGTGCCGAGGCAAGAGCCACGCCGCGTTATCAGCCAGTGATGGTATTCCGTATCGGTGTGCGGGACGAACAGGTACCGCGAGCGGCTCCACGTTCCTCAGCGCGGCAGCTGCGCGGATAGTGTGTCATCCTGAGGGTGCGCGCTGAGGTGGGTGGATGGATGGCTGGCGTACGTGTTGGCCCGGGATCTGAGAAATTGATGGAAGAGTACTATGACCTGTCCGCTTTGGTGCAACAAGCGTCGAAAACTACATGAGCCATAAAATCATTGTCCCAGGCGGCCTGTTTTCGTCTTCCTCGAACACTGCCGGTGGTCGTACTCTGGTGGAGCAGATTCATGGCAATTTTTCTCAGCAGAGCGAGATTGCGCCGAGCATGTTGTTCTCGGACTCGGGACGTATCTTCCTGAAATGTGACATCCAACACCCAATGGAGACTGTTTTCAATTGACCAGTGCTGGCGTATTGCCGATATCTGCCGCTCATCTTCGCTGGGCACGCTGGAAAGGAAATACCGCTTTTCTGCTGTCACTCGTCCATCCGGTTTGATCATCCGAATCGATTCCACCGCCAGAATGCTGCGGACTCCCGGCCACTCTGCGAGCACGTTTAGCTCAGTTGGTACTGGGTGCACAAACACCCGGCGACGGGTGAGATGACCGTGATGTTCATCAAAGGTGTCCAGTACTGGCTTCAAACAACTCGGCACGGCAAAGGCATGTTCCGCAAACCAGGTTGCCACCGCCTGCAAGGTCCGTTGCTGATTCCCTTTCAAGGCGAGCACATAGTCGGCTTGCTGGTCGAGAATCGTCTGGGCGATAGCTTTCTGGCAACCTGCGGCGTCGATGGTGACCAGCCCTCCGCGAAGAGCCAAACCCGCAAGGAGCGCTGGAATGGCAGTGATTTCGTTGGATTTACTGTCCACCGCTAGTTGCCCCAACACCAGCCGTTGCTCGACTTTCCCACGCACTCACCAGGTGCAATGGCGATAGTTCTCGCTTCCGATCAAATGAATGCCGGACGGTCTTTCCATCGATGGCCACATGGCCGACCTGATCGGTTCCCAGCCATTGCCCAATCCAGTGGCGAAAACACTGCTCAAATTGGGTGGGATCAATCAGCATGAACACCCGACGAAAGGTGTCATGGGAGGGAATGCCATGCTTCAACGTCAGAAAGCTTCTTAGCCACGCTTCCTTACTCTTGGCATACAGCGCAATGTCTTCCCAGCTCTCAGCACCAGCAATCACGCCACAGATGGCCATGATGAGAATCTCGAGCAGGTTATGCTCCACTTTGTAGTCGCATCTGGGGTCGTCGATCTCGGAAAATGCATCGATGAGTTGTTCGAGCAAGGTGGTCACTCCGATCAGTATGGAATGGTGACCTTACTGTAACTCCTCAGCCTATTTCAAGCAATTTCTCATGCGTTAGCCCTGCGGTCCACCTTCTCTCGCCCAGCCGGATTCATCGGGCAAGACACCAGGCAGATCTCTATCGAGAGGGAGCGTCGAACCTGATGCTCATTTATGAGTACAAGCTCCGTGTGTTGACACCGTGGGAAAAGCGAGCAGTATGCCGCAATCGATGAAGCCATCCGGGTCGTGCAATTTGTCCGCAATAAAGCCCTGCGCCTGTGGATGGATACGCGTGGCATCACCGGGTATGATCTCAATCGGGCGTGTGCGCACCTGGCACACGCCTATTCTTTTGCCTCCCCCCTCAATTCGCAGGCCCGACAAGCGGCTGCTGAGCGGGCGTGGGCCGCTATCACCCGCTTCTATGACAACTGCAAAAACCACAAGCCGGGCAAGAAGGGCTATCCTCGTTTCCAACGGGATAACCGCAGTGTCGAGTACAAACAAACGGGCTGGAAGGTGGAGTCGGACGGCAAGCACATCACCTTCACTGATGGCTGTGGGATCGGCAGGCTTCGGCTCGTGGGCAGCAAGAAGCAACGGATTGCAGAGGTTCCCACGCAGCAGATCACCAGGGTCCGGCTCGTGAGGCGGGCGGATGGCTACTATTGCCAGTTTGCCGTTGCTGCCCAGAGGCACCGTGACCACCTCCCTACCGGCAAGCAGGCAGGTATCGACATGGGCTTGAAGGAGTTCCTGACTGATAGTGATGGCAATACCGTAGCCAACCCTCGTCATCTCCGGAAAGCCGAAAAACGCTTGAAGACGCTCCATCGACGACTGTCCCGCAAACAGAAGACGTCTCAGAGCCGAAAGAAAGCCAGAAAGCAACTGGCTAAGGCGTATCTCACCGTGCAACGGCAGCGTGAAGACTTTGCTCGCAAGACAGCACGCACGCTCATCTCATCTCACGATGTGATTGCCTATGAACACCTGCAGATACGCAACCTCGTGAAAAACCGCAAGCTGGCCAAGAGCATCAGTGATGCGTCCTGGGGCCGCTTTGTGTCATGGCTCACCTACTATGGGCGGGTCTATGGCGTTCCGGTCATAGCCGTTGAGCCAGCTTTCACGAGTCAGGATTGTTCAGGCTGTGGAACACGGGTGAAGAAATCGCTCAGTGTGAGAACCCACGTCTGTGCTGGGTGTGGGCTGATTCTTGACCGCGATCACAATGCGGCCATCAACATTCTTGCACGAGCACAAGACCGTACCGGTGGGCAATCGGAAACGGGCGGGCATCCGCAAAACGCTTCTGGACAGATCGTCTCTACTCGTGCGAGGATGCCTCGGGCGGGCAAGCGAGCTGGTTGAAGGAAGAACCTCCTGCGTTCTACGCAGGGGAGTGTCAGGAGCTACCCTGTGATTTGAAACCAGTGCTCGTACGCCCCTATGAAAGGTGGAAAAGCATGCGCCTCTTTCGCTTCGATGCTGGAACCGGACGGCCTATCTCGCAATTCGGCAGCGTCCAGCTGGAATTGTCTCCCATATACCGTGCCAGCGGTCAATTGCAGATTGTCTGCATGCATCTGGGACCAGGGGGGCTCGTCGGCTACCATCAGGCTGAGCCCGCGCAGCTTTTTCTGGTGGTGAACGGTGCTGGATGGGTTCGCGGAGCCGACGGGACGGAGCCGTTGGCCATCCATGAGGGGCAGGCGGCATTCTGGGAGAGCGGCGAGTGGCACAGCTCGGGGAGTGACACCGGAATGACGGCAATCGTGATCGAAGGTGAGACGCTCGACCCCGGCCAGCTCATGCCCGAGGAGTCGCCAGGATGATGTAGATTGATGATACCGCTGTGCACTATACTGTGAAGGCTAATTGGGCAAGGGAGTAGCGTGATACACTACACCACAGACGCGCCCTTCAAAGGGCGCATGGGTACGAGGTAGTAACGTGACCACTTTACTATGCCCCGTTATGATCGGCCGCGCAGAGCCTACTGCGACACTCAATCGGTGTCTTGAGCTCACACAGGCAGCGCACGGGAATACCCTGCTCATCGCTGGTGAAGCCGGCATCGGCAAATCTCGCTTTGCGACAGAGGCCAAAGCACACGCGCGTGTGCTTGGCATGCAAGCTGTGCAGGGAAATTGCTTTGAGTCTGACCGAGTGTTTCCGTATGCGCCTCTGATTGACCTGTTGCGGGACTTGCTGGACAATCGTCCATTACCAGATGTTGCTGAATTGTTAGGAGCAGCCGCGCCCGACCTCGTCAAATTATCCCCGGAAATCAGCGCTCGGCTGCCAGGCGTCATACCTGCGCCATCGGCTACACCGGAAATGGAGAAACGACGGCTCTTTCATGCATTGAGCCAGACCCTCATCCGAGTCGCAGAGGAGCAGCCCCTACTCGTCGTGATTGAGGATGTACACTGGTGCGATGATAACACCCTCGATTTTCTGCTGGCTTGGGCAAGAGTGGCCGTCACGTACCCGGTTTTAGTTATGCTGACATTTCGCAGTGATGAGATACAGGACAGCTTGAGCCGCTTTCTGGCGACATTGGCCCGGCTGCGTCTGGCTACTGAAATGGAGCTGGAGAGATTAAGCGTCGGCGAAATAGATGCGATGCTACGGGCGATGTTTGCTCTGCCTGGTCCCATTCAGGCCGAGTTCTTGCATCAACTCTATGGACTAAGCGAAGGCAACCCGTTCTTCACAGAGGAGATCATCAACGCCCTGATCGCGGCGGGCGAAATAACCATTACCAAGGCTCGCTGGGAGCGCACTCCAACCCATGAGATACGTCTCCCACGTAGCATAAGTGATGCAGTACTGCGGCGGAGCAAGCAACTTAGTCTTCCCGCACGTGATCTGCTGGCGGTAGCGGCGGTGGCGGGGCGGCGCTTCGATTTTACCCTGCTGGAGACGGTTACAGCGCATGACGAAACCCAACTGCTGCACCTCATCAAAGAATTGTTACGGGCACAACTGGTGGTCGAGGAGTCTGCTGACCAGTTCGCCTTTCGCCATGCGCTTACTCAACAGGTGATTTATCTCGACCTGCTGGCCCATGAGCGCGCTACGTTGCATCGTGTCATTGCCTACCAGATGGAGCAAGTGTTCGCAACAACACTCGAAGGGCATCTCGAGGACCTGGCACGCCACTTCTATGAGGCAGGGGCATGGACCAAAGCGCTGGAGTACGCCACTCGAGCTGGAGCCAAAGCGCAAACTTTGTATGCGCCACGCGCTGCCATCGAGCACTACACCCACGCGATGAGCGCAGCGCAACACCTGGGCCAACCTTCATCTCATGAACTACTGCAAGCACGGGGACAGGCATATGAAATGCTCGGAGACTTTCCCCGAGCACAGGCTGATTTTGAGGGTGCTCTGGCACAAGCCGATCTAGAACAAGATTTGCCTTCAAAATGGAATGCGCTGGTATGCCTGGGCATGCTCTGGGCGGGGCGCGATTATCAGAAGACCGGCAAATATTATCGTCAGGCGTTTACCCTGGCGGAAACAATGGCGGATCAGACCTTGCTCGCGCGGAGCCTCAACCGCATAGGCAACTGGTATGCGAACCACGACGATCCAATCGAGGCGCAGCGCCACCACCAGCAAGCACTTACTCTCATGGAAGCCAGTGACGATCAGAGTGGCATCGCTGAGACCTGTGATTTCCTGGGTATGGCTTACATGCTCGGCTCCGATCTCATCCAGAGTGCCTGGTACTATCAGCGCGTCATCCCATTGTTCCGGGATACGAATGAGCGGCCTGGGCTCAGTTCCAGCCTGGCCTGTTTGGGCGTCTGCACACTTGCCTATCAGTGCAGCGTCCTCACGCCCAGCAGACCCCTTGCTGCGTCGCAGGGTTACTGTGAGGAGGCTCTGCGAATCGCGCATGCCATCGGTTACCGCCCAGGTGAGGCCTACGCTTACTTTTGCCTGGGGTGCGTCCTGGGACCGCAGGGTAAATGGGAAGCGGCACAGCAAGCTATGCAGAACAGTCTGGCCATTGCCGAGGAAATCGAGCATCAGCAGTGGACGTGCGCGGCTTTGACAGGATTAACTTGCGTCTATGATGACCTGCTGGACTTCGATTCCGCTCGTAGATACGGCGAACGCGCGCTGGAATTAGCCAGGGTTCTCGATTCCACCCATTGGATTCATTGCGCAGCTGGTCATCTGGCCTCTGTCTGTGTACATGACGGCGATATTATCCGTGCCGCAGCTATCCTGAAAGAGGTGGACATGACGAGTGCATCAGCAGCCTCCATGGGCGAGCATTTGCTGGCGGCCGCGCAGGTGGAATTGTTGCTGGCACAGGGTGCCAGCCAGGAAGCATTGGGCGCAGTACGAGATTTGATTGTTCATACTCCCAACTCCTCTAGCACCCAGTACGCGCCACGGCTAGCTCTCCTCTACGGCCAGGCATTAGCCGCCAATGGTCACCTTGCGGAGGCTGAGGGGAACTGGCAGGCAGGTATCGCTTCCGCCCAAAGCGGAAATGCCCACGCGATACTCTGGCTACTCTATGCTGAACTCGCGCATGCCTACCGGCGTGAACGGCGCCAGAGCGAGTCGGCCGAGATGGCCGGCAAAGGCAGGAGCACGGTAGACTATCTCGCCGAATCCCTGTCGGATCAAAGTACGCGTTCCAGGTTTCTGCAGGCAGCAATGGCCATGCTACCCACTACTCCTACAATCTCTGCTCGCCAAAGCGCCAAACAACAGTACGGCGGACTGACTGCACGTGAGCGCGAAGTCGCTGGGCTCATTGCCCAGGGGAAATCTAACCGAGTTATTGCCGAGACACTGAGCGTAAGTGAACGGACTGTTGAGTCGCATGTTAGTAATATCCTGGGGAAGCTAGGCTTCACCACACGTGCACAGGTAGCTGTCTGGGCGGCTGAACAGAGGCTGGCGCTGGAAAACACGCTGTGACTCCCAGTAAGCCTAGTGTAGCGCGTCGGTGTAGCACTGTGCCGTGGCACCTCGGGACGCGGCCGAATATCCGTACTGACTTGGTGAAAAACTCCGTGGCGCCACGGAAGGAATTCAGCTCTCAAACTATTACACTTTCTCCCGTGAGAGGTAACTAGCGAATGGGGGGAGAGATTTCTATGGCGACGGACGCAGCAGCAACGAGCGCCATTGACCAGGAGAAAATGCAGGAGCTTCTAGGTCGAGTAGTGGGTGATTTTGGCGCAACGGCCAGCGCTGCGCTGGTAGTTATCGGTGATCGGCTCGGCCTGTACAAGGCTCTGGCAAACTACGGCCCGTTGACTTCAGCGGCGCTGGCGGAACGCACCGATACCAGTGAGCGCTATGTGCGTGAGTGGCTCATCAATCAGGGCGCGGGCGGATATGTTCAGTATGATCCTACCAGTGGCATGTATTCCTTAACTCCAGAACAGGTAGCGGCGCTGGCGGATGATACGAATCCACTGTTCGTGGCAGGTGGGTTCGAACTATTCATCTCACTGATTAAAGACGAAGAACACATTGGGGAGGCCTTCCGCAGCGGCGCGGGCATGCACTGGGGAGAACATCACCCAGGGCTATTCCGGGGCACCGAGCGCTTCTTCCGCCCAGGGTATCTTGCTAATCTTGTCCAATATTGGATTCCCGCGCTGACGGGAGTGCAGGAAAAGCTTGAGTCGGGTGTGACAGTTGCTGACGTCGGGTGTGGATACGGAGCCTCGACCCAGATTCTGGCGCGTGCTTTCCCCCAATCACGCTTCTTTGGCTTCGACAATCACCCAGCCTCTATTGAGCGTGCGCGCCGGGAGGCGGCAGAGACTGGATTGGGCGAGCAACTGTTGTTCGAGGTGGCGAGTGCCACCGATTTCCCTGGTACAGGGTATGACCTCATTACGTATTTTGACTGTCTCCACGACATGGGCGATCCAGTCGGCGCCATGCGACATGCGCGCGAGGTAATTGCGCCCGACGGCGCAGTGTTGTTGGTAGAGCCAATGGCAGGCGATACGGTGGAAGAAAATTTCAACCCCGTTGGGCGCATCTACTCTGCGGCCTCCGTCCTGGTCTGCACCCCCAACGCCATCGCATCGGGACCAGTAGCACTGGGAACACTCGCTACCGAAGCAGCCCTGCGTAGCGTTGCCGAAGAGGCTGGCTTTGCCCGCTTCCGTCGCGCTATGGATACACCATTCAATCGTCTGTTTGAAGTGCGACCCTCGTAGTTGTCATCCTCGTAGTTGTCATCCTCGTAGTTATTAGTTCAACGTAAGCAGTAGAAGAACATGGCGCTTTGTTCGATACTATGAGACCTGTTTGAGTAACAGGCGAAGGGAGCATTCTGATGGCACGCAAAGTTATCGATTGCCGAGAACTGCCCAATGAGGTTGGGTGCACACTCGCTATTTCGGGCAAAGAAGAAGAGACGCTGGATGCAGCAGTGGCTCACGCAGTGGCTGTGCACGGGCACCAGAACACGCCAGAACTGCGCGAACAACTTCGCGGGCTCCTGAAAGACGAGATAGAAAGCGCTTCAGCTCGCTAGCGCGTAAGGCCTTCGTATTCTATCTAGCGATCTGCCTCTAGTATAGTCTCGATGTAGGGTATTACCACTCCGATACTGGTCTCGACACTTTCAGAAAGTGTCACCCCTGCGGCCCGCACATGGCCGCCGCCGCCAAAGTGAGCCGCGACGGCGGCGGCATCGTGCGGCGCTGCGGTGCGAATACTGACCCTGGTAGTGGCGAGATTGCTTTCTTCCTTGAAGATGACCGAGTAGGCCACGCCGTAGGTATCCACCAGATCGCTGGCCAGCCCATCATCCATGTCTGCGGTGGCACCGGCCTCTCTGAGATAGTCCTGGCGCACACAGGCCCACACGACACTTCCACCAGCCGAGCTTTTAAGCGAGCGATCCAGCACGATTCCCCAGAGACGGGACTTGGCCAGGGCCTTCATGCGATAGAACGGCTTAATGATCTCCTCAGGCACCGCACCGCAATCTACCAGATATGACCCCGCCAGTAAAGTACGCGATGTCGTGGCATCGAATTCAAAAGAGCGGGTATCGGTAATGATACCGGCCAACAGGCACTTGGCAGCATCCACACTGATATCCACATGGCTACTCAGCAGCAAGAGCGTAAGAAGCTCAGCAGTCGCAGCGGCCGATGGATCGATGATCGAGACCTGGCCACATCCCGAAGAGGTAATGTGGTGGTCGATATTGAGAATGGTGGCGTTATCGAAGAAGCTCTGATAGCGAGTATACAGTGCACCATACCGGCTCAGGTCGCCGGCATCCAGCGCAACGACCAGATCGAAACGCTGGTCAGGCAGCTGGGACACCACCGATTCATGCCCGGGCAAGAAGCTGTAATTGGCCGGCACCGGGTCGGCGCAAGCAACGATACACTCCTTGCCAAGAGGAACCAGCGCATGGGCCAGGCCAAGCCCGGATCCAAGCGCATCGGGGTCAGGGCGTTCATGAGCCAGTACAACTATCCGATGGGCTGGCTCAATCAACTGCCAGGCGGCCGTTGCCAGTTGCGGATCAATGCCGGCCGCCAGTATAGAGGCCACTGTCTCCCGCTGCGTGACATCAGCCGGTGCCGGAAAAGACTCTGGTGACCCATGGAGTTTCATGGTTCGGTGCTTCTGGTGGATATAGGCTCTTTGCTCTCGCTGGTCCCTCCCCGGGCGTCCTGTGCCGGTCTGGCGTCTCCGCCAGCGCTGACCTTATTGATGAGATCAATCATGTGGACGCCCCGTGCAATGGATTCATCGAGACGGAACGCGATGTCCGGCGTGTAGCGAATCGTGAGTCGTTGGGCAAGCTCATGGCGCAAGAAGCCGGAGGCGTGACTCAAAGCAGCCAGAGTCGCACGCTGCTCCGGTTCGTCTCCCAGCACGCTGACAAAGACCTTGGCATGGCGCAAGTCAGCAGAAACCTCGACGTCGGTGATACTGGCAAAACCGATGCGTGGGTCCTTCATACGGGTGCGTATCAGATCGCTCAATTCATGCGTGATGACTTCGCCAAGTTGATCCTGACGCCAGTAGTTCTTTGCCATACCACATCTCCTTAGGAATGAACAGCAGAAGACCCTTACTTTCAGTAGGTTGGAAGCCCTCCCGTACAGTCCGTTGGCGACCGGCTCTAGACACGAACCATGCTAAAGGTCTCTAGGATATCGGCAACCTGGAAGTCGTTGAAATCCTCCACCAGCACACCGCACTCAAAGCCCTGCGCGACCTCTCGCGCATCATCTTTGCCGCGGCGTAATGATTCGACGATTCCGGTATGGACAACTTTACTATTTCGCAGCACCCGAATCTGGGAGCCGCGAGACAATTTCCCATCAGTAACTCGGCAGCCGGCAATCACCCGGCGACCGGACTTGAAGGTTTGCATGACTTCAGCGTGGCCATCGAGCTGTTCGCGATATTCGGGCTCCAGGAGACCCTTTAGCGCGGCATCGATGTCATCCATGAGTTTGTAGATGACACTATAAGATCGTATATCCACACCGTCGTTTGCCGCCACTCGTTGAGCGGCGCCGTCTACCTTGACGTTGAAGGCAATGATAATCGCCTTCGAAGCCGACGCCAGATGGACATCGGTTTCGCTGACGTTCCCAACCGCATCGTGAATGAGGCGTACCTTGAGATTTTCATCGCCGGCACGTGAGAGCGCATGCTTGATTGCTTCAACCGAACCCTGTACATCAGCCTTTACCAGAAGGTTCAGCTCTTTGACTTTCCCTTCCTGCATCTGGATGTAGAGAGTGTCCAGAGTTATGTTGGCAAGCGTAGCAGCGTGCGCTGCGCTGCGCCGCTGTTCGACTAGAGAGCGGGCGACCTTCTCGTCCAGCAGCACCTCAAGGTGATCCCCAGCTGCCGGAACCTCGGAGAGGCCCAGAATGCTGACCGGTGTGCTCGGTAAAGCCTTCTTGATTCGCTTGCCTGTATCATCAAACATGGCACGGACTTTACCCGAGATCGTTCCAACGACGATGATATCTCCCAGCTTGAGAGTACCATCCTGAATCAGAGCGTTTGCGGTAACTCCGCTGTTCTTGTCAAGCCGTGCCTCGATGATAGCCCCCTGTGCCGGTCCATTGGGATTGGCTTTCAGATCTGCGACGTCGGCGACCAGTAGAATCATCTCTAACAGATCCTCGATGCCGATATTCTTCTTGGCGGAGACGGGCACAAGGATGACATCGCCGCCAAATTCTTCGATAACTACACCGTGATCCGCCAGCTGTTGCTTGACCTTATCGCCATTGGCGCCGGGCTTATCGATTTTATTGAGCGCTATGATAATGGGCACCTGCGCCGCACGCGCATGGTCGATAGCCTCTATAGTTTGCGGCATGACACCGTCATCGGCCGCAACCACGATCACCGCGATATCGGTGACCTGTGCGCCCCTAGCCCGCATAGCAGTGAACGCCTCATGACCCGGTGTGTCGAGGAACGTGACTCTTCGACCATTGACCTCTACCTGGTAGGCGCCGATGTGCTGCGTGATGCCCCCAGCTTCACCGGCCGCTACCTTCGTGTTACGGATGGCATCTAAAAGAGAGGTTTTGCCATGATCGACGTGGCCCATAACGGTGACGACCGGTGGGCGATACAGACGGTCAGCTTCGTTGCGCTTGGCCCCGATCAGTGCGGCTTCCGGCCGCACGATGGCCGGCTTAACAGTGGCTTGAGCCTCTTGAGGCTCAAATCCAAGCGCCGTAGCCACTTTGGCGGCGGCATCATAGTTTACTACCTGGTTGATGCTGGCAAAGATACCAGAAACGATGAGATTACGGATGATCTCGTTCACGGACACATCAAGTAGTTCCGCCAGGTCTTTGACCATGATCTGAGGCCCAATCGCGATTGGGCCGGTTGGCTTGATTGCAGTGGCTGCCTTGGAGCCGGACCCGTTTGCTGACGATCCCGGCCCACCCCTCGCATGCCCATTGCGCCCAGCGCCTCCGTGGCTAGGGCGACCTGGAGCCCCGCCGCCGGGGCGTCCTACCGCTGGAGCTCCCCCAGGGCGACTACCGTTGGTAGCTGCTCGCGCCGGGGCTCCAGGTCGATTATTGCTAGGATTCGGCGAACGAGTACGAGGGGTGCCGGCATGTGTGCCGCCTCCGCCATTCGGACCTCCAGCAGGACGGGATATCGTGGTACCCGAACGCACCGCGGGTGCCGCGGATGCTGGTCTCTCGGTGCCAGTTGATGCATTGGTGGTAGTTCTAGAAGTGGTATCTGGCACTTCGGCCTCCTTTGTCCTTTGGGAGAAAATAATGTGGGCTGACATCCCTTGCAACAAGGATGCCAGCCCAACGCGGCACTGTGTGTTCTATACTAGGCCAGGTGAATGGCTACTCGCACGCACTTGTATTACTCATGTACGACCTGGCGAGCGACCTAATTAAGCCCACATACAATGCTCTCATTGCCCCGCGTTGGGCGCTTCATAAGTATCGACAACGTTTGGGTTATAGATAAGTGGGGATGGGCATCCCATTTGCCGTAAGGCGCGCTTTGTCCTTGGCATCCTGCCTCGCTGTAGAAAATCCCCAACCACACTAGCATGCCTCAAATACAGGCAGTTGTCAAGAATCAGGCAGTGTGCCTGAGGAATCTAGTTATGTTTTGTACGGATGCGCTATGCTGTAGTTTTATCTGTCCAACTGGACAGGGGGTAGATTCGTATAAGAGGTGAAGGGCGGCGCAGGGGCCGTAAATATAGATCATAGCGCAACGCAGCGTCAGGTATGGCGCGGGTAGCGAACCGCCCGGAGGTATTCCTATGGCTCAAGACCAGTATAACCAGGACGACGAACAATTCTCGTCCCAGCCAGAAAATGAAACGAAAGAACCATTAGCCTGTTCTGGTGCCGAGGACAACACACCAGCCGAGCCAAAAGGTGCCGATAATGCTCGAAAACGTAGTGATCGCAGACGGCCAGGAGGCAGCAGTGCAGAGACGGCAGCACGACGCAAGCGGAATAGGGGTGACGTATCACTGAACCAACACACCGGTGCAGAGGGGATCATTAATTTACCACTGAGACAGAGCGCCCGCAGAACGGAAGCGCCGCCGCCAGAAGAGGGAGCGGCGAGTGAGACCATGCTGGGTGAGCTGGAAGCTCAAGGATTTACCGAGGATGAGGCGTATCACCTCATTCACGTTTCAGACCGCATCGCAAACTCCCGCGAGGCGCAAGAAGCCGAGGCAATCATACGCAGACTTCGCTTCAACCGCTGGCTCTTCGAGCAGGGTAAGCTGAGCGAATTCTCCGCATAAATTGTTCTACTGAAAAAGAGCATATACTGCTTCCCGCGCGGGAAGCAGTATATGCTCTCGCTTTTCTCTAAGCACCCACACGCGCCATCGCCAGCCTGGCTTCGGCACGCGCCACTACACTGGGTGAAATACCGGCGGGCTGCATCTTACCCACATAACCGGAGCGCAACTTGGCACCCTCGCGCCAGTAGGCATACCAGTACGGGCCATGGCCAGGGCCCTTCTTGCAGGTTCCGCAGCTTGCTTTGCCGCACTTACGGAATTGGAGCTGATACGTTATGTGCAAATTCGCTGGCAGATTTGCCATTGATGAACTTCCTCCCCACTTCCCGACAACCAAATTCAGCACTCCGTTCCGATGAGGCACGCTGCTCTCTCTGGGCAGTAAGGACGGTACTACACCCGTCCCAGAAGGATATGCTCCACTGCCACCAAAACGACTCTTCGCATCGGTCACGGGAGGCATTCGTGCGTCTTCTCTGATAAGACGCACGACTTTCCCCGGCGAACTGGTGCTAGGTTGTATTCACCAAACTGTTAGTACGGATGAATGGATGAAATCGTCGCGCCTAGTACCAAAGAATTCTGACTGGTGCAGAGTGTGATTAAATCTAGAGGTGTGTCGAGGTAGAGTAATGATGGGCACCAGCCGCTGCATGATAAAATGCCCTGCAAGTCATGGGAAAACTCAAGAGGAAGCTGACTCTGAACCTGGGTAGAGAGGAACAGCATGCCAGAGGAAACTCGAGAAATCACCGTAGACCTACAGGTAGTGTCCCGCTTCACTGACCCACCGGCGCCGGATCTTGTCAGCAAGACCCTCGCATCTACCGGGCTGTGCTCCGCACTGTGGCGCTATCCCCCCCTGGGTGAAGTCGCCACAACCTCCGGACGGCAGAAACTAGGGCACTTTGACCTACGCGCCAACGGTGTCCCTGCGACCGGCAGGATAATCGTCTACCAGCACGAGAGGGCCATCACCAGCGGCATGGATGAGACCGCTTTCGCCACACTTGCTCGTGGACTGGGTCCGGGCGATGTGCGTACGCTGCGCGAAGGACACCTTGCCTACAACATCCAGGTGACTACGTTGCGACCCAACATATTCACCGTGCTTAACTGGAGCATGCGGCTACTGTCGGTAGTGATGGATCTCACCGAGGGCACTGCCGTCGACCCGGCTGCAGAACGGTGCTGCTCACGCGAGCGCATCGTCTCCTTCATTGGCGAAGATCCTCTGGTGCACATCGCTTTCCAGAGCGAGCAATGGGCCGCGGACAGTACCTGGCTGCATACGCACGGCATGCAGAAATTTGGCAAGCCGGAGTTAGGGATGGTGGGAGTACCGCTCTCGCTGGAACAGGAAGCCCGTTCATTCTTGCGTGACGTTGCGCTTAACCTCATCAACGGAGGGCTCCTCCCCGCCGGTGGTGAAATCGATCTCGGCGAGCTTGGCAGCGTAGTTGCTGTGAGTGCGCCGGTGGATGTTGAACATCAGGCTCCCTATGGTCGATTTCGCCTGGTAGATCTCCCGCAGCCAGGCGAGCAGGAAAAAGCCACGGCAAACCGGCTGCTGAAGAACCTTGCCTTGGCTGAGGCCGAGAAGCAGGCAGACACTGGTGATATGCCGGGAGCGCTCGATACCATCGAGCGTATCCTTGCCGCCGATCTGGACGAGTGCGCCGCACTCAGTCTCAAGGCGCGTCTTTCCCTGGCAGCCGGCGACGTAAACGCAGCCATCGATCTCGGCGAACTTATGGAACTGCGTGTGCCCGACGACTATCGAGGCCCCCTCACTATTGGTATAGCTCTAACCACGCTTGGACGGTATCACGAGGCGCTCAATATACTCAATCGTGCTATAGAGCGTGAACCTGAGGCCGCCGAGGTCTTTGCCGCGCGTTCCACCGTGTATGAGCGACTGGGTAACCGGCAGATGGCTGCCGAAGACCGCGCACACGCCAGGTATCTCCGCAGTTGAAGGCGCGCACCACTACGTAGCTAGCAGACTATCGATCTCAGCTGCCGTCGGCAGTGACGGCTCTGCACCCAGCCGGGTGGTAGCCAGTGCTCCTGCGGCGCTGGCTCGGCGTAATGCCGAGAACGGCTCTTGCCCTGACGCTAGGCCGGCGGCCAATACACCACAAAATGCGTCGCCCGCGGCAGTGGAATCTACCTGGCGCACCGTGAACGGCGGCAATAGCACCGCTGGCTCGCTGGCGCTGGGAATCCAGAGGGCGCCTCGATTCCCCAGAGTCACCACCACCGACCGGCAGCCCGAGTCGACCAGAGCTCTGGCGGCGAGCTCAGTTTGAGGAATATCCTGGGCCGGAAGACCGGTAAGAGCCTCAACCTCGCGCTCGTTGGGCAGCAGAAAGTCGGTTTGGCGCCATAGCTCGGCGGGAAAATCTGGCAGTGGATCAGGCACTGGAGCAGGGTTGAAAAGCACCAAGAGACCACGCTGGTGCGCCAGCTCTATTGCCTTCCACACCGCCGGCAGGCTGACTTCCATCTGTACCAATAGCACGCGGGCCCCGTCAAAAGCGGCTTCTCCGAAATGAATATCCTCACCGGTCAGGCGGAGATTGGCACGTGGTACTACTACGATACTATTCTGGCCGTCAGGCTCTATCAACGGGAAGGCGACACCAGTACCCTCGAGGTCATCGGAGGTTACCCAGCGGGTAGAGATGCCTTCACGAGCCAGCACCACCTGAAATTGCTCGGCAAATACATCAGCGCCGAGCCGGCCAATTACACGCACATCCGCACCGGCGCGCGCGGCGGCAATAGCTTGGTTACATCCCTTACCGCCTACAAACATCCCAAAATCCGAACCTACTAACGACTCGCCCGCTCTTGGGCGACGCGATACATGGGTCACCATGTCCAGAACAAAACTGGCTACAATGACCACACCACCGGTAGTAGTCATCGGCTCTCTCCTTCCCGAAAACTCCCATTTCAAGCCGCCTCAAGGCACACATGTTGCTTTTCTCAGTTTGACACAGTAGCAGCAGAGATGTACACTTAATTCCAGGCAAAGAAGAGATTGATTGGTCATAGACCAAAGACACATGCTCATTGCCGAACACATCTGCCGTGGCCTAGAGCAATGCCTCGGAGGAAACGAAGCAGAGGTAGCAAAGATGTCAGATTTACAAATAATGGGCCGCGCGGCCCAGGAGTATCTGGCCGCAAAGCATGCCGCACGAGAACGGGCGCTGCCAAAGTCACGAGCAGCAATCAGGCTCTGCGCCAACGCGATCCGGGCTGCACATCGCGATGAATTCGACATTGCCAGCCAACTTCTGAAAGATGCCGGCGCGCTCCTGCGCGAGATGACGGCGGATCTGAGCGAGCATCTTGATATCTTCCATGCCGGTTTCGTTGCCGATGCCCAAAAAGAGTACGCTGAGGCGGCCCTCACGTCTGCACTTATCAAGCGTGAAGCCCTCCCCCTACCTGAAGAACTGGGCATTGAATGGGCGCCGTATCTGAATGGTCTGGGCGAGACTATTGGAGAATTGCGTCGCTACACCCTCGACCGCATGCGGCTGGGAAAGCTTGATACCTGTGAAGAGCTTCTTGCCGATATGGACGAAATCTATGCGTTGCTGATTACACTGGATTACCCTGATGCTATCACCGGCAATCTACGACGGGTTACTGACGCCGCTCGCGGCATCCTGGAGAAGACCCGCGGGGATTTGACACTTGGTGCCAGCCAGGCCCGATTGATAACCGCGATGGAACAGGTGCAGCAACATATAGAGCGTCTCACCGACTTTTAGTCTTTGCCTAGTCTACATGCTTCATAAGGAGCGCTATGGATCAAGTGGATCAGGGTGTATTGGCTGACGATGCCTACACCGAGCACTCGCTTCAGAATGAGACATCGCTCTTGCAACCGATTAAACCTGACCACTCCGGCAGCGGTATAGCTTCCTGGATTCGACTCTGCCGTCCACCGACGTTTTTACTAGGTCTGGCGCCGGTGCTCATCACCCTGGCGTTTCTGTGGGCCACGGGTAGATCACTAGTACCGCTCGCTGCGGTTGGCATGCTGATAAGCGTGACCTTGGTGATAGCTGGCGCGAGCATGCTGGATGAATATCTTGAATTCGAGCGTTCGGTGCACCGGCGCCACAGGCAAAGCAACGGCGGTTATTATGACGAGAATGCGCTGGAAGGCAGCGGCATACAACCGCTCTCCGCGTTACGGGTAAGCATTGGTCTCCTCAGCCTGGGCGCTGTCGCTGGTCTGCCGCTCGTCAAGACCGGCGGCCTTCCTCTATTGCTGCTAGGAGTCATAGGACTAGCTGCAGCCCTCCTCTATTCCTCCACCAACTACGCCCTCAAACAGGTGCCGGCCGGTGAAGTAGTGATTCTGCTAGCGCTTGGCCCAGGTATATCCGCAGCGACTGCGCTGTCCCAGGGTCACAGTCCGTCGCTGCCAGTTCTGGAACTGGGGCTGGCCCTCGGTTTCTTTACCTTGACTCTGGTACTTGCCGCCCACGTCCGAGACCAGGACACCGATCGAGACATCTCACGCCGGACGCTGATACAGCTAAATAGCCGTGCTGGTTCCATCCTCTACACTGTCTGTCTGATCGCCGCATATACTTTGATTGCTCTGGTTGCTTTGCATGCGGGCGCCTCACCGGGAGCTTTCCTGGCGATCTTTTCACTGCCCGCTACCCTGGTCGCCTGGACGGGAGTGACTCGTGCGCTCGCACACGCTTCCCGCCACCTGGCGGTGCGCCATACACTCCGGGCCTACGCGAATTTTGCGTTCTGGACGTTTGCCGGCCTACTGGTTGGCGGCATGATCGTTCGAATAGCAACACTGCTACTAGGGCCTGCCTAGCAAGCGTTGATGTCTCGCTTGCTGACTACGAGCCGCCCGCATGTAGTACAATGGCAAAGTTGTTGATGCGTAGGTAGCTCGAGGCCGATGCCTGCGTTCTAAAGGACGGAAAAATTCGCTTATGGGCGTACCGACTGAACGTCGCTCAGATGACTTCTTGCGTGGGCTCAATCCACCACAACGTCAGGCTGTGACTACAACCGAAGGCTCACTGCTGGTGTTGGCCGGTCCGGGGAGCGGCAAAACGCGAGTCATTACTCATCGCATCGCCTATATCCTCCATGAGCGACGTATATCCCCCTGGAACGTGCTCGCCGTCACTTTTACCAACAAAGCGGCGAAAGAGATGAAGGAACGACTCGAAAGACTGGTGGGCCGCACCGGGCAGGATCTCGTGGTTGGCACCTTTCACTCGATCTGTGCACGCATTCTACGCCGCGAAGTCAGGTATGCCGGAATCTCTCTTACCGATAACTTCGCTATCTACGATGACGACGATCAACAGAGCCTTGTGCGCCAGGCACTGAGAGATTTGAACCTGGATGAGAAGCAGTACCGGCCACGCACTATTCACGGAATTATTTCGCGCGCCAAGAATGAGCTACTCACGCCTGAGCAGTTCAGCAGGAGCGTCAATAAATACTTTGAAGAGGTCGCCGCACGTGTGTACCAGCGGTACCAGGAGCTGCTTCGCCAGAACAACGCCGCCGACTTTGATGATCTCATCCTGCTTACCCATCAGCTCTGGCAGCAAAATCCCACCATTCTGCATCAGTATCAGCAACGCTACCAATACATTCACGTGGACGAGTTCCAGGATACGAATAAGGCGCAGTACGAGCTGGTGAGACTGCTGGGAGTCGGTACCGCAGAGACTCCGGGACATATGCGAGTCTGCGCCGTCGCCGACGACGATCAATCCATATACAGCTGGCGCGGCGCGAATCCTCGGGTACTGCTGGATTTCGAACGAGATTTTCCCGAGACCCAGATCGTCACACTCGAGCAGAACTACCGCTCAACGCAGATCATCCTGGACGCGGCACAGGGCATCGTACGGCAGAACCAGATTCGTAAAGACAAGCGTCTGTGGACACAGAAACAAGGCGGCGACAAGATCACGCTACACGAAGCCACCAACGAAGAGGACGAAGCTTCCTATGTCGTAAATCAGCTTCGGACGATGGCTGCGCGTGGCGAGTTTCGCTACTCGGATATGGCGGTAATGTACCGTACCAATGCCCAGTCGCGTGCTCTGGAAGAGCAATTCATCCGCACCGGCACACCGTACGTGGTCGTCGGCAGCAAGAAGTTCTATGAGCGGAAAGAAATCAAAGATGTGCTGGCTTATCTCCGCCTGATCGCCAATCCGCTGGATACCATTTCGCTGCAGCGTATCATCAACGTACCGGTACGCAAGATCGGACCCAGGACGGTTGCCGAGTTCATGAGTTGGGCTGAAGAGAAGCAGCTGCCTCCACTGGATGCTCTGGCACGCATCGAAGAACACCCTACGCTGGCTACTGCCGGTAAGCGTGCGCTGGCTAGCTTCTACGGCCTTGTAAGTGCCCTCAGGCAGGCTGCCCAAGAAGAGAAGCTGCCCTACCTCATTGACCTGCTGCTCGACCGGAGCGGGTACAAGGCTGAGCTGCGCGACGGCACTGATGAGGGCGAGGAGCGCTGGAGCAACGTGATGGAATTGCGGCGGGTCGCCGAGGACTTTTCGGAGATCGATCCTGAAACCGCCCTGGAACTGTTTCTGGAAAATGTGGCATTAGTGGCGGGCGCGGACACCACTCAAACCGGCGAGGACGGTCAGATAGTCAATGAAGAAAAGGACGCCGTGACCCTGATAACTTTGCACGCAGCCAAGGGTCTCGAATTCCCGGTGGTCTTCCTGGTGGGACTTGAGGAGGGCGTCCTGCCACATTCCCGCTCGCTGGAAAGCCAGCAAGAGCTAGAAGAAGAACGGCGTCTGGCCTATGTAGGAATCACTCGCGCCATGAATCGCCTCTATTTGACTCGGGCCATACGGCGATCGTTCTTTGGCGGTAGCGCGGTGTATCAGGAGGCCTCGCGCTTCATCGAAGAGATTCCGAGCGAGCTGCTAGTCTACAGTCGACAAGCACACCAGGCCGGCAGAAACTCCATAGATGAGGCCGGGCGCGGCTCCGCACGACGTGCTCGGGCGAGTCTCATCTGGGCCCCCCAACCGGCCCCAGTCTCGTATCGCCATGAGACTCGGAGTAGCGCCGACCACCAATCCCGCACGTCTAGACCACTGCCCGACAGCTCCGAGATACCGGCCGATGGCGCCGCCGGTGAGTCGGACGCGTCGCCGAAGGTCCATGAGGCAAAAACGGCGGTTTCCCAGGAGCTTCTGCCTGGAGATCGTGTCATACACCGGCTCTTCGGCGAGGGCACTATCCTCAAGGTGACTGAGGAGCGGGGAGGAGCTGCGATCGAGGTGCTCTTCAAATCAGCGGGTAAGAAGACGCTGGATCCCAATTTTGCCAAGCTCGAAAAGATATGAGGCAAGCGGCTGGAAAGAGGTGAGGGACGGGGATGGATGAGGTGATGGCGCACGGTGGGCTGCTGGTGGCAGAGATGCTCAGCCGCGAGGGCGTTGAAGTTGTCTTCACGCTGAGCGCCGGCCATCTGGCATCGGTATACGATGGCTGCGTACGGCGCAATATTCGTGTCATGGACTTCCGGCATGAGCAATCAGCCGCACATGCAGCCGAAGGCTGGGCCAAGGTGACACGGCGCCCAGGAGTGGCGCTGCTAACCGCTGGCCCTGGGGTCACCGACGGTATCACCGGAATTGCCAATGCCTACCTGGCTGCCAGCCCAATGATAGTGATTGGCGGAGCCGCTCCCATTGCGCAGTGGGACAAGGGTGCGCTGCAAGAGCTGCCCCATCTGGATCTGGTGCGCCCCATCACCAAGTGGGCACGGTCAGTCTCCGAGACCCAGCGATTGGCGGAATATACCGCAATGGCTTTCCGGGAAGCGGTTTCGGGTAAGCCGGGGCCAGTCTTTCTCGAGTGTCCTATGGACGTGCTAAACCGGATGATCCCAGTGCACGACGCAGTATTACCGACAAGCAGTGGCCCCATGGCTGTATCCAAACCACAGGGTGACCCTGAGCGAATCGAGCAGGCAGTCACCTTACTCCGTAGTGCCCAGAGGCCGGTGATCATAGGTGGAACGACTCTCTGGTGGGATGATGCCGCCAGCTCACTCCGCACGCTGGCCGAGCGAGTGCAGGCGCCGGTTTTCCTCAATGGCAGCGGTCGCGGCTGTCTTCCGCCCGATCATCAGCTGTTCTTCTCGCGGGCTCGCCGCAGCGCCCTGGGTGGCGCGGACGTTCTTCTGCTCGTTGGCACCAAGCTCGACTTTCGTCTCAACTTTGGCCAACCGCCGCTTATTCCGGAGAGCACCAAGATCATCTGGCTGGATACCCAGGCTGAGGACATAGGCGTGAACCGAGCCGCTGATGTAGGCATTAGCGGCGATGTCGGAGCGATAATGAGGCAAATCGACACTGGTCTGCCAGCAGCCAATCACGATTCCTGGCTGGCAACAGTTCGTGAGGCCGAAGAAAAGGGACGCGAGGCCGAAGAACACTTCATGCTCTCGGATGCCATGCCTATCCACCCTATGCGCCTGTGCCGGGAGCTGCGCGATGCGCTGGACCGTGATGCCTATGTGATTGGGGACGGTGGAGATATCGTCAGTTACGGCGGACGAGTGCTGCACGCCTGGGAGCCGGGGCACTGGCTGGACGCCGGACCAATGGGAACACTGGGCGCCGGTCCAGGATTTGCCATAGCCGCCAAGCTGGCCCACCCAGAGAAGCAGGTGGCGCTACTCCTGGGTGACGGCAGCTTTGGTCTGAACGGCATGGAATTCGAGACGATGGCGCGCCATAAGCTGCCTATCGTCGGCGTGATCGGCAATGATGGGCAGTGGGCGACCATAAAGCACCCACAAAAGGCGATGCTTGGCCATAGCACAGGCTCTGATCTCGCGCCTGGCATCCGCTACGATCGCATGGTCGAGGCATTTGGCGGCTATGGCGAGCTCGTGGAGCGTCCCGAGCAGATTCGACCCGCTCTCGAACGCGCCTTTTCCTCAGGCAAGCCCGCCTGTATCAATGTACTTACCGATCCGGACGTCGTCTATAACCGCATGACACAGGTAGCGGTGTGAGCAGCATATGGTATGCTGGCGGAGCCAGGGGGGTTAGGGACGGACGCGAGTTAGACAGGAGATTAGCATGAGCACCAGCTCACCAGAGCCTTCTTCCGGGGCAGGAGTGCCGCCCAACCAGATACCGTCCGACTCGCCACCGCCTCTGCCGGAAATCTCCCCCTCCCCTGCTCCAAACTATCCACCGCCGCCACCATATCCTCCCTATCGAGGGTACTACCCGCCGCCGCCGCCGTCGCCGTACCCACAGGCTGGATATCCCTATCCTTCTCCTCGTGTGCCCCCGCCGTTCTACATGCTCCCTCAGGGGTACGCGCCGGTATACGCGCCTCGCCAGAGCAGCTCACTCAAACCGCTGTGGATCACACTTGGAGTAGCCGCATCACTGATCCTGGTACTTTGCGCAGGCTGCTCGTTGCTCTTCTCCCTGAGTCTGGCAAATCTATCTTCTCTGCCTACCGGCCCAACCCAGACTTCAACGGCGCAGGATCCGGTTCTTGCGGCGGAGGCTTTCTGTTCGTACGAAATCGATAAGGACTACTCGAGCGCTTACCAGCAGCTTTCTGGCAACTTGCAGAGCCAAGTGTCGGAGCAGAAGTTCGAGAGCGACAATGAGGCGCGCGACGCCACCGTGGGGTCGGTGGTAGGATGCTCTGCAGCACAAGAGCCCTCTGCGACAGCGAACCAGGGAGCCACATCGTCGACTATAACCCTGACCCTCAACATCTGGTTAGCGTCACCCACTAACAGCCTGGCTCCACCACTGGGAGCTAGCGGCACTATGACCATGGTAGAGGAAAGCACCGGCTGGTCGATAGATGCGATCGGCAGCACGCTTCAGCTCACCTGACCTGCGGAACGCAGGCTAGAATTGCAGTTCGTGCAGGTAAATTGTCTCGCCACGTTTGGCGGATGTAGAAACGAGAGCAAGCGGTGTCTCCAGTAGATCTTCGAGCCGTTGAAGGTATCGCTTGGCATTTTCAGGCAGATCGCTCCACCGGGTGATGCCCTGTGTGGAGGAAAGCCATCCTGGCCACTCCTCATAGATCGGCTCACAGGAGGCGAACTCGGCGAGGTCGGCCGGAGGAGTGTTCAGCTCTCGATTGCCCAGCTTGTAGGCAGTGCAGATCTTTACTGTAGACAGCTGGTCCAATACATCAAGCTTCATGATGGCGATGCTGTCAAAGCCATTGAGACGAGCAACGAAGCGGCCGACTACCATGTCGAACCATCCGCATCGACGCTCACGCCCAGTCGTAGTGCCGTATTCATGGCCAAGGCGGCGCAGTCGCTCGCCCTCCTCGTCGAAGAGCTCTGTCGGCATAGGGCCACTGCCCACACGGGTGATATATGCCTTGTAGACCCCCAAAATGTGCTGAACGCTGCGCGGCGGCAGTCCGGTGCCAGTGGCGGCATTACCAGCAATCGTGGATGACGATGTCACAAAGGGATAGGTCCCAAAGTCTACGTCCAGCAGAGCGCCTTGCGCTCCCTCCAGAAGAATGGAACTGCCACCTTTGTACGCCTTGTGGAGAATGACTTGAGCATCTACGATGCGGTGGCGCAACTGCTGAGCATAGCCCACATACTCGGTATGAATCTCTTCCAGGGAAAGCGGAGGCTGGCCGTATATCTGAGCAATCATGCGGTTCTTGTGCGCCAGAACTGGCGCCAGTTTGGCGCGGAAGTGATCAACATCCAGGAGATCGGCCATGCGAATGCCGACGCGTGAATATTTATCTACGTAGGCAGGACCAATACCCCGCAGCACAGTACCGATCTTCTCCAGACCGCGGCTCTCTTCCTCGAGCTGGTCAAGCACTACGTGATACGGCATCACCACGTGGGCGCGCTCGCTGATGTACAGCCGATCGGTGTCCACTCCCAGCTTGCCCAGATTCTCTAGTTCGGTGATTAGGCTGCCTGGATCTACAACGACGCCGTTACCGATGATACAGGTCACATGCGGATGCAGAATACCAGCCGGCACCAGGTGAAAGGCAAATTCGTTATCGCCGAAGACAACTCGGTGGCCGGCGTTGCCGCCTCCCTGGTAGCGCACCACATAGTCGGTGCGACTAGCCAGTTCATCGATGATCTTGCCCTTGCCCTCATCACCCCACTGGGCACCGACAATTGCCAGTACGCTCATGGCCATCCTGCTCCTTAATTTCCCTGTTGTTGGATATAGTTGAGTATGAGTTGGTCGGTGATTTCTTCAATCGGAGCCTGATCATCGGTGAAGATTAGGCCACCGGGTTGGGCCTTGGCCACCTTGGCGACCGGCAAGACCTCATCGGCCACTGTTGCCATTAAAGAGCCTGGAGGGACTTGTTCCAAGTTATTCTGGAAGGTTGCCAGGGTTGTGGGGCGAACCGTTGCCATGATCTCGGTATTGAAGGTCCCCGGCACGTCGAACGTGTACACACTAGGAAAAACGGTGTAGAGCGTGTTGACAAACGCGTGTACCAATCGATAATCGTTGCCCGTGTGCCCGGTATTCAAGCAAAGAACTCCATTTGCGGAGAGATGAGCGCGTATCTCCTGGAAAAACTCCTTGGTTGTCAATTCAAATGGTATATAGGGCTGCTGGTAAGCATCGACGGCCACCACATCGTATGTGTGCTTCGTAACGCGTATGAAGGTACGACCATCGGCAACGTGTACCGACAGGTTTGGCTCCGTCATAGCGAAGTACTTTCGCCCGGCGGCGACGATATCCGGGTCGATCTCCACACCGTCTATGGGGATGTTACCATAAACAGCAGTGTACTGGCGGGCAATCGTTCCTCCGGCCAGACCGATGATGGCCAGGCTGTGCGCCTTGCCAGCGGCGGCACCCGAGTTGAAATAGGGAGCCGCCAGAAAGTAATCCCAATACCAACCGGTCAATATCTGCTGAGGATTGTAGACCGAGTGGATGGCATCTCCCTCATTCAGGACCAACTCCATGGTACCGCCCGGTTCGCGAACCACCTGGATATAGTTATACAGAGATTCTTTCGAGTAGATCATACCGGGTATGGTTTTCAGCGGTCCCAGCGGCGCCAGTTGAGGCAACAGGACCGGCACCAGGATGAGAAGACCTATCAGAGCCGACGGCCAGCGGGCACGTATTCGCTTTAACAACGGCAGCTTGATCCAGCTATCCAAACCCCAGAGTGATGCCAAAAGTAGGCAGGCGCTGGTTGCCAGAAGTGTTCGCCGTACTCCCAGGTTGGGAATCAGTAGCAGCACAGGAATGAATGCTCCCAGAATGCTCCCCGCGGTAGAAAGCGCATAGAGGTTTCCAGCGCTCTTACCGGAACTTCCGATCTGCCGTACACTCAACCGCACCGCAAATGGTGACACCATGCCGAGAAACGTGACCGGCACGGCAAAGAGCAGGATAACAGCAACCATCGAGCCGTAAAATACACCCGCTTCGACGTTGTCCAGACCTTGCACCGACCAATTCAGTATTGGAGGGCTAATAAAAGGTATCAACGCGATAAACACCGCGGCTATTGTGGTGATGGCAGCCAGAAGACGATAACTGGGATAACGGTCGGCGATCTGCCCGCCAATAAAATAGCCAAGGGCAAGATAGAGCAGAAAGAATCCAATGATGTTGGCCCAGACAAACAGTGACGTGCCAAAATATGGGCCAAGAAGACGCGGAGCGCACATCTCCAGAGACAGTGAGGAGACACCGCCAATGAAGACCAGCATGCGCAATTGCCAGCGACCTACCTCATTTTGACGAGGAGGTAGTGTAGGCGCGGCACTCGTCTCATCAGAGAGGCTATCCTGAGCCAGGTTGTGCTCAAGAGCCGAAGACTGGGCAGCGTCGTTACTGGAGCGTAATGCCATGAGGTGACTCACTCTGTACTATACCGCTGACGGGAGAAACTCAAAGCTCTCACGCATAGGTTGGAAATATACTTTATCAGCCAGATTAAACGTGGCATCTGCCGCAAACAGTCCGATGATATACGGTTTCCCCTGATAGACGGTCGCATAGACCTGCACCCGTATACTCACTTGATCGGTGATCAAGCCGCGCCCGGTCTGCCAGGTACTGCCGGCAAAGGTGGCGGCAGGAAGGGGTCCCGCATCTTCCTGAAAGTCTCCGGCGTAATCGGTGGCAAAGGATTGCATGGCAAAATTTACCCATGAATGTGGATCATTGGGATTGCCCCGCAGACCCGATGCGGCCGAATCGCTGGGTAACAATACCAGCATTTCAAAAGTGGTATTAGAGGCATCATCCGAAAATTGCGCGCCAGGGTAGTTGAGCCGGTGGGACCAACCGGCCGGATATTGAAGCAAAAAACCATCGGCGGTATCGACGAAAAGCACATATCCTGTCCGGGTGGTTGGTGTTGGCACGGTAGAAGGGGTCGCGGTCGGGCGCGTCGTAGCAGTGGGACGAAGTGTCTGGGCCGTGCCTGATGGTTTGCCGGAGCGCCCGATATCGGAAATGAGCAGCAACATCAGCAAGAGTACGAAGGCAAGTGTGCCCAGAGCGAGAAAGGGATGCCTGGCGTAGATAGGACGGCGGGGAGGGCGGACACTGGCTGCCTCAGTTGCCTGTTCTTGCACTAACCCAGGCACATCCATCGTGTTCGCAGTGTTTAACCTAACCGGGCTCTGGATTGATGCAGGAACCGCTGGACGTATCTCTTCACGTTCGCTCTGTTCTCCCGGCATGTAACCCCCTGGCGCTCACCGCTTCACCACAAGTCTAGGTTCATTGTGGACGATACCGAAATTGAAGAACTCTAGTGATAGACTTGCTCTTCCTCCAAGAGTCGTGCCGCACCATTATACCGTATTACATGCCACAGCGGTATACACAAGTTGGCGAAGTCCGGCTACGCGGCTTCGGGCATGCCGGCCGTTAGGTGACATTTCTGTGCAGACACTCCACGGACATGGATCAACCTCAAATTGACAGGTATCTTGGGCGCGGCATATCATGCCGGTGATATCATCTTGCCGGTAGCGTGCCCTTGACACTGATTTTCGGTTTCCTACCTATGCCGGTACAGCAGAGCTGGGCGAATCAGCAGACGCCAAAAGGAGTATTGAGAGATGGATAAGCCAGTGGGCAAAGAATCGGAGCGTATGCAAGAGATTATTTCGCTCTGCAAACGACGTGGCTTCATTTTCCCCAGCAGCGAGATCTACGGCGGATTGAATGCCGTCTTTGATTACGGCCCCCTTGGTGTTGAGCTCAAGAACAACGTTAAACGAGCCTGGTGGGACAATCTTACCCGGATGCGTGATGATGTCGTCGGTCTCGATGCCGGCATCCTTATGGCTCGGCGAGTGTGGCAAGCATCCGGACACGAGGAAGTCTTCACTGACCCGCTGGTAGACTGCACCAACTGCCACTCTCGGTTTCGGGCCGACCAGATAGTGGAATTGACGGGCGATCCCAATGTCTGCCCAAATTGTGGCATGCGGGGCACGCTGACTGAGCCCCGCAAGTTCAACTTGATGTTCAAGACCTACATGGGTCCCGTGGAAGACGACGCCGCCCTCATCTATCTGAGACCGGAGACCGCTCAGGGTATCTATGTCAACTTTCAGAACGTGCAGCAGAGCATGCGCAAACGATTGCCTTTTGGCATTGCCCAGATCGGCAAGGCCTTTCGTAACGAAATCAGCCCCGGCAATTTCACGTTCCGCACTCGCGAGTTCGAGCAGATGGAGATGCAATACTTTATCGACCCAGCCAGCGAGGAGCGCTGGTTCGACTACTGGCGCGAGCAGCGCTGGCAATGGTACCTGGACCTGGGCATGAAAGAGGCTCATCTGCGCTGGCATCCGCATGGCCCAGATGAGCTGGCCCACTATGCCCGGGCGGCAATGGATGTCGAGTATGAGTTTCCTATCGGCTGGAAAGAGATCGAAGGTGTACATGATCGCACCGACTATGATCTCAAGCGACATACTGAATATAGTGGCAAGGATCTCTCCTACTTCGATGACGGTGAGAAAAAGAGCTACATTCCATTCATAATCGAGACATCAGTGGGTGCTGACCGCTCGACACTGGCTTTCCTCTGCGACGCCTACGACGAGGATGAGATCGGAGGCGAAAAGCGGCTGGTGCTCCGGTTACACAAGCGGCTGGCGCCGGTCAAGGTGGCGATTATGCCTCTCTCCAAGAAAGATCCACTGGTAGCGCTGGCGCATAAGGTACACGATGAAGTGCGAGTGCTTGGGCTCACACAATACGACGACACCGGCGGCAGCATTGGCCGGCGATATCGCCGCCAGGATGAGATTGGCACACCGTATTGCGTCACTGTTGACTTCGACAGCCTCGAGGATCAGCAGGTGACCATACGGGATCGAGACGCACTGACGCAGCGCCGCATTCCTATCCAGGAACTGCGGGCAACGCTGGCCGGCGATCTCGCCAGTTAGGTGTTGCCGAGTTGGCAACGAGGTACGGCAGATATGAGTCTGGATGAAGCGCTTGGCATGTACGCTGAAGCCGCGCAAGATCTGGCCAGCGCAGCTCTGGCGCAAGCGGCGGGCAATCTCTACAACTGCGTGGACCTCTGTAATCAAGTAGCTGAGAAAGTGCTCCAATCGGTGTATGTCTTGCGCCATGACGGGCGAGCGCCGTACCGGCATGATCTGCGCGCACTTGGCGAGTTGGTGGATGCGCCGCCCGAGATTCTAGCGGAGCTGGATATCCTTAATCCCTACCACCCGGGCCACTTTCTACATGAGCGCACTGTCGATGAAGCAGATGCTGAGGTGGGCGATACCGCACAGGAGCTGCTGCAGCGCACCCGTCATATCATGCGGTGGGCACGCCCGATTATCCTGGCAGACAACTAAACTGGGGCCGAGTAGAGCTCACTACGCCTAACGAGACCAGAGCAGACAAAGAGACATAACATGACTATCTCGGAGAGCCTCCTGCTCTTTATGGCGGCGCTGCTGGGCGGGGCGCTCAACTCTGTGGCCGGCGGCGGCAGCTTCATAGCATTTCCCGCGTTGATCTTTTCCGGAGTTGGCTCCAAGCTTGCCAACGCCACCACTACGGTTGCCCTCTGGCCGGGAGCGATCGCCAGCGCCGGCGCCTACCGCAAGGAGTTTGACACTGAACATTCGCTATTACTGTGGCTTGGAGGCGTTAGCATCGTTGGCGGAGTGCTGGGAGCAATCCTCTTCCTCCACACTCCGCAGCCGACCTTTTCACGACTGATTCCCTATCTGCTCCTAGCAGCGACACTGCTGTTCGCCTTTGGCGGCTGGGCTGCGGAGCGGCTGCGCGCGCGCATATCCAGGCATAGACTCCCACCAAGTCTCGTGACGGGTACAGTGATAGTGCTCCAGCTGCCGATAAGCATTTATGGGGGATTCTTTGGTGGAGGCATGAGTATCCTCATGCTGGCTACCCTTGGACTGACCGGCATGAAGAGTCTGCATACCATGAATGCTCTGAAGGCAGTGCTGGCGGCCTGTATCAACGGCGTCGCCATAGTGACCTTCATCATTGCCCGAGAAGTTGCCTGGCCGCAAGCGCTGACAATGGTTGCCGGTGCAGTCGCCGGAGGCTATGGCGGGGCGCACTTTGCTCGCAAGCTGGATCAACGCGTTATTCGCCGGTTTGTGATCTTGGTAGGATGCGTGATGACGCTGATCTTCTTCGTGCACGGCGCCTAACTGGAGCGTGCCTAATTATCCTGATTGTCGTCGGGCACAATATCGCGCTGGCGGGGCGAATTGGCAGATTCGAGAGCGGTGAGAACCCACATGATATCGGCCAGAACCTCGGTGAAGAGATGCGGCAGCCAGTCTTCGGGATGCGGGTCACCGGCTTCCTCATCTCGACGGCGTAGGCGACCAAGAGTCATGTGTCCGGCGCGACGATCGAGCGCGCTACGGAACCCGCTGATCCCCTCCGGATCCCACAGCGGGAGCTCAACGCGCTGCTGCAGCGCCAGTCCTTCCGCCTTCATACCGTTGTCCCCCTGAGTAAGCGCCACGCTGGGACGCGTCTCCACAGCGCGGCTACTGTGCTCGGAGGCCTGTAGCTTGAGCGAGCGAGCCAACGATTCTAGCTGGGGTATGGTAAAGCGGCTGCCTTCGAGAGAGAGGCTAAAAGCCAGATCCAGCGCCAGCGGCGGTACATCCGCAGTATGAAGATGCGGGCAGTTTTCATCGGGCTCATGGAAGAAATCGCAGATACCCTCAGCGCCGTCGATCGACAGCACGGTATCGAGAGGTCCCCAGGCAAAGGAAACCGTGCAGCTGGCATGTTCTTCGGCCTCTTCACATGGACCTGGATGGAGCGTACACGCGAACTCTCGCTCCAGAGTCTGGGAGTTCAGCCAGAATTCAGGATGCACCGAAAGCCCAGTAGCCTCGGCAGCCTCAAGAAACATCTCGGTAACATCTTCATACGTAACCATTGCTCATCTCCCCTGCTTCAGCATTCTCTCGTGATCATACAAAGTGACACAGTCCCTGTCAATTTTTGGCAGCATTGCGGTCAGCCTTGACATTACCGCCAGTCTCGTGCTAACTATTTCACATACAGGAAAACAGAATAATTCTCGCCGCAACGGGAGCTTTGGGGAAACCAGGCTGAGAGGGTGGCTTCGATACCGCCACCGACCGACGGAACCTGATCTGGATAATGCCAGCGCAGGGAGCAGTAGATTGATATAGCCATTCGGAGTCGCCTGCGGGGGCAAGCTCCACCCGCAGGGCTTGTACCGGCACCCACTGGCCTACCAAACTATACAGGAGACGCTGGCATTCTGCCGGCGTCTTTCTTTATGGCCGTCACCGGCCTTTTGGTTGGTAGAGTACACGATGTGGAACGAAAAACCAGCGCTGCTGGACGTGCGCGGTGTATCGAAGAGCTACCCGTCTGCTGGAGGCAGGCTAGCAGTGCTCGCTGACGTCAGCCTTCGGGTTGCGACCGGCGAGTTTGTAACTCTGGTTGGTCCAAGCGGCTGCGGTAAGAGCACGCTGCTTTCGCTCATTGCCGGACTGGAACCGACGTCCGCAGGCACTATCGCCCTAAACGGCGACACGAGTATCCGCCGGCTGGGGCGCGTAGGGTATATGCCGCAGCGAGACCTGCTGTTGCCCTGGCGCCGTGCCCTGGGCAACGCCATCGCCGGGTTGGAAGTACAGGGTGTCCCGAGGAGTGAGGCCAGCAAACGCGCACGCGCCCTTTTTGCCGAATTTGGTCTGGACGGTTTTGAGAACGCCTATCCGTTCCAGCTGAGCGGCGGCATGCGCCAGAGGGTCGCTTTCGCCCGGACTGTGCTGGCCGGCGGCAATCTGGTGCTGCTCGACGAACCGTTCGGCGCGCTTGATGCGATGACACGCTCCGGTTTGCAGCACTGGCTGTTGGAGGTCTGGGAGCGGCTGGAGGTGTCCTGCGTATTTGTTACCCATGATATCGATGAGTCACTCCTGCTGGCTGACCGGATCTACGTGCTGTCATCTCGCCCAGGAAAGGTTCGCCTGGAGCGCCGGATACCGCTTGAGCGGCCCCGCAACCCGAGTATGCTCGCTGGCGGCGAGATGCTTGCCCTGAAGGCCGAGGTAGGGCAGATATTGGCCGAGGAAGCCGGAACACTGGCAGGGAGGATGGAGCCATGAAGACGGAGGACCATGTCTCCAGCTCATCCATTGATCTAGCCGACGAGTCCAGCGCCGCACCTTCTGGAGATATCCAGGCAATACGTCGGGGAAGTTCCGTACTGCTTCGCTGGGTCCGCCAGGCCGGTTACCTGGTGGCGCCGGCGCTGCTCCTGCTGGCCGCGATTGTAGCGTTCTGGCAGTGGTACGCCAGCCAGCCCGGCATTGATCCAGTGTTGCTGCCCACTCCCCTGGCAGTGTGGACTGCGTTGCTGGCGGAACATGAACTACTCTGGCGCAATACGCTGGTAACCCTTGACGAAACCCTTGTTGGCTTTGGCGCAGCATTACTGGCAGGGGTATTCTTCGCCACGCTCATCGACTTCTCGCCCTGGCTGCGCCGGGCGCTCTATCCATTGCTTGTTACCTCGCAAACCATCCCTATCATCACTCTGGCGCCACTCCTGGTATTGTGGTTTGGCTTTGGACTGGTCTCGAAGGCGATAGTCATTACGCTCATCTGCTTTTTCCCTATCACCGTAGCTCTGGCCGACGGGTTGCGCTCCGCCGACCCGGAGCTGATCAAGCTCTACCGCGCGTTCGGCGCCGGTCCGATTCGACTCTTCTGCTCAGTACGGCTCCCCGGTGCGCTACCGGCGCTCTTCTCCGGAATCCGCATCGCCGTCGCCTATAGCGTCATCGGCGCTGTCTTCGGCGAGTACGTGGGCGCCAGCGCGGGCTTAGGCTTTTTCATCGACCAGGCGCAACATTCCTTTGCCACTGCGGCTGAGATGGCCGCCATACTAGTAACCGCGGCGTTCAGCATCGTGCTCTTCGTGGCAGTCACCCTGCTCGAGCGGATCGCTTTGCCCTGGTATTACCAGCAGAGGCGCCGGGAAAATCGCTAGGGCTCTCGGGAGCCACCGCAATGCAATGAGGGCTGGATTGAATGAAGGCTGGATTGTCGGAATAAAGGGGTATCTCATTATGCTGTACTGGTTGCCTTGGGTTCGTCGCCAACCTTCTGGTGGAGCAGTCCGGCGTCGCCGGCGCGCACTGACAACATCGCTGGCCCTGCTGCTGGCGGCTACGCCGCTACTGGTAGCCGGCTGCAGCTTTGGGGTCCAAACCACTTCCTCCTCATACCAGGGGGCAGCAGCGATGGTCAAGCTGGCCCTCGATTGGACCCCAAATACTAACCACACGGGAATATACGTTGCCATGGAGAAGGGATGGTACCGGCAGCAAGGCATCGATCTTACGCTGCTTCCTTACTCCAGCTCGGTCGCTCCGGAGGAGCTGGTAGGCACCGGCCAGGCTGATTTCGGCATCAGTTTCGCTGAAGGAGTAACCAGCGCACGCGCCGCTGGGCTGCCGGTTGTCTCGATCGCCGCGATCTTGCAGCACAACACTTCCGCTCTCGTCTCCCTCAAGTCATCCGGCCTGGATACTGTTGCCAAGCTCGCCGGCAAGCGCTACGCCGGCTTTGGCGCTCCCTATGAACAGCCGGTAATTTCGCAGGTACTCAGTTGTGGAGGAGCCAGCTCTTCCAATTTCCAGAATGTAACCACTACCCTTGATCCTATCGTCGCACTCAGAAGCGGACAGTTCGATTTTGCCTGGGTCTTTATGGGCTGGGAAGGTGTCGAAGCCCAGGAACAGGGTATCGCTCTCAATGTCTTTCCATTGCTGGATTACTGCATGCCCGACTATTATTCGCCGGTCATCATTACCAACCAGCAATTGATCAACCAGCATCCCGACGTCATCACGCGCTTCATGAAGGCTACCGCCGAGGGCTATGACTACGCCATACAGCATCCGCGTGATGCTGCCAATTTGCTCATAGAGGGGGCTCCCGCCGGCAGCTTCAACGACAAACAACTGGTGTATGACAGCCAGAATTATCTTAGCCCGCGCTACAGCGCGGATACTTCCTGCTGGGGCTCCCAAACGCTGGAGAAGTGGACCGATTACCCGGCGTTTATGTATAGCCACCATGCGCTCTTTGATGCCAATAACCAGCCACTGGCCACTCCACCCGACTATGCTGCCGCCTTTACCGACCGGTTCTTACCCTGCTGAGGCCACCGCTCATCGCGGCTATGGCTGGCAGACGGGACCACTGCCTGGCACACGCTCAGTACCAATCCAGCACCGAGTGGCTGTCTAGATAGGTACTATAGCGTACCATAGCGTGAGTAGAATGGCCCTTCTGCGTTAAGGATTGTGGTGGGCTTTTGATTTGGCTTTGGCCTGCTGAAACTGACGACCTGTGGCGAACTAGCCGAAAGAGATGTTATGTCGCAGCCCAGACCAAGCTCAGTAGCCAGCGCTATGCCTGGACGCACCGAGCTGGCGAGTATCCTCACCCGGCTGGAGAGTTGGAGCCGTCCGTGGCGTTCCCGTTATAGCTGGACGCTGCAGCCGCTGGCCTTAGCGGTGACGATCCGCCTCCTGGTATTCGCGGCCGGTGTGGCCGGGTCACGGCTCATTGGTGCAGCCGTGTTTCCGGGCTTGCTCAAGACGTGGCTGCAGAAAGACACTATATGGTACGTCAACATCGCCAGCGAAGGCTATTTCTCTAAGAATGGCGTGCCGATAACGGCTAACTTCTTCCCTGTCTACCCACTGACTATATGGATTGTCCAGCACTTCACCGGACTCTTCCTGAAGTCCGACTCCTATGTGGCGGCGGGAATGCTGGTCGCGTGGGCGGCGTTTCTGGCGGCCTGTGTGCTGCTGTTCAGGCTGGTCTCTGATCGTTTTGGTGAGCCGACTGCCTATCTAGCGGTGCTGCTCTTGGGCATCTTCCCATTTAGCTTTTTTTATGGAGCAGCGTACACCGAATCGCTCTTCCTGGTTTGTGCGCTGGTGGCCTTCCTGGGAATCGAGCGCGGCAACTGGTGGCTGGCCGCCACCGGCGCGCTGTTTGCCGGGGCTGTTCACCCTACTGGACTCATCGTGGGATTTTCGGTGGCGGTTGGCTATGCGGTGGATTGGCTCCGTACCCGACATCGCCTGCGCTGGGATGTGCTCTCGCTAGCCCTGACGCCTCTTGGCATAGCGGCTGTTGCCGTCTATTTCTGGCTACACTTTGGCGATCCGTTCGCCTATGAGAAGGCGTCGCAATTGGGTTGGGGAGAGCACCTGCAGATCGGAGGAATCGTCTCCTCCCTCAAGCTACTGGCCCATCCCCATTTGTGGCTTCACACCGAGAAAGCATTTATCGACCTCATCTATGTCCTGCTGACCCTGTCCTTTCTGGCTCTCTGCTACCCGATCTATCGGCTGCTTGGGCCGAGTTATGCGATCTACTCTTTGCTGAGTTGTGTGGCGCCGATACTGGAATTTTCGGTAGTCAAGTCAAGCGGGCGGCATATGAGCGTGATCTTCCCCGCGTTTATCGTTCTGGCCTACGCACTGCAGAGCCGGCCGAAACTACGCGATTTGACCCTCATTAGCTTCGCGCTGCTGCTGGCGATAGCGGTCACCAGCTTCACCTCGGGTTACGGGGTCTACTGATGGAGACGAGTCTGTGCCCACATGTACCCGAGAACGGTTCTGTTGATTTCTGCTTGCGTGTCACGCTTCGGTTGGCGTCACCTAGTCGAAAGAGATGTTATGTCGCAGCCCAGACCAAGCTCAGTAGAAAGCGCTAGGCCTGAACGCGCCGAGCTGGCGAGTATCCTCACCCGGTTGGAGAATTGGAGTCGTCTGTGGCGTTGGCGGTACGGCTGGACGCTGCGGCCGCTGGCCTTAGCGGTAGTGATTCGCCTCCTGGTATTCGCGGCCGGTGTGGCCGGTACGCGGCTCATTGGTCCCCCAGTGTTTTCAGGTTTGCTCAACACGTGGTTACAGAAAGATGCCATATGGTACGTCAACATCGCCAGCAAGGGCTATTTCTACCAGAATGGCCAGCCCTTATCGGCTAACTTCTTCCCTCTCTACCCGCTGACTATATGGATTGTCCAGCACTTCACCGGACTCTTCCTGAAGTCCGACTCCTATGTGGCGGCGGGAATGCTGGTCGCGTGGGCGGCGTTTCTGGCGGCCTGTGTGCTGCTGTTCAGGCTGGTCTCTGATCGTTTTGGTGAGCCGACTGCCTATCTAGCGGTGCTGCTCTTGGGCATCTTCCCATTCAGCCTCTTTTATGGAGCGCCGTACACCGAATCGCTCTACCTGCTCTGCGTTGTGGTCGCCTTCCTGGGGATCGAGCGCGATAACTGGTGGCTAGCCGCCACCGGCGCCCTGTTTGCCGGGGCTACCCGTCCTACTGGCCTCATCGTGGGCCTGGCGGTGGCCATGGCCTATCTGCTGGACTGGATCCGCACCCGTCACCGTCTACGCTTCGACCTGGTGTCACTGGCGCTGGTACCGCTTGGTGCAGTAGCTTTCGGCATCTATTGCTGGAAACACTTTGGCGATCCACTAGCCTATATGAAGGCCTCGGAAGAGGGCTGGCACGGTCACCTGCAGCTTGGTGCAATCACTTCCGCCGCTCATCTGCTGCACCATCCAGACCTGTGGCTGCAAAGCGAAAGATCATTTATTGGTCTCATCTATGTCCTGCTGATCCTGGCCTTTCTAGCTCTCTGCTACCCGATCTATCGGCTGCTTGGGCCGAGTTATGCGATCTACTCTTTGCTGAGTTGTATAGCGCCGGTCCTCGAATTTTCACAGGTCAAGTCAAGTGGGCGGTATATGAGTGTGATTTTTCCAGGATTCATCGTTCTGGCTTATGTGCTCCGGGGCAGGCCTATACTACGCCATGTCACGCTCATTGGGTTCACGCTCCTCCTGGGAGTGGCGGTAACCGGCTACACGTCCGGTTACGGTATTCTCTGAGCGAGTGTACGCCCGCCTGTAGTCCGAGTACCGTTTGGTGCCTAACTACGTTTTTCGTGTCTCAGACCAGTTACGGTCACCTAGTCGAAAGAGATGTTATGTCGCAGCCCAGACCAAGCTCAGTAGACAGCGCTATGCCTGGACGCACCGAGTTGGCGAGTATCCTCGCCAGGTTGGAGAGCTGGAGCCGTCCGTGGCGTTCCCGGTACGGCTGGACGCTGCGGCCGCTGGCCTTAGCGGTGGCAATTCGCCTCCTGGTATTCGCCGCCGGTGTGGCCGGTACACAGCTCATCGGTATCGTAAATTCGAAGCCGTTTCCTGGAATGCTCCAGATCTGGCTTCGGAAGGATGGCGGCTGGTATATCCGGATTGCCAGCAGGGGCTACAACTCTCCCCCGAGAGGGCTATTGACTGCCAACTTCTTTCCACTCTATCCGTTGAGCATCTCGACCGTCCAGCATGTTACTGGGCTGTTCCTGGGCGCTTCATCATATGCTGTTGCGGGCATAGTAGTCTCCTGGACGATGTTTCTGGTAGCCTGTGTGCTGCTTTTCCGCCTGGCTGCTGATCGCTTCGGTGAGCAGGTCGCCTATCTATCGGTGCTGCTCTTGGGCATTTTCCCGTTTAGCTACTATTTTGGAGCGACGTATACCGAGTCGCTCTATCTCGTATGTGCCCTGGTGGCCTTCCTCGGTATCGAGCGCGGCAACTGGTGGCTGGCCGGCACCGGCGCACTGTTTGCCGGAGCTACCCGTCCTACTGGCCTCATTGTGGGCCTGGCGGTCGTGGTAGCCTATCTGTTGGATTGGATCCGCACCCGCCATCATCTGCGCTGGGATCTTCTCGCACTGGCGCTGACGCCACTCGGGGTCGTGGGCTTTGCCTTCTACTCCTGGCTAGAGTTCGGCGACCCACTGGCCTACATGGTGGCAGCGCGACTGGGGTGGGGCGAGCACCTGCAGATCGGCGCGCTGGTGCTCGCCATCAAGACTCTCATGCATCCACATAATTGGGTGCATGGCAGTGTGCAGAATCTCATCTACTCTCTGGTGGATCTGGTTGTCCTGATCGCCTGCTATCCGATTTACCGCCTACTGGGAGCCAGCTACGCGGTCTTCACCTTCCTGAGTGGAGTAGCGCCGCTGGTCGAATTCGGGTTGGTCAAGGGTGACGGGCGTTATGCCAGTGTTCTCTTTCCGGCGTTTATAGTACTGGCCTATGCTCTGCGAAACCGCCCTATACTATGCGACATGCTCATCATCGGCTCCACGCTGCTTCTGGCGGTATGTGTCACCGGCTTTGCCGGCGGCTATGGTTTCTCATAAAGCGGGGAAGTACCATGCGCTTCTTGACATTCCGCGACGCGGAGGGCACTCATCTTGGACTGCTGCAAGGAGAGCAGATCATGGCTGTGCAGGAGCTCATGGGCGAAGACGCCAGAGCGGAGCCGGATGGTATGCTGGGGCTCATCGAAGCGGGTACAGCCGCCCTGGAGCGTATACAGAAATTGCTCTCCAAAGGCGGGGAATTACCGACAGTGCCCCAAGACGCTGTGGAGATACTGGCCCCGATACCACGCCCGCGCAAGAATGTCTTTTGTGTAGGCCGCAATTATCGTGAGCATGCAGCCGAATCGTTTCGGGCTATTGGGAAAGAGCTGCTGCTACCCGATACCCCCAATATCTTTACCAAAGCGGTGACGTCGGTGAATGGTCCATTTGCTGACATTCCTTACCAGCCTGATGTCTCGGAGCAGGTAGACTGGGAGGTTGAGCTAGCGGTAGTGATCGGTCTGGGTGGCCGTCACATCAGCCGCGAACAAGCTCTGGCGCATGTCTTTGGCTACACCGTGCTGAACGACGTGACCGCCCGCGATATACAGAACCGGTCCGGCATACAGTGGTTCCAGGGTAAGAGTCTGGACGGCTTCTGTCCCATGGGGCCGTGCCTGGTTACCAGCGACGAGATTCCCGATCCCCAGAATCTGCTCCTGCATCTCGAGGTGAACGGCGTTGCCAAGCAAGACGACTCCACTAGTCACATGCTTTTCGACGTGGCAGCGCTGATTGCGCATCTCTCGGCGCTGTTGACACTCGAGCCGGGAGATATCATTGCCACTGGAACACCAGCCGGCGTAGGCTTTGCGCGAACGCCTCCAGAGTTCCTCCACCCCGGAGACCTGCTTGAATCCACCATCGAGGGCATCGGTACCATGCGCAATCATGTCGTCCTGGTACAGAGTTAATTTCCGGGCTCCGTGGATGAGAGCATACGCCTGACCACCGCGAGCAATTCGCTCGCCCGAAATGGCTTGGCTAGGTAGTCGGTGCAGCCGCTGCGCAGGGCACGTTCGCGATCCTCGGACATAGCATATGCGGTTACCGCTACAATAGGCAGCCGAGCGCCATCTGGGCGGCGACGGATGCGCTCGGTAGTCTGGTAGCCATCCATGAGCGGCATAGACAGGTCAAGCAGAATGACGTCTACCCGGCAGGCATCGAGAATGCGCAATACTTCCAGACCGTTGGTTGCCGAAACGTATCCGTATCCAGCTACCGACAGTATGTGTTCGATGAGCCGGCGATTGTTGGCCTCATTTTCGGCCACCAGGATCACCGTACTTGCCTCATCCTCATGGGTGGCAACGGGTGCGTGCTTGCCCTGTTCCTCCGCGGCCGAGTCGCCACTCTCGGCGCTGGTGCCAGGCAGCAAGGAACCGAATGCCGGAGCCAGTCGCCGGGCGAGGCTGCGCCGATAACCAGGTTGAACATACCTGCTCGGCAAAGAATAGAACGCATGAGCGTACATCTGCCAAACTCCCCCGTGATACCGTCTCGCACCTCCAGCATTGTATCAGCTTTACGGCCATGTTCCAATGATCTGCGCCACAGTGAAGGCGAGACCACTGAATCCGTCGCTTCGGGGAAAGTTACCGATCATAAGTACGATACGTTCTTACTATAGAACATATTTTCTAATCTATGGTATACTGTCACTCACCAGGCGTCGCTCACCTGTCGGCGTCTGGACAATGAAAGCCGGAACCTCTATCTAAGAGTTCCAAGTGAACGAGGAGGACCTGTCATGCCATTCTGGTGGAGCACGTTTCATTCAGCGCGACCTATTGGCCGCCAGGCAGTACATTCCCGACCGCGCGTCGCCCGAGCGGTGGAGGCAGCTCGGCACGTGGCGGAGATAGCACCGACAAGTCTGGGAAGCGCCAGCATCGATTCGGAGGCTCTGGCCTCACTGCGCCATTTTGACGTCATGGAGCGCGCTGCCATATCGGGGCCCTTGCAGAAGACGCAGCGGCGAGCTCGACGTGGCCTGGAGACTGAACTCATTTGGGCTACTGCGCGGGCAGCGCAGCAGACTGGACGGCGACCCGAAGAAGTCTGGGCAGAAGCGCTACGTGATTGGTTGGCAAACCGTGAACCCAGCGCGGCGCCGCCTCCTCAGAGCTTTGAGGTGCGGCGCCGGCAGGTCTGGAGTGACATTGAGCTGACCCTGGCGGGGCTGCGAGCGTCTTGAGACGGTGGATTGCCGCCTAGGGGACGCCCATCCGGCCGGTGTCCCCTAGGCGAGAGCACGCACTTGGCAGCCGAGCTGCTCGAGCGCGATGAAGAATTCAGGATAGCTCTTGGAGACCGCATCAGCGCCTTCAATAGTCAGGCCATGGGTGGAGTGCAACGCGGCAATTGCCAGCGCCTGAACCACACGGTGATCATCATGCCCGTCAACGCTGACCCCGCCGGTTATTCCCTCCGGTTGTCCCGACACGGTGATAGTATCCTCACCAGGTATTACCCGGCAACCAGCACGCTGTAGCTCGAGGGCCAGATCGCCTATCCGATCACTTTCCTTCCACCGAAGCGCAGAGACTCCCTCAAAGCGCGTTTCGCCACGTGCAAAACACGCAGCCGCTTCCAGAACCGGCACGCTGTCGATGCACGCATCTCCATCGATGCGCGCCCCATGAAGCCGCGAATTCCGAGCTTTATCGGAGACAGCGCTCAGGTGGAGAGTTCCGAGTCCGGCTCCAGAGTTCCCATCCTCAGTAATTGGTAGTTCCATGCCCAGATCTTGCCAAGCTGCCAGGAGAGCTGCCACGTCAGGCTCGCCGTAGGCCAGTCGATCCAGAGTAAGTGGCCTGTTTAGCGCCACCGCGGCGGCCACCAACGCTGCCGCGGTTGGCCCATCTCCAGGTACTTCATAGCTGCGTGCCTGGAAAACCTGATCCCCGGGCACTCGAAACCACATGAGGTCCGGCGCCGCTTCGATCTGGATACCGGCATACGCCAGCGAGCTCAGAGTTGCCTGCACCATAGGGCGCGAGCGCAACTCGCCATCTACGCGGATCTCCAAGCCTTCCGGCAATAGCGGAGCCAGGTAGAGCAGCGCGCTCACGTATTGTGAGCTACGCGTACCAGAAATGGTAACGCTGCCACCTCGAGGCGGACCTCCCCGTAGCGTAATCGGCAGGAATCCCCCATCACCCTGAGCTTGCACCGCAATACCCAGATGAGTCAGTGCGCTGAGAAGATCAGCGTTGGGCCGGCGTCCTAGCGATCCCGGATGGTCCGTTGTATAGGTCACCTCAGAGAGAAGAGCACCCAGGCCAAGTAGCAGCCGAAGTACGGCTCCAGCATTTCCCATCTGCAACTGGCCGCCAGGAGGAGACGACAATCTTCCGTTCGTCCCATGCACGCGCAGTTGCCAGGACGTTGCGCTGGACAACGGATTCCCCGCAGTCCCCGTAGGCAGCCTGGCGCCGGGTAGCGCCAGTGGCTCCCAGGTGACGTGTGCACCCAGCTCGCGTAGCGCCCGTATCAGGACAGCAGTGTCGTCGCTCTGGGCAGGAAACCGCACCACACTCTCCCCGGAAGCGAGGAACGCATTCAACAGGTAGCGCAAGGTATAGTATTTTGAACCCGGCAGCACGATGATGGCAGCTTGTGGTGGCCTTTCCGGGGCGGGGCTACCCGCCAAATCGGTACCGGCCGAGCTGTGTGGGGCCCGAAGGTAAACTCTCCGCGGCGGTCGTACCGGTGGAGGAAGCTCACCATTATTGTCTAAACGGTTTGACATTTTCACCATCCTGGAGACATACTGCAGCTTCTACTACTATACCTTAGAGTACAGCGCACACATTCGCTGCTCTCATGCTACCATTGGCAGTAGCGGCCGGGCACATTCACTGTCTCGAGCACATTCACTGTCTGTGGAAGTACTGTGTGCAGAAGTCACAAGAGTCTATATATTCTAGCCGCGTAGCCGTTACCTTCAGGTAAGGTTGAATACATGGAAGCCTACACCGATAAGTTGTCTGATAATGAGATACGTTCCACTATGCCGGCGGGGCCTGCGGCGAGTAAAGGCGACTATGTCTTAGTCATCGACGACGATCCGGCGATTCTTGACCTGCTGGTCGCTTTCCTTCAAGACGATGAAGGTTTTAGCGTTTACGCCTCCCACAGCGTGAAGGGCCTGCTTAGCCATACTCCTCCCGAGCCGCCCGGTCTGATTCTGCTGGATGTCACCCTGCCGGATGAGAACACCGATGAACTGGCGCCCGCCTTGCGCCGTTTACCCGGCTGGTATGACACCCCCATTGTCCTCTGTTCCGGCCAGGAGTCTCTCCGAGAAATCGCCACCGAAGCCGGTGCTGTCGCCTATCTCATTAAACCATTCTCGCTCGACGATATTGCCGAGTTGGCGCACAAGTACCTTCCGACTACGCCGCCAGGGTCCCCATCCTGAGCAGCGTTCGTGGGGCGCATGGTATATGATGTCTAGCGAGACACATCGCTGGTGTGTCAGTGTAGAACGTTCCCGCGTGCGCGCCGCGCTGTAAAGGTGATCTCATGCCCACGGGCGCAATACTGCTGGATGGCCGCCAGCTGGCCAATGAGCTTCGAGGGCAGTTGGTGCAAACGGCGGCACAGCGCTTGCTGCAGAGTAGGCGCGCGGTCAGGATTGCCCTCGTTTCAGTGGGTGACGACCCAACCGCGGCGCTGTATGCGGGCCAGGTAGCCCGCTCATGCCTGCAGATAGGTCTGGACTGTCTCTTGCGTTCATTTCCGGCCGACACTACCGAGGATACGCTGCGCACTTCGGTGGCAGCTCTGGGCGCAGACCGCCAGATCGACGGCGTGGCGCTCTTGCTCCCCCTGCCAAGACATATTCGGCAGCGAGTCGTCACCGAAGTTCTACCTCCAGAGAAAGATATCGACGGACTTGGACCGGGCAATGCCGGACGCCTGATGGTGGGGTTTCCCAGTTTCGTACCCAGCACCGCCGACGCTGCGTTAGAGTTGCTCCGCTACACGGGTATTGCACTGCAAGGGCAAAACGCCGTCGTCGTGGGACGAGGCGCCGCGGGTGGCAAGCCGGCGGCGCTGCTTTTCCTGCGCGAAAATGCCACTGTCACACTCTGCCACTCCCGAACTCCAGATCTTGCGAGTATTACCCGGCAGGCCGACCTGCTGTTCACCAGCGTTGGGCGCCACCATTGTCTTACCGGCGAGATGGTGAAGCCTGGTGCTGTGGTGCTGGACGCGGGCATGAATTCACTCGGCGGTAAGCTGGTTGGAGACGTCGATTTTGCCTCAGTCCGCATGGTGGCGAGCTATGTGACTCCAGTGCCCGGCGGCCTGGGTCCGCTTACCAACCTCATGCTGATCAGGCATGCGCTGATCGGCCCATCCTGATTTCAGCCTGAGCCGACGCGCGAGACGAATGGACCCTCATGGGAGGACTTGCTGCCAGGAGGCGCCGGCGTTAGTGGTTACCAGAACACCTACGGGGTACGACATCCCGACATACCCGATACTGGGATCGTCTGGATCGGCGGCTACCACCCCAGGATGCTGGCTGGTCGTGGCCGCCTCCGTCCACGTCTGCCCCGCTGAATCCGACACATAGATCGACGTGCCGGTCAATCCATAGGCATGGGTCGGGGAAGATGCGCAGGCCACAATCGATGAGAACGCTATCTGGGTAGGAACCAGTGTGAAATGGGCACCGGCATCAGTTGATACGTAGAGGCCGGTATCCCCATCGGCGTACAGCAGGTTGCCCGCGGCGGATAACGAAAAGATTCCACCGCTAACGCCGCTGGCTGGTGTCCAGCTCGTACCATCGTCGTCACTTTCGAATAGACCTGAGGCAACGCTCCAGAGGAACAGGTGTTGCTTCTGCCGGCCGTTTCCGGACAGTGGCATGCCCACTATGCCTCCCGGATCGGTGGTAGGCAAGGTAGGAAGCGCCTGCCAATGTTCTCCCGCATCGGAGCTCGTATAGACGCCACGGTTTCCCAGAGTCGGTATCAGCACAAATACCTGACCGGGACTACCGGCGCCAGCGCCCACGCTGAAGAGACTCGACACCGGGAACGAGGATGCCGCCGCGGCCAGCGCCCAGGTTTTGCCGGCGTCGGCGCTGGTATAGAGGCCTGGGGCGGCTCGAGCTGCCTGCGGATCGTCAGGGCGTAGCACCGCCAACACGTAGACTCGCTGGGGGTCCAGCGGACTCTGGGCAAACTTGAAGATCATCAAACCGTCCATAGCCTGGCCGGAGCCGCCCGCTACTTCACTCCAGCTGTGCCCCTGGTTGTCGCTTCGATAGAGACCGATATGGGTTGCCAGCAGCACTGTCTCCGGCACGCCACGTAGCGCAAGCAGGTCGTGAATATGATTGAGCGGCCCTCCATAGCTGGAGAGCGCTGATCCGTTCGGTGCACCTGGCAAGCTACAGGCCGACAGCAGAAGACAGATAGCGACAAGCCAGCAGAGAAGCACCGTCGCCAGCTTGATTCTGGTTGACCGCGTCTGGTTCATACTCGAGTCTCGGCGCGGCGATGCCGCGCATTGATCACGATGGTGAAGGCCATCGCCACCAGGAGCAGCGCAATGACCAGCAAGCTCACCAGAAAAGAGGTCTGGCCGCTGACCGCCGGTGGATACGCGCCGGTGACAATGGCTAGCGGCTCTCCACCAACGGTCACCGTGGCCTGTACTTGCCTGGTGGCGGCGTCAAGCATGGTTACTCTGCCAAGCGCGTGCTGCGCTATGAACCCATATGAGCCCTCAAAGGTGATGGCCACAGCAACCGGATCACCGGCGATGTGCAAGACATGGGCAGGCTCGTCGGGAGGAGCTGCCAGTGCTCCGGCGGCGTTCAGCGCTACCGGAGCAAGCACATCCACCACCTCGTCACCGGCATCAGGTACGTAGATCTGTCCGGTTACCGCATCATAATCCATGGTACCAAACGGGCCGTAGCCGGCACGTAGCACCACTCCGGCGACGAGGTGGGTTGCCAGATTCACCGCCACCACAGTGCCGGCGGTCGTGCTTACATAGGCTATACCGCCCATCTGGGGTATGGTGACGGCACGCGGTCCGCCGGGTACCGGTATTGTAGCAATAACCCGCATGGTGGCCGCGTTAATGACCGATACAGTATCACTCAGGGTATTGGCAACGTAGACCTCGGCCTCATGCTGCCCGGTCTCAGTGATACCAGTACCGGGCAGCGCGACGGCAACGCCGGTAGGATGTTGACCTACCGGAATGGTTGCCCGTATGCTCAGCGTGCCTGTATCGATTACCGTCACCGAGTTGCCACCGCTGTTGGCGACAAAGAGGAGATTGGGCGTCGCTGCGAGGTCGAGCGCCAGCGCGGTAGGCCCTGCGCCAGTTCGAACCGTACCAGTAACCTTCTTGGCGCTGGCGTCTACGATTGCCAGCCTATTGGACGCTGACTGAGTGACGTACGCGTAGCGGCCATCAGTGCTGAGCACAACACCAGCCGGACGCCCGCCTATAGGAATGGATCCAGTCACTCGACGCGCCGCAATATCCACTACAACGAGATCATTGCCTCCGGTACCGCCACCGGCAACGTACGCCAGATTGGGGGCGCCTCCATCTGCCAAGGCGCTGGGAGAGAACAGTACTTGGCCAGCAATGAGTACAAGCCAGATACTGAGCGTACCGGCGACCAAGACCCACCTGGGTACCTCTTCCAACCAGCTCCCGACTTTCTTAGCCCTATTATTTTCCCTGGTGTTCATGGTAGGATGGAGACCAATTCTTTATCGTAGCGTGTGCTTGCCCCGACGAGCCTGTGCCGTCTCGAAATCGAGGAGTCAGTCATGACGCTCCAGTCACTTCTTACCGTGTGGTCGTTCGATCCGGTGGTGCTTTTTTCTCTAGCCGCAGCCGCCCTGCTGTACCTTCGCGGTGTCGCGTATACTTCTAGGATCGGCCTAGGCCCACGATTACAATGGTGGCAAATTACGTGTTTCTTCTTAGGATTGCTGGTGGTGTTTATCGCCCTGGAGTCCGAGGTGGATATCGGCGCCGGCCAGCTGCTATGGATACACATGATACAGCATGAACTGCTGACCATGGTGGCGCCTCCCCTGCTGCTACTGGGAAATCCCGGCTGGATCATATGGAGGGCCTTTCCGGCGTCCTGGCGACGGGGTCTGCTCTTAGAAGCCATGCACCTGCGCTGGCCCTGGCGTCTTGGACACGAGGTAAGCCAGCTGGCAAACAACCCTCCGCTCATTCTGGCGGTATTCCTCGGAGATTTCCTGATCTGGCACATTCCAGTCTTCTATGATCTAACTCTCTATAACCATAACATCCATATTGGGGAACATCTACTCTTCTTAGGAACTGCACTCCTCTTCTGGGCGCAGATCATTCCCACTCATCCGCAGCGCCGGCCAGCCAAACGACAGCTGGATAGAAAACCGAGTTCCCACCGGCTCAGCTATCCCCAGCAGGTGTTGTATCTGGCCTGCGCCGCTCTGGTCCTGAACGTGCTAGGCGCTATCTTTGTCTTTTCAGTCGGCCCCATATACGAGTATTATGCGACGATTGTTCGCACGCCTGGTATGCCCGGAGTTGTGGTTGATCAACATTACGCCGGCGCAGCCATGGACATTCCCGGAACATTCATCTTCTTTTTCGTCATGATGCTGCTGCTTGGGCTCTGGCTGGTAGAGGACGAACGTGAAGCTCAACAGGAGTCCGTCGTTTCCAGCTATCGAAGCCAGTAGAAGCGAGCCCATTTTGGTTCGCTTAGCTCTGCCACACACAGCTCACCCTAGCCCAGCGCGGCGTGTATGGCAGAGCTAAGCGAACTGGCAGTCACTGGTCCCTCGAGCTGCCGTACCACGATTCCCTGGGCATTGATCGCCACTGTAACCGGTATACCAGTGAGAGCATAGGCAACCGCCAGGCTATCGGGCGCCGGACCGCAGCCATAGGGCACCTGGTACTGGCGAATGAACTGCTGGCCGTCGGTTTCGCTAGTCTCCAGAGCTATCCCCAGAAAAACGACTCCCTGTGCGGCATAGTCCTTGGCCAGCTGCGCCAGAAGCGGTGCCTCACTGTGGCAGGGATCGCACCAGGAAGCCCAGAAGTTCACTACCACTGCTTTGCCACGCAGCGCCGCCAGGTGAACAATCTCACCAGGCGTACCGTTCCACAAGGTAATAGTGAAATCAGGAGCCGGATGGCCCTGCAGCTGTCCCAGTACCACTTTCTGCTGGTGAACGGTAGAAACCACTGCGCTGGTCGCGCCATAAATACGTGTCAGCAAAACCAGTATCAACCCCAACACTACCAGGGCGCTAAGCATAATGCCCAGGATGCTTGAGCGTGGAAGGAACCGCGCGCGTAGTGTCGACAGCTGCATCTTTTCTGGATAGCTTTCTTGCAAGACGTTTTTGGAAGGCAGCCGGCTAGCGCAGTACCCGGTCCACCACCATGGCGGCGAAGATCAACGCCAGGTAATAGTTCGAGAACCAGAAGACGGTTCGGGCATTCTTAAGAGTTCGCGTAGCCGCCAGCCAGATTGCCAGCCCCAGTAAGCTACCGCTCAGTAGTAGCGCCGACGCCAGGTAGATGAAGCCCATGGCATGGGTGACAACCAGCCCGAGCGACGCCAGCAGCAGCAGCACCGTATAGAGAACGATCTGCTTATAGGTTTCCGTCTCGCCCCGTACCACCGGCAACATGGGAATACCGGCGCGCGCGTAGTCTTTCTTCAGGACCAGCGACAGTGCCCAGAAGTGGGGTGGCGTCCACAGAAAGATGATGAGAAACATCCAGACCGCGGTTAGCGAGAGTGAGTTGGTGACCGCCGCCCAGCCAATGAGCACTGGTACCGCGCCGGCGGCGCCGCCGATCACGATATTCTGGGGTGTCGTCCGCTTGAGCCACATGGTGTAGATCACCACATAGAAGACAATCGCTGAGAGTGCGAGCAGCGCACTGAGCACGTTTACAAAGGCGATAAAAACCGAGAGCGATAGGATACCCAACCCAAGACCAAAGACCAGCGCCTGGGCCTCGGGCATGCGTCCAGAGGGCAATGTGCGCGTTCGCGTGCGAGTCATGATCTGGTCGATATCTCGATCCCAGTAGCAGTTGATGGCATTAGCGCATCCTGCTGCCAGTGCGCCCCCAACTAACGTAGCCAGAGTAACTCCCAGCCTGGGCATGCCGCCTGCAGCAACCGCCATTGCCGCTAGGGTCACCCCGAGTAGCATTACGGTCACATGCGGCTTCATCAGGTTGAGATATGAGGCAAAAGTCGCCTTTCGAGACGGAACGGCGGAAATGCCGGCATCTTGCATGGGAGAACTCCCGTATATCCTCTAGTAAACCATGAGAAATTAGAACTCTTCAGGGTCTGGCGGCCGGATTGGCTGGCGACACCTCGGCCTCGCCAGCCTTCTCATCTGCGCTGAGCCACAGCCACAGCAACCACAACAGCGCGGACCACAACAGCAGAACACCCGGCACGTCCATCGCGGCGCCGGCCAGGTGCTGATCGATCAGAGCGGCGCCGCCGGTTGGGTGCAGGCGGACGTAATATGGGTAGAAAGGACCGGTGGAAAACATATAGAACGAACCAAGTAGATTCGAGTACATCCCCACCAAGATGAGGTAGATCATCGAAGCGATCAGCCCTAGACGAGCCTGCGCCCCTGGGCGCCAGGGAATGACCTGTACCCAGAGCAAGATGCCGGTCACCAGGAACATCCCTAGCTCTAGGGCATAGAGCGCAGGGTGCTGCAACGCGGCATCGTACACTGGCGGGATGTGCCAGACTGAGAATGAGGCTACATAGATCAGCAAGGATGCCCAAGGCGGCAGCACCCACTGGCTGAGACCCCGCAGAACCGAGCGCGGCCACCCCAGTGCCCAGGCCGGCATGCCCAGCACCAGGAGCAGCGAGGCAATGAACGCCAGCGATTCATTCTGCACCATGTGGAGCCAGAACCACTGGTGCGCCAAACGATCCATCTCAGGGTGCAGGGCCGCCGCTACGATCACTAGTCCGGCGGCAAAAGCGCTGTAGTTCCACCAGTGGATTCGCTGGGCTGGGTCATAGAGATACATCCGGCGCATGCCCATGATGTAGAGCACGCCTACCACCAGCACCCCAAGCAGGATCAGGACGTACGGCCAGGAAATGAACCCGGCAAAGATAGCTAAGAGATCCATAGAGGTATCTTTCTGTCGCCCGCTAGGGCACTTGATAGCTCTACTTAGGCGGCAAGACTACCATCAGCAGGTAGAACAGCACCGGCGTCAGTGCCGCCCAATACCAGAAAAAGCCGATGGTGACGACACCAAGGTGGCGCGCTTGGGTATAGCGTCCTCGAAACGCCCGATTGGTTAGGCCGATGCCCAGGAATGCTGCCCAGATCAGGTGATAGATATGGTAGCCAGAGAAGAGTGCCCAGGTGTCGGCAAAGGTACCGTCTGCAGCAGCAAACTGTTGCTGGCCCATGAACACAATCTGACCCACTAAGGCAGCCAGTACAAGCAGCAACGAGAGCAGCATACCAATCCGGAGCACTGTCTGGTTTCCGGATCGGATACCCAGATAGCCGATAAAGAAGAAGACCGCGCTAGCCACCATCAAGAGCACCAGCACCAGGCTGATGGTCGGGTCAGGCAGTTTCATACCCGCGTAGGGGAACCAGCCCTGGTCGGTGTTGTAGGCACGCTCCCAGGGATAAGTGACCGTCATATAGACGACAAACAGCACATCCGCCAATACAATGAAGAGCATGCCCAGGCGGACCTTGCGGTCGTTAAGCTGCTCTTCTTCAGCAGATAGAGCTCCATGCTCGCCATGACCGCCTGAGTCGATAGCCGTATCCATATTGATAAAACCTCTTTTCGCCGATGAACCCGCTTCAGTACACTTTCAGTTAGCTGGCCACCCGGCTGGAAGCCACTGCGGCCTCCTCAGCCTTGACGGACTCCTCGGTATACTGGAACGGAGCGCTGGTGACAACCGGGATTTTTTCGAAGTTCTCCAGCGGCACCGGAGTTGGAGTCAGCCACTCCAGCGAGAGCGCACCCCAGGGGTTTGCCGCGGCCTTCTCACCGGCCACCCAGGAGATGACGATGTCATAGAAGTACAGGGCCACCGAGGCTATCAGCAGGAACGCGAAGATGCTGGTGATGAAGTTGGGCACTGCGAAGATGGGATCATAGTCGGCGACGCGACGCGGCATTCCCTCGAGGCCGGCAACGAACATCGTAAGGAATGCAACATTGAAGCCGATCTGGATGCCCCAGAAGGCGACCCAGCCAATCTTCTCGTCGAGCATGCGCCCGGTCATCTTGGGGAACCAGTAGGCAACCGCGGCAAAGAACCCCATTAGCGCGCCGCCCACGATGGTGTAGTGGAAGTGGGCAGTGACGAACATGCTGCCATGCAGCTGCACGTCAAGCGGCACATCGGAGAGGTAGACTCCGGTCAGACCGCCGATGACGAAGTTCCAGAGGAAAGATAGGCCAAACATCATAGGCAGTGTCATCCAGATGCGTCCACGCCAGAGTGTGCCCAGGATCACCAGGAAGACGAAGCCGGTGGGAATGGAGATCAGCTCGGTGGTGGCCATGTACCAGAAGCGCAGTTCCGGCGCCCAGCCGGAGACGAATTCGTGGTGCTGCCAGACCAGGAAGCTGACGATACAGACTCCCATGATGCCCAATATGCCGAGCTTGTAGGCAAAGATCGGCTTGCGGGCGAACACCGCCACGATATCCACTACGATGCCGAAGGCGGGAAGGACGATGAGATAGACCTCAGGGTGCCCAAAGAACCAGAACAAATTCTGAGAGAGCCAGGCGCTGCCGCCACCAACGCCGACTGCGTTGCCTCCAGTGGAAGCTTCAAAGAAGCTGGTCTTGTAGAGGCGATCCATGAGGATCTCTATCAGGTCCACCGCGAAGGACCCGGTGCCGATAGACGCCAGTATCGCTCCGGCAAAGATACCCCAGGCCGTCATCGGCAGCCGGGTAAAGCGCATTCCAGGCGCGCGCATCATGATGATGGTGGTGATGACGTTGATCGCGCCCAGAATCGAAGAGAAGCCAGCCAGAGTCACCGCAAACGCCAGGGCGGTCATACCTTCGCCGGTCTGAACCGAGATCGGGCCATAGACTGTCCAGCCAGTCTGCACCCCACCGCCGGCACCATTGGTCTGGCCATATCCGTAGAAGGGAATGGAGAGGAAGATCACGACGGCAGGCAAGATCAGGGCAAAGCTCAAGGCGTTCAGGCGCGGGAACGCCATATCCCGTGCCCCGATCATGATCGGCACCACAAAGTTACCGAACGGACCAATAAAGAAGGTGATCGTTGCCAGGATCATTAGCATACCATGCATGGTGACAATGGTATTGTAGGTTGCGGTCCCAAAGAGCAGGGCGCCGGGTCGCAATAATTCGGCCCGTATGAGCAACGCTCCCAGTCCGCCGAACCCAAGCATGAAGAGCACCAGCACCAGATACTGGATGCCTACTACCTTATGGTCGGTAGTGAATTTGAAATAGCGTAGCGTGCCGCCGTCTTTTCCGGCCAGCCGCAGCTCCTCCTCGTGATCGGGATCTTTCAGCGCCAGCAGCCAGGTAAATGGATACTTGAGCGCGCCGATTCCAATCAGCCAACCGATAACGCCGAGACCAAAGCCAATGACCAGGCCCTGCTCAGTAAAGTTAGGCCCATCTGGCTGGTTGTCGCTACCGATGAAATGGTAGATGAAAAAGATGCCAGCAAGGAATCCGATTATGCCCAGAACCGCGCCGCTAAAATAGCTAGGAATAAGCTTTCTCATTGCACCGCTACCCTTCTGCCGTGCTCGTGCTTGACCCGCCGATTCTACTCAGAGTTTTGGCAGGTAACACATTCGGTTGGATGAAGCTGGACGAGGATTGGGTAGGCGCCGGTTTCGGCTGCTGGCTGACCCAGGCCTGGAAGGCGGAGGCGCTGACCACATAGACCGGGGTCTCCATATACGCGTGGTAGAGCCCGCAGAGCTCGGCGCAGCGCACCACGTATGTGCCTGTCTGATTTGGGGTTGCGCTTATCGTGGTCGTCTCACCAGGCACTGCATCCTGCTTTATTCCGAAAGCCGGAATCCAGAACGAATGCTGAACATCCACCGACTGGATATTAAAGGTCACCGGCTGGTTTACCGGAAGCTCGAGAACCGTGGACTGTATGTTGCCGTACCCGGGATAGGAGTAATTCCAGAGCCATTGCTCTCCGGTCACATCTACGGTCAACGCACTCGGCCCCGCCGATGCGTTCACTTTATTCAAGAAGGTGACGCCATAAATATAGAGAAATGACACCAGTAAAACGGAGACAACCACCCAGGTCACCTGTATCTGCAGAGTGGCTGGCCTGAATCCCCCGTCGGCTGCTCGATGGCGGCGAGTGAAGTTGAACGCGCTATAGCCGCCAAAGACCACGACCATGAAGAAGACCGGTATGGCCAACAGGGTAAAGAGAAACATGACCCCGTAGATGTCGTTGGAGCGGTCGGAGGCGAAGGGAGGCAGGATCCCCCAGCTGCTGAGATTCGGCCCTAGCACTATAAGGACCACAATGCCGATTACACTTAAGACGATCCAGACAATGACTGCTCGCAGCATGTGATTGGTGTGATTGTTCGGGTCCGGCGGTGTCGCCGCAGAAGGGCTAGGCGATGTTGGCGGCGATACAGAAGCGTCATCCATATGTGATTCCACCTGATCTCTACTCTAGACGGTCCACTACTGAGATTCCAGCCGTCATGCGGCATCAGGAGTAACTACCCCAGGCACTCAGGTAAGCGGATCAATCACTGAACAGTAAAGGTGCCGGACATGTAGCCTTTGGTAGACATCGGACCACCGAAACCGTTGAAACCGGAGCCGCAGGGATCGAAGCACTGCCAGATATACTTGCCGGGCCGGTTAGGGGTAATGAATGAGAAGACACTTGTCACCGGCTGAGCAGGCATTAGACCGTCCGCATCCATCTGCGTGTTGTTATTGGCGGTTACGGGCACACTGACAAAGAGCCAATCCTGGCCGGTCTGGGGAATAGAATGTATGGTGAACGTATGCGACACATTGGTTGGGTCGACATTGGCCACCGCCTTGCCATCCACCGTGAGAGAGCCATCCAGGCCCTGCGGCGTGCCGTAATAGGGGTTCAGCAACGGAGTCGCACCATCGTAGTTCTGGATGGTGATGGTGACCAGCGCATTCTGTGGCACCACCAGATTGGTGGTAGGCTCATACTTGACCCACTCCGAATTGTCACCGGCACCCGGCCAGGGTACCCCATTGTCGGTCTGCCCGGTAATGTGGGCGGCAACATAACTGGGATCAGTGTACGGATCCATCGGAAAGGTCTGCAGCGTGATGTTCACATGCTGTAGCACAGTACCGCTCGATGTGAGCGACTGTCCGGCGTAGCTGGCATTCGTTGAAGGCGTAAGATGCTGAAAGCCCCCCAACATGGCAATAACGCCCAGGCCCACCCCCGCGACCACGACCAGCGAGATGATAGCGCCAATGATCTTGCCCATTTCGTCTGTCTCGCTTCCTCAAGGATAAGGGAGAAAAGAATACAAGCGCTGGCGGAGCGCTTCGCGTAGCAAGCAGGGTATGAAAGAAGGTGCGCTAGGATGCCCTCCTTGCTGATCTCACGTTGAGATTTAACACAGGATCGGGCGCGCTACATGGTGCAAATGAACCATTTATCGCCAATTCATACCCATTTCGCCAGTATCGGCACGAATTTACCGCCCCAATCGACTACATGAAGCACATCCAGTGGCACATGGGACCGAGTGAACGTGCTTCGAACCAGCACGTGCCCAACTAGATGAGTCCCAGGCGAGAAGCGACGACTACCGCCTGCAGGCGAGTCTTGACGTCCAGCTTTTCGATAATCTTCGTAACATGATTGCGCACAGTTATCGGGCTAATGCTGAGGTTGGCGGCGATATCCCCAGTAGTCAGTCCGGCGGCCAGCAGTCGCAGCACTTCATGTTCGCGATGGGTCAATTGTGGAGTAGCCTGCTCGCCAGCATAACTACGCTGTCCCGGCTCAAAGCTCACCGAAGGCGCCGACCCAGCGGCCTCAGGACGCTCGATCACTTCGGCTGGAGAGCGGCCCGGCAGTGTGACGTCGTGGAAGAGGTGCACCATACACATCTCACCGGTAGAGGAGCGGGCGGCGATGACGCTCATACTTAGCCGGCGGAGCTCGCCGCCCCTGGTCTTGACCGCTACCTCAGTGTGGGGAGTCAGGCGGCCGCGAACCGTATTGGCAAGCGCGTGACATCTCCCAGAATCGCAGTTCGCTTTTTGCTTGCCGCAGATGCCCAGTATCGATCCGCACTTGTGTCCTAGCACCTGTTCCTGGCCGTAACCCAGCAGTTCTTCGGCGGCAGCGTTCCACGAGATGATGCTTTGCCGCAGATCCACGGCAAAGGCGCCGTCGGCGGTATGGCTAACATCAAAAACCAGTTCTCGGGGGGGATTTGCCGGCGAAAAGTTCTGCGAGTAACTCATAGAGCTCATAATGAAAGGCACTCCATCTTCTCTGATGAACTGCTTGGAGCGTCCAGGGGGGCCTGCTCCTGCTACAACACAGTGTGCAACCATCAGCTGCCGAGGAAATCGTACTCCTGCGCGAGCGTGCTGTCTACACCCGTACTATAGAAAATGAAAAACCAGGTGCGGATTGGTATGATGATCAGGTAATGTGATTGGTATACTATGTGAGCTCTTGGTTGTCAAGCCCAGGAAGCGCCGTGTCAGGCTCCGTGAGCGCAGAGAGACAAATCAACGCCGGCGCGCGCGCTCGGGAGATGGTTGCCAAACTGCGGTAAAGTAGCTATATGTATGTGAGTAGGGACAGAATCGCGTCTTTATCTCTCCGGGTCACACTATGGAGGACTGCGGCATGCAACCACCCATCAACTCGACTCTGCGGCGCGTCTGGCGGACGCTACACCTTCCAGGAGAGAGTAGCCTGAGAGGCCGCATGCCCTTGGTCTGGAGTATTAGCTGCGGCGCTCTACTGCTGGTGCTGCTTGGAGGGTTGCTAGCACTGCATGCCCGTAGCGGCGCCGCATCGGCAGCCGGGGCCTCTACGCTGCAGGGAACCGATCTCGGCAGTGTGCCGGCACCGGCCTTTTCGCTGCCCGACCAGAACGGCAAAGTCACCAGCCTGGCGAGCTTCAGGGGACATCCAGTGGTGCTGACCTTTTTTGATTCGGTTTGCCCGCATGCTGACTGCACGCTTATGGCCTCCTACATCAATGCCACCGCGCAGGACCTGGGCGCAGCCGAGACCAGCCAGGTCGATTGGGTAGCGCTCAGTCTCAATCCCTGGCACGATACCAAAGCTACCGCTGAAGCATTTCTCTCCACGAGGCATGTCACCATACCACTGCATTTCGAGCTAGGCTCACTGGCTCAGATGGCGCCCCTCTGGAGCGACTACCATATGCAGTCTATTCTGCAGCCTGACGGGATAGTCATACATACTACCGGAGTGTACCTGATCGATCAGCAGGGCCGCGAGCGCATCTTTCTGGATGAGGGGTTCGATCCCCAGATGCTGAGCAACGACGTGCATCTGTTGCTGACCAATCCTCAGGTTGCCAACCAGAAAGCGACCGGCAGCGCTGGAGGCAACCAGGGACTCCCCGCTGGCTACACCAGTATGAGCAAGAGTAGCTCCGCTGGCGTGCTTACCCTGGTTGCCTCTCCCGGCCAGTACGGTACCTACAGTTTTGAGGTGGATGCCTGGGAGGCAGATGGAATACCCGCCGACGGCACGGGAACATTGGTCCTGACCATGACTTCGATGAGTATGACCCCCATTCATGTTGCCCTGAGCGAGAGCGCGGACGGCTCACCAGGGGTCTACAGCGCGCAGGGTGTGGTTTCGATGGAAGGCGGCTGGAAAGCGGTAGTCACTATCACCCCTGGTGACGGCTCTGAGCCGATCCAAAACACGTTCAACTTCAACGCTTTTATCCATTGAGTACGTTGAGCCGTGGGGTGATGCCCAGCCGCTGGACGATTCTGCGCTGCTGGAAGCAGAAGTGACTCTGTGATGCCCTATGATACTACCGCAAGCCTTTTATGATCGCGATACTTCCCTGGTAGCCAGGCAGCTTCTCGGCTGCTATGTGGTGCATCTCGAAGGGGAGCAGACGACCATGGGCCGCATCGTGGAAACCGAAGCCTACCTTACCGGCGACCCGGCATCTCACGCTTTTCGAGGAAGGACCAAGCGCTCAAACGTCATGTTTGGTCCAGCAGGTTATGCTTATGTCTACTTGATTTATGGATTGTACACCTGCCTCAACGTGGTAACCGGGCAGGAAGGAGTAGGAGAGGCCGTACTCTTTCGTGCTCTGGAACCGCTGCGAGGACTAGCATGTATGCAGGAGCGGCGAAGGGTCAATCGCGCCGACCTACTGTGCAGTGGGCCGGCGCGATTGACCCAGGCTCTGGCCATATCTCTCTCACTCAATGGCTGCCCGCTTTTCCGGGGTGGCGACTTCCAGATCTGGTCAGCCGATAGCTGTGCTGATGTACCACCGGTCGAGAGCTCGAACGTGGTACAGACAACGCGCATTGGTATCGCCAAAGCGACCGATCTTCCATTGCGATTTTACCTCGAGAAGAATCCCTATGTCTCGAAGCGATGATTGACACGCTTGCTGGAGGTACCATTGATGAAGATCGTTTCGCTGCTGCCTAGCGCTACCGAGATCATTTGTGCGCTGGGATTGGCCGACCAGTTGGTGGCGGTCACGCATGAATGCGATTATCCCGCCTATGTCACTGAGAAACCCATCATTACCAGGAGTCTGCTGCCGCAGGGGCTGACCAGCGGTGAAATCGACCAGGCAGTTCGTAGCCAGCTGGCCGCCGATGCTCATAGTCTCTATCGTATAGATCGTGCGCTTCTGGCAGAGCTGGCGCCGGATTTGCTCGTCACCCAGCAACTGTGCGAGGTATGCGCGGTAGCCTATGACGACGTACTGGAGGCGGTAGGCACACTACCGCACCGGCCAGAGGTGCTCAACCTGGAGCCAGTGAGCCTTGGCGATGTGCTCTCCGATATACTGCGCGTGGGCAACGCCAGCGGCCATAGAGAAGAGGCGGAGCAGCTGTTGGCCTCGCTGGAGGAGCGGATTGCTGCCCTCCAGAGTCGCGTTCGTGAGGCCCCGGAGCGCCCCAAGGTGGCCTTTCTGGAATGGATCGATCCGCTGTTTAGCGGCGGTCACTGGAATCCTGAGCTGGTAGCGCTGGCCGGTGGGATCGACCCCCTGGGACGTCTTCACCAACCGGCAGTTCAGCTGGATTGGGAACAAGTGCGCGCAGTACAGCCTGACGTCATGGTAGTCTCGTGCTGCGGTTTCTCGGCCAAGCGGGCGGAAGAGGATCTACCGCTTCTCCAATCGCAGCCTGGCTGGCATGATCTTCCCTGCGTACGAGAGGGGCGCCTCCACTTCGTCGACGGCATCGGCTACTTCAGCCGGCCCGGCCCACGCCTGATCGATAGTCTGGAGCTACTGGCCGATTTACTACACCCTTCGGTTCCAGGCAACAGCGCCTAGTGAGCCTCCTGGTGGTTGCGCCCGTCCCATTCCTCGCGCAGTATACCCATGACCAGCACGTCGACGTAGGAACCGTTGTAGTATTCGTGCTGGCGTAGCCGACCCTCCTCAACGAAGCCGCAGGCCCTGTAGCAGCGCACCGCACGCTCATTAGATGCCAGCGTTTCCAGATGGATGCGGCGATAGTTCATAATGCGGAAGCTCCAGTCCAGAAGCAGGTTAATCGCCTCACGCCCATAGCCCTGTCCCAGATAATTGGGATCAAGAATGCTCACTCCAAAGGACGCCGCGCCGGCTCGGCGGTTGCGCCAGTCATGCAACCCGATCTCGCCGATGATGTTGCCGTCAACCTCGATGACAAAACTGGATTTCTCCTGGCTCTCCAGACGTTTGTCAAAGTCCTTTTCATAGGTAGCCAACGGCTCCGGCTCCCAGGAGGCTCCTGCCAGCATCATCAGCTCGACATTGTTTCCCAAATCGTGAAGTTTTTTCAGGTCGTCTTTCTCCAGCGGACGTAATACCACTCGCTCTCCCCGTAACATGAAGCATCTCTCCTAGCAGTCTTAATGCTCTCTTATCGGTACACGGTCACCGCCGTCTTGGCGCCCCATTACCACCATCGCATTGTACAGGAAGTGGAGCGCCCACTGTGGTCAGATTTCTGTACCAGAGGGGGAAATGCGGAAGAAGCTAGTACCAGCACGTGTTCACTCGCGGTTTTTCGAGGCTTGGACGTTGTGATATAGTAGTGAAGCTTCAATTGGCAGCAGAGTAGGGATGTGGAGCACTGCGAATATGCGATATCTCGTGACTGGTGGCGCCGGCTTTTTTGGCAGTCAGCTCGTGCAGGATCTGGGCCGGCAGGGGCATGAGGTTGTCATCCTCGATCGCGTGATGGACAAGGACCTGGCCATGCGCTTCGCGTTCGCACATGTCGACCTGCGCGACCCGCTCGCGGTGGAAAGCGTCTTCGCGACCTATGGGCCGTTCGACGGTGTGTTTCATGTGGCCGCCATGCTGGCGCACGCGATCGAGGACAAGCGCGACCTGGTGAACTCGAATGTAGCCGGCACCCGCAATATCGTCGAGGCTGCGGTAGCCCACGCCACACCGCACCTGGTCTTCACCTCGAGTAACTGCGTCGTGGGCAAACCGCGGACGCAGCCGGTGAAGGAAGACGACCCGGTCAAGCCCCTGGAACTCTATGGGGACACCAAGCTGGAGGGCGAGCGAGTTCTGGCCGAGTTCCGAGATCGCATCAACATCTCGATGATCCGCTGCCCCACCATCATGGGGGGTGGACGTCTGGGACTGCTCTCCATTCTCTATGAGTTCATTTATGAGGGACGCCGCGTCTGGGTGCTCGGCGATGGCTCAAATCATTACCAGTTTATCGCTACCGCTGACCTGATTTCCGGGCTGGAGCGCGCCATCCAGCAGCCGGGATTCCACCTGTACAACATCGGCTCCGACGACGTCCCCTCCCTCCGCGAGCTCTACACCAAGGTCATCCAAGTAGCCGGCACCAGGGCGCGCGTTGCCAACCTCCCCAAGTGGCCCGCAGTGACCGCGATGCGTGCACTCCATATGCTGGGACTGTCCCCGCTGGGACCGTATCATTACAAGATGCTTGCCGAGGATTTCATCTTCGACACCAGCCGCATCAAGACCGAGCTTGGGTGGAAGCCTACCAAGAATAATACGCAGATGCTTATCGAGAGCTACACCTGGTATGTCGAGCACCACGACGACGTGTATGACGGCGGTGACCGGTCAGCCCATCGCCAGCCGGTCAAGCTGCAAGCGCTCGCTCTCGTAAAGCGGTTCTCTTAGAAACTTATTACTGGCGTCGTTTTCTCCGTCCTGCCGATTACTCAGCCTGCTCAACCGGCAGGGGCCGGCCCGGCAGCCACCAGTTCCAGCGCCCGAGCAGCCGCATAGCCGCCGGCACCAGTAAGGTGCGTATGACGGTCGCGTCTACCAGCACCGCCACCGTCATGCCCAGACCAAGTTCTTTGGTTGTGACCAGCGAGGTAAAGGTAAATGCACCGGTGACGATGGCGAACAGCAGCGCCGCGTTGGTAATGACGCCGCCAGTCTTCTCCAGGCCTCGAGCTACCGCATGACGATTGTTGTGGGTGCGGAGCCACTCTTCGCGAATACGGCTCAGTAGGAAAACCTCATAGTCCATGGAGAGGCCAAACAAGACGCAGAAAATCAGGATCGGCATGGTGCTGTCCACGAAACCAGTGCTGGTAAAGCCGAGTTGACTGGAGAAGTGCCCCCACTGGAAGACATAAACCAGTACGCCATACGAAGCGGCCAGCGAGAGGACATTCACCAGTACCGCCTTAAGAGGCAGTAGCAGCGAGCGAAACATCAGCAAAAGTAAGAGATACGTCGTTACTAAAATGAATAGAATGGTTCTGGGGAAGTTCCCATAGAGATAGCGCGTGAAATCAAGGCTGAGAGCCTGAGTCCCGCCAATTTGAACGATGAGCCCCGGAGCTGCTAGCCGGCTTCCCGAGCGTAACGTATCAATGAGCGCAGTGCCCTGGGTACTATCCAGCCTGGTGTTGCTGGTCAGAGTAATGACCGTGGTATCTCCAGCAGCAGTCGCCTTGACCCACTGGGCCAGAGGAGCAGAGTTGATATAGGCACCCGAGGTATAGAGCGCTACCAGCTCCGGCTCCGGCAGGTTTACGCTGGCCGGCGACGGCGGCAACTGCGTCAGGCTGGTCATACTCGTCACGTGCGCCTGGCTCGCCAGCCATTGACTTAGGCCGTCGAGTTCGGAGAGGTGCTCACTGGTCAGGATACTAGAACCATCCCGAGTTTGCACGACAGCATAAATGGGATTAGTGTTGGTGTTGGGAAACTGCTCGCTGAGGATCGTGTACCCTTGCTCCGACTTCGCCTGCGCCGGTAGGCTGACCGAGCCATAGGTGCCTACACGCATGGAGAAGATAGGCCAGCCCAGCAGTAGGAGCAGCACTGCACACCCCACCAGTACGAGTATCGGCCGTCTCATCACTCCAAGCGCCCAACTATGCCAGAAACTGGACGGGGCGGCATCGTAGGCCGCTCCACTTTCGGACCCAGTTGATCTGGTGGCCGCACCGGTATGGGGTAAGAACGGCACGCGCAGGCTGTTTACGCGCGTGCCGAGAATGGCAAGTATAGCCGGCATCAACGTGAGGGCAGCCAGCACCGATGAGGCGACGGTGACCGCGCCACCGAGGCCGAAGGAGCTCATAAAGGGTATGCCAATAAGGAAAAGTCCGCAGAAGCCGACTATCACAGTTAGGCCACTAAAGAGGATCGCCTCTCCAGTGGTAGCCACTGACCAGGCTACGGCATCACGCACTGACCTGCCGTTGGACAACTCGTCTCGGAACCGTCGCACCATGAACAGGCTGTAGTCTATGGAGATCCCGAGCCCCACAACCGTAGCGACATTGAGCACAAAGATGCTGGTCCAGGTATGTAGGGCAACCGCGTAGAGCAGCGCCAGGGCCACCGGTACAGCTACCAGCGCTAGCATGAGCGGCATAAGCGCAGCTACCAGCGTGCCAAAAACAATCACCAGGACGATAAGGGCAATCGGGAGTGTCACCGATTCCGCATGCTCGATACCTTGCTGCGTGATGGTGTTGTATTCCACATAGGTTTCGGGGTCGCCGCTGAGGTAGGTACGGGCAGGTCCGGTAGTCGGCAGCAGCGACCTGAAGCTATTCATTGACTGCTGCATTACGCTGGCATCCTGGCTGAAGTCGACGGCCACAAAGGTTGTCTTGCCGTCGCGTCCTACACCGCCCTGTGAAACTCCAGTTACGTCGACAAAGGTCTTGGCACGGGCCATAAATTGGTTGATTTCCTGTTGAAACTCGGGATCAGCGGCGGGCACTGTACTGGACTGAAAAATCACCACCGCCTGGGACGACGGCCAGTGCAGCTTGTCGATGAGCGTTTGGTTGGCACGGGAAGCCTGACTGCCAGCGTAGGTGTAGCCACCACTCTGCAGAACTGAGGAGAGCGTGGCGGCATAGGGGATGCCGCCAGCCAGGCCAGCCAGCCAAAGCGCCAGCACTATCCACCGGAACCGGTAGATCTGCCTCCCATAAGCCAAACCAATCCGGTAGGCACCGGATGCAGCGCCTCCGCTGCCGGCAAGTGGACTATCGTTTTCAGGCTCAGTTGCTGGTATGGACGGTGAGGACATTCTGGTTTCTATTCCTCTCCTGATGTGTAGTGACTGACAGTCAGTCACTTCTTCGCCGATTGTATCGTGTCAAGGACCGGGCGTCAAGGGGGAGGTATCGGTGTCGACAGAGGATGGTGAAAACTGCCGGAGAGGTCACCAGTGCCGGCTAGTCGGTAATACCTAGCGCGTAGCGTATAAAACGAGCTACTTCGGCAATGAAGGTATCGCTCGGGGTCTGAGTGCGGTAGACATAGCACTCACTGCCGGCGTGTTCCACCAGACCAACGATGAGGCGGGCGGCAGTTTCCGGATGTATGCTGGATGTGAGGAGGCCCTGGCGCTGCCCTTCCTGTATGAGATCGCTGATGAATGTATAAAATGGCTGGTACATTTCCTCACAGAGTGCGCGCATCTCCGGCATGGCAATGCGCGAGTGAATGATGTCCAGCACGTCTCGATAACGGCCCATAACTTCGAAAGCAGCGGTGACACCGCTGCTAATGGCGGCGGCAAAGCTATCCGAACGGGCCACGGCTTCCTGCACCCTGGCCAACGTCTGGCTATTCATCTCTTCAGTCAAGGCGATGACCAGCGAGGATTTGGAGGGGAAATACAGATAAAAGGTGCCTTGAGCGACGCCGGCTCGGGCCACTATGTCGGAGATCTTGGCCGCCTCAAGTCCTTTGGTCGCCAGTACCTCACGGGCCGCCTGCAGGATCGCCGCACGTCGGTCCAGTTTGCTACCAATCTCCGTCGCCATAGCGTTCACCCATCTCTGGTCCATAATCCTGTAGATCTAGCCAAGATCTATTTCCATCCATGATACAACATGCCGCTGAGCACTTAGCCGCGCCCCTCGTGCTGTTCGCCAAAAACCCGCCGCAGCGTGTCGGAAATTTCTCCTAGCGTGGCGTATGATTCCACCGCCGCTAGGATACACGGTAAGAGGTTATCCCGGCCCCGCGCCGCCGTCTCGAGTCTGGACAGGACGGCTCCAACCGCGGCGTTGTCACGCCGTGCACGCAGCGCAGCTACCCGTGCCGCCTGGCGTTTGCCCGCCTCTGGATCTACCTTGAGAAGGATCGGCGGTCTCTCGTCGGCGTCGTGGAATTTATTCACTCCCACGACGATGCGGCGCCCGGCGTCAAGGTCGCTCTGGAAAGTATAGGCAGCCTCTTCAATCTCGCGCTGTATATAGCCCTGCTCGATGGCTCGAACGCTTCCACCCAGCTGGTCGATCTTCTCGATGTAGTCCGCGGCCAGGCCTTCAAGCTCATCAGTAAGGGCTTCGACGAAGTAGGAGCCAGCCATTGGATCAATGGTATCGGCGATGCCGGTCTCATAGGCAAGAATTTGTTGGGTGCGCAGGGCAATCCGTACCGATTCCTCAGTTGGTAACGACAGTGCTTCGTCTCGGGAATTGGTATGCAGCGATTGTGTGCCCCCCAGAACCGCCGCCATGGCCTGGTAGGCAGTACGCACGATGTTGTTGTCAGGCTGCTGCGCGGTAAGCGTTGAGCCGGCGGTCTGGGTGTGAAAGCGTAGCATCCAGGAGCGTTGATCTTTCGCTCCAAAACGCTCACGCATGATCCTGGACCACATACGCCGTGCCGCTCGGAACTTAGCTATCTCTTCGAAAAACGTATTGTGACCATTGAAAAAGAAGGAGAGTTGCCCGGCAAAGCGATCAACATCCAGGCCAGCATCGATTGCCGCCTGGACGTAGGCAATGCCGTTGGCCAGAGTAAAGCCGATTTCCTGCGCAGCGCTCGACCCTGCCTCGCGAATATGGTACCCACTAATACTGATAGTGTTCCAGCGAGGCACCTCAGCGGCGCAGTAGCTGAAGAGATCGGTGATGATGCGCATCGACGGTGTTGGGGGATAGATATAGGTGCCGCGCGCGATATATTCTTTGAGTATGTCGTTCTGCACGGTGCCGGAGAGCTGGTGAATGTCAGCTCCCTGCTCTTTGGCAACGGCGATATAGAGGGAGAGCAGTATCGAGGCAGTAGCATTGATCGTCATTGATGTGGTTATGTGCTCGAGAGGAATGCCCTCAAATAGCGTGCGCATGTCTTCCAGGCTGCTTATCGAAACTCCAACCTTGCCGACCTCACCTTCGGCCAGTGGATGATCAGCGTCGTAGCCCATCTGCGTGGGTAGATCAAAGGCCACCGAGAGCCCCATAGTACCCTGTTCCAGCAGGTACCGGTAGCGCTGGTTTGATTCTTCAGCAGTGGCATAGCCGGCATACTGCCGCATCGTCCACAGGCGCCCGCGATACATGGTTGGCTGTATGCCCCGGGTGAACGGGTACTCTCCCGGATAGCCTAACTTCTCCTCCGGATCCCAACCGGGTAGGCTCTCCTGCGTATAGAGCGGCTCTAGGGGAATGCCGGTGTAGGTGCTAAACGACGATTCGCGCTCGCCTCCCGTCTCCTTCGCCTTCTGGTAGCGAGACTCCAGCCATTGGTGCAGGTTGCCACTGGTTTCATCATAAGGTTGTCCAGTGTTGGACTGTCGGGCACGTTCACTCATGGGTTAGCTGCCTCCTTTGCCTCTCTACACCATCTTACAGGGAAACCGGGAATGAACCGGCCATGCTATCCGACAGCGTAGCACGCTCAGGAAGAGACCGCAACGTTCTCGATGCCACTGCGCAAGCGGCGGTGGAGACAGGCCCGGGGGATGTCCCCCGTAGGCACCGGCTATGCCTCGCAATTGGCGCAGTCCGGTGCGACAATAGGGCGAGGCGCCTACGAGGATTACTGCGCATTCAGCTGAGTTGTTCTATCCAGGCAGCGTAACTTTCGGCCACAATCCGGCGCGAGGGACAAAACATGCAGATCGGTATTGGTCTTCCGAATATGATCCCCCGGACTCGTCCCGCCACCATACTGGAATGGGCTCGCAAGGCGGATTCCAGCCCATTCTCCAGTTTGACGACATTAGATAGGCTCATCTATCCCAACTATGAGGCACTTATTACTCTCGCTGCCGTCGCCAGTGTGACGCAGCGCATCCGGCTGATGACGACGGTGCTCATTGCGCCGCTGCGCAATCCAGGACTACTGGCGAAACAGGCGGCCAGCCTCGACGCGCTCTCGGGAGGCCGGCTAACTCTGGGGCTGGGCGTCGGTGGCCGCGAAGATGATTTTGTCGTCGCTGACGAGCCCTTTCACCAGCGGGGCCAGCGTTTCGGCGAACAGCTCAATCTGATGCGCCGGGCGTGGGCTGGCGAGCCTCCAGCCGCAGGGGTGGCTGCTATGGGGCCAGAACCGGTTCGCCAGGGTGGGCCGGAGGTGCTCATCGGCGGGTATTCAGAGGTGGCGCTGCGCCGCGCCGCGCAGTGGGATGGTTACATCGCCGGCGGAGGCGGTGATGCCGAGGCGGCAGCGAAGCTCTACGCTACCGTCCAGCACAACTGGCAGGAGGCCGGACGCGCCGGTAAGCCACGGTTTGTCTGCGCGGTGTATGTCGGCCTGGGTCCTGATGCTACTCAGCGTGGTGGCGCCTATCTGACGGATTACTACGCTTTCTTAGGACCTCGAGCCGAGATGGTGGCTCAAGGCATGATCTCAACTCCCGAGGGTCTACAGAGCGCCAGGGATCGCTATGAAGGTGTGGGGGCCGACGAATTGATTCTGTGGCCCTGCATAGCTGATCTGGACCAGCTGGATCGGGTAGTTGAAGCCCTGGGTTAAGTACCGTCCGTCTGTTGCAGGGGTTATCTGTTGTTCAGCCGGAATGTTTCACATGAAACACACAGGAGCAATGCCGCCAAGTCCGGAGCCCATGGACCATCGTCGACGCCTGGAACTTGCCCTTGAGATGGCCGCCCGATTGATCAAACGATATGGGAATTCGGTGAAGGCGATAGGTCTCTACGGATCTTTGGCACGCAACGAAGATGGACCGTACTCAGACATTGAAATGTTTTGCGTGCTACGAGACCCTGGATACAACCAGGATTTCGAGTGGTGTGCAGGGCCGTGGAAAGCTGAAGTGAACGTGCGCGACGGCATCTCGCTGCGTGAGGAAGCATCTCAAGTCTCCGGCCGGTGGCCGCTCACTCACGGCAAATTCGTGCATGTTCTCCCGCTGGCAGATCCGGAGGACTATTTCACTGGGCTAGGTGAACTGGTGCTAGCTCACCCACCTGAACTCTTCCGCGAAGCGATCGAAGAGGTCCTCGTCGGCGACCTACAGGAATTTCCCTTTTGAGTCTGGCGGCGGATCCGCTTGGGTTTGCGCGAGGGAGAGTAAGTATGCCACGCCAACGACGGTATTCCAACCTTCTCGCCAAGACTCGATCTCGTTACTCGACAGCCAATCAAGAGGGGTAATGCCTCCGGGAGGCTGCATGTTATGGGGTTGGTCGCAGCCGAAGTCCACTTCAGTCAGAAATCCGACTGCACCGCACTGCGGACATTGCGTAAGCTTGGAAGCAGGACGAAAAATGACTGGAAGGGTGGTAGCCAGTGGACTCCTGGGAGCGCGTGCAGCGATACCTGATCAACAGCCAAACACAACTGGCACTACCGGTCGGCCTGTTCGCGGTATATCTGCATCCCGTAGATGACGCCGTAAAGAGAAATGTCGCCGTGCCTCGTCTGACGGATATCGGGATGCTGGAGTCCTGGCTGGATCCCCTGCGGCAGGCGTTCGCCGCACAGGGCCGGGTTCCGGCGATTCAGTGGGTCGAGGGGTACGCACCCGAGTTCGCCGAATCACTGCGCCGCTTTGGTTTCGCAGAGAGCCAGCGGGAATCTCTGCTCATCTGTACTTCGGACACATCGCGTCCTGTGTCCCTTATACCTGGACTTACCTTTGTCGAGATCATCGAATCGTCACCACTCTCCGATGTACGCGAGAACCTGGATGTGAACGAGTTCGGCTTTGACTCGGACGGTGCCAAAGCCGCCACCGATGAGCAGGCCGGAGAGTTCCGGGCACAGCTCGGATCAGCACGGGCGTTCACCGCCAAGCTCTCTGGTACGGCGGCCGCAGCCGGTATGTACACGGCCATACATGAGCGCATCACCGAACTGGTAGGCATCACCACGTTGGAGCCGTTCCGCGGCCGAGGAATTGCCGGCGCGCTTACTGCCCATATGGCCCAGGCGGCACTGGAGTCTGGCTGCGATTTGGTCTTTTTGCGGACGACGAATCCTGTTGCTCTGCGTGCCTATGAGCGCGTGGGCTTCAGGCCAATGGGCGCCATGCTTACATACATGGCAAGCGGTTCAGGCAGCAACGATTCATCGGAGTAGCTTCTGGTCAGAAGGATAAAGATTGTCACCGATCGCGTGAAGAGTTTCAGGCAGCAAACAAGGCCGGTCGCCGAAGGAGATAGAAGTTCGCTGAGCGAACATCTGGCGATTATTCGTAGCGATTATTCGTCTTGAGCCGGTTGGTCTGCCCTTGGAGTTGACCGTTGTTCAGGGGAGTTCGCTGTCCTGCCGGCTTTTCCAGGAGTCGGTGCCTCCTGGAAAAGCTTTGTCTCATGCCAGGCTGTCGACAACTTCATGTGAGGTGGTAAGCGTTACACCCACCACCTCACCCTGTTCATCTGACCAGACCATCGGCAAGATATAGTTGTGATACGCGATGGTTCGCTCTGCGCGCAGAACGGGATTATCCGTCGTCGAATGCGCATCGCTCACTAAAGTGATCTGGTAGCCATGCTCGACCGACTTGCGGCACGTGGCATCAATACAGACCTCGGACTTACAGCCGACAATGATCAGGTGCCTAATGTCGCGCTCGACCAATACCTGCTGCAATGTCGTGCCATAGAAGGCATCCGCTTCCGGTTTGCGAATCGCCACATCCCCAGCCTCTGGAGCGACCGCGGGGTGAATCTGCCAGCCAGCCCATCCGTCATTACCTCCAACGTCGTGGGATCGCCGCGGTGATTCCACGACGAAGCAATCAACGACGTGCGCCGCGATTCGCGCTGTGCAACGTATCGACAACGCAATGTGGTGGAGCGAGTCATCAATCGCCTCAAGCAATTTCGCCGAGTCGCCACCCGCTATGAAAAGCGAGCGGCAAATTATCTGGCAATGGTGACGCTGGCTGCGATAGTATTGTGGGTAGGATACATGAGAGGTATGCCGACGAATGGAAAGCCTGTCGTTTGTGTCGATAGGGCGTGATCTTGCGATGCGTAAAGGGGAGGATGTTGCCAGTGGGATGGGAGGCACTCGAGCAGTGGGGTGACGATGTCGCTCGCATCGAACCGCTCGCTGGCGGAGTGGCCAACGACGTGTGGACCGTGCGCGTCAACGGGCACCTCGCGGTCGGTCGTCTCGGTGTCAGGAGCGACGCTGATCTCGCGTGGGAGACCGAGCTCCTCGAACGCCTCAACCGTAAAGGTCTGACCGTGCCGGTGCCGATCCCGACGACGGACGGCCGGCTGTTCGCCGACGGTGTGGTGGTGATGACCTATGTCGAGGGCAGACCGCCCGAGACGGAGGCCGACTGGCGTCGCGTGGCCGATATGCTCCGCCAGCTGCATCGGTTGACGCCGGGGTGGCCGCAGCGCCCGGGCTGGCGATCGTCGACCGACCTCCTGCACGCCGAGACCGGGACGAAGATCGACCTCGGCGCGATGCCGCCTGAGGGCGTTGCTCGATGCCGAGCAGCGTGGGCGCGGCTCGTCGGACGTCAGACCTGCGTCGTCCATGGCGACCCCAACCCGCGCAACATCCGCTTGACCGCAGATCGGGTCGCGCTGATCGACTGGGACGAGGCGCACGTCGACGTCCCCGACCTCGACCTGGTGATGCCCCACAACGCTGCCGGTCTCGACGACGAGGCGCACGACATCGCCGCGCAAGCGTGGGCCGCATGGGAAGCTGCCGTCTGCTGGGACGACGAGCACTCAGTCAAGCGGCTCGCCGAAGTTCGAGCGGTCTGAGCAGCAACTACAACTAACAGCAACGCACGCCGTGTGGTAGATTGAGAACACGAACTAGCCATTGGTCAGCGGCGGCCCATAGGCCCCTGCACTTTGGTCGACGTGGAGTGGCTGGCGCAAGGATGGGAGCGGACTCGGGATTCGTCTTTGTGGACCCGGAGGGGTTTTTCGCCGAGCCCGCCTACGATCTGGGAGTGGTGCTTCGCGACTGGTGCCAGCAACTCCTCGCCGGGGACACCGTCGCTCTCGCCCGTCGATACTGTGAGCTACTGAGCGCCCAGACCGGTATTGACGAAACCGCGATCTGGGAGTGGGGCTTCCTCGAGCGGGTATCCACTGGCCTGTATGGCCTGGAGATTGGCGCCCAGGAATTCGCCCGGCCGTTCCTCGAATGCGCGGAAAGGCTCGTCTGACGGATTGCTGCGCAGCGCTGATACGGATTCATGACGCGCCACTTCCGAACCATGCAAGCTCTTGCGAGTTCGGGAAATATGAAAGCCAGAGCGTCAATTGGGCCGATCTGCTGGGCTATTTGTATCCTCCGTAGATTGCATGCCCTGCTCTCATCCAGTAGCAGGAGGTCACAGAAAAACCGACCTCGGCCATCCAGCGTAGTTGTGCAGTTAATGGCGATGGATGGTCGATGGGATCAGGATTGGCTGATCCATAGTCATAGAGGAAGTAATTCCATTTCCTCTCACAGAATTGGTCGTATCCGCTTAGATCCCCACGCTGGGCCAGACTTTGCTCGCGAACCAGTTCATCGTACTGGCGAGCAAAGAGGCGAGCAACATTCTGAGTTGGAGGCTCCACCAGATCAGCGAGCAGGAGAGCTCCGCCCGTTTCCATCCGCTGGGCCATGTCAGCGAACAGGTGTCGCTTCTGTGGGCCGGTGAGATGATGGACACACAGTGACGACAGGACACAGCGCACCGGAGATGGTAAGGTTTCACGCCAGGCTTGCTCGGCTAACTCAAAGGGCAGCACGTCCAAACGATCGTGGAAGGCGCTCAATCGCTGTGCGAGGTGCTCGCGCATCCGTTCCGATCCGTCTAGAGCCACATAATGACAGTGAGCAAATCGCTCGAGAACCGCCTGAGCCAGATGCCCTGCCCCTGCCCCCAGTTCAACCACAGTGAAGCTCTCGGAGATATCGGCAGGTATGAGATCTATAAGGGTTCCGACTTGTTCTGCGCGAGCTGGAACAAAAAGGTCACCAAGCTCAATGAACAGTGATGAGGTATCCTCGCTCCAATGATCTGGGTTGGCTTTGAACTGGCTCAACCGCCTTGTCCTTTCCACAATCTGAGTTCCTGGTCTCACGACACATACAGTATTCATGTGCAAGATGCGACTGAATGCCAGTCGCAGAGGTCGTGCTTTGAGTCTACCATCTTGACACCTAGCGCTGGCTGCCTTCAAGGGTGCATGAAAATCGACCAGTCACCAGGTTTGGGGTACCTGTCAATGCCTGTGATTGCTCCTGCCGCTCGTTATACATACAACCAGTGGCTGTACAAATCAGCCGGACGCCGCAGCACCACATGACTCTGCAAAACGCGGGAAGCACTTGAGTATGCCTGGCAACCAGAGAGCACTGTGCAGTGCCGATGCTAGTCCCGGCGCAACGTCGGTGACCCTACACACATACACCGACGTTGCGCCGGTTGATGGGATAACGCTCCGTGGCCGGTTACAAGGGGCACCGTACTGGACCTGACTAAAATTAAGAGTACTGAGGTAGCTTAACATGTCCGACGAATCGCCGAGCTTCAGGGAAGACACTGAAGAGAGTACCACCATCGCGCCTCCAGCACCTGAGGAAGATCTGCGCACGCAAGATTTGGGGCTATTCGGAGACCAGACGCCCCAAGAGCACCATACGGCGGTAGCGCCTTTGGGTGCCACCGCCACTGCTCGGCGTCCACGGGGGTGGTTGGCCTATCTGGTGGTTCTTGTGATGATCCTTCTGGCACTCCTGCTTCGATTTGCCGTGTTTACTTCGCCACCACCGCCACAGCAGGCGACGGAGCCCGTATCAAGGAATCTATCCGCGCCAACTTCCACGACAGCGCTTACGCCGCCAACAGCAACTCCCTCGCCCGGCGTGACGCCCAATGCCACACCGGGGTTGCCCGCAGGTGGCGGCCACCCCGTTCCGACGGCCGGGCCGGTGGGGACCTTTACCGTCACCGCGGCTGAGGCATCAAGCAGTCCTACCAGCTCGAACGGCTACTGCAATCCGCCCATGATCGAGTATTTCGAGGGTGCGGTGTATGTGCCCGGCACCACACCGGGCGGCACCATCACCTATCGCTGGCGCTTCAGCGACGGTACGGTTACCTCGGTGCAATCGGTCGTAATCGGTCCCACCGATATGCCCTCCTTTTACGGTGCGGCCAATAATCAAAACATCGTGGGACAGTGGGCGATCGATCCGGCGACCGCCGACGGCAGTTCCCAGTGGGGCGAGTTTGAAGTCCTCACTCCCTCCCATTTACTCTCGTCTCCAGCTTACTTCCAGATGACCTGTGACTATGGAGTTCAGGGTGCCACCCCGTCGGTTTCTGGAGGAACAGGTCCGGCACATGACTATGATTGCGCAGCGGGAGGGGACCAGACCTTCACCTTTACCGGCACTATTGCCATCGATCCTGATCCGCAGAGCCATACTATTACCTATTACTGGCTGCGCTCGGACGGTACCCAGGGACCAGTTGAATCGATGACCATCTCTCCCGGACAGGGCTCAGCCGCTGTCCAGCCCGACACTGTAGTGGTAACACAAGCCGAGGCGCTGGCGAACTACCCGGAGTCGCAACCGTTATGGGAAGAGATTATTGTGACATCGAGTCCTGGGGTACCCACCACTAACCTTGGCGCAGAATACTTTGCTTCATGTCCGAGCTGAGATCCTGGATAGGGCACGGCTGCGGGCATGTCCCTCCCTGGGATGGGTCCACAGGGCTTACCACGCCTACTTCTGTAACCCGCGTCGTGAACCTCCCGCGCGCTGTGGCGGGCGACCAAATTCGCCTGTTGTGCTCTAGCGCGAATTCCACTAGACTGTGAATACTTGCTCGCTCCCGTGATTGCCTGTTCTCTCATGCCGCTGGGGATTCGATCATGTCCAGGATCACCTATCGACCAGGACGGTTGACCGCCGTCGCCGTGGCGGCGCTAGTCTGGCTCGTCGCCGCCTGCGGACTGTCGCCGACTTCATCCGTTGCCACAGCGACCCAGACGCCGTTCGTTCTGCGGCCGACGGCGACACCTCCAGTGGTCACCAGGCAGGTGCCCATTCCCCCTACCGCCCAGCTGACGCCTTCACCGGACGGCACTCTGCTAGCGGCGGTCTACGGCAATGCCCTGACGCATGCCACGATCAGGCTTTACAACCTGTCTGCCGCGCTCCAGGGGGAGCAGTACGTCCTGCCCGCCGGAGTCGATGCAACCGTCGGGTGGCTCGGAGATTCGTCGGCGCTGTGGATATTTCAATCGGGCGGCACGTTTGCGGCCGTGCCGCTCCTCCTCATGGACCGGCAGGGACACGTCCACTCCATCGGCTTCATCATGACCACTCCGCAGCTCTCACCCGATGGCCGCTGGATTGGGGGCACTGCGCTCACCTCCAGCGGCCTCGCCATCGGTGCCGAGATCGCCCCCCGCAATGGTGGACCGGTCCGGATGCTGGCTCTCGGCGGGGGCTTCATAGGATGGCAGGACGGCCGGGCCATCTATGTCACCTCGAGTCCGTCAAGCCGGCTCTACGCCCTCAACCCGGACGGCGGCGCGCCGCTGCTGCTCTCCCAGGTGGCGGCAAATGTGAGGATAGGGGCATATGGTGACAGCTCGCCGGATGACCAGGTGCTGATTCTGCCTATACTGGGGGCGGAAGATCGGCTGCTGGTGGGCAACCAGCTACGCCCCTTCCTGCTGAACCCGGGACTGGCTTTCTGGGCGGGGCCACACGACTTTCTGACCGGCGGTAACCCCGGTGAGCCGGATCTGGAGATCGAAGACATCATCACCGGCGAAGTCGTCAGCGACACCGGCGCCAGCGTCTTTGAGATGATGCCGCTGGCCATCTCGGGAAACTGGATGATTGCCAACAGCTCCAGCAGTCCCGGCCCGACCCTGGAGCTGAACCTCATCAACATAGTGACCCAGGCCAGTTACGACCTGGGTCCGAAGCAGGTGCGCACATTTGTGCAGCCGCTGGGAGACCAGGGACGCTTTGTAGTCAACCCTTCCGTAGGTGACGTGTATATCATTGAGTCGACTCTCGTCCCCTGAGCCCTACCGGCGGCGTGGCGATCCTAGTGATACCGTGTCGGATCACATTGTTGCTGTTTGCCACCCGGCAAGCCTGAAGTCCGCCCTGCGACGAAGACGATATGCTCCACCGGCACGATGCGACCGCGTATCATCTCTTTGACTTCGCCTGCGCTTGCTGATATTGTCGTTCGGAGGCGCGCTTGAGGCGCCGTAACGAATCATCGACGCTGGCAGCGATGGGTCTCGCGCCGACCGTTTCGAGGAACCAACCCCACCAACCTGGAGGGAAGATGAAGTCTCAGCCATATTGGACGCGACAGGTGGTCGCATCGATGGGATCGCAGGCAATGTGGGGTTTCTCTTGCAGTCCAAATGGGAAAACAACATGCAGGCCGAGCCGGTGCCTTTCGGGATCGACTTCTTCGACCTTGAAGATGAAGTGCCAGGTGCGACCAAGGGCTTTTCCCGTGAAGGAGATGGTCTGACCTACAGTGGGAGGGCCTTCTGGCTCAATACGTTCTACCTGGACATCGGCCCAGTCGGCATATCGTTCCCACACTGTGAGGTTCTCCCAGACCACCTCGACCGGGGCAGCGACAACGGCGACGGGACACACTGTTAAACCCATAGTGTGCTTCTCCTCTCAATGTCAGGAGTGAGGCAAAGTATTCTATGACATCACGGAACACCGTAGCAGATTCCACAGCCTCCCAAGGTGCCTAACTCTGCGTGATGGGCACCGCTGCGGACGACTGCGGTCGGAGGCTGTGGAGCAACTCGGCGTCTACCAGCAACGAGCGCAGTCGTAGACGGGCCTCATCTCCCAGCGGGGCTAACGGACGGCGGGGATCGCCGCCATAGTGCGCTACAAAGTGAAGGGCGGCCTTCAGCCCGGGAACACCATACTCTGAGGTGACTGCGGTATTAACCGGTACCAGCCGAGCCTGGAGTTCTCGGGCCTCACCAATCCTGCCTTCCGTCCAGAGCGCCAGCAGCTCCAGGCATTCTCCTGGAGCTATATTTGCCAGAGCTGCAATCGCACCTGTGGCGCCAACTGCCAGCGCCGGAAGCAGAAAGCCCGCGCTCCCCGCGAGTACGGCAAAGCCCTGACGGGCTCCGGCTACTACCTGGGATAGCTTGGCCAGATTACCACTACTATCCTTTAGGCCAATGATATTCGGGTGGGCCGAGAGCAGTATTACCGTTTCTGCATCCAAATCTATGCCGGCGGTATTGGCTGGCATATTGTAGAGCATGACCGGCAGCGGGCTGGCGTCGGCCACCGCCAGATAGTGGGCCCGAAGTGCCGAGCTGGTCATCTGGCCACGAAAATGTCCTGGTGGGATCACCAGCGCCAGATCGGCACCATCCTGCGCCGCGAGGCGGCAGAGTGAAATAGTTTCTCGGGTTGAGAGGGCACCGGTTCCTGCCAGTATCTGCGCCTCAGCCCCCGCTGCTTCACGAATTGTCGAGACCACACTGCTCCGCTCGACAGTATTCAGATGCACGGCCTCACCATTGGAGCCGAGCGCCACAAAATTGGTGATTCCGTGCTCGCGCAAACGAATAATGTGTTTAGCCAGCGTGGGCAGATCGAGGTCTTCGTTGGCCTCGAAGAAGGTGGGTACCGGCGGGTATATGCCCCCAATATTCATCAGCGTCATCTCCTGGGGGTGCTACTATGAGGCTGAGCCTCTGGTTCCGGCTGAGTCGGTTCGCCAGCCTCCAGGGAGCGAGCTGACTTGAGCGGACGCGAAATTATGGCTGGGTCAGTGCCGACGATTTCCAGGAAGCGGATCGTCTGGCGAATCAGGTGATAGAAGTTGGGAATGTGATACTTTTCGTTAGGGGCATGCAGATTGTCGTCGGGCAGACCCGTGCCCATAAAGATAATCGGAACATGTAGCTCGCTATCGAAGAGTGCACCCACAGGAATCGAGCCACCCGACCGCTCATAGACTGGGGGACGCCCCCATTCCTGTTCCAGCGCCTGGGATGCGGCACGCATGAAGACACTATCAATTGGAACCAGCACCGCGTCTCCGCCGTGAATCATACGCACCGTCATACTCACTCCAGGCGGGCAGAGGTCGGCCACTCGCTTCTGCAGCAGAGGTAGCACCTCGGAGGGATGCAACCCAGGAGGCAGGCGGAGGCTCACTTTGGCGGTGGCCTCAGCCGGTATCACCGTCTTAGCTCCGTCACTGGTGAAACCACCCTTGATACCATGTACCTCCAACGTGGGACGGACAGTGGCGCGCTCGACTGGGTCGATATTGGCCTCTCCCGGAAGGACATCGATGCCCATCGCGGACATCATCTGGGCGGCCATATCCACCGGATTCTGCTTCCAGAGCTCGCGCTCTTCACTGCTTACCGGCATCATACGCTTGTAGAGTTCCGGGATAGTTATCTTGCCGTTCGGGCCTTTTAGCCCAGCCAACACTAACGCCAGAGCATGGATAGGATTTGGTCCAACTCCGCCAAACTCGCCCGAGTGGAGATCGTGGCGGGCACCCTGGGCCTGTATCTCAGTGTAGATGATGCCGCGCAACCCGTAGACCAGTGAGGGAACACCCGGCGCCGGCATTCCAGTGTCAGCGACTAGTACCACATCGCAGTCAAGCTTGTGATGATGTTCTTTGACATAGGCTTCGATGGACTCGCCACCACACTCTTCTTCACCCTCGATGAGCACCTTCACATTGAGGGGTAGCTTTCTTCCATGAGTTGCCATGAGCGATTCGAGCGCTTTTAACAGCCCATACATCTGGCCCTTGTCGTCCACTGCTCCTCGTGCGTACAGATTCTCCTGGCGAATCACCGGCTCGAACGGGTCGCTCTGCCAGAGTTCTATTGGATCTACCGGCTGTACGTCATAGTGTCCGTAGAGGAGCACCGTCGGTTTGCCCTCGGCTTCCAGCCACTCTCCATAGACCAGTGGGTGTCCTGGTGTCTTGATCACTTTGACTTTATTGAGCCCGATCTGCTCCAATTCGCCGGCCACAAACTTGGCGGCTCGCCTCACCTCCTTCTTATAATCCGGAAGCGTGCTGATGCTGGGAATTCTGAGGAGGTCCTTGAGCCCTTCCAGGAAGGCGGAACGGTGTGCGTCGGCATACGCAAGGGCTGAGCTGGTGGGTAGCGATTGTGACGTAGACATAGGCATATCCTCTTCTGACGGCCGAAGTATCTGTTGTGCGGCATTGTAGCCGAACCCAGGCACGACCACAATGCCGCATTCATAGTATGGTACCAGCCAACCTCAGCGCTGTCCATAGACAGAGAGTAGCCATGGGTTTCACGTGAAACTTGACCCAGTGAAGGGAACCGTCTACCCGCCGGCGTACACACGTTCGGCGGTTACAGCATGGCCAAGAGCGGGGTCCACCTCAAGCAAAATGGCGTCCAACCCTATCCGGCCGGTGGCTGGGTGAGTGCCGTGCCGCTCACCGCTCATCATGAAGGCCAGAAACCCTTCTCGATCGAACCCGATGATGCTGTCTCGGCCACCAGTCATGCCAACATCGGAGACGAAGGCTGTACCTCCCGGAAGGATACGCAGATCAGCGGTAGGAACGTGGGTATGGGTACCTAGCACTGCCGCCACCCTACCGTCCAGGTACCAGCCCATGCCTTGTTTCTCGCTGGTAGCCTCGGCCTGCAGATCAACCACAATGACTTCGGCTCCAGCAGCCCGCAGATCTCGTATGCCGTCGTCGGCAGCGGTAAAGGGCGAACTAACCGGGGGACGCATAAAGAGACGCCCCAGAAGATTGAGCACGCCGACGCGCACATCCCGTACCGTGAGGATTGCCGAGCCATGTCCTGCCATGGGCTGTTCGAAGTTCAGCGGACGAATGATTCGCGGCTCTCCATCCAGGTACGAGCCGATTCCCTCTTGATCGAAGGCATGGTCGCCCAAGGTGACAAAATCGACTACCTGGAGGAGGGCCTCGGCAGTCTCCGACGTCACCCCAAAACCGTTATCAGCGGAGTTCTCGCCATTGGCTATCACGGCATCCACATTGAGGTCAGCACGTAGAGCTGGGACGTATTCCGCGATCGCGGACCGGCCGGACGGACCAACTACATCTCCAATAAACAGCAGGCGAAGTAACGCACTCACTGGAAACCTCCTAGCATGGTGGACAGCGGTTTCTACTGTAGGGAAGAACGCATACGTTGCAGGAGACCAACCGCAGCATCAAAAGATGGTGCAACCAGTAACGAGTGCGGATGGCGGTCTCCAATACTACCAACAACGAGGGGATTTTCTCCCGCCGCGACACCGAAGGTCGCAGTAGCCTCCTGTACTGGGTGGGGCGGCGACGAGTCGAATTGTACCGCCAGCACGATATCCGGCGCCACTTCAGGACAGAACTGAGCCACAAACCCTTCGAGCATGTGGTCCCAGGCAACATTCGACTCCGCCGATACCTCAAGTCCAGCCGTATCAAGAAGCAGGGCATGTCGTTCACCTACAGGCGGCGCCGGCAGGAGTTGCGATATCCTCTCGCCAATATGGGCGAAGGCCCGGCCTACGTCGGAACTCGTCTGGATAGAGCACTCGGTGAAACTAATCAAGAGGGCATCCAGCTCGGCGGAGTACCGTGCGTGAATTGCCTTTTCAAAAGCTGCCGTCGTGCTCCCTGCGGGCCGCACCACAGGCCGTTTGAGCGTACGCGGTAGATTATCCGGTACCGGAGCGATGGGCATCGAGAGGGTAGGGGTCTGGGTCAGCGCATCGAGATCAGGCGATGGCAGCGGTAGCCGGGCAGCGTCGCGGGCTCGTTCCGAAGAAGCAGAAGCAGTGGTCGGAGCAGAGCCGGAGACCGCGGCATGGGGTCGAGTCGGTTCATTGGATGCCAGAGCTTCTCTCTCGCGACGAGCAACGGCTCGATGGAGAGACGAGTCGGCCGAGATACGGAAGCTCGGAGAGGGCTGATTGGGAAACAGAGTTCCTTCGGCAATCTCGGAGTACCAGGTTTCCGGCTTCCAGGCGTTCTGGGGCGGCGGTAACGCTGGGTCACTGCTCGCGTCTTCCTGCAAAGAAGATAGAGACTCTCTTCCATGATCAGCCCTATCTCCACCCATGGCCACGATAGTCACGGCGGCGGCTATGCCGAGGCCTATCACTATAATGAGGACGGCAAGCATAATCCCGCTGAGATTCATGCGTCTCCTCCAGTGTCTGACGCAAACCCGCCACCCAGTACCCAGTACCCGGTACCCGGTACCCGATACCCGATACCCGATACCGGTGCCTCGCTAGTGAGCCATTGCCCGCCCCAAAATGTCTACTCGCCCGCCAGTCTAGCACAAGGCAAGATGCGGGTCAAACCAGCGGCCGAAGGGTCTTTTCATTATCAGGGATATGCTGTAGAGTAGCCGAAGGCGGTACTGCTAGCGAACAAGGATTTCTCTTTGGTTGATTTTCGCTTCCTCTGTGACTCCGCGCTTCAAATGCTAAGCTCCGAGTACCCGGAAGACCCTATCGCCGCGGCAGACGCGGCGATCGATTTGGTTTCTGCCGGTCCGGCGGACCAGCCGAACGACATCACCAGCTGAGTCAGTAGACACCAGCCGTCTGGTTACTACCGCGTACCGGGTATGAGCTGATCGGCAGCACTAGGGCTCTATCCCTGGGTGAGGAGCGCCCCCGTCGGTACGATCCAGGCGGCTTTACGGGCTGGCGAAAGCATGCTATTCTCCTAGGGTATGAGACATCCGAAGAACCTCTGGGTAGAATCTCTAGGTAGAATCTCTAGGTAGAATCGCGCAGGAGAAAGACCATGCCCCGAGACACCCTTGGCATGCCGGCTGCCCGTGATGCCGTTTTCCGAGCTGAGGAAGATCACGTGCCCAATACGCTTGACGCTGGACTCTCTCTGGAGAATATGCTGCTAGAGGAGTTCAATTATGCCGGCGTCACCGCGTATCAGGCCATGGAAGACCGCGCGCGCATGTTCAACCTCTACCTGCTACTGGTGGGCGTTCTGGCCTCCGGTTTAGGTGCAGTCTTCCAACTTGGCAGCAGTGTGCACCAATACTTGCTGCCCGTGGCAGTATTACTGCTTCTGCTTACCGGGGCACTGGGCTACGTGTTTTTCTTGAAGTTGATTCGCCTGCGCCAGGCGCACCGAGACAGCCTGATTGCCATGGGCAAGATCAAGACGTTCTATATCGACCAGTTCCGGGCGCAACTTCCCAAGATCGATAATGCGTTTCACTGGCGCCTGGAAACCATTCCTGCTGGCGAAAAATTTGGGAATGTAACGTTCCTGGTCTGCTACACGACCGCGGTGCTCGGCTGCCTGTGTTTCGCCCTCGCCACGTTTTTACTCTTCCCCGCCACGCTTGGGCAGGTGGTGGACCCACTTGCCCCGCAGCTTTCCGGAATATTCCCCTATGTAGCGGCGGCACTGGTCTGGGGGCTGCTGCTGCTTCTGCACATCAGAATATATCGAGGCGCCTTTGACAAGAGCCGCAATACCGCCCAGCTGGCCGCCGAAGTCAAAGAAACTGCCGAGGCTACACAACAAAGTTAATGAGGCGGCCGGGCACATAGATGACCTTCTTAGGGTCGTGACCGTCGCTGGCGCTCTGTACTTTGGCACTGCTGAGCGCCAGACGCCGTACCTCACTCTCGCTGGTGTCGGCGGCGACTGTGAGCTTCTCCCTCACCTTGCCGTTGACCTGGACTACTATAGTCAGGGTGTCGTCGGCAATGAGCGTGGGGTCGTAGTCCGGCCACGCCTGCTCATGGACGCTCGTCTGGTGGCCAATAGCTGACCAGAGTTCTTCAGTAATATGCGGTGCCATCGGCGCCAGTAGCACCAGCAACGTCTCGATCGCCGCTGCGAAGCGAGAATCACGCGTCACCAGGGGCGCCTCGTCGCGAGCCCGGTTGAGCTCGTTCACAAATTCCATGAGACTGGCGAGCGCGGTATTGAACCGGAGATTGGCGTAGTCATCGCCGACACGGGCAATCATCTTATGGCATAGCCGTTCAACCCCTGAACCTGCATCGCTACTTTGCAGACCATCGCCGGCTTCCAGGATAGCCATCACGTCCATGGTCAGTGACCAGACCCGATTCATGAAACGCCAGACACCTTCAATGCCCTGATGGTTCCACGGGCCACCCTGATCGAATGGTCCCATAAACATGAGATAGCTTCGCACGGTATCCGCGCCGTACTGGCCGACCACATTGTCGGGCGCAATCACGTTACCACGCGACTTGGACATCTTCACGCCATCGGGCCCGAGCACAGTTCCCTGGTGATACAGCCGGGTAAACGGCTCACTGATGGACACAAGCCCCATGTCGCGCAAGGCCTTGACGAAGAAGCGGGAATAGAGCAGGTGCAGAGTGGCATGTTCGGCGCCGCCTATGTACATGTCGACCGGTAACCAGGTACGAATTTTCGAGGGTGTCCAGGGAGCGTCAGAATCGTGCGGATCAGCGTAGCGAAGAAAATACCAGGAAGAACAGACGAAGGTATCCATAGTATCAGTCTCACGTGTAGCTGGTTCGCCGCAAATCGGGCATGTGGTATTGAAAAACTCGGGCACATAGCGCAGCGGTGACTCGCCAGTGGGCTTGAACTGAACCTCGTCCGGCAGCAGCACCGGAAGCTGATCCTCAGGTACAGGAACGGCGCCATGCGTGGGGCAGTGAATGATGGGGATAGGCGCTCCCCAGTATCGCTGGCGGCTGATGAGCCAATCTCGTAATCGGTAGTTGACAGCTTTCGTGCCGACGCCGTGCTCCTCACACCAGGCTATGACCCGACCAATACCCTGTTCACTGGGTGTACCGTCGAATTCGCCGCTGTTGATCATGACACCCTTGGCAGGTCTGGCCGCGGTCCATTCTGCAGTATCGGGCACATCTTCGCCGGGGGAACGAATAACCTCGACAATGGGGAGGTCAAAGGCGCGCGCGAACTCGAAATCTCGCTGATCGTGCGCAGGCACACCCATGACGGCGCCGCTCCCATAACCCATCAGCACATAGTCGGCAACCCAGACAGGGATCAGCTGGCCGCTGACAGGATTGGTAACGGTGGTACCCAGCGGCACACCAGTTTTTCCGCGATCCTTCTCCGTACTGAGTCGCTCGATCTCGGTTTCGTGCTTTACGTCCTCAAGATAGGCTCTCACCTCTTCTCGCTGCTCTGGAGCTGTCAACCGCTCGACCAGAGGATGCTCCGGGGCAAGCACGAAGAAGGTAACGCCGTAAATAGTGTCTGGCCGGGTAGTAAAGACAGGAATCTCAACAGTTTCCAGGGTCTTGAGAGGCCGGCCATTTTTGCCGATCTTCGGCACACTGGCGGTAAAGCGAATCTCGGCGCCCTCGCTGCGGCCTATCCAGTTGGTCTGCATGAGTTTAGTTTTTTCCGGCCAATCCAACCCATCAAAACGCAGCAGCTCGTCGGCATAGCTGGTAATTCGAAACAGCCACTGGTCTATCTCGCGCCGCTCCACCAGTGTGCCGCAGCGCTCACACGCTCCGCCAATCACCTGCTCATTGGCAAGCGTTGTGTTACAGGTGGGACACCAGTTGGCGGGTGCTTTGGTACGATAAGCCAGATTATGCTTATAGAACTGCAGGAATAGCCATTCAGTCCACTTGTAGTAATCAGGCAGGCAGGTCACTACCTGCCGCTCCCAGTCCCATCCGCTGCCCATCTTGGCAAGCTGTTTGCGCATACTGGAGATATTGTCCAGTGTCCAGTTACGGGGTTGAATGTTACGCTTGATGGCGGCATTCTCTGCGGGCAGGCCAAAAGCATCAAAACCAATAGGCTGCATGACGTTATAGCCATGCATGTGGATGAATCGCCCGTAAATATCTGCACCAGTGTAGTTGTACCAGTGACCGATATGGAGATCACCAGAGGGGTAAGGAAACATCACCAGATTATAAAACTTGGGGCGAGGGTCGTCATCCTGGGCAGCGTTATATTTCGCCGCCGACCAGCGCTCCTGCCATTTTGCTTCTATTTCTGACGGATTATATCGCGTACGGGTAATCACAGAAAGGTTCCTCCGATAGCACCAAGGCGCCAAAGATCAACACCTGCTGCACAGCGAAAATGGATACCGCATCCTTACGTACAAGGACGCCGCCCAAACACAACTGTGTGCCTGGGCGGCGTTGACCTCTTTTGGTGGACCTGAGGGGACTCGAACCCCTGACCTTCTGCATGCCATGCAGACGCGCTCCCAGCTGCGCCACAGGCCCGTATGCGTTGGTAGGAAGTTTCCACGGCCCACACAGTATAGCATATGTTTGCGAGAGAAACAAGTACACGTGGCGCGCCAAGTAGTTTACATAATGATGATGGCTACCCGAGCATGAGGATGCGCGCCGGCAATTGCAGACGTAGTACTTTATCCACAGGTTATGTGCATAAGCCTCGCTCTCTCCCTCCATTACGGTGTTGAACATTTGTGGTGTCAGTCTCGCTTGACGTCATCTATGCCGCTGACCTCCCATTCCCGCAGTGGATAAACGGCACAAAAGTGTGGATAAGCATCACGCATTGTGGATACAACCCCTAGTCCATTATCGGCTTATCAAGCTCTTAACTAGGACATAAACAGCCAATAACACAACCGGAACTGGTGTTCTGGTGGATATTCCTGTGGAAAACTCGTCGCGATCGGTGGATAAAGAAGGCACTATACCGGCACGACCTGTAAGTACCTGGGAGTACCTGGGAGTCGGTGATGTCTCTCTCCGCTAGAGTGGTGTATGAAAGCGAGCACAAACCAGGCTATGTTCTCGCGCATGAGTAGAGATGAGTAGACATAAATGCGGGGCCCAGGATATACGGTTGGCGGGTTTGACAGAGACTTGGGTGGGTGTTATGATAGATGTGTAAGTACCCCAGGGCGAGCGGGATGTTGGACCTGTTCGGGAGCGTAAAGACCACATACATACGTGATTCTACACGTGGCTGGCCTCACTTCACTAAAAAGCAGGAATCCCAAAGGAGCGTGTCCTAGTGGGTGCTGCCGCGCGAATGTCATGAGCATGGCGCGTGACCATATGCCGGATATGGTATACTCGCGTAAACGTCTGCCTACATTCCTTGGTGCCACAGGGCAAGCGGCGTTAGCCGGTGGAGAGTCGGGTTCATTACATTTGACATGTTCCCGGGCATAACAGGAAGCTCCATACGGCCACAGCAGTGACTGAACGAGGTCCCACCGCGCGAACATAGGTGGGGATGAATGGTCCATGAGGAGACCGTCGACTATACTCCGACGCTTCTCTCACTCAGATGGTGACTGGAACTGTTTGGCTTGAGAAAATGCACGCCGCGCCTTGCCCGCCGTCACCTGTTGTCGTCTATGTTATGCAAATCAACCAGCCAGAGCTGCGTGGATTGAATCTACCAATCTCGAAATGGCTTGAGCCTAACCTACCTGCCGAGTCGCTATGTGTCCGGCAGCTCCTCTCTAGCATATATGTGGGGTACTAGTCTGGTTGTGCTTGTTACATGTTGCCGAATGTGACGCTTGCACGCTCCATTCGTTCGTTTGTTCTCTTACCCACTCGTCACTTTAGGAGGCCTGTGTGCCAAAAGATCAGGAGACCCCTGTCACCCGTCGTCGTTCACGACGCCAGGAAACCGCTGTGGGCGCGGAACTGGCTTTCACAGAGGCAGTAGTGCCTGCAGTGCAACCAGTTGGTGATACGCAGGCTACGCAAGCTATGTCCCCCTCGACACCACTTCGACGCCGTAAGGCGCGAGCCACCAACGAGGCGCCTGTCTCCGAGACTACCTCTGCCACTACTGCTGCAACCGCCTCGACAAGGTCACCTAGAGTTGCGGCATCCCAGGCAAATGAAGGAGCCACTATGACTCACATGGATTCTCCACACCCCGAGGAAAGTTTACGTACAATGCAATCTGATACCATTGATAATGCCGGTAAGCTACCAGCGGCATCGGCGCGTGGCCGCCGCAGCGCTGGAGGTGCGGCTTCAACCAGAAGCAAAAAGTCCGCGGTGATGGCTGCCCTGCCCGACGGCGCTGCGGAGCCCTCTACAGCGCCGTCGGGCGCTGGCCCGGTGGAACCTGCACAAACTCCCGCACATGAGGCTGCCCTGGATCGCAAGCCGGCGCGGCGTGGGCCTCGTGTATCACGCCCACGCGGTTCACATGCGAGCGAACCCGAGACGACTCAAGCGTTTGGTGCCGCCGACACGATGACCCAGTCCCAGCCGCAGGCCACGTCGAGTCGGGAAGAGCCCGCTACCGACAGTGCCCTGGCTACCACCACTGACTCCACACAGAAATCAGTCAGGACGACCAAAGTTAGCCCGAAGATCACCGGCGGCGCTGGTCGCAACCGGCCGCGCCGCGCTGGCAAGTCCGGTGACACCGGCGAATCCAGCGCAATCCTTGCGGATTCAGCAGCTGAGCAGCAGAGGAGTGTATCGGACAGCGCGGCGCCACTTTCTGGTGAGACGACTGGTCCGGATGCATCGGCAGTGATCTCGGGTACACCAACTTTTGGTATCAAGCCATACCAGCCCGCTGCGCGCTCATCATATCGGTTTGGACGTTCGCGGCAGGAGTCTAGTGGTCCGGATACTGAAGTACCCAGCAGACTGCCTGACGCCGCTTCCCCGCAGAAGGAACAGGTATCCGCTACTGTTGAGCATGGGCACCGTCCGCTACGTCGCACGGCGTGGACCGCCCCAAATGGGCAAGAGACCGATGCAGTGCCTCATGACACGCGATCGTCCAGTCGCGAGCGCGTGCAGCCGCATGTTCCCGGTGGAGCAGATGCCTATCGCGGACGCCAGCCGGCACAGCGACACGGAGGCGCCGCTAATCCTCCTCGCGTTCCTGCCAGCCCTACCGGCCATCAAGGGGGACAGCACGGGCAATATCCAGCTTCTCCAGCCAACCAGTCCGGCCGCGGCAACTCTCCTTATAGCCCTGGTGGGCGCAGCGGGCACGCTCCCTCTGCGCAGCCGCCGGCTACTGGCCACGATATGGCTTATCTACCAACCAATGGCCAGAATGGTGCTTCGGGACCTGGTGGGTCCTACAATGGTTATGAACCGTACGATCCGTACGCCTATGACTCCCGTGATCCGCGCGCTACGCATGACCGGCCTAGCCAGTCCGGGCGACCCACGCGCGGACATACGTACACCAGCCAGCCCAGCTCTTATGAGCAGCGAGACCAGCGTTCGCCGCGCCAGTCGTTGCGTCCACCAAGTCCCGCCGACTACTACCGGCGCGAGCAAGGACTGACGAACCAGCGAGATGTTCGCGGGCTAACGCCGGGTCGCGGCGCACTGGGCTCCCACGGTGTCCATGACCGACGAGGCGGCGGCAATGGCAACCAGCGCGGGCCGGCAAGTAGCGGAGGTGGTCGAACACCGCGTGAGCCGCGTGAGGCCGGGTACCCCAACTCCCTCTACACGCCGGTGACTCCAGGGCTACCCCCTACCACACCTCATGAGCATGGCGATCGCTATGATCGCTCCTCAAGCAATACCTCCAACATCACCGGCATTGATGCCGTACGGCCGTCAGGACCGGCAGTGACTTCGCATGCGCTAGAAATCACCGGTATACTCTGGCAGACCGGCGGTTCATTTGGTTCAGCGGACCTGCTGGATGGGCGCACATTACTGCCACTGGCTCGCGTGAGCGCTGAGGACATGCGCCGCTTTGGGTTACGGCAAGCCGACCTGTTGACCGCTCGTGTCGAGGAGCGGGGCGGACGGCGCTCTGTGGTAGCTGTTGACAGCGTCGACGGCATGCGACCGGAGGAGGCGTTCGAGCGGCCAGTGTTCGACAAGCTGACCGCTTCGTTTCCTGAGCGGCGCATTCGTCTAGAACACGGTCCACAGCCGATTTCCACTCGTGTCATTGATCTTTTTGCTCCGCTCGGTTTTGGCTCGCGAGCTCTGGTAGTGGCACCTCCTAAGACCGGCAAGACTACTCTGATGCGTGAGGCGGCTGAAGCTGTTCTGGCCGGGTATCCAAGCGCGGTGGTAATGGCTGTGCTCGTAGGGGAACGGCCCGAAGAGGTGACTGATCTGCGAGCGCGGTTAGAACCTCGAGGGGGATTGGTCTATGCGGCCAGCTTTGACGAAGACACGCAACGCCATGCCTGGCTGGTACAGGTAGCGGTCGAGAGAGCCAAGCGTGTGGCCGAATCTGGCCGGGATGCATTTATGGTTCTTGACTCGCTGACTCGTCTGGCGCGCGCCGAGAACCTTTCCAGTCGCGGCCAAGGGCGCACACTCTCCGGCGGTATAGACGCGCAAGCTCTGGATACGGGACGCCGGGCTTTTGGCGCCGCTCGTAACCTCGACGAGGGCGGAAGCCTTACCATTCTGGCAACCTGTCTGGTTGATACCGGTAGTCGTCAGGATGATGTCGTCTATGAGGAGTTCAAGGGCACCGGCAACATGGAGCTGCACCTCTCGCGGGAACTGGCGCAGCGCCGTCTCTTTCCTGCAGTGGATGCTGTCAAATCGAGCACTCGTCGCGAAGAGATGTTGCTCACGCCTGAAGAGCTGCATGCGTCAACCGCGCTGCGCCGCCGTCTCGCCGATCTTCCTCCCGCTCAGGCGACGCAACAACTTCTCAGTGTTATGGAGCGTACGCCTTCGAACGCGGCGCTACTCCAGGCTATCGAGCAGAGCGGCTGGACCGGCAGCACCCGGTAACCACGGTTCGATAGACCTGTGGCGGAGGCATGTCTGTCGAATCGTCGACCTCCTATTCGACGCCTCTATAGCTTCGATAGAAGCAACGGCAGGTGATCTGCCCGATTGAGGTATGTCTTCAAAGGAGGCTCAAGATGCGTTATGTGTTGTTGATCTACGGCGATGAAGCAAGCGACAGCCAGGCAACCGCCCCGGAGCAAGAGGCAATTATGGCGTCCTACTATGCGTTTGGCGAGAAGTTCAAGAGCCAGATACAGGGTGGCGATGCGCTGCTGGCTACCACTTCGGCAACCACGGTACGCCTGCGAGAAGGCAAGCCCATAGTAACCGATGGTCCCTTTGCTGAGACCAAAGAGCAGCTCGGTGGATACTATGTAGTTGAGTGCGATGATCTGGATGAGGCCATTCAGCTGGCCAGCCAGATTCCCGGGGCATCCACGGGCTCGATTGAGGTACGCCCTATCATGGAATTGGAGTAGCTACCTCCGGCATCCAGGTAGTCGCTCGCGGGCGCACCTTTCGACCCCAGGCAAATCTACCAGGGGCAGTAGATGGAGAGCGCGGAATTCATCTCGAGTGTCGTGGACCGGACGTTCCGAGAGCAGTCCGGGCGGATCCGAGCTACCCTCATCTCTGCCGTTAAAGACTTTTCACTGGCTGAAGATGCCCTTCAGGACGCTATTGTCTTGGCGCTGCAGCAGTGGAGAGTCGACGGAGTTCCCCACAATCCAACTGCCTGGCTGCTGACGGTGGCTCGTCGCAAAGCCATCGACCGTCTACGTCGAGAAGTGGTTCTGGCGCGAAAGCGGGAAGCACTCCTGACTGCGGCCAGGCTTGGGAGTGAGCAGGCGGAAATTGAGGCCATATCGCCACCAGATGATGGCGATATGGAGAGCGGCGCGATTCCCGATGAGCGACTCAAGCTCCTGTTTACCTGTTGCCATCCCGCCCTTCCTCTGGAAGCACGCGTCGCGCTGACGCTGCGTGCGCTAGGTGGACTGACTACTGAAGAGATCGCCAGCGCGTTCCTGGTGCCGGTTCCCACCATGGCGCAAAGACTGGTGCGCGCACAACGTAAGATACGAGATGCCGGCATTCCCTATCGTGTGCCTCCAGTTCAGTTGCTCTCCGAGCGTCTTCAAGGTGTGCTGGCGGTCCTCTATTTGATCTTCAACGAAGGGTACACCGCAACCAGCGGTGATACCTTGATTCGCCAAGAACTCTGCGCTGAAGCAATCCGGTTGGCCCGCGTGCTGGTGGTGCTTCTGGCACACGAGCGCGAGCTTGAGGGAGAACCTGAAGCTTTAGGGTTACTGGCATTGATGCTACTGCATGAGGCGCGCCACCCTGCTCGGATAAGCGCAGGGGGTGATCTCGTTTTATTGGAAGATCAGGATAGGTCACTGTGGGATCATGACAGCATCAGTGAAGGGATAGTCTTGCTTGACCAGGCAGTGCAGCTACGGCGGCCCGGCCCATACCAGATTCAGGCGGCAATCAGCGCTTTGCACGCCCAGGCGCGCCAGCCAGATGAGACGGACTGGCAACAGATCGCGTTACTCTACGGTAGGCTAGCCCAGATGACTCCCTCTCCAGTAGTCGAACTGAATCAGGCGGTAGCCATAGCCATGCTCAAGGGCCCGCTGCCGGGACTGGCGTTGCTCGAGGACTCCGGTCTGGCAGAGACACTCGACCACTATTACCTGTATCATGCGGCACGTGCCGATCTCCTTCGACGGACCGATCGCTACAATGATGCCCTCACTGCCTATGACCGCGCGCTCGTGCTCTGCCGAAATCTGGTCGAGCGTCGTTTCCTGATGCGCCGGCGAAGTGAACTGGCAGCTCTGTGCCAGCGCTAGTCACCATCGGTGAAGTCGTCGATTAGCCCGGTGTAGGTACCCCCAATACCTTGATGGAGTACCCGTAGTGAAAGCAATGCGCACCGTTGCCGGGCCGGTCCGATCTCTATGCCCAGCATGTCGAACATATCCTGTGGAGTAAGCGCACGCAGCTCCTCCAGGCTCGCTCCTAGGGTCCTGTCGGAGAGCATCGAGGCGGAGGCCTGGCTGATGGCGCAGCCACGGCCACTAAAGCGCACCTCGTCTACTCGCCCGTCTTTGACGGCTAGATCGATGGCAATTCGGTCGCCACACAGGGGATTGGTATCGGCCGCATGAATATCGGGGTGCTCCAAGGACCCGTAATTATGTGGATCACGAAAGTGTTCCAGGATATATTGTCGGTACATGTCATCCATCGTCGATGCTCACTGGTTCACGGGTCACAATCTGAATATGGCTCGGGCATGCATGAGGCTTTCTACCAATACATCGACCTCCGCCACAGTGGTGTACACATAGAAGCTGGCACGCGCCGTTGCTGGGATCCGGTACCGCTCCATCAGGGGCTGCGCACAATGGTGGCCGGCTCGCACGGCGACTCCGCAGCTGTCCAGTATGGTTGCCAGGTCGTGGGCATGTATGTCGCCCAGCGTAAACGAGCAGACGCCGCCACGCCGGTCTGCAGGCGGGCCATAGAGCGTGAGACCAGGTACCTGCTCAAGCTGCTGCAGTGCGTATGTAATCAGTGCTTGCTCATGGGCATGGACATGCTCCATACCCAGCGTATTCAGGTAATCGACCGCCGCACCCAGTCCCACCGCCTCAGTGATAGCTGGCGTACCCGCCTCGAATTTCCAGGGCAGATCGTTGCAGGTGAACCCTTGGAGGCTGACCTCACGTATCATATCACCGCCGCCTAGAAAGGGCGGCATCGCTTCCAGTAGCTCACGTCGCGCCCAGAGCACACCAATACCGCTTGGCCCCAGCATCTTATGCGAGCTGAACGCCAGGAAATCGCAGTCCAGGGCCCGAACGTCCACCGGCAGATGCGGGACACTCTGCGCGCCGTCCAGGAGTATAAGCGCTCCGGCCTGGTGAGCCAGTTTCACCAGCTCATGAACCGGCGGCAGCGTGCCAAGCACATTGGACATCTGCGTCACCGCTACTAACTTTGGACGCTCTCTTTCCAGCAACTCGGCAAAAGCTGCCATGTCGAGCTCGCCCTGATCGGTAACGGGGATATAGGCCAGGTGAGCTCCAGTGCGCGCGGCAGCCATCTGCCAGGGAACAATGTTGCTATGGTGCTCCATTTCGCTGAGCAGCACGGCGTCCCCGACTTTGAGATTAGCGTTGCCCCAGCTGTTGGCAACCAGATTAATGGACTCAGTAGTGTTGCGTGTCCAGATGACCTCGCGAACACTCCGTGCATTGATGAAGCGAGCCACCCGCTTGCGTGCGCCTTCGTAGGCAGCTGTCGCCTCTTCGCTAAGCGTGTACGCCCCTCGGTGGATATTGGCGTAAGACGTGCGCATGAACGCATCCATGGCATCCTGCACCTGGCGCGGCTTCTGGGAGGAAGCCGCGCTATCGAGGTACACCAGCGGCTTGCCGTGTATCTCGCGCGTGAGAATGGGGAAATCCTCGCGCGGTGCCACTGGAGCGAACGGATCGAATTCCCTTACCCCTGGTCCATCGGCTGGCTCGATTTGGGCGGATTCACCCAGTTGTTTCATGGCAGCAGACTCTTCAAGCTGCTGGTGCAATGTCTCCATGACCTACCTCCCGACAAGCTCGCGCCATATGGGTTGACGCAGAGGTCGCGAAGACCTCTAGGCATTCTTCCCTTCGTCCTCTTCGAGAGATTGGATCAGGGTCTCATAGCCTTGCTTATCTACCTCGAGGGCAAAGTCTCGACCGCCGGTCCTGATGATACGTCCTTTATACATGACATGTACGATGTCAGGAGTGATGTAGTCGAGTATACGCTGGTAGTGGGTAATGATGAGCACGCCAAGACTGGGGCCGCGCAGAGCATTTACTCCCTCGGAGACCACCCGCAGCGCATCCACGTCCAGGCCGGAGTCGGTCTCATCGAGAATCGCCATGTGCGGGTCCAGCATAGCCATCTGGAGGATTTCGGCGCGTTTCTTCTCTCCGCCGGAGAATCCTTCGTTAATGTAGCGATTGACGAACGTGTTATCTACTTTGAGCAGCCGCATCTTCTCACTAAGCAGCTTGCGGAACTCGGCCGGAGGTATGCCCTTACGCTTTGGCATGTTACCGCTTGGCTCAGTGGAAGCCTCGGGGTCATACCCATCGCGCCTGGCTTCGAGGGCACGGCGAAGGAAGTTGCCCACAGTGACTCCCGGCACCGCTGACGGATACTGGAAAGCCAGGAAGATACCCATGCGCGCCCGTTTGTCAGGTGTAAGATCGAGAATATTGACGCCGTTGAAGCGAACCTCGCCCTGCGTCACCTTATACTTGGGGTGACCCATGATCACGTTGGCCAGGGTGCTCTTCCCCGATCCGTTAGGCCCCATCAGCGCATGCGTCTCACCCTGCTTGACGCTCAGATTCACGCCGCGCAGTATCTCGTTTCCCTCTACGCTGGCGTGAAGATCGGTAATGTCCAGCTGCGCCACCGCTGGGGTATGACCGTCATGTGTCTCCATAAGCTTTCGAATGTTCCTCCCGCGAGGCCGGTAAGGCCAGCAGCTCGCTTACTATCTCTTGCCGCAGCGATAGGCGACGGCGCCGTAATTCCAGGTTAAACCGGACACCTGAGCACGGTGCTCCTAAACGTGTGCCCAGTCCATCATGATGTACTCAGGTAGGTTCAGGAATGCCCCTGACTAGCTGCCCGCTCCAGGCGAGGAGTAAACTTTACCAGGTGTGTTCCTGCGCCCGCCATGCCGTCCGACTGTTTGACCAGGTCGGCAAGGGTTATGCTATCTAGAGTAGTGATGACGGCGTCGCGTACCTGTGACCACAGGTAACGCGTCGAACACCCTTCCAGACGATCGCAGATCACTCCCATCTCGCCCTCGGTAGCACAGATCATCGGCGCTACTGGTCCCTCGAGCGCACGCACGACCTCACCCATCCGAATATGCTCCGGCGTCCGGCTCAGCCGGTAGCCGCCATGCGCGCCGCGGGTGGACTCCACCAGATGGTTCTCGCGCAGGCACTTTACGAGCTGTTCCAGATACTGTACCTTGAGTTCAAGCCCCTCGGCCTGTCCAATCTCGGTCAACGAACGGGCATTACCACCTTCATCATCATAATGGCGCGCCAGATCTACCATCAAGCGCACTCCGTATTCACCACGGGTGGAGACTCGTAGCATAACTAGCCCTCTCGCCTGCCGTCTTGCTTATTCCGAGTAATCAAGTCGGATATAAATATAGCACCTTCACCGTAGAGAGGTCAAGCCGCGAACCATCAATCCTCACCAGGTCCGGCGGCACATAAGTCAGGTACCCGCCACATGCGCGCGATCTCGTGTGCCCGATCGCGTCCGGAGCCAGCCTTCGATCTGCGGCCAGGTGCGCGCTACCGCCGCGCTGCCTGCCATCATACCGATGTGACCGCCGGGAATTTTCAGCAACTGCTTATCCCTGCTGCCGAAGGCGTCCATGGTATTTTCGGTCTGCGCGGGCGGTACAATATGATCCTGCAAGGCCAGGACATTCAGAACCCTCGCCCGGATATGTCCAAGGTTTACCGGCTCGCCCCGCAAGCTCATGGTACCGGTGATAAGACGATTGCGCCGGTAGAAGTCCACGATGAGCTGCCGGTAGACGCCGCCGGCCAGTGGCACAAGGTCGTTTACCCAGGTGTTCATCGCGTGCCAGGACTCAACTGCCTTGGGATCATCGAGATTTTTCCACAGACGCACATAGTGGCCCACGTAATTGTCATACGGCTTGAGCGCTTTGGCACCATAGTCCAGCAGTTCACCGGGAACGTTGCCAAACGACGCCAGCACCTTCTCCACATCGAGGTGCTGGTCGTTTGCCCACCGCATGAAACCGCCGGACTGCTTGTCGGTAAAGTCCAGGGGAGCGGTCAGCAGTATCAGGTTACGCAATCCGTCATAGGGACGCAGCGCCGCGTACATCGTGGTAATGAGCGCGCCCATGCACCAACCCAGCAGGCTGAACTCGGTAGCTCCGGAGAAGGACTTCAGCTTGCGGAGAGCTCGTGGAAGGTAATCGAGCACGTAGTCGTCGAAGGTGAGACGCTGGTCTTCCAGACCGGGTGAACCCCAGTCAAGAAGATAGACATCGTAGCGCTTTCGCAGCATATATTCTACGAAGCTACTACCTGGACGCAAGTCAAGGATCGAAGCCCGGTTCATAAGCGCAAACACCAGCAGCAATGGAACCGGATGGCGGCGCAGTGGAGGCACTACCGGAATGTAGTGATACAGCTTGGCTTTGTTGAGTGTCCAGATGACTTCTTTAGGGGTCTCCGCGATGGGGTAGGGGGTGGCAAGCACGTGCTGCAGGGTAGCCAGGGTACGCTCGGGGTCACGTAGTGGGTCGTAGAGCGGGCCGGATTGGTCGTCTAGATTGCTGAAGCCTCTGGTTGCCATCGCTCCGCTCCAACTCCGCTCATTCCCGGGCAACTCTTGCGTGTCGCTGTGTAGCGCCTTTGGTAGATGTGCCGGTGGTAGATGTACTGGCAGCCTGGCGGCGGCGGTTGCCGTCTTTGCCTGTGCTCTTTGGTATCAGAGGCGCTGTGGAGTCGGTGTCGCCTGACCCTGACGTCAAAGCGCTGGCAATGGCCTCGAGGTTGTGCGCCATCTGACCCAGCTGGGCGTCGAGATCGTCGAGACGCATCTCGATGTTAGTCAGACGCTCAGCCAGGCTGATGACTTCTCCCTGAGTCGGTAAGTTGAGCTGTCCTAGTATCTGGCCCATAAACTGGGTGAGGAGTTTGTGAGCCGAGGCAGTCATAGTGAGATAGGAATCAAAGGCACGCGCCGAGGCTTCGGCCGAGGCTTCGGCGCCCGCCAGGTCGGTCACGGCCTTCGACCACATCTCCGGCATGGCGCTAGCCATTGGACCAAAAACACCCAACGGATCATAGCGATTCGAATCCTCAGGCGGCTTGTCCATGTGATCCTCACTCTTGCTACTCGGTCTCTTTATCCACTAGGATACCACGCCGCCGCGCTAGCGCGGCGGCGTACCCGGGTAGACAACCGTGATGCTAGTCGCCACCCTCGTACTTGAATGAGAGTTCGAGCCTCACGCGATAGGTCAGCGGCTTGCCTTCCTCGATATGAATGTCCTGCTCCACGATGCGCCCTACCCGCAAGTCCCTCAAGGTGTGCGATGCCTTTTCGATGGCGGCGGCCGCCGCCTTCTCCCACGACTCGTTGCTGGTGCCTACCAGCTCGATTACCTTGTACACGCTCTCTGTCATGTTGTTCTCCTCCTTCGCCCACTCCACGCTAGCTACATAGCCTGACTACTCTGCTCCTCTTCACGCAATTGGCGCTTGAGGATCTTACCGGTGGCAGTCATCGGCAGCGAGTCGCGAAACTCAACGTGCCGCGGATATTTATAGGCTGCCATTTGCTCTTTGCACCACACAGTGAGTTCTTCGACGGTAATGGTCGCTCCCGGCTTGCGGATGATATAGGCCTTGACCTCTTCGCCGAGCACCGGATGTGGCACTCCGATTACCGTTGCCAGCGACACCGCCGGATGGGTCATCAACACCTCTTCCACTTCGCGCGGATAGACGTTGTAACCTCCGCGAATAATCATGTCCTTCTTGCGATCAACGATAAAGAAGTAGCCATCCTCATCTATGTAGGCAATATCCCCGGTATGGAACCACCCGCCGCGCATGGCCTCAGCGGTGGCCTCGGGGCGATTGTAATAGCCCTTCATAACACTGTGACCGCGCACTATGATCTCGCCTGGTTGCCCTTGCGCTACGTCCTGGTCGCTGTCGTCCACCACACGCATCTCAGTAGCGAAGAGCGGCCGTCCGATGGATCCTGGCTTGCGCTCGAAGCCGAGTTCATTGAAACAGATGACAGGCGATGTCTCGGAGAGCCCAAAACCTTCCAGGATAGGAACACCGAACGTTTCCTCAAAGGCGCGCAGAACCTCTACCGGCAGCGCGGCCCCCCCAGAGACACAGAGCCGAAGATTCTCTGCGATCGGTGCGGTATCCATAGTGGTTGATTGTGCCTGATTGAGCAGTCCCCAGTACATGGTCGGCACACCGCAGAAGAAGTTGACGCGCTCACGGACCATTAAATCAAGGGCGGCAGCCGGATCGAAACGGGGCATCAGCACCAATGTGCTGCCCAGAAACATCATTGCATCCAACTGCACAGTCATCCCAAAGACGTGGAACAGTGGTAGCGTGACCAGTGCCACGTTGTGCTCACGAGCCATGGGAAGGTGCAGGTCACGTGCCACCATGGCGTTGAGCACCATGTTGCCATGCGTCAGCTCAGCACCTTTGGGACGACCTGTCGTTCCTGATGTATAGAGGATCACGGCCGTGTCCTCCGGTCCGGTCGACGTAGTCTCGAAGGTAGTTGGTTGACCGTCCATGAGCATGCCCAGTGTCGTTATACCGGGTGTGTCTGGCGTGGCGGTAGGATCCACCATCATTAGGATGAAGTGCGGAACGACTTGCGCCTCGAGAAAGCCCTGATGACCGGACTCGCCGACTGGCAGCGCGGAACTGCCTTCGAAGCAGAAGTACGCTTTGGCATTACTGTCCTTCAGATGGTAGGCAATCTCCGGGGCAGCCAGTAGGATGTTGAGCGGTACAACGGCGGCGCCGGCCTTCAAGATTCCATAGAACGCAACGGGGAAATACAGCAGGTTTGGGCAGGTGAGAGCCACACTGTCGCCCCGCCCAATGCCTCTTGCTCGCAACCCGTTCGCTACCTGGTTGGACATTGCGTTGAGCTGGGCAAATGTCACCCGGGTGGTGCCGCTGACAATGGCTTCACGCTCGGGATGCTTGCGGGCGTTGTCCTCTAAAACGTGTGCCAGATTCAACATTGACATCTTGCTATCACCCCCCAAACTCTCTCGATACGGGTCGCTAGTCTATGGAGCGGTTAAGAAAGCATCAATGGCTGGAGCCAGCTCTTGCGCCTGCAGTACCAGTCCGAGATGCCCGCCATGGAAGATATACAGCTGTGAGTCAGGAATCAGTCGATGCATCAGCTTGGCATTGGCGGGAGGAATCAGTGGATCGTCATCTCCCGAAAGGATTAGCGTTGGCTGTCGCAGGCAATGGAGCCACCCTACACTGGTCCAGCCGGCACCTGCCATCAGCTGGTACGCGTAACCTAGGGCATGGGCTGGAACAAGCGCATCACCGTAGCGTGCTGCAAAGTCGGGCGGCACTTCTCCACCGTAGATTTCTGGGGCGATAGCTTCCATATAGGCGGGATCGAGATAGCGGCGTGGCGTCGCTAGCTTGGCGAGCGCAGCTGGTTTGCCAGGTATCATGATGGCTCCGGTGGCGGTACTGACCAGAATCAGCCGGCGGCATCGCCAGCGATTTTGCAGCGCAAACTGCTGCGCCAGTGCGCCTCCCCAGGAAATGCCCAGTACATCCACGTACTGGTAGTGAAGTTTGTCGAGCATACGCCCTACCAGCCAGGCCAGCGCGGGAAACCGATAGAGCAGTGTGGGAGTGGGAGAGCCACCGGTACCGGGCACGTCGAAACGTATCACCGGGGTGGCCTCTGGCAGGGCATCTACGAACGGCTGCAACAGCTCCAGATTGGCGCCGATGCCGTTCATGAGCAACAGTGGCGTGCGTCTGCTGTCTCCCGGCCGTATTGATACGCGCAACGGCTGGCCCATGATGCGAATAAGCCGTGTCTCTTCTGCTGATTTGGTCCCCGTTGACCGTGTGGTGGTCGTCTTCGCTACCATTATGGGTCCTTTCCTGGACTGACCTGGAGTCGTCCGTGCACGGACGATTCCAGTCTACCTGTGGCTACGGCTCAAACACATACGTGCCGGGCGCGGGAGTGCCCGCAGGATACTGCTGGTTTCCAAGCGCCGCCGGAGCTGGTATGCGCTCACCCGACCGTTCGCTGAGCCACGCCCGCCAGAGCTCCCACCATGAGCCTGAGCGTTCCTCAGCACGAGCCAACCATTGTTCAGGGTCTGTCGGATACTCGGTACCGGTAAAATACTTTGCCTTAGGATTGCCGGGCGGGTTGAGGATGCTCTGAATATGCCCGGCATTACTTAAGACGAATAACGGCTTGCCCCCTAGAAGTTGCGTGGTGGCGTAACACCCCTGCCAGGGAGTGATATGGTCGGTGATCCCGGCGCTGATGAAGGTATCCAGCGCAACCTTTTCCAGATCGATGGGAGTCCCCAGCACCTTGAGAGAGCCGCGCTTGACCAACGGATTTTTGAGCCAGAAGTCAAGTATATCGCTGTGGAACTTGGCGGGCAGCCGGGTCGAGTCATTGTTCCAGTAGAGTATGTCAAAAGCGGCGGGATCGCTGCCGATCAGGTAGTTGTTGACCCAATAGTTCCAGATCAGATCGTTGGGACGCAGCCAGGCGAAGACGCGGGCCATTTCCTGGCCTTCCAATACTCCACGGGACTTGGAAGCAAGCTTGGCGGCGGCGATGGTCTCCGGCGAGGCAAACAGCCCCAGTTGTGACTCGACGCTCGAATCCAGTACCGTCACCATAAAGGTGGCCGAGTTGATGGCCCTGTTACCTTTCGCCGCCAGATGGCCAAGCAAGACTGCCAGTGTCATGCCGCCGGCGCAGACGCCTGCAATGTTGATCGAATCCTCTCCAGTAATAGCACGGACGACATCCACGGCGTCCAGAATGGCTTTGGCGTAGGTCTCCAGGCTCCAGTCTCGCTGCTTGGTGGTTGGATTGCGCCAGCTGATCGCGAACAGAGTGAAGCCGGCTCGGGTGAGGTACTCGGCAACACTCTTACCCGGCGAGAGGTCAAGAATGTAGAATTTGTTGATCTGCGGGGGCACGATCAGCAGCGGCCGGCGGAACGTGGTCTCGCTCTCCGTTGAGGCAGAGTACTGTATGACTTCCATGATTTCGTTCTTGAAGATCACGGCGCCCTTGGTAATTGCCAGATCTTTGCCGACCGTGAAAGCCTGCATGTCGACCTGGGAAGGCAGTCCACCGTTCTTGGCTACGTCTTCAATCATATGAGTGAGCCCACGCACAGCGCTCTGGCCACCAGTCTGGTAGAGCTGCTTCATCGCCGCGGGATTACCGAGCATGGTGTTGGTAGGCGCCACCGCCTCAGTGAATAGCGAGAGTGCGAACCGGGTGCGTTCGGCATCTTGCTTGGGCAGATCTGCCTGCTCGACCAGATTGTTGAGACTCTGCCGCCATAGCAGGTAGGTCTGCATATAGGCCTTGTACATGGGGTTTGTCGACCAGGTGGGGTCGGCAAAGCGCTTATCCTTGGCATCCGGCGCAATCTCTGACTGCCCGGTTGCAATTCGCGTCATCTCCTCCATAAAGGTGTTGGACTGCTGCATGGCCAGCCAGGGCTGCCTCATTGCCGCCAGGGCCATGCGCTGTCCGGCGGCCAAAAAATCGGCACCGGGTAAAGCGCCCAGTGATCCCTGCCAGAAATCTCCATCCGAGGACCCTGGGCTTTTCTTGCCAGAGTCTTTCGGTGGGGGCGTGCCGGCCGCATCAGGCGAGCGCCCGGCGGCCGCCGGCCTGGCTCTTGAGCTATCCGCTTCGGACGAGGTGCGCAGGTGGTCTTCGGCGCGCCTGCGCTCACGCTCGACGGTTTCTTCGGCCAGGGCAAGTCGCTCTCGGGCTTCGGCCAGCGCCTTCTCAGCAGCGGTGCGCTGCCGACGTTCATCCTCCAATGCGGACTTGAGTTCCTCTAGCGCCGCCTTAGAAGATCCCCGGCCACTTGTGCCATTGCCAGTACCGTTACCGGCTCCCGGTCGAGTTGCGGGGGAAGTTCCCCTGCCGGTGGAGCGGCGAGTCCCACGTGCCCTCGGGGTCTGCTGTACCTCATCGTCAGACATTGCTCGTCTCCTGTGTAGCCAGCTATCACGTGCTGTGCTCTTAGGCCATAAACATGGTGAGCGAATCTGCTATCATCGCTGGCTTCTCCTGGCCTTCGATCTCTACTGTGTGCCTGGTAGTCACCAGCGTGCGACCTGCCCCTTTGTCTTCGACGGATGTGAGCTCGATCCGGTCTCGAATTCGTGCTCCAGCCGGTACCGGGGCGATGAAACGAGCCCGATCCAGCCCATAATTGATGGCTGCCTTGAACCCGATGGGCATGACCGCTGCAGACGCCTGCAACAGAGGTAGCAGGGATAGGGTGAGGTACCCATGGGCGATAGTCGTGCCAAACGGGCTCTCACGCTTGGCTCGCTCCACATCTATGTGTATCCACTGGTGGTCGCCGGTAGCATCAGCAAACTGGGAGATACGCTCCTGATCCACCGTCAGCCAATCGGAGACGCCTACCTCGCGTCCGATAAATGAAGCAGCGTTCTCCAGACTAAATTGCTCATCCGCCATAAGTATGCTTGCTCCTTTGTAAACTAGACTTTGTCGACTAAGCATTGCCCGCCAGGCCACTGGATCCCGGCATCTGCCCCGTGGTACCGTAGCCCGGCAAGAACGAGTAGTAGACCAGGCGCCAGGGCAGCAGTCCCCTTAGTTAGACGAAGGCGCTAAAGCCGGTGATCGAGCGGCCGACGATAAGAGTGTTCATCTCGCGTGTGCCTTCGTAGGAGTAGATGGCCTCAGCGTCGGCTACGTACCGGCCTACCTGATTCTCCAGCAGAATACCGTTGCCTCCCAGTAGCTCACGGGCATAGCCTACGGTCTCTCGACACTTGGTCGTGCAGTAGGCCTTGGCCAGCGATGCGTGCTCATCGCGCATAGTTCCGGCATCCTGCATCTGCGAGAGTCGCAAGACCATGCAATGCGAGGCGACGATATTGCCCAGCATGTTGACCAGCAGATCCTGGACGAGCTGGAAGCTCCCGATGGGCCGGCCGAATTGTTCGCGTTTCTGCGCGTAGGCTAGCGCGTGTTCGTAGGCACCCATCGCGCAGCCAACCGCCTGCCAGGCGACGCCGGCACGGGTCATGCGCAGCACAGCGGCAGTATCACGAAACGAGCTGGCGTTCTGCAAGCGGTTGGCTTCGGGAACCCGGCAGTCACGGAGAGTTATCACGGCGTTCTGGACAACCCGCAGAGCCATCTTGTCTTGCATCTTCTCAGTGGTGAAGCCGGGGGTATCTTTCTCCACTAGAAAGCCCTTGACCTGGTTGTCGGATTCATCCCGCGCCCAGATCACGGTGACATCGGCAAACGTGGCGTTGCCTATCCACTTCTTCTGGCCGTTCAGTACCCAGGTATCTCCCTCACGCCGGGCGGTGGTCATCAGGCCGCCGGCGGTGCCGGACCCGACGTCCGGCTCAGTCAGACCGAATGCGCCGATCTTCTCCATGCGTTGCATGGGCGGCAGCCATTGCCGCTTCTGTTCCTCTCCTCCACAGAGATAGATAGATCCCATCGCCAGGCCGCTATGCACGCCGAAGAAGGTTGCTATTGAGGCATCGACACGTGCCATTTCTAGCGCGATCAAACCATCTAAGGTGGTCGATTTCCCCGCGCAGCCGTAGCCGGTATAAGCCAGACCGGCAATATCGAGCGCCGCCAGTTTGGGAATGAGCTCGAAGGGGAATTCGGCGCGTATCCAGTAGCGAGTAATGATGGGTGCGACCTCGGCTTCCATGAATGCGCGTACTCGCTGTACCACCGCGGCATCATCGGCGCCAAGGGTCGAGACGATGTCATAGAAGTCACCGCTAACTGGAGGAAGCGCCTTTGGGGTATGGGGAGGCAGAGCTGAATCGGCAGCCTCGCTCTTTATGGTAGCACTCATCGACGAATGGCCCTTTCGTTTTGCCTGGTGGGACGGCGCTTGCTAAGGTAGAGGTAGTGTGGGTTATTATAATGCACCTAGCTCGCCGTACCCATGGATAAAATGGAGCATGGGTGCGGCGGGTGCCCGAGGGCTGGCGTACTCCGATGCTGGGACGCACTACAGGTACGATTCGTTCGTCTCTGGATGCGCCCCTTACACGAGAGTGAAAGCCGCCGGCCGTGTGAGAGTGGGTATGGGCAGCTTGCGCTGTGCTCCAGCTCTATACCTGGTTGGGTGCCTCGCAAGGGTACCGCATCTACAAGTCTGATGTCGGTCTTGTCCCAATCGCCAAATCGCCGGAAATGTCAGAATTAATAAGGATTAACAAAGATTAATCGGCAGTATACCTATGTCAAAAGAAGAGTGTCAATAGCGCTATGGCGTACATATGTGCGTTGCTGCAACTCCGCGTACTGGCCCAAACTCGAACTACTACACCAGGAATGTCGCGACGTTGCTATAGTGAAGGGCGGCATGGTACTCTGTTGCCTAACTAGACAGGAAAAGTTTACAACGGGCGGCGATGGTAAGGAGAGAGAGAGTACAGATGGAAAACGACGACGAGACGGCGCAAACAATGTCGATGCCAGCACCCAACCCCGCGCTCAAGCGTCTACAGGCCCTGGTCGGCACCTGGCGGATAACCGGCCGCACACTCGACTCAGAAGACGACAACATCAGCGGAGAGGTTACCATTGAGTGGCTTCCGGGTGGTTTCTTCCTGCAGCAGCGGGGAGAGATAGGTTTCAAGAACCTCAGAGTCGAAAGTCTGGAAATCATCGGCTATGATCCGGCGACCGACACGTTCCCTTCCTACGTATACTCCAGCGTAAATGGGGTTCCCAGTAGCTACTACTGGAATGTTGCCGGCGATAGCATAGCCCACTGGACAGATGGAGCAAAGTATACCGGCACATTTAGCGAGGGTGGTAAGGTCCTCTCGGGGGGCTGGCGGCCGGAGGACGGCAAGGAGAGCACGTCTAACGTTGCCTACGACGCCACCATGACACGGGTGGAGAGCGAGGAGGAGTAGGAGCCCACCCGCTCGCGGTGAAGGCTGAAGACAGGAGACTGCGTGCATGGCACAATCGGACAACGTGATGCGAGACAAAGCTCAGGTTCGCGACAATCTTTATGGTGACCCAGCCAAGCTGGGAGCTCGCGTGGACCTCCAGCGGCGTTTCAGCGTAAACCCTCTTCCAATCACCGACTGGGAGTTGGGACTGGTGGATCTTTCCGGTGTCCAGCGGGCACTGGATGCTGGCTGTGGGACCGGCGTGTTTCTCCTGCCACTCGCTCGAAGACTTCTGCCTCAGGGAGCCACCGTAATCGGACTCGATCTGGCGGAAGGGACGCTTGGCCGGGCGAGAGCTCAGGTTCAGGCTGAGGGGCTGCCGGTGGAGTGTGTCATCGGCGACGTGGAGGCGTTACCATTCGACGACAACTCGTTCGATCTCGTGCTTGCGAACTACATGCTCTACCACGTGCCCGACCTGGGTCAGGCCATCGCCGAGCTGCGGCGTGTCCTGCGTCCTGGAGGCACCCTCCTGGCGGCTACCAATGGGCGGGGCCACATGCGCGAACTCTGGCAGCTTGAGGAGCAGGCTGCTTTGCGCGCAAGCGTGCCGCCACAGGCAGTTGCCCAAATCATGGAGCGAGGACGAGCCGCAGGGGAGCTGTCGTTCGGCTTGGAAAATGGCGCTGGGTGGCTACGACGCTCCTTCGCCGATGTGCGTCTGGAGCGGTATCCCGACGAGCTGCGGGTGACCGAGGTCGAGCCGTTGGTCGCCTACCTGGTCAGCATGTGGTCGGTAGACCAGATGTTTGGGTCGGCTACCGCCACGGAGCAAGGCGAAGCGATGCTGCGTACCCGGGTCGTAGACAGTTTTCGCGCTCTCGTCAGCGAGAGGATCGCGGCGAATGGTGTGGTTCGTATCTTCAAAGAGACAGGAGCGTTCGTCGCCCGGTAAAGCCAGCCAGGTTTGCTCTCCAGCTTTACGTCCCTCACGTACCAGCGTCGATCACTGGCAATTCCGTCGGCAAACCATAGTGCTTGCCGAGAGCGGTATCGATGAAGGCCGTAGACGACTCGATAGCGTTGCCGGCGACGGTGAGGATTACCAGGCCAAAATAGGAAAATGTGCCGGTGGACTGGTCGAGGCGATACAGTACACATGCTGGCTGCGCGTTGGCAGACGTGGGGGCCAGGCGCCACCCCGCCACCCCGTTCGAGGTAAATATGGCTGCCTGGAAGAATTGCCGGATGGCGTCCCGCCCCTGATACCATGCCGGAAAGGGCGGCATGGCAAATGTAGCGTCTTCTTTGAGTAAAGCCACAAGAGCTTCCACATCATTGGCTGCCCACGCCTGCATATAGCGGTCGAGCAATGTTTGTAAAGCTGGAGTAAGTGCCGGTGCTTCTACCGCGTCCAGATCAACGGGATGGTAGTGCTTCGCCAGAGTTGCCCGTGCCCGCTGCAGGGCGCTGTTGACGGCTGGAACAGACATATCCAGAAACTCTGCCACTTCGGTGGCATGCCAATCGAGCACATCTCGTAAGATGAGGGTGGCTCGTTGATGAGGCGGCAGGATGTGTAGGGCCACCATGAAAGCTAGCGACACACTCTCCCGCAAGCTGTAGATCGCCTCCGGGGTGAGGGACACATCTTCAATGGAGGAGTCAAGAATTGGCTCGAGCCAGACCGGTTCGGTGATCGGTGGAAGAGATGGCCCGTCAGTACCGGCAGCTGATGATGGAGTATTCGGTGGCAATGAGCGCGAAGGCCAGCAAGCTCATCGTAAACTGAATCCCAAAGAGCACAATTGGTTGCATGAACTCGACCTTTCTCGGATGGTGGACTGGGAGAAACGAGTAGCGAGTAGAACGTTTCCCGGAGAATATGACAGCTGCGCGTGGCCAAACTCATCGGAACGGCAACCCCAGTTTGCCAACACGCGCATGCCGTCCCTAGACTCTGTTGCTCTCTGGGTAGCAACCGTCACTCATAGTGAGAGAGCCCATGGTTTACGACGCTGCATCCAATGCGGCTTCGGTGGGGATGAAGGAGCCAACGGCACGCTTCCTCGCGCGGTGGCTCCATAAATTCCGATCACGTCCAGCAGTGCGTGCTAGGCGATGATAGCCACCATCTCAAGAACTTTTTGCCCGAGTAGCTGATCACCTGTGACCGTGATCGCCATACGCGCTTCCGCCGGTGTTAGACCCTTGGTAAAGAGTCGCCAGGCTCGTTCGGCGGTGATTGTCACCTGTGCCGATGGCTCCAAGCTAGGGTCGGCGGTCAAACACCATCGCCCGCCCTGGTAGACCGCTGCCCAGGTGTTGCCGGCTTCTCCAGTGATGACCAGCTGCAACGCTGTACCTTCTGTCGCTATCGTATCCTTCAGCGCCTGTGGCAGCGCATACACAAATGTGGCCAGTACTGGAGCGAGATAGCGCTCGTCTTGCAAACCGGCTTGCCCTACGGCATCGCGGATCTGTTGCTGGTGGATCCACCGCTCGGTGTATTCACGCGCGATATCCAACCATACCGGTGCTGGGTTGGTGCCGGCCCAGGAGACGGGGTCGCCCATGACCATAACGTCAAGCTCCGCAATGCACTGGGCCAGTGCTTCTCCGCTTAGTTGGAGAAACTGGCAAAGGAGTGGTGGGCTCATTCGCCGCAATGCCTGCACCCAGCTGGCATTTAGATCATTAATGTAGGCAACCAGCTGGTCCCATTCTCCAAGATCCTGGTCTGAAGGAAGCTGCCTCCGGGTATATCGATCGCGCCGTCGCGAAATGAAGCCGACATCGTCGCCTAACACATGCAGTGCAAGATCGTGCACCGACCACCCGGTACACACCGTCGGCAAAGCCCATTGCTCGTCCGATAAGCCTGCAAGAAGAGTCAGTAAGGCGGCGCGCTCTTCGGGAAATAAGGCGCCGACGAGCACTGGAGGTAGGTCATCCACGGAATGGTCCACTCCTTTTGAGACGCTGCGTAACTCTCACTCCCATGTTCTGGATTGATTGATCAGTTCTTTGGCGCGAAACGCCTGCTCTAGATCGATCTGGAAACAGTTTGCCAGATCCAAGAGATAGCTGAGCACATCGGCGAATTCTTCTTCCAGTGAGATGTCCCGTTGCTTCGCTCGCTCCTCATAGAGTCCTGCCGACTTTCGCATGGCTTTGGCGAGCTCGCCGACCTCTTCGATAAAGAGCACAAACTTTTCAGCCGGGCTATCTTTGGTCCAGCCCCGTTCCTGACAGACGGCAGCGAGGTAGTGCTGAAGATCTCTCAGTGTGGGATCGTCTTTCAGAGTGGCCATTCGATCTCCTTTTCCAACATGGTGAGCAGTAAGTGGACCGCTTGCTCCCTACTGACAGTAGTAGGAATAGCCACGCTTGTCAACTCTAGACCAAGCATACGGGCGATCATACTATCATCGATGCCTACGACAGATAAGTCTTCGAGATTCGAACGAAAGAGGTCTCTGGCGGCTTTGTACACGCCACCCGCTAATAAGGGGGCATGGGGAACCTGAAGCGGGCAGTGGGTAGGTGCGACCATTCGGCGTGTATACTCTTCTGTAGAGTACATGACGTGTGGACAGTAAGTGGAGGAGATGGTGGTGGAGGGGCCTCGGATATCCCCCTGGCTGCGCGAACGCGGCTTCCGCAGGCGGATAGCATCCAGCATCGCTTACCTCTGTGCTCCACTCTGTGCGATCCCTCGTGGTCCCTTTATTGTGGGCAGCGACAAGGATCACGATCCCCAGTCCGGCAAGGATGAACGGCCACGACGGACGATCCAGCTAGACCATCGCTTCCGCATCGGGCGCTTTCCGGTAACGGTCGCGGAATATGGGTGGGCGGTCCACCTCGGCGAAGTCCCGGCGCCTTCAGCCGGCGAAGGGGTCACCTGGGAGGAGCAATGTGACCAACCAGATCATCCCGTTGTGAATATCACCTGGTACGCAGCACAGGCCTACGCCGACTGGCTGGCCAGGATCACGGGAGCGCGGTGGGACCTCCCAACGGAGATAGAGTGGGAGAAAGCAGCTCGCGGCACGGATGGACGCATCTATCCCTGGGGCGACGCATGGGATCCGCTCAAGGCCAACATCAACGCGCGCGGGGCGCGCCGGACGTCGCCAGTCGGCGTCTACCTGGATGATGTGAGTCCGTACGGCATCTACGATCTAGCGGGCAATGTGAGTGAGTGGACTGGGACCAATTACACGCTTGAATGGGACGATCCGTACACCGGCGGCCGCATCACCAAGGTGCGCTACGGCTTGAAGGGAGGCTCATGGTTGCTCACGCCCAGGCGGTCGCGCGCCTCCGACCACAGCGTCGATGCCGCCGATTCCCACGGCTCAACGGCTGGAATGCGACTGGTCCTGCGCGCCGGTGCGTCCAATCAGGGGAGCTGATAAAGGTACCTTTGCCCCTCTGGGTGCAGGCGCAGCACACAGGGTCACACGTCTAGGCAGGAGCATCAAGAGCTGGGACGTGCTTCACTGCACTGCTACTGCCCTGTAACGAATCATTCTCTGGCTATCCTTCCAAAAACTCTACAATAGCCGAAGCGAAGCCAGGACTCAGTACGACACTCAGGTGGTCGCCGGGAAGAAGCAGAAGACGGGCGTTGTGGATCGCAGAGGCCAGTAATTCAGGGTGAGCGGCAAGCGGATCACTATCTCCAGCTATGACCAGTGTCGGAGCGGTAATCTGCTGCAGCGGTATGGAGGTGACCTGGCGGGCCTCCGCGACTGCCGCCAGCGCCTCGCGGTCGCCTCCTACCCTATCGGCGAGCGTGCGGAACGCCCGGGCAATCGGCTGCGTGATAGTGTCAGGATCCGCGGCCAGCAGAGCCGCGACCAACGTTTTGCCGGCAACTGCACGGGTATCGAGTCCACCTGCCTCTACGACCCCGGCACCAACCCCACCCACCACCAGACGACGAATATGCGCATCTTGACTGGCGGTGGAGAGGGAGACTATTGCTCCCATCGAATAGCCCACCAGGTCGACCTGTTCTGTTCCCACTAGGTCGACAAGCTGGCGGAGATCGCGCACCATCTTCGCTTCGCCGTAGAAGGTGGGATCATGGGGCTTGCCGGAGGCGCCGTGGCCGCGCGCATCGAGCGCGAAGACCTGGCGCCCAGCCCGCGTCAGTGCCGTCACGATTCCAGGACGCACCCAATTTATCTCGGCATTGGCGATAAATCCGTGATGGAGAAGTACCGGCGGCCGCTCGCTGGCGGTCCCCCAGGTCTCATACGCGATCTCGACCCCATCGAAAGAGAGAAACTGAGGCATCTGGTTGGTCCCTCCGTCCGTCTATCGCGACTTGCTGGTGTTACGGCCTGTAGCCACTACTATCCGGGTGCACACTTGCTTGGTCTGCAGTCTACCACAGTCGGAGGACTCTACCGTGAAGCGGAGGGAAGATCACAGATAGACTGTATCCAGTCACTGAAGCAGGAAACACGGGTATAGTGTTCAATACAGCCATACATTCCTAAGGGACGTTCACCAGTCCGCTGCCAGGCACTTATGCCGGCAATCAGCAAGTCACCACCTACCTCTATGAAAGCTGGATAGCCACTATCTCCCTCTCCACAGACTCCTTCCAGGTGCGTGCCTGCGGGTGGTTCGTCAAAGCGAAATTTCAGCCAGTAGTCGTCGACCTCGTCGATCTGATTGGTCGCCTGGCGAAGGGCGCGGTCAATACCACGGGCTCCTCGTATCCCATCACCAAACTCGCCCCGTCCAAGTAAGAGCACTGACTGGCCTTGCTCATCCGAGCGACGATACAGGCCGAACGGAACGACGCCCTCTACCGGTACTTCCAAATGGACAAGGGCAATATCAGGAACACTCTCCGCATCGTCTTCGTCTCCCTGTGCCCACTCACTGGTAAAGTCATGGTGAAGCACTACACGGTCGATTGGGTAGTACTTACCCGCAAATTCGACTTTTAGACGGACCTCACTGGGGATGCTATGAGCCACGTGAGCAGCGGTAAGCAACCAGCTAGGAGTTATCAGAGATGCTCCGCCAAGTCCACGAAAGAAGCTGGTGAGAGCTGGCCACCGCCTGTCATCGACCAGGCTGTCTCGATCCGAGCGATCATGACGGATAATCATGTAGAGCCTTTCCCGGGCATTTAGAAACACTGCTCACACTGGTGTTCGGGTAGCTATGTGTGTGGAAAACGTGTCCCACAAAGTGAATAACCTGGATTATCTACTAGCGGCAGGTAGCAGTATCTGAGACAGCATGGACCTCTTTTCCACTCCAGCAGCGTACACCACTGTGGACGCCTTGGGGATGCGGTGGAGAACGCCGGAACCATATGCGTACCCATCCACATTCCGACTCTACTTTCCCCAAGCGGACGCGCGCGCTGTCCACACCCAGCAGACAACTACCCTCGTCCCGGTGCCTTCACTTGTGCAGGATTTATGGCCTACGGCAGGCTGTATCGAACCCGCCATTGCGACTTATCCCTGCTGTCCACACCCCTACCACTACCTACGACTATTCTTATATCTATATATTGATGTATTTATGTATAAGAGAGACTCGCCACAAGCTACCGAGATATCCACTCGCGTACATGACACTCTCAATTCCCTGACCAACATAGGCCTTCACGCCACAACAGTATAAAAAGACAGATGCACACTGGTGCAGCAGGCCACCTATGGCGTAGTCTATGTGGGTGGGACGGTGGATGGGCGGCTGAGCCTACACGCTCGAGCTGGCTGATGGAAGGCGTCTGTGTCAGAATGCGAAACCCGCGGACTGCCGCACGCGCGTTATACAGAGATGGAGGGCGCGGCTCCTCCCGACTCCGTAAGCGGAGTGGGTGTTTGCCACGCAGGCATTTATGAATTTAAGTCAAGCTTCCAATCTCGTGGTCGCGGTCCTCTCATTTCTTACGGTTATTCCTCTACTTTTCTTTGCTGTAACAGATAGCAAGACCACTTTAGTCTTCTGCATAGCCGCAGCTTTTTTTGCTCTGACCGGTGCTTTTTGGATCTACCAATTTGCGAAGGGAAGAAGGGCCCTCTGAAGGTAGGGAAGCCTCACAACCCATGGCGGAACGGTTGCCATAGAGAACAGGCTCTCCGCTGACCCTCAGGCTATCGCCCACTCGGCCAGGGATGCCGACACTGTTTGCCTCCTCATCTCTCCGGCTATACTGTACATGCCACAGTCAGGCAGTGTACGAGGAACGAGCAATTGTCTTGAGTGTCAAGAAGCAGTCTGAACGCACCAGGGAGCTCCCCGACGGGCGATGGCATTGAGAATGGTGAGGAGTTTATGCATACACGCCGTCAGCGCCACTTTCTTGGGCTTGCCGGCCGCACACAAGCGGGTATAGAAGGCGGCAACGGCCTTGCGATCCAGCTGCCCCAGTTCGGGCAGTTCGGCCAGCAAGGTCAACTATCCTCTTGCCAACATAGTCCTGCTCCGCTATGATGATCACGTGTTTTTGGCAGGACCTGAGGACTGCATGCTCACTACGCCTCATCCTCCTGTTCACTTTCTTACACCTGAAGGGAGCACCTAGTGCAGGACGATGGGCCTACGTTGCCGAGTCTGCGCCGTCTGCACCGCTACGTAACTGGAGCATCTGGAGAATATAGATCGCCCAGCGGGTCGACAACGTGGCCAAAAGACAGCAGGCACAATCAGCCCTCGTCAAGTAGTCACAACCGGACCCCCCTAGTGCTGGGCGCCAGTCTGTGCGCAAATGTGGTGCTACTCATCGTCCTACTTAGCGTCCTGGTTCTTACTCATGGCGGCTTCTCACCAAGCAAGGTCCCTGTCGGCTTCTCTTCACCAGTGTCCAGGGTGTCCACCGTCAGCCCGAGAGCCAGCATCGATACTCCCACTGCTACCCCTGCTGGTTGGCTCGAAGTCACTTCGACGAACCTGCAATTGGCTTGCAATAACGGACAGCAGACACAGTTCGTCGTGTTAAAGAATACGGGATCGGAACCGGTGCCATGGCAGGTGCTCTTCTCGCTACCTGCGAATCAAGTGGGAGTCAATGTCACTCCGAACCAGGGTACGCTCCCCGCTGGTAGCACTACGGCAATCCAAATCCAAAACCAGACGCGTGCCCATGGCCCGCAAGGGGTCGCTGTACAGCAGGGTACCATAGAGTTCAATCCCGAAGTAGTCGGCGCTGGTCCACCCCCCACCATCACCTATACAACCGTGGGCTGCTAGTACCCCAGCTCCTGATGTGTCCTCCAACTCTGACCAAGAAAGCTGTCGCTCTGACCATCATCCTCGATCGTCAGAGCGACACGACGGACCAAGCCGCGAAGAGCCAGAAGAAGATGGGGCCTCGTGGGCGATCACCGAACGAGCGATCCCATGCTAGCGGGCTTTGCCGACGTGTTCGAAGCCGAAGAAGGAGGCGCGGTATGCGGCCCGGGCAGCATCAGGCTCAGCACGAGGGCGACTCCGGTGAAGCCGACCGCCCACCAGAATGCTTGGTCGAAGGCGGTCGCGGCCAGCGCCGCCGAACCCGAGTGTATGCCGAGGTTGCGGAGAGCGGCATTGAGGATGACGGCGAGCGCAGCGACACCGAATGAGCCGCCGACCTGCTGCGCGACGCGAGTGATGATGCCGGCGTGCGGAATCTCGTCACGCCGAAGGCCAACGAACGCGGCCGCCGTCAAGGGAATCATCACGGCGGCGAGTCCGAAGCCGCGCACTACTAGCACCGCCATCAGGAACCACTCGTTGGTCGTCGCCGAGGCAAGCGCGAACGGCACGGTCGCGAGTCCGACGATCGCAAAGCCGGTGAACGCGACCCACCTGGCCCCGATTCTGTCGGTGAGTCCACCGGCCAGGTTGCGGCTCAGCAGCGCGCCGATGCCCTGGGGAGCAAGCAGCAGGCCGGCGCGGAGCGCGTCCGCTCCACGCACATCCTGCCAGTAGAGGGGCAGCAGCAGCATACCGCCGTAGAGCGCGACTCCGGAGAGGAACGTCAGAGCGGATGCGGACGCGAGTGGTCCGTGTGCGAACAATCTGACATCGACCAACGCGTTGCTGGCGCGACGAACTGAATACAGAGCGAATATTACCAGCAGTACCGCGCCAACAAGCAGTGGGCCGAACGCGTCGGCGCGGCCGAAGCCGCCTTCCTGCGCCGAGTTTGAAAGACCGAGGAGAATCGCGACCAGGCTCGGCGACAGCAAAAGCCAGCCGACGATGTCGACGCGCGGACGCGCGTTCGTGGCGTCCGCGTCCAGCATCCGCCAGGCGAGTATGAAGCCGACCACGCAGAAGGGAACGTTCACCCAGAACAGCCACCGCCAGTCGAGCCACTTCAGAATGGCACCGCCGATCACCGGACCTAGAATCGGCCCTACCACGGTTGGCAAGGTGACGATCGACATGGTGCGCCCCAACGCCCTGCCCGCCGCCGCTTGCATGATCATCGTCGAGAACAGCGGAAGCATGAGCCCGCCGCCGAGTCCCTGAACAATCCGGAAGACGATGAGACTGGCAGCGCTCCAGGATAGACTGGACAGAATCGAGCCGATCAGAAAGACGGTTAATGCAAACATCCACACCCGCTTGCCGCCGAAGCGGGCCTGCGCCCAACCTGCGAGCGGAATCGCCACACCGAGCGCGAGTAAGTATCCAGTGCTCACCCACTGAATTGTGGAGATCGACACGTGTAGCTGCACTGAAAGGGTGCGGAGCGCAACGCTGATGATCGTCGTGTCGAAGACCACGGCGAGAGCGCCGACAATGAGTACAACGGCGGTATTGATGACCTTCGGATCGATGCGATCTTCGGTGGTTGTCTTGGCCACGGTGACCTCCTTGGGTATCTCGTATACACAGATATAGTACATTGTTCGATACGAACAGTGTACGTGATGAACATTGTTCTTGTCAATAGGTACTATCGGTGCTATACAATATGGGGACATTGAGGACCCATCCTTCGCTTTTCAAGCAATTGATTGTTCACTTCACGTAGAGTCTGGTCCGCCATGTCTCTTGCCGAGGTCCGCCACCGATGAACCCCTCTGTCCGCCATCGCTCGACTCGTGACCGCCCCGCAAAGGCACCGCTCAGCGAGGACGCGGTCGTCGACGCGGCCCTGGCGATCCTGAAGTCGGACGGTCTGGAGGCGGTCACGATGCGCCGGGTCGCAGCCGCCCTGGACACGGGAGCTGCCTCGCTCTACGTCTACGTTTCCGGCCGCGAGGGCCTGCTCCGGGCGATGCTGGATCGCGTCACCTCCACGATCGAGCTCGAAGCCCCGGACCCTTCACGTTGGCGTGCTCAGCTGCACTCGCTGCTTCAGCGCATGCACCAAGCACTGGTCGCTTATCCTGGAATCGCCGCGATGACCCTGGCCGATCCACCCACGACCGAAGCGGTTCTGCGTCTGACTGAGAACCTGCTGGGAATCCTGCTCGCCGGCGGGCTTGACCCCCAAGACGCCGCCTGGGCTTGCGACATCTTCGTGTTGTTGGTGACCGCCGCCGCCCGTGAGGACGATGTGCGGCGCCCTCGCGGCCGCAGCGACGACGACGACCGCCGCGAGCAGGTCGACGAGATCTACAAAACCTTCGCCGGCTTACCGCCCGACCGGTTCCCTCTTATCGCCGCCCACGCCGCGCAGATGGTCGCCGGCGATGGCGACGAGCGGTTTCGCTTCGCCATCGACGTTGTTATCGACGGCGTGGTCGCCAGAGCAGCCCGCACCCGGCGGATCGGCCCCTAGTTCTGATATGCCAGGCACGAGGTCTGCGACCGCTGCTGTGAGTCGGCCACGAAACGCATCTGCAGATCCTGCACGGGCGGTGAGCTACGGCTGACTCTGACGGTGCGGTTTCAAACGCACATCTCTCGCTCGCGGCACTGAGCGGTGCCGCAGGAGGCTTATCATGGCAACCGTACGCGAAACGACCTACGACCTTCTCCGCTCTCTTGGTATGACCACCGTGTTCGGCAACCCTGGCTCGACCGAGGAAACCTTCCTGGCCCACTTCCCGTCGGACTTCACCTACGTGCCGGCGCTGCAAGAGGCGTCAGTGGTTGCCATGGCGGACGGCTATGCGCAGGCGACGGGACGGCCGGCCGTGGTCAACCTGCACAGCGCTCCCGGCACCGGTAACGGGATGGGCAACCTCGCTACCGCCTGGTACAACAAGACGCCGCTCATCGTAACGGCGGGGCAGCAGACCCGCACCATGGCCCTGCTCGAGCCCTGGCTGATGAACCGGCGGGCGCCGGAGCTACCGCTGCCGTATGTGAAGTGGAGCTACGAGCCCGTGCGTGCCCAGGACATTCCCGCGGCCTTCATGCGTGGCTACGCCACGGCAGTGCAGCCGCCCACCGGTCCGGTCTACCTGGCCCTACCGATGGACGACTGGGACCAACCCAGTGAGGGCCGCCCGGCCGTACGGCAGATCAGCACACAGGTTGCTCCCGACCCCGGGCGGCTGCAGGTCTTCGCTGAGACTCTGGCGCGGAGCCGGAACCCCGCGTTGGTGCTGGGGGCGGGCATCGATCGCAGCGGCGGATGGGAGGCGGCCGTCACGCTGGCGGAGCGAGTGCGCGCCCCGGTATGGGCCCCGCCGGCGTCCGAGCGCGTTGGCTTCCCGGAGAATCACCGGCAGTACCAGGGCGTGTTGCCATTCGCCATTGGCCCGTTGTCCGACACGCTGCGCGGACATGACACAGTGCTGGTGGTCGGAGCCCCGGTCTTCCGCTACTATCCGCACGTGCCTGGTGACTACGTGCCCGAGGGCACGCGATTGCTCCACATAACGGACGATCCGGACGAGGCGGCGCGCGCCCCGGTGGGAGACAGCCTTCTCGGCGACGCCGGCCTGGCGTGCGCGGCACTGGCCGCCCTGGTGCCTGCCGCGGATCGACCATTTCCCACGCCGCGGTCAGCCACGCCGTCGCCGGCTGGGGGCACGCCGTTGTCGCCTGCGGCGCTGTATGCCACACTGGCACGCGCCTGGCCGCAGGATGCCATCCTGGTCGAAGAGTCCCCCTCGAACCTCGCCCTGCTCCATCGCTACGTCCAGATCACGCGACCGGCATCATTCTTTACCATGGCCAGCGGTGGGCTAGGCTTTGGGCTGCCCGCTGCGGTCGGCATCGCCCTAGCCGAGCGACACACCGGCCGCAGCCGACCGGTCATCGCCGTGATCGGCGACGGCTCGTTCCACTACGCGGTCCAAGCGCTGTGGACGGCTGCGCGCGAGCAGTTGCCCGTGGTATTCGTGGTACCGGTGAACCACGAATACGCCATCTTGAAGTCGTTCGCCGAGCTCCTGCGAACGCCGCGCGTGCCGGGACTGGACCTGCCGGGACTGGACCCTGTCACGATCGCCCGCGGCTACGGCTGCGCGGCGGAGCAGATCGAGTCGGCCGATGCCGTCGTGGATGCGCTGCGTCGGGCGCTTCGGGCGTCCGGGCCAACGGTGCTGGCCGTGCCGATCTCACGCGAGGTGCCGCCATTGCTGTGAGCTTGCATGTCAGCCAGCGCCAACGCCTCGTCCATTTTCCCCGCCGACCGACATCCTGTACCCGGCAAGACCTTACGCCTGCTTCCAGGCTCCACCCAGTATGAACAAGGGAGTAGTAAGGAGAAGCACGAGGTACCTTTGCGTGCCATGCCGCCACAAACAGAAACAATTGGGTATCTTCGACCGTTGGTTAGAGGGTAGTAGGAGGATTCTTCATGAACTATACACCCCAAATGCCCCAAGACCTGGACCTAGCCAAAGTCTTCAGCGCATTTTTGATTCGTACTCGCAACGTGACCAATAGTTCAAAGCAGGTACTGCGAGCGACTCTAAGTGGTGTCTGTGTCGCCTCGTATCTCGCCATACTCGGCCAACCACACTTAGATAAGCCACTAACACTAGCCGTAGGATCTTTCGCTGTTGCACTCCCAACATTTGTCTTTTGCTTCTTTGCTGGCTCTCGAGAAGCTATCGACCCGAAAGAAGCTCTGTACGTTACGGACGTCAATATCCGTGCGGCTTTGGGTATTGAACAAATATTAAAGTTCTGTGCTACCTGGTTTGATCTTCTGGGATTCACAGTAATTATGGTAGGTATTGCAGCTATCATCTTTCACCTAAGCACTGCTGCCGGCAGTATTTTCCTGATCACAATTGGTCTCTTGGCGGTTTGTCTATTTATTCTTGGTGGCATCTATATAGGTCTGAAGGTATTCATCAAAAATTAGCTATGGGGGCATACCATTCGCACAGAGCCCGCAGGAACTTTTGGTCGGTGTTCAGCGTTGTTTTGGGCAGAGACAGTGTGTTGTCGACCCAAAGAATGAGGAGACCGATGCGGCGCCGATACATCTTTATCGCTGTGGCGATTATTGGCGTGTTGTCCGTTGTGGCCATCGTCGCCCTGATCAACCTCTCTGCCCGGAGTACGCCACCTGCTGCCTTGACACAGCCGACCTGGGCGCTGACCACGCTGGTGGTCGACGGCCAGGAGCAGGCGCTGTCCTCGTCCCACTCCGCGACCCTGCACTTCGGGGCACACGACGGGCGGATCTACGGCTCAGGTGGCTGCAATGGGTTTGGTGCTTCGTACTCGCTGAACGGGACCCAGCTGCACATCAGTATGGTGACTCAAACCCTCATAGGCTGCATCGATCCTGTCGTGATGGGGCAGGAGAGCAACTACTTCCAGGCGTTGCCGCAGGTGGGGTCCTATCGCCTGGAGGGTAACACGCTGACCCTGAGTGGTGCCTTTGGACTGGTACAGCTCAGCTTCCGCGCGAGCTAGGGGCGGCAGAGTGAACAAGTGGGTTTGGCCTTTGCCCAAAGGTTCAGGGCAGAAACTAGCCCTAAGGACTCTGCCGGCGTATAGTGTCGCGTCGGCACTTCCCAACTATACTCATCAGGTGTCTGCTATTTCTGTAAAGACAGGTGGAGGAAGCTGATGAGTGAATTAGTTGCGATATCTTATCCTGATGTACATCGAGCGGAGCAAGTGCTGGCCACGCTCTCGCAGCTCCAGAGCACATATCTGATAGATCTGGAAGATGCGGTGTATATCACTAAAGATGAGAATGGTCGAGTGCAGCTGCATGAGCCCATGAACCCGACCGGCGCCGCGGCGGCGGGGGGTGCGGTCATGGGGGGCATCTTTGGGTTCACGCTGGGACTGTTTGTGCTGATGCCCATCGCCGGAGCCGCCATTGGCGCCGGTATTGGCGCCGGAACTGGCGCAATTGCCGGACATTTCGCCGACTACGGCATTGACGACAATTTTATCAAGCAGCTGCAGGCAAGTCTTCAGCCCAACAGTTCCGCTATACTGGTGCTGGTGAGCCATTCTACCCCTGACAAAGTTGTTCCAGAGATAAGCAAGTACGGCGGTACGCTGGTACGGACCTCCCTCACAGAAGAGAACGATGCCAAGCTGCGGATGGCGCTGGCCCAGGGAGCCGCGAATCAGGTTGCCGGGACATCGCCGGCCCCGGCCCCTAGCGCCAATCCGGCAGAGTAGCTCCGGCACCAGTACCCGGTTGACACGCGAATAATGGATGTAGTCGAGTGGCGTAAAGTCATCCGACTCCTCCAGTACGCAGCAAGACAAGTCGCTCCAGAATCGGAAGATCACCTGGAAGGTGGCGATGCAACTGGCCATGTGATAGGTGTACTACCGGGTCAGCCGATCGACGCCCCGCAGACCAACCAGGACGACGAACGCGCTGGCAACGAACAGCAGACCAGCGATGGTGTAAATGCTGTCCACCGGGCCAAAGATCGTTCCTGCAATGGCCAGATGCAAGCCACGCAATGTCTCGCTATCAAGATAGCCTGCCAGAATCGTGCCAATCAGGATGCCTGCACTCATCGCCGGGGTGATGACCGAGTTCACACGGCCTAACAGTTCGCGCGGCGTCGCCCGAAGCAGCAGCGGTCCCACAGTAACGTTGACGCTCGTGATAAAGAGGCCGATCAGCGCGAAGAGCGCCAGTGCCGGGGCGAAGGTGGTGATACGCGAGACGACGACCACGGCGACGCCTGCCATCAGCAGGCTCAGCCAGAGTGTGCGTGCCACGCCCAGACGCTCGGCAAAGATGCTGGCCAGAATAGCGCCGACCATGGCTCCCACGCCGAAGGCTGCGCCCATGAAACCATACAGGCGGATCGGCGCATGCAGATTGCTGGTGGTAAAGAAGACATTCAGCGTTAGGATGAGCGCGGCGCAGATGATAGCGCGCAAGCCGTCCATTGCCAGCATCATGCGGCGCTTATCCATGCGGTCTACGAAAACGCCCGCGAATGGGCCGATCAAGAAGGCAGGGATGGCCGCTGCCAGCAGCACTCCGCTGACGGCAAGTGGCGCCCATGAGTGCCCCATGGCCAACTGCGACGCGATCCAGATAACCAGTGTCGTATTGAATACTGTGTTCCCAAGAATGGAGAGCGCCTGTCCACCCCAGAGGACAGCGTAGTTGCGGTTGATCAGATAGTTAGACCAAACGCGCTGAGTGGGCGAAGAGATCGTGAATGCGCCGTTGGAGTCTGTCGTCGTCCTGGCAGTAGCCACCGCACCCTCCGGCGCGGCGAGGTCAGGCTGGGTAGGTAGTGAGTGTGGGTTGGCTGGCTCGGTTGTGGCGGGATCCATGTACCTAGTCTTGATGAACCTCCAGGGCTGTCCGCCGCACGAAGCGGCACATGCGCGCATTGTCCCAGGGAGCGCCAGTTGGCTCACACCTGAGTTGCTTCATTGTACACCTTCTCGCCACATGCACGACGTAGTACGTGCCTGGTTCCCATGTCAGTCATTGTCTCCGCGAGAACAACCGCTTCCCAGGTATGTCATGTACCAATCGAACAGGGGAAATAATTGTAACCCACTATCCTGCCAGGATTGATGACGCGGTGTCGTACGTGGAGTTTCTCGGGGAACGGCAGCAAAGCGCCCTCTGGTTTGACCTTGCACGCCACCATGCCAGCATGCTATCCTGGTGAGGCAACGCAACGGTCCCCACAGGAGGTCGTGATGCCTGCACCCGCCAAAGCCACTACCCGTACGCCGCGCGCCCCCACCTTGTCTCCGCGCCAGCGCCTCAGGCGGCGCGTGCTGCTCGGGGCCATCTTGGTGCTGGAAGTTGTGGTGCTGGGCTATGCGGGCGCCTCCGTGATGGTGGCTATGGCTTTGATGGCGCCCACCAATCCTCTCCCGATTACCCAGACTCCTGCGGCCCTGGGCCTGCTCTACCATACGGTGAGCTTTCCCAGCCGTACCGATCATCTCCTCATCCGCGGCTGGCTGATGCCTGGTGTTCTGCCTGACGGAAAGCAGACGATGCAGCGGACCATCATCGTGGCGCATGGGATTCCAGGCAATCGCAGCGACCCGCTGGTGCTGCACGTGAGTGCCGCTCTGGTGCAGCATGGCTTTGCTGTGCTGGCGCTGGACCTGCGTGGGAACGGAGAGTCGGCGTCCGCCCCGCGCTCATTGGGCGAGTTTGAGCAGCGCGATATTTTAGGTGCGGTGGATTTCTTGCGGACCGGCGCGCTGCCCTTTCCCCTGCTGGGTCGACCTCGCGTGATCGGCGGGTGGGGCATGTCGCTGGGAGCCGCCACCATGCTCCTGGCAGCAGCGGCGGAACCAGCGATTCAGGCGATTGTCTCTGATAGCGCCTTTGCGGATGCTACTGCCTTGGTGCGTTCGCGATCGGAGCAGCAAGGATTGCCTTCCTGGTTGTTGCCAGGCGCACTGCTGGCGGGGCAGCTGCTCTATGGCGTCAACTTTGCCGAGGCACGGCCCGTAGCGGTGGTCGCCCAGATCACGCCCCGTCCCATCTTGTTCATTCATGGCACCGCTGACAGCTCAGTGCCCATCTCCAATATGGACCAATTGGCGGCCGCTGCGTCCCAGCCACCCAACGCGCACGTCCAGGTGTGGAAAGTGCCGGGAGCCCAGCATGTCCAATCCTACTGGCTCATGCCAGAAGCCTATGTCCAGCGCATAGTAGCCTTCTTCCAGAGCGCGCTTGGACCCGATTTCGGGTGAGCGAGCCATCGTGCAAACACTCCGACAGCAGCCAGACGATAGGGCCTGAGCGAGGATGCCGGCCGCTTCGCCTACCGCGCGCGAAAACAAGTTTAGCAGCATCCTCGTCGCTGCTCGCGCTGCTGCTGCGCTAGGACCCCCATTCACGCCGCCCGCCGGGGCAGCGTCGCCCGAGTGTTGCTCACGTTGCTTGCTTAGCATCTCCTATGCCCTGTCGGCGCTTCCCCGCTCTATGTCACCTGGTGCCGTGGTGCTTGTCCGGCCCTTCCATCGTGTATACTATCTCCAGCAGGTCTGGTTGCTATCAAGCGTCCGTGCAAGCGGCATCCAAAGTGGGAGGACAGCCCTTATGCGTGAACAGACGAACGGTTCCTACATGCGACTCTTGACCGAGTGGCAAGTCAGACGCGAACTAGTCAATACGTATCACCGGGCCTTAGGTTTGCTCGCGCAATTTAGGGGTGTCGCTCCTCAGCGGCAGCAAGAGCTGCAGGAAAAGTTGGTCAGCGCTCTCATTGCACTCCGCCAGGCGAGTGAGCAACTGCGGCGCTATGAGCAAGGGCGCGCGGAATCCGATCGCTTCTAGACGACCGCTATTCCTCATCCATTTATTGACACAATGCCAGGAGGTATCAGCCCTCCCCGAACCCGTACGTGCTTATGCGGGTGGTGGGCTGTCTACGCCTGCTGGTGTGTCGAGGAACTCTTGGATCAGATCAGCCAGGATCTTACCGCTGCGACTGTTGAGGTGAATGCCATCTCGATGAAACGTCCAGCCGTTGAGCTGACCAATCTCATCGTTGCTCTTGCGTAGGACAAACTGGCGGAACACATCGCGATAGAACGGCAGAAAATCGAAGCTGGTGAAAGCGCGGCCAGGAGACGCCACGATGAGTTGCTGCATCCGCTCGTAGAAGGGAAGATAGCTCACCGCTTCCTTACGCGCGAGCGCCTCGATGATGGCGCTGTACTCGGCGATGCGTCGGTTGGCTTCGGCCTGGAACGAGTGCAACGCGCTTGGATCCTCTCCAATGGGAATCAGCGAGCAGAGCGCGATGCGCGCCGACGTGTCGCGCTTCAGGCGGCGCACGATGGCTTGCATATTCTCACGATACCACTCTGGCGATGGCTGGCTGGGAAGATGCTTCGTAAGACGATCGAACTGGGCTACTTTACGAGAAATCAGCGCAAGTACGTCATTATCGCCAAGCAGCACGATGACGTAGTCTGGATGGCACGCGATGATGTCGGGCAGGCGCTGCAGTCCATTGTAGGCTAGATCGCCTCCCTCTGCGAACCGATAGAAACGTAAGGACGCATTGTTCGGTCGCTCTGCCACATCGCGTATCCAGTCGTAGCTGCCTGTCGCATCGGTTGCGCTGGCGCCGAGACAGACCACAACGGCTGTTCCCGGGCCAGTCGTGGCCTCGGTCACGACTGCTCTACCGCTGTGCTGACTACCTCTCCTCAGCATCCCTCTGAGCAGGCGGAATACCCCGGCCATGATGGTCCCCGCTGCCGTCCCCCTAGGCTGTGGTCTGTTGTCATCTGGCCGGCTCATAACGCTCCTCCTTCAGGAAACAGGAATCAGATGGAGTTGGCAATTGGTACCCTTCTCGCAGGTTCTAGGGCTCGGGGATCGGCGCCTCTGGATCGACCAGCATCGCACCGGTGACCCAGGCCACGAGCTGCTCGCGTGCAGCCGCCAGCGCGCGCCTGGAGGACCCCTCCACGTGGGGGAGCAGCAACTGGTACAGCGGCAGAAACGCCAGGTAGGATTGGCATGTCTGAAAAATCATTGTCAGCTGGATCAGCGACGAGAAACCTGAGCGTAGTATCGTGGCGTCGCGTGCTTGGCGAAAGAGGCGGTCGTAGTAGTCCGTGTCTTCGGGAAGGAGCTGTGAGACGATCTGAGCGTAGGTCCGCCAGCCCTCAGCCATCTCCCAGGTCAGGATCCGCGAGAAGCGCGGATGTTCAACCAGGTAGTCAAATGTGATGTGCACAACCGTCGTCAGGAAGATTCTGAACCCTTGTTCTTGGCTGGCGAGTGCCTCATCCGCCAACAAGGGCGCGAGGACCTGCACCTGGAGCGCATGCAACTCGCGGTCGGCGCGCTTGAGCACCGCGGTATACAGGCCGCGCTTGTCGCTGAAATACTGAAACAGCAGGCTGACGTTGTAGCCCGAAGCCTTGGCGATGGCATCACTGCGTGCCCCGTCGAAGCCGTGCTCGGCAAAGACCGCCTCGGCCGCGTCCAGAATCGCTTCACGGGCTCGTTGCGCGTCACGCCCGCGCCCTTGTCTGCCGCTTGCAGGCTCAGCCATGCTGTGTCCTCCCCAGGTCCAATCGTGTCTGCCATTACTATCTAAGTAATTACTTAGATAGTAATGGAGAAGGATCTGTCTGTCAAGCGGCATCGCTGAGAACCCATTGGGGGAATGGTTTTGGATCCCGCATGAGCAGGATTGCAGACTTCGAAGTTCTGTCTCCGGGATGACAGGGACCCTCTCAAAAACTTAAATAGGCATGGGGTCTCGTGGAGCTGGCTGAGCGCTTTGTTCATTGTGAGTCGACTGGGATTGCTGAGGTTGATTTCCCGCAGATACTCCATTTCATTAGACAAATAGGCGATATACAGCATTCCTCTCAGCCTGCTACCTACTCTTGCGGAATCCTAGAAACTATTCAGGCGGGATTGCGCGGTAGTGTAGCATGGAGAGTACGATACTTGAAGATCGTATCGCTGAAGTAGAAGCGGCAGAACGCTGCGCTGCGCCGAATGTGCCTCTATTCTGAGGAGGGCGCGGGACACCACTGGGGCAGGGGGAACAGCTCATGGCGCAAGGGAAACAGCCGGGAAGAGTGGGAGCCGCACTGCGGCTAGGGGTGATCGGAGGAGTGGTCAGCGGAGTGTTATCACTGGCAGATCCCATTATTGGCGGGACGCTGTCGCGGGCAGGGACGGGGCTCGCGGATCCCGACGCTGGCTCCATCGCGCATGACCTGCAGGCGGCTCTACTCATCGCCGGTTTGGTCATCTACCTCGCCATCAGCGTGCTGGCTGCCCGGCAAGGACGTTCGTTCTGGCTGGGGCTACTCGCGGGCGTCATCGCGGGCCTGCTCGGGGCAGTGCTAGGAGCGCTCATCAACATTGGCGCCTCGTATGTCGCGACGGACGCGGAGGTGAATTATCTGGTGGCGTTGGGTGGCGATGTCTCGCTCGACATGGGCCAGGCCGGCGCGACCGGGACCTCCATCGCTTACGGCATCGTCGCGGTGGTATTCGGGACTGTGCAGGGAGTGGTGTGCGGGCTCATCGGTGGTCTCGCGGGCAGATTTGTCGCTGTTCGAGGTAAGTCCCCGGTGCATGTGGGGATGTAAGGCAGTGCGTCGTCATTGCGGCGGATCATGTTCGCGGACGCCTACGGCCCACTCAGAGGCGCAGAATTTCTGAGCCCGGCTGCGCTACGAGCGCGTGGAGCCTGTGTCCGCTCAGGTGCGGAGTCCGGCCGCAACATTGCCGAGTCGTCTGTTGATACTGCCGGATGCCTATAACCAGTGTCAGTTATCTCGGTGATAGTCCCGACATCTGCGCCCCATAGCAATTCGTCACTGGTGCATGTTCGAAGAAGCCCTTGTGCAAAGAAAGAGCCTGTGTAAGACTGTAGAAGGAGGGGCCACTTTGGTCAATAACGAGGGTGACTCCAGCTGGAGGTACTCGACACACTGGTGATCATCACGATTGAGCTGCCAACTGCATGGAAGAGTTTGAAGTAGCTGTCAACCCGGCTGGAAGAGAAGAACAGCTGGCTTCATCAGTCGAAGAAGCAGCCGCACACTATGGGTTACAGATACGCATGAGAGGCACTCTGCGTACCTATCCAGATTCTCAGCATTGGCACTTGCACAAGCCAGGTGAGCGAGGAACGCTGGAGGTCACGCTTTGGCCAGCAGGGAAAAGGATCTGGTTCTCGGTGCAGGCCGGACGACGGGCAGAATGGATTGCTGACATCGTCCCGCAAATCAAAGCGTGGATAGAGGGACAAATGCCTCGACAGTGAGCGTGATTGCTCTTACACACATGTTTTCTTGCACTTACACTAGGTTATCTCAGAGATTTCTTGAGGGATACGAGTGAAGTATGCCCTACAGAGATGCAGCGAGCCGACTCATCGGTTGTTCTGGTATCCGTAGCCGGTAGCACTGCAAGAGTCGCCTGCGCGCTCGGTGATGCACGGCAGTTACATCGCGCGACTGGGTATACTTGTAGCGAGGCCAGCGGAGTACAACCCTTCCACGCGGACCCACCATGACAGGGGAATGTATGCCAAATTTCCAGCAATTCGTGATTCTCTTTTTGGTCACACAGGCGGCACCTGGGAGGATTTACTATCCCACGGCCCTCAAAGACCAGGACGTCAATGCGGTATTGGCAACGTATGGTCAGCAAGGCTATGAAGTAATAGGCCAGGAGATCTTTGAGACCCATGGTATGGTGGTGCTTAAGAAATCTGCCTGACTGGGGGAGTGCACAACACATGGTGAACGTGCTGATCGGCTACCTCGAACAAGAGCACGCACCTGTTGAAGTAACCTATGCAGCCCTCGTGTACACCGGGACGGGATCTGGGGCACACCGCCGAGATCATAGAGAATAAGCGCATCTGGAACGATAGCGCCGGCGTGTGACATCTACCAGGTGCTCTGTCGGCCACACACGGAGGACGCCTAAACCCATCATGCGGCAGGTGCCAGCAGGCAGACGGCCCAATGCGACGGAGTGCAAGGACAGCACATACTCCTGCCTGCACGCTCGCTAGAACTCTAGAAACAGGACGGCGGCCAGCTGGTGCGGAGGTTGGCCTGCTCCTCCCTGCTTTGCCATTCGTCTGCTGGCGTTCGCTCGCCATGAGCTGCCGCGACCCGCATACCTAACCCATCGAGCGTTGCTCGTGTCGCCTGCTTGCCACTAGTGGGTCTCTCGCTCTATGTCGCTAGGTGCCGAGGAGTCAGTCCCGCCTGTCCCTACACTTGCGTTCATGTGACCACTCCGGATTCCCTGTACTCACTTTGGCTTGGTCGCTTCTTGGCGCCATGGGTTCGGCGTGCCGAAGAGACCGCCCACTGCTCCAAGGGCAGCTCCCAGGCAAATGCGTAGCACGAGAATGATAATCGCGCCCCAAACGACTCTAACGTAGAAGGGAATACTAAACGCGTAGACGGGGTAATAAGCTGAGGACACGCCATGAGGTGAGATGAAAACCAGCTCGATGATTAGCGTTGTGACGAACTCGACAACGCCCACAACCAGTCCGGCGATGAATCCTGCTTTGGTGGGGGACAGTTGCATCGGTATGCCGTTGAACGATCGGGCCGTCATCAATCCGGCAACAACGAACAGGGCACACTCAAGAATCAACACAACAGAGTTGAGGATAGCGAGCGAGCCGACACGGGTGCTACTCTGGGCAAGCGCGAGCGTGACTCCCGCTATAAACTGTATGATCGCGCTCACAACATAGATAACCGCCAGGATGAAGCCAAACATCAACCCGTACCGAATGGAGGCACTGCGCGTCTGCAAAGGCATGTGCACGATGACCCTCCCCTCCGACGGATCACGCCCCATCTGGTCGCCGAGCGTGTGCCCCAAGGTGTAGCTAGGCTACCGTTGCCTATACACGTACGCAAGACATAGCAACAGGGTTCCGATGGCTACGGCAGGATCTCTCACCAACCGAGCGCTGCTGTCGTCGCCTACTTGCTAAATCCTTACGACTCGCTGGCGCTTGCCTGCTACCTGTCATGAGTACGGAGTCACCACACGCCCTGGAGCCTATCCTGCCCCTCCCTGTGCCGCCGTTCGTTCTCCTCGCGTCCGCTCGCGGCGACTTGCCGGCGGTCTGCTTCCCAGTTCCCACACTCCGCTATGTGCGAATAGGTGAACATTGATTATGTTAACTGAAGCAGCGCATGCGAAGTCTTGCTCCTGTGATTGGTGTATTCAATGCAAGAAGGTGGCAAAGCGAATGGGGTGGATGAAATCATCAATAAAAGATACTTTCTAACGAGACCTATTCCGAGATAATGGAAGATAAGGAAAAGCCATGAATACTTCTCAAAACGAAAATGTCACACAAAGCGAGGCAGATCGTATTCGTAGCACTGAACGCGAACGGCTGCGCGCATTGGTAGAAGCAAATATAGCGGTGGCAAATCTCTTGCATGCTGACGATTTCCAATTAATCACCCCTTCGGGCAACTCACTCTCAAAAGAACAGTATCTCGGACGAGTGGCATCTGGTGAAATCAACTACCTCGTGTGGGAGCCAGGACTGATTGACGTACGTTTGCAGGAACCTATGGCAGCCATTCGGTATCAATCCGAGCTCGAGCTCGGTTTCCCAGGCGAAACACTCCACCCCGAAACGACTCATCGCGGGCATTTCTGGCACTTGGATGTCTATGAACTGCGTCAGGGTATCTGGCAGGTCGTTTGGTCACAAGCAACTGAAATACAAGAGGGTGGAAACCGGTGACCTTCGTTCTGACCTAACCCACCAGCGCAGCTGCGCCGCAATCAGCATAACCGGTGTCGGTTTCGACGTCGTCTTTCGGTGTCTGCCACAAAAAAGCTGAGTGAAGATCGCGATGAAGCTGATCTCGATAAGCAGGCCAATGATGGCCTCGGCTGATGCGATGATGGCCTGCGGATTCCTCCATGCCGATCTCAAAGGCCGCGATAGCCCGGTGTACGACGTGGCCTGTCGGCAGATTCATTGGTGAGCGGCACCGTTGCAATAACTTCTGGTCAAAAAGGCTTGGTGCCGCTTGTTACGCAGTTCCAACGCCTTATTTTCTGCTGGACCAATTATGGTCTCCTGGATGGAGGCGAGTAACTGATCCAGGGAGAAGCTGCGCTGGGGGTTCCGGGCCTCCTCCTTGGCTGATGCGCTCACAGGCACGTCCGCTCGGCCGAGCGCGGGTCGTCTATCAGTTCACCACTATGCAAGACTCCATCCATAGCTCGCCCACGCCAGGCGACGGTGGAGTCGTAGAACTCGGCCTCGGTATCTACGGTCGAGACAAGTATGCCGGCGGTGTGCGGCTGCAGGCGGCCAGTTATGACACCGTCAGGGCGTACAAAAAAGCTGGGCCAGCAGCTCTCCCGTGCACAGGAGTTGGGGCAGCTGATCCATACATAGTTGCTCGCCGCCGCCGCATGCATGGTCGCAGGCTGGATGATTTCGGGAATAGTCGAGCCGGTGTTGAACTCCCAGTTCTCTGGTCCCACCGCCGCTTGCATCGGCCGAAATCGCTCGGCGTTGATGTGCCCCGAGTGGTAGGAATGGAATAGGAGCTGCACCCCTCTGCGCTTGTACTCACGGTACAGCTCGGGGTAGCGATTGTCGTAGCAGATGAGGGTGCCGCAGCGAACACCATCGATTTCGAAGACACAGAAGTGATTGCCCGGGCTGTAGTGGGCCAAATCGCCCCTCTGAGCAGACTCGTCGCCCGAGCAGAACCGCTTATCGTAGCGGTCGATGATCCGGCCCTGGTCGTTGATGATGTAGAGGCTGTTGTGGGGCTTGTTGCCTGCGGACAGCCGATGAGTCGAGCCCAGGATCACCCACAGACCAAGCTCCTCAGCGTATTCGAAGACCTTCTCTGTGGACTCGGTAAGCACGTCCCAGTCGAAGCCCTCATAGGAAGGAAAATCTGCGCCTGCGTAGCCGGAGAGGGCAGCTTCCGGGAAGTGCACCACACGCGCTTCCTGCTCTTTCGCCGACCTCATCTGGTCCAGCACATAGCGCAAATTGCTGCGGATGTCGGCGTCAGTGGGAAACTGGCTAGTCGCCACTTGTATCTTCATTGCATCACTCTTGGGGGAAGTTGTACGCAACCTGAGGCTGGCTAGAACCGGCCAACACGACTTCAGTAGTATAGCACCTGCGTCCGATGGGTTTGTTAGGCGCAGTAATTACCGATATAGCGTGCCTTGAGTGCTTCCCACTGCCCATACTCGCTCGCTGGCGCATGCACCCAGGCACAGCCAGCGCCGACGCTCAACAATATCGTATAATGAGAGGTAGTCTTCACTCAACTGTTACAGGCACAAGAACCCAGGACATGACTCGAACACCGCCGCAGTACCATTCTAAGCCAGCACATGGTTTCCATATAGCGCTTACATTTTGTCCACTGAGCGCCTGGCATTACCGCTTCGTTGCCGTCTTGCATAGACACGGTTGCGCTATACTAGACACATACTAGAGGACAAGCGGCATATTGTCGGTGACGTAGCAAACAAAGAGAGTGGGAAAATGCGCAACCAAAATGTGGGGTTTAGCCTGCTCGAACTCATCATAGTACTGATTATCGTCATCCTCACAGTTGCTGGTGCGATTTATCTGTACTCAGGGAGACAGACGTGCACCTTTCCTGGCTGTCCCACATCAGCGCCGTTATAGATACCTATCGCTAGCTGCCGCTAGATAAGCTGACGAGAAGCAGCACACAAAGGAGAGCGGGACAATGCGCAACCGTATTTTGGGGTTTGGCCTGCTCGAATTCGTCATAGTACTGATCGTCCTCCTCCTCGTTGTTGTTGTTGTTGCGGTTGATACGTTCACTGGGACACCGACCTGCATAGAGCTTAACTGTCGTGGCATACCAGCTGCGCTGTAGCTGCCGCTAGATAAGCTGACAGGCTGCAGGCAAAAATGTGAGCACTATGTGAGCACTATGTGGGAAGAATGATATGGCTTAGCGTGATTTCTCATGGCCTGAATCGCCGGCTCCACTGACGACTTCACCAGGGACAGTGCTATGACGAACACGCCGCTCCCCTACCGGAACGTCCAGCAACTCCTGATAGATCTCTCTACCCGTGGTTTTAGTGATACTGCGATGGCCTGGTTCATCGATTGTCGCCCCGAGACGATCGCCCGTGTCCGCTCGGGTTCGGAGTCCGGCCGCAACATTGCCGAGCGTCTGTTGATTCTGGCAGATGCGTATAATCAGTGCCGGTTATCACGGTGATAGCTGCGAGGGTGCATAGCCTATCCATTCGTGACCTGATTTTCTCAGAGATTTCTTGAGGAGTATGCCCTAACGGGTTTTCTCCAGGAATTGTAGAGAAGTATCCTACTGGATTGTCTCGGAAATTTCTTGAGGAATACGAGGGGATTAGGTCCTAGAAACATGTGGCGAATTTCCGCTGACTCTCATTTGTGGTGCCAGCCGAGTGAAGGAGAACATTAAGAGCTAGGGGCCGCATGGTCGAGGGACAGAGGTCGTCACATGAGGACGATAGCAGGCCAGCAAAATCCGCGGTCGACACGGAAGTTGAAGCACCAGCTGACCCGATGCCACCCATATAGGTCGGTTGGCTCCTTCGTTGCTGGCGGCGACTGACACGCATGTTCTGCGTGTTCCAGTGCCAGTTACTAGCCACACAACAGCGATAAAGTCGAACACACATGCTTGTTGTAAATGCCACTTGGTACTGCGCATGCGATATCACCTAGCTTCAGTTTGATTGACGCCGGGTTGCTGGCTATGCTACACTTCCGTAGCACACTAAGCCAGCAGACAGGTGCCGCTGAGTAGTTACAATTTTGTCCACTGAATGTCTGGTATCATGGTCTCTGCATGTCTTGTGTACACCGTTGGACGACGCTATACTGGCCGTAGAATAGTGAGCAGAGGATACCCATGTATAGCCGGCAGTTCTTACGTGGCCAGGGCATGATCGAATATGGGATCATCATCGTGCTAGTCGCCGTCATGGTTTTAGCCACGCTCGTCCTGTTGGGTCCACAGATCCACACCTCTTTCCCTGGTCCCTCTTCCACCGCCTGTGGAAACTTGCCCCAGGCTGTCTCCCACGTCGAACCCGGTGAAGCGGGACTCTACGCCGCCGCCGTCGACGGCATCTACCGCTTCCAGGTGCAGCAGGGCCACCTGACGCTCATCTGGCATACGCCCTACCAGCTGTTACGGGGTGTCACCTCCGTGTCCGCCGTCTTGACACCAGTCGCCGTGTCCGATGACGAAGCCTTCGTAGCAATCCAGGCTGCTTCCGGCGAGGCCATCTACATCGACGCCCTGAGTACTTTAGACGGCAGTCGTCGGTGGCGGACGACCATCAGCGGCAGTGAGATCTCCAATCTCTTTGTGTCGCAGCAGACGGTGTACCTCGAGACCGACGCGCCGGGTGGCATCGTCATTCGTGCTCTCAACGACCAGAACGGCTCGCCGCGCTGGTCGCAGACCTTTGTTTCCAGCGAAGACAATAGCGGGTATTTCCCCGGACTGGGAGACGTCGCTAGTGGCGTGGTATATGCCGCCAGTGGCAACAACCTGCTGGCACTTGACGCCACCACTGGCAGGCTCCTCTGGCAGCAGCCGGTCGATGCCGTCGAGACCTTTCTTCCTCCAGTACTCATGGATGGCACCCTGTATGACAACGCGTATGGCGTGGAGAACGGCCCCAGTACGGTCTATGCCTTCAACCCGGCTGACGGCCGGGAGCTGTGGCAGACTGGCGAGTTCGGCCCCACCGCGGATTCGCTCAACGAGACGATAGCCACCGAGGCGAACGGCTTGGTCTACTTCGGCTCGGTGGACGGCTCCATCTATGCGGTCAGCGCCAGGGATGGTGCGCCAGTGTGGAACACGTCGATGAAGTATGCGGTGAACGCTATGCCGGTCGTGCTGAACGGAGTCGTATACGTGGGCGGTGCGCCGGGAAATGCGCCGGGAAATGCGCCGGGAAATGGAGTCAATCCCAACATCTTTCGGGGGGAGGTTCTGGCGCTCGACGCGGCGACCGGGAAGCAGCTCTGGTCGTACCTGCTGCCGAGCGTGGGCTATAATGGGGCGTATCCGCTGATCGTCGCCAGCGGGGTGGTCTACGTCGAGACCGGTACTGGCTATATTTACTCGGTGAACTCCGCTACCGGCTCTCAGATCTCCCAGCTCCGGGTGGGTGGCGAATGTAACCTCAGCGCTGATCCAGCTCTGACCCTAGTCGGGTAACATGGGCAGTGCGTACGCCCTCTCCGGCATCATTGCCGGGATACCGGCCGGTCCAGGTCTTTCTCGCATGATACCGCGTCGTACCATACCGTTGTAGCTTGTTGCCCGGCTAAGCCAGGAGCCAGCTATAGGAACAGACAGCGATTCTCCAACAGTACGGTGCGACCGCGTATGATCTCACTGCCGCGTGGTTCGATAAGGCAACCCATCTGAAAGGTGCCGTACTCGATGAGGCGAGGCTCGGTCAAGTCGTTTTCGACCAGACCAATCTGGCTGTGGTGGAGTGGAGAACCGTGAAAGAACTGGGTGAGGAACGAATGCTCGCACTCCTCAAGTCAGCGAGTATCCAAAGATCTCATGTGCCCGATGGATTGAGTTCCAGGCTGCCGCTCGTGCCAATCGCCAGCTGGCCACTGTGCTTCGTACCCAAGGATTGAATGACGACGCTGACAAATTTGCCTACCGCGCCCAGGTCCTGCAGCGGAGGGTCCTGCGATTGCAGGGGAGGCGTGGTGCGGCCGCCTTCTCCTGGCTGCTTGACCTCATCTCAGGCTATGGGTACGAGCCGGTACGTAGTGTCATCGCCTATGTGGTGATCATTCTGCTCTTTACCGGTCTCTACCTGGTCAACGGACAGTTCGCGGCGCCGCATCTCCGGTGGGATGAGGCGCTGGTGCTGTCTATCAGCAGTTTCCATGGCGGGGGCTTCTTCGTCTCCGGTATCAGTCTGGGTAATAATCTAGCGCCTATTGCCGCAGGTGAAGCTATCATCGGTCTGCTCATCGAGATCAGCTTCATCGCGACGTTCACCCAGCGGTTTTTCGGCCGGTGAAGGTGCGGCAGCTGGCAGAATGTTCGCCGCCGACTGACGCCAACACCTCGATGCGGGAAGTGGGACGCAGGCCCGCACCATGTAGCTGGGTCTGGTCCCACTCACGGGACTCCCGCCTGTGCGCGTCAGCCGCCGCTACTGGGTGAACGTGAAGCGCAGCCCGTTCCCCTCGCGCTGCCAGCTATACGTCAGGCCTAGCGACTTCGCGATCGGCTCGAAAATCCACCAAAGCCCATCCGCCTCCGCCTGTGAGAGCCCAAACGTGTCCAGCAGCTCTTGTTCGGGCCAGTTGCCCGTCACCACCTCGCCGCGGGCATCGTCCCCCTCTACCGATAGCACTTGCATCCCTATGCTGGCGCAGTTTAGCGCGAGCGCCGTGGCCGCCTCCCGCGCCGTCGTGATGCCCGTCCAGCCTGGTGTGACCGCTGCTCCCATGAAAACCGCCCAGTGGCGGCTGTCGTGCCCCTGCGCCTTGGCGTAGGCGACACTGCCCATCATCATCACGTTGACATTGCCCTGGGCCTGCGCCTGGATGGCCTCCTGCGGAAAGGGAAACGCCGGTACTACGTCTGCCATTGCCATTCTCCTCAGAGCTTGCCAGGAACGTGCTTGCGCGGCCGACTGCCGTCACAGCTACCATTCGGCTCATCGAACTGTATCATCCCGCATTCCACACGGTCAACAGGTGAGATGATAGATTTCTCGATACAAGCGGCCTAACGGCGTCGGAATCTGCTCGTGGACCGAGCGGGTGACCCGGCGGTGCGGGTGATAGCCGGGGCGTACGTGGCGCCGGTCTCGTGGTGGCAACAGCTTCTCACGAAAACCATCAGAATTGGCCGGCCACGCACGGAGGACGCTGAGGCCACCGGCAACGGGCGGTGGGGATGGTACCCAGCACCGGTCATGGAGAGCAGGAGCAGCGGAAGGAGCCCCTCCCACGCACGGGCCGCAGCTGGCCAGGTGAAAGCAAGGAGACAGAGGAAATGCGCGGCGCAGGGATGGCCGGAAAGACTGCTCGGACGATTGCTACGAGTCCAGAAATGGGTAGACGGTCGGTTGGTTTAATGACGCGGCCAAGTCGGGACTGCTGCAGGCTCCGGGGATATGGGACCAGTTTTTGACCGAAAATGAGTGCTAGTAATCCTACCTACCCCTCCTACCCTTGACGGGTATGTAGATTAGCTACCACTATATTTTCCTCAAAATGTGGTCCCAACCACCGTCGGCCCGCATCCTGCCTAGGTTTCTAAACCAGCCAGCCGTCTACCCATTTCTCAGCTCTTACCAATCGTCTGAGCAGGCTCCACAGCCATCCCTGTGCCGTGCAGTTCCTCTGTCTCCTTGCTTTCATCTGGCCAGCTGCAGCCCGTGCGCGGGATGGGGGGCTCCTTCCGCCAGTGCTGGTTCCCGTCACCGTCACCAGTTGTCGGCAGCCTACGCGTCCTCTTTGCGCGGCCGGCCGACCCGGATGGCTTCGTGAACAGTTGCTGCCACCACCATAGCGCTGCCACAGAGGCCCCGGCTCTCACCCGCACTGCCGGGTCACCAGACCGCAGTGCCCGCCGCGCCGAGAGCAGCCGCTCAGGTGAAGATGGCGGTCTTGTGTCGGTGTGACTCATGGTCTTCCTCACCGGCCAAAAAACCGCTGCGTGAAGGTGGCAATAAAACTGATCTCAATGAGTAAGCCAATCACCGCTTCTAGGGCAGCTAAGACAATCACGGAACTATGCAAGCTGACTTTCTCACTTGGGAAGAAGCCACGGCCGTGAAACGAGGTGAGACTGAAGACTATTGCATCTAGGGGTCCAGGAATGATGCCGCTGGCGTGTCCAACGAGGTAGTAGACGCAGGCAAAGCCCAAAACGGTAGCCAGATACCACAACACGGCGCGACCAGGATAGTAGCCATAGCCGGCCAGCACATCGAGAAACCGGGAGAAGAAGTACCCACCGACCTTGCGCTGGCGCCACAGTACTTGTTGCTGAAGGAGTTGCGCACGGTAGGCGAAGCGGTCGGCATCCTCGTTCAGTCCCTGGTTCCGGAGAGCAACGGCCAGCACCCGATTGGCACGGACCGCCGACTTGAAGTCGTCGAGGCGGGTTGCGGAGTCCTTCGGCTTGCCCTCGTGGTCCTTCGGTGACCGGGCCGTCACCTCGTCGCCGAGGATGTCCACCAAGCCCCAGTCCACGACGGTGAGGTTGGTGTTGTCGAAGGACACTTGGTCGAACGAGGCCCCGGTGAGGATGGCACCGTTGAGCCGCGAACTCTTGTCGAACGAGGCCGCGGTGAGGTCAGCCCTCTCCAGGTGCGCCTTGCGAAGGTCAGCGCCTTCCACGTGTGCCTCGCCCAGAGAGGTCCCCTGCAGATTCGCGTCGTGGAGGTCGGCCCGCTCCAGGTGGGCCTGGAAGAGGAGGGCCTGCTCCAGGTGCGTCCCTTGGAGGCCAGCCCCCTCCAGGTGCGCCCCCATGAGGTCGGCCAACTCCAGACTCGCGTCGTGGAGGCGAGCGCCTTCCAGGTGCGCCCCGTCGAGGGTGGCCTGCTCCAGGTATACCCCCCAGAGGAAGGCCCCCTCTAGGTGCGCCCCCATGAGGTCGGCCAACTCCAGGTGCGTGTCACGCAGGTCTACCTTGCCGCGTACCCCCCGGCCCGTCTGCGTGTCCTGCGCTACGGCTCGCAAGTCAGCCTGGGCAGCGGCAAGCGCGGCAACGTCATCGGTCTCCTCCCCCCACCTCGCCAGTGCCCGGGCGGCGAGCCAGAATACATCGGCCCCGGTCAGCCGGCCAGCACCACCGAACGGGCTCTCCCCCAGGAACGCCTCCGGCTGCTCGGACCACACGCGCTGCTGCTCGGCCAAGGCGTCCAGCTCCGCCTGCCGCTCCTTGCTGATGGGGTCGCCCCACCGCTTGCCTATCGCCTCAGGATGTGGGCACGCACTCGTCGTTGTGGCTGATACTGCAGTCGCTGTCGTGGAATCGCTCTGCTGCTCGCTCATGTGTGTCTCCTCTCGCTCGCCTGCTCGGTGCTTGCTAGGATATACGATAGAAACGGCACAGAGTGAGAGAAGAGTGGCAGCGTCGCAGCACAGTTTTATAAATCGTAACCAGATCATTACTCACATGATTCTAGACTTTCATTTCGGCATGGTAGCCACCAACGGCTTCTTGTGCTACCAATAGGAATCTTTGTTCGTCTGCACACGTGAATACCCATCCATAATGTCAGCCTAAATCCACATATAGGCTGGCGTTTCCCCTGCCCAAGTTACATTCTATGTGGATGATGTTGTGTGAGGAGGTTGCATGGTGGTTTAGCAGTCCATTGCAAGCGACGGGCGCATAACCACGGGCATGGCTATGCGCCCAATAGAGAAACCGGATAAAGATGATTCGCGTGCACTCAGCTTGTGACTGAGTGAGGAGATCCTTTTACCAGATTTTTGCTGGCGACCAGATCGCCCCGTCAATAGATAAAACGCGCAGCGCGCGCGGGGAGCAACAGACCATGACCTGGATAAATCACACATCAGCATACGATTGCGCTGCTTGCCTTTGGAGGTTTAGATAATGCTGCCTGGACTATCGCTCGTCGGGTTTATGGACGAACGTGACGCTTTAGAGTATTTCCGAACCCAGTGCATATGCAAGGACACCTCAGACACTGTACTTGTCAAAATGTGGCAAGACGCCAGAGCCAGGCTGGGCAATCCTATTCCACACGCCGGTCAACCCAACATTCTTGAGATTCCTGCAAAACACACGGCATATCTTCAAGGCGTGCCAAATCACCCACGATACAAAGACACCGTGGCTGCTATGCAGGTTTCCTTCAAGCAAGTAGAGATTGCGCCACTACTCGCATTTCAGTTTCATGTGCACACACTGAAAGAACGAACGCCTACAGCACCAGCTCAGATGGGAAGCTCTATGCAGGAGCTACTGCAGTGGTGTTTGCCGCACTCCACAGAAGTTCTAAAAGCGCACATGAGCACAAACGCCATCTCCAATGGAAGCGAGGTAGTAGTTACCTCGCCCAATATAAACTGTGGCATCCTTTCAGCAGTTATTGGCCAAATCACGACTGAACAGCTCACACCTGTGAGTCTAGCCTGGGGACCGACTTCAAATCTCGTTCAGATAGTGCGTTACAATGGGCGCTGCTATCTGAAGAATGGTTACCATAGGGCCTTTCAGCTTGGGAGACTAAGAATCAAGCACATACCATGTCTGTTTTTAGAGGCATCAAAGTGGGAAGACATCGGTGCTGTAGGCCCTAGGGTATTCCCACGAGAACTGCTAGAGTCAAACAATCCGCCAACACTTGGCCACTTTCTCCAGCAACGGGCATATGAAGTCACGCTGCCCACCTTTAGGCGTGTGATTCGGATTGCGTTTACTAGCGATCTTGAATCGGTGGAGGGGTAACCGAACCCCTGACTTGGAATGAGGACGAGACTGCCGGCGGCGATGCAGCGACATCCATCAGCCGAACTGGCAGGTCACGCGGATTTTCAATAATGAGACGCTTGCGTATACTACGCTGCGCACTCTTTTGGGTGCGCACTGGTGTACTCTTGACTGTTTTCGTCATGGGTTCTATCCTTTCTGGCAGCATCCTTGTGGCTAATAGCAGAAGATGTGTGCTATGGATGTCCATTATCTCACGTCAACGCAAGGGAGTCTTCGGAGCATACCGCAAACAGCATGCCCTAGGTGGTCTAGTGGGTGAGCATCTATCCCTGATAGTTTGATTCAGTGTGTTGTTTGAATGTCATACACCCGAGGACACTGGTTCGAGGCTAAATCGCGAGTTCTGTTTGGTGATTCGAACTGGTTCATGCGGTGGATAATCAACGATGATGCGGTGCAGGTCTCGCACCATAAGTTTCGTGTCGTTCGCATCCAAAAGTTGAAGCGCGTAGGTCAGGCCAGTCATGTTTGCCTCAGCTGGAGCGAGTAGGATGAAAGGCACGCCAACCAGCAAGCGAATATCTAGCACACCAGTAGAAGCGTCATCTCTACCTCGCCCCAGCATGTGCACCAGCAGTCGTGCACGCTCCCCTTCGGTCCAGGTGACCCTGCCTCGAAACCGGAGCCGGGATTCCTCGATTGACACGCCGAGAGCGTCGGCAAGACCCACCAACGTGAGCAACTCGCGCCACCCGGCGATGCTGGGACACCGGCCGTCCGGGTCCAGCAGCCGCATTGCTGTGCGGAGCGCCTCCAACGTCTCCTCGTCCGGCTTGTGAGCGTCGTGAAGCAAACTACTCAGCGTGGAGCGTGACAAACAGGACGCCGCCAGCAAGTCCGGTATCGGTTCATCGAGGAGAGCAGAGAGCTGCCTATGTGATGTGGCTGTAGGCAGGACGATCGCATTCCCATACGACTGACTCCGCAGCAGTTCCGCACTGCCCAGTAACCCGGCGGTATCCTCGACAGCCGCCTGGGCCAGCGTGTGCGACTCTTTCCCAATCACCTCGACAGCCACCACCTCCATATGCCGGCGTTCGAGTCGACCAATACCAAACGGATTCGCGGCCTTCGCTTCGCCGTGGGTGAAATATCTCTTGACTCTGCTATAGACGGTTGCGAGTCCCTCATCAGCTGCGACTACCGTATCATCACCGACGCGGCGAATACGGCCCAGACACAACGCCTCGTGCGCCTCCGCACCAGTGGAGACAAAAGGGGAGTAAAGCGCCGACGATGACCTATTCATCAGTGTCTCACTTTGAGATCCAGCAGCGTCAGATCCGCCAAGTCGAGCGGCCGGACCAGTATTGGCGTCGGTAGAGAGCACGCTCTCTGCGACCTCTACGCGCGGATATCCCAGCGATGGATCAGGGTAGATGGTGAGAAATCCACCGGGCCGTACCCCTGCCAGGTGCTTCACGCGCTGGTAATCTGCCCAGGTTTCGATGCTGAACTGGGTGAAGGCGAGGTCGTCAAGCGTGTCATCGAAGGGGATCAGGTAGAAGGAGTCACCGCTCATGGGATCATGGTATAGTGGCGTTCCATCGGGGTGCCGGTCGTTCAGCAGGGTGTAGACAAATTCCCACTGCAGCCGGTAAAGCCAGAGCGGGCCTCCCAGCGGCCGGCTATCGGGCACACGCGTACCATCCTCCACACGGTAGGTGATCGGTGGATGCATATACTGCGGCAGCGCGCTATCATGCACGCGCGGACCCCAGGCCCCCAGCCCATGGGTGGTGAACTTGCGCAGGACGGGGATTTTCACGCCCGTTTCGGGATCCATCCGGATGTTGAACTCAACGTAGCGCTTCGCCGACGTTGCGATACAGTAGAGCGGCTCCAGAGCGCTCGTGACGGCGTTGGGGTTATCCGGATCAACCGCGTAATTTTGATCTTCGTACGCCAGGAGCGAACCGCCGTCCTCGTAGGGATTGAGCGGGCTGAAATACTCCACCACCTCCTCTACCCGGCGGTAGAACTCCCTCCGTTCCATCCCCTCCGGTCGAATCGCGGTCACCGAGTCGGTATCCATGAAGCAATAGCTGAGCCCACGCTCAATCAGCAGCTGCTCCACCAGCGCCAGGAGAAGCCGACCGCCGGCTGGGATGAAGGTGCCGAGTGCCCCGGCAAAGTAGCTGCCTGGCACCTCCACGATATTGCCGAGCCGTTTCGTGTGCCCCAGGGCGTAGATGTCCAGGGTCAGCGCCTTTCCTTGATAGATGTGCTCATTTAACTCTTCTAAGATGCCGTAGGTTCCAGCGAGCGCTGCTTCCTTGAGCGCATGCTGCTGGGCATCGAGCCGGGCCGCTTCCTCGGCGTTTCCGGAAGCGATCGCCGCCTTCATCTCCCGCTTGATTTGCCGACGAATGTTGATAAACTCCGTCCAGATGTTGACAGACTGTGGATCCACCACCCGGCCGGCGATGGTCAGCGGCTTGGTCGCTACCTGGGAAGCGCTGGGCACGAACTCGATGGCCTGCAGAATGTCCTGAGCGACTCCATCGCGGATGTACGCAGCGAGGATATCAGCCAGCGGCCACCAGAGCTGGATCTGAGAGGAGACAATCTGTTGGCCAATATTCAAGGCGCCGCCCCAGTTCGAGCGGACGGGCAGCGTCGCGTTCGTTGGTTTCACCTGAACCAGCACGCACAGGGATTTCCAGGTCGCCGGATGACGGAGCTCGTCCACTACTTGCACGCTGGTGTGCTCGCTCAACCAGGACTGCAGCTCACGAGTGCAGTCGCGCGCAGTGATCTCCTGTGCCAGGGCAAAGCGTTGCAAGCCCATGAGGTCAGTGCCAGCCACATAGTCGGACTTGAAGTCCAGGTGGATAGTCTCAACCGGTGCGCTTCGGTAGCGGACTTCGGACCGTCCGCCAAAGTAGGTACTCATGGCAAAGCCGTTCACATCGGCGGCAACATAGCCGAGTTCCGGCAGAGCGAGGTGGAACTGACGCTGCCTCGTAGTCGGGAATCCGAAATCTTGCTGGTAGCCCTTGGCGAGGCTGGCGGTGGAATAGACACTCTCGGCGCGTTTGCTGACCGCGAGCGCGCTATAGTCGCGTAGCTCCGCGACCGAGAGCCAGTAGGTGGCCTGCACATCAGCGACCAGATAGCTTAAGTAGTCGTCAGTGATCGCGCCGGCAAAGTCGGGGTGCGGCAACTTCTGGACCTGTGCGCCGAAGTCCTGGGCCATTGCCTCCAGTGAGCCGCTTTTGCCTTTGCGCAGAGCCAGGCCAAAAGGCAGCGTGTCCAGGAAGTGCCCGGCTGTGCGGTCCTTGCGGGTGTCCCAGCCGCCTCCTGTGAGCGGACGGTCGCGTTTGGAGAAGGCGTAGCGGTGCTTGAAGCGGCCCAGCTTCTTGATTCTGATCCGTGGATGAAAGGCACAATAGTCTACAGGACAATCACAGAGCTTGAGCGAGAACCCACCCCTGGCCCATCTCCCACCCTGTCGCACGCCGGGAATGAGCGTGCCATCGGGATGCGCGGAATCGCTAATGAGGCGAGTGAGGTCATAGAACAGATTGTGACCAACCAGGCGCGCAACCTGTCCACGGGGCTGGTTGTAGCAGAAGTAGTAGAGCACGTTTCGAATAAAGGTCTGCTTCGGTACGATGGTCAGGTCCTTATACTCGCCGCGGTAGCGGTTGAGGTCCACGTACTCTTCGATCGCCTCCACATCTGTCTGCAGATCGTGTCCTTCGTATAGCGGAAGCAGCTCACCGGCCACAATGATCTCTTCGTCACGGTCGGGCACCACGAAGCCCGCGTGCATGAGGCGGTGGCGGTCGCCAGACTGGAGTGTTCCGGCGGCCAGCCGCCGCGCTACATCGAAGACGGTGGTGCCGCGCAACTCGAAGTAGGCGACGCGAAGCGGCTGCCCAGTGCGGAGGAGTGCCGACGGTGACTGCGGCGCAACGATGGTTTCTGCATCGAAGGTCAGGCTGAGCCAGGGGCGCGGCCCGAGGATGACACAGGCTGCTTGTTCTTCCTCCGGTGACAGGATGGGCTTCTCCGGTCGCTGGTCGGGCTGACGTATGGCGCCGCCGTGACCCTTGGGCGCACTGGCTTGTTTTTGCGCTCGCGCGCGGTCTCGGTGCACACGCCTGCGGCGGAGCGCACTTGAGCGGACGACAAGGTGGCCACGTACGGCGATATTTGTTGGTTCCAGATCCATGATTTCCTCTATCTCCTCCCAAACGGCACAAAACCGAAGTAGTGCATAAGCGCTGCGGCCGAGAGCCTCACAACCCGCAGGAGTTCCGGAGCAGTTGGGTTCCGGACGGTCCACAGCCACAGCAAATCGGCGAGCCCCTGAAGCAGGCAGCGCACCTTGCCGCCGGATATGAGAGTAGCCGGCCAGTCCGATACGGTGCGATTAGTGAGAATGCGGTGACAGGACACGCAGATAGGGATGGTCACTGTGGGCCAATAGTCCTTGAGGCCCGGATGGTGGCGCTCTATCGGCACATCCCTCCGGCAACAGATGGGGCAGGTACCCACCCGATGCCCAGGCGTGCGCTGGAGGCAGGCGCAACTCGGACAGAGTCCCTCGGTGGTGAGGATGCCAGGCCAGTTCTCCAGGCACGTGGTACACTGCATCGCTACGCCCCCTTATGCGGCACCCGCTAGGACTGGCAGCTCCACCAGGAAGTCCTCCGAGGTGAAGAAGTCGGTAGCGTCGATGTTGTAGACTTGCTCCCGCTGCTCAATGCCGTTGATATCGGCCAGCATGGTGTACTCATTGCCGAGCACATCGCGCACAGTCACATCGGCAAATGACTCCAGGGCGGCAACGCGCCCCGCTTTCGCGTCTTTGACGGCGTGGGCATAGGCGCTCATGGTGCGTAGCGTCTGGTAGGCGAAGGGCACGTTTTTATGGAGAACTCCGTTGCTGTCGAAGAACGAAACTCGACCAGCGGCATGCACCTCGCCACGACCGGTGCGGCGGTTGTAACTGAGGGCATCCTGCGAGTGCCGGCGAAGGGTCGAGGGCGAGAGGTGCTCGGCTCTCGCTGCGCGCGAGGCTGACTCACCACGGGCCACCCGTGCCAGAGCTGCCCGGATGCGGTCCTCGGTGCGTGATGAGGGTGGAGCGCCCGATTTGGCGCGACTGGCGGCGAGCTTTTCGTAGCTGGTGAATCCTCGTGGACCGAGGCGAAAGAGCCGGTCGTACTGGCGGCGAGAGATGGTCTCGCCAGTGGTAGTGTTGATGTACCGGCGACTGAGGCCGGGGAGACGGACATAGTCGGCTGCGGTGGCCATAGGCTAGCCTTTCCCAGCGCAAAGTCGGCATGGGCATTGCCAGTCGTCATCCTGGTCGCGCCCGCGGAGCCATGCCAGACCAGCGGCTGTTATGGTAAACCGGTCGCCCAAGGATGCAGCAAGAGGGCTGACTGTTGAGCGGCCGAGCGCATGGAGGTAGTCAAAAGCGCACAAAATCATCGCGTCGATGTGCGTAGAAGTGCCAGTCTGTGCCGCAACGTCGCGGACCTGTGCCAACTGAAGCAGGGAGAGTTGCGATGCAGTCAGGTCGCCAGCGTCAAGGTGACAGACATGGCGACACGGGTGAGTTGTCATAGTCACTACTCCGACTGAAAGGAGCCCTGAAACATGGGCCGCTAGCGCCGGAGTACTGGAAGATGGGGCAATTTCATGATACAATGTGTACAGCCAATACAATCATTGTCCACGTAAGTATCGTTTCCATATCCGGCGCTGCCAGCTCTGGTCATGAGAGCTGGCAGTTGTTGTTTATATTACGTGTCGTATCGTCCTGCTTATGGAGTCCATCGAGACATCCCCCCATCGATCGCTCTCGCCAATTCACCAAGCCAAATTGCAACAAATTGCCGTTCTTTCTCGGTTTCCCATCGGTACAGCGAATCACTAAGCAATCGATGCCTCTCGCCAAACAGGCACGGACCAAAGAAGACTCGGGCGTCCGGATCTTTGGGTTGGGCATTCCACAGGCGTACTAACGAGTTGATCAGCTCATCAATACCATTGTGAGCCGCTGGTACAGTGCACCTGGGAATCCAGGCATCCCCCCTACGTCCACTAGGCTTGGTTGTCGATTTCATTGGCTTAGCCACTATCATCTCCTGCTAGATATATTCTGGCCGGGCACTGAACACAAGGTGTGCCTGGGCGAATTTTGGCACAGGTTTACCTATGTGCTCGGCTAGCTGCTGTAAGGGTCCTTTTCGCGTGTAGCTGGTCTGGTGTGACACTAGACATCCGGCTAGCTTGGTGCCTATAATACTGGCAGGTATCCCGACATCTGCAACGATATGGAGTCCACTATGAACCAAGATTTTCGCTTTGGGGTGGTGGTTCCCCATTTGCGGGCATGGCGACAGTCACAATTCCTGACCCAGGCCGAAGTTGCTGAACGTGTTGGGGTTACCCGTGATACCATCCTTGCTGCTGAACATGGGAGACCATTGCGCATCTCCACCATTGCCAAGCTCGCTAAACTGTTTGGTGTAGATCGGCACGTGCTCGTTCACAGTAAGCCTCCAGAGTAGGTGAGACTATGGCGAAAAAAGGCCGCAAACGGATAGGGAAACTAGAGCGGTGGTCACAATTTGGTCTACTTGAACGGAAGCAAACGCACCCTAGTGGGCTTACGGGCAGTGCCACCCAATATACAGCTGATACCGCAGCACGGTGCGCCATAATAGGGCCATATCTCGCTGCCCACCATACGATGGCCCAGGCGGCCGATGAACTGATATTGCTGAATTTTCCTATTGGCATTGGTCACGTTCGCCGCTGGCTGAAACATTACATCCAACGCCAAAAGAAGTGGGATTATGGCCGTCGCCACCGTGCAGTGGAGTCAGCCAATATATCTGAGAGTCTCAAACGCAGCATTACACGTATCCGCAGTTACCTACCTGCTGACCCAGACAGACCATGGGATGATCCCCCATATCAGGACTTATTGGAGCTATGGGAAATGGGCGGTCTGGGTGCTCATGGATTAGTTCCACCAGAGTTACATGGTATCAGTGTACCAAGCGATGTGCTTAACTCGCTCCTAGACTGGACGCAAATTGAACATGTGCTAAATATCACTACAGATGCGCGTTTGGAACAGGCACTTGTAACCGCACGTGAATCGCTTGGACAACCTGGTCCTGGCGGAGCGGAATACTTGGGTGCCCTACTGTATGCTCGCTATCAGATCCCACCGGCCGAATTTGCTCGTGGCTACTTAGTCAGTGGTGGTCATATCTGCGAGACCCAACATACTCTTGCTCAGGCAATGCTTGCTTGTACCACCCTGGCCTACGTTGATCCAAGAACTGCAGAACTTGGGGCGGAAGAACCACAGTCCGGCTTCTCAGTCGGTATTGATGGGGCCATGATGGATTTGGGCAGACTTTTATCGTTGGTAAAGTAATTGTTATGCGAGAGCCGCACCTGTTGGTAGCAGATACGGCCCTCTGACCCTGGCGCTAGTGTAAGTAGCGTAAGGGCTGGCTCCATTGTAGCCATCCCCAAATACTGCCGTCTAGCGCCCTACGACACGAAAGTAGGGCATCTATGACTGAACCATCGTCCACGCGCACCTGTCCCATCTGCGGTCGCTCCCTCGCTCTGTATCGGCCCAACCAGGAGTACTGCTCATTCACCTGCGCTGGCAAGGCCGGCATCACCATTGAACAGATCATGGCGAAGAGCCTGGCGGCGCTCGGCGAGCAAGCCCGCGAGGAGCAGCGTGCCGCCCGCTCGTCTCAGGCCGAGCCTGCAACCTTTGCCCCTCCGACATCGCTGGTTCCAAAGCTGTCAGTAGAACCAGCTGTCACCACAGCGGCCATCATCCAGCCGTTTCTGCCGGACGCCGAGGATAACCCCCCGTCCCACCCACCGGCTCTCCAATCGTCTGTCATTCCCTTTGAGGGCGATATCACCAAGGACAGCGCCGCCTATCGAGATGCCGGTATCCGGAATGACCTGCTGACAAGCCGACTCCTTGCCCGTGGGGACACGCTGGTTCTTGCTGGTTTTGGTGCCGGTCTTCGCGTCGAGCACGACGCGCTGGTCGTGACCGAGGGCCGGACCCACCATCCCCAGTCACCGCTCATCCACCGACTCTATCGTGGCGTGCACGCCGTCGCCCGTATCGTCTGTCTGGACCCGCAAGGAAGCCTCTCCTTTGCCGCCGCCAAGTGGTGCCGGGATGAGTCCATTGCGGTGGTGCTCCTGGACCGAGATGGCGCCCTCCTCTCCACCCTCACGCCCAACGAATTGGCTGATGCGGCGCTCCGGCGCGCTCAGTATGTTTCACGTGAACACGGAACGGACATTCCTATTGTTCGCGAACTCCTCAGGCGCAAATTTGCCGCACAGCTGGATACGGTCATGAAGTGTTATGCCGAATTCCTCGATGGCGAGCGGGCGATGGACATGCTCAAGACAGCGATCTCCTGGTTTAGCCTGGAGACTCCGCCGCCATGGTTGTCGAGCATAGATCAGCTTCGGACGTATGAAGGCCGTGCCGCGGCCGCGTACTTTAGCTGCTGGCGGAGTTTCCGGGTCCGTTGGGCCAGGGGTGACGTGCGGAAGGTGCCGCCACACTGGCTCTCGTTTGACGGTCGATCGTCGCCCATCACCGCACGTGGCCTGCCCCGGCGTGCGATTGACCCGGTGAATGCCTGCCTCAATTATGCCTACGGCGTGCTGGAGTCGGGAGTGCGTCAGGCGCTCAGCAGCCAGGGATTTGATGTGGCCTGTGGGTTTCTCCATGCTGATCTCAAGGGCCGCGATAGCCTCGTGTACGACGTGATGGAGCCACTGCGTGGCATTGTTGATGGCCTGGTGCTCCGATTCCTCAGCGGCCATACGCTGCACTACGGGGATATCACCAGAGTCACTGACGGCAGTTGTCGGCTGCATCCCCAGCTCGCGCGGGTGGTCGTTGCCGCCTGCAAAGTACCCCAGGAAACGATTGATGCTCAGGCCACCTGGCTACGTGTAACGCTGGTCGATTTCCGCTAATGCCGGTTACCTGTGTACTGGTATAGTGTGGAGGTATTGCAATGAACGATAACGATGAACCCCTGTCGGACATGGCACTGACTGTCTTGGAGGAGCAAGCCGACGCAACGATACGCCGAGCGGAGATCGACGGTGTCTGGTATTTCAGCGTGATCGACGCGATCGCTATCCTTACAGACAGCCCTTCTCCAGCTGCGTATTGGCGTAAATTGAAGCAGCGCTTACTGCAAGATGAAGGCGCAAGTCAAACTGTGACAAAATGTCACACCTTGAAAATGACCGCTGCTGATGGTAAAGAACGGGCCACCGACGCTGCCGATCTGGAAACTATGCTGCGCATCATCCAGTCCGTACCCAGTCCCAAAGCGGAACCGATCAAGCTCTGGCTGGCGAGGGTAGGCTCCCGACACCTGCAGACACCGAAGCGGATGACGGCCCCGGCACCGACCACCTTGATTGCCCAGGCATGGGCCACCGATAGACCGGCGGACGGTGACCTTCTGGGCTGGGCAGCATTCCTCGAAAAACTGGCGATTGTCTACCGCCAGCAGGCAAGTCTGGAGAGCCGGGTTCGGTATATGGAGGCCGCATCCCAGGGGCATGAACGCCGGTTGGATAATATCGAGCTTCGGCTGGAAGCGCTGGAGAAAGCACAGGCACAGCTCCCAGAACTGTTGGACTTGCTCAAACCTGAGCAGCTCAGCCAGGTCCATCAGACGCTGGTCAGCCGCTGGGTGAATGACCTGGCCCATCTCACCGGCTGGCATATCAACATGATCTTTCAAGACCTCGTCGCTGACTTTGCTTACCATTCCTTTAGCGATGCCAGAGAGTCGGACTGGGCACGTATCCACGAGTGGTTCCAGGTCCGCCTCGATGAAGCACGAAAGAGGCGGTAAACATGGGGAAACCCTACCCGCTGGATGTGGCAATTCTGCTCCTCTTAGTCGCACTGCCGACGCATTCCTACGATTTGGAGCGCCCTCTTGCTGAATTTGGCTATGTGTGGAGCAAGCCTGGTGCCGTCAGCATGCGCCTCAAGAGGCTCGCGCAGGAGGGACTGGTCGTGGGCACCTGGGAGACAGTGGGAAATGACCGGCCCCGACTGATCTACACGGTCACGCCGGCCGGTATGGTCTACTTGCAACGCCAGGGTCTCTCACGACACTAAAATCCTAATCGAAAGCCGTGGTATCCTCAGACTACCATAGCGCTGAGGAGGTACTCCGTGAATCTGGAGCCCTTGCCTCCCGAGGTTGACGACCTACTGAGACGACTAACGGCATCGCCTCGGCTGGTGGCACATCTCACCCTGGTCCACGATGTCGCCTGTACGCTGACTGCACGTCTGGATGTGGCGTGGCCCACTCTGGACTACGACCGCACGGCTGTGCGAATGGGGGCAGCCATCCACGATATCGGCAAGACCGTCCATCCTGAGGAACTGACCCAGCCTGGTCATGCGCATGAATTGGCAGGCGAAGCACTGCTCCGCACGCAGGGCTACCCTGATGCGCTCGCCCGTTTCGCTCGAACGCACCGGCAGTGGGCAGAGGACCCGGCACCACAACCCGAAGATCTGCTCGTGGCCGTCGCCGATAGTTGGTGGCGTGGCAAGCGGGATGATCAGGTGGAAGCCGCTGTGTGTAGTTGGATTGCCCAGGAGACGCAGGCAGCTCCATGGCAGGTGTTTGCAACGCTAGACGACATGGCGGCCGGTATTACGGCCAGAGCGGATGCGCGCCTGGCTTGGCAACAGCAGTTTGCCGCGTAGGAAGAGTGGGCATAGGACACGCCACAGGATGGCCGTGCCTAGCTGATTTACTCGATCATGGAGGCGGGCAGTGCCTACCTGCAGCGGGTAACTATACCACAGTGACGCGGGCACTACCGACGTACGGACAGCTGACCTGCGCTAACTCGCTGACTGCCATATCCTTTTCTGCCGTCGGCAGACCTCTCAGCGGGTCGCTTCAAGTCAAACACGAGTCTCTCCTAGTGTTGGAGCCAGTGTTGCCGCGCGGGCGATGACTTCCTCCGCCAGTTGCATATAAGCCAGCGCTCCGGGCGAACGCGGGTCATGCTGTAGAATTGTCTTGCCATACATGGGTGCCTCGTGGAGACGGACATTGCGAGCAATCACAGTATTGAATTTTTCCTTGGGGAAGTGTTCGCTGATCTCCCGCACGACTTCGGCGGCCAGAGTGGTCCGTGGATCATACATGGTGAGCACCACCCCAAAGAGCGTGACATTTGGATTCAGGCGGTCACGTACCAACCGGATGGTGTTGAGGAGCTGCTGCATGCCGTCCAGGGCGTAGTAGTCGCACTCCATCGGAAGAATGACCCCATCGGCCGCAGTAAGAGCGTTCACCGTTAATAACCCCAGGGAAGACGGGCAGTCGATCAAGATGAAATCGTACTGTGGCCTGACTACATCGAGGGCGCGTTTCAGGCGGGTCTCACGCTGGTCCAGATACGTCAACTCGATGTCGGCGGAGTACAGGTCCACCTTGGCCGGCAGCAGGGAGAGGTTGGGACAGACCTCCGACTTGACCACCTGCTCGACCGACACATTTTCGTTCACCAGGAGTTCGTACATGGAGAGGCCGACTTTATGCGAGTCCACGCCAAAGCCGGTGGTTGCACGGGCGTTCGGGCAGATATCAACGACCAGGACCTTGCGTCCGGCATCCGCAAGGCAGGCTGAGAGGTTGATTGCAGTGGTGGTCTTGCCGACTTTCCCTTCCTGATTTGCGATGGCGAAAACCCGTGCTCCGCTGCTCTGGCGCTTAGGTACCGCCTCACCACAATGAAAGCAAAAGTTTGCCTCAGCTGGAAGCTGCGTGTTGCACTGGGAACACGTAATTGACGGAGTTTCAGCAGATACCGGTGGCTTACGTTTCGCCCGTCGTAACTTCATATGAAGCCTCATCTGCTGTGTGCCTCTGCATACGCCCACTCTGCTCGTGCACTAGTTCGTCATTGGCGGCTTGGAATGCCGGAGTATTGCGTCGTTCCGCTCCATGACGTCGAACAACTGGCTTCCAGTAAAGGGCATCACCAGCACGTCATCTGGCTCCAGTGGGCGACCTTTCTCCACGTAATACAGAATGTCCATCTGAATTATCCGGTGGTGGGCACGTAGCTGTACATTCTCGTGGAGCGTCTTCATCAACTCCCACATGTCTTCGTAGGGGTCTAACTGCAGGATTACGATGCTGTTCTCGGCTGTTTGCTGAAGCATATGTAACCCTTGCTCGGCGTCTATGGCTAGTTGTACTGAATAGCCGTCGAGAGGCAGCACCTCAGCCAACAGAGATCGGATGGGCGGTACATGACTGATGACAAGCACGAGTGGCTTTGCCGGTATACTGTCTCCATAATCATGCATGGCACTGATCTCCTGGTAGAAGTCTGTAGCTTCTACGAGACGACACTGGATGCATGCCATCATAGCACGAGAAGACGACATGGGGCGAACACCCATAGCCTGGTTGGGTGTGACGAACCAACTGCAAACGAGCTACGATATCCTGGTTACTGCTCGTGACGGGGAGATGTACGGAGCGGTCGGCTAGCAATGAAGCAGATAGCAAACAGACCTGATGGGAAGGGGTTGCACAGGAGCAGGGAGGCAGTGTCCAGGATGTCAGGTGACGATGGTACGACACGCAGGCGAAGCAGGCCATCCGCCGGCGCTGGTGGAGCAGAGGGTAACTCGAAGAATACGCTAACCGAAGGCAGATCTCAGTGGACTATTTCGGCGTCGACGCTCAACAATATCGTATAATGGTAGGTAGGCTGTACTCGTGTTGTGTAATCGTGCCAGCCACACAACGGCCCGCTTTTTAGCTGCATGCCAATGACTTCTACCTGCTTGAATCGTCAGGCGTCACCAGGGATCTAGCTATGACGAACACACCGCTCCCCTACCGGAGCGTCGAGCAACTGCTGACAGATCTCTCTACTCGTGGTTTCAGCGATGCGGCAATTGCCCGGTTCATTGATTGCCGCCCCGAGACGATCGCTCGTGTCCGCTCGGGTAGGGAGTCTGGCCGCAACATTGCCGGGCGTCTGTTGATTCTGGCTGACGCCTATAACCAGTGCCGGCTATCCCGGTTGTAGCCCCAAGATCTGCGCCTATCTCCATTCGTGACCGGGTTTTCTCAGCGATTTCTTGAGGAATATGCGGGAGTGTGCTCCACTGCGTTTTCTCCAGCGTTTCTAGAGAAATATCGCCCCCAGTTATCTCAGAGATTCCCTGAGGAATATGCGGGAGTATGCCCTAGAAAGACGCAGCGGCATGGCTAGAAATATGGTATGCTTGGTTCGTGCCTGACACTGCCCTATTTGACGTGACGATACTGCCAAGCAGCTTACTAACCTGTCTAGCCCACATGCATCAAGTCATGAACTGATCTATACAATTCGTCGAAATGACAGCAGGATTTGCTTTGAAATGAGTGTCGGTGCATCTTTTCTTGATTACATTTAGTTTTGTCTCAATGCAACTGTCACATTCTCGCGCGCAATAATGCCCGAACAAGACTTGTTCACTTGTGTGGTTGCCACGTGCAGCACTGTGTAAGATAGATTGAGTGGGTAACACATGACTACCAAGAAACTCCTTCCCTGGCTCATTCTGACGGTTGATATGCTGTTTAGCATCGTAATGGTCATCCTCTTTGTGTCTTATCAGCCAAACACGCTCGAAGAGGTAGCTTGTGGCCTTGGAGATCAAAGCGCATGCAATACATTTCAACAACAGTATCAACTGCACCAATTTGTTGCACTTCTTATGGTTTTTTCGTTTTTAGCAGCGGGAATCCTGTTAGTTTGGGGACTCTTCGAAGCAACGCGACCTCAACAATACCCATATTTCCAGCCACCACAGCCTTGGCCGCCCGCTGCTAACTGGCAGGTACCTCCGCCGACGAGTTGGCCGGCTCAACCACCTACCAATTGGCCGGCTCAACCACCTACTAATTGGCCAGTTCAGCAACCTATGAACTGGTCAGCACCACCTCCGACAGCTTGGCCAGCACCAGCTCCTACGAACTGGTCAGCACCACCTCCGACAGCTTGGTCAGCTCCGCCCCCAATTGCCAATGATTTGCCCAACGAGGTCTCTGACCAACAATAGTACTCGCGCAACGGCCAGCTCTTTGCTTCCCTCGCCCCTGGGCGCCGACACGCTCTGCCTCCTTCTCGCACCAGCTATACTGTCTCTGCCACAGTCAGGCAGTGTAACGACGGCGAGGAGGACACTATGAGCGATGAATCGGAGCAAAGCGAGCAGCTGAGCGAGACTACGACAGCAACCGAGATTGGTGATAGATGGGGCGACCACATCAGTCCCGAGCGGAAGGCAGAGTTGCAGGGGTATCTCGACCGGTGGGACAAAGAGACCGACCACGGCGAGCGTAAAGGGCCGTTCGCCGGTGTGAAACTCTCTGGAGCTGACGTGTACTGGGCGGCGAGACGGGCAAAGCGCTATGACTTCAGCGAGGCTCACCTAGAGGGCGCCTACCTTGGTAGAGCTCACCTAAACCATGCTATCCTCCGTAAGACACGTCTGGAGGGTGCTTCCCTCTTCCAGGCCCATCTGGAGGGCGCTAACCTCCACGATGCGCATCTGGAGGGCGCCAACCTCACTGGCACATGGTTCGACAAGACCACTCATCTGAACAACGCCAGCCTGGCTGGAGTGCGTCTCGATCAAGCTATCTTCGATAATACCAATCTGACTGTCGTGGATTGGAGTATTGTAGATATTCTGGGCGATGAGCGTACCGCCTGCACGCGCCAAGATGCCAATGGAAAGCCGAAGACCCGACAGACCCGATTAATCGAGTACAAGTCGGCGGTCCGTGCCAATCGGGTGCTGGCCGTTGCTCTCCGGAACCAGGGACTGAACGAGGATGCCGACCGCTTCGCCTACCGTGCGCAACTCCTTCAGCAACAAGTACTGTGGCGCCAGCGCAAGGTCGGTGGGTACTTCTTCTCCCGGTTTCTCGATGTGCTGGCCGGCTATGGCTACTATCCTGGTCGCGCCGTGTTGTGGTATCTGGCTACCGTTTTGGGCTTTGCCTGCGTCTACTACCTCGTTGGACACGCCAGCGGCATCATTCCTGGACCCCTAGATGCAATAGTCTTCAGTCTCACCTCGTTTCACGGCCGTGGCTTCTTCCCAAGTGAGAAAGTCAGCTTGCATAGTTCCGTGATTGTCTTAGCTGCCCTAGAAGCGGTGATTGGCTTACTCATTGAGATCAGTTTTATTGCCACCTTCACGCAGCGGTTTTTTGGCCGGTGAGGAAGACCATGAGTCACACCGACACAAGACCGCCATCTTCACCTGAGCGGCTGCTCTCGGCGCGGCGGGCACTGCGGTCTGGTGACCCGGCAGTGCGGGTGAGAGCCGGGGCCTCTGTGGCAGCGCTATGGTGGTGGCAGCAACTGTTCACGAAGCCATCCGGGTCGGCCGGCCGCGCAAAGAGGACGCGTAGGCTGCCGACAACTGGTGACGGTGACGGGAACCAGCACTGGCGGAAGGAGCCCCCCATCCCGCGCACGGGCTGCAGCTGGCCAGATGAAAGCAAGGAGACAGAGGAACTGCACGGCACAGGGATGGCTGTGGAGCCTGCTCAGACGATTGGTAAGAGCTGAGAAATGGGTAGACGGCTGGCTGGTTTAGAAACCTAGGCAGGATGCGGGCCGACGGTGGTTGGGACCACATTTTGAGGAAAATATAGTGGTAGCTAATCTACATACCCCTCCTACCCTTGACACCACCCGTGGATAGGTGCTAAATGTATATATATACAGAACCGCACTGAGGAGCAGAGACTATGAGCGATCATGACGAACGCGGCAACGACCACGACGATGACGTCAAACCCGGATCCGGAACGGGAAGAGCTGGCCTGCCGAAGAATTGGATGATACCGGTAGTGCTTCTGCTTCTCCAGCAATGGCAGTCTTACGGCTACCAGCTGATGAAAGGGCTGGCCACCTATGGGTTTGTCATGCTCAATCCGGGACCACTGTATCGATTGTTGCGACAGATGGAGAAAGACGGATTGGTGCAGTCAAGCTGGGATACGTCTCAGCAGGGACCGGCGCGCCGCCTGTATTCCATCACCGACTCCGGTAAAGCCTATCTCAAACTCTGGGGTAGCTCCCTGGAGCAGTATCGTAGCATGACCGACCAGCTATTTCGACTGTACACCGGATGGCTGGACAAGGGAGAGCCGAGCGAGTAAGCGGCTTTACATCAATTACAGAAGACAGTTGGTTAAAGAAGCAACTATTACAGGCGGCATGGTCCGCCGGAAGGGAAGATTCAAAATGGCAGAGCACAAGACAAAGCAAGCAGAGTCGAAAGTCAAGAATGAGGGCCAGGCGTTGCGTGAGACCGCGTCCACCTGGACCGATACCATCCGTGAGGCCGCCGAAACCATCGCGGATAGCGCGGTAGCCCTGCAAGATCGTAACGTAGCGTATGCGCAATCTGTGATTGACCAGGGTTTCGAACAGATCGAGAGCCAGACGGCGACCCTGCGTGAGACGTTTAATTCACTAGCTGCCCAATCAGCCAAGCGGCGATCGGCGTTCCGCCATCTGGTTCGTGAGGCGTTCGCGGCCTCGGTAAGTGTCCTGTCTAACCCCCGGGAGCTGTATCAGGACACCCTGGAGTCGCTGCGAGAGTCAGCTGATAACTCGGCTAAGGCATAAGTGCAGCTGACGGCACTCTAACGAGATTCTGAAGAAGACGCTCTCCATTGGCAGGCGCCGGTATCCCACCAGTTGCCTGCTGGAGAGTGTCTGCCTGTTTATCGTGGTTGCGGGACTGACCGGCCACTACGTAGCGCTGAGGCAGTAGCGAGAGATGGGATGCTCACGCATACTAGCCGGATGATTGGTAGGTCCGTCTGGTTTGGGCTGGGCGGCGAAAGGCACATACGTCATCATGATATGGCTAGAACATCAAGCGGTTGCCGCCAGACAGGCTCTGGATGACACACGGGCAGTTGTAGAGAAAGGCGTGAGGAGTAGGCCTAACCCTGCACTCGTGAGTGCCCGTATTGGCGCCCTGGCGAGGTCCAATGCCTTTCTGTCGATGGAGGCAAACCTGCAGAGCCTTGAACATTACAGCCGAACGGCACCGCTCGGGCGGCGACTGACTCGCGCATCTACGCTGCTGGCGCTTGCTGCCGACCTGGCCAGTGGCTATACACTACTTGACCAGCGCAGGCGAGTTTGCAAGTCGCTTGACCAGCCGCAGGATTGGGCCTGGCAGCACCAGAGAGGCGCGCATCATCTGCGCGATACCGCCGCCGCGCTTGGCGGCACCCTCATCAAGGCCGGACAATTTGCCTCCACGCGACCCGATATTCTGCCTGCGGCCTATATACAGACACTGTCCTCACTGCAAGATCACGTACCCGCCCAGCCCTGGTCAGTCATGAGGCGTACTATCGTGCATGAACTGGGACGCCGGCCCGAAGAGATCTTCCGCTGGATAGATCACCGGCCGCTGGCATCGGCCTCAATCGCACAGGTCCATCGCGCCATATTGCCTGATGGGCGTCAGGTCGCCGTCAAGATCCAGTATCCCGGCATCAGAGACGTGATTGCCAGTGACCTCAGCATGTTTCAGGTGTTAGTAGCAGGCGTCAGCCGCATAAATCGAGATGTACAGCTACAACCTATCCTCGATCATCTGGAGCAGACACTACCATTGGAACTTGATTTCGCTCGTGAGGCCCACGCAATGACCGCCCTGCGGTCGGCGCTCGCGCATCGCCCGGATGTCATCATTCCAGAGGTGATCTGGGAGCAGTCTACTCCACATCTACTTACCATGGACTTTATCGAAGGGGTCAAGATCACCAATCTGCCTGCGCTGGCGGAAGCCGGAATAGATCCTCATGACGTGGCCGTCATGCTTAATGATGTCTATGGCGAGCAGATGCTTCGACTCGGTTGGCTGCATGCCGACCCGCACCCCGGCAACATTCTGGTACGGGCGCTCCCGACTGGACCCCAGCTGGTACTGCTGGATCACGGTCTCACAGTGGAGTTGTCATCGACTCTGGTTGATGCGCTCCAGGAGATGGTGCGAGCGCTTTATGCCGGTGATCTCACCCGTCTGGCAGATGCGCTACGGCAGGCGGGAATGCCGCTCGACGCCGATGTAGACATCCCTACCCTCCTGCAGATCGTGGGAGTGCTGCTGGATCGGCCACAGGACCAGGATCAAGGCCACCAGAGCAATGCGTTGGATATCGGGCAACGTCTGGGCCAGGGGATAGGCTACATGCCGGTTGACCTGATTCTGGTCGGGCGGGCGCTGGGGCTACTGGATGGTGTCACCAAGCAGCTCGACCCGGACCTGCAGGCGCTGGAGATAATTGCCGGCTATATCAAGCCCGACGACGTGGCCGCCGGCCATTAAGGCAACGCAGCAGGAAACTGATCCTCCGGCATTTGCCGGCAGAAATCTGCTTCTCCCGAACTCGTACACTGTGCTATTTTGAGTGTACCTCTTGTATGTGTAGGCCTTGGGCTGGTCACAGGCTCGAGCCCATAACCAGCCCAAGGCCTACACAACACGTCCGCCCCGTGCATAGGCACTCTACGGTAATCCAGTCGATGAAGGAGAAGCTTCTACATGACATCTGTTCTGTTCGATACACTGCCGGCGACAGCGGAGTCCGTTGGCACATGGCCCTGGTCGCGTATTGTTCCCTACTATGAGGACCTCCTGGCTCGCCCACTGAGTGCTGAGACCATAAGCGATTGGCTCCGCGACTGGAGCCGCATCGGTTCCCTGATCGATGAAGCTGGCGTCCGGTTTACTATTGCCACTACGACGAATACTGCTGATGCGCAGGCCGAGTCCGAGTATACCGCGTTCTTACAACAGATCCTGCCCGAAGTGCTCGCCGTCGAGCAGCGCGTCACACAAAAGCTGCTTGAGAGCGGTCTAGGACCCAGCGGCTTCGGTGTGGCGCTCCGTGAGCTCCGAACCGACGCCGCCCTCTTCCGTCCGGAAAATAGCGTGCTGCTGGCGGAGGAGCGCCGGCTTTCGCTTGAGTATGACAAGATTTCCGGCGCGCAGACCGTGCTGTGGGAGGGGAAGGATGTTCCGCTGGTCCAGGTCTACCCGGTGCTTCAGGAGACCGACCGGGAACGCCGCGAGCGCGCCTGGCGTGCCATCCAGAGCCGCTACCTCGAAGACACTCCCAGCTGGGCGGCTCTCTGGCGGAGTCTCCTAACTACCCGCCAGAACATCGCCGAGAATGCCGGCTACCCCAGCTATCGCGAGTACCGATGGCAGCAGCTCCATCGCTTCGACTATACCCTCGAGGACGCCAAGCGCTTTGACGAAGCCATCGCCGAGGTAGTCGTCCCTGCTGCCAATCGTGTTCAGCAGCGGCGCCGCGACCGCCTGGGACTAGCGACGCTGCGCCCCTGGGACGAGAAATGCGATCCTGATGGTCTTCCGCCGCTCCACCCTTACCAGACACTGGACGAGCTTCAGGATGGAGTAGAGCGCATCTTCGCTCAGGTCTCGCCCCGTTTCGCCGCGTACTTTGCCACCATGCGTCGCGAGCGCCTGCTTGATCTAGAGAGCCGTGACCACAAGGCTTCCGGAGGCTACCAGCTCGAGCTCGCCGCCGTGCGCAAGCCCTTCATCTTTACCGTCGCCGTCGGCACGCAACGGGACGTGGAGACGCTGCTCCACGAGGGCGGCCACGCATTCCATGTCTACGAGACCGCGCCGCTGCCTTACCTGCAGCAGCATAGCGAGCAGATGCTACCGACCGAGTTCGCCGAGGTAGCCTCGATCGCGATGGAATTCCTGGGCTCACCCTACTTGGCGGCAAGCCGCGGTGGCTTCTACAGCGAGGCCGAGGCCGCACGTGCGCGGATCGAGCACCTCGAGGGCGTGATCACCTTCCTGCCCTACATGGCCATGATCGATTCACTCCAACATTGGGTCTACGAGCATCCCGAGGCGGCGAAAGACCTATCAGCGGTGGATGACGTGTGGCTACGTCTGGTGGATAGATACGACCCGGTCCCCGACTGGAGCGGACTGGAGAGAGAAAAGCGCGGATTCTGGCATAGACAATCGCACGTTTTCCAGGACCCCCTCTACTACATCGAGTATGGCATAGCCTACATGGGCGCGATTCAAGTCTTCGCCAATGCACGTCGCGACCAAAAATCTGCAGTCGAAGCCTATCGACGGGCACTCGCGCTAGGAAACACCGTGCCGCTGCCCGAGCTCTTTGCGACCGCCGGAGCCCGCTTTGCCTTCGATGCCCCGACGCTACACTCCACTATCCAGGTACTGGAGGAGGTCGCCGCCGAGCTGGAGCCTATCGCTCGCCGCTAGTCAGAGAGGCCTGGGGCGCGCCATGTGGCTCAAGCGGGACGGCTATACATCTGCAACGTTCCTCCACGCGCAGGTGGCTCATGCCGCCCAAGTCGCTTGAACAACCAGTCATACGGATTTCCGTTGGAATGTTGTAGTTTGGCGCTACCCCTGGGCAGATCGTTCTCAACTCAGAGCAAACTTTCTACGAGTACCTAGGCGAAACAGGTAGGTGATCCAAAACGCCGATTGTCCGTCCCACACCTCGGACTGTTCAGACGCTCGGTGCCAAAGCGTGCTATACTGCCCGGCAGGCACACTGACGTTCTCTTCCACGTGGCAGTGAGAGGTTGAACCATGTCCTCACCAGTTGAGCGTGACGCTCACCACTACCCACCCACTACTGCCCAGTGGGCGACCTCCCCACTCCTTGATCACGAAGAGCTGGAGCGAAATCCGCTGGAGCCCGTGTCGCCAGCGGTCAAACCCAGCGTCCGATTCGCAGCCTCTCTCATCATCCTCACTGGGGTCCTGGCGCTAGCCGGACCCACCCTGCAGTTCTATCTGAGCAATGTCGCTTCTTTCTCGGGATGGTCGCTGTTCTGGACCTTCGCACTCACCACCATCGTGCTCCCCATGGTGATCATGATTTTAGCCGTTGGCGGCGTGGTGCGGGGCATCACGCTGCGATCCCGCGTGACCCGCAGAAGGGTTGTCCAGGAGCTGCAGTTCGCCGCGGCCGGCGTGCTCCTCCAGCTCCTCAACATTGCCCTGCCGTTCCTCCACGTCGCGATGGTCCCTAGCCGAGTCGGCCAGAGCATGGGCACGGTGCTGGGACTGGCCAACTGGCTGTCAGTGGCCAGCTTCCTCATCATGCTGGCCAGTGCGTGGTTCATCAGAATCGTTGCCAGGCCACCGGGGACGGAAGAGGACGGCAACGACGAAGCTCGGTTCCAGCACCTGCAAGACCTCAGACAGACCTACACCAGGCAGGTGGCAGACGTGTCCACCAGCACATGGCGGTAGACCGGAACAGAAATCGCGCTGCCGGGTACTCGCTTCGGCGCAGTCACCCTGATGCGCGGATCATCCTACTGACGAAACGCGGGCACTGCCAGCACCTGCAGGGAGACACCGGCGACGGAGAAGATGCTGCCCGACAGGAGGGATGCTAGCGCCTGCTGGGTCCTCGCCATTTATGGATCTGACGGGGCCACCAGTGAAAACATGTGGTCGAGCGCGGGCGCACCAAACAGCGCGATAGCGAACCACAAACTTGCAAGTTCCTGAAATCCGACTGCCATTTGGACTGCGCTAAACTTACTACCGCAGTCCAAATCGCCAACCCCAGAACCCCTCGGCACACAGTACAATGTCCACAGGGGTGCAAACAGTCCAACGCCGAGAGCGGCCAAACCGAGCGCCCCACCGAGCACACCACAGACCATTTCAATACGTCGCGACACCATATCAGTCAGTCTCTCGTCCTCTCGTCGTCGCCTGAGCCGTTTTACCAGTGTGCCATACCCCACTTCGGCGCCCGTTCGCACTACGTACGCCCAGGGGGAGATGAGCGAAGGCGGTCAGCCGGCTTGGTCTGATCTCGTCAGCCTTTTCGCCCCATTCTACCAATCCCGGTCAATCGGTGAATTACACCTGCACTCAAAAGGGACCTGCACTCAAAAGGGATTGGCATAGAGGGTCTCCAGGTGGAGTTCCGACAGGTTAAGTAAGACACGTTCATTGGGATCTTGGGAACGTAGGCGCGTCTCGGCCGCAGCCAGGGCATCTGCATCGCCCTCAGGGTCGGCCAGGGTACGCTGAGCCATCCAGAAGACATTCGCACCAGCCAAGCGGACATATTCGACTGGGCTGTCTACCCGTGTCTCTACTGGCTGCTCTGCCCACGTACGCTTCTGTTCGGCCAGGGCATCAAGCTCCGCCTGTCGTTCTGGACTGACCGGGTCGCCTCATTTATCGCCTGTCTCGGTAGCTGTCGTGGTCGCGCACTGCTGCTCACTTTGCCCGGACTCATCGCTCATCTTGTGCCTCCTAGTTGATTGCCGACTACAACTCTAGTAGCAAGGTCACTCAATGATATACACGTTGCGGTAGCAAATGGGCACAAAGAGACGATGGCGGGTGCAAGGTAGAACACGGAGGTGGATGTGAGGCGGACAAGCGTGCAGAGCACGTCATATCTACAGCATTAAGCGAAGCGTAATCAAGAGATAGGGTGCATAAGCACCTCATATCTACGGCTATTCTAAAGACCAAGGATAACCTGCTGGAATAGACGGGCGATTGCTGGACCAAGTAAGACCAAGGTGGCGATCACGACGACCGCCACTAGCGCGATAATCAGACCGTACTCGATCATGCCCTGGCCATGTGATTTTCTCATAGGTATCCTCCTAGACTAGAAACCGAACTTACTGGCGACATTTTGAGGTGTAACGGGCTGCGTACCTGGCTGCGACGAGTCTTGCGGATCGCGTACGGCAAGGGTGACATTCCCCGTCTGTACCAGTGCTTTGAGGTATTCAGCATCCTGGGGTTGCATCATGACGACGATGTTATACCACCCAGTGCTGCGTAGACGAGCACATCTTGAAATGTCGTTTGTGTCGCGCAGGAGTCGTTTGTATAGGCCGCTCCACACTCAGTCACGATGACATCTATGTGATCGCCCGCGACAATAAACGACTGCGCACCACTATTGGGGTCGGAGTAGCTGAACGGGAAGAGGACGTACCCAGGTTTGAGTGGGGTAGGGCCGTTATTTACGATGGAACCTATAATACTATTTCCCTTTGCGATACGCGGGTCGTTTGCCATAAGAATATCGCCAGCAATAATATTCTCGGTGGCGTACGTCCCGCTGAGCAGGACGTTCAGCGAGTCCTGGGTCGTGAAGGGGTAGGCACCAGCAGGAACATCCGCAGCCAGGAATGACTTGACGGTAAAGTCGGATGGAGATAGGGCTGTGCCTTCTTGAATATTCTGGTTTGCAACGACAATCGGCTCAGTCCGTCCTGCATTGTTCGTTGCATTGCTCACAAGGTAGATAACCAGAACGCCCGACACGAGTGCCAGGACGACGCCAAGCAGCATCAGCGCTCGTCCACCACTACCGCCAGTCCGAGGTTGCCTGCCGCCGCGCGGGGGTTGTGTTGACATCCAGTCAGCTCCCAGTCTACATAACGGAGTAGGTAGTCACCCTATAATAAAGCCAGCGACCACCAGTATAGATGGCCGCTGACTGCAAGGCAAGTTCAGTAGGAGTTAGTCGTTCGGCTAGTCGTGCTGAACCTGAAAACTTCGAGTCCTTGGTCCACTGCCTCTTCTAGGCCGTTGACGCTCTGTCATCTGCCTGGCCACCAGTCTACCCTCGCGCCAAACAGTAAACAAGGGGTGGCCTAGCACCTCATAGCTACCGCTATTAGTGGAACCGCAACCCAGAATGGCAATGACAGCGGTATGATATCCTCTACGCAAGGGCGATGAATAGCAGGCGAGTTTACACAATCCACTAAAGTGGAGCAAATCATGAGTTCTACTTCTGACGATGACAGAGATTTTGCCGAACTGGAGAAAATCTTTGGTCACGCTCGCGACGAGTGCAACCTGTTCGTGAGTTATACCGTGTCGCGTCACACAGTTGTAGAATGATACCGTGTCGCGTTTTTCTGTTGGAGTTTGTCGCCCCGCCAAGTGGCGAGCCTGCCACAGAAGCAGAACGCGATTCTACAACGGCATGACGAGACGGCGAATGAGAGGTTGCTGTCATGGCAGGTGGAGCGACTCCGGGCCGCGAGGTTGTGCTCGAGACGGGTCGCCTGCTGCTCAGACCTTGGCGGGTAGCGGAGGCTGTCGTCCTGCATGAGCTATGGGCCGAACGTGATCCACGAGTGCCGCCGCACCGCCGAGTCGACGCGGGTGGACACCCCACGATTCCAGACCTCGAAGATTGGGTCCGCACGAACCAGCCATCGTCGCTCGGGGTGCTGGCGGTCGAGCGGAAGGCCGCTCGTGACGTCATCGGCTACTGCGGGCTGATCGACAGCGGACGAGGAGCGGACGGGGAACCGGAACTGGCGTTCGAGCTGCTGCGCCGAGCCTGGCGTCAGGGATACGCCACCGAGGCCTCGGTGGCGGTTCTGGACTGGGCGAGATCGTCTGGGTACGAACGTCTGTGGGCCACGGTCCGGGAGTGGAACATCGCTTCTCGCCGTGTGCTGGCCAAGGTCGGGTTCACCGAAACCGAGCGGAAGGAACTGGACGCGGTCTACGGGAACAACCTGTTCACCACGAGACGGCTCTGATACTGCGTCGTAGCTCACCGTTGTCGTTTGTCGGTCTGTCAAGCGGCAAGATCGTCACGGGAGCAGAGAGCTAATCCAGCGCGAGCACGATCTGTTTAGTCGGACCTGCGCCGACCTGCTGGGCGAACGCCTCCAGTTCTACTGAGAAGAGCTCGATGCTCACCGTGGTTGCTAGATGCCATACCATACGCCCAGTGGTGGGGTGCACGAAGCCGACGACGTAGCGCCAGGCATACCGGTGCAGGGCGGTGGGCGAGCGGGCGCTGAGCCAGCTGCCAGTGCCGACACCAACTCGTCCTGCTGCAATGCACTCAAGAGCGGGGCACTCGGTCGCTACTGGTGCCGCAGGTCGTTGACACCTGCGGCACCATGTTCGTTGTAGCGCCGGGCAATGCGGCCGATCCAATAGGCGGAATAGCCAGTGATGCTGGCGACTAGTTTGGCGGTCAGCCCACGCGCCAAGAGCCAAAGGAAATGCCAGCGACTGCGTTCCACCGGATCCTTGGTGCTCCGGTAGCGTCCCTCAAGTTCCTCGGTGGTCAGATGTGGTTCAAGCGAGATGCGTCGTGCCATGTCTCCGTTCTACAACGATGCGACCCGACACGGTATTATTCACACTCCACCCCAAACTTCCTAAAACAGTTTCGATGGCTCATTGATAATATCACTGCAATGACAAAGAGGTCCTGTCGCGTGGTAACTGATGCAGATATTACTCCGGGTCAACATTGGCGCGAAGAAATTATTGAATCTATCAAGCGGTGTGACGTTTTTTGCGTGCTTGTACCTCCCCAGGTCTCCACGGAAGTGGTACTAGAGTGCGGTATGGCCCACGCATTAGGTAAGCCAATCCTCGCCCTTGTTGTTGACGATAATATTCGTTCACTTGCCACTTATGGATTGGATCAATTGCAGGCTATTGTTTATAAGACTCATTTGACTAAAGACAACTTTGAAGAAGCCGTGCATGACACTATGGCCAGGATGTCCTACGTGATTTTCCGTGCTAAAGGATGGGGGCTGCCGAAGGATTAGAGGGAGACGATAAGCCTCATTCCGCTCGCTCCCCAGGTAATTGCGCCTGGGGAGTTCCATTGTTTCACCTGTCAGTTGAGGAGCCAATAGAGATACGAGAGTAGTTCAACCATTTGGTAGTGACTCGCTTAGCATGTGAAATGCGGAGGAGGGGGCAGGAGGGAAGAGCGATGCGACAGACCAGACCGTGTCCGCCCTGTCCCAATGGGGCATGTCAGCAGCCGCACGTTGTGCGCAATGGCACGCTGAGCGGCCACCAACGGTACCACTGCCTTGCCTGCGGCGCCTGGTTCGGTGAGACGCAGGGCACGCCGCTCTACCGACTGCGCACGCCGGTCGCGGAGATTGCCCAGGCGCTGGTCCACGTCGAGCGCCGCAATGGCGTCTGCCGGGACCGCGTGAATGCCCTCACGCGCAAGACGCAGGCGTTTGCCAAGGCGGACGCCACCTGGGACGCGCTGCTGGGGCTGCACGTGTTTGAGCAGAACTGGCGTGCGCGCTGCACCCGGCGCTGCGCGAGCCGGAGGCGGACGGGGGTCGGCGCTACCGCCGTCGCAGCCCGGCGATGGTGCTCGGCCTGGCCGACCGCCTCTGGTCCTGGGAGGAGTTCCTCACCAGGCCCGTCCCAGTCAGCCCGTGAGGGATCACTGCCGGAGTGTACGCTTGTGCATATAATGACTCTGCGGGCCGCGGACGCCTCTCCGCCCGGGCCTATTGGCACCATTGGCACGACCGCGCTTTCCGGCGCGAGAGTGAGGAGCGAGAGCATGCTGTTCAACACGGATTACCTGGTTGTAGGGGCGGGTGCGAGCGGCCTTGCCTTCACCGACGCGCTGGTCGCCGAGGCGGATGTGGAGGTGACGGTGGTGGATCGCCAAGCAGCTCCTGGAGGTCATTGGCTGCATGCCTATCCGTTCGTGCGCCTACACACGCCCTCGGCGTACTACGGCGTGAACTCACTGCCGCTTGGCGAGGACCGCATCGATCACGTGGGCGAGAATGCAGGGTTCTACGAACGCGCGACCGGCGGCGAGGTCCGCGAGCACTTCGCGCAGGCAGCCACGCGGCTCACGCAGACGGGCCGGGTTCGCCTGCTCTTGGGGCACGAGCACCTGGGCCGCGGCAGTAACGGTCAGCAGGTCCGAGACCTGAGCACCGGGGTGATGCACGATGTGATGGTCCGCCGCAAGGTCGTCGACGCTCGCTACCTGGAGGCGTCGATTCCGGCCACTCACGCTCTCCCGTTCGAAGTGGCTGCATCCGCACGGGTCATCCCGATCAACGACCTACCGGCGGCCGCAGATGCGGCCTCGTCCTACGCTGTCCTCGGGTCTGGCAAAACGGCGGTGGACGCCTGCGTCTGGCTTCTGGACAACGGAGTCGAGCCGGACCGGATTCGCTGGATCCGTCCACGCGACGCGTGGTTCTATGATCGCCGCTACTTTCAACCGCTGGAGCAGGTCGGCGCGATCATGGAGGGGATCTCCCGCGACGCCGAAGCCGGCGCTCAGGCGGCGAACGTCGAGGAGGTCTTCGAGCGGCTCGAGGCTTCGGGGCGCCTCGTGCGTATCGACCCCACGTGGCCGGCCACAATGTATCGGGGCACGATGCTCAGCACCCATGAGCTCGAGACCGTGCGGCGGATCGAAGACGTGGTCAGGCTCGGCCGGGTGCGGCGGATCGAAGGCGACCGGATCGTGCTCGAGCGCGGGGAGACCCGCACCGGCCCCGAGGTCCTGCACGTCGACTGCACGGCGCTCGGTCTAAACAACGCCCCCGCCGCCACGATCTTCCAGCCTGGTCGGATCGTGCTCCAGCAAGTCCGCTATCTCTCGCCGACGTTCAACGCCGCCCTGATCGGCTTCGTCGAGGCCCATTGGGACGACGACACGGCCAAGAACCGGCTCTGCCCCACCCATGCCTACCCCAGCAGCCCCGGGGATTGGCCGCGCATGATGTGCTGCACGTGGGGCGCGGAGGCCCGCTGGCTGCGTGAGCCTGACCTGTCAGCGTGGATCGCCACGAGCCGGCTCAATCTCATGCGTGGGCTCCCCGACCACGCGGCCGAGCCATCGGTGCAAGCCGCTGTCATGCGGTATCTCACCCACGTCAGGCCGGCGATCGAGCGGCTGAGGGGCTGGGCGGATCAGTCTCAGCCGGGGAATCGACGCTAGCGATCGATCGGTTGGAACGTGCCGGCTACGTGCAACGGGTACGTGCGGAGGGAGATCGCCGAGGTGTGCTGGTCGAACTGACGCCTGCAGGGCGTGGGCACATCGAAGCTATCTATGGCCCAATCGGACGCGCCGGGATGGCGTATCTCGCCCGCTACAGTGAGGCGGACCTCCGGCTCCTGCACGGGTTCCTTACCGACGGCTATCGCTTACAGGTCGAACAGGCAGCACGAATCCGCACCATGTCAGGCACGGCCAATAGTGAGGCGGTTGAACCGCAGTGAAGGAAACAGGGGTGGCGCGCCAGGTGTCTGGAGACGACCGTCCACTCGCGTCCATGCACCCAGCCGAGTGTCTCCTCTTTCACCCCGACTGCTGGCAGGATGGGGCGACGATAGAGAGCGTTACGAGAGTGCAGCCAGTCTGCAAGCGTTGGCCGGAACCTCTCCAGTGGCGTACGCAAGCGGCAACTATGCACACGCGCATCGGAGGCATGCCTGCGTCAAGCCCTTCAGAAACAGTTGTACCAGTATGCCTGGCAGTCCACCTTTCAGGAACCATGGACTGCGGCCTATTACCGGCGCAAGCGCCAAGAAGGTAAGAGTCACAGCATGGCGGTGCGCGCCTTGGCAAATGTTTGGGTGCGGATCTTCTACGCCATGTGGCTCCAGTGCACTCGGTATGTATCGACCACATTTCTGACCGCGCAACAGGCCCATGCTGGCCACGCCGCCTATCCGGATGAGATACCTGCGCCAGAGCTCCGACGAACTAGCACGGGCTGGGAGTGGCCAGTGTAGGCTTGTGGGGCTATGCAGTACTCCTCATGTACGTGAAGCCGCATCATCCTGACCCATAGGCGGATGTGGCGAATTGATAGCTGCATCATACCGCGGCTCGCTCATAGAGGAGAGAGGCAACCTCGTTTCGGATTCTCCCGGCTGTCCCTCTGACTTGCGGGGGCGAAGCCATAACGAGAGAGCGGTGGGCTGCACCGTCTCCTGGACAACAGTGAGCAATTGGCCGCACAACTGCTCCAGATTCACCTCCTGGCGTAGCGTCTCGCTGAAGTCCGACACGATCTGGGCCGCGTCATACTTGCTGCGGTAAAACCGGCGATCCACCACCTGTTGCACGCGCTGGCGCAGAGGCTGAAACAGGGCGGCGACAATCAGAGTAGAGACGACCAGGACCACGGCGTTGTTCGGTCCCAAAACGTTGGACAGCAGGTGTTGCCCACCGAGTACGAGCACGAGATAGGTACCCAGCAGAGTCGCGGTGAGCAGGCCGTAGACCAGCGTTCGATTGATTAACACATCGATATCAAAGAGCTGGTACCACAGCACAGCGATGCCGACAGCCAGCGTGACGATGAGGTAGCTCACGACTTCTACGACCGGCCCTACCACGGCGATCAGTGAGGTAGAGGGGTTCAGCGCGGGGATACCCTGGAGTATTTCCGTGAGAAAATTGAGCAGAGCGAACGGCACAAAGCCGTAGAGGAGCCACTTGGTCTGCTGACGTTGGATGTAGGTATACAAGTAGCGCGAGCGATAGAATAGCACGACAAATGTGCTGCCGAAGACCACCAGTTGTTCAGCCGCCAGAAGCAACGGGTACGGTGCAATGAACCCAAAAAGAACGACCTGAAGGAGCCAGAGAAAAAGAAGGAGCCAGGTCCAGCGAGGAGCAAAGCGCCCGGTGGGAAACGTCAGAATGAAAACCGCAAATGCTGGCCAGTACAGCACGAAGCCCACGTTTCCAATGATGTTGAGGACCAGAGGAGTGCTAGGAGCAAAGTCCGTAAAGGCCCCACTCTTAGTGGCGATTGTCCCGGCCAGGATAAGCACAAACGAGGTGAGCAGCCCCAGCAGTTCATTGCCCTTGCCCCAGAGCCGCCACACGATGGCGACCCCTAAGATGGTAGCAAGCAGCCCATTCAGCGACACCAGAGCCAGAAACGCGGTAGCATAGGCTGAGACCGAAATATGTGCCTGCTGGAACCAGGGAAGTGTTCCCTGTGAAAGTTGCCCATAGAAGGAACAACTTGGCAGCGTGGGACAAACGATCGTCAGCTGGCCATAATAGGTCGGAAGACTGAAGACGTAGAGAAAGACTGCGGTGCCTGTGAAAACCAGATAGGCGGTGCGAGCAAGTATGATCCCCAAGCGATACCGCTTGGTTCGGAGTGCTCCCTCTCCTCGGTTTGTTCCTGTCGAGGTTGCGGAGAGGGGCGGTAGCGATGTCGACGGAGACGGTGACCTAGTCATATCTTGTTCTCCAGCGTCCTCTACGAACGACACCAGTATCTTCTTTTTTTCAGAAGCCAGACGTTTGTTCTGTTCCAGTGTAGCATTGCTTCGTCTCCAAAACGTTACGGACATGAACTACGTTAGGGGTGGGAGCTACAGAACAAGGCAACAAGAAGGGGCCGACCAGTAGCAGGCGAGCAAGTAACAACACTATACCTCACCGCTTTACCGTCGGCTGGTGGACCTTGCCCCCTGCGCGTTCCTTCCGCTCCTCGCCCCCAGCCCTCACGAGAGAAACGTGAGGAAACCCGTGTGAGCATCTTGACATCATCAACGTGGACGCGCATCCCTCTGCATGTCTCCGCAGTAGTACATTCACCAGCCTGTTGATGCTATTTGATCGACCGATGAGGTTCAAGGATGCTTCCTGCAACTAGAGCTGCGCCGGCCATTGACATAGAGGGTCTCCAGGTGCAGGTTTGGCACTTCTCCAAACTCATCGTGCACCGACGGCTCTGCTAGCCAGTAAGCATCTGCCCCAGGGAGCTTTACCCCGTCGAACGGCCCTTGTCGCTCACCGTGGTCAGCCTCTTCCTTGCCACCGGTCGAGATACCCCTGAAGTTCGGCCTGTCGTTCTGGACTGATCGGGTCACCCCATTTATCGCCGGTCTCGCTAGCTGTCGTGGTCTCGCTCTGCTGCTCGCTTTGCCCGGAGTCATTGCTCACCATCTGCCTCGTAGTCGATTATGCGTGACAACTCTGGTAGCAAGGTCACTCAATGATATACACGTTTCGGCAGCAATTAGGCGCAAAGAGACGATTGTGGGCACCAGGTAGGGCGCAGAGGCTGAGCGAGCGTGCAGAGCACGTCATATCTACGGCACAAGCAATGCGTTATCGAGAGTATTTGGTGCAAGGCACCTTGTATCTACGGCAATCTTGAAAATGGATGACTAGAGATTAGTCAGGATGTGTTGGTACAGCAGATTGTTTATCGCTGGGCCAAGCAGAACCAACGTGGCAATGACTACGACAGCAACGAGAGCGATAATCAGACCGTATTCGATCATGCCCTGACCATGTGATTGTCTCATAGATATTCTCCCCAATAGTTAGTTACCAATTTGTACTGCAACATTTGTGGGCCCGACGACATGAAGCGACTTCAGAGAATAAAGTCAGGCGGCACCAGTATAGATAGTCACAAGCTATTTGGCAATACTTGAGCTTGGAGTGCAAGAGCACCTCTCTGCGGCTATTTGGTTGATGGGTGACTACAAGTCATCTCATAAACCCAGTGGAGTTAGTAGAGGTAGCTGGTGGACCGGCTGTGAAGAACATCACGTCACGTGCGATGGCTGTGGTGGCATGGAGGCGGTTATGCTTGGCAAGTCTAGTGTAGGTGCGTGCGAGGAAACGGACGCCGATGAGTAGACTGGCTAAGGCGATCCGCCGATCGGCTTCAGCTGGCTGCGCTGTGACCTCCCGGTAGCCTTCCAACAGATACGGGAGCAGCGGTACGGGGAGCGTCTCGCCATCATGGAAGCGGAAATGCCCCAGGTCGTAGTAGGGCCCTGTCCCTCTGATTTCGCCCAAGTCGATGATGCCGGTGTAGCGCCCGCCATGGCAGAAGATGTGCGTCGCATCAAAGTCACCATGGGCCAGGCTAGCCTGCGCAGCATCGAACAATCCGAGGTGATGTGCGACCACATCTCGGATCAGACGGGTTTGTCTTGTTTCCAGTACCGTGCCACCGAGAATGTCGAGGGAGCGATCGAAGTCAGCGAGCATAAACTCGTGTTCCGTTGGCACCTCCCCACGTAGTCCTTGATCCCCAGGTGCGTCGCGCCTGACCCAGCCAAAGCCCTCTACCGGTACCCGGTTGAGCACAGCGATGTCTCGTCCCGCTGCGTGCAGAATGTCCGGCAGCTCGGCTCCCAGGTCGCTTTGTCCGATCGCTGCACCCTTGACCTCGGCCGCAATCATCACCGAGCGTCCCACCAACTGGTTGTAATCGTCCCAATAGATCACCTCCGGGACATGAACACCATGCTGGCGAAGGATCGCGTGTGCTGCTACTTCCGGAGCAAAGGTGGCTCCGTCCTCGGGGAGGACACGCAGATAGAACACCTCGGCACCACGCCGGAGGCGATAGACGTAGGTGGAAACACCCTCCCGCACAGGCTCAACAAAGACGATTCCTTCACTGAGCGGCTGGTGAATAACTAGCGCCGAGCTGGAGCCTCTCGCTCGCGGCTAGTCAGACAGCCCTTGGACGCGCCGTATTCCCGGGCCGCGGGTCAGGTGGCTGTCCCCACCCCACCGCGCCTCGTCAGTACTCGGTAGATAGCCACACCGTGCCTGCCGTGAGCCGATCTGGGAGGGTGTGGCTATTGTGCTTCATTGCCGCCTGAAAATACAATCAGACAATCGATGAAGCATGACTGGGAGCGAAAGGGAACACGTGGGTGCCAACCGACGACGACGACATGGCCATTGCGGTCATAGAACAAGAGGCTGACCAATCGATACGACGCATTGAGATCGACGGCGTCTGGTATTTCAGCGTGATTGACGTGATTGCGCTGCTCACCGATAGCCAGCGACCCCGCAAATACTGGTCTGACTTGAAGGTGTCGATGAGCTCAAAGGAGGGATGGTTTGAAGTGTCCGCAAAAATCGGACAGTTGAAACTCACCGCCCCTGACGGCAAGGCGCGCATGACCGACGCCGCCGACACCTTGACCATACTGCGTATCATTCAGTCGATACCATCTCCCAAGGCAGAGCCAGTAAAGCAGTGGCTGGCCAGGGTCGGCGCGCAGAAGCTCGAAGAAACCTCTCCGGTACCCTTAGGTTCCTCCATCCAGGAGGCCTGGAAAGCAAAGCCCGACGACGACGAAGACTTCGTCGCCTGGGCAGATTTCCTGGAGAGAATGGCGGTTTTGTATCGCCGTCAGGCACATGTAGAATCGCGACTTCGATTTGTGGAGAGTACCACGGCCGGGCATACCGAGCAGTTAGACTCTATACAGTCCCGGCTGGATGCGCTGGAACACGAACCCCGTATGTTGCCGGAGTTGTTGGCACGGCTAGGTCCGCCAAGGTTGACGCCGGAGCATCAATCCCTGGTGAAGAGGAGGGTTATGGAACTGCATAACCTGTCTGGGTGGTCCTACCGCACAATCTATAATGACCTCTATACCGACTTTCACGTCGGAAAGTTCAGCGATATTGCGGAGACCGAGTGGGAACGAGTCGAAAATTGGTTCGAAGAGCGGACCATGGCAGCCGGCAAGGGCACTGAATAGACCTGGCGTGAGCTGACTAGGCCCGGCCGTACGAGGGGGGAACATGGTACAATGGCAGCCGGTACCTCCAAGAGAGTCGGTTCCCTGGACAAGAAAAAACGAGAAATTCCACTATGGGCCATTCACAACCCGCTGCTGCTTCAGTTACTAGCCTGACCCGGCTACCACCCTACACCGCTCTTGAGGGACGTGAGGCCAGCGTACTCGGCTATCGGATGCGCTACCTGGTGGCGGGCGCGGGAGAGCCGGTGCTGCTCTTACATGGCCTGGCAGATTCCAGTGACACCTGGAGGAGCATCTTGCCTGGCCTCGCTCGGCGCTACCGAGTCTTCGCCCCGGATCTCCTGGGATGCGGCGCCTCTGAGAAACCCCGCATCGACTATTCATTATGGGCGCTTGCCACGTACACGCGTCATTTTCTGGATGCGGTTGGCATCGAGAGAGCCGACATAGTCGGCCATTCTCTGGGTGCGGGGCTGGCGCTACACCTCTTCTTCCAATATCCCGAGCGGGTCAAGAGGCTGGCGCTACTCGCTGCCGGCGGCATGGGACGCGACCTACCGCTGAGCCTGCGTCTCTGCACTCTGGCCGGCTCCTCAGCGGTGATTGGAGCACTGCTGGCTTCCCGACACAGCAGTCATCCAGTTGCTCGTACCGGCCGCATGGTATTGCGCCGCCTCTGGCCGGCGACCGCGGTTGCCGACCAGCACAGAGCTGGTTTCGAGTCTTCGGACGGGTTGGCTACAGCTGGTGAACCAGCTGCACAGAGATCCTTGGTTGGAGATGAAGCTGGAGATACGCTGCGACTGGCCGACGAAGAGGACGGCATTCTGGAGCGGCTACGGGATCCGCGTGCGCGCGAAGCCTTTCTGGCGATGCTGCGCAGCGTGGGCAACATACGGGGTCAGCATGTTAGCGCGCTTGAACAGCTCCATCTGGTACGGGCGCCGGTCCTGCTGATACACGGGCGACAGGATACCACTATTCCTCTCTCACACGGAGTGGCGGCGCAGAGCCAACTTGCAGATGGAAGCCTGGAAGTGCTGGACGATTGTGGACATTGCCCGCACCGTGAAGCACCCATGCAGGTGCTGCGCCTGCTCGAGCAGTTCTTGAGTGCTCCGGCGATCCAGGTACGGAGGAAGGTCAGCAGCTGATCATGATGATCATGATGATGATGAAGGCACCGAGATGGCCAACCGTATTACTGTAGTGCAGGCAGACATTACGACACTCGCTGTGGATGCCATAGTCAACGCCGCCAATTCGTCGCTACTGGGTGGTGGAGGTGTGGATGGCGCCATCCATAGCGCAGCCGGTCCACAGCTCCTCGAGGAGTGCCGGCTGCTAGGCGGCTGTCCAACCGGTGAAGCACGCCTCACCCGAGGGTACCGTCTGCCTGCCCAGTATGTCATTCACACAGTTGGGCCTGTCTGGCGCGGCGGCAGTCACGGCGAAGCGGATTTACTGGCTTCCTGTTATCGCCATTCCCTGGAGCTTGCACGGACTCACAGTATCTCCAGTGTCGCCTTTCCAGCCATCAGCACCGGCATCTACGGCTATCCTCTACCAGATGCCGCCAGGATCGCCATAGACGAAGTGCAGCGGTACATTGCCGACAACGACACGCCCTCCCAGGTCATTTTTGTTGGCTGGAGCGGCCAGGCCTACCGGACGTATCTCGAGCTGTTGGATCGGCTTTAGCGAGAATGGGGCATTCTCAGTTGAAATGGCGATACGGTACAATGTTTACCAGTACGGTAGAGCGCAGTTCTCTATGAGTTACCGCTGGAGGGAAGGAGCGGTGCCATGCATGACTGGAAGTATGACCGGGTCGAATCGGCGGAGCGCGGTGAGAACCCCATGGTGATGGCGCGCATGAAAAGTGGTTTCGCGGTTGTTGGCGACACCCAATTCTTGCCGGGCTACAGCGTGTTGCTGGCCGCTCCCAAGGTCGAATCGTTGAATGAGCTCAGCCTCGAAGAGAGGACCCAATTTCTTCTGGATATGACTCTACTTGGTGACGCAGTAGCCGAGGCCTGCAAGCCAGTTGCGCGGATCAACTACGGCATAACCGGCAATAACTATCGCTATCTTCTGGCCCACGTCTTTCCGCGCTATGACTATGAGCACCCCGAATACTTCCAGCAGTCGCCCTTCAACTATCCCAGGGAAAAGTGGTACGCTCCGCAGTATCGCTATAATGATGAACGGCATGGCGACTTGCGCACGCGGATCACCGAGCTGTTGCAACGGTACATGCGGCAAGCCGCTGCGCTACCCTAGCTCGCCACCCAAAAGGGCTAAAGGCACTAGAAGAGCGACAGCTGTTGCGGGTCGTCCGGAGAGCTGCTGGATGAGGTGCCGGCATGTGGGCCGATCTTACCCTCGGCCGCCAAACGGTGCGCTTCGACCAGCGCCGCCGGCAGCGCCTGCCTGAAGTCGCCTACGACCGTATCGCGCAGCTCTTCTCGGTGTAGCGCGGCCGCTGGATTATACATCGCCACCACGATCCGTCCGTGGGCGAGTTTTGCCTGCCCGTGGACACTGGAGATTTTCGCGCCTGGAAGGAAGCGGGCAAGCGCCCCCCGTCCCAGAGCGACGATTACCAGCGGGTCAATAGCGGCAATCTGCCGAGTAAGATAATCAGCGCAAGCGGCAATCTCACCAGGTAGCAGCTCGCGGCTTCCCGGCACGCGGTGACGCACCAGATTGGTCAGGTAGACGCCCTCGCGGCTAAGTCCCGCCATTTCCAGTAGTTCATCGAGGAATGCGCCCGAGGGACCGGAGAACGGGTAGCCTTTGTGGTCGTCGGAGGCGCTTGGCGCCTCCCCGACCAGCATGACCTCGGCCAGGGGATTACCAGTACCTGGTACCGCCCGCCTGGCTCCCATGTACAGATCGCAGCGCTGGCAGCGCTGCACCTCGTCCGCTATCCTGGCAAGGTGTTCCTGGGTGGTTGCAGCATCCTTCACATCCTTTGGTTCATCCATAGAGTCCACTCCGTATCTGTCAGGAAGAAAAGCGAGCTTACCTATCCGCTCGTATGTCGGGAGCCAGCGTCAAGTTGATGAAAAGGTCACAGCTCTGGCGCAGAATCATAGCGGCGGAATCATCAAAGGCAGCGGCCTCCACACGTACTCCGTGATCCGAGCAGTATTCGAGCAATGGCAGAAAGTCGCTGTCACCACTGACCAACACGACCGTGTCCAGAGCGCCAGCATCCACCAGACGAACGATGTCCATACAGAGGTCGAGATCCATGTCTGCCTTCTTGGCGCCGCTTGAAAAGGTCTTGTAGTTCTTGGTGGTGATCCGGTAACCCATTCCTTTTACTGCCACTAAGAACGCTTGATCCGCCCCAGGATCAGGATTGGTCGGAGCGTAGGCGTGTGCCCGAATCAAGCGGCGGTTGCCACGCAGGAATTCCAGAAGTTTGCCGAAGTCGATATTGATACGCAGGCTGCGCGACGAATACAGCAGATTGGCCACGTCCACGAAAATGCCCAGGCGCTCAGTGGATGGCGCCGGCGGGAACATCACCGTCATACTGGGTGGATACTGCTGGTGGCGCAATTCAGCCAGCAGACGGTCGGTCTGTTGGGCAATAGCGCCCGAAACGATGTTGGCAAGCTGGTTGGAAGACATGGGAGGGGTATCGGTACCCCGCTCAGTGCGGGTCGGTCGTGGAGCGTAGAGGTCGCGAGCCGGACTGGCCACTCCACGTGGTTGTGGTCCAAAACCGCGGGCAAAGCTCGGTGCCGGCGCGCCAAAGGGGCTGTCATCCTGCCCAATGTGCTGTTGTGCAGTCGAGATATCCCAGGAAGGTTGTCCCTGTGGTGATGGCAGCGCCGGCGGGGCCACGGGATGAGATAACGGCGGTTGTTGATACGACGCCGCGGACTGGTTGTAGTCGGCACCTGGATAGGGTGGCGGCTCGACGACAGTTCCGTAGTCGTCAAACCGGTCGTGGCCAGCACGAGGGAAGGAGGCAGGGCTGCGAGGAGCCGCTTGCGGTACCGGCACATCCAGACCTGGTAGGGTAGTGGACCGGGAAGAAGCGGCACTGGCAGCAGCGCCCGGGGTCTCAGGAGATTGAATGGCGGGCGGAGTTTCCCCAGCGGCGGTGTGTGATGGGCGGCGCCGGCGCCTCGGCCGCCGCGGGCGTGCCGCAGCGACGCCGTCACCCTCACCCTCGCCGTCACTCTCACCCTCGCCGTCACCTGTGCCTCCACCTGCTGAACTGATGTCTGGGGCTTGTGCTCCCTGAGCGCTGGACTGCGCCACGGTTTCATCCGATTGTGCAGATGGACGCTGGCTACTGCTCTCCACTTCCTCCAGCTCAGCTTCTCCCTTAGGTTGAGCGTGATGCTGAGCATCGCGCAGGCCGAGTTCAGCGAGTATGTCGTCACCGGTAGTCTCGGCGAAATGACTCCTGGTACGCGGCTCGAAGAAATTGAACGGCTCCTCCACCTCTGGCGGCTCTGTGGCGCTGGAAGGCTCCAGGGGGCTAGAAGGCTCCGCGGCTGTAGAATCTTCTCCAGTCTGGGTGGTCGGAGTGCGAAAACCGCTAAGCCGTTCGGGCCGAATACCCGGCGCCAGGGAAGAGGTCTCAGCGGCAGCCGGGCGTCGATCAAAGCGGTAGCGTCTGGAAGCGGTAGACTCCTCGGTGGGTTTTTCCGGCAACTGCGCGGTTACGGCGGCGGCTGGCTCAGTCAGGACTGGTACCGGTGCGGGTAGCGGACCAGTCACCGGAGTGGTGGGAGCGGCTTCCGGCGCTGGGGCAACTTCTACCGACCCTCGCTCAGTGCTGTTAGCCAGCGCTACCCCGCTGGTAGGCTCGGGTTCGCCGGTCTCCGGCGTGGAAGGTACGACCAGCTGCACATCGCCTTTGCTGCGGCGCCCATTACGTTGGCTTCTGGTGCGGGGACGTTGCGAGGGAACTACCGGAGGCTTGGCCGCTGGTGGTGTCACTGGCGGAGACAGCGGCACAGCCGCCGGTGTCTCGACAGCGGCCGGTGGGTTGGCGCTCCGCTGGTTAGGCCGGCCGGACCTACTCCTCCTGGAGGGACCAGATGGTTTTGAGGCTGCCGCTCCCCCCGGCTGGCCCGCGGCCGTTACCTCATCACTGATTGTGGCGGTGGCGGCGGTGGTGGTGGTTTCAGTTTGAGCGGCGGCAGGCTTGGGGCGCGAAGACCGCCGATATCGGCGTTGTGACGCGGGTTTGGCCGGCGTCTCGCCATTGGCGGAGTTTTCAGGCGCCGGATTGGTATTCGAGATAGAGTGATTCATAGTGTCTCCTACTCTCCTACTGTATCAGGAGCGTGGAGATGGTGGCTTGAGGAGGATAGGAGCACGAGATCGGCCGTCACGAATTATGGTTGATTGGTTACGCCTGTCGGGCGGCAGCTAACCGGCGAGACTCTTTTGTCTGCTCGCGTTGGCCGTATTTGCTCCACCGGTTACGGATAGATAGCAACTGTAGCTGCCACAACAATCTACTTTCACGTTTCGCCTATTCGTCCCTAATCGCTGACCCCACACCCTCAACCCGTTGCCACATCCCCAGATATTCCACCCGTCCAGCGGAATCACTCTTGATACAGTAACTTGCACAAAATAAATTTTTGGGTCGACTTTTGTTGTTTCTCGCGCGCACTTTGCCTACGACGCTTCTTGGTTGCCGGAGGTGCCAGCCTAGCTATGCTGTGAGCGCTCCGGGGTAACCGTGTCAGAAGCAGTTGCACGAAAGCGACGCGGAACCAGCTTCAGACCCAAAGCCGGTAGGGCCATAGGTGAGAACTGAGCAGCCGCGGCCGCCGGCTCGCTCTCTCCGTTGGCCAGTAAACGGCCATCCTGGTTTGCCGGCTCGGACGTCTTAGCTGGCGACCCAGGCGCCTGAGTTGGCGATGCATTCAGTTTCAGCCAGACCGTCACAATTCGCTGGGCCGCTGTGAACGTACTGGTCAGTGCCAGGAAGCCAAGCGTCCAGACCAACCATGACTCACCGCCAATTATCAGGCCAGCTGCCAGCAGAAGTACGCGTTCAGGCCTTGCCATCAGGCCACTTTTCAAATTCATGCCGAGGCCCTCGGCCCGTGCGCGCGCGTAGCTGACCATAAGGGAGCTTAGCGCAGCGATATAGGCCAGGGCCACAATCCAGGTGCGAAGTGCTGACGCATGAATAGTGAGCGCAAACAGGATCACACCAAGCAACACAATGCCTTCGGAATAACGGTCAAGCGTGGAATCCAGAAATGCGCCAAATGTCGTCTTCTGATTCCGTACGCGAGCCAGCGCGCCGTCTACCATGTCGAAGAGACCGGCAAACAACAACATAGCTCCGCCTAGTCGTAGGCTTCCAAATGCAATAATCGCCGCTGCGATCGCATTCAACAGCAGACCGAGCAGCGTTGCCATATTCGGAGTCATGCCGATCTTTGCCAGGGGCGTAACGATCACCTCCGCAAGTTTCCGGGCATATTGTTGAATACGTGGACCGAACATGCTGCTCCTCTATCCGCGAGTCACTTCTATTGTATACTATCGTGCGAGATTGGCCTAGCGGCACACCTCTCACCACTATGGGCGGGCTACTACTACTTATTTAGGCTACAACGGCGCCAGAAGACGCTGCTGTACGGCATCCGCCCTCTCTCCAAGTACTTCCCGATAGTACGCTTCAATCCGGCCGCCTACTGTTTCCCAGCTAAACTCCTCTGCCCGCAGGCGTCCCATAGCCGCCAGCCGCTCCCGTGTCGCCTCGTCTCCCAGCAGATGGCAGATGGCCCACGCCAGTTCTTCGTGCTTGCGTGGTGGAACCAGTATGCCATCCACATGATCACGAATCACCGCGCGGAATCCGGGGATGTCGGAGGCGACCACTGGTCGACCTGTCGCCAACGCTTCCAGCAGCACCACACCCTGGCTCTCGCCGCCGGTGTTGGGGGCGCAAAATACGTGTGCGGAAGCATAAGTTGCCGCCATCTTTTCTGCTGGAACTCGGCCGGTGAAAACGACATCAGGCCAGCCGGCACGTGCCACCAGTTTCTCGAAGCCCGAGCGAAGCTGTCCATCGCCTGCGATGATGAACCGAGTATCAGGAAAATGCTCGCGAATATGGGGAATGGCGCGAAGCAGATACTTGGCCCCTTTACGGCGCTCGATGCGACCGAGGTACAAGATATTGAGCTTGCCATCCATGAATTCGGGAAGCGGGGCGACATTGGGGCGAAAGCGCGCAACATCCACGCCATTAGAGATAATGCGATAGTCTCCGGGGAAAAAATGAGCTATAAAGTCGCGCGCCGGCACTGAGACCGCGATTCGACCCTGCAACCGGCGGAAGTACCGCCCCAGAAACGGTTTAGCCGAGCTATAGGCCCACTCACTGGTCGAAGTGAGTCCACGTCGAGCGTAGGCATGGAACGTACCGATATGTACCGCGCTGGAGGCATTGGCTGAATTGAGCACCGTCAGCGACAACGATGAAGCAAAGGGCTCGTGCAAATGTAGGATGTCGAACTGCTCACGCTGCAAGAGAGAACGAATACGTCCGTAGACATCTGGAGTCACCGCAATACGAGCAATTGACCCGTTTACGCGAAGCGGCGCTGCCCAGCCCAGGTGATAGATTCCGTACTCTACCTGGCGAGCCTCGGGTCCGGTCGCCGGGGTGAGAATCCGCACCGTGTGTCCATAGCCACGCAGCTCCGTCGCCAGGTGGGTTATATGGTCCTTTACGCCGCCTGGATAGCTCCAGTCGTAGGGAGAAACCAAACCTATCTTCACGAATCCTGCCTTTACGCTAGCCAAATTCCACGTGACTAAGCTGTTCGAGCCATACGGATCCGGCGGCGTGGCTGATTCCCCAGCATTTCGCTGTCGTGGGTAGCCATGCCTCCATATTTGATACGATGGGAGACGAACGCGATATACTCGCGCGTTCGCCAGAATGTCCCAATGGGCGCGGTCTCGCATTTCATGATCGAGGTCTGCAGCTCCTCTGCGGTCCTCCCGGTGAAAATGGTGCGAGCGCACCCCACCGCAGTGGGGGTATGTGCATCACTTCCACCAGTCTCAGCCCAATGATATACTCGGCGAGCCAGCGACATTGCCAACTGTGAAGAGCCGATGCCGGCAAAGCTGCCGTTGAGCGTCTCAATGCCGTCCGGATGCACTTCAGGCTGTGCCAGGAGCCGATTCATAACCGAGCGCTGCACGCTATGTCGGAAAACACGATTGAATGGATGGGCAACAATGGCTATACCACCCTGCCCGTGTACCTGCTCGATGCTTCGCTCAATACTCTGCCCGGGAGCTACCGGCTTGTTCAGGAACAGCGCCAGCAGGTGGCCCTCGCGAGTGCTTATTTCTTCACCGATAATCACTTCAAAACGGTAAGGTTGCTTCTCCACCAGATCGCGTGCGCGTAGAGCGCCTTCAATGGTATCGTGGTCGGTAATGGCGATGACATCTAGTGAGGTATGGTCCTCGGCAAACGCTAGAACCTCTTCCACTGTGCCGGTACCATCACTGTAGTTGGTATGCATGTGCAGATCAGCCAGACCACGAGAGTGGGTCTTCACAGTTTCAATAAAGGTGGCTCCCGGTGCGAGCTGCTCATTTCGGCTTACAGAATTCTTGAATCCTTCAGCGCTATTGGTCAAAATTTGCCTCACTACTCTTCGCTTTGCTTGTTCCACGGCCAGCTTGTCGCCTTATCGCGGAGTCATTCGCATTGTATGCTACTGAAGTTCCGCTGTCTACAAGGGCGCGACGGGTCCCTCGAGCTACTGGAGTTACGCGTCCCAGATCTGGGAGAGCGTTGCTACCCACTGCTCAGGATGCTGCTCAATTATCGGTTGCAGCGACTGCAGGAATCGACACTGGGCTTGCGCTGCTCGGTCGCTAGTGCGAGCGCGGGTGATAGTGGGAGTTCCTAGACGGGAAGCAGTAGCGCCGCCGTTCACGTGATAGGCCGGGCTATCCATGGTATCCTCGGCGCTGGTCGCCCAGTCGTCAGTGCCCAGGTCCAGTGGAATGAATCCGCCGCAGGACTTCCCCGGACCCTCGCGCCAGGAATACGCCAGAAGCACCGGCGCGCCGCTCTTGAGCGCCAGTGACATCGCTCCGGTGGGCATTTTGGCTGATTCGCCAAAGAATGGAATCTCAGCGCTGGCCCCGAGTACATAGCGATCGATGAGAAACGTCACCACCTCGCCGCGCTTCAGCGTCGCAATCATCTCACGCAGCGAGTCCCGGTTATCGGCAGCCAGCACACGAACATTGTGATGCTGGCGAATCTTACAGAAAAGCTGGAATAGCGGCTCTGGTGTCATACGTTCCACCGGTGCGGTCACCTTGTGGCCGAGAGCGCCCAGACGAGAAGCAGCAAACTCGAAATTTCCAAAGTGTCCTGAGACCAGAATCACCCCGCGGCCCTCCGCCATCGCCGCATCGTAGGCAGACTGGTTCACGATGGTCCAACCCGCTTTCATCTCACGATCGGAGATGCGGGGTCCGCGGAAGAAGTCCAGGTAATTGAGCGCCGTGCTCTGGAAGACGCCACGGGTGGCCCAGTACAATCTCGCTGGATCGTTGGCGAGCTCCGGGATATGGCGGAGGTTTCGCTGCACCTGTTGCCGAGTATTTCGGGAAAATGCCCAGATGAAAAAGCTTGCGAAGCTCACGGCGGGACGTGAGATCTGTATGGGAATGAGCGGCACCATCACCGCAGCCGAGCGAAAGAGCCAGTATTTCACCATGAGACTCTCACCACCTGTTCTCTCTGGAAGAGGCGACCGGTGTAGTGGACTGGCCGGCAGCGGTGTCGTGTGTCTCGGCCAAACCTCTCGTGTCGCCGGTTTCCAGCGGCCAGAATCGCCGGAACATAGCCCACTGGTCTGGCCGCTCCCGGATCTGGACTTCGAGTGCATCGAACATTCGCTGGGTCAACTGGGTGACATCGCTGCGGCGATCGCCAGTGGATTCGGGTCGAATGATGGGTCCAGCGCCCAGATAGTAGGTACTCGAGTACTCTTCGTCATATATACAGTAGCCGGGAAGAATGGCGGCTCCGGATTTGAGCGCGATCTGGGCGATGCCACCCGGTACCCAGCACTCCCGTCCAAAGAACTTGATCGGCACTCCTTCGCCCACCGGCTCCGGCCTATCGACAGCAACCGCAACTACACCATTTCCCTGTAAGACGCGTAGAATCTGGCGAGGAGTTTTCTCGATTCGCAGGACCTGCATTCCCAGCTGGAGCCGCTGTTCCTGCCACATGGTGTCCATGCGCGGATCCTTGATGGTCTCCACGATAAGGTGGACGGGGCAATGACTGGCTACGGCAATGCCGGCCACGTCATAGGCGCCAAAGTGCGTCGAGACCAGTATCACGCCTTTACCTGCCGCTCGCGCCTCGTCTACCAATGCGTAGGAGCCGGGTGGTGGAGTGGTATCTCGTAGCCGCGCGATGATGGCTTCACGAGTGGTGTTGGGCAGGTAGATGAAGTCCGAGACATAGCGGCCAAAGTTGCGCCACGATATGCGGGCCAGCCGGTGAGCCTGCGGGTCGCTGGTCGAGGTACCCAGTATTTGGGCCATGTTCTCGACGGTGACATGCCGTTTGGAAACCCAACCATAGTAGATCAGGATGGTGACACTGCCAGCAATGGCCAGGCGCGCCCCACGCGGCACCTTGCCCGCCAGCCAGCTTGCAGCGCGTATGAGATAGTAGACCATCTCACTCCCCCCGTAGCCAGTTTTTTGCCTCGGTACCGGACCCTCTTCTCCTCCTGGTAGACCGGTAGCAGAAGAGGGACCTGGTCTCCCATATTACTGGTTGCTAGGTAACTCGTGGACGGCGACGGACTCCACATGTCCGTTGGATTTGGTAGCCTGGTCCGCTTTGAGACCCTGGCCGCCGTCAGCAAACTCGCGGATGAATTCTTCAGTCATCAAGCGTGCCTGTTCGTCGGTATACTGGATAGCTGGAGACTTCATGAAGTAGGCTGAGGGACCCAGCAGCGCGCCGGCGAGGCCGGCGTCTTTCGCCAGCTTGGTGCACCGCACTGCGTCGATGACCACCCCGGCAGAATTGGGCGAATCCCAGACTTCGAGCTTGAGCTCGAGGTTCAGAGGCACGTCTCCAAAGGTGCGGCCTTCGAGGCGAATGAACGCGAACTTTCGATCTGTCAACCAGGGCACATAGTCGCTGGGGCCTACGTGGACGTTGGTGGCACCCAGGTCATAGTCAAGCTGGCTGGTCACCGCATTGGTCTTTGAGATCTTTTTGGACTCGAGACGCTCTCGCTCCAGCATATTCATGAAGTCGGTATTGCCGCCGACATTGAGCTGATAGGTGCGCTCCAGTTTCACGCCGCGCTCGCGGAAGAGGCGTGCCAGGGTACGGTGCACAATGGTGGCGCCGACCTGACTCTTGATGTCGTCACCGATAATCGGCAGACCAGCGTCTTCGAAACGTTGGCGCCAGAACTGCTCGCGTCCGATGAAGACGGGTATGCAATTAACGAAACCGCATCCTGCCTGCAGAACTTGCTCTACATACCACTTGGTAGCAGTTTCACTGCCTACCGGTAGATAGTTGACTACCACGTCGGTGCCGGTATCCTTGAGCACTTTGATGATATCGGCGGTCGAGCCGGGAGCTTTGGTGATGACCTGCGAGAGATATTTGCCCAGACCGTCGTGTGTCATACCGCGCACGACTGGGACCTTCTTCTCTGGTACGTCGGTGAACTTGTAGGTATTGTTCTGCCCGGAGAAAATAGCCTCGCTGAGATCTTTGCCCACCTTGGTGGAATCGATGTCGATCGCCGCCGAGAATTCGATATCGTTGATGTGGTAGCCGCCCAGATTCACGTGCATCAGACCGGGAATGAAATCCGTTTCGGCGGCGTTCTTGTAATATTCGACCCCTTGCACAAGTGAAGAGGCGCAGTTGCCTACACCAACGATCGCCACACGGACTTTGTTTTTGCCCACTCTCACTGACCTACCTTCTTACAAACTCTTCGTCGTCACTATATGCGTTTACCGGCAGCCGCCAGTGCGTCGAGATAGAAGACCTGCACCGCAAGTACGGCGGCCCTTGTCTGCCAGCCTAGCTCTGAGGAGTCATGCTGACAGCGCTGCTATCGACAACCGGCAGTGTCGCTGGCAACGCTGCCGGTGTCGAGATTATGTCCCCAAGCATTCGCAGACAACGCTGGTAGCTTGGACGGTCGAGCGAACAATGGACTTGTCTGCCGGTTCTTCGAGTTCGGACCAGACCAGCACGGCGCAGAATGTTCAGGTGCCACGAGACCAGCGGCTGGCTGATATAGCGGCCATTAGCAGCCAGTATCTCAGCCAGATCGGTTACGGTTATCTCCTGGACGCCGGCAAGTACATGAAGGATATCCAGGCGATGAACATCGCCCATTGCCTTCAACATGCGCTTGAGCTCGAGATATTCGTGTCCAACACCTATACCATCCGTGTGGTCCATGTGTCCCTCAGATCGATACGTGGATACTTCAACAAGCGCTATATTAACGTACGCTATATAAATATCCGCTTATATATATAACCTGGGAGATTCTCCATGTCAAGCGATACCCCGGATTTTTCATGAGGATTTTACAATTTGCGTATGGGTTGCTCGCCGATCTCTAGGGCGCAGCAGGTGTCACAAGCCCGTACAAACGCAGTTCCTTTGCGTAGCTGCACAGTGCCGGCAGTACGCAGACCGCCGTCGCCGCAATGAGGGCACGGGTAGATAGGTACCATGGTAGTATCTTGTATTGGGGAGAAGGTTCGGCGTAACATCACTGCGAGTAGAGCCTCACATTTGCGCTGCATAAGAGCATAGGCAGCACGCCCTGCCGGCTCCATGGGCGTAGTGGTGGTTCCATCACAGAGCGGATCAACGTAGCGCGGGGTATCTCCAGAGGCAGTGCCTTCGCCGCTTTGATGAGGATCATGATGGTGCTCTGGCGGTGGTGGGATAGAGTCTCTCGTCTCCCATTGCTCGTCCGGATTTCTCTCAGTTTGTGCCATGGCACAGTGCTCCTCTCGTCTAATTTGGTGTTTATGGCTGATTGGCAGGATGGGGCCAACGTGTGTACTCTTCCCGCGTTGCGCAGAAGGTATGCCATATCGCAATGAAGCTGGACAGTACATGGGCATTTGGTACAATGCGAAGACATGGTCTTCGAGAGTAGATTGCCTGGCCAACAGTGCCGCGGCACTTGCAGACCGATAGTCGTGCTCGTCGGGGGTAACTTTTCAATGTACGCCTCAATTCTTGCCGGCGGCAGCGGCACGCGTCTCTGGCCGCTCAGTACCAAAGAGTCTCCCAAACAATTCTTGCGACTGCCTGGACCCAACACGATGCTCCAGGAGACCGTACTACGGGTCGCTCCACAGATTCCCGTCGACAATGTGTATGTGGTAACCAACTGTGAATATCGCGATCCGGTGGCCAGGCAACTGCCGGATATGCCCTATACCAATATCATTGCCGAGCCCACAGGACGGGGCACCGCTGCTTCCATCGGAGTGGCGGCGGCGCTCATCGCCGCGCGCGACCCGCAGGCGGTCATGGCCTCATTCCACTCTGATCATGCCATAGCCGATGTCCAGGGATTCCGCACTGCTGTGGCCTTTGCCGAGGAGATCGCCAGACAGGGGTATTTAGTCACTCTCGGGATCCAGCCGACCTACCCGGAAACCGGCTACGGCTACATACGCTTCGGCGACCCGTTTATGCACCACGACGAGTTGGCCGCCCATGCCGTCGAAGCCTTTGTAGAGAAACCAAAACTACCAGCAGCCGAAGAGTACCTTCGATCAGGCAACTATGTCTGGAACTCCGGCATCTTCATCTGGCGCGTCGACCGTATCCTAGAGGAACTGCGTCGTCACGTGCCCACAGTTGCCGATGTACTTGATGAGATTGGCGCCGCGGCCAAGGAAAGCGGGGGACGTATGGATGCGACGGTGGAGCGTGTCCTGGAGGCAGTCTGGCCGCGCCTCCAGGAGAACGTCACCATCGATACCGGCGTCATGGAGCGTGCCAACCGTATCGCCGTTGTTCCCATCTCAGTCGGCTGGAACGATATCGGAACCTGGGCCTCGGTGGCTTCCCTCTTCAAGCCGGATGAGTCTGGCAACGTCACTATCGGGTTGCCAGCGGAGCAGCACTTTGCGGTTAACACCACCAATACGCTGATTTATAGCGATGCAGGTCGAGTAATTACCACAGCAGGCATCGAAGGACTGATCATAGTGGATGCTGGTGATCAGCTGCTGATTTGTGCCAGGGAGCAGGCTCAGCTCGTCAAAGAGATTGCCGAGCATATGCAGCGGCGGCAGGCCCAGGCTAAGCTACCGCCGGCGCAAGGCAGCCTCTCCCCGGCGGACCAGGAAACGGGGATTTGAAGAAGAGACGCGGTGCCCACCATGGCATACCACAACGATGATAGTGCACTCGAAGAGCGTATCACTCAGACTCTCATTGCGCTCTCGGCAATTCCCAGCGTCTCGGGCCACGAGGAGCGAGTACGAGAGTATATCCAGAGCAGGCTAGAGCCATTGCTACCGGCTGCTACCAGTGATGCCGCCGGTAATGTCATCGCGCGGGTGCCGGCGAGCAATGCAGCGCGTGACGCCGGCCGGCCGCTCATGCTCTGTGCGCACATGGATCGAGTACCTCCAGGACTGGCCCATGCGCCTGTGCTGGACAACGGCATACTATACAGCGACGGAACGACCAATCTGGGCGCGGACGACAGCGCTGGTATCGCTCTGATCTTGCATATCGTAGAGGAATTACGCGCACGTGCCACCCCACACCCGCCCCTGCTGCTGCTCTTTACTGTAGGTGAGGAGACCGGCTTGCTTGGCGCGACCGAATTCGATCCCACCCAGTGGGGCGTGCGTGAAGGCATCGTGTTTGATAACGCCGGCGAGGCGGGCCAGGTAGTGACCCGGGCGGCAACCTATATTGCCTTCGATGTCAGGCTACACGGCACCGGTGGGCATCCCGGAAAAGAGCTGGCAGGCACTGCCAGCGCCATCGAGATGTTCCATAACGCACGGTACCATTCCGGCGAGCTGGATCATGGTGTATCCCGCATTTCCGTAGGTCGCATTGATGGCGGTACTGCGCGTAATGCGATTGCTGCCGACGTGAATGTGCAAGGGGAGGTGCGTACGCTGTTAGAGGGGGAGGCGCGTGCCGAATTACTGTCAGGTATCGAAGAGTCATTTCGCCAAGCCGCCGAGGAGCTTGGCGGCAGCGCTGAAGTAGCCTTCGATATTCATTGTGACGGCTACCGCGTCAACCCGCGAGAGCCCTTGCTACGCCAATGGGCGGCTGCCTGCCGCCGGCGCGGCCAGCGACTGCGCACCACCACCAGCTTTATCGGCAGTGACGCCAGCGCCTTGCGGCGGCATAGCCGCGTCTTTACCGTCTCCACCGGTGCGATGGATGAGCACACGACACGGGAATGGATCGCCGTTGGGCCGCTGGCTGAGATCGCCGAGACCAGCTTGATGCTTCTTTCCAACATCTAGCACAGCATACGACGACCGGCCGGCATCCCTTGTCTCTCGCCCAGTACCAGGAGACTGCGGTCAAATGGTGATTGCCTCTGCCGCTGCTCGGGCGCGAACCTCAGCGTCGGCGACTGTCGGTCCCAGCGCGGTTATGTGGCCCATCTTACGTCCCGGACGCGAGATCAGCTTGCCGTAGATATGTACGCTGGCGCCCCTGACCGCCAGCGCGTCCGCTAGCCCCTTCACGCTCGCCGGACCGTTACTGCTGCCCAGGAGGTTCACCATCACCGCCGCTGGAGCCAGCATGTCGGCGCTGCCCAGGGGCAGCCCCAGCACCGCGCGCAGGTGGTTCTCGAACTGAGAGGTGACGCAGCTTTCGATGGTATAGTGCCCCGAGTTATGGGGGCGGGGAGCGATCTCGTTATACAGCACTTTACCGTACTGCGTCTCGAAAAGCTCGATACCAAAGACGCCGACGCCGTCTATTGCTTCCACCGACTGCCGGGCGATTCGGGCGGCCTCCTCGGCTACCGAGGCAGCAACCCCGGCGGGCGCACGCACAATGTGGCAGATATGGTGGTGTTGCACGGTCTCTACCACCGGGTAGACGACACAGCGACCGTCCTGCCCACGCGCCACCATGACCGCGAGTTCCCGGACAAACGGCACCCATGCCTCAACCAACAGCGCGTGTTTTGGCCACCCCAGACGGGAGCACGCCGGCTCGATATCATTCTGGCCCTGCAGCGTGGCGTTACCATAGCCATCGTAGCTGTTATGCCGCATTTTCAGCAGCAGTGGCCAGCCCCAGCTCTCTCCGGCTCGCACAATATCATCTAGAGAGTCCACTGGCGAAAATTCGGGCATGGGGATGCCCAGGCTCTGCATGAATCGCTTCTGCTCCAGCTTGTCCTGTACTAAGGATAGCGTCCTGGCACTTGGGAAGACGACCACCCCCTGCGTTTGCAACCACTGCAGCGCCGCAACATCCACGAACTCATTCTCCAGAGTCACTGCCAGCGCCCCTTCTGCCAGCGCCTGTAGCTTCTCATGATCCGCAAAGTCACCAACAAGCGAACGCACAGCCAGGCGTGCCGCCGGGCTATTGGGCTCACGCTCGAGGATCGCCGCCTCAACACCCAGGCGAGCCGCTGCTTCCGCGCTCATGCGCGCGAGTTGTCCGCCACCGAGAAACGCGATCAACGCTGGATACTGCATGGCCACTCCCACAGGGCCTACCCGGCTTAACCGGCTTAACCAGCTTAACCGGCTTAACCAGCTTAACCGGCTTAACCGGCGCCAATGCCCAACTCGCAAAAACTAGCAAGAAAAAACTAGCAGAATATCACGAAGATATCACGCCAACCACAGTACAGACAAGAAAGAGGTCGGGCAACCTCGTGGCTACCCGACCATTTGGCCGAACCTGTCTTACCGCGCGTGCGCCCTGGAGTCAGCGGCCTCCGCCGGCATTCGGATCGTTCGGATCTACCAGCTCTTCGTTGGTAGTATAGGTCTCATTGGCGATGGGCGTCACATTGCCCTGTGCATCGCGGGCGACGATCTCACGCTGCACCTGAGCGGTGCCCCCGGCTGTGCCTGCCCCAGCGCTGCCTCCGGTCGTCACCACCCTATCCTGTTCCTCGATGGTTACCGGCTCGTCCTGCCTGCGTCTGCGCAGGAGCAGCAGGAGCAGCAGTAACAGCAGCAAGAGCAACAATAGACCGATCAGGCAGTACACCACCGAGAACACGGAAACTGGAAAGATGGGCGGCGGGAAGACATTCCCGTTCGAAGGTGTCGCCGTTGCTACCGCCGTAGCCGTAGCCGTAGCCGTAGCCGTAGCCGTCGGCGTTATCACTACTGCACCTGAGAGCGAAAGAGAGGCGCTGGCCTGGAGATTGGGCGAACCGCCACAGGTGTTTACCGGCTCTACCGCGATTACGGGGATCTGGACAGTCGCCGTTTCGAAGGGTGAATTGAAGGTCACGGTGAAACTGCCGTCACTGGCCACGGTGGCCGTGCCAGCAGAGCTGGCGCAACCATTCGATCCTGGCGGTCCATAGGTAACCTGCACCGAGTTGCCTGATTGGCTGGTGGGAGCAAATCCGGAGCCGGTGACGGTGACCGAGCCGCCGTTGCTCGTCGGTGTGGATACCGTAATTTTGGGTGAGAGCACCTGGAACGAGTTTGGAGTCTTGGAGGTCTGTTGGGTGCTGGTATCGGTCACGCAAATGACGTAGGTACCGGGAGGGGTCTGCGGCCACTTGAAAGAAATATGCGCACTGCCGTCAGACCCGGTAGTCCCAGTAGCGCCACTGATGGGCGTGGTGCCTGACGCGCAGCTATTTGGGGCGTAGGTAACAACTAAAGTCTGTCCCGGTGTATAGCCGCTGCCGCTTGCTGTCACCGTCGTGCCCACGCTGCCGTAGCCAGGACTGATGTTGATACACTGACCTGGATTGCTGCCACAGGCGCCGCTCTGTGTCGAGCTGGGCTGAGCCAAAGCGACCTCAGGCACCCACAGAGCGACGAGCAGGGCCACAAGAAGTGGCAATGCCGTCACCAGACCAAGGCGCAGGCGAGGCATGCGCGCAGCCGAATGACCGGGCATATCGCCGTTAGCCCTTTTAATTATCACGTTATCCGCCATGAAATGTAGCGCCTCCTTCATCCACATGACACAGAATCGCTCAAGCGTTTTTGGCACATGGAATGACAGATGTCGCTGGCGTCTTCCCGGCGAAAAATCACTGGACAATGAGTTGAGTGCGGGACGCAGCGACTGCGAGAGAAAGACGAGAGCAAGGTGCGTGCGAAGATAAACCGAGTGTAGCAGCACATTAACAGGCTGTCAATGCAACATCCCACACCAGTACCAAAGGCCCAAGTCGGTGGGGTCTTACCGCACGCCTGCTCCCTGCGAGTGCGCTGGTGAACCCTACTTCTTTAACGAACGAGCGCCCAATGAGTATTGCGCTATTGTTTCACTTCCGACAGCCGGCTGTTCTGGCGCCACCTACTGAAGACGTCTGGCTTCAACCGGAAGCTTGACAGCAGAATGTAGGCTGAAAGGTAAAAGCATGTCTCTTGAATTGATGAGCAACGTGGAGAGAGGGTGTATGCTATGCCATGGCCCTTTGGCAAAAAAAAACCAGCCGCAGTATCCTCGCGCACGACGGACGGCAGCCACGGCGAAAAAACTTATGAGCCATATCTCTGGCTGGGAGATCGACGGCATGTAGCCAACGTGCCGTATGTGCTGCCAAGCGACGATCAGGAGGTCAACCGTCTGGATTTCCAGCACTACATGCTACGGTATGCGTTGCGTGGCAACTATGCAGCACCGCTGAATCAGCCGCAGAGCATACTTGACGTGGGGAGCGGAACCGGGCGCTGGGCCATGGAAATGGCGCAACTCTTCCCCTATGCCAATGTCGTGGGTACCGACCTGGTGGAGCCCAAGGCTGAGACGGCGGCGGCAAGCCTGGGGTACGGACTCGATAAGCGTCCAGACAATTACGCGTTCGTGCAGGGCAATCTCCTCGAAGGACTGCCATTCGCCGACGGCGCCTTTGACTTCGTACACGTACGTCTATTGCTTTTTGCGATCTCCTCCGACAAGTGGCCCTTGGTAGCGCGTGAGGTGCTGCGGGTCACCAAGCCGGGAGGATGGGTGGAATCGGTTGAAACCGGTCCACAGCGTAACGGTGGCCCGGCGATGGACGCGCTGGTGCAATGGATCACCGTTGCCAGCCAGCGGCGGGGCGTCGACCCACTGCTCGGCCCACGTATCGCGTCATATTACGCCAATGCTGGAGCTACTGGAATGGACGTGAGGGAGGTTAGCATTCCGGTCGGGCGCAACGGTGGCCGGCTAGGCAGCATGGCCGACGTGGATGTGTTCGGGGTTGTAGGTAGTGTACAGCCGCTCATAGTGGCCTCGGGTATCGCCGATGGGCAGATGTACGCGGGAGCCATGGCGCAGGCACGCGCCGACCTGGATCGCTGGCACTGCACTCTTCCATTTTATATTGCGTATGGGCAGAAGCGTGGTCTTTGACATCTGGAGTGATGTCCGCCGCAGTGGAGCCGCCAGAAAGGACAATAGTGCTGATGGATGCGGAGCGACGAATGATGGCAGTAGCGCCGGCTTCGGATATGCCGTACGGCTATGATCCGAGACAGTTGACGCTCCTGGACCGTCTCGCAGCTGCTTCGGCTCATCTGGCCATCTTACTGAGTCTACCCGGTTTGATCTATGCGGCGGTTCTCTGGTTTACACTGCGCCGCCGCGCACCCTTCATTTCTCGGCATGCCCGTCAGGCGGTGCTCTGGCAGATTGCTACCAACATAGCACTGCTGTTCTTGCTGCTTCTGCTCTTTGTCATAGCGCTGCTTTCGTTCGGCACGACGCTGGGTTCCAGCGGCAGCATTGCCAGCACCGGCATTGTCGGGCTTTTTGGCTCGCTACTGGGTTTCTTTGTGGCGCTGATTTTGGGCCTTGCTGTGGCGGTTGGAGCCGCTATTATCGGCGCTATTTACGCGCTAGCGGGACGTCCCTTCCGCTACCCTATTTTCAATCTCCGGCGCCGGTAAGCCCTTGCCGCCAAGGATTGGCAAGCAAGCGGATATGATACTTGTCACCTGAAAGTAGTGAGATACCGCACTACTGGGAAACTAGCGCTCCACACTAGACTTGAATCAGAGCTGGAGCGAGCATGGTCCATCGGTGGCCGAGAGGACCATCCTCCTCCTCGAGAGTCGCTAGTAGGAGACAGGTATATGAGCACACCGAGCAGTGCCGCTGCGCTGAGAACACGGCATATGCACGACCTGAATTACCAAGGAGACAGCGCACTGCCGATCGTCAGCATGCGGGGAGTGAGCAAGACATATGGCTCCATCACTGCTGTAGCCGGGATCGACCTGGAGATCTTGCCGGGAGAGACGATTGCGCTACTGGGGCCAAACGGAGCCGGTAAGTCGACAACCATTGGGATGCTGCTCGGCCTGGTTGAACCGACGGCAGGCACGACGCGGGTGTTTGGAGTAACGCCTGCCGAAGCAATACGCCGGAGCTTGATCGGAGCCATGCTTCAAGACGGAAAATTAATGCCTGGGGTGCGTGTGGGTGAATTACTTGACTTCGTTGGTAGCCTGTATCCAGCGCCGTTGCCCAAAGGTGAGCTCTTCGAGCTGGCCGGATTGGCCGGTCTAGAAAATCGCCGGGTAGATCGCCTATCCGGGGGGCAGACCCAGCGGGTTCGCTTCGCCGTCGCCATTGTCGGCGCCCCAGAGTTGCTGGTATTGGATGAGCCTACTGCCGCTCTGGATGTGGAGGCTCGCCGTGATTTCTGGACCAGTATGCGCGCCTACACCGCCCAGGGAAGAACGATTCTCTTTGCCACCCATTATCTGGAGGAAGCCGAATCCTTTGCCTCGCGTCTGGTTATCGTGGCGCAGGGCCGGATTCTAGAAGATGGCACCGTGAGCGAGATTCAAAAACGGTATGGTGAGCCTCGAGTCACGTTTACGCCGCTTGGTGCTTCAGTGACTGATTATGCACACTTTCCAGGCGTGTATCTGAGCGAAATGCAGGGTGAGCGCACCGTCTTACATACCAAAGATGCCGATGCGACTGTACGGGCTCTGGTGCAGAACGGCGCCTCCTGGAAAGACCTTGAAGTCAGAAGCAACGACCTGGAAGACACATTTCTCACGCTGGTTCATGAGGGAAAAGGGGGAGGTCGATGAAAGGCTATCTGCGCGCGGAACTGCTGCGCACTCTGCGTGATCCGCTCTACATCTTTTTAGGCGTCGGCGTTCCTATCGGATTCTACCTGCTCTTTTCGGGGCTCTTTGGCTCGGAGCCTCACCCACCTCACACGCTCTCCGGGAATGTTGAAATCATGATTGCGCTGGCGGTCTACGGCGGCATCTGGGCCTGTCTAGTAGCAACTGGACAGCGTATCGCCACCGAACGCAGCAATGGGTGGATCCGGAATCTTCAGCTGCTGCCTATTTCACCGTGGAACGTGCTGGTTGGGCGAGCGTTGGTGGCCATCTGCTTCGCGCTTCCCGCTATGCTGCTGGTGTATGCCACCGCAGTACTCGTACATGGAGTGCAGCTTTCGCCCGGCCAGTGGCTGGCAATCATTGTCTTGATGTGGATAGCGGTCTGGCCATTTGCCGTCTTCGGTATCGCCATTGGTTATGTAACTACTGAGACTACCGCTTTTGGCGTGATCTATGGTCTCTACATGGTGCTGACCGCGGCCGGCGGGTTATGGGTGCCTCCGGCAATTCTGCCGGCCACCATGCTTCGGGTTGCCAAGTTGCTGCCTACGTACCATGCCGCCGATCTGGGGTGGCGCATTGCCAACGGCCAGGCGCCCGAGACGGCCAGCCCGGTAGTACTGCTCATCTGGACAGTGTTCTTCCTGCTGCTGGCCGCGATATTCGTTCGGCGGGCCGCGCGAGTTCGTTAACGAGTAGACGCTACCGGAGTGGCCCGGCGAACTCGCTCCTGGCGCTCCTGTATTCGACGACGGAGGCTGATATCGCAGAACCAGACGATTCCACCCACGCCGAGGATCTGAATGCTGAGAGCGAGTAAACCGAGAAGTCCAATGGTTCCGGTGACGCCGAAATCATAGCAGGCGGCAAACGGCAGCAGCGGCAGTCGTGTCACCAGGAGAAGTGTGCCGAGTAAGCCGGTGGTCTGATACGAGGCCAGTGCCAGAAGCAGCCAGAGCAGAAAAGCCAGGCGCATAAGCCGGTTGGTTGCAGGAGTCCCCAGTGCCACGGTCACCGTTCCCACCAAAATAGAGTTTGCCAGCAACCCTATGGTGCCGGCAACCATTGAACCGGGAGTCGATGCTGCGAAGCGCTGGGTGAGAAGTGCCAGGAACAGCAGTGAGAGCGTCGCCACGGCGCTGATGGTTGCTTGCGCCAATACCAATCCCGCAAAAACGCTGCGTAGTGAGGTGCGTATCCCCAGTCGAAGGTAGAGAGTTGGAGGAACGATCCAGTGAACGAGCGCATAGGTCATGAGTGCTACGACCGCCGCCAGACCGAAGGTTGAGATCTCGTAGAAATAGGATGCGCCGAAGGGATAGCGAAAGCAAATCAGGAAAAGGAGTAGCAGCAGTCCTATACCGGCTAGCAGCCACTTGCTGCGAGAGAAGCGAGACAGCGACAGCTCCAAGATGCGAGTGACGACTGGAAGCTCTATCCCCAGCGACAGGGCGATTTGCGCGGTAAGCGCAGCGGGTGCAGCTACAGCTTCCGGCGGTATTCGGTGAACTGCTGGAACAGTCGCGTGGAGCGGTGTGGCTCGTGCTCTGCTCGACGCGGCGCTGCGTGTACTACCGATAGTACTGAGTTTGGCGCGGATTGACCTCCTGCTGGGCACGTGGCATACTCCCGGTTCTCGTCTTGCTATGGTCCGCTTCACACTGCCGTCCTCCGGCCGTCCCGCCGGCTAACTCGACTAAACTATAGCAACTATAGCACGAGTGAAAACTGGATGGCTGGACCACGGCAGAAAAGCGGGACCACCCGCGGTACCCGCGGGTGGTCCCGCTTTTTGAGCTGAGTGGCCCCTTTGTCGCAGCTAGCGGACCATCTGGTGGCGCGGGTTGGAGAGCGGCCGGTTACCTGGGGACACGTTGTTGGCGAGGCTAGCCGCGGGCGCCGCTGGGGCGCCGGCTTCAAGGCCGGTCCTCATCTCGGTACCATCCTGTCCAACAGAGTCATTGGTCTTCTCGGCAGCGTCATTGGCAGCAGCAGTGCTCGAATCGTCGGGTTCCGCGCTGGGTCCGACCGGTTGCGCGCCCGAGGTGGGGGTGGAAGCGGTGCCGTCTACTGCCTCCAACCCGGGCACACGAGCCATAAGATCGGAGACCTTCGTACCAGTCAGAGCCTCCAGAATCATTGGCACTTGCGCCAGCATATTCACCACATCGCCGGTGACACGGCTGGCGCCCAGATTGCCCGAGCCGGCAGCTCCAGTGGAGACGATGCTGATCTTGTCGACTTTGGAGAGCGGCTCGGCAATCGCTCTGACGATCTCGGGCAGATTGCTGATCACTTTATCCAGTACAGCCGCCTGGTTGTATTCGTGGTACGCGGCAGCTTTGCTGCGCATTGCCTCGGCCTCGGCCTCGCCTTTGGCCCGAATCACATCGGCCTCGGCAAGACCGCGCACTTTCGCGGCTTCAGCCTCGGCCGCGCCGCGTATACGAGCGGCCTCGCCCTCGGCTTGCGCCTGGGCTCGTAGCGCCGCGGCTCGCCCCTCAGCCTCGAGAGAGATGCGCTGTTTCTCCGCGTTTGCCTGGGTTTCTACGCGCTGTTTCTCGGCTTCAGCGACCCGTACAACCGTGGCTTCGAGTTCCATTTGGCGCCGGTGCCCCTCGGCCTCCTGGACCTTTACCTGAGCCGTCTTGTCGATCTCCTGCGCACGTGCCGTCTCGGCAACGATCTGTTGCTGCATGATCTGCGTCTGCAGATCGGTGGCCTTGTCGGCGATCACCTGCTGCTTTTTCACCTCGGCATCATACTCGGCTCGTTTGAGAGCCAGGTCGCGCTGAGATTCAGATTGCTTGGCCTGTGAGGCCGACTCGGCGGCGACGCGTTCCTGATCGGCAGCAGCTTTGGCCACCGCCGCTTCACGTGAAGCGTTCGCCTGCTGAATCTGGGTATCGCGAGCGGCCATTGCCGCTGCGATGTTGGCCTCCTTGCGGATGCGCTCGATCTCTGGGCGCCCCATGTTGGAGATGTACTCATTCTCATCGCGTACTTCTTTGATGGTAAAGGAGACGACCTCAAGCCCCATCTTGGCGAGATCGGCGGAGCTGGTGGAGCGCATCTTCTCGCTGACCATCTCCGGCTCTTTGACGATCTGCTCAATGGTGAGCTGGCCGACGATACCACGCAGGTGACCTTCCATGACCAGCCGGATCAGTCCCTGCCGCTGGTCGAAAGTCTTGCTGAGAAACTGCTCGGCGGCGGTCAGGATACTATCCCTATCGTTGCGGACTTTCAGTTGGGTGACGGCCTCCACCAGCACCGAAACTCCCTGGTTGGTATAGAGATTCTGCTGCGGCGCCACATCGAAGGACATGAGCTCCAGTGAGAAGGATTGAGCGCGCTCGAATAAGGGTAGGATGAGCTTTCCGCCGCCGGTGATGACATCGGGTGTCCTGGTACGGCCGTAGACGATCAGGGCCTGGTTGGGACCGACCTTGGCGTAGCGCTGGCCCAGAGCTCCGAAAAAGGCGAGAAGGGCCAGCACAAATACGACCACTACAATGATGAGGATAACTAACCCTGACAACATGGTACACCTTTTTTCTGTGTGCGCGGCAAGCTACCGCACGTGACGGACCTGTGGCAATCAAATCGGCTCGAGTGGTGGGGTGTTGCCGGCACGCACCATGTCCATAAATCGATCCCAGGGCTGTACCGAGGCGATCCCGTTCTCGGTGCTGAGGATGACGATATCGGTGTCGGCCGCAATGGCTTCGCCGTCGGCGCTGCGCGCGCCTATACTCTGGCGGCCGCCCTGCGTGTTGATATAGATCACTTCGCCGATTCCGTTTACTCGGATCGCCATGCTGGTCTTGCCCAGACGCCCCTCTAATTGCGAGCTCTCGGCGCCCAGGATACCAACCTCGCGGTTATAGAATAAGCTGCTGAGCAGCGAAGACGCCAGGAGAGCGCTGCCGAGTCCGGTAAGCAGAGCCAGCAGCAGTGAAAGCTCGGCCCCGATGTTGGTAAAATTGTGGAGCAGGTAACCAAGCAGTCCAAAAATCAGCAGCAGGGTCAACAGACCGTAGAGATTCAGGCTGCCCACAAACAGCGACTTCAGGCCCCCCAGCAGCGAGCCGCTTGCCCCTGCGCCACCGGCGTCGCCTCCAGTGGCGACCGCTGACGTGGCACCGGCCGGGTGAGTGCTGGGGGCGGCCAGGGAGTGCTGCGCACCGGCAGTCACGTGCCCGCTAGCGTGTTGGGTGCCTAGATGCGGCAGGTGCAGGCCATGGCCGCTGATTCCCAGGCTATGGCCGTGGCCGACGCCAAGCAGTATGGAGATCACGAGGAAGAGCGCCGAAAAAAGGAAACAGCCAAGGAATACATAGGATAGCGGATCTTCGGCAATCATACTCAGTGCCTCCTGCGGTACGTCCGGCCGAAACTCTTTAACGGTCGACCGGCTCGGTTATTGGTGGTGGCAGCGGTGTTGGCCGCGCCTCCGAAGATTGACTCATCTGCTGTAACCAGTTGACGACGGCGGCAAAATTGATACCCCAGCCCATGCCGATCACATGAGGAGTAAAGATATGATTATCCTCTGGATTCCAGTACTCGCTGGCGATACCAGTCCACTCCGTCAGGCGAAAGTTATATGGTATTCCAGCGACTTTGCCTTTCCAGGTACGTTTACCTGGCTCCTGCGCGAGTTCCTGACCAATGGCGGCGGCCACCAGACCAGCTATCACGCCGGCAGCAAACGTATTCAACTTACCCATGTAGGTCCTCTCCCCCAAGCTGGCAACCAACTTTTTCAAGTTCCGCCAACGCGCGCGGCGGAAGGCGGAGTATGTGCTCCACGAGCACCAAGACGCGTTCAGCCTGTGGATGGTCACGTAGCTGGTATAGTAGGTCTTGCAGCCGGCTGTCTGCGTTGAGCTGCCGGGTATTTGGCGCCTGTGCAGCAGTTGATTCCCAGCGACGAGGCGCGATTCTGCGCGGAAACGAGCGAGCTGGAAACGATGAAGCGGGGAGCGCGCTGGCGCTATGCACTGGACCAGATAGATCGGGCGCGAGACCGAGGCCCGGTACACTGGAAGGTGACCCGGCCGCCGGAAGTGCCGTGCCGGTTTCGGCTAGATCGCTTACCAGATAGCCGGGATGAACCTGAAAAAATCGAGCGAGAGCCTCTCGGCTGGTGTTGGACAGATGCACACGCTTACCTCGCTCGAGCTGCGATAAGTAGGCCTGACTGAGCGGATAGCCCAGTTCGGCTCGGAGCGCCTTCGTCACCTCCACCTGGGTCATTGGACGGCCAAGTCCACGGCGTTCTCCCGCCAGCCCGCGCAACTCAACCAACTTTTCCCGGAGCTGCATGGCAATGCTTCCCTGTACGCAATTCTTATGTTCAGTCCCATCGGGCACAGTGCCCTCTTAAAATATAACAAATTGCAATAATCGTGTCAAGTGGTGCTGGGGAAATTTTGCGCACTATACGTATAAGTGCTTGTATGGCGGATACTATAACAGAGTGGCTACCGGAGTCGCGACTCCAGGGTTATTTTTCGGGCTATGCCGCTATTCATGGGTGTTGAGCGCGCACCCAGTAGGGGGAATCAGTAGGGGGAATCAATGAACACGTATCCGATGCCTAACCAGGCCAATATCCCTGGGGAGGCGACCGCTCAGCTCTCCACACGCCGGCAAGTCACACTTAGTGTGCTCTGGTTCGGGCTCAACTTCCAGACTGCTGCGCTGTTTGCCATTGTGCTCCCTGTCCAGATTCTGCTCTTTGTTACCCCTGGACAGGTTGGCAATGCGCAGCAGGCGGTGCTCCTGGGTTGGCTTTCGGTACTGGGTGGTCTGGTTTCCCTCTTTTTACCTCCTCTGGTGGGAGCGCTTTCCGACCGAACGAGCGTCACGCTTGGCCGGCGCCGGCCCTACGTCTTGGTTGGCACTGCAATCGAGCTGCTGGGCGCCTGGGTGATGGCCACCCCAAGTAATCTTGGGTTTCTACTGGCCGGGCTTCTTATCTTCGAGGTGGGTAACAACGTCTGCACCGCCGGATACCAGGGGATGCTGCCCGACCTGGTCCCGGAATCTCAGCGCGGTGAGGCGTCAGGGTACGTGGGACTGATGACCATTCTGGGCAACGCCGCCAGTTTTGGACTAGCGGCGGTACTGCTGGGAGGGATAAGCTCAAATGCGCTATCGCCCCAGGCAATTCGCCCCGGCGTAACGCTCTACTACCTGTTGAGCGGGCTGGTGCTGGGTATTGGTGCTCTGGTAACCCTGTTCTGGGTACACGAGACACGCTACGCGCAGTACGATGCCTATAGCGCGGAGCTGGCGGGTCGGGTTGACTACACCTCGGTCAGGACGGTCGGCCGGCGGTTGCAGGACTGGTTTGATCTCTGGCTGACGCCCTGGCAGAAGCGGGACTTTACCCTGGTATTTCTCACCCGCACGTCGGTGATGCTGGGGATCAGTGTGTTCATGACATTTATCGCCTACTATTTTGCCAATGTTGCCCAGGTCACCAACTTCGTCCAGGAGACCGCCGCCCTGGCGGTGCTGGCGCTGGGAGGCGCGGCTGCCAGCGCATTGGTTCTCGGCATACTCTCTGACCGGCTACGGCATCGTATTGGACGAGTGTCGATGGTCTGTGGGGCGACCGCCTGTATGTCGCTGGCGGCGCTGTCATTTGTGGTATTTCCGGCGGGTGCGCCGCTCTGGCCAATGGGAATACTCTTCGGCGTGGGGCTGGGAGCCTATTTCAGTGTGGACTGGGCGCTGGCGGTAGACGTACTGCCTTCGGCTGACTCGGTCGGCAAGGACATGGGCATCTGGAGCATTGCCTCTACACTGCCCGCCATCATTGCGCCGTTTGTGGGCGCAGTAGTACTGGATTTTGCCGGATTGGCCGGCCATACGACCCTGGGGTATCGACTGGTCTTCTGTCTGGCAGTGGCTCTGCTGGTGGCCGGGGCGGTCTGCGTGCTGCTGGTACGCGACCAGTTAGCTTCTCCGGATGCGGGGCAGGCGTCGGCGAATCCACCCGCCAGGTCGCTCTCGGCGACCCGGCGCCGTGTGAGCCCGGGATGGCGACTGGCTTTCCGAACTCGTTCAGGGAAAGCTCGTGGTTTCCTGCGCTTCTGGCCCTTCTGGGAGTTCGTGACTATGGCAGTCAATCGGCAACAGACCATACCCAATGCGCCGTTTGACCTGCTGAGAGTCCAATTTACACGCTTTCATGGGCGGGCGCTCACGCTGCCTGATGGAACGAGCATACAGCCTGGCGATCGCATAGTCGAATTACACATCCACAACAGGGTCATGGCACAGGCAGCTGGCCACTCCAGCAGCTGGCGATTGCTCAGCATGCTCGTGGGGGATCTGCGTGCCCTGGCAAAGTGGAGCGCCACATCCAGCTTTCCCGCCGACGTTCACGCCATCTATGGATATACCCTGCTTAGTCGCGGCGCCCCGCGCTTGGGATTCACAGTCAGAGGACGTCCACGAAGTCTACGCAGCCGGTTGGATGGCTTCTTTCTCATGGGTTTGCTGGTGCTCTACCATCCCGCCGGTCGTAATCGGTTGAACCAGGGGACGACCTACGGCAGAGAGCCGGTCGAGGTCTGGATGTCTCGTAGGGAGCTGGACCGTGGTTATGGGGCGCAAGAGTAACGATAGTGATATACTTGAGGTGTGATGAGTACAGTATGGTTCATTAAGGGATAGCGGCATGCCCAAATCTCCTGTTCGGGTGTATATCATGCCGTTTCCTTATGGCGTGGAGATCTTCGATTCTCGCCTGAATACTATCCTGGAGGAGCCGGGCGGCTCCGGCACTGACATTGTCTTTACTCTGGATTCATTTCGTCCACAGTCGGACCCGGAGTCGTGTGATCAGGACGGCCGGCCGCACGAGCGTTTAAGTGGCATCTATGTACCGATGCGGCTCCGCTTCGTCAATGCCACCTGGGTGCGTAAGACCGGGATCTACCAGGATTTTGATTCACTGCCGCAAGATCATGACGGCCGCCATGTCTTTGGCGTACAGAGAACTCGACGGACTGATCTCGGCGAACTGTACTGGTTCGCTACCGGTGGCGGTGAGCCAGGTGATCTCTCCTTACAGGCAACCGGCGTACTCCTCGAAACGCTGCCGGGGCCTCGTAGGCCAGCCGAGATTGTACGGCGCTGGTCACCGGTTCCACCGTTGTTGCCGGGCCGTGTACCACATCGTTCGGCTTTGTACCGTCGGTTTGGCGGGGATCCGATTTCTTTTCGCCTTGGGCGGCGTTCCTACGCTCGGCGTCTGTTCATTGGCGGGCTCTTCCATCAGCAAGAGGAGCGGCCGGTGGTGCACCATGTGCTCAATCTTTGCGGTATTGAAAATCCCTGGTTTGACCAGTCAGGGGAGAGCCCGGAAGATCGACGTGTAGTACGAGGTGAGATGGCGGTCGGCATGGATGCTATGGATATATTCGAGGAGGCTGCCTGGGTAGCGGAGCGACTACGCTCGGGGCGAAGCGTACTCGTCCACTGTTATGCTGGAATCAATCGCTCAAGCACGGTGTGTTGCGCCACGCTGATGTTTCTCGAAGGTATCGGCCCGGAAGCGGCGCTGGCTCGCGTCCGCGAGCATCATCCTCAGGCCTGGCCGGACCCTTACCACTGGTTCACTCTGCGCTGGATGTCCCGGGCGCTGTACCTCCCCAGTGCTCTTTCCTCAAAGAACAGCGAGCCGGGGAGTGCCGCGACGGATCTGGTGCCACAAGAGGCATCACTTTTGCGGGAAGAATCCACCATAGGGTAGAATCGATCAGAACACCCCCATTGCCCGAAGCGGACCGGTATGCTGCAACGCGCAGAATTGCCCAGAGAGCAGCCGTCGCGCTAATCAAGAGGAATTTATATGGCACAATATGATGAACCGGATGAACCGGCGGTTCGCCAACAGCTCGAAACTGAGAGGTACCGTATCCAGCAGGAGATTCATCGCCAAACTCAGGGAGATGAGACGGTACCGCCTACCGATCCGTTGCTAGACACGGGAGGCATGTCCTCTGATTCAGCTGACGACGCTGATGCGCTGGCGGATAACGAGCGCACACAGATGCTGATCAGCAATGCGGAGACAATGCTCGGCCAGATCGATACCGCGCTGCAGCGGCTTGACACAGGAAGCTACGGCATTTGCACCAACTGCGGTAAGCGGATCGGCCAGCGCCGTCTCCAAGCGCTGCCCTACGTCACCCTGTGTATCGACTGCCAGTCCGCAGTCGAGGACGCTTCGATGCGCCGGCCATATGGCCATTAGAGAGGATCGGTATGTCGCCTGCTCGCCGTAATGATGTTGTGATGGTTGCCGTCGGCTGCCTGCTGATTGTCATGGATCAGCTGGCGAAACTCTGGATTACCCAGTATTTTACTACTGGCGGGCGTCTAGATTCTTCCATTCCAATCGTGGGTAATATTCTTGAAGTGATTTATGTGCAGAACCGTGGAGTTGCTTTCAGTCTGCTGGATGGGCAGGAGAGCCTGTATGTTTTCATTGCCATAGCGGTGGGAGCCGTTGTCTGGCTCTACTGGCGCACACGTAACTCCGGCTCATTGCTTCTCAAGGTGACATTCGGCTTGATCATCGGCGGCGCGATCGGCAATCTCCTCGATCGTTTTCGCCTGGGATACGTAGTGGACTTCATTCACTTTCAGATTCCGTCCATTGGGTTTAGTTTCGCGGTTTTCAACCTGGCGGATTCCGGGATCACGGTTGGTGTCGTCATGCTTATCGGGTTGCTGCTGTTCTCCAGCAGGCCGGCGATAGAGGCGGATCGTGGTGTTCCTTCGCTTCCTCCCACCGCCGCAGAATCAGCCATCACCAAACCGAGAGTGCGGCGCCGGGTATGACCACGTCTTTCGGAAACCGTATAGGTGATGTTGAAGTGGACAGTACACTGGCGGGACTTCGGCTCGATCGTGGGCTGGCAGTCGCGCTACCGGGCATGTCGCGTACTCGTGTGAAGGCAGCCATAGAAGCAGAGCGCGTGAGGGTAAATGGGCGCTTGGCGAAAGCCAGCATGCTGCTTGAGGCGGGAATGCATGTTGAGGTGTTCGACATCAATGCGCCGGCACCTCTGGGGCAGGCGGAGCCGGGCGGTGGCGCTCTGGCCGAGGTTCAGCCGAAGACTGCAACGCCTCTAGTCATCGTCTATGAAGACCAGGAACTACTGGTGGTCGATAAGCCGGCGGGACTGGTGGTTCATCCAGCCCCCGGGCACTCGCAAAGCACTCTGGTAGATAGCTTGCTCTCACAGGTGGCCGAGCTTCGAGCCCTAGGAGATGCAGCTCGACCAGGAATTGTGCACCGGCTGGATAAAGACACCTCAGGGTTACTGGTGGTCGCCAAAAACGCGGCGGCCCACGCCAACCTGGCCGAGCAGATGAAGAGTCGTTCCACTATCAAACGGTACCTGGCTCTGGTTGAAGGCCAGATGTCGGTCCCTGAGGGCGTGATTGATGCGCCGATTGGGCGTGATCCTCGCGACCGGCAGCGCATGGCTGTCGTACGGGCGGGTGGACGCGCTGCCCGCACCCGTTTCCGTATGCTGACCTATGCCCTGGGGCGTACATTGCTTGAAGCGCAACTGGAAAGCGGACGTACTCACCAGATACGCGTGCATATGGCGGCTATCCATCATCCGATAGTGGGAGATCGTGTCTATGGACGAACGCAGCCCCCACAGCCGCCGCGCCAGTTTCTCCACGCGGCTCATCTCGAGTTTCGGCATCCCACCAGCCAGGAGTGGATGGTCTTCGAGGCCCCTTTGCCTGGTGACCTCACCGACTTTGCCGCTCCGTGGACAAATGGTCTGATGTCGTGACTTTGGTGATCACTTTGAGGAGTCAGCGCCGCCGCTACCCGAAATGGGAGCGAGAATGGACGCGGCCCTTCCCCACGTACCTGGATCCAGGGTGCTGTCCTCGTCGGTCTCACCGAGCAGCTCTAACCAGCGCTCAGCGTCGATGGCCGCCCGGCAGCCATCTCCAGCGGCGGTAACCGCCTGCCGGTAACGGTGGTCGGCGACATCGCCGGCAATAAAGACCCCTGGCCGGCTGCTCATGGTATTCTCATACGCCTTGAGGTACCCAACCTCGTCCATATCCAGAATCCCTTTGAAGATGCCGGTATTGGGCTGGTGTCCTATGGCAACGAAGAATCCCTGGACAGGCAATGTCTGGGTGGTACCTGTCTCGAGATCCTCGAGTACCAATCCTTCGACGCTGCCCTCGCCCAAGACATCGCTCACAGCGACATGGTAGTGAATGGTGATCTTCTCATTTGTACGAACGCGATCCTGCATGATCTTGCTGGCCCGGAAGCTATCACGACGGTGCAAGAGGTGGATATGAGACGCGTACTTGGTCAGGAAAAGCGCCTCTTCCATCGCGGTATCCCCACCGCCGACCACGGCGATCTCCTTGTTGCGGAAAAACGGTCCGTCGCAGGTCGCGCAGCCGCTTACACCGCGCCCCTGCAAGCGCTGCTCGCTCGGAAGTCCGAGCCACTTGGCGCTGGCTCCGGTGGCGACGATGATGCTGCGAGCGTGGTACAGGTTTGCATCGCTTTCCACGGTAAACGGCTGGCGTGAAAAGTCTACCTTCGTAACATCAGTAGCAATCACCTCGGTGCCGAAACGCCGGGCCTGTGCCTCAAACTGATCCATCAAGTCCGGACCCTGAATGCCGCTCGGAAAACCGGGATAATTCTCGACATCGCTGGTAATCATCAACTGGCCGCCGGACTCGAGCCCGGCAAACATCAGCACTCGCAGATTGGCGCGCGATGCATAGATAGCGGCGGTATACCCGGCAGGCCCTGATCCAATAATGATAACGTCATACAGGGTATCTACCGGACTCGCCGAAGCGCCATTAGCTGTGGCCATTTCGTTCCCCTCTTGCACCCCACGCGCATACAATCAAACACATAATCCAATGTGTAGACAGAACCATAGTCGTCCTCTACCCAGTATACCATACCCCGGGTGGGTATATCAATCTGGATCTGAGCCGTTCCGGCCGTCTCTCTGGTCTTACGTCTGGTCACCGCCCGACTACTGCGTAGATCGCTTGGACACGCGGCGCTCGGTGGTATCGATGTCGGCATCTGGATGCCGGTAGCTGTCTTCCGGGCCTGGATCACCCTGGGGCGCTGAGTGGTGCCAAGCCAAAGCAAACGCGTCAGCGCTCCGCCTGCGTGCCGCTCGTATGACTGCTTGCCCGGCAACTAATGTGATTACCGCCAGCCACAGCAGTGCGCTGGTGCGAAGCAGTATAATCAGCGTGCCCACATGAGGGTCATTCTGGCCTGGCAGAAGAAAGAGGTGTGTTGGGTAGATGAGTTCCTGCATGCGGGGCAGGCAGCTGAGGGCGTACGCGATCCACAGGGCCCAGGCAGCGAATCGGTTCTCTAGACGCTGCTCCCAGGCGGTCCAGCTCAGACCGATGAGAGCCGGAGCCAGAAGAGTGAAATGGATATCCTCGGCCAGTGGACTCAGCAGCAGAATAAGTGGAAGCGCCAGTAGACAGGTACACATCTCCAGCACCCGCGACTCCCGCGCACGCGGAGTGGCCAGCAGGAAGATGAGCAGTGCGCCCGCCATCGCCGCCAGCCGTAGAGGCCAGACCAGGCCGGGTGCCACCACCAGAGGGTGGGTCGCGGTATTGATGGTGAACGTGCGCAGCAGCAAGGCATAAGGCGTTTGATTGATGAAGTCGGCGTTGGCTCCAAAGGCATTCCAGTGGACCAGAAACACCAGGTATTCCTGCATCGCTGCTGCTCCAATAAGGAGAAACGGCAGGAAAATCAGGGCTATGGCGGCAAGAGCACCTCGCAGCGCGGCTCTCCAGTCGCCTTTCCAGATCCATACCAGCAGCAGCAGAGCTAGCGTCGGCTTTATGGCGATGGCGACGCCCAGCGCCACCCCTGCTGCCCACGAGTGGCCGCGTAGCCACAGCGCGCAAGCGCCAGCTGCCAGTGACGCCATCAGGAGATCAGCCTGACCAAGCGCCAGGTCATAGACCACCACTGCCGGAAGCAAGCCGGCCAGAGCAAAAGCCAGTGCTCCGGTCCAGCTGCGACTATTTCGCAGATTGAGATTCAGCTCACAGCCCATCCAGAGGAGCGCCGCGGCATTTACCAGCGTCCAGAGCAACCAGCATGCCCGTGCGCTGAATCCCACGCGTATCGGCGCCGAGATTAGCACCGCCAGCAGCGGCGGATAGACGTAGCCCGTGCCTCGCAATTCTCCTGACTCCGGGTTGATCGCGAGCTTAGCCAGCTGTTGATATGGACTGGTGCCGCTAGCCACCTCGCGTGCTGCCCGGTAGTAGGCGCTGAAGAAATCATAGCCGGCTCCCGTACCCGGCCCAGTAGCATGCAGCCAGATCAGCGCGGCAATTGCCCCCAGTGCCAGCGCTACCCATCCATCACGCCGGTCGGTGGGAAGGTACGAGGCAAGTGCAGTCCGCATGGTTATGTCGTTTTCGTTATTCCTGCCGAGCCCGTACTGCCACAATATCATGACCGGATGCCCAGAGGCCGAGATCTCGCTTCTGGATCGCCGCGGCCATTAGGTCGGGAAAGAGGTCTGGCGTGCAGGCAAAGGTTGGACAGCCCAGGCCCGCAAGGGCCGCGGCATTATTTGAATCAAAGCTGGGCGTGCCTCGGTCGTTTAGCGCGAGCAGACAGATCATCTGGACACCGCTCGAGACCATCTCCTGCGCGCGCCCCAGCATTTCCTGATTGTTACCGCCCTCATAGAGATCGGTGATCAGCACCAGTATAGTCTGTGAGGGGCGAGTGATACTCTGCCGGCAATAGGCAAGTGCGCGATTGATATCAGTACCGCCGCCAAGCTGTGTGCCAAAGAGGAGATCTACCGGATCGTGCAGGTCGCTGGTCAGGTCAACCACTTCGGTGTCGAAGACGACCAATCGAGTGGTCACCGCGCGGATGGATGCCAGAACCGCTCCGAAAATGCTCGCATAGACTACCGAAGTGGCCATCGAGCCGCTCTGGTCTACACAGAGAACTATATCCCGTAGCGAAGCGCGTTTGTGGGTATACCCCACTAGTTTCTCGGCGATAATAGTGTGCTGCTCCGGCAGGTAGTTCTTGAGATTGGCGCGAATGGTGCGATCCCAGTCGATCTCGCTTGCGTGGGGACGGCTGGTACGGCTGGCGCGATTCAGGCTGCCTCGCACCGCCTCGAGCAGAGGATTGGCCAGGCGTCGCTCCAATTCGTCCACGACTCGACGCACGACCTGGCGCGCGGTATCTTTGGTCTTCTCGGGAATGACCTTGCTGAGTGACAGCAAACTGGCAACCAGATGGACGTCGGGCTCTACGGTCTCCAGCAGCTCGGGCTCAAGCAGCATCTGCTTCAGTTTGAGCCGATCTAGTGCATCCTGTTGCATGATACGCACGGCCGAGGTCGGAAAGTAGGTGCGGATATCGCCGAGCCAGCGAGCTACTCTTGGGGAAGAGCTTCCCAGCCCGGCTGAGCGTTCCTGATCATAAAGCTCGTCGAGCACACTATCCATACCGGCGTCGGCGGCTGTGAAGGCAAACCCGGCGGACTCGTCGCCGATACCGCCCGCGGATGACATGGATGAGTCGGCTTCTTTTCCCAGCACGAGACGCCAGCGCCTCAGGCGCTCCTGCTCTTTGGCGGTTGGTAGGATCTTCATGCTTCACCTCCCAGACCGGCCCCAAGTATCCTGGTAAGCACTGGTACCACCATGCTGGCTCGCTTCAGGTCGATAGATACCAGTTGCCTTTCATTGCCACCACCTGCCGCAAGGTCCCCCCCTGGGGCAGGCGCCTGGTACAGCCGTACCACCTTCTCGCCCATTGCTCGGCGCTCCGGTGTCTGGAATCCCGAGAAGGCACGGCGCAGCAATGGCAACAGCGCCACAAATGCCTCCGGCGACAGTTCGACCAACCAGGCATCCATTGCTCGCCACAGCCCTTCCTGCTGCAGCAGGCGTAGTCCACTACCGGATAGCACACCCTCTACCCAGGCGGTTGCCTGCTCGGCTGCCACCACGGGTGAGAGCGCTAGTCCTGCCAGGCGCTGCAACTCGGCCTCCTGTAGCTCGTTTTGTTCAAACAACAGCCGGCAGCAGTGGCCCCGTATCAGCCCATGCACAACCGCCTGATCTGCCATCCGGCGCAGTACTCTCAACCACTGGGTACGCATATCACTTCGGTTGAGGAGATCAATGGTCGCCTGAACATGGTCGACGCTTCCGAGCATTGCCGTGGCGGCGTCATCGTCCAAAGAAGCGCACGCTCCCGGAAGCCCAATCAGCACACGGGCGAAGAGTGCGGCAATCACCGGCTCGATCTGCTCGGGCGCGGTGCCCCGCACATCGCCGTAGCGGACGACCTGTGCAAGAGCCGGCAGCGCATCCATGAGATGACGCACATCCGCAGCTACCGCCGCCAGCGACTCCACTCGCGCCAATATATACTCGGTGGCGGTCCCTAGTCCAGCCAGAATCACCGTCTCCAAAAGAGCGGTCACCACTGGTAGCGCTTGAGCTTCGTCGGCCTGGCTGCGGGCGTAGCTGGTAGCGGCGTTCTCGATGGTATTTCCCCAGATATTGTGCAGAATCAGTTCTACGACAAACTCGATTTCCCATTTAAGTCGCCAATTCTCATGGAAAGTGCCGCGAGCGCTCTGTGAAATACGCAGTGGTTCACCCCACCTGATGTCGAGCAGGCGTAATCTGTGGAGTAGCTGGCTGCGGGCGCGGTCGGTGGCAGTACGCAGGTCGAGAGCCAGAGTGACCAGTTCCGGAGATTGTTTGAGCTTGAGACGCCGGGCCTGGGTTTGCAGGTCTCGCTGCAGTGGCACCATGGGCGTTTCAGCGGGAACTTCTCCCATGGTCTCTCCGATCTCCAGCTTCTCGCGAATGAGTTGCATTGGTTCGGTAGAACCGTTGCAGAGTACTGCCTGGATGGCTTCGTGCAACTCATTCAGACCGGGCATGGGGAGGTCGTCCATTGCTGCCAGTGCTTCGCTGAGGCGAACCGCCTCAATGATGCTGGCGGACGAGGCGTCAAGTCCCTGATCCCGAAGCAGCCTCGCCGCATGGGTTACCCAACCGATCGTGGTGTGGTCGGGTACCTGCCAGAGGTATGTATACCAGCCTGGAGACGTAACACCAGCGCCGTAGCCGCTTTTGTAGGCCAGCCGCGAATTGGTCCAGGGTATCCAGGTGGCTTCAATCGGTATCCGTTTCCGGTCCTTGAGGATCTCGGCATCGGCGTCGGCATGCTCAAGATCGCTTAGCGCCGGTGCATGCCAGGCCCCGCAAACTATGGCGATCCGCTGATAGCCTTCTTGCTGTGCACGACGAATCGTCTGGCGCATATAGGCTTCACGCGCCGCCTCGTGATCGCTTCTGGGAGTGAGATCGGCCCGTAGCGCGCTCATGGCTTCAAATATAGCCTGGAAGAGTCCGCTGGCGTTGCGCCGCTGCTCAATTTGGCGTTCCCACCAGAGTTCGTGATCTCCGTATCCCGCGGCCTCGGCCAGAAGGGCCAGAGGGTCAAGTGGGTCATAGGCGGCAGCGTCGGCGGCGGCCGGCAGGTCTCCCGGTTCGGTATCCCTGGTGCGAGTATCACCCTCCTCATCGCTCGGGGAATCGGCCAGCTGTATTGCCTGCGGTAGATCCATGAAGCGCGGGGTTATGCCCTTCTCAAGGCTGTATTGCAGTGCCTGCCATTCGGGTGAAAAATTGGTGAATGGATAGTAGACCGCCCGCTGCAATTGATCTGGAGGATAGATGAGCAGCGCAACCGGAGGTATCATAGCCTGGTGGCGCAGCAGTGGCAGCACCGGATAAGCGTCGGGCGGCCCTTCAACCAGTACCATATCAGGTTGAAGCTCCTCCAGTGCGCTCCGTAATGCTCGCGCGCAGCCCGGCCCATGGTGCCGCACTCCGAAGATAGACTGCGGCATGTTAGAGAACCTCGTAGCAGGCGCGATACAGGTCTTTCCAGTCATCTCGCTCTTTGACGACCGTTTGCAGGTATTCCAGCCAGACAACACGGTCCTGAACAGGGTCCCTTATGATCGCTCCGGTAAGACCGGCGGCCATGTCACTGGCTCGTAGCATACCGTCCCCATAATAGGCCGCCATGGTTAGACCGTTGGTCATCACTGAGATGGCCTCGGCGGTTGAGAGTGTGCCGCTTGGCGATTTCACTTTGGTTTTGCCGTCAGAGGTTATGCCGTCACGCAGCTCGCGGAAGACAGTTACTACTCGGCGAATCTCTTCCAGCGCCGGTTTTTCGGCGGGTAGCTCCAGAGCTTGACCAAGGCTGGCGACGCGACGTTCCACGATGTCGGTCTCTTCCTCGATAGTGGCCGGAAGCGGCAGTACGACGGTGTTGAACCGGCGCATCAGCGCACTGGAAAGATCGTTGACCCCCTTGTCACGGTTGTTGGCAGTGGCAATCACGTTGAAGCCTTTGCGCGCCTGCACTTCCATATTGAGCTCAGGTACCGGCAAGGTTTTCTCGGAGAGAATGGTAATCAGCGTGTCCTGCACCTCGGCGGGTATGCGGGTCAGCTCTTCGATTCGGGCAATCTTACCTTCCTGCATGGCTCGCATCATCGGACTCACGACTAGAGCCGCCGGCGATGGACCTTCGACCAAGAGCCGAGCGTAGTTCCACCCGTAGCGGATGGTGCTCTCGTCGGTACCGGCGGTTCCCTGAATAAGCATGGTGGAATCGCCGGTCACGGCTGCAGAGATGTGTTCGCTTGTCCAGGATTTGGCGGTACCTGGTAAGCCGTAGAGCAGTAACGCGCGGTCGGTGGCCAGCGTGGCGATGGCAATCTCGATCAGACGTGGATTCCCTATATATTTGGGCGAGACCATAAAACCATTGGCCAGCTGGCCGCCTAGCAGGTACGTGCGTACCGCCCACGGCGAAAGCTTCCAGTTGGGCGGTCGCTGACGGTCGTCCTGTTTTGCGAGTTCAGCCAGCTCTTCCTGGTAGAGCTCTTCGGCGTGGCGGCGCAGCACGGCTTCCAATTGGGGAGCAACTTCGGGTACGGTGGCCACGATAGCGGCCCCGCTACCGGCTGTAGTCTTGCTCATCTGGCTATCTCGCTTTCGATTTGAGTCCGTAGTTGAATAGCGCTGAAAAAGTACGTGTCAAGCTGAGTCTGGAAGTTTTGGATGCGCCAATTGTGATTCTCTGGCGGCACTTTGAGTGATCTGGCTGATTCGGCGGCCTGGGCCAGGCATTCCACTGGCAGCGAAGTGACAGCAATGGATAAGGTTTCGGCCCAGGGATCGGCGCGGCTAGATTTCTCATCCAATAGGGTCACGAAATCCTGTAAGCCGCGCAAGTACTCATCGCCGAGTGCCTTTGACCAGGGTGGTGGCACCAGGGAGAGCGCGTCAAACAGCGGCAGACCGGCCTCCTCCGCCCTAGCGCTCAAGAGATGCTTGGCGGTATCCTCCGGCACCGCGCGAGGCACCATCGGCGCCAGCTGAGTGCACATCTCGCTAGCTTGCTGGAGAGCCTCTCCCTTCTGGCGCTTTTCGACCGGCTGGCTCCAGTGGTTCCAGAGTGGTACCATCCAGGATTCTTGGCCGAAGGTTACCGCGGCATTGGTCCAGCCCTCGAGGAGCTCGCTTTGCCAACTAGTCTGGCTGGCTGCGGCAATGAGCGCTTCCGGCGTTAGGTTGAATCGTTCTTCCCAGTGCTGGGGCGGCACGCCTGAGATCACTTGCAGCAGCCAGCTGGCGCGCTCGCCTTTCGAGGCACTTCCTTTGGCTCCGCCTGTGGCTCCGCCTGTGGCTCCGCCTGTGGCTCCGCCTGTGGCTCCGCCTGTGGCTCCGCCTGTGGCTCCGCCAGGGCGAGCACTGATGCCGTCTCGTTGCCAAACGGCGTCAATGCTCGTGGGAGGGCTGGCGTGCAGCACGCCTTTGGAATAGGTAAGCAGAGAGTCGGCTCGTGCCAGCATGCGGCCTGCGAACGCTGATGTCGAAAGAGTTCGTAAGATCTCGGCCGCCGCCGCTCGAACGCCGCCGGCTCTGTCGTCCAGAGCCTGCTCCAGCAAGGGTTCGTCCGCGGGACTTAGATGTACCTTGAGCGCCGGGAGCAACTCGGCGCGTAGCTCGGCTTTCTCGCGCCTCCAGGTTGCCAGAATCCACTCCCGAGCAAGCCCCGGATCGGCTGCTCTGACACGGCGCAGCACCTCTATGCGCTGGTCTCTGCTACCTTCCTGCCACAGGACCTGTGCGTTGGCCGGCACTGATCCCGGAGGTGCCTCCAGCATCTCGCTGGCCCAGAGCCAGGCGGGGTTGAACCGGCTGAGCCACAGGCCGCGTTTACCCAGGAGCGGATGAAGCAAGCGTCGTGTCTCCGCATCACGTGTATCGAGGGCCATAGGCAGAAGGTGCGGAGCCAAAACCAGCCGCGCTTCGCGCATTCGTGTGAACGCCATGGCCGGTAACTCATCCTCACTACGGGTAAGAAGTGCTTTGAACAGCTCGGCTACCAGTGGGGTACAGATTGGCAGATCTTCAGCAGTGGTCGCCTCCATCGCGGCGATCTTAGCGGGTACGTAGCCAGACATGGCATAGATGGCGCGGGCCCCAGCTTTAAGCAGCAGCTCGCGTTCACGGCCACTGGATGGCAGGGGCAAAGAATCGATGGCTGTGCCAGTTGCGCTGTCTGCTTCGCTGCCCTCTCGTATGCCAATCAGCGCGGACCGAACCAGAGGATCCATTATACTCATCAGGGCACCCTCCAGAGCGGATGGTAGGTGCCATCTACGGCTACCGCCAGCGGCAGAACTGTCTCGCCATCCCACTCGCCGATAAAATCTAGCGGAGCGCCGCCGGAAAGGGCCAGGAGCGTCCAGGGTCCAGCTCTACGCAGGGGAAGCGCTGATCCGGTGCGGTCACGAATGTACCAGGCGTCGCCAGTCTCGGGAAAAACGGGAACTGCCCCCCGCAAAACCAGCAAAAAATGCTCCTGCCACGGTTGGCGGGCAAGCGATGCCGCCTGCTGCTGGAGGAACTCCTCGATGGTTTCGGAGCCGCACGCTACCCCACCAAAAGGCGCGCTATCTCCCACGCGTGTGGCCAGATATCCACGAACGGCAGCCGCACCAGGATAGAAATAGAGGTCGCCGGTTTGCCGCGTACCGCAGAGGAATGCCTCGCTGTAAGGACGTCCCATGGCAGAGTACTGCAAGATCAGTGCGCTGCGGCGGCTCCTGGCGCCAAGCAACCAGGTATGCTGAACGCGAAGCTTCTCCTCCTCGTAGTCCCACTGACCAACGACATACCATTCATCGGTGACTTTCTCACCAGCGGCCACCAGTTCGTCTTTGGAGAGAGTCCATCCAATCAGCTGGCGCACATCCTGAAAGAGAGCGGCATCCAGTGCATCGCCGTGACGATACGCCTGGGTGAGTAGTGCCATACGTCCAAGTTTATCCAGTAGCCTGGCGGGCCAGTCCGGCCCTACTCCGCATACATCCGCCAGTTGCCGAACTCGACCGGCGACACCTGGCGCTTGAGCATCTACCAGTTGCGCGGCTTGACGTTCCCAGAACGCCCCCCCCTGTGTCTCAACACTTGCCAGCCCGTTTCGGATCAGGTCATTCATCCAGAGGTCCAGAGTATCCAGTCCCTGCGACACCAGAGTTTCGCGTTTCTGGATCCGCTTTCGTTGCTCATCAGTTGTGCTATCCGGTCGTGGCTCCGGCGGGCGCTTCGCGGGTTTCTGCGCAGTAGCAGCGCGTTTGGAGAGCCACTCCGTGACCCAGTCAGGAGGATCGGCGCTGGGACAGGCTTTCTTGTCGGTAGCTAGAAGCAGGAGGCCCAGCCCGTGTTTGCACGGAAATTTATGGCTAGGGCAGGTGCACTTGACGGCAAAAGTTGCCAGTTCGATCCGCACCTGATAGAGCGCGCTCCCTTGGCATTCGCCCCAGACCGCCTGAGGGCTCTGGCCAAGGCTGCGCCAGTATCGCGTGTTGTTCAGCTTTTTGCCGGCTGCTGCGGATGTGCTATCGGGGGCCAGAGCCAGTATCTGATCGCTAGAAAGCTGCATATCTGTCTCCACCACCTGGAACTGGCCGGCCAACCAATTCGCGCCAGCCAATACGAGGTTCTCTCTGAGTATGCCAGAAGCGGCACCTGTCGCAAAAGCGGCGCACGCAACTGTCCTAGTCGGAGGGTAGGCTGGTAGTACTGGGTTTGCGGCTCTGGGGCGTAGCGATGCTGTGCCGTGAGTGCACCGCCGCTGCCCGAATGAGCAGATCTATCACAATGATCAGCGCTACCAGGCCCAGATGTACGACCTGCTGCTGCTGGGCATTTAGCTGGAGAATCTGCTCAGCCTTGGGATCTTCCAGCACCAGTGTTGCTGAGGTCCAGGCCAGCACTATGGCCGCAGCGTCGATGAGCCAACTGAGACGTTTCATTAGCTGGGCAATGAATGCGCTCGCGGCGAAGAGTAGAAGCATACTGGTAATCAGACCGGCGGCAAGCAAGGGAACGTTACCAGCGGCGAGTGCGGCGACGGCAAGGACGTTGTCCACGCTCATGGTTACATCGGCAACCAGAATGGTCAAGACGGCGGGAAGTAACCGCTCCCGGGCATTGCTGGACTGCAAAGCCATCTCTTTCTCGGGTAACAGCAGACGAACTGCCAATATGAATATGATGATACCTCCGATGAGTTGAAGCCAGGGTATCTGTAGTAGTTCGGTTGCCGCTACCGAGAGGAGGAGGCGGAGAGCCAACGCGAAGACGCCGCCCCAGATAATGGCCAGTAGCTGCTGGGAATGAGGGAGACGGCTGGCCGCGGCTCCAATCACTAGCGCATTATCCCCGCTCAGCACAATATTGACCAGGGCAATTTCACCAGCTGCCAGAAGAATCTGATAATGCATATTTTCTCTCCCTGGACCAAAATGAGTTGTCGCCAACTCCCCATCGAGATTTAGGAATCATAGCATGAGGTTGCTGCCTCCTCTAGAACATACGAGGGAGCGGGCTCTTCTGTATCGTCAAAGCCGGCGGTTACCTGGAAGTCGCCGCTTAACTTCGCTCATCATTAGCCTGCTGTTTTTCGCGCTGGTTTTGGCCAGTATCAGTAGATCGGTGCCGGCAATACCGCGCCCGACGGTGCAACGGTGGCTGTGAAGGAAGAAGGAAGGAAGGAAGGGTGGGTGGTGGCGCCGTATCACGGAGGACATGACGCTGGATAAAGGGCAGCAGATTACCGAGCAGCAGATTACCGAGCAGGTGTGTTCAGTCGCCGGAAAGTCGCTGGTGTCCTCCGCGCGATTGGTGAGTTCATCATTGTATGATCACTCACTCACTCAGTCATCCGGTGATAACTGGCTTACCGGCTGCCGCGCCTGTTCGATGTCGGAGCGGAACATTTCAGCCAGTGCTTCGCGTAAGCGCTCGATGCTGGAGCCACGGAGTACGTAGACTGGTATGCCGGCGCGTTGTGCCGACTCCACCCGCTCAGGCTGCGTGCGGTAGAGACTTTTCAGTACCAGCATGGCATCGGCGTCGCGCTCATCCCGGCTGATGACGACGGGTAGACCGAGCTCGCGTATGGCCTGTTCGAGGCGGCTGCGGTTGATTCCCATGGGATAAATATGCCGTTTGCGAAAAATCGGGCCGGACCTGGTGGTCTGTTGCTCGTCCAGGCTGGACGTAGTGGGCTCGATCAGGGCGGCCCCTAGCGCCAGCTCGGGATCAAGCCAGCGTCCGCCGGCGCTTTCCGAAGGGGTCTGCTGGTTCTCTCGCTCGCGCCGGTCCTCCCACCATGCAGTGGTGGGACGTTGGCCTACGATGGCGCCGGTCCCGGAGTGAGAATGGGGCTGGCGCACCGTCAGGTCTTCACGCTGCACGGGAAGTTCGCGTGTGGGCAGGCCCACTCCATCGGCTCGAGCGGTACGCGGGCCGCGCTCAACCCAGCGCCGAATTGAACCGTCCAGCTGGCGTTCTCGCATCTCTCTTTGTTGAGCTTCACCACGGAGCAGGCCATCTACCGCAACCGCGACATCCAAATGGATACCGATCAGGTGGCGTTCCTCTTGTTCGACCAGAACGTCGAAGGTGGGAGGGGCCTTGCGTTCGAGGACGGTTTTCTGAGTGCCGCGGCGGCGGGCCTCCTCATCGCCCAGAGTGACGGCCTGGATGCCGCCGACCAGATCGGAGAGGGTGGGATTGATGAGCAGATTATCCAGGGTGCGGCCATGGGCGGTGCCCACCAGCTGGACCCCGCGCTCGGCGATGGTCCGGGCGGCCTGCGCCTCCAGCTCGGTGCCGATCTCATCGATGACGATGACTTCGGGCATGTGATTTTCCACGGCCTCGATCATGACCTGGTGCTGTTCGGCGGGGCGGGCCACCTGCATGCGCCGGGCGCGGCCGATGCCGGGATGAGGCACATCGCCGTCCCCGGCGATCTCATTGGAGGTATCGACGACCACGACGCGTTTGCCCAGCTCATCGGCCAGGACGCGGGCGGCTTCGCGCAAGAGGGTGGTCTTGCCGACGCCGGGGCGTCCCAGGATGAGGATGGACTTGCCCTGTTCGATGACGTCGCGGACCATGGCGACGGTGCCGCGCACGGCACGGCCGACGCGGCAGGTGAGGCCGACGACCTCGCCGCGCCGGTTGCGGATGGCACTGATGCGATGCAGCGTTCGCTCGATCCCCGCCCGGTTGTCATCTCCAAATTGTCCAATACGCTCCACTACATACGCAATATCTTCAGCAGAGACGAGTTCGGTACTCAGGTCCACGGCGATATCGGGGTAGCGCGCCTCGGGGAAGCGTCCGAGGTCAAGAATAACCTCGAGAAGGTTGGTGACGTCCCGCCGTTGTAGCGCGGCACGAATGCGTTCAGGGAGTACCGCGAGAAGTACATCGAGGTCGTCGGTTACTACGACCTCGTGGTTAGTTGCCATATCCTTTACTTACCTCCCTCGGCTTTGTCGTGTACGCAGCATGAATGGATAATGACGGATAACGAACCAAGGGCGGGAGAAAGTAAGGATCACCCACTTTCTCCCGCCCTTGCGAAAGCGGCGGTTGCTTGATTGATAGTATCGCAATTGTGATGTATCTCGATTTTGCCGGGCGGGTGAGAGAGCGCTAGCGCTTCCCGCGAGCCGTTGATAGCATACGCTATCACGAAAGATGCTGGTATGGTGAAGAAAGGAGCCAAGCCGAACGACCATTAGGGGCGGTAGGCTAGAGCCCGTTACCGGGCGTACACCTCCGACCTAGCAACCACGTAGTCTACGTGGGGTCTTGTCTGAGCGGCGGACCGCTCAGGGGAAGGCTCATCTTGGGGTCGGCTTCGCGCTTAGATGCGTTCAGCGCTTCTCCATTCTGGACGTAGCTATCCGGCAATGGCCTGGGCAGGCCAACCGGCACACCAGCGGTCCAGCCGCTTCGGTCCTCTCGTACTGGAAGCGACTACCCTCAACCTTCCTGCGCCCGCGACGGATAGAGACCGAACTGTCTCGCGACGTTCTGAACCCAGCTCGCGTGCCGCTTTAATGGGCGAACAGCCCAACCCTTGGGACCTACTCCAGCCCCAGGATGCGACGAGCCGACATCGAGGTGCCAAACCTTGCCGTCGATGTGAACTCTTGGGCAAGATAAGCCTGTTATCCCCGGGGTAGCTTTTGTCCGTTGATCAACGGCCGTTCCACACTGGACCGTTGGGTCACTACGCCCGACTTTCGTCTCTGCTCGGCTGGTAGGCCTCGCAGTCAAGCTCCCTTATGCCCTTGCACTCTTTCGGGTGGTGTCCATTCACCCTGAGGGAACCTTTGGGCGCCTCCGTTACACTTTGGGAGGCGACCGCCCCAGTCAAACTACCCACCTGGCCCTGTCTCGGTGCCAGCTTCATGGCGACCGATTAGACACAAGTCCACGCAAGAGTGGTATTTCACTATTGCCTCCACGCCGTCCGCGAACGACGTCTCACCGGCTCCCACCTATCCTACGCAGGCCTGGCCTCGCGCCCAGACCAGGATGTAGTAAAGCTCCACGGGGTCTTTTTGTCCTGTCGCGGGAAACCCGCATCTTCACGGGTACTTCAATTTCGCCGAGCCCTCGGTCGAGACAGTGCTCAAGTCGTTATGCCTTTCGTGCGGGTCGGAACTTACCCGACAAGGAATTTCGCTACCTTAGGACCGTTATAGTTACGGCCGCCGTTCACCGGTGCTTCAGTTTGGAGCTACGAACACCCCGCCCTTTAACATTCCGGCACTGGGCAGGCATCAGCCCCTATACGTAGGCTTGCGCCGTGGCAGAGACCTGTGTTTTTGGTAAACAGTCGCTTGAGCCGATTTTCTGCGGCCCCCTCACGCATCTCGAGACGAACTCGAGGACGCTACCGGGGCACCCCTTCTCCCGAAGTTACGGGGTTAATTTGCCGAGTTCCTTAACCGAGGATCGCTCGTCCACCTTGGGGCGTTTACCCCTGCCCACCAGTGTCGGTGTGCGGTACGGGCTGCAAGATCTGATCAAACACTTAGAGGCTTTTCTAGACGGCCTGGGCACGACGCGGCTACCATCCCCTCATCGGAGACTCCCGACCCTTTTTGAAGCCTGCTGGGACCGGATTTGCCTGGTCCCGCTCCGCCAAGGGCCAACCCACCCTGTCCATTCGGTGTGGCCCGCGCTCCCTACCGTGTCCCCCCCTCGCTCTCAGATCGCAGGTGCAGGAATATCTACCTGCTGTCCATCGCGTACGCTGGATACCAGCCTCCGCTTAGGTCCCGACTGACCCTGGGACGACTGCCGTGGCCCAGGAACCCTCAGGCTTTCGGTGTGAAGGGTTCTCACCTTCAATGACGCTACTCATTCCGGCATTCGCGCTTCGGTTCGCTCCACGCCTGCTTACGCTGACGCTTCAATGCTACTCCCGAACGCTCCCCTACCATGACCTCCCGCAAGGAGAGGCCATCCGCGGCTTCGGTGCTGGGCTTGAGCCCCGTTACGTTGTCGGCGCGGGATCACTCGACCAGTGAGCTATTACGCACTCTTTCAAGGATGGCTGCTTCTAAGCCAACCTCCTGGCTGTTTTAGCGATCCTACAACCTTTCCCACTAAGCACCAGACTTGGGGACCTTAGCCGGCGGTCTGGGTTGTTTCCCTCTTGGCAACGAAGGTTAGCCCCCGTCACCTCACTCGTTACGATACGCTCACCGGGGCATTCATGGTTTGATTGGGGTTGGTAACCAGCACTTGGCCCCGAGCCCATTCAGTGCCCTACCTCCCCGGCAGCTCGTAACGGCTGTACCTCCATACATTTCGGGGAGAACCAGCTATCTCCGAGTTCGATTGGAATTTCTCCTCTATCCACAGGTCATCCCCCAGTTTTGCAACACTGGTGAGTTCGAGCCTCGACGAGGTCTTACCCTCGCTTCACTCTGCCCATGGATAGCTCACCCGGTTTCGGGCCTCATCGCCGCAACCACTAAGCGCCCTCTTCAGACTCGCTTTCGCTACGGCTCCACGGCTTTACCGCCGCTTAACCTTGCAGGCTGCATCGATGAACTCGCCGGATCATTCTACAAAAGGCACGCCATCACCCCGGCCTCTAGAAAGAAGAGACCAGCGGGCTTTGACTGCTGGTAAGTGTAGGGTTTCAGGGACTATTTCATTCCCCTCGCGGGGTGCTTTTCACCTTTCCCTCACGGTACTCGTTCACTATCGGTGGCCAAAGGTAGTTCGCCTTGGAGGGTGGTCCCCCCAGCTTCCCACAGGATTTCTCGTGTCCCGTGGTACTCAGGTACAGTCACCCACACGCCCCACTCCCCGCACCGGCTACGGGACTCTCACCCTCTCTGATGTGGCATTCCAGACCACTTCGCCTGCGGGCGTGTCCGCCTGCTGAGCACTTGCGCACTCCATGACTGCCCTACAACCCCAACCCCGTCTTGCGACTAGGCTGGTTTGGGCTGATCCCGCCTCGCTCGCCACTACTACGGGACTCTCGCTTGATTCCTCTTCCTCGGGGTACTGAGATGTTTCAGTTCCCCCGGTTCCCCTCGAGCCTCTATGCATTCAAGACTCGATCCGCCCGCTCGCACGGACGGGGGTTGCCCCATTCGGGTTCGGCTGGCTCATCGCTCGCTTGCAGCTCCCCAGCCACGTTTCGCCGTTCTCCGCGCCCTTCTTCGGCCTTTGGCCCCTAGGCATCCACCCTACACCCTTCTCCGCTTGGCTTCTCTTACCCCAAAGCCAGCGTCATTCGTGTATATGCGATTACGATCCACGGCCGCGTAAAAACGCGACTCTCTCTCGCTCGCTTCGGCAAAATCGAAGTACATCACAATATGCGATTGTCAAAGTGCATGAGTATCCAGTTATTGGCAACTGGAGAGTGAGAAACAGCAAGCAGCAGGTATACGAAGGATAGTAGTGCAAGGAAGCGACCTCACCCTCTTGAGATCGACGGGAGGAAAGTAAGACTAGCTTACTCTCCTAGAGTTATCCCTAGAAAGGAGGTGATCCAGCCGCACCTTCCGGTACGGCTACCTTGTTACGACTTCACCCCAGTCACCGACCCCACCCTCGACATCTGCCCCCCCGAAGGGTTGGCCCAACGGCTTCAGGTGTTTCCGGCTCCCATGGTGTGACGGGCGGTGTGTACAAGGCCCGGGAACGTATTCACCGTGGTGTGCTGACCCACGGTTACTAGCAACTCCAGCTTCAGGCAGGCGAGTTGCAGCCTACCATCCGAACTGAGACCGGCTTTAGGGGATTGGCTCCGCCTCGCGGCTTGGCAACCCGTTGTACCGGCCATTGTAGCGTGTGTGTCGCCCTGGACGTAAGGGCCGTGCTGACTTGACGTCATCCCCACCTTCCTCCGCGTTGCGCGCGGCAGTCGAGCCCGAAAAATACAACGGACCCTAGGGGTTGCGCTCGTTAGGGGACTTAACCCAACACCTCACGGCACGAGCTGACGACAGCCATGCAGCACCTGTGGAACCGCCGGTTGCCCGGACACGGCATTACCCGTGGTGCAGCTCCATGTCAAACCCAGGTAAGGTTCTTCGCGTCGCATCGAATTAAACCACACGCTCCGCTGCTTGTGCGGGCCCCCGTCAATTCCTTTGAGTTTTAACCTTGCGGCCGTACTCCCCAGGCGGTCCACTCATCACGTTAGCTTCGGCACCGAAGGGGTCGATACCTCCAGCACCTGGTGGACATCGTTTACAGCTGGGACTACCAGGGTATCTAATCCTGTTTGCTCCCCCAGCTTTCGTGCCTGAGCGTCAGTTCGTGGCCAGGACGCTGCCTTCGCCGTCGGTGTTCCTCCGGATCTCTACGCATTTCACCGCTCCACCCGGAATTCCACGTCCCTCTCCACGCCTCAAGTTAGCCCGTTTGGATGGCCCCCTCCCAGTTGAGCCAGGAGATTTCACCACCCACGCAACCAACCGCCTGCGCACCCTTTACGCCCAGTAACTCCGGACAACGCTCGTCTCCTACGTATTACCGCGGCTGCTGGCACGTAGTTAGCCGAGACTTCTTCCTCTGGTACCGTCCGTTCTCGTTCCAAAGAAAAGTGGTTTACAACCCGAGGGCCGTCATCCCACACGCGGCGTTGCTCGTTCAGGCTTGCGCCCATTGACGAAGATTCCTCACTGCTGCCCCCCGTAGGAGTCTGGGCCGTTCTCAATCCCAGTGTGGCTGATCATCCTCTCAGACCAGCTACCGATCGTCGCCTTGGTCAGCTCTTACCCAACCAACTAGCTAATCGGCCGCGGACCCCTCCTGCTGCGCCCGAAGGCTTTCTTGAAACTAGGCACCCCCAGTCTCACCATATGCGGTATTAGCCCGTATTTCTACAGGGTATCCCCCACACCAGGGCAGGTTATCCACGTGTTACTCACCCGTCCGCCACTCAGCTCCGTGGTCCGAAAACCACACAACCTCGTCCGACTTGCATGTGTTACGCACGCCGCCAGCGTTTGTCCTGAGCCAGGATCAAACTCGCCATCCAAACAAGCCTCACCTCCCTACCCTTGCGGGTGTGGCGGCTCCGCTCATCTTGACTGCTATTCTCAAAATGCCTCTCTATGAGGCTTTCACTCTCTTGCTCTCAAGGGTCTCTCAGGCGCGTGATCTCTCCGGTTACCCATAGAAAACCACGCGTTTGACGGTGCTTTCTCGCACTGTTTACCCGTTGCATACGCTGTGCTACTGCTTCTCACTCTTCAGTTGTCAAGGTACTGTCTACCTGGCTCAGGTATCTCTCGTGAGCCATACTGCATCACAGCCCCTTTTAAGGGCGCCTCCTGAGATTAACATATCCTGGAGACGTTGTCAAGAGGCAATCCTGGACTTTTTGCAGATTGGCCGATTACCTCTTACGTACCTCAGTGGCTTCGCTGTGAGCGGGGATACTTCATCAGACGTCCCAGCTACCTCACGCGTCACACCAGGACAGAAGTGCTACTGTCAACGGCTGTTCACCCTCTTGCCCACTTTGCGGCCCGGGCCTAGGTGCCCGACGGAATGTCAGTGCCGGTCCCATCAGTCTGGTCGGTACCGGCAGGATCACCAAGCGACCGCGACTGGTGATCGACAAGATACCAGCCGGCATGCTGCTTGGGCGCGTGCACCCCCTTCTCCTCCGATCGCTCAACGTCGGGAGCGCTGATCTCCTCATGAGGAGGCGAGAGGTAGTAACCAGCCACCAGTGCCAGACCAATCGCCAGCGGAATCAGGCCTGGCAACAACCAGGGTCCTACCCGGCCAGGGGCTGCGGTTAGAGGTGCGGGCAGCAGCCATCCCAGGTTGTAGAGGCCAACGGTAAGCGCAAACCCCACCCCCGCGGTAATCAAGCCCCCACGCAACTGCGCCGAACCGCGCGGATAGCGTGCGTGTTGGCTGGTCTCCGGCTGTAACAGGCCCCGTTCGATCATGCTCATGCGTTCGCGATGTTCCAGGTAGCGCAGTAGGAGAATAAAAACCAGGAATACAGTAACTCCCCCCAGCCATTCCAGGCCGACGATCGTCAGGTCGCTCATAGCATGCTCTCCCTCAAAACCAGTCGCGAATCCGGGAACTACCTCGCCGGTTTGGCGTGCTACCGGCCAGGTTGTCTCCAGGGTGTATGCTGGATGTTATCTACCCTACGCGCTGTCGGTACCGCTGCCCTTCCTCTATCAATAATATGATAAGTTATGTAGAGGTTGGGATTGCGAGGCGCCGAGTAGCAGTAGGCCGCTATTCTATGAACTATGATGAAATTTGGAGTGCATGGCTACCTCCAATGTTTCGTCCCTCCTGACGATGAAGACACAGTACAGCAGCAGGCAGAGATACAGGACAGTTGCAGTGAAACCTTTTAGCTCGCGCCCTGCTCCGATAGATGGGTCCAGTGGCTGGATCCCTCCGATTGGAGGCAGTGAACTCTTGGGCGCTGCTCCGCATACACAACCCGCGGCATTGCCCGGTTTAGATCTCAACGCGCCCTATGTCCAGGGAGCGGACGCTGAAGAGTTGTCCCTGGTCGAGCGGGCTCGCGCTGGCGATCAAGAGTCCTTTGGCGCGCTGGTCCGTCTGCACCAGCGGCAGGTATATGTCCTGGCGTTGCGTATGCTGCATGATAGCGAAGAAGCTACCGAGGCGACGCAGGAAGTCTTCCTGGCTGCATGGCAAGGTTTGCATGCGTTCCGCGGCGATGCCCGATTTACTACCTGGCTCTACCGAATTGCCTACAACTACTGCCTGAAACAGGCAGAGCATCAGCGCCGCGCTGCCCAGGTCAAACGAGAGCTTGTGGAAGCCTCGGCACGCGAACAGAGTCTGGCGGAGAGCATTACCGGCAGCCGTGCTCGCGATGCCGAACACCTCATGCGCGAAACCGTGCGCAGTGAAATTAATAATTTGCCGGCAAAGTACCGAGCAGTGCTCGTCTTGCGCCACTTGCAGGAGTTGAGTTACGAGGAAATGGCCAGCATTATGCGTGTGCCAGTCGGCACGGTCAAGACACAACTTTTTCGTGCCCGAGCGCTTCTAAAGGAACGGCTGGAGGACCTTGGTCGTTTCCGCGACGAGCGAGTGGCTCGCGCCGGAGAAGTGCGCAGTGGCATAGAAATCGGCTTGCGCGGTATGCTTGATCACGGCATGAAAGTCCCCGAGAGAGAGGTAGGTAAAGAATGAACTGCAACCGGGCCCAGAAAGACCTACAGCTCTATATTGATGGGCGCTTAGACCAGCGCCGTTTCTGGACGGTCGAGACCCATCTAGATACCTGCCCTCGCTGCCGGCACGATTTGGTTTTCTATGAGATCATGCAAGAAGCGCTCACTGACCAGCTAGAGCGAGAACCAGCCAATCTCACCGCGTTGATCATGGGGCGGATTGCCCGCGCCGAGCAGCATAGGATGGCATCGGGCGCCCAGCCATTCGGCTGGCAGTGGCGTGACGCACTTCTAGCCGCCATACTGGGGACGGCGAGCACGCTGCTTTTCATGTTTACCAATCCGGCATTGCGCACCTCGTTCTTCTTAAGTATCTCTCATAGCTTCCCACTTCTTGACTCTCTCACCCAGGCGGAAGGACCAGGGTCTATCCCCTGGGTTGCTTGGATTATATGGATCACTGCTGGAGTGGTGCTAACACTCTGGCTGGCTGGCTCCGAAGTACGCGCTACCTGGAGGCGTTCGCTGACCCAGCGTCTACAGACGCGACTGCAAATCCCCGAGCTGTGGTGAACGGTGCGCGAGTTGGAAACCGGGTGGATCACGAAAGCGAACAGCGGCGAAAAAGCAGCGCGGTGGAACGGGGATTGCAGATCGAGCAGGACGGTTCTCCTAGGTTTGCACTATTCTACTGCCGGGTGGAGTTTGCCGGCTAGCCGGTACGGCTCCAGAGCGGTCTCCATGCCAGCCACATGGGTACTAGGCATGGTCACTGTTCTAGCGACCATGTTACACTGCTCACTGTTAACCATACCCTGATAGCTGCTCGCCCAAGTAGCAGCCCTCTGGAGCATCCAGCGTAGAAGCAAGCCCTAAAGCCCATAAGGAGTTATCAGACAGGTGAAACAGGCGAATACAGATGCCGCCAGCAGCTCTCCCGTCTATGTGCCCAACTGGGCTTATCCATTGGTGACGGTAGTGGGGCTTTTGCTTGGGGCGGAAGCTATCGTGCGTGGCACTCGTGCGGTTGTATCCATATCCGACAGCGATCTCACCAACTTCTTCTTTCGGTCAGCAGACTACATCTTGCGGGGCCAGCCCTGGCAAATGTATGCTGTCAGGGCCAGCGGCGCTTACCCTAACTACAATCCACCTCTCAGTATTTTTCTCATGGCCCCCCTCCTGTCGCTGGCCCGTGCAGTTGGTTTCGCTAAGAACTATGGCGAGCTTATCACTTTTGTCTGCATCCCATTTATGGTCTTTGTACCGGTGCTGGGTTACCTTGTGCTGCGAGTCCTGAGACAGCTGTATCCCCAGATGCCGGAGGCGCAGCGGTTTCTGGCTTTTGCCCTTGTCGTTCTTTCTCCGCTAACCTGGCAGACTTACGGCACCTGGTATCACATTGAACAACCGATGATGCTCTGTCTCCTGGTTGGAGCCATCCTGGCTCTGCAGCAACATCACGAGGTGCTTGCCGGTTTGCTTGCCGGACTTGCGGTAATGACGCGCACTACTGCGTTGATACCTCTTATCGCCATTGGCGTACTGCTCCTCATGGGTGGCGAGTGGCGTGCTCTGCTCAAGCTAGGTGGTGTCGGGACAGTGGTGGTAGCGGTAATTATGGCGCCATTCTTCCTCGCCGATCGTGCCGATACGACGTATTCCTTTATTACCTGGCGTGGTGGTGCGCCAATCGGTGGCAACTCCATCTGGACCATCTTCGCGGCCGGTAACGACGTTACCGGTCTGCGCCACAGTGCTGACGCTATTGCCCGGCGGCTGGATATGCCCTCGGTCATACTGCTGGTTGTGGTCGTCGCCTTTTTGGCGGCACGCACCTTTCGCATCAGTGCCTATGGACGAGAGGCCTGGGCTATCCTGGCAATTGCCGCGCTAGCTGTACCCATGCTGAGTAAGACGAACTGGCCTTACTATTATCTGGAGCCGTTCATACCGCTGCTGATCTGGGAGTTCGCCTCGATGCACGATCGCCGGCCCGGTTTATGGCGCTGGCCGGTGCTGAGCGTGGCGTTCCTGGCAACTGCAGCGACGCTCTCCCAATATATTGGTTTACAGAGTGTCGGAACTCTGGATCGCGTGGGGCTGGGAGTTCTGGAGTTTGGAGCTATGGCGGCTTTTGCTGCTCTGGTCTGGCTGCGCCTGCAGGCAGCCAAGCCCGCAGTGGCCAGGCCCACTGCTACCGCTGCTACCGCCGTCCTCTCCGATTCTCCAGGCCTGCGAGTGGGAGTTCCGGGAGGAGCGCCGCAGCCAACCCCCAGTGGCGCGCCGCCTCGTAGGGTCCCCGTATCGCCAAATCAGACGGCGGCGCCATACTGGCAACCGCCCGCCCAGCCTTCGCCGAGACCAGGCAGCCGAGTGCCGATCTCCGAGTCACCATCGTCTGCTCCAAGCGGTGTGGCGGGTGTATCTGGTGGTCTGCCGCGGGACACACCGCCCTGGCAGCAGAATGGCGGCCCGAATTCATTGCCCGACCATTGGCCCGACCTCCGCCAATCCGTGGACAGGAATGGCGGCTGGCCCGACCCTCCACCCGATACTCGCCAGAGACCCTTCTCCGGGCCTAGTCAATAAGCACCGGCGGGGTGAGAACTCCCATGATCGGACGACAGTCGCTCCCGCCAGCTGGACGTAACCAACGAAGTACGCACGTGTCTACTGGCGCACCCGCAGCGCCGGCGCTCACCGTACGACTACTTGGGATTGCCCTGCTCCTCGAGTTCTTCTTCATTGGTCTGGTGGTGGTCACGCCGCTCGGAGGAATTTCCCAGACCATCTCACCGCTGGCATCCCAGTGGCCCTGGCTACTCGCGCCCGCCCGTTTGCTCTTCGGCGCTGCGCTAGTCAACGGCAGTATCCCACCAGAGCAGGGCTGGGTAGCCCTGCTGCTGCTGGCGTTGCTCCTGATTGGAGCTAGCTTCCAGTCGGCGCTGGTCATTCCCATTTGTCGGAGATTCCCTAGCTCTAGTCGTGGATATCTGGTGCTGGCGCTGGGCGCCGCCGCTGTTCTTGGCCTGACTCTGGTGCTGTTGCCCACACTGCCATCGGATGACCTTTTTAGCTACATTCTCTATGGGCGGATCGGCGCTATTCACCATGCTAACCCGCTGGTCGTGACACCCGCACTATTTCCCAGCGATCCCTTTCTGCGCCTGGTTTTCTGGCAAGGTACTCGCTCGGTCTACGGCCCGGCATGGCTGCTACTGTCACAAGGGCTGACGCTGCTTGCGCAAGCTTGGGGCGGTTCGCTGCCTGGGTACGTACTCATCTTCAAGCTGGTGGGTATGTCCGCCCATCTTGCCAATGCGGTGTTGATCTGGTTCATTGTCGGACGATTAGCGCCACGCCGCCAGCTCCTTGCAACGTTACTGTATGCATGGAATCCGCTCTGCCTTCTAGAGTTTTGCGCCAGCGCCCATAATGATGCCATCATGCTCACATTTCTCCTTCTGGGAGTATATTTGCTGCTCTCTGGCTGGGAAGCCGTCGCTATGGTCAGCTTCGGCCTCTCGGTTTCGGTCAAGTATGTATTGCTGGCGCTGCTGCCCCTCTACTTCATGCTGGTTATTCGGCAAACTCTGGATAGCGGTGGCACACGGGCGCAGGCGGCGCGTAGGGTTGGCTGGCGTGCTCTGATAGTCGCCGTGACGATAGCGATCACGCTGTTGCCCTATTGGTCGGGCCCGGTGACGCTTGGTGCCATCCTCTATTCTCCGCCGGCTCAGCACCTGGATAACTCTTTGTTGGAGGCCGTCTCCTGGCCGTTACGATCACTGGCCCAGGGCTTCGGGTCTCCGGGCAGTACGGCGGCTACTGTCACCACTGCCGGCCTGAAGGTGGCAGGGTTGCTGGTCTTCTTGATTATATGGCTGGTCCAGCTTCTGCGGGTGCGAACTCTGGAAACGCTGCTGTATGCCTGGGTCTGGGTCATACTGGGATACCTGCTGGTGGCCAGCGGGTGGTATTGGCCCTGGTATGCGACCTGGGCGGTGTCTCTGGTAGCGCTGGTCGCCGGCTTCGATATCACAGATGATGCATCCGGGGGCTTCTCTAGGGTTCTGCCGGGCATCGGCACGGCGACACTGACGACGCTGCTTCTGGCTGCCGGATCTCTGGCGCTGTATGGGTTCCTCCCGCTCTATTCAACCGCGATCTATGGCTACCGGGCTTTGATCACCCTGGGTCCTGCCGCAATGTGCCTGCTTATTCTAGGATGGCGGCGCCGACCAGGTCCGGGCTTCTATCGCCAGTGCCGCCTCCTTGCATTGCTGGTAGCGGCGAGGCTATGGTATACTGTTCTTTGTCTAATACGTGTGAAACGCAACAGGTCAGCCCTGGCAATTACGTCCGGCGTGTACCCACATGAGCAAGACACCAAATGATGGATGCAGGCTTCACGCATGCCAGGTATCAAGAGTATCCTATGAAGAATACCCAGAGGAGGAGGTTGTCCGCCGCCGATGCGTAAGAGTAGCCGGCTGGTGTGGCAGACTAAAACGCACCATTATGCAGACTGAGGAAAAAGCGGTAGTTATCGAACAATACCAGACTCACGAGAGAGACACCGGTTCTCCGGAGGTGCAAATCGCCCTGCTCACCCAGCGCATACAGCACTTGACCGGGCATCTGCTGGAGAACAAGCATGACAACCACTCCCGCCGGGGATTGCTCAAGCTGGTCGGCCAGCGCCGCCGGATGTTGAAGTACTTGAATCGTACCGACCCGGAGCGTTACCGGACCCTGATCGCTTCTCTGGGGCTGCGCCGATAACACGGGTCCCCCACCGCAAGAAAAAATAGCATCGTGCGAGCCGTTGCCCACTGTCCAGGTCGTTGCTACGCGGCGGAGATGGGCTGGCTCGCACGATGCTATACCGGACTTCATGCAACACGCGAGAGTGTTGTTCATCTTGCCTGGCAACGATTGAGACGCAAGCAGCAGTCTTGAGCCGGCATAGGTCAGGGATTAGCCACACACAGGGACGACCTTCTCCTAAGGTTAAATGGTAGATTGGGATCGTCGGGAGGAAAAGAGCAATGATACATCGTGTCGAAATGACACTTGGGGGACGCACTCTAAGCCTGGAAACCGGCCGCGTCGCAGAACAGGCTAACGGCGCTGTTCTGGCCCGCTACGGCGATACCGTACTGCTGGCAACCGCTACCGCAAGCTCCTCACCACGCGAGGGTGTGGATTTTTTCCCCCTCACCGTTGATGTCGAAGAACGCATGTTTGCCGCCGGTAAGATTCCTGGCGGCTTTATCAAACGAGAAGGGCGTCAAAGCGAGCATTCTATTCTGGCTTCTCGCCTGGTTGACCGCCCAATTCGTCCCCTATTTCCCAAGGGTTATCGTAACGATGTGCAAGTGGTAATCACAGTGCTATCGGTGGACATGGAGAACGATCCCGATATACTTGGGGTGATAGGTGCCTCTGCCGCGCTCGGTATCTCGGATATCCCTTTCTACGGTCCGGTAGGAGCAGTGACTGTGGGATATGTCGGCGGCCAGATCGTGATCAATCCGACGTCGAGCGATATGAAGCTTAGTGACCTTGATCTCAACCTTGCTGGTACATCCGATGCGGTAGTCATGGTCGAAGCTGGTGCCAATGAACTTCCCGAGGAGATTATGGTTGAGGCCATACGCCGGGGGCATGAGGCAATACAGCAGCTGGTCGGGCTTCAGCAAGAATTGATAGACCTGGTTGGTAAGCCCAAAGCCGCGTTTGTTCCCGCAGAGGAGGATGCAGAACTGGCTGCTGCGGTGGCTGGTTTTGTGCGAACTCGCCTGGAGCAGGCGGGAGGAATTAGCAATAAAGCCGAGCGTGCGGCGGCGCTGGAGTCTATCCGCAGCGATCTGCTGGCCGAGCTGACGCCAAAATACGCAGAGAAGATCAAGGAACTGGGAGAGCTCTTCGACAAAGAGGAGAAGCGCTTTGTCCGCAATCAGATATTAGAGAAGGGTATTCGCCCTGATGGACGAGGGCTACGAGAGGTTCGCCCCATCTCGTGCGAGACTTCGGTGCTGCCGCGAGTGCATGGTTCTGCCCTCTTCACGCGTGGCCAGACTCAGGTGCTCAGTGTGGTGACTCTGGGTTCTCCTGGCGACGAGCAGACGTTTGATGGCCTCAGTGGAGAAGTGAGCAAACGCTATATTCACCACTACAACTTCCCGGCATATAGCGTCGGAGAAACACGGCCCTCACGTGGTCCGGGCCGGCGCGAGATCGGCCACGGCGCGCTGGCTGAGCGCGCCCTGATTCCGGTTATACCCAGCAAGGTAGAGTTCCCCTATACTATTCGCGTTGTCTCCGAAGTGCTGAGTTCCAACGGCTCTACCTCCATGGGATCCACCTGCGGCAGCACGCTTAGTCTGATGGATGCTGGTGTGCCGATAAAGGCCCCTGTCTCCGGAGTAGCCATGGGCTTGATTACCGAGGATGGGGCGACCCTGAGCAAGTACGCGATACTCACCGACATTCAGGGTCTTGAAGACGCCATGGGCGATATGGACTTCAAAGTGGCTGGAACCGCGGATGGCGTTACTGCGCTGCAGATGGATATTAAGATTAAAGGTCTGACTCCGGAAGTGCTGGCGGAGGCCATGTCACAAGCCCGGGAAGGCCGAATGTTTATTATGGACAAGATGCTTGAGTCGTTGCCTGAACCTCGTCTGGCTCTTTCGCCCTTTGCTCCACGCATCCAATCGATTAAGATCAACACCGAGAAGATCGGCACGGTCATTGGTCCAGGGGGTAAGACTATTCGGCGCATTCAGGATGAGTCGGGTGCCAAGATCGATATCGACGATGACGGAACTGTACACATCTCCGCCAATACCAGCGAGGGCATGAACCGGGCTCTCAATGCCGTGCGCGCCCTTACTGAAGAGGTAGAGGTCGGTAAACTTTATACTGGTATTGTACGGCGTATCGTAGACTTCGGCGCCTTTGTGGAGATTTTACCTGGCAAAGAGGGATTGGTTCGCACCTCGCAACTGGCCGATTACCACATAAACCGCCCTGAGGATGTGGTTGCGCCAGGCGATGAAATCACCGTGATGGTAATAGAGCTCGACCCCCAAGGACGAATCAACCTTTCCCGGCGCGCAGCCCTCAGCGGCGAAATGCCGACAGCAGAGGAGCTGGAGGCCGATCGTGGACCACGCAGCGGTCCGCGTGGTCCACGGGGAGGGGGAGGCGGATTCTCTGCTGATCGCGGCGGAGATCGGCCCGGCGGCAGCCGCGGCGGAGATCGGCCCGGCGGCAGCCGCAGCGGAGATCGGCCCGGCGGCAGCCGGGGTGGCTATGGCCGTAGTGGCCCCAGCTATCGCTAGCCGCTGCCAGAGTCCCGGTTTGGATGGTACGTTGGCCCTGAGCCTGGTCGAATGGGCAGGCGACAGACGGCGATTTCTCTAGCCATTTGGAGAGTCGCTCGGAACGAGAGTTACGCGATACAATAGGAGAGTGCGGACATTCTTGGCACCTTGAGAAAGGTAGACGCCCACGACTATGACGACAACCAACAAGACCAACGCTAATAAACCGGCTACCATTGGACAGTTACGAGCGAGTGGCTACCATGTGCTTAGTGTCAAGGAGGAAATGCGAAAGAACCTGGTAAACAAAATTCGCTCAGGAGAGGAGCTGTTCCCAGGAGTCGTTGGTTATGAAGAAACCGTGATTCCCCAGGTTGAGAATGCTATTCTATCCGGGCAGGATGTCGTTCTGCTCGGGGAGCGAGGTCAGGCCAAGACTCGCATCGCGCGCAGTATGATTAACTTGCTCGACGAGGAGACTCCGGCTATTGCCGGCTGCGAGATCAACGACGATCCTTTTGCCCCTATCTGCAAAGCCTGCCAGTTACGGGTCTCTGAGGAAGGCGACGACACACCCATTCACTGGCTGCCACGAGAATGGCGTTATGGTGAGAAGCTGGCGACACCAGATATCACCATAGCCGACCTTGTTGGCGAGGTAGATCCGATTCGGGTCGCTGAAGGACGCTACCTCTCAGACGAGCTGACCATACACTATGGGCTTATACCACGTACCCACCGCGGCATCTTCTGCATCAATGAGTTGCCTGACCTGGCCGAGCGGATTCAGGTTGGTCTGCTCAACATCATGGAGGAGCGCGACGTCCAGATACGTGGCTACAAGGTGAGGCTTCCGCTGGACGTCTTTGTGGTGGTCAGTGCCAATCCAGAGGACTATACCAATCGCGGGCGTATCATTACTCCGCTGAAAGACCGGCTGGGCTCCCAGATTCGCACGCACTATCCTCGCAAAATCGAGCATGAGATTCTCATCATGGAGGCTGAGAGCATACCGTTCCACGCCGAAGGCATAGAGACGGTCTTCCCGCAGTACATGAAAGAGATTATCGCGCAGATTACACGCCAGGCGCGGCAAAGCACCGATATAAGCCAGCGTTCCGGCGTCAGTGTGCGGGTGAGCGTGACCAACTTCGAAAACGTAATGAGTAACGCTGTCCGTCGCGCCATTCGCCTGAAGGAGCGGCAGGCGGCACCACGTGTCAGCGATCTCTCCGCCGTCATGGCGTCTACCACCGGCAAGATCGAACTGGATACGATTGGCGAGCTGCGCGAAGAGAAGGTAGTCGAGCGATTGGTAAAACAGTCCATTACTCAGGTGTTCCGCACGTATTTTGACATAAGTGAGTTTGATCAGCTGGTGGCCGGCTTCGAGCGTGGGCTGAGTGTGCACGCCTCAGACGTGCAACCGGCAATGGAGTATGTGAACCAGCTGGGCACCGTTGGCGGCCTGAAGGCAGCGGTAGCCAAGCTGAACGGGCATGGCAGCCCGGCAACTGTCGCCTCAGCAGTGGAATTCATCCTGGAGGGGCTTCACCTCAACAAACGCCTCAACAAAGTTGAGATTGATGGCCAGGTTGACTATCGACGGTAAGCTTGGGGTGGTGAGCTATGTTCAAACGGTTTCGCGAACGCAGGTCCTTCCAGTATTCTCGCTGGGACGGCACGCAGAGTCTTGATGAATTCAACGCCGAGTCGACTCTGGATGCCCTCTCGGAGGACTATCTTCGGCACGGTGACCTGCGTCGGGCGCTGGAGCGTTTGCGGCAGATGGGATACACCACCCGTGACGGGCAGCGTCGCATGGGGATGCAAGATCTGCTGAATCGCGTCCGAGAACGTCGCAAACAGCAGATGCAACGCTACGATATGTCTGGTGTCATGGACCAGATCCAGGAGCAGCTCGAGCGAGTCAAGCAGCTTGAACGCGAGGGCATTCAGCGACGCCTTGACGAAAATGGCGCCAGTGACCAGGCTAGTGCTGGGGATACCACTCCGCAAGACGAAAGCCAGAGCGGGCGCGTACCGCAGGATGCCGGGTCGGGAGAACAGCCCGGCGAGGCGGTACAGAACGAGGGCACAGAGCAAGATGAACTACGGCGGATGCTCGAGAATATTGCCAGCCGCAAGTTAGCCTACCTCGACCAGCTACCGCAGGATCCGGCCGGGCAAATTCGCCAGCTCTCCGAGTACGAATTCATGGATGAGCAGGCTCGGCAAGCGTTCCAAGAGTTGCTTGCCATGTTGCAGCAGCAGGTAATGCAGCAGTACTTTCAAGGAATGCAGCAGGCACTGAGCCAGATGACTCCAGAAGATCTCGCGCGCATGCGCCAAATGGTGCGGGAACTCAACCAGATGCTCCGCGACAAGAGCGAGGGTAAGGATCCGGATTTCGACAGCTTCATGCAGAAATACGGCGACTTCTTTCCAGGGGTAAATACTCTTGATGACTTGATTGACCAGATGCAGCGCCAGCGAATGGCCATGCAGGCGGTGATGGATAGTATGTCCGCCGAGCAGCGCCAGCAATTGCAGGAAATGATAGATCAACTCATCGGTGACGATAGGCTTCGGGTGGACCTAGCGGAACTGGCCATGAACTTGGAGATGGCTGTGCCCTCGGAGGCACCTACCCGCTTCCCGTTGACTGGCGACCAACCACTTTCGTTGGCCGAGGCAATGAGTCTAATGGGAACTCTCCAGGAAATGGATGAGCTAGAGCATCAGTTGAACCAGGCACGACGCGCCAATGACTTGGATAGTATAAATAGCATAGATCCTGAACAGATGCGCGATCTGGTTGGCGATGACGAAGCGGAGGCGCTGCGCGACATCCAGAACATGTTGAGGCTACTCGAAGAGGAGGGCCTGGTCAAGCGAAACGGCAACGACTACGAACTGACAGCTCGTGCGATACGGCGGATAGGCCAGAAGATGCTTGAAGACATCTTTGACCAGATGGAAAAGGATGCGTTTGGACAGCACCGGCTCCCCGAACACGGCTATGGCGGCGAGCGCGCCGATGAGACCAAGCCGTATGTCTTCGGCGACGCTTTTCATCTGCAGCTGGAACGTACCTTGATGAATGGAGTGGTGCGTAATGGACCGCAAACTCCGATTCGGCTGCTGCCCGATGATTTTGAAGTCTATCGTACTGAGCAGATGACGCAGTCGGCAACGGTTGTCATGTTGGACATGAGCTATAGCATGCAGCTCAATGATCTGTGGCAGCCGGCGAAGAAAGTGGCAATCGCCTTAGAGAGCCTGATTCGCGGGCAATTTCCGCGTGACCAGCTGTATATCGTGGGTTTTGCCTACCTCGCGCGCCAGTATCAGCCGGAGGAACTTGTCGACCTTACCGAATGGGATTACGCGCAGGGCACCAATATGATCTTCGGTCTACGAACGGCGCGGCGACTGCTGGCGGCTTCGCGGGCGGTAAACAAGCAGATCATCATGGTCACCGATGGCGGTCCTACCGTCATCGAGGAGGGGGATGAGTGGTACTTCACCTGGCCGGATACTTCCGTTGCGGAGGTGCAGACGCTTCGTGAGGTTCGCCGGTGCGCGCGCGAAAACATATCGATCAATGTATTCATGCTCTCCGACGATCCCTACCTCAAGCATTTCGTCAACCAGATGGCCACCGTCAACAAAGGGCGAGCTATGTACAGTAGTCCCGAACACCTAGGCGAGTACATTATGGTGGACTACCTCAACAATCGCCGGAAGCATGTTATGTAAGGTCGGGCGCATCGAGCTGAGGGGAGCCGCTTGATTGGCCAATGGTGATCTGGCGACGCTGGCAGACGGCGCGCTGGTTCTTGGTATCAGGCTGGACGATGCCATGCTGGCAGCGTTTGCCCGCTACCGCGAGCTGCTTCTGGAGTGGAACGCGCGTATCAACCTGACGGCCATCACTGATCCCCACGAGATACTGACTCGCCACTTTCTTGACTCGCTTACCTGCTTGCTAGCGCTCCCCATGGGGCAGCGCCTCGCTCCACTCACCTTAGTCGACATTGGTTCCGGCGCCGGCTTCCCCGGACTGGTTCTGGCTATCGTCTGCCCTGCCTGGAGAGTGACGCTCCTTGAGGCCACCGGCAAAAAGGTGCGCTTCCTTGATGCCACCATAGACGCTCTCAGCCTGGCCAACGCCGGTACGCTGCCGGGTAGGGCCGAGGAACTCGCTCATCTTCCCCGGTATCGAGGCACCTTCGACATTGCCACTGCCCGCGCAGTTGCCGCACTGCCCACAGTGCTGGAGTACTGCGCTCCGTTTGTACGGCCAGGAGGTCTGATTCTGCTGCCTAAGAAGGGTAATCTGGCTGATGAGATGGAAGCGGGCAAGCGAGCGGCTACAGAGCTTGGCCTGGCTATACAGGGGGCACTACCGGTTCCGCCCATAGCAGGCCTTGAAGATGATCGCAGCATCGTAAAGGCGCGGCAGGAGCGCCCGGCGCCAGCTCGGTATCCGCGCTCGGCTGGTGCGCCACGCACGCGCCCACTTGGCTAGGGCGGGCTGGCTACATGGGCTCGGAGTGCTCCCCCACGTCGAGGCTGAAGTCACCTGCAGCCAGGTGGCGATGATCTTGATTGCGACAGGTGACACTGACCCGGATAGCCTGTTTGGCTCTATCGTACTCAACGAGTTCGACAGTCAAGTGCAAGGTATCGTCGGCATAAGCCGGCTCGGAAAATTCGATGCGCTGCTCAAGGAAACCGGCCTGCGCCGATGGAGAAATCAGCTGAGCGGCTGCGGTTGCAAGTAGTGCCCCCAGCCAGGGGTACGGCGCCACCTGGCGGGGCTGTCGCACCGGCGGGGCTGGATCTAGGGCGACAAAGTCATCATCTCGACTGATGAGACCAAAGAGCGCTATGTCCGCGTCGGATATGCTCTTGTTGAGGGTGATGACATTGCCCACTCTCTCCGACCAAGCCTCGTTCACAGCTAGACCTCTTGCACTGCCCGTCGCACTGAGAATACGCCAAGAACATGCCAAGAATACGCCATTCAGTATGGCGAGTATACCAGAGGGTACTGGAATTGGCCACTCAACACCGGCGAGAGACAGCCCCGGTGGAATTGCCCCTATTACCGGTCACATCAGCGAGCGTAAGAATAGTGAATCGTACCCCCACTTCTACCATATTTATGAAAGGATCACCACTATGTCTCTCGACGACCAGCTGGCGGAGTTATTGGCCACCCTGGGTGTGGAGCTGGAAGACTCGACTCCGGCGTCACCTACCTCCACACCTACCTCCACACCTACCTCCGGGCTGCCTGCCGATATCAGAACCGGGCAGGCTCGATTTCATTTTGGCAGTCAGGGTAGTGGGGAGGAATCGGAAAGCGGTTCTGAAACGGGGGAAGGTATTCCTCTGGACGCTCCTTCGGACGTATCACTCTTCCAGACATCTCGTGAGCACTACGGTGTCTTTTATCGGTTAGATCTTGCCCAGGGCGTTCCCCATCTGCGCATTTATCTCCCCGATGACCAGGGATTCCTGAAGATGCATTGCTACCTGGTTCGTGCGGCGCTCTCCACCCCCTTGCATGAGTGGTTCATCTCGACGCGTGCTCACTCTGGCTCGGGGGCGTACCAGGAAGTACGAGGCACCGCAGAGCAGCACTTGCTGTTTGCTGCCGGCGAGCTGATGAAACGTCTCTTCTGGACTGGAAACATGGAAGAAATGCGCTTCCCCCCCGAGATCGAGGTCATGCAACTGCTCTAGCGTAGGTGTTCCGTATGTCTCGCCATCAGGCACTTAGGCTGACCTTGCCCGGATCTGTCTGCGGGCGCGGGCGCCGTTCATCTCGGCGAACCCCAGAGCGACAACCGCGAGCAGCAGGTGCAGCAGCTGGATGACCCAATGGCTGTTCCCCTCCAGAATATGGGTCTGCGTCAGGCCAAGGATGACAATCAGTAGGCCAAGCACAAAACTGCCGGCCACAAACTCGACGCTGCCGACTTGGAGCCCGACAACTGCCGAGAAGGTCCACAGAGAAACAACAAAAAGTATCCCGACTAATATATGAATACCAACTAGCGAGTCATTGCCGGAGATCCAGGAGAACAATCCTAGAACGAGGTTAATAAGAAAAAAGAGCCGTAGCGCCATTCCGCTGATGCGCGCTGCCATCGATCTACCTCCACGAATACGTTGACACAGCCTGCTTCTAGGCATGCTACCAATAGCATACCTGTATTCCGGTCATCTAGCCAAGATGTGGCTGGCCTCGCCAGGGACGCGAGCTAGAAACCTGAGCCAGTACCTAAACGTAGACTACTCGTATGGTTGCTACGGGTAGTTTCTTCTCCCCGGCACCAGGGCATACTCTATGCCCTCCTACCGGCTGTGCCTAGGTGCTTCCACAGAAGGGGTAGTCTATGAGCCAGTTCCCAGATTCACGAGATGAGACGGTTTTTGAGGGTAAGCTCTTCAGCGTCCGCAGAGAGCCGGTTCGCCATGCCGATGGGAGCGAATCGCTGTACGAGATCGTGGATCATCCAGATGCTGCTGCCGCTGTGGCTCTCCGAGAAGACGGCGGTATTGATGAGCAATATATGGTGGTGCTGGTCCGCCAGTACCGGCCGGCTATCGGCAGGGAAACCCTTGAAATACCCGCCGGTATACTGCTCAGCCGTGAAATCGGTGCACCGGAGCAAACCGCCGCGCGCGAGCTCGAGGAGGAGACTGGATGGAGAGCGGGTACGTGGCGGCTGCTTGCGCGCGCGTACCCTTCGGTGGGATTCTCCACTGAGTCTGTCTGGATTTACTTGGCTACTGAGCTCGAAGAGATCCAGGGAGCCGTGCCTGATCCACATGAGATTCTGGAACTCAAGTGGGTGTCTATCAGCCAGGCGCTCGCGTATTGCCGAGATGGCACCATTGATGACGGCAAGACCATAACCGGACTCTATATGGCCGCTGAAGTGTTGTCTCGAGATGGGGGCTTGCGCCAAGCGATCCGAAGCACTCCAGATAGTGGGGATAATTAACATCCTGAACCGGAGGCCACACGCTTGACATGCCGACACTTCCGAGACTATAGTACGTGAGCGTTTTTCTAGGCTATTCTTATCTGCCGGCCCAACGCGGTGATAGGACTCGCGGAAATGCCAGTATGGCTCAGGTAGCACGCGCCGAAAACGCGCGGCGGCATGGAAGACGCGGCTGGTCGCTTCACGAACGACGCTCCACGCGCAGTAGATCGTCAACACTAGAGGTCGTAGACAATGGCAACACGCAAAATACTTACTCTCGAGAAGCCAGTACTCCGGTCCAAAGCCAAGAGAGTTACTCGTTTCGATGCCTACTTGCAGCGACTGGTAGATGATCTATGGGAGACATTGCGCGACGCTCCGGGAGTGGGTTTGGCGGCGCCACAAGTGGGGGAATCTGTTCGTGTGCTGGTAGCAGAGTATGAAGATCAGCATGTTGCCTTTGTCAATCCTGAAATAATCAAGCGTAGTGATGAAGAAGTGCTGGGTACGGAGGGCTGTCTCAGCATTCCGGGCTACGTTGGAGACGATGTGCCCCGCGCCGCTGCCGTAACCGTCAAAGGCCGTGACCCTCGCGGTAAAGAGATTCGCGTGCGGGCCGACGGCTGGTTTGCGCGAATTTTGCAGCACGAGATAGATCACCTGGATGGCATTTTGTATATTGACCGCATACCCAAAGAAAAAGTACGCCCGGTTGCGGACGAGGACGTTGATGAGGTCGCCCCAGCCGAGGGCTCGCCGGTCACGACGGCCAACTCGCGAGGAGAACGTGGATGAGGGTTGCCAGGGGAAAATACCACATCTGGACAGTTGGATGCCAGATGAACATGGCCGATTCGCAACGGGTTGCCAGTATCCTTGACGGGCTTGGATGGCAGGAAGTGCCGAGCCTGGAGACCGCTAACCTGGTTGTTCTCAATACCTGCAGCGTACGCGAGCAGCCGGAGAAGCGTGCCCATGGACAGCTCTCGCTGCTTGGCCACGCCAAGAAGCAGCGGGGAGACTTGCTGGTAGCTATGATGGGCTGTATGATTGGCAACCAGCGTACTATAGATGACCTGAAAAAACGCTATCCAGTGGTGGACCTGTTTTTCAAAGTAGAAAAGGCCGATATTCTGCCGCAGTTTCTGGAGGAACGCTGGACACCTCTGGCGGGTGAAGGTTGCGTTGATTTTGCAGAGCTTGGCGCTGTGCGCGGCATAGGCAGTGGCACCGCACTGCCGGTATTGCCTGGTCCCATGCAGATTACCCCCCGTCCTGCCGCTCGCGATCTGCACTACCCGATCCCGGTATCCTCCGGGGGAGCGACGACGCACGGCCCGACGGCCTGGTTGCCGGTCATTTTAGGGTGCAACAAGGTGTGCTCGTATTGTATCGTGCCTTCGCGACGAGGTGTCGAGCGCAGCCGTCCGCGGCAAGAATTGCTGGCGGAGGCTCGCGACCTCGTCGCTGCCGGTGCGCGTGAGGTGACGTTGCTTGGCCAGACCGTGGAAGCGTACGGGCTGGATTTGCCTGAGCAGGAGGCCGACCTTGGCGACCTTATGGAGAGCCTGGGCGAGATTGGCGGCCTGGAGCGGATTCGCTTCATGACCTCCTATCCTCGGCACTTCACCGACAAGCTCATCAAGCAGATGGCTGGGCAGCCAAAGGTCTGCCCACACGTCAATATACCCGTGCAGCACGGTGACGATGCTGTACTGCAGCGCATGAGGCGTGGGTATACACTCTCTGAATACCGCACATTGATAGGTAAGTTGCGCGCCTGGTGGCCAGGAGTCGCGCTCTCCACGGATGTGATAGTTGGCTTTTGCGGTGAGACCAGTGAGGAATTCCAGCATACGCTGGATTTACTGGAAGAAATCCGGTTCGATGTCGTTCACGTTGCTGCCTATTCACCCCGACCTGGTACACTCTCCCACAAGTGGGAAGATGATGTGCCGCTGAGCATCAAGAAAGAACGATTGCATGCGGTGGAGGCGGTGCAGGAGCGCATATCGACGGAGATCAACGCAGGCTACCTGGGCCGAAATGAGGAAGTATTGATCGAAGCGCGTCAGCAGACTGGAGAGCAACAGCAATGGCGTGGACGCAATCCTCGAAATAAGCTGGTCTTCTTTCCGGTTACCGAGCCAGGCCGGACGTCCGTCCAGTCTTTGCATGCTCATGTTGGCAAGCAGGTCGATATTCTTGCTGGCGGTGGCGCTCCAGCGGCGCTGGCCGAGCCCTCGGTGAGCACGGAGGTGACTCCTGGTGATCTCGTCATGGTGCACATTGAAAAAACGACACCCTGGTCTTTACAAGGCCATGTGGCTCGGCAGTGATCAAGCTTGTTTTGCCAAAGAATACCAGGGGTTACCGCCGCTTTTGTGTGGTAAGATAGGGGACTGATGCCACCAAACGGCAAGCGATGCAGGAGGACCAGTTCCAGATGACCCAAGTCACGTACCAGCCGGAAGAGCGTGCACGTCTACGCCGCGAGCTTACCGAGCAAGCAATTAAGTTGGCTTTAGACAGCCAATGGGAAGAAGCGGTCGAGGTTAATCAGCGGCTGCTGTCGGCTGTTCCCCGCGATTTGAGTACCCTAAACCGTCTGGGTAAGGCGCTCAGCGAGGTTGGCCGTTATAGTGAAGCGAAGCAGGCATATGCGCAGGCTCTGGAGATCGAACCGGGCAATAATATAGCGCGCAAGAATCTGGAACGTCTCGCCCAAATTGGCGATGGGCCAGTGGCCACTCGGGTTTCGCACGAGCGAATTGATCCCCGCCTGTTTATCGAAGAGACCGGCAAGACGGGAATCACCACTCTCATCGATCCAGCCCCGCGCGAGGTATTGGCGCGCTTGACCGCAGGCGATCAGGTATATCTGGTGCGTGATGGTACCTCGATCTATGTAACCAGCGGTAGTGGTGACCGGATTGGTCGTCTTGAGCCTCGTCTGGCCAATCGTCTCATCAAGTTTCTGGACGGAGGCAACCAGTATGCCGCCGGACTCACCGAATTGAACGACAATGAGGTGAGAGTGATCATTCGCGAGACTTTCCAGCATCCCAATATGTTCGGGCGGGTGAGTTTCCCTGCCGCACAGGGAACTGAGGTCACCCGCGGCTATATTAAAGACACTATGTTACGCTATGACGCTGATGACGAAGACGATCTCGGCGACGAAGCTGACTATGTTGACGCCGATGAGGGTGACTCGGGAGATGAAGACGAGGCTGAACCCGATTTCGAGGAGAGCGGTTTTCGAGAAACTGATGAATAAGTAGGAGTTATTGCCGATGAACAAGACCAAGAGAGTGGCATGGCACAAGCATCTCAAGAAGGCAAAGAGGCGTGAGGTGAAGGCACACGCCGAGCAACATACCTCTGCATTGCACCCTGGGCAGCGCCAAGGTATAACCCCACGTCGCTAAGCTAGCGACCACTTCTATTCCGGATCTCCCAACCAATCTTGCTCAAGTTTCGGGGATGTTTTGCCATTCGGAGATAGAACAACCTAGAGGAAGCAGTCAGTGAGCGTAGCTGGTCCAGTCACGGTGAGTGAGGTCATGACTGTGCTGCGCCGGTGGCGGGTGCGCCTGCTTGCCGGGGAAACGGGGACCTCACGGCTGGTTACCTGGGCCAGTTCCATGCGAGCGCGACTACCGGCTTTTGACGGGTTGCAGGCAGGCGAAATTGCCATGCTGAGCTTACCGGTGCTGCGGGCGCTCCACGCACAGGGTATCGCCCTCTCGCTTGCCCAGGTTATTGTACAGCTCGACGAGATTGGCGTCTCTGCGATTGCCATAGGCGGTATCGGGCCTGATACGGTGCTCACAGCGGAAGAACAGCTCATGCTGGCCGAGGCAATCCGGGTGGCGGATGCCAATGGAGTGCCGTTGCTGGCGTTGTCTTCCGCCACTCTCACTGAGATAGAGCACGACCTTATAGCGCATCTCATGACACGCCGCTCGCTCCAACATGTCGAGCCGAGTGCCGCCGATGTAGCCCGTTTGCGCGCCGGCCTTCGCAGCGAAGCTCTCGAAGCCCTGTTGACAGGTACCTATGCTGGCGAAGCCTCCATGCGTACGCGCGCCTTCCAGCTAGGCTACGATCTAACGCGACCGCATGCGGTCATATGGGTGGATCTCTTGCCAGGTGCCGCTTCGCCGGCTCTGGCGGTGCGTGGCGCCGATCCGCTGTCGCTGCACCTTGCCAACGAGTTGTCGGTAATTCTGGGATCATGGGCGCGCGCGCGCGAGTCTCAGGTGGCGGCTCTGGTGTCGTTGGACGGCATGGAACGAGGGTTGGCGGAGCTGGTAGAACGGACGAATGGACTGTTGTTCCGCATCCTGGGTGGCGATTCCGAGTGGAGTGCCGCGGTGAGTGAGCCGGCAAACCAGCCGTCTCTGGTGCACACCCGCGCCAATGAGGCACGCGATACCGCCAAGCTGGGATTTTTGATATTAGGTCCCCGGCACATTGCGCGCCTGTCGGAGTTAGGGGTGTACCAGTTGCTGCTGGCGCTGCGCGAGACGGGACAGCTCGAACGGTTTGTCGAACAGACGCTGGGACCAATACTGAGCGATTCTCGAAATGCCTCGCGTCTCATCGAGACATTAGAGATGTTCTTCGCCTGCAACGGCAATCTCCAGGAAACTTCCCGAAAGCTACACCTGCATCGCAATTCACTCAGCTACCGTCTGGCACTTGCTGGGGAGCTCCTGGGACATGATCTCGACGATCCGGAGTTGCGGCTAGCCCTGCAGCTAGCCATCAAGGGCCGGAGAGTGATTGCGCTCTAGGCTGGTGCTGTATGTGATATAATGGGGTGTATACGTAGCGCCAGATGCGCCTGGTATCTGACAATTGCGTGTACTTGCGGAGGCGGCGAATGAGCCGTGGGAGTTTCATGAAATCTGGTATTCACCCCAAATATGTAGAGGCGACCGTCACATGCGCATGCGGCAACACCTTTAAGGTCGGCAGCACCAAACCCACTCTAAAGGTCGATGTTTGCTCGAAGTGCCATCCATTTTATACGGGACAACAGCGTATCCTGGATACCGCTGGTCGAGTCGAGCGATTCCGCAGGCGTTTCAATCTCAGCGAAGACAACGCCTAGGACACGCGCTGGAAGCTGAGAACTGATAATTTAGGGTCGCTCCTTTCACATGAAGATACGCCCGTCTAGCTCAAGCTAGACGGGCGTCGTGCTATCCTTCGTGCTATCCTGGTGGCTCTTCTGGTCATCCTTTGGCCATCCTTCAGCGGATCCACATCGCGCCGACCAGATTCTCGCGGGCTAGATACTGCAGTGGCTCTGCCCACGCTTGGAGGGTACATCGCAGCACGTCTCACGCATTGCGATGGGAGAGGCGTTCGTTGGCCGTGGCCACCGCGGCCAGAAAGTCATCGACGTCAAACGGTTTGGAGACGACCTGCACGGCAAGCTTGGTCAGGAGTCGCACCAGTGCCAGCCTCACCGAGAGGCGCGCCGCGCTCAGCAGAATAAAGCTGCAGCGCCTGGCCAGTCTGGCGTCCATCGCCATTTCTCTCAGCAACTCGACTCCATCCAATCGAGGCATAAACTGATCGAGCACCACCACCATGCTGCTTTTGTCGTTCATGCGCAGAATGCCGAGTGCGCCTTCGCCGTCACGGGCCTCGACCACCTCATAGCCGGTGTCCTCGAGCACCTCCCGCAACGTCTCTCGCAAGGCGTCGTCGTGCTGTATGACGAGCACACGGTGATTTGGCTGATGTTCGAGTGACATGCACTTCTCCGTCGATGGCATTGTTGTGCCTGCCAGGTACATGGCGACGTCAGCAAGCTACAAGCAAGTATAGCAGGTTATGCTACCCTGTCCAAAGCTACGTAGCCACACTGACTGCGATCGCCGCTTTGGGCTTAGAACTTATGCGTCGACGAATTGGATGCCGGGATCGGTGTGGATGTAGCGATAGTCTACTCTACCGAAACCACCTCCACGCCAGCTGAAGTTCATCTCGCTGATGAGCAGCCAGTAACCACCGGGGCTGATAGCAACGAGCTGCGCCCAGTGACCATCCGAACTTGCTCCCTGCACATCTGGATCAAACCAGACCGCTTCCCCGGCAATGGGGGTGGAAGTGCGCGGAAAGTTGTCTTCGGTGATGTCAGGATGGTCGAGATGCTGCTCGTTTACCCACCAGTTGCAGTAGCCCCACCCTGCCTGGGCCGGAAAATTGGCAGGATTGGGGGTGTAGATGGTGGCATAGCAACCCGGTGGCACGGTCCACTGGCTGATATTGGGAACGAACATGTAGCTCTGCTGGCAAAATTCTCCGGTTACGTCAGCGGGCGGATTCGAGACCACCGGTGTAGTCGCGTCGGAGAGTGTAGGACCGTATCCTGAGGGTAGTGGAGTACCAATGGGGGAAGAGGAAAGTGAGTTTGACTTTCCTTGTAAGACAGCGTTACGGGCACTTGCCGCAGCACTATGGGGAGCGGCATGTGTGATGGCGAAAGTCGTACCAGTAACCAGCAGCAGGACAACGCCGATGATTGCGGTAAGCTGCTCCCGGCTGCCTGCCCGTAGTGTAGCCTCCAACGCGGCTGGTACGCGCGACCGGCGTGGAGCGGTATCAGATTGCCTCGGTGAAATAACCGGCAAGCCGGTTATGGTGTCACGGTGGACATTGCGGGGACGCGTAGGTCGCTGCATAGCTGATGTCCTTTCCTGACCGAGGGCACAGGTACCTTCACGACATCCGTTGATATCTCTCTGGTGCGACTATACACCAGACTCCAGGCAAAACACTCCAGCTAGGACCGAAGTCCTGTCGCCTTGCTGGTCGGGTCAGCCCTCGAGTGTGCGGTCCTGCCGGGCAAGCTCGGGGTCTTCATCCTCGGCCATCGGCAGCAGGGGAAGCAAACTAGACTCTGCATCAACCGGGGTAACGGCGCTCGTTACTGGGATGGCCCGGCTCTGTGCCACGCTTCCACGCACCATGCCTCGCCAGGCGCTGTGCAGTATCGGACGCAGACGAGCCAGACGCCCCTCAGTCACGGCCAGGTTGTGACCATCGGGGGAAGATACACTGTCGTTGCGCCACAGGCTCCGCGTGCCGAGTGCTTGCTCTACCGCGCCCTGCAGTTGTTGCAAGAGGTCAATGGTCTGGTTCAACGTGACCAGCAAGTCGCCTTCGGCCAGGTCAATGCGGCGCAGCAGACCGCCCAGTGAATAGCCGCGATGCCAGTTCAACGCTACTCCGTGGAAATTTTCCATGATACCCGGCGAAAGCACCAGCGCTTTCTGGTATTCACGGGAAGCTACCCGCTGGCGAGCATTTTGAACTTCGCGGCGCAACTGGATCAGCCGTTGCGAGAGGTAGTCGGTGTTGCGAAGCGAGCGGTCGTCATCAAAAGTAAACCAGCTTACACCTTCGGCCAGTTCCGCCGCGGTCAGGCCGTCGAGAGAACCATTGACCAGCAATTCGGTGAGGACCATGCCAGCGGGATGAAAAAGGGCGCGAAGCAGCCTTCCTTTGATGGTGAGTTCGTCGTTATCCCCGATGTAGCGCAGCGCGCGCAAAACTGAGACTGTTCCTTCCAATTCAGCGGCGGCGCCGCGACTGAGCTGATACTGTTCGTTTGGGCCACCCTGATTGCCTTTGCTCTCCTTCGACCGGACACCAGAACCCGCCCGAGGTCGGCTGGTTTGCCTGCGGTACACGCGGTACCGCTGAAACTCGCGTAGGCTAGCTGCCAGGGCAGTCCGCAGTCGGCCGGGATCACCGGGGCGCCAGAGATTGAGGATGGTGTTGTAGCGAATGGTAAAGGCACTGGTGACTGGTAATAGAGGCCCAGTCAGCGCAGCGAAAGTTGGCTCAAAAGCGTCTCCCCAGGGAGAATAGGGGATGATAGCGGCCCCTTTGGCATCCATGCCGCGCCTGCCGGCGCGACCGGTAAGTTGCTGGTACTCATTGGGGGTCAGTAGGCGCATCTGAGTACCGTCAAATTTGCTCAGACTGCCGAGAACAACACTTCGCGCGGGCATATTGACTCCGAGCGCCAGTGTGTCGGTAGCAAAGACAGCGCGCAGATCGCCGCGCTGGAAAAGGGTCTCGACCATTACCTTGAGCCCGGGGAGTAATCCGGCGTGATGAAAGGCCAGACCTCGCGGCAGCAGTGCCGCCAGACGTTGCACCTGGTCAAGCTTTTGGTCTTCGGAAGGTAATCGAGCTACCCACTCCTGCACCTCCACCTGTAGACGTGCGCGGTCATCCCCGCTAACCAGCAGGTGGCCCTTGGCGCTCTCGGCGGCTCCCTCCACGGCCCGGCGCCCAGGCAAAAAGTAAATGCAGGGGAGCAGTTCGGCATCGCGTAGAGCGGCGAGCGTCTCTCCTGCCTCCGGCGCCTGGCGTTCTTTGGGCTGCTCTTCCGTTTCTGTCGCTGGTCTCTCTTGCTGCCCACTCGAGACGATGTCTCCAGTCTCTGCGCTGGTGTAGCGGCGGAAGCGCCCACGTGCCCGGGCCAGTCTGGCCTCCCCCCCAACCTTAGGGAAGCGCTCGACTCGCTTTCCTAAGGAATCTTGAACCAGATGTAGCTGTCCGTCAAGGAAGTAGTAGTGCTCAAGAGGCACCGTGCGCTCCTGGTGAAAGACCAACGCGGTCGGACCATGCACATGCTCGATCCAGCGTCGCAATTCGTCGGCATTGCTGACAGTTGCCGATAGCCCCACCAGAGTAACGTGCTCCGGAGAATGAATTATGGCTTCTTCCCAGACAGGCCCGCGTCCAGGATCGCTAAGATAGTGCAACTCGTCAAAGATCACGCAGCCTACTGTCGAGAGCTCCTCGTCCAGGGCTGCCTGGTGCGCCAGCTCGGCTACATCATCTGCGGCAATGAAGGGAGAATGGTCTTCAGCGATATCGTCACTCACGGTACTTTGAGATGTGCTGGCAGCCCGGCAGCCTTCGAGTAACATATTGCGGTAGATCTCGGTAGTCATCACCACTATGGGTGCGCGGGGATTCTCGACGATGTCTCCGGTTAGCAGGCCGACGCTCTGCTCGTCATAGCGGCGACGCAGATCACGGAATTTCTGGTTGGAAAGGGCTTTCAACGGAGCTGTATAGATGGCGCGCAGGCCACTTTGGCGGGCCAGCCAGATACCAAATTCCGCCACAATGGTTTTGCCGGTACCGGTGGGCGCCGCTACTAGAACTGAGCGACCGCTGGCAATATGGCAAGCTGACTCGACCTGAAAGGGATCGAGCGGGAACGGTTGGCGAGAAGCGAATTGCTGGACGAGCGCATGTACCTCATCAGTAAAGCCCGCTTCCTGTTCCTTCGTAGCTGGAGGCTCATGAGTCTGCGCCTTGTCGGATTTACGCAATGGTCTTTGCCGTCCGCTCATCCTGGCCCGCCCATCCACCCCATTGTGCCTGCTAGATATTGTCCCAGATGTTCCAATTGGTAGTTGATATGCTGATTGTAGCACACCCTCACCGCCACTTTTCGGCAGCCGCCCACCCATGGCCCACAATACCCGACCATGAGCGCAGCAATCCCCGCCAGAAATAGCAGATCATGTGCCTTCAGCACTGAGCCCTGACCAAGCAGATAGATCTGTATGGTATGAAACTTGCACGTCTAACAGGCAAGAGTTGGGTGAGAGCGGGGTCGCGACTGCGTGACCCCGTCTTGCGTACTGGTAAGCACCGGTTCTCTCGCCGGTACGCCTGCAGCTGTACCTTCTTCGGGGCCAAAGATCGACGAGCGCCGGAATAGTTTGTTAAAGAAGGGATGCTGCAGCCAAGCAAAAGGGGGCAAGTACTATGAGAATCGCGCAGATAGCGCCTTTGCAGGCCGCCACACCTCCGCATGCGTATGGTGGGACCGAGCGAGTAATCCACAATCTTACTGAGTCGTTAGTGCAGCTAGGCCACGAGGTTACCCTCTATGCGACCGGAGACTCGAAGACCAGCGCTCGGCTGGTTCCTGGACTGCGCAAGGCAGTCAACTTTGATCCGGATATCGAGATCAATGCGTATCATATTGCCATGCTGGAAGATGTATACAGCCACGCATCCGACTTTGATATCATACATTCTCATTTGGATTACCTGACGTTGCCGTTTATCGGAACTACCTCTACTCCAACAGTGTTGACGCTACACGGGCGGGTGGATACCAGGGAGTTAGGGCGGGTCTATGGGGCCTATCGCGGAGCCAATTACGTGGCAATCAGCCAGAACCAGCGCCGCTCTCGACGTTCTCTCAACTGGGCCGCTACCATCTATCACGGGATCGATACCCGGAGCTTCGTCTATCATCCCTCACCCAGCGACTATTTGTGTTTCGTCGGCCGCATAGCGCCCGATAAGCGACCAGAGCGGGCCATTGAGATTGCCCTCCGGGCAGGTATTCCGCTCAAGATCGCCGCGAAGATTGGCCACCAGGATCGAGATTACTTTGCCACCGTCGTAGAGCCGCTCTTCAGTCACCCGTCGATCGAATTCCTTGGGCAGGTAGACGAAGCCAGCAAACGCGAGCTGATCGGCAACGCGTTGGCTCTGCTCGTACCAGTTGACTGGCCTGAGCCATTCGGCATGGTATATATTGAAGCTCTGGCTCTGGGTACTCCTGTGCTCACCTGTCCAGTTGGAGCGGCTCCGGAGCTGCTCGTCGACGGCGTGACTGGGTATCTTCGCAAAACCGTAGATGAACTGGCCTGGGCGGCTCATCATCTCTCCGAGATCTCGCGGTCGGTTTGCCGAAAGTATGCTTTAGATCGATTTGATATGCGACGTATGACATTGGAATATATTCATGTCTATTCACACCTGGTGGGTCGCCATACCTCATTGCCCCTACCCACCGCCGGTGTCGATACTCGTGCACCAGTTCTCCGGCCGGCGGTCGACAGTGGTGGCGATCCCGCCACTGGTTATCTCCTTGAATCTATGCCGAGCGTACCCGGTGACGTTGTATGACGATGCCTGAAAATCTATTGCCCGGTGACCAACAGGAACAGGAGTTGTCTGCCGATCCCTATGTTCTCAAAGGATCGGCCAGCATTACTGTCGAAAAGATTGCTCTCAAACACGGAGATGCCTTCCTGGTGGCCGATGACCGGGGTGATCTGCCTGATTCCGAACAAGAGACCGGTCTCTACTGGCGTGGAACCCGTTACTTGCGCGCCTGCGATCTTTTCCTGGAGGGAAAGCCGCTGGCGACTCTATCTCACTCGATTTCCGATGAAGAGGGGACCTGCCAGATAGATTTAGCCAATCCATTTCTGCGAATTGGTCACGAGGAAGTGTATCAGGGAACCATCCACATACGGCGAGTGCTGGAGTTGCGTGACAATCAGCTCCGCGAGACTCTGAGCCTGACCAGTTTTCATCCCATGACGCTAAGGGTGAAGTTGGGTCTCAAGCTTAGCGCGGACTTCCGCGATATCTTTGAAGTGCGGGGGCTGGTGCGACCGCGGCGAGGCCAGTCGCTGGCGGCACGTGTACGCGAGCACTCGCTGATTCTTGGGTATCGTGGGCTGGATAATATCGTGCGCGAGACCGTTTGCACCATGACCCCAACTCCCACCCAGTCGGTGCCGCAGGGACAGTTCTGGGACTTTGATCTACTGCCGAGCGTGCCAGTTCAGCTTGAGCTGATCTGTGAGCTTTCCATCACCGAAGATGTGAGTTGGCAGGATACTTCGGCTGGATATGATGATTCTTTGCCGGAACTACGTCTATCTTCTCCACGGGCCGAATCTACCCGGAGAACACTCGGCCCGGACGATTCGCCGGTCAGCCGAGGTTTTGGGGATGAGCCGATGCTGCTACCGATCGTGCGCTCCGACAATGTCTTCTTCAATCGATTGTTGACGCGAGGCATGCACGACCTGGTCATGATGACTTCACTGATGCCCGAAGGCCCACTCCCGTACGGTGGCGTACCATGGTATGTCTGCCCATTCGGGCGGGATGCCCTCATCACCAGCCTGGAGTTCTTACCCTGGTTTCCCGAGATAGCTCGCGGAACTCTCGGCTTCCTGGCGGCCCACCAGGGTAGCAGCGTTAATGAATTTACCGAGGAGGAGCCCGGTCGTATACTGCACGAATATCGCACCGGCGAGATGGCCAACTGCCGTGAAATTCCGTTTATCCCCTATTACGGAACAGTCGACGCCACGCCTCTCTTTTTGATTGCTCTGGGCAAGTATATTCGCTGGACCAACGACCTGGAATTTCTCCGCGATCACTGGCACAATGCCGAAGCTGCCGCCCGTTGGATCACCGACTACGGTGACCGGGACGGCGATGGCTTCGTGGAATATGCCAAAGTCTCCGGCACTGGACTGGTAAACCAGGGATGGAAAGACTCCTGGGATGCTGTCACCCACGCTGATGGCACTCTGGCACCACCTCCGGTAGCCCTCTGCGAGGTTCAGGGCTACGTCTACGCCGCCTATCAGGAACTGAGCTATCTGGCCAGACGCCTGGAAAGACACGAGCTGGCCGCTTGGTACGATCAAAAGGCGAGCCAATTGCGCGAAAACTTCCTTGAGCGATTCTGGTGGGAGGAGGAACACGTATTCTACCTGGCACTGGATGGACAGAAAAACCCCTGCCGGGTCGTCAGCTCCAATGCTGGACAATGCCTCTGGACAGGCATTGTGCCGGCATCGCTCGCAGCGCCGATGGTGAACCGGCTCATGGCCCGGGACATGTACACCGGCTGGGGCATCCGCACACTGTCCACCACTGCCGCTCGCTACAATCCCATGAGCTACCATAATGGTTCGGTGTGGCCACATGATACCGCGCTCATAGGCGCGGGCTTTGCCCAGTACGGGCGAACGGCTGAGGTGGGGGAGCTACTCGGCAATCTTTTTGGCGCCAGCATCCACTACGGAGGCTCCCGTTTGCCCGAGCTCTTCTGCGGATTTGCCCGCAGCGGCGGGTACGGCCCAACTCGCTATCCGGTGGCCTGCTCGCCGCAATCCTGGGCGGCAGGTGCTCCATTCCTGCTCTTGAGTTCGATACTGGGGTTGCAACCGGAGGCGGAGCACCAGAGACTGACACTGGTATCGCCTACATTGCCTAGCTGGATGAACTCGCTGGAGCTTGGACGCCTCCGGCTTGGCCATCAGGAGCTTCGCCTGAGTTTTGAGCGCTCCGAGCGCGGCACCAGCGTCATACTTGCTGATGCCAGCGAAATCGAGGTCCATGTGGTGCCCCGGCGGTGACGCGACCCGGCTTTGCTGTTGCACTTGTGTCAGTCTGCTACAATGCCTTGTGGCTACGATTACCTTCGCCGTCCGGCTAGTGACCCACGTGGGACAGTAGGTGGCCCAGGAAGCGACAGGGAGGTCAATAGACATGAATTCGCCGGGTGGCATGGCCAAGGCTGCAGACAACCAGAGAGTGAAATGGCGCGCTGTCGTCGAGACCATTTTCATCATCGGTGGTCTGGCCGCCAATCTGGTCCTGCTTCCGCGCCAAATGTCAGGCGATGCTCTGCTTCGATTCGAGGAGTTGAGCCAACTGCTGAATGCCCATACTTTGTCTACGGCCCGATTTTCACTGGTGGGTCCTTTCTTTGCGGCACCCCTCTGGTTCCTGGGGAAGATCAATCAAACCTCACAGTGGTGGTGCCTGCGCTACAATGCTGTGCTGCTCGCACTCGGCATGCTAGTATTCTATCTGCTGCTCCGGAATCGACTGGACCGGTCGCTACTGCGTACTTTTCTGATATTGCTCATCTTTGCCTCCATGCTTACCCAGCAGCTCACCGACTTTGATGCGGAGATTTTCACCGCCCTTTTGGTTATGATCGGCGCGACACTGGTCGTACAATGGCGCGGCAAGGTGGGCTGGCCCCTGATCGTCTTGGGCGTCGTCAATACACCAGCAAGCCTGCTGGGCCTTGGTCTGTTATCCCTTACCCGTATCGTGCGCACCCGCCATCTGCGTTACATCGTGGTTCCCCTAGCGGCGGGGGCGCTGGTGGGAGCCGAGGATTGGATTCGCCGTGGCAATCCGTTCGATACCGGCTATCACGGCTTCCAAGGCAACGTCGGTTTCCATACCGTCATGCCTTACTCAGGACTTCCTGGTTTCAGTTACCCCATATTCTTTGGCTTGCTCTCGATACTCTTCTCGTTCGGTAAGGGATTAGTCTTCTATATGCCCGGTCTCTTTTTACCGGTTCGGAAGCGACTGCTGGCACTGGGCAGAGCCGGCGGTGAGATGTTGGCCACGTATGAGCTCTGGATGGCCTTTCTTATAGGGTTGGTTCTACTCTATTCGCACTGGTGGGCCTGGTATGGTGGATGGTACTGGGGACCTCGCTTCTTCGTGATCGGGTCGATGATCGCCTGCTTTGCACTGTCACTCATCGTGCGCCGCCCCAGCGATCGCCTGGTTGCCAATCTGGTGTACCTGGCGGCCCTTTTGCTGTCTTTTTGGGTGGGCATCGACGGCGCGCTCTTCGGCCAAAATACGCTGTCATCGGTGTGTGCCTCCAATAACTTTGCCCTAGAGGCTTTCTGCCACTATACCCCGGAGTTCAGCGCGCTGTGGCGGCCCTTTGTGGTCTATGAGCCGCTTACGCTTCAGCAGTTCATCTACCTGGCCTTCAGCGTGCTCGCCTGTATCTATATCGCAATGCCGTTGCTGCAGCGCGTGGTGAGACAGTCGCTGGCGCAGCTCTCGCAGCTGCGCGCGCGCTACGCGGGGCAGTCATGGTATTTTTAGCTGTCCGGTCCACGACTCACTCCAGTAGCTCAAGGGCATGAAGTTAGAGGTTGTATGTTAATCTCAGCCGTTCCAGGCACGGCGCTGGCGCTGCTGGCAATGGCCCTACCGGGTCTGGTTTGGGCATGGTGGTGTTATCCGGCGCCTGACGGGGCTACGCGCCTTAGCGTTGGTCTGGCCCTGGGGCTTGCCCTGCAGATGTTTCTGCTCATACTGCTGGGCACAGGCCCGGGCATCACACGAGCAAGCGTGGCAATCTCAACCCTGGTGCTGACCCTGGTAGCTGTGGCGCTGGCGGGGCGCAGCCACCGGTGGAGACAATCGCGCTCCCGCCAGTGGAAGAGGTACGCCGTTCCGCTCACTCTGGTGCTTGGTGCACTGTTGCTGCCGCGACTGATCCCGCTTTTCATCGATACTGTACCGCAGGGATGGGATCCGAGCTTTCATGCATTGCTGGCAAGTACAACCGTGGCTACCGGGCGCCTGCCGACCTGGGCACCTTTCGAGCCGATTCCCCTCAATTATCCATATGGATCTCATCTGATAATCGCGGCTATCGCTCTCCTTAGCGGCCTTGCCCCCGATGCCGTCTTTGAAGCTCTACTCGCCGTGCTGGTGCCCCTCTTCACCGGTCTTGCCCTCTACGCCCTAACCAGGCGAGTTCTGCGTCGCCATGATATTGCCCTGGGCGCTGTAGTGGCCTATGGATTGCTCGGTAATTGGGGGAGTTTGGACTATACCCGTTGGGGAGGATTGCCCAACGCGCTTGGCTTCGCCTTGCTCTTGGCCTTCCTACTTATACTCTTCGCGCCTGGTTTTTCCGGCCACCGCATCATCGTCGGCGGCATCATACTAGGATCGATTCCTCTAGCACATAATCATGTCATGCTGACTGCTGGGCTTATGCTGGCAACCTATGCCGGCTTTCTCGTCGTCGACGGCTGGGGCATCACCAAGCGGAAAAAAACAAGTGGGCAGGCTGGTCGCGCAGTCGCCAGGCGGTCGTTCCGCCGGCTGGCGCTGACCAGCCTGGTCGCACTGGCCGCATCCGGGTTCTATGTCGTTCCACTGCTGCTCCGAGCCGGACAGCTTCGGGATACCAGCGTTCTCCGGCTCATCGAGACGGTCGACGGCTTTCCCTTTGCGGACAATGGCTGGGTTCTCTGGGGTCTGGCGCTACTTGGAGCTGTCCTCTTATACGTTTCTACATTCGGCTACTGGCAGATTCGCAAGATAGGCCGGGGCGGCGCGGAGACTTCGCGCGCATTTGTGGCCATTGCCCTGGCTACTCTGGCGGTAGCTTTTACCTTTGGGTACTACGTCTATCGAGCCTACGCTCTGCGCGTCTATCATCAGGCCTATACGGCGTTTACGCCCTCGCGTTTCCTCACCGATATGACCTATTTCCTCGCGATCTATGCCGGGATACCGCTGGCGGCTCTCTGGCAGGTAGGGACGAATCGCGCTGCCAGACTCGGCACTGAAGCTGGCCTCTCGGTGTATGACCAGGCCGAGCGGCTGCGACGCACGGTACCGATCTTACTGCGGGCAGTTCTGGTGCTGTGGGTGCTGGTGACAGCGAGTATCACCATCTGGCCGCAGGTCTTCGTAGGTAACCGCGTGCTACCGGGCAGGCTGGGGCCTGGTGAGCTGGCGGCGTTCTCCTGGATTCGAGCGCATACTCCCAAGGACACTCTGGTGGTCAATCTGGGCCCCAACGCGCCCTGGGCGCCCTATTTCACCAGGCGTGAGGTAGCCTTTACTCCGATCCCTACCGACGAATTTACCAGCGGCTACGTGAATGAAAAGCGCTTCCTGGTAGGTGCGCTGCTGAACGTCTTCAAGGATCCCGGCGCCCGTGTGATTGCTGTTGCCAATACCGATAGCGCCCTGGAAGCGCTGCTGGAACGGCCTCTGGCTATCCTTACCACTCAGGAGATGCCCGGTCTGCTGTGGCCGACGGTCTATACCAGCGGCCCTGAACTGGTGTACCTCCTACCCAATGGCTTCTCGCGGCTCCAACCCAGTGGTTCGCCACTCTCCAGTGCCATATCGACGGAGTGGTGGGCGAATACCGGCCAGGCACCGCCGGATGGTTGGACCAACCAGCTGGACGGCGGTCTCAATTGGCTTTCGCGTGGATCAGGCAGTGCGCCGGCTCCCGGGGCCCGCTATGCCCGAATCGTCGTCGACGGGGCGCTGCCGGCGCAGGCGATGGTGGTGTGTGAAGGTGAGGATGGAGCCATGGTACTGGTCGACGGAATACCGGTCTCCAGGGGGTGCTCCGGCGCCTGGGTCGACCTACCGGCGGTCTCTCCACGTGCCCGCCATGTCATAGCCTTCCAGATCTTCCCAGGTCAGGATTCGCACCCTTGGGGAGACGTATTTCTGCGCGCCGGCTGAGACAGCCGGGTCTATTGTCCCATGGGCGACGGCACTCCCAGGACCTGCGCCACCGCATCGGCAAGCTTATTGTAGGTAGGATACCGGTCCCGAGCCAGGTCATTTGCCCAGAATCTACCACCCATGTTCTTGGCCAGGTCGGCTTTATCTTCGGCGGTAAGTGTACTCAACGATTTGTACAGTTCGGTAATGCTCTGGAGGGCGCGATTCATCTGGTCGATTCCGGCCAGCTCCTTCTCGCCAAAAGCCGGAAAAGTCTCCGCTTCCAGCCGTTCCCAGCGGGAAAAGCTCCACTGCGGCAGCTCATAGCCCAGCAGTCCTCCGCTCAGCATTGCCGCCAGGTGCTCGGTTGAGTCCTGGTGCTGCTCGGCGTCGAGCCCGTTGATAGTGCGCCAGAAAACCTCCAGCGAGGCTCGGTTGTTTACCACTTCCAGGGCCAGCAGCCTATGGGCGCTTTGGTACAATCGCCGAAGATTCTCATTTTCATGGCGCACCTGTAGGTACTGACCCACCAGCGCCACTATCACGCCCGACAGAGCAGCTAGAAAGGCCCCTCCTATGTCCGCAGCGGTGTTGCCGTTCACTTGCACTTGGATCTCCTCGATGAATTGGTGTCGACAAGCGCCACCGCCGCTATCCCCCTACGGTATAGAACTGGCGACGCTAATGTTGGCAGCGTCGGCGGTATCGGTGGCGCCACCGTCACTGGAGTTGGAGCTATCTGGTGCCAGCGGCACAGTGAAAAAGAAGGTAGATCCTTCACCGGCTACGCCGCTGCTCTCCACCCAGATGGCGCCTCCCATGGCTTCGACATAGGATTTGCTAATGGCGAGTCCCAGTCCGGTGCCGCTGACCGCGGAAGCCAGATCGCGTTCCAGCCTGACAAATCGCTGGAAGAGCAGTGGGATCTGGTCTGGAGGGACGCCCAGTCCGTGGTCGTGTACGGCGATCTCCACCATGGTAGATGCGGCAGTTTTGCTGGACCGGCTTTTGGAAGATTTCGGCGGCGGCAAGATGCGAGCGGAGATCTCGATGGCGGTTCCAGCCTCCGAGTACTTGCTTGCGTTGGAGAGCAAGTTCAGAATCACCTGGCGTACATGATCCTGATCGGCAAACACGGAGAGGTTTGCGGGTATATCGATACGCAGTTCGCGCTCGCGGTCGCCGGCCTCGCGTGGATCCAGCAGCTCGGTGGTAGACAGAATCGCCGGTAGTAAAGCAAAGATCTCCGGCTTGGCGAGTGCCGCGTCCGATTCAATGCGACTGACACTCAGCGCGCTTCTGACCAGCGTGGCCAGGTGGTCGGCAGCGTCGGCGCCACGCTCGAGTATGTGCGTCTGGCGTGAGATCTGGCCGCGCGCTGCCAACTCCTGGGCAATCTCGATATAGCCCTGTAGCGCCATGATCGGAGTGCGCAACTCGTGATTGACGCTGGAGATGAATTGGTCTTTGAGGTGCTCGAGCTCCTTTTCGCGCGCATAGGCTATCCGGATGTCGCCCAGTTCACGTTGGGTGCGCCGGTAGCCATACGTTGCCGCGAACATAAGCATTCCAGCGGTGAGTTGCAGCGAGATGGGTATGGTGAAAGCCTCCGGGCCACTGGAGGACGCAAGGGCGCTCATGAGAGCAGGTGTGTGCTGAGTGAACGAGATCATGCAAAAAGTAAAGACTACGGTCGCGAGCGTAGTGGCGATGACTGGACGAGGGCCCCCAAATATTCCCGAGATGAGTATCGGCAGTAGCAGTAGCTCGAATTCGGGCAGCGTGCTCACGTCCAGAGGCGACTGCACCGCATCGCTGATCAGAAGCAAAACTATAACACCGGCAATTCCAGCGAAGAAAGCAAACGACGCCAGATCGGCGCGCCGTCTAAACGTAGCCCAGGAGGCCACGGCGAACCCGACCATTCCGAATCCCGCTTGAAGCGTGCTGCTCATTCCTCCCGAGGCAATATCGGTCTGAATAGAGAACAGCAGGCCGATGAATGAAATCACCAGGAGGCTCGGTGCAATAATGCGCAACAGTGCCAGACGGCGCTCGGCATCAAACTGATTGAGCATCGCCTGGTCGGCCACCGTGGTATGCTTGGGACCCGAAGGAAGAGCTATGAATTTCGGGGATGGTTTCTGGTTGGCTAGGGTGGAGGATACTGGCTCACTCATCTTGGCTACCCTCAGTGTTCGGGTTGAACATACTCTGGCTGGTTGCCTTCGGCTCCATCATCTTGAGTTCCTAGAGCTCGCAAGCGCGCCCTCCGTTGCTCGGAGCTCAACCGAAGGACCTCCTCGATAGCCGCTACCAGTTGGCGCGGTTTTACCGGTTTATCCAGATACAGGTCGGCTCCGCTTAACATTCCGGCAAGACGGTCGCGATCCTGGACCAGCGCCGACAATATAATGAGCGGTAGGTCGGCAGTGGCAGGATCACCGCGCAGTGCACGTACTACCTGATACCCATCGAGCTGCGGCATGCGGACGTCGACGACGACCACATCCGGGTGCTCCTGGTAGAGACGCAGGAGTCCTTCTTCGCCGTTGAAGGCGGTGATGACCTCGAAGTCGCTGAAGAGCTGCAACGATGTGACCATCACTTCGTTGAGGTGAGAATCATCGTCTATGATGAGCACTTTGCGGCTTTGGCCCGGCGTATCGAAGTTTTCCTGCATAGCGCAACGCACCTCCTGTTTCTATGAACACCAGAGGGAAGAGTCGCTGGCGGCTTTCCCTACGTCTCACCGCTAACGGCGAAATAGCGACTTGCGCAACAGAAGTGTAGGAATCAACCATAGTGGATAGACGAACCACGGTATGCTCGAGAGGACAGTGGTCACGTTTTCGGTTACGGTGTTTTGTGGAGATACTAGCGTACCGCTCAACAAGAAATAGAGATTGGCGTAGAAAATCATAGAGCCGGTGATGAGGCCAACCGGGTAGACCCATTTGCTCTGGCGGAGCAGGCCGATGCCGGTAGTGATGTATAGAGGCGCCAGCATAAAGGCATCCTCGATGGCGCCTGCCAGTGTTCCAGGGTCGACTTTGAGATAGCCCCCTTGTTGGCCGCCCAAGATATAGTTGTACCAGATCGCTCCCAGGGGGTTGGCATTTGGGCCAATGGGGAAGACATGGGGGTTGATGGCATAGAGCACGTAGTAGAGCTGGGGAATACCGTCTATGACACCTATAAGCAGTGAAAAGATAGCAAGAATGGTGATGGCGAGCGGGCGATTCTTTGTAGTGGTCTCCTTAGTCACTGCCGGCTGGTCGGCGCCGAGGGTGGCAGCGGAATTAGCTAGGCTATCTTGGTGGCTGGTCTCCACTGGGAACCTCCTTATGAATGGATGGCACAGGAATGCATGGAGATATAGTCCCAGACTACCAGGGGGTGCAGTTGCCGTCAAGTCTAGCAGTACGCCGGCGATGTTTTAGTCGGCTGATTGGCCGGCGGCAGGCAATCGTGGCAGACTGGATGACAAAGAATCGCGGTTGCTGCTATGATGGCCAGGAGCGGAACTCGCGCGGTGGAATACTGGTGAGTAGTACCTTTCCAGGAAAGGGCAAGCAGCAAGTGCCGGAAGTTTCATATGTGGGAGCGACCATCCTGGTGGTAGATGACAATGATGACCTACTCACGTTAATCGCTGATTCGTTGCGAAGACTGGGCTCATTTGAGGTGGCGACTGCCAGAAACGGCATAGAGGGGCTGGAGCGCTATTTCGAGGTGCGTCCGGCATGCGTAGTAGTCGACGTGAAGATGCCAGGGCTGGATGGTTATCAGCTGGTGAAGGCGTTGCGTGGTGATCCTGCTTCGAGTTCGACTCCCATCGTCATGCTCTCAGCGATGGCCCAGCCAAAGGACCAGTTGGCTGGTTTCCTCTCCGGTGCCGATGAATATCTGTTGAAGCCGGTAGGACCGCTGGATCTGGTCAAAGTAATCCAGGATGTTATCACCAGAAGTGAATCCGAGCGTTGCCGTCGCCAGCAGGCTTTGCTCAAAGACCCGCAAGCGGGTAAGGACGGGGACGCATAGCCGGCTTCAGATCGGCTATACTGTGTAGTGAAGGATTTGCTCGTCCGCATGTGTTGGCTACTGAAAAGAGCTGTGGTCTTTGCCGAGCTTTGCCGTTATTGCTGATATTCATGGGAATGTTCCCGCTCTTGAGGCCGTGCTGGCTGATCTCGAACGGGTGAACCCCGACCGTGTCGTAGTTGCCGGAGATTTTGTGAACCGTGGGCCAGAGAGCCGTGCGGTGCTCGAGCGACTGGTCCCCTGTGGGTATTCTGCCATAAGTGGCAATCATGATACCTGGCTGTCGGCCCTCTCTAGAGGAGTGGGTAGGCCAAAGGAGTGGGATAGCTCCTGGTGGACGCCTGTTCGACTGGCAATGGCCGAATTGACGCCGGAATGGGTTGCCTGGCTGGAAGCTTTACCGGCCACCTTGCGCCTGGACCTGCCAGGAACAGCGCCGGTACGTATTGTACACGGCAGCCCACGGCACTCGCGTGAAGGCATGGGACGCATGTCACCCGATGATACGATTGCCGAAGCGCTGGCGGGTATCGACGAACGCCTGGTTATCGGAGCCCACATTCACTACCCTTTCGAGCGTAGTATTGGAGATCGGCAGGTCGTAGTGATTGGTGCAGTCGGGTGCCCCTTCAACGGAGACATCAACGCCCAGTATGGACTCTTCCATTGGGAGGGTGCGGAGTGGCGCTTCGAGCATCGTTCGGTGCCTTATGATCATCAACCGCTCTACGCCGCCTGGCAGACCGGCGGTTACCTTGACGATGGTAGCCTGGCCTCGGAACTGATGATGCGTGAGCATCAGACGGCCCGCACTCACTACGTGCCTTTCTGGGAGTGGTGTATAGCTCATGATTTGGAGCTGTCACGTGAGAACCTGGCAGATTTCCTTGCCAGGCGTGAGCGCTGGTTCCTGAACTCTCCTGCAACGGAAGCGGCCGGACGGGATGGTGGGCGATGAGGAGCTCGAATCCCCGACCTCCACGATGTCAACGTGGCGCTCTAACCAACTGAGCTAATCGCCCGAGTAGCCACAGTGTAGCACTCTGTCCACGGGCCAGTCAAGGCAATTCCGTCTGCAAAAACCTGCGTCGGCTGACCTACTCTGGATCCAGTTCCTCGAAGAGACCGGAGCGTATGCCGCGTGCCACCGCTTCGATATCCGGTGACGGTGGCCGGTCTTCGGTAAGGCTGGGGACCAGCGATCGGAGGAGATCATACGCCTGGGCGACCCCCCTGCCAGGATGTAGCGGTTTTCGAAAGTCCAGCCCCTGTGCGGCGCAAAGTAGCTCGATCGCCACTACCAGGTGGGCAAGATCGATCACTTGTTTGAGTTTGATGCCTGCAGTTACTCCCATGCTGACGAAGTCTTCCATGCCAGCTGAGGTAGGAATCGAGTCGATGCTGGCGGGATGCGCGAGTATCTTGATCTCGTTTACCAGCGCCGCCGCTGTGTACTGGGCAATCATATAGCCGGAGTTCAACCCAGGCTCAGGGGTAAGGAACAATTCGAGCCTGTTGCTCCCCTTATCCCAGTCATGAGGACCCAGCAGGTTGTAGGTACGCCTCTCTGAGAAGCTGGCGATCTGTGCCAGGGCAATTGCCAGAAAGTCCAGCGCCAGTGCCAGGGGCTCGCCATGGAAGTTGCCTCCGCTCAGCACGTCGCCATCATCGCTGAAAATCAAGGGATTATCGGTCACCGCGCCAAGTTCAGCGCTAAAAATTCCTTCACAGTGCGCAAGCGTATCGCGTGCGGCGCCGAGAACCTGTGGGGCACATCGAAGCGTATAGGGATCCTGAACGCGCCCACAGACGGCATGGCTGGGGTTGATCTCGCTTCCTGCAAGCAGCGCCCGTAGTCTAGCTGCAGTGCGCGGTTGTCCGGCTTGAGGACGCAGTGCATGTATTCTCTCGTCCAGCGGCACATAGCTACCGAGCAACGCCTCAATGCTCATGGCGGTGGCCACCTCGGCGGCGCGCAGCAGTCGCCAGGAGTCCGAGATAGCTAGAGCGCCGCATGCCTCCATAACATGCGTGCCGTTAATAAGCGCCAGACCTTCCTTTGCGCGGAGTGTCAGCGGCTGCAGACCAGCGCGTCGGAGCGCTTCGCCGCCCAATAGTTGATCGCCCTCGTACCAGGCCTGGCCTTCACCGATGAGGACGAGACTGAGATGCGCCAGTGGCGCCAGATCGCCACTGGCGCCCACCGAGCCGCGCATGGGAACCACTGGAGTTACACCCTGATTCAGCATCGAGATGAGAAGGTGCAACAGCTCTCGTCTGACTCCCGAGTGCCCGCGTGCCAAGCTGCTGGCCAATAGTGTCATAATGGCACGAGTAGTTGCGATATCGAACGGCTCACCCACGCCGCTGGCATGACTGCGGATGAGATTGCGTTGCAGTTCAGCCAGCTGATCTCCTGGTATCTTGACCGAGCTGAGGTGGCCAAAGCCGGTAGTCACGCCATAGACGGTTCGATCCTGTGTGCAGAGGTTCTCGACGAGGTCGCGCGCCGCCTGGACGCGTAGCTCGGCAGATCGCGAAAGTGAGACCGGTATCTGGGCGCGTGCCACCGCAGTGATGTCAGCCAGCTTGATACGTGTTCTGCTCCCAAGTGTCAGGATCCGGCCGTGTCGAGTATACTGAGCATGATTGGTGTGGTTCTGATCGAGCTCCGCAGCTTTGGGCATCATTGCCTCCTGTCGCCTCAGCGCGTAGAAATGCGTATAGAGTATTGATGTGTCTATATATGTAGACACTGGGTGAGCCGTGGCAGTACCTGCCATTGTACCATGTGTTGTTGGTCTAACTCTTGATTTGTAGAGCATTTGTACACTCAAATCAGATCAAAGGTTCCTTGCCTGGTTAACTATTCGCCTGCTTCGTTGCGGGCGAGTCAGTGCCGTGGTAGTATAGCGGGCGAGACGGAGAAATAGAGGGATTATGCGTGTCGACTATTTGCAAGGTACCGTGCCGCCACTTGGCCCTGCTGTACTAACTGTTGGATTCTTTGATGGCGTTCATCTCGGCCATCGCAAGTTGATCGCCCGCACTGCCGAGTTGGCTCGTGAGCGTAGTGCACAGGCGGTTGCGGTAACATTCTGGCCGTCACCGGCATCCGTGGTTCAGCCTGGTACGCCCATACAGCTGCTCTCGACCTTCGAGGAGAAACTGGACGTACTGTCTGGGCTTGGACAGCTGGATGCACTACTGGTGGTGCCATTCACCCTGGAGACGTCTCAGGAGAGTCCCGAGGCATTTCTGGAGGCGCTGACTCGCGTCTGCCAGCCTCTGGTGCTGGTGGAGGGCACAGACTTTGCCCTCGGGCATCGGCGCGTAGGCGACATCGCCTATCTTCGCGCTGTGGGAGAAAAACGCGGATTTAGCGTCGAGAGTTACCACGTGCAGGCAGAAGGTGAGCGGGTCAGCAGCACGCGAATTCGCTCGCTGGTGCAGGCCGGAACTCTTACTAGCGCAACCTTTCTCTTAGGCAGAGAGTATACTCTCGTGGGAGAGGTAGTGACTGGCGAGCAGCGCGGCCGATTGCTGGGCTTTCCCACGGCGAATCTGCGCTATGACGCGCGCAAGATATTGCCGGCCTCCGGAGTGTACGCGGTGCGGGTGCGTTTACCCGGTGAGGCGGAGGCCGAACATCACGCGGTGTGCAACATTGGTGTACGGCCGACCTTTGCTGGGGAGTCCCGCCTGGTGGTCGAAGTGTACTTGCTGGATGGCGGTATGGATCTGTATGGGCTCCATCTCGAAGTAGCCTTTGTGGCACGTCTGCGCGACGAGCGGCGTTTCGAAAATATTGATGAGCTACAGGCGCAGATAGCGACTGACGTAGAACACGCGCGCGAATTGCTCTCGGCCAGCGATGGCCCTACGATGTAGAGGCGAGTAAACAGTGGTGCTCTTCTCCCGTCCGGAGAGAGAGCACAGCACGGATGCGAGGCAGTGGGGTAGCTAGCATTGGAGCACGAACATGACTGTGTTCAGCAAGTTGGAAAATATGATGCAGGGGGCGGTGGAAGGTCCCTTCAACCGGCTCTTCCGTACCCATCTGGAGCCGGTTGAATTGGCTAATAAGTTAACTCGTACCATGGAAGCTAACCTCCAGATCGGGCACGACAAGAAACTGGCGCCGAATGTCTATGAGGTTTCGTTGAGCAGAAGAGACTATACGCGTTTCGATGCGTATGCGCATTCACTGCAGCAACAGCTGTCGCAGATTTTAATCAATGTGGCTCGCGAGCGCGGGTATACCCTGACCTCCAAACCAGTAATTCAGTTTCTGGAAAGTCCTAGCATTGGAACCGGGCAGGCGCGCATTCAATGCCATACCGTGGACCCTCGTGTGCTACCCGCGAGCGCCGGACAGGCTGGAGTTCCTGGTTTGGATGAGACCGTTTCGATGTCTCCTGAGCAGGCGGCTGCGCTAGGGCAAGGGGGAGCGTCGCCTGCTCAGTCCCCTCAAGCGGTGCCCATGCCGGCGGCCTGGCTGACACTCTATCGGCCAGTCAGAGGCAATCCTATGCCGTTTCCTGGCGCGGTACTCCATATTGGTAGGCACCAGAGTAATGATGTGGTAGTCAACGACAAGAAAGTCTCGCGGCAGCATGCGGTGATCCGGTATGAAAACGGTCAGTTCATTCTCTACGATCTGCACAGTACTAACGGCGTTGGCGTAAACGGTGTGATGACACACAACCCGGTGCCACTCAAGAACAACGATCTGGTCACTGTGGGAAGCCACGAGTTTATCTTCCAGCGGAGGTGACCCTGGCGCATGGACAATTATCAGCTCTTGCTCTATCTCCGTATCGGCCTGGTAGCCATTCTCTATCTGGTCATCTTACAGGTTGTTCTGGTCTCAAGGCGAGATCTGAAGCAGGCGGAAAAACCGGCGATAAGCACTTCGACCACGCGTGCTCGCCAGATAGTTGGGCATCTGATTCTCATCGACAGTGGATCGACGCAGTATAAGCCGGGCCAGCAATTCGATCTGGAGCCCATTACCACCATTGGCCGTGCGCCGACCAACACCATTGTCCTGGAGAGCACCTTCGTTTCTACTGAGCACACTCGTATTCTCTACAAAGACCGATCTCTGTGGGTAGAAGATATGGGTAGTCGAAACGGCACGTTGGTCAACCAGCATACGATAACCCAGCCGGTTGCAGTCTCGCCCGGAACGATCCTACAGGTGGGGGATGTGCGTTTTGAGTTTGCCGCCGCATAGGGAGAAGGAGTCGCGCGATGTTTAACCGGCACCGGTATCGCTGGACGGAGCTCTGGCTGTTGGTCCTGCCCTCTCTTTTCCTGCTGCTGTCGCTATTTGAGTTACTGGTAGTTCACAACTTGCATGTGCCGGTATCCGTGAACAAGCTGCCACCCCTGGATGTGTTCACCCCCGCGTTTGGTTTGATCGCCGCACTCTTTGCCGTTCATATTCTGCTGGTAATCATCGCGCCGGACTCTGATCAGACGCTGCTCCCTATCGCTGGTATGCTAACCAGCATTGGAGTGGTGATGGCCCTACGTCTCGGCCCGGATCTCGGAGTGCCCAATCTGGGCATAAAGCAACTCGTATACGCGATCGTGGGGTTGGCAGTCTGCATCGTTACAGTCTGGGCCACACGCGATCTCAGCTGGATCCGTAACTATAAATACAGCTGGGCGGCGGTCGGACTGGTGCTGGTGGCAATCACGCTGGCGCATGCCCACAGCTTCAGTACCACTGCCCCCAGCCGCGACGAGCTCACTATCGGCTCGGGTGGCCTCTCGTTCCAGCCATCGGAGATTCTCAAGATTTGTCTGGTGATCTTCTTTGCCGGATACCTCAGCGAGAATCGGGAGATGCTGACCGCCTCCTATCTCCGGGTGGGTCCTTTTAGATTGCCGCCGCTCAAGCATCTAGGCCCGCTGATCCTGATGCTAGGGCTGGGGCTGCTCACCATTCTTGTGGTCAAAGAGCTCGGTCTGGCGATTTTGATTTTCGGCCTTTTCCTGATCATGCTCTATGCGGCAAGCGATCGGCCAACGTATATCATAGGCTCGATTGTGGCGTTTGCACTCGGCGCTCTGGCCGTCTACAAGATTTTTCCATACACGCAGCAGCGCATCGCCGTGGTGGGTAATGCTTTTCAGACCTCGCCGGTTGATGTGGCGGCCGGTGCCGGTTATCAGATTGTGCAGGGTCTTATCGCTTTTGGCAACGGCGGTGTGTTCGGCACTGGTCTTGGGCTGGGTAAGAGCTGGATAGTACCTGCCTCTAATACTGACTATATCGCGGCGTCGTTTGGCGAGGAGTTCGGTTTTGCCGGTATTCTGGCGCTGATTGGTCTCTTCCTGCTGCTGGTGTTCCGCGGAATGCACATCGCTACCCGGACACGCTCCAGCTTCAACCAGCTGCTGGCGGTTGGCTTGACGGCGGTGTTTGGGCTGCAAACCATCGTCATTCTAGCGGGAAATCTCAAGCTGTTACCGTTGACCGGTATACCATTGCCGTTCGTCGCCTACGGCGGTAGCTCTCTCATCGCCAACTTTATTATTATTGGCTTGCTGTTGCGCTTGTCCCAAGAGAAGCCATGAAGAGAACCACGGCTAAACCATAGCTAAAGATATCTCCGGCACTATATGGTACCCGTTCCCGTAAGAGCGGAGGTGCCTCGATCCGTGCCCAGTAAGTTGGTGACATGCCAGGTGGCGGTGGCCGGATCGTCTCCCAGATAGAGTCCGGTCACTTTGCGCTGCAGCTCGGGATTACGCACGAAGGCTGGACCACTAAACCCCACAAATGGGCGGGGCGCATCAAGCTGGCTGAGAGCTTTGGAGAGGCGGGCCAGAGAGCGGATGCGTTGTGCCGTCGTTACTGTAAGCGAAACCAAAGCCGGCCGCCGTTTACGGACCTCGTAGATCAGGCTGTCGGCTTCCATATCCTGCCCGAGGTAGATGACGCGCAGTCCAGCGCGGCGCCAGAAGACCGCCAAAGTTAAGGCATTGATTTCGCTCAGCTCCCTAGGGCCGCAACCAATGAACGTCAGTGGTCCGTCGTTCCGCTCGGGAGTGCGGTGAAAAATCGCAAACAGGAACGACTTCGCATAGTTCACAGCGAAACGCTCCTCCGGCGTCGATGCCTCATGTTTTGAAGTAAGATCGCTGATTCGCGTGAGCGCTGGCAGCAGAAGACCGACACAAACCGACTCCACTGATCGTGATCCCAGCGCCTCGTTGAGAATATAGTTGGCGCTGAGGGTATCGAAGCTGGTAAAAGCGCGAATGAATTGGGGCTGAAGCGTGCGCAAGTCACGGCCACGTGGCTGCGGCGGTACGGTGCCCGACCAGGGCACACCTGGCGCATTCGCCTCGGTGGATTGCCTGATCGGTTCAAAAGCCCCAGCGTGATGCGGTTCGTGGCGGGTAAAACCGGCAACATGGGGTTCCCCAAGTTGACCCGAGACCGGCGGCCTACCCAGCGAACCGGAGCCGGTCACAGCGCCTGGACGCAATGGGCCCGTGCCCGGCAGAGGTCCCGAGATTGGCGACGAGTACAGACCCCCAGTACCGCCCAGGCGACCGGAGTCGGTAGACTGAGGATAGCTGGTGCCAAGCGGACCGGAGGTGGCCGGACGCCACGGTACATACTGAGGAGGGCCGTAACCCTGGTTGGACAATGGCATCTCCGGCGTAGGCGGCAGTGGCCCAGAACTTGGCAATTGTTCTAACTCACTCAAGTGCCGGGTTGGCTTGGCGCTGCGCGCCGTAAATCCACCCTCGCCTGCAGAGGCCGAGTTTACACGGGCCCGCTGACTGTCGTCGAGCGGTCCTGATAGGGAGCCAGAGCCTGAAAGCGCTCCAGTATTCACGACTCCGGTTCCCTGCGGTCCAAGTAATCGAGCCGCGGCTTCAGTCGGCGATACGCCGTTTAGAATTTGCTCGCGTAGCCAGACAGAGGCAACAATATCGCGCTCTGAATAGCGTCGCCCATTCCCGATGGAATCGTCTGGGGCGCGCGTTGGCGATGGTATGCCGAGTTGTTGTTCCCAGCCCCACAGGATCATCGGCCGGACACGTACAATCTGGACAACAGTGGTCAAGTCATATTTGGGATCGTCAGAAAAGTCGGTCAGATTGGGAGGGTTACTCCCTTTACCAAACGAAAAACCAGCATTTCCAGACAGATTTGATCCACCTGATCCACCATTATTCATCACAACCACCTCTCCCCATTGAGCCATTTTGGCGTACCAGCTTCGATTGTACTGGACTATTCTACGACCATAGTGCTGAGTTTAGCAGGACAGTAATGAGTCCGCGAGAGACAACGGGTATGATTATACCATGCGGAGAGCTCGAAACGGCAAACACGCACCTTCAGTTGCTGCCGGCTTGTAAGGCGCCCAGGGTCTTAATTGTCTCTTGCCATTCGGCCGCGGCCGTCAACGACCATTGGCGTTGCACGCTAGAAATATTCGCTGTCTTGAGGAATTCCTGCACAAGATGGAGTTGCGCCTCTGCCCATAGGAGGTCGCTCTGGAGTGATGTGTCTTCCTCAGTGTCGAGGCGGCGGAGTCGTGAGATACCGGAGAGCAATCCAGGAGAAAGTGGATCAGGGTCACCTATGTGGTGTGGTACGATGTGACCCTGCAACGAAGACGAGAGCTCGTAAAGCCCCTGATAGAGGGACTCCGTCGGCAACGTGCCGGCCGGCGGCAATATTGCCAGCGCGGCAAGTACCAGCGCCAGCTGGCTGGCTATGGCCGTAACATGAGCGGAAAGATATACCTCGACTACATGCCGGTAAGCGAAGCCGCACCGGCGCATACGTAACTCGATTGACTCACCTTCCAACTCAAAGTTTGGCGGAGACGGCCACCATGGATCGGCTGAAGCATCCTGACCACGCAGCTCTGGATAGCTCGATTCCAGCGCGGCTAGATACCCTTGAGTCGCTATCTCCAATGTGTCCGCGCTGTAGGAAAGGCGGCGACCTGCGGCTTCCAGGTGTGTGAGAAAAACCAGCCCGCGGGCGTGGCTCGGTCTATCCTTGCCGGGAAAGCTGCTCAGTAACAACAGGAAGTGCTCAGCGTCTACTCCCAATGTACCAAGCGCACCGGCGAGTTTGGTTCTTACTTCGTCAGGTACATGCGGCATTCGTACACCGGAATACAACCGAGATTCCCAGCTGTTCTCGGTCGCGGTGGGTCTGTGTGCGGTAGCCACGAGTGAAGGAGGGTTAGTTGCCGATGCTTGCTGGTTATGCCATCTGCTCATCTATGCGTCTGCCTCCACCGCCGAGAACTCACGAGGTCTGGCCCGGAACAGCTGCCAGACGATATTTTCGAAACTGCTAACAGGAGCGATTGTACAGTACTCAACGAGCAGTGGGCAATTACGCAGGACCAGCGGCTAGGCTCAGATGGCTGGAGTGGCGTGCGACGGAGTTTGACATCGAGGTAGGGCGCTGTCTACAATCGAATGATAGCGAATCGACGTACATGACTACATCGTTGGGGTTGGCCCGGCGCCCTACCTAGAGGGCAGGCAGACGTGGCACCCGGCTTGTACTGTGGATAGATTGGAAGAATCATGCCAGAGGGCGAGGTATCTGCTGCGCTGGGAACCCGGAAGCTTGAGCTTCGGCAGCGGCTGTGTGCGCGCTCTGGTTACGGCATTGTGCCGCAGCCGGGAAGCGATGCCGAATTACTGTTGGATGCGCTCTGCGGTGTATCGCCGGAAAGCTACCGCCAGGCATATGGAGCTTCGGCGCGACGTTTGGCGGAGCAAGGAGGCCGCATTGAGGTACGTTTGGAGGGTATCCAGCAGTGGAGCGGCGTGCTCTCAGAGGCTATCAGCGACATGTTGGGAGATCAACCCGGACTGGCCAGCCAGGCGCAAAAGTTCTTGGGAATGCTTACTGCCGATGTCATGGTCACGTTGACACGCGCGTACCAGGAGGTAAGAACCCAGCAGTGTGCCGAAGATGCCGAGAATGCCAGGCGTGGGCTGACACGAATGGAAGCTTTGCAGCGCATAAATGCTGCCGCTAATTCCATCCTGGAGCTTGATCAAACCCTGCAGACTGCTGCCAAGGTGCTTGCCGACGAGATGGGCGCCGATCTGTGCGTGATTTTTCTCTTTGACGATATTACCCGCGAACTACAGCTGCGTGCCACTAGCGGCCCAGGTCCAAGTAGCGGCCATTTCTCTCTGCAGCTTGGACAGGGTTACACTGGTTGGGTAGCTGAGCACGGGCATCCCTTGATTGTGCGAGACGCCTTTGAGGATGCGCGTTTTACTCATGAGGCGGTTGCCTATGGTGAGCCTTATCGCGGCCTGCTTGCTGTGCCCATTATTTTCTTCACGGTAGTCAAGCTGCAGGGAGTCATTGCGGTCCAGACCAAGGAACCACGCTATTTTAGTCAGGATGAGGTGCACTTTCTCGAGATCGTTGCTGGTCAGCTTGCCATGAATATCGAGAATGGCCAACTCTATGAACAGACCGATGAAGAGCTGCGCCGTAAAGTGCATGAGCTCAGTACGCTCCATCGAGTATCGGCGGCGGTGACGTCGTCGCTGGATCTGGATAATGTTCTGAGCATGATAGTTGCTCAGGCGGTCTTGTTGAGCGGCGCTGACTCCTCGATACTCTTCGAGCTCGATCCGATCACCGAGCGGCTTCGGGCGGTGGCGAGCCATGGATTCGATACTGCGGCCATTGCCGATGCGACGGTGCACGCGGGCCAGTGCTGTGTCGGTCGGGTAATCCACTCAGGCGAGCCAAGCATGCGGGTAGATTGTATGCGCCAGGATACCGGGTGCTTTCTCCACGATCTTCCCGAAGTTGTAGGTGACCAGCACGCTGTCTTGTGCGCGCCGCTCACCACTGTACATGGCCCCTTGGGCTCGCTCTGCGTCTTCAGCAGCCAGCGACATATGCTGAATGCGCACCAGTTGCAGCTGGTAGTTACATTTGCCAATGTCGCGGCGATTGCCATGGAGAATGCCCGGCTCTTCACCGAGACCCGAGAAGGCCTTCGCACCAAGGAGACACTGTTGCGCGAGATGCACCACCGGGTCAAAAACAATCTGCAACAGGTGGCCTCGATCCTCAATATGCAGAGCCGGCGGGCAAAGTCCGCCCAGCTGGAGCAAATTCTCGAAGAAAACGTCTCACGTATACAGGGTATTGCCGCGACCCATGACCTGCTTTCCGGAGCTCAGCTAGGCATGGCACCGGTAGACGAGATAGCACGTAAGATTGTCGGCATTGTGAGGGGCAATCTGGTTCCGCCTGAGCTCCACATTCGCTTCCATATCGGTCATGCGCCGTTCCCAGTGCCGAGTGAGCAAGCGACGACGCTCGCTATTGTGCTCAATGAGGTGATTGCCAATGCCATTGAGCATGGCTTTGGAGGGCGAGATCACGGTGAGATTCGCATAAGTGGCGGATTAGAAGGCGGAGCCATTGTTTTACGCATTGCCGATGACGGCAAGGGGTTGCCCAGCGGGTTCATGATCGAGAAGGCCGATGGCATGGGCTTACAGCTGGTTCGTCGCCTGGTGGAATCAGAGCTGCATGGCTCGGTGCAGATCCACAAGCTGGACGGTAACCCCGATCTGGTAGGCGTGCCCAATGATCAGCGAGGCTCGAACACCGATCCGCTTCTGCCGATTGTTCAGGCGGACCCGCACGACCTTCATGAATCCAACGAAGCGGGCGAAGCAGCTTCCGAAAAATGCTGGACCATCACCGAGCTACGCTTCCCCATGGTCATAACCGAATCTCGCTGATCGTACTCGGCTACTTTTCGACGTTGGCTAGCTGCGGCACTGACCTGGGTACCAATCTGCCGGAGACATCCTCGTCATCGAAACGCGCTTCTTCATGGTACTCAGCATCAGTGTTGACTTTCCAGGGATCGTAGTGAGACCCAGTGCCAATGTTGCGGGCCACCAGCAGCGCGGTCATCATCGAGTGATCCTGGTTATTGTAGTGATGCATGCCATTGCGCCCGACAAGCCAGAGGTTAGGTAGGTTGGTCTCGACGTACTCTCGAATGATCTTTAACTGCTGCTTGTAAATATCGTCATAGACCGGATAAGCCTTGGGCTGGCGGACGACGGTACCCCAGTCCACCTCCTCTGGCCGGCACATGCGTAACTCCGCCAGTTCTTTTTTTGCCAGCTCTACCAGACTCTGGTCGTCCGAAGTCCAGAGTCCATCACCTTCAAAGCAGAAATACTCAAGCCCCAGGCAGGTGGTTCGGGGGTCAGCCAGCAGGTCTATGCTCCAGTTCTTGAAGTTCTGGATTCTACCCACTCTAACCGCGGGGTCATGGATATAGATCCAGTTATCCGGAAAAATCTTCTCTCGATTGATGACCACCGCTACCGTCAGAAAGTCGCGGTAACGCAGATTGTTCGCTGCTTCCTGGACACTAAGGGGTAGTTCCGGCTTCATTTTGTGTACCAATTCGCGTATAGGGAGCGTGGAGATGAACTGAGTGCCTGCTATCTCACTGAGGTTGCCGTGTGAATCGCGTACTATCACGCTGGTGACTTGCCCACCCGAATGGTGGATTGCCTCGACGGTCTGGTCCATGGCGACGGTCTGACCCTGCTCGCGCAGAATATCCCGCACACGCTCCCACATCTGGCCCGGACCGAGGCGCGGGTACCGGAACTGGTCGATGAGCGTCTTGATGACCTGTTCATTCTTCTTGTTCTTGGGCCTTGGGAGGAGCGCTCCTTTGATGGCTTCGCTGAGGTTTAGACCTTTGATACGCTGAGCCGCCCAATCGGCGGAGAGCTCTTTGGTGCTCATTCCCCAGACCTTTTCGGTATAGGTCTTGAAAAAAATGGTAAAGAGGCGATGCCCGAACTGGTTGCTCACCCACTCTTCCAGGTTGCGGGGAGACTTCACTGGATGCACCCGTGCCCAAACATAACTGCTCAAGCAGCGCACAGTCTCGATCGGCCCCATGTTCAAGAGGGCATTCGCCGCTTTGAGGGGATAATCAAAGTAGCGATTGTGGTAGTAAATGCGGGAGAGACGGCCACAGGTGCGTAAGTCATCTCCCAGCACCTCGGTCCAGAGGTTCTCTACTTCCTGGCTTTTACTAAAGAAGCGGTGCCCACCAATATCAAACCGATAGCCATGATGCTCGACGGTGCGTGAGATGCCGCCGACGAAGTGGGGATCCTTTTCCAGAACCGTAACTGGAACCGCGTGCTTCTGCAATTCATAAGCAGCGGTAAGGCCGGCCGGTCCCGCGCCCATGACTACTACATGCTGCTGGTAACGTCGCTCGTCTGCATTCACGGTACGTGCCCCCTCCTAGTTGCGAGCCTCTCGTCACAAGCATCTCAGCACTGTCCTTATCGAAACTCGAGCGCAGAAGTGCAAGGCTCCCATATTTCTTGCTGCCCTAATATTCGACGTCACTCCAGCGATTCTTTAACTCCGCGTGCGACTTCCTAGCTCAAACGTCCTCTCGGTGCGATGGCGCCAATCGAGATGCATCGGGCTGCTCCAATCGCTTACGGGCTTGCTGTATAGCTGGACGTGCTCCTAACCATCCCATGAAGGCAGCAATGAGGAGAACAATGGCCGCTGCCGCGGTGGCTGAAAGCACCTGGGCGATCATGGGTAGCGGTTTCTCGGTGCCGGAGGACGCATTGGCACCGCGGTCCGGATTATAGATGAGTCCCAATACATAGTATACTGCTAGCGCTAACATTGCCGATGCCGCCCCCCAGAGCGCGCTGAGCGTTTCGCGACCAGTGAAATATCCTGCAGCCGAGAAGGCGAACAATAGAGCAAAGATACCCAGGCAGGCAAGAGACAATGGACCGGGATGGTTGAGATCAGTCGAGTTGGTACCGAAGAGCAGAGAAGTCAGCAGCGTCAATCCAATGGTGAGGATGACATAAGCGCCGGTTCCAACCAGGGCGCCCCACTTCACGGCAGCTATCATGATTAGTCCATATCTCCACATGTAATACAGGGGAAAACATCTATACATCTTTACACATGCATTATAGCGCTCCGTGCGCGCGACAGCGTAAAACGTACTGGCCATCGTGGTACGTGCCGGCTCAAGGTGGCGGAGAAGCTGTTGTATCATGGGAGATAAGTGCAGCCAATGATGTGCGCGCACTTGGACTATGTAGTCCAGTTCAGACGAGCGGAGGGCGCGACGCCGCATGCGCGTCGCGCGAAAGAGGTTATGAAGTACTATTCATCCATACTAGAAACGATTGGACATACGCCGCTGCTGCGCTTGAACAAACTCGGTCAAGATGTGGCGCCCCTGATGCTGGCCAAGGTCGAGTACTTTAACCCGGGTGGCAGCGTAAAGGACCGCATTGGCGTCTCCATGATAGAATCCAGCGAGCGGGCGGGGCTGCTGAAGCCCGGCAGTACGATTGTCGAGCCTACCAGCGGCAACACTGGTACTGGCCTGGCGCTGGCCGCGCTGGTGAAAGGATATCACTGCGTCTTCGTCATGACCGACAAGGTGTCCGAAGAGAAGCGCAGCCTGCTACGGGCGATGGGAGCCGAAGTGGTGATCTGTCCGAACAGTGAGCCGCCAGACTCGCCCGGAAACTACCACAATGTGGCGGCCAGACTGGCTCGGGAGATACCGGGTGCCTACAGCTTCAACCAGTATTCCAATCCGGCCAATCCTCTGGCGCACTACCGTACAACCGGCCCAGAAATTTGGGATGATACCGGTGGGCTGGTGACGGCGTTTGTCGCTGGTGTTGGCACTGCAGGCACCATTACCGGCACCGCACGGTATCTCAAAGAGCGTAACCCCCGTATACAGGTCATAGGCGCCGATCCAGCCGGCTCCATTTACTCCGGTGACAAGCCACATCCATACAAAGTTGAAGGCATCGGAACGGAAGCCTTTCCCGAAAACTGGGATGCCTCGGTGGTGGACGAGGTAATTCGAGTGGATGACCGAACTTCGTTCCAGATGATGCGCCGGTTGGTCCGTGAAGAAGGTCTTTTCGTGGGGGGATCAAGCGGTACTGCCATGGCGGCGGCGCTTGAATATGCCGGCAAGCTTGGACCGGATGATGTAGTTGTAACCCTGCTACCGGACGGTGGACGCGGCTATCTCAGTAAGCTGTATAACGACACCTGGATGCGTGAAAACGGCTTCTATGAAGTTCCGGCTCAGCCCACTCTTGCCGATGTGCTTGCCTTTCGGCGTAGCCTCTCGCCCGATGTGCCGATGGTCGTCGGTGTTTCCCCGGATGACTCCATCGCCGAGGCGATAGCTCGCTTCCACCGATACGGCATTTCCCAGTTGCCAGTGCTGGACAGCGGAGAGCTGGTTGGCTCAATTACCGAGAATTCACTGCTTCAGCGTTTTGCCGCTGGAGAACGGCTGCATGATCAGCGTGTGCGAGACTGGGCTGGGCCGGCCCTGCCCGTACTACCTGAGAATGCTCCACTGCGCGAAGCCTATACCGTGCTTGCCGATGGGCAGGCGGCCATTGCCGTTATGGGTGAGACTGGACTCGGCGGAGTGATTTCCAAAAGTGATCTCATGGAATTCTGGGCACAGACTTCAGGAGTGGGCGGAAGTGGAACCATGTGATTTACAAGGTCGTGCCGAAGACGTCACGACCTATGCGTAGCGCCGCCTTGTCCACCAGGGAGACCAGTATATCGAGGTCATACGGCTTACGAATCAACGGTATCCGAAACCGCTGTAGCACTTCGGCCAGGTGTTCCTCGCCGGTATATGTGCTTGCGGTTACCAGAAGAAGTGCGTGTCTTTGCACCAGCCTTTCATCCTGCGACACAATCCGCAGAACCGCCGCACCGCCAAGCTGTGGCATCATAAGGTCAAGCACTACCACGTAGGGCGCCACTGCCGCACGCAGTAAGTCAAGGCACGTCTTGCCGTTTGATGCTTCGTCAACCAGGTAGCCCTCGTCTTCGAGCACAATGCGCAGCGTTTCACGGATATCGTAGTCATCGTCTACTACAAGTACCCGCACCTGTTGCTGTATCCATGCTTTACCATCACGGGGAGACCAGATCTCCTGTGCTGGTGTGTTGTTCGTCTTGCCCCGTCCAGTGCGAGTCATCTTGGTGCGCTGCCTTCTGGTGATGATCCTATCTCCCGGTATGTCTACCTGTCTGCATATGTCATGCCAATCTAGCGTTCACGGCGCGTCAGTGCGGCAAGTATTATCGATAGTCCTGCGGTTGTGCTATTGTATGTACACTCCACGAGAACCATTCTGGCATCGGGATCACAACAGGAGAAAAGAGTAATGACAGCGGAGGAACTTCTCCAGGCAGTAGCGCAGGAAGTAGATGCCTGCCAGCGATGCCCCCTCTACCGGGGTACGCTGCATGGGGTGCCCGGTGAGGGCAACCCGCATGCCGAAGTGATGTTCATAGGTGAGGGGCCGGGCTTACAGGAGGATCGACAGGGGCGTCCTTTTGTTGGCCCGGCCGGCGCATTCTTGAATCAATTGCTCGCCAGCGCAGGCTTGGATCGTGGCAAGGTCTTCATTACCAACATCGTCAAACATCGCCCTCCCGATAATCGTGACCCTCTTCCCGAAGAAATTGCTGCATGTTCTGATTATTTAGCGCGGCAGATCGCGGCCATCAACCCAAATGTCATCGTTACTCTCGGCCGATTCTCAATGGCGCGATTCTTCCCGTCGGCGCGAATCAGCCAGATTCATGGCCAGGCCAAGCTACTGGATCGCCGCCTGATCGTTTGCATGTATCATCCGGCTGCCGCGCTTCATCGCGCTGAGCTTAAGCAAACGGTAATGGACGATTTCACCCGCGCCATACCAGCTGCGCTTGAAGAAGCCAGGCGGCTGGCTGGCGCAGGCAAATTGGGTGGAACTCCCGAGTCAAAGAAAGAAGACGATGATACACCGCCGCCTCAGCAGCTCTCACTATTTTGACCGGCGTACCAGCGAAGAGATGTCCCTGGGTGTAAGCTAGCTATATAGTAGATCACTGGGGATTGTGCTATGGTGACGGCGGTTGTCATTCTCAATAGCCGTATCCCCATGCGGTTAAGGTGAGTAGGCAGTGATAGCAAGATTGCGGTATTTCTCCGCAGCTTTTGCAAAAGGAGCGTGACACGCATGTCAGCACCGTCTATGGATACCATCGCTGGCTCATTTGTCGCCCTACAGGCAGCATTTCTGCCGGACAAGACTGCGAACGTCGATCGCACTATTCAATTCGACTTCACTGGTCGCGAAGCCGGTACCTGGACTCTTATCGTCCGCAACGGCACCTTTGCTTCGAACCAGGGACCGGCAGAATCCCCCAACGCCACCATCACCGTTGACTCCGATGACTGGTTGAAAATTCTGCGCGGTGAACTCAACGCTACTAGCGCGTTTATGGGCGGCAAGCTGAAGGTAACCCCGGCATCCGCCGCTATGGATCTGATGGCCTTTCAGACCTGGTTCGCCCGCTAGGGGGACCCTTCCCTGGCTGAACAATACCTAGCTGTGGCACATACACAGTCCTCGGGCACAGCTCGAGTAAAAGCTCCAGTTAGGTATTGTTGGCTAGCCCATACCAGGAAGGATCGCCTAGGGGTATGGCGTTCCGAAATGCTCGCGAGATGCCACCTCGCCAAGAGGCTTGCGCGCTTTCTGGCCTCTTCCACCAGGTTGGCTGGGATAGCCAAGGGGAACGATAGCCAGCACCTGGAACTCGGGTGGTATGCCAAGCAACGGATTGATTGCCTCCAGATTGCCGAAACCAACCCAGTTCGACCCCACTCCCTCTGACCATGCGGCCAGGATCATCGACTGAATGGCCCGGCTCGCATCGGAGACGCCGTAGGGACTTGCGGTGATAGCGACGACGATGGCTGCTCCGGCCTCGGCGATATACGGGCCTGAGGAAGCTAGCTTACCCAGCTGGCCCAAAGTATTGCGGTCTTCTACGATAATGAAGTGCCAAGGCTGGCCGTTTATGCTGCTGGCAGTCAAGCGACCGGCTTCAACGATCTCCCGTACGATAGGCTCCGGTATAGGCGTATCACGAAATCGGCGTACCGCCAGAACCGTGCGGACGGCTTCAAATGTTTCCATGTGCAAGCATCCTCATGCGTAGCCAGGCTACGGCTGTGTGTGCAAATGATAGCCCGCCAGTTGCGCTTCTTCTTCGCTGGAAAAGTAGATCCGATTGTCCTCGACTGGAAGGTTGTCATCACCAGCTAGGTGATAGACCATGGTGCGAATATTACCGACAACTACCGCTGCTGGGCCCCCCTCGGTCACCCCGGAAACATCCGGTTCCTCGGTTGCCACAGTAGCGTACGTCTCGTGGCTCTGCGGCGACGTGTTGGTGGGCGACAAGAACGCGGACGAATCGTGCTCCGCGTTCTTAGCTATACTGCCTGGAGGTAGATCGGCTGGGATAGTGGCGCTGTACGACCGAACATCTCCGCCCGGTCGATGGAACGGTAGTGGTACTAGAGGCTCTTCCTGGTACTTTGCCATGCGCTGCTTTACCACTACGAAGGTGGTGATACTGGCCGCAATTATCCCGACCGTCACTCCCACCACCCACAGTAGGGTACTGGAGCGCCGCCGGCTGCTCCGCTCCGTTAGCGTGCCACTGGTCAGCTGATCTGCATTCTTGGCCTGCGTTGAACTGGTATGGCGGATCCAGGGATATGATGCCCGTAGACCTTGTAGCCGTTCTTCGATGTCTCCCCTCAGTATCTGTGTTCGCTCCAGCGCGCGCAATTGATTCCAGCGCCTCATCAGCGGAGCTAGAACGCCGGCTCCCAGCAACCCAAGCTGGAGCCACTGTGCCCGAGAATTCATCTGGTTGCGTGCCTTCTGAACCTGTTGCATATGCTATGCCCTTCTCCGCCTAGTCAGTAGTTGACCTCGCGTCGCGAACTAACCTAAGTTTGCCCATTTTCGGTAGCACCTACCATGCCACTGCTTGGGACCGGTGTCCTCTCGCGCCGTAAGGCGCTACACTACATGACAATACATCACTTCCGTCTCGAGCACCAGAGACCAAGTGCGGAGACTGGCGCAATGCTATTTGGACATTTGGCTATTGCAATGTGGTCGACTATGTGATAATTGCTTGGTATAATGACATGACCTTGTGAGCTTGGAGCTTTGACGGCAAAAAACCAAGAATAAACCAACGCGGGTGTGGGGGTAGTGGTCTGCAGCTCACGTAACATATTCCTCCGGCCCACCTGTAGTACCCATGGCTTGACTTCTGCTAACTCCCGCAGCAGAAGAGCGTAGCATGGCCTCACAGAGAAGAGTGACATGGCTCTAGAGTGGTCAGAGCCGGCGTTAGGGGAGATGTCCTCTGGCAAGTAGCGGCTCCCAAAGGATCGGACGGAGTAGAACAATGAAAATACGCAAGGCGGTCATCCCAGCAGCAGGGCTGGGGACTCGCGTTCTGCCGGCAACCAAGGCCATTCCCAAAGAAATGCTTCCGCTCGCGGATAAGCCGACCATTCAATATATTATTGAGGAGGCAGTGGCTTCTGGCATTGAACACGTCATCATTGTCACCAGCCGGACCAAGCGCGCAATCGAAGATCACTTCGACGAGTCGCCAGAATTGCGCGAGGCATTGACGCGCAAGGGTGATCGGAAGAAATTGGAGATGCTGGAACGCATCGAGAACATGGTGCAGCTGAGTTTCACCCGTCAGCCGGCACCACGTGGTCTTGGGCATGCCATCTTAATGGCCAAAGACTTGGTGGGAGATGAACCATTTGGTGTGTTGCTCGGCGACGATCTGGTCGTCAACGACGAGAACCCATGCCTGGGGCAGCTGATGGATGTGCATGAACGCTTCGGCGGCTGCGTGATTGCTGCGATGCGAGTGCCTCGCGAGCAGATTTCGCTCTACGGCAATGTGGCGCTTGGCGAGAAAGTTACCCCGCGAACCTACCAGGTTCGCGAGCTCGTCGAGAAGCCCAAGCCTGAAGAAGCGCCTTCCAATTTGGCGGTCATAGGACGCTACATTTTGACCCCTGATATTTTTGCCGCCCTGGAAGTCACGCCGCCAGGAAGCGGTGGCGAGATTCAGCTCACCGATGGGATACAGGCTATTCTCAAACGGCAACCGGTCTTTGCTCATGAGTTTCTGGGCACACGATTCGATACCGGCGACCCGGTGAGCTACCTGACAACTTCGCTCGCCTTCGCATTGAACCGGCCTGATCTGGCTCCCGGTCTGATCGGATTTCTCAAGACGCTGAAACTGGACTGATCACACCGAATACGGTACAGTACAATCGCGAAGAAGCACGGTATGCATGATTACTATCGCCTCCTATGCTCCGATGCATACCCTCTATTTACCGTACGATCTATAGCAAGGAGACGACGATGACGGATGATCTACAATCGGAGAACGCGATTACGGTGAGTGGTAGCTTGCCGCTCAGCGGGCGGGTCGCCCTCGTCACCGGAAGCAGCCGGGGTATTGGGCGGGCTACGGCAGTCCAGCTGGCAGGGATGGGTGCCGACGTAGTAGTGAACTATCGAAGCGATGAAGATGGTGCGGTTCAGACCAAGGCTGCCATCGAGGCGCTGGGCCGTCAGGCCATCACTGTGCAGGCTGATGTTGGTCGAGAAGAGGATGTAGCTGAACTTTTCAGGGTAGCGGAAAGCCAGTTGGGCAGTGTCGGGATATTGGTGAACAATGCCGGAACCACGCGTGACCGCCTGATTCTGCAGTTAAAGCTGGAGGACTTTGAGGAGGTGCTGCATACTAATTTGACTGCGGCCTTCCTCTGCACACGTGCAGCGCTGCGTTCGATGATCCGCGCCCGCTGGGGTCGTATCGTCAACGTTACCTCGATCTCAGGTCTCATGGGACAGGTTGGCCAGGCCAATTATTCTGCCTCGAAGGCGGGCCTGATCGCTTTGACCAAATCCACGGCGCGTGAAGTGGGTAGCCGCAATATCACTGTAAACGCCGTCGCACCTGGGTATGTGCCTACTCAGCTGACTTCGGCTGTCACAGATGAGTTCCGCAAATACTACCTGGATATCACCGTGCTCAAGCGCTTTGGAACCGTGGAAGAGGTAGCCGCGACCATTGCATTCCTCTGCTCTCCCGAGGCGGGCTATATAACCGGACAAACCATTGCCGTTGACGGCGGTATCAGTATGCACTGATGAGCTAGCTCTGGCGGCAGCTGACCGAGTAGGGGACTCTGGTCAAGCCGCCGCTCGATGTGAATACAATCGTCCCCTGCTCCGCCTTTGCACCACTCGCGCGTACCTGCAATGTTGTCGTCTTGCCCGGCGCGAGTGTGCCGTGAGTTGCTGAAAACCGAAGACCAGACGGGGCTTGTATGCTCCACTCTACTTGCGTGCTGCCGATATTGCGGAGCGACACCTGCAGTGTCGCTCCACTACCAGTACAGGCAAGAGACACTGATACCGGCGAGGCGACGAGTTGCGAAGCTCCGGTTGACTTGTTGGCCACTCCGCTTTCTACCTGGCCGACCCTTGAGAGCACCAGCGTCCCCACTCCGAGTATAACAATGGCGGCCGCCACCACGATCCACTTATACATTGGCAGACGCATGACGCGAGTTCGTAGCCAGGTACCAGGATCACCGCGGCTCCCATGCTGGGTGGACGTGACTGGTGTGGGCGCAAAATCACGAAGCCGGGTGAACGGCTGTGCCGGAGCAGCGGGCGGACCAGACAGTAAGCTCTGATCGAAACTGGTGTTCGCAGCGCCCGAGTATTCGGAATTCTCTGGGTGAGGCTCTGCGCGAGGCTCTGGGTGAGGCGAAGCCGGGGCAGCCTCAGTCCATTCTTCGGCGGTAAGGGGGACAAGGTACGGCGAAAGTGCTTCCAGATCGCGCAATGCTCCCGCCACAAGGTCGAGTGGAGTACCAACCCTTGCGCTACCCAGGGTGCGCTCCAGTGGGTGCACACTCCGCTCACTCGCCGAAAGCATGCGCTGGCGTTGCGCAATCACACGTAGCGGCCGTAGCACGCCATAGAGAATTTCTACTTCATCAGTGAAGCGGGCAACCTCGGCAGAGCCCCCATGTAACCAGTCTGGGCCATGTGCCGCCGAGAACTCAGCTAATCGGGTAATGAGCTCATCAACGGTGATATCAGGTAACTGATCTGAGAGCAGTGCCAGACGGGCATACTCGCTCCGCCATTCTCGCGCAGTCAGTCCAGCGGCGGCAATGGCGTCCCCAAGCCGGTGGGCGGCCTGCCGAAGATCGCTCACCAATCCTACGACCTCTTGCATTACCTGGCGGGGGTCATTGAGCGCGTCGTAGTCGCTCGCAATCTCATCGCTGGTGTACTGGTCCACGTACATGGCTCCCAATTGACTTTTGCCGTTCGCTCCATTTCATCCGATACGGTCAAGGGACGCAAGCGGCTCCATACTGGTGGTCCCATCTTCGAAGCGCAGGATTGCGCTGGGTACAAGCAGACCAGCGGCAGAGTATTGCCGGCGCTGTAGCACCTGCAGCACCTGCGCTGGCAATCCCCGTCGAGCACCCGCCCAGACCGATACAATGGCGCCAGCTGTTAAGGTGGAATCCAACGGTGTGGGCTGCGGTGAGGTGCTTACGGGAGGTGAGATTAGCACTTCCGGTCTAATTGCCTGGCGTGTAGATGTTTCTCCGGAGAGGTACACCACGGCGTTCAGCCGCTGTGCCAACACATGATACAACGGTGCGCTCATGGCGTCTCCGCCCAGGCCCTCGGTGATGACGATTGAGAGGGGTGATGTCGCTTCCGTTAGCGGAAAGCCGTCGAGGACAGCGCTCAGGTCCAATCGTGAGAAGGCTTCGATCTCTCGTGCCGAGACGCTTGCCGCGATAATTCCTGCGGCGCCGCCGGCGACCGCGCGCTGCATCAGCACGAGTGGCAGCTGCTGAGGGAAGAGTATAACGCTGCCGCGAGGAATGGGAACCATCGCCAGCGATTCACCACGTGGCAACATACATAAGATCCCGACCGCTGGTCCGCCGATGCCCACAACACCCTGGATGATGCCGACAGTGCCCTCAACGACTACGCGCTGGTTCAAGCTGACATCGACGACTCGACCGCTGAATCCGGACTGTATGGCACTCCGTATTCCACCGTTCTCCACCTCGGCAACGGTGTCTTCGGCCCGCACCTGATCACCAATGGCCACCCTGGTAGTTGCTCCGGCGGGGAGTATGCGCTGCCGCCGGACGGTGGTGGCTGGGACGAGGCGGCGCCCCAACGGGAAATCAAGCGAACGTGCGGTGCTGTCGGTTGAATAGGCCATAACCTACGCCTCCAAACCAAGCGCCTGATGCCACTGCCGTACACGGGTCACGCGTTCCACTGGGTCGGCCGGCGCCAGCAACGGTCGGCCACGCGCATCCAGGATTAGCCCGAGCGTACCGCCTTCCACCGGCTCGCTGGCCCGTGCCTGTTGCCCCGGACCCAGACCTACATCAACCCCCGGAGCGGGATAGAGCCCTAGTATCGCCTGTTCACCGGGTTGGAGCGGCAGCTGTGTCAGGGTACCCGGCAGTATTTCTTCGCTGTGTTGGCGCCCATCGGCATATTCGAGAGTCACTCTCACCAAGGGCTGTCCGGAATCGGGAATCCCCACCGTCGAAATTAGCGTGCCCAGCTGGAGGAGCACCGCGTCTCGCTCAGCTACTTCGGCGGTGGCAATGGCATCTAGGCTGGCCGCGCTACCCAACATATTGGCCAGGTGAGCGGTATCCAGCACCAGCGATGTGATTCCGCGAGGTTGTAGAGCATCCATCAGAACCAGGGCTGCCATGGCTGGATGGGGCGCATTGGAAAGTACTCCCCCACTGCCGAGCACGACGTCCAGCGGATGCAACCCACCCAGGCGTGAACCGGGAGCCCGTGATGCCATCTGAATCGCCTCGCGGGCGAGCGCATGCTCGAACTCGAGCTCACGCGGGGTCGCGGGAAACGCACGTGGGCGCAGCATACGCATAAGAATATACTCGCGTATCTCGTCTTCGCCGCTCATAAAGCTGAGCCATTGCATAATCTGCGGCGCTCCGCGCGCACGAAGAATTGCTCCTGCCCCCGGTCCTACGCCAGCGTTAGGGTGGCCGGCAGGTAGGAATTCTCCCCGAGCCGTCGCACCAATGAGCGCAGTCGAACTGGCACCTACATCTACCCCAACCACATTGGTCTGAAAGTGTTGCGCCAGATAACGAACCATGCCGCCGAGCGCGGTCATGCTCGCCGCTGGTGAGGTCTTGGATAACGCTCGGAGATTTACATACCCAGGAAGATCGTGCAATACCGAGCCCTCATACAGAGCATTGACAGCACGATTGAGCGGATTGAGAGTTGAAGGCGAGAGCGCCTCGACCGACTGAGCATCCTGACTCCGCTCGCCGAGTGCTGCCGTGAAGACCGGAGCATCATCGGGGCTGCCGGTGAAGATAATGGGAAGTCGACCGGCCGACCCGGTGCGCAGCGGGCTGTACCCAGTGTTTAGTGAGTCAAGCCAATCTTTGATTATCTTGCCGGTTTCCGGGGTATTGGCTTGCGAGTGAGCCGAGCCAAAGGGCGCACCGATAACCAGAAGCGCATGTGGATGCAGAGCTTGCACCTGCAGAAGCGCCTGCAGCCATTCGGCAGATTGACCGCTGGCGTCCGGAGGTACGCTGGGCAGCGACTCAACCTGTGTGAAGAGGCCACCAATCGAGCGGTACATAAAACCAGCCAGCGCTTCGCGCCCCGGCCCGGCGACCAGCAACTTCATCGGTCCACCCACGCTGGTGACCAGTGCCAGCCCATCTACTCCACTGCCGTCAGCCTGCTCCGGAGTGATGAGCTGCCCCTCGCGAAGCAGAGGGCGGCCGACTATACGCTCGATAGAGGAGATTGCATCGCGTGCCCCAATGGAAAGGTCCGGCTGGGGAGGAGCCAGCGTTGTGGGCGCCTGTGATCGCGCAATCAAGCGGTACTGATCTTCGACGATACCCAGCAGCGCTACCTTGGTGAAGACTGAGCCGCAGTCCACCACCAGCAGTGACCGGGTGGCATAAGTTGGGCGCTGACTGATGCCTACCACTGCTAACGTGTCCACTGTCATTTCCTACCAAAGAAGCGGCGCCAGCCACGCCGCTCCGGCGGACTGCTTTCTTGCTCCGGTTCATAGGCAGCATCGTAACCGGCATGCTGATCATACTGATCATACTGATCATACTGATCATACTGATCATACTGATCAAAACTGCCATACGAGTTGAAGTCACCGGCGTTTTCGTATGCTGGATACGCTTCGGCCGGGTAGGCTTCGTACGCATTATATGGGCTGGCGTTCCGGCCACGGTTGTGCGTGTCGCGATCATTGGCGCTGTTCAGCCCGCCAGTGCCACCTGGCCAACCGGAGGCGGTAGATCGCTGTGGCGCGGGAGGATTCACACGTCCAGCTGGAGGGGGTAGATTGTTGCTGAGCCAGGGCGGTAACTCGCTGCTGGGAATCGGGGAGGCGTAACTTGACTCCGCATTGATGGCTCCGAACGAGCTGTTGGAGTTAACCTGGCTACCGTCAGGCCAGTTGGGCACTCCCGCAGATGTGGCTCCCGGTGCTGGGGGCACCGGTTGCCGGGTGGTCCAGCCGGAAGTCGAGCTAAACGACGCCGCCGGCCCTGACCCGGCATCTCGAACCCACTCCGGCAGCGCAGAGGGATCGATCAATTCTGATGCAGAGAAGGTGGCGGCGGCACTACCATTGGCCAGCAGCGAGGCTTCCTGCAGGTTCGGAGCCAGGTTTCCAGCAGAACTCGGGCCAAGTCGGCCGGACCCCAGCTGGCCAGCTGGAGGCGCACTGGCCATGGGATTTGCCATCCCAGGTACAGCCGGTATACCAGACGTACCCATCATGCCACCCTGTGAGCGCAGCCATTCAGGCAGCACCGATTCATCTATAAATTCGCCCGCGGTGAGGGAGCCAGGTAGGTGACCAGTGGACGGAAGCGATGTCTGTCCCACCGCTCCATTTTTTGTCTGGTTGTTCCAGGCGCTAAATTGTTCCATGGAAGGCTCCATGGCCGAAGACTGCGCCTCTGCATAGCCCTGGCTCAACCACGCCGGCAATGGCTGGTTGCCAGCCTGTTGACCGTTCCACATACTGGAGGCGTTGGGACCTGGCTGAGGTGCTGGGTGCTCGCTTCGCAACCACGGAGGAAGCGAATTCTCGTCAACCAAAGAGTTGGCTGGTATGCCGCGCGAAGTATCCCTACCATACATTGACTGTGAAGGAGTTTCGGGATTCCCACTCAGCCACTGCGGCAGCGCATTGGAGTCGATCAAGGACGGCGCCGAGACACCAGTCTCGGGTGATGCCGAAATCTGAAATGAGCCAGCGCGTTCAATGCTGGGGAATGCGCTGGCTGCAGATGCTCTTGGATCTTCTCGACCAGGTGGGATATACGGTCCGGTTGAGCTGGAAGGACCGTACGGCCCCTGAAACGATCCAGTGGGAAAATCCTGGCTCTGCCCAAGTGTACCGCTGCGCAGCCATTCAGGAAGAGCGGATTCATCAAAAAGATAGTTTGTCCCTAGGCCCCCGGGTCCCATTGGGGAGCTGGGCACTGGTGGGCGAGGTGCCGGAGGTGCCGGAGCTGGTTCCCTGCCGCCTCCACCACGAGAGCTGGTACTCGGTACCGTGCCGCCCTGCGACATGATGGGCGGCAGCGCTCCACTGTTGGCGGCATTGCGCAGCCATTCAGGCAACGCATCTTCATTGACCAGCGAGTTCACTGGAACGCGTGCTGGAGTTCCTATGCCTGGCTGCGCCATTCCGTATCCTGGAGGAGCTCCGCTCGGATACGCGCCGTACGGTTGCGTTTGTTCGTAGGGCGGCTGTTGCCCACCAAATCCATTGGACGGGTAGGGCTGGCCGGCCGGTTGCGGGCGCAGCCATTCCGGCTGGGCGACCGGTGGTACAGCGCCGGGTGGTATCAGACTGAAGCCGCATTGCGGACACGACGGGGTCCCTATGCGACTCATCAGACCACACCGAGGGCAGGTTGTCACGATGTTATCTCTCTTTCGAACCAACCGCGCTTGTCAACGCCCCGGTACGCATGACCATCCACATGGCTATAAGATTGGTCTGCTGCTTCGTTGCGGCACCTGCCTAGACGATGGCCGACCCGCAAGCGTGAGTACCACGCAGGCATTCAGGTCTGGGACACTATAACACTGTCTCACGGATATCGGCAACAAAACACGACTTGCGGGTCGGCGTGGCCCTGTTCAGCCGTCTCTTGCTCTGATCCAGGGCGGGGTGCGCGACCTGGATCAGACACCTGGATCAGACATGTGAGAAGGCTTTACCATATGTCGCTTGGGCTTTCACCTGTGACACGATCAGTTGGATTACTCGTTCCTGGTCCCTCCAGCGAGCCGAGATACGTGCCGGATCCAGCCGATGCTTTCGTACAATGGCGCGCAGCTGGGCGATCTCCAGCGATTCCAGGGTTTCGTGAAGGCCCTTCTCACCATGGTCCCGCAATACCCGGAATGGGTCGAGCGATGGCACGACTGTATCGTTGCTTTGTGCCGGCGGCGCAGCGTTCACGGCCTTTTCCGGCTTACGCTGGCTCTTCTGGGTCTGTCGAGGATGGCGTGAACTGGAAAGCAGACCGCTCTCCGCTAGCGCTGCCTGAATCTCGGTAGCCAGGGCAGCATCGGCATCGGCTCGAGCAGCCAGGTTACGGAGGAAGGTTCCTACTGTCCCTTTACCTGTGGCAACCTCGGGAGAAGAGACCGAGCCTGGTTGGTTAGTGTTGCTACGGCTACTGCGAGGCATAGGATAGGTACTCCTGTGTCAGTGCACTGAGTTCGTCGTATGGGCCGCCATTACCATATTTTTGTTGGAGTGTATTGATGGGTGCCATGATGTTCGCTGCTTCAGCGATACGGGTGGATTCAGGTATCACCGTCTGGAAAATGGTGGGGTAGCGGCGTAGGACGAAATCTTCGCGTAGTCTGCGCAGCATTTCGTTGTGAAGTAAGGTGTGCGCCCGCATTTTCGAGACCACAATACCCAGGGCGCGGATATTACGCCTCGTGCGGCTGCCGAAGTGCTCCACCCGATCGAGTATGGGAGGCACTCCGAGCAGCGACAGAGTGTCGGGCACAACCGGAATAATGTACGAATCGGAGATTGCCAGTCCATTGAGAGTGACGACACCAAGCGAAGGCGGGCAATCGATCAACACATGCTCGTAGTAAGGCAGGTAGTCTGCCAGAGTGTCCTTCAAAGCAAATATAGGCCCTTTTTCGTAGGTGTCGAAGTCGGTAATCTGGGTGACACGATCCTGCACCTTGATCAGTCGTAGGCTCGACGGTAAGAGATCAAGCCCTTCCACGCCTCCACCAACGTTGGAAACATTGCGCACTATGCTGGCGTCTGGATGGAACTGGCGGGTGCCTTTGACCTGATCCAAAAACAGCTGATAGAGTGTGCGACCGGACTCGTCGCGCTTCTGCCACTCGTCTTCGGTTATCAGGCAAACCGTAGCGTTGGTCTGTGGATCCAGGTCGATCACCAGCACGCGCTTATGGTGTTCGATAGCCAGGAAATGAGCCAGGGCGAGGGTAAGAGTGGTTTTTCCCACGCCGCCTTTCAGATTAATGATACTGGTGACGATTGGCACCCGGCCACGCTCCTTTAGCCAGTCAGCCCCCAAAAATAGTTGCCAAGCTGGGGATCAGCGGCCGAGAGGCATAATAAACCGCTGGGTAGTATTTTGGCAAGGGCCTATTCCGGCTACAAGATTACTCTTCAGCTAGAGCTAGTCCAGCGGTTGGCGGCCAGCGAACCCCCCCTCGATCTCATGCCACCAGTGAATACCTTCTTCGCCCAGCTTCCAGCAGAGGTAGACTTCGCGGTTGCCCCGCAGAGAAGGGAAGTCTATCAGGCCCTCAGCGAGGTCCTTGACGATGACCCCCATAGCCAGAATGGCGTCGACATGGGCGCGAATGCGTCCATTCAGGGCTCGGACCTGGTCCTGTAGAGTCTGTGTGTCAGCGGAAGGCTTGTGCCCGTTGGCCAGTAGCTTGGTCTCATCGACGTGTAGGTGTGCCTCGAGCTCAGCAATCTCCCGCCCCATTTGTTGAATTTCAAACAGCAGGGGCTTGACCTGCGTGAGCAGTGACTCGGCTTCTTCGCGCGTGAAGAGTTTGGCCATAAATTTGGTGCAGCTCCTAGTTAGGCGGGTGCTTTGTTCGGATCGACGCAAATAGCGATCAGTGCTCCTGCGCCCGGGCCGGCATGTGTGCCTACCACTGGCCCAAGCGAAAACATCTCAACTGGTCCATGCCAGAATGTGTGAGCTATCGCTAGTAACTCGTTGCCTATGGCGTCGTCGCTCTTCGAGATGCCCAGCGCCTCTAGCGGGCCTAGGTTTGCGATAATCTGCCCAATGCGTTCCAGCGCTCTGGAGCGGGTCCGGACCCGCTCCAGAGGGATCACCTTGGAGTCGCGTACCTCAAGCAATGGTTTGACGTTGAGTAAGGTGCCGAGCAGCGCCTGAGCGTTGCCGATACGACCGCCACGCTTAAGATATTCGAGCGTATCCAGCACAGCTATCAGTCGAACGCGGGCGAGTAGGCTCTCGGCGTGCTCCTTGATCTGCGCGAGGGAAGCGCCGCCGCGGGCCTCAGCGGCTACGATCTCGGCCGCCAGTCCGTAGCCGCCGCTTACCGAGCGTGAATCCACCACCTCGATGGGAACTTTGGTGTCGGCAGTAACCCTCTCTGCCGCCGCGTGTGAGGCTGAAAAGGTTCCGCTGAGACCCGAACCGATGTGCAAGGCCAATATGCCGGTAGCGCCGCTGTCGATAAGCTTGCGATAGGCCTCTTCGAAGAGGCCCGGGGAAGGAGTAGATGTGGTTGGAGTTTGGTGGCTGCTTACCAGCTTGCGGTAGAATGCGGGTCCGTCCAACTCAATTCCATCGAGAAAGGACTCGTCGCCGAAGACTACAGTCAGAGGAACGACGGTGATGCCCAGCTCACGCGCGCGCTCCAACGGAATATCTGCCGTGCTGTCGACAAGGACATGTGTTGTCACGGTCTACCCATCCCTTACATATACCAGAGGTTTGGTGTCACTCAGCCGAGATGATATAGGCATAGAACGGTTGTCCGCCCTCTACGACCTCGATTTCCAGTGCTGGGTATCGTTCTTTGATGAGTTGAGCCATACGGTTGGCCGATTCCAGCGAGACATCAGCGCCGTAGTACAAGGTGATGATCTCAAAATTACCAGCGTTCATCTGTTGGAGTGTCGAGAATACGACAGTCTCCATCTCAGCGCCGGAGGTCACGAGCCGGTTGTTAACCAGGCCGATGATGTCTCCTTCGCTCACGTCGACCCCATCGATCTGGACGCTGCGCACCGCACGCGTGATCTCTGCAGTCTGCACTTGTTTACTGGCCCGCTCCATCGCGTTGCCGTTGGCTTCAAAGTCCGCGGTCTGATTGAATGCCAGCAAGGCGCCAACACCCTGCGGCAGGGATTCGGTAGGTATGACGCGTACCTGCTTCCGGGTCAGGCCTGTGACCTGGCGTGCGCTCATCACAATGTTACTATTGTTGGGCAACAGGAACACCTGGGACGCGGGGCAGCTCTCTACCGCTTGCAGCAAATCCTGGGTGCTAGGGTTCATGGTCTGCCCTCCAGGCACTACCACTGAAACCCCCAGGCTCTGCAAGACCCTGGTCCATCCATCCCCGGCGGCGACAGCAACTGTGGCCATGTCACCGGTTTGGCCGAGTGGTGTGGCAGCGAGGGAGGGTGGTGAAATAACCGCCGTGCCGTTGCCAGGCGCAGCGGATGTCGACACTGTGCCGTGCCTAGCGCTCAGTCCATGCTCTCGTGCGCTCTCGGCAGCGTAGCGCAGGCTCTGTTCCTGGAGATTTTCAATATTGATGTCCTGCAAGCTGCCCAGACTAACGCCATAATCGAGAATTTGTCCAGGTTTTTGGGTATGAGTATGAACTTTGAGGAGCTTGGTGTCACCGGCGACAACTGTGGAGACGCCGCCCATTTTGGTAATGGTATCGCGTATGGTTTCTAGGTCGAGGTGCTCGCCATTGAGCAGAAACACTACTTCATAGCCATACTCTTCATCGATGGAGGTTACATTGCCTCTATGGATATCACCTAGCTCTTCATATAACTCGTGATGGGAAAGCTGCACTGGTTCGCCTCGAGCATAGCGCCACATGCCTTCGAGAATAGTGGTCAGACCCTGGCCGCCAGCATCTACTACGCCCGCCTGCTTCAATATTGGCAACAAATCAGGAGTTCTAGCCAGGGTAGCTTTGGCTGCCAGCACGGTATCCCCAAGCATCGTGGTCAGGTCGGCGCCCTGTGCAGCGCTGATCTGCGCTTCCGCCGCGCTCTCGCGCACCACGGTCAATATGGTCCCCTCCACCGGTTTAATGACGGCGCGGTAGGCAAGCTTGGCGGCTTCCTGGTAGGCGGCGGCAAAGTCCTGTGCGGTAAAGGTCGTCTTGCCGTTCAACCCCTGGCTCAGGCCTCGCAAAATCTGCGAAAGTATGACACCAGAGTTGCCACGCGCTCCCATGAGCGCGCTCCTCGAGCATTTTTCCGCTATGACGCTCGCCGAGATCTCTTCCAGATTAGCTATATCTTTGGTTGCTGCGCGCATGGTAAGGCACATGTTGGTACCAGTGTCGCCATCCGGAACTGGGAAGACATTGAGGGCGTTGATTGCTTCGCGATGTTGTTCCAGCCAGGCATGGCCAGCCAGTAGGGCCTTTTTCAGGTCCTGGCCGTTGAAGACTGTGCTGTGTTTAGGGCGCTGGTGTGTCAAACGCGAAAAGAGATTTGCCATAAGCTTGTGCGGAAGCCCACTCGCTCCCTTCGCCCTCCGTTTGGTTGAACAGCAGCTTGGTAGCTCATTCGTTACTGGCGGCGTAGACCGGCCATACCGATGCGAATCGGGTATGGCGCGCGCCATGGGTTACCCGGCGGAATTTACGCGCAGGGCCGCAATAGTTACGTTAATCCTCACCACCTGTAAACCCAGCGACTCCTCAACCGCGAATTTGACGTTCGACATCACATTATGCGCGATTTCAGTGATTCGTAGCCCATGTTCGAGCACGAGGTACAGATCTATAGTGACGTAGTCGTCGGTAAAATGCACCTCAATGCCACGGCTGTAGTGCTTGGGTGAGAGAACTTCGACGCCGACGACACGTGGGTGCTTGGCGGCGACGCCGACTACTCCGTAGCTCTGAGCCACAGCATGTCCGGCGACTCGGGCGATGGCACGCGGTGCCACTTCTATCTTGCCATGTGGTAGCTTGCGTTCCGATAGTTGGTGGGCTACTGCATCGGTTGCCACTATCTCACTTCCAGCTGCTGGCATCTCCTACCTACCTTGCTTTGCAAGCCGCGTTTTCAGCTATTCTAGCACGAGAGAACGTGATTCAGCTATCGATTGTTGCGGGTGTACTATCTGCCGTGTTATACTTAGATTCGTGCCTTTTTGAGTAGAGAGTGTATAGAGGCGATCTAGCCCCTACACTTGCTGCTTTCGGCGGCGTGGTGATGGTAACACCACTCGGCCTTTACGGTCAACATAGGCCGTAGAGCGTTTCTACCAGTGGCAACAGCTACGTTGCAAGTGATTTTGCTACGCTTCCCTACTCTGCCGTTGGCTGTCTCTTCCGGAGTTGCTGGTGGATGTGGAATAGCTCCGCCGTCAACGAGCGTGTGGATGTGTCTGGGGGTATCTAATTTATGGGCGCTCGCTGTGATGTGTGTATGCGAAAGCCCCAATATGGGCATAATGTGAGCCACTCTACCCGTCGCACCAACCGGCGCTTCAAGGTGAATGTTCAGCATCGCCGCGTGGTGTTGGATGGACGGGCGCGTAATGTATATATTTGTACCCGCTGCCTTCGGAACATGGTGAAGGTGCAGAAGGCGCGTTAGACCGCTGAAATCTCGTAGGTGCAGCAAGCGACCGGAAGTAGCTGGGAATGTCCCCAGCTACTTCCGGTCGCTTGCTGCACCACTCGTTCGCACCAAGACACCTCAGCGTGTCAGTAAATGAATGTCACGCCCGATGTGACGTAGACGTAACGCCAATCCACACGTTCCCATCCCCCACCGTTCCAGCTGAAGTTCATCTCCGATATGATGAACCATCCGCCGCCGAGCACTGCTTCAACGTGGCCAACGTGGCCCCCAGCTCCAGCGCCCTCAACTCCTGGTTGGAAGACGGCGGTTGCCCCTACCACCGGTGCCGAGCCGGTGTGGAGCCCAAAGGCGGAGGCGTTCCAGGCCCAGGCCTCCGCATTTCCGAGTCTCATGAGCGGTTCGCTCTGGTTGCGGTACCAGGCATACCAGGTACAGTAGCCGAAGTACGAGGCATAGGGGTCAGCGGAGAAGTCTGCCATGCCGTAGGTAGGATGTCCGGGTACCGGCGCCCAGGCACTGTAGGATCCGGTTCCAGCGGTTATCGGGGAGGCCGGGGTCGAAGTAACTGTCTGCGAGGTCCCCGTGTAGGTGAGCGCCTGATAGACTGGCGCAGTGTTATGTACCTGGGGTTTGGGTTTGGGACGAGGTACTGCGGGCTTGAGGCGGACTTGCAGGCGATTATGCTCCAGCCAATTCGGCACATCGGAAGTCGCTGGCCATGCGCCGGTGGAGTCGGGCACCCATTCCGGCTCCTCGGAGATAATATACCCTAAAGAGTCTACGTGCCATTGTCGAGTGCAATGGATGGTCGTGCCAGCATAGGTTGCGCCAAAGGATGTCGCTGTAGAAACTGAGACCTCCGCGGTTTCTGCTGCGCTATTCGTTTTGAGCTGCGAGGGTGTATTGCCGTGCCACACGAGCGAAACTGGAGATGATGAGTCCTGCGCAGCAAGTGTGGATCCAGGGCCCATGTCCGAAGCCTCGATAGTATCGGCTGCACCAGTCCAGACCCGGCAGAGCCAGGGACCAGAGAATGTGATCCATGACTGCTCGGGCTGCTCGGAGGCCGGTGCCGCACCGGCCGCAACTGTGTGTACTACACTAACTCCTCCGCTGAGGGTAATCCCACCTAACAAGGCAAGCGATAAGATGCACCCACTGGACTTCAAACTGAGTTGTTCTGAAAGCAAGCGAGAAACCTCCAATGGATAGGATACACGGCCGCCGACCGCTCCACCCCGCCACGCCGGAGCGCCGCTGACTTGCGGCGCATGTACACCGGCATTAGTCGCGCTGATATCCGTTCAGCGAAGTCTCACCTCCCACGCGTCGCACCTGTATCCACGATGCGCTGGCTGCCACCACACCACCCTTACCAACCTCACCAGTTAAACTTCTGGAACATTTGTCCGCAGCCAGCGCCCGTTTGCAACTATACCTGAACCTGATATGGAAGCATCTGCTATGCCGTTTCGGCAGGTACTATTTTGCTACTCGGAACCTGCTTCCTGTGTACTTGCATACTATATGCATAGTCTTTGCAAAGACTGTCGGATGAGTTGATAGCACCCCGAGCTCAGTTTCGCCAATATACAAGACTCGTACCACCATCTACTCGTATGTAGTACGTTCTATCCCTGCAACATATTTGCACAAGCCCGGCGGTGAATGCAGCCGCTAGCCGTTTCTGAAAGCTTAGGGCGAGCGACGGAGAAGACAAATCACACGCGTGTGACTATTGGGATGGTAAACCTCCGCGCGCCCTGTGCTAGTATGGTATAGATAAGCGCGCTGTCCGGCGGATGCCCAGCGCGTCGCCACAATACCATGCAGACGGGATGCCAAATCAGATGACGCAGCCAGACCACTATCCCAATCGTCAGGATTACGCGGTGCTTTGGGACGTAGATGGAGTCATTATCGACAGTGCCGAACAGCATCGACAGTCCTGGCAACGGCTGGCCGAGGAAAATGGGTTTGCCTACAGCGATGAGCGCTTCTGGGAAACGTTCGGAATGCGCAATGCGGATGTTATTCCCGCGCTGTTTGGCACTACTCTCCCAGTGGAGAGAGTTGTCGGGTTAGCTGAGCGGAAAGAGGAGATCTATCGCGAATTAGTCGCGGTACAAGCTATGCCGTTGCCGGGAGCACGGGAATTGCTGGCGGCTCTCCGCACCGCGGGTTACCGCCAGGCTCTCGGTTCTTCGGCACCGAGAAAAAACATTGAATTAGTAGTGAAGTTGCTAGACATTGGTCGTTACCTGGACGGAATAGTTTCCGGCGAAGAGGTGGCTCGCGGCAAACCGGCTCCGGATATTTACCTGGCGGCGGCGCAGCGAGTGGCGATTGTGCCCTCCCACTCTCTGGTGATCGAGGATGCCGTTGCCGGCATTGATGCAGCGCATGCCGCCTCCATGCGCTGTCTGGCGGTGCGACGGCCGGGTGTGGCGGATGCTCCTGGGCTTATTCGAGCCGACTACCTGGCCTCCTCGCTCGCTCAAGTGAGTGTCGCCCAGGTTGACAACCTACTCTTGATGGCTTAAAGCACCAGCGCGCCGTCAGCAATCTGCGGCACGCGATCGGCGGCGGTGCTTGTGCCCCAGCCATCTTGGCAGCGAAGCAGGAGAACGGCGCTTGAGCAACGACCAGCTTAGCCAGCCGGTTCTGGCGTGCCCATTCTGCGGCGGCGAGCTCTTGCCGAGTGCGGGTGCGCTCCGCTGCGCGGAGTCGCATAGCTTTGACCTTGCTCGCCAGGGCTACGTCAATCTCACCGTTGGCCGGCATCCGGGAGATACCAAGGAGATGCTGCTGGCGCGGCGCGCCTTCCTGGATGCTGGATATTACCAGCCGCTCTCGCTGGCAATCAACCAGCGGGTTGCCGCTCACCTAGTACCGCGTCTCCGAGCTGCTAGCCTCCGGCAGCATAGCGCCGTACTGGACGCCGGGTGCGGTGAAGGCTATTTCACCGAGCGGCTGGCCACGTACCTGGCAGACAGCTCGGAGATAGCCACTGCTCAGGTTGATCTCTTCGGCCTCGATATCTCCAAAGATGGTATACGGCTGGCCGCCAAACGCGCCGCTGACTCTCCAGCAATATTCTTCATTGCCGCCAATCTCAAAGCCGGACTCCCTTTCCGTAGCGCCAGCCTCCAGGTGCTGCTGAATGTCTTTGCTCCGCGCAATCCCGCCGAGTTTGCCCGGGTGCTGGTGCCCGGTGGGTTACTGCTAATCGTCATCCCTGCTCCCCAGCATCTGCGGGAGCTTCGTGCCTCTCTTCCGCTGCTACAGATCGAGGAGCATAAGCGCGAGCGAGTACTGGCCCAGCTGGCCCCTGCATTCTCTCTCCTGGAGTGCTTCGAGCTCACCTACCAGTTGTCACTCACCGCTGAAGCGGTAGCGCAGCTGCTGGCGATGACCCCCACTCGCCGCCGGACTGGCGTGACTGAGGGATTGGATGGTATAGAGCGGGCGCCGCTGCGCGTGACCGCCGGCTTCACGCTACTGGCGCTGATCCGGAGCTAGTGGCGAGGTACCAGACTCCCATTCGACTTGACGGTGCCAGCCGGAGTGCTTACGATAGCGATGCTCCCTTCATCCGTCATTACTCACGAGATGTCTCGACATGTTCTAGCAGGCCAGGTGGTGTACCGGCAGGAGAAGCGCATGGCGACCGTTCCGCGGAGAGCAACGAAGGCGGGTCGCCGGCCTTCGGAAATACCCGGATGCTCGGGGTCGTTGCGGCGCAGCAAAGCGCGTGGACAGGCCATGGTCGAGTTCGCCCTGGTGGCGCCGCTTTTCTTTGCCCTGATCTTTGGCCTTATTGAGTTTTCGCTGATCGATGTCTCGATCTCCTCGTATAATCTAGCCGCCGATGCCGGCGCACGAATCGGCTCGCTGCTGGGAAGGACCGATCCTACTGTAGACCAGCAGATAGTCGCCGCGGTACGAGCGCATACCTCGGGCGTGGCCATCGCGCAAACCATCGAGATCGAGATATTCAAGGCGGATGTCACCGGAGCGCCAGTTACCAACGCCGGCAATATCGTTGAGAATGTCTATGACATACAGGGCAATCCCATCCCTACTGACCCACAGACCTGGCCGGTTGATATGCGGATTGATGACCTGCTTTCGGCTGACTATCTGGGAGTCCGTATTACGTACCAATATCATTATCTGACTGCCTTCCTCTCCGGCGGCAACTCCGACTTGCAACTCACCGCCACATCGGTGCAGCGTATAGAACCGCAGGACTACCAGGGGCGGATTGCCGTGCCGTCCCGGACACCGGTTCGGTTGCCTTTGGATAGCTTCCCTTCCGATGTGCTTGCTGCTGCCATGGTAGCCTTTGCCAGTCGCCGGCTGCGGGGAGAAGGCGCATGAGCAGTAAGTCCAGCATGTCCAGGCGCGGGAGGAGGAGAAGGAGAGGAGAACGCGGCCAGGCACTCCTGGAGTTCGCCACCTTTCTGGTATTGATCCTTATCATGGTTTCCGGAGTGGTGGATGTTGGCGGTCTCTTGAATGCTCATGTGAGCATCGAATACGCGACTCAACAGGCGGCTCGTGTCGGCTCGGTTCTGGGCGACCAGCCCACGGCGGACTGTGGTATTGTCAGCGCGGTTAATGCCGCGCTTAGCAACGTGGCCAATGTCACCGTTACCCAGATCATGATCTATGATGCTGGAGTCGATGGACAGCCGCAGGGGATGAGCACCGAATCGATCTACGCCGGCGATCCCACCTGTTCAATTGTCGGCGGTGTCGCTACCGTGAGCCCAACCGCCTCCCCCGACAATTATCCGCCCAGCTCGCGAAACGACACCCCGTACACAGAAGATTCGCTGGGTGTACAGATCAGTTACACGTACGCGTTCCAATTCCCACTCATCGGCAATGGCGTCTTTGCGAGCACAGATTACACGGTCATGCCGATCAACCCGATGGTTCTGCCGACGCCAGTCATGGCGCCGACTGCGACGGCGGGGTAACTTGATACTGAAACTACGAGGGTTATTCCATGTCATACACGGCTAGCGCCCACCCCGTACTTCGGGTGCGTTCGGGACGTCGGGGATTCCGGCAACGGATGCGCTCCGGCCAGACTCTGGTCATCTTTGCGCTCTCCTTTACTGTGCTGCTGGGGATGGCCGGTCTGGTGATCGACGTGGGCCGCGCCTACGATCTCTACGCCCGCATGCAGCGAGCGGCGGAGGCGGGAGCGCTTGCCGGTGTGCTCTACATGCCCAACTATTACAACACGATGCGGCCGGGTGATATTGATTCGGCGGTCTCGCGCGCCTCCAAAGAGGTGGTCGAGGACGGCTATGGAACCGCCCTACCCTATAACGCGTCAGCCTGTGTAGCTGGCGCCCCTGTCTCCATCTGCCCGGTCAGTGCAAATCAGTACGATCTACAGGTCACCATTACCCAGACGCTGGACCTGGTGCTGCTCAGCGGCCTGGGCGTGCAGCCGGTCACCCTTATCGCCACCGCTCAGGCGGATTACCTGCCGCCGGCGCAGCTGGGGGCACGAACCAACTACTTTGGTGACAAAGTGGAGTGTAATAATTCCGGCAGCATCCAGGCCTGTGACCCCAATGATGGCACCTATCCTCATCTGCAGTCCTTTCTGGCCTCGTTCATCGGCCCGGACGACTTGAAAGAATACGGTGACCCGTATGTATACTGCGAGGAGGGGCCAGCCTATACCGGAACCCCGGATGGCTCGGCGAGCTCACCCCCTTTCACCTATAATGGCGTCGGCACCAACCACCCGCAATATCTCGATGGCATTACCGACCACTGCGGAGAGCCCACCGATGTGACGGCGGGCAATCCTGATCAGCAGCCGGTTGGATATAGCGGTCCTAAAACCCAGCCTACCGCTCACCCCGGCGGCTACAATTACCTGGTCACTGTGCCCTCAGGGGTGGGAAATGCCGACATCTGGGTCTACAATCCGAGTTTCATTCCCTGTGACAGCTCATGTGGCTATGCCAACTTCGATCACTTCATCGGTAGCAACCCACAGTACTATATGGGGCCGAGCGGCAACGGTATCAAGACTTTCGATGGCAAATACGACGCGCCACCTTTCTACTACGACATTACCTACTCGCTGTACCAGGTAAACTCGCTTTACGACCGCTCAAGCGATACGCCGTTGGGTTCAGTCACGTATCCGTCATATGACGCCATGAGTGGCGATCTGTCCATACACGGCTGCACAGCGGGAGAAATCTACGATCCCTACTGGAATGGAGGCGCAACCAACAATTACTACAATCAGCCATATCCTACTACGCCTGGCAGTAATGGTTGCTTCCCAAGTGCCACCGGCAATCCCACGCCGTATGACACCACTGCTGAAGCTCCTTGCTGGCAGCAGTGGTGTACTCTCTACCCCAATCTGCCGGCCGGAACGTACCGGTTAGTCATTGAGGCCACTGGCCTGATGTCTGCTACCAGCTCCTACATCTCGGACACCACCAGCGGCTATGGCGAGCATGAATATGCGCTCAAGGTATGCCCAGCTGGCCTGTCTTCACCTGTCGGCTGCTCGGCTGGCAGCAACCCTGGGTTGCAGATCGCGGCGTGGAACGATATGGATGTGTACTTCTCATCCGCACTGAGCACGAGCGGCTACAATGCCAGCGATCCCACCACGACCTGCGTCAGCGCTACGGAGACCTCACCGAGTATTGCCTACACTTGCCTCGATCTGGCCTGCATTCCCACTACCTATGCTGGGCGTACGCTTAGTATGCAGATATTCGATCCAGGAGATGGCGGAGGAGATATCTATGTAGGCGTGGCCGAAGCCGGGGTGGGGACCGGAGCGGTGACTTATCCAGGGTTCCCTACCACCCCCGTAGATGGCGACAGTGTGGTGCAGGCCCATTCTAGCTCATCAAACTACAATGCTCTCAACGGCATCTGGTTGACCGCGACCATCACCCTGCCGTCAACCTACACTGGTGATTGCCAGCCCAATGGAACCGGCTGGTGGCAGATGATTTATGCCAGCAGTAACGGTACACCGAACGACACAGTGGGTATGAAAGTTTCCCTGGCCGGCAGCCCCGTCCATCTGGTCCCCCCGAGTTAGGACCGGTGACATGAACCAGTGGGGCCGCTTTAAAGCTATTTGGTTGCCAGCAGCACCACATAGTCTGATGACCAGCTAACCAGCCGGCCGCCCTCTCCCCTGACCTTGAAGTGCTCGTGCACCGGCTGGGTTGCCCCCAGCATATCGGCGGCCAGTTGCTCGCTAGCTTCGGCCGGCATTTGCATGCGCTCCGTCCAGGAAGCGAAGTCGATCGGCTTGCTCCCGACCTCTAAGCTCTGCACCTGTAGTCCAGCCCAGTCGAGAAAGGTTCGCCACTCGGAGACAGTATAGGCGCGTACATGGCTGGGATCGCGACGCTTCTCCCAGTCGTTGACCGCCTGGTCCAGCACACTATCTTCGGGCGCGATGTTGTCGATGACGATCAGGCGGCCGCCCGGAACCAACACGCGTGCCATTTCGCTTACTGCCGCCTGGACATTCGCGTAGTGATGCGGCGCGATGCGCACGGTCACCAGATCGAAACTGGCATCCAGGAACGGCAGTTGTTCGGCGTCGGCTATGACGTACGATACGTTACCCACTCCTCTGGCGGTGATAAACGCACGCGCCGCCTCCAGCATGCGCGGCGTGAGATCGCTGGCAACCACCGAAGCGACATGCGGCGCGACGGCGAGGGCGGTGTGGCCGCCTCCGGCAGAGATATCCAGCCCGCGATCGCTCGGCCGGGGAGCGGCCAATTCCAGCAACTTTGCCAGATCATCGCCGGATGCATGGCTGGTACTGGTGACATAGGCATCGGCTGCCCGGCCGAACATCTGCCGTACTCGCTCTTTGACGCGAGCGCTCTCGTCCCCATCGACACTCGCCGCATCATTTGCAGGGACATCACCCGGTTCACCGGCATGCTGCCGCTGGAGAAATTCGAGCCGATTGCCAAATGGATCGAGAGTGTAGAAACGCTGGAATCCAGGAATCTGAAGGTCGAGCGTGACCGGCGCTCCAGCGCCCTTTAGCCGTTGGCGCAGAATCTCCAGATCGCTTACCAGGAAAGCGGCGTGCGCTTTTTGGGGCGGAAGGTAGGAGCTGCCGGAATTCTCCTCGAGAAGCCCCAGGTGAAGCTGTTGATCACCGCAGCGATACCAGGCCCCCCCACGAGCCTGGAGAACCTCTGGTTTGGGTATCTCTACCAGTTCCAGAACCCCTCCGTAGAAGGCTTTAGCCTGTTCAACACCGGAGAATGGGACGGTTACCTGCACGTGGTCGAAGCTCCGTATGAGCGGCATAATCCTGGTATTCTCCTCCATTGCTTCGTCTCCTTTGACGGCTATTGTTCCGGACGCAACGATAACCATAGGTCATTTTCGGTCTGCCTAGAGTGTACCTGCCCTGGCCCATGACTACGAGAGGGCAGTGGCAATAGGTGGTATTGAAATTTCTGATATTGATGTATGAAGATATAGGCAACGTGCGGGTGGTAGTACCATGACAAGCCGAGACAAGGGAAGGCAGAGCCGAAGTGACGATCGATCAACTCGAGACATTCGTTCAGGTTGCGCGAGCGCGTAGCTTCTCGAGGGCCGCGATTCTGCTCGACCTGGCCCAGCCGACGATAAGTGGACGAATAGGACAGCTGGAGGCGCAGCTGGGTATCCGCCTGTTTGTTCGTCACGGTCACACCCTGGAATTAACCGAAGCCGGCCGTTCACTGCTGCCGTATGCCGAGCGGATACTGGGGCTTCGCGCCGAAGGACTGAGCACGGTGCAGCGCATCCGGCGAGGTGGGCTGGGCAGGCTTTCCCTGGGCGCCAATCCCTCCTGCAGCCAGTATCTGGTGCCGCGGCTGATCGAAGCCTACTGGCGTGCCCACCCCGGTGTACATCTCGATGTTCGCACTGCTTTGAGCCGTGTGCTGATGGAGGGTTTGCTAGACGGCGCTATCGAGCTGGCCATCTGCTCTCAGGCTCAGATCCACCCGCGAGCGCAGGTGTTGTGGAGCTACAGCAACCCGCTAGCGCTGGTTGCTTCACGCAGCCATCCACTGGCTCGCAAGCGTTCCTGCCAGCGCGCCGACCTCGCCGGTCACACGATTCTCTCTACTCAAGCCGGTCCGACTCACGTCGGACTTCGGCACATCTTGCCGGTCGGGAGCGACGCGATAGCGCTGGAGGCGACAGCAGGAGAAGTCATGACCCAGCTGCTCTTGCGCGGTGTGGGTGTCACTGTGCTCCCGGCGCTTGCGGTATGGGGCGAGTTGGAGCGAGGCGATCTGGTAGAGATCAGCCTGGAAGATGCCGAGTTGCCCGCCTATGAAGTGGCGCTGGCGGCGTGGCCGGGACATGCGTTGTCTCCCGCCGCTGAGGCATTTGTCGAGACAGTTCGAAGCGCGCAGTTTCCGGCGATACTGTCGGGAAGAATCTAGCGCCCATAACCCACCTGCAGCGAGTGTGGCAGGGTGTGTGTAAAGAGTGTACAATGCGCCAGGGGTGTGTGAGATTCAGGCCTTGCCATCTTCGTTACCCGGGCAGAGTGGGAGCAACGGTGTAGTGATACCCCACTCTGGAGCGGTACCCTAGTATGGCTCATCTCATTGGCATATCTCAGGGGGATCATGAGGCTAGATTCCTGACGCGACTCTGGTCTGACTGATGAAGGATTGAGGTACTTGCGTGACAAAAAAGATTCTGGTTGCCGATGACGAGGTTACTATTGCCGAGCTTCTTGAGCAATCACTCACGGAGGAAGGGTACGACGTCCAGAAATCCATACAGAGCTTGCGTTTCTATGATGCTGTGCGCGAGTACCATCCGGATCTGATCCTACTTGATCTGATGATGCCTTACCTGGAAGGCGAAGATGAGCTTCGGCTGATGCAACTTAGCCCTGAGACCGCCAACATTCCAGTGATCGTAGTCACCGCCAAGGCCGATGTAGGTCGTGATGAGGCCACTCTGCGTAAACTGGGTGTTATACATATCGTAAAGAAGCCCTTCGACCTGAACCAACTCCTACAATTGGTGAAACAAACTCTGGGGTCGTAGCGAGAAGCGCGACGTTACCTGTCCGGGAGGGAGAGAGCGTGGCGGACGCAACCGGTAAGACACGGATCGCGCTGGACGCGATGGGTGGGGATTATGCACCGGGTGAAGTGGTACTTGGCGCAGTGCAGGCGGCGCGTGAGCTGGGCATAGGAGTGCTCCTGGTTGGCTCCCAGAGCAGAGTTGAGCAGGAACTCGCTCAGCATGACACGGCTGGTCTCGATCTCGAGATTGTCCATACCGACCAGGTCATAGGTATGGATGAGCATCCGGCGGAAGCTGTCCGTGCCAAGCCGCGCAACAGCATTACTCTGGCGCACGAGCTGGTTCGGGATGGACAGGCGGCTGGTGCGGTTTCGGCGGGCAACAGCGGCGCGGTACTGGCGGCCGCAATTTTCACGCTCAAACGCATACGGGGAGTGGAACGTCCAGCATTTGGCGGAGTGGTTCCCGCCGATGGCGGCCGCCAGACCCTCGTCCTGGATATGGGAGCCAATACCGATTGCAAGCCATCCTATCTTCTGCAATTCGCCGTTATGGGCTCGGTGTATATGCAAAGCGTATTTGCTGTTGCCAGCCCGCGTATCGGGCTGTTGTCCAACGGCGAAGAAGAAACCAAAGGTGATCAGCTTACCCAGCAGGCACACCAGCTCATCAAAGCTGCCGCCCCCAAAAGCGGGCTCAATTTCAAAGGCAATGTCGAAGGTCGTGACATCAATGCTGGAGTTGTAGATGTCATAGTATGCGATGGTTTTGTCGGCAATGTGGTCCTCAAGCTCAGCGAGGGACTGGCCAGGATGCTACTTTCCACCATCAGGAAGGAGCTAACCGCGGGTCCAATCTCGACGGTTGGCGCTCTGCTGGCTAAGCCCGCATTTGATCGCGTACGCAAGCAATTGGACTACGAAGAGTATGGTGGTGTGCCGGTGCTTGGCGTCAATGGCGTTTCCATCATTTCCCACGGTCGCTCCAAAGCCAAGGCCATCAAGAATGCCATTCGTGTGGCCAAGCAAGCTGCCGATGCGCAACTGCCCGACGTGATAGCGGAGGGTATGAAGACGTTGGGTGAGATCACGACTCCCGCGGTAGCCGACTAGGCGCGGGTGCGTGCGTTTCGACTACCGGTGTTGCTGTGTTCGTTCGCAGCTCTCCTGGAGCTAGCGGTAGAGGAGAGCTGCCTCAGCTCGCCGCGAGGCCCTTCTTTCCGCGTTTGGCGGCGCCGCCCAGCTTGCCGATACGGCTGTAGAAGTCGGGCGAGTGTCGCTCCTTGGTGGTGTTACCGCCCTTTTTTCCCATAGCAGCAAAGTGATCAGGCCCATACTTTGTCATGTTGGCCTTGCCGCCTTTGCTGGCAATGTCGCGGTAGTAATCGCTTCCTCGCTTATCTTTGAGCGCTGTCCCGCCGATCCTACCGATACGGCGGTAATAGTCTTCGCCATAGCGATCTCGCACGGTGGTGCCGCCCTTGCGCCCAGCTTCTCTGGTGGTCATGGGCGCGGCTTTGACTTCGAGATCCACTTTTTTGCTCATAGATTCTTGGCGCCGGATACTAATCCCGTCAAGGGATAGAGAGGAAAGCGCCTCACCTTTCTTCGTACTTACTAATCCCGTGGGGAGGAGCGCCAGCCCATCGTCAGGGTCCAGCACCCGAGCCTTTTCCAGCCTTCACGGAAGGTTGCCAGTGCGTGGGTAATGTGTTCCTCGACACTGTATGCTCGTCCTCGAGAGTATAGCTTGCTTCCCTGCCTGCGTCAAGCGGCTTGCGTAGTGGCTCATCTGGGACAATTTGGGACCACTCGGGATATTCGCCTGGGTTTTGGTATGATGTGTTTCTGTATTGGTATGTATGAATGTAGCGGCCACTCTTAGGGGAGAAATCTCATGGATGTTGTGCGTTTAGATGTTATGCGCTTTACGATAGTGGATGCGGAGGGTACCGTGAGCTTTGTGGCTCACACCTCCGCTGCCATCGCCTTGACTGCTGCCTGCGCCACGAATCCTGAAACTGTAGCGCAATTGCTGGAGGCTTCGCGACAATACGACCGGAACCTGCAACCACTGGTTGCTAGCGGTCTGGTGATCTTCGACGAGCATAACCTGCCCAACGAATTGCAACACATCCACGAGCAGCTACGCAGCTTGCCTCCTCAGAAGACGCCCGTCTTCCGAGTGCTGGATGAAGCCACTCGCGAAGCCAGTCTCCAGGCGGTCCGGGCAGGTGTTATTCTCTACAATCTCTGGAAGAAGCGTATTGTGCAGATTGCCAATACGTATGAGGCATTGGCCCGTGCCGGGCAGGTTAACTATCACAATGGTCGATTCTTGAGTCGACGTGTCTTCAACTATGAGCTGCCGCCCGAATGGACGATCGTCCCCTGAAGCCGCATCAGCTCTCCACCAGTTCGGTAGCTCGACGTACCGGTCCAGGTGGTACCTGCCGGTACGTCGATAGCCCTTCGCGAACGCAAGAGGCCATCAGCTGAGGATAGCAGGCTCCGGGGTGGGTTTCTGCCCCTGCCGGAACGTGAGTGCAGTCCCAGCAAGAGTCCGTACTAGGGGCGAATCGCCCGGCGTCCGTTTGCTGGCTGCAGCCTCTTGCTTCTCAGCCCGCCGGCGAGCGGCTAACAAGCGCTCGGCTCGTACAATACTAACGCCGGCTTCGGCCAGCACCGATACCAGACGGTCATGGTTGGCGCGAGCGGTACCTTCGTCCTCGCCGTGTATTTCATAGAGCGGCTGGCGCATCATAACCAGGTAGCCACGGGTAACTGGATATGCGCCGGTGACATAAGCGGGAACGCGCTTTGCTTCGTAAAGAGTGGCGACGACGTAATCGCTGCCGTCTGCCGTAATCAAGCGATGGCGTGCCAACTCTCCGCGATAAGGTACCGAGGGCCGAACGCTGCCGCAGGCTGGTCGCACCGGTGTGGCTTCACCTGCCTCGGCCGGCTCATGCCTTGTCATGATGATTGCCTTTCTATAATAGCGAGAGTACTGGCGTTGCATGAGCGCGCGATGCCCGAGGCATCTTCACCAAAAAGAGTGTAGAGCGCCCACTGCGGCCTCAACGGATGAGTAAGACATGTTACGATGAAAACTGAAGGTAGGGACGAGACAGCTTCCATTTGCCCGCTTGAAGTCAATGCAAGGAGTGTGCCGATGTATATAAATAAAAGCGGCTTGCTGCCTCATCGGTCGCACCGGCAGTACCTTTGGCTAGCACAAGAAAGATAACCGCGCTCAGTGTTAGGTTCGCCGCTGGACGTAGCTGGCCATTCGGCGCTATCTTGCTGGCATGCCGACACACAGGTATAATGGCGTAGAGCTGGTAGGTGCTCACAGCAGCGAATGTATAGCGGCCGAGCGTTCGCAGCCGCCAACGGGTAAGGTACGTGGATCAACGAATCTCTGCAGCAGCTATTCTGCCCAAGTCCGGCGATGACAGTAGGACTACCCTGTTGGTGATCGATGACGAGCAGGGCATTGTGGACTTCATTCGGCTTGGAATGCGCTATGAAGGGTTTCGAGTCGAGGATGCCGGTGATGGCGTCACTGGCTATGACCTGGCGCAACGCCTGAAGCCGCACCTCATTATTTTAGATGTCATGCTGCCGGGTATGGATGGCCTTGAAGTCTGCCGGCGGCTTCGCGAAAACGAGATCACCGGTGACATTCCCATACTGATGTTGACCGCCAAGGATGAGGTGCGGGATCGCGTCACTGGCTTGGAGACCGGCGCTGATGATTACCTCACCAAACCCTTTAGTTTCGAGGAATTGCTGGCGCGCGTACGAGCGTTGCTCCGCCGCCAGCAACGCATAGCTGCCGCTGGCGGACCAGGCGGGCGCATCCTGAAAGTCTCCGATCTGACGTTAGATGAGTCTGCGCGTGAGATCCGGCGGAGTAACCGGCTCATCGAGTGTACGGCAACCGAGTATAATCTGCTGCACCTTTTCATGACTCACCCGCGCCAGGTGCTTGACCGGCAAACTATTTTGAATCGAGTCTGGGGCTACGACTTCATGGGTGAGACCAATATCATCGAAGTCTACGTTCGCTACCTTCGCGAAAAGATCGAGGACGAGCCTAGCAACCCCAAATTGATCCAAACGGTTCGCGGCGTAGGCTATGTCCTGAAGGGCTGAGTTTTATTATGACAACGCCCCCCCCTTCCCGGCCATCCGCCGATCCGCGAAGTCTAGCGCCCTCTACCCAGGGACCACGGCGACCGCAACCATACGATGTGCCCAGTCAAGTCGGTACTGGTCGTGATCCGACCGCCACGACGCTTGGCCTGGCCGCACCGCCGCGGACCCGAATGCGTGTGTTTGCACGCGGGCTCGGCTGGACCCACACGCTGCGCTGGCGCCTGTTGCTCATCTATGTGGGCACCTTAGTAGTGTTGTTGGTAGTTCTAGGTGTTGCGCTCGACGTGGTGGTGGGTTCGGTGCTGTACCAGGAGGAGCGCGCTCGTTTCACCGCTCAGGTGCTGGCGAATGCCACCGTAAACCAACGCTTCTTTGATCAAGAAGTCGACGGCACGGGAGCGACCTGTGTTGGAGCCATCAGTTACCAGCAAGCGTTCGAGGATACCATTGCGGAGCCGCTAACCAAGGATCTACCGGCCATAACGGCGGTCTATCTTCTCGATCGCAACGGATCGGTACTGGCGCCCGAAAGTACATCCATCGCTGCGGGAGCGGCGCCTCCCTACTTCGACGCCGCCAATCTGGCAGAGATTCGGGGCAAGGTCGCGGTTGCCCGCCTGCGAGTAACGGGAACCGGATATCTTGCCAGCGCTTATTACGAGACCAAAGATTCTTCCGGCCAGCGTGTGGGTGTCATGCTGGTCGCGGTTCGGTACTACACTTCCTCTCGCTGCGCCGCGGTGGATGCCGGCGGCGCCCTTACCCGAAGCGACATCGGCATCATTCAAGTAGTGACCGATTATGCGAGGCTGTACCGCGAGATTGCGGCTATGCACCTGGTGCTCATCCTGATATTGCTTGGTGCCCTGGTAGTAGGCGTTGTGGTGGGGGCGCCACTGACGGTAAGCGTATTGCGGCCGCTGGTGCGGATGACCGAGACTGCCGGGCGTATCGCCGGTGGAGATCTTTCTCAGAGAGTCCGGCTACCGCATGGGGGTGACGAGATTGGTAAGCTGGCCGATACCTTTGATCTCATGATCTCACGGATAGAGCGCGCGTTTTCTGCTCAGCACGCCTCAGAGGAGCGCATGCGCCAATTCATAGCCGATGCCTCGCACGAACTGCGCACTCCCCTGACCTCGATTCGCGGCTACACCGATGTGCTGCTACGGGGAGCGAAAGACGATCCGGAGGTAGCGGAGCAGGTCCTGCTGGCCACTCGACGAGAGACTGAGCGTATGTCGCGCCTGGTCAATGATCTGTTGACTCTGGCGCGTCTCGATGCTGGACGTCCATTGGACCTGCAAGCGCTTGATCTTGTCTCCATCGTTGGCGAAGCGGTGGACCAGGCACGCATTCTGGCCGGTGAGCATGAAGTGACCCTGCGTAATGAGACTGGTGGTCGTGTGGTAGTCCCGGTGGACCCTGATCGCATAAAACAAGTCATGCTGATTCTCCTGGACAACGCGCTCAAGTATGGGCGGCAGGATTCCTCCGGTTGGGTACGGGTGCGAATTGGGCGGACGCAACAAGGTGTGTTTATCAGTATCTCCGACAATGGATTTGGGATCTCTCCAGAGGATCTGCCCCATATATTTGATCGCTTCTACCGGGCGCAAACCAGTGAAATTCAGCGACACATTACGTCTCATCAGATTGCGGTTGCGGGCAGAGAGAGCCGGGCAATCGAGCAGGCCGGCGCGCCCAATCCCCGGCGGCCTAAGCATGAGGGCTCGGGGCTCGGCCTTCCCATCGCACAAGCCATCGTTGGGGCGCACAGCGGCACGATTACCGTTGAAAGCCGGTTAGATATTGGCACTACCATCACGATACAGCTGCCACTCCCCGAGACGGCAGGGTTGACGGTGCCCCACCCAAGTTAGCAGCCGACGGTAGGCCGTTCGACATTGCCAATAAATCCACTAACACCCTACAATAAAAACATGATTAAACATAAAAGATATCCAGTGCCACCGTACTGGCATGGCGTTCTGCGCGCTGGTGCACAAGATGGACATTGTGCGGCCGCCTTCGGTAAAATTCTCGCGGCAACCGCTCCGGCAGTAGCCTGGCTTGTCGGCGCTCTTGCCAACCGAGCGACCAGCAATGCTCGCCAGGTGGCTTGACGAGAGGCGCCTGTGAGCAACATAAGCCTACGCATCAAAATTCTAGCGGGCCGTACATTCGGCTCACTAACGGTCTACAACTACCGCTTGTTCTGGTTCGGACAGCTCATCTCACTTTCCGGTACTTGGATGCAGACGACTGCACAGGCATGGTTGGTATTGCAACTGACCAATTCTCCGATAGCCCTGGGCACAGTGACGCTGCTGCAGTTCCTACCGATTACTCTGTTGACTCTGTTTGGTGGAGTATTCGCTGATCGCTTGCCGAAACGACAGGTTTTGCTCGTCACGCAATCGGTGGCGACTCTCCAGGCTTTGCTGCTCGCTGCCCTGGTCTTGGCGGGGACGATCCAGATCTGGCAGATCTATCTTCTGGCGCTGCTACTCGGTATCGTCAATGCATTCGATAACCCAACGCGACAGGCATTCGTCAGCGAGCTGGTAGGAAAGGATCGTTTGCAGAACGCCGTAGCGCTCAACAGCTCCCTATTTAATACCGCCCGGATCATCGGTCCCGCACTGGCGGGCATCGTCATTACCGCCATTGGCATCGGACCCGCCTTCTTATTCAACGGTCTCAGTTTCTTGCCGGTGATTGGCGGGTTACTTCTGATGCGACCAGCGCATTTCTATTCCGCCGACCGGCCCCCACGAGGGAAAGTATTTGTCCAGTTACGCGATGGTGTCCGTTATGCTTTCCAGACGCCCAAGATCTTTCTGGTGCTGCTCACCATGGCGGTTGTGGGCACTTTCGGATACAACTACACAACGATATTACCTCTTCTGGCCAGGTACGTCCTGAAGGCAGGTGCCGAAGGCCTCGGCGTCCTGACGTCGGCGGTGGGACTTGGCTCACTACTGGCTGCACTGGCCTTTGCCTCTGCGACTCGCACGTCGCAGCGGGTATTACTCAGTGCGGGCTTTGTGTTCTCGGTCCTGCTGGTCTTGGTCGGTATGTCTCGGTCGCTGCCGTTCACTCTGGCGCTCCTGGCCCTCATGGGTGCTTCCGGCATTATTTACACCGCTAGCTCAAATACGTCGCTACAGCTCAATGCTCCCGGTGAGCTGCGTGGGCGAGTCATGAGCCTCTACTTCTTACTATTCGCCGGAACTACTCCCATCGGAGGATTCCTGGTAGGTGTGCTGTCGGCAAGAATAGGGGTACAACCGACCATCATATGTATGGGAAGTATCTGCGTAGTGGGGGTTGCCGCAGCAGTAGTGTATGCCTGGCGGACGCGTGTCATATCCTCTCAGCAGCCCCCGCTTGCCAGCGGCGCTGCCGGCGAAGCAGAGCCAGCATCGCTGGTAGCTCCACCAGCGCTCTAGCTACCCATGAGTTGACTCGCCGGGGCGCTCCTCGTATCATGCGAGTGACGACGCCGAAAACGAGGATACCTCCAGGGGGTCATCACCATGAGACAAACAGGCTGGGGGCAGGCTGGCCAGCTTACCTTGATTCCCTACATCGTAAAGACAGATCTCTTCGGGACGGAAACCGAGCGATACCGGTTCGCCGCCGAACTCGGCAGGCTGCTGGTCCCAGAGAACCGGCAAGAGCCGGGTAGTGCGCTGATCGAGCTGGCATTCATCCGAATGAGGAGCAGATCCTCCCACCCGGCTCCGCCCCTGGTAATCCTTGCCGGCGGCCCTGGAGTTCCGGGTAGCGACTGGGCGCGTTTCGGTTCCTTTGTGCCCTGGTTCGAGGAGCTTTTGAGCGTTTGCGACATCATCTTGTTAGATCAACGGGGCACCGGCTTCTCGAATCCCCGGCTGGATTGCCTGGAACGGTGGATGCTGCCGCTCGACCAGCCCGGTGAGCGGGAATTATTTCTGCGTGTCACCGGCGAGCGGTGCCAGGAGGCGGCCGCCTTCTGGCGGCAGCGCGGCATCGATCTAGCGGGCTATACCACTAGTGAGAGTGCTGACGACATAGAGGCGCTTCGCCAGGCGCTCGACCTTGATCGCATTTGTCTCTATGGCGCCAGCTATGGTTCTCATCTGGCGCTTGCGACGTTGCGACGGCACGGGAGTCACATCGACCGTGCGATACTGGCGCTGGTGGAAGGACCAGATCAGACTATAAAGCTGCCCAGCAACGCACAGCGCCAGCTGGAGACGCTAGCGCAGCTGGTAGAGGCTGATCAACGGCTCCGAGAGGAGATACCCGACCTATTAGCTCTCATGGAGCTGGTCATGTCCCGCCTGGAAGAGCGGCCGGTCGAGGTTGAAGTGCGAGACACGCTGGCCGGTGAAACCGTAACCATTGTCTGCGGTAAATTTGATTTGCAGCTGGTTACTGCTCGAGGCCTAGGAGATCATGGCTTCCTGGCCCAGCTACCCCAGCGTTACTATGGTATGGCGCGAGGAGATTTCTTGTGGCTGGCGGAGGAAGTGCGCAAACTTCGCAGCGGGTGGGTCGGCAACGCAATGTCCTACTGTATGGACTCTGCCTCCGGAGTCTCACCAGAGCGAATGGCGCAGATTCAGCGTGAAGCCGGTGAATCGCTGCTTGGCGATGTCATGGATCTGCCCTTTCCCTATGTCTCCGCCGCATGGGGGAGCCCCGATCTTGGTGCACAATTTCGTTCACCAGTCGTATCCGACGTGCCTGTACTCTTCATCAGCGGATCACTGGATGGACGAACTCCGCCCAGCAACGTTGAAGAAATTCGTCCCGGGTTCTCCAACAACCGGCATATCCTCGTCCATATGGGAACTCACAGTAGCTCCAAGCTGGCGTCGGTGACCGAAGTTCGCTCCCTGATGGCAGCTTTCCTGCGTGGCGAGACGGTAGTGGACCCAAAGGCCAGCCTACCCTTTGCCTTTGCCCCACTTGACGGGTAGTTTGCTGGTGCTTGTGGGTGAATGGCCATTAATGGTGGCATGTGATTACTATCGCACTCATGTCGTCGGGCTTGGCGCGCATGTTCTCAACAACATCCTGGCGAGATCGGGCAGCGGCGGCGGTTACAATATGCTTTGCCACAGTAGTGCGCGCGCTCTGCCTGAGCAGCGTTTCCAGCTCATCATCCGTCAGGTTGTCATGTATACCGTCGGTACACAGGAGAAGGCGGTCACCTGGAGCTACAGTAGCCACTGTGACATGCGCCACTGGTGCCAGCTCGTCACCTAGCGCCTGGGTGATACCGTTGCGTTTTTCGAAGAAGAGTCGCTCCACACTGCTGAGGTTCCAGGGTCTAGTGGCCTGGTCGATGCGCTTAGCGATGTTTTCGGCAAGCAGTCCTGCTTTGACCAGTTCGGTAAGTAGACCGTCGTCCGAGGTGAGGCGGATCAGCGCCTGCTGATCCGGCAGAAGGTACACCCGGCTGTCCCCCACCCAAGCACACACCATGGAATAGCCGATAGACCGGTTTGTCCGGTGGAGAGCAACCAGCGCGACAGTTGTCTTGGGTGTCAACGGCTCTGGTAGGCCGCTATACTGGTTCTTGACACGTTGAACTCCTTCGCTTTGTATCTGCGCGTGCGCGTCTTCGATCAGACCTCGAATCAATGCCGCCACATCGATGGAGCCGTCGTCGACGAGCAAGCGGATGTGCTGCCCATCCTGACCGGTGGGTAGCGGCCCTGGCTGATTCTTGGTCTGGCACTGGATGAGGCGTTTCCAGCGGGCATGTATGCTGCGGGCGGCGATCTCCGAAGCAATCTCTCCACCAGTGATGCCGCCGACGCCGTCGAAGACCGCTGCCAGTCCTCGAGACCGGTCGGCTATCACATAATCCTCATTGTGTTCCTGGTGCTCCTCGGAGGCAATGCTCGAGCGCACGAATGTGAACGGCTCAGCAACGGGAACTGGCTGCCGCCCGCTGGTTCTGGATAGTTTAGGCGACCTTGGAGCCGCTTGTTGTGGGTCGCGGTAAGGCATAGAGATCTTTCGGTTTAAGAGCAACTTCTCTGGCTCAAAATCGCCAGGAGTGGATGAACTGAGTTTCCTATCATTGTACATACTGTGTATATCGCGCGCCCACCGAAATTTTACCATCCGGTGTCTTTGGTGCCTTGCCAACATGGTGGAAAAGCGCCCTTTTGCCGATTCTTCGCACTCTGGGAGCGGGCACATGAGAAAAGCAGCCGGTGGAAACTTGCTGCTATAATAGGGCAATAATGGCCGCCGGCGCCTTGGGTGAAGCGCTGGTAGCGCATATCCGATCTAGGTATTGACACATACGATATTGCCACGCATTCCACTCTGTTTTTGCGATCTTCCGATTTGGCTGAGGCTAATCAGAAAGAGCGGGTGAACAGGTGGTGATACCAGCAGGGAGACCATCCTTATGGACGAGTCCAAGAAAGCCCGGGCGGCAAAGGTTAAGCAGCAGCCACCGCCCAGGGCGGTACCGGCGGTGATACCAGAGGTACATGAGTCGAGTCGAGCTATGTCGATCAGCGATATATCAGTGGATGGAACGAGTGCGGTAGGGCAATCTGAAGGGCAAGTCGAATTACTCGATCCCGGTGATCCACAGACGCTCGCATTGTTGCGACAGCGCACGCCAGGCGGTGGTTATACCGTGCCAGAGGCAATGCTGGTAAGGATCATACGGGCCTGGGGAGCGCTTCCGGGCAAGCAGAGAGTCATTCAGCAGTTGTGCGAAGTTCTCATCGAACGCTGTATGCCGGAATTTCAGCGCCGATCGTGGGGATTGCGGCATCGGCCGCAACTCATGGAAGACGCGATTATGGGCATGATCGAGCAGGTGTTGCGCGAGGCGCAGGATCCAACTGAGACGTTCATGACGCTGAATTTCATCCACTACTTGCGCTGCTGCTGTGCCGACAACTTTGGTCGCGTGCTCCGGCAGGAGGGCTTGAGCTACCGGCGCGACGAACAGGGAAGGCCGGTAGGCAGACCGCAGCATGTCCCGCAGTCCCTGGTGGATCGCATCGATGTGGTTGCCGAGGATCAAGAGGACGCAACGAGCCAGTCGGGAGTAGTCGCCGATCCGCATGATAACCTGGATGACCGCCTGGCAGCGGTGGAGGCCGAGCGAATTCTTGGATATCTCGATGATGCAATGGATCGGCAGATCATGGTGTTGCGAGCGCTTGATCACATGCGCTGGGACGACATAGCCAAGGTTTGTGGGAAGACCGAACGCACCATGCGGTTGCGCTACGAAAAGGCTCTGGTAAAATTACGGCAATGCATCGAAGCGGAGACTGCGGCGGTTGCGCTATAAGGGGTGAGGAGTGAAATCATATGGTACGCGGATCGAAATATAGTAAGCACAACAACACCCAGCGTGTAACCAGCCGCAGCGAGTTGATGCAAGCCAAAATGGTGTTGGTAGCTGCCCGTGAACGGAAAGAACCGGGAGCTTTTGTCGGTATCCTCAACAGTTATCCTGCCTATGTACCGGAGCTGGCTGAATTTAACGCCGCTCTTGTAGCCACCAGCGGATACGAGCAGGAGATACCGACGAGAGAGACGGAGAGTATTGCAGTCCGCGCTTTGGCTAGAGCCATGGCGACTACGTTCCCCGCTCAGGCGGATCTGCCGGCGCCGGGGGCCATTCGTGGAGTGGTGGTCTCCACCCTGCGGGAACTCCGAAAGTCTCACGGTTTCAGCCAGCCGGTTTTGGCTGAGCGACTGGGGCTTGGCGTGGACGTGGTGAGCTCACTTGAGACCGGCATGGTGAAGGTCTCTTCTATTCCGGATCGGCTCATCCGGGCGCTTGGCGATCTGCTCGGCACCTCGCTTGATCAGATTACTAGTCTTCTGCAGATGCAGGTTACTGGAGAGCCTGTGTGGCAGCGCAGCTCGGGGGGAAGTGGGGAGCGTCTGGAGAAGGATTTTCAGGAGCTGGTGCGTACAAGCCCAAATATGTCGCCTGAGCAGAAAACGTTGTGGCTCGACGATCAGGGCAGGTAGAGGGCTGGCTTGTGGCATCATTTCGAGGTATAGTAAATGGTTCTAGCACAACGTTTATGACAAGTATTCTGCGCTTATTTCATAAAGAGCTTGCTTGTGGGGTCCCTTAGCATACCGGTGGGGGCTTGCGATGGCCTGGCACTCTTCCACAAGGGGCGTGATGAAGAAGAAGACAGGAGAGGCGCTTTCTTCTCTAGCTCTCACCAGTGATGAGTGGGCAGCGCGAACAGCTTATGAGTAGTGGACACACCAGTCGAAGCCGCAATAACAATGCCAGCGGCAGTAAATCGTCTCGCTCACGCCATATGTCAGCTCGCGAGCGGAATTCGCAGGGTCAGCCGGTCGGACAGCACCGAGCCCAGGTTACTCCGGTACCTGCTCCGATTCGCATAGGTGAGATTTCGGCGGTGGTGGAGGAGGAGGGGTTTGCCTATGAAGAGCAAGATCAGCAGAGGCCCTCACTCTCACAGCAGCCGCTTGCCGCTGATGTGAGAGTAAACAGCGACACAGTTGCCGAGGTTGCGCCGGCTCAATTGCCGGCAGAGCGTAGAACCACACCAAACAGTATACGTGCGCCATTTGCGCCAGGACAGAACCATCTGCATCCGGCGAACCAGCTTCGGGGCAGTTCCGCACTTCCGGCTGGCGGAGTACCCAGGCAACCAGGCGCCTCATCCGACTGGCGAGAGGCGGGAACTCGGCAGACGAACGATGACGGCGCTGATGTATGGCAGTCGCATCCGGAGGGTACGAGGGGAAGAGTTCTGGATACGACCGTTCGGGTCGATACTTCAGTTGTCTGGAGTCACGAGCAGCAGAGTGCGTACGAATCCGTGGCCGTCCCAGAGGGCCGGGATGTACGGGGTGACATTGGTCCACTCATCGATTCGTTGCATGGTATCTTTGAGCGAGATCGAGAGATTGCCAGCCAGAGTGATGTCTCTCGCTGCGGAATCTGTTATCTGCATTTCAATCTCAGGGAACTCCACTACCGTGAAGAAGAGGGCTTCTATATCTGCGCCTCTTGCGCACAGGCGCTGACGCATAACCGAATTGTGATGCTGAGGCGGCAGCAGCATCTCTAGACGGTATATCTTCACCAGGTGAAGAATATCCAAACGAGTGTCGAACCCGTTTTCGCGCGTCGCCGTCTGTGGTACAATGGGCGAGCATTGGCGCGTTGTGAGCGCTTGTGCGTGGTGCACAGAAGTAATCCTGCGTACGTACTGGCTATGCTCGGCACTTCGCGGAGCGCCGGTGGAGTCTATGTGGGAAGCAATTTTTCAAGGAGTAGCAAACGTGGGCGCACTACCTAAACGACGCCTCTCAAATTCGCGCCAGGCAAATCGCCGTGCGCATCACAAGATCAAGATTCCCCAATTGACGATCTGTCCGCAGTGTCGCCAGACACGCCGCGCTCATCACGTCTGCCCCAACTGCGGCACGTATCGTGGGCGCCAGGTGCTGGAGATACCGGCACGAGGCTCACGCGCTGAATAACCATTCCACCGCCAGGGCTACGTTACGAGATAACCGGTGACTGACTGACTGACGGAGGTTGGCGTGAGCGAACGTATTGCTTTCGTGTTTCCGGGGCAAGGGAGCCAGACGGTTGGCATGGGAGCGGATGTCTACCAGATGTCACCTGCTGCCCGTCATGTCTTCGACATTGCTGATCGAGCAGTTGGCATAGAGCTTTCCGAGATATGCTTTACTGGGCCGGAAGAAAGCTTGCGTGAGACAATCAATACCCAGCCGGCTCTCGTCGCTACCAGTCTCGCCCTGCTAGCCGCCCTGCAAGAGGCTTCCGGCTCCGCAGCCGCTTCGGAAGGTGAGGATCCAGATCTGCGTGCGCCCCTATGCCCGTCCTATGTGGCTGGGCATAGCGTGGGCGAATATGCGGCATTAGCCGTAGCTGGTGTCCTCAAAATCGCGGACACAGTTCGGCTGGTACGTGAACGCGGGCGTTTGATGCACGAAGCGGGACTGCAGTGTCAAAGCAGCATGGCGGCGGTGCTTGGTCTGGATGCCGAAACCCTGAAAAGGATCTGTGCAGAGGCTACCGAACAGGCGCGCGCTAACCTCGGCCCAACCTATAGCGCCACCAGGACTCAGCCGGAGCTTGAATGCGTAGTGGTCGCCAATGACAATGCGCCGGGCCAGATTGTGATTTCGGGTGCCAAGACCGCGCTGGAATCGGCAATTGAGCTGGCGCGCGCCGCCGGGGCCAGGCGAGTGCTTCCGCTCCCGGTAAGCGGCGCCTTCCACTCGCCGCTGATGGCGTCGGCGACTCGCGGGATGGCGCAAGCGGTGGCGGCAGCTCCACTAGGAGATGCTGCCATGCCGCTCATTGCCAACCGCAACGGCCTGCCGATCACCAGCGCCAGCGATTTGCGCACAGAACTGGCGGAGCAGATCGAATCTCCGGTACAATGGACAGGAACTATCGAGTATCTGCTGGGACAGGGTGTCCAGGTATTCGTAGAGATCGGCGCTGGACAGGTGCTGTCCGGCCTCATCAAGCGCATTGCCAAAGGTGTGCCGGTAGAGGTGATGTCGGTCGCCACCGCGGCTGACATCACTCCAGTAGCTCTGCGATTGCGGGCGGCGCCTGAAGGCTAGACGCATCCGGTGAGGTCTCCTTCCGATCTTGCTCTGGCGGATGGGCTATGAGGGAGGCTGCCATGCCGGTACAGTCGTACTATCACCAGGACAGCGAGCAGGATGCCGTACCAAGTAACCGCCAGGGTGAGGTCTTGGGGAGCGTAAAAATAGCCCGGAGAGTTCTTCGTACTGTCGTCGAGCAGGCAGCGCTGGGGGTTGCCGGCGTGAGCGGGCTGGCTGGTGACCCTCGTGAGTGGCCGCGTATCCTGGGTAGATCGCTTCCGCAGCACCGCGTTGGGCTCACCATACACGACGATATAGTAGCGGTAGAGTTGTATCTCGTTATTCATTCGGGTACGAGTATGGTGGAGGTGGGTACCAGGGTACAGGAGGCAGTAGCGGTGGCAGTGGAGCACATTCTGGGAATGGAAGTAGGCGAGGTGAATGTGTATATTCAGGATGTCACGTAATCCATGGCAGTTGGTGTGCGCCGTCAGGCAAGGGTGATTGCCTTGCAGACCCTCTATGAATACGACGCTACCCATCACGATGTGGCCGCTGTTCTACAACGCCATAGCGAGAGTCGGCGGTTAGACGCGCGAGTGGCCGCCTATGCTGGCGAACTGGTAGACGGTGTGCTGGCGCACCTTGACCAGCTGGACTCCGCCATTCAGGAAGCTGCCCATGAATGGCCGCTTGATCAGATGGCTCCAATCGACAAAAATATTCTCAGGGTTGCAATCTACGAGATTCTGTTTAATAATTCTGTCCCAGCGAAGGCTGCCATCAATGAGGCTGTCGAGCTTGCCAAAATCTTTGGAAGCGATGCCTCAAGCCGGTTCATAAATGGTGTCCTTGGCACAATATTTTCCCGGTTTCAAGGGTCGCCAGCATCCAATGCTGGAAGTGAGGTACATTAGCATGTCCATGTCCAAAGAAGATATCCTGGCTAAGCTCAAGCCTATCATCGCCGAACAGCTCGGCGTTGACGAGTCCGAAGTGAAAGAAGATGCTTCGTTCACTGAAGATCTGAATGCTGACTCGCTCGATCTCGTCGAGCTCATCATGTCACTCGAGGAACAGTTCAAATTGCAAATCAGCGATGAGGATGCTGAGAAAATCACCACCGTTGGTGAGGCGGTTGACTATATCAGCGAGCACACCAGCTAACGTTTAACCAAGGCTGTCTGGTGGTATCCCATCGTTAAGGCAAAGAGACTATTGAACCGCGAAGCTATGCTTGTGAGGCGCAGATTATCGCGGTTCAGTTTCGTCTTGGGGATATGCCAGACGCACGCTGGATTGGTGAGTGATGAATGGGTCAGATGTCTCAACATGTTGATTCAACAAAGGCGTGTGGCGCTACCCACAAACTCACCAGCTCCGGACTCACGCGGATGGTGCTGCTTTGGCTTGTCACCACTGTTCTGATACTGCTTCCCTGTGTTACGTCGACACCGGTATCAGCGCACGCGGCGCTGGCGCCAGCCTCGGCTCCCGAGCTGTACTTTGGCCTGACCTATCCCGGTACCCCCGATATCCCAACACTTAGCACCTATGAGACCCAGATAGGCAAAGGTGTCTCGTTGGTGTCCTGGTACCAGCCATGGGAGTTCGGCAACCAGCTTCAGCCGTTCCCGGACGCCCAGATGGTGGCGGCGCGTGATCACGGGGCTATCCCTGTCCTATCCTGGGAGCCGATTGAATTTTCTCCATGGCAGCTCAATGAGCCGGCATTCTCCCTAGCCAGCATTGCCGGTGGGGCATGGGATAGCTATATTCGCCAATATGCGCTCGCCGCCAAAGCCTGGGGACACCCCTTCTTCCTGCGGTTTGCCTTCGAAATGAATGGAAATTGGGAACCTTGGTCCGAGTTTAACAGTGGAAACAAGGCGGGCCAATTCGTCGAGGCCTGGCGCCATGTCCACGACATCTTCACGTCGGTGGGTGCCACCAATGTCTCCTGGGTCTGGTGCCCCAACACCGAAAGTTCCGGTACTACACCGCTTGCGGACCTGTATCCGGGGAACGCATATGTGGACTGGGTTGGCATGGATGGCTATAACTTTGGCCCTGGTCTATACAACGGACCATGGCTGACCTTCTCGCAGGTTTTCAGTGCGACCTACACTGACCTGCTCAAATTGACTTCCTCTACCAAGCCGATAATGATTGGTGAGACCGGTTCGGTAAACGACGGCGGCTCAGAGGCCGCCTGGATCACCGATGCTCTGACCACCCAACTACCCAAGAACTTTTCACGGATCAAGGCCCTGATCTGGTTTGATGAAACTGCCGGTACCAACATAGATGTCAGCATCAACACGTCGCCTCAGTCCCTGGCGGCGTTTCAACAAGCCATTGCCGCCAACACCTACCAATCTAATATCTACCGCACCCTTGACCAATCGCCTATACCTGCGCCTGAGCAAGTTGTGCTGCCACCTCCCCCTAAGCCTCCTGCCGTCCCGGCCCCGCCGGTCTCGGTCAGCTACCTGTCAGGGCCGTCTCCAGGTACCATCCAATTAATTAATGCGCAGCGGAACCAGCCCGTTCCCCAGGCTACGTTACTGTATCAAAATGGGACGTCTTCCAAGACCAATTCGAGTGGAGTGACGAGAATTCCATTGCAAGACAAGGCAAGGCCTGTACTCACGCAGATTGCCGCCGGAACCGTGGTCATCCACATCCACCTGGTCCTGGATCCCAACCGCGGCTACCAGATAGAAATCAACCTGGCAACCGGAAGAGTCACCAGGATTCTAGTTCACGTCATCGTCGATCTTAGGCCGCTCGTGGCCGAGTTCGCTCTGCTGTTACCGCTCGTCATCATCGTCTTGAGTCTGTTTCTCAGGAGCCTGGGACGCAGGCGTCAAAGAAGACGAAGAAGAAGAAGCGCCAAACAGGTTAGAGACCAACCAGTACTTGTCCGTTACCGATGAGATGTAGCTGGTAGCCGGCCGTTGCCAGCAAGGGCACCTTTAGGCTACCTGGGCCTGCATCTGTTCAGCGGGGAAGGGCTTGAGGTAGGTCAACAGGTGATGGCTGTCAGTTTCCTCGGGGTCGAGCCAAATGTCTTCGTCTGCCCGGTTGAGCAGTACGGGCATGCGGTCGTGGATCGGTGCCACGATCTCGTTGGCTGTGGTGGTGATGATGGTAAACGACTCTCGTCGCCCTCCTGCCGGGTCAATCCAGGTATCGTAGAGTCCAGCCAGACCAAACATCTCGCCGTTCCCAATGCTAAAGCGGTACTTGATCTTGCCACTGGAGGTTGCCTGCCACTCAAAGAAACTGGTGGCGGGGACCAGACATCGGTAGCTACGCAACGGTTTCTTGAAGGAGGGTTTCTGGTCCAATCCCTCGGCGCGCGCATTGATCATTTTTTGCCCGATGGCGGGATCTTTGGCCCAGGATGGAATGAGTCCCCAGCGCATCAACGCTGCCTGGTGGCCGGACTTTATCACTGGAGCGAGCTGTGATGGCCGGATGTCGTCATTGGCAGACAGCTGCTCCAACTGGTTGGTTACGCCAAAGCGGCTGAATAATTGGTTAGGATCGAGGAGTGCATACCGTCCGCACATTGCCGATCTCCCTTCTCACCTTATGTTTTTCTTTGTGCTCATGGAGAATCCGGAAAAAAACAAACAGAGAAGGGGGAGGGAGGGATTATGTGGCTCTGATCAGTCCAGAGGCCGGCATACTCTCAATGGGGTAGCACATCGGTTTCCGCGGCTGTAGGCTCGGCTGGCTGCTGACTCACATCGGTCGGCGTACTTTCCACGATTGTCGGGCTTGATGACAGCGCTGAGTGGGCGGAAGCAGCGGTAGGATCGCTCATCTCCTTGAGGCCGTTGCTGAGCGACTGGGTAAACTGGCTCAGTGCGCCCAGGGTCGCCGTGGTGGTTTTGGAAGGCTCATTGCTTTCCAGCAGCGTACTCAAATTCAGATCTTTGGTAGCTTCTTTAAGTTCGCGAACCACCTTACCCAGTGCCGAACCCATGTCTATCATACGCTTGGGCCCGAGAACGATCAGTCCGATCAGGCAGATAAGCAAGATTTCGGGTAAATGTCCAAAGAACATAGATAACCTCCACAGGCACATTGCTTGGCAACTGGTTATTGGGTGCCCTTATCATAATAGCATATGGGTGGCGGCCTATACCCGGTTGGCTCTCTCTCCGAACGATCTCTCGTCCCCAAGTGACCTGCTTGGCGTCATTGACGAGTCGGAATGGCCAGACATATACTTCATGTGCTTCATTGCGGGGCTTTGGGGCCATCGACCATAGGTGATATTCGATCATCTACTGCATGAAAATTGTTAGCAGGAACAGGTGCATGAGCGGTCCAGATGGATCACCGACCAAGCGAGACGCGCGGCGTAATGCTCGCCGGGCGCAATTCGAAATTCAGCAGACGGAGCGGCGTCGTGAGCGGGAACGCCGAATCCGGCGGCAGCGAGTGCAAACCTACGCCATCATAGTGATCAGTATACTCATTGTTTTACTGGTAGGCTTTCTTATCATCCATGCGGTAATCGGCTCGGGTGGTGCACCGCCCTCGCCGCACCATAGCTCCTACACTTCGCCGGTAGTCGCCGACATGCAAGCCGTACCAGATGGTCAGCTGCGCCCGGTTTTGGAGAAGGCACATGTGGCAGTCCACGATGGCTGGACTTCGCCGTCGCTCCTTCGTTCCAGTCGGGTGTCATTGCCGATTGCTGACGGCGGTGACCGCCATCTGGTCCTCAGCAAGGGATAGAAGTCGATGCCGAGCTATAATTACGGCGGTCAGGCGGTGATTGAGGGCGTGATGATGCGTGGGCGCCACTCCGCTGCGGTTGCGTTACGTCGGGCGTCGGGTGATGTACTGGTATATGAGGAGCGGCTCAGTCCTCATCTGTCTGGCAAGAAGATATCGGAGTGGCCGCTGATTCGCGGTCTGCTGCTGCTCTCTGATACCCTGGTTCTGGGCACGCGTATGATGCGTTTTGCCGCCAATGTCTATATCCAGAGCGAGCTCAAGGCTTCTCGCACGCCGCCACTCTTGGACCCGCCAGCCGAGCAAGCCCATCAACTGGCAGCATCGGTTCCCGTCGCTTTGACGGCAGGTTCCGTTGACCGGCAGCTGGTCGAAGCCAGTCCAGAACAGATGGTCGGTGCCGGAGGCGCCGGCCTGGCGCTGGCACTCCTGCTGTCGCTGGGAGCGGCCACTGGCCTGTTCTTCCTGCTGCCGCTTGGTGTAGTGAGCCTCTTGCCCTTTAGAGCTATCTGGTTGAGTCTGGTGTTGGAAGGAGCCTTTCGGCTGGCGCTGCTGGTTGGTTACCTGGGGGTTATAGGCAGGTTAGCAAGCGTACAGCGTGTCTTCGAGTATCATGGCGCCGAGCACAAGACCATCAATACCTATGAAGCCGGCAAACCATTGGTGGTGGAGCAGGTGCGACAATCGTCGCGAGTGCATACTCGTTGTGGAACCGGTTTTTTGCTCATCGTAGTGGTGTTGTCGATCCTGGTGTTTGCCTTGCTGGGATATCCGCCATTGCCGCTACTGGTGGTCTCCCGCGTACTCCTGGTTCCGGTAATCGCCGCTTTGGCCTACGAGTTGATGCGACTGGGTGCAGCCAACTATCGCTACGCGGTGGTACGATGGTTCATGGCGCCCTGCCTGGCCTTGCAGGGATTGACGACACGAGAACCGGATGACCGGCAAATCGAGTGCGCAATCGTCGCCCTTGAGCGAGTATTGAAGAGTGACGGTATTAGCGTCCGTCAGCGCGTTGCCTGATGGTCATGGAGGGGAAAGTGCCGCCAAGTGATGGTACGCTGCTGCGTCGAAATTTGGTACGCTGGGTGGTAATGGGCGGGTTACGTGTCCTGTATCGTACCTGGACCCGCATTGCGGCCTGGACTTTCCCTGAAGATTCGCGGCGGGAGGTCATAGCCGGTAGGTTGGGTATTCCACTGCCTGACCGGTTAAACATGAGCTGGATTACGCCAGAGCTTGCCGTCGGTGGGCGAGTGCGCCCCGAGGACATTCATCGGTTGGCGTTAGCCGGTGTGACGCGGGTGGTCGATACGCGCAGCGAACATCAGGACGATGCTGAGAGGATGGCACACGAAGGCATCCAGTTACTCTATTTGCCCACGCCCGACACGTTTCCACTGACGGTTGAGCAGCTCCATGAGGGAGCGGACTGGGTAAGTCAGCAAATGAAGAGTGGTCACTCCGTGCTGATCCATTGCGAGCATGGCGTGGGGCGCAGCGTGTTACTCACTGCCGCTACGCTGGTCACGATGGGGATGACGCCGCAACAGGCACTGGAATTGATACAGTCCAAACGCTGGCAGGCGGCGCCTAATCATCGCCAGATGCTTCGTCTTCAGGAGTTCGAGCAATACCTCAACAGTGCGCCAATCTCCTCGTGACGTTCGGTCATGCGGTTGTCGGGCAAGCTCTCGAGATGATATGATTACACAAATATCCTTGCTGAGCGTCGTTGTCGCCCAAAGGAAGGCAATGTGGCCGGGGAGTCTACAGGTATAGCGCCAAAAAGTACGAGCCGCACTAGCTCGAGGAGGTATACGCGTGGCGACGCCTGATGAGGCATGGCAGTGGAAATTCGGCAGGGAAGGCCTCACTTTTGATGATGTCCTTTTGGTACCAGCAGAGTCAGATGTATTGCCGGGGGATGTGGATACTACCACCCAGCTCACTGCCGATATCACACTCCGTATCCCCGTACTGTCGGCGGCAATGGATACCGTTACCGAGGGCCGCCTGGCCATTGCCCTGGCGCGTGAAGGCGGCTTTGGCGTCATTCATCACAACCTCTCTATCGAAGATCAGGCTGCCGAAGTAGACAAGGTCAAACGGTCGGAATCGGGCATGATCAGTGATCCAATCACGCTTTCGCCTGATGATTCGCTTTCGAGTGCCTTAGCGGCTATGGCAAAGTATCACATTTCCGGTATTCCTATCACCAAGGATGGGCGTCTGGTTGGCATACTCACCAACCGAGATATTCGCTTCGAGCAGAACCATGACCGGCCGATACGCGAAGTCATGACCAGTGAGCATCTGATTACCGCTCCTATCGGGACCAATCTGGAGCAGGCCAACGAGATACTTCACCGGTATAAGATCGAGAAGCTGCCGGTAGTAGACGAACATAGCATGCTCAAGGGGCTTATTACCGTCAAAGACATACAGAAAAAGTTGCAGTTTCCGCTGGCTGCCAAAGACGGCCAGGGTCGGCTTCGAGTGGGCGCGGCTATTGGGGTCGGCCCCGACGCTTTTCTTCGTGCGGAAGCCTTGATCGCCGAAGAGGTGGATGCGCTGGTCATTGACACCTCGCATGGTCACTCGCGTATGGTTATCGAGACGTCTCGAAGACTGGTACAGACATTTAGCCGGCGGGTACAAATCATCGCCGGTAATGTCGCTACCGCTGAGGCGACCGAGGCGCTCATCGAAGCAGGAGTGCATGCGGTGAAGGCCGGAATAGGTGCGGGCACCATCTGTACCACTCGGGTAGTCGCCGGAGCTGGGGTTCCTCAAATCACGGCGATTTTTGATTGCGCCCAGGTTGCGGCCAAGCGCGGTATCCCGATCATCGCCGATGGCGGCATTCAGTATTCCGGCGATATCGCCAAGGCTATTGCTGCGGGCGCCGACACCGTGATGCTGGGCAGCCTACTGGCGGGGGTCGACGAAAGCCCGGGTGAGCTGATTATTTCCCAGGGTGAGCGGTACAAGGACTATCGCGGTATGGGATCGATAGGTGCGATGAAGCAGAGAAGCTATAGTAAGAATCGTTACTTCCAGGGAGGTGTAAGAGACGACTCCCAGCTGATTGCCGAAGGTATCGAGGGCCGTGTACCCTACAAGGGCCCCCTCTCCTCCACTGTTCATCAGCTAGTTGGTGGCCTTCGGCAGGCCATGGGCTACACTGGCTCGGAGACTATCGAAGCTCTCAAGACCCGTGCGCGCTTCATTCGCATCACCAGTGCCGGTCTTCGGGAAAGCCATCCACATGATGTCATCATCACCAAAGAAGCGCCTAACTATGGGCTAGGCCGCTACTAGTATGGTCGCCAGAGGAACCGCCATTCTGGGAGGCGGAGCGCTGGGACTGACGCTGGCGTACCGGTTGGCGCTGGCGGGCGTGCCGGTAGTGGTGCTCGAGCGCGAGGGCGAGGCCGGCGGTCTGGCGGCTGGGTTTCCCATTGGAGATGGCGGTGTATACCTCGAAAAGTTCTATCATCACCTTTTCCGCTCCGATACCGCTGCCATCTCGCTCATTCAAGAATTGGGTTTAGGAGACAAACTCTATTGGGGTGAACCCAACTGCAGTCTTCTGTACCAGGGAAAGGCCTACCGGCTGGCGGGTTCGGTCAGCGCGATCATGGCTCTTACGCCATTACCCTTTGGGGACCGGCTACGTCTGGGTCTGGCTGGCGGGTTCTTGAAGCTATTGCCCAGTCCGGAAGTGCTGGGAGGGCTGACCGCCGCTACCTGGCTCCGTCGCTGGATGGGCGAGCGTGCCTACCAGGTAGTTTGGGAGCCTCAGCTACGCGGCAAGTTCGGCAGGTACGCCGATGAGATTGCTATGCCCTGGATGTGGGCTCGTGTCCACTGTCGAACCAACGCACTCGGCTATCTCAAGGGTGGATTTCAGGCGCTTTACCAGTCACTGGTAGAGTCAATCGAGGCGCATGGAGGCGAAGTACGTCTGAACACCGGTGTCGAGATGGTGAAAACCACCGGCAGCGGTGAGCTGTCGGTGGTGTCGACGAGAGGGGAAGAGCGGTATTCCCAGGTTATATCGACTCTGGCTTCTCGCATCACCTTTCGCATAGCTCCAGATCTTCCTGACAGCTTTCGCAGACAGTTCGAGTGGGGGGCCGCTTATGGCGCGCACTGCCTAATCCTGGCCCTGGACCGTCCTGTGCTGAACGATATCTACTGGTTGAGCATCACCGACCAGGGGTATCCATTTCTGGCCGCAGTGGAGCATACCAACTACATACCAGCCTCGGAGTATGGTGGGCGCCATCTGCTGTACCTGGGTAGCTACCTGCCAATGGATCATCCCACCATGCGTGCCACCGCCGATGAGGTGCTCGAGGAGTATCTTCCCCACCTACCCCGGCTCAACCCGCAGTTCTCTCGCTCGTGGATAGTCGACAAGTGGAATTTTGCCGCGCCTTTCGCCCAGCCCATAGTGACCACCGACTATCCCAAGCACATCCCGCCCCATGAAACTCCCATTCCCAATTTCTATATCGCTAACATGTTTCAGGTCTATCCACAGGACCGCGGCCAGAACTACAGCATCCGACTTGCGAATAAGCTAGCGGAGAGGCTACTGTCGCAGAAGCCGGTACTCGATATCGCCGTGGAGAGCCCGTAGGAGCTGGGATAACGATCTCATCAGGGCGCTGACTATCATTGGCATCATTGGCCCCCCTCCACCAGGGTAAGAGTGGTGTATTCAACACCGGATCGCAGCTCTTTCTGATGGGAGTCCCATTGGTGGATTGCGCGCATGCCGGCGCGTTCATAGAGCCGGGTTGCGCCGGTGAGGCTCTCTGAGTCTACGCCTAGCGCCACGCGCCTGTAGCCGCGCCGATACAAGTCGGCAAAGGCATGATGCAGCAAGGCTAACCCTAACCCTTGCTTACGCCACGGTCGTCTCACCCAGAGCTGTCCAACCCAGCCCAGGCCATTTTGGCCAAGGGTTGGCATTGCCCAGCAGAGCGCGGCCCCCGCGATCTGCTGGGCATCCATGGCCAGGAACCAGAGCGACGGATCAAAATCCGCACGTTGTACGGTCCACGTGAGCCATTCGTCGTAGGGGGTAGGTGAATGGCCCCAATGATCCTGAAAAGCTTCTTCGTCGGCTTCGTAGACGGCGCGCTCGTCTTGGCCGGGAACAAAGAGGCGCACCGTAAGTCCGGCTGGCCACTGCGGCTCCGGCGGTGGTGCGCTCATGTCTATGGCCATACGCCAGAAGCTTCGGATGCGAGTCATACCGAGCTGTTCGACAAACCGCAGGGCGGCGCTGTCGCCATGATAAATTGAGCCGTTAAGCGATATTCGTGCGTCTGCCGCCACTTCGCTCATGCGCTGGCTCGCGCGTGCCTCGATCAGGGTGTACAGGCTGGTACCCAGTCCCTGTCGCTGGTAGTCAGGCCGCACAGTGATGTGGCCGGAAAATTTACCTAAGTTGTTTGAAGAGACAGAAGCATAAGCGACCACAAGCTCACCTGGTGCCAGTATGACCCAGGCGTCCTGTTCGAGGTTGGTCGTCTCCAGGTCAGATCTAATGTCCTCTCTGGTAGTGTCGAGCTCACCCTGGGTAGCGATATCACTGGCACACGCGAGATCGGTCAGCGCTGGCAGGTCGTCGTAGGTTGGTCGCCGCAGCACAAAACCTGCTGGTAGTATGGTCTTCATCGTCTGAATATCACTTTCTGGCCGAATTGCGTATGCGATTTGCTCATTCATCCGGCGCCTGGGTGGCCAGCTCTACGCCGCTACGTAATTCCTTCTCATACACGACTATGCGCAGCGAGATGTGCATACCGGCGCGCTCATAGAGCCTGGTCGCTCCGGTGAGATTCTGGGAATCCACACCCAGCGCCAGCTGTGTGACCTGGCGGCGGTAGAACTCGCCGAAAGCCGCGTGGAGCAGAGCGGTGCCAAGTCCTAATTTGCGCCAGGGACGGCGTACCCCAACGGTGTTGATCCAGCCGGTGCCGTCGGGACGTAGCCGGCAAAGGGTAATGCCGGCAATCTCGGTATGGTCCGTGGCAAGAAACCACAGGGTAGGATCAAAGCTCGCGAGCTGGGTGCGCTCGATCCACTCCGTAAAGTCGCGAGGTACATGTCCCCAATGATCCTGAAAGGCTTCTTCTACGGCATCAAAGACCGCGCGCTCCTGGCCATACGTGAATATCTGGAGGGTGATGCCGGTGGGCCAGACGGGCTCTGGCGGTGGCTCAGTCAGCTCAATGGCCATACGCCAGAAGCCCCGTACCCGCTGGTAGCCGGCGCCTTCCAGGATGCTCACTGCCGCGGTATCGGACTGCAATACCGAGTTAGTTAGGGATACACGTGCCCCTGACGGCGCCAGCGGAACCAGCTCGCGTGCCCGCGCCTCTATGAGCCCTACCAGCTGTGTTCCCAGGCCCTGGCCGGTAAACTCCTGGTGCACGTAGCCGTCAGCGCGCAGTCGTCCCGAGCCTTCATCGCTTATATCACCATAAGCGGCCAGGCGGCCGTCAGGTGCAATGAAAGCCCAGGCATCCCTGGTGAGGTCCAAGTGTTTCCAGCCCTCAAGTATATCCTCCGGTGAATAGTGGTCGGCCACACCGTAATGCTTCAAATCCAGCGCCATCATCAACTCGATGATGGCAGGTATATCCTCACTTGCCGGCGGGCGAATGGTAAAACGCTCGCTCAGTTCTATCGATAAGGAGGGCATAACTCCTCACTCTCCAGCTCACTATTGCTCTATCGATGTCTGCTCAAAAACGCCGCTATCGGGAGCCGCTGTGGCGTGTCTCAACCCTATCAGGGTCGCCTTGGGCAGCAGGTGGCACCAGGGTGAGCCGTACATCGCGCAGTGCTGGCGCCGGCGCTGCCATACGCGTGCTGATCTGCCCATTGGCCGCCTGCAACGTTTGTTTGTGTTTACGGGCAGCCAGCAAGTCCAGAGCGGTGGCGGTCATGTGCAGCAGTTCAGCCTCGTCAAGCGCTGCGCAGGATCTATCTGCCATCATGGAAGCCAACACGTCGAAAGTTTCATGGTACAGGCGGTCCATGACATAGGTCAGTACTTCGGCGATGGCATCGGGGTTACAATCGTGCTGCGCCAGTACACTTCGGTCAGCGTAGAGCAGCACTGCTGAACGTTCCTGGGCGGTGCAGTGGAGCGCGCGACATAGCGCTTCAACCGTCTGCCGCGGCACCTTCACCATGCGGCCATTCTCAAGCCGTGCCAGCCAGGTTTCGCTGATGCTGTTGTAATTGGGGTCGTCGGGTGCCAGCTCATCGTACAACCGGATTACCAGTTGCGCCCGGGACCAGCGCCGCAACGTGCGCAATCGGGCTATCGCTTCGCCGCACCGCTTTGCCGCCGGTTCCGGCGTGCCGTCGGTGGCCATGTGTCTTTTATCTCCTGGTAGAACATCAAGAATACGTAAGCACCCATCTCCTGCTCCTCCGGACGGAAAGTTCCGTGAAAGTGGACGCAAAGCGCCCCCGGATGTGCGCATAGTAGAGATGGACTGAAGTCCAGTGGTTGCAGGCGCACATGCGCTAGCGCACGCTGGTCAGCGCTGTGCCATTGGTTCCTGCTGTTTGAACCAGAAGCATAAGTGACATTGGCACCGTCCTCCCGAAGGTGAGGAATAATAAGGAAGAAAAGTGAGACACCTCGGCTAGTATACCATATCGTCTACCGGCCGAGTATCAGAAATCTGCCAGATAAGCAAGGTAACCGTTCGCACTTGGAAAGGTCAAAATACATGAAGGAGCGAACTCCCCTGTTGCGCCAGCCCTCACTCTACATTGGTCTCGTCTGTGGAGTACTCTTGGCGCTGGTGGCCGGACTGATCTTGAACTCACGCAGCGCTGGCTATCGGCCGGGCATGACCTCTGGCACTGTAGGCAATATCACGCTTACCGTGGACCATAATGCCGTGGATCTGGCTGTGCAGGCGGCAGTCAAACAGGTACAGCCTCAGTTGCCGATTACAGTCGCCGCAGCGAGCACGACGCTACGCGCAGGGGACGAGATTGATGTATATCTGGTTGGACAGCCCATCTTTGGTGCCACGCCCGATTTGCTGATAGTGCTGTCCCCAGCTGTTACTTCCGGCGGCACACTGGATTTCCAGGTACAACGGGTTACGCTTAGCGGGCTGAACCTCAGCGTTGACAGCTCAGTTAACCAGTCGATCGAACAGTCGATCAACCGGCAGTTTGCCTCGTATGGTAGAGGTGCGCTAAGCCAAGGCTTGCACTACCAACTGGTCGATGTGAGTACGACACCCGTGGCCCTTGTCCTTACCGCCCAACTCTCCAACAGTTGAGCAGCACCGCAGATGCACGTGATCGAGAGTATGCTACCGGCCGTTACCTGCCACCCGGCGCTCCTCTGCTGGCTCATCCTGATGCAGCAGCTTGATTACTTCACGAATCGGAGTCACCGCGGCCACTCCTGAACTCATTTCGGCTATTTCCCTGCTCTCCATGTAGAATGGTGAGGCAGACTGGTCGCGATCCCAGGGTCCTCGAATGAGACCCAGTAGCCGAACTCTAATTTTCTCGGTAACTCGGCTGATGTCTTTGCCATGGTCCACCGAGACAAATACGGGGGACCCGCTTAGATTCCCGGCGGATCTGGTCTCGACCAGATACGAGAAATACGGCAGTCCGGTTTTGGGATTATAGAAATGCTCGTCGGGCATCGCCGCAATACTGCCGCTGCGCATGATAGGCATATTCCTCTGGGTCCCCTGCTGGTCTGCAAACAAGCCGGCAATGAAGAGCTGGTCGCCGATCCCGATTCCCAGTGACCGTATGTGCTCATTGGTAGCGCAGTTCTCAAATGGTATGGCCTGATACTCGAAGTCAGTGAAGTTTGGGCAGAGAAGTGCCGCTGCATCTACCTCAGGATCTTCGGGGAAATGCCATTGTCTTTCCTGCAGATTGATGTAGGCCGATTTACCTAGCTGGGTATTTATCCTGAGCCACAACGCTTTACCGCCTCGTTGCCCAGCCAGTACATTATTTTTAGCAGTCACCAGGTACAGGAAACCCTGCTCCGTGTGTGGCCTTCCGCCAATCCGGAGAAAGAAACCGGTGCCTCGATATCGATAGAATTGGTCGCCGTGCTCGTCCGCTTCGCGGGTGCAGAGGAGGCCAGCGCAATGCGTCACATTGTCGCTAATCCGCATCCAGGCATCCTTTGAAAATTCGAAATACCGCTGCAGTGTCATTTACCACGGCAGTATGTGTGAAACGCTATCGTGTACCCAGTATAGCACTGCTTTTGGCGCGCGAAATGTGGTCTGCAGCACACCTAGACGCCACACTCCGGTTGGCTGCGCGATCATCCGGCGGTTCACACGACTGGAGAGAGCGGCACATTCTGCAAGCGGACTCTGCCTTCAGCGACGGCTTTTCCGTCTTCGTGCCGGGTAATCTTCACCACCCAGAGCTGTTGCACCCGGCCCTGTATCACCGGCTCGGCAACGATGTCTACGCGCCCCTCTCGCAAGGAGCGGAGGAAGTCAGTAGTGTTATTAACTCCAACTGCAAACTCGCCTCGATCTTTGACTGCAACCGATGCTCCAACGCTGGCTATGGTTTCGACGGCGGTAGTGTACACCCCGCCGTGTACCACTCCCCACGGAGTATGGTGCCGGGCGCTCAAGTCGATATGGGCGGTGACGCGCGTCCCGCTGATCTCGTCGAAAACCAGGCCATGATCTATCAGCCAGGTTCCCGCAGGGGGGAGATCGGCCAGCATCGGAAAGTCCGCAGGCTGGCGGTCAGAGGGGATATCCTCGGGCATTGTCGTCTTCTTTCAGTAGCCAGTTGCCAGTCTGGCGGAAACGGTCCTCATTGCCATTATGGCATACCACCAGTATTTGAGGAAGCATCCATCCGCACACGTGACCGGTTCTACTCGACTGTCTACCATGGGCATGAGTGCAATGTACAGTCCCATGTATGCACTGCTCTCCACTTGACAGGTAGGGCATCTCCTACGTATAATGGGGACATAAAATGCGTAGGAGATGCCCTACGTATAGGAGCAAGCGACCTTTTTTGATCCAGCTCGTACTGTACTGTGTAGTACAACGCCGATGGGAGGTGATCAGCGCTATGGTCGCATCGATCGACTCAGTCTTCACCGCCCTTTCCAATCCTACTCGTCGGGAACTCCTCCGGTTGCTGCGGGAGGAAGGCCGGCAACCCGTGCAACAGCTGGCGACACACTTTGCCATGCGCCGTCCCAGCATCTCCGAGCACCTCAAGATGTTGCGTGAGGTGGGATTGGTGGGTGAACAGAAGAAAGGACGCCACCGATATTACTACCTGGAGGCGTCCCCTTTAATGCAGGTGTATGAGTGGCTTCTCCCGTATGAGCAGTTCTGGACCGAACGGTTCGCGCGCTTGGAAATGTTGCTTGGAGAAGAAGGCCGTGAATAACATGCTCTCTATCGACGTTGATCAGTTTCTTCCCTATGCGCCAGCACGTGTCTGGGAAGCGTTGACTACACCGGAACTTCTCGCTCGCTGGTTCATGCCCAACGACTTTCGCTTGCAGGTTGGACATAGCTTTACATTCCAGAGTGTACCGATCCCCATCGTCAAGTTTGGCGGCACCGTCTACTGTAGCGTGCTCGACTTCGAGATCGACCGCCGGCTACGCATCAGTTGGGTGGATCGTGGCGAGAACGGATTGACATCCATAGTCACCTGGCACCTGGAGCCGGAAGGGGCAGGAACACATCTGTATTTGACGCACGACGGATTCGATACCAGCAACCCCTTTCAGGTGCAAGGCCATCGTATGCTGAGTAGCGGCTGGGTCGCTATCCCACAGCACCTTGCTGACTTTCTTGCCGGCGAGGTAGCCTGAACGCGAGGGGTGCCCAGACGACACCCCTTACCTAGCGCGCATTGTGCATGGGCATGATGATGTAGATGTAGTCACCGCCGGAGGCACCGTTGGGCCTGACCACACCTGGCTGCTGGGGTGAATTCAGCTCGAGCGCTACCTCTTCCGAGTCGATTACCCCGAGCACATCGGTCAGGTACTTAACATTGAAGATGGCTTCAAGTCCGGCGCCATCTACCGCCGCCACCAGCGGCTCCATTGCCTCGCCCAGGTCGTCGGCGTTGGCCTGAAGCGTTACCGTACCGGGGGTAATGCCGCCGTTATCACCAGCGTCGATACGCAGCCGCACGATATTCGAGCTGTCGCGTGCAAAGAGCGCCACTCGCTTGGCGGCCTGGCGGAAATCGGCAGTATTGAGGGTAGCTCGAGTGGCATGGCTCTTGGGAAGTATCGCTTCGAAATTGGGGAACTGGCCCACTATGAGGCTGGAAACCAGCTTGATGCTCTCGGCCTCGAAGAGCACCTGATTACGGTTTGGAGTAACCAGCATCCTGACGCTGCCCTCCGCCGGCAAAATGCGCGCCAGCTCATTGAGTGACCTCGCCGGAATGAGCACGTCGCCCGACGTGGCGGCGCCAGGCAGTCCCTGGCGGCGTAGAGCTAGCCGGAAGCTATCAGCTGAGGCGAAGGTCAGCGTATCGTTCTGGACGCGTGCCAAGACGCCGGTGAAGACTGGGCGAGCATCGTCGGTGGCGGCGGCAAAAGTCGTCTGCTCGATCATCTCGCTCAGCGTGGCGGCATCCAAAATGACGGGCGATTCGCTGCCTTCGGCTCGGGGAATGCCTGGAAAGTCCGCCGGATCCATTCCCCGAATGGTAGCCTGGCTGCGCTGGCTGCTTACCTTGAGGCTCTGGCTCTCCACCGCCAGCGCCAGCTCCACGGTGCTGGCCGGCAGATTGCTGATCAGATCGGTAAAGAGCTTGGCTGGAACCGTAGTGGTTCCTTCTTCTTTGATTTGTGCCGGGATTTGGCAGGTAATGCCGATGTCCAGGTTGGTGGCAGAGAGGCGCAGTTGATCGCCCTCGGTGGCCAGGAGAATATGCGAGAGTATCGGCAACGTGGTCCGAGTCGAAACTGCATGTCCAACAATCGAGAGTCCCTTTGCAAGATCTTGCTGCTTGCAGCTGATTTTCATGACTTCTGTACCCTCTCCTAAGCGGCAGGTTATCCCGGAATGAGCGGTAGAGCACTGTGCCGGCAATTTCACTAACACTATACGCCCTAGGCTCTGGTTGCTACAAACGCCGCTGGGTGGGCTAGCCTATAGACTGGTGGCGTGCAGTCTATCCGGCGATACCAAGAGGGCCAAGCGGTTCTACTACACCAGCCAGCGGCCATCTTGGGGTGCCGACTCGGTAGACGATTCGCGCGATTTCCCAGGTCGGAGACTGAGTCAGATCTCCAGTGCGCCTGCGCCCCTTGGCCAGTGGCCAGGTCAGCCAGCGACTGGGATGCAGTCCCTTGCCTATTGGCACCAGCTCATAGACGCTACCGCTACGGAAGCAGGGTACGCCCATGGCCCAGACGATCTCGTCGGTGCCCAGCAACTCAAAGCAGGCGCGATGCATACCCTTGCCACTTTCGTCCGGGTCGAAAGCGATCAGCCGCCCCAGCCGGCCTCGCGCGTGCAGCGGACCGCGCTCCCAGGGGCCACGTAACGCATGGGCCCAGCCCCAGGTGGAGTCCTCTTCAGGGTGATTGGGATCTTCTGGTGCCGGCAACAAAGTCAGAAGGAGAGCAAGCTGGCGGCGGGAGAGGGGTACCTGGCTGTCCGGCTCACCCGGATCCAGATGAGCGAGTGCCCATCCCATATCACCGTGACTGAGCGTCTTCCCTGGTCGCTCTACGCGGAAGAGCCCCGAGTCGGTCTCCACTTCGACCGCATCGACAACCGTCGGCAACGAACGTGGGGTGGGCGTCAGGGCAGTGCTATCAGGTCTGCTCTGCCGGAAAGACGTGAAGTCCGGCGGTGTGGGTACTGGACGAATCGAGCGTAGATGGCCGTAGGGGCGACTGACTCGAATCGCACCCGCGCGGCCGGCACCCTCCATTGAGCGCAATCCGCCAGTGGGTTGCGGTAATGCAATCAGCCAGACGTCGGGATCTGCCGCGGGCAATGTGTGAGTGCGGAGACCGCCGGTCACCGGTACAAATGGAGCGGCTGATGGTGGGGTCAAGACTGATGCGCTACCGAGCGAGCCCGAGCGAGACGGCGCGGAGTCACCAATCGGTTGCCTGAGAGTACCAGCGCTGGCTGGATCGGCCGTCTCCCGGAGATGATCCGGCAGGGTGGTCGTAGCGGCATCGAGGCGGCCCGCGCGGCCGGCACGCATAGGAAATTTTGTGGAGGTACTCGCTGCTCTGCCGGGGCGCCGGCGTGGAGCGGGCAACGTCCCTATTCCTTCCATTGATTCGCGCATATCAGCCCTCCCCTCTGCAGGTATGCAGAGGTAGATGATATATCTACACAGGATACGTTAAGCGCGTTCCTGATCAAGACCCTAGCTTAATTTGTGCCATACTGATGTTAGGACGTACGGATCTCGATCTTCGCTACGAGCGCAATCCAAGAGGCGAAAAGTATCGCCGATCTCAGCAAGTGCCCGAAGCATTATATGGCAGTGTAGCCTAGAACTTTAGTTCCTGTCAATCGCCTGGTCCTTTTTGCCAAGAATCATTGAGGAAGCGACGGTTCTCGTGGCTTGGCTTCGGTCTCGGTGACACCTGGAGAAGCCGGGGTAGGGATTGCCTGCTGGGGAAACATCTCGCTATTGACTTCTCGCCACTCTTGCCAAATCTGCGAGAGGATGGCCTGTGACAGACCGGCAATCGGTGAAGCAAAGAGTGCGCCCCAGATCCCGAACAGCTCGGCGCCGGCTATTAGGGCGAAAATTGAAACCGCCGGATGAACGCCAACCGCTCGCCCCATGACCCGCGGTCCGACGACATCACCTTCGATGACATGGACGATGACGAAGTAGCCGAGCACCAACAAGGCAATCAGCCATCCTTGTGTGAGAGCTACCGCCACACAGAGTGCACCGGAGACAAAGACGCCTATGACCGGTATGAACTCCAGGGTAAAAGCCAGCACTCCCAGCAGTATAGCGTAGGGTAAGTGAAAGAGCGTCATCCCTATGGCGACGAGCGCTCCTACCAGGGTGGAGAGAATCAGCTGGCCGCGTATGTAGCCGCCGATGACTCGTTCGAGTGTGATCAACCCGAATCGAACTCGCCGCCGGTGCTGCAGAGGTGCGCTGTTATGCAGCCAGGCAACCATCCGTGGGCCATCCACCAGAAGATAGATGCTGAGGACGGTCACCAGAATGGCGTCGACGACGAGACGGAAGATACTTTCCAGGAGGGGTACTGCTCCGCTAGCTAGGTTTTTGGTTTGTGTTAGTAGCTGGCTGCCTGCCGATTGGAGCTGGCTCGGGGAGATGCCCAGCTGCTCCAGCTTGCTGATGATTAAGGGCTGCCTGTGCGGGCCGGGACTCAACCAGACGGCTGCCTGTCCTGACAAAGCTGTGACCTCGGTGATGGTCGAAGCTACGAGAAGATAGCCAATGCCCCCGATGACCGCAGCAAACGCGAGGTAGACCAGGAGGATCGACAGCGGACGGGGGATAAAACGGGCCAGCAACTTCACCGCTGGTGTGAGGGCGTACGCTATTAACGCTGCCAACAGAAGAATCAGCAGCGCTTGAATGATCTGGGCGCCCGCCCAGACCACGCCTGCCAGAATAGCAATCCATCCTATTATTGCTATTGCGATGTCGCGCCGGTGTGCCCAACGCTCCCGAGAACCGGGATCTACTCCGGTGGATGGCGACCTATCGGATTGGGTGTTCATGGAGTGTCCTCACTCGTGCTGTGTACAGCTGGCCAGAGTTAATCCGGCTTTCTCCGCAGCCGGAGTGATGCCTGGAGGTGCGCAGTCTAACGATCGCCGCTTGACAAGCGCTCTCGCAAGCGATACAATATGCCCTGTGTTGGATGGCTGGTGATGCCAGCTACTTCACCCAATCGGTGCCCGTAGCTCAGTGGATAGAGCGCTGGCCTGCGGAGCCAGAGACCGGAGGTTCGAGTCCTCTCGGGCACACCCGTTACATTCCTACGCCAATTACATTCCTACGCCAATTACATTCCTACGCCAATGTTCTTTCGCCACTCTGCTACTTCGCTATGCCAGGAATCGTGACCGGCAAGCGGCCGCCGGCCTCCGCCTCACCAAAAAGCACCCGGACCGCTGCCGCCAGCGCCGGCTTCGTGTATTCGTAGGTCGTAAGGTAGGTGCCAAGGTTGGGAAACACCGAGAGATCATACGGATTGCAGATTGCCAGACCTATGGTAGACTTGCCTGATTGCAAGATGTACTCCATCAAGTTCACCTGCCTTGGGTCCAGATGAGCGTTGATGGTAGCCACGATGACCAGGTCGGCGGCGCTTAGCAGCCCGCCCAGCGGCGCCTCGAAGGAAGTGCTTCTCTGTGGCTCCAGGCAAACGGATTGAGTATTCGGATGTTTTTCTCGTATGCTCTCCACCAGAAACTCATGCGGGTAGGAGAGATCGGCCGCTGGACTGACGCTTGCCGGGGGGCTAGCCACCACCAGAATTAGTTTGGACTCGTGCAGGTCTATGGGAAGCAGACCAGCCTCATCACGTACCACGGTAGTCGAGCGAGTATACAGCTCTCTGCTGAGCTGCCGAGAGCGACTACGATCCACTTCTTCCCGCCTGTATGGCAGGGAAGCCCAGGCCAGGTAGCGTGCCTTGAGCTGCAGTACTCGCTCTGCCGCCAGAGAGATCGTCGCCGGTTCAAGCTCGCCGTGCTCCATCGCCGTATGTACCGCCAGAATGCTTTCTTGTTGGCGCGTGGAGCTATGTGAAACCAGCACCAGATCGATGCCGGCTTGCAGTGCCATAACCGCTCCACGTGCAGTGCCCACGGTTTTGGCGACGGCATTCATCTCCAGGCAGTCGGAAACAATGACGCCGTGATAGTCGAGCTCCTGGCGCAGGAGACCTTGTACAGCGGCGGAAGAAAGGCTGGCCGGCAAACTGTTCCCAGTGGCCATTGGCAAGGCTACATGACCAACCATAATCGTATCGGCGCCTTCTGCGATGCCACTCATGAAAGGCAGGAACTCAAGAGTTCGCAGCCGTTCGAGGGTAGCGGAAAGCACCGGCAGCCCCAGGTGGGAATCGGTGGCAGTATCGCCGTGGCCAGGGAAGTGTTTTAGCGACGGTATGATTCCCGCGGCGCGGTAACCGCGGATTGCGGCAGCCGAGAACAGCGCGACGGTGGGTGCGTCTTCGCCAAAAGAGCGAACCCCGATAACCGGGTTGGCGGCATTGTTGTTCACGTCGCCGTCCGGCGCCAGATTCATGTTGATTCCTAGCGCTTTCAATTCGCGACCAGTCAGCTCGGCCACTTCGGTGACTACGCCCGCGTCACCTATCGCGCCCAGAGCCATGTTTCCCGGAAACGGTGTGACCGCATCGCCGAGCCGCTGCACCATTCCGTTCTCCTGATCGGTTGCAATCAACAGCGGATAGGAGTGCCCGGCCTCCCTGGCGATGGCCTGCAAGCGGCTGGTAAGCTCAAAAATCTGCTCCGTGTCCCTCAAGTTACGTGAGAAGAGAATGATGCCCCCGATGCGCTGATCCCGAATCAGTTCGGTGATCTCTCCCGACACTGTTGTGCCGGGGAATCCCACCATGAACAGCTGCCCAATGCGGGCGGAAGGTGACATACCCTCCACCAGATGTCTGGTCGATTGATAGATTTGGTCCATCCAGGCAACCACCTCCTAAACCGTTTACCAGCCGAATGCTGGCCGAACTGCCAGAGACCGCGCAGCACGTGCTGCGCCAAGAGCTGGATCCGTGGCTAGAGTCACCGGGGAAACTCGCCGGCGCCGCTTAATCGATCGAACCACCTGCTGGCGGTACGGTGCCTCGAAGAGTAGTAATCCGCCGCCTAGTGCCAGCGGCATACCGCCTTCGGCAAAGTCGAGCGCACTGCCCACAGTAAGCGCCGCCAGAGCCAGTTCCTGGGCTGCACTCCGCATGATCCGGCGGGCGACGGTATCCCCGGCTGCGCGGGCAATCTGAAAGACGAGCGGAGAAATGCGGGCGATGTCGGCTTTGCCGGCGTGATGGTAAACCTCGGTCAGCAGATCGTCCGGACTTCTCAGCTTCCAGTAGTCCATAAGGGCTTCGGTCAGCGCCGTCGGCTGGCCGCGTCCATCCAGAGCGCGAACTGCCGCCTGTAAGGCCTGGCGACCAACTGCGTACCCGCTGCCCTCGTCACCGAGTATGTGTCCCCAGCCACTGCTGCGCTTGAAGGTACCCAAGCCGTCACGACCCACGGCAATGGCGCCGGTGCCGGCGATGAGCGCCACCCCAATCGCATGGTCGAGGACACTCAACACCAGTTCGGCATCGTTGGTGAGGCGCAACGTGGTGGCCAGCGGGCGGAGATGGGGCAGTAAGCGCTCGTGGTCCGCCATACTGTCCAGGCCGGCTAGGCCGATCCAACCCGCGCTAAGCGGAAGTGAGCACCCGGCGTTGGCAGCGGCGCGGGTAGTTGCCTGGTGGAGGTTGGTCACGGCGGCTTCCAGCCCCACCGCATGATGGTTCGCACTTCCTGCTAGACCCTGGCCTCGCTGGTTGCCTTCCGCATCCACGATCACCACAGCGGTCTTGCTGCCGCCGCCGTCAGCGCCCAGGAAGTATCTCACCGGTGGGGAGATGGGCCTATCGGACTGCGTGTCCCGCATCTAGCTGGTCGATTCTAGAGCGGTGCGCAACCTGTAGCCGTAGGTGGAAAGGCGCTTTCTTGCCAGCTCAGGAGAAAGGTGAGCCCGCTCGGCCAGAATGGCAGTCTTGGTCTCATGGTTACAGGCTTCCAAAGCCGCAGATGCCTTCTCCCTTTCCAGCCCGGTTGCCTGCGCAACGATGCTAACGGCACGCTCGCGCAGCTTCTCGTTGGTTGCCTGCACATCCACCATCAAATTGCCGTAGGTCTTACCGAGCAGTACCATGGAACCGGTGCTGAGCATATTCACGACCATTTTCTGGGCGGTACCTGCCTTCAGTCGTGTGGAGCCGGCAATGACTTCCGGACCAACTACTGGCGAGATCATCATATCGGTGAGCTCAGCCAACAGGGTATCACGGTTGCAGGCCAGGCCGATGATGAGCGCGCCCAGCGATCTCGCTAAGCGTAGGGCGCCCAGCACGTATGGTGTCCGGCCACTGGCGGTGATTCCAACTACCGCATCGAGTTGGCCGACAGCGAGCAGCGCCATATCGGATGCCCCAGCGTCGGCGTCGTCCTCGTCATCTCCATCCTCTGCCGCACCTCCAGCAACACAACTTATGACCAATTCTTTGGACACGTTGAAGGTAGGCGGGCACTCATAGGCGTCCAGCGCCCCGATACGTCCCGAGCTGCCCGCTCCTACATAGATCAATCGCCCGCTGTGCGCTAGCCGATCCGAGATCGCTTCCATCGCTCGGGCAATCTCCGGCAACTCCTGCTGTACCGCGGCGGCAACGGTGGCGTCCTCTGCATTCATCAGGCGAGCGATGTCTATGGGAGTCATCTGGTCGATTTCGTTGGCTGCCTCATTTGCGGCCTCGGTTACCAGTTGGCCCAGAGCCGATGCTCGCGCTTCTCGCCGGTCGGACGGTTTTGGGCTGTCAGGCATTGGCGATCTCCCAAAATTCCTCTCACTGGCTTACGCTGTAAAGAGCTGTTCGCGTTTCAGGTGGGTATAGAATGTATACTTGTTACCGCAATACACCGCTTTGGCATACTCAACCGGCTGGTTACGGTCGGTATACGTCGTCCGGCGAGTAAAGAGTACCGAACTGCCCACCGTAATCTTGAGCAGCTGCGCTTCTTCATCTCCAGCCAGACCCGCCTCCAATTCCTGTTCGGCTTCCATGAGCGGCAGACCATACTTAACTTCCAGCAAGCGATACAGCGAATTATGTTCCAGGTCGTCTTCTAGCAACCCTTCGCAGCCCTTGAAATTGAGCTGGGAGCACTCGATGGCCAGGGGCTCATCGTCAGCCAGGCGCAGACGTTGTAAGCGGAGAATGGGATGGCCGACCTTGATTCGCAGGCGTTCGGCGGTTATTTCATCGGCCGGGCACATCTCGGCTGCAATCACTCTGGTACTGGGGTGTTGACCGCGGGCGCTGATGTCCTCGGTGAAGCCGGTGAGGCGCATCAATTGCTGGGTGATTTTGTGGCTGGTGACAAATGTGCCTTTCCCCTGTTCTCGATAAAAGACTCCTTCGTTCACCAGATCGGTGATGGCTTGGCGCGCGGTCATCCGGCTGATCTCATAGGTCTCGCTGAGTTCACGTTCCGATGGAATGAGATCGCCGGGTTTCCACTCCCCGGAGCGAATTCGCTCTCGCAATATCTCTTTGAGCTGATGATAGCGAGGCACTGGGCTATTCCGGTAAATAGCATGCATCGTTTGGTTGCCTGACCTTTCCCGTTGCGGCGCGTTCCTACCCCCCAACCTTTTCTGCCATTATATCCTCTAGATCGCTTTTCGCAGTGCAGCACCCAGATTTTATTGCCGCTTGCTTGCCTTTTCGACAGCGATATGTTAGAACTAGCTGAGATGGTCTAATTGGTATGTTGTATATACCACCATTCCACCAACATCATGACATGGATCACGTTCGGATGTCAAGGCGCAGAGCGGTGATTTCTGGCAGGGCAGAAGCCATCGGTGAATTTCGAATTCGAGAGTAGCGCGAGCGGAGAGTATTTCATGAGGTTTGCCTTACACGGTGCCCACCTGGTAGATGCAACAACTGAGCTCACGGAGAGTGAAATAACCGTTAGCGACACCCGAATCGAATCGGTCGGGGACCAGCCAGCTGCGGGGGAAGGCGGCGATGCTCCTGCTGACACGACTCTGCGCATCGACGCTACTGACGCGATTGTTATGCCCGGATTCATAGATGTGCACACCCATGGCGGAGGTGGATATAACCTGCATACAACCTCGGCAGAAGAAATTGCGGACTATGCTACTTGGGCACCGCGAACCGGCGTAACCTCATTCTTAATCGGTGTAGTGGGGACTCCGGGAGCGCTTCCCGAACTCCAGCTACGCGCCGCTGTTGAAGCGATCGAGCAGACAGGCTCGGCCGCCGAGCCTATTGGTATTCACCTCGAAGGTCCCTACATAAACGTGGAACGACGCGGCGCACATTTGCCCTCCTGGCTGCGAATGCCCAATCCGGTAGAGACTGAACGGTTACTGGGGCTAACCAAGGGCCATCTGCGACTGATAGCTCTAGCACCGGAATTGCCGGGAGCTTCGGCGATGATTGCCCAGCTGGTGGATGCCGGCGTCACCGTCAGTATCGGCCATACCGATGCCACATATGAGCAGACGCTTGAATCTATCGGGCTTGGTGTGACCCATGCCACCCATTGCTGCAACGCCATGCGCCCGTTGCACCATCGTGATCCTGGCCCGCTCGGGGCAATCGCCGAATCCGCCCAGGTCAACGGCGAACTCATTGCCGACGGCGTGCATGTTCATCCCTCGATGATGAAGATTGTCGTCAAGATCTTGGGCACCGACCGTACAGTGATCATAACCGATGCGTTGGCTGCGGCTGGTATGGGGGATGCGGCATTTGAATTTGCCGGGCAGCCGGCGCAGGTTGTTTCTGGGGTAGCGCGTCTGGCCGACGGCACAATAACCGGTAGCGTGCTGACGATGGATCAGGCACTGCGCAATGTGCTCACGATTACTGGCGTCTCGCTCACGCAGGCGGTGGGAATGCTGACACGCAATCCTGCTCGCTCCATGCGTGTAGATGCGTATAAAGGCTTACTTCGAGCCGGCTATGACGCCGATCTACTGGTCTTCGACGAGCAGCTCGCACTGCAGGCCACCATCTGTCGTGGTCAAGTTCAGTATGCCACTCCAGCCTGGCAGAAGCGCCTGGTGCCGCTCTCGATGCCTGCCCGGTTAGCCAAGGCGACGTCGACGCAACGTCGCCTCCCCAGCTAGTTAGGTAGTTCTGGTGACTTTGTGAAGCCCTCGGGGAATATCGGGATTAAGTCTCTTGGCCAGCGCCAACTGCAGCGCCAGCACCTGACCAGGGATGATGGCTGGAATCGGGCTCAGCCACTCAGGCATGTCACCATAGAGCGGCAGAGACGTCTGGGCGCGGTCTAATGCTGCCGGAACGTTCGAGATCACCAGTAACTCTGCGCCACGCGCCTCCAGTTCATTTGCCAGCGCCCAGAGATCATCATACGCCTCGCCGCCGGGCATGACCAGGATCACGGGTGAGCCTTCCTCAATAGTAGCGATGGGACCGTGCCGGAAATCAGCTGAAGAGTAGGCAGTAGCCATGATGTAGGTAAGCTCCTTGAGCTTAAGCGCCAGCTCGAACGAGGTGGCGTAGTTGTAGCCGCGACCGATGACGGTACAGCCGGTCATGTAGCAGTAGCGTTCAGCCTGGCGGGCAACCGCCTGAGTCTGTGCCAGGGTGGCGGCGATGGCTTGCGGTAGCCGCTCGAGCTCCGTGAGGCGCTGTCCATTGCCTGAGAGGTGAGCCGCGAACGCCGCCAGCACCGTCAGCTCGGCGGTATACGTTTTGGTGGCGGCAATGCTCTGCTCAACGCCGGTATGCAGCAGGACTATCTCGTCGGCTACCGCTGCCAGTGGAGAGGCGCCGTCATTGGTGATTGCCAGGGTGGGGCGGCCTTGCTGTTTCGCCGCTTCTAATACCGCGATGATGTCCGGCGACTGTCCAGACTGAGAAATGCCGATCACCAAAGCACCGTCCATACGCGGCGCGGTGTGATAGAGAGTCTGGAGCGAGGGTGTCGCCAGCGCAACGGGAAAGCCTCCCAGTGCGGCCCAGGCGTATTTGGCATAAAGTGCGGCGTGGTCGGAGGAGCCACGTGCGGCAATCAGGACATACATGAAGGAAGGCATCCGCGCAACGATAGCCCCAATGTGTCTGGTCTCCTGCGCCAGGACCTCTGCAATAACGGCTGGCTGGCTCCTGATTTCTTGCTCGAGTAGTGAGGGCATGTGGGCTCCAATCGTTAGCTATAGGTGAAGAAATTACGAGATCATTCTAACCCATCGGCCTGGTATGATGGTATAGATGTCCTGACAGGTGGGTTTTCCGACATGTGGTTTATGGTATAGTGGTATAGATGTCCTGACAAACTATTGTCTTGACAAATGAACCAGATAAGAGTACAGTAGGTACACAACCATCCGCTTTGCATGGGCTAACTAAGTACCAATCACTTGGGTATGGCGATAGGGCGCCCTGCCGCCATACCGGCTGCTCGCGAGACAGGCAACTAGCAACGCGCTTTGCCGTGGCACGCTCTCTCAATCTCAATCTCAATCTAGCGCGGATCTACCGGATCAATGCTTTGATCCATTTCTGACAAAGGTCGGGAGGTCCTCTATGGTTTACCCTGCTTCCTCTGTGGCGGCAACCAAGATGAAAAGCAATGCCCCCACTGGCTTCGCCTTCATTTCACTCCTTGCTCTTATGGCCGCCGCGCTGGCGGCCTGTGGCTCGTCGTCAGGATCCAGCTCGACCACCCACGTGCTGACTGCCGTCTGCTCAGTGGGCGGCTCCTACACCGAGGATATGAGCCCATTCAGCCCCAATGCTAACTGCGGGGTAGATGGACTGCTCTATGAAAATCTGGAGTATGTCAACGGGCCAACCGGAGAGGTAACTCCTATGCTGGCCACCGGCTACACCTGGAGCACTGACAACAAGACTCTCACCTTCACCATCCGGCAGGGGGTCAAGTGGTCGGACAACACAGCGTTCTCGGCGAGCGACGTGGCCTTTACCTTCAATCTGCTCAAGCAGTACCCGGATGCCGACGCCTTTGGCCTCTGGGGGTACCTCTCGAGCGTGACCGCCACCGATCCCTCCACCGTGGTGATGACCTTTCAAACTGCGGCACCAACTCTGCTGCCGGATATACAGGGCACCTATATCGTTCCGCAGCACCTGTGGGCCAGCGTTGGCGACCCTGCTAAATATATCAACTCGACCCCGGTTGGCACCGGCCCAATGAAGCTGAAAAGTTTCTCGGCGCAGCTCATTACTTATGTCAAAAATCCCGGCTACTGGCAGGCCAGTAAAGTCGCGGTCGATCAGCTGAATTATCCAGTGGTCGCCAGCAATGACGCCGCTCTGGAAAAAATCGCCAGCGGAGAAGCGGATTGGACTGGTGTCTTTGACGCCGCCGTACAATCACTCTTTGTCCAGAAGGACCCGTCTCACAACTTCTCCCAACCGATTCCGGTCGTCCCGGTTGAGATTGTGCCCAATCTCACCGATCCGCTGCTCAGCCAGCTCCCGGTTCGCCAGGCCATCAGCGCAGCTCTGGATCGCCAGGAGATGGCGACTTCGGGTGAAGCCGGATTCGAGCAGCCTGCCAGCCCAACCGGTCTGATTCCCGGTCAGGAGAAATATCTGGATCCCAAGTATGGCGGCGCGTTGCCTGCATTCCCGGCAGCGAGCGCAAGCATGGCTGACCAGATTCTCACCACTGCCGGCTTTACCAAGGGATCGGACGGCATCTATGCCGATTCACACGGCCGGAAACTGTCGTTCTCGGTTACCGTTCCGGGTGACTACTCCGACTACGTAGCCGACCTGCAGATTGCCCAGCAGAACCTGCAGGCGGCCGGCATAGCTCTCACGCTCAACAAGGTCTCCGACACCGCCTTCGTCACCGACCGCGCCACCGGCAAATTCCAGCTGCTCATGACCGGCAGCTTCTTTGGCCCGAATCCCTATTACTTCCTGGAGCCTCTCTTACACAGCACCCATATCGGCGGCGCCAACGGCACCGACTGGTCGCAGTGGAAAGATGCCAAGACCGACCAGCTACTCGATCAGATTGCCTCGTCCACCGACCAATCGGTGCAGGTCGCCGATATTCAGCAGCTGACCGATATCATGGCGAATGATCTGCCAGTTATTCCTGTGCTCGATGCTGTGCAATTCTTTGAGTACAGCACCAAGAATTGGACCGGCTGGCCCACGCCGCATAATCTCTACGCCGTTGGCTCGGCCTATCCACTGTCAGCTGGTGACAACGAGCAGGTGATTCTCCACCTCACTCCAGTGTCCTAGCCCGTCCTTGGGGCCTGGCAGGATAGCCCTAATGGTCCCTGGTGGCCTCTCTGTGGGGAGTGACCCTACTCGTTCGCTTCGTGGTCACTCCCCAGAGAGCCGTCCGGTAGGCCGCTCCGGCAGAGTAATCGTCGCCTATTGCCTCACCTGATGGCGGTCTATGTTATGATGGCGCGGAACTTTGGCGCGCGGATTCCAGTCAGGACTCCAGCGATTCCCGCCTAGATTCGAGCACGGAAGATGCTCCCGGTGCCGGCGAGCATGATCCACAACGAGGTCACGCGCATGCGCTATCTACTCCGCCGGCTCGGCATCTATCTACTGGCCATCTGGGCTGCGGTCACCATTAACTTCTTCCTGCCCCGCATTGCGCCAGGCAATCCGGCCGAGGACGTCTACTACCGCCTCTCACAGCATGGTCCAGTCAATCAAGCTACCCTAAAGGCGCTTGAGGTACAGTTTGGATTGGATACTACCGATCCTCTGTGGCTACAGTATCTCAAATATCTGAATAACCTTCTGCATGGAAACCTGGGAGTCTCGGTCACCTTTTATCCAAGCAACGTCACCAGCGTCATTGCTCAGGATCTACCCTGGACACTGGTGCTGCTCTCGGTCAGTCTCGTGATAAGCTTTACTCTGGGAACTCTCATCGGGGTCGTCCTGGCCTGGAGACGCGGCTCAGGGCTTGATGCCCTGCTGTCGTCGGCGATGACCTTCTGCTACTCCATCTTCTATCCCTGGCTGGCTCTCCTGGCGGTCTACTTTCTCGGGTTCAGGTCGGGCTGGTTTCCCTTCTCCGACGGGTACAACGCCACAGCGACGACGCCCGGCCTCAACCTTCCCTTTCTCACCGATGCCGCCTATCATGCCATTTTGCCGGCCACGACGCTGGTGGTCTCGACGGTTGCCGGCTGGATGTTGACGATGCGCAATTCTATGATAACCACACTCTCCGAGGACTACGTGCTGATGGCACGTGCCAAAGGCCTGAGTTCGCCTCGAGTCATGTTTGCCTATGCGGCGCGTAACGCCATACTGCCCAGTATGACCGGCCTGGCTATCGCCATTGGCGCCGTAGTAGGCGGGCAGTTTCTGGTCGAGGTTGTCTTTTCCTATCCGGGAATCGGGTACGCTCTGGTGCAGGGTATTTCCAATCATGACTACTTCCTGACCGACGGTATACTGCTTATGGTGATTGTGGCGACGGTATTGGTGAACTTCATTGTTGACCTGCTCTATGTGGTCTTCGACCCGCGCACGCGCCAGGAAAGGGGGAGCTAGCTATGAGCCAGGTACCGGTTCTGCCTCCCTCACCCATGCCCTTCGTGGGCGATGGGCGGCCGCCTCTGGAACGTGCTGCCCGTCCAGCGTCAGCGCTGGGCGTGGTCGCGCTGCTCCTGGGTCGCACGTGGCGTATAGTAACGCTCAATCGCAAAGTGGCGGTTGGTTCTGGGATCATCGGCTTTTTTCTGCTGGTGGCGATTTTGGGGCCGCTCTTCATCCACCCGGGCGCGCTGAGCTATACGCTTAACCTCAACGAACCACCCTCATCTGCGCACTGGCTGGGCACCAACCAGGGCGGCCAGGATGTGTTCAGCCAGCTTGTCCTGGGAACGCGTGCCTCGCTGGCATGGGCATTCCTCACTGGATTTGCGGTGGTCATGATTTCGGTGGTGGTTGGTCTGGCCAGCGGATACTTTGGCGGTGTTGCCGACGATGCGCTTTCTCTGGTAACCAATGTGTTTCTGGTCATCCCTTCACTGCCGCTGGCAATTGTGGCTGTCCAGTTCTTCAGCAACTCCACCCTCATCGTGGCGCTGGTAGTCGCCCTTACCAATTGGCCGTGGGGGGCGCGCGTTTTGCGGGCGCAGACTCTCTCCATGCGAAATCGCGAGTTTATTACCGCCGCTAGAGCCAGTGGGGAGCGCACCTGGCGCATCATCTTGTTTGAAGTATTGCCCAACGAGCTCTCCATTGTGGCCGCGAGCTTTGTCACTACTACCATTCAGGTTCTGCTGGCGGTTGCCGGACTCGAGTTCCTGGGGTTCGGCAATAGCACCGAGGTGAGCTGGGGCACGATGTTGTACGCCGCACGCAATAGCAGCGCGTTACTTCAGGGAGACTGGTGGTGGTTTGCACCGCCAGGCCTGTGCATTGCTCTGCTTGGAATGGGGTTGGCGCTGCTGAATTTCGGCATCGACGAGCTCGCCGATCCCCGGCTGCGGAGCGAGCGGCTCCCCAAGCGGGCAGCCGTTCTGAAGGGTCTGGTCAAGCGGAAAGTAGTAGTCTAATGGGCGCAAGTATAGCCGGCACCGAGAAAGTACTGCTTGACGTCAAGAATGTCAGCGTAGATTACGCCTCCGGAAGTGGCACTGTACACGCGGTCACCGATGTGAGCTTTCGGTTGCACCAGGGAGAGATACTGGGCCTGGCCGGCGAGAGCGGAAGCGGCAAATCGACTCTGGCGTATGCTATCTCCCGCCTATTGGTGCCTCCAGCCTTTGTCACTCAAGGTGAGGTACTCTATTTCCCGTACAGTAATCGTGATTCACAGCTGGAGCCAGTGCGGATCCTGCAGGTGTCTTCGCAAAAGCTGCGCGAGCTGCGTTGGAACGACATAGCCATGGTATTCCAGAGCGCCATGAATGCGCTCAATCCAGTTATGACGCTGGGTGCTCAGATCATGGATGTCCTGCAGACACACCGCCCGAAGATGAAGAAAGCGGAGCAGAAGGACCGGGCCGCTGAGCTACTGCGGCTGGTCGGTATTTCCCCGGACCGGCTGGCAAGCTATCCGTACGAGCTGAGTGGCGGCATGCGTCAGCGCGCGACCATTGCCATCGCTTTGTCTCTGTCTCCCGAAATCATCATAATGGATGAGCCAACTACCGCGCTGGATGTGGTAGTGCAGCGCGATATACTGGGCGAGATCATGCGCTTGCGCGAGCAGCTGCACTTTGCCGTCATCTTCATCACTCACGACCTCTCGCTGCTGCTAGAGATGGCGGACACGATCGGCATCATGTATGCCGGACGCCTCGTAGAGCAGGCGTCCTGCGATGATCTCTACCAGCGTGCCGCTCACCCGTACAGTTATGGGTTGATACACTCGTTCCCGGCGTTGCACGGGCCGCGTCGAAGAGGAGTGGGTATACCAGGTTCGCCGCCGGACCCGCGCGCGATGCCAGCGGGATGTGCGTTCCATCCTCGCTGCCCGTTTGCCTTTGATGTGTGCCGAAGTACCGTGCCGCTGCTCCAACCTCTTACGTCCGGGGCCGGGCAGATGGTTGCCTGTCATCTATACCGCTCCGAGTACTGGTCAAACCCACCTACAGAGCAGGAGATGGCCGACAGCTACGCGGCGCTCACCGATAGGCAGGTAGCAGAATGAGCCTCTATGAGCCACAATTACCGTTTCAGCAGGCGCCTGCTACCGCTGCCCCGATTCTTAAAGCCGAGCAGCTCGACAAAGAGTTTCCACTGCGCCAGTGGAATCCTTTTGCGGAGAAGCGCACCATACATGCCGTCGAAAACTTTGGACTTACTCTGTTAGCAGGACGTGCCACCGCGCTAGTAGGTGAAAGCGGCAGCGGCAAGTCCACAGTAGCCCGCATGCTTGCCCGGTTGTACAAACCCAGCTCCGGTACGATACTCTTTCGCGGAGAGCCGGTTACCAGGGCAGGCGGCCGAGCGCTCCATCGCTACCGTCGCCAGGTACAGCTCATCTTTCAGGATCCATTTTCATCGCTGAATCCGGTGCACACGGTGCGCTATCACCTTAGCCGCCCGCTCAGGCTCTATGGTCATGCCAGGTCGCAGCAGCAGGAGACCGAGCAGATCCTGGCTCTGCTCCAGCGAGTCAGGCTCACTCCAGCCGAGCAATATATGGACAAGTACCCTCACCAGCTTAGCGGTGGGCAGCGGCAACGCGTGGCCATCGCGCGCGCGCTGGCGGTACGTCCCGCGGTTCTGTTGGCCGATGAACCGGTGTCGATGCTTGACGTCTCCATCCGGTTGGAGATACTCAATCTTCTCCTCGAGCTCAAGGATGAGGAACAGCTTGCGCTGCTCTTCATCACGCACGACATAGCCAGCGCCCGGTACTTTGCCGAGGACACATTGGTCATGTATGCCGGCCAGATGGTTGAAGGCGGCCCCACCGATGCAGTTATCGAGGATCCCAAACATCCATACACCAGGTTGCTACTCTCTGCCGCCCCTGACCCCGACCGTCTGCGCACGCCTGGGCATAGTCGTGCGCCGCTGCCGGCAGCGCGTGGGGAGATTCCCAGCTTAGTGGCGCCCCCTACTGGCTGCCGATTCCATCCTCGCTGTCCGCATGCGATGCCGGCCTGCACGCAACAATTTCCCGGCCGAACTGACCTTGGCTCGGGGCGGTGGGTGAATTGCTTCCTATATAGTGACTCCAGTATAGTGACTCCAGCCGCTCTAACGAATCCCGGTAAAGAATCCGTGTAACGAATTCCGGTGCGGAACTGATGAGAAGTCTAGCCACTAACCGCTGCTGAACCACTCTCCCGGATGAATCAGGGAGGTTCTGGCCGCCGGTGCGTCCCCCGCTGTCTGGCTCTCGCGCCGTCTCTGTGCGCTACACCACCGGACTCTTGGGTTGGCGGGCATGCCTGTCGCGGGCGACCAGCTCTGCCGCACGAACAGCCTTCCGCTGCCGTACGGAGCCGGACCGACGAGGACGAGTCGCCGCCCCAGCACTCGCTGGTTGGGGTGTGGGATGGGCCTGCTGCCACGCCGCCCGCAAGACGGATTCCCGACTTGGCCAAGCCGCTTGTGCCTGGTCTGCATGGAGCAGGAACGATGCTGGATCAATGAATTGGATCAGATAGGCCGAGTACAGATCCCGCTGCATCTCCAGTCCACACCCGTCACAGTGGTGCACACGTAGATGCAGTGGTTTCTTCTTCACCTGGCCACACTGACACCGTTGCGAGAGTTTCGTCTGCCGGGTGGGCACCTGGATCACCTGCGCGCCAGCACTCGCAGCCAGACGCGTCAAGCGAGTCACAAACAGCCCTGGGGCATGACGCTGGACACTGCGCCCAAAACGGCGCTGCCACGCGTAGTACGAGACTTTTTCCAGCATAATGACCTTGCCGTGACCCAGGAGGCGATGCACGAGGCGTCCATGCAGACTCGTGCGATGGGCGGCGAGACGGCGCTGCCGATCGGCCAGGTGTGCCTGAATCTTGCGTTGCCGGATCGATTCCCGCCAGTGCTTGCGCCCCTTCCGGCCGGGTTTGACCTGTCCGTTGGAGAGGTAGTTGTCGGCGTTATTGGCGCGGCGCTGTCGATCCAGGTGCCGCTCCTCGCGCCTCACCGCCCGGTCATCCTGCGCCAGTTCCGGGCAGAATGGGTGCAACGCGGCCTCAGTAGGGGTGACCATGGCGATGGTGGACGGGCCAAGATCTAGCCCAATGACGCCGTCGCCCAGCGGATGCGTGGGCTTCTGATACGGCTTGCCTTCGCAGATGAGTTGGGCACAGAAGCGGTTTCTCCCACGGATCTTGCGCCGCACCAGCCGCACATATTTCACGTGAGAGGCCAATCCATGGGCCAGCACTGGGTCGTGCTGCTCCAGCTTCTGCCCCGCTCGCAGCTTGGGCAAATGGGCCAGCAGGGTCACTCCTTTCCACACCAGCCGGTCACTCCGCCAGGTGAGCCCGGTCTCATTGCTCTTGCCCTCTACCGTATCGAGCTGCTGTTTTCCCTTGAATCGGACGTGCTTGGCTTTCCTGATGGCAACGCGCAGCACCGCGTGGAACGCCCGGCTGGCCAGTTTCTGGCACACGGGGGCATCCAGGTGATACTCGATCCAGTGGGAATCGTGACGACAGTCCTTCGCATACGCCTGCAGAGCAGCGTCGGAGAAGGCGTGGGCAGCCCGTGCCGCTCGGAAGGCAGCGCGGCGTTCTGAGCTCTTCTTGGGGAGACGGCGCGCCTGCTGATAGGCCCGGGACTCCTGGACCAATCGCCAGCGCCGCAGGGCTTCTCCCAGACAGGCGTTGTACAGCGCGCGGGCGGCCTGCAGGCGGGTGAGCAGCACCCGTTCCTCGGCCGGAGTCACCCGCAGGGGGACTTCACAGACGAATGACGGCGTCCGCGGACGAGGGGTTGGGGGTGGGCTGCCGTTGGCCGCGGTGTCCGAGGTGGTGGCCCGGTGCTGCGCTCGGCGGCTGGTCATCGTGACATGGTCTCCCATGCGATGTGACCCGGTGAGTGGAGGCAGGCTCTGCCCGCTGGGTGTGGAGCGCCAATAATAGAACGAGCGTTCTCCATGCCAGGGATACTGCAGGTCCTCACCTGGTGTCAAGGTCAGGACAGTCCACTGCTCAACGGAGGCACGTTCATCCCCCGGATCCGTGGGGCATTCTGCGCCGTCTTCGGTAAGGATGTTCCAGCAGGATCTTTCACCACTCTCCGCGAGAGTGGTACGATTAGGAGGATAGAACGGAGCAGTCCTCTTGCTACTCTGGTTGCCGTGGTAAGGCTTTGCACAAGCAAGAGGACCAAATGGAGAGCCAGTGAGTAGCTCGGCTGGCCGCTACAGTGGATGGATACGGTGGTCGCCAGGCGACCTACATGCCCCAACAGGAAGGTTTGTACTGTATTGAATGCGCGCCAACAGCAAAAGCCACGTGGTCGTGACAACAAGATCCTGCCGGTACGTATCGTGCCCCTAGGGGGTCTGGGCGAAATTGGCAAGAACATGATGGCTGTCGAGTATGGTGAGGATATTGTCATAGTAGATGCCGGTCTCATGTTTCCCGATGATGAGATGCTTGGTGTGGATCTGGTAATCCCCGACGTCACGTATCTCATGGATAAATTGAGCCGTATACGGGGAATATTTATTACCCATGGACATGAAGATCATGTGGGGGCGTTGCCCTACGTGTTGCCGCAGCTTGATTTCCCACCGGTCTACGCTACCAAACTTACCCATGGATTGATTTCAGTCAAGCTGCGCGAGCACCATATCCTGGAGCGATCCCATCTCGTCGTCATCGATCCCACTGATGTCATTCGGGTAGGCAAACTGGAGATACACTTCCTGCGCGTCAATCACAGCATACCCGATGCCGTCGCCATAGTCATACGCACTCCCGCTGGTATCGTCGTTCATACCGGCGACTACAAGTTCGACTACACTCCGGTAGATGGAGTTCGAGCCGACCTGGGCGGCTTAGCGCAGCTGGGAACCGAAGGTGTGCTCGTGCTCTGCGGTGATTCCACTCGAGTGGAATCTCCCGGGTATACACCCTCGGAAACGGTGATTACCGATACCTTTGACTCGCTGTTCGCCCAGGCTGAGGGCCGCATACTGGTCGCCACTTTCGCCTCGTTGCTTTCGCGCGTACAGCTGGTGGTAGATCTGGCAACGAAATATCATCGAAAGGTTGCGCTGGTTGGTCGCTCGATGGTCAACAATGCCCAGATGGCGATTGAGCTGGGCTACCTAAGTGTGCCGGTTGGTACGTTGGCTGCGGTCGAAGACATTGTGCGGATACCCCCAAGCGAGCTCATTATCATCTGTACCGGTAGCCAGGGTGAGCCGACGTCGGCTCTGACCAAGATCGCCAACGGCGACCACCGCTTCATTCAGGTGATCCCGGGAGATACCGTCATTCTCAGCTCAACGCCCATTGTCGGCAATGAAAAGGCCGTGTCCCGTAACATTGATAATTTGCTGCGGCAGGGGGCCGATGTCTACTATCAGGGGCGGGCTCAGGTGCATGTATCGGGGCATGGCAGCCGCGAAGAGATCAAGCTGATGCTGGCGCTGCTCCGGCCGCGATATGTCGTGCCGGTGCATGGTGAATATCGCATGCTGGTGCAGCATGCGCGGGTAGCCTATAGCATGGGTATACCTCCCGAGCACGTTCTGGTAGCGCAAGACGGTGACGTGATCGAGGCTTCCGTCGCGGGAGGTATATCCATTGCCGAGCATCTTCCCAACGGCAACGTCTACGTGGACGGCCTCGGCGTTGGCGACGTGGGGCAGGTCGTGCTACGCGACCGCCAGGTTCTTTCGCGAGATGGTATCCTGATGGTAGTCATGACCGTAGATAGTGAAACCGCAGAGATCCTGGCCGGTCCCGACATCATTTCCCGGGGATTCGTGTACGAACGCGAGTCGGAAGCATTGATAGAGGCTGCGCGCGCCAAGGTCATTCAGGCATTTCGAGTACATAGCCAGAATCGAAATCGTAGTGCTGATTGGGGCTACGTTAAGAACAAGGTGCGCGATACCTTGAGTGAGTTCATCTACGAGAAACTCAAGCGCCGTCCCATGATCTTGCCGCTGGTGGTCGAAGTCTGAGGAGCAGCCGGTGGCGCGAGGTGACTGTGGTCTCGCCAGTCTAGGCGGCGCGCTGCAAGTGCTCGCCGCGATCGGTTCTTTGTGGCCGGCGTAAAGCCGCCAGGAGGTCGTCGATCGTATCCCAGCAGCGGATTTTACTCGGTATGGGCAGTGCGGCAGCCGGCGTCGGTGGCAAGGGCTCGTCATCATAGCAGTGGGCGGTGAGCCAGGCATCCGCGGCTTCGGTCCATAAATCGCTCTCGCTACGTCCGCGGGCGAGAGCCATCTCCGCCATGACCTGCCGTAAAGTTGCTGGCACATGGATTACGGCAGTAAAGTTTGTTTTCTTACCAGCAGGGACGTAGCCCGAGACGTGCGAAACTGCCGACCAGTTCTGCGCAGAAGTGAACTGGGTATCAAATGGAAATGCCGACCAACTCATGATAACCCCCTCAACTGTGTTCTAGAACAAAATTAGAAACTTTGTTCTAATTATACCCTGTCGCTACTGGATTGTCCAGGGGTGATGCCAATAGTTGGCGGAATGCTGCATACCTGTGCCTATACTGCATCGGCGTAGTCTACAATGTTATGTATAAATGTATGAATGTGTGTTTGTATGCGAGTCACACTCCGCCAGGCAATGGCGTCCCGGGTTCCGGGCGAACGTGAGAGCACCGTTGAGCGTCACTGCGGAGTGTTGTGGGGACTCGTGAAACCATATCGGGGAGCGCTTCGAGGGAGCACAGCACTATGCGAGTAACTATGAAGAGCGACTATGGACTGCGGGCCATGATCGATCTGGCGGCGCACTACGGACAGGGACCTGTGCCCAGCTCGGCTATTGCCGAACGGCAGTTGGTGCCGGAGCACTTTCTTGATCAACTCTTGATCACTTTGCGGCGCGCCGGATTGCTGAAGAGCCAGCGCGGACCTCAGGGCGGGCATATGTTGGCACGCCCACCCCAGCAGATCAACATGAGCGAGGTCATTCAGGCATTGGAAGGGGCTACTGCACCAATGGAATGTCTCCCCAATCCGGCAGTTTGCCAGCTTGCTCCCGGATGCGCGATTCGGGATGTGTGGCAAGAGGTTGAGCGGTTCGCACAACAGCTTCTGGCTAGCACCACGCTGGATCAATTGGCGGAGCGCCACCAGATGGCCTCTGGCAGCGGTGAGCTCATGTATTATATTTGACTAAGTTTATTTGGGTAGTTTACTATAGGAGAAGAAAACGTGGGAAGCGCGGCCGGGCGTAGCGTTGAGACGGCCTGGAGCGTAATGCAAGGGGAGTAGTTTGATGCCACATTGGGCCCAAAATGCGACTGAACTTATTGGACATACCCCGCTGGTGAAACTAAATCGAATAGTGCCGGAAGGTCGCACTGTTCTGGCCAAGTTGGAAGCTTTCCAGCCGGGATATAGCGTCAAGGATCGCATTGCCGTGAGTATGATCGACGACGCAGAGAAGAGCGGTGAGCTCAAGCCCGGCACCACCATCATCGAGCCGACCAGCGGCAATACCGGCATTGGTCTGGCCTGGGTAGCGGCGTCGCGCGGGTATCACTGTATATTGCTGATGCCCGAATCGGTCAGCGTCGAACGTCGTATGGTGCTGCGTAGATTAGGCGCCGAGGTCATCTTGACCCCTGCTTCCGAGCGGATGGGAGGAGCTATAGCACGAGCGCGCACGCTTCTTGCCGAGACCGCTAACGCCTGGATGCCTCAGCAGTTCGAAAATCCCGCGAATCCAGCCATTCACCGGGTAACGACAGCGGAGGAAATCTGGAATGATACCGAGGGGCAGGTTGATGTGCTGGTCTCCGGTATAGGCACTGGTGGCACTCTCACCGGAGTGGCTTCGGTCATCAAGAGCCGCAAGCCCGGTTTTCGAGCTATTGCCGTTGAACCCAGCAGTTCTCCGGTCCTCTCGGGTGGGCAGCCGGGACCGACCAAGATTCAGGGGATTGGTGCCGGTTTTGTTCCTGATGTGCTGGACACGTCGTTGATCGACGATATCGTACAGGTCGCTGATAACGACGCCATCGAGATGGCACGCCGGGTCGCTCGAGAAGAGGGTCTTCTGGTCGGAATCAGCAGCGGCGCCGCGGCGTGGGCTGCGGCTCAGGTTGCCGCACGTCCCGACTCTGCCGGTAAGCTCATCGTCACCATTTTCCCGGATCTGGGCGAGCGTTATCTGAGCACGGCGCTCTACGACGACGTGCGCGAGTAGTTCTGCCACCGAGTAGTTCTGCCACTCAGTAGGGTCAGGCGTGTGCCTACTGGGGCAGTGAAGCCAGGCGTCCACTACAGGTCTCGCCTCAGTCGCTGACGACTGAGGCGAGACCTGTAGTGGACGCTAATAATTGGTCATATACGGTGGTATACTTTCTATACCCCCCCTGGTGCCGTCCCGCGTTTCCCGTTCGCAACACAGCCGCGAGAGGCCCCCCAGGGGCGCCGTCTGGATCAGGAGGGCAGAGATGCGTGAAGTGATGCCTGAGGTTGAGCACTGGCTCGCGTCCGGTGAGCGGATTGCCCTTGCAAGAGTGATCTCGGTTGTAGGCTCGGCGCCGCGAGGAGTAGCTGCCGCGCTGGCTATTAACGAGAGCGGTGGTATCAGCGGTTCAGTCAGTGGCGGCTGCGTCGAGCCCGCAGTAATAGATGAAGGAATTCGCGCTATTCGCACCGGCAAGCCCCGCCTGCTCACGTTCGGCATCACCGAGGAACAGAACCTGGAGCAGATTGGTCTTTCCTGTGGCGGCGAGATCAGGGTCTTTGTCGAGCGACTCGAGCCGTCCAACGTGACACTGGCGCTGCTGCGGGCACTCAAGCGCGAAGAACCTGCCGTACTTGCCACAGTGGTTTCGGCGCCATCCGGTCGGTCTCGGTTGGAAGGCATGCGGGTACTACTCACAATGGGGCAGGCTGGTGCAGAGACGACTCTGGACACGCCTGTCCAGACACCGCTGCTGAGCGACATCACCACGGATGCCAGCGACATACTGCAGCGAGGCGAATGTGCCATCCGCCACTACTATGAGCCGGATGGTGCCGAGCCCGGCATCGAGGTCTTCTATGAAGTGTCTTCTGCCCCGCTCCGGATTATCATAGTGGGGGCGGGCCACATATCCATAGCGCTGACCAGGCTTGCCAAGGTGCTGAGATACCATGTCATCGTGGTAGATGCGCGTGAAGCATTCGCCACGCGCGAGCGATTTCCTGAGGCCGACGACGTGTTGGTTGAGTGGCCTGATGAAGCGCTCGGGCGCCTGCCTATAACTGCCAATACCTCCATTGCCGTCCTTACCCATGACGACAAATTCGACGTGCCTGCTCTGGCAGCGGCGCTACGCTCTCCGGCCGGCTACGTCGGCGCAATCGGCAGTCAGAGCACGCGGCGGCAACGGGAGCAGCGCCTGCGCGCCGCTGGTATCACCGCTCCGGAGATTACGCGCATACAGGCTCCAATTGGATTGCCAATTGGAGCCAAGACTCCTGAGGAGATTGCGCTTTCCATCTTGACGCAAATGGTAGCTGTTCATCATCGCGCCCACATGATGCCGGAGGCGACACCCATTGCTTGACCGGTCGATGCACCTGTGCTACGCTATGCAGGACTTCACGATACCATTGTCGAGGCCTGTCTTATGCCGAGCAGTGACTGCGTCTCTTTGTCTTCTCGAAGGAGATTGGATGAGCAAGCCAGTAAGCAAGCGTGAATTGCTCGAGCTGCAGATCAGGACATACGAATTCTATGCTGATCTCATCGATCGTGCAATTGGTGGGGCACGGGCCAATACCATGCCCAAATGGGACGAGCAGCGTGCCATTGAGTACCGGCAGCTTGCTGAAGACCTGCGTGAGCAGTTGGCAGAAATGGACAAGCAGGACGCTGCTAGCTCGCAGGCAGGCTAGAGCGTGCGAGTCTATCGGTCACGTCGGCGGTATTCCGCCGTCAATGTCGACCCAAGACTTAAAGTACCTGATAGCTCGTATCTACTTGACATCTATGCTAAGGTAGGCACACAGACATTGCAAGGGTCGATGATGACCTGCGCCTAGTTCCGGCAAGTTTTGACCCCTTCAGACAGTCATGTTATATCGCACCTGAGATGAAAAATATTCGGCTAGCTTAGCCGCACGAGATCTGGTTGCTGCCGGCCTGCGAAAGCAGGCATTCAACAGCTACAGGTAGAGCGGCGGTTTTACTGCAGGTGCTGGAGAGATTACTTTTGATCATGAGCTTAGTAGTGGGATAACAATTCGTGACGGGTGCAGGGAGCGTGATAAGATGGCTTCGCAATTTCTCACCACTAGCAGACTCAACAATATCATCAACATGATTGCGCTCGGACGGCAGAGCGGTATCTTACGGGTCGTAAGGGGCCAGGGCTCTGCTCGTGAAATGGGGCAAATTCAGTTTGTCGACGGAAATGCCGTAACCGCATTACTGGGGCAGGTGACTGGCGCCAATGCCTTGAGTGTGCTGCAAAATTGGGGAGAATGTATCTACTCGTTTGATGAAGCTTCCTTGCCCGAGTCCCAAATCCCGGAGTCGATGAACTATCCTCCGGCGTACGAGGGCGCCCAGCCGGCCACAGATCCAACTTCGTCATTCCAGCCGGGCATTTCCTGGCCCACCTATAACAATACGTATTCTCAGCCTAACCCTTCGCCACTTCCCCCATCTTCCACATTTGGCAATTCTTTTCCGCGCGCAGGCTCTCAACCGGGATACGTACCGGCAGGCAGTTATACCGGAGATCTACCTGACTATGAGGCCATGTATGGCGGCGGGATGCAGCCTACTACTAGTCGACAGCCGGGATACCCCACTGCAGCTTCACTCAACCCCGGCGTCTTGGCGCTCTGCCCCCGGCGCACTAGCCTCTCCGAGCATGTGGATCAGCTGCCGCTCGATAGGCGTGAGCGTATGGTGCTGCTGCTGATAGATGGGCGCCGCAATTTGAGCGACCTGGCGCGACTTACCAGGCGGTCGGAGCGCGAGATACTTCGAGTGCTTGAACACCTATCTGGACTAGGGCTGATCCAGATGAGCTACTGAACATGGTACTCTAGACGTGGTGGGGCCAAAAGCCGAGCCACTTCGTTTCTCATCAATAGAGGCCACAATGGGTGGTGTACTCTGGTGACGGGGCGGCATAAGCACGCCACTCGCGGGGAATGCAGGAGGGCATGCCAAGATGTTTCCAAGGTGGTGGCGTCTAGGTATTCGTCTGCAATTGACGATTATTATGATCGTGGGCGCTATTTTAAGCACGGTAGCTACCCTGTTTATTGCGGATAGTGCCATCAGGAATTATGTGATTAGCCAGGCGCAGGCGCAGGAAAAAAATAACTCAAATATTGCCCTGTTGGTTTTGCACACGAACTATGGCGCCAATATTTCCATTTCTGCGAATAACCAGCTGGTCGCCGACAGCCCTACCTCGATCAACGGGGGCAGCGTTTCGCTCACCAACACCGATCAATATGGCAGGTTTTCCTTGAACGGCGATACCGATTACGTGGATCAGGTCAAGCATCTGATCAACGCCGATGTCTCGCTGTTCCAGTGTGCCAACGCCGAGAATCAGTTTACCCAGTGTCTGCGTGAGGCGACTACCTTTACCAAGCCGGGAAATACCAGTGCACGCGACACCGGAGCGCTACTGCCGCCGGCAGTAGCACAGGGTATGCAGTTGGCCTCAGCGGCACCGCAGGAGTGGCTGGGCAATGACACTGAGGACAACATCAGCTATTATGCCGACTACACGCCTATCTTCAACGGCCAGAACCAATTGATCGGGGTACTATGCGTTGAGGTGCCGCTCAATACCATCGACAGCTTGATCAACCGGACCACGGTGGAATTGATTCTGATCGGCTCGATCATCATGGTCGCCGGTATTATCTTTGCCCTCTTCTTTGCCAATACCATTATTAGCGCGTTGCAGCGCGCCGCTCGGCAAGTGAGTAGCGCTTCGGAACGCATCGGCAATATTGCTGTGCAGCAGGCAAGTGGCTCTGCTCAGCAAGTCTGGGCCATTAATGCAATCAATCAGGCGCTGCATAATTTCTCCGATACGGCAAAGGATATATCTCAGCGTACCGATCAGCTTGCCTTGATGGGCAATCAGGTCTTACAGCGCCGGGCTGAGATTCCGCCCTCGCAGATCGACTCGATCCTTGCCTATATGACCCGCTCGGTGCGCGACATCAGCGGATCGACCCGGCAACAGGCTGCCCAGTATGAGCGCATGACGGGCGCCATGCAGGCGGTCATTGAAATCGCCGAACAGGTTTCGGGTAGCTCAGAGCAGAGCACGGAGAGCGCTGAACGTCTCGAACTAGTCGTGCGGCAGCTACAGCAGGTGGTCGGCGTACGGTTGTCCCGCCGCACGGGAACCGATACTGCTCTTGGCATTGACAGTGCGCGTGAGCTTACCAAGTCGCCTGGTCGACAGGAGAAGGTAAAGGGCACCGTCCACTCGGTACGCCCGGGTGGTAGGAAAATGGAGGAAGCGATTCCCGCACTGTCTCCTGGTGGTGCTCTGCCGGCGATGGGGCAGATGGGCAGTATGGGGCAGATGGGTGGCGGTATGGGGCAGATGGGTGGTATGGGCGGTATGGGGCAGATGGGTGGCGGTATGGGGCAGATGGGTATGATGCCCCAGCAGGGGCCGGGTACGTCTCGTGGTCTAGGATCTGGTCCGGCTATGCCGCAGCAGATGTATGGCATGAGCGGAAATGTCAGGCCTGGACCAGCCGATCGCCGCATGCCGGGAGGAATGCCGAACATGGATTCCGGCCCCGGCAACCAGCAGTTTGGTCGTCTAGGAAGTGGACAGTTACGCGACGGTATGGGGTCGGCATACTCCGGCTCACCATACGCTGGGTCCGGCAACCTGGGAGGCGTAATGGGAGTAGAAGACTGGCGGCTGCCGCCACTGCCGGATCTTGACCCTCCGCCCGGCTGGGAAGAGTTGCGCGGCCAGGGCTATACGTCGCTGCCACCACAGGACCAGATGGGAAGTGCCGCTCCCCCTGCTGGGCAACAACGGCCTTTGCTCCCACCGCAGCGTTCTTTTGGGCGCAGCAGCAACTCCGGGCCGGATCGCTCCAACCAGAATAGTGGTGGCTGGACACGTTAGTTAATGTCGAGCAATGGCCAATAGCGAATGTTGGCGCTTGTGGTTCTCTCAGGCACCGGAGTGAGAGTAGGCGGTTTCGAGTGGAAACCGCCAATTGAAAGGTGGACGCGACTCGTGTATGAAGATGTTATCGCACAGGTGCCCCTCTTCAGTGACCTATCGCAGCGTGAGCTGCAGGTTCTGGCGGCAAACTGTCGCGAACGCGAATATCCCGCTGAGGCTACGTTGATGCGCGAGGGTGAGACCGGTGTCGGCCTCTTTGTCATCGTCAGCGGTAAAGTGCGAGTATCTCAGCAGACCGGCAGTGGAGACACGCGGGAACTGGGCACGTTCGAGCGCGGCGCGGTTCTGGGTGAGATGTCGTTGCTCGACGATTTACCCCGCACGGCAACTGTGGTCGCGCTTGAACCCACCAAAGCGCTGGTTATTCCAGTCTGGGACTTTCGCGCGGTACTGCGCGAATCGCCGGAAATCGGTATCAAGCTTCTGGCAGTGATGAGCCGCCGCCTACGCCGACTTGGAGCCAGCTAATAGGTAGGCTTCGGCTCCGCCAGAAGAGACTCTCATATCTGCCGGGCAATCCGTGAGAGCGGGTGCCCCTTGGAGGCGATGTCCAGGCTGTTGAACCAGCTTAATGCCGTGTATTCGAGTTCTAACACGGCAAGAGCTACATGGCCTGATCTATGGCTTACGGGCTTCGGCAACAGCGTGATGGATGCGGTCGTTTGCCATGCTTGCAATGGTGCCAATATACTGTGATGAAGGAGCATGCGCCTAGCTGATGAGCGAAAGGTAAGGTCAGAGCTTCTATGCGCCTGCTGATCTGGCATGTGGATGGATTCGTAGCGGAGCCGACAGAGCGCGGGCGCTCGCCAGTGGCCGACGCTGAGCCCCAGACCGTACGCGTACAGGATGCGCTAGTGGTGTTCGCTGCAGTCGAGAAGAAGGATGAGGCCGAGCCAGCGGCAACGGCGGAACGTGCAGCAGCGGCCATCGCGCAGGTAGCGAAGCAGTTGGGCGTGCTTATTGTCGTCTTGCACTCGTTCGCCCATCTCTTCGTCGAGCTCTCCACCCCAGTCACTGCGCAGCAGGTGCTCACTGCGACCCAGGCACGCCTGGAGTCCGACGGTTATTCTGTCGCTCAGACTGCCTTCGGTTGGTTTAATCGCCTGGATATGCAGGCCAAGGGTCACCCGCTCTCGCGCGTAGCGCGGCAAGTCTAGAAGTCATCTGGCCTTGTTGACATCCTGGTCGGCTCATCGGCGAGTTTGGTGCACACCAGTGGGCTGCCCGCGTTCACCCTGAGGAGGCTGGTCCTCAGTCGAGAAGGCGATTGACAGCGGGAGTATGCTCAGGAGCAGGAGCGGCGCGTTGACCGGCGCATTCCCGGCGTGAGGGAGGGCACAGTGCCTCGAGAGCATGATGGACTGCCGCCTGGGCAGGCGATACGGCGGATGGCCGAAGGCTACCAGGTCTCCGCTGCCCTACGCACCATGGTGGTCCTTGATCTGGCGGACCACCTGGCCGCTGGGCCGCGCGCGGTCGTGGAGTTGGCCCGTGCCACGGGCACCCATGTACCCAGTCTCGCGCGCCTCCTACGGGCGCTGGTCGCCCTCGACCTGTGTGCCTATGACGAAGCCGGTCGAGTCCAGTTGACGCCGCTGGGCGATACCCTGCGCGCGGACACCCTCCAGTCCATGCAGGTGTATGTGCGGATGAGCACCTCGGCGTGGTTCCCTCGCGCCCTGGAAGAGCTCCCGCATGCCATCCGCACCGGCGAGCCAACGTTTCCCCGCGTCTACGGTGTGGGGTTCTGGGACTACCTCGCCGCGCACCCGGAGGAGAGAGCGATCGTCGCAAACGCCCTGACCGCGGACTCCCCGACCCGGGCCGCGGCGCTGCTGGCCACCTGCGACTTCTCGGGTATCGGTACGGTCGTCGATGTGGCCGGGGGACAGGGCCAGCTGGTGGCCTCGCTACTGGCGGCCGTGCTCAGCCTACGCGGCATCCTGGCCGATCGGCCGGAGGTCCTCGCCGGCGCGCCGGAGGTCTTGCGGGCAGCAGGAGCGATCGATCGCTGCGAGGTGGTCGCCGCCGATTTCTTCGTCTCGGTGCCCGCCGGTGGCGACGCCTACGTCCTCTCGCAGATTATTTGCGATTGGCCGGATGAGGAAGCGCTCGCCATTCTGCGCGTCTGCCATCAGGCAATGGCCCCTGGTGCGCGGCTGTGGCTGCTCGAAATTGTGGCCCCGCCGGAAGATCAGATCGATCCGGACATCGCGCTGTTCGACCTCACGGAGTTGACGCTGCTCGGGGGCAAGGCGCGCACCGCCGCCGAGCACCAGGCGCTGCTGGAGACGGCAGGCTTCACGGAGGTCGCTGTTCGCCCGACCGAGATTGACTGGAGCGTCATTGAGGCCATCCGCCCCTAGCACGCAGTCCACAAGAGACCTGACGAGGGTCATATGCTCGTGAGCAGCGAAGGTGGTGCCCAGGAGCAGCGCGACGACTACCCCTGCGGCCTCGTCCGAGGCGACCCACCATGGTCCAGACACACGGGAGTTGCCACAGCCCGTTAAGGACGGTGGCGATTTTGACCCGCAGAAGCCGACCGGAATTGACCCACTCCCGAAACAGCCTCCTGGGTCAGTTTTCGTCGGCGTTTGGCCACGGAGGGCTGTCGCCGGTGGGAACTCTACGGCTCCCTGGACAAGTATTCTACCTCGGCATACTGCGCTGGCAGAAGGACAGGCTATTGGCGTAGTTTATAAAGGGGTTAGATCGTAGTATCAAAAGAAATGCCGTGGGATGCCTGGTTTCGGTCATGCGCCATCGTGGCCGAGATGAACCAGCATCCAGAGACTGTAACTGTGATTGCAAAGTATTGATTTCTAGGAGACTGATAGATAATGCCCTCTGTTGGAGTCTTCGCCTCGATCTTTGACGAGCATGGACGCATTCTCTGTGTCCGGCAGAACTATGGCCCGCGCAAGTGGACGCTTCCCGGCGGCAAAATGGAGGCCGGTGAGTCACCGTTTGAGGCTTGCCTTCGCGAAGTAAAGGAAGAGACTGCTTACTTTGTCGAGGTAGAGCATCTCATAGGGGTGTATTCCACTCCCTATAAAGACGATGTCGTGATCTCATTTGCCTGCCGAGCCGTCGGGCGTGATGTTTGGCGACCAAGCAGCGAGATAGCTGAGATCGGGTTCTTTGGCCGAGATGAGTTGCCGCATCCGATGCGGCAACGCACAAGAGTTCGTATCTTCGATGCCTTTGACGGCCTGAGCAATGTGGTTCGTGTGTTTGGGCGTGAAGTGGAGCGCAAGGCCGGTTAGTATGCTAACCTGGCGAAGAAGCAAGGCGGGATGATAGCAGTATTCTCCAAGCGAGAGTCAACCTACTATCAGCTAGCTCGAACGTGCAAGGAGCCATGGAGCGTTCTAGAACGCTCCATGGCTCCTTGCACGTTCGAGCTACACACGACTTACGAGTCGGTCTGCTCAGTCTCGTTGGCTACCGTGGCTGCTGGGCCTGCCGGGCTTTCCGGGGAAGCTGCCGACGCCCCAGCGGCTCCTGACGTTTTTCCATTCCCGGCAACCATAGCCGTTTCTGCGTCTTCCGCCGTATCCGACTCGATCTGTGAGCTGGTGACAACTTGTGGTTCCACCGCCACAACTACGTCCGGCTCTGCCGCAGGTACGCCATTGCTAGGTTCCAGTTTTGGGACTATGACTTCGGGCTCCGGTTGGGACTCTGGCGCTACAGCAGCAGCACTGGGCTCCGGTTGGGATTCTGGCGCTACAGCAGCAGCACTGGGCTCCGGTTGGGATTCTGGCGCTACAGCAGCGGCACTGGGCTCCGGTTGGGATTCTGGCGCTACAGCAGCGGCACTGGGCTCCGGTTGGGATTCTGGCGCTACAGCAGCGGCACTGGGCTCTGGCTCAGCGGCAGCAGCTTGCTCGCGCTGCTGAGCCAGAGCAGCCTGGAAAGCCGTGGCCATTGCCGTGGGAGGCTCCTCATCAGCGGACCGCGAGCGTCCCGGCTGCGGGGTTTGACTGGCGGGTGGTGTAGCCGGAGCCTCGGCGGCGACACTAGCGGTGACCTCCCGCGGCAAGGGTGCGTTCCGCTCCTCACCGGCTGCCTCCTCCGTTGACCGAGGAGCTGCCGTGTCTTCTAGCGGCGCATTCTCATCGGCCTGGCGGATGGAGAGACCGAGACGGCGGCGCTCGGCGTCAATGCGCAGTATGCGCACCTGTACCTCCTGCCCTTCCTTTAGCACCGCTTTGGGGTCCTGCTGGCCCGCCGGAAGCTCAGAGAGGTGGATCAGCCCTTCCACGCCATCTTCGATACGGGCGAAGGCACCAAATGGCGCGATCTTGGTGATAGTGCCGGTGACCAGCTGGCCGACCTGATAGCGCTGCTCCACGGTGGTCCAGGGGTCCACCTCGGCGCGTTTGATGGAGAGGGCAATCTTCTTCTTCTCTTTGTCCACCGCCAGGACCTGCACTTCGACCTCCTGGCCCACTTTCAGGACTTCGCTGGGATGGTTCACGCGGCTCCAGGCGAGCTGGCTGATATGGACCAGCCCATCAGCCCCGCCCAGGTCCACGAAAGCGCCGAAGTTGGAGAGATTGCTGACTATTCCCTTGCGAACTTCCCCGACCTGCAGCTCGCCCAGAAGTTCCTCGCGTCGCTTCGCGCGCCATTCCTGAACCGCTAGCCGCTCTGAGAGTATCAGGCGGTTCCGATTGCGGTTGATTTCAATGATCTTGAGCTGAAGCTTGCGACCCACCATGCTTTGGAGTTTGGCCTGGGTCTCGGCGTTGTCGGCGGTATCTTCGCGTTTGAGGTTGAGAATCTGGCTGATCGGCACAAATCCCCGTATGCCTTCCAGGTTGACGATTAGGCCGCCCTTATTATGGTCGATGACCTCGGCTTCCAGGAGATCGCCTCGCTCGTACTGCTCCTGGGCGATACGCCACTGCCGCTCGAGTCGCGCCCGTTTAATGGAGACAATTGCATGACCCTCAGGGGTCTCGGGCTGCATCACATAGACCAGCACATCGTCTCCCACGTGCAACTCGGAAAGCGAGCCGTAGCCCTGAGCCGGCAGCTCCTTGGTAGAGAGCACCCCTTCACTCTTCAGACCAATTTCTACCAGGATTTCATCCTGATCGATGCGGGCTATCTGGCCCTCAACGACTTCGCCGCGCTTGATGCTCCGGAATTGAGCATCCTGCTCATCCAGCAAACGCTGCATTTCACTCATGTCGGGCATGTCATCAGGATCAAAATCCGTATTGTGCCCATTCTGAACCTGGCTCTGCGCGGTGGTGCGATCGTCGTCTACGCTCATCGTCCTACGTGCGGCGCGATACCTGGCACAAAGATGCGCCAGAAGGTGCGCCGCTTCCCCTTTCGTAAATTTGGTATTCGATGCTCCAAATGGACCCAAGGCCCTAGCGACGCCGGGTAGGTCCAGAACCTTGCCGAACTTTTCACGATTCGCGAGGCTATTCTCCGCTGCGGCAGAACCATCGTTTGGCCAAGCGCATGACGGCTGGCGGCCACCGGCGCTTTTGGGAACGTCTCAACAAAAATCCCTGTTGATACATCCCTCAAGCGGTCATTCGGAACTGGAGCAGCGTTCCAAAGAGTGACCAACTAACCACCCATAATGCCCACCGAACTGAAGCTCTGCCGGCACCCCGAGAAGGGGAGTAACTGCCGCAGAATGACAGCGAGCAAAGCCCGCAGCTACAGATCGGTATGCCCAGCGCACTCTGTCACGTGACGCGTCAGCGTAACCAACTGGAGCATCACATCCTCAGAGTGACATTCACCGAACGGAAAAATCGCCAATCGAGCCGGCAGCACCAAAACAAGCCCGCAAAGACAACAGAGTTGCAGTCGCCATCAAAGCTCTGCGCCGCATTGGCCCCGAACGAAGGATTGGGCTGCCTACACTTACAGGCCGGCAAATTTAGGAAGAGGGAGTAACCGCACGGGCCGGGGTGATGAGTAACGTCGAGGTGTGCGCTAGCTTACTAGGGGAAGCGCCTTTGGCCGCTCAGATTGGCGGCATATTTGCCTACGAACGTCTACGGTGCCTGTCTACGTGACCTATTGTAAAGGAAAATTGTCTGTACGACAGCATTAGAACAGAGAATCGCCGAAAGCATATACTGCTTTCAGCTACTGCGCCTGATTCCAACGCCCGCGTACCACACGAGCCGCATTGCATGCCCCCACTTCTCAGGCTATTATACCAAAGGCCGTGTGGTAGCGCAAGGTACGCCGGAGCACAATCTTGGGAATCAAGCTATTATGAAAATACTGTCAGATTGTGATTGCCCTGGATTACGCGTATCTAAGACGCACTGTACGTTGATCTCGTACCACTGTACTTGATCTCGTGTAACTGGAACTGGAGGCATGCATGCGGCGAGAATCGTTGCTGCACGACGCCGATGGACTGGTCATATTTCTGCGCGAGCGTCTGCCAACTCTGCCGCCCTATGTGCTTGCTGGACCAGAGCTCTCTGCTCGCGCCGCTGCGGTCTTGGTCCCGCTGTATGCCGTCAATGGTGAGCCAACTCTGCTCTTTACTCGACGTTCCGTCGATCTAGCCAGGCACAGGGGAGAGATTTCTTTTCCCGGCGGCTCACGCGACCCGGACGATTCCACTCTGGCCCAAACCGCGCTGCGCGAGGCTCGCGAAGAGATTGGACTAGATTCAGCGCAAGTAGAAATTCTGGGTACTCTGCCGCCAGTCTTGGTATCCGTTAGTAACTTTGTGATTACACCAGTGGTTGCCTGGCTTGGTAGTGGTCCGCCGGCGTTGGTGATCAATCCCGACGAGGTGGCCGAACTGATTCAAGCTCCCCTAGCTGCGCTGGCTGAGCCTTCGATCTACCACACTGAGGTATGGAGTCACTTCGCCACAGCGCACATCGTCCATTTTTTTGAGTTTGGTTCTTATCTCATCTGGGGAGCCACTGCTGGAATGCTCTTCAGCCTGCTCAGCCTCTTACCGCCGACTCTGCCTGCCTGAGGCCATTCCTTAGGCTCAGTTACCTGGAGATGATACTAAGAGGCTAGGATTGAAGTCCTGTACGCCGCCGCCTAGTCACAGCGGGTTACTGGTCCTGGAGCGAAGCGTTTCAATGTACGAGACGAGCCGGTGAGCTGTGCTGCAGGCCCCCACCTGGAACTGGCGACCACTGACAGGTGCTCGTCGCGGGATCGTGTAATTGTGGTGCTTGTAGCGCTTCATCTGTAGGTAGTCACGTAAGTGAGTCGCGTCCATGGCCATCCAATCCATTGCCATAGGTCGCGACTCACTTGCGTGTTAACCTGCCGAGGTGAGTCAGCCAACCGCCCAAGCGGTGCTCTACCGTGCGTACGGTCACTTCACCCGAAACCACCCTGTGCCTGGATGCCGGATTGGCCTGGTGAACGAGTCGCTGTGCCGCAGAATGTGAACCATGCAGATACTGTAGGGCAACCCTACAGTCCGGTGAACCCACGCGGCGCAAATCGAAAGTGTGATTAGGAGTGATCGAACGTGACATGTCCAAGCTGCGGATGGGATGCAGGTGCGGCGCAGGTTACTACCTGTGCGCACTGTGGCAGTCCACTGACGATAATAGAGACCACGCCTGCGTCGGATCCAGACTCAACGGTGCCACCTGGTCAGCGAGATACAAAACGTACCAATCCTCTGCTTCCCACTCCTTTCTATGATCTTGAGCCACCTATCAGCCCGCAGCTTCCCCGAGTGACCGCGGCCGATGCGACTGATGCGGAGGCTGGAGCTGAGGTAACCAGCCCACGTTTGCCGGTGGCGCCTCTGCCCCTGAAATCGGCGCCGGTCTCGGCCTCCAGTGAGCGCGGTGTTACCGCCAGCTCGGGTCTGGTAAAGCGGCATCGATTGATCCAAGCGCTGGTGATACTTTTGCTCGTGGTTGTCGTAGTCGCCGCTGCCGCCGGCATTTATATCGCGCGCCAGAATCCAAACACCTACCAGAGCTCTCTCAAGGGCAGCCTGGATGGCTGGGAAACCGGCGCCGGTTGCGCCGCTAAGGCCGATGGCTACCATATTATGAGCAGTTCCATTTGTTACGTGCCCATTGGCAGCCAGACGAATGCGGATGTCAAAGTAACCGTCGTACAGCTCAGCGGGTCAAGCGAACTCTTCTATGGCATTGCCATTCGAAGTGTTCCGGGGGGGCACTATTATCTCTTCGCTATTGACGGCTACGGCAGATGGGTGTTCGTCAACGTACCGGGGCCGAGCCAAGCCCCGGTCGACCTGGTTACCCCAACTCTCGACAATGCGGTGCATGGCGGTATGAACCAGGCCAACACCCTGGAAGTGAAAATGAAAGGCTCGCGCTTCGACTTCTATATCAACGGCACCCAGGTCGGCGAATTCATGGACTCTCATTATGGATCAGGCCAAATTGGCCTCTCTGGAGAAGATGGCGTAGCTGTGGTCTATACTGACCTAAGTATAGTCAAAGTACGCTAGAGAGAGCCGATCAGGAGAATCGATGAGGTGCCTATCCTGTGGCCTGAAGATGGTAGATGCGCCAGCCTACCCCGCGGCAGGCGTCTGTCCTCGCTGTGGCCAGCCTCTTGGGCGGAGTACGGCTGCTTACCCGCCACCTGAGGGTGGATCGCCCGGTCAACCACATTTCACATTGCCGACTCTTACGGCAGTCAACGTGCCTCCCATCCGCGGCAAAGCCCAGAAGCGGGCGGATGCGCATGGCGAGCTTCATCGCCAACCTCCATATCCAGCTGTTGCCGAGGCACCAAGCAGCCGAGCGCCGCTCATCGTTGGAGTTCTCTCGATAGCTACTGTAGTTGCGTTGCTCTTGGGGGCGGGCCTGGTGTGGCGAGGGAGTCTGAAGGCCGACCCAACTCACCTGTCGACTGAGAGTATACCGCGCAGCACCGCGCATGCGGTGGCGGGGGCGGCCACTACTTCGGCGGTACCGGGAACTATTCTTTACCAGAGTTCTCTCGAGGGGGTGGCCGGCGGATGGGTAAACGATAGCCATTGCACCTACAGTGCCGGAGGCTACGACATCACTGGAGCCTACCTGTGCTACGCGCCAGTGACCCAGCAGGGTGACGTGGATATCACGGTCACAGCGAAGCAGTTGAGTGGACCGTATAGTCTCCTTTATGGGATCGTCTTTCGTGCCAGCGGCAAAGGTGACTACTATCTCTTCGGCATAGACGGCAATGGCAAATGGACTGTTGCCAAACTCAGCAACAACAGCAGCAGTTATCTCATTCAACCGACACTGAATGCTGCCATAAAGGCGAGCCTCAACCAGATCAACACCCTTGAGGTCAGGACTTCCGGGTCACATTTCGAGTTCTTCGTCAATGGCCTGCAGGTTGGCCAGATAGTCGATTCTGCCTACTCGGTTGGTCTCATCGGGCTAACCAGTGAGGGCGGAGTTGAGATCGCCTACACCAATTTCTCGGTCGTGAAGCCCTACACCAACTAGAGTAAGCAGGCAGCACTGCAATATACTCCCCATTATCGTCTGGCTCCAGGCGAACCCGCACTTCTTTCTCGAAAGGTCACCACTATTATATGAGAGAGCCACGGGACGGCACAGGTACTTCATCACGTTCTTTTTCGCTCGTGCCATTTGCGCTACTCGGCGCATTTACCCTGGACACCGTGCTCTATGGCATTGTTATTCCATTTCTACCTGGCCGGGTGCTTGGACTGGGAGAAAATGAAGCCGTTGTCGGTATACTGTTTGCCTCCTATGCTATGGGTTTGTTGCTGGCTACTCCACTGGCGGGATGGCTCACCAACCGCTTCGGCGGCCGGCGAATCCTGGGAGTGGGATTGCTGCTCCTGCTTGCGTCGACGTTAGTGTTCGCCTTCTCCACCACCGTACCGATGCTGTTCGTGGCTCGCACATTACAGGGAGTAGCTGGGGCCATGCCGTGGACCGCTGGACTTGCCCTCATTGCCGGAGAGTACAGCGGTCCCGAGCGACACCGACGCTTCACCCAGGTTTTCTCTGCTACCGGTGTGGGTACCCTCATCGGACCCGCGCTTGGGGGGGTGCTGTATACCTGGCGAGGGTTCCAGGCACCTTTCCTCTGCATGGCTCTCTTAATCTTCATAGAGTCTGTCGCGACTATCGCTATTTTCTCGCGCCGGGGCACAGTCGGCGCGCGTACGCTGCCCAAGCCGATTCCGCAAGAAACGTCTTCTATTCCAGCGGGAGACCGGGCTAGGACTACTGCGCAGCTGCTCAGGTATCCTCCATTTGTCGAGGCGCTCCTGTTGACCAGCGCTGGGGCTTTGTTGCTTGCCTTGCTTGAGCCTTCACTACCGGTGTTGCTCGCAGGGCGGTACGGACTGACGCCTCTTGCCATCGGACTGGTATTCGCGAGTATGACCATCGTGTTCATCGTTGTACAAGGGCTGGTTGGGGCATTCATTCGCCACTATAGCGCTGCCGCTGCCCTGTTCTTTGGCCTGACTATGGGGCCATTATCACTATTACTGCTTGGCGTCAGCATTACTTTGGTTCATGCTGCGGTTGCTCTAGCTCTACTGGCGTTCAGCTTCGCCTTTCTGCTTTCTCCAGCCCTGGAATACCTGACGCTGACTGCTCAACCGGTGGCAGCCCATCGGGCCGTGGGCGGACTCGACGAGGCGTCAGTGCCGTATGGCACTCTGTACGCTAGCTATAATCTGGCCTACTCCGTGGGAGTGCTGCTGGGTCCTATACTGGTGGGGGTTGCCATTACCACACTGGGCCAGAGCTCTGGGCTGATTGTGACCGGTAGTGTGCTGATAGTGGTATTTTCTCCCCTTGCCTTTCGCACTGTGCAGAGCGCCCGGCGTCAGACCCGAAATGATACTGAAAAGAGGGCGCCAGGTCATAGGGAGGCGGCCCATCATGTGATGGTGAGCGGGCTTGTTACCACTCGCTCAGCGGCTATGCAGACGGTTGTTGTGATGGTGGAAGTTATCGAAGCAGTCGAGATTGTGGCAACCGAAGAGCTAATCGAGATCGATGAGATTGACATTGTAGCCGGTAAGGATGCCTAGCCCTGCAGAGTTCTCTGTAGGCCGGCTAGCGGCCATGGCAGAGCTTGTATTTGCGTCCACTGCCGCAGTAACATGGCTCGTTGCGACCTGGCTTGGCCCCCGTGCCCGAGGCAGCACCGGCAGCTACCGCAGCAGCGCTCTGGGGTGCTGCGGCTGGCGGCTGCGAAGTCCGGGCCTTTGACTGACCGGGTCGAGTCGCCAGCCGGCCTCGGGAGCCGTTGTTCCGGTTGCCCGAGACACCACCTTTACCACTCCGATTCTGCCGAGCCGGCGTGCTGGAGGCGCTGGATCCGGCGGAATCGGCCCCTTTTTGACGCACTGCCCCGTCTCCGACGTCTTTGGCCTGACCAGAGGCCTGGGCAATGGCCTCGACGTTGGTCTTCAGATTGGAGGGCAGGGCCGTAGTAGTTTCCGGCACTTGCAGATGAATCTGAGCTCGGAAAAGCAGGTCGGTAAGATGGTGTTCGATATCTTCCTTGAGCTGCTCGAAGGCGTTATACGCCTCGCTCTTGAATTCGACCAGCGGGTCCCGTTGGGCTATTCCGCGGAGTTGTATGCCAACGCGCAATACGTCAAGACGATCGATATGATCTTGCCAGAGGCTGTCTACCACCTGCAACACGATCTGGCGCTCAAATCGCCGCATGATGGCTTCACCGGATTCCCCTATCTCCAGCTCGGTTGCGCTATCAATCAGCTCTTGTTCTTTACGGTCGTAGGCCGCCTCGGCTGCGCGTACCAGATCCCGAGTTAGAGTCTCCCGGCGCAGCCGGTTGATATAGTCGGGAAAGACGTCATCAGGTACGGGAATGCCCCAGGCATCGAACTGCTTGACGATGCCGTCGAGATCCCAATCCTCCGGCATGTTGGCCTGGGTATGTGCGGCAACTATGCGTTTGATCTCATGCTCGACCATCTGCATGCAGCGCTCATGCATATCAGCTCGTTCCAGCACATCCTGGCGATCAGCGTAAATGACGTCGCGCTGTGCGGCAATGACGTCGTCATATTCGACGACGTTCTTGCGAATGTCGAAGTTGAAGCCCTCGACTTTAGACTGGGCGGACTCGAGCATGGCGCTTACCGCCTTGGCCTCGATGGGCATGTCGTCGTCCATGCCCAGACGTTCCATCCATCTTCCTGCACGGTCGGCGTTGAAGCGCCGCATCAGCTCGTCTTCGAGCGAAAGAAAGAAACGGGACTCACCAGGGTCGCCCTGGCGGCCCGCGCGACCGCGCAACTGGTTATCAATCCGGCGTGACTCATGCCGCTCAGTACCAATGATATAGAGCCCACCGGCCTCAACCACCTTCTCGTGATCCGCCTCACAGCGTCTGGTCGCCTCTTCCAGGGCTTCGGCTCGGTCGTCGGGTGTGGCGAACTCCGGATCGATATCCAACTCCCGTAAAATGGAGTCGACATACTCGTCGGGATTGCCTCCCAGAAGGATATCGGTACCGCGTCCTGCCATGTTGGTAGCGATGGTAACCGCTCCGCTCCTACCGGCCTGTGCCACTACGTGGGCCTCTCGCGCGTGCTGCTTGGCGTTCAAGACATTGTGTTCGATGCCCTGCCGGTTGAGCAGATCAGCGAGGTACTCTGATATCTCTACCGATGTAGTGCCAACGAGCACTGGCTGCCCGATTTGCTGGCGCTCCTTGATTTCCTCCACTACCGCGTTGAACTTCGCCTTTTCAGTTCGGTAGATAAGATCGCCGCGATCCATACGGCGTATGGGGCGATTGGTTGGAATCGTGATTACGTCAAGCTTGTAGATCTTGTTAAACTCTTCCGCCTCGGTCAAGGCGGTACCCGTCATTCCCGCCAGCTTCTTGTACAGACGGAAGTAGTTTTGGAAGGTTATGGTAGCGAGAGTGCGGTTCTCACGCTGTATCTGTACACCTTCTTTGGCTTCAATTGCCTGGTGCAGACCCTCACTGTAACGGCGTCCGTGCAGAACTCGTCCGGTAAACTCATCCACGATCAAGACTTCACCGTCACGAATGAGGTAGTCCTTGTCATTCTTGAAGATCGCATGCGCTTTCAGCGCGTTCTCAAGGTGGCGAGTATGCTCCATATCGGCGTACAGATTGGCAAGCCCCAGCATTCTTTCCACTTTGTCGATGCCCGACTCGGTAATCGCGACCGTACGCGATTTGGCATCGATGGTATAGTCCTCTTCCGGCGTAAGCTTAGGAACCACCATGGCGAATGCTTTATAGAGTTCGGCCGATTCCTCTGCCTGTCCTGAGATAATGAGTGGAGTACGTGCCTCGTCGATGAGAATGTTGTCTACCTCGTCCACGATGGCAAAATTGAGGGGGCGCTGTACGCAAAAGGTCAAATCAGGCACCATATGATCGCGCAGATAATCGAAGCCCAGCTCGTTGTTGGTTCCATAGGAGATATCTGCCTGATAGGCGGCTTTGCGCTCTGGCCCCTGAGGATTCTGGGAGCTGAGGATCACTCCGGTGGCAAGTCCAAGGAAGCTGTGGATCTGTCCCATCCAGTTGGCGTCACGATTGGCTAGATAGTCGTTCACGGTAACGATATGGACGCCCTTACCGGTAAGCGCATTGAGGTAGGAAGGCAGAGTTGCCACCAGTGTCTTACCTTCCCCGGTGCGCATCTCGGCAATCTTGCCTTCGTGAAGGACAATACCACCAATGAGCTGTACGTCGTAGTGACGCTGGCCGATGACTCTCCGGCTGGCCTCGCGAACCAGCGCAAAGGCCTCAGGCAACAAATCGTCCAGTTCGGCGCCGTTCTCCACTTCCTGCTTGAGTTCGGCAGTCAGCGCACGCAGATCTTCGTCCGATTGCTTGAGCAAGTCGTCTTCGAGCGTATTGATATGGTCTACAATCGGACGAATCCGCTTTAATTCTCTTTCATTTGGATCGCCAAGTATCTTGGTAAAGAAGCTCATTGCCTGGTTACTCTCTTTTGCTCCGGCTTCGCGTCGCGGCAAGCGAATCTGCGCCACAGTTCCATCCATACACCACCCACCATTATACTATATGCAAACAGCCGCTCAGCATACTGGTAGCCGGGTGGAGGCTCATGAAGGCGCCGTGGGGCCGCCAGGCAGGGGTCCTCAGAGATCCTCGGTGATATCCTCTTCTACCGCGACGCTGGCCACCGGGGCAACCGAGCTGCGAATCTGTTCTTCAATAGAGTCGGCAAATTCAGGGTTCTGCCGCAGGTACTCCTTGGCATTCTCACGCCCCTGGCCCAGACGAGTGTCTCCAGCAGAGAAGAAGGCGCCGGACTTCTTGACGATTCCCATCTCCAGGCCAATATCGATGAGGTTGCCCTCTCGCGAGATACCTTCATTGAACATGATGTCAAATTCGCAGGTGCGGAAGGGCGCTGCGATCTTGTTCTTGACTACCTTGACCTTGACGCGGTTACCGGTCGCTTCGGTGCCGACTTTGATAGTATCTATACGACGGATGTCCAGCCGCACCGAAGCATAGAACTTCAGAGCCCGGCCACCAGGGGTCGTCTCCGGGCTCCCAAAAAGGACGCCGACTTTCTCACGGAGTTGGTTGGTAAACACGACGGATGTCTTGGAGTTGTTGATGGCACCGGTAAGCTTGCGCAGCGCCTGGCTCATGAGCCGCGCCTGTAGTCCAACATGCGCATCCCCCATCTCCCCCTCGATCTCGGCGCGTGGCACCAACGCCGCCACCGAGTCCACCACCACGACATCTACCGCTCCGCTGCGAACCAACATCTCGACGATTTCCAGAGCTTGCTCTCCAGTATCAGGCTGAGAGATGAGTAATTCGTTGATATTTACGCCACAGCGCTCAGCGTAGGCCGGGTCCAGCGCATGCTCAGCGTCGACGATTGCGCAAATACCGCCTCGCTTCTGGGCATTGGCAATAATGTGCTGGCACAGGGTGGTCTTGCCGGAACTCTCAGGACCGTAGATCTCGGTGATGCGGCCACGAGGTATTCCACCGACACCAAGGGCTAGGTCCAGCGCAATGGCGCCGGTAGGAATGGACTCAACCCGTACATGAGCGCGATGCTCGCCAAGCTTCATGATTGCGCCTTTGCCGAAACGGCGCTCGATTTGTGATACCGTCAACTCGAGTGATTTCTCACGATCACCGGCGCTGGCTCCATAGGCAAGTGTGGCGGTAGTATTGCTGCTTCGATCTGCGGGCATGCTGCTGTCTCCTCCCAATCTCCTCCGGCGCCGTTTCCATAGATATGGTGACCTCGCCCTTTTAAAAACTCCGCCACCACTGGGAACGACTTACTTAAGCGGTAATCTCTTGGAACTGCAAATCTCTCGTGGGTCAAAATGTCTTCCATTGGTTGGATGGAGACTAGAACGCATATTCAAATTGTACGCCACCCCTGAAAATGGGGTCAAGAGCCTACCGCACATACACTCTTCTTCTGACTGAGCCCTGGAGGAACGGCAAAAAAAGAATAATAAAAAAGAAATAATTAAGAGGCAGAAGATTCTCCGGCAACGTCGAGTTTCGCTGAGATGCCGAAAGCCCCCATGATCTCTTTATCGCGCTGGAATTCATGCCAGCGCAGCAGTCGCAGTATCTCACCGATACTGGGATTGTGTGGATTAGACCCATTGGGCGGGAAACTCAAGCCGTCGATTATTCGGTTGTACCACTGTTCGCCGCCACTTGCCTTAGCGCTGGCAATGAGGCGAGGATTGGCGGATTGCAGAGCGCTCAGTATGTCGTCGCGGCTTATCCTGAGGTAGCGGGACATAGCGCGGTTCCTGAAAGCTTCTACGTCGTCGAGAGCTCGCTGCAGCACGTTAGGCAGGTCACGGATAAGGCTGATCTCAAAGACTGCAACCGCCCACTCATCCCAGGCCAATACATGAGCCAGAAGATCATGCAGAGTGGCGTCCCCCGGAAAAACAGACTCTCGCCAGCGATCTTCCTTGATTTGATCCGCCAGCGACAGAGTAGTCAATCGTTGTTCACGCAACCGTTGCACCACTGCATCAGCCCTATCTGCGTCCATCTTGCCCTCCCGCGTGTACCGCCTGTACTCGCCCGGCCCTGGCAACGGCGGCGCTTACCCATTGACTTCGCGGCGCCCTTCAAAGGCACGGCCTAGCGTGCCTTCGTCGGCATATTCGAGATCGCCTCCGATGGGTAGCCCACGCGCCAGGCGAGTGATGCGCGCCGGTGTTTCCTGGAGGATTTGCAGGATGTGGGCAACGGTGTAGTCTCCCTCATAGTTTGGGTTGGTGGCCAGAATGACCTCGTTCACCGGCGGATGATGTCCATCCTTCACCCTTGCCACCAGTTCTTCGAGTCGAAGATCACGAGGGCCGATGCCTTCGAGCGGTGATAGCGCTCCGTGCAGAACATGGTAGACACCCTTGAACGCACCGGTTTTTTCAACTGCCAGTACATCCAGCGGCTGCTCTACCACGCAGACCGTCCCATGGTCTCGCTCAGGACTGGCGCAGATCGAGCAGGGGTCGGTCTCTGTGATATTGAAGCAGGTAGAGCACTGAGTGGTGCTTTCCTTAACGCGGGTGATTGCTTCGGCAAGACGCCGTGCCTGGTCTGCCGGGCTGCGCAGTATGAAAAATGTCAGCCGTTGGGCGGTCTTCGGTCCGATCCCCGGCAGTTTGGCTAGTTCTTCGATGAGCGCCGTGACTGGCGCTGCAGTTGTCTGCATATAGCAATTTTTTCCGTCTAGAACCCAGGGGGCAGCTTCATGCCGCCGGTGAGGGACCCCATCATCTTTGCGCTGGCCTCGCTCGCCTTGGCGAAAGCATCCTGGCAGGCAGCCAGTATAAGATCCTCAAGCATCGAAACATCCTCGGGATCAACCACCTCAGGCTCGAGCTTGACGGCGGTGACGTCAAACTTGCCGGTCATGGACACTTTAACGGCGCCGCCGCCAGAGGTTCCCTCAAAGGTGGAGTTTTGCAGCTCCTCCTGCATCTTCATCATTTTATTCTGCATCTGTTGCAGGGCTTTCATATTGAAACCCATCGGGTGGCGCGCTCCTTTTCCCTTAACCTATGGCCGCTCACAGGGGTATGTACGGTAGTGCACCGACTATACCACCTCATTATACGTGATTCTCTTCTCCAATACGCGATTCTCTTACCTGGTGGAGAAAATGGAAAACGCGCACCATCAACCACCCAGACGGCTACCGCTGCCCAGGCCAAAAACCGGCTCAGCCTCACGTACGGCGTAGCCGCACTGGGTAAGCATGGCGAGCAAAGTCTCGCAATGACTGCGATCTCGTGTCTCCAGCGTCATGGCAACTTCAACCTGCTGGATAGGGAGACGCGGCCCAGTCCGATGATGCTCTATGTCCAGCACATTTACCTTCTGCTCAGCGATTAAGGACAATAAGCGCAGCAATTCTCCAGGCCGATCAGGGAGCAGTGTATGGACGACAAGGTAGCGACCGGCAAGAGCAAGCCCATGCTGTATGAACTTGCCGATCATATTCATATCGATATTGCCTCCACTTAGCAGTGCCACTGTTTTTCTTCCTGCCACATCCAGCCGGCCGGAGAGCAGTGCGGCTACTGAGGCGGCTCCAGCTCCTTCCACCAGAAGCTTGCAGCGTTCGAGCAGAAGGAGCACGGCGTGTATGATCTCCTCATCATCGACGGTCATGACCTCATCCACCAGGTCACGTACGATCTCGAAGGTGAGGTCGCCGGCTACTTTGGTGGAAATGCCGTCGGCAATGGTATTGACCCCGGGCAATACCACCAGATGTCCGGCATCGAGAGCAGCGCGCATTGAGGCCGCTCCGCTGGCCTCCACTCCGATGATTCGTACCGAGGGTTTGAGGGCCTTGACAGCGGTAGCGATACCTGAAATCAGGCCCCCGCCTCCGATACTCACCACAATGGCCTCGACGTCGGGCAGATCCGCCAGTATCTCAAGCGCAATGGTTCCCTGCCCGGCTATGATGTCGGGATCGTTAAAAGCTTCGACATACGTGGCGCCTGATTGCCCAGACAGCTCACTGGCGTGCTCATAGGCGTCATTGTAGGTATCACCGAAGAGCACCACAGTGGCGCCGTAGCCCTGAGTTGCAGTAACTTTGGCCAGCGGTGCCGTGGTTGGCATGACAATAGTGCAGGGAATATGAAGCGCCGACGCGGCTATGGCTACACCTTGCGCATGATTTCCGGCGGAAGCGGCAATGACGCCATGCAAACGCTCTTCGTCAGTGAGTCGAGAGAGTTTGTAGGTGGCGCCGCGTATCTTGTACGCTCCAGATCGCTGCAGATTCTCGGCTTTGAGAAAGATGCTTGCGCCAGTCATCGCCCCCAGAGTACGGGATGCCAGGATGGGGGTATGGGATATATGTGGACGAATCACCTCCTGAGCATGCCAGATATCGGCGACCGATGGCCGCCGAACATCTACCGGAGTTTCGGCGGACGCTGGCCTCTGGATCCTGTTGGCCGCGCCCGTGGAACGATGATCCACACCCCTGGAGGTGCCATGTATAGTAGCCATGCAACAACAGACCCTCTCGCGTAGCCAATGTAGCGGCTGGGCCCTGCCCCATTGCCGGCCCCCGATGCCTTTAACATCGTAGCACATTGGCCTCCTACAAGGGTGTATATTTACAAGGTATGATTGTTGCTCACCACAGTGTCTGCGGCAGCATGTGCTAAGCCGGCAATGGTGAATGGGGAGAATCCGCAAGGGCCTGGTTGGTCGGAGAGAGTGACCAAGTAATGGGCGAAAGCGACGAGTCTCGTGCCTCGGCGTACGGAGCAAGGCCGCCTATGACACCGGTGATACGCAGAACTGGGTGGGTTACTCGCTGGCTGCTCGGCGTTGGAGACGAGTTGGTGCAGATGGCGGTTCCCAGTGCCGTCGCAGTCTTACTGTTTGCTCCAGCGCTTCTGGCGGTGATTGCCGCTGCTATTGGCGTCGTGGACTGTCTGCTGTCATTGGTACAGATAGGGATGGACTTCAAGGCAGGGTGGTATCCTGCGGTACTCGCCGAATTACCAGCGCTACGCGTGGCCACTGAGCTGGCGTTTATGGGCCTGGCCTTCCTGGCGCTACTGTACTCGATGAATGTACTCATGGCCGGCATGATAGGCCGGCGATGGCAGCATCTCTATCTCATTCCTGGCGTCATACTTTCTCTGCCCGCGCTTGTTGCCTACTCCGCCGCTGCGTACCTCTTGACGCCAATACTTGAGGATGCCACCGGCTGGGGAACGCTAACTTTTGTGATACTCTTCGGCTACATGGGACTTGACGCTGCCATACTGGGGCTTCTCGCCACGGACCTGCGTTCGCCCGGTAGACGAAATGCGGCTGGTTCCGCTCTACCCAAGAGCCCTAGCGTCTCTGAAGATGGGCAGGTGAAAACGGTTGCTGTGCCGGAGGTACATGTACGCAAAAGGGCTGCGGGTCGCACTGGCGGCGCCAGGATGAGATTCTCGCGCGGCTTGCTGCAGTCGATGTTACCGCGGCGCGGCGGCAATGATATGCAATGATGCTCACTTAGTGGATGAGACCGGCCATTGGCCGGCTCAATCAGGAGAATGCCGAATGGCCGACGTCACACCTCTACCTGGCATACGTTACGTCGACGGCGCTGATCTAGCGTCGCTCGTAACCCCACCATACGACGTCATTTCGCCCGAGGCCCAGTCTCAATACTACGAGCGAAAACCTGAGAACATTATCCGTCTTGAGTTAGGCCGTGACGAGCCGGGAGACAACGATCTCAACAATCGCTATTCACGCGCGGCGGTAACTTTTGCGGAGTGGCGCTTGCACGGAGTACTGAAACAGGACCTGCCGTCCTTCTATCTGTACCAGCAGCGCTTTGCTTATAAAGGCACTGAGTACCGGAGGCTCCAGTTGCTGGCGCGGGTGCGCTTGGAGCCGTGGTCACACGGCGTCATACTTCCACATGAGCACACCCTCAGCCAGCCCAAAGACGACCGTCTGCGGCTCTTAGACGCATGCACCGCCAATTTCAGCCCTATTATGGCGCTGTATGAAGATCCCAAGAGAGAGCTACAAAAAGTGTTAGCGAAGCGAATCAAGGCGCAACCTACAGTGAACTTCAAGGACGAGGCGGGTGAGGAACATCGGCTCTGGCAGGTCGCCGGGAGTGAACTTGGTGAGAATGTCGCGGAATTCTTTCGAGACCGGCAGCTCTACATTGCTGACGGCCACCACCGCTATGAGACCTGCCTGAATTATCGTGAGCGGAAGTCGGCTCTCTACGCTGCCTATGGGGATGCCCTGGCTAGTGATGCCATAAATTTCACCTTGATGGCGCTCTGTGACATGCAAGACCCTGGACTGTTGGTGCTGCCTACCCATCGCATCGTGCGCGGCGTCGACGCCGCGCGGTTGGCGCAGGTGGAGCAGTATCTGGCTTCGTATTTCAGTATTGAATCGCTACCGGCTACTATGTCACCTGATGATCTGCTGGCCAGACTAGCCAGCACGGAGGCGGGAGGCGCGCCAGTTGCAGCGCTGGTCCGTCCGCGTGATACGTTGCTTCTTACCCTTCGTCCTGCGGGGCGTGAGGCAATGGATCATCTGGAGGGCCAGGAATCTAGCGCATCCAAATGGTGGCGGGAGCTAGACTTGGCGGTTTTGCATGAGCTGGTACTTCGGCGCGGACTGGGGATTAGCCCAGAGATGGTACAGACTGGTGAGCCCATCAGCTATACACGCGACGCCGCGGTAGCGGTAGCTGCCGCGCATGAGGCGGCAGACGCCGAGACTAGCTCAGTACTGGCGCTCCTGGTCAAGCCGACTCCGCCGGAGGCGATTCGGGACGTGGCGCGCGCTGGAGACCGCATGCCGCAGAAGTCGACCTATTTTTACCCAAAGCTGATAACTGGACTCGTCATCAATCCGCTGTGGTGAGCATGCCACCACAGCGCGAAGAAGCGTTGAGCTGCGGATATGAGCGGCTGCGACGAGAGATTAAAGGTGCAAGATGATCCTGGTTGTAGGCGCTGGGGTTGCCGGACTCACATGCGCGAAAGTGCTTAGCGAGGCTGGGCACGAAGTGCGAGTGCTTGAAGCGTCAGATCACGTTGGCGGCCGAGTCTGGACTGACCACAACGCTGATGGATTTCTCCTGGATCGTGGTTTCCAGGTGCTCTTTACTGCGTATCCCAGCGCACGACGCCAGCTGGATTTCGAGGCGTTGCAGCTGCGTGCGTTTAGCCCTGGAGCAGTGCTCATCCGGGATGGCGTCTGGCATACGCTCGGCGATCCCTGGCAGCAGTTCTCGCTTCTTGGACCGACTATCTCGAATCCGTTGTTGACTTTTGGCGACAAGTGGCGAACCGCTCGCCTGCGCGGGTATGCTCGACGTCGCTCGCTCGAAGCTATATTCACGGGACCTATCCGAGGCGGCGATAAGTCAGCGTATGCTGAGCTGCGGCGACGGCACTTCAGTGATAGCGGCTTCATTGATAACTTCGCCCGTCCTTTCCTGGGCGGAATTTTCCTGGACCGTGAGCTCGGCACCAGCGCCCGGATGCTCTTCTTTGTCCTCAAGATGCTCTCGAGCGGCCAGACAGTGATACCCGAGCAGGGTATGGGCGCGATTGCTGAACAGCTGGCCGGAAAGCTACCGGCGAAATCGCTGCTGCTCGAAACTCGAGTTGAGGGAATCGTTCGAGCCGATGGACGCGCAGTTGGCGTCACCCTTACCGGTGGTGAGGAGATGCAGGGTGACGCCGTGGTAGTGGCTACCGATGCCAAGAGCGCGGGACACTTTGCCCAGGCCGAGGTACCGAGTGAGACAGTGCCGGTAACCTGTGTGTACTTTGGTTCCACCCAGAGCCTCTATTCGGGCCCACGGCTTCTGCTGAACGCCAATCCTGATGCCTTTGTCAATCATGCTGTGCAGATTTCCAATGTCTCGCCCGCCTATGCCCCCAAAGGCCAACACCTGCTGTCGGTAACTGTGCTGGGCTTACCCGAGATTGACGATGCCGAGCTGGCGGCACGGTGTATGGATGATATACGTCCCTGGTTCCCCGGCAAAGATCTCGGCAAGCTGCGCCATCTGGCAACCTACCGAATCCGACTCGCTCAGTTTCGCCAGCCGCCCGGCATTTTTGCCTCCCTGGCCACCAACTCTACCAGCACCTCAGGATTGATTCTAGCTGGTGAGTATACGCAATCGAGCAGCATACAGGGGGCGATTGCCAGTGGAGAGAAGGCGGCGGAGCAGGTACTGGCCTCATTGATGTCGCCGGACGAGTAGCATTTTTCATTCTCCTGATGGGGTGAAGTATGGCGAGTGAAGAATTTGAACGCAGGTCACATACGGGGGAAAAGAGCGATAAACCGTCCAACTCCCCACTGCCGCGTCGCCGGTGGGAGAGCAGTGTGGAGCAGCAGATCGCCGAAGCACGCGAGCGAGGCGAATTCGAAAATCTCCCCGGCCAAGGCCAGCCGTTGCGGCTGGACGAGAATCCGTTTGCCAAAGAGAAGGCGCTGGCGTACAGCTTGCTAAAGAACAACCAGATGGCGCCTCCGGAGATCGAGCGCGGCAGAGAGATCGCCGAGGACTGCAAGCGCGCCGATGCATTGCTTGCCAGACTTAGATTCCAGCGCGATAGGTTGCGAGCACGTGCCGCCATCTTTGCCAGCGATCGCCGGAGCTACAACGTGCTGCTTGCCAGCACTGAGCAACGCTACGCTGCGGCTCTAGCCGCGGTCAACAGCAAAATTCTGAGCCTGAACATTGTGACGCCCCCGGCTCTGCACCAGCGCATGATCGACATCGACGCCAAACTGCAGGACTTTCACCGCGAATTTGTGCCGTTGTCACCCGAAGGAAGTGGGTAGGTTCCAAAGATCATCTTCATGGATTTTAAATAAAGGGTGGGTAGACTCTCTCTAGCGAAGACCGGTAAGCAAACGAGCTTACCGGCATCTTTACCTTGGCAATTGGCGTGGATATGACGTATTGTACATAACGATCAAGTCTCCTTCGTAAGCGAACGACCAGGGTACTTCTATGCATTACAACCACCACTTCGGGGGATATGGATCGCACGGCTGGTATGGACCGCCGCCCGGCGCATATCCACCACTTGCTCAATTGCTCTTCTTTGGGCTGTCAAACCTCTTCTGGATCGGGCTGCTGGCAACGGTGATCTGGGCGGCGGTGCAGGCGGCCCGTATGCCTGCTCGGCGTGCGCTCGCGAAGGCTGGCGAGGAGCCTTCGGCGCTGGAGCTGCTGCGCCGTAGCTACGTTCTTGGGCACATCGACATCTACACCTTCGAGGAGATGCTGACGCCCCTCCTGGAATCGGAGGAGTTTGAACAGTATTCGCGGCTATCGCCGCCGACTCTGCTCTAGCCGTTCGGATTCGACCAGGTTGACGTAGTGTCGGGTAGGCGATACACTGCCGGTGTGGGAAGAATCATCCTGACAGAAACAGTGCCTTCCCAACTTCAGTGCAGAGATCGGCAATAGGCAGAGATCGGGAATAGTAGGCGGGACTCTCGCGCCAAAAGTGAGCCGGGACAGTGAGAACCGGCGGTGCACATTTCGCCGAACCGGCCCGTGAGCAGCGGGAGAAAACCCGGGAGTACCCGCTCGGGAGAAGTCCGCCGGAGGTCCACCGTTAGCAGAGGACTCCATCGCGCCAGTGTGCCTGGCTGATGGGCAGAGTAGGAACTGTGTGCGGCTCGTCATCTGGGCGAGGCATGCGGCTCTACCGAGGTGGTACCGTGGGTTTCGAGTAGCCCACCCTCGGAGCGGAACGCTCCGAGGGTGGGCTTTTTAGTGCCAGGCGCACCGTCACAGATGTGGCCTGCAGAAAGCCATTAAGGAGCAGTGTCATGCCGGATAAGAGCACATTCGTCGAAGATCTGGCCGAGAAAGATGATTTTTCTGAGTGGTACCTTGATCTCGTCTACAAAGCGGAGCTAGCCGATGAGTCGCCGGTCCGCGGCTGTATGGTCATCAGACCGTACGGTTACGCCCTCTGGGAGAATATGCAGCGCGCCCTGGATGGCCGTATCAAAGCTACTGGCCACCAAAACGCCTACTTTCCGCTTTTTATTCCCGGCAGCTTCCTGGCGCGCGAGGCCGAGCACATCGAAGGCTTTGCCCCTGAAGTAGCGGTAGTGACTCGCGCCGGCGGTGAAGAGCTGGCGGAGCCACTGGTGGTACGGCCAACCTCGGAGACGATGATTGGATATATGTATGAGAAGTGGGTACACAGTTACCGCGACCTGCCGCTGCTCCTCAATCAGTGGGGCAACGTGGTTCGCTGGGAGAAGCGCACCCGTCCATTCCTGCGAACCAGCGAATTCCTCTGGCAGGAGGGCCACACAGTTCACCGCACCGAGGATGAGGCCGAGGCGGAGACGTTGATGATTCTGCGAGAGGTCTACCTGGACTTTTTTCTAAAGGAACTGGCCATACCGGGGATTGCCGGGCTCAAAAGTGAGAGCCAGAAGTTTCCTGGTGCCCTGCGGACCTATACCATAGAGGCGCTGATGGGTGATGGCAAAGCGCTTCAGGCGGCCACCTCCCACAATCTCGGGCAGAATTTCGCCAAAAGCTTTGGTATACAGTTCCAGGACGCCGACAAGGTAGTCAAGCACGCCTGGACGACGAGCTGGGGCGCGAGCACCCGCATGGTTGGTGGGGTTATCATGGTGCATGGTGATAGTTCCGGACTGCGACTGCCGCCCCGTATTGCTCCCATTCAGGTGATTATCATTCCCATCTGGCGCAAGGAGGCCGAGCGTTTGCTGGTGGCCGAAGCGGTGGCGAAAGTGGAGCAGTCGCTGCTAGCGGACGGGATTCGGGTCAAGAGCGACTGGCGTGAAGAACGACCAGGATTCAAATACAACGATTGGGAATTACGTGGGGTCCCAATACGCCTGGAGATTGGCCCGCGCGATGCGCAGAGCGGCCAGGTGGTACTGGTGCCGCGAACCGATCGCTCGGCCAAGGAGACGGTTAGCCAGGACGGTATCGTGACCTGCGTGCAAGAGAGGTTGCTCGCCATACAGCAGACGCTCTATGATCAGGCTCTAGCATTCCAGAGGAGCCGCACCTACCAGGTGGCCTCGTATGATGAATTCGCCGAGATTCTGGCCGACCGAACGCGAATGGGCTTCATCGAATCCTGGTGGTGCGGAGATAGCAGCTGCGAGGCTAAGATCAAAACCGAGACACAGGCCACTATCCGTTGCCTGCCGCTTGAGCATCCCGAAGGCTCAGGCCCATGTATTGGATGTGGGCGCCAGGCCTCAAACTGGGCGATCTTTGCCAAGGCCTATTAATTCCGTGCTACAAACTACACCTGGCCGGAGGTCGACAAACCGTGTATAATCCGGCTGGCATCGGCCCGCCGGATGGCGCGGACGTAGCCAGAGTGTGGATAGCACAACAACTCCGGCTAGGAGTTTGGGGAGATTCCAGTATGCGAGTCGTAATTTTGGGCTGCGGGCGTGTCGGCGCCATGCTGGCTCAGCTGCTTACCGGTGAAGGACATATGGTTACAGTTATAGATCAGGATGGCGACGCGTTCCGGCGCTTAGGTTCCGACTTCCCGCAGAGCCGCACCGTGATCGGCAACGGCACCGATCCCGACGTGCTGCGACGGGCTGGGCTCGAGCAAGCTGAGGCGTTTATCGCTACCACCAATGGAGACAACCGGAATATCATGGCCGCGCAGATCGCGCGCCATACGTTCGGGATCCAGAAGGTGCTGTGCCGAATCTATGACCCTATACGGCAGGAAACCTACAACGGTATGGGCCTGGAGAGTATCTGTCCCACAATTGTGGGGGCAAAGCTCTTCCGCGACGCTTTGCTCAACCCGGCCACCCATGGCGGTGCGCCGGCCATCTCCATGGCACAGGCACAGGGCCGTAGCGTCCCGATTACACCGCTGAAACCCACGACAAACTCCTAAGGAGCCTGGAGCAGGCGCACCTTGGCGACCGGTAGGCTACGACGCTTTGTGGCGGGCGGCAATGGATGAAAGATAGGCAAGAGAAGAACATATATGTACATTTTGATTGGTGGAGGCGGTCAGGTTGGCTATTACCTCACCAAGGGGCTGCTTCAGCAGGGGCATGAAGTACTGCTGCTAGAGAAGGATAGCCGCCGCCTCAGCCAGCTCAGCGAAGAGCTGGGGTCGGCCATCACACGTGGTGACGCCTGCGAGGCGCAGGTGCTCGCCGATGTGGGCTGCGAGCGCGCCGACATAGTCATTGCCGTGACCGGAGACGACGAAGACAATCTGGTTATCTGCCAGCTGGCCAAGGCTCGGTTCAATGTGCGTAGAACCATCGCGCGAGTAAACGACCCGCGAAACGACGACCTGTTCCGCAAGCTTGGCATTGATGTTACCGTCAGCCCAACCCGCACCATACTGCACATGATTGAAGCGGAGATTCCCCACCATATAGTGGTGCCGCTCATGACTCTGACACGGGCCGGACTAGGACTGGTCGAGGTGACGGTGCCGCCTGATTCACCGGCAGCCGGCCGCCAGCTCAGAGCGCTGGCGCTGCCGTCGTCAGTAAATGTGGCGCTGGTACTTCGTGACGACGCCAACATCACCCCAACCGGTGATACCATCATCCAGGCTGAGGACCGTCTTTTTGCCCTGGTAACCGCTGAGGGTGAGTCAGTTCTGCAGGATACTATTCTAGGCAGGTGACCGGGGGAGCAGCGGTATCTCGGTGTCGTCCAGGCCAAGGCGGCTGAAGGCGGTGTCGATGAAGTGGAGGTAGGCAGCTGGATCGGCAATGGTATCGAGTTCGGAAGAAGTGATGTTGGCCATGACCTCGGGATCGTCCTTGAGCATAGCCAGCAGACCAGCTCCCTGATCCTGGTTGTGCCACACCTTCTGAGCATTACGCTGCACCAGCTTGTAAGCCGCTTGTCGATCCATGCCTTTATCGATCAGCGCGAGCAGTATGCGCGACGAATAGATGAGTCCACGAGTCATATCGAGATTTTCGCGCATCTGCTTGGTATCTACTTCAATACCTGACATGATTTCATTGAAGAGCCACAGCATGTAATGCAGTGTCGCAGTAGCGTCAGGCAGTATAATACGCTCGGCGGAAGAATGGCTGATGTCTCGCTCATGCCACAGCGCTACGTCCTCCATGGCGGTGGTGGCATAGCCGCGTAACACCCGCGCCAGGCCGCAGACACGTTCGGCTTTTTCGGGATTACGCTTGTGGGGCATCGCCGACGAGCCCTGCTGATTGGCAGCGAACGGCTCGAAAGCTTCGCGAAGCTCTGTGCGCTGCAAGTGCCGTATCTCCTGCGCCATCTTGTCCAGTGAAGATCCGATCAACGCTAGAGTCGTGACATAGTGCGCATGGCGGTCACGCTGGATGATTTGCGTCGAGACTGGCGCCGGACGGAGTCCCAATTGCCGGCAGACGTAGGTTTCGATACTGGGTGGCACGGTGGCGTGAGTGCCGACCGCGCCAGAGATAGCGCCAACCGAAATGTCGTCTAGCGCCGCCTCCAGTCGCGTCCGGGAACGACGCAGTTCATCCACCCATACTGCCAGCTTGAACCCGAACGTGGTGGGCTCGGCGTGAATGCCATGGGTCCGCCCGGCCATGAGCGTGTAACGGTGACGGAGCGCTAGCTCGCTAATGGTCCCATGCAGCACTTCCAGCGCGTCCTGAATCAGAACGCCAGCCTGCCGCAGCTGGACGGCCAGCGCGGTATCCAGCACATCGGATGAGGTGAGACCTAGATGCAGAAATCGCCCCTCGGGTCCAAGGCCTTCCTGGACCGATTGGAGAAACGAAATAACGTCGTGGTGCGTTTCACGCTCAATTTCCCGCGCGCGCTCTAGATCGTAGGTAGCGCCGCGAATTTTCTCCATGTCGGTCGCTGAAATAGCGCCTTCCTGCTCCCATCCCTCGCAGACCAGCACCTCAACGCGTAACCAGGTGCTCAATTTATTGGTCTCGGACCAGACCTGTGCCATCTCCGGTCGAGTGTAGCGCTCTATCATACTTCATTCAGACTGGACATCCGGTCCCTGGTAGGGAACCGAGAGTACAGCTTATTGCTCCTTATAAGGATAGTATCTTGCTGCCCCGGACAGAAAGTGCGCCAGACCATAACAGCTCTCTGTCTGACACGCTCTTGCTAATAATAGTACATTTTCTGCGTCAAGCATCAGCTCGCCTTCAACTTTTTGTCTGGTTTGCCCCGTTTGGCCAGCTCCTCGCGATCCGTCGCGGCGTTTCGCGGTGCCACCCGATGGCTCGCGGCACGCTTGCGCCTCTCTCCGGCCAGAACTCCCACGTAAAAGTAGTTTGGTCGCAGGTGTTCATTGGGTTCCAGGCGGAGTGAAGTGGAGACTGCGCTCGGGTCTACGCTCTGCCGAACGGCGCGCTTCGGCCTGGTTTGGTTGGCGCTGGGCATGAGAGACGGATTGAGCTGGCAGGTGGTCGGTTCATAGCCCACCCGCTCGCGGTAGCGCTCTGCCGCCTCGGCGACCTTCTGGGCCAGGGGGCGGCGAGTATCATCATACCAGAGCAGTCCTGATATCATCATATATTAGGGCAGCTGCCTCCAATTCTCGTGCTGTACTATCAGCGGGAACTGTAGACTGCTACCTCTCCTTTCTTTACGCTTCGGATGGAGGGTAGAATGAAGTGCGGGTAGTCCACTATAGAACTTCCGTTCAACTCAGTATAAGACGGAAATGGGATTGAGGTCAAGCTGTAGCTTGCTCCAATTTAAGAGCTGGAGGGGTCAGTGGACGAAGAATTGTTTCTCTGGTTCGAGGGCGAGGGCATGCTTCGGTATCGAGTGGAGAGCGACGAGCAGGGCGAAGTTACCGAGGAGGTACGACCGCCGGCGATAGCCCTGGGTCCAAGTGACCTGGATTGGGTCTGGGTTCCTCATCCTGGCCACCAGCGGTACCCCCTGATGAGCCTGGACCAGATGACGTTGGATGACTTCAATAATTATCTGTACCGATGGTTTGAGGCAGCGGTACGGGATGGTATGGTGCGCTGCGCGCACTGCGGTAAATTGCTCGTCGATGGTGATGATCTGCCTGACGCCGACACATGGGATGCCATCCTGATCGAGAAGGAGATGGTTGGCTGGCTAGCGGTTCATTTTGATTGCAAGAAACAGCTTCCTAAGAAGCTCAAAGGGTTGCATCTCTTTGAATTGGAACCGACGATGCCGCCACTCTATGATCTTGCGCTCGTACCCTTGCCGGACTGGCCGTCTGAAACTGTACAGGACACGACAAAGCCCGCAGGGGATGTCTGAGGCTAATACCTACAAGCTGCTACACTGGAGAAAGGATGCGGGCACGTGGAAAAGGTAGACAAGGAGCAGGTGGCGGCTCTCCTGGTAGAGGTGGCCGACCTGCTTGAGCTGACCGGCGCCAGCCCATTCGAGGTGCGTGCCTACCAGAACGGTGCTCGAATCATCGACGCTCTTGAAGGCGACATAGAGACACTGGTAACGAGCGGCCAAATCGCCCACCTCCCTGGGGTTGGTAAGGTACTGGCGGCGCGAGTCACCGAGTTCGTCACGAGCGGAAAACTAGAATTCTACGAAAAGCTGCGGGCCGAGGTACCTCCGGGTCTGCAGGAAATGTTACGCATTCCCGGTCTTGGCCCCAAGCGAGTGCGGGTGCTGTACGAATCGCTCGGCATAAGCACGCTGGCTGATCTGCAAGCGGCGTGCGAGAGTGGGCGCGTAGCTGCGCTGTCGGGATTTGGCGCCAAGACCCAGGAAAAGATTCTGCAGGGCATTGCGTTTCTGGGCGAACATGACAGCCTGTTCCGCTACGACATTGCCGCTCATGGCGCCTACGCGATCGCGCAATCGCTGCGCGAGCTAGCCCAGGTGGTGCGCCTGGCCGTTGCCGGCAGCATTCGCCGGCATAAGGAAGTGGTCAAGGACGTTGACATCGTGGCCAGCGTGGGTAATGACCTTGACCGCGCCCCCATCATGGATGCGTTGGTTGCGCTGCCGCAGATACGTTCCATAACCGGTAAAGGAAGTACCAAAACCAGCGTGGTACTCCAGACCGGCATCGCCGTCGATCTACGCGTTGTTCTAGACGATGAGTATCCCTATGCCCTTCACCACTTTACCGGTTCCAAGGAGCACAATGTCGCGTTACGTGGCTGGGCGCACGCCAGAGGCATCAAGATCAACGAATACGGCATATCCAAGGATGAGCAGCCGGTAGCGTGCCGAGATGAGGTAGATCTCTATCGTGCGCTGGGTATGGACTATGTAGAGCCGGAACTGCGTGAGGATCGCGGTGAGATCGAAGCTGCCCGTGAGGGCAGGCTTCCCCGGCTGGTGACTGCCGACGACCTGCGTGGCATACTGCATGTCCACAGCACCTGGAGTGATGGACAGGCGACCATCCGCGAGATGGTCGAGGCGACTATTGCCCTTGGTAAGAACTACCTGGGAATCTCCGACCATAGTAAGGGCGCCGCCTATGCACATGGTCTTACCGTTGACGCAGTTCGCAGGCAGTGTGACGAAATCGACGAGCTCAACGCCGAGTATGCCGGGCGCTTTCGCATCCTCAAGGGTACTGAATGCGATATTCTGAAGGACGGATCGCTGGACTATGACGACGAGACGCTCTCGGGCTTTGAATTTGTCATAGCCTCTATTCACAGCCACTTTCAGCTGTCGACCGCTGAGCAAACCAAGCGACTCGTGCGGGCAATGGAGAACCCTTTTTGTTCAATCCTTGGCCATCCAACCGGACGTATCCTTCTGACCCGTGACGGCTATGCTCCAGATCTGGAAGCGGTGATTGCGCGCGCCGGCGAGCTTGGCGTGGCCATCGAGCTAAATGGTGATCCACACCGTCTGGATTTGGACTGGCGTTTCCATCGATTCGCCACCGAGCGGGGAGTCCAGATTCCCATCACACCTGATGCGCATAATCCAGAGGGTCTCAAAAACATCTACACTGGTGTGGGCATTGCGCGTAAGGGCTGGCTTACTGCCCACGATGTGCCCAACACCTTGACCGCGGACCAATTACTGGCTTTCTTTGCCACTCAGCGGAAACAGAAGGGCCTATCGAAGTAAGGGACGAGTGGATTTTGCCGCAGGAATTTCCGGAATTGCATTGTCTAGAACAGGATTGTCCTACATGGATCCCCGTATCTCCCGTTGGGCCGAGACCCTGGTCAACTACTGTCTGGAAGTCGCGCCAGGCCAGACAGTGTTGATTACTTCACAGCCAGCCGCTGAGCCGCTCATAGCCCAGGTATATCGCGAGACGCTGCGCGCCGGCGGACATCCCATCGTGCAGATCGTGTTACCGGACTTAGATAGAATTATCCTGGAGGAGGCAAGTGATGAACAACTGGCCTGGATCGATCCAGCGCAGCGCTTGCTGGCGGAGCAGGTGGATTGCCGGCTGATGATCCACGCCGAGATCAATACGCGGCGCATGGCCAATGCCCGCGTAGAACGGCTTGCCATACGCAGGCGCGCCTTAGGCGAGCTAGCGAAGATTCGCAGCCGGCGCTCCGCTGCCGGCACCGAGAAGTGGTGTGGCACCCTCTACCCTACCGAAGCCTTCGCGCAGGACGCTGAAATGTCGCTTGCCGAATTCGAAGAGTTCGTCTACGAAGCCTGCTTCCTAAACAGCGAAGATCCAGCTTCGCGCTGGCGTGAACTTGGCCTCCGGCAGCAATACTATGTCGATTGGCTGCGCGATAAAGAGCGGGTTCATATCATTGGACCGGATACTGATTTGCGCCTTTCTATCGCTGGACGGGAGTTTCGAAATAGCGACGGCAAGCGAAACTTCCCTAGTGGAGAGTTCTTCACCGGGCCGGTAGAAGATAGCGCTGAGGGGAGGATTCGCTTCACCGTTCCCAGCGTGGTCGATGGTCACCTGGTACAGGACATCCGCCTGGTCTTTAGTCAGGGCCAAGTAACCCAGGCCACAGCGGTCACCGGCCAGACTTTTCTGGAAGCGGCGCTGGCTATGGACGGCGGCGCACGTTTCCTGGGCGAATTCGCATTTGGCAATAACTTTGGTATCACGCGAGGAATTCGTAATATTCTCTACGATGAGAAAATCGGCGGTACCATCCACCTGGCGCTGGGCAACAGCTACCCAGAGACCGGAGGCAAGAATGTTTCGGCGCTACATTGGGACATGATCTGTGATCTGCGTGAAGCGGCCGGCGGAGGAGAAGTGTATGTGGACGATATCCTGTTTCTCAAGGATGGCAGGTTGGTACTAGCGCCAGACTCGCGCACCCCACATACTCCCCCTAGCTACGGGTGAGAAAGCTCGACTCATAGGCAGTTTGGATCGATGCGCGCACGTCTGCTTCGCTAAAAATGCCGTTATCTAATAACAGTTGATACTCTTCGATCACCGAGGTCTGCAGCATTTCCGGACCGTCGGTGTTGATGGTGAAGCGGACGCCGTGGGCGTGTAGCGTCGTGATGATCATCCGTAATTCCTCGATGCCCCTGATAGCGTGAGTGCGCAGATTTGAAGTGGGGCAAATCTCCAGCACGATGCCGCGTTCCCTGAGCGTGGCCATGAGATCTTCGTCGAAAGCACTCTGGATACCGTGGCCAATACGATCAGGACGCAGGTAGTTGACCACTTCCCACATGTCGGCAATGCGGCCTTCTTCGCCGGTGTGGATAGTCACTCCCAGCTGGCCGCCACGTGCACGCTCTACCAGCTCCTGGTACTCACGGTAGGAGAAGGCTGGGTTGGGAGGGCCAGCAATGTCGATGCCGATTATACCGCGGGAGCGATAGCGCAACGCCTTCTCGACAATGATAGCGTTGAGCTGGAGTGAAAAGGTGCGATCCATCATCAGGATGAGACCCGAGCGCATCTGCGGATATTCCAACAGGGCGCGATCCTGACCGCGAATAGCGGCGGCAATAATGTGGTCCAGGTCTTGCTCGCCCTCTCGATTTCGCTTCATGGGGTTGAAGCGCAGTTCGAGCGTAGTGATGTTGCATTTTCGGTAGGCTCCGCCAATGATCTCATAGACCGAGCGCTCGATGGCCAGTGGGCTTGATTGAATCAACTCCGTCCAACGAAAGATACGGTCATATTCGGCCAGATTGTTGACCTTATCCGGATCGGTCACGGTAATCAACTCGACAAATTGCCAGTAGTCCTTGCTCGGCAGGCGGATTCCCTGCTGGTGAGCAATGCTCCACATGATTGCTGGATCTACTGCCCCTCCCACATGAGCGTGCAGCTCGGTTAGCTCAGTTCGCAAGTCGAGAATGCTGGTGATGTTCACACTGTTCTCCTCGAGAAAACAGGGAGTACGCGAGCGCTGTCTCCCGTAGCAATATTGCCGGTGCGGAGCACTCGAGCGTACACACGACTCTGGCCAGGGTGTAACTTGGCAGAGATGCGGGTGAAGTCACCGTTGCTAAAGGAGCCTGAAATATTCAGACATGGTGCCGCATAGGCCGTAAGCTCTATCTCCACATCGTTCCCAAGCAATAGATGGGTTCCGGGTGCCAGTTCGGAAAGATTGATGCCCTGCAAAGTGATATTCTCACCGGTAGAACCAGGCAGTATGGGATGGCCTTCGCCCTGCAGCTGACGGATCTGCTCCAGGGTATAGAGGCAGAGCGCACGATCGGGCCCTCCATGATTTTGCTGATCAGACTGGTAGTCGCCGTCGATTCCTAGTATAGTGACGCTGGCCTGGGCGACTGCTGCTTTGGGTACCCCGCCACGCGATACGTTAATCTGGTAGATGCGACCCCAATCTGAATGGGCAGCCATGGCAGAATTTCCCCTCTCGGTCTTCCGTGTATGCGGGCGTCAAGCTGGTAGCCGGCTACTAGAGTACGCACAGTCTTATGCCTGATTGTATCAGACTCGAGCCATGGACCGGAGCGGAGGATTCCGTGCTCCCTGCGCAGTCCGTATCCAGCCGCGTTCGCGTAAATGGTGCTACGTCGTGTCCTGGCAAAGATAGATGCGGGTGCCGTATCGTATACCTCAGTGCTTTGCCGCCAGTAGCAGTGGGGCCAAGCCACTGTATAACTCCACAGGAGGGTCAGCTGCCAGCCATGCAAGATGAGGACATCCCCGAGGTTCTCGCGTTATGGGGCCTTACGCCGGGAAGCTGGCAGGAGGTGGGCACAGTGCTCACCAGCCTTGGCAGTAGTTCTCGGCCAATTCTCGAAGTGGATGGTAGGCGCTATATTCTGCGTCGCCAGCCTGTCGACCTGACCGAGGAGGATACTCGATTCCGGCAGGCTTTTATGCGTCACTTACGGGCCAATGATCTGCCGGTGCCCCAGTTTTTACCACGGCCGGATGGCCGCACCTACGCCATAGTTTCCGGAGGCATTTACGAAGTGCAGCAGTGGCTGGACGGCAGCCGCTACGTCACTGGGGAGCCTGCTGAGCACGACCGCCTGGAAGCGGCTGCCACAACCCTGGGTTTGCTGCATCAGGCGTCGGCGACCTTCCCCTGGCGGAGGCATTCCTGGCCGGAAGAGCGTTCACCCGAAGCGGTGAGTTCCGCATACGCCCAGCTGATAGGACGGCAGTCCAGTGGAGAGCTGCTGCCCGAGCCCATTGGCTCTGGGCTTGAGCGGGTGGCGGAGAGTTGTCTTTCTCGGTTGGAGGGGGCGATCCTAGCGCTCGAGGAACCGCCCGCGCCTCCCGAGCTGCATGTACACGGCGATTACCAGGCCCACAATCTTGCCTACACCGGATTTTCGGTCAGTGCCATCTACGACTTTGACGCCGCCCACTGGGGACGACGCATCGACGAGCTGGCTTACAGCCTCCTGTACTTTGCCGGCGTACGCTGGGACGAGACGCCAGTGGTGACCCCTCCGCTGGTAGAGGATGGACTGGATGTGTTGCGGGTGCATCGGTTCCTGGGAGCATATGGACGCGAGGCTCCGCCGGCCGAAGGTGAGGCACGTCTCCTGGCTGATGCCCTCACCCTTGCCTTTCCAGTGATTTTTGCCAACGGTATCGCTGAAGACCTGATCTTCGCCGAAGATTTTGCCGTCGAACCAGATGTGCCCGACGCGATGGCCCGTTTACAGTGGGCGGATAGCTTCTGGCTCTGGCTCGATCGCTTCCGTGACACACTGCGGGAGGCGTGGGAAACGGCGTGAACTACTCTTGGCCTAGCCGTGCCTGGAGCATGGCTACGCCAAGAGCGGCAGCACCTCCATTTGCGCTGGTGTACCGGTCACCTCGATGCCGTGCGGCAATATCAGGACGTTGACCTCGGTACGCAGTCCGAGTTTCTCCTGCGGCAAATAGATGCCTGGCTCTATGCTGGTACAGGTATTGCGCAGCACCATTCGGGTGTCGTGCGTTTCGAGATTGTCGAAGTTGGCGCCGTTGCCGTGTACCATGGAGTTACCAATACTGTGACCGGTACGGTGTACGAAGTAGTCCCCATAGCCGGCGCCGGCTACCACGGCGCGCACTACCTCGTCTACTTCCCATCCTTCAGTGCGTAGGTTCGCGGCAAACCTCTCCTCGAGAAAGGCAATGCCGGCGTCCCTGGCCGAGCGAATGACGCCAAACAGCGCCGCGATCCTTTGGGGAACCTCCGCTCCCAGGTACACCATCCAGGTATAGTCGGCGAAGACTGCGCCATCCTCAGCGAGCGGTGCACTACAGTCCAGAAGTACTAGATCACCTTCCCTGATCGGCGAGGACTGCGCGAGGGTGGGTGCATAGTGGGGATTGGCGGCATTGCCATTCGCAGCTACCAGCGGCAGATCGTTCTGGTCAACCAGTAGCTGTTCCTCCGCCATCAGCTTTATCACCGCTTGCTGTACACTATACTCGGTCAGGGATACACTGGCAGTGAGCTCCCCGCGCAGCCACTCGCAGGTGCGTAGGAGTGCGCGTAGCAGCGCCTGACCTGCCCGCCGATGTGATTCAATTTGCCACGGAGTCAATACTGCCTCGAAGCGCTGCGCCATATCGCCGGAAGAAACTACTTCCGGTCCCAGCAAGCGTACCAGTTCAATAGTGCCAGCGTCGACGCGTGACACATAGGGAATAGCGTTTTCCGGTGAGTACTCCATGGCCACGCGTTGCGAGCCTTTGATGAGGTTGGCCAGCTGGTCGCGATACTCCTGCCAGGTGCGATAGACGAGCTGCCGGCCCGGTAAACCGGCCAGCACCTGGGATTCGACTGCGCTGGTCAGTGCTACCGGCTCACCGTCTCTAGGGACGTAGTAGAGCCACCGCCTCGAAAAGAGCCCGTGCCGCGGCAATCCCAGCACCGTGTGAGCAATGGGATTGGAGCGCCGGAAATCGAAGAACAGCCAGCCGTCAATATCTGCCTCGCGCACTGCGCTCTGAATCGCCTGGATATCCACAATCCGTCTCCCTGTAGCGACGGCGGTTATCGCAGTGATCACCGCCGTGTTCGTGACCATAGATAGGATAACTGGGAGAAGTGAAGTTCGCAAGCTAGGCGCCGGCTGGCAGAGGTAGTCGGAAATACCTGGCACCTACCCAGCACACGACTCGGCAAAGCATGAGCTGGCGATGTAAAATTGGCGTACAGGGGTGCGTCATTAGAGTACGAAGACGGGTACAGAGACACCCGACCGCGAGAATTGTAGCCCTGACTTTCCGGTAACTTACTGTTACACAGTAGCGTATTACTGGTTAGCCTCCAGGGAGAGCAACAGCGGCTAGCCACGTTGGTGGCAGTTTTTTTGCCAATGGTAGTTGCAAGACCTATGTGGGTTGCAGTAGCAGAGCGGCGGCTGAATGCCGGTTACAGAAAGGAGTGCGGCCATTTTGTGGGCATCCGTCGCTTCCGGTCTACGGTATGCGGTAGAGCTGGAAGCGGTGAATGGCCTGGCCGCGAACATGAGTGAAGCTGGAAGAACGTCCGTCTCTTACCGTGCGCGAGATCAGCGACGCCGCCGAACGGGTCATGACCAATGTCGAGCTCGTCATAGTGGGTAAGCACGAGGCGGTGCGACTCACGATGATTGCCGTGCTCTGCAGCGGGCATGTCCTCATCGAAGACGTGCCGGGAGTTGGCAAGACGGTGCTAGCGAAATCTATCGCCCGCTCCATTGGTTCCGGATTCAAGCGCATACAGTTTACGCCTGATCTCTTGCCCAGCGACGTCACCGGTGTCTCGATGTACAACCAGCATTCCGGCGAGTTTGAGTTCCGGCCAGGTCCCATTATGAGCCAGTTTGTGCTGGCAGACGAGATCAACCGGGCCACTCCTAAGACGCAGTCGGCGCTGCTGGAGGCAATGGAAGAGAGTCAGGTGACAGTTGACGGCATCACCCATCAGCTACCCCGCCCATTCCTGGTCATGGCAACGCAGAACCCAATCGAGTATGAGGGTACGTTTCCTCTGCCTGAGGCACAGCTTGACCGGTTTCTGCTCAACATAAGCATGGGATATCCTTCTCCAGCTGATGAGGTAGTCATCCTCGACCGCCAGCAGCGCTCGCACCCTATCGAAGCGCTGGAGCCGATATTAACCGACGACCAGCTGGGTGTGATGCAGGTGCAGGTGCGCGAAGTACGAGTAGAACGCGAAGTTCGTGAGTATATCGTCGCTCTGGTCGCGGCGACTCGCCAGCACCAGCACGTCTATCTGGGTGCCAGCCCACGGGGTTCCCTCGCACTCTTTCATGCGTCCCAAGCGCTGGCAGCGCTACGTGGCCGAGACTTCGTCCAGCCGGATGATGTCAAATCCCTCGTCAAGCCGGCGCTCAGCCATCGCCTGATCATCCGGCCGGAAGCGCGTGTGCGCGGCACAACTCCCAGCGTCGTACTCGATGAAGTTCTTGGGCTGGTGCCGGTACCCGGAGGCGCAGGGTCTTATAACGGAAGGCGATAGATTATGCGCCCCTGGCAGCTTGCCTTGCTGACCTTGCTCCTGTGGCTGATGGCATTCTCTCTGGGATGGAGGCCTTTTTGGATTCTGGCCTGGGCCCTTACCGTAGCTTTCGGGTTCTCTGTCCTCTGGCTGGCGGTCAGCACACGCGGCCTCAAGTTTACGCGTTCGGCTCTAGGTGGACGAGCTCAAGTTGGCGAGCGCGTCGAAGAACGCCTGGCTCTGGAGAACCATTCACTTCTGCCCAAATTGTGGGTACAGGTGGCCGATGGCTCCACTCTGCCTGGACACCACGCCGGCTATGTATCCAGTGTCGGGCCTCACCAGCGTATCGCCTGGCGAGCCAAGACGGTGTGCCGGAGGCGGGGGCGCTTTACCCTTGGGCCGGTGATAGCTACGACTGGTGACCCGCTCGGTCTCTTCCACCAGGAACTTGCTTTGGCACCGGAGCATCAATTGCTGGTATTACCGCCAGTTTTACCTCTGGTCAACTTTGAGCTCTTCCCTGGCGCGATGCCTGGTCGTGGGCGCGGGTCGCAACGGTCGCTGCAAGCGACTACCAATGTCGTTACTGTGCGCAATTATGTGCCGGGAGATGCGCTCACCCGTATTCACTGGCCTTCCACCGCTCGGTTGGGGCAGTTCATGGTAAAGGAATTCGATCTCGACCCCACTATCGACGTGGTGCTACTGCTTGACCTCGACCGAGACGCTCAAGCTGGCGAGGGTGACAGCTCCACTGAGGAATACGGCGTTACTATAGCGGCAACCCTGGCATCCTACCTGCTTCGCCAGCAAGAGCTGTCGGTCGGTCTGGTAGTCGGCGGCGTCACCGAGGGAGCGCTGCCTCTCGACCGGGGCCAGCGGCAGCTTGACCGCATTCTGGAAGTGCTGGCGGTTGTGCACCCCAAGCGCCCAGCGCCTCTCGGTCAGGTTCTGACGGTGGAAGAAGCCAAGCTTTCCCGCAATACAGTTTTAATAGTGATTACTCCTTCGACCAATCCCGATTGGCCAACAGTGCTGCATTTGCTGCAGCGTCGCGGCGTGCGTCCGCTGGCAATTCTCCTGAATCCCCATTCCTTCGACGAAGAACTGGGCAGCAACTTGGTGGTTCAGGACACCTTGCTGGCTGAAGGCGTGCCGGCCATTCCTATCGAACGCGGCGATCCTTTGGTTCACGCGTTGGAACAAGGCCCGCGCTAGCGGCAGTATCTAATTAGTGGTGGGCGGCCCGGGCGTCTGCTTGAATATGGAGCGCAGCATATGCAAGTGAGTGTAGAGCACCGCAATGACAGCGTACTTACCGGCAAGCAGCCCTGGTTGCGCCTGCTGCCTGAGGACGGTTGGCTGACCCTGGCGCTGGTGGTCGTGGTCGTCTATACCACCATCGCCAGTATACAGTCGGTTACACCGCCCTGGGCGCCGGGACTGACTATTCTCACGCCTGCAGCCGGCATGGGGCTCTTGCTGGGCTACATCGCCGTGCAGCAAGGGCGACTGCCCGGATCGCTCGTGCATGGTGTTGCGCTCATTCTGGGCATTCTATTCGCCTTTCAGGAGACCGCCAATGCTACCGTCAATGGCGATCGCGGTATCTTGCTCCAGCATACCTCGATCTGGTTTCAGCACTCGGTGCTCGACCATGTAAGCAGTAATGATAACACCGTCTTTCTGCTCTTCCTTGCCATTCTGAGCTTTCTATTGGCCTACATAAGTATCTGGCTGGTTCTACGATCACGCCGGCCCTGGCTGGCCGCGCTGGCAAATGGAGTGGTCTTACTCATCAATTTGAACTGGGCGAGTCAGGACCGAGCGGTGTTCTTCATTATTCTGTTTCTGCTTGCCACCTTGCTGTTGCTGGTGCGTTTCACGCTCGCTGAGAACATGCGGGTATGGCGCGTGCGTGGTCTCCGGTTTTCTCCTGACCTGGGCTGGGACTTCATGCAAGCTGGCGCCATATTCGCGGTAGTAGTGCTGACTCTGGCCAACATCCTGCCGGCGGGAGCGGGAAACGCCAGTATCCTGACCGCCTGGAACTCGCCCAATAATCCCTGGCAAAGCGTTCAGAGTACCTTTCAGACCCTCTTTAACGGCGTACGGGGCGGTTCGGCCGCGGCCAACGGTGGCGGATTCAATTTCTTTGGCTCGGATCTCGTGCTGGGCAGCAACCCTCACTTGCCTTCAGTTCCTATACTTCACTATACGACTTCTGGTGCCAACGATCCCTCCCAATATCTCATTACCCAGACACTGGATTCATACGGCGAGGAGGGGTACTGGACTTCCACGCCCAGCCAGACCATAGCCGCTCATCCCTATAGTCCGCTGCCGAACACGTTCGCTCCAGCTGATGTCAAGTTAAACACCTACCAGATTACCCTCGATCAACCACTCACCGGCGATCCGCTGTTTGCACCGGGGAGCTCGGCGGCCTCTTTCAGCGTGGCCTCAGACACTTTTGAGAGCCAGACCTCGGGAATGCCGATGAAGTGGGTCTCGGCTGACGACCAGAAGGCCGGAAGCAAATACACCGCCGAAGCCTATGTGTCGACAGCGACAATCCATCAGTTGCAGCAGGTGCAAGAGCCTGGTAAACTGCTGCCGGCTCAGCAGGCGCAGCAATATCCCCCGTTTATACTGCAAGAATATTTGACGATGCCGGGCCTGCCCAGCATCTTGACTCAGGACGCCAAGAACTGGACCAGCGGCACCAGCAACATGTATGATGCGGCGACCGACATACAGGACGTACTTAATTCCAGTTTCCGCTACAGCCTGCAAATCACTGCTCCGCCCCAAGGAACGGATCCCATGCAGTGGTTTCTCACTCAAAAGGTCGGATTCTGCACCTACTTTGCCACCGCCATGGTGCTCATGGCCCGGTACCTTGGCATGCCCAGCCGGGTTGCCATGGGATTTGCTGAAGGACAGTACAGCTCCAAAAGCAATGACTACGTGGTACTGGGGACCCAGGCCCATGCCTGGCCGCAGATCTATTTTGGTCGCCAGTATGGATGGATCAACTTCGAACCCACCGCAAGCTTCCCGGCCTTTGGCCGCGGCTCAAGCGGCACTGGATCCATAACTGGTACCTCGCCGACTACGCCGTCGACCCCATCTGCAAGGACCAACCATCCCAATCCCATCAAGGGTGGCAAACTGGGTGGCGCGGGAGCCGGCGCCGGCAACGGTGGCGGCGCCGCTCCACTGCTGGTTGGCGCCGGCGTAGGACTCACTTTTATCATTTTGCTGGCCCTACTGGGGGCAATACTCCTGGCTACCTGGTGGCGACTGCTCTATCGAGGGCTGTCGCCAGTGGTCGCGGCATTCGCTCGTTTGGCTCATTTGGGCGCCTGGGCAGGGGTCGTCCCCAAGCGCTCACAGACGCCTGACGAATATATGGAGCAGCTCAGCCAGCTGCTTCCAGCTCAGCGTCCGGCCCTGGAGAGGCTCAGCCGTCTGTATGCACGTGAGCGCTGGGGTGGAGGTCTCTCCGATGAGGCGATTGCCGAGGTGCCGCGCCTGTATGGCGATGTGAGTGCGTCCATCACACAGCGGATAGCAGACCGTCTGCGCAGAGTGCCGGCGTCGCTATCCGCAGAGATTCGCCGTCTGCTCGTGGGCAAACACGATGATACTGGTGCAGGGAGAACTCCCTAAGCGTCGCCGGGCATGTCCCAGAGTGGGTACAACGCGCGTGCTTCATTCGCTGCCTCATATCCAGTTGCCGGAATCGCCAGGGCAATTGAGAATAGTAGTCACAATTCATGCCAGAGACCATTAGGGGGTGATGCGGATGAGTTCGGCGGCGGGAGCAACGACAGACACAACACCACAGGGCACGAGTACAATACAGGATGCCAGGCCATTACTGGTCCTGATCGACGGTCATGCTCTGTATCATCGCTCGTTCCACGCTTTCCCGGAGGAGATCTCCACTTCTCGAGGCGAGACCACCAACGCAGTCTTTGGTTTTACGCGCATGCTGCTGGATGTCCTGCGTATGATACAGCCGGAATACCTGCTAGTTACCTTCGACCGGCCGACGCCGACCTTTCGCCATGTTGCCTACGCGCCGTACAAAGCGCACCGTCCTCCGCTTCCTGAAGGGCTGCGAGCCCAATTTCCCAGAGTGCGTGAGGTAATACGCGCCTTCAATATTCCTATCTATGAACTGGACGGCTTCGAGGCTGACGATCTTCTGGGAACGCTCTCGCTGCAAGCCAAGCAGTCGCGTGTACACTCCGTTATCGCCACCGGCGATCTGGATACCTTGCAGCTGATAGACGAGTGGGTACGTGTCACGTTTGCCCGTTCGCCTCGACGTGGCGAGTTCGAGTACTTCGACCGCGACGCGGTCATCGCTCGTTATGGCTTCGAGCCAAAGCAGTTGGTGGACTACAAAGCACTAGTGGGAGACACCTCGGACAATATACCCGGCGTTGCTGGGATTGGCGCTAAGACGGCAACCAGGCTGATTGAGCAATATGGGTCGCTCGAAGCCATACTCGCGCATGTAGACGAACTTACTCCCCGACTGAAAGCGCCGCTTACCGAACACGCGGACCTGGCGCGCGAATGCAAGTACCTCGCCACGATTGTACGAGATGTACCGGTTACTCTTGACCTGGAAGGCGCGCGTTCGCTTCGGTATAACGCCGACGAAGTACTGGGACTCTTCCGTGAGCTGGAATTTCATACTCTGGTCGACAAACTTCCGCGCGCGGCGAGCCTGCCGGCCGGGGTCTCCACCACCGCCCTTGCCGAGCTGACCGGCGTGAGGGCGGAGAGCGAGGCAGTCATGCCAGGTGCGGAGCTGGTCACAGGGGACCAACAGCTCAGTCTGTTTGGTGAAGAGGAGCTTCGCGAGCTGGCGGAGCAGGATACCAACATCCCGCAAATAAGTCTTATCAGCAGGCTGGACGCTGCTACCTCCTCACCGGATGGACCGTCAGGAGGCACCAATACCCTCATCGTAGACCGGCTGGAAACCCTGGACGTTCTCATCCGGTCACTCCAGGCGGCCCCCATTTTCTCGCTGGACTTAGAGACCGACACCGTTGACGAAATGAGTGCGAAAATTGTCGGCATTTCCTGCTCTATGGGTGCTGGTGAGGCATATTACATTCCTGTCGGCCACGTGAGTACAGTTGACGGAGCCATGCCGGATCTAGAGTTGCCGACTGCTACGGTGTTGGACATGCTACGGCCGGTCCTCGCCGACGAGGAAGCTCACAAAGTAGGACACAACGCCAAGTATGACATGATGGTTCTGGCACGCCATGGTGTAGACCTTAAAGGTCTGCGCTTTGATACGATGGTCGGAGCGTATCTGCTGAATCCAGGCCGGCGCAATCTGGGGCTCAAGGAGCTGGCTTTTGAGCAGCTCGGCATAATCATGTCGCCGATTTCCGACCTCATAGGCACTGGTAAACGCCAGATTACCATGGCTGAAGTGCCGATTCGACTGGCTGCCGATTACGCGGGTGCCGACGCCGATATGACCCTGCGACTGATGGAGCGGCTCGAGCCTGAGCTGCGCGAGCGGGATCTGGCTTCGCTAATGAGTGAGGTTGAGGTCCCGCTTATTCCGGTGCTGGCAAGTATGGAGCTTGCGGGTATCCAGGTCGATGGCGAGTTCCTCAAGCGCATGGGTCGAGATTTAGATGTGCAATTGGATGCCCTGGAGAAGGATATCTATGGGGCAGTGGGCCACGAGTTCAACATCAGCTCACCCAAACAGCTCGGCGACGTGCTCTTTAGCCAGCTGAGACTACCTCACGGCCGCAAAACAAAAACCGGCTACTCGGTTGATGCCGAAGTGCTGGAAAGCCTGCGCGGCCAGCATCCGGCAGTGGATACTCTACTAGAGTATCGGCAGCTTAGCAAACTGAAGACCCAGTATGTAGATGGGCTGGTGGCACTCATCAATCCGAGCGATGGCCGAGTACATACCTCGTTTAATCAGACTATCGCTGCCACCGGACGACTTTCCTCCTCCAATCCCAACTTGCAAAATATTCCCGTACGCACCGAGGTGGGGCGGCGAATTCGTCGAGCCTTCCTGGCCGATTCCGGCTACTACCTCATGATGGCCGACTACTCGCAGATCGAGCTGCGCATTCTGGCGCACATCACCGGCGAGCCCGAGCTAGTGACGGCGTTTGAACGGGATGAAGACATTCATTCGGCTACTGCTGCACGGCTCTTCAACGTCGAGCTGAAAGATGTGACACCTGAGCAACGCCGGCTGGCCAAAACCGTCAACTTTGGCGTGCTCTATGGCCAGTCCGCCTTTGGTCTTGCCAACACTGCCGGCATCTCCCACAGTGAGGCCGCTGCCTTCATTCGTAACTATGAGACCAGCTTTCCGCAGGTTCGCCAGTACATCGAAACCACCCTGCATCACGCCCGCACCCGGGGATATGTGGAGACACTGCTGGGGCGTAAACGCTACATACAGGATCTGGCGCAGCTGCCAGTGGTGGCGCGCCAGGCTGCCGAGCGGGAGGCTATCAATATGCCCATTCAGGGAACGAATGCGGACATGATCAAGATCGCCATGATACGCCTGCAGAAGCGACTCCAGGAGGTCGAGCCTAACGCCAGGCTGATACTGCAGGTGCACGATGAGCTGGTGCTGGAAGTGCCCGATACATCGGTGGATCCGGTACGCGAATTGGTCTGCCAGGCCATGGTGAACGCGTTACCGCTTCGCGTGCCGGTCAAAGTGGAGGTGAAGTTGGGACGCAACTGGTATGAGGTAGAGCCCTTCTAGGCAGCTCTATCAGGCTCGGGAAGGATGGTCCGGCCGCCTTCCAGTACCGCTCGTGCCCCCTCACGTATGCGCTCTTCGCTACGCGGTCCAAAGCCGTAGTGATGGCGCAGGCGCTGACTGCGCGCTGCCTGGTAAAGGTCCGGTACCCCGTGAATATCCAGCTGGCTGCTAAGGCGCAGAGCGGTTCGGGGTCCAATATGGGGCACCCGCATCAGATCACGCACATCCTCGGGTAAAGATTCCTCACAGAGGTCACTGTAGAAAGTCATGGATCCTGAGGTCACCAGTTCGGTGATCTTGCGACGCAGTCGCTGCCCAAGCCCTGGAACCGGCGGCATCTCGCCTCGCACGAAGTACGAAGCTACGGGTTTCTCCATCGCGACAATTCCGCGGGCGGCATTACGGTAGGCTTCGATGCGGTAGGGATTAGCCTGCTGCATCTGCAGGATGGTAGCGATATTGAACAGCACTTCTGCTATTTGACGGTTACTGATGGGCGGTGTGACCTGTTCAGCGGTACCGGACACCACGTTAATTGACTGAGTTAGGTGTAGCAATGGTAGAGCCTCCAATCTATCTCTACCTATCCATTCTTCAAAGAAGTCCTTGAAACGGTGACATAACACTAGTTCACATAACAATACTACGTACGGCATACCCCTTGAGTTGGACCAGCGGGGGCCGTACGTAGTAAGTGATCGCAAACCTGCGTGAGTCGCTACTTGTCGCGCTCAGCCTGAGTAAGCGCTGCCTGAGCTGCTGCCAGACGCGCCACTGGCACCCGGAAGGGCGAGCAGCTCACGTAGTCAAGGCCAACTTCGTTACAGAAAGCAATGCTCTCGGGGTCGCCGCCGTGTTCACCACAGATGCCTACCTCCAGCTTGGGATTGGCCTGCCGGCCTTCTTGAAAGGCGATTCGCACCAAACGGCCTACTCCGTCTCGGTCCAGTGTTTGGAAGGGATTGGCCTTGAGGATCTTCACCGGCTGGTCGAGCCCGGGCTCGTGTAGACCCTCGACGTACTGGAGAAGGAACTTGCCCTCGGCATCGTCGCGACTCATACCAAATGTCGTCTGCGTCAGATCGTTGGTGCCAAAGCTGAAGAAGTCGGCAAACTCGGCGATCTGTCCTGCGGTCAGGGCTGCGCGCGGCAACTCGATCATGGTGCCGAACTTGTATTCGACCTTGCCGCCAAGTTCGGCGGTAATCTCTTCGGCCACGGCCTCCAGCTGGCGGCGCACCTCCCGGAGCTCGTTGACATGACCAACCAGCGGAATCATGATCTTGGGCTGTAGCTTGATGCCGTCTCTGGCGACCTCAGCCGCCGCCTCCAGGATCGCTCGCGTCTGCATGACGGTTATTTCCGGGTAGAGCAGGCCCAGCCGGCAGCCGCGCAGCCCCAGCATGGGATTGTCCTCACGCATGGCGGCGACCGCGCCCAGCAGCTGACGCTTCTCGGCCAGCTGGTCCGCCGGGCCGCCGGCATCTTCGAGTCTGGTCACCTCCACCAGCAGGTCCTCGTAGCTGGGAAGGAATTCGTGGAGTGGTGGATCGATCAGCCGTATCACCACCGGAAAACCCTCACCGGTATCCGGGTCGCGCATGGCGCGGAAGATACCCACGAAGTCCGAGCGCTGGAAGGGGAGCAATTTGTCGAGCGATTCTTGACGCGCCGAGACGTTTGGAGCAAGGATCATCTCCTGCACGATGGGCAGGCGCTCCTGCTCCATAAACATGTGTTCAGTCCGGCATAGACCAATGCCGCGAGCGCCAAACATGACGGAGCGCTGGGCATCTCGCGGGTAATCGGCGTTGGCCCAGACTCCAAGTGTACGTACGGTGTCCGCCCAGCCCAGCAGCGTGCGCAGATCGTGCTCGTCTTCGAAATTGGGTTCGACGGTGTGGATAGTGCCCTTGTAGACCGTGCCGGTGGTGCCGTCGATGGAGATTTCGTCGCCCTCATGCACCTCTATGCCAGCGTCGCGCACCGTAAAGATGCGCCGTTCGTAGTCTACCCGTATGCCTTCGCAGCCCACCACCGCCGGCAGACCAAGTCCGCGCGCCACTACCGCGGCATGGCTGCCCGTGCCGCCGCGGCTGGTCAGGATACCCTTGGCTACCAGCATGCCATGCACATCGTCCGGGCTGGTCTCTTGCCGCACTAGAATGACGCGCTCGCCGGATTTGCCAGCGGCCTCCGCGCGGTCGGCGTCAAATATGACTTTGCCCACCGCGGCTCCCGGAGAAGCATTGACGCCCTTGGCTAGTTCATTTCCCTGGCCGCGCGATCGCGCTATGTCTTCTTCGTCGAAGCGCGGCAGCAGCAGCTGTACTACCTGAGCCGGCTCGACGCGCCCCAGCGCCTCTTCCTGGCTGATAAGACCCTCTTGCACCATATCCACCGCGATTTTGACGGCGGCGGCGGCGGTGCGCTTGGCCGAGCGAGTCTGGAGCATATACAGGTGTCCACGCTCGATGGTAAACTCCAGATCCTGCACATCTCGGTAGTGCTTCTCCAGGCGGTCGGCAATACTGCGGAATTCTTCGGCAACCTGGGGCATCTCTTCGCCGAGCTTCTCGATCGGCGACGTATTGCGAATGCCGGCCACGACGTCTTCGCCTTGAGCATTGACGAGATAGTCGCCGTAGAGTTTCTTTTCCCCGGTGGAGGGGTTACGGGTAAAGGCAACGCCGGTGGCGCTATCGTTCCCCATATTTCCAAAGACCATGGTCTGTACATTGACGGCGGTGCCCAGATCATGGGGAATCTTGTTGAAATTGCGATAATCAATGGCGCGCTTGTTGTTCCAGGAAGCAAAGACCGCCTCGATGGCCAGATGGAGCTGGTCGTCCGGGTCTTCAGGAAAGGGCTTGCCAGAGGCATCACGCGCGATCTGTTTGAAATCGCTGGTCATCTGTTTGAGGGCGGAGGCAGGTATCTCAGCGTCGGTGGCCGCGCCGGTCCTCTCCTTATACTCCTCGATGGTATGCTCGAAGGCGGAGGGATTCGCGTCGAGCACTATCTTGGAGAACATCTGCACAAAGCGGCGGTAGGCATCGTACGCGAACCGCTCATCACCACTAAGGGCAATGATGCCCATAACGGTTTCATCATTCAGTCCCAGATTGAGGACGGTATCCATCATGCCGGGCATCGAAAACTTTGCACCCGACCGAACCGAGACCAGAAGAGGATTTCCGGGATCGCCGAACCGCTTGCCGGTCTCCGCTTCGATGGTGCGCAGGGCTGCCAGAGTCTGATCCCACATACCGTCGGGGAACTGTTTTCCAGCCTTATAATACTCGTTGCAGGCTTCGGTGGTGAGCGTAAAGCCCGGGGGCACCGGCAGCCCGGCATTGGTCATCTCCGCTACACCGGCACCCTTGCCGCCCAGTAGGTCCCGCATTTTGGCGTTTCCCTCGGCGAAGAGGTAAACCCATTTGTGCGGCGACTTTGCCACCACTTCTTCCAGAGTTAGGTCAGTTGTCTGCGACACAGTAATCCTCCAGAGTATCCTGCAAATGTCTCTGCTACGACGGTCTCACGAGATTGATGAGTTTTTTTCACACCGTGCTGATTCTCCTGCATTATACAGGATGCGCTAGAGGATGCGCGGAAGTACCGATGGAGGAGGTGTTGAGCTGCTTGTAGACCGTCAGAGTCTGGTCGGTGTAGTCGATGGTGACTTCCCCAAAGTCGTTCCAGATATCTGAGCCTAATAAGCCCACGGCGCCACCGCCAAGCTCGAGGCCGGAGAAAGAGCTCTTGTCGACATGGGTGGGCGGTAGGTTGATTTTACCCAGACTCCAGGTATTTATCTGGACCGGAACAACTACCTGGGTGCCTCCGATTCCTTCCACTTGCTGCGCAGGGCCTGCGACCGCCAGGCCAAGCCGGTTGGCGGTGGATCTATTTATCAGCGAGACCGAGGCGCCGGTATCTACCACGAAGGTGTAAGGTCCCTGTCCGTCGATCATAACCGGGGCAAGTACACTCACGCCTCCCGACTGGTCGGAGTCGACCTGTACATTAGCGGTGATGCCGTTGGTGGGGCTGGCTTGTTCTACCTGTACGGCCGGAACGCTGCAGGCGGAGAGTAGCGCCAGACTCACGAGCATGAAACTCACGAGCGCTGCCCTGCGTGGAGAATTGGTAATGACATGCCACATAGCAACAACTCCTCTTCTTTAGCTACTCATGTCTATACTATAAGAAACCGAAGGCCACTTGTCAGCAGCAAGTCGCTGTAGAGTGCCGCCGTAAGCTGACCTTGGCCGGCAGCTTGGCACACGTTGCCGGCCAGGCGGTTGCTGCAGGATGGCGGCCTTTTGATTTCTAATTTATTTGCTACTACGAGCCGACAGGCAGTTGGGTGAGAGATTGACCTGGACAGGTGAACGAGGAGCGACCGTGCCAGGGTGCCGGCCAGCGTGGTAGACTGGTGAAACAACAAGAAAGATAGGAGTACGGTCGCATGGGTACCTCTGCCTCTCTGCCCCGCTGGGATATGTCAGTGGTCTTCCCGGGGCTGGAATCGCCGGAGTTTGCCGAAGGATTTCGAGAAGTCGAGACCGGCATAGCCTCGCTGGATGACTGCGTACGGGGAATCCTACAGTCCGACGTATCCAGCACTGATCTGGTCAACGCCATCACCCCGGTTATCGAACGCTACAACTCGGTTCTGGCGGCAGTTCAGACTATGGCAGCTTACATCAACGCGTTCGTTACCACCAACTCGAGGGATACACTTGCCCAGGCCCGGCAGAGCGAGTTCCAGCAGCTCACCACGAGGTTGTACAAGCTCGGTACTCGGATCACTGCCTGGATTGGCCGCGCGGATATCGAGACGTTGATTCAGGAATCGGCGGTGGCTGGCGAGCACGACTACTGGCTGCGGCACGCCAAGGTGGTAGCTGCTCATCTGATGAGTCCAGCGGAGGAGGCCCTGGCGGCCGACCTGAATGTGACTGGAGGAAGCGCCTGGGGCCGTCTTCACGGCAACGTCTCCTCTCAGCTGGTGATACCGGTCGAGCTTGAGGGAAAGACCGAAGAGCTACCCATGAGCGTTGTTCGTACGCTGGCATTTGACCCAAATCGCAACGTCAGACGATCGGCGTATGAAGCCGAGCTGGCTGGCTGGCAACGGGTCGCGGTGCCGCTGGCAGCGGCATTAAACAGCATAAAAGGCGAGGTGAATGTGCTGGCGGCGCGGCACGGCTGGGAATCCCCGCTGGACGCGGCCCTCTTCGATGCCGCCATCGATCGGGAGACGCTGGAGGCCATGATGACCGCGGCGGACGAAGCCATGCCGCAATTTCGCCGCTATCTCAAAGCCAAGGCGCGCATGCTGAACGTGCCCGTACTGGCCTGGTACGATCTCTTTGCTCCGGTTCAGGCAAGCTCGCACTCCTGGCACTGGGTCGATGCCGAGCGGTTCATCGTCGAGCAGTTCGGCGCCTATTCGGAGCGTCTGAGCGACTTCGCTAGACGCGCGTTCGACCAACACTGGATCGATGCTGAGCCGCGCGACGGCAAGCGTGACGGAGCGTACTGCATGGCATTGCGTGCAGATGAATCACGGGTTTTCGCCAATTTCAAGGAATCCTTCGACGGCATGAGCACGCTGGCGCACGAACTTGGACACGGGTATCATAACCTGAACCTTGCCAGGCGCACCATGCTCCAGCGCGCGACTCCCATGACACTTGCGGAAACTGCCAGCATCTTCTGCGAAACTATCGTAGCCCAGGCCGCGCTCGCGCGGGCGGATGAGGCTGAGCAAGTGGAGATTCTCGAGGCCACACTTCAGGGAAGCTGCCAGGTGGTGGTGGACATATCCAGCCGTTTTCGCTTTGAGCAGTTTGTCTTTGAGAGCCGATTGCGGCGCGAGCTCTCGGTAGAAGAGCTGGGACTGGCCATGCTCAGTGCACAGCGTGAGGCGTATGGCGATGGACTCGACCCGGAGGTGCTGCATCCCTACATGTGGGCGATGAAGCCCCATTATTACAGCACCGGCCGCTCGTTCTACAATTTCCCGTACATGTTCGGCCTGCTCTTTGGCCTGGGGCTGTACTCGCGCTATCAAGCCGACCCGGAGGGATTCAAGGCTGGTTATGACGACCTGTTGTCCCGCACCGGCATGGCCGATGCTGCTACACTGGCGGCCGAATTCGGCATCGAGACGCGAACGCCGGCGTTCTGGCAGAGCAGCTTCCAGGTCATTGCCGACCAGGTCGATCGATTTGAAGCAATGGCACCGGCGCAAGTGGTCCCACTGGGGGGGCAGCAGCCTTAACATCTATCTTGTAGCTACCCCAACGAGCAGCTATTGGTCAGATTGCTCCATACCTCCTGCACCAGGTATCGATCCCCATGTTGCAGCGTCAGGTCGGCTCCGTCGGCGCCAATCTGCCCGTAATCGGTATCGCAGAGGTCAGCGATTTCTACTGGGTCGCTGCCCTTGGCACTTTGAGCATCATTGAACCAGCCGGAGAGTGGTGGATTACCGGGTGGAGTATAGTATATGGGGTCTGTGATCGACTCGACCATCTCGTGTGAGGTGAAATTGACAGCCATGTCCGCTGTACCATCGCCATGATTGTCGACAGGAGAGAGGTTTAAGTCCGAAGCAGTACACCCAGTAGTTGCTGAAAAATCCTCGGGAGCGGGTACATAAGCATAGATGTCGGGAGGTGTGCCGTCACTCGGCGTGAACTCTGGGCCAGCATCAGAAAAGAAACTATGGTAGGCGCAAAACCCGTCAGGGTAGGGTGAGTAGGTGCAGTCTACTCCAGGCCTGTCTTCGGCACACTCCTGCGCGCCGTTGGCGGTATAGACAAAAAATGCATGAGTTTGAGCTGCCGACCAGCTCGGGTTGGTTTTGAGAGCGCGGCTGATTTCTCCTTCAATATCTGCGTCAAGCAGGGGATCCTCAGTGGATGCTGCCGCAGGGGTACAGTTAAGCCCACTAAACGTACAATGCTCATACGGCGAACGGTCGATGTAGACTCCGCCAAGTGTCACCTGGTCCTGTATCGGCCCCTGATAGTCCCAATATTGCCCCAGCTGCTCGAAGTATCTGGTGCCTTGCAGATCCTGGAAAAAGCTCTCGATAAGCGACTCGTAGAAGGTGTCGCTGCCACCTGGGTCAAAGCTGTATCCGCTCGGCAGCCAGAAGATGACATAGGCCTTCAATGCTCGCATCACTGGTCCACCATGATACTCCACCGGGTGACAATCAGACGAGCAAGATCTGAGAGTGGTAGTGGTGATTGCCGACGGGGCAATGGTAACCTGCTGGTGCCCCCTATTCACGCCGTCGGTAAACGAGAGACAAGTGTACGTACCCACTGCCAGACCGGTTAGGCTAAAGCTACCATCGGTACCGGTGAGCGCGGTTACCCCGGTGGAGCTATCGAGTGGTGAGGTGAGCGCGGCCGGATTATCCCGAACGCAGTTGACCACGGCGTTCGAGACCAGTGCGTTATTGCCGTCGGAGATGACAGTGCCGGCCAGGCTACCAGGGTCCAGATCAAGCAGTCCACAATCTAGCGTAAATGACTTCACCGATGCCGCAGTGCAGATAGTCTCTGCCGCTGGTCCAAAGTCCAGGACCAGGTGATCGCCATTTGCCGGATTTGCCTGCTGCAGCGTGACGTTCTGAGTCAGGTACAGTGGAGCGGAAGCGGTACAGCTATAGGTGGAATGAGACGCCACTGAAAGCGTATACTGGCCATTTATGTTGGTCCTCGCGGTGGCGTTGCCGCATTGGACCAGCGCACCATGGAGAGGGACTGCCTGGGAGGTGCCTTGTTCTTGTACCGGCACGCTATCGCCGTAGACTATGCCGGTGATCCGGGTCTCGGGGATGCCTAGCGGTAAAGCGCAGGCCGCTTGACTCAGGAGTAGCCCTAGAGAGAGGAACACCAGAGTGCTGACTTTAGCTAGCTGCCTGCTCGTCGCCGGAAACCTGGCCTGCCTGGCCAGGCGAAGTCTTGTCATACCGGAGGTCTCCATTTCGGTAGCAACAGCGGTACAGGCATATAGTGCGAATTGAATGCTACGTACAGTAGGCGAAGATTTTGTGTCACTATTGTAGCAAGGCAGCGCAAGAGCAGTGAAGGTGGGTCGTCAAGATCACCATACACATTGCCCCTTCGGATAGGGTAGAATGGGGACGTTCTGGCAGCGACATGAGAAAGGGCGGACTTGTGATGGGGAAACGCGTAGCGATCACCGGTGTAGGCATGATAACGCCGCTTGGCAACGATGTAGCCAGCACCTGGAAAGCTCTGTGCCAGGGATGTTCGGGAGCGGGACCGATTCGCACCTTTGATGCCAGTCGTCACGAAGTACGAATCGCAGCCGAGGTAACTGGCTTCGATCCATCTGTCTACCTTGACCGCAAAGAGGTGCGCCGTACCGAGAAATTTGTGCAGTATGCCTATGCTGCCGCGACCGAGGCGGTCGCCGATGCCGGAATCGATATCGAGGCAATGCCCGATGACGTGGGTGTGGTGATCGGGTCGGGAAGCGGTGGATTACATGTGCTCGAGCAAGGATTTCACCAGCTTTTCGAGGAGGGACCCAGGCGGATTAGCCCTTTCTTTGTTCCTATGATTGCGCCTGATATGGCTACGGGCTATGTTTCTATGCGCATACATGCGCGTGGCCCCAACTTCTCTGCGGTATCGGCGTGCGCCACCAGTGCGCACGCCATCGGTGAGGCCGCCGAAATCATTCGGCGAGGAGATGCGCTGGCGATGGTCGCCGGCGGAAGTGAGGCCGGCATTACCAGCATGACGATTGCAGCCTTTGGCGCCATGCATGCGCTGTCGAGGCGTAATCAGGAGCCGACCCGTGCCAGCCGCCCGTTCGACAACGGACGAGACGGTTTCCTGATGGGTGAGGGCGCTGGAGTCGTTGTCCTCGAAGATCTCGACGTTGCACGAGCTCGTGGAGCGCATGTCTACGCTGAGATTCTCGGGTACGCCGCTACCTCGGATGCCCACCACATTACCGAGCCAGCTCCGGCTGGGGCCGGTTTGGCTCGGGCATTACGCCGGGCACTCAAGAAGGCGGATGTTGATCCTCAGTCGGTGCAATACATTAATGCTCACGGCACCTCTACTCGTTACAACGACACCAACGAGACAGCGGCTATCAAGAGCGTCTTCGGCGAGCATGCCTATAGTCTGGCGATAAGCTCAACCAAATCCATGACCGGTCACATGCTGGGTGCGGCCGGCGGGGTCGAGGCGATCATTACCACACTAGCCCTGCGGAGTGGGGTGCTGCCGCCAACCATAAATTACGAGGAGCCAGATCCTGAGTGTGACCTCGACTATGTGCCCAACATCGCACGTGCGGCCGATATTCGAATAGCAGCCTCGAATTCCATGGGTTTTGGCGGCCATAATGCCGTGCTCATTCTGAGCAAAACCCCGGACTAGCCAGCAGTCTCCGGCGAGTTCTGGGCAACCAGCTGCAGCCAGATGCGCGGCACTTCGGTGATCTGTAGTTCAGCGAAAGCCTCGGCTGCGGCTTGCTCCAGGGCGTCGGCGCCAATCGGAATCGGCACGCCGGGCAGCGCTCCCTCGACAAAGAGCCAGTAGCGCCCAATGTCCTGCCAGGAGCGTAACGGCATAAGCGCTTCCACCGTCTGGCTCTCTACCAGATGCAGCCCGCACTGGTCGAATAAATCAGTGTACTCCTGGGCGGTGAGCCAGCGCAGAGCCGTGGCTTTCTCATGGTGGCCGGTTCGGCGCAGTTCGGGGTGCTGCTGGCGTATCCAGCCTAGCGCTCGCCGTATCCACAGATGATAGAACCGTTCGCTGCCGGGCGGGTAGGCTCCAGTGAAGAACGAGCTATTGCAGGCAAAAAAGCCGTCCGGCCGGAGTGCGCACGAGATCTTCTGGAGGACATCTCGCTTGTCCGGTACCAGGTGTATGGCGTTGCAGAAAAAGATCTCATCGGCGCCGGTGACGATACTGGCCAGGTGATCGGCGTCTCCCTGCTCGAAGCGCACTCCCCGTCCTTGTAAGCGCTCGCGTGCAATATCGATGGCCTCGATTGACGGCTCGATTCCTATAACCGTACCGTTACGGCCCAGGCTCTCGAGTTCATCGAGTATGAGTTCGGTTACTGCACCCGTGCCCGAAGCGAGTTCTGCCACGCACACCGGCTGCCCCTTGGGAAGACTGGCATCTAACTGCCGGATCGCGGTATGTACCAGTGACTGGTTGATATCGTGGTAAAACTGGTGGCGCGCAAATGGATCAAAGGTGTAACTGCTGGCATATACAAAAGTATCAACCATGATCTTCCCTCGCTACTTCGACGCCCAAATCCCGCAGCAGCTCTAATTGGCTGGCGCCTAGCGCGACTTGCGGCTGGTGAGCAGATGTGAGAACCAGTATCTAGCTCTTTTCCGTAATTAGAGAGCGCGATGGAGAAGATTGTTTCAGCGATTCTCTTCCGCAAAAACTGAGTGCAGTCTTCCCCTGTGCCTCAAGCCGTAACCTCTCGGTCAGCCTGGCTCAGGGCGCCACGTGGATAGGGCTCGTCGACAACGCCCGTAGTCGATCGAGGATGGGAGGCAGCGCGTCCAGCAGAAAGTCAATATCGTCGTCGGTAGTGCTGTGCCCAAGTGTTAGGCGCAGATGCCCTCTGGCTGCGGAGGCAGGAATACCGAGAGCCGTCAATACATGTGATGGCTCGATATCACCGGACGAGCAGGCACTGCCGCTGGATGCGGCCACACCGATTAGATCAAGGCTGAGGAGCAGCGATTCGCCTTCAACACCGGAGAGAGTAAAGCTGGCACTGCCCGGTAGGCGAAGCTGTGGATGGCCGGTGAGCCTGGTGCTGGATAGTGCCAGCACTCCAGCGATAAGGCGGTCACGCAACCTGCGCAGCCGCTCGGTTTCCTGGGTTCGCTCAGCGCGTGCCAGCCGGAGCGCCTCGGCAATTCCCACCGCCCCCGCTACATTCTCGGTACCGGCGCGCCGGTTGCGTTCCTGCGAGCCACCCAGAATTTGCGGCTGAATGCGGGTACCCTGGCGTAGATAGAGTACACCAACCCCTTTAGGACCATAGAACTTGTGGGCCGAGAGTGAGAGCAGATCGACGCCGAGCTCCCGCACATCCAGGTCGAGCAAGCCTGCCGCCTGGACGGCATCGGTATGGAAGGGGACTCGATGCGCGTGACAGATACGCCCAATCTCGGCAATGGGCTGTATGGAGCCAATTTCGTTATTGGCATACATCACGCTTACCAGCGCAGTTTGGTCGGTGATGGCCGATTCAACGGCCGCTGGGTCGACCAATCCAGCGTCGTCAACCGGTAGATAGGTGACGGTATAGCCCTGACGTTCCAGCTGCTCGCAGGTATGAAGAACGGCATGGTGCTCGATGGCGGAAGTAATGATGTGGTTACCTCGGCGCTTCTCTGCCCAGGCTATTCCCTTGATGGCGAGGTTGTCTGCCTCGGAGCCGCCGCCGGTAAAGATGATTTCGGTTGGCCGGCAGTGGAGCGCTTCGGCAATCTGCTCATGAGCCTCATCCAGAGCGGCGAGACTTTTGCGCCCCAGCGTATAAATGCTGCTGGCATTGCCAAATTGCTCCGAGAAATACGGTAGCATGCGTTCCATGACTCGCGGGTCAACCGGTGTCGTGGCAGCATGGTCAAAATATCTGGTTCCATCGGGAAGTGGCATGGGAAGCCTCCAGGGTTGGTCTAGTAGCGCCTTGTATCCATTTGCCGTATCTGCCGATATCATAGCACTTCTCGGCGGCGGCTCCCCATGGGAGCGGGTGGCAAAGAGCAGTTTGATCGGGGCCACAATCGTACTGTATCATCTCTACGTACGATACCCCGGTATGGTATACTGAACTGCAGTGGCGGATTCGTGTATGAGTTCAGGGGATTTTCTAGTAGGAGGATGCAATGTCGGATGTGCTTGTTCAGGTCACGGATCAGGGATTCTCTGATAGTGTGCTGAAGTCAGATAAGCCGGTTGTAGTTGATTTTTGGGCTCCATGGTGCCGTCCTTGTTTGATGATGGCTCCGGCGTTTGAGCAGTTGGCAGGCGAGTACCAGGACAAGATGGTCTTTGCGAAGATGAATACTGATGAGAATCAAAGGACGCCTGGAGGTTATGGCATTCAGGGGATTCCCACGCTTATCTTCTTCCGCAACGGGCAGGAGATTGACCGCATAGTTGGTTTGGAGAAACCTGAGGTACTGCGCCGGCATATCGACGCCGCTTTGAATGCAAGAGTCTAGGGAGTTTTCACTTGCTGCCAGCTGGACTCGCTACTACCCCGCGTGCGGCAAGTAAAGGCAGGTAAGGGTGAGGATGGTAACTGTCACCGATAAAGCGCAGCCAGACCTGCAACTGCGGCTGCGCCGCATCGAGGGTCAGATACGCGGTATCATCGGAATGCTCGAAAATGGCAAGTCGTGTGAGGATGTAGTGACTCAGATCCTGGCGGCCCGCGCCGGCATGGAGAGTGTTGCTGCCGAGGTTCTGCGTTGCCATATCGTCGATGCGATGTCGAGCGGATCACCCGATGAGGCTCGCGAGAAGGTCCTGCGCGCGGTCACGTTGCTGGCCCGGGTCTGATTGGCCGAGTACGCACGGAAGCTGGTATCGTCTGGCAGCCGGCGCCGCCAATTGAGTGGGGAACTTACCCAAAGAGAAAAAGGGTACTGGCGAGCTACTAGCTCGCCAGTACCCTTTTCTTGCGGCTAGGGATGGATTAGGGTAGTTTGAGACGGTGAGAGAGTGACGCACAGCGAGAAATGAGAACGACTGCCATGCCCGATATGTCGCTTCCGCTGGCTCCGATACAGCTACGCGGTGACCTACACGAAACCATCTGGGGTGGAAACGGCCTGGCTATCCACGCTGGAAAAGCTGTCCCTCCCGGTGCTAGGGTAGGCGAATCATGGGAGACAGCCCTACGTAGTGTCGCCATGAATTCACCCTACCAGGGACAAACGCTGGGCGAGCTGCTAGAAACGCTGGGCGAGCGATTGATTGGGTGGCGACCGGCAGAGCTACTTGGGCATCGTTTTCCACTCCTTACCAAGTTCCTTGACGCTCAGCAGTGGCTCTCGGTTCAGGTGCATCCAGACGATCTCTACGCGGCGTCACACGAGGGCGGCAAGCTAGGCAAGACCGAAACCTGGTACATCGTGCACGCTGAACCGGGCGCTCAGGTGGCGCTTGGGCTCATACACGAAGCCAGCCAGGATGAAGTGAGCGATGCCATTGCCACGGGCAGCCTCGAAGGTCTGCTGCGCACCTTTACCGTTCGGGCCGGCGATGTGATTTTTGTTCCGGCTGGAACGGTACATGCCATTGGTCCCGGCATAGTCCTATATGAGCTACAGGAGTACTCCGATGTGACCTACCGGCTGTATGACTATGGCAGGGTGCAGGCCGACGGCAAGCCGCGAGAGCTCCATATCGGCAAAAGTCTCGCGGTCATGAGTTACCAGCCAGCGGAAACCGCTCAGCCGGTGCCGGTATCCGTCGAGAACGGCATTGACGGAGGAGACCGGCGTGTACTGATTGCCTGCAAGCACTTCCTGGAGGAGGAGCTGCGTCTTCGGGGTACCTCTACCGAGTCGACTCTGCGGTCCAGCTGCCATATCATAAGCGTACTAGAAGGTACGTGTGATATAGGCTCAGTCTCGGCTCCGCTTACGCTCGGACCCGGTGACACCGTGGTGATACCCGCGGCGCTGGTCGAGTACCGTATAGAGAGCGGTGCCGGCGTACACCTGTTGCTTTCGTATGTACCAACTCTGGACGATCCCAGAGCGCGCGCCTGGCGTGAGCGCCAGGCCAAGCCTTTCCGAAGCGATATCGAAATCACATTCCGAAGCGATATCGAAATCACCTGAAAAGCCCCTAGGAGCTTTTCAAGAGAAACCTCTGGACGTAGTGGCTCCAGTTGACCAGCAGCTCCTGGTACTCCTCGGCGCTATCGACGTCGAGCCCCGGTTCAGGCTCAGCAATGTCCAGGATCCTGACCAGGTCGGCATGCCGGGCGATCACCGAACGTCCTCCTTCATCACCGGTAATGTGGAGCAGCTCACCGAAGAGATGACTTGGGAAGTAGACTGGAGTGCTTCGCTGCCCGGCATAGGCGGTGGCCACAATAGCTGCGGGGGTGGCGCGGGCGCTCTCAAGAAGGCGATTGACCAGGCCAGCAGAGACCAGAGGCTGGTCGGCGAGCAGTATGGCGGCCCCAGAAAGCAAGCTTTCGCCGGTAGGATGACCGGTGAGCGACGTTATTCCCAGCCGCAGTGAACTGGCCATACCGCCGGCGAAATTGGGATTAATACCCACCTTATATCGGCCAGCGGGTACTGCGGCCTGTACTTCTGCTGCCTGGTAGCCGAATATGACGACGACAGCGTCGGCCGAGCTTGCGCATGCCGCCTCCACCGCATAGGATACCAGAGGGCGATCTCCCAGAGGCAACAGCAACTTGTGCTGGCCCATCCGACTCGAACGTCCGGCGGCAAGCACAATAGCGGCGATGGATGGGGTGTCTACTGTTTTTTTCCTTTCGATCTGGCCCGAGCTGCCGGCTGATTGATCTGCCGGCTACTCGTGTAAGCTCTGACATCTATTTCAGTTACTGTACAAGGGATCAGCATCCTATGGCCAATGATCTGACCGGATCCTGGAGCACCCGCTATGCGGCGGCTTCAGCTCAGCTAGATGACACTGCTCACCTGGTAGAGATCTGGCGGAGACTTCAGGCTCTGCTACACCGGGACGAGCCATCAGCCGATTTCTTCGGAACCGATGCCATCCTTACCGGCGCCCGGTCTCTCGGGCTGTTTGCCGGAACATTCAACCCCCTGACTCTGGCGCATACCGCTCTGGTGGAGCAAGCGCAAACGCGCGCCGGCATCGATCGTGTGCTCTGGATCTTAGCAGTTACCAGTGTCGACAAGGAGTCAGTAGTACGGGCATCGCTGGTGGATCGCCTGGTGCAACTGCTAACCTATGTCGCTGGGACGCCGGCCTGCGGTGTAGTGGTGGTCAACCAGGGTTTGTATGTAGACGAGGTCGATATCGTGCGCGCCCACATACCAGACGATCCTGACCTGGTGGTGCTGGTTGGGTACGACAAAATCGTCCAGATCATGGATCCCCGCTACTATAACGACCGTTCTCAGGCTCTAGACGAGCTGTTCAGCCGGGCGCGATTCCTGGTGGCTCCAAGGGACAATGCCGCGAATGGTGAGCTGGAAGCGTTTCTCGCCGAGCCGGACAATCGCGCCTACCGCCGCCGAGTCAGCTACCTACCGGTGCCCCCCCACTATCGAGAAGATTCGGCGACAGCCGCTCGCCAGCGAGCCGGCGATCCTGCAGTCACCGCCGGTGAGCTGAGCAGCCTACTGCCTCCTGAGGGAGCGGCGTTGGCGCTTGAGACCGGCGCCTATGCTACTGTTCCCAACATGGCGAGTGACGCATACCTGTGGCGAAACGCCTGGATTGCCGCTCTGGGAGCCGGCGCGCTCCCTCTGGAGGGCGGCCTACCGGGGATGAAGAGATTACTCCAGGCCACGATGGATCCTGGCGAGCGCGGCAGTGCCTTACGCGCCTCTGTACAAGCCAGTCTGGCCGAGCCAGCGCACCGCCGCGATCTGCTCTCACTTTTTGATGGTATCTGACCGATCTGGGCTGCCGATACTGTCCCATCTGCCACGCAGCATGAGTGCGCTCACCAACATGACCGCCGACAAGAAGATAACCGAGCCTAGCGCAAGCGCCACCAATATTCCGGCCATTGGAGTCCTCTTCACATAATAACAGAACCAGTCTAGTAATTTTGGGTGGTAACTAGGTGGTCAGAATGGCAAGTATGGGCTATTCTTGCCGGATATCAGACACTTCGGCATAGTACTTGCTTTTATGATTGGGTCACCTTTGTCTCACCATGTGCCACTGGTATAGTGTACCGCAGTGACGCGGAAGAGAGGGTTGGAGCTGCTGTGATGAATATTCATATCGAGCAAACCCAGGAGCCACGTCTAACGCCGGTAATCTCCCATCGGCAGATCGCGGCGGTGCATCTGCTCCAGATGCCGAGCCAGGAATTGATGGGGGCTATTGCCCACGAGCGAGACATCAACCCCGCAATAGAATTACTGGAGCGCGAGAGTTGCCATTATTGCGGAGCCGGGGTTGATTCAGCCTCTCATGTCTGCCCTGCCTGTGGGACATCGCTCGTAGGCAGAGAGAGCTACCATGACGAGTCCTCTCCGATGGATGGAAGCACGAGCTTTCTACCTTCCGGTATGTTCATCGAGGACGATAGCGGAGATCGCATGGTACGGCTGGCTGGAACCGCCGAGCGCGGGTATGGCGTGCTGCAGATGTTGAACATGATGATTACCGAAGATGAGCGCGAGATTGCTGAGTATCTGGTAGGCAATCTGGACCATCATGGCTTTCTGCCCAGTACTGTAGTGGGAGATGCCGCGCGTGAACTTTCCAGGCGCTGTGAACCAATTGAGCGCGTGCTCAACTATTTACAGCGCCTGGACCCACCGGGCATCGGCGCACGCGGGGCCCAGGAATGTCTCCTCATCCAGTTGCGTCGCCTCGAGCAGTCGGGCAAGCCAAGAAAGCTGGCAGAGCTGCTGGTGCGGGACCACCTTCACGCGCTGGCGTTTCGGCGTTTCCGAGAGGTTGCCCATGCGATTGGCCGGACGCCCAAGATCGTCGAGTCCGAGTGGCGGTTCATACGGGAACGCTTATACCCCTACCCAACTCACGGGTTTGATCCGGACTGCGAGGAAATGGCTGAGATTGCGGTCAGCGTGTGCCCGGACGTTGTCATTCGCCGTCGAGGAGCCGGATTCGAGGCCGAGGTCGTTGAGCAGCAACGCTATGATCTCCATATTCATCGAGAGTATCAGTGGGCGCGCAAGCACATTGCGGAGATAGGCGGCAGCCACGACGACCAGGAGCACATTTGCACCTATGTCGACCGGGCGCAATCGTTTATCGCCGCCCTCAAGCAGCGCTGGAATACGATGCAGCGCGTCTCGGATGCATTGATCGATTTGCAGGGGGAATTTCTAGAATACGGCGCACGAGCTCTCAAGCCATTGACACGGGCTGATGTGGCGGAGGTGCTCGGTCTCCACGAATCTACGGTGAGTCGCGCTACCGATGGTAAGTTTGTCCTGCTGCCCAGTAGCCAGGTGGTGCCGTTCGATGACTTCTTTGACTCATCGTTGCCGGCGAAAAACGCACTGAGACGGCTGGTATCAGCCGAGAATCCAAAGCGCCCGCTTAGTGATGAGCAATTGGCCAATCGGCTCCAACAGTATGGCTTCGATATTGCCCGCCGAACCGTGGCCAAGTACCGCGAAGATGAACGGATTCTCGCCTCTCGGCTGCGACGAAGCCGCTCCTAAAGACGGTTTGCCTACAGGAGTATCCAGGTACGCCGAACAGTCGGTATCCCTTTACTGATACAATACTCGTGGATATAGGCTCGCATCAGATCCCGTTCGGCCTCGGGAAGTAAGGAGGGACCGGCGCAAATGAATCGCACCGGTCCACGCAGCCGCAGAACGTACTCGCGAGATGAATGCTCTATCAGCTCTATACTGGCCCATTCCAGTGTGATAGGCGGCCTCTTCAGTGGCATGATACGGCTGATTCCATTCTCGTTGATCGCAATCTCCTGCAGCAACCACCCAAAAATCACCAGGCAGATAGCCCCTAGCAGCAGGCCGCCAAGTGCGGCGAGTACACCGGGAAATGGGCCAAAATACCATAGAGATGCAATTCCGGCCGCGATCAGTGTCAATCCCAGGATAAATGCCAGATTGCGCCAAAGGCTCCGGGGACGAGCCCGAAGCGTACCCGAAAGTCTTCCCTCGGGCGTGGTCTGGATTCCGAGCAAAAGCAACCTCTTGGCCTCCTGCCCCAGGGTACCGCTCAGCACGTGAGGGGGTAGCCTGAGCAAGAATTCTCGACGTAGCCGTGCGCCGTCCCGCAGGAGGAATGGAACGAAAGTGAGGTGCCGGCCGTCGCTGGCAATTGCCCGAATGGTTAGCCCCGACTGTTCTACCCGTTCGATGCTGTCCCAGGGCAATTCAATCCAGGGTCTCCAGGGACGGCCGGCGGCAAAACTGAGCGACGTGGTGCGCGCACTCTGCATGGCAAGCCAGAGCGCTGGTAGGCAGGGTATCCATAGCAGAATCAGAAAAGGGAGCCAGTGGGGAATGACGCCGGTGCTGCTGAGGAAGACAATCGCCGCGAGCACCGTGACGACCACTGGGAACGTGACAATCGTGAGTGCGACAAATGGGCTGGGTCGATAGAGTTGTACTTCCAGAAGCGGTTGGCTGAGGGAAGCTCGGTGGCGAGCAGACGTACGGGAAACTGGTCGTGAGTTTTGATATGGTGTCATGTGCTCTTTAGAACCTGTCTCTTGGGCGTCGTGACGTGTCAGCAATTATATCCGCATGTTTGCCGTAACGCAATCAGGGTGGGACATCCGATCAGTATACGGTGATCCAGGAAGGTCACCTGGGCTAAGTTGGGCCAACGAATTTGGCCCGGTGGTGTATGCTCTGCAGGGATCGGCAAGATACGAGAGGAGTTTTCTCTTGCCTAGCAAGCTGGCTACGACACCACCCGCTCAGGAATGCGGCGTGCGTACGCCGCCGCTGTGGATATGTGCCGCCACTGGTTACAGCGTGGCTCTACTGCTCCTTCTGGTACTGCAGCAGCTAAGTTTTGTCGCTATGCGCATTCCTCTTACCATTTCTACATCCTCGGCCTCACTACGTATCACCGTGGACGGTTCTACCCTTGGAGTAGCGCTGCCCGCCTCCCCCACCGAGATCCTCTTTGTTCGTACCGATCCTGCGCTCCTTGAGTTCCAATTAGACGGCACCGACAGCACCAACAACTTTTCCGAAGATATCAGCTATATTCACAGCATCGAGAATAGCCCGTATTATCGCTTTCAGGCCTGGATGCGCGATGTCGAAAGCTACAGCAGCTGGCGTGACATACAGGTACGGGCAGCCCCGTCCGGGCGGGTTCTGGCCAGTACGCCAGTGGCTGACACCAGTGTTCTGCTGCCTCTGCCGGCCGGTAACGGTGTCGTGAACGCTTCGATCGAGCGGCTGGAAGTCCCGGTAGAAGTCGTCGTATTTTGTGGAAGCAAAGAATGCGGCACCATTGAAGTCGACCGCAATGATCGCTTTGTGCAGGTCCAGTCTCTCCGTGCGGACGGCAGCGCCGGCATGACCCAGAAAGTCTACTTCCCCCATGATGCGCTTCCGTTCTTTGCCGAGGTCATTTATCTGTTGATCCGGACGCTGATCTGGTCTCTGTTACTGCTGGGTCTCCTGGTTCTACTCCATGTGGCGTTGCTGAAGCTGCCGGGTACGCTGGGGCGCATGAGCAGCGGCGAGGCGTCACGACGATTGCGCGCTGCGGTGAGGAAGTGGACCGGCGAAGTAGCGCGCTATGTCGACGCCTGGGATCTGGTCGCTGCCGCGGTGAGCATTGTCGCTGGTGCCTTTACCGTGTGGATAGCCCTGGTGGAATATCACGCCGAGCCTCACATACTTGACGCCAGCGCCTATATCTTCCAGGCGAAGATATTCGCGTCCGGCCAGCTCTCGGCTCCAGTGCCGGCGAACCTACCAGCGTTTCAGGGACCTTTCATGGTGGCCGACCAGGGACGCTGGTTTGCCCAGTATGCTCCCGGAACCTCGGCTATACTGGCTCTAGGATTGCTGCTACATATACCCTGGTTGGCCGAGCCGGTACTGGGGACCTGTGCGCTCTTCGGCATCTACAAGATGGGGCGACTGATGTTCTCTCCCCTGGAGGCGCTGCTGGCGCTGCTCTTGGGAGCGCTCTCCGCGTTCTATCTCTTCCTGGCCGCGTCCTATCTGAGCCACACAATCGCTCTCTTCTTCGGTGTGTATTTTCTTCTGGCGCTGCTGTATTTCGATAGACGACCTCGCCAGCGTACTCTTGTGGTGGCCGCGATTTGCGCCGGTGGACTGCTCATGACGCGTGAGATAAGCGCAGTTCTGGTTTGTGGTGGATCGACCCTGTTCTTGATCGGTCTGCATTACCGCAGCTGGTGGAGACGGCGAGGTGAGATCGCCCGCCTTGCCATTCTACCGATTGGCATACTCGTCTGCTTCGCAGTACTGTACCTTGCCTATAATGCCGCGCAGACCGGTAGTCCACTTTTGACGCCACGGGCAGTTTTCAACCCCTCCGACCAGTATGGCTTTGGGCAGGGTATTGGTTTCTACGGCCAGCACACCTTAGCTGCCGGCTTGGTTAATCTGGATCAGCTACTCACTGTATTGTTAATCGATCTATATGGCTGGCCCTTCTATCTCACTCTAGCTCTCATACCGCTGGCTTTCCTGAGACGAGTCCGGTATCTGGAGTGGGATCTGTTCTGCCTGGCGGTCGCCAGCCTGCTCATTCTTGCCATGGTAGGTTATTTCTATCACGGTATCTACCTGGGACCTCGCTACCTCTATGACGCTGTTCCTTTTCTACTACTGCTCACCGCACGGGGAATGACCGCTCTGTCTGGGGCAATGGTATCGCTTACTGGCCGCCTGTCTCCGGCGATCCAGCCGGCCCGGCTGCGCAGTGTCGCCGGCTATCTGGTGACGGCGCTGGTTGTGTGTCTCATTGGATGCAATCTGCTCTACTATCTTCCCCGCCAGATTGCCATATTCAGCAATTACACCGGTCTACCGATAACAGAGCCACTGCGGGTAACTTCCATCTATGGTTTCCATCCGAATAAGGCCATAGTGGTGACCGGCGACTGGTATATCTATAACTATGTGCTGTTCCCTCTCAACGATCCCGCTCTGCAGGGGCAGACACTGTATGCCTTCGCCTCCGGCTCCGCTGCCATCGCACAATTGGTGGAGCAGTACCCAGGTCGCAGGATCTACCAACTGCAGGTGAGTCCTACTGGTGTGGTAACCTTTGTAGAGGTCGCTCGCTGAAGGCGGGGGGTACCGCTTGACGAGCCGGTGAGGCGCCGGTACTCTTTATAAGCAACCCGAAAAGTGGGCCGGGCAACGCCCTAGAGAATCAGCAGGCGGAGAGCGGTGTGAGACGGCGCCAGAGAGAGCAACAACGCGGTCCCAGGATAACTCATGACCAGGTCGTCGAGGTGCTGGTGGACTATCACCTTGGCCGGCTCAGTCCCCAGACAAATCGTGCGATAGAACTGCATGTAGCTCAGTGCCCTCTCTGTCAGGTACAGGGCCTGGTTCATACCGGCACCGAGAAGCGAGCGATCCAACGACGCATGCGTAAGGCAAAGCCGGCTCGACGCCGTTTTATTTCCCGGCGTGGGAGTCTCATCTTATTGATTCTATTGCTCATCATTCTGGCGCAGCTGGTAGTCTACATACTGCTGCGCTTCCATCTCATCGGTTTTTGACTTGCAGCGAGCCCTGCAAAGTTGGGGAGTTGACCTATGGACCAGCAAGACACCGCAAACCTCGTGACCGCCGATTGGTGGGCAGTAGGAGATATGCCCGCCCGCGCCGGTTGCCTGGTCGAGCCGCTGATTGATGGCCGAGCGGCCATGTTGGCGATGTGCAAGGCCTTTCTTGCCGCCAAGGAGTATATCCTCCTGGCCGGCTGGGATATTTGCGTGGAGTTACCTATGGTTCGGGGCGATGATACCCGAGCATTGGGGGGCGAGACCATCGTCGATGATGCGGTGATACAAGAGCGGCTGCGCGCCGAAGGGCTCGATGAGGCGAGCACGGCTTTCTGGATGGCCAGCCAGCTTCGGGTTGTCGATGTCCTAGGATTCATGGTGCAGCGTGGGGTCAAGGTCGGTGTGCTCCTGTGGGACGCATATCATGTGGGCAGCCATGTTACCAACGATCCGGTGGAGCAGCAGAAAGCCCTGCGGGCAGTCGGCGTTGATTGTCTCCTGGATGATAGCAGCCGTCAGGTCTCCCACATCACACAGTCGCTCCACCAGAAGTGTTGCGTCGTCGATGGGAGCGTGGGCTTTGTCGGCGGTATCGATCTGACTGTACAGTCCAGCGGCGACTATGACCGCTGGGATACCCATCACCATCTCTGTCTCACGCCCGAGCGCTCTTCCGGCCGGTCGGCAACGGAGCACCCCTGGCATGACGCGCATAGCCAGATACAGGGCCCGGCGGTTGCCGACGTCTTGCAAAATATCGTCCAGCGATGGTCTGCGGTTGCCAGGCGCCATAATCTGGCCGACTGGCCGGCTCAGCTGGAGGAAATGGTGCCACCTGAGCGAAGCTCAGGGGTCACCGCTCAGGTGGTGCGCACCATACCTCCCCATACCTATGAGTTTGCGCCCGAGGGAATCGCCACCATAAAAGATGCCTATCTGCGGGCCATCGCCAATGCCCGACGGTTTATCTATCTGGAGAACCAGTACCTGTGGCCTGAGGTATTCGTTGGATTGGATAACGTTCGCTGGGGTGAGCGAAGTCCGGAAAGCATGGCAGTCATCGAGGCGATTGGAGACGCTATTGCACGCGGTGTGCAGGTAGCCATCACTCTGCCCGATCATCCCAATTGCGGACGTCGATTTACCGATGGCGGTGTACAGCTGCTGCGCCAGCGGGCCAGCGATTCGGGCAGCCCGGAGCGACTACGTGTGTTTACCCTCGGCAGCGCGGAAAGTGACCCTGACGCGCCCGGAGGAATTATTTACCGTCCGGTGTATACGCACGGCAAACTTGCTGTGATCGATGATCTCTGGTGGACGGTGGGCTCGGCCAATCTGAATAGTCGGGGCATGCACACGGATGCCGAGATCAACGTCATAGTACTCGATGCCGCAAGCGCTCAAAGGTTACGGCACAGGTTGTGGGCCGAGCATCTTCAGCGCGACCCTGAGGACTTGGCTCCTCTAGAGTCACCAACGGCGATGTTTGATGGGCTGAGGGCGCTGGCACAAGCAAACCAGGAACGGGTGGTACTTCGCCAACCGCTCAACGGTCATATTTTGCCGTACTTGACCGCATCCGATGGTAAGCAACTGGGTTTGCCGGTACATCCCGAGCACGGCTGGCTGGACAATTTGCCGGGCGCCGCCGGTGCTCTACCCGAAAAATATGCCGAGCGCTACCTCTAAGTGGAGTTGGCGCTGTGGTGCCTGGGCATGGCAACGCGGATTGCGCCGCCCGGCATGTGGTATGGTGTAGCAGTTTCAACTCTTGCGACGTCGCCAGATACGCGGCAGGCAGAGCGGCTCGTAGTGGCAGTGATGAGTGGTTGATAAGCAGGTAGATACATGCGAGATGGCGCGGCCGAGCAACTTGATAGTGATTTATGGGTTATCGATACCGTGTTCCAGGGGGAACCGGGAGTTATTGCCAGCTATCTCTTGACCGGCGCACACGGTCTGGCGCTCATTGATGTCGGATCGGGCTCTACTGTAGAACAGGTGCTTTCGGGTATACGTGCTGCCGGTTTTGACCCAGCGGATGTCGCCCATCTGGTCCTCACACATGTGCATCTGGACCATGCTGGAGCGGCGGGTGCTCTGGTTCGGCATATGCCGAACGCACAGGTATATGTCCATCACATCGGAGCGCCGCATCTGGTGGACCCGACCAAATTGCTGGGCAGCGCCGCGCGAATATATGGCGAGGCGATGGAACGGCTCTGGGGAACAATGGAGCCTGTACCCCAGAATCGTATCCAGATACTGGCGGATGAGCAGACCATTATGGTTGGAAGCCGGAGACTGCGAGCGCTCGACACCCCCGGCCACGCTATCCATCATCTGGCTTATTTTGATGACGAGCGCCAGGAGTTGTTTGCTGGTGATATCGCGGGTGTGCGACTTCAGGGATCGGACTTGGTGAGGCCTCCCACTCCGCCGCCGGACCTGAACCTGGAAGACTGGTACGGCAGTCTCGATCGTATTGCCGCGCTCAAACCGGTAGCGCTGTATTTGCCTCACTTCGGGCGGGTAACCAGCATCGCCTCACACATTGACCAGTTGCGGAGGCGTCTTTCGGAGTGGGGTACGCTCATGCTGGCGGGTATTCGCCAGGACCAGCCGGATGTAGAGTTGGCCAACCAATTGGCCAGAGTTACTGATGCAGAGATTGCCGGCAGCAATGTCGCGGACGGCAGTGTAATCGCCCGCTATGAGCTGGCAGCCAATTACCTGATGAGCGCGCAGGGGTACGTGCGCTACTACCGGAAAGTACACCCGGAATTGCTGGCGGAGGTTTGACCCCTGGTTACCGACGGCAGGCGGTTATCTTGTCAATCAGAGGAGGGAAGGAACACCATGGACCGGGATGCTCATAAAGATTCCTTAGATACCGTGGACACTATAGCCGACCCGTTGGATGCTGCGAATATAGAGGCATTGGTGTCCGGACGGCACGGAGCGCCGTTCGATGTACTTGGCCCACATCGTCTGTTACTTGGTAAGGAGCCGTGGTGGGTAGTGCGGTCCTTTGTTCCAGGCGCCAGCGCGGTCACGCTGCTTTCTGCCGTTGCCGGTTCCGGCAGCCTTGCAACGGTGGAGGAGGCGCTGCCGATGAAGATGCTACACCAGGCCGGGCTATTCAGTGTGATGGGTCGTGGCGAGCTTCCCAGAGAGTACCAACCTCATTATCAGCTCTTGATACAGCGAGGGCTGGGGGAGGCGGAGCGCATCTACGATCCGTACACGTTTGGTCCCCTGCTCACCGATTTCGATCTCTATCTCATCGGTGAGGGCACCCATCTAGAGATATATGATCGCCTGGGCGCCCATCCGCGCGTAATCGACGGCATTACCGGCGTCGCCTATGCGGTATGGGCGCCCAACGCCCGCCGGGTCAGTGTGGTGGGTGATTTCAACGGTTGGAGTGAGCGTGCTCATCCCATGCGTCTGCGCAGCAACGGCATCTGGGAGCTATTCTTGCCGGGAATCACCGTCGGGTCGCTCTATAAATACGCGATACTTTCCTGGAATCATAGCTACCATGTCTTGAAGGCCGATCCCTATGCGCTGGCGGCTGAGGTGCGTCCGGGCACCGCATCGCGGGTATGGGATCTCGGCGGATACACCTGGGGAGATGCCGAGTGGCTCAAAGACCGTAAACGCCGCAACGGCCTGGATGCTCCGATCAGCATCTATGAAGTGCATCTTGCTTCATGGAAGCCGCCCTCACAGGCCGAGGCCGGACTCATCAATTACCGGGATTTTGCCCATCAGATAGTTGAGTATGTCAAAGACCTGCACTACACCCATATCGAGCTCTTGCCTATCACCGAGTATCCCTTCGACGGGTCATGGGGATACCAGGTGACCGGCTATTTTGCGCCCACCAGCCGTCACGGCACACCGCAAGATTTCATGTACCTGGTGGATTATTGCCATCAGAATGGTATCGGAGTCCTGATGGATTGGGTGCCAGGGCATTTCCCCAAAGATGAGCACGGGCTGGGATATTTTGACGGCACTCACCTCTACGAGCATGCCGATCCGCGGCAGGGCGAGCAGGTAGAGTGGGGAACCCTGGTCTTCAATTTTGGCCGCAACGAGGTGCGCAATTTTCTGCGGGCCAACGCCGTTTTCTGGCTGGATAAGTACCATATTGATGGGTTACGGGTGGATGCGGTGGCTTCAATGCTCTATCTGGACTTTGCCCGCCAAGAAGGCCAATGGCTGCCCAATCGGTATGGTGGGCGGGAAAACCTTGAGGCCATCTCCTTTCTGCGCTCGTGTAACCAGGTCATACACGAACGATTTCCGGATGCAGTGATGGCTGCCGAAGAATCCACGGCGTGGCCCTATGTCACTGCTCCGGTGGAGGCGGGTGGACTTGGTTTCACACTCAAGTGGAACATGGGATGGATGCACGATATCTTGCAGTATCTGCGCTATGATCCCATTTATCGCAGTTACCACCACAACGATCTAACCTTCTCGTTCAGCTATGCTCATTCCGAGCGTTTCATACTGGCTCTCTCCCATGATGAAGTCGTGCACGTCAAGGGTTCTCTACTGAACAAGATGCCGGGCGACCGCTGGCAGAAGTTTGCCAATCTCCGCGCGCTGTATGGCCTGATGTATGGGCACCCCGGCAAGAAACTGCTCTTTATGGGTGGAGAGATTGGCCAATGGTCTGAATGGAACTATGCCGGTTATCTCGATTGGTGGGCGCTCGATCCCGCTCGAGCCGGGGACGATATGCACCTGAAGCTACAGTCTATGGTGCGAGACTTGAACCGCCTGCTGGCGGCGGAGCCGGCCCTCCACCAATGTGATACTCTCCCCGAAGGGTTTGCCTGGATAGACGGCTCGGACACCCAGCACAGCATAATTGCTTTTATACGGTACGCTCAGGCACGCAGCCAGCCGCTCATGTTTGTCTGCAACTTTACCCCTACACCTCACTACGCGTACCGGGTTGGGGTACCGTTTCCTGGCCAGTATGCCGAGATATTCAACTCCGATGCCGAGATCTACGGAGGCAGCAATGTCGGCAATCTGGGGAGGGTGCCTAGCGATCGCGTACCCATGCATGGGTATCCGCACTCAATTCCGCTGACTCTGCCGCCGCTGGCGGTGATCGCGCTACGTCCGCTGGGAAAAGCCACGCCGACTACGGGTAGCTCTCAGTTCTAAGTTGCGTGTCACCGGCCGGTAATCGTCAGGCTCTGACGTATATGCTCGCTATAGGCCCGTACTGCGGCGACGCCACTGCTGACCGGTACGACGCTCTGCAGAGCGGCGACCACACGCCTACCCTGTGCCGCAGTTTGAGTCTCTATGCGGAGGGCATCTCCGGCAACCACTTCGCGGATGTATTCAATGCGGAAGAAGCGGGGACGCAGGAGTTCGGTCCTGCGGACCAGCGGCATCTCCGGTGGCGGAGCCGCCGAGGTGGTGGCCTGGACAAAGGCTTCATCGAGCCAATCAGCATAGACGCAGTTATTGATATGTTGCTGGCTGTCGGCCTCATAGTGTCTCGCCCGGACCAGAAGGCTGGAGGTAGTGCCGGTATCCGGATCTGCTGGAATTGCCTCGAGAGATCGAGTACGCCGGATTGCCATGCCATGGCCTGCGGTCTTCATCGCTCCCACTATCTCGTCGGAGATGCGAGTCAGCTGGCCTCGCACGGTATCGCAGTAGGCCCAGCGAGCGCTGGCGCGCGCAACCAGCCTGCCGGTGCTAGCCTGCCAGATGGCGTATTCGCGTTGAGCCTGCACTCGCCGGAATTCGGAGACCCAGGTAGCCAGCTCAAGCTCCTCGCCGATTTGTGGTAGCGCGCCCAGTAAAATGGACATTTCGCGCACTACCCAGGCGGTATGGTGGGCCACATACCAGGAGCGACTGAAACCAATGGCTGCCGAGGCATCGGTGGCCAGGGCCTCACAGTAGCGGAGTGCGGTTCCTAGCCCGAGCATGCCGCTCTGCCCTACTTCGTAGCTACGCACGCGCAACCGGTCGCGGAACGCCTCGGCAGGTATCGCCGGTCCATTGCCGATGATGTCGGTCACGCACGAGCCTCCGTGCTTCCTCCACCTTCTCCCGCCTCCAGATAGCGAGCCAGGATGAATACTACATCTGAGAGACGATTCAAATATCTGATGACCTCGCCATTCTGTATCTCACCATCATGCAGTAGGCGAACTGCCATGCGCTCAGCGCGCCGAATAATGGTGCGGGCAAGATCAAGAGCGGCTCCGTCAAGCGAGTCACCGGGGATAATGAATTTGTTTGGTATATCCACTGCCGCTTTCAGTTCCTCTTCGGTCGTCTCCAGCCAGTCGACCCTGGTTGCGGTGATGTGTACACCGACGGCCTTCAGGTTTTCGGGGGGAGTGGCCAGCTCGGCCATTAAAACATACAGGTCCTGCTGCATATGTAGTATGATCTCTCCCGCTCTTGCATCCCTGGTCGCGGCTCTTGCTAGTCCAAGCGCCGAAGTCGCTTCGTCCACTGTGCCGAAGGTGTCGGGGCGGACATCGTATTTAGGTACTCGCTGCTCACCAAGAAGGCTGGTATAGCCGGTGTCGCCGGTACCAGTAGTGACCTTAGCCATACAGATGGTTCTACTCTTTCACCAAAAAGTTGCCATGGTGCGCTCTATATCCCGATTGACCGTATCTTATCACGTTGTTTCACTTCGGCCGATTGGGTTCCGGCCCAGGTCTGGCTTCTCCGGATCTGGGTACGTTTGGGAGAGCGGGCATTGTACCAGCTTAGCTCTGTGGTTGTGCTGCGTATTTGGTAATGAACTGTGCGGCCTGCTGATCGGTAAGTTTACCCTGTAGTAGATCAGTTAGGATGTTGCCGAGGAGCGCTGCGCGTTTGGCTTGACGAGAGGCGCCTCCTGTAAATGCGTCGGACCACAGTTTGAGCATCTCCTGGCAGGTGTGCAAATAGGTATAGTATCTGGGCAGGTCACCACCACAGAGCTGGCTGAGAACATCTGGAGTAATATCTACCTCCGTCAGGTTCTCAAGAGCTTGATTTGCCTTCTTGAATGCCTTGACCAATATGTCTTGTCGAAGTCGGCTACTTTCCAGGTCTATCAAATCTTTTGCAGCCTGAGCTATGATCTGTCCATCACTCTTACCGCTCACTTGTTTGCCTTTCTTAGCTACCAGAGAGATCAGATTCTAGACATTCCCAGTGGCGTACTCTCCGGGCCACACTGTTGCCGGTCCAGAAGTCACCTCTCGGAGGACCTCAGCCGTCAACCGAACTACCTCGACTGTCTTGCGTGCGCACTATGGCCCCTTGGGATATGGCCCCTTGGGATATGGCCCTTTGGATTGTACTATCTATGTGTCGCCTACGTGTAAGGGGTGGAGCGCGTGGCAAGATTGTCACGTCTGATATATCAGCGCAATTGCTAGCTCAGATACGAATTGTGTTCATACTCGTCTGCTTCTATAACATGGTGTGACACTGCCTTTTGTGCTTGCCAGGAAGCACCGTGCCGTCCGGGAAGTGTTGGCCCGGTGTATGTAGCAAGTAGACGGACGATGACTCGGGAATGTCGGTCCACTTCGGGAGCGGATAGAAAGGTAGCGCTACGCATGACTCAGGTTCTGGTGATAGACGACAGTTATACCTTGCGGCAGCTCATTCGTGCCACTCTCGAGCCGGCAGGGTATAGGATACTGGAAGCGGCGGACGGGGCAGAGGGGCTGGTAGCTCTGCGCTCGAGTCTCGAGCCTTTGGTGGTTTTACTAGATTACCAAATGCCGCATATGGACGGCATGGAGGTGTTGCAGGCGGTCAGCCAGTCTGGAGGTCCGCTGCTGTCACACGACTACATTGTGATCTCAGCAAACCAGGCAACGTTCCCCAGTGCCTTCATTGATCTGTTACGGCACCTCTCGATACGGGTGCTTCCCAAACCGTTCGAGCGTGAGACGCTGCTGGCCACAGTGGAGCAAGCGGCTGAGCGTATTACAGCCGCGTCCGGAAGCGAATTGCCTCCTGATCCAACCGATGCCTGAGACGCACAAATCTCCAGCATGGTATACTACGCTGGAACCCTCGGTGGTGAGGGTTGTATGCTGGCATCCTCCATACTACAGCACTTTGCGACATTAGGCCAGGTACATCCAGCAGACACAACAGGAGATCCCGCATGGCAACGACGCGTGTAAAACGGCCGACCCTCAATGATCTCGATCTCAGCATTGGCAAACGGACACGTCTGCACCGGCTGCTCTACACCTATGGTCCGGCGAATGGCACGCTTTTATTGCTGCCGATCGACCAGGGTCTGGAACATGGCCCACGTGACTTCTTTGTCAATCCGGAGGCCAAAGATCCTGATTTTCAGCTTAGGCTGGCCAAAGAAGGCGGCTTCTCAGGCATTGTCTTCCAGTACGGTATCGCCGAGAAGTACATGAGCCGATACGCTGGTGAGGTGCCGCTGATACTCAAGCTCAACGGAAAGACGGAGATACCCTCGGATAAGTCTCCGATCTCGCCGTGCATTGCTTCGGTCGAGGACGCAGTACGACTGGGCGCTGAGGCAGTTGGCTACACGTTATATGTGGGTTCTTCGCTACAGGCCGATGACTTTGAGCAGTTTCGCATCGTGCGTAGCGACGCCGACCGGTACGGTATGCCGGTTATCGTATGGGCATATCCCCGTGGCGATGCCATTGATGCCAAAGGTGGACGCGATAGTCTCTATGCAGTAGATTATGCGGCTCGCGTCGCTAGCGAGCTGGGTGCCGATATCGTAAAGGTAAATATGCCGACGATCAACACCGAGAAGGATGCTGCCGCACCCAAGCCGTACAACAACCTGCAAGTCTCGCGAGAGGAAGCGGTACGCATGGTAGTTGAGTCGGCCGGCCGTACGCTGCTGCTGTTCAGCGGCGGTGAGATGCAGGGTGAAGGTGGCGTCATCGACAAGGCTCGTATTGGTATGGAAAGTGGTGCGACCGGCCTGATCTTTGGCCGAAACATCTGGCAGCGCCCTTTCGATGAAGCTCTGGCGCTTTCAAGACAAATTCGCGACATGATGCGTGATTACGGCGCCTGATTCGAGAACAATCGTTTGAGGCTCGAACTGGCCAGCGGTTGCTGCCGATCACTGCCGCGCGTTTCCTGTAGCCGGAACCGGCTGGGTGGGGATGCAGGGCGTCTACCGGCTGGTAGGCGCCCATCGCTTATTTAGCAAGAGAAAAAAGTTAGTGCTGTTGCTCGGGGGTAGCCTCGCATGGAATCAATCCGCGTAATGATTGTAGATGAGCATCCTTTGTTCAGGCAAGGGTGTCGCTGTGCTCTGGAGCGTGCCGGCGATTGCTTAGTGGTGGCCGAAACGTCTGAGAGCCGAGCAGGTCTGGATCTGGCGAAGCAACATACCCCTGACGTTGTTCTCATCGACGCCCTGCTTGCCACCAATGACGCTCTGGAACTGGCCCGCCAGCTGCGCCATGCCAGTCCCAAGGTGGCCATTCTTATGCTCACGGCCTTTGAAGACGAAGAACAGCTGTTCCAGTCCATGAAACTTGGGGCGGCCGCCTATCTGCTCAAGAATATAACTCCCGATGAGCTGGTGGACGCGGTGCGCCGGGTGAGCAGGGGCGTTTACATCATAAATGACAACGTGCTGTCGCGACCGAATGTGGCCAGTAGGGTACTGCGCTCTTTCCAGCAAATGAGCGTTGAGGAGCCGGCGGAAGTGCAGCCGCTGTATTCTCCGCTGTCTGGACGGGAAATCGAGATACTCGACTATATCGCACGCGGCAACAGTAATAAAGAAATTGCCAAGTCGCTGAAGATCAGCGATCAGACTGTGAAGAATCATATCACCTCCATTCTTAAGAAGCTTCAGGTAAACGACCGCACTGCGGCGGTTGTTCATGCGCTCAAAAACAAATGGATCAAGATAGATGAGGATGCCTGAAGAGCCGGAGTTTTTTGCCATGAGGTGTCGGTCTTTGCCAGGATAATTCTGGACTGCTTAGGGACAATGCCATGAACTTTGATTCTGCCAGCTTGCAGCCTCATTCCTGGGACGACGAGATTGCTTTACTGAACGCTTGCCGGTCTGAGTATGACGTGGTAAGCGCTGAGCTCGACGAATTGCGGCTCTTGGTTCGGCAGTCTACTCTGGAGGTTGAGACGCTTAACCAGCGAAAGGTGCTGGTAGGGGCGCGGGTGCGGGAGATGGAGGAGCGTTTGGAGCAGTACTCGCGAAAAGATATTCGCGATCTCTATGTGGAGGCCAATGAGACCGAGATGCGCGCGTTTATGCTGACGGAGCAGCGTGACCAGTGGCAGGCGAAAATACGAACTCATGAGCGCTATCATGCCTTTCTGGATCGTGTCCTTCGGGCTTTGCCGCTCATTGCCTCACCGATTCCGGAGCCTGGCACGACGTACTTGCCGCCCGCACCATCGCAGTCGCTACCACCTCCGGTTCGTCCCACGCCGCCTGTAGTCTCTCGCATGCCTCCGGTAGTGCTGCCGTTGGTGCCACCGGTGGCACCCGACCTGGCTGACCAACCCTACGACCTTGACCTGCCGATGACGAGCAGCTTATCATTTGCCCAGCAGGAGACTGAGATGCTCACAGTCAGGCCTACAGCCGCAGCTGACAGGGATGCGGTGGTGGCTATGGGTGCTCAACATCTTGTGATTCCTGCTACGGGTATGCTGACTCCCCAAATGCAGGAGCAATCTCTCCTGGCTCGTGTCATACAGGCGCAGGAGAATGTGCGTCAGCGGGTGGCGCAACGGCTACACGACGGTCCGGCTCAGGCCCTGGCCAACATCGTGCTGGAAGCGGAAGTATGCGCCAAGCTGATGGCCACCAATCCTGCGCGTCTCCCCGGCGAACTCGAACAACTCAAGCAGATGGTCACACTAACTCTACAGGAAACGCGCAAATTCATCTTCGAGCTGCACCCCATGACACTTGCCGACCTCGGACTGGCAGCGACGCTCAAGCGGTATGGGGAGGAGGTTAGCGCTCGCTACAAGGTGCAGGTGCCGGTGATGGTGCCTCAGGTAGAGCCCTTCTTACCCATGGGAAAGCGGGTGGCGATTTTCCGGGTAGCTCAGGAGGCGATCGCTAATGCCATTGAGCACAGCCAGACTACCTTGATCCGCGTAAGGATGGACTTGCCGCCGGGCAAGCTCGTGCTGGTAGTGGAAGATACCGGCACCGGTTTCGACTTCGATGTGGCACAGCGTGTCATACAGTCGCATGAAGGTTGGGGCATGCTGAGTATGCGTGAACGAGCGGAGGTGCTGGGCGGATGGCTCCGTATCGAGAGTGCCAAGGAGCGAGGGACTCGCGTCGAGCTTAGCATCCCATTGTAGCCGGCATGACCCATTATGGCTACTGAAGGCGTACGGGCGGTCACCATCATTGGCGACTACGCTCGCTTGCAGTTCCTCAGTCGGCCAGCTGGCCCCACTCTACCAATCCCGGTTCGCCGGCGTGTACATCCGCTACTCCAGTTGACAGGCATACGATAATTGGTAATCAGAATCCCCGTTGATCTCGACATGATGTAGTTACTGTAGAGCGGTCACTGCGTCTCTGGTAGACGAGACCCATGTGACTCCACGTGCCACCGGGCGTTTCCTATCTCAACCAGCTTCTTCATTGACACGGGGACATTTTTCTATCATAAAGGGGGATCTATGTTCAACTGGATTTTGGCGCCTATGTTCAGCCGATCGCGCGGCCAGGGCATGATTGAATACGGGCTGATTATCGCGTTGGTTGCCGTAGTGGTCATCGCTACGCTGGTTCTGCTTGGCCCGCAAATCAGCCAACTGTTCAATAACGTAATCAAAAATCTCTAATTGACTTCGCCATTCTCTTGCCTAGCGTTTCAAGGGGTTTACTGCCGGTGGAGTTTCTGCCGCCGGCTCTTTTGCTGTCTACACGCTCGGTAGCCTCTTTGGTTATGGTCAGGTCGCCATTCCAAGATCAAGCGATAGGGAGTACTCGGTATGTCCACTCCACGGGCCAATCAACGGCAGCGTTCGTCGGGTGGCGGACGCGCACTTATGTTGCTGGGGGTGCTGCTGGCACTATTGTCGGGTGTGCTGGTGATATTCATTGTGAGCCAGGCAACGTCGAGCGCTGGCCAGACGGAGCAGATAGTGGTGGCCGCGCAGGATATACCGGCCAACACCGTGCTTACCACCGGCGCTAGTAATCCATCCCTGGACGAGCTCAACATACAGGCCGCCTTCACGGTCAAGTCCTATCCAGTTGCGTTGGTTCCACCAGGCGCCTATGTCTATTCCACCCTCGACAACCTGCAGGCGAATCTGAACAATCAAGTCGTCGTCACCGACATCCCGTCTGGCGATGTGCTGCGCAACCCTGACAACCGGCTGCAGCTGGTTGGTAGCACGGCGGCAGTTGGTAGTCTGGCCAGCATCAGCCCCAGCAAGCTAAAGTCGGGAGACGTGCTCTTCTCCTTTACGTATAACAATCCTCTGGGGAGCGCGCGCGGTCTGGTCGTCGCCGGAGACTACATCGATATCCTGGCTACCGAGTGCAATCTACCCGGCAGTAGCGGTGCCTGTATTACCCAGACGACGCTGCAGAATTTGTACGTCTACGCCACCTTCAGCAATGCGGTGGTGGTGGTGCTTAACCATCAAAATGTGCTGAACCTCAAGTACCTGCTGGAGACCGGCAAGATCGACCTGGCGATCCGCAATCCCGGTGACAGCGGCAATAACGCACCCGCTGATAACACGCAGCCCGTGACTGCTACATCCATCAGCAATACATTTGGCTTTTAGGCCCAGCCCTAAATCTGGTTACCCGTGATCAGTGGCGGCCTGGGGCTCCGCCCCAGCCGGATGGGCGGCATGTGGAAGAAGAGCTGCGCGCCGGGTACAGCCAGTACTATGCCGGTGTTCGCTTGGGTGGGTTGGTGCGGTACAATGTGGCGGTTGGTTGGGCAGAGCAGTAGTCAAGTAGGTTGATTGCTTGGTTGGGTAAGGGGGGTGAGCACCAGGATGCAGCCGCTGGATACCATGGGAAACCAGCCGATCCGCGTGTTTGTGGTGGATGATAGCGCGGACATGGTGCAGAATGTGAAAAAGCTACTGCACTTTGAGGCAGATATTCAGATCGTGGGAGCGGCGCCCAATGCCGAGGAGGCATTCAAGGCGTTACCGTCGGTGCGCCCTGACATCGTACTGATGGATATCAACCTGCGCGGCCGTTACGATGGTCTGCAGGCGACGCAGCTCATCACTCAGAGGTGGCAGACCTGCGTGGTCATGATGTCGGTCCAGCGCGAATCCGAGTATATACAGCACGCGATGAAGCTGGGAGCGAGAGGCTATCTCACCAAGCCCTTTACCGGCGACGAACTCTCCGATACCATCCGCACCGCCTACATCACCTTTCGGTCTACAGCGCGGCCGCCGATAACTGTTACTGACCCTCCAGCGTCACATAGTGTAATTTCTGGAGGTACTGGAGGTGTCGGAGGCAACGACCGGAATTCGCTCCGCAAGATCATCGCGGTCTATGGCCCCAAGGGAGGATGTGGACGGAGCGTCATTGCCACTAACCTGGCGGTTATGCTGAAGCGAGGCACCGGCCGCCGCGTGGTTCTGGTAGACGCCTGCCTGTCATCGGGCGACATCCATGTCCTGCTGAATATCAATCCGTCCAGCAGTATCGAGGATCTACGCGCCGGTATTGGAACGCTGGATGCGCAACAGATTCAGAGCATGGTCGCCTTCCACGAAGAACTCGGTATCAGCCTGGTACGAGCGCCATCGTCGGTAGAGACTGCCGCGCAGTTTACTGAGGATGCCATGAAGGCCATACTGGTGGAGCTCAGCGATCACTTCGACTATGTGGTGGTTGACACCGACACCACCTATTCAAACTACACCATGACCACGCTGGAGATGGCAAACCTGGTTCTGCTCGTCACCACTCTGGAGGTGACGACCATCAACCGGCTGGGCCAGTTCTTCGAGATTGCCGACCGTCTTGATAATGTCATCCCCAAATTGCAACTCATCTGTAATAGAGTTGACTCGATCTATGGTATACAGCCCAAACACGTAGAGACCCGTTTTAGCCGTCGTTTCCTGGCGCAGATCCCTGATGATCCCCGGTTGGTGGCGGCTTCGGTGAATCGAGGCATACCGTTCGTAGTGGCGCAGAAGAACGCTCCCATCAGCAAGGCTATAGAGAAGTTGGCCAAGCGCAGTGTTGAGATACTGTCTGAATCCCCTCAAGACAAGTCGCGAGGGGGACGTCCATCGCGTTGATGCCGAGCGTGCGACTGTAGTATGACCTATATCAAAGAAGCCAGTGGCGGGGGTAGACCAAAATGAGTAACTATCGACGCTTTGATGACAACTCCCATGGAAACCACAATGGTGGCAATGGTAATGCTTCTCGTGAGAGCGAAGAGTATCGGAGATCGCTGGACGCCATGGGGCCACGCTGGGGAACGCAGTCTCCGCCGCCGCCTCCCAGCCAGCCCCGTGCGACGCCGCCCACTGGCATCCCCATCAATAATAATAATGGTCCTATGCCTTCCGCTCCTACCTCGCGTTTCGGCGGCCTGGACAAAGTCGCTCTCCGGTCGCCCGTCGGCCCTGGTTCCGGCAACGCCGCCGTCAAAGAAGCTACGTTTGAAGATATCAAGCGCAAAGTGCAGTCGGCGCTCATCAATGAAGTCAATCCAGGCTGGGATTCCAGCCATCAGGATCAGATAGAGCGCGCGCTTGAAGAACAATTTACTCGGATCCTGAGTGAGCAGGGCTACACCCTTGATCGACGCGATCGCGAGCAGTTATTGGCGGCGATCAAGGCGGAGATTCTGGGGTATGGGCCGATTGATCTCCTGCTGCATGACGACACCGTGACTGAGATCATGGTCAATGGGCCACAGCAGGTCTATGTGGAGCAAAATGGCCGGCTCTACACCACCGAGATCAAGTTTCGCGATGACGACCATGTGATGCATATCATCGAGCGGATCATCTCGCCTCTTGGCCGCCGCTGTGATGAATCATCTCCATATGTGGACGCGCGCCTGCCGGATGGCTCACGCGTCAATGCGGTCATACCGCCGATATCGCTGACTGGTCCGGTGTTGACCATCCGCAAGTTTGCCAAGACGCCGTTGCAGCCTGAGGATCTGGTACGGCTGGGCACGATTACACCAGGCATGGTAGATTTCCTGCGAGCCTGTGTCCAAGTCAAGCTGAACGTTGTGGTTTCTGGGGGCACCGGTAGTGGCAAGACGACTCTCCTCAATGTCCTCTCAAGCTTTATACCGGACGGCGAGCGCATCATCACCATTGAAGATGCCGCTGAGCTCCAGCTGCGCCAGGAACATCTGGTCCGAATGGAGAGCCGGCCATCCAATATCGAGGGCAAAGGCCGCATCACCATACGTGATCTGGTGGCAAATGCGCTACGCATGCGTCCCGACCGCATCATCGTCGGCGAGTGTCGGCGGGAAGAGGCTCTGGATATGTTGCAAGCCATGAACACCGGCCACGAGGGCAGCATGACCACCATACACTCCAACAGCCCCCGCGACACGCTACGCCGTCTCGAAACGCTGGTAACCATGGGTGAAACCCAGTTACCACTCCGCGCTATTCGCGAGCAGATATCCAGCGCCATCCATCTGATCGTCCACCAGGAGCGCATGGCTGACGGTAGCCGCAAGATCACCAGTGTTACTGAGGTCCTCAACATGGAAGGTGAAGTGGTGAATACCCAGCAGCTCTTCGTGTTCGAACAGACCGGATTCGAGAATGGTCGGGTTGTGGGCCGTATGCGCGCGACCGGTGTACGTCCGTCATTTTCCGACCGTTTCGAGCTCGCCAACATTCATTTGCACCCCAGCGTTCTGGGAATGGCACACAGATAAATAGAGACATAGATAGATGCATAGCGAGGGAAGAGTGTTGGATGGGGTCCAACGCACAGCAGACTAGGCGACCTCTTTATGAGCGACTATCGAGGCAGGTGTAGGTAATGGAGTCATGGTTGACAATGATTTCGCCGGCAGATATCGTGCTCTCGACCGGAATCGCCGTGGGAATTGGAGTCCTGGCTGCCGGGGGAATCTGGCTGGTATTTGTGGGTTTGCAACGTGCCATTGATAATCGCGCTGAGTCGGTGCTTGACCGCATCAACAAGTATAGTGCCGCGGTTCCAACAGGGTATCCGGCCGCACCCCAGAAGAAGAGGGGGCGCCAGTTCCTGTCGTTCCTGCGCAATAACCGGCGCCGCGTTGCCGTCGATACGGACCCTGGGGCTACCAACCGTACGTTCACCGGTACTCTGGCCAGAGATCTGGCACGCGCCGACATTCGCATCACTGTAGGCGAATTTATGGTGATGACAGTGGTGTTTGCCAGCGTGGGCGCTCTGGTCGGCTTTGCCTTGCCCATCGGCGGGCATATATTGCTGGGAGTGGTGTTGGCCATCGCTGGTTTCTACCTACCGCGCTATTATGTAACGTCACGCAAGCGGAAGCGGCAGGAAACCTTCAATTCTCAGCTTTCCGACGCGATCACGATGATGGCGAATTCGCTAAAGTCCGGATTCGCGCTGCTGCAAGCCCTGGAGTTGGTGTCGCGAGAGGCCCCGGCGCCGACGAGTCAGGAGTTCGAGCGGGTGGTACGCGAAGTGGGATTCGGCACTTCAGTTGAGGCGGCACTCTCCCACCTGGTGGACAGGATGGAATCCAGCGACCTGGAACTACTGGTGACGGCGATCAATGTACAGCGCGAGGTTGGCGGCAATCTGATCGAAGTGCTCGATACCATAGCCGCCACCATCCGTGACCGCGTGCGGCTGGTAGGCGAAGTTCGCTCGATGACAGCACAACAACAATATTCCGGCTACATCATCGCCTCTTTGCCCGTTGGACTTGCGCTTCTGTTGCTGGTGATCAACCCCAATTACATGCTCGGCCTCTTCCGCGAGACCACCTGGTGCGGATGGACCATGTTGAGCTGTAGCGCCGTCATGATTGTGGTAGGTTTCCTGGTTATCAGGCAGATTGTGCACATCAAGGTATGAGGTTAGGGAGGGAGGGAGCCGGCCAATGTTGTCAGTGCTGAGCAGCATCAAAGAGTGGTTACCGGCCATCGCGGGATTTCTGGCCTTTTTTGGCGTACTGCTGGTGGTCCTTGGCTTTTCGTGGCGTGGCCGCCGTGATCCGATTGAAGCCCGCTTGCAGGAGTTCGTTCCCGGTGTACCGGTGACTCTCGAGGACATCGAGATGCAGGCCCCCTTTACCGAGCGCTTTCTCCGTCCCCTGACCTCGCAGCTCGCCAGGGTTTTTTCCCGCTTCACCCCGTCCGGCTCCCTGGAAAGCACACAGCGACAGCTCGTATTGGCTGGCCTCTCTCCAAGGGTAACCGTCTCGGATTATGTTGGAATACGTGGCCTGTTGTCCACCGTGGCGGCTGGGCTGGGGGTGGCGGTTTCACTCATCTCCGGCCAGCCTGCTCTTAACCTCGTATTGGTAGCGTTCGTGTTTGGCACTGTGGTGTATTTCATTCCCAGCCTATGGTTGCGCCAACGGCTGACACAGCGCCGTAACGAGATCATCAGCGTACTGCCCGATTCCATCGACCTCCTCACCATTAGCGTCGAAGCCGGGCTGGGCTTTGATCAGGCGCTGCAACGAGTGGTGAGAAAGTCGCGTAACGCGCTGACCATTGAGTTTGCGCGTGTGCTGTACGAAATGCAATTTGGCGTGGCCCGCCGGGACGCACTACATGCCATGGCGGAACGCATTGGGCTGGACGATTTGAGTAGTGTGGTAGCCGCAATCATACAGGCGGAGCAGCTGGGTGCATCATTGGCCACCGTCCTGCGAATTCAAGCGGTGGAGATGCGTGTACGGCGCCGTCAAAACGCCGAGCGGCTCATCCGCCTGGCGCCTGTCAAGATGCTCTTCCCTATTGCCTTTCTCATTTTCCCCCCGATCTTTGTGGTGGTGCTTGGACCGGCGGTGCCCCAGATACTCCATCTTTTTGCACCACACCTGGGACTCTAGAAGGGTACTGAGACCGTCATGTCGCTGTCGAGCTTCACCCCGTTGAACCCGGAGATCGGCTGCATATTGCCGATCAGGCTCTGGAAAGCGATACTGTTGGTGATGACTGCTGGGGTATGCACCTGCGGGCTCTGACTATGCAGCTGGCTGGTGTCGACGTAGACGGTCAGATAATCTCCCACCCCCAGCTGGAAATCGCCGCTGCCCGGCTCCTCCTGGACCAGCTCGCTATAGGTGCCGTGGCCGGCGGAGTTCATGCTGAAGGCATTGGGAGTATACCACTCGAGGTAGATGTCCTGGGTATGTGAAGTTGGGTCGGTAGCGCAGTAAGCGCTGTCTTGCGCTGTATCAGTGGCCAGCAAGTCGGCGCTGGGACCGCAGTTGAGTGTTACAGCTCCCATGACCATGGTACGGCCGGGCACATCGCTGGTGGTTGTCGGGGTCGTGAAGGCATGTATACCGTTATCGTCGGCGCAATCGGTGGCGATGGTAGACACGAAGGTATTGCGTGTGGAGATATCTCCACAGCTGGACCCTACTCCTGTATACGTGGGCGGATTGAAGCCAGAGTATCCCAAGATGGTGGCATCTGCTGGCAGATAGGTGCGCTGCATATCCAGATAGTCGTCAACACTGCTCCCAAAGACCTGGCCCTGGCGGTTGTAGGTCACGGCGATCTGCAGCTGGTGCAGCGCTCCGCCGTTGGGCAGCAGCGTCACCACGTCGGTCTGCTGCTCGCTCACATAGGCGTTGGCCTTGTCGCCGCCGTCGTTGGTATCCACCACATAGAAACCGTCCCCATTGCCGGTCTGAATGTCGGAGGCCAGCCCCAGCTGCTGCAGGATCAACTCCGCGTTCGGATTGGCAAAGTACAGCTCCAGATCCTTGCTCTTGAGGGACTCTACAGCGATATTGAGTACGTTTTTGAGCTGAGTACCATGCAAGGTATCGATCTTAGCCAGCATGGCGATGGAGAGGTCGTGGGTAAAGGTCTTGCGATCGGCCTGCCCGGTATTATCCACCAGTTGATAGTAATGGATGAGGTACTCCAGGTTAGTAGGGTTGACCACGACATTACCGTACTGGGGCAGGGTGATATTCCCGGTCACACTCATGAGTCGCTCGATCAGGACCGGGGTGAAGGCGATCACCCCCTGCAAGGAAGCGTCATTGGGGACCTCGTTGGGCGTCTGCTCCACGATCTGCATCGCCGTCTGCGCATCGATGGGAAAGCTCGGGGAGAGACCAGAGTCGCGCAGTCCCCAGCCATACTGGCAGCTCAGGCTGCGATAGGGCCACCACCAGTAGTACTCCGGCGGCTGTGTCCCCTCACCGATGCAGTCTGGGACAGGGGAGGCAGGCAGTTGAGACTGAAAGTAGGCCTGGTCCAGCACATAGACGTTGTTGAGGCTGAAGGGATGAGCGGTGGACTGCCGGCCGTTGTCGAGTTCCAGGATCCCGTAGTTGCCGGCAAAGCCCCCCACCGGACGCAGCTCGGAGCGATCCAGCGCCATCACCAGGTAGTCGGCGGGCTGCCCCACTCCCAGCAAGGAGGAGACGCCTTGCATGAGGGTGGAGAGCTCGGCCACCACCTGTGGAGCCAGCGGCAGCAGCTGCAAATACCCCCCCAGCTTGGTGCCGGGACGCAGCTGGGGGGGAGCGCGGCCGGGTTGAGCTGGGTATAGGCGGCCAGCGCATCCTGCACCTGCCCGGTGGCATCAGCCAGCACCCCCTGTGCCTGGCTCAGGTCGGCAGCGGTAATGAGGGACCCAGTCCCCTGGATAGCCAGTGCGCCTCCTTGCAGCGGCGTCAGGATGGTGCGGGCTACCTGCAAGCCTTCGTCGGCAGAGGCGGAGAGGTCAAAGCCAATGCGGACCAGAAGGCGGTCGTCGCGCAGCTGGGGATTGACCACCGCCAGGGGAGCGCCCAGAGTGGAGACCACGCTATTGATCTCGTAGAGATCCTGCGAGAGCGAATCGACCTGGGTCTGGGCATCCTGGAGCTTGGCGGTGTTGAGCAGGGAGGTGGAGCCGTCGGCAAAGAGCGCCTGTAAGCTCTGCGCGCGCTGGTAGGCGTCGGCGGCGTCAAAGCCCAGACGCATCAGCGGGAGCAAGGGAGCGCTGGCGGTGAGGAGCAGACCCAGCAGGAAGAAGGCCAGGAGGGCAGCAGCGGCGGGACGGCGGCGCAGCAGCAGCCGCAGCCGCGCCACCCGGCCCAGCGACGCCCCTAATCTTCCCAGTTCAGCCAGGGTTGCATTCAATCTTTCAGTGAACGGGTCTTCCGGTACACTCTGCTGGCTAGTTTCGCGCAGCGCAATCTCTAGCGGCGGTTTAGCGGCTGGCCTATCCCAGCCACGTATCGCCTCCATTTCGCTCGTGGTATCTTCCATGAGGCCGGACCCATGCGCTTCAGCCCAGCCGGTGTCCCAGGCGCGGTCAGCCCAGCCAGCATCAGGTTCCGTGCTGGCGAGGTTATGTTGGTCGCCACTCTCATTCGTGTCATCCATGCGGTCCCATTGCTCTCCTTCAACGCTCCATGTCGGCGGCGGCATGGCGCAGAAATATGTGAATGGGCCGGTGCAAGGCGGCCAGCGTCGCCTCTCGAAGCGCCTCACTATAGGTTGGGTGGGGATGAATGGTAGCTATTATCTCATCAGCGGTGAGCTCGGATCTCATTGCCAGCGAGAACTCGGTAATGAGATTGGTAGCATCGGCGCCAAAGATAGCGGCTCCGAGAAGCTCGCCGTACTCACCCAGAATGACCTTGGTGAAGCCTTCGGTTTCATTGGTGGCTAGAGCCTTACCGTTGGCTACCCAGGGGAACTTCTCGGCATGTATGGTGCCACCGCGCTCACGTGCCTGTTTTTCAGTCAGTCCAACTGACGCGATTTCCGGAATAGTAAAAATTGGGCGGGGAACTACGGTGTAGTCCATCGTGGCCTCGTGCCCAGTGGCATTCTCAGCGGCCACCTCGCCCTCGGTTTCAGCGACATGGGCGAGCCACGTACGGCCCACAAGGTCTCCGATAGCATACACTCCTGGTAGATTGGTTTCCATGCGTTCATTGGCGACGACTTTGCCACGATCCATGGCTAGCCCTGCCTGGACCAGGCCATCCAGACCAGCCGGATTGGCAGTGCGACCAACCGCTACCAGTACATACTCGCCGTCAAAGGTTTTCTCTCCGTCGGGAGTAGCGGCGGTGACTCGCTTCATGCCGCCAGCGTCACTGATGGACTCAACCCGTGTATCGGTATGGATCTGAATGCCCTGCCTGGCCAAAGAGCGAGCCAGTGCTTTGCTGACTTCGTCGTCCTCGTTGGCGATCACCGAGGGCAACATCTCCAAGATGGTTACTGAAGTGCCCAGCCGGTTGAACATGCAAGCCAGTTCAACCGCGATTACTCCTCCGCCGATGCAGACCAGACTCTGCGGCACTCCGGCCATCTGCATGGCGTCATCGCTAAAGATCACGTTGGTGCCATCGATACCTGGGAAAGGCGGCTTAATAGTCACAGAGCCGTTGGCAAGAATGAGCTTCTGTGTCTCGATCTCGCGCGATGTGCCGTCCTGGAGAGCGACATGAAGATGGGTTGGTGAAATTGCCTCGGCGGTGCCTTCGTAGATGGTCACATTGTTGGCCTTGAGGAGTTGAGCGACGCCTCCGGTGAGCTGCTTGACGACCTTATCCTTGTACGCTACCGCGGCGGCCATGTCAAACGACGGCGCCTCCTTGACACGTATACCCATCTTCTCGAAGTCGCGGAACTGCGAGTAGAGTTCTGCCACATGGATCAATGCTTTGGAAGGAATACATCCAACATTCAAGCAGGTGCCGCCGATATATTGCTTCTCGACTATGGCCACGCGAGCGCCGAGCTGTGCTGCTCGTATGGCGGCTACATACCCGCCTATCCCAGCGCCGATCACGGCGACATCATACTGAGTCTCTTCAGTGGTCACGAAGGTCTCCTTCATCAGAGAGAGAGGATTCTGCTATCTCTTGCCTGGTATCTCACGCCACATACGGAGTGGAGCGATCGCTACCGTTTTTTAGTATACTCTCTAGTGTGCACTAGTGATACCGTAAAACGTGGATGGCAAGTCGCTCGTATAGTCAGATAGAATGTAGTATCGTGTTGGGGGCGAGTGGCACCGGCCAAATCCCCATTCTGCCGGCTATGTTCCGCAGATCGGAAGCACGTGGCAATATGAGAGCAATCGATCAGAGACGCACTGCCGCCGGAGATTCCCACAAAGACCAAAGTCTCGGTACTACTAGCCGCGCGCGTCAGTGGCAGAGCGGTGTGGGGTATGCCGTATCGACTCTGGCGCTGCACCGGGCACATGTGCTGTTGAGCCCGGCGCATCCGGCGACGGCCACTCCACTCCAAAGCTTTATCACTGATCCAAACGTGTTGTTCATCCTCTTTGGGTTGGCGGCCATCGGCCTTTTCTTTGAGCTTTCGCATCCAGGAGCCACTGTGCCTGGCGTCGTGGGCTCCATTGCGCTGATTGCCTTCGTAGTCGGCGCGCTATCACTGAACCCCAACTGGGCTGGGCTGATCCTGATGCTGCTGGCGGTGGTGCTGCTGGCGGTAGACGTGCGTATAACCAGCCATGGCGTGCTGACGCTGGCTGGGCTGGCGAGTCTGGTCATTGGGTCGTTGATCTTTTTTGACACCGGCTCTGGCCCACACGTCTCAACGGTGAGCACTTATGTAGTACTTGGGGTGGCGGCAGGCATGGGACTGGTGGCGATGGTGGTCATTCGGTATGCCATTGCGTCGAAGCGTGCTCCGGAGATAAGCGGTACCCGAGGGTTATTAGGCCAGACCGGTCAGGTTATAGTTCCGCTCAGCCCGGAGGGGCGTGTCAAAGTGCTGGGCGAGGACTGGGCAGCCGAGCTTGCGCCGGAGACGGCCATTCTGAATATGACCGTTGCGGCCAACCAGAAGGTGCGAGTCGTGGCTTACGACGGGCTCAAGCTTATTGTCGAGCCGGATCCGCCCGTGTATGACGATATCCTTGGTTTTATCCTGCGCCATGCGGCATTCAAACCGAACGGTAAACCGCTGGAGCCCGGTGATAGCACACCTATCCTGGAAGCGGACCAGCATGTCACCGAGCAGTGAAACGACCGAGATCTCGTTCATTGCTGGGGGTTAGCAGAGGGAGCGTTTCGTATGCCCCAGACAGACATCGTTATTGGCGGGGCCATTGCGCTGGTAATCATAGTGCTATTCCTTATGTCGGGACTTCGTGTCGTCAACCAGTACGAGCGAGGCGTCATTTTTGTGCTCGGCCGGCTGATAGGAGCCAAGGGACCTGGTCTGTTCTGGGTACCGCCGTTCATCAGCCAGATGCGTAAGATCGATTTGCGCATTATCACCATCGAGTTGCCGCCACAGGAAGGCGTGACCCGCGACAATGTCACCGTAAAGGTAAGTGCGGTCGTCTACTTCTACGTTGTCAATCCCAATGCGGCTGTCAACAATGTGCTGGATTACTACCGCTCGACTGTACAGATTGCCCAGACCACGTTACGGAGCGTACTTGGCCAGTCGGCACTGGATGATCTGTTGGCCGAGCGGGAGAAGCTCAACCATAGTGTGCAGAACATCATTGACGAGCAGACCGAGCGCTGGGGCATCAAAGTAACCACTGTTGAGATCAAAGATGTCGAGCTGCCCACCACTATGCAGCGAGCAATGGCCAAGCAGGCGGAGGCCGAGCGGGAGAAACGCGCCAAAGTGCTGCTGGCTCAAGGCGAATATCAGGCGGCGCAGACGCTTGCCGACGCGGCCCACCTGATTTCGACGGAGCCGGCGGCAATCACCTTGCGGTATCTGCAGACTCTTACCGAGATTGCGGCGGAGAAAAACTCGACGGTTGTCTTCCCGTTGCCCATCGATCTAGTTGAGCCGTTGGCTGAACTACTCAAGCGAGGCGCGGGCATGGCGGCTTCGGCGGGGACACCGGCCGCGGCTCAGCCGGCAGCAGCGCCGGCGATGCTGCCTTCGGGTGATGGGTCAGTGCCGCCGGTCCCCCAGATTGAACCGTCTTCAACTGCCATCCCCCAGTAATAATTCGCCGGCACTGCTCACCAGCGGCGAGCCAGCCACCGCACCTTGAGAGACCAGGCCTATCCTTCTTGGTAGCCTGGTCTCTTGCTACTGGTCAGTATCGCTATCATCCTCGTCGGTATCCTGTGGCTCCTCATCTGCCAGTTCTTCCTCTTGTGGATAGTCCGCCTCGGTGAAAGCAGGTCTCGACTGATTTCGGTACGTGAAGTACGCATCGTACCTCTCCTCGTCGATGAGACCGCTCGAGCGATACAGGTTCATCATCATATCCAGCTTGATGATGCTGATGAGATTGATCCCGGAGTGCTTTAGACGCTGATGCGCCCCTTGCTCACGATCGACCAGCACTACTGCGTCGTGCACCGAAATACCGTGCTCCGCCATGAAGCGGGCAGTCTCGAGGACGCTGCGGCCACCGGTGACCAGGTCGTCGATTAGCAGAGCTCGCGCATTGGGATGGTAGGGACCTTCGATTCCCCTGGTTCCGGTCCCTTCGGGCTTGAGCCGTGGATAGACGAGCGGTGTGCCCGATTCAAGCGCGTAGGCGGTGGCCAGCAGTAAGCCGCCAACCGGCACGCCGGCGACGACATCGTAGGGCAGCACCCGTGAACGCCGGAGAGATTGGGCCAGCGTCACCTCTTGGTACATGAGCTTTGCCGCCACGCGCAGAGCAGTAGGATTGCCGATAAGGACCTTGGGATTGATAAACACGGGGGAATTTACGGTGCTGTCTCCGAGCGTGAAGTCTCCAAACGTAACCGCGCCAAGGTCGTACATCGCACGGGCCAGCCAGAGATTGTCGAGCGTTTGGTCTTTGTTCATCAAGGCGCGGTCCTCCTTCTTCATAGCCAGGGCGGTAGTGCGAGAGAACGTGTGACTGGCGCCGCGCATTATAGCACATGTGACCACCAGCTCCCAAGACTAGGAAGATGGACGGTGCCGGTGCCTACCCCGATGCCAGCAGAGCGGATGTCTCACGATTGAGTGTCGCTGTATTCAAGGGGCCAATGGCTTTGTAGCGAATGACTCCCTGGCGATCGATGAAAAATGAGGTCGGAGTGTCGACCACACGGTATTCAACAGTGGTACGCTGGTTGACATCGCGCAAAATGGGATAGGTTATCCCCAGAGCTTTCACGAACTGGGTAATACTTGGCGCATCATCCGAGGTATTGACCCCGACGACTACCAAACCTTTGGAATACTGCGCGTCATATGTCCGCTGCAAAGCCGGCATCTCAAACTGGCAGGGTGCGCAGGCTACATACCAGAAATTGAGTATGACGACTTTTCCGCGGAAGCTCGAAAGTTGGACCGGCTTATTGTTCAGGTCAAGCAATGTGGCGTTGGGTGCGTAATGGTTTACCATTGGAGCGGCGGCTCCAGGGGTTGCTGAACCGGCGCCGGAACTTGTCGTGGCGGGGGTCAGCAAGGCACGGAATAAGATCCCCAACGTCGCCACTATCACGACGATGGTGATAATGCGCAGAGGAGTTAGCCGGCGCTTCGGGGTTGTCGCCGTGGACTGGTTCTCCAGCGAATATGGCGGAGGTGTAGGAGGAGTCGTATGACTCGCGTTTCCCGGGGTATCGTCGGCTTGACGACTCATATGATTGCCGGCGCCAGGACCCAGTGTGGGGGACCAGCGCCACTCCTTTCTACATACTCGGCTCCATCGCTAGTCGGCTCTATCGCGTAAGCCATGCGCTACTGCTTGCAGCCGCGTTGCTGATTGGCAGCCGCGCAACCAACTCTACATGGTTCCAAGCCCCATCAAATGGAAGCCGCTGTCGAGGTAAATGATGTTACCGGTGACATTGCTCATAGCCGGTTGGCAGAGCAGGGTCGCCAGTTCTCCCACATCGCCTTGCTCGATATTGCGATGAAGCGGAGCTACCTGGTCAATAAGGGTAAACATGTCATTGATATTGCCGACTCCACGCGCGGAAAGCGTTCGCAATGGACCGGCGGAGATACCGTTGACCCGAATATTAGCAGATCCCAGGTCCCAGGCCAGGTACCGAATGGAAGCTTCAAGCGCCGCTTTAGCGATACCCATCAGATTGTAGCCCGGCACCACTCGTTCGCTGCCAAGATACGTCATGGCAATTATGCTGCCGCCGCCGCGACTCTGCATCAGTGGCTCGGCGCGCTTGGCCATAGCCAGCAACGAATAGGCGCTTACATCAACGGCAGTGATGAACCCACTGCGTGATACTTGAGAGACGCGTCCGCGCAGATCTTCAGTCGGCGCATAGGCGACACTATGAACCAGGATGTCCAGCCCCCCGAACTCGCGATTGACTGTATCAAAGGTGGCATCGAGCTCATCGTCACTCTGCACATCGCACGGAATGACCAGCGCGCCATCCACTCCGGCGGCTAGCTTACGCACATTTTGTTCCATGCGCTCCTGGAAGGTAAATGCCAGGCGTGCCCCTTGCGCTGCCAGTTTCTGGGCAATTGCCCAGGCAATACTATTGTGATTGGCGACGCCAAAAATAAGCGCCTGCTTGCCGTCTAGCTCCCCCACGTAGACACCTCCCTCGAATGTTTTGTTTGGCATATGTGGTTCATTCTAGCATCCTACGGAAGAGCGGGCAATTTCCCCGAGCCGCCGGGCATTATCCGGCGTCTATGGTGAAGGCTGCGGAAAAGGCTACCATAGGGGAACTGCTCCCGTCCGAGCTGGTGCTATACGCCACAGCGACTCGATAGGTCCCTGGATCCCACGCATTCTGGTTACTGGGGGAGCTGGGGGCCAGGGTAAAGGGCTCGGAGATGTGTTGGGTGATCTGGAGTGGAGTCGGATTGGCTGCCGGACAGCCATACACATTGACCCAGGCATTCTTGGCAGTATCCAATTCTTGCAACTGCAAGAAGGTGCAGGCGGTGCGGCCAGAGACGGAGTAATAGGTATTATTGCTGGTGTTGGTTACGTTGACGCCTACTGGTTGGCTTACGGTAAATTCGGTCTGCGACACCGCTATCTGGATAGCGCCGGTGGTTGCGGTGGGTAGTGGCTTTGCCGTGACCGAGGTGCCGCTGCAGGCGCTAAAGCTGCCAAGTGCGAGGAGTGCCGCAAGCACAACCAGCGATGACAGTCTCAGCCACGGATGCGGTGTACTCTGCATGTGATCCCTCTTCTAGTTGTCTGAAAGTTGTCTGAAAGCTCAACAAGGACGCTATCCTTTTGGGTGTGGCCGGGGTTGCGCAAGAGACCGGCGGATTCCCATCGCTCTAGACAGTGGTTTTCAGCCGCACGTTCGTATGATAGACCACCAGCCTCAACCATTCAACCTAGGTGAGATACATACGGCCTTAGATCAATAGCTTTGGAGCGGCGAATCAACCGGCGCTGCTGCTTGACAGCACCAGGGCCGTAGCGTATCATGATACCTGTCTCTGTTGGGGCATGGTATCTTTCCAGAGCTGTCCCACACATGCGCATATCGCCTGCCAAAGTGGTGGAATTGGTAGACACGCAACGTTCAGGGCGTTGTGCGGTTCACCCGCGTGGGGGTTCGAGTCCCCCCTTTGGCACCGTACGGAAGGGTCGCATAGTCGGTCTAGTGCGGCGGTTTGCTAAACCGCTGTAGGGTTTACGCCCTACCGTGGGTTCGAATCCCACCCCTTCCGCCAAAAGCCCCAATTCATGGGGCTTTTTTAATGCTCTCTTCACCACCTCTACCATACTTTCATAACCACGAAATAGGCGGAAATTGCAAAACTGATTGCAAAAGCGGTAGTGTATCCCATTCTCACCCTCCAGTCTCGTTGACTGGTTGTCGTGGCTGATCTGGTTCTGCCCTTCTGGCTCGTGGCCAGTTGCGTCCCCGTAGCGCAAGGAAAACGCCAGAGCCCCCACAGATCCAGATGCCGGCGATGGCGACACTTGAATGCCCCAGGAGCTCGCTCACTACCTTCGGATTAACCGTCGCCCACAGAAGCAGCGTCGCACAGGTATGGCGCAGATCGTGAAAGCGAACGCGGGGCAAATTCGCTCTCACCAGCAACTTACGTAACGCATGGTAGGCACTTCTCGCGTGAGCAAATTGTACGATGTCGTCTGGGCAGGTGGAAGCGCTTGGTATCATTCTGGCATATGTGATCAGGAAACAAGGAGGCTGAATAACCTCATCAGAAATCAGTGACGATGTGCGGTGGTCCCATATCGCTGTATTCGCGCCAGAGTGACATGTATCATTGAATCAGGGTGAGGAGGTGTGCGTTACCAGTTGAACAATCCCCCCTCCTCTCTCACCCTCTTTGCATCTCGGTACCTTCTTAGAGTCCCACAGTGGCGGTGCTTTAACTTGCATCTGGACACCCTCCGCGGCGGCAGGTCACCAAAAATTCCAGATCAGCTCTCCCACGAATAGGAACGACTGTAGGACCAAAAAGGCGATTGGTACCAGCAGTGCCATCCTGGTCATCTTGACCTGAGCTGAAGATGCTCGTGACGTGGATTTGCTGCCGAGACCTCCCAGTCCGCCCAGCAGAGCTCCCAGCACTGGCATCGCCGTCAATACCGTAGCGTACCATCCCAGATCATCGCTGGTCTCGCAGGCCGCTATCACCTGGGAAGCGACGTACGGGCACGTCGTATCTTTCGCCCACACGCCGTGTATCAGGAGCGGTGCCAATATCAGGTCTTGCGCCAGTCCCAGCACGCTGCTGCATAGGGCAATCACAATACCGCACCAGACCCCCGCCAGCACGCCGCCCATGACTTGTCCGGTGGCCCGACTGCCGAAGATCCCTGCTACGACGAGCGTCGCTACCCAAAACAGCAGAGCAAGCGCGGAGAAAGCCCCAAAGTGGGACAACACGTTCACGGGAACGCCCACCAGGAACACCACCATGCCGGCTACCAGACCAAGAAAGCCGCCGATCTGCCACGGCTGCTCCCCGATTGGAGGGATAGATTGCACCGGCGAAGGCGTTGCCAGGATACCAAGACTTATGTAGAGGCACAGCAAATACCCTCCCACCACTAGGTAGGCGATTGCTGCGCCTGTGGTGCCGAACCAGGTCGGGAACACAGGCGCAGGGCCGCTTCCGTAGTCACTGCTGAGGCCTGGATACCGAGCGAAGGCAATGACGACCAAACTGAAAAGGGTAACAACTGCAAGTGCAAGCCCAATGATGAATTGCCGCCGCGGAAGGGCCATATGTACCACCGCTTTCAACCTCACCAGAACTGCGCTACGACAGCGCCGCACACCACGGTTAACAACAAAATGGTGAACACCACGAGAGGACGGACGAGCGTAACCTCAGAAGCAGCTACTGCTGTGCGCCCAGTTGATCGCGCCGCAGACAGGTATCGGATGGAGCGCCACATCAGTTGGCTGGCCGCCGTAATCCCCATACCGAGGAGTGGAAGGAACATGAGCTCGATAACCTGACCACCGAGCGTATCGCCCATTTCACAGCGGACCAGCGCCGCCGCGACCATGCAGGTGGCATCATGCCGCCAGACTCCTTGTGCCAGCTGGGCCGAGAGTACAGTGCCCAGACCCAGGGCGCTGATACTGCCGACAAGACTGGTGAACATCCCATTCATCACGCCTGTCGCCATGCACACCGACAACGATATCCGCCCTCGTGCGCCTTCCCAGATAGTAAGGGCGATCCATCCAAGAGCCGGCAGGCCCACCGCCCATTCATTAAGAGTTTCGGCGAGAGCGACCGTCGCAGCAACCGGCGTTCCTGACCGCTTCCAGAGCCACATTTCCAGGAGGAGTGACAGCAACAGCGTGCTCATTCCTAGCAGGCCCACAACAAGTCCGGCCTGGGCGCCGCGCCAAAGCGCAATCTGGCCCCGACCGAGCGTGACCGTGGCAAACCAGGCGTACGTGCCCAGCAGAATGGCGCCCAGGATACTGGCATCGACAATGGCATGGGACGTACCGAGGACAGCCGGATACCGCCAGACAGTGAGACCTATCAACCCAAAGCATAGGACCAGCAGGGGCCACAAACCCTGCTGGATCCGTTGAGCACGTCGCGTCTCCACGACCTGCTGGAATCCCTCAGCGAAGAGCGCTGGACTGCCACAACGTTCGATGGCCTGACCAAGCGCGTCGTCTTCGGAGAGCCCTGCATCTTGCCCCGCAGCTGTACTATCTAGGAGATAGCCTTCAATCTCCGCGAGAATTCGCTCGCTGTAGCGTGCACCGACGTCTCGCGGCAGGGCGCGACGCAGTTCGGCAATGTAGGTATCCAAACGTTTCATGACCCCGCACTCTCCCCGAAGAGAATCGCCTCGACCCCTTGAGCGAACGTTTGCCATTCCTGGCGTCCGTCCGCCAGCACAGCATGCCCCTTTTCAGTAAGCGAGTAGAGCCTCCGCCTGCGGGCAGTCTCATCCGACCACCAGCTGGTCAAGAGTTCCGCCTGCTCCAGACGGTGCAAGGCGGGATAAATGGTGCCGTCGGGCAGATCGAAGGTGTTGTCGCTCAGCAAGCGCAACCGTTCGATGATGGCATAGCCATGAAGCGGTCCAGCCTGCAAGAGCGCCAACAGCAAGAGATCCAAATGCCCCTTCAGCCGCTGTGTGTAGTCATGAGATGGCATAGGTGCCTCCTCCGCGGATGACTCTCAAGTCCGACAAAGATGAGGCAGCACCTCTTATGCACTGGTACTGCCGTGGGAAATCGATCGTCGCGCGTCCAGCGGCACGCGTCCCCAGAACTGGGGCCAGCGAGCGAAGCTGATCAGCGCGGCGATGATGAACAAAAACAAGGAGAGGAAAGCGCGGTCATCTTGCGCAAACCGCAGCGTCGTGATAACCCCGCCAACCATATCGAGAGCGATAAGTGCCGCCCCTGCAAACGCTAGACGAGGTACAAGAATGATAATCGCGCTACCAAGCTCGACAGCTCCGATGACCAGCATAAACCACAGGGGATACTGCCACCGCGCAAAGTCGCGCAGGGCACTGGTTTCTTCAGTCAATTTCTGGATTCCTCCGGCGAGGAACAGCACGAAGAGGACAGCAGTGCCAATCCAGAGCAACACAGTGGCAAACCAGGGACGTCGTCTGGACAATCCGCTCATAAGATATCTCCTCCGCTAAAGCGGTAAGCAAAAAAAGCTCATCGCTCTCACACGAATACTTTGCATTGCTAGATATAGCATAGCATACCATGTTTAACATGGTATTAAGAAGAACAAAAGTGTATCAGTATGCAGAAAAAGTTCCGAACATTCTGCCGTGGCACATCTTCGATGTCATCCGATGAGTTTCTACGGTCCATTCAGCACAGGCTCGAAGACACGTTTGAGCTTTATGTTATCGTGAAACGAGTCCTTTGGACGTTAGTATGAAATGCGCCGGCTACGCGGCACGGGCACCCTGACATATCTTGCTAGTAGAGAACAGGCCCCTTGGAGCATTAGCCTTGTAGACCTTGCGCCACTTTTCATGCAACAGCTGTCGAATGCTGCCCTTCTCGTCCGCGATTGCCTCCAGCTCGTCGAGTGAGTAGACCAGGAGATCACTTACGCGGGACACATCTGCCTCCCGATGCAGTTTGAGGCTACGGTCGAGCAACACGCCGAGATGATCAGACAGCCCAGCAACACGGCATTGCCTAGTACCAATTGGCCTGCGGAATTGTAGAGCAGCTGTGCTCCCCCATCCCCACCAAAACACCTCAGGAAAATTACGTCCTGAGGTTTCTTCTTGCTTGCGCTGGCCATGGTTTTGACAATGAAATGCAGTCACGGTTGGGTTGGATCTCGCCGCGCAGGGGGTTAGAGCGGTGACTCTTGCTCGGATTTGTTATGAGTGAATTTCGAGCAAAACTATGTGGACGAATTGGGTAAGAAAACTCATCATAGTGGGCCTCAATGAGGTGTTAACCGCCCTCCACATCATTCCGACACTGCTAGCAGCCAACTCGGATGCGGGCTTCAGCGGCCTCATGTATAATATCTCCCAGCCGCTTGTTGCGCTTTTCCAAAGGATATTTCCCAATGCAGAGAGCCAAGGCAGTGTCCTTGAAGTGTCTTCATCGTGTGATATCCTCGTCTATGCCTTGCTCGCCGTAGGCATCATGCACATCACGGGCAACCGGCAAACGCCGCGGACTACGACCATGATGCCGTCGTGTTCCGCTTCAGTAGCGCTGAGGGCTGATGGTTTTTATGCATGCTCCAGAGCGGCATAGTCCATATGTTGCCCAATATCGCCAAGAATGGCAATTGGCCAACCGGATTGATGTTACTCGCCGGACAGATTTTTACGCCGGGGTAGCCCTGTGGGGAGGAATCGCGCTGGGAGCGGCTGCACTGGCGGGGGTAGCGCTGAGCGCGCCACTGCGGTCGGAAGCTCTGATCACTTTGGTGGCTGCGGTACTTATCGCAGTTACCGGATTGGTCCTGTCAATGGCCAACTTCTTCCTGCATGTGAGCATCTCTCTTCAGGCACTGCAAGTCAAGAGGAAGTTTCCCCACAACCCTCTTCCTGCCAGATACTTACATGCTGAGTTCATCCGCTGGATCAAGAGGGTCGATCAATTTTTAACTATAATCGCGACCATTGTGGCCACTTTGACGACTTTTGGTATCGCCGCCGGTATCACGGTTCCATCGGGGTTAGGGCTCGGGTTTCTGGGGTGGGCGGCGACAGAGATATGGGCATTCGGCGCCAATAAATTGGTCTATAGAGAAGTGCGAAGACAAAAGGATCAGCGGATTTCTAACATGAGGCCTCTAGAACTGGTGTCGAAAGCCCATTCAGGCCACTAGCAAGCGGTAAACGTAAAGCATCTCCAGGGGCAGCGACTGCGAGATTTGCGGAGAATTCGCTATACTGCACCCCATTGACTTGTTCCCCGAATCAACTGCCGACAGATGTGAGGCAATCCCTTGTGAGTAGGTCGTACAACTTTCGTACAACATCTACAGAAAAAACCAGTGTACAACTACAGACACAGACGAAGGAGACCGCCGAAAATGTCGCAGTGAAACATACCAGCAGACGTCTGTGGACAGGCCCTGCCGGTCTTCAAAACTGTGGGTAAGATCGCACTTCTACGCCAATTACTACGCCAACGCCGGCGGCTTGGGATGAACCCGTGTGAACGAACTTGCGGAGGAAACGCTGATACGTTCTTGGTTTGCGACCGCGAGTGAACGGCTCTAAATGTGGTGCATCCAATTCCTAAACCGTGTGTCGTAGGTTCGCATCCTGTCAGCCCCACCCATACAAACTTCGAAATGAAGCGGCTTGGAGCCGATTGGCAGCAAAAACGGCAGCACTGCACACTTGCCTTCACTCCTTGCCTTTCTTTCTCGTCCGCACCTTCCCACGGGTTGCGCAGCGAGAGACCCCACAGACCTCGCCACGCATGCATGTACATATCTGGGCACTCACCACGGCGGATGCAGGCCTAGTCTGGTGTGAATAGGTTGGCATGAATAGACCCTCTGCCCTCCTCTCACACGCGGTTGCATGTCAGGTCCTTGTCTTCCATTTCCCACGCGTGATCCAGCGCGTGAGAGGCAGTGTGCCGAATCAGATACCGCAGCGGCCAGGTGCGGGCCAATTTGCCCTGGGCATGGAGCGTCCGAATGGCAGTGCAATAGGCGTCGCGGTGCGCTCTCAGGCCCTCGTTGGTCAGCAGAGTGTCGTAAGGAGGGCGCAAGCCGAGCTTCGATGTGAAGTTCAGTTCTGCGCCAAACGTATGCCGGACGATGATGTCCCGATCTCGCCCGCCCCCACGCGGGCCTTTCTTCATCTCTGCCGACACGCGCGAACGCACCTCGTCGAAAAATGCCCAGCACGCCCGGAGCAGCTTCAGTTCTCGTTCCAATGCTGCGCTTGAGACGGCTTGTCTGTCGATGTCCGAGAACGCGAGCGAGACGCCCCAGAAGTCGGTTGATCCCACTCCCTGATAGCGCTCGACCACCTCAACGGTGGCATTGGCCGTGAACGCCTTCTCCATCTCCGCCAATTTCGCTACCGGCGCGTAGCGTGGCAGGTAGGCTTGCAAATGCGCAATTGCTGCCTCCTCGGTCTTCGCTCCACGCTCCAGGCCGGGCCAATCCGGTGCCACCGCCACCACCCGCTTGCCTTTCGGGCCGAGTTCGAGCGTCACCCGCAGTGTGTCAGCCATTGATTCCTCCCAGCAGTGAATGTCATGCCATCACTGATCTCGCGGTGTCCTGCTCCCATTGTAACCCGAACTGTGACAAGGCCAAGATCAAGCGCAAGGACTTCCACCTGCCCTGGCCGATCAAGGAGTAATGCCTCAAGAATACTGGATCCCCGCCGAGGACTCAGAGGACTTCAATCGCAACGTGGTCGGCCGAATCGAGGTGATCGCGGAATTCCTGCCTCCAGTCCACGTCAAACAGGCACCATCCAGTGACCATTGATTTTGAGTTCTTGACCCATGACCGTAAATCGACAGCAACCGGTGACCTATCAGACTGCTGCATCCTGCTTCTCACCAGGTAACCAGGAAATGCAAGAAAGGGTTGTAAGTCTGCTGGTGCGTAGTGCCGCTTAACCGGCCCGTCGCAACAAGCGGATAACCCCAACCCTGACCCCAATGCCGGTGAACGCATGCGAGCAGCACCCGCGCTGCAGGTGCACTCCCGTTGTCACAGGCAGTCATGCGAAAATCACCTCGTGTTCTCGCTGAAAGCGTCGGCGGATGATTCCCGACCGTAGATTTTGGACTATGGTCACTCGCTTCCTGCCTTGTCGCGCCAGGTGATGCTCGCTATACTGACCCAAGAGCGCAGAATCCGAATCGGACGCTACGGCTGCAAAGGGTTGCGGCAAAGCGTGAACTGGACCGCACGCTGTTGTCTTCGGCGCTGACTGTAGGAAGAGCGGATTAGAAGTCATGGAACATCGTCCAGAAGAGCTGGCCACGCTGAAGAGTCGAGCACAGTCCGCGCTCGAGCATCCGGACCTGTTGGAGCCTCATGCGAGGCTGCACGAGATGCACCAGCTGCTACGCCTCTGGCACGATCCTGCGTTCGGCAACCCGACGACCTGGGCGATCTTTGAGTCACGGGCAGGAGCGAGTACCTCTCGGAGAAGCCAACTCTCATTTCAGCTGGCTGCGCGCGAAGTGACCTGGAAGCGTCAGCATGATATGGGACGCTTCTCCGACCCGCTGCAGGGCGTACGTGAGGGATTCCATGCGCCGCCAACTATTCGGGTGCAAGACGGAGCGATCGCTCAGAAACTGATTGAATCCTGGCTCCAAGAAGTGCACCAGATTCGCCTACCTGTTCTGGGCGTCACGCCAGCTGTGGGACTGGACGGCGAATCCTGGGGCATCGAGGTCGACCAGCCATTTCTGCTGGTACGCCTGCAGTGGTGGGAGGATGGCCCCACAGAGTGGGCACCGTTCATACAGGCTGTCGTTCAACTGCAGCGACTACTGGCTGACGCCTGTCAGGTGGACGACTAATCAACAGATGCTGTCGCCTACCATTGGTAGTGCGTGAGACGTGTCAGGCAGGTGATCACCGAGTTCGCGATGACGCGTTCGGTGCCGGTAGTTCACGGGGATCGCTCCCCAGCACCAAGCGCATACCATGTAACCAGTCGAATCGATCGGTCACGTGGAACATATTCCGCAGGTCAACTCGAAGCATTTCTGGCGGCCCAAAATAACAGCCGCCGCGCAGGATCCGGAGCCGTGCCTCAGCTTGCACATCGTCGCGCCCGTCGTCCAGATCATAGGGATAGCCGAACTTGTCGTCTACGATGGTGCTGGTCCATTCACAGATATTGCCTACCATATCCAGCACGCCATACGGGCTGGCACCCAACGGATAAGCATCAACCGAGGAGATCCCTTCGGGAACATTGTCTTGCCCAGCGGAAGCTCCGCACCACATCTTCGACCCGCTGGCATTCGCTCGGCGGGGATCCCAGGTATTCCCCCAGGGGTAGAGCCGAGCATCGGTGCCACGCGCGGCCTTTTCCCACTCGGCCTCCGTAGGCAGTCGCCAAACGGCGTAACTCATTCGGCTGAGCCACTCCACGTAGCCGAGTGCGTCGTACCAGGTTAAACCATGCACGGCATGGGTGGAATGGTCCCGTTGCAAGCTCCAGTTCACTGGCTCCTCTACATCAGGAGCGCCAGCCTGGAGCGCATAGCCATACTCGGCAACCGTCACCGGATAACAAGCGATGAGAAAAGTTGGCAGATCGACCTGGTGCTGAGGCATGCCGGGCCGTGGCCAATGATGCGGCTTGGTGGGCACATCGTACTCAGGAGCAGTGCCCATCACATTCGTGCCCGCTGGTACAGTACAAAGAGGAGGGAGTAGATACTTGAACTTCGTTGTCGGGTTCGTGTGGAGCGTAAAACCAAGAGATGCCAAGGAGTCGGACCGGGGCATAGACACCACCGCTGCTCGGAAGAGATCGTTCGGGATGGCTTACCCTCACATGGGGCGCTGATCCATCTCGCGGATGACACTCCGCGCCGAACGAGAGGCGAGCACGCAGCTGCAATCTACTGCACACGCCACCAGGTTGTCCAGTTTCGCCTCCTCTCACGGTAAATAAGAAGGGCCGTGGTACACTACTCGGCCCTCGGCTAGGTGTACGGGCAGAGGCGGCAACGAATCCACGGCCTCCTTCCCTACCATGTGACACGTTGGTGCAGCGGCAATGTACTCATCACCGGTAGGCTGCAGCTGGCTTGCCCTCGTAGGTGCCCATGGGTACTGGCATTCACGCTTCTCCACACGCAGGACCAGTGAGCTGTTGATACAACGGCAACTCAGTACCTATGACGTCCTGCTAGGTACCTCAGCTGAACAGTTCACAACCTGGAGATGCTGACAATCTGAGTCGTGGTGCATGACAAGTGCCGAACCGAAGTTGGTATGAGGCCATATTGAAAAAAGAGGATCTGGTCGGTAAGTTGTATCTATGAGAGACTCAGGTACCGATCTCCACTCACAGGCTCTCCTTGCGTCTACACTGGCGGCGTGGTATGTTTGCCGTGACAAACTGGAATTGATAGCTCCTGAGTGCACGCCGGGTGTGCTAGTTGCAGTTCAGAAATGGCGGTGCGGAGGACGAGCCACCGCGTATCAGTACCTGTACCCCTGCACTGCGCGGACAGCGTTGGTTCGGCGATATCTTTGACCGGGCACCGACGGCCGGTAGAACGGGAGATACTATGGGTACATCGGGTGCATCGTCACCCGCCGAGCCCAACGGACCTAGGGACTCTGCCGTTCTTACCGGTTCTAATCAGCTCGCTCTCACCAGCTTTCTCCTCTCTCTCGCCGCACCGGTATTGTGGCCGGTCCATTACTTGCTCGCCGATGTTGTGACCGCACTGCTCCCTCCTACTGCGCAGGGCCTCGGGGTTGCGGTTAGCGTTTTCCTCCCGTACGGCGGCGGCCTAATTACCAGCGTTTCCGCTTTTGTTGCCGGCATCGTGGCCCTAAGGCGAGGTAAGCTCTATCCGCCGCAACAGGCGTGGAACGGATTCGCGATAGCCGGCCTGGTGATAGGAATCATAACGGCTGTAGCGCTCGTCTGCTTAGGTGGCATTATAGTTTTATTCGTTGTGGAGTGCGCTAACTCCGCGACGGGTTGCTAGAAACCGTGTGAAAATCCTCAGCGTGGCACGCACTCTTGTCCGAGTGCGCAGTCCCGCAGTGCTCTCCCCAGCCCACATTTCCTCATACACCGTCGCGCAGATCACATTGCAGACCTCAACGGTGCGTACTACCAGTTGCTTGTGCTAGGCTTCGTCCTTCGCACTGCAAGGGGTGTGATACCAACTTCGGTTCGGCACTTGTCATGCACCACGACTCAAGTTGTCAGCATCTCCAGGTTGTGAACTGTTCAGCTGAGGTACCTAGTGCGATGTTCCTCATCGGTGGTACAGAATATGCGGCTGCGAGGGGACAAGGAGGTGTCCGATGCCCAAATATCTGACTGCGCGCCCGCCTTTGGACGCCACTGAAGAACGTCACGTTCGCAAGCTGACGCATAGTGTCCATGCCCCTGCCGACTGGATCTTTCATGCCAAAATGGTGGCCTCGAGCTGGGATGGGCTGCGTACCCGCCAGATTGCCGAAGCCCTGGGCTGCCATCCCCAAACCGTGCGGGAACGCCTGCAAGCCTTCAATGAGCGCGGCTTCGAGGGCCTCGGCATGAAACCGGGCGGCGGCCGTAAGTCCCGGCTCACCGAGCACGAGCGCAGTACTATTCTGTACCTGATTCACTTTCCCCCACCGGGCCAACCCACCTATGAACCCACTGGCGAGCTGCACGTCGATGATCCCAAAGGCGAGGTCGAATGGACGCTCGATGCCCTCTGTGAACGATACTGAAATATCGGCCATTCGATTTTAGAAAAGCCGGCCACTTCGTTAACCTCCTCCTGTACGCTTGAAGTAGGCAATGACTTCAGGCATGTAGGAGGTCGTGAGGTGTACGAAGTGACCATACGAGATACTATTCGCGATTGGGTGCTCGTGCAAGGGCACTCGCAACGCTCAGCGGCACAACAGTTTGGCGTCTCACGCGATACGGTGGCGCGGCTGCTGGTGGAAGCGCCAGAGGAGCCCGAGCGGCGCTACCGGCGGACTCTGCCGCGCCCGACGCCGGTGCGGGATGTGGTGGTGCCCCATCTGGAGGACTGGCTGCGGGAGAACGCGCGGCTGCAGCGGTGGGCGCCCAAACAACGCTGGACGGCGCATCGGATGTGGGTGGAGTTACGCCACATGGGGATTGAGGTCGCGGAATCGACGGTGCGCCATCTCGTGCGGGAGCGCAGGGTGGCGCGGCACGAGGTGGCACAGGCGAAAGCCTACATTCCCCTCACCTTTGCGCCCGCCGAGCGGGTCGAGGTGGACTTCGGGCATGCCGTGGTCCGGCTGGCTGGCGGGGAGCAACCGGTGCCTTTTCTGGCGGCACGGTTGCGCTATTCTGGGGCAATGTTTGTCGCCACCTTCCCCACCGAGCGGCAGGACGCCTTTCTCTTGGGACAGCGCTGGGCGTTTGAGTTCTGGGGTGGGGTGCCCAGAAGCATCGTCTACGACAACCTCAAGCCCGCTGTCGCCCAGATCCTGCGGGGGCACTCGCGCCAGGAGCAGCAGGCATTCCGGCACTTTCACAGCGTCTACGGCTTTGAGGCGGTCTTCGCCAACCCTCATGCCGGCTGGGAGAAAGGCAGCGTCGAGAATCTGGTGGGCTATGCCCGGCGGACCTACTTCGTTCCCATTCCTGAGGTAGAGAGCTTGGAGGCGCTCAATGCGCAGCTGCTCGGGTACTGCCGAGCCGACCAGCGCCGGGTCATGGCGGGCCGCGTGCAGACTATCGCCGATCTCTTGACCGAGGAACGGCCGCTGCTGACCCCACTTCCCGCCTATCCGGTGGAGGTGGGGGAGCGGCGCGAAGTGCTGGTCCGCTCGACGGGCCGCATCCGCTTTCAGACCAACGATTACTCCGTCCCGGTGCGCTACGTGGGGACCCGGCTCACCCTCAAGGCCGATCCGTTCACCGTCCAGCTCGTCGCCGGCGGCGATCTGGTCGCCACCCATCCGCGCAGCTACGCCCGCCAGCAGATCGTCGAGGATTTCCGCCATTACGTCCCCCTTCTGTTGGAGAAACCGTTTGCGGTGCCCTTTGCGTCGGCTCTGCGTAACGGCGCGTTACCGCCTGCCTGGGAGACCTTTCGGGTGCGTCTGGTCGCGGAGCGCGAGGCGCTGGGGCTGCAGGACGGCAACCGGGAGTTCGCCCGGATTCTGCATCTGTGCCTGTCCCACTCGGTGGCTGAGGTGGGCGCGGCGCTCGAGCTGGCTGCGGCCAGCCGGCGCTATAGTGCAGACGCGGTACGCCAACTCCTGCGGTGGGCCGACGAGCCCAGCCCGTCCACGACGCCCCTGGATCCGGCACGCTATCCCGAGTATCACCTGCCGCAACCCCGCCCTGACCTCGCCGCCTACAATCGCTTGCTCGCTCCTCAAGCGGCGCGCGAACGGACCAGCGAGGGGGGCGCGCCGGATGGACCGGGAGCCCCTGGAGCCGCCAGCACCAGCGAGGTGGGAAGGGGAGAGTTGAGATGACGTCACCTGCACGCCCCTCCCGGAATCCCTCCAGGAGGGCAGCGGGAGCCAGTCCGGCACCGGACCCGCAGACCGACCTGCAACTGGCCCTGATTCAGAGCTACCTCAAACAGTTGTGCCTTCCTGCCATTGCCCGGGAGTGCGCAGCGCTGGCGCGGGAAGCCGAGCAGCAGGGCGTGGGGTACCTGGGCTATCTGCAGACACTCCTGGAGCAGGAAGTCACCCAGCGCCAGGAGCAACGGCTGCGCCGGTATCTCAGACAGGCCCAGTTTCCCTACGACAAGCGACTGGAGGACTTCGACTTCTCCGCCGTCCCCGCGGTGCCCAAGACTCGCGTCCTGGAACTGGCCCAGGGCACCTTCCTCGCCCAGCATGAGAATATCCTGCTGGTCGGTCCCAGCGGTTTGGGCAAAACGCATCTGTTGATTGGCCTCGGACGCGCCGCCTGCTTACGCGGCGCGCGCGTCCTGTTTCGTACCGCCGCCGCTTTGGCCAACGAGCTGGAAGTGGCCCAGCAGCAGCTGCGTCTGCCGAAGTAGCTGGCCCAGTATCGGCGGTACGCACTCATCCTGGTCGATGAAGTCGGCTATCTGCCTTTTTCCCAGACGGCGGCTGAATTGCTCTTCCAGTTCTTCTCCGATCGCTACGAGCGAGCAAGCGTGGCGTTGACCTCAAATCTGGATTTTGCCCACTGGACGGAGGTATTTGGTAAGGAACGGATGACGGCAGCTCTGCTTGGATCGGTTGGTGCATCGTAGCCACATTTTGGTGCTGGAGGGCGAGAGCTTTCGCTTCCGCCAGAGTCTCGAGCAGCAGGCGGCACTCCCGGCGGTTCCCTGATGAATGGTCCTGAGGTGGCCGATTTCTCAAAATCGAACGGCCGATTTCTTGACAGCGATCACACCCTCACGACCATGGCCCGCCAAAAGGGGATCCAGGTGGCCCGCAGTCAAGTCCGGCGCATCTTCCGCCAAGAAAAGGTGCGCTGGCGGCACACACGGCTGTGGGCCAGCAGTAAGGATCCCGACTTCGTCCCAAAAGGGCAACGATCGTCGGCCTCTACACCGCTCCACCCCAAGGAGCCACCGTCCTCTGTGTCGACGAACTCGGTCCCGTAACCCCGCGCAATTTCCCGCCGGCTCCGGGCTGGTCGCCCGACGGGCACCGGATCAAGGTGCCCCTCAACTACGACCGGGGACCGCCCAAGGTCTGGGTCTACGGGGCCCTCCGCGTTCACGATGGGCAGGCGCTGACCCAGACGGCTCGCGCACGCAATACGAGCGGGTATCTCGAGTTACTGCAGACCATCGACCGCACGTACCCGAGGGGAGATCTCTATCTGATTGCCGACAACCTGGCGAGCCATACCAGCGGCCCGATCCGCGAATGGCTCGATGCTCATCCCCGCGTCCAGCACGCCTTCATTCCGGTCGGAGCGGCGTGGTTGAATTTGATCGAGGGGTGGTGGCGCATCTTCCGGCGGAAGGCTTTCGCCGGGCAATCCTTAGCTGATGACCATGACATCGCCTATGTAACCCGGGTTGCCACAGACCATCTCAATCGCCACGCCAAACCCTGGGTCTGGGGACGGCCACCTAAGCCCCACCGCGTACTTCGGCGCCGTTTTGTGTACTGCCTATGAGGAACAACGCACTAGACTATAAAGTCGGACACTGACCATATGTTGCGTTGACGAAGTATGCATTCAATGATCAACATACCTGATGTCACCTCAGTCATAACGCTAGCGTATGTCGGTGACTGAGAGATTGTTAGCACATAGGAGGAGCGGGAGATTTTAGTTTTCTCCTGCTCCTCCTCTTTCGTTTCACGGAGCGAAGTCGTGCGCTTGTGCAGCACATAGGTATGGGTCTGGTTTTGTCGAAAAGCTAGAGGAATCCCCTAGATCCTGTTGCCGGTGATCACCCCTCCTTTATTGACAGCGTGTCCAGCGCTAGGGTATGCTCTCCGTAGGCGATAAGTTAGTCAACTAACTTGCTAGGACGGAGGATATGGTGCCAACGACGCTCAAACGGGACCGCCTCATCGAGGCTGCCAAAACCCTGATCGCACAGCACGGGGTGGCTCGGACAAGCCTGGCAGACATCGCCCAGGCAGCCGAGGTGCCCTTGGGCAACGTCTACTATCACTTTCGCACGAAGGAAGCCCTGATGGAGGCCGTGATCCAGGCGCATGTGCAGGATATCCAGACGCTGCTAGCGCAGTGTGACCAGCTGCCAGACCCGCGCCAACGCTTATTAGCGTTCTTGGCAGCTGAACGCGAGGCGGAGCCGATGTTCGAGCGCTTTGGCTGTCCCTATGGCAGCCTGAGTCAGGAACTCAATAAAGAGGACAGCACGCTTGCCCTCGCCGCCGGCGGGCTCTTACAGGTCTATCTGGACTGGGTGCAGGCGCAGTTTCGCCTGCTCGGCCAGGGGGAGCAGGAGGCCCACGATCTCGCCATTGATCTGGTGACGTCGTTGCAAGGAGCGTTTCTCTTGACCAACTGCTTTCGTGCGGCAGACCCGTTGGATTGCGTCGTGCAGCGCTTGAAAAGGGAGATCTTGTCCCTATAGTGTCTGGGAGTGTGCTTCGCGCTCTTTTGCAGTATTGCCAGCCATACGCCCGGCTGCTCAGGAGAGCCAGCCTAAAGGAGGCGTTGTGATGAGAACCGTATTTCAGTTTGTCGAACGAATTGCGCCCTACCTGTTACGCATCAGTCTGGGCCTGGTCCTGCTCTGGATCGGAGCCCTGCATCTGCAAAACCCCCATCCGATCGTTGTCTTGCTTTCGCTGTCCCTGCCGTTCCTGGCGTCCAATGCGTTCGTCTACATGCTTGGTGCACTTGAAGTCATTGCTGGCGTGCTGCTGATCGCTGGCCTGTGGGTGCGCTATGTCGGTCTAGCGAGCCTGGTCCTGTTCGCTGGGACACTGACCATCTTCGTGATTGCCCCAGCCGTAACCGGCTTTCCCATTCTCACCTTGATTGGCCAGTTCCTGCTGAAGGATGTGGTGCTGGCATCCGTTGCCATCAGCGTGGCAGCAACGGATGCGGCCAAACACACAGCGCAACAGAGCGCGACGGGACAGAAGTCTGAGCAGCAAACTGCTGCGCAGCAGGCCGCCTAGTAACTAGATATGGGTATTCCAAGCCCGCCTGATACTGGTGCGTAGAGCGGCCAGACGCCTGCTTCTCGCACCAGAGAGGAGTAATGAAGATATCTCGTTGCCAGCTCTTGCTGCCCGTTGGTGAGAGTCACTAGAGCAACGAGGTGACTTCTTTGCTCGGAAGAGGCACTGCAAAGTAGGTCACTATGCGTCCCAACAATACTCTCCCCAGCAGCACAACGTCCTCTAACCGGCGAGCAAACGGCCCCCCTCGAGCGTCTGGGAACCGCTATCGACGCCGGTGTAAAATTGGCTCTCCCGCAGATTCGATGAACCAGTAAGCGGAGAGGGTGAGCCAGGTGGTAGGATCACCAGAGTACACCGTCCTTCCCTCTCCCGTGGCAGGTTCCCTATGCTCGAAACCACGATTCTGCCTGATCCGAAGCAACTATGCCTGCGCTTGCTCGTCCAGGAGCCAAACGGCATCCGTGCCGTGGTGGCGACGACCGCGACGGAGGCGGTCTGCCCCCTGTGCAGCCATCGCTCGGCCCGTATTCATTCGCGCTACCAGCGTCATATCGCCGATGTCCCCTGGCATGGCGTGCCGCTGCGCTTGGAACTGCATCTGCGCCGGTTCTTTTGTGACCAGCCCAATTGCCCCCGGCAGATCTTTGCGGAACGGCTCCCTGGCGTCGTGGAGCCCTACGCTCGCCGCACCGTGCAGTTGGCGGAAGCTCTGACCCTGCTCGGCTTTGCGGTGGGTGGCGAAGCTGGTGCCCGTCTGGCCCGGCGTCTTGCTGATCTGAAAACCGAGACCAGTCCTGATACCCTGCTGCGGCTCCTGCGCCGGGAGACGTCTGCCGCCGCACGGACCCCGCGGGTGCTGGGAGTCGATGATTTCGCCTTCCATCGTGGGATACGCTACGGCACCATCCTGGTCGACCTGGAGCGGCATCACGTCATCGATCTCTTGCCCGACCGGGAGGCGAGGACGTTTGCAGCCTGGTTACGGGCTCATCCGGGCATTGGTTTTATCAGTCGGGATCGCGGCGGCGCCTATGCCGAAGCGGCCCAGCAAGCAGCACCCGGAGCCATCCAAATTGCCGACCGGTTCCATCTTCTCGCCAACCTGGGGATGGCGCTGGACCGCCTGCTCACGCGCGAGCATGCTGCCGTCTCCACGGTCGCTCGTTCCCTTCAAACCAGAGCCCAGCACGAGCAGGCCGAGCGGGAAGCAGAAGTCGCTCAGCACCCACGGGTGCCGACGACGCGTGCCGAGCGATTGCATCTGGCCGCCGAAGCGCGCCGCCAGGCCCGCTATGCCCACCTCGACGCGTTACAGCAGGAAGGGCACTCCATTCAGGCGATGGCGCGTCTGGCCGGGGTCGCGCGGAACACGGTGCGGCGGTACCTGCGCAGTGGGGGCTCGGTGGAGCAGGCCACGCGAGGACGACGCCCTCACGCCTGTGATCGCTTTGCCCCCTATTTACGGGCACGGTGGGAGGCAGGGGAACACAACAGTGCCGTGCTGCTGGCTGAACTCCGCGCTCAGGGCTTTACTGGTTCCCCGTCCACCCTGCGTCAGTACCTCATGGCCTGGCGTACCGGGCCGCGTCGTCCGGGTCGCCAACCGACCGATGCGTCCAGCCGCTCAGCTGGCACAAGCTCTCGTCGGCGAACGTTCTCTCCCCGCCAAACGCGGTGGATCCTGCTCCAGCCCCTCGACGAGCTCGATGCTGAGGAACAAGCCTATCGTCTCCAGCTGTGCCAGGAGTCGGTAGCCATCGCCCAAGCCCAGGCCCTCGCCGACGCGTTCTGGCTACTTGTACGCGAGCACCGCTCTCATGGCCAAGATCGCCAGCACATGGTCACCCGGCTGGAGGCATGGTTGGAGGCCGCCACGGCCAGCCAGATCCCCGAGCTGGTGAGCTTGGCGAACGGCATCCGGCGCGATGAGGAGGCCGTGGTCGCTGCGCTGGTCTGGGACTACAGCCAAGGCCAGACCGAAGGCCAGGTGAATCGGCTCAAGCTCCTGAAGCGCCGGAGCTTTGGCCGTGCGAAGTTCGATTTACTTCGGCAGCAGGTACTGCATCGGAGCGCGTAGGCATCTGGTGGCGTTCAGGGGGGTGCTGCCGTTTTCATCGAATGTGCGGGAGAGCCGTAAAATTGACCCAGGTCGCCGGTTAAAAATGACCCACCCCCCAGCCGTTCTTTTCGTAGATGCGAATCAGACGAAAGGGACGGACAATGTTGAGGAGTGGGACTGTGACTACCATACGTGAGTCTGCCCTGAGGGGCAAGTCGGTGCGGGCCATTGCCCGGGAGCTGGGGGTGTCGCGCAACAGTGTGCGCAAGGTGCTGCGCGCGCCGGTCGAGGCACCAGCACGGCTAGCACGGGCCTCGAAGCTGGATCCGTATGCGGGCCAGATTCGGCAGTGGGTCGACGAGGAGCATCTGCTCAATTGCCCGACCATGCTCAGCCGCTTACGTGCCCAGGGCTACACCGGCCAGATCAGTATTCTCAAAGAATTTGTCCATCCCTTGCGGCCCCCGGCAGCCAGCACACGCCGGCCGGTGATCCGCTACGAGACACTGCCTGGGGAGCAGATGCAATTTGACTGGGGCGAGTTTGTCTATGAGCAGGAGGGCCAGACCCACAAGCTGTTTGGTTTCACCGCCATCCTGAGCTACTCACGGCTGCGCTTCCTCACCTTTGTCAAGCGGACCGACGCCCTCAGCCTTATCCAGTGCCTGGTGGCCGCGTTTGAAGCCTTTGGCGGATTGCCGCGGACCGTGCTGACCGACCGGATGAAGACGGTGCTGTTGGATATGGAGACCGGTGTGCCCCACTGGCATCCGCGCTTCCAGGAGCTCATGAGCGCGCTCCAGATCAGTCCACGGGTCTGTAAGCCTTATACGCCACAAACCAAGGGGAAGATAGAGCGCAGCATTCGGGTGGTCAAAGAAGCCTTCTGGCCCGGAGTGCGCTTTGTGGATCTGGCAGATCTGCGCCGGCAAGCGGTGGCGTGGTGTGAGCAGCTCAATGCTCGGGTGCACCAGACCACCCACGAGCGTCCGGTGGACCGGTGGGCCGCTGAGGACCTCCGGCCACTGCCCGAGGGCTGGGCGTGGGAGCGCTTCACGGCGGAGGAGCGTCAGGTGAGCTGGGATGGCTTTGTCTCCTACGACGGGGTGCTCTACGGCCTGCCCAGCCATCTGGGTGCGCTGACCCTGGCCGGTCGCCGGGTCCAGGTCACGGCGTGGCATGAGCTGCTGCGCGTCTACTATCAAGCTCAGCTGGTGCACAGCACCCCGATCCGCTGGCAGAGCGGGCAGGTCGTGCGCCATCCCGACCAGTTTGTGGGGCTCCTGCCGGCGGCCTCGGCGCGACAGACCCCGGTGCCGCTGGGGCACCAGATCCCGGCTCCCGTCGTCACCCAGCGCCCGCTGTTCGAGTATGACCAGCTGTGTGGAGTGGTTGGGAGCCGCGGTGGGACGCGGGAGGTGGCCTCATGAGTGGGACGATCCCCGCGGCTGACGAACTGCTCAAGCGCTTCGGGCTGACCTCGCTGGCGCGCAGCCTACCCGGTATCCTCGAGCAGGCACGTCACCAGCAGTGGGCCTACGAGACCTTCTTGCAGCAGGCACTGATGACGGAAGGGGCCGGACGGGCCGACCGCGCCTACCAGCGGCGGCTGCGGGCCGCCCATCTCCCCGCCAGCAAATCGCTGGAGAGCTTTGATTTTGCCTTTCAACCCAGTGTGTCGCAGCGGCTCTTGGAAGAGCTGGGCACCCTGGGCTTTGTGCAGACGGCGACTAATGTCGTGTTTCTGGGGCCACCCGGAGTCGGGAAGACGCATCTCGCTTTGGCGCTCGCCGCCCGCACGCTGGAAGGAGGGTACTCCGCCCGGTTTACCACGTTGCGGCAGCTGGCGGAGGAACTCGAGACCACCAGTTGGCGCCAGCAGCGTCGGCGGTATCTGAGTCCGAAGCTGCTGGTCATTGACGAGGTGGGCTACCTGCGGCTGACGCCTACGCAAGCCCAGCTGTTCTTTGATCTGGTGACGGCGCGCTATGAACAAGCACCCATTGTGCTCACCAGTAACCGGACGTTTTCGGAGTGGGGCGTGCTCCTGGGCGATGAGGTGTTGGCCACCGCGCTCTTGGACCGGCTGCTGCACCATGCTGACGTCATCTCGATGACGGGCAAAAGCTACCGGATGAAGGACCGACACCTCGCCGAGGGCTCAGCTCCGGCCTCACCGGCCGAGAGCTGAGCCCTAAGCACGCGACGACCAGGTGATGTTTGTCTACACAGGGTGGGTCATTTCCCACCGGCGATGTGGGTCAAAACCACGGCTCTCCCGCAGATTCGATGAACCAGTAAGCGGAGAGGGTGAGCCAGGTGGTAGGATCACCAGAGTACACCGTCCTTCCCTCTCCCGTGGCAGGTTCCCTATGCTCGAAACCACGATTCTGCCTGATCCGAAGCAACTATGCCTGCGCTTGCTCGTCCAGGAGCCAAACGGCATCCGTGCCGTGGTGGCGACGACCGCGACGGAGGCGGTCTGCCCCCTGTGCAGCCATCGCTCGGCCCGTATTCATTCGCGCTACCAGCGTCATATCGCCGATGTCCCCTGGCATGGCGTGCCGCTGCGCTTGGAACTGCATCTGCGCCGGTTCTTTTGTGACCAGCCCAATTGCCCCCGGCAGATCTTTGCGGAACGGCTCCCTGGCGTCGTGGAGCCCTACGCTCGCCGCACCGTGCAGTTGGCGGAAGCTCTGACCCTGCTCGGCTTTGCGGTGGGTGGCGAAGCTGGTGCCCGTCTGGCCCGGCGTCTTGCTGATCTGAAAACCGAGACCAGTCCTGATACCCTGCTGCGGCTCCTGCGCCGGGAGACGTCTGCCGCCGCACGGACCCCGCGGGTGCTGGGAGTCGATGATTTCGCCTTCCATCGTGGGATACGCTACGGCACCATCCTGGTCGACCTGGAGCGGCATCACGTCATCGATCTCTTGCCCGACCGGGAGGCGAGGACGTTTGCAGCCTGGTTACGGGCTCATCCGGGCATTGGTTTTATCAGTCGGGATCGCGGCGGCGCCTATGCCGAAGCGGCCCAGCAAGCAGCACCCGGAGCCATCCAAATTGCCGACCGGTTCCATCTTCTCGCCAACCTGGGGATGGCGCTGGACCGCCTGCTCACGCGCGAGCATGCTGCCGTCTCCACGGTCGCTCGTTCCCTTCAAACCAGAGCCCAGCACGAGCAGGCCGAGCGGGAAGCAGAAGTCGCTCAGCACCCACGGGTGCCGACGACGCGTGCCGAGCGATTGCATCTGGCCGCCGAAGCGCGCCGCCAGGCCCGCTATGCCCACCTCGACGCGTTACAGCAGGAAGGGCACTCCATTCAGGCGATGGCGCGTCTGGCCGGGGTCGCGCGGAACACGGTGCGGCGGTACCTGCGCAGTGGGGGCTCGGTGGAGCAGGCCACGCGAGGACGACGCCCTCACGCCTGTGATCGCTTTGCCCCCTATTTACGGGCACGGTGGGAGGCAGGGGAACACAACAGTGCCGTGCTGCTGGCTGAACTCCGCGCTCAGGGCTTTACTGGTTCCCCGTCCACCCTGCGTCAGTACCTCATGGCCTGGCGTACCGGGCCGCGTCGTCCGGGTCGCCAACCGACCGATGCGTCCAGCCGCTCAGCTGGCACAAGCTCTCGTCGGCGAACGTTCTCTCCCCGCCAAACGCGGTGGATCCTGCTCCAGCCCCTCGACGAGCTCGATGCTGAGGAACAAGCCTATCGTCTCCAGCTGTGCCAGGAGTCGGTAGCCATCGCCCAAGCCCAGGCCCTCGCCGACGCGTTCTGGCTACTTGTACGCGAGCACCGCTCTCATGGCCAAGATCGCCAGCACATGGTCACCCGGCTGGAGGCATGGTTGGAGGCCGCCACGGCCAGCCAGATCCCCGAGCTGGTGAGCTTGGCGAACGGCATCCGGCGCGATGAGGAGGCCGTGGTCGCTGCGCTGGTCTGGGACTACAGCCAAGGCCAGACCGAAGGCCAGGTGAATCGGCTCAAGCTCCTGAAGCGCCGGAGCTTTGGCCGTGCGAAGTTCGATTTACTTCGGCAGCAGGTACTGCATCGGAGCGCGTAGGCATCTGGTGGCGTTCAGGGGGGTGCTGCCGTTTTCATCGAATGTGCGGGAGAGCCAAAACCACGTCGGCGTTGACACACTGAATTAGCGCATCCAATACACGGCCATAGCGATGAGGTTCTCAGGGACTGTTTGGCTCATGGTTGGTTGCCTGTCCTTTGCATCAACATGGCGTCTGCCCAGGAGTGCCGATGCAGGATAGATCGCCGTCTGAGTATATAACGCCTACTCGCTTCGAGAAGCTGGCACGCCGGCCAAAGGAGGTTCGCCTGCAGACGTTTGGTTGACACTTGACGGTAATCTACGGCATATATTGATTGACTGGTGATGGCTACCAGACACCTACAGCAGCAGCAGAAAGGTAAAGGTCACGATGAGTCAGACAACGATTGACATGTTCTTCGCCGAGTTGCCGACAAAGACAGGCAGTACATCAAACGCTCCCTGGATCAACTTGAACTTTATCGATGGCCAATCTACTCAGGCGGAGCTTCTGGGTCGAGATACCGTTGGCATACTCGTGTCGTCAGCAAGCACGGGTCACAAGCTGTTCTATCCGTGGTCATCCATTTACAACATATCGGCAGCACACGAAATTTCTCAAGCAAATGAACAGGCTCAGTGATACCTACAGGCGGGTGGGATGTAA
>CAWGVQ010000003.1:0-160403 GCA_963826075.1 uncultured Chloroflexia bacterium
AGCGGCATGCAATATCGCGCCCGCCAAAGAGTATAGAGTATCGTGGCCTGTATAATCATCGCTTGTCGGTACTCCTGTGACCCTCCATCTCCGCCTGATCGGCGGACGCGACCTGATCATGGATAGCGCGCCGATTCTAGCGTGGCAGCGGCGCGATGCCGCGCTGGGCCACGCTCCTCACCATCACAACTGTCCTCTGCTGTGGGGCTATCGCGTCCACACGCTGCCCTGCCGCGGCTCGGGCTTGCCTCTCTTAGCGTTCGTGGCTTTCCGCTAACGGCCACGATACCCCTTCGCTCAGCCCCTCCTCGCCGCGGCCGTCCGCCTCTATCAGTTGCATCCACGTGTGATCCGTCTGGATGCGGGCTATTGGGGCCTGCGCTTGATCACCTGGATCCATACCATGCTGGGCGCCGTCACCATCGTGCCCTGGAATCCCAAGCGCCAGCACAACCCCTCCTGCCTGCCGCCCACCTGGACTGCCGACGAACTGGGCAAACACACCAGCATCGAGCGCTTCTTTGGCCGGGTTTTCAGCCTATTCAGTCTCTTCCGCTTGCAGCGGCCTCCCCTGGCGGGCTGGTCTGCCATCACCGCGCGGGTCATGTTGACCTACGCTGCCACCATCGTCGTCGGGCTGGCTGCCCAGGAAGCAGGACGCCCTGACCTCATTCGTTCACCTAAACGCGTGCTCGCTCACACGTGGGAGGGTCTGTTCGCGTGATGTATGCAGTGTGGCGCTTCTTGCAAACGTCCGGCAGTGGCCCTGGAGCTGTGCCACGACACCCCACGGCCGGACGATTGCACGTGTAAGCCAAGCACTCACTGGACAGCCTGGGCGAAGTCGTCCAGGATCCGGTGCTCGGGACTGAAAAGAAGGGTGAAGAGGTTCGGCTGTGTCGTGGCTCGGGCAGTGATGCGCGTCGAGTCAGACCCCTCCGGAGCAAGTGTCACCGTCAACTCCCCCCAGACCGGTGGCTTTCGGTACAGCGCGGTGATGCGGAACAAAGTCGACGACGTCTCCACGCCTCGAAAGTCAGCGTTCTTCTGGAGCGCTTCCGTACACGTCTTGAACCACATATCCCTCGTACCAGCGACCACGAACGTCTCTTCGGCGGGGTGGAACAGTACTGGCATGCATGTCTCCCTTCTGCTGGCAAATCCCCGGCAAATCCCAGGGCCGACGCCGCCACTGATCGGTGACACCGACCCCAGCTCCTTACTCACCCAGAACCGAAATTACGCCTGGTTCATCAACATCTGGTGGCGGCGGTACCGAAACAGGACTACGCCGAGGATGACGAACCACAGGCCCATCAGCGGAATAGAGAGGTACTGGCAGATCTGCAGAATGGCAGACCCGGTGACCACTGGAGCAGCAGCGCCGACAATGCCCATCACGCCCATCACCACGCCGAGGATCGCTACCCACCTAGGGACGATCTTCCCCCGCAGCATGACAATACTCCACAGCAGGTAGCCGAGTGAGCCGATGCCGAAGCTGAGGACCGTCTCCAGCGGCAGGGCGGCGTACCCATAGGTGGCAGCGCTAACATACGGGGCTTTGAGTGCGGCGGTCGCGGCACTCGCATAACCGTTCGATAGGCTGACCAGCGTCAAGGAATTGAGCTCGGTGACGCTAATGTCATAGAAAACGAAAAACAGAGATAGCACGGTGCCGAGAAGCGCCATGGCCCTGCCGTCGCGTCGTAAGACGAGATAGAGGGCGATAGACGGTGCAATCAGCAGCAAGTCCAGAAACATCCACAGGCTCCACAGACTGTTGGCCAGCGCCTGCTTTTGCGAGACAAGCTGCAGATAGGCCATCGCAGTGCTGGGCATGCCAGAGGTGTAGAGAACACTCCCCAGTCGTGAGGCAAGCTCACTTGCCAGACCGGCTAGGACGAACATGACCGCACTGACGAGATACAATCCCCACCACCGTTGGTCAGGGGACGGCTTGGCTTCCAGAGCGCTCGCCTGGACTGGTCGCTCCATCACTACGCTAATGGCGGTTTCTCCTTTCGTGATAGCTGTAGACAACCTTGAGAAGAGGGACAAGCCACATAAGTGCTCACTTGCCTATCGTCTCTACCCCAAAGGATGGCAGATACCATTCACAAGGCGGTCACGAAGGAGACGTCCCAATTCACAAATGGTTCACAAAGGGCACATCCCAACTCACAAGGCAGTCTCAAAAGGAGGCGTTCCCCACTGCTCGGCCCATGGTGCAGGCATTCCGCCTGAACGCCTCCAGGCCATGAGGGCAAGTCCTAGTCTGCGCCAGCCTCTCCCACTTCTGCGGTTATGCAACGCCCTTGTGTGCACAGCACTGCAGCAACCTCCCGGCACACAGACAGGACCGACACGAACAGAGGAGAAGATCCATGTTGGGAGAACTGACGCGCTAGCAAATCGAGCATCCGTGTTTGTCAAGGGAGTGAAATAGCCGTATCGCCGCCGAACGCGCCAGCAGAACCGTTACGCCGACCCCAGCGCATGCTTCCCTGCGGGAATCCGTACCGCACGCTGCCTTGCTTAGAGGTCCACTGGCTCATGATGGAGTTTGCCCGCTGTCAAACAGTGGACAAAAGTGAGCAGTGTCAGCGACCTACACTGTAAGCGGCGTTCCCAAGATGCCGGGGCGCCGCAGCCTCGCCAGCATCTCGCTCTGGAGGACGATCGGCGAACTGCTCAACTCTGGCGCGGAACGCGAACCGGGGAGCGCCTGGGCTACAGCCGGCGTACCGGAGGGCAGAGAATGGACCAGGGCCTGAATTGCGACCGGCCACGGATAGGAGTCACTCCCGCCACCCAGCCGCACCACCACGGTGTTGGTAGACGGCGAGATATAGAGGAGCTGGCCCTGCTTACCCCAGGCCAGGTAGTCATAGGTCCCATTGGGATTGTTGAGTCCCCACCAGCCATACTTGTAGTAGCCTCCAGCTTGCTTCCATGCGGGAATGTTGGTGAACGGTCGCTGGTCAGAAGGATCGGGTGTCGTGGACTGGGTGACCCATTGCGGCGAAATGATCTGCTGGCCGTTCCAGGAGCCCTGGTGCAAGAACAGCTCGCCGATGCGGGCAAAGTCGATGGCACGCGCATTCAGAGCAGAGTTGGTCTTTTCAAACCCATCCGACGTGCTGTCCAGACTCCACGAGGCGTTATATTCCATGCCCATGGGTTGCCAGAGTTGGTCCTGCGTAAACTGGGTGACCGTCTCACCGGTTACTCGCTGCAGAATCAACCCCTCCAGCAGAGCGTAGAAGTCGTTATAGTGGAAGTCTGCTCCAATGGGCTGGTCACTGCTGTGCACATTCAAGAGCATCTGGCGCAGATCGTCGCTGTAGTACTGCTTGGCATCGTCGCTGACGAAGGGGTTGAGCGGCCCAAATCCGATGTCATGCTGGAAGGCAATACCGGTATCCATGCGCAGCATATTCCGTATGGTCAGCGTATCGAAACCGTGGCCTTTCAACTCCGGCACATACTTGATCAGGGGATCGTCGATGCTCGTGATCAACCCTTCATCGATGGCGATGCCGATGAGCGCTGAAGTGACGGATTTGGCCATCGAGAAGGAGGTAAAGAGTGTGTCCGGATGGGCACCATTCAGGTACTTCTCGTACACCACAGTGTCATCACGAATCACGATGAGCGCCTGGGTGTCGGACTGGGTGAGCAGCGCGTTTAGCCCTGTGGAATAATGGGTGCCGGCATAGGAAAACGTGATGGCCTGGGGAAATGTGGTCAGGCTTCCTTGCTTCAGAGTAGATACCGGTCCGCCTCGAGCAATGGTCCGTGCTGGGAAAATCTTGTAGGTATTGATGTCGGAGTTCAGATTGGTCATCATGCGATAGGCCGTGACTGGTCCTAAGGCAATCACCAGCGCGGCCAGGTACCCCAGCACGAGCAGAGCTGCTCCGCCAAGGACGCCCACACTAGTCTTTATGCCTCGATGCGGCCAGAAGCGGTTCTGCTTCGTCTCCTGCCGCTGTTCCGGAGGAAGTACGCTCGTCTGGCTCATAGCCCTTGCTCCTTTCATTCAACTGCTCTTCAGCGCTCCTAGCATGCGTAGCACGCGGGTCGCACATCAGCGTCGCCGATGTCGCCGTGCTTCCCGTTGGTATAGAGCGACCATCACACCTAACGTCTGGCCGAGCCGACTCAGCCTACCTGTTTCCCAATGCTTCCACCTCCTGTGCACACTAGCATCACCACTCCGCCGCTGCATAGCGTCTGTCCACCAGCTTCAGCGTCAAAAAGGTCGACAGCCAGGCGGCCATCGCCAGATACGGGCTGATGAACGCCAAGCCTATGGATAGCAGATACACGGGGAGCGGCAGAAACGTGCGCCAGGTCACGTAGTCAATCCTCTTGTGCGCCAATGTCGGACGAATCAAGCGGTGATGGGACGCAGCCGTCCACCAGATGAGCACCAAGAGGAGTCGGATGCCGGCCAGCATACCGCCATAGAGGGCATCGACCACCGGGGTGAAGGCATATTGGCCAACCAGAGCAGTGGGGAAGGGCAAAAAGGCAATCAATAGCAAGACAGTCAGATCCAGCCAGAACAGGCGGGCATTCACTTTCACAATGTAGCGGAAGAGCCAGCGATGGGCCTGCCAGGCCAGCCCGATGGTGTAGAAGCTGAGCACGAAGGAGAGCAGCGGGTCCAGGAAGGCAGTGGACCACAAGGTGTCCAGAACCTTCTGATTGCTCGGTGAAGGTCCGAATTGACCAGCAAGGGGCAGCACGCTCACAATCAGCAGCGTCATGGCAAAGGCGAAGATGCCGTCGCCCAGCGCTACAAGTCGGGAGACGCTGGATCGTCGGTCGTCGTCCTCCTCATCTTCGTCGGTCGGTCGCGTAGCCGGGAGCATGGAGTGTCGTGGTACAGACGTTGACATCCTCCGCAGTCTCCCTTCTTGAGTTCAAGATGTTCTTCCGCTTAATGTGTTGGCTAGAGCATACGGCGCTGCTCCACAACATCACCTCGAGCGTGCGTCTATATGTGCCTGCTAAAGGTGATGCCCTTTGCCAAGAACTCTCCCTTGAGTGCTGTTCGAAGCCGCCTTCCTAGCTGGACGGTGACACATCCGTTACATGTCTCGACTTTCCCGCCTCTCTGCACGTCGTTCGGCGCGCTGCGTCCGCCAGTCGTCCGGGAGTCCGGCGGCATCACTTGGCAGTTGCTGCATTTCGCGCTCGATCTGCGCTTCGGTGAGGATGTTGCCGCGGTAGACGACATAGCCATGGATCACCACGATGGCACCCCAGCCGAGGATCACCCAGATCGGCCAGAAGTAGCCGGCTCCCGTGGTTGCCCAGATCGCCACCAACAGCATATTGATAACCAGATACACTACCACGTCATAGAGGAACTGTTTCTTCCGTTTGAGTTGCGCAATAGCCAGTGCACGCCGTTGTTGCGCCACGGCGTCAGGAGCACCTGACACCGGAGCGGGGGTGCTTTCGGTCGGTACAGTTTGCATGGGAGCCTCCTTTGGCTACCGTCAGCCTCAACAGGCAGGAGTGTGTACACTGCGCCCTGCATCGCGCTGGGCGCTCGCTCCTCCCATCCGAGCAGGGTAGCCCACCGGCGTCACATCGCGCTCTCAAAGGGGGCCGCGCCTGTCTCACTCGCCTCACATTCCTGTGAGGAGCGCCTTGCCGAGTTGGAAACCGAAAATGCCCTACTACGCGAGCACGTGAGGGTATTGGTGGGTCGTGTGCGGTACCTGGAAGCGCGGCCGGCGAAGGACAGTCACAATAGTAGTAGGCCGCCATCCAGCGACTGGTAGTTCTCGAATCGCTTTTCAGCAGCCGACCACTCTACCTCCATGTTGCCTGAAGTGGTACCAACCTCCACCGAAACGGTCACCGTATTGACCAGGATATGCTCAGGTAGACATCATCCCTGCTTGCTGTGCTGAAGAGCCGATCCTGTGGCGGGCCTTGCTTTATTTCCCACCAGGCTAAGCACCGGCAGTAGAAGCGCGATCACAAACAGGATGCCAAACGCCCACGTCATCCATACACTGTTTGGATTGCTTACCCAGACGTAGGTGAGCACCGACAGAAAGAACGACTGTGTCAGCATTTCCACCAACCCGCCCCAGTTTCTGCTGGATCCTGCCTTCAGGAAGACGAGGCCTTCGATGGAGTGACCTGCAGGCGCAAATGTTCCCAGTATACCGACGAAGGCCAGCATGACCCAGGCGATCAGCCATCCAGTACTTTGCTGAAACACCACGCTACTGAGCAGGTAAAACACCACGCCATACAAGAGTCCTCTGATCGGTTGAAAGAGGACAGCGGCTCGCACGAGAGGGTCGCTTGATGGCCGAAAGTTGTTGGACGGATCAGCTAGAAACGCTCGGTAGTGGAACAGGTTATAGGCCACAAGTCCAACCAGACAATAGGTCACGGTGTGCACGATGGCAGTTCGGACGACAATAGAGACGAGCATATTCTCCAAGACCCCTTTCTCTACACAGCTACGTACCTGCGTCAAGACCGACATGCGTCTGCATATGCAGACGCATGTCGGTCTTGACGGCAAAGAAGCTGTTTTGGCCGTTGCGTTTGCCGGACGGCTGAACGCTCAGGCGCTCCACCCGCCGTCGAGAGTCCACTACCCACGGCTGCATGCTAGACCAGTGACCTCACGTATCAGTTACAAATGGGGCAGATGCCCTCACAAACCCCTCACGGTCTGCGGCTTCCGTATTTCGGTGTGTATTCGCACACATGCCCTTTGTGCGCTGGCGGTGGGTTCTGCTGGATGCTGAGCGGAGTTTCGTAGACCCGGTAGAGTGGTTCAGAGCCATCCCATAGCTGCTCGAAAAGTGGGTCTTGGAGGCTGGAGCTGGTGCCGTACTTGGAGCGGTTCCATTCGCCCCCCGGCTCCCTACGCTGCCTGCCGGTCATGATGTGACGCAGTCGTGCTCTTTAACAGCACCACCACGTCATCGCTGCCTCTTTGTGTTTGGGGAGGCCATCCTCACCCGTGTCCAGGTACACCGAGCGGTCAAGGGGCTTCACGAGTGCTGCGACACGACAGGCACCCTTGCTTCACCCCTCCGACCCAGAGCCAGGGGTTCCCTCCAATCCGCCGGCCAATTTGCCAGGGCCACAATACTCACCAAGACCAGCATCACCGGCGACGAGAAGTTGTCGGCAAGCAGATTATGATCGACAATGTGCGTCGTCACCGCGCCCGTCATGAGGAGCACCAGGATCCCAACCGGGGAGAACTTGAATGGCGCGAGGAAGAGGTATGCCACCGCCACGAACCAGGCCAGGCCCTTCAACGGTTGTCGTTGCCCGATGGGGGTCTGCTTCATGGGTGCTTGCATGCGTACGCTCCTGTTCCTGAACCGAGATGCGCGAGCACCCCGTTTCGATCTTGGCGAGGTCGGCCCATGTACATGTGACAGGAGACGCCAGGTGTCCTGTCACATGGGGAGGGGTTCGTTCTGTCATTACAGTGACAGATGCCGAGGAAGGAATGTGACCGATGGAGACACACAACTGGTTAGCAGCACACTTCGAGGCCAGGCGCCCTCACCTGCGGGCGGTGGCCTACCGGATTCTTGGCTCGCTCGCAGAGGCGGAGGACGCCGTGCAGGAGACCTGGCTTCGCCTGAGCCGTGCCGACACGAGCGGCGTCGTGAATCTGGATGGATGGCTGACCACAGTCATCGCGCGGGTCTGCCTGAACCTGCTGGACACGCGTAAATCCCAGCACGAGGAATCTCTGGACGCGTCCATGCCCGCGCCGATCACGAGCTGGAAAGGCGAGATCGACCAGGAGCAAGCAGCGCTGTTGGCGGATTCGGTCGGCCTCGCTCTCCTGGCGGTCCTCGACACGCTTTCCCCCGCCGAGCGCCTCGCCTTCGTCTTGCACGATATCTTCGACGTGCCCTTCGACGAGATTGCGAGAGTAGTGGAACGCTCCCCGACGGCGACCAGACAGCTCGCCAGCCGCGCTCGCCGCAGGGCGCAGGGAGCGGCCATGGTGCAGGATGTCGATCTCGCCCGTCAACGCGCCGTGGTTGCTGCCTTTCTGGCGGCCTCGCGCGAGGGGGAATTTCGACGCACTGCTGGCGGTCCTCGACCCAGATGTGGTCCTGCGAGCCGACCGCGCCGCCGTGTCTGTGGGCGCGCCAGGCGAAGTCCGCGGCGCAAGCGCCGTGGCCGAGAAGATTTCCGGGCGCGTCAGGGGGTTGCAACCGGCGCTGGTGAACGGAGCCGTGGGAGCCGTGGTCCAGCGTGGGCAACAGATTCTCGTCTTCAGGCTCACAATCACGAACGGCAAGATTGTCGAGATCAATGTGGTCGCCGACCCCGAGCACCTTCGCCATCTCGCGATCTCGATCCTGAGCGAGTGAGGAGCCTCTCTCCGTGGCGGCTCGGGGAAGCTTGCGGCGGGGTGGTGAGCAATCAGGTCCTGCGCGGGTGGCCGTGGTCCGGCGTCGGTCAGGCGGGACACAAGGCGCGCATGTGCGCCAGGCTACGCCTACATCCGCCGGTGTGAGGGCGGAGACGATGGACAGCATGCGTGGCAAGGCCCGCTTGATAACAGAGGGAAGATAGCGGGCAGACGGCTATGTCACCAGAGATTGTCGACGTAGTTTTTTGTCTTTTTGCTGAATTGGTGTCACATGCCAGGTGGCACAAACCGGCTTAAATTCAGGTGGGGCTGGCCGGATTCGAACCGGCGACACACGGTTTAGGAATTAAACGGTCTGAACGAGTAGGTGTTTGAGCAGGCTATTTCTGGACTGGGGCACATTAGCGGAGTCTCACAGAGACGGTTAGTGCACACCAAAAGGCGGAAAAAATGGACCTTGCTCAGGCACTTGAAGAGTATCGTTACGCAGTGCTCGACCTCACACCCAAGACTCAAGGCTGGTATGACCAGAAGTTGAATCGGTTTGGCCAGTGGTGCCAGCAACAGTATTCGCAGAGTAGGCATGGGAATATCCCAGTTGAAGCAGTCCACGCTTCGATGGTACGCCGATTCCTTGATGAGTTTCGCACGACGGTGGGGGTACGCGGCAAGGTTCCTAGTACCTATACCACAAAAGGGTACGCCCAGGTGATCCGTGGCTTCTTCGTGTGGTGTGATCGCGAAGGAATAGCCAGGGACGAAGTAAGCCGTAGAGTGAAGTTGCCTAAAGTGGATGAGAAGATCATCGAAATCTTCACCCAAGAGCAGATCAAGCACTTGTTCGCCGCCTGCAAGCAAGAGCCCTACACCGCGCTCCAGTACCGAGATCGGGCGATGCTGGCCGTCTTCCTTGGCACGGGGATCAGAGCAAACGAGCTGTGTACTCTGACGATGGATCGCCTCTACCTGGGACGCAACCCTTCAGAGAGCTTCATCAAAGTCATGGGCAAAGGCAGGAAAGAGAGGGAGGTAGGTCTGCCGAAGTCCTCCATTGAGCACCTGTCACGCTACATCCATCGCTATCGTATACCAGGGGAGTTCACCCAGGAGGTATTCTTAGGTCGTACACGTGAGCCTCTTACTCCTAGCGGCCTCGATCAATGGATGGAGCGTCTAGGCAACTGGTCGTCTGTGCATGGTGTCCGTTGCTCACCGCATACCCTGCGTCATACCTTCGCGGTCAATTTCCTTCTTCAGGGTGGTGACCTCTTTGTGCTATCCCGCATCTTAGGCCACACATCGGTCGCTACAACACAGATATACCTGCGCGCGATGACCCAACAACAGGCTCGCAAAGCTAGCTTTTCTGTGCTGGATAGTCTATAATCCTAGGAGTAGGAGGGTTTACCTAAGATGCCAAAGAATACATCAACAGCAGCTTTCGAGAACGCAAGGCCCACCAACCCTAGCAAGTTTGAGAAGCGCTCGTCTGGAGGCTTGCCGCCACCCAGCAATATTGAGCAGTATCTCGATTTTCCGATAGAGAACCAGCGAGCGCTGACGAACCTACTGGTCGCCCAGCGCAAGGCTCTTGGCAAGACACAGTACCAGATCGCTCACGAGATCGGCGTTGATCAGACGACCATCTCTACAGTTGAGCGTAAGATCAGCCTGCGTATGGGCTGGCTCACTTTCGCCAAGATCATGCATGCCTACGGGCTAGATCTCGATTACGTAATGGAAATTCTCGGTGTGGTGCCTCCCAAGGACGAGACGCAAGACCCACGCCTGCAGAGCATCATACACACCCTGGACGACATAGAAGATCCTGAGTGGCGCAGCTTCGCTCTGGATAACATTATCATCTGGCTCAAAGGCTTGCAGCAACACCGACGGTTCATAGACCAACAGTAAAGTGGCTAGCAGCTAGGATATTGCATACCAAGCAGCGATCTTGTATATTGAGGTCGCTGCTTTTGTTTGGGGTGACTGGTCACTCTTAATATTTCATAATGTGTAAAAAGGGAGTATTCATGGAATCTAACCCTCCGTCTCAACCCCTCTATCCTCAGTATCCGGAGCAGACACAACCGCCGTACCAGCCTCAATATCCTCAGTCGCCGCAAGAGGTTCCAGTGGTACAGCCGCCGTATCCCTACCCAACACCACAGTATCCACAGACTCCCTATCCACAGCCACCGTACCAGGCCCCACCTACGCAACCTCCATACCCACAGCCTCAGTACCCACAGCAGCCGTATCCGTATTCACAACCACTGTCCCAACCACCAGCACAGCCACCTCGGGTAAGCCGCCGCACACTATGGATCGTGCTTGGCTCAATTGGTGGGCTACTCATCGTCTGCTGTGCCATTACCGCTATTGCCATTGCCGCAAGTGGTGGTGGCAAGAGCACCACGGGTACTACGACAGCCACTGCGACGGCCAATCCAACAGCCAGGCCAACCGCAACCACCAACCCCAATGCCTCCGCGCCTGCCTATGTAGCTGCTATCACGCCACAGCTGACCATTATGGATAACGACTTTACTCAGATAGGAACGGATTGTGGCGCGGACAACTTTTCTGCCTGTAGCAGCGACAGTCAGAAGGCGCATGACGATGCAGCAACTTTCCTGAATATCTTGAACCAGAATCCCGCACCCCCATGTCTCAAGTCTGCAGACACGCAATTACGCACAGCTCTCACCGACTATGAGAACGGGTCCGAGCTGGTAGTCCAAGGGATCAACAACTCTGACGCCTCACAGATTACTGCTGGCAGCCAGGACTACGACCAGGGTACTACCGCTATTGGGCAAGCTACTACAGACATAAGCCAAGCAAGCTGTTAACGACAAACAAGAATCCCCCTTCCAGTGATGGAGGGGGGATTCTTTAAACTTGTTTGGTGAATCCGCATAGCCACAAGTGCCCTTATATTCCGAAAGGTAGAGTCAATGAAGGTGTACCGCCTCCGCACCAACGATTTTTCGGCTAAATCAGAGCTTCTGGCTACTGGGCCGGGTGACTCGGGCTGGAGCTGGGACAGAGATGATGGTAGCGAAACCTTTAGCATCGGGGTTGATACTGTCGGCCATCCCGTGGCCGGTAAAGAACAGGAGTACAACTACTCGTTTCAAACTGACTCACGGGTAGAGATGGTCAAAATTGTTACACAGCTTTTGAGAATCGCAGCATGCAACCACATCAAGGGGCCAAGTGTTTCAGGCAAGATGATAACAGAAATGGAGATACGGGTTGATAAGGCTCTTATTGATCTTGGCATAAAAGATAAATGGGGAAGTACCATTGAGTAAGTGCCAAAAAGAACTCCCCCAACCGCAGTGGCTGGGGGAGATTTTTTTTGTCTGTGGGAATTACGCGCCGGGAGTCTGGGGAGCAGCTACAGGAGCAGCCGCAGGGACAACAGCCGGAGCGCTAGGCATGGACTGCTTCAGATCGTAGACCGCCTCTTCGATGAAGCTCTTGATCTCACTAGCCGAGAGCGTGATCCCATACCGAGACAACGCACCAGAAAGCCAGGTCGAAGCCGCTGCGAACTTCGTCGCACCAGGCTGGCCTGAGAGGGACTGCTCAGACGCAGCGACGGCCTGTCCAGCCAGCTCGGAGATAATCGGCTGGAGGTTGGCTGGCAGCTTGGAGACAGCCTGCTTGTAGAAGACGCCTACGGCACCAACCAGCGGAGGGAGGATGATCGGGAGGACAGCCAGGAGGATTGAGTTCAACATTAGCTTACTACTTTCGAGAGAGCATCATTGACCGCAGCCAGGATCGCATGCAGGTCAGAGACAATAGCCGCGTTGGTAGGAGCCGGAGAAGGAGTGGGCGGGGGAGGAGGAGTGACGGCAGCCTCGACGACCACTGCACTGCCATTCCAGAAGAGGCTGTTGGTGGTGAAGTTCTGCTTCGTGCCACCACTGACACCGTACTCACCGCCAGTTGGTACGTTGCTGGCTTCCCACGCATTGGTCAGGATGTAGGCGCGGAAGCCATGCATGACTGTCTTGCCGTTGGGAGCAGTCAGCACACCATTGAGGACATTCAGGTCGCCGTTGCCAGAGTCTGTCCAGCCGGAGGGGATGTTGCTCATAATCGGACCTTTCAAGATCATGATCGCGCAGGGGATGGCCGAGGCGATATCTGCGTAGGAATAGACAGGGAAGGTGGTTGCGGCTTCAGGGCTGTCACCGTCGTTGACAATGTAGCCGAGTGCCTGCTTGTTGAGAATCACAATGTAGTGGTACTGGAGCCCAGATTCATCCTTGGCGCTGGTCTGGATATCTTGCAGCGCCTGGCCGTTGGCGATCTCGATGATGATCGGGTTGATGCCAGCGTTGTCAAGGAACTCCTGGTGCCAGTTCTCCTGCAGTGGTTGCTGATAGTCAGTGACATGGAGGATGGTCAGGCCCTGGCGACCTGCCTCGTCGGCTAGTCCAGCCATCGTAGACGCACCGTTGGAGCTGGCCTCGCCGTGGTTCTGCATGTCGTGGGTGATGGCGATCATGTCGAGCTGCGAGGACTTCAAGCCCTTGATTGCAGCTTTCGCGACTTCAAGAGCACACTCACCGCAGGTGCCGTTGTAGAAGATGCCGCAAGTGGTGATGAACTCGGTGATTGGTCCTTCCGAGAGGAGACTGAGAGTCATGGGGATTTCCTTACATCTTGCGTACGTCGTTGGCCGACGCTATACTGCCTCGGAATAGGAAGCGAGGGAGGGAAGTTCATGAGTCGGGGAAACTGGATCTATGTTGGCGTAATGGTGCTGGTGGTGGTGGTCGTGGTCATAGCTGTGTTGATCCTGCTTGGTCCGCAGATCAACGTTTATTACCCTAACATTACCAACAACCTTTAGTGGCAAGCCATCGATTTGTCTCCAACGATCAGTGGATGGTGACGTGTTGCGCTATGAGGATGACTATCGTGATAGCCGAGCCAGCGATGGCGAGGTACTTGAAAAGAGCTTGCCGTTGCTCTTGCATGATCTCCTTGATCGAACCAATCTCATCCTTGAGGTCAGCGATCATGCCGTCGATCACTTCGCGGGAGTAGATCTGATCAGGCTTGACCCGTTTCTCCCGAAGGTCCGCGACTGCTATCTTCAAGTCCTTCATGTCCTGGGCTATCTGCCGCAGGTAGCTCCACTCCGATCTGTTGCGGTTGGGTGGTTGGCTGTACATTGATGCGCTCCAATATTCCTTGCTGTGGGTCGAGCTTCCAGTCTGCAGTGCTGAGATCGACACCAAGCTGGCTGCCGATATACGCCTGCATTTCTGCCTGGAGAGCATTGATCACATGTTGGTGCTGTGCGATGATCGACTCTCGTAGCTGAATGCCCCGCAAGACTGCGAGCGGGACGTGTATCAGGTCAACCCTTGGTGAGGGTTGACTGGGCAGTGATGCAGCGTGCTGCATCACAACCTGATCGGGGTTACCATATCCTCTTCACTCCTCCTGAGCCATTGCTGACCCATACGCCCTTGACTGACTGCACCCCGCCACCGTTCGGAATAAAGATGGAGATAGGCGAGGTGACGACTCCACCACGACTCACCCAAATCTGGCCGACGATCATATTGCCGGCGCTGTTGTCAACGCCGGGATAGAATTTGCCACAATCGCCGAAGAGAAGTTGTCGCTCCCTTGCATCATGAGGACGCGACGGCGACCGAGCTGGGCCGCAGGGCGGCACGGTCTTTCATCCGGTAACTGGCGCCGGAGATGGTAATCACCTCGGCGTGATGCAACAAGCGGTCGAGCAGGGCGCTAGCCAGGACCTCATTGCCCAGCAACGTGCCCCATTCGGCAAAGCTGGTATTACTGGTCAGTAAAATCACTCCTTTCTCATAGCGGGCGGTCACCAGTTCAAACATCGCGTGCGCCTGCTCGACGCTGAGCCGGGTGTAGCCGACCTCATCGATGACCAACACATGCGGCTGCACATAGCGGCGCAGCCGCTGCCGCCAGGCGGTGGGAGACGGACTCCCATCGAGGGCTTCGGCCAGACTCCCCAAGGTGGTAAACAGCACGCTGTACCCGGCGTCGAGGGCGCGCGCGGCCAGCCCAGAGGCCAGGTGCGTTTTCCCCACACCCGGTGGCCCGAGGAAAATGACGTTCGTGGCCGTCTGGAGGAAGCGCAGCTCCGCGAGTTCCCGGATGAGCCGCTCAGGCACCGTGGGTTGAAAGCTAAAGTCAAAGCCCTCCAGGGTCTTCTGTGCCGGCAGACGGGCGGCGCGGAGCCGGCGCGCATGAGCCCGTGCCGCACGACCAGCATGCTCGGCCTCCAGGGCTTGGGCCAGGAACACCTCGTAGGTCGGTTCCTGCTGCCGCGCCTGGTCCAAGAGGAGCGGCAAGGTGGCAGCCAAGGCGGTGAGTCCCAGCGCCTTGAGGGCGGCGGTGAGCGGATCCAAGGCGGTTTCCTGCGTTTGCCTCATTGCGGTCCCTCCTGTGCACCCCACCCCACCCCATAGAGCCAGTCGTATTCGCGCAAGTCGCGCTGCGCGACCTGGGGCGCCGCGATCTGGTGGCCGAGCGGCTGCGTACGCCGGGCCGCGGCCGCTGCACTGGCCACACCCCGGAACTGGTCCGGATGCGGCACCAGCGTGCGGGAGCGCGCCCGCTTGGCCACCTCCAGCACGCACTGTCCGCTGGACCACACCAGCACCTGTCCGGCGCGTTCGCGGACCTGGACGGTGGTACCCGCGAGTGACGGCAGTCCGGCCACCGCCGCGGGCAGCCCGTAGAGCACGCCGTCGTAGGACGGGTAGCCATCCCAGCTGACCCGGCGCTCCTCGCTGGCAAAGCGTTCCCACGCCCAGCCGGTGGGCAAGGGCCGCAGCCCTTCCTCGGCCACCCGGACGATAGGGGGCACATGCGTCGAGGCATGAGGCTGCTGGTTAATCCGGTCACACCAGGCCAGCACCTGGGTATTGAGGTCATCCAGGTCGGTAAAGGCGACACCGGGCCAGAAGCCAGATTTGAGTACCGCGACGGTCCGCTCGACTTTCCCCTTCGTTTGTGGGGTGTAGGGCTTACAGACCTGGGGCGCGATCCCCAGACTCGCCACGAAGTCGCTAAACTCTCGCTGCCACTGCAGCACCCCATCTTCTGTGCCCACCAAGACACTCTTCATCCGGTCGGTCAACACCCGTTGCGGCAGACCACCCAGATACTCCAAGGCCGCCATGAGACAGCGGATGAGTGTCGAGGCATCCGCCCGCTTGGTGAAGCAGGCAAAGCGCATCCGCGAATAACTCAGGATGGCCAGGAAACCATAGAGCTTGCGTCGGATGCCAGCCTCCTCATAGGGGAATTCGCCCCAGTCAAACTGGAGCTGCTCCCCAGGGCCGGTTTCGTAGCGGATCACCGGGCGTTTGCCCGCACGCGGCGGACGCAGCGGATGGACGAAGGCTTTGAGCTGCGAGATGCCACCCGTGTAGCCCAGTGGCCGGAGACGCTCGAGCATGGTGACGCAGTTGGTGCAGTGGTCCTGCTCCAGCCAGGACCGAATCTGCTCCTGGTAGGGCTCGAGTTTGCGCCGTTTGCGCTGGCGTACTTTGGGGGGTGGCGCACCCTGCAGGTACTTACGCACCGTCGGCCGACTAAGCCCCAGCGTGCGCGCAATCTCGGCCACTGGCGTGGCTCTCTGGGCCAATTCGTGTATCTGATGCACTGTCCGACTCCTGAGCATTGTGGACCTCCCGTGGCAGATTCGCTCTTTCCACGAGAGTATCCTCTAGCGAGGGTCTGGCAACTTTTATCTCGGCGTCCCTGGCAATTATTATCTCGGCGTCAACACTGTAGGCTGTCCCTGCATTGGTGACCACTTCGAGCTGGCCCTGGCAGCCACTGCTTGGTGCGGTGACCGTGAGACTGGTATCCGAGTTGACCGTCCAGCTCGGGCAGGCAACACCACCAATGCTCACGCTGTTGACGCCAGGGCTGAAGCTCACACCTGAGACACTGAAGCTCGATCCTGGCTGGACAGGCGCTGTGGGGTAGCCGGTTATTGCTGCCGGCTGGAAATAGGTAAGGTACCAGGCGAGGTCACCGACCGCAGTGACCTGCGTGCCTCCACTGAACGGTTCGACCCAGCCTGTGCCGGTGTGGAACCAGAAGCTGCCGCCAGTCCCGAAGTTAGTGCCTCGGATCTGGCTAGCACCTGGAGTCCAAAAGGAGGCGCTGACGTTGGTTCCAGGCCCTACATAGGGGTAGCTCCCTGGTGTAAACGCGCCCGAGTTCCACCCGTACCCGACCCCATAGTTGTATGGCCCGTTTGAGTTAATGAAACTACCAGCGTCACCACCAGCAGCATAGATAGCGAACTGGAAGCCCTGCGTCGTGCTGTAGGCACCGCAGTAGCAGTAGATGACGTCAACGTACCCGCCGCCTGCAGGCATGACCGCGTACGAGTTCGCTTTCCACTGCACGTACGAAGAGTTGATATAGTAGGTGCCTCCGGTTGGGGTAGCGGTACTGCCGAGTGTTTCGTTGCCCATCTCTCACCCCTTAGCTGAGCTGGAAATAGACTTCGTTGGCACTCAGCGATGATGGAGCACCGTTGCCAATAGAGAGGATCGGCTGCCCTGCATTCGAGTGTGCGCCCTGAACCGCTACTCGGTTGCTATTGTCGTAGACATTGGCGCCGTATATTGTGCCGGTGACGTTGCCATAGACACTGCCGTAATAGTTTCCCGATGTGTCGAAGTGCGCGCCGCCGGTCAGGTGCAGCTCATTGGAGAAGTCGAGGTAGAGGTACCCACTGCCATCTGTGTTCTGGAGGTGGACATCGTTGCCACTAGAGTAAAGTTCGGCATTTCCACCGACATAGAGTGTCCCGGCAGCCGTGAGATTACCGCTGGCATCAACCAAGAAGACTTGAGACCCGGCTGAGTTCAAGCCTTGTAGGAGTCCTGCGTTGCCATTTGTCTTGATCTTGAGTGCGGGAGGATTGGTGCCAGCGCCAGGCTGGTAGTAGATGTAGATCGGCTGGTCGTTCATCACGCCAGTGAGGACTTGCATGAAGTCGTTGTACCAGTTCGCGGTAATGGTGCCCTGGCTCTCACCATCGACCCTGGTAGAAAGAAATGCCATACTATGAAAGCTCCGCTTCCATGGGGCCGTGAGGCTACGCCTCACAACTTAATTTTACCCGTTCACGAGCGTGAGAGTTCCATCAATTTCGAGGTCTTCACCAGAGGCATGCACATACCCGAGAGCGACATGGTTGTGGAGTTGCCTGAGCTTAGCGTCGGAGTGTCGCACAGTCCTATCATGGTGATATTCCCGATGGCCTGCGCGCCGTTGTAGTAGAACTGGCTGACCCATACCCCTGTCCCCGTCGAGTAGCCAGCCACTGAGGGTAGCCGCTGGTTCGGATTGTTCACCGAGTCATACTGCCACTCGTCTGGAGCGACGAGGTTGTGTCCGCAGCGAGGGGAACGCGACAGAGCGGATCACCGTTGGCGTGGCTCTTGGTGCAGGCCGTGAAGCTGTAGGAATATGGCCCAGTCCCGCTCACCGTCACCCCACCCACCGTCTCCTGGTTAGCTGTCCCTACCCCGAGGATGATCTGCGTATCACCCGCTTCGAGCACGTTCGTGGTAGCGGTACAACTCGTTGCGCCGGCAGTGATCCCACTCGCGTTGGTGATCCCAGTGCCGTTGTTCTCTATCTCCAGATACTGCGGGGCAAGATAGCTGCCATTCAGTGCACCGGCCAGCGCTGTCAGCCCGTAGTTGGTCCAGATGTTGTATCGTGTGAGCTGCACGTCGTAGAGGCCAGTCAGAGGATTTCTCTTCTTGACCTCCCATTTACAGCGAAGCGCTATGTCTACGGCCATTCTCTTCTCCTTGCTCAGCTCTGCTGAGCGAGGGCCGGAACGGTGCATTCACACCGTTCCAACCCTAGATAACTGGTAGATTGGCGTTTGTCGCAACACTCAACCGTGTGGATGATCCGATGCTCGCAAGTCCGGGGTAGGCGTCATGTCCATCCCCAAGCGGTGTTGATCGTGGATAGTAGCCACCAGCTGTTCTCGTTGATATGGCTACTGTGAAGCTCAGATTGATGGTATCTACGGGGACATCCGGCACCTGAATCGGGCTTCCTTCACCATCGATGTTGGTATCGAGCGGCTGGCCACCTTGCAGCATGCTCATCAGCACATCGACCACGTTCCAGTGCCAGGCACCGCACACCACGTGGTACTTCACTGTCCCAGGAACACCACCGCCCTGGAAGAAACCTTCGACCGACTGGATGATAAAGTTGGCGTTGATATTCCTGACCTGGTTGACCACTGTGATCACCGTGCCAGGAACGAGCCCAGGCTGCCACACGTCCATCTCCAGAGTGGTTAGCCGAATGCCTGTTCTGAGAGCAACACGCGACACTGCTGGATAGCGGTCGCTGTGTCGATGACCGTGGTATCGATGTAGACGCCATCCAGGTACATCCCGTAGAATGCCAGGCTGGGCTGGCTGGTGAGCACGACCGTCAGGGGGAGCTGGTAGCGATACTCGCAGGTGACTGAAGCTCCACTGGCTGGGGCATAGGCAAACTGGATGGTATGACTGGAGCGGTTGATCAAGCAGTCTGCTGTACCATTTGGCTTGAGCACGTTGGCAGCCAGGCTCTGGTCAGCTCCGGTGAATGCGACGGCCTGCGCTGTGCCGTTGATCCACACATGCACATAGCCGTCAGTCGCCTCGTAGGGATAGTAGGCAAGAGCAAAGAGGGTATTGCTGCCGTCCGCCTGGTTGGAGATGTTCTGGGTGAAGTTGCCAGTAAGATAGTTACCGCCGTAGAAATAAACGCGGTTGACCGCTGCTGTGTCATCGACTTCGTACTTCGAGATCGTAGCCGGAAAGCTGCTTGTGCGGTTGGGTACATCCGATATCGAGTAGGCCGCACTCGACGCTCCAGTCAGCGGGATGTAGTGAACCTTTTTATCCGGTGTGATCCAGATCACCTGACCAGCCGTGCCTGTGATCGCCTGGAGTGCATCACGCAGCGTCACATGGAGGAGAGGAAGACTGCTGAAGACGTAGTTGGTGTTACTGGGGACCAGGCTGGTGTCGAGCCAGGAGGCATACTTGCTGATCAAGTTCTTGACCATGTAAGTGTCGCCTGCGCCCGTGTAGACCTCGGTGACATAGTACGGTCGAGCTGCTGCCAGTAGTCGTAGCACTGCACGTGGGTAAAGACTGAGAGGCGATCCGTCTTGTCGTCAATGACACCAGCGTAGCCAGCGAACACCAGGGTGCCAGTGAAGTCGTATATCTGCACCTCACCCATACGCACCAGGGTTGGCTCACTGACGGTCTGACCAGCGCCGACTGCGGTAGCAGCCGGACCAAGGGTGGTGTCGAACTCCGCAGTGGCAGCCCTACCTGGAGTTCTGTTCCACCCCTGGCCCTTGGCCCAGGTTGTTGGTAGGGTGGATGGTTGGCTCATTGACATACCGGGTGATGTCCTGGCCAGCCATCAGTACCCTATAAAGGCTCACTTGTTATTCCCCGATTTCCTTGCCGCGCCATTCATCTTTAGCTGCTGGGTGAGGTTGTTCATGACCACGGTTGCCACGTTGGTACTGTCGATCTGGAAGACTAGGGTGGTGTTGCCTCCCTGCCACCGCCAGCACCAAGGGGTGACGCTGACCGAGCCGCCGAGGAGAGGCCCCCTGATACCGCTGCCTTGGTTGCCGCTACCACTCCACCCAGATGTGCCGCAGCCGGACCAGCCACGTTCGTCCCGGTGATACCTTGGAGGAAGCCAGTCGCTGTGTTCCCGCCTATCTCCATCATCACCTTTGATGGAGACGCGATGCCAAGCACACTCTTGAGTGATCCGAGCATGTTGTTAGCAAGCGAGCGCATAGCCCCGCCAACTGCCCCGACGCCGTTCAGGATAGCATTAACCAAGCCAGCGATGATCTGCTGCCCGATGGTTTCCATCTGGCCAGGTATGCCCTTGAACAGCGAGACGATCTGCCCAGGAAATCCTTGGATACCAGGTACCAGCTTCGAGAACCAGGCGATAATATTCCCGACCAAGCCACCAATCAAGGCAAGCACGGCGCCTGCGGTAGCCGTGATCAGGCCAGTGATCATGCTACCAAACCCAGACCATATGGTTCCCAGGCCCTTGGTCATCCCAGTCCACATACTCTGGGCATCGGTGCCGATTTTCGACCACTGCCCGTGGATGATATCGCCCAGGATCGCAAGTAAGCCACCGACCAAGGAGTTCAAGGTTTGGAACGCGCCACCGATGAGCTGGACGATACCCGTGCCGAACTGGACGGCCCCGACCAGGACTCTGGCGAAAGCCGCAATGACCCCAGTGATGATCGAGATGAAGAGCAGGACCGCAGCGACCAGGGTAACTCCCAGGATCACCCCGATAATCTTGAGCACGGGCTCTAGCGGGACAAGAGCGGGTAGGAGCTGGGACCGTACTGTGGTTGCGATCTGCTGGAAAGCTGGCCCAAATGCGGACTTCGCTGTCGTAGCCAGGTTATTCAGAGCTGTGCCGATCATCTGGAAGACGGGGCCAAGCGGCTGCAGCGCCTGCTGGATCTGCTTCGCGTGGGTCTGGATCAGGAGGAACGCAGCAGTGACCACGGCGGTCTGCCCGAGCAACCCACCCATGATCGCCGCTACTGTGATCAGAGCTGGCCCGATCATGACCGCTGCAGCAACCACCGCAGCAACTACTAGAGCAAATCCTGATATGGCAGCGCCAGCGAGCAGGAAGACAGCAGCGAACTGATGTACTGGGGTAGCTGCCTTGGCAAAGTCACCGACCAGGCCATTGACCAGGGATACTCCCTTGGTGAGGATTGGGAACATTTGCATCCCAATCGTACCGGCAGCGTCTTGGATTGAGGTACCGAGAGCCTTCACCTGGCCGGTAAGTGTGCCGACTACACGCTCTGCATCCTTGAGTGGGTTGGTCTGCGCAAGTAGCGGGGTCAGGTTCTGCCACTGGGTTTCCGTCTGCTGGAAATTGGAGAGCAGGATCTCAGCGCCCTTGCCGCCCTGGACATTGAAGAGCTGATCGAGGGTGACCATCTTCTCTGCCGTGGACATCGTTTTCAGCTTGGTGTTGATGTCTCCAAGTACCTGGTTTATCCCAACAAACTGGCCCTGGGCGTTGTACATGTTGTTTGTGAGCAGCCCAGTCTGCAGCGCCCACTGGTACATGGTCTCGTTGAATGGGATATCACCGAGCTTCTGTGCCCAGGTGTAGATCGCTTGGAGGGAGGCTATCGTGCCGTTGTACCCAGCCGCCTCTTTCGCAGCAACCCCGCCCTGCGTCTCCATCTTGGCAGTGAGCGCTTCCATCGCCGGGGTGACCTGATTAACGGTGACCAGTCCCAGGTTAGCGAGCTGAATGGTTGCCGCCTGCGTCGGGTTGACTAGCCCTTGCATGATATAGTTGAGGTCTACGCCCGCTTGCTCGCCCTTGATTCCGTTCTGGCCAAGCACCGCCAACCATACCGCGAGCTGATCGATGTTCACACCCAGGAGCTTGGCAGTAGGCACCGATGCATTCATCGCTGCCTGCAGACCACTGATACTTCCCTGGCCGTTGTAAAACGCGAAGGTCAAAGCCTTGGTGTAGTCCGCTGACTGGTTGGCATTGGCGTTATACATCTGCATGGTCGAGGAGAGCAGGTTGGCAGCCGGCACTGTATCTGAGTTGGTTGCCTCGGCTAGGATCACCATCTGCTGGCCGGTGTAGTCGATGATATCAGCAGCATCCTGGCCGTTCTTGCCCATCGCCGCGAAGCCGTCTGCTAGCTCTTGGCTGGAGAACACTGACTGGTTGCCCAGGGTGATGATCGTCTGGGTCATCTCCTGCATGTGGCTATCAGTGCCCTGAACCGAGTTCTCCACCTGAACCAGGGCATCTTGCAGTCCTTGCCCTTGCTCGATGGAGTAGGCGATAGCACCAGCGAAGATGCCGAAGAGGGCACCTGCGGCTATGGCCGTGAGACCAAGCGCCGCCATGCCTGAGTTTGTTGTGGTAAAGGCACTATTCAGCCTGGCAATGTTGGTAGACAGCCCAAGAAAGCCCAGGCCAAGGGCAGTCAGACCCGCGCTCGCAGCATCGTTGAGGACGACCTGCAAGCCAATAGTCGCCGTCCCTGATGGACTACTCATGGGGAAATCCTTTATGGTACAATCGTTCTAGCAAGGGGAGGTGATAGGCATGTACGATTGGAAGACTGCTATCCGGTGGTGACTGGGGTGGTTATTGCGTACATGTTTCACCTGCTACGGACTTTCGGCGGCAAGAGATAAAGCCCCATAAAGAATCTACCGACAACGGCTGAAGTTTTTGGGTTGCGACGATGAGTACATAGACGGCGCAATGAAATACGCCCGCGACTCCGCTCGCCTTATTGCTTGATTCTGACGAGTTTGATACGGACAAGTGGGTTTACAAGTTGGTGCCCATCGGCACCAACGAAGAGGCACTCAACGATCTGGGCGAAGAACGAGTGGGAGGTCGTGGCTGTAATCCCTCCATCTCCTGACAACCCACATCGTGTTTTTAGGGGCGGATCAGGGGAAATTATTCTCAAGAAGCAGAAGCCGCAGGAGTAGGTAGCTCGGTTGTTTCTTCACCAGCAGTGACACGAGCGTGGAGACGGACAATAACTTCCTTCAGTTCGGCCAAAGCCTTGCCATGCTCCGCTTCCATGCGCTCGACCTTCTCGGCGAGTTCCTTCTTGATGGTGCGCATGACGATGGCGTCCCTGCCCGTCTGCCCAAACATGTACGTACCAACCAACCACTCAATAATGATGGCCAGCCAGGAGGCGAAGTAGTTCCACAGGTCGCCATGACCAAGGAAGATCGCGATGGTGGTCAGGTTGAAGAGCAGGAGGAACCAAGGGGTACGCACCATAACCTGTACTTGGCGTGTGAAGTACTCCAGGGGTTTCAGCTCATCGCCAGTGACAGGATCTTTCATCCTTGACTCCGTAATCGATCTCTTCGCGTACCTTAACTCAAGGCGTAGGCCCGCTCATATTTCCTCCCGAACCTCCACCATGTCAATGTCCCAGGCGTCGTCGTCATCCATGACCACATCGACCTTGCCGCCTGGGTTGCCTCGTTGTGCGTCTCTCTCTGCTTGCTGTTGCTGCTTGTGGATGTACTTGGCTACCTCGGAGAGCACGATAGAGATCCGCCATGCCTCATCCTCGTCAAGAGCTGCGACATCTGCCGGGGTCCATCCGAATGTCTCGTAGCAGGCGTAGCGGAAGCTGAATGAGCCGGGGATTATGTCGCCAGGGGCTTGGCTCAGGCTGCCTCTGACGGCGCGACGAAAGGCTCGAATGTCTCCGGTCTCTTTTGATCGAGCCGGCTGATCTCCATCAGGATCACGTCAGAGTTGGTAGCACCAAGGGCACGAATAGTCTTCTCGTTAACCGGCACTGGGGTCCCATCCTTGAAGGTGAAGGGCCAGCTCACAATCAGGGCGAGCAGAGTAAGCACCGTCAGCTTCTCCTGGTCTACAGCCTTGGGGGTGTAGGTGCCTTCACTAGTGTCAATCTCGAAGGCAACGGAGCCGGTCTTGATCGCTTCACGCTGCCCAAGGGAGAGCCGGCGTCGTACCTGGATCGGCACTTCTACCAGCTCACCACCCTGCCAGAGCTTAGGGGTGATGGTAACGGAAGCATCGGGATCGGCAAAGAAGTCGTCGTACAGGAAAGTCATTTTATCTCTCCAATCAAAAAGCCCTCGCGTCTCAGGCTGGGGCGTCCCAGGAAGAGAGCAAGGGGCGTGTAGTTCACTAGATCGTTGATCGAGTTTTGCGGCGGGGTAAACGACAGCGTCGGTGCACCACGATATCGTCCTTGTTACCCCAACGAGCAACATGCTACCATACAGACTATGTCGGGCGACATACCAATCAGGTCAAGTTGTTGCCTGTTACGGGGAGGGATGTTATGTCCGGAAAAGCGGGTGTTCATCAGTTATTCCCACAGATGACAGATCAGATGCCCTGTACGTTCGCTCGGTTATTGAATAGTCACAGTGAGCAAGACTGCTATTTCTCTGAAGCAACTGGTGCACTGAATGTCACCCAAGCAAACCCTGGGGCAGTGAGGAATGAACAATGGGAACAGGCGGAGACTCGAAAAGAGTCGGCTTATTGACTCCCGCCCAGCGGCTGCTAACGAAATGGGAAACCAGATGACTGGGCCAAGAAGTTTACCTCAAGCCGCACGAAGACACCCAAACCATGTGCCCTAGAAATACACCCGCGGCAATAAAGACAGCAAATATTCGACCAGATGATGTGGCTCAATTAATGTTCAGATCGACGACACAGACCGGAGCCCCAATTGGAACAATCATCGTTGCTCGCTGTTATGCAACTGTCCGACAGGAGCAGTTGGGTTCTTGCCTACCCAACACACGCTTATACAGAATAGCTCGCGACGGTGTTGATCGTGGTGCATTGGATCAGGGTGCCGGTGGTCGGCAGCGCCGTGCCAGCCATCTTGACCAGCACGTTTTCCTTGCTGGTTTCATGCTCGCCGCTATCGAAGTTAATTGTCGGGAGCAGTACATCGAGCGTCTGAACGACCGTTCCACCAAGGTTGGCACCAGTGACCATGAACTCCAGGCTGCGCTGCGTGCCAGCTACGAAGTCGTCGTAGATCGCGCTGGTGTCAAACCGAGCATCGAACTTGAACTTGACCTCTCGACCACCGGGATACGCTGCGATGTAATCCCGGCTTCCGCTGTACCAGTAGGTGTACTTCTGGCTGTAGTCAATCTCGATGTTATCGATGTTGACTGACGCTGTGCCGTTGTACTTGATCACCGCGAGAGCGCCGGCCATCGGATGGACTGTCGAGATTGAAGGCGTCCAGGTGCCTGCGTAGGCAGCATGGCCGTTGCTCACAGCATCAGCCTCGAACTGTAAGCTGCCCTCGTTCATCAGTTTGAAGCTGAACTTGGTAATCACCGAGAACGGCATCTGGTAGAGTTCGGTCTGGTAGCTCTTGTAGAGGGTCAGGGTCGGGGGAACGTCGGCAGGTACCATCACGTGCTGCCAAGCGGTCGGAGCCTGGCCCACGTTTGGCTGGGTAGGTGTGTCCGAGCCAAGTGCTGCGTTGATGAAGTAGGGGCTGGTGTCAGCGTAGAACTCGCCCTTGAGGGAATGCTGGCCTTCGTAGACGAGCTGCACAACATCGTTGTTGTCGTCGCGTACACCACGGTCATCTGTGATGTATTGCTGCTTCACGATGCGCTTGTAAGTATGCTTGGTCGGTACGAAGAGGGTTGGTGTAGTGCGGGGCGTTCCTGGGGTAGCCTCAGTGGCAACTGCCAGGACCGTCTTTTTTGACAATGCGTAGGCCATATTGAAGTCCTTTTAACCGAGGCTACGACTCGCTGGTGTCCACCGGGAACTCGGTGATAATCAAGAGCTTGAACACGAGGCCGATATAGGCTTGGCCGTTGAAGTTGAAGGGGACGATCCGCATCTTTTTGTCGAGCTGGAGGATCTGTGTCGAGAGTCCATTCTCGGGCACGAGGTACTGGTTGGCCCAGGCTGAGAGCACCATAAACCAGGGATAGATGTATGGCTGCATCTGCTGGTAGACCTGATCCAGCCGAGTTCGCTTGAAGAGGTGGGTGACATAGATATTCAGGTCCAGCCGCATCATGCCCGGATACTGGGTGTCATCGAGCACAATCTCGTAGGGGAACTGGACGGAGTTGTTGTCGGGTGTCGAATCTGTCGGGGTCTGGTAGATGGTCGGAATGCTGGGGATTTGCTGCTGGATTATCTGGGTCAGTGCGCCGATGATCGGGCCAACCATATAGTCGTTGGGGTCGTAGGTAGCCATATCAACCTCCAATCAAGACGGCGGCCCAGTCAGCGAGTGCTTGGTTGCCCCATATCTCGATAGCTGGAATGTCTTCAGTCACGGCACTTGCGACCATCAGCCGTGGAGGATTGGTGTAGGTGGCCATACCGAGAATGCCACCCTCCTGGTACTGCACATACACGCGGTCGTACTCGTCGAGTTGGTTGGTGTCATCGAAGTAGACATAGCTGAGGATGTCCGTGCTTGGGTTATCTTCTCCGGTGATGTCCGAGAGCAGGGCACCAGTGCGAACTGGCGTGCGGGCGCTGATATTGAAGACTTCGAGTTGGGTCAGGGTATCTGCTTCTGCGCGAAGAGCATCTTCCATCTCTCCGGCAAGATCGTCTGTGAGCAAGCCTTCAGGGATCGGTGGATCGAAGTAGGCATTGCCGCTAACCTACTATGACTCCTTCACAACTCACGCGAGACCCCCGAACGTTGTGCCGAAGCCAGGACCGAACCCTGTGGAGTTGCCGGAGACAAAGTAGTTGTTGCGATAGCGATCAAGCAGCTCTTTCACATGGCCGGGGATGGTCTGCGTATACTTGATCGTCTGGTTGCCCTGTACGAGGACGGAGCCGTAGTAGGTGTCGCGCATCCCGTAGTAGTGGACTGCCAAGAAGGTAGTGGCCAAGGTTATATCGAGCGGAACACTCGCATAGCCCCACACGCCGCTGATCTGGTAGTTCTGCAAGCCCTCTTGGAACTCGTTCCCAGTGATGCGCTGGATCATATACCCAGGCGTCTCATTCAGCGGAAGCAGCACCACGTCGGGCGTGATATTGATCTGCGATGAGGTGAGCGCATACGTCCCGTCGTAATTGATCCCGACGTTCAGCGTGGTCTCGTTCACCGTGACAATGGACTGGCACTTCTCGATAGGCAGCACGATGCCACCGTTCCCGTTGAAGAGCCGCGTGGTTGGGCTCTCGCTTGTGCCATCTGATTGGAATGGGTAGCCGCAGTACGCATCAATGACTGCCTGAGCCCGCTGGATGAGCAGGGTGATGAAGCCGTCATCCTCGTTGGTCGAGAGCCCGTGAATCGCGTTCTTGACGTCAGCGAGCTGGGCGTAGGGCGTGGTAGTGAATGCCATTTCTCTGTTCCTTTTGTTGCTATCTAACCTATTCTCTGGTATCGTGAGGTAATCAAGTTGTCTGCTTTGGCCACACCGATACAACAGCTTCGAGACAGAGGTGAGAGATGGCTTCGTTACGAGTGTTCGTCAGTCACAGCCATAAGGACAATGACTGGTGCGATGGTTTTGTCGCCGAATTGAAGAATAACAACCTCGATATCTGGTATGACCAAGAGGGGCTGTATGTCGGCGCGCAGTGGGTCAAGACACTCGAACAGGAACTGCAAGACCGGGACGTTTATGTCATCGTGCTCACCCCCAATTCCTGGGCATCGCAGTGGGTGCAGAGCGAACTTAGCTTGGCGCTGGGACAGCACAAGCAGATTATCGGAGTTATCCATAAGCCCACTCAAGTAAGTGGTTTCCTTACCAATTACCAGCTTCTTGACGTGAGTCGATTGGATTCGAGGCAAGCCGCACAGTTAGTGGCAGCGTCTCTGAGTGGCGCAAAACCTACCGCTATACCTCGTACGCCATCACTACCAACATCGCAAGTGGCAGCAGGTACTTCAGGAATTGATATTAGTGGCGAGTGGGTGTGGCAACGGCCTGGTCTCTATGATGCCTCCGACAAAAATGAGGTACGTGTGTTCCTGGGCCAGGTGGGTACAAAAGTAACGGGGTCAGGAACAGAAGTGTATATTTCAGGGGACTTTACAGGTACACCCCACTATCTAACCATAGATGGCTCAATTGATGGCATCACTGTCAAGTTGAAACTTGCTGAAGTAGGTGATAATGATAGGTACCGTGAACTGACCCTGACCTATATTCTGCATTCAGGAATAATGAAAGGAGAATCTGTCCTGTTCCGCCGCAAAGAAGGCATGTTCACTAAAGACAAATTCGTTGCTCATCAATTTTCCGGCGCCGTGGTTAAGGAAGACGTAACCGCTAAACGGCCAGGTCATTGAGTGAAACACGAAAGACTACTACCAAACTCACTGAGTAAAGTCACAGAGCAATCGGTGGGGCTGCGCTACTCACGAGAAGCTGGGCAAGCGCTTTCACGCAGCCTCCAAGGCATCTCAAGCAGAGGCAAGGACAATCGCACGCTCGTTGTGCAGCAGCTCGATATCCCAGTCACCGACCACACCAAATTGGCGCCGACGACCCAAGTCGTAGAGGGTCGGGTCAATGACCACATTCGGGCGGCGCTTCCAGGCGATGGCGGACCAGCGAGGAGCAACCAGGAGTGAGTTCTGGACGGTCACTGAGGTGTTCTCAGTGTCGGTCTGGATACTGTTGGTGACGATCACGCGGCAGCCATGCAGGACACCAACCTCACCCGAGAATAGCGCCTGCGGAGCACCGAAGCGCAAGTCCTGGCGAGTGTTCTGGTCGAACATCAGCGCCTTGTACTGGCTCGGGCTAATGTAGAGGCGGAAGTAGCCATCGGGGAAGGGGATGTTGTTGAACGTTTGCAGGTCTTGCACACCACGCAGGATCAACTCATCGTTGAACGTGTCGGCAGAGGTGATCGTGCTGCTTGTGCGCGGCGTACCATTACCGGCAGGCTGGCTCGCGAGCGGGAGGGTGTACTCTCGGGTGAGCTGACCATTGGCGTAGCCGGAGCCAGAGGTGCCAGGAACGTTCGCAGTCCAGAGCTTGGCAATCGACACCTCGATGGTGCGGGAAGCGAGGTAGGCCAAACGGTCAATCGTAGCAGCCACGCCGTCATACTTGATGCGGTCGAGGGCCTTGCGGGTGGCCGATACCAGGGCGCCGTACTCGGTCGGAGTGTAGGCCACGCTGGTCGCTGTGTTCAGCGGAATGACCGTCATGTCGGTGCCCTCAGTGAGCGCCGTCATCTGGCCATAGGTGAAGTCAGGCAGTATTGGAATGTAGATGGTGTTGCCGGAGTTGGGGACCATCAGGTCCGTGTTCTCAACACAGGACTGCTGCAGGACGGCGCGGATACGCAGGTTGCGCTCCAACTGAGCCGCCCACAGTTGCGGGATCAACGCTGCCAGGGTGGTAGTCGTTGTGCCGCTGTAGGATTTCTTAATCAGGGCATCCGTTGCCAACATTGAGGGTGTCTCCTAGAGTGATGTAGGGGAAGGGGCGGGTCGGTCGATCCGTCTGCTGGACGGATCAACCTATCAGTTGCCGGAGATGAGTTGCTGTAGAGCCTCAAGGCCGTTGTCGTCTTCGTCTTCACTCATGGTCAGGCCATCCGTGAGTGCCTTGAAGGTGAGCGCGTTGACAAGCGTCTGGTCAACCTCGTCCAGCTCCTGGCCGGAAGTTGCTTTCCTGGCGATGTAGCGGAGGGGATCGGCATCACGAGCAGCGATGGAGAGATCATCGGGAGCGCTCGCGCCACCCTTGCGGCCAGCACCTTCGCCACGCACAGCGGGCAGGGACTTCTGTACAGCCTCGGCAACGGCAGCTTCCATCTGCGTCTTGAAGTCAAGCAGCATCTGGCCGAGTTCAGCCTTGGTTACGCCTTCGGGCTGCGGGGTTGTCTGAGCAGCGTTCCGTGCCTCCAGCGCCTGGGCGAGCAATTCATCAATCGTTTGAGTCATGGTATCCTCGTCATGTGAATCTTCGGCAGTGGAGAGGCCGAAGGCTTTGGCTACCTCTATCCTGGCTTCGGAGTTGACTGGATAGGGAGCGACTGTTGTTTCCTGCAATGGGTCGAGTCTGGTGATCCGGCGACCACCACCGGGGAGGGGAGTATATTCAGTGGCCATCGCGATGAAGCTCATTCCGCCGCAGTTGCCCTTACGGACTGAATCACGCGCAGGGCTCTCTGTAAGTCGGCCACGGACCCAGACGCCTGAGCCTGAACTGGGGAAATGCTCAAATTCGGCAGCATCGGTGGGGTGTTCAGCGGAGGCAAGGACATTGCCGTTCCTGACCACGACTGCCTTCTGGAGATGTCCGGCAGGGAGGAATTGAGTCCCATGCTGGACGGAAACCGGGGCGCGGCGGGCAAAATAGCTTGGTAGGGCTCCCACAAAGGCTTCAGGCTCTGTAACGTCTTTTTCAAGGTCTCGGCTAGGAGTTGAAAGCCACCCTTCGTAAAAGCAGTCCTGTCCATCGTCGCCCCATGACTTCTGAATCTCGATGAATCCAACCTTGGGAGTTGCCTTGGTGACCATGTGCTCGTGGCCGGCGCCGATGACGTTGCCATCTCCATCGGTCTTGTTGCTCATACCGTCGTGCTCGTGGGCAACACTCATCTCGTGCATCATGCCGTGAGCTTCCCCTGGCAGGTGCTTGAGCAAGCCGCGCTCGTGAGCCAGCATGATCAAGTGCCGGTGCATCCAGGTGTTGCCGGAGTCAGTAGCGCTATGCCATGCCTCATGCATGACCGCACGCATGTCTTCGGATGTGGCCTTGGAGAGCTTTTGATCAGTAGCATGCCAGTCATGGGCTGACTTGGGCAGGCGATTCATCATGCCGTGCGCTTTAGCCCAGGAGATCACCTTGCGCCGGACGGAACCGGGATTGGCCGCATGCCCTGCCAAGTCCCACGCTGCCCGTATGTGCTCTGAGTCTTCAGGGAACGACTCACCCGGCCCGGCATGGGGGTCTTTCCTTCTTTGAGCTGCTGTTATGCTCATTGACTGTCCTCTTTGCGAATTCCCGCGTTCCTAGCTGACTGGACAGGTCCACGCGGCTTCTCTTGCGGGGAGTTTTGTTTGTTGCCACCGAGCTGGCTAGCAGTGGGGTACTTGACTTTCATCGAGCTTCTGCCGCCTCCAAGTGGCGTGTGTCCCGAGTCTGGTGGCTGCGGAGGTCTGATGAGCGGAAGGTCGATCAGCTTGGGGAGCTTGGCTGGTGGCTGGGGATTTCCTTCCTCATCCACTGCTGTCTGAGCCTGCGCCTGCTGTATGGCCATCATGGTCTCAGCTACAGCAGCAAACAGTCCCTGTAGCTGGGCTGCGGCAAACTGGTCAACCATCTGTACCGGGATCGCGCCAGTATTGGTCTCGATCATCGGCACGTCACCACCCTCGACCGAAGGCAGTCCTTTGCGGTTACGGACCTGATTGATGGTGACAACACCGTTCTTGAGGTAGGTATCGTCGATCTGCGCCTGAAGCAGCTCGTCCCGGCTGTCAATCTCGTCGTAGTACATCTCGACGTTGTGGTAGCCCAGGCGCTCGTAGATCAGCCGCTTGGTGGTCGTGGCACAAAACTCGTTCAGCAGCGGCTCGACGGCTCTCTTCTTAAAGGTGAAGCTCAGGTTATAGCCGTTGCTCTTGTTGATATCCTGGCTCTCACCCAGCTCGTTCGAGGTCACACCCATGATGCCCATGATCTGCCCGCGAATCGTGGCCAGGAGATTTACTGCTTCGAGATCCTTCAGGTGGTAGCCGAAGCTGTAATACTTCGCTCCACCCTTCGAGCCGGTGACCACGATCCGGTGCTGCTTCTTGACCTGTCCATTCCAGTAGTTGATCGCCTGATCCAGTTCCTTGGGCGAGACATCACCAAGATCGAGCATGCCAAACGGGATGTTACTCTCGGTGAAGCGACTCCCGATGAAGGCCATCATCAGGTCTTCGATGAGGCCAAGGGTGTAGAGCTGCGACAATCGGGAAGCTGGATATCTCGAATAGGTGACTGGGTTGAGCCGATAGAAGATCACTTCATCCGACAGCCAGGCGTGTGTGCCATCAGGTCCGTGGATCGGCATACCACGGGCGTCGATCATGTCATACCCTTGAATCACGCCTTGCTCGTCAAAGTCGATATACAGCTTGGCCGCATCGAGCGTCCACAGGTTGGCCACCCCGCCGGTCTTATCCTTCTCGATTTCAACGGCTGCCCACCCAATAGTGACTAAATCACGGAATAGCGCTAGCTTGAACTGAAGCCATGAGTCCTGGGGGTTGGGGCGAACCATGTAGTCTTGAAGGACAGCGAGGGTGCCAGCCGGTGCTGGTTGGGACGGATCGACGTTGCGAATCTTTATCTCTACGGCCGATGCGAAGTCGATGATCGCGTTGAGACACGCGGCCGCTGTCGGGGTGCGCATGACGATCTCGCGCATGCGCTCAGGGGTGATCAGGGCAGCGAGGTTGGTGCCACCCACATCTGGCCGAGGCTGGCCATACTCAGGCGGTGCACCGATGATATAGGAGCCAACTGAGCCACGCGGAGCCTTGGTGGTACGCCCAACCGAGAACGACTGGGTGAGCTGCAGACTTGCGGGATGGCTTTTTGCAGGAGGGTTGCCATTTATACAGTCTCTGCGAATAGTTCAGCGTAGGGGTCTTTGGGGAGGCTTGGGTCTTGCCACGGAAGGTCAGGCCAAAAGGGTTGTGGGTGAGTCGTTGGACTGGCTTTCCCCAGGCGGAAATGTCGATGTCCTTGAGGGTGCCGATCTCGCCGGAGTTGATGGCCAGGTGCGCGACAAGGCCAGCGCGATCACAATGTCGTCGTGGCCCTTCTTCGCCTCCATCTTCAGGTTTTTCGACGGCGTGACGGTGTAGGTGAAGTACTGAAGCTCAAGCAGGATCACTGGGTCATAGGGGATAACCAGCCGATGCTCTGCCAGCATCCTGACCAGCTCTTGCACCAGCTCGTACTTGGACCTGTTCGAGAACTGGTAACCTTCGACCCCGATATCTCTAAGGTCTTCCTCGACACTCGCGCCGTAGGTGGTGGCGTCGATGCAGGTGTCGGCGTAGTTATAGCGCTGGTAGTTGTCTCGGATGGTTGCCTTCATGGCTGCCCAGCCACGACCCTGGTAGCGATCCATGTGGACTAGGCTGGCAACATCGTCCGTAATATCAGCCACAGCAGCAACAAAATAATCGCGTACATTAGCAAGGTCAGCGCCTTGCGCATAACGCCGGCCACGCTTCGGAGAAACTGGGAATAGGGATGTGGGCTCGTCAGTATCACCCGAGTTATCTGGATAGTTCTGATACGCCCACTTGATATCCTTCCACGGAAAGACTGCCATATCGTCTTGCATGAACTCGGCGAGGTACTCAGTGCGCCAGACGAGCGAGTCTTCTCCGTATTGCTTGAGGACACTATCCAGCTCTTCCTTGTCGCAGTACGGAGATTCAAGACTGGAGAAGTGGAAGTGCCGATATCGGGCGCTGTTGTCTTCTTCCTGCTTGATGCACTCATCGTATAAGTCCTTGAAGGCACCTTCACCAAAAGGTGTCGAGATGAGAATAAGAGCGGCATCTGGCGTCTTGCCAGTCACGGTCATCATCGGGCGAATGACATCCGTGATCGTTTTGTCCTTCATGAAGGCCGCTTCGTCGCATACCACCAAGTGAGCGGTCTTACCACGGATGTACTGCGGGGAATTTGCACCACGACCGTGAATTTCGGTCCCGTTGCGGAGTTTTATCTTGGGGAATGGGTAATCGACTGATCTTCCCGACAAGCTGACCAGATAGAGTATCAGACTTAAAATGACGAGCGACTTCATTAAATATGATTCGGCTTTGGTCCAACGATGGCGCGATAATATATACTTTTCGAGCCTTGTGAGTGATCGCCCACCAAACGATGTACCAGCCGAGCGCTGTTGATTTACCCCATTGTCGTCCACAGGCAGCTACCGTGATCCTTCTAACGCCTTCGAGTAGTTCCCTCTGGCCTGCATGCGGTATAGCTGGAGATCCGTCATCGTTCAGAAGCAGCTTCTCGGTGAAGTCCACAGGCGAGCTTTGAATGAGGTCAAGGACTTCTTGGGCACGTTTAGTTGACACGTTCATGGCTCATACAGTTTCTCTATCAGTCCTTGTTGTTCAGCTCGGGCCGTGGCTAGGAACGAGGCAGAAGTGTCCCGGTTTGACTGCCATATTGCTACCTCGTATATTTGATAGAAACCTAAACACTGCTACGTCAAAAATGGAGTCTTGCAATGGATGAACTCGATTTATACCTAGCAACGGCTGCCCGGCGCCTCGTCAAGCACAATGCCTCAGATCTTGCCACTAGACTGCTCTCATGCTCAATAGTCGAGAAACCATCTCACAGCTCGAACGGTTCATCCTGGGTAATTACTGTGCATATCCAGGGTCCGCGGGACATGTACGAGCTTTTTTTGGGGGCTCCGCTTGTTAAACCCACTTCTTATAATAAGGCTGACCGGCCTAACAGTGTTGCCGAAGAGAACGCTGATATTTGGCTGGCTGCGGCTGCATTCGTTGAGGCATACGGATGGCCCATAGGCACAAATATGACAGGTATGGTGAGATTCTTTGCTCGATACGGCTCTGCCGGCCGGTCTACATCCTCGCAGTCTGAACTTTACATGTATGTCTTTGGCGAGGATCCAATTGGACAGCAAGTCCAAGTGCTGGATGTGGGACCACACTCCGCTCCGACGCGGCAACTCATTGTCTCGCCAGTGCCAGTGTTGCCTGTCACTGACTTAGTTCGGGACGAGAAGCTCAGTTTTGTCGTGATGCCGTTTGCTCCACAGTTCCGTCCCGTCTACGATGCAATTTTTAGAGCGGTTACTGATTCAGGCATGGTTTGTCGGCGTGGAGATGATATCAGCCAACCAGGTGCGATCCTGTCGCAAATCTGGCAGTCGATGCTTCAAGCGCGGCTCGTCATTGCCGACATAAGCGGTGGAAATGGCAATGTCTTATATGAACTGGGCCTCGCGCATGTACTTGGTCATGAAGCAATTCTGTTGGCGCAGCATATTGACGATGTGCCATTCGACCTTCGCCACCAACGTACCATCCTCTACAGCACAGAGGGTGACGGGCTGGATAGCTTAAGAGCCAGTCTTACTGCGGCAGTTCAATCATCACTCGCCGTCAAGCGTTGACTGCTTCATGCCCTCTCATGTTGAGCTGACCTAGTGGCGGGGAGGACCACTAGGTCATCCCAGAGGAGAGGTTGATCCGTCTTGCGACGGATCGACCGAGAGGAGAGACGGGATCTGCTTCCCTGCATGATCCAATTACAGTGTACTTCTTTGATGGTGGAAGAGGTACAGCAATTTCCAGACTTGCCTAGTTGGTATTCCCTATGTTAGACTGCTTCGGGGTGACGGGTCACCCCTGTTTGTCTAGTAGGAGTATGTATGAAACAGTCACGTGGTCAGGGCATGATCGAGTACGGCTTGATCATCGCGCTAGTAGCAGTCGTCGTGATCGCCACCCTGGTTCTGCTTGGTCCAGCAATCGTCCGTCTCCTGCAAGGTGTCATCACCGCGCTGTAAAAGGAGATAGTGCATGTCCTCGACTCAGCCCCGTAGAAGTCAGCCAGGACCAACCCGCAATGGCCGCGCACTGATGCTACTTGGTGTCGTACTCGCGCTGCTCGCGGGTGTGGTCGTGATCTACATAGTAAGCAACGCAACCACACCACAGACAGGGAGGGTGCAGCTCGTCGTTGTTAACCAAGACGTACCCCAAGGTACGGTTATGACTCCGGCAGAAATTGCGAAGGACTTCACGGTAAAGGGCTATCCGCCTGCTTTAGTTCCTATGGGCGCGTTCCCCTACAGTACACAGGACAATCTCAATACAGCCCTTAATCAACTGGTTACAGCGACCAACCTCTACCCCGGCGATGTGCTACTCACGGCTGATAAGCGCTTTGTTCCTATGAGCAGTTTCGTAAAGAACGACATCACGTCAGCGAGCACAACAACCATACCAGACGGATCGGTACTCTACCCATTCAGCTATGATGATCCAACAACGGGTTCTCAGGCATTTGTGAGCGCAGGCGACCACGTGGACCTGATCGTTACCGAATGCAACAAGGACTACACAGTAACTGGAGTATGCGCAGCCGCAACCACCTTGCAGGATATTGACGTGTTCGCTACCGTCAACTCCGGGCTCGTCCTTATTGTCAATCGGACACAGGCGCAAGAGCTTGAACTATTCCAGACCTCAGCTCAAGTCATGGAAATCGTCGTTCGCAAGCCTGGAGATAATTCAATAGTAACCCAGCAGGCAGTAACACCAGCTATGATCTCCACTCAGTGGGGATTCAGTGGCAGCTAATCTAATGCTGTAGATATGAGGTGCTCGGATAGTGCTACACTGAGGATGCTTGGTCGTGCTAGAGGATGGGAGGGTACTATGAAACTACCTGCTTGGTTTATCGCACTCCTCGTCATTGCAGCGATGTCGGGCTGTGGCACCGCTATCCTACTTGCTCCCCAAATCATCCAGCACTTTAACCCACCATACGACGGGTGGCGGCCCGTCAAATCCTATTCCACACCACTACCTGCACACAATCTATGATGTAAGTGAGGGATGAAATGCTCAAGCGCATCGTGATCTATCTTCTGATGCTTGCTGCCACGTTCCTAGTGTTTTTTGGTTTGGGCATGCTCACAGCAGTTATCCTCGTTACCCACGGACTATAAGGAGAATTGTATGCGCTCTTGTGGTCAGGGAATGATCGAGTACGGCCTAATCATCGCGTTGGTTGCTGTGGTAGTGATTGCTACCCTTGTCCTCCTGGGTCCACAGAACAACCACTGCCTCTTCTGTGGTGTAAGCAACAATCTCTAATCCTCTAACCAATCAAATAGCCGTAGATATGAGGTGCCTTGCACCAAATACCCTCGAATACGCTTCGCTTATGCCGGAGATATGACGTGCTCTGCACGCTCGCTCCGCGAAGCGGGAACATTTTTGGATCTCGAACTAATTTGAGAGATCACTACCGGCGTGGCGTTAGCGCTAGCGCTAGCGCTGAAGCAATGCCGCCTTCGCTTCAAGCATGCATGCTGCCTGGCTTTGTGGCAAGCATGCTGTATTGTGCGCTGCTCGCATGCGATGCGCGGCTATCTCTCCGGCATGCATGCTGGTGGGTCCAAAACAGTGCTAGCTAGCTATGTGGCGATGTGATTATGTGGCGCGCCACGTGGCGATGTGATTGTGTGGTGTGTGCTTCGCTTCGCTCACCTGATCTACTTCTATATGCAATCTCACATCTCACACTGCAAACATGCGGAGCATGTCATATCTACGGCTTAGATGTAACAGGTACATGGAATGATGCCAATTGTTACATATGCCTGCTTTGTTTCTTGCGTGTGAAACACGTCATATCTACGGCTCTGTATGTCTGGTCTGACTAACAACACACCAGCAATACATGAACACACTACACACAACACCATCCCTATATGGAAGTGCGTGCGGTAGCACGTCATATCTCCGGCACTAAGTCTTGCCATTGTAGGTAGAGAGAACAGTACTTTAGGTCAGCTCACTAGTACTCGGGTACCAATTCCACAATTCGAGAAATTAAGTCTTGACATGTGATTACCGATATGTCATACTCTGAGCGTGAGATGTGAACGGCCCGGCGATTGGAGGCGAGCACATTGGAACGAGCGAGTCAGGCGATTGTGGACTTGCTGGCGAGTGGATATCCGAGTCAGGCGATTGTGGACTTGGCACACACTCAGTAAATCAGAATAAAGTGGGCGCGCATCCTGGGGAGTTGAGAGACTCACAGCTAGCTTATAAAGCGGCTAGGCCGCGATTCGATGCAGCCATTGCTTCCTTCTATTCTGCAGTCTGATTGCCTCATGGGTAGGCAGGCAGACATACAGCATAGAAAGAACAGGGGACTCTCACATGAACCTGCAGCAGGCACGCACGCAAGCGGCACACATGATGCGTTTCGGCAGTGCACAACCAGTACCCAGCCTCAAGAAAGCAGTATGGGCTAGCATCCTAAGCGCAAACAATGCGCTTGACAGGAACGCACTACAAGTCGCAATGCTGGCGCCCTACGTGCGCAATCTGCGACTACCCCATGACGCAGGCGAAGTGCAGACTATCATAGCCCGCTGTGGCTGGAATCCACCGCTTGCGCACTGCGAAGCAATCATCGAAGCAGACCAATTCTGCTCTACCCCAAGTGAGACACTGATCAGACTTGAGACCATGCCCACCACGTTGCGCGAGTGGGTAGTATGGCGCAAGCTGCTCGTAACCACGTTCAAGGGCATAAGCTGGAAAACAGCGAGCTTTGTAGCGCTGCTCATGTGGCCGTTCAATTCACCATTTGGGATTGTTGACCGGCACATACTGGCGCACTACAACATGCAAGACCTCGCACCCAAGATCAGCAGCAAGTGCAAGCCAGCATACTTGCGGTATCGCAGTGTGGAGCGCATGGAAGCAAAAGACGCACGCAGGCTATGCGCAGAACTAGACACCACATGCAATCTGGGCATAGTTCACTGGGCTATCTGGGATACACAACGTCAGGCAGAGTCACCAGAACACGACCTGATGAGCGCTTACGCATACTAACCAATTCTCGAAATGTTGACCGAACAGTATACTTGGCTGACTACTGTATGTGGCCAGCCGATTAGTGCAGGAGCAGAACTAATCCGGTTTGAGGCCGTTCCAGAGTAGATCCGCGATGAATGGCCCTGGTGTTGGACCCTCCTCGCCAAGTAACTCAGCCACACGACGGAACGTGTGAATCTGAGTCACAAAGAATACGGCGATACGGCGCGCGTGTAGCGATCTAATCCTCCCTGCATCAATCTCACGCTGAAAGATGTGCTCAAACTCATCAGTTAGAGTACGCACCATCTGCGCCGTGACTACCTCGAATTGCTTATGGCTGCTATTCCCATACGCTGCGCTGCGTTGCACCGTGATGAAGTCAGGGTATTTCTGCTTCAGGAGTACCACAGCCTGAAAAATTGCTTCCAGACGCGCAACCACTGGCTGACCCTCTGTATCTGCTAAGGCAACAGTAAAAGCCTCCAGTGTATGGAAAGCGATCTCATTTAGTACCTCCACAAAAAGCTGTTCCTTGTCGGCAAAGTACCGGTACATCGTGCCTTTGCCCACCTCAGCTTTGTCAGCAATCACATTGATATTCGCCTCATCGAATCCGCGCTGCGCAAACTCTGCCGCCGCGATGGTGAGCAGATGCTGTCGTTTCGCTTCTTTCTGGCTCGGCGTAGCCACTCGCTTTTTCATGACTGTCCCCCTACGTTAATGACCGCTTGGTCAGTAGTGTAGCTCACAGCAGAAGGTTTTGCCTGATAGGAGGATTAGATTGGCCATTGTGATCGCAAAGCCTGGGTACTACTACATCGTCCGAGTAACCACCCGATCCGGATCAATCATCTACCAACAGCGATTCGAGTATTGGCAAGAGTCGCAAGCATACGCGCTGTGCGACGCATTCAACAGTGTGGGTGAGCAGAAGAGGAGAGCAGCATGAGCATCGAAGAGTACCTAGACAGACTGGTCGAGATGACCGAAGTCGTTGAGCAGCAAGCAGCCAAGCACGGTATGGACTGTGACTGCAGAGAGTGCGAGGCCGCGTGGCTCAGACTCAAGGTGATCCAAGACAACGAGCCGCCGGAACTCATCAACCGGATAGGGGAGTAGCCAATGCGTGAGTACCAGATCGCACCAGACATCAGGCTGCGAGTAGACGAGCGCGGCAATATCACGCTGCTACAGGTCGATCCATTCATCAATCCAGAGATCGCTACCAACGTGATCAACCTGTCGGCACAGGGCGCAACTCGGTTACTCGTCGCCCTGACTGAAGAGGGCGCGCACCCGGTGATTGTCGAGGTAGCCAGAGCGGAGAATATCGCGTAGTTGTGTTGGTCACTATGTCTCGACATGGTGACCAGAAGTATACCTGATGGAGACAGACATGAACAGACCAGAAGCAGAACACTGGGCCGTCATTCTCGCACAACATGGCTACGATGTAGCGATGGTGTGCAAGGGTGGGCGCTGGTACGTGGTTGTACTGTCAAGTGATGTGGTAACCGCGCTCTACAACGGAGCTGAGGTGCAGGCATGGCTTAGCGTGGGCAACCATCCAATCAAGCTACCACGCGCAGAGAACCGGTATATGACATCCCGACATCTGTACTGCACACACTGCAGGAGCAAGTACAGCGCTGATCCGAGTTACTATCGAGGCAGAGGGGGCATCCTCGCCTGCTGTGGTCGAGCCCTCCAGCTCTGGCAGGTCAACCTCGGGACCAAGCACGGTAACCTGATCGCAGAGTCGGTGGATGCGGAATACCTGATGCGGCCACACACAGACGACTACGGATCGTTCGCCCCGCTCCCGCTGAGGGCAGAGCGGTTGACAGGTATCTATCCAAACATGGCCGTAGAGAGAACAATGGGTATACCAGCGCCGCGCACGCCGAAAAGCCTGCGGGATCTCCTCTACCCGAAATCAGAGCCAGGCTTGACTCCAGAACAGCTAGGATACGCACTGCACGTCGCTGGCTACCGGCGCATGTCCGGTGGTGTGTGGGCCAGAGGAGAGGGAATCGAGTATCAGCGCTTCGAGGATGGAGACCGGATTGACCACGGAGTTACACCACCAGTCACAGCTCCGTTCGAGTTTGTGCTTGTGCGCCAGAGCGAATACATCCACGGAGAACGCACGAATCTCTACAGGATGTCGATCAAAGAAGACCAGGCAGCCTAGGATAGGCACTGTGTCCAAAGCAGCGTAGCTCCTCTAGACAAGCATCTGAGCCATATGTTAAACTCCCGTTATCACCAACTGGGTGACTGCTCACTCCAGTGAGTGGGTACCATACCTGTAGGAGGGTGGATGCGTGCCCAGCGATGGATACCCGGTCCATGTAGAGGAGTACATCGAAGACGTCATCAGCTTGAACCAAATTGTAGGGAGGTACAACAGAGTCTATCTCATCGCAGTCTACGACAGTGACGGCCAACTCGTTGCCTTCTGCCCCAACCGCGCCCTGGCGGACATACTTTGCCTCAAGCTCACTGCAGCAGACAGACAGAGTAGAATTAACGCGAAAATGCAAACGACGGTAGTTGACGCCGAAACGCGCGAACTACCGCCGAGGTGGAAGACAAATCCACCGCCGCAGCAACTGCCTCCACCGGATGCAAAGGGAGACAGGGGGCGATGGCTCAAGTGACCCTCGTAGATTGGCTAGTTGAAAAGATTGACGACGCAGAGTACATCGGCCTGCGTGATCGATGGGAAACATGGAATATTTGGGATCTACTACTATTTGTTCGAAAATGCATGGCTATCCCACAACTACCATTTGGACACACTTTGAGGAATACGCATGTCTACGAGCTGACTATCGCTGACTCGCGTTGGCTTATCAGCGAAGAGGATGGTAGAAGGCTCTACGAAATAGTGGTAGCAACACCCCGCAGGCGCTAGACAGGTTTCACCAACCACTCACCCAGCGCCCGGACGTAGGGAATCTCGCCGGTCGAGTCGTAGAACTTGACATATAACAGGTAGTCACCTGGAGTACCTACGTCTGCGGCACTGGGCGCGTAGGTGATCGATCCAGTAGCCAGATCGACCACGTTGAACTGGCCAGTACCGGTGATATCTGCCGCGTAGCCGGTACGGTCGCTAATGATCATACTCGGGTTATTGAAGGCAGAAGGAGCTGGGCTCACCGTGAGACTCATGGTGTCACGACTGCCCTGGAGCCATGGCGAGATAGACATCAGGCACCTCCTCAGTTGTAATGGTTGCATCCAGCCCACGCGCGGTTGCTTTGCCAGTAGGTGCCTCCGCCGTCACTGTGTAGTGCAGCGGAGGAGTATAGACCGGCAGATTCGCATTGGTAGCGACACTCAGCATATCAATCACCTACGACCAAGAGCCGGAAATCAGCCCGATTAAGAGTGGCTTGACCGTGGCGTTCGCAAGTCCAGTGATACTGGATGCAGCCGCTGGTAAGGGTCCGGCAGTCACGGTACCAGACTGAATCACGGCCATGTTGCCCGATGCGCTCTGCTTGTTGACTGTATCAGTCGCATTGTCAACCCAGACCGCCAGCCAGTATTTACCTGGTGCCAAGTTGAGGTTGCCGCCAGTAAATGTTGGTGATTGCGTGCCCGTTGCGGTTGCAAGGCTCGTGGAAGTCGCTGCAGCATGGGCTAGCAGGTTGCCTGGAGCGCCGTTGGTGCCGCTGCTATCGTAGATGCCAACGTCGTAGTGTCCAGAGCCGCCCGCCGCGAAGCGGAGCCGCACGCCAGTGAGGGTTACAGGCGCATTCAGCACGACACCAACCAGGTAGACCCCGTTGGCAGTAAGCGCCTGGCTGCTGGTCTGTCCTAGCTCGCCGTCATACAGTGCAAACGGCGCTGGCGCCAGGTCGTAATACCGGCTGCTCCCGTTCACGAACGAGTAGTTCTGGTAGTTCATATTTTGAATGCGGTTGTGAATCATGATGGTTGGGCCGCATCCACCATTCTCGTAAACCGCGCGCGTCTGGGCCGTGGTGGTCACGTTGTCGAAGTGACACTCTCGGATGATCACATTGGCCACGCCGGAGCCACCAACCAAGATGCCATTGTCCGCATTATCGAAGATGGAAACGCCCTCGATCACGGTACCAGACGAGCCACTGTCGAGGGCGATACCTTCAGGGATACCACTGCCAGTCGCACGAGCGCAGATGCCGCCTTTGATCCACACCCGCTGGTTGGCTCGGATGTTGGGGTTACCGTTGCCGGTGTCGGTGACCTCGTTATCTTCGAAGATGAAGGTGGAGGAGTTACCGCAGTACATGCGAATGCCACCGTTGGTATTGCTCCGAACCTTGTTGCCACGTAGCGTGATATTGGTCTCTCCGGGTGAGCCGCTACCATTCATGACGTCAGTGATATTGATGCCGAAGTAGTTGGTTTCGGTGAGGTTGCCTTCGACCAGGACGTCGTCACAGTCAGTCAGGCTAATGCCACCAGCGTCGCCGTCGGAGCTGGAGTGGTTGTAGATGATATTGTCGGCCACCACAACGTGAGCGGAGCGTACCGGAGTCGCGCCCATTTCCAGCGTACCTCGGATGTTGATTCCCTGGATACCGTTGGAGTAGCACGTATTCCCGGTAATGGTGACGTAGCTACTGCCCTCACTTCCAATCCCGTCGCCTTGCGCCGAGGTCGGGCCATTGGAGTAGCAGACGTTGCCGGTGATGCTGATATAGGAACTGCCGAGGCACTGGATACCGCTATACGAGCCACCAGAGCAGACATTGCCAGAGATGGTGACTGATGAGCAGATCGTGTAGGGGCTGCTGTTCAGCGCTCGGATATAGATCTGGTTATCCCAGTTACCGACCATGCGATTATTAGAGATCAGCAGATCGGTATCGCCGCCGTTGGCCATGATGCCGCTGGACCAGAAGCTGTGGATGTAGCAGTCAGTGATCGTGACATCATCTGAGCCATTCATCCAGACGCCAGCGTACTTCAGGTACTGCGTGGCAGGCTGGGTGACGTTGGCGCTGTTGCCATCGAGCTGGAGGTTGCAGATAGAGACATGCGAGACATTGGTCAGGTTGAAGATGTTGCAGGAGCTGCCGATAGCCTGGCGCAGGATCGTTGCACGCCCGTCACCAATGATCGTGACATTGCTCGGCACCACGATATCAGAGCTGATCAGGTAGAGGCCAGCAGGGATGTAGAGCGCGCCACCACCTATGCTGGAGAGGTAGTTCGCCGCCGCCTGGATCGCTGCGGTGTAGTCCGCTCCCAGTCCATAGGCGTTGAAGGTCATGACGTTCACGTAGGTGGGTGGGCGCATCAGGGTGGCTGATCCGGTAGGCATTAGACCCTCCCAATCAGCACGATGCCATTCGCACCGTTCACGTTGACCGCAGTAACCGTAAAGACATGCAAGGTGGTCATTGGCCAGTCCCACCAGATGATGCCACCAGGGGCGAGGGTAAACGTGCTCGTAGATGCAGCAGCATCGAGGTTAAAGTAGACAATCTCGTTGCTATTGTTCTGCACGCACCAGTGGTTCACCTGGGAACTGAAGGTGAGCGAGGTATCGGCATCTGCGGTGGTCTGTGCTGGCGCCGAGCTGAGCGCGGTGTTGGCTGTGGCTGGGTTGAGTCGCTTGACCTGGCCGATGACAGAGCTGGCGCCTACCGCGTCGGTGGTGCTGCCGAGGGTAGCAATGGCACCGTCTGCCGCCGCAACCGCTGTGGGTGCGTAGAGGTTACCACTGTCATTCCCAACAGTGGCTGCTTCCTTCGCCACGAACTGGTGGCCAGCGGGATCATACAGACCTTCGAAGGCGATGCTACCTGCGTCCGTTTGCAGGCTCTTGCTGTTGCTCATGAGTAGTCCTTATCGAGCGAGAGCGGTGAGGAGCCGATCAGATTCCTTCTCTTCGGGGAGTTGCGATTTGCTCATGCGTGCTTTCCTAGTGACGGACAGCTCCATCATAAGGCTTCGATACTGGGTAAGGGGGTGCTGACGCGCCATGCTAACAAGTTCCCTATCTGACATCTCTTTCGTCACCATGCGCAAATACTTGACGTATTCAAGGCTGGCGGCAAGCAGCCACATGCGGTCGGTTTCGGTGAGATCGGGGAACTCCGCTAGATAGCTATTGTAGTGATAATCAAACCATTCCCGTTCGAGGTCACTCATCTCGAAATCGGGAAGAGCTGGGCGGGGGATCTTCTTCGGTCGGCCCGGTCCACGCCTGGGTTCATCGCGTGGGACGAGGTTGGGGAAGGGGATGGGAGGTGCGGAATCAGTGGATTTTCGCATGTTTACTACCAAGAAAGTGGGTACAATGAGGGAGACACACATGAACAGTGAACCACAGGACGATGATGAGAGGGACACGAATATGCCGCCAGTTGACCCGCAGCTCGCCGGGGCAGAACTCCGGCGCTTGCGCGAGAGCGCGCTAATCACACCGGATATGCGCGGATACATCCATGACGCCCGCATGTACGGGCTCACACTTGAAGAGGTGGCGACTATCTCGAAGGGCTCGGTGAGCAAGGCGACCCTCTCGAAGCTGGAGCGGGGAGAGACCGATGCGCCAAGTGCCAAGGCGCTCGCAGCTCTAGGACGGATCTACCACATGACCCCGAACGACATGGCACAGCTCTACGGCTACTGGGAGCCCGTGGTCGAGACCTCGCGCGAGGACAGCCGGGTGATTCGGTTTCTCCGGCAGGTCGATTACTACCGCTCCAAGGGCAGCTACAAGGCTGATGTGCTCCTAGGCTCCCTTGATGCCCAGATCCACATGGCCGAGGGATTGCCGGACTAATGAAGACGATCATCTTGAGCGACAAGGACTACCAGGCACTCCTCTACATCCTGCATGCTGCCGGTGAAAACGCCAAGGCACGACGTTTAGCGTGGAGTTGGATCTGGGAAACGATTGTGTCGGGCGATAAAACGCGGCAGCATCTGAAAAACGAGGAGAAGGAAGCCCGCCGTCTCTGGGATCTGCTGCAGTCCCAGGAATAGATACTATCAGAACTTGCTCGTAAGGCGGTTCTGTGGTATATTGATCACGATAGGTGTACTCTAGTAAGATTAGGAGTACACAAGTTCCTTCTAGAAGGGGAGATTTTTGTATGGCATTGAAGACAGTTGCGGAGATTGAGGCTGCCCTGGTTAACCGCGAGCGCGTCGAGGCAGTCATGGCACAGGTGGACAAGGGCAAGAAGGGCACCTTCACCTACGTTCCCTGGAATGAGACGGCAAAGCTGCTGACTGAGATCTTCGGCACGTTTGGATGGAGCGCCAAGATCGTTGGTTCACACACCGACATCGCACGCGGCATCTACATCGTCGATCTGGACCTCGAAGTGCGGGCTCTGGATGACGAGACTGGCCTGGTGATGGTCAAGAGCTTGCCCGGTCGTGGGATGGGTATTGTCTCGAATGGCGAGCTGGAGCGTGGCTCACAGGACGCTCACGACACCGCTGGGAAAGCTGCCCGGTCTGACGCGCTCAGTGTGGCTGCCAAGAGCCTCGGTGACGCATTCGGCCTGTTCCTTTACGACCGGGGAGATCCCGCGCGCGCTATCACGTCCACTGCCGCGGCTGCTTATTCCACAAATGAGACTAGAACAGTGACACAGGCTAATATCCCTGTGGCTCCAGCCACTGGCACCGGCTTCGCCTCCGAGAAGCAGGCCGCTGTGATGCGCAAGAACGGCTGGAATGACGCCCAGATCGCCACACTGTCCAGGGATGACGTGCGCGCGGTGATGGATGGCTGCTTCGGCAAAGGCCCCAAGATCGAGCCCCCGAAGGTCGCTGCCGCTGCCCTGCATGTGGTTCCTCGGACTGGCACTGATAACGAGGAGTTCTAGCACAGAGCCGGAGAAATTATCCCTTCGCTTCGGTCTCGGCTGGAGCGTAGCGATTATCTCTACGGCATGAATGGAGGTGGGATGTGTTGAGTGGGGGTGCGGTACGGGAGCTGGTGTGGATGCTTCTCGATGCCAGTGGTATCGACCCAGCTCCCTATGTGGGCCACGTCCGAAATCGAGCGTATAGATACAAGGCTATACGCGAGCTTGAGGATGCTGGCCTCATCCAGGTAGAGCGTTTACCTGGAAGAGCGTCACGCCTTGCGTTACGCAATAAATCATTTATTTCTTTATTTATTGCAACACGCAATTTGGGCCAACCTGTAGAGGAAACTGCTACACCTCCTGTACCAGTAGCTGATACACGTATACAAAACTGGAACACCTCAAAACTGGTACACGTAGAGGAAACTGGGACACCCTACGACAGCCTCTTGGATGAGGCATACGCGCTCGACCACCTGCCCGACGACGGCAAAGACACCCCGAGCATTGCAGGCACTCCCTTCCGGCAGCGGCGCATCAAGCAGCGTGAATATGTGCAGCGGATCTGGGCTGAGTTCTTCCCCAAGCTGCCAGCCTTGAGCGACGCCAATGCCAACGAGTTCCTGCGTCTCTGTGATGACCTTGCCGAGCTGGTCTACGAGATGTTCGAGAAGCTACAGACCAACCCCAAGGTGTGCTTCGCCTACGTGCGGGCTGCCATGCGTAACGCGAAGCAAAAGCGGGCAGAGGAACCCAGGACCGAAGGGACCATCTCTCCGGCTTCTGGAAGCGTGAACTACCCTGGCTGGGACTCTGACGACGAGTACCACGCCTGGCAAAAACGAAGTGAGGAAGCACAAGCCTTAGCCAAACAGATGGGTTATGACGATGGCGACGAGTAGGGAGGTTGCAGAAGCATCCATCCAGCGAGCGGAGATCCGGGCAGCAAGCCCCGCAGAGGTGTGGGGAATGAGCTGGGGAATCGACGGGTTGAATCTAGTCACAGGCGGTATCCACCAAGGCAGAATGGTCCTGCTCACCAGCCGACCGAGCGTAGGCAAGACATCTCTCGCAGGTAGCTTGCTAGTTACGGTCGCAGAGCAATTTTTAGACGACGTTTCTGCGCGCGTGGTCAAGTATTTCAGCCTGGAGATGCCCGCTGAGAAAATCCAGCACCGCCTGGCCTCGCAGATGTCTCGGGTGCCGATGCACAGAATTGACACGGGCTATGCCACAGCGGAGCAGCGTGAGCGGTACGAGCAAGCGCAGCGCACGTTGGCAGAGTTGCCTATTGAATACTTCGATGACCACATGAGTCTTGCCGAAGTCGAGCGTGAGATCCGCGAGTCGGACACCGGCTGGTGGATTCTCGACCACACCGGAGTCCTTGCTGACTTTGACGACGCACAAACTCCATACCTGATCCACGCCAACATCTCAGAGCGGCTGCGCCGGCTCAGTCAGAAGGTCAAGACCGGTCTGATCATCCATCACCAGAACCGGAGCAAGCAGAACGCCACAGACAAGCGGGCCGATCTCGAATCGCTGGCAGGCGCTGACAAGTACGGCAAAGATGCCGACCTCGCTCTCGGGCTCTACCGCGATGACGTCGGCAAATATGTCAGCGAAGAGGAGAAAGACCTGCCCAAGCCCGGCGAGCTGCTGGTGATCAAGAACCGGGATGGATCGCAAGGCTTCGGTATCGAAATGATCTTCCTGCCCAAGACCGCGCAATGGGTAGAGAAGTCCAAGCAACTAACCGTAGTGAAACCGGAGGCGATGTAATGCAGAACCTGCTGAGAAAACTGGAAGGGGGTGGTGCCCGCGTAACCGGCGATAGGTATGACCCGGCATGCGAACGGATCGACACAGCCATAAAGGCGATCTGGAAGCTGTACCGCAGAGGGAAGTGGGGTTGCCTGTCAGAACTGGGGCTTACGCGCAAAGAAATGGAAGAGGTGTTCGACGAGTTTGACTCGCTCTACATCACCACCGATCACGGACTCCTCTACCAAGAAGCCACCGTACAACAACTGATCAAATTCGAGCATGACAAGCGCGGCACCAAGATGATCCTGACTGCCGCAATGGAACTGGTTGCGCGCTACATCTGGACGTACCAGGATGAGCGCCGAGCACATTACTTAGAGAGGGTAGCAGCATGACACGTACCTACCACATCCCGTTCAGCAGCGACTCAGAAGCCACCACTGCCCACCAGGTGATCAAGGGCAAGGTGAGTGCGGCAGCCGGGACTGCCCATGTGGCACGTTCCTTCGGCAACGGACGAGCCTTCGTGGTGGTCAACCTGCCGGATGAACTCGACACCGAGGCAGTCAACCAGATCACCCACCCGCACACCGCCAACGAGGTGATCGAGCAGGAGATTGCCAACGCCCAGGACGACGAAGACGACGACCTGCCCTTTGATGAGGAAGATGAGGAAGACGACGATAGCTGGGCCGAGGGGCTCTACCTTGACGACGATGAGGAGGGCGACGGTGACGAGCCAGAAGAAGGCCCTGGGGACAGCACTGGAACAGACAGTGGTGGGGAAAGCGCTTCGGAGGCGTGGCCTGCGAGCGAAGCGTCAGCCTCTGTCGGGAGCCCTGAAGGGGATGCCGAATGACGTGGTGATCGAGTCAGACATCGAGCGTGTGTTGGTCGAGTGCAAAGTACGAGCTGTCAATCTGAACGCCAAGGGCGGAAGAATCATCAGCATTGACCTTGAATGGCTCAACAAAGTCACCGCCAACGCCGCCAAGGAGGACTTCGATTATGGGGTAGTCATGGTTCGACCCAAAGGCAGCCCCAAGATCTACGCAGTCCTCGACGCTGATGTCTTGCTCGACATCCTGTCCACGCATAAACTTAGTTGAGTCTCTAAAGGAGACTTGACATCAATTTAGGTTAAAGCGTATAATCTACATGCAGGACCGATATACACCACAGCGCGTAGCAGCCATCCTGCGAGGGGACACGGACGACGCAGACGAAATCATCGACGTGTCCTTTGCCATCACGAAGTTACCTCTTGATCTGCGAACCCTGCTTTTGAATTACGGCGCGGGCATGTCTCCGGCGCAAGCTGGGCAGTCGGTCACTTCCAGCCCCAAGAGGCAATACGTGCGGGCGATTCGGATGGTCACAGCGCTACTCAATGGTGGGGAGATGTGAGATGTTCGAACCTGGAGATGTGGTTGAGTTTCAGCTCAACCTTGGAGGAGAGCCGGTGGCCAAGGGACTTGTCGTCGCGAGGCTCGTGAATGACTATCGCGTCCTGCCCGAAGGTCGCGATCAGTTGTGGGTGGTTCACCCTAACGAGATCCTGCGCAAGATTGGCCATACGGATCTCAGCACGCTGTCCAATGCCCGACCTTATTAGTATTGGGCGACCCTGCCAGTATTGTGGCCGACCTATCGAGCGAGGTACGGGGTACCACAATGCCGTTCTCTGCCTGGCTTGCTGGGCAGACATCCTGGTCCGGCTGGAGCGCGGCGAGACCCAGACGAATCTGGCAAGTGAATACGGGGTGGCCCAGCCGACCATCCATATCAAGGCGTTGAAGTGGGGCGAGGGAGAGCATGAAACAGCTTAGTAGGGCGAAGATCTACGAGCAGCAGCTTGCTGCGGCACGCGAGGGCTGGGTGCCATTCGACTATTCAGCTCGCTTGATAATTCCCGATAGGACGATCATGGTATTAGCAGATGTTCACCTACCTCGCCATGATGAGAAGCTCCTGGCTCAAGCACTGGCGCGAGCCGAAGAGCAAAAGGTTCAGGCGATTGTGTTCCTTGGCGATCTGATGGACATGCCAACCTTCAGTGCCTGGGGACGCGATGACATGAGCGACAACTTCGAGCGCGAGTTGAACATCTGCGAAGCGGTGATCCGCTGCGCGCTCAGTGCAGTCAAGTACGTCTACTGGTCCTTCGGCAACCACGAAGGCCGGTTCATGCGCAAGCTGGACGGTCAGCTCTCCATGCGGCACCTGGCGCAGATCGCCGGGCTCTCCGACGTGATGGATGCTGGCCGGTTGATTGTGAGCGACAACCCATCTCTCGATGCGTTCGACGGGAACTGGATGCTTACCCATCCGGTTTCTTATGGTGCAACTCCGCTGGTGGTTCCTGGCAAGATCGCTACCCGGTACGAGCAGAACGTGCTCAGTGCACATGCCCACCACTACGGCTCTGGAACTGACCAGACTGGCAAGTGGGTGGTGGTCGAATCGGGCGGGCTGTTTGATACGCGCTACCACCGGTACATGCAGTACGGCATCACCACCCATCGGGCGTGGGTGCAAGGCTATTGGATCTTGGATGGCGGTGTGCCGACTGGCTACCGCCCAGTCACAGCAAAGGCAGACGCCCCAAAGGGGTTAGGACTGCTAGAGAGGCGATCAGCATGATGTTCGGAGAAGAGGGGCAGCACAAGTTCACCAAAGAAGAGGCGATGCAGATCAAGCGCCGCATGGCCGAGACCCTGGAGGTGTGGCGATCAATCGGCAAGCTCGACTACGTGCTCAACGAGCAGGGTAAGGTAGCACGACTCGAAGATGCGCGCGACCTGGCGAAGACCCTGGCCAACGCGCTCATGCAGGTTCTGAGCAGCCCCAATGTTCAGATGATCATGATGATGACTGGAGACCCTGACGAGTACCAGTTCTTGGGTCAGCTCGGGATTATCGCGCACACCCTGGTCTGTGACGATCCCGAGTGCCGCATCAACAACCCCGAGTTGGGGTTAGACGAAGGAGCTGCGTAATGACCAATCCGCATGCTGACTGGGACATCCCGGTTGATCCCGATACCGATGCCGTTGGTGACCGAGGCTACGGTGAAGAGAGTGTCCATCAGGACATTCTCCCCGATCAGGACCAGGGAGATGACAGCTCCGAGGTCTCGACCGGCGTGCACGAGTTCGACGACCCGGAAGAGCATAGCTACGAGTACGACCCAGGCGACTACGTGGGCACTGACTCCGATCAGTGGAACGAGCTGGGCTTCGAGTTGCCACACGTCCGTAACCCACGCGAGGACTACGGATAATGGCCCTTCCTCTGCCGGACGCACCCCGCGTGATCCACTGGCTAGAGGACGTTGAGCGACTGGTTGCTGCGTACACGCAGAGGGGACTACCAGTCGCCTTCGATATTGAGACCACCGGCTTGGACCCTCGCAAGGACAAGCTGGTGATGATCCAGGTGCAACAGCAGGGCAGGCCAGTGATCGTGATTGACTGCCGAGAATTCACTGACGCAGAGGATGATCCCTATACCTTTGATCTGAGCCTCACTCTCGAAAAACTGTTCGACGGTAGCGTGCTGATCGTGGGGCACAATCTCAAGTTTGACCTGGGCTTCCTGCGTGAGAAGTTGTGCTTCTCAGCCACTCGCGTCTACGACACCATGATCTGCGAACAGGTTATCCACGGTGTGGGTAAATCGGATGCACGCAAGGTAGGCATCGGGCTCACGCTGAAGTCTCTCGTCGAGCGGTACGAGCTGGGCGAGATGTCGAAAGAGGAGCGCAACTGGTTCATAGACCTGGATACGCGGCCTGAGTGGAATGAGCCATTCCCTATCGAGCAACTGACCTACGGTGCACGCGACGTCGAGGTGCTGCACGAGATCATGCGAGAGCAGCAAGCAGAGCTAAAGAAGCGCGGGCTGTTGGGGGTAGCCAAGCTGGAGATGCGAGCCCTGCCAGCCCTGGTCGAGGTTGAGCATGCCGGGGTCCACGTCGATGTGGATGGCTGGCGGGCATTCATCGAGGAGAAGCGAGCCGAGGCAGCCGATCTAGCCACCAAGGCACTCGACGTCTTTGGCCCTCCGATCCTGGCAGCGCGAGCCGACGAGTACGACCGACAGCTTGCGATCTACCAGGCATGGGAGCTGGAACGCAACGATGCGATCATCCGAACGCGCATAGACTGGGACGCTGAGGGCGAGCATAGCGGCTTTCCGAGCTGGGGTAGCTACAAGAACGCCAACATGAAACTGTGGCGCGACCGTAACCCCAACCCAGGCAGACCCAAGCGCGATACCAGCCTACCCAACCTGGGATCTCCCAAGCAGCTTGCCGAGGCGTTCAGACGGTTGGGTATCCCGGCTGAGAAGACCGGGGCCGAGGTATTGAAGGGACTGGAGGATGACTATCCCGCAATCAAGCTCCTCTCCGACTGGAGAAAAGCCGAGAAGTTTGTCACCAGTTTCGGAGAAGCACTCCTTCAGTTTGTGGATCACAACACTGGACGGATACATCCAGAATACGTACAGATTGGTGCTTCTACCGGGAGGATGGCTTGTAGCCGTCCAAACTGGCAGCAAGTACCATCCAAGGGTGACGGAAGCCGGTTACGAGCCCTGGTTACAGCAGAGCCCGGTAACGTCATCTTGACCGCCGACTTCAGCAACATCGAGCTGCGGATCTTGGCTGACATGTCCACCGACTCTCGCATGCTGGAGTCGTTCAGTGCCGGCATGGATCTCCACGGGTACACCGCACGGATGATGTTCGGCCTGGACGAGGCGGTGGATGTGAAGCACGAAGAGGCGTTCCCCGGTGTCACCTACCGAGCAGTCGCGAAGACCATCAACTTCGGTCTGGTCTACGGCATGAGTGCAACGAAGCTCTCTCGAACACTGAAGATCGCCAAGGAAAAAGCCGACGAGCTGATGGCCGCATATTTCAGCCTCTACCCAGGGGTACAGAAGTGGCTGGCAGAGCAGCGAGCTGAAGGAGCGGATACCCTGGTGAGCCTCACCTATTCTGGCCGCAAGCGCTACTACAAGCTGCCTGACGAGCCGATCCGGCCAGCCAGCAGAGACGTCGAGGTGGTCAATGCGTGGCTGGATGAGCGGCGGGCCTGGAAGGGGCTGAAGCATCGCATCGAGCGGCAAGCCTGTAACACCCCGGTCCAGGGCACGAGTGCTGACATCACCAAGCTCGCTCTTTGTCTGTTGCATGAGTCAATAAATGGAGACCCAACACTACGTGAAGTAGCCAAGGTCATCGCGATAGTCCACGACGAGTTCGTAGTCGAGGTGCCGGAGCCACTGGCCGACCATATGAGCCGGGTGTTGGCCGAGGCAATGGAAGCGGCAGCAGCCACCTATCTCAAGACGGTGACCCTGCCACCTGTTGACGTCGCAGTGAGCGATCACTGGACCAAGGAGTGAGAGATGTCGAATAAGCCCACTGCGCAACGTGTCTCAGCCGTGTTCATCGAGGCACTCAAGCTGATCTGGGCCAAGAACCATGACTACGGCGATGCCTGGAAGGAGCTGACCATTTCCAGTCACTTCGACCGGATCAGGGTAAAGCTCAGTAGGATCAGCAGGCTGCTGGAGCTGCGAGCTAAGGGTGAAGAGGCGAAGGTAAGTGAAGGGGTGAAGGCTGAGGTTCTAGATATCATCAACTACGCGGCGTTCATCCTTCTAGCTCTGGAGGACCAGGATGCAACGCAAGCTAAATAGACGAGAGCGCCGGCAGCTCGCCAAGTCGCTACGGATACCACTCCCGCGACGGCTTCTGTATCAGAGGCTGAAAGACCCAGCCACCAACCAGCGCCGGATGGAGATAGCCGTGATGGTGGGGGCAAGCAGGCGACGGCGCAAGCAACGCAATGAGGCCGAGCTGCTAGGACGGGAGGAGGCAGCATGAGCATCCTGATCGGGGTTCTCGCTGTCCTGGGCATTGCGGTATTCCTGGCCTGTGCGCTCCTGGTGGCAGCGGGCTTGGTGGACTGGAGGCAGCATGAACCTTCTCATTGACACGGTGGCGAGCGCAGCCATTATCCTCGGCGCTCTGGCTGTGGGTAGGGCGGTGTTCTGTGCTCTGGGCAAGGCCACCAAAGAGCTAATGCGCGGCAGGAGGTAGAGATGGGAGAGCGTGCGGATCTTACCAGGGTTGACGTGCGACTCGCTGTCACCAAGAAGCCCTTCGAGGACAAGCCCTGGTTCATGAAGTGCCCGGAGACGCAGAACCACACCGACTCGACGCATAGCCTGGCAGTGTATCCCGACCATATCCAGTGCTACGGCTGTGGCTTTAGTGTCATGCGTCGGATGGACGCGTTAGCCTACTTGCTTGGTGTGTCAGTCTACCAGGCAATCAAGCGGGCGCCGGAGTTCTACGTGCGAGAGCAGATCAACAGCACCCTCGAAGTAAAGAAGCTCTCACCCGCCATCGCACGGTCGTACCAGAGTCTTCTTTGGACAGGCCGGAGAGATAGGCTCGCATGGCTCACCGCCAGAGGATTCACCGAGCAGACTATCAAGCAGGCGATGATTGGCCACGATACCACCCGGTTCACCATCCCAGTCTTTAACCAAGCGGGCGAACTCGTGACAGTTCGCTATCGACGAGACGACCTTTACGGGGTGGAGTGGTGGGACGTGCGCAATCATCAACTTAGGACGCTGCCGAAGTACTCCGGGGTGGCCAGGCATAACGAGTGTGCGCTCTACCCTCTCCTCGACCTATCTCTACGGCATGTTCTCTTGACTGAGGGTGAACTCGATGCCCTTCGACTACGGCAGGAGGGGTATCACGCGATCACAGTAACCAACGGGGCGGGCAGCCAGTTGAGAGCGCTCGATCTCCTGCCTGCTTCAATCGACACCATCTACATCGTGATGGACCAGGATGCGGTCGGGCGTCTAGCTTCACGCGATGTCTTCATAGAGGCGAGTAAGCGAGGGCTGGCGGTGGCGCTGGCCGAGTGGGATCTGTCCTGGGGGAAAGATGTGACTGACCTCTACCTCCAGGGCCATACAGTAGACGACGTGAAATGGACGGTGAATGGTGAGATGGCAAGACGAGCTGACCGACATCCCGCCACGACCGAGTTCGGACTTACCGCGTGAACTCATTGTGGGAGGGAACAGGTTTGATCTGACGTCGCCGGATAGCAGGATGGCTGCACGCATGTACGCCTACAGCCTGATCGCGAGCGACAACGACCGGCAGTTGGGTAAAGAGATTCTGAAGTTAGTTGGAAAAGAGGGGTGAAATGACCAAATTCACTGGATGGTATGTAGCACCGGATGGCGAGACGCTTGAGGTTGAAGCCACCCACACGACGAACCCGAAGATTGTGGACCTGTCAGCAGCCAACCTGGGGCTTGCTGTGGTAGATCTGCAGTTCTTCGAAGATCAGGCAGACGCACTGGAGCAGGCGAAGTTCAACGCCGAGGACACCATCGCCCGATGCGAGGAGCGCCTGGCCGAGATGGACAAGCCGAAGCGCGGGAAGCAGGTGAGCAGCAAACCCAGCTTCTTTCGCAAGACTAAGGACACTGATCCGTTGGGGCCACCCGAGTATGGCGTAGGCAGGTACATGCGCAACAAGAAGTCCGGTGGCGAGTACAAGATCATCGGCTTCCGTGACGACGAGGAAGTGCTCTACATCCTGAGCGGCAAGAGCGGCAACCTGCGCCTGAACCGGGCGGCAGTGGATCGCCAGTTTGAGGTGGTGGAATGACACAGGTTGGAGTGAGTTGCATCCGTGGCCAGATCACCACAGCGGAGTGCCAGGAGTGCCGCTGCAACCCACTCCACCCATGCATGATGCCTGCTGATGTGATCCAAGAGCTTGATCCAGATCCCACGCACCGGCACAACGATCCGAATGTGTTCAGTGCGACCGGACTCCTGGGCTGCTACCGGCAGTCAGCGTTGCAGCAAGAGCATCCGTACTACGTGGACCTGGACAACGAGTGGTCGAAGCTGCGCGGCTCGATGGTGCATGCGCTGATGGAGAAGTCCACCAACATGTACCCAGGTGGCTACGGTGAGCGCCGGGAGATTGAGCTTGAGACGCAGGTGGACACCAAGTATGGTCCCCAACGGTTCATCTCGCAGCCTGATTTGATAGTGATTCAGGGCATCAGAGGAACAGCCGAGTGCCACGTGGTGAATGTCAAAATTGTGGACTACAAGAGCACAGGCGAGGTCGGACATGACCTCGTAGCTGCCAGGAAAGATCATGTGAGACAGCTCAACATGTATGCCTGGTTGGTTAGGCGAGCACTCAGGTTTCCCTTGTTGGGTGATGGTATTCAGCAGATCGTAGTGGACGAGCTGGAGATCTTCTACTGCGATATGAAGAAGACCAGGAGATTCACCAGCGCTGGCTACCTGAGCGCCAAGGGCAAGAGGCTGAGCACCAAGCCCCTGACCCATGAGGAGCTGATCTTGGAGCCGATCACGATCTATCCCGATGAGGTGGTAGATGCGTGGGTCAAGACGGCCATCGAGCGCAAGATCGAGTCAAGGGAGACGCTGGCTCCAGTGCTAACCGAGGACCAGCAGTGGAGGTGCTACTACTGCCCAGTCAAGGCGATCTGTGACGAGCTGGCGATGGGAGGAATGTGATGGAGGAGAAGCCCTACACCAAATTTTTGTGGCCAGCGTTTCTCGCTAGCGTCACACTGGGGCTCTTTACGTTGACTTCCCTGGCAATGAGCTTCTTCTGGGATCTATTCGCTGGAGATGTTGGGTTGCCGGGAGTTCACTTTTCAGGAGCTGCAGGGATTCTGGGCTTACTCATGATTCTGATTGCGATTGTGGTAGGCGCGTACCTCGTAGCAGTTCGAGATTGGGGAGAGTAGTCGAAGTGTGCGGCGAGCCGGGAACTCTCACATCCACCGGCTCTTTAAGTAGGGGTACACCGCACAGACCTATAGTGTACCCCACATGGTCAAGAATTGGGGAATATTGACTAGTGGAAGAGAAGAAGCAGCAACGATCAGTGAAGGAGATTGTCGAGTTCAAGCTCCTTCCAATACTGGCGATCATCGTTCTATTCGCGGCAGCCTTGCGATCTGGATCAGCCTGGAGTGAGGGAACGTTCGACCTCAACCTCCTGCCTGGTCCTCTGGTCCATATCATCGACGCGGTGATTGGACTCTCGCTGGCAGGCTTGATGGAGCTGGTGATGACGCTCGCGGGCTCCAAGTGGCTCGCGCATAAAGAGGAAGCGATACGTGCGGAGTTTGATGCATCAATTCCGTTGGTCGAGCGCAAGGTGCAGGCAGCGCAGCACAAGTCGAAGAGTCGGCTCGCTATGTGGTTCAGCCTCCTTGGTGGCCTCTGCTCGATCATAGGCGCGATGTACTTCGGGGTGACCAACCCAGGCAACCATACAACCATCAGTGTGGCTATCGACCTCGTGACTGCGGTCCTGATTACGGTCTGCGTGTTCTACGTCTTCGTCCTGCATGAGCCAATCAAAGAGGATGTGACTCGGGAAGTGCAGAAAGACATGGTGGGTGCGCTTAAGGTAATCTTGCGCGGCATTGGTGATCGCGTCACGAGGAACGAGCATACCAACCGTGACATCAGGACACTTCAGAAGGCACTGCCGCACAACCAGAAGCGCATCCTCGACGCGCTGATCCAGCAAGAGATCATCGAAACCATGTGGGACGTAGCCACGATAGCACAGAAGCTGGGCATGGACACCGATACAGGGAAGCGAACGATCAGACGAGCCATAGCCAGGGCCAAAGAGGATGTCACCTATGGCATCGTCGAGAAGGAGGCTGGCCGTGGGTATGAGATGCCCATGTCACAAGCAGTCAGGCTGTTCGAGAAGGAGTTCGACCGCCGGATAGCCAGCGGCAGTGAACGGACAGCGAACGGACAACCAAGCGTCGCAACCCCTGAAATATTCCCTGTCGGACAGGTCGGCAACGGACAGTGACCGGACACTAAGCGGACAAATCTAGCGATAAAACCAGGGCGCTCGTGTGTGGGTGCCTGCGTGGTCGGGGGCGTGCGCGCAAATGACGACCACTCCGGCCACGGTATAGACCGAGGAGAGAGCAGTGAGAAAGACCATAGAGCAACGCTTCTGGGAGAAGGTAGACCGACGTGGCGATGATGAGTGCTGGGAGTGGACAGGAGCCACGGGAGGTCCACACAGTGATGGGTATGGAATGTTCTACCCATCGCACTCTGCCAAGGTTCTAGCACACAGACAAGCATACACCCTTACCTCTGGTGACATTCCATCGAATATGGTTGTCTGCCACACCTGCGATAACGAGCTTTGCTGCAACCCGCACCACCTGTTTGTGGGGACACAGCAGGACAACATGCTTGATATGCGCCGCAAAGGTCGAGGTAAGAATGAAAGCTGGAAGCTCACCAGAGAGACTGCCTACGTCATCGTAGCGATGCGATATGACGAAGGCGTATCTGTATATGAGCTGGCAGATACCTTCCATCTCAGCGTGGGATACGTGAGTAGGCTCTGTCGCGGCCAGTGTCGGCCATATGTCTACGAGGAGTTCATGGCCCTTCGACAGCCAATAGCTGCCTAACTGAGACTTGCGGTTCGAGGCTTCACAGGGTATAATTGGGGTGCCTCGGACCAACTTTTAGAGGCTTCACACCTTGCGGTTAGATCGACCTGGAATCTTGCGACCCCAGAATTTTTCAAGGGTGGGGCTGACAGGATTCGAACCTGCGACACACGGTTTAGGAAACCGATGCTCTATCCCCTGAGCTACAGCCCCGCAATTTCCCGGGAAATTTCTGGGCCTGTAGTTACTATCCAGACATCGGGATTTCGGGCGAAACCTTTTATCTGACGAGGGGTAACCTTTTGTCGCAATCCCAGAAAACCACCGGCTCTGACGCACACATTGTACACCATCACTCTGAACCATGCAAGCATACGGCAAATGCCCTACAGCCCTCCTGACTACGTCAATTGCGAGTGACTACTCTTCCATGCCGAACATCCGAGCCAGGTCCTCACCGTGCGCATTTTCCGCACCACGTAATGCCGCCAGCTAGTCTTCCGGCTGATCGAAAAGCCCCGGCTGCAACTCGCGCTGCCTCTCCTGCTGAAGCTGCTTGTAGTTGGTTGAGCTGACTACCGGCTTTCCGATCCTCTGCTCGATCTCCCGGCGAGCATTGCCGGCGATATCCCCAGCGTCTCGGCAATCCTCTTGTAGCTGGTTGACTCCCTGGCTATCTCTGACCTGGTGGAACTCAACTGCGGTTACTTCGGACAGTGTAGACAGTGCCAGTTCCACAGGCGTCATGCTGTCCTGTAGGTTGTGCTTGCCAGATAGGCCCTTAACCTGCCGATGCTCTCTGGTGGTAATGTCAAATGTGCCCTTGCTCAGCGTGTCAGTGAGCCTGGCGAAGTGCCGATTTTCGACAGCACCACGTGCACCCCACTCGAAGACGATAGCCGACCGTGCCCGTAGCTTCTCCATGCGGGCCATGATCCATTTGTCGTTATAGCCGAGTCTGCGATAGTTGGCCATCAGTCGTAGCTCTGCCAGAGTTGGTGCAGCCTGTGTCTCTTGTATGCGCTCTGTCCCTACAGCGGCCAACCACTGCTTAAAGGGCTCAGCCCTGGGACTGGGTATGCTCTGAATGATGCGTAGGATGGTCTCGGTGGTAGCTGCATCAGTCTTGTATAACTTGCCATCGCGTGACCGCATCTTCAGTTGTAAACAATCAGTTAACGACTGGGTAGCACCCTCATCGGTCATCCGCTTTTTTAACATTCCCCAGTACTGTCGAGGAGAGGGGCTATCAGTTAGTACTTCAACCACATCAACGACAGAGAACCACCATTCATTCTCGTGCCAGACCTTGCGAATGCGATCCTGAAACACCGCCAGCTCGTCAGCCATGTGTCTCCCTCCCTGCACGCTACGAACATTTGCGCCAGATCTTCACTGTGGGCATTCTACCCCATGTGTGGCGCTGCCACATACTGGCTGGTAGTAGCTGGCAATGCAGGACTGAGATGGCTGTACCTGGCAGGACGACTTGAATGAGGGCCGGACTGCTTCAGCGCTAGCGCTACGAGGACGCCGGTAGTGATCTCTCAAATCACCACCAGCTCCAAAAATGTTCCCGCTTCGCGGAGCGAGCGTGCAGAGCACGTCATATCATCGGCATAAGCGTAGCGTTTTCAAGAGATAGCGTGCATAAGCACGTCATATCATCGGCAATTCACTAGTCCTTGGTGAGATTGGAGAGCTGAGCGCGTAGCGCCTCGTTTTCTTCCCTCAGTCTATCCATTTCATCACGGTACTTGTCGCGCTCGGTGATGCAAGCCTTTTGCGCTTCGCGCAAAAGCGCGTATTCCCCAAAGTACCGTTGAAACACGCGCTCGGCATCGACATTGGCCGGACTGCGCCCCAAGCCCATCGGAAACGCTGCGTTCCATGCCGCTATTAGCATTGTGTTGTCCAAGCCTTCTAGAATTTCTTCAACCGGCCTGAGCACATCTTCTACGCCTGACTGGCTGCTCGACTTGTCCATTGACGTGCCCTCTCTACAGATTACCACCACCCTTACTGAACAGTATAAGAGCGATCTGTGGACCAAGGTAAACCAGTGCGGCGATGACGACGATTGCCACCAGTGCGATGATTAGCCCATACTCGATCATGCCTTGGCCACGAGAATACATGCGGTTATCCTCATTAACTATGTGTGGGTACTGGTGTGGGATAGGGGCCATGTACCGGCCATCCATTGTTTAGGATTAGGAAGTGCCCTGCAATCGCGGGGGCAAAGAATATGTCGGTAACTACCGCGCCAATTGCCACAACCGCTACAAGTATGAAAAACCAGGCAGGCAGCTTCATAGTACCCTCCGTTAGCGCGATGATTTGGCCATACTCGATCATTCCTTGGCCACGGGATTGCCTCATGTGTATGTTTCCTTAGAAGTGGACCGAGAAGTAATTGAAGATCAGTGGACCGAATACGAGTAAAGAGGCGATCACAACGGCGTTTACCAGCACGATGATTAGGACGTATTCGATCATGCTCCGAATTGGTTGGATTGGCATAGGTTACCTCCCACTGGCACTTTAGCCCCTAGGGGGACGAGGGTAAGGGAATATCCAGAGCGAGGCAAGGAGGAAAGCGACAGCGGCTACTACAGGAATGAGCGAAGGCACCCATACGGCACCGCGCGGGAGACGGTTACGCGCCAGCCACGCCGCTAGACTCCCAGCTACTCCAATCACGATGCTTCCGAGCAACACGTCTCGGATAAGGTCTGGGTAGGCGGTTATGAATTGCTCGATTGGCGATACAAATGCTGGATCGGTACACCCGATTGTGCCGCAACTCGGATAGGGAGTCCACGTCCCCGATATATTCGCTAGGAGTGACCCGATGGCAAGAGCTACACCTATCCCCAACCACGGGTTAACTCTGTTGGACCGAGCCAGGAGGATCAAACCAGTGCCAAGCGATACAAGCAATACGACAGCGTACATAATTACAAATAAGGCGGCATCCTGGTTCCAAAATCCAGCAACCCAAGTCACTAACGGAAAGAACGGGCTGCTCTCATTCACGATGTATCCTATGTCCGCTGTTGCCGTTCCATACAGTACGAATACTCCGACTAGCACCAAGGAGACACCGACTATAGTAGTGACTGTGTTTCGCATAAGGCTACCTCGCTTTTACCTGATATGACTGCCCGTTATGAAGGAGGGAATCTCATAGCACAGTTCTCCTCTACTACTAGGACCAACTGTGCTAGTGGGTGTAAGTTGGGTGCCAAGCTCATGGCTTAGCAAGAACAATTGGGCATGGCGACGCTAAAGATTGTTGATAACATGGCCGGGGGTTACGAACTGCGGACCAAGCAAGATGAGCGCTGCTACGACCACGAGCAGCACTAACAGCACAATCACGCCAACTTCGATCCAGTATCTCGCTCTATCCGACATGACCTGCTCTCCCTTGCTCGCTATTCCAGGGCCAGTATAGAGCTAGCCAACGACGTACGCAACACGTCACCATCCACTAATTTAGCTACCGATTGGGAATGGCGACGCTAAAGGTTGTTTCTAATGTTATCGGGGCCAATGCTGATCTGTGGACCAAGCAGGACGAGCGTAGCTATGACTGCGACCACCACCACCAGCACACATAGGACAATATAGATCCGATCCTGCCTGCTCATGAACTTCCCTCCCTCGCTTCCTATTCCGAGGCAGTATAGCGTCGGCCAACGACGTACGCAAGGTGTGAAGAGATGACGATACCAAGCACCCATCAATCATGAATGCTGTGAGTAGGGCTGCACTACCTTTACACGCGGATAATACCGATTATTCTGGGGATTAGCCCTTTTATCTATGACATTTTTATTTCGAGGAATTTGCGGGGAGATAGTCATACTGGCCGGGATTCATGCGGTGTGAGTGGTTAACGTCGACATGGTGTTGACATGGCTGAATCTCACATTAAAAGACTTTCGTGGTGCCCCACACTTTTCAGCTTGCATTATACAAGAATAGCTAGGCAGGACTTCAGGAGTTGGGTGCCGCCCGCACCAGACGGAAGCCCAGGGACTTAAGGAAGTTGCCTGGCCGGGAGCCAACACGATACGCCGCGCGCGCGGTCCTACTATCATCGCTCCAGGACCCGCCACGCAGCGCACGATTTTCAAGCGTTGTTGGATCTTCAGGCGCAGCTGATACCGAATTGGGATACCTCAGAAACAGACTACCGGTCCACTCCCAGACGTTGCCCGCCATATCCTGCACTCCATAGGGACTCGCCCCAGTGGCATAGCTCCCGACTTGGGTTGTAGTTCCGATGCCACTTTCCTTGCTGTTGCATTGGGCTTTGTCGAAGATATTGCCCCATGGGTAGATCCGTCCCTCGGTACCCCTACTCACCGCCACCTTCACGCAGCGATTCTTCGCCAGGTGAAGAGAAATGCCGTACCCTGGCTACACCAGGGCAGAATTGCCTAAAGTAATTCCCCAACCGCGAGGGCGGGGATTTTCATTATCTGCCGATTCCGCACTATGGAACAGGGTCGTTCTAGCGTCCGTTGCATTACGGTACCTCAGATATTGCTCCGTCTCTGGCGTTGCTCCTGGTCAACCAGTGCGTGGTATTTCTTCGCAGTCCCTTTCGCTACTCCAGCTAGTCGCACCAGTTCGTGCAATCCTACATCGGGATACTTGGTGAGCGCTTTCCTCACCCGTTGCTAGGCGGCCAACTTCACTTTCACGCTGCGTTGGCGAGTCGCTTGGTTATGGTTTGCCAAGTGAATTACCTTTGATCGCTGCGTGATAGATTCCTTGCCAGTCAAGCTACCCTGGATGAGTGCCCTATATTCCTGGGTTACTGGCCCATCAGGTAAGGTCAATTGGTCGGTTGCTGATGCGATCACTTGCACTGGCGACTGATGCTGAATGACCGCAACCATAGAGTCCAAACGGGCACGATCCTGAGGCAGCATAACGGCCGACACCCCGTACAATGCGATCTTCTGTGGCAGTGGGGCGTTGGTATCATTGGCCACAGTGACGACATCGCGAATGACGCCTTTGCCGCTAGCGAGTTCTACTTGATAGAGAATATGACGCGGGCCAACTGGCAATGGACGGGCCATAGAGAGATAGACCGAGAGTAATGGAGCAGCACAGGCACGAGCGATAATCAATGCCCAGACTACGAAGGTTGCTGGATGCTTGTAGTGGGCGGACATATACGCGTAGGTGCCCGCCTCCAGTGCTGCCACTGTGAACATGACCAGCTGATGGAGATGCTTCTCGGCTTGCTCTGCACGACGGGCACTCAGGACTCGAAGCATAGAGGCAGCGTAGATCATACCCACATCCATGCAGAGGACGAGAAGCGTTGAGACGGCGACACTGATCGTGGCGGGAATGTTGATGCCAGCACCTGATTGCCATTGAACAAGGATCGAAGTGAGCGCGTCACCAGATAGGGCTACCAGAGAACCAAGGGAGAAGAGGACGATGAGAGCCAGGGCACAGATGTGAGCGGCCTTGGCCATGCCTGATCCCTTCCGGGCGATGTCTTTGAGTTGTTCATCTACTGGGTCAGGCTCCCCGAATAGCCGTGTGCGGAGACGATGAAAGAAGCCTGATTGGTTACGATGCGTGGTGATCTGATTCATTCGTACCTCACTGTTCGTGTGAGGCACCAGGAGTAGAAGGAGATGTGGCCGTGTACTCGCTAGCCGTGGTTGGCACAGAGCGAGTAGAATGGTCCCAGGTCCGTCGCTACTGATCCTAGCGCCGTGACTTAGAGAGGGGTGAGTGGTACCAACACTCTGCCCTCTCGCCATTATCATTATTCTACGATATTACTGGTTGCTTGCCAAAGGTGTGAGCTACTGACATGGGGAGGATAGAAACGATGAACGCGCCACAATCCTCACGCTATTCAATTCTGATTCAGTGGTCGGACGAAGATCAGACGTATGTCGTGAGCTTTCCTGAGTGGGGCGACCTTGCACACACGCATGGGGATACGTACGAGGAGGCCCTGAATAATGCCAAAGAGGCGCTTGAATTGCTAATCGAGACTGCGCAGGATGGTGGTGAACCACTGCCAGCGCCGCAACTGTTCAGCTAGGCGGATAAGAGAGACTGCGCGGCCCTCCTTCGTCGTCCCGCTCGTGGTCTTCGGTGCTCCGTTACACTCCGCTACCGAATCCCGATGGATCAATCTCATCAGCTCACTTCGTTCACCGCTCGCTTGACTAATTTGCCGATGAAGTGAGATGCTTTCGCATCCTCTGCTTCGCAGGATATTCTTCGTGTCCATATCCACACATGAACACCAGTGGAACTGATCCGAATACATCAATGGTATGCCGTTGATATGACATGCTCCGCATACGACTCATGGCGTAGCCATGACTCTCACTCGTCGGCGGCAAGCATAACACGCAGCGAAGCGATGAAATCCAATTGATCTATTCAATGAGAGCATCTGAGCGAGCGTAGGGAGCACAGATGATCACCGAGTGGGGCCGATCCAGCGGGAGAGTCCACGAGGTCATAGACTAGAAACTAGGTTCTGTTGACATTTAGGCAGGACCCCCTAGAATAGGAGGTATGACCGACATTCGATTGAGCGACGCCGACTGGACCAAGATCCACGCGTTCTTGCGCCAGGAGTCGCGGGCCTACATCGGCCGATATGAGCAGGCGTGCCGCCGCTTCGTGGAGGCGGTGAAGTGGATGAGCCGCAGCGGCGCGCAATGGCGCTTGCTGCCCGCCGAGTATGGCGCGTGGAATACGGTCTACAAGCGGTTTGTGCGCTGGTGCGAAGCGGGGGGTGTGGGAACGCCTGCTCGCTGCGTTGGCCGCTGACCCCGATACCGAACACGGGATGATTGACGCCACAATTGTGCGCGCCCATCCCTGTGCCGCAGGCGCGCAAAAAAACACGGGGCGCAAGCGCTCGGGCGGAGTCGCGGCGGCTTCAGTTGCAAAATCCACCTCACCGTTGACGGTTTAGGCAATCCCTTACGCGTCATCTTGACGCCTGGCCAACGCCACGACAGCACCCAAGCCGAGGCGTTGCTCACGGAGTTGACCTTCCAGAAAGTCCTGGCAGATCGGGGCTATGCCGGAGCGCCGTTCATCGCCTACTTGAACCAGCGCGGCTGTGAAGCGGTCATTCCACCGCATCAGTGCGCCAAGGTCAAACGGGAGTACGATCCTTGGGTCTACCGCGAACGGCATCTGGTCGAATGCTGCTTCAATAAACTCAAGCACTTTCGCCGCATCTTCTCGCGTTTCGAGAAACTGGACCGCTCCTTTCTCGGCTTTGTCCACTTCGTTTGTGCGCTCGTTTGGTTGCGGTGAAGGCCCTGCCTAAATGTCAAAAGAACCTAGAAGGCCTGAAGACATCAGATGCGATCGTGTTGACCAGTATCGGCGATCACGGCGCGATTCGTGATGGCGCACATGGTTGCTGCGGCTACCGGAAAGGATCAAGAGAGTGAAAAAGTACATACTCTTCGATCATGATGGTGTCCTGGTGGATACCGAATTCTGGTATTACAAAGCTGGAGAACGCGCCCTGGCGGACATTGGTGTGACGTTGAACAAGGATCAATACCTCCGGGACATGAACCAGGGATTGGGCACTTGGGCCCAAGCCAGGGCGGCAGGTATTGATGAACAGACCATCAGCAGGCAGCGTGAGGTTCGTGATGACTACTATCAGGACTATCTGAGAACCGAACCCATTGAGATTGCAGGCGTCGTTGAAACGCTTGCTGAACTGTCGAACTATGTCCGCATGGCCATCGTGACGACGGCAAAACGTGAGGATTTTGAACTGATCCATGAAAAGCGCCACATTCGACAATTCATGGAGTTTGTCCTTGTTCGCGAAGACTACCAGTTCGCCAAGCCGCACCCGGAACCCTACCTGACCGGCGTAAAGCGCTTCGGAGCCACCAAAGAAGAGACACTGGTGGTAGAGGATTCATCCAGAGGGCTGAACTCCGCCGTGGCGGCCGGTATTGACTGTGTCATTGTCTCTAACGACTTTACAAAAGGACAGGACTTTTCACAAGCTCGCTATCGAATCGAAACGCTGATGGAATTGAAGGATATCATCCTAAATGTATCCTGAAGGAGAATGTACCAGTGTGTCCATACTCCTTTGAAAAGCGAAAGAGCAGGGCTATCTCGGCCGCGAAACGTTCGTGTTCGCGTGTGCGCTCGTTTGATTACGCTGAATGGTCCCGCATAAATGTCAACAGAACCTAACAATACCCAGAGGGGGGATTATAAGGGGGGGGATTATAAGGGGGGAGATTGTTAGTTTGTTGTTAGTTTGCCGGTTACGCTGCAAGCTGCGAGACTGCCATGTACTTACCACGCTCGTTCTTGATGAGCTTATCGTCATCTAGCAGACGTCGCAGATGCATACGTGCAGCTTGAACCGAGATACCGAAGTATTTGCTGACCTGTAAACCATCTGCCGGCCCACCTTGGGCTTGGACGAAGCGATAAATCGCCTCACGATCCACTTTCTTGCTCCTACGTGCCTTGTCCTGCTTCGGGCGTGCTGTCTTGATAGACACTGGTGCAGTACTGGACACTGCCATGATCGTCGCTTGTTCAAGCAGTACCAGAGAACTCTCGTCATCGGGCAACTCAACGAGGTGGGCTTGAAGGGTGATCGGTTCAAACCGTACAGCATTCTTCTGCTTCTGGCAAATAAGCTGGACTGAATCATTATGGCGGCTCGCCTCGATCATCGTGGTGATGTCCGCTTCCATGGCCGACGCCCCTCTTGGTTTCCCTGTAGAGGTATGGCCCTCGTGATGAATGAGAAGGACTTGGGCACCAGTAGCTCGACGTATCTGTTCAGCACTGGCAACTACTTGATGGAAGTCGCTATTGTCTTTCTCATCGCCGCCATCCATGCTACGTCCCAGGGTGTCGATGACTATCAATTTGGGCGATTCAGGGAGGTCTACGACATCGGCCAGGAATAACTCCACGTCATCGCCTTGAAAGAGCTGGACGGGCGTGTCCTTGAACATAAAGGGAGCATCAGCTACCGTCTCCGCTGAAATCCCGCGATAGTATGCCCACGCATCGATACGTTGCATATACCCGTTCGCACCTTCAGCAGCAACGTAGACAACAGCTCCTTGCTTCACCTCGCGATTGTTCCAGGCCATACCGAGCGAGATACTCAACGCCCAATCCAGGGCAACAAAACTCTTGAAGGCTTGTGACTTCGCGCAGAACATTCCTACAGCATCTAGGGGCAATACGCCGTGTATCAACCATGTTGGCTTCGGTAGCATTCGCATCTCCCGAATACTGAGTAACCTACCTGTATTTCGTTGCGATTCTGCCTGTATATTAGGCTGGTATCGTTGCTCCATGCTGCTGCCCTTTCTGTGTGCCGGGTGTCGGCTGATTGTTGAATGAACTTCGCTTGAGTTGGCGGTAGGCTATGGCCAGGCCTCGTGCTGAGACATAGGCGCGATCCGTTCGCCATTCACCCAGCGCCTTACTGGCTTTGCCGGATGAGTCATCGAAGACGAATCTCACCCAGTCGCCGGGAACGATCTTTACCAGTGTCACTCCTGTAGCGACTGCGTAGGCTGCTGCCCAGGTGTCAAAAAGTTCTAAGGTGTTCATATGCTCTGCTCCATTCCTAATGGCTCAACATCGTCGTCAGAAAGAAGGCTTCACCAATGAGGAGAGCGGGCACCCATAGAGCAAAATTTGTTGCGCGCTGCTCACATGGGCCGAGATGACCGTACTTCTTCGCCCTGGTGATCCGATACATTGCCCACATCCCAAAGATCATGCAACCTAACATATAGCTGAGTGCGATCATCTTCATTCGGTTGTTCCCTTTCACTGCTTGTGGGACTGTGTCCCCTCACCACTATCCATTGATCAATGTTGCTGTGCTGCTCGCCTCACCGCCTAGAGAGCGTTGGGCAAGTTGAAGTAACTGTGTGGCACGCTCAAGGGTGAGCCTCATCCCCGCCAGATCTTGCACCCTTACGAGATGTGTTTTGCCTGCCCTCTTCGTCGGAATTCCGTGTCGCCTGATATGCAGATACACTGCGTTCGGCGTGTGTCCCAGGATCAGAGCTACTTCCCGTAGGGTGAGATAGCCACTGAGGTCCGTCACTGTCTCCATGCTTACTCCATTCTGCGGGCATAACAAATGCCCAAAGCTTGGTGGCCTGGGCATTACTTGATAGGATATTGAGTTATCTACTGACAGTCTATCACGTCACATGACAGAGAGGTACAGGAGTATGTGAGAAGAGAGCAAAGAGCTGCCTCTGGGGAGTAGAGGTGGGAAAAGTAGCGCGCACACCACCCTCTACTCCAGATTATAGGCTATTTCGGCCTACTTGTCAAGACCTCCTAGCCTATCTACTCGCCTGATGAAGACGTTGTGAGAATGTAGCACAAGAATCAAGGAGAATGATAGAAGTGGATGTAGTAGAGATGGAAAGAGCCAACAGGGCACCTCACTACAGACAATCTCTTTGAGGCAGGGAATATCGGAAGTCAGGGCCACCCTAAGCATCCTTGCCACTGCTGTCGTATCATCTCAGGTTAATCTGATCCAGCAGTGAGAATGTCACTTTCCTTACCTCGCGCTGCTTCATGGATCGCAGGTAAATTTGGGTGGTCGAGATATCGCTATGTCCCAGTAGTCGGGAGAGCATGAACAGGTCGCCACCCTCCAGCAAGTAGTTGACTGCGAATGTGTGCCTGAAGGTATGGGCGCTACACCTGACTCCCTTGATGCGGGACCACTCTTCTAATCGGTAGAGGAGCTGATCGACTCCGCTAGGAGTCATCGCCCTACCTCCTCGGCCTAGAAAGACATGCCGCTCACTCTCGGGTGCCTGTCGGTAGCCACGGATGTACCGCCTGAGTTCACGTGCTCCCTTCATGCTCATGCCTGCCTCGCGTTCCTTCCTGCCCTTGCCGAACACGCGAATGTAAGGCTCTTGATCATTCAGGTGGGTGTTCTCCAGCGTTAGGCCACACAGCTCACCGGCTCGTATACCCGTGTCGAGGAGAGTGAAGATCAACGCTCGATCTCGCACAACCAGCCAGGGGAAGCACTCACGATCAGCAGCAGCAACCAGGCGGTGGATCTGCTCTACAGTGAAGGTTTCGATGATGGTCTGGTCCACCTTGGGCATGCGGGTGTTCTCGGTGAGGTTGACATACACCTCGCGATCCAGGAAGCGCTCAGCCACGCAGAAATGGAGGAAGGTCTTGATTACCTGTGCGTAGCCGTGTATGGTGTGGCTCGTGACCGGCTTCTTGCTGCGGCTGCTCTCGCGAGTCTTGATATGTTCGAGGAACTTGCGGAAGTGCGACGGACGGAACTGGGAGACGTCGATCGCCTCACGGATACACCAGTCCCTGAAGACCTCTACCTTTTGCCGGTACCACTTCTGCGTGCCTTGCTGCTTGTCGTAGTTGGCCAGGATGAACTCGTTGACGGCCTCGTGAAGATCCATGTGGTGCGTCTACCTCTCTGTGACTTGACCTTTTGTCATAACAGAGAGCAAGTGGAGTAAACCCGCTTGAATTCAGGGTTCCTACCCCTAGAAAATTAGGAAACCGATGCTCTATCCCCTGAGCTACAGCCCCGCTAATCTTGGTATTTTTCGAGCGTCACAGCTACCGGCCAGAATGGTGAAATGGGGTGAAAACAATGCAGAGAATGGGTATAAACGATGCTGTCAGCGCCCAAAAAACCGATACTCTACGCGATTGATTGTACCCCACTCCACCTAGACACGCAAGCATGCAGCAAAGAGTCACTGAGCAATGGCGATCTTGCATCCGGCAATAATACATTCTGCGAGTAGAGGCACCGGCAAGGAGGTGGCAACGCGCATCGGAGGTTTTTGCCCTGGCTGGCCGTTCCGGCGCTTCTCGCGCTGGTCTGCTTTGTCGGGTATGCCCTGGCACTCATTACGTCAGTGCCGACACCACCCCAGCTGATGGCCACGGTGCCGCCGCAGTTCTCCAGCCTGCATGAGAAGAAATGGGTGCCGCGCACTTGGCGTGTCGCCGCTTGACACAGCTCTTGTGAACGAGATAGACTGCTGTTGAGTAAGCCTGAAAAGGCTCCCAGAAGAGAGAATCCTCAAAAGACCTAAGGGCGCTGCTGCTTTCGATCCGACCAATGAGTAGAGCACCGAGAAGTGGTACACGTGCCTGGCTGAGCCTGCCAAGTAAGGTTTCTTGGGATGGGGCTGGTACAGGAGTATCCAGGAAGGAGATGCGATGTTGCCACCCTGTTCCGGGTCAGGGAGTGTAGCTTGGTAGCGTCGCTGCAAAGATGAAGTGTCCCTATTGTGGCTTTCATGAGTCACGAGTAACTGACTCGCGTGATCAGGGTGGAACGATACATCGCCGCCGTCGCTGCGAGCATTGCTTCCAGAGATTTAGTACGCTCGAGAGCGTCGTGCTGCCGGAACTGATGGTAGTCAAGCGGGATGGGCGCCGGGAATCATTTCGCAGAGAAAAGGTCATTCAAGGATTGCAGCATGCCTGTCAGAAGCGTCCGATTCCGGTGGGGCAGCTCGAAGCCATTGTCGAGGAAATCGAAGACGAGCTCTATAAAATGGGGCAGGCGGAGGTGGAGACGCGTGTGATCGGCGAAATGGTAATGGAACGGCTACGTAAGCTGGATGATATCGCTTTCATACGCTTTGCCAGTGTATACCGCTCATATCCTGATATCCAGGCTATGCGTCAAGAGATGGACCGCATCATCGAGAATGAGCAGTCGCTGGCAAATCCCAAACCGAATTGACGATGCTATCTAACACGCAAACAGGAGCACACTTGTGAGCAATGTTCTGCCCGATGCGTCCACTCCATTTGGCCAACAGGTGGCCCGGCGCCTGCGCGACGACCTGATTGGCTGGTTGACGACTGTTGGGGTCGACGGCACGCCGCAACCCAATCCGGTCTGGTTTCTCTGGGACGGCGAGCAATTGTTGGTGTACAACCGGACTGACGCCCGTCGCCTGGTAAACATCGAGCGAAATCCCAGGGTATCCTTTCATTTCAACAGTGATGACTCTGGTGGAGACATCGTCGTCATTACCGGAGAAGCGCAGGTCAGTGCGGACGAAAAGCTGGCCCACGAAGTGCCAGAATATGTGGAGAAGTACCGCCAGCTGGTTGCTGAGGACGATTTTGGCGACCCGGAAAGCTTCGCTAAACTCTATCCGGTGGCGCTTCACATCCGGCCGACGAGAGTACGCGGCTTCTAGACAACCGGAAACTGTACGGCAGTAATCTCCGTAGGAGATTTCGGCGGCCGGATATGGACTACATAACGGCCCCAAAATGCCGCTGCTTGGCGAGCGCCCTGGCAGATCTCTACGCTCACTTCCAGGCGCCCTTTGCTGTGTCCCCGCAGCTGCGACTCGAAACGCTCAAGATCATCCTTGGGGGGGCGGCGGCAGCGAGCCACGAAATCCTCATGGACCGGGAAGCGATACTGGCAGGTACTTTCTTGGATGACTACGGTCCCGGACAATCCCCATTCCTTGAGGAGTATCCAGACCAGACTCCAGCCGCCAAGGGTGAGGATCGAATTGAGGCTGCCGGCAAACGCAGTGGACTTGTGGTTCAGATTTGGTGAAATCGGCGCCCACAGTGACAGCAGCCCCTCTTCTTTGTCGTAGTGATCTACCCGGAGACCAAGATGTCGCGTTAGCGGTATCTCATGGTTGAGGGTGTGCTGTAGCTCGCGCAAAAGTTCATCCATCGTTCCCCCTATGACTGGGGCTCTGGCCCGGCCCTGAGACAGGATAACGTGACTATAGCCCTTAAACGAGTTAGTGGTGCTTGCGAATCGATACTACCACCTCGTGGCCGCCAAGCTTAGCGGCCGGCACAGTCTCGGTATAGCTGTCGGTTGGCGACTTGGCCTCCGCTGTATCGGTGTCTCGAACCACGACCGTAAGATTTCGGGTCAGGGTCTCCTCGCGAATGTAGTCGCGATATCGCTCTACGACCGGAGCCAACTCGTTATCGAGGAGAAGGTGGGTATCTATCGAATCTTCGATAGCCAGATTCGCCCGCTTGCGCACATCCTGCAGCAGATGTGTCAGGTCGCGCGCCAGCCCTTCCGCCCGCAGTTCTGGAGTGATAGCTGTCTCCAGCACTGCCACATAACCATGATCTTCGGCGGCGACATACCCTGAACGAGCGCTTGCCTCAATCTCGACGTCATCCAGTGAGAGCAGGGTCTCCTGCCCCTCCACCTGGAGCGACAGCTTGCCGGTTTCCTGCAACGACCCAGCTGCCGATTGCATGGCTGACGTGCCGCCGGATCGAAGTGCCGCCAGAACCTTAGGCAAGAGTTTGCCGAATCTCGGCCCGAGTACGTCCATCTTTGGCTGCACCGTGTAGGTGAGCATGTCGCTGTCCGGCGGAAGAAGCTCAAGATGCTTGACATTCAGTTCCTCGATCACCTGATCGGCGAGGCGGTGCAGGCTGGCCCGCTCCCCATCAGACCTCACGCGCACGTAGAGGACGGAAAGTGGCTGGCGAACCCGAACTTGTGCCTTCTCGCGAGCGGCGCGGCCCAGGTTGACTAATCGCATCACCAGCGCAGTCTCATCACGCAGCTGAGGCGAAATGAGCGAGGACTCCACTGACGGCCAGGCACAGAGATGAACGCTCTCCACTGCCTGATCATCCACTCGGCGCACCAGGTTCTGGTACAGAGCCTCCGCCAGGAATGGAGTAAGTGGCGCCAGTAGCTTGGTTATAGTTACCAGGCATTCGTAGAGCGTGAGATATGCGGATACTTTATCGGTATCCTCCTCACTTCTCCAGAACCTCCGGCGGCTACGCCGGACATACCAGTTCGACAGGTTCTCGATCAACTCCGAGATAGCATCACCGGCCTGCTTGGCATCATAAGACGAGAGACCATCCCCTGCTCTCTGCACAGTCTCTTGCAGCTCAGAAAGCGCCCATCGATCGAGATCGCTGCGCTCGTTCACTGGCAGAGAACGAGTCATGGGATTGAAATCATCGATGTTCGCGTAAGTGACAAAGAACGAGTACATGTTCCACAGCTTGTCCAGTGGAGCACGCACCTGCATCCAGAGGTCGCTCAGGCGTGGGGGCTCTTTGCGCTCACGCGCAGCGCGCGCCTCTGCTTCGGTGGGAATCCGTGGGAAGCGAAGATTCTGCTCAGGTATACTCGTGACATACAGCCAACGCATACAATCCGACCCGACAATGGCAGCGGCCTCCTCGAAGGGAATGCTGTTGCCTTTGCTCTTGTGAAACTCCTCGCCATTCTGGTCCAGCAGGGTCCCGAAGCCCAGTAGCGACTTGAAAGGCGCGCTATCTTCTATCGCCGCGGCCATGACCAAGAGAGCATAGAACCAGTTTCGAAACTGACCGGCAAAGCCTTCAGTGATGAAATCGGCCGGGTACCATTCTTGCCAGTAATCACGATCGTCGCGGTAATGCAGAGTGGAGAAGGGTACGATGCCAGCATCTAGCCAGGGATTACCCACATCAGGGATGCGACTGACGACGCTATCGCACTCTGAACATTTGATCTTGACCATATCAATCCAGGGACGGTGCGGTGTGTGTCCCTCGAACTCGTTCCATCCCACGACCGCACGCTCGCGTAGCTCAGTCTCGCTGCCGATGACGGTAAAGGTGCCGCAGGACTCACATACATAGATCGGCAACGCCAGACCCCAGTAGCGCTTTTTGGAGATCATCCAGTCCTCCATGTTGCGCAGCCAGTCGAGTTCGCGCTCGCGGCCAAATGCCGGTATCCAGGTCATACACGGATCTTCAACGATTCGTATTACACGCTTGCGCAGGTTGTCTCCTGGCGCCTGCAGGCTGCCCATCGAGATAAACCACTCGTCTACCAGACGAAAGATCAATTCAGTCTTGCATCGCCAGCAATGTGGGTAGACATGTCTATAGCTTTCAGTCTGGTAGAAATAGCCCTTGCGGCGCAGATGTTCGAATATTGGGCGTGCCACCTCGGAGACCTGCATACCGCTAAGCCAGTCGTAGCCCGAAACATAGACACCACTCTCGTCCACTGGAGCCAGTATCACCAGTGCATTATCCTTGGCAAGACCGAAGTCTTCGCGGCCACACCCCGGAGCGATGTGGACAATCCCGGTACCTTCGTCAGCGGTCACCTCGTCCCAGGCAACCACGCGGTGCTCTGCTTCAGCATTCGCCCAGGCGGGCAATTCATCGAACGGAGCAGTGTAGCGCCATCCGATCAGCTCGCTGCCCTTTAAGTTGCCCACTACCTCGGCCTCGCCGTGCTCGTGACCTTGCAACTTTTTGAGTCTGGGCACTACCTCACTAGAGAGATAGTAAAAGGCGCCGTCTTGTTCGATCTTCGAATAGGTGAACTCCGGATTGACCGCGGCAGCGACATTGGCCGGCAAAGTCCAGGGGGTAGTCGTCCAGACGAGCAGATACTCACCTGGTCGGTCTACCAGCGGTAGGCGCACATAAACACTGGTGTGCTGTACCTCTTTACGCCCTTCGTTGATCTCCATATCCGAGATTCCCGTAGCACAGCGCGGGCACCAGGGCATGACATCGCGGCCGCGATAGATCCATCCATTCTGCCAACACATCTTAAGGAAACCCCAGATGGTATAGTTGTTTTCGTCCGACATGGTGAGGTAGGAATTAGACCAGTCCATCCACTCGCCGAGCCGTAGGGATTGCTCCGTTATGATAGCAGCATAGTGGAGCACGCGTTGCTTGCAGCGCTCCACAAAGTTGCCGATGCCGTACTCTTCGATCTCATGCTTGTTGTTGAATCCAAGTTCCTTTTCTACCTCTACTTCTACCCACAGACCCTGGCTGTCGAAGCCATTTTGGTAGCGCTGCCGGTAGCCGCGCATGGTGTTGAAGCGTTGCCATAAGTCTTTGTAGGTGCGCCCCCAGGCGTGGTGGACTCCCATAGGATTATTGGCAGTGATTGGCCCATCGATGAAGGACCAACGGGCTCCCGCAGAGTCGTTGCGATGCAGATATTTGTAGAGAATGTCGTGCTTATCCCACCAGCTCTGTATTTCTTCTTCCAACAGTGGGTAATCGACGCGAGTAGGCGCCACGACCGGCTGGAATAGCTGGTGCTGGGCTTTGCCAGCTTTGCCGTCGCGACCGTTTGCTAGTTCGCGGCGTGCCGTCGATTTCTCCTTCTGCTTCTTCTTCTTCTCCTTCTCCGCGGTCACTACTGCAGGTGCATCTGCCTCAGCCGCTTTCCTACGGCTGGACTTGCTGGGTGGCTTGGAGTTCTCTGCCATCTTTTATACTGTCCCCTCGTGAAGAACGATCTCCATACGCTTGTTCTGCTTACCTTTGTTTTCCGTCTTCGTTACCTTGATACCACCCACTTCGCGCGTACTCTTGACATGAGTACCGCCATCGGCTTGCAGATCCAGGCCGACTATTTCGACGATACGTATCTGGGTGATCTCAGGCGGCAATAGATTGACCTTCGTGTGTATCAAGCCTGGTATCTGAAACGCCTGCTCACGCGGCAGTGTGTACACTTTTATGGGGTAGTCGGCAGCGACGGCTTCGTTCACGCCGCGCTCCACCGCGCGCGTCCACTGCGGCGTAAAAACGTCGGTGGCAAAATCCATTCGAGCGCGATCAGCGTACATCTGTCCTCCAGTTACCTGTACGCCAAAATCGCGAAAGATGATGCCACAAAGCAGGTGGAGTGCGGTGTGTGTACGCATCATACGGTAGCGAAATTCCCATTCCAGCTCGCAGGTGACCGGATCGCCGATCCCGGGCAGTTTTACGCCAGTTGGAGCAATCTCATGCCAGATGACGCCATCATGCTGCTGGGTTCCAGCCAACGGTAGACGCTCTGTACCCCAGACAAGCACTCCCCGGTCGGCAAGTTGGCCACCGCCGCCGGGGTACATAATGGTCCGGTCTAGCGCCAGAGCATTGCCCTCCACCGCGATGACGGTGGCCTCGCAGATGCCGGCATAGCTGTCAGAGTGATAGAGGCGCTCAGTGTGGCCGGCTTTCACATGGTGATTGTGGAACGTGGGTTGCATGTGCTCCACTCTCCTAATATGTCTAATATGCCTAATACGCCCAATTCGCTTAAACCCCAAACAACAAAAAACTCTCACCCAGCACAAGGGCGAGAGTTTATCCCGTGGTACCACCCAAAATTGACCAACGCCTTCGCTCAGTCGTCCAACAGGTGAGTGTGGTGTGGCCCGCTTGTAGGACACCTGGAAGATGTCCATCCGCATGATAACGGGCGGCTCCGGTCACGCCTCGATCTCGGCCGTCCCTCCAATCGTGGGATGGGACCCAAACCGGGAAGGTTGGGTGACAGCTCAGGAATGATATTCGGCTTTGGCGCGCCATCCGATTGCACCAGCCTCGGACTCTCTACTAGGCGCAGGTATGAAGCCTACTTGTTCCGTCGATGCTTCTGCTGGATTCCATTTACTGTAGTGTTGCATAGAAATGTAGGGTGTGTCAAGAAAGGAGGCGGGTCTAAAGACCGTATCGGGTGGAAGCGAATGAGGTCAGGCAGAGACACGCCGGTCAGCTGAAAGACAGGGGCAAGGTGGGGGAGTTATGGGTAAAAAACTGAGGAGGAGCCCATTGTCAGGTGGGTCGCGTGCATTGGCACTCACACGGCGCCAGAAAAAGCGATCCCAGCGGCCGGGACTGCGTCCTTCCGCCACTGTGTACAACCCGCCAGGCCAGATTCCGGCGAGTTTGTCGCCGGCAGCGTCGGATACCATTTCCCCGCCGGCTACACCCCCACCTCCGCCAGAGGTCGGCGACGCTGCTGCGCCAGGCGCTGATTCTCCGCCGGCAGCAGCTAAAGCAGCCGACAGCGACTTTCGATACCCCACATTGGCCCGCATGGCTGCTATTGCCAAGCAGAGTGGTACTGCCAGGACGTTCTCTCAGCCAGCGCCAGCTGAGCTCGGAGCAGCTAGAGACCTTGACCCAGGACAAGACTCAGAAGACGGAGGGCTCGCCATTGACCCGGTGACGCTATCGCACGAGTCAACGAGAGCCAACCGGCCGGCTTCGCGCACGGCGCTGGAAACGAATGGCGAGGCCGATCCCTTGCTGCGGGAATATGCTATCTCGCGACCACAGCCGCTACCAGAAACCGACCTGGTGCTGCCAATTGCGGTCGTAGAAGCCGCAGTGGCTGCTATCTCAGCCATCTGTACCGCAGTGCTGTTGGTGTACGGTTCGACCATTGCCTTCTGGACGCTAGGACTGACGCTGATTGCTGGTGTTGGCAGCTGGCTTGCTTATATGCTGGCCAGCACACATACGGTTGATCGAAAGAATGCCGGAGCGGTATTGCTGGGCTCGCAGCTTGGTATGCTGGGCTGGAGCCTGGCGCTACTGGGGCCACTTACCTCGCTACTGCTGCTACTTCCGGCATTGTTCCTGCTCTCGCTTCGCGTGACTAGTCGCGCGATGGCTACAGCTGGTATGGTGATTGCGCTGACGATATACTTGGTATTTGAGATCTTGGTGCTGCATCAGGTGTTGCGTGCAGCGCTGCAAACGGACGATGCCTGGCTTGCTGCGCTTAACAGTCTGTTTGCTACTGTTGGCGTACTCTTATTTCTCGTCGCTGCTCTCGACCTGCACGCCAGCCGTAGCCGGGCAGAGCACCTGTCGCGCGCCCGCCTGCAGGAGCTGCGCCAGGTTCGTGTGAGTGCCGCTCAGCTTCGACAATGGACCGAGGATGAGGCCGCTCGTCTGCAGGAGTTCCTGCTGGGCACACTATACGGGCGTACTGATGCCCCGTCGCTACTCGAGGGGCCACTTAGTCCGCTCAATGCGACCATCGAGCTGTGTGGCGAACGTATAGCCAAGCTCCAACAGGAGCGCGAAGAGCACCGAAGCCTTGAAGCAGCTCTACGAAGCTTGACCCGAGCGATGGAACGAGCTTGGCTTGGCCTGCCCTGGAACTGGCCGGACCCGTCGGATACCTCAGTAGACCAGCTAGTAGCCTTGCTGCGCACTCCAACTCCGCGTGACCTGTCGTATGCATCCACAAACGAGGATTCGCCGTTGGTCCCCATCCCATCGCTTGACCCTTCCTTAAGCCCGCATCCCTGGGAGGTGCCGGGACAGCACCCGCTCGCGCGCGAGCATCTCTCCGATAGTGCCTGGTCACGTGCGCGGGACGCATCAACCAGTCACAACGGCCATGCTTCGCCGTTGCCCTGGGTGGAATGGGACGAGTGGCGCAATTGGGAAGATCAGTTCAACTACTAGAAGAAGCCTCAGTGTGTGTCCAAGCGATTTTGCAAGTATTTTACGGTGGCTCAAAGACAAAAGCGGCAAAGGGGTGCATACTAGGCTGAGTGGCGTGTGCATGGCAAGGTGGTCTGTCATTTCGACACGGCCTGCTTGGGAACTACCGCCCCGGGAATTCGATCTTTAAGCGGGATAATCCCGCACATCGGTTGAGGATGCACCCGTAGCTAGTTGTGGTTGAGGGAGGCAAGTGAAACCATGCTGGAGCCAGGGCAGCAAAGTGAGGGTAATCTCCTTGATCTGCCGAATTTTTATGATGACGATGGACTTGACGACGAGGAGTCGCGGCCCTCACGCCCTTGGTGGCGTAGTCCCACAGGTATTGGGGTCATTGCCGCAGTACTTATAGTGGTATTGCTGATAGGTAGCTTTGCAGTTATTCGCTCTCGACCAATGCCCATTACGTACCACTACACTACCGTGTCGACAGGCAACCTGGTTACTACAGTAAGCGCGACCGGAACGGTACAGGCAGCTACGTATGACGTCAATTTCAGCGGCAGTGGCACAATCTCGGCGATAGATGTCAAGCTCGGCCAGCAGGTAAGTGCTGGGAAGGTGCTGGCGACGCTCAATTCGGCTTCGCTGCAACAGGCGGTCAACCAGGCCCAGGTGCAGGTGGACCAGGCCTATGACACTGAGCAGCAGGCGCTGGCCAAGTGCAGCTCTGAGGGGGCCAATGCGCCAGTTGATTGTGTCCAGCTGGCTGAAGACCAGTATGCATCCGCATATCAGTCCCTGCAAAATGCTCAGGCCAATCTGGCCAATGACACCCTGACGGCTCCCCACGCGGGAACGGTCACCGCTATCAATGGAGTAGTCGGCGGGACTCCGGGGTCAGGCAGCAGCTCTTCCAGCAGCAGCTCTTCCAGCGGCAGCAGCGCCTTCATCGAGATCACCGACCTTACGTCGCTCCAGGTGCTGGCTTCTGTCGACGAGGCCGATATCGGCAACATAGCAGCCAATCAGCCGGTGACTTTCACAGTCAGCGCCTACACAAGCAGCATTTTTCGCGGGGAGATAACCTACATCTCACCGATTGGTGCGAGCACCTCCAGCGTAGTGACCTATCCGGTTACGGTGGATGTCAGCTCCCCAACCGGTGCGAGTGGCGGCTCTAGTGTCAGTTCGACGACATCTAATCAGCTGTTGCCGGGTATGACTGCCAGCCTCACCATTATCACCGCACAGCGGTCCGGCATAGTGCTACTTCCGGCTTCCGCTGAGACGTTTGCGCGAACTGCGGTCACCAGCGGGTACGTGACACGTGCTCAGGAGGTTGCGGCTTTGACAACGGCGCGCCAGATGCTTACCAGCTTGCTCGCCAAGACGCCAACTGTTGAAAAGGATAAGCCGACGGCTACTGTGGTTGCCGAGAGGTCCAAAGGCAAGTGGATAGCCAAGCCGGTGGTGCTTGGACTCTCTAATGGGTCCAGTTACGAAGTGCTGGCCGGCCTCCAATCCGGTGAGCAGGTTGTCATCGGTGTGACCGGTGGTACGGCGACTCCTGTTGCCACTACTAGTGGCGGTTCCGGCACCGGCACCGGCCGAGGCGGTGGTGGCTTTGGCGGCGGAGGTGGTGGCTTTGGCGGCGGAGGCGGCGGCTTTGGCGGCGGAGGCGGCGGCTAGCCGTCGTCAGGAGAGTATCTGTGGCCAGTTTTCAACCGATCAAACCGAGTGAGCCGCCTGCCGTCTCTGATCCTGGGCAGGGAAGCTCACCCGCCGCAGCCGGTGATGAGGGCCGGTGGCGCGCGGAGAATACACCCGTGGACACACAAATAACCGAGGTTAGCTCGTCGACAGTGGCTCCCCAAGGAGCCACTCCGGGAAAGAGAAATCTCCCGGCCATTTCCGTACGAGGCTTGACCAAGACCTATCGGCTCGGCCAGACTCGCGTGCGGGCGTTGCGAGGCGTTTCCCTTGACATTTATCCTGGTGAGTTCGTGGCCATCATGGGACCATCTGGATCGGGCAAGTCCACGTTCATGAATCTACTTGGCTGCCTGGATCGCCCGACATCAGGCGGCTACTGGCTCATGGGCACCGCTGTCGGCAAAATGAGTCCGGATCAGCTGGCGGACGTACGCAACCTGAAGATCGGCTTCGTTTTTCAAGGCTTCAATCTGCTCAACCGTTCGTCGGCTCTCGACAATACTCTCGTGCCCATGCTGTACGCCGGGAAGCCCAAGGATGAGCAACTACGGCGCGCGCGTCGCGTGTTACAGCTGGTAGGACTCGCTGGGCGCGCGAATCACAAGCCGTCTCAGCTCTCCGGTGGCCAGCAGCAGCGTGTGGCAATTGCGAGGGCGCTGGTAAATAGCCCGGCGCTGCTGCTGGCGGATGAGCCCACTGGAAACCTTGATTCGCGTACCAGTGTCGAGATTATGGCTATACTGCAGGCCCTGAACGACTACGGTCTGACCATCGTGTTGGTGACGCACGAGCACGATATTGCCGCCTATGCCAAACGCCAGATCACCTTTCGGGACGGGCGTGTCATCCGGGACGAATTCGTCGCGCAGCCCCGTCACGCGCGGACCGAGCTGGAGGTGACGGCAGTCCACCCGGCTCCGCCAGGCGCCAATGTGGAGATTCGGGAGGAGCAAGGAAGATGAGCAACGAAGAGCAAAGGCTGCACACCCCCGTACCCGCTGGGCCAACGACCGGTGCTCCAGTAGTTCCAATGAAGCGAAAAACTGGGTCGGCGGTGAAGAGGAAACGGGCGGGCTCTCATCGCGGGCTGGGGATCAATGCCAGCTTGTCCAGCGCGTTGGAGGCGCTCTGGAGCAATCGGCTCCGGTCTCTACTGACGGTGCTTGGCGTTATCGTTGGGGTCGCCGCAGTGATTGTGGCGGTGACCATTACCCAGGGTAGCAGCGCCTCCATCAATTCACGTGTGGCCGGTCTCGGCACCAATACCATCACTATTAATTCCGGCGCGGCGGTGAGTGGCGGTGCCTCCCAGGGGGTTGGCTCCGCGCAATCTTTGACCCTGAACGATGTGAGTGCCGTTTCCAGTGTTCCTCACGTCATCAATGTGACGCCTATTGAGTCGGTCACCGCTCAACTCGTCTACAGTGGACAGAACTGGAGCACACGCGCCGAGGGGGTATATCCTAACTATCAACAGATCGACAACTGGACGCTGGCTGAGGGTAGCTGGTTTTCTCAAGCTCAAGAAGATGCTGGACAGGCGGTGGCGGTGCTGGGACAGACTACCGAGCAGAATCTCTTCACTGGAGTAGCCACCGATCCCATTGGGCAGCAGATTCTGGTCAACAGTCAGCCCTTCACTGTGGTTGGAGTGCTTCAGGCCAAGGGCACTTCCGGTGCGGTAGATCAGGACGACATCGTGTATGTGCCCTATAGCGCCGCCACCGGTCGTCTCAAGACTACGACCTTTGTCAGCCAGATTCAGGCTCAGGTAGATAACGCCGACGACGTGAACACCGCAGAGACGAATATTACCAACACCCTGGACCAGCTGCACAATATTGCGCCCGGTGGAACCTCCGACTTCGTGGTTCGCAGCTCGGACCAGCTGGTAGCGACGGCGCAGTCCTTCTCGCAGACGTTGACCTTCCTTCTGGTTGGCATCGCGGCGGTTTCGCTTCTGGTCGGCGGCATTGGTATTATGAATATCATGTTGGTATCGGTGACCGAGCGGACGCGTGAGATTGGTATCCGTATGGCGGTCGGCGCGCGCCGGTCCGATATCCGTAACCAGTTCTTGATCGAAGCGCTGACTTTGAGTGCGGCCGGAGGCCTCTTGGGCATTATACTGGGTCTGATAGGTGGCTACATCATGACCAATGTATTCGTGTTGCCGTTTGTTCCCAGCGTGCCGTCGATTGTGCTGGCATTTGGCGTGGCGGCGATCATTGGAATAGGCTTTGGTTTTTATCCGGCGGTACGGGCTTCACGCCTCGACCCGATCGTGGCGCTGCGTACTGAGTGATGCATCACCCGTGAAGCAGCAATCGGATGGCAGATTCTAGGGCAGATCTGGGCTTGTGCCGGTCTGCACGGCGCTCAAAGGAAGTTAGCAGGCAAGCTGCGCCTGGAGTATCTCTACAATGCACGCATCATCACTACCTGAGGAGTCAGAGCAGCCTCAACAGACGATCCTTATCATCGAGGATGAGAAGAGCATCTCTCAGCTGGTGCAGCTCTATCTGGAACAGGCCGACTTTCGCGTTGTGGTAGCGGCCGACGGGCCCACCGGTCTAGGCTTGCATACACGGGAGCAACCGGCGCTGGTGGTATTGGATCTGATGTTGCCTGGCCTGGACGGCTGGGAGGTCTGTCGGCGGATACGACAGCAGGGTAACACACCGGTGCTGATGCTGACTGCTCGGCAGACCGAAGAGGATCGGATCCAAGGTCTGGATCTAGGTGCCGATGACTATGTAACCAAGCCGTTCAGCCCCCGTGAACTGGTAAGCCGTATCCGTGCAATCTTGCGGCGGACGGCTCCGGCTCAATCTGAGGAACAGGAGGGCTTGGAAGGCCTGTCGTACCCAGGACTAAGTATTTTTCCGGCGGCGCGTCGGGTGGAGGTACGCGGGCAGCCAGTAACTTTGACGGCCAAGGAGTTCGACTTGTTGTTGCTCTTTGCCCGTACACCGGATACCGTCTTTACGCGCGAGGAACTGCTGAGCCGTATCTGGGGATACGACTACCTGGGTGATAGCCGCACGGTCGATGTACATATCGGCACACTGCGCAAGAAAATCGAGCTTGATCCTGCCCAGCCACGCTTCATCAAGACGCTGTATCGTGTAGGATATATATTTGATAGTAGCGGTGTAGCAACTGACGCCAACGCCGCGAGCGAGGCCTAGTCGAGTAGTGATGCGCAAGCGGCACATCAACTGCCCGTTGTTGGCAAGCTGGGCGCCAGAGAACTTTCAACAGTGGGTGGGTACGCGAAATGAACCAGTACGCTCGATTCAGGCATATACGGCTGTCTAGCGGTAGTCTGCGGATACAGATGGCGGTTGGTTCAGCCCTGATCGCGTTGGCTGCCGTGCTGCTGGTGACACTCTCGGCAGCGTTGACTATCAGCATCTCATTCGGGCAATACCGCAGCAATCAGATCACGACTGAAGCCCGCCAGCTTGCCTCTCTAATCGATCGAAGGGCAGGAGAGCTGTCGGCACAGGGTGCTACCAACTCCGGCGCTGACCTAGCTGCAACTATCCCACTCATCCGACCAAGCAAGGGCAGCCAGTTTCAGCAGGAAAACTTGTGGGAAATGGACCAGTGGGGCAGGATTATGTATTCGCCGCCCACCGGCTTCAAAGGTGGGGAAGTCGCGCCATCCGACCACAGGGAGATTGAGTCTGCCCTGTTGCTGGCACTGCACGGGCAGCCCATTTCCGGAGCGCTTTCGCATGGCGCGTTCCCGTGGCTTTCGCAGCGCTACTACGCAGCCGCCCCAGTGCGACTTGGCGACTCGGCGAACGCGCCCATAATCGGCGCGGTAGCCCTCTCCTCGTTGCCGCATGCCGATCTGGGAGTCACCTTCTTCTCCGGGGTGAGCACTACGTTGTTGCTCGCTGGACTGGCAGCAGCCATACTCGCCGTTCTGGCTGCCACTGTCTTCTCGCGCAGACTTATACAGCCGCTAGAGCATTTGGCAACCGCCACCAACCGTATGACGGCAGGAGATTACAGCGTGCGAGTCAGTATTTCTGCCCCTGATGAACTTCGCCGGCTTGCCAATACCTTTAACGAGATGGCTGCGTCCCTGGAAAGCGATGTGAACGAGCTCCACCGGCAGGAGAAATTACGGCGGGACCTGGTGGCCAATATCTCGCACGAGCTGGCCACACCACTTACCGCCATACAAGGCTATACTGAGGCTTTGGCCGACGGCGTCATACATGATCTCGCAGGACGGGAGGAGTCTACCCGGATGATCGCGCGCGAGGCCGCGCGACTTCGCAGGCTAGTGGACCAGTTGCGGCAAGTCTCGCTCTTTGAAGCAGGCGCACAGCAGTTGGATTGTGCTCCCCTCCAGCTGCAGTCTGTGGTGGCCGATACTCTTGAGGTGCTGGCTCCAGCGCTGGAACGTAAACACGTCACCGTTCGAAACGAGTTACCATCAGACTTGCCGGCCGTAAACGCTGATAGCGATCGCCTGATCGAGATCTTACTCAACCTCTTCGACAACGCGGTGCGCCATACGCCCGAAGGCGGGCAGATACTGGCACGGGCCTCACAGGTTGGACAATATGTGCGGGTGTCCATCTCTGACACTGGAGCAGGTATCTCGGCGCAAGATCAAGAGCATATCTTTGATCGCTTCTACCGAGTGGATACATCGCGCAGCAAAGCAACCGGTGGAAGCGGCCTTGGCTTAGCCATCGTGCGTGCGTTGGTTGAGGCGCATGGAGGCAAGATTCAGGCAGGGTCAGCGCCCGAAGGAGGCGCTGAATTCAACTTTACTCTGCCATTGGCCGACTGATTTCCAGGCTCCGCTGACTTAAGCTTCGCTCTCTTAGCGCTTGGTGTATTGCGGCGCCTTGCGGGCGCGCTTCAAGCCGTACTTTTTGCGCTCCTTCATGCGTGAGTCTCTGGTCAGAAAGCCATTCTTGCGCAGAGCTGGCCGAAACTCTTCATCGGCCCGAACCAGCGCACGTGCGATACCATGGCGCACAGCACCAGCCTGGCCACTAACGCCGCCACCGACTACTCGTACCGAGATGCTAAAGCGATTGTTGAGCTCTAACATTCGCATTGGGCTTCGCACCATCTGCATGAGGGTCTCGCGTGGGAAATACTCGTCAGCGCTGCGGCCATTGACTGTGATCAAACCATCGCCGCTTAGATACAGCCGAACGCGAGCAACAGCAGTTTTGCGCCGTCCTGTGCCGTAGTAGTAGGCACCTTGAAATTCCGCCAAAGTATATCTCCTCCATTACACTTGATACGAATCAAGCCTCTGCGCCTGCCTGCTCTTGCTCGACTGTCGCTTGCTCATGCTCGGCAATCCAGGACTCTGCGGTAGGCTGCTCCCAGACAATCGGTTGCTGTGCCTCGTGAGGATGCTCCGGTCCGGCATAAACCTTGAGCCGGTGAAGAACCTGCGCTCCCAGACGGTTGTGCGGGACCATGCCCTTGACTGCCCGCTCGATTACGCGCTCGGGGTGCTTCGCGAGCGCCTGGCGTAGAGTCTCCTGCTTGAGACCACCCGGATACTGGGAGTGGCGATAGTACACCTTCTGGTCAAGGCGGTTTCCGGTGACAGCTACCTTGGCAGCGTTAACAACAATGACAAAGTCACCGTCATTCAGATGCGGTGAATAAGTCGGCTTGTGCTTACCACGCAGAATGGTGGCCACCTGTGTCGCCAGACGGCCAAGAACCTGCCCCTCGGCATCGATCACGTACCAGCGCGCCTCAAGCTCGTCGCGCTTAACGCTGTACGTCTTTGGATTCATTGCAATCTCCACATCTGGACAACTATGAATAACGATGAATAATTGCTGGTACGATTTGCCAACCCACCAATTCTCCTGGATACGCCACCCTGGTGAGGCAGAGGCCACTTGGTGGTACGGCTGGCCCTGACTGTGACTTGTCGTGCGCTTCCAAAATATGTTGAAATCCGGCCACGCTCAAGCGTCCGAGGCCAACCGACGTCAAAGTTCCTACCAGGCGACGAACCATGCCAGCCAGGAATGCATTGGCGGTGAAGCGGCACTCTACTACGCCAGGCTCGCTTGCTGACTTCTGGCAGCTCGCCGCTAGCATCACGCGAACCGTATGGCCTCGGTAGCCATCTTCGTGTCGATCATGCGGGCTGGAACCAAACGAACCGAAATCGTGCTCACCCAGCAATAGCTCAGCACTGGCTTGCATGGATGTGACATCGAGCTCCTGTCGTACGCGCCAGGCAAAGCGCTCACGTAGCGGAGTTCGGTACGTATCGCAGACGATGCGGTAGCAGTAACTTCTCGACTCTGCGCTCTTACGTGCATTGAAGTCGTCAGTCACGTCGCTGGTAGCACGAATAGCGACATCGTCGGGCAAGAGTGCATTGAGCGCTCGCTGCCAGTCCGTGGTAGTCAGGCGGTCCGGCACGGTGAAATTGATCACCTGTCCGCTGGCATGAACCCCCTTATCGGTACGTCCGGCCCCAGTTACACCAGTCGCCACGCCGACTATCTCGTGGATGGCGGTTTCGATTGATCCCTGAATGGTGGGGCCTTTCTCTGGAGACTGCCGCTGAAAGCCGGCGTAACGGGTGCCATCGTACTCGACCAGGGCGGCGATGTTCACTACTTTACCATTTCCAATCGCACGATTTCAGCAGCATCACCTAGACGTCGCCCAATCTTGCTAATGCGGGTATACCCACCATGCCGGCCATTGTACATTGGCACATACTGCTCAAAAATCTTGCGCACCGCCAGCTCATAGGGCAGGTGGCTCAAAATCGTGCGACGAGCATGCAACTCGATAACCATCGCCTCGCGGGCGGCAGTCAGGGCTTGCTCGGCATCATCATGGTCCTTGATCAATCCCAGAAGTTCTTTCTTCCAGGCATTGAGACGGTCTTGCTTGAGCACACGGGCGCTATCACTCAGTGGATACTTGCCTTGCTCCGCACGTGCTTCGTTAGACGGTATCTCTTCATCGAGTGTAAAACGGCCCTTGCGGGCAATCGCCAGCACCTGGTCGGCAATGTACTCATCCTGCACGACTTCATGTAGATGCGCCATGGCACGGTTGTGACCACGTATAGCTATGGCGATCAGACGCTCGGCCTCTCCCTGAACCGCCTTGGCGCGCGCCTCGGTAGTATTTACGTGCTCATAGGTATACAGCCCATTGATCAGGTTGCGGAACGCCGCTCGTCGTTTCGGTTCAGGCATATTGATGCGGTTGCCCGCGATTCGATGCCTCACACTACACCTCCTCCTCCTGCATGCATCCTACTGCACGCTAGACTGCTGTTCCGTCGCGCCCCTGCGGTCTCACAGATCGGGGGCGCCGTCCAGTTCCGCGTGGCCAGTAAATGAGTTGGTATCACTCTGCGGAAAAGCTGGTAACAACTTTCGCTGGATGAGCCGTTCGGCGAGTTCCGTGAGGCTCTTTTCACCAAAATTTCGGACCGCCAGAAGGTCATCTCGGCTCATCGTCAGTACCTGGCCGACCTTAGTGATGTTGCTGCGCTTCAGACAATTGTAGGCGCGCACCGAGAGGTCCAGCTCCTCAATGGGCGTATCATAGATCTTCGGCGGAATAAGATGGGAAGTGATCCCAGGCACCACAGTCGCGACCGGCTCCACGATTCCGGGCTCGTTCCATTCGGCGATCATCTGGAAATGCTGCACGAGAATATGGGACGCTTGCCTTAGCGCCTCATCTGGAGTTACCGTTCCATCTGTCCAGATTTGCAACACAATCTTGTCGTAGTTGGTCATCTGGCCCACTCGGGTATTGGATACCGAGTAGCTGACACGCTCGACTGGCGTAAAGATGGCGTCCACTGGGATCTGGCCGATAGGTTGGTCCTCTTTAGATTCGGCTGGAATATAGCCCTTACCAGTCTCGACGACCATCTCCATCTCAAAGTGAGCACCTGGGTTGTCAACCGTGCATATATGGACATCCGGATTTACGATCTCGACGGTGCTGGGCGCTTGTATATCGGCGCCGGTTACATCACGCTCACCAGAAACATCCAGATGCATGGTGACTGGCCGGTCCGAGTATGAGCGTAAGCGCAACCGCTTTATATTCAACACAATGTCGGTGACATCTTCTTTCACGCCAGGCACATCCTGGAATTCATGCTGCGCACCATCGATTTTTATGGATGTGATTGCTGCACCGCTGAGGGAAGAAAGCAGGACACGGCGCAGTGAGTTTCCAAGCGTCGACCCGTAGCCGGCTTCCAGCGGTTCGATGTCGTAGCTGGCGTAATTCTGTTCTGATTCAGTTGCAGTGATGTGAGGTACGGCAATATCTAACAAGGGGATCCCCTCCTCTTACTGCTGATAGAATTCGACTACCAGCGCCTCATCGAAGGGCAGTTCCAAGTCCTGCCGCGTTGGGGTAGCAAGGATACGGCCAGAGAGGGCAATTGGGTCGAGTTGCATCCAGGGAGGTACGCCCTTTTGGTTCAGCAGTAACGCGCGTGTTTTAAAGTATTCCAGATTTTTGCTACGCTCACGCACAGCTACCTCGTCCCCCGGCTTGAGTATAGCTGACGGGATATCCAGTTTCCGGCCATTCAGCTGAAAGTGCCCGTGAGTCACGAGCTGGCGTGCCTGAGCGCGTGAGTCGCCAAAGCCCAGCCGGTAAACGATGTTATCCAGCCTCGTCTCCAGCAACTGCAAGAGAGTCTCACCGGTCTTGCCTGGCTGGCGGGCGGCCCTGGCATAGAAACGAGCAAATTGTCGCTCAAGCATACCGTATGTGCGACGTACCTTCTGCTTCTCGCGCAGCTGCAGACCGTGACCTGATGGCTTGCGCATGCGCGCCTGTCCGTGTTGGCCGGGACGGGTGTTGCGCCGCTCTATCGCACACTTGCTGCTCATGCAGCGGTCGCCCTTCAAGAAGAGCTTCATACCTTCGCGCCGGCAAAGGCGGCAAACGGGACCAGTATATCGGGCCATGCTTCTTGTATTGTCCTCCTAGGCGTGTTTAGTCATCTTGGTTCTATAGTTTTTGCCAGTGTGGTCCAGGCGCCAGCGCGACGCGGGATTGTGTGCCGACGCGCCAGGCGTCAGACGCGTCGGCGCTTGGGAGGGCGGCAACCGTTGTGCGGGATCGGCGTTACATCAGTTATCGAAACCACACTAATGCCCGCAGCTTGCAACGCGCGGATCGCCGCCTCTCGGCCGGATCCGGGTCCCTTCACATACACTTCGACCTGGCGTACTCCGTGGTCCATGGCCTTGCGCGCCGCCGTTTCCGCCGTCATCTGCGCGGCATAGGGAGTGCTCTTGCGCGAGCCTTTGAAGTTGGCAGCACCTGCGCTACTCCAGGCGAGCACATTGCCGTTGGGATCGGAGATGGTCACAATGGTGTTATTGAATGTCGCCTGAATATGCGCTCGCCCACGCGGCACTGACTTCCGCTCGCGCTTACGCTGGCGTCCTGCCGGACGCTTCGGAGCTTTCTCCGCCATGCTGATTGGTTCCCTTCCCTGGCTCGCGCTGCCAGACAGCGCAGGCCGACTCACCCCATGTAGGTGAGACTTACTTCTTAGCAGCCTTCTTCTTGCCTGCCACCGTCTTCTTCACCCCGCGACGGGTACGCGCATTAGTTCGGGTACGCTGCCCGTGCACCGGAAGATTGCGGCGATGGCGGATGCCTCGATAACTATTGATCTCACCAAGCCGCTTGATATTCATGGCGACTTCGCTGCGCAGATCTCCCTCTACCTTGAGTTCATCGCTGCGGTCGATGTACTCACGTATGCGGGCCACTTCCTCTTCGGTCAGATTTTTGACCCGGGTATCCGGGCTGACTCGAGTAGCGGTAAGAATTTTCCTGCTGGTAGTAATACCAATGCCGAAAATATACGTCAGCGCGACTTCAACACGCTTTTCGCGGGGAATTTCTACCCCAGCGATTCTGGCCATGCGCCAGGTCCTCCTCGCTTGCCAACTGCCATATCGCTACCGCCTGCAATAGACGGCTACCCAGGGGCGAGATCGGCTCTGCCCACCTGCCTGGGTCTCGATATAATAGCTACAAAATAAAATTCACGGGATAGCGAGCTATCCCTGCCGTTGCTTGTGCTTAGGGTCTTTGCTGCAGATCACCATAACCACCCGATTGCGTCGGATTACCTTACAGTGCTCGCAGCGCGGCTTCACCGACGCTTGTACCTTCACCTACCTGCTGCCCTTCCAAATAATTAGTCAATTACGCTTTCAACCACACCTTACCGTATGTACATACAGGCGAGATAGGGCTAGTCTCCGCTACGGCATTGGACTATCTGACTTGCACTAGCCACGCCACAGGGGCCGCCCCGCATGGACTATCCACGGTTACGCCAGGTAATACGCCCTTTGGTGAGATCATATGGTGAGAGCTCAACTCGTACCCGATCACCCGGCACTATGCGCACGAAATTCATCTTTACCTTACCGGAAAGATGCGCAAGCACCAGGTGTTTTCCATCGGCAGCATCGATCTCCACACGGAATACCGCATTCGGTAACGATTCCGTTACTGTGCCCTCAACTTCAATCGCATCGCGCTTGGCCATACGATCCTTTCCAATTACTATCGGCAGCAACACGCCGGCCGCCGTAGCCCAAAAAAGCTACAGGCGCTGTCGCGACTGTCTAGGTGCAGCCAACTTCTAAGTATAGCATCAGCGTAAGTCAACCGCAAGTAGCTCATTTCTCCCTGCACGTCACCGAGCGGTAAGAATTTCGGCTCCCTCTGAGGTTACGGCGATAGTATGCTCAAAATGCGCCGAACGGCTGCCGTCGGCAGTGCACACCGTCCAGTGATCGCCAAGCTCGCGGGTAGCGGCGCCGCCAAGATTGACCATGGGCTCAACACAGAAAACCATGCCTGTCCGCAGGAGTGGATTGGGCTGACCTCGTTCTATATAGTTGGGTATCCAGGGATCTTCATGCAGCGCCCGCCCGATTCCATGCCCGCCGTATTGACGCACTATCGAGCAGCCTGCTTCCTCGACATATTCCTGTACGCTCCGGCTGATGTCAAGTATCCGGTTATTGGGACGAACCGCGGCGATGCCGCAGTACAGCGCTTCCTGCGTAACGTTCAGCAGACGCTGCGACTCTGGATCTATGCTTCCAACCGGCACGGTGATTGCCGAGTCGCCATGCCAACCCTCAACAACCGCTCCAAAGTCTATAGCGATAATGTCGCCTTCTACCAGGTGCCGCTTGCCAGGTATGCCGTGTACAATCTCGTCGTTGACAGATGCGCAGATCACGCCCGGAAATGGTGGGACTCCCTTGCTCGGGCGATACCCTTTGAAGTTCGAGGTGGCACCCCGTTCCCGCAACTCATGTGCGGCAATCTCATCCAGCTCGCCGGTAGTTATGCCAGGCCGCACCGCGGCCTGCAGGATAGCCAGAATCTCGGTTACTACCAGTCCGGCGCGGCGGATGCTTTCGATCTCGGTCCTACTTCGATACGCGATTGCCATACATTGTCCTTGTTTCTTCGCCCCGCCCCAACAAGCAAGGCTGATGAAGGCTTACTGATTTGTCGACGGCAGCACACCGCTGATCTGGTGCCAGAGTCGCCGCCACCGGCCATCCGCCGGTTGGGGGCGACTCTGGCGCTTCAGGCTCTCCATGATCTGGGCATGCACTTCCTCGATACTTCTCTGCCCATCGATATGCACCAACTTGTGCTGTGCTTTATAGTAGTTCAGAAGCTGGATAGTCTCGGTAAAAAAAACGTCCAGCCGGCGCGCAATCGCCTCACCGGTGTCGTCGGACCGCTGATACAACTGGCTTCCGTCGTAATCACAGATACCCGGAACCTTGGTCGGGTGAGTCTTGATGTTCCATACGTGATTATGTGCCCGACAGAGATAACGCCCACTGAGTCGGTCAAGGAGCATGTCTCTCGGCACGTCGAGATAGAAGACCACATCTATGCGCTGGCCGACCTCATCCAGTTGGCGATCGAGGATTTGGGCCTGAGCTAAAGTCCTTGGGAAGCCATCCAGGATGATGCCATTGGCACCTTCCACTTCCTTGAGCCGTTCGAGTATCAGCCGAGCTACTAACTCATCCGGAACCAGGTTGCCACTGTCATAGTACGGCTGTGCCTCCCTACCGAGCGGTGTTCCGCGAGCAATTGCATCTCGCAAGAGATCACCACTGGCGCAGGTCTTAAGGTTAAGTTCTTCTTCCAGGAGTTGTGCTTGCGTGCCCTTGCCGCTGCCCTGAGCGCCAATCAGCATCACGTTCATGCCCGACTATCCTCCGCGTCTCCCCAGGATACTATCTAGTATGGGGTCAAGTCCGCCACCCCGTTGTGACGGATATTCGTTGAGACCAGGAATGCGCCTGCTACCCGCCTGGGATACATTTCACCTAGTTCAAGAACCCTGAGTAGTTGCGCATCACCATCTGTGCTTCGATCTGCTTCATGGTATCCATGACCACGCCGACGACAATAAGCAATGATGCAGCTGAAATACTACTTGAAATGCTGGTGTTCGAGTTGAAGAACGCCGGTACAATCGCCACAACTCCCAGGAAAAGGGCGCCGCCCAATGTCACACGGTAGAGGATTTTGCGCAGATAAATGTCGGTCGATGGGCCTGGACGGATACCGGGGATATACGCCCCTTGTCTCTGCAAGTTCTCGGCCATCTTTTGCTGTTCCCATATGACGGTGGCGTAGAAAAACGTGAAGAGCGCTACCAGTATACCAAAGAATACCCAGTAGATAGTCCGTGATGGATCGAGAACCAAGCGGATCTGGTTGAAGAAGTTGGCCACACCCTTGTGGGAACTGTACGTCAGGAAGTTCGAGAGTACTGTCGGTAGCAGCAGAATAGACTGGGCAAAGATAATGGGGATCATGCCCGCGCTATTGATCTGCAGTGGAATATAGGTCGACTGTTGTCCACTCCGCACTCCAGTAAGGAAGCGGCGCTTGGTCGGATACTGCACCGGCACGCGACGTTGCGCCTGGTAGACGCAGACCATGGAGAAGATCATTGCCAGACCCAGGCCACCCAGGAATAGAATCTCGGTCAACGAGCCGCTGCTGATACCGCCGCCGGTACTACTGCTGCTGACTAGCGCCGAGCCAATCAGCTGCGGAATCGACACCAGGATATTGGCCAAGATGAGGATCGAGATGCCGTTGCCTATGCCGTTCTCGGTAATCAGCTCGCCCAGCCAGACCATGAACATGGTTCCAGCAGTAAGGGTGGCCAATGTGGTCACGGTCGGCAGGAAGGAGTTGCCGTCGAAGAGGTTGAACTGCGTGGCAGGAATCGCACCAATATTAACCAGTAGCGCCATCTGGCCAAAGGCTTGCAGTAAAGCAAGCGGCACGGTAAGGTAGCGCTGGATTTGAGCGATACGATTCTGGCCGGCCTCGCCCTCACGAGCCAGAGCTTCGAGCTGTGGAATGATTGGCTGTAGCAACTGCACCACGATGGAAGCAGTAATGTAGGGATAAAGACCCAGCGCGAGAACTGAGAAATTCTTCGCCAGCGAGCCGCCGGAGAAAATGTCGAGCAAGCCGAAGACCTGATTGAGGTTGCCGCCATTCGTATTCAAGAACTGGCTGAGCGCCGTCGGATCGATACCGGGTACCGGCACGCTAGCCACTACCCGGAAGATCAGCAACATTCCAATTGTAAAGAGAATCTTCTTGCGCAGATCAGGAATCGTCCATACACTACGTAAGCGAGTCCACATGCTTGCCTCCACCACTCACTCTCGTTCGCTCCGCGCACCGCCGGCAACAGTGAGCTTCGCATGCTGCCGTCATGCCTCTTCGGGCTGGGATTTCTTGGCACGCTTGGTCTTCGGGCGAGACCTTATCTCAATCATAGAGACGGTTCCGCCCGCAGCGATAATCTGCTGGCGCGCAGAGGCCGATACTTTGTGCGCGCTAACCGTGAGTGGCCGATCCAGAGTGCCCTGCCCTAGAACTTTGAGCATACCTGTAGCAGCCGATCGACGAATCAATCCCTTCTCCGCCAGGGTCTCGCTGTTAACGGTGGCTCCCGACTCGAAGACCGACAGATCGCCCAGGTTCACTACAATATACTCCTTGCGGAAAGGATTTTTGAACCCACCTAAGTACGGCATGCGTTGCGAGAAGCGATTCTGACCGCCTTCAAAATACGCCGGAAGGTTCTGGTGTCCAGTACGGGCTTTCTGCCCCTTCTGGCCGCGCCCAGAAGTCTTGCCTAGACCAGAGCCGGGGCCTCGCCCCACACGTGTCCGCGGCTTACGGGAGCCGGGATTAGGCACTAGATCAGAGAGCCTCACTCGGCTACCTCCTCTACCCGAACCAGATGGGACACTTTGTTCACCATGCCGCGAATCACGGGTGTATCCGCATGCTCCACGACTTGATGCAGCTTACGCAGGCCCAATGCCTGAACGGTTGCCCGCTGCTTTCCATTGTAGCCGATGGAGCTCTTCGTATAAGTAATACGCAGCTTCGCCATCCTATTCTTGCTCCATTCGCCATTGTAACACGTCCGGCGGCACGGCCTCTAGTCGAGTGCCGCTGGAGTCATGTCGGTTGTTTTCCGGTCCAATTCTCACTATCGGCGTGGTCCACCTGGACCCCGATTGCTCGAGCGCGCTCCGCCAGGGCCACCTGGGCCGCCTCTACCGGGGCCGCCTCTACCGGGGCCACCTCGACCGCCGCCATCGCCGCCGCCGCCGGAAGAGCGCTCACCTCTCCCTCCCCGCTCGCTCCGGGTGTTGCGCTCTTCGCGCACCTCTCGCTCCGCGGGAACGTACGCGGCCGCTTCAGCGGTGGAAGCAGCAATCTGAATCGCCCGCTTCCGGCCGACTATCTCGGCCAACGGACGCCCCCGACGAATCGCTTCCGAATCGAAGGAGCGAAGGTCGGTAAGCGCACCAAGCGCCGCCAGCACTGTATTCAATGAGTTGGAGCTACCGAGCGATTTTGTCAGAATATCTCTGATGCCGGCGGCCTCCACTACTGCGCGTACCGCGCCGCCCGCAATAACTCCAGTGCCGGGTGCCGCGGGTTTAAGCAGTACCTCTGAGGCAGAGAAGTTATGACGAACCATAAATGGAATGGTAGTTCCTACCAGCGGCACTTCGATGAGGTGCTTCTTGGCATCTTCGACGCCCTTCTTGATGGCATCAGGAACTTCGCCTGCCTTACCCAGACCTACACCGACGTGACTGGCTCGATCCCCAACCACGACCAATGCACGGTAGCTAAAGCGCCGTCCACCTTTAACCACCTTCGAGACGCGGGCGATCTGGACGACTGTCTCCTCCAGGTTAAGCCGGTTTGCGTCAATTTTTGGCATGTTCTACCCTCGCGCCCTCAAAAGCCGTCAAAAGTCAAGTCCACCTTCGCGGGCGCCTTGAGCAAGCGCCGCCACGCGACCATGATAAATATACCCGCCACGGTCAAAAACTACCCGCTCGATACCGAGCGCCTTGGCGCGCTTAGCGATCAAACGGCCTACTGCTCGCGCTTGCTGTACGCGCCGATTACTCACGATGCCCTTGAGCGAGTCCGGCAGCTCCACAGATTGCTCGGTCGCGGTGACCGAGCTCAAGATATCGGTGAGGTCGGCATCGCGTGATGAGGCTGCCGCCACGGTTTGTCTGGACACATCATCGATCACTTGCGCATAGATCTGGTTGCCGGAACGAAAAACCGAAAGCCGCGGCCGCGTCGTCGAACCGGCAAGTTTCTTACGCACGCGCAGATGCCGCCGCAGTCGCGACTGGTTCGCATATTGTTTCTTGATCATAGATGCTCTCTGCCTGATTACTTCTTCTTGCCGCCGACTTTGCCGGACTTGCCGGCTTTCAGACGAACCACTTCACCCATATAGCGGATGCCCTTGCCCTTATACGGTTCCGGCTTTCGGATCGAGCGAATGTTGGCGGCCACTTGTCCCACAGCCTGTTTGTCGATGCCCGAAATGCTCAGCCTGGTGTTCGTCTCCACTGTGAAGGAGATACCCGCTGGCGGATTTACTTGCACCGGGTGCGAATAGCCGACCTGGAACACCAGGTTCTCGCCCACTTTGGCAACGCGATAGCCAACGCCCTGAAGTTCCATGCTCTTGGTAAAGCCGTCCTTCACTCCGGTGACCATATTGGCGAGTAGCGTACGCGAGAGCCCATGCAGCGCGCGGCTAGATGGAGCGTCGTCCGGGCGTCCAACGGTTATCATACCGCTCTCCTGCTGGAACGTAAGAATCTCCGGGAAGGTGCGGTTGAGCTTACCTTTAGGTCCGGTAACGGTAATGACGTTGCCCGGAGCCAATTCAACCTTCACGCCGGACGGCACGGTTATAGGTACCTTACCGATACGCGACATATCTGCAGCCTCCTTTTACCAGACGTAGCAGACCACTTCACCGCCCAGACCAAGCTGGTACGCCCTGCGGCCGGTCATCAGCCCTTGTGGCGTCGAGAGAATAGCCGTTCCCAGCCCGCCACGAACTCGGGGGATCGAATCGCGCCGGGTATAGACGCGCAGTCCGGGTTTACTGACACGCTTGAGCTGGCTTAACACCGGGCGCTTTTCGACGTAGCGCAATGTAAGCCGGATAGTACCCTGCGGCGTATCTTTAACTACGTCATAATCCTTGATATAGCCTTCATCTTTGAGAATCTGCGCAATCGCGACCTTCATATTGGAGGCTGGAACCATCACCCGAGTATGTCGCGCCATAATCGCGTTGCGGATACGGGTAAGCATATCCGCAATAGGATCGGTCATGTTCATAGCGAACTCTCCTTGCTTATCTACCAGCTGGATTTGGTCACGCCAGGCAGTTCGCCTCGCACAGCCCTCTCACGGAAACAAATGCGGCACAGTCCAAATTTGCGCATATAGGCGCGTGGACGACCGCAGATGCTGCAGCGATTGTGTTGCTGTACTTTGTACTTGGGTTTGCGCTGGGACTTGACGATCATTGAAATTTTTGCCATCGTTGCCCCCTCCAGGGCGAGGGACCGGGCTTCGATTCTTCTGCCCACGCACGGCTTAGCCAGGTGGGTATCGCCGGTTTCCGATCCCTTTGTCCCGCTCTCGCGGAATACGTTAAAAGTTTACTGAATATTCATGTAGCTACTTGCCCTTGAATGGCATCCCGAGGAGCCTGAGCAGCCGACGGCCTTCCTCATCGGTGCGAGCGGTAGTCACCACTGTAATCTCCATACCGCGCACTTTATCAATCTGGTCGTAATTGATCTCTGGAAAGACCAGTTGCTCGCGAATGCCAAGGGTGTAATTTCCTCGTCCATCGAATGAATCAGCCGAGACTCCCTGGAAATCGCGCAGCCGGGGCAGCGCCACATTTATCAGCTTATCCAGGAAATCGTACATGCGCAGACCTCGCAACGTTACCATGCAGCCAATCGCGTTACCTTCCCGTAGCTTGAAAGTCGCCACTGAATGCTTGGCGCGAGTAACGACCGGCCGCTGACCCGTAATCTCGCTGAGATCGCGTACGGCATTATCCATCGCCTTGGCGTTCTGGAGGGCTTCACCCATGCCGATATTGATCACGACTTTGTGCAGGCCGGGTACCTGCATCAGGTTGTCATAGCCAAATTCTTTTTTTAAGGCGGGTACGACCTCGCTGAGGTATTTTTCCCGCAATCTCGGTGTCGTAGCCACGGTTAATCCCTCGTATGTTCCTGAATCGGCTTGCCGCACTGCTTGCAGACCCGGCGCGTTCGAAGTTTCTGGTCCACGCCCAAAACGACGCGCTCGTGCGCAATCCGAGTCGGCTTGCCACATTCGGTGCATTGTACCATGACGTTGGACGAATGTATCGGCATCGGTTTCTCGATGACGCCCGACTGCAAGACGCCCCGACCGGCGCGCGTATGCCTCTTGGCGATGTTCAATCCCTCGACGATTACTTTACTCTCACGAGGCATTGAGCGTAACACTTTCCCGGTTTTGCCTCGGTCTTTGCCCGCTAGAACCAGGACGGTGTCCCCTTTATGCACGTGCAGCTTGGCCAGGTGCAGGGGTTTGCTCCGCTTTGGATTCTCTGCCATCTGATCTAACCTCTTCCCGTGCCCTTTGGCCTATCCAAAACTGTTTGCAAAGATAACTCAACCAAATAACTCAACCAAATAACTCAACCAGCTTGGGCGAGTACACGACTACAGCACTTCAGGCGCAAGCGACACTATGCGCATGAAGTTACGATCTCGCAGCTCACGCGCAACTGGCCCAAAGATTCGCGTGCCCCGCGGGTTATTGCCCGCGGAAATGATGACCGCGGCATTGTCGTCGAAGCGAATATAGCTGCCATCCGGTCGCGGATACCCCTTGGCTACGCGTACCACGACAGCGTTTACGACCTCTCCCTTTTTTACTGTACCGTTCGGCTGAGCTTGCTTCACCGAAGCTTTGATGATGTCACCAACCTCAGCAGACTTCTTGGCCGATCCTCCAAGAATGCGAATACACATGATCTCCTTGGCACCGGTGTTGTCGGCTACCTTGAGCCGCGTCTGTGGCTGAATCATAGCTCCTAGCGCTCCTCATCTTCCAATTCGGGCTCAAGCTCGGCGACCACTTCTTCGACAGGCTTCACCTGTACCGCTCGTTGGATGATCTCGACCAGGCGCCAATGCTTTTCTTTGCTTAGAGGGCGCGTCTCTTCAATGCGGACGATGTCGCCAATACGAGCGCTATTCTCTTCGTCATGCGCCTTGAATTTGATAGTGTTTTTGTAGGTTCGCTTGTAAATTCGATCCCGCTTGAGCGATTCGACGGTTACGACGATCGTCTTCTGCATTTTGTCGCTAGTGACCTTGCCAACCTTCTGTTGGCGGTGTTTCCGCCCCTGCTCTGGGCTCGGGGTGGTGTCCAGGGCGTCCGAACTCGTACTTGTACTTGTACTCATGCCTCTAGCCCTCATCCTCCATCTCCATGTCCGGCGTACTCTCGGTGGCTTCACTGTCTTCGCTTTCGCTCAAGAACAGGTTATTCAGCTCACCAATATGTTGTTTCAGCCGGGCGATTTCCTTCTTGAGCTGAGGGAACTGGCGGTTATTTTTCACCTCGCCGCGCTCCTTTTGCAGCCGCAACTCGAAAAGGGTACGTCTTCTCTCCAGTAGCGCCTGCTCGGCCACCGCCAGATCCATACCGTGTATCTCGCGACGCTGATCCTTAAGCCTCGACACTCTGCGCCTCCTGCTGCTGCTCCTGCTGGTCCTGCTGGCGGACGAGAAACTTCGTTCTGATCGGCAGTTTGTTTGCTGCCAGACGCATAGCTTCTTTAGCAACCTCCTCGCGAACTCCGCCCAGCTCAAAGATGATGCGACCGGGCTTGACGACCGCGACCCAGTGATCAGGCGCACCCTTACCCGAGCCCATTCGCGTCTCGGCGGGTTTAGCCGAGACTGGCTTATCTGGGAACACCCGAATCCACACCTTGCCCCCACGCTTCATATAGCGGTTCATGGCAATGCGAGCGGCCTCAATCTGTCGCGCTTCGAGCCACACTGGCTCCAGCGCTTGCAAAGCAAATTCGCCGAAGGCTATGGTGTTGCCCCGGTGAGCAGTACCGCGCATGCGGCCGCGATGCTGCTTGCGATGCTTTGACCGAGATGGTGACAATAACATGGCATCTGCTCTCTCTCGTGCTACTCGGCTGGCGGCTCGCTGGGAGGGCTAGGCGGTGCCGCCCTTTCAACATTGCCTGTATCCTCGGCTACCCGGTGGGCTGCCGGCGTGGTTTGACCACCTTGACCTACTTGACCACCTTGACCTACTTGACCACCGGAACCTGCCGGCCGTGGCGGTCGGGGACCGCGTTCACCACCGGTGGTCCTGGGACCGCGTCCACCGCGCTCGCCGCCGCCAGGGGTCCTGGGTCCCCGGTCGCCGCCAGGGGTCCTAGGCCCGCGGTCGCCTCGCTCGCCGCCGCCAGGGGTCCTAGGCCCGCGATCGCCCCGTGGACGCCCGCCCGGTCGCTCACCGGGTGCATGTTGACCTCGTTCACCCCGCTCAGCGGCGGCGACGACGTTGGTCTCGGTTGCACGCAAGCCTTCAGCGTGCTGCCGCTCCGGCAGAACATCGCCGTGATAGATCCAAACTTTGATGCCGATGACGCCGAACGTTGTGTGCGCCTCAGCCAGGCCGTAGTCGATGTTGGCGCGCAGCGTCTGTAGTGGGACACTGCCTTCTACTTCTTTTTCGGTGCGGGCGATTTCCGCGCCGCCTAACCGCCCACCAATAACGACTTTGATGCCCTTGGCCCCACCACGCATGGCTTTTTGAACCGCTTGCTTCATGGCGCGCCGGAAGGAGACGCGCTTCTCGATCTGCTCGGCGATTGAGTGCCCTACCAGCCTGGCGTCGACCTCGGGATTGCGAATCTCCAGGATGGAGAGACGAACTTTTTTGGCGACGTCATCCTTTTTAGTCATGGTTTCCAGCGCCTGGCGCAAGCGCTCCACGCTCTCACCGCTCTTGCCGATGACAATGCCCGGCTTGGCGGTGTGGATGGCAATGCTGATCTGGGTGCTGGCCACCCGCTCGATCTCGATCCGCGAGACGCTGGCGTTGGCCAGTCGCTTCATAATAAGCTGGCGCAACTTAGAGTCCTCAAGGACCAGGTCTTTATAGTTGCGGTTGGCATACCAGCGCGACTCCCACCCCTTGATGACGCCAAGCCGGAACCCGTTCGGATTGACTTTGTGCCCCATTACAATAAACTCCTCTGGTTTCGACCTAGCGCCGGCTTCGAACGCTGAGCGGCAAATCCGCCGGATCATCCGAGACCAGGACAGTAATATGAGTGCTTCGCCGGATGATTCGCGAGCCCCGGCCATGTGAGCGTACCCGAAAGCGCTTGAGCGAGCGCGCTTCGTCGGCAACCGCATTGACTACCCAGAGATCGGAGGAGTCGACGCTGTAGTTGTTCTCCGCGTTGGCCGCTGCTGAAGCCACTACTTGATACACGTCGCGTGCCGGCAAGTTCGGCAAGAACTTTAGAATAGCCAGCGCCTCCGGAACGGAACGCCCTTTTATTGCCTCGGTCACTCGCCGCACTTTGCGGGGCGGATGGCCGACGTTTCTGGCAATAGCCCGAGTCTGCATATTTCTCACTCCTCCCCACTACTACCGCACCGACGTGGTGCGCTCACTCTTACCGCCCGCATGACCACGGAAGTGGCGTGTGGGTGCAAATTCGCCCAACTTATGCCCTACCATGTTTTCGGTAATATAGATCGGTACGTGCTGTTTACCATTGTGCACACCGATAGTAAGACCAACCATCTGCGGTATTACCGTAGATGCGCGTGACCAGGTCTTGATAACGCGCTTGTCGCCGCCCCTCGCCATAAGCAGCACCTTCTTAAGCAGCGAGGGATGGATATAGGGGCCCTTCTTGGTCGAACGTGACATTTTACTCTACACTCCTCGTTCTCGACTATCGGCCCCTGCCAGCGTTACGGCGGCGGACAATGAACTTATCAGTGCGTTTGTTATGGCGGGTCCGGTAACCCATGGCCGGCTTGCCCCATGGGGTCTGCGGCTGGCCGCCAATTGGATGGCGTGCTTCGCCACCACCATGTGGATGATCGACCGGATTCATTACCGAGCCGCGTACGTGTGGCCGGCGTCCCATCAGGCGGGACCTGCCAGCCTTACCAATGGAGACATTTTCGTGGTCGAGATTGCCTACCTGGCCGATGGTGGCGATGCAACTGATGTGAACCAGCCGCTGCTCACCAGAGGGTAGACGGACCTGCGCGTAATCACCCTCTTTGGCCATGAGCTGTGCGGCGCCGCCGGCGCTGCGGACGAGCTGGCCACCTCTGCCTGGATGCATTTCCAGATTGTGGATCACGGTACCTGTGGGGATATTCTTGAGCGGCAGCGCATTCCCAACGCGAATCTCGGCCTCAGGCCCGCTCATGACTCGGTCGCCGACTTTAAGACCATTTGGCGCCAAAATATAGCGCTTCTCGCCATCCACATAGTGCAGCAAAGCAATGCGCGCCGAGCGATTGGGGTCATACTCAATCGAGAACACTTTGGCCGGAACACCGAACTTGTTGCGCTTGAAATCGATGACACGGTAACGCTGCTTGACGCCAGCCCCCTGGTGCCGTGAAGTAATACGGCCCTGGTTGTTGCGCCCAGCTTTTGAGTTCTTTTTTTCAATCAGCGAGCGCTCGGGTTTCGAGCGCGTGATCTCCTCGAATGAGGAGACCGACATGCCGCGCCGTCCAGGCGACGTCGGCCGGTATATGCGAATGGGCATTCTCGCTTCCTTTCCAGCCTGCGGCCTATGGGTGCAACTCGGTGATCGATTGACCTGCGGCCAACGTTACAATGGCTTTTTTCCACGGGCGGGCTTCTTTATGGAATATTCCCTTCCGGGTGCTCAGCGTGCGCTTCTTTCCGGGCATCCGCGTGGTGTTGACCTGCACCACCTTGACTCCAAACATCTCTTCGACCGCGGCTCTGATCTCGTACTTGTTGGCTTCGAGCGCGACCTTGAAAGTGTAGCGTGGCACTACTTCGCCATCTCGTTTACCACCGTCCCGAACGGTACTCTGCAGATAAACGCTTTTTTCGCTGATGATGCCGTTCCGGATTACCTCTGTGATTTCCATTGCTTACTCCTCCCGGTTCTGGCTTTTACCGCGCTTGGCACGCCCGCTCGACTTGGCGTCAGGCTGCGGGGGTTCCGCTTCTGCAGTGTCAGGCTCGATTTTGGCCTGGGGAGCGTCTCCCTTGGCTGGCTTGCTTCCGGCGTCCGCCTTGGTGGCGGCCTTGGGGTTGTCCGCACTTCTCTTTGCTGGGGTGGTGGTACGAGGCTCTTCAATCGCTTTGCTGGCTGGCTCTGGTTCTGGCGGTGACGCCACTGCTCGGCGGCCCTGCCTTCGAGCTACTACAAGCGGATGCCGTTTCATCTGTAGCGCATCATCGGCAGCTTCTCCGAAAAGCTCGACCAGACGGTCAACCGTCGCCACCGGCATCAGCAGGTGGTCGTATTTGAGTATCTCAACCACATTGGTGGAGTCAACATGGCCGAGCTTGATGCGATGAAGGTTGCGAGCTGACAGGATGACATTCTCGTCTCGCTCGGGCATGAGTAGCAGTACATGTCGCTCTAGCGGCAGGTTCTGGAGCAGAATCTCCATGTTACGAGTCTGGGGTGTCTCAAACGCCAGCTCGTCCATAAGGAGGATTCGGCCATTAGCCGCCTTGTCGGAGAGCGCAGCGCGTATGGCGTTTCGCCTGATTTTACGTGGCACACGCCGATCATAGGAATGCGGCTGTGGACCAAAGACTGTACCGCCGGTACGCCACTGCGGCGCACGAGGTGAACCCTGCCGTGCGCGTCCGGTGCCTTTTTGCCGGTAGGGCTTCTTGCCGCCACCACTCACTTCAGCGCGAGTCTTGGTATCGGCTGTGCCCTGGCGCCGGTTTACCAGCTGCGAGGTGACGACCTGATGCAACAGACCAACATTAACCGGTGCGCCGAATACGTAGGAGTCGAGCGATTCTTCCCGTATGACATTTCCATCACTATCGTATACATTCGCGTATGGCATATCTTCGTCTCCTAACCTGCCGCTAGCCGCGCTGCTGCGGCGAGTTTTCGGCGCCACTTTGAGAAGCCAGTGCCATCTGCTGGGTACCCTTACGAATCAGCAGCAATCCGCCGTTGGGTCCGGGTACCGAACCCTTGATCAGCAACATGTTGCGCTCGGCATCAGACTGCACAACTTCCAGCTCTTTAATGGTCACCCGGTCGGTGCCCATGCGGCCGGCCATACGCGTGCCCTTGAGCACGCGTCCGGGAGTAGTGCCGGGTCCTATCGACCCCGGTGCGCGTAGTCGATCCGATTGGCCATGGGTGCGCTGGCCGCCGTGAAAGCCATGGCGTTTCATTACTCCAGCAAAACCGCGCCCTTTCGAAGTACCAACCACATCCACTCGTTCACCTACTGCGAACATGGCGGCGTCGACTTTGTCTCCGACTCTAGGGTGCTCACCGCCCAGAAGCCTGACCTCACGCAGCACTTTGAACGGGCCAAGATCCTGGCCTGTGCCGCGCCGGCGCCGGGCACCGCCACGTGCGCTGCTCCTGGCGGTGGTCGACTCGGCCTCGTCGGCCTCGGTTTCCGTTGCTGGTGAATCAGTGGTCTTCTTGCGGGCCGCTTGGCGGGCCTTCGCCTGCGCAATCTGCTGCCGTTTACGCTGAGCCGGAGTCTGCGGCAGCGTGTGCCCCAGGTGTCCCAGTTCAGGTCGCTTCGCATTCTTGAGTTTGGCTTCCCCAAACCCTAGCTGAACCGCTTCATAGCCATCCACGGGTATGGTTCTCACCTGAGTTATCGTGCAGGGACCAGCCTCGATCACCGTGACCGGAATCGCCTCGCCTCTGCTGCCAAAAATCTGGGTCATCCCCACTTTTCGGCCCAACAAACCAGCCAACATCTCTTTACTTCTCCCGCGACGCACGTGAACAAGGCGCGGGACGTCTGTTGCCGTCAAAGGTATACTCGAGGTATACCTTTGGTGGACGTGCCCGCCGTTTACGGTCTATAGAGACCAGGCTTGCAGACACGCGGCGCAACTCGCGCCATCCAGACACTACGCTCCCTGTGCCGGCGTCGCTCGCCGGCAATTATTGCCATGTGATGACAGTCGCTAGAGCTTGATCTCGATATCCACGCCGGCCGGTAGATTGAGCCGTGTCAGTGCCTCCACCGTCTTTGGCGTCGGCTCGACAATGTCAATCAGCCGTTTATGGGTTCGGATTTCGAATTGCTCGCGCGAGTCTTTGTCGATAAATGGAGACCGTAGTACCGTGTACTTGGCTATCTCCGTAGGTAACGGCACGGGACCCGAGACACGCGCGCCGGTGTTTTGCGCTGTGTCCACGATCTGGGCCGCGGACTGATCTAGGATCCGGTGGTCGTATGCCTTCAACCGGATGCGGATGCGCTGTTTGGCGAGTGTAGCCATGTCCGCTCTTTCTTTTTTCCTGTAAACTCTGAGAACTTCACACGTAACTTAGGACGTCCGACCTGGCTACCTCGGTTACCGAGCCAACCGGAAAACCTACTCGAAAATACCGGACTAGACCAATGAGTGGCCCCGCTCCCATTGGGAGCGGGGCCACTCATCAAATTAGCCCATGACCTTGGTGACGGCACCGGCGCCGACGGTGCGCCCCCCCTCGCGGATGGCAAAGCGGCTGCCTTCTTCGAGGGCGACGGGAGTGATGAGCTCGACCTCGATGGTGACATTATCCCCCGGCAGAATCATCTCGACGCCCTCGGGCAGATGCAAGGCCCCGGTGACATCGGTGGTGCGGATGTAGAACTGGGGACGATAGCCGTTGAAGAACGGGGTATGCCGGCCGCCTTCCTCCTTGGAGAGGACATAGACCTGGGCGCCAAAGCGGGTATGGGGCTTGATGCTGCCCGGCTTGGCCAGCACCTGGCCCCGCTCCACCTCGGCGCGCTCCACGCCCCGGAGTAAGCAGCCCACATTATCGCCGGCCTCGCCCTGATCCAGGGTTTTTTGGAACATCTCCACCCCGGTGCAGGTGACGCTGCGCAGCGCCTCACTGAAGCCGACGATCTCGACGTTCTCGCCCACCTTGACGGTGCCGCGCTCGATGCGACCGGTGACCACGGTGCCGCGTCCCTTGATGGAGAAGACATCCTCAATCGGCATGAGGAAGGGCTTGTCGATGGGGCGAGGCGGCGTGGGGATGTAGCTATCCACCGCATCCATCAGCTCCCAGATGGGCTTGGCTCCGGGATCGTTGCGCGACAGATCCCCGGTGCTCTCCAGCGCCTTGAGCGCGGAGCCGCGGATGACGGGGACGTCATCGCCCGGGAAGTTGTAGCGACTGAGCAGTTCGCGCACTTCCAGCTCGACCAGCTCGAGCAGCTCCTCGTCATCCATCATATCGACTTTGTTGAGAAAGACCACCATGGCGGGCACCTCCACCTGCCGAGCCAGCAGGATGTGCTCGCGGGTCTGGGGCATGGGGCCATCGGGAGCGCTGACCACCAGAATCGCCCCATCCATCTGAGCGGCGCCGGTGATCATGTTCTTGATGTAGTCGGCGTGTCCAGGGCAGTCCACATGGGCATAGTGGCGTTTCTCGGTCTGGTACTCGACGTGGGCGATGGCAATGGTGATGCCGCGTTCGCGCTCCTCGGGCGCCTTGTCGATGTTGTCAAACGAGGTGTAGGTGGCCAGCTTCGCGCTGGAGAGCACCTTGGTGATCGCCGCGGTCAGCGTGGTCTTGCCATGGTCAATATGCCCAATCGTCCCCACATTCACGTGCGGCTTGTCCCGCACAAACTTCTGCTTCGCCATTTTCTCTAGACTTTCTTAACATTGGGCTTAGGCCCGAACCACTTTTCCCACTGACTTGGCTTTGACTTCCTCCGCAATAGCGCGAGGCACTTCAGCATAATGCGCGAATTCCATTGAGTATGAAGCTCGACCGCTGGTCATCGAGCGCAATTCGTTCACGTACCCGAACATCTCCGCCAGGGGCACGTGCGCACGAATGATCTGAGACCCGCCGCGCTCTTCTGAGCCTTGTATCTGACCGCGCCGGCGGTTGATATCGCCCAGCACATCTCCAAAGAAGTCGGCAGACGTGGTAACTTCCACCAGCATAATCGGCTCCAGCAGCACAGGGGCGGCCTTGTTGGCCGCGGCGCGAAAGCCCATTGAGCCAGCGGTTTTGAAGGCCATCTCCGAGGAGTCTACTTCGTGATAGGACCCATCATAGAGCGTTGCCCGGATATCTACCATTGGGTAGCCGGCTACAACTCCTACCTCCATGGTCTCGCGGACGCCTTCTTCGGTAGGCTTTACATACTCTCGGGGCACCGAGCCACCCACCGTGCCATTTACGAACTCGAATCCTTTTCCGCGCTCCAGCGGTTCGACACGAATCCAGACGTCACCGTACTGGCCCTTGCCACCGGACTGGCGTACGAAGCGACCCTCAGCCTGAGCGGTCTTGGTAATGGTCTCACGATAGGCGACCTGTGGGCGGCCCACATTGGCCTCAACCTTGAACTCGCGGAACATACGATCTACGATGACTTCCAGGTGCAGCTCACCCATGCCCTCGATGATTGTCTGGCCAGAATCTTCGTCGGTATGTACCCGAAAGGTCGGATCTTCCTCAGCCAGACGATTGAGAGCGAGCCCCATTTTATCCTGGTCGGCCTTGGTCTTTGGCTCGACGGCAATGGCAATGACCGGCTGCGGAAAGACTATGGATTCCAGCAATACCGGATCGTCTTGATCACAAAGCGTATCCCCGGTGAAGGTGTTCTTGAGACCCACAGCGGCGCAAATGTCGCCGGAGTAGACCCGATCGATGTCCTCGCGGTGATTGGCATGCATCTGGAGCAAGCGGCTCATCCGCTCCTTCTGGCCTTTGGTCGCGTTGTAGGCATACGACCCTGCCGCCAAGGTGCCCGAATACACGCGGAAGTAGGTCAGACGCCCCACGAATGGGTCGGCCACAACCTTGAACGCGAGAGCAACAAACTCGCCGTCATCGGAAACCACCACGGTTCGATCTTCATCGTCCTTAAGCAATGTGGCCACCGGGGCCGGAATATCGAGAGGCGAAGGCAAATAAGCCACGACGGCGTCCAGCATTGCCTGCACACCCTTATTCTTCAGGGCGGTGCCGCAAAGGACCGGCACGAGCTTGCCAGCGATCGTTGCACGACGCAGCGCAGCGCGCAACTCGGACTTACTGATCGCCTCACCCTCGAGATACTTCATGGTGAGTTCTTCATCAGTTTCGGCGATTGCTTCGACCAGAGCCTCGCGCTGCTTCCGCGCGTCTTCAGCCAGGTCGGCAGGGACCTCGGCGGTCTCCGATTTGGTACCCAGGTCGTCGAGAAAGATGACACCCTTTTCTTCGATCAAATCCACAAAGCCCTTGAAATTGCCCTCGGCGCCAATGGGGATCTGGATTGGTGCCGGTCTGGCGTTCAAACGCTCGGTAATCATCTCAACCGTGCGCCAGAAGTTGGCGCCGGTGCGATCCATCTTATTGACAAAGCAAATGCGCGGAACATGGTATTTATCAGCCTGGCGCCAGACCGTTTCCGATTGGGGCTCGACGCCAGCAACGCCGTCGAAGACTACGACACCGCCGTCAAGCACACGCAGAGAACGTTCAACCTCAGCGGTGAAATCCACGTGTCCGGGCGTATCAATGATGTTGATACGATGCCCCAACCAAAAGCAGGTGGTCGCGGCCGAAGTTATGGTGATGCCGCGCTCTTGTTCCTGTGGCATCCAGTCCATGGTTGCGCCCCCCTCATGCACCTCGCCGATCTTGTGGATCTTCTTAGTGTAGAAGAGAATGCGTTCGGTAGTGGTGGTTTTGCCCGCATCAATATGAGCGATAATACCGATGTTCCGTGTCTTTTCAAGCGGATATTCTCTGGTGGCCATTGGTTCCTCGTGGCCGCTGTGTTACCAGCGATAATGCGCGAAAGCCTTATTGGATTCCGCCATCTTATGGGTTTCATCACGCTTACGAATGGTAGCGCCCTGACCGCTTGCGGCATCCATCAGTTCGGAAGCCAACTTCTCAGCCATAGTCTTACCTGAACGATTGCGCGCTGAAGCGATCAACCAGCGCATAGCAAGCGCCAGTTTGCGCTCGCCGCGAATTTCAACCGGCACCTGGTAGGTAGATCCACCCACGCGCCGAGGCTTTACTTCCAGCATCGGTGTTGCCTGACGCAACGCCTGCTCGAAAACTTCAACTGGGCTGCGCCTGGCACGCTGCTCAATGAGATCAAGCGCGTCGTAAATGATGCGCTCGGCCAGGCTCCGTTTGCCGTCCCACATCAGGCGGCCAACCAGCCGGGTAATGTTACGGTTATTGTATTTTGGGTCCGGCAATACGACACGATGCGGTACCGTTCCACGTCGAGGCATACGCTCGATTCCGCCTTTCAACTATGCAATCATTGGTTGGCCAAGCTTGACTGAACCATCACTATTGGATATCAGGATGCTAGACAGCGCGAAGGGTACCGGAGCATACGCTCCGGCACCCCCACTGGTCGGGAGCCTATCCGATGTGCCTAGAGTGCAGGCAGGCCACTCATGCAGGGTGATCCACGCGATGAATCCCAAGATACGCGAATGAACGCGAGATCACCCTGAAACCGGAGGAATCCCAACAACGCCAGATGCTATGCACATCTGGCCGTGGTATACAAAGACCTGGTTACCATCGAGATCGACAGTAACTGGTTTCTTGTCGCCGGCAAGAGTAGCGCGCTACTCTCGTGCTGTCTCGCCGGCGAACTCGGCCAAAAAATTAACGCTTGCCAGTGGCCTGCCCTGCCTTAGGACGCTTGGCTCCATATTTTGAGCGGCCCTGACGGCGTTTCTGCACGCCCTCGCTGTCCAGCGTACCGCGCACAATATGATACCGGACGCTCGGCAGGTCCTTCACACGACCGCCGCGAATGAGCACGACCGAGTGCTCCTGCAGATTGTGTCCCTCGCCAGGAATATAGGCAGTCACCTCGTACTGATTGGTCAGGCGCACGCGCGCAATCTTGCGCAAAGCCGAATTCGGCTTCTTTGGTGTCATAGTACGAACTTGCGTACAGACACCGCGTTTCTGCGGAGCACCTCGCATACGCAGTGTGCGGTTCTTCAGCGCATTATAGGAGAACTGAAGCGCCGGCGCCTTGCTTTTCCGGACCTTCTTGCCTCGCCCTTTGCGGACCAACTGATTAATCGTCGGCAATGTGTTGTCTCTTTCAACCATTCTTGGCGGTCTACGGTCGTATGCCTGTGCTCCCAGGTAGACTGCCGGTACGGATGTCCCGGGCAGTGAATACCTGGTAAGCATTTCTGGCACACATTTTACAATGCTATCATTCCTCAGGGAAACTGTCAACTATATTGTGGCTGTCGTAGCCATCTTCGCTCTCCGGACTGATGAGGCCGGTTGTAGTTCCGCCTCCCAGGCCAAAAGCGGCGAGATTGGTGCTGGCCATAGCCGCGGCCAGACGCTCAGCACGCTGCTTGTCGCGCAGTTCTCGGCGCTGCTCCACTCCGGTACCAGCCGGAATCAGCTTACCAATGATCACATTCTCCTTTAAGCCCACCAGGTGATCCGTCGCGCCGGTAATTGCCGCCTCAGTGAGCACGCGAGTGGTTTCCTGGAAGGACGCTGCCGAGAGAAAGCTCTCGGTGTTGAGCGATGCCTTGGTTACACCCAGCAGCACAGTCTGCGCAGTCGCCGGCTCGCCGCCTTCCGCCAGCACCCTGGCATTGGTTTCCTCATAATGGAAACGATCTACCAGGTCGTTTGGCAGCAGATCAGTATCGCCGGGATCGTCAATACGTACGCGACGCAACATCTGCCGCACGATAACCTCGATGTGTTTGTCGTTGATATACACACCAGTCGAGCGGTAGACTTTCTGTACCTCTTTCACCAGATAGAAGTGAACGGCTTCACGACCCAGAATTCTCAAGACATCCTGGGGATCAACCACTCCTCCGGTCAATGGCTGGCAGCCATGTACCGTAGCACCGTCCCTGACGATGATATTGGATGAAGCAGGTACGGGATACTCCCGCTCGTCACGCTCTTCCGCCCGCACTACCAGCTTATTCTTGGCTCCGGAATCCACCTCACCAGCTGAGCGTGCGTGCACCTCCAGGTTCTCCGCCGATGCGCCTCGCTCGGCCGGCAACCTTGCAATCACGTCGCCAGCCTCGACATGGTCGCCGGTCTTCAGGAGCAGCTGGCTTCCTTTAGGCAGCGGATACTCGTCCAGGATAGTGTCCACGGAAACCACCTTGACTTTGCGGCTTCCATTATCGGCTATCAGAATTTCGACGATGCCGTCTATCTCGCTAACTATCGCCTTATCCTTGGGCACGCGCGACTCGAAGAGCTCCTCGACGCGTGGTAAACCCTGGGTAATATCGTCCGTCGCGCCAGCAATACCGCCGCTGTGGAAGGTACGCATGGTCAATTGTGTACCAGGCTCGCCGATGGATTGCGCAGCTATGATGCCAACCGCGTCACCCATGGAGACGAGCTTGCCCGCTCCAAGGCTGCGCCCGTAGCACTTACGGCAGACGCCGTGCGGCGCCAGACACTGCAGGACAGAACGGCAGTAGACTTGGGTGACGCCGGCGGCTATCATCTCGTCGATAGCGTCATCTTCCAAATCGGCGCCCACCGCAATGCGCTCAAAGCCTGGCACTGGAGCGGCCAGTACGCGGCCAATCAAGCGGTTGCGGAACGGCTCGCTCATATCCTTGGAATCCTGTTCGGTGATCCAGATACCTTCAGTGGTTCCGCAGTCCTCGACCAGAACTATCACATCCTGAGCCACATCGATCAGGCGACGAGTGAGATATCCAGACTCGGCAGTACGCAGAGCAGTGTCGGCCAGTCCCTTGCGAGCGCCGTGACTGGAGATAAAGTACTCCATGACCGTGAGTCCATCTCGGAAGTTGCCACGGACTGGAATTTCCATGATGCGGCCGGAAGGATCAGCCATCAGACCGCGCATGCCCGAGAGCTGGCGAATCTGCTGGAATTTGGCTTTGGTCGCTCCAGAATTGGCAATGGTATAGATCGGACCGTACGGATCAAGAACGCGCTGTACGTACGTCTGGATCTTGTCTGAAGCGTCCTGCCAGATTTGTACCACCTGTCGATAGCGCTCGTTGTCGGTAATCAGGCCGTCCCGATAGTCGTCCTCGAGTTGCGTGACCTTCACGTCGGCTTCGGCAAGGATCCGCTCCCGCTCTGGCGGTACCACCACGTCGCTTATGGCGATGCTGGCTCCAGCTTTGGTCGCGTAGGTAAAACCGATACGCTTGATCTTGTCCGCTAGCTCGGCGGTCGCCTCACGGCCATAGTACTTGAAACATTCGCCGATAACCTGCTTCAAGTTGTCTTTCTTCATGGGCGAGTTCTTGAAGCGGATCCGCTCCGGCAGGGCATCGTTGAATAGAATGCGCCCAACCGTCGTCTCGACCAGCTGGCCACGGATGAGCGGCTGCCCGATTCCAGTCTCATCGTAGACACGATCAGCATTAATGCGAACGCTTATGGGGTCATGCAGACGAATCTGACCCATGCTATAAGCCATGATTGCTTCAGGCTCGGTGGCGAAGCGCCGCATAGCCCGCTTGCGTAGTTCCGCGGCATCCACCCCTGGATACTTCTCTTGCGTCTCTGCCAAGCGCCTCGCCAGGTAATCGGGCCGCTCCATCGTCAGATAATAGCAGCCGAGTACCATGTCCTGGGAAGCGCCGATGGAAGGCTCGCCATGTGCCGGATGCAACAGGTTGCGCGCCGACAGCATTAACGTGCGTGCCTCCTCCTGGGCGCGCTCCGACAGAGGTACGTGTACCGCCATCTGGTCACCGTCGAAGTCAGCGTTAAATGCCGAGCAGACGAGTGGGTGAAGTTGAATGGCACTACCCTCGACCAGCACAGCTTCAAAGGCCTGAATGCCCAGACGGTGCAAGGTCGGCGCCCGGTTGAGCAGTACCGGGTGGTTATGGATTACTTCTTCCAGGACATCCCAGACCTCAGGACGCACGCGCTCGACGAAGCGCTTGGCGCTCTTGATATTGTGAGCCAACCCCTGCTCCACCAGTTTGCGCATGACAAATGGCTTGAAGAGTTCGAGCGCCATCTTTTTGGGCAAGCCGCATTGATGCAGTTTAAGGTCAGGACCCACCACAATGACTGAGCGACCAGAGTAGTCGACGCGCTTGCCGAGCAGATTCTGGCGGAAGCGACCCTGCTTGCCCTTGAGCATATCAGAGAGGCTCTTGAGCTTGTGGTTGCCCGAGCCGGCCACCGCACGCCCGCGCCTGCCATTATCGATGAGCGCGTCGCAGGCTTCCTGCAGCATGCGCTTCTCATTGCGGATGATGATCTCGGGTGCACCTAATTCCAGCAGCCGCTTCAGACGGTTGTTACGATTGATAACACGCCGGTAGAGGTCATTGAGATCGCTGGTAGCAAAGCGTCCGCCGTCGAGTTGCACCATGGGACGCAGGTCCGGTGGAAGCACCGGCAGCACCGAGAGAATCATCCATTCCGGACGGTTACCGGATTTACGGAATGCTTCGACCACATTCAGACGTTTGGTCGCCTTCTTCCGACGCTGACCGCTGGTAGATTCAATCTCGGAACGGAGCTTGGCTGCCAATTCATCGAGATCGATACCCTCCAAGAGCGATTGCACCGCCTCTGCGCCCATTCCCGCCTCAAAGATCTCAGGCAGCTCGGGATTGGTATCCCGCAGGTGATATTCAAAGTCTTTTAGCTCGCGGTAGCGCTGCTCCTGTAGCAGGTCGAGCCGCTTCAGACCTTCCAGATCATGGCGGCGGGCTTCGGTCTCCGCTCTCACTTCGTTGGAGAGGGCTACCAGCTGATCTTGAATGGATGCGATCTCGCCTTCGGCGTTCATGCGGGCGCGCTCGATCTCGCGTTCGGTTTCGGCGCGCAGCCGCTCCATGTCTTTGCGCGCCTTCTCGACCACCAGATCGCGGTGCTCTTGTGCGATGCGATCAAGAGCGTCCAAATGATTGGAGTCTACGATCGCTCCTTGCTCGGCTATCCGCTCGCCGGTCGGCTCGTAGATCACGTCTTCCATCAACACTTTGCCCAGGTTTTCGCGCAATGTACTGCGGAGACTCTTCTCCAAGTCTCTCGCCTGTTGCAGTTGCTCGGAGCGGGCTAGCTCATTCTGTTCGCGCTGCTCTTCCAGCCGGCGCTCTAAGGTAGCTATCTGCTGGTCCCGGCGATCCTGTGCACTGATAATCTGGGCGGTGACTGCCTCTTCGCGGTCCTGGATACGCCGCGCCACTCCCTCTTCAATGTTGCTGAGCGCCATCTGGCGCGCCTCTTCGTTGACGCCAGTTACGACGTACAGCGCAAAGTACAGTATGCGTTCCAAATTGCGCGGAGAGAGGTCAAGAAGCAAGCCGATCCGGCTTGGAGTCCCCTTGAAATACCAGATATGGCTGACGGGCGAAGCTAGCTCGATGTGGCCCATGCGCTCGCGCCGTACCTTGGAGCGCGCCACTTCAACGCCGCACTTGTCACAGACGATACCCTTGAATCGAACTCGCTTGTATTTCCCGCAGTAGCATTCCCAGTCCTTGGTTGGACCAAAAATGCGCTCGCAAAAGAGCCCATCTTTCTCTGGCTTTAGTGTACGGTAATTGATAGTCTCTGGTTTGGTAACTTCGCCATAGCTCCAAGAGCGAATCTGCTCCGGGCTAGCCAGACTAATTCGGATGGCGTCAAAATCATTTACTTCGAGCATTGGGGGGAGCGATGGTACTCTGCTGGAACAAACCCAGCTGCTAGAGAGCCCAGCGCCTATCTCCTTTCCGAATGCCTTAAAGGCCTCTGCTTACTACTTGCGGTTACTCGTTCTCAAAGCCACTGAGGTTAATCCCCAGCTCCGGCATCACATCCGTGCCGGTATCTTCGACGAACTGGATCTTCTGCTCGTCTTCGTTCAACACCTCCACATTGATGCCCAGACTCTGCAGCTCTTTTACCAGCACTTTGAAGGATTCGGGCACGCCCGGCTCCATGATGCTTTCGCCTTTGACGATTGACTCGTAGGTCTTGACTCGACCAACTACGTCATCCGACTTCACTGTCAGAATTTCCTGCAAGATATTGGAGGCGCCATAGGCTTCAAGAGCCCACACTTCCATCTCACCAAAGCGCTGGCCGCCAAATTGGGCTTTACCGCCCAGTGGCTGCTGAGTAATGAGACTGTAGGGGCCGGTTGAGCGGGCATGCACCTTGTCTTCGACCAAGTGCGCCAGCTTTAACATGTAGGTATACCCAACTGTCACCTTGGTATCGAACGGCTCGCCAGTACGCCCATCGTAGAGCTGTATCTTTCCCTCAATCGGTAGGCCGGCCTGCTCCAGTAACTTCTCGATGTCTTCCTCGCTGGCTCCGTCGAAGACCGGCGTTGCCACCTTCATGCCAAGCCGCTCGGCTGCCCACCCCAGATGGGTTTCCATGATCTGGCCAATGTTCATACGGTGCGGCACTCCCAGTGGATTGAGAATGATGTCTACAGGCGTGCCATCGGGCAGGAACGGCATGTCTTCGATTGGCAGCACCCGGCTGATCACCCCTTTGTTGCCATGGCGACCGGCCATCTTGTCTCCAGCGCCGATCTTGCGCTTCTGGGCAATTGAGACGCGCACGAGCTGGTTGACGCCTGGTGGCAGTTCGTCGCCGTTCTCCCGAGTAAAGGCTTTGACCTCCACAACTTTGCCTTTTTCACCGTGTGGCACCCGAAGAGATGTGTCCTTTACTTCACGCGCCTTTTCGCCAAAAATGGCCCGCAGCAGCTTTTCTTCGGCCGTCAGTTCGGTCTCACCTTTAGGAGTGATCTTTCCAACCAGGATATCGCCCGGTCCGACTTCGGCGCCTATATAAATGATGCCACGTTCATCCAGGTTGCGCAGTCCCTCCTCGCCAACGTTGGGGATGTCGCGGGTGATCTCCTCAGGACCGAGTTTGGTATCGCGTGCCTCCACCTCGTGCTTCTCGATGTGGATACTGGTGAACAGGTCCTCGCGCACGATACGCTCGCTGATGAGTATGGCGTCCTCGAAGTTACCGCCTTCCCAGCTCATGAATGCCACCAGGATGTTCTGGCCGAGCGCAACCTCACCATGCTCGGTTGCGGAACTGTCCGCCAGCACCTGTCCCTTCTCCACCTGGTCGCCCTTATTGACGATAGGTCTCTGATTGATGCAGGTACCCTGGTTGGACCTGATGAACTTGCGCAGCTTATGGACGTGTTCCACGCCTTCATCGTCCAACACGACAATCTGACGGGCGGTAGCGCTAGTGACCTCACCGGCGGCCATAGCGAGAACTACCTGACCGGAATCCATGGCTACCTGCCGCTCGATACCGGTGCCCACGATAGGCGACTGCGGACGCAGCAGCGGCACCGCCTGACGCTGCATATTCGCTCCCATCAAGGCGCGATTAACGTCATCGTGCTCCAGAAATGGTATCATAGCTGCAGCGACGCTGACGGTTTGCTTGGGTGCCACATCCATATAGTCCACCCGAGCGGCGGTCTCTTGCACGAAGTCGCCGTTATGGCGGGCCAAGATCCGGTCGTTGGTAAAGTGACTCTCGTTATCTAAGGTTATATTGGCTTGCGCGATGACAAATCGTTCCTCATCATCCGCTGTCAAGTAATCGACATCCTTGGAAACCCATGGCTTGATTGCTATAGTGGTCGCGCCAAAGGAAGCGGCCAGTTTGTTTGCCAGCACTCCGTCGATGGAGGTGCCGCCGGTAGCCACTAGCACGCCCTCGCCGTCCTGCAGGTCATGAGCCAGGATACGACCCACTATTTTTTCGCTGTTGGCCGGAAGCTCATGATAAACCTTCCGGTAGGGAGTTTCGATGAAACCATAGTCATTGATCTTGCCGAATGTCGCCATATTGCCGATCAAGCCGATATTTGGGCCTTCAGGGGTCTCGATGGGACAGATACGGCCGTAATGCGAATGGTGCACATCGCGAACATCGAACCCGGCGCGGTCGCGCGAGAGTCCGCCTGGGCCGAGCGCCGATAGGCGTCGTTTGTGTCCGATCTCCGCCAGCGGGTTGGTCTGGTCCATGAATTGCGAGAGCTGGCTTCCACCAAAGAACTCTTTCATGGCTGCCACGACCGGACGGATGTTGACCAGTTGGTTGGGTGAGGCCTGTGAGGGATCCTGGATAATGGCCATGCGCTCCTTCACCACCCGCTCCATACGGAGCAGGCCCACACGAAACTGTGTCTGGATCAACTCACCTACGCTGCGTACCCGCCGATTGCCCAGGTGGTCAATGTCGTCCTTCTTGCCTTTGCCTTCGTTCAATTCTACCAAGCGCCGTAGAATGGCGATGACGTCATCCTGGGTCAGGGTTTTGATCGTCTGTGGAATGGCTAGATCAAGCTTGCGATTTAACTTATAACGCCCGACGCTTCCAAGATCATAGCGACGAGGGTGGTAGAACAGGTTGTAGACCAGAGTCCGGGCATTCTCCATGGTCGCCGGATCTCCAGGACGCAGCTTGCGATAGACTTCCAGAAGCGCCTCCTCAGGCGACTTCACCGGGTCCTTGTCAAGCGTAGTAGTCACAAAATTGCTGAGATGCTCATTGCCCTTGGCATCTACCATGGCAAACGCCTTGAGGATGCCATCGTCGGTGCGCAAGTCGGGTGTGGATTCGGTTTTACCCTGGTCGCGATCGCCAATGGCGCCCATGGCGCGCAGGAGGGTAGTTATCGGTATCTTGCGCTTACGGTCGATCTTAACCGAAAGCAAATTCTTGTTGCTGGTCTCGAATTCCAGCCACGCGCCCCGGTTAGGAATGAGCTTGGCAGCAAAGAGCGAGCGGCCTGTGGTTGGATCTTCATCAGCGGTGAAATACACACCAGGAGAGCGCACCAACTGGCTAACTACTACGCGCTCAGCGCCGTTGATAATGAATGTGCCTTCTTTGGTCATGAGCGGAAAATCGCCCATGAAGATATCTTTTTCCTGGATCTCACCTGTCTCCTTGTACGTTAAGCGAGCCTTGACGTAGAGCGGTGCGGCATAGGTGGCATCGCGCTCACGACACTGATCTTCAGTGTATTTGGGCTCGCCAAACGGTTCATCAGGAACGATGAACTCTAGCTTGAGGTTCTTGTTTGTAAAATCCTCAATAGGTGAGATCTCGGCAAAGAGCTCTCGCAACCCCTCTCGTTTGAACCACTCAAAGGAATCCAGCTGTACCTGAATAAGGCTGGGCATAGAGCGAATATCAGGGATGCGTGCGAAGCTGACGCGTTCGGGGAGGGAGACAGCCGTGCTCAGTGCCATGCGTGATTAACTCCTCTCGCCTGTCACTCATGCGGGGCAGAACGGTTTTCCCTGGCCGGTTGCACCACTGAAACCGGTCAAAGGTAGTAGCTGGGACCACCTGATGAGATGACGGGCTGCACATCAAAGGGATTGAATGTGCTATTCTCCAGAAAACTGCCGAAGAACTGCCGGGAAAAATGCTGAACTTACTACAAAGGGATCGTCCCACCCTTTGTTTGCTACTCCCCTATCTGCTATACTGCATGTGTCATAACCGCTGCTACAACCTGCCAGTGCCGCGAGAGCATGGGATAGCATGCTCGTGGAGAGCGCACAAGACCTCTTGCGACATCGACCCCTGTCTGTCCTGTGCATCAAGAAACCTTCTGTGTTAGCTGGAACTTGGGAGAAGATGCTTTACATGTGTGACATGCCAATGTTGGGTTACAGTCACAAGGACCAGCCAAAGAGGACAATTGGGCTACAGATCCACGATGGAACTGCGCGCGCGACGACTTCCCCACTATCACACAAGCCAGGATAGTGGGGCATTGATATCTTTGGGCGCCGGTGTAACCTATATGTATAGTTATATATACTCGTGGGGACCGAATCCTCACCCCAGCCTGCCAGCCGGATGCTGTATACAGCAAAAAGCACTGGACTTTGCACTGGTCTGTAGCGACAGAAGGACCCGTGGAACCCACTATGCTCAAAGCACGCCAATTCCGCGTATCCAGAAAAACGTCGCAGGGTCTGAGTATAACATTCCAACAGTAGGATGTCAAGGCCTTGTAGGGGCGAGAACATTTTTCGTGCGTCGATCGTACTATGCTTCAGTTCTCACTGCGGATAGTTGATAGAGATTGGCAGGAGGCGGCTATGCCGAAGCCATCGGCGGGAGTAGAGGACCGGCCACGCTTCTGCAATTTGTGTGGGCAGCCATTGATCGGAGGCTACTTCCGGCATGGTGAGGGAGTCACCTGCTGTGTCACCTGCTATGCCACGAGGTCACGTTGTTTCCGTTGCGGATCTCCTCTAGACGACGCCTCCCTGCTACGTACCCGCGCTGCCGGTGCTGATGCACCACCTCTCTGTACCCACTGCTTTCGCTATGCGCCTCGGTGCGCTGCCTGCCGTCGCTCCATCGTAGCGGTCTCCTATACTTTCGAAGACCTCTCGGAAACCAAGCCGCAGCCTTACTGTGAGACATGTGTAAAGAGTCGTCCACGCTGCGACGTCTGCCGCGTACCGGTGGCACCAGAAATTGCGCCGCTCGACGATGGGCAGTATCGGTGTGCGCTCTGTGCCTCCCAGATGGTACGGGAGCCTCAGCTAGTGGAAGCCGTCTACCATGAGGCGCTGGTCGCGTTTAGCCAACTTGTAGTATCTCCTCTGCAGGCCACACCTCGATTGGAAATCGTCACACGCCTCCAGATGGGCATGGTGCGGCGCTCGCAACATACTGCCATACCTGGTGGTGAGGAAGGTGTCGGCGGGCACCATGTGCTTGGCTTTTTCGTGCGCTACGACAAGGCAAGCTCGATATATATCGAGCGTTATCTGCCGCGGAGTGTGCTACTTGGCACCCTGGCACACGAATTGGGGCACGCCTGGCAGTCGGAATACGCCCCACAGGTGCGTGATCTACTGGCGTGTGAAGGGTTCGCCGAGTGGGTTGCTCATCACGTGCTGGTCGCAGGCGGCCAGCGCGGAATGGCTGCCCGTGCAACTCGACGGGAAGATGTCTATGGTAAAGGATTGCGCCTCTACCTCAACACCGAACGCAAAAAAGGGCGGGATGCAGTGCTCCGGCTGGCTCGCGGTGATAAGCCCTGACCTGCGCGTGCATGCCTGAGCGCTCTCTATCCCTGTATACATATGCTGCCTGGATGAATCACTGGATGGTATCTATCTGACAGATGTTGCCGTTCTTGATCAGGGAGGCGGTGAAAGGTGTACAAGCAAGGTGTACAGGCAAAGGTTCTAAAATGCATGGTACTCTGAATCGTAGGAGCAGGTGCGGCAAGCAGAGAGTTTGTACTCAGAAATTTCGACTATAGGGAGCAGCATTGTATGGGCGCGTGGCGGGAACCTACATCGAGCAGTGAGCGACGAGGACACAGTGGTGATTTCGAGTTGTTGGCAAACGACCGGCTGGGTGTCCTGACCGCCACCGCTGCAGTACTGCGTACCGCGACGCACGTCACGCTGGATCAGGCGGCCACGCGAGCTCTAGCCGAGCGCTGGGCGAGGGAACCATGGCCACAGGTCTCTGGACTTGATTCATTCCACTGGAATGACGGCACCGAGCGTATGGTGAATTTTGTGCTTGTGCTGGATGCGCTCAACTTTTGCTTCTGGGGGGAGCCAGGACAGCCTCGTTGGCGGATTGGCTGGCAGGGCCAGGTGTTAGACGGCTACAATGCGCTGGCGGCGGCGCTTTCTCGTGCCGTTGGCGATGGATGCCCCATCTGGGATGCCGGCTACCTTGCTGCCATTGGGCCAGAGGAGCTGGCGCAGGTGCTGCGCCCAATTGTGGGCAGCGCACAGATCCCACTTTTCGAGACGCGTCTGGCGAATGCCCGCGAAGTGGGACGTGTGTTGCTCGAACGCTACCACGGGCAATTCGCCACGGCGGTTGACTCGGCACATGGCAGCGCCGTCTCACTGGTCTCGCTGCTGGCACGAGATTTTCCGTCATTTCGAGATGTAGCGTGGCGAGAGGGCTACATGGTGCCGTTTTTCAAGCGAGCCCAGATTTGCGTCGCCGACCTGCACACCGCCTTTGGCGGAGAAGGATACGGCGCCTTTGACGATCTGGCTGAACTCACCGCTTTTGCGGATTACAAGCTTCCGCAGCTATTGCGCCATCTCGGCATTCTGCAGTACTCTACCGAGCTTGCGGCGCAGGTAGACCAGCTGCAACTCCTCGAGCCGGGCGCAGAGGAGGAGGTCGAGATTCGTTCGGCAACCATCTGGGGCGTAGAGTGGTTACGTCGAGAGCTTGCCGGGATGGGTATGGAGCATCCAGCCAGCGCCATAGATTACCGGCTCTGGTCCGACAGCCAGACCAAATCCGGCGACACGCGCCCCTATCACCGAACCCGAACTAGCTATTACTGAGCACAACTGTTCAGTTGTTGCCGTAATGAGGTAGAGAGACCAGAATAGTCTGGCAAAACTGAACTGGTCGGAGGAGAACAGCATGCGCGCAACTTTCGTTCACACCGCAGACAACCATTTAGGTTATGAGCAATACGGCATTAAGGAGCGTTTCAACGATTTTGCTCGAGCTTTTCTGGGTGTGATTGACGATGCCATCGCACGCAAAGCCGACTTCTTCCTGATCGCTGGAGATTTATTCAACAAGCGCGCCATCGATGCCCTGACATTAATGCAGGCAAAGAGCGGGCTGGAGCGGCTCAAAGATGCTGGAATACCGGCGATAGCCATTGAGGGCAATCATGACCGCACTTACTATCGGGACGGTGTATCCTGGCTCCAGTTTCTCTGCTGGGAGCATCTGCTGATTCTTCTCAATCCGGTGATACACGATGGTATACCCTCTCTCACCCCCTGGGATTCCACATCGTTACAGGGAGCCTACACCGATCTTAAGGACGGCCGTCTGCGAATTTACGGCCTGCCCTGGTATGGTGCCGGGACCGGCCGGGTAGTTGAAAGCTTCGCCGAGGAGCTGGCAGCGGCCCGTGCAGCTGAGGATGCGGCCGGTGTTGAGTATCGTGTGCTGCTGATGCACACTGGCATACAGGGAGTCGTTCCCGAGATGCACGGTCTACCTACCTATGAGCAGTTTCTACCGCTCCGTGGTCTGGTGGACTATCTGGGCCTGGGCCACGTGCATAAGCAGTATAGTCGTGATAACTGGCTTTACAATCCCGGATCAACCGAAACCTGGGGAGCGGAGGAGAGCGCCTGGACCCGTGGCTATTATGTGGTACGCGTAGATACTGACGTCGTCGTGGGTGAGCCGCGGCAGACCGTGGAACACATCGTAAATGCAAGGCGTCCATTTCTCCGCTTCATATTCCCAGTAGATGGCCTGGAGACCCCGGGCGCGCTCTATGATCGCTTCACGCGCCTTTGTAGTCGTTGGGTGCAGGAGCGGGCGTCGGAGCTGGCTGCTAGTGGCAGCGAGCCGGTCATCGACATTGCCCTCACCGGCATTCTGGGATTTGATGGGGCGGCGGTTCCCCGCGAGCAGCTAGAAGAGTGTGTGCGTGGCTGTTTTAACCCACTTACGGTTCGGATTCATGATACGACGCGCGAGACCGGATACGATATCGAGGGTAGCGAAGAAGGAGATGGACGCGACCGGTCGACCTGGCAGCAACTCGAACTTCATATTTTCCAGGAACTGCTCTCTCGTGACGGACGCTATCAAAGGAGTGCGTCGCCGTGGGCTCATGTCGTTGCCGAACTCAAACAGATGGTGTTGGGCACAGAAGAGCCGGTGAAAATTGCCGAACGGCTGCGTGAAGCGCGCGCTTCACTTCCCTAAGGTGACCTCATATGTGTACCAGATCATAGGACGATCCCACGGGGGAAGGTTCTATGTACCTGGCAACTACCAGCGAAGTTACCTGAGGCGCTCGCTTGTCAGATAGCTGCCGACAGCGGTGGATTCAGCAAGCCGGTTGACGAGCCTGATGGCTCGGCTGTGCTGGGGATGCCGTCCCATCGCGTTCAAAGCTTCCTCATTGGTTAGGTCGACGACGATTAGAGAGTGTCGATATGCCGGAGCGTTGTTGGTGCCATAGCGAATTCGCTTGACGCCAGGTATGTCCTTGAGTAAATCGCTAACCTCGCGCAACATTTGATCGATGGTCTCACGGCGTACATCCGGCTTGAATCGCAGGATAACTTCATGCCTCATCATTTGGTTCACAGTACATTTCTATCCTTGCTGGCCCGTACTTACAATAGACAAATCAAAATAGACCAACCTCACGTGTATCATAAAGCAAAAAGAGGCGCGGTATCAACTGACGTACAACTATCTTCGTTCTGCTGCCGCGCAGCCAGAGGGTCAAATGAGGCCGGTGACGCTATCGGTAATGGTGAATGTGCCTTGAGCTCCGGAGACAGCCGATATCGTGAGAACAAATGGCTTGGTTCCCTGCAACAACTGGTCTGTGCACAGACCGGAATTAGGAGTTACCACTACCTGCTGATTCCTACCCGCTGGAACGCTGCCACTGGCTGGAGTGGCGCTGGCCCAGGGTGTCCCGGTGCCTGGCATGTCGGTAACTACTGAGGTCTGGAAGCTAACCGGTCCACTGGTATCGTTAAAGAGAGTAATAGAGAAGGAGGGCAAGGGCCCGATCAGCACACACGTCTGCTGCACAGAAACAGCGCTCACACTTAGCTGACCTGGCACTGGGGTGGCCGTTGGTGCAGGCACTGGGGTGGCTGTTGGATTCGGTCCGGCTGTGGCCCCCAACGTGGCCGTTGCGCTGGCGCCGCCGGGGGTTAGCGTGGGACCGCCGGCTAGTGGTGATCTCTGACCAGACGGGCCGGATGTACCAGTTGGACCCCCTGATGAGACTGGTGATCTGCCAGCACCTGGCCCACTATTCTGACCAGTTGAACTCGTCGTACCGGTGGCAACAGTGGTGGTCGGCGAGCTCTGAGCATTCCTCTGGATCACGAAGAGAAAGGCGCAAGGACACAGTACCAAGAAGAGTGCGAGTAGCAACAGCGGAATCAGCAGGGCCCACAGGCGACGTTTGCGCCGCTGGCGCTCCGGAGCTGGTGGTGCCACGCCTGGCGAAAGAGGGGCAGTTGGCGCGTCGCCAGCGGCTCTGGACGGAGCACCGGTCACATTTGAGGTATCCAGTCCTGGTGGAAGAATCGGTGGCGGAAGTGGTTCATGTGGCAGCAGCTCATACGGAAGTGGCAGCCGTTCGGCGCCCTCACTCCGGGTCTCTGGATCATAGGGGGGTTGGCTCATGCTACTCGCTTTCGTAGACAACCCATGGGTATTACCTCCACCAGTGAGCAGTGTGGTCGCGACTCAGTTGCGCAAAGGATATACCAATTCCTGCCAGCGGAGTGCCTGCTGTATTTTACACCATAATCGCTTGGGTGTACGTCTCGAAATTTACGCCATATCCGTTGCGACTTATGCCTGTCCGTGAATAGTTGCGCTAAGGACGTCCAAAGAGCCGAGCCAACCAGTTACGCCTCCTGGTGCTGGTCGCGGTGCCGTCCGGCTGTACGGTGCTGATCGGAGCCTTTCCGATTGCCGCGCTCACTGGTAGCGACTGCTCGTCTGCCGGACCGGTGCTCGGAGCCAGCGATGCTGGCGGTGCCGCGAGCGTTGCCGGATACGCGGAGTAGCCCAGGTACACGGTTCCGCCGAAGTACGGCGCATCCCAGGGATCAACCGGAAGTCGGCTAGCATGATCCTCGGTGTGGGCGCGCGCTGGAAGCGACGGCTGGTACTGAAAATAGATGGGGGCGCCGAAGTACGGCGCATCCCAGGGATCGGCGGCAGTGGTCTGCTCCCGTGGAATACTTAGTGCCGTTGCTGACTGCGAATCGGAGTAAGTGCTCGGTAACATGCTAACCTCCTCGATACCCGAAAGTTCGTCCAAGGCCATAGGTACAGCGCCACCACTGACGCTGATGAGATCGCCGCTGGCTAGGTATCCCTCTTTCAAGAGAGCACGTCAGCAAGTTTTTGCTCTACCTCGGCGATGGAAGTCGAGCGCAGTACATCGGCCGACAGGGTGCGTAAATCGGAAATGGAGCGTTCAGCCAGCGCTTGTTTGACGGCTAGTATGCTAGTAGGTGCCATACTGAGCTCGTCGACTCCCAGGCCTACCAGGAGCAGCGCGAGCCTGGGATCGGCTGCCATCTCCCCGCAGACTCCCACGTGTCTACCTCTTTGGTGTGCACCGTCCACAATAGTGGCAATGGCCTGTAGCACTGGTAGCTGGGTAGGCTGGCAGAGCTCAGTCAGAGCCGGGCTGAGCCGGTCGGCTGCCATGATGTACTGGGTAAGGTCATTGGTTCCGATACTTAGAAAGGAAGCTTCGTGTGCCATGGCCGCGACAGTAATGACGGCGGCCGGCGTTTCGACCATGATTCCCAGTGGTATAGTTGCCGAGACCGCAAGCTCAGTGCGTGCTGTCACCAATACCCGCCGCGCCTCCTGGATTTCCTCCACGGTCGACACCATTGGCAACATTACGCGAACGCTCGCTTGAGCATTTCGGCCGGCTCGCAGCACCGCTCGTAGCTGAGTGGCCAGCAGCTCTTTGAACCGGAGCTGTAGACGGATGCCGCGTACTCCCAGTGCAGGGTTTGGTTCGTCCGGCAGTTCCCGCAGGTATGCCGCAAGCGAGGGTAGGGGCTTATCGGAGCCTACGTCGAGTGTGCGTATGATGATAGGCCTGTGTCCGGCGCTGTGTGAGCCGGAAAACGTCGATATAATGTCTTCATAGAGAGCTGCCTGTTCCTCTTCGGCTGGAAAGGTAGCCAGGCCCGAGAAGAGGAACTCGGTACGTAGAAGTCCAATGCCCTCGGCTCCTGCCCCAGCTGCTGCTGCTGCTTCTGCCGACGTTCCCACGTTGGCAAAGATCGGTACAGTGTGACCGTCACGCGTCTGTCCTGGACGCAAGCGCCACTGCGCCACCTGTGCGCTGGCCAGCCGGCGTTCGTTTCTTTGCTGATCGACCAGGGACTCCGCTTGCTGTAGGTCGCCGGCGCCAGGCCGTACCACTACGCGGCCGCTCTGGCCGTTGACTACCAGCGCGTCTTGCTCATGTATAGATTCTAGCAGCCGGCTTCCCAGTCCCATGACTGCTGGTATGCCGAGCGCTCGCGCCAGAATGGCAGCGTGTGCGGTCACATTTCCGCCGGCCAGCGCAATGGCGCTCACCTTTTCTGCTCGCATCTCGACAGTGTCGGAGGGCATCAGATCAGTCGCTACGACGATTACCGGTTCACTAGATTCGTCGAGCAGTGCACCCAGAGAGGGCCTGCGCCGCAACTCGGGCCGGAGATAGTCGAGAGACCGCTGCGCTGCGTCACGAACGTCGCTAGCTCGTGCCTGCCAGACCGGATCGGGAAGCGCCGCCAACAAAGCTGCCTGTTCCTCGGCAACGGTGCGCAACGCAGTTTCGGCGCTTGCGCCCTCGCGGTCAATGAGTTCTGAAGCTTGCTCCATGATGGTTGGGTCAAGAAGCAAGGCCGCCTGGGCCTCGAAGATGTCGCCTTCTGATTTGCCGATCTCCCTAGCGACTTTTTGGCTCAGATTGTGTAGTTCTGTAGCAGCGGCGTCGATGGCGATTCGTAACCGCTGTTTCTCTGCCTCCGGGTCTATGGGCTGTGCGTGCGGTTCTTCCGCAGGCACGAAAGTTTCTCGGTCCGCGCGAAAAAGCAATGCTGGGCCGATCGCAATACCTGGGGAGACACCGATACCGGACAGACTGATGGTTTCATCACGCAGTTTTTCGCCTGGGAAATCGCCAACAACGCCAGCGGTTGACGGAGTTGTGGCTCCCACAGTGGCAGGTTGGGTAGGGTCCATAAGCTCTTCCCTTTCGGGGTTTTTCGCGTGAAGCCTCTGGCTTTATTCAGCTTCGCCGAATCGGTCCGCTACCAGGTCAGTCAGGGCCGCAACCGCCTCCGCTGCGTCATCGCCCTCAGCGGTGACGGACAGACTGGCGCCATGCTCAGCGCCAAGTTGTAACACCGAGAGCATTCGCTTTGCATTGGCGGTGCGACCGTTGCTGGCAACGGTAATAGTAGATGCAAATCGAGCTGCCGTCTGGACGAACAGGCTGGCAGGACGGGCATGCAAACCTACCTTATTTACCAAAATCAAGGTCTTTTCGACTATTGCCACCTCTAAGCCCTCTTTGACAGTTTATCTAGTTCGTTAGCCGATTCTGCGCTGGCCAGTACCGAATCAAGCGAAGCGCCGATGGCGGCCTCGACTGCGGCTAAGACCGCACCTTCAACCAGCGGCCCATTGCTGATACGCACCCGGGTGCGGCGAACGGCAGTTAACTGTTCCAGTGCCATCTCGGTGATGAATGCCGCACTGCCAAGGTCTACCAGCACGACCACACCATCGCCGGAATCGGCGCCGAAGATTGCATGAGTCACCTTGGTGAGTGAGGTGCCAATGGTGCCATCATCGGTTCCGCCGGCGGCGATGAGCCTGACATTGCCGTGAGCCATCTGCTCAGCTAGTTCGACCACTCCCTCAGCCAGACGCTGGCTATGCGATACGATTACCAATCCAACGGCCATATATGGCCTACTTTCCGTTAGCCGCGGTACGCAGGAGCAGGGTTACCGATGTAGCTCCCGGATCCTGATGGCCGGCACTACGCTCGCCAAGATAGCTCGCGCGCCCTTTCGTGGCCACTAGAGGTATGGTGGCTTTCATTGCTGCCTCAGCAGCATCGGCGGCTCCGCGCAACGCATCCGAGATTGACTGACCACCGCTCACGGCAGTCTTGAAGGCGTCAACGGCGGGCGAGAGCGCATCTACCATGGTCTTTTCGCCGATCTGGGCATGCCCGCGCGCCTTGATACCTTCGAGTGCCGCCTCCAATCCAGCGGCGATATCAGCAGGTTGTAACTCTTGCTTGCCGGCAAGAGCGGTTCCGGCCCGCAGGAAGGCCGTGCCATACAGAGGTCCACTGGCGCCCCCCACTGTGGAGACGAGCGTTGTGCCTACAGTCTTGAGTATGGTGCCCACATCCGCCTCAGCCACCGAGGGGAGCTTGTCAAGCACCGCAGTAAAGCCGCGATCCATGTTAATGCCATGATCCCCGTCTCCAATTGCCGCGTCCAGCTCGGTCAAATACTCACGCTGGGCGTGCAATTCTTCTGCCGATCGGCGCAGCCAGGTCAGAATACAGGCTCGATCTGCTGCCATTCGCTTACCTTTTCCTAGCTCGACTCGTATCTGATCCTCCTTTCTTAAAAGGAAGATCAGATGGCATTCCTGTGGAAACGAAGATACCCTCTCGTAAGGTACTCGTTCCTCTAGGGAGCAGTATACTCCCTTGGTTAGGCGCGCCAGCGCAGTGCTGGAGTATGAACCGGCGCATCCCAGAGTTGAGTCATTTCGTCGTCAAGTTTGAGCAAGGTGACTGAGCAGCCTGCCATCTCCAAAGAAGTGATGTAGCTGCCGATGAGGTTTCGGCCGATGTTGATGCCTTTTCCCTTGAGGATTTTCGCCACCTCGTTATACATGACATACAGCTCGATCAGCGGGGTTCCTCCCATTCCGTTGACAAAGGCAAGCACGGTATCGCCGGAGCGGAAGGGCAGGTCTTCCAGAATGGGCGAGAGAAGAAGCTGGGCGATGTCGGCGGCGGGGGCGAGCTTCATGCGAGTACGGCCAGGCTCACCATGTATGCCGATGCCTATTTCCATCTCGTCCTCGCCCAGGTCAAAGGTGGGCTTGCCGGCTGCCGGCACCGTACAGGAAGTTAATGCCATACCCATGCTGCGCGCATTGGCATTTACCTTACGGCACAGATCAGCGACCCTGTCCAGAGTTGCGCCGGCCGCTGCGGCGGCGCCCGTAATCTTCTCCGCCAGGACGGTGGCGCCGACGCCGCGCCGTCCGGCAGTGTAGAGGCTATCTTTGACCGCCACGTCGTCATCCATGGTCACGCTGGCGACCTGAATGTTCTCCGCCTGTCCCAGCTCAGCGGCCATTTCGAAGTTCAGCACATCGCCGGTGTAATTCTTGACAATGTGGAGCACCCCGGCTCCTCCATTAACTGCGCGAGTAGCGGCGAGCATCTGGTCGGGTACCGGTGAGGTAAAGACAGCGCCGGGACAAGCGGCGTCGAGCATACCCCGCCCCACAAATCCGCCGTGCATAGGCTCATGGCCGCTGCCGCCGCCGGAGACCAAGCCCACCTTACCTACGACTGGCGCATCCGCGCGCACGATAATTTGATTGGCAAAGTCGACCCGCAACAGGTCAGGGTGAGCTGCCTGTAGGCCGGCAAGCTCATCCTGGACGACGGTCTCGGGACTGTTAATGAGCTTCTTCACGCTAGAGTCTCCTCTTACATACATCACCGGTAGCACCGGTCGCTAATCATCCGCCCCCATCGACATCGGCAGGTGGGTTGTGGTTTCACATCCTATCTACATTGACAGGTAGTTGCTTGAGCTGAGGCTGCTAGGCGACAATTTCTTTGGTCTGATCGACTGGAACTTCGCTGGGCACGGGTACGGCCTTGGGCTGGACCAAGAGATCGTAGACGATTGCGCCCAGCGCCCCGCCTACCACTGGTCCGATGATGTAGACGTAGTACTGGTTTAAGAAGTTTTTGCCTCCGAAGATGGCCTGCACGAAGGTGGTGCCGAAGGCGCGGGCTGGATTCAGCGCCGCCCCAGTAACCGGGCCGACTACGAAGATGATTCCGGCGACGATCAGGCCGATACCTAGGGCAGCCCAGCCGGCTGGGGCCCTGGGGTCGACGGCAACTCCGTAAATGGTGAAGACCAGAATAAAGGTGCCGATAGCTTCAGCCACTATGGCCTGTAACGGGCTGACCGGAGAGCTGAATGAGGTAACGCCGAGGATGCTGTTGGTTGCCGCCGTTGAGCTGAACATGGCGACAATTCCCAGCGCTCCTACCACTGCCCCGATGAATTGAGCCACTATGTAGGCGATGGCGGTGAGCCAATCCACGCGACCGGTAAGAGCCAGTGCGATCGTCACCGCTGGGTTGATGTGGCAACCGGAGATTTTCCCAATTGCGAAGATCATCGCCATGATGATAAACGCAAAGGCGAATGAAATGATTCCCAGGTCGGCCTCGGAGAATTTGGCGCCTGAGCCGGCGGCAATGGTTTGCGTGGCAGTAACCGATCCGGCGCCGATCAGGGTAAGCAACGCGGTGCCTAGGAACTCTGCTACGAGCTTCTGCATGAGGGTTGGTTGATTCTGCATCTCGTTCCTCCTGCTTACCGGTTGTGAGTATGAGCCGGTAGCATACACTGCTGTGTTGTATCGTACGAGGATAGATGCCACAGGCGGAGAGGAATTTGGGTTCGATTGCAACGCTGGTGCCAAGCAGTGGCACATATTGAAGCTTCCGCGCTGTAGCCTCGTCAATGCGTGACCCATCTTTGGGTAATTTGGGAACTTGCCATGTAGGGTTCTAGAGCTTCGCCGCGATTACTGCTCCTTTCTCCATAGTATGGGGTGCCGGGCTGCCTAGACTCTTCAAGTCTGCCGAATAAGCGGCCGCCAGGAATAGCTGCGCCCTGTTGCCATTTTGCGCCCGGTTGCCGTTGACCTACCTAGCACATGGAGTCTCTTGTAGCTCCAGGATAAATGCACGATCTGTGCCGATTTTGGGGTTAAGCGGCGCAGCGGAGAAATCTTGTGGTCACTATGGGGTGTAAACGCCCAATTATTGAGACTTTGGTTGGGCAGGCCGGCCGTAAATCTGTGGTAAGAATCCCAAGGTCACCCCTGGATGCGCCCGCCTGCTCGGTCACGATACTGCAACATCATGTTCCATTGTTGCGCCACGTTTCAGATATGCAACGAGGTGCAGCGTAACTAGAGACGGTAGCGACGCTTCTTGCGCCACAGGGTCGTCCGGCTTATACCCAGTGCGGCGGCTGCGGCAGTAACGTTGCCCTGGTAGGTGTTTAGCACGCGTACAATGTGGTTGGCTTCGGCAGTCTCGCTCTCGGAGCGCAAGTCGCCTCTTCGCCCGCCGGCACGTGGGGGTGATACCGAGGAGAGGTCAGTTGCCCCCGTCGCTAGAGCACTGATGGGATTGTTTTGGTAGCCTGTTGACAGCAAGCTAGCGCTCTGGATCTTTGCCGGTAGGTCGGTAAAGCTTACGACCCCTCGCTCACATACGTAGACAGCCCGCTCAATGACATTCTCCAACTCACGCACGTTGCCTGGCCAGTCGTAGTTGTCCAGGGCTGCCAGCGCCCGGGCTTCGATACCCAACGATTGGTTCAGCCTCGTGCTGAGACGTTGCAACACGTATCGTAATAGTAAGGTCACATCTCCGCTGCGCGCGCGCAGGGCGGGCACTTCAATTGGAAACACGTTGAGCCGGAAAAAGAGGTCAGAGCGGAAGGTACCCAGTTGTACCTCCTCGGCAAGGTCCTTATGCGTGGCGGCAATGATGCGTACATCCACTGACGTTACTTGCTGGCCGCCGATACGCACGACGGTGCGGGTCTCGATTGCCCGTAACAGGCTGGTCTGCAAATCGAGCGGCATGTCCCCAATTTCGTCGAGAAACAGTGTACCGCCGTTAGCAAGCTCGAATTTGCCCGGTCGCCCGTGCCGGTCGGCGCCCGTAAAGGCGCCTCCTTCGTAGCCGAAGAGTTCGCTGCTGATGAGTTCGCGCGGTATCGCCGCGCAGTTTATCGCCACAAATGGTCCGTTGGCGCGAGCGCTGCCGTTGTGTACGCTCTGGGCGAAAACCTCTTTACCAGTACCCGTCTCGCCATGCAATAAGACTGTCGACTGGCTCTCGGCGGCGATTCGGGCGAGACGCACTGCCTCGAGCAATTGAGCACTCTGACCTACGATGTTCTCGAACCGCATCAGCGCGTGTGCGCCGCTCATGCGATGCACCAGCCGTTGAACTCGCTCGATGCTGCGCAACGTGAGGACAAACCCCCGCGCCGTAGTATTCGGCGTCACACTCAAGCTAGCCCCAGGGTGCCCAAGGCTCCGCCAGGACTCAGCGCCTTCGATCCCACCACTGCTGGAAGCGGGTATAGGAGCCAGCGAGGCCAGCGGCACTATGGCACGTAGCGTGCACAGGCAGGCGATGGCCTCCCCTCGCCCTCGAAACGTTACTTCCTCGTCATGTAGCTCGCGCCCCAAACGCAGCGCCTCCGCCAGTGTAGTGGGCATCTCGACTACATCTGCGAGTCGCCGTCCTGCAACTCTTCCAGGCACCAGGCCGAGAAGATGCCCGGCGCGCCCATTCATTTGCGAGATAGTGCCGTCGGCCTGAAGCAGAAGAATACCTTCGGAGAGGGTATGCAAAATCGCGTTCATCTCGGAGAGCAGTTCGTTGGCACTGGCAAACCAGAGATTCATGCGTAGCTCGGTGGTAAGAGCGCTGGCGGCCGCGCTGACCATACCAAGCGTATGAGCGTGAGCCTCGGCGCTGCGGGTTACCGCCACCAGAGCGCCGACCAGACCCCCGAGCGAATCATATACCGGCGCCGCCGAGGTGCAGTATGGCGCTAAGAACCGGCAGTAATGTGATTCGCCAATGACCTGAGTGGGGAAAGACTCTAGTACCGCCAGCGCCACACCGTTAGTGCCAGCGCACTCCTCGCTCCAACAGGAGCCCGCTCCGAGACCTATGGCACTCATCGAAGCCGCTAACTCTCGATCTCCTATCAATTCGAGCAGGCAAGCGTTGGCGTCGCAGAAACCTATCACACAGGCGGAGCCCTCGCTAAATTGATACGCGTCTTCCATAGCGGGACGTAGCGAGGCGAGCTGGTTGGCGAGATTGGAGCCAGACGCTGGTGAAGCACTGTCTTGAGTGGGAAGCCGCAGTGGTCGCTCCAGGTCGCGTCGCAGCCCGCGTTCGTGGCAACGACGCCAGGAAAGCGCGATAGACGGCACCCCACCCGCCTGCTCAGTTAACGGGTCAATAACGGCGTCCCCACTCGTCATTTGGCTGTGCCAGATAGCTGGACCATCCGTATCGTGAGCCGCTCCGGTCATACCGTCCTCCAGTGGACATACTCTACATAGCATTCTACAACATGCCCAGATCGCTTCCGGGCGGGTCTGCTAGAGAGCAGACGTCTCCTTGCATCTTTCCTGGCATGCCTCGTGCTTTTGCCTACGGGTGGAGACGGGTAGTCGTGGCCATCAATGTATCTCGAGTCCATCAAAATTAGCAACTCTACCGGTAACCGTCAGCGGTAACGAAATTGGCGCTCCATCTAGATGAGAAGGGAGACGAGATGGACAAGGTTGTTAGCCGGCCGGATCGGAGACCGGCTTCCGTGGCAGCTCGTACGCAGGAGAGGGTGACCAAGGCTACTGCCGTCCGGCCTGTGCCTACCAGGTACAGTCCGCCCGTCTTACCTGAGCTAGACGAGCTGCCGAAACTGCCCATCTCGCTGGATGTAGCGGCACACTCGCCACTCTCCCGGCGGCTCAGCGCCGCCCGCCGCCCTAAGTCACCAGATTACTGGTTGATTGTGACCATTGCAGGGTTGCTGATGATCGGTCTGGTGATGGTGTATAGCGCCAGCCAATTCTCGAGACCCGGCGACGCCGGCTACTGGTTTCGACAGCAACTGTTGTGGGTGATCCTGGGGTCAGGTGCCCTGGCCTTTACGCTTTCGATAGACTACCAGCGCTGGCACAAGATTGCTCTTCCCGGCTTACTACTTGGGTGCTTACTTCTCGCCGTCGTGCTGCTTTTCGGCACCAGCGTCTCTGGCGGCCGGCGCTGGCTTTCACTGGGACTCCTCACCTTCCAACCGAGCGAACTGATTAAGCTGGCAGTGGTAATCTACTTCGCGCATTGGTTGGCACGAAGAGGGGATCGAGTCCAGTCGGTTCCCGAAGGACTAGTGCCATTCGCTTTTCTGCTCGGCGCTATAGTGATTAGCATTGTATTAGAGAATGACGTGGGTACCTCTCTGGTAGTCGTCCTGACGGCACTGGCGATGTTTCATTCCGCTGGCGCAAGACTGGGTCACCTGCTCGTGGCGCTGTCATTTGGAGTGGTTTCGTATCTGCTCATCGTGCTGGCCACCGGTTTTCGGCGCGATCGCTTCGAGGCGTTTCTGCATCCATTGCCACCCGGCTGTGGCGGCACCGCCTCCTACCAGGTCTGTCAAGGACTGATCTCGCTTGGCAGTGGCGGCATAACCGGCAGCGGTCTGGGCGACGGCGTACAGAAGGCGGGATATCTTCCCAACCCCTTCACCGATGGCATTTTCGCGATCACCGGCCAAGAACTGGGACTGTTTGGCTGTATGGTTATCATTCTCTTGTTTGCGATAGTCGCTTATCGCGGTCTGCAGATCGCCCGACATGCCAATGATATGTTTGGGTCGCTGCTGGCGGGTGGCATTACCTGCTGGCTCATTGTCCAGGCGGCTATCAACATTGGCTCGGTCGTCGATCTCATACCATATACCGGTGTGCCGCTTCCACTAATAAGCTACGGTGGCTCATCCCTTATCACCACTCTTGCCGCCCTGGGAATCCTGCTCAACATTTCTCGCTACACCACAGATCCGGGCACCGAGGAGGTATCTGGCTAGCCGGCTGTGGCCTACTAGAAAGGACGGGCATGACGCACAGAAAGCAAGCAGGCAAGCAAACACACTGCTCCCGGCCTCACTGGTCGGCAAGGTCGGGAGCAGGAACCCGTAGTAGAGTTTGCAGGCTGGTCTAGCTGGGCTAGATGGTTACTTTTCCCTGATCTATGAAAGCGAGTATCGCGGCGATCAGCAATATGATGGCCGGTATGATACCTGCCAGGAAGCCGACAAAGATGATGAATCCAATTGCCGAAATCACTAGAAGGATACCGGAGGCACGGGGGGCGAATACCGCGATCAAGGAACCGACCAAACCAATCAGCAAGAAGAGCAGGGCAATGAATCCGTGGGTTTGGCTGCCTGGCTGAATGAAATGGGCAACCCCAGAGTGCACCGCGTCAAAGATTAATCCCGCGATAAATCCCACTATACCGATGATTAGGGCTCCCAGTCTCCCAAGAAGCTTCATTCCAGTTTCTCCGTTCTACGAAAATAGCTGAGCGCGGCTGGAGCGGCGTTTGCGCCGCTCCAGCCGCGCTCAGCGTCACGTCACCTACCTATGAGTATACGGATGGAGACAAGCAATGGTGAGACCTATTGACCCATGCACTATACGCTTTGCCACCGCAGGCCACTGCTGCTGCGCTCGATGCGGCCGGCACCGGCGATATGGGCGGCAATCAGCAGTGCCTGATCGCCAAGTGCATTCTCGAAGAGCCGGCGCCGTGTCACCCGCATGGTCTCGGCCTCGGCCCACGTCACCATCCAATCGGGATGCTCTACCTCGATGGCATGGTGGAACAGGTCGCCAATGACGTAGAGGGTTTCTCCGGCCGAGTGGACGCGCACGATTTGATGTCCAGGAGTCTCGCCCGGCGCCGGCAGCAGATCGATCCCCTCGGCGATCTGCTCCTGCTCCTCAACCAGATGCAGCACGCCCCGATCTCGAAGCACGCCTAGCGTCTTAGCTTCCAGTGATGTCTCATCCTGCAACGCCGTCTGGAGTTCGGCCTGTATCCAATCGGCAGCGCCCAGATAATATCGCGCCTGTGGGAATGTCGGCTCGTACCCCCCATCAGTGGCCAATGTGGTGCCAGCGTAGTGATCCCAGTGCGCATGAGTGATCACCATGTGGGTGACGTCCGCCATCGGCACGCCAAGGGTTGCCAGCTGGATGTGAATAGGAGGTGGCGGTGTATAGCCGGCAAGGGCGTACGGGGAATCAGGTGAGACCGTGGCCCGGTAGTCGTTGGCATCTACCAGTACTCGGGCGCTTTGATGCTCAATGAAGACACTTAGACTGGGAAAGACGAGCGCCTTCTCGAACAGGTCGGCGTGCTGGGGACGCCACAGCGATTCGGGAACTGCCAGCTCTTCTGAGAGCTTCAGCGGCATATCGCCCGCGTTCAGGATGGTCACGCGCGCGGCGCCAACATGCATGGTTGTCAGACCCGGCATTACCGCCTCCATCTCTGTTTGGGTGGGACCCATCAAACTACTGTACATGGCAGGATAGGTTATGGGTACTCCAATGTCTACCGTCTACACTCATCTTATACCAGGCCGTCTGCGGAAGATAGTGCGTGAACATCTATCCGATCCTCGGATTGACACATGGCTGCTCCATCCCTATACTGACGGTAGGTCGCCCAGTCTGTCCCACCTGTCCAGGGATCCCGAGAGTGCCCTGGGCTTAGCGCTGCATCGCCTGATTGCCGCTGACGGGGAACCGGGAGGGCAGCCGCCGGTCCGTAACCAGACGGTACCGCTCGTCCAGTCTAGGTGGCATGCCCATGCAGTCGCTCCTGTTTATCACCCAACGGCGTACAGATGTTCAAGATCCCACACGCCACACATCCGCGCGGCGTGTGGATGTCCTGACGTCGCCTGTTCCGCGCGCAGCCGTACCACACGTCGGCCTGCCGTGGCGGCTTGGGGCTATCGTCTGCGGCAGCGGCGCGCTGACCCTGGCGAGCGCCGGCTACCTGCCGTTCGGACCGGCGCTCGACACACCGTGGCGGGCTGTTCTGACCATGAGCGCGGCGACAGTGAGTCTCCTTCTCCTCGTCGCCTCCTGCGTCTCCTTGCCAAAACCGCAGGCGTGGGAGCGACTCTTCGACCGGCTCCGCGGCGCGGTGCTGGCGCTCACCTTCCTACTCTGCTTGGTAACTCTGGCGGGCCTGGCTTATCTGGCCTATCTGGCCTTTCTGGTGCCTGCCGGGCATGCCTATGACTCCGACATGCTCGCGCTGACGCACGTTAATGCCGAGCTAGTTCTGTCTGGGCACAATCCTTATACTAGCAATGCGGCCTATCAAGTAGCCTTCCTTCGCTTTCCGTCTTTTTTGGGGACGCCACTGCGCGGATCGGTATTTGGGACTGGATTCACGCCCCCCAGCCCCGCACGCATTGCCGCAGTACAACGTCAGTACATGCAGATGCCCGCGTCGGTGCGTGGCGCATTCGACCCGCGTACGCTTCATAGCTATCCAGCGTTGTCGTTTCTGCTGTACGTGCCGGTGTTGTGGGCGGGGCTGCCCAATATTCTCCCCGTGCATCTGTGCCTTTATCTGGCCCTCTTCGCCTGGCTTGTCTGGAAGATGCCTCCCAATGCTCGTCGGTGGGGAGCGCTCACCGCTCTGGCGGCTGCACCCGTCGTAGTGGCCTCGCTGATCGAGAGCAATGAGGTCGTCTGCGTGGTTCTTCTGGTACTGGCCTGGGAGTACCGAGACCGCCGCTGGCTGGGGGCCATCCTGCTGGGCATAGCCTGCGCTTATAAGCAGTATGCCTGGGGCTTCGTACCGTTCTACGCCATCGACATGGTCCTAGCTGAGGGATGGGCTGAGGCGGTTTGGCGCGGTGCGATTGCGCTAGGAGCATTTCTCCTCCCCAATGGGCCATTCCTGATCGCAAGTCCTCTGGCCTGGTTTACCAGCCTTTGGCTGCCCATTAGCGAGCCATTATTCCCACAGGGTATGGGGATAATCGCACTGTCCCTCGGGCACCTTCTGCCGTACGGTCCGCCCGCCATTTACGCCCTCCTGGAGGCGGCTGTCACGGGCGTCAGTCTCGTCATCGCCATACGCTGGCGTAAGCAACTGGGAGCGGGGGTACTTGTACTGGCGCTGATACCGCTCTTTTTCGCGTTTCGGTCGATTCCCAGCTACTTTGCGTTTGCTCCCTGGTTGGCCCTGTACGCCGTTCTGTGTCGTGTCGAGTGGCGTAGCCGTGCTGCGAGGTCGCCGGTATCGCCTGAGCAGCATGGTGGCGTGGGAACCCCGCTGGCGTGAGGCATATGCCGGGCGAAGGACGCCGGGCCTGGCGCGCTGCAGAAAGGGTGCGAAATTGAATCTCGGACCAAGCAAAACTGCAGAAGGAGTGGCGCTCCAGCGTGCTGTCCATCAGCTGATCGATGACCCTCCCAAAATACTGGAGGATCCTATCGCTCCTCGCCTTTTCACCCCCGACGTCATTGCTGATGTGTACGCCCATTCCGAACGTTTCCACACGGTGCCTTCATTGGCTCTGCGCTCTCATGTGCTCATTCGAAGTCGCTATACCGAAGATTGCCTCATGCAGGCGGCCCAGCAAGGAGTTCAACAATACCTCATTTTGGGCGCTGGGTGGGACACATTTGCGTATCGTCAGCCGGAGTGGGCGCGAAACCTGCATATCTTTGAAGTGGATCACCCAGCAAGCCAGCAGGCAAAATTGGGGCGAATTCATTCTGCTGAGATTGCCGTGCCGGCAAACGTTGAACACGTACCGATTGATTTTGAGACCACTTCACTACGGGAGGGTTTGCAATCCAGCTCGTTTGATTTCACCGGCCAGGCATTCGTCTCTTGGCTCGGAGTGTTGGTGTATTTGACTCGAGAAGCCATTGATGCTGTCTTCCAGTTCCTTGCCTCCCTTCCATGTGGAAGCGAAATGGTTTTGACCTTCAGTATCCCTCGCCGTGAGCAAGAGCCACATCCCCTGGCCGAAGTAGCTGGTCAGCTTGGTGAGCCGTTCAAAACCTATTTCACACCGGATGCGTTGATAGCCCATCTTCACAGCTTCGGCCTCAGTATAATAACCATTCCTACTCCTGATGAGATAGCAACGAGGTACATCACCACCAGGCAAGACGGATTGTTCGCATCGCGGCGCAGAAGTCTCGCGCATATACGGGTTGGTCGGTGTCCATAGGTCTCTCCGTCCGCTACACATGATTGCAGAGCGACCACCCTCGGGCCTTGACATACCATTGTTTCTATGGCATGTTATGCATACGTAACGTTACGCTGACATAACGTTACGCTGACTTAACGTAGCGCGGTGCTGGTATCTTGCCTTTGCGCAAGTGCGCTCGCTACTCAATGAAGGACGTAGCCAATGTCTCAATATTCCAGGCCCACCCGTCGCCTCGTGTCAGTACACGAACCGGTCAGAATGGACCTCGCCTATAACGGTGCCAGGTTCATCATCAGTGAGTTTGTCGTCGTCACGCTCATTAGCCTAACTGTTGGAGTACTCGAGCTCGCGCTATTTCTTTCCCAGGGCCACGGAGAGATTCATCTCGCGAGTGGAGCATTCTTCCTGTCCTGCGCGCTGAATTCGCTCACATTCCTGCTGATAGCCATCGATACCATCCGGCGGAACGACGGCATGAAGCGCTCGGACTATCGTGGCGGGCAAGCGGTAAAGTGCACTCTTCTGGCCGTGATCCTGTTGCTCCTCCCACTCGTCTTTCCGCTCCTGGCGTTATCCCAGTCTCTGGACGAGCGCGCGGCGTCTGCCGGTAAGTGAGGATGACGGTCGTATATGAAGTACCGCGTAGCGAATCGGTTGCGAGAGCTGCGCCAGGAGTATGGGCTGACGCAAGAGCAGCTGGGGCACAACCTGCAGGTGACTCGCCATACCATCATAGCGCTGGAGGTTGGGCGCTATGTGCCCTCTATCGAATTGGCGCTCCGGTTGGCTGCCTATTTTCAACGGCAGCTGGAGGACATTTTTTGGCTCGTAACGGATGCGCCTGAGTCATCGAAAGACCATTTAGAGGAGTCGTAACATGCCTAATGTATCGCCGGCAGCTCGAACTGACCGCACGCAGCGCCGGAATCGGATCGCTGCCGTGCTCTACTGGCTTATCGCGTTGGCTGGCCTGGTTTTCCTGATTGTGACCATAAGCATTGGGAAGCTTAATCCTGTTAGCCTGCTCGTCTTCCTGTCCGTTATTGTGGGCATGGGTGCTTTGGGCCTACTGTCCCTAAGCGGAGATATCGTGTGGAACCCTCGTGCTGTGGATGAGGGACAGCGCGAAGCGGCGCGCACTGCGCAGACGGCGGCGTTCTATGTCGGCTACTTCGGCGTCATCGGCCTCTGGATGGCATATCTATTCTTTCCGGCATGGAAAGCTGATGTCACAATCCATCTCGGCGTGCTTTCTCTGCTCCTCATCGTCGTCTGGCTCGGGACTTGGGTCTGGGAACGCTGGCGTTCATGACTTCCGGCACGCGACTGGTCGCATGAGCCGACGAGGACGAGCACGCCGCGTCGGGCCAATTGCCTAGTGACTTCGAGGCCGATGACTTTACTTGCGCCAGTGGTGAGCGCAATTGTCTCCGCTGCCGAGTTGTTGTCCATTCCAATTCAACCGGGGTGCGGAAGCTACTTTTCATGCCGATGGTTGAGGCCCAACAACAAGGTATGAAAGAGGTGTCTACGAAATATAGTCAGACATGGACAAGATACGTCAGGTGTGGTAGCATGCAGGCATGAAGCTGAGTGAGTATGCGAAGACGTTGGGCATTTCGTATCGTACCGCTCACCGTTTGTGGAAAGCGGGAAAACTCGATGCCTATCAATTGCCCACCGGAACGGTGATCGTTCAGGAGCATACCAATCCGCTGCAAAAGGTCGCTGTCTATGCCCGTGTCTCCTCTGCTGAGATGAGAGGGAATCTGGATACTCAAGCAGAACGGCTTGTGCAGTATTGCGAAGCCAAAGGATATCAAATCAGCCAGGTGGTCAAAGAGATCGCTTCCGGGGTGAATGACCACCGACCCAAGTTCTTGGCCCTGTTGGCCGATACGTCCATTACGATGATTGTCGTCGAGCAGAAGGACCGAGCCACTCGATTTGGCTTTCACTATATTGAAACCCTGCTGGAGAAACAAGGCAGACGGATAGAAGTCGTCAACTTGGCCGAGAACGGCCAAGAAGACTTGATGAATGATCTCGTCTCCATTATTTATAGCTTTAGTGCTCGGCTCTACGGACAACGGCGGGCGAAGCGCACAACCGAAAAAGTGATGGAAGAACTGACCAAAGACGAGAGTGAGGGCAGCCAGGATGCAACTGGTGGAACAACATCGGATTGATCAGCACGATCCGCGATGGAAGGCCATTGACCAGGCCGCTTTTGCCAGTAAGAACCTCTATAATGTGGCGTCATACCTCAAACGGCAAGCCTTTATCCATGAGAAGACCATTCTGTCCCTAGCCCAAGTCTACCAGTCGGTCAAAGAGACGCCGCAATATCGCGCCCTTCCCGCCAAAGTCGCCAACGGGGTTCTCCAGCAAGTCTTTGCGGCCTGGAGCAGCTATTTTGCGACGTGTGAGGAATATGAGCAAAACCCGGCCAAATTTTTAGGACATCCCAAACTGCCGGGCTACTTAGCCAAAGATGGACGCAATCTGCTCTCCTACGAAGATAAGGCCTTCAGCCGGAAGAAGAAAAATGCCGGTCTGGTTCTGCCTTCTGGACTGGACATTGTGGTCCACACCAAACAGCCCCGGCACCGCATGGCCATGGTCCGCATCGTTCCGAAAGCCACACATTATGTGGTCGAAGTCATTTATGAACAATCGGAGCAGCCGGCGTCGGTCCAGCCAAATCTTGTAGCGAGTATTGATATTGGGGTCAACAATTTAGCGGCGATAACTTCAAACAAGCCAGGTTTCCGGCCTCTTCTTGTCAACGGTCGTCCGCTGAAAAGCCTCAATCAACACTATAACAAGACGCGCGCTCGCCGACAACTAGCCCTTCCTGGGAAGCACGAAACCTCTCGCTTCCTCGACCATCTGACCGATCATCGCACGCGTTCCATCCAGTATTACCTCCATGTGGCCAGTCGGGCGATCATTGATCTCCTCGTCCAAGAAGGCGTTGGCACGTTGGTGATCGGGAAGAATGATGGTTGGAAGCAAGAAGTGAGTATGAGCAAGCGGAATAATCAGACCTTTGTGTTTATTCCACACGCTCGCTTTATTGCCATGTTGCAGTACAAAGCGGCTTTGGTGGGCATCCAGGTGCTCTTGGTACAAGAGAGCCATACCTCCAAATGCAGCTTTCTCGATCTGGAACCGATCGGCCATCACGACCTGTATGTGGGCAAACGCGTGAAACGCGGTCAGTTTCGGAGTGCAACCGGGAGCGTGCTCAACGCCGATGTGAACGGCAGTTACAATATTATGAGGCGGGCTGCTCCCAGGGTTGTGGCGCAAGGGACGTCCTCCTTCCTGCTGACGCCTACCTTTCTGTCCTTTCCTGACCGGAAACAGGATCGGTCCAAGCAGCTTCCGAACCGAGTAGGAAGTCGTGGCTGTTGCAGTCAGCCTGCCGCATAGGCGAACCTGACCCTGGACAAGTCATACTTGTCTATGCTAAAGGATACTGTCTCTGGAATGTGGCGAGTGCCGTTAGAGCCTCTGACAGAGTATCGTAGGTATGTAGTGCAATTGACTTCCCAGACACAAATAAGGAAAGGAAATACCGAGCATGCGCGGGACCAGCTGCTCCCCATTGTGACGGATCGGAGTGATGGACACCAATGTATGCCTTGAAGTCATGTATGCGATCGTCGAAACGCCCCAGACGTCGACTGCGTCCCCATTTCAGAAGGCCACAATGAAGATACTGTTGGGGATCAGTATCCCATTCAGGATGATATATAGTGGACCATTGAATTTCCAGAAAAGACATCAGGCGCCAGTACCTAATCCTCCCTAGCGGGGTATGAACTTCAGCACAGCTAAGATTATACCGACTCCGGTGAGACAGGTCATTCACACCGCACATCTCCTGCTCTGCGACTTGACAAGGACGGACCGAAGAGGTACTCTTGTTGATGAAAGAACATTTCATTCATTGAAAGAGCGGCAACATGCCTCGAACTCCAGAAGCAAACCAGCGTATCCGCCAAGCTCAGCGCGCAAAGATCCTGGAGAGTGCCCGGAGCGTCTTTGCTCGCAATGGGATGGCGGCGACGATCAAGGATATTGCCGCTGAAGCGCAGATAAGTCTCGGACTGGCCTACCGCTACTTTGCCGACAAGGAAGCGATCCTTGCTGAACTGGTGAAGCAGACAGTACCAGACGATTCTGTCGGGCTCCAGAAGCTGGTAGAAGGGCCTGGGACGCCAGGGGAACGGCTGGCTACGCTGATCTCGAGTATTGTTGTTGCACGCGGGCAGCGTAAACCACTTGAGGCCCATCAACTGCTTCATCACGCCCTCGATGCGGGTGTTATGCCTGAGGAAATGCGCGAAATGCTCGGTAAACGCTATCAAATGCTCCTCGTGACGATGAGACAACTGATTGTCGAGGGCCAATCCACCGGCGAGGTGGCGCCGGGTGACCCAGATCAACTGGTGGCTGTTGTGAGCGCCTGTCTTGATGGCCTCACCCGCTGGGCGTTGCGAGATCCAGAACAATTCCGTACTTACGTTCCTGATGCCGAGATTGTCCTGCGACTTTTTCAGCCCCGAGCACAGGAGAAAAATGTCTCAGAGCTATCGTAGAGCAATTTGCTTGGGGGGAGTAAGTATGAAGCACCAGAACGCCGAATCAGTCGTGCAACGCCAACGGTCCCTGCGAGCCAGGGGCATCACCTACGACACCGGCTTCATCTACAAGGGAACAACCTCGCGTGAGCGCTTCGACTCGGAGGTAGTCAAGCGGGAATTGAGCATCATCCGAGACGACCTGCACTGCACCGCGGTCCGCGTCATCGGCGGTGATCCGGAGCGACTGGAGCTTGCTGCGACCTTCGCTGCCGACCTCGGCTTGGAGGTCTGGTTCTCGCCGTACCCTCTTGAGCTGGTCGCCGACGAGATGCTGTCGCTGTTCGCCGACTGCGCCGAGCGCGCTGAGCGGATCCGCCGCCGGGGAGCCGAGGTCGTGTACGTCACCGGCGCCGAGTTGAGCCTGATGGACAACGGGTTCCTGCCCGGCGACAGCATCGAGGAGCGGCTCGACGCTCTGCTCCGCCAGCCTGATGGCCGCCGCGAGCGCGCGGTCGAGGCCAGCGCCCGCGTCAACGACTTCCTCGGCAAGTCCGCGGCACTCGTCCGCGAGCGCTTCGGCGGCAAGGTCACCTACGCCGCCGTACCGATCGAGCGTGTCGACTGGACACCCTTCGACATCATCTCCGTGGATCTCTATCGGTCGGCCGAGATCGCAAACCAATTCGCTGAGGGCGTCCGCAGTCTCGTCGCGCAGGGGAAGCCGGTCGCAATCACCGAGTTCGGCGCAGCCAGCTATCGCGGTGCGGGTGACCGGGGTGCTCAGGGTCTGGAGATCGTCGAGTACACCAAGGACACCGTCTCACCGGTTCGATTGAGGGGCGAGTACGCCCGAGACGAGGCTGGCCAGGGCGCCTACCTGCGCGAGCTTCTGGAGATCTTCGAAGCCGAAGGCATAGATAGCGCCTTCGTGTTCCTCTTCGCCCTGTACAGCTACCTGCACCGCCCCAACGGCGACCCCCGCGACGACCTGGATCTGGCCAGCTTTGGCATCGTCAAAGTGCTCGAAGGAAACCACGGAGACACCTATCCCGACATGCCCTGGGAACCCAAGGCGGCATTCGCTGCTCTCGCCGACTTCTACCACGACTGATTGCATCAGGACTGGACCAGGGACACTAGCATGCCCTTATCCCGCGAGGTTCTCTGCTCTATCATTGTCCACGAGCCTACAATAAGAAGGGAAATGAACGTCCAACGGGGGAGCCATCTTATGCAAACTGATGAACCATTTAAAGAGGCATATGATATCGCAGAGCGGATGCTAGGCAAACCGTTACATTTGCCGCTAGCCGACACCGAACCTGCGGACGCCCGTGACTTCTTAGACTTAGCAACCCAACATACGTTTGGAGATTCATGGTCGCGCCCAGGGCTAGACGATCGCAGTCGAGCACTCATTTCAGTGACAATCGCTGCCATGCAGGGAACGCATGAGCCGCTAAAAGGACAGTTGCGGCTTTCCCAGCATGGTTGGCCTCTCAGCTAATACCATTCCGCCTGGCAACCAACACCTCCATCGTGATGTCAATCCAAGGCAGTGTCAGAGTGCTTCCAGCAAGACTACGCAGTCACACGAAGGTGTTATCATATTCTAAATCACATCCCTATAGACCAATCGTGGCGTTGTCCTAACCTGACATCTCGCGGAGCTTTCCTATGAACGCAACATTCGCCCGTTTTTCTGGCAGTGACCCTCCACGTGGCCCGCAGGCTCCCCCGCAAGAGACAGAGGGCCAGTCGCCACCACCAAGCCAGCGAACTGGGAGCGTCTGGTTCAGGTTGATTCGCTGGATCCAGGAGAACACCTTCGCTCCCCAGTGGCTCCCCAAGCATCTGCGCCATCCCCTCGTCGGCTATCTGGCCGCTGCGCTCGTTGAACTGGCAGCCGTGAGTGTGATTCTGCTTCTTATAACACCGTTCCCCTCCTTTGACTTTTACGTGATCTTCACCCTGGTAGGCGCGGTCATCATGGCTCTCGGATGGGGAGCAGGGCCAAGTCTCTTCGCCACGCTCGTAAGCACACTCCTTCTCGATTTTTTTGTGGTCCTTCCCCAATTCTCCTGGAAGATCGCGGACCCGGCTGATGCTCTTGGCTTGGTGCTGTATTTGGCCGTGGGTAGCAGTATAGGCCTGCTCGCTGGTCAGAGCGAGCGGGCACGCCGGCGGGCTGAGAAGACGGCCCAGTTGCTGGCCCAGGCGGAAGCAAGGAGTAGCTTGGATGCAGAGCGCCTGCGTACGGTGTTGGAGGTACTGCCCTCGGCGGTGCTGATCGCTAGCCAAGAAGGACAGTTGCTGGCCATGAACCAGGCTTCCAAAACACTCTGGGGTGGTGATATCGCGCCTGGAACTGACATCACCCACTATTCCCAGTCTAATCAGTTTAAGGCATGGCGTGTCGGAACCGGCCAGCCGCTGGAACCCGAGGAGTGGACACTAGTCCGCACCCTGTCCAGCGGCCAGGCGGTGCTGAACGACGAGATCGAGATCGAGGCACTGGATGGGCAGCGGAGGACCATTCTCAACTCGGCCGCCCCTATTCGAGATGAGACGGGAACCGTTATCAGTGCTGTCATCAGTGCGCAGGATATTTCGGCGCTGCGCCGGCTGGAGCGCGAGGCGGCCGCGCGGGCGCAGGAGCTGGAAGCTATCTTCGAGACCATTAACGACGGTATCTTTGTATACGACGCCCAGGGACACATCACTCACCTGAATGCTGCCGGCCGCGAGATCGTGGGGCCTGAGGAGGTTTCTTTTCTCAGTCAGTCCCCAGAAGAACGCGCTGCTCGCCGACGCGCCCTGGACGAGATGGGTCGACCACTTCCCCTGGACCACCTACCGAACGCGCGTATTCTCCGTGGAGAAGTGCTGACCGGCGCCCGGGCAGTTGATGTCTACATTTCGAGCCCTGAGGGACACATACAGACCCTGAGTGCCAGCGGGACACCCCTGCGCAGTGAAGAGGGGGCCATCACCGGCGCTGTCGTGGTGACGCGGGATGTGACTGACCGGCGGCGGCTCGAGCGTGAGGCGGCCGAACGCGCGCAGGAGCTGGAAGCTATCTTCGAGACCATGACCGACGGTATCGCCTCCCTCGATAGACAGGGCCGTCTCGTGCGCACGAATCAGGCGTATCGCAGTCTGCATGCAGCTGAGCAACATCCCGATTTCCTGACGGTGCCTGTCGATCAACGGTTGGCTGCGTTGGACCTACGCGACGAGCAGGGGCAATCCCTAGCGGTGGAAGCACGGCCGATCTCTCGGATTCTCCAGGGTGAGACGCTGACAGGAGTCGATTACAAAGTCAAGAACCTAGAAGGGCGTGAGATGGTTCTCAACGTGAGCGGCACTCCCATCCGTGACCAGCTGGGCCAGGTGACCGGAAGTGTCCAGGTGTTTCGTGACGTGACTGCCCGGCAGCATCTGGAGCAACGCACCCGCGAGTCGCTCGAGGCATTGGTAGCTATGGCCGAAGCGATGGTCCAGGTCCGCCCGGCTACACTTGCTGCTGAGTCAGTCGACGCGCCGTCGGCGCTCGTTGCCGATAAGACGCTCCCGCAGGTGGCACGACGGTTGGCGGAGTTGACTCGCAGCGCCCTAGGATGCCGGAGCGTCAGCATCGCGGCGGTAGATACACCAACTGGATGGCTTCACCCGGTGACTGAAGTGGGCCTGGCTCCCGAACAGGAGCAAGAATGGTGGTCCAGCTGGTCCCCACTGCAACACCTGAAGGAGCGGTACGACACCACGATAGCCGCTGCCCTGTCTGCGGGCGAGCCAGTGCTGCTGGACGCCAGACATCTGCCACAGCACTCCGAGTATTCGCTCTATCAGGCGCAGACCGTCCGAATACTCCCGATGCGGCTGGGTGAGGAACTGGTAGGGACCCTGCTGGTGGTATACCCTGAGCCAGGTCATGAGTATACCTCTCCGCAGGAGCTACTGCTAACTGGGACGCTCGCCCGACTCGGTGCGCTAGTAGTGGAGCGGGATCACCTCCTGCGAGGTTGGGCTGAGGCACGTGCCAATGAACTGGCGCTGGGCGAGACCAAGGCCCAGATGGACGCATTCCTAGGCATCGCCAGCCACGAACTCAAGACTCCCCTCACCTCACTCAAGCTCAGTCTCCAATTATCCGAGAGACGTCTCCAGAAGCTCAGGCGGGCCGAGACTGGAGCAAGTGCTGCCGGGAAAGATGCCGGACTTCAACCTACTATCGAGCAGCTCAGCCGCGCGGAGCGTCAGATGGAACGGCTAGAGCGGCTAGTCAATGATTTGCTGGATGTTTCGCGTATCCAGGCAGGCAAACTGGAACTGCAATCCGATGATGCTGATCTGGCGGCGATCGTCAAGGAGGTAGTTCTGGAGCAGCGGGAGGCGACTCCGGACCGCCGGATTCGTCTCAGGTGCCCCGTTGGCCTGCAAGTGCAAGTGTATGGCGATGCTGGCCGGATCGAACAGGTCGTGACCAATTTCCTCACCAATGCACTCAAATACTCCCCGGCCGATCGCCCAGTTGACGTCGGCGTGCAGATCGAGCACGAGCACGTGCGGGTCTGGGTACGTGACTACGGGCCAGGACTTCCACCGGAGGAGCAGGAGCGTATCTGGGAGCGCTTTCACCGTGCTAAGGGAGTTGAGGTGCAGAGCGGCGCAGGTGTTGGACTGGGACTAGGATTACACATTTCCCGCATGATTATTGAGCGCCATCACGGACAGGTCGGCGTTGAGAGTGCTCCCGGCCAGGGCTCGACTTTCTGGTTTACCCTACCCTTGTCTACCTCTAGTGAGGACGACTGATAGTGAGGACGACTGATAGACCTGAATTCACGCATGCATCTTGTCACTATGAACGGATCTGCCTGCAGCATCCACCTGGCACGTGTGGCACCGCCCACTTGCAAACGCGCGTGAGCGATGCCAATTGAGATTATGCTTCCGTCGCGGGATGCTGCGGCGGCACTTCCATGCCAGGGAACCACCAATTTGCGCGACCAAACAAGCGCATGACCGATGGCACCAGCAACGATCGCACCAGGAAGGCATCCACGAAGACGGCGACCGCGAGGCCAAGCCCAACCTCTTGAGTCTGGCTGATGCTCGTAAAGATGAAGGAGCCTGCGACGATGATGAAGAGCAGTGCGGCATTCGTCACCACCCCTCCACTGCGTTCCAACCCATGGGACACAGCGGTTACGTTATCACCAGAATTGCGCCATTCTTCGCGCATCCGGCTCACCAAAAAGACCTCGTAATCCATCGACAACCCGAAGAGGAGGCAGAACATCAAAATCGGTATGACGTTGTCCACGGAACCATTGGGAGTGAAATTGAGTTGGTCTTGCAGATGCCCCTGCTGGAAGACGAAGACCATCGCGCCAAAGGCAGCGCCGACCGAGAGGCCCGTCATGATCACCGCTGTAAGCGGCACGAGCAAGGAGCGCAGCATGATGAGCAGCAATATGTAGGTAGCGACCAGGATGAAGATCACTGTCAGCGGAAAGTTGCCATAAATGACTGTATTGAGGTCGACCGACTGGGCCTGCGCGCCCCCCACCAGGATCGACAACCCTTGCACTACCGCACCCGTGTCGTGGCGTAGGTGCGCGAGCAATTGCTTACTGGCAGCCGTGTCGATCCCTGACTCGGATGACACCGTAAGGATGGTGGCATCGTTCTCTGTCGTCGCCTTAACTAGTTGCACCAGGCTAGGCACGTGCTCGTACGCCCCACTACTGTACAAGCCGATGAGTTGCTGCGGTCCGGGGGACGTCTGACCCGTCGCCTCCGGCAAGCTGGTAAGGCTGATCACGCTCGTCACGTGCGCCTGCCGGGCTATCCACTGAGACAAGCTAGCAACCTTGGTCAGATTTGACGGGGTGAGGATGTTTGACCCATCCGTTGTGTGGGCGATGACGGTAAAGGTGTTCGAGCTGAATGAACTGTAGCTGGTCGCTAAGGTCGTCAACGCCTGACGTGCTTGTGAGTCCTTCGGCAGTGAACCGACCCCCGCCGAACCTATGTTGAGCTGTGTCACCGGCGCGGCCAGCACCCCCACAATCACGAGCACAAATACGATAAAGACGAAGGGCACGCGCATCTCGGCCTGTGCCAGCCGATGCCAGAAACCGCGCTGGGTATCCTGATTGGGATGGGGTAGCGTCAAGCGCCAGAGCACTGGCACCCGCAATGCGTTAACGTGTGACCCCAAGATGCTGAGCATCGCAGGCAGCAAGGTAAGCGCCGCCAACACTGAGCAGCCAACGGTCAATGCTCCTCCGATCCCAATCGCCGTCATAAAAGGCGTGCGCAACAAAAAGAGGCCGGTAAATCCGATGATGACGGTGATGGCGCTGAACAGGATCGCCTCACCGGCGGTGGCCAAGGTGCGCCCGATGGCTTCGTCCCCGGCATGCCCCAATGCCAGTTCCTCGCGATAGCGACGAACGATGAAGAGGCTATAGTCGATGGAGACGCCCAAACCCATGATGGTTGAAATGTTCAGCACAAAAATGTTGAGCGGGACGAAGGCATTGATCACCGTCATCAGGGCTAGCGCCACGGGCACGGCGAAAAGGGCCAAACCCAGGGGCAGACCAGCTGCGACCACCGTGCCGAAGACAACCAGCAAAACCAGCAGCGTAATGGGCAGGGAGATGGCCTCGACGTGCTCGAGATCTTGCGAGGCGGTTTGTGTCAGCTCGTCGTCCACCACCGCAGTTCCCGTGAGCGTTGCGGTGGCCGGGCCGCTGGTAGGGAGCAGCTTCTGGAAATCGGGAATGGCTTTCGCGGTTGTCTCATCGTCTTGGTCAAATCCGACGATGACGAATGTGGTGCGGCCGTCAGCGGCGGGGGCCTGTTCCTGCGCGCTGACGACATGGGCAAATCCTTGCGCCGTGCTGATGAAGCCCGCAATCTCCGCCTGATAGTTCGCGCTGGTTACAAGTTTGCTTGTGGAGCGAAAGACGACGAAGACCTGGGATTGTGGCTGGTGAAATGTGCCCACGAGTTGCTGGCTGACTTTGGCCGACTCCGTGTCACTAGGCTGGGCGATGCTGGACTGCAGCTTGCCCGAGATCGTTGCCGCGAAGGGCACGCTCGCCGCTAAGCCAAGCGCCCAGAAGACCACAATGAACCAGCGTGCGCGATGGATGAAGCGACCATAGCGCATCACGAAAGAGCGACCACGGCGAGGTTGGGGGAGAGGCGCATCCCGCTCGGGATCCAGGTGCGGTACGGAAGACGGCACGGTTTGCATCGGTTGGCACTCCTCAAGGTTAGGACTGGTCGCGTAGATTACGCGCTATCATAAAGCTAAAACGCCAATGTAGATCTTTTGCGCTATAGCGTTGCATATCGTAATGCAAGGCTCACAACATTTGCAACGGTCTGGACTTTCTGCTATCCTGTCCAGCAGGCCTATCTGGATTATTGCGCGGTAGTCACACACACTCTGGGGGAAAAAAGGGGCTTCATCATATGGTAATGCTCGACCGGCGGGTGAAGCGTACGCAACGCCTACTCGCTGAGGCATTGATCAGCCTCACATTGGAAAAAGGCTATGAGCCGGTATCGATTCGCGATATTACCGAGCGGGCAGATGTGGCCTACGCCACCTTCTTTCGGCATTATGAAGATAAAGAGGCCTTACTTGAGGAAGTAGTAGAGGTCATTCTCGATGACATGTTGCGTCTCTTACAGCCGGGTCCAGAGACAGAGGAACGTCAACCAGCAGTTGGACGCCAGATATTTGAATACGTGCAGGCGCACAGCGAACTCTGTCGCGTCTTGCTCGGCAGCCGCGGCAAGGCCCGTTTGATTGAGGCGCTGCAAGCCACTAAGCAAGATATTCCCCTTCTCACCGCGTCCAGCCAAATTCCCCCAGAGATTGCCAACTACCACTTCATGTCGGCAGGTATCGAGCTGATTCAATGGTGGCTCGACCATGGCATGCCATATCCCCCAGAGCAGATGGGGAGGATCTTTGCCACCTTGATCCTGTTGCCCCAGCAGGCGCTGGTTGACCCATCCTGAAGGCTTCCCCACCTGGAGACTAGCCATATTCAGGTATGCGCATCCTTGCAGAAGCGCCACAACATTGATGCTACTTCAGGGCGTTCATCCGAAAGGTGTCTCCGATCCGGTTAGACATGGGAGAGTTTCTCCGGATTAGCCACCATACGCCCGAGGATGGCTGCCCTCAGTATCCTCGGGCGTGCGGCACGGCCGGGGTCTCTTCGTAGGGTGCGTGCGGGTCTACGACGACTCTAGCGCATCCAGGAGATCAGACCCATGCCGCTCAGACCGAGCGAGATGACGAACAACAGCATTTGCGGCCAATCTCGCTTGCCATACGCACGGCCTACCCACAACGTATTGGAGACCAAGCTGCAGACAAAGCCTACCCACAGGTGCTCGATGATGAGCAATGAGCTCAGCAGGCTCAAGATGGTGATGACCCACGACAGGCCGGTGTCGCAGGCTGAAGAGGCACTACGGTGTGCAGTGAGCGTCCCGGCGTCGTGATACTGCCGGACTGCGAGGAGCGCTTCGAGTTCGGTCGTGCTGAGTGTGTCGACGGCCTGGACCGCTTCGACCGCTTCTCGCTTCAAGGTCTGGACGATATCGGTATGCGACATCTCTTCATAGGTGTGTCGCTGCATGCTGCGGAATTCCTCCATAGGTGTGTCGCTGCGGGGTGCGGCATCTCTCCTTCACTTTGTCGCCACACCTCCGCTGATCTGCACAACTTCGCTGCACCAGCAGGTGCATCGAGGTGTTGTAGCATATTGAAATTGTGGTGTGGGAGAGATGGGGGAGGGGGGAATATCCCGCCTTTGCTGTCCGCAGTTGTCCATCTAGAGTCACTGGCGTTGGTGCCGGAATTGGCGTCAGGCCTCTCGCTTCTCGCGTGCATCAAAGCTTATGGGGCAAGCGGTGGTGGTGGATCAGACGTGCGTCACCTCTGCTATGGACATGGTACACTCGGAAGGAAGCAGAAAGGAGTACACGTGGAGACATCAACTGACACCGAGATATCTGCATTGGTAACGGCCAGGCGTGTTCTGAATGCCAAGCTGTGGGAACTCAACCACACGAAGCGCCCTAAAAGCCAAAAGAAGCTTGTACATGCAAGCACCCCACTCCTTGCGGAGCTGCATGACAACACTGTCGCATTACGGGCAGCTATTGTCGGACGCGTCTGGCGTGAGCATCCAGACTGGCGCCGTGCCAGAGTCGCTGAACAGCGTCAGGTCATGGATTTGGCGGAGAGCATCTACGCGGAAATTGTGAGTAATAGTGACGTTCCACCTTTCGAGGGCAAGGACGCTGTCGTAGTAGGTCCTCGGTCTGAAAGTCAGTCTTCACGCGCTGTCCAAAACAAGTACGAAACATAGAGTGTGAAAGGCACCGCACCCGCGATCGTAGTTATTGGGCAGGCAGACCTTCGCCCGTTTAATGAGACATGAACTCGACGGGTTCGCGCCAATTGGCTGCCTATAAACCTTCGGATGGGTGCTGGTGTATGTGAGGACCAGCAAGACGGCAAGGAAAGCGGGCGGTTGACACCAAGTCACGATCTTCGTACAATTAACCTCATGGTGAATGATTCGTCTGAGCAACTCGATAGCGTTTTTTCGGCGCTCGCTGATCCCACTCGTCGTGCTATCTTAATGCGTCTGGCGGGGGGTGAGGCATCGGGATCAGACCTGGCGCGGCCATTCTCTATCTCTGTGCCCGCAATCTCCAAACATTTACGAGTGCTGGAACACGCGGACCTCATTCGGCGCCGCAAGGATGGACGGACGCATCGGTTTCGCCTGGCGGCGGGTCCCATGCGGGAGGCTGCTGCCTGGCTGGATCACTATCGGCAGTTCTGGGAAGAACAATTCGATTCCCTGGACACCTACCTGCAGGCGACCTCGGATGAGGAGGATGACGTGAATGATACCCCCCGTACCTGATAATGCCACCACCCTGGTGCTACGACGGACGTTCCCGGCCACGCGGCGTCGAGTGTTCCGCGCCTGGGTCGAGCCCGATGCCCTGGAGCGCTGGTTGAGACCCAGGGGGTTGGGCATGAGCGTGAGTGCGCTCGACGCGCGGGTGGGCGGGTCGTTCCGGTTCGATTTGGCGAACGGCAGTTCCATCGTCGGCACCTACTTGCAGGTCGTGCCCCCTGAAAAACTCGTCTTTACCTGGTCAGGTGAAGTGACTACAGGTCAGGCAACCATCGTCACGGTGGACTTCGTGGATCAGGGCCCGGTGACGGAAGTGGTGCTGACTCATGAACGGCTGAGCACGACGGAAGTGCGCGCGCGCGCTGGATCGGGGTGGCCACTCCTGCTCGATGCGCTCGCGAAGGTGCTCTCCTCCCCCGATCCCGACTTTTGACGCTTGGCTTGCGCTCTCGGTCACTCCAGCGCTCAGAACCCGAACAGAGCAGACACATCGTAAGGCGTGGCACTCTCTTGACACCGTTCTGCTTTTGCCATATACTTAACCTAGTAGTTAAGTGTAGTCGCACGGTGACATGCGAAGGACAGGAACGAAGATGCCAGCCATACTCACAGAACGGACCATTGCAGCAGATCAACAGCAGGTCTTTAGCGCTCTGACGGATCCGCATGAACTCGACCGGTGGTGGGCCGATGAGGCGCGAGTCCAGCCCAAGGTGGGCTCAGTGGGTGAATTTCGCTTTCGGCCCCCAGCCGGTGTCCTCCGGTTTGAGGTAGTCGAACTGGACGCTGGAGAACAGGTTTCCTGGGTTTCTCGGCAAGGTCCTCCCCACTGGGCAGGGACGATCGTCAAGTGGCACCTCACTCCAGTCCAGGACGGTACCAAGGTAGTCTTCACTCATGAGGGGTTTGCCCAGGTGGATCTTGCCTACGAACGGACGCGCGGGCATTGGGAATACTTCCTGGATAGCCTGACGGCTTACCTGGAGACAGGACACGGCACTCCTGGTCTTCCACCTTTGGTATAAACGGCTAGTGAGGTGCAACAAGCCAAGCCCCGAGATGATCGCCATGAGGGTGATCTCATATCTACTTTGTTGTCTTGTGCTAGAGGAGAGGAGGATATAAAGCGCATGGTTCTGCAGACAGGCCAGAGTAGCGCCGTCAGTTGGCAAGAGCAGGAAACGCTGTGGTATCTCGGAGGGCGGAGAATCATCCAGGCGCTTGAGACGCAGACGAAGCAGGCTGGTTGCATCTTCGAGTACCTGGTACCTGCGAGGACGTCCAACTATTCGTACGGGCCCGATGAAGAAGACGCTGCTTTCTATGTGATAGAAGGCGAAGCCAGCTTTTTTAGTGGAGAGGCAACCATTAAGGCAACTCCCGGTATGTTCTTGTTCCTGCCGCGTCCTGTAGGCTTTCGCTATGTTGTGTGCTCATCTGGTCATATGAGGATGCTCACCTGGACTACGCCGCTGGGATTTGCACAGCACGTGACCAGCATGGGAAACCCGCATGAAGCGTTCGTGCTCTCCCCTCCGGCTACGTTTGAGAGCGAGAAGATGCAACAGCTTGCCACGTTACTGAGAGGGTATTTGGGCAAGGCTTCGACACATCTCCAGGGAACGGACAGAGGAGAGTCATGACAAATGCGTGCGTGCACGAACTCACCATTGAAGCGCCTCCAGATGCCGGGCTGCCGTTGGCATGTGTTGGCAGCAAGCACCAGTGCCGTCCCGGCATGAGGATCCTCGCCGAGCGTTCGGTGGCAACGGCAGTGTGCGTGGCAGCGTCTTTTTCACCGCAAAATTGGTCGACGTGTGACCCGATGGACCACCTCTCCCAGGACAGTTCCTCATTCATAATAGAGCGGTGCTTTCTTGAGCATTTGCCATTGCTGCCCATCGTGGCCAAAGACGACCATGGCAACGTCTTCGCGTGCGACCAGATCCAGGAGTTTGCGCGTGCTGGCGCGTAATTGCTCCTCATTCTCATCGTCAGGCCAGGCGCGACGATCCGGGGTAAAGAGGCGTTGCAACACGACGGCATCAATCGCTAAGAGGACCGAACCGGTGTGCGGCAGACGGACCAGAACGGATTGATGCCCTGTGGCATGCCCACTGGTTTCTACCAGCGTCAGACCGGGCATGAGTTCCGTGTCTCCTTCAACCAGCCGATAATGTAAGGTCGGTTGATCCCAATGGGCGCGTGCAGCCGCAAAGCGCGCATCGCCATTGCGCGCCAGGTCATAGTGTGTGCGCTGCACGATGAGTTCCGCCTGCGGAAAGGCATCGTGGTAGCCCGCGTGGTCCACATCGAAATGGCTACAAATGAGCAGTGTGATGTCGTCAGGCTGCAGACCCACATCCGCCAGATGTTCCAACACATTTCGTTGCCTCGCGGCTGGCGGCGTTCCCAGTGGCGGCACATAGTCCGCAGGGAGGCCACTATCGATGAGGATATTCTGGTGATCGGTGGTTTGGATCAAATAACAGCCGCTGGATAAGACCAAGGTCTGCCCTGTGGCCAACGGAAGTGTAGTGCTACTCAACTGCATGAGATACAGTCGTTGGAGCATGGTGCTGATCATGGCGATCCACTGATCCTTTCCTGATGATGACTTTTCACGTGAGTGGGTCATGTCCCCGGTATGTGGCCTGACAAAGTACAGGGCAGCTTATGGGCGGGAGCAACGGCAGCCTCTGGAAAGTAGTTACTTCGAAGACAGCTGACGATATGCTACCACCCAGAAAAAAGGATAGCTCACGGTGACACGACGATATCCCAACTCACCTCGATCATCGAATTGCACTTCGACATCACCGTGCGCCATGGTACATTGCGCAGCGGTGTGCGTGAGCGGAATCAAGTCACTGTCCAATTGCCCCATGATGAGATGCACCGTGGAGCCATCAGCAGTGATGGTGACCAACGTGCCAAAATCGCCCACATAGGTTCCGAGAACGTCTTCCCGTGACTCATCTGTGAGTTCCATACCACGCGTTTTGCTCTCCCGCGGGCGTTATATTGTGGCGCCTTACCGCGACACGTAATCAGTGATAGGCTATACGGTGCAACGATGAGAGGGACAGGACACTGATGACGCAATATTTGGACGCGACAGATGGCTTCATCTCTTCACAGGAGCGTATAAGGCTGGTACGCCTCTGCGCCACCATAACAGGCAGCAGCGAGGCTGCCGAGGATCTCGCCCAGGAAACGTTATTGGAGGCCTGGAGACACCTCGAAGGTCTGCGCGACCCGGACAAGCGCACGCAGTGGCTTTCGGGCATTGCACGAAACGTGTGTCTGCGCTGGAATCGTCGTCTCGTTCGAGATCTGTCCCACCAGGTTCCGCTAGAAACAGCAAATGGACAGGACGGCGCGGTTTCTGAGGAAACATTCGCCGATACCTTTGATCTGGAGATCGAGCTTGAGCGCAAAGAGCTGATCGAGCTGCTCGACCGCGCCATGTCCGCGTTGCCTCTAGACACGCGTACTGCTCTGGTACAGCACTACGTGGAGGAGTTGCCGCTGGCCGAAATCGCCGGGGAACTTGGGTTGAATGCCAGCGCCGTGGCGATGCGGCTGCAACGCGGCCGACTGGTGCTGCGACGCGAGCTGAGCACACGGATGCCCGATGAGATCGCCTCGTATGGCTACGATGTATCCCGATCGAGCGAGTGGGAAACCACTCGCCTCTGGTGTGAACTCTGCGGACACCACAGGCTGCTAGGAAAAATCCAGCCAGACCAAGGCTCCATAGAACTTCGCTGTCCAGCTTGCTGTCGTGATAGTGGTGCTGTCTACAACCAATCGCATCATCCAGGGATCCTGAGAGGCACAATCAGTTATAAGCGTGCCCTCTCACAGTTGCGAGACTGGGCGCGCAGCTATTACCTGGCGGGCACCAAACTAGGGAGTGCTCCCTGTCTCCGTTGCGGGAAAATGCTACCAGTCCAGCGTTGCCAACCTGGTGAGACTCCAGGCTGGCATGTAGGCGGCGACTCCCGGTGGCTTTGTGGGAGCGAGCAGCGTCACGGCATTGCCTTCATCTGCCCCACCTGTAACTCCTCGTGTATCTGCCTGTCGGATGGTCTTGTCCAATGGACACCAGAAGCCCGACAGTTCTTGCGTGAGCATCCCCGTATACGTACCCTCCCTGAGCGCGAGGTCGTGAGGGACGGCAAGCTCGCGTTGGTGACCAGGCTGGAGAGTGTCACCAGCAGCCTCCACCTCGATATTGTCACCGCGCTGGATACCTATGAAACCCTGCATATCTCTCGGGGATAGCGATGGGCATCAAAGAAATAGCCACAGAGCACACTGAGGTGACGAAGCAGCCACGGCCCCAGCGCAGGCAACTGTTTGCGCTCTTCACCGCCAACATCATCTCCTATACCGGCAGCGTCTTGACCCTACTTGCCATCCCCTGGTTTGTATTGCAGACAACCGGTAGTGCTGCGTTGACAGGGGTCACCGCCTTCTTATCGACGGTGCCTCTCGTCATCTCGGCGTTGCTGGGAAACGTCCTTGTTGACCGCCTGGGTTTTAGACGGACCAGTGTCCTGAGCGACATCGTCAGCGGCACCTGTGTCGCCTCCATTCCCCTGCTGGCAGGTACCGTTGGCCTGGCGTTCTGGCAGTTACTCGTACTGGTCTTTCTAGGCGGCCTGTGTAAGATGCCGGGCGGGATCGCTCGCAGCGCGCTGGTTCCAGACCTTGCCGATCTGGCGAGCATGCGCCGAGAACGCGCGAACGCGTTTGCTGATGGCGTCATGCGTATTTCTGGGTCTATTGGCGCACCTCTCGCCGTGTTGCTCATCGCTTTCATGGGAACGAAGAACCTTCTCTGGCTCGATGGAGCCTCCTATTTTGTGTCAGCTCTCATAGTCGGCGTCCTGATAAGACAGACACAGGCGAAGAAGGTAGATGCAGCAGACGAGAGCGGGTATCTCGGAGAGTTGGGCGAGGGGCTACGGTTCATCCTGCGTGACTCGGTCCTCTGGGGAGTGATCCTCGTGGTAGTAGTAACCAACTTACTCGACCAAGCGCTGATTTCTGTTGTGGCGCCAACGTACATCATACAAACCTTCCATAGCCCGTTAGCGCTGGGCTGGATGTATGGCGTATTCGGAGGCATGGCTTTTGTCGGTACACTCGCATTCGGTGCAATCGGGCACCGATTACCACGTCAGCTCACACTCGGTGTTGGCTTCACCATTGGTGGCGCAATTCGTTACTGGATACTGCTCGTGCCACTCATTCCACTGCTCGTTGTTGCGTATGCTATCGCAGGCTTGGGAATCGCGCCCATCAACCCTCTGATCGACACGGTACTGCAAGAACGCACGCCAGTCCAGATGCGGGCACGTGTTTTCGGTACCACAACCGCTGGCGCATACATTGGGATTCCGATTGGGGCACTGTTGGGCGGCGTGCTCGTGCCCTACCTCGGCGTGCAAGCATGCTTGATCATCATGGGAGCTGTGTATTTCGTAGCAACGCTTTCCCTCTTGGTGAATCCGGGGCTGAAAAAGATTGGGGAGGAGATAGACGCTCGTTGATGGATGCGACTGGAGACGCGCGTACTTGTCTACCTATCACCTGCGATATTGAAGTCTTGAGAGCCTGCATGTCTTGTGTAACTCCTGCGGCTCCATCGTTGGGTGGCAGTTACACCGTAGCGCGGCTACAATGAGAACCAATGCGGCAGATCTCGGGGCAGTGGTTCACATCAGAAGGAGCAAATACCATGCGCAGAGCAGTATCCAGAAGAGACTGTAGGTCTCTCCTGCTTGCAGTAGTGCTCATTGCCTTCTTGACTGTCCTGTCAACGGGCTGCGGCCAGACGATCACCACCACGCTCACTCCTGCCCAGATGCAAGTGAGCATTGATGTCAAAGATTATCATCAGGGAACTGCACCCATCGCCATTCGCTTCGCCGATCTGCACGACACTACGGTCGAGTTTGTCCATGGGGAAACGGTCACCTGTGATGGCGCGTATCTGAAGTATGATAGTGCGTTCATTGCCCAGTGGATAGGGTACGGCTCCTATGTTGGGGAGGTGCAACGCCAGGCACCAGATCAGTCCTATACCTTCGTGTATACCGCATCACCAGGGTCCTCGCTAAACATCCCGGTACCCGTCGTCGATGCACCGGTCACGATCACCAATATCGCCAGCGGTGGTACGGTCACCATTCCGACCAGCGGCAGCACGTTCATGGTCACCTATGCAGGAAGTGGTCTAGCCAACACCACTATGTATGCGACTGCTACCGATAGTCGCTCGCACACCGCCGTCGCACTGGCGTTCAATGATCCCGGAACTGTTTCCTTCACCGGGGCCGAATTCTCCCAGTTCGCTCCCGGCCCAGGTCTCATCACGATCTCGCGGGTCACAACGACCTCGATCTCGGGCACATCATTCAGCAAAGTCACAGCGAGCTATGAAAACATCGTGACGCTTCCGGTGATGTGGCAGTGAAGAGGTGTTTCGTG
>CAWGVQ010000004.1:0-1290659 GCA_963826075.1 uncultured Chloroflexia bacterium
TACTGAGCGTACAGTGAAGAAACGCCGCAGGCGCATTTGCCGGTTGCGATTGAACGATGAGATCGTGGGGTTCGAGATGACTACTGGGTTCGCGGCAGGTGAGGAGCAATGGCGCGCACGACAGGGCACGCTTCGGCAGGTGGTTCGACAGGAACTCGTCTCGCGGCAGCTTGCGGCGCATCTCACCGATGAGCCAGCACGGCGAGTCCTCGACCTGGGGTGTGGACAGGGCACGCAGCTGCTATATCTGGCGCGTCGCGGCCACCTGGTCACCGGCCTGGATTCCTCGGCCTCGATGCTGGCGGACCTGCGGCTCGCACTGAGCAGCGAGCCGCCAGAGGTATCCGAACGCGTGCGATTGGTCCAGGCAGACGCCGCACGTATGCTCGAAGTGCTGCCGGAGTCAAGCTTCGACGTCGTGCTCTGCCACGGTGTCCTCATGTACTTCGCCGACCCCGAGCCACTCCTTGACGCCATGGCCGCGGTCATGGCCCCGGCAGGCACACTGTCGCTCCTTGTCCGAAATGGCGATGCGCTGGCAATGCGACCGGGGCTACTGGGCGACTGGGAAGCGACCGCAGCCGCCTTGGACGACGTCTCCTACCGCAATCGACTAGGATTGCAGGCCCGTGCCGATCACGTAGATGCCTTGACAGCCTCGCTTACCAGGCGAGGTCTCTCGATTCTGTCCTGGTATGGAGTTCGGGTATTTACTGACATTGTTGCAGACGACGCCCCGCCGCCGGACTCGCAGCAGCTCTTGCAGGTGATTGCCTGCGAAGAACGGGCGGGGCGGACCGATCCCTATCGCCGGGTGGCAGCTCTACTGCACATCATTGCGATGACACCGGCTGCTGGTACCGCGTAGCCTCCGTCCGCGCATAGGCTGAGCCTGGACGGGCCGGGAGTATGGCCCCAATGAGCCATAGAAAGGGAACAAATATGCCGACAATACCGAGGACAATGTGCCCCTTCTGAAACGTGAGAAAACATACGGTAAACAATAAGAATAAGTAGACCACGATGAGCAAGCTGGTAAGGACCCAATCGAGAGCGGACATATGCGGCCTCTTCTGTCTGTACGTAGCTGGGGCACGCAGCCCCGCCGGCCTACTATACATGTCGGGCGGCTTGCACAACTCGTGCATAGCCATCGTTTACAAGAAGCTCGGGAACTCTATCCGAGCTACTATGAGGGAGTGTAAGCCAGCGGCACGGCGCCGGCATCGCGCGGCGGGTTAGTCATTGCCTCGCTATTAGAGGTATCTTCCACCTGCCGGTTGGGCGAGCTCGGGACGATCCGTGGAGTGGTCGGAGTGATATACTGGCCCGGGAACTGCTTACCCCACACATGACACCTGTAGTACAGCTGCGGCACAGTCTCGGAAGGTAGACTACTGTTATGACTATCACCGAAGAACTCGTCTATGTGACCAGCGAGGATGGGTACCTGCTGGACGGAGTGAAGATGCTCCCGAGCGAGCCAGCGCCTCGGCCGGTGGCTGCCGTCGTCTGGATCCACGGAAACGCGGGTCGCTTCTACGATTACCCCTACGTGATGATTGGTCGCGCATTGGCCGACTCAGGCCACCCGTTCTTCAGCGTCAACACCCGCGGCCACGACATCAGTACATTCCTCTGGCACGCTACCCCAGGAGGAAAGCCGATGCCCTGGCTGTCGGCAGGCGACCTTCCCACCGGCGGAGGCAGCGCGTGGGACGCTCTGGACGAGGCGCCGCGCGACCTTGCCAGCTGGATTGATGTGGCCGCTGCCGCGGGGGAGGGGAGAGTAGTACTGGCAGGACACAGCTCGGGCGCGCAGCGCGTAGTGCTCTACCAGGCGGAGCGGCAAGACCCACGCGTCAGTGGTCTGGTGCTGGCCTCGCCCGATCTGGTGGGATTCTTGCCTCGCCCAACGCTCGAGGAAGCCGAGGGGATGGTCGCCGAAGGACGCGGTATGGAGGTCATATCGGCGCAGCCGTTTGCCCCCTGGTACCGGCAGAGCGCCCAGAACGTTACCGGCCGCCACGCCATTTTATCCCATCTGTTGGTAGGAGATGACCCAATCATATCCCATATCGATGCCCCGTTGCTGACTTATTTTGGAACACGTGAGCCGGGAGGCGCGGAGAGGACGTTGACGGCTATCAAGCAAGCTGCAATATCGACGCAGGTAGAGACACGACTGGTCGATGACGCCGACCATGTCTACAGCGGACGCGAAGCGGATGTAGCCGCAATGATCGGCGAGTGGATCTCGCGGCTCCCAGCTCCCTCGGTCTAGCGATCGGGTGCCGGAGATATCGATGTAATGAGAGGTTCACTCGCTCTACGGAGCAGGCTGTACCACGGAGAAAAAGATGACGCAGGATTTCACAACGCACCCGACTCAGTCCGTTGCCCGTCAGATGTGGCAGACACTTGAGCCCTACCACGCCATGATCTACTTCGCTCCCGAAGCGCGGCAGGCCTATGCTGAAGCTGGACTGAAAGGCTATTGGATGGGCTACTTCGCCTCGCGGGCCGCTCCGATGGGGCCGGTTCCCGCCGAACTCGTTGTGGCGACCTTCTTCAACTTCCACCCGAGCATGGTCGCCCGTGCCATCCCGGACGCCTGGCGCTTCTCGTCGCCCGAGCGCATCATCTCCGCCCGCTATCAGTCGGCCGACGCTGCCTTACGTCGCCTGCTAGGTGATCAGCTCGTATCGGCGGGGGTCTCCGAAGCAGCTACACTAGCCCGCACCGCCACTGCGGCCTGCGACCTAGCCGGGCGTCCGCTCTTTGCCGCATACCAGTCGCTTCCGTGGCCCGACGAGCCGCATATGATTCTGTGGCATGCCACGACGCTGTTGCGTGAGTACCGTGGCGATGGTCACATCGTCGCGCTCGTGGCCGAAGGGCTCGACGGCTGCGAAGCGCATGTAACTCAGGCGGCAACCGGACGGGCACCCCGCGAAGCGCTACAGGAGAATCGAGGATGGAGTGACGAGGAATGGGAGGCGGCGGTGAACCGGCTGCGGCAGCGACAGTGGCTTGACAGCGCCGGGATGCTGACCGACGTGGGGACCGCAGGGAGGCAGGCCATAGAAAACCGCACCGACGCGCTGGCGAGTCGCCCGTGGGAACATCTCGGCACGGAGCGCACTGCCCGGTTGCGAGAGCTGGTCTGGCCCCTGAGTGACACTATCATGCATCAGGCCGGGTTCCCAATACCTAATCCGTTAGGCCTTTCGTGGCCCTAACCGACATGAGCGTATAGAGACTACCACCGCAAAATACCACTTTAGTCTACTGCGTTACCGCGACGCTCTCGGTTATCCTCTCTTTCAGTAGAGATTGCGCCTTGACCCGAAAATGGGATCATGCTCCGGTATAGCGCAAGCTCCTTTCCGAAGAAGGGATGGCCCCTATGGCAGCGAGTCTAGGCAGAAAGAGCAGTCAAGAGCTGGGCCTGGCAGCCGAGCCTTCCGCTCTGCGCCGTCTATTGGCCAGCGACAACGCACCCATTGCCGTAATAGCGGCGCTCAGCTTTCTATTCCATATGCTGGTCGCCGGCAACTATGGCTACTTCCGCGATGAACTCTATTACATTGCCGCCGGGCATCATCTGGCGCCTGGCTACGTTGACTTTCCACCTATGATTGCCCTCCTGGCGGCGCTACTGCAGCCGGTAGGCGACAACCTCGTCATCATTCACATCGTCCCAGCGTTAGCCAATGCCTGCCTCATTTTCGCAACCGGATTGATCGCGCGCGAATTCGGTGGTAGGCGTACCGCCCAGGCCCTAGCCGCCCTTACGTCCGCTGTCTGCCTTGCATACATGGCCACGGGCTCGATCTTTTCAATGGACGCCCTCGACCAGCTCTGGTGGACGCTCTGCGCCTATGTGCTCGTGCTGATGATCAGACGGCAGTCGCCAACGCTCTGGCTCCTCTTTGGGCTGCTAGCCGGCCTCGGGCTGGTCACCAAGCTTACCATACTGTTTTGGGGACTCGCTTTGGTGATCGGGCTCGCACTGACCAGCGGCCGCCGGTTGCTCTACAGTCCATGGGTTCTGGCCGGTGGAGCAATCGCCTTTGCTTTTCTTGCACCCTATATCCTGTGGAATATCGCCAACGGTCTTCCGACCTGGGAGTTTTGGCATAGCTACGGGGGCATCACCGGGGACGGTCCAGTAGCCTACCTCGCCAACCAGATATTCCTCATCAATCCATTTACGGTTCCCATTGCGATTCTGGGTTTGATCTTTTTCTTCCGTGGTCCGCAGGGGAAACCCTACCGCGCACTGGGCTGGGCGTTTGTTATTCTCTACGTACTATTCACTCTCATCCATACCAAGTCCTACTTCCTCGCGCCGGCCTACCCGCCACTCTTTGCCGGCGGCAGTGTGCTGATCGAGCAGTTCGCCGCGCGACGAGCCTGGCTTACTCCGATTTCTGCCACGCTGCTGGCGGCGAGCGGTATACTCCTTTCTCCCCTCGCTATGCCAGTACTCCCGCCTGCCGCGCTCATTCAAGGGTACGGCTTCCTCTTAGGTCAGAGTAACGCCTCAGCTGGGCAGCAGAACGTGGGAGAGCTACCCCAATATCTGGGTGACCGTTTCGGCTGGCCGCAAATGGCGGCTACCGTTGCGCGGATCTACCAGGGTTTGCCCCCGTCCGAGCGGGCATCAGCCTGCGTCTTCACCAGCAACTACGGAGAGGCGGCGGCGCTGCAGTTGTACTCGCAGCAGTATCACCTTCCCCCGGTCATTAGTGGGCACAACAATTACTACCTCTGGGGACCCGGGTCCTGCTCCGGCTCGGTTATTATCGCGGTTGGACTCCTGCCGTCCGACCTGGAAAAATCTTACGGCCAGGTTCGCGTCGCCACGACTTTTACCTGCACCTATTGCGCGCAGGAGGAGAACGATCTCCCCATACTGGTGGGAGAGCAGCCCAGGCATCCCACTAAGGACGCCTGGCCGTCGGTCAAACACTTTAACTGAAAAACAAAAGCTGTCACATTGCCGGCTCACAGCGCTCTTGCTGGACGTCGAGCGCCCTGCGCAGTAGACGCCAGCGAGGCGGGTCGGATGGAGACGGTTTAGTTGCCCGGCAGGGACGCAAGCGGGTGCTGACTCCGGAGTCAGCACCCGTGCCGCATCTTCAACCAGCAGCACCAGGGCGACTAGCTTGCACCTGTCAGAGCAGATCACTCTCGAGAATGATGTCAATCCTTCCGGCGTGTGATGACGTACCCTCTCGCCTCAGGCACACTTTAAGCGGACCGAAAGGCCCCGCCGTCATTCCCCATTGTGTGCCAACCCATATTCCGCTTGATTGCCGGGAGGAGTCGCCGATGTCTTATCTGCCCGCCGCGCTGGCTACGCCCAACGTTACCAAGACGCTGCCCTTGGCAGGGCAAAGCATCATCATTCTGCGCGGCATTACCCTTGACATTATGCCGGCTGAGTTCGTCGCCATCTCCGGCCCATCGGGGTCGGGAAAATCGACCCTGCTTGGTATTATCGCCGGCCTTGACGCTCCCACCCAGGGGCAGGTGCTCGTGGATGGAATTGATATCACCCACATGAGTGAGACGCGTCTAGCAGGGTTGCTCAACGCCAGGATCGGCATGGTCTTTCAATCCTTTAACCTCATTCCTACCCTGAGCTCGCAAGAGAATGTCGAGGTCCCGCTCTATGTCGGTCGGCGCTACAGGCACCCTGCCCAGCGCGCTCAGGAGATGCTGCGACTCGTCGGTCTGGAGCAACAGTACCGCCACCGGCCCGCTCAGCTTTCCGGTGGCGAGCAACAGCGCGTCGCTATCGCCCGTGCGCTGGTCTTGCAGCCATCTATCGTCGTGATGGATGAGCCGACCGGCAATCTCGACCGCGCCAACGGCGAGAAGCTGCTGGCGCTCATTTCCCAGCTGCGCGAAGCCACCAAGGTCACCTTTGTCGTCGCGACCCATGACGTCGCCATTGCCGCCGCCGACCGCAGCGTTGCGATCATCGATGGCCAGGTAGCCTGAATACAGCCGCGTACCGGGCACGGATTGTTTATGGTAGAGCTCAAGTCCCGAGGTTGCTTGCATCTGTTTTCCTTTACTCGCGGAAGTTCTGATGGGAGTCGCTATGAAAACCCGATTTTATTGGCGCTATGTAACGCGAGCGGCGATACGCGGCGGGCAGCGAACGGTGCTGGCAGGGCTGTGCGTAGCTATCGGAGTCATGGCCATTGTTGCCTTACAACTGGTGGGCAACATGGTCAGCATTAGCCTGACCGGCAATGTTCGAGGCCTCAATGGTGGCGACCTTAGCGTTACCGGTGTGAACCTGAACGCCGGTCAAGTGGCTCTCTTCACTCAGCTTCAGGCACAAGGGGCGATCACTGCGTATACCCTGGTGTCGTCAAACCAGGGTTCGGCAGAGTCTGCGCACCCAATCTCGCGTTTTGATATCCTGATGGTCGATCCGGCGCGGTTTACGCTGGCCGGAGCGCCGACCTTCGAGGTGCCGCAGCGAGCGCGAGGAGCAAGTCCTACGGCTCATTGCCGGGGGGCGTGCCAACAGTGAGATTGCCGAGCTGTTGGTTATCAGCGAGAACACCGTCAAGAGCCACGTCAGCAACATCTTGAGCAAGCTCCACCTTGGCCGACCGCACTCAGGCCGCCATCTATGCCTGGCGCGAGGGGATGATGCGCCATAACACCTGATGACGGCAGGGCTGCGCTGGCTCGCTTGGTGTGGTGATCCGCTTCCTACCGACATGTTCGAGTGCCTTGCCGGCTCGAGTAGCCTGCGGGATCCGATGGCTAAGCTGTAGGACGTACTCAGAGCAATTTGAGCTCGCGGGCCTGCACGAGAAGCTGCGTTCGGCTGGCTACACCAACCTTGCCGAATATGGAGCTGATATGCTTCTTCACCGTACCCAGAGCAATTACCAGCGTCTCCGCGATCTCCTGATTGGAGGCGCCCTCCGCGATCAGACGCAAGACTTCCTGTTCGCGATCAGTAAGCGGATCAGTGAGCACCAGTGCAGCTGATCTCTCGGCTAGCCGCCTCTCCCGCCGAATGTCAGCCAGCAGCCGGCGCGCGTAGACTCCAGCCGGCCCGGACCGAGGGAACGCCTCGAGCAGACTGCCAAGAGGCGCTCCCTCATCTAGAAAGATGCGCCGGTATCTCTCCGGCTCGCCCAGCTCCAGCGCCTGCCGCAGCGCCGCCACCGACTTTGCGGGCTGGTGAGCGGCGTGCTCCGCCAGCGCAAGCAGAATGCAGATGCTGATTTTGTCCCCGTAGAGTCCCACCTGCTCGACGAGAGCGAGCAGCGGCTTCAGCAGGGCTAGAGCGCGCTCGGGAGCGCCCTCTGCCAGCCGGAGCCGCGCCAGAGTAACGATACCTGGTCGGTGCAAGCGCGATTCGGCCTCCATACTGGCATCGAATTCCTCGGCCCAACGGGCGGCATCGTTCAGCTGGCCGAGAAATATCCACCGCGAGGCCTGGTACGACGTAAACCGCGCCACCACTTCCGGGTGGGCATCCGGCAGCTGTATGAGCGGCTCGGCCTCACGCAGCGTCGAGAGCGAGGCGTCACTCTCACCCTGTGCCCACTGAATATCGGCGAGACACAGGTACCCATCTACCAGATGCTCCAGGTGCCCCCACTTCCGCGCGCAATCCATGCCCCGCAATGTTGCGGTTCGCGCCGCCGCGAGATCATTCCATTCGCGCAGCACGCGCGCCAGACCAACATGGGATTTACTGGCGAAATAGAAGAAACCGCTCTGCGCCTCCGCGATCTTCTGGGCCCGTTCGTACGTCAACGCTGCCTGCCGCAGCTGGCCCCGTCGCTCGTAGAGGTGTCCGAGATTGCTGAGGGCATTCAGCGTTATCGGGTACATGTGGGTAACGCTACTCGTCTGATACGCCTCGGTGTACGCGTGTGTTGCAGCCGGCAGATCGTTAAGCCCCTGGTAGGCGTCGGCAAGACTGAGGGCCGCCACCGTGCGGGGCAGAGCTTCGGACGGCGAAAGCAGCGTGAGCGCCTCGAGCGAAAGCGCTTTGGCACGCTGTTTATCCCCACCGTTAATGGCTGCCGTGGCACGTATAGCGGCTGTGTGTCCGCGCCACGTCTTCGCCTGCCCCTCCGGCAGCGTGGCAGAGAGCGCCGCCATAGCTACCTCGGCCTCGCTCGCATAGGTCTCGGCCGCTGTAAAACGCCCGGTCGCGATCAGCGCCCAGGCGTAGATCAGCGCCAAGCTCGGGTTCGCCTGCATCATCGCGCGTGGTAAACGGTCCAGCCAACGGCGCAGCGTATGCCATTCGCTGCGCTCCTCCATCGACGCAAAGTACGATTCGATCAGGCGAGACGCATGATCATTGTCCTCCCCGGCCAGGGTATGCTCTATGGCACCGGCCAGCTGGCCCTGCTGCTCCAGCCACTGCGCGGCGCGACGGTGTAGTCGCGGGATGGCCTCCGGCAGCGTCCGCGCGAGCCGTTGACGCAGCATATCGGCGAAGAGGTGATGATAGCGATACCAGCGCCGCTCATGGTCCAGCGGTATCACGAAGAGATTCTCGCGCTCCAGTGTCTCCAGCATCCCGTGCCCGTCCTGATCGCCGGTAACCGCATCGCAGAGAGCGGCCGAGAACTCATCCAGAATGGACGTGTGCAACAAGAAGCGCTGTACAGTTGCCGGCTGCCGGTGGAGGATCTCCTCGGTCACATATTCCAGCACCATAGGATTCCACCAGGCCACGCTCGAAATGTGCTTCCTCCCCGGCTCAGCTCCCCGTAAGCAGAGCGCCGCCAGCTGTAATCCGGCGGCCCACCCCTCGATTTGTTTCTCCAGGCTCGATAGCTCCCCCTCGGGCAGGGCATCGCCCAGTAGCCGGTGGAGCAGCTGGATAGACTCCTCACTGGTGAAGCGCAGGTCGTCAGCACGAATCTCGCTCAGCTGGCCGCGTGCCCGGAGCCGTGAGAGCGGGAGAGGCGGCGGCACCCGGCCGGTGATGATCAAGTGGACAGTAGGAGGGAGGTGCTCCAACAAAAAGGCGACAGCCTGATGAATCGACGGCTCAGAAATCGCGTGGTAATCGTCGAGCGCAAGGAAAATCTCTTCCGGCGTCTCAGCCAGCGCGTTGATAAGCATAGTGAGCGGCAGCTCGAAAGAGTCGGACGACTGCGGCGGCTCAAGTAGAGCCAGCATGGAGCGGCCAGATCCAGGAAGGGCAGCTTCAAATGCGGTCCCCACGTACCGCCAGAATCGCACCGGGTCGTTGTCCCGTTCGTCCAGCGCGACCCATCCCAGCCTTGGTGGCGACCCACCTGGCTGCGAACGAATGCCGCCATACCATTCTGCCAGCAAGGTCGTCTTCCCGAAACCCGCTGGCGCCGAGACCAGGATGAGCGACTTTCCGACACTGGCCTGCAGTCGGGCCACCAGATGAGGGCGCCGCACGAGATCGGCGCGCGCGGCAGGAATGAAGCCCTTGGTGGCCAGCAGTGGGACTGCAAGAGCGGCTGGAGTTTTTTCTACCATGACGTAGGGCCCATCAGGGCATAGGTGACTTGGGTATTCATAGGGATCGCGTGCTGCCTCCGCCCCCTGAGGCGATTGTCTCATCCGGGCGGCTAACACCTTAGCCGCCACCCAGCATTATCAGTCATTGCGACTGTTCTTTGCTACGGCAGAGTAGTCGGCAAGAAAAAGAGCACCAGGGCGGTTGCACCTACCAGCACTGCGTAGACATCGCGCCAACGTGGGGCGAGGTCGAAGGCCACAACGACCGCTAGAATTACCGCCGGACCCACTAATCGCCCCGCGGCCCAGGGATCCGCCCACTCGTTACTTGCGGTCAGCGTCCCCAACAAAGCATAGGCGGCGACCACCAGTGGAAGCGGATCGTGAAGGAGAGCTCGTAGTCCACGCTGCCGTATCCAGACAAGAGCAATGAGAAAGGCGGCTACCAGAGGCAGCGCCACGAACACGACGGTGGATACAAAATAGGCTGATCCGGCATTCTCCAGCAGCCCCCTAAAGGGAAGAGCGATCCCATGGGTGGCAGCCGCGCTCTCGGTCAGCCCAAAACGACCAAAGAGCCGGTAGAGCACCAGCTGCCAGAGCGCGAAGGGAAGCAGCGCTATTGCCAGAAAGAGTGCGGCGGTGCGCCAGCGGCGATCCGCCAGCAACGGAAGACACAGAAGCGGCAGCACCAGCACCAGCTGCTCACGCGTCAGTACAGCCGCCGCCACCGCAACCGCCGACCAGAGCGGCCGGCCTTTGCGCAACAGGTACACCGCAAGCACCGTCCACATGACCGCATAGGGATCGGCCAGGTCGCGGATTAGCCCGACTACTTCACCACAGAAAAGCCCGACGGCTACCCCCAACCAGCGCGAGGCGCCCGCCGCGATGCTGAGCTGGGCAACCAGCAAGACCGTAATGAGAATAGCCGCAAAATCAATGAGAAAGAAAACCGGGTGGAGTAAGTCTGCGTTTCCCAGAGCCAGCAGGCGCGCGGTCATGGGGTAGAGTATACGTTCCTCCCGCAGAGGCTGGGCATCCAGTGGGCAATTGGTCCACCCATGGCTACAGGCGGTGATAATGGACGGATTCTCGGCCATATAGAAATAGAATTGGCCGTCGTAACCGCTCATGGAAACCGACACAGACTTCTCGCCGATCTTGCTCGACCAATTCCACCCGATGTCGTTGAAGGCTAGCCAGACCGGCACCGCCGATGGCCGGGTCTGGTTTCCCCAGACCCGGTCGTTGAAGCCCCAGCGAAAGTAATAGACACTGGCCAGAATCACCAGTAGGACGGCGACCACGAGGGCGGGTCCAGCTATCTGGAGCAAGTGCACTACTCGGCTCTGCCCTAGCGTGGTGGATGGTAGCTTAGCCGACTGGCCAGAGTCTTCTTTGAATGCCTTGTGAAGCAAGCTACCCTGCTCTTCCTCTGGTCTCGGTTTTGAAAGCCAAAATCTCACCCGACCTCCCGTGTCCTCTCCTATGTCTCTTCCTGCTCGCGTTCGGCACGACTGCAAGCAGTGCCTGCAAGAGCTGCCAAAGCAAGACGAAAGCCGCTGGCGCTAAATAGGGCTCTAGTATACGCCAATTCGGAAAATCGGCATAGCCGCTACCTATTGATCGTGAGCGAGAGAGGCCGCGGAATCGGGGCTCTGGCCGCGACTGAGCGGCAGCACCATGAGTTCTTCATCCCAGTACTGATCGTCCTGCCTCAAGGCGTTCGGCTCCACACCGTACGCGGTGAAGCCCAGCGAACGATAGAGCGCACGAGCCGCGGTATTGGTCGTTACCACCGCCAGGTGCAACTGCTCGAGGCCGGGCATAGCCCGCGCACCGCCAATCGCGTCGGCTATGAGCGCTCTGCCGATGCCGTGTCCTCGCTGCTCGGGCGAGACGTACATACTGACGACAAATGCCTTATGCCAGCTCTTCCGTCCGTGCTCGCGGGAGACGGCCACCATGCCCGTCAGCATCCCGTCCGCAAATGCCCCAAGGTAGAAAAAATCAGCTTCCGCCTGGGCCAGCCGCTCACTGATGCTGGAGACTCCGACCTGCACTGTCTCCTCATAAGTCGAACCAAAGGCCTCCGGGCTCTCCCGGAGAGCGTTCAGTCTCAACTGGTAGAGCGCCGCAGCATCTTCCGGGAGCAGCCGTCGAATCTGCACATGCACCGGCTCGGTCATATTGATGTCTTTCTCTTCTCGGCGAACCACGACCACCTCTAAAGCGCAGGCGGATGCCTCAGCCCTCTGCTGCCGCGCGGCTCTCAGACGGGAGCGACGGGGGCTATGGCTCGCTTTCCTTCCGGTGCCAGCCGCCCGGTGAGCGCCAGCCAGAGCGCGAATCCGATCATGGGAACGAGGCCGAGTATGCCAATGGGCGCCCGAATAAGCGAATCACCCTTCGAGAGAAATATTATACCAAAGCCCGCCTGGGCATTGAGCTCGGCGTGCGCCATAGTCGAGGGCCAGACGCTTCCCGACCGGAAACGCAGCCAGGCGAAGACGACACTGATCGCGGTGGTAAAGACGACCATCATCAAGATGCCGAGCACCGGGTGGCCGGGGTAGTTATACCCATCCAGGAAGATTAACGGCGCATGCCATAGACCCCAGAACACGCCAGTAATAAGCGCCGCCGGAACTCCACCCAGCGGAGCCAGCCGGGGAAGCAAATAGCCGCGCCAGCCAAATTCCTCGCCGAAGGTAAAAATCATGTTAAAAGGAATGGCCACGGTGAAGGCCAGCACTGTGCTCGCAATTATGCTGATAGTGGCCAGCTCCGGAGCGGTGTAGCCTCTGGGGATCTTCTGACCCTGCTGGGCTAGTGCCTTTGTGATCGCACCTGCCTCGCCGTGGATGTAGCCAGCTAAATTCCAATGCTGATAGGTGGTGAGCAGCGCAAATCCGATGCCGGCGAAGATCAAGAGGGGTATGGTGACATAGGCCGCCAGATACATCCAGCCCGCACCTTGCCGACCTTTGCCTACCAGGCCGACTCCAGCATCGGCAAAGCCCTCCCGGCGGACCAGACGGACTAGGACCGCGCTGAGGGCAGGACCGAACATGCCGATCGCAGTTCGGATGGTGAATGGCAGACCTACGACTCGAAGACCCAACCATATACCCCAGCTCAGGGCAAAAGTCACCACTAGGAACAAGACAATTCCAGTCCATGCGACTCGCTCGTTCGTTCCAGAAGGCATGGTAATCTCCTTCGCGTGGGACCGCGAACATTGCACTGTCATAGCTGTTCTAGTACAATAATAACATCCAGAGTCCAGATCGAAATAGCGTGGAATCCTGCCAGTGCAGAGACCGCCAGGCTGAGCACGAACCGGAGTCACCCGACGATATGAACTCCGAGCCAGAGCGCATAGATGCCGAACAAGACCAGCGCGGCGGGCCGCGGCACGTGGCGGAGCCGAATACTAGTGACTAGCACGAGGCCCAGCACGGCAAGCAGCGGCACATCGAGTCGGGTCAGCAGATCACCGGGTAAGCCTACGGGAATAAGGAGCAATGGCAGTGCTGCGCCAAGGGCCACGTTTATGGCGTTGCTGCTCAGTATCTCTTCGACACAGGTGGCGACACGCCCGGTGCGGGCCAATTGGTAGGCAACGACTGTATTAGGGAGTGACGTGGCTACCGCCAGCACCACCAAACTCAAGATAACCGGCGAAATCTGGATATCGACGGCGGCTACCTCGGCCGAGCGTACCATGACGACGACTCCAATCAGCGAAAGACAGAGTGCCAGTATTGCCCGCAGGATTGTGGGCCACGGGACATCTCGAGCGCCCATCGGGCCGTTTTCCGCCGACGCTGTGGCACCTGGCGGACCCTCCACAGCACCCGCCGCCGAATGCAGCTGAGCCTCTCTATAGTCGAGATCGGCCGCCGGTGGGAGAGCGGCGTCACCAGCGTTTACCCCATCGCTGAGTGATCCATGAATACTTTCCGAAGAGCTAGATGGTTTGAGAGCGTCTCGCACCACCAGCGCAAACAACACGAGGATCAGCCCCGCAAGTATCGCATGCAGCGCCTGGCTTCCGGCCAGGGATGGAGGCGAGAAAGGAGTTGACGTCAACGCCAGGATACCAACTCCCATGCCTGCGACTAGCCAGCTTAGGGCGCGCATTTCGCGAGCCTCGTTGCGGTTAAGCTGAATGCCGTGTCCTCCGGGGGAGGCAAAGGCCGCCACGCCGAGTATTACCGCGATGTTATAGATATTCGAGCCGACGATGATGCCGAATCCAACCAGCCCGTGTCCGCTAAAAAAGGCGGCAAGTGAGGCGGCGTAGTTGGGGATATTGGCCCCAAGAGCGCTCAAGAAGCCCAGCAGCTCGGGGGAAAGATGCTCAAAGTCGCTCAGTCTCTCCAGGTGATGCGTGTATCGGGCGGCCGAACCAAGTGTGAGCGCAAGTGCCGCTATGAAGAAGAGGGTGGGTAGAGACCAGTCCGGTAGGGCCGCTGGGAACCCTGCGAAGGTATTTGGATTGGCCATTTGGGCTCGCTCCTTCGTCTACACAACACAAGAGCGCCGGCAAGCCGACCAAGCTTCCCGGCGCTCTCCAAACAAAGACACGCAGACTCTCTCGAAGACGAGTTCAGGCCACAAAAAGGCCATTCAACCTCAGCATATACCCGGCGCTGTACTCCTGTCAATTCGCGGACCCGACACTTGCCAATGGCGAGTCAGCTCCACTGCCAGCTTACCGGAGTCGTTAGCTTTACCGACGATGGGTGCGAAACATCCGACGTATTGTGGTCTGCCCCGTTCACTTCAGGTAGTCGAGCGCGCGGGGCGCGAGTTGGCGAACCAGGTATGTCCGCCTGCTAGCTCGCCGGTGCGAGTATACAGCTCAACCTGAACCGGTACGTGCATTATCTGGCCCGGATCGGCGATAAACAGCACCAGGCCAGTATCGTCAGCTACATCTTCCAGTATCTCTCCATTGCTGCCGATAAGGCGAACACGCACGACATCGGACGCGGCATCGGTTATCCTGCCGCCTGCCCAGAAGCGATCACCCCATCCACCTCCCGCCAGATTCGCCCAAGGATAAGATCGTCCTAGGCGAGGCGGACTCTCACCAGCATCACCTCCTCCTCCACCCGCCTCAAAACGCCAGTTCCCTTCGCCCTCAAGCGTCACGACGCAAACGAAGAGGTACGAGTGCCCCACCGCATCTTCATAGGTGACCGCATGTATCTGCCGGTTTGGGGTGCTGCGCTCCTTCACGAATTGGACTGTCGATGCTTTAGCACCCATGCCTCCACCATGGCGTCGTATGCCCTTGCGTGCCCACTGGCCGTTTTCTAGCAGCACTAGCGCATCGGGTTCAGGGTCCGCGATCACCGGGCCTTCAGCCTCGGTCAAAAAATCGATGCTCGCTTGTCTCGGATTGTCCGCTGCCATAGCCGTTCTCAATTTCTAGCCTGCTCACTACTCCACCGTCCAGAGCCGCAGCGCGCTAGGATGGTCGGCGTCATGCAGGATCGTCTGGTGCGCGATGCTCATCGTGGTGCTGCTCACGCCTGATTCTCCCGTGTTGAGATTGCGATCCCAACGGGGGAAGTTGCTGCTCGTGATCTCAAGGCGAATGCGGTGGCCGCGCTTGAAGGCGTTGGCCGTTCCCCAGAGATCGATGTCGTAGGCATATGCTCGCCCCGGCTCGATCAGGCTGGGCCGAGTCGCTTCCGGCCGAGCAAAGTCGACGTCCCGGCAACTTGCTCGGATGACGCCATCCGTCAGGTTGTAGGCACGTCCATCGGGATAGACATCCACCAGGCGGGCCACGAAGTCGGTATCCACGGCACTGCTGGCAGCATAGAGTCGCAGCGTGACCGGCCCGATGACCGTGAGATCCTCATCCAGTGGAGGCGTGGAATAGCACAGCACGTCCGACCGCTCCTCGATTACAGTCTGGTCCAGCGGGCCTCGAGGGTAGAGTGAGTGCAGCAGGTGCTGCCCGCCGGTTGTGGGCACCGGGTGGGCTGGATCGTAGTCGTAGTGGTCGGCTGGGTAGTCAGATGGTGGCACCTCGTTGCTTAACCGGCCATTGCCGCTGCGCGAGTTGGCGGAACCGGCGCTGTCCAGGTACAGCAGGAGCTCGCGGGCGCCCGGGACCGGCCAGTCCGCAAAAGAGCGCCAACGGTTCTCGCCCATCACAAAGAGAAGCACCGGATCTTCGTCCAGGAGGCCATTAGGCTTGCGCTTGACGACGGCGTCGAACCAACGAAGCTGGACATCGGTTAAGTCACCCATGTAGTTGATGAGGATTCCGGAGGATGCGACCCCATAGTCGCGCTGGCCGATGACGCCGCTCATCTGGGCGTGCGCCCAGGGCGCGATCAGGAGCTTGGTGGGACCGGCCTGCGCACTGCGGCGGCGCATCTCCATATAGTTCTTGAGGGTCTCGCCGAGAAACAGGTCGTTCCAGCCGCCGAGGTGGTAGGAGGGAATACGCACCTCGTCGAAACGGCGCGAGACGTCCAACTGGCGAATCAACTGAGAATCCAGGGGCTGCTCCAAAGTATGGAACAGCCCTGGCATGAGGGCTCGCAGCGCAGGAAAGTCGCGGGCATAGTTACCCAGTGGTAGCGCCTCGTAGCCACCTACCGGCAGCTGATCGATCAGTCCAATGGCCTGTGGCAGCAGCGTGCGCAGTCTTGCTACGTCCCCACCGCAGCTGCGCACGACGCTATCAGGTAGGAGCGAGCTGGTATGCCAGCTGACCATCGCCCCCCATTCGAGGGCGCCACCACGACGGAAGGTGCCGTTCAGATAATTAGTCCAGGTAATCTGTGGGAAGATCGCCCGCAGGTGCGGCGGTTGCATCACCGCCGCCTGCCATTGCGTCTCGCCAAAGTACGACGCGCCGAACATTGCGACGTCGCCGCTGCTGCCCGCGAGCCTTGCCGCCCACTCGACCGTGTCGTATCCATCCTCGAACTCGCTCGCGAACGGCGTCCACTCCCCGCCGGACCGATACCGGCCGCGTGTGTCCTGGATGACGACGAGGTATCCTGCGGCTGCGGTCTTGACCGGGTCGAGCAACGTCGTCCCCAGCGACAAGTCTTTGCCGTAGGGTAGGCGGGTCAGCAACACGGGTAGTGGCTCCAGCGTCTTCGGCCGGTATACGTTGGCGCGTAGTACCGTGCCGTCGCGCATCGTCGCCTCGACATCTCGCTCGATGACAATCTCTTGACTCATGCTTGCCTCCGTGAACGTGGCCACTGCTGGCAGCTACCGGCCGACTGGGGTAGTAGCCAGCAGTGTACACCGCCCACGTGTCAGAGGCAACCAGCGCGCGCGTAGAAATCGAGCTGGAGCTCGGTACCCGGAAGGCTTGACAAACCGACGATCCTCAGTTACTATTCCCACATCGGCTATAGCCGAATTGTTAATGAATCTAAGTGCGAGGAATCTCATGCCAGATCAGCCCAGTGGGCTTCCCGAGCCGGAAGCGCTGTTACCTCTTACGCCCGCGGTCTTTCACATCCTGCTGGCCCTGGCGACAGAGGAGCGGCATGGTTACAGCATCATGCGTGAGGTGGAGGCGTACACGGGGGGCCAGCTTCGCCTGGGAACCACCACACTGTATCGATCGATTAAACAGATGCTGGCAGCAAACCTTATCGAAGAGGCGGAGGCCCGTCCAGATCCAGAGCTCGACGACGAACGTCGTCGCTACTACCGGTTGACGAGTTATGGCCGCCGGGTACTGGGCGCCGAGGCCGCGCGCCTGGAGGCGCTGGTAGATCTCGCCAAAGCTAAGGGAGTGCTGTCTCGGGGCACGCTCCCGGATATGCCAAGAGTCTCGCTAGGAGGTGCGCTTTGAGCTACCGAGCATCTCGCCAGTCGACAACCATTCCGGCCCCGGTGGCGCTAACGCTCTGGATATATTCTCGCCTGCTGATAGTGCACCCCCCGACCTTCCGGCACGACTTTGGTGACGACATTCTCCAAGTATATCGCCAAACCTGCCTGGACGCCTATGCGCGGAGCGGTACCGTCGGCGTTATTCGCCTGTGGGCGCCCTCTGCGAGCGACCTTATCTGCGGGGCTATCGCTGAGTATGCCTTGCTACTGCATATCAGGAGGGAAGCTCCCGTGGAAATGAAGTACCGCCGATCTTCAAGCGCCATTTTTGCCTGCTTTATCGCCTTCGTGTTCGCCGGAATAGGGTATTCCAAGATGTCGGAGGACGTGATGAAGTCCGGACTGCCAGCCACGTACCCACTTTTCTCCATCTCCTACCTCGGAGTCGAAATCGGGGCGATCATCGCGCTCCTCGGGGTACTGGCGGGAGGCATTCCTATATTCGTTGCCTCGCTCCGGTTTGCCCTCGCCCATGGCCGTCACGATATCATCGTACGCTACCTGGTGCCACCGATTGCCCTCGTAGTCACCCTGATCTACCTCGGGATTATCGCCGCACTGGGCGTCGGCGGACGTACACCCGCCACCATACATTCCTGGCAGCGCATCGTCGGCATTGGATCGGTTGTCCTGGTGTTCCTGCTCGCCGCGCTAGCCAGTACCGCCGCCGTGCTTGACGCTGTCCGCCGGAGTGAGATCGACAGACGGCTGCTGCGATTCAGCCTCATCCCCGGGGCTGTGGCCATCTCGGGAATGGTGCTTACGCTGGTCTCCCACGTCGTCTGGAGTCTCGCTCTCTGGCAGGACGCTCCCAACCACTTCTTTGGCTACGATGGGTTCCTGGCAAGCAGCACGCTTGTAGCCATAGCCCTTGAGGTCACCGTTATGGCGGTAGCAGTCCTGCTCGCGATCTGGGCATTGCTTGACGGCGTAGGCGGAGTCAATGCGCATGCGGAAGCGGCATAGACCTAGCGTAGTCACCTCTCGTTAGTTTTCCACTCGCGGACCTCGACACTACCCAAACGATTGTCGACAGCGCCGAGTCCATGTGAGACGGCGCCGGAATCTGCGTGCTCACTTTGCACCGAATAGGAGACGTACACCCATGTCTTCTGCCCACGCGCTCGAGGCACTCGACGTACACAAATCGCTTACCCTGGGGCGCGAGCCCATATCAATTTTGCGGGGCGTCAGCCTTACTCTCGGCCGCGGCGAGTTCGCCGCACTCATGGGGCCATCTGGCTCCGGCAAATCGACGCTCTTGGGCATCCTCGCCGGCCTCGATTCTCCATCCAGCGGGATGGTGCGCATTTCCGGGATCGACGTCACCCACATGAGCGAAGACCGCCTGGCCACGGTACGTAACCAGAAGATCGGCATGGTGTTTCAGGCTTTCAATCTCATCCCCACGCTGACCGCCCAGGAGAATGTCGAGGCCCCGCTAGCGATCGGGAAACACCAGGGTGATCCGGCGACGCGAGCGCGCGCCGTTCTCACCCTGGTGGGACTCGATCACCGACTCAAGAATCGTCCCCACCAGCTTTCCGGTGGCGAACAGCAGCGGGTGGCAATTGCCCGAGCGCTGGTCACCGATCCAGCTATTGTCATCATGGACGAGCCGACTGGGAATTTAGACCGCGCTAATGGCGACAACATGCTGCGCATGATCGGCGACGTCCAGCGGGAGACAGGTACGACCTTCCTCATTGCCACCCACGACGCTACCGTCGCCGCCGCCGCTAGCCGAGTCATTCGTCTGGAAGATGGAAGGATAGCGGAATGAATCTGCGCTTTTCGTGGCGCTATGCCACTCGCTCCCTGCTTCGCGGCGGCCAGTACTCGATTTTCGCGCTGGTCTGTGTGACGGTCGGTGTGCTGGTGATCGTGGCCCTGCAACTGGTCAGCATAATGGTGAATTCGGCGCTGACCGGCAACATTCGCGCTTTCAACGGCGGAGACCTGGCGGTACACACCGAGCTTGCCAACATTTCCGACACGCAGCTCACCTATTTTGCTGGACTGCAGTCGCGGGGAGTTATCACCGCTTACTCTCCAGTGAAGGACGGCGACTCGACCACCACGACCGGCACCGGACTTCAGCGGGTAACGTTCTGGTCGGTGGACCCGGCCGCCTTTCCGTTGGCTGGCTCGGTGCCGGTCATCACTCCAGATGGCAGCACTCTGGCACACCTGCTGCAGGGCAACGGCGCGGTCATAACCGAAACTCTGCAACAACGACTTCACATGGATGTGGGTGATACGTTGCGGCTCACCACGACTTCGGGCAGTACCGGCACGGTCACCATCACCGGCGAGATCGCCACCACACCGCTCATAAGCGGTCGCGCCGAGCTCCTAATGTCGGAGGCGACCTCTGACAGCTTTATCAATCTGACTGGGGCACCGTCAGGCTATACGTGGATATTCGTCAACGTTCCCGGGCACAGTGACGCCGCCGCCTCCACGGTCTCCGCCGAAATTCGGAGCCAGTTTCCAGGGCTCAGCGCCACCACCGCACCACAGGCAGGTGCCCAGGTTCAATCTGAGGTCGACGCCATCCGTACATTCTTGCGTATCATTGGGCTTCTCGCCTTGCTTATCGGCGGAGTCGGGATTATGAATACCATGCAGGTGCTGCTGCGCCGCCGGCAGATTGAGATCGCGATGCTCAAGACTCTGGGCGCCAAACAGCGCGATCTGTTGCGCGTCTTCGGCATTGAAGCGGTGCTCCTTGGCTTGGTCGGAGGTATCATCGGAGCGGCCGCCGGTATCGGGCTCAGCTTTGTGGTCCAGACGCTGGTGGAGCGGGCCTTCTACCTGGCGCTGCCCACCATTATCGATCCGGGCACTGTTCTTTCCGGGGTCGCCATCGGTCTCGCCACCACCCTGATTTTTGGCTTGATTCCTATAGTACGGGCTAGCGCGGCGCGGCCGCTGGTAGTGTTGCGCGAGCAGGCGCAGGGAAGCGGTGGCAGCAGAGCGGCTTCGCTCGGATTACTGGTGCTACTCACCGCTCTCTTTGGGCTCCTGGCACTGTCGATCCTAGGCAATCTCGTGGTAACAGTGGCCGTTGTTCTCGGCAGCTTGATTGCTCTCGGGCTACTCAGCGCCGGATTCGCCCTGCTGGCGTGGCTGGTGAGCCGCTGGCCGGTTCCGGATCCCCGACGCTTCGGCTCGCTGGTGGCACTGGTGCCGATTCTCATCATTGCGCTACTGCTGCTACGATTCTCGCCCGCATTTGGGGTCCTATTGCTGGTGCTCGTCGCAGTTGCTGGGGTGGTTGCCGTGCTGCCCACATCGGCGCGGGCGGAGACCCAGCTCGCGCTCCGCAACATCGGACGAGCTCGACTGCGCAGCGCCACCACTCTGGTGGCGCTCTTCGTCGGCGTCTTCGCGGTGGGTATGGGGTTGGTCCTGGGGCAGAACATCAAGGATTTCTTCGCCTCCCGCGCCGGAACGGTGAATCAGGACAACGCCTACATCATCGCCGGCAGCGACGCTGCTCCACAGGTGGCGGCTCGCATCTCCGGACTCCCGGATGTCGCCAATGAAGTGGTTTCGCTGGCGGTTCCGGCGCGCGTGGTTTCCGCCGACGGCCGGACCCTGCCAAAGGCGTCGACTGAGCTTGGGAACCTGGCCGGCGTCAACGGCTTCAACCTAGCAGGCGGCAATCTACCTCCGGCGGTTCTCACGCAAGGGGCCCAGGATGCGGTATCCGGACGCTTACTTACAAGTGCCGATGCCGGAACCGACAACGCGGTGTTTCCACTCAGCTACTCGGAGCCGCCTGAGAATCTCAAGCTCAACGACGTAGTTATGACAACCAGCCAGGATGGTAAAGTCACCAAGGCGCTGCGCGTGGTGGGCTTCTATACCGGACTAGGAACGTTCGGCAATCTCTCCACCATCCTGGCCGACCAGAGCGTCGCCAAAGGACTGGGAGAAGGACACCAGTATACGATCTTCGGGCTCCGACTCCCGGAGGCGCAGCAGAATCAAGACCTCGAATCGATTCAGCAGGCGGTCCCGGGTACTATTACCCTGGGAGACGCGGCGACCATCAATCAGCTCAACAGTATACTGGAGAATATCTTGCAGGTGGTCGAGCTCATTGCGTCCCTGGCGATGTTCGCCGGTCTGGTGTTGATCGCCAATACTGCCGCCTTGGCCATGCTGGAGCGGCGCCGCGAGTTGGGTCTGCTCAAGGCCATCGGGCATACCAGTCGCGGTGTGCTAGCCATGGTGCTGGTGGAAAATGGGTTGCTGGGAGTCACCGGGGCGTATGCCGCGCTCATTCTGGTCAGCCTGGCGGCGACGGTGCTCGGCCGGGTGGTATTCCAGTCCCGCAGCCAGCCGGGGGCGTCAGTTGCCCTGACCCTGGCTCTAGCCGGGGCAACGGCGGCACTCTGTATGCTGGTTGCCGCCGCCGTCGCGTGGAAACCGACCCGTGTGCGCCCGCTGGACGCGCTGCGCTACGAATAGATACTAGCCATGTTTGTTGTATGAGCGAGAGCGCTCTAGGGACTTCTTAGCGGCACTTGAGCGCCACTAGTGTGCCGATTTAGGCTGGCCCCGGCCAGTGTGGGCGGTGCAAATACGCGGACAGGAGGCGCCCCATAGCGGCGCCAATGGAGCCGAACACCGCCGCACCGAGCAGTAATAAGCTATAGTCTCCGAGCGCTCCGAAGAGCTCCTCGTTCCAGTAGTACCAAGCTTGACGGTTGGTCCATCCGCTGGAGGCGAATCCTTGCAGCTCTCCAGCGTTCATGTTCCGAACCAGTGCCCCCATTCCGACATCGAGCATGACTCCGATCGTCAGCATGGCCAGCACACCGGAGATGAATCCAACTGCCAGGCCAGCACCCAGGCCAGTGGTGAATCGCTTGCATTGGAATCCGACGGTAAAGCTATCGATGAGGAAGGCGAGCGCGGCAAGCGACAGTGCGCTCCAGAGCAGTGCCGAGTTGACGACCGGTTGTTCGTTGTTAGGGATAACGATATGGGTGATTAAGGTATACGCGATCCAAATCACTCCCAGCGCGCCACCAATTAACAGGCTTCGGCTGCGTGCCGGCTCAATCGGGCCGGCGCGGTCGCGCGTTATACGCAGGATGAGCGCGGCGGGGAGCACGATAATGAGCATGCCAGCTACAGCCAGAGCCACATATGGCACTAACGACCCGCTGATTTGCGGAAAGCGCGCAAATCCTAGCAGGAACAGCATACCTGCTGCAACAACTCCGGAGAGTATACTAGCGCGGAACCAGGCGTGTAGAGGTGACGACACCACCGATGTACCAATAGCTTTCACACTGCTTTCTCCCAAATGCCTCGTGTCGCGAGCGCACCATAGAGTCAATGCGGTACTGAGTTGGCGAGCGCGGCCCCACGGACACTCTCGATTGGTAGGTCGTCAGCTGATATCAGCGGCACTCCGAATGCAACAGTAAAGGTGCATGCTGCAGCTCGTCGATTTTCAACCTGCTTAGGATATGAGAATGCTTGCGGGCAGGTCGTCAACCCAGTCATATAGACCTCCTAGAGGATCCGGCTAAACGTTGTCGTTATCGGGCGCTATGCTTGCTTATTCCGTCTGCGCATCCGACAGAGCATCTGAACTGTGCGTATGCGGGTGCGCGCTGTCCGGCTGGTTGCAGTAGAGGCTCTGGTCGCCGCACCCGGCGTGCTCGATTTGGATGGTGGTATGGCTGATATGGTAGTGCTCGCAGAGCAGGCAGTGTATGTCGCCGAGCAACGTATCGCAGCGAGTGAGCGGACAATCATCTCCGACCTGTACGTGGGCCGAGAGAACGTGCCGGCCTCCGGCAATTGACCAGACATGTAGATCATGGACGTCGACAACGCACGGGATGGCTCGAATGTCGCGCACGAGCTGCGAGCTGTTGAGGTCTCGAGGTGCCGACTCCATGAGAATGTCAACCGCCCGCCGTAGCAGCTGCCAGGCGCTCTTTGCCACCAGTGCCGCAATAGCGAGGGATATAAGCGGATCAGCATAGATCCAACCGGTGAGCAGGATGATCACGCCTCCGACGATAACGCCGGCCGAGGCACCGATGTCGCCGAGCGCATGCAGAAACGCTCCAGCGACGTTAAGGTTTTCGCCGTGCTCCGCATGCAGTCCCAATACAATGTAGACGTTCACCGCGAGCCCGACCCCGGCGGTGACGATCATCAGCCATGGACTCACGACCTGGGGGTGCTGCAAGCGCTGGATGGCCTCGTAAATTATGGCAACGACAACGCCAATAAGGGTAATTGAATTGATGAACGCCGCCAGTATGCCAGTTCGATAATAGCCATATGTATTGCGTGCGTCCGCCGGCCGTTCAGCCCTGACGGCAGCAAACCAAGCCAGGCCTAGCGCCAGGATATCGGTGAGCACGTGCCCGGCATCGGAGAGCAGTGCCAGGGAATGTGAGGCCAGTCCACCGGCTACCTCTACCAAAAGAATAAGCGCGGTGAGGAAGAAGGCGGATCGCAGCTTGCTTCCGGCTACGCTATGCGCGTGCCCGGCGACATGACTATGAGTGGCCGCCATATGACTGCCCTCCTGCGGGTGCTGTGGCGAACTGCCCCAGTAGGCGCTCCATCTCTGGATGCCCGGCATCCCCATCCTGCACATGACGGAGTCCCACCTGTAGCAAGATAGCGATGTGGGCATCGTCCAGGCTATGGAAAACCTGCTTGCCTGACCTGCGGCTGCGTACCAACCGGAGCCCCCTCAGTATACGAATGTGCTGGGATACCGCAGATTCGGAGATACCGGTAAGCTCGGCAAGATCACAGGTGCACAGATCCTGCTCCAGCAGGCTATAGACAATTTTAGCGCGGGTCGGGTCACCCAGTGCACGAAAAATGTCGGCTAGCTCCCCGTACGTGGTCTCGTCCAGCAGGTTGGCTCGGCTGGTCGCCACTCGCTCCGGATCCGCACAGGGAATTACACAGCCTGCCGGCGGTGAAGCCGTCACTCTAGTCTCCATAGCGATCGTCCTTTCGCAGAAACACTTTAGCAACTACTACATTGTAGCAGATACGTGAAGGAGTGTAAAGCCCGCTGTAGTTGTTGTGATTTCTCATCTAACGTGCGACTTTTCCAGCATAATGTGATTTCTCACGTAACGTGCGAAAAGTCCGAGTAGATCTTTCTGAGAGTTCAATATCCCTGACATGGACCGTACGCAGTGAGGTGCGGCAGGCACTTCGCCGCTGGAACCGAAGAGCTCTGTGGTTGGTACGACGTTATGACACGCTTGCTTTATCGGAACAAATGCCCAACGCCCGTACCGTCTGACCTACGAGTACATGAGAGATCTGCCTACGTCTTGTTCGTCTCTTTATAGAGGGCTGTACTGGATCAGCGGTATGGGACGATCGGAGCGAGTAGAGGAAGATACCTACCATGCAGGCAAGATTCACCACGTCCATACTACGACTGGGTTCGGATCTGCGTAGCTGTCGCCAAGCGGCCGGTCTAACGCAAGAGGAACTTGCCGATCGTGCGGGTATCAGCGTCTATACCATCAGTAATCTGGAGCGTGGGAAGGCCCACGTGCCACGATCCGATACGCTTCACCGCTGGCTCGACGCCTTGTCTGTGCCGCCACAGCACCAACTGCTCCTGCTGAGTATCGCTCAAGCGGCCTGGAAATCGCCGGCAGGGTCAGTATTGCCACTAGACTCAGCTCCACTGACCTCAGTCATCGGTCGCGAAACCGATGTACACCACCTCCTCGAATTACTTCGCCGGCCAGAGGTGCGTCTGCTCAGTCTTCTCGGTCCTCCTGGAGTTGGCAAGACCCGTCTCTGCCTGGAGGCTATCAGGCACCTGGATGACGAGTTTCCAGATGGGATCCACAGTGTAGACCTGGCACCAGTCTCCGACCCAACGCGCGTTCTTACCAGTATTGCTCAGCGCCTTGCTCTACGCGACGCTGAAGATGCTGCTCCTGGTGATCTTCTGCAAGCGCATTTGCACCAGCGCACCACTTTGGTGGTTCTCGATAACCTCGAGCACGTCGTAGATGCCGCGCCAGATCTGCTCTCGCTGCTTGCAGCCTGTCCAGCACTGAAGCTCCTGGTCACCAGCAGAGTAGCACTCCGCGTGCACGGCGAGCATCAGTACCGCGTCTCCCCACTGCCTGTTCCTGAGCCTGATATCGATGAGTACCGCTCGCTGGCGGAACTCTCCGCGTTCCCTGCGGTAGAACTCTTCATTGCACGTGCTGCTCAGATACAGGCAGGCTTTGCGCTGAGCTGGGACAATGCTGCGAGTATTGCCCAGATTTGCCGCCGACTCGACGGACTTCCTCTTGCCCTCGAACTGGCCGCAGCCCAGCTCCGGCTCTTTTCTCCGCGGGCGCTGCTGGGCCGACTGGAGCATCACCAGCTTAGCGTCCTGGCCTCTGGACCGCAGAACGCACCGGAGCGCCACCAATCGCTACAGGCCACGCTCCTGTGGAGCTATCAGCTTCTGCCTCCAGATGCGCAACTGATGTTGCGGCGCCTCGCGGTGTTTGTTGGTGGGGCACCTCTTGAAGCTCTTGAATCCCAAGGAGTACAAGATTCATCGCAGCATCCTGATAACTGGTCTCTTTCCTGTCCCAGTGATCCAAGCGTACCGCTATCTGGCTTGCCACACATTATGACCTTGCTAGATCACCATCTGGTATCCTGTACCGTCGGATGCGACGGTGAGCCCCGTCTGCAGCTGCTGGAGACGGTTCGTGACTTTGCACAGCAGCACACGACCCAATCTGGCGACGGTGCGATGCTCATGTCCTGGCATGCCCACTATTTCCTGTCACTCGCCGAAGCGGCTGAGTCGAAGCTAGAGGGGCCCGAGCAGATCCGCTGGATCGAGCGCCTGGAGGAAGAGCACGAGAATCTCCGGGCTGCTCTCTGCTGGTTCTATGAGCAGGGTGAGCTAGAAGCGTGCCTGCGTCTGGCAGCTGCGCTGTATCGCTTCTGGTACTTGCACGGCCACTATCAGGAGGGTGACTCCTGGTTGGCCTGTGTCCTGGAGGCAGCACTGCGATGTGAACCTGACGGCGAGTCGTGGCATGCCAAGAGTTCTATCAGCCGTGACTTTACCCTGCTTTTACGCAGGCGCAGGACCACCTCTGATTTGTATCCGTCCAGAGACGAAGTCGCTGAGCGGGCTCCTAGAGTGGTTGCCAATGCGAACAACCGCTCATGTCTGACCTTCCATTTGCTGATAAAAGCACTCGGTGCCGCTGCGCGCCTTGCTGTTGTACGACACGACTACCCGTATGCGACAAGCTGCCACCAGCAGGTCCTGACCCTGGCAACCGCAGCAGGGGATCGGGCTCGTGTCGCTATTACCCTACTTGGTCTTGGAGAAATTGCCCGTGCCCAGGCAGACTTTGCTGGTGCCATTGAGTACTACAGGTCAAGCCTTGCTATCCGCCGTGAGCTGGCTGACATTCCAGGCGTTGCAAGCTGTTTGAATAACTTGGGACTAGCCAACGCTCAGCAAGGGGACTATGAGCAAGCACGGGAGATTCTCGAAGAAGGTCTCGTCCTCTGCCGTGCTATCCAGCGTCCTGATCTTCTGGCCCGAATCCTGGCCAACCTGGGAGATCTGCTGGTTGCACACGGTGACCGGATACGGGCGCGCATCATTCTTACCGAGAGTCTGCAGCTTCGTAAGGCACTACACGACCCACTGGGCACAGCCCAGACGCTGGCTATCCTTGGAGATGCGGCCTACACCGATGGAGACCTAGCGGAGTCGCTGCGCTGCTACGGGGAAAGCTACTACTACTATGCAGTGGCACAGGAGACTCCGACTCTGCCATATCTCCTCATTGCTGCCGCGAATGTACATGCTCTGCTCCAGCACGACGAGCTAGCTATCCACCTTTATGCAGCAACATGTGCTGTCCCGGCTACTGATCCGTTTATCCCCGCTGAGCATCAGCGCCAGCGTGAGCAGCACCTTGCCGCGCTATCGACCGCCATGCCAGCCGATGAATTTGCAGCGTTTTGGGCATCCGGTGCAGCTTGGACTATCGAGCAGGCTGCCGACCAGGCATTTGCAGGTTCTGACCAACCGGCGGTCAAGGACATGACACAGACGATGCTCGTGACCTCTGGCGGCAGGTCCCGCCGATAGTCGTCGTCTACCTCATTAGTGCTGACGTAGCCGCTGCCTGGCTCAAGGGTCGGCTTGAATTGCCCCCAGCATTTTACAAGTCAATTCCAAGTTTTCCGTGGTGCGTTCGCCTACCTGGGGCACATACTTGGGCGTACCAGCTCACTACTGACAAAGGCAGCTGGAACAGAGGCGGGGATCAGGTGCGGGCAGTCGTAGGTCTTTACTGGAAGAGGAGACGGAAGTATGAAAAGGCTCTGGACCCTTCACGGACTTCCACAGCGATACTGGGTGGGAAGGACGAGATCCATGCACATATCTCGGCAGAGGTACACGTGGAGATCGTTGATGGTATCGGTGGCAAGTATACTTACCATCGTCTTGGCGAGTACTGTTGGATTTTTTGCACTCGGCGTTACCAATGTCAGAGCAGCTTCGGGACAGACGCTGGTCCCAGCTGGTACCCACGTACACGCAGCTTCCTGTTTGCAAGCTCCTCCCCAGTCAGTAAAAGACCGCGCAACCTACACTGCTGCTGAACTGGCGAGCTACGGGCTACCTCCTCGTATCCCCGGTGAGCCTTTTAGCAAATGGGCTAAGATCGTCCGCGCTGCGGGTAGGCGAGTATGCGACTATACGGTAAGTAACCAGCAGTTTACGAGTGAACTAGCCTCGTGGAACTGGGCGGGCAATAAAGCTGACGAATCAACCCCCGGCCAGGTTTACACTGAAGCTGACATGGATTACTTCGTCTCCTGTATTAACCCCACACCTCCTTACCATAACCAACCCGCAGTGTACGGGGCATGGATAGGTCTGGGAGGGGAAAACCGCACTGCTACGTTAATACAAGCTGGCACTGCAGGGTTTCAGCAGTATGCCAATGGGTGGTACACCACCTACTATGCGTTTGTTGAGGATACAGGGGGCTTGGATACGGATGTCCATTATGTCTTCCCGGTGAACTGTAACGACCATATGTACGTGTCAGTATGGGATAGTGGCTCATCTGGCTGCATGTATATCCAGCGTATTAGCGATGGTGAGAACTCAGGTGATCAGTGCTATGGTCCCAGCAGCAGTGAGCACCAAGGCGAAGCAATTGTCGAGTTTAACCGGGAGAATCCTAATTTCGCCAATTTTGGCTCGGAGACGTTCTACGGGGTTGGGATCACTGACAATGGGGGCTACTACGGTGTGAATAACCTGCCTCATGACTATAACAATATGCATAGCTGCAGCCCTAATCCGTCGAAATATCCAACGTGCGTGACCTATGGGCGCTATATAGCCACAACTGGACCCATTCAGTATGATCCCGGTGATGTGCCGTACGATCAGTACGCGGTGAATTGGGTTGACCCATACTAACGGTTCTACCCTGAGCGAGGTGGCAGAGCAGAACAAAACACGTGTCGCCTCGCTCGTTCTGGGCAACATCGGCATGGAGACATTTTATGGGGTTAGTCTTGGATCAGGTACGTCCGTGACTGCATCTTCGCGTAAATCACCAACGAGCGTCCATGACTGGAAAATGCGATTTCTATGCTTATACTAGAATCCACACGTCCTCCTCCAGACTTTTTCGCACGTTACGCTGGAAAAGTCGCAAGTTACGCGAGAAATTTATGAACAGCGCCTCCGGACTTTTTCGCACGTTACGCTGGAATCAGGGACTTTTTCGCACGTTACGTTGGAATTTTCGCACGGCCTGTGAGCTTGGACGACCTCTCACACCAGAAATTTGCCATTTTCGCGTCGCACGTTATGGTGGAAATCACAACGTATGTTGTGATTTCCACCATAACTTGAGAAAAACGGCCATTTCCAACGTAACTTGAGACAATTCTATTGTGATTTGAGAAAAGTCTGAGCTCCTGGGTGAGATTAGCTGCGAGCAATGCCTGTGAACGTGTGATTTGTCGCATAACCTTGTATGCAGCACTCAAGTCAGGCGCTGCCTCCTGGCATTTTCCAGTACTTGAGAGCAGCAACGAGGTCCCATGGGTGTGGGGGTATTAAAGCGTGCCAGGAGCTCTGGTCACGAGCTGGATTTCGCCGACGAGGCGATTGAACGGCTAACACTGGTCAAGAAGTTTCAAGGAGTAGGGTGTTCGCTCGCCGAATTGAAGGACATCTTGCAGGATCATGACACCCATGCGCGCACTAATCGGGAAGTGATTGAATGGATTTGCCAGAAGATGCAGGAGATCGAATGGAGGAAGGACGAATTGGATCAGATGCTGGGCACGCTTCACAGGATGTTGGAATACAAACTGGCATTGGCGCATGATCCACAGACGGCCAATGCCTTGTGAACGACTCGACGACAACTATCCCGTTTGTCCGTGTGTCGACCTCTTGCGGGTTGAATTGTCAGCTCATGACCTCTATTGACAGGCCACGGGCCGGCGTGCTAGCTTGTGCCTATGCATAACATGTACACAATGCCCAGTAAACCGGCCTGGATGATCCACCGGAACCGGAATCGCAAGACAAGCCTCGTAGCCGCATAAGCCTGGCGCACGTGCTTATGCGGCAGAATAGAGCGCCATCCAACCTGGGACCACGCGCCGGCTAAGGCGGCCGCGGCCCCGTGGAGCGCCTCTACCTCCTTCCGCTCTTCGGCTTCCTACCTCCTCCACGTACCGCCGGGCCCCGCCGTCTCGTCTGCCTGCGGCCCGATTCTCTACCCGTCCTATCCGCCCTGGCCGCGCCGCGCATTCGAGACGCCCTCATACCCTTTGCGTACTCTCTTCTATGGTATTGGAAAGGAGTCGAGCGTGGCGACTTCACACGAACGCGTAACCAATGCTCGGCAGCACCCTGCCGCACCGCCTACATCACTCTGGCGCAACCGCGACTATCTCCTCTTCTGGAGCGGGCAGTCACTTTCCGACATCGGCGGCGCGATCTCCGAGCTCGCATACCCATTGCTGGTGCTATCTATCTCCCACTCCCCGGCAGCGGCCGGCCTGGTGGCGGCCCTGCGAGCGTTGCCGGGCGCGCTCTTTGGCCTCTTCGCCGGCGTGCTGGTGGATCGCTGGGACCGGAGGCAGGTGATGCTTACCTGCGACGCTCTACGCGCCCTGTGTCTGCTCAGCATTCCTCTCGCCTACGCGCTTGGCCATCTCAGCATCGCTCAGCTGGCAGGTGCCGCCTTCGTCGAGGGCACTCTGCTCACGGTGTTTCGTCTGGCGAAGACGGCAGCCGTCCCGCAGCTGGTCACCCCTTCCCAGCTGCCAACAGCAGTCGCCCAGGAGGAGTTTGTCGAGGGCACTACGACCCTGGTCGGTCCGGCTCTCTCCGGATTCCTGTATACTCTGGGCGCGATGCTACCGTTTCTAACAGACGCCGTCTCTTATCTCATCTCGCTCACGACGCTGGCGCTGATGCGCACACCGTTTCAGCGCATACGGACGACGAAGCCCCGCCACATTGGAGCCGAGATACGGGCAGGGCTGCGCTGGGTCTGGCGGCAGCCCTTTATCCTCACCATGACCTTGATGATGGGAGCGGGCGCGTTCGGCTTCTCGGGCCAGGCGTTGATCATTATCATCCTGGCGGAGCGGGCACAAGCCACGCCGGTGGTGATTGGAGTGATCGTGGCCGTGGGCGGTATCGGCTCAATTCTCGGTTCTCTCCTGACATCCCGCCTGGGTCACTTCCTCACGGTGGGGCAATCGATCCTGGTCTCGCGCTGGTTTTTTGCGCTGAGCTGGGCCCTGTACGCTCTGGCGCCGTTCCCTCCGGTCCTGGCGGCGGTGGAGTTCGGTACCGGCTTTATGGATCCGATAGAAGACATACCTTATTTCAGCCATCGCCTGCAGCTGATTCCCGAGGAGCTACGGGGCCGGGTGATCAGCGTCTGCCGCCTCCTGCCGGCAACGCTACGACCCCTGGGTCTGGCGCTCACCGGTATCCTGATACAACGTCTCGGCATGTTCCCGACCATCTGGCTCATCTGGGCCTGGCTGCTGGCGGCGACAATACTCGTTACCATCGTTCCTACTGTACGCCGCGAACGTTAGCCGCCGGCAGCCGTACCTCTTCGACTGGCAGGAAAGATGAGACAGGTGGCATACTGGGTGAGGCAATCCAGACGGCACTAATACGCATAACGGAGGGCAAGCATGTCTGGGGTGATCCCGATGCACGACGATACTTACAGTCGCGAGCTAGGTGAGGGCTTGCTGGTGCGCTGGTCAACGCCGAAAGACATGGAACAGGTGGCTTCGCTCTATGCGTATGTCTACCGGGCGAGCCCGGAGGCGCCACTCAACTGGCATGTCCCCTACTGGACCCGCGACATGTTCAGCTGACGGCATCCGCTAATTGGCCCACACGACTTCGCAGTAGTCGAGGATACCACGCGGAGCGCGATTGTGGCTTCAACCTGCCTGCTTAGATACACATTTGAGTTCGAAGGCATGCTGGTACCGTTCGGCCGGCCGGAGGTGGTGGCGACAATGCCCGAGTACCGCAACCGGGGCCTGATTCGGGCGATCTTCCAACTGATACACGGCAAGAGCCAGGCGCGCGGCGATCTGGTGCAGGGCATCACCGGTATACAGAACTACTACCGCCAGTTCGGCTACGAATACGCCGTTCCCGAAGGCGTCGGTCTCACCGTCTACTTTCCCGCGATACCTTCCCTCAAGGCCGGCGCGCCTGAGCCGTACACACTGCGGCAGGCAACCGTCGAGGATCTCCCGCTGCTGCGGCTGGAGGAGCGCGAGCAGGTGGGAGCAGCTATCACTACGCCGATCACCGAGTCCTATTACCGCTGGTCGATGGAGGGAGTCGAAGCCGAACGGTATCGCGGCGCTCAGTCTGGTCATGGTGCCGCGCCTGTTGGTGTATCGGCCCGCCAGCACCGCCTGCGCGAAGAGTTGGCGGCCACTGGACAGACCGTTCCCAACTAGCTGAGCAAACCCTCGGATCGTTCGACGATGCGCTGGATCTTTCAGTGCTTTGAGGGGATTAGCCTGGTCGCCTTCCCACAGCCCATAGGCCCCCCATAGCAGAACATTGCCGGGTTGGAGCCAGTGCATGAACGGGTGTTGGCCGTATTGGGAACGACGTACGAGAAATTCTATAAACCAGATTGAGGTGGCTATTGTGCTGGTCCTCGACCGGGCCGGTTGGCATACCAGTGTGCGTCTGCGGGTGCCCGAGCATGTCCATCTGTTGTTTCTGCCGCCCTTATTCGCCCGAACTCCAACCGGCCGAACACCTGTGGCCGCTGACCAATTCGGTCTTGGTCAACCGCCACTTTGCCACCATTGACGACCTCGAGGAGGTGCAACTTGCCCGGTGCACTGTCTTACAGCAGCAACCAGCGCTGATTCGCTCGACCACTCGCTTCCACTGGTGGCCCCGGCAGATCCACAAACAACCCAGGAGCAAAGGAGTCGTGCGACGCTTGTGACCTTTCTGTGTCGAAAGAGCCGTGCGGTGTGCGGAAACTGTGATCTCTGTGAGCCACGGTATGTATGCCGGTAGACGCTCTGACGAGCGGACAGACGCGTTGTTACGCCAAAAGGAGGGTGTCATGAAGAATCTGACCCTGCGGCGCTGGATATTGGCTTTGGGGGTAGTCGTTTGCGTTCTCCTGGTAGTTGCGTTGCTGCTCACCTCTCCAATCGTTCGTGAACCACGTGAGAAGTTGAGAAGTCCCGGCAAGAAATCGTGGAGGGGTCTCCCGCTCAAAGATAGGATTGCTCTGTTTCTGAATTACGAGCTGGATAAAAGGCTGGCAGGCCTCGCTATAGGTCTGTATCGCCTGACCGGTGGTCGCATCGTCAGGCCCTGGAACGTCAACGCGCTGATTCTCACCACACGTGGGCGCAAGTCGGGAAAGACGCGGACGACCATACTCCAGTACTTCCCAATGGGCGAGGACATGGTCATTGCCGCTGCCAACAGTGGCCGGTCCTCTCATCCTGGCTGGTACTACAACCTGCTGGCCAGTCCGACCGCGCGAGTCCAAATCATGGACCGCATACAGACGGTCCACGCCGACGAGTTATCCAGTGAAGAGGCGGCCGCCTTCTGGCCACATCTCCTGCATGTCGCGCCCACATACGCGAGGTATCAAGGGGCAACCAGTCGCGCCATTCCACTCGTGCGTCTTGTTCCGGTCCTGCGCGCTGGGTAATCAACTACTCGTTGCTCGGTTCAAAATGGCAAACTGCAGTCGTCACTGTGGAACATAGTGACAATACGGCAGGAGGAAAGACATGAATTCGGAGAAGAAGACCGCCATAATCGCGGGAGTTTTGTTCATCATTGCGACGGCTGCGAGCCTACTCAGTACTGTTTTCTGGAATCCTATTCTGCAGAGTCCAGATTATCTCGTGAAGGTTGCTGCCAATGAAAACCAGGTCATGCTCGGAGCGCTGTTTTTGCTCATCGGGGGCTTCTCATCTGCTGGTATTGCCATTTCGCTGTATCCAATTTTAAGGCGATTTAATGAAGGTCTCGCTCTGGGATCTGTTGGTTTCAGAATTATCGAGGGCATGCTGTATATAGTTGGGGTCATCGGCGTCCTCTTACTCGTGACATTAAGTCAAGCATTTGTGAAAGCTGGGGCTCCGGATGTCTCGTATTTTCACACTGTAGGCACGGTGTTACTTGCAGAACCGAATTGGGCGAGCCTTACTGCGATATTCGCTTTTTACACGGGTGGTCTGATGTACTATCTGGTATTCTACCAATCACAACTCATTCCACGATGGGTATCCGGTTGGGGTATTGTTGGTGTCCTATTGGGCCTAGTAGCAGCCATGTTCGTTCTGTTTGGTGTCACCAGCTATATGTCGACGACCCAGGTCGTTTTGAACCTTCCCATAGCCGTGCAAGAAATAGTTTTGGCAGTATGGTTGATAGTTAGAGGGTTCAACCCATCTGCAATCGCTTCTGGGTCTGCCAAAGCAAGATAAAAGGTTCTTGCGGCAACCTAATGCTCCTGGAAGAGCTCATTCGTTTCGCCAGTTCCAGGAGGAAGCCCGCAGTCAGACGTAGATGTGCTTGTCGATATTTCCTCTCCAATGGTGTTTGATCGTTGTCGTTTCATCGCAGTAAATTTGGTGTACAGCGACGCAGACCGCGGCTTAGATCATGCTGAGCGGGTCAAGAGCATCGCGACAGCAATCAAGAGAGCGTATAACGACTCTCGACTTCACTCCTAGCACCACCGGTTTGTTTGGCTTGTCCCGCTTGCAATCACCAGGCAACTCCCTGTTGCATCTGGTGATTGCAAGCGGGACAAGTCCGACTCAACGGAACGACAATAACCCAATGGAAATTGGTATAACTTGTGAAAAAGTCCGCTCCTTCATTTGCCGTTGTCTCAGATTTCTCCGTAACACGCGACTTTTCCATTGTAATGTGCGAAAAAGTCGGGAGCACTTTTGCGCTCTTTTCTGCCCTCAAGCGTTGGACTTCGTTGTGATGGCATAATAGCGCGACAAGTCTGTATTGTTGCCTGTGGAGATGAGCAGATGGCGTGAAAGCATCTCTTTGACCTCAGACCGCAATAGGAAGACGACTTTCAGCAATAGCGACTGCATCCAGCAGATCATTCGTGGTAAAAGGCTCGGCGACTATGGGAATCGAGAGGCGATGTATCAGACGTCCCAAGGCTATCTTGAGCTGCTCTGATGTTGGCGTGACGATCACGAAGCCGTAGTTTGCAGCAAGATGCCTATCGCTGGCAGCTGCACCCAAGAAAGCAATATCATCTGTTCCCGCCATGACGTAGTTGAAAAGTACGAGATTGAAGATGGCTACCATGCCATGCTCACTCATCCGTAGAGAAGCCAGGCCACTCTCAGTGTCTCCAGCTTCCACTACATGATAGCCAGCACCCTCTAACACTTGCCGCATATATTTTCGCTCGACTGGGTCGTTGTTCACGACTAAGACTGGCACGCCCATAACTTGACATCCCTTCTCATGGTATATCTAGCAACACGCTCATTGTGCCAGTGCCAGATTTCTCCATTTGCCTAGGTGTACCCGATGTCCCTCACAGTCTGAACACAGAGCAGCAGGAAAATCGCACAAAGGTGTCACAGGAGTTTCTCACCTTAGTACGAGGCCGAAGGCGAGCGCATGGTCCACTTCGACAAGCTGCGCGCGGAGCGCCAGTTCGTCACTCCTCAGTTGGCGAAATCTTCGGTTAGCCACAGCTGATGGCTCGCATCGATGACAACCGCGATACCCACCAGCGTGAAAGCGGTGCTGAGAAGTTTTTGGCGGTGCCCATCATTAGGTGGCTGCTCGGCCATCATCATCTGGTGAAGAGGGAGTTGATGCGCCAGGTGATCGTCAGCCGACATGAGCTGGCTATGCGCATACGCTCAGGTAATCAGCATGTTGCTCGACACCAGCGCCGGCAGTCCTGCCGAGGCGCGGTCAGTATTGATTGCTTGAAAGACTGTCTGAGCGATCTTCTGCTCGAGAACTGTAGGGGCTGCAGGCACCCAGCACGAGCAACAGTGTGAGAATGCGGGCCATCCAGACGACATGGATCGGGAATATGTGCTTAACAGGAAGCGTTAGCATGAACTCCTTCCGGCTTGCGAGGGGACACCCTTGGATGGAGTCTAGCATATGTGCCCAAGGCGACGCAGTGTTTGGCAGCATGCCCGGTACTGTTGACGACAACCGAAACGTCTCAATGCTGGGTCGCGGTTCCCAATTCTCGTTCCACCCAGCGTCGCGGACTGCTGGACTTTATCTCCTGCAATCGGCGAAGGAGCCAGCCCCAACCCCACGGCTAAGATACACAGATCGCGCAACCTCTCGTTCCTGTCGCACTGGTTAGTTGTCCCGTCGCCTTGTGCTGTGGCAAGCCCAGCGAGAAGAAGGAGAAACGTGGGAAAGCGCCGACGTGCTTCCAGAGCTGGCGACCGGAGATTTAAGGAAATAACCCAGTGGTATGAGCAGGTGTCAGGAGCCGGAGTACACAGTAATCCATGTTCGGACTTTTTCTCTAGTTATGCTGGAATTTTCTCACGGCTCTGGACTGACATCAGCCTCTGACGGCAGAAATTTGGCATGTTCTCTTCTCAAGATACGGTGGAAATCACAACAATGTGATTTCCACCTGCTCGACACCGATTTACCGCTTTCCAGCACCGTTCGTCCCATCTGTCTGCGTACGGGTGGCAATGCCCGCGAATTGCGCAACGAGGTTGCGGCTGCGCTAATTGCTGAGTGAGGAAGGACAAGCCACCCGGAGATAAACCTGGCCTCCAAACGAGCCGGGAGGAACCGCCGCAGATGGAGCAAAACGGGCAGCAGATGAGGCTCCGCTCGGAGAGGCGAGCCTGTCCGAGGAGAGAACTCCCATTTTCGAGAGCCAGAGTGACTGGCTACGCTGCCCCCAGGCCGAGGAAGTCAGCGAAATGGTCTGGTACCCCGAAGAGCTTGATGCTGACTTGCCCTTCAGCCGGCGCTCGCGCGTTGCGCACCAGTCGCTCTGCCCACGAGAGCCGGACATGCGCCCGCTGCGCCCGCGACAGGATTTCAGGTGAAGGCACGGGGCGGCCCTGGCTGGACAGGTCCGATGCCTGCCTCACCTCGATGTGTTGCTCACGCACCAGTTGTATGCAGGCGCGTCGATGCTCTCTCCGGCTCCAGTCACGCCAGAGGAGGGGAGAGCCGCCAATGACGAGTGGGTGGAGCAGCACACTCACCTGGCGAGGTTTGCCAGTGGCGTTGCCATTCCATTGACACTGCTCGCGCAGAGGACAGGGACGGCAACTGCGGATACTGGCGGCATACACCACGCGCAGGCTCCCATCGGCCTCTTGGCGCCGTTCGTGGGCAACGAGCGGCTGGCCGGCCGGACAGCGCAGCGTGCCATCGGGTTGGAGAGCAAAGTCTTGCCCTGAGAAGCGGCCAGCTTTCCAGGGCAAGCCGACCTGGGGAGGAGCATAGCCAGAGGCAGGAGCTGTGTTCGGTGGGGCGGGCGCAATGGCAGGAGCAAACTCAGTCGTGCGCAGCGGAGCGGGATGAAGCCGATGCCCCAGTTCCAGCCGCAGGTTCCACACCCATTGACTGACGATCTGCCACGCCTCCTGCCCAGCAGGCCGAGTGACTGCACCAGCGATCGGGGTCCTGTTCCAGATCTTCATCAGCCAAAGCATTCTCAAAGGCTCCACGATGCAGATACAGCGCCACCACATCGCTGGCGGTGAAAGCGCCCTGGGGCAGCTTCGTGAAGAACAGTTCGTAGACGACGCCGTCACGTTCGACACCGACCTGGCTCTTCTTTGGTCCAGCGGGATGGGTCGCGACCACGACCCGGCAGCGTGTGCCCAACGGCCTGATGGGCACCTCATTGCAGTCGTAGAGCGTGCGCATGAGTTGCGCTTTCCGGACGGCTGAACTGCTGATCTGGGGGAAGGTGCAGGCGAGCTTGGACCTCAGGCTGGTCAAGCACCTGATACTCTTTGCCGCGTACTACATAGGCGAACCCGGCGAGATCGGCAAGGACGGCTCCGGTGCCATATTGCCCATCCAGACGGAGCAAGGCGCGCTCTGGTGGGAGCTGCTGGGCTTGCAAGTAGGATTGGATCGCCACTAGCGCACGCCGCAGCTCTCCCCGAAACTCGCCGTTGCCAGCGTGGCCGAAGGTGCCGAGCCACTGATGGGTATGCGCCTGCAAGACAGTGGTGCGGGTGCGCACGACTTCCCCTCGCTTGCGACCCGTGTACCCAGGAGCGCAGACCTGGCTCAAGCGACGCTGGGCTGTTCGGGCGGTGCGAGGTCTGGGGCAAGGCGCGTTGACGGGCGGCCTCGCGTGTGCCGTCCACATCGAAGACTAGCCACTGGGCACCTTGTCGATCCCACGAGCCACCCGGCTGCTTCTCTGTGTCCAGCGGACGGGCCAGCAGATCAGAGAGGAAGAGCGCGCGCAGGGCCTCGACGGGTTCGGCGAGGCAAAGCCGCTAGGAAGCGACTGAGTGTGGAGCGTGCTGGCAAGCACTCTCGCCCGAACAGGGCCATGAAGGCCAAGGCGTAGGGATGCAGGCGCTCGTAGAAGGCTTCGAGGGTACCTTCGCCGCTGATGGCGTAGCCGAAGAGCACGTGCGAGAAAATCGATCACCTCGTAGCGCCCGAAGCGCCGCCGGGCAAAGCGCACCTGCTCACAGATGGCCTCCAGGACGCCCTGCTGGCGAAGATGCGCAGCCATCAACGCGACTTCGCCAAACCGGGAGGGTGTCGAGGGAACGGACTCCGAAGAGGTCTGGATGATTACTGACCCATCGGCGTGACTTCTCATATGTACCTCCTTGAGGGATTGCATGGTGTTTTTCCTTCTCAAAGAGGCACTTTTTTCCTGCTCGCTACAGGTGAGCAGCTCGTTGCACATCGCGTGTGTTTTGCGGCAGCGGATCAAACCGGAAGACGGGACAGCGTGGTGCCGCCGCTGCAAAGGTCTCTGGATCACCGGGCAAGTTGAGCAGCTTTTCGAAGTAGGCGACGCCGTGAGGGACCTGGCGCGGGAATTCGCGAAGAATTGGCTCACGCTCTTCAACCGGCAGCTCGATCACCGCCACCCGATCTTGCTTCCACCCACGCCGAAGCGTCCCCCAGCCAGCTTTGCGGGCATTCTTCACCCAGTGTGTGTCAAAGCCGGTGACAGCATACCGCTGACCATTCACATGCAGCACCGAGACCGGGGTGCTGCGCATTTTCCCGGTCTTGCGGCCCGGGATGGAGAGGATATACCAGGTTCCAAAGCCGATTCCAAGATGGTTGAGGGCAATAATCAGGCGATTCATATATTTGAGCCATTTGGGGAAGGTAGGTTGAGGGGACATCTTTGTTCCTTTCATGAGAGGACCGGTGTTTCGCTAGGGATCTCTGCCACGATGATCCGTTCCCGCAGCCGCTGCGCCCAGGCTTGCTCGAGCTCCCACTGGTGTGCCACCGTTGCCATGAGATCGAGCGCCGTCGCAACAAGCATCTCGCCTGAAGTCTTGCGCTTCAGAGGACTGCTCTTCATATCTTCTGCTTCTTCTCGCAGATAGCGTGCGCCCGCCTGGCAGTAGTAGAGGTAGTGCTCCACTAGGAAGAGTTGATCCTTGGGTTGAAGAAACTCCAGATGCAGGGCTTTGAGGCGGAAGATCCGTTGATAATTGCCGGGATTGGATGTGGTATCCATCATCAGCTGGGAAAAGCGCTCCTTGCCCCCATCGGTAATGGCAAAGACTCGCGCTGACCGTGTGGGCGGGAATGGCACCAGTGCCGAGTCTCCAGGCTCTATCATCCCGCTGTGCTCCAACTTTGCCAGCAGTCCCGAGAGTGATCCCCGGCTGATCTTCTCCCACGGTCCCATGATGCTATTGGTGATATCGGCGATGAGGTAGGCATGCAACGGCCAGCGCATCAACAAGGCCAGCACAAGCAATTCATACACGGCGTCATTTTCATTTCTATCAGAACGTTCTATTAGAACTAACGGAAGGAGTATATCTCAAAGAGGGTGCTCTGTCAAGCGGAAAATTCGCTGTCCAATACTCAGTCGAGGTCTCTACGAGGAGAGGAAGAGTCAGGAGATATACTTCACGAAAGCAGAGGGGGCGCCCAGTATGGCGGAGAAAGCAGCAGAGTATCTAGAGCCCCGTTTCTACAGCCGCGAGTTCAAACTGGAAGCGGTGCGCTTGAGTGAGAGCACGGAGAAGAGCGTCGCCCGGCTCATGCGAGCGCAGGGGCTGTGGGCTGCGCGTCGACGTCGGCGCAAACCCCGCACCACCGACAGCCAGCATCCCTACCCGATCGCGACCAATCTGGTGGCACGGGATTTTACCGCCACGCCACCAATCGGAAGTGGGTGGCCTATATCACCTGCATCGAGACCCAGGCGGGATGGCTCTACCTGTCGAGCATTGTGGATGTCTATTCGCGGCGAGCAGCAGGCTATGCCATGGACACCCAGCGGGATGAGGCGTTGGTGGAGGCGGCCTTAGAGATGGCGCTGTTCAGCCGCCGGCCCCGGGCCGGTCTGGTGCATCATTCGGACCGCGGCAGTCAGTATACGAGCTGGGGTTATCGCTCACCGATGGCCTTCGAACATTTGCCGGCCGCTACCTGACCTTTCCACTGCTCCACGAATACGGGTCAATGCCACTCCCGCCTGCGCCCCACTCTGTATGTGCATAGCGTGGCATCGATACGATACCGTTGCGTTTCGTCGGAATACCTGCTATACTCTGGAGGGTCATAGAAACGATACCGAATCGTATCGAATGTGGCTAAGGCAGGCGTGACACCGCCAGGGAGTAGGTATGCAATGACACTTGCTATAGTGGCTGAGGGCCTCCGCAAATCATACGGCCGCGTACTTGCGCTTGATGGGCTTGACTTGAGCGCCGAACAAGGGAGCGTGCTGGCCCTTCTCGGACCTAACGGTTCGGGCAAAACCACCACCGTCCGCATCTTCACCACCCTGCTCAAACCCGATAGTGGGCATGCGAAAGTGGCGGGACTGGACGTGGTCGCCGATGCGCGCAAGGTACGCTCACACATTGGCATGGCTGGCCAGTTCGCTGCCGTCGATGAGATTCTCACCGGCTACGAGAATCTGGAGATGTTCGGACGACTCTATCATCTCTCCACTACCTCGGCCAAACGTCGAGCACGCCGACTGCTCGAATATTTTGACCTGGCCGAGGCTGCTGGTCGCCTGGTCGGTACCTACTCCGGCGGCATGAGGCGCCGTCTCGACCTAGCGGCAAGTCTCATTGTCCTGCCGCCGATCATTTTCCTGGACGAGCCGACTACCGGTCTCGATCCGCGTGGACGACTGCTGGTCTGGCAGGTGGTCCGCGAGCTGGCGGCCAAGGGAACGACGGTCTTTCTTACCACGCAGTACCTGGAGGAAGCCGACCATCTGGCCCAGCAGATTGTGGTCATTGATGGTGGACGCGTCATTGCTGGAGGCACCGCCGATCAACTCAAGACTCGGATCGGCGGTGAACGGGTCGAACTGACTCTGGCCAATACCGGCGAACTAGAAGCCGCGCTCCAAGTGGTTCGTGCCTACAGCTCGGGAGAAGTCCAGGTTGATCAGGACGCGCTTCACCTCCTGGTGCCAGTCGCGCGGGGAACTCACCCATTGCCGGCCATCATACGCGATTTGGATAGCGCTCATATTACTGTAGACGAACTGGCCTTGCGGCGCCCTACCTTGGACGATGTGTTTCTCGCGCTCACTGCGCGAGTTACCGCTCCAACCAGCTAGTCAAGTACCACACCGGAGGCAAGAGTCTTTCTTACGGAGTACATCATGGATAACGACATTCTGGCGTCAAGTGAGGATACCTCTCCCCTGGTGCGGCCGGCACCCTATTGGACGATCATGGATACCTTGGTCCTGGCCCAGCGCCAGCTGCTGCGGATACCGCGCATTCCCGATGAATTGATCACGTCCGCGCTGCAACCCGTCCTGATGGTATTGATGTTCCGCCTCGTCTTCGCCGGAGCCATTTCCGTTCCCGGAACCAGTTACATCAACTACCTGATGGCCGGCATATTCGTGATCTCGCTCATCCTCGGCTCGGCGTTCAGCGGCATCGGCCTGGCAACAGACCTGCAGCGCGGCCTGATCGACCGCTTTCGCTCGTTGCCTATGGCGCAGTCGGCGGTGCTGATCGGCCGCACGCTGGCGGATCTCCTGCGCACCACCTTCATTGTCTTGATCACCTGGGCGGTTGGCCTCCTCGTCGGCTTCCGGCCGCAGGGCACCGTCCTGAACTGGGCGGCCGCGATTGGCCTCCTGGTGCTCAGCAGCTTTATGTTTTCATGGTTTAATGTGGTTCTGGGTTTGCTCCTCCACAGTGTGGAAGCGGTGCAGCAGTCGGTGGTGATCTGGGGGCTTCCGCTGATGTTCGTCAGCAGCGCGCTCGTACCTATCAGCACCATGCCCAGCTGGCTGCGTCCGTTCGCCGAGCATCAACCGGTCTCGGTCATTATTACTGCGGTTCGCGGCCTGGTGCTGGGTCAGCCTAGCGGTAGCTATATCGGGCAGGCGCTGGCCTGGTGTGTAGGTTTACTAATCATCTTTATCACTCTGGCAATATCGGCGTACGGGCGCCGAACCAGCGGTTGACCAGGAAAGAAATACCTGTACTGCCATGAACACAGCCAATACTACTAGCCACAAAACTGGCCGCCGCCGGAGCGAGAAGTCACATCAGGCGATTCTGAAGGCAACGCTTGAACTCTTTGCCGAAGAGGGCCTCGCCGGCCTGAGTATTGAAGCCATCGCGCAGCGCGCCGGTGTGGGCAAGACCACAATCTACCGCCGTTGGTCGGCGAAAGAAGATATCGTCAGCGACGCACTCTACCTCCTACGTGGCGGTAACGAGCTTCCAAACACCGGAAGTATTCGTGAAGATTTGCTCTATCTGGCCAAGGGCTCGCTGGAACTGTACGGTGGTGATCCCTTCATGGGGAAGTTGTTCACCAAAATGATGGCCGAGCTCAAGACCAACCCTAAAGTTTCTCAGGCATTTTTCGAGAAGGTCATTACTCCACGCCTGCATGAGTTTCGTGCCATCGTCGAACGTGCCCAAGTGCGCGGTGAAGTGCGTGCTGATCTAGATCCTACCTTCATCCTGCTGCAGATATTTCTCTCGCTGATACTGGGTGGTCTCTTTGTCGAGTTTCTCGATCCAGCTGCCCAGCACCTCTATAGGCCGGACACCGTGGTGGATGCTCTGCTACAGGGCATCGCAGCGCAGCATTCGGGTCCGAGTAGCGACAAGGCAGCATTCTCGACGAAACCATGATTCGTATCAGGACCAGTAGGCCCACTGGGAGGCACATCGCTATGAGCAATCCACCTCTGTCCCCAGCATCTGGGAAGACGGCACACCTCACGCACACGTGGGATATCATCTTGGCTGCCTGCTTGATGATTCTCTTTGGTCTGGCCGAGGTGGTGACCGGCTTTTCCCACAATTTCTTCGGCATAACGACCTCGAGTGGGAGCCTCGTCAGCTACGCATCGGCGGCTATCGGCGCCTGCTATGTGGTGAGCGGAGTGCTGGTCCTCACGCTGAAGCGATGGGCCGCGGTGCTCGCCATCGTGTTTCTGGGCGTTGACGTCATTGGGCGCGTGGCTCTGGTCGTCGCTGGTCTGTATCCCACCAATTCTGTCAAGAACACCTTCTCCATAGTCGCCGGTACACTTATCGCGGTCATCTTCGCTATCTACGTTGGCTGGAGGCAGCGATCCTTTAGCTAAGCAACATTGCCGACGGCAGGGTGCCAGCGGTGCGCAGCAGGAAGCACCTCTCCGTCATCCCCCTGCCAACTCTGGAAAAGAGTCGGCTGTTCAGTGCTCGTGGGCCATTGGCCGCGATTCTGCCGATCTCGGCCAACGTGAAGCGCAAGAGCGCGAGTACCTCGCGCTTCATGTCAAGCGGCTGCCCGACTGCCCACTGCTCGGCGCGCTCCACCGTGTGGCGGATGGTTTCACCGTCGGCCTGCTGGGTGTGCAGGATGCGGCACAGGGTCAGCGTAATGTAGGCCTGATAATGGGGATCATCCAGCAGTGAGTCATTGACTAGCAACGGCTTCCACTCTTCGTGCAGCGAGCGTAATGAGGCCTCACGCATCTGTTGCATACTGACGCGCGGGAAGACCTCGGCGGCGGGCGGCCCGAAGAGGGCCACGCCGCGTTCGTGCAGGACGAAGAGATTCATGGTCCATTCCTGGCCATAGCGGGGTTCCGAGGCCCACGTGGCGCCGCCGTTGATGTAGGGCCTCGGCTCGCCGGGTGGTTCGAGGCTCGACAACAGGCTCTGCCAGATGTAGCTGCCCTCAATGCGCTCCGCCCAGTCAGGTGTCTGGCTCGCAATGTAATGAGCGTGTCCCCTAGCACGCGGGGAATGCCCTCCTGCAACGCACGAATCACCGCATGCACGTCTGGGGAGCCGGCGAGCGCTGGAACGTAGAATACCTCATGCATGCACGCATTTTATCATGCACGCTCTGCTGCGGAAGGCTCTATACTTGCTCTTTGCGGTTGATTAAAATGCAAGCTAAGTGAGGTCGGCTGGCTGAGAAATCGGTACAGATGAGGAAGGGCGCAATGCGACTCGAACAGCACTCGTGGACCTATAACCTGGACACAAGGTTCCCCCATCGGCACAAAGTCTTCGGCTACGAGGGCGGCTACACGGCCATTGCCGAAGCTGAGGGCAAGTTTTACAGTATCGTCGACGAGGGCACGATGGCCGATTTCCTCCTCCCAAACGACCCATTCGATGCCGAGGTGCTCGGTCGCCTGAAAACAGACATGGAGTTTGATACCGCAGACGAACGTAACAGCACGTTCGCCAAGATGGTCGCTGACCACGAGGCCACAAACAGACAGGGGCTGATGCGAACAGGAGGATAACACGGGCAAGGGTTCTCGCGGCATCGTACGCAGCGGTGTCATTGTCTAACAGGACCAGAATTCTATTGGATATTCCGGCAGCAGCGAAACTCTTGATCGTGTTCACTGCAGTCACAGCGCTTCCTTCGTTCCTGAAGTCATAATCCAAGAACTTCACGTAATCACTCAGATACGGCTTTAGTAAAGCAATACTTCGCCGGAGCACTTCAACCTCACGCCTTCTTTCTGTGATGATAATGGGTAGCGACTCTCGCCGCAGCCAGGATTCAATCGCCTCACTGTCCTCGTTACTGGCAGGGTCCATCCACCAACCTTCCACGATTTCCGTTACATCAAGCGTGATCTGCGCACTTGAAGCCACCTCTATTATTGCCGGCAGAACCACTCGCTCATCCACGTTCTCCAGTAAGCTCAACGGCCTATCTTTACTGTAAAGTATCCTGACGACTCAAGAGCACAGTATTCTAAGCTTGCGTTTTAACCGCGAGCCAGTTGTCAATGATTGAAATGTAAGCGAATACAGAGTACCAGTGCAGTTCTTCCTCATATGGCACTCATTTCTGCCGATGTGATCATACGTGGTTGCACTTTCCCGCAGTTTGTGTTAACCTCCTAATATTATGATCATAATATTAGGAGGTTCATAGTGTGGAAGCGACATCCCCAGCCTATCTCTTAGGCCGATTCGTGCTCGAGCTGGATCGTGTCGCGGATCATCTGTTGCAGAGCCAGCTGGGCATCTCGTACAAGCGTACCCTCTTTTTGATCGTCCTGCAGTACGGCACCGTCACCCAACATGAACTGGCCGTTGCCTTGGGCTACAGCGATCCGGCCGTCAGTACGATGCTGGTGGAGCTTGCCAAGGACGGCTATGTCCAGACGACACCCAGCAAGACGCATGGCCGCAAGCGGCTCGTGATGATCACGCCGAAAGGAAACGAGGTGGTGACCCGTGGGAGACAGGTGCTGGACGCGCACTTTGATCAGTTGCTGGTCCTGGCTGGTGTGGACAGTCAGCAACTGCGTGACATCACCGAACGGTTGTATCAAGCCCTGATAGTCAAAATGAAGCAGGAGGACGTATGACGACGAGTCAGATGAGCACCGCCGCCGGCACCACCCACGCAGTGGTATCGCAGGATAGGACGATGATTAGCTATCTCACGATGGGAAGTGGGCCAGCAGTTCTGGTAATTCCGGGCACCCTGTCGCTGGCTGGCGACTATGCTGCTTTCGGGAGCGCGCTGGCCGAGCAGTTCACTGTCCATCTTATGGACCGGCGCGGGCACGGGGTGAGCAGCCCACAAGGCGCTAATTACAGTATGCGCAAAGAGTGCGAGGATGTGCTTGCCTTGCAGCACAAGACCGGAGCTGCCTTCCTCATCGGACACAGCTTCGGGGGGTTGGTGGCCCTGGAAGCGGCTCGGAACAATCCGGCACTCAGCAAAATAGCCGTGTATGAACCAGCCGTTTCGATTGAGGGGTCTATCCCGATGGGGTGGATACCCCGCTACCAGCAGAGGCTCGGCGAGCAGAAATATCTTGATGCGTTTGTCGAGTACGCCAGAGCCACGGGTCCTCGATACACGCGCATAGTTCCTCGCTGGTATATAAAGCTGCTGCTTCCACTTATCATGAATCCGCTCGAGCGGAAGCAGCGGCTGGGTCTCCTTCAGGAATGTCTGCGCGAATATCAGGAGGAGGCTCGGCTCGATAGTACCTATGACCACTACCGCGAAATCGCCGCGGGGGTCCTGCTTATGTATGGCGGCAAAAGCAACAGCACCTGGGTCCATCTGGCGATGGAGCGGCTGGCAGCCGTTCTACCACAATCGGAGACACAAGCGTTTCCCAAGCTCGACCACTTTGGTATCGACCAAAAGGCGCCGGGCGAGGTGGCTCAGGCAGTCACCCGCTTCTTTCTGAAGGGGCAGGCCACCCCTACCTGAGCAGGTCCACTCCCAGTGCGCCCAGCCAAGGTGGGCCTGCACTGGGAGGTCGCATTTCTCGATGGGAATCACCGGACACCAGGCGAGGGAGAGCTGACACCTTGTGCGAGATGCTCGAGGCGCTTGGTCACATTGCCGTCGCCCACCGCCCCGGCCCATTGGAGTGCGCCCCTCTCGGCTCATCGGGTGGATCCCACTGCCAATATCCACCAGGTGGCCGTCACCCAGATTCGCGCGTTGCTGCACCATCGTTCGCATCCGGGTGAGATCCCCATCTTCGTCTTTGATGCCGGCTATGATGCGATCCAGTTAGCACAATTACTTGGTGATCTGCCCGTTGGCCTGCTCGTGCGGCTACGGTCCAATCGGTGCTTCTACGCGAAGCCGGCGCCGCGTATCCGCCCATACGCCTGCAACAGCTCAAGGACCGCCAGCCCGTGAAGTCGAGTAGTACATGGAATTCGAGCTTTTTCTCTGTGATTCGCTATTAGGATGAACCGTGTCCGCTTATCAGGCTATCATAGCTCCCGTGGTTTGGTCGAGGCCACCCCACGGTGGGGCTGGCGACCTTGCCTGGCAGGAGATCATGAAGGAGATCATGACATGGGAGAGCAGATGGCTGCTGCGCCTGAACTGGACGCCGACGGTCGCGTGGACTTCGACTTCTTTCTTGGCGTCTGGGACAGCAAACAGCGGCGTCTGAAAGAGTGGCTGAATGGCTGCGATACGTGGGAAGAATTTTCTGGCGTAAGCGATGCCCGCAAGCTACTGGACGGGATTGGACATATGGACCAATTGACGCTCGAGGGACCCACCGGGCGTGTCGTCGGTCTGACCGTGCGCCTTTTCGACCCGCAGACAAGGCTCTGGAGCATCTATTGGGCGGACTCCAAGCACGGTATCCTCGGCGCGCCCCAGATCGGGCGCTTTCAGAATGGGCGCGGTGTGTTTTACGATCATGAAGTGCTCGCGGGCAGGGCCATCTTCAGCCGCTACCTCTGGATGCCTATGAGTGACACCACTTGCCGATGGGAGCAGGCGTTCTCGGCGGATGGCGGCGCAACCTGGGAGACCAACTGGATCGCCGATTTCATCCGCCGCACCTAAGGCCCATGCTTCATTACTGGCGGCGGTGAGGTAGTAGAGTGGAGATATGTTGACATATCTCCACTCTACTACCCATCAACCTCAAGTCGTTTACTGACTCTAAGCCGCTGTGGCTCTTTTGGCATGGCCCGGTGTTGCCAGATTTGGCGCGCATCTGGCAAGCGTACCGCGCGAGGTTTCAGTTGGAGCACACCTTCAAGTTTCTGCGGTATCAATTAAACTGGACGACACCGCGAGTCCGCTATCCTGAAGAAGCCGACCGGTGGACGCAGTTGGTCCTGCTCGCCTACACCTTGATCCGGTTGGCTCGTCCGGTGGTTGCTGACCACCGATTACCTTGGGAACGCCCTTGTCATCCTACCGAAACCCTGTGGCAGATCGCCTGGTCGTCCCAAACACGCCAAACCTGGACCGGCTCCCCTCCTGGCGGCACCTTGCTCAAGAGCTCTGCATCCCGTTTGAACAGGGCATAGATGACCTCAGTCCTCTGACCAGCTACGCGCCCAATTACCCGCTTCTTCCCGACGTAGTCTTGAGTACGTTCGTCAAAGTAACACCGCGTCTTGACTAACCGGTCGTACAGCTTGGCCCATTCGTTATCGTGCTGGCGAATGGCCCGCAAAACCACAAGGAACAGGATCTGCCTCATCGTTCGAGCGCCGCCTCGGGTCAGCCTCGTGTGATCCAGAGTACTTCCTGGTTGGAGTACCACCGGTGCCCAGCCAAAGTACGATTTGAGAGCGGAGGATTTGTCCTTCCCGTGTGTGCTCAACAATGCTGACAATCTCAGTTTCGAGTTGTCCAATATGCTCTTACAGGAGCCGCAGTTCTTGAATGAGCTGCTCTTGTTCCAGAATCAGGCCCCGCTAACTCCCAAGGTCCTTGACGCCAATACTCTGCTCAATTCATCGAAGGCTTGCCCTATCACGTTTGGAAGACGTTCTTCATCTCCGCGAGGGGCAAGTTTCTGTAGCTGCTGTGCGACATGTGTGATGGTGGTCTCCCGTTCCCATCCGCCAGCGAGGGCTTCTTCAACCTGAGTACGCAGGGAGAGAAGCCAACGTCGTAAGTCAGCCAGAGCCTCAGCAGTTTGGATTGGACCATGACCAGGAATGGCATGCTGAACTTCCAGAGCTTCGAGCTTTTCCAGAGCCTGAATCCAGTTCGCCACGCTCCCGCCGGGAGGCATCTCTTCAACGCCATGGTTCCAGACTGGAACTTGGGCGTTGAAGAGGAGATCGCCAGTAAACAAGGTGCGCGATTGGGGCAACCACGCGACGCTATCGCTCGGACTATGCGCCCGGGCAAGATAGAGCAGTTGCACTTCAATATCACCAATGAACAGGGTCATCTGATCCTGGAAGGTCAGCGTGGGAGGAGTAATGATCACATCGCTTACCTACGAATCTCCAAAAGAACTTCTCCAATCTTGCTCTCCTTGCTATGCAGGGGTGCCGCCGCGCAGGATGAGCCAGAATCCCGCACGCTGGAAGTAGACGTTGGTAACCACCTGCAACACCACGAAGGTGACCGGCCAGAGCGCACCGCCCAGCGCTGGCACGAGGTCGACCGGCAGTGAATAGGCCATGACGATGCGGATGGCCGCGTCGACGAGGAAGGCGAGGCCCCAGATCATGGTGGCCAGGCGCCAGATGTGGCGGAAGCGAGGAACGCACTCCCACAGTGTGTCCCAGGACGCACCCGCTGATCCAACCATTTTCCCGGTCACACCCTCAAGCAATGGGCGGGCGAACAGGAACGTTAAGGGGCGCTGGCCGCGCACGCTGAGCAGCATCCAGACACCGGTCACCCCAGTGAGCCACCCGTCCTTAGCCAGCAGGAAACGCGGACTGCCGGTCAGGAGCGAGACACCCGCGCTAAGCAGTAGCATGGTCATCATGAACAGGCCCAGAAAGTCGAGCCGCTCGCGCCGGATGAGTTTGACGACTGCGCCGAGTGCGGGTGCCACGGCCCCGACGATCAACGCGAGGTAGATCCCGACGCCTAACGCGCGCAGACTATAGAATAACGCAATCGGAGCTGCCAGATTCAGTCCCAGCGTGAGGAGCTGGCGACCTATGCCGAGTCGCCTTCCGGTGTGCTCCGTCCACGTGTCTATCGTCTGCCGGGACTCCTCCCGCTCGCTACCTATCGCGCCATGCCGCGGGGTATGGGGCTTCTCCAATGTATGTCTCGTCATCATCGCTCTGATCCGTCTCTCTCCGTCATCGCTCTGCACTCCGGGTTGCGAGGTCGAAGACAGTTATCACTTCGCGGGCGTAGGCATCTACGTCGACATCTGGGTAGGTGGCCAAGAGAAACGGCAGGCCGTCGACAGCCCGCTGGATGAGCACCGCCATCACGCGGGTGTCGAACGTGCGGAACTCGCCGCTCTGTTGCCCCCGGCGCAATATCTCTTCGATCGGCGATACGACCACCAACTCCGTCGTCTCGTCGTAGTGCAGGCCGCCATTCATAAAGATGTCGAGCAGCGCCTTCATCTGCGTGCGATGGCTCCCGATGAACGCAGCAGTGGCATGAATGTACGTGCGCAACGCGCCAGCGGCGTTAGGCTGCTGCTCCATGCGCTGCTCCATGAACTGCCCCATCATACTGATGATCGTGGTAACAACCTGCTCGATCAGCTCGTCTTTGCTGGCGAAGTGGTAGGAGATCAGGCCAGTGCTGCTCAGCCCCGCCCGTTTGGCGATCAGCGCAAACGAGGCGTGGGCATAGCCCACCTCAGCGATGGTGTCGATCGCCGCCTCCACGATCTGCGCGCGCCGGGCGGCCTCGGTAAACGTTTGACGAGATCGTTCACCCGGTTTCTTTCCTGCTTGCATGAGCAAATAATAGCATTGGTGAGCAAAGCATGTCAAGTCGCACCTGATGTGCGCTGTTCGACGGGTGGAACCCCGCGACCTGCGCGGGCTCCATGCGGCTTCCGGCTACTCCATGCATCGCACATTGTGGGAACTACGGCACTGCCCATCCGCATAGTGGTGTGCTACTCTTCTTTCCGGTTTGCAACCGACACCAGATAAGCGATACTTGATCGCAGCCGGAGGACCAGGAAGATAGTGAGAGACATCATGATGTCAGCGGGCAGACTGCAACAATGGTGGCGTACACGCCGGAGGCCGAGGACGGCCTCCGGTAACGGCGATACAAACACGAACTCGAATAACACCCGTAGTGCGCCCCCGAATACCACTACCGATCGCCTCACCCTCGCGAAAGTCAGTCAGGCGTTGTCCAGCCTGCCACGAGTGCTGAAGCTGGTCTTCGATATCCAGCCGGTCTTTACCATATTCCTGGCGGTTTTTACCCTGGCCCAGGGTATTCTGCCAGCCCTGACCGCACTGGTCACCGCCTCGCTTTTCCAGGCCGTCGTCAATGCGATTGCACAGCATGGGGCCCGTGGCACTACTCAGATAGTCATCTGGCTGGTGGTCGCCCAGTTTGCCATCCAGGCGATCAGCAGCCTGCTCAGCACTCTTGCCAATATTGTGCAGCAGCTCTTGCAGGAGAAGACGACATACGCTGTCCAGCTGCAGGTCATGGAAAAGGCCAACACGCTCGATCTACGCTTCTTTGAGGATTCCCAGTTCTACGACTCCCTGCAGCAGGCCCAACGCGAGGCTTCTACACGCCCGATCAACATGATCTCCCAGACGTTTGGCATGGGTCGCACGCTTGTCACACTGTTGTCCATGTTGTTCATTCTGGTACACCTGGCGTGGTGGGTCGCGATTCTTGCCTTGCTCGCGCCCATCCCGGCCTTTTATGCCGACGTTCGCTATGGGTGGTGGGGCTACCAGTTGATGAGACGCCAGTCCCCGCTGCGCCGCGAAATGGCCTACTATAATACGCTTTTGACTACCGATACCTACAACAAAGAGGTGAAGCTTTTCACACTGGGAAGCTTCTTTATCATGCTCTACCGCAAACTCGCCACCCGATTTTACGGGGAGGCCCGCGCCCTGATCGTTCCCCGCTATCTGGCTTCCTTTGCCTGGGAACAGGGAAGCACGCTTGTTAATGGCCTGATCTATCTGTATGTGGCCCTGCAGGCGGTACGGGGGTACATTAATTTCGGAGGCCTTGCTCTCTATACTCAGGCGGCTCTTTCGCTTGGGGGAAGTTTTGATAGCTTGCTTTCGAGTGTCTCGTCCGCCTACGAGAACAACCTGTTTATCAACACTCTCTTCGACTATCTGGCCTATGTCCCTTCTATAGCCAGCCCCGAGCATGGTCTTACCCTCCCCGACACAGGACTCCATATCGAATTTCGTAACGTCAGCTTCAGTTATCCCGGACCAGAGTCAAAAGGACAGGCGCTGCACAACGTCAGTTTTTCTATCCAGCCGGGGGAGGCGGTGGCGCTGGTTGGAAGTAACGGCGCCGGCAAGACCACCATAGTCAAGCTGCTGACACGCCTGTACGATCCAGATGAGGGCCAGATACTGATCAATGATCATGATATCAAAGAGTACGATCTGGACGCGCTGCGCTCCCGAATTGGCGTGATTTTCCAGGATTATGTCACCTACTTTCTCACTGCGGGTCAAAACATTGGCGTCGGAAGAGTCGAGGCGGTAGACGATCAGGACGGCATACGAGCGGCGGCGGCAAAGAGCGGTGCAGACGCTGTCATCGAGAAGTTGCCGGATGCGTATGAGAGCATGCTGGGTAAATGGTTCGAACATGGCCAGCAGCTTTCGGGAGGTGAATGGCAGAAGATCGCGCTTGCGCGGGCGTTTATGCGTGATGCCCAGTTGCTGATTCTCGACGAGCCTACCAGCTCGCTGGATCCTCAGGCGGAATACGAGGTATTTCGACACTTTCGCGAGTTGACCGCCGGCAAGTCGGCGGTCTTTATCTCACATCGCTTCAGCACCGTGCGTCTCGCCAACCGCATCCTGGTGCTGGAGCATGGTGAGATCCTCGAAGAGGGTAGCCACAGCGACCTGCTGGCCCAAGCGGGACGGTATAAAGAGCTCTTTCAACTGCAGGCGGAAGCCTACCGGTAATGGAGACTCTTGTTCTTAGAGCGTAGAATCTGGATTTTTTCCACACTTGTGTTGGACACGCCGACTTTTTCCGCGCTTGAAGTAGAATTTTCCAGGATGAGCCAGCTGATTGACACTGGCCCGGGTAACTAAAGCGTGCGTCCGGTCGATGGCAATGCGGCACGAGATTGTTGAGCCATCTCTGTCTCCCAGGGTCTCGTCTGGAATATTCCACTGCTATTCTAGAAAAAAGGTCTGGCTGTGTACCATTGCAACGGTTTGTTTGTCAAGCGCCGGCGCTGCAGTATCTGGATCGTTGTAGAATGCTGAATTGTGGAGAGTGCCGCCTATGGTGGCACGCGTCACCCCAGCACCGATAGTTCGCTTTGCCGCAAAGCACGAAGCACGACAGTGGTGGACGCGGCCAGCAGGGTGGCCAACGAAGACCAAGAGGAGGCAGCGCGCGGTGGCTGATCGACGTGAAACGGCAGCGCAGGATACTCTGAGCAGGCGTGCTCGCCTCCGCGCCGATTGCGGGAGCTGCTTCGCCCTGTGCTGTGTCGCGACAGCCTTCTCGGCCTCGGCGGACTTCGCGATCAGCAAGAACGCCGGGCAGCCATGTCCCCATCTGCAAGCGAGCTGGCGCTGCGGCATTCACGCGCACCTCCGGCCACGGGGTTTCCGCGGGTGCGCCGTCTACGACTGCTTCGGCGCCGGACAGCAGGTCTCCCAGGTCACCTTCGGTGGCCAGGACTGGCGGCGGAACCCGGACACCGCGCCGCGGATGTTCGCAGTGTTCCCGATCATGCGGGCCCTGCACGAGCTGCTCTGCTATCTGACCGAAGCGCTGACCCTGCCACCCGCCCGGCCGCTCCGCGCGGAGCTCCGTCGCGCACTGCAGGACATCGAGCTCCTCACGGACGCCAGTCCGCAGGACTTACTGGCGCTGGATCTGGCCGCGCACCGGCTTGCCGTCAATACCCTGCTGCTGCATGCCAGCGAGCGGGTGCGAGCCCAGACCGGGCGCCCGAATCGTGACCTCCGAGGAGCCGACCTGATCAGGGCTGACCTCGTGGGTGCCGACCTACGCGGCGCCAGCTTGCGAGGGGCGTGCCTCATCCAGGCCGGCCTGCGCGGCGCCGACCTTCGCCTTGCCGACCTGATCGGGGCCGATCTGCGAGATGCGGACCTGCGCGGTGCCGACCTCACTGGGAGCATCTTCCTCATCCAATCGCAGCTGGATGCGGCGCAGGGCGATGCAGCCACGAAGCTGCCGCCGCAGCGAGCACGCCCGGCGCACTGGTAATCGGGAACGGCGAGGACCGGGTGGATGAGCCCCCAGAGGTGGCTCGCTGAGCGGAGCCTGCGGTGGCAACAGAGCAGGAACCAGCAGCGCATCGGGTTGAACCCTCTGACCGGGAGACTCAATCGGCAAACACGAAGCCACCGGTCGCCCTACCGGCGCTCTCATTCGCGCCGCTGCCACCGCCTGTGCGCGGGCGTCCGCATGTGGGATAGGCGGGATGGGAGGTCAGGCGCGAGGCGACCGAGAACCAGGCGGGGAGACGGTGGCACGTTTTGGCGAGCGCCGCCTCTATACCCGGAAGAACCAAGCGATAGGTGCCCGCACCCTATCCCACCGAGATGACCACTTTGCCGCGGGCATGTTCTTCTTCGATATAGCGGAACGCGTCGGCAGTCTCGCCGAGTGGATAGCCTCTGTCGATGACTGGGGTAACTTTCCCGGCCTGGAGCAGCTCGCTCACCAAAGCCAAATCCTTCTGCGTCGGCTTGCATATGAAGAACCGCATGTTCTGTTTACTGGTCCGGGACAGCACTGGCCCAAACGTCAGGGCTTGCAGGACGGAGAAAAACAAATGAGTATTGGAGCCCTCGCCAGCCAGGACCCACACCCCTTCGGGACGGAGCAGGCGCCGAAAGGCGAAGATCGAGTGATAGCCGTTCACCGCCAGAATCAGGTCGTACCGCCGTTTACTTCTGGTCACATCCTCTTTGGTATAGTCGACGACATGATCGGCTCCCAGCGAGCGAACCATCTCCAAATTCCGCGTGCTGCACACCGCGGTGACGTCGGCTCCGAAGGCTCTGGCCAGCTGCACAGCGAAAGTTCCGACTCCCCCCGAGGCGCCATAGATCAAGACCTGCTGGCCGGGTAGTATTCCACCAATCTCGCAGAGCCCCTGCAGCGCGGTGAGCGCTGCCACCGGCACGGCCGCCGCCTGCTCGAAGGTTAGCGTCGCTGGTTTGCGCACCACACGATCTTCACGAGCGCACGTGTACTCGGCAAACGCGCCGTCCGCTACCCCAAAAACTTCATCGCCGGGCTGAAACTGGGTGACACCGCTGCCGACCGCTTCGACCCGGCCGGCCAGGTCCGCTCCCAGTCGCTGGTCTTTTGGTTCCCGCACGCCGTTGCCGGTCATCAAGCGGACCAGGAGCGGCGCTTTGTGGATGGCATGACGATCCAGGGCGTTGACCGAGGACGCCAGCACATGTATCAACAGCTGATTGTCCTTGGGGACCGGTTGCTCGACATCTTTTAATCGCAGGACATCCGCCGATCCGAATTCTTTGTACACGATCGCTTTCATGAATGTGCCTCCAGTAGCTGGCTTATGGTCACCTGGTTACTACACTCCGGCGTTACCCCGCCGGATCGGGCGGCAGGCTGCGCACCGCAAGCAAGGCCAATCCGAGATCCCGAACTTTCCTAAGCACGCCAAACAACGCGGCTTGATCGACCAATGGGCCGGTGAGGACGGTCTCGCCCTCCTCTTCCCAGCCGATGGACAGCCCAAGAAACCAGTCCGTCCATTCGGGGCCCAGGTACCCCTTGAGCCTGATTTGATAGACCATGGGTTGATCGGGATCGCAGTCGGAATTCCGGGCCTTGGTTGGCATGCCGTTTTCCCCGCTATGGCCGGTACAAGCCGTCCCCAGTACCGCGTCTTTGCTCCAGCCCTAGTATGCCAGTACGGCGACCTATCGGGAGAGACACCAAAGTGTTACTTGCGGTGTTGTTTTTAGTGGCGCGGACGTTTCGTCCTACAAGAGTCCCAACTCGCGGGCGCGGGCCACTGCCTCGGTGCGCCGCCCGACCTGGAGCTTGCTGAAGATCGTTCGATTGTGACCTTTCACCGTGTCCAGGGCGACGAACAACCGCCGGCTGATCTCCTGATTGGAGCAGCCCTCGGCGATGAGTCGCAGCACCTCGACCTCGCGACGGCTAAGAGGCTCGACGAGAGGCGACGCCGGCTGAGGAGGGACCGGCACGCGGTGTGGTGACCTCTCCGCCGCGAACGCCGCCAGCACCTTGCCGACATATTCCCTGTATTCGCCGTGCCGGAGATACTTTCCTGGCTCTCTCCGCGCCAAAAACCAGACGAGCAGCTTCTCAAGCGGGCGACCCTCGTCGACAAAGCTTCGCAGGCAATCGCCCGGCTCTGCCAGTGCCAGCGCGTCCAGGAGCCGTAACGCCACCTGATCCCACTTGTCCTGTGCGGCGAAGGCCAGCGTCTCGAGCAGCAGCGCTTTGATCCGCGCCTCTGCCCACCCTCGGGCCTCTATCTCCTCGCGCCACGGAGCGAGCACTGCCAGCGCGGCAGCAGGATCGCCCGCCGCCAGGTGAACTCGCGCCCGGCTCGCCGGGATGGGGTAGGCGGCGGCCAGACGCGCGGCGGCGGTCAGGTGACCCCGGCGCAGCATCGTCAGCACCTGGACTTCGGAAATATCCGGGAGGCGATGCAGGAATTGCCGCTGGCGTGCCGACTGCTCAGCCGTCGCGAGTAGAGCTTCGGCGGCGGCCAGGTCTGCCTGGGCGAGCTTCAAGCGGGCAAGAAACACCTCACAGAGTAGATACCTATCGATCACCCGATCATACTGCCGCGCGAGCTCAAGGCTCAGCTGTCCATGCCGCTCGGCGGCTTGCAGGTCATTCCTTTCGTAGCTTATCCGCGCCAGCCCAAGGTGCGCTTCGTGGACAATCTGCTGCGGCTGTTCGCCAGCCAGATCCAGGACCCGCTGGTAGGTCTCGGCGGCCAGTGACAGCTGGTTGTCCGCTTCCTGGACGTTGCCGAGACCGATAGTCGCAAGTATAGTCGTGAAGGTATCGCCGGCCGCCTCGCTGATCGCCATGGCATCGGCCAGGTCCCGACGTGAGGCGGCACGGTTTCCCTGGATGAGGTGGGCGAACGCCCGGGTCCACAATGCGGTAGCCCGAGCGGTGCTGCTGCTCGGATCGAGCCACTCCAGTGCGCGGTCCGACTGGACCAGCATTCCGTCAACCTGGTAACGGGTCAGGGCCAGCGTCGCCCGGGCAGCGGCGATTTGTCCAACTAGGCCGCGGGTCTGCCTATCGAACTCGGCGCCCCGGAGCGCCGCTTCTGCTGCCTGGAGCTTATCTTCCACGCCGGTCGTCTGGCCATTCACCAGCAGCAGCGAGGCATAGTGAACCCATAACGAGGGGCGCTCGTTCAGCACCGGCGTCGGAAGTGACCCTAGCCAGTCAAGGAGAGTCTTCACCGCGCCGTGAAAGTGAAGGGGCATACTGTTCCCGGCAATCAGACGTTCGGCACGCGGGAAATCCTCCGCAGCCGCGGCGTGGTGAAACGCGTCAAGCTCCATGCCCTGCTCTTCATACCAGGCGCTGGCCCGGCAGTGCAATTCTGCCACCCGGAGCGACGAGCCGGTGAGCGTAGCCGGCAGGCGCTGGCGAAGTAGGTCGGCGAAGAGCTGGTGATAGCGGTACCACCGCCGTTCGGTATCCAGGGGGATCAGGAACAGGTTGGCATGCTCGAGGTAATCAAGGGTCGCCTGGACCGAAGCCTCCGGCTCGAGCAGCACAGCCGCGCACAGCGGACCGGAGAGGCGGTCCAGGACCGAGGTACGCAGCAAGAACGTCTGCACGCTCGCCGGCTGTTGCTGCAGGACCTCTTCCACCAGATAATCCAGCACAAACCGGTGGCTGCCGCTAAAAGAGGCGACGGCGCGTGAGGCGTCGGGCTGGCTGCGGAGAGAGAGTGCGGCCAGGTGCAACCCGGCGATCCAGCCTTCGGTGCGCAGCGAGAGGGTGGCGAGCTCGGCGGGACTAAGAGACAGGCCCATCACCTCGGTGAGGAACGTCGTAGCTTCGGCGCGCGTAAAGCGCAGGTCGGCGGCCCGCAGCTCGGTAAGATCGCCTCGACCCCGCCAGCGACCGAGCGGCAGATCCGGGTCCTCACGGGTGGCGATGACCAGGTGCAGATGGGGCGGCAGATGTTCCAGCAGAAAGGTGAGAGCCTGATCAATCGGAGCGGTCGCGCTGCGGTGGTAGTCATCAAGAACGAGGATAAGCGACTCTGTGAGACAGCTGAGATCATTGAGCAAGGGGGTGAGCAGCGCGAGGATGGGTGGCGGCTGCGGCGAGTTGAATGCCCGCATCACCCCGGCTCCCACCTCCGCGCTGGCAGTTTGCAGCGCGGCGACCACGTAGGTGAGAAAGCGGATCGGATCGGCGTCCGCCTCCTCCAGCGATAGCCAGGCTACCGGTTGGGTGCTGGAGGCGAGCCAGTCGCTGAGCAGGGTAGTCTTGCCGAAGCCGGCAGGGGCAGAGAGCAGGGTAAGCTTACCGGATAGCCCAGTTTGGAGCTGCTCGACGAGGCGGGGGCGCCGGACCACACTCGGCCGCGGCGGCGGCCGGTAGAGCTTCGTGGCTAAGACTGACGTCGACATGGCACCATTATAGAATATCAGCCGATAAGCTGCAGAGCGGAGAGGTGGGCTTTTCGGGGGGTGTCAGCTCCACAGTCAGGTATAGGCATAACGTCGTGAGCCTGGGCGTAGCGGAATTCTGAGTAGCAGCCTGGAGGTACCTCGAGGGCTGTACAGATTGGGGACAAATCATGTGGCTGAGGGTATCTCTCGGACCTCTTACTGGCTCTCTCCGCCCTATAACCTGGAAACGTTCCTACGGACTTTTTCTCAGGTTAGGCTAGAATCCCGTACTTTATCGCACGTGATACTGGATTTTTCGCACGGCCTGTGAGCGGCGAAGACCTCTCATACCAAATTGCGTTGGATGGTTGTAGTTCGCTACAACGGACCCCATGCGCATCGCGTCACCACAGTACAACCAGCGAACCACACTTCGTACCCCAGGAGCGAATGTGGCATCCTAAGACAAGGATCTCTAGGAGGGGAAAGCGGCTATGCAAATTGTTGATCTTCGCTCTGACGACGAAGCAGCCATCCGCCAGGTTGCCGCGTTGTTTGTGGAGGGTTTTGCCAATAACTCGCCAGATGCGTGGCCGGATCTGGCAGCTGCCCTGGAGGAAGTCCACGAATCCTTTGCAGCAGGGCGCATCAGTCGGATCGCTCGCGATGAGGACGGTACAGTCCTTGGCTGGATCGGTGGCATCAGCCAGTATCGCGGTCATGTGTGGGAACTGCATCCATTGGTGGTGCGTGTCGGCCAGCAAGGCAAAGGAATCGGCAGTGCCTTAGTGGCTGATCTGGAAGAACGGGTGAAAGATCGCGGTGGACTGACGATCACCTTGGGTACCGATGACGAGTATCAGCAGACCACTCTGTCTGGGATCGATCTCTATCCCCAGGTCTGGGAGCATCTAGCCCACCTTAGAAACCTGAAGCGCCACCCGTTCGAGTTTTATCAGAAGCAAGGTTACGCGGTAGTGGGCGTGATACCAGACGCCAATGGGCTTGGGAAGCCAGATATCCTCATGGCCAAATCGCTCATCCAGCGAGGCGATTTCACCGTTGGATGACAGCTCAGAGCAGAATACGTGAGATTGTTGTCGCTCCGCTGAGCGTCAGGCCGAGGTGGTGTTCAACGGCGGCACGGACATCTTCTTCCAGAACGAGATGCCCTATGACCCGCCGAGCCAGGCGGCCTGGATGGAGGCGCCCGGTGTGGACGGCTGGGAGGCCTTCAATGCAGCTCACTTCTTGGTCACGGTGACTATGCGCCAGGTTGCTCGGCAGGTATAGCCGGTTTGTGTTGGGTTTCGTACGTTCTGGTGAGTGACCGCTCGGGGTCCTGGTTCCAATCAAGCGCTGCGGCAATCTCCATGTACGTTCTGATTTCCTGATCATAGTGATCGGTATTATTCGGATCGCAGAGCGCTTCGGCATGGCGCAGAGCGTAGCGGGTAGCAATTGCTCGTCTGAGCTGGCCTAGATCAACGGTATCAGGTATGACTGTAGTGTCGGGAGTCATAATTTTCATGCCCCACAGTGCATACTCGATACTCGTAGGGTCATCACTACTCAGTTCGGTGTCACCAAATTTACCGTGCAGCACGTTGCCGGTTACCATGGCAATATACTGTTGCGCTTCGTTTACGCTGCCGCTGAATGCACCGCGGATGCGATTTGCTTGCCGTTGTAATGTCGGTCCTAACGGAATCGCATTGACGCCGGTTTGTGCGAGCGCGTTGGTCAGTTTGGCAAGACCGTGAGCAGCCGGTATATGGGCGAGCTGGTCGATATGAGTGGCATGGACAACGTCTTGTGTCAAATGGTGAACATTCAAGTCTTGGTGTGCGATTGCTTCGGCCATTTCACGGCCTTCTCGGCCAACTTCTGAACGCCACGAACGTGCGGCTATAAAACGTAGACCTGTCTTTAAGCTCGGATTGGCTTCAGCTATGTCAAATAGTCTATCGGCTGCGACAAGCGCTTCCGGTTGGATACCCGGCTGATTGTCCAGGCCCGACTCGGTGAGTAAGGTATATTGAAGTCCGTGAGTTTCAGCGAGTGTACCCTTAACTACGCCTTTACGTAGTATGGTATCCGGTTGGCTGTATGATGGGGTAACAAACGTGATAGTGTCATTGCTGTTCGTCATTTCGGCGTAATCGGAATACGCTTGTGTGACCCGACCGATGATGTCGTGGTTTGTTCGAATCAAGTGCGCCAATCCATCGGCCGTAGCAGCGGTACCGGCACCCAAAACAACCGCACCGATCTCCAGCTCGCGTATGACATCGTGGTTCGGCCGCGGAGCATCGTGTAGTGCTTGAGCAACGATATCTTTCATACTCCGATTGGCGGTGAGAAGTTTCTCTTGACTGGCCATAGACCCTCTTTCTTCAGGTAGTGCATCTCATTTTAGGCGTTTACATACTGTTGTCAACCATACTGCAAATATGTGTCTGCGTTATGCTTTCTCACTCTTGTATTTCGTTCTTAAAGAAACTGTACGACACGGGGTGATGTCGGGAGCCTTCGCGTGCAGTTTCTCAGTCAAGCTGGAGCACCCAGTGTATATCCGCCGGATGGTAAGCATCCGGCGGATGCCGATTGGTTTACCCAGTGCCAGGCATCTCTTGCGACGGAGGAGAGTCGAGAAGGCATCGAATCCAGACACAGAGTGTTCGCGCTGCACTCTTCAATTGGCGAAATCTTCGGTCAGCCAAAGCTTCTGGCTCGAATCGATGACAATCGCAATGCCTACCAGCGTATAGTTAGTACTGAGAATATTTTGGCGGTGCCCATCATTGGGCGGCTGCTCGGCCATCATCATCCGGTGAAGCTGGAGCGCGCCGCCTGCTGAGGTGTCGGATGTCTCTCCGATATTCTCCCCGCACCAGGTCCACTTGACACCGTCCTGGCTCACGCGGGTGCCTATGGCAGGCTCTCCCGTGAGTTGATGCGCCAGCTCATCATCAGCCGACATGAGCAGGCTGTGCGCGTACGCACCGTCCATCAGCGAGTTGCTCCACACCAGCGCCGGCAGACCAGCCGAAGCGCGGTCGGTATTGATCGCTTGAAAGACCGCCTCTGCGATCTGCTGCTCGAGAAGCGTTGGGCCTGAAGCGCTGCCGGTGCTACTACCTGCCGTCGGCGTCGATGCCAACGGCCGCGGAGTCGGAGAAGCGGTGGATAGAGCGGTAGCGGAAGAAGAGACTGGTGTTGGTCGCGCCGGCGCCGTCGCGCTCCGGGCGCCGTAGGTATCACCACTGTGCTGAGACGAAGAGCTAACACGCTGAGCCGTGCTGCAGGCACCTAGCGTGAGCAGCAGCGCAGCGATGCAGGCTACCCCGGTGACGCGGATCGGAAATATGCGGTTCACAGTAAGCATGAGCTTCATCCAGCCTACAAGGAGACACTCTCGAGTGGAGTCTAGCATATACACTCAAGGCAACGGATTTTTGGGCAGGTTGCAGGGAAGTGCGACACCATGCCTCGCGCTGCCAGTTCGCTCAAAGGAGCTATCCGTTTTTTGCAAGGTTTGCGTGTCTTGTGACGATAGGTAAGTAGCATCACCTTCATGGTGTCTTTGACGCGCTGCCTGGCGGCCGATGATTGGCGCGATCTACACCAGCGCGGTTGGATGCTGGCGTTGCCTCAATCCGGAGAATTGCTTACGTCCGATGCCTACATGTGGAACGATTTCTCTCGCGACGCAACTGACGTCGTGGAGCTATGCCACAATCTGCTGCAGGAGCGATCCATTGATCCGGAGCGAGTCATCCTTGGCGGCTTCTCCGCTGGAGGTGGGCTGGCAATCCAGTCAGGATTTGGCAACCGGCTAGAGTTTCCTGAGCCTGATGCAGGCTTGGCTGAGGTGAACTGCTCTCACTTTGGCTCATTCCCATCCGCTTCCTTCTCAGGTAGAGTTGGAAACAAGAGGACGCCCGTCTCTGCGCTGCCCGAAGCCGACTTCGCACACGTCGTTGGCTCGGACATACACCGAAGGAGCGTCCTTGTGGGCTCTTCTCAAATGGGCTGCGGGACGCGCCAGACATGGTCACTCACCCGCGTCATCGGCGAAGAATCTCCGATCTGCAGCGGGATTTCGACGCCACACAGCGTGAGGCCAAAGAGATCGCTGCGCGCGTAGTGTCCAACGGCATCAAAGGCACGTTTTGCGTCGAGCGTCTCGGCCATGTCCATCTCAGCATACAGGATCGTCTCGACGCCGTAAGCCGGTCCGGCGACGATCTCCGAGTTCGGATTTATGATGGCGCTGCCGCCGGGATTCATCTCGTGCCCCCTTTCGACGAGGCCGAGCGCGGCCACATCGGGCGGAAGATCACTTTCTCGAAAGAGACATCCGACGCTCACGACCCACATCCGCCCCTCATTGGCAATCTGACGCATGGCAGAGAGCCATCGCTCATTGCCGGGATTCAAGGTGGGCGCGACGTGAATCTGCTCACCTTGCGCATAGAGCACGGTACGAGCAAGCGGCATATAATTCTCCCAGCAAATCAGTCCGCCCACGATCCCCTGTGGCGTCTCGATGGTGCGCAGGGTGGTGCCGTCGCCCATCCCCCACACCATACGCTCGTTATAGGTAGGCATGACCTTGCGATGGCGTCCGAGGATGGCGCCATCAGGTCCGAAATACAGCAGGGAATTGTAGAGGGTGCCAGCCCGCGCGGGGCGCTCGGTGACGCCGATGGCCACCGTCATGTGATGCGCGCGGCAAGCGGCGGCGATGAGCTCCGTCTCGGGACCAGGGATCGTGATCGCGGCCTGGGCGAAGCGGCGCTCCAGGAGTCGGAAGGGCTCGGTCTCGAGCATGGCATTGTCGTGGTAGTACGGATCGCCCGGAATGAACGTCTCCGGGAAGACGGCTAGCCAAGCGCCATGCTCTGCCGCTTCGGCGATGCGCTCGGCGGCACGCTGCGCGCAGGCCATGGAGTCGAGATAGACTGATGGCGTCTGGATCGCGGCGACGATGCCCATGGTATCATTTCCCCCTATTGGCGCATGAATCACGAAACGCTACTTCACACACACCACGTTTCGCAGCTCTATGCCAGCTTGCCTCTGGCCTCAAGATACGACCGGCGTGTCTTGCCGTGTGCCCCACTCGGCCCAGGAGCCATCGAAGACGCGGACATCGGGATAGCCCAGCAGATACCGCAAGACCAGCGCGGCCTCGCTCGCCCGAGCGCCAATGGTGCAGTAGGTGACGACGCCGCGCTCCGGGACCACGCCGCGATCCAGGAAGAGCTGGCGCAGCTCCGCCGGACTCTTGAAGCCGCCGCCGTCAGCGGTGTGCAGGAGATCAATCGGCAGATGCACTGCGCCGGGGACGTGCCCAGAACGACCAGCCCCTGCGGTTGCGCCTGATGGCCAGAACCGTTCCCCGACGAATTCGGCCTCCGAACGCACGTCGACGATGACTGGACTCCTGGTCCCGGAGGTGGCTTGCAACGCGGCCAGCGACATGAGTGAAGGCGCCGTGTCTGTTAGTGTGTAGTTTGTCGGCTTGGGAGCCGGCTGATCGGTCGTCCAGGGCTGCCCCGCGTCGCGCCAGGCTTGCCGTGTCCCGTTCAGCACCAGCGCGCGCTGGTGACCGTACGCCGTCAGGAGCCAGAAGCCGAGATAGGGTCCGTAGCCGTAGAAGACGACTGTGTCACTTGGAGCCAGCCCAGACTTGCCTAGCAAGTCTTGGAACTCGTCGCGTCCTATCGGGCTATAATCTTGATGGTGGAGATCGGTGTACGCGTTCCAGAGGACCGCGCCAGGGATGTGGCCCTGGTCGTATGCTACTCGACTGACGTCCACTTCAATAATGCGATTGCCGGGATCGTCGAGGTGCTCTGCCAGCCATGCCGGCTCGACGAAGACGTCTGAACCTGGGATGGAATCGCTGTTCATCATGCCATTCTGCCTCTTTCTTCTCTGCGAATGCCGCTGCCGAAGTCGTTGAAGAGCGCTCCACCACGCAAAGCAGGTTTGCTTAGCTGCTATCGTGGTGGCTTCCCAGAAGCACACCTGCATGGTCGTCCTACCCGCTGGAGCGGTGCTTCGAGACGCAGTGTAGCCGGAACGCGCCGGGCGCGTCTTCGTGGAAAGCACGGAACGGATGGATCAGGCGTACGGATTGGCGGTACGGAGGGGCAGGGGATTGCCTCAAGGTGTCTCAGTACGTACTGCGAACCGGAGCCATAGATCAAGATCAGTCAGTGGCCAGTTCGTGTTGGGTCGCCCAGGCCACGACCTGTGATCGAGACGTAAAGCCAAGCTTTGCCAGGATGCGGCTGACATGCGTCTCGACGGTTCGCTCACCGATGACGAGACGCTCGGCGATGGCGCGATTGGTTAGCCCGCGCGCGATCAGCGCAGCAACCTCTTGCTCGCGGCGCGAGAGCAGAGCCGCCTGGTCCTGACTCCCTGAGGGGGCAGGCACGACCAGGGGAGACTTCGCCAGCGCCTCATCGAGCATCTGATCAAGAGGGAGATTCCGCGCTTCGCTCCAAGCCGCCTCCCAGGCGATATCGCCGAGACGGAGCCGCCCGCTCGCAATGTCCGATGCGACGACTAACTGATCGGCCGGGGATAGCGGCGCCCCAATCGCTTCCAACAGCGATGCGCTTGTCGCCAGCAGCAGGGCCGCTCGCTCGGGCATGCCAGTATCCAGCGCGATACCCGCCAAGCCGGCAAGACACTCGGCCGTACCCTGGCGGTTCCCTACCTCGCGCTGGAGGGCCAAACTCTCAGTGAAGCGCGCGTATGCGGAGACGAGATCGCCGCGGACGCGACTGACCTGACCAAGCTTATGGAGCGCCGAAGCGACTCCGGGAATGCCGCGCAGCTCCCGCCAGAGCAGCAAGCTTTCTTCATAGCGCTTCCTCGCTGTTTTGCCGTCACCGGCCAAGCGGTCTAAATCGCCCAGGCGATTGAGCGCCTCGGCCACACGATCCTTGAGTCCGTGCTGGCGGCCGAGATGCAAACTGTCTGCGAACAAGTCACGGGCACGGCGGTCGTCGCGTTCATGATAAGCGACCATGCCTACATCACCTATCAGCGTGACCTTTCCGGAAACGTCGCCTGTCTGCTCATAACGTGCCAGGCTCTCTTCGAATAGGTGACGGGCCTCGGCGTAGTCTCGCTGATCAAAATAGACGTGCCCCAGGAGGTGGAGGGTCTCGGCGAGGCCAGTTTGGTCTGGCGCATGCTCCCACAGGGTGAGACTATCGGCGAGGAAGTCCCTGGCCGCGAGGTAGTCGCCCTGTTGCCAGGCAAGCGCCCCTGCACCCAACAGCGCCTGTGCGCGGGGGGCGCCACCGGATTGGTCCGCCGCAAGGGCCTGCGACATCCATTGGCGGCCCTCGGTGGGCAGCCCACGCCGGAGCCAGAAATACCAGAGGGCTGCGGCCAGCCGCAGCCCAACGTCGCGGTCCTGGGCATCGTGCGAAGCGCTGGTGGTCCAGGTGAGTGCCGCGCGAATGTTCCCCAGCTCCTCCTCGAGACGATCGCGCCATCGCTGTTGCTCCGCGCTCCGCAGACCCTGCTCAGCCGCCTGGGCGAAAGCGAGCAGATAGTGCGCGTGTGCCTGGCGAACGGCACGCTCCTCATCGCTGGCGGCAAGTTGTTCGAGCGCGAACTCTCTGATGGTCTCTAGCATCCTGAAGCGTGGCTCGCCGCCTGCTATATCCGCTCGCTGGAGCAGCTGATGGTCAACGAGCGCCGACATGGCGGCCATCACATCCACTGTGTAGTCAGAGACAGCTGAGCACATGGCTTCCGCGACGGCGAAAGTAAAGCCCCCCACGCACACCGCCAACCACCGGAATAGGCGCTGCTCGTCTGGTGTGAGGAGGACGTAGCTCCAGGTGATGGCGCCCCGCAAGGTTTGGAGGCGAACGGGAAGGTCGCGGGCCCCCGAGGTGAGCAGCGGCAGCCGGCGATCGAGGCGCTCGAGCAAAGTGTTGGGCGGAAAGAGGGCGATGCGTGCCGCCGCCAGTTCCAGTGCAAGCGGCAATCCATCGAGGCGCCGGCAAATCGCCGCCACCGTGCTGCTGTTATCTGGCGTAAGCGCGAAGTCCGGCTGCGCCGCCTGCGCGCGACTTACGAAGAGCTGCACGGCACTGTAGCGAACCACCTCGTCGGGAAGAAGGGCGACTGGATGCGACAGCTCGGGCACTGGCAGAGGCTGCACCAGGAAGGTCTGCTCACCCGAGACCCGAAGCACCGCCCGGCTGGTGACAAGCAGCGTGAGGTCAGGGCACGCGGCCAACAAGTCCACGAGGAGAGGAGCGGCCGTCACCACCTGCTCCATGTTGTCCAGCACGAACAACGCCTGTTTGTACCGCAGGAAGGAGGTGAGCGCCACATCAATGGATCGACTTCCCTGTTCTTGCAGCCCAAAGGCCTGCGCAAGTGTCGGCAAGAGGAGAGCCGGATCGCGGATCGACTCCAGGCGCACGAGGACTACGCCATCACGGAAGCGCTCGCGCACAACATGAGCGAGAGCGACCGCCAGGCGTGTCTTTCCCACACCCCCCGGTCCGGTGAGCGTGAGCAGGCGAATGTCGGCGCGAAGCAGCAGTGCCTCGACGCGGGCCAGGTCGTGGTCTCGCCCTATCAGCGTGCTCAGTGGAGCAGGAAGGTGGGCACCGGGTGCCAACACGCATCAACTCCTGTTGGTAGAATGCCTGGACTGGCAGACGGATATGGTCGTCGTCCTTGATTATACTGCAAAGGCGAGAAGACGTATTCCGTTTAGCCGTCAAGCAACTTTGCCCACCGGGTAGCAGAGGCGCGGCGGTTGCTGGCGACTTACGCAATATCCTCTCTACGTGCGTACTGTGATGCCCTTACCCGCAAGCTGCCGTCACTTGGCCGAGTGGATTGAGCAGTGGAAGGATCCGGGAAGGGTACTTGACTGGAGACCAGCGAGGATGCTACTCTTTGGTAGAGACCGATCGGTCTTAAATGTGGGAGAGGAGTGTCCGCTATGCTGCGCCAAGCCCACAAGGGCAACGTCACCCGACAGATGATCATTGCCCGCGCGGCAGCGGTGCTGAATCAGCAGGGATACCACGCCTCTTCGCTGGCCGATATCATGGCGGCCACCGGCCTGGAGAAGGGTGGTATCTATCATCATTTCCGGGGCAAAGACGATCTGGCTCTCGCCGCCTTCGACTATGCGGTCGAACTGGTTTGGCAGCGCCTACGAACCGCGATGCGTCACCGCTCCAACGCTGCCGACCGGTTGATTGCCCTGGCCCAGGCTTACCAGGATATGGCCGATGATCCCCCTATTCCCGGCGGGTGCCCGATCCTCAATACCGGAGTAGAGGCTTCGGGAACGCACCCACCTTTACGCGCCCGAGCGCGCGGCGCCATGGATTCCTTGCTTCGCTTTATTGAGAAAGTCATCGCCCGCGGCCAGGAGCGGGGTGAAATCAGGGCTGAAGTGATGGGGGCCGAGATCGCGCCTCTCGTCATCGGCATGATAGAAGGTGGGCAGCTTCTGGCCCGGCTCTACGATGATCCCAGGTTTGTGCATCGGGCGGTTGACCAGGTTGTTCACCTGATCGAGACCGACCTGCGCACGCCTGCCTGACGCCTTTTTTTTGCAATGAAAACAGACCAAATGGTCCGTAACAGGTGCATTGAGGGAGGGGCCATGACCAGGATTGTGTTTTGTGATGTCGAGGGGACGCTCTTACGTGAGAGCTTCCCTGCCATGGTACTGCGGGAAGCCGTGACAATGGGGAAGCTTTCCCGTCGGCAGCGCACGGAAGCCGCGACCCTCAGCCTTCTGGGCGGCATGGTGCCGGGCGGAGCCGGACGGAGCTTGCGGATGTTGGGCATAGTTCGTTCGGTCGCCGGCTCGCGGGTAGCCGAGGTCGACGCCGTGCTGGACCACGTGCTGCCTCGAGTCCTGGACGCATGCAAGCCGAAAATGGTAGCCCGTCTGCAGGAGCACCAGCGGCAGGGCTACCAGGTGGTTCTCCTGAGCGCGGGATTGCAGGAAGGCATTGTCAAGCTGGCGGCAGCTCTGTCCGCACGCGGCGAGGGCACCCATCTGCAGGTGCGCCACGGTCGCTATTCCGGTCGCGTTGACGGCCAAGTCTGCCAGGGGCCCGCCAAGGCGGCACGGGCGCTGGACGTGCTGCACGAGCTGGAGGCGGATCCCTTGGACTGCCTGGGCTATGGAGATACCGCGGGCGATATTCCCTTCCTCTCGCTCCTTGGCCAGCGCGCGGCGGTTGACCCCGATCGTGCGCTCCAAGCCTATGCCGAACAGCATGGTTGGCAAGTGCTGATCACCACCAGCGCCGATGGCGACAGCAACGCGGTAGTAGAGGAACAGGCTCGCGCTGCCTTGCGCCGATTTGTGACGCCTCGGCGCGTCCCCCTGCGACCCAGGGAAGAGGAGATGCTGGCGAGCGGCTCACCCCTGGTATTCGGCAACGGCCTTCACGGCAGTGTCTGGGGGTCCGGCCCAACTGTGCTTCTACTGCACGGCTGGGAGGGCCGCGGCACCAGCCTGATGGCGTTTATCCGCCCGCTGGAGGCTGCCGGCTTCCGGGTGGTGGCCCTGGATGGTCCAGCCCATGGAGCATCTCCCGGTGACACGACCGACCCCATAGACTTTGCTCTTCACCTGACCGAAGTAGGTCGCGAGCTGGGGCCGCTCTCGGGCATCGTCGCCCATTCGATGGGTGCGGCCGCCACGGCGCTGGCGATCCGCCACGACCTGCGGGTCGACAGAGTGGTGCTGCTGGCCGGACCGTCTTCTCTTCCGGGTGTTTTGCAACGCTACGCCCAGTCCGTCGGGCTCCCTGACCCGGTGGCCGAGCGCTTCTACAGCCTTATGGCATTGCGGGTGAACGCGCCGCCAAAGGAGATGCAGATTGCCGAGGTCTGCCGCGACTTCAGCGTTCCAGCGCTGGTCTTCCACGACCCCGAAGACGCCGAAGTGCCGTTTGCCGATGCCCTGGAGCTAGCCGAGACGTGGCCGGGCGCCGAACTGCACGTGATGCACGGCTCTGGACACCGGCGGATTCTGTTCGACCCCCAAGTAGTGGAAGAGGCAGTTGCCTTTCTCTCTGGCTCCCGTGTGCAGTCTGACAGCATCGTACATCTGCCTGCCTAGCGGATGGTGAGTTCGCCCCAGGCGAGGGGCCATTCATCTTGTTTCCTTCGTCTACCCAGGGTGGGACTTCCAATAGAAGATGAGCCGCCCAAACTAGTCGTTCGTGAGAAGAAGCGGCACTGGCTACGGTTCGGGCGTTAGAGCATGCCGCGCTCCGTGTACGCTAGCGCCGCCTTTTGTGAAAACCGGGGGCAACCCAGGAGAAGGCGTCTCCTCCTTCGTCCCGCCCCGGCAGGTGAACTGCGATCCCACATACATACCACTTGATGTCAGTGGTTGACATCAAGTACAATAGAAGTATGAGTAGATGGCAACCCAACGCGCCCGGTCGGCTCGAGCAGGCGGCACTGGAACTCTACCGTGAGCGCGGCTTCGATCAGACCACGGTGACGGAGATTGCAGAGCGGGCTGGGCTGACGGAGCGGACATTCTTCCGCTATTTCGCTGACAAGCGCGAGATGCTGTTCTCAGGTCAGGACAGGCTGCGCGAGATCTATGTGCACACCATCGAAGCTGCGCCAGAAACCGCCCAGCCGCTCGAGGCGGTCGCCGCCGCCCTGGAGGCCGCCGCCCCGGTGTTCCACGGTCGGCACGAACTCGCACGGCAGCGTCAGATGGTATTTGACGCCACCCCAGGACTCCAAGAACGAGAGCTGCTGAAGCGCGCATCACTCGCCTCCGCCATAGCCGACGCGTTACACGGACGCGGCGTGCCTGACCCTGCCGCGAGCCTTGCGGCAGAGGTGGGAGTCATAGCCTTTAAGACAGCATTCGCCCGCTGGATCAGCGCACCAGACGAGGACGACCTGGTGCGACTCATCCGAGAATCTCTCGACCAGCTCAAGGTCATGATCTCTGGCGAATGATCACGCAGGCTCTGCTCCTCTCGCGCCAGCCACAGCAAGAAACTAGACGGGGAGCGGTCAGCCTCCCTCCGGTAGTTCTGCGCGACGAACTTCGGCCCTGAGGATATTTCCGGCATGTAACAGTCCGGCAACATCTCCGCGATATGCTAGTCCCATGCCACCATCTATTCCAGGTAATTCGTCGGAGGTCGCGGCGGCACGTGAGGCAGCGGCGGCGACGCACGCTCAGCTCCTGACGATGCAGGCCCTGACCGATACGGCCCTCTCCCACCTGGCGCTCGACGACCTCTTGCGCGAGCTGCTGGGCCGCGTGGCGGCTCCGGGTCGGGTCATCCGGTTGCACACGCACCAGCGCGGCGCGCCGATCAGGGTCGAGGCCGACGCCGACCGCCTGGGGCAGGTAGTCACCAACTACCTCACCAACGCGCTCAAATACTCCCCGCAGGATCAACCGGTGGACGCTTCCGTGGAGGTGAGCAGGGGCCGGGCGCGCAGAACCTGTAAGAAACGTGTCACCTGGTCGTGCCTTCTGGTAAGCCACGTCGGCTACGCTGTCGATGCGGGCGCGGTGGTTCAGCGCCGCTGGAGGCTGCCGCACCTGCGAGCGACATGAGGCGTGCCGTAAACCAACGGCATTAGATGTGAGAAAGCTCCTCACCGTACACAAGAGGATACCCATGAGCGAGACAATCGCAGTTATCGGGCTGGGCAATATGGGTACACAGATGGCCCAGCGCCTGCTCGACGCGGGCTATTCCCTGCGCGTCTACAACCGCACGCGCAGCAAAGCTGAGCCCCTCGCACGCAAAGGAGCGCAGATCGTCGATGAGCCGCGCAACGCCGTAGAGCCGGGCGGCATTGTTCTCACCAGCCTCGCGAACGACAATGCCGTGGAGGAGGTCACGCTGGGTGAGCACGGCTTCCTGGACCGGCTGGGCGAGGGTGGTCTGCATCTGTCAATGAGCACCATCGCCCCCGCCACCGCTGCCCGCCTGGCCACCCAGCATGAGCAGAGACACAGCACATATCTGGCGGCGCCGGTCCTGGGCCGCCCAGAGGCCGTCGCCGCGGGCCAGCTCTGGATCATGCTTGCCGGCCCTCCTGCGGCGAAGTCGCGCGCCCAGCCGGTATTGCAGGCGCTCAGCCAGGGCCTCTTCGACTTCGGTGAGCGACCCGAATCGGCCAATGTAGTCAAGCTCGCGATGAACTTTCTGCTCGAAGCGATGATGGAAGCGCTCGCGGAAGCCTTCACCTTCGCGGAGAAACAGGGAATCGCGCGTACGGATCTGAACCACGTCATCGGGCAGACGACCTTCGACTGCCCCGCCTATCGGCTTTACGGGAACGCCATTGCCGAGCGGCGCTTCACGCCGGCAGGCTTCCGGCTGCCGCTCGGCTTGAAGGATATCCAGCTGGTGCTCGAGGCGGCCGCTGATCACACAGCGCCGATGCCTGCCGCCGATCTCCTTCGCGACCGCCTGCTCTCTGGCATGGCGAAGGGGCGCCAGGACCTCGACTGGTCGGCCCTAGCACTGGGCGCCGCAGAGGATGCGGGACTCTCGCCACTTGCGTGAGAAAGAAAGAAGGGACACCATGGACACGACGCCGGCATTTCCTGGCAACATGGCGGAACGAAGTGGGGTATTGCACGAGCGGTGGCCGGCCCTGCCCTGGGATGCGTGGCACGACACCGGTGAGACCTTGCACATGTGGATGCAGATCGTGGGCAAAGTCAAGCTCGCGCTCGCCCCATTCCTCAACGAATGGTGGCAGGTGGCGTTTCACCTCAGCGCTCGCGGCCTCACCACCGGGCCGATACCCTTGCGCGATGGCATCTGCGAGATGGAGTTCGACTTCGTGGATCACCAGCTCGTCGTGCGCACGAGCGATGGCCGGCACACGTCGCTTGCGCTCATGCCACGATCGGTCGCCGATGTCTACCAGCACCTGATGCGCGCACTCGGCACTCTGGGCATCGCGTGTCACATTAATCCGCTCCCCGTCGAGGTTCCCGGCGCGATTCCTCTCGACGCAGACCAGGTGCACGCCGCCTACGACCCCGAGTACGCACATCGCTGGTGGTCGATCCTCACTCAGATCGATGGAGTGCTGGAACAGTACCGCTCCTGCTTCGTCGGCAAGAGCAGCCCAATCCAGTTCTTCTGGGGCTCGTTCGACCTCAACGAGACACGCTTCTCTGGCCGTCCGGCCACCCCACCGCAAGGCGCGCCCCGATACCAGCAGGTGGCGGAAGATCAGGAGAATGTGGCTTGCGGTTTCTGGCCGGGCAACACCTCGGCAGCCGGCGTGACCCTGGGTGAGCCGGCGTTCTACGCTTACAGCTATCCCGAGCCGCCCGGCTTCAAGAAGGCATCCATGCGGCCGGACATGGCCCACTACGATGAGGGACTGGGCGAATTCATCCTGCTCTATGAGGATGCGCGGCGCTCCAGCGATCCGGCGCGCGCGGTCTCGGACTTCTTCGACAGTGCCTACGACGCGGCCGCCACGCTGGCGCACTGGGACCGCAGCCTGCTCGAACGTTATTCGCACTGAGCTTGTTCCGGCGACTGCACCCTCTCCTGCCGGTCGTGGGTGTGGAGCAGGTAAACTTATCAGCCCTGAGAATAGGACCACGAACTCTCTGGTACGCTTCGCGTAGGTCTTCTGGCAGGGGTGGATAGAGGATAGGAATCTTAGGAGTCGGTGGAGTATGACCACACACTCGAAAGCGCATTGGGCAGCTACACCATACCAAGCCTGGGACGTGTCACAAGAGACTGTTCGAGACGCGCGTAGCATGAGTGCCGCCACCGAGAGCACGCGCGGATTGCTGAGCCGACAAAGCACTCGAGCAGCAGCTGACGACGCGCAGTGCCTACTCCGGTATCTGTCCCAATTGTTCCTGTCGAGTGAGTTCATTGTCGACGGGGCGAATGCGTTTCGTACACCGGGCCAACGCGTGGAGGCGGCGGCGAGTCTCAAGGTGCCCAAGCCCGAGCTTGCCGTGAGAGCGAACGGTGCGGCGATGGTTGTTGGTGGCGTGGCTCTGGCGCTGAACGTGGCCCCGCGCACCGCGGCGGCACTGCTCGCATGCTGCCTGATCCCGACCACCCTGGCTGGCCACCCCTTCTGGAAGGAAAGCTCAGTTGCGGGTCGCACCCGCCAACGGACACAGTTCCTCAAGAACCTCTCGATGCTGGGTGGGCTGCTGTTTGTGGCGTCCAGACCGCGACCTAAGTAGGCCTCCAACTTGCCCCAGGCTAGTGAGAAACAGGCAATCCTGTACGCGTCCGTCATCCACTATTCGCTATGATGGCAGTCATACACGGCGGTTCCGCCCAGCGCAGGCAACGGCACAGCCCAGTAGCGTCCTTTCCTGAATGCCGTAGGTAACGAGGCCGTACTTCCTTTACGTATCGTGTGGCAACGTGCGGGCCTGGGTGGGTTGGGCGCGCTCGCGGCGGTGCCTGCTGGAGTGCGCCGCGAGCATACGGACGACTAAGAAACGCCCCGCTGTGTATCAGGTGTGTACTCAGACTCCTGGCTGGCTGGAGTACGGTCTCACCGTATCAGCGGAGCATGACGAGCATAATCGGCAAATTGCGAGCAGCTGGCCGCCCGGTTCGCGGTCGGTGCCGTCTAACCGCTGTAGTGGTCCAGGTGCGTGATCTGGATCAGATTGCCGCAGGTGTCATTGACCACGGCGATAGTCGAGCCCGTCACTTTGGTCGGCGGCATCGTGAATTCGCCGCCAGCCGCCTTTATCCGCTCGTAGTCGCGCTGGACGTCGTCCGTGTAGAACATGGCTGCGGGCTGCCCCTGCTGGAACTTCGCCTGCTGGAATTCCTTGGCCGCCGGATTGTCGTTCCGCTCGAGCTGCAGCTGTGTGCCGTCCGGCTCCTCGGCTGAGGCCACCGTCAGCCAGCGGTACGGTCCCTGCGTAACGTCCGCCTTTTTCACGAAGCCCAGCACCTCGGTATAGAACCGCAGCGCCTTGTCCTGGTCATCCACGTATACGCCCGTTAGCTTGATCTTCATGTGCTTTCCTCCTGATGTGACATTGGGGGTCTGTGCCAAGTCACTACCAGTATGACGGACCGAGACAGGAGAACGTGACCGATGCGCGAAGATGAATGGTCCCTTCCTTGGCTCTTGACTTTGGGGACAGTGCGATCTATCATGTGACCAGAATGATCCACCTGGTCACCTGGTCACAATTCAGTAGCACGGAGATCTAGTTCATGAGTACATCTAGTATGTCCGCCAGCAGAGTTCCTGCTGGCAAGGGGGTGACCCAGACACAGCCGCAGTATCCATCACAGCACCACGACCACCATCCGACCGAGGCCGGCGCCACACAGCGAAAACCAGAGAAAGATGATCGCACTCTGCGTGAGGAACGGATTCTGGATACCGCCGCCGCTCTGCTGGTGCGCTGGGGATATCGCAAGACGACGATTGATGATGTAGCCCGCGAGGCAGGCGTGGGCAAAGGGACTATCTACCTGCACTGGAAGGACAAGAACGAGTTGTTCCTGGCCGCCATCTGGCGCGCCAGCAAACAACTCAGCGATGAAGTCATCAGGCGAATCCAAGATGACCCGGAAGGCGGGCAATTTCATCGCCTGTGGGCGCACGGCATGACCGCCATCCTCACGAATCCGCTGATGTCTGCCGTAATGCGTGGCGAAGCAGACATCTTTCAGGGGATGGTCGGCGCGTTAGATCCTGCGACCATTAATCAGATATTTGGCAATGCCGAAGATCATCTTGCTCAGTTGCAACGCGCCGGAGTGATTCGAGCCGATCTCTCAGTACCGGTCATCACGTGTCTGATGAGTGCGATGAAGATCGGCATCATCTACGTCGCGGGGAATTTTACTCGGGAACAGATGCCATCCACCGAGGAGTTGACCGACGCCCTCAGTGACATGATGCGCCGCTGGCTGGAGCCAGCGGATCTTCCCGGCAACGGCGACGACGGCAAACGCATCATGACCGATATGCTAGAGAAAGTCATCGAAATCGGGGAACAATTTCAGTTTCACGAAAGGTAAGCACATTCATGACGGCAATCATTGATGTCAATCATCTGACTAAGAGCTATGGCAGTAAACGCGGCATCGCCGACGTTACCTTTCAGGTAGAAGAAGGCGAAGTCTTCGGCTTTCTAGGACCTAACGGCGCAGGCAAAACCACCACCATCCGTCTGCTCATGGCGCTGCTGCATGCCGACTCCGGCACCGCACACATCGCAGGGTTAGATGTCTGGCAGCAGTCCGTGGACGTGAAGCGACTGACCGGCTATCTGCCCGGCGAGCTGTCTCTGGACGCCAACCTCACCGGTGGGCAGATTTTCGAATACTTCGGACACCTGCGCGGTGGCGTCGATCAAGCCTATCTCAAGCAGCTCATCCAACGGCTGGAACTCGATCCAACCCGCAAGTTCCGCCAATATTCCAACGGCAACAAGCGCAAGATCGGCATCATCCAGGCGTTCATGCATCGCCCACGCCTGTTGATCCTTGACGAGCCGACCAGCGGCCTCGACCCGCTGAACCAGCAAGTATTCGACCAGATGGTCAAAGAAGTGCGCGACGACGGGCGCACGGTCTTCCTCTCTTCGCACATCCTGTCCGAAGTGGAGCAGACCTGCACTCGCGTGGGCATCATCCGTGAGGGACGGTTGGTGCGCGTCGGCGGCATCGCCGAACTCAAGGACATCAAGCTCCACGAGGTCCTCATCACCTTTGCCGACACCGCACCAGTCGATGGGTTCAAGCAGCTTCCCGGTGTGGATCGGGTGGACGCGCTGCCCGATGGGCATACGCTGCGCCTCACAATGTCCGGCAGTATCGATGCGGTGGTCAAAGAGGCGGGACGGTATTCGGTCGTCAACCTCACCAGCCAGGAACCCAGCCTGGAAGATGTCTTCCTGCGCTACTACGAAGGCGACAGCCCGGTCGCCAAGGAGGCCAGTCATGTGGTTCCGTAGCATCTATCTCAAAACCTTGCGCGAGTACCGCGTCGCCATCTTCGGGTGGGGCGTGGGCATAGGCTTACTCATGTTTGTGCTCCTGGCCGCCATCAAGTCGGTGACAGGGACGCCCGCGGCGCGCGCAACGCTCGCCAGTCTGGCAAATCAATTCAAGTGGCTCGCCGATCCGGTCGCGGTGACGACCCCCGGCGGCTATGCCACCTGGAAATATGGTCCCACGCTCCTGGTAATGGCTATCTGGGCATTGCTGGCGGGCAGTCGCATGCTGCGCGGCGAGGAGGAGCGCGGCTCACTGGATGCGCTGCTCTCGCTGCCACAGGGGCGCCTGCGCGTGGCGCTAGAAAAGCTGGCGGCGATGTGGACGGCGCTGCTGGCGATGGCTGTGCTCATTGGTTTGCTGACCTTCGCCGGTGGCCAGAGTGTGCAGGCGGATTTCGGCATTGGTGGCGCGCTGCTCTTCGGCTTGAACCTCTCACTGGCCTGCGGCGTCTTCGGCAGCTTCGCTCTGCTGATCTCACAGTTCACGCAAAACGCGGGCACGGCTGCTGGTACGACCGGTGCTGTGCTCTTCCTTGCCATCATCGTGGATATGCTCCATCGGGTCTTCCCGGGCACCGAGTGGATCAGCCGTCTGTCCCCAGTGTACTACTACAACCTCAGCAAACCGATCATTCCCTCCTATGGCACGAACGTGGGCGCGCTGCTGGTCCTGCTGGCGATCAGCATAATCCTGAGCGGCGCGGGGGTCTGGCTCTTTGTGTCGCGCGACGTGGGCGCTACCGTCGCGCTGCCAAGCTTCCTGCGCCTGCCAGAGCGGCCTGTATCGCCTGAGCGCGCCCTGCCGGTGAATGCATGGTCGCTACGGTCGGTCTACACACGCGGCCTGGCGATGGTGGCGGTTTCCACATTCTGGTGGACAGTGGGCATCGCCGGCTTCGCCGCCTTTATGGTGGCCATCGCCAAGCAGACGGAAAATCAGCTACAAAGCTTCTTCGCTAGCTCGCCCCAGTTTGCGAGCATCATCTCCAAGGTCGGTGGGGGCAATGCCGCCTTCAATGCCACGCTGTTGAGCTTCCTCTTCCTCTACTTGCCAGTGTTGCTCATGGCGTTCACCGTCACCCAGGCGAGCCGCTGGGCCTCCGACGAGGAAAATGGCCGGCAGGAGTTGGTGCTGGCGACACCGCAGTCACGCCGGGCAGTCGTGCTGGCGCGCTTTGGCGCGCTGGCCACCGCGACGGTGATTATCGCCGTCATCACACTGGCCGCCACGGCGCTGGCAGCCGCCGCCAGCGGTTTGCAGCTCGACGGCGGCAATCTAACGGCGGCGTCGCTCGGCCTCATCCCAATGGGGTTGTTGATGGCCGCATTGGGTTACCTGTTCGCTGGCTGGCTGCGCACGGCGGTAGATACCGGTCTTATGAGCTTCCTGCTGGTGGCCTGGGTCGCCATCACTTTCGTCGGACCAGAGTTGAACTGGCCGGGTGCGGTGTTGCGTGCATCAGCCTTCTACTACTACGGCACACCGATAGTGAACGGCCTGCCGGTGGGTAACATGGTCGGCGTGCTGGTGGTCGCAGCAGCGGCGCTGGTCATCGCGGCAGCGCGCTTCATGCGCAAGGACATCGCGCGTTAGATCGTCTGAAGGCGGCCTAGTGGCTGACTTGATGAGCTGCGCAAGAGTCTGACTTCGGCACCGAGAACGACGCGATGCAACAGGCTCAGAGGTGCAGGAGACGAAGCACGAGGAGATGTGGCTCAGATCGGGTGTGTGACTGTGGACGGTCCATCCTTGTGAAAAGTGACGAGCCCTGTTGTGAACAGGGCTCGTCTGTGGCCAAAGGAGCGTGGTAGCGCACCGTGACAGATGTGCCTCAGAGACTTCATCATAGGTGACGCCCCTATCGTAGTGATAATTACCCGCACGAGGAGGCCTACCATGGAAAACAGCTACGAGCTCCAGTTCTCAGAGGTAACCCAGCATAATGAATCACACGGCTACATCGTTTGCCAGGCGAATGGTCCGAGCAGAATGTGGACCTCCAATGCGACTCCTGTTCAACATTCGGCCTGTCGTGAGGCTATTCAGCTCGTCGCACCGGAAAAACCGTTCGTCGCTCCGCCGCCCCAGGTCGGCGATCCACCCGCCTGGGATCCCACGACGTCAACCTTGATCTTCGGTGAGCGCGATGCCCTCCATCCCGACCTCTAGGAGACCGCAATGAGGAGAACGCTATGTCCGACCCGTTGATGAGTGCCCTATTGCGATACGACCCGACATCCGGCCGACGTTACCCATGAGCTGTCGTCAGCGGACGACCTCGACTGCTCTCGACGAGGGCGTCTTTCTCCAGTTCGCTGAACCGGGCATTGATGACATCCAGATGCAGCACTACGCCTTCCTCGTGGATGACCGCAGTTTCGACGAGATCTATGGGCGCATCCTGCAGGGTGGAATCGAATACTGGGCCGATCCACAGGCGACCCAGCCGGGCCGCATCAATACCAATCACGGTGGACGGGGCGTCTACTTCCACGACCCGGCTGGAAGATGAATCCTCACCCGCCCCTATGGTTCAGCCACATAACGTGCGGTGGCAGGGTCCGTCCAGGTGGCAAGCAAAGCGCAAGTCAGCCGGTCTCCAACCAGTATCGAGCGAGAGTCAGGCAAGCGACTGTGTCCGTTGACAGATGGACGGCGTGAATGTCATAATAGTAACGTACCGTACAGTACGGTTCTGTAGTGAATAAGGCAAAATGGAGCGTAAGAAGGAAGATCGAGCTCAGCAGACGCGCGAGCGAATCCGCGTTGCCGCACGGCGGCTGTTTCTACAGCAGGGGTATACGGCAACCAGCACTGACGCCATTCTCGCGGCGGCAGGTGTTGCCTCAAAGGAGACGCTCTACCGCCACTATGGGAGCAAAGAGGAGCTGTTCGTGTATGTCTTACGCGAGATGACGCTGGAACAGCCGGAGTTCTCTGCGATGGTCTCGGCCCTGCCTGCACCGAGCGATCAAGAAGCTCTGCGCGGTAGCCTCACAATGCTCGCGCGCGCGATTCTGGCGATGATGAGCCAGCCGGAGTACCTGGCACTGGTGCGCATCATGATCGCCGAGGCGCCACGCTTCCCGCAGCTCGGCCCGTTATTTTTCGCCATGATTCCGGAGCGGATGCTCGCCATCCTCACGGGGTTGTTGCGAGCGGCACGGGAACGCGGAATTATCGCCGATGTAGATAGCGAGGTGGTGACTCGCGTACTGGTTGGCGCTCTGTTGACCTATGCCCTGCAGCAGATGATGTCTCTCGGCGATGTAGCTCAGCTCCCGTCGGAGGAGTGCGCGGATGGCGTTGTAGAGCTAGTAATGCGGGCCCTCGCCCCGGAGGTGCCCCTACCGTAGACTCTTGAGGAGGATGGCATGGCGATCAGTGGCGCATCGGCGCTTGCCGCTGACGGCGGCAAGGTCAAGGGTCCGCCAATCCAGGTGGACGCCGTGACTAAGGTATTCGGGAAGGTGCGTGCGCTGGATAGCGTATCGCTGCACGTCACCGAAGGTGAAACTTTTGGTCTTATTGGCCCCAATGGATCAGGCAAAACCACTCTCATCCGTCTGCTCCTTGGACTAGGCCATGCCACCAGCGGAAGCGTACGCGTGCTCGGCTACCCTATGCCCAACCGCCGTGTGGCCGCGCAGATCGGCTATATGACCCAGTCCAGCGCACTCTACGGCGAGCTAAGCGTGCGCGAGAACCTCGCCTTTTTCTCGACGCTCTACGGCTTGCATGGCAAAGTGCTGCAGACCCGGCTTGCCGAGACTCTGGACCTGGTGGAGCTGACCGAGCGGGCCAGCTCGCCGGTCTCGACGTTGAGTGGTGGCATGCGCCAGCGCGCGTCGTTGGCGTGCGCACTGATCCATCAGCCAGACCTGCTGGTGCTCGACGAGCCGACAGTCGGCATTGACCCTGAGCTGCGACACGCCTTCTGGGACTACTTCGCTCGGCTCAACCAACGGGGCATAACGATTGTGGTCTCGACGCACCATCTGGACGAGGCGGCGCGCTGCCATCGCATTGCTCTACTGCGCTTCGGCAGGCTGCTGGTAGTTGATAGCCCAGCTGAGCTGAAGCGGCGCTCCGGCGAGGATGACTTCGAGCAAGCATTCCTCTACTTTGCGCAGCGAGATGACACGGGGCCGGCGCCTGTCACGCCAGAGACCAGGGAGGGCTGAGATGAGCATGCAATCTGGGCCGCAGAAGCCGCAAGACAGGATCGAGAGCATTCCAGCGGCGTTGCCACGCCCGGGCTTCTCACCGCGTCGCACGTTTGCCGTCTCGCTACGCATCGTGCGCCAGTTCGTACGTGACCGTCGCTCGATGGCGCTGCTGTTCCTCGCTCCACTGTTGATCATGACACTCCTCAACTTTGTGCTCAACAGCACATCCACCTCGGTGACGCTGGGGGTCGTGCCGCCGCCAGGACAGACGGGGATTGAGCTGGTGGATCAGATCGCAACCCAGTCCCAGAATCAGAGCGGCCTGGCGATCCACACCGTCAGCGCGGACGCTGTGGATGCGACGTTGAAGAACGGCGATGCGGACGGCGTATTGATCTTCCCATCCGACTTCTTCACGACAATCGCGACCGGCGGTACACCCCAGCTGACACTGCGACTTGAGGGATCGAACCCTTCCGCGGCCAAGCAGCTCCGTGGGCTCGTCGCGCTTCTGGTAGCGTCGTTCGGGCGGGCAAGCGGTGCGGCGACCGGGGGTGAGGTGGCGACGCCGCATGTAACAGCAAGCTACCTATATGGTGGACCCGAATTCACAGAGACTGATGCGCTGGCTCCGCTCTTCCTCGGGCTTTTTGCCTTCTTCTTCGTCTTCCTCCTGACCTCTGTCTCCTTCCTACGCGAACGTTCTCAAGGCACCATCGAGCGGCTGATGGTCTCGCCGCTGAGCAAAACAGAATTGGTGCTGGGCTATGTCTTCGGATTCCTGCTCTTCGCCATGCTGCAGTCGCTGGTTATCCTGCTGTTCGTCCTGTACGTGCTGCGGGTGCACTATCACGGGAACCTGGGGCTGCTCTTCCTGGTGACGCTTGCGCTTACCGTCGGCGGTGTGAACATGGGTATCTTCGCATCGGCGTTTGCCCGCAACGAGTTACAGGTCATCCAGTTCATTCCGCTGCTGCTGGTACCACAGGTGTTGCTCGGCGGTCTATTCTTCCCGGTGGCCACGTTGCCACCTGTGCTCAAAGAAGTCGCCTATGTTCTGCCGCTCACCTACGCCAACTTCGCGCTACAAGGGATAATGCTTAAAGGATTCGGCCTGGCAGACGTCTGGCCGGACCTGGCGGCTCTGGTAGCTTTCGCGGCACTCATGGTGGTGGCGGCGGCGCTCTCGCTGCGTCAGGAGCGGCTCTAGCGAACTGCACCTGCCGCCGTTCGACCCTGAGGCAACCTATCACGACACTCATGCGTGGAGGCAGGCTTCTCTTACCGCGGTGAACTGGATCAAAGGGGTTGATAACTCGATGCACGAAATATGCCCATTCACACCCCTGTGTGCTCCTTTATTCCCCTTGATTGCCAAGATGTGCAGATTGTGAACAACGGCGCACCGGCGTAGGTCGAAGAGATTCTTGCGTAGCCCCCGATAGCGCGCCCGTCGTCCTTGCCACCGACCAACATGGGCCAACGTGTGTTCGGCAGCAACTCGTTCGCGCAATTTGGCTCGCCGTATCGTTTGGGCAACCCGTTCTTCTTGCACGGAAAGTGCGACTGAACGGTGCCAATGGAACGGTTGCATCTTTTCTCTCCTTGCTTCTCAGCATTTCCAGACGGACAGTTGTAAGACCACCGGGCAGAGTGGGTTCACTTTCCCCAGATGTCGACTCTCGTTGCTGTCCCAGACTTACCGCTCGTTCCTTTTCTTTCCTAGACCCCAAACTCCCTCGTGTCGATAGATGCGGATCATCCAGACGGCCAAAGCGAGCTCAACCACGCCAACCCCCATCCGAAACAGGTTGTACCAGAGAGGATCAGGAGTGGGCAACACGCCGGTCATCTGCACGAGGGTGATGGGGATCTGGAGGGCGGAGCCAGCAAAGGCCACCAGCATAAGCCAGAAGAGCCAGCGCCAATGGCGCACGACTCCAAGGATGAGCAAGGCGATCATCGTGAGAATGCCGGCCAGAAATAGCGTCACCGGAACAGGATAACGGTCACCCGGAGAGGATGTGAGCGAGAGCGATTGGGCGTAGATCGGCGGATCAGCGAGATACACCACCAGCAAGCTGAGGGCAGCGAGAATGAAAAAGGCAATGATGCCCATCTCCAGGCTCACCCTGATGGAAGAATGCGGAGGCGTCTTCATTCGTGTGTCGTCTCCTTTCTCGGTTGCAGGCCGTCAAACAGCAGGGTGGTCAGAACTTCTGGAAGTTCTTCCCAACGCTGGGCAATCACCTCGTCGCCGAGCAATTGGAGCGTCAGGAGACCCAAAAGCATGCCAGCGATAGCACGAGCCGTGAGAGACACATCGATGCTGCGTACCTGCCCTGTTGCGCTCCGTGCCTGGAAGGCGTGTTCGGCGACGGTGAAGGTGGGTACCAACACCTGCTGGTAATACAGCTCACGCAATTCCTCATTGACCAGCATTTCCGGTAGGACCGCCTGGAACACCTCTGCATTGGGCCATAACAGGGCCATGCGCTGGCGCAGGTACGCGGTGAAAAAGGAGCGCAGATCTTGCTCGCTCTCCGGCGTGAGCTGCTGCTCGCGTTCCGTTGACTCATTGAGGCGATGGAGAATCCCTAACAACACCTCCGTTTTGCTAGCAAAGTAGGTATACATGGTACCATCGGCGATCCCAGCCACACGGGCGATATCTTTGATCGTGGCGCGATGAAAGCCTTTGTCGGCAAACACCTGCGTGGCGGCATCAAGGATCTGCTTGCGCCGGGCAGCCGTTACCAGTTCTTGGATGGGATCAGGCTTCTTGACCATAGGCTGCATGCTCCTTTTGTCCCTCGAGGGAAGAGGACGCATTTTTTTCAATCGTGCTTTTCATCGCCTCAAGGGTGTTTTGAGCGTCTCTCGCAATCTTCCTTTTTGCGATGACATTGAATACTTTTGCCTTGAGAGACTTCGTTGAGTAATAATGGCTGAATTCCACTTTTGTCTCGTTCTCAGCAAGAGGCGTAAGTCTCGCTTCAACAAGATAATCTGGCAGCATTGCGGTAATTCCCATGGTATCTTCAGGTAAAGCCGTGACGATCCTTTCCATGGGAACCACTTCGAGATCTTTTTCCACACACGTATTTTTCCCGTCTTTGAGGTAGCACCTATAGGCAACCCCGTTCCCTCTCTGACGTTTCCCCGAAATGAGCTCTACCCGCTCGACCCTGGGATGGTAGACCGCGATGTTCGTCAAGTCTTGATTAAATTCCCAGACGACCTGGAGAGGTGCATGAATAACAACCTCTTGTCTTGACTGAAAAGGAGGAAATTCCATGTGCTGTTCCTTTCTCAAGAGAGATGCCATGGACAGGCGCGTTGATGGCCAGGTCCTTCAAGGCAGAGGCTCTCTTGTCTTGCGTAGTTGTGATCGAATAGCCAGTCATATAGTTGAATGATCATTCATAACAATGATAGCTAATTCAAACGGCTGTGTCAAGGCTGGAGAATGAGATGGGGATTCATCATCGATGGGAGCTACCTGTTGTGGCAACCTGAGAAAACCAGGGACGGCATTGCACCACGTTCATTTTGCTGACGCTTGATTTTGAAAAGAAACCCTCTCTCCATGATTTCTCGACCGGTTCTCTAGGGCTTCGGTCGAGAAATAGAGTTGGGTAATCCTCTGTGATGAGAATGTCTCCAGATTTGACCGAGGGATGAAAAGACGTTTAGACGGTCGTGGCAAAAACCTTGTGATACAGGTACGTCCGACACAGCAATTGAAAGCCGACGGCTTCATAAACGAAACGCGAGGAAGTAAACTCCGTACTCTTCTCCTCCTTCCCGGGATGATCGCCTATCACCAGTGCCGCCTGCATCCCCCGTTCGCGTAAGCGCTGTAACCCGCCAAGCATCAGCGCCGTTGCCAATCCTTGACGACGAAATTGCGGGCGCGTTCCCACCGGTTCAAACAGGCCCACGCGGTTCACCGGGTCCACCCAGCAAATGCAGCCCGCTGCTGGCATGCCATCAGAGGCTATGATCATCAGATCGAGCTGAGGATCGTATTGGGGCATCTGCATCACTGCCAATTGTTGCAAGGTTCCTTCCTCGTAGGTCTTGCGCCCCTTTGGGAAAAAAGCGTCACGTCGAAGCGCAGCTCGCATCTCTGCCTCAGCCTCTCCAGCAATCGGGCGAAGCGTGAATCCGTTCGGCAAAACGAGTGCTGGCACAGGCTCGATCAGCGGTCGGCGGTAGCAATGATAGTACATTTCTTGGCGCTCATATCCTTCACGTTCAAGAAAACTCACTATCTCCAGATCGTCGCCGGAGGCTAAACCCCAGGCTTGTTCCCATATCTCATACTGGTTCTCGCCCTGCTGCCCAGCGCGCTCTTTTACGCGCTGCTCTGCCCACTGGTGAACCATACGATAGCGCTCGCGCGTACGGAAGTCGGGATGAAGCAAGCAAATGATCTCATCCCCGGCAATGATCCCTAGAGCAAGCGCCTCACCATTTTCTTGATACCAAAAATGCCAGTTCTGCTGATCATCAAGCGAGCCATCTCGGCACCACCATTGGAGGTCGCCAATGTGCGGATAATCGTTATATGGGTCGCGTGAGCGACAGATGGTGACAAAATTCATGGCATCTACAAGAGCTGGTCCGCCATTACGAGCAAGCTTCTGTGCTGTGTTCATGTGTCTGTCTCCTTGTTTTCTCATTGCTGTGGTATTGAATGCTTCCTGCGCCTGATCGGCGGGATTTCTCTCGGTCAGGGGCTGCGCTATTGCCATCAATACACCGTTTCACCTGCTTTCATATGGATAACAAGTGCGCAGATAGATACCACCTCATTGCGGTAACATCGGCAAAAGCAGGGAAGAAGCAAACTGCATCAAGCCAGGTGAGCACGTAAAGAGATGGTATGTCACCCAGCGACAAGGAGAGAAAGAAACGAGAGGGAGAAAAGCGTGCCCAACAAATCATACCCAGTTGAGATCTCAACTGAGGTCATGATGAAGCATGGCACCCATATCTCGCCGCATAAGCCAATCTTGTGCTGGGACTTATGCGGCAGAGGTGCTTGTTTTGCGGTTACGGTTCCGATGGATCATCCATCCAGGGGGGGGCATTTCCCCTCTCAAGTACGCAGTGTTCATCGAGATACTGTGCCATACGGTTGGGGTAATCGTCAAGGCGGCAGTCCGAAGCGCGCACCACCGATCAGGCACAACCCTGGCGGGGGAGCTTCCCCCTGGCACCGCATACTCAGGTGCCTTCCAGGCCCAACCAGGAACGAAGAGCTCGGCATTGCAATCAGGTCGGTCGCGCTGGGCATCAAGGAGTCTAGATGCTGTATACTTGCTGGGGCCCAGGTGCAAGCCTTGCTGGCTGGAGAGGGCTATTGGAGGAGATCACGATGACGGAATACACCCAGAATCCAACTGAGCAGTTCGAGGTGCTGCCGGGCATGACAGTTTACTACTTGCGCCTGCTCAAACGTGGACCGCTCTGGACCCCGCAAGAGACGCCTGAACTCGAGCGATTGCAGTCCGCTCACGTGGCCTATGGCCGCCATCTGGTCGAAACAGGAAAAATGCTGCTCAATGGGCCGCTGCTCGATAACGGTGACCTGCGCGGCGTCGGCATCTTTCGAGTTGGCTCGCTGGCAGAAGCGCAGTCCCTCTCTGATGCCGACCCCTCAGTACAGGCAGGACGTCTGGTCTCCGAGATTCATCCGTGGATGGTTGGCAAGGGAGTCTTGGCGGAATAGATCGCGGAAACGATCTCATGAATTGAAGTGACTTCCCAGCGCCGTGCTCGATTACGGCAAGAATCTCGTTCTGAAAGTACCATGGCACAGTGGTTGCCGTAACACCGTACTGCGGTGTCCTGCAGTGCATGGCAGTCAACGTCGTCGGGGGTGAGCTCGGGCGGCTTTGGTGGGAAAGAACTACTCTACGATTGCGCTTGTAAGTGAGAGGTGGCGCTCGTCGTGCACTTTATCGTGGCGCGTCTGAAGCGGGTGTTTACCACCCGAGAAGGCCTCCTCTTCCTGGCGATGCTCATTGCGGCCATAATCATCCGCTTACCCCTTATGACGTTTCGTGGCTATTACGACGATCTCGCCAGTTACGTCACCTGGGGGACCATCGTCAATCAGCATTTCACCAATATATACACCGCGAATAGCGGCTCCGGTGTAGGTCCAGGTCGTGGCGGCTTCGGCATCTTCGTGGGCAGTACGATCAACTACCCGCCTGGCACGCCCTACCTCTTTGGGGCGCTGGTGTACCTTTTTCATCACTGGCCGGCCAATAGCTATCACACAACGCTGGCGACGTTGATGAATTCAGATGGAGAGGGTCCCTTTATCGCCAAAATTCCGTTGTTGGTCTCCGATGTCGCGGCTACGGTGTTGCTCTATTGGCAGGCTCGGCGGCGTCATACCGCGGAATTTGCGCTGATCGCCGCCACCTCTTTCGCGTTTTCACCGGCACTGCTCTATAACGGCGTGATCTGGGGCCAGACCGATGGCCTGGTGGCGTTGCCCATTTTGGCGGGGCTATTCGCCCTGCTGGATGAGCGCTACATCCTGGGCGGCGTCAGTCTTGCATTGGCCGTGCTTATCAAACCCCAGCCAATTATCTTCGTTCCACTGGTGTTGCTCTATGTGTGGCGTTGGCATGGTCGCCAGAATTTCATCCGTTTCGCAGTGGCGGGCGCGGTGACACTGCTGATCTTCTGTTTGCCGATTCTCGTCCCACATTTTCAGATCCTTGACATGCTGCACAATGTCCAGACCCAGTCCTATAATGCCAGCTCTAGACTGACCTCGGATGCCTTCAACTTCTGGTGGCTGATAGGGTATAGCCAGGAGACAATAAGTAGCACGTTTCTGGGCATCAGCAGCGGGATCGTGGGTGACCTGCTCTTTGGCGCAGTGACGGTGGTATGCGGGTATCAGATCTGGCGCCGGAGAGAGCCAATCGTGTTCTTGTTCGCGTTAGCGGTGCAGATTTTTAGTTTTTTTATGTTCATGGGTGGTCAGCACGAGCGCTATCTGTTTTTGTACGTGCCGCTGATGCTGGCGTGCCTGATCGTCTCGGATCATGTGGGCGAGAAGCATCTTGTGGCGCTGTACATGCTGGGTACGGCGCTCTGCTTCCTGAATATGCTCGTTGGCGTGGGAGGGGGCCTATACGCGAGTCGCCAGGTGTTGCCTTTCTTGAATGTTACAGAGCTGAGTGACATCATTTCCACTGGTTTCACGTCCTGGGCTTTCCTCATTGCCCTGGCGGCGTTTGCGACGTTCGTCTATGCGGTGAATGTCTTTGTGTCGGACAAGTCTATGCCCGTGCCGAAATCAGATGGGCAATTAGAAGGTGCAGCACTTCATGACTGGAGTGCTGCAGCGGCCGGAGAAGCGCGCTCAACAGACCAACTGCAACTTGACAAGAAGAACTCTTTCGGTTAAAACTAGCTGCAAGGTACCGTCGACACAATCCCGCGAGTCAGGGGCGATGTCTGGCCCTAGCCTGCGGTGCCACAATAGAGGCGTTGCAGCCTTTCACGCTGGTGAAGTTCACACTTTCCAGCGTGAAAGGCTATTTTTGTTTCCACCGCCAGGGACCAGAGTACCATTCCATCGTTAACGCTGGCCGACGATGATTTCTTCCGAACTCCCTTATGGTCTGGTCCCTCTGAACCACATTCGCTGCTGGAGCCTGCTATCGCGGGGAGGATGGAATGGACCTGCATCAGTCGTCCGAGACGGGAACGCATCACTGCTCACCCGTTCCAGCTATGTCTCAGTCACCTGGTATCGCTATGTTGCCGGTTCCCACAGCTAGCTCCACACCCTTCCAAGAATATCCGTTGTACTCCCCCCAATTTGAACACGATGCCTGCGGAATTGGCTTTGTGGCAAACACGAATGGCACAATTGAACATCGTATTATTACCTATGCTCTGGAGGCATTGGTAAACCTGGCGCATCGCGGTGCGATGGATGCCGATGCCGAGACTAGCGACGGAACTGGCGTCATGACCCAGATCCCTCACCGCCTGCTCAATGTCTGGCTAGCGGAGCAAGGGATGCCACCAGTTAGTAGGCAGCATCTGGGTGTAGGCATGATTTTTCTTCCAGTGGACGAAGAGGCCGCTCTGCAAGCCCGAGAAATCATGCGTGTAATCCTTGAACGACGTGGAGCATCGGTGTTGGGCTGGCGCGTTGTGCCAGTCAATGCCGAGATGCTGGGCACTGCCGCTCAGAGAACATGTCCACGTATAGAGCAGGTACTAGTGTTGCGGCCAGATAGGACCACTCCAGAGAAATTCGAGCAGCTGCTCTACCTGGCGCGGAAGGAAAGCGAAGCTCGCCTGGCCGAAGTCGGACTCATTGGAGTATATGTTGCCTCGCTATCAGCGCACACCCTAGTCTACAAAGGCCTACTGACGGCGGCCAAGTTGCCGCACTTTTACACCGACTTACTTGATCCTCGCTTTGAAACGGCACTTACCCTGTTTCATCAACGCTACTGCACCAATACCTTTCCAAGCTGGCAATTGGCACAGCCGATGAGGCTGCTCGCGCACAACGGCGAGATCAATACAGTACAGGGCAATCGTAACTGGATGGCGACACGAGAAAGGTCCGGTCTCGCCAGTCAGTGGGGAGCTGAGGCCGACTGGCTTCATCCCGTCATACAACCCCTCGGTAGCGATTCTACAAGTCTGGATAACATGCTGGAACTGCTCGTGCGTTCAGGTCGCTCCCTGCCGCAGGGACTGAGCTTACTGGTGCCTGAGTCATGGGAGGGACGAAGCGAAATGGCTCCCTCCATTCACAGCTTCTACCAGGCACAGGCACCTCTGATGGAGCCGTGGGATGGTCCGGCAGCTCTGATCTTCAGCGATGGATCCCTGGTAGGCGCCACACTGGACCGCAACGGTCTGCGGCCTTTGCGCTATGTCGTGACAGAAGGTGGTCTAGTGGTCCTTGGCTCTGAGGTCGGCATTGTGCAACTCGACGAGGCAAAGATTGTTGCCAAAGGGCGCCTGGGGCCAGGACAGATGATTGCAGTTGATACCGTGCAGGGCCAGTTACTGGAAAACCGACAGATCAAGGAAGAACTGGCGAATCATGCGCCCTATTCGGCCTGGGTCGAACGCCACATTGTCCCTGTCACGGTCGCTGCAACAGAAGAGAGCGGCGATGGAGAGAGCGGCGATGGAGAGAGCGGCTTGGAAGCTGGCAATTATTCGCTGTCGGGTGATTTGCTGGAGCGGCAAGCGCTCTTTGGCTACAGCCATGAAGACGTAGAACTGATACTTCGCCCTATGGTGCAGAAGGGAATAGAAGCGGTCTGGAGTATGGGCGATGATACGCCGCTCTCCATTTTCTCTCACCAGCCACGCCCACTTTCGACCTATTTCAAACAGCGCTTTGCCCAGGTGACGAATCCTCCTATTGATTCTTTGCGTGAACAATTGGTGATGTCATTGACAACCTACCTGGGACCGCGCGGCGATGTCCTTGCCGCCAGCGAGCCAGGTGATACCGTGCTGAGGCTCTCCTCCCCGCTGCTTGACGATGCTCTGCTGGCGGCTGTTATGGAGGCAGCCAAGAGCCATCGCATAGAAGTAAGTTGTCTTCAGACCGTATTTGCGCCCGGTGCGAGCTGCTCTGGTGATGAGAAATCAGGGCAGACGCTAGGTAAAGCATTAGACAGTCTGGAAAAGCAGGCGGTTGCTGCCGTCAACGCGGGGGCAGGTCTCATAGTGCTCAGTGACCGCGAGGTCTCGCCAGATAGCGCTCCCATGCCGATGCCGTTGGCGCTCGCAGCGGTTCATCATGCGCTGGTGCGCGCTAGCTTGCGGATGCGCGTGGGGCTGGTCGTCGTGACAGGGGCGGCCTGGGACATCCACCAGATTGCGCTGCTGATTGGCTATGGTGCGAATGCGGTGCTGCCCTACCTGGCGCTGGCAACGGTGCGGAATCAGGCAGGCGGTCGAGGGATGGAAGGCGTGATGCCTGGCGAGGCCGAACTTCGATACCGACATGCGGTTGAGAAAGGGTTGCTGAAGGTCATGTCACGCATGGGTCTTTCAGTGCTGGAGAGCTACCTTGGTGCTCAACTATTTGAGTCCATTGGTGTCTCCAATGAACTGATAGAGCGCTACTTCCCAGGCACACCCGCCGCACTTGGCGGACTTACGCTTGCCGACCTCCACCGCCAGACTTCTGCCCAACGCGCTGAGGCCGATCGGCTGGCAGCCTCGCAACTCTCCGCCCAGTCGAATGAGGATGTGTCTTTGCCTGCTGGCGCTATCCAGAAGGCGGACGAGGATGAAAGAAGGCCAGGAGGGCCTCGACCACGACTGGCTAACCGGGGGTATGTTCGCTTCCGCCGCGATGGAGAGTATCATGCGGCAAATCCACAGGTAGTAAAGGCACTGCAACTCGCGACTGCAAGCGGAGATCAGGGCAATTATCGGCGATACACCAGCCTGGTGCACAGTCGGCAGGCTACCTCTATCCGCGATCTGCTGACGTACCGATCCGGACAAGGCGTACCACTGTCAGAAGTGGAGCCTGCTGAGGCAATCATTCAACGCTTTGTAAGTACCGCCATGTCGCTTGGCGCGCTTAGTCCGGAAGCGCATCTAACGCTGACGCTGGGAGTGAACCGCATAGGCGCTCGCAGCAATACCGGCGAGGGCGGGGAAGACCCTGATTGGTACACAGGGACTCGCGATGGGGTCTCGACGAACAGCCGCATTAAGCAGGTGGCATCTGGACGTTTTGGGGTAACCCCATCCTACCTGGCCCATGCCGAGGAGCTTGAGATTAAGATAGCCCAGGGTTCCAAGCCAGGCGAGGGTGGGCAGTTACCAGCAGGCAAAGTAACCAATTTGATCGCTCGCTTGCGACACACCGCACCAGGCATCCCGCTGATATCGCCTCCGCCGCACCATGACATATACAGTATCGAAGACCTGGCTCAGCTGATCTTTGACCTGAAGCAGGTGAATCCACGTGCCGCAGTTGGCGTGAAGCTGGTTTCTGAACGGGGCGTTGGGACGGTGGCTGCCGGCGTTGCCAAGGCGCACGCCGACTATATCCTGATTAGCGGCCACGACGGCGGAACCGGTGCCTCCCCGCTCAATTCCATCAAGAACGCGGGCAGCCCATGGGAGCTCGGGCTAGCCGAGACGCAACAGGTGCTACGCATGAATGGGCTGCGTGGTCGTCTTCGGCTCCGCACAGATGGCGGGCTGAAGACGGGCCGCGATGTTGTCGTCGCCGCCATGCTGGGTGCTGATGAATTTGGCTTTGGCACGGCTGCTTTGATTGCGCTTGGCTGCGATATGGCGCGCCAATGCCATCTGGATACCTGCCCGACGGGCATTGCCACGCAACGCGAAGACCTGCGTAAACGCTTCGCGGGAACGCCAGAGCAGGTCGGCACTTTTCTACGCTTCATTGCCGAAGAGGTGCGCGAGATCCTGGGCGATCTGGGCTTTCGCCGCCTGAGTGATGTTATTGGGCGAGTGGATTTGCTGAGCTCTGCGACCCCGGACACGACAGCCACCGGCGCCACCCCACTTCCAGCCCTCGATCTGGAGGCGCTGCTCGCCAGCGGCCCAGACGGGACACCTCGGTGCTACGCTCCTGCGAACTCTCCTACCAGGCAAGGGGAGATACCACAGGAGAAGACTGCGCTGCATGAAGAGAACCTGCTGAACGATGCACTGCCCCTGCTAAAGCGCGGATATGGCATCATAGTACATGAACCTATCCACAATCGTGATCGCGCCACCGGTGCCCGTCTGGCAGGTGAGATCGCCCATCGTTGGGGCGATAGTGGCCTACCGTCTGGCAGCATTACCTGCCACTTCAGTGGCAGCGCCGGGCAGAGTTTTGGTGCCTTCTGCGTGCCGGGTTTATCCATGATTCTGGTCGGAGATGCCAACGACTATGTGGCGAAAAGCATGGCAGGCGGGCAAATCATTGTGATGCCTCCGCCATACCACAACAGTCGCGCCCATGAGCAAACTATCATGGGCAACACGGTGCTCTACGGCGCAACTGGAGGCCTGTTACTGGCACGAGGGCAGGCGGGCGAACGCTTTGCGGTGCGCAACAGCGGGGCGGTGGCGGTTGTTGAGGGGGTAGGAGATCACGGTTGTGAGTATATGACTGGCGGCACAGTCGTGGTCTTGGGGCCGACCGGCTGCAACTTTGGCGCAGGTATGTCTGGTGGGGTTGCCTATGTCTTTGATAGAGAGACGCGACTTCCTGGCCTGGTCAACCCAGAGCTGGTGCGCCTGGAACGCATCGCCAATGAGGGAGAAGCCGATGATCTGACGGTCCTGCTTCGCTATCATGCGCAGATGACTGGGAGCGATCTTGCCAGTCTGCTGCTAGCTACCTGGCAAGATGCTCTACCCTCATTTTGGCGGGTTGTTCCCCAAACCGCGACGCAGACGACACGACCATTGCAGTCAGTGGTCTCGTCTCTGCACCTCGCGCCAAGCGCGCCTACGCCTGTCTTTCCCTTACGCGAGAGCGAGGCCGCTCGTCGCGAGGCGGCTGGATAGCGTTGCTTGACCAGAGTGAAAGAGCCGGTATAGGATGATGTCACCCGGATGAGTAGGACAAGCCATGAGGGGTGTACAGCGCTGGTGGCAGAATTGACCATGGGACCCAGTATCAATGGGTATCAGGTGGTACGCAACCTGAGTCATGGAGGCATGGGGGATACCTATCTGGCGCGCGATGGTGCGGGCAAGCAGGTGATCCTCAAGTTTCCACATATAGAGATCATTGGCGATCCTGCCATCTATGAGCGATATTTGCGCGAGCTGGAGATTGGACGTACGCTGCGCCATACCTACATTCAACATCTGGTGGATGCCGGTGAATACGATGGCCGGCCGTATATGGTCCTGGAGTATGTAGAAGGCGAGACGCTGCGCGCCTATCTAGGCAGCCACTCGCCGCTGCCGGTTGATGAGGCGATTCACCTAATGGATGAGCTTTGTCAGGGCGTGAGCTACTGCCATGAGCAAGGCGTTTTCCATCGAGACCTCAAGCCAGAGAACATCCTGATTACCCCCGCCGGGGACGTCACGATTATTGATTTTGGCATCGCTTTGTTGCGCGGCGCGCGGCGTATCACCTGGGCTGGCCTGAGCAGCACCGTAGGCACACCAGACTACATGGCACCTGAGCAAGTGCAGGGGAGGCGCGGCGATGCCCGAACCGACATCTACTCGCTGGGCGCAGTAGGCTATGAATTGCTGTGCGGTCAGACTCCGTATAGCGGCGATAATCCCCTGGCAGTGATGGGACAGCACCTTTATGGCGCGATCCAGCCACTCACTGAGCTGAATCCGGCGGTGTCGCCTGCGCTGGACCGGGTGATGCAAAAGGCGCTGCGGCGGCTCCCTGACGAACGCTACCAGACAGTGGAAGATTTTCGGCAGGCCTTACTCCAGCATCCAGAGGCGGCCATGGAGTCGGAGGTGCCGGAACCTGTCCGGCCCCATGGCTGGCGGGCGAGTCACCCTCGCCTGTGGCAGCGGCTAAAGTTCACGATTGTCATGCTGGCACTACTGGGCGGCATCGTCGTGTTGGGAGCGCTGGCGCAGCTGGTTCATAGTCACTGATATTCTGCTGATCTCTTCTCTTCAATCTGCTGTCTCGAAGACCAGTACACAAAGCCCAGAGCTTCCTCCTCATCCGATTCCCACAGGCCGCCGTCAATGTTGATGCAGCGCCCGTTGTGCAGAATGGTCGGCTGCTGCGCGAAGAGTGGTGAATGTCCATGCACCAGACGCTTGCCGCCGAAGGTTGCCAACATGAGGTCCACGTTGGCAGCGTCACGTAGTTCCCCGCGCCGGCAGAGCAGGTCAAACAGCGCAGCGCTTCGGTCAAGATCATTGCTGCTCAAGATATCCCGAACCACTGTGTTGACCTCTTCCACAGTGGTTCCCAATTGCCGATAGGCAGTGGTATCACTGTGCAGATACAGCGTCTCGCCAACGAGAACGAGCGCGGGCAATTCACGCAGCCACGCTTCGGCTTCCCTGTCGCGTTCCATCGCTTCCAGATCGAGGAAACGCCCGCCGTTGCGCAACCAGCTAGCAGCGACTTCACCATAGGGGGTGCGACGGCGTTCAGCCAGCACCGCACACATCAGAATGTCGTGATTGCCCAGTAATGTGATCAAGTCGCCACCCGCCTGGCGTGCCTGTGGCTGTAGTTGGCGCAACAGCTCTACCACTCCAGCACCGTCTTCGCCTCGATTAAAGTAGTCACCGATACAGATACCTGTGACGGGGCCGGCAACCCAGTGGCCATGGTCATCGACAATCCCAGCCCCACCTAGCAGCTCGAGCAAGCGCCGATGCGCGCCGTGCACGTCGCCAATGGCCCATTGTCGCCTGTATTCATGCGGAGCGTCCATTCCTTGCACCTTCATTGCTACGCTGTCCGCCAGCACGTCTGCTGTTCCCAGTCCGTCACCTGCGTTTGATAGGTGCGCCACTCACGTCGTTTCATCTCGATAAAGCGCTCGAAGATGTACTCTCCGAATGTGTCACGCATCAGGCGGCTCGCGCTAAACGTCGCCAATGCCTCTCCGAGCGAGAGTGGCAGCCAGGTCGCACCTAGTGGTAATCGCTCACTTGTTTCAAACGGGTAGACTCGGTCCTCGACTGGCTCCGGCGGCTCCAATTGCTCGTTGATGCCAGCCAATCCCGCCCGCAGTATAGCTGCGAAGGCCAGATAGGGATTGCAGGAGGGGTCAGTTCCGCGCAGTTCTACCCGTGCCAGCTCTGGCTGTCCGCGCGGTGTCACCGGTACACGAATGAACGCTGAGCGGTTCTCATGTGCCCAACTTATGGTGGCCGGCGCCTCGTAGCCGCCGGCAAGTCGCTTGTAGGAGTTGACGAGCGGATTGGTGATCGCGGTAAACGCAGGTGCGTTGTGAAGCTGCCCAGCGATGAGATGTCGAGCCAGGTCTGAAACGGCATGGTGACCTGGACCCGCAATGAGGTTGTTGCCAGTCTCCAGAGCCAGCAACATCTGGTGTAGATGCATACCAGAACCGCTCTGATTGTTAAAGGGCTTGGGCATAAAGGTCACATGTAACCCATGCTGATGGGCCAGCTGGCGTGCCAGGTATTTGAAGATCACCACGTGATCAGCGGCGCGCAGGGCATCGGTAGCAACGAGATCAATTTCATGCTGGCTCGGCTCCACCTCATGATGGCTCCCCTCGACCTCGATGCCGCAGGCGCGCAGCGCAGCAACCAGATCGTGGCGAAGCCTGGTCCCCTGGTCAGCGCTTACCCCAAAATAGCCGTCTCGATCTTCTGCCAGGGAATGTAGCCGCCCTTCCACGTCTGCCTGACAGACATAAAACTCGATCTCTGGGGCAACGTGGTAGGCTAAGGCGCGTTCGCCAGCGGCCTCCAACGCCCGGCTCAAAACTTGGCGGGGATCGCCGGCAAAGCGGTGATTATCCATGCTGTACAGGTCGCACATCACCAGTGCCTGGCTACCTGGTGCCTCTTCAGAGGAGACGACGACAAGTGTCGTCGGGTCGGGGCGTAGAAGCATATCGCTCTCATGCAGCCGTACCGAACTCTCGATGCTGGAGCCATCGGCCCATTGCCCGTGAGTCAGCGCGGAATGCAATTGTGGTGCTGGGATGCTGACTCCTTTTATCTGCCCACCAATATCGGTGAACTGGAGGGAGATGGTCTCAACGCCTCGCGCTTCAATGACTGCCTCCATGTGACGTGCTTGCTCTGATAAGGCAGATGCTTTGCCTGGCTCGGCATCATGTTGACGATCCATGTAGTCTCTCCTGCAGTCCAGATTCGACCTATTGCGACTGGCCAGCGCAGACAGTAACTACGGCGGCGCTGGCATCGTCGGAGCCGCCGCGCGTCAGCGCCTCGCTGGTGAGTAACTCTGCTAGCTCCTGATCCCCCGCGTCTCTGGTAATCAGCGCCGCAAAATCGGCGGAACTCATGCTGCCCCAGACGCCATCGCTGCACAGAACGAAGCGGTCGCTGGGGTGCGGCTCCACTCGCCCCATATCCACCCGCACCAACGGATGGTTACCCAACACCCGATGGAGCCGGTGGCGGGAACCAGACCGGACCTGGCTACTCAACCAGGTCCATCGGAGAGGCGCCATTTGCTGTGCAAGCGAATGATCTACAGTAAGTTGCGAGACTTTGCCCTGGCGCACCAGAAACACCCGGCAATCGCCTACATGGCCGATTAGTCCCTCCGCCGGACTGCAAGCCAGGACGCTCAACGTCGTCTTGAGCGCTGTTGCCCGATCCAGCGCCTGCTGCCAGAGGTCTAGATTGGCCGCCTGTACGGCTGCCTGTAGCGCGCGGCTGGTGAGCGAGCCACACGTGCAGACCTCCGCAAGCCTCTCACTCACCCGTGTACATGCTAGGGCGCTCGCTTCGGCGCTCTCGTCGAAGCCGCCTAATCCGTCTGCGATGGTCACGAGCAGCCACCCTCCGGCCAGCGGGCGCCTGCTGACGCAATCCTGGTTTATCGCGCGGGCCGGGCCTCGGATGCTGCTTGTGCCCACCGTCAACTGCATCAAGCACCCTCCCCTTGCAATGCAACGACCTCCTCAGTTTGCAAAAGTGGCTGAGGTCGATCCCGGTGGAGTATCGAGACATTTTGCTGCCTGCTTCGGAGAACCAGCAACACCCCGCCCAGCACCATGAAGACCGCCACCACTCCGATCGCTACCTGGACCGACTCTGCCGTGTGGGCAGTGGGCGTGTTGCCGGAGGTGATTGCCAGATAGATCACACCACACAGCATCCCCAGATTCAGCAGTACGCCCAGCAGCGGAATCAGTCGATGTTTGATGGGGTGATAATCATCGCGGCTCTCTTTGCGGAAGGCAAACAGCACTATCAGACACGTCATGCCATAGAGCAGGAACGTACCAATGTTGCTGATGTATGTCACCTGACTGAGCGTATCAATGGCCAGGAAAGGGCCAATGGCGGTTGATGAGTAGATGCCGACCAACGCCGAGACGGCCGCCAACACCACAATGCCAGTGTGTGGTACAGCGAACTTGCCATGCATCAGACCAAAGAAGCTGGGGATTTCTTTGTCGCGGCCCATGGCGAAGGTCACGCGCACGCCGGTATTTAAGCAGGCAAGTGTTGTGCCAATGATGGCAATGGCAACTGTCACCGCAATGATAATCGTCAGGGCAAAGCCGAAGCCTCCCAGCCAGTTACCGATGATGTTGGCCATATTGCCGATGGGGGCCGAGGAGATTGCGGCCGCGTTGAGCCCGGTGACCGTTGAATTGCCAGTCCCCAGCCGATATTGGCTGCCCATGAAGTAGTTGGCCGCGACGTACTCAAAGACGTAGCAGATCAGTCCTTGAATAACGAGCGAGAGAATGATGCCAAGCGGAATATTCCGCTTGGCATCCTTGGTTTCTGCGCCAAGCGAGGTAATGCTCTCGAAGCCGACTAGCAACAGGATGGCAATCGTGGCCTGGAAAATCACGTTGCTGAAGGCGTGCGGTTTGACCACATCAATGATGCTGGAGTAACTGTAGGCGTTGCCGGGATGTGTCAGACGATAGACAATTGCCAGAATGCCCAGGATGACCAATGCGCTGATCTGGATAACGTTGATGCCGATGGCGGTTGCCGTTGAGCCGACGATGCCGCGATACGCGATGCTGCCTACCCCAATTGCCATCACAATTGCTATGCCCCAGGCAAACCAAGTCTGGGTGGCAAAAGGCAGACCAAACAGGCCAGCTACGTATTGGATCAAGGTCGAGAAGACGCCGATCATCAATCCAGGATACACCCAATAATACAAGTGCGACGTCCATCCAACGACAAACTTCGCCAGCCGAGCAAAGCGATAATGCTGGCCCTCCTCACGGTTCAGGAGCGCAGCCTCAGCAAAATAATAGCTGCTGCCGGTACCGGCTTTGGGAAACTTGGTTGCCAGTTGAGAATACGAATAGGCCGTGAGGAAGGCCAGCAGCAGCGCCAGGAGCAAGCCAGGAACCATATCCATGGCAGTAGTGACGCCACCCACACTCTGAGCAGCCTGAATTTGAAAGGTAAGCCAGAGAAATGCGCCTGGCGCAATAAGCGCCATCGCGTTGACGGTGACACCTGTGAGACCAAGGGTTGGTTTCATCCCGCCGGTTGATGAATTTTCTTCAGGACTTGTCATGCGTTGTCTCCTCTTCATGATGGTAGACGTGCGGTAGTCATGCCATAGAGATGGCCAGGTGCGAACCCATGCGTGCCGCGCAGATGTGTTCGTTTCATCGGTGAAGAAAGTGACCACCGTTGGTAGCGAGGAATACGTGGTAGGTCGTATGGTCGTATCGTCGCGTCAATGCGATACGCCTCCGTCAGTGGAGAGGGCAGTGAGAGGATATCAACTTGTGCATAATGCACAAGTTGATAGTAACAAACGAGGAGGCATTAACTCAAGTGTCAATTTCTCCAGAATGCTCAGTAAACCTATTGTGCATATAGCACAATAAGATTTACTGAGCAGGACGCAGCATCCGCAGTGAGACGTTCTTCTAACCCGGATTATTCATGAGGGCAGGGAGTGAGCGGCGAGGAGGTGCCAGAGGGGTTCGCCAGGATGACTGCTGGCCAGGTGGATGGCCACCCCGCGGATTCGTTCGCGCACCCAGCCGCCGATCTTGATCAGACGCAGGCGCAGCGTGGCGAGCTGGAGGCGGGGGAGCCCCATCTGCCGCAGCCAGCGCCGCAGGGTATCCAGCAGCCAGTACGCGGCGGCATGCAGGAGCAGGCGAAACTGGTTGGCCCAGAAACGATGGCAACTGAGCCGGTCGGCAAAGCAGCCATGCTTGAGGTCCTCGATCCACTGTTCGGCGGTGCCGCGTTGGACATACCAGTTGTAGAGAGCCAGCGGGGGGTCAGGACGGGTCGTGACCACGAAGCGGGTATTGGGACCCTTGGCCAGGACCTCGGCTTTGTAGACGATCCGGCGCTGGTGCGGCCAGGACTCGGCGGCATAGAGGCTCTCACCGGCCAGGCGCACCTTCTGGCCGGTCTGCTGGTGCTGCGCGCGTGCCTCGGCCAGCAGCGGCGCCGCCAGGGCTTCCAGGCGCGGATTGGTGGGCAGACCGATGGTGTAGGCAATGCCTTCCTGCTCGCACCAGGCAGAGAGGGCGGGGACGGCAAAGCCGCTGTCGGCCCGCAGCTCGATCTGCACGCCCGGCCAGCGGGTCCGTAGCGCGCGCACGACCCGCTTGAGGACGGCGACTACCCCGCGGCTGGCGTGCACCGTCCCCGGTCGCAGGATGGCGGTAATGAGCTGGTCGGTGTCCCCGTCGAAGATGAGCAGGGGATGATACATATGCTGGCGGTAGTAGCCATGGTAGGCCGTGCCTTCCTGCTCCCCGTGGGTGGGGTCGGCGGTGCCGTCCAGATCGAGCAGAATGTGGGTCGGCGGTCCGCCGGTCTGCTGCCGACTGAGCTGCTCGCGCTGCTGCCCATAGATGTGGCCGAGCGCGACGGCAAGCTGATAGCAGGTGCGGCCGGTCACGGCATTCTCCAGCCGCGACAGGGTCGGCTGGCTGGCCAGGTCCAACCCACTCTCCGGTCGGCGGCCACAGACCCACTTGAGCAGCGGATCATGGCGCAGCGTGTCGGCGTCGTTCTGGTCGTCGTAGCCACAGGTGATCTGGAAGACGCGTTGGCGCACCAGCGTCTGCACCGAATGCTGGACCGGTCCCCGCCGCCAGTCCTGTATCTGGCCGGCCAGGGCAGCACACAGCCCCAGAGCGGCGTCGGCCTGGGCAATCCAGGCCAAACCACCATCCGAGGTCAGGCGACCGGCGTCAAAGGGCACGAGCTGCGGTTGGACAGGAAGCAGGACAGGCGGGCGCTGCCGTGTGCGAAACTGGGGCATGAGGTATCTCCTGGTAGGCTCGAGTGTGGATGAGACAATACACTCGTTCTACACCGAGATACCTCTTTTCTCCTCGCTTCTCTCCATGAATAATCCGGGCTAATACTGTCTCCAGCGGAAACACTAGCTAGCGGTTCTGATCCGCAAATTTCCACCAGAGATACGTTCCTGCCATCCCTGCAAGCCCCATAAGGAATACCAGAAGGTAGCTGGCTAGCTCGAGATTCTCCCTGCCAGCCAACCCGGCATATAGTGCCGGCACTGCCCAGGGGAAATAAGCTCCCCATCCGGCGATGGCAACCACATTGCCAAGCACGATGACCACACAACTACCCCCATTGGCAGTAAGTAGCCTATCCGGATAACTACGTCCGTATGATATTCTATTCCCATGAACGACCAGGAAACACCAAAGCGACAGCGTGTGCGCACGCCGAACAATCGCACGACGACCAGATTTCGCATCTCTGATGAACTGTGGGCAGCCCTGGAGCCGATACTGCCCGAGCATGTTAACACACATCGATACGGGGGTGGACGCCCCCGAGTGTCCGATCGGCGATGTGCCGATGCTATTTTTTATGTCCTGCGGACCGGCTGTCAGTGGCAAGCTCTGGACCAGACGGAATTATGTGCGCACTCCACGGCCCATGATCGCTTTCAGGAGTGGGTCCAGATCGAGGTCTTCTTGCGCCTGTGGCAGATGGGTGTAGGTCTGTTTGATGAATGTATCGGCATTGACTGGGAGTGGCTGAGTCTGGATGGGGCGATGACCAAAGCGCCGCTGGGCGGGGGGAAAAACCGGGCACAATCCGACCGATCGCGGCAAATTAGGGGTCAAACGCAGTCTGCTGACTGAGGGGCATGGAGTGCCCATTGGTTTGGTCGTGGCAGGGGCTAATCGACATGATATGAAATTGACGCAGGCAACGCTGGAGAGCATCATGGTCGAACGCCCAGTGCCGACGGCAGACCAGCCCCAAGGGATGTGCCTGGACAAGGTACGATTATGAGGAAGTCCGAGTGATCCTGCGCACGTTTGAGTTCACCGCCCATATCCGTGCCCGGGGAGAAGAGGCCAAAGCCCTAGCGAGGGAAGCGGGGTTTCGCGCGCGCCGCTGGGTGGTGGAGCGGGCACATTCGTGGTTCAACCGTTTTCGTCGTCTGCTTATCCGGTGGGAGAAGAAACCTGAAAACTACCTGGCGATGCTCCATTTTGCCTGTGGCATCATTGCTATTCGGGCGACTGGGTTACTCAGATAGCAACAATACGGCACATGAGAATTCCTGAACAGAGAGGCAACAGCAGATATGCGTCTGGGATTGATTGCGGACATTCATGGAATACTGCCTGCGCTTGAAGCCGTCTTGCGAGATATTGCGAGGAAGAGAGTCGATCAGCTCATCTGTTTGGGTGATGTTGCCTTTGGTCCACAACCTCGTGAAGTGTTACAGTGTGTTCGGTCTTTGGGATGTCCCGTGATTATGGGGAACGCTGATGCGCGACTACTTGACCCTACAATTCCCGCCAGTGAGCCGTTCACGTCAGATATCAGGACAAATACCTGGGCACGGCGTCTGAGTGAATGGTGCAATTCGTTCTTACGTCCTGATGATCATGAGTATATGCGAACTTTTCTTCCGACATTTACTGTGGACCTCGGCGTCGATACTCTGCTGTGCTATCACGGCTCACCACGCACTTACTTCGATGCAATTTATGCAACCACTCCCGCTGAGAAGTTAGCGGAGATGTTTGTTGGGAGTGACGCAACCATTTTAGCCGGTGGGCATACCCATCGACAGTTATATCGTCGCTGGCGACACCGTACGCTCATCAATAGCGGCAGTGTGGGCCGTCCGTATGATGGGGATGAGCAAGCTACGAATGTGCTCCCCTGGGCCGAATATGCCATTATTACCACGCAATCAGGGGTGTTATCCATCGATCTACGGCATGTAGCCATTGATGTAGCGGAGATCATTCGTGTCACACGAGAAAGTGAAATGCCCGGTGTTGAAAGTTGGATCGCAGACTACCATATTGAATAAACACACCTACTGATTCGGTTATTCGGATAGGCTGTAAGTAGCCTCGTCCAATACTGGCAAAGAATGCGAACGGCACGATATCGACAATGACCAGGCAGGCTGCGACCGCTTCGTGGACAGTCAGGTGCGGTTGGAGATGAGTGTGTCGTGCCATCCTGTCGTTCTACGATAGGATACTGAGCCCCTGCATAACTTGTAGTGCGCGGGTAAGGCGCCTTTGGCATCAGGGCAGGCACGATCTAGCTCGACTCAGCGGCAATAGCATACAAGCTACGCTGGCATAGCGGAACTTACCACCTCTTTGAAGCGTCGGATAGCCTCGATGTGCGCCTTGAGCGAATCCAGTCCCGCATCCAACGTGTATACAGTCAGGTGTGTTGCACCCAGCGCTTGCCAATCCAGAGCCTCGCGCAGCCAGTCCTCCGGCGTCTTGCCAGCAATGGATACCACGCCCTCGATACCGATGCTCGCAGGATCGCGTCCACCTTCTTGTGCCAGAGTATGAATCCGAGCTATCGCCTCGCGTGCCTCGTCGCCGGGTGGCAGCAACGGCAGCCAACCATCGCCGAGCGTCGCGACTCGCCGCAGAGTGGCCTCCACGTGTCCGCCCAGCCAGATCGGTATGGGGCGCTGAACCGGCAGGGGCCGAATGCCCATCTCCTCGATATGGTGCCAGCGACCCTGGAACGTGACCGACTCCTGGGTCCACAGCAGCCGCGCGACAGCAATTTGCTCGTCGATACGCATCCCGCGCGTGCGAAAGTCTTCGCCCAGCGCTTCAAACTCGGGCTCGATCCATCCCACGCCGATCCCCAGACGCAGTCGCCCTTGGGAGAGGACATCCGCCTCCGCAGCCTGCTTCGCAAAGAGAGCAGTCTGGCGCTGCGGCAGAACTACCAAGTTGGTAGCGAACTCAAGGCGCCGGACGAGTCCAGAGAGGTAGCCAAAGAGCACAAAGGGCTCGTGAAAGTCACACATGGTGGGTCTGCCCTCCCAGTTGGGGCGGTTGGCAAGGTCTGCACCCAGCACATGCTCCATGGCAGTCAAGTGCGAATATCCCACTTGCTCAACTGCCTGGGCAAAATCCCACAGGGCGACTGGATCTGCGGGCAGTTCATAGGTCGGAAGCACAGCCCCTAGGCGCATCGTCGATACCTCCCTCGCGTGAAATCGGCCAGTTGCTTGTTCAGTATATTCCACGTTCTCGCTTGGCGGCTACGCTAAAGTCCCTATATCACATGCCGCCGCGCCATACTCTTGTAGCAGGGACCCTCGCCCCCGTGACGGATCCCGGATTGGTGAGGGAGGCGGCAACCGACAACGCTACGATGCGACGCGGTATTACTTGCTCGACACTTCTCACCATCGGCTGCTTGTTTACAATTTCAATCACGCTGAGTGTAACAGTGTGCCTGGCGAAACGATATGTATGATGAGAACCCCAACCATACGAGGTACACGATGCAAGCAAACAGACATAGGACAGAGGCAGAGCCGGAACTAGCGCTCCTGTTCACCAAATACGCCCCCGAGCTGCTGCGCTATGTCTGTGTGCATGTCGCCACGCCGGAAGACGCCGAAGACCTGGTCGTAGAGGTATTCCTCAGCGTTCTCCATCAGGCAAAATTTGCCTCGCTCTCGGAGAGTGCCAGAGTGTTGTGGCTGTGGAGAGTGACGCGCAACAAAGTCATTGATACGTACCGCCAGGCAAAATCACGCCGAATCGTCCCCCTCGATCACGTCGGCGAGGATCGAGCGAATCGAGCGGACCTCAACGAGACGGACCAGCTCAATCCCGAATATGATGTCTTGCGGCAAGAAGATTACCGGGAGCTGTCTGCGCATCTACACCGCTTGTCCGAGCTGGACCAGACCATCCTACGCCTGCGCTTTACTGAAGGATTATCCTGCCGTGAGATCGCCACAACGCTGGGAAAGCAGGAAAATGCGGTGCGCGTCGCGCTCTCACGCTCACTCAATCGCTTGCGCAGTAGCTATCGACTCAGCCGGGGGGAAGCCGTCAAATGATGCATCACGATGATTTCTTCACCCCTGAACATATCGACCAGCAGATCGACCAGGCAAGCCAGCAGCTCGACGGTGACCGCGCCGATGTCGAACTGTTGGCCTATCTGCGTAGCTATTATCGAGTGGAAGCCGCTCGACAGCAGGCTATGCTGGGTCGTATCTGGAGCCGCATTGCCCGCTGCTGCTCAAGACGGCGAACACGAGGCGGAGAACGAGAACTCTCTGCGAGATCGGTCCGTGCCTAGCAGCAGTATGAACCTGGGGCGGTCGCAGCAGCCCCTGGTTGACGACCTACAGGGCGTACCAGAAAGCAGCCTCCCAGCGCTTTCCCGAGATGGTCGTCAGCGAGCACCGTCTCGCCCGTGGGGGCGCTTCCTGGGGCTCGTTGCCGCAGCGGTGGTGGTGGCGCTGCTGGCGTCAGTGCTGCTACAGCTGGCCAATCAACGGGGCCGACCCACTGGCCCGCTCTCCCCTCACCCGACCGCAGAGACGCAACTGACGGCCACAGCCGTGTCCGCCACCGCGACTCCAACCCGTCCCGCTGGACCGGTGGTCACCGGCCCGATCGATGAGATCACCATGTTCTCGGCTACCACCGGCTGGGGCAGTGTGCCAACCGCAAACCCGAACATTGCTGGCGGTATTGCCTATACCGTGGATGGCGGGCACACCTGGTATAATGTGACCCCCGCCGGTCTTACGCTTGAATTGCCTTTCACCATAGCCCTTTATCCCCGGTCGGCCACTGAGGCATGGGCCTGGCTCTCCTTGTATGGAGGCGGCAGCTCCACCACGCTCTGGCACACGACCGATGGTGGCACCCACTGGTCAACCGCCAACGTGCCCACCGGTGCGGTCAGGCAACTCGATTTCAGCGATAGCCTGCACGGCTGGCTGACGGCAACTCCATTCGGAGCGGCCGCGGGATTATACCCGATTGATGTGTGGCGCACGACCGACGGTGGAGCCACGTGGATTAAAGTGGGATCATATCCCGTAGCGGGAAGCACAACGGGCATTTCCTTTGCCAACGCCGCCACCGGTTTTGCGCTCGGTTGTCCTCTCGGCAGTGCCGCCGGTGGCATCCTCGGTCTCTGCGTCACTCATGATGCCGGCAACACCTGGTCGGCGCTGTCCTTGCCCACTCCTCCTGGCTACGTAGAGGGTGACACCTTGATGGTCGAGCTGCCGGTGTTCACCAGCCCCACCACTGGGGTCCTTGAGGTCGGCTAAAAGTCGGGTCCATCTTCACTGGCGATCCTCAACCTCTACCGCACGACGGATGCGGGAACGAGCTGGCAACCAGGTCCCACCCTCAGTGGCGCTTCCGGGACCAGTCTCTCCGCGAACAGTTTTCCCAGCAGTGTGCTGGCCAATAATGAGGTAATTGCCGCTGCCACGGTCAGCGGGCAGGTTACCCTCTATCAATTGCCGGATGGGGCCACCAGCTGGACCAAGATCGCCACCGCCAGTAGCTCCTCACCCTTGCTGAGCGGGATCACGCAACTGGACTTTGTGAGCCCGACGTCTGGTTGGGCGGTGACGCAAGCCGGTCTCATAGGCACCACCGATGGCGGCGTCACCTGGACGGTTCTGCATGCCTAAGCACCCTGCATGCCTAGTCCGCGGTTTGACTTGACCCCTAAACAGGATTCTTGGTAGAGTGAGCGCCATGAACCGAACCGGCGTGTCGGTCGAGTTTAGCCCCTCAAGAAACTGCGGAGTGAGGGACATACGATCGCACTGTGGGCTTTGGCTAATAAGAGCCTATCCGAATAATGTTTTGAGGTGTTTGGAAATAACGTACATGCCTGATAGTTCCAGTTTGAACAGTTAATTGGAGTCGCCACGGAGCTGTTTTCTCTGCAGAGCTGCGATAAAAATAGTCGGGTTGGCAAGACTCCGTGTGAGCCTTAAGATACTCAGGAGATGCTGACGAGAATGGTGCGCATACTCTTCAATCGCCTCTTCCTGCTGAGCGGGATCATCGAGCAGTTGTGCTCCTTGGAGGTTGGCTCCCGTGATATCTACCACACGAAGATCCGCGTCGATCAGATTTGCATCCCTCAGATCGGCATTGTTCAGGGAACTGCCAGTGAGGCGGGCGCCATGAAGATTGGCATGATCGAAATGTGCGCTATCGAGATAGGCTGCACCGAAGATTGCTCCTTGTAACTGCGCATGCGACAACCATGCACCTTCCAAGTGTGCCTCAGAAAATCGTGCCCCCTGCAAATCCGCATGAGTCAAATTTACCCCCGCCATTTGAGCCCTCTCGAATGCTGAATCACGCAAGTCGTATCCTGAAAAGTTCATCCCTGTCAGCACCGACCGCATGAAATCCGTCTCACGAAAGTGTGCCCCCGCAAAGATAACCTCCCTCAAATCCATGAAAGCAAGACCGGCGTTGCGCAGGTCGGCCTGGCTGAAATCCGTACAATCGAGATGGCCTCCTGAAAACTGCGCCTCCTGCAGATTTGCCTGGGACAGGTCAGCAACATCGAGCCGTGCATGGTAAAACGTCACCCCCTGACAATTGCTCCCACGTAACACGGCTTCGGTCAGATCGGCGTATTCTAAGACGGCATGGCGTAATATGGCGTTGCTGAGATCTGCCTGACGGAGCCGCGCACCACTCAGGGTGACTGCGGACAAATCAGCATTCACCAGGAGGGCCCCGGTCAGATCTGCTCCCTGCAGATTCGCAAGCGTAAGGGTTGCCCCCACCAAAGCAGCTCGCGACAGATTCACTCCGGCCAGATTGGCCTCAGTGAGATTGGCATTGGTGAAATCACTTCCGCTCAGGTCAATGATCTCCAATGGGTGGGTGGCACGCCAGTGATTCCACTCGGCAACATCCTGTTTGAGCGATTCTGCAGATGGTCTCGTTGTCATGACTGAGCTCCTTGGAGGTTGTCCCGCTCCCCCGGACCCCCTCGCCCTTTCCCGGGCAAGCGCGCTTCCACACGCTTCGCCGTGACCAAGGCTCTGCCCTGGACCCGCTGAGGGGACTGGTCCCCTCATAATCCCTCTAGTGCTTCCCTCTTGAGGGAGTACTCGAGGGGTTATGGCTTCCTGAAGTGGGGAAATCACTCGGTAAGAATGGTCTCATCCTGACCAGATGGCAACGGTTTAGGACGTTCAACTGTACTGTTTAACTCGATGTGTTGTCCCCGCACAGATGCTTGCTCGACCGCCAACATGGCCTCGAGCACATGCAAAGCCAATGCGCCACTCGCCCGGTGTGGCCGTTCTGCCTGACGAGCATAGACGAGTTCGGCGACCCCAATGCCTCGGCTGTTGGTGATAAACCCATGTGACAGAGGAACCTCATGCCATTCGTGTTCGCCGGCACGACACACGCGCACTGGTCCCCCAAAGGTGTTGGGGTCGGGCGCGCTCAAGGTTCCCTCAGACCCATAAATCTCGATATGTGGGACATTTGCGGCCCAGACGTCGAAGCTCGTCACGAGCGTCACAATAGCGCCATTGGCGAAATCTAGGACCGCCGCCAGATGCGTTGGGGTCTCAACGGCTATCCTCGTCCCTGCTCGTGGTTGGCTGGTAATTATGCGTTCAGGAAAGGTGATGCGTGCTGATCCTGTCACCCGGCGTATCGGCCCCAATAACGCTACCAATGCCGTCAGGTAATAGGGCCCCATGTCCATTAAGGGACCACCCCCGCGTTGGTAATAGAACGCCGGATCGGGGTGCCAACTCTCGTGCCCATGGTTGCCCATGAAAGCGGTCGCTGCCACCGGTTGACCGATAACTCCGGCATCGATGAGTTGGGCGCATGCTTGCAAACCGCCTCCGAGAAATGTGTCCGGCGCATTTCCTACGCGAAGACCGCGCTTCTGGGCTGTCTGGAGGAGCATATGAGCTGCGGAAATATCGAGAGCCAGCGGTTTCTCGCTATATACCGACTTGCCAGCATCCAATACCCTCTGCGCGAGTGCTGCATGGTGCTGAGGCGGTGTCAGGTTGATAACAAGGTCAATGTCTGGCTCACTGAGTAAGGCATCAACGGTAACAGCGCGGGTTTGATACTTGTCACCCTGACTTTGTGCCCGTTCCATGTCGAGGTCGGCACAGGCTACGACATCAAACGCTCGAAATCGCTGACCACTGGCGAAATAGGCGGAGCTGATATTGCCACACCCTATGATGCCGACTTTGGCGGCGACGAAGGTCATACGTTGCCCTCCGCGTGTGCTGCCCACAACAGGCCCTGAACGCAGAGGCGCAGGACTTCGGGTTGGCGCACATTCTGCGCTTGATGGCCGATTGAACAATAGAAGACGCGCCCATTCCCGTAATATTTCGTCCAGATCACCGGGATCTCCACCGGGCCATTCGCGACGTGTGGACCAGCAACCGTCGGGAAGTGTGTCGTTGCTAGGACCTGATTCGCGGGATCAACGTGCAGGTAATATTGCTCGCTCGTAATGGTGAAATCTGGCACGCCAGTCGTGATGAAATGATTGGGATTGCTAATGTGCACCTGGTAGGTAACCTCGCTGCCCCCCGGATGTGCGACCCATTGACCACCGGTCATGAACTGATACTCGGTCTCCTGGCGAAAGGCATCGCACATGCCACCATGCACGCCGCCAATGCCAGCGCCACGCTCCACCGCGTCCAGCAGTGCCCGCAACTGGTCTTTCGTGATCGTGCTCATCGTATAAATGGGGATGATAAGGTCTACGGTATCTAACAGTGACGAATCGAGGAGGGAATCGAGCGTCGGAGTGAGCGTGACCGTGAAATCATGCTCGCGCAGCTCTGTGGCAAAAATGTTCGCGACCTCTTCTGGCTGATGCCCATCCCAGCCACCCCAGATGATGAGGGCTTGCTTTTGTATCCGTTCCATGTACCAGTCCTCTCAGGCCCACTTTCCGCGCGGATCCTTGCTGACCCTTGGAATTTCGCCGTCGCAGCGCAACAATAATATAGCACATGACGGTCGGCTGGACGGCAGGGGTCGCGGGCCTTTCATCAACAGGACGCTGTTTGTCTGACGACCGAGGGTCTGCTTGCACTCCTATCGTCATGGCGCAGGAACGGTAAGATGGCCGACGGAATGTAGCTTGGAACGTGACGGACTCGGTCGGATAGAATAACCAGCAAACGATGAGGTCGGCCCCCATGATACACTTGGGGGGAGGACTTCAGTCATGAAACCTGACGCGTTTCAGATGGACCGGAGCCCAATCAACATCTGCCGAAATTGCGAACCAGGAGACGTGCGTGTATGAGATCGCTCACGCTTCGCCAACGCATACTTGCTGGCATTGGGCTGGCTGTTGTTCTCCTGATGATTGCTGGCACCCTGTACGTGGTGCACCAGCGGAACGTCGCGTCGCAGCCGACTGCTTCCCAGACGCGCCAGTGCCTGCAGGAGGAGCATGGTTCCGCGCCGATCTTCTTACCAGGCGACTCGTCGCCCATAACTATAACTCTACCGGCCGATGAACCTGTGGTGGTGGCGGTCGTCAATGGAGATGCACTGTGCCGGCAGGGTTTGGAGGTGCGGGTAGATAGCGCACTTGCTAATAACCAGAAGACGCTGCAGCAGGTGCAGAATCAGCCCGCGGGACCGACGTGGCCACCTGGTCTGCTGGCTCAATTGAAGCAAACTCCCAATCAGGTTCGGCGCGCTGACCTCACGAAGATGATCGACGACGAACTTTTGCTGCAGGCAGGCAACCGGCTAGGCCTGACGGCGTCACTGGCTGCCGCACGAGCGGAAGCGCAACAAGATCTTGCTATACTCCAGAAGCAGCCTACCTCTAGCCCGGCGAGAGTGACCATGGACGAGTATCTGCGGGCCAATCACTTCACGGAACAGTCGTATTTCAGCGATCCACAGGTGATTCAAGCGTACCGAGACTCCCTGACCATGGAAGCGGTCGAACAGCACGTTGTCGCCGGACGGCCGGTGGGCGAGTCGGAGCAGGCCAGTATCAGCGCCTACGAGCAACACTTGTGGCGGACTGGTAACGTGCAGGTCTTTCTCTCAGCTCGCCTGGGATGGTAGGGCGCTGACGGGCATACTGTGCTACATGTTGGCTGTAAGACAGCAGAAGTGTATTACCAGTCTAGCATTTCAGATACAGGCAAGAATACTGGCTACTCATCCAACGATGACGCGCTGCTACAACCAGGAGAGATATGAGGAACAAGCCGGCGCCTAAGGCGGAATAGCAAAACGGGGCCTCACTGCGCTGGTCCGCAATGGAAGTCGTCAATGGGGAGCATCCTCGATCCAGCGACACCCGCATACGACGGTGAACTGCACCTGTAGGCATCGTTGCGGAACAGCGCATCACTGCGTCGTTCGTCATAGGCAGTACACACATCTCGACGGGGTATTCGGACATCTAACCGACACATGGACGTCTATGGTACGTAGGCCGCGTTGAGGAACATCGCACTATGGACTTGACGTTCAAACCAGTACCTCAGTTGTGCTGGGGTCAATTGCGTAGCAAGGCTAGTTGGATGGTGTCGCAGCGCCTCGGCTTCTCCGTTGCGTGCCAGCTGTACTTCTCGCCCAACAAAGGATCCTTGTAGGGAGGTCATGCTAGCACCCTTGTTGAAGATGTGGTTTATCCGCCAGCTACGCAGTATCTGCTCGTAACGACTATCGTAACGATTTGAGGACAGTGGGGTGCTACTATAGGGGCAACTAACCGGGCTGTCAGAAAGAAGTGCCCACTCGCTGGATTATTCCGTGGTCTTGGGAGCAGGGTATGCTCCCTGAATACATGTGGGGAGAGGCTGATGAGTCAGCAACATACAGCTCAACCTCCTGCAGTGAGCCAACACCTCGCCACTGGCCTGCGGAGGCCCTCGCTGGTTTTTGCATGGGCGGGATGGATCACGGGAGCAGTTTTGGCTCTGGGACTGTTCGTCATCGGCCTCCCGATTCGCTTTCACCAGCTAGTAGCTCTTTCCTTGCAGGCAACAGCAGTTCTTCGCCAAGGTCCTCCGAGCCTCATGACGACGGTGCTTCAATGGGCGCTCTCCGTCAACGTCTATCCTGTTTTCGTCCTGACCGAAGAAATACTGCTAGTGACAGGACTTACCCTCGTCGGTTTAGTGCTCTTCTGGCGCAAACCACAGGAGTGGCCGGCAATGCTCTTCTCGCTGGCCATGATCACCTATGGCCCCTACATCACTGGGTCCCTGGAAGCATTGCGAGTGGTTCATCCCCAGTGGCATGTGCTCATTGTCCTCGTCCAGACGCTTGGTATTGGTTGCGCGGTGCTGAGTGGCTACCTCTTTCCCGATGGGCGGTTTGTTCCGCCCTGGACGCGCCTGCTAACGGTCCTCTGGGTTACCTGGATCCTTGCTTGGATAGTGATTCCGGGTATGCCTTTGAACTTCTCTCAACCCTATGCATTGGATGCCTCTGGGTTGCTCGCACTGATGTGCTGGTTGTCCACGACGCTGGTGGCTCAGGCAGATCGCTACCGGCACGCTTCCGGTCAGATGCAGCGGCGGCAGACGAAGTGGGTGCTGCTCTGCATGACTACGACCATTGTGACCTTTGGTGTGTTTATGGCCCTGCGCGTCTTCATTCCTGCCCTTAGTCAGCCAGGAAATCCTAGTCTGTTCTATACCGTCATTGGATATCCGCTGTTTCTCTGCTCCCTCCCGGTGAGCCCAGTCGTCATCTTCATTGCTATCTTGCGATACCATCTATTTGACATCGATACCCTCGTAAATCGTGCTCTGGTATACGGCACGCTCACCTTTACACTGGGGCTCATCTACGCTGGAAGCATTCTTTTGCTGGAATATCTGCTGAGCGGGTTGACTGGCGGATCTCAACTGGCTCTCGTGGGCTCGACCCTGGGGACGGCAGCGGTGTTTCAGCCATTGCGCACCCGTATTCAGCACACCATTGACCGCCGCTTTTATCGCCGCAAATATGATGCGGCAAAAGCGCTGGCGGCCTTTAGTGCCTCACTTGGTAATGAAGTGGACTTGCAGCAGGTCCGTGAGCACCTAGTAGCAATAGTTGAGGAAACGATGCAGCCAGCCCATGTTTCCCTCTGGTTGTGCCCGCCAGGATGGCAGGAACAACGGCATCACCATCCCCCGGAAGCCAAGATTCCCCTATAGAGCCAGATCAGCATATGGGTTTCTGGGCAACTCATCCCGTTCGCTGCGGCGCTAGTCCTAAGCGCTTCAGTCCAGTCCTTAAAAGAATCTAAAAGTGCTGCGCCGATCTCGACCAATTGGAGCGGGGAAGTCGAAGGGCGGCTGAACGGCTCCGCTACCAGCCTTCGAGAGTACGTGCCTGCCTGACCGCATGTGGGTATGCCATGTAGTTTTCTGCCCAGTCGAATGCAGGAATGCCTAGGAGCCAAATCAATCTGCACCTATTGTAAAACGCTCAACGTATGTATATATCTGGCATCCAGGCGAGCGATCGTCGCATGATCGTGTGCAGCCTGTTGCAATCGAGGTGCGATTTGGCTACAATCCAGCCAAAGCGGCAGCCGAGATGGGCTTGCACAATAAATAAGGACGGCATTGCGATGGCCCGATCAACAGTCGTCATCGTCGGCGCCGGACCGGCTGGTCTGGCAGCAGGTGTGTGCTTGCAGCAGAGAGGCATCAAGGCGACGATTTTCGAGGCGGGTGAAGCGCCAGGTACGACCTGGACAAGCTTGTATGACCGGCTGCACCTGCATACGATCAAGTCGCTATCGGGACTGCCTCTCTGGCCGATGCCGCGTCAATATCCACGTTATCCCTCACGCCAGCAGTTTGCGGACTATCTCAACAGATATGCCGATCATTTCAATCTCGACATCACGACACGCTGCAAGGTCGAGCGTGCCACTCATGACCAGAAGGGCTGGCTGCTCACGACTCCTCAAGGCGAGCGGCGCGCTGATGTAATCGTCTCGGCGACAGGCATCTTCGCGCATCCCACGCCACCCGAATATCCCGATGCAGCGGTCTACCAGGGCCGAAGCTTACTTGCCAGGGATTACCACAATGCGGCGCCGTTTTCCAGACAGCGCGTGCTGGTTGTTGGAGCCGGCAACACGGGAGCCGAGATCGCCGTCGATCTCGCCGAAGCTGGTGTAGCAGTGACCAGCTCGATCCGCGCAGGCACGAATATCGTGCCACGCGATTTGCTCGGCGTTCCGATTCAGGTCTGGGGGCAGATCATGGCCCGCACGCCACGAAGGCTGACGCACGTGCTGACACCGGTGCTGCTGCGCCGCTCCATGCAGCGTCAGGCGCGCGCCGGCGTGCCTCGCCCAGCGCTCGGTGTGCTCGATAGCCCGGGCATTCCCATCATCGGGCTCGATTACCCTCGACTTGCACAGCGGGGAAGCATCGTCATCGCCGGTCCCATTGAGCGTTTCACACCAACTGGCGTGCGGTTCGCCAATGGCAGCGAAGCGAGCTTCGACGCTGTGATCTTCGCGACGGGCTATCGCCTTGCCACTGATTACATCGATCTGCCATTGACGCTCGACCAGCGCGGACATATCGAAGCCGAGGCGGTGAAGCAGGCCGAAGCCAAGGGCCTCTATTTCATCGGGACGAACTACGACATTCGCGGCACGCTGTTCAACATCAGGCATGAAGCGCCACAGCTGGCCGCGGCCATCGCCGTGCGCCCGTAAGTTAGGCCCGGCACATCCAGTCGCGGTGCTTGTTCGCCCACCACATCACCCAAAGGCTGATCCCGATGGTGGTAACGTTGATCGCCATCTCTGTGCCGACGGAGCCGGGATTCGTTGCGACCCTGCGATAGACGCCGTGTTCGAGATCGTAGAGCACGTCCATGCCAGCGAGATACATGCCCGCGCTGCCCCCGACGAACATCCACATGATCGCACTCGACTTGCCGCGCAGCATCTGGATTGCGGCGACGAGCGCGGCGAGCGACATCCAGCCATCGGATGCAGGAAAAGCGTTCTCGAAGCTGATGTACGCTTTATCGTGCGGCAGGGTGGCTAAAGCGTCGCGCCCGCCGGGGATGAGAAACCACACGATCCAATAGATCGCCGTCACAATCGCCACGGCGATCATGACTATCGCCATCAGCGTGCCGCCAGGAGGCGTCTTCGCCTCAGACTGGATCTCTTTCGCTGTCATCTGTGCCATAATGATGATTCCAGCTCCTTTGCCTAGAATGGATGATGCCGTCTCTAGCTACTGAACAGCGAGACGTACTTACGAGCGTATCCTCTCCGTCGAGAGTACCTTCCTGCCTGACCGCATGTGGGTATGCCATGTAGTTTCTTTTCTGAACGATCAGTAGCTCCCTAAGTGCCGGTGAAAGTAACCGCATAGCTGAAGGGCTCTCATCGCGAATCCATGAATGGCATGGGTCTTTTCGCCCCTAAGTAGGTCGCCACTCGGGGATGGAATGGGACCTGCAGAAGAGTCCGCCGAGAGGAGGGCTCAAGCATGTGGTTCTTTACCTGAATTGTTGAAAACCTCCCCTAGCCCGAGGCATCAAATGTCGAATTCAAGCCAATATGGACCTCATCACCCACATGAATTCTCGCACTTTGAGAGGTGCCTGACCATCGATCAAGCAACATTATGTGGAGACCTCACTGCTGAAGCTCCATGATACCTGAGGATCGTAGCGAAGAACAAGAACACGACACCAGTGTTGAAAGCTCGCACATGTCAACACTCCACCAGAGCCACAGGCGCATTGCCACCATGGATCCAAAGTGGACTCTGACTATTCCTCGCCGGGTCAAGCCATGTCGCGACATGGAGGGTGCGAGGAATCCACATCCAACGCTGAGGAAGCAGAGGACACCGAGGAACGCAGAGGAAGAGAGGTGACTCTCTGCATAACTGTGAGTAATGCTGCGTTCCTCTCTTCGCGTGCTTATCCGCGCCGTCGCAGGAGCCTGAAACGGCCGGTCTGGACTGGACTTCTCTCGCCCTCGGGCACGTTACTGCTGGCAGCTGGACCACTGATGGAGGGGCTGGCGCTAGTGGTACTGGCGAGCGCTGATTCGGTGGCAGGCGCCATCGTCGGAGCGCCGAAGAGCTTGGCCATGGCCGCCAGTGGCTCGCGCTGCTCGGCTGGTAGGACACCGGGGAGTGCGCCGCCGAGCCACTGCATCGCGGCGCGGCAGAGATGTGGGGTGATCAGCAGGCCACGCAGCCAGGCCAGCGCCTCGGGCGGGGCGTCGCGCATCTGGGCGTAGGTCAGGGTGGATTGGAACGTCGGCAGCATCTCGGCGTCGCGCTGGCGCTGGTACTCCCCCAGGCTCTCCTCCCAGTCGGCGCCGCCGAGCGCAGTAGAGAGCGCGTCGGCCAGGAGAAAGGACTGGTCGAACGCATCGCCGATTCCCACGCCATTGATGGGGTCTATCAGGCAGGCGGCGTCTCCAGTCAGCGCCCAGCCGGGGCCATAGGGCTTGCGGAAGTAATTCGCGATGCCGCGTGTGCCCTGGATCTTGCCTTGCAGTGTGGCGTCCCGCAGGCGCGCCTCCATACCCGACAGCGCACGGAAGCGCTGCTCGAATGCAGTCTGGGGATCCATGCGAAACGCCTCAAAGTCCTCGGGCTGAATCTCCAACGCCAGGCAGTCCTCATCCGGCCGCATGGGAAAGATGAAGGCGCAGGCCTCGTGGGCGAAGAAGAGCTCCACCGCGGGTGTGGGCAGGGGGGTGACGCCGTGATAATAGCCGCAGTAGATGGGTCTCATGGGCGGCACCTCGTGATAGGCTGGCGCGTGTACCCACTCGGCGACCTTCGAGTAGCGGCCGTCGGCGCCAACCACGACGCGAGCATGGATATCGATTGACTCATTCTGCGCCGTGCGCAGGTGGGCTCCCACTACCCGGCCGTCCTCCTCGATCAGACCCTCGGCGAGGGTCTGCGCGTGGAAGTCCACGCCAGCGCGCTGGGCGGCGGCGATGAGGATAGCATCGAGCACGTCGCGCCGTGGGGCCAGGCTGTAGGCGCCACCAGGATCCCTCGGCCCCTCAAACAGACAATCCGCGACATAGGTGCGGGCGCGAGTAATGCGGCGGAAGCCAGCGGCCTCCACCTCGGCGAGCACGCCCAGGCGGTCGAGGAGCCGCACCGCCCATGAGCCCATGAAGTGGGTAGAGAGCGTATCGCTAGGGAAGGTAGCGCGATCTACCAGCAGGACGCGCTGGCCCTGTTGGGCGAGCAGAAGCGCCAGGCTTGCGCCGGCGACCCTTCCGCCGACGATGAGAACATCGCAATCCATGATAGTGCCGCCTTTCATTAGACTAATCCGGTTTCTCAATGGCACAATCCTCAGTGTGCTGCAGGAAGGCTCGCTAGGTCCCCGCCATCTACCTAGGTCTCCATGGACCTACGCCTATGGTCTCCTGGCTGGTCGCGTCGTGTACGCCGCAGCCAGGAAGCTCGGGTATCGTGACGATGTATGCCTTATCTTCTGGCGACCACCCGATGATCTGGTATCGCGCAGAGGTATTCCGGCGGAGTTGGCCTGCTCCGCACATCGCGGATCGATCTCAGCATAGCCGACGATGCGTTACGATAGCGTTAGGCGAAATGGGAATGCAGGGTGATGAGGTGGGAGAGCGCTCTGGCGGCAGGAGCGCTCTGGCGGCAGGAGCGCTCTCGTTAATGGAGCGTTATACGATCTCTACGACACGTCTTGGAGTTTGAGGCCGCGCAAGCGGCCTTTAGGTGCCAGGCAGAGTTGCCATACAACAACTCTTCAGCCGGAGATGCTATGATTGGTTTCCGATGCCAGTGTGCAGCGCTGTGTGTACACACAGTGCTTTTAAAGCTCCAGCCAGTTATGGGCACACTTTGCTTCAACAATTCATACGGTTCAGGGGTGGGTTATGGTAGAATCCGGGTATGGCACAACGAATTCACCTTCAACCCTATTTGAGTATCGACGAGCTTGAACACCGGTACCGGACGGCCAAAGAGCCCAACGAGCGCACCTGGTGGCAAATCCTGTGGCTGCTGGCCCAAGGCCGCACCGCGACGGAGCTGTCGTCTGTTATTGGCTACCGCGCGTACTGGATCGGCCAAATCGCCAAGCGCTTCAACGAACAAGGTCCCGACGGCATGCACAATCGACGGCATACCACGTCGTATCGACCGGCGCCGGTCTTATCCGCCGAGCAGCAAGAGGACCTGCGCGGGGAGTTGGCCCAAGCCGCGGCGCAGAACCACCAGTGGCGGACGCGCGATGTCGCCGCCTGGATGAGCCAGCGCCTGGGACGCCCGGTGTCGTATGGGTTAGCCTGGAGCTACCGGGTCAAGCTCCGGCACAGCTTGCAACTGCCACGGTCGCAGCACGCGTTGGCGGATCCCGAGGAGCAACAGCAGTTTAAAAAAACGTTCGCCCGCTCCTGAGAGCGGTGGCAACAGCCTTTCCCCACGCCAAGATCGAACTGTGGGCCACCGACGAGCATCGCATCGGGCTCAAACCGGTGCAGCGACGGGTGTGGGCGCCTATTGGCCAGCGACCGGTAGCGATCGTCCAGCACCGCTTCGCCTGGCGCTATGTGGTGGGCTTTGTCCATCCCGGCTCCGGTCGCACCATCTTTCACCTGGCGACCAGTGTCTCGATCCCCCTCTTTGAAGCGGAGCTCGCCGCGTTTGCCCGCGCCGCCGGAGCCAGTCCGCGCAAGCAGATCGTGTTGGTCCTGGACCGGGCTGGGTGGCATACGAGTCTCCGTCTGCGGGTGCCCGAACATGTGCATCTCTTGTTTCTCCCCGCCGTATTCCCCCGAACTCCAACCCGCGGAGCATCTGTGGCTGCTGACGAATACCGTGCTCGTCAATCGCCATTTCGCCACCATGGATGACCTCGAGGACGTACAACTGGCACGCTGTGCCGAGTTGCAGCACCAGGCGGCGATGATTCGCTCGACGACCTGTTTCCACTGGTGGCCGCGGCGGATCCACAAACGACGAGGTCCTTGGAGGAGAGAGGGTCATTCACTGAAGCAGTGAGCACGAGCCAAAACGGGCGGCACGTCCGACCGCAACGCGCAAGCGTCTAGCTGCCGCTCGAAGAAAGAATGTCCGAGGGCAAGGCAATCGTGCGTCCGGTATTAAAGCACATATATTTCAAGGTCTCATCCTGCATACCTAATCCCTCGGTGATTTCATGGATGACCATTTCGACGGGAAGATAGGAGCCTTGACGCAAGTACACATCAACGGTCCCTAACTCGCTGAGCAGGTATTTGAGCATGCCACGGATGTGCCAACGTATACTGTAATGAATAGCAAGGGTTGGACAACGTGCGTCGATCACATGGAGATTTTCGAGGTAGCAACGGTAGTGTGGTCTGCCGAAACACTAAGTGGAGATTTCATGACTTCATTGAAGGGGTAATCATTTCAATTGGCCCCCACTCACCAGCGAAGTGTCAATCATCTCACCAGAACGACTGCCAAGGAGAAATTTATGCCAAATCCTGGTGACCCACATGGCTGGGACGCGCAAAATCGGAGAATAATCGAAAATCGGAATGCGGCCGCCGATCGCGAGCGTCGGTTGGCGCATTCCCCCTATCTCCCAGGTGCATCGTACACTTCAATCAATTATGAGCCTTTTAACCCAGGCGTCGCAACCTTAGTAGTCATAGCAATAGTTGTGGTCGTAGTGGTCGTCTTATACCACGTGTACGGGACTACTCCCAGCAAAGCTCCACAATTGGCTTCCTCATATCGAGGGTCCATTCATCAGTCTGGACTTACAGGCAACGCCAGCTTTACACTTTCTCAAATCAAAGAGACTGCAGGTGTGTCCAGTTCGGGCAATATTGCCGGCGAGGCGTCATGTAGTCCTGAACTTGTCCCCAATGGACCATTCAAAGGGAACATCACAGCAGATAAGTCCATGTCATTTCTGATTGGTGACTTTCTCTTCGTGGCTACTACGGTGAACTCGGTCAAATCCTTAAGTGGAACCTATAAGCAACAGAAGACGGATGGCCTTCATGGAACCTGGCAATTAACTGAAACATCGTAATGGGAGGTGTATCGCTCCTCTGGAGTGCAGGCCAATGTGGACCTATGAGGAACACCGCACGAAGTACTCCACCAACACGTACATAGGGGTTGGTACGCTTGAGTAGTTGTGACTGTACCCATAACTTGTCACCTGCTGGAAGCATAACTTGTCACCAGGTACCCCAATTTAAGCCACTTTCACAAAAGCGAGAAAACAGTATACCCACCGATTTTGGAACCATAACGTGTCCCAAAGTCCAAAATAGAAGCATAACGTGTCCCAAAGTCCAGTTCTCCCAATGATTGCCACAATGGGTGCCTGTGTGACCAGGGATGCAGAACAGGTTACAAACGATACCTGTGATTTCCAATGTATCTTGAGAAGAGAAAATGCCAAATTACTGGCGCGAGAGGCCATTGCGGCTCACGATCCGTGACAAAATTCCAGCGTAACCCGAGAAAAAGACTACGTGATTCTAACGTAACTTGAGAAATAGGCTGTCCACCGATCCACCTCCCATCCTGTCACGGTGATCGCGTTCCAAGTGAGCCTGCTCACCCCAAACATGGCAGTGCCTGGAAACTCTGTGAGCGTGCAGCGTGGCCAGTTACACCCAGGATCACCAGCATCCATGCAAGGTGCCGCGGACCATCCCTGACGGCCTCAGCACGAATTCGCTACGGATCACAATCACATCCCTCGTCTGAAAGGGCCCCGTCGAGCACGTGCTCCAAGGATGTGAGACGCCCAACTTCGCACGCAGCGGTAAACTGGTCGAGCCCAAGCGCATCGCAGACCTGCTCGCGCAGGGATTCGCAGAAGACGCGGTCACGTGCCTCAACGTCTATCCCAAGGCGCACCCGAAGCGCTGCAGAGCTTCCCAGCCGCTGCGCAGCCACCCCGAGGCTCCCTGCCTTCCAGGCGACAAATGCCAACCGGTCCAGACAGTCCGCGATACGGGTAGGAGCCTGCATGCTCCTGCAAATCTTCAGACTTCGACGGGTCAAATCTTCTGCACGGGCCATGTCGCCCTGCAGGCAGGCGATGGTCGCCAAGACGATCAGACTCCATGCCAATCCGGAATTGTCTCCAGTCTGCTGATACATGTCGTGGGATTCCTGTGCCAGCTGCTTCGCCTGCGACATAGACCCACGCATCTGAGCAACATAGGCGAGATTCACCAAAGTCTCCGCGATACCGCGCCTGTCCTCTAGGCGGCGGCGGATGGCCAGCGCTTCCTCCCACAAGGACTCCGCGCGGTCGCACTGGCCGTCGTCCATTTCCACGTTGCCCAGATTAATGAGCGAAATAGCAATTCCCTGCTCATCTGCAAGCTCCCGTCGAATCGCCAAGCTCATGGCGTTCAACCTGAGCGCCTGCGCCAGATCACGTTGCCGGCGTGCCACTATACCGAGCCCGTTTAGCGCAATTGCAACTCCCTTGCGATCGCCCAGCTCCTGTCGGAGCGTGAGCGCCCGCTCATACAAGTCCCGGGCGCGTGTAAGGTTCCCCCGTTCCTGTGCCACAATACCAAGGTTTGAGAGTGCATTCCCGACTCCAGTGTGATCCCCTACACGCTCGCTTATTGCAAGGCTTTGCTCATATCGCCTCTCCGCCTGGTCAAAGTCACCCTGGGAATACGCTAGGACACCAGCGCTATGGAGCGCTCTCCCGTAGACGTCTTCGGGCACAGGAGCGGTGTCCTCCGCCGCAAGCGCCAACGCCTGCTCCAGCCAGTGACGACCTTCACTCACATACCCCCGCGTATACCAAAACGGTCGCAGCGCAGCAGTAAGTCGCAGCGCTGGCACGCACGCTCGCTGGTTGAGCAACCACTGCAGAGCAGCGCGAAAGTTGTGGTGTTCCTCGTCAAGTCGTGCGACGATACGTGCCTGGTCGCGCTGCCGCAGGAGCGGCTCCGCTTCCTCAGCCAGGCACAGATAATAGAGTGCATGTTGAGTCCGTGCGGCAATCTCTTCTCCCTCAGCGGTCAGGCGATCCCACCCGAACCCGCGAATCGTCTCCAGCAACACGAACCGTTTGTCACCACGCACCCCCTCATGCGTCTGAATCAGGTTACTGGCTCGCAGCCCTTCCACCACGCTGGGGATCTCACGGAGCGACAGACCATCGGCACGGCCGAAGCTCTCGATGGCATGTAGGGGGGCGCCGCCGGCGAACACTGCCAGGTAGCGGAAGAGCCGCTGTTCCGAAGCAGTAAGCAAGTCATAACTCCAGGCGAGACTGGCACGCAAAGAGCGCTGGCGCTCGGGCAAGTCGTAGGCCCCGTCGGTGAGCACGTCAAGCCAGTGTGCGAGATAAGCGGACAGCGTTTCCAGGGAGAGCACGTTGAGATGAGGAACGGCAAGCTCAAGTGCCAGGGGTAATCCATCCAGCTGGTGGCAGATTGCCGCGACCGTGCTAGCATGTCGCTCGGTCAGCTCAAAGCCTAATACCGACGCCTGCGCACGCTCCACAAAGAGCTCGACCGCAGGCACGTGTGCCAGGTCGGCGAGGGCAGGGAGAGGAGACAGGTCGGGTAGTTGCAGTGGTGGTACCGCAAGTTCATACTCTCCCCGGATGTGCAATGCCCTGCGGCTGGTGACCAGGACCTGGAGGCGGGGACAGGATTGGAGCCAGCAAGCGACTTCCAGAGCTGCCGGATGGAGATGCTCAAAGTTGTCGAGCACTAACAGCAGATGCCTGCTTGACAGATAGTCCACGAGTATCTCGGAAAGCGGTCGGTTGCCACGCTCCTCAAGGCCCAGCGCGTGGGCGACCGCGGAGGGAATCAGGGCAGGATCGTGCACGGGTCCAAGGGACACGTACCAAGCCCCATCTGGATACGATCCAGCTGCCTTCCAGGCGACTTCGATGCCGAGATGGGTCTTGCCGCAGCCGCCCACGCCAACCAATGTCAGGAGCCGCACGTCGGGTCGTGCCAGCAGTTCCAACGCATGAGCCAATTGGTCAGCCCGTCCGAGTAAGCGCGTCGGTGGCACTGGAAGCTGGCACTTCTTAGGCCCCTGTTCAGTCTCCCCCGGAGTTTGGGCTGGTGCAGTGGCAGCGGTTGCCGTCTGGTGACCGCGTCCCAGCGCGATAAAGTCTCGATGGGCCTGCGGCGCGAGGCCGAGCGCCGTGGCTAGCAGGTCGAGCGTGCCGCGCCGTGGGCGTCGGTGAGTACCTCGCTCCAGCTTATTGATGCTGGTAGCGCTGACGCCAGACTCCCTGGCCAACTCCTCCTGTGTCCAGCCACGAGCAGTGCGGTACCGCTTCAGCAGGGCACCAAAGGTATTCACTGAATGCTCTTCCATATGGCTTCCTTCTGGATGAAATGACAGACGAAATGACAACAGCTATGACTAGTAGACACTGTTCATTGCGCGCGGAAATAGGTACAGTTGAGAGTGCCCGCTTGTACTACCGACTCTTCAAGTACTGACGAGAGGTCTTGGAGAGGCGATATTCCCTCTTTTGTCACCTTGGGAAAAGACCATTATGCCCGCTTGCTGCGAGCCCCGTTGATGACGGAGCACAAAGCCTTTGCTTGCATTGCGGAGAAGCACGCTGAGAAGGCCGAATTTTTCCGGTTTCGATCCCAAGGTGACAAATGAGGGTATTACTCGTTTCGCCTGGGTGCTTGTGGATTGGCGCTCCCGACCTGCGCATGATCACTCTCTAGGTTACTGACAAACTACAAGCATCCAACGGAAATCGGTATGGTGGCTAGAATGCGTTTGGCTGGTACAGTACACATCGCTTCGTTGTTGTGCTTGCCTGTAGCAGTGCAGGCATCATCTACGAGAGGAAAGTTGAATGAAACGTGCGATCTACGCAGCTGCCCTCGCTTTGACTGTGGTAGCGCTTCTGACTGGCATTAGCCTGCTGAGCCATCCCACGGTCGCTCACGCGGCAGCCGCCACCCACAAACTCGCTGCTGCTCCCCGCACCCCGCAATATGCTTTCTCCAATCAAACCACGCAAAACACCCCAGGGGTGACCGGCGCAAATGGAACGCTCTACATTGGCTATGCTGGGACTGACAATCCTTCTAGTATCTATATCACCACGAGTGGCGGTGTGCACATTAGCGTCGGTCAACAAGTGCTCTCAGGCACTGGGGTCGGCATGTGCACTTTTACCGATCCGGTGGTAGGCAAGCCCGAGCCGTACATTGTGTGGGCAGGAACCAACAACGAGGTGAACATTGCCTATTTTGATGGCAGTACCACCCTAAAAAATATAGCCCAGATCCCCAATCCCAGCGGCGGTTACCAGACCACCTCTGACACACCTGCATGCTCGTCGCCCGCTGCCGGTGACCCAGTGAGTGTTGGCTGGACAGGTCAGGGCAATGATCACCTCAATTGGTTGGAATCGGATAATGGGACGTCGGGGTGGTCGCCAGTCATTACGGATACAGGTGATACTGCCAGCAGTGGGTTCGGTCTTGTGGTCACAAGCGCGGTGGCCGTGTTTTCGGCGTTCGCGGGGACTGACAACCCTCATCACCTCAATTATGGTCCCTGGGGGCATTTTACGCACGATTCGAGTAACTACACGAACAGCGATGTTGAGATGGCTGGATGCGGTGATGCTGGGGGTGATGAGTTATACTACTTTACCTTCCGAGGGGCCACCAATACAACCATATACTACGAGATATGGGGGAATAATGGCAATGCCACTCGGTACACGTTGAGTGGTCAAGCAGCGGACACAGGCATCGGCCTCACCAACTGGAATAACAACCTCTACTTTGCCTGGGGCGATACCAGTTACCATGTTAACTACGCAGAAGTAGTGTCCAACTGCAGTAATGGGTGAGCGACTCCAGCAGCTCCAGGTGCCTCTCATCCGCAAGCCGTGAACCTTCACTACGCAGAAGTAGTGTCCAACTGCGATCCGCCCGTCTAGCGGGCCTGCCCTGAAGCCAAAGCGCGCTTCCTCCTGCTCGCCTGTCCCGACGAAACTGTTGGTGCGGATCGCAGTACGGAGCGGAGGGAGCGAAAACGGGTGGAGAGAGGGACAGGCGAGCAGATGGCCGAGAGGCGGAGGGCGTAGCACCAGTCCAGGCAAAGGACGGCGGGTGGCTCCTTGTCACGCTCGCCGATGGGGAGCTGGTGGTGATAGGCACGCCGCATCCAGCCAATGTCCCAGGCGTCGCAGCGCTCGATCTGCACCCAGAGATAGCCAGACGCCTCGAAGGTCACAAAGAGGCGGAGCGCTGCGCGGTCAGGAACACGCCAGGTGCACCCATCAGCATGGTAGGTGCGGTAGCGCTGCAGGGCCTGGCGGAGCAGATAGGCACGCGGGCCACGCACGATGAGCCTCCCGAACAGACCTTCGGTGACGGTGCCCCATTCCTCGTTGCCTTGACCGACGGCGACTCTCATCGGTCCAGCTCTTCGAGGCACATAAGGTCAGCACGCAGTACCGAATCATCCCTGATCTGTCATGTTGGGACACGAGACCGGACGGTATTCATGAGGGCAGAGAGCCCGGTGAGACCCGCGTGGAGATGGGGAAGTGGGATCAGATGCAGCCAGGGGAGCAGCAGGCAGGTACAGATGAAGGGCTGCAGGAGCAACCGCAGATTGTTCAGTTGTGGCTTCCAACCTTGGCCGTGATCCCAGTGTGGATGGGTCTCCACTGGAGTCGTCGGCTCCTCGCCGGGTTCTGCCTCCGCTGGCAGGGCCAGATCGGGACTCTGCAGACTCACCAGGGTATAGGCACACATCACGATCTCCCACCAGCGCTCAATGGCAGCCGCATCCGTCAGCCGGTAATCCGCCCAGCCTAACTCATCTTTCGCTTGCTTAAACCCATATTCGATGGTCTGGTTACAAATGACAAATTTTGCCTGAGCCGCCCGGCTCGGCTGCATCTGTCTCATTGGCACCGCCCGTTGTGCTAGCGCCTCAGCGACGTTGCTCCCGAGGTATATCCTACCAACCAACATGTTGGCGTGAGAGGATATACCGATGTAGCACCACCCGTGGCAGGTCCACCGCCAGTTCGTGCACACCCGCGACGCCCAGCGGCGGTGGGATCTGGTCTATCAGCACCTCGTTCAGCGGAGCCGTGAAGCCCCCAATCACCAGACCAATCAGGAGGATATCCATGCAGATCGCCCTCTATGCTCGAGTCTCCAGCACGCGGCACACCCAGACTATCGACCAGCAACTGACCCGATTGCAGGCGCACGTCCACGAGCACGGGTGGACACTGGAGGAGCGGCACATCTACCGTGATGACGGGTATAGCGGAGCGAGCCTCACGCGCCCGGGCTTGGATGCGCTGCGAGATCAGGTAGTAGCCTTGGCCGAGATCGATCTGCTGCTGGTCACGGCGCCGGTTCGCCTGGCGCGCAACTACGTCCACCAGGTGCTGCTTCTGGAGGGGCTGCAACGCGGTGGCTGTCAGGTCGAATTTCTGGAACACCCCGTGAGTCAGGATCCGCACGATCAATTGCTCTTGCAGATCCGCGGAGCGGTGGCCGAGTACGAGCGAACCCTGATTGCCGAGCGGATGCGGCGCGGACGGCTGCAGAAGTTGCAGGCGGGTTCGCTTCTCCCCTGGACGCGGGCCCCCTATGGCTTGCGCACTGATCCGAACTGGCCACGCGATCCCCGAGGCGTTCGCGTGGAAGCCTACGTAGCAGTGCTCCTACGCCTGTGCTTCGCACATGGGTTCCATTTCGCTGATCTGCAGACACTTGATCCCAAGACACTACGTTCGCTGATCTGGGGTGAAAAGTATGTTGGGTATCCACGGAAAAGACGGTCCATTTCACCGGAAAATCGCCGGGCTCTGCAGCGAGCGCTGGATGATACTCTAGCGCGTAAAGAATACCCACCTGTTCCGTTAAACGTCATAGTTCGAACATTAGGAGTGAGCCAATACGAGGTCTATAAGGCTAACCCCCATGCCTGTCGGGGCATCTCAGCACGGTATCTCACGTATCGACAGCAGCACACAGAACAACAACGCCAAAATCTCGGAGAGGAGGCCGGTCGCATCGTGTTCCAACTTCGGTCCCAAGGTGTCTCTCCCGATCTGGGAAGTGTAGCGAGTCGTCTCTCCCATGCTGGCTCTTTGCGTAAGCCAGAAATGCGCAAGCTTGTGCGAGAGCAATGTCAGGCAAGCGAGCAGAGCGACAGTGGCACGGATGACCCACTTCACGAAATGGAAGCATAACGTGTCCTGACCATTCTGGAAGCATAACGTGTCCGTTCGGCCATTTAATGCTTCCAGTCACAGTAGTTGCTGTGCTTCACATCTCTCGCTCGCCGCTAACGCTGATTTGAGAGGGCATTGCTATTCCTGCCTGCCAATCTTTCGGGCCTGCCCTGCTAGCTCGATCAGCCGGTGGCCCAATGCCTCTGCGTCGTCGGGCGTTACCACCAAGCCGTCCCACGTCTGGTAGGTCATTCTGAAGAGTCTGGTCGAGACATCCGGTGGTCCATCACTCCTGACCCTCGTTGGCAAGTTGGGGTAGGATGCCCTGCTTGAATAATGCGATGGCGAGCAGTGCGGCGGCATCTTCAGGCGTGTCGGCGTGCACTTCAATCTGGTTCACGGGGTTTTCGTTCCCATATCCAGCTACCCAGAACTTCGCCTCATTGCCCGCCGATACTACCAGCCATAACCCGTCGCCTTCATCGAGCGACAAGTGATGAAGGGTTGGCGGCAGCTTCCGCAGCAGAGCGCCGAGGGTATACTCGCCTTCCCACCCCGAAAGCTCGAACAACGCGCGAACGAGTTGTTCACTCGGCAGCAGCTTCACGTTGCTTCCTCCCTTCGCAGTCCACCACCAGTCGCGCCTGCTATCGACCTCGCGTTGGTCATGGTCATTCGACGCAGCATCAGGGGCGGATTGGCCGCGGCCTGTCGGGGCCGCTAGTGCACAATGTACAACAACCCAACGATAGTCAGTGTCACGCAAAAATATGACGCGAATTGTTGAAAGGGTACCTATTTTTCCTGGAGAAAGTCTTACAACATTGAGGTAAAGTACCAAGCATGCAGATGGTGTTGAATAGGCAGGAGTGGGAGGCGTTAGAGCACGCCCAGCGCCACGAGCGGGGGGTGCGGAACTGGAGACGATATCAGGCGATTCGCTTGCTCGCCCAGGGGCAGACGCCGGAGGAGGTGGCCGAGGCGGTGGGCTGTCAGGTGTCAAGTGTCTACAACTGGGTGGCGGCTTGGAAGCGACGGGGCAACGCGGGGATGCATGAAGACCACCACGGGGGCCGCATGTGGCGGCTGGACGGAGCCGGGCAGCGGGAGTTGGAGACGCTGCTCGTGACCGATCCGCACGAGCGGGGGGAACAGGCAACCGAGTGGACAGTTCCTCTCTTGCTGACCCATCTGAGCCAAGCGGGCTATGCCGTGAGTGAGCATACGTTGCGGCGCAGCTTGCACCGGCTGGGATGGCGCTGGAAGCGGCCGCGCTACGAAGTGGGCAGGCCCGATCCCGCCTACGCGGTGAAAAAAAACGCGGTTGTGGAGCAAATAGCGGGCGTGGTGGCGGCAGGCGGGGAGGTCTGGATGGGCGACGAGACGATGCTGCGAGAGTTCCCGCCACTGCGAGCTAGTTGGTCGCGGCGGGGGGAGCAGAAGCGGGTGGTGATCAGTGGCCGTAATCCCTACCGCGTGCTGCTCGGAGCACTCAATGTCGTCACCGGCCAGGTGGTGCGGGTGGTGCGCGAGCGGTGTCGTACCGCCGACATGCAGGCGTTCGTCGAGGAATTGGGCCGGGTGCGGCCTGAGATGCCCAAACTCTTGGTCTGGGACAATGCTCCGCCGCATCATCCCAAGCTGGTCCAGCAGGCGGCGGAGGCGGCGCACATCCAGATCGTGTTCTTGCCCTTTCGGGCCCCGGAGCTGATGCCCTGTGAGGATCTGTGGCGGCAACTCAAGGCAGTGGTGGCCGCCAATCGGGTCTATGCCGATATCGCCGAGCTGGCGGGGCGTGCTCTCGCATGGTTGGATGCCATCCCGCCGGAGGAGTGCTTGCGCCGAACCGGCGTTACCTCCTCGAAGTTCGAGTGGCTATCCACTTAGAATATAATGGAGCCATGGCTGCACCCATGATCGCCACTAAACTCTATATGCCTCCCCTGCGGTCCAACGTGGTCCAACGTCCTCGTCTGCTCGATCGCTTGAACGCCATTCTTTCGGCCAAACTCGCCCTCTGGCTCGTCGTGTTTGGCGTCAACGAGCGACGGTGGAAGGAGCAGGCCGGCACAGTCTGAGCCGGTCTCAGCGTATGAACGGGTGTTACGACCCACAGCCCGCATGACCGCTTGACACTTTTTGGAGAATAGGGGAAGACGAGGAGAGGGAAGAGCGAAGGGCGAGGCATGCATACAGAGCGGACCAGGTCCGGGTGGGTATGTGACGGAGCGGTGTGTGATGGGTCTGTTGTGGTGGAATCATGTCGATAATGACTCCACCACCGTTTCTATGCTATACTGGCAGCCGTAAGCCTCCAACCAAGGAGTGGAAATGCTGTGCAGGAACTTCCAGATCAGGACGCACTCACTCACTCACTCAGCGCTACAGGACCGAATGTGAATCTCGCGCGAGAAGTGCGAAAGAAACGGTCAGAGACTCCTATCGACAACAGCTCTTCGCGCGCGAGCCCTTGCCAGAGTACATTCTCGCTGTCGCGCAAGTCATGGCTCACGTAACGATATTTGAAGATCCCTACTCAGCGATCGTAGACAAGGAAGATGCAGTGACAGATGGCACACAGGCTTGCTTGCGTGGTCTTGGCGATTGACCCCGAACCAGATCACAGGATGTCACCAAGGTGTAGAAAACCTGGAGTGAAAGTTGTGCATCGGTAGCACTAGCGATCTCTTCCAGTACTTAGTCCAGAGTGAAATTGACACGGACTGTGTGCTTACACAGGCGTGTCATAGGTAGAACTGGGGAGTCCCTTCGGATTCCTTGCTCAAGTAGGAAGATAGATGGGTGCCCAGGTCAGTTCCCGTACTCTCGCTTGGACATGCAGCTCTTTCAGAACGGCAGCGTCGTCACGAACAGTTTTCCGCCCTGTCCGTCCAAGGACCAGAGCTGCCCGCTGGCCAAAAGCGTGAATCCACCCGGCGCCGCTCCGAGCATGGTCCAAGCCGTCGCGTTGGGTGCGAGACGGTAGAGCGCAAACTGAGTCGCTCCCTCCACATCGTCTGTGCCGCTGAGCGGGCAGCCGGCCAAGAGAGAGCCGTCGGTGGCGATAGCCGTGGGAATGCATACTTGCATGTCACTGTAGGGCGCTCCGCCCTTGCCACATGAAGCGCATTGCAGCGTGTCGGCGAACGTCGGCTCCTGCTGCCAGCTCTTGCCCTGGTCGCCGCTGCACGTGAGGGTCATGTTCGGCGGGGTCCCCGGATGACTGCAGAACAGCCAGTGACCCATCTGCGGCAGCCACGCGCCCAGGGACGTCTGCGCATCCGGTGTCGGCAACTGCGTCCAACTCGCGCCTGCATTCTCGCTGTGCCACAACGTGTCCTGGATACTTGCGGCCGCCAGATCACCGGCCGAAGGACCCAGCCAGAACTGGAAGATTGAGTCCTGGGCCGACTTGCCCGGCGGATTGATAGCCTGCCAGGTGCGCAGGCCATCCACGCTCATCACCAGTCCAGGTCCTGGGGTGGCAGCATTAGCCGTGTCGTGCAGAATGGCGTAGGTCCTGCCCTTCATGGTTGCCAACACTTGCAACTGCATATCACCCTGGAGGGCGTACCAGTCCGCCCCGCCGTCGGCGGACAGCTCGCTGATCGAGCGCAGCGTACCCGCCTCGCCCGATCCCCAGGTAATCACCGCCGCGAGCGAGGTCGCGGAGCCTTGGTCTGCAACCAGCGCGCATGACGCCGGCTCGGGTGTGGCGGCGGTGATTCGGCCGACTGACGCCCAGGTGACCCCCGCATCGCGCGACGCCCAGATGGTAAAGTCGTCTCCCTGCGTCGGAGCGCACAGCCACAGATCCCGACCGTCTACTGGTGACTCGGCCAGTCTCCAGCTCTGCAGATCGAAACCGCTCGGGAACGTCACCTGGCGCCAGGCGAGCGCCATCGTCTTGCTCGGAGTCGCTGCCGCCGGAGCGCCGCCTCGTGCGGATACACGGCCCGCGTCTGGAGAGGTCACGCCACAACTCGCGAGCAGGAGCGCGATCGCTACCAACCCCATTCCGATACTGTTCCTCGCTCGTTCTCGCATGCCCTGCTCCTCTAGCATCCCCTGGACGACCGGCCTGCGAGCATTCTATCATGCGACCCAAGCGCACAGATGCAACAACAGAGGTGAACTTCCTATTGCCGCCTTATTCTACACAGTAATCCGGGTAAGTTACCGTTCAGTGGACAGAGTCCTCTATCCTCGGATAGAGATCGGCCAACGTTGTGCGCGCCTGCTGGGAGGTGAACTGCCAATGGATGGTAGCCTGGTCCGCGTTGCGCTCGGTTTCCAATGCGCTCACACGTTGACGCAAGGTCGGCACATCACCCACCGGACGTGAGAGGCAACCACGCTCAACGACGCTGATCTCAATCTCGGCCATGTTCAGCCAGCTCCCATGCTTGGGCGTGTAGTGGAACTCCAGCCGCTCCAGAACGGCTCGCGCCCGCTGCGGCGAGAAGGTCTCATAGAGCGCGGCGGGCACATGGGTGTTCAGATTGTCGACCACCAAGCGCACGTACTCGGCATCCGGGTAGCGGTCCTCAACGAGGTAGCGGAGGCATTCGGCGAAGTCCCGACGGGTGCGACGCTCGGTGACCACCACATGCCGCCAGCCAGCGAGCGGTTCGACCATCACGAATAGGTCGACTGTGCCCTCACGCACGTATTCGTAGTCTCGGCGCTCTACCCGACCCGGTGCACGATCCATTGGCAGTTCACCTCCCCAAGGCTCGTACGAAGCTGGTCGATCTCTATCCCATTAAAGAAACCCAAATCAACTGAGTGCTATGGTCAGTCCACTCCAATGTTGATGCTGTGCACGATTCCATCTGGACACACGACACGTACCTGCGCCCGCTTGAATACTGGATTGCGTGCTATACTTAGCCAGGCGACAGATCAGCGGATAGAGGTGCTGCTTCCAAAGGTCTCATGCCAGGAAGGAGCGGCCAGCCAGCCGTGCGCAATTTTCGCCGCTTGCCGCCGCTCTTGCGTGTGGTGATCATCTTGGGGCTGGTGCTGCCTCTTGCATCACTCGCACTGCTTTCGCGGATGCTGCCCGCAATGCTCTTGACTTCAGCCTGGCCGGCAGATTCTCATCGCGTGTTCGCTATGGCATCCAGTCTCTGCCTACTTGGTCTGTGCTGCAGCCTGGTGGTTACGACGTACAGTACACGCTTTCGCCACCCGGACCAGGGACCATTCCCCCTCGATTCATGGCAGAGCCAGGTGCGGGCCCTCGTGTTGGCGACAGTTCTTCCCCTGGGCGCGCTCGCCTGGGCGGTCTTCATCCCCCTTACTCAACCAGGCTTTGGCAACAACGGCTTCTTCATCATCTCAGTGGCAGCGGTCGTACCGGTCGTGGCGTCTCTCTGGGTACTCGCTAGATACCAAGCCGCAGCCTGACGCCAACACGACGGAGAGTGGTTTCCTGCTGGGCCGCTCGGCACTTGTTCGACATGCCAGCTTGTCAAGACCTACATGGACTGACCACTAACGGTGGTTGGTCAAGTCCGGAAAGATGGCCGACCGTATCGGCCATCGAACCCTATGGTTGGTGTAGAGCAGACCGCCATGGTTCCCGGATCGCGTCCCCGACCTGACCAACCACCGTTAGTTACGGGTGTCTCCATCACCGCAGCAGAGAACTCGACCTATCCTTTTGCAGAACTTCTTTCATACTATGAGTTCGACCTTGTACAAGAGCCCTATAGCAGAATTCGGTAACGGACTTCGTGAAGGAGAAATCCAGGGCGTTCCTCGCTCTTTCGTCCCCCATCGGGAGCCCATCCAGCTGCGTTGTAAAAGCGGCGGGCACGTGTATTGCTCTCGAGTACCCACAGCGTGGCCTGTCGGAATCCCCGCTGCCGAAAGTCTGCCACGGCATGCGCGAAGAGGGTCCGCCCGATACCCTGTCCGACCGCTTCTGGGTCGAGATAAAGAGCCACTACCTCGGCCGTGAGCGCAGCCGCATCACTTTCCTCGCTTGGTCGAGTGATGGTAAAGCCAGCCAGGCGTCCCGTGTACTCAGCGACCCACCAGCGATACTCCGGCGGGACGTGCTCCAACTGGGTATGGCGAGCCTCGATGCGCTCGCCTAAAGTCTGCCCTAACTGCTCAAGGTAGGCATCGGGAACCTGCCCCTGGTAGGCCCATTGCCAGGAACGCACGTGGACCGTGGCCAGAGCTGGGGCATCGTCACTGGTTGCCAGTCGAATCGTCACCGCGCTCTGCATCGTCCCACTACTGTTCTATGCGAAGGTCTCGCTCCAGCTCGCCGCTGGGTTTCAGCACACCAGTTCTATCTAGTAAAATCGCGGCAAGCGTCTCTTGAGAGTACGATAGCAGTTGCCAAACCTCTATCTGCCTGGGAGACTGTTCGTGCCGCGTTCTGACCCCATTATAACCATGCTCGAACCGTTTCGGTGTGTCATTACTGCCCCCTTATGTAATACGATAATCGCCTCGGTGCTAGTAGTTTGCCAATAGGTCGGGTAACTCAATTTTGGCTATAGGGCACTACCGTCCGCTCAAGCAGGTGCAGCGAAGCCGGAAAATCCTGCGTCTACCAGATCAAATTGGTCCGGCTGGCCAGCCCCGCACGATCTCGTAGGCTATAATGGAGGTGGCAAATCCTCGCCAGCTGTGCGTCGTGCAGGGTGTGTGTATGAACGAGAATACGCGACCAATCACCGTCTGGGTGCACATCGTTGTGATTGCACTCTTGGCAATGACACACTTTCTCATCTGGTTCAGAGTGTACTATCTGGAACTCCTGCAGACTCTTGGCCAGGGAGGGGGACACCCAATTGGGTATTTCCTGACCGAGAACCCCCTACTCACTGCCCTCAGCTTTCCTCTTATTCTGCTGCCACAATCATGGATGTACGGTACTGCAGGGATATTGCCCTATGTCGGGAACAGTCTGCTGTGGGGAGTGTCGGTCGATGTGCTGGCTACCCTGATCTGGCACAGGGCAAAGCACTCGGTATCCGCGAGACATTCGAGGGTGATACCACACGAAAGCTAAGTCTCGCCCATGTCTGTCAGGACAGCTGCGGCAACGCAACCCTACCTTTCGCCTATTTTCCGTCCAAGCTCAGCTGTGATACTCGCTTCCCCTAGGCCCTCGTCGTTTGTGAATCTGCCGAGGCCACCAGTGGAAACACGTGGTAGATCGGATCAGTGCCGGCTGCTGCTGCAACTCAGCGCACCGCGCGAGTTGCACCTCTTCCAGATCCTCGATCGTGGCGAAATGCTGATTGATGAGCACCGAATTGGTCAGCGGCCAGAGATGTTCGGCCGGTTGGAGTTCGGGCGAATACGGCGGCAGAAACAACAGATGCACATGCTCGGGGACCCGCAGTCGCACGCTGGTGTGCCAGCCGGCGCGGTCCAAGACCAGGACAATCTGCTTGCGGGGACTGGCTCCGGCGGCGCGAGCAAACGCGGCGAGTTCCGCTTCAAAGAGCGGGATGGAGACGCTGGTCGCCAGATGAAAGATGGTGCGGCCCGAAGCAGGATAGACAAAACCGACGACGTAGCGCCAGACAAAGCGGTGCTGCACGATGGCTATCGGCCGCTGGCCAATGGGTGCCCACACGCGTCGCTGGACTGGCTTGAGCCCGATGCGATGCTCATCCATGGCCCATAGCTCCACCGTGGCGCTGGGGAAGGCGGTCGCTACCGCTCTTAGGAGGGGTCGTACGTTTTTTTGAACTGCTTTTGTTCCGCGGGATCGGCGAGCGCGTGCTGCGACCGGGGCAGTTGCAGGCTGTGCCGGAGCTTGACCAGGTAGCTCCAGGCTAAGCCATAGGAGACTGGGCGTCCCAGGCGTTGGCTCATCCAGGCGGCGACGTCACGGGTCCGCCAGTGGTGGTTCCGGGCAGCGGCTTGGGCCAGCTCCCCGCGCAGTTCCTCTTGCTGCTCGGCGGATAAGACCGGTGCTGGTCGGTAGGAGGTGGTGTGGCGCCGGTTGTGCATCCCGTCCGGTCCTTGTTCGTTGTAGCGCTTGGCGATTTGCCCAATCCAGTACGCCCGGTAGCCAATGACGGCTGAGAGCTCCGTCGCGCTATGGCCCTGGGCAAGGAGCCACAGGATTTGCCACCAGGTCCGCTCATTGGGCTCTTTGGCGGTGCGGTACCGGTGTTCGAGTTCGTCGATGCTCAAATAGGGTTGGAGGTGTATGTGTCGTGCCATGCCCAGATTCTACCACAACCCACCCCGGAACCGTATAAGAAGGTGCTGACACTCTTGCGGGGAACCATTGTGGCAAGGGGACGCCGCACTCACCGTGCGGCACTGTGGCAGAAGGGTCATGAGTAGGACCCGAATTTCAGCAGCTTTCACGGCGTGCTCAACCTGTGCCCTCTGGAGACCCCTGCAGGCAAGCCGACAGTTGCTCAGGCTCCTCATCGAGACCTTTGTCGAAGCTGGTGGACGCGTGAATATCGTCATCGACGAAACTCTGGAACGCCGGTGGAGTCTGAAGATCCGCAAGCGGGGCCACTGTCGTGATACCGTCCGCTCCAGTCACGAGCGCTCGGTGTGTAGCCCAGGACTCCGCTGGATGGTTTTGGCCGTAGTGGTAAGCTTGCGCTGGACCATGCACCGGTAGGCCTTGCCCTTTCTGGGTATGCTCGCGACCACCCAAGACGTCAGCGCCGAGCCGGGATGCAACGTCGTCTGGGCCGGCGTCAACGTCATTGTTGAGCGCTTCGTGGAGAGCCACAGGGATGCCTTCGATATACTCGTCTATGAGCGCGCTGATGTTCGGGCCATCGTGGTACAGCTGATAGAGAAACTCGGTGACCGTTAAATCCTCGACTGGGCGCGATCGGTAGTCAGACGTGGTGTGTACTATCCTCCTAGCTCTTAGCTGGTCGCTGCACGACTCCGCTCTGTGGACCGCCAAGATTGCTGGATTGGTACAGATATCGCGGATCGTCAGTACACCTCACCGTCTGGTAGATCCGGGATCGGCGGTACGCTTCCTTTCATCTCAGCGTCTCGCCCAAGCCAAATACGTACGAGATCCAGTGCGATATAGGGATTTTCCAGTTGATGATTGCTTGCAAAGCCGCCAGGAACAGAGCCGAGCATGTAGCCAGGCTTGCAAAAATCCTTGATGACCTTAACCAGGAAAGGATCGCCATAGAGCTTGCCGTCTTCCCAGGCGATAAACAGACGCACTGGACAGCTCTGTTTTGGATGCATGGCACTGGCCCATGAACGATGCCCCTCGAGCCGGAAGCGTGTCATTCTTGACTCCCACGACTCAGCTGCGCTTGGCGGCCAAGTGCCAGCTGTAACACTGCCAGCGCTGCGTAGGGATTTGCCAATTGCTCGTGCTGTGTCACGTCTCGATCGCAGCCACCGTACCGGCAGATTGGCTGTGGTACTGTGCCGGATACGCACAGAGTCATGAACGTAGCGAGCCAGCGATACAGTGTTCTACCCCTTGTTCGGTCGCAGACGCAGCTAGAACTTATACAGTGGCATCCGTGCCGAATGTCACGGCGAGATCATGGATCTCTATGACTGCTCTCGTGTGCTCCTCTGGAAGGTTAATTCGTTGCTGAATCATGGGAATAGCGCTGCTGAGCCACTTGAGAAGAGCGGCTGCCCACTGCTCATTGCTGAGGTTCTCCGCGTATGGTGGCCGATTATGCTGAAACCCTTCGGCAAGCGCCGCATGGAACGCGGCATCGTCCATCTCGATCAGATGACTCAATTCCTGCCCGAAATCCCAGAGTTGGTCATGCATCGTTGTCATGTAAATACCTCGTTCGGTGGTCCACTGCGTTTCGCGGCATTGCTCCCAGGGCACACTTTCGCTGCCGAGAGCGCACACAGCGTACAATGCACCGTGACCAGTGGCAAGCCCACAGCAAACCAACGGGTTTTGAACTCGTGCGGTTAGACAGGCTTTCCGCATGTTCGCGTCTTTGAGATCACGAGTCACGAGGGCACGGTTAGCAAGACCAGCACGGTCATCAATCGTGGGGCCTATCTTGCCTGTCAAGGAAGCAGATGAGACAACAGTGTCTCATCTCCGCATCGCAAGAAGCGATACGGGGCATCAGAGTGTCCTGCCGCCGACGACTCCCGGTGCCACGGTTGCCGTGTGCAGCCGATCAGCACGCTCCTCGGGAAGAGAATTATCGGCGTTCGTTCCCTTTTGGGATACGCGCCATGGCAGGCGCAGAGCTCATGCGTTCGACACAGCGCTGACGACTTCGGCAGCCAGCCGTTCCATCTGCTCAGCCTCGTCAAAGAGCGGGTGGAGCTGGATCAGCTCAGCTCCCGCCTCCGCGACCTCGCGCAGACCAGCGATGCACGCTGAGGGTGGGCCAGAGACAGCAACAGCGTTCAGGCTAGACGAACCATAGATCTGTGTGAGTCCGGCATCGACACGTTCCCGGGCACGGGATGCATCGTCGTCGATGACGATATAGACGCGTTTGGCGATCTGGAAGGTGGAGGGGTCCTGGTGTGCTTCCGCCTGCGCCGCACGCAGCACCTCGACCTGCTGAGCGAACTGCGCGGTGGTTGAGCTACCGGCCCCAAAAAAGCCGTTGCCATAGCGCAGCGCGCGGCGCACTGCTTCGGGGTGGTTGCCGCCAATCCAGAGCGGTGGGCAGGGTTTCTGGAAGGGTTTGGGCTCGACAAACGCACCGTCGAGTTGCCAGAAGCGGCCTTCGAAGGTGATGCGGGGCTCGGTCCAGCAGGACTTGATGAGCTGCAGCCCTTCCGTGAAGCGAGCAACGAGGTGGGCTGGATCCACCTCGAACGCCGAGAACATTCGGCCTCTTCCGCCAGTGCCCATGCCGACTTCGATGCGTCCACGACTAAGTTGATCGAGGGTACTGATCCCTTTGGCAAGGTGGATAGGGTTGTGCAACGGGCTGACGAAGACGGCGCATCCCAGCCGCAATCGCTCGGTGCAAGCGGCGGCGAAAGCCATGAGCTCGAGCGGAGCCAGAGTCGGTGCAGGACCAAGCACGGCTTCTTGCGTCCAGGCACTATGAAAGCCGAGCGACTCGGCCCTGGTCAAGTAGTCGCGCAGCCTGATCGGATCAAACGTGCCATCAGCAAAGCGTTGAGGAATGGAAATGGCGAAACGCATAGCAGCCTCCTCCGGGTGCAGTGAATATGCAGGTGAACTCATCACAGATCGTACATCGCTTGCGTGTCATCTTGTTCCCTCATCCTCCGCAAGTGTGGAGTGATCCACCGGGTGCTGCTGCGGACTTTTTCGCAGCTTCTGGTGGACACATCGCCCAGTACGCGAGGAACGTGGAGCTTCGGATTGTTCAGAGGTTTTGTTTGAAAACGTGTTCTTCGAACGAGATGGAGACAGCAGAGGAGATAGTGAGATTGGCGGGTCAATCGTGGACACGGTCGAGGATCCAGCTCTCGGATGCAGTGTCAAAATACAGATCGCACAGGAGTGATGGCGAGCAGTCGAGTCGGTAGTACTGTCGATCACTTGCTGCTGCTCTCGATGCGCCGGCATGTCCGTCGGATGTAGCTTCCCACCACCGATCTCGTAGATGCCACGTGGCGAGTACTTCCTTCACACGATAGGTGGTGCCACGCCAGACAAAACACCTTGGTTGATTATACTGATGCTCGGCGACGAGAATGGGATCACCATATCGCCTTGTCATGCAACGCTCCTGATTTGGCCTGTTCTTGCGAGAGCGTCCCCATTGGCAGATCGCTCCGAAGAATCTGGGAATCTCGGGGTCTTGGTCAGAGTGAGAAGCAGCACAAAGGACCTCATATTCCTCACAAGCAGGCATACTATTAAGAACATACGTTCTATAGTTGTAGAGACTATGATGCTTGTGTATGCCAGGGAAAAGCAAGACCACGTAGAGAATTCGTGGCAGATTTGTGACTCTGTGGCGGCAATGTCATGACGGGTCTACCAGGCGAGAGAAGCACACGACGCCAGCATACAAGGGATTTTCCGTGAGGGCAGTGAAGACCGCCAGACGCGAGCCGGAAGTGGTTCGTGTCGCCTGAGAACAGTGAGGGACGTGTTGCCCAGATGTCCACACTGTAGGCGTGCCTAACGCGTCCGCTACTGATACCGCTGCCAGCTTCCAGGAGCAGCCAGAAGCGACGTACCCGGCCCCACTGCCATGTCCTTCGCGGTCCCCCGAGCTTAGGGACGATGACACAGTCTGCATTATATCAGTATATTGACAGTAACACTGTCACTGTGTATACTACTGCCATGACCACGAACGCTCAACCATTCTTGACCATCGATGAGCTGGCTGCGCACGCGGGTGTTCCCGTCCGCACGGTGCGCTTCTACATTGCTGAGGGCCTGCTGCCTGGCGCCAGCACCCGCGGGAAGGGTGCTTCGTATACGCAGGAGCACCTGGACCGGCTGCAGCTGATCCGCCTGCTGGTCGCACGGCACCTGCCGCTCGCAGAAGTACGCGCGCTGCTGACGCGACTTCCGCCTGGCGAGGTACGCGCCGTCGTAGAGGAGGAACAGGCGCGCACCGGGGAGGTAGCAGCACAGGGCAACAAGCCCACCTCGCCCAAGGACTATCTCTCAGCCCTGCTCGATCAAGTTCGCGGGTACCCCACTCAGGGTACCACCAGTGGGGTAGTGGGGAGTGGCAGCACTGGCTCCAGGGCGTGGCCTCGGCAGGAGGGGGAGGATCAGCCGGCACCGTCTCCGTTGCCCTCGTTGCCTGCGCCTCTAGCCCCATCTCACCGCGCATCGTCGCGAAGCACAGAAACACGCTTGCGGGAGCAGGCACTACCCTGGCACCGCTGGGAGCTCGCGCCGGGCATCGAGTTACAGGTTCGTGCCGATGTCGCGGGCGCCGAGGCAGAGGTGATCGAGCGCCTGCTCGATGCTCTACGCGCTGCGCTCGCACCAGGTAGTGTCAGTACTATCGACCAACAACAGAAGGAGTAACCGTGCCATGAGCGATCAAGAGCATGTCCCTGTCAATGCCGATCACCAGACACCTCCCGCAGGTGCCACCCTCCAGCTCGATCCACGCCCCGAGCGGCACCTGCTGCGCACCGGTGGCAGTTCCAGCTATCTCGATGTCGTCGTAAAGGTCGCCGTAGCCCCAAATCGTTCCCAGCCGAAGCGTCCTCCGGTGCATGTGGCACTGGTGATTGATCGCAGTGGCTCGATGAGTGGATCGAAGGTCGGTACTGCAAAGCGTGCTGCGCTGGCGGTGCTCGACGGTCTGAGGGACCGGGACACCGCCGCAGTGGTTGTGTTCGACGACCGCATTGACGTCGTGCAGGCGGAGGCGCCAGTGACAGCCCTCGTCAAAGCCCATGTGGCGGCTGAGCTGGCTGGTATCGATGCGCGCGGGTCGACCGCGCTGCATGAAGGCTGGCTTGTCGGTTGCCAGGCCATCGCTGCGGACTCTGCTGAGTCGCACGGAGAGGCACACATCGCTGGGGTGCGCCGCTGCTTCTTACTGACGGATGGCCAGGCAAATGTCGGTCTGGCACAACCAGAGGCGCTGGCCCAGGCAGCAGCACAGGTGCGCGAGGCGGCACGGGTCAGCACCAGCACCTTTGGCATCGGCACCGACTATAATGAGGATGTGCTTGGGCCTATGGCTGTGGCGGGGGGCGGGGAGTTCTACCATCTGCGCACCCCCCAGGAGATCGCTACCACCTTCATTGGCGAACTGGAGCAGATGCTGGGGGCGCTGGCGCGTGACGCTCACCTGGAGATCGAGGCGGCACCAGGCATCTCGGTTGAGCTGGTGAGTGCCTATGCGTGGCGGGCCGGCGCGCCGGGAGAAGCGGGCGCCGGCCGCTGGGTGGCGACGGTGGGCGATCTGCTGGGCGGCGAGGAGCGGCATGTTGTTATGAGCCTCAACTTCCCGGCTGCTGTCGCCGCGACGGGTGAGCAAGCCGTGCGGGTGCGGCTCACCTGGCAGGACGAAGCCGGCAGCCATACGACTGCCTGGCAGCGATGCAGCTTCCGCTATGCAGAGAGCGATGCTCTGTATGACGAAGAGATGCGGGACGAGACGGTGCTGCATTACGCCGCGCAACACCTCTCGGATCGAGTCCAGCGTGAGGCCATCGGTGCGCGCAAGCGGGGCGATCTGGCGAGTGCACAGACCAGCGCACAGGCAGCACTCTCCCGCCTAGCCGCCCTCGGGTTACGGGCAGGAGACGACATACAGAAGCACGAGGTGGAGTCTATAAAGGCGATGCAGGCTGAACTCGAGTCACCGGCGCCCGATTCCATCATCCTCAAGGAGCGCTATTACCAGTCCCAGCTCCGTGCCAGAAGCAAGTCCGACCTCCGCGAGAGGATGCGGCCATCGGGCCGCGATGGTGACGCGCCGCCACCCACGGACACGTCCGCGCAGGGCGATCCCAAGCGCGGTACTCCTCCAGCTCTGGGCAGCTAGCACAGCGAACGGGGAGAGACGCTATCATACGAGCGGTGTGGCGCTGCCAACCTCTTCGTCATGGTCAAGCCACTCGACGGTTGGCGACCTGTTGGCGTGACTGAGCAGTGCTACGCCGGGCGTCCGCACGACCTCGTTGAGGATCGTTAGCCGGATGCCACGTGCATCTGACGACAGAGCCGAAGCATCTCGATTACTCTGCTCGCTTGCATAAGCCTGCCGTCATCGGGTTGTACTTGCCAAGCCGACTGTGCGCCTAGTGATTCTTAATAATACCCTTGTCTTTTCGCTTGGTCTCAGTACTCCCTGGACGCCTGGTCCTGTGCTTCTGATAATGCCAATTATCAGAGACGTGTAGCAAGCGTACAATATTCGTGCCATTCAGATTGCAGGGCAAGAGGATGGCAGGACTGGAAAACACCCACGCATATGATGCTTGATACCGCGCAACAAGGATCGCCCGTCATATGCTACCATGGGGCTTTGAGAACTAGCCGCACGCGACCCTGATGACATTCTGTCGTATGGCTACCTGCTTGACAGTCAGTGAGGTGCTGGTGCACGAGCACGAAGAACGACTCCTATCTGCTCGGGAAGCGGCGCTGTGGCTCGAGGCCAATCCAAGAACTGCACAGCTGCGGGCCAGGCGTGCGCTGCTGTCAGGAGAGCCGGCTGTACAGACCATTGCCGGCGCCTATTGTGCGCCCGCGTGGTGGTGGAAAACGACGCTTGCCAAACCCATAAAAGTTGGTCGCCCTGGTACGCGTGATATCTAATGACATCACCTGTGTCCAAGATACCGATAAGCCCAACAAGTTAGACGACGTTGACACTCTCACCGCATGTGAATGTGGGAGATTCTCGCGACCGACAGCGAACTCGCAATGGGCGATGCAGCCCGTGAGTACCGGAACCGCTTTACGTTGTGCGCCTGCCCGGCCCTGTGGATCTTCTATGATGGCGTACATGTGCTCGTGATGGAGGGGATGTACTGAATTGAAACGACCCCACCATTGCCGCCTTCTATACCCGCTTGTGTTCAGCCGGCAAGCCCAAGGAAGTGGCGCTGACGGCGTGCATGCATAAACTCCTCACCATTCTCAACGCCATTGCCCAACGGGCAACTTCCCTGGTCCGTTCAGACTGCTCCTTGACACGCAAGACAATTGCTCGTTCCTTGTACACCGCCTGACTGTGTCATGATCAGTATAGCGATAGTAGGCAAGGAGGCATAGAGTAGCAGCCCGCTATGGTACAATGCGACCGGACCTTTGCCACCATTCTCCTGAGGAGATGCAGGATAGTCAAGCCAATTGTTGTAATTCCTACTGGTATGGCAGGCACTGCGCAGTCTTAGACAAATTCAGACTTACGTTAGGCAGGAGAGATATTGCTTTATGGAAGGATGGATTGTGGCTGCATCTGTGATCACCGCGCTTGCTGGTCTGACTGCCTCTGGCGCGGCCATCTGGCTTGCGGTCTTAAACAGACAGCTTGTAACGGCCAGCCAGATACAGGTAGCTGCCAGCCAAGAACAAGTCACGGCCAGTCAGAAGCAGGTGGCCGTAGGCCAAGAGCAGGTGAAGGTCAGTCAGGAACAGGTAACCGTCAGTCAAGACGAGGTCCGTGCCAGCCAGGAACAGGTAGCCGCAATCAAGGCTCAGACAACGGTGAGCCAAGAGCAGATCAAGATTAGTCAGGAGCAAGTCGCGGCTAGCCGGGACCAGCTGACAGTCAGCCAAGAGCAACTCGACAGCCAGCAGCGGCCTCTCCTCATACCGGTCGGTACGCCCATTTTCCACCAGGACCAAGATAACTGGCTCAAATGGGAGGCCAACGAGCAGCCGATTACTCTCCGTAATCTGGGTACCGGGACGGCTTTTAACAGTGTGAGCGTCCTCTATGGCTGCACCGCATATCTCCATGACACCCCCACAGGTCCGACACTCGTCCCGAGCATGCATAACCCTCATTGGAGTCGCTGGCTAGGAGTGCCCCTCGCCCCAGGAGAGCAGGAAGACCGGAGTCTTACGCTCGGCGCCAGCACCTTTCTACAAGGGAACGATCACATCGGTGGCTATTCCTTCAAAGCCCCAGAGGAGCCAGGAATGATGGCAATGGCGACTCAAGGCGCTCTGTGGCGAGTAGCACGGCTGACGACGACCTACCATGATATTTCGGGCCGCAAATATGCCAGTATCTTCGACTACATTCGCAATCTTGGCTGGTACAAGGTTGACGTGTTACGCGATATTGAACGCGATCTGCTTGATATGGAGGGCTACTATCGGAGTGTTCCCGCGCAGGAAACGCCAGAGGACCAAACCACCGACCAAGCACAATAGTAGGCTGCGCAAGTCCACGAGCAAAGTGACCTAATCATCGGCTATGCCACCCACAACCGGGTCAACACTTCGGCCTGTTCGATCACGGTCTGCGTAGCTTTCTCTTGCTTGTCTGGGGGATAGCCATACTTGCGCAGGAGTCGTTTTACCACTAGCCAGACTCGGGCGTTCTCCCGTACCGTCCAGTCAACAGTGAGATTCTGCCGGACCGCCTGCACCAGCTCTCGGGCAATCCGACAGAGCGTCTCATCACCTAGGATCTTCACGGCGCTATCGTTCACGTCAAGAGCATCATAGAAGGCCAGCTCATCATCAGTCAGGCCCAGGTCTTCACCACGCCGATGGGCTTCTCGGAGCGTGACGGTTGGACAGCAAATACACCCCTGCATTTTCTGCCCTGACCTAATTCGCCATCCTGACAGGCCATAATGGGCTACCCAATGCAGGACGCATTGGTCCCCTCGTGTTCCGTTTTCGATTCTTGTGCGAGGATACTCATTCTTAAAGCAACATTGCCTTCTGCCTGCTACAAGAAAGGGAGGTACCTATGAGCCTCGATTTGCTGCAAGCTGTCCACTTCGCGAGCGCCATTCGCTTCGAGCTTGCACTTCAGCCACCTGGAGGATCCACCCAGAAAATCTTTCCTCCCACATATCCCGCGCCGAGGAATGGCGGACGCGAGGTGCATGCTGAATATGCTACAGAACAACGCTTGATCGGCGGTGAGCAGGCGGATGTCGCACTCCTCGACTCGATACCCTCGCAGGCCAATCGCCTGGAGCAGGCCCTTCTCACCGCGCACAAGGCCCGTGACTTGCCACTCCCAGTGGTCCAAGTGGACATCGACGGCTATGGGACCATCACGGACCTGGATGCGCCGCATCGTGTGTATGATGCTATTCTCATTGATTCGCTCCTTGACGGCCAACCGTTTCTGAAAAGCCTGGTAGGGAGCCAGTTGGCTGCTGCTACGACCGGCAATGCAACGGCTCTCTTCAGCTACGCTCCTACGACGCTGATCTTTGGCGCGTGGAATACCCACGCTGGGCAACGCGTTGGGATGGCCCGTTTTCCCAGGGCACTTTCCTCCGAGATCATTGGGTGGCCCATTGTGCCTGGCATCAAGACAGCGAGCCGCATCGATCCCCTGGGCATCTTGAAGTCGGCTGGCGACGGTATGTTTAAGACCGACGATGGCCGGTGGACCTTCTCTCCTGATCGGGCACTCAAAGAAAAGAACAAACCCGTACCGGCCAAACCATCCGAAATCGGCCACGGCAATGTCGCCCCATCGCTTGACCGCGAGACGGGTGGCATCAGCGTGAACCATGTGCGCCAGACCGCCGTTCTCACCCTTGTCCAACTGCGCAATCTCCATTTTCCCGACGAGAGAGGAAGTACGAGCCTGGAGCAGGATCGGGCTGCCCAAACGGTCCTCGCCGCGCTTGCTCTCGTCGCGCTTATGGAGCAATGGGAGCAAGGATATCAGCTGCGTTCGGGATGCCTCCTCCAGCCACTCCATCAGCCAACCTGGTATCTCTGCGGGCGGACAGCTGAGGAAGATGCCCCATTTACCCTCACGACCACAGAAGCTCGTGACCTCCTGAGGATGGCATTGGAAGAGGCGGCGCGACATGCGTTGCACTGGCCTGCCCAACCCCTGACGCTGGTGGCCTCGCCGGACCTCCAGGAACTGGTCAGGCGCAATGTGGCCCTCCTGACCACCAGTGGAGCCGACGAGGAGTAATGGTATGCTTGCTGTAGCCGTGCGGTTCCTCACGGGCCGCTACTATGCGGCGAGTCACACGGACCGCAGCCAGCCCGAGTGGCCTCCCCATCCTGACCGGCTCTTTTCCGCCCTCATCGCGTCGTGCCATCAAGCCTGCGGCGGTCAGGGACGGGCAGCACTGGAGTGGCTAGAACAACAGGGTCCCCCGTCACTCGCAGTGCCGCTCCTCTCCGAAGCCGCTCAGGATGGCCGGATGATTCCGGCCATGGTGCGAACCAATGATGCGAAGCCCAGCAACGAGGGGATGAAGGTGCTACCCAGCTACCGGACACCGCAGCCCAGGGCGTTTCCCTCCATCGCGGTTGACGTTCCGATCTACTTCATCTGGCCCAACGCTGAGCCAGATGAAGATGTCAGCGCAGATTTGGCTGTGATCGCGAGTCGCATGGCGTATCTGGGCTCCAGTAAGTCTCCTGTCATCGCGTGGGTGGAAAAAGAGCCACCAGCACCCGTCATGCTGCCGGCTGAGGAGTCGTTCTCCTGGGAAACTCGGTTTTCCTTGCGTGTGCCGATACCTGGAAGGCTGGCCGAATTAGAAGAGCAGTTTGCGCTCGGTCGTCGGCCGCTTCCGGGGCACCAGCACCCGTATCGCTGGCTGAACTCGTCCACGGCAATCGCATCGACACCGCCCTCTCCTTCCGTGTTTGGCAACATGTTTCTCTTCGCACGGGCCAGCGGGCCAGCTCCATCCCCAGAGGCAACTTTGACGGTGACTCATGCGCTGCGGCGCGCTCTCCTTGCCCTGGGTGACGAGCTCAGCGAGAACACCGGCGAGCCAGGAACGGGCATCCCGCCGTTACTTCATGGTCATGGACCAGAGGGAAGCCCGCATTGCGCCTTTCTCATGCTGCCGCATGTTGGGGCACGCTACGCCGATGGGCACCTGCTCGGAGTAGCCATCGTGTTTCCCCATGATGCTCCCGCACAGGAGCAGAGCGTCGTCTTGCAGATACTGAATAAACTCACGCATATCCGAACTCCTCTCGGTCGCATCGACCTGGCGCCGGTAGCGCAGCAAGCACCAGACACCCTACCACTAGGACTGGCCGCGGAACGTTGGTGCGGTCCGGGTCGCGGGGCAACGACCTGGACCACAGTGACGCCCGTCCTGTTCGATCGCTTTCCTCGCCCCAGTCGAGGCGGCATTCTGGGCGCGGTGCGAACGCTTGCGCGCCACGTCGGTCTTCCTGCACCCCTTGAGGCAAGTGCGCACCCAATGTCCCCGGTGAGCGGCGTCCCATTGGCCTCAGCGTTCCAGGTGCACCGTGCGGATGATGATGCGCCGCACTATGTGGCTCACGTGACGGTCACCTTTGACCAACCCGTCCTGGGACCGGTTCTGCTTGGTGCTGGACGGTTCTTCGGCCTTGGTCTCTTTGTGCCGTATCACGCTACAGGAGAGTGAGGGAAGCGTGTATGGTACCCAGTTTTGATGACTATTACCGTCAGGTCACCGGTCAGCACCCCTTCGCCTGGCAGTCACGACTGGCCCAGGTGGTGCAGGCCGCATCCTGGCCAGCATACATTTCGCTCCCAACCGCAGCAGGCAAAACGAGCCTGGTTGAGATCTGGGCCTACGCGCTTGCCCAGGCCGCTGGCCAAGGGTCCCACCCACGCTCGATTCCGTTGCGACTTGTGTGGGTCGTTGATCGGCGTATCGTCGTGGATGCGGTCGCCGAGCGTGCGCGCCGCCTGGCCCAACTGCTCCAGGAAGCCGAGACAGACCCTGATCACCCACTGGGTGACCTGGCACGGCAGCTCCGCCGGTTCGGAGGGACGGCGCCATTGGCCGTGGCGCAACTGCGCGGGGGCCTCGCCGGACAACGCCACTGGGTAGACGCTCCCAACCAGCCGGCAGTGCTCGCCACCACTGTGGATCAAGTTGGTTCACGCCTGCTGTTTCGTGGATACGGGGTAAGTCCCTACCAGCTCTCCCTGGAAGCAGGTTTACTCGCCTGCGACACCCTGGTGGTAGTGGACGAGGCGCACCTGAGTCAACCGTTCGTGGCCACAGCACTGGCACTAGCACGACTTCACCAACAGGCACCAGACAAAGTGGCGTCCGCGCTCCGCGTGGTGGTGATGTCAGCAACCCTACCGTCCGCTTCGGCGGCAGACGCCTTTGTGCTTACCCCGGAGGAGCGCTCGGAACTCGCTCCGCGCCTCGCACATCCCAAAATTGCTGAGCTACGCACAGCTGAGGATGCCGAATCGTTTCCACGAAGTCTGGCAGCAGCGGCCCGTGATTGCCTTGAGGCAACGGGCAGCGGTGTCACAGCGGTGATTACCAACCGCGTGGACACGGCTCGTGAGACATTTTCTTTGCTCCAACATGAGTACGAAGCGGTTTTGCTGACTGGGCGCATTCGCCCGTATGACCGCGATCAGGTGCTGGAGCGCTGGCTGCCAAAGCTGCGTGCGGGGAGGGAACCTGATACGGGCTCACCACCACGCGTCGTGGTGGCAACACAGACGGTCGAGGTCGGTGCCGACTTCGACTTTGACGCTCTTGTCACCGAACTAGCGCCCTTTTCGGCCCTGCGCCAGCGGCTGGGTCGTTTGAATCGCCTGGGAATACATCCGCAGGCCCAGGCCATCGTGGTCCAGCGGAACACAGAGGACGGCGTCTATCCCTACGAGGTCGTCAAACAGGTCTGGAAATGGCTCCTGAGCCATGTGCATGCCCCGAAACAAGGGGGTATCCCATCCATCGACGTGTCCGATGGCGCTGTCACCCACTTGCTGGCGGCCGGCGAAACTCCCCCAGATGTAGCCGTAACCGAAGCACCACTTCTCACCCGAACGCATGCGGACGCCTGGGCCTACACTTCCCCTATCCCCGATCCTGACCCCAGCATCTCACCTTTTTTGCATGGCAAAGTGGAGCCATCGCTCGCGGAGGTCCAGATCGTCTGGCGTGCCGATGTTGGCGCCAAAGAACTGACACACGCCCAGCAGGATGAAGTGACCCGGAAACAGATGGAGCAGCGCCTGACGGCCCAACTGGACCTTGCTCCGCCACGGGTAGAGGAAGCGCTGGTGCTGCCGATATGGAGCGTACGTCGCTGGCTTGCGGGTATTCCGGATACGGACGCTATCGCCGATGTCGAAGGCAGTCCTGAAGCACGCCACGAGCGTCCCACCGCGGAAACTGAAACCCGGTATGCCGTATGCTGGGACGGAGAAGACGCGACGATTGTCTCTCCTACTCACATCCGTCCCGGAGATACCCTGGTGATCCCCGTAACCTACGGGGGTGCTGATGCGTTTGGTTGGCTTCCCTCCTCCACCCATCCGGTACGCGATGTCGGCGATCTTGCAGGTCGAACAGGTCGCAACGGTCGCTCTCGCCAGCGTCTCCGACTCCATCCCCTTGTCCTGTCCTCGATGCTGGCCGGAGGTGAGGAGGTGGCGCCGTGGGTGAGCGCGTTGGAGTCAATGCTGGACATCCTGGATGTGGATCTCAATCCAGACAGTGAGGCCGCCCAAGAGGACTTCACCGAAGCGCTCAAAGACTTCATTGCCCTGCTTCTGCCGCACACGCTCACGGACGGACACGAGGCTCTGGTAAGCTGGCAACGGTCGCTTGGTCAGTGGATGCCCTACCCTATCGACCAGGCAGTAACGCGCAAGCGGCCACCAGGTGTCGTCTTGGTCTGGAGACAGATCGCGCACGAGAATCGCTCAGCTGACGAGGCGATATCCGACGCGGAAGACCAAAGCAGCATGGTCGGGATCGGTCGTAACCGATCACCGCACCCAGTAACGCTCCGTGAGCATAGTGAGGCTGTGGCAGCATGTGTCCGCGAGTGGGCTATAGCCTGCGGGATTCCAGACGAGCTGCAGCGCACGCTGGAGTGGGCGGGCCGGTTTCATGATTTGGGGAAGTGTGACCCACGATTCCAGTTGATGTTGCATGGGGGGGACCAGGCAGCGTATGCTGCCGCCAGAGAGCCGCTGGCGAAATCGGGCATGGATCCCTTCGACCGGACGCTGCAAAACGCAGCCCATCGCTTGTCGCGACTACCCGCGCAGTTTCGGCACGAGGCGCTTTCTGCACGTTTTCTCCTCAACTCCTATGCAGGACTGCCCCCCGAAGTCGACCGCTCGCTGCTCTGTTATCTGGTGGGAACGCATCATGGGCGAGGACGGCCATGGTTTCCCATTGTGGACGATCGCGAACCAGCCGAGGTCGTGGCAACGATGGCCGGCTATACGTTCCGGGGATCGAGCGCTACGGACCTTCACAGAATCGATGGTGGGTGGCTGGATCTCGTCGCTGGACTGCAACGGCGCTACGGCGTGTGGGGACTCTCCTACCTCGAGGCTCTTCTCAGACTTGCGGATCATTGGGTATCGTCACAGGAGGCGCTGGTATGACCGAGATCACGCTGACGGGGTGTAATGAGTCCCATTTTCCGATCAGTGCCCTGGCAGCACTGGGGGTCCTGCGACTCTTGTCAGAGTTGGATCCCGTCGAGAGCACAGGAAGCGATGGTAGGGCCGCACAGCCCCGATTATCCTGGCAGCCGTACCCGCGCTGGACACCCATAGTGCAGACAAGCCTCAGTCAATCGGACGTGCTGCACGCCCTGGGCCAGGCTGCCAGCCAAACAACCAAGGACCCAGAATGGACAGCGCATGATGATCTGCGGAAGATGACACCGGAGACCTATCGGCAGTCACTCCAGACTGAGCGCCACAACGGAAATCCTGAGCTTGCCCTATCGTTTGCCTGCGAGTGGCCGGTGACGAAAGCAGGAACCCTGAACCTTACCCCCTTCTATATGACCTCCGGTCGGCAGCAGTGGTGTAAGACAATTCGGGACGCGGCAGGGCAGTGTGCCCTACCCGAACGGGGCAAAACCGATGCGATAGCAGAGGTTCTCTTTGGCCCCTGGCGCTATGCGCATGAACTGTCAGCCCTCGGGTGGGACCCAGCGACGGAGCGCCAGCATGCTCTCGAAGCCGAGGCACCGACCAAGAGTAAGACCACATCCACTGCGGCTGCGGTCTGGCTGGCGGGTGAATCGCTCGCGGCGTTTCCGTGTTTTGGTGTGGGACAAAGACTGCGCGTACCATGCTTCGACGACCGGGGCAACACGTTCTTCTGGCCGGTGTGGCGGTCGCCTCTTACCTACCAGGCAGTACACGCGGTGCTTCGTCTGCCACTTGCACGGTCATCGCAGTCTGGTGACCCCCGTGCAGCGCTGGCGGTGCAACGAGAACTCAGGGCACGTGGGATCGATGCCGTATTTGCTTCGCAGCGAAAGTCAGCGGCGGCGGCTTACGGCTATTATGTGTTTAGTCCAGCCGAGCTAGTATGGAGGAGTTGAGTGGCCGCGGACCTCTTGTGATGACAGTTATGCTGGGGGTCCGCGCGCCGTACAAGCGTAGTTGACAAGCGGAGCTGTATGTGAACGCACGACGAAATGATGGCTGAAATCAGGCCAGTCTTATGAGGTTCGCGCAAACATCGGCTGAAGCCCAGAGTAGGACTGGTTACGCAGTCCAGCCAGTCTCATCCGTGGGATGCCCACGGCTCCATTGCAGCGATGATCTTACCGACCAGGTTTTCCTGGTAAGGAGTCTCATCCGTGGGATGCCCACGGCTCCATTGCAGCACGCCAGAGATGATAGACCAGTACAACCGTGCCGAGGTCCCATCCGTGGGTTCGCTCACGGCTCCATTGCAGCTGTCCCTTTAACCGATCAAGCCAAACATTTCCGAGGTCCCATCCGTGGGTTCGCCCACGGCTCCATTGCAGCGATTATACGCCGCCGACAGACCTGACGTTTGATCTGTCCCATCCGTGGGTTCGCCCACGGCTCCATTGCAGCCAGATTCAGGTCAATACGAGTGTAGGCCTCTTCGGGTCCCATCCGTGGGTTCGCTCACGGCTCCATTGCAGCATGACGACCACCACGACGATTGCCGCTACAATCGTGTCCCATCCGTGGGTTTACCCACGGCTCCATTGCAGCGCGTTAATGATCGCTTGTGTTGCGGCGTTTACCGCGTCCCATCCGTGGGTCCGCCCACGGCTCCATTGCAGCGAGTTTGACGATGCCGTCACGCACACGAACGCTATGTTCCATCCGTGGGTCGCTCACGGCTCCATTGCAGCATTATTCGTCCTGACAAGCTGCCGCTAGTCTGGAGTTCCATCCGTGGGTCCGCTCACGGCTCCATTGCAGCTGGGTTGGCAATCAGGTACCGATAGCCACCATTCAGAGTCCCATCCGTGGGGTAACTCACGGCTCCATTGCAGCAGCAGTACGGCGGTGTCCAGGCCCTGGAACTCACTCCCCATCCGTGGGGTAACTCACGGCTCCATTGCAGCTGCCAATAGGTTTGCCACTGCGCGGATTCGACGGGGTCCCATCCGTGGCGTTCTCCACGGCTCCATTGGAGTATGATATCCTCTATGCCTACCCTTAATGTATCCAGGCGCCCCATCCGTGGGGAAGACCGTGGCTTCATTGCAGCTGTTGTCCTACCGGTGCATCAGTCGGCGTTGGAGCACCTCATCCGTAGGTTTGTCTGCGGCTCCATTAAAGCTTTTGTCCTACTGGGTTTTCGTCCAGTTCGGTCCCGACTCATCCGTGGGCTCTCCCACGGCTCTATTGCAGCACGCCGGGCACTGGGACTATTGCCCGTGACTTTGAGTCCCATCCGTGGGGTTACCCGCGGCTTCATTGCAGCAAGTAGTTTGGATGCCTGTAGGCTTCAACTTCGTTGGTGTCATCCGTGGGGTTGCCTACGGCTCCATTGCAATCTGTTTTTTCAACGGCATAGCCACGTTTGCCGTTATGTCCCATCTGTGGGTTCGCTCACGGCTCCATTGCAGCACTTCAAAATGACATTGACGGCCGGCGCCGTAGCCATTCCATCTGCGAGAGGTCTCGCGGCTCCATTGCAGCGCCCAAGCAATCTGGTTTACCTGGACGCCCAGGATAACTCATCCATGGCGTTGCCCATGGCTCCATAGAGGTAGATCGTGGCCTAAGTTAACTCTATACAAACCTGTGTCTAGGCTGGTCCTGCCAAGCCTGATCGCCGACACGCTGCGCACTCATACACGCCGCTTGACTCAATCTACAAGCGTACTACTATACTGGTGCTGGATTGTCCGCTTGCCCTCATTGCCGGGAAGAAGCCGATGCCTACCGCCCACCAGACCAATATCTTCGTCAGCAGCGTCTACCAAGAGCTGATTCCTTACCGCAAGGCGGCTCTCGATGCAATCTGGCGCTGCGACTATTTTCCGCTGGGCATGGAGCGGGAGGATTTCGCCAAGCCCTTCTCCATTAGCGTTTCATCGCTCCGGATGGTAGATGAAGCAGCCGTCTACGTTGGAATCGTGTCCCACCGGTACGACGTAGTCACCGCTGAGGAACTGCGACGGGCTCAGGCACGTGGCCTTCCTATCTTGCCGTTCATTGCGACTGAACCCCTGAATGACCAGGACTGCGAGCCAGACCCCGAGCGTGCTCTCCTACTGGAAGAGCTGAAGCAAGAGTTGAAGCAAAAGTATGTGATCGGAACATTTACTTCAGCTGAGGAACTTGGGACCAAGATCTACCGATCCCTGGTGGCTCTCCGAGAAGAGGGGATATTGCCGGCTTCTGAGACAGCGACTTCTTTTCATCGACGTGAGGTGACACTGATCCCGACCCAGCCGACTCCGTACTACGCCCATACTTATCTGCTCGGCGGGAGCACCTTTGTTGGTCGAGAAGCTGAACTGGCCAAGGTGGATGCCTGGGCACGCTCTAGCGAGCCTCTGCTCGTGATAGAAGCCATCGGGGGAGCTGGAAAGAGTGCTCTGTCCTGGGCCTGGGTGCAGACCCATGTGAAGGAGGTCCTCCCTCAGCCGGCCGGCGTGATGTGGTGGAGTTTCTACGAGTCGAACGCGACCATGGGGTGCTTCATGCCTGAAGCCCTCGCCTACCTCACTGGTCGTAGTGCTGAGGAATGGTCCGGACACCCACGATTTGAGCAGGAGCAGAAGCTACTCGCCCTCTTGACCCAGCATGAGGTGGTGTTGGTATTGGATGGCCTGGAGCGGCTTCTCGTTGCCTATCACCGGTTGGACGCAGCTCATCTGGCGGATGCGGAAGTGGAAGCCCAGCCCCGAGCCTGCGCCGAACCCCGCGACGGCACCTTCCTACGATCGCTCACTCGGTGCACCGCCAGCAAGATCTTGATTACCAGTCGTCTCTTCCCCGCTGATCTGCAAGATCGCTCGGGTCAGCTGCTGCAAGGGATCCAGCGTCTGAAGCTCTCTGGGCTGAAAGCTGCGGACGCTATCACCCTGATGGAGCGGGCCGGAGTCCATGGCAGCCCAGCTCTGATGCGGACGTTTCTCGCGCAGTTTGGAGATCACGCCCTCTTGGTCCAAGTCCTCGCTGGACGCATTAGCAAGTACCGACCAGCACCAGGAAGTTTCGATGCCTGGTATGACGCGGAGGGGCAGCACCTCCAGCTTGATACCCAAGATCTCATTGCTCGGCAGGCGAGTGTGCTGGAGGCGGCCCTCGCTGATCTGGATCCAGCCATCTTCCAGTTCCTGTGCCAAATAGCGGCCTTCCGCTATCCGGTAGACTATGCGGCTCTGATTGCAATCAACCCTTTCAACGAACCCCTCCGAGGGGAGCATTCGCTGCCACCACCTGCAGAGGAGGGAGGTAGCCCTAAGGTGCCGGGTCGTACGGAAGCCGAGCCCAAGCTGACACGATTACATCATGCGCTCTCTGAACTGGAAGAGCGTGGGCTAGTGCAGTGGGATCGAGGGCAAAATCGCTACGATCTGCACCCGGTAGTGCGCAACTTCGCGTATGGCCGGCTTGAATCGAAAACGGCAACACTAGCGCAGCTACGCAACTACTTTGCGGCTCTGCCTAGCGAAGATGAGAATCAGGTGCGCGATGTAGCGGATCTGCGCCGGACGCTGGAACTCTACCATACCCTGGTCGAGAGTGGTCTGCTGGACGAGGCATATCAGTTATACCGCGAGCGCCTGGATCCCGCACTCTACTTTGGCTTGGGCACCTACACGACCATCGTGGAGCTGCTCACACCGCTATTTCCGCACGGGCTCAGCGAATTGCCAGCACTTTCTGTACCTGCCCAGGGCAGCGCAGCCAACGACCTGGGTGCAGCGTTTGGGGCATTGGAGGACTGGACCCAGGCGCGGAAGCTTCTGGGACTATGTCTCCACCTCGCACTTCAGAATCGCGTCCCCCGCAATGTCACCGCTCCCTTGGACAACCTGAGTACTACCATCCTACGGGAGGGACGCCAGCTGGCAGTGGTAGAGCGGTTATTCCAGCTATTGCGCGAAGTGGCGCTCGCAGCTTACGACCGAATCGCACTAGACGTTGCCCTAAGCGATTCGATGATGTTCTACGCTATCATCGGTGCCTGGGACGCGGGCGAGGCGGCCCTAGGGTCTCTGACGTCGAGCCCCGATGACACTATCAAGCGCCTTGCCTATTCGTACGTCAACACAGCATACCTCCAGTTTGGCCAGGACCAGGACCCAACGGCCACGCTGGAAGAGGCGATAAGAGTGGCACGGCGAGACCGGCATCTTAAAGCTGAGCGTGATGCCCAGCGGCTGCTAGGAGAGGCCGCACTGAGTCGTGACGATCTTGCTCAGGCGGAGGAAGCCTGGCAGGTTTGCTACTCCATCGCTCAGCAGCAAGGTGTACCACTCGGACCGTGTCTCGCAGATCTCGCCCGACTCCGAGTTCGGCAGGGAAATACACTAGTGGCACAGGACTTGATCGCAGAAGCTCTGGCGAGCGGAGGGCTGCACGTGGCTCTCGCGGCAGCGGAGGTCTACCTCGCACTAGGAGATACCGCCCAGGCCAAGCACCACATCTATCCCGCATATAAAGAGGCGTGGGCTGATGGGCCACCATACGCGTTTGTGCTGGAGCTAACAAGGGCACGCGCAGTTCTGGAGGCCCTCTATCTTCCAGAACCCGAGCTTCCGCCGTTCGACCCGGCTAAGGTGCCCCAGTACCGTATGAGGCCAAGATTCGTGCCTTCGTCGCAGAGTTAAAGGCAGCTGGAGAATTCTGAATCGGCTCTAGTGGGCACCGTCAACGTGGGTAAAGGGGGCTGTCTCACGTGGTATGGTATCGGTTTAACGGGCCACTAAGTTCGAGTGAGATCCAGCAGCCGCAACCATTCCAGATGTCGGTGGCTCATCCCCTACGCAGCCCCTACCCAATGGGACAGAACCGGATAGAATTGGATATTGGGATATGGCAAATTCAGCCAAATTCTTGGATATTGGACACAACCGGACCTAATGGAACAGTCTTCAGCCAACTTAAAATCCGGTCTGGGAAGCTGACAAGCGCGGACTGGGCATGCGCTCACTTATCAGGTAGCTATGCCTAGACTGATAGGCTCCATTAGAAGCACGAGCATTGCGCTCACTTGCCAGCTTCGCATACCCTACTTCTACTTGCTTATAGATGCTATGTCGAGGAGTGGCTCCGATGGCTCAAACTGCTGGCATCTTCGTCAGCCATGCTTGTGAGGATAGTGTGTGATGCCGCCGCTGCCAGTTCTGCGCGGGGACGCAAAGCATCCTCGGAGCGTCCGGACATAAAGCCGATTGCCGGGTCGTGAAAGCCCACACGCTGATGCTGGCGATGGTTGGTAACGACAATATCCAGACCCACGACACCCAGCAGAAACGAATACCCTATGGTCGCTAACATCCAGAGGGTAGATCTATTGCAGGTCCCTGGTCTTTACAGGGAAGCCCGGCGACCACAAAGGCGCCAGCCGGGCTATACAGTTCTATGCGCTAGGTGCCCATCACTACATCTTGCGGCTCAGGCACTGGCATGCCATACTTCCGAGCTGTGTCTATCCACTCACTGATAATGACCTGGGCGTTCGCGACCGCCTCTTCTGGCGTCTCACCGTCAGCCATTGCGCCAGGTAACTCTGGAATCTCCACAATCCACGCCTGATCTACCTTGCTCCAATACAGGTTCATACGGTAGTGGTACTGCTGAGGCATGTTGGCAGCTCCATTTCTAGGGTACTTCCGTTTCTCCATGCTTGTTGGAAGATAGCACGAATCTTGCCCACTTGCTCGCATCTCACGCTGGTTACTGCACCGCTTTGCCTTGCCCCCAGCTCACGCTCGAGAACAATCTGCCAGCGATTGGCTGAACTCCGACTGACGCCAGCGAGGCGTTCCAGCTCGCTCACGGACGTGCCTGGCACATACGCGGCGCGTATCTTCGCCTCGACCGACTGCTTCTGGTATGCTCGACTACGCGCGGCGGTCTTCCTTGGCTACCTCTCTGGCACAAGTCTGATGGTGCCTGGTCTCGTTGTCCTGGGGCGTTCCGTACGTACGGGCTGCACCGCGGGGTCCCTACCCAGTAGGCGGTCGATCTGTGGTATCATCCTGCTCGCTAGGAAGGGCAGCCGCAGCGATCAGTGACGCACTCGACCAATGTCGACCTGTAAGCATAGCATCCTGCTGTGAGCCGTTCTGCAGCGCTCTGTAGCGGCAGCCAGAGCCCTCGCCGTCGTACTCTCGAGAGGTTGGTGATTACAGTAGGAAATCATTAATCGTTAATAATTTCGTGGCCGGATCCGGACTGATGGCCGTATACACATGAGAGATGATCCGCCGCGTCTCCGGATTGCTCACGAGCTCGACAAGAGCACAAGTCATATCCCGGCCGCTCCGCTCCACAGTCTGGAGCGTGCGCTGGCGCTGCAGTCGGGCAATCTTGAACACATCGGCGAGTGTGGCTCGAGCTACTGGGTCGATTTTGGCCGTGATCGGCTCAGCGAGTGGGGCAAGGAATGCTGCCGCAAGCGTCTTCACCAAGCCCACATAGGTGGCCGAGATCTTGGGTCCACATGGCATCACGTTCAACACGGCGAAGGGGTGGCCCGATATTGCAGATAATCAGATCGAGCTGACGAAGCGCAACGTGCTGCAGGTGACTATCGACCGCAAAACGAACACGCGCGAACCCCGGAAAGTCACCAGCCTAACGCACAGAGGCACCCGCGCGGTCAAGCGCATGCTCTGTCTGATTGTTTTGAATGCTATTCATCAGGATAACGAGTGGCGGCGGTTATACGAGCGTCTCACTCCGCTTAAATGCGCCTATGATGAACGGAGCCACGCCTACAAAGGTAAGGGCAAGGTCATGGGTCGGATCGCCGGACAAATTACCGAAATGATCTTTGTGCTTCTCAAAACCGACCAAGAGTTGCTAGGGCGCATTCCACCAGGAACATTGGTCCCAGCTCCTATGCTCTATGATCCGGACATTCATCGTGTCCATCGCCAGGGAGTCTATCGGCCACTGAAACCGGGTCGACCTGCTGATGCAATCGCCCTCATCCCTTCCTCTTCACCACTCGCTGAGTAGGATAACATGAGGCATGCTGGGGTCTGTTCGGCATCGTGAGCGACTATCTTGCTGCGCATATACTTCCGTGTTAGCTTTCAGGTAGCTCCTATACTAATTCACACAGGAAGTGATATCTTCAAGCAAGAAGACGATGACACAGTTGGGAAGCAGCATCCGGATCTAGAAGGACAATTTACGTATGTTCCACCGCTCAATTCGGGGAGTGTACTCGGCGATAGACGTTCGACGCAGTAGTGACGCGTTTCTGAAGCATAGTAAAAAGCGTGGTGGCGTCGATTTCCGGGAGTTGCCAACTGCGTCTGTAACGTTTCCGTTTAGAGATGTTGATCGAGTCGCAATACTCTCTTATCGGTGGGATTACCATCCCGAATTACAGGTGTCACGCAACCTCGAAGTAGCTATATGCCAAGCCAAACGTATGGGTCTCAATTACCTCCTCATGGATCGACTCTCCATCGACCAAAATCTGACCGACGAGCAACTTGCACAGGAGATCATAGCCTATGCAACACTCTACGAAATGTTGCCAGTCATCTGTGCCTATGATGAGGTTGGCATCGAGAAGTTTAAGTTTCACCTCAACATGAGGCGGCTTTGGATTATGCGGGAGTTGAAGGCCCTATTCGTAAACCACACAAAAGCGGTCTATGTCGGCCACATTCCAGACCAAGGCACTCACAGTGAGAAGGGTTCGACGTATTTAGACGGGGCAAAGTACGACTTTGAGCATGTGCTCCACAATATCTGGGCGAGTACATATGCGCGCTCAATACTCTATTTACTTGATGGGCAGATTGGTATGACTGAAATATCCGACTTGCGTTACATCATGCCTGAACACCGAGCAGTTCTCGATGTTGCCTACAAGACCATGAGTCGGAATGACTATCTCCTCACGGCTGCTATCCTAGCACAGGTGTTTGCTAGGGACCCACAAACACCAGAAGAAAATGGGGACCATGTGTATGCACCGCAGGAGTATCGGTTGAATTCGGACCAGGACATGTGGACATCATCCTACGAGCGATACTCAAGAGGTGGCGCTACGCAAATCCACGAGGAAACTAGTACCGATATACTACTGGATGGGAGGAAAGTTGCTACGTGGGCATTTTGGGACAACTGGTACACGGGAAACAGTCACGCAAAGCTGATTCCGGCGCAAGATGCTGAGCGAACAGTATTTGAGCGATTGGGCCTGACAGAATCTGACTACCTCCAGTACAAGTCACGAGAAGAAATGCGATGGGAAGCAATGAAGACGAAGTGGGGTGAAGACGTGCCTAAAAACCTTCAGATAGACGTTGTCTTGATGCAATAGACCAGCAGAAACAGAGAGTCTCTTGCTGCTAATATTTTCGTCGCCATACCAGACAGCCGATTCATTTTCACCGCCTGTTGGTTAGGATGACATGAGCATGAGGTGCCTGTGCGGCTGCAGAGATGTGGCCCGAGTGCTGGCATCCTTCTTGGGTTCTGAACTATCTGTGCGGGACGAGACCATAGCGACCACTCAAGGGCGCCGGGGCTGAGAATCACAGACCTTCACTATTGCTGTATGGTTCCTTTACATGGTGTAAAGGAACCATACAGCAATAGTGAGAGCACCCACCGTAATTAGCATTCAAGGGCTCATAAGTTGCCGCCTGATTGATGTGCATGGTGCACATCAAGCTAGCAATATTTGACTATATCGCTACTAGGTCGCTGTTCACCGTGAACAGCGACCTACCTATGTATCATCATATCACCGATTGGTTGGTATTATGCGGTTTACGCCGAGAAAATAACTGCTGGCGCTGTTGGCGTCTGGCCTACTATCTCTGTGGATGAGGCCCAATTTTTACCAGGTGCTAAATGGTAGGCGTTCCAGTTAGACCTGCCCGTACCACTCACGCAAGAGCTGCTGGAGATGCCGCCGCACTAATGTCTCAAACTCCTTGCTTCCTCGGTAACTCCACCAGAGACCTTCCTGCGAAACTCGCTCTTTGAACTCATGGACAGCACGGTATTGGTCTATCTCTGCGGTAGACTTGAGATTGCGAGCCTGCTGGTTAAAATCAATCATAATGTGTGGTTTACTGCCGCTCTTCTGCCGTGCGTCCCGTGCCCGCAGCAATTCGTGTTCTGTACCAGACTTGGCATCGGCGACCGGGGTACCAAATCGCTGCCAAAATACACCAATGACAATATCGGCGGTTTCCATATTCATACTCTGGTCTACCTGTCCCTGCGGCCCTTCTGCATGGAAGTCGGGATAAGTATCCGTCTCCCAACCCCAGGGTTCCAAGCGTAGTCCCAGCTCGCCAGCAAGCCCTTTATTCAATTCCTCGATGACGCTCGGCAAGCACGCTCGCTCTTTGACCACATCACCGGGTGAGACCATAACCACGCGCAATACCTCTACTTCGGTCGGCTTTGACGTTCGGCGGTTCGTATCCGGGTCAACCTTCGGGGAGGAAGCCTTTTTCTTTGGGGCCTGCTTCTTGTCCTTGCTGGTGAGAGGCGCTTTGAATTCCACGCCAGAAGTTGGCGTTTCGGGCAATGGTTTGGGTTTTCCTTCGACCTGTTGTCTCTCGACTTCGCGCACGTGTGGTGATGATGAGTACCTTGGGGAAGGGACAGGAGCGTAACGTGCTCGGTCAAGTTCCCCACTTGCGCTATTAGCTACAATGAAGATAAGTAGCGGCGGCAGATCAGGATCATGTTGGAAGGTCACCGTGCCTGGACCCACAACTTGCTGGTCGACATAGAGCGAACTCTCATCTTTGAGGATGACCTGCCCAGGCGAAATGCGGAGGCCGTCCACGGTCACAGCGAGCCGCACCTCCGACTGCATTGCCGACACCTCGACCTTTTGGATCCACCCATCCCCATCTATTACGCGGATCTCGATCTCATCTTGGTCCGGATAATGACTTTGATTGGGACCAACTTTGTCACGGATCAGTTTCGCGCGCGCCTCCCCGAAGATATCGAAATGAGCTTGGCCCGGCGCATACAGCGGGTCGAAGTCGCCCCTTCGAGAAAGGTTTGGTTCCTTCAGTGTGCACCGGTAATCAAGATGCGGCCACGGCAATGTGGCATATACTCCAGGCTGCCTGCTATTAAAGTGCATGGAAATAGCATCTGGATACAGCTCTGGCATGCGGAAACTTTGTACCCGCGTGCGCTCACCAGGGCGAGAGTCGAAATTCTTGAGCATGCCATCTTCCGGATGTGCAAACCAATTGATCAAGTCTTGGACTGGTATGATGCCAGCGAAGAACAGGGACTGGCCTGGAAAATCATAGAGCCATGTTGGTGGGGTATAGTCGGTGAAGATGCTTGCTGGATTATCTAGCCAGGGAGCTGGGAAGATATCAACAACAAGGCTGCGAGCGATCCATTGGCTCTCACCTTCCTGACTCAGTGCCAAGCGTATGTGTACACGTGTCACCAACTCGGCAATCCGCCTCAGGAGATCTGGTACCGGAAGCTGCTGCGGTAATTTCATGAGTAATGGCTAACTTCCACAATAGTACAGACAGTCTCATTGCTGCATAATACGACGGGGAAAACCGACTGTCCAAGCGAACGTCAACTATCCACCAGGCCAGCAGTCGCAAGTGGTAGTGAACACAGCGCTTGACTCCTACTACCTTACTGCCACTATACTGATGCTGGACCGCTCGTTGGCTGCCAAGCCTGGAGATGTAGCGCATGCCCACTGCCCACCAAACGAATGTCTTCGTCAGCAGCGTCTACAAGGAGCTGATCCCGTACCGGAAGGCAGCGCTGGACGCCATCTGGCGCTGCGACCTCTACCCGCTGGGCATGGAGCGGGAGGACTACGCTATGCCCTACTCCATAAGCGAATCCTCCCGACACATGGTAGATGAGGCAACGGTCTATGTGGGCATCTTCTCTCACCGCTATGGTGTGGTCACCGCAGAGGAACTCCACCGAGCACAGGAACGTGGCATCCCTATTCTGCCCTTCATCGCAACAGAGCCGCTGAATGGGCAAGACCAGGAACCAGACCCTGAGCTCGCGCGCCTGCTGGAAAAGCTCAAGCAGGAGTTGCGGGATGAATATGTGGTGGCGAGCTTCACGTCGGTGGAGGAACTAGGGACCAAGGTCTACCGCTCCTTGGTGGCGATGCGAGACGACGGGCGTCTCCCACCGCTGGAGTCGGAGACTAAGCTATCTGGGCGCGATGTGGCGGTGATTCCGACACCTCCTACCCCCTACTATGCTCATCCCTACCTGCTTGGCGGAAGTGGATTCGTAGGGCGGCGCATAGAGCTGGCTCACCTGGACGCTTGGGCACGCGCGAGCGAGCCAGTCCTGCTCGTGGAGGCGATTGGTGGAGCGGGCAAGAGCGCGCTGACGTGGGAGTGGGTCCAGACCCATCTGGACAGGGCGCTGCCCAAGCGGGCGGGCGTGGTCTGGTGGAGCTTCTACGAGTCGGACGCGACTATGGGTGCCTTCCTCACGCGCATTCTCGCCTACCTCACCGACCGCCCAGAAGCAGCATGTGTCCAGCTCTCCCGGCCCCAGCAAGAGGAGCAGGTGCTCGCCGTGCTGGCGCAGCGGCAGGTGGTGCTGGTGCTGGATGGGCTGGAGCGCCTGCTGGTCGCCTATCACCGGATGGACGCTGCCCAGCTCGCCGACACGGCGGCCGAAGCGGCAGTCGAGGCGCAACCACGGGCCTGCACCGACCCCCGTGACGGTGCCTTCCTGCGGGCACTTACCCGCTGTACAGCGAGTAAGATCCTGATCACCAGCCGGCTCCTCCCAACCGATCTGCAGGACCGCGCTGGGCAACTGCTCCAAGGCGTACGCCAGCTCCCGCTCTCCGGACTCACCGCCGAGGACGCCATCGCGCTCATGGAGCACACGGGCATCTTCGGTGCGCGCGAGCTCATGCGCACCGTCCTCGGCCAGTTCGGGGACCATGCCCTGCTGGTGCAGGTGCTGGCCGGGCGGATTCGCGCCTATCGACCCGCGCCAGGGGACTTCGACCGCTGGTATCAGGACGAGGGGCAGCACATTCAGCTGGATGCCCAGGACCTGACGGCACGACGCACGAGCATCCTCGACGCCGCGCTCAGGGATGTGGATCCCGCGATCTTCCGCTTCCTCTGCCAGATGGCGGCATTCCGCTATCCAGTGGACTACGCGGCGCTGGTTGCGCTCAACCCGTTCACCGAGCTGCTGCGAGGTGAGCCCGCACCCCCCTCGCGGCCCCGCATTTCCGGGGAGGAGCAGGCACGCTCCGACGCCGAGGCGGCGCTGGCACGGCTGCACCGGGCGCTGTCGGAGCTGGAGGAGCGCGGGCTGGTGCAGTGGGATCGCCAGCACAACCGCTATGACCTCCACCCGGTGGTGCGCGCCTTCGCCTACGCTCGCCTGCAGGACAAAGGAGAGACGTTGGCGCGGCTGCGGAGCTACTTTGAGGCACTGCCCGCCGAAGACGAGGAGCAGGTGCAGGAGGTCACCGATCTGCGTCGAACACTAGAGATCTATCATGCGCTCGTCGAGAGCGGCCTCTTCGATCAAGCGCTCGAGCTCTATCACGACCGACTGAGCAGGCTGCTTCTCTATGCTCTGGGCGCGTACACGATGACCATGGAACTGCTGACCCCGCTCTTTCCTCACGGGTTGGCGGCAGCACCAGCGCTCACCAGTCCGCGCGCCCAGAGTTATGCGGCCAACCATTTGGCGATGGCCTTCAATCACCTGGGCGACCTAGCGCAGGCGCAGGCGCTCTTCGGCGTGTGCATCCACCTCAACCTGCAGGAGCGCGATGCGGTAAACCTGGGCATCGCTGTGAGCAATCTCGGTCAGAGCCTGCGCGACGAGGGGCGCCACCTGGCGGCTGCCGAACGGGCGTTGCTGCTAGCGGAGGATCTAGCCATAGCAAGTGCCGACCAGCGGGGCCAGGATGATCCCTGGGGTAATCTGATGGGTCTCTACGCGCGTACCGGCGCCTGGGAGGCGGGAGAAGCCGCGTCTGCGGCCTTGCAGGCCAGTCCAGAGGAGGACATCAAGCACCACGCCTTTGCTACAATCTACAGCGCACAGCTCCGCTTCGGGCAGGGGAAGGATGCGACCGCGGTGCTCGACGAGGCGCTCACGCAGGCGCGCATAGACCGCTTTCCCCATGCAGAGTGCGAGGCGCGCCGGCTGCAGGGGGAGGTGGCGCTGGCGCGCGGCGACCTTGCCGGGGCAGAGGAAGCGTGGCAGGCCGCGCTGGCGATCGCGAAGCACCAGTCTCAGCCACTTGGATCGTATCTGGCCGATCTTGCCCGCGTGCGCGCCCGGCAAGGACAGGCAACGCTGGCGCGGGAGCTGATCGCGGAAGCCGTGGCGCAGGGAGGACAGCGCGTCACGCTCGCGGCAGCCGAGGTCGCTCTGGCGCTAGGCGACACGACGCAAGCTGCTCAGTATACGCTCCCGGCCTATACGGACGCCTGGGCGGATGGCCCGCCGTACGCGCAGGCGCTGGAATTGGAGCGCGCGCGGGCGGTGCTCCAGGCGCTGCAGATTCCAGAGCCGCACCTCCCAGCATTCGATCCAGCGACGGTGGCGCCGCTGCCCTATGAGACGGAGATTCGCACGTTCATCGCTGAGCTGTACGCAGAGAAGGCGAAATCGGAAGAACCTGATCCTGCTATGGCGCTATCGGAGATCGAAGTAGATGCCGACGCGGAGGGCAGCAAACTTGAGCCAGCTGCGATCCCATCAGGTAGTCGGCACTGGTGGGCGCCGTGGACATGGAAGAAATGATGAGGTGTACACCTCTGTGCGACTTGGCGGATCCGACCGAAGAATTCGTCTTGTACTAGCGACCTCATTCACTCCAGATGACGCAGGTCTATCCCCTATGCTGCTCCTACCCAAGTCGGGCAGAACCGAATAGCTGAGCAGTGCAGAGCTAGTCAAATAGGGGGTTTCTAACACTATGGGACGCAACAGGACAGTTCGGCGGGAGTTCGACTCTCCCCCATCAGCCTTAGCTCAGAAGGAGTGTGACCATGGTCCTGATGATGCCAATCTGGGCAAACAGCTGTGCATGAGGATATATATCTGGGCACCCAAAAGCCCAATGGAAACGACATCGACGAGCAAACACAGGTGGAGACAGTGCGCAAGCGGACCACTCTAGTACTCCCGCCTCTCGGGTTGCTGCCGTGGTACCCGACCGGTCGGGTGTGTTCAGTCAACGTCGTTTGTATGTACGCTGGTTGGAGTGACCAGTTTCTGGTAGCTAGGTTTTCCTTGAGGGGCACCTGGTGTTGGATGACCCGACTATTGTCCACGTGCTACCGGTGAAGGGTAGCCGAGCACCTCCTGCCGTTCCTGAAAAACAGTATTTCATACTCGCGATACTTTAGCATCCAGCAGGTCAAGCAGACGGTGCGATAGCAGCTAGGATGAACTCTAATGACACCAGTTCTGTACCACCAAACCTCCCTTTTCTGGCACAGATGTCTTGCTATCCCGAGTTCACAGCATTCCTGTGCGTAGGCACTACCAGAAACTCGTTCCATCAATCTGTGTTTCACCATGCGATTGGTAGCGAGTTTGTGGTCAGGGATTCTGGCCACCTGACTTGTGCACGCAGGTAGACTGAGACGAGCAGGCGTGCTATCCTCTCCAGACAACCATACGGAATCTGGATCGGCAGTTGTCGTTTGTGGGCAAAGCGAACTGTGGCTGGGTGCCTGTCGATGATCAACTAGGCGGGGCGACGGGGACCCTGAACTGGCTCAGTGCCCAGTGCTCACCGCTCCAGCGCTGACCGTGATCCGCCAGCTTCCGCCTGGCCAGGTGGCAACGAGGGTGTCGCAGCCTGCCCCGGGTAGGAAGGCATAGCCGTACCAGAACTGCTCCGAGCTGGTCCAGCCGCCCACTTGAATAACGGGGTGAGCTGGGTCCAGTCTGAAGATAGGCGCAATATACTGCGGGGCGCCCCAGACTCCCGCTACCACGAAGCCGAACCACAGCGGATGACCCGTACGAACGTCCCAGCCGGAGAGCGTCACCGGACCAGTGACGCCTGAGCTCAGGATGAGGCCGATAGGAGCGGGCCAGCCGTAGACCGAGTGGGGAGCTGACCAGTCGTACGAGTTGGCGCTCGCCGCCGTTCCGAGCGGTAACGTCGCATACGGGCCGACGAAACCGCCGAGCAGGACCGGCGCGCTTCCGATCGCTTCCCCGACGTTTGGAGGACCGTCCTGGGTGAGCGCCGGCGATTCTTGACTGCAACGAGCGGGTGCCGAGCCGAGGGCCGGCACTGGGGAGCTTCGTGGCAAGGCAGTGGGCTGGAGCAGGCTTGACGTCGGAGTGGGAGGGGGCGCGGTCGAGACGGCCGGTGACGGACCGAGGAACTGTGTGGCGGTGGGTGAAGCCCGCGTAGCAGAGAATCTCGCGAACATGGTGCTGCCAGATAGCGGGCCTGCCAGGAGGACCGCCACCAGCAGCACCAGACCCAGACCAAGGATCAGCCGCTGCCAGGCCCGTGTGGGAAGGCCGGGAAGGCGTGCTACGCCGCGAGCACGTATACGCTGTGGGCGGAGGTCAGTGACTTCCAGCTCATCCTCAACCCGACTGGGATCAGGCGTATCCTTAGTCATATGGCAAGATTCCCGCTGGCTAGGTGTTCAGTGATCCGAACGTTCTGCGTCCATTTTACACCTGTCGCCATGACGTTCGTATCATCCCCAGAGGAGGCTGTTATGGACCGAGAAACCCACCGCGAGGCCTATGCCCACCTGGTGGCTCAGATGCAGGCAGGATGCTCGTGGCACGAAGCGGCCATGAGCGCGGGTGTCCACACCAGCCGGGCCTCTGCCTATCGCCTGCTCCGCTGGGTTCGCCTCGAGGGAGCCGTGGCGCTCGACGATCACCGACATGGACACCCCACGAAAGTGCGCCAACCGGTGCGGGACTGGCTGGCCGCGTTCTGTCGCGCCGCACCGGCGTCTGCGGGACGAACCGTCCAGGCAGCTCTCCTGGAGCGGTTTGACCTCCAGATTAGTGTCAGTCAGATCAATCGTCTCCGCGCGGTCCTGGGCGTTAGACGCCAGGTGTCGGGCGTGGGGGAAAAATCAGCCGGCCAGGTCGTCCCTTGAGCCGACCTGGTGTGAGGGAGCTGGGAGTCTGCTCTTGCTCACCGCTGCTCACGAGACGGGCGTGATCGCGGCCTTGGAGCAGGTGCTCCCGACTGGCGAACAGGCGGCTCCTCGGCTCACACGGGCCACCTCGGCGACCCGCCGCCAGTCTCTCTTGACCCTGCTGTTCCTCGGAGTGGTCGGACTGCGACGCTGTTGGGACTTGCGGGGCTATACGGGCGAGGCATTGGCGCTCCTGACCGGAAGGCGACGAGCGTATGGCTACTTCCACTGCGAGCGCTTTCTCGCCCAAGTAGCGCGCGCCGGGGGCGACGAGGCACTCACGGATGCACTGGCGCATTGAACAGCTGCTCTCTGGCCGGTGCAGCCACAGGAGCCCGGCCACCCACCGCCCGCCTTCTATCTGGATGGGCACAAGAAACCCGTCTACACCGACCACCTGATCCCCCGCGGCCTGATTGGGCGCACGGGCAAGATCCTGAGCTGCCGGGCACTGCTGCTCCTGCACGACGCGCAAGGCCATCCCCTCTTCGCCACCACGCGCCGCGGCGATCTACACCTGACCAAGGCTACATCCACCTTCCTGGAGCGCTACGAGCAGGCGACTGGGGCAACCACGCTGGCGCGACTCATCATCGACCGCGAAGGGATGGCGGCGGAGTTTCTGACGGCGTTGGTGACACAAGGGCGCACCGTCGTCACCATCCATCCTGCGCTCCACCCAGTATCAGGGAATAGAGTCGTTTACCCAGGTGGGCACCTTCATGCCGTTGTGCTGGGACTGCCACGGAGAGGTGACGCGTGAGGTGGCCAGCGCCAAATTTGCCCTGCCGTTGCCTGACCATCCAGGGCAGCAGCTTTGCCTTGCGGTGGCCCTGATCCGTGATTGGCGCACTCAGGTGCCAGCGCTGGCCCCCACGTCAGAGGAGGCCACCGAGCGAGCACACTGGAATGCTGATTTGGAGGGAGCGAGCCGGCTGTGGTGGAGGCCAGGTTGGGTCGCTCCCCCGACGCCGGCTGCCCCTACCGAACCCAAGCTGATTCCCCTTGTGACCACGGCGTCCTCGTTTGATCCGGCCGAGCTGGTCCAGGTCTACACGCATCGCTGGCCCGCGCAGGAGAACTGTTTGCGGGATTTCCTCTTGAGCTTGGGACTGGACACCAACCACGGGTACGCGAAGGTTCACGTAGAAAACTCGGAAATCGCCAGGAGCCGAGCGGTGCTGGAGCGGAAGCTGGCCAAAGCGCAGGGCCAGGCGCACAAAGCCCGGGAGCAACACGAGCGCGCTTCGGCTCGCTCGCGGAAGCTGGAGCAGCGCCTCAAGCGAGAGCGCGCCGAAGCGTCGCGGGTGCTTGCCGGGCACCTTCAGGCGTGGGAGCAGCAAGGCACGTGGCCGTTCATGCTGCGCGAGAAGCGCGAGGCGTTCCGGCAGGAGACGGCAGACAGGCTGGCCCCGCTCCACCAGCGCAAGCGGAACGCCGAAGACACCATCGTGGGGGCCTTTGCTGCCTGCGAGCGGGCCTGCCAGCACGAGCGCGACCTGCTGCGGCAGTTGGAAGACCTGAAAGCCTCCGAACGAACGATGTATGAACTCGACCAGGCGAAAGATCAGGTGATGAGCGTGCTCAAGCTGGCCCTAGTAAATCTGGTCATGTGGACCCGTGATCACTACTTCCCGGCCACCTATGTCCAGGCGACCTGGAAGCATCTGGCACCGTTCTTTCGCTTGCCTGGACAGATCGTGTGGGGCAGAGACACCGTGCAGGTGGAACTGCGTTCCTTCAATGATCGGCGCCTCACGCGCGACCTGGCCGGACTGTGTCAGATGGTGGAAGTCGCCCAGCCTCGGTTGCCCGATGGGCGGCTGTTGGTGGTGCGCACCTCTGGGGTCTGTCATCTCCCCGTAGCCGCGCAGCATAGTCAAGTGGCCTGAATCCCCGATATCTTTGCTCGATCCAATCCAATTTCTTGTGCTGCCAAGCACCCTATGATATGCTAGTGCTACTGTATGAGGCGGTAGCTCCGAAATCTTGCGACCTGATCATGTCAAGAGGCAGCCGGGCTCGCATTGACCCGAATGTCCGAGAAGCGGCCACTAGGAGGCCCCGCGATGGCTGATCTACCTCTATACAGGGCAACCGCCGCAGGCGTCGACGCGATCCCCAGCACCACGATCCGCTTCTTCATCAGCTCCACCTTCCGCGACTTCCAGCACGAGCGAGACATCTTGCACGAACTCGTCTTTCCCCCGCTGCGCCAACTTTGTGCCGCAGCCGGATTCCGACTGCAACCCATCGACCTGCGCTGGGGAGTGAGTGAGGAGGCGGGCACCGCGCGCCAGACCCTGCACATCTGCTTCGACGAGCTCGCGCGATGCCGCACACTCTCCCCTGATTGTTTTCTCCTGGTCCTGCTCGGACAGCGTTACGGCTCCTATATCCTACCCCCCGAGCTGCCTACCGCCCTGGCCACGCGCCTGCTCGCTCACCTCGACCCCGAGGAGCGTCGCCACTTCGAGGCGGCCTACTGGCTGGACGAGAACGCCGTGCCGCCGCAGTACGTGCTGTTGGGCGCCGAGGAGCCAGTACAGACCGACGACGACGCGCTGCGGCTGGCACTGGCGCGGGCTGGCCGCGCCGCTGGCGTCTCCGCGTCGGAGGAACTGCTCTTTGAGGGATCAGCGACCCACCGCGAGCTGCAGCTGGGCCTGCTGGGGGTAGCGCCGGAGGCCGGGCCAGAGACGGGCACGCTCTGTGCGCTGCGGACTTTTGTGAGCGACCCGCGGGGCCCGACAGCGGGTGACTATGTCGAGCAGGACCCTAGGCGCGCCACGCGGCTTCGCGACCTCACCGCTGCGGTGGTTGCCCGGGTCCCCGCCGGGCAGGTGGCGCGCTACCAAGTGGACTGGGACGGGGAGCACGGTCCGGCCTGGGAGGATGATGTGCTGGCGGCAGCGTATATCGACCTGCTGCGCCCCAAGTTGGCAGCAGTGATCGCCGCCCGCACAGTGGCGCGTGAGGCAGCCAGAGCAGGTGGACACGAGACGGCAGCGCTGGCCAACATCGCCTTCGAGACTGGACGCCTGGAGCACTTCGTCGGCCGCGAGGAGCCTCTGACTACCATCGGCGCCTACCTGGACGGCCCAGGCGAGGTCCCGCTGGTGGTCACCGGTCCTGGCGGCGCGGGCAAGTCCACTCTGCTTGCCCGCATGGTCGCTCACCTCCGCGAGGCGCAACCTGAAGCGTTGCTGCTGGTGCGGTACGTCGGCGTCACCCCTGGCTCCGAGAGCACGCGCACCCTGCTCGACGGCCTGCAGTCCGACCTCGTTGCTGCCTATGGGCACAAAGCGCCGCCAGTACGAGAGGACTTCGAGCGGGCCCGCGCCTTCCGTGGGTCCCTCTCCTGGAGTACGGCCGAGCGCCCGCTAATGCTGGTCGTCGACGCATTGGATCAGCTCGGGCCCGCACCTGTACCGCTGGACTGGCTGCCCGAGGTGTTGCCACCGCACGTCCACCTGGTCGTCTCGCTGCTGGATGAGGCGGACCGCCCCGAGCTGGCCACCCTCCTGGCACGGTTGCCGGCGCCCCGACTGGTGTCGCTTGGCCGGATGGACGATGTGGAGGGGACGGCGCTGCTGGGGCACTGGCTTGCCGATGCCGGCCGGACGCTCCAGCCGGAGCAACAGGCTGCCCTGCTGGACGCTTTCACGCACGAGGGGCGACCGCTCTATCTGCGGTTGGCGTTCGAGGAGGCACAGCGCTGGCGCTCGTTTGAGAAAGTTCAGGATCTGCCCTCGCTCGACGCGACGATTCCGGGACTGCTGACCGCGCGCTTCCGCCGGCTGGAGCGGGGCAAGGAGCACGGGCCGGTGCTGACCGGCCACACGCTAGGGCTCTTGCGAGCGGCGAAGAACGGCCTTGCCGAGGACGAATTGCTCGCCCTACTTGGGCAGGACGTGGCGGTGGCTCGCAGCCTGAAGCGGCTCTCGCCTGACTCGCCCGACATCAAGCCGGAGTTCCCGCTGCCAGCGGCCTTGTGGGCGCGGCTCTACGGCGACTTGGGGCCCTACCTGAGCGAGCGCGACGGTGACGGAGCGCGGTTGCTGACCTATTACCATCGGCAGCTGGCCGCAGTGGCGGAAGCGCGCTACCTGCGGGGAACGAAGGGGCGTGCTCGTCACCGGGAGCTGGCGCGCTATTTCGAGCGACAGCCGCTGCTGCAGGGATTGCAGCCCAACCTGCGCAAGCTCTCCGAGCAGCCGACCCAGGAGACCGCAGGTCAACTCACAACCGAGCTGCTCCGTACGCTGACTGATATCAGCTTCCTGGAGCAGAAGATCGCCTATCAAGGGACGTCGGGAGCGCTAGATGACCTGGAACTGGAGGCGGCGCACAGCAAGACGCTGACACAGATCGCGGCAGCGGTGCGGCTAGCGGCGCATGTGCTTGATCCGATGCCCTACCAGCTGGAGAACCAGCTCCGCGGCCGGATGTCAGATCAGGCGATGCGGGCGCAACTGCACGACGCGACGATGTGGCGTCCGCATCACTGGCTACACCTAGACTCGGCGACGTTGACCCCAGTAGGCGGGTCGCTCCTGCGCACGCTCACGGGGCACTCCGGGTGGGTGATAGCCTGCGCGTTCAGCCCTGATGGTCGCCTGGTGCTCTCTGCTTCCGACGACCACACACTGCGGCTATGGGACGTGGCGAGCGGCAAGACTGTGCACGTGCTCGCGGGGCACTCCTTCGGGATGAAGGCCTGTGCATTCAGCCCGGATGGGAGTCTGGTCCTCTCCGCTGCTGACGACGACAACCCCAACCTGCGATTGTGGGATGTGGCGAGTGGCCAGACCGTGCACGTTCTGCAAGGACACGCGGACACGATATCTGCCTGCACTTTCAGCCCGGATGGGCGCCTCGTCCTCTCCGCTTCCCTTGACCATTCACTGCTGCTGTGGGATGTGGTAACTGGGTCGCGGGTTCATTCATTTGAAGAACCTCGTGGAGTATACGATTGTGCGTTTGCACCGGACGGGCGCACGATCCTGTCTGCTGATTACGACAAGTCGCTCCGGCTGTGGGATGTGTCCAGCGGCCGAGTGCTGCACCTCGTAGAAGGAGGGTTTGTGCCATGCATGTTCAGCCCGGATGGGAGTCTCATCCTCTCCGCTGCTGACGACTTCACCTTCCGATTGTGGGACACTGCTAGCGGACGTTTGCTATACACACTCCAAGGCGACTCACCCTACAGAACTGCCCGCGCGTTCAGCCCGGATGGGCGCCTCGTCCTCTGTGCCGCTGACGACCACACCCTGCACCTGTGGGACGTGGCGACCGGCGAGACCGTACACGTACTCCAAGGACACACATCCGATATATTAGCCTGCGCGTTCAGCCCGAATGGGCACTTCCTCCTTACCGCATCAGGAGATAAAACCCTGCGGCTGTGGGACGTAGCGAGCGGGCAGACCCTGCGTACCCTCACTGGGCACACCGGCTCCGTGCATGGTTGTGCCTTCAGTCCAGATGGGCGCACCGCCGTCTCCTGTTCCGAGGACCAAACGTTGCGGCTATGGGACCTAGCGAACGAGCACGCTGCTGATACACCCGCGGACGGCGCTGACCCGGTGTCCAGGTGTGTTTTCAGTCCGGATGGGAGCCAGGTTCTTTCCTCAGGGTACCCTCTGCGATTGTGGGACGCGGCGAGTGGAGAGGACCTACGCGTGCTTGCAGACGACGAAGTCTGCATTGGCACGAATCCGTTCAGCCCGGATGGGCGCCTTGTGCTCTCACTCTCCTCCAACGATGCCCACCGTACGCTGCGGCTGTGGGACGTGAACAATGGACAGCTGGTGCAGGTGCTCGAACGCCCGCTAGAACACTCCGATAACGCAGTGATGTGGGGTGAATTTGGCTCCGACGGAAGTACGGTTACCTCGGTATGGAATGATCGCACGGTGCGACAATGGGACCTGGTCAGCGGACGAGTCGTCCGCACATTGGGCGCTGCTGCCAGATTTGCCCAAGGGGTTGAGGAGTGGAGGATTAGCCCCGACGGGCGTACCGCGATCTCCTTCTCGGACGATGGCACGCAGCGGTTGTGGAATGTCGCCAATCGCGAGGTCATCTGCGTGCTGGCGGGCCGTGACCGCGCAGTGTCGGTGGCTGCCACCGCATTCAGCCCCGACGGGCGTGTATTTGTCACTGCCTCTCGCGACTACAACAACGCGCTGCGACAATGGGACGTGCAAAGTGGGGAGCTTCTACATGTCCTTGAGGGACACACCTCCAGCATAACACGGTGCCTATTCAGCCCGAATGGGCACCTCGTACTCTCTGCCTCCATGGACAGGTCGCTACGGCTATGGGAGGTGTCCAGCGGCCAGGCGTTGCACTTGCTCGAAGGACATGCGGACGTGGTATGCGCTTGTGCATTTAGCCCCGACGGGCATCTCATCCTGTCCGTCTCGTGGGATGGCACGGTGCGCCTATGGGATACCTCCAGCGGGAGTGAGGTGGACCGCTTTGACGCAGACGCGAAGCTGTACTGCTGCGCATTCAGTCCGGACGGGCGGCGAGTGGTGGCCGGTGATGAGGGCGGGGCACTGCATTTTTTCACAATCTTGGGTATTGAAAATCTGCACCTACCTCCCCATTACCTGGCCCCGCCCGTGCGCGCTACCTCAGACCCCCAGGTGGCGTCGGAGTCACCGCCCGCACATACACTTGTGCCGAGGCAGCGAGGCCGCGTGCGGTCCTGGTGGCCGTTCAGGCGACACGACAAGTGAGCCCAGAGTGATGGTCTTGCGAAACACGAACGGTGCACCCCTCAGCAGCGCTCGGGTAGGGGTGGCAAAAGTTATCAGGTGCTTCAGACGATCGGCCAGCAGATCAAACAGACGGGGTTAGCCAGTTGGGTGCAAGCCGCTCAGGCTTGCAGCTGAGCTTGGCCGCGAAAGCACCTTGTCGTGATAAGCTTACCAGATCAAGGCCGGCCATACAGAGTCGGCGCTAAGTCGCCAGTCCCAGACCGCTGTCGGCCGGCTCCTCCGTCGAGACGCGGATGTAGTTAGCAACTTGCTGCACCTAGGGACGTCAGTGACGCTATTGTGTATCGTGGTGCTTGTGCCATACTGTGCCCACCTTCCGGTACTCTATGCTATGCAATAAATGCAGTATTGCTGGCCCTGTCCATATCTAGACCGTACTACCGCTAATTGACCTTAGAAGATTACTGTCTTCAACATGCATGAAGACTTCCGCATTTCAGCGAGCTGGAGGAAGGTACTTCGCGCGATTAGCAGAACTAGAAGAAACCAGGAGACACGCCTCGAAGACGGGCGCACGCAGTCCCTTCAACTTTGTCGTGCGTCTCCTAGCGGGTCTCATTGCCTATTGCCACCAACCTAAGAAACCGTCACTGCCTCAAGATCTGCCAGCTCTGACCGCGTGAATCCTATCCCGAACTCACGTTATTTATTTCCTGATGAGAACTAGCTGATTGCCGATGTCGTCAACCAATCTAGCCACATTTCCGACACAGTATCGGATAGTATGTTTCAAGTGGCTCTAGAAGGGAATAGTCAATGCACAGACGATGGGAAACACGAGCATGAGCGCCGCGCTGCCAATCAGCACAAATGGCAACGCCAAGAACCTGAAAAGAATATGAGCGGCGCTGGGCGGCGTGCTCGCCTGCGGGTAACTCGCAATGTAGCCAATGGCCACCGCTCCCCAGATCCCTGCAATAAGCAATGCTGTCACTATTGCTGGTTGCATGTAGGTTGTGTTGTTTGTAATCATTTGGTGAGTATTCAATTCGAATTCTACGGCGACTAGAAATGTAGTTGGCCCTGCCAGGATAAAAGTCAGTATTCCCCAGGTCCTAAAGTCCATCTGTGCACCTCACATTCTCATGGCTGACTAACACTTTCTGCTCCCATTGCCCGCAGATTCAACGGCACCGCAAACTGGCAGGGAATAATGAGTGGCGAGATGCCAAGTATCTCAGGCATCGGCTTTGCGCATGAGCGTGCGTAGGATACATTTGGATGAGGAATGGCAGAGTAGCAGTCATCTTGTAGTATTGCCCAGCGCGCAGTAACCAGCGTATCACGGTGGCCACCTGAAAACGCTGCCAATCCCCAGAGTGAACTTATCACGCTGGAAGCTCTGGGACTGGGTTTCCGTAGCGGCAATACAGTGAGTACCGCCAGTGCTTATAGGTGCGCTAGTAGTGCGGATTGCCGTCTTGGTTCTGACAGGTGCCAATGTGCATTGTCCCGCTGCCTGTTTCCCACCACTTCATCTGTATGCTGTGTTCCATGCATAGTATGCCACTCACTCGCTTTGTTACAAGCTCTTCCTTCAGAATAGAACATTGATTCTATACTTGTCAACAGTTTTTCATTGCAGAGTTTCCAAGGGCAAGCCACGTGCTTGTACTCCGCAAAATGATGTTCTCCGCTACTTACTCTGTACAATCGTGGGATGTTCCAATTTAATAGCTGCTGTAACCAGGGCAGAATGCTGGAATGTACCAATCAAATTTAGACGAGGGCCATTACCTTGCATTAACTTGCGCGCAATTTGATCCAGTGATCAACGCTTCTCCTCACGGAACCCAGCGAGAGCAATCACCCCAAATCAAGCCTATCTCGGCTATTCTTCCTCATGTGGTCTTGCGGTTTGGCGTCGCAAGAAGCCGATTGCATGCACTGCCAACTCGTGTGGGTCAACGTGTCCAGGCTTACTGAGCTACTGAGAGTATGCAGGATTTTGACTGGGAGCCCACCTTTTCGTGTCCATGGATGTGTGATCCCAGCCACAGCCAGGGCGCATAGAGTGCTTGGCTCAGGTCACCAGCTGGATGCTCCATTGGGCGCTTCTGGGGATTATGTCTAAAGCTCTTGGTACCTACCCGCTTGCCTCGCGTATCCATGCTTGTGTTTTTTACAATCTACCCTCTACGCTGGAGCGCCTCCATGTGTAAATTCCGGTAAGGAATCCGGCAGGATAGCGGTGTAAAATGCGGCGTGAACCGTTCCCTCCTTAGACGCGCACCCGCGGAGAAGGAGGGGAGAAAGGGATGCTGCGCTACATGGAACGCTCAACCATTCAATACCTAAAGAAACGGGGCTGGAGCAACCAGCAGATCGCGGAATTCACCGGCCATCATCGCGAGACCATTGCCCGGGTGCTCCGCGAGCCCGTGGATCGACTGCCGGCTCCCCGCTCTCGGCCAAGTGCGATTGAGATCTTTGACGAGCAGATTACCCAGTGGCTGGACGAGCAGCTCAGCGCCACCCGGATGCTGGAGTTGGCCCGTGCCCATCCTGACCACCCCTATCACGGAGGCCATACTGCCTTTTATACCTACGTGCGCAAACGCCGGCGGGAGCGCGGCCAGTTCACTGCCCGAGATGTGGCGCTGCGCTTCGAGGGCTTGCCCGGCGAGTACCTTCAAGTGGATTGGGGCGAAGTCCGGGAGTTTCCCTTCGGCAATGCCGACTTGCGGAGCCAGACGCGCTATTTCTTTGCGGCGCGCCTCAAATATAGTCGCTTCATGGTCGTGCGGTTCCAGTCGGATATGCGCGAGGAAACGCTGCTGCGCTGTCTCATTGCCACCTTTTGCGCCATCGGCGGCGTTCCCTGGGTGGTGACCACCGACAACATGAAAACCGCGGTCCTGGGGCGCGACGAGCAGCACCAGCCGGTGTGGCACCCGGCCTACCAACGCCTGGCCGTCGAGTTTGGCTTCCATCCCGAAGCCTGTGCACCAGCAGCCGGCAACCAAAAGGGAGCGGTGGAGAATCTGGTGAAATTCGTCAAAGGTAATTTTCTCGCCGGGCGCTCCTTCTACGACGACGCGGATCTGGAGCAGGACTGTGCGCAGTGGCTCGAGCAGGTCAACACCGAGCGACCCAGTGCCGCCACTCAGGTCACGCCGCAGGAGCGCCTGGGGGAAGAACAGGCGGCATTTGGACCCCTGCCGGAGGTGGCGGCCGACTACGGCTTCTTTGAGAGTGTGGTGGTGAGCCGAGAAGGGGTAGTGACGCTCGAAACCAACCGCTACTCGGTGCCCGTGACCTACCTCGGTCAGGTGCTCACGGCCCGGATCCATGCGCAGCGCGTGGAGCTGTTTTGTGGCGCGGAGCGGGTGGCGGTGCATCCTCGGCATCCGGGACGCTTCCAGCGGATTGTTGAGCCGGCCCACTACGAAGAGGCGTTTCCTCTCAAGCCGCGGGCCCGGGTCCTGGTCTACCGCGATTGGCTGGTCGGTCTCGGGCCGCAGTGCGCCCACTACGTCCGGGAGATCTGTCGCCGGCGCCGCGACGAGATGAACGGCCAAATCACCGCGTTGTATACGCTGGCCCAACAGGTGGACCCGGCGGACTTCCTCGCCGCCGTCGAACGAGCGACCCAGCAACACAGTTATGGCACCGAGTATGTGCAGGCCCTGCTGGCGCGCTCCCCGGTCAGAGAGCCCGGGGGCGCGGCTCCTGCCCCGTTACGCCAGGTGGTGGAGCGGGATCTGGCGCACTACGAACAGTATGTGGCCAATCGGGACTGGCTGCTGGCCAAAGGAGGCTCCCAATGACCCACGCAACCCAGCTGAATCCAGGGTTGGGCAGGACGGGCCTGGGGGGAGTGGAGCAGAAGCTGGCCCTCTTGAAGCTCGGCCGCATGCGGGAGGTCGCGGCCAGCTGGATCGAGCGAGCCAGCACCTCCCAGATGGGGTATGCCGACTTCTTAGACGAGCTCCTCAGTGAAGAACTGCTGGCGCGGCAGGAGAACCAACTGCGCCGGCGTCTGCAGCTCGCCGCCTTTCCCTTTGCCGCCACCATTGAGCAGTTCGACTTCACCCTGCGCCCGGAGTTGAAACGCTCGGTGATGTTGCGCTACTTCGACAGCAGTTTTATCACGTCGGCGGGCTCGCTCCTGCTCATTGGGCCGAGCGGAACCGGAAAAACGCATCTCGCCATTGCCGCCGGGACCAAAATGGCGCAACTGGGCTACAGCGTCCGGTTCACGACAGCCCAACAGCTGGCCAACCAGGTGCTTGGGATAACGCCACCCACAGCCCGCAGCCAGGCGCTCCGCCCCTGGCTAAGTTGTGAGTTGCTGATCCTGGATGAATTCGGCTACTTGCCTCTCGATCCTCAGATTGGACCGGTGCTGTATGAACTCATCGCCGGTCGGTACCAAAAAGGCGCGACGATTCTGACCTCCAACAAAAGCCTGCCCACATGGGGGGAGGTGATTGCAGACAGCACATTGATGATGGCGGTGCTCGATCGCTTGTTACATCATGGGGAGGTGTTTTACTTCCGCGGGGGCTCGTACCGCCTTCGCGGCAAAGAAGCCTTGGCATTGGCCCCCGCTGGGGGTATCTCGGAACCGGTCTCTGGGTCGTCGACCGCAGAGACCACCAGTTAACCGCCGGTTTTTATACCGCAGTCGTGACGTATTGACAACCGGAATTTACACCATGTTTCTAACTTGGAGCACTGATGAGGCGGTCAGCGATTATCAGATCAGGAGAGTCATATGGCGCGGCTGGTATGCTGTGTCGGGCGTTCCGGGTATCCTGTCGATCCCGCAAGCGATTCTGCTTCGACTCGTCTTGCTACTAAATACGGCACGTGGCCTTTTACCATGCTCGCACAACAGGTTTTTCCGCTTACTCTGGCCGTGATCGCTATACTGTGTCCGTTAGCTGCATATACTAGCCAGCTGCTCTTAGTAACTCCTTTCGCGACTGGAAGTCACTTAACTCGCCATGCTGGAATTATTCAGGAGTTTTATGTTCACACTGCTGGGCATGGCAGTATTGGTGTGCCAGTGTCTGGCCTAGCACAGAGCCCAGTTCCTCTTCCGCATGGTCAAGGTACTTCGTCTGGGAGGTTGCTCTCCTCGAGAAGCAGCCCTACGGTGCTAACTTACCAAGTAATGGCTCACCGATTGGGAGCATGGCTAGGTGCGCGGAAACCCTCTGATCTTGCGGTAAACTTTGTCTCTAACCCAAGATTGAACTGGGGTCCAACTATACCGCTACCTACCTGTCCCATATCGCTTGGTCCTTTCACCACAGGATTTGACATTTGCCAGCTCACCAGTCAAGCCCTACTGGCTGTATATGGATTCGTCACGGAAACAATCGCTGTCTATTTCTCTCAGGGATTGGTTCTGCCCCTTGTGGATCCGGCGGATCGTAACAGCAATTTTCTCTTGGGGACCCCGCCTGCCTTTACCTTTCTCAATCCTGGCATCCAGCTACTGTACTTCGATGTGTCGGTACCCATCGCGTTATCGGTCATAGCTCTTATCGTTGCCTGGGGAGGCATCGGCATGATTGTGCGGCCTCATCTCGGCCTCTCCTATCAATCGATCATGGAATTCTTCCCACGCCTGCTCTTAGGCATCGGCCTAGCACTATTCGGTCTCACTAACATCGTAAGTACCATCCAGCCCTCAGGCTGGCTAAGTGGTCTGATCGAGTTTACCAATGCTCTCGACCAGGCAATTCCCAATCCTGTCATCACGGTGAACGTCAACGACTGGCCTGACCTCGTTGGCCATCCTACTGCTGCGGGCATCGTGTTTGCCGGCTTTGCTGCCGGAAGTACGATTCTGCTGCTTGCTATCCTCGGACAGCTGCTGATGCGCGTTGCGGTTATTGACCTTTTAATTGTCACGGCGCCACTAGCCATGATCTGCTGGGTATTGCCACAAACACAGCGGTGGACAGAGTTATGGACCCGGACATTCGTAGGAATGTTGCTGGTCCAGCCGATTCAACTGCTTGCCCTCAATGTTGGCGCGTATGTAGCGATCTCGACCCTTTTCAATCCGCTCAATCCTACGCCCGTCAGTCTGATTCTTCAGACTGCTTTGCAGGTGGCCATTCTCGTTGTTGTGTATCGGCTGCCACGCCTGCTTCAGCAGAACCAGGCATTCGCCGGGAGCATCCTGTCATTAAGCAGCCTGTATTATGCATCTCGAGCTACTGCTATGGCCAGTAGACCAGTGGTCAGTTCTGTTGCCTCCGCTGTTGGTGCGTGAAGCCTAGCCCACGAACCGATAACCCGAGAGGCGGCAGGAGATACGAGAGCGGCACACATGAAGGGTAAGCTATGTCAAACCAACCACGTTTTCCAGTGTTACGCTGGTGGGCCGTATTACTGTTGGGTGGACTGAGTCTTGTCATATGCGCGGCACCAGCTGCAGCGATCATGGGTTCCCTACTGATTCTCACCCAGGTGAGGTCGCAAGGGTGCGGGAGTAGGCAGATCAGCCAAGTCTCACAGAGCATCCTGCACGTACACAATGTGCCACAAGTGCTCCCAACGCCAGTCCTTGTATCACGGGCTCACTTGCCTTCTATTGGGTCCGGAGTCCAGCACCAGAATCTAATAGCGAGGGCAATGACATCACAACAGCATGTTCTTGTAAACACTCAAGCGGAGCCAACTCCATCGGCGACAATTCCTGGTGGATGCGGTATCGACTCTCATGGTAATGCCATTGTGGCCTGGGCTTTGGCCATTGCCGCGCATCTCTATCCCTGTCCGGATGTGTACGACCTTGGTCAGTTGCCCCCCTATATGGACGTTTGCTACGACCGGGGAATGCCTGAAGCAGTTATCCAGTACTGGGAACAGACCTGCCCTGGCTGCCGGGAGTGGCAAAATGGGAATCTCCAGTGTGTCATGTCGGTATTGGCTGCCTTCGGTCTTGGGGGAGCTCCAGCGCCAGTAGCTGGAAACGCTATCACCTTCTGGTGGAACTATGCTCACGTGCCTGGATGGATCGAGATTCCCAACTTTTTTGAGCCAGGCTCAACTACGATGCTGGCGACTCCCATGGCACGCGGTCTTCCGCAGCCAGGGGACATGGTGGTCTGGTACATCAGTTGGGACCCATTTGTAGGCCACATTGCTGTTGTAGTCAAGGTTACGTCGCCAACGGCAGGCCAACTTGGCAGTCTCACCTTTGCTGAGGCGAACGGTCCCACTCCGCTGTATACGATGTCCATCAATCCGGATCTCACCGTGAATGCATGGCCCGGTTACTTTGTGGCTGGCTACGTCCGCTACATTGGAATTGGTTCCGCAGGCTAGTGGCATATAGGAGAAGCACGAAGAAGGACGCTTTGCAGTCGCAAATGGTCTCGCTCTTGGTAGTCATACAAGCAAAAGCTCAATTGCGAGGTACTCAAGTGAATCAAGAGATTAATAGCTTCCTTGCTACGGTCTTAGGCATCATGCAGGTAACTGGCGGAACGCTGGCTGCTGTCTCCATAGCCTGGGGCGGATTCCTAATGATCTTCTCGGAGGGCAATGCTATGCGAGCTTCGAGGGCCAAGTTCGCTATCATGTCGGCTCTAGTGGGCCTTGGAATACTTCTGTTGGCCACTGCGATTGCCAGCCTGGTGACAAGTGCCATTCCTGGGGCTACACCTCCAGCATAAGGTCAGGTATAGTGCTCGGACTAGTGATCACTGGCGGCGCCGTTAGGTTATCAGGCTCAGCGATCGTGTGCCGCGATGTGCCAAAGAATCGCCATTCGATGTCGAAGTCAGTACTTATTTCAAATCAGGGGAATGCCCATGCACGACGTGCCTACGCATCTGGAAATCGCTGATAAGCTAGTCTTTGGATTAACTGCCGGCCAAACGCTGTTCTGTGTGGCAGGCATCTTCATTGGCTACAGCGTGTGGAGACACCTCTTGCTGCTTGGTATGCCAATACTGGGTTCGGTTCCGATAGCAGCCCTGGTCAGTGTCACCCTGATATCGCTGGCTTTGATCCGGCCGGAGCAACGTTCCTTGGACCAATGGGGCTTCATCCTGTTTCGATACTTACTCGAACCAAAAGTGTGCTTGCTCGCTCGTGAGGACATTGTCCGTATGAGCGATGAGCCGTTCGAGGGGCGGACAGAACCCTGTGAGTCCTCGCGGTGTCAGCTTGACGGTCATGTTGGTACCACAGATGGAGGAGAGAGAACCGCCCACTTGGCTAGGGAGTATGAAGCATTCGAGGAGGTATATGCCAGTGCGGAGGATCCTCATACTGTCTTTGATCCGCTTGGTCGGTTTCGCTAAAGAAAGATTGGACGCATGCCCAAACACTCACAACCGTCAAATCACACGAAACTCACAAACCAGCCAAGGAACAGTGATACCTCTGAACATCTCGACTCAGCTATGCCCCCAAGGGTTAGTAAGCGGATTTGGTGGATAGGAAAGAAGAAGGTAACTACGCCTGCTCCATCGGTCTCCGTTGCCGAACCTACGGCCAGTAAAGTTGACCAGACAACCGGGCTTGCCGCTGCTCGGACGTCGCAAGCAGATGACCATACGGGTACTCCTCCTGCGATACGACAGCAGCAAAAGGGAAAACGGCCACATCTGGCAGGAGAGGTGCAACGCAGCTATGTCTCGGCTCGCACAATTGTCAATGGTAATATGCTATGCCTGCGCCCTACAGGGGCGCCAGCCACCTCTGCTCCCGGCTCTAGGGATTCCTACTGTGCGATACTTGAAGTCACCCCCATCAATTTCCTGTTGCGGTCCGAGGAGGAACAGGCCGATATTATCGCCGGCTTTGGCACCTGGCTCAACTCGCTCCGCTTTCCAGTGCAGATTCTGGTGCAGGTACGCCGGCTGGATCTAGGGCCTTATGTAAGCCGGCTCCGGGCTGCCGTGACCGAAAGGGTCGAGGCCCTCGATAATCTACATGCTGTGCATGTGGTGCAAGAACGTTGGGTTCAGGTAGCAACCGATCATGTAACCTTTGTACAGGGGCTAGCACGCAAGAAGCTGCTTCTTGAGCGTCACTTCTATGTCATTCTCACCAGTCAAGGAGAAACGGGCAGCACCGTTGCCAGCGGTAGCCTTGCCCAACATATTAAGCAGCTCTTCGTCCACTGGCGCAGGAGTGGTTTGGATGCTCTGGCAGCTGAATCTCTTTCTTCCAGCCGCCTCTGGAGAGGAGAACAGCTCACGAGCAAGAATTACCGGCGTTTTGAGGATGCACTGCGGACTTGGCAGCTGCAAGCCTCCGCTCAGCGGCACCTAGACCTGCATGTTGCCGAACTTACCCGGCAGTTCGAGCGACTGGGTCTAGAGGTCAAACGTGTGGAAGATGAGGAACTGGCCACCCTTTACTATCGGGCCCTAACTCCAGAGAGGGCAACGCTGCATCCTCTGCCACCAGATGTGGTTGTTGGGCTTGATCTTCCAATCGAGCCGAGTTCGGAGTCCTCTCGAACTCCCACCAGACACGCTGGGCAGCGTAGCCCGCACGGAGCAGCGCCTGCTCAGACCCTCGGCAAATTACCTCCATCCGCGATGCCGCTGCTGCCCCGGCAGCGAGACTTTACTAGTCTCTCGGACCTGTTGGCCCCGGCCAGTGTAGAGCTGTCGCCGGGTCATTTGTGTCTCGAGGGCGAATACAGCCGAGTCCTTGCCGTTACGGGCTACCCTCGCCGAGTTTTTGCCGGCTGGCTCGCCCATATCATCGACGAAGATATGCCCCTGGATGTGTCACTGCACATACATCCCCGAGACGCTCGCGCGGCCCTTAGGACTCTGCGTCGTCATCTGGCACAGTACGAGGCCAGTGCCGCTCTCGATCACCAGATGGGGCGTCTTCCCGATCCTCAGCGCCAAATTGCGGTAGAGGATGTGACCCGCTTGCAAGAACGCATTGAACGCGGCACCACCCATGTCTTTGATTTTGGTCTGTATGTCCGTCTCTATGCGACCCGTCAGGGAGGCCTACCTCAACTGGAGCATCGCACGGAGCAGGCCCATGGTGCCTTCGATCATTTGGGTGTTGTCGCCAGACCTTCGCTTTGGGAGCAGGATCTGGCGTTTGCCTCCATTTTACCTCAGGGGCGGGATGCCTTGCATAGAACTCGGTTCTTCGATACCGAAACTATTGCCACCGCTTGGCCCTTCTCAACCAGTAGCATCTCGATGTCTGAGGGCATTCTTTTTGGGCTAGTCCCATCCAACGGGAGCTTCGTAATCCTTGATCCTTTCTCGCGCAGTTTTGAGAATGCCAACCAGGTGGTATTCGGAGTAAGCGGCAGTGGCAAGTCTTATGCGACCAAACTTCGTGTGATCCGCTCGCTGATCGCGGGCATTTCCTCAATCATAGTGGACCCAGAGAACGAGTATCAGAGGATTTGCTTGGAACTCGGCGGCCAATACATTCGTCTGGCTCCAGGCTCTAACCAGCATATAAACCCTTTCGACTTGCCCACCCATGACTACTCCTCAGACGACTCGTCTGTATTGGGACAAAGGACCAGCATCGGCAACGCTGGTAACGATGAAGATCCGCTAGCTGACAAGATTCAGTCGCTGCATGCCTTCTTCGATCTACTCCTGGCCGAACGTGGCCCTGGCCAGCCCGGCACCCTTTCTCGCACTGAAAAGGCCCTGCTCGATCGGGTAATTTATGCCGCATATGAGCAGGCAGGAATTACCCGCGACCGCCACACCCACACTCTTCCGGCCCCTCTACTACGCCATGTCTACCAGGTGCTGAACGGGTCAGCCTTTGAGAAGCAAGATACGACTGGGCTGGCAAATCGCCTGCACCGCTATGTGGAGGGGGCGCTCTCCCGCCTCTTTGCGGCACCCACTGATGTTCAGTTGGATAATCCGCTGGTAGTCTTCAACATTGCCGATTTGGATGAGGAGTTGCGTCCCTTGGGTCTTTTCCTCGTCTCAGACTGCATCTGGACACATATACGACGCGAACAGCAGGCCCCTCGCCCACGCCTTCTCTTAGTCGATGAGGCATGGAGCTTGCTCCAGTTTCCCGAAGGGGGACGATTCCTCTCTAGTCTGGTACGCCGAGCCCGTAAGCGCTATCTCGGGGTGGTGACCATTAGCCAGGACATCAATGACTTCCTGGGCAGTGAGTGGGGCCAGACCATCCTCAAGAACTCCTCTACCAAGCTGCTCATGAAGCAAGATAGCAGCTCCATTGACCTAGTTTCTGATACATTCAAGCTTAGCGCCGGCGAGCGCCGTCAGTTGTTGTCGAGTGAGAAAGGGGAGGGCCTATTGTTTGTGCTGGGGGCCCGGATTGCGATTCGGGTCGAGGCAAGCCCGGATGAGCATGCTCTCGCCACAACAGATCCCCTCGAAGTAGGACATATCCAGGTCACTGCTGATCTAAGGGCTGCTGGAGCGAGTATGGCCGGTGTTGAGAAAACGTCTTTGCCACGCTCCCCTGGTGCCGCAAGTATCGACGCTGTCCGAGTCTTACCAATTCAAGACCAGCTGCTTGAGACACCGATGGACGATACCCAGCTGACTGAACAGTATGCACGTTTCAGTGGTGCTGTTCCTAACGAAGGCGAGGAGCTACCTCCTGCGCTCGCTGGCACATCCGAGCCCTGGATTCCTGCCGTTCCCAGCGCTTTCGTGGCCATGCAGACTACTTATGCTCAAAGCAGTGATTTGTCAGACAATTCCTCCACGACGACTCTAGATCCACTGATCAATCTTCCAACGCGGATATTCCAACGATCAACCCCTCTCGAAAATCAAGACAATTTCCCACTCACTATAACCAGCCAGTCTGCTAACTTCATGACGAGTCCTGCGGATACCTCGCTGGAGCCACATAGCCTACCATCTGTTGGCGAAGGAGATAAAGCTTGACTCACCACAAAGATGGCACCCGCCACGCTCACCAATTCGTGCACGCAATGGCACAGCAGAAGAACATCCCGTATAGGAGAAGTATGCGATGCGAAAGTCATCAGATGCGATCTCACCGAGTGAGGAGCCACTGAGCACAGCAATACACCAGTCGACTAGAGCGGATGCCGTTGCGGTGACTGGCTCCGCTCAACGTCCAACCGCCTTACTGATCGTGCCGATCTACGGTAGTACATTGGATCTCACGGCATTTGAGACTTTGTTGCAAGCATTAGCGCTTCCCAACCATCGACCCTTGTTGCGCCTTCTCGGGTGGCAAAGCCTTGGCTGGAACTCGCACAATGTGCGAAGTATGTTTGCACTTGAGCTTGTCGGATCGGCCCAGTCTCAAGCCTTTGTCGTGCGAGCTGCTCATCCGGCGCTCCTGTCCCACCTAGCGACGCAGTTCCAAGCCCGGTTTCCTACTGCGCACGTCCTCCCCATCGCTGCAGGAAGAGATCCGTTAGTGTTGTGTTCAGGTGAAGACGTGACTGTATACGAGCTACGTCGTGGTGGAGCAGAAGTGTATCTTCCCCTACGAGTCACCGAGCGCCGCACCCTCGCGAGCGGCCGGCGACAACTTGAATCGCCCGGTCAGGACCCGCTACTAAGTCTGCTAGCCACTCTTTCGACCTTGCCCGAACAAACGCGCGTGATTTTCCAGTTGGGGCTCTCGGCAGCACCTGAAAGTTGGTCGCGTGGACATGTACAGGCTGCGGACCAGTACTCTCTTTATCAGCGACGTGATGAACAACATCAGCGTCAGCAACAGAACCTACGCAAGCACTATCAGCAGGAGCGTGTTGGGGAATTGCTCCAACGGGAGGACTCTGCTGCGGGTACCTCGCTCCCACTTCCGCTGCTTTTGATAGCTCTCGTTGGTGTTGCAGTCGCCAGTCTGTGGCATCTAGCCGTTGCTGGGCAGGCGCCGCCCTTGTGGATGCCTACTCAGCTTTGGCAGGAATGGATTCAATTCGTTACCTCCGTTGATTCCCCGTCCAAAAGCCAGGGCAGCCACCCTCTCACAGTCGGCACGGCGTTGGCCACGACTACAGCCGAGTCTCACGCCGTGTCCACTCCGGTAGTGGGGCATCCCTCATCACTTTTACATCCTTCGCCTGTTCCTCTTCCTTTGATCTCCTTTTCCCATCTGGCCATGCTAGGGCCTTTGATCCTGGCAGTCTTAGTAGGACTACTGCTACTTGCCATTGCGGTCCGTGTGTTGATCTCCTGGCTCTTCGCTACGCTCACTGGAGATAAATCCGATGGAGCATCTAGAGCACGAGGCTTAGGACTTCGCAGTTGGTTTCGCGCTACCAGTCCGATCTATGACAATAATCTCATTGCTCAAAAAACTCAGCATGTTGCCTATCACAGCGTGCTTCGGCTGTATGCCATTAGTCCCTCAGGAACTACTCCAACCAGCCAAGCAAGATGGTTGGATTGGCGCAGGCAAATCCTTGACCAGGCGACGGCTGCCTACCGTCAGTTCCATACCGCGAATGCTGGCTACTTTGGGCCACGCCACCTCTGGTCCTGGCAGGCTCGGCGCCTGCTCCCCAAGTTGACCAATGGTGCTCGACCGCATTGGGCCACACCGAGACAGAAAGCCGTCTCTTCCAGTAGTGCAGCGCATAAAGTGCACCTGCAGTCCCGCTCTGGGTGGACTAAGGGTATCGGCCATTCAGCTCATATGCTGTCGGTAGCTGAGGTTGCAGACTTGTGGCATCTACCACAGGCGACCGACGTGGAGCAGGTGCCATTTCTCCAGGATTGGGCTGTCTCGCACTCGCGACTGGCCCCACGTACAATCGCTTCTTTTTCTCCCCATTTGAGTCTGGAGAACCCACAATCTACAGAAGCGAGAGTGACACGAGTATATACCCCACAAGAAGAGCGTCTCTTACAGGCCCTGCCCCACGTTCCATATGCAGCATCTCCACGAGCAGTTTTTGAACTGGAATCAACAGATTCGGACGACAGCACCCTGAGTGCTACCAGTGAAGGAGCCGGACATAGCCACCAGCAACCTGAACCAGGGACGAGTCTAGCCTTTTCAGACATTAGTGAACAGATCGGGTTGTCCGCGATGAGACATCTGCATAATCGAGGGCAACTGCTACTAGGGGTCTCACAGCACTCCGGTCAGCGAGCCGAGGTCGTGCTTACCCCAACTCTCCTGGGGAGACATACCCTAGCCGTTGGAGGAACTGGGAAGGGTAAGAGCTCACTCTTACTTGCTCTCGCCCGCTGTTGGCTACAGACCCATTTTCCTGGCGAACCAGTACCAGGAATGGTCCTCATCGACCCCCATGGTGATCTGGCCAGCTCCCTATTGCAAAGCGTCCACGCCGAGCGACTAGCCCATGTCCTGGTGCTGGACCTAGCAGATACTGATTATCCCTTTGGCCTCAACCCGCTAGATGTAACACTGGGCCGCAGCCGGGACAAGACATGCGAAGATCTTATGTCTATCTTCCAGCATATATGGGCCAGTTCTTGGGGTTATCGAATGGAGGACATATGGAAGGTATCCCTGAAAACTCTGTTTGAAGCCAACGAGAAGCTGGTATTGGACGATCCGCTGGCTGGGCCTGATCAGCAATATACTCTTCTTGATGTGCCACCGCTTCTCACTTCAAAACCGTTCCGGCGCATGGTCCTTGCGCAAATTCGCGACTTCGAGCTACTTGCCTGGTGGGAGCGATTCAATACTTGGGACTTTCGGTTCCGAACTGAAGCGACCTTGCCAGTTCTTAACAAAGTCGACAACTTCGGTGGTTCAATGATTGCGCGCAGGGTTCTGGGACAAGCGCGCTCTACTCTCGACCTGGCCTCTGCGCTGCAGACTGGTAAAGTAGTAGTCGTCCACACTGCCGAAAATGTTGTCGGTGCCGACACCGCAGCCCTGGTCGGTGCAACTGTCCTTGGCCTGGTTCATATGGCATTGCGGGAGCAGGCACGCCTGCCAAGTGAGCATCGTAGGCGGACTCAAATGGTTATCGACGAGTTCCAGACCATTCCCGGAGCCAACTACGCCAGTATGCTCTCAGAGCTCCGCAAATATGGAGGCGTCTTTGTGCTGGCAACACAATCTCTGGCCCACTTGGATCGGCTAGGACCAACCTTGCGGGCAACAGTATTAAGCAACGTTAGTAACCTATTCGCTTTTGGTATGAGTGCCGAGGACGCTCGTAAGATTGCTCCGGAACTTGACGGTACAGTCACAGAGCAAGACCTCATCAATCTGGACGATTTTATCTGCTACGCCCGCCTGACGGAGAATGGGCAGCACCTAAGAACGTTTTCCGTGACGCTAACGGCCCCGCCGAGTAGTGACTCGGCACAAGAGGATGAGCTACGAAAGACTAGCCGCGCATTGGTGTGTCGACCTGCGGAAAGTGTTGACAAAGGGCTGATGCAGGCTGTGCGTCGGCGGATGTCGCCAGATTATTATAGAGAGCGCCAAATTCAGGAAATGGACGCTGCTGATGCGGTGCGTAATCCCACAAAGCAAAAATCCGCTGACGGCAATATCCCTTTACGATGGGAGAGTACGACTGAAACACCCATCTTACAGAATGCCAAACGCCAGACGAGACGGCATCGGACCACGGCTGCTGATCGGCAACTGCCCTAAGGGGGAGACGAATAATGTTCACGGTACCTATCTTAAAGATGGTGGTTTAGTTGTGGCCTGTAAACAGTGTAGTCAATGTCAAGAGAAAATCGGTACATCCCTACTTGGGGTGAAAGTGGCCCTTCGTCTGGGCACAACAGGCGCTGGGCGGGTGAACCTGGTGATGTGCTAGACACACCGTTGGTGGCGATACGGTCGCTTGAATAGAATCTGTTCATACAGACCGGTGTAGCCTGTCAACCCGCTGACTCCGTTACAGAGACCATGAGCTGTCTCTCGTCAGGGACAGCAACGAAAATGAACGATACTAGAATACCTTGACAGCGTTCACAACGAAGCTGCCCCGTATTCCGCAGTGCCGCCCGTTGTCGGACCAGCAAGTACCAAGTCCACCACTTGCTTAGGCAACGTCTCTGTCAGTGGTTCGTTGACGACAAATACGCGTACGTAGAAGATACCAATCAGCGTCTCAAGGAGCAATTGCGGGTTGGTCTGTGGCGCAAGTTCCCTGCGTGCAACGGCGCGGTCGAAGATGACCTGAAGGTGCGTGCAGCGCTGACGCCAGTGCTCTTGACGTAACGCACGCAGTTCTGGGTCATGGAAGGTGGCAACCGTCGTCTGAATCAGCGCTTGTCCCACAGAAGTCTGGAGAAAGGTCTGAAGGGAACACAAGACGGAAACCAGATCCGAGCGGAGAGCGCCCGTATCAGGCACGGGAATATCCTCGGCGATCTGACTGGAAACCGCAGCGAGCACAAGCTGTTCTTTGGTTTTCCACCGTCGATAGAGCGTGGCCTCATGCACGCCGGCGTCTGAGGCGATAGAGGCCAGGCTCAGGGACTCATATCCTTGCGCCTCTAAGAGACGCAAAGTCGCGGCAAATACAGCTGCCCGGATCCGAGCGCTGCGGCCACCCGGGCGAGTACGTGCCCGATCGCTCACAGGGGGGGCTCCACGCTAACGTGCAGGACTGTTAGGATACCGATTCATGGGCATCAGTATACGCTGGTTACACTCTTCGGGCAAGAGCCGTTGCATCAAGGAAGCATTTGTGGTATACTTAACGCGAATTAATTCGCGTTAAGACTAGACGCCAAAGTAGGTGTGACAGAGGAGAACGGCACTGAGAGTGATCCGTCGGTGCGTCATCGGGACAGGGGCCGATGGGCACTCATACACACAGTTTGATAGCGAGGCACAAGTTGGCATGCGGCTCGGCACCACGGGAGCAGTGGGTGCCCTCTGGGTGAGTCGGGAGGTGCCAGTAAACAATGCGGAGGACTCGGATCTGGCTCTTGGGGCATTCCAACCCATGCCTGGTCCGAGCGGGACCGTTTTCGGATTGCCATCTTTCCTCCTAGAGTTGAGCGTGATGGCGAAGCGCTCGTTCATGACATGCAGGCGGCTGGGGTACCAGAAGGAGCGAGCTTCGGCATTCAGGAACGGCACCCGGGAATGCATAAGACGAACACCCTCGATTACAGTGTGATTCTCGAGGGAGAGATCTGGCTGTTGTCGGATACTGATGAGGTGCTGCTCAAAGCCGGCGATACCGTGGTGTGTCGTGGGGCCAACCACCACTGGAATAATCGAGCCACAGCACCATGTGTAACGATATTTGTCCTCGTTGCGGCTTCACCGTTAGAGTCGTCACTTCTAGTTCCTGGAGATGGTCGTTGATCGAGTGGACAGCAACTGCCCGGGACCACCGGGGAATTGACCGATGAGCAAGTATCCACCACTTTGATAGGCTTCGTGTGCAATAACGTCCGCATGAGAGCTTGATTTGGAGCGTGCCAGGGCCTCGCCGCACCGCCAAGCACACTCTACAAGCGATTCTTGCCTTCTGCCCTTTGCTGGAAACGAGGTGCTCCTTATGTGTCTAGATTTGCCGACAGCTGTACGCACCGCTAGCGCCATTCGCTTTGACTTGGCGCTTCAACCACTTGGCGGTTCTACCCAGAAGATTTTTCCACCTACCTACCTCGGTCCGCGGGAGGCGGGACGCGACATGCGTGCGGGATACGCCACAGAGGTTCGCTTCATCAATAACAACCATGTTACCGCCGTGCTGCTTGACTCGATACCCTCACAGGCCAATCGCCTCGAGCAAGCCTTACTGGCGACCTATAGGGCCGGAAGTATGCCATTGCCCGTGATCCAGGTGAGCATCGAGGGATATGGCACGATCACTGATCTCGAAGCTCCGCACCGCGTGTACGATGCAATTCTGATCGATTCGCAGCTTGATGGCCAGCCCTTTCTCAAGAGTGACATTGGCAGCAAACTCGGTGCTGCAACCATGAACAACGCGACCCATCTGTTCACCTATGCCCCAACCACCCTGATCTTCGGAGCCTGGAACTCGCACGCGGGTCAGCGGATTGGCATGGCGCGGTTTCCGCGTGCTATCGCCTCGGAGATCATTGGTTGGCCTATCCTGTCAGGTGTTAAGACGGCAAGCCGCATTGACCCGTTAGGCATCATGAAGTCTGCTGGCGACGGCATGTTCGAGACTGAGGATGGGCGATGGACATTCGATTTGACAGAGACCTGAGAGGTCCCGCGGCTTGTCACCACAGCTCTCACGTGAAATGTGGGCGAGAACGTATGAGGTGACATTGGTGGATTGGCCAACTATGCCCTGGTTTGCCGAGATACTGGCCCTAAATTATGCTACGACTGGACTCGTTCTCCAGAGAGTCTCATCCGTGGGGACACCTACGGCTTCATTGCAGCGCTGTTCCACTTGCGTATCCTTATGACGACGGCGCCTCATCCGTGGGCCTGCCCACGGCTTCACTGCATCCCGAAATACGGCGGCTGCTCACCTCATCCGTGGGGAGTCCACAGCGTCATTGACGCTTGCCATACATGGTGTGCTAAGGGTTGCCAGATTCTGGAAAGCGTCGGAAACGATATAGACAAAAATACCAAGCGTATGGTAGTATCTTATCCAGTCGCTAGCTATAATATCTTATTAATCAGGATCGCTTCCATATGTCTGGAGAGACGTAGCTGGTCTTGGGCCTGTATGCCTATGGTCCAATTGCAATCGAATAAACGAGAGGTATTCATCAGTAGGAAAGAGGACAAGGGAAGATGGACAACTGGGATGGATATCGTGACCGCTCAGAACCTCCGCTACAGCAAGAGTTCATTCCTCCAGATCACACCACTCCGTGGGCACACGCGCAAGCACAAAAGCCGTTTGTGCCCAGGCCGCAACCGTCGGATGCATGGGAACAAGACTGGAGAGCTGCTAATACACCGTATCGGTTCGATCACTATATGGGTTCTCCAGGCAGCTACCGAGCTACGTACCGACATGGTATCACCGAGCGCCCGGTCAATCCTATTGTCCGGCTCGACGCCTGGTGGATGGGCTTTAGTGCTCCCAAAGGGTATGCTGACCGAATGGGGCTGGATGCCAAGGAAAGCGACCGGCTACGGAGGGGAAAACTGCTTGCCCGAGCTCTCACCGCACTTCTCATAGTGTGCACGCTGGCGATTGTCATTACCTTCGTCTCATTTGCCGAAGCTCCGACGCTCACCTGGTTGATACAGCTCGGTGCAGCGTTCATCTTCGTGCTTATCCTGATAGGACTCTCTCGACTCAATTATCACGGCCACGTCGAAGGCGCAGCGCTTCTTACTGCGCTCGTACTCATGGCGGTGATCCTTGCCGGTGATCTCTTCACTGATCTTACGGTCGTACACAGCTACAACTGGACCGATGTGCCAAGTTGGGATCTGTTGATTGGCCCACTGATTCTGGTCTCCCTGACGATGCGCCGGCGGCAGGCATGGCTGATCTTTGGGCTCTACCTCGCGATCGTGGTGATAGTGGTGCTCTGCGTTCCTCAGTCACCCGAAGTTCTGCGCGCTGACGTGGCATCCGGCGGGGTGTCCAGCGTTGGTTCGATGACTCAGCAGCATCTGAGCCTAATCATTGACTTATTGTGGCGCTCAGTCACTCTTGCTCTGTTTGCCTGCCTGATCTGCACTACGGACAATGTCGAAACCATGCAAGCGATGCGAAAGCTCGATGCAAGCGAGGAAATTGCCGATTTGCGTAAGGTGCGGTTAGATGAAAAGGAGCAACAGCAGCGGTGGCTTCTCAAAACAGCACAGCGGCTGGACCAGGCGCTCAAAGAAAGTGTGCCGTTTCGACCAGATCTATTGCCTGATGTGTGGCAAAGTGATACGAACATGCTCGCACTACGAGAGCAGCTTGTTCTTGTGGGCCTTCGTTTGAAGAGTGGGCAGCAAGCCGAATTTGCTCTCAACCAGCTGGAACAACATGCCAAACAGCTCCAATACCGCTTGCAAGCACATCGGGACGGCGGAGGCCGGGCAAATGAAGACGCTCAGCGCCGCATTCCTTTCAATGAATATTTGCTCATCGTGGAAATTCAAGGGCATCTTGGGTCAGTACAGGCCGAGACTATGATGAGTCACTTTCGCCATTATCTGACTATGCTTGCTCAGGAGGAAGAACAGGTCAGTCGAGACATCCAGTCCACGATTGGCGACTACATCAATGGCAATGCCCATGCCCGAATCAACCCGGCACGCAAGCCAAAGCGGTTCGGGCAAATGGTGAGCGCAATCAACTTTCTATTAGATCATGTTCAGGTGCCACTATCTGAGCAGAGGAAAGGCACACCGAATAGAACAACCACCGACCTCAATCTGACCGACTACGGTCTCACCAATCTACCTGAATGATTGAACGAATCATAGCATCAAAATGAAGAATCCATCAGATGTGCGAATCAACCGCAAGTCAAGGGTAGCATCAGATGCATGTATGTTATGTTGAGTATGCCGGCTAAACACCTTGGTTCTGCAGGGTGGGAAACAAAGACTCAGGCGTATCGGTACGCTGGAATTGAACAATAAAGAAACGCGCGCCTGAATGCTGGTGGGAATCAGCTCAGATTGCGAGCGTTGCTGGCGAAACACGAGTTCCTCCTGCACACAGTTTTTGAGAAGTTAAGCATACGGTTTGGCTCATCGAAGCAAGCAGAATTCCACAAGTGGAGACAAGGTATAAAGTCAGTCCACTGCTTTAATGGGTGCACGGTACCGGCGAGTCTGCCAGGTGCCTCAATAAGCTGAGTTTCGGGAAATCGACAACTACAGTGGGCCAGCAGCTGGGATACCCTGGCCTTGCTCGAGCCACGAAGCACTCGGAAAGATGCAATGGTTAACCAAATTTTTGCTCATCTATTGAATTTGAGTGACCAATACATAGGCACAGCGCCGAAAAAAATATCGAGCATTGCAATGAGCTGATGAGGATCTAACTGTCAAATCGCCACGAATTACAGCGGAAACTGTTCTTCACAAGTAACGGCAGTAGCTAAATAAATAAATATTGACAACCAATTGCAAATACTGTAACCTATGTAGGTATGAATTGACTTACATTGATTGCGTAGTATGTGAGCGGGCCTATGGCTCGTAATTTATTATTGCGAGGCGACCAATGCGGACGATAAGAACTCCTCAACTGGAACAGAGAGATGGCAACGGAGTAGAGGTTGGCCGGTGGGAGAATTTTGCCGTGTGGCACCCGAGACAACAACGTCTGTCCAAGCAGGAGTGGAAGCAATATAGCCCTGACTACAGCAATGCAACCACGCCAAGTTCAAATGTGCGCTGCAACGAGCAGGATGCTCTTCTGCGGCGTATACGCCATAGCCAGATTAACGCGTGCTTCATAGGCATCTTTGCGATCCTTGGTGTTAGCCTTGCTCTGGCCAATGCCGTGCCCAACCAGGAAAGCGCAGAGGTGTGGACACTCGCTATCCTTTGGGTGATTCTGCTCATTCCGTTTGGATTCAATCGGGCCGGATCGGTGACTACCGCCAGTGTTATTTTAACATTGCTACCTACCGTCGCTCTGGTCGCAACATTCACGCAGCCATTGCCGAGTGGCCAAACAGCACTGACTTGGACGTATGATGCGGGGCTCGCGTTTGCTGGATTTGGGGCACTGGTGGCGACACTCACCCTCCGTACGTGGGTAGCGTGGTTCTTGATTTTTGGAGGTATTATTCTCCCGTTGGGTCTCTTCATCGCCTTCATGCCACAGTCACCGAGCCTGGTGGCGTTGGACGTAGCTAGCGGGATTATATCCGCACGCTGGTCTGCCCTACACCAGGAAATTTATGTCCTCTACGATTTTCTGTTCCGTCCATTCCTGCTGACCATACTGCTCGGTCTGGTAGGCACTCGATTAAAAAGGTTTCTCATTCACTGATGCCTTCATCATTTGGGATGTGGTCTTTCAAACAATTGCGGTGGCAAGGGAGGTGCCGGGAGGGAGTGCTGTGTACTTAGGGATCGATGCGAATGGACGCAAAGTGCTGCTGCACCCGGCATTGGGCAACACCGAGAGCTACCAGAGTTTGCACAATTTGCTGCGGGATCTGGCGGTGCGTAGGCTGCAGCTTCACCATCGATTGCACATCCGGTCCCTCGTATTAGCGCCAACATACAATTGGTTCATGTCCAATTTGAGTGCTCGTCCGTTGAGCAACTGCACCCGCTCACGACCTGGGTCGAAGCTGCATTGAGCAGGTGCGCGATCTACTAGTGCCTGGCTGCCGTCCGGATGCAGAGTTGCCCTGTCGCTTGCATTGCGCCCGCGAAATAGTGCTGAGCACCTCAGTTGGACCAGAGGTGACTTCTTCTTGAGAGCGGTCACAAATGAAGAACATTAATCGCGAAAAATACCACGCCTATCACCACGGCTACCACTACGCAACAAATGGCCCAAATGAGCCACAATGTCATAAGGCGGGTCGCTACCCTATAGAATTTTTGCTGTGCATCATTATTCGACATGGACGGTACCCTTCTTTCGGATGTAACAGGAAAATCCCAATGCACATCACTGTTGGGTAGTTTATAGCGTCACAACGTTATGATTGGGTTAAAATGCCAGTATGTGTGAACGCTGGCCTCTCGTCGAAAAAGGGTGCTTCGCACTGAGGAGGAAAGTAGTACAACACGAGCACATAGCGGCCAGTACAGCGTTGTGCCAACGTGGTGGAGCCTGCATGTGCGTCACTCTTCCTTCCTCTCAACGATCTATCCACACTGGGTTGCCCTTCAGGTTGAGGCCGTGACCGTCGAATATGAGCATCTCATCCTTGATGTCGCTTCCACTCGGCGCCGGGCCAGATGAACCGCCTAAAATTGCTCAAACGTCAGAGTTACGGGCGGGCCAACCTCGATTTATTGCGCTGCCGGCTTCTCTACCAGGGCACGTAGGTGGACGCCGCTGTTGGGCGCGAGCCGGCTCCTTAAAAGCGTTCACGGTCTTTTCAAACTCTGCTCTGTGTACGAACGCTGAGGCCATGCTCGACGTATGCACTCATCGCTACAATAGAGAGACATGAGAGTGCGCACAAAGGAGAAGGCAATGAAGATTGCTGCGATCTACGACATTCATGGAAATCTTCCCGCACTCGAGGCAGTGCTAAGAGAAATCAGCTCAAGCAGCATGGATCTCCTGGTAGTAGGAGGTGATGTCGCGACCGGTCCGATGCCGCGCGAAACCCTTGAACTCCTGATGACACTGAACACGCACGTCGTGTTCCTGCGTGGTAACGCTGATCGCGAAGTAGTCGAGTGCTTCGGTGGAAGCGGATCCATCTCGAATCCGTTCGCTGACGCCCAAGAAATCAGTCTGTGGACTGCGCAACAACTCGAGCGCCGGCACCGCGACTTTCTGTCCTCATTTGTCGAACCATCTGCGTTTGCCGTCGAGGGACTTGGCGATGTGCTCTTCTGCCACGGCTCGCCACGCAGCGACGAGGAGATGATTACCGCCGCTACCCCAGACGACCGTTTGGGACCTATGCTGATGCATGTCGAGCAGCCGGTGGTGGTCTGTGGACACACCCATCTGCAGTTTGATCGTCGCAGTCACGGCAAACGCCTTGTGAACGCTGGCAGCGTGGGCATGCCCTATGCTGAGCGACCTGGAGCCTACTGGGTCTGGCTGGGTCCGACGGTTGAGATGCGGCGTACCGACTATAATTTCGAGCAAGCGGCAGATCTCATCCGCCAGACGTCTATGCCGGGAGCGCAAGAATTTACCGATAAGAATGTGCTGACGGTCCCGAGTGCAGCCATGGCTACGGAGATTTTTGAGCGCATGGCCAGAGAGCATCCATTCACACCCTAATGCCATAGTGAGAGCAAGCAAGGTCAACTACAGCGCCATTCCTGACTGTGCCACCGTACCTGCCCTCACTTCACTACACTGAACGGATGGCGGCACATGACTGGCACCGCTTTTGGACAAGAGCCATTTCGGTGCCGGCGTTGACACTTGTGAGTGGTGGGCGAGATATGACCCTAGATTCTGTGCATCCCATACTGGGTAGATACGATGTGCACTATGGTAGCCAAGATACCCGCAGAGCCCCGACCCGAATTTAAGGCCTTCCTGAATCCGTGAGCGATGCTTCCACGCCCGAGACTAGCAAGCAGCTCGCCGAGGATGTGCTAGTCCGCTACAGTGCCCACTAGCCCACTGCGATGCTCTCCTTTATTGACGGAATGCCAGTGAGGGTAGGCCTTCTGGAGCTGCCGCAGGCCCATTGCCGGCTTATCCGGTCGACCAATCTAATTGGTCAAAGCTTCAAGCAGGAGCGCAGCTGGACCAAGATCCTGCCGCATTTTTGGGAGGTGTCCTAGTAGACTCAATTTGGCCTGCTCGATCTCTGTCTCTCAAAAGGTCAGCGTATAACCAGCCGTCTCACGTTTACAGAAATCACATGATTTGACCATGTCGAACTTTCGATAGTCATGAGAGGTGATGCAGCATGAGGATGAGACATGGCTTACGATATTCCCATCCTCACGTTGAGTGACTACAGCTCAACTAGCTAGTAACTAACTGGGCATGCTAGCATGGTGTGGGCATGCTGTTGCAAGCGAAAGCTAGATGATTACCACTGACCACACTCGAGTGCGACTGGACAATAGCGACCCCTGAAAAAGAAGTCGGTGGGACAGTGAGCAAGCCAAAGTAGCTGGCAGACAGCAATGTAACAAGCCAGAGAGCGCGACGCATTCGAAAACCTCCCAAAGATAGAGCATTTCGACGATCGTTGAGCCGGCAGGCTCTGCCTTTTAGTATATCATAGTATCTGGTTTTTAGCTGGAGTAGAGAGCGAAATTCGAAAAATTTATTTCAGAAGATACCAGGCTGTGACTTTAAGGACACCAAGCAGGAAAAATACTAGCCACTTGGAGGTGTAAACCACCAAACATGAGAAGGAGCGACACTCGTGGCATCAGGTCAACCCTTGCGCTGCACAAAGTCTTGCAGGTCCAAGAACTTCGCCGTACTCAATCTGCAGATCGCGGGATCATTCCCATCCTGAACAGGTGCGACGTCCCAACCAACTGCTGTCCGCCGCGCATTTTGCGATCCTGAATCCAAATGAACTCTGATGTGCCGCATACATCTGCCGATTCTGCGTTAACAGCTGCCAACGACGGTTCTCAGCGGGGGCGGCAGGAGAACAGTGGCCGCTCAGTCGAAATGCACGACAAGCTCAGCTAACGTCCGGTGACGGCGTCTCTTGGGATCCTGAGCGGCGTAGCCGACTGTGATGAGGGCGTGTGGAATGAAGCGACTGCCATCGAGATCGAGAGCAGAACAGACCGTATCGGGACAAAACAGTGGCGCACACATCCAGCCGCAATCCAATCCAACCGAATAGGCGGCAAGCAACATGTTCTGCACAGCCGCCCCCAGGCTTTGAATGGCCATGACCTCCTCATCCCTCTGGCGGCCGGGATCGGGATAGCGATCGAGGTCTTCGAGATAGAGACAGACGAGCACCAGCGCTGGGGCGCGGCGGATGCGTTCACGGGACTTTTCCAGACGAATCTGAATGACCTCCTCCGACTCTCCGTCCATCGCCAGGGTTCGCTGCCACTCGGAGCCCATTGCCCCTGCTAATTGCTCCTTGGGCTCATCACGGGTAAGCACAACAAAGCGCCAGGGCTGGCGCCCGTGCGGAGAAGGAGCCCAGCCGGCAGCCTCCAGCATGATCTCCAGCGCCTGTCGCGGCACCGGCCGGTCCTGGAAGACGCGTACCGACCGGCGATTTCGTGCTAGCGGAAGGAAATCGAGTCCGCGTCCCGGCTGTAACCAGTTATTTGAAACCGCTGCTGCATCGGAGTTGAGCGCCGGACCCCAGGAGACGACATGGATGGGGGTAAGCTCTATCACCGGTAGCTCATCCAGCCGCATAGTTTGATACTGTGGATACCGGTCACGTAGGAGGAGCAACGCATGAGTATGCTCATCTGTCCCAGGCTTCACCAACACAGCGTGGGCCCGGACGAGCAGATACCCGAGCCGCGACCAATCATCGTCGTAGCGATCGATGAGGAGGCTGGCTTCACCGCGCGCCTGGATATTGCGGACCCGCTGAAGCTTCCGGGTGTCACTTCGTTTGGGCTTCTCGTCGAGAGGAGAGAAGAAACGTGTGCCATCAAACGCATAGCAGACCGGTACGACCGAAGGGTGGCCCTCGGCGTCGGCGGTGGCCAGCCGCGCCACTCGCTCGGTTCCGGCAAATGCCGCTTCGTTCTCCGTCAACTGAGCTCGCTGTTCCTGTACCACCCTTGTATCCCTACTGTTCTCTCTGTGTCACCGTCGCTATGATTGGCCTGGGAAAAGATTACCACTAGTCCAATAGTAGCACGCCTCTGCGTGACTCGAAGCACCTCTCCCTGATAGTGCGGACTGTACCATTCACCGCCAGGCACCTTGTGACTTGAGGGGGAAGCGCTCGTGGGATAATACGCATTATGCTCGGGGTGTTGTAGAATGTGCGAACGCCAAATAAGCCACATAAAGCAGGGTAGCTAGCAAGACGGAGTTCCCTTGTCCAGTCGGGTACTTCAGCGACATAACTGTCGTCTTTAAATAGAGCCTGTTAACTTGACGGAGAGTGGGGCATTAGGCGATGTCTTAAGGTAATAACCAATTCGCCGAGGTCTGCCAATATTTCCCCGCCAGACACCCTTATGAAATACTCAATCAGAAAGGAACAGCACCGTGAGCGACACAAATCGTCCAAGAGGTAGTATGGCTAGGTCCTCGAGCGGACGATCGCGTGGACCCTCACGTAACCGCCGGATGAGTAAAGAATACGACTTTCTGCCCACCTCCAGCGAAACCTGGATCTACTTGAGCATGATCCGCCTGAAGCGCGAGACGCTTGGCACATGAGCAGGTCCAGCCTGCCTTTCATTATCGCCGCAGTGTGTAACTCCACAAGGAACCCTTTATGTACAGCCTTTAGGTTTCTTAGAAGTTGTTAGGCCAGCCAAATGGGCCACTTCAGGTGAACTGGTCCGACCGTCTGAGGGGTCAGACTGCACAATACCCGGATGCCAAGTCAGGGATCTTGTGGTGAAAGCTATCGTGCTGTTCACCCTCGCCGCGACCTACGTAACGCGGACCCGGGCCCCTCGAGATCGGCGACCATATTTGTCGGCCGTTCCCCATTGTCGATCAACGGCGCTCATTCACAAGGGCCATACTCGACGGTCAGACTCTTGCCTGATCAGTTGCGAGGCGGCAATTGCTGCACCGACCAGTGATTGCCGTCTGGGTCGCTGAAGTACACAAATGACCCCCAGGCTAACACCACCACGTCACTGACGTCTACTCCCCGCTTGGCTAGCTCCTCATGGGCGGTGTTGATATCGGAGACCACTAACTGTAGGCCCTTCACAGAGCCAGGCATGCCTTCCACTAGTCCTTCTCCTATAGCGATCGAGCAGGCTGAGCCCGGAGGGGTTAACTGCACAAAGCGGAGCTTCTCGTTTACTCGTTGGTCGTGATCGGCTTTGAACCCGACTTTCTCGGTGTAGAACGCCTTGGCGCGGTCGACATCCGACACCGGGATGACCACAAGTTCGAGCTTCCAGTCCATACGCATCCTTCTCTCTTTGTAGTTGATGGATTTACAGACGGCACTACCGCCTTGCCAGGTAGGCTGAAGTGTTACGTCATTTCTTATGCCATGTTTGTCCTGATCTCGGGGCCGCGGTTCGGATGCGAGTCCGGAATCGCCGAACCACCCTATCCGCTCGGCTGATATCGCTTCACCATACCACCTCACCAGGTTTACAGCAATGCGGGTCCCCACCAAAAATACCGGTCAAAGTACCGAAAGTGCCTGGGCAACTCCAGTGTCGCAATGGCACACTGACGAACAGCGGGAGGACGATGCGCTCCCAGAGGCGTAGTCCTACATCGGCAGCGAGGAGATTGTATCCCGGCCGCTAGCCCACGAAGCCTTCCTCGCACGCACGTCACCACAATGGTACCAGGGGTGAATACGCGCGGATCGGAATTCCTGGGTGTAGGCATGTGAGCCAAGACAAGCGTAGCGAAAGGGAGGTGGACTATGGCGAACTAGAAGCCAAGCGGTGAAGTCGGCATAGTACTGGTGACGAGTGCTTGCCGCTGATTGATTTGATGCTCATGACTCGCACTGCAATATCACCAGTGCCGCCCCGCGACGAGATCCGCCACTGACGCTGACCACTACGACTCGAACCAGTTAGCCATACCTGCTGGATTGTCGGTCCAGCACACATTCGGCGAGCCCAGGGGCATGATCTAAACTCCACATTCCGTACCCCTTCTGGGCTTTCTATACAGTAAGGAGCACCACCAATGCCTGAGGAGAGAGTGTCGTCGGTTCGAATCAGCCTGGATGACCCATCCATCCGACAACAATTGGGCCTGCTTGCGGACCTCGCGGGAACATGGAACGGTGAGGGCTTTAACCTCATTGCGCGGCCAGACTTCGAGGGCAAGGCCAATCTGTACCTTCAGCTGAACCAGACGCGGGAGACATTGAAATTTGATCCAATTACGTCGGCGATCCCTAATCGCGGTTTCGGACAAGATGACATCGAACTGTTCGGCTTGACGTACTTGCAGAAGATTACTGAATTCTTCACCGGAGGGGCGCTCCATATCGAGCCCGGCATCTGGATTACGCAGCCCTTCACCACGTACCCCCTCGAGACGGCGCCTGTTCTTGAGGGGGGGTGAGCCCGTGGGGGCAAGTGGAGCCAATGCAGATACCTCGCTGGTCTACGCTACCTTCTGGCTCGAGCGAGTCAAGCACGCCAGCCGTCCGTCCTTTCTGCAACTTCAGTACGCTCAGATGGTCGTCCTGGACTTTCAGATTCTAAAGGCGCTGCCGACGCCGGTAAATTTGGGCTGGCCACATATTTCAGGCGCAACGCTGAAAAAGTCGTTCTTCTAGAGCGTGGTTACTAACTCATCCTCACCATATGGCGGTCGTCGCACGCATTGGATATGTGGTGAGGCAAGTCAGCATCGGAGCGTTCCACCAGAGGTAAGCACAATGCCTACTGAGATCAGTAGGAGCGAACTGGTGCGGCCGAGTTTATGAGACGACGTATAAATTAATGCTCCCATACGCGCAAATAGATTGAAAATAAGCATATCAGGTCTCGCCTATTCGCGGGACCTGAGTGTACATCATCCTACCCTCGCTTTTGATTGTCATGCGGAGCGACCCTACGCCTCTCATCAACTGTTGAAGTAGTGACCTTGTTCGAGATCCGCGATGAGTCCGGGGTGCACTGGCCGCCAACCTAAGAGTTCCTGGGTCAGTGCGCTCGACCTCGGGAAGTCGCGCGCCGCCATGGCGCCGAGAAAGCCGAAGCGGGCGTCGGCCTCTTCGCGTGTAATGCTGACGACTGGCAGGTTCAGGTGCTTCCCGATGACGGTCGCGATGTCACGATATGGAACCCCTTCATCTCCGACCCCATCTAGCCGTGAACCGGCTGGCGCCTTTTCCAACGCGAGGCGGAACAGGTGCGCAGCATCGAGACGATGCACAGCCGGCCAGCGGTTGGACCCGTCGCCGACGTAGGCAGAGACGCCCGTCGTGCGGGCGATAGTGATCATTCTGGGCACGAAGCCGTGCTTGTCGCCCTCGCCGTGCACGGACGGCGAAAGCGCCACTGTCGATGTCCGCACCCCGCGCTCAGCGAGCGCGATCGCCACGTTCTCCGATGCCGTCCCGTTTAAGTGAGCGGTCATGACGAACGGCTTGCCGGAGCCCTCGAGCGCCGCCCCCATCGTCTCGACGGCGTGCAGATCTCTTGTGAGCGCGGCTGCAAAGTCCGTGAAGTCGCCATTTAGACCAAATGCCAGGTGAATGACGCCGTCCGCAGCGGCGGCGCCGCTGTGAAGGCTGGCAAGGTCGTCCAAGGCCCCCTGGTGCACCTCGGCCCCCGCTGCCTTCAGCTCCGCAACGCCAGTATCTGAGCGGGTAAGGCCCACGACCGCATGACCGGCACCGATGAGTTCGCGGACGACGGCGGAACCGATGTAGCCTGTTGCTCCAGTTACGAAAATACGCATTGTGACATTCTCCTTAACCTGCTGAATTGTCGAGTAACTTGCACAATGCGAGTCTAAACTATAGAGTGAACTCTAAGGCAAGCCACAGTGAGGAGAGATGCACATGAAGATTCAAGAGTTAGCTGCAAAGACCGGTTTAACCGCCTACACCATTCGTTTTTATGAAAAGGAAGGCTTGTTGGATAGCCGGCATGTCCACAGAGAGCACAACAACTATCGCAACTATTCAGACGAGGCTCTCGTGCGCCTAAAACTCATCAAGAAGTTTCAGGGCATAGGGTGTTCGCTCGTCGAACTGAAGGAAATCTTGCAGGACCAAGATGCCCATACGCGCACCAATCTACAAGTGATCGAATGGATTCGCCAAAAGATGCGTGAGATCGAAGGTAAGAAGGACGACTATGATCAGATGCTTGGAACGCTGAACTCGATGTTGGACTACCGGATGTCACTGATGAATGACCCGCAAAAAGCCAGGTCGTTGGTAACGGTGCGTCATGCTGATTAAGTCGTGCATTGGTGTGACTCAGAGTCTTCGGAGGGCACCTCCTAACTCAGAAGGTGTCCCAAGCATGGCCTAAAACGTGAGGAGAAGGAGTTCCGAGTCAGGAAGCACAGTGTGGGTGCCTAACAGAGACAGGGATGAACAGATCACACGTGTTGGCCAACTGCCCTGGTAAAAGGGAATGGCAGAGGTTATGCCTGCTCGGTAAAGGCCAGCGCTTTCACCACACGGTCCAGAAAATCTGCGGGATACACGTGGGTGAAGCCGGGTAGGATGTCCAACTCGCAGGGGAAATCGTGCGCATGCATCATCTCGACGACCTTATGCGAAACGTTCAGATGCACGGTATCTTCTTTCCCGGCGAGCAGAGAGCCGGTGATGACTGCCCGGGTGGCTTGAAAGTGGTGAGGGACACTGACGTTCGGCAAGCCGAACGGCGCGATCGCTCTGTGTGCCGCACATGTCTCGCTCGCTGCTAACGCTGATTCATGGATCTTCCCCTCGAAAGTGTCGCTGTAGCGCTTGCCTGGTGTATCTGTATAGCGGATAAGCAGAGAATGTGATAATACTAGGACGTGCTGGTAGCTTCCTAATTTCTCCTAAAGGAAAAAGTAATGTCGTCAAATCAGTCGAACCCAGCTTCACAGCATGCTCTCGTGATTGGTAGTGGTATGGCTGGTTTATTGAGTGCTGGCGTCCTGGCCGATCACTTTGAACGCGTCACCATCATCGAGCGCGACCGCGTGCCGGCAGGCCCAGAGTTTCGTGCTGGCGTGCCGCAAGGCCGGCATGTACATGGCTTTTTGCTGCGCGGACTTGAGCTTCTTGAGCAATTTTTCCCTGGTATCTCAGGAGAACTGGAAGCAGCTGGGGCGCAGCGGCTGGACTGGATCAAAGACCTAGAATTTCATACGGTTGGCGGGATATGGCCACGCTTTGCATCACCATACCAGGGGCTTGCGTGCAGCCGGCCTTTACTGGAATGGACAACACGCCAGAGAGTCTCAGCTCTTCCCCGTGTACGCGTGTTGGAGTCACACGAGGTGGTCGAACTACTGCCAAATGCCCAGAAGACCGGCGTGGTCGGTCTACGGATGCGCGAGCGCCAGGCGGAACAACACGCAGTGGGGAAAGAAGAGGAACTGGCAGCTGACTTGATCGTGGATGCCAGCGGGCGGGATTCAGCTGTGCTGAAGTGGTTGAATGCGCTCGGCTACGAGCTGCCACAAGAGACGCTCATCGATGGGAAGTTGGGCTATGCCACCCGCCATTTTCGACGGCCGGCGGGATTCCAAAGAGATTGGCAGGTTCTGGCCCTCCTGAACTCATATCCGGAAATTGTCCGGGGTGGAATCATCTTTCCGGTTGAGGGAGATCGCTGGATCGTGACAGTGGCTGGCACTCGTCCGGACTACCCGCCAACCGATGAGTCTGGATTTATGACCTTTATCGAAGGTATGAAAACTCCTAAGCTCGCCGAGGCGATTCGGCAGGCGGAACCGCTGTCACCGATCTATGGCTACCAGCGTATGGAGAATCACTGGCGGCATTTTGAGCGTCTCGCACGCTGGCCGGAAGGCTTTGTCGTCGTGGGAGATGCAGTATGCCACTTGAATCCGTACTATGGACAAGGTATGGCGGTGTCTGCCCAAGTCGCGCTGGAACTGAAGCATGCGCTTCAGCAGGGAAATCGACCTGGTCTGGCACAACGCTATCAGAAGGCTCTTGCAAAAGTCTTCGCATCTCCGTGGGTACTGGCGACGAGTGAAGACATGCGGTCACCCGCTACCGAAGGCAGTGGCCACCCAAGCATAAGCGATCGTCTCATGTATGGTTATGTTGATCGCCTTAAGCAACTCATTGCACAGGACCCCAAAGCCCTACGCACATTCGTCGGCGTTTCCCATTTGTTGACACCCTCGACAGCTCTATTTCAACCGAGAATAATAGTAGGGGCGCTGAGGGCCAAATCCAGGCGCGAAATAGATTAGCGTTGTTCCTGGAAGGGTACGCAAGGAGACCCGCTGGGGAGCGACGCTGTAGAGTGCCAGCTAACCAGGTAGTCACGTTCCAAATGGCTTATTTGGCTCAACATCGTGCAGGGTGGTGCCTGATGCCGTGTCTCCCCATACCGTTGTAGACTTCCGGACTACGGAGCGACCTTACATTGACGGCACGTGCCCTCTCAAACTGCAATGGCATAGTGTGAATGCGCTTTTCCGCAACGGAAGTCGTCATTGGAGAGCATCCTCGATCCAGCGACACCCGCATATGGCGGTGAACTGCACCTGTCGGCATCGCTGCGGAACAGCGCACTAGGAAGAGATCAGCGTACCCTGCTCGATGGCCGGAACCGTCGTCGACAGTCCCTCCCTACGCAGGCCCTCGAACTCCAGGATGATTGCGGCTGGCGCTGGTAGGATCTATTCCTGGCATTTCCCTAACCGGGAGAATGTCAGACCGCAGCAATCATGGCCGCTTAGCCATTCGAGGCTGGAAACATACCGGTGAAGGGTATGCTGCCAGGGACACGGCCCGCTGAGCCCGGCGGTGTGCTGAGTAGGTAACGATACATGTTCTGCGGTGTGCCGTCAATGTTGCTTTGCGAGACATCGAAGCCGCTACCGTCGGCGAGCCACGCCGGTTGGCCAATCGCATCGGGAGAATAGACCCGTACGCTGCCGCCGCTCAGGCTGTCAGTAGCGATATTAGGCGTCGGGTTGGCGTTGGTCACCGCGACATGCGAGCCATCCGGCGAGATAGTTATGTAGGTCATATCATTCGATGTGACGACCGGCGTGGTATTCAGGATTTGGTGGGAGTTGCTACCGTCAGAGTTCGCAGCGAAGAACTGCGAAGCCGTGATCAGGCCGGTGCTGCCGCCGAGTGTAGCCGCCGTATCCTGGTAGACCAGCTGAGAGCCATCGGCAGAGACGTCCCAACCCATACCGATGATTTGCCCCTCGGCACCGCCATAGGTCGAGATGTCACCCAGAGAAATCGGTGAGCCGATCTCAGTGTGGGTGGAGAGGTTGTAGCGATGGAGCAGCCCTGATCCTCGTTGGTAGTGATTGCCGCTGGTGTCGCCGGGTATTGGGCTGAACGCTGTGTACGACAGGTAATAGAGTGTGCCGCAACGTACCTCGCCCTCTACGGGACTCGCCGCTAGCCCTGTTAGAGAAGTCAGGGTACCGGTGGTGACGTCGTAGCTGAGAGCTGAGGGAGAGGAACTGCCTCGGCTGCCACTGCCGGAGAAGATCAGCAGGGTATGGTTGTCCGCCCAGGCCAGTATGCGTTGCGGCGCGGCTTCACTGGCAACCATGATGCGGGCCGTAGATGGAAGCTGGATAACGGCATGAGTGCTGGTATCAACAATGTAAGGGTTATACTCGACGGAGAAAGGCACTACCTGAGCAATCTCGACGGCCAGGTGCTGCGCATCCGGTGATATGGCGATGAACGCGGGATAGGGTGCGTTGCCGACAGCGCCCTCATCGGGGATGCCGAGTGGGTAGTGAAAATTGCTAAGGACGGCCGTAGCGGCGCCACCTACGGTCCCGCTCACCTGCTGGCCGGTCACCCAGGCTTCTGCGTGAACAGTAGTTCTCGTCGCACATGAAGCGGCTGCTGACCCACCAGGGCTGCTCGTCGTGCTCAACTTGACACCTGGGACGGAAGAGGTGTTGCTGCTGCACGCGGAAAGGGACAGAACCAGGACCAGCGAAATGAGTGCGCCGGTACTCACCAGGAACGGTACGCGAGGTCTCTGATTTAACATTGTCCAGACTCCCGTTACAAAAGAGACTCATGGCTAGTGCACAGCGGCAAGCGGGGAGAGCGCTTGCTCAAATATAGCGTTCATTCGGAAGAGATACAATGTACTACCTCACAGTACCTCTAACTAGATAGCCAGAACCGGCCGATCCGGCTTACGACCGGTGATTATGCCCTTAATGCAATGTTCCTCGTAGGCAGTACACCAAACGACGTCGGAGCACCCAATGTGGCTTGGTTGGATAATGTCTAGCTCGCATGGTAGAATTGCTGTAATACGAAGCCTGTCCGGCAGGTCATCTGGGGTATTGTACTGGAAATGAACGTGCCTGGGCAGAAAGGGACGGGTACAGATGGTGAACGCGAGTTCTGCGATCACAATCATTCCTGGTGCCTGCCCACACGACTGCCCCGACCGCTGCGCCTGGCTCGTCACGGTCGAGGGCGACCGCGCCGTCAACCTCGCCGGCGACCCCAGCCATCCATTTACGCGCGGTGGGCTGTGCGCCAAAGTCAACCACTATCTCGAGCGGGTATACAGCCCCGATCGCCTGCTCCATCCGCTCCGGCGCACTGGACCCAAGGGCGCGGGCGAATTCGAGCGCGTGAGTTGGGACGAGGCGCTGGAGGACATCACCGCCCGCCTGAAGCAGGTCGTCGCAACCGATGGCCCGACCGCCGTGATGCCCTATAGCTACTCCGGCACGCAGGGGATGATCCAGAGCGATGCCATGAGTGGCCGCTTTTTCCGCCACCTGGGCGCCACGCGCCTGGAACGTGCAATCTGCGGCAGCACTGGATCCGCTGGTATCGAGGCGACGATGGGCACCACCGTGGGTATGCTGCCCGAGGACTTGACCCAGAGCCGCTTCATCCTCCTGTGGGGCACCAACACTATTGTCACCAACCTGCATCTCTGGCCGTTCATTCGCCAGGCGCAGGACTGGGGCGCGCAGGTCGTCGTGGTGGATCCACTCAAGACGCGCACGGCTGCCGCCGCGGACTGGCACGTACGCCCGTTGCCCGGCACCGACGCCGCTCTCGCCCTCGGCATGATGCATGTCATCGTCAGGGAGCGGCTCTACGACGCGACGTACGTCGCGGAGCACACGCTTGGCTTCGACGCGCTCGTGCGACGGCTGGATGAGTATGCGCCGGAGCGCGTCGCGGTACTCACGGGTCTCGACGCCGAGGAGATCGTTCGCCTCGCCCGTGCCTACGCCACGACGCGTCCGGCTGCGATCCGTCTGCTCATTGGCATGGAGCATCACGCGACCGCCGAGATGAGCTTTCGCGCCATCAGTTGCCTGCCGCCGCTTGTGGGTGCCTGGCGCGAGCGTGGCGGCGGCCTGCTGCACCATACCATGGATCTCCATAATCAAGCGATGAATGGCCGCGGCATTCAGATGCCTGAACTCCAGAAGCGCGGCATCCGCAAGGTCAACATGGTACAGCTCGGCCGAGCGCTGACCGATCCGAGTATGGATCCTCCTATCGGCGCGCTGTTCATCTACAGCAGCAATCCCGCGACGACGGCCCCCAACCAAGAGCTGGTGCTCCAGGGTTTGCGCCGCGATGATCTTTTCACTGTTGTCCATGAGCAGTTCCTGACGGACACCGCGCGCTACGCTGACTACGTGCTTCCTTCGACCATGGAAGTGGAGCACTGGGACCTGTTCGGGTCCTGGGGTCACACCTACGTCTCGCTCAACCGGCCGGCTATCCCACCTCGCGGCGAGGCCATCCCACTGACCGAGCTGTTTCGCCGCCTTGCCGTGGGCATGGGCTATGACGAGCCGTATCTGCAAGAAACAGATGAAGACCTGATCAAGACAGCGCTGGCGAGCGATCACCCGTACCTGCGTGGCATCGACTTCGAGCGGCTGCTCGAGCGGGGCTGGGCGCCGCTCAACCTCGCCGAGGACTGGCTGCCCTATGCCGCAGGCCAGTTCCCCACCGCCTCCGGGAAGTGTGAATTCTACTCGTCCGCCCTCGCGGAGCGTAGCATCGACCCACTGCCGGCGTACCTACCGGCCGACGAGAGCCCCGGCGGCAATCCAGAGCGTGCCGCCCGGTATCCGCTGATCCTGCTCACGCCGAAGTCGGCCCTGCACTTCCTCAATTCGAGCTACGCCGACTCGCCGCGGCACTTGCGCGCCGAGCGCGAGCCCTATCTCGACATTCACACGACGGACGCCGCCTGCCGCGGCATTGGCGAAGGCGACCGCGTGCGGGTTGCCAATGACCGCGGCGCACTTGCACTGGCGGCGCGTGTCGGCGACCGCGTGCGCCCTGGCGTGGTGGCCGTGCCCTCCGGATGGTGGGCATCGCGGAGTCCCGGCGGCTCGTCGGCCAACGCGCTCACTCCCGACGGCCTCACGCTTTGGGGTGGTGGCGGCGACTTCCACGACACGCTAGTCGAGGTGGAACAGGCTCCTCAAGGCAGTCGTGAAGACTGAATTCCTGAGAAGGGTGTAAAGAGGGGCGTCATTGAGGAACGACGCATCAGAGAGTTTAGCATGCACTCTGCCACCTTGCATTGCCTTCAGGTGGTAGACTGCGCGATAGGGACCTATCATCGACAGTCCTTGGACGCTGCGATACGTCTCATTCACCATCAAGCTCGTGCATACATAAGCGGGGTGCGCCGTGGACACTGAGGGCGCAGGAACGGGAACTCCTTGAATGCGACGCGTTGCAAAACAACGAGCTGAGCTTGCTTCACCGCCACCGCCACTGTTTCTTGAGGAGCATGTTCTTGAACCACACTGTGTGGCAATCCATTGTTGAAGCTGATTACACCGTCCCTGAGGGGCAGAGCGCACGTGCGCTGCTACCGGACCTGTTGACCATGCTAGGTGCGACCGATCCGGTCGTGCGCGATGAGTACAGCTACGCGATCTTAGCAGCCTGGATAGAGCGCGGCGTGTACACCCCCGCAGAGTTGCGAGCTATCGGTCAGCAGATGGAGACCAACCTAAAGCAGGGCATCGAAGAGCCGAGGAGCGATACAGTGTTTCTCCGCTCCTTTTCCGCATTGATTTTGGAATGTGTGGTCGAGTATGACCAAGTGCATCCCTTTCTACAAGTGCATCCCTTTCTAGAGGAACAAGAGGTACGTGCCTGGCTGGAAGCTGCACTACAATACCTGGAGCAGGAGCAAGATCTGCGTGGGTATGTTCAGGGACAAGGCTGGGCGCACTCGGTGGCGCATACCGCCGATCTGCTGATGATACTAGCGCAGAGTCGTTATCTGGGCGTGGCCGATCTGGAGCGAATGCTGAATGCTGTTGGGGACAAGTTGCACAAGCGTGTGGCGCATGTCTATCTCGATGGTGAGGATGAGCGGCTAGCCTATGCCGTACGCAAAGCGTTGAAGCGCGATTTGTTGGAAATGCCGTTTCTCACCGTCTGGCTGGAGCATTTGACTACACTTGAAGGGCTTTCGCACTTGAGGCAGGCCGCACTGAAAGAGGCTGCTGCGTCTGCGTATATCAATATCAGGGATTTTGTGCGCAGCCTCTATTTCCAACTGAGTTCGACCAGGAACCGCCAACGATTGCCTCTGCACTCTGCCCTGCGCTTGAGGAGACGCTGCGCGCCATTGATCTTGGATTTTACACGTTGTCGTAAGGAGAGTTGTCCAGACGTGAATCCCCATCCTCGGTAGTGGTCCTGCGGCCATGAGTATTTGTTTGGGAGGGCACAGGCAACCCAATCCGCGGCCGCTTATTTGCTGTCAGAGTCACTCTTCGCACGAGCGATCCAGTTGAGGCCGGCATGAATGGCGTTCTGGCCGAGAAATACACTCAGTTGGGCCGCATGTTCCTGGACATGGCGCATGTTGTCGAGCTGCAACTCCAGGTAGCTGAAGTCCCGCCCTTTGGCCCAGGGGATGTCGACGAACTGGCGCGCCTGCTCGTCCGTCAGCGAGGCTAGGATGGCGTGGCATTTGTCGCGCGCAAAGGCGAGATACGTGCGCAGTTCCTCCCGCGTAAAGGGCCGCGCGGGCAGCACGCCAGCGGGATCCAGTTCCTCCAGGGTAATGGGCGCAGGGGGAGCAAACCCTTCTGCGGATCCGGAGAGGTACAGGTCCAGCCAGAACAGCGCATGATAGGCAACATACCAGAACTCCGCCCCCTGCGACGGGACGGACGGGTCAGGCCAGACGAGCTGGCGCCAGAGGGAATCGGGGCAGGCTACCAGCGCGTTGTCGAGCATGTCGATGGCCGCGCCGAACTGTTGCCAAAGAATCGTGCTCCACGAGGTCTCCATAGTCTGCATGTGGTCTCCTGTAGGGTTGGCACCTCCACTTGTCCTCATGCCCCCTCAGGCTTCGGCGATCAGGGCGATGGAAATCTTGAAGCCGGTGAGGGGAAGCCGTGCTCCCTGCCGCGCTGGCTGCTCTGCGGGGAACCACTTCATCCACTCCTCGTTCATGCCCGCAAAGTCCTCCGGGTCGGCCAAGATGAACGTCGCGCTGACCGCCTTCTCCAACGAGCTTCCCGCTGCCTCGAGGACGGCCGACACGTTTCGCAAGCACTGCGCTGTCTGCTCCTGGATCGTCGTGCCAACGATCCCGCCCGTCGCCGGGTCAAACGGGCCCTGACCGGCCACAAAGACCAAGCCGCCAGCCGTCACTGCCTGACTGTATGTCGCGAATGTGGGCGCCGCATCGGTGTGGATGATAACCTTCGTCATACATGTCCCTCCCAGAGGTTGCTGAGCAACAGCATGGATACAGAACGCTGCTGACCGATTCTACATTATCGCACGCCGGTTGCGCTGGCAATGTCACAAGCCATATTGTCATACCGATTTCTTGTCGGTTGCTGTCATTTGCGCTATGGGCGACACCCTCTGAACTCCGGACTTAGCCGATCCGCTCACCAACAATCCTCATGCAGCGGCCAGCAAACGACCGACAGAAGCGTATACAGGCTAACACCGGCGTTGCAGACGTTGATGAGGTTGCCTCTAGGGGTCTACAATAGATGTTGGGTGGTCGGGCTTCACAGCCGCTACCCTCTGCGGCCGCTGCTCGACTCAGGTGTGGCGCGTAGGCGAGGCAGAGATCATGAGTGCTGACAACAACGAGACACAGCCGGTCGAAGTGCCGCTTCCACAGGAACCGTACGTCCCTCACCGGAGTATCTCTCGGCGCGCGGCGCTCCGGCGCGTTGGGATCCTCACCGGTGGTGCTGCGGTGCTGGTCGCTGCCGAGGCGTGTGGGGCGACGCTGTGGGCCTTGTACACGCCGCCGCAGACTGAGCGGTTCGGTGGACCGATCACGGTAGGACGCAAGACCGACTTCCCAGCTGCTCTGCCGCAAGCATGCACGCTGGATACAGCAGGTGTCTTTTATCGCAAAGAGGCACGCGCCTTCCTCGTGCATTTGAGCTCCGATACTGACTTTCTCTTGAGCGGCGAACCGCTAGTCGACACCCTCACCACCGGCAGCATCCTGCGCGACGGCGATGGCTCGTATTGGTTTGCGCTGTTTCAGAGGTGTCCTCACCTGGGCACGACGGTCAGTTACCTGCTCGCATGTCGCAGCTTCAAGTGTCCCAGCCATGGAGCCCACTTCCATTGCGATGGTGAATATCTTGACGGCCCCAGCCCGCGCAGTATGGATCGATTTCCCGTCAGTTTCGAGGGCACCAACGTTGTCGTGAACACGGGGCAGCTCAATCAGTCGGTCGCTCGACCGCAGCTTGGAACACGGCTGCTGTCACCCCCGGCCAGTTCGTGCTCTATGTAGTGACCGAGTAGCACTCGTACCGACGCCTGTGAGTCAGCACCGACACCGTGTCCGGTGACCTTTCGCCACTTGATACTGCTGCGGCCTGGGCACATGTGGTTTGTGGAGACGCTTTGGCCACCAATGGAACAGCGTCGTGGAGCGGATGAGGTCTGGCTGGGACGGGAGGAGGTACTGGCCTTCCTGGATGACCTCACCATTCTCTTCGACAACAACCAAGCCGGGCGCGATCTCAGGATGCTCAAGGTCCAGCAGAAAGTCTCCGGCTGCTTCCGTTCCACCCGTGGCGGCACGGCATTCGGACGCATCCGCGGGTATCTTTCCTCTCTTAGCAAGCAAAAGATGAAGCGACTGGCCACCCTCGAATCCCTCTTCGCTTGCCAGCCACTCTACCCCAGCTTTGGCTGAGCTGTTACCCAAATCCTTGAGAGAGCCACTAAACCAGGTCAACTCCAGGGCGATGGCAGCCGCCTCTGAAGGACGGAAATCGCGGCGCTCCAATGTTAGGAACAGGTAGGTAGCTGTTTTTATCTTGTTTTGGCAAACCCAGAAGCGATTGCAGAGGGGTTGAATCCTCTAATTATCAGCCATACTGCCAGAACTATCTCTTGCACGGCTATTGGAAGATTCAAAACGACCTGGGTTGTCGACATATAACTGGTGACACCGAACAGAACTAACATAGCTGCTACGAAGCCCAATATGACACCAACAATACCCCAACCGGATAACCATCGTGGAATGAGTCGTGATTGATAAAATACCAGATAGTACATCAGAGCACCCGAGTAAAAAGCGAATATCGCAGTTAGGCTTGCCCAATTCGGTTCTGCAAGTAACACCGTGCCTATGGTGTGAAAATACGCTACATCCGGAGCTCCAGCTTTCACAAATGCTTGACTTAATGTCACTAGTAAGAGTACGCCGATGACCCCAACTATATACAGCATGCCCTCGATAATTCTGAAACCAACAGATCCAAGAGCGAGACCTTCGTTGAATCGTCTTAAAATTGGATATAGCGAAATGGCAATACCAGCAGATGACAAGCCCCCGATGAGCAAAAACAGCGCTCCGAGCATGACCTGGTTTTCATTGGCGGCAATCTTCACGAGATAATCGGGACTCTGCAGAATAGGATTCCAAAAAACGGTACTCAGCAGGCTTGCAGCCGTCGCAATGATGAACAACACTCCCGCGGTTATGGCGGTCTTCTTAGCCGAATTCATGTCTTTCCTCCTGCCGCATGGTCATTATGTTCCGCGGAGATTACCACACTGTGCTTCTTTCAACTGAGCACTGAGTAGTAGGTTACCCGGCCCGCAGAGCTGGAACAAGACGCACGAGTGGAATGGCGCGACTGGTGGCCTCTTGATACCTCGCGTATGTGGGCGCGACACGCAGGAGATGTGGCCAGAAGGCGGCCGCCTCCTCATCTGATAACTCCACGGCGTAGACCGTCTGTGTGCGGCCCATGATTTGGACTCGCGCTGTCGGGTTGGCCAGCAGGTTGTAGAACCAGCCAGGATGAGAGGACCGGCCACTGTTGGCAGCGGCAATGACCATGTCCGCGCCCACTGGGAAGTACTGGAGTATGGTCGTCCGCGTCTTTCCCGACTTGCGTCCACGTGTGGTGAGAATCAGCACGTTGACATTCCAGGGCCTGACGATGCGGCCACTGGTCAGGCGGTACAGACCGATGGCGAGGCCCCCCAGCCTTTTATCCGCTTCGTAATTCAGATGCAGAGCAATCCTATCTTTGAACGGGAGACGTCTCCACGATGTCTTGCCGGGACTTCTCGACTTCTCCCGTGGCTGGCGAACGACTGGAGAGGCGAGCAGCCACGCAACCACTGGTAGAATGAAAATGACTACCCCCGATGCCAACAGCAAGCGCCGCAAGATTAGATTCTTCATGACGTCCTCCTTGTTGGCGTAACAAAACATTGGGCTGCTAGCCATAAGATATTCCGGCACACATACTGTGGCTCACGAAGATCACAGTTTCCGCACACCGTGCGACTCCTTCGACACAGAAAGGTCACAAGCGGCGCACGGTGTAGGTCGGCCAAAAGTTGTCTCTATTCCACTGTAAAAACCCGCTGTTGACCAGAGTCTCGTCAAGCTAACGAATGCTGTACTCCTATTACTTTTCCAGACCCGGCGTGACTATCGCCAGCAAGGCCAAGTGGCTCATTTGCATTGCTTCCATGCTACACAGACACCACAGCTCCGCCTGAATTGTTACCTTCAGCCGTATCAGATACAAGAGGCTATTTGTCGAGCCTCAGCAAGCAAGAGGTGAAACGCTTGGCTGCACTGGAAACCGTCTTCACCGGCCAGCCACTCTCCCCCAATTTTGCCTGAGTTGTTACGGTACTCCTACGCAACCACAAAGGTAAAGCGCCACGAGCCTTGCCCAGCGGCAGGAGGCATACTCGTCTGTACTATCCAGGTGCCTGTCGGTGCCACTACGTTCTCATTGATGTCCGCGTAGCTCTCTCCTCCGGTGAGGTATCCTCCATAATACCCGCTGCCACCTTTATAGGTATTTCCGCCAACAGTCAGGCTCCAGCGCCCGAGCGGGAGAAAGGTATGCCCCGTCGAATAGAAGAATCGAATCGCAGAGGGTGTGATCACCGCCCGATCCAGCCGTACCACGTGACCATGGGACACGGCCGACTGATTGATCGTCACTGTCCTTGCCGCGTAGAACGGCACTGTCACCGCGAACTGGGCGGTTGCGTCTCCAGCGGCGGGTATGGCGAATTGTACATCTACCTGATCGGGGGAGCCAGCGATCGCGATACCGCGGATGTGAGGAGATGCCAAAGAGAAGCGGAGACGGCCGAAAATTGGGGGGGAGAAGAGCAGCTTCCCATCCACCGTGGATTCCGAGCTGGGGGCGATACCTCCCGCACCATATACTGTTTGCCCACCAGGGAGCGTCACGCTGACATTGCCCCCTTCCGCTGGGGCCAAGACTCCTGTGCTTCCATCAATGGTGTATTCCAGTAACACGTTATTGCCATCAGCAAGAACCTTCTGGATCGTGACCGTATTGCCGCCTACGTTTTTCATCTGAGGAACGGTGAACTCATTGTCTGCCATGTGCGAGATGCTCCCGTCTGGACTGCTAGTCAGCAATTGCCTATCCATCCTACACTACAGGGCAACTCCGGGTGAACAGTCACGAAGAGAGATATGCCATACTTCTAGTCATCGCGGACAGGCACGCCTGGACCTGTGCCGGCCCATCAAGCAGTCATGACAGAGCAACTCCCCAGTCCTACGCCTCCACGTGCACTGGCATTTCGTCAGCAAGCAGGTTCGGTGGTACCGAAGACACTCAGCAAGAACGCCAACTCATCGGCCCACGCTGCGTTGGTTTGGTCGACCGTATTGGACAGCGCTCCGTGCCCCCCCTGTTCTTCCACTCGCAGCAGAATCGGGCGCAGCGAGGATGTGGCGGCCTGGAGCCGCGCCGTCATCTTCGTCGCCTGCCAGACCGGGAGTCGCGGATCGTTTAGGCCAGTCGTTAACAACACCGCGGGATACGCTACACCGTCTTGTACGCGATGCAGAGCGTCCATCTGCAGCAGTCCTTGAAACTCCTCGGCATCGGCAATGGAGCCGAACTCAGGGATGTTCATCGGACCGCCCTCCGAGAACTCGGTACGCAAGGCATTATTGTCCGCAACATCCAAGATCACCGCCGCCCACAGGTCCGGGCGGCGCACCAGCGCTCCACCTGCCGGGATGCCCCCCGCGCTAGTACCTCTTCCTGCCAGATAGGCTGGGCTGGCATAGTGCTCCCGGACCAGATACTCCCCGCAGGCGATGAAATCCTGGATCGTGTTCTCCTTCTTGGTTTTGAGCCCGGCTTTGTGCCACTCTTTGCCGAAAGCACCGCCGCCACGGATATGCCCGAAGGCAAACACACCACCCCGTTCTACCCACGTCAGGATGAGGGGAAGAAAGGCTTCCGCCGGGTCGAAGAGGCCGTAGGAGCCATACCCGCTCAGACACGTTGGATTCATGCCGCTACGGGTGAGGCCGCGACGATGGATGATCGTGAGCGGCACCATGACACCGTCATGTGAAGGAATACGGACCTCGTGGACTTCAATGTCTGATGTGTCGATGGGTAGCTTGGGCAACCAGTGCGTGTCGACAAAGCTGCCCGCACGCCCGATCTCGCCTCGATAGGTGGTAGGAGGCACGACCGGCGATTGTATGGTGAGGAACAGCGCATTGGTACCCGGCGCAGCCGCCCACTCCACCACGCTCCCCGCGACCGGCAACGTGACCGCCTCTGGCTCACCGCCTACCAGGGGGACGGTGCGTAGACTGTTGGTATCCACCAGGAAATCTTGCACCAGGAGCCGATCGCCGGCGATGCCGATGTCGGTGATGACTGATTCTCCTGGTGGGACGACAACCCTCGCGCTGGCGAAATCGGCGTCGTCTGTGAGGGACACTGCTACCACTTGATTGCGGGGAGCCTGGTGACTCGTCACTAGGAACAGCCTGTCACCCGAGGCCGCATAGTGGGTCACGCCATCGGCGACATCCACGATGCGGCGCCACTGGCAGGTAGTTGGATCCGCCACCAGGTCGGTCACGGGCACGACATAGATGGTCACCTCGTTCAGTACCCCATGCACAGCAAGACCGATGGCCCACGGACAGTCCGGAACACTCCAGATCATGGGAATGTCGGTCGAGCCTAGAGAGAACGTGGGGTTCAGGTCGCGTCGCAGGGCGAGTTGTGCAGGAGTGTCAGGCTCAGTGACCCGGTAGAAATACACGCCCGCGTCGTTATAGCGTTCAGTTTCCGGCTGGCCGGGAGACAGTTCGTTGAATTGCACGAAAGCTAGCGCGCGATGATCCGGTAGCCAGCCGACGGCTTCCGCACGAGGGAAACTGACTGGAAGCGCGTGCGCGGCGGCCACCTCAAGCACATGCAGGGTACTATTTTCTGAGCCGGCCTCCGAGAGGCCATAGGCCACGAAGGCGCCATCTCCCGACGGGATGAACCAATCGATAGCGGTGTGCACCGCACCGGAGAGCTGGTTGGTATCAACCAGGATACGTGGCTCGACGTCCAGGTGGTCTGGGTCATTGAGGACGAGCGTGGGACGCGCATTCCCTGTGAACAGATGCAACGCGAAGAGCTTGTCGGGCACAAGGATCAGGTGCCGGCCCACGAGCCGTATTGGAGTGACGTTGAGCGACTCCAGGCGCTGGTACAAGGCCTCGCGATTCGGTAGTGCATCCAGGTATGCGCGGGCATAGGCACCTTGCTCGCGCACAAAGTCCGCGAGTTCCTGGCTATGCCCGTCTTCCATCCACCGGTACGGATCGCTGATTGTGACACCATGCAGGGTCTCTTGAACGATTTCTACGCGCGCTGGTGATGGCGGCTTCATGTTTCTGCCCTTTCGTAGGCCAACAATGAAATGGACCACAGAATGAATAGGTGGCAGAGATAGCCAACTGGAGTATATCAGTTCACAGCCTTCTTGGCACAGCTCGAAGGCGTCTCCCACGCGTCATTCCTCAACAGCAGTGCAGGACCAGAAAATTTTCGTATCCGGTCCCTCCAAATCATGTACTGATTCGGGCTGTGGAAGATCCATTGGGGAACAACGCACCAGGCTGCTGAGAAATCCTTTCCCTTGATCGCAATGGTTAGTAAGTACATACTAACTAGGCGCTACCAAATTTGTCACAGCACCAACCATTTTGAACTCTCGATGTAGCGTGCTCTGGGAGAGCACACTAGTGCACATGAGGAGACCGACCATGGCCGCATCCGACCTTGTCGTATTTGTCGCCAAATCTGCCCTTCTCGCGGCCGTCTTCTGTGTCCCCTACTTTGGATTCCATGCTGTGCTCGATCGCCGAAACCTCTCCTATCGCGATCACGTCGGCAGCATCGTCAGCTATTTTCTGGTGTGGTCCCTCATCGACCTTTGGCTCTTCCGCTCCGATCTTGCAAGGATTCCCACCAACTCGGACGTTGTGCTTCCCGCCATTATTTTCTTCGCAACTCTCCTGGTGACGGTGATCATCTATGCCTCTGGAAAGACTACTCTTCCTGATGTGACTTCGCGCTTACAATCGTATGGTTCAGCTCATAATGAGTTTGTTCAGCTGGACTATCGCTATCTGGTGGCCAAGTCGGCTGATGTGCTCTATCAACAGGTTGGACTCATCCTAGCGGTGCTACTCCTGAACACCCTCCTCACATCTACGTTGCTTCTCGCGTTCGTTACGGCCGGCCTCTTCGGCGTCTCGCATGTGCTGGTGTACGTCTCGCGCTATCGGAACAAGCGGGTTCACAAAGCCCGGGTTTTGAGTTTTAGTATCGCTTCCTTTCTGGGAGGATGGCTGATGCCCGTGCTGATTCTTCTGGTGCCTTTTGGATTTGTGTATAGTTTCTGCGTACATGAGCTCTATTACCCGTTCGTGGGCGCAGGCTTTCGGTATGCCATTGGCAAGCAGGAACATGAGTCACACGACCCTGCCAGGAGCAAACCGTGAAGAGAAACGAGATCCAGGAGAACGCCCAAGCACTTGCCGTCCTGGCGCGCCTATCCGCGGCATTTCGCCGACAGGCCATTCTCGAGGTGGCTATTCCCCGCTTTGCGATGCAAGGATTATCCGGGACTTCCACCGTGGAGATCGCCGCGGCGGCTGGGATCTCGGAAGCCTATCTCTTCTGCCTGTTCGGTACCAAGCGATCCTTGTTTCTGGCGGCGGTGGAGCAGGTCTTCTGGCACGTCCTGACCACATTGCAGGCAGCGGTCGAACAGGCAGTGCCCTCTGAGCGCCACATCGCACTTTACGCTGCCTGGTTTCATATCAACTTCGGTTAGGTGGTTGTAGTATGGTGATTATCGGAGGGCGAAGTTGCCTGACAAGCAGGCGTGGCTCGACGTCCGCCGTCAAAGAGTGGCATACTTACCAGTAGCGTCTAGGTCGCTTCTTGCCGAGGTAGCGGCCCGCCACGTGCCGGGGAGTATCTCGGGCGCGATGACGAGTGGTCGAAGTACCAGCCATACGGAGAGAAACTGAGCATGCTCTCAGCTCATGACGCCGCCGACCTGTGCCGGCTCTTGGAACAGCACCGCATCCGATTCTGGGTGATGGGCGGTTGGGGCGTGGATGCCCTGCTCCATTGTGAGACCCGACCACACAAAGACCTCGATATTCTGCTAGTGCTGGGCGACCTGCCCCTGTTGTGGAAGGTGTTCGACGAGCACGGTTTCACCCTGCAATATGTGTGGGAGGAGAATCGCTGGCTGGAGGGAGAACCAGATCGCCGGCCCACAGCGTTCGTTGCGGCGGATGCCCAGGGACGAGAGCTTGACGTGCACGTCATCGACTTCGGCCCGGATGGCACTATCATCCAGCTGTACAACACTCCATGGTCATTCCCTCAAGCTATCACCGGGCAGGGGAGCATCGCCGACGCGACAGTCAGCTGTGTCTCCAAGGAGACGCAACTCGCCATGCACACCGGCTACACTTTGCCAGATGGACAACTACGGGACCTCAAGCTTTTGCAAGGGGACTGACGCTTAGGCGCGGTAGCCAATGATCGACGACAGCTCGGTCGCCGTGCGCCCCTGGGCCAGGAGCCACAAGATCTGCCACCAGATCCGTTCGTTGGGCTCTTTAGCCCTCCGGTACCGGAGTTCGAGCTCGTCAACGCTCAAATAGGGTTGGAGATACATTCGTCGTGCCATGCACCGATTCTGCCAAAACCCAAACCTCTTCCGTATCACATGGCGGTCCCGCGTGAGCACCTAGGGCTGATTCAGCAGGCATTCGCCGCAGCGCATGATCTCACTGTCCAAACCGCCGTTCGCCAGAATGTGCTGGACGTGATCGCGTATCTTGCGCAGACCGGGGAAAGCCAAGAGGCCATTCAGCGGTTCCTGGGCGATAGTCTGCTCGCAACGATTGCCATTACTCTTGACTTACCGTTTCGCGTCAGTGGAGACGCCGACTTTTTCCACTACTGCCCAGTGTGCTGAGCACGAAGAGATTGCTCCGCTGCGGCGTCGGTCGCCTGAGCAAATACCGCAATCGCTGGCAGACTCGCCTCGCGGATAAGGGTGTTGATAGCGACCAGCTCACCATCCTGCAGCGCGCGCAGGCGCGCGAGCTGGGTATCGACCTGGGCGCTGAGCGCGGCGAAGACCTCGCGCGCCTGCTGGGTGGGCGCGGCGTCAGCGCTGGCCACTACGCCCATAAGGGCGGCGAGCTTGACGTTGAGCTTGACAGGGAAGCGAAGAGTGTCGTCGTTCTCAGCGGAATGGGTTTCGATCAGCTCCACCTCGATGGCATCCAGCTGGGCGATGAGCGTGGTGGATTGGCGCGCCAGCTCCTCGTGGTTAGGCGACTCGAGCTGGCGCGCACGGCCATTCCACTCACCCAACTGCTGGCGGATACTGGTCAACTGATTGACTGCCTGATGGATCTCGGAGACCTTGTCGCGAATCTGGCACAGCAAGGCAAACTGCGCGTCCAGATCCTCCTGTTTCGCGCTGATGCGTGGGTCTTTCTCGATCTCGAACGTCACCGTCTGCGTCTGGCCGCCAACAGCCAGGCGCGCCTGATAGTGTCCCGGCGCGGCCACGGGGCCGGAGAGGATGCCGCTTTCAGTAATATAGCCGTCCACCCACCCAGCATCGGGGTAGCGCATATCCCAGGTGAAGCGGTTGAGGCCCGCCAGAGTGGCCACGCGTGGCTCATCGCGGGTGCGGACATCCGCGCCGGTGACCGTCTTCAGATCGCCGGCGCGTGCGCGCAAGGTCTTATGCTCCTCACTGGAAAACCGCTTGATCTCGCGACCTTGGGCATCCAGGATTGTGAGCGTCGCTTCCCCTTCGGGCTTGGCGCGCAGCAGGTAGCTGATGGTGACGCCATCCGGCGGGTTCTGTCCACCATCCAGTAAGATGCGCTGTTTCTCACCGTCGGCCTTCACCACTTCGCGGTAGGCCACGTAGCCAACTCCGGCGTGCACGAAATTGGTGCCTTTCACCGGTGCTGAGGAGAACTCAACGCCACCCGCGACCTTGACCGTCGGGCGCGGCGTGAATAGGTGGATGGCAACATCGGGCGGTACATCAGGCCACTGCCGTACGACGCTCAGATCATCCAGCACCCAGAATGCGCGTCCATGTGTCGCGGCGATCAGGTCATCCTCCTTGACCTGCAGATCGTGAACGGGGACGGCGGGCAGGTTGAATTGAAGCGGCTGCCAATTGAGACCGTCGTCGAATGAGATATAGACGCCGGTTTCGGTACCGGCGTACAGCAGACCGCGACGCGCCGGATCTTCGCGGATGACGCGTGCGAAGACATCAGCCGGCAGGCCATTCGTGATGGCGACCCAGTGACGGCCGTAGTCGTCGGTCTTGAAAAGGTAGGGCGCGAAGTCGTCATGCTTATATCGGTTGGCGGCGAGGTAGGCGACCGCAGGGTCATGCGACGAGGGCGCGATTATGCTGATCAATGCCCACTCTGGCAGGGTGGCGGGCGTCACGTTTTCCCAGTGCTGACCATCATCGCGCGAAACATGCACAAGCCCATCATCCGAGCCAGCCCACAGCAGGCCGCGCTGGCATGGCGACTCGGCAAGTGCAAAGACCGTGCCGTAATATTCCGTGCCGCAGTTATCGAGTGTGACCACTCCGCCGGAATTCTGCATGCGGCTGGGGTCGTTGCGTGTGAGGTCAGGGCTTATGGTCTGCCAGCTGGCGCCCTCGTCCGTGGAGCGCAGGACATGGTTGCCGCCAACATACAGCAGGTTGGGGTTGTGTGGCGAGAGGTGGATGGGGAAGGTCCACTGGAATCGCTCGCGCACATCTTTGGCTGGCCAGCCAAGCATCAGCTCGGGCCAAACGCTGATATCACGCCGCTGGCCGGTGCGGCAGTCGTAGCGGCTGATGTAGCCCTGGTAGCTGCCGGCGTAGATGATCTGCGGATCGTCCGGGCGCACCGCGATGTAGCCACTCTCTCCGCCGCCCACCTCTATGCAATCGGCTTCGGTGATGATGCCGTTGACCGAACGACTGGGGACGCTGAGCGTGCTGTTGTCTTGCTGGGCGCCGTAGACGCGGTAGGGAGTCTTCGTATCGGTGGCCACGTGGTAGAACTCGGCGGTGGGCTGGTTCATCAACGAGGACCACGTATCACCGCCATTGTAGCTGACGCACGCGCCGCCATCGTTGCCCTCGATAAGGCGATTGGAATCGCGGGGGTCAATCCACAGCGCGTGATTGTCGCCGTGGGGAATGGCCAGTCGCTCGAAGCTCCGCCCGCCGTCGTGCGAGCGCCAGAGGCACACACTTAGCAGCCAGACGGTTTCAGAGTCCTGGGGATCGGCGAGGATATGCTGGTAATACCAGGGGCGCGGACCAAGCGCGTGGTCGTCGCAGGTCAACTCCCAGTTGGCGCCGCCATCATCAGAGCGGTAGACGCCTGCCTGCTCAGCTTCAACCACGGCCCACACACGGTCGGCGCGCGCGGGCGAGGCGGTGATGCCGATCTTGCCGAGCGTGCCAGTCGGCAGGCCTTTATTGTGGGTAAGCTCGGTCCAGTGATCGCCACCATCGGTGGTCTTCCAAATGCCACAGCCCTCGCCTCCAGACTCCAGTTTGTGCGGCAGGCGGCGCGCTCGCCAGAACGTAGTGTAGAGGATGCGCGGATTGTGGGGATCGAGTGACAGCTCGTTGGCGCCGACATCTTCATTGAGGAAGAGAACATGCTCCCAGCTGGCGCCGCCATCCCGCGAACGATAGATGCCGCGCTCGAGACTCGGGCCGTGGGCGTGACCGAGCGCCGCGACGTAGACGAGGTCGGGGTTGGCAGGATGCACGCAGATGCGCGCGATCTGGCGTGTGGCTGCTAGGCCGAGGTGAGTCCAGGTCTTGCCGGCATCTGTGGATTTGTAGACGCCGTCTCCGTGCGATACATTGCCGCGGATGGTGGGCTCGCCCATGCCAGCGTAGATGACGTTAGGATCGGAGGGAGCGACGGCCAGCGCGCCAACCGACGCACGCTTGAAGTAGCCATCTGAGACATTCTGCCAGTAGCGTCCGCCATCTGTGGTCTTCCAGACACCGCCGCCCGTGGACCCAAAGTAGAATGTATACGGGTTTGTGGGGTCGCCCGCGACTGCGACGACGCGTCCGCCGCGGAACGGACCGATGCTGCGCCAGGTGAGAGCCCTCTCCCCTAAGCCCCCTCCTTTTGAAGTGGAGGGTACGGCCGACGAGGTCTCCTCCGCGCTGTGGGCAGGAGTGTCGGAGGCGGACATACTTCGCGCGCGGGCTGGAGTGCTCCTCGTGTGAGCGGCAGGTGTTCCGGCGCCGTCAGAGGACATGACGCGGCGCGGCTCTGGCTGCTTTGCTGCACGAGCCGAGGCGGTCGGGCCGGTTGGCTGTTCAGCCTGCCTGGTGTGCGCGGCCTGGAAAGCCAGCCGTGCGGCGCTAGGCGCCGTCCTCTTGCTTGATGTCGGCCGCGTTGCCATGACTCGCCCTCCTCGTACACTCATACTATTGTTATTCCCAGTCGTTGTTCCGCGCCCGGTTGGACGATTTGGGTACGTCGCATGGTGCTTACAAATCTACTATAGCAGAGGCGCGCTATCTCCGAAGTGGGGGCGCCGCGGACGCGATCGGGGCTGTCAGCAACCCATCACACACCCAAAAATGGGCTGATACTGCGTTGGGCGGTGGCAGGCGAGCCAGTAAATGAACGCCCTGTATTTCCAAGGATATGGGCGTTGTTCTGTCAGACAGATTAAGCCAGGTGCTAGGCCGCTTTGACCGAGGTGTGGCTCCACTCAGCACGTGCTAGAGCGCCGAGACCAACAGTAACGAGGGCAAGGGCGACCACGATCAGCCACTCCAGCCAGCCCTGGCCGTGGTCGGGATCAACGTGGAAGATGTTTTCAATCCAGTCGCGGCTAAACAAAGTCACTATGAACAGTATACCCGTGAGGGTGCCAAGGATAGACTCGGCATAAAACCAGAGCCGCAGGCCCTTCTTCATCGTGCACAACCCTCCTTACTCGTACGCGTGCCTCGGCACTATGCTCGACTGGGCGCAGTCTACGGCGGGCCGCTCGGTTTGTCAAGCGTCAATATTCGCGAGTTATCAAGGGACGGCACAGAAAAGTGGATGATGCGGCATCCAAGTCATGGGCAATGTGATCTTGCATACTAAAGGCTGTCTGACGAATCGCGTGTGATGTGCTACCTTTGTTGCGTCCAGAGACGAAACGGGGGGCGAGATGGTGGTGCTCGCCTCCATTGTCCTGTGGCTGGAGTCTTGATCCGTCAGCCAGGCTTCAGACCTAAGACCGAGGCATGACCAACCGAACTACCACGGATGGCCAGTACGGGTGAGGCGGGCGCAGCGGCCAGCGATGGAATCTTGACAAAAAGCAGATATTGGGCTAATATTGCCATTGCGAATGGCTAATATTGCCATACACTGTGGCATTTTGAGCGCCAGGGTGTCATTCTGCCGCCGGTGAGCTCGGCGACAGCGGGACGTGACAGCGGGCGGAGATGCTGTCATGCAGGAGGGACAAACCATGAGCGAGGAGCGCGCGCAGATTCTGGAGATGCTGGTGGCTGGGCGGGTGACCGTGGAGCAAGCAGAACAATTATTGGAGGCCCTCGACGGTCCTTCCCCGTCTGCATCTCGCGGGGCGGAAGCACAAGCAGCGGCACAACCGCGAGGGGACGAGCACACGGAAGATTTCTTCGCCACCATGACGACGGAGCAACTCGTCGCGTTGCGTGACAGTGACGTGAGCAGGGCATTTGTCGAGCAGATGCGCGCGGCGGGATTGAACGCGTTGAGCGTCGAGGACCTCATCGAGCTACACGACGAGGGCATCACGCCGCACTTCGTCCTCGACCTGCGGGAGGCGGGCCTAGCCGACCTCACGCCGGACCAACTGGTCGAACTATATTGTCATGGGGTGGACGCGGCCTACTTGCGCGAGATGCGGGGTCTTGGCTATATCGACCTGACGCCGAGTAAGTGGGTCGCCTTGCGCGATACTGGCGTCGAGGACGACGAACCCGCCGAGCGGGATGAGTGGGAATAACTATTGGCTGCGTAGGCAAGGGCAGGATGAGATGCGCAAGGGGGCCAAGACAAGCGGTGGCGGGCCGCTGAACCCGCTGATCACGCGCGACCCGGTGACCGGCGGCGAACTGCTTGTGACGCGGCTGGAGGCGCCCCAGAGTGGCCTCGTGATCGAGGGCATGTTTAGCCTGGGGTGGATCGGCCGTCTGACGCCGGAGCAATTGGAGTTCGTGGGCCACCTCGTGCGCAATCGCGGGAACGTGCAGAAGGTGGCCGCCGACCTGAATATCGCCTATAACACGGCGCGCAACCGCCTCGATGACATCGTGGCCGCCATGGGTGCGCCGGACGAGGGTGCGCGCGGCGACCGGGAACGGGAACGGCGTACTGCCGTGTTGCGGCGTCTGTCCAAGGGCGAAATCGAGTTCGACGAGGCGCTTCGCCTCCTGGGGCGGTGAGCCGCGCCAGAAGGCGAAGTGATGGCACATGTCACGCCTGCACAGCCAGGCGCCGGACCCGCCGAGGCGCTGCCGCCCGCCGATTCGTCAGACATTCCCTAATGCGTTGTTCCTCATAGGCAGTACACAAAACGGCGCCGAAGTACGCGGTGGGGCTTAGGTGGCCGTCCCCAGACCCAGGGTTTGGCGTGGCGATTGAGATGGTCTGTGGCAACCCGGGTTACATAGGCGATGTCATGGTCATCAGCTAAGGATTGCCCGGCGAAAGCCTTCCGCCGGAAGATGCGCCACCACCCCTCGATCAAATTCAACCACGCCGCTCCGACCGGAATGAAGGCGTGCTGGACGCGGGGATGAGCATCGAGCCATTCACGGATCGGGCCGCTGGTATGGCTCGCCAGGTTGTCGGCAATCAGATAGAGATCTCCCCTCGGGTACGTGCGGTCGATGGTCTGCAGTAACTCGAGATACCCGCTCGTATTGCGTGCGCGAGCCGTCTGGGTCAGCGCCTGCCCATCGTGAACGCGGAGGGCCCCGTAGACCCAGACCTTGGGCGGTCCCCGGTCGTAGTTGAGGGGCACCTTGATCCGGTGCCCGTCGGGCGACCAGCCCGGAGCCGGCGGGAAATTGCGCGGGGTTACGGGACCGAGTTCGTCGACACAGAGGACGGTGGCTCCTTGGGGTGGAGCGGTGTAGAGGCCGACGATCGTTGCCCTTTTGGGACGAAGTCGGGATCCTTACTGCTGGCCCACAGCCGTGTGTGCCGCCAGCGCACCTTTTCTTGGCGGAAGATGCGCCGGACTTGACTGCGGGCCACCTGGATCCCCTTTTGGCGGGCCATGGTCGTGAGGGCATCGAGCGTCCATTCGACCTCGCCTTTGGGATCATCGACGTGCAGCTCGCCAGTGGGTTCATAGGTGGGTTGGCCCGGTGGGGGAAAGTGAATCAGGTACAGAATAGTACTGCGCTCGTGCTCGGTGAGCCGGGACTTACGGCCGCCGCCCGGTTTCATGCCGAGGCCCTCGAAGCCGCGCTCATTGAAGGCTTGCAGGCGTTCCCGCACGGTTTGGGGATGGCAGCCCAGGGCTTCGGCAATCTGGCGGGTACGCAGCCCATCCCAGCTCGAGGCCACCATTTTGGCATGAAAGATCCAGTCGGCAGGGGCATGGACACTATGCGTCAGCTTGCGAACGTGACGTTCTTCAGTGGCGTCCAAAGGCGGGCGCGCAGTCAGATATTTGGGCATCGGACACCTCCTTGTCCCCTCGCAGCCGCATATTCTGTACCACCGATGAGGAACATCGCACTAATACTACAGCCGCAGATATGGTAGCATAGCAAGGAGAAGCGTCTTTCTGCGCAGTATACGTTATAGGTATGGAGCTCATGTGACAGACGTACCAGGAGGGACACATGACAGCGCCTAGCTCAGGCGAGCCAAATCCCGCTCTCAAGGCGCTTGAGGTGCTCGCCGGTGACTGGGAGACGGAACTCTCGAATGCCTCGTTTTTGCCAACCCCGTCCGATACGGTCCAGGGGAGGGTCTCGTTTGAATGGTGGGGAGACGGAGCATACCTGGTCTTGCGCATGGGTGATACGCCGCCCAGCCCACCAACCGCCCTGTGGCTCATGAGCCGAGATGAGTCACGTCCGCAGTACACCGTCCTCTATTACGATGCACGAAGCGTTTCACGTATCTACGAGATGACGTTCTCGGACGGAGTCTGGAGGATGTGGCGGGATGCCCCAGGATTCTGCCAGCGATTTGAGGGCACGCTGAGCACTGGCGGCATTACGATTACCGCTCAGTGGGAGAAGTCCGTTCATCCTGCTGAGCGGCCTGCAGCCGGCTCACCACTTCGAGCAGGTTGAGCAACCCAGTGAGTCCTATCATGGGCGGGAGGGGTTTGGACGTCAAGAGCGAATTGTAGGTATTATGGCTGGGTCCTTTCTACGATCCACCTCTTTGGTCGAACGGCGAATCCCTTTATTCCAGGGACATGCCCGACCACTTCGAGATCCCAGCCACCCACCGCTTTACACCAGTCCGCTAGGTCTTTGCCACGATACGCACTGTCAGCCCAGATGGTCTTGAGGCGTGGCACAAAATACTTCAATCCACCAAGGAGTCGCCGAGCGCCCTGCGTATCGTGCATGTCAGCCGGCGTGGCGTAATAGGGGAGCGGGATGCTGAAGACGTATCGACCAACAGATGCCGCTTGCGTCCTTTCACCCGTTTATAGGCATCAAACCCGCTGATGTGGGCTGATTCCTCTACAGTCTTGACGGACTGGGCATCCATGATGGCAGCACTGGGACGGGGATCCCTACCCAGCCGCTGACGTTCTGCATAGTGTAACGCCGTGAACAGCACCGTCCATCGTCCTCGTAGGCGAAAGCGGCGAAAGTGATAGAACACCGTCTGCCACGGTGGGAAACTGCTCGGCAAGTAGCGCCACGGACAACCAGTACGGAGGACGTAAAAGATGGCGTTCAGGATGCTGCGGAGGGAATGGCGTCGCGCTCGGCAGTCGCTCCAGGATTCGCGCAGGTAGTGCTGCAGACACTGCCACTCGGTATCAGTGAGGTCGCTGGGATAGGTTTCGTGTTTATGCAGAGCACTGTAGCCTATCGCGCTGCTGCATCGCCTGCAAAACATGCTCTAAGCTGATGGTAGAAGCTGGCTCAGAGCGTCGTCCAAGAAATGTCCCTGCCTGTCTTCTCCTCGAACTGCGAGCGACCGCTGGCCACAGGAGTCTGCAGCTGCTACTATATGTACCCATCAAGGTAGCACTCTCTCGTGCGCCGACATTTCTCATGATATGCCCGGCATATCCCCTACCAAACCAAGCAACGTCGCGTCCAAACAGCAGAGTCCCGAAAATGAACGAGCGTGTTGAAAAAGCTATAGCCCACTAGGTGCCGGTGTTTGAGCGTGAGATTGGTAAGAGCCTCCACAAGGAACGGGTAAGCACCGGATTCTGGAGACCAGGAGCTCCACCCTAGCATCCGGCCGTCTGCTTCAGCTCTCGTGTATCTTGCCCCATGTTGGCTGTCCGTTGTGCTTGACAGACGTCTGGTTCTCAGCTATACTTGAGGTCAAGGTATATGAGACTGTTATATAGATCGGCGGAGGATGACACCTGTGCGCGAATTGAAAAAAGGATCGCTGGGCATGCTGCTCCTCCAACTCGTCCGCGAGCGGCCCAGCTATGGCTATGAACTGGGTGAATGGCTGCGGACACGGAGTGGCGGGACGCTCAGCTTCGACGAAGGCGCTATTTATCCCCTCCTGCACGAGTACGAGCGGCGCGGGCTGGTGAGTGGCTACTGGGAAAGCAGTGCCGAGCAGCTCCTTCCTGGCGGCACGACGGGACTGCCCGAGAGCGCACGGAAGGGACCACGCCGGCGTTACTATCGCCTCACGGACCGCGGTGCAGCCGCTCTGAGTACGAATATCGCCGAGTGGCAGACCTTCGCCGAGGCCATTGGACGCGTGCTCAGTGGCGAAGACGGCGCGATGGATCTTGGCATGAGCCGGTAAATGTGGCGGGCAATGTCAGGTGCCAACGGAACGGACACACACTAGAGCAGGGCGTACGGGCAACGACAACAGACCATGAGTGAAAGCGAGGCCATACCATGCAGGACGAAGAGCACCCGATAGATGTCTATATCACCCACCTCGCGCAGCGCCTGCATCTGCCGGCCGCAGAGCGCGACCAGGTGCTCGCCGAAGTGCGCGGACATCTGGAGGAACGGGCGGGAGCGCTGCACGAGACGGGAATCTCAGAGGAGCACGCCGAGCGCCAGGCGGTGCAGGCTTTTGGTCCAGCGCGCCGGATTAGCCGGGAGCTTCGGGCCTCCCATCCGATTGCCTGGAGGAAGCGACGCTGGATCGTCGGCCTGGTCACTGGTGCAGGAATGACCTGGGCCCTCTGGCTGGCGGCCACGGTACCCGTGATCATCTACTATTTCACCGTCCTCCATCCGATGCATGGCTGGTGCCAGGGCATGCCCGCTACCTGGATGGAAAATCCGAGTCTCTACTGCTACCCCGGTTCTCCGTATGTCCAGCCCATGCGGGCAATTCCAACGCTGCTCCAGTCTTCGCCGTTTGGCTTCGATGCGTTCTTTGCCTACCTGACGCTTGGCTGGCTCTGGCTGCTTCCGTTCCTGGTTCTCTACCTCGTGCTCCCGTTTGTGTGGGGACGCCGGGCGCAGCACTGGTGGGTGCCGGGACTTGCCTACGGACTGGGCACCTGGCTCTCGGCGCCATGGTTCATCTTCGAGCTTATCAGTAACCTGTTGCTGTATTCGGCGCAAGGGTGGATTATTGCGTTGGCTCTGCCTTTGGCGCTTGTGGCCAGTTTGGCTGGATGGCTATGGCGGGAGCGGTCAGCATCGGCTCTTGCCCGTGTTCAGGCTGCGTAGCTCGCCGAGACAGCAGTGTGGAGTGGCAACCTCGAGGTAGGCGGATGGAGCGGGTGAAGGCTCCACCACCTCGAGCACTGCCCATCTTTGGTACTGCACCGGCAGAGTGCTGGGCGAGGAGGCGGGCACGCGCACGGTCCACCCGCCCGCTGGAACCGGCGAGGACAAGCACCCCGTGCCCTGCAGCTCTTCTATCTGGGTCTTGATCACAGCATATGGTCGCGCTGGCGCAATGCGGACGGTCAGTGGTCTGACGAGCAGAACGTTGCTGACCAGCTTACCGCAGATCCTTGTGTGGCGACGGTAGAAATATGATTGATGTCCGGTTCAGCTTTCTCGGGCCTCTCAGAGTCTTTTCGCACTGATCTTATCTCCAGCAAGGCCATGTGCCCGCAAGAGGGCGTGGCCTTGCTGGAGGAGCAGGTGCTGGATGCCGGAAGTGCAGGCCCTACGCAGCAGACTGGGCCTTCTGGCAGGTATATAGATCGTTTGCTGGCTGCTGCCCGTTGCCTGCGTTTGCCGATGGTGTTAGCACAGGTCTGAAATGGCCTGTGCGGAGTCCTCTCCGTCCCGCTCGTTGTCGGTGATCTCTTCGCGATTGTCATCTTCATCCGTCCCTGACGCCAGATCCACTTGGTCCTGATCGACAACGTACAGGTCACCTGCGGTTTGCCCTGCTCCTGACACCAGTGTACTAATCTGCACGCCAAGCTGTGCGCCTTGCAGGCGATTGTTTCGAAAGCGCGCCGCAGCCTGAAAGCAGCCCAAAACCAGCCACGGCGAATCCCGCCTTGGCCCCGCACCGCCATAGCTCCCGGCGTGACAGTTGCTCGGAAGCGACTGCACCCGCCAGCCCGTCTAGCCAGTGATCCTCCATGATGTTCTCCTTTATGCTCCAGTATCCTGATGTGATGCCATCCGCGGCTGCCGAACGACCACGTCTGTGGGAGCAAGCCGCCCCTGTTTCAAGTCTTGCAGCACCGGTGTGGAATTGCCCGGACACCATCGGCACTTTTGGTGTGGCCCGCTTTTGCTGTTGACTGAGAGTGGTGGTATGCTGCGACAGACATCAGCCGAGCGGATAGGGCAGTACGTCGTTGATTCCAGACCCTGGTGGGAGCCGTGGCCCGAGACCCGGGTGAACAGGGCATAGAAGATGGCGCTCGAGCGATCACGTACGTTTGCCGACCTGCTGCGGGAGTATCGCCGAGCGGAAAGAATCACGCAGGAGCAACTGGCCGAGCGAGCTGGCCTCTCGGTGCGGGCGCTCCGCAAGCTGGAGAGCGGAGCGAGCGTGGCACCCCGTCGTGACACCATCGACCTCTTGGCTGCTGCCCTCAAGCTTGCGCCCGAAAAGCGAACTCTCTTGGAAGCGAGCGCGAGCCGGCAGCGATTCCTATCCGGCACCGTCGGCCCACAGCCAGTGGACCCCCTGTCGGTCGCCTTGGTGGGACGTCTCTCCGAACTGGCGCTGTTGGAGAAGCACCTTGCTGGGCAGGGACCACCACTCTTGGTGCTGGCCGGCGAGCCTGGTATCGGCAAGACCCGCCTGCTCCGCGAGGCGTCCAGTCGGGGACGTGCACAGGGCTGGTCGGTGCTGGAAGGAGGATGCCATCGACGGAGTGGCCAGGAGCCCTACGCCCCCTTGCTCACGGCCTTGGCCAGCTCGCTGCGCAGCCAGTCTGTGGCGCAGGTGCGCCGCATGCTGGAAGGCTGCACCTGGCTGGTGCGGCTCCTGCCCGAGCTGGCGGAGTCCTCGCTGGTTCCCCTGCCCGAGTGGCAGCTGCCCCCCGCGCAGGAGCGCCGCCTGATGTTTGCTGCCGTCGGGCGCTACCTGGCCAACCTCGCCGGACCGTCCGGTACACTGCTGGTACTGGATGATCTACAGTGGGCAGGGCAGGATGCGCTCGATCTGCTGGCAGTACTGCTGCGTATCCTCGACGAACCGACGGGGCGGCACCTGCGGGTGGTAGCAGCCTATCGAAGTACCGAGGTCCTCCCAGCAGATCCGCTCGGGGTACTCCTAGCCGATCTGGCCCGTGAAGGGCTCGCCACCCCGGTTGAACTCGGTCGTCTGACGCCTGAAGCCGCGGATGAGCTCGCGACGGTACTCTTCGTCGATCTTCCGTCGGGCGATTGGGACGAGTTGAAGAAACAAATGGTCAAGCGCACCGGTGGCGTACCCTATTTCCTAGTGAGCTGGGCTCAGGCGCTGCAGAACCAGGTGAACGCCCAGGTGCCAGAAGCGGCGAGCGGTGGGCAGGGTGGGAGCCAGCTGCCCTGGACGGTGACCCAGAGCATTCGCCAGCGGCTAGCACTGCTGCCTGAGGCGGCGCAAGACCTCGTCAATATCCTGGCGATCTGTGGCCGCGAGGCAGCCATCTCGGTGCTGCTCACGGTAGCCACCCGGAGTGGTCTAGAGCACGCGGAGATGCTTGAGGCGCTCGAGCTGTCAGGTCAGGCGGGTCTGCTGGTCGAGGCAGAGGGAGGGGAGAGCTATGCGTTCGCCCATGATCTGATCCGTGAGGTTGCGGTAGCAGACCTGGGAGCTGCCCGCAGCACTGCTCTGCACGGCTGGGTTGGCGAGGCGATCCTACAGGCGACCCCACCCGGACGTGAGCCGCCAGCGGCGGAGCTGGCCTGGCATTTCGCCAGGGGTGGCGAGCCAGAGCGGGCCTTGCCTTATGCCATACAGGCCGGCGAACAGGCGGAAGCGGTCTTTGCCCATGCTGAGGCGGAGCGGCACCTGCGGATGGCGCTGGAGCTTGCGCGCGAGGTGGGCGACCAGCCGCGCGAAGCCGAAGTGCTGGAGAAACTGGCTAATGTCCTCCGCGTGTCCGGGCGCATGCAAGAGATGCTGACCGCGCTGGAGGCAGCGGCCAATATTCACCAGGCAGCGGGAAATCTAGACCAGTTCGTCTGGGATACTGCACACATGACCGATTCGATTGGACTTTTGGCGCCACCAGAGGTAGCCCGAGCCCGGCTGCGGACGCTCCTCACCTACCTGGCCGGGCAGGCCGGAGCCACACAGGCTCCGGCTGCGCAGGGTTCTGCCAGCGACGGGGAGATGCGCGAGCACCCGCTCCAGACCGAATCCATACCAGCAACTGGCGAACTAGCCGACCTGGTGGACTCTGTAGCGCAGGCCGACTCGCTGACGGAGCTGGCCGAACGGACGGTTCCGCTCCTCTCGGCGCGTACCGCAAGTCTTGTCTACTACGCGTTGGCTGGGGGCTTCGGTGACCTGGGTCAGTATCGGGAAGCGATCTCCCTGATTGAACGCGCTCTGAACTATGCGCAGACCGCCGGTGACCGCTGGCTGCAAGTACGGACGCTCAACTTTCTTGGCTGCGCCCTGAGTTACAATGACCATCCAGCCGACGCCCTGGTGGCGTTCGAGACGGCGTACCCGGTTGCCGAGCAAGCCAGAAATCTCGAGGGGCTGTGCCTCATTCAAGCCAACCGTGGGGAAGTCCTCATGGACTTGGGGGATTGTGCGGAGGCGCAGCGCTCGGCACAGCAAGCGCTGGAAGTGGCCGAGCAGTATGGCATGCAGGATCTCACTGCGCGGATGCTAGGCACCCTGGCCAGGATTTCGTTCACGAGCGGAGACTGGGACCAAGCGCTTGACTCTGAGCGGCGTGCCGCGGAGATCGTGCGCGGGCTCGACACTGCCTACCCGTCGCTGTCCGAGGATATCACGCAACTCCAAGGCAGGATCTATCTGGCCCGTGGTGATGCCCAGGCAGCCGAGAAATGCCTGCAGGCAGCAATGCTAAAGAGTCTGGGTCCCAACTCCATGTGGGTCCTACTCCAAGCGCATGCAGCACTGGCAGAAGCAAATCTCGTGCATACCGATGCCACAGCTGCCCTGGTCCGTCTGGAGCCTTTGCTCGACCGCACCAGTTCCTTCGAGCAATCGGTCACCGGGCTGATACCGCTGCTAGCCTGGGCTTGTCTGGAGCTGGGTGACGTCGAGCGAGCTGCAGCCATGCTGACCGACTGCCTGAAGCATGCACGGGAGCGGCACTATCATGTGCTCCTTGCTGACGCCTTGCGTATTCAGGCGCTACTGGCTCTGCGGCAAGGCAGCTGGCTGGACGCGGAAGCTGCCCTCGACGAGGCCCTAGCACTGACTCGCTCGATGCCGTACCCCTACGCCGAGGCTAAGACGCTGTATGTGTACGGGGATCTGCATGCTGCACAAGGTGACGTGGAGCGGGGTCGCGATCACTATGAAGCCGCACTTGCTATCCTCGGCCGCCTGGGCGAACGGCTCTATGCCGAACGGGTGGAACAGGCACTGGCTAAAGTGAGTTGTTCGTAGGGGTACGCGGCCAACTGGCACTCCAGACAGATATCAACAAGCGGAGTCTATGCGGACGCCATAGAAGGCATTATATTCTTCAATGAGACACACTGTTCTTCTAAGATACCGTCTTGAATGTCAAGGTGCGAAATTGTAGGGCAAGTAGCGCCAGGTGCAGCCCGTACGCAGCACATAAAAGAGGGCATCGAAAACAGAGCGGAGGGAGTGGCGACGGAGCCTGCCATGTGGTGATTCTTTCGCGGCAGGAGCTGTTGGACACGGTCCCACTCGGCATCGGAAAGGTTGCTTGGATAGGTCGTGCTCATGCAGATCAGTGTATCCTATCAACCCACAGACTGCGCTACTAAACACTTTCTGATTACTCTGCGCCGGGGATTGTTCTAAAAACGTACGAGCGGATAATCATGAGAATGCCGAACAGGGCGGCTGTTCATGAACAGCTGCCCTGTGTATTGATCATCCCGCTAGTTGGACTACCTGACAGATTAATCTCTCCGATTACTGGCGGCCCGCCAACCTGTACATCGCTCGCTACCACGAATGAAATGGTTTCTACGCCGTTGCCGTTTGTCTTGAAGCCCAGCGCTGGCGGGTCGTCTATAGTGCAATCACCTTGTGGGCAGTTACCAAAAACGACGATGATGTTGGTGGCGGTATTTGGATACCTGGGCGCGCTTATGGTGAGCGTCCCAGGCTGACCAACCACCAGAGGACAGGGATTAAAGGTCCAGGTAATGCCGCTATTGCTACTGGTGCAGATAAATGTCGCGATATTGACACCGCTGGTGGGAGTGAGACTGTTAGCGCCAGATTGCGTCGCGGTCGCCGCAGGAGCATTCGTGGTGGCCGTCGAGACTGTAGGTGCCACAACGGTTCTGGTCGCGCTCGAGGTGCCGGTAGAGTTCATGCGGCGCAATGTACCGAAGAGTGCCAAGCTTGCAAGGATGATGAACACAGTCGCAATCACCGACACGTAACCGAGCCAGCGCTGGTACGCAGGTCCTCTCGTGACCGCTGCCGACGGCGATTTCCCCTGCTTATTGAGGAAGGGCCCTGCGTTTGCGCTGGTAGAAATTCTCTCCGGTTCAAGTATACGCTGCTGCGGTATGAGACGGGCGCGCAGAATGCTCCAGCTCTGCTCCTGTGCGGTGTCTGGTGGCAATTCAGCTAGTTCGTCACGCAAGGCATCGATGATCAGGCGCCAGTCGGCAAGATCCGCCTGGCAGGAAGCGCAGCCTGCCAGGTGTGCTTCTACCTGTTGATGCGCCGTCTCGTTCAGGGAGTGCGCAGCGTACTGTGGCAGCAGTTCCTGAACATATGTGTGATCCATCTCCGTAGACATCGCTTACCTCTCCTCCGCCAGGCGCACGTGTGCGAAAAGCTGGTAACATGCCCGCCGGGCATAGCTCAGACGACTCTTCACTGTCCCTGGTGGAACGGAGAGAATCCGGGCTCCTTCGTCTATGGTGAAGCCTTGAAGGCAAATGAGGTACAACACCTCTCGATGCTTCTCGGACAAACGGCGTATTGCGTCCTCTAAGTCGATGCGCGTCACAATGGCGTCTTCCGGCGATTCAACTGAGGAGCCCTGCTGGTCATCCGTCTCCAGCTCCAGTGTGTTCCCCTCCATCCGGCTTTGGGCATGCCGTCGTGCCTGTAATACATGGCGATGCGCAATCTGGAATATCCATGCTGCCGCGGAGCTATCATTGCGCACGGTACGCGCAGCGCGCCAGATGCTCAGGAAGGTCTCTTGCAGGGCGTCCTCTGCGCGGGTAGTATCATGGCCTAACTGATACCAGAGATATCGCTGTAGAGGTGGGCGATATTTCACATACAGTTGTTGCAACGCGCTTTCGTCTCCACTTGCGATCCGGCTCAGCAAGAGAAGGTCATCAGACTCCGTCATGAAGGCATAATCCTTCGGATGCTTATGGGACAGCGTTCGACAGCTCTCTACAAAGGAGGATGCGCCAAATGCCGATTTGGTTCAAATGATACCAATTTCTGTTCGGCAGTTGCCGTTCGCCAGCGTCCCAAGGCCGACTATCCGCGTGTCAGGAGCAGCACTCTCCCAGTGCCCAGGGTACAGTGCTATAACACCGGGGCAGCAATTTGTTACGCAGTCATGTCGGTCATGTACGGAAATACGTACGTGGCATGCCAACCCCGACCTCAGAGCATGTTTTGTACGCATTTGGCAGGACCTGTCTGGGCTCATCCTGCCACAGCAACTAAGGGAGGCAAACCGCCAGCTTTCGGTAGTTGCCAAAGTTGTTCACCGTCGCTGGCACGTATCGCACACAGGGCAGTAGGACCGGGTACGTAGAGGATGCCACCGGCCCCGACCAGGCGCCATGAGATATCTCCTCTCGCCAGCGGCTTGCTCTCGCCGCTCGTACCAGAACGCGGCCACTCCCAGCGCAGCTCGCCGGAGAGGGCGTCGTGGGCCTCCAGTCCGTGGCTTCGGCTCACATACACGGCATCGTTCATGAGGACCATTCCCAGGAACGAACCCGCATTCAGTTGCCAGAGGAGTTCGCCGTCGCGCACCCGGTATACGCAGAAGTGGGTGCCATATGCTGCGCACAGTACCGATTCGTCGGCGACCAGCGGACCCGGTCGGATCCCCGCATCTGAGGGTATGGGACGAGACCAGCGGGTGCGGCCGTTCGATGTATCGAGAGCCGAGAGGCGCTCACCGACGGTATAGGCCGTGTCATCTGCCAGCGCTACGCTCGTGCGGCTCCCCCAGTGACCAGCAAAGTTTGCGGTGGCTGCCTGCCGCGTGCGCCACTGGGGGTTACCGCTCCTCCGATTAAGGAGGATGGTTCGGTTCCAATCAGAATTGGGAGGGTGTCGTTTGGATGATTCGCTCAGGTATACACCGTGACTGTCAGCTCCAAGAAGGACAAATCCGGCCCGCTGCGCGTTCGACCGGCGCCACATCTGCCGGAGCCGGACCCAGAGTGGGTACCGTGGCGGATGCCAAACCCACAGTTCGGAGCCGTCCTGGCCATCCAGCACAGTGATGTAGCGGGTGTCGGTGGGAGACAAGTCAGAGCGCACATAGTTGCCGGCCATAATCCCTCCACCCGCCACCACTCGCACGCCACTCGCACGCCACCCGGGTAACGATGGTATAGATGACGACCGGTCACGCGGTGCTGCCAGACGAGGTCGCTATCGCTGGCGCGTAAGCCGTAGACAAGGCCATCCGACGTAGCGGCATAGACCAAACCACCATCGGCAGCGAGTGCAGTTAGGGGCACGGAGTCGTCGCGTTCCATCTCGAAGTGCCAGCGCTCGTGACTGTCATGTCCGTCGATCCCGCGAATGATGCCGACGTGCTGATCGTTGCCCCCTGTAAGCACCACCAGCGGTGCGGCTGGCTGCTGATTCTCCATGGGTCTCGGCCTCCTCACTCACTAGACAGCGTCCTCGCCACAGACACGAGCTTCGCTTTGTCTTCCTACTGGAACGAGCAGGTGACTGTCACATCGCAGCGCTTACATGAAGTACGGCCTGCGGTTGTGACCGGTTATGCCTGGGGCTAGCAAGCGATAAGGAAACACTGCATCACCTGCTGCTGTCTTTCTGGTTACCCATGTGCTACCAGTAGTGAGCACCAGTTTTGTATCCTTCAGCACGATTTCTGAGTGACACCAGCATCATGGGGCTGGCATCCAGATGAGATGCGGCGGCGACATGACCGGCTCCGGCGGGCAGACGTTCCCCTGGCAGACAATCTCCGTCGGGTCCTTGTAGGTGTAGGCGACGGCGACGAGGCGCGGCGTATGGCTCGCATTGGCCAGACTGACCGCGAAGGTGACGATGTTCTGCCCGATGATCCGCGCGATGGGTGCCGGTTTTGCTCCCAGGCCCGGCGCCAGCCGCCAAATAGTGGCTACGTCCTCCGTGGTGTCGCCGCCCTGGCTCGAGATATCGGCAAGGTAGCAGTTGCCGTGCGGGTCCATCGACACGCCGGGATCTACGGCGCCGCCGTAGTCTCGCTGGTGGTTGCCGATGACGGCCGAGCTCCAGGTGTGGCCGCCGTCGTCGCTGCCCGCGAGTGCGACGTCATGTGGAATGGGCGGAGGCGGGCCAGCCAGCGCGGCGCTGGCGACATCGCCACTGGCGGCGGATGAGGGTACGTTCGCGCTCTGGTCGCTGACCTGTGGGGAGAACGCCGCGCAGAGTCGCTCCGGCTGGCTTGGCTCGGTGGCGAGCGTTGCTGTACCAGGTCCGCCGTCTACGAAACCACCATAGGTGCCGCCCTCGCCTATGAGGCGCATCCGTTGCCATGTCTGGCCGCCGTTTGTGGAGTGCTCAAGCACCGTCGCGCTGCCGCTCGCAGACGTGTAGCCCGGCCCCCAGAGCCGAAACCAGGCGCCGGGCGCGCTGTAGTCAGCCGCGATGGCAAGCGGGACGTAGCCCTGCTGGATCAGCGGATCGGGTGAAGCTTCCACCGCCGTCCAGGTCTGGCTGTCGTCGGAGGAGACGGAGAAGGCCAAATCAGCGAATTCATTGGCGATGGAGACGCCGGCAGGGGACGGGTTCAAGCTGGTCGCGGTGGCCGTGGCTGCGGCGGTATTGGTTGCCACCGTGTCGGCCTGGCCGGCGGTGTAGAGGCGGCCATCGCGATAGACGCCGTGCCCGAGGAGCGCGAACCGCTGCTGGATGTCACCGTATGGATCGCCGTTGTCCTGAGCGATGGTCTTCCAGGTATCGCCGGCATCATGGCTCACTTGGATAAACTGGCCGCCGTCCAAGTTGAGTGCGAAGAGGGTGCCGTTGCCACCTGCCGGGAACGCCACCTCGCAGCCAGCGATGTAGCCCGATGTGGCGAGGCGCTGCCAGTGGGCGCCGCCGTCCCGGGTGCGCCACAGCGTTGCGGGGCCGAGCGGGCTGGCGCTTGTATTTCCCGTCTGGCTGCCAATGCAGGCCACGATAAGGCCGGGCACATCTGGACTGATGGCGTAGTTGGCGATGGGATCAGTGGTGGGGGGCGACACGTCGTGCCACTGCGCCGGCACGGAATAGGGCGGGATGTTGACGCCGCAGGCCGCGAGGGCAAGCAGGACTGCCAACATGCCGATCAAGACGATACCTAGCGAGAAATTCGCATGTCGCACCCGGCCCGCCTGATTTCCAGCCCGCATGGTCCGCTCCTCCTCGTTCGCATGGCATCACTGCGCTCTACGCCATGACTACCACCTACTAGCTGACCTCGAGCGGATTTTTGTGTTTGTTTTCCAACTCAGCCAGTGCCCCCTGAACCTCTCGAGACAGCTGCGCCAGTGGACCGGCAGTGGCCTCGCGCAGTTCCACACTAATCGCTTTGAGGGCTGCAGTCAGCGCGACATCGAAGGCTTCTTCTTGCGGCACAGCAATATCTGGCACCACGCCACTGCCCTCCCAATTGTCCTGGCTGATCGGATTGATGGCGCGTCCAGTTGGAATGAACACTGCAAAATGAGGCGTGAGCGAAAACGACTCGCCAGGATTGGCACCACCACCTGTGGTTTCACCAATGATGGTCGCACGCTTGAGTTGCTGGAGATTGTAGGTAAATTCTTCGGCACCAGAGAAGGTATGGTTGCTAGTGAGGACATATACTGGTTTCTTGCCACCGAAGCGGCTTCCAGGCACGTAGGGCAACGTCCAGAATTGCTGGGTCTTATCACCGTGTCGCCAATACAGGCTATTGAGATGGACTATCTCTTGGTCGAAGAGGTAGGTGGTGAGTAGGGCCACCATGTCGGGCCAACCGCCCCCGTTCTGGCGCAGATCTATGATGAGGGCGCTAGTATGAGCCAGTAGATTCATTGCGGCAACAGCTGCCTCTCCACCGATGGCTGGGTCTGCAAAACCGCGCAGGTCCAGATAGCCAACGTTGCCAGGGAGCCGTTCTACTCGCGCAAAGCCATAGTTGTGGAGACGCCTCTCTTCACGATAGGTCTCGCGCCAGGTAGAATCTTCGGCCACCGTATCGGTGTCGCTTGGTCCATGGTTGGCTGGCAGGTGCGCCTCGGCGCTATACCGCACATTGAGGTGTTTATCGTGGCTGATCGCCTGCAGGGTCTGCGTCAGGGCATCACAGAATGCCTGTGCCGCCGTTTCACTCTCGTACTTTCCCGTTGCCAGTTGTTGGCGCAGATCAGCTTCGATTTGTTGTGCCACCGCTGGGAAAACGTAGTGAGCATGAAGTTTGGCAATCAGCGCATTGATGACTTCAGCGCACGTTGCAGCATCAACCGTCATCCCTTCTGGTTCTGCCTTGCCCATGATCTTGATTTCCATTCTATAGGCGTAACAATATTGCCTGCTTACTCATCCGGTAAGGTGAACAGCAGATAGTGTAGCAGATTGTCGTTACGCTTGCTGAAAGGAAATCTCTCCCAGATGGACCCTCATGGAGACGTGCTTGATTGTGCTAGCTAAGCAGCTTCATTAGCTAACTCGGGTTAGCAGTAAGTGATTCGGCCAGATTGCCAAGCGCTACAACAAGCAGGGGCCCGACGGCATGCGCAACCGGCGCCACATCACCTCCTATCGGCCAGCGCCGATCTTATCGGCTGAGCAGCAAGAGGAACTGCGGGTCGCAATTTCCCAGGCAGGCGCCCAAAACCAGCACTGGGCGGGCACCGACGTCGCCGGCTTTGTGCATCCTACCGCCGGTCGCACGGTCTGTCACCTGGCGACCAGTGTCTTCATCGCGCTCTTTGAAGCCGAACTCGCAGCGATTGCCCGCGCGGCCGGAGCCAGTCCCGGCAAGCAGATCGTGCTGGTCCTGGACCGAGCGGCTTTGCGCGACCCTATCCGCTGAGCTGTAGTCGGTCCCCGCATACCACCAGGGCGACTCCCGATCAAGACAGCGAGCACCGGCCTGAACTGCCGGGCTTTGGCTCCCATCAGGGGGTCCTCCCTCATCGGGGAGAGAGGAGCAGGTTCGCTGCAGTCGCAATCGCCTCGGTGTGCTCTGCTTCATGGCCACCGATCTCTTCCTTGAAATAGGCGGCCAGGGTGTCTTCCCAATCGCCCATGGGTCGCGTGCGCTCCAGCGTGGCGTCTCCTAGCGTTTGGATGCAGGCAACCAGTCGTGCGCGTGCCTGTCGCAGCTCCTCAAGCTGCTCGCCGGGAGTGAGCGCCGCGCGTTCGGCTACCTGAATGGTATTGGCCGCATCATTCCCATGCTCCTCCAGCACGTCGAGCACGTCGGGCGCCTGGCCGGTGGCAAGCCACTGTGGGACAAAGCCAGCGACGATCCATTCCCAGGCCGCCACGTGTCCCAGTACATCTTTGATGGACCAGGAGCCGATGCTCCCTTTGCGGGTCAACTGCTCGTCGCTCAGTCCTGCGATGCTCGCCAGGAGTCTACTGCGCGAACCTGCAAGGTACTCCAACAAGTCGGTCATCGTCGGCATCGGCTATCCTCCCATCCCGCTGCTTCCTGCTTCCACTGTGGCGCACAGCAGACTCCTAGTATTCGGTCGACCCAGGTGCACAGGGCCCGTGCGCACGGGCCCTGTGGGTTCTCCCCCAGGATAGCGTATTCCCAGTAGGCCCACCATGCAGATTTCTCATCATCCTCACCTGCCGCGCTATGGCTCAAGTCTTCTCGTTGAGCTCGCCGCGGAGCGTGATCAGGTGCTCGCCGAAGTGCGCGGGCACCTGGAGGAACGGGCATCAGCGCTGCAGGAGACGGGAGTCTCCGAGGCGCACGCCGAGCGGCAGGCCGTTTTGGCCTTTGGTCCGGTGCTCCGGATCAGCCGGGAGCTTCAGTGCGCCCATCCCATCGCCTGGGGGAAGCGCCGCTGGCTTGGCGGCATCGTGGGGCTCCCGTTCCTCGCCCTGTACCTCGTGCTCCCGTTTGTGTGGGGACGCCGGGCGCAGCACTGGTGGGTGCCGGGACTGGTCTACGGTCTAGGCGCCCGGCTCCCGGCCGTCCTCTGGCCGTTCGGCCGGATGCTGTCAACCATGATGGGATTTCACTATTTAGCGGCCTAGCTTGCCGAGACCGTGCGGGAACACAGAGCAAGCCGTATCCTAGTTTGACACAACAGGGATGACGTCAATAAAGAAAATTACCTGCTATACAATGCTCTGAGTGTTTGGGAATCCTTTCACCTCGCCAACGATAATGACGATATACGCAAGTACTCTTAAGAGATGGTAGTACCCCGACCGCCGCGATGAACCCCCAAGTTCCCTGCTATGTCACAAAGCGCAGGACGATCTCGTCTTACCTCCAGATTGCGATGACGCCGAGCGTTCGAAAGGCGGCGCTGTGCAGACTGATCCATTTGAAGAATATCGTTCGGTGTTATTCGCCATGGCCTACCGCATGTTGGGCAGCGCGATGGAGGCGGACGACATCGTGCAGGAGGCGTATTTGCGCTATCACGCCACGCCGCCGGAGTCGATTCGCACCCTCAAGAGTTTGCTGATGACCATTGTGCATCATCTGTGCATGGACCATCTGAAATCTGCCCAGGCGCGGCGAGAAACCTACGTCGGCCCGTGGCTGCCAGAGCCGATCATTACGGGCGATAGCGCGTCGCTACTTCCCCCGCTGCGCCAGGTGACAGATCCGGAGTCGATTTCGATGGCTTTTCTCGTGTTGCTCGAAAGCCTGTCTCCGCTGGAACGAGCTGTGTTTCTGCTGAGAGAGGTTTTTGACTACGAATATGCCGAAATCGCACAGATTACCGGTCGCGACGAAGCGGCCTGCCGCCAACTGTTCAGCCGTGCGAAAAAGCACATCAGGGAACATCGTTTGCGCTTTCCCGCCTCGCCGGAAGCGCACGCGAAAATGGTTGGTCGTTTCATGGAAGCCTGCATTGCCGGAGATATGCACGGCCTGATGAGTCTGCTGGCAGAGGATGTCACGACCTGGTCGGATAGCGGCGGCAAGGTCTCGGGGGCGGTGCGACATCCGGTTCAGGGGCGCGACAGGGTGGCACGAGGCATTATCGGCATGCTGTCGCATGCGCCGGAAGGCATGACCTTCGAAATGATAGAGGCGAACGGCCTTCCCGCGCTGCTGGTGCGGGTCAAGGGGCAAATCATGAGTGTCCTCACGCTGGACGTGGAAGGTGAGTTCATCCGTGCCGTGCGCAACGTGGCCAACCCTGACAAGCTGGCGCACCTCAATCTGCCACCAGCGTCAGGTCAGGAGTGGAGGATAAGATCGTGACAAGACTGCTTGCTGCCGGGGGAACCGGCGAGTTGGGACGCGAAGTCGTCTCACGCCGGCTGGAACAAGGAAAGGTAGATTGAATCATGGATACCGCCATCACAGTCATTCAAGTTGTACTTGCACTAGGCTTCACCGTGGGTGGAGTGCTCAGGCTTGCCCTACCCTACGCCAAATACACTCAATTGCCCGGCCAGGGTTGGGCGAATGATTTTAAGCCGGAGCACATTCGCCTGATTGGTGTCCTAGAAGTGAGTGGTGGTGTTGGCCTTATCGTTCCGCTGTTCTTGCATTCTCTGACGATGCTCACTCCGCTAGCAGCGGTCGGAATCGCGCTGGTTATGTCTGGAGCAATGGCCACGCATCTTCGCCGTTCGGAATATTGGAACATGGTCGGAAACCTGATGTTCTTCCTTGGACCGGCACTGTTCGTTGCCTACGGCAAGCTGGTCGGGTTTGCAGTGTAGCCAGATTAGCACACATGAGGAAAACGTACGTGAACGTGAGTTCTGGTTACGCGAGCGATCTATTTGGTTGCGGGTGAGGGCGAATAGCGCAGATAGGGAAGGATGGCGAACTTAGTTCGGTCTATGGTCGTCCAGTCGGTTTCGAGGAGTCCACTGTTGTCTTGCGTATTCGGCGACCAGGACCAATAGATGTAGCCGAAACCGTTGTTCACGATGTAGGCCGCCATCGCTCGCTGCCACTTCCCGTCGGGATCCGTGCCAACCGAGGTGTCGCCGAATTCTCCCACGATCACGGGAGCAATCCCACCCTGCTCCAGATAAGCCCAGTGCTTCTGCCAAATGCTGGGCAGATTCTTGGGGAAGTTGGGCGCCTGGAACCAGCTCTGCTCATAGACTTCTGGTCCGTAATCATGGGCGGAGTAGACCAGCTGGTGCGGCACGGAGAGCTCTACGGGGTATTTCTTCGCTCCCTCCAGATTGCCGCCCCACCAGTACCTGTCCCCCTTGTAGATCGCGATGCCCTCGACGATGATGAGCATGTGGGGATCGACCGCTAGGACGACATTGCCCGCTTTCTCCGCCGCCAGCCGCCAATCGGTGGCCGGGTTGCCATCGCCCCAGGTAGCGGGGTCCTGCGGCTCATTGTGCAGATCGGCACCGATGACGGCGGGATCGTTACGGTAGTGCCTGGCCAGCATGCCCCAGTCCCGGATCCAGAGCGACTGGGGCACCTGAGAGGTGTACCAGAGGACAGATTGGTTGTAGGCATCGGGCCGATGCTGGTCGAGGATCACGCAGAGACCGGCTTTCTGGGCGCCGTCGACGATCTTGTCCATGAGGGCCAGGCCCTGCAGACCGCGCAGGTCGGGGTTGAGGGCGTAGTTGATGCCGGTGGGCACGCTTCCGGGATCGAAGAGTCGGTTGCTGTAGGGCAGGCGTAGGGTGTTGAAGCCGAGGTGGGCCATCTGGTCCAGCATGTCCTGGTAGTTGCGGACATTGAGCCCTTGAGGAGCAAACGACGTCGTCTCGAAGCCGGACCAGTTCACGCCGATAAATACGACGGTTTGCCCCTCCGCGTTTTTGATCTGGGCGCCGTCAGTGTGTAGAGGCCCGCAGATATGCGGCGGGGCGCATGCGAGGTCCTCACTTGCTTGTTGTAGGTGTAAGGACACGACGTTGTATGCGACAAGTAGACAGAAAGGTGAAATCAGCAGGAACACAAGCAGCAGTATCGAAGCAACCTGCTGAATGATCTTCTGGGTGAAGGATGCGAGCGAGCCAGCGTCGACAGAAGGTCGCAACGCTTTTGTGAGCTTTAACATAGCGCGGTTGATTGGATGGTTCCTTCGAAATCCTTGTGGCTGCTGGGTGAATTCATGAGCCAGGTCACGCAGAGATGCGCCGTACCTACTTCGATACGATGCCAGCGGAAGCTTGCGTGAGAGCTGTTTTGTCTAACACTGGTGTTACATGTTGCTCACCGCTTCTACACACCTGACGCATGCGCCACGCGTGTGACGCCCGGCGCGCGGCCCGGCTCAGGCATACGTCACTGCATCGAGCTTAAGTATCAAGGGTCTCTTGCACGGCACAAGAAACCGCTTCAAATGGGTACGTGACTCGAGGCCATGGGTCGTTGCACGGCACCTTTGGCGCACGCTGTCTTCTAGCCGGTCTGAAGTACGCTGTCCCGCGACTCACGAAGATTTGGGCCGACTAAGCCTATCAAGGACATGAGCTTGCCGACTGGTGTAGGGCTACGGACAGCTGGGAACTCGAAGAGGTGGCGATGATTCGACTCCTGGTGGCTCGTCTGGAACTGCGGGCACAATGATGTGCCAAAATTTAGGAGACGCTATGCCAGAGCTACCTGTCTACCAGGATGGGCTAGGTTGTACTGGTAGGCTCTTGTACAATAGAACCTGAGCTAGTGTGTGTAGGGCAGAGGCGCCATGGGTCGTGACTGCAGTCGGTGTCCCAACGTGCGAGCATGGACTATGGATGAGCCAGAGTTTGAGATTACCGAAATGGGCCGGGAGGACGGCTCTGGTCCACCACCAGGATGGCGGTTTCGTGGTCCTCAGTCGGCGAACCGGTGGCGGCTTGCTCTGGTGGCCGTCTCAGTCCTGGTCGTGCTCGCGGTGCTCATGAATGTCTGGCTCCCTCTGCATACCAACCAATCTACCGAGCTGGGGTCTCCTTCTCCAACGGCAACTGCGATTCGACCGCCCACTCCCGTACCTGTTGTGGGACGCTTAGGCCCGCCTCCCCAGCATTGCCCAGCCGCCCTTCCCCTCGCTATGATTACTGTTCCGCCTTTCGGTGGCTTTACCGGCCCAGTACAGTTGAGCGGTCAAGCACCAGTCTGGGTAGAGGACTATTTGCCGGAAGGGTTTGCCGATCTGGGACCGGTATCCTCCACTCCCTCCTGGCCAGGCATAGACCTGTGGTGGGAGATTGGTCCAACCCAGCATCCAACTGTGACCGTGCGGGCCTTTTCGCTTGACACCGGTGAAACTGCCTGGTGGGGAGAGGGCAACGTCAGTCCGACTCTGCCGGTCCTGGTAATGAGTCCGGCTGTTGATTTTCCGGGTGCCACGGCCTGGACCACCTATATGACGACTCTCTACATCACTCATGCCGGCTGTTATGAGCTCCAGGTCAGCTGGGCGGACGGCAGCTGGTACACGAACTTCGCCGCTGGCCAGACCAGCACGGCGTCGTCACCCTAGCATGAACCGGCTGAGACTACAACGATAGTGCTCTAGTAGCTACCTTTCCAGCCTCAGAAAGCGAGGGGTGACGCTGGTGGCAGCCCTCGAAACCGTCGTCGTTGGCCAGCCGCTCTACCCAGAGGTCGCCTCAACGGGTGAGGGACAGGAGAGCAAAGCCATCTGTACGGCGCCGCACCATCGTGGCCCGGCCAGGCCCCCCTCAGCGCAACGTCCCCATCCAGCCGGCGATGGCTCGCCCTCGATGGGGATCTCCCGCGGCCACGTCAGCGTCGGCCGTCGCCCCTCGCCGCCTCGGAACGCAGCGCCTGGAAGATAGGACGCCAGTCCGGCCGCATCTGGTCCCAGGTCTGCGGCCGCACGATCGCCTCCATGTACGCGATACCCTTCACGGCCTCGCGGTGGCGGTTGGCCCAGTCGAAGCCAAGGGCCGAGCCCCAGTCATGGACGACCAGGGTGACCCGTTCGTGCACATCGAGAGCCTCGAGCAGGGCATCGAGGTAGCGGCGGTGCTCGGCAAAGCGATACAAGCCGGGGCCACTATTAGAGCAATTTGCGGGAAGCAGTGGCAGGCATGGATTATGCAGAGACCTCGCGTATGCGTGCCTATTCGATCGACCTAAAAGAACGCTTGGTGCGAGCGGTGGCTGAGGGTCAGCCCATGCGAGAAGCCGCTCGCCGCTTTGGAGTGACCGTGAATACGGTCAAACGGGCCGTGGTGCAAGAGCGCGAGACGGGCTCGCTGGAGCGCAAGCCCATTCCCGGCTATCCCCGGCGCATTGGACCCGAGCAGGAGGCAGCGTTGCGAGCGCGGCTGGAGGCCGACCCCAACGCCACGGTGTTGGAGCACTGTGCCTGGTGGGCGGAGCACGAGGGCCAACAGCTGAGTGAAGCGACGATGTGGCGAGCCATCCGCCGGCTGGGGTGGACCCATAAAAAAAAGCACTGGCAGCCAGCGAGCGCGACGAGGAGGCGCGGAAAGCCTGGCGCAAAGCGGTCGCCCAGCTCGACCCAGAGCAGTTCGTCTTTGTCGACGAAAGTGGCACGAATATCTCCCTGACCCGGCTCTACGGCTGGGCACCCCATGACCAACGAGCCACCGGATCGGTGCCGCGTAACCACGGCAAGAACACCACCTTGGTCGCAGCCCTCGCGCCTGATGGTCTGCAGGTGCCTTGGCTGATTGAGGGGGCGATGGATACGCAGACGTTCGTCTGGTACATCACCGAGCAACTGGCACCGACGCTGCAGCCCGGGCAGGTGGTCGTGCTGGATAATTTGAGCGTCCACAAGGCGGCGAGCATTCGCCAGGTCATTGAAGCGCGCCAGTGTACGCTGCTCTTCCTGCCGTCCTACTCCCCCGACTTCACGCCAATCGAGCAGGCGTTCTCCAAGATCAAGGCCATTCTGCGCCGGATCGGTGCCCGCACCACGGAGGCGCTCTGGGAGGCCATGCGGGTGGCGGTCGAGGCCATCACCCAAGAGGATGCGGCGGCCTGGTTCGCCCATGTCGGCTACACCCTGTCTGCTCAAGCTACCTGAAAGTTGCTCTAGGCAGCATGTCAGAGTCGCCCATGCCGATCAGGTCGGAGGCGATGCAGCGGCCTCGTGGCTGCAGGTTGGTCTGCGGCAGACGAGCAACTATGGCTCGTAGGCCAGTGCTCATACGGACAAGAGGACAATATTCCCACTTTGTTTATGGGCTAGAATTTCGAAACTGCGTTACAAGAGGTGGCGCAGCCCCGAGTACTCAGTCTCGAATACACCGATAAATCCAACAGAACACGGATGTTCGCCTGGCCAGTACCCGCGGGGTATCGCCCCGCTCGCACGGATAGCTCTGCCCCAGGCATACTCCCCTCCATGCTACCAACTGCTGCTGCCACGCGAGGCGTGTGTCTGTCTCGGCCGTAACTGGCAGCAGGGTGTTCGCGATCTCCCGTAGCACAAGGACTATCTGGCGCCTATCTGTGCCGTGTTGTCCGTCGAAAGATTGGGAAACAATGCCTGTCTGCTCAGATGCTAGCATAAAAGACGCGGAATATTATGCCAACAGGATATTGCCGACCCGTTTTACGTCGCCCGTAAGAATGGTAAAATAGCTTAGAACAAAGATTCTAATTCATGCCGTAGCATCGTGTGGAGGCAATAACATATGACCAGAGATCTGAGTGTGGATAAATGGGCAGAACTGCTCGCTACCAAAGTGCTTAGTCCAGACGAGTTCGATGGCATCTGCGTGAGCAGTACGACGCGCGGTTGGGGGTATCTGGACGTAGCAACGATCGATCCAAACGATCTCACGTCGGTGGTCCAAAGAACCGCCGCACGGGGACAGAGGATTGTTGGCATCCTTCCGGCATCGAGGGACTATCCCATGCGGGTCATTCTCAAGGGAACTTCTGTACCTGAGCTGTCCACCCAGCAGCCGAGACGCCAGCGTCAGCGAGCTTGAACTCCATTACCGCTCTGCTCGAGATCCGACTGAGCGGAGCCGCTGGCACTTTCTCTGGCTTCTAAGCCGTGGCTTTACCGCTACGTCCAATGCGACGATTACCGGCTACTCTGCCTGTTGGATCGGCCTGATGGCACGGCGCTACAACCACGAAGAACCCGATGGAGTCCAGTATCGACGACAGCGACCAACGGTTGCAACTCCACTCCTTTCCCAGGCTCGTCAACAGGAGTTGCGTAATGCGCTGGCAGGGCCAGCACCACGAGGTGGCCTCTGGTGTGGACGTACGGTGGCCGACTGGATGGGCGAGCACGTTGGGGCTGTCGGGTTGTCGCGCCCAACCCCATGCACGTAGACAGGTGCAATGACCCCTGTGAGCATGCTCATCCTGCCCGTACACGACTCTCCAACTCCGGCCTAATCACTGTGGGTGCCCATAGGCTATGTCTGGGATGCCGACGGAGCTATCCAGTTCGACCCCGACGAGCAGGCCCAGGCAGTGGTGCGGCTCATCTTCGCCCAGTTCGAGGAGTTGGGAACCCTGGGGGGACTGCTCCGCTATCTGGCGCGTCACGACATCCGGCTCGGCGTGCGGGTGCGGGAGGGACCGGGCAAAGGGCAGCTGGTCTGGCGTCGGCCGAACCGAGCCACCCTGCAGAACCTCTTGAAACATCCCCTCTACGCCGGTGCCTACGTCGACGGCCGGCGGCAGATGAATCGCCGCCGCTACCAGCCCGAGCATCCGCAAAGTGGCCGGGTCGTCATGGCCCGGTCAGCGTGGCATAGCTTGCTGCCGGATCGCTGCCCCGCCTACCTCTCCTGGGAGCAGTATGAGCGGAATCTGGCACGGCTGGCAGCCAATCAGGCGCGGGCCTCGACCCCGGGCGCCGTGCGCAACGGTGCGGCGCTCTTGGCCGGCTTGGTGGTCTGCGCGCGGTGTGGCGTGCGACTCGGGGTCCATTACCAGCAGTCGCACGGCCACCCCGTCCCCTTCACCTACGACTGTGCCCACCGACGTAATCACTACGGCGAAGCGCTCTGCCAGCATGTAGCCGGGCCGAGTCTGGACAACTTTGTCACCAGGCACGTGCTGGCCTCCCTCGAGCCCGCGGCACTGGAGTTGTCGCTGGCCGCGGCCGAACACGTCGAACAGGAGCGGGCCGCCGTGGCACAGCTGTGGAAGCAGCGTCGGGAACGGGCCGCCTACGAGACGGACCGTGCGGCTAGACAATACCAGGCGGTGGAACCGGAGAACCGGTTAGTGGCCCGGACGCTGGAACGGGCCTGGGAGGAGAAGCTGCAGGCGCAGCAGACCCTGGAGGAAGAGTATCACCGCTTCCTCCAGCAACAACCCCGGATGCTGACCAGCGAGGAACGCGACGCGATTCGTCAGCTCGCTGCCGACATTCCAGCGCTGTGTAGTGCTTCCACCACCACGGATGTGGACCGCAAAGAGATCATCCGGCAAGTAGTCGAACGGGTAGAGGTCGAGGCGCAGGGCACCAGCGAGCAGGTCCAGGTCCGGATCACCTGGGCTGGGGGAGGCCAGACAGACGGTGTGCTGGTACGGCCCATTGCCCGCTACACCGACCGGAGCGATTACCCCCATCTCTGTGCCCGCGTCCAGGAATTGACGGCGGCGGGTTGGTCTCTGGACGCCATTGCCTGCCAACTCGAGGCCGACGGCTCCCCACCGCTCCACAGCGGACACGGCTAGAGTGTTTCCAGTGTCCAGACGCTGCGGCGCCAGCTGGGACTGGGGAACACGCACCGGCATGGCTCCTCCCGTGAGGCGCTCGGTCCGGATGAATGGTGGACACGGGAGGTGGCCGGCAGGCTGGAAGTGTCTCCCAGCAGCCAGCTGTACTGGATCGAGCACGGCGTGGTACAGGCACGCAAGGAGACCGGCGGGTTACGGCGCTGGATTGTCTGGGACGATGCAACCGAGCTGGAACGCTTGCACGCCTATCGGTACCGCGACATTGCCGCCGAACATCGCCGTCGCTGGACCGCCGTGTACCATGGGAATGACCGCCAGAAAGGAGCGACCCCATGACCGAAACAAATCGCCCAATAGGTGTTGTGGCTGGGTTCTTGAGTGAATATTCGCCTGGCTGCTATTCAACCGGCGGTTAAGCCGAGACTACGAGCGACTCTGCGCCACAACCGAAACGTGGATTTGCCTCGCAATGATCCGGTTGATGGAGCGCAGGCTGGTCCGTATGCACTAGGCTTCAGTCGACAGTGAACACGTGGTTCTCGTGGAACGAGCCAAGAGCGCACGGGCGGTCGCCTCGCGGTGATATAGTGCCAGACGAGGAGAAAGGAGACCTCGGATGAGCTGGGTGACCAATACCATTCTGCATTTTGGTAATGAGGAGGAGAAGGAGCTTGATAAGGTAAACGCCTTCTTGACAGAAGTCACTGGTCGTGGACCAGGCTTCGTCAGCGTCCAAGATGCTGCGCTGCCACGGTGCTGGTTTGGAGGCAGCAAGAATCTCGAATGCTCACTCGCCATTGGCGCGTTCAATAATCTCGACATTAAGGCGCTGGTCGACTATCTGGTTGCGCTCTGCGTAGCCGGTGCCCTTGATGCCGACCGCACCCAACTGCTCCTGAGGGATCAGGAGGAGGACAAGTTCCACGTCATCAATATGGACGAGGAGACACGTGCGCGGGGATGCGGATGCCCTGGTGGCAACCAGACTAGGCGAGCGGCAGCTAACGGCTCGTCTGGCGGGATGTCCATTCCCTTCTGGATTCAGTACGAGTTCCCAAACGGTCTCTGATGTATTTACGCCCACGGCACACCATCGGAGACTATCTCGCCCATCTCACACTGATGTGGGGCGCGAGTAGTCCGAACGAATACTTCGACCTCGAAGGCTATATCCCATAGCCCGTAGCTGATACCGAATATAGCTGCATTATTGCCGATCGCACCTAAGGCGCGGTTCCCGGCCCCAACAGGTCACGAAGTCCCCTCACCGTGTGATGGAACTTCGCGACGATGAGGATGTCCCAAAGGTCTCTGGCGATTACGGCAGTCTGATGCAGGCACGATATGGGATCCCGAGAGAAACATCTCGTCCCTAGACGACCGGCTCGGCTGGGATGACCTGCGCCATGGTCTCCTGGTGCTCACGTGGCCACAGAGCTGCCCCTGGAACACCCATACCGTGGCGGAAGCAAGGGCCACGGAAGCAAGCAAGATCGCGACTTTCTGGGTGCCTGCGTAGTCGGTGCCGGTGGTGACCAACATGGCGGTGATAGACAGGGCCACGTTCAAAAGAGCCATCGCCCCCACCAGCAGGGGCCAATTGTAATGAGACAGCACACGATTGGTGAGGGCGACGATACCATAGTGGATAATGCCGAGAGCGAAGAGCGTCGACCCGAGGAGCCCGAGTGTCAATCCCATCATCAGGTAATGAGTTGGATCGTAGATGTTGCAGTCCATCGAACTGCGACGCTGGTCGGCTTGCGAATACACTATTGCGGCGTCCAGCCCGTCGCCGAGCCCGACCATCACTGCCCCAACGACCGCCGCAGTGATAACCGACCCGACGGGGCTACCTGCCGCGACCGGCACCACGTATCTGCAGCCCAACAGCGGCAAGCGCTCCTGCTTGGTGTGGCCTACAACCTCTACCACCTCCGTTTGCCGTCTTTTCGACTCTGCTGGCTCTGGGATGTCAACAAGGCCAGCTCACTTGTAGCTGTATGAGCACTTTACATTGCTGGTACACTTGTTACGGGGAGAAGTCCTTCTGGGGAAGAATCGTAAACTCCTAATCGTTTTTGTAGTTATGGAAAGTGAAGGATTTGGCAGGAAGCCAATGGCAATGGAAAGTGAAGGATTTGGCATGGAGTCAATGGCACAAGTACAAAGCGACAACTTTGACAGCCTGGATGTGTTTTCGCTACGACCAAACCTGCTCTTTGATCCGCATGAGTGCGTTCTTGTCAGGCGGACCAAGCATATTCCGCTCACTGCACGGGAATGCACCTTACTTCTCGCTCTGGTCCGAGTACCTCGCCGCTATATCAGCACAAGAGCATTGGGTAGACAATTGAGCCGTCCATATGGCGTTTCGATTGACGAGCACTCTATTCAACAGACTATTTGTGACCTTCGCAGGAAAATGGGGGAGAGCGCACGTCATCCGCGAGTGCTTTTGACAAAACGGGGGATTGGCTACGGAATCTTTCCTAGGCCACTAATCTTCCTTCACGAAGAAACATCTGGATGACTGTCATTCCTCAGCTGATGTGGAATGAGCGGCTGCACGAAAGTTGAGCAAAACCTGAGATCATCTCGAAGATAGGTTGAGGCTCGTCAGGTATAATACACGTAGTTTCGCGGAACGCCTCTCTCAAAAAGTCGTGTACCTATGACATCTCAGCGATGGATGTTGATGTTATTGGCAATTTCCCATGCGTAATGGAGAGGTAAAGTGTTAGAGGCCCAGATCTCTGGACCCCGCGGTTTATGGAATGGTAATTGATTAGTTTCCGATTATCACGATCCTGCTTCCTCTGTACCACTCATCTTATTCTTCTCGAACTTGTGTTGCCTAAGTAGTTAAGCATACCAGCTTGTCCACCGAACAGTGCCAACTATTCTTCACGAAAAGGAGCCACTTGGTGTTTCCAAGATCCCGAAAGCTTATCTTGAGCAGCGTTGGTTTGTTTCTACTATGTCTCATGGTGTTTGTAGCCACAGCAGGCATGGCACATACAGCACATGCGGCGCCCGTCACGCCCAGCAAAGTTAGGTCCACCCCTATGTCTTGTTATGTCACGGTCGTCTATCTACATGGCACAAACTCACCAACGATGGATTGTCTTGTGAAGACGAAGCCGGCAGCTGACAAATCTGTGCCTGATACTCAGGTTGAGGATTGTGCCCTAGTCTATACAACTCCTTGGGTCGCCTTCTATGAGAATGCCGACTATGGAGGAGAAGAGATCTGCTTCATTGGTACAGGGTTTATCCCAAATCTGGGTGAGTATTGGATCGATTGGCCCTTTGTAAGCTGGAATGATCAGGTTTCCAGCTTAAACATGGGCGCGTACGGCTACCTGTATCAGGACATAAACGGCGGTGGGAAAAGCTGCTATTACCACGAAGGCGAAGAAAATTCGTATATCAACAATGTCTGTGGATCCGGATGGAATGATACCCTGTCTTCCTTTTCGGTTCAAGGTGGTTAAAGACTCCTAAAGAATAGGCTGTACTCTGTAGAGATTTCTGAACACCACCTCAACTGCTCTGTATTTGCGCCGGGCATATCGGAGGTAAGTAAGTCACACGGCCACTGAGGCCGAGGAGGTCACCGATGTTACAAGGCATACGTCGCTTACTATTTCTAGTTGCAGTCGTAGTAGTCAGCTTGCCAGCTGTACTTGCAACTGCCAACCCAGCAAGCGCGCACCCGGCAAGCGCAACAATTCATACTTCGGGTCAAACTGGTTGCCATACGACGGAGGTGACACTGCATGGCAACGCGAAGCCGGATGTCAAGTGCCTCGATGCGCAAGGGGGTGCATCTCCTGATACTGTCGCAGAGAATTGCGGGGGGCATCCCAATGATTTGATCGTTTACCAAGACGCGAATCAAAAAAGCACGGGGGGCGTGATCTGTTTTAAGGGCACCGGCTTTGTCAATATGACCGACTACATCATCAACCCTTTCGTGAGTTGGAATGATCAGGCAAGTAGCTGGTCATCTGGGATCTGGTACGGTACGTTCTATGGTGACATCAATGGAGAGGGGCCTTCGGAGTCGTTCTCATATTTCAGTACTGGAGAGTTTGACGGTCAAGACGGTCGTCTGAGGAATGACTCTCTCTCCTCGATCCGAATTGATGGAAGCGTCTAGGGCACATCATCTCGTTCAAGTACGTCAGAGTGTTCCTGGTGTAACCAGGCAAGGCGGCCCATATCCGGTTACACCAGCTAATCGCGACATGCTATTTAACGTGTAGCTATGCGGTAGAATGAAACCTGGATACCTGAGGCCAACATTGGAACCGTTCGTATGTTGGTGAGATTTAGCAGCATACGAACGATTAGAATATCAGCTTGCGTGCAGTCGGTTTCTACTATTAAGCCCCTTTCGCTTGCTGGAGTAAGCTCGTGAACATGCCCATTGGCTGTCTTAGCGCACTATCACTTCGAGGCCAAGCTGATAAGACAAGACGAGTGTTGGTAAGAAAGGGGATGAATTATGACGAATTATAGCGACGACGACAAGTTTGACGATGAATACTTTCGTCGGGAGCTGTTCAATGCGGAGGCTTTCGCCACCCTTCGCCGCGCACAAGCCGAAGCTCTCAGTCTGGGACAAAGTGAAATCAATGCTGAGCTGCTACTAATCGGACTCATGGAAAATTCCCCAAGTGTTGCGGTAGCTATTGTGCGCGCGCTTGGACAATTACCATCTCAAATACAGCAAGCTACCCGTTCGTTGCAGGTCACTGGCCCTACCTCCATTGCTCCTTCCGTAAGCATGCCTGTGCAAGTCCTCCTTGGCCAAGAAGCGAAGCAGATATGCAGAGTAGCGGTCGATGAAGCGATTCGCATGCCCAGCAATCCACCTTACACCGGATCTGAGCATCTTCTCTTAGGGCTGACTCGCTCCGATTCAAAGGCATATGAGGCGGTCCTAAAGCCGGCAGGAATTACGCTGGAGCGCGTGCGGAGAGCAAGAGCTTCCGTTCTCGGACTTCCATCCAGCTAGCAGCAAACGCGCTCGGTTGCCACTGATGCCAGTGAATAATAGCGTCACAGTGCTGCCAGTCGCCACCTATATAGGGCACCAGCGACTGCACACTCCCTTTGGTACTCATACCAATTTTCCTTGCACTCTTGTAGAAAAGTGTGTTAAGCCCATGTGCTGCGACTTCGGCATTAGGTTCAACGACCAGTATCCAAGCGAAGTTGATATTGCGTAGTAACGAGCGGATGAAGCTGCATGTGAACATTGCAACCAGCTCGCGGACAAGGATGGGGATAGGAGGCAGACGGTACTGATCCAAACTGGAAGGTTTATCTCTACCAAGCTCCAGCAGAGGCAACTGACAGGGACGTTATAAGGACTAGCGCAGATGGGTTATCGCGGTCGTCGGCGGGGGTGTACGTCTATGGGGCAGCGCGCCGAGAAGCGGCGAGTGAGCATCGGCACGCGCGGACAGTTACCGTCTATGGGGAGATCCACCGCGTACGGGCAACTGGCCTAGAGCATCACGAGATCAGTAGGCGCCTGGGGTCAGTCGCAAGACGGTTGTCATGCACTACTTCGGGATACAACACCCACTAGCGCCAATGGCGCCTGGGTGGGTGCTAGATGCCGAGGAGCCCTACCTACTGCGGGGATGGGCTGAGGGCTGCCAAAGCGGTCGGCGACTTTGGCTGGAGGTCCAAAACCAAGCTATGCCTATTCCCTGACCACTCTCGGCCGCTTTGTGGCCCAGTTGCGGCGCGAGGAGCCCCTTCCCCCCTTGATTCACCTCTTGCGTGAGGTGAGGGCGCCAACTGGCAGCCGCCCTCGCGAGTCCGCACAGTCACGTCGGTCGACGGCCTTTCTCCTGATCTGCCCAGCCTCCCCGATGCTTCCGGCCACAGATCTACCACATGTGTGGTAGATCGACATTGCCATGAACAGCGACAATCCGCATGGTCGCTGCTCACCGGCCCAATGGTGCAAAGCTGTGGTAAATCCCATCTAGGATAGGAAAGTACTGGAATCCGTCTCCTCTAGCGAGTCTACGGAAGCGTGAACCTGAAGGCCCACACACCGCTCGGCAGCGGCTGCTCACCTGGCAACGAGCCAATGGATTTTTGCGTGTGAATGGAGAGTGTCCACTGCCCGTGCTCACTGAAGAGTGACCCGGCAAAGTTATAAACAATCAGACTGCCATTACTGGGGTCAGGTCCCCACGAACCAGCGTTGAGCGTCTGTCCGCCGGCAGCGAGCGTCGGATAGGCATTGAGCGCACTCCCGCTTACGTAGAAGCGCGTTTCCAGTGGTGTTGAGACGACTCGTTCTAGAGTGAGAGTACGGCCATGCTCTGTAGCGACTAGGTGCGGTTGCAGCTGGCGTCCACTGTGATAGGCCACCGTAAGATCAAAGACATAGGGCCCTGGACCAGGCACTACGTTAGCGCCTCCACTCGCACTCGCCGCGGTCGGTGTAGGCAGCACTGCCGATGAAGGTGAGAGGGTCAGCGTAGGCACCGAAGTCGAACCAGCACACGCAGGCGGAACTGAAAACCCCGCTGGCAGTGTAAGGGAGGGGACAACCATATGCAGTGTGAGCGCGCTCGGTCGACCGAGAATACCACCGGTATCGAAGGATTGATATTGGACGAGACCAGCGACATCTGTGGCTCCGCCATAGTCGGATTCCGGCAGCACACTCCCCGCCATGTCGGTCACCACCGGCGCCTGCAAGCCAGCCTCGATGGACTTCCCATCAGGGGCGGTGACCGTGTAGCCGACGATGAAAACATTGGCATCAGCATAGATACTGCGCAGCCGCAGCGTGTACCCACAGGCGGTATGCGCCAGGCTGACTTGTTGGCCTGGGGGGACTGCAAGAAGGAGTAATTCCATGGGAACGTGAAGCCAATGGCACCGCCAATCGCCAGGGTCGCGCCAGAGAGGGCGACGATCACCGCCAGTGCACCGGCGCCGACGAGCACAGCACGTCGGACTGACCAGACGCCGCGTCGCCGAGAACGTAAAGTCGACCTAGGATGGGCCACGGCCTGCTCGTACAGGAGATTCGCAATCTGTTTCCTCCGCTCAGTCGACATCCGGGATTGGGCAAATTGCTGGCCAAGGGCGTCAAGCTGCACTACCAGTCGATCGATGTCGGGGTTTGGCTTCCCCTCGCGGAGGTCTGAGTAGCGATCAGGAGGATAGGTCATGGTATTGCTCCTTAAGGCGATGGAGAATCCGCGTCAGTTGTTTCTTGACGGCCGCCTCGCTTTTGCCAATGGTGGCCCCGATCTCGGCCGAAGTAAGACCCGCCACGAAGCGCAAGGCAAGCAGCTCTTGCTTGGATGGATCGAGGGCAGCGCAAAGGCGACGTATTTGCGCAAGTGACTCACGGTACAGCAGGGATTCCTCCAGGTCATTTGGCTGCAGTGGCATGGCAGACTCTATTCCGAGGTACTCCCAGGCCACGGTCCGTGCACTCCGTTGCACAAAGTTCGTGGCCGCGTGGCGCGCAATCCCAAAGAGCCAGGCGACGAACGGACCCTTCTGTGGCCGGTACTGGGTGAGTGCATCGAGTGCTTTGAGGAACACCTGTTGGGTGAGGTCGGCAGCATCGTCCACATTGCCAGTGCGTGCGAGCAGATACCAGTACACCCGGTCATGGTATGCCTCATACAGGTGACCAAACGCGAGTGGATCCGCTTTCGCAGAGCGCACAAGCACACTCTCATCCCAGGCGCTGTCCGGCAGCGGAATCTGCGGATCATCCGTATGTGTCGGCGTGAGGCGAGGTGGCGGTGCATGAATCTGTTTTCGCATCATGGCTTCCTTTTGCAAATCTGGGACACACTGTCCAGCTCGTATCTGGCGAGGGTGCGTTGTAGTTGCACAACTAGGGCTGCCATATACTACACAGATCTCGTGAAACGGGGACATAATGAAACTGGTAGGAGGTCCTGAGTCCTGCCAGCGCCAAAGCTCATTGGCCAGGTTTCCTCCCAGTCACTGTTTGAAAAGGGATAAGCAGGCAAAAGCTGCCCGAAGATACCCTATGCGAAACGAGTTTCTCTCACACCGTTCGGAGGGCATCCCCGGCATGGCAGTTCCAGTGTATCCCAGTGACGTGAACGATGCGGAGTGGGCGCTGCTCGCGCCCCTCATTCCGACCAGTAAACCCAATGGCCGCCCGCGATCGTCGGACATGCGCCGGATCACCAATTGGGTCTTTTATGTGCCGCGAAGCGGCTGCGCGTGGCGCTATCTCCCACGGGAGTACGGCGCCTGGCAAACCGTGTAAGTAGTTTGTACGCAAATGACTAAATCGGACATGCACACTCGCGGGACTGGTCGGGATGACGTAGCGGATCTCGACATCACCGTCGGCGACAATCACCCGTTCAATGAGCAGTTCAACCAGCTGGCGGCGCTGGGCGAAGGTCGCCTGAGTCAGGCCCCGCTGGACCTGCTCGCAGAATCCCTGAATGGACGCCATAACGTGCGTGACCGCCTGGTGTTGGTCCACGTGTGCCTCCAATTGCTGCCGTTGCCGCTCCAGAGCTTGGAGACGCTCATCCAGTGCCTGCCGCCGATGACGATATTCCGCCAGCGGCATGGCGCCCGCTTGATAGGCATCGCCCACTCGCTCCACTTGACGAGCAAGGTACTCCATCCCGCTCTGCAGCTAGGCCCGTCGCGCCTGGAGTTCCTGCGGTAACCACGCTCCTGCCTGGGCTCGCTCCAGCGCTTGCGCAATACTGTCGGGGTGCGTGAGCACCTCGCACAGATCCCGCCACACGAGGTCATCGAGCGGTCGGGCTGGAATATAGCGGGCAGGACACCGACCGTCTGGATGCTCGGGGCGACCCGGCATTTTGCCGGCACAGATATAGTACGCATAGCGCGGCAGCTCTGGCCGACCCTTGCACGCGTACCGCAGACCCCACAGCTGACTAAGACCCGCAGGAGGTACTCCCCACTGATGAGATGGCGTCGGGCCTGCTGTTGATTCTCCGCCAGTTTGGCTTGGGCTTGGTCGAAGAGCTCGTGGGAGATAATCGGCGGAATGGTGGCGACCAGCAACCAGGTCTGTGGAGCGGTCAGTTCTAACGTCGTTCCCTGGCGCCCGACGGGGTGCAGAGGCGAATGGCGCTTTTGTGCTGGGCGAGAGGTGGTGCGGTAGGCATAGACCTGCCCCAGATAGACGGGATTACTCAGCATCCACCGCAAGCTCGACCGGCTCCAGTGCCGTCGCCCATGGGAGGTGAGCGTCCCCTGCTGCTCCAACGTGGCCACGACCGTGCCCAGGGTCGCTCCGTCTGCCAGGTAGCGGGCGAAGATCTCCTGAACCACCGCGCCTTCTGCAGGATCGACCTGGACTCCGCTGGGGTCGCGGGGCCGGTCTGGGTTGACGCGGTAGCCATACGGCACCCGGGTCCAGGGTAAGAGCGTCCCGGTGCGCAACTTGGCCAGCCGTCCGCGCCGCATCCGCTCGGCAATAAGCGTCCGCTCGTATTCAGCCACGGCCCCACGGATCTGCAGCAACAACTGGTCGTGCGGGTCGTGACTCATGGGACGGTCGAGAAACTCGACGACGCAGCCAAAGCGCTCCAGTTCCTCCAGCAGCAGGACTTGGTGGACATACTTGCGTGCCAAGCGATCCGGCGTGGTAATGAGGACGCGCTCCACCTCTGCCGAGGCAGCCGCGTCACGCAGCGCATCCAGGCCAGGACGGCGTAAGCTTGCGCCGCTGTAGCCGTCATCGCGGAACATCAGGCACGCCGTCGCGAGCCCTCCGCTCTCTTCGACGTGAGCGCGGAGGCGGTCGAGTTGCTGGTCAATGGTTTGGGTGTTGATCTGGCGCTGGCTCGAGACGCGGGCATACAAAGCGACCGTCATGGCTGTCCTCCTGTCCTGGCTCTGGCTGAGTCGGCGCTGACAATTGAGTCCACTGCAGTAGGTGCAGATAGGCTCGATCCCAGCGCTGCTGTCCGTCGGGGCGAGGAGACGGCCGACGGCGCAGGCGCCATGCGGGTGCTTGGCGAACTGGCATGTCGTCCTCCTCGACGATGTCGATACACTCGATCATCGGGAGGAGCATACTCAGAAGATTCAGGAGGGTCCTGCCTCCAGGCACGCGGCAACGGGTAGGACCGGGGCCAGGTCAACGACAAGGTGCTTCGCCGGATCCAGCAGAATTTGTCATTTGTGATTAGTCCATTTAGACACTCTGCCACGCAGGCCAGTCGCTGGGAAGCAACCGCCAGGCACAGCCAGTGCGCAGGACATAGAGCAAGCCACTCACGATTGTGCGTAGACTATGGTGTCGCGGGTGTCCTGTACGAGCCACTGGAAAGAGTGGTTCGAGCCGGGCCCATTCGGCATCGGTCAGGTTGGTGAGATAGGTGTGCGCTTTCATTCCAACAGCCTATCTCACACTGCCGTTCCTCTTCTTCTCCCTGTTCCCAAACGGTCTCTGAAACAGAGGAGTAAAATTCCTATGATCTACGCTGCTCACCATCCGACGACCAGCAGTGGGATATGTCACCAGACTCTGCGAGAAAACAGGGGCGCTCATGAGGTCAGGAGTGCGACAATGTCGGCAGGTGGGAGTAGCACGGATCATCTCATGCCGGGGTAGATGCAATCCTAGCGTATCCCAACTCCCATTGCACTTGAGAAGCCAGCCACGCCAAAACAGTCCTAGACCAAGGTGGAGGTGAGACGAGCGATGACGGATGAGCAAACACCAACGAGCCCTCAGATTAAGGAGCTACGACGCGCGGTGGAGGCAGGCAACAGGAACGCACTCGCGGACTTCTGGCGCGACATCGAGCAAGCACGAACTCCACTCATTGAGCCAGCCACCAGCGATGACACCCAGTACTTGGTGACGTTTCTCTACCGCGACGCGAGTGAGGACCGCCGCAATGTTGTGGTCTGCAGCCACGCCCTCGGATGGAGCTTTCACCGCAACCAGATGACGCACCTCCTAGGCACCGATGTCTGGTATCGCACCTACCGGCTGCCGGCCGGTGCCCGCACGAGTTACTGGCTCTCGCCCGACGACTCGCTTGTCTACCTCATCGATATGGAGGACCGTGCCGAGCGCATGGCCACGTGGCGTCCGGATGCGCTCGCGAAGCACATCCTTGTCTTGCCAAAGGACGAGGAGATCCCTGGCGACGAAGACTTCGTCTGCTCAATGCTCGAAATGCCAGGAGCACCTGCCGCAGAGTGGAGTGCCCAGCGACCGGAGGTTCCCGCTGGTCAGGTGGAGACGTTCCGCATCCGTAGCCAGTTTCTAGACAACGAACGACGGGTCTGGGTCTACACGCCGCCCGGCTACGACCGTGAACATGAGCCCTATGACCTGCTCGTGGTCTTCGACGGCTTCGCCTACTTGCGTGCCATTCCCACGCCGCGTATTCTCGACAATCTGCTCGCCGCCAAGAAGGTGCCTCCGTTCATCGCCCTCCTGGTGGACAATGTGGATCGCAACCGCGAGCTGCCGTGCCACCAGCCTTTCGCCGACTTCCTGGCGCATGAGTTGCTACCCTGGGCACGCGAGCGTTACCAGGCCACCTCTGATCCTTCGCGGACGGTGGTGGCGGGGTCGAGCTATGGTGGGCTAGCCGCCGCCTACGCTGGCTTCCGCTATCCTGACGTGTTCGGCAACGTGCTCTCACAATCAGGCGCGTTTTGGTGGCGACCTGAAAGTGACACGGAGCATGAGTGGCTCATCCACCAGTTTGTGGAGAGTGCCTGCCTGCCACTGCGGTTCTATCTCGATGTCGGAACCTTTGAGAACGGCTTCAAGGACCCAAGCATGCTGGTCGCCAATCGCCACATGCGTGACGTCCTCCGCGCCAAGGGCTATCCTGTCGCGTACGCAGAGTACGTTGGCGGTCACGACTACCCCTGTTGGGAAATCACACTCCCTCACGGCTTGCTGGCGTTGGTGGGGGACTAGGCCGTTCGTAGAATGTGTAGCTCATAGGACAGTGCCACAGGTCGAGTGAGCAGAAGTTCACAAGAAAAGGGCTTTTCTCGTGGAGCCGCGACATGGAAACTCGGCGTCTTTCACGTTGGTCTTGCGGCCAGAGACCGCCTTGGCGTGATAGGCGTTGACCACCAGCACCTCGCACTGTTCCTCCAGCAGGTTAAACACGGGGCGCCAGTACACGACTCCCATGATGTTGCCAATGGGAAGAGGTGTCGTCTGAAGAGGGCGGAAAGGGCATGGGACTGACGCGGAAGACGACCCGGATCTGCTGCTCATCCACCTCGACGCGTTTGACCAGAGCTCGAATGATATCCCGACGTGTCTGAAAATCCGCCTGGTGCAGCCCCTCTTGTACGTGAGCAGCAAAGGTCTCCAGACGCCCTACGACCAGACGCAGTTCTTCGTCCAGCTCTCCTTCCTCAACCAGGCGTTGCAACTGGGCCTCCAGGTGCTGCAGCCGTTCGCGCAGCCGGGTCACTCTCGGTTCAAATTCTGCCTTGTTAATCAACCCCTCCGCATAGCTGTCGATGAGACGCGCGATTCCTCGGCGCAGCTTGCTCATCTGCGCTTCGAGACCCTTCTGCTCCGTGGGCTCGTGTTGGGGATGTAGGCGCTGCCGATACTCCTGTTCCAGACGCTCTGGTTCCTCCAGCAGGCGGCAGACCTCGTGCCAGACCGCCGCATCGGCCTGATCCATACGCAACTCCTGGTTCCAACAGACCCGCTTGAAATCATGTCGCGGAATATTCATGGCTCCAGCACAGCGATAATAGGCATTGCGCGCATCATTGGTGCGCCCACAATAGGCATAGCCACAGTGTGCACACACGAGCAAGCCCTGCAAGAGATAGCGCGAGCCTTTCTGTGGGATGCGGGCTCGCCGCCGATTCTCCTCCAATTGCGCTTGCGCCGCCTCGAACACGGCGGGATCCACCACGGCGGGCACCGCAATGCTAATCCACTCGGCTTTGGGGGCATCGGTTCCCGCGTAGCCACGTCGCGACTGGGCTGGTCGACCACGCGGGGCGCGCAAGCGTGGGCCTACCGGCGTCCAGCGCGTTTTGCCAAAAGCAGCTTCCCCCTTGTAGGCAGGATTTTTGAGCATATCCCAGATGGTTTTGTGATCCCAGGTTTCCTTGCCGGTCTGCGTGCGTACCCCTGCCTGGTGCAGGCGGCGACACACCTCGTTGAGCGTGCAACGCTCCCGTCCCACCCAGGTAAATACCTGCCGGACGACCTGGGCTTGCTCGAAGTGTATCTCAAAGCGGGCCTCTCCACCACCTTCCTGTTTGCTCACATACCGATAGCCGTACGGGGCATGACATAGGATCCCCACCCGTCCTTCTTGGGCTGCATGGCGCTTGCCACGCCGGCTCCGTTCGAGGAACTTGGCTCGCTCGTATTCGGCAATGACTCCCTGCACTTGCAGGAGTAACTGATCTTCCGGGGTCTGTCCGAGTGGTCGGTTGAGGAACATCACCTCCACCCCGTGCTGGGCCAACTCTTCCAACAGCAGAACTTGGTAGGCATAGTTACGAGCGAAGCGGTCGGGACAATGCACGTACAAGCGATCCAGCCCTCCGGCTGCGGCCACATCCCGTAAGCGTTCCAGCGCTGGGCGCACAATCGTGGAACCACTATAGCCTTCATCCACAAACTCCAACACCGTGGGCAGGGCAAAGCCATCCGCGACGATCCGCATCCGAATCTCGGCGAGCTGACTGGCTATCGTATTCGCTTCTGCTTGCTGCTCCGAAGAGACCCGAGCATACAGGGCCACGTGCAGCTCGTTCATGGTGCTTTCCTTTCTCGGCAGAGGTCCGGCACCTGCGCCTGCGGAGCCCGTGCCGATTCCTGCCGAGAAGCTACGCGTCGTCGTGACTGCGGAACGAGAGACGCATAGGCGGCTTGCAGCAGATCGTGCTGCCGGCGATGGGGTTCAAACATGATGCTGACCTCCAGTGGCGCGCGTTGGTGCGAGGACGATTTGGACCTGGTGGGCATGGGCTGCTCCTGGACCCTGAGGACTGGAGCCTTCGTGGGAGACTGCGGCGTGCTGAGACAGAGGGAGCGGATGGTTGTGAGCGGACGTGCGAAGGTCGACCTGCAGAATCTCGATGACATACTCCCAGTTCAGTATCGTTTTGGCAACATCATGGGAGTCGTGTAGGACCCGGTCGACTCCATGACCACCGGCCCGCAGCCTTCTGCCCGCAGCCAATAGGACAAGGCAAGCAAATCAACGGTCATGGTGCTGTAGGTACGCACCTCCTTCTGGACCATGCCGTCCGCTCCTGTCGCCAGGAAGCAGGCCACGACGAACTTCTTGTGGATGTCCAGCCCGCAGCAGCGCTCGTATTACACGCGCATGGGTCACCGCTCCTCTCTTCTGAATGCCAGTGAGGTAACGGAGGTCAGACGGGTGCCTGCTTCTCTGACAGACTCTCCTACGTGCTGCCCACAACGAGGCGCGGCAACGGCCGGTGCAGCGCGGCACCCCGAGCAAACTGTTGACCGGCTCTTGCTCCTGGCACGACGGTATGTCGCCCTCGGGTGCTGACCCCTCAGAGCAGATTTTCATCCCTGCTGGCGGCCCATGCCCAGGGGTAACTGTTGTAGTTTGACGAGGAGTGCGCAATCAGTCCTACGCCCTCCCCAGGGCTAACGCATGAGACTCATTATGTGTTTGAAAAGGGGCATGATGCCCACATACATAACCGTTCTGGTCACACACGTCGTGTAGGAAGGAAAGCGTGTGCTCATGCGTGTATATGGATAAACTCGACACCGAGCTGGTGCGTACAGGCGTAGAACGCCGAATCGCGTGAGGTAACACGTGGCGAAGATTTCAGCGTCCACTTGACTCTTGCCGCTTGACTCTTTGCTGACCAAGGAGGTTCCCAATGCCTGAGATGCCGCCCCCCGCACCGTCTTCGTCAACCTTGCCCACGCCGCTGCCCAGGTGACCCTGGCGGCCCTCTGTGTGCTGCTTACCGGTACAGCCGCTCCTGCGCACGCGGCGGCATCCACTCTGCCAGGTTCGTGTGGGGCATCCGCCGCCACAGGACGCTTCTCCTCCGCCTCGGTTCCCGTCTCTGCGACGGGCGCCCGCATCTCCCTCAATACCGCGAGTGCCGTTGCCGGCACCCAGATCATCGTGTACGGCAACGGCTGGCCGGGCGGAGTTCACATCACGATCGATGTCGAGCACGTCGTCGAGACCGGCGGCTCCGTTAGCTTCGTTACTGCCTTCCACGGCCTGGCGAAGGCGACCGCCACCTCCACCGGTACCTTCACTGCCCCCATGTTCCTGCTGCCACGCGGGATGTGCGGTATGCTGCCGCAGGCTGGCACCACGGCCGAGATTGTCGCACACATCCCCGATGGAGGTATCCAAGCCACTGCCGCACTCACCATCGTGCAGACCCCCACGATCGAGGTGAGCTTGCCCTCGTTGACACTGCCGCGCGGTGCCACTTCGATCCCGGTGAGCGGCAGCGCCTGGGTGCCTGGCACCTCCGTGAGCCTTGCCGCCGCCGGCTTCCCACCTGACTGCCAGGGCGTCAGCGCCAATGACTTCGTGAGCTGTCTGACCCCGCTCTCAGGCGCACAGTCTGCCATCGCCGTGGCCGCAGCTGACGGTCGCTTCCGGAGCGACGTCCCCATTCCACCTGGCGTGCAACCGGGGACGCTGATGACGATACGGGCCGCCGTGTCTGCGTCGCCCTATGGCGAGCTTGTGCTTTGCTCTAACTGGCAAGCCCAGCAACTTCCCAGCGTTGCTCCGACGCTCACCCTGGACCATGCTACCCGACCGGCCGGCGCCACGGTGGTCGTCATGGGCGACCACTGGCCAGCGAGCCAGCGAGTGGTGGTGAGCTACTGTCGGAGCGAAGCGATGAGTTGGAGCCAGAGCGCCCTCAGCCCGCAGTGCAACCACAGTGCCCAGGGGCTCGTCGTGACGGGCTACGCCGAGCTCCTCGGCGTAGCCGACACTGACGCAGCTGGGCACTTCGCCCTCCGGGTGGTTCTCCCGGCCAACGCGCGTCCCGGTGCCATTGCCTTCGAGGCGCGCCTGGCCAGCCAGGCCCTCGAAGCGGACGTCTACGTCCAGACGGCCACCTTCACCATCACGGTCACGACAGCCGTTTCTCCGTCGTCTGCACGCCTTGGTTGGTCGTTCGCCGTGGGCAGTGCCGCCGTCCTCGCCATTCTCTCTCTCACGGCCATTCTCGTTTGGAGGCGGCGGCTTCGCATCCAGGTGGCACGCTCGATCCGCTGACAGATCATGGCCGGCTCGCTGAGATCAGTCCCGCTACAGAGCATACACCACCTCCTGGTGCCTCAGCCGTGCACATAACTGCCGCTGTAATACTAAGAGGGCGTCTGGTTGGGCGCTTCCAGCGCAAGATATGTCATACTGTGTCATCTCACACTGTTGTAGAATAGGGCGTATCGATCAACTGTCTGGTAGCTCATGCATGGGACCAAAACACTTCGGCCAGCGTGCACACCGGAAGCCAGCGAAGCAGGCTGCTCTCATCTCGTCCGCTGTCCGGGTCCGATCGCAAAGGAGCGCGTGCCATGTCGACGTTTTGCTCGCCGGGGCGATCGCTCAGGCGCGTGAGTCTGCTGGTGTTGCTCGTCACGCTTGCTGCCTGCGCGAGTTCCACCGTGCGCAGGCAGCCAATCCCCACGCTGGCCAGCACCAGCACTCCCGCACCGACCGTGGCCTCGGGCCCGTTCCCCGCGCCGCTTACCGGGCTACTCGGCCCCGCACCAACGCAGTGTCCGGCGGGGCCACCGCTCGACACCTTGAGCTTTGCTGGTGGGGGCTTTTCAGGCAACGCTGTGTTTGTGGGCAGGTCACCGATCTGGAATCTGGGCATAAACTCTGGCGAGAATCAGCAGCTTGTGGTGATTCCCACGGGCTATCCTTCGACAAAGGTGATGTGGATCGTCGGGCCGAATTACCACCAACCGGTGACACTCAGTGGGCATGAGCTCTCCACGGGTGCGCCAGTCTGGTTCGATCTGAGCAGCCCTGGCGGCAGCAGCCCCGGCGACCCAATGACGAGGGCGGTGCTCGATCCCGCCGCTCCCAATCGTGGTGCGACCACAAACGCCAGCGGCCGCTGGAACATCTGGGGGATCCTGCTCTACTTCTTCAGAGCCGGATGCTACCAGATCGACGCGGTGTGGGCAAGTGGCAGCTGGCAGATCGTGGTGGCGGTGGGAAGCTAACCGCGAGGAGCAGTTGACGAGAGCGATCCTCCTCCAGGCGCCCCACGGTTCACACGTCGCGAGCCACCCGACGAGAGTATCTCGAAGCAGGTGCTCACCGGACTGATCCTACTCTCGCCTCGGTCCTTGTCGCTTCTTAATGCGCTGCGGCCACCAGTGGAACCGCGTCGCCGAGCGGATGAGTTCAGGATGGCTTTGCAGCACGACGCACCGCTGTGCCTGGACGTCCTCTAACGCCTCGATAGTGGGGAAGTGCCGATTGACCAACACCGTGTTCGTCAGCGGCCACAAGTGCTCCGCCGGCTGCAATTCCGGGGAATGTGGCGGCAGGAACAGCAGGTGGACATGCTCAGGTACGCGCACCCGAGGACTGTCATGCCAACCCGCGCCGTCGAGCACGAGCACGATCTGTTTAGTCGGACTGGCACCGACCTGGTAAGCGAATACTTCCAACTCCAGCGTAAAGAGTTCGACGCTCACCGTTGTTGCCAGATGCCACATCGTGCGTCCTGAGGATGGATGCACGAAGCCGATGACGTAGCGCCAATCATAGCGGTGCTCGACGGGAGTGATGGGGCGCTGACCGGGTAGGGTCCAGACCCGCTTCAGAATGGGCTTGAGTCCGATCCGGTGTTCGTCTGTGCTCCGGTGGCGTCCTTCTAATTCCTCGACAGTCAGATGCGGTTCTAGCGAAATGCGTCGTGCCATGTCTCCGTTCTACAACGGTGCGACGCGACACGGTATCATACGGAATGCTGATGGGATACGGTAGAACCGGGACATGACACGACGCATTTCGCTAGAACCGCATTTGAGCATTGACGAACTCGAGCACAGCTACCGGGCGGCCAAAGAGCCCAACGAGCGAACCTGGTGGTGGATTCTGTGGCTGCTCCCCAAGGGCCGGACGGCGACGGAGCTTTCGGCCGTCATTGGCTACCGCGCCTATTGGATCGGCCAGATTGCCAAGCGCTACAACAAGCAGGGGCCTGACGGCATGCGCAACCGGCGCCACATCACCTCCTATCGGCCAGCGCCGATCTTATCGGCTGAGCAGCAAGAGGAACTGCGGGTCGCAATTTCCCAGGCAGGCGCCCAAAACCAGCACTGGGCGGGCACCGACGGCGCCGGCTTTGGGCATCCTACCGCCGGTCGCACGGTCTGTCACCTGGCGACCAGTGTCTTCATTGCGCTCTTTGAAGCCGAACTCGCAGCGATTGCCCGCGCGGCCGGAGCCAGTTCCGGCAAGCAGCTCGTGCTGGTCCTGGACCGAGCGGCTTTGCGCGACCCTATCCGCTGAGCTGTAGTCGGTCCCCGCATACCACCAGGGCGACTCCCGATCAAGACAGCGCCAAAAGAAAAGTGCCGGTGAAAGTGCCGGAAGTTCCTGGTAAACCTACCTACGCGCTGGCATACTTGGAGGAAGAAGGTGATACGGAAATTGCGTCGGTACGTGTACAAAGATGCGTTCCAGCCCTGAAGTCATGAGGCTGGAATCCGGGCAAACTACAAGTATCGATGTGAATTTGGTATGACACCCTAAACTTGCAATCGTTGTAAATGTTTCCAGCCGACGGGACGTTGGCAGAAGGAATTATCGATGCCCTTTAACCGACCTCTATCTCATGTATACGACGCGGCGTGGATGATCGAGCTATGGCTTGCCATTCATGGAGGCGATCCGGCCCCTGAAGGGAATGCTGAAATTGACGATCGGACCATCCAACTAGTCGGAGAGCTTACAGAACATTTGCAAAACACCTACCTTCCGTCTGCAGCAGACATGAGCGAAGCGGATTTTGCCGAGCGCCTCGAGTCAGTACAACTAGGCACTGCTCAAGAGCAGGAACTCCAGGTTGAAGAAGCAATTGGCGTCCCGAGGCCGAGGCCGCTTCCCCGATGTTATTACTATGACGGAATACAGGTTATCTGCTTCAAGCCATATTATCCGATAGTCAAAGCATAATTGTTCTGAGCTAGACTTGTGGCAATACAGTCGGTTTTGTGGTGCGGGAAAAGCAGAGAGGAACTATGCTGTAGGTATGGACCTGCTCAAGCTTTCTCTTACCTGCAGTTGATCCCATCCTGAATCGATCGTCACTAAGCCTGTAATACTTGCCTTCGTGCACAACAGTGCAGTTTGTATAAGCTGACTGATTCCAGCTGATTGTGTATACAAGTCGTGGCGGGTGATGCGCTGTTGATCGCTGTGCGGGTAGGGTACCTCCTGGGCAGCGAAGAAGCCCGGTTTAGAGATCTACCTGACCACAAGCACAAAGGCGCGATGCGCCTGTCGTAGCTCAAAAGCAAGTTTCACTACGGACAACCGACCTTCTAGCGTTAGCAGAAGCAGTGCTGCTCAAGAGCCCGTACCAGGTCGGCAGTGCTGCTGGAAGGAGACGAAGTCCCCGGGGCGCTTGTCGTCGCAGTCGGTAGCGCAAGCGTGACCGTGCTTACCTACTTCTTGCATAGCGAGTGTTGAACATTGCGTACGATCACTTTTCGTTCAGGTGTGAGGAGGATTTACTATGGCATCGACATCCGTCCCCCGAAGGCGTGGCACAGGGGTGCCGCCCCGATTCCAGCAGGGTCCGATCACCACGGCTTTGAACCTCGGTCCGCTCGCTTCATTGGCGGGTACGTGGTATGGGTCCGGCTTCAACGCAATCTGGCGACCCGACAACTCTCAAGCAGAGCCGGGAGTGCCACAAGACAAGGTCATACGGCGCTTCCTGGAACTCAACCTGACGAGTGAGGTAACCATCTTCCAGGTGATTCCAGGCGTAGTGCCGAACCGGGGGCTGGAGCCGCAGAGCGATCTCAGCCTGTATGGCCTGCACTATCTCCAGCGGATCAGCGATGCGGACAAACCACCGTTCTCCACGGCAGGAGAGGCGATCCACATCGAGCCAGGGCTCTTCATGAATGTGCCAGCGTTCACGAGCCCGAACTACACAAACGGTGCAAACGCGGCCAGCGCAAACGCGGCTAGTATTGTGCGCATGGCCAGCATCCCGCACGGGGTCACAGTGATGATGCAGGGGCCGACGCCCAGTACCACGCCGACCGCAGGGGCACCAGTGATACCGCCCATCTTCCCGCTGCAGGAGTTCCCGGTGTTCGTGCCCGCACCCCCTATCGCCCCGTTGCCTGGCCTCGCGACGGACGGCAACGGTATCCAGCCAGTCAACCTTCCCGTTCAGCAGCCGCCAGTCGAGCACCAGATCCCGGAGGTCACCTTAAGCAACGACAATACGGCGTTTACGGAGCAGGCCAACGGCCCGTATCCACCGACTGCTATTCCACCGATTCTACAGGCCTATGTCGATGATCCCAACGTCGTGCTGCGCAATGCCATCGCCGATCAGGATATTCTCGGCTTCATCCAGATCGACCTCAACTCGACCGCCGCCGCAAACGATATCGCGAACATCCCATTTCTGGGGAACCCAGGCAATGCGTACACTGCGACGCCCACTGCCAATGCTTTTGTCGAGTCGGCGCGCGCGACTTTCTGGATCGAGTGGGTACTCAACACGGGCTACCCGGATTATCCGTTCGAGTCGAACGAACACCAGCAGACGATGTCGGTGATCGAGCCATACTGGCCTAAGTCGACGCACTTGCAGTTACAGTATTCCCAGGTAGTGGTGCTTGTCTTCAATAAGGTCCGCTGGCCACATGTCTCGGTAGCGACGCTGACGCTGAGCGCCGGCTAACCAGAGCGGTGAGACGCGGTAGTCCCTGTTCACCTGGGCAGAAACATGCCAGCATGGCGCGCAGATCATCCTGCGCGCCATGCTGGCATGTTTCTGCCCAGCAGTTCGCCTCGATCGACGAACTGGAAGATGTCCAAGCCGCGCGGGCCGACGATCTGCGCCCCCGCCGCTATCTGGTCCGGTCCGCGACACTTTTCTCCTGGTGGCCGGAACGCGTCCGAGCTAGCGCCAGCGCAGCAGCGCCCTTACCAGCGCAGCGATGCCCACCGCGCCGAGCAGCAGCCCGACGCCAACGCCGAGGTAGGCTTGCTGGTAGCTGACGTGGCTCAGCCCCAGCCCAAACAGTGGGAAGAGCGCGATCATCTCCGCGCTGAAGAGGCCCGTCTCCAGCGAAAGCACGGTGGCACGCTGAGCCTCGGGCGCACGCGCGTTGATGGCCGTGCTGATCGCCGGGACGAACATCGCGTCGCACGCCCGGAAGACCAGCAGGAAACCGATCAACCCCACAACTGGCTGTGCGCCGCTCATCAGCAGCAGACCCAGTGTCACGCCCGCCACTAGACCAGGGATAAGCCAGCGCCGCCGTATGCGCCCGATGAGACGCGGCGCGGCGCCGGTGTAGAGGAAGTCGAGCACGGACCCCACGGCGAAGATCACGCCGATGGCGGCGGCGCTATAGCCCAGGCCATGAAAGTAGAGCTGGGTATAGTAGTTCGACGTGGTGAAAACCGTGCCCTCCAGCGCCGAGAGCAGCAGTAACCCCAGCAAGATGGGGCTGTGCCACGCGGCGGCCAGCCCGGCGCGCAGGTGCGCCAGTGGATGCAGCCGCTCGGCGAGGTCATCAGGCTGCGCGGGGCGCAGTGCCGGCATCAACAGAAGGGGTGCGATCGCCAGCGCGACTCCCACCGCACGCACGATGAAGGGCAGCGCCGGGTTCCAGCGCAGCAGAAAGCCGCTCACGCCCGCGCCCAGAGCGGCTGCGATCAGCGTCAGTACCAGAAAGCGACTATAGAGCCGACTGTAGCGGCGCGCCACTGCTCCCGCTTCGTCGTGGCCCGCACTCGCGCTGGCGAGTGTCCAGACGACGGCTTCCTGTGCGCCGCCCTTAAAGGCCCAAGAGACGCCAGAGCCAATGAACGAGAGCGACACCATCAGTGGTGTGGGATCGAGCAGCAGCGCCGCGCTCACTGCGCCACAGACGCAGGCGGCGACCAGACTGGCGCGCCGCCCCACCAGGTCGGCGAAGATGCCGGTGGGCATTTCAGTGAAGAATTTGGCCACGTGGAAGAGCATCTCGAAAAGGCCGATGGCGAAGGGGCTATAGCCGCGCATCGCCAGATAGATCAGCCAGATGGCGTTATCGGTGTCGAGGTTCGACAGCACGGCGAAGGCACTGAAAGCGCGCCCCCAACGTGGCATGGGATCCACCTGCGACGCACGTGGCCTCTCGGTCTGGTCGGTCTTAGTGGCGCGCGACGAGCCGCGCAGCAAGACGGGAAGAAGCAGTTTCATAGGGCAGTGGCGCTCTCTCAGGAGATGGAAGGACGGCGATCACGGGGTGAGGGCGTCCGGCGAGGAGATACGAGTGGAGGCGATGGACAAGTGGGTGATACGTGACGCCAGGTCGCTCAGCGCTCAATGCACGCAAGCGACCTGTAGGAGTTCTTTCACTGCACTTGTCTGGCCGTATAAGCGATTGCAGCATGCGCTGCGGGTGCGCCGGACTTATACGGCTGCAGAGCCTGCCTGGGGGCGGCGCTGGTGCAACAGGCGGCTGATGCCGCTGCGTGCATGGTGTGATGGTGTACATATCGTCATACGCAGCATGATACTTCCCGCCGCAGGGGGTGTCAATACTGGTGGGTACTCGGAGATGTACGGTGCTTGCTAGTCCCCATGCGCTGGTGATACTTGCCAGACGAGCGTTCTATACCCGAGACCCTGATGACAGGTGCTCGGGTCCTGGGGATTGCTACACTGTGGAGCAGTTACCGTGGCGTAGACATAGAACAGTTCGACCGGTGGATAGGGGCTCTCCGTCAGATCCGCGACCAACCACCCATCGCTCTGTGCTCCAGCGGCAACCGTTGAAGCGAGCGCCGGATGAGCCGCCAGCTCGATCCCCGTCGGCTCCTGCAATGAAATCGTGAGTTGCTGCCAGGTGTAGGAGGTGCCGGGCGCGCCTACCAACGCCAGTGCAAAGTAATGATTGGTTGTGGCATCCAAAATAGCGACCGCTCTGGTGGCCCGATTGTGGGCCTGGATACGGAAGAGCCACGCCGTGGCGTCTTTTTGGATCGCGAGAATCTGCAACGTCACATTGTCCGGAGAGATGAGCACTGCGGTGCTCGGTCCCGCTTCCGCGCCATAGTGATGGATGGGAGTGGCCATGAGCGATGACAGACCTTGACTGAGCGCAGAATTGTAGACCGACAGGCGAGAAACGGTGATAGCCCCAAAGAGCGCGACAAGCACGACGACACCAGCAAGCAGCACGTACAGAACGCTTCGATGGCGCATGGTTGTGGGACCTCCTGTTCGGTGACGCCCGAACGATACCGTCATGGCAACTCAGTGCAACTGTAGACTCGCTGACGGATTCTCCGCTGCCTCCCCCTATAATACGTAGACGCTATTGCCTCGACAAACAGCTCATCAGCTGTAGACTGCGACTGGCTGTTGCGCAGGTGCTCATGGGTCATTGGCGCTCCTACAGTGTCAATAGTCGGAATTGATATTTGTTGTCGTTCAGTGATGGTGGCCGCAGGCGCAAGTGTAGTAGAACCGAGTAAACCCGACGGGAGCATGTGCCCTGCGAAGTTGACCGCACTTGTACCTGCCAAATCGGATGCTGACAGAAAGTGGTCGTAGGCCACATGCTCGGCACCGTCGCAGGCTTTTTCTCACCACTGTCTGTGCGCCAGGACCGGCACATTGGTGGGTCATAATTAATTCTCTTCTTGAATGGACAAAGCAGTCGCCTTGCAGGGAGTGCCACCGGCCAGTAAAGAGTCACTGCAGGAGGACTCTGATCAGCTCCCACAAAGCAGTATGGTTGCTGACAATCAGGCAACCGTACGGAGAACGCACTAGTCAAGATGCCGGTCAAAGTGCCTCTGAAAGTGCCGCTTGTGCCTGTACCGCACCGCGTATCCTTGCTATGTTTGAGCGGGACCAACCAGCTGAATGGTTGGAATAATGTGGACGGTAGCTTGCCATCACTGCCCCGAATAGGTCGGCCCCAGAGCGACCAGTCCCGCAATGCATAGGAGAGTCCTCATGTTGGTACCGCGCTGTCTGTCCGCTCATTACTGTCACCTCCAGTTAACCTGCAATGGGACGGCTATCCTCGCTCGTGTGCTAGGGGTCGTGTTCATACTCTCCCTGGCCGGATGTGGAGCAACAGGAACTGCTAAGTTTGACAAAAAGCCTACGGCACTTGTATGGATCTCTCGTGCCTCACTGCCTGGGCCTCGGGCTAACGAAGCTTCGGCGGTTGGTCCGGATGGACGAATCTATGTGTTCGGCGGTACTGATGGGTTCACTGATGCGGTTCACCCCTCCTCGTTTGTCTACGACCCCACAACTGATAGCTGGACCGCGATCGCCGATGTGCCGACTGCTCGCACTCAGTTGGGCGCAGCGACTGGTCAAAACGGCCTCATCTATACCATGGGTGGTGCACCGGCTAACAGTAACTTCGAGGACAATGTCGTCGAGGCATATAACCCACTCACAAATACCTGGACCTGTTCAGTGGGTGACACCACCCCGGGCTGTTCCTCGTCAACCCTGGCGCCGATGCCCACCTCCCGTACCACCATCGTACTAGCGGGTCACAATGGACTTATTTACGCATTTGGTCCTGTTTACCCCCAGGAGATGGAAGCTTACGACCCAACCACCAACACCTGGACCTGCTCGGTGGGATATGACATGCCCGGCTGTGCCTCGTCCACGCTCGCACCAGCGCCAACAGGACCAAACGGTTACCCGAATGAAGGCGCCGTCGGGGCGGACGGCAAGCTCTACATGTTCGGCCTGTATCCCAGCTACAACACCTTCGAGGTCTATGACCCCGTAGGTAACCAATGGACCTGTTCCACCAACGATACGTCTACCTCGGGCTGCGCCAGCAAAACGCTTCGGCCAATGCCCAGCGGCATTTACTTGTTTGCTGCCGCCGGTACCCCCAACGGGCACGTCTATGTTCTCGGAGGCGTATTGTGCAATAGCGCTCTAACAGCCTCCAATAAGTGCATTGGCGTTTCGCGAGTCAAGGTCAATGAGTACAATCCTCAAACTAATGCCTGGAGCAGCTACCCGTCAATGCTGACCGATCGATCATCATTGGCCGCGGTGGGCACTGCAGATGGGTACGTCTATGCCATTGGGGGCGTCAGCAGCAACAGTGCTGGGGTCGGAACACCCCTGGATTCGGTAGAGCGGTGCTGCTCGTAGCTTAAGTCACGGGGCAATCGCTCTCATCGGGGCCAACAGCTTTCCCTTCGTGGTGCGGATGCCTCCTGAAGAGGAAAGGAGCACGACCGTCTGGGGCGACCAAGACGGTCGTGCGTTTGATATTAGTGGCTGCAGTCGCTGGTTTACTGCCCGCATAGAGGTAGAGGTAGTGGTTCAACGTAATTCCCGTCTTCTCTCCATTCCCGGCAAACTTCCCGCTTTCGTAATGCGGCATCAGGCAAAGGAGGACTTCAGGTCGGCAGGTGTATCGCTTTAATTTACTGGCCAGGTAACCACGGGACTGGTTACCTGGCCAGTACGGCTTTCGTTGAAGCAGCACTCAGAGTTTTAGGGGATTATTGAGCGTGATAGGGTGCGCATGGCCAGTGGTGACATGGACATGCGCATGCTCGTTGTCGTGCTGTATGTGTGTAGTGCACAACAAGCTGACCCCGTCCGCCTGTCCCACTGGCGATACTGGCTCTATGGGTAGTTAGACTCGTAGGCGCCTATGTCGCACATGTCTTCCGATGAGTTATCGGGGCGTGGGTAGCCTCGCTGGTCGGTGGTTGGGCAATACGTACAGTCGCTGCTGCTGGGTGGAATGGACCCCGCAGGTGTCGTCAAGGATGGACACCGCGCCAAGCCATCAAATGGCAGGACATCGAGAGCTGGACTGCCTGGTTGCAAGGCGATAGTCTGGGTTGGACCACCGTTATTCTGCAAGCCGTTCGGGTCCAGTTTGGGGTCGGTGTTCTGCAGACTGGTCTGGTTGGTGAAGCCGCAGTCGGTGCCGCTCTCCAGATTGAACTCCTCGACATTGAGCGTACTCCCACCAGAGTAGGAGCAGTTGCCACCACTGTTGTTAGCCACGATGGTCCCGTCGATGTTGGCCGGGCCGCCGGAGATGGAGAGGCCACCGCCCGAAGGCGCTGTGTTGGAAGCAATGGTGCTGTTCGTGATGGTCACCACGGCCGTATTCCAGACGAAGAGGCCGCCGCCACCTTCCAACGAGGAGGTATTCAGTGCCGTGTTATTTTTGATGGTGCTGTCGTTGATGGACATTGTGCCTGCGTAGATGATGATGCCACCCCCTGCACCCCCCGAGTTGTGGGCAAAGGTGCTATTCGTGATGGAGACCGTGCCGTCGAAGCTAATGAGACCACCACCCACAGCTCCGGGGTCATCTGTATTGTTGATGAGAGTGCTACTGCTGATCGTCAGCGCGCCAGAGTTACTGATTCCACCCCGCTTAAAAGCCGAGTTGTTGGTGAAGGTGCTATTGCTGATGGACACCGTGCCGCCTTCGTTTTGGAGCCCGCCACCCCCGGTGGCCTCTCCATAGTCACCATTAGAGCCGTGAGCAATGGTGAGGTCCTTGAGGGCAAAGCTGACACCGCCAACGTCGAGCACTTCCACCTGGTTCTGCCCATCCAGGGTGACCTGCTGGCCGTTCCCATCCAGTGTCAAATCTTTGGTGATTTGGAGCGTGCTGGTGAGAAGGATCGTGCCACTGCAACTAAATTTGATGATGGCGCCGCTCGGCGCGGCGGCGATGGCGCTGCGCAGATTTGCCTCAGTACAGGAGCTGATGGTGATGGTGGTGGTGGTGCTCGCAGTACTTGAACTCCCGCAGGCCTGCAGGCTCAGTGCAAGAAACAGGCTGAGTACGACCATTCGACCGAGTTGGCGGAGTGGTCGAAAGCTATGTGACTCTCGATCAGACAATGATACGAGCATGGTACGCTCCTTTTGGAAGACGGAATCTCATGGGTCAGCTACTTCTGCAAAGCGGAAGACGGAAAGGCAAACTGCGCGACGGTGCCGCCGATGGCCAGGATGTAGCCTACAATCAGCGCCGGCGCACCAAGTCCCACCGCGACCGTGTGTTGCGCCGATGCAGCATTGCTCGCGAGCTCTCCGAATGAGAGAGCGAGGATCACCAGTTCGTAGCCGGCAGCGGCCAGCGTGAGTCCCACCACGCACGGGTCGGGCGGCGCGAACGTAGCAGCCAGGCTGGCGCTCAGCACCAGCAGCGCCACCAGTAATGGCAAGCTGGCCAGGATCACCAGAGAAATGACTTCACCGGTGTTGCTCAGAGTTTGCTGGAGGGTATACCACTCACTGATAGATGTGCCACCCCCGGACACGGAGGCACTGGTAACGGATTGCGTAGGAAGGAAGAAGCCGGCGGTGGCAAGCACGCCACCGATGGTGCTGATAATCGCCGCGGTACGTCTGGATGACGTTAACATCGATTCGCTCCTTTTACTGTGCACTATCAAGTGCCTGCTTGCTGCGATGGTCGGCGCCGCAAAATTGCGGTCACCTCGTCGAGATCCACGTTCTGCTGCAGGCTGGCACTATCTTCCACCCGGAGGGATCGTATCGACCTCACGGTGTACAGCCGAGGAGGTCATGAGTTGGTCTCCACGACCGCTTTTGTGTTCGAGCGCCGAGGAGACCGGTTATTCTTCGTCAGTAACTATTCGAGATAATGTGTGCGCCATGTGACATTAAGCATGAGGTACGACACTAAATTTCGCGAAAGTCGATGTTCCTTCGTCTATGCCAATGCCAAAACTGAGCGGATGATAGGAGGGTTGTAGATTTGCAACTGGCACCATGGCTACAGTCGTGGTACCGACCATGAAGTACACCTCATAGCCATCATCGCTAATGGAGAAATGGAAGGTAGCAGCATTTGGGACGACGGGAGCGTTCGGCGTGGCGGTCGAAGCAATCGTTTGGGTGACGGGACCCTCTCCCGGGAGGGGTCCCGAGAGGCGGACACCCGGTGCGGTATTCGTAACCTGCCACAAGCCCTCTGCGCAAACCTGCAGGTGGTACGAATGAGCCAGCAACGGCGATGAGACCTGACCATAACTCACAAAAAGTGTTGCGCATGAGTCCTGCATATTGGACACGTCAACCGAAACGGTGAAAGGGACCGAAAACGTGAAATTGTTCGCTCCCGTGAAAGTTAGAAACACAGGGTTGTTAGGACCCCCTGTGACTTGGGTGCTATTCGCTTGGCAGGTCACACTGACTCCTGTTGACGATCCCTCTTGCAAAGACCACTGTCCACTTGGATCACAGTCTGGTCCCGGTGCCGCCGCGATGTGCGTAAAGGGAGCAAGGGCGATTGCCGTAGCGGTGGCATTTTGACTGGCACCGGCCGTCGCCGCGACTGCCGACGCGGTTGCGGAAGCCTGGCCCTGTGCGGTTGCTTCCTGGTCCTGTGCGGCTGCCGTTTGACTTCGGTGGGCGGCCGTCAAGTTTTGTTGAGTACTGGATAGGAGTTTGTCGACACCAAATACACCGATGACGCCAACAGCCAGCACAGCAAGTGCGATTGCAGTGATGAGCCAGAATCGCGGCGAACTCATCGCTGGTTGAGACCTGGGTTTCACCGGAATTTTGAGCACCGCGGCAAGCTCTTCCATATCATGAGAGAAGTCATGCCCTGAACGCACCTGGGCAGCGTTGAACTTGGGCAATTCCTGCAGACTCTGCGGCAGCTGCGCCGCCGTTGGCATACTGGCACCCTCGACGAGCACTGGGACAATAGGAACGCCGTGCCGCAAGGCCAGTTCTGTCTCCAGCTGAATGAAGTGTGAGGGACCTCCCTGTGGCTCTAGCCAATTCGGCCCAATGATGGCCAGCACAGCGCGACTCTGAGGGATTGTTTGCTCGATCCGGCGCTCAAAATCAGCCCCATACTCAATCGTCTCGACGTCAAAAAAGACTTTATCCACCGGTAAGCGCTGTGTCAGCCAGTCACGGATACGGCCGGCAATCGCGGCGCTATCGCTGCGCCGATACGAGATAAAGAGCTTGCCCTGCGACTTCGTATTGGCTCCTCTGGAGCCTGTCTGTGGTCTCTGACGACTTGCCATGTCTTCCCTCCCTCAGCACCCATCTCCGTTAGCCTGGCGAAAGACAGAATTCGTATGACACAGCAAAAACCTGCACCGTGCCTCCGAGATTGCGCCGCCCGACGGACCTGGATAAATGCGGTAGCTGGTATACAAGCCGGAATCCACCATGATACGGATTCCGGCTGAGCCGTTGGAGATCGCCGGCCCCAGTCTCTGCGGGCAAACATCGGCCCCGCTGGGTCATGTGCACACCCTGCCGCTGCCGGGGTCGGGATCCGTATCCAACGTACCCGCGATACCCTGCGCTGACCAGGCACTATCGGCACTTTGACCGGCACTTTGACCGGCACCTTTGCGCCGAGCATGCGCCCTTGCCGCCGACCCGGAGTGGTGGTACGCTACAGCTGACATCAGCCGAGCGGATAAGGCAGTGCGTCCATCCCAGACCCCGGCCTCTCGTGGGAGTCGCCGCCGAGACCGGGGCAGATAGGGCATAGGAAATGGCGCTCGAGCGATCACGCGCCTTTGCCGACTTGCTGCGCGCATACCGGCGAGCGGCCCAGATGACCCAGGAGCAGCTGGCCGAGCGGGCGGGCCTCTCGGTGCGCGCCCTGCGCAAGCTGGAGAGTGGAACCAGTCTGGCGCCCCGGCGCGACACCATCGATCTGCTGGCCGCCGCCCTCAAGCTCTCGGACGAGCAGCGGACCCTCTTGGAAGCAAGCGCCAGCCAGCAGCGCTTTGTCGCCTCAGCGACCCCTTCCCTGCCCGGCACCATTGGTCCACCGCGAGTAGATCCTGCAGTGATGCCCCTGGTAGGACGTTCGTCTGAGCTGGCGCTATTGGAGCGGCATCTGGCCGGAGAGGGACCACCGCTGGTCGTACTGGCGGGTGAGCCCGGGATCGGCAAGACGCGGTTGCTCCAGGAGACCGTCCTGAGAGCGCGTGGGCATGGGCTCACGGTGCTGCAGGGAGGCTGCCACCGACGAAGTGGTCAGGAACCCTACGCACCCCTGCTGGCGGCCCTGGCAAGCTCCCTGCGCAGCCAATCTTCGGCGCAAGTACGCCGCAACCTAGAAGGCTGCTCCTGGCTGGTGCGGCTGCTGCCCGAGCTGGCGGAGTCCTCCTTGGTGCCTGCACCCTCCTGGACGCTCCCTCCGGCGCAGGAGCGCCGGCTGATGTTTGCCGCGGTGAGCCGCTACCTGGCCAATATCGCGGGACCCTCCGGCACCCTGTTGGTGCTGGATGACCTGCAGTGGGCGGGGCAGGATGCGCTCGATCTGCTGGCAGTACTGCTGCGCACTCCAGAGGAGCCCACAGGCCGCGCGCTTCGGGTGGTAGCGGCCTATCGGAGCACCGAGGTCCTCTCCAAGGATCCGCTGGGGATGCTGCTGGCGGATCTAGGCCGGGAAGGGCTGGCTGCACCTATGGAACTTCGTTCCCTCGTGCGTACCGAGGCAGACGAGCTCGCGAGCATGCTCCTGGCCGATCTGGCCCCTGACAACCGGGATCAGCTGCAGCGGCAACTAGTAGAGCGGACCGGCGGGGTGCCGTATTTCCTGGTGAGTTGCGCCCAGGCACTGCGCTACAAAACGTACGACGACGAGGGCAGTGCCGCGCTGGGCGAGAGCGGCACCAGGATCGATGGGGGCCAGCTACCGTGGACGGTGACTCAGAGCATTCGCCAGCGGCTGGCGCTGCAACCGGAGGCGACACGTGACCTGCTCAATGTGGTGGCGGTCTCGGGTCGTGAGTCGCCTATTGCCGTGCTGCTTGCGGTAGCGGCCTGGACTGGTCAGGACCAGACGGAGACTATGGCGGCGCTGGACGTTGCTTGCCAGGCGGGCCTCCTAGTGGAGGAAAAGAAAGGCACAGGGTATGCCTTCGCTCACGACCTGATCCGTGAGGTTGCGGTGGCGGACCTAGGAGCCGCCCGCAATACTGCCCTGCACCGATGGGTGGCCGAGGCGATCATAGAGGTGACCCCGTCAGGCCGTGAGCCGCCAGCCGCGGAGCTGGCCTGGCACTTCTCCCGAGGCGGTGAACCGGTGCGGGCATTATCCCATGCCATTCGGGCCGGCGAGCAGGCTGAGGCTGCCTATGCCCATGCCGAGTCGGAGCGCCACTTAAGTATGGCGCTGGACTTGGCGCGTGAGCTGGGGGATACAGAGCGCGAGGCGGACGTGCTCGAGCGGTTGGCAGGCGTCCTATGGGGTGCCGGTCAAATGCACAGGAAGCTTGCCGTGTTGGAGGCGGCAGCCGAGCTCCGTCGGAAAGCCGGAAATCTGGACCAGTTCGCCTGGGATACTGCCTATATGATCGATGGGAGTGCATTTTGGGCGTCATCAGAGGAGTCCTTCGCTCGGCTGCGGACTCTCCTTACCTACCTGGTACATGCGGCCGGAGCCACGCAGGCTGCAGGTACGCAGAGCGCTGCCAGCGACAAAGAGATTCGCGTGCGTCCGCTCCAGCCCGAGCAGATCGCAGCGCGAGTCCTCCCAGCGGAATCGACCCAATACTTGTTGCCCTTTGACTCTATGGTCGAGTTGGCCGAACAGGCAGTGCCTCTGCTCTCGGCGCGGACCGCTGGTCGCCTCTACCACGCTTTGGCCGACTGCTTAATTGCCTTTGGTCGATTTAAGGACGCCGTCCCCCTGGCTCAAAGCGCCGTGGAGTATGCCCAAGCCGCCGGTGATCGCAAGCTCCTGGTGCGCGCGCTCAACCGTCTCGCGGTTGGCTGGGGTTATCTCGACTATCCGCACAATGTCTTGTCGACGTTGGAGACGGCGGTTCTGGTGGCCGAGGAGGCCAAAGATTTCGAGGGACTGAGTTTGAGTGAGGTAAACCGTGCGGATCCCCTCCTGGTAAGAGGGGAGTTTGCGGAAGCGGAACGGTCCCTACAGCGTGCATTGGAAGCGGCTGAGCAGTATGGCATGCCGACTCACGTTGCATGGATGCTCAGCCGCTTAGCCACTCTATCTCTCGCTAGCGGGGCTTGGGACAAGGCGCTTGATTTCTGTCAGCGCTGCACTGAGGTAGCACGCACGCTTGAGGTTGCTCCCCCTTCACTGGCCGAGTGGAACAGGCTGGTCCAAGGGAGGATCTTTCTCGCTCGCGGCGAGGTTCATACGGCTGAAGAGCGTTTGCAAGTGGCGATGCAACAGACTGAAGGTCTCCATTCCACACTGATCCAGGTACAGAAGCATGCAGCACTTGCGGAAGCCGATCTCGTGCACGCCGCCAATCCGGTCGCTCTGGCCCGCCTGGCCCCCTGGCTCGACCGCACGACTGCCTATGAGCGAGCCGCTACCGACCTTATCCCCCTGCTGGCCTGGGCCTATCTGGTGTCGGGTGACGGGGACCAGGCTGCCGCCTTGCTGGCCGAGTGCCTGGCAAAGGTGCGGGAACATCAGTACCGAGTGCTGCTCGCTGATGCTCTCCGTATTCAGGCGCTATTGGCGTTGCGACAAGGCCACTGGCAGGAAGCGGAGGCTGCCCTTGACGAGGCCATTGCGCTGGCTCATGAGATGCCCTACCCTTATGCCGAGGCTAAGGCCCGCTACGTCTACGGGGACCTACACGCTGCCCGAGGTAACGTGGAGCGGGCTCGCGAGCAGTACACGGCGGCGCTAGTAATTCTCGGCCAACTGGGCGAGCGGCTCTACGCCGAACAGGTCGAGCGGGCACTAGCTGAGGTGAGTCGTCCGTAATTGCGCGTGGACGCTGGCACGTCAGGCAGACACTGATAAGCGGACTCCATGTGGACGCCATCCACAGACTATAGCGACAGGCGTCAGTCAGAGCACAACGTACTCAGGGTTAGCAGCGATCGAAGCAGGACAGACTACCCATGAAGGCAGGGACGAAACACCGCACGAGAGCCACGATACATTCTCGTGCGAGGCATGGCAAGGTAGTCAGATTCGTTTTTGCCTGTTTGCCATAAGTGTGTTAAATGCGATACGTTGGATGGTGTTGTCAGTAAGCCAGAGGTACCGAGGTATTGTCGCCAGTTGAGGAGCTCATATAGGTGAGTTCGAGATAAACCAGATGCCTACCGGTCGGTTTGCTCACGTCTGCTCGCTCGCGGCGCCAGACGCGAGGGTCGGTTGCCCAACATTTATGGGTGCTCTGGGGGACGTATCCACAGCGACATCTGCGAGGGATGCATCGTGAGTTCCACCGTGTTAAGCAAAATTGCGGTCACCTCGTCGAGATCCACGTTCTGCTGCAGGCTGGCACTGAACTGGTCAACGACCCTGGCGGCATTGTACTTCTCTCGGTAAAAACCGCGGTCGATCGCATTCTGTAGGCGGTAACGCAGCGGCTGGAACAGCACGGCAATGAGCAGCGTGGAGACCACCAGCACGACCGAGGAAGTCGTGCCGGTAATGCCCCGTAGGAGCGCCTGCAGTATCACCACGCTACCGAAGTAGATGCCGCCAAGGATAGCAGTAAGTGAGCCATAGACCAGCGTTCGATTGATGATGACATCGATATCGAAGAGTCGATACCGGAGAATGGCGATGGCCAGAGTAGTCGGAATCATCACGAACGATACATTGACCACCACCGACATGGCGAGGACGCCGCCCATTCCCTGGAACAGGGCCGGTAGAGCGAAGCCCAACTCATCCTTCATCGGACTCACCAGGACGTCAGGACCATACCCATTCTGTACCGACGGAGATAACAGTATCTGGGCGATGGTGCCGGCAATCGCGAGAGAGACACCGTAGACCACCCACTTGGTCTGCAGGCGTTGGGCAGCGGTGGAGACCCGCAGATACCGATAGACCTGCGCTACCAGGAAGCTACCCCAGAGGCTGAGCGCCAGCACCGCTCCCAGGGGTTCAGGAAGCAGCGAGTCCACCACGTTGTAGCCGGCGGACCAGCCTACCCAGGCCAGAGCAAACCAGCGAGTCCAGCGAGGAACAAATCGTCCGGTGGGAAAGAGGTAGAGAAACAGAACCAGCGGCATATAGACAACCAGGCCGCCGATGGAATTGGCAATGTGGGCTATGATCGGTGACGACGGAGACGGAAGTGGAGGCTGTGCCACTGTGCTGGTAGCTATCCCACACCCATCGACGACCAGGAAGAACGCTACCAACAGCGCCATGCGATCATCCGACTTGCTTAGAAAGATCAGCCAGCCTATGGCGGTGAAGACCGCCGCTAGGAGACAATCCTGTACCAACCCGAAGGTGATGAAGGTCGAAGCGCTCCAGCCAATGGTGTGCAGCCCCGCGAGAATGCTGGGCGAGGGTGCGTTTTGCGGACCATAGAAGGTGGGAATTTGCGTCACAAACGCGATGAGCGCCGCCAAAGCCACTACTACCCAGCCTACACGTGCCGCGACCAACCACATTCCACGCAGCGGCGGAAGCGGTGCTGCAGACGTCTCGTTTCGAGCCATGTGGGCCTTCCCTTCAGTCCTCGATCTGGGAATACATTCTACCTTTAGTATGGCGTACCGGCGTCTCCTGATCGTTACGAAAATCACACCAGCCAAAGCCCCTTGGCTCAAAGTGACGAATATCATTGCCCGCACGTTCGATGTTCTCATGCCCCATGCGCTACAAATCGGCCGTCCGCCCCCACAGTGAAATCGTGCCAGTTCGACGCATCACTGAAGGCAACCTCGAATTCATGCTTGGTAAGCGATAACATGCGCAGTGGTGGTCCTCCCGGTACATTGTAGATCACCTCGATGTGGAAGCGGAGCTCGGCAGGTTGCGTGGAGGTCAGCTGGATGTCGAGTTCGTCACTCTGTCCCTCGCCCAGCTCGGTGTAGGTCGGCGGGTGGTTCTGCGAGGTGGCAATGAGCTGTTCGCCTGCCGGCCCACCTCGATAGACCGCCAGGTAGGGATTACTGACATAGCTGATGGGTGGTCCTGCGGTCCAGACATTCAACGGGACCGGCAGGGGAGTGACGGCATCGATGACCACGATAACCTGCTCAATGATTAGGCTCGCCGCTGGGTCCATTTGCAGGCTATTCACTCCCACCACCGCGCGATAGGGCTGGGTGTAGGCCGCCCCACCAGCGGGATCGATGCGCACCGCACTCACGCGCTGCGGCAGATTGTTCTGCGCCAGCGAATACCTGCTCACGTCGCCGGGTATGACCGAGAACGTGCTCTGGGTCGCGGCGTAGACGATCTGCAGCGTGCCGTCGTTCGTGCCCAGTGGATTGGTAACGGGCCCTGGGCAGATCTGGCTCGGACACCAACTGGGGCGCAGGACCACCGTCGCCAGTAGAGAGACGAAGAGCACCGCCGTCAGCGTCGAGATCGCCGTCGCGGCGAGCAGCCGTCTAGTGCCCCCGGATGGAGCGGCTCCCTCTGCTGGGTCAGCGGAAGGAGTGCGCCGTCCATCTGATCCCAGCAGAGGAGCGAAGATGAGCAGAGCCAGAAATAGCGTTACCAGGCCAATGCCCAGCGGCGGGTGAGTATGGATGAGTCCCAGAAGGGGAATCGAGGTCGGCAGACTGTTGAAGCCAAAGAGGACACCGATGGCGATGCTACCCACCGAGGCCAGGACGGTGGAGCTCACGAAGTGTCCGATCGCCGTGCCGCCGGAGGCGGCTCCAGAGCCGCGGAGAGCCAGGGTCACGGCCACTGCCAACAGCAGCAGCAGTCCGGCGGCGATACCCAGAGCCAGGTGTGGTGAGGAGCGGGCGAAAGCGACCAGCGGAAACGAATTCGGTAGCGGGCTAAAGCCCAGCAGGATGGTGAGACCACCGCCGAGTGCGGCACTGCCGACGTTGGAGAGCAACTCGAGGTAGCGCTGCGCGAACCAACGAGAGCTGGGCGTCTGGGCAAGGTCCGTGGCCTGGACCGGAGTCTGAGACTGCATCATCCGACATCTCCCTTTGGTGGTTCTGCTATGTATGGGTCAGGATCTTCTCAGCATCTAGAAGCAAATGCTATGCAGGGACGCAAACTGTCCGCTCTTATAGTTGACCTGGCTGTCCGGGACGGCGCGATAGGGATCGGTCAGCAAGCCGTAGCAGGGCACTTGGTATGCGGTCGCCGGCAATTCTGCGAACGTAAGATTGGTCTTGAGTGCGGAGAAGGAGAGAGTGTTCGTGCTGCCGTTGATGCCTACCACAGCCAGTTCAGGAACGACCTGATACGCGAGGGCAGTACCAGCGGGCACAGTTATCGTCAAGGTAATGTCTCGCGTAACGCCGCGCGGCAGAACGAAAGGAAGCCTGTAGAGCGAGGAGTCGGCGGTTGACGAAACGCTCAGCGTCCCCGGAAATGTCGACCCATTGCTACCGCCGCGCAGCGCTATCGCCGAAACGTAGACACTATATCCGGGCCCTTCTCCACTATACCCACAGCCGAAGAGATTAGTGACCACTGTACATATGTCAACCAGTGAGTCGTGCACTGATGGTAGAGAAACATGAACTGGGGACGACGCCAACCGTAGATCAAGACCAGTGATTTCGATGTCATCGCTAGGTCGCCCATTATTCTTGGTGACGTTGGTCACCTGAAGAACAATGTCGCATTCTTCTCCGTTCGGTATCCAGTTTAGTCCAGACGGGGGTTTCACCGTCGGAGTAGGATAGAGACTGGCATTGCCACTCGGCAGCTGCGTCAGATAGGAGCGCATTTGCTTCACGGCGGCCGCTGAGAGCGCTGTGGGTTTCGACGCAGTCAAGAGTAGCTCGGACTCGCAAGTTGCTCCCACTTCTGGTAGAGGCGTCAACGGGCCGTTGGTGTCTAGTCCAGTGAGCTGAAGCGCGAGTCCGCTCACTGTCTCGCTGGCGGTTGGGTTGGCGACAACAAACTGGCTGGGATTCGGAGTTGCGGTTGGAGACGGGTGTCGAGTGGCAGTCGGCGACGGCCCAATCCCATCGCCATTGTCGGTGCAGGCGAGGGTAGCAAGCGAAAGCACGACAATCATCAATGTCAGGAATAACACGAAACGTCGTTTCAGCCAAAGTTGCGCCATAGCTGTGCCTCCTCATGAACTTGCCGAACAGAACAGATGTGTTGATACCGATTGTGGATGAGCCGTTGGAGATCGCCGGCCCCTCTCTGCAGGCCGAGCGTTGGCCCTTCTGGGTCGTGCGCACAACCTCTAGCTGCTCGGACCCGATTCCGTATCCAACGTACCCGCGATACCCTGCGCTGACCAGGCACTATCGGCACTTTGACCGGCACTTTGACCGGCATCTTTGCGCTGGGCATGTGCCCTTGCCGTCGACCCGGCGTGGTGGTACGCTGCAGCTGACATCAGCCGAGCGGTTACGGTGGGGCAGCGATTCCAGACGCTGGCCTTTCGTGGGAGCCGTGTCCCCAGACTGGGGTGATAGGGCACTGGAGATGGCGCTCGAGCGATCACGCACCTTTGCCGAACTGCTGCGCACGTACCGGCGAGCAGCACAGATGACCCAGGAGAAGCTCGCCGAGCGGGCTGGCCTTTCTGTGCGAGCGCTGCGTAAGTTGGAGAGTGGAGCGAGCGTAGCACCCCGTCGGGACACCATCGACCTGTTGGCGGCAGCGCTCAAGCTGCCGGACGAGAACCGGTCCCTTCTGGAAGCGAGCGCCAGTCACCAGCGCTTTCCTGCCTTAGCGACCCCTTCCCTGCCCGGTACTGTCGGCACACAAGCTGTGAATCCTGCAGCGATGCCCCTGGTGGGACGTCCGTCAGAGCTGGCGCTATTGGAGCGGCATCTGGCTGGGAAGGAAGCACCGTTGCTAGCGCTGGCGGGCGAGCCCGGGATCGGCAAGACTCGGCTGCTCCAAGAGACCATCCTGAGGGCGCGTGGGCATGGGTTAACGGTGCTTCAGGGGGGCTGCCATCGGCGGAGTGGTCAGGAGCCCTACGCACCCCTGCTGGCTGCCCTGGCAACCTCCCTGCGCAGCCAATCTTCGGCGCAAGTACGCCGCAACCTGGAAAGCTGCACCTGGCTCGTGCGCCTCCTGCCTGAGCTAGCGGAGACCTCCTTGGTGCCTGCGCCGTCCTGGACGTTACCTCCCGCGCAGGAGCGCCGCCTAATGTTTGCCGCAGTGAGCCGCTACCTCGCCAATATCGCTAGGCCCTCCGGTACCCTGCTGGTACTGGATGACCTGCAGTGGGCGGGGCAGGATGCGCTCGATCTGCTCGCTGCCCTGCTGCGTACTCCCCAAGAGCCCGCAAGCGGGCAGCTTCGAGTGGTGGCGGCCTACCGGAGCACGGAGGTCCGCCCAGGTGATCCGCTAGGCATGCTGCTGGCCGATCTGGCCCGCGAGGGGCTTGTTGCACCCGTGGAACTGGGCCCCTTGACGCCCACGGCAGCGGACGTGCTGGCGACAGCGCTCCTGGCTGATCGGGATGGATGGCTCACCGGTGATCAGGATAAGGTTATGCATCAACTAGTAGAGCGGACCGGCGGGGTGCCGTATTTCCTGGTGAGTTGCGCCCAGGCACTGCGCTACAAAACGTACGACGACGAGGGCAGTGCCGCGCTGGGCGAGAGCGGCACCAGGATCGATGGGGGCCAGCTACCGTGGACGGTGACTCAGAGCATTCGCCAGCGGCTGGCGCTGCAACCGGAGGCGACACGTGACCTGCTCAATGTGGTGGCGGTCTCGGGTCGTGAGTCGCCTATTGCCGTGCTGCTTGCGGTAGCGGCCTGGACTGGTCAGGACCAGACGGAGACTATGGCGGCGCTGGATGTTGCTTGTCAGGCGGGTCTGTTGGTGGAGGAACAGGAAAGCAAGGGGTATGCCTTTGCCCACGACCTGATCCGTGAGGTGGTGGTCGCGGACGTGGGAGCCGCTCGGATTGCCACACTGCACGGTTGGGTTGGCGAAGCGATCCTACAGGCAACCCCTCACGAGCGGCATGCGGCGGAGCTGGCGTGGCATTTCGCTCGGAGTGTGGATTCATCGCGAGCCCTTCCCTATGCCGTACAGGCCGGCGAACAGGCGGAGGCAGCCTATGCCCATAGCGAGGCGGAGCGGCACTATCGGATGGCGCTGGAGCTGGCACGCGAACTAGGGGACCAGAGGCGTGAGGCAGAGGTACTGGAACAACTGGCTGACGTCCTCTGGGGGACCGCACACGTAGAAGAGTCCCTTGCGCTGCTCGAGGCAGCGGCCGAACTGCATCAGGGAGCCGGTAACCTGGATCGGTTTGCGTTTGACATTGGCCACATGACCCGCCCGTATACCGTGTCGGGCCACGGAGATATAGCCTTGGCCCGGCTGCGGACGCTCCTCACCTTCCTGGTCGAGCAGCCGGGCGCATTGCCGGTCGACGCTCGCGACGCAGGGACACGCGACAGTCGGCTGGAGCCGGAGGTTCTTAAAGAAAGGGTCTCTCCAGCGGTCCTAGCGCAATCCAGTACGCCTTCCGAGCCCTTGGATGACCTGGCAGCACGGGCCGTACCCTTGCTCTCGGAGCGGACTGCTAGTCGCGTCTATCTTTCTCTGGCTGTCTGCCTACTTGGCCAGAGTCGGGATTGGGAAGCCGTCCCGCTGGCTGAATGCGCAGTGCGCTACGCGCAGGCCGCTGGTGACCACTTTCTCGAGGTACGGGCGCACGTGTTTCTCGTTGAGGCCCTGATACGCACGGGCCAGCCGGACAAAGCCCTGGCGACGCTCGAGACGGCCTACCTGGTTGCTCAGGAGGCGAAAGACCTCGAGGGGCTCTGGCTTGTCGAGGGCAATCAGGGCTATATCCTGTTCGACCAAGGGAACTTTACCAAAGGGATGCGCTTCACGCAGCGCGCACTTGAAGCGGCTGAACAGTATGGCATGCCGGATAACCTGGCGAAGGGGTTCTGCGGTCTGGGCATGATATCCTTCTACCTTGGGGACTGGGACCAGGCCCTCGCTTTCTACCAGCGCTCCGACGACATTGTGCGTACGCTTGACTTTGCCTCCGTCTCTGCCGAGATCGCGCTGCACCGAGGGAGAATCTATCTCGCCCGCGGTGAGACCCAACTGACCCAGAAGTGCCTAGCTGAAGCAATCCAAACGAGTTGGACCGGCGATATGTCAGAAATACTGGTGCAGGCCATGGCACAGACGGCTTTGGCCGAATCAGACCTTCTGCATGCCGATGCGGCGGCAGCTCTGGCCCGCCTGGAGCCCTGGCTCGACCGCGCCAGTCCCTATGAGCAAGAGATCACCGGGCTGATACCGCTGGTAGCCTGGGCCTGTCGGGAGCTGGGTAAAGAAGAGCGAGCAGCTGCCTTGCTAGACGGATTCCTGGCGCAGGCACGCGAGCGACACTACCACGTGTTGCTCGCCGATGGCCTGCGAGTTGCGGCGCTATTGGCGCTGCGGCAAGGCCACTGGCAGGAAGTGGTAGTCGCCCTAGATGAGGCGCTGGCACTGGCTCGTCAGATGCCCTACCCCTATGCCGAAGCCAAGGCCCTCTACGTCTTCGGGGACCTACACGCTGCCCGAGGTGAGCCTGAACGAGCTCGCGAGCAGTATGTTGCGGCGCTTGCCGTACTCGACCGACTAGGTGAGCGGCTCTATGCCGAACAGGTCAAGAGGGCGTTGGCCGCGGTGAGTCCTCCCTAGTGAAGCGTGAACATTACTGTTCAGCGAATGCGCGCATAGCTTGCCCCACTGTACATTGGAAGTCTAGATCATTGCCTGCAGACCAAGCACGGAACAACAAACTGCAGTCCGCTCCGTAGGTGAGCGAAATATCGGCCTATCCGCTCGGCTGATGTCAACTTCTCCAAGAACGTGCCCAGAACAAGATGCCGGTCAAAGTGCCGGTCAAAGTGCCGATAGTTCCTGGGCAGCCTCACCTGCGCTCGGGCACACTGGGAGCAAGGAGCACTGAATGCCGGTGACATGCCACTCGGGACGTGTTCATTTGGCGGCCATCGTGGGCAGCAGCGCACTTGCATGCCGGAGAACAGAGGAGGACACGATGGACCACTGGTTGGAGAGGCGGCTGGCCCGGGTCATCGCCAGTGCCCTGGTCGCAACTGCGCTCATCTATGCACTCTGGGCAGGTCAGGCGAGATGGCGACCGAGGAGGAAGGCAGCCGACCTCCAGCCGCTGTCAGTGCCCGTACCAGCAGCCGTACCGGTGGAGAGCACCACTCAGAGGTGAGGAGAATCCATTATAGCGCGAACTTGATCCTTGATCTACCCATAGAAGCGGGCTACCAATTTCCAGCAAAGGGGTGGACCAATGCCAGGCGCCACATGCTGGTAGGCGATGAGGGTCTGGATTGTGCTTAATCAGTAAGTGAGCGGGACAGAGTTGTCAGGCAGATCGCCTGTCTGGCTCCCGCTCCCAAAGGAGGGTGTCCATGCAATATGGTCTTGGCGTACGCACCAGAGCTCTATCATTCACTACTATCTTGAGCGTCATCGGTGGGGTTCTGCTCGTCCTGGCACTGTGGGTGGCTGTGACCTGGGGTGCAGGTCTGTCTGCCACACCAATTCGTCCACTGCACAGCCAACACGTACAGCTGAGTGGGTCAACCGCACGCATCGTACCAGATCCACTGGGTCATGTTGGCGGAAGCTAGCAAGCAGTATTAGCGGCGTAGATCGTTGTGGCTTGCCAGTATCGGGAGCGCCGCTAGTACTTGGTACTCTTTACAATCAGCCGCTCCCGACCCAATCGTATACAGGCGCGGACCGCCTTGAGGCGTTTCCGACGAGCCATATTTTGAATGGTTCACGGTTGCTGGCAGGTTCCTGTGGTGCGGTGCCCGATGCGGCCAACGCCTCGTCCTAGATATTCTACTTGTCGGGATAGTCGCCTGTATGGCATACTTTCAATAGTTGTTCTTTTGCTCCGACACCCTGGATGGTTTCTGATAAATGGCCAACTAGTGCTAAACCAAGCGCACTTTCAATATCAATGTTCTCGGGTCAATCACGCGCATTGTTAGCCGCGAAAATGCTCTGTGGATGCATGGCGCAAGCACCTGGGAGCGGTGGATTGTATAAATACTGCGTTCTATACTAATCGGTGATGCCAGCATTTTTAGACCAGTTTCGCTTGTCTAACTCTCCTCCAGAAGCGTTTGCGGTAGTCGTAAGCACAGGTGGTGCTGTTTGCCATAGTGACTCTTGCCTACGTAGCGAGCGGTGCCACCAGTGACCCAGTAACCAACTCGAGGGCGAGATTACATGAAGTCCTGATGTAGAGTGCGCTTTGGGACACGCATTTGCCGATGAAGCGAGCCTCCCATTGAGAGAGCGAGGGCGATGGTGGATCCACATCACCTGTCTACGCGCGAATTGGCTGAGCAGTGCGCTGAACAAGAGAGGCGATATCGCCAGGGTGGCGCCAGCGATTCAATCTATTGCTTGGAATTATGGAGACGGGCACTCCACGAGCATAGCGAGGAGGCATGGACGCACGCCACTCGCTGTTTTACGCCGTACCTCGAGCGCAAACTCGGCGGCAGCCTCGGCAAAGCTATCATCGCGTTGCGCAGCACCTCCGCCACCCGGAGTGAGGCAAAGCAATCAATTATTGATGATGGTTTTGCCCAGTTAGCGGCGGAGAGTAAGCGGCGATCTCTGTACTTGTCGAGCCTTGCTGAATTGCTGAATTACCTGTGGATTTGTACCGAAAATATGATGCGCATGGAATTGCGGGACTTCAAGCGGCACTCACGAGGCGACCCAAAGGGGGGCGAGCCGATAACTAATTCCGGGCCACCGGTAGATGACGTGGATCCGAGCGGTCCGGATGATACCGACCGATCGGCATTCCTAAGGGCCGCACTCAGCCACGCCGCACTCTTCCTACGTGGCTGCGCCGGAGGCAGCGTGCGTGACTTCCAGGCTGGGAAGCTGCTCCTATTCTTTCAATGGAAGCCGGAAGAAATCGTCGCATCTCCACAATACCGGAGCATGTTCCCTGATGTGGATGAGCTCTACCGCCTTGGGGAGCGTCTACGCAAGTGCGTCCTGGAACATTTGCGGGCCTACCTCAGGTCACCAGACGGCGGAGCAGAGCCAGGTGGTGCCACAGTGTGACAGTGCTTGCTACCTGGGTGGGCAGAATTCGCATGGAAATGCCGCGCACCGTACATGTATGTACATAGACTGACTAGAGGACATGGGCGCAGAGTGACACGCGAGCGAGGAGTACTACATGCGCAGGCAGCGGAGAGGAGGCAGGTATGACAGAACCAACGCGACCAACCACTGGAGATCATGCCAGTGAAGACGAGTTGGTGACCTATGCTGTGCAGCCGGATCGCGTGCCTCCTGACGTGGCCCAGCACATTGTGGGATGCCGGCGGTGCCAGGCGGTGATCGACCAGTATCACCTGCTGGATGCGGCGCTCTTTCGCAGCGAATGCCCGGACATGGACATGCTCCAGGCGTATGCTCTGGAGACGCTTGCCGCCGACGACCGCGCAATCGTGGCTGAACATACCCGGGACTGCCCTCTCTGCCAGCAAGATCTTGCCACCATTCGCGCGGTGGTGCTCGGAGGACGAGGCGAAGAGGTGCAGCCGGTCGTCACCGCCTCTGCTTCTGCTTCTGTGCATCCAACCTGGGAGGAGCTGCGCGAAAGAGCGCGACGAATCATTGCCCAGCTCGTGCCCTCTGAGCCATCCCTGGGATTTGCCCTGAAATCGGGTGATGATGCCTCCGATGGTAGCCAGGCCGTGTCGTTCTACGCGGCCGCCGAAGAGGGCCCGGAGGTGGCGCTCCGCCGCAGCCATGTCTCGCAGGGTACCATGCTGCTCGGGCGTGTCATCGGGGCCGAGCACGCCATCTCCGCCCGTCTCGTACCCGATATGCAAACGACAGAACTGTCTGCCACACCGCTCCCAGCAGCCGAAGCGTCCATTACGGAGGGCGGTTTGTTCGAGTTGGGACCAGTGGATGCTGGGAACTATACGCTGGAGTTGTTGCTGGGCGACCAGCTGATCATCATTGCCGCGCTGGATCTTTGAGGAGCGTCGCCCAACGCCAGGAGACTGCCGTGCGTCGGGGAAGGGTAGCGTTATTGTGCTTGACTTCGAGCGGTTTATTCAGGCAATCGTCGAGTATCCAGCACCTGTGTCAGAGCAGGGACCGAACCCTAGGATCGACATACCTCTCGTCACATCTCATCAGTGGCTTCGCCTTTGGAATGATACGCTGGCGACTTGGGATGCGGGAGAGTACCAGTCGGATCCATATCAACTGGCCCAGCGGGTGAAGGCGGCAGGGGTTGATCCTCGACTTCACGACGGTCGCCTGGACCAGGCGGCAGTCCTGGGCCATTTTCTCCTGACCATCGGCGAGCTTAGCCGCGATCCGCGCATTCGTGCTCTTGGCTGGCTGGCACGTGGTGACGTGGCACGCGAGCAAGGACGCATGGGAGAGGCGATGGCTGCTTGTGATGCAGCCGCCAGCGAGTCACAGCTCGCGCTCGACGCCATAGGATGGGCACGAGCGCGGAGCGGCTGGCTCATCTCGGCAACGTATGCTGGCCAGGTCACCGAGGACGACATTCGTGCCATGGATCCCGTGAGCCAGAGTCTGCAAGACGCGCATGAGTATCTCCGGCTGGCTTCTGTTGAGCAGAATATCGGAGCGGCATGCCAGGAGCTCACCGAGTATACCACTGCTCTTCGCCGATTTGATCGTGGTCTGGCGGCTCTCGGCCTCCAGCAGCAACTCGACCGGAGGCAGCGGCACGACCGGCGCAACCTGCCTAGAGAGAAGCCACTTGCTCGTTGGAATTATGAGGGTATGCTGCTTGCCAACAAGGCGACCACACTGCTCTATTTGGGAAAGCTGACAGAGGCGGAGCACTGCTTCCTTCAGGCACGCCGCCGGTTTCGCTGCGTGGAGAATCTCGGGCTTGCTGCGCAGGTACAGGTGCATTTGGCCCTGATTGCCCGTAGTCGTGGGCAGCTAGCTAGTGGTTTGCCCATGATGCGGGGGGCCATAGCTCAGTTAAGGGCAGTCGACCTCAAACTCAAAGAAGCCTTTGCGCTCACGAGTTATGCAAAGACGCTTCTGAACCTCAATCGGAGTCAGGAGGCTTGTTCGGCGGCGACGCAGGCTGTAGAGCTGATGGCGGGGTTGCAGCAATCGCCGCTCGATCTCGCTGATGCGCTCGTCCTGCAGGCCCGCACCCTTGGAGCGGCGGGGAACGCGGCCCAGGGAGAAATATGCCTTGATGCAGCTGAGAACCTGCTGCATGCGCACACTGCAGACCACCCCTGGCATCTGCACCAGCCAATATCCCTGGAGCGGGCATGGCTGCGGCTGCAACAGCGCCGCTACAGCGAGGCGCGTGAGCTGGCACTCACTCTCTTACGCCCTGGCGCCCCCAACGTCATGGAGATGCATCGTGCTGAAGCGCATCTGATTGCCGCCCACGCGCTTCTGGCTCAAGGCTGGCTGACACTGGCGCGGCTACATGCTGATCGAGTTGTGCTACTGGGAGAGGCGCAGCACATGCCCGAGATCGCGTATCAGGGGCACGTTGTGCTAGCCCAGGTAGCCAAGCGCTGTGAGGAGCCAGGGACTGCGCTAGAGCACTTTGACCTGGCCACACGCGCCTTGCATGTCGTGCTGGACGACCTGGTGTTCGACCAGCGCCCCGGTTTCCTGGAGGAAAAGGAATCCGTCTACCTCGAGGCACTGGCACTGGCTTTGGAGTACGGCCATCCAACAGGAGCGTTGGTCTATCTTGAGCGGTCACGCGCTCGTGGCCTCTGGCGCGTTTCCCGGTCTGGGCATGCAGCCACGGACCGGCAGGACGTCCAGGCCGACGGTACCGACTCCTCCCTCGAAGATGCTATCGTGATCTATAACGCCAAGCGCCAGGCGGCTGCGTCCATGCATGAGGGCAACGGCCCGAGTGGCCAGCTGCAGGGCCAGCGCCTGCAGAAAGAACTACGCGACCTTGAAACCCAGATCCGCAACCGGACGGAGGAAGTGGCGCGGCGCGTAGGCAAGGCAACACTGCCTGATACGGCAACGCTGCTTGCCGCAGCGCACGCTGGTCCGGCATTGGCCTACGCTCTGGCTGGCGACAATCTGGTGATCTTCGTGCTCCATGGTGGATCGATTGATGTACGCACAGTGGCCAGAGGTGCCGGGAAGATCAGGCAACTGACCCATGGTGCTATTCTTGCCGGATTCGAGGCGCTCGCGCAGCGGCTCACCGTTGCCTCACACGAGGCGGGCCAGCTTCATCGGATCGCCGACATCTGGGGACGCAGTTTGCGTGCGGATCTGGCCCAACTCTGGGAGTTGCTGATCGCGCCTGTCGAGCGGGAGGGATGGTTGCCTCCAGACGGCGCGGTCTTGACCATTGTTCCCCATGATGTTCTGCATGCCCTTCCCCTGGCCGCGCTCTACGACGCCAAGCATTCTTGCTATCTCGTAGAGCGCTGGGCCACAGAGCGGGCGACATCATGCCTCATCCTTGCCAGGCAGACGGCAGTACCAGGTTACCTGGTCGTGCCGGAGAGCAGGACGACGAAGTGGGATCGAACCATGCTGGCACTGGGCTATTCCAACCACGGAGAGCTACCGCAGTCTCCTCGAGAGGCAGACGAACTGGCCACTCTGCTGGGGGGCCAGGCGTATGTTGAGGCCGAGGCTACCAGCACGCAGCTGCGCGTACACGGGCCTGGGTCTCGCTTTCTGCACTTCTCTACCCATGGATCGCTCTACGAGACCAATCCCACGTTTTCCCACCTGCTCCTGGCGGATGGGCCGCTGTATGGGTCCATGATCCGCCGGCTGCATTTGTCTGGGTGTGAGCTGGTGTCGCTCTCCGCCTGCGACACCGGTTGTGGCCAGCCCTGTCGTGGGGACGAGTTTGTCGGTCTCGTGCGTGACTTTGGCTTTGCCGGCGTGAGAGCGGTTCTAGCATCACTGTGGAGCATAGAAGAGGGGCTTACCCGCGAGCTGCTGCAAAACTTCTATCGACGGCTTTCCGCGCAGATGAGCGCGAGTACAGTGGGGCCACCGCTCGTCCTGTCACAGGCACTACGAGCTGCGCAGCTGGAGATGCTCTCCGACCGCGCGAACTCGCTGCGATCCAGTCCCTATGCCTGGGGTGGCCTAGCCTTGACCTCCTTCCCGAGCTCGGACTTGCCTGACGCAGTGCGGGATGCGATCGATGACAACTCTGGGCATCGCGAAGAAAGTCAACCGGAAAATCGATGAGGTGGGTATTCCCTCTCATAGAGAGTTCAACGCTGGAATACCTCAGCGCATAGTTCGGCATCTTCCTACAAGCACTGCTAGTATGCTTGCGGTGCGTACCATGAGGACAAAAAAATGCGACAAGCACGCCATCTTCATCCCGCCCCTGGCCATAGGCGCCCCTTCCTGCAGATAGCAGGTCGGCTGCCGCTGCTGGTTGGCCTGGTAGCGATCGCTGCTGCGACCGGGTGCGGCTCTTCCACGACAACACCTCCTCAAAGCTTTTCAGGGTATTCGAATACCTCCGAGGGAAGCATTCTCGTTCCAGGCGTCATTGCCGTCAGTGCTGTCGGTCCCGGTGTCACCTTGTCAGGGGCACCCGACGAGATTGAAAGCGCGGTCAATAGCTTTCTTTCAGGCGACAATCTAGCTCAACTCTCCGTCACGCCATTCACTGAAGACGGTGGTGCATCCTGGATGCCGTTCTCTGGCGGCACAGTTGATGTTGGGGTTGACTTTATTCAGGTTACAAAGGGTGGAAGCAACGACAATAGCGATACAGATCTCAAGGCGGCTATGAACGCCATTAACACGAACGCAGGCCCCATAACGAGTCCGTCTCCCCCTGCCTGCAGCACCACTGGGACAGTCAACGGCGGCCCCACTACCTGCCCTCCCACCGCGACAACTGGTGGCTCCTCGTCTGCCATTACCATAACCGGTGCAGCTCCTGACTGGCTGTTAACTGGCGGAGTCGCTAATAAACCCTATCCGACAGTCACAGCCGGAAGTGGCTACATTGGAGGGAGTCCCGATGGTCCGCCCACTCCGAATGCAAACACCAAAGTTCAGACCAACTCGAAGCAATCAAACCCAGGAAATTGCCAGGTGATCACTAGCATCAGTGCGACAAATCCCACGGTGTATGTACTCGATACGACGTATGCCGGCCCCGACATACCTGCTGGGGAACTGGTGCCGATTGCCGCATGCCTCTGTCCGACCGCAGGCGCCTGTCCAGGGGCGCTCGAGGATATGGCGAGCGGCGTGCCCGTACTTGAGGACTATGACTCACTCTCGGACATCAGCGATTACTACACGCACTGGAAACAGAACACCTGGTTCGAGTCGCATGGTCTGGCCATCGCAGAGCTGGTCCACCACTTGGCGCCACAAGCTCAGGTCGTCATGCGCGCGGTGCTCAATCAGGACGGTGTGGGCGACTTCTATACACTCCTCAGCGTTTTGCTGTCAATATGGACCGCGTCATACCCGCCTTCATCCGCCGCGAATACGGTCATCAATATGTCGCTGACCATCGAGCCACCGCCAGTATGCCTCCCCGATATCTTGACCGGCGGCTACCCACAGTATGCCGAGGGCAATCAGATCGAGCCGGGCAAGTGTTCGGCACAGAATGCTTCGTCATCCGATGCGACTCCCCTACTTGATGTGATCGGGGCGATGGTCGTCCAGGGGTACCACATCGTGGCCGCGACTGGCAATGATTCCGGAGCGCCTGATGCCTCGGGAACACCCTATGGGGCTGATTTTCCCGCGGCGGTCTGCGGTGTGGTCGCAGCAGCGGCTACCACGACGGCGACAGGAGCGAGCTGGAAACTCAGTGCCAACCAATCGCTCGCTCCCTTTTCCAATGAACCATACCTAACCGCCTCAATGCCCTGCCTCTCGCTTCCGGACCAGCTCGCTACTGGCAGCTCTGCAGAATATTCCCCAGCCTATGCGCTTGGGATGAATGTTTGCAGTATCGACGATGACCCCACCACCAACTCTTCCGACCCAACAGAAACCGGACTCTGGTCGGGTACCAGTTTTTCCACCGCACTGGTGTCGGGTAATCTGGCGGAAGCGCTCACGACGAGCAGGCCGGGCAGTGACACGGACCCGTATGATACCTTGACCAATCTCCAAGACGCCAGCCAGAATCAGCCCTGCTCCGTGTGAACTGGAAACGGGCTGGTGCTCGTAGACATGAGTCATCCTGAAGTTTTGGCTTGCCAAGTAGACGAACCCTCCTGACTGCATCGGTTGTGACAACTTCGATGCTCGCTCAGGAGGGTCCCTGTATGGATGATGCAGTACAGAACAAGGGAGTGCAAGCCTCTTAGCGGGTCGCCAGCGGGTCCGCAAGCAATTGAACGAGTTCTTAGCCCCGTTGCTGATGAGGTTGGATCGGCACATGGACGCGCGTCTGGTCCGCACGGTGGCCGACGGGATTGCGGCGCTGTTGCAGTGGGGGAACCGCGCCCATGGCTTGCTCTTGAGTGAACTGGGTGGCTGTGTGCTCACCCCAGCCCAGGACCCCCGCCGGCACCAAGCGATTGTCGAACGTCCTGCGCTCCCCCAAGTGGGCAGCGGCCGACATCGTGCGCTATTTGTGCCAGCGCGCGGACGAGCGGCTGAAGGAGCTGGAAGCCGCCGCCGAACTGGTGCTGGTGATCTGAGACACCAGCGTGCTGGAAAAGCCAGAGAGTTTGGCCTCCCCGGATTTGGTCTCTGTGCGCTACAGCAAAGCCCAGCGCCTCACCCGCATCAAGCTGGGGTTCTACCCATCCGCCATGCCGTCCGCTGTTTAATGTCGGTAGGGCGGTGGTGTTGCCTATGTTATCGGGCACGGAGCCGCAGAATCCCAAACAATCCGTCCAATGCGTTCGCTTCAATGCGTTCGCGCCAAGACGTCGGCTCGAAAATGGGGCGTGTCCTGGCGTACGCCCAGCGAGGATGTGAGAAATCACGACAATTTCGCGCACAAAGTCGAACGCAAAATGTACCATTCCTGCGGCTGACACCCATATGTAGCAGCAAGCTTACGCATAGCCGGATCATCCGTAAAGAGAGCATGTCCTGCCAGCCAAAACTCTCCTTCACACCGTCAAGGGGTAGAATGCTCCAGGGTGACATGAAGTGTAAAGTAGCTTCTTGGTTGCTGAATACGTTCCTCTCGTCTCGTTCTCTCATTTCCTCTACCAACTTGCACCTCTCTCTATTGCCTGCTATACCTACCCAGCACAGAACAGCATTCCGTGCTGAGTAAGTGTCAAAGTAACACCGCTTGCTTTTCAAAGAACCCTGCTTTTCCTGACACAAGAAACATGGTTGCCCATGCCGCGTCTCACAATGAGGCCACGAAACTCAGCATAGAAAATTTCGCAGAGAGGAATGAGCGCCGATGACACCCTCAAACAATGTGCTTGCGTTTTCCCTACCAGCCTCATCGACGTCCGAGTCCGAGTGGATTACCACCTATGACCAGACCGTTCTTGGCTTAACGAGTACCAGACCGGGGGAGGCGCGTATGATAGCCTCACGACGTTGAAAGAGGCCGACACAGACCAACCTTGCACGGCGTAACATCAGGCGATGAATAGCCAGGACAGTACCAGTCTTAACGGCTGGTACTGTCCTGGCTGCCGTCGACATACCAAGTGAAGGAGTACCTCTCGACCTACACTTCTCCCAGTCCCAAGGATGGCAGCATACTTCTCCAACCGGCCCCAGAGACTAGCGCCACAATTCACCCGGAATATCTCCTGCCTTGCCATTTGTGTATGTAGAGGCCGCAGACAGGGAGCGCCTCAGAGAATACCTGCAGATGGATACGAGTAGCCAGAGAGCCACAGCACTGTGGCTTCAGCAGGAGCACACGAATATGATGTACATGACCCCAGAGAACGCGCTGTTTCTGGCCAAGCAGCATGCCCAGGACATGCTGCGCGAAGCGGAAGCCGATCGCCTGTGCCGTGAAGCCCGGGCCGGGTCAGCTCATCGCGAGACACGCCTCCTTGCCCCCGTACGCACCGCCCTGGCGGTTCTGGTGCGTATTAGCCGTCAGCACGCGCCCGAGCCTACGAAGCGGGTGGAGAAGTCGGCAAGTGGCGCCTCTCTATCCATGCCCAAGCCCACAGCAAGCTAACGAACGTGGTAATCAGCAACCCAAGCGAGGCACAGCATGAGCCGAATTATTCATGTCATCCGCACCCTCGAGCCGCTGGATATCTGCTTCCTCTGTGCCATTGCGCTCACAGGAAGCCTCTGCATCTGGCTCGCAGTGCGCTGACGCCGGTGTCTATGCCTGCCGCCGTCAAGCCCCTGCTGCGGACGTCGACTCTGCGGCCGTGGCAGAGGCGAGACACCTGAAACGCTGACGAGGCGAGACGCGACGAGGCCGTCAACACAGCAAGCTAGAGTAATAAGTGAGGGCACAGCATCATGGCACTAGATCAGATCGCGAATGAGATGTCTACCGTACCCATTGGACGTGGTATGTACCGCCAACTCAATCCAGATGGGCAACCTCTGGTGTCCTGGACACGACATCATGTAGCGGACACCAGACACATAGGAGAAGCAGCCGCCGCGAAAGGCGTGGAACCCTCCACGTTTGGTGACTTGCTGCGGGCGTACCGCCAAGCCGCCGGTCTCACGCAGGAGGACCTGGCCGAGGACGCAAAAATCAGCGTGCGTGGTCTCTCCAACCTTGAACGTGGGATCATACGCGCTCCACGCCGCTACACCATACAGGCGCTTGCCCGCGCTCTCGAGCTCTCCCCCGAGGACGAGAGCTCCTTACGCGCCGCGGTGCGCCGGTCGCGTATCGCTTCACCTGCGATCTCGCGCAACCTCCCCACTCCGCCTCCCGTGCAAACCGTCCTTATCGCCGATATCGTAGGCTACAATCCCTGCATGGACGAACTCGAGAGTGATGTGGGCACGGGCCTCGCCATGTGGTTCGCCGCCTGGCTTGTGCTCAAGCGCAGAGGCGGCTTGGTGAGAGTATTAAACGGCGATAAGATAGTAGCGGTCTTCCCCTCGCCTCGCCAGGCGCTCTGCGCCGCCATCGAATTACAGCAGAAGTGCTCCGGGATGGGTGAAGAATCGCTGGGACTGCGTGTTGGACTAGACGCCGGCGAGCTCGAAGTAGGAGAGCGGGGTGAATACCACGGCGTGGCTCTACATTTGGCGGCGCGGCTCTGCGGCGTGGCACGGGCCAGCGAGGCCCTTGCCAGTCAGACAGTAATTCACCTGGCGCAGAAGATCAGTGGCCTGAGCTACCAGGATCGTGGCGTTATGACGCTCAGAGGGTTTCCCAATCCGATGCGCATCTTTCAGATACTTCCCGTCCTTCCAGATTGGAAGCTGATACAGGCCACCCCACTGGCTTCGGCAGCCAGCGAGCAGACGCAGCGAGAGACAGCTGCTTGCCGGCGTCTGGACCAGTCTAGGTACACTGGCAACGACTCTGTCTCTCGCCTGTACCCTAAGGCCGAGCCTGACTCTGAGGTGCTCACAGTACCCACTCTTGTACCCCGTTGAGCTACGCAGTGAGGGTAAGCTAAGGTAGCCACTCGCCCGCTGTGGACATGACGCCCAGCTGTTGGCCTTTTGAGGTACTGGGAGTGGTGGTGGTTGTGCCAGAGGCGTTCGAACAGGCTGCGGGCGGTGATTGCTTCAGCCGGACACGGCCCGGCGACTCGGAATGCGGATGAGTCGCTCTATCTCCGGTGGTGCCCAGGCTGGCTGTCGCGACTACGAATGTAGCAGGAACACTCCGTCAGATAGACTCGAAGCAAAGGTGCCGGTCAAAGTGCCGAAAGTTCCTGTCGCTCCCACCTTGGTTATGACACACTGTAGGAACAGAGGGCTGACACGCTGCCAGACACGTGTTCCTGCAGTGTGCTCAGCCACAGAATGGAGGGAGCGATGGCGATATCCGATTCGGTTTCCACCGTCAAGAGTTCCACGGTGGATCACCAGAGTAGTCCAACTCCGGAGCACTACACTGGGGTCGTGGTCATTCACGGCCTCGGCAGCATCAAGCGCAATACGACCCTGCAAGAGAATGTTAATACCCTTGCCTACTGGTTTAACCACAAGGCTCAGTTGTCTCTGCGGCGGGAAGGCATTGGACGAATCTGGGTACGCGCCAAGCTGACCGACGATCCCAACCCGGACGCGGCCCCCGCAAAAGCCTTCGTGTCCCTCGTCCCGCCGAAAGAACCGGTGGGTTCCAGAGCTTCCGGCGACCCGGGCACAGGCGAATCGGCCGGCGACTCTGAAGAAGAGTTGAGGCTGGAGTTTCGGGAGGTATGGTGGGCGGAGTCATTCGGCGTGCCGTCGATTACTTCAACCATCGCTTGGGGACGGGTCCAGGGGTTGGAGCAGGCCACCCATCTCCTACTGCCCATCACCAACCGTCTGGGTTGGACCAAGCCCAAGGGAACGGTTACAGGGCCCCCGGAGAACAGCGCACCGGCCACCGCTCCAATCAGGGAGCTGGAGCAGAGTACCAAAGAAGGCGAACACGTCCACTTCACCCAGGCGGAGCGCGTTTTTCTACACGGTTTGCTTGAAGTCTACACGGCGATGCAGTATGTCTGGAAGGCAGTACAATGGCTACTCCTCACGCCAGTGATTCTGCTGCTGCTGTTGGTGATGGGCTTACTTCGCGTGCTGGTAGCCTTCATACCTCCGCTGCAAAATACGGTCATTGCCGGATTCTCCGCCCTTCTCGATACCATCATGCTTCACTGGATCGCCGAAGCCCAGGTGTACACCCTGGACTACACGCGCTCCGCCGGCATCCGCGAGCGCTTCGAGCGGGAGGTCATCGCCTTTCTGAGGGAGGAGGCCTGCGACCGAGTCGTGGTAATCGCCCACTCAATGGGTACGGTAATCGCCTATGAGGGATTGACGACCGTTCTCGATCGCCCCGAGTTCGACAAGGGACCCGACTCCAAGCCGGTGACGTTTATTTGCCTGGCTCAGGCTTTACGCCGCATCTGGCTCATGACCGCCGACGATCCCCATCGCCTGCGCGGGGTGCTGCCCGAACGGGTCCGCTGGCTCCACTTCTGGGCTCACTATGACCCTGTGGCGACGGGGCCTCTCACCGCTCGTTCACTGCCCGACGTGGCTGCCTGGTCGGATCGCGTTGTAGCCAATCCTACAAAGGCGCTGCGGCACCGTCTGGATCTTTGCGTGAACCGAGACGTGGTGAACACGGATAGTACCTTCACCGATCACACGACCTATTGGCAGAACCTGGAGGAGGTGGTGGGACCGGTTGCGCACGAGTTGGTGGCTGGACACCCCGCACTTGAGCGAGTCGTGCAGAAGCATCTGGCCACCCGCGATGATGTGCTCCTCCGCCACTGGCAGGTAGCATGGCGCTCGACCCTGGCGCTGCTCGTGGGGCTCGGCTTGGGGCTATGGCTGTTCATCTGGGACGCTCAGAACAACTGGGCCGAGGTGGGCCAGCCATTGTACACGTACTTCCCGGGAATTGTCGCCGGTCTTGTGAATGCTGCCACACTGGGACTCGGTTCGGTTCTCGACGACATCAAGTCCATCCTCGCGAACCTCACCAAAAGCAACCTTGCAAACCTCCCATGGCCTGGCATCAACCCTCCCGCAAGTTATGTGCTCTGGTCCATTGCTGCCGCCCTCGTGGTCATGGCGGTAGGCATACTGGTGGTTGGCCGGGGCATCGCGCTGCGTCCACCACTGGATCTCGCAGCTCGTGGTCCGGTACGAAAAACACGGGCATGGAGCCTCTTCGTGCTCTCGGCGATCTACCTTGAGGTGATAGCGCTGTTCAAGGGAGTGATCTCTACTGTTCACCCTGCCCAAGGCAGCGTATTGCTGGGTGTGAGCATATATGTAGCCGATGCTGGATTACTGTGCGGCCTGGCTGCGTTCCTCCTCGCCCTAAGAGTAGCCTCTCGGCGTGGCCAATGGGGCTGGGCGGCAGCGATGGTGCTCTTGACTGGCCCCTATCTTGGGTTGCTGGTCAACGGTGCCTTGGATTACCCTTTGCTCGGTGATCCCAGTCATAACGGTTTTAACCTACACGAGTATGTCCTGCTAATCGCCCCGGCCGCAGCGGCAGGCGCGGTAGTCGGTGAACTCGGCGCTCTCCTGTATCTCTGGGTGCTAGCGAGACGTCGTCACTTCGGCAGTTTCACCGTTCTGTTGCTCCTCAACGCAAGTCTCATCTATTCTGTCAAGGTTTTCCCAAATGCCGGCGCACTCGTGTTGGTCGGCATTTTCATGCCAGTATTTGCGTATTCACTGGTGACGTGGTCTGGGCCGGTGGGAATACGTTTCGCGATGCCCGGTGTGGGTAACGGCCTCATAGACCTCTCGATCGGTGCCATGCTGCTGCTGAATGTGATGGGCGTCGCGACGTTGTTCGTTCTCCACTTCAACCACAGTTCCTTTACTCAGTCTGTACCAGAGACGGTGATCGCTTATGTTGCCTTTGGGGGAGCCACCCTCCTGAGTCTTGCGGCAATTGTGGGGGCGATCATCAATTCGATCTGGACGCGCCGGTGGGCGTGGCTGGCCGCTCTACTTCTGACCTTACTCGCGATGGTGGTCGCGCTGTACTTCGCCGTCACGGGGACGATCATAGGGGCGACCAGTTTTAACACCGACACCATCATCTATGTCAAGCAGTACGGCTACCTTGCGTCGTACCTGTACCTCGCTTGCGTGTTTGCCGGTCCAGCTGCGCTCGCCTACGGTCTCTTGGGTGGGTCGCGGCTGGGGAGACTGCAGAAGTCTGCGGTAGGCGACGAAGATAAAACAGCGCTGAAGCCTTTGCCCTAACGCGCTGTTGGTGGATGTCGACCCTCTCCAATGCGAAAGCGGTCGGCATCCCGCGCACCTGCTCCAGCACGCGCTGCGCCGACCAAGGCGAGGACGACATGAAGTGCTGCACGCGTTGGCCGTCGGCCTCAGGACTCTCCACGCGGCGCGCGATGTTGGCGAAGGTGCGCTCCAATGGTTCGCCGCCAGGGACGGCGGCGCTAGAAGCAACAGGCGCTCTTGCCAGGGTTGCCAACTTTTGTATCGTCCCGTTGGGACAGTGGCTTCATGGCTCGTGAGGCGGTGGAGTCTCCCTGGCAGCGGTTTCGGCGTGCCTAATTACGCGGCTCAACGCGGCCCGCAGCGTTTCCAACTCCTCTGCTCCAAGCAGCGCTGCGTATTCGGCTTCAATTTCGCGCTTGACCGTCCCGGCGTCCACCAAAAATTGCCAGCCCGCTTCTGTGAACGTGACCAGAGTGGCGCGGCGATCAGTGGGATCATCCTGGCGGGCCACATAGCCCCGCTGTTCCAGTTCCATGACAAGCTGCCCCATGGATTGCTTGGTCATGCCCGCGCGCTCGGCCAGCACCGTGATACGTGTGCCATCAAGATCGAGATGGGCCAGCAGCGTCGTGTGCGCCAGGCTCAGCCCCCGATGCCCACGCGCCCGCAGCCGCTCAGTTGCCTGTACGGAAACGGCGCGAGCTGCGTTCTGAAGCAAACGCCCGATATAGTTTTGGCGGCTTTCAGCCAATTGCGCCACATCGATGCGCGAACGCAAATCGGCCATCAGGCTTGCTCTCCTCTTGACAAAGTGGGCAGGCATAGGTACTATTAGACAGGTAGACTTACTATCGGGCAGAAACAAGAGATTGCAGCCCATTTCCCGATTCTCTGTAGGGAGAGTGTACATTACCGAGAGGAGTTTTGCATGGCCGTCGTTCGCGCTGCCGAAGCGCCTACCTTCACCCTGCCCAGGGTCCGTTTCGTCGGGCTGACTGCGCCAAGCCGTGGGGCCAGCGAAATCTGCACCTGGCGTCTCTATGTCGAGCCGCACGCGCCCAGCGCTGAGGCTCACTGGCTGGACCATGAAGAGGTGTTTATCCTGCTTGAAGGGGTGCTCAATTTCGTTATCGATGATGAACAGGTGAGCCTGGCTGCTGGTGACGCGCTGGCTGTTCCAGCTCAGGCGCGGATACAACTGTCTAACGCAGGGGATGCTCCCGCGCACGCGCTGGTTTGCATCCCCGCCGGATTCCAGGCTTTTAACGCTGAGCAAACGATTGGTACGCCGCCCTGGGCGCGTTGATGCCCGGCGTCCCGCCTTGAGGCGGGCGCTTCTCCCAGAGGTGGCGACTTTTGCATAGCCCTGTAGGATACCTGACCGATGTTCTAGCACATCTCCCTTCCAATCTGCTCACCGGTTGCTCTCCAGGCGAATGTGACATTGCCCAAGTAGTCTCCCACGAAAATCGTGTCTCAGCGCAAGATGTCATCCAGCACCATACTGCCGACAATGCGATTGAGCGAAGCGTCGATTCGGTAGGGTACATCGATACGTTATAATGGTAGACCGGTTCATCCACCTCAGCAAAACTCAGGAGTTCATCATGAAAGCCTTGGAGAAACGATCCATTCCCAAAATGAACGAGCACGTCACTTTCGTGGGATTCGGCGCGCTGGAAATTGGACGAGACTGGGGACTGGGAACGGAGGAAACGCTCCTACGGCCCGAGGACGGAGAAGCGGAGGAGGTGCTCCAGACGGTGCTCGACGTTGGCATCAATCTTATCGATACCGCATCCGCCTATCACCGCAGCGAAGAACGGATCGGTCGCTTTCTACATGACCGGCGCCAAGAATATCTCTTGGCCTCGAAATGCGGGGAACATAGCCGCGAACCCAATACCTATTATGATTACTCGTACGCCGGTATCGCTGGGTCGATCGACCGGAGTCTCTCCCTCTTGCGCACCGACGTCATCGACATCATGCAGATACATTTTGGACCTGAGCCGGAGGAGGTACTGGCTCGGGGAGAAACCGTCGGTGCTATGAAAGACGCCCGCCAGGCAGGAAAGGTCCGATTCCTGGGAGCTTCGATCGATGGAGCTATGGCGTCCCGCTGCATCGAGAGCGGTGAGTTCGACGTCATGCAAATGAGCTACAATCTTCTGCACCAGGAAAACGGTGCCAATATCGAGCGGGCGGCAAACCTGGGAATGGGCGTGTTCATTAGAACGGGACTTGGTAATGGCTTGTTGACAAGCCGAGTCATGCCTATGCTGGGCACGGTAGAGGATGGCCCGACCATACGGCTATTGCTCGAACTGGTAGACAACGATCCGAGTGCCCTCAGTTCGCTGGCGCTACGATTCCTCTACGCGAATCCTCATATCAGTTCGGTCCTTTTGGGCACCAAGAAGGCGGAACATGTCAAGGATAATCTTCAATTGCTCGAGCGTCCCTTCGGCGATGAAGGTGTCTTACCGCAGGCCATAGCGATCGTAGACGCACGAGACAGCTACACGGGTAGAGCCGATTGATGAGGAACTGACGGAGCATCAACTACTCTCCGCTGAGGCAATTTGGGCACGGATCAGCAGGAGGGTAGGGACTTCGCGGTTACCAGGCACCAGGTCAGCTTGCCGGACAGATGGGCGCGGTTCGAGGACTTGTTCCAATATAAAACCGGTGGCCGAGAGCGTGTTGAGATAGGTGCTGAGCATGCGGTGATAGTCTCCTACCCGGCTGCGGACTCCGTCAGGGTTGGCTGAATACCACTGGCGTTCGTCAAAATAGCCAGTGACGGTGCGAGCGACTGCATGCTCCGGATCAGGCAGAGGTATCCACTGAGCATGCGGAGTCTCGAAGCACGGATGAGGAATGGCAAACGCGAACCAGCCTCCGGGCTGAAGAATCCGTCGTACGCTCTGGAAGGTGGCGTGAAGATCAGGAATGTTGATGAGTGCCATGACACAGACACAGCCGGTAAACTGACCATCGCGGAGTGGTTCAGCCCGCTCGGCGTTTCCTTGCACGTACACGATTCCCAGTGGGTCTTGCTCTTCATAGCGTTGTGCGAGCGCCAGGAGGTTGGGCGCCAGGTCGAGACCGGTGACCTGTGCGCCGCGTCGGGCCAGCTCGCGCGCCACCCAACCTTGTCCACACGCCAGATCACAAATGACTTCCCCCGCGACCTCTCCGACAAGAGCCAACAGATTCGGCAGGATAACTTCACTGTAGACCGGCCGGTCTCGTAGATACTGGTCATACCACTCGGCGATATCATCATAAGACGCGTGTGTCATAACCCTCTCCTTGCTCGTTAGCGACGGTAGTTGTTCCCAAACAGTATAGTCCTACGCCCTGTTTCGTGGGGTGAGATTGGAGGAGGTAAGCACCTGAAGCTGAGGCAAGAAATGTCGCCGACCGTTGGCAACCCGAGATACGGCGCAGCGGCACAGAAGGGTAGACCTGGTGTCGAGCAGGGTGTATAATCCCGCCCACCATCCTCGAACGGTTGTCCAAAGCACCATAGCCGCCTGCTGGGCGAGCTGCGAGGTGATTGACCATGAGCGAAAATCTCCGATCCCCTGCGTGGGAATACCCATCCGGCGCCTGGAACGCACCGCCCGCGCGCGGTCCTGCGCGTGTACGAGTCGTCACCGATAGTACGGCCACGATACTCCCCAGCCATGCCCAGGCTCTCGGCATCGTCGTCGTACCCAATCTCATCCTGCTGGAGGGGCGGGTCTATCGCGACGCCATCGATCTGACAGCGGCGCAATTCTATGCGCAGTTTCGCGAATTAGGACCCCTCGTGACGACTGCGCCGGCCTCCGCCGACGACTTCTACTCAGCCTACCAATGGGCGTTCGCCCAGGGAGCCACCGCCATCGTATCCATCCACCCGTCACGCCGCGTCAGCCAGGTGTTCTCTAATGCCCTGGCCGCACGCGACGCTCTGGCGCCGGCGGTGATCGACGTCATTGACACGCAGCTGGTTGGGGTCGGCATGTGGCCAGCCGTAATCCGCGCCTCCCAGCTCGCCCGCATGGGAGCCCCACCGCAAGCCGTCCATGCGCAGGTGGTCGCGGTGCTGGCACGCACACGACTCTACACCCTGCTAGAGTCGTTGGACTATGTGCGCCGCGGTGGACGTAGCCCCCGTGCGGTGCACCTGTTTGGACGCGTAATGGCCGCCCACCCCATCCTAACTTATCAAGGCGGTGAAGCGGTCCCGGTCGAGAGCGTGCGGACACTCCAGCGTGGGCTGCTTAGACTGCGCGAACTGGCGCTGGGGCACAGGACGATTGAAAGTCTGCTCGTGTGTGGCACTAGTGCCGAGTGGATGGCGCAAATGGAAGCCGTACTCATTGAAGAGTATCATGGTCCAATTGAAAAGACCTGGTTGAGCCCCACGATGGGCGTCCACACGGGTCCCTCGATTGGAATCGGCATCGTGCAATCACCCGACAGTCGCCAGTAAAGCTCGCCCCCACTACTCCATTGCTCTGGATAGTGCGAAGCGAATCCACGTGCAAGAGCCAGGAGTTGCGTGCCCTGGCCACAGCCCACATCCAGGATGCGCCGGGGCGGCGCGCCTGAGAGGTGCAGCGAGAGCTGGCGAGCTACAAGGTTCTGACGGACGACCTGACGCAGCGTGCCTAGCCGTGCCCGCCACTGCTCTTCACCCGCCTCGAATCCAGTGCCTATCTCATGCCTCCCGATCTAGCGCGCCGACGCGGCCCCTTATGCCAGTTCCGGTATAAGTGCATTTCCTGCAAAGTGCAATCTGCAAGCGGCACTGGAGTAGGTCGTGGCGATGATCGTGGTCTCACCTGAGTCATCCTGGGATAGCGCCAGTGATCTGACGCCTAATCCCAAGATAACACATCTGGGACCAGGGCCAGGTTAGTCTATGACCAGGCCGAATGGCGTCGCTCCCACCGGAAGCGCTACGGGCGACGAGGCGAGCTCGGTAAGGGTGCCGTCGTGTACCAGGAACGCGCTCACGGAATCAAGTCCCGCATCCACGACATAGGCATAGTGCCCGCTCCAGTCCACTCGCAGGTCAAAGGGGCGCAGAGCGGTTCCCCCCTGGATCGGCGTGCTGCCCAGTAGCGTCAACACCCCCTGGTTCGAAATCGCGAAACGTGAGATGGTAGCACTTGCGGTGTTGACAGCAAACAGATACTGGCCGTTTGATGTAATCGTCACCCAGCAGGGTGCCGTCTGCTGGTCGGCGAAGGGCGAGCCGGCAACCGACTCCAGCGTGCCGTTCCAGGTGTCCTGGAAGGCTGAAACAGTCCCGTTATTCGTCCCGGCATGGGCATTCGAGACGAAGAGTTGGGATGGGTTGGTGGGCCTGAACGCACTGCCAAACGGGCCAACCGACTGAGCCGGGAAGGGAGACTGCGGAGCTGGTGTGAGATACCCGTCATGACTGACAACGAAGCTGTCGATAAGGGACGTGTTCACACGTGTGCCGATCAGGCGTGTCCCATCCGCATTGAACAGGATATCGCCTGGACCCGAGCCATCCGGCAGGGCAAAAGTCGAATCGGCGAGCGGAGAAAGAGCCCCGTCGTCGTGGAATCGAAACCCGGTGTAGTTGGTATCTTCGCCAGCTGCGTTGCCGCTATTAGCAACGTAGACCAGATTGTCATGGACCGCCAGACTGATTGGCGCGGAACCTCCGGACCCGAAAGGGCTCCCCTGGACTGGGTAAAGCTGACCGGATGGCCCAATGTGCAGCACTGAGATCTGCTTGCTCCCGGCGTCAACGGCCAGCAGGTAGCGCCCATCGCTCGACAATTGTAGGGCTCCCTGTGAGCCCGTAACTGTGCCGGTACCCGCTCCCCCAACCAGAAACGGGGAACCGGGCAGGGAAGTCAAGGTGCCGTCGGTGTGCCGAATAAAGCCGGCGACCGTATTAATACCGGCGGTGTTATCGTTGACATAGACAAAGCCAATGCCGTACGCCGGGGCGGCATCGGCAGTGCGGGCGCCGGGAACGACCACGGCCGCCAACGCCGCCAACGCCAGAACGGCACTCAGGCTCAGTGCAACACGTTTCCATCTGGGCATATGTTCTCTCCACTGTGGTATCTTGGCTGTTTTGCTAAAAGGTGTTGAGCCTGCCTGAACCAGCATCTGGAGTAGTGTCACTCCCCGAGTGCGGTTCACCGACTCGCCAGTGTGTACGGTGGGGCTGCGCAGTCACAATCCATACATGTTTCAGCGTAGTTGCCAGTAGTTACGCAGGCATTACGCAGCCCTTACGCAGGCATTACAGAAAAGTGCTCGGCAAGCCCTGTGGATTCGTCCTAGGGATGAACGCGCCTTTGCGGAGAGCTACCTGTCTCGATTTCATGCGGGCTCTGCAGCGGGTTGACAGATCCGCTCCACTCGGGTAGACTGGCTGTAATGGAACGTGTGTTCAGAATTGTCATCTCGTGTTGCAGTGGAGCGCCGCCTGGCTCAGAAAGGACGAGCACCGGCCCATGTCCATCCACCACCGGACCTGTCGCCTGGCTCTGCTCACCGGCCAGATGTCGCTGTGGCCGGTGGACGTACCAGAGCCCGATGAGGTGTCGGCCGTGCTCCCGCTTCCCGCGCCCGGTGTGGAGGCAGATCCCCCGTCCACGAGACGTCGGCGGACACCTTCGTTTGTGTGTGAGGTGCCACTGCAGGTGGGACCAGCCCAGGAGCGGGTGCTGCAGGCGCGGCTGGAGGCCGCTCGGGCTCTCTACAATGCCTGCCTGGGAGAAGGAAGCCCGGAGCCGGTGGCTGCTGGTCAAGCAATCGCGCGCATATCAGCATGCCCGGAGGCTGCCCCGGCACACCCCCGAGCGGACCGCAGCGTTCAAATCAGCCCGAGCCGCCCATGGGTTCACCGATGCGGCGCTGCAGGCCTATGCCAAGGAGTGTCGGCATGCCTCTCACTGGATCGAGGAGCAGCTCGATGCGCCGGTGAGCCAGAAGCTAGCCACCCGCGCCTACCGGGCAGTGCTGCGGATGGCGCTGGGCCAGGCCAGGCGGGTGCGGTTCAAGGGCACGCAGCAGCTGGACACCGTCGAGGGCAAGAGCAACGAGACTGGGCTGGTCTGGCGCAGTGACCGGGTGGTGTGGCGCGGGCTCACCCTGCGGGCCTACCTGCCTCACCACCATGCCCAGAGGGATGCGGTGCTGGCGCATGGGCTGGCCTCCCGGGTGAAATACGTGCGGTTGGTCCGGCGCCAGGTAGGCGGGCGGACCCGCTTCTGGGTCCAGCTCATCTGTGAAGGCCGACCCTATCAGAAGCCCGACCATGTACTCGGTCAGGGCACGGTAGGGCTGGATCTGGGTCCCTCTACGGTGGCAGTGGTCGCAGACTCGCACGCCCAACTGGAGCAGTTGTGTGCCGAGCTGGATCCGCAGGTAGCCCAGATCCGGCGGGAGCAGCGGCACCTGGATCGGCAACGCCGCGCCAACAACCCACACAATTATGCGCCCAATGGCACGGTGAAGCCGGGGCACACGGGACGCAGACACTGGCGGGCATCGCGGCGGCAACGGCGGACCCAGGCCCAGCTCGCCGATCGGCAACGCAGGCTGGCGGCGCACCGCAAGAGCCTGCATGGCCGGTTGGCCCATCAGATCGTACACCAGGGCGAGACCTTTCTCCTCGAACAGGTCTCCTACCGCGCGTGGCAACGCCGTTTTGGCCGGTCGATCCAGCGGCGTGCCCCAGGGACGTTCGTACAGATCCTGACCCGTCTGGCTGCGAGTGCTGGCGGCAAGGTTCTCACCGTTCCCACGCGACGGACGAAACTGTCGCAGACCTGCCAGTGTGGTCGAGTCCAGAAGAAACCGTTGTCTGAGCGGGTGCATGCTTGTCCGGCGTGCGGCCTCCAGATGCAGCGGGATCTGTACTCCGCCTACCTGATCCGGTTTGTGGACCAGCAGACCTTCCTGCTCCATGCGGACCAGGCGCAAGCCGCCTGGCCAGGTTGGGAACCCATCCTGCGGGCGGCGTGGCAGCAGGCCCATCCCACGCACCAACCGGCAAGCGGAGGAGCTAATGGCTCCGCCCACGTGCGACAGTGGAACGCGGTCTCACGTCAGAGCTGGTCGCCCGCAGCAGGTTCACCAGCCCAACCCAAGAGCCTGGATGCTGTAGCGCCTCGTGCGTGAGAGCCAGGCAGCGGGTGCGGTGGTGTGGACCAGAACCTCCCGGATTCATCCGGGAGGGTGGTTCAGGCTAGTCCTCATCCTCGGACTCCTCACGTATGGCTTGCTCCAGGTTCTGCTCCTCAAGAATAGGTGCCGTCAGTTCCTGCCACATCTCGCGATCAGCTTCTGCCTGCCTGTGCTGGTCGGCAGGTGCCGTCCCACTGTCTCCCGCCAGAGCAAGTCCCTCCGACGCGACCGCGACTAACAGACCGTGCTGAATGAGTCGCTGGGTGGCCAGCGACCAGTGGCGGGTTTCTCCGGGAGGTGGCGTTTCTGCCGAGCAGTCTGCTAACACGTCGTCGATCGCCCGAACAAATCCAGGCACGAGAAAGGATTCGGTCATCTTGGACTTATGGATCAGTCTTTCGAGTAGGAGGTGCACGTGAGCTACCGTAGCAAAATACGGGTCGGGGCGAACCGATGGGTCGACAACCGGTGTTCCGCCGACAAGAACCAAAATGAGGACGAGAATAGATTGCCCAGCTGGGCTTCGAAGGGAGATTTCCTCACAGGCTGTGCAAAATTGATCGATCAGCGTCCCCATGCTCGATGTCCTGTCTCATGTGGCCGCTCGTCCCAGGAACTCGACCGAGGTTCGTTCCCGATTCGACGGCTGGCGACCTGTTTTCTTCCTCTGCACAAAAGAGATAGGAGTCACTGTTGAGACTGAATGCGCTCGATGGCATTCTCGTGTTCCTTTTGCAGCGCTACTAACTCATCCTGATACCGCTGCAGATCTCTGCGATTGTGCCTGAGTGCTTTGAGTAGTCCCTGGTCCGTTGTGATGCTGAGGCGAAACACGAGTGTCGTGAGTGCCAGTTCGACGATGGACACGAGCTCGAGTACGTGCCGGATCTCCGCTTCATGGTGGGCGATTTGCTGAGCACGTGTTTTTGCTGTTGGCTTGCGTGGTCCTAGATAGGTGGTGGCCAATTGGCTGATATCGAGTACCGTGCCGTCGGGTCCATTATGATGCTCGCGGTCCTTTGGGGGCAACATGAGCCTTTCTCCTGACGCATCTTTGGGCACACGCTCGCAGTACCACACAAAGGCCATTGACGTTACTAGGCGCGTATCCCACCAGATCCTGCCCAGCCTGGAATACACGCGTGGAAGCTGGTATACACATGACTGTGAACATCTCCATAATGTGACAGAGTAGTTAGCAGGCAATAGGCTGGTTTGCGTTCACAAAATGTGTGGCCAAGCTCATCGCTGTTGGGGCGCGATACTTTTCCCGAGCTAATTAGTGCCGTAACGGCCTTTTACGGTTCTATAGTTCCCGTATATGTTGTAGTACTGCAGAAAACGGCGTGCGCGGGCAGTGCCAAGCCATGCTAACCTACGCAATGTTTCTTCAGATGAATTAATCTGAGTTGCCATTTCGTGGCTGAGGCCTGCTAATCCCGGATCCATACCGTGCCCCCGTCAAGTCGTCTCGCTGTGCGACTGACTATCCAGTCATATTTACGACGAAGGGGGCGGCAAAAGGTATCACGGCGCTGGCTCGGCTTTCATTCCACGCCAGTGCATATCGAACAGGAATTTGGCCTGCTCGGCTGGTGAATGAGCGTGCAAATCGAGACCATCCAACATGCGCGAAAAGACGAGGCGGTTCAGAAAGATCAGGGAGGCGATCATATCGGCGGGGGCACTATCACGGATGATAGCGTGAGCTTGTCCAATGACAAACAGCTGTTTGAGTCCGGTTATAATATCACGAGCCGATTGCACAACGAGATCACGACCGCGAGGATTGACACCGAAGAGACTGCCGAAATAGATGGTGACGAAGTCATGCCGGCGACGAGCAAGATCAGCTAATCGGTCACTTATGAGGGCCACTCGCTGGAGGGCTTCGGGCTCGGGAAGCGGCGCCTCAGTGCTCGCATTCACGGTCTCTTCCATCGTCTCTCCTAGTACTTGGCGCAACTCATCGCAGATGAGCTGCAGGCATTCGGAGAAGAGCTGGTCTTTACCACCGGTGTAGTTGTAGATGGTACCCTTGCCGATCCCTGCACGTTCCGCAATACTTTCTACGCTGGCCGTGTCAAACCCGAGGAGTGCAAACTCGGCAGCGGCAGCTTCGAGAATATGTAGGCGTTTGACCTGGCGATCTTCTACCGTCGTTGAGGGGTTGGATCGATTCTTGGACAATTTCTTTGCCATATGATTCCTGACTTGGTATCGCTTGATTGGGAACAGAAGCAAGCGGTCGGAGGTGTAGATGACCGAGTGACTGTATCGCGACACTCTCAGTATATGACATGTTAGCTTCGTGCGAAGTACTGTTTGCCGCCCTTCCCAGACTGCACTCTATCCCGAGTAGCGCGACTCGACGGTCAGTCGCGAGATATGGGCTAGTTAGTTTCCCAAGGAGGCGCGACCACGGAGCTTGATCAGGAGGGACGTACCTGGCCGCACGGGTTCATGCCGGCTACCTTGGTAAGCCTCTCAGCGCCCATCTCTGTCGCACTACAATGCAGTGCTTGGTGGCTGCGTTTCGAGATCGCCAATGTGCAGAGCGCCTCGGCATGGAGTGACCCTCGCGGCGAGTCGGGTCGATTAGAGTGCCTTTTCCTCGCTCATCCTAGAGCTAAACCCTGGAACTCTCCCGTGCGATGGGACGTGGGACATAGACGTGCGCCAAATTGCTCGTCCAGAGTGATGACAGAAACTATATTTATAGCTATAATTGAATGCACATGATGGGAAGAGTGAGCCAGAGCAAATTAGAGGGAGAGGCAAATCATGAGAACTATCGAGGTTTCCGAGCACGTTAGGCAGCTGCAGAAGTATCGTGACGAGGGCGCACAACTCTACTGGAACCCAGACTATGACCTCACCTTCTGGGCGAGCACCGGCCGGGGCATGATGAGTTCAGACTTCTGTATCGGCTGGTATCAGACCTTCGTTGACGCGTCTGGCCACGATACGCTCGAGGGTCTGCGGGACGATACCGTTGTCACGGCGACCATCGAGATACCGGATGCGAGCAGTATACCGGCAATCGTGATTAATCGTGGGCCTGGACGACCGCGAGAGCGAACTGAACCCGTACAGCGCAGCACTATTGACCTGCCGATTGCACTCTGGCAAGCTCTCGATGAAGCCAGAGGCGAAAAGAGTCGCCGTGCCTTCATCGATTCAGCCGTCCGAGAAAAGTTGGACCGCGAGACCGAGCGCGACATGCGTAAGGATACCGGCCAGGAGGCATGAGACCTGCCCAAAAAACCCTACCGGTCGGGTTAGCGCTTCAGGTAGCGGGAGGCAGAGAGCACTGATTTAGCCGAACGGCGGTCGTTCATCCACCACGCTATACTCCATCATGGAGCCGTCCATGATGGAAATACCGGTGTCTGGCGCTGCGGCAACCTTTCTCCACGCGTCAAGATGCTCTCGGGACTGCCATCGCTCAAAGTTATTCACCCGCGAGGGATTGAGCGAGTCGGCAGAGATCGCCAGATCGAGACAACCCGCTGCTGCTCGCCCTCTGCGAAGGAGATCTTGGTGGGCGGCAACGAACTCGTCACGACGTTTGGGGTCAACCTCCAAGTAGCCAGCAATGATCAGCATGCGCAAAGATTCCTCTCTGGTTGTTCCCAAGCAAACGGTTTTGAAACGAGCAAGCTCCTGCCGGTAGGCCTGGGGTTCTTGACTGCCCTCATTCCCATGAGCACACCAGTCAGTATAGCAGCGGACCAAGAAACAAATTTCTCCGGTTTTGCTCTCTTTCCGTTTGATCTGCTCAGGTGCATGCAGCACCCTCCTGCTGCCCAGCTCCAGGACGATAGGACGCGCCGTATCATGGTCTCGGGGTCGACCTCAAGCTGAAATCAGCACTCTTGTGCTGAATCCAGAAGGCGAGTGACATCGGTAGTATGCACGTGGGCACGAGCGGAGGACGTAGGTATCACGTCTACGGCGATAGTGGCGGAAATGCTCAGTCTGTACTTTGTTAAAGGCGGTTGCCATAAGGGGAAGAGTCGGCGTATGCTAAGGACCAGTCCAGAATGCTGGAGGCCCCTAAAAGGGCTGACGCAAGAAGGACCCGCTACGTGTGGTAAGTGCCGACGAGCGCGCAGCGGCTGAGCGGCTGAGAGGCTCAGCCGGTCCATCCGGGAGTCCGCTGCGGTAGTGGCGCATGCGAAGCCGGGGCTAACGGGGCGAGCTACACCGCCGCCGACACGACTCCTGGGGAGGGCAGAGGTCACAGAATGGACCTACTGGGAGACTGGAATGGCGCGACGGCCACGCTCCAACCAGAAACGACCTCGATCCGCTGCGCGATATGTCACCAGCGGTCCAGCGGTCCGGTGTACCGCGTCGTGGAGAACGTCCCCTCCGACGATGAGCCGCGCTCCTGGATGCTGTGCGCCGACTGCGCCGCCGCCGTCCGGCAAGAGGTCGAGCGCGCCGACCTGCGCACACCGCTGCGCGTGCGTATCGCCGTCGGCATCGTGTCCCTCCAGCGCCGCCCGCGGCCGCATTACCATTTCTGGAACGAGCAGTTCTGGGAGGAGCTCGACGACGCTGCGGAAGCCAAGATCATGAAGTGGTTCATCTTAGACTTGGTGATCTTCAAGACGCTCGTTATAGTGCTCGTCATTGCCTACGTCGTCGTGACGCAAGGCGCCCACTGAGGCCCAGGCGCATCCTCTCCACAGTGATTATCCCTTCACGCCACGGTAAACCTCACTGGCCGCGCCTGCACTCTCCCTGGCGTCCGGCGGCGGCTATCTCTGGTTTTATGGGGGGAGCACTGGTGGCAGTGATCTCTCCGCCACTATCGGAGGAACGGGAAATGCAACCGGAGTGTTCTATACTGCCACCTATCCAGCATGACGCCCGCAACCTGGCGGCAAGCGACCTACACGCTTCTGCACTGCCATCTGTGCAACCTGGTTCATGTCCTCGGGCTGATACCGGGCGATAGTAGAGTGCGCTGAGCAGGTCAGCCAAACTGGCTGACCTGCTTGCTACCAGTCTTATGAGTGCTATGCCGCATCGCCGGTAGGTGAGTTGGTCAGGTAGGGAATACGATACGGGCCACAGCCGAATTTCCGTACATCCACATAGAGTCATGGCTTGTTAAGACTTGTCCCCCCCACGCACCCTGGGGAATGCTGTCCAGCTCCACTTTTCCGAATGTCACCAGCACTCCCTGCGGCGACAGACATTGGTAAGTCAACGTGGCCAGGTTGCCATTGGTGTAGGGGCCTGGTGTCTGAAGGAGGGCGCATAGATTGTTGTACTGGTCCGTGACATATCCCTGGCCTCCTGGAGTAGGTTCCCACTGATCAGGATTGGGAAAAGAGCTAACTTGTCCCTCCGGGGTGTAGCGATAAATCGTCGTCTGTCGACTGGAAACATCGTGAGCTATGACCCAGAGACTTCCGTCTGGAGCAACAATAGCGGCCATATTCATCTGCGCTAAGGCTTCGGGTGGAAGAGCAGGTGTCCCTGATGCCGGCTGCGTCGGGAAGGACACCGGCAACTCAAAGGTGTGCAACGCTCCGGTAATGACGTTGAACGAGGCGAACTGGATATGGCCTGAGTTGTATATGCTGAACCAGGTGAGTCCACCAGGTCCCACCGCAAATAACCCTAAGTCAGTTCCCTGATCGGTAAGGGTGACGTGCGATCGTATCCACTCAGGAACCGGCGTCTGCGAGACCGTCCGGTTGGTATCAGGGTTGATACGAGAGATGGTCCCGGTATAGTACCCAACTGGATGTGCGTGGGACGGCAAGTCGAAGGTGTAGGTCCAGTAAAATCCATCAGGACCTAGTCTACATCCCGAAAGAAGGCACAGATTACCGGGAAGGTCCGTGACGGCGCCGGTAGTGGGATTGAGAAGCCAGGTCACGGATGTAGCGTTGGTACTTGAAACGTACTCAAACGTTTCCCCCAGGATATTTCCCTTGCTATCCACTCCTATGCCAACGTTATTCATTGCCTGTGGATTGATTGGGATGTGGAACGTCGTGACCTTGCCGGCGGGACTGACAAAGACGAGCGAAGGAGTATTCGCCTGGGGGGGGCCACCCTGTCCCACAACATAGGCGAACGATCCATCCAGCCCAGCAACGGCATCGTTCCCTTGTCCGGGTGCCGCAAAGACGGATATCTGGGGCTGACCTACCGGGACGGGCGTTGACTGCACGACGGTGGGCGTTGGCGGCAAGAAGATGGTAGGTGTGGTTTGCGAGACGAGACGCAGTATAAGACGTCCCGAAAAGAGGGAGACTGCCAGCAGCGTAACCAAAAGCACCGCTGCCACCGCACCCAGTGCGCTCAATCGGCGCCGTAGGCGCTGGCGCTGACTGAATTTCGGAGTCGTAGGCGACGTTTGCGCAGTGGGGTTAGTCCCTTCACTGGCGGTGGATGTGGACAGTTGTCTCGTGTTGAGCGGCTGATGTGGCTCATTCTCGGTATCCAGATGATCCATGAAAGCCTCCAGGTTGAAAGCGACCGGTTCCACAGAATCCAGGCCCAGGTGACGTTGGAGTGCCATATCTAACTGTGCGTACTCACGCAGGCGCTGCTGGCACCAGGCGCAGGTTCCGACATGCGCTTGCACATCCCACGCCGATTCGCCGTCCAATTCATGCCAGGCGAGCAGCGGAAGCATCGGCTCGTACACCAGACAGAGCGGCTGTGGCCGTGGTGATCGATGATCCTCATGTATGCTCATATTCGCCCCTCTGGTTCTGCTTGGGGATCGCGTTGTAGGTCATCTTGCGCATGGTACATGGTGCGGAGACGGCGAATCGCTCGCGAAAAGCGTTTGCGCACCGCTTCAGGAGAAAGTTCTAGAATCTGGGCCATTTCTGGTGAGGAGAAGCCATGTACAGTCTTGAGAATGATGCACGCGACATCGCTGGCATCGAGTTGGTCAAGCGCTCTACGCAGCGCATCACCTGCCGCCATCCGCTCCTCGAATGAGCTCTCCGGCAGATGAGGAGCCGGCTCCAGGAAATCGTCCTGGTCCAGCGACTCCCAGGCCAGCACCCTTCGATGGCGACGTACCGAAATGGCACGTTGATAGACCACATGAAAGAGCCAGCGGCGCATGTCCGCCTCAGTAGCGGTGCCTACAAACGGCGGCTGGCGACGCAATGCCGCACGCCAGGCGTCGGTAAAGGTCTCCTGAACGATGTCGCGGGCTTCTTCGGCATCGCCGCCCACCAGATTGCGGACGAATACGTACAGCGGCTGCTGATTCTGCACAAAGCTCTTGGTCAACGCCGCTGCTCCTTCCGGAGTGGAAGAAACGGCAGTATCAGCGTGAGCACGCTCGGATGACGGCACGATTGGTTCCCCTTCGACGAAAGGATTCTCACAGCGTGAAACCGATTCCACCTACAGTACCGCATGAGAGCCCCGAAGTGTGACCGCTCTCTGCAACACACTATCCAGTTGACTTATCGGCAGCTTGACTTTCTCTTGCCGCACCGCATAAGATCGAGGCAGCCGGCTACGGCCGTTCATGCGGGGGTGTGTCCATGGCCGCGGCGGGCGGCAACGGGGAGGGGAGCGAAGCGGCAAGATGAGCGAGATAGTTCGAGATGTATCACCGGAGTCCCTGGCCCGGACAAACGAAACCAACCTGGTGGAGTCATGTGCTGCATTTGCCCGGGCCTACGGTGGCGAAGTGCGGGACGAGGCAGATCTGCTCTGGTGCGCGGTGGGCGTCCCCTCGGCGTGGTGGAACCGCGTCGCACGCTCTCAGCTGGGGCCGGAGACACTGGATGACCGCATCGAGTGGGTGATAGAGCGGGCGCGGGGGTTGCGCGTGCCCTTCGTGTGGCCCATTGCCCCCTCCACGCGCCCGGCCGGCCTGGGGGAGCATCTTTTGCGCCATGGCTTGATTGACGGCGGGGAATCGCCGGCGATGGGCATCGCGCTCGTGCGGTTGCCGAGCGCGATGCCCGCGCTCGAGGGCGTCACCGTCGAGCGAGTCAGGGACCCGAAGACGCTGGAGACGTGTGTGCGCACTATGTCTGCAGGGTTTGGCACACCCCCATCCAACGCTGACGCGTTACTGTCCGCGGTCTCCCACGATGTGCTTGGAGATGACGCTGCTGCCTACTTCTATCTTGCCTGGCTGGAGGGCGAGCCGGTAGCCACCGCCGTACTGACGCTGGCTGCCGGTGCGGCCGGCATCTACTCAGTCACCACCCTCGAAGGGGCGCGCCGGCGAGGTGTCGGAGCGGCCGTCACGATGGCTCCGCTGCTGGAGGCCCGGGACCGTGGCTACTCTGTCGGTGTTTTGCAGGCCAGCGAGATGGGCTATCCGGTCTACGCGCGGCTGGGGTTCTCGGAGCAGTTCCGCTATCATAACTTTCTCTGGAAGCCAGAGTGAGCCCGCAGTTTATCCGCGACTGAAGTGTTTCGATAGCTTGGCAGACTGGCCTCCCAAACTCTGCGTCTAGCACCATGCCCGTATCTGAGAGAGTGCGTGCTCGACGAGTGGCAGGAATTCGTCTGCGCAAGGGGGACGTTGCTCGACAAAGGTCAACTGTGCGAAGCCAGGAGTACGCAGTTGAAAATACAGGCCGCACAGAAAAGACTTGGTGTTATGGCGGGCGCAGGTTTCACCGGCGCTGCGTACCACATCCATCATCTTACCGCCCTCGGAGCCATCAAAGCTTTCTTCCCAGGCAACACGACCGCTGGGATGGGTCAATCTCTCTAGCCAGTTGAGCAGAGATTGAAGTGTGAGCAGATCGCGCTGGAGCACGCCCATGACGGTGCGAACCAGACGCTCCTCTTCTCCATAGAGGTACACATGTGCGATAGGGGCGGTAACCTTCCCCGCCACCGCATCCAGTATGTGCGAGAGGTCGTGGGTTACCACATGGCGGTGCTGCGCCAGTACCCACAATAGATCTGCCGCATGAGCAACGGCGTGAATCCAGCCCTTCTCCAGATCGTAGCCGCGCAGATCTTGCTCGGCTTCGAAATAAGCCAGTGCCTGCTCGAGCACCTGCCGTACCTCGGTCTCCGAGAGAGTGGGGTGGGTGAGGTCATGATAGATGATCTCGGTGAGGATCAGCAATGAGAAGGATCGCCAGAAAACCGTATCGCTTTGCCCTTCGCCCAGGCCGATACGCAGATTGTCCTGCAGCTGGGTTGCCATCTGCCACAGTGCGGCCTGCGAGTAGTATCCCCGGTGAATCCAGGCATCCAGAATGCTGTACGCAAGCTCCTCTCGTAGCACCGGATCGGGTGACCCCAGATACGAAAGCAATTCCGGCGTCAGGGCCTCGACAGATGAGTCTTCTGGGATTGCACAGTCAGCATCTTTGATGCTCTGCCAGAACGCTTTGTCCACACTTGGTCCTTTTGCTGGCGCGCTCCTTCTGGTCAAGACTACCCCTGGTCAGCCGCCAAGCGAGGCGGCGTCGTGACTACTGCAGCCTCTCGCACTGTCTCGTCCTCCGCCTGCTCAGGGATACGTTCCTGTTCACTCTCCGCAGAGGTGGTGTTCTGGCGCGCGTTATCAGGCTTGCGTTCCGGCTCATCCTCATCTAGCGCGTCCCGTACTTCGGGGTGCTCGTCTTCCGGGGTCAAGGCTGCCAGTAGCCTGGCCACTGCCTTTGCCTCATCCCCTCTTCCCAGGCGCCGAAGGACTTCCGCCTTCCCCTCCAGGGCAGCTAGATATTTCGGGTCAATGGCCAGAGCGCGGTCAAAATCTGCTAGCGCCTCCTCATAGCGCTTGGTGGCCAGCAGGGTGGCTCCCCGTCCAGTCCAGGCTGGACAGTACGACGCGTTGATGGCCAGAGCCCGGTCGAAGGCGGCGAGCGACTCATCATACCGGCCCAGGGCATTCAGCACAGTGCCTTTGTTCTTCCAGGCCGAGGCATAGTTGGCGTTCATGGCGAGGCACTGGTTGAGTGAGGCCAGCGCCTCATCCCATCTCTTCAAGTCCCGGAGCGTGGCTCCACGGCCGTTGTAGGCATAGAACAGGTTGGCATCCAGCTGTAGGCTTCTGTCGAAAGCCGCCAGTGCCTCCGGTAGCTGCCCCAGCTCGCGCAGCACTACACCCTTCCCGTTCCACGCATAGGCATAGGTTGGCGTGATCGCCAATGCCGCGTCGTACGCCGCCAGCGCTTCCTCGCGACGGCCAAGGCTGGAGAGGGCGTCACCCTGGTTGCGCCAGGCGAAGTCGTAGCTGGGATCCAGGTCGATGGCCTTCTGGAAAGCGTCGAGCGCCTCAGTATAGCGGCCCCGCTTGGCCAGTGCCCTTCCCTTACCATTCCACGCCTGTGCGTAGGTGGGATCGATGGCGAGTGCGTGGTCATAGGCGGAGAGCGCCTCGGGAAAGTTGCCCATCTCATCGAGTACACCAGCGCGATTGCGCCAGCCCGACGCAAAATTGGGATCGAGCGCGAGTGCGTGGTCATAGGCGGAGAGCGCCGCGTCAAAGCGCCGGCGACTCTGCAGCACCGCACCTTTGTTGCGCCAGACCGTGGCGCTGGGCACGATTTCAGTGTGGACGGTGGCGCCCAGCACAAAATCATACGCGGAGAGTGCTGCGTCATACTGCTTCAGGCGATAGAGGGCATTACCCAGGTAGAAGACCGCCTCGACGTCCGACACGGCAATCATCGCCTGCATGGCCTTCTCCAGATCTCGTTCGAGCTGTTGCGGCCGGTTCGGGGAGGGGTAGTCGGTAATGACTCGCCCAAAATAGTCGTCTTTGCGGATGATCAGCACCTCGCCCTTGGGTCCCTCGGTCACAAACTGCTTGCGAATGAGCTTCTCCAGCGCATCCTGCCAGCCGTCCTCCGTCGCCAGTTCAGCATGGCGGAAGACCTGCCCGCAAATCGTCTGCAGCCGCTCCTCGGTATGCGCCTCAATGCCCGCCAGTGAGAGCAGCTTCATGGCTTGTAGCACGCGTACCGCTGGATCGTGATCCGCGGCCAGCTCGGCGTAGGATTGGCGCTTGGTCGAAAGTCCGAGCACCAGCGAGCCCATTGTGCCGTCCCAGTCATTTGTACGCTGCAGCGCCAGTTGCTGGAATTCGTGTATAACCTGCTCTGCCTCCGGTCCCCGCATAGGAAACGAAGGAACCGTCACCGTCTCTACTTCGGCGAAGAGCCAACCCAGGCGCGCGCTCGCACGCACCTCATCCTCGCTGCGACAGGTTGCTACCAGTATGACCTGCCGGGCGTGGCTGCGCACCAGCTGCTCCATTTTCCGTAAGTCGAGCGCACGGGTATCGAGTGATTGCACGGCGCCACGCGAGTACCTGATTTCGCTGGGTGCATGCTCCTGGAGGTCGTCGATGAAGATAACCACATCCTCGTCCTCGAGTTGCCCGATAGTGGGCTGTGGATCGTCGGGTCGCCAGATGAGCACGCGCCAGTTAGGCAGCACCTTCTTCACTACCTCGAAGGCCAGTCGGGTTTTGCCAGCGTTAGCGACTCCCAGGACGATCAAGCCGTTCTTGGCGTTGGGAGCACGGTCGGCGGCATCCTGCAGGATACTGACGGCGCGCAGGTATACCTCTTGAATGGGTGAGACGATGAACGGCATCTCGGCAGCCACGTCGTCCCCCATCTTAAAGCTCACGGCACGCAGGTCTTTGGCGACTGGCAGCGGGATGTGACTGGGGTCTTCATTGCTAGGATGGGTGTCAAACCACCAGCCCAGTGCGGCGAAGAGGATGGCGGCTCCAGCGACCGGCCAGAAGATGCGGGGGTTCTGGGTGGCAAACAGCCATATGCTGGTCTTGTCAGGCGGCAGGGGGTGGCCCGACGTGGTCAGATCGTAGACATAAGTGATGATCACCTGGGCAATGATGGCGGCAAGCAAGAGATAGAAGAGGCGGAAGGGGTGCCGAAAATGATACCACGGTCTCGTCCGACTCCTGGCTGACTTCTGGCGGTGTGCCTGCTTCCGAGTGGATGCTTGCATCAACGGACCCTCGCTTCTCACTGGGTGCACTGTGATTTTCGTTAGTCCATGCACGCAGCACGGTACAACACCAATGTGAGAGTGTCAATAGCAAGGGCGTAGCACGGCAGACTGCCTCCACCTCGATTGCTGGCTCCGAAAATCTCGGCGAGACCAGGAGAGGAGGAGGTGAACCGAGTAGGGGAGCGGCCGCATTGACTGTACGAGCGTTTGCTTCTATACTTGTGTACATAGTGAAGCATCCTTGGTACAGGCACTTCCTGGGAGGGCACATCGTTTCTCTCGCCCAGATGGAAGAAAGCCAGGCTAACTTCGGGGCGCGCCTGATAGAGCACCAGCATGATTCCAAGGAGGAGTCATACCCGGTCACTTCCATCACAGAGGACGGTCGCAAAAACTATGGATGGTGTTTCCTGGACTGGATGAGAATTGCTCGAATCAAAGGAGATTGGCAATGCACGACATGGCTTCGACCTCATCACATGCTACGTTGATTTCTTGGCCGGGGAGAAAGCGCCTACTCGGGGCTGCAGGTTTGTCGACAGCTCTTATAGTAGTGCTGGTCTTGAGCTTGATACCGGTGCAGTTTGCTCACGCCTCAGGTGGCACAGCTCCCGATGGACCGGGCGCGTCCTCGTTTTGGACTCCTTCTGACAACACCGTGCTTGGTACTGCTGCCAACACGACCAGCGATGTCTGGTTTACCGGCTACAACGGCATCCTGGGTGAAATCTATTATCCCACCGACGATACCCCCAATACCACCGATTTGCAATTCATGGTCGGCGACAGCGGCCACACCTGGGTGGACCTTGAAAAGACCAACACCACCTCGGTAGCCCAGCTGTACGATAATCGCTCACTGGCCTGGACCGTGACCAATACCGCAAACAACGGCAAGTACAAGATCGTGAAAACGTTCTATACCGACCCAAACCGCAACTCGGTTATTCAGCAGACGACCTTTACCGCGCTGACCGGCACGCTTTCCAACTACCTACTCTATGCGCTGTACAACCCCGCCATGCACGACGCCGGAAACGACAATTCCAGCTCGACCCAGACCTACAACGGTACCACGATGTTAGTGAGCACCGATTCGTCGGGTAATTACGCCAGCGCGCTGGCAGCGACCATTCCATACGTATCCGGCATGACCAGCTCTGGATTTGTGGGGGAGAACGACGGCTACACCGATCTTTTGGGCACGTCCAACTGTGGCAGCAGCTCCTGTCCCGATTACACGATGAACTACACCTATGGCTCTGCCGATAATGGTAACACCGCACAGACCGGCGAGCTCGATCTCTCCGACGGCGGTACCATCAACACCAGTACGGCGACCTCTATCACCTTCGATCTCGTGCTGTCGTTTGGCCAGACCAGCGGCAGCACGTCGGCTACCACCAGCGTCGAAGAGACGCTTGCCGGTACCCTGGGAGACAATTTCTCCACCATGCTCAGCAACTTTGTCTCTCAGTGGCATACTTTTGACAACAGCCTGAATACGCCGCCGGCAGTTGGTGCCAACGGGGCTATCCAACAGGCTCGAGAGCAGGAATATTATCTTGCTGTCAACGTGATCAAAGCCTCCCAAGATAAGCAGACCGGGGCATTTGTCGCCGGCCTGGGCACACCCTGGGGTGACACCAACGGCGACGGCGACAATGGGTATCACCTTGTGTGGGAGCGCGATCTCTACGAGTTTGCCAGCGCGCTCATCGTGGCTGGCGACACGGCGGATGCCAAGAGCGCTGTGCTGTGGGCTTTTGATACCCAGCAAGAGGCCGATGGGCATTTCCCGCAGAACAGCTATGTGAATGGAACTCCCTTCTGGACTGGCATCCAGATGGACGAGCAAGCATTCCCAATACTGCTGGCCTGGAAGCTGGGGATTACCGACAGTACCGATTTTACCCAGCACATCAAGCCTGCCGCCAACTACATCATTGCCCATGGTCCGTCGACGGGCGAGGAACGCTGGGAGGAGAACAGCGGTTACAGTCCTTCCACCATTGCCGCGGAGATTGCCGGGCTGGTTGCGGCCGCCGCTATTGCCGGGGACAATGGTGATACTGCCGACCAGACGCTCTGGGACAATTACGCCGATTACTGGCAGGGTATGGTTCCGAATTGGACATTCACCACTAATGGATCGCTCGGCACCGGCCATTACTTCGAACGGATCAGTGACGGCAACCCCAACGATGGCAGCAGCGTCACCATCGCGAACGGCGAGGGAAGCTATCCTGAGAGCGCTATCGTAGACATGGGATTCCTCGAGCTGGTTCGCCAGGGCATCATGCCGGCCAATTCGCCCTACATCACGCTTTCGCTGCCGGTCATCGACTCCACCATCGAGGAGGTTGTCAACGGGAATGACTACTGGTTCCGCTATGACCACGATGGGTATGGAGAGCTCCCCAACGGCGCGAACTATGACGGCACCGGCGGAGTTGGAGAACTGTGGCCGATACTCTCGGGCGAGCGCGGCATCTATGACATCGCCGAAGGCACCTCCGCCGACTGGGCACTCACTTCCATGTTGGATGCGGCTAACGCCTCGGGCTTCATTCCCGAGCAGGTCTGGGGCAATAACCCGCCTTCCGGGTATACCGCCGGCACCCCTACCAAGTCGATGAATCCGCTCAACTGGGCAATGGGCGAATTCGTTACCTTGCTGTTTTCGGCCAGCTCGGACACCATCGCGGACGAGGCCTCGGTTGTCGCCAATCGGTATGTGACCAACGCCTACCAGCCACATACCGGCTATACGATCGACTACAATTCGGCCCAGGCGTATCCTGGAAAAGCGCTTACCATCTACTACCATGGCTCACTTGATTCACAGAGTAAGGTGTTTCTGCATTGGGGTGAGAACAACTGGCAGAACATCCCGCCGGATCAGGCGATGGTAAAGCGGTCGGACGGCTTCTGGCAGGCGACCATCAGCGTACCCAACGATGCTACCCAGATTAACATGGCCTTCAACAATGGCAATGGCACCTGGGACAATAACAACAATAACAACTACAACATCACCATCTCGGGAGGAGCATGCTCGACAGGCTCCGCGGTTGCAGCCACAGCCTGCCCGGTGCATGGCCAGCAGACGACCATTACCTACTACGGGACGCTGGCATCCAGCGCAACCAGCATTACGATGCACTGGGGCTATAACAGCTGGAACGGCGTTACCAACACGTCGATGGTCAGACAACCTAACGGCTCCTGGCAAGCGACCATCACGATGCCGTCTAATGCTACCCAGCTCAACATGGCCTTCTTCAATCAGAACAATACCTGGGACAACAACAACTCCAGCAATTACAACCTTACCGTCTCCTAACCGGTGATGAGCCAGCCAGGTCACGAGTGCCGGAGAGTTGCGAGCTCTCCGGCACCCCGTCTAGCCTCGCTCGCTGATCCACCACCAGTTCCTGCATATGCTCGCCTGCCAGGAACCTGCATGTGCATGTGCATGTCTGGCCCGGTTGCTTTCCCCTAGTGTCCCCGCCCTTCCACCAAGAAGACCCGGCTGGTTGCCGTTTTTAATCGGGCGTCTTTGAGCGGTGCATACTCTTCTGAGTCGTACCAGCGCCTGGCCATCTCAGCGCTTTCGAACTCCAGCATCGCTACCCGGTTGGGGTGCCAATCTCCCTCCAGGCTCTCACAGGCCTCCCCTGCCACCAGGAGCTTTCCCCCATAATTTTCATGGGTAGCACCGACGCGCTCGGCGTATTCCTTCCTAAAGGCCTCAGGGTCGGTGATATCGATAGCAAAAATGATATAGGCTGCCACTGTTGTCCCTACTTTCTTATGAGTGGTTGTACGCAATCTCTGACTGGGCTCATACAGCTACTCCACTTCTCTGTCAGCTCGACGCATCCCCAGCCAGTGGGCCAGAGTCAGATTTTGGGCGCGGGCCGCTCGCCGCGGAAGATCGCGACATGCCGCTCCGCAAACTCCGCGAAGCTGGTGGCGTTCCATCCAAACACCGTCGGGATGACCGCTGATACCTGCGCTTCCTTGCCCCTGCGTCGCTCGGCAAATAACTCGGACAGAGCCTCGGCGGTGTAGGGAGGCAGTCCGCGAGCCAGGTTTGCCTGGGTCGCTTCCTCGGGCGCTACATTGATGTAGTCTATCTTCCTTCCGGTAGCGGCGGAGAGCCGCTCCGCCACCTCAGACATGCTGAGCGCTTCGGGGCCGGTGAGCGGGTAGATTTTCCCTTCGTGCCCAGGGGTGGTAAGGACGGTAGCGGCCACTTCAGCAATATCGCCTACATCAATCGACGCGATCTTGGCATCTTCCATGGGAAGCAGTATCGCTCCCTTGGCGACTATTGAGGGTACCTGCCGGAAGTAGCTTTGCATAAACTCACCTGCGCGCAGATGAGTGAAGGCCATCCCCGAAGCCTCCAGTCTCCGCTCAATTTCGCCGTGCATCCGCGCATAGCGAAATGGGGAGTCAAGCTCAGGCATGATTCCAGACAGTTTGACCACGTGCGCGACCCCCGCTTTCGCGGCAGCAGCAATGAAGTTCGACTGCACCTCCAGCATGCTCTGGTCCGACGAGGAGACGATCATGGCACGGTCCACTCCGAGCAATGCGCTGCTCAGCGTCTCAGGGCGAGCCAGATCGCCCACCACGATCTCCACCAGCGGCAACTGGGACAACTCTTCCGCCTTGGTGAGGCTTCGGACCAGGGCGCGCACTGGAACACCCCGCGCCGAGAGTCGACGGATCACCTCGCTGCCGTTCAATCCGGTGGCGCCGGTTACCAGAATCATTTCGCTTGCCCTTTCTTCGTGCCCGCTACGTTTTTCGGTGTCGCAGTGAAAGCATAGCCGCTTGTGTGCAGATCGACAAGTAGGGACAAAAATGATACCATTGCCAAGAATAGGGACAAAAAGGATACGATGGAGGGAGTGCAATGAAGAAAGCGTCAGGGCAGAGTGGCGTGCAAACGCGATTTTCGTGTCCGGTCTACGGGTTTCAGGAAATGATCAATGGTAAATACAAACTGCGCATCATCTGGGCGCTCCAGGAAGGTCCCCGTCGCTATGGGGAAATAAAGAAAGGGCTCTTGCGCGATATGAGCGGCAGCCAGGAGATTGCGCCCCGTGTGCTGAGCCGCGAACTGAAGACTCTGGCCGCCTTTGGTCTCATCGAGCGAACCGAGTACCGGGTCGTGCCGCCTAAGGTGGAGTACACCTTGACACCCCTCGGCCAGAGTCTGCTGCCGATTATTGCGCCGATGATCGAGTGGGGCAGACAGCACCTGCTTCCTGACGCTGCGACAGTGCTGAACGAGGCATAACGCCGCACCGCGTCAGGGGCGACGAGCTATCTAACTAATAGCTCTTGGCTATTTCCCGCATCTGCTGTTGGATATAGGCTCCGTAGGGCGCCGACGGAGTACCCGACCAGTTGGCGAGGAGGCTAGGGGTGGTACAGGATCCTGGCGTCCACGCCCAGGCAAGAAAAGACATGTGCATTTGCATAAAATAGGCAAATGCCTGTGTAATGTAGCCCGTCTGGCAGTCGTAGGAGCCGAACTCGGTCGCGATGACCGGTAGCTGGCTAGCGGTGGTGCCGAAGGCGCGTGGCCAATCGTACGGCTGCTGGTTTCCACCGGTGTGATTGAATGGATGTGTGCCATAGAGGACATTTCCCAGCGGCACAGGACCATATTCCTCGAGGCCGCTCAGATCATATCCCCAGCCTGCGCCACTAAGGATGATGAGATTGGATGGTGCGATCGCACGCACTTTGCGCGCGAGTTGCGGCATGCCGATGGCCTGATAGGTGTGCGGAGTGGAGTAACGTAAGCAGTCGCTGGTGATCAGGCCACCCGTCTCCCACTCTGACCAATCTATGCTGTTGGGCTCGCTGAATAGGTCGAATATGACGCGCGGATCGTTCTGGTAGATTTCGGCGATATCCTGCCAGAAACGCACATCGTAGGTTGCGTCTGGTAGTGGACACTGTGCGCCGCCGGTCCTGGCGTCTTCTGGCAAACTGAAGGGCGCGTCCCACTGAAGCGTCACAATGACGTACAATCCCGCGGACTCGGCGTTGGCAACGGCCGCAGTGACGGTGTTCGCATAGTCAGGGCAGCTTCCGTCAAGGTTTCGCCAGAATGCCGATGACAGGGTGATACGTACTGTATTCATGCCCCAGGAGCGCATGGCCTTGAAGTCGGATAATTGAAAGTGCCCGTCTCCCGAGCATTCGAATTCTAATGAAAAATCGGTTGCCCCCACGAGTGTTACCGTCTTGCCGTTGCCGTCGATAATGCTTCGTCCACGGAGAGAGAGCATGTCGCTGGCTGGAAGCGTCGGTGACTCGGAGGCGAGTGTGGGAACGATAACTGGCGTTGGCTGTGATGCTGCCATGCCCAGCGCACTGGTAGCGTGTAACATCCCACCAAGTACGGCAGCGACCGCGGCAAGCGCGGCAAGTACGGCGATACCGGTGCGTAGGTATCGGCGAGCCTCGGACACTCGCGTCAGAATGCCAGAGGGCAAGTAGCTGCGCACTCGAGGTAGTTGGTTGGTCAGAAGTGCTTCACGCAGGTAGCGACGGGGACCGGCTGTTCTGCCACCCACGTCACGCAATTTACCGCGCAGGTAGCGACGAGTTTTCACTATTTCATCCATCATGCAAGGTTCTCCAATTTTGCGCGCAGCAGCAGCGCACGGACATTTGGCGATGTCGGAGTAGCTGAGGCTGGGACACTACGAGGCGCGAGGGCAACTGCGGAGCCGCCATCAGTGTTAGCCAGCGGAATTCCTTTGGCGCGATTGCACGCTGCGTATGGCGCCACCGCATCGCTGGACAGCGGCCGGTTCGGCAATGGCGGCAATCCGTTGAGACGCCATAACGTCGCGCCCTTAAGGCCATCTACAGCAACTAAAGTGTATTCCTGACGAAATGCTGGGCTCTGCATGTCAATGTGCTGACTGACAAGGTCATGAGGCGAAGCAATAATCCACTCGACATAATGGGCGGGAGATTCCAATGCACTAGCCCAGGCGGCCCCGTCTCCCTCGTAAATCTCGTTGCGAAAGTCGATACTCGCCGAGGAGAGGTCAATTTGTGAGTGATACAGGTCGATGAGGATACGACCGCCGTCGTAGTGCTGTGCCATAAAGGCGACGACCGCCAGGCTCGGTTCACACGAGGCTCCCACCTGGCCATCCTGGAGCGAAATGATACCGCCCCACGAGATGAGGATGGATTGGATTATGATTACTGCGGCCAGCGCAATTTCCCCCAGCGGAAGCCAACGCCGAGCCGGTTCCACCAGTGTGGCGATGAACACAGCTGCGGGCGCCACCATCTCGGCGCCGTATCGAGCATTGAAAAGAGAATAGGGCCCTTGGGACGCGTGAGGGACGAACATGACGTCCTGGCCCAGGAAAAACGCTATGACATAGAATGCGAACGGAACGAGGATCGTTGCGGCAGCCAGCGCGTCACTCGAGAGCCGCCGGCGGCTCAAAAAGAGAACGACGGCGAGCGCTCCAAGCGCAAACAGCACCGGGCCAATGGATTCGGCGGTTGCAACCGAGTACGTGCGCAGCGCCTGCCAGAAGTTGTGATATGTGACAGCGTATCCGGCCCGTATGAATGACTCAGTCTGTGCTTGTGAAGAAAATGAACCGGACTGAAAGGCGAGGGGGCTACCGAAAATGACCAGGTTCCACACGAACCACAAGACAATCCCGATACCACCGAGAGTAGTAAAAAGGATGAGATCTGCTAAGACCTTTGCCCGCGGTTGCCGCTTACGCCAGCCTACAACAACTATCGCCACGACAAGGGCCAAGAACAGGGCCCAACCATCGTAGCGGGCGAGGGTTGCTAGTAGGATGGCCAGCGCCGCATAGATCAGGTCGCGCAATTGATCAGTGTCTGCCCAGGCGATGAAATAGTAGGATGCGGCTGCCATGGTCGCGAAGAGTACCGGCTCTGAGAGGGGCGTCGTCTGCAAATACAGAATATTGGGATTCAAGACGAAGAGCAGCGACCCGATGAAGCTGGCGCGACTATCGTGGGTCAGGCGGCGAGCGGTCAGGAATACGTACACTGACGCGATGACGTAGCAGGGCATCGACGTTAATGTTCCGGCGAGTCCGGTGCTCCAGAGAAAGTCGTTCCAGGCCAACGGCACCATGATGATCTGAGGCAGAGGCAGCCAGACGTCCCCCAGTTGAGCCAAGCCTGGATACAAGTTGTCAAAGACGCGGCGAGCAATGAGCAGATGCGAGTGCGCATCGCCGTACAACAAGATTGTGTGTGCATTGTAGGCCCAGACGGCCGCACCTACGCTGGCACAGACGGCGCAGATGAGCAACGCCACCAACCACCGATCGCTGTACCAACGTGGTTGATCATGCCGCTTCGTCTTCCCCTCCACGACCGACAGAGATGGGAAAGTCATCGTCTCGAAACGGGTGGTGTCCTCGCTCGTTGTGCTCGGGGTTGTCGTCACCATCAAAGATTGCTGTAACATCGTGTTCTCCTGCGCTCCACCGTTCAGTCTGGTGCCCGAGCGCCTACTGCCGCCCTCCAGTGAGTCATCAGTTGCGTAGCGGCAAGTGTCGCAGCCGAAGACGGCCGCGATAAGTGGAGTCCGTGTTGAGTTTTCTCCCAGTGGTGTGGTTTGAAGACGAGCTGGAACATAGCTACGGCGGCTGCAACGCACATCAGCCCCCAGCAGGCAGGAATCGTGAATGCCCAGGGGACTAGATCGAACTGGCCACTCTTCGCACAGGCAACAAGGTACAGGTAGAGGCAAAGGAAATTGCCCGCGACCAGGCAGAAGACCGCGGGATAGAAAATTGGCGCGATATACAGGAGATGAAACGCCGGCGCGAGCCTCTGGCGTTCCCCTATGTACAGGCTGAGCAGCACCCACATCAGGGGATTTATGAGAAAGGTGGCTGGAGTGCCGCCTACGATGGCGAAAAGTGAGAATAACTCACGGGTTCGACCTCGGCGGATGTAGTCCGACGGCCGGCGCAAGTGAACCAGGTACGTTTGCATGTATCCTTTGATCCAGCGGGATCGCTGCCGGATCCAGTTGCGCAGGTCAGAGTTCGCCTCCTCCAACGTCGTTGAGTCCAGGATTGTCGTGTATAGGTGGTGTTCGGCGAGGCGCAGACCGAGATCGCAGTCTTCCGTTACATTGAAGACGTCCCAGCCTCCCAGACGACGCAAGACATCGGCGCGGAAGTGATTGGAGGTGCCTCCAAGCGGAAGACTCAACCGGGCCCATTGTAGTCCAGGCAAGGTCATGTTGAACCATACGGCATACTCAATCGCGAACCAGCGCGTGAGCAGATTCTGTTGTGTGTTGTAGAATCCTAGCCTCGCCTGCACGCAGGCCAGCGATGCGTCATGGTTGGCAAAAGCGAGGACAGCCTTCTTGAGTTGCAGGGGATCGGGAATATCCTCGGCATCATAGATGACGATAAAGCTGCCCCTGGCCAGGAGCAGACCATAGTTACAGGCTCGGGGCTTAGTACGAGGCTGCCCGTCTGGTACAGTGACAACCTCAAAATGTGGGGGCAAGCGCATGCCTTGAATAGCCTCGCGGGTAGCAGTGTCATCGCTCTCGGTTAGGAATAGCACTTGCAACCGGTCCTGTGGATAGTCGAGAGCCTGCATGGCGGCGACAAACTGCGGAACCACCTCAGTTTCTCGGTAGAGCGGGCACAGCACGGTGTACACCGGCCACGCCACCTGGTCTAGTTGCTGGATCAGGCTGGGGGAGAACTGCTCGTCGAACGATAGTCTGATCACGCTTGCTGCCATGATCGCAGTCAGTGCCAGGTTCGCCAGATACGCCAGCGTAATGACACCTAGCAACAGAGTGAGCGTCATAGGTCCGGCAACGTAGAGACCTATGATCACTACTGCTGCTAGCAGAGTGAATGCGATTACCTGACCTCTCGTCAGCGTGGTTATCGCCGAGTGCGCTGCGTCAATGGTCGCAAACGAGGCCGAACTCGTCTCGCCACCTGAGGTGTGCAGCGTCTGGTGGACTCGCCTGGCGAATTCGCGCCACGCCTGCCTAAAGTAATGGCCAGTGCGCCGTTGCGACTCGTTATCGAGCCAGGCGTGATAGTATCCGATCTCTTGCGTGCCGGTAGCGTCCGGTACCAGAATAGGCAATGCGATCGACTGCGTCGATCCAAGCATCGTCGACTGCTCGCCGAGCATTTCCTCCAGCCACTCGGATGGCGTGTCGTCTGGTGTCGGCGCGAGAGTCTCATTAGGGCTCGTCATATGCGGTGGTACCTGTTTCCTGGTAGCATCTCTCCCTATATGCCAGTTGGACAAGCGGAGGCTTGAAACTGTTCTTGATGTCGAGACGTACCCTCGCATGACTGGGTCACAAGCTAGGGCAATGTACTTCCTGCCGCAATCCCGACGAACTTGGAAGCGAGACGTGTAGAATGGACACGAAGCGTTCGGGTCACCGACCCTAAATCCAGGGGGAATCTTGCCATATGTCCGAGGACGAGCCCCATACCAGTCAGGTAGAGGATGAGCTGGAAGTCACTGACCTCGACCCGCGTCGTGTGAGCGCCGGCGGCGCAGCGCGCCTTCCCGGCCTTCCCACCCGGGCCTGGCAGCGGCTGGCCCTTGGCCTTGTTCTCGTGCTGCTGGTGGCCGTCCTCCTGGGAGGTCCGCTATCTTGGGGTGGACTGTTGCGCGAACTGGCTAGCGCGCTCGCATCGCCTACTCCCACGGAAGTAACCAGATCTACTGTGCCAACGTCAACTCCCATACCTCCTACTCCCGCGCCACCCCAGCCGTCCCCCACCACCCTATCCGGCATCTCCGGGGTACCTGTCCTGGGTGCCGCGCCCGCCAGTTGCAGTGGGAAACCTCCCCTGCTCACCGACGATGGTAACCCGACGTTGGGCGAAGCCATCGGCACTCCTCCGGTGCTGCTGGGTGGTTTCATCGGCCCCTATGCAGCGCTGCCGATCGGACCGGCGGTCGCGAGCGCCAGCTCCTACCCGAGCTGGGTGGCATCTTACACGCCATACGGCTGGCCAGCTCCCATCGACCTCATACTGCACTCAGGCGTCACCGGACCGGTGACACTATCCGGATTGGACCCACATACCGGCCATCCGCTGTGGTTCGGATTCGTGGGACCTGGATTGGAGGGCGCTCCGCAGCACGTTGTCCCTACCTTCAGCCTGGATCCAGCCGACTCACCTGTCCCGGTGGGCGGTGAGGACGGTACGGAGCAGTTCTGGTACGGCTACGCCTTTCTACCTGGGGCGGGTTGCTACACACTTACGGTCTCGTGGCCGGGGGGCAGCTGGCGAATCGAGATAAGCGCTGGAGAAGTAAGCACCGGGCACTGAGCCTGTCCCGATTCCGTAGATGGACTACCGTTTTCATGCTATGGGTGAGAGAAGTATGAAAGGGGCAGAACATTGAGATTTTTCTGACATGGTTTGCTCAGTTTCCAATACATCCGCAGAATGGAACTGCTACGCGAGAGGAGCGATCACTATGGCGCAGAACACCGAGGAGAACATGCCGGCAGTCCCGGCTATGAAGCTTGAGCTGGTTCCGGTCCCCGTCACTGATGTGGACCGCGCCAAGGCGTTCTATGTACAGGCTGGCTTTCACTTAGATGTCGATGTGCAGACCAGCGACACGATGCGGGTTGTCCAGTTCACTCCGCCTGGTTCGGCTTGTAGTATCGTCTTTGGGACTGGTATGGGCGAACTTACGGATATGACGCCGGGTTCGGTGAAAGGGTTACATCTGGTGGTAGCCGACATGGAGCCGGCTCGTGAGGCGCTCGTCAGACGCGGGGTCCAGGTTGGCGAGATCTCTGATATTCAGGGAGTCAAGTATGCTGAATTCAAGGACCCCGACGGCAATCTGTGGCTCTTGCAGGAATTTCCGCCGCAGCTGAGACAGCCTGGGCAGAGCTTCTAGTAAGTACGTGACGTAGCAGTCAACTGGGCAGTTAGAGACCCTATACCAACTACACGAGAGAAGGGGGCATCATGGACTGGAAGCTCGAACTTGTGGCAATTCCGGTGTCGGACGTAGACCGCGCCAAGGCATTCTACACCGAGAAAGTAGGCTTCAACGCGGACCACGACCAACGAGTTAACGATGCGATTCGATTTGTGCAACTCACCCCACCAGGGTCGGCATGCTCCATCGCTCTGGGAGAGGGAATTGTGGATGGTCTGCCCGGCTCGGTGCGCGGTCTGCAGCTAGTGGTGTCAGATATCAACGCAGCACACGCCGAACTACTCCAGCACGGCGTTGAGGTCAGTGAGGTCCAGGATTTCCCCTGGGGCTCATTCGTGTTCTTTAGCGATCCCGACGGCAACTGCTGGTCGGTGCAGCAGGTACCCGCTCGCAACTGAAAAACGGGGGAGATGGCAGGTGGTAGTGCCCGGGAGATGCCGAACTCGACCACCTACTCCCATCTCCAGCGGCCCGAACTTGAGTCACGGCTTTCTAAGTTCGGCCAGCTGTGGCCGGAATGTAGTGTCCACTCACCGGTTCAGGTTCATTGCTCGCCTGGTGTCTCGTCAAGGCGGGCCGGTGTTTCCACCTGGTTGAGACGGTTCCAGAGCAGGTAATCCGTCTCTTTCTTAGGAACGTAGGCGGTCCCAGCGTCTGCCACCATTGTGGAGGCCGCGACGAACTCGCCCTGTTCCAGGTGTCTAAGGTCGATATACGTTGCGCCCTGTTCCAGTCGGGTTCCGGCAGGCAAGATGGTTATGTTCTTGAGCTCGTCGTCAGCCAGGTCCGCAAGTATGGTATGCATGCTCTTGACCTCGTCGGCTGAGCGCGCACCCGCCGCCAGGGTCTGGTTTCCACCGGTCCGGTCGTATGGGTTCAGGTCATAGGCAAAGTCGGCATCGGGTGGAGTATCAGAGCGAGGAGTATTCTCATCTGTATGATCCTCGTGTAGCCGGGACTGCTTTCTACCGGAGTGGGCATCTGAATCACTGCCGCTGCGCTTCTCGCCGCGTTCTTCCATAATTCGCGAATGAGCTTTTGTGCTACGGTTTTTATTGTGGGTTGCTGGCTGGTGTTTTTGTCCTGACATCTATCTGCGCCCTTCTGCTACGGACCGACACGGTACTTGTGCGGGCCTGTCCTATATCGTACGGTGGGCTGCACATTCCGTACCACCCTCGAGCAACCAGCAATTAAGCAGACAGAGATTTCAAAACACTGCCTGCTGTAGAGAGAAGTCATCGCAATATTACGCTTGGTTACCGAAGACGGCGCAGAAAGCCCCGCGGATTTATCCAGGGAACGAATGCGCCTCCGCTGAGCACAGGCCTGTCCAGACCTTGACAGCATGTGAGAACCTGCGGTATCCTGGGCATGGAGAACACTCGTTCTATCATTCGCAGCCACACCCAGCGGGCAGAGCCTGCCTCCACTCACCGGGTCACATCGCGTGGGAGACCATGTCACGATGACCAGCCGCAGATCACGATCAGCTCCCCCTTCCTTGCAGCCGAGCCTGTGGGAGGGTGCTGCTGCGTGGTCCCTCTCACTTCTGGACCTGGCGGGCGAGGAGGCTGCCCAGGGGCCGGAGGACGCCGAGCCTGACACCAGCCGCCGAGCGCAGCACCGGGTCACCACCTCGGACACCGCGGCCAACGGCAGCCCACCCCCAACCCCTCGTCCCCGGACGCCGTCATTCGTCTGTGAAGTCCCCCTGCAGGTGACTCCGGTCGAGGAACGGGTGCTGCTCACCCGACTGCAGGCCGCCCGCGCGCTATACAACGCCTGTCTGGGAGAAGCCCTGCGGCGCTGGCGATTGGTCCAGGAGTCCCGGGCCTATCAGCAGGCGCGCCGTCTCCCCAAGAAGAGCCCAGAACGCCCGCGCTGCCTTCCGAGCGGCACGGGCTGCCCACGCCTTCTCCGACGCTGCTCTGCAGGCGTATGCGAAGGACTGTCGTCACGATTCCCACTGGATCGAGTATCACCTGGATGCCCCCGTGTGCCAGAAACTGGCCAGCCGGGCGTTCCACGCGGTGCTGCGCGTTGCCATCAGGAAAGCCAAGCACGTCCGATTCAAGGGGAAACAGCAGCTCGATACGGTAGAGGGCAAGAGCAACGAGACCGGGCTCACCTGGCGGAGTGACCGGGTGGTGTGGAAAGGAGTGACCCTGCTGGCTCACCTGCCCAAGCTGCGGGAGGGCCAGACTCTGGAGCAGAAAGACCCGGTGCTGGCCCATGGATTGGCGGCTCGCGTCAAATATGTGCGGCTGGTGCGGCGCAAGGTTCGGGGGAGAAACCGCTTCTGTGCCCAACTGATCTGCGAAGGCAAGCCGTATCAGAAGCGCGCGAATACGCTGGGCGAGGGCATCATTGGGCTGGACCTTGGCCCGTCCACGATTGCCATGGTCACCCCTACTGAGGCCGCGTTGCCCCCATTCTGCCCGGAACTGGCGCAGGATGACCGGGCGGTGAGGCGCGAGGAGCGGCACCTGGATCGACAGCGCCGCGCCAATAACGCCGACAACTACCTCTCCAACGGACAGGTCAAACCCGGCCGGAAGGGGCGCAAGCACTGGCGGGAATCGATCCGGCAACGCAAGATTCAGGCACACCTGGCCGATCGGCAGCGGCGTCTCGCCGCCCATCGCACGAGTCTGCATGGACGCCTCGTGCATCGCCTCCTGGGTCACGGCAAGGTCATTATGCTGGAAAAAGTCTCGTACTACGCGTGGCAGCGCCGTTTTGGGCGCAGTGTCCAGCGTCATGCCCCAGGGCGGTTTGTGACTCGCTTGACGCGTCTGGCTGCGAGTGCTGGCGCGCAGGTGATCCAGGTGCCCACCCGGCAGACGAAACTCTCGCAACGGTGTCAGTGTGGCCAGGTGAAGAAGAAACCACTGCATCTACGTGTGCACCACTGTGACGGGTGTGGACTGGAGATGCAGCGGGACCTGTACTCAGCCTATCTGATCCAGTTCATTGATCCAGAATCGTTCCTGCTCCATGCAGACCAGGCACAAGCGGCTTGGCCAAGTCGGGAATCCGTCTTGCGGGCGGCGTGGCAGCAGGCCCATCCCACACCCCAACCAGCGAGTGCTGGGGCGACGACTCGTCCTCGTCGGTCCGGCTCCGTACGGCGGCGGAAGGCTGTTCGTGCGGCAGAGCTGGTCGCCCGCGACAGGCATGCCCGCCAATCCAAGAGTCCGGTGGTGTAGCGCACAGAGACGGCGCGAGAGCCAGACAGCGGGGGACGCACCGGCGGCCAGAACCTCCCGGATGTATCCGGGAGAGTGGTTCAGTAGGTGCGAGACGTGCTATCCCCGGTCACGGGCGGCGATTCGCCGCTCGGTGTCTTCTAGCGTAATTTCTGTATCGATGACCGCCCGTATGGCCTGGATTGCTGGAGCTCTTACCCGCAGCTTGGTATCGAGATGAGCCGGCATACTAATTTTGGTGAGAGCCTCAGCCGCCTGATCGGCAGCCATGTCCAGTTCGGCAGCAGGAACTAGCCGGTCAAAGAACCCAGCGGTAAGCGCTTCGGGCGGCGCCAACAGTTCGCCGGTCAGCAGACACCGGCTGATATACGCCGGAGTCAGCCGCTGACGGGCGACTTCCACGCCGAATCCGGGAACGGCTATGCCAATGGCCACTTCGTTCATCCCCACCCGGTATGCGCCTTCGGCCGCCAGGCGCAGGTCCGCAGACAGAATCAGGAAGGCACCCATGGGATAGGCATGGCCGTTGCAGGCTACCACCACCGGCGTGGAGAATGTCAGAATGCGCAGGGCGAGCTCGGCGCCGGCTTTGAGCATCTGGTACACCTCGGCGGCGCTTCCGCCGGTGAGGACCTTGAGGTCGAAGCCCGCGGAGAAGGTCTGGCCGCGTCCGGTCAGGATCACCACGGTCTGGTCTCGTTCCGCCTCGTCGAAGGCGGCGTGCAACGCCACCAGCATGCTGGTGGACATCACATTGGCTTTGCCGTCGTCCATGACGATCCGGCTGATGAGGCCGGAGCGGGTATAGGTCACGGGGTTGGCCATAGCTTGTAGCTCCTCCTGGTAGAAGATAGTGGTGTAGTTTCCGGCTAAGGCAGAGCACGACGACGGAAGCCAGAGACACACTCGTGCCGGAGCGAGTTTTTCTGAATCGACTCTCGCTTAGCTCTAGGATAGACGATGAGCCGGAAAAAGGAACGTTGCTGGCTAACGGCAATATATTTTGGAGTTCAATATATTTTGGAGTTCAAGATTTTTATGCGCTTCCGGCCAGAAGCAGTGACGCCACAGCGTTGAACTGTGTGGCGGATAGGTCGGAGCTAGCTCTTGCAGGGAGCTGGCCTGGTGATTATTATGGTAGGCGCCACCAGAGTCCGGCATTCTTGGCGGTATGCCGGCTCTGACCTTGGCGGCAACCAGATAGCTTACTCCCAGACACACGAGGCGATAGCGGGCTATGAGGAGTCTCAACACATGAGTACGGCATCCACGCCGGTTAACGACCAGGCCATAAGCTTTCCATTCGGCACGACTACGCGCAGCGGATACCTTGCCAAGCCTGCGGGAACGGGACCTTTTCCAGGGGTGATAGTCATCCACGAAATCTATGGCCTAACTGAGAATATCAAGGCGATAGCGCGTCGCTTCGCCCAGGAAGGATACGCTGCGCTGGCTGTCGATCTCTTTGCAGCACGCAATCGTGCCCTCTGTATGGCCCGAGTGATGTCCGCGATGCTGCTCACGCCGCTGAAGAATAGTAGCCAGGACGAGTTAAAAGCCGCACTCTCCTACCTGGGAGAGCAGCCGGATGTGGATAGTGACCGGTTAGGTGCGATTGGCTTCTGCATGGGAGGTGGCTTCGCTATTGCCTGGGCCTGTACCGATCCGCGGCTGAAAGCCATTGCACCCTTCTATGGCAGCAATCCCAGACCACTCGAGGCGGTCAAGCGCTCCTGCCCGGTCGTGGGCTCATACCCCGAGCGCGATTTCACCGCCAACCAGGGACGAAAGCTTGGGGCGGCGTTGGAGCAGTACCACATCCACCATGACATCAAGATCTATCCTGGCGCACACCACTCGTTCTTCAACGATCAGGGACCTCGCCACGATGCCGCCGCTTCGGCAGATTCCTGGCAGCGAGTGCTGGCCTTCTTTGGTGAGCGGATCGCCGCTCCACCATCGGGTCCTTTCAGATCTGTGTGAGCTTCTCCGGGTTGGCAATGATGCGGATGGTCTGAATAGAGCCTTGTTCCACATCCACGGTTAGCACCGTCCAGGCCCGTCCGGCGTCGCGACCTACCAGGGTGATCTGCCCGTTGACTTCCTGTAGCTCGAAACTGGTATTGGCCGGCCAGAGGCGCCTCGTGCTCAGGCTCGCGCGCGCCACCGCGGCTCGCCCGCGAATAGGAAGGAGCACGCTGGTTCTGACTCTCCCGCCTCCGTCTGCCCAGAGTATGACGTTATCGGAGAGCAGATTGGTGAGGGCGGTCATATCTCCGCCCTGCACTGCCTGCAGAAAGCTGGTGAGCAATTGCCGCTGCGTTTCGGGCGCCGCCGGGAAGCGAGGTCTTCCATCGACCAGGTGTTGCTTGGCGCGGCTGAAGGAGCGGCGACAGGCGGTCTCACTCTTCTCGAGCATGGCGGCAATCTCCGCAAACTCGTAGTCGAAGACTTCGCGTAGTAGGAAGACGGCTCGCTCGAAGGGCTGGAGTTGCTCCAGCAGCACCAGGAAGGCCAGCGAGAGCGACTCCTGCATCTCGACACGCTTTTCGGGATCGACCGCTTCAGGTGTATCGGCGGTGATGATCGGCTCTGGTAACCAGGGACCCACGTACAATTCTCGCTTCCTGCGCGCCAGCTGCAGTTGATCCATGCAAAGGCGAGTCACAATGGTGGCAAGATAGGCTTTGAGCGAGTGAACATCCTCATGGGAAGCGCTCTGGTACCGTAGGAAAGTCTCCTGCACCATATCCTCTGCATCCATTGCGCTTCCCAGCATGCGGTAGGCGATGGCAAACAGATACGGCCGGTAGGTTTCAAACGAGTCCACTCTGCTTGCTGTCTTTCGTCGGAGTCATGTTGTTTCCTCGCTCCTTACCAGGCCGCGATCATCACGCTCAACCTACTGGGATTGTATACAGGAGGAGCAACAGCGCTACTTACCCTCCAGCAAAAACACCGGATGGCTGGCAGCCGCCTGCTCAAATTCCACATCGGAAGCATTGGCAGGAATGGCGAAGAGGCGTCCAATGGGATTTCCGGTCGCCAGGAACCTTTTGAGCATGAGGCTGGTCTGCTCAGTAGAAAGTTCGGTGGCATGGACCCGTTCAGTGCGACGTCCACGTGTGAGGCTGGCCTGTCCCGCCGCCCGCAGATTGCGCACCCAATCAACGACCCCATACGGGGTGAATACGTACCGTTTCCCCTCTTGATTGACGATGGCTATGGGAGTGGTACGCGGTTGGCCACTCTTGCGTCCAGGCACCGTGATCAGGTACATGGGGGCCTTGCCCGGCCCAACCAGCGGCACGCCGGCGCGCAGCAGTGTAGTAGTCAACAAGTTGGCCCACAGGACAAACCTTGGGACCGGAGACGTTTTTGCCATATTCATTTTCCTTCTGGTTTTCTAATTACATGTTCGTTCTCGTCGCGATCGACACCACGATCATCACCAATGAAGAGGGTCGAGCCACTGATTTTGGGACAGGTATATGCCATCGACCGTAAAGTTCCGGCCAGCCCTCTCTCGCTGCTCTTTTCGTGCGCTCGCCTACCGTGGTAAGCTGACCTACGGATTTGTCAGAATCGTGCACAAATTCCACGTGTGGCTAACCCACGGCTACGCGAAGAGTACCATGTTTGGCGAAAGTCACTGCTTGAATGCCCTCATGCTGGGCGGCAAGGAGTAGCAACATTGACGCACGAACCGAGTACCGCCAAAGAAGACCTTCTACGCAGACATGTGGAGGACCGGTATGGCGTTCGGGTTATGAGCCTGCAACGTCTCGATAGAGGGGTATTCAGTTGTGCCCTCGACGACAGCCGGCGCTGGATTGTCCGGGTGTTTCCGACCGAGCGCCTCCTTGAGCAGGTCGAAGGTGACGCCGAGATTTTGCAGTTGCTGGAGAAACAGCGCTTCCCCGCCGAACGATGTGCCAGCACTGAGCCGGTATCTGTCCTGTATGGTCGAGGCGTACTGGTAACCCAGCACATTGAGGGCACACCGCCAGATTCGAGCGACTTCACGCTGAACGGGTTCGGCGAGCTCCTTGGTCGCCTCAACTCGCTGTCCGGCAACGGTCGCGCCCTCACCCGTGAGGCGGGTGCCTTGCATCACTATGCGCCAGGAGGCGGTGGACCTGAGCGCGAGCTTCTTGCCGCTGCCTCCTGGCTCGAGGCCCTGGAGGATCGGGTGCCCAAAGCGGGCTGGAAGCTCTATGAGTCGCTCGTTCGCCTCGTGGCGGAGGCTGATACCTGCCACCATCTTCCCCAAGCTCTCATCCATCCCGACCCGGTGCGCAAAAATTTCCTGGTCGACGGTAGCAATGAACTGGTCATCATCGATTGGGCGGGAGCGGGACGAGGACCGCGTATCGCATCGCTGGCGGTCCTCCTCCTTACCTGCGCCCTAACTCAAGATGGCTGGTCACCTGAGCGTGTTGACAGGGTTGCCGCGGGCTATCGTTCACATGTCCATCTCGAGGAGAGTGAACTGGAACGGCTCCCCGCAGTAATGGGCATTCGCCCCCTGGTCTTTGCCTGCTGGAGATATCGTCATGCCCTGATGGCTGGAAAATCGCCGGATGGCACCGAATGGTGGTGGCCAAGTGGCGAGCTCACCCGGGCGATCGGTGCGCGAGCCTGCGCCGCCTTGCGGAGCTGAAATCGTGGAATTTTGAAAACGAACCCCCCACCGTTGTCACCTGGACGCTGGAAAACTCAGGTGGCGGCACTAGGCTCCTCCTGGTTCACTCGGGCTTCGGGCCGGATATCTGGACCGCAGAGTATTCTTGCGGCTGGTCGAACTGCCTCAACCGTATCAAGTTCTTGGTGGAGGTCGGCTCTACCTGGCAGTCACCCAATCTTGCCGTGCACGATCGCTCTGCTGTCTAAACGTGAGTTCGGACGGCGATCCATTCGTTCACGCCTATACTTCGTGGCCATCAGCTCGACCAGGTCCCTGTGGTTAGCGGACTCTCCATGCCAACCAATCCATATAGACCAGTCTCTATATCGTAGGGAATATCGGAAGAGGACGCGCACCCTCCCCTGTATCCTCAGCTCTCACCGCTTCCCGGTTTGCCCCAGGTTATCCCACCAACCACGGTGAGAGTCAGCAAGCCATCGTGGGCATATGGCGCAAGGAGGGCCCGCATCTCCGTGTCGAATCGTGCCGCCTGCTCGGCGGTCATGGATTCGAGCGAGAGCGCGCTGCGGGCGTGCTGTGCGGCAACAAAGTCCTGGGTAGTTTGCTTCACAGAGACCGGAGCGGTCGTGCGTTCGCCTAGCTTCTGGAAAAGCTGGTGCTTCTCCAATTCGGCGACCCAATCGAACGGCACATAGGTGGGATTGGTGGAGTAACGCCGCACGATCTGCACGTAGCCTTCATGCCAGGGATCCAGATGATCCTCGATGTAGACAATGGCCAGCATGCCGCTCGGCGTCAGCAGGCGCGCGAACCTCGGCAGCACTACCCCCCAATCCATCCAGTGCAGGCTCTCACCCGCGGTTATCAGGGCATAGGGAGGCTGGGTCTCCACCTCTTCCGCCCGCCCATGCAGCCAGCGTATCTTGGGTGAATCGCCTCCGGGCAGCTCCCTGGCGCGCTCGAGCATGGGCAGCGACCAGTCAACGGCATCGATGCGGTCTGCATATTGGGCCAGCGGACGCGCGATATTGCCGGTACCGCAGCCCACGTCGAGGACGGCGCGCGGCTCGTCAATCAGCAACGCATTGAGGAGCTCGAAGGTCTCTGGCGGATAGGTGGGGCGCAAGTGATACCGGTCTACCACGCTCTGATGCTGAAAACGCGCTGCGTATTGCTGACCGTGCGACTCGGGTCGTTGAATCATCATTTGGCTCCAGTCACCAAAGCTGGCTCTACCATTACATCTCGTATGTAGGTCGTCAACGGGACATACCGCTGAACCATACTCCCGGATGCATCCGTAGGGCAGTCCGTGCCGTCTTCGGTAAGCAGTATACAAAAAGCAACGTACTAACGTACTCTGGCGGTACATGATCCATTCTGTTTGAGCTAGATGCCAGCACATAGTGTCTAAACAGATGGAAGGTACTGCTCACTTTGCCAGGCAAGTAGCAACGTAAGGCTGATCCATTGTGGGTACCCGACCAGCTTATGAATATATTGGCCACCCACTCGCGTCATCAAGAGTATGAGGGAAAATAGCATGAAGGTCGTCGCCGCATCATCCGCGTCATCTACTCCTGCTGGGTGGTTCCGGGTCAGTGTAATCGCCGCTGTGGTCGCCGCTGGTATTGTGGTCCTGGTGGGTTTCGCGCGCTTTCCCCAGATTACCGGATCGTCAGTGACCTACGTGGAGCTGGCCATCATCTCCGTACTCATTATCGGATTTCCCGCCGCCCTAATCCTGCTCATCACTCGCGCTCGTACCGGCCCAATGGAGCTGGCGCGTAGCCGGAGCCTGCTCCTTGGCAGCTCGCTGGGCATGATCTGGATCGCCTACACGCTGGCCACGCATTTCATTGTCCCCGACGGCGAACAATCCGCCATCAATGCAATTCTGCTCTGGAGTGTGCTGGCGCTCACCGGTCTAGTCCTGCTGGTCGGCAGCGCATCGGTTGCAGTGGGTAGCGGGCGCTTCAGCGCTGGGATCGCCGCTGGACTGGCTATGGGGTTCATTACCGGCGTGCTGGCCATGCTGACGATCGCGATTATGCTCGACACTGGCATGGGGTTCCTGGTACATCACATGAACCTCGAGGAACTCCAGGGATTCGCTTCCAGCGGCTGGACTAACCGCCAGGCCTGGTACTACTGGAATGAGGAGTTCTTCGGGGCCATGGGGGATTTCGTCTTGCTGCTGCTGAGCGGAGCGGTACTCGGCACCGTAGGTGCAGGCGTTGGCCGCCTCATCGCTGCCGCGCGCAGCTGATAGCATAGCCAATCTTACCAATAGTCCTCCCATTTTTCATAGAACATTCGCGCTGCAGCCCCCGGTCGGGAGTGTGCCCAGGCCTTTGCAGTATCCTCGAGCTCGCCTCCTTCCTCCCAGACGTCTCGGGTTGGCCGTCCCGCATATCCTCGTCGTCATATCATCAACATCATCTTGTGGATTTTAGCCACGGGAGAACCACCTCACGTCGATACGCTCATGGGACTTGCCGGTTACCGGCGCCTTGCTGAGAGGCTCCTGGCAAAACTCGGGTGTTTGCCTGATAGTTACTGGGGGCCAGCTCAGGTATGCTTAGTGAGGAGACCGAGCGTGGTACGTCTCCAGCGGCACGGCATATCGTGCTCGTGAGATGGGGAGGGTTGCCATGTCTGCCATCTGCGCGCTACCGCCTAGACAGTCATTTGGGCTGGCCCGATTCCCGAACCGCTGGACCCTGGTGCTGTCTGGGGTGCTCTTGACCCTTGCTTCGTGTGGGCCGAGCAAGGCCATCTCAGGGCGTTTGGTAGTGCCACCAGCCGCGACCATAACCGCGCGGCCTCCTCTGCAGCTAGCCCCCCAGATCTGGGAGCAGATTGCGCTCCCCACTCCGGTCTCGGATACGCAGGACTTCGCCGTTTCACCAGTGGACCCGGCGCTGCTCTTCGACTGCACTGCCGACCTCCAGCTGACCGGACCCAGTGGCAGCGCGAGTCCAGGGCCGATGACCCTCTGGCGCAGCACCGACACAGGCGCCCAGTGGACACGCTCTACTCTCCAGCTGGGCAGCGGCGTCCAGTGTCTCATCTCGATGGCTCCCGGTGATCCGAGCCGCATGATCCTGCAGGTGACGCAGTCAGAGCCGGGGATGCAACCCTGTGCGCACGAGGCATTCTACCTCAGCGGCGACAGCGGCGTGACCTGGCGCCGGCTCCCGCCGCTCCCCTCGATTGCTGCGACCGATGCTGAGTATGGCTGGTGTGATCTCCAGGTAACCGCACGCCACGTGTTCCTCGCCTACATCTACGAGACTGACACTTCTGCTCCACAGGTGGGTCTATTGGAGCGCAGCGACGATGACGGGATCACCTGGACACGCGCCGACCGCGGGCTAGGCAACGACGCCCTCTTTTTTATGCCGGAAATTGGCCCAGGCGACACGCTCGCGTTGACTGTGGTTCATCCGAGTACGCCGGCCGGACCGTACGCTACGGAGCTCTGGACCTCTCCGGACGCCGGGCAGACCTGGCACCTGGAAAGCACGCTTCCCGAATATCCTGGGCCGATCATGCTCGCTTCACAAGCATGGTCAGGTGTTGCCTGGCCATCCCAGGGGCAACCCTTCTACACGCTGGAAGAGGAGCAGATCCCCTCAGACCTCTACCGCGAGCGTGTGCTGCAGAGCGGAGATGGCCAACACTGGTCGCTCCTTCCGGTTCTGCCAGTGCCTGGCGTAGGCGACGAGCGGCGAGGGATAGTTCAGGCGCTGGCCGTGCTGCCAGATGGGCGACTGGCCGTCTGGGGCGCTGACCCCCGGGTCGGACTGCCTGCGTCCGACGCGATCCATGAGCCGATGTCTACGTTCTGGCTGTGGCTGTGGGACCCAGCGACGAAGCAGTGGCAAACGCTTCCGGTACCCTTGAAGGTGACGGCAACTGAGAGCTGTGGCCTGTGCTGGGCTGCAGAGACCACAGTGAGCGCGGACGGCGTCCCCTACCTCTATCTGAGCTACGACGACTCAGGGATGACGAGCCAGGCGCTGCCAGGTGTGTTCCGCATGCGGCTGCCAGCGGCTGCTTAAAGGGAGGTTTCCCCCATTTGGTGCGAGCTCTCAGTCGATTCACTCATGATGTGGTACTGGCCCGGGCCGGCGCTGGTCTACCGGCGGCGGAATGCCGCACTGAGCGCCGACGTGCCGATGTTCCACATGTTATCGGAGATGTTGATCGTGACTCCGGGAGGAACTATCTGGTCGATGCGGTCCAGCACGTCGCCCGACAGGTCGATCCCTTCGGCAGCGAGGTAGGTGTCCAGGTGTTCCATGGTGCGCGGGCCGATGATCGCTGAGGTGACCGCGGGATGGCGGGTGACGAATGCGACTGCCATCTGGATAAGGGTCATCCCAGCCTCGTCGGCGAGAGCGCCGAGGGCGTCGGCGGCGTCGAGCTTGGCGGCATTAGCTGGGTTGGTGGAGTCATAGTCCCCAGAGCGCTGGGCGCGAGCGGGGGAGCCCGGGCCTCTGACCTCCTGGCCCTTACGGTACCTGCCCGACAGCCAACCCCTGGCCAGCGGGCTGTAGGCCAACACGCCCATTCCGTAGCGCAGGCAGGTCGGCAGCACATCGTATTCGATCGCGCGGGTCAGGAGAGAGTAGGGGGGCTGCTCGGTACGAAACCGTTCGTGGCCGCGGCGATCAGCGGTCCACTGGCCCTCGACGATCTGTGAGGCGGGAACCTTCGACGCGCCGAAGGAGCGGATCTTGCCCGCATGGACGAGGTCAGACAGGGCGCCGAGGGTTTCGTCGATATCGGTGTTGGGATCGGGAACGCCCACCTGGTAGAGGTCGATCCAGTCGGTCTGCAGCCGGCGCAGCGAGCCCTCGACTCCCTCCGTGATCCACCGCCGCGACGCTCCGCGATGGTTGGGGTCCTCGCCGAAAGGAGGCCCGAACTTGACGGCAAGCACAACGTGTGCGCGCCGTCCGCCCGCCAGAGCCTTGCCCAGGATCTCTTCTGACTCGCCGGCGGAGTAGCCATCGGCGGTGTCGATGAAGTTGATCCCGGCGTCCAGCGCCTTGTGGATGATCCGGATCGACTCGTCGTGATCGGGGTTGCCGAAGGCGCCGAACATCATCGCGCCAAGGCACAGCTCGCTGACCGTGATGCCGGTGCGGCCTAGGGTGCGGTATTGCATGACTGTATTCCTCCATAGTATACTGATAAAGTGGAGCACTGCTCCGATACGATTATACGGAACGATGTTCCGTTTGTCAAGCGCTTATTTGAGGGAATGATGTGGTGACCAGCATCGACGAGGAAGCGGGACAATCCGCCCGGCAGAAGCGGTCCGACGCGCAGCGTAACGAGCAGGCGTTGCTCGATGCCGCCGCCGCTGTGTTCGTCACCTCCGGTGTCGAGGCACCAGTGCGTGACATCGCGGCGGCGGCTGGCGTCGGGATGGGGACGATGTACCGCCACTTCCCGACGCGCGCGGATCTCGTGATTGCCGTGTACCGCCATCAGGTCGAGGCCTGCGCCGAGGCCGGTCCGCTCCTGCTGGCGCAAGGTGGCTCGCCGCACGCGGCCCTCGGCCAGTGGGTCAACCTTTTCGTGGATTTCCTGGTCACCAAGCATGGACTCGCCGCGGTCTTACAACCCGACAGTGTGGGCTTTGCCGCGCTGCACGCCTATTTCCTCGACCGACTCGTGCCCGTCTGCGCGCAGCTGCTCGCCGCCGCTGCTGAAGCTGGCGAGATCAGCCCGGATATCGATGCCTACGAATTGATGCGCGGCATTGGCAGCCTCTGCGTTGGCGCCGACACTGACCCGCGCTACCATGCGCGCCACATGGTCGAGCTGCTCATCGCGGGACTCCGCCAATCGCGCCCGACCTGATCCTGATGATCCACAGAAGGAGCATCTGTAGTATCTCGATAGGGTTAGTCAACTTCGTGCACATTGTTCTAGAGTCTGATTGCTCCACCTCTATGGTCGGGAATCATTCCCCTCTGTACCCCGCTCGTTCATCGACAGGCTGAACCTCATCCCCTTCATGCTCTACTAGATTCCGAGAGAGCTCTCCGCCAGCGTCGTCCAGCGTGGCGGTGCTGGTGCTGTTCAGCGGCGGTGTTGCGGGCGGCCTGCGCAGCAGCACGGCGGCGGTCACCCCAGCGAGTATATAGAAGGCGCCCATCATGGCGAACATGAGGACAAGGCCCACGCGATCGGCGAGCAGACTCGACAGGACCATGCCTACCAGGAGCACTACGGTGCTCGTGGTGTTATAGGCGCCGAATATCCGTCCACGGTAGCGATCTTCAGCACGCTGTTGGAGGAGCGTATCGACACTGACGTAGAACAGGACGATGGGTGCGCCGGCGAAGAAGGAGCAGACGAGCACTACCGGGAGGGTGCGGACGGTGGTTTCGATAAGCACAAGGGTTCCGTCGAGCGCCGCGGCCAATGCGATGAGTCGGAAAGGATGGAGGAGAATGCTGGCCCGGTGCAGGAGGAGCGAGCCAACGACGCCACCCGCTCCTTGCGCGGTCAAAATCCAGCCGAAGGCCAGGGCGTTGCCACCAGCGATGTCACTCAAGAATGGCACAACCACCGCCCGACCAGTGCCTTCACCCAGCATCGCGATTCCCGTTACCACGAAGAGGGCTCCAATCACCGGATCTGTAGCGACCAGACGTAAACCGAGGCGCCACTCTCCCCAGAGGGAGGGGCGAGTCGACGCGTCGTCGGTCTTCGCTGGCTGTGCCTCGCGCCTCTGGGGCGGTACCATAATGCACAGGACCATGAGGGCGCAGAAGACAAATGAGACGCTATCAGCCAGGACCACGGCCGTTAGCCCCAGCAGACCCAGTAGGGCGCCGCCCAGCGCCGGCCCGATCAGGCGAGTCAGCTCGGCAGCGACAGACATTGCTCCGTTCGCTGCAGTCAGCTGGTCCGCCTCGGCAAGCAGGTTAGGCAGCAAGCCGCTGAAAGCAGGGTAGGCAAGCTGTGAGATGATAGACTGAATCAGCGCGACCACATAGACGATCCACAATCCGACGGTGTGCGACTGCAGGCCGAGCAATGGCAAGAGTAAGAGGGCCTGCAGCACATTGGTCACGATCAGGGTCCTCCGTCGGTCCCATCGATCAGCGAAGACGCCCGCCAGAGAGCCGAGCACGAGTGCGGGGATGGTCTCTACGATAAAGGTCGCGCCCGTTGCCAGGACCGACCCGGTTTGCTGATAGATATAGAACGGCAAGGCCACCAGCAAGATCCAATTGCCAAGCAACGAGACCACATTGCCCAGCCACAGGAGGGCGAAATTGCGCTGGTGCATCACGGCAAGCATGCAATCGATCCTTTCTGGAAGGCTGGGGGTGTGTGGAGCGCGACGGGATGACGCTCGACATCATCTCACGATGGAGCCTGGGTGCTTAGCTCGGGAAAGTGGCGAGTATGTGCTGCGTCGCGGCGTGGAGGAATACAGTGAGGCACTCTGAACTCGCGACGTCGGCCAGACGCACGCGGATAGCTGGCTGCCCGTCCCAGTCCATAAGTGTCTCTGGCTCCATAATCCAGTGGGGATGCTGATCCATGAACTGCTGTGCCGCAGGGTGGTTCCAAGCGGACCATCCTGCATACACGCTGGTCAACCAGCCACAGCCAGGGCAGATGAACACCCAGGTGAGGCCTGGCCAGCGCGGGAGAAAGCTGGGTCGCTCATCTGGGCTGGTGAGGGTGGCGTGGACCGGCGCGCCGCACCAGAGGCACGCTCTCCGGATGGAGGCTGCTGCTAAGGCGGCGAACCCGGACTCTACCTGGCGACGGAAGGCGGGGCGGAAAGAGCGAAGCCCACGTAATGCATCGAGGGGTCCGCTCTCGGTGAGGCAGCCGTTCTCCGATGAGCCAATGCGCGGCGAACAGCTGGGACAGCGCATGATCAGGTCGACGCGCCCATCCGGCGTCGATTCAAAGCGTCCGTGCAGGCGTTGGCGGCCACAAAACATGCACCAGAGGCGGGTCTCGCGCCAGCCCGGAGTCATATCCGTGTCATCCAGGGCTATCCCAAACGCCTCCGCCTCAGCGCGCAGCTCGCCATTTAACGTGTGCCGCAGGTGTTTCCGGGCACGATGAAGCCGCACATCCAGCGCGTTGATGGTCAGCCCAAGGCGGGAGGCGACCTCGCCCGGTGGTAGGCCAGCGAGATAGCGCAATTCCAGTGCCTCGCGCGTGGAGCTGGGTAGGTAGCTGAGAGCACGATCCAGCAGCGTCTGGAGGTCCTGGCGAGTCAGCTCTTCAAGCGGGTCACCGGCCAGCGGATCGGCGATGTCCGTTTCCTCTCCTGCCGGCGAGACCGCAAGCATATCAGCGTGTACCACGCTGAGAGATGCCTGATGGCTGGCCTCCGCACGTGCGTGGCGGTACTGGTGCAGACAGAGATTACGGCAGATGCCGTCGAGCCAAGCGTCCAGACGTTGCGGAGAATGGAGCATTTCGAGACGCCGCCAGGCGATCACCAGCGTCTCCTGCGCCACGTCTTCCGCTGCGTCCGGCGCAACGCCCTGGAGCCGGGCCAGACGGAGCAGACGTGGCCAGGCCAGGGCAAGTCGGTGTTCCAGATCAGCGGTCAGCTCGGCAGGCATATTGCCCGTGCCACTGCTGTCGGCGGCATCTGCACCAGGTGTGAAAGCGATAGCGGTCTCAGTCATGGTCTCTTCCTCTCTTCCGCTATCGTGTTCCACACGTACTCCAGTATCTTACACACTTTTCGTCGATGTGAGAGGCGGTTGCCATTTCATACGCGGGTTGAGTCCAGAAGGTTCTGTAAAAAAGAAGCGTTTGGTTGATTAAGGGTATCACGGCAACAGCAGGGCATTCCGTTGCCCCAGTCTGGTCGGAGCATAGCACAACGTACACAGAATTGCCCTCTGTTGTTGTAGAATGCCCCGTGATTGAGCCTGCGGCGACTCGTCGTTTTCGAGGTCCTCTGAAAGGGGCGGCATGAGCGAAGACCAGCCGAGCGATTACGCCAACACCGAGTATCTCTACAATCACCTCATGGCGCCGGCACTGTCGAGAGCTGTCGCCACTCTCGGGCTGCGCGCAGGATGGCGCGTTCTGGATGCGGGCTGTGGTCCCGGCGGCGTGCTGCCGCTCCTGGCCGCGGCGGTGGCGCCCAACGGGACGGTGCTCGGTGTGGATTACTCGCTGCCGCACGTTGAGCGTGCCCGCCAGCTTGCGCACGCACATGGGCTGCAGGAGATCGTCACGATCGAGGTTGCCGACTTGCGGGCGGAGTTGCCTGTTGCGCCGCACTCCTGTGATGCCATCTGGATCGCGGATGTGCTCTATCCAGATACGGTGGGCGAGCCTGTCGTCACCGTTGCGCGACTGGCTCGCCTGCTGAAGCCTGGTGGCGTCCTGGCTGTCTTCTATGGGAACTGGCTGCGCCCCATCTACCTGCCAGGCTACGCGCGGCTGGAACACCTGATCAGTGCAGCGCGCGAGGCACGCTACGCCCGTGAGCGAACGTGGCAGGGCCAGTTCCATCCGGAACGTGCACTGGCATGGTTGCGCGCAGCCGGGCTCGAGGCGTGCCGCCTCCACGTGTTCCCCGTCGTGTATAGCCAGCCGCTACCCCAGCCCGTGCGCGAGTACATCACCACGGCGATTCTCGCTGGCCACTACGCCGGCGCGGTGGCGGCGCTCGGCCTGGCCGCGGAACTTTCCCCCGAGGACGAGGTCCTGTGGCAACAGCTGTCCGACCCCATGAGCCCGGACTTCATCCTCGATCAGCCCGATTACTACTGTGTGGCGAGCCCTCTCCTCGCACTTGGCCGGCGGACGGCCGAGTAGTACAGCACCGTGCGTCCGAGAGCATCTTCGTTGGCACGAAGCGCTGATAGTTTTGTCTCCAATTTGCCCGTTTGCAAACTGACATGTCACCTGGGGGTCTGTGCTATGGTCCAGGGACGACAAAGGCACATCAAAGGCACATTCAGAAGAGCGTTAATGCCAGATATCTCTGCACGTCATTACAGGGAAGCCGTCGTGATCACGGTGCCTGCACAGAGGAAGCCCCAATAGGGCACGCGTTCTCATGCCCTGCGACCAGCAGGAGGTACAGACATGCGAAGAGCAGTGAGCGGCGGGGATCAACGTGTGAGGCCAAAGTGGTGGCAACAGTACCTCTCCTCTGTAGGCTGGTGGTTTCTTGCACTGCCCCCCGTGCAACTCTCCCTGTGGCGACTCGAACGAACCTGGCGGCTCCTGCTAGCGGTTGGCGCAGGCATCCTTATCACTATTGTCCTTATCTGCACGGTCCCAATTTACGGTAATCTGGTCCTCAATGTATCTCTACAACAACAGCTCAGCGCACTGGCTCCGCAGGATCGAAACGTTGAGACCACCATGGACCTCTCGCCGCTCAGTACCCTCTTCGTGCAAGATACCCTGAGCGTAAGCGACACCTATGCCAGCCAGTATCTGCACCAGTTTGCACGCACTGATTCCTGGTACTTTGCCGTCACCAATTCCTATGCGCCTGTCGCGGTCAATGGGCAGCGGCTCTCGATCCGTCAGCAACCCACGCTCGACACTGTGACCCTTCAGCCGTATATACTGGACAATCAGCAGGCACTGCCGCATCTGCAGATCCTCTCTGGCCATCTCCTTCAGGCAACCTCTCCGTACCAGAATCCACAGATCATGGTTACACCGCAGCTTGGACTCAAGCCGGGTGACACCATTACCATCAGCTATGTTGGCCCGAACAAGGAACCGAAATCCGTCACTATGGCGGTAGCTGGAGTCTGGTCTCCCAAGAACCCGAACGATCCCTATTGGAACGGGAACTCCGGGCTCTTCGAGCCGGCTTCCAGCTGCGGTCACTGCAGCGTCATGACGCCGATTTTCTTTGACCTGGACACCTTTCTCACGGATTTCGGTATGAACCCAGGTACGTTACCTCCGGTGCCGTTCGACGGTGCTACCCTGCATTACATTGCCTACACGGATCCAGCACAGGTGACCACAGCCAATCTGGCGGATATCCAGAGCGGCATCCAAGCCTTTAAAACGCTGTTGCCCACCGCTGTTGCCGCTACCAATCTGTCCGTGTATACGCAGCTCAATAGCTTTTTGGCAAGTTTCCAACAGCAACTGAGCATCTTTACCCAACCCCTTTATATTGTGGATGCCCTAGTGGTCGGACTCGCCCTCCTTTTCGTGATAGCCATGGCATCATTGTTAATCGAAGACCAGTCTGGCGACATTGCCACTCTCAAGAGTCGCGGTGCAGGCCTGATGCAGCTGCTGCTGAGTTATGTGTTACAGGGGCTGGTCATGGCTCTCGCGGCCGCCTACGTCGGACCTTTCCTGGCCGAAGGGCTCAGTCTGGGTGCAGTTCTGCTGTTTCTTCCTGGCTCCGGATCGGCACTCCTTCACAGCCTCACCAGCGGCAACGTGGCCTACATTCTCTCACCCCAGCTGGCTCTGCAGCCAGCGTTGGTGGGTGCGTTCCTGGGACTCGCAACGCTGGCGTGTGCCGTCTGGGTGGCGGCCCGCCTCGATATTCTTGCCTTCCGACGGGAAGTCGGACGCACTACGAGCACCCCATTCTGGAAACGGCTGCACCTTGATCTCGCGCTCATCCTACTCTCTCTGGTGGGCTATCTGGAACTGGGAGAGTTTGGAACACTGGGTGTACGCCAACAGTTGGCGGGAATTGGTCAAGCTAGCACTGCCAGTTCGTCTGCACCTGACCTTTTCCAGTTGGCGGCACCGGCGCTCCTGCTCTTTGGAGGGGGGCTCCTGGTGCTACGGCTGTTTCCGCTCACGACGAGAGCGGCTGCCTGGGTCGCCACTCGGGCACGTGGTGCCACCTCGATGCTCGCTTTTGCCCAGCTCGCCCGCAACGGCTGGCAGTTTAGCCGACTGGCACTGCTCCTGACGCTCGCGGTCGCTCTGGGTGTTTTCGCGCTGACGTTCCAGTCGTCCATTGACACCAATGCGCTGGCGCAAGCGAAATTCCTGGCGGGGGCTGACCAGCGCCTCATGCTGGATACCTCCGCACAGTCGAGCAACTCTTTGCAGAAGCAATTTGCCGCCTTGCCAGGAGTACGGGGTATCTCACCTGTCTATCGTACGGTCGTGATGACCACTGCCGGTGATCAAGTCGGGCTATTGGCAGTCGATCCCAGCACTTTCGGACAGGTGGTGTACTGGCGCGCAGATTATGCTGCGGAGCCGTTGGGTACGCTCATGAGTGCCATGGTGGAGCACCAGCACGGAGCCCTGGCAGGTGACCGGCAACACCCCATCTGGGCGCTGGTGGATACTAGCTTCGCCGACCAGCATGCGTTGGAGCCTGGCGTAGGCTTTACATTACCCCTGATCAATGGGTCGTCCGCCGTTTTCTATCTCCAGGTGGGCGCTGTGGTAAACAATATTCCCACCATGGGCAATGCCAGCTTCACCGGCGATGTTAGTGTCAGCCTGCAGGACTATGCGAGTGCGCTGAATGCGGCTCGCGCTGCGGGGAACTATAGCCCCTATGATGGCCCCAACGAATTCTGGCTCCGCACCGATGGCCGTCCGCTGAATGATGCGAAGCGCGCCATCGCGCTGCGAGATCCAAGCCTCCTGGTCACCACAACGGTTGATGCGCACATGCTGGAGACGCGGGCAGTTGACGATCCACTAACATCGGGGATGGCTACCTTGCTCCTCCTCGGCGCCGGCATTGCAATTCTGCTGGCCATGCTGGGAAGTATCATCCATGCACAGGTGGTGTCAAAGCAGCGACTGGCACAGTTTGCCGTTCTGCGGACGCTCGGTGGGCAACAGCCAGAGCTGGTCCGTATAGTACTCGGCCAGCAAGTGCTGGTCTATCTTTTTAGCCTGCTCTGTGGCACAATCCTTGGACTAATCCTGTCAACCGCGACGTTGCCGTTCCTACAATTTAGCACTACGACGGTAGATACATTCCAGACCCATCTTCCGCAATATCTGCTCTATTTTAATCCAGTCAGCATTTTGCTCTTCGATGGGGGATTGGTAGTTATTTTCATGGTGGCGCTCGTCATCGGCGTGCGCGTGGCCACGCGCAGTGGCTTGGGCAAAGCGCTACGTATCGGGGATGACTAATAATGATACGCGGGCTCAGCATACTGATGTAGAACGTGAGGATGGCACGACATATTCAGCTTCAACCTCATCTCACCATCCACGAACTCGAAGACTCCTACCGCAATGCTCGTGACCCGATCGAGCGCGGCCACTGGCACTTTCTCTGGCTCCTGAGTCGAGGCATGACGGCTACAGCTATTGCCGCTGTTTCTGGCTACTCCGCGTACTGGATTGGCCAGATTGCGCGCCGCTACAATCAGGAAGGACCCGCTGGGGTACGAGATCGGCGACATCGCCCCCAGTTGGGCACTCCGCTGCTCTCAGAGGACCGTCAACAGGAACTGCGCAATGCCCTCAAAGGAATAGCACCGGGCGGCGACCGATGGTGCGGACGTACGGTGGCTAGCTGGATTGCCGGACGTCTCGGCCGGTCAGGCGGGCTGGCGGTGGCTGCGGCGACTCGGTGCCAGATGGCGTAAGCCCCGACCGCGCCATGTCCACGCCGACCTAGCTGAGCAGGACGATTTCAAAGAGCGCCTCCGCCCGTTGCTTCGGCATTGTGCGTCCATCGAGGAATTGGAAGATATGCAAGTAGCACGTTGTGTGGTGCTGCAAGCTCAGCCAGACCTCGTCCGCTCAGCTACGTGCTTCGTGTGGTGGCCACGCCGCATTATGCGACGGCGAGGTCCACGACACGGCTCGTTTGGATGACAAGCGCCGATTTTGACGTGTCTGGGTGCGCGCAGAGGCATTCAGCCCTGTCACAGGAACTAGGCTACGCGCCTGTCATCCGAGAGGAATGCCTATCCGTAGCCGGCATTGCTAAAATTGGGCCTAGCCGGCACGACGAGCGAATTGAGCTGCACGAGCAGCTGCCATCTGCCCGGGTACTCAGGGTACTGAAAGAACGCTGGTGTGCCACCGATCTTGCTCTCGGACACATAGTCTATGTAGCGATCCCATTCACCCAGCTTACGCTTCAGCCTCGATTCTTTACCTCATTGTACTCAGGAATGGGACGGGGATCGCTATGATACTCCCCGCAAGCTGGTGCAGAGTCGTTCTCGCTAGAGCAAAATGTGCAACGTCCAGGTATTTTCACACCAGAATCACACCGATAGGCCTCATGTTCCCGCAATCTAGGGTAACTGGTTGCTGAACAGTATGGAACCGCACAAACGAGTGATGGAATTGTCCAGAGTTTTGTCCAGGTGAAGGATTGAACTACGTTCCTATCTGGGATATTCTACCTCCACGACCATATACATAGGCAGAATAGAGGATCTGGTCTTGTGTCCATGTAGGCGACCTCTAATGGGGCAGACGACCACGTGTCGGGCCTAGATTCGCTGCTCCGTAAACCAATAGTCCACAGAGGATGTGCTTGGCCATTTCGCCGCGAGCGCGGCGTTGCGTGAGTGCATCGCTCCAGGATGTGGGTAGCCCCAATAGAGAACACGACGCTCGGTCGATGGGTGCCGCGAGACTCTGGCAGTGAAGGCAAATCGGGAGCACAGGAGGCGCAATTAGTTGCCACCGCGTCGCCTGCCTCGGTACAGATGATCGAGGGTGTGGGCCACTATCAACCCGCAGAAATGCTCGGGCAGATCGCTCCTTTGCTCGTCTTGCTCTGCTAGAGAAAAGCTACTGATGAGAGAGTACTACCCGAAAGGGGTATAACAAGAATGACCACCTCATCCAAGCGACTCGCGAGAATCGCTGGCGTCCTCTACCTGTTCGTCGGCATCTTCGGCGGCTTTGCCGAAGGATATGTAGAACCCAAGATGTACGTTGCCGGTAATGCGGCGGCCTCGGCTGGGAACGTGGTCGCAAACTCCGGACTTGTCCGCCTGGGCGTCGTCTCCGACCTATTGGATCAGACCTTCTTTGTCTTCCTGGTCCTGGCCCTCTACGTCCTGCTCCGGCACGTGAACCAGAACGTGGCCAGGGCAATGCTCGTCCTCGTCGCCATCGCAGCCACCATCACCTGCCTCAATACGGTCTTCGAGTTTGAGGCCCTGCGGGTCGCAACCGGCGCAGTCAACCTGGGCGCCGCTTCGAATGCCCAGGTTCTGCTCTTGCTTGACACCCAGCACTATGGGATCTTCATCGCGCAGATCTTCTTTGGCCTGTGGCTGGTGCCGCTGGGGTATCTCGCCTATAGGTCAAGAGGGATGTTCCCCAAGTGGCTCGGCGTCCTGCTCATCGTGGGGGGTGTCTGCTACCTTGTGGACCTACTCGCGCTGTTCCTGGCCCCTGACTTCGACAAAGTGATCCATGGCTTCATCACCATCCCGTCAGCAATCGCGGAGATCACGATGGTCCTCTACCTGCTCATATTTGGCGTGATGGCCACAAAGCCAGCCGAGCGCATTCCTGAGCCAGCCGAGCCAGCCGAGCGCATTCCCGCCGCAGTGTGAACGCTACCGCACACTGAGTGGGGCTGGGAACCTTCCCGGCTCCACTATGGAGTCGTCATGTGCATTATTCCTCCCAGTAGGTGAGGTTCCTGAAGCTCTCCGGTACCTTGAAGAAGGACGCGCCCAAGGAAATGTTGTGATTACTGTGCACCAGGGTAACTGAACCTGAAAGAAGGAAAAATCGGCCCGGCTCGACCGGCGGAGCAGTTTCGAGTTCGAGTAGGACGGACGTGGCAGCACGGCGGACCGATCCGGTACCAGCAGCCAACCGAGAAAGGGAAGGGGAACCAATGAGAGCAGTGGTTTACGACCGGTATGGCCCTCCAGAGGTTCTGCGACTTGAAGACGTCCTGCAGCCTGTCCCTAAGGACGACGAGGTCCTCGTCAGGATCCACGCCACCACAGTCAACCGGACAGACTGCGGATTTCGTAGCGGCAAGCCGTTCATCGCCCGCGTCGGCTACTCGTACTTTACGACGGGCAGCTTCTTCAAGGCGCTCCTACAACCGAAACAGCGGATCCTGGGCACTGAGCTTGCCGGCGAGGTTGAAGCCGTCGGCACAGCGGTGAACCAGTTCGCGGTCGGTGACCGCGTCTTCGGTGTCAATGCGGGCGACTTGGGTGCACACGCAGAGTTCATCTGCATGCGGGAGAGTGCCCCGCTGGCGCTGATGCCGGATGGGATGACGTTCGAAGAGGCGGCGCCGGTCTGCGACGGGGCAATCCTGGCCCTGAACTGCCTTCGACCGGCAGACCTCCGCACGGGGCAGAGGATCCTCATCTACGGCGCATCGGGCTCGATCGGCACGGCTGGCGTGCAGCTAGCCAAGTATTTCGGCGCCGACGTCACCGCGGTGTGCAGCACCAAGAACGTCGAGACCGTGAGAGCGCTCGGAGCCGACGAGGTCATCGACTATGTGCAGGTAGACTTCACCAAGAACGGCCAGACATACGATGTCATCTTCGACGCAGTCGGCAAACACTCGTTCAGGCGGTGTAGAGGCTCACTCAAGCGGGGCGGAGTCTACCTTGCAACCGATGGGTTGCAGAACCTGTTCTTGGCCGTGTGGACCGCGCGGATCGGAGAAAAGAGGGTGGTATTCGACCTACCACCTCGATACACGAAGAAGGATGTCCTTTTGCTCAAAGGGCTCATCGAGGCTGGGAAATACCGGCCAGTGATCGATCACTGCTACCCGTTGGAGCAAGTGGTCGAAGCCACCCGGTACGTCGAAACGGAGCAGAAGACCGGGAACGTCGTCCTGACCGTCTGAGGGGGACCGCAGGACCTAAGCACGCCGTCGATGTCTCCAGCAGCCTGCAGATCCTGGCAGGTGACGTAGCGCTCGCCGTCATCACTGGCCCACCTCCTTTCTCGCGCGTTTAGGCTTGTGGGTCGACGCTCCCCACTCGATGGTCATGGATGGTCATGGATGGTCGTGCCACCGGATGCGCCACTGTCCCGCGGCCCTTGCCTCTCCGTCCACATGCTCGACTCCCCTGGCGCCCTGTGGAGATGTCAAGGCAGTCTACAACGGTGGCGTGAGACACGGTATGATCCCTGTTCGGTCACCTTCTACTGCTGATTGCCCAAGGGCATCGTGCGCGCACTCACTCCGTGACGTCGAAGACGTGGCCGACTCGGCGGCACACCGCGCCGGCAGACGACAGGATGTCGGTGCTGTCGGCCCACTGGTCGAGAGCTCCTGCCAGACCAAAATTTTCGGCGATCCGACGCACGTCGGGATCTACGATAGCCGCGATAAGGGCGTTCACAAAACGGTCCGCCATGATGACCTGGTGCGGTCGCCCGAAATAGGGTCGGGAGCCAGGATCTTGCGGCGCGGCAACGGCCAGATCATTCTGCCTCTCTGCCACGGTTTCGTAGACGTGGGCGAGGAGCTCTTCCCGCTCCTGCCAGGTGGCGGCAGCCAGCACAGCACCGAGCTGCGGACCAACGTTCTGGGCACACGGCAGGCGTCCGAAGGCGGTGCCCCACCACTTGCTGTAGGGAGCGTAGCGCCGTTCCAAGAGGAAGCACAATCGCATGACATCATACACCAGGCGCGCCGCCACCAGTTGTGATCCCAGCTCATCGCCAACGTCTCCAGAGCGCCCAACGAACGCCTCCTCCTGAGCGATACGTCGCCACTGCGCCGCCAGCCGATAGAGCCAGATGTCGTGAGGATAGTATGCCAATTGCTCGCGGATTGCCACCAGTTGGCCCAGCCCATCATGGTAGACGGCTCCCGCGGTCACTTCGAGCAGCTTCTGTTCGGGGAATGTGAGCCAGTCACTCATACTCAGGTGATCGACCGCATCGACGCCCAGCTCCCAGCGCAAGAATTCATCGACGCTCCATATATCGATGTGGTGATTGATGCTTGGTGCGTCACCCGGCGGTACCGGCTCCATCCGGCGAACTCTACCCCCGGCCGCATCTGGCGCGGAGAAATTGGTCGAGTAGCCCCGGAACGTGGTGGGCAGGTGCTGCTCGAAGGTCTCATGAAGTGGATTCGCGACCCGGTAGAACGCGTCCTCATCACCCCCATCCAGCAAGAGCCATAAACGCGGTCCCCATTCATGGTCAGTCGAGACTGCGGTATCGTAGCCCAGCACGTCCGAACCGTAGCCGATCAGGGCGGCGGAGTAGGCAAGGTCCGGGAACTGCGCCGCAATGAGCGGGCGGACGACCTCCTCAAAGAAGAGCCGATTGAGTTCCATGCCAGGAATGAATGCTGCCACCGCCAGAACCTCCCTATGCTGCGTCAGACTCTGCTGCCGGGCACATCATGAACCAGGCGGGCAGCAGAAGCAATTCTGCCCCACTATAGCACATGGGTTTGTGGCGAGGTGTGCTTGTTTACTTGTGGTCAGAATTGTGGCCATGCAGGTGCGCGATATACCGGTCTGCTGAGCGTCTTACCACGTCCTTCGCATCTCCCTGGGCGAGCGTCCAGCCATCGTAGAGCACAGTAAACGGCAACGGTTCGACCATATCAGCGATGTGGCGCAGTGCACGCTCGTCCAGTGGAATGCTATTCGGGTAGCTGTACATGAATGTGACCCAACGTGGATCGGCGGCCACACTGATAGTATCGCCGGTGAATAGAGCGCCGTTACCCTCGTTGCCTTGCTGCGCTTCGCGCCAGTGCAGCACGGTGCTACCAGGAAAGTGGCCGCCGCAGCGGAGAAGTGTGACGTCGGGAAGTAATTCGAGTGAGTCTCCTTCCCAGAATTGAATGGCCGGATCTGGCCGCATCACCCACTGACGATGAGCGGTATGGAGATAAATGGGTATGTTGCCGAGAGCTCGGCTCCAGTCGACCATCGTTGTAAAAAAGTGTGGATGCGAGATGGCCATAGCGCTGGCGCCACCGCGGGTCTGTACTGCGTGCACGGTGGCGTCGTCAATATAGGCAACGCAATCCCAGAGCACATTGCCACCGGATGTCTGGAGAAGGTAGGCGCGCTCGCCAATGCCCACTCTCGGCTCGGTGCTGATCGTACTGATGCGAGGGGCAATGGTGGTGACGATGTTGCTGTGGCGCCCACGCAGCTCTGCCAGCGTCGTCCACTGCTGGCCGTTTGGGTTAACATACTGACGCTCGTCGTCGCAGATGAGGCAGTGTGCGGGCGGCGTCGCGCTCGCGGCATACTGGGTGCCGCAGGTGACGCAAAGAAAGTTTTCCACAGGAGACGGCTCCTCGTCTAGGGTTCGACTTTTGAACCGAACGATGGGGTATTTGGTTCCGAGTGTAGCCTGTGCGAGCTCACGGAAACACCGGTCATTGGAACAGATTGAATGTCAACTGTCGACATCGCCTAACGTGGAGGCTCCCTCAAGCATATAGATATGTAGATAGTATGAGCCTGTGCTCGCTAAAGCGCGAGTGCGCGGCCGAGGCTCTACTTCCGGCCGTAGGTGGCAATCAGAAGGGACTGTGTTCACTTGGATGACGACAGCGAGGCCATTCGTCGCTGCCAGCGCGGCGACATCAGCGGACTCGAGCCGCTGATAGCCCGTTATCAGGTTGCGGCTCTTCGCCTGGCGTACTTGCTGGTCGGCGAGCGTGCGGCGGCTGAAGATGTCGTGCAGGACAGCCTCCTGCAAGCCTATCACAGCATCGCGCGCTTCCGTTCGGACAGCTCTTTCGCACCCTGGTTTTACCGCATTGTAACCAATACTGCCCGCCAACGCAGGCGGAGAGCGACCACCCGGCACGAGATCAGCATCGACCGGCTGCAGAGCGGCGAGGAGGCTGGCGGTATGTTCCCGTCAGCCGCTGCCGCCACCGCGCGCGATCGCGACCCGCAGGTGGATCCGGCTGTGCATGCCGAGCGGGTGGAGGAGCGCGAGGGTATGCTGCGTGCACTGGCAGGACTGACGCAGAAGCAGCGTGAGGCAGTCGTACTGCGCTACTATCTTGGCTGCTCAGATCAGGAGCTGGCAGCTATCCTCGGCTGCCGCGAGGGTGCAGCGCGCCAGCGTCTGCACGGCGGTCTCGCCGCCTTGAGACAGATCATCGCGCAGCAGTTCGCCTGGCTTGCCGACACGACGCCGTCACGCGCTCGCTACCCGGAGTAGCTCGACAGGCTCGCTAATGGGAGACCGTATACATATGTCAGACCAACATATCCCTGAGTTTGAGGATCGCTTGCGTGCACTGCTTGCCCGTGCCGCCGAAGCGATACCCGATGATGCAGACATTTCCGCGCGGGTGCGCCAGGTGCCCGCGCGAGACCTTCGATACACCGGAATCAGAGCCGGCGGCCGAGGCTTGGCCGGACCGCGGGCCTTCCTGGCTACCGCCGCCACGATAGTGGTAGTGGCGCTGCTCGCCGGCGTGCTGCTATTCTTTCGACCGCTTGGATCGCTGCCACCCTCGCGTGGTCTGGTTGGCGTAGGAACCGCCACGGCAGCCGTACCACTACCGACGGTTGTGCCAACCACCTGTGTACCATTTGTGCCAGGCACTCCGTATACGGGCAACATTGGGCCGAACGGGCCGGTCTTCGGGCCGGTCAATCCGCCGGCGCCTACCGGGACGCCGGTGGACAATTCCGTCGCTATCGGCGGCCAGGTCACCGTGCAGGGTGTTACCATCACCCTCGAGCGCGCCTATGCCGACGCCTCACAGACGGTCGTCACCTACCAGACTCAGACTGAGGGCAAGAACATTTGGTTAGCGGACGCGTCCTTTCCCATCTTGATCGACTCGCACGGGAACCGATATGCTGAGCTGGACGTCGGTGGGGGGGCCGGATACATTGGCAAAACCACCAAGGCACAGGGAGAAGCGATCTTCGCGCCTCTGCCGCAGAATGAGCTGGCGTCCACGCAGATGCTGACCTTCTTCACCCAGCAGGTGGGAGCCACCAGTTGGACTAGTCCCAACTCATTTGCAGCGGCGATCCCAGTGACGATCAATGGTCCTTGGCAGATCTCGTTCAGCCTCACTCCGGTTGCCGGAACCGCGGTCACTCTCAGCAATTCTCCCCTCACCCGCCATGGGGTGACCGTTCAGCCGTTGGAGATCGACCTGGCTCCGCCGGGCGGCGGTCTTCAGGGCACGTTCGGCGGTGCTCGCGTCATGGTGCGAATCAGCGGCTTGGCGCCCGACATGCCTCTCTCCGAGGTCGCGAGTTATGACATTGCCTTTCTCGCCATGCGCATAGGCGGCGGTGGAGGTGGCGGCTGCGTCGGTGGAATACTTGAGCTTGTGCTACCCAACGGGGAGCAGATCTTTCCCGGTGTCGTCGCCCTGCCTGAACTGATCGACCAAAGCGCTCCTGACGGCAGCATGACCGCCGGGCAACAGGCGCAGACCGTGGGGCCTAGCGGAACTGTGGAGCTGGAAGCGCTGTTCTACCTGCCGGTACCGGTTGTCTCGGGCATCCTCCTGTATATGGACAATGTGGCTACCGCCCCGGGAACGGCAAAGCCTTATCCACCTGAGCAAGTCAACGGACCGTGGGAGTTCCAATTGCCGCCTAGCGCCTAGACCCACAAGCTCGCCGAAATCTACTCACCTCGAGATGCGGCTGGCAGATTTGGGCAAGTAGCGGACTATCAGCACGCCGGCAAGGACGCAGGCTGCGCCGAGGAGCTTGAGATATCCAAATGCCTCCCCAATGAAGAGTACCGAGAGCAGCCCGCTTACGATCGGCACCAGCAGGATCAATGTGATGGCCGTCGCTGCGCCGCGCTTCGCAATAGCCCAGTTCCAGAGCATGTATGCGACATAGACCGGCAACACGACTATGTAGATAATTGCAACCCAACCCTGCTTCCTATTTCACACCCAGCAGCTCGACGTCGAAGATGAGTGTGGCATTCTGGGGAATGACCGGCGGGTAGCCTCGGGCACCGTATCCCAGGTTAGGCGGGATAATGAGACGTCTCTGCCCACCTATCTGCATGCCCGCTACACCCTGATCCCATCCCTTGATCACCTGACCGCCGCCCAGTGCGAACGTAAAGGGCTGCCCACCATCTCGTGAGCTGTCGATTCTCATGCAGTCAGTTTATCTCCGTTTGCTCCTGGTCGCATACACAGATTTTTCTGGCATTATACTGTTGAGCTGTTTGTCTTTGTACGCCCGCGTTTGGCAGCATTGTGGTCATTTTTGTGGTCAGAGGTATTACCTAGAGCAACTTTCAGGTAGCTTGAGCAGACAGGGTGTAGCCGACATGGGCGAACCAGGCCGCCGCATCCTCTTGGGTGATGGCCTCGACCGCCACCCGCATGGCCTCCCAGAGCGCCTCCGTGGTGCGGGCACCGATCCGGCGCAGAATGGCCTTGATCTTGGAGAACGCCTGCTCGATTGGCGTGAAGTCGGGGGAGTAGGACGGCAGGAAGAGCAGCGTACACTGGCGCGCTTCAATGACCTGGCGAATGCTCGCCGCCTTGTGGACGCTCAAATTATCCAGCACGACCACCTGCCCGGGCTGCAGCGTCGGTGCCAGTTGCTCGGTGATGTACCAGACGAACGTCTGCGTATCCATCGCCCCCTCAATCAGCCAAGGCACCTGCAGACCATCAGGCGCGAGGGCTGCGACCAAGGTGGTGTTCTTGCCGTGGTTACGCGGCACCGATCCGGTGGCTCGTTGGTCATGGGGTGCCCAGCCGTAGAGCCGGGTCAGGGAGATATTCGTGCCACTTTCGTCGACAAAGACGAACTGCTCTGGGTCGAGCTGGGCGACCGCTTTGCGCCAGGCTTTCCGCGCCTCCTCGTCGCGCTCGCTGGCTGCCAGTGCTTTTTTTTATGGGTCCACCCCAGCCGGCGGATGGCTCGCCACATCGTCGCTTCACTCAGCTGTTGGCCCTCGTGCTCCGCCCACCAGGCACAGTGCTCCAACACCGTGGCGTTGGGGTCGGCCTCCAGCCGCGCTCGCAACGCTGCCTCCTGCTCGGGTCCAATGCGCCGGGGATAGCCGGGAATGGGCTTGCGCTCCAGCGAGCCCGTCTCGCGCTCTTGCACCACGGCCCGTTTGACCGTATTCACGGTCACTCCAAAGCGGCGAGCGGCTTCTCGCATGGGCTGACCCTCAGCCACCGCTCGCACCAAGCGTTCTTTTAGGTCGATCGAATAGGCACGCATACGCGAGGTCTCTGCATAATCCATGCCTGCCACTGCTTCCCGCAAATTGCTCTAGGACCCAACTGGTCCGCGTTGGCCGGTCGTCGTTGTTCGTCGTAGGGCGCCGAGGTGGGAAAAATCAGGAAGTGGCGCGTAACGGTGTTCGTCATTGTCCACACGTGTTCGCGGGCGTGGGGGTCAAACTAGGGGTCAATTGATCGTTTTAGGCGACACTACGGACGATCAAATATTGTGTGTCTACTGATGCGACGCCGGCGGATCGTTACACCTGGTCCAGCGCCGCCAGCGCCTCCTCTTTGGTGACCGTCTGCTCGGGCTTGAGCTGAACATGCTTCTCAAATGCGCTGGCCCAGGGAGGCAATCTCCTCATTGGCTGGTCTTCATTTCGCAGCGGGAAGACCAGCGGAGCCGAAACGAAGACTGGGTAGCCCAGAACCTCCCTCAGATACCGGGCCAGGGGGGTATCATCCTGCCGCTCGCGGCCAGTCCCGTACGCTCCCCCCACGCGCCAGGTATGTGTGCGTCCGGTCCCAACCAGCGGCCCCTCCTGCTGTTCCAACCACTGGCGAAAGGACTCTCGATCCAGCGAGAGGTCTTCAAACAGGTCCCTGGGGCGCCGCTGAGGGCGCTCCGGATGCGCGTACTCGGTGTTCTGCGGTTCACGGACCTCAATGCCATTGGCCGCAATCTCTGCCTGAAAGCGCGTGCGAATCTGGGTCAAGAGATCCTCGAGCGAGACTGGCGCGATGCATGCCTCAGGAATCCACACTAAGGTCCCAGTCGCTGGGAGGAGGGTGAAGAGGGGAAGGGTGCGCAGACGGACCACGTGGTGCCGCTCCACGAATGCCCCTGGATCTTTGGGGATGATCGCCAGCATGTGCATTGTCTGGGGTCCTTTTCTGGCCGTGAGCGTCAGGGTGTGGAGGTATATGGCGGCGATCTCAGGCCAGGTGATCGCCATCTTCCAGATGAACCACAGCCCGCCTGGGGGATTGAAGACCATACCTTGGTCATTGACCACCACCACCGGAGTGGGGACGAGCAACCGATAGAGCTTCAGCCCCCGTAGCAGTCTGCGCGCATCGGGATAAATCGCGATGGTCCGGTCTGATGCTGCAGAATTCATGAAAAACCCCTCTCTTCACAAGAGCAGGTGCCCTTCACCAGCATACCAGACAGAAGAGAAATACGGGAAGGCGTAACGCCACCAGCCCGCAAGAGTCACCGCCAGCAGAATACCCGTCGCACTGTCCGCCTTATTTGCTGTCGGTGTGGTGCCTACAGGTTGGTTCGTGACTTGGAGCATTGGTCCGGATGCTCGCATCCGAAGTGGGCGTAACGAAGTAGGGCGCTATGTTTGAGGTGAAACTGCGTACCTCATCCTTCTTATCCCTGTTCACCGGCCGTAATGGAAAATCCAGGCGCACTCACCGCATAGCTCCAGCGTACCGTCGACCAGCGAACGTTCGGATCCTCTCCCCCTCCACAGGCCGGCTCGTGCAGCACTGGGAGTGCAAGAAACTGCCAGGCAGATATGCTGTCCACTGCAGCGCCTGCCTGAGGATCGTTGATGGGATCGCTACAGTCAAGTGTGTACACGTAGTAGAGTGAGGACCTGGCCGAGAGCGGGGCCAGTACGTGCACTGTGGTTCCGGTATGCTGCAGCGTGATCTGCCGATCCAGCAGTGGCGCCGGAGCCACCGAGAGCGTGAGGGATGGCCAGTGGCCGTCCAGCGGACTGTGCCCAGCAGGACTGATCTCCTGTCCCCCATCTGGACCAGTGTGGGTTTGTAAGAACTCCGCTCGTGGCTGCAGGGTAACCTCTCCACTGCTGAGAAGGGGAAGGAAATGGTGATAGGTGAGGACTTGTCCAGGCTTGAGCGTGGTCCAGATGAACGGGCAAGAATAGAATTGCTGCGAGGCCGGTAGCGAAAAATGCGGGCCGGTTCCGCCTGATATCGTTACGTACACCGCGCCTTCACAAGTATCTGCAAGGGTATACGTGGTCCGGGAGGAGTTGGTAAGTGAAACGTCAGCCACCACCAGCTCGCCCAGAAAATATGGTCCAGGGGTCAGAGTCATTTCAATGTGCAGACTACCCGACCTGACGAGCGAGAAAGCCACACCGATGCCACCGGCCACGATCAGAACTGCTCCGAAGACGTGCAGCCATCGAGCCAGGCGTTTATGCTGGGGCTCCGACATAGAGCACTCTTCCTCTCTCGTGACTAATGACCCTCACGTATAGAGTAACGCAGCAAGGATGTCAAACGTTCCTAACGCCCGCTCAGCCACATATAGACTGTTGAGCAGTTGTCGAATACTAACCTCTGCTGATCTGAATCCGAGAATTGGTCGAAGGATAAAGTTAGTCGGTTTCTGCGTAGCCAGGACCCGAAAATTGTCTACAATCCCCCACACTTGTTCGCCCTCATGGCTGTCAGTGTGGCTATCAAACTCAGTTCAGTTGCCTGGGTGACACACGGGTTAGGAATTGGATGCTGTTCGTTCACAGATGTTCACTGACCACTGACAGTCCCCAATTCATGGGCATATCTGCTTCGTCTTCGTTCACTCAGGTTCATGTCGAGCCGCTGGTGTTGGCGTAGTGACTGGCGTAGTAACGCTGAAAGAGAAGCTACAAGTTCCGAAATCGCTGACTGCCACCTTCGGTAAGTTGACCGTGTGTCGGGAGGTGTCCTGCGCCCGCTCAGGAGCCTCTAGCCGAAAGTCCAGCGTGTTTCCGAGTGAAGGGTTATCCTAGTAAGAATGGCAACACAAGCGGCAGGATAGTTTCGCGAGCGTCCACAAGCTGGATGTGGTCCAGCCCGTCAAAGACCAATAATTGCTGGCCCGCCGCTTCAATGGCGGCACGCTGTGATTCGAGCCGCTCCACGACATGATCTTTTGTTCCGGTGTAGATCAGGAGGGGACTCTGAATCTGATTGGGCTGAATCGGTCGCCAGTGAACCAGACTTTGTAATGCGGCGATGACCGTGGCGAAGGGATACGTTGCTGCCTCTTCGCGTTCTTCCGGCGAGATGACCAATTGCTCGAGTGTACCAGCCGCTTGTGCGTCTGCCAGTGGCGTGAGTTCGGCCACAATCGGGTCAACGTCTTCTTGCGTGTAGACTGCTCCAAAGACACCTCCTGCCATCACAGCACCCGTTACCCGGTTGGTTGTCGCAGCCAGCTGGCGAGCTATCGTGGCGCCATACGAGTGTCCCCAGAGGCTGAAGTGATCCGCGCCATTGGCATCAGCCACCGCGAGGATGTCTGCCACAATGAACTCTTCAGCATACGCAGCGGCATCGGTAGGACGGTCACTCTCGCCGTGGCCGCGCACATCCACGGTGATGACGGTGAAATGCTGGCTGAGTGGTTCAATATAGCCCGCTTCATGCCAGCGCTGGCGTGATCCCGATAACCCGTGGAGTAAGAGCAGGGTTGGCCCGGACCCACTTCGATCATGAGCTATCCGCACACCGTCAGGTGAATTTGTGTAGAGTGTTCCCATTCCGTTCTTTCCCAACATGATCTCCAGTGGAGATGACAATGACGTGATTCCAGGCGCTGCTATCCAGTAGAGAGTGCCTGTCACCCACGCGAGGAATCCGCCAGTGCTTCATGCGCACTGGTGGACTCTGTTACGAGTTAGCTCTCGCTAGCATTCTGACCTGACAGTAACATACACAGACCGTCCTGGTTCCACCAGATTTCTGACGAGCATGATCGATGATATGGGCCTGCCAGGTCCATCACTAGCAAGTACAGGCGTTCGTGCTAAGAAGCGGATCTGCAACCTGCGGTTTTGGAGACCGCGGCGTCTTGTTCCAGTCGATCCCAGTGAGTTCTGACAGGCGATGAATTCTGCTTTGAAATGACCTCCCAGTTCCAGTGAGTTCCATTCAGGTCGATGGCTCTGTTGCCAAAACTGCTGCCGCTGAACGGATCAGACAGATCTAGAGAGGGAGTCGCCGGTGCCCGATTTCAGCTCACCTGTACGCTCCATGCGCCGTGAAAGTAGTGCAGGATCAACGGGCGGGAGGGCGTGCTGAAACCGATGTGGCTCGCAGTGAGCTTGCCGTTGGACGGAGGGAGCCACCCGGTGCCTACGGCCCACCCCTCCTGCGGTGAGACCATGGTCAGGCCATTGATGACCACCGCCACGCGGTTAGGGACAGCCGGCAGGTCCACCCGTGTCCACCGTCCTCCGGTGTAGTGGAGCAGAACCGGGGGCTCACTCGCCATCTTGTCCTGCCCCGCGTATTCCGACACCGCCAGCCAGCCGTCCTCCGGCGAGGAGAACGAGAACGCACCGATGTAAGAGTCACGGCCCGGCAGCATGTCCAGTGGGCTGGCTGCCTTGCTCCAGGTTCCGTTCACGTAGTGCAGCAGCAGCGGCCACTCGCTATCGGTCGCCGGTGTGGACTGTGTGCCGATTGCCCAGCCCTCGGTAGCCGAGACCATAACGACGCGCTGCAGAGTGGCGTAGGGGAACCTCGCCTGGATGCTCCACCGGCCGCCGGCGAAGTGCGCGATGACAGCAGCTGAGGTGTCGCTCGTTGTGACTTCCTTGCCGTCGGGTTGTTGCGTTTGGTTGATCTCGCCGGAGATACCGACCGCCCAGCCCTCCTGCGGCGACGTCATGTCGAGACCTATGAACATGCAGGTGTAACTCTCCGGCGTGGGCGTTGTCTCGTAGCAGCGCGGGTCATCCACCGGCACGCTCACCCATGCGGAGCCGGTATAGTGGAGAAGCGCGAATTCGCCATCCCGCGGAAGTGTGCCACCAGCCGCCCAGCCGCCCGTGGCGGAGAGCATCTGGAGGCCACTGAGGTCGAAGAAAGCCGGCACTTGTGGCTTGCCCCCGAAGTACTGCAGTTCGGAGTGCGTCACCAGCGGGTCCACCTCTGTCCATGAGGTCCCGTCGTAGTGGAGGAAGAACGCCTTGATGGAGCCCTTCACGAATGAGCCGGCGGCCCACCCGTCCGTTGCCGAGACCATAGAAACGGCCTGCAGCACGGGATGCGATCCATCGGAGATGGCGGGATCGCTAATGGGGATGTAGATCGGCGTCCAACGGCCATTCTTGTAATGGTAGAGCACAGTTGTGCCCGAGCCGTCGTCGCTCCGGCTGGAGTTCCAAGCTTGCCCACCGACGGCCCAGCCCTCAGATGCCGAGACCATGCTGATGCTGGTGAGCTCCAGCTGGGCGTCCGGGCCGGTCGGGCCCGACGCACCGAAGATGCCATGGAAGAACAGCGTGGCGATGATGGCGACGAGCACGACCACGGCGATGGCCCCGATCGCGGTGACGACGCGCCGTGTGGATCGTGACGTGGGCAATGCTCCTTGTGGTTGGGGATTCTCGCTCAGAGTAGTGTCCTGCATCCTTTCCCCATTTCGATGTGTGAGAGCCACCGTGGGCGGCTCAACGGTAGCGCGACGTGGCCCGAACCAGACTCCAGCGAACTCTAGCCGCCAGCCGGTAGCTGTATCATAGCACGTCTGTCTGGGTCCTTCGTGCATCGTGATATCTTTTTCACCGGGGGAACAGGGTGGTGGAACGCGTGCGAGTGGGATCGAGTTCCAGCACGGCGCGGCGGACGAACTGCGCCTCATCGAAGGCATACCAGCGACAAATAGGCATGAACGGTCGGATCGTTGGCCAGCGGAAAGAGGTGTTTGGCGACCTGCGGCTTCGGAGTCCCGGTAGGTTGCTGTCAAACCATACTAAAGAAAGAACCCAGAAAGCAAGCGCCCTGGGTTCTTTTCGTGGAGATGGGGGAGAGTCGAACTCCACTCAACATGTTCGCACCAGTTCATCACGGTCCGCAAACACCTGATTTTTCAGCATTTTATGCATTGATCTGTTCGTCTCTATTCGTGTATTCTCGTCGGCGATGCTGTCAGAATTGCTGTCAAGCTGCATGCATTTGCCAGATAGCCTACGGTTTTCTAGCTCGTCTCCGGCAGTCTGTGACTGCTTGCCACTGTTCGCCAATGCTGAAATTATAGGGGTTTGGTGCCCTACTGCGTCCGCCGCTGTCCGCCAAAGGCTGTCTGGGTTGGCGTAATCGGCGAACACTAGGTGGAAGTTTTTGAGTTGTCTGCCAGCTCGTTGTCTGTGTCTATCGTCGGCCATGACTGCCGCTTTTCTGGGGCATTACCCCTTCTCGAGAGGAACGGAGGTAGCAATCATGCGGATGAGGTTGAAGCCGATAGGCATCTTCCATAGAAGATGTCCGCTGCTAGCCTGGAATGCATAGACGCCCTCGTGGATGCTCATATAGACCATATCACTTATGGCCACAAGGGAAAGTCCATGAAACTGGCCCTCAAGGTTCGGGCTTTGCCAATGCCACAAGGTCACGCCAGACTCTCGGTCAATTGCACCAACATGTAGGGTACTCGCCCGATTAGCGAAACGCTTAAAGGCATACGTGAGGACAGCCCCGGCATACGAGATCTCAATTTGACTGATAAAAACGCCACCGGTCTTCGCTAAAGCCTCCAGCTGCTCGCTGCGCCACAGTTCCTGGTCATCTTCAAGACGGATTGCCACCAGGTGGCGATCGCGCAGGAAGTAGGCCATACCACTCGCGGTGACCTTGAGGAGCTCTGCATTATCATCCTGGCCCCGAGGCACCGACAAACTCCGCAGTAGAGACCCATCAGTGGCCTGCAGAGTAGTAACTGCCGTCTCGTCGCTATAGGTATTGCTGACATACACGACAGCTTCGCCTGCTACCACCTGGCGCACATATTTGGGGCGAGCCGCCGACCAAAGCCGTCTACCCGTCAGGGCATTCAGCGCCTGGATCCCGACATGCCGTTCACCGTCGACGTAGAACTGCCCCGAGGAGTGGATGGCAAGTACAGGCGGATGCCGACCTGAGTGAGTGGGACCTACCCACCGGAGTTCGCCATCGTCGGGATCGAAGCCGAATAAGGTAGACGGGCTGCAGGCCAGAAGCGAGCCGCCAGCGCTGAAGAGGGAGAGATCTCCGGTGAGTCGTAACCTCTGTACCGCCGACTTTGCGGCATCAAGGCTGAACGACTCGAAGTACGCCCGCAGTCCGGATTGCACACGTGCTCTCGCCAGCTGATGCCGCAGTCGTTCAGGCTCTGTCCGCCAGAGTTCGGTTCCATCTTGAGCTCGCAATGCGGCGATCTGTGCGGGTTCTTCGGGGTCGCGCCGGTGCTCAAGTCGAGTAGATACGTAGAGTCTGCTGTCGCTACACCTGACGTCGTTCAAGTCCCGGCGCCGATCATAGGCCCAGACTACCAGCCCATTTTCGGGATGTACCGCCTCAACTGACGTATGTCCTGCTCCGGAGGAACCAATAATGAGGAGATGCACGTGCTTCCCGAGTGCTGCAGGGTCATCCTGTGTCTGAGGTGGTTCCCGCTGTTCTCCCTCATGCATACTGGTTTGCTGCTTTCTGACAACCGTGAAGATGGGTCTGGCTTATTACTCAGGAGAATATCATGGCATCAAGTCGCAATAGTGTTAAATATTCCACGGCGACTACGGAAGCGGACGGCCGAGTCCGTGTGCATGGTATATCATGTTCGTCATTAAGGAGCGACCCAATGACTCATGCATCTGCTGATTAAGAGTCAGCCGGTGTGCGGAATTCGAGTGTCCGCCGACATCCACCAGTGTTCTCGAACGCTATGGTCTCCCCATTCTCGCACCAACTTGGATGCCTGAATTGTTTGCCATCATCCATGCAAGTTCGCCCTCTTGGCTGTCAAACACGGCTCAGTTGCTCGGATGACACACGGTTTAGGAAACCGCGGCGGTTTGTCCCGTTCTGTCTCGCTGCGTCCCTATAGTCGATGAATTCTGCTGTGAAGCGCCTGTATCGTCCTGTTCAGTCCCGTTCAGGTTGATGGCTTTGCTGCCATAATTGCTGCCGCTGACATGAACTCATGCCGATTCAGCTTAGCGGGCAAAGAAGTGCTGCGTGAAAGTGGCAATGAAGCTGATCTCGATGAGCAAGCCGAGTACCGCTTCAAGCGCGGCCAGACGGGTAACCCAGTTTTCGAGGCCAAGCATACCAGGGAAAAATCCGCGCCCATGGAATGACGTAACATTGAAAACAAGTGCTCCGTCGGGATAGAACGGGTGACTACTGACTGGCCCTAGTAGGTAGTACGCGGTGGCGAAGAAAAGGATCACAAGGATATAGGCGATGAGAGTGCGGACGGGCTTGTAGCCATAACCCGCGAGGCGATCAAGGAGACGAGAGAATAGATAGCTGCCGAACTTGTGCTGGCGACGCAGTACCTGTTGTTGGAGCAATTGGGCGCGATAGGCGAAGCGGTCGGCGTCCTCATTCAGACCCTGGTTTCAGAATGGTGAAGTCAGAAGTGACGGGCTAGAACAGGAGTAATAGCCTAGAGTATGGCGCTTATTGGCCACTTTGGACTCCATTTGCACGAGACTGGCTTCGATAAACGGTTCCGACTACGAGCCCCCAGCACTAGAGGATTGCTTCACCAGGTAGGCAATCACGTAGCCCTAGGACATCAATGGTAGACCTGGCAGGTGGTGGAGCAAGTAGACATCTCATACGGCGTCGCGGGCAACTGTTGTAGAACCGAGGTATGCCACGACGCACGCATCTCGAACCCCACTTGAGCAACGACGAGCTGCATGCACAGAACGGAAAAGGGCGCGCTACCTACCTTCGGTCCATCTCGTCCAGCGGCGTGATGGACGCATGCGCCGCAGTAGAGCGCGTCCACTCCACCGCGGCGCACGACCTGTGGTCGGCGCACCTCCTCGACAGGACTACAATCGGTAGCGGAGCACTCGGCGGTGGCATTCCAGTACTTTGGCCATCTTTGGCGTAGCTGCCGAAACTGCGGCAGAAAGGCGAGCTAGCTATGGAGCGAATTAGACTGCTGGAACGACTGGAGATGCTGTTCGGTGTGCTCGGCGGCCTCTATGGCATCGCCTTCACCGTCGTCGCGACATGGGTCATTCGGTCTACAGGCGCCGCACTGTGCAGCGTACCCACCACTAACTGCGTCGCCGGCGTAGACTCCCTCACCATCACGTTTTTCATCCTGTTCGGTGTGCTTTCCCTCGGCGTTCTGGTCGGCGCTGTGGCCCACGGCCGCTGGAAGCGTGCGGGCGCGCTCGGTGTGCTGTTGCTCTGTAGTGTCGTGCTCGCCATGGAGACGGTGCTGGCCATCTTGAGCATCGGCGTCTTGCTGGCCCCAGCGATGCTCGCCGCGGTCGTGTCCTCGCTGTGTGCCCTGGTGGGGGTGTTTGAAAGCCATCTGCCGGTGCGCCGCGTGGTCGAGCTCGCCTCTGGCGTCTTGTCGGGCATGATCGGCATCGCGACGCTCGAATACATTTTCTTCTTTCCCAGCATCCAGTATACCGGTGCAAACTTTGGCGGCTCCTTCAGCGTCGCTGACCTCTACGGATTGGGGAGGGTGCTGCCGGCGTTCCTCACATTCGGCCTCGTCGCGTTCCTGGAAGCCAGTGGCGCCTCATCGAACGCCCTCCGCGGCTCGCGCACTGGTCAGGCGCTGCTGATTGTTGCGACGCTCGCTCTGGTCGCCGCCGTCCTCGCCTCGTGGTTTGTGGACGACACCACGTTCTACCTGCACAGCGTCGGCATGGGATTACTGCCGAGCCTGGCTCTGGCTCTCCTTGTCGTCGTGCTGGCTTTCGTTGGTCGGAGCGGGCGAGCGCCCAAGATCGCCGCCTGATGCCAGGTCGCGCCACACTCTCCTGAAAACAGGGGAGGAGAGAAGCCATGCACGCGATGCGGAGTCTGGTCGGGTGCGCCACTTTCAGCGCTGCTGGCGGGCTGTGCCCAGGGTCAGACGCGCCGTTGCGTCATACCACTGGAGAGTGACCCTCCGCTCCGGTGACGACTCATAGATAGACAATGCAACACATGTACAACACTATGGTGCGATACGGTATCACTCACTTGTGGTCAGAATTGTGGGCAATACTGCGCTTTACTTCACACCCAGCAGCTCGACGTCGAAGATGAGTGTGGCATTCTGGGGAATGACTGGCGGGTAGCCTCGGGCGCCATAACCCAGGTTAGGCGGGATAATGAGACGTCTCTGCCCACCTACCTGCATGCCCGCTACACCCTGATCCCATCCCTTGATCACCTGACCGCCACCCAGTGCGAACGTAAAGGGCTGCCCACCATCTCGTGAGCTGTCGAACTTGGTACCGTTGGTCAGCCAGCCGGTATAGTGCACCTGTACCTGCTGGCCGGTACGCGCCGTATCGCCGGTACCCTTGGCGACCTCGACGTACTGCAATCCACTCGGCGTCATCACTGGCTCGCCGTTAATCGGCGGAGGTCCACCTGCCATCTTTCTTTCCTTTCTCGTAACGCGCATTTTCGATTGAATGTAGTAAGCTAGCCAGGATACTCCGGCCAACTCTTCATCACCGAACGAAGGCCGCTCAGGATATCATTCCAGCTGACACGCAGCGGCTGGTCATCGCGATAGACGGTGTTGCCGGCTACGATAACCTCGCGTATGGCCTGCGGTGTCATGCTGTAGACGATGTTCTTTGGGTAGCTGAGTGGCGGCTGTAAAGAAGGGTCATCCATATCCAGGAGCACGAAATCGGCATAGTGCTTGGGAGCGATTCGACCAGCAGGCAGGCCTAGCGCCGCAGCGCTTCCGGTAGTACCCATGGCGAAGGCCGTCTCCGCCGGTAGCACTTGTGAGCTCAGGGCGGTCACTTTTTGCAGCAACGCGCAGGTGCGCATCTCGTCGAAGACCGAGACCCGGTTGTTTGAGCAGCCGCCGTCACTGCCGAGCCCGATCCTGATACCGGCCTGCTCCATATCCACGATTCGGGTCACACCATCGCCCAGAAACATGTTGCTCGCCGGATTGTAGACCAGCCGGGTATCCCGCTCAGCCATCAGCTGTATATCGTCATCGTTCACCCAGACGCAGTGGATGGCTGTCATACGCTCCATGGACAGGCCTAATGAGGCCAGCCAGCGCATTGGGCTCATGCCGTACCGGTCGCGAATCATATCTCGCTCATAGCTGCCCTCGGCAACGTGTATATGGAACCGAGTGTCGAGCTCCTGTGCCAGCTCCGAGCCCGCCTGTATCATTCTCGGGCTGGCGGCGTGCGGCGAATGCGGCGCGGGACAGATATGTACATCGTCGCTGCCGCGGTAGGCTTGCCAGAGTTCTCGGGTTCGCACCACGGAGTCCGAAATGCTCTCCTGGTATTCTGGCGGAGCGCCTTGCCAGTCATACATGGTTCGGGCAAGCACGATGCGCATGCCCAGATCTCGAGCCGCGCGAATAGCCGCGTGGTCATTTGCGTTTCCATTCCGGTGAATGTAGAAGAAGTCGCAGACAGTTGTGACTCCGGCCCGAAGCATTTCCGCAAAAGCAAAGCGCGCGCCCTGATAGATCGCCTCTTCATCCATATACGGCGTGTAGCGGTAGAGGGCTTTATCTCGCCAGGTAAAGAAGTCGCAATCGTCGCCAATGCCGCGCAGCATAGACTGAAACGAGTGGTTGTGAGCGTTAAGCGTTCCCGGCACCAGCAGCCGCCGCGTGAAGCGCTCGGGCGATTCACCGGTGGACAGTTCCGCCAACCGGCAGACTCTGGTAATAATACCGTTCTCGGTGACTACAGCCCGGTCTGGTTCAAAACGGCCATTCACCAGGGTCTGTTCCGCCGCAATCACCCGTTTCATGTGTCACCTGCTTCTCGGGCTCACCAGTACTACACCACGCGCTCAGCCATTGGACGCCGGTCCAGATAAAAAACAACCCCGAGTAGCATAGCCGCTCGGGGTGCGTTCTGGCTACGATTAAGGCTACTTCTTTCCCTTGGCTGGGGCCTTTGCTCCGGGAGCAGCCTTCTCGGCGGTCAATTTCATCACCGCGTCGTTGAGTTCCTTGCCAGCAGTGAATTTCACACGCTTGCGGGCAGGAACGTTGATCTTCTCACGCGTCTGCGGATTGACGCGCACGCTTTCCGCTGTGTCTTTCACCGAGAATACACCGAAGCCAACAAGGCGAACGGTGTCGCCCTTCTCCAGCGTTTCACGAATGGCTTCTAGCGTCGAGTTGACAAACTCGGTTGTCTCTTTGACGCTCTTACTGGTCTTACCGGCCACTGCCTTAATGAGATCCTGTCGACCTACTGGCATTAACGAGCCTCCTCTGATTACCGCGCATCACCACCGACGGTGACCGCTATCCCGCGCCTCTGCGGTCGCTTCTTGGAAATCCTGGTCTTACCGCTCTTGGCGCGACAAGCAACTACTTGCCAGCCGCGAGTATACCATGCAGGTGAAGGCGAGAACAAGTGTTCAGGCTCTTCATTTTTCTGCCGGCTCCAGGTTACAGCTGCGATAGAACCATACGACCGGGCGCCCACATCCCTAAATATTCGGGATTTGGGAGATATGATACGCACATAGATCAGAAAACTGCAACATCTCGGAAAGTTGCGACTCTATCAGTACTTTATTCCTACCAAACCCTGATGAGGTCGGGCTTTGAGGCAGCCGTACGGGATGCAAAGCGGAACAAAATTAGGCGTCACAAACCTGATATTGAGTCTGGCATCTACAAGTCACATCTACAAGCGCCAGTGTCTGATTACAGGGAGCTCATCAGGGTCGCTAGCTGGGTCCCTCGTGACTTGACTTGGTCAAGTGACTGGGTCACTTGACCGCGGGGACGGTGGTCATACCCGGAAGCACAGTACTGAGGCCATAGGAAATACTCGCCGTCTCCAGAGTTATGCCGGCAACGACCGGCCGCGCGACCTGCATGGTCTGTCTCGCTACCCAGACCCGCCAACTCGAGACCGGTGTCTTCGGTGAAGGTAGCTGTAGATTTATCCAGGAATACACATCATCGTTTGCTCCCCAGAAGAGTACTGGACAATTCGATAGAGACGGATGGCCCAGCGGTCGACCGGCACTGTCCAGTGGTTGCGCCACGAACCAGTAGTCGGCGGGAGGCGCCTCACCAGTCTGTGGCTGGGCGCCATACCAATATTGGAGAGCATTCTGCCGATTGACGTTGTTCGGAGAAGCCACCGACCAGTGCAAGATCAGCTGCTCCGCGCCGTCCGAGCGGCGAGCATTGGCATAGGCTACCAGGTGCGTTTCCTTGTCAGCTGTGGTGTGTACCGGCACTGTGATCTCATCATGCAGATGAGAACCGGCTGGTACTGAATACAATGTCAAGGCTGGTGTGTCGGTGACGGCGGCGAGATTTGGCGGGGTGGGGTTGCCTATGGTTCGCAGCACGGTAACTCCCGGCATAGTAGCTAGACTGTTGGTGGTCTCCAGAGGAGCGGTAGCCAGCACCACTGCCGGTGCGCTGCCTGCCGCCGGCATAGTGAGACAACTTTCGGCGTCGTAGACATTGGCGCCGGTGCCGCTCTCAGACGCGAGGTATCCCAGCGACTCCTGTTGCCATCCTGGCGTCGCCACATACAGTCGCGCGTGGTTGACTTTGGCAGTGGTGTAGGCGGTTGCCAGGGCATCTTGCTGAACCTCGAGCGGGAAACCATAGCGAGTGTAGGTGAAGCGCAGCGGACCAGTGTAGGCGCTCTCCTGCAGCGTCGAAATCAGTGCCACGCTAGCAAACGCCTGGCTAGCGGTGAGAACTGCCAGAATTACCAGGAAGGCTTTTCCTACCTCGGACATGGAGATGGGAGGAAACTGGCTAAATAGCCGCCTGATCCTGGAGATTGCCCACGGTAGGCAATACTCCTCCAACCAGGCGAAGAAGATGCCGATCATCAAGAAAAGCGCTGGCATGATGACGAGCAGATAGTGTTCTTCGATGGCCTTCGGTAGCTTGAGCATAGTCACTATTGGCGAAACTTGCCAGAGCAATACGATGACCAGGAAACGCACATCGACGCTCCGCGCACTGTGTCTACTGGAAGAGTCAGTGGTGGCGCTGTGGTGGTCGGGAAGTGTAGACGCCTGATGGTGAAGACGTTGCAGAGCCTGCAGTGATCGAAAGGCTCTAAAGCTCTCGCCTGGGTTGCGCAGTGCCTGAAGCGGATTCAGACCAGAGGTTCGCAGCAGGCGGCGCCCAAACAGGGCCAGACTGACCACCAACCAGATCACGCTGGCAGCATAGAGTGCTCCCAGTACATTGGTTATCCAGCCGAACGACGGGTACAGCCGTGCATAGAGAGTCGCAGACCCGAAGTAGTTGAGCCTGGGCGGCGTCAACACATAGTACAGTACTTGGAAGACCTCGGTGCTATAGCTGGCTCGCTGCCCGGCGAAGTCCAGATAGGTGATGATATCGGACCCTTTGCTTACCACCTCCCACGCGAGAGTTGGTAGAAAAAGTACGGTAAGCGCCAGTCCGGCGTAGACCAGATCACGCCGACGGATGGTCCGCCAGGTCATCAAGCATCCAAATACAATCAGCGTGAGTAGTGGCGCGGCACTGGGATGTAATTGGAGGGCGATTCCCCATAGCAATACGCTCCATCCCAGCCAGCCGGTTTTACCGTTAACTACGCCCCGGCAGACCACCCACACCAACAACAAGACGACTGGCGCCAGTAAATTCTGTTGCCAAATAAAGCGGGAAAAGAAGACCGCCCAGGGTGCGGTGGCATACAAGAAACCGGCGACCAACGCCGCCCGCCGTCCTACATAAAGATTGGCCAGGCTGTAGAGCAGCAATACTGCACCAATATTGACCAGCGCAGTGAAGAAAGTGCCCCAGTAGGGACTTCCTAAGAGGATAAACGGCAACAACAAAAAGATGGAAGCCGGCATGTTTAGCGTGTTGATGGACGAAGATATACCGGTGACCGGTAGAGCGTGGTGGGCAACGGCAGAGAGTCCCAGCGCGTACATGCCCGCTTGATCGCCGAGAAACGTGGTCTGGTTCAGCCCGCTGAGACGCAAAACCGAGGCCAGCACCACCAATAGTAGCGTATCCGGCTTGGCTATCCAGTAGGAAAAAAGAAAGCGTAAATCGCCACCGAGACCGGACCACAGTCGGCCAAATCTGCCACTTAGACCTGATAGCTGGTTTTTCTCAGCCGCTGGTTGAGGCGCGATTCTCAAGCTCAATGGATTGGCCCTATCGTCCATTCACTACGAAGCGTCTTCATTCGAGCCCCAGACTTCCAAGCATAGGAGTGGCGGCGTCTGCAGACACCAACGATCGCACACCCTATTATGGTCTATGCCCCGCATTATGCGCGCGTTCACGTGAGGGCCGATGCCCCTCGACCACTTTCGTATTATTATAGAACGTAGCGCATAATATCATCCTCCGATATCATTCTCTGACTCGCGCTCGCCCGGCTTCCCAGCATGTATCGTCTACTCTGTACTGAACAGTGTTACAATACCCGCAGGCAAGTTGGAGGAGGAGATGCGCGCATGAGTTCGACCGACCAAGAACCGGAGACACAGCCTCTCGCCAATCACGGCTCGGGTGCTGCCGCTGATAAACTACCGGACTCTAAAAACCAGTTGTCACCGGAGCCGCCTACCCAAGCGCTGCCGCCGGATTTCGTTCTGCCTTTTCGGCCGGCGCCGACGGCAGCTGCGGATCAGAACCACCATCGGCTGCTCCTCATCGTTACCAGTATCCTCCTGGTCGCACTCGTTATCTCCGGCACCTTTTTCGCCTTTCGGACACCAGGCGGTGCCAGCAGTACCCTGAGTAATTGCACCTCTCCAAACACACCTTGCCAGGTAGCCATTGCCTATCTGGTCGCCTATACCGGCGGCAAGTATGATGATCTCTACGCCCTGACCTCCAATGCCAGCCACCAGCGGTTCGACGACCCTCTCATTCTCAATCACCAGTATAAGAACGCTGAAGATTATATCGTCAACCGCACCCAGGATATCCTGAACGAAGCGCAGATCTACAGCATCAGCGATACCATCGACAACGCTATTCAGACCAGCGATACGACCGCCAGCGTGCCGGCACGCATCGTGATGCAAAGCGCGCGCGTCGGAGTCATCGTGCAGGATATGTCAATCCCTCTGGTCAAGGAGAACGGAACCTGGCTGGTCAACTGGAGTCCAGGCCTCATCTTCAGCAAGCTCGACGATCCAGTTGGCGACCCGTACTATCGGCGCCGGGTCGAGTTGACGGTGCTGAGCGGACCACGGGGCACCATCTATGATAGCCAGGGGGACGTGCTGGCAGAGGATGAGACGGTCTACCAGATCGGTATCGTTCCCGACCAGCTAACCAATACATCAAATGAGCTCAGCGTGCTCAGTTCCCAGCTGGACTTTACGCCCAGCCAGATACAGAGCATGTATGCCAACCAGCCGGCAGACGACTTTGTGCCCATCCGTACCATCACCCCAATGCTCTATCAGCAGGCTAGCAGCGCAATCAGCTCACTCCCGGGGGTGCAGGTCCAGCAGACGATGGGGCGAGTGTATCCCTATGGCGCGGCGACAGCGGCGATCACCGGCTATGTGGCCCCCATCACCGCCACTCAACTTGCCGCCGACACATCTCACTATTATGTCCAGAGCGATTTGGTAGGAGATGCTGGCATAGAGGCCTGGGGGGAGCAGTATCTGCGGCCGGTGAAAGGCGGTACACTCAACATTGTGGACGTCAACGCCGACGGCACCGACGGCACATCCGTCTACTCGATTGCGTCGCAACCTGGCGCTCCCGGCCAGAATATCCACACCACAATCTCGCTGCCCGAGCAACTGGCGACCTGGAATTCCCTGGTTAAGAACGCTCACAACCACGGCGGGTCGGCGGTGGCTCTGGATCCAACGACTGGAGATGTGCTTACCATGGTAAGCACGCCTATCTATGATCCCAACGATTTCTCGCTGGGCTTTACCCCAAATGAGCAGGCTAGCTTCGACGCGCTCGACCACCCCTATCTCAACCGCGCCATTCAGGGAGCGTATCCAATAGGCTCAGTGTTCAAATTGGTCACCCTCTCCGCTGCCCTCTCCAACGGTGTCACTCCTACCGATGTCTTTACCTGCACCGGCAGCTATCAGGTGCCGGGTGAAACCGTGGTACGGCAGGACGATGCCCCAAAGGGTCACGGCACTCTTACCGTAGCGGCGGCGCTGGCGCCCTCCTGCGACGTCATTTACTGGCAGGTCGCGGTCCTCTTGAACAGCAAAGATCCTAACATACTTCCCAACGTTGCCAAAGCCTTCGGCTATGGCTCCAAGACCGGCATCATCGGCCTACCGAGCGGAGACGAAAACCCAGGATTAGTCCCCACACCAGCAAGCGTAGAGCAGCAAGGGCTGCAGTGGAGTCCCGGAAACGCCGCCGACCTGGGGGTCGGACAGGGTGATTTTGAGGCCACCCCCCTTCAAGTAGCTATGGTCTCCGCCGCGCTGGGAAACGCTGGCAAACGCATGCAGCCAATACTGGTGTCGTCGGTGACGCAGGCCTCGGGCAAAGCGACCATGCAGTTTTCACCCAGGCAACTAGGCACACTGCCGCTCTCCGCCGACTCCCTGGCAATCGTTCAAACCGCGATGGTGGCAACCACCGACACCATCGCCGGTACGTCCTATGATACCTTCCATAATTTCCCCATCCGGGTGGCCGGCAAGACTGGCACTGCGCAATCGGGCCAGCCCAATCCACATGCCTTGTTTACCACCTTCGCGCCGGCATCGTCGCTATCGGGAGAGCCAGTACCCCCACAGATAGCAACAGCGGTTATCATTGAGTACATTGGATCGGGCGATAGTTACGCGGCGCCGGTGACACTGAATATGCTGCAAGCCTTCTTCAACGTCTCTTGAACAGTAAAAGCACCGGGACGAAAGACGGCTTTGATCTATGGCGAAAATTACCACTCGGGTAGGAACCGGCTACGATGTACATGCCTTCGCGGCAGTCGAAGACAGTCGACCGCTGATCATTGGCGGTGTCACTATTCCCCACGACCGGGGGTTAGCCGGGCACTCTGATGCTGATGTGCTGATCCATGCGATAGTGGATGCACTACTAGGAGCCGCAGCGCTGGGGGACATCGGCACTCACTTTCCCTCGAGTGATCCACGCTGGCGGAATGCACCCAGCACCGATTTTCTGCAAGTTACCCTGACGCTGCTCCAGCAACAGGGTTGGGAAATCGGCAATCTCGACGCCACCATCGTAGCCGAACGGCCACGCCTCTCACCCTATATCCCAGCAATGCGTGGGCATGTGGCAGCGGTGACCAGCCTTGATCTCGAGTGCGTAAGCATCAAATCCAAGACCACCGACGGGCTTGGCTTCGCCGGCCGGCAGGAAGGTATAGCCTGCTACGCCATTGCCTTGGTGTTTCGCGAGGCTGCCTGACGGAGCGTCCATACTCCATATTCCATATTCCATACTCTATGCACCAGTGTGCGCAGCCATGGGAATGGCTCGTGCTATACTGGCAGCGTTGCCAGCCTTCTGGCAGAGGTCGCATAGTTTATGCAGGATCGCAACGACCCTGCACAAGCCCATCCGACCGAAGGTACAAGCTGCAAGCGTAGTTAGAGATAAGTGGTTAGGATCAATGGCGCTCGAGGGACCTCCACCGTCCGTCCTGGTGCTCGGACTACCGGTGCACCGCGTGGATCTGAACGGGACGCTGGCGGCGATTTCCAGGTGGATCGACCGACAGCGCCAGACGTGCCAGGGTACGGTGCTGCACCAGATTGTCACCCTGAATCCCGAGATGGCAATGACCGCCCAGAGTGATCCGCGATTCGCCGCCATCATCGGTAATGCTGACCTTTCCATAGCCGATGGAATGGGCATCGTCTGGGCAGCCCGGCTGCGCCAGCGGAAACTGGCTCGGGTTACCGGCGTAGATGTGCTGGAGGGCACGGCAAGCCTTGCTGCCAAGAACGGCTACCGGCTCTTTCTCCTGGGAGCCAGACCTGGGGTTGCGGCAGCGGCGGCCGAAGCGCTGGCCAGACGGTATCCTCTGCTCCCCCCGGTGGGTACTCTGAGCGGCAGTCCCGAGAATGGAGCCAGGGCTGCTCTGGTAATGGAACTCACCCGCACCAGGCCGGACATACTATTTGTGGCATTTGGCTCACCGGCCCAGGAGCGGTGGATTGCCGGCCTGCGCAGTGAACTGGGAGGCGCTGGAGTCAGCGTGGCGGTAGGAGTAGGGGGAGCTTTTGACTATGTATCCGGTAGAATCATCCGCGCACCTTACTGGATGCGCCGGCTTGGGTTAGAATGGCTCTATCGCCTACTGCGTGAACCATGGCGTTGGCGGCGCATGCTGGCCTTGCCGCGCTTTGCGCTGGCCGTCTGGCGTACGTCTATGTAGACGATATTCGGTTGCCCATCTCGGGCGTATCTCATGTATAGTAGACGTGTGAAACCGATACAACGACGTAGGTCTATAGAAAGTGTCGAGGCAGATAGCCAATGCGCGATGGACAGGGGGTTACTCAGGTAGCAATGGAGCAGCCACTAGCGGATCACACGGGGCGGAAGCGCCTACTCGATCTCGTCGCGCGTTTTGCCGGCAAACGGGTGCTGGTAGTGGGCGACATGGTAGCTGATGAGTATATCGTGGGGACGCCAACCCGCATCTCTCGTGAGGCGCCGGTAATTATCCTGACCCAGAGTGAGCAGTATACCGTACCGGGAGGGGCGACCAATCCCGCCGTAAATGCCAGCACGCTAGGCGCTGAAGTATTTCTGGCCGGTGTCGTCGGCGATGATGCTCCAGGTGCGCGACTTAGCGAGCGACTGGCCGCGCAGGGCATCCACAAGGAAGGGCTCTTCAGCGAAACTGGGCGTCCCACCTCCACCAAAACCCGCATACTGGCTGGGGGCACACAACTGGTGCAGCAACAAATGCTGCGGATAGACCAGATCGATCATTCAGAGCTGAGCGAGGCGTGCAGCCGCGATATCATCGCCTACCTTCGAGACATGATTCCAACCATAGACGCGCTTATCTTCTCCGATTATGAAATAGGCGTCATAAATCAGGCGATCATCGAAGCATCGTTGCCGCATGCCAGGAAATACGACAAGATCATCACCGTAGACTCTCATGGCGATCTGGCTCGCTTCCAGGGCGCTACCGCGTTGACTCCTAATCAACCTGAAGCTGAGGCGACTCTTGGTATCCGTATCACCGACCGAGTCAGCCTGGAGCGTGCCGGCGCGCAGCTGCTGCAGGATACCGGCGCGCGCGGCGTGCTCATCACACGGGGCAGCGAAGGCATGAGTCTCTTCGAGCAAGGGGCGCTTCCCCATCACATACCTGCCTCCAACCTCGCTGAAGTTGCCGATCCTACCGGCGCCGGCGATACCGTGGCCGCCACCTTTACGCTGGCGCTGGTAGCCGGTGCCTCGATGGCCGAGGCATCGGTACTGGCCAACATTGCCGCCGGGCTGGTGGTGCGGCGCGTTGGCTGCGCCACGAATACACCCCAGGAACTTGCCGAGGCGGTGGCCACCCTGGTAAAGGAATAGCCCTGGGAACCGATAACCGGCAGTATAGTAGCTGCGGCAAACCCTGCCTGTGCCAACCGGAAGCGGAGGAAATGTGGGAGAGGTCATAAGCGAGGATATTCTGGCGGATGTCGTGCGCGAAAGACAGCGGAGAGGTGAGCAAGCGGTCTTCACCAACGGCTGTTTCGATCTGCTGCACCTGGGGCATGTCAGGTACTTGCGCCGGGCGCGGCAACTCGGCGATTTCCTGATTGTCGGGATCAATAGCGATGAGTCGACACGTCGCTTGAAGGGGCCCAAACGCCCCCTGGTTATTGAGAGTGAGCGAGCCGAAGTACTAGCCGCGCTGGAAGACGTTGACTATGTGACAATCTTTGCCGACAATACTGCAGGGCGACTTGTCGATCTGCTCCGTCCCTCTGTCTACGCCAAAGGCGGGGATTATGCGGCCAGCGACAGCTCCGCCGATTATATGCTGAGCGCCGAAGAGCTTCGGCGGCTGCTGGTTGGAGACGCGGGTGAGTTTCCCGGGCTTGCCCAAATCGGGGCCACTCTGCCGGAGACGAGCGTGGTAGCGGCGTACGGCGGGCGACTGGCATTGCTCATGTATGTGCCCGAGCATTCTACCACTGCGTTGATAGATCGGATTGTGAGCCGCTATGCGAATTCTGTGGTCTCCCAAGCGCTGGCAACAGAGCAGGGAAAACCAGGCTGAGTCCGGGCTGTTACCGCAGGATGGTAGCGGAGAAGAACCGGCGGACCCGGGTGTGGTCATGATATCCAACCAGGAAGAAGGCCAGCAGCTTCCTATTCTCCTTGAAGATGAACCCGCCACCTCCGCAGCTCCGGCCGGCAGCGCTGAAGGAAACAAGCAGCTGGTAGCAACGGCCGGGCTGATTGGCGTTGGCCAGCTTCTAGCCAGCACACTGGGGTTTGTGCGTATCGAGACCCTCAACGTGCTTTTTTACGGTGTCGCCAGCGGTCCCTTTGTCATCGCGCTGAAGCCCGTGCAGATGGTGAGTGACCTGCTGGTTGGCGGCTCGGTAAGCGGCGCCCTGATCCCAACCTTTACCGACTATAGTGATCCTAGCCGGCGCCACGAGCTCCGCCGCATTTACAATACCGTCATCAACTTCATTTTGCTGGTGATGAGTGTGGCCGTCGTCGGAGTATTCTTTGCGGCGCCATATTTCATTCCGTTTGCCACCGCCGGTTTTACGCCGGCGCAACAACAACTAACCGTCACCCTGGTACGCATTGTCTCCTTCTCCCTCTTTGGCTTGGGGCTATATGCCGCGACCTCGGCTCTCCTGTATGCGCTGCGCGAAGTCGTGTATCCGGCTTTTGCCACCGGCATGTACCACATTGGCATCATCGTTCTGGGTGTGGGCGCTCTGGTACTGGGCGCCAGGGAACTGGGAATACCGCTCCATGAGCTGTTCCAGCCGGGTAGTGTCAGTGCCAGCCTGACGCAGGCGCGTGAGGTCGGTGCGCATGGGCTGGCTCTGGGTGCGGCTATCGGCGCGCTTGCCGAGTTTCTGGTGCTGTTACCGGTGCTTGGTAAGGTACGAGTCCTCTGGCAGCCGGTGCTCGATCTACGCCATCCCGCGGTACGGCGTATCTTCCTACTCTACACGCCCATAGCGCTGGGCCTGGTCATTAGCCTGTTGCAGCAATCGGTAGACCTGGTACTGGCCGGCCGTACGCCGGGGGGAGCCAGCGAGAACGTCACCGCAATGCAGAGTGCCACCACACTCGTGCAATTCCCTATTGGGCTGGTGGTTGCCGCACTCTCCTTTACGGTACTGCCGCCGCTTACCAAGGCGGCTACGAACGCCAATATGGCCGAGTTCAAGCACACGGTCGTCATCGGCATACGCCTGGGTCTCTTGCTGATGATTCCCTCTATGGTTGGGCTGCTGGTGCTCCGCATACCCATAGTGTTTATGCTCTTCCAGCATGGTACCTGCGATCACGGCTGCACCGTTCGCAATGCGCTGGCGCTGCAAAACTATGCCTGGCAGCTACCCTTTGTGGCGGTAGATCAGATTCTGATCGCGGCGTTCTACGCCCGTAAGAACACCGTCTTGCCGATGCTGGTTGGTGTGGTCTCGATTCTCTTTTACCTGTCGGTGGCTCTCCCATTTAGTGGAACCATCGGCATGCCGGCTCTGGCGTTTGGGGATACTCTCAAGAACGCCAGTCATGCGGTCATACTGTTCATTCTCCTCACGCTGGCCATAGGCAACCTCGGAAGCCGAGAGCTGGTGAGCGGTATCTGGCGAATTCTGCTGGCAGCCCTGGCGATGACCATAGTGTGCTGGGTGCTGCTGAATCTGCTGCCCGACGCCTGGCCGCATGTCTTTAACACCGGCAAGACCACTGGGCAGGCGTTGATATTCTTGGTTGCCGGTGGAGCAGGGTCGGCAGCCTACTTCGGTCTGGTGAGCATGCTGGGCGTGGAAGAGATCAAGCTGATCGGCAGCCTCATTCAAGGACGGCTGGGCAGGCGCCGCCAGGCGAAGTAACTGGCCGGTACCGAGGCGGGAGGTCCCCAGCCGGCGGCTACCGCTAGGGCACGGTAGTAGCGTATACTATGTCGGCGCTGTATGCGACTATGGTAGTCGGGTGGTGGCCCCATGAATTGACTTGAAGCAGAAGAACCAGAGTGGGGCCATCCCAGTTGTCAACGGACCGGCCGGAGAGGTATCTTACTCCGGCGGCAGGAGGCTAATAGATGTCAGTCACCGATCTACAGCTCAAGCATTTTCTGATCGAGATGGACGGCAATGTGTGCATCTTCCGGTTGAATCGCCCGAAAGCTAACGCCCACAACCTCGAGATGATTCGAGAGTTGGAGCAACTGGTCACCGAGATCCGCTTTGATAGCGATGTCAAGTCTGTAGTCATGGCCAGTGCTAACAAGAACTTTTTCTCGGCGGGCGCCGACATCGAGGAGATACGCGACAAGTCCGGAGAATACATCGGTCTTCTGAGCCAGACTAGCAAAGAAATGATGATGAAGATGCGCGCCACACCCAAGGTCTATGTGGCAGCTGTCAATGGCCACTGCATGGGTGGCGGTCTGGAACTGGCACTGGCCTGCGATGTGCGCTTTGCCGGACGGGGCAATTGGAAGGCCGGACTACCCGAGGTAAACCTCGGCCTGATACCCGGCGAGGGCGGAACGCAGCTAGCCGGGCGAATCGTCGGCCCCTCAAAAGCGCTGATGCTCATGGTCACCGGCGAGACATTTGGACCTGAGCAGGCAACCGAGTGGGGGTTCTTCGATGTGTTGGAGGACGCCGATACGGTTGAGGCGAAGGCGCTGGAGTTTGCCCACAAGTGCGCCGACGGCCCAAGCAAAGCCATTGGATTCATGAAGATCGCTTTAACCGAGGCTCTTGAATTGCCGATGCACGATGCCTTCGCCTATGAGCGGCACCTTCAGAATCAACTCTTCGATACTGCAGATGCCCGCGAAGGCGTCTCCGCGTTCCTCGAGAAGCGTCCACCACGCTGGGGACAAAAGTGACAGCTAGGTAGCCAGACACCCAGCCATCCATCACGCAGCTCTCCTGGCCAACCACAACGGCCGTCTTCCTTCCCTCCTCGACGGGGAAGGAAGTTTTTTTGCCGCAAAGTCGTAGTCCCACTTTGTGCTATAATTGTGTAGGTGAATTTTACTGAAATACAGAATAAGTTAGCCGGGACCCTGGACATTGGTTTCAGGATAGGCTATAATAGTTGTAGATGCGGCTTATGGAACAACACAATAATTCCGATAGGTGGCACATTACTTATCACTTTGTCTGGCGCCCTATGCGTGCCAAGGCGTGTCTCACCGAGGAGATCGCCCGGCGGCTGGCGGCACTGATCGAGGAGAAGGCGAAGGAGCAGGAGTTTCACACGGTTACCGTGGTGATTCTTCCTGACCGGGTGTACCTGGCGGCGGAAGCGCCGCCGACCATCGCGCCACATTCGATCGTTTGTCAGGTAAAGGCATACACATCGCGTGTGCTACGCGATGAATTCCCGGAGTTGACCCGCATCCCCAGTCTCTGGACGCGAGCCTATCTGGTGATGGCAGGTGACCAACTCGATCCTGCGGAGGTAATCCGCCACTTCGAGGAAGCAGAACCTGAACGTCGACCTCGGGGACGGCCCCGTAAGATAGTGCTTTGCGCCGAGGAGACGCCCCGAGGCGAGGAGACCGGACAAGCTAGCAGGCGGGGCGGCGGCGAGGTGCCGCCAGTAGAAACTCTATAGACAAACTACGGAGGATAGATAGATTCAAGGCAGACTGCCCGACTAGAACATGCCAGTGATACAAATGCGAGGTAACAAAAGACATGCTTAAGTGTGAACGCTGCAAACAGAATGACGCCCAAGTTGCGCTGTACTTCAACGTCAGCGGTCGTCGCGAGCAGCACTACTTCTGCCGGCAATGCGCAGAGGAGCTGCTTGGCGGTAGCTTGCCCACTGCAGACGACTCGAACAGCCAGACCAGCGGGATTTTTGGTGGTCCCGGCGGCGCTGGGGGCGCTTCCTTCGGCTTTGCGCCGCAGAGCAATTCCAGCACGGCTACTGCGCAACGCAGCGCCGAGAAGCAGAGCAAGACACCAATGCTCGACCAGTTCGGCCGCGACCTGACTGCCGATGCCCGCGAGGGACGGCTCGATCCCGCCGCCGGGCGAGATCGTGAGATTCGCCGTATGCTGACGGTGCTGGGGCGCCGCCAGAAGAACAATCCGGTGTTGATCGGTGAGCCTGGCGTGGGCAAGACTGCCATCGTCGAGGGCATTGCCCGGCGCATCGTGGAGGGCAATGTTCCTGCCAATCTGCGCAACGCCCGTATCGTGGCGCTGAGCATAGGTGGTGCGGTGGCCGGCGCGATGTTCCGCGGTCAGTTCGAAGAGCGCATCAAGCAGATCCTTGAAGAGGTACGCCGGAATCCGGAAATTATCCTCTTTATCGACGAGCTGCATACCGTCGTCGGCGCGGGAAACGCTGAAGGGGCGGTCGGCGCAGCTGATTTGCTCAAGCCGGCGCTGGCTCGGGGCGAGGTACGCTGCATAGGCGCAACCACGCTCGACGAGTACCGCAAGCACATTGAGAAAGACGCCGCGCTCGAGCGGCGCTTCCAGCCGGTCAAGGTCGGTGAGCCCTCGGTCGAGGAAGCCATTACCATGCTGCAAACCGTACGCGATAATTACGAGACGCATCATGGTGTAACCATCACTGATGAGGCTATCGAAGCGGCAGTGAAACTCTCCGACCGGTACATCAACGATCGCTTCCTTCCTGACAAGGCAATCGACGTGATGGACGAAGCCGCCTCTTCGCTGCGACTGGAAGCCACAGAACGCGGCTTGCTGGGACCAGATTCAGTGCGCCAACTCGAGCAAGAGATCGCCGAGATCCAGGCTCAGAAGGAGGCCGCGGCTCTCAGCGAGGACTATGAAAAAGCTGCCAAGCTTCGCCAGCGAGAGCTGCAAGTCCAAACCGAACTTGACAAGGCTCGTCAGAAAGCCGGCCAGTTTGCTACTCTTCTGGTAACACCTGAGGATATAGCCCAAGCGGTTGAAGCCTGGACCGGTGTGCCGGTGAGCCAGATGCTTGAAGGCGAGCGCCAGAACCTCATCCATCTCGAGGCCGATCTCTCTCGGCGCGTCATTGGACAGGATGAGGCGATTGGAGCGGTATCGAGGGCAATTCGTCGCTCGCGTGCCGGCTTGAAAGATCCGCAGCGGCCTATTGGCTCCTTCCTGTTCATGGGGCCAACCGGCGTCGGCAAGACTGAGCTTGCTAAGGCGCTTGCCGCCGAGTTGTTCGGTGGTGAGGATGCGATCATTCGTCTGGACATGTCCGAGTACATGGAGGGGCACACCGTTTCACGGCTCTTTGGTAGCCCACCCGGATATGTCGGCCATGACGAGGGTGGACAGCTGACTGAGCAGGTACGCCGCCGTCCCTATAGCGTCGTGCTCTTCGACGAGATCGAGAAGGCGCATCCTGAGGTCTTCAATGCTCTGCTGCAAATTCTCGACGACGGCCGTCTGACCGATGGCCAGGGACGTACAGTGGACTTCAAGAACACAGTCGTCATCATGACCAGCAACGTCGCGACCGAGGAAATTAGGCGGGCGGCTCGCATTGGCTTTATCCCCGCTCGCGCCGGTGAGACCGAGAGCGAGAGCGAGGATCGAGAGCGAAACACCAAAGCCATGGAGGGACTCCGCAGGGCCTTCCGGCCTGAGTTCCTGAATCGTATTGATCAGATAGTTGTTTTCCACTCACTTGGTGAGAGCGAAATTCGTCAGATCATCGACCTGCTCATGGCCAAGGTGCGTATCCGTCTCGAGGAACAAGGCTTGGGTCTAGCGTATGGTGATGATCTGGACACGCTCCTCATGAAGGAAGGGTTTGACGAGGAGTTTGGGGCGCGGCCGCTTCGCCGGGCTATTCAGACCCATGTGGACGATGCGCTGGCCGATGCCATACTGAATGGCACCGTGCGGCCGGGACAGACCGCAGTCCTCACCGTAGAGGGGGACATCGTGCAGGTGGTAGCCCAGGGCGAGCCTAAGCCGCTCGCTCCAACCTCCTCATTTGGCGATCAGGAAGTACGCGTCGCCTAGTTCCAACCTGGAGTAGTCAAGACTCCACAGTGGGGCCATCCAGAAGTATATCTGGATGGCCCCACTTTTTTTGTGCGCGTTCCTGGCCCCAGTGTTCGGCATCAGTTCGGCATCGCAGCTCGGGTGATACAGGGCCGGTATGCTGACACTGAGTCAGTCAGCTGCCATATTTGGCACGCAAGTTGCTCGTCTTGAGTGCATGGAAGACCAAAAGCCCAAAGTATAGGAAGGGCAGTAAAGCCGTCCACAGGGAAGTGGCTATGTATGCTTCCCTCTTGCGTAGTCAAGGACCCAGCGCTCTAGGCCACAAGAGAGGCCAGATGAGCCTGGTATGAGGAGGAACTTCGTTATGGCTATCGCCGATGTTACCGTTACGTTTAGTGATCTCGCGTTACAAATCATCGTAGGTGCAATTGTGGCCGGCCTCATTGGTCGCGTGGTACAGGGTGGCGGATTCGGCATCCTGGGCGATCTGCTCTTCGGTGTGCTTGCGGCTATTGGCGCCAATTGGGTTGTCGCGTATTTCAAGCTCTTCAACGTTAATCAGTACGGGCTGATTGGTGAGCTGGTTGTGGCCGCCATTGGCGCCATAGTTCTCGTATTGCTTGTTCATCTCTTTACTTATCGCCGTTCGACGGTGGTCAATAATTAACGTCCCCGCGCCCGATTAGAACTCCGCTGGTGTAGGTACCTACCTATCTACACCAGGGTTATGGCCCATACCGGTAAGTCAAGCTGGTGTGGGCCATGACGTATTCCCCCGAGGTATGCCCCGCACCAGGGGTACTCTCTCTCATTCCTTTCCGCAGCGCAGAGTGTACCGGACGCCCCAAACGCCACCATCAGTGGCGCATGCTCTCGTGAATTGATATGCTATAGCGGTGAATCTTTCGTTTCTGGTGGCGGCAAAGGGTCGGAATAGTATGGCACTCAAAAGACGAGCATCGGCGGACACAGAGCAGGAAAACTTGCCGGCATTCGATAAGGCGGCTATTCGGAAAGCAGTCCATGACATTATCGTTGCAGTTGGCGAAAATCCTGCGCGTGAGGGCCTAATCGAAACACCTCGCCGCGTGGCCGATATGTATGCCGAAGTATTTTCTGGGCTCCAGCAGGATCCGGCGGACGTGCTGCGTGTCGGCTTTGAGGAGGGTCACCAGGAGCTGGTGCTGGTTAAGGATATTCCCTTTTACAGCATGTGTGAGCACCACTTCCTGCCATTTCATGGAGTCGCACATGTCGGCTACGTTCCCAATGGGCGTGTGGTCGGGTTATCCAAGCTGGCTCGTGCGCTGGAAATCCTGGCTCGCCGCCCGCAACTGCAGGAGCGACTTACTTCACAGCTGGCGGACGCTATTATGACTACTCTGGAGCCGGCCGGAGTAGCGGTGGTGGTGAAGGCAGAGCATCTGTGTTACGACCGCGAAACCGAGATTCTGACACCGGAAGGCTGGATCCGCTTCGACGCGCTCCCTGAAGGACTCCCGGTCGCCCAAGTTGACGTCGAGACGCTCGAAATGAGTTTCGTCACGCCAACCGAGTACATTCGCTATCCCTATCACGGACCTATGCTGCGTTGGCTGAGCGATACAGTTGATCTACTCATTACGCCTGACCACCGAGCGGTGATACAAACAGAGTGGGCGTTTGACGGCACTCGAAACCACTCCTGGGTGGTAGTTCCGGCCAGTGAAGCACCCGCCCGATTCTATGTTCCACAAGCAGTGCGTTGGTCCGCGCCAGATACCACGACCGTGCCACTAGCCGGCCAAATGCTCTCGGGCGACGATTATGCTCGGTTTCTAGGCGTGTGGCTCGCAGAAGGCTGTACCCGCGAGAGTAAACGCGACGTCGTCATCAGTCAAAATGTGGGTGAGTTCGCTGATATGATCTGGACCCTGTTGCAACGCCTTCCATTCGGCTTCCGCCGTGTTCCGCAAGCCAACCGACCAGATCATATTCAGTTCAAATCCAGCGACAGACGGCTCTATGCGGACTTAGCACCGCTCGGCAAATCTGGCGAGAAGCGCGTACCACACATCATCAAGCAGATGAGTGCGCGTCAGATCGAGGAGTTCCTTCACTGGTATGCCCTCGGCGATGGGCATTTCTACAAGCACAACCCTATGCGCTTGCAGTACGTATCGAAGTCGCACCGGATGATAGACGACATTCAGGAGCTCTTGCTGCGGACAGGCAAAACAGGAAGCGTACAAACGTATCCCGGCTGCGCTCGCATTGAGACACGCATCCATAAGCGTGAGACGGGCAAGGGATACAAGTGGTACGGTAAGCTGCAGCCCTATCACCGAGGTACCTTAGACTTCGATGACGAGGTATTTTGCGTCTCGGTGCCAACCGGAGCCGTACTTGTGCGACGCAACGGCAAGCCCATCGTGAGCGGAAATTGTATGACGATGAGAGGAGTGCGTAAGCCAGGAAGCCTCACCGTGACCAGCGCCATGCGCGGCGTCTTTCAGCGTGACTCCGCTACCCGGGCCGAGTTCTTTGCCCTGGTCAATGAATAGCCGCGTCGGTAGTAGTGCCGGGCGCTGGTGATGCTACTGGTTGGCGCCCCCGTGGAGCAGGTACCCAGAACTGGAACGCCAGCATCGCCATAGAGCCGGCAATACCTGAGATGATGAAGACCGGCGGGTAGCCCCAACGGTCGGCCACTACCCCTCCGATGAGCGGTGCGCCAATGGCGAACGGCGCATAGCTTACCGAGGCCAGCGCGACATAGGTAGGCCGGCGCGACACCGGGCCGAAGTCAGTTATCACCGTAAACCCGGCCAGGGTTACCGCTGAGATGTTGAGTCCAAGCAGCAGGAAGATTACCGCGTACGCCCAGAAGCCGTGCGCCCAGAGCGCACCCAGTGCGGAAGCCGCCGCCCCCACCGAGCCGAAGACCAGAATGGTCCGATGACCCAAACGGTCTCCAACCGCGCCCCACAAAAAGTAGCCTAGAGTCATCGCTATAAAGAGCACTGTGCTCTCTACCGCCACCTGAGGAACGCTGAGTCCGCCAATCTTGAGGGCGGAAACCGCGAAGAGCGCCCCAGCCATGGTGGACATACCTACCAGACCATTACTGATGAGCAAACGGCGCAGCCCAGGGTCGCCACGTACCAGGTCCCAGAGTTCATGGGTCTGTCTCCACCGCTCACTGTCCGCGCCGCCCGGTGGCGACTGGTCGAGCCGTGAGGCTGCGTGCTGAGGGCGCGGCGGTTCGCGGCCGAGGGAGAGCAGCACATAGGAGACAACCATTGTGGCGAAGGTCAGGATGAAGCAGAGGGCAAAGTTAAGCGGCCACGCGGCCGTGGCCAGCAATATCGCCGTCACCGCCGCGCCCCCGATGCCAAGAATTCCACCTAGACCGGTCCAAAACCCGAGAAAGCGACCTAGCCAGTTGCCGGGAATAGCGCGCGCAATCATATCCAGCCAGGCAGGATAGGTAAGACCGCCGCCGAAGAGCGCCAGGAAGATCATCAGGAAGAAGAGCACTAGCAATGCCGTGGTATTGCTGTTCGCCAGCCAGAGCGCTCCCAGCCCAAGGATGAGGTAGGGCACTCGTTCAAGTGTCGTAGCCACCAGGATAAACGGCAGAGCATACCGGCGGCGCTCCACCAGCGGAGCCACCAGTAGCTGGGGGCCAAATAGGCCCAGCGCCTGGATAGCGGGAATGAGCGCCACCAAAACATTGTCACTGGACAGATGGTGCACGAACAGCGGCATCATCGTATAGGCCGAGGAGATGCTGAGTCCCAGGCTGAAGAACGCGATGTCGGCGCCAAGTACAGTAAAGTTCCACCAGGTATGGGCCGGTACGTACCCACCGGCCTCGTCCTTACCTGATCCCACCGCCACGAGAAAGCTCCGATCGACGATTGCGCACGGGTGCCTAGCCGCCCGCGCCGGCGTGCCCGAGTATTGGTGTCTCGGTCCTACCTTGCCCAGCAACTCCAGGCTCGGTCATTGCCTCGGGCTTGAGAATCTCGCGCAGATCAGCCTCGGGCAACAGGTTGTGTTCGCGTACGATATCCCGTATGTCGCGACCGCTCTCTACCTGCTCCTTGGCCAGTTTGGCTGAAGCCTCATAGCCTATGTAGGGAGCCAGCGCCGTTACCAGGCTGGCGCTCTTGAAGGCATACTCCTCGCAGCGCTTCTGGTTGGCCACGATGCCGATGACACACCGGGTAGTAAACGCATCCATTGCGTGGGTGAGGATGGTCATCGACCAAAGCATGTTATGTATGATTACCGGCATCATCACGTTCAACTCCAACTGCCCGGCTTGCGCCGCAAACGTGATGGTGGTGTCGTGGCCCAGCACCTGGTAGCAGACCTGGTTCAGCATCTCCGCCATCGAAGGATTGACCTTGCCCGGCATAATCGAAGAGCCAGGCTGCACGGCCGGCAGTACGATCTCATAGAAACCGGTAGCTGGCCCCGAAGCCATGAGTCGAATATCGTTGGCAATCTTGGTGAGGTCGGTGGCTGACACCCGCAGTGCTCCCGAGACTTCGACGAAGGATGCCATACTTGGCGCTATCTGCACCAGCGAGTCGGCGCGGCGCAGGGGTAAGCCGGTCATCTTCGCCAGATGCTCCACCACGCCGCTTATGTAATCCGGCTCGGCGTTCAGACCGGTTCCTACTGCGGTGCCACCGATATTCAACTCGTGCAGAGTCCGGCCGGACTGCTCTATCCGCTTGACATCCTGCCGGAGAGTTAGACCGTACGCGGCAAACTCCTGGCCCAGGCGGATCGGGGTAGCGTCCTGAAGATGGGTGCGCCCTGACTTGACGATATGGTCGAATTCTTGACCCTTAGTCAGAAAGGCCTCCGCCAGCCGGTCTAGTGCCGGCACAATCTCCTGAATCAGCAAGAGCGTCGCTACCCTCATTGCCGTAGGAAAGGTATCGTTCGTGGACTGAGCCATGTTTACGTGGTCATTGGGATGCACCAGCGTATAGTCTCCGCGCTGCCCACCCAGAATCTCGATAGCGCGGTTGGCAAGTACCTCATTGGCATTCATGTTATGTGAGGTACCCGCGCCCGCCTGATACACGTCAACCACGAAGTGCTCGTGCCACTTGCCGGAGAGTATTTCGTCCGCCGCCTGGCAGATGGCCAGACCGACACGCTCATCGAGACGGCCGGTCTCCATATTTGCCAGGGCTGCAGCCTTTTTCACCATAACTGTTGCCCGAATCAGTGCTGGATGAGCATGCATACCGCTGATAGGGAAATTCAGAACCGCTCGCTGAGTCTGGACGCCATAGAGCGCGGAGGCCGGTACTTCGACGTTGCCTAAGGAATCGTGCTCGGTACGGGTCAGGACATCGGTGGCGCTAGACTGCCCACCAGTAGGATACGGCATCATGGAAAATCTCCTCAAATAAGCCTCTTCGCTTGCCCAACACTCCTAAATTTTACCACCCGCGTACCCTTGAATTCTATCGCGTTGGACGAACGACCCAGGGACCCTTTGAGGGAGCGCTGGTTGCGGCGGCCATCCCTCTCATGCCACAATGTGTTGCAGGGCCAGCACGGTTTTGGCAGGTATTAAGCTCGAAAGGATACTGAACAAAGATGTTCTTCCGACTCAGCGATGAGCAGACAGAGATACTCGACCTGGTCCATCGCTTCGCGCAGAATGAAATTGCTCCTCATGCCGAACGCTGGGATGAGGAGAGCTACTTCCCGAGAGAAGTCTTGCGACCGATGGCGGAACTGGGACTGGCCGGCCTCCTCATACCCGAGGAGCAGGGAGGCTCGCAGCTCTCCCGTCTCACCGGCACCCTCATTTATGAGGAGATCGGTAAGGCGGACATGTCGACCGCCGTCTGGCTGGCGGTCCATAATATGGTATCCGGTCTGATCTATCGATTTGGGAATGGCGATCAATGCCGGCGCTGGCTGCCGGGCATGGCAGCGGGTGAACTGCTGGGGGCGTTCAGCCTCAGCGAGGCGCAGGCCGGTTCCGATGCTTCCGGTATCCGAGCCACTGCCAGACAAGATGGGGACAGCTATCTACTCAACGGCAGCAAGTTCTGGGTGACCAGCGCCGGGGTGGCCGATCTCTACGCCGTCATGCTGCGCACTGGCGAAGATGGAGCGCGTGGCATCACCGCGTTCATCGTAGAGAAAGATACACCGGGATTTAGCATTGGCAAGCGCGAGCGCAAGATGGGACTGCACTCAAGTCCGACCGGAGAGCTGCTTTTTGAGAACTGCCGCATTCCGGCGGCCAACCGGCTGGGTGCGGAGGGTGACGGTCTGAAGATCGCTCTTTCCTCGCTAGATGGTGGTCGGGTCAATATCGGATCGATAAGTGTTGGCGTGGCACAGGCAGCCCTCGAAGTCTCCACCAGCTACGCCGGCGAGCGGCAGGCCTTTGGCCAGCCTATCGGAAGCTTTGAAGGGATACAGTTCCTGCTGGCCGATATGGCGATGAAGATCGCAGCGGCGCGACTGCTGGTCTACGAAGCGGCTTTCAAGATGGATGAAGGTGAGCCAGCTTCCATGCATGCCGCTATGGCAAAGTGCCTGGCCACTGATACTGCGATGCAGGTAACTACTGATGCCGTCCAGGTGCTCGGCGGAGCCGGATACGTACGAGATTGGCCAGTGGAGCGCTATATGCGAGACGTGAAAGTAAGCCAGATCTTTGAAGGCACTAATCAGATACAGCGTCTGGTCATTGCCCGGGCGCTGCTTGGTGGGCAAGCGGTGGTGGGCAGGCGCCGGTAGGCTGGCGCCAGTAGGCTGGCGCCTGCCCACCACGCTAAAAGCCCGGGGGATAGCCCGCATAAATAGTAAAGGTGGTCGAGAGCAGACGGTCTGGATCTTGGGGTGTGCGTATGCCGACCTGCAGTCTCCAGTGCCCTTCCATAGGAATCTGGCCCTGACCACTAAAGGTGCCCGCGGTAGTGGCCGGAGTCAGCTTGATGATATCGGTACCCATATCCATTTCGACCATATCAGTCTGGATCGACACCTGCCCATCAGTTAGCGGGGTACCGTTGGGGTTCTGAACCAGAACCGTAATGACATTGCTTCCGAACGTTCCCGGGCTGACGCTCATGGTCACCACCAATCCATCCACGGTGTGGGTGAAGGTCTGCGCCCCGGCGGCAGTGGCGAAGCGGTTGGCGCTGCTCGTCGAAGCTGCCAGGGTACCGGCCAGTGGAATAAGCAGCGCGGCGCAGAAGAGCACGCCAGCCCCGAGAATCGCCGCGAACCGCAGCCATTTGAGCATACGTTGCGACAGTATTTCGGACTGCCTGGCCGCAGAGCCAGCAGTATCGGCGCCCCCTCCGATCCGTAGCTCCTGGTTCAGCTCCCAGAGCTCAGCAGCCCTCTCGTTGAACTCGCCACCGGTCGGCGGCAGGAGAGCTACCGGTTGACCGCGGTAGAGCGAGGATACTGCAGACGGCGAGGCGGTGGGGAAGACATCGCTTCCCAGATCCCGAGCGAATCTGCCGATGACTGGTATCTCGCCAAGCTTGCTGCCTACCGTCTCCTGACCGACGCTTTGCGTTACTCCAGTGGTCCGGGTTAATTGGGCAAGACGGGGACGCAGAACGAATGCATAATAGTAGGCGATAGCTGCCATGCCCAGGAATAGCACGCTCTTGATCACCAGCACGACGCCGAAGGCAGTGGTCCAGAGTTGCTCTGGGCCGTTCATCCGGGCGGTGGCATCGAGTGGGCCGGTAACGATCACCAGAGCGACCGCGAGTAGCGCTGGAATATTGAATTGTACAATGCTGGCGGCGAGGTATCCCTGCCGCTCCCGGCTGCTGCGCGTCTGCAGGGCAGGGGTAAGCACTATCGCCAGATACAGCAGTCCACCTAGCCAGACGCCGTTGGCGAGCAGGTGTAGATAATCGACGAGTGGTCCCCACCATGCGGTAACCGGAGCGCCAGAGCCTGAAAACTCAAAAGCGAGAGCCAGCACTGCCGCGTATGCCAGCAGCAGCAGACGCTGGTTTCGCGGTTCATGCGCTCCCTCAGGCCTGCCCAATTTCCGGCGACGGGCGACCAGAATTCCGACCAGTGACAGTACGACCCCAGCCAGAATAGCGTGCCCCGAGGGGCGATTCCACACGGTGGCGCCCAACCAGGAGGGTACTACGGTAGCCGTGGCTGGTAGGCCACCCTGCAGCGCCTGCACGGCCGCCTCGAGCAGCATAGCCGCCAATACCATGAGGAGCGCAGGAGCGCTCGATTGCCGCATTCTCCGATCGAGTTCGGCTGCCAATGTCTGGCTGAGATGCTGTCGCGGCTGTATCACCGCCCACCAGAAGACCATGCCCAGGAACAGCGTAAGGCCCAGCAACCCCAGCCAGCGTGCCACTGCCGTTAGCAGCGAGACACCACGTGTGTTCGAGCCTTGCGTCGCGGCGGAGCCGCTGCTAAGACTGTCGTGCGGCAGTGGACCCTTAAGCGCAGGAACGGTACCGTCGGCGCTGGCGATATGGAATACATAGGAGCCGCCGGCGATACTCCCGTCCCTGGCTGAATGGCTACGCCATAGAACCACATAGGTGCCGGCCGGAAGCAGCGGCAGGGTGACCGTGACCACGTATCCGCCGCTGCCGACCCTGCTGTCCTGGTCGTCTACCTCTTGATTGGCGGCATTGACCACTACAATCGTGGAGAGGTCGGCCTTGACTGGCTGGCCAAAAGTGACTTGCACCTTCGTCGGCGGTACCTGCAGCACTGCATTCGCAGCGGGATCATACTTGATCGGTACTGCATCCGCGGGCACTGTTTGAGCCTGGGCCTGCGCCTGGGCCGACCCGTCAATCCAGGTGAGATCAGACGCGGCCGCAGCCGCGAGAGCACAGAGGAAGAGGATGAGAGTCGCTCCAGATAGCCCTGCTGCTCTGGACCACTTCCATGGGTGGAAGCTCTTCATGCATACCCTCGCTTCTGCCGGCTATCGTGCTCCCGGTCGGTGCCCATGTGACCGAGTGAGCCGTCCCGCTACCACTGCTCTCCACTACTGTACTGTACCGAGTTACGGCTGACAACACAGCTTACCACTAGTATACGAGCGGCGAGCTGGAAGCGCGGCCCGTGACTTCACGCCTGCCTGGGTGTGGCTTTGGTCCCACACAGCTTGACGCATTTGCACAGGGATGGTAGCCTGCGAACGCCTGGAAAATGAGGTGAGCATGGGTGGAATGCCGGTAGCCAACATACTGGCAGGACACCAGTGAGTCATTGGCGGAGGGGACGGCACCTGGCATGGATGAGAACAATGGGCGGGAACGACTCGTTTCCCGGCGATCGGACGGTTCGCGCTCAGTCCCTTCACCACGATCGGCTAATCCAACCACTAAGCCCGCAAGTGGGTCAAATACCTCCGGTGGAGGTGGCCTACTCAGTCGCTATGGTACCGGCAGCCTGGAACCGCCGCAGGAGAGCCCTGAAGCTGAAGATCATGGCCGGGACCGAGAGAACCGCGCCGGCCGTCAGGGTCCATTGCAGGCCTTTGGAGGGCAGGCGCGCCGTCTGGGAGACAATTTTCGCCGTGCCGCCATGCGGAACCGTACTCCTCAGGCAGGCAACTGGCGCGCTTCCGATTTTGACCCAGACACCCTGGAGGCATGGGACCGGCATGGGTCGGTGCCGTTTACGTTACCCAGGGACCCGGATATGCCGGACGGTATCGACGACGAGCTCTATGATGACACCTATGACGCTCCGCCCCGTCGCCACCGAGGCAATGGGGGAGATTACGATCCAGACGGCGACTGGGGTGCGGACCAATACGACGATGCAGTGTGGGAAACCGGTACCTGGGACACTGGGTGGGCGTCAGGCTACCAGCCCAGCCTGAGTGAAGACGGCGCCGCTTGGGATGATGATAATGATGATGATGATGAAAGCTCTCAGCTACCCAGCTATGCCGGCAAGGCTACCGGCTACCGGGAACGCGCCCCTGGTAGGCGAGGCAGGTATGGCCAGGCCATGGGCACCATCGCGGTGCTCGGTAGTGTAGGCGCGTCGCTGGGACGGGTAGATCGTCTGCGGCTGCTGCTGCGCCGCCGTCCCGCTGCCGCTGCCCTCCTGGCCTTCTTCCTGCTGGGTCTGCTCCTCACCGCTAGCGCTCCCTTGCTCCCGCTGATGCGTCTGGGCTTTGACGCCGCCGACGCCTACCAGCGCGCGCAGAGCTTACAGGCGCTCTTTGCCGACGGCTCCACCTCCCTGCTCAACACCGCCAAGCTCCAGGATGCCCAGACCCAGGTCGATTCGCTCTCGCAGGATCTCTACGAGATCAATAGTGTGGTCTCCACTCTGGGCGCTCCCCTGGCGGTGGCCAGTCCCCAGCTGCGCGACGACCGCCTTCTGGTCCGCATTGGCTCCGACCTCACCGCCTCTGCCGACGAAGGCTTGCAGGTAGCCCGCACCATCCTGACGCCGCTGCAAGGAGGCGCACTGGCCACTCAAGGGAGTGCATCCAGCATTACCGCTGCCGACCTGAGCCAGGCGCAGGGGGTGCTGGCTGATGCCACCGGGCGGGTGCAGGATGCGCTGGCCGCCTATACCCAGCTCGACCTGGCCGCGCTCCCCTCCCAGCTGCGTCCCGGCACCAAGCTGGGGGGGTATTTGCAGCTGCTGCCGCTGGCTCCACAGGTGGTGGCCGAGCTCTCCACCCTCATGCAAGGTGTCTCCTCCTTGCTGGGAGTGGGGCAGCCCGCCGACTACCTGGTGATGGCGCTGGATCGCTCCGAGCTGCGTCCGGTGGGGGGCTTTGCCGGCAACTACGGGATCCTGGAGCTCGACAACGGCCGGCAGTCCACCGCTCATCCCTTCAGCCTTAGCGATGTCTATGTGCTGGACCAGCAGTACTTTCAGTCTCAACTGCCTGCCTCCCCTGTCCAAGACTGCATCGGTGAGGGGACACAGCCGCCGGAGTACTACTGGTGGTGGCCCTATCGCAACCTGGGCTGCCAGTATGGCTGGGGACTGCGCGACTCTGGTCTCTCCCCGAGCTTTCCCATCGATGCGCAGACGGCGATGCAGATCGTGGAGCAGACGCCCAACGAGGTCCCCAATGACGCTTCCTTGCAGGGAGTGATCGCCTTCACTCCGGTCCTGATCGAGCGACTCATGAGTGTGACCGGGAACATCACTCTGCCCCAGTACGGCAGCGATGCCGTGGTGACCCCTAAAAACCTGGAGTACCTCATCCACAAGTATCAACTGGTGGACAATACCGGGCAGGCCGATCGCAAGACCTTTACTCACGACCTCTCCATCGCCATGCTGGCTAAGATCAAGACGCTGCACGGCTCGCAACTGAAAACTCTCTTCTCGATAGTCGAGAAATCCCTCAAGAGCAAGGATCTGGAGCTGTACTTTGCCAATCCGAATGCCGAGTTGATCCTGCAGCAGCTGGGGCTAGCCTCCGACATTCAGACCGGCAATGGGGACGGTTTCTATGTGGTGGATACCAACGACGGCGGCAATAAGGCCAACGCCTATGTGAGCGAGCAGCAGACCGACGTGGTGACGCTGCTGCCCAACGGTGGAGCGCTGCATCAGCTGCAGATCGCCGTGAAGTACAACCGCGCGGGCCTGGTCTTCTCAAGCAATACCGACGACTACTTCGATATGCAGCGGACGTATCTGCCCTCAGACGCCACCATCCTGGGCTACTCTGGCTTCAACGCTCCCTACTATGCTGAGACCATCGGCGCTGATTGCGCGCAGCCGGCTTCCGTGCCAGTTACAGACTGTGGCGACGACTACGGTATCCATGAGTTTATCGATCCAGTAACCACCAGCGACGTACCCGGCCGTACCATGGTCATGGGAGCACTTACAGTGAACTGTGGTCAATATCAAGGAGAACTCTACAGCACAACCTCCGGCGACTCCTATACCTGCCAGACTGGCGCATACCCAAATACCCAGGACATCTACCTCGAGTGGTATACTCCCAATGCCTTCAGCATGAACTCCGCCGGCCACGGCACCTATAGCGAGCTGGTCCAGGAGGAGCCGGGCAGCGGCGATTTCCTGGTGGGGGTGGGGGACTATCTGACCGTCTACGTCGATACCAGCCAGCTGCATAGCCAGAACCCGCAGGTGAGTACCACGCCGGTTTCCGATGCCACCACTTTCCAGCAGCTCTATGCCAATCTCAAGCCGGTCAGAGGATTCAATAATGTGCCGCTGGATAGCGATATGACCGTATCGGTGAACTTCTAAGCCGACTAAATAGAGTGAGCTAGAGGTATTTCCGCCCTAGAGCTAACAGGCAGACAGTCCATGAGGGGCGATTCAGTACCAGAGCAGGGGGATCTCGCCGCCGCGCGCAGCTACGGCGAAGCGTTGCGTCGGGCGGTGAGGTGGCTCCGCCTGGCGGGTGTAGACGACAGTCCCGAGCTTGACGCACAGGTCCTGCTCGTGCATGTGACCGGCGCGCCCCGGGCCACGCTGCTGGCCTTCCCCGAGCGCCCACTGACGCCGCCGCAGGCTGAGCACTACGCCGAGCTACTGGCGCGGCGAATCGATCACACTCCAGTTGCCTATCTTACCGGCCACCGAGAATTCATGGGTCTCGACCTGCTCGTCGACCCCCGGGTCTTGATCCCTCGTCCGGAGACCGAATTGCTGGTGGAAGCGGCACTCTCCCAGATAGGCGCCCGTCTGACAGAAGGCGCCGTGCCCGTGGTCGCCGACATCGGCACCGGTAGCGGCGCGATTGCGCTCTCCGTGGTTACCTATGAGCCACGACTCCCGTATGTCTACGCCGCTGATATCTCCGCCGGCGCGCTGGCGGTGGCGGAGGAAAACGCCAGGCAACTGAGGCTAACCGACCGGGTGATCTTGCTGCAGGGCGATCTGCTGGCGCCCCTGCCCGAGCCCGTCGACGTGCTGCTGGCCAATCTTCCCTACGTGGCGTCTCGAGACGCCCTCTCGCTTGCGGATGACGTGCGCCGGTACGAGCCGGGACTGGCTCTGTACGGTGAAGACGACGGTCTGGGCCACCTGCGCCGGCTCTTTCAGCAGGCCCCGGAACACGTACACCGTGACGCCACGCTCATTCTGGAATTTGGCTACGATCAACGGGAAGCCGTTCTATCGCTGGCCAGAGAAACATTTCCCCGCGGAAGCCAGCAGCTGGGCAAAGACTACGCTGGCTGGGACCGGTATCTGGTTATCCAGACCATGTAGCGGTAATCACGGGCTTCTTCAGGGTTTGCGCCACCGCAGACTCGGTGCTACACTCATTTCATACACGACTAGGAAAAACGAAAGGAGTGTCAGCGCCGGCTACCCGTGGCTCGATAGCTAGGGCTTACGCGCTGCAAAACGGATGAGTGACGAGCTTCAAGATTTTGGACGCGCGGAGCTGTTCGATGCCGAATCTGTGGGTGAGCCAGGCAACCGCCGGTTCCGCCTCTTCGCTCGTAACCGCAACCGTACTGCGGGACTCTGGTTGGAGCGCGAGCAGTTAGAGCAGCTTTCTTTCGCGGTAGATCGTCTACTGGCAAGACTCTCAGGTGGCGAGATACTGCGGCCTGAGGCAATGGCTCATGTAGCCGCGCCACCAACTGCACCTGACGACTTTCCGGAGCATCCCGATCTCGAATTTCAGGTTTCCTCTATGCAGCTTGGCTATGACCCGGAGCACGAACTGGTTCTACTTCGAGCCGCGCCGCTCGAGCTGATAGAACACGAGGGTGAACTAACGGTGAATGAAGATGCGGATCCGCTCTTTTCGGTGCTGATAACTCGGGCACATGCTACCAGACTGAGCGCACACCTTCTCAGCATTCTCGCCAGCGGACGCCCTCGCTGCCCATTCTGCAACCGGCCCATGGAGTCGCCTCACATCTGTGAGAAGCAAAATGGCTATCATCCGGCTAGTCTTAACTAAGCCATCTGGAGAGGCAACACTACGCATTCATCTCTATCCCGCTATCTCGTGTACGCCATTCGCTGGATTAGACTCAACTACCAGGGCTATGTGGCGGCTGTGCTTGGTGACGCCCTGGCCTCGATCCTCATTGCCCTGGTAGATAGCCGGGTAGAAGTCGAAAATATCTCGCTGATCTACCTGCTGGTGGTGCTGTGGCTGGCGGCTGTGTATGGCCGCGGCCCGGCAATTGCCGCTTCGGTCCTGGCTTTCCTGGCCTACGACTTCTTCTTTATTCCTCCAATTCATGTTTTCACGGTTAATGATCCTTCGGAGTGGTTCTCACTGCTGGCTCTGTTGGCCACTTCACTGGTGATTGGGCAACTGACGGCGGCGGTGCAGGCCCGCGCCCATGAAGCCATGGAAAGTCGCCGAATAGCCGTTGAGAGTGAGCGGCGTACCGCCATTCTCTATGCTCTGGCGCAAACCATTGCCTCCACTTCCGATCTCGACACCCTTATGCAGGTCTGCGCCGGCCGAATCGTGGAAGTGTTTGGGGATAACGGAATTACTGCATGTTCGCTTATAGTTCCGGATAGTCATGGATGGCCGGTAACTCGGGCGACCTCACCATCCGAAGGGCCTGGAGCACAGGCGCTTGATCTCGCCGTGCCCGAACGTGCTGCCCAGGCGGTGTACGTGCTGGAGCACGGATCACCGGTTGGCGGCCTGGACCGGCGCCCTCTGGCCGAAAGCGCCGGGAGCGCCCACCCCGCACTGGTCTTCTTCTTACCGTTGCGCAGCAGCCAGCGGATAGTGGGCATAGTGGGGATCGCCGGCACTGCCGCCATTCGCCAGCTGCGCAACCAACACCTCTCCTCATCGGGAGACAAGCCTGTCCACACTGGCAAGCCGGCGAGCACCGGCCCCGCCGCCAGGCGCGAGGAGATGGTTGCGGCAAGCAACAGGCACTCGCACCCGGCGGCCAACCAGGCGCCGCAGCAGATTGCATTATTCACCGCTTTCTGCGACCAAATTGCCCTGGCTATCGATCGATTCACCCTCCAGCAGGAAGCTATCCATGCTGAGGCGTTGCGCGAAAGCGACCAGCTCAAGAACGCCCTGCTGGGATCGGTCACCCATGACCTGCGAACTCCTCTGGCCGCTATACAGGCTTCAGTGGGGGGTCTCCTGGACTCTGATGTACATTGGAGCGAGGCCGATCGCCAGGAATTCCTTGAAACCATCGAAAGCAGCGCGGACCGGCTCAGCCGGCTGGTCAGCAACCTGCTCGATCTCTCGCGCCTGGAGGCGGGAGTAGCCGAGCCCGAGAAACAATGGTATCCCATTGAGAATGTGATTGCCACGGTTCTGGATCGCCTTGACCTGACCGGACGTACCCATAACTACCGGATGGAGGTACAAATACCTGACGATCTGCCGCTGGTCCCATTTGACCACGCGCAAATCGAGCAGGTGCTGACCAATCTCATCGAGAATGCGCTCAAATATTCTCCTGGCGGTAGCACCATTCGCATACAGGCTCAGGCGAACGGAATTCCCCCCATCGAGGTCGAGGTACGCGTGGCAGATCAAGGTATTGGGATTGCCGAAAGCGAGCTAAAAGCAATCTTTGACAAGTTCTACCGGGTACAGCAGGTACGTCTGCCCTGGGCCGGCAACCGACCTCCCAGTGGAACCGGTCTGGGTCTGGCCATCTGCGCCGGAATCATCGCCGAGCACGGAGGACGGATCTGGGCGGAAAGTCAGCCGGGCAAAGGGTCCACGTTTATCTTTACCCTGCCGATTCCGGAGAACGTGCCAGTAGGCGAGCTTCCCCAGTTACCGGAGACTCCTGGGGAAATTGTCTCATAGCCCACCCACCGGCTGTGCCCGTGTACGGTTAATAAACGACAGTTTCGCTATAGTCGCCAAACACGCGGCGGAATATTCCCACGATTTCGCCCAGAGTGGCATAAGCTCGCGCACAGTCAAGAATGTAGGGCATGGTGTTCTCGGTACCGCGGGTAGCCTGTTCAAGGGCCCGCAAGGTTACGCCGACCCGCTCATTGTCACGCTCACGCCTCACCCGTTCCAGGCGTTCCAGATGGACTCGTTCCTTTGCTGGATCGACATAGAGGGTGGGGACTGCCAGGGGTTCATCCATCACGTAGTCGTTGACACCCACGATGATGCGCTGTTTCGCCTCCACCTCCTGCTGGTAGCGATACGACGCTTCGGCGATCTCTTTTTGGAAAAAGCCCCTACGAATACACTCCAGCACCCCTCCAAGCTCTCGTACCTGGTCGATATACGCCTGTGCTTGCCGTTCGGTCTCGTCGGTCAGCGCCTCCACGAAAAAGGAGCCTGCTAGTGGATCGACAGTGTTGGCCACACCGCTCTCGTGGGCCAATATCTGCTGCGTCCGCAGGGCGATGAGCGCCGCCTTCTCGGTGGGCAGGGCCAGCGCCTCGTCGAGTGAGTTGGTATGCAGCGAGTTGGTACCACCAAGAACGGCTGCCAGCGCCTGTACGGCGACCCGAGCTACATTGACTTCGGGTTGCTGTGCAGTGAGCGAGACACCGGCAGTCTGGGCATGCGTGCGGAGCATCCAGGAGCGTGGATCTTGCGCGCCGTAGCGCTCGCGCATTTCACGAGCCCAGATACGCCGAGCGGCGCGGAACTTGGCAATTTCCTCGAAGAAGTCGTTGTGTACGTCGAAGAAGAAGGAGAGGCGAGGCGCGAACGCGTCGATATTCAGGCCGCGAGCCAACGTGCCGTCCACATACGCCAGCCCGTCAGCGAGGGTGAATGCCAGTTCCTGCACCGCCGTGGCGCCAGCCTCGCGGATATGGTATCCGCTGATGCTGACGGTGTTCCAGCGAGGCATGTGCCGGGTACCGAATTCTATGGTATCGATGACTAGCCGCATGGAAGGCTCAGGGGGAAAGAGGAACTCCTTCTGGGCAATGTACTCTTTCAGGATGTCATTCTGCAGCGTGCCGCCAAGCTGCTCCATCCCGATACCCTGTTTCTCGGCGGCGGCGATGTACATAGCCCAGATGGCCGGAGCTGGGCTGTTGATGGTCATCGAGGTAGTGACCTGATCCAGCGGAATTCCCTCAAACAGTATCTCCATGTCGGCCAGAGAAGATACCGCGACTCCACACTTGCCGAACTCGCCCAGAGCCATCTCATGATCGTGGTCGTAGCCGTAGAGAGTTGCCATGTCGAAGGCTACCGAAAGCCCCATCTGACCCTGATGCAAGAGATACTTGAAGCGCTCGTTAGTCTCCTCGGCGGTGCCGAAACCAGCGAACATGCGCATCGTCCATGGCCTGCCGCGGTACATCGTCGGCTGCACACCTCGGGTATAGGGGTATTCGCCGGGTAGACCAAGGTCACGCTGGTAGTCGAGCCGTGCGCCGTCTTCGGGGGTATACAACCTCTTGATGGGCATGCCCGACTGAGTGGTAATATTGTCCCGCTCAGGAACGCGCCTGGTTGCATCGGCGACGGAAGTCGCCTCCCAGTTGAGCCGACTAGCTCTGGCAGTTTCAACTGCTTGCGGAGTATAGAGTGCGCCTGGCTGATTCTCCGGCTGGTTCCGCTCAGTGTCGGCGATCGCTTCATCCGGATGGGCGCCGGTAGCGCCAGTCACGCTGGGTGATTCTTGTTCGAGCATGGCGAGACCTCCTCCTCTCTCGTGGTGGCTTATTCTGACAATGCCGGCTAGACTTCGACGGCAAGAGCCACCGCGCCGCCACCGCCGAGGCAGAGAGTCGCCAGTCCTCGACCACCACCGCGCTGCCGGAGTTCATAGACTAAGGTCGCCAGGACCCGCGCACCGCTCGCGCCGATTGGGTGGCCCAGAGCCACCGCGCCACCGTTGGGGTTGACGCGCTCCCAATCCCAATCTAATTCCTTGCCGTTGGCCAGCACCTGCGCCGCGAAGGCCTCGTTGATCTCGATGACGTCAAAGTCGCTGAGCTTCATGCCGGTCTTCTCGAGCAACTTGCGGACGGCGCGTGGCGGGCAGGCAAAAATCTGCCGTGGCGCAATGGCGGCCGCCGCATAGCCAATGATGTGCGCCAGCACTGGAGTGCCCAGCTCCTGGGCCCTGGCTCTGCTGGCCACTACCGTTGCCGCTGCGCCGTCACTCAACCCGGGCGCGTTGCCGGCGGTGACAGTGCCGTCATTCGTGCGGAATGCCGTAGGTAGCTTACCCAGCGCCTCCAGGGTGGTATCGGGTCGAATGGGCTCGTCGCGATCCACCACCAATGTGCCCTTCTTTTGTGGTACCTCCACCGGCACCATCTCATCGCGGAAACGCCCAGCCTCGGTTGCCGCCTGCGCCTTCATGTGGCTGCGATAGCTAAACTGATCCTGCTCCTCGCGGGTAACATGATACATGTCGGCGACCACTTCAGCCTCTTCGCCCATGTGGACATTCTCGAAGGCGCACCAGAGCCCATCATGCACGACGGCGTCGACCAGGGTAGCGTCCCCCATACGATAACCAGTGCGCGCCCGGTCCAGCAGATAGGGAGCGTTGCTCATGCTCTCCATGCCGCCGGCGACAAAGAGATGGCCGTCGCCCGCCTTGATCGCCTGTGCCGCCAGCATCACCGCTTTGAGGCCCGAGCCGCAAACTTTATTTATGGTGAAGCCCGGCACATCGTCAGGTATGCCGCCTCTAAGGGCTGCCTGTCTTACCGGAGCCTGCCCTACACCCGCCGAGACCACATTCCCCATGATGACTTCATCAATCTGGTCCACAGGAATGCCTGCGCGTTGCACCGCCTCACGAATGGCGATGGCTCCGAGTTGCGGCGCGGTCAAAGAGGAAAGCGCTCCCAAAAAGCGTCCTATTGGGGTGCGCACCGCGCTCACCAGCACTGGATCATTATCGGCCACGAAAAAGCTCCTTTGCTTTTGAATTATTCTCCGTCATTCTGCACTCTCGCACATCCAGCTTGCCGTGTCTAGCCGGATCTATTTTACCCAGGCGGGCATCTCTTCGTGGCTTATGCCGAAGTGATGGGCAAGCTCGTGAAATATCGTCGCACGCACCTGGTAGCGAATGCGGTCGGGGTCGTCGTGGCAGTAGCTCTCAATCGAGTGCTGAAAAATGGTAATGACCTCCGGTGGATGCCCCCCGGCCCCCTGATTGGTCAGGGGAGTGCCTTCGTAGAGGCCAAGTAGTAGATTACAGGGCCGCACTTTCATACGCGCGATCTCGTCCGGTGAGGGGTCGGCCTTGACTTGCACCACCACATTGTCCAGGTAGCTATGAAACTCTGCAGGTATGCTGGAGAGCGCCTCATCCACCAGCCGCTCGAAGGTCGTCGCTGTAGGGTTGGAGCTGTAGTAGCCGCCACGGTCTGTGCGCTGCCCGGCGTTCGCTCCACTCTGATGGTAATGCACGGCGTATTCACGCCAGCCCAGGCGGGGATCGTGCTCCAGGAAGCGGCGCACCGCGCGAGCCACTGGCGACTTGGGGTCGAAGAGGTACCCGGCCAGGACCAGCAATGCCACAAATGCCGCCAGCCCAAGAATCGGCGCGAGCCCTCCCACCAGTCCATCGGTGGAGATGCGCCAGAGGGTGCCAAGACCCAGAATCACACAGAGAGTGCCGCCTACCATGCCGGCGCCGTTGGGATTTCCGGCGTGCCCTGGCTGGTCCGAAGGCACTGGCACATGCCCACCTTGCCCCCACCAGTTTGCGCCGTTCTGGTACGGGTACTCCCAGGGAAAACCGCTCGCCGGCTGGCCATACATGGCGCTGGACCAGCCCGCCCCAGATTCGGTGGCGAAGGTTTCATAGAACACGTCATCGGGATGCAGGCGCCTCTGATCGTAGGCCACCTTCTTGACGGGGTCGCCGAGTACCGTGTAGGCGCGGTTCAGCGACTGCATGCGTCGCTCGGCGCGCGCCCGCAGCTCGGGAGTCGCCATGGTGAAATGGTCAGGGTGCCAGAGTTTGGCCAGCCGCCGGAATTCTTGCCTGATCTCACGCTCTCCGGCAGTGGACTTAACCCCTAACACCGCGTAATAATCGGGCTCCTTCAGCGGATTTGGGTCCATCTCACCTCTCTGGTGATCATCGTTGGAAGAAGACATCGGTAAAGGCCTCCCGAGATCCGGGCACTCCTTCTACCTGGCTGGGGAAAAATTAATAGGCGCGTACCCAATTAGAATACGCGCCGGTGTACCGCAAGTTGTGTCCCGGTATCAGATGCCTATGACCCGGTGGCGGAATTGAAGGCATTTTGCTTGGCGAATCGCCCAGCAATGCGATTAACGATTACCACCGCCACTACCGCAATGACGGTGACGATGACCGCCTGGGCCACCGCCGCGGGAGTGCCTTTCAGATGTAGCGGCGCCAGAGGTCCTGCAGTTAGATCGTGTATCCAGAGAGTGATCGCAGTATTCCAGGCCAGCGCTGCCACCAGACCAAAGGCCGAGGTAATCAGGGTTACGACGGTTCCAATGAAGACGGTTGTCGAGGCGGCGGCCTCAGCACGCGCGGCGGCCTGCGCCTTCATCATGTGGTCCAGCGCCGTCGCGTCCAACACTTTACGCGGATCATAGTTGCGCGGGTCCACGACGCCAGGTAGGCCAAAATGCTGGCGGTGTTCAGCAGCTCGGGGATCTTCGCTCATAAGTTCTCTCAACTCCACTGCTCATTATAGCCGTCCGGCTCCGCCACCCCGGCGGCCGGAGACAACCCAACCAATCAACCTGCCCGCCTGCTCCATGCTGGTTGTATGCTAATAAAAATCATAGTACTTGACGAGGAAAGCTATTACTCACCTTTAGTGTACAAGATAGCGTCAAGCGCGAGGCTATCGGCGGAGGCCTCGTGGACGTCTGGTGGATATTTCCCCGACACTCTCGTCAAGACGAGACGTCGCCCCAGTTCACCGTCGCTAGGCTCCCATCGCTCTGCCGCAGCAGCAGCGCGCCGTTCTCGTCCACTCCCTCGGCGACGCCCCGTATGCTGGCGCTGCTCTGCGCCACGGTGACCTGGCGCCCCAGGGTTACCAGCCGCCGGCGCCACTCGTCGCGGACGGTGCTTCTGGCCGGCTCCCCCTGCTCGGAGAGCGCGGCGTAGCGAAAGTCCAGGCGCCGCAGCAGAAAGGTGGCCAGCGCCTCACGTGAGATCGGTTGTCCCACGGCATCGGCCAGCGTAATGGCCAGCGAGCTCAGGGTCGGATCGGCAGCCAGCGAACCGTTGACATTCAGCCCAATGCCCAGCACCACAAAATCGCTGGTCGTCTCGATGAGGATGCCGCAGACTTTGCCGCCGGCGACAAGCACATCGTTGGGCCACTTGATAGCAGTGGGCACACCGGCCACCGCCTCGATAGCCTCGGCCACCGCGAGCGAGCTGGCCATTACCAGAAACTGAGCCGGAAACTCCAGTTTCAGCAACATCGAGAACTCCAGCTGGTTACCCGGTAGCGACTTCCAGGCGCGTCCAATACGCCCGCGTCCAGCGGTCTGCTCATCGGTCATCACCAGCAAACCGGGGAGGGCTCCCTCGTGGGCAAGCTCCATGACCTTGGTGCTGGTCGATCCGATAGCGGGAAAATACAGTAGTGGCTGTCCCAACCGCAATTCGGAAGTGGCCGCCTCTATGGCTGCCACGTCAAGCAGCATACTATGGTGCTTCTGCTGATCGTTTATAGTTGGGTCCGCCATGCTCTATACCTCGCTCCGCGGTGCGCCGCTTCCTCGATTCCTCTGGTGTCGGCTGGGCTCTAGGCCCCGGCCTTCGCGCTGCACCAGCAGCTGGGCAAAAGAAATCGGGGAAAAGCCGATGAAGCTTTTCCCCGATTGAAACCGCGCAGGCAGGCCGTTCACCTGTCAGTTGGCGTATTGACATTGCCTTGACTACGGAAGTTCACTAAAGAGTTAACTACGCGCGACAAAACAATGACACTGCAACATTAGCAGTGGAACTCTCCCATGGAATCGGTGTGGAGAGGTCTCAGGCCGCCTGCGCGGCTACAACGTTCACTCACTACACACCACCTCCTTTCGTTACTGGGATGATACCATCTAACCCTCGATCACGTCAAGAGACCATCTAGCTGGTCCGTGAACCGTTTGGCGATGGGCGCAGTGGCCCTACCGCCTATTGCGGTTGCCGCTATATTCGCCCGGTCTTCCCTGCCGTGGGTCTCGGTCTCGGGAGCGAGATGGCGGCGGCCGTCTACTAGCACTGTGGTCGTTACGGTCGCTAAAAGAGCTACGTGAACCGTACTCGGTTCCCTGGCCGGTTCGCCCAGGCCGAGACGGGCGGCTCGGCCGGTCGCTCCGGTCTTTCTTGGGATCCCCGCGCACCAGCGCACGCAGGAATGGACCATAACCGCTCCGTACCAAAGCACGGAGCGCAAATGCCCCAACGATAACTCCGAGCAGGGCCACCACACAGCCCAGCAGGGTAGCGATGACCAAGCCATTGGTCCCAAAATTCGACGAAGCGACCTGGCTGGGACCGCCGGAGCTACTGCTTACGGTAGGCTGGGACAGGACAACTGTAGTGGGCTGGGCGCCGCCGGAACCGCCGCCACTTCCCGTAGCACTGGTGGTATCGACCGGCGCCGCGGTAGCGGGTGCGGTGGCCACGCTGGAGGTTGGAGCGGCGGTTGGGACCGCTGTGGGGGTGTCGGTTGGGACCGCTGTGGGGGTGTCGTCAACCGGTGTGTCGGTGGGCGCAGGTGTACCAGTATCCATGGGAACCACTTGCCGATGATTACCGGCTGCAATCCGATTGGAAGCCGAAGCGGTGGTGGCGGTGCCCTGTAGCAGTATCAGCGCCAGAAACAGCAAGACGCACGAGAGCAGAAGAAGCCGCAGTGCTGCCCGTCCATACCCTGGCGCTCGCTCTGATTTCGGGGCTGCCATGCTTTCCAGCCTCCCACTCCTATGTGAATGTGACTCTGGGTACACTGCAATCTGCCGCCTGCCGCGGACGAGATCACACCGCGGTAGTCTACCGGTCCCGGCGCTGCCCTGTCAATTGAGCAGGACTGCAGTCTGGTATTTACCGGTAGTGGCTGATCGTCATAGCACGTCTTTGAGCAGACTGCGGTCGACATTACCGCCCGATAGTATACTTACCACCCTGGCACCCGGCGGCAGATCGATCTTGCCGGCAAGCAGTGCGGCATAACTGGCGGCGCCCGCGGGCTCGACCACGAACTTGCAACGTTCCATGATGAGGCGCATAGCGTCTATGATCTCGTCATCAGTCACCAATACCATGCTATCCACATAGTGCTGCACATGAAGCAGATTGAGATCTCCCACGAACGGTGCCGCCAGTCCGTCGGCGATGGTCTCCGACACTTCCAGATGAGCGGCGGCGTTCTGGCGCAGGCTGGGAATCATCACCGATGCGCCCACCGGCTCGACCCCAATCACTTGTATCTGCGGATCACTGCACTTGAGCGCAGCGGCGACTCCAGAGATCAGGCCGCCACCGCCGACCGGCACCACGACCACATTCGGCCGGTCGCCGTCCTCCAGTATCTCCAATCCGAGGGTACCCTGGCCGGCAATCACCAGAGGGTCATCAAAGGGATGCACAAAGGTCAGATGATGCTCCTGTTGCAACTCCAGGCATTTGGGTAGAAGGTCTTGGACGGCTCCATGCAGCACAACGCTCGCTCCATATCCACGGGTGGCATTGACCTTGCTCTGCACGGCGGCTTCCGGCATCACTACGGTGGCCGGTATCCCAAGGAGCGCAGCGGCAAAAGCTACACCCTGGGCATGGTTGCCGGCAGATATGGTAATGACGCCGGCCGCCTTTTCGCGGCTCGTAAGTCCGTTGAGCTTGTTGAGCGCGCCACGGGGCTTGAATGATCCGGTTTTCTGAAGTAGCTCGGCCTTGAAGCTGAGTTCTACATTGCCGATCCGCTCGCCAAGCGCGTGCGCGCTCACCAGTGGCGTATGGTGCAGACGACCAGCGATGACCTGCTGTGCAGCCGTGATCTCTTCCAGTCCCACCAGTTGGCCATGTTCCATGGGGCTATCCCTTCGAAAGTAGTATGTAGGAGGTGAACATTATTCTATGACAACTGTGTCAGGGCCAGCACAGCTAGCGTGCGACTCGGGTAACCGTCCGTCGCCGGACGCTAATCCGTGCTAATATAGGTTCTGTTCCAGGTCTACGATATTGATGATAACACTGCGCTGTTTGTGCTGGAGTGGAGCGTGGACCTACCAGGGCGAAGAGGAGTGAGAGAAAGTTGGCTGCTGAAGTCGGCAAGAAATACGTCATTATCGGTAACGGTATCGCTGGAACAACCTGCGCGCAGTTGCTCCGCAAGAATGATCTCTCCTGTACTATCTGGTTACTCACCAACGAGCCATATCCGCTGTACAACCGCGTGTCGCTGCCTCGATTTCTGCAAGGCGTACTCGCGGAGCAGAAGGTCATGATTCGCACGCGAGAGTGGCATGAAGAGCAACAGATCAGCCTGCTCACCGAAACGGTGGCGACGCGAGTGGATCCCGGGGAGCAGGTGGTATACCTCGACCACGGCGGCCCGCTCAAGTATGATGCGTTGCTGATCGCTACCGGCGGCTGGGCGAATCAACTGGACGTACCGGGAGCCGCCGGAACTAATCGCATCTACAACTTTGTCACTCTCGACGACACCAAAGAGCTGATAGCCGCTTCGCTCGAGAGTAAGCATGCCGTAACCTGCGGTGGTAGCTTCATTGCATATGAGTTGACCGAAGGTCTCAACGTGCGCGGCGTGCATGTCAGCTGGCTCATGCGCGGCCCCCGCTGGCTACGTAACGTCCTTGACGAGGACGGTGGCCGGCTGGTGGATACAATCGCTGTGCGGCATGGCGTGGAGGTGGTACATGGCGAAGAAATCAGCGAGGTGGTGCCGGATGGTGGACTTCCCAGGAGGGTAGTGACCAAGAGCGGTAAAGACTATCCAGCGCAGATGATTGGGGTTGGCCTGGGCCTGACTCTGAACCACGATTTCGTCGCCGACATCGGCATTGAACGCCGAACCGGCATCGTGACCAATGAGTATCTCGAGACCAATCTGCCTGGTATCTACGCTGCTGGAGATGTGGCCGAGTTCTATGATTCCATGATCGCGGAACACCACACCATGGGCACCTGGGACAACGCACTGGCCCACGGGCGGATTGCCGCTGTGAATATGGCTGGTGGGCGTGAGCCCTATCTCGATGTGCCTACGTACACCAGCCCGCTCTTCGATACCAATATCGCGGTAATGGGAGTCGCCGAATCCAATAATCCTGAACTGTACTCGATCTCTCGTACAACGCCAGGCGACAAGGGAAATCAGGATTACCGCAAGTTCTTTTTCAAAGAGGGCCGGCTGGTGGGAGCGGTATTCATCGGCAGTCCCAAGGGGCGCCGCAAGATCGTCGAGGTCATACGCTCCGGCCAGGAGTTTGCTACCGCCGGCGAGCGCGAAGGGCTCTTCGAGGTCCGCTAGCAACAAGACTATCAAGAAAAGCGAGGTGAGCGACATGCGGCTGGGCTTGAATCTTGGCTATTGGGACAGCCAACCTGCGGATGCAACTCCCCTGGTGCTCGAGGCTGAGCGGCTGGGCTTCGATTCGATCTGGACCTCCGAAGCGTATGGCTCCGACGCATTGACGCCGCTGGCCTGGATGGGCGCGCTCACCGAGCGTATCAAGCTTGGTAGCGCAATCCTTCAAATACCCGCACGTACCCCGGCGATGGCAGCGATGTCAGCCGCTACTCTAGATCGGCTTAGCCAGGGGCGTGTATTGCTTGGACTCGGGGTATCAGGTCCACAGGTGGTCGAAGGGTGGCACGGCCAGCTGTACGGCAGGCCACTGGAGCGCACTCGCGAGTATGTGGAGATACTGCGCATGATCTGGGCCCGTAAGGACCCATTATACTTTCAGGGCGACGAGTACCATATACCCGTACAGGGAGGAACCGGGCTGGGCAAACCGCTCAAGCTTACTATCCATCCACTGCGTCGTCGCATCCCCATCTATCTCGCGGCGATTGGGCCAAGGAACATCGAGCTGGCCGGTGAGATCGCCGATGGCTGGCTGCCGATCTTCTATTCTCCCACACGTGAGGCAAGCCTGCTCTCCTCCCTGGATAAAGGACTGGCGAAACGCGATGCCAGCGCCGAGCCCTTTGATATCGCGCCCACCGTCCATGTGGTACTAGGCGATGACGTACGCGCCTGCCGCGACCGCCTCAAGCCGATGCTGGCGCTCTACATCGGCGGAATGGGGGCGCGTGGCAAGAATTTTTATAACGACCTGGCCTGTCGATATGGTTATCAGTCGGCGGCCCAGGAAATCCAGGACCTGTACCTGTCTGGCAAGAAACAGAGTGCGGCGGAGGCGGTACCCGATGACCTGGTAGACGAGGTAGCGCTCTGCGGCCCCCGCGAGCGCATCGCCGAGCTCATGCAAAGCTGGAAACAGTCCCGCGTGACCACGCTCATCTGTGGCACCATGCAACCGGAAGCGCTGCAGATAATGGCCGATCTGGCACTCTAGGCCCGGGCTGGTACACTGGCAAAATCGGCGATGAGTGCGCTAACCTGTTCCGGAGCCTCGTCAAGTACCAGGTGGCCGGTGGAGCGCAGGATCTCCAGGCGCGCCCCTGGTATCTCGCGCTGCATCCGCTGGCCCAGCGATACCGGTGTTATCTGGTCGGACTCACCCCAGACGAGCAGCACCGGTATGTCCAGCAGACGTAGGTCGGAGGAGACGGAGTTCATATATATGGGATTCATTAGGCGGATGTGCTGGAAGAGCAGGTTTTCGCCTAGAGTCGAATTCCACTCTGTAAGATAGGCATCCAGCTTGCTACCGGCAAGATAGGTGGCATTGGCCGCCGCCCCGGGAAGCGACTTACGAAGGTCGGACAGCATCTGCTCCAGTGGCGTGTGCATTGCCGCCTCCGGGTCCTGGCGCGCGCTCATATCCGGAAGCGGCCAGTTGGGAGCGAAGGCCCACTGGTACGCGTAACTGTCGATGAGCACCAGCTTGGCGATCTGCTCGCGGTAGAGGCGCGTGGCGAGAACCTGCGCAACCGCACCGCCCAGCCCAAAACCCACCAGCACAATCTGAGTAAGGCCGAGGCGCTTGAAAGCATAGGAGAGTGTGTCGGCGTGCCCCCAGATCGAGGTGTCGGATGGCCAGGGACGATCCGACTCTCCATAACCCAGGAGGTCGAAGGCGTACACCGCGCGACCAGTGGACCCCAGTTTGGGCAGCGCGTCGATCCAGGTGAAGGCGCCGCCCGGTAGATCGTGGAGCAAGACAACCGCACCACGGGGTCCTTTGGCGGCATTCCGCACGATGGAGCTCAGCTGGTAATGGACGGTGGGCACGGTCTCGCGCTGTTCCGGCTGGGACACCGGCAGCGCGTCGGCAGATTGATTTTCTTTGGACTCCATACGAAATCGCACTCCCTACTTCGATTTTTGCCAAAAAACATGCGGACATGAGTTCGAGCTCGTCGCGCCGGTTCACCGGCTATGAGCGGTCGGACAGCGTGGGCACGTTGTAGAAAGCCGAGAAGCCGGCGTAGCGTGCGCTCTCGCCCAACTCTTCTTCAATGGCCATTAAACGATTATACTTCGCTACGCGCTCTCCGCGCGCGGGTGCGCCTGCCTTGATCTGGCCCGCGCTACTGGCGACCGCTAGGTCGGCAATGGTGGTGTCCTCGGTTTCGCCGGAGCGGTGCGAGATGACGGCAGTATAGGTCGCGCGCTTGGCCATCTCGATGGCTGCCAGGGTCTCGGTAAGCGTTCCGATCTGGTTGAGCTTCACCAGAATCGAATTAGCGATGTGCTCGTGGATGCCGCGCTTGAGCCGTTCGGTATTGGTGACGAAGAGATCGTCACCAATCAGCTGCACCTTGGCGCCAAGCCGTGCGGTCAACTCGGTCCAGCCCTGCCAGTCATCTTCGTCCAGCCCGTCCTCGAGGCTTATGATTGGATAGGCGCCAATCCATTGCTCGTACAGATCAATCAGCTGGCTGGCTGAAAGGCTTCTGCCCTCTCGAGCCAGAGTATAGCTGCCGTTCTGATAGAATTCGCTGGCAGCGGCATCTATACCCAGGAAGACGTCCTGGCCAGGGTGGTAGCCGGCGGTCTCGATGGCTTTGACCAGAAGGTCCAGCGCCTCACGATTGGAGCCAAGCGAAGGCGCGAAGCCCCCTTCATCGCCGACGTTGGTATTCAGCCGGCGGTCATGCAGCACCCCTTTCAGGGCATGATAGATCTCGGCGCAGCAGCGTACCGCCTGGTTGAAGGTTGCCGTACCTACTGGAAGGATCAGAAATTCCTGGAGATCGGTAGAATTTTCGGCGTGCTTGCCGCCATTAAGAATGTTCATCATCGGTACTGGAAGTGTACGCGCGGCCACTCCACCCAGGTAGCGATAGAGCGGCAGGTCGAGTGCGTCGGCGCTGGCATGAGCGAGTGCCAGCGAGACACCGAGAATAGCGTTGGCTCCCAACTTGCTTTTGTTGGGTGTGCCGTCCATTTCGATCATCTGTTCGTCAAGCGCTGCCTGATCCAGTGCGTTCAAACCGGTCAGAGCGTCCTGCAACAGCTCATTGACGTTGTTGGTTGCCGCTAGCACGCCCTTGCCGCCGTAGAGACTCTGGTCGCCATCCCGCAGTTCGACAGCTTCGTGCTTTCCAGTGGAAGCGCCGGAGGGAACCTTGGCCGTACCCTGTGCGCCACCCATGAGCGTTACAGTTACTTCGACCGTCGGATTGCCACGCGAGTCCAGGATCTCGCGTGCGTAGATATCCTCTATGATCATGGTGTCGCCAGTACGCATCACAGTTGACCTCCAGAATAATCACTTAGAGTAGGTTAGACGAGCAGATACCCCGCCGATTATAGGCAGTGAGCCCAACCAGCGTCAAGGTACGGGCCCTGCCCGGCAATGTTTCTCGCTGCGCTCTGCTGGTGAGTGGGCAGGCGGTTGGTGAAGTCTCGATACCTTGCTGCATTGTACTGCGTTATACTTAGCGCATAGGTGAAGCGGAGCGTATAGACCTGGCGGCAGCCAGGCGCCCAGCGCAGGGCGCATAGCAAACTCGATGACGAGGAGCGAAATGACAGCATGCTGAAAGACACCATGCTCTACCTGGCGCGCCAGGACAGTATTCGACATTTTGTGAGCTCCAACCCCGCGGCGCGACGGGTTGCCCGCCGCTTTGTCGCTGGGGAAAGTCTCGCTGACGCGCTGTTGGTGGCGCAGTCCTTGAACCAACAACACATCAGCGTCTCACTCGACCATTTGGGAGAAAATGTATCTGACTGCGCCGAAGCGGAAGCTACGGCGCGTGACTACGTACGGACGCTGGACTGTATCCGGTCAAGCGGAGTGGAAGCAAATATCTCCATTAAGCTGACCGGGCTGGGGCTGGATATCGGCGAAGAGATCTGCCGTAAGAATCTGACCTGTGTGCTCCAGCACGCCCGCGATCTAGACATTTTCGTGCGAATAGATATGGAAGGTTCCAACTATACGCAGCGCACCCTCGATCTGGTATTGGATTTTCGACGCGAATTTGAGCAGGTTGGCACCGTAATGCAAGCAATGCTCTACCGAACGCCCGAAGATGTGGCCAGACTGATCGCCAGCCGTACCCGGGTACGGTTGGTGAAAGGCGCTTACCTTGAGTCTGCCTCGCTTGCCTATCCCAAAAAATGTGATGTGGACGCTGCCTATGTTGAGTTGATGCATGCGCTGCTCGAACATGGTGTCTATCCGGCTATCGCTACTCACGACGAGCGTCTCATCGCCGATGCTCTTCGTTTTAGTGCCAGGCACGGCATCTCACCCACCCGTTTCGAGTTCCAGATGCTTTATGGTATCCGCCGTGACCTGCAGGAGCAGCTATCTCGAGACGGCTATAATGTGCGCGTCTATGTACCCTACGGCACCCAGTGGTATCCCTACCTTACTCGCCGCATGGCTGAGCGACCTGCCAACCTGATTTTTGTAATGAGTAATGCGGTACGGCGCTAGCCGGAGATTAACCCGCGTGTCTCTCTGATCTACCGTGGTTCACCATAGTGGAGGTACCAAAAATGGCAACAAGTGTTCAGCCTCGCAAGAAAGATCACTGGTCTGTCCGTCTGCGGCTCAAACGCCCGACCCGAGGTGGCTGGGTCATTCCACTGGTGTTGGCGCTTGCCCAGACGGTGCTGCTCTTTCTTACCACTACCGAACAGGCCACCAGCGGCTCACTGTATGGCTGTTCATCACCATGCGGCACTGCCGCGCAACCCACATCCCCCGGCCTGGCTGTCGTGATTGGCATTCTCATTCTACTGATCCCCATCATTACCGGAGCCCTGAGTCCTTCCTGGCAGTCAGCGGTTGCACTGGGCGCTATTCCCGTACTGCTGGCAATGATTCTGGATGCGGGAACGGTATTGATCCCAACCATTGCCTTTACAACAACTGTGGTCAAGGTCTCCGGCAAGACTACCAGCATACCTGCCAGCCACTTCGGTACGCCATTCTGGCTGGACAGCGCTCATGTTATGCCGATAGTCCTGGCTCTCGGGCTCTTTGGTTTACTGGCATGGCTGGGCTGGATCATGAGGCAGGCAACTGAGCAGGCATAATGTCTGTCTGTCTGCCTGCCTTTCTCGTCTTCGCCGTTGTAAGGAAGTTCGACGCAATGGTCAGTGACAGCGATACCTTCGATCAGCAGATACGAGCCTATGTCTACGATGCCCTCTTCACGAAAGGCAGTATTCCCACCGCCGCCGCAATTGCCGCCGGCCTTGCCTGCCAGCCTGCCGATGTCGTGACCGCCTTCCACCGGCTAGCGCAGGGCCATGTCATCGTTCTGCAGCGGGACAGCGACGAGATCCTGATGGCTAACCCCTTTTCGGCCGTGCCCACACCCTTTCAGGTCGAAGTGGACGGTGGTGTCTATTGGGGTAATTGTGTCTGGGATGCACTCGGCATTCTAGCGATGCTCAAGCGAGATGGGCGCGTCCTTGCCAGCTGCGGCGACTGTAATGACGCGATGACGATAACAGTTAGCAATGGTGCCGTCGTGGATCCGCCAGGCGTGGCACACTTTTCAGTCCCTGCCAAGCACTGGTGGGACAACATTATCTTCACCTGAAAAACGATGTTACTCTTCCGGTCGGAAGAGCACGCGAGCAATTGGTGCATGCTCTGGAGCCAGCCGCACGGAGCGGTAATCTCGCTTGATCAGGTCTGGGGTCTTGCACGCAACTGGTATGGCAGTGATCCACGTGACCAAGAATGGCGCCGTAAGACCCTGGACGAGGCGCAGGCAGTTTTCGCCTCGCTCGGACTGACGGAGCCATTCTGGTCACTACGTTGAGAGACAAGATCCACGGCGTGGGCGCTGCCGGTTACCGGCGGCTGCCGGAAACATTCGGATCGCCCTCAGCCTCGGATTCAGTCTCAATGATCAGCTGATCTTCCTGTACGGCGCCTGCGTCCTGGCCGGTTCCCTCAGCCGGCACCAGTACAGAGACCGTCTGTTGCTTGCCGCGCATCAGCGAAACTCCAGCGGCGATAAGACACAAGACTGCCGAAATGTAAAATACCGCATGCAATCCACTCATAAAGGGAGCCGAGATGAGCTCTGGGAAGTAGTTCTTGCCCAGCAGAGCCGCCTGGTTTGCGGCAGGAAGTACGTGTAGCAGTGCCGGTGGCAACAACTCGCCGATCGGGTTGTACCCCAGAAATGCCCCGAATAGAGCGGCGGTTGGCGGTAAGTGAGAAATCGCGGTTGCCGCCGCCGCCGGTACGCCGTATTTGGTCAGCCCGGCAAAGAGAGCCGATGGTAGCGCGTTAGCCAGACCCACGGTGACGATGCTGAAGAACAACCCGATACTGACTAGCGTGGCGCCATTCTGGAACGTCGCGCGCATGCCCGAGGCAACGCCACGTGTCTCTGCCGGGACACTGCTCATGACGGAACTCGTGTTGGGCGAAGTGAAGAGTCCTGAGCCGCAGCCCAGTATGAAGATAAGGACCGCGAATATCGGATAGTTGAAGTTGGCCGGTAGGAAAGTGAGCCCAATAAAACCTACGGCCTGTAACAGCATGCCGGCGGTTGCAAAGGCACGCGACCCAAAGCGGTCGGAGAGATAGCCGCTTATCGGGCCCATCAGGATAAAGCCCACCAGCAGAGGGGTCATATAGATGCCGGCCCAGAGGGGAGTGATGGCGAAGCTATACCCGTGCAGCGGCAACCAGATCCCTTGCAGCCAGATTATCAGCATGAATTGCAATCCGCCACGTCCCAGGGCGGAGAGGAAGGCAGCCAGGTTGCCGGTGGCGAACATGCGAATCTTGAAGAGATCGAGTCGGAACATGGGATCATCGACATGAAGCTCGATCCAGATAAAGGCTGCCAGCAGCAGGATACCGACTACAATCGCCGCCAGTACCAGTGGGTTGCCCCAGCCCATAGCTGAGCTACCGTATGGCTCGATTCCGTAGGTAACCCCCAGGAGCAGTATCGTCAGGCCAGCGGCAAAGGTAATATTTCCCAGCCAGTCGATCTTCTGGTGCTGGCGGATAGTGGCGGTTTCACGCAGCATCGTATAGGCCCATACCGTACCGACCAGACCCACGGGAACGCTGACCAGGAAGACGAGCCGCCAGTTGATGACCGCTAGAACTCCCCCCAGAATCAGACCAATAAACGACCCGGCAATGGCAGCGATCTGGTTGATTCCCAGTGCGCGTCCACGCTCGTGGAGGGGAAAGGCGTCAGTCAAAATGGCTGCGCTGTTGGCAAATAAGAATGCCGCACCTACCCCCTGTATCAACCGGAAGATGACTAGCTCGGTCGCACCGGCGTTTCCGGTGCCGGGGGTAAACGCCAGCAGTGTGCTGCCAACCGTAAAGATGGCAAACCCCAGATTATAGAATCTGACGCGCCCGAACATGTCGGAGATGCGCCCAAAGGTGACCAGTAAGGTGGTGGTGACCACCATATAGCCTAACAGCAGCCACAGGAAGTAATTGGACTCGCCGGGCGCCAGTGGATTGATGCCGATCCCTTTGAAAATGGCAGGCAAGGCGATCAACACGATACTTGCATCGATGGTCGCCATTAACAGACCCAGCGTAGTATTAGTGAGAACTATCCACTTATAATGTGGTCCCACCGGCCTCTGGATCCGCCGCGCGTGCGCTCCGTTCCCGCCCAGCACTCCCTGACGACTTTGCTCTGCCATTATACCTCTCCAACTCTTTCCAAACCGTCTGTCTCTTCCGACTCCAACATGCCCCAGGTAACGGTAACGTGCCCGGCGAGCATCCTTACTATATCTGGGCGAGGCAATCCCGCTAGGTGTGGGTCAACGGTGTCACTGCCCAGCGATTGTGGGGACGCACTCAATCTGCGGCTGCGACTACCATATGTTTCCTGGTGAGTCCTGTTGCAGCCGCTTGCTGCACCGATGCACGCGAAAGGATGACCTCATCCGTGGTCTATGCCCGTCGCAACCGGCGAAATGAGCGCCCAAGCAGAGCATGCAGCTCCCCGTCGTTGCGGGCTGCTTCATTTGAAGATCTGCTGCACAGGGGTGCCCTCTATCATAAAAGTATAGACTTCCCCAGTCTAGCGGTGCAAGAGCGCTACTCGACAGGACCGCTACGCGCGGCTATTCACGCAGAGCACACGATCACGAGTCGCTCGCGCGCAAGACGAAGCGCTGGATCTTACCCGTCGCGGTCTTGGGCAGCTCCGGCAGGAAGACTATCCACTGGGGGCACTTATAAGATGAGAGCCGCGACGCGACATGGGCGCGAAGCTCCTCCGCGAGCGCGTCAGATGGGGTGACGCCGCTGTTCAAGACGACGAACGCTTTCGGCTTGGTCAGACCCTGATCGTCCAGCACCCCGATCAAGGCGGACTCGAGGACGGCGGGATGCTCGATCAGCACGCCTTCGACCTCGGCGGGCGACACCCAGCGGCCACTGACTCTTAGCATGTCGTCCGCGCGCCCTGCGTACCAGTAATAGCCGTCCTCATCTTGATAGTACGTGTCGCCAGTCGCGACCCAGCGGCCCAGAATGGTGTCTTTGGTCTTCTCGTGCTTGTTCCAGTAGTACGCCAGAGTACTTTCGCCACTGATCTGCAGCGAGCCCAGCTCCCCCGTCGCCACTGGTTGGCCCTGCTCATCTGCGATGCGCGCCCCATAGCCGGGAACCAGCTTCCCGGTGCTGCCGGGGCGGATGTCGCCCTGGCGATTGCTGATGAAGATGTGCAAGACCTCTGTGCTACCAATACCGTCCAGAATATCGAGGTGGAAAGTATCTTGCCAGCGGCGCAAAATGTCGGCGGGCAGCGCCTCACCGGCAGAGACGCAGAGCCGTACCGACGAGAAGTCGAAGCGGCTGGCGGCGTCCGGCAACGCCAGCATAGCGGCATAGACCGTAGGAATGGTGAAGAAGAGGCTAGGACGCTGCTTGGCAACCACGGCGAAGATCTCTTCCGGCACCGGTCTACCGGGAAAATGCACCGCGCTGGCCCCCACTCCGAAGGGGAAATAGAGACCGTTGCCCAGGCCATAGGCGAAGGGTAGCTTGGACGCCGAGAAGCAGCGATCCTCTGCGCTGATGCCCAGAATCGGTTTGGCGTAATACTCCAGGCAATAGACCATATCGTGCTGTAAATGCACGCAGCCCTTGGGAAAGCCCGTACTGCCGGAGCTGTAGAGCCAGAATGCGCTATCGTCCTTGCTGGTAGCAGCGGCGGCAAGTTCGGGCGTGGCGGCTTGCGTCCAGGCCGCAAAATCATGCATGGTCGCCTGCCCGGTTGCCGTCGACACCTGCTGTGCAGTCGGAGCGGGCTTGCGCCGGAACAAACTGCTCTGGCGGGGAGATGCGCCAGGTTGATCCTGCCCTACGATGATTACATGGCGTACCGCGGTGAGCTGCGGGGCGATCGCTTGTATTGTCGGCCAGAGGCCGGCGTGGGTGACCAGCGCTTTGGCACGGCTGTCATTGAGGATGTAGACCCATTCCCCGGGTCGCAATCCAGTGTTGATCGGCACGGCCACAGCGCCCAGTTTGATCGCGCCGAAGAACGACGCGGCGAAGGCGGGCGAATCCGGCAGCAGCAGCGCCACGCGCTGCTCCGGCTCGATGCCCAGCGCACGCAAGCCGTTGCCGACGCGGTTGGTCATGTCCGCCAGCTGCGCATAGGTGGTCGTCGTATTCTCGAAGATGATCGCCGGCTGCGAGCCGCGCCCTTCCGTCAGATTTCGATCCACGAAGTGCGTGGCAGCATTGAATTGATCGGGAATCGTCACCACCGGGATACGATCAGATGTCGCGATAGCCATGCCTATCTTGCCTCTTCTTCCCAGCACTTCTTCAAAGCTCAGCAGCTTGGCTTCAGCCATCAGCTCAATCGCGTAGTTTTTGGGGAGCGCGCGGGCCATGCGCTGCGTGCCGGTGCGCCCGGACCAGCACCATGCTCATCCCATTGCTTGGTCAGCGCTTGCTTTGTGGTAGCAGATCCCCGTAGGAATTTGCAACGATTGGTAGAATCATAGCGACGGGTAGGAGCACTGTCAAGGACTGAACCAGGCCTGATGGAGCAGAGCCACCCACAGGCCATCGGCAGCGAGGTGGAAAGCGTCTCAGTGGGTGAAGGTCGGTGCAGCGGTCCCTCGGGAGCTGGCGAGAATAACCGGTACCGCGAGGGAGGCGTTCTCGCCCTCCAATAGTAACACCAGGCAAGGAATGACGTGAAGATGGCGCCAGCGAAGCGTCACAAAGAGCGGGACCATTCCGACAATTCCTCCATTGCAGTGCCACGATACAAAGGAGACAAAGTTGCCATGGCTGGTTTGTTCATCTCCTACTCGCGCACCGACCAAGCATTTGTCCGCAAACTCTATGAGACCCTGGTAGCTGAGCAGAACGAAGTATTCGTCGACTGGGAAAGTATTCCTCCGTCTTCGCAGTGGAAGAGCGAGATCGCTGAGGCTATCGATAAAGCTGATGTTATCCTCTGCGTACTCAGCCCCGATTATCTCGCTTCGGACACCTGTCGCTACGAGCTTGCCTCTGCGGAAGCGGAGAAAAAGAGGCTCATTCCTCTTGTCTGCCGTGAAGTGCCACCGTCGCAGGTTCCGGCGTCACTGGCGGCAATAAATTGGATTTTCTTTCGGCCAGGCGACGACTACGATGCCGCCGTGGCGACTCTCGAGCATGCGATTAACACCGACTTGAATTATGTCAAAGCCTCCACACGGCTGCTGGTGCGCGCCAAAGAATGGGAGGGAAAGCGGCAGAACGCGAGCTACTTATTGCGGGGCAGCGATCTGGTGGATGCGGAGGGATGGCTGGCGCAGAGCGGTGGGCACGAGCTGGCGCCGAGCCAGATTCAGACCCAGTACATCGTCACCAGCCGGCGCGTGGCCAGTCGGCGCCAACGGGTACTGATCAGTACCCTCTCGATCGGCCTGGTGATCGTGGTGGCGCTCGCCAGCGTTGCGCTGCTGTTTTATCACGTCTCGGAGGTCAATCGCCAGAAGGCGGTAATCCAGGCCCAGACATCCAATGTGCGCGCTTTAGCCGCCCAGGCCGATGCCCCCACCTACGGCAAGAATCTGGATACTCGGCTGCTCTTGAGCCTGCTGGCAGTACACGATTCACAGCGCGACCACGTAGCCAGCTACGATGCCTACAACAGCCTCTTGTCGCTCATCGAAGCCAATAGTCACGTGGTTGGGTATCTGCATACCCCGGGGGCCAATGTGGGCGACGGCAATGTTAGCGTGGCGCAAAGTGCGGATGGCAAGGTGCTGGCGTCGGTCTCCTACACCGGGTTTTTCCTGTGGAATCTCACGCATCCAAACGCGCCACCGCTGAAAGTTACTGGCTTGAATAGTAGTGATGTGTCCTATAACGTAGCCATGAGCGCAAATGGCCAGTACACCGCCGTCATGGGGCAATACTTCCCAAATTTGACCAGTGACAACCACCGCAACGACTTACTGATCGTAAATTCCAGCACCGGTAAGCCACTGAAGTACTATCCGTTTCTCACCCAGTCAACCTATCCAGATGCCCCAGCGACTGATATCGCGCTCAGCGCCGATGGGACACAAATTGTCTCCAGCTTTACCGACTCTAGTACGAGCCACATTATCGTCTGGCCCACGTCGGGGGATCCAAGCAAGCCTACCCAGGAGACCAGTGTTCCTGGGGAGATCGATCAGGTGACCATGAGTCCAGACAGCAGGTGGGTAGGCATGAGCAATGCCTACTCACCTGCAACATACCTGTGGAACCTTACTACTGGTGCCGTAACGACCCTCGGCGCGTTTGCCCCTGTGGGGGCAAGTCTTACATCCTTAGGCTACGCTCCTACTGGAGGCATGGCATTCACCGCCGATGGGACGAAATTCGTCGCAAGTGGTCATGATGTCAGTGGGACTAGGAACACCATTGCTTGGGATCTTAGCTCCGGTCATCCAGTCCGCATTGCGCAGATTCCCATAGCGGGAAACGTGGTGACATACGGGTACGACGGAGAATATGGAGTCTATGTCGTGGGGTGCGAAGACCCCACCGAGGAGCCCTGTCAGGCCGAGACACTCACCGACTTCGACTTTACCGACTTCGCGGTCCTGGCCACTCTCTCCTTGAGCGGGCTGGGGACGATAACCGATGTCTCCGGCGGAGTCGACACTGGCACCCTCCCGCTGGCTATGGGGACTGATACCGGGGATATCATTCTTTACCAGCCAAATACCCTCATTTCAGACCAAATGTGGCCGACTATCGGTCCCAACATCTCCAGTTCAGTAGACGATATTCCTGATGATGGTGAAGGCGTCTGGCTCAGTCCAAATGGCCAGTACATCGCCGCGTATGATCACAGCGGCGCCGTAGAGCTCTGGCGGGTCTCGACAAATCCTAACCAGTCGCCGGAGGCGGTCACATCTCCAGCGTTGGTGAGGGGACTAGCAGGCCCGCCCGGTGCCAACGTTCCATTCAGCACTCCCAGGATAGCGATTGCCAACGACGGCTCCGAGCTCGCTCGCAGTGACAACAATACCGATAAACACAACAACATCATTCTGCGCCACGCCAATGGCCATACGCTCACTCTCGCCGTCTCATCCGTGATCGCCGACCTCTCCTTCGACTGGTCCGGCAAGCAGCTGGCCGCGGTCATCTGCACCGATCCAGGCAACGACGAAGAGAACATCCCGCCGAGCTGCCGCACCGCACAGCTGCGCGTCTGGGATACCACCACGGGCAAACTTCTCTCCCGCTATTCGATCGACAATATGGCGTCGCTGGCGTTTATGCCCAATAACCGTACTATTATTGTGGGTGGCATCAATGCCATCGCTGTCGTCAATCTGGCCACACACACAGTGTCACATCCGAAGTTTTTGGAGAAAGCGGGCATTGTGGAGGCCCTGTCGGTGAGTAATGACGGGCAGACGCTGGGCGCCGCCATCGATCCCAATAGCGCTACCGGAGGCGCTGGACCCTTCACTCTTGACCAAATTGCCGGAGGAGGCTCCCTGGTGCTCCAGCTCTGGGACATTCCGACACAGCAGCCGTTAGGGACGCCGCTGAGCGGTGTAGGGGTCGGCATACTGAGCGCATTTGCGTTCACGCCGTCTGGCGACATTCTCGCCCCAAGCAACGGTCTCTTTATGAATAGATATCCAATCGGGATCTCAGACCTGCAAGCGCGCGCCTGCCAGATAGCCAATCGTAATCTGACCACAACTGAATGGCAGCTCTACGCCCCCAAAGATCAAGAAACACGGCTCTGTCTGTGAGCAGCCGTGACGGCGGCGACAAGTGGACCGTCTTGCGGACAGGCCGGTGGTCCCTAGTGGAAGAATCTGTAGAGAGGCGCTCGGACCGACGGCGAGACCCGTCACGCTCCACCGGCGTGGGCGGAGCGTGACGTCCGAAGATCAGACGAGGCGTCGTGCCGTTACGGGTAGCTCACCACGGTGACCGGGGTATCCGGATTGGCGATGGTGGACGACCCGCCGGTATCGTTGACGACATTCAGGATGCCACCAGAGCCGGCCGTGGAAAGGAAGATTGTCAGCAGATCGTGCAGGCTTCCGGCCGGAAGGGTAGTGGGAACTTCGAACGCGTGTGCGGCGTAGATGGTCACGCCCTGGTTGAAGAAGCTGTAGCTGCCCATACCGTAGCCGCTGAAACTGGTGACATTGTCGGCTACCTTGAAGGCCGCCCAGCCGTCCACACCGGGGGCTTCCATCCAGGCCGCCTGGCTCGGCGGGTCATAGGGCATCTCGTTCTGGAAGAAGATGTCCGTGCCGCCGTTGCCGTTCCAGATCACCTGGTACTTCTGGTAGTGCTCGACGAACAGGCCGTAGGCGGTCACGTTGTCGCCGTTGACCACCACCCCGGTGTCCGCCGTGTTGGCGTTCCACCCCACCCCGTTGCCGTGGTCGGCCCGCCAGGCCCAGATGTCGTCGAGGATGACATTCTTACTGTTCACCACCAGACTGGTCGTCGCGCTGCCCGGCTCCGCACCACCGATACGGAAGAATACGTCGTGCAGGGCCGAGGGATCGGAGGCATTATTGTCGCTGCCTCCATGGCCGTTGCCGACCTGTAGCAGCACCGGCGAGTTCTCGGGTCCCGCATCGAAGATCATCCCCGAGAGCGACATACCCTTCTGGCTGGCGACGGTCATGGCCGCGTTGCCGTTCTCGGGGATCAGAGTGGGGAAACCGAGGCCGAGCACCACCGTATCCGGACGCGTCACCTCGATGCTCTGGTCCAGGTCATAAATGCCCGGGGTCAGGATGAGGTTGCTGCCGGACCCCAGGGCAGCATTGATGGTGGCGACGGAGTCCGTCGGCTGGGCGATAAAGAACCGCTTGATGGAGATGGACGAGCCGGGTGTCGCGCCGCCGGACCAGCTCGTGCCGGAGGAGTTACGCTGCACCGCGGGCACGAAGACGTTGTAGTTCCCGTTGGTGTCCTGGTACAGGTAGGGCTCTTCACGGGTCACCGGGCTGGTCGCGAGCGTCGTGTACGGGCCGCACGACGACTGGCCGGGGAAACACTGTGCGGGCGCACCCACGACTCCGGAGAATACCTGGTTCCAGACGCCGTTGCTCCAGCCGTTGAGCGAGCTGTTCCTGATGACCCACTGTTGCTGCGAGCCGTTCACGATGCTGGCGCTGAACGCTGAATCAGCGATGAAGCCGCCACTCGCGTACGAGGGTGAGGTGCAGTAGTCCATGAGGGTGGTAGGCCCATTGACCTGGACCCGACGTATCGGCGCGGCCTGCGACACCGCCCAGAATTCGCCGCTGTAGCAGCCGAAGTTCGGGGTGGTCACGTTGATGGTCAGGTTGGAGAGCGAACGCCAGAAGTTTTCAAGCGCCGTGCAGTTGTTCGAGCCGGCGCACTGGTTGTAGACGTCGACAGACCCGTTGATCACGACGTCGCTCGGGGAGAGGCCGAGGCCGGCCACCGTGGTATAGTAGCCCACCTTAAAGTTGAGGGGGTCGGTGCTGGACCCATATGTGCCCGGCGCGAACAGCAAGGCGTAGCGCTGGGTTCCGAACTGGTTGGAGATCTGTTGATTCGCTACCGTGTCAACCGTCGCCTGGATCTGGCTTTGTGGCATGCTGGGAGTAAAGATGTAGACGTTCGAGCCGAAGTTGGGCTGTCCGGACGTCGTTGCCCTGGCCGCCAGCGCGGCGGTTGGCTTTCTGAGCGCTGCCGGCACGAAGACCACCGCGGCGATGAACGTCGCCGCGACAACCGCCAAGAGCGCGAAGCGGAGCACTGGCGACCGCAAGAACGAAAAATGCATACCGTTCTCCTTTCCCGTGTACACAATCCTAAGTCGGTGAATGAGAGGTTGATTACGTAGACGGCCATATCCGAGCTCTCCCTACTGCGAACAATCTACCACCGAAGTCGCCGCTCGGCAAATTACCGGACATAAGATTGTTCCCTTCGTGATGGCACGCGTGTGGTAGCCTGCTCCGCGCCCGTGTGCTTCTTCTGTAGGTCAAGAGCATAGGCATGAACATCAGCCCTAACTCCCGCCGGCTTCTCTACAGTCAGCCAAGGGTTGAAGCATTGTCGTACGGTCGCTCGCTTGTGTTATGATAAGCTCTGTGCACGGCACACCATGGGGTCGAGTATGTCTCGTGAGCGAGCTCGGTCGCACGAATAATCGCCTTGGGGTACACGTATCGGTAAGTGCGCCGAATGGAGGCCGTGGATGATTCAAGCGCCCAACCAGCACAATCAGCCGGCACCGCATCCAGGCTTCTGGCGGCGGAATCTCGTCTGGATCATCCTGGTAGCAGTACCGTTGGTCGTGCCACTGAGCATCTTCGGTGTCTGGCAAGCACAATCGACATCGGCAGGAGCCGAGCCGATCAGCTACCGCCTGTTTATCGAGCAGGTACAGGATTACAACGTCGTCTCGGTGACCCTGACCGACAACTCGGTAACCGGCACGTTCAAGAATCCGGTGGCCTCTGACGATGCCAACCAGACTTCCACCAAGTTCACCACCAACATTCCGAATCTTCCGAATGAGAATCCCGTTCCCACGCTGAAGAAATACGGGGTCAAGGTGAACGTCAATCCGGACAATAGCAACAGTATCCAGACACTGTTGCTGCAGTGGGGTCCTTTCCTGCTGCTGGCGGTGATGATGTACCTGGTCGTGGTAGGCTGTCTCGCACTCTATGTCTATGTGCGATCTCGGCCCCGCTGAACGTACTTCTGGATGATTTCGAGCGATGTTGTTTTGACAGGTGATCCTCTTACTGTGAATTCCGGCCTAACTTGAGAAGAGGACATGGCTATTTTCTGGGTGACTGTTCAGGCAGGGTTGCCATGGAGCGTAGGATGGGAGCATGAGGCTCGAAGTACGGACCTCTGAATGGGAAGCCGAGAACGAGGCAAGAGAAAGAGTCGATGCGCAAACTGTTTTTATTCATGATGGTCACGCTCGATGGGTTCTTCGCCGGGCCAGACGGTGCCCTGGATTGGCACAACGTCGACGACGAATTTAACGAGTTTGCTGACAAGCAGCTCGATGAAGTGGATGCCCTCTTGTTTGGGCGAGAGACCTATCAAGGCATGGCCGAGTACTGGACCACGCCAGCGGCTAAAGAAAGTGACCCCATCATCGCCAATAAGATGAATAGCTTGCCCAAGGTGGTGTTCTCCCGCACGCTCGAGAAGGCCGAATGGGAAAACTCACGGCTGGTGAGCGAACACATTGGGGAGGCAGTTGCCGATCTCAAGCGCCAGGAGGGCCGTGACCTGGCCATCCTCGGCAGTTCTGACTTGGCAACATCGCTGCTGGAAATGCACCTCCTCGACGAACTGCGCATCATGGTCAATCCCATTGTGCTCGGTGAAGGCAAACAATTGTTTGCGGGCATCCATGGGCAGCTGCCCTTGAAGCTCCTCGACACAAGGGCATTTCGCTCAGGCAACGTGCTCCTGCGGTATCACGTACTGCATTGACGAGATGCAGACCGTTCGGTGCGAATTCGGCCATCTGCCGGCTGTGAGCCGCGCCGACACGCTTCGTTGCCCCGAAGCCGGTCGAGGGGCGGTGAGCCAGGGGTCCGCTTGGCATCCCCCACAGGCGCAGGAGCCAGGCTGCCAGTCAGGTGAATTTGGGATAGAGTGGCGTGCCGGAAAAGAGCGCTTCAAGGGCTGCCAGCCTCTTGACCCCTTGTTTGCTGAGGCTTGAGAGGTAACCTCGGATACGACCGAACGCGGTGCCGCCGCGGGCCGAACGGAAGCACCCCGACACCTTCGTCTGCGTCTTGAGCATCCGCAGATCGCGCTCGGCCTGGTTGTTGTCGAACGGAATACTGAGGTCGTCCAGGAACGCCAGCACCTCGTCCTGTCCCAGCCAGAGGCGTTCGAGCAGATTGCGCGCCGGGGATTGCTTCTGCCGGCCGCGCTGATGTGCCAGCCGCGGCGGAGGTGGGTTGGCGGCCAGCCCGACGGCCAGGAGCTCTTCATAGCGGGCTACGAACTGGCCTCGTTCTGCTGGGGGTAGCTGGGTCGCTGAAGCGGCTCGGGCCTGCTCGGTGGCCGCCTTCATCTCCTGTAACAAGTCCTTGAGCTCTTTGGCCCAGGTCTGGTGGTACTGCTCTTCGAGGAACGTCAGCTCCCGCAGGTGATGGATGTTGCAGAGCGCATGCCGGCAGCTCGTATGCGCCCGATACGGCTTCCAGCCGTCATGCACGCTCACGCCCTGATAGGAGGGCAAGATGCCAATGTCGGTCGTGGCCTCCACACCCCGCTTGGAATGCACCCCGTAGTGGGTGAGCCACTGCGTGCTGGCGACATGGATCCACGCGAGCTTTCCCGCTTGCCGCACTCCCGTCTCATCGCTGTGCAGCACCGGCGCCCGGCCAAGTGCGGCCTTGATCTGAGTTTCCACCGGCTCCAGCACTGTCGCCGCCTGCTGGACCCACTCGACCACCGTCCCCACCGAGAGGGAGAAGCCCACCAGATCGCTGAGCAGTTCACGCACCCGGCCGTAGGGCACCAGTTGTTGCTGCACGAGATAGACCGCCAGGGCACGGAGCTGCGGACCGTACTGGATGCGGCTCTTCGCCGCGGCCGGGAACGTCCCAACACTCACGGCTTGGCACGTTGGACAGCGCACGTGCAGGGCCTGATGCTCAGTGACCTGCAGGCGTATGGGAGGCAACTCGTGCACCTGACGCCGCTCCCGCACGACCACCGCCGCCTCGTCGGGCAGCAGTGTCTGACAGCCCGAGCAGATCACCGGCCGATGTTCCACTACCGCATCGGGAACAGCCACCAGCCGCAAGGTCTCGCCAGGGTGCCCGATCTGCCCGCCCGGCTTCTTCCCGCTCCGCCTCCGCAGACTCTTGGTCTTGCGGGCCAACCCGTCGCTCGAGGGTGGCTTGCTGCTGTTGTGGCTGTCTTTGGCCAGCCGCGCCTGCAAGTCCTGCACCTGTATACTCAGCAGGAGTACTTGCTCGCGCAGGGTGGCATTCTCCGCTTTGAGCAGCACGTTCTCGTCTTCTGGCGTCATGCCTTCCATGCTACACTACAGCACAAGTCCGTCTGAATTGTTACTTTTCTGGCTTTAAGAGGTACGTGCGGCTCATGCGCTCTTTGAAAAAGTCCGTTTCGGATTCCAACGGTTTGTGGGTCCCATGCCCGGTGGAAGGACCACCGGGTTATAATGCAGGCACGAGCAACCGCCTGCTCACCAGCACTTCTGATGATGCAACGTAGCAACAGTGCGATCCTTCGAAAAGCGCTTGACAGAAGGCGCAGGCTTACTTGACACTCGTACGAGGCACTTGGCTAAGTGTCTGACTGTGATTTCTGAGGAGGAATCATGACCCTCAAAGTGGTCACCTGTAAGTTACTCAGCGCAGTCGCGCTTCTCTTGCTGATCCCCATCGCTGCTTGTAACTCGTCCAATACTGGTGGTGGTAGTAGCGCCCTCACCGCCTGCCATGTAACCGCAGCCGATCTCGTAGTCCAAGGTGGCGCCAAATCGTCCGCACCGACGCTACCCGCTGGAACTCTAAGCATCGATGGCTCGACAGCGTTGGCCCCGCTCTTCCAACGGGCGGCAGGAAACGTGTCGGCCAATTCGGCTAACAGCAAGGTCATTATCAACATCACGCCCAACGGTTCCGGCACTGGCCTGAATGATGTCGAGAATGGAACTGTCCAAATCGGTATGTCTGATGTCTTTGCACAAGAAAAAGCCACCGCGACAACCAGCTATAGCGATCTAGTAGATAACCAGGTCGCCGTAGTGCCTTTTACACTCGTCGTCAGCCAGGATATCTCCTCGCAGGTGGAGAATCTTACGACGCAACAGATTAAGGACATCTATGCGGGCAACATCACCAACTGGAGCCAGATTGGGGGGCCAAACGAGCCTATCACTGTCGTCGTCCGCACTAAGACCTCAGGAACGCGTGCGACCTTCGATAAGTTTGTCGTCAACGATGTGAAGCAGATCAACGACGAGCCGGCAGATGCGCAAACTGCCGACAGTACCGGCGAGTTGGTGACGGATATCTCCAATTCTCACGGCGCTATCGGCTATACCGGTACGAGCTTTGTGCTAGATTATGCGCAGACCAGCCAGATCTTCCCGATCTGCATTGACGGTTTTGGCGCGACAAAGGCCAATATCAATTTGGGCAAATACAAGTTCTGGAACATCGAGCATGCTTATACCAAAGGAACGCCAGCCTCAGGTAGCCTGACAAGCGCCTTCTTGCAATATGTCAAGAGCGCAGACTTCCAGAATAGGGATCTCGCCAGCCTGGGATTCCTCAAGGTCGATGAGCTGTCCAGCGACGCCAGGGCAACCCATCCCACCCCAACATCTGGTTCATAGAAATCGTGCAGTCCGATTGGGTTGGCCTGCCACGCCCCTCAGCTCCCGGGTTGTTGTGACCTGGTAGTAGTGAGTAGTATAGCGACAGTCACATTGTCTTGCCCACCTCGCTCGTTCGCTGCGTCAACGAGATATCGGCACACGGACAGCGAGTCGCCGGAGTTATGCTGACGCAGAGCAGTGGCCAGTTCATCGGTCTCGAGAAAGTAGTTCCATAGACCATCGGAACACAGTATCAGAGCGCAGTCTTCGGGTAGTTCCCGTTCTACAATGTGTATATCTACCAGCTGATCTCTCATGCCCAGGACCTGAGTCACAAGATGAGCGCGCTTGTCGAGCATGGCTTGCTTCCTGGACATCTCACCATTGCGAACGGCTTCCTCGACCCAGGAGTCGTCTACAGTCAGCTGCTCCGCCGCGTCTGGGCCGACGCGATAGGCGCGACTGTCGCCGGCCCACCCTACCGCGACGCGACCCCCACGGCACAGTGCGACGACCACTGTGGTCTCGGGACCATCTCCCTCGCCGCCAGCGACAGGCAACTGGAGTACTGCCTGGTTGGCTGCGGCGATTGCCGAACGCACCGCATCGGATAGAGCATCGTCCTCGGGCGCAGACTTCAAGGCCGTTAGCACCGCTTCGACCGTCGCCGCAGAAGCGCTCGCCGAGTTGGTCGATGTGGAGACTCCATCGGCAACGACCATAAAGACCGAATTGCTCGAACCACGAGCAACGCGTCCCATATCTTCGTTGATCAAGTGCCGTCGTCCAACATCGCTCACGAGAGCCAGTCGCTCGTCAATGGATAGCTCGACATGCTTTCTGGCCGCCTCGGTCTCAGAAATACAACGGATGCCGCACACCTGGCAGTAACCATCTTCGTCAGGCTTACTCTGCCCCGGTGGACAATGACATATCTGCACCCCTGATGTGCTGGTCTGGACGACGTCCTGCGACAGGGCGGTGCCGCAATTCTCACAGAAGCGATCAGTTGCTGAGGCCCGGTACCCGCATGTAGGGCAGATCATACTCGTGTCACCGGGCGTATTTCATTTGCGGAGTCGATGAGCTTTATCTTCTCCGTGGTATCTCCCGCGTATCTGGCGGCTTTCCGATACGCGGACTCTGCGCCCAGGCGGAGATCGTGTTCGTCGACGGCGTTCCCAAGCAGGGTGCGGGAACGGTCAGCCGTGATCTTCCCCTCGGCAATCATCCACGCCGCGTAAGACAACAACCGGGCAGAAAGTTGGTATAGCATGCCACTTTCGGTCGAGATCGACGCTATTGTCCGGGCGGATCGGTCGAGGAGCTTGTCGTCCATGACCTTCTCATCGTGCATCAGCACATTTGCCAGCACGATGCGAGATTGGGTATAGAGGCTGTGATTCACAGGCACCAGATCCAGCGCGGTTGCCGCTCCATCGAAATCGTTGCTCGCCTGGAGACAGCGCACCAATCCAAATATCGCCGACGTGTTGTTTGGGTCGGTCTTGGCTACCCGGTTGTAGAAGGCGGTGGCGATGGGGATGTCGCCAGCTCGCTCGGAGGCGAAACCGATGGCAAGCTTCGGGGCGACTTCGCCAGGCATCTCGAAATAGACCTTATCGAACTCATTCCTGGATGCTTGTCCATTTCCGGCGGCGAGGCGCAACTTGCCACAATACCAGGCGACCTTCCAGTTGAACTCATCCTCGGCGGCGAGTGCGTCGAGTAGTCGATTCGCAGTCCCGTAGTCACCTTTGGAGATGAGCGCATCGGCGTACCACAGCCGCGCCTCGACCGACTGCGTACCGTACTTCTCAGCGACTCCCTTGAGCAGCGGTACCCGCTTCTCCGGCTCGGTGATACCGGCCAGTCGCAATAATTCACCGAGTGCGGGGTCGTTGGCGTCCATCTTCAGCGCGGGGAGCAGACGCGTTTCCGGCGCTCTGGTGCCGGCAACGTCCTCGGCGTCGAGGAGGTTGTCATACGTGAAAATGCTGCTCTCGGCGGGCTTCGGATCCCCTTTCAGTGCCACGATCTCGCGGAGCACGCCGTACAATTGATTTCCCATCTCCTCAGCGCTCTGAAAGCGCTGCTCAGGGTCGTCGTGTGTGGCACGGAGCAGGAATCGGTAGAGCGCCTCGTTCTCCGCCAGAACTGGCTGCTCGTCCGGAGTCGGCAAGCTATGTTCGTAGTCGGTCATGAATTTGAAATCCATGACCAGGGTGGCGAGTGACCTGCCAATGGTGTAGAGATCGGACACTTCGACAGGGTTGTCTGCCGCTTCCGGAGCCATATATCCGCGTGTACCAAAGATATCGCCGTTTGGGTCATTTATCCTGCGGACGCCGCCCATATCAATGAGTTTGACGTCGTCGTCTTCGAGCATGATATTCTCGGGCTTAAAGTCACAATAGACAAGTGCATGTTCGTGCAAGTAGGTGAAGGCTGGGAGAATCCCTAAAATATATGAAATGGCCTCCGGGGCAGGCAGCGGTCCGCGTTCGTTCCGAATACTCTGGATGGTCCTCCCACCCACGTATTCCATGATGATGAACCCTTCAGTGCCCTGCTGGATGAAGTCATAAATACCCACGATTTTCGGGTGTTTCACCGCGGCAAGGAACTGCCGCTCACTGACCGCCGCCGCCGCCGCCGCTTCGTCAGCGGCATTGAGAAGGCCCTTTATGATGACCCAACGCGACAATACCGTATCCCATCCAAGATAGATCCAGCCAAGCCCGCCGAAGGCGATGGGACCCTTGATCTCATACTTGTCGTGAATTACATCTCCGGCTTTGAGTTGTGGCTCAAAGGTATACTCATGACCGCACTGCGGGCAGAATCCTTTGCTGCGATTGACCTTCGCGTTACAGTGCGGGCAATAGCGCTTGCGCTCTGGGACCTCTGGATTGCTCATAAGCATAGCTGCGGGATCCTGGCTGGGTTGTGGCGGAAGGCTGACAAGTCCTCCGCCTAGCGAACTCCGGCGGGTGGACGAGCCCCGGCTTGACCGGCTGGTTTGACGTCTACTCCTAGTGCCTGAAGATCCGGTGGTTCCGCTATACCCAGTGTAGCGGAGTCCTGATGTTCTAGACGTTCCTGTTCCGGTGCTGGTCGACGTTGCCGCCGTAGCGCCCTTCAGTATTCTCTGGCCAACAGGTGGTCGTCCGCAATCTTCACATATACCATCGACAATAATTCCATTGCACCCTGGGCGCTGGCATTTTTCGAGTACTTTTTCAGCCATTGATCAATCAACCTTCTCGTATGGTCGCGAGGCCGCTAAGACGGCTGCCTCGAACGCTTCAACCAGGCGTCTTCCAGCACGAATGTCGAATGGGATGGCGTCAAGAACGCTGCTAGCTTGGCTAGAGGCAGCTTCTACCGCTTCTCCAACCACAACGCCGCGACGCCGCAGAATGTCTGCTTTCGCGGACATGGCCTTGAAACGTCCCTTGAGTTCAACTCTTTCATCGAGCAAGGCGCGGTTGCGATCAACGCTCGCTCGTGCCGCGTTCAACTGGTCGTTACATTCGCGCTCCCATTTCACCATACCGACTTTGACCGCCGCGAAACGCCCATCGGCGGAGTTCTGCTCCAGGGTTCTTAACCATTCGGCCAGGGACGCCGTGGCAGTGTCCCCTTCTGGTTGTGCCAACTCCTCAGGAGCAGCTATCGTCTGGCGAGCTTCAACAAACGCAGCGGTGGAACGCAGAGCCACCTCTTGAAGTTCAGCCAGAGCTTTCTTTCCACGCTCTACTTTCGCGAGAACCGCTTTGCGGTCGGCGTCAATGGCCTGTAACTCATCGCGCAGCCGTGCAACGGTTTTCTCGAGACGCCCGATCTCAACCGCGCTTCCGATAGGATCTCGCTCTACGTCTGACAGAGCTTGCGAAACGTCCGGTATGGTTACCGTATTCGTGACTTTCAGCTCTCCTGCCAAGTTGTTGAGCCTGGTTGTTTCCTCTTTCAGGGCAGCAAGTCGTGGCCGCACATTGGCACTCGCCTCGGCAATGGCTGAGAGCGCATCTCGCGCCTGAGCAAAGGACTGCTCCATCTGCGCCAGCATTTCGACAGGCGTCACACGGCTCACACGCTGCTCGTCATCCAAGAGACCCCGGTCGTGAAGCGCTACCTGTTCCTGCGTCAGCACGACCGATGGACCGTTCAGCAACTCGTTGATACGTGCTTCATAATTGCGGAACACACTGTTCTTCTTCGCCAGGTCCGTCGCTTCATCCACTACATGCGCGAGCAATTCATACTGCTCCAGCAGATGATCGAGGGTGTCTACAGCACGGCTCGCTTGTTCTCTGGTCACCCCGCGGTATCCATTCACCGGGTCTTTCACGAGAACGCGAATGATTTTGGTCGATTCGGTTTGGTACAAGTCCATCAGGTTGCTGGTGATGGTCGTCAGATGGCCAGTCCATTGATTCACCAGCTGGACGACCGATGAGTCTGTCACGGCGCGCGCTCCGTTCCGCTAAAGCCAGTACTCTGCAAGGCGAGGCTTCATACCAGGGACACACATCACGGTCGTCGCTGTCGACACAGTTATTTCCCCTTTTCCTCCGCTAGATCGCGTATTCGTCGAGGCGTCGCTTCATTCCAATGATGGTCGTCATGATGATCACGACCAGCGTGATGCCGAGGACATACGGGACAGGCCCAAAGCTGTCAAAGGCGTTGTTAATCTGCTGATCGAACTGGAACTGATTGATGTCGATAGCATTCCACATAGCGCTATCAAATTGTGTGAATGCCAATGCGGCTTGACCAGGGTTGAATCCCAGGACGAGCGCCTCCGCCTGCGGAAAGTTTCCCCTCGCCAATAGCTGCCGCACCTGCTTGTCAATGGCAATATAATTGGCAAATGTCTGGATCGCCTCCCGGACCGCCTCGCCCTCCCCGTTGTAGGAGATGTGCGATAGCTTCTCGCCAAGATATCCACCAAAAGGGATGCCGCGCTGAACGTCATTCACGGCCTGCTGAGGATCGATGGAGACGATCTGCTGTTGGTAGTGAGTGAATTCATTCTCAACTGTCGCCAAAACCTGCGGATTATGAGCATCCAACAGGTACAGACTCTCGTCGGCGTTCATAATAAAAGCGATGGCACGTACCGACCATAATGTATTGATCGAGTCGAAACTCTGTTGCTTTGCCGCCACCAGTTGCGACTCGCCGACATTGAACGCGCCGAGAGTGTAGATCATGCAGGCCAACGTGATCATCGTCGCGATGACGTACCCCGGATTGATGATGCGATGTGTGCGGCGAAAAAGATAGACTTGCGTTCCCACCAGCACGCCGAGCAATAGCAGGAAGGCAATCCCGACCAGCACCGTCAGCAGGCCTATTTCATTCTGATATCCTGTATAGTTCTGGTTGAGATGAGAGTAGTCGGTCTGCACCAAAGCGAGCCGAGCGGGAAGGATACTCTGCGACATGATTATATGCCCAGCAAGCGGATTGCTGGGAAGGTTTGCGGCGGTCTGAACCTGAAGCTGCCCTATCGCATTATCATAGTCGCTTAGATCGCTCTCCATCGTCTGGATAGGGCCCAGTTGCGCGAAGCCATAGGTGGTGTCCTGACTAGCTGTGGCCAACTCTTCATATGACGCCCGAATATCTTTGCGGTATTGGCTCCAGGAGTATTCGTCAGGGGTACTATGGGTTACAAGGGCATTTAAGGCATTCGCGTCAGCACTCGCAGCAAGCGCCTGTAGGTGATCGGCGGCGACGATGGATGGTGCACTGTCTTTTCCCACTATCGTGGCGGTACCATTGACGCTCGCATAGGTCACGAAAACAACGAGTGCCATCAGGATCGCCGTGAGAATGCTCGCTCCGAGCAGCGCCGCCATGCGACGTGGTGTCGTACTCACTACCCCCATCGCCAGGCGCGATCTCCCCCGTAGCGGCACGTCCCGATGGGCGGTAGGTTTGGTAACCGTAGACAAAGATTTCCCTCTTTCTAACGGCCCTGTATCCGAAGTCGCGTCCACAAGCCCATGATCAGCTCGTCTCCGGCTGCAATTGGCGTGGGGAGACCCGGCTTCAATGTGGCGCCGTTGAGAGTAGTCCCATTCGCAGATCCTAACTCTAGGGCTACAAAACTTCCGTCGGCCTGCCGAATAATTTTCAACTGCCGGTGTGAGACACCGGGGTCTCTGATGTCGATCTCAGGGTATATCTTCTTGTCATCTGAGCGGCGTCCGACCAGGTTCTCATCTAGATCAAGCGGAAAGATCAGGTCCGGCTCACCTTGTGGGCATTGTTTGCGCTGTTCTTCATCTTCTACGAGCGATGGGTCGGTAACTACAACGACGTTCAGCCGCTGTGCCGGGGCGGAGACAGGAGTGCTGTCGGCACTCGTGATACCTGCCGAAGTGGCCGGTGCTGCCACGCCGGCGCCGGCTGCCGCCGGTGCAGCGATAGGTGACGGAGAGTTGGCCACATCTGGAGGAGCGCTCTGGACAACCTGTTCTACCGGCGTTGGTGACGTTTTTTGTGCTCCTGACTTCCCCGTGTCGAATTCATAGCGGCAGACCTCACAGAAGCGCGCTCCCGGTGTACGAGGCGTCTTGCAGTCCGGGCACACCTGGGCACCAGGCGCTGTGGCTGCGGTGGCTGGAGCGGCACCAGATACGGTGGGTTGCCCGATAAGCGCTCCACACTCGGAACAATAGTCAGGGTCGGTCGAGGTGTGACCTTTGGGGCACTGATATGTTGTCGCCATGCTGCGCTTCATCCCTTCGGTTAACTCTGCGCGGCGGGGCGGCGACGTACCGTGCGCGTGCCGCCCATGTCGAGTTCCAGTTCCGCGCCTTTGTTGGCGGTAGACTTCAACCGTACAGTTCCCGAGTCGGCGTCGATCACGTCCACCACCTTCTTGAGACGCGCCGTGACCTCGTCGTTGCCGGTCTGAATGGCGATCTTCGCTGCTTTGCCAAGCAGTAGCGTGGCCTGGTCTATATTGCCGCGAGACTTAGCATCGAGCCCTTCCCGGATCGCGTCGGCGAGTTCTTCCTGACCGGTGTAGTGGGCGACGTTTGGTTCTATCTTCGCACTAAGGGCAACATCGGATGTCCATTCGGCGACGATTCGCTGACCGTCAGTCGTGATCTCGGAGCCATTCTGTGAGTAGACGAGTTTAGGGCGGCACGCCATCAACTCCTCGCCTTCACCCTGAGGCTCTAACTGGAAGGCGACGTAATAGTCACGGCTCTCGCCGGCGCTCCACGCCCCTAAAGGAACGTCAGTGTTCCGCTCGTCGACCTGTCGGGTCAGCTTGAGCAGGTCGACGATCTCTGGACTCATTTGCTTGACCGACACGATCTTGCTGGTGTTAGGAAGTTGAAGCCGCAACCGGACGTCGCCGATACCCTTGGACATCACGCGAGCCAGCGCCTCCTGGAACTTCGCTTCCAGATGATCGGGATCGGGTACAGCATCGGCAGTGCCGAGGAGCTGACCGGCGATCTTGCGAAGTTCGTCGGGACGCCACTGCACGCCTACCCCCCAACAGTCGCATATGAAGCTCCCTTCACATGCTTTTAGTGCGTTATCGAGATCCTTTTGATCGCTGCTATTGTTCTCGCCGTCGGTGAGGAATTGGGCGTAAGGGATCGCGTCTTCGGCTTTGGCGAACTCCTTCTGCGCAGCCCATAACGCCGTTGACATAGAGGTTCCGCCTACGGCCTGCAGCTGCTTGACTTTGTCATGGGCAGCGCTCTTGTTGATTAGCGTCGCCGGCGCTAGCGAGACCACGACGTGTGCCTGGCTGTTAAAAGTGATGATGCTGAACAAGCAGTCTTCGTCGAGGACTTCAATGGCTTGCCTGAGCGCTATTTTCGCCATTGGCAACTTGTTCCCGCTATCCATCGAACCGGAAGTGTCGACCAAATAGGCGACCGCTTTCTTCTGCTGAGAGGACTGTCCAGAGCTGCCGGCTGCGTCGTGCGCCGTCGCAGTGATTATCACATCCAAACGAGATGCGCCCAGCGCCAGATGGGGATTAAAAAAGCTCTCTACTGTAAACTCCACGAGAAGTCCCTCTCTTTGCATTTCTTTGACAAGGCGAGTCACCCGAAGCGCACATATGACCAAATGCTGGAAGACCCACTTCTGCCGTTGGGTTTGTCGATACATGATGGCGGAACATCAGGGTTTTCCTGACGTTCGCGCTCGCTGTGAGAGAAACTGGCACACCGATCGGCACATGAGCACGCATAGATGCGTCTATCAGACTGACGGCTAATCGTGCTGTTTGTACCATGTGCTATCCCTATATACCGGTTTGTCTCTTTTAAAGTGGTAAACGTACTCATGCGTCGCTCGCTATTAGTTATACGATGTCTCCCAGAGATTCGTTTGACCATAAGGTAGCGCAGCACTCGATTAGCAGTGCCCCTGTAGCTGAAGGGTACCTCGGAAGAAAGGCGAAGGTTGATGTCTCTTCTGGAAACTGAGCGGCTGATTCTGCGCGACTTCGCGCTGAGTGATTGGGAGGCACTCAACGCGTTCGTGTCTGACCCCGGCGTCACCCGCTACATGCACTTTGCCTCCTGGGATGAGGAAAAGCGGCGAGACTGGCTTACCTGGATGGTTCAGGAGGCACCCAACCATCCCTATGAGGATAACTGGGCAATTACTTTGCGGGGCAGCGGACGCCTCATCGGCTGGCTGTACATTGGCGGGAGCCGTGAAGCCAAAGAGGCAGGAACGCGCGGCTGTGGCTATGCTCTCGATCCCCAGTACTGGGGACAAGGCTACATGACTGAAGCGCTTCAAGCGGCTTTTACCCATGAGTTTACCATTCTGGGCACCCAACGAATCACCGCTGAATGTGAAACGCCCAACATTGCCTCCGCTCGGGTTATGCAGAAATGCGGCATGACCAATGAGGGGACATTTGATGATGCTGACTTTGAAGGAAACTGGAGAGAGCGTCATCACTACAGGATCACCGCTCCAGTCTCCCAGTCCTGGTGAGCCGAGCTAGGTTTCCTGCACCAGCCCTTCGGCCACGGCTCGCGCCCCGCGAAGCGCCCGCACTACACCCACCGGCAGCGCTCCGTAGTCCGCTCGCACCACGACATCGGGGTCAAGCACCGGCAGCAGAGCGGCAAAATCGCCTTGCCGTACCGCCGCGAGGAAGGCGCCGACCACGATTCGGCTGTGAGCCAGGTCTGCTGCTTGTGCAAGCTGCCCACGTGGTCACATGTCCGGGTCGCGTTCCGTCAGAATAGTGACGTGCGAAACCTCTCCGATGTGACCGGTAGGTTGGTTCACGCGACGCTTCGGCAGGACGTCCATGCTGATCGGAAGCCGGGATACTGGGCGTCCTGCCTGGCCAAGGCACTGGAAAACATACTTAGGAGACAGACCATGCACCCACGAATGAGCAACCCAGCAACTATTCTTCCTGACGTCAACACAGGCATACAAGCCTTGCTTACAGCCACCAGGCAGAGCGGCGTGCCGGAAGCGGTACTTGAGCTGGTCCACCTGCGCGCGAGCCAGATCAACGGCTGCAGCTTCTGCGTGGACTCCGGCGCGCGCAGTGCCAAAAAAGCTGGCGAGACCGACGAGCGGCTGTTCGCCGTGGCCGCCTGGCGGGAGGCTCCCTACTTCAGTGACGCCGAGCGAGCCGCGCTCGCGCTCACCGAGGCCGTCACCCGCCTGGCCGACCGGACAGACCCGGTGTCAGACGACATATGGAATGAGGCTGCCCGGCACTTCGACGAGCGAGGACTCGCAGCCGTAATTCTCATGATCGCCGTCACGAACCTGTTTAACCGCATCAATGTCACCACCAGGCAGTTGGCGGGCAGCCGGAGCTGGTAGTTTCCTTCGCTCCCAGCTGGTACGTTGGAAGTCACACGAGCTGTGACTTCCAACGTACCTTGAGAAGAGAAGATGCCCCCACAGGAAGTGCACTCCGGGTAGAGGCTGATCGTCACCGGGGTGCCGTTGGCCGTCCACACCACTGACGAGGCGGTCAGCGGCGTGACTAACATTCCTCTTATACAACTCCTATACGATTCTAATGCCTCTCCGATGCCGGTCTAATGCGCGGTGAGACATACTCCCTTAGTGGTATGCCACAGTTTCCGATGAGACGATGTGACGCATTGGCAACGGTGGCAAGTTGCGGGACACCAATAGTCTGTCGATTAGTAGCTACCTAGCTATCTGGCGTCCCGCGAGAAAAACGGTTTTTAGAAGTGGCCAAAAAGAGTAACAAATCTGAATCCAGCGGGAGGGACAAAGGCGTGGCTAGCAAGATTCGCCCTGTGGGAGATCGCGTGGTCGTCAGGCCTGCGCAGAAGGAAGAAGTCACCAAGAGTGGCATCGTGATTCCTGATACGGCCAAAGAAAAGCCTCAGGAGGGCACGATCATCGCTGTAGGCGCCGGCAAGATCAACGACAAAGGCGACCGCACTCCTCTCGAAGTAAAAGAGGGCGACCGCGTGCTCTTCGCCAAGTACGGTGGCACCGAGTTCAAGCACAACGACGAGGATCTTCTGGTGCTCCGCGAGTCGGATATTCTGGCAGTTCTAGAGTAGCACGTGAGACGTTTCTCACTATGAGGAGTTGGACGCAACCATGGCAAAGCAATTGATCTTTGACGAGCAAGCACGTCGCTCGCTCAAGAAGGGTATCGATACCCTGGCTGGTGCCGTCAAAACGACACTCGGCCCCAAGGGGCGCAATGTCGCTCTGGATAAGAAGTTTGGCGCCCCAACGGTGACGCATGACGGCGTGACGGTCGCCAAAGAAATCTCGCTGGAAGATCCCTTCGAGAATATGGGGGCGCAGCTGCTCAAGGAAGCCGCCACCAAGACCAACGATGTAGCTGGCGACGGCACCACCACCGCTACGGTGCTGGCGCAGGCCATCGTCAATGAGGGCCTGCGTAACCTGGCGGCCGGTGCCAATCCGATGCAGCTGCGCGCCGGCATCGAGATGGGAGTCGCGGCGATTGTGGAGTACATCCGCCAGTCCGCCACCCCGGTGGAAGGCCCCAAGGAGATTGCCCAGATCGCGACCGTCTCCGCCGCCGACCCCCAGATTGGGCAGCTGATCGCCGATGTGATGGAGCGGGTCGGGCGTGATGGGGTCATCACCATTGAAGAGAGCCGCGGCACCAGCTTCGAGACCGAGTATGTCGAAGGCATGCAGCTGGACAAAGGCTACAGCTCGGCCTACTTTGTCACCAACTCGGATCGCATGGAGGCGGTCATCGAAGAGGCCTACATCCTGATCACCGACAAGAAGATCAGCGCGGTCGCCGACATCCTCCCCGTGCTGGAGAAGCTGACGCAGATCGGCAACCGCAATATCGTGATCATTGCGGAGGATGTCGACGGGGAAGCGCTGGCGACGCTGGTGGTCAACAAGCTGCGCGGCATTCTCAATGTGCTGGCGGTCAAGGCTCCCGGATTTGGCGATCGCCGCAAGGCCATGCTGCAGGATATCGCCATCCTCACTGGTGGCCAGGTCATCTCGGAGGAGACCGGACGTCGCCTCGAGAATGCCACGCTGGGGGACTTGGGGCAGGCTCGCCGGGTCATCTCCAAGAAAGATGATACGACGATTGTCGAAGGCAAGGGCGACAGCAAGGACATCCAGGCCCGTATCAAGCAGATTCGCACCGAGATCGATAACACCACCAGCGACTACGACAAGGAGAAGCTCCAGGAGCGCCTGGCCAAGCTCTCCGGCGGTGTCGGTCTGATCAAAGTTGGCGCCGGTACTGAGGTCGAGCTCAAATTCCGCAAGACCAGGGTCGAAGATGCGGTCTCAGCGACTCGTGCCGCCGTCGAAGAGGGCTTTGTGCCCGGCGGTGGTGTGGCCCTCTTGAACGCCGTCGATGCGCTGGACAAGGTTAACGCCACCGGCGACGCCGCGACCGGCGTGCACATCTTGCGCCGCGCTCTGGAAGAGCCACTCCGCACGATTGCCATCAACGCCGGGCAGGATGGCGCTGTCATCGTGGAGATGGTGCGCCGCGTGCAGAAAGAGAAGAAGGACAAGAATGTCGGCTACAATGTTCTCGATAACAAGACCGAGAACATGGTTGAAGCCGGCGTGATCGACGCTGCCAAGGTAACCCGCTCCGCGCTGGAGAACGCTGCTTCTATCGCGGCGATGATCCTGACAACCGAGGCGCTGATCACCGATCTTCCTGAGAAAGAGAAGCCAGCACCCCCGCCGATGCCGGAGTACTAGCTGATAGCGCTGCGCGAAGGTGCAGCCAAAAGGATGAAGGGCAGCCCGCCTGTGGGCTGCCCTTCATCCTTTTGTTTTAGAAGATACGAGCTACCATGATGGCTGCTGATTCTCGGCGGCTATTCACATTCTTTGGCTGTTTTGGCTCCGTTGCGGAATGGTATACTGTTCATCCAGTAGATCTGCTGCTTCCTGTCACTATCCATTTGACACCCAAAAATCTCGACCACTTTGGATTTTCAGTTCGGTACATTATGGGTAACGGAGCGCGCAAATGGCGGAGAACAGTGACAATTTCGAATTGGAACCCAACCAATCAGTAGGGAATGCCTTCGGCGGACGCCGGCGCCAGGTTAGCGCTATCATCGCCGTTATTCTGGCAGTCGCGTTAACGCTAGTGCTGGCGGTACACGGATTGCTGGGCAGTTCTCCGCCAAGCAATCCATCCTCACACATTATTCCCACTAGTAGTGCCGCTGCCCCAGCAGTGCCAACCTCCCCGCCATCCGCTTCGCCGTTCCTTACACCATCAGATTCCCTGTTAGAGCCGATACCGACGCACTGCCCCACCACCGAAGCCTCTGTACAGATAACCGAGATTAGCTACTATGCTGATCCAGCCTATGGAATCTCGCCGGTATGGATGTTGGGCCTGAGCGATGAGCAGAATCAGCGCGTCGTGCACTTCGATAGCTATCCACCACTACCCTACACCTCGCACGGCTTTCGTTGGCGCATACTGCTGGTAGCCGCACCATGGTACAGTGGCGCGGTCACACTCTCCGGCACTGGTGCCGATTCTGCGCTGTTGCTGGATACGGGGGCCGGTGCTGGCCCTGTCGCCAAACTCGCTCTCAATGCCAGCCGTCCGATCATGAGAGGTGTGGGGTGGGCTGAATGGCCGGTCTATGTCTATCTACCAGAATCCGGCTGCTATCAGTTTGGCGCACACTGGCCTGGTGGGAGCTGGACTATCAGTTTTGCCGCCGGGATTTAGCCAGCGGCTCCGGCGGTTTCTCGGAGAGCTCAGGCTCGTGCCGGTCGCTTAAGCGAGACCACTACTCGCCGCTGATCACCCTCGCCGGTGCTTTCGGTGGCAATATCGCTGGTTTCAGCCAACACCATATGGATGATACGTCGCTCGTTCGGCGGCATAGCCTCCAGCATAATGGGATGGCCAGAGCGGCGCACCTGGTCGGCGACTCGAGCCGCCATCGAGCGCAGATTCTGCTCGCGGCGTTCGCGATATCGCTCGGCGTCTATGATGATTCGCTCACGGTTCCCCGTCTGTTTGCTGACGATGAGATTGACCAGTAACTGTATCGAAGCCAGGGTCTCGCCCCTCCGCCCGATGAGCAGACTCACGGTTTCAGGATCTTCGCTGTGAATATTGAGAGTAAGCGGCTCCTCTTCAGCCTCTTCCTCATTGATGGGCTCGCTTACCTCGATGCTTGCGCGTATACCCATATGCCCGAGTATTGCGCGCAATGCCTCTTCGGCAAACTCCTCTATGCTGGCATCTTCCGGCAGAAGCTCCTGCAGAGCTTCAAGTGGCAATGACGCCGGTTCAAACGTCTCGGGGCCAGCATAGGCCTCGTCTTCGTAGGCCTCGACGTCCGGTTGATCATAGTAGAGCTCATCATCCTCTTCAGCGAAGGGCTCACCGGTCGGATAACCCTCCTCAGCTAGTGGAGCCCGTCCTTGCTTGAGGTAGACACGAACGCGCGCCTCGCGTGCACCAATGCCACGCTGGCCGCGACTCGGCTCCTGCAGCACGGTGATATCTACCTCGTCTCGATTGCGTCCTAGCCGCACCAAGGCTTGGAGAATCGCGTCTTCGATAGATTTCCCCGAGGCTTCTACACTCTCCACTGCTATCGGCCTCCTTTCGGCCGGTTAGCGCTTCGATTGCGGCTGGAAGACGAAGACGATCCCTTGGAGTTACCGCCAGCGCTGGGTCGGCGTGCCGCAGCAGTACCATTCCCGGAATTGCCATTGCCGGACTTGCCGTTTACCGGCCGGCGCACCGTGGTAACAGCCGATTTACTCGAAGGAGCGCCACTGCCGTTGCTCTTGGCAGCAACGCTGGAGATCTCGATCTCAGGCAGTGGATTTGTACCATTAGCGCTGGTCTTCGCGCTGGTGGCGGTGGCGAGCTGGGCGGTTGGAGTAGTTGCTTCTCGCTGAATGGCCTTCTCCGGCAGCTCAGCTTTCTTAGGCGGAGGCACCAGGACAGGGCTCTTTCCAGCAGCACGCGGGCGGCGATTTGCCGGGGCGGTATTCCCACCGACGTCGGTTTTCGCCGTGCCGTTCACCGGTTCGCTTACTGCCGGCAGTGCATCTACGATATTGTCGCCGTTCTTGGCGGCCTGCCTGGCTTTGGAGGATTCCTCCGCTTGTGCCGCTACCGCGGAGCCCATCTCACGCATCTGCCGGAAGATGCCGCGCAGTCCGCCCGAAGGCGGCGGCTCGGCGGGCGACGCTCCGGATGAAGACGCTCCGGATGAAGACGAGCGTCCGGAGGTAGCTACCAGACTGCGCGCTCCCGCTCGTCCCATGCCGGCAGTCCCTATCGGCGGCGTAGCGGTGGGGAGCTCCTTTGGCGGGGGTACCAGGTGTTCAAGCCCTGGAATACCTGCGAACAATGAACCCCAACCAGCCAGGAAGTATTGCTGTGTCGAGGCGAATATCGCGCCAACCGTCCAGTAAAGAGCCAGGCCAGAGGGGAAGCTAAGGGCAAAGACAAAAGTAATGACCGGCATGATATACATCGTCGTCTGAGTAGCCTGCATGGTTGGATCGTTGGGCGTACCCGGAGCCGGCTTCTTGCGCACCGGCATCGCCATGCGCAATTGAATCAGCGTGAATAAGGCAGCCAGGAAGGGCAGGATATGCAATGGGTCACTGGCGTTGAGGCTGGTCCACAAGAAATGTGTATTAGGCAGAGCCGTCAGGTGCGGCAAGAACGGATAAATAGGCGCATTGATCTTGTCGAGATTATCGGTGAGAAGATTTTTGAAGGAGAACAACAGCGCATAGAGAAACGGCATCTGGATGAGCAGCGGTAGACAACCTGAGATGGGACTGTAGCCGTGCTCTTTGTAGAGATCCTGCTGCGCCTTCATGAGTCCTTGCGGGTCGCCGCGATACTGCACCTTGAGGGCGTTTATCTGAGGAGCCAGCTCTTGCATGGCTCGGCTCGATTTGAGCTGCTTGCGTGTCAGGGGAATTAGCGCGCAACGAACCAGGAGCGTCAGGGCGATGATGGAAAGCCCGAATCCACCGTAAATGCCAGTCGCGTGAATGAGATTGTAGATCAGCATCAAAACATTGTAGATCGGCTCGTAAAAAATGGCGTTGAAGATAGCGCCAATCGGGCCGAAGAGCGTGCCTAGCACGCTTAGCAGGTTACTCACGCGATATGTCCTCCCCTGCGACGAGTGTTGAGAGCGCTTCCCAAGACTCCCAACCGCGACGCTCCAGGTACATCAAAAACTTGCACAGTAAAATAGCAGGAGCTGATGATAAGCATTTCCACCCTATTGTACGCGATACCAGAGTAATTTTGGCACCGAAACATGCCTTTTTCTTTCCAGTTACCGTCCTCCCTGCCCCCGCTCCTTATCAAAGAAAGCGGTATGATCCAGCAGACGCGCAACTAGAGAAAGAATCCGCTAAAGAACAACGGCTAGATCGATGAACGGACTACAGCTTGCTGGCGGTCCTGCTCGTCGTTAGCTCAGGTACCGGGTCTATAAGACTGCCATGGTAGAATGGATGGCAGCGCCCAACCCGCTTTATCGCCATCCAACCGCCGCGTATCAACCCAAATCGCTCAATGGCAGTGTATCCATACTGAGAGCAGGATGGAGTAAAGCGGCAGCTCGACGGCAGGATCAGGGAGAAGGTTCTCTGGTATATCCAGATAAGCCCCATACCAAGATATTTCATAAGCAAAAAGCCTCGCCAATGCTACGCGATCCACAGACCGGCACGCCCGAACAGATTATCGAGTTCGGCTGCCAGCTCTCTATACTGAACGGTAGCCGCAGTTGGCCGAGCTGTGACTACCAGGTCCCAGCCACCGGCCAGTAAGGTGAGTCGGCGCCGTACCGCTTCACGCAGCCGCCGTTTCACCCGGTTGCGGGTGACAGCGTCGCCGACCCGCTTGCTCACTGAGAAACCGATACGTGTTGGCCCGCTGCCATTGCCCTGCTGTGTCCCCGGCTCGCTGTGTCCATTCGCCGCCGAGTTCTCCAGCGGGCCGTAGGTTTCGGAAGACGTGCGCGCGTAGGATACGACGAGGTGAATCCCCCTAACCTGGCGCCCGCACTGCCGTATACGCAAGAAATCCCGGGATGAGCGTAGCTTCTGCGTGCGGCGAAATCGCTCATCACGCTTACCTTCACTTATACGTTCGACGTGCTGATCCCGTTTCACCACAGGTCAATTCATCCCAGCCTGTAGCCCGCCAAACTTCAAATTTGCCGGCACACAGAGAAAGCGTCTCGCGCGCCGTCCAAACCACCCACGTGATTATCGGAACCACGACCTGCGCGAGACGCCCTTTACCCAAGCGTACTGCTCCTGCACCGGCCTACACCGGATCAGCCAACCTGACGCCGGCTGCTAGACGACGGTGAGCCGCCAGCGGCCCTTGAGCCGCCTTGCCTTGAGAACCTTACGCCCCGAGCGGGTAGCCATGCGCTTCATAAAGCCGTGTTCTCGCTTACGCGGGATGCGTTTGGGCTGCCATGTTCGCTTCATAAAAATTCAGAGTCCCTTTCCAGCAGACATACCACAAGATTATATCTGGCCCGCCTTCGGCTGTCAAACCTACAGGACGCAGGTGTGCATCTGGGTGTGGATAATCTTCAGCAACCGCCTCACCGGAGGACTGCCTCAAGAATAATCTTTCGCAGTTTGGCAGCATCATTCTGCTGCGCCAGCTTGCCCTGCGGATCCAGATGGTGTTCGCGGATGATGGCACGCAGAGTGCCCAACCGCAATTCCTCCAGTGCGGCGCGCAAATCCTTCTCACCGCGCCGGAGGAATAGCGCAAAGGGGTCGGGGATGCCGGTACCAAGCTCCGGGCTGGTGCCGGTGATGAGCCGCGGTCGGAAAGGGGGACTTCCGGAAGAAGCCGGGCGCGACGGCTCATCCGGCGGCGATAGTGGTGGTTCGGACGAAGCCAGACTACTACTTATGCGTCTGGCCAGTTCAGGATCATGCTCCAGCTCGTCGGCGACGGCCCGCAGGGTGCGCGCCAGATTCTGGGCGCTGAAGACCGCCTTTTCGCCGGCAGCCCTTTTCGCATTCCGGCCAGCAGTCGAGTTCCCTGTACGAGTGCCCTCAGACGGACTGTGTGTGGTGCTTGCGGTCGTACGGGCGCGGGTGCGCTGGGACAAGGCGCTTCACCTCCTGGGCAAGCTGCGCGTAGGCCAGGCCTCCACTGCTGTTGGGCGCGAAGCTCAAGATGCTCTCGTTCTCTCGATGGGCCTTTTCGAGATCGAGGTTCTTCGGGATACGCGTTTCAAGCATCCGGCCTTCATATTTCTTTTCCAGGATACCCCAGGTATCACTTGCCGTGGTAGTGTTTTCGTAGAATGTGGCGACCACTCCAGCAATCTCCAGGTCATGCAAGTCGAGTTGTTCGCGCAGATCTACAATGGTCGCTTCCAGCTTGTCCATTCCAATCAGACTGAATTCGGTCAGTGAAACTGGAATGATGACTCGATGTGAGGCGGCAAGCGCATTCTGAGTCAATACGCCCAAGGAGGGAGGCGTATCGATGATGATGTAGTCGTAGGCCAGCCCGTGCAATGCCCTGGCCAGGCGCCATTCGCGCCCGGGCCGCGATGCCAGCTCGACATCGGCATTCTGTAGCCGGCCGTCGGCGGGAACGATCCAGACATTCTCTTCATTGGTTTGCCAGATGATGCTCTCGAGCTTGCGCTCGCCCACGAGCACATCATAGAGCGAAGGGACTGGGTGCACGCGGCCGGTGAGCGCGTACGTAGCGTTGGCCTGTCCATCCACGTCCACGACCAGTACCCGGAAATTGAGCCTGGCTAATCCGGCGGCGAGATTGACGGCGGTGGTTGTCTTACCAACACCGCCTTTGTTATTCGCGACACAGATCGCGACCATGACCAGTTGCCTCCAACCTTTGCCAAGCAGAGTCGCCGGATTCCATCTGTTGTCGGCTGAGCTTAGGCCTCTTGCGCCTTATGAAGTCGAGCCATCAGACGAGATTTCCGGCGGCCGGCATTATTGCGGTGCAGCACACCTTTGGTAACCGCACGGTCAAGCTCGCTCATTGCCGCGCGAATCGCTTCGGCGGTCTCCGGCTCATCAGGACTCACGGCGACGGCGTGCCTGGCCTTGGTGACCTGGGTTCGGACAGCTGACTTAATGGACTTGTTACGAGCGCGTCGTTTTTCCTCGATGCGCATACGCTTCCTGGCCGATGGTAGATTCGGCATGGTGGACAGCAACCTCCTGTGCGGACCGAGCGGCCGCAAATCTGCTAAGAACCAACACTGCGTTGAAGTGGTCACGCGCCCGCGAATTCTTGCAAAGTGCCAGCGGCGGCCGTTGGCGCGCACAGCCAATCTGCTGCGGCGCAATGTCAACCAGTATATCAGATGTGCCGGTTAGCGGCAAGCGCTATAGCCTCGACTCGCGTCTCCGGGGAACGCCTTTGACCAGCTGGTGGATCCACTCATACTGGGAGGCTTGTCCCTCTTTCTAGGCAGACGCTTGACGGTACTGTACAATAAATGCATTCCAATTGCCGCATTAGAGCTATTGGAGGTCGTGACGAGTACATTGCCGGTCTATTGGGGTAGTGGCAGGTCTACTAGTCCACCAGATCACGGTCAGAGAGGCAGCCTCATGGTCGGAAAGGCAGAGCGACTACGTATACCAGGCAGATGCTCCGCTGGCCTGTATACCTTGCCAGGCGCCGTTCTTTGTCTGCTGCTGGTTCTAGCGGGCTGTGGAACGTACACGTCGGTACCAGCCGCCAAAGGAGCCTCGCAGGGTCTCGCCGTCTCGCAGTCAACATCCGCTTTTGATCCCAGTGTAGGCGCGCCACTCCCCGATTACCGTATTGTCGCCGCCTATGGCATTGTTGGAGGTGTGGATTTCAACGGCCCGGCCTCCACTCTCGATGCGCTCAACAGCTTTTATCCCCAGTTGCAACAGCTGGGTAATCAATATGCCGCGCTCGACCCGATCCACCCGGTCAAACTGGCTATCGATCTGGTCGTGAACGGTATTCAGCCTTGCAGCGAGTTTCCAAAGTACTGCAGCTCATGGACCGACGACGCTACCATGCAGACCTACATACAGTACTGCCAGCAGCACAACCTGCTCCTCTTCTTTGATCTGCAGCTGGGCACCGAAACGGTACAAGATGCCGTAACCAACCATGTGCTGACCTACCTGGAGAAGTACCCTTTCGTGGAGTTGGCGCTCGATACCGAATTTCACTTCCCCAACACTCCACAGGGCTACGCCGATGCTGCCGGCTATCCCTGCTGCCTTGGCTGGATGGATGCCAGCGAAGTCAACTGGGCGCTGGGCGAGATGGCGCAGATCTCGCTTAAGTACCATCTGCCGCGCAAAGTGGTACTGGTTCACCAGTGGAATCCGGCAGTGCTACCCGACAAGGACAAAATACAGACCAATCCAGACGCATCCCTGGTGTTACAGTCAGATGGCTTCGGGGGATACGAGAACAAGTTAGGGGACTATCAGGCATTCGTACAGCAAGATTTACTCGAATACGGCGGCTACAAGCTCTTCTTTGACTACAGTGACGGCAGTACCGCCTATGACTTTGACGACAATGGCGACAAGCAGGTTCAGACGCCACAGGAGATCATGCAACTCTTTCCGCAGCCATTGTTCATCTCATATCAGTGACGGCCAGCTTCCGGATCGCATCCGGACATGAACCGGGCATGGAGCGGCGCGCTGCATGCGTAGCCACTGCAAAGGAGCGATCCCACCTTGATTTCTTTCTCGCGCCAGTTGTGGCGACTTGCTCCGGTGATGGCATTGCTCCTGCTGGTTGCTGGACTGTCAGGTTGTAGCATCGCAAGCTCAGTCAACCCTAAGGCACTCTCCATTGCCAGCATCTTTCCCGTCTCCGGACCGGAAGCCGGGGTCGGGCAGTCGATGCAGAACGCAGTTGATCTTGCCGTGGCGCAGAACGAGTCACTGGGCGACGGCTACACGCTATCGGTTACTAATGTCGATGAAGCCAACGGTTTCGTCGGTCAGGCAGTGGCTACCCTAACCTCCAACCCACTGTCGATAGGTATTGTGGGGCCGCAGGACAGCCAGGACGCTCTGGCTATACTTCCCTCCATCGAAAGTAGCGGCATTGCCACTATCAGTCCCACCACAACGTTGCCCGGGCTTACCGAAGCAAGTCTGGCAACGGCCGAGGGTGTCACATTCGCCGACATCCATCCCGCGGGCAAGCCAACCGCGTTTTTCCGGCTGCCGCCCACGGATGATCTAGCTGGCAAAGTTGCCGCCGATATCGCCACCGCCCCGACAAAGTCCAATGGTTTAGCCGCCAATGCCGTCTTCATCGTAGATGACGGCACTGCCTCAGGCAAGGCTCTGGCCGCAGCGTTCAAGCAGGAGCTGCTGGCCAATCAGGGTTCGGTCGCGGGACAGGCGTCCATCTCGCTGGGACCGGAGTCGCAAGCAAGCACCCAGTCCCTCGTCTCGGCTATCGTGGAGGCGGACCCCGACATAGTCTACTTTGCCGGTGGCATAGGCGCTGGCGCCGAACTGCGCAGCACCCTTTCGTTGAGCGGAGCACCCGACCTCACCATACTGGCCTCAGGTCTGATTGCTGATGATCCTGGCTGGAGCACCGCTGTGGGGGTTACGCCAGCCTCAGCCAGTACGACAGCCATACTGCCGGCACAAGACCTCTCCAAGCTCGACGGTACCCAAAGCTTCGTGGTAGCCTACCATACCGCCTACCCGGGGAGCAGCTCATTGCCGGAGAGCGCACTGGCATACGACGCAGCAATGGATGAGATTCACGCAATCAAGTCGGTTATCCAGGCCGGCAAGCCGGTGACGCGGGCGGCCGTTCTGGCAGCGGTAGCTTCGAAATCGTATTCCGGCATCACCGGCACCATAAGCTTCAACCAGAACGGCGACAACACCTCCACTCTCGACTTCAGCCTCTATACGTGCAACCAGAAAGGCCAGTGGCAGTACCAGACCAGCCTCAAGAGTTGAGCAAACGCTCACTGTGCTTGCTATCCCCACCAGAAGGTGGCGGCAATCACGCAATAGAGCCCGATCAGCGCGGCACCCTCCAGCCAGGTGGATTCACCGTCATAGGTTATGACGGTAGACAGCAGAGCGGTAAGTCCCATGGCCGCCACCAGAAGCGGTGGCCATACCAGAGAGAGATGGGTGCCGCCGATGAACCAGCTCAGCAGTACCAGAAATGGAATCAGGGCCAGCGCCACCTGCAGCGAGCTATTCAGAACGACGCTCACCGCGTAGTCCATTTTGTTACGTGCCGCCAGCTGAATGGCTACGGTATGCTCTACCGCGTTGCCAGCCAGAGCTACTACCACCAGGCCGGTAAATGCCTGGGAGAGGTGCAATGTAGCCATCGCCGGTGTGAGCGAGCTCACGAACCATTCTGAGACCAGACCTGCTCCCAGACCGGCGGCGACGAGTACGGTAATTCCCAGCCAAAGTGGCCACGTGATGGCCGGATTGGACGCTGGGCTTGGTGTCGACATGGGACTGCCCTTGAGCGCCACTGGTATGCTGGCGAGAAAGACCAGCAGCACCACCGCAGCGCAGATCAGGCTCAGGGTCTCGACATGAGTCGCCACCGGGGTATGCAGGTTGTACGCCAGGGTCGGCACCCCCAGGGCCGCCACTGCCAGCAGGGTAAGCATCGCCACCATGCGCGGCACATCGGCGGCAAAAGTCTGGGTGCCGTGGCGCAGGCCGCCGATGAGAAATGCCAGCCCCAGTACCAGCAAGCTATTGCCCAGTATGGAGCCGATCAGCGCTGCCTGAACTACCTCGAGTAGGCCGGCGCGTAGCGCAAAAATGGCTACAAAGAGCTCGGGCAGATTCCCTAGCGCTGACTGGAGCACTCCGGTCGCGCCCGGTCCAAAATGGGAGCCAATCTGGTCGGTAGCTTCCCCCACAAGGACCGCCAGCAGGGCCAGCGCCACTCCCGATACTACCAGTAAGGCGACCCCTCCGCCACTTCCACCGATTGCCAGCAGCTTGAGTATGCCTGAGGCAATGATCGCCAGAAGCGTGAGACCTATGAGAGCACGCGTTCTGGGCTCGATGCGAGCACGATAGCCGGTAGCGCTGGCGCCGGTAGGATGATCAGGCGGTATCACGCGTACTCCTTGGTGGTGGCTTACGTCAGCTTCACCTGCCATCTCTCTCTGCAAGAGAGATGCCTCATTAGTACACACTCGGTACATACTCGCCTATGGAGCCCGACAAAGTCGGTCGATATCCTACTCCATGTCCTGGGGTACTGGCGCGGCGAGGCTATCAAGCTGCACCTGCGGCAACTGCGCCAGATCCACTTCAGTAAAGTGATCAGGCCCCAGGGCTAGCAGAGCCGCATGTAGGGAGCGTGCGTCACGGATGAGCTGTTCCACAAGTACTCCCATGCATACTGGGGAATAGGGTTCCAGGTAATCAGCACCGCTCTGAAGCTTTACCGTTGCGCCACGGTAATTACGCCGCAGCAGGTGGTAGCATCCCACTCCAACCTGCAAGATTCCCTTGTACAGATTAGCACAGCCGCTCGCCCCCGGAGGCGGATATTCGACCGGGCTCCGGTGCGTGCTGTCACGTTCCTGGTTCCACAGCGCCTCTAGAGTCTCGTGACACTCAAAGTACTCGCGCCGGTTGAACTCCTCGATGCCCTTCAGCAACGCATTGGGTGGAGGCCGGCGACAGCATCCGGCGGTCTTCGGATCATCAGAGATCAACTCCATACATCATGTGCCCTCTTGTGCCCCAGGTCGCTCACCGTAGTCGCGAGAGCGAAAACTGTGAGAACAGTATGGTTGCCGAAGGGGCCGCAACCAGACAGAGATATCCGCCGCTATACGTCGAGTCGGCCTCAGTGGCGACCTTCTTGCCGTTTACATAAAAATAGTATTTCGAGCCTTGCACGACCAACCCAACTGTCGAGTTGGGAGGCAATGTCGTCGAGAGCTTGCCCTGTGCCAGCTGCTGCCGGCTGCCGTCGGGAGCATATTTGTCAAATTCCCATTGACCATTCTGGCTCACCAGAAAGCTATAGCCGCCACGTTGCTGCCCATCATCCTGTACCGACTGTTGCCTGAACTTCAACCCAAACAACACGGTGGGGTCAGTCGCCAGCGGTTGCACCATTACCGTTGCCGCAAAATTGGTGGGGTAGGTGGCCTGGCCCGGCAGCTTGGCGAACGTAACTACCGCCAGTGAACAGTCCTGGCAGGACGCGGCGCTCATGAGCATATTATTCGCGCCGCAGATCTGGTCCACTTCGCTATTGGCAGCCCAGGAGGCTCCCCCTTTATCACAGGTCCCAGGAGAGATCGCCATGTAGAGGCTGGCACCGGCGCTCGCCGTGTAGTTGTTGGAGCCTACGGCAGCTCCGGTGGAGGCGCTGCTATGTCCGGGCACTGAGAGAGCCGGTAGCGATATCTGGTGGTTCAGCAGGGAAAAGACCAACACCGCCAGGATGGCAACGCACACCAGGGCGATCATAGATGAAACCAGGCTTACGCCCCAGGAACGCTTCCGGTTGTTACTTGGTGCTTTTGCCTTGGCTACACGCCTCTGCTGTTCGGCAGCCGGTGAGAACTCCTGCGTTGGTGCCAGCTGCCCCGCAAGTTGTGGGGGCAAGTCCCAGTGCGGCTGCGGCGATGGCGGAAACAGGGTATTGCCGGTAGGGCGCGGGGAAGAGTAGACAAACGACTTGCTGGAAGGTGCGGCCGGAGGTGCGGGGACTACCGCTAGAGCGGGAATGACTGGCGATGCAGGAACTGCAGGCGGCTTGCTACTCTCCGCAACGGACTGCTGGATGCCTTTGGCCTTGGACTGACCCTTGGAGTTCTTGATCGCCAGGGCGAAGTCCTGGGATAGTAATCCAGCGGTGGTGTAGCGTTGGGCTGGATCGCCGGAAATCGCTCGGAGGATGACGGTCTCGATCTGAGCCGGCAGATCACGCCGGTACTGAGTAGGCGGCGGAGGAGCCTGCAACTGTTGTCTGGTGCTGTCAAAAGCGGTGTGCCCGGTGACGAGTTGGTACAGCACCATACCCAGGCTATAGACATCTGTAGTCGGTAGGGCAGGATCATGGATGACCTGCTCAGGAGCAGCATACAGCGAGCCCTCGGCGATGGAGCCTTGCAGTTCAAGGATTTGAGCCAGGCCAATCCCAGCCAGATAGGCGGTACCACTTGAATCCAACAGAATAGTATCGGGGTTGAGGTGCAAATGATAATATCCCTGCTGGTGCGCGCTATCCAGCGCTCCTGCGATCTCTTTAAGATAAGCGGTCGCCTCTGGGAAAGGTAGTGGTTTGCCTTTGGCGCTCTTCAGTCGGTTGGCCAGCGAGCCCGCTGAAGTATAGGGGTACATCGCATAAATGCAGCCGCTAACTGAATCATCGCCGCACGCCAGGAGCGGCAAAATGCTTTGATGGTCCAGTCGCTGCAACTGGGGAAGAAGCCGCTGCAGCGCGGCGGCACGCTCGTCGCGTCGCTGCTGTAGCGGCACCAGGTCGATCAGCGCCAGCTCCGGCAAGAGCAATGGCGGCAAGCCGGGGCGCGTGATTGGCTCGGGTTTCTTTCCTACCTGCCGGCCCAGGTACATAACGTCTGCCGCACCACTGGCCAAAACGCGTTCCAGCCGATAGCCGGCAACCTCTCGCCCGGCAAGCGCTAGCACCCGTTCGCGTACCTCTTGCAAATGGTGCCTCCTTTCAAGCCAGGGAGTGGGCAGCGGCGGAGGTTTGAGATGCCGGCGACGGTCCCGCGCCGGAAGCGAAATATACCTAACTCTTGCTTCATACTGGAATAGTAGGACATTTTCAGCCAGCATGCAAGGGGTGACACGTTCCCGCCAGCTACAAGCCGTCTCCGCCCGAGGGGGAGCACGGTTCCGATCCAGTGGAGGGAACGGAAGCCTCGCCCACGAGCGACCCGGTGCGGAGATGGCAGGAACGATGCCGCAGCCGTCGGTGGTCTAGACGGTAGCTCGCCCGCGACTGAAGAGGCGCAGGATGGCCAGCAAGATCACCGAGCCGATCAAGGCCAGGAGAAACGAGCCCAGCAGTCCCGCAGAGCTGTCGATGCCCAGCACATGAGCCAGCAATCCGCCCAGAAGCGCGCCCACGATGCCAACGATGATATCTCCCACGATGCCGAAGCCGCCGCCATCGACGACCCGACCCGCCAGGGCGCCGGCGATGGCGCCGATGATAATCCAGCCCACGATGCCAACGGTCGAGACGACGTCAGCCATTACCAATGCGTGTACCATACTAGGTCTCCTCCTGTGTGGATGTGTGGTCCTTACTGCCCTCGGGATCATCCCGAGGGTCGTGATCAATCCTTGCAGCGGCGAGGTCCGTCTCCTCCCTGCCGACTCGCTCGCTATCTTCTCGGCTCTCTATCTGCAGGAAGGGTCCAACCCTTCTCGTGCTCACTAGAGGAGCAAGGAGTGTGCCAACTATGGCATGTCTTCAGCAGGCGGTGCCGTTGCTTCGGTTAGTCGTACTTAAGCTCGCCGGCGCGAATAGGCACCGCCAACCAGTTCTCCCGAGGTGCCAGCGGGCAGACCCAGCGCGCGTCGTACGCGCAGGAGGGATTGTAGGCATAATTGAAGTCCAGTAGGACCGAGCCACCGCCGTAACCAGGGGCTTCGTGCGCATCGGTCGCGCCTTCGAGCCGCACGAAGTCGCTTCCCTTGACAGTGTCGAAGAGATAGCGTCCGGCCCCATAACTTTCGCCCGGGCACGTTGCATCTCGAAAAGGCAGGAAGAGGCCACCGCCATACACATCCAGCCAGAACACCACCAGGCGTACCGGCGTACCGGCGATCTCAAAGTCCAGATAAGCTGCCTGGCGATGAGGAATGGCTTCGACTGCCGGCTTCGCTGTGGGTTCCGCGCTTACTAGAGTCAACTCTGCCTGTACACAATACGCGGCATCATAGGGGAAGTAGCGCAGGCCGGAAAAGTGACGTCGCGCCGTCGCATCGAGGGGAGACTGTGGGTGAACGGCAAAGAGCTCATCCTTTTTCTGGCGGAAGCGCCGACAGACCGCACCGGCATCCTCACCGGCGGCTACACCCGCATTTCGCTCTCGGTACATGGCCGCTACCTGCAGCCGATAATCGTAGAGGTCAAGCCAGGTAGGCGACGCCGCCTCCGAATTCTCATCTTCATGCATACTGTGGCCTCCAGCTTCACAAAATTGGCGAATATTCGCGGGCGACGTGTAGCGGCAAAGTTCCGCCGGATACGCCGGTACAGGGCGTGGCAGCGAGACCGGGCATCTGGCGAATAGTCGTGCTATGCTTGCACCGGGACCATCACATGTTCGTCCTCGGCTGCCATGATAACACTACCACTAATCAGACCTACCGACCATGACTAAGAAACGACGCCGCCAACTGCCACGAGACTTGCCGGTCCGAGTCACCGCGCGCTCCGACTCCACCATCGCGCTGGAGGTGGATGGTGTGGTGCAGTCGATCTCAGTATCGCCTGAGGATGTTGATAATCCTCCAGGCTACTGGGGGCTGCTCGTTCCTCCAGGGTGCCCTCGTCGAGCTTTGCTGCTGGGACTGGGCGGCGGTACAGTGGCGCATCTGCTGGCCAGACGCTGCCCACAGACAGAAATCATCGGCATCGAGCACGATCCGCAGGTGCTTCGTGTGGCACGCTCTCAATTTGGTCTGGAAGCACTGACTCAGCTTCGTGTCGTGGAGGCGGATGCCTTTTCCTGGGTAGCCCAGCAATGCGAGCAAGACCCTGGCGCGCAGCAGAGTTACGACCTGATCTGCCTGGACCTCTTCCAGGCCGGCAGGTTGGCAAACGGCGCTCTGTCAAAGCTGTTCCTGCGACAGATCGCCGAACTCATCTCGCCTGATGGCCGGCTCACCGTCAACCTCATGGTGACGGCGCGCACACCCGACCAGGTGCGGCGGCTCGAAATGTTTTTTGTGATCACCTGGCAGAAACGACTCCACGGCAACCTCGTACTACATGGGCGTCTGGCCGCCCCGGCAGATGGGGACACTAACGCCACCGCTTCTTAATCGCACTCGTACACATCTACATCGGCAATCGGCTGGTACCCGATTTGTTGATAGATGTGATTCGAAGTTGGATTGGCCAGATCGGTGAAGAGGAAGCAGTAGCGGCACCCACCGTCCAGCAATAACTGGCTCAGGGCAGCGGTGGCAGCGCTGGCATAGCCTCGACTGCGTAACTCTGGAGGAGTATATACAGGCCCTACCCGCCTACCATGCGGTGTTCGACCTGTACACCCGACCTGCGAAACAGGCACTCTGTCTACTTCCCACAAGTACATCTCACGGCGGGAATCCCGAAAGAGCCGCTCGACCCAGTCCTCCGCAGTGGAGACGCTCACTGGTCTCTGCAGACCTTCTGCGAAGAAAGCGCCCATCCAGCTGACCAGAAGCGCAGAATCCCTCCGGCTTGCTGGCCGCAGGGATCCGGGTATGCCGCTGACGGGATTCACAACTTCTAACTGATAGATGCGCTGCTGCTCCCACCGAACGCACTGGTGGCCCGTATGCTGCCGCCACAGATCGGTAAACAAGAGGGCCAGCTCAGGCGAAGCCGTGAGACCACTGAGGTTTGGCTGCGTAGCGCTGAGACTGTTGACCAGAAGAGAAAGGGCACCGGCAACCGATTCCGGCGGCTCGATCCGCGACAGTACCAGGTTCTGAGGTGGCGTGCGCAGCGCCACCAGGACGACCTGGTCTCTCTCCTCAACCACCGCTAGAAAGGGTACCTCATTGTCCTTAGCCGGTTCAGGGAACGCTAACAGCTCACCGGCTATGCCGAGAAGCAGGTTGTGCTCCGCTTCGCGCGCCATCAGAAAAGGCTGGACACGCTGGTAGAAAAGCGCTGGGTCGGCAAAGGTCAACAGTTCCATGGTGGTACGCCTACTGCCCTTTTTTCGTTATTTTCCGAATCTTGGCCCACTCGACCGGCTGCGCACTGTTTTTTGATCTTTTTTCCACCTTTCGATCCAGTGGGTGGAATAGTCTACTGTCCATTATATATAACCGAGAGGAAACGATGAGATATGGCCCAAAATACTACCAACAACCAGGAGCTCTCGCTTCTGGAGAAGCGCATGGAGCGTCGCTGGTATGATCTCGCCATGGCTGAGCAGCGTGGTCTGCCGGTGCGTGTGCTGGAGCGAATGTACGACGCCTATCTCTCCGCGCTCGATGCCTACATCGCGTGTCAGCGTCGAACGAACGGTGAAAATTCCGGCGGTCGTCTGGCGTCGTAGGGCAGTATTTGCGGTTATCTCTGGTGTCTCTCTGGTTTCTCTTGCCGCTATGTCGTGCAGAGCGCCAAGCTGATGTGGTATGCTTAGCGCGCAGGTATTCTCGTACGCACCTTCTCTGGTGGCCCACGGGTAGACAGTCTGGTTGCAGTCTCCAATTGTCCCCCTTGAGCGTCCGTCGAGCGACGCCGCGCATGTGTTTGTAGACTTGTGAGGATGGCTGGCCGTGCAGCCAGTACATGAAGAATGAGAGCCCTCGGCTATTTCGCTGAGGGAGGATCGTAAGAAACGAACGAAGGAGCCTGAGTGGCCACCCGCATCTACGTAGGGAATCTGCCCTACTCTGCTGACGACCAGCAGCTTTCCCAGCTTTTTGGGGCATTTGGCGAAGTTGTAGAATCTAGTGTTGTAATTGACCGCAGCACGAATCAGAGCAAGGGCTTTGGTTTTGTGCAGATGGCCAATGATGAAGAGGCGCGGAACGCGATTGCCGGCTTGAATGGTACGATGCTTGGCAACCGTACGATTCGGGTTAATGAGGCGCAGCCGCGGCCGGAACGCAGCGGCGGCTCACGTGGCGGCTACGGCGGTGGTGACCGCTATAGTAGCGATCGTGGCGGCTACAGCGGTGGTGACCGAGGTGGCTACGGCGGTGGTGACCGTGGCGGCTATGGCGGTGGTGATCGCCGACGCCGCGATGATGGCGGGCGTGGGTACGGCAACCAGGACCGCGATTACTAATAGCCACTTACTGGCAGCCGCTAATGCGTGACGGCTAGTAAGTGACAGATGCCGAGGCGAGTAGTAGCAGTAAAGCCTACTCGCCTTCTGTTTGTCTACTATCAGTTTGTCTACTATCGGTTTGTTTACTTTGCGGGGCGACTGGCTGTAGAATAACGCGCTGCCCCTCGACTCGTGTGGTGCTGTACAGCACATCCTCAATGGCCTTAGGCAGAATACGGTGCTCCGCTTCCAGGATACGATTGGAGAGCGATTCGACGGTATCCTCATCGAAGACTGGTACAGTGTCCTGCGCAATGATGGGCCCACCATCCACAACTTCGGTAACAAAATGGACCGTACAGCCACTCACCTTCACACCGGCAGCCAATGCTTCGGCTTGGGGACGCGGCGCCATGCCGCCGGCAAAAGCCGGCAACAACGACGGGTGAATGTTGACGATCCGCAGAGGATAAGCGCGGGTGACGCTGGTATCCAGAATCGGGTTATAACCAGCCAGGACCACTAGCGCTACGTTTGCGTGTCGCAGTGCAGCGAGGATGGCTTCGCCGGCAGCTGGACGTGATGGGTAGTCCCGAGGACGAATGACCTGGGTTGGCACCTGATTCGCACGTGCAATGTCCAGAGCGGGCGCATCCGGCTTCGAAGAGATAACCATACCGACTCGCGCATGTAGCTCGCCCCGGTGGATGGCGGCAAAGATAGCCGCAAGATTGGTGCCGCGCCCGGATACCAGCACGCCAATTCTGGGAAGGTCAGTCTCGGCTCCGGCAGGCGGTCCATCACCTGCCCTGCTCATACCAACCCCTCTACGACTACCGCCGGATCGTCCCCGCTACGGCGTTCCTGGACGTGGCCAATCACTCGCGCCTGTGGCGCGGACAACGACAGTACGTCGTTGATATCCGGCTCATGGCAGAATACGATAAAACCAATCCCCAGATTGAACACTCGCGCCATTTCGGCCCATGAGACCTGACCCTGCGTCTGGATAAGACGGAATACCGGCAATATATCCCACCTTGTGGCATCCAACACCACCTGCAGCGCCTTCGGAACCACTCGCGGCACATTACCCGGCATGCCGCCCCCGGTAATATGGACCATGCCGGTTACCAGATTTGCTTGCAGCAGAGGCCGTATTTCCGGACCATAATTACGGTGCGGCTGCAGCAGTTCTTCGCCAAGCGTACGGCCGAGCGCGGGCTCGAAGCGGTCTAGATGATCTTCGCCAAGGACATAACGAGCAAGCGAATATCCATTGGTGTGCAGGCCACAAGAAGGAAAACCAATGGCGGCGTCGCCGGGGGCGATGGCCTCTCCAGTTACGATGCGCTGGCGGTCTACAATCCCAATGATGCAACCGGCAAGATCATACTCGCCTGGAGCATAGAAGCCCGGCATTGAAGCGGTTTCGCCGCCAATCAGCGCGCAACCTGCCTCACGGCAGCCCGCCGCCACGCCTTCGACCACGGTTACCGCTTGATCACTATCCATGGCGCCAAGCGCGAGGTAATCGAGAAAGAAAAGTGGGCGGGCACCATGCACCAGAATATCATTGGCGCAGTGCGCGACGAGATCGGAGCCTACCGAGGCATGGCGACCCAGCGCAAAGGCAATCTTGAGCTTGGTGCCAACCCCATCGATCGAAGATACGAGCACTGGATCATCGACCCCGAGTGAACCCAGAGCAAAGAGGCCGCCAAAACCGCCCAGCTCGGTGAGTACTTGGGGACCGTACGTGCTGCTCGCGGCTTCGCGCATGCGAAGCTTTGCCGAATCGGCGGCGTCAAGGTCTACGCCGGCAGTGGTATAGAGAGCGGAGACCTCATCACCAGTGGTATCCATGGTCCGGCATCCTTCGCTGTGCTCAACCCATATCCAGTAAGCGCAAAATTTCGAGGCGACTGCTGTGGAGTGTGTGGCGAATCAGGCCGAGGCTGGCCGCGCTCTCCGCCAGTGTCACCACCAGGGCAAACTCGCTTAGCGGGTCCACGCTGACCAGAACGTCCTCATATTCCAGCAGCACCGCCACCGTTCGTCCGGAGCCCAGCGCATGCCCCAGCGCCTCGGTAGTTCCGAGCGCGCTGGCTCCCATCGCTCCGATAGCTTCGTGAAACCGCTCGTCGCCACGACCAGCCGCTTCGATGGGAAGACCGTCGCGCCCGACGAGTATCGTCGCACGGACACCGGGAATGGACAAGAGACGCGAAAGCGTGTCCTTGAGATTTGGCATACGTTTCCGCCCTACTTCACAATTCTACTATTATGTATTGAGATAGTGTAGCATTCCTGAGTGTAGCATTCCTGCGCGCCCGACCGACCAGCCATCATAATTGTCAGGAGTCGCGTCCGCTTAGATTGGTCACGGATTGCACCGGCACTGGGTAGACACCGGTAAAACAGCCGTTACAGAAAACATCATATGGTAAGTCAATCGCAGCAATGAGACCATCCAAACTAAGATAATGCAGGCTGTCAACCTCCAGCTCGGAGGCAATATCCGCTACGTTAGGAAGACGTGCGGCAATGAGCTGCTCGCGTCCGGCAACATCGAGCCCGAGGTAACAGGGCCATCGAAACGGGGGAGACGTGATCCCTAGATGGACCTCAGCCGCTCCGGCATCGCGAAGCATCTTTACCAGTGGACGAACGGTTGTGCCCCGAACCACGCTGTCATCCACCATGATCACGCGCTTATCCTCAAGAACGGCTCCCAGCGCATTGAATTTCATCTTGACGCCAAGCTGGCGTAGTCGCTGGTCCGGCTGAATGAACGTACGGCCGATGTAGCGGTTCTTGATCAGACCTTCGGCATACGGCATTCCTCGCGCGGCAGCGTAGCCGGCCGCAGCTGGCGTAGCTGAGTCCGGCACGCCAATCACCAGGTCTGCGTCGACAGGATATTCCACCGCCAACTGCGCCCCCATTCGCTGGCGAGCCAGGTACAGCGAGCGACCTGAGATAGCGCTGTCAGGACGAGCAAAATAGATATACTCAAAGAGACAGGCCGCCGAATTCAACGGTGCCAGGCCGGTATGTGCCTGCAGTCCAGACTCGCCACTGCCGCTTATGATGACTATCTCGCCCGGCGAGATATCGCGTAGCGCCTCGCCACCGACAGTCTCAATGGCGCAGGTCTCTGAGGCAATGATCCAGTTATTCTCGAGCTGGCCAATCGATAGCGGGCGTATGCCGTGAGGATCGCGCAAACCAATGACAGAGTCCGGCGTGAGGATTACCAGGCTGTAGGAACCCTGCAACAGTGACATGACGCGGCGTAATTTCTCGAGGTACGTCGAGCCGGCGGCTCGAGCCAGCAGATGGGCGATCAACTCGCTATCGCTGCTTTCGGATACGCAAACACCTTCACGTAAGAGGCGCCTACGCAGCGCTTCGGTGTTGGTCAGGTTACCATTGTGGGCTAGCGCGAATTCGCCCAGATTTCCGCGCATGACAAAGGGCTGCGCATTCTCGACCCGGCTGGAGCCGGCCGTAGAGTAGCGGGTATGCCCAATGGCACTGTATCCTGGAAGTCCAAGCAGGTTCTGCTCGGTGAAGGCCTGGGAAACCAGCCCCATCTGCCGGTGCAGATGCAGTGTGGCGCCGTCGCTGGTAGCAATGCCCGCGCTCTCCTGGCCACGGTGCTGTAGGGCATATAGTCCGAAATAGGTGATACGTGCCGCATCTTCTCCAGGTGCATACAGGCCGAATACCCCACATGCCTCGTGCGGTCGGTCGGGCATATCTTCTTCAAAGAGATGCTGTACTGGCAAGCTACCCAGCTCCTGGTCACGTTGCAGGGGCATCTCGACGGAAGCAGTAGAGCGGCGCAATCCAACACCCGCCTTCCAGTTTGGGCCTGCAGCTCGTAGCCGATCGTCATCGTGCCTATTCATAAGCGAACCATTCACGATTTTACCTCAAACGGCCCACTGGCCACAATGAGACGCTGCCCGAAAGCAAGAAAGCCCCTAGACTCCTAAGGGAGGGATAGGAGAATGTAGTGAACGACTGTGAGGGCGCCACATATTGAGTAGAGCTTGGGACGGCTCACTTGCCGCAGCAGAGCCACAGCTTGCCGTAGGAGCGCATAGCCTCGATGACCTCCACCAGGTCCTGCCCCTTCTCAGTTAAGGAGTACTCAACCTTGGGAGGCACTTCGGCGTAGGCATGGCGCCTGAGCACTCCCTCGTTTTCGAGTGCGGTAAGCCGCTCCGAAAGCGTCTTGGGGCTGATACCAGTTAAGGAGCGCTCCAGTTCGCTAAAGCGCTTGGTGCCGGTAGTCAGATCACGGATAATCAACAGCGTCCACTTACCACTGATGATCTCGGCCGTCTTGGCGACCGGGCAGATAATTTGCTCGTGGGTCGCCTCTTTCAGTTCACTGATTTCCGCTATTGATTTTTGTGTCATCATTTCCAGCTCCCCTGGTACCTACCAGGCGATGGGAGGTCATTGCACCTGCAAATGGCTTTTACTACAGAACTTTCCATAGTGTAGTATAACCTCTAGAACGCCCGGGCGTAAAGGCCAGCAAAACGCGAGAGGCCGCCGGACTGTCCGGCGGCCTCTCGCGGGCGATACTACCAGCGTGTCGCTGCGAGTACCGTGTACCCAGTAACCATTACCTACAAAGCGGCCATGCGGCAATCAGCTGTGGGCAGGCTCACGGTGGGACACATCGCCTTCGATCCCGTGTACCACATCCTGTTCCACATCCTTGACGCCGTGCATTACCTCAGATACCAGGGTGGTCAGTCCGGCGGCATAGCCGGCCAGAACCGCAATGACCGCTGCTATTACAATAGTAAGGGTGCTCGGCGGCCAGTGCGGCGTATTGGCGTAGGCGACTCCCAGGGTAATTCCTCCGGCAATGATTGCGAACAGCAGTGCTATGAATACCATGTGAAACAATGCGCGAAATGCTGTAGGAATTAGACGAAAGAGCACAAACATATCAGCATCTCCTTTCTGACTTCTTGCCGTTTGTGTACCATGACCACCACTCGTTGGCAGTCATACACCTCAGGGACAGCAAAATACGTGCCTACTTGCATGAAGAGTTGAATGTAGACACAGACCGGCCCCAGTAGCAGGCTCATGCCTCCGGAGGCATGAGCCTGCTACTGGGGCCGGCGCACTAGACGCGTCAGGTCTATCGCTTGGTAGCTCGAGCGGCCTTTCCGCGCGAACTTGTTACTTTGCTGTGACCGTTATGCCCGTTGGCAGCTTTCACTCCCGCATCGGTACTCACTGGACCATACTTGCTCGGGCTATAGCACGGTGTACACCATTCCATATACTCGGGACGCTTACCTCGTATTACCTCGAAGTAGATTTTCTGCATCTCCGAGGTGATCGGTCCCAGCTTGCCGGTACCTATTGGCCTATGATCTACCTCGATAACCGGAGCAAGCTGCGCCCCGGTTCCAGTGAGGAAAATCTCCTCAGCACAATACAGTTCAGTGCGGTCAATCACCCGCTCTCGAGTGATTCGATCCAGCTCACGGCGGGCAAGTTGGATTATGGTATCACGGGTAATACCCGGCAAAATATTTTCAGTAACTGGAGGGGTCATCAACTCATTGCCGATAACGAGAAAGATATTCTCGGCGCTACCCTCGCTGACATGACCCTCCGCCGTCAGCATGATAGCTTCATCAAAGCCATTCATCAAGGCCTCGGTCTTGGCCAAAGCGCTGTTGGCGTAAGAGCCTGAAACCTTGGCGCGCGCGGGAATCATATTGTCATCTATTCTCCGCCAGGACGAGACCCCACAGCGAAGCCCAGTCGTCGGGATGTAGTCTCCCATCGGGACGGCGAAGAGTGAGAAATGGTCATGCAGATCATGGAGTCTTACCCCAATGATCTCGTCGGCTTTATACGCAAAGGGCCGAAGGTAACAATTCTCGCGCAGACCATTGCGGCGGACCAGCTCAGTAGAGATCTCCACCAATTCGTCCGCTGAGTAGGGCAGCGCAATGTTCATTATGCGACAGGATCGATGCAAGCGCTCAAAGTGTTCGCGGGCACGGAAAATGTACATTTCCTCCGCATTCGCGTTCCAGTAGCCGCGCAATCCCTCGAAGCAACCGGTTCCATAGGACAACGCATGAGTCATCATGCCTACTCGCCCCTGATTGGCGGGGATAAATTCGCCGTTCAGGTACACTACCATGTCAGATCGCTGCGAAAGAGCAGCCGTGTTGGACACGTTTACATGCCTCCTGTGTGTCGGCGCCGTTGCCGCAACATGGGGAATGGATTACCGCCGCAGGCACGCTTCGCCATACGGCCTTACAGAGAGCGGGGTACATTGCGTATCTTGTGGTATTGGTACATGAGGATACTACGCCTACAATGTCCTATGCCGCCATTCTCCATCCCAACGATACGCCCTCTCCGAAGAGCGTGTCAAGATTAAACTTACCTGGCGGCGCCGGAATTCAGAACGTGCGTTTACCGGTTGCCGACAGCGCCAGTTCGGTGGCCAGAGCAGCCGTGCGGTTAGCCTGATCGAGAATGGGATTTACTTCGACAAAATCCAGGCTGACCATCCCGCCGGTCTCGGCAACCAGCTCCAGCGCCATATGCGCTTCCCTATAGGTAATACCTCCATGAACTGGTGTGCCCACACCGGGAGCCTCACTGGGGTCGACGACATCCATGTCAACACTCACATGAAACCCTCTGGTGTTGGAGGAAACTACCCGAAGTGCATCATGAGTAACCTCGTAGATGCCGCGCCGGTCTATCTCAGACATTGGAAACACGTGAACGCCAGCTCGGCGCAGCAGCGCAACCTCTCCCGGATCCAGGTCACGCACCCCCACAATGGCAATACGATCTGGATCCACCTGGCGCGGCTTACTGGAACTCTTGGCGGTATCCACCAACCGTTGGTCGCCATATCCAGCCAATGCGCCTAGAATCATGCCGTGAATATTTCCCGAAGGACTGGTTTCAACGCTATTGAAGTCGGCATGCGCATCAAACCAGAGGATGCCGATCTCGCCTAGAGCATTCGCCGCGCCGCCCGCCGAGCCAAGGGCTATGCTGTGGTCTCCGCCGAGCGTGATGGGCAGCGCATCATCGGTAATGCTCTTCGTGATGCTCCTCGCCAGGTCATTGCAAGCCTGCACTATCTGGTCGAGGTACTTGAGCTTGGGATCGCCATGTGGACGGGTCTCGCGCCCCTCCACCGGTATGTTGCCGAGGTCTTCGACTTCATGGCCAAGCGTGCGGAGACGCTCACTGATACTGGCATAGCGAATAGCGCTCGGTCCCATATCCACACCGCGCCGATCCGCTCCTAAATCCATGGGGACACCGATGATATCAATACGCATTACCGGCCACCTCGCGCATCCTGCAACAGACAGGCACCATTGCCTGCCCGATCGGTGCCAATAACCCAGGCACCGCCGCGTAGTATATCGCGGCACATTTGGATGTGTCCAGCTCTCTGGCACAACCTCTAATACTGGGTGACTAATTTTCTCACCCTAGCGAACATTGGTACGTATATCCAAGCAATGTTACCTCTTACTGGTTTCTAGCCAACCTGAGGCGGGGAGTTGCCTGTGGTATATGCAGCATTATGGGGATATCTAGGAAAGGCTATCCAAAATATCTTGAAGAAGTCGAGTGCGCTGGCGTTTCCGGCTGTGGCGCTGGCGCTGATCTCTGGCGGAGGCGCCGTTCTGGTGCTCCCTCATGTGCCGATGGCAGACGCAGCGCCGATGGCAGCGGAATCGCCGGCCGGGAGCAGCCGCAGCGCCGTGGCTTCGCGCAGTAACGGCAGTGCCGGGCATGTGACGGTGATCATTCTCGACATGTCAGGCTCAATGTCGGAGAACGATCCTGATGGTCTGCGGTGTTCGGCTGCCAATGCCTACATCGATCTCAGCGGACCTGGAGACTTCGTAGGCGTCGTCGGGCTGGACGGCACCGCAACCGGCGGGCCCCATAATTTCGGCGTCGCCGTGAACTGGGGTCTGGCGCCGCGTGAGATGTCGACCGTCAATGCCCGCCAGGCTCTGATAAACGCCGTCGCAGAGAAGAGTAACCAGTGCCAGCCGGATGACGATACGCCAACCTATGACGCGCTCTCCCAGGCTCTGGCTATGCTGGCGACCTCCACACAGGGCGGAGCATATAGCGGCAGCATCATTCTCCTCACCGACGGCGCACCCTATCCCAGCACCAATGCCCAGATCAGCGCTATACAGACGCAACTGGTTCCACAGTTCAAGGCTCACGACTGGCCCATCGATGCTATCGCGCTGGGCAGCGATCAAAGCTTTTTCCCGTTCCTGAGCGGAGTTACCGGCGCCACTTCGGGCAGCTTTTACGATGATGGACATGGCGTGGTCCCCGGAGTCTCGCCACTCAACATCGCCCCATTCTTTGTAGATATCTTTCGGTTGCGTAACGGGAGGTCGCCTGGTCCCACCATTGGACCAACCAATTTGACTGGTGGAGTAACCGCTCGCAATTTCAGCGTGGGCGCGTACGTCACCGAGCTCGACGTGATTGTGCTCAAGGACAACCCATCGACCAAAGTCTCGATACTTGCGCCGGATGGCCAGCGGATTCCGCCGCCGGCGGCTGGCGCTTTCGTTGCGACCGACCCCCATTTCGCGATCATATCTCTGCAGACGCCTCAGCCAGGCACCTGGGAACTAGACGTGAGCGGCACCGGTCTCTTTCTTATGGATAGCCTCAAGGTCTCGGCTCTCACCCTGGCGCTCACCTCGCCATCCACCAACGGGCCGCTGGCGCTGGGCGAACCCTTTACCGTATCAGCACAGCTCTCCAATAAGGGCGTGCCCGTTACTGGCGGCCACTTCAGCCTGAGCGGCACGGTCTCGTTTGTCGGCGATTCGGCAACGCCTTTTACCGAGGATATACTGCTGGCAGATCAGGGAGGCAGTGGAACCTACAGCGTGCCGGTAACGATTCCCACCACGGCGCCAACCGGTTCGTACAAGATCGAAGTGCAGGTGCAGTCTGCCACCGACGATGTGCTTGCTGCTCAGTCGGTGGTCCGCTTGGACCTTTTCCCTACAGCGCTGTTGATCGGCCAGCACGGTGCCACTACCGAGCCAGTTGCGGCGGCGGCCACTGAGTGGGACAAACCGCTGCAGCTGCTCTACGGCCTACCCATTGCTAGCTTCTTTAGCGGCTGGCCTCTGGAAGGTTTACCGGCCCAGCCTTCGGCGGTAGTCAAGGGACAGATCGAGCTCAACGGTAAGCTCTACACTGAGGCGTCGGTCGCCGGCACGGCTACGCGCGCGGGGACAACACAACCGATTCCGGTCACGTTTGTCAACGACGGCGGCGGAGCATTTCATCTGATTTTCCCCTCCCAGGCCGACGGCACCTATACACTGGCGCTGACGACCCAGGGCGCGTATGACATCTCTCACGGCGATCTCACCCACGTGAGCCGGTCGGTCGAGGTCAATCTGGCGCCAAATACCACGGCTGAGCGGGTGCATGCCTATGGGGCAACGCTGCTCTATCTATTGATTCTGGCGTTCCTGGCGCTTCTTGTCCGCTACACAGTAGCGCCCAAGCCGCGGGGAGCCATCATAAGCACACCTGGTGGTGCCGATGAATTCGGCCGCGCACGTCGCACACAGGCATTCTTCTCTCCCAGCACCGTAGAGTCTGGACAGATGGGGCTTGACCCAGGACTGCGCTTCCGGTTTGGGCGTGGGTCACGCATCTGGGTACGCGGCATTGCAGGAAGCGATAACTACCGGCAGGCCGGCGGCCAGGTACCAATGACCTGGTTCTCCGCTGCCAGTGCCGACCTCTCCAGCAGCGACGGGCGTGTCCGCTATCATATCGAAGCTGGCGGACGGCATGACGCTGGCGACGGGCGGCCTGATACCCGGTCTGAGCTGGCCAAACGCATTATGGGGAGCCGTCCCGCCGGCGACCGCGACAGGGATTATGACGACGATCGCCGACAGAGAGGTCTTTTTTCTGGTCGGCGCCACTCACGTAACTCCTATGACGATGATGACGATGATGACGATGACGACCGCGGCGCAGCACGACGCGGAGCCAGTAAGAGCCGCGGTGACAGCGGGCGGTACCGCTACCCTGACGATCAGGACGAGCGGCCGCGCCGGCGCCGCTCGCGGAGCGACGACGACTGGTAGCCGATTGGACGAGTGCTTGCTCTTGGCTAGGATTACCGCCGGATAGCTAGTTTCGGATAGATAGTGCTCTCGAATCTTTAGTTAGGTGTTGACTGCACGAGTTGCAGGAGATGTCAGAAGGAGTGTTGCATAATGGCGACATTTGATTATGCGCAAGCCGCTGATGAAGATCAGCCGCGTTCACTTGTCGAGTCACAGATCATGGTGCCGTCTCTGAATATCTTCTTGGGCAGCACTCCCGCTTACTCGGCGCTGGAAGCCATGAGCCAGCTGGTCTATCTGCCCGAGCAAGATCGCCAGCGCGTGGCTCTTGTCTTTCTGGATATCGATTCGCCTCCGGCGGAGGTCATGCAGTTTCGCAAGGCACACCCTGGTGTGCTCAAAGAATTCGACCTCCGTATCAGCATAGCCCACGGCATCACCTATGCCGACCCGCTCGATCCAGCGATCGCCGAGCATACGTATATTCCCAATAAGACCCCTGAAGCCTTCGATAATGGAGCCGGCGGCATACGCAACAACGGCCATGTCGCCGCCTGTACCGACCGGTCCAAGGTCGAACAGCTGCTCGATACGGCGCTCGCCTCGCTGGGCGCGCTGGCCTCTCATCAGAATGCCACACCGGTCAGGGACATACAGATAAATATCGTCTCGTTCCTGGGCGGCGGCACCGGAAGCGGTATACTGCCCGACATTGCGGTAATGGCGCGTCATCGTGTGTTGCAGCTCAATCTCAGACACCGCTTGAACATCTTCTGTCTCTTACCAGAGCGCATAGCCGAAGCTGAATCAAACGACATAAGTTGGCGCAAGAGCAACGGTACCGCGACATTGCTGGAATTGATCGCTCTCAGCGTCGCCCGAGACCAGCCGGACGCCAAGGGCCATCGCGGTCCCTATACCAAGTACTTGATGAAGACGCCCTACACCCTGCGTGGTGATACCATCGCCAATGAGGTTTTCCTCTTCGGCCAGACCAGCATGACCTCTTCTCAGCAGGCGGCCCGCATTATCGGCCTGGATATCTTTATGCGCATCACCAACGCCTCAGGGGTAGGTTTCCTGGAGCGCTCCAAGGCGGTAGATCGCAAGACGCTGGGCAATTACGACGGCAACGGGTTACCAACCATGTTCGGTACTACCTGCCCTATGGAGGTCGCCTTCCCAGCGGTGGAGACCGCCACCGCTTTTGCGCAGCTTGCCGCTGCCCAGGTACTTCCCTATCTGCGCGGTGATATGAGCTCAACCACCTATGAGCTGAGCAGCCAGGAGATGGGACGCGCCGCCGAGTGGGAGCACGCCCTGGAACCGCCGCCACTTCCACCCTTTAAGGATGAGCAGTTTCAGTCGGCGGGCAGCGCCAAGCTGGACAGCTATGAGGCTCGACTGCGCGAGCAGATTGAGACGGTAACCAATCAAGTACATGAGGAGGCACAGACTCTCGAAGCGGCGGAACTGCGCGATATCAACAGCATTCGCAACGAGCCGCTCGGCGAGCAGCTGCGCCGTTTACAGTCCAGACAACGCGTCTATACCGCTGCCCTGAACGCGCAACGTGATCAGAATGCGCCTCGCCGCGTGCAGCTGGATCACGTTCTCTGGCGGGAAATGCTGCAGGCATGGCCGGTCATGGGGCGCCGTGACCACGCGATAGCCGCGGTGACCGACGATTTCAACCGAGTACAGCGGCGCAACATCAGGGCCGCGGTCTACGACGAGCGCCGCCAGCTGCTGCAGCGCCTGCTGAAATTCGTGGACGACGAACTGGCTCGTACCGCTCAATATCGTCGCCGCCTGGACAGCACTGATGTGACTCGCCAGCTGAGTGCGGCGGCGCTCTCCTCGACCGCCTGGCACGGCGAGCTGGACGATATGCACGTGCATCGCCGCCACATCTTTGACCTGCCGCTGCTCAAGGGCATGAAGAATCCTGATGGTTCTTCACCACCGGTACAGAAACTCTACGAGCAGCTTTCTGCCAGTGTCACTTCCGAGGATCACGCCCGCAACTTCTCGGCCTGGCTAGACCAACGCTACCACGACCAGAGCGGCCTGATGGTGATCGATCCCGAGGCGCTGCGCGACCGTCTGGTCCAGTACCTCCGAGACGAATTCTACCTGCCGCAACTCTATCGCATGAATCTCTTCGATCTGGTTCGCAGCTGCTGTGTCACCGAGGATGAGCGGGAAGACGCCAAAGTAGAAGATGTGCTCTACACCCACCTGGCGCATATCGGTGGGCTAGCACGTAAACTGGTGGCATTTGAGGATCAGCTCTGGACCAGCGGTACCACTAACCTAAGCACCAGCCTGTACCTAGGCATGCAGTGGCGCGACGGCACTCAGCAGCGCATTCTGGAACGCGCCCGAAACCGCATCGGTACGGTTGCCAGCCAGGGGTCGGCACCCATGCTTTCCAAGGCACTGGATCCGCACCGTATGCAGCTCGCCTATGGACAGCACGGCATCAGTCTGGGTACCATCCCCGACTATTTCCAGGAGATTAATAGCAGCATGGGGGAGTTCCTGACTCATGAGCAGGCCTGGATGGGGGATGCGAACCATCCTTATGGCAGCACCAATGCGCCGGTATTCAGCTGCGGTGAAATGGAGCGGCTGGTCATGATGGGGCAGGCACTGGGCGACCCTCAGGGACGTAACCTACCGCAAAGAGTGATTCGCCAGATCCATAGCGGTGCCGGCAACCGCCCTGGCTGGATGGGAGGAGATGCGGCCACTCTGTCCAATGGAGCCGGCATGGCGAATGGCGCGTATGCGACTAGCGGCTCCGCCCCTACCACCCGCAACGACTATAATACCGACCCAGCTAACGGTAATCTACGGCCGTCCTATGGCCGAAACTCGGCTCAGTCTCGTGATGTACAATGAGCCAACCGAAGATAAGAGTTGGCGGGCGCAAGCTCGGCTGGCATGAGTGCCATGAATAGGGGGATGGGGTGAGTACGGTCATACCGCTGCATTTTCGCCCGACTGTGGTAGTCTGCGTGGGCACAGCGGGCACAGAGATTGGCGAGCAACTGGCAGTAATGTTGCCCAGTCTTGACCCCGCCCGGCGGGCAGGTGTTGCGGTTCTGGCGGTCGAGGACAGTTCACTGGACGGCGGGGGGCGGCCTCTTGGCCACTGGTTCGATCCCGATCTGGCGGCTGTTATAGAGCACGCGGAATTTGCCGGAGATCCGGCGTTAAGCGTACCGCCGACCCCTTTGCCGCTCCTCATGGTGGAGGCCTTGCGTGGTCAGGATTCGCGCGTTGCGTCGTCGAGCACACCGTCACATCGCGGTGTGCTCGACGACGCAACGATCACTCGTATTCAGGATGACAGCTCGACAGTATCAAGAATGTCGGCGGTTGTCTGGATTGCCGCCGCTGCTGAGTCCCCGTTGCTCCTGCCGGTGGCCGAGTCCGTACGGATCGCGATGGAGAGCGAGCATGTAGAGTCATTGGTGCTGCTGGCGCTGGCCAACATACCACCTCATGATCCGGAGGCCCATCGCGCTCACGATGATCTCTGCGGTAAGCAACCCTGGGTACCGCTTTTGCTGGATAACCATGGTGAGAAGCCGCTGGCGGCCTTCGCCTATCTCTTCGAGGCGCTGGGTGAGCAGCAAACGTACTGGGCGGGACGCTATGATGTGCCGTTCGCGGCGGCTGAGGCCATATTCGTGATGACTGCCACCGGCATCACCGTCACTCATGAGTTCGAGACGTCACTTCGCCGTAGCCTGCCACGCATGGTGAAATATCCGTACGAGCGTATCAGTGGTGTGGGCGCCTGCCGTCTAACCTTTCCGCGCGCCCAAGCGGAACAATACTGCGCCAACCGTCTTGGCGCCCAGCTCATGCGTGGATGGGACCCCGGGGAGACCCGGGAGGAGCCACCTCCGGCCAGACTAAAAGACGCCGCGCAGCGCGCTGCGTCTTTTATCTCCGGGCTGCAGGCGGATATACAGGATACTCCGGCCCGGTCACGAGCGGGGCGACCGTCGCCACCACTCAGCGCCCAGGCACTGGCGCAGTCGCGCGGAGTGTCGCAAGGGAAGCCCGACGGCGGGCTGATCTTCCGCCATTTCAACTACTCTGAATTCGAGCGCTTCATCACGAGCTACCAGGACCTGCCGGAGGTGCTCTCAGCACAGGATCAAAAGGCCGAATACGGCTTTGCCCAGTGGCAGGATACTGTGCGCTCGCGGTGGGAAGGCTATGAGCACGAGCGCGAACGAGAACTGACTCGTCAGGCCAACGAGCTGATGCTGCATGGGGCAGCCGGTGTCGTCGAGGCGCGCACCTATATGCAGGAGCTCAACCAGTTGCTGGCGGTGGAGCAGGATCGGCTGGAGACCAGACGTGAGAATAGAGAGCTGGCCTATGAACATTTTCTCCGCGAAGGGGAAAATCAATCAATTGGACCAGAGCGCGGAGCGGACCGGACCTGGACTTCGGAGGTGCTCGATGCGCTGACCGAGCGGTACCGCTGGGAAATGAGGCGCCGTCCCAGCCTAGCGGCGGTCGCCGGCGCGATCTGCAGCGTGGTGCCGATAGCTGTCTTGCTGGGAATGTCAATATTGCCGAAGCAATGGTTCGCCAACAACCGGCTGGCAATGCCCCTACTGGCGATTCTGCTGATTGTGGTGAGTGGATGCTTGGCCTGGGGATATATCGCGTATCGCCGCTTCCAGGAGCGGCAGGCGGCGGAAAATTTGCGCCAGTTTTATCGCCGTGTGCACTCGTACCAGTGTGAGCTGTATGAAGACCTCCGGCGTGCGGCTCTCTTCTCCGGCCTGCATAATCTGGTGCGTCGCCTGCTGGACCGCCTGCTGGAGTGGGATACTTTTCTGGCCAGCGTGGCCGACGTGATGGAGAGCGAGGCCGAGTCCATCGACGAGGGACTCTTCGAGGGAGCGATGGGCCGACGCGATGTGCTCTTTGCCAACCGCCATGTGCTGCGCCCTCATGACTACAACTTGGGCCGCTTTGAGCAAGATGTCACTGCCAAACGAAAAAATGAGGCAATCGCCGCCAGCCATACCGCGAGCGGCGCGGCGGAATGGCATCACTCTCTGTCCACGATGCTGCCTTTTTTGCGTATCGCGCTGCAGGATACGAACCTGCTGGAAACCAGTCCCCATGAGTTGAGACATCCAGTACGTGAATTTGCGCTTACGGTGGTCCGGCCATACCTGAGCGGAGATATGGTAAGCATTGGCGCGGCGCTCGAAGCTATGCCCGCTTTTGAGTCCGCCGGTATTTTCGACCGGTTGGTACGCCAGGCGGCAATCCTCTACCAGCCGGCGACGCCTCCGCAGCGAAGCAGTCTCTTTGTAGCAGCGCGTGCGGAGCTTCGTCAGCTCATCATGAAGGAGGACCAGGCTGCCGGCTCAGTGCTTCTGCGTATCGACGACGAGGAGTGGCTTGGACTCCTTCGGCTTCAGCCTGGCGGCGCGATTCCGGCTTTCTGGCCTTCCGATTGGGATGCCCACCACACCAACATCCCCGCCAGTCCCAGCTGGTACCGGCCAGAGCGAGATGCGCTTACAAGCTGATCAATAGAAATGATAGTAGCTGCGGGTGTCACTGCAGGAGAGAGACGAAGAGCCATGACCAACCCAAGAGATCCGGGCAACTCGATGTTGCTGCCTGACCAAGCCGCTATTCTGCCGCCGCCGCAGACTCGTCCGGTTTCGCGCCGAGGCCGGCCGAGTACAGCTTTGCTAGCAGCTCTCTTGATTAATCCTATCATTCTGATTGGCTACTACCTCTACCTCTACGGGCCCGGCACTACCTGTGTGGCAGGATCTCTGGTCTGCAACTTTGGCAGTTATCCAGCCATAGTGCAAGTAGGGCTGATGGCTGGCGGATGCGTTGTGCTCGGGCTAGTGCTACTTCTCTTCATGCTCGGGCTAGCGCTGTTTCACCTGGCGCAACGGCTGGTTGAGGCGCCCTCCGGTGAGCGGAATCCTCTGATACGAGGACTGAGTGCCCTCACCGATGCCTCGAGGATTCAGCCGCTACTCCTCACCTATGGGCTGGCATTACTGGTGGGGCTCTGTATTGGCCTTTTGAAGCGGGAGATTAGCCCTCCCATTGTCGTGCTATCCCTCTTAACTATTTTTGCTTGTCTGCAAAGCGCGTTAGCTCGCGGCCCCAAGGAAAGAGGCACAGCCAGATGAATAAAGCAACTGGTGGTGTACCCCGTCTAGCGGCCAGTACGCCAGCTGGGCCTAGTCATGTGACAATTTACACAGTAACGCCTGAGACGGGGATCTATCGCACAGTCGGCGTGGAGGTCATGACTGATGATTCGCTGCTCAGTGCGACCGAGCGCGTAGCCGCCTATATCTATGAGGACCTACGTGAGCTGACCGGAAGAGCCGGGTTCAGCCTGGCGCATGTGGCAGAGATGCCGCCGGTCTCTACCAACGATCCTAATCTCTTCCACCGTCTACTGTGCCTGGATATCGAGCACCTGCTCCGCGACCGCCACACCACCGATGTGGCGCTGCTGCTCTCCGATCCCGCTCCGAACGCTGAAGGAAAAATACCGCTGCGCTTCCGCGCCAGCTACCATGTGGTGCGGTTGGTGGACTGGGCCAAGAGTGTGGAAGACGCCGATAGCGGAGGCAGTACCGTTGCCGCTGCGGGCGCCAACACTCCCCCTAGCCGCGTCACCCGCCAAGGCGAGCGCTATTACGACCCCGCGCGCTACTCAACCGAACTGGAGGGGCAATTTGCTCTGGCCATCAAGTGGAATCCGCAGACGGCCGCTACCCGAGAGGTCGGCATGCGCTATCCCTACTACCACTTCCACTGGTCACCAGCCGGAAGTATCACCTTCGATGACGAAGCTCTGGCGTCTGCCCAAGCCTCATCTTCTGCAGGGACCAGTTTGCTACCGGCCGCCACTGTCTCGCCGCAACTTCCGGAAGGGCGGTCTCCTCTGCTCGACGGTATCTGGACGCTGAATAGAATACAGCATACGATTCCGCATGCCTACCGGCCGCGGCCGCAGAATAGTCCGCGGTAGCGTGCGGTGACAAAGGAAGCAGCGCCGTCCAACAGTTAACCATCATGCCTCTGTTGGCCAATCTGAATGGATGAGTTCGATGGTGGCTGTATGGTCTGGCGCGCCTGAACTACCAGGAAATACTCGTGTGGGGTGTCGGGATGGGTCAGCGCGGTGAATAGGCTCTGCCAGGAATGGCCTTGGTCGTCGGTGAATCGCCAATAGCTCCAGGCCGATCCTTTGCTTCCGACCTCGGTCGTAGGTGCCCAACTGCCGTCAACCAATACCCAGCCAGCTTCGGTGAGCTGAGCGCTGTAATAGGTGGCAACTCCAGTGAGGTCCAGCTGGGTCCTGAGTCTGGCATTGTTCCAGACCTCGCCACTGCCGCCGGAACCTCCTCCCGCCCATTGTTCGCCTCCGTCGGGAGGTGAGAGAGTAGGCAGCACCTCGAACATATCATGGGTGCGGCGCCAGAAAGGCGATTGCTCGGGGCGATCGTAGATTTGGAAGGCAACCTGAACAGGAAGAATTCCGTCTTGTGGAAGCCTGGTGATGACGGAAAGGGTAGGTCCGCTCTCCCCCTGGCTGAAGACCTCATATAGTGTCTGGCGATTTTCTCGGTAGCTCACGAATCCCCCGGCTCGAATGGTTGGTCTTGCCGCCTGGGTGGGATCATTCATGGCCAGCCACCCTAAGGCGGTCATGTGTTGATAGTAAAGCCGTTGAATCGACTCCATAGGTTCCCTGGTGTCGAATAAGATGTCGGTACGGCGGTGGGCAACGACGCTGCCGACGACCTGGGCATCCTCGGGCAACGGCAGCTCGATGGGGAACTTGGGCGGTACGCGTCCAACCAGAAACTGCGGCTGGCGCTCGGCCGAGGTATCGTAGCCATAGGGAGACAGCAGCCGCAGCGCAAGCTGCCGCAATCCGGCTAGCTCCTCTGCCGGGGCGGACACCACGTTTTGCGTCTCTTCATTTTCCATCTCGTTAGCCTCCAACAATAGCGCGAGGTTTCAGCAGGACTAGTGCCGAGAGTGTGGAAAACCTGTACTGCGAGAACTACTATATAACACTGCTGGCGAGACTGCGTCCGGCCACTCTTCCTGAAAAGAGGCAGCCGCCCAGGAACGTGCCCTCAAGGGCACTATAACCATGCATGCCTCCGCCGCCAAAACCGGCGACCTCACCCGCCGCATACAGCCCCGGAACTGGCGCACCATCGTCGCCTAGTACTCGTCCGGAGAGGTCGGTCTGCAGACCGCCCAGTGTCTTGCGAGTGAGAATGCGGAGCCGCACAGCGATGAGCGGGCCGGCCTCGGGATCGAGCAGCTTGTGAAGACGCGCGATGCGGATCAGCCGATCACCCCTATAGGCACGCGCCCCCCGTATGGCAGTGATCTGTGCGTCTTTGCCGAAATGGTTATCGAGTTCACGGTCGCGTGCCACAATCTCACGTTCCAGGGCGGTCAGGTCAATGAGCGGTTCAGGACTGCCGGCAAGCGCATTCATGCGGGGCACAAGTTTGGCAAGCGTGGGTTCGACGACAAAGTCGACACCATGCTGCATGAACGCCTCGACGGGCTCCGGGACGCTGCCTCGTGCCCGAAGAACCACCGCCATGCGCCGTTTGTTGGTCAAATCAGGATTCTGCTCCGATCCAGAAAGCGCGAACTCGCGCTCGATGATCTTCCGGGTGAGCAGGAACCAGCTGTAGTCATAACCGGTTCCTAGAATGTGAGACAGCGTACCCATGGTGTCAAAGCCCGGAAACAGCGGGACGGGAAGCCGATTACCTGTGGCGTCGAGCCACAAAGAGGACGGGCCAGGTAAGATGCGAATGCCATGGTTAGGCCAGATGGGGTTCCAGTTTTGTATGCCTTCGGTGTAGTGCCACATACGGTCGCGATTGACGATTCTTCCCCCAGCGCCTTCGACGATACCGAGCATCCGTCCATCCACGTGAGCGGGCACCCCGGTGAGCATTTGCCTGGGTGCCTGACCCAGGCGCGCAGTAGGCCAATTCTGGCGAATGAGATCGTGGTTAGCACCGATGCCGCCTGAGGTGATGAGTACTGCCTGTCCCGAGACATCGAACTCACCAACGACAACTCGGGAGCTGGCTTGACCACGCTTGACGTCGCTCGGCTCCAGAATCTCGCCCCGTACTCCAGTCACCACGCCGGCGCTGCGTGTCAGCTCGCTTACCCGGTGGCGATACTGGATGGTGATGAGCCCCTTCTTCACGGCATTGCGCACCTGTCGAATGAAGGGCGCCAGCACGCCGGGACCAGTTCCCCAGGTTATGTGAAAGCGCGGAACTGAGTTGCCGTGGCCAGTGGCCCCGTATCCACCTCGCTCGGCCCAACCCACCACCGGCACGAAGCGAAGTCCCAGGGAGTGCAGCCAGGGCCGCTTCTCGCCAGCGGCAAAGGCGATGTAGGCCTCCGCCCACTGGCGTGCCCACCCATCTTCTTCCCGATCAAATTTGGCGGTCCCCATCCAGTCCTGCAGCGCCAACTCATACGAGTCCTGCACGCCCATTTGCCGCTGCTCCGGCGAATTGACAAAGAATAGTCCCCCAAAGGACCAAAATGCCTGGCCCCCCAGACTCTGCTCCGGCTCCTGGTCAAGAACCAACACATGCTTGCCGGCATTGGCAAGCTCTGACGCGGCGACCAGACCGGCCAGCCCGGCGCCCACTATGATGACATCTGCAGATTGGGTCATGGACTCCACCTTTCACCACGCTCTTCATTCTGAGCTAGAGCGTAGCACATGGAACCAACCTGCGTATTGCTTGCTCCTGTGCGCAGGTGATGTGGGACGTGCGTGTCGTACACCGGCAGCTGGTGATAGACTGTGCGTAGTAGGATGTCTTTCTCGGCAATTGAAAAGAGGTTGGCACATGACGGCTGTGGTAGGTATCGTGATGGGCAGCGACTCGGACTTGCCGACGATGCGCACGGCCGCGGAGATTTGCCAACGATTTGGTGTGGAGCACGAGCTCCGGATCATCTCTGCCCATCGCACTCCCCACGACATGGCTGAGTATGGGCGCACCGCTCATGAGCGCGGCTTGCGTGTTATTATTGCCGGAGCCGGGGGCGCCGCCCATCTCCCCGGCATGCTTGCCGCCCATACGACTCTGCCGGTCATCGGCGTACCAGTACCGACAGAGTGGCTACGCGGTCTGGATTCACTGCTCTCTATCGTGCAGATGCCCGCCGGCGTTCCGGTGGCTACTGTGGCCATTGGCAATGCCGGTAATGCTGGTCTACTGGCTATTCGTATCCTCGCCACCCAGGACCCTTTGCTACAGCAACGTCTGCTCGACTATCAGGCCGACCTGGCTGCGGCCTCGCGCGCCAAGAATGCCACCATAGAATCCGATGGTCAGGCTTGACAAACCACAGATGTGGATAACTCACCCAGAAATTGTGGATAACTTGTCTGTTCTGTGGGGTTGCCTATAAAGTCGAGTTTGCCCATAAAGTCGGAATATTGCCCAAGAAGTCGAGTGGGAATAGAACAGAGGTTATCCACAGCTTCAAGCACCGGAAAATGACCAGAAAATGACCAAAATATGCACGAAATGACTACGCAAACGGTGGGTTACGGGGGTTGATGTGGTGTTTTAGCTGTGATTTCTAGGGAGCTGCTGGACAGCTTTCTTCTCCGCATAGCGCGCACGTCTGCGAGCATTACGCTCGTAGCGTTTCACGTCTGCAGCGATCATCTCGTCCAGTATATCTTCGAGGTATGGCTCAAGGTAAACATTACGCCCCATCGGGATCAGTTGTGGTCGCCCCATAGTTCACCCGCTTTCGCTGTATACTAGATCATCTGTTCTCTAGTATACGCTATGCGGCTTATTTGCGGATGGCAATAGTGCTCGCATTCTACGAAGCACGACATTGGACAAACTGTCCAATGTCGTGGTGACTTGTTGTGTGGAACCTGAATACTGCACAAAATGTCATGGATGAGCTTGGGTGGAAATGACGAAAACGTACCCACATGGAGCAGATAGGTCATTCTTCCTCTTCAGGCTCAGGATACTCGGGATAGAGGTCATAATCGCCAAGCTGTCCATCATAAGGGTCTTCAACTTCTACAGCCCCCGGTATTTCCTCGTCGGGTATTACTTCCTCCGGCGCTAGGGCTTGGATGTACTGGCTGTAGATAAAGCGACGATTCCGTGGTCGCTTAGTCATTTCGTGCAAGATCCCCCACTCTTGGAATTTCGCGATGAGATTGTTCGCATTTGGGTATGACTGCTTTGTCAGCTCCGACACATTTCGCACGGTAACAATAGGTCGCCAATAGAGGTGCTCAAGAAGCTGGGCTGCTGCACCAGAGGCGCGGAGCGATCTCTCGGCAACAAGTGTGCGATGTTGCTCGCGGAGTTGAACAATGCTGCGAGCTGAGTGTGTTGCTTGTTCAGCAACCTGACACACGCCCTTTAGGAAGAACTTAAGCCAAGACTCCCAATCTCCGGCATCACGAACACGTTGCAAGTGCTCATAGTAGGCTAGTTTATTCTCTTTAAAGTAGTAGGAGAGATAGAGCAGCGGTCGCTGGAGCACCTGTTGCTGACATAGATAGAACGTGATGAGTAGCCTACCCATGCGTCCATTACCATCAAGAAACGGATGTATGGTTTCGAACTGGGAGTGAACAATGCCTATCTTAATCAATTTTGGCATGGGATCTGGCGCATGCAGAAATTTCTCAATATTGTCGAGTGCGTTAAGCATGTCTGCAGGTGGCGGAGGCACGAAGTGGGCGGTCTCTATCGTGCTTCCTGCGTGTCCGATCCAGTTTTGGGACGTACGGAACTGGCCAGGGTTTTTGTCAGCACCACGAACCCCTGCCATCAATTTGTTGTGTATTTCACGGATTAAGCGCAACGATAAAGGAAGCGTATCTAGACGCGAGAGGCCATAGTTCAGTGCACTGACGTAATTTACGACTTCCTCAATATCTTGTGGATTTTCAGATTTCGTAGCATCTGCTGCAAATGCCAGCACATCTATTAAGGATGCCTGCGTTCCTTCAATTTGGCTGGATAGGACCGCTTCTTTCTGCACGTACATACTCACAAAGAGGTCAGGACTAGGAAGCAGTTCGCCTGCACCATCAAGGCGGCCAAGAGCAAGATCAGCCTTGGAAAGCAGGTCTATCATTTCTTCATCCATCCTAATGGGCGGATTAGGTGGCAATGAGGAAGGAATAAATGCCTTATAACCAGTGATTTGGGCGATATAGGCTCCTGTGCGGCCCTGTAGATCCTTATTATCGTTTTCTTTCATTGCACTACCTCTTATTATCGTTAGAACCACCTAAACGATAATAAGGATATCACAATTGGGTGCTTGGTAAGCGGCACCTGTAACACAGCCTTAAATAGCATAAACGATTGTACTGGCTGGCAACCTGTGCTACACTGGCGTCATTCCTTCTCTACGGCAGCTTGGCTATGAGGGAGGTGACGATGGTACCTGCTGCGCCCAAGAAATTCGTGGAACTGTTCAATGCGCCCACTGTCCAGGATATGCACGCACTCAAACCACGGGAATTTGAGTCCTTCGTTGCCTATGTACTGCGCCGCGCTGGGTATGATGTCCGGGAAGTGGGGCCGCACTTTCTGAGAGGTCTAGACCTCGAAATGCGGCGTCCTGGCTTGAATCGTATAATTGGTGGTGTGGAGTGTAAACGCTTTGACCAGGGGCGGCTCGTGAATGCGCCCATTATCAAGGGTGCCCGTGGAGCGCCAGCAGTTGGCGGCGCAGCCGCAAAGCCATATGTCATCACCACCAGCGATTTCAATAGCGAGGCTCATCAGATGGCTGAAGCGCAGGGTGCAAAGCCGGTGCATCTCATGAATGGCTCCCAGTTGGTGCGCTACATCACTTATATCCGAGGCTCACTCCATGATGGCGATGACATGATTGCTATGATGTCACCGCAACCATTTTGTGGCCGCGATAAACCCTCAAATCAGCCGACTGATAGCGCCAAGATTCTTGCTATTGCCAACAACAAAGGTGGCGTAGGAAAGACTACAACCGCGTATTATTTAGGAGCAGCACTAACCGATCTGGGCAAGCGGGTGTTGCTGATTGACCTGGACGGACAAGCAAACTTGACGGGATATTGTCTCCCTGGGTTGGATGCGGGCGACAGCAGCGTCACGGCACCTTTTTCTAGTATTGCTCAGTATTTCTCGGGACAGCAACCGTTGCAGGCGTTAATCATGCCGACCAGCAACAAGTTACTGAGCATTATCCCGTCAGACCCAAACTTGAATCTTCGCGACCTCGGAGGTACCGGCCGTCCTGATGTCGAATTGCAATTCGCGCATGATGTTCAGGAATTAGGTACGAAGCCACTACCGATCCTGGGCGGTAAACTGGACTGGATTATCATTGACACTCCTCCAGCGATGTCTGTATTCACTCGCGCCGGGCTAGCTGCCGCGCAGTATGTGCTGGCCCCTATGCGTCCCCGACGGTTGTCGCTACCGGGGACGAGGAATATGCTGGCCACATTGAGGACCGTAAATGCGCTGACAAAGAACTCTGCGGCATTCCTCGGGACCGTAATTACCCATTGGGATGGCTTGATACTGAGCCAGAACTTTGAAGACCTCTTGCTTCCTGCTGCCCTGCAAGAATTTGGTGGAGAGGCGTTCAAGGTCAAGATTCCCATCGACAATGATTTGGAAGCCTTAGGTCCCGGTGCCAACACGAACGGGGTCCAAGCGTACAAATCTCTAGCTGGTGAGGTACTAAAGCGTGTCTAGCAGGGGAGGGATAAATACCATGGCACAGCAAAGACGAACGGCGACTGCCGTACGTACAGGGCCGAGGGCCTCTGACATCGCCAAGTCGGCGCGCTATGAGGCCGCAATTGCCAAAGCGGAGCAGGATGTGACCGACCGTCAGGCGGCGATTGCCAAAGCGCAGAAGGATCTGGCCGACCAGCAAGCGAAACTGGTGAAGACCCGAGCGGACTATGCGGCGCATGTGGCAGCGACGGGGGCGCATCTGACTCCGGAGCAGAGAACAGCAGCCCTTGCCCCAAAGCCAAAGGCGCAGAAACCAAAGTTTGGTCCTATGCCACCACTTATCCGAACGCCAGGCGTTGGTCGCAAGTCTCCTCTGCACGTCCTCGACCCCTACGAAACGGTGCTCGATTATGGACCTGATCAGCTACGGAATGTTCTAGGTCGAGCGAGCCAAAAGAACCTGAAAGTTGCAGTGGGGTTGGTACAACAACAGCATCCGGGGACAAAACCAGCGAACAGCAGCAGCAATGCAGGCCTGATTGACTACATCGTACAGTATGTGGCTCCTGGCTATTAGGCGCTGGCTCAAAAGTCAGGTTCAATGCCAATCTCATACATGCACTGAATCACCACACAGATGTTGTGGCAGAGTACTTTGCACAGCAGTTCGTTGACCTGTGCTACGTCCGTCTTGCTGCGAATAGACGCCCCGAACTTGGCCTTGATCATGGCAAAGGTGGACTCGACCATGGAGCGCTGATGATAGTGCTCTAAGAACTCCTCCCAGTGCATACTGAAATAATGGTACAGTTGCTCCCATGTCTCCGAGCCCCGGCCGTTGCCGGTCGTATTCGACTTGAAAGGCACGTACGGTGTCGCGCCATGCTTCTCCACGAGTTCGAGATTCCGGCGCGACGAGTAGGCTCTATCGGCTGACACTTCCCGCATGCGAAAGTTGCGTGCCGTCGCCTTTACGAGCGACGGAAACATCAACGGATCGGCAATCTCGCGTCCGGTAATCTCGACACTGGTAACGATGTTAGTGGTGGTGCCGCACATGAGATGGACCTTGAGCCACCTGTGAGCTTCTTGCTCGCGGCCATACTTTGTGTTGTACCAGCGGACAAACTGACATGTCGAGAAACCTGATGAGTCTACCGCAAAGTTCGTGTCGGCCACCTTCATCGGGAGGCTGCTCTGTTCAATCAGGCGACGCAAAATGGGGGTAAGTTCCGGCATATCGAAATGTTTGAAGATGGAGTTATAGCAGGGCATGTGCGATAGATACCCCTTCTTATGGGCGTCCTCGACATCGACCATGAACCGGCGAGCGGATACGGTCGAATACACCTTGAAGGCTGCGCAGAAGACCATATCGGCAAGAGATAGCCGAGGTCGGCCCATGGTCTGCCCTGGCTCTTGGATCGTTCGGCACAAGTCATGGAGCAACGCCTGGAAGTGCGTCTTCTCGTTCGTTTGGGCAAGGTTGTATGAGGGCCAATCCTGGGAATAGGTGGGACGCGGGAGGCGGGGCTCAGGCTCAGCATCACGTTTCTGCGGCGTGTCACAGGCGAGAAAGTGCTCAACGGCGTAGATGTGCTTGCACTTGCAGGCGTGCAACTCAAAGTCGGGGCAGGTGCACGAGTAACTATCGCTGTGAAGTTCAACGATATAGGTGCCCTTGCCAGATTGAGACGGAACGATCCAGTGCATGCGCTGACGCCGAATCTGTACGCCTGCCGCAATGTCGCGGCCCTTCAACTCTCGCGTATTCATACCATTGCCTCCATGCAATGATATTCTTAGTAACAATATGTTTTATGGAAGTGCCAGATCATGAGAAGTGCTGATTTTATCAGCTTTCTTGACAGTACTTCTGTACTAACCATATACTAGGAACATGAGCATTAAAGAGGTGAAAACATATCAGTACCAGTGTGATCGGTGCGGCTATGTCTGGTTCCCTCGCCAGCGTGTAGAAGATGAAGAAGAACCAGAGTTGCCACGCACCTGTCCACACTGTCGATCACCCTACTGGAACAGCCCGCGCAAGAATAAAGTGCCGACTACACAGAGAACGAAGAAGGCAGAAAGCACCTAGACCGCTTGCGCTACCCCCTTCTATGCGGTAAAATAGGCATGAAGCGGCCACGGTGGGGCTCGGACCCACATCTCCGGATTAGCAATCCGGTGCGATCTCCCATTTCGCTACGTGGCCGTGTTAGCACGGATGAGAGCACGAACCTTGGCGGGGGCGTGCTCTTATCTTTTAGTCTTGGCTATTCACGTCATGGCACTCCTCCGATTTCGCTTCGTGTTTTTTGACCCGATCTACCAAATCAAGTACCCACTCTCGCTCATCGTCATCCACGTCAAAGATGTCCATTGACACCGTAAGTGTGACGCTTCCCCCTTTCCGGAGTCGAACTGTGCGTGTGGAAGTCTTGGAACCAGGCTGCTCTTTGGCAGTCCCAACCGCAGTCACAGACGGCAATGACACGAAACCCTCCTGGCCACTGTTGAGTAAATTGTCCACATGGCCGTTCTGGCCATGCTTGCCCGTGCTTCCATTGGAAGCCGTCTCCTGCAGATGGTCTGCATGGCGGCGAGCAGCATTGGTAACGAGAGATGGGCTGATTGGCAACTCTAGAGCGAGCGCGCCCGAGAGGAAGAATGGCAGCGCACGGTCTGCTCCTGCATCTGACACACGCCACTGCGTAGCAAGAGCACGCTTCAATTCGGCGCGACTGACACCGTCGCGATACGCCACGCTTAGAATCTTCTGGAATGCGTGCTCAAACAGCGTGCGGAGGAGATCGGTATTGGGAATCGGATAGAGCAGATTCCTGCCATTAGGCGTGAGCTCGTTCTCTTGGTTAGTCACGCCCATAAACTGTGCGGCAGCACGCAATCGGCTGCGTTCTGCATGGTCTTTGTACCCATGATCCACCCACCAGGAGGCATCTAAGCGCACTGGAGCATTTCCCTGTGTGGCGTCATGCTTCAGGTGGCTGATGAAGCGCTGAAACTTTGGGTATGATATCTCCGGTGGCTTACTTTGCATTTGCGTAGTAGTTGTGGTCATAACAACCATCTTCTTAACAGTGAAACGCAACCAGTCTGCACCAAGTATAGCATGCCGCCACAGCTTCCCGCAAGTGAACTGCAAGAAAAGTGTGCGGGCTACTTGCGTACATGCAAGAAAAGTGTGCATACACGCAAATCACTTGTGCGAGCACATACAATCCACAGAGTGCACGACTACCATTCACCATTTCCGGTTCCGTCACTCTGCCTGCCCTCTGTCCGTATATCCCTTGATAACTGTGCATGGTACAGATCGATGGGAGGGTAGGCGAGTATGGAAAAGACAGCGAATGACGTACTGTATGATGAGTATGCGATGATTACGAGCGACACAGCAAAGCTGCGGGATCAACTCCTCCTAACTAATGATCTTTACATTGGGCTGAATACTCTAGCCATCACTGCTGTGGGCTACGCACTAATTAATCTCGGGCCGCATGCCTTGTCTACTTGGTGGGTCACTGGCGCTTGTGTTGCGGTCACTACAGTAGTACTCACTGTTAACGTGACGTGGCTTCGGCTAGCTACCCGATATTATCGCGACCTGCTCACGCGTAGTGCTTACTTGGAAAGCTTAGAGAAGGCACTGCGGGACTCAGGACTGTTCCCTGACATTGATGTGTTCGGTCTGGCGAAGAATCCATTACACAGTAGAGGCATTCATTCAATAGAGGCGGCAAGCCGGTTTCGCCCAGACCGTGTAGTGGTTACTGTTGAGCGTGGGTTCATACTAATATTTTCGACTGCATATATTTTGGGCACCGTTGGTGTTGGAGTGACAACGTACCTCGTTCAGTCCCATGTAATATCTCCGATCCCTCTCTAATACACTGACCGGGAACGCAGTGCTCATACTGCGTTCCCGTTTGCGTGCCTGCACTACCCACGTGACTTTATGGGCAAAACCGCAATCTGCCCATAAAGTCACAGCCCCACTCTACTTTATAGGCAAAGCCCTGTTCTGTGGGGTTGCTGCGTTGCCTAAAAAGTGCCGTTTGCCTAGAGAGTACGCGGGTTATCCAAAAAATAAAGTGGCAATAGTTATGCACATTCTTCTACGGATGGTGAAAAGGTAATTGGCAAGGTAGTATGTTCTACCAGAAGTGACCAGACGGCAGGACAGGGCGATACGTCCAGATCGAGAGGCTACACATGGCGGGGAGTCAGGATCGATCTGAACCGGATGAGGTAAAGACACCGGCTCTCACTGATCTTTTGGAACGGCGATCTGTGGCCTGTAGACTTACTGCCGAGCATGCCCTGCACACGCTTGACGAGGCGGAAACCTTCGCCGATGAGCGCGGCCTGCTGACACTCACGCCTGACTGCGCGCTGCCCAGCCTCTTTGGCGCCTGTCATGAAGAGCCATACCGGCCGGGGGGGCGTGGATTTGCCGGTTGGCCCAGAACGCGTTGGCGATGGGGTGCCGAGCTCGCGGAGCGCCCAGGTATCTACGCACTCAAACTGCACCGTGGCAAGACGCTTTATCTCACCAGACGGACCATAGCTCTGGTTGATCCTCTGTGCCGCGAGGAACTCGCGCGTGCCAGCCAGGGCCACTATGGCCATGCCGCGACGGAGCTCGTTGACTACCTGGCTGTGGCCGGCCCGTCTCTGATTGAAGATGCCAAGCGCGAGCTGGGTCTGGACTCCGCATCCCTGCGCGCTATCCGAGAACGTCTAGAGCGGGTCGGCGCCGTTGTAAGCCGCGCGCTCTCGGTACCTTCCAAAGCAGGAGGCGAGCGCGAGACCAGTGAGTTAGCTCGCTGGGATCAGCGGGTTCCCGACTCGCCAAAGCAGGAGGCGGCTGGGTTGGCGGAGCTGGTGGTGGCTGCGGTACATGCAGCGGTGGTCTGTGCACAGCAGGAGATACCATCCTGGTTCTCCTGGCCGCTGCCCGCTGATCTCGTCGACCAATTGATTGATGGCGGCCGGTTAACTCAGCCGCAGAACGGGTGGGTCGCCGGCTTAGAGCGGATCACGCCAGCTTAACCGAAGCCGGCATAGACCTTCTTAGTGCTGGCTCGGCACATTCGCTCGAAACCATTCAATCGTCGTGCGCACCGCCTCGCGATGCGGAGTTGGGTTGCTCCCGAAGGCCCGGGCAAACTTAGAGCTATCCATGATGAAGGGCGCCTCGAACTCGTACGCCATCTCCGCCACTTCGCGCAGCAACGGACTCCAGATCCCGAGCAGGCTGAGCATGCGACCGGAAGCCGCCCGGATCTTTGCTTTTCGGCCGCCTTCTTCGAACGCCAGATCTAGGAGCTGCCGGCTCGTCAGTGGCTCGGCGGCGGGAATGTGCCAGGCCTGACCCAGCGCCTGGTCAAACTCGCCAAGGGTGACGAGGCCCCGGCCGAAGTCCGTGACATAGGAGAAGGTGTGCGGCATGTCCAGCTTGCCCACCCAGGTCACCGGCTTACCGGCGAAATAGTTGGTGAAGAAGAGTTCGCCAAGCGTGAACGTAGTCCGGGCCCGGGGACCGTGAAAATCAGAGGCGCGGCCAATCACCGCGCGGATAGCCCCCGACCGATGTGCCGCCAGCAGACGCTCGTCCATCTCCTTGCGCAATTTGCCCTTTCGGGATGGTGGATTCCAAGGCAGGTCCTCCGTCATTGGCTGCGCGGTGTGCGGGTAGATGTAAAGATTGTCCGCCATGATCAGCTTGGCGCCGGTCGCCTCGGCCGCCGCGATCGCGCCTTCCAACAGCGGTGGGAACTCATTCGACCAATGGACGTACGCTGGGTTCGCACAGAAATAGAGATGTGTCGCCCCGCGACACGCTGCCCGTGCCTCATCGATCCGGCTGATGCTGGCTGCGACCAGCTCGACGCCGCGGGGAACTTGGCCCGTGGCACTGCGACTCACCACCCGGGTCGGTTTGCCTTGTTTGACCAGCTCCTCAACAACGGCTGAGCCTACCGCACCGGTGCCGCCAAAGACAACGTGCACTTCAGCGAGTTCCGATCCCGGTCCCATACTTCATACCTGCTTTCTTCGCCTGGTTGGTAAAAGAGACAAAGCGACGCTAGCCGACTGCCGAAGGCAAGCGGACGTAGATGTGGCGGCGCAGATCTAGGAGACCTGCAGGGACAGGCCCAGCTCCGCGAGTAAGGCCAATAACTCGTGGCGATAGAACGCCTCGGTATCGCCGAGGGCCGGCCGTAGATGACCGAACAACTCGAGGGAAACAATGCCGTGAATGCGCGCCCAGCCTGCAATCACCAGATAGAGGATCGCCTCGGGAACCTCGTACCCGCCGGCGTCTCGCCACTCCTCAATATGGGCGGCAATGCTTGGCGGGATGGTAGCGTACGCGTCCGAGACTTTCAATTGGCCCTGGTCGTGCAGCTCGACCAGGATACGACCGATTTCGGCGAACGGACGGCGCGCTAACGGCGTAGTGACCTCTTCCGGCGCAGAATAGCCGGGAATCGGGTTGCCATAGATCAGCTGAAACTCGACGGGATGCGCCAGAGCCCACACTCGATAGGCGTTCAATCCCGCCAGAAGCTGCTGGACGGGCTCGGTGGGCGGCAGCGCGGTGATCGCGTCGGCGATGGCGACGGAAACTGCCTCGTAGGCGTCGACGATCAGGGCGGTGATTAGATGATCCAGGCTGGGATAGTAGTGATAGATCGCTGGGGCGGTGACCCCCATTGCCCGCGCGATGCCGCGCAACGTCAGTCCAGCCGTGCCGAACTCGTGCATGAGCTCGCGTGCGACCATTTTGATGTCGCTAGCCATCTGGGGACGCGCGTGGTCACGGGTGGGCCGCGGAATGTATTCCCCCTCCTCTTTCTGCGCCATGCGTCGATATTCCCCACTTCGTACTGCCGACAATATTACTATACACTGTATAGTTTACGCTGTCAAGTCACTTCTGCGGAAGAACAGCCGGCGGCGGGAAACGAGGGATTGGGGCGTATTCGTGTTCTCATGTTCATGAGAAATCCCACACGATGTTCACAAGCACTTTCAAGACTACGGCGCTAGACTTCTCTACGACACCGCCTCTTTAGCGGTACATGCGAAGGGAAAGATCATAATGGCGACGGATACCACTCCTGTGCAGGAGGCCGACAGTGACGAGCTTGAGGCGCCAGCAGGGCCGCGATTCTCCAGAGAACGGCTGAGCGCTCTGCTACGGCGGCGGCACCGGCTGATACTCGGCCTCATCCTGGTCCTGGCGGCATTCTGCAACTTCTACGAACTGCAGCGCGAAGGTTTCGCGAACCTCTATTACTCGGCAGCAGTCCGAAGTATGCTGGAGAGCTGGCACAACTTCTTCTTCGTGTCGTTCGATCCCGGCGGCTTTGTGACGGTGGATAAGCCGCCGCTCGGCTTCTGGATTGAGACGGCGAGCGCGAAGTTGCTGGGTTACAGTGGGTTCAGTATCCTGCTGCCGGAGGCGCTGGCAGGCATCGCCTCGGTCGGCGTGCTGTACGTGCTGGTGCGACGACTCTTCGGCGTGGAGGCGGGATTGCTGTCGGCGCTCTTCCTAGCGATCACTCCAGTCAGCGTCGTCACCAACCGCAACAACACCATCGATAGCCTGCTGGTACTGACTGTTCTGCTGGCCGCGTACGTGGTGAGCCGGGCGGTGGAGCAGGGCAGCCTGCGCTGGATGTTGCTTTGTGCACTCCTGGTTGGCCTGGGATTTAACATCAAAATGCTGGAGGCATACTTGGTGGTACCGGCCTTCGCGCTGACCTATCTGCTGGCGGCGCCGGTAAGCTGGTGGAAGCGACTCTGGCATCTGGTGGCGGCGAGCGGCGTGCTGCTGGTCGTCTCGCTGAGCTGGATCGTCGCCGTAGACTGGACACCGGCCTCGGCGCGGCCCTATGTCGGCTCGAGTGGCAGCAACTCCGAGCTGGCGCTTGCGCTAGGTTACAACGGCATCGAACGGCTGCTTGGCACGGTCTTTCGCATAGGAACGCAGGTGTCGAATGGTACTGCGTCGATCGGAACCAATGGTCCGGGCGGCCCAGGCGGCTCCAGCGAGAACGGCGCGCAGGGAATATTTCGTCTGCTGAACGCGCAGCTCGGCGGGCAGGCCAGCTGGCTGCTCGCTCTGGGTCTCGTAGGTGCGTTCGCAATGGGCTGGGGTTTTCGACCGCGCGGGTGGCTGCGGGTATGGCCTCTGCGTGCGCAGGAGTGGCGAGTGGCGCACCTGACCACGCAACAGGCGGCGCTGGTGCTCTGGGGCACATGGACGCTGACAATGGCGGTGTTCTTTAGCATTGCCGGGTTCTTCCACCGCTATTATCTCTCGATGCTGGCGCCGGGAATCGCGGCGCTGGCCGGGATAGGGCTGGTGCTGCTATGGCGCGACTACCGGAACGCTACCCAACGCGATTGGCACGGCTTCCTGCTGCCGGTGGCGCTGGTAATGACGGCGTTCACTCAGGCGGTGATCCTGGCTGACTATAGTGGCTGGAATAGCTGGATGACACCACTAATCGTGGGCGGCTCGCTGATCGTCGCCGGGGCGCTGGTAGCGATCCGAGTGGCGAACAATCGCGGCCTGAAGCTGGAAGGACTGCTTCCGGCAGGTGTGGCGCGCCTGGTCTATACGCCGATAATCGCAGTCGCGCTAGGTGTGGGACTGCTGCTGGTTGGCCCGGCGACCTGGACTGGCGTGTCGTTAGCAAGCGGGAATAGTGGGACGTTGCCGGCGGCGGGTCCCACGGCGACCACCGCGCAGGTGGGCGGGTTCTCCGGCGGCTTCACCGGCGGTGCGCCTGTCTTCCAGGGGAGCAGACCTGAAGGGTTTGGCAACTTCGGGCCCTCGGGAGGGTTCGGTGGGACCGGCACCGTTCCTGGAGGATTCGGCGGAACACGCGCAACGCCTAATGGATCGGGCGGCAATGCTGCCGGCTTGCAGGTGAATAGCACGCTACTGAGCTATCTGGAGGCGCATCAGGGGTCCGCGAAGTACCTTTTCGCCACAATGAGTTCGATGACGGCAGCGCCGTATATCATCGAGACCGGTAAAGCGGTTATGGCGTTGGGCGGCTTCTCCGGGTCCGATCAGATCCTGACCGTGAGCCAGCTGCAGGCGCTTATCCGTGGTGGACAGGTGCACTACTTCGTGCTCTCGGGCGGCTTTGGTGGAGTGGGCGGTGTCTCCGGCAACTTGGCGCTCGTTTCCTGGGTCGAGTCGCACGGGACGACGATAGCGGTCGGTGCCACGACGGTCTACTATGTGTCGAGCGCGGCGGCTGCCTAGGCAAGCAACCCCCGACCTAACGCCAAAGAATCGCCTGGATAAGTGCCGCCGTACTGGGGCGAACGAGCCATATCGATGGTAGACTTAGTCCAGACATGAAGCAGCTGTCGATGAAGTTGGCCGGGAGAACACATGTATGTTCAACGGAGCGCATGTCATTCTGTACAGTACTGATGCGGAGGCCGACCGGGCCTTCATCCGCGACGTGCTCGGATTCGCCGGGGTAGATGTCGGCGGTGGTTGGCTGATCTTCAAGCTGCCGCCGGCCGAGATCGCCGTGCATCCTACCGAGGAGATGGGGAAGCAGGAGCTCTACTTGATGTGCGACGACATCGAGAAGACGCTGGCGGAACTGGCCGCCAGGGGCGTCACCGTCTCCCACCCAGTCAGCGAAGAAAACTGGGGGCTGCTCGCCTCGATACGTCTTCCCAGCGGCTCCGATCTGTCGATTTACCAGCCACGCCACCTCACTGCTCACGACTTATGAGGGTGTGGCGCAGCCATTCTGACATGATTAAAGACCGCCGTCAGTTGGATGGACGTCGGCGCTCTGTTGGCTTGGCGAGTGCAGCCAGAGCGAAGACGCAGGGAGACTGGCGACCAGAAGAGCCAGACTAAAGGCCACTAGAATCAGCCAAGCTGCGTGCTCAGCCGCTACCCCAACTCTACGCGAATGGAGATCCTCGACTCGAGACGAGATCGAGCCTGAAGACGGCGCCAGATCCGGTGAGTTGTTCATGTGAGTACTCCACGGATAATAGACATACTTGCTCCTGGATTAGAGGGCACATGTTGGCCTTGCCATAGCTCTGGCGATCTCAGTCTCAGCCACACCAACGCGCGCCGCGGGCAGCGCGGGTCCGAGGAACTACTATGGCTGTTTCTCTACAGAGTATCTCATACGATCGTTACGTGAGCGTTACGGACAGGATTGCAGACTGTGCGGATGCACTGGCAGCGTCGTTGGCCCCTCCCGCCGTACCGTATCGCATCGCGCGGGCGGGAAGGTAGGCAACGCGTACACTAGTCCTGGCGCCGAAGTCCTGGCGCCGACCTTGACAGGCCGTACAGTAGTGCTCATATCTAGGCGACTACCAGCGCGTCTTTCGGTTTAAATTCATCTACCTCGAGTTGCTGCCTGCCGATGGGCAACTGCTGTTGCTAAGTCATTATGTAAACTATTGCCAGACCACGATCTTGTGTTTGCAGACGGAGATGGGCAATCTGGTTCACGAACTGGCACATGATTCCAATCCGGGGTATCTGCAGAGTGTGCTGGATGTGATGCAGCATGTGACGCGGCAGTGGGAGGCAGAGCGCGATTGGATCGCAGCCATCCACGCGCGTGCGCTGGCTGAGTACGATGTCCTGGGTACGCAGAGTGCAGACGACATGAGGCACAGTGAAGGAAGATAAAGGCGCAGGATGCTACCTCCACCAGGATCCCGTATGAGGTGAAGAATGGCACCTCTGCCGGATCACGCCCCGCACTCGGCACTGCTCAAGGCATACGAATCACAATAGTTCCACCTGGTACTCTTTACCATGGCGGCAAGCAAGTGTTGTCCATGGTGCCGGAGCGTGATAGCGGTACCAACCTGCGAGTGTCTGCGGATACGTCGAGATGGCCTATCTCGTAGTACTCCGACTCGCAGGCGTTGTGCTGTTGGGCTTAAAGGTGACTGTTCACGACCTGCGCGATCTGTTCGAAATCGCTCAGCACAGTGGCGGCGCTGGCCGACCCAAGGGGGTTCACATTGTTATAAATGATATTGATGATGCCATAAGACACGGCGCCATCGACGACAAACAGAATGTTCTCCTTGATTGGTACATTGGAAGTGGATGTGCCGGTTACCGTCACGAACTCTGCCTGGTTGCCCACGCCGCTCACCAATTGGCTGCTGATAATCTTCACGTCGCTCAGGCTTCCGGAGGCAGCTTTCTGGACATTTTGGCTGAGGGAGCCTCCAGTGTACGGCTTGAAGATCATAGAGACGGTAGTTAGGTGTTGCGCGGTTTCGTAGTAGCACAATGCAGAGCCACTGACTTCCAAGGGAACGATTGACGTCGCCGGGCTGGGCGGATTGGTGAATTGATTGGCTTGGCTGATCGAGAGGAGCTGCCCACACTGCGACAGGGAAGCTACCGGTACCGAGGTAGGCTGGTTCGCGGCTACTGTCGCCGTCGCGGCGGGACCAGCAGTGGCGGTGGAATGTGAGCTAGTGGTAGATGTCCCTGAGCTGCTGGCACCACAGGCGCCAACCGCAAGACAGACCAATGCTAGTAGCATCGCCAGAATCGGAGTTGGAAACCGCTTCATTTGGGAAACCTCCTGGAATCTCCAGCATCAAGATGCTCCGCCCGCTGGGTAGGGCAAGGTGATAACTGAGTAAGCCGCTTGGATCAAGCTGTCCAGCGGTCATTATCCACCACTATTGTACCTACTTGCCGGCGCATCCACAAGAAAACAACTAGTCTACTCAGGGTGGGCGTGGAACCGCTCGGTTGCGAACCTTTTCTGGCTCTGACTCGTAAGAGGCAACACCACAAGATCATGTGCTATGATCCGGAGCTGCAAAGCTGTCCAGGCGACTTGCGAGGCCGGTGTATCGTAGAGACGTAATCCTGATTGGACGCGAATCCCACGAGGACTTCATTCTGACCGCAAAAGCCGAATAGCGCCAGTTCGTCTTCGGATGAAGAGGATTCCCCGGATAGGAGAGCTGCCATGGCTGATATCGTCAGCGCTGTCCGCGAGATGCCGGAGCTATCGCGCGTCGCGGATCAACTGGTCGCCTTACGGCGCAATTCAATTCGTATGACCGCGACCAAGTCGGCCGAGGACTCGTTGGGCCGCGGTGTCTCGAAGCTTGGCGGCCTGCCCGATCTGCCAGATGGCTTCGCATGGCCCATGCGTGAGATCATAGCGCGCGGCATCCCAATGCGGGTGGCGCTCCCATTCGTCGCCCAACTGCGGATGGATGTTCTGGCCCGCTGCGACGCTGACCGCCTCCTACCACACTCTGGTATCCTCTACTTCTTCTACCTGGATGAGCTACATCTGCTCAGTGTCGGTGCATGGAGCATGACAGCCACCGCTGACCCAACCAATCGCCTCATACTGCACTATGACGGCGACCTCGCGAGGCTCCGGCGCGCCGATCCACCCGAGGAGTTGCCAGCAAGCCGGCGGTATGGCACATGCGCCCTTACTTTTGCCCGTGAGATCACCTTGCCCAACGTCGAGACCGCCTACATCCGCGACCGCGGCAGCGCTGACGGAATGGTCGTATTGACCGAGGACGAGTGGAGCGCGTACGCCGATCTGCACTACGAAAGGCGCGCAAATCTTATGGTTCATCAGATGCTGGGGCATTATGACAACGTGCAGCCTTATCCCGCAGGCACGGATACCGGCGCGCGTTTGCTGCTGCAAGTGGACTCGCAAGATAACAACGGCATGCGCTGGGGGCGCGATGGCAAGCTCTACTTCTTCATCCAAGAGAGGGATTTGTCGGCGCGCCGTTGGGATACCGTCTGGACACGCGAGCAGTGAGCGGCGAAGCAGCAAATTGAAGGCTGGACGCGCAGAGACCTGCCGCGTGGTGCGCTCCTGGTCCGCATCTTCAGCGGAGCGATGACCCCTTTCAAGCGCTTCCTACCATTCTCTATACCCTATTGTCCCTGCCATCGAGTATACTGTACAGAGCACGCCTGATTCTTATCAAGCGGCCAGAAAGGGCGGGAAGCGTGTCATCCCAGGAAATGGGCCAGCGGGGCACGGTCACCAGCTGAATCGCCGGCAGAGGATGAGCGCGTTCCTTCTCTGTTGCTTGTGACAGACTGCTACAGACACTGTTGCCAAGACAACGTGAAACAGATGAAACGAGCCATCAAGAGTGGCCGATAATTGATAGCGGACGAGGTGAATGTATGTCCAGTGCTTTTCAGGAGCCTCCACTATACCAGCGCATCGTCATCCACCACCTGTCCGATGTGCACTACCCTCCGGCCTCTCGGAGCAAGGGAGCGGATCCACTCGTCCGATACAACAGGTATCTGGAGGGGCTGCCACCCCGTAGGCGGCCCAACCTGGTAGTTATCACCGGCGACTTGACGGACAAGGGAGACAGACACGATCTCCAGTCTGTTGGCGACATCTTGCGCAGCGACTTTGCCAGCTTTGACAGTGATCTGTCTGATCATATCTTCGTCGTGCCCGGGCCGCGTGATGTCAATTGGGACAGGCCGGCTTCCATTGGACTCGACCCGTTTTACCAGGCCTTTAGCTTATTTGGGCTTCCATCCCAGTCTCATGACAGGCCGGCAAATGGTACGCCGTCGAATACACTGAACTACATCGTCTATCCCATTGATACCTGCTACTCGCTCGAAGATATTCCCGAAGTCAGAAAGAACAAGCTCGACCAGTATTCCGCCACGTACCAGGACTTCATGAAACTGTATCAGCAAGTGACGCGGCGCAGTCGCGGCAGACCTGATTGGAAGACAGATCTTACCGATCTTCGGAAGAGCTACCTGAAATTGGCCGAAGCCAATGAGCTGTCGCTGGTGGATGCCGGTAGGGTCCATCTAAAGGATCTGGAGTCATTTAAGGGCTGGGTGGAGTCGTGGAGTAAAGGCCAGAACACGGAAATGGTCTCGCGCGAACCCCTGAAGATCCTTATCACTCACCACCCGCTCGCGGTGCAGCCGGAGATACCCGGATCTTCCACGGCAGAGCGGCCGACGGACATGCGCTTCCAAGAGCTGGCAACCTTGGCTCGAAACGCGGGATTCCACCTCGCCTTGCATGGGCACATCCATAAGCCCCAGGTGTTGTCCGATCTGTCGATTCTAGAGGGACGCGATGTTCGGCATCCGATGCGGCAGGTTGGTGCCGGTAGTCTCGGCGACAACGGCATGTTCAACGAGATCACGGCAGAGTACCGCGAGGAGATTGGCCAGCGCCAATGGCGGCTCGAGATTCGGACCGTCAATGTATTGGCCGATAATCCAGATGACGCCTCCCCGCTGGTATTGCTCAACCCTGCCGAGTCCGCCTCCGAGCGTTCAGAACAACTCGCGCGCGAGGCAGGCCGCCGCCAGCAGTTTGACAGACGTGTACGGATCCTGATGCAACAGTTCTCCGAAGATGTCTACCGGACGCAGCCCAGGGGAACGCCCGATAAATCCACGCCTGTAAATCTGCCGCAGTATGCCATTCAGAATGTTGAACGCATTATCCGCGACGTTGTCTTTCCTCCGGACTTTGCCCTCCGAATGCGATTGTTGCTCAAAGAAGAGCATTACACCTTGCCTGTTCCCATTCCCAGGCTGACCGAGCACTACCTCACGCTACCTCACGGTGAAGGCTACGGCCCGCTCACGTATCCTGCCTCAGTTGCAGGTTGGTCTCTCCTGCTTGGTCGGACCCTGATCTACCCGCCGGTGCGGGGTGGGAGATTGAGCCATGAGGACTATGAGTGGCTTAGGCGTACCGGCAAAGATCAGTATCTGGCCAAGATATTGCAATCTCTGATCGCGGAGACGCCATCAGCCAGTTTACCTGGGCAAAGGGAAGCGAGGCGCTATGAGGATCTGCTTCGCAAGCTGAATGAGATCTCACAAGGTAAAGAGCCAGCGCTGTCGGTGGAGGATGTCTACCAGCCGGCGCCTGAAGGAAGCGCGCGTACGACGTACCGAACCTTCATCTGTATCCCCTTTCCAGGGCGACTGGGAGGCGTTGATCGGCAGGTGCCTGAGGTCGCCGTCCTGGACGTCGGGGTGGGCGTCCCAGAGAAACCTGAGGAGGGGCACGCGAGGTCGGATCCAGATCCGGCTACGATCTTCACCGAAGAGACGGTTCGCATGCTGGAGTCACTGGTAGAGTTGACCGGCATGATTCTTATCACATCAAGTGCACTGGATAAGCCAAAGGGGATCTGGGATGAAAAGTTCAGGGGTTAAGAGAGTACGAAAACGGCCAGAATATTTCTGGCCGTTTGGCGGAAGGGTGTGATTCGAACGCCCGGGTGTTCTGTCTCCTGCGGCTTCGGTCCCCATGTCGGCCATCCCCTGCTGGCGCGGCTGATCATGCGGATGGGGTGCGGAAGTAGTGGCCCTGGTCGAGATCGGCGATGAGCCCAGGATGGGTCGGCTGCCACCCCAGCAGTTCGCGGGTCAGCGCGCTCGAGGCCGGACTGTCGGTCGCGACGAATGCCCCGAGGAAGCCAAAGTGCTCGGCTGCGTCCTCCGGGGAGATGGCGACGACCGGCAGATCGAGATGCCTCCCGATCACCTCGGCGATGGCGCGAATCGGCACGCCCTCATCGCCGACCGCGTGCAGCACCGATCCCGCCGGGGCCTGCTCCAGCGCCAGGCGGAAGAGGTGCGCGGCATCGAGCCGGTGCACGGCGGGCCAGCGGTTGGACCCGTCGCCGACGTAGCCGGAGACGCCCTTGTGGCGGGCGATGCCGACCAGGGCCGCCATGAAGCCGTTGTCTCCGTCGCCGTGCACCGTCGGGGAGAGGCGCACAACGGACGAGCGGACTCCGCGGGAAGCCAGGGAGAGGGTCACCTGTGCCGTGGCCATCCTCGTCTGCGGCCCCCCGCTCAGATGCGCCGCAGAGTCAGGAGTAACGCCGTCTCGTTCGGTCCCCACACGCCCCGGTGCGAGCCCGAGCACCCCGGAGGCGATGACGAACGGTCGATCAGAACCCGCCAGCGCCGCGCCGAATGTCTCGACGGCGCGGCGATCTGCATCGGCAGCGCCCTGAAAGCCGCCCGAGAAGGCGATGTCGTGCTTGAATGCGAGGTGGATCACGCCATCCGACGCCTCGGCAGTGCTCCGCAGGCTGTCGAGATCATCAATGGTGCCGCGATGCACCTCTGCCCCGGCGGCGGCGAGGGCAGCGGCCGAAGGCTCCGAACGGGCGAGTCCGACGACCTGATGGCCCGCGCCGATGAGCTCGGGAACGACGGCGGAGCCGATCCAACCGGACGCGCCGGTGACAAATACGCGCATGAGAAGTCCTCCAAGTGATAGAGTACCTTCGGCACAGTATATGCCGAAGACGGATCGATGTCAGTCGATGTCATTAATTGTAGCACGCGATGTCAACCGCTGTCATCAGGCAAATAGAATCGGGGCATAAGTCGATGGGTCGATGGCAGCCAAACGCGCGCGGCCGGCTCGAGCAGGCAGCACTAGAGCTCTACATCGAGCGTGGGTTCGAACAGACCACGGTGGCGGAGATTGCCCAGCGGGCGGGGCTCACCGAGCGAACGTTCTTCCGGCACTTTGCCGACAAGCGCGAGGTGCTGTTCGGGGGCGCGGGCGCACTGCAGGAGCTCCTCGTGAGCACGCTCGCCAACACTCCTGATTCCGCAGCGCCGATAGACGCGATCGCCGCTGCCCTCGAGGCCGCTGGTGCCCTCCTCCAGGAGCGCCGCGACTACTCCTGGCAGCGCCAGATCGTCATTGCTTCGAACGCCGAGCTTCGAGAGCGCGAGCTGATCAAGCTCGCATCACTCGCCTCGGCGCTCGCCGACGCGTTGCGCCAGCGCGGCGTCAGAGACCCAGCGGCGAGTCTGACTGGCGAGGCAGGAATCGTTGTCTTCAAGATCGCGTTCGAACGCTGGATCAACGAAACCAACCAGCAAGAGTTGCCACAACTCATCCGAGAGTCGCTCGAAGAGCTCAAAGCCGTGACCGCAGGCAAATGATCACCAGCGGCTATAGACTCGGCGCTGGCATGGTAGAATTGTGGATGACATCGCAGTCTGCGGCACGCAGTGGAGGATATACATGACATTTCAGGCGTATCTCGATACCATCAAGGAGAAAACTGGAAAAACACCGGAAGACTTCAGGATGCTTGCCGAAAAGAAAGAGCTGCTGAAGGATGGTGTCAAAGCAGGCCCAATCGTCGCTTGGCTCCAGGAAGATTTCGGGCTAGGACGCGGACATGCCATGGCAATTGTCCAGACCTTGCGCGATGCGACCCTTCCGAAGGTCAGCACTGAGGATCGGCTCGCTCAGCGTTTTGCGGGTGAGAAGGCCCGGTGGCGCAAGCCGTTCGATGGGCTGGTGACGAAGATCAAGTCGTTTGGCCCACAGCTGGCAATCTCGCCCACTGATAGCTACATCAGTCTCCTCCGCAAGGGACGTAAGTTCGGGATCGTGCAGGTGACGAGCGCGCGACTGGATATAGGCGTCAAGCTCAAGGGAGTAGAACCAACTGATCGGTTTGAATCGGCAGAAGGATGGAACAGCATGGTCACGCACCATTTACGCGTGAACGACCCAGCGCAACTTGATGATGAGGTACTGGATTGGCTTAAGCGTGCATATGAGAACGCATGAGCGTCTGAGTTGATAGATAACGTGTGCCTGGTTGATGCAATGCCTGAGTTGAACGTGAACGGGCGCACTGACGTCTGCAATCAGAAAGGCGACGGTACACGAGTTGTGCAAGGCCCTTGAATTCTGACTTATCGTGTCGATTGTGTCAACCCGACGCAGCTGTCTTTCTTCGTCATTGTTCACGGGAGTTGGCACCACGTTATCGGTCAGGCTCTTCTCCTCGCGTCCAGACTCCATCGGCTATCTGATACAACCCGCTGCTGAGCGCGCCGTGTCGAAGGAGAACGGGCAATGCAAAGAACATCTCAGCATGCAAGCGCAGGCGACGCTGCTGAGACGCGGACTTGGCACCGGATACGAGGTTACTACTGCCCGGGTAACCTGACAGTCATACTCGTTATGCGCGGTTGTGCTTCGGGGTGCAGAGCGGATGGCTTCTCGGCAGCGCTGATGGGTTGGCTGTGCAGGGAGCGGTCCAGACGGCGCGCGCCGAGCACTATCCAGCCAAGGGCGCTCAGGACCGGGCCGACGGTGGCGCCTCGTTCGTGTCTTTAATCAATCAGACGAAAAATCGCCTGAGTTCTTGTGCCACCAGCTCTGGGTGGCCGCCGCGATTGGTGTTGCTGGCGTCGCTTGAACCGCCGTGGTCGAGGCCGGGAAAGTCAATCCGCTGGGAGCGAGGCAAGACCTTTTCTAAGGCGTCGACGGCGGTTTTCAAGTAGACTGGGCTTTTGCTTCCGCCGAGCAGCAGCACCTCGACCGGCACCGACTGGTACCGCTCCAGCGTTTCGGCCATCTCAGCAACTAGCTGGAAGTCGTAGTGCAGCGTCGGCGCGAGCATCCTCATGGTCACGTCGCCAGCTCTGGCTTTCTTGTCCTCGCTCTTCATTCCCATGCTCGTGAGCGCCTCAAGCAGCCAGCGGGGCATGGCGTTGAGCATCGGCGGTCCCATCTGTGCTCCAAGCATGCCTGTTACGAGCGCTGCGGCCACCTTGCTCTGAGCCATCTCCCGGTCATAGCGTGGCAAAAATGCTGTCGAAATCGAGCCATTGACGATCAGCGCCGGCTCGTAGAGAGCGGCTTTGCGGATCGCAGGCAGGGTAAGCGTGGCCTGGAGGCAGATGAGGCCGCCAGCGCTCACGCCGAAGACATAGTGGGCTCCGGACTCGGTCAGGAGCGCGTCAAGATCCTCGACTTCCTTTTGTATGCTGTAATTGGAGCCGAACGGACCGCTGAGGCCGCGTCCGCGGCGGTCGGGCAGGTAGACGGTGAAGGCGTCGGCCAGCGTCACGGTGAGCTGCATGTGGCTCTGGGCAGACTCCATGGCGCCGTGCAGCAGTACTACACCTGGGCCATGGCCGAGCTGGCGATAGCCGATGGTGGTGTCGTCACGAGAGGTAACGTGGCCAGTCGTGTAGGATACCGGCCTGATTGTGGTCGATTGTTTGCGGGCACTGGTTGTCGTTGCCATATGTTGGTGTCCTCTCTTGTTCAGGTACGGGTTGTAGAGTCGCGCGTGTTCTAGGGATGGCCGCCACAAAGCGACATAGGCTATTTCTCCTTCTCTTCGGCCCCTGCGTCCTCGGCCTCTATGTATGCCTGGCTTTGCTGGTCCATAGCGCGATGAGCGGCGGTCCATTCCGCGAGGTTCCCCACTGCTCCTGACCGAATCTCCTCGATGAGCTTGTGCGCCCAGGCGAGCTCGGCTTCGCGCATAGCCAGTTGGTACTCGTTCTCGATGATGTGCAGTCGAGGTAGCCCCTGTTGAAGGACAAGCTGCAAGAGCGAGCGCTCCTGCGAGATCTCCAGTTCGAGCGCCCTACATCGCTGCGCGATGAGGGTGGCGATATCCTCTGGCGGCAACACCCCGAGGAGTGAAAGGCCCGCCTCAAACCGCGTATATTCTTTTGCCGGCCTGCTGAGCAACTCGCTGATCCAGTCAATGAGCTCCATGCGGCCGGCGGCAGTCAGGCGGTAGACAGTGCGCTCGGGGCGCCGGCCCTCGCGCTCAGTCTCTTGCGCCACGATGAGCTTATGCTGTTGGAGCGCCTCGACTACTGTATAGAGCGAGCCGTAGTTGAGCTTGATGCTCTGGTCTTTGCCACGTTCGCGAAGCGTGGTCGCCATCTCGTAGGGATGCATGGGACGCTCCCACAGACACGCCAACACCGCCAGCGCAAGCGGATTGCTCACGTTACGCTTGGTCATGACCACCCCTCCATGCTGGTAGTGAACAGCCTAATACTTGCATGCGTTCATCCGCACCACGTTATTCCGTTACGAGTATACTGAATAGGATATTATCTGTCAAGTACTTGGTGTACGAATTGCGATCGTGTCGAGCATGCCGCACGCCTAGATAGGAGACCAGTTGTCCCAGCCTACCCTCTCCTCGTCCTTGCTACCTGTTCCCTCTGTCTTCGCCACCAGGGCCACCGCGTCAACCCTACCAAAGAGCGAGCCCAGGAGGCTTAAATCCTGGGCTCGTCATGTACTGCCGGAAATGCAACGAAATGCAGTGCAAACCATGCAGCGCCGTTTGGGAGATTAGCTAGTCTGCAACGCAAGTAGGCGGATGTTGGCTATCCAACCTTCGCTAGCGCTCGGACCGGGAACGTTCCGACTCCCTTGAACTTTGGTGGGAGAGCACTAAACATAAATCCCTCGTCGGGAAGTTGCCCAAGATTGCATAAATGCTCCACGATCAAGATCTCAGCCCCCAGCAGACGAGAGTGTACTGGCCTTGCTCCACCTCGTGTATCATCAATATTCACAGAGTCGATGCCGACGAGTTTGACGCCACAATCTACGAGATACGAAGCGGCGTCTTTCGTCAGGTGCGGGTGGTAATCGAAGTAGCGATCACTATTCCAGAAAGTGTCCCAGCCAGTGTGGACCAGCACAGCTCGCGCGCGCAGTTCTTTGCCGCGGAACATATTGGCGTTAAGCGCGAATTCTCCGGTGTGGTGGTCGGCGCGAACGACTATACCATCAAGGTCCGTAAGCTTCTCCACACCGACTTCAGAGAGATCTTTCCCATTGGCGTACCGATGAAAAGGACAATCCAGATACGTGCCGGTGTTGGAGACCATTTCGATCTTGGCGATCTGGAATTCAGTTCCTGGACTGTATTGTTTTCTGGAGTCCTCCCGGCTCAAGTAATCGCAGATGATCGGAGCTGGCAATCCTTTGTAGGTAACAAGCCCATGTTCGATGGTATGACTCAAATCTACCAGTTGCTTCTCGCGCTCTGAGCCGAGCTCGACAAGACTGCGTTTGTGCGCTTCTTCCAGGATAGTTTTGTTTTGGATAGTGACCTTGCCGACCGTGAGTAGGCGCATATCGTGAACGAGGTAATCCGCGACTTCCCGGTCGCCTATGTCGTTGCCGGTGATATCCAGTCGAAAGCCCTGTCCTTGCAGTCGTCCGCCGTTGGTAAACTCGATCTCGAAGTCAAACTGAACTCGCTTCTCCATGGCTCCCTCTCTTCCAACAGATCTGTGTAGGAGGCGACTACTAGACGTTTGGCCGTCAATTTGGCTGTCAAAAGCCTTAGCAGCACAACAATAGGGAGTGTATGCTGCACTCCCTATCAACCACAAACCCTGAATTCAACTAACTTTCTGTGGTAGGGCGGGGCGAGAGGGACTTGAACCCTCACTCCGGGTTGTCCGGAAGCGGATTTTGAGTTCGATGAGTCCCGTACTTCTGCATCCGCTGGCGTTCGTGACTAGAGATAATTCCGGCAGTTCTTGCAGTTACTATCCGTCATTGTCCATGAGTATTGGCTGTCGATTTGGTTGTCATGTCGATTGTTCAGCCCTGCGATTCATGGGATGAGCGGTGAGGGTGACGAATAACGCGCGTAACGCCGCTACAGCCAGGAGCATGGCGAGCAGCATGCCCACCTCAATGACTTCTGCTGACCAGGGCGAGTAGCCCATAGCGTTGGTCCACGGCAACGGCAGAAATGGGTCATAGATCAGTGGCCCATTATATGGCCAGGAGCTGACGACTCCGACCGTGACGACGGCCAGCGTGGCCGCCATGAGCACCGTGAGCCAGCCGCCAATCACGAGCGCCACCCACCACAGGGGTGCGCTGAGATCACTGCCGAGCAAGGCCAACGCCAGCATCCCCACGGTTGCAAAGGGCCACAGACTGCCAAGCAGACCCAGCAGGTCGAAGGTGTATTGAAACGAATACTGGATCGTGTCCTGGATGGGGAGGACCGGTAGGGGCGCGTACCCACCACTCGTGAAGAGTGAGAGGTCTTTTACCAGATAGATGCCAAGCAGGATGAAGAGCAGATCAACGCTGATGATCACGCCCACCCGTCTGTACGCCCGCGTGCTGATGGCCTGTGCACCTTTCACGATGCTGAGAAACGCGATCCCCATGATCGCCTCGAGCTCGCCGACGATGGTCAGGAATGTCAGAGGGACAGGATGCGCGAAGCTACTACCCAGCCACAGCCGGCTACCAAACCAGGCCACCGCGGCTACTGGCACGGCAAACACGATGGCGGTGAGCAGCATGACCCACACGCGGCGAGCCGTGATGGCCCACACGAGCGCCACGACGATGACCAGCGCGGTGATCGCCATGCAGAAGAAGGCGGGAATCCGCTCGTAGTACCACAGTGACGAGCCGGCAAGAGCATCAATATCCACTTTGCCTGGATCGGTGGTGATGTCAGCGAGAGGCCCAAGAAACATCACATGTTTGCTGGGAATGAGGAGCGCAACAGCGTCATTGATCACCGGAATACTCATTTGGGTGAACAGTACGAAAAGGGCACACGCGGCCAGGAAGACCTGGGTAGCCGCACGGGGGCTACTGACCGATATGAGCTCTTGCTCGATCCAACTGGTGGTCTCTGGCTTCGTCTGCCAAGGCATCCCTTGTTCCTTCCAATTGCCCTGTTATGGCCTGCCGGTATTGTCAATCATGCCCGCACTCTCTTCCGTTGTAGCTTGCTACCCGTTTTGAGTATAGTTGGTGGGTCAAATTCGGCAAGAATTGGAGTGATCAAGGCTCTTGCCAGGAAGAGTTTGGTGCTGATTGAGCGGATTGAGATGTTATCATCAGCGCCTTCCTCTGCCAGCACTGCCCGCGATCCGCATCCTGGGTGTGAATGACAAGAATTTGAGGCTTTCCGGATTAACTGGTTGAATGGAGTCGCGTACAGCTGAATCAAAAATCGGCCTGAGTGGTTGACAGGCTTGCAGTATTCAACCAAGGAATCCGAATTTTGAATGCCCTGTTTGGAGGGGACATAGTCACAGAGATGGAACTTGACCGGTTGCTTATTGAGACACGTCAACCCACGTGAACACCCCAATTGCACTCACATTGCAGATTTCTGGATTAGCCAATTTCCAGCAGACTCTCCTGTGACTCGTTACTACTTGAGTGCGACAATGTGCGACCAGGTCGTGCGCCAACCGGTGTAGGTGCCAAAGGAATCGCCGAACCCATTGTGGTTAGTATGAAAAAAGTGCCCCACGCCTGCGGTGCGATCGTAGAACAACAGGTCGTCGTAGGCATTATCGGAAAACTTGCCCGCGATGATGATCGACCACGTGGTGTTCCAGTTGGTGTAGGACGCATAGGCATAGTCGTCGAACCCATACTGGTTGGTGTGATAGAACTGTGCCACCCCTGTGTTTCCGGTGGGGTCATAGAACAGCAAATCGGTGTAGGTATTATCGGAAAACTTGCCGGGGATGATGTGCGACCAGGTGGTGCGCCATCCATGTTCATGCACATTGAGATCAGGCCGGCTCCCATAGGGATAAGCAGGATCGTTCACTTCGCCAAAGTCACCGGTTTGCACGAACTGACCCTGTCCCACCATGGGAGGATTTGGGTCAGTTCTGCTGTAGAGGAGCAGATCCACCTGGCTCACCGGGTCAGGTGGATCTGCTCTGGCCATGAAATGGCCAGGTACGATGAGAGCGACAGGTGTAGAGGGGACGTTGAGTTGCGTGCCGAGTTGTATGGTTTGCAACCCCACGTAGCCGGATGCATCTACCGAATAGAGCTCGATGCTAGGCCGCTCACCGCTACGGTGTGCAGCGGTGAGCGTGGTTGGTGTGAGCCCCGCCACGCCCCTGGCGACCAGCGCTGGCGCACTGCGGTCCATCTCGAGATGCGCATGCAGACGCCACGTGTAGATGGCTTTGAGCTCCGTTGGGACCAGAGACGTTCTGTGACAATGGTTGCGACAGTGTAGGAAGCGGTACCAGGAGTTAGCGGTAGAAGTAAGGGTCGAGGACGCGCACCTCGGTGATCTGATCCACCGGGAGGTTGTTGCGTCTGGCCGCGCGCCGTACCGCCTCGGGAGAGGGGGCGTCATAGATGCAGTAGGTCTTGTGCTTGTCCGGGGTCACATAGGAGTGGATCCAGGTGACCGTGTCGTCGGCGTTGGTGTTCACCACGTTCAGGCAGGCGCTGGCTCCCTCATCAGTCAGGGGAATCGCAAGCCCATCGGGGAAAGTCCGTTCAACGAGATAGCGCGGCATGAGGTTGCTCCCTTTCGCCCTGGCGTAATGAACGAGCGAGCCCACGCTGCAAAGGATTGCGGAGCCCGTCTTGGGTGCGTGCCAGGCAACACCCACAGCGTACCTGGACGCACCCGCCTGTCGCATCGGGGACAACCCCTGTCTTTGGCTTCTCGCCCCCCTAGATGAGGCATTCCCTACCCTTACATTGTCCGCAGGTTACCTGGAGGGTGCTGCCGATGTCTCGGCCTGGTCCGGGGAGATGAGCCGCTGCTCATAGGCCAGTCGGACCGCCTCCGCCCGCGAGCGTGCCTCGAGTTTGGCTAGCACCGCCGAGACATGCTGCTCAACGGTCTTGGGGGTGGTGGAGAGTCGGTCGGCGATCTCGGCGTTGCGCAGCCCTTCAGCTAGCAAGCAGAGGATCTCGAGCTGGCGATTGGTGAGGCCGTGGGGATTGGCCTGCGTGGTGGGCCGTGGGCCGCGGGGTAGACTACGCACACCCGCCAGTCGCAGCCGTCTCCGCGCAAGCTCCGCCGCTGGACGGGCTCCGAGCCGCTCGAAGATGTCCAGCGCCTGCCGTTGTGCCGGTTCATCGCCATCCAGGAGCGCCAGCGCCTGTTCGTAGGGGCAGCCTATCTGCTCCCAGGCCGCTGCCGCCCCTCGCCAGTCACCCGTCATCTGCAGGGCGAAGGGAGCAGGCGTTCTCTCCGGCGCTTCGTTCAGGTCGCCGCCTCGCCACAGCCAGATTGCCACTTCACCCCAGTACCACGGGCAGTTCGCCTGCAATGCTGGCGCAAAACCCGCCCTGGCCTCTGCCACGCATCCTTCGCGGTCTCCCAGCAGCCAGCGCCACTCCGCTCGGACTGCCGCCACCGGCGAGATATATTGCATTTGACCGCTGGCCTGAGCCAGATCGCGCGCTTCATCCAGGACTGCCACAGCGCCGGGGTCGCCCCGACGTGCTCGCAGTGGGCTTAGAACCAGTAGTGCTGGAAAGCGCGTACAAGCGGGTAAATCCGGAACACTCAGAATGGCAGTGGCGTCGTCAGCTGCCAGGGTCCAGTCACCGTGATCGAGGCGTGCCTGAGCCCAAGTCACTCGCATCGAATACTCCCAGGCCTTCAGGTCATGGTCGACGCAGTAGAGCAAGCCCTCCTGGAGGTACCTCGCGGCCGTATCGTAGGTACGGCTTTTGACGGCAATATCGGCAAGATTGCCGTAGGCGCGGGCAGCATCCTCTTCATAGCCATGCGCGAGCGCCAGCTGCAGGCTGCGCTCCAGCGTATCGTATCCTTCTCTGTTGCCCTCAGCCAGCTGAATCGACCCGATATAGCTGAGTGCGCAGCAGGCGGTTTCCGCATCGTCTAGCAGTTCTGCCATCTCGAGGGCGCGTGTGCCAAAGAGCATCGTGTTGGCGCTGTCATTCTCCACCATGCGACGGCCTGCTAGACCCGCGTAGGCCATGGCGAGCTCCCGGCTGGGGGGGAAGGGCTCCAGCAGTTCCACCGCCTCCCGCGCGAGGCGCTCAGCCTCCGCATTGCGACCCAGAAATGAACATGTGCGCGACTGATGGTGCAGGTCGTGGGCAACCTTCTCCCAGTTATGCATGCCGCGCCAGATGGAGAGAGCAGCGGCCCAAGTCTCGAGTGCTTCTTCCAGCTGACCGGAGAGCGAGCATTCATTTGCCAAATCGTCGAGTAACGCCGCCCGCTGGTCTGCCGGCCATGAGCCGGCATAGTTCACGGTACAGCGATGGTGTGCCGCCGCCTCACGATGCGCTCCCTGAGCGGAGGCTTGCCGGGCCGCCTGCGGGGCGAAGCGCAGCACTGCTGCTCTGTCTTCTGCCTGGGTGGCATGGTGGACTAGTCGTGCCAGCGATAGGTATGATGCCTGTTCTTCGCCTCGCTCCAGCAGCAGGTGCAGCACTTGGGCATGCAGTACCCGCCGCCGTGAGGGCGAGAGCGCATCCTCCACCGCCTGTCGCGCCAGCTCATGCCGATACCGGACGGCTCCCTCCTCCAGCCGCAGCAGACCCGACGCCAGACACTCCTCCAGCGCCGTACTGTCCGCCTCTCGGGTGCGCCCCGTGCTCTCCTCTGCCTGTGCCGCCTCCACTACCCAGCCTGGGGTGCGGCCCGGCACCACCGCCACCAGCTCCAGGAGGCGCTGCGCCCCCGGAGAGCGGCGCACCACCTGGGCCAGCACCGCATCCGACACACTGCCCGGTACCCCTGGTGTGTCGCTGGCCAGGGTCTCGATGAGGAAAAAAGGGTTCCCACCAGTCACCGCATACAGCTCTCTCGCCGAGCGACCCGTCGGCTGGACCAGCGCCGCTACCGCCGCCTCTGAGAGCGGAGGCAGGTGCAGCCGAGTGGCAACGCGTGCCGGCAGATCCCCCAGCACCAAGCGCAAGGGGTGGTCCTTGCGAAGCTCGTCATTGCGGTAAGTCAGGATCAAGAGGGCTCGGGTGCGGTGGATCCGCCGGGCGAGGAACTTGACCAGATCGAGGGTGGCCTCATCGGCCCAGTGGATGTCCTCTAGGACCACCAGGGTGCGTCCCGCCGCGCCCTGCAGGTCCTCCAGCACGGCGGCAAAGAGGGTGGCTCGAGTCGCCTCCTGCTGCAACAGGGCGCGCAGTGGGCTGCCAGTCTGAGAGGCGAGGTCATAGAGGGGTCCTAGCGGGCGAGGGGTGAAGAGCGCCTCACAGGTACCCCACAGGACTCGGGTCGTGACCTGCTGCTGCTCGAGGAAGCGTTCGACCAGAGACGTCTTGCCGATGCCAGCCTCGCCGCTGACCAGCGCGATCCGCCCCGATCCTTCTTCGACCTGGCCGAGCAGGTCGTCCAATGTGTGCAAGAAGGCGTCACGCTCGAGCAGTAGCACAGCCATAGGACACCTCCCCTTTCATCCCTCTCTTGGGAAACGCCCGACAGGGACCAGTATGTTGGTGATCTGACGTAAGTCTACACCATCATGCTGCCCAGCGCTATGTGACGCCTGCCACACAACGGGTTATTACGGGTTTCGGTTCGTGAACGTCCCGCTGGCTCTCGTAGCGTGGCACCGATTAGAGGAGCATACTCCCTTGGCACCGCCTATCTCGTGGGAAAGACTCTCCAGATTTTGCGGTTGACAAGCAGTCACCACTGCCGGACAATGATGGGTGAATATCCTGAACCTGCCTGATTGGACGATCCTGCACACGGAGGAAGGTCCCCACAACTATCGGATCACCGCGAGCTATGATGTGGCAGCTCTTGCGTGTTCGTCGTGCCTGCGTTTTGGCTTGCTGCAGCGCTTTGGCAGACGCGAGCAGCTCTTCCTCGATTTGCCGATGCATGGCAAGCGCGTCGGGATCCACGTGGAGCGACAGCGCTATCGCTGTACCCCGTGCGGCCATACGATGCTGCAGCCGCTGCCCCATATGGATGAGAAGCACCAGATGACCAAACGGCTGCTCACACACATTGACGAATCGTCGCTCCGCCGCACCTTCATCAGCATTGCCGAAGAATGCGGCTTGGACGAGAAGACGGTTCGCAATGTCTTTCACGAGCATGTGGCACACGTAGATGAGACGACCGTCTTCGCGACGCCGAAGTGGCTGGGCATCGATGAACTGACGCTACTGCGCCACCCACGATGCATCATGACCAATCTAGAGGAACGCACGATCATTGCCCTGCTGCAGAACCGGAGTCAGGCGACCGTCTCACGCCATCTGCGTGAGTTGCATCGCCGTGGGGGGGTAGAGATCGTCGCTATGGATATGTGGGTGCCCTACCGAGATGCGGTGCGGTGGAATCTTCCCAGCGCCAAAATCATCGTCGATAAGTTCCATGTGGTCCGACTGGCCAATCAGGGGTTGGAGGCTATGCGGCGCGAGCTGCGGCAGACACTTACTGACCGGCAACGGCGAACCTTGATGCACGAAAGGTTCGTTGTGCTTCGGCGCCGGGAGGATTTGACTGACAAGGACCGTATGATCCTGGATGTCTGGACCCAGCATATGCCGCTTCTGGCCCAAGCCTATGGAGCTAAGGAGCAGTTCTACGGCATCTGGTCGGCACGGAATCAAGAGGATGCGGAGGCAGCCTACGCGGCCTGAGCGCATCCTGCATTGGTCGGTGTGGCGCCGCACGACACACCGGTGGCTCCTGGCGTGAGCGCTGATGCCCGCCTGTAGCGGCACGGCCTACCCCGGAGGCTCAACCCAGACCGAGACGCATTACGCTGCGTTTGGAGCCAGGACCTGCAAGACCTCGCGCCAGTGCTTAGCGAGGCCAAAATGCTCCGCATCCGGCCAGACGGCGAGGGTGCAATCGGGGAGGTGCTCGACAGCAAAGTCGACCCAGCGCCGTGCCACCAAGGGATCCTGTTCCCCATACCAGAAATTGACGCACATCGGGATCGCATCCAGCCGGAACCCCCCAGGGCAGCCATAGAGCAACTTTCAGGTAGCTTGAGCAGACAGGGTGTAGCCGACATGGGCGAACCAGGCCGCCGCATCCTCTTGGGTGATGGCCTCGACCGCCACCCGCATGGCCTCCCAGAGCGCCTCCGTGGTGCGGGCACCGATCCGGCGCAGAATGGCCTTGATCTTGGAGAACGCCTGCTCGATTGGCGTGAAGTCGGGGGAGTAGGACGGCAGGAAGAGCAGCGTACACTGGCGCGCTTCAATGACCTGGCGAATGCTCGCCGCCTTGTGGACGCTCAAATTATCCAGCACGACCACCTGCCCGGGCCGCAGCGTCGGTGCCAGTTGCTCGGTGATGTACCAGACGAACGTCTGCGTATCCATCGCCCCCTCAATCAGCCAAGGCACCTGCAGACCATCAGGCGCGAGGGCTGCGACCAAGGTGGTGTTCTTGCCGTGGTTACGCGGCACCGATCCGGTGGCTCGTTGGTCATGGGGTGCCCAGCCGTAGAGCCGGGTCAGGGAGATATTCGTGCCACTTTCGTCGACAAAGACGAACTGCTCTGGGTCGAGCTGGGCGACCGCTTTGCGCCAGGCTTTCCGCGCCTCCTCGTCGCGCTCGCTGGCTGCCAGTGCTTTTTTTTATGGGTCCACCCCAGCCGGCGGATGGCTCGCCACATCGTCGCTTCACTCAGCTGTTGGCCCTCGTGCTCCGCCCACCAGGCACAGTGCTCCAACACCGTGGCGTTGGGGTCGGCCTCCAGCCGCGCTCGCAACGCTGCCTCCTGCTCGGGTCCAATGCGCCGGGGATAGCCGGGAATGGGCTTACGCTCCAGCGAGCCCGTCTCGCGCTCTTGCACCACGGCCCGTTTGACCGTATTCACGGTCACTCCAAAGCGGCGAGCGGCTTCTCGCATGGGCTGACCCTCAGCCACCGCTCGCACCAAGCGTTCTTTTAGGTCGATCGAATAGGCACGCATACGCGAGGTCTCTGCATAATCCATGCCTGCCACTGCTTCCCGCAAATTGCTCTAGGCGACTCACATTCTCACACTGAACGTCGAGAATGAGCAACACGGTGATGGCGTATCGTGATCTACTGACGTCCACGGCGAGCGACTGTCCGGGTCAGCTGAGCTTTCTCTGCTCCCCCAGTCGTGACAGGGATGTCGCTTGGCCCTCCTACGTCTTATGCAGTTGGAAGTGTCCAGAGTTTTGTCCAGATATCCGCTTGAACTCCCCCACCGTCCGTCGTATGGTTCGCGTGCAGATGGGGTGGCACCACGGGTTCTGCCTGCACCGTCTTGGAATCTTGGAATGTGTGCCTTGCTCTACACTTCAATCTATGCCTGAATCTGAGCCTGCGACGCCCCAAGCGTGCTGATGAACTAGGGGAATCGTCCCCCATGTCGCTCGTTGTCCTTGAGCCAACCTACCCACGTTTAGCCTTCCATAGCATGACATGAGCGATTCTCACACGTGAAATCGGTGAAAGGGTTTTCCCATCATGGTTGCTACCACCACTCTCGAACATCGTCTTGCCTCCTTCCAAGTTGGCTATTATGAACTGCACCCAGATGTCAGCGTCAATTATCAGATGAACCGCTTCTATAACTGGGTTGGCGAGAAAGAGATGGTGGCAGAGATGCGCGCCGCCGCCGCAGGCGTACAGGATTATCCCACCTTCGCCCGGATCTTCCTCGACCTGGGAGAAACGTACCTTGCCGCGGGGTCAACTCTCAGGGGCGCCTATTACCTGCGCCTGGCGGAGTTCTTTTTGTTTGCCAATGACGAGCGCAAACAGCCAACACGCCGGCGCTTTATCCAACTGTTGCTCGACTATTTTCAGATCTCTGCAACCAGCCACAGCCGCATTCCCTTTGCGTCCGGTTGGCTCTCGGCCTATCGCTTCCCTCACGAGCAGCCCAAGGGCACTATGGTAGTCTTTGGCGGCTTCGATAGCTACATTGAGGAATGGCTGCCTGCGGCCTTCACTTTCTCCTCTGCTGGCTATGAGGTGATCCTGTTCGAAGGGCCTGGACAAGGCACCGTTCTGGAGGAGGCCCATCTGACCTTTACCCCGGAGTGGGAAAAGCCGGTCAAGGCAGTCCTGGACTTCTATGAATTGAACGATGTGACGCTGATGGGCTTCTCCCTTGGCGGAGGTCTGGTGGTACGCGCAGCGGCCTTTGAGCCTCGTGTCCAGCGGGTGATTGCCTATGGCGTCTTGACAGATTTTCTCGAGGTACAGCTGCGGTCACTTCCTGCTCCGGTACGCGACCAACTGCTGGCCTGGCTCGCCAATGGCAATGCGGGTGCCTTGAATGCATCTGTCGAGCAGGCGATGACACAGAACTTGTTGATTAAATGGGGCGTCGAGCAGGGGCTGCGCGTCACCGGCTGTCAGACACCATATGACAGTTTCCAGACCTACCAGAAATATCAGACCGCTCCGATTTCGTCCAGAGTGACCCAGGATGTCCTCCTGATGGCTGGTGCCCAGGATCACTATGTTCCAGCGCATCAATTTTATGACCAAAGCGCCAGTCTGACGAAAGTGCGCTCACTGACCGCCCGCCTATTTACGTCGTATGAACAGGCCCAGAACCATTGCCAGGTCGGCAATTTTGGATTGGCTTTCGGAACCGTCATTGAGTGGATCGAAAGTCTCCAGGTCCGCGACGCGAGACTTCAGGAGAAATGAGCGCTCTCCGATAGACACAAGAGGAAGTGGAAGGCAGTGCTGCTTTCCAATCTCAAGGTACTACAGTGACAGTGACGTGGATGAAGCGGAAGACGAAAGGACCGCACCAGGAGCAAGCAGAATCAAGCCGTGTTGGAGGACGTACGAACCCTCTTGTTAGACTTGACTGCAGCCTATCCAGATGATGCCGAAATCACTTTTCAGTCCGCAGTGGTCTATGACAATTTGGGACTTTCACGAGCACTTCGCCCAGGGTCTGAGGCGGGATGCTACCGCAGTGCGCCAAGTGCTCACGTCCTGCTGGTGTGGGCCAGCCGAATCGTCTCGGCGCGAAACTCCGGCGGACACGGCTAGACATATGTTGATTCTTTTGCCATGGATGCCTCCTGGGAACTCTACCCCAAGCTTACAAGCGTCCACAAACTACGGCTGGTTGGTCAAGTCCAGCTGGACGGCCAAATGATTCAGTCGTGGCGCCACTCGGTTGTTTCTTGCCGAGTCCGCGCCTTTTCCGGCCTGGCGCCCCAACCTGACCAACCACCGACTTTAGGAGTGGAAAGCCAGTGCCCACTACTGCGTCTTAAGCAGGCTCCTTGGGCGCTCGCAGAGTTCTTTCAGCAGCAGTCTCGATGATCACCCGCTTGGGCAAGAGCAGCTTCGAGGGTGAGGTCGAGCAGCCCGTTGCGCCTCGTTAGCTCCTGGTCTCTTCATGGATCCCGTGCGCCCACAGGAGTGCAGCTACGACTGGAACTGTCCAGGCTTTTGTCTAGACTTCTGCTTGCGGTGGTGCAGCGAGCATACTATGCTGCTGGTACGGAGCAGACTGCTCCAGTACTTTCCTCTCCATGAAAGCCAGTAGCTTGTGCCATTGGGATGGGAACCTGCACCAGCTACCGCAGCGGATGATGTCTTACTTTCATCTGGCTCGTATCCCACACTCTATCTGTACACTCCAGTTGCGGCGTGGACAAAGTGATCTTGACTCTGTGGTGAGAATCTTTGGGAGGCGCTGCCATGACCGACTTTGCGGATGAGCTACTATGCGATACTGACGATGACGCTGAGGATACGGACCTCCCCGATCTCATGAGAGAACGGTTTGAGCGACTCGAGTATCTCAAGCATGCGGAGCGGCTTGGCTCTGCGGATTCTCGACGGGGTCCACGCCTACCATCGGGCACTAGCCTTGCCTCTACTCGGTTATCTCATCTGCCGGATGGGGCCGGCCAGGAATCCAGCTCAGCTGCTCTTCGCGTCCTCATTCTGGAGGATGACCCGCCACTGCAGGAGGTCTTCTCGCTCCTGTTTACCCCTGAAGAGGGGTTCGAGATGGAGTGTGTGTCGGAGGTCGCGACGTGCCTGGAGCGCCTCCGAGCGACGAACTCGACGAGCGCCTGCCGTGACTCTGGGGGCAGCAGTCAGCGACTTCTCCAACTCCCCTTTGATGTGTTGCTCCTCGATGTGCGCCTGCGGGGAGGACACCTGGGCACCGAGGTGTTCGCAGCGGCACAGCAAGAACCTGGACTGCATCTGCCTCCCAGTGTGCTCTGCACAGCTCTCCCTGACCGGGAATTGGCCGCGGTGCTGAAGGACAGCGCGGTGAGTCTGCTCACAAATGACGTGCGGGTCGTCCACAAGCCATTCGATATTGACACGCTGACCACAGAAGTCCACAGTGCAGCGAGGTCGCGGCCTGCAGTCCTTGTCAGCACATATATACCTGGGGCGAGAGCGGTCGCGCTCGCTACGGCTACGAGAGGGACACCGTAGTATGCTCGACCCCAGCAACCGGTTCCCTCACTGTGGAGTGCGTTACCCAGGGCACAGGGTGCCCACCAAGCAGACATCAAGAGTCGTATGCACTCCGTCCGCGCGAGCCTACGGATGGCACCAAGTGAGAGGACAGACCAATGAACATTTTGGCGTGGATCATTATTGGGGGTATTGCTGGCTTGCTAGCTAGTTTGCTTGTACGGGGCACGGGACTGGGGATCATCGGCGACATCATCGTCGGGGTCATTGGCGCAGTCGTCGGCAGTTTCGTCCTGACGCTTGTGCTGCCCGGCACCTTTTCGTTCACAGGATTTAACTGGGGCAGCCTGATAATCGCGTTCATAGGAGCCGTCATCCTCCTGTTTATTGTGCGCCTGGTTCGCGGCGGGTCGGCGTCAGCCAGGACGTAAGACCAGGTATACCGTAGCAAAGGAGCGCCCGCTCGCACAGGCGAGCGGGCTACGAAGAGGAGCAGCACTATGGAACCCATCGACTATCGCCAACCCATCCAGGATGGCGCAGCCATCCAACCTATCGAGCCCGTGTACCAGGTGGAGCGTGTCGCTCCGCTTCGGATGCAGGGGGCAGGTCCCACAGTCTGGGCTCCCTATCGCGTGCCACAGATCGTCTACCTCATCGCCGGTATCATCGACACCTTGCTCGTTATTCGTGTAGTCTTGAAGCTGCTGGCCGCCAATCCTGCTGCTGGCTTTACCACCCTGATCTATGGGGTGACCAACCCATTTGTCGCACTCTTCGCGGGCGTGTTTCCCAACGCACAGAGTCAAGGCAACGTGCTCGACCTGGCAGCGCTGCTCGCCATCGTCATCTATGGCTTGCTGGCCTGGGGGATCGTACGCGGCATCGAGATCCTGCAGCGGCGCCGCTCGTAGATACTCGTAGACGGATGCCTGTGAGTACGCAAGTGGCAAGCACGGGCTGGAACCCGGACGCCGTGAACGGCACCCAGGTGGGTTCCTGTATTCTGGAAGAGCCCGTGCACATCAGCAGCATGGGAGCGGTCTTCCTGGCCCGCCAGGAACGTCCCCGTCGCTCTGTGGCCGTCAAAGTCATCTATCGGCACCTCGCCAGTGATCCCGACTCTTGGCAGCTGTACCTGGCCCGTTTTCAGCGGGAGGCCGACGCCACCGCGACGCTCGATCACCTCCATATCATGCCCGTCTATGAGTTTGGCGAGACAGGCGACCTTGCCTACCTGATCATGCCCTACCTGCCGGGCGGTTCGCTCTCGACCTGGCTCGAACAGCAGGGACCCCTGCCCCTGTCGCAAACAGTGCAGTGTGTTGAGCAAGTGGCCTCGGCGCTGGATTATGCCCATGCCCGGGGAATCATCCACCGGGATGTCAAGCCCTCCAATATGCTGGTACATCCGGACGGGCGGGTCCTGTTGGCCGACTTTGGGATAGCTCGCCTGGTGCATCTGCCCGACCTGACCTCCAAGCTGGCTCGGGGAGCGGGGAGCGACAGGAGCAACACGACCCTTACAGTGGCGAGTTCGGCGATAGGGACGCCAGAATTCATGGCACCTGAGCAGGTGCGGGGAGAACTGGTGACCGCGGCCGCCGATCAGTATGCACTGGGCATTGCCACCTATGACATGCTGGCGGGGCAGACCCCCTTTGCCGGTGGGGATGTGCTCGCGGTGTTGCTGCGCCAACTGGTATCGCCGCCGCCGCCGCTGCGGACTTTGCGCCCGGAGATCCCAGCGCGAGTCGAGGACGTGATCTTCTGGGCACTGGCCAAGGACCCTAACGACCGCCCTGCCACCGCCAGTCAGTTTGCTAGAGCTCTGCGTGTGGCTCTGGAGACCGAGCCGCTGGTACGCCGAGTGAGAAGGCTGCTCGAAGGCGCTTCTGTACCGCTAGGTACTCAGACATCGGTCTCTGCCGCCGTAGGACGGGAGAACAGCAGCAGGCAGGGCGCCCTGCCGTACTGGTCGACGGAGCCAGAATTTGTGGTCGGCGAGGCTCATGAGGCCAGTGACGACGAGAGTGCCATCACGACGAGTCCCGGTGGCCTAAGCATGCAGCAGGTGCTGAATCCGACTGGAGGAGCAGGCGGATACGTTCCAGGCACGCCGCTGTGGCCGCTGCCGCAAACTGGCCCGGGTAAGCGAGGTGCTTTAGCGGCGATTAGAGGCCTGGCTCTGAGCCTCGTCGCGCTGATCATCCTGGCCGCGCTTCTCGTCGTTGTCGCGCACTCGGCGTTTATTGGCCCCAGTGGCATACCCAGCGGAGTAGTCTTGGCTTCGCCGATCCCGGAGAGCCAGCAAGCAGCTACAGCTTTATCGACCGTGACACATGTTCCACCGACTTTCACTCCTCTTCCTCCCACCAACTGGCTGACCCTCTCTCCAACTCAGGTAACGGTTGCTTGCCAGTCGACACCGAGCGTGATGCTCCAGCTCACCAATACTGGGCCAGAAGCGGTCTCCTGGGCGGTAGAGATCAGGTCTTCTCGCCACGCTGACACAACGATCACACCAGTAAGTGGATCACTCGGCGCTGGCGCCACCCAGGGAATCACCCTGCGCCTCAACTCGCGTACATTGGAGCGTGGCCAGAACACGCTCCTGATTGGAGTTGTATCAGGCCAGGAAGCCGGAAATCCCGCACGGGTCAGGTGCACGATTGCTGCCTGCGATGGCGATTGATGAGATGGTCCCAACCCATCAAGTTCGCTAGGAAGAGACGTGCTTGCTGGACCTCCCTCCGGTAGCACACACGCTTGAACTGCCCAGGCTTTTGTCCAGGTTTCGGCTTGCACTCGCGTACCGCTTGTCATATGCTCCGGGTGCGGAGCAGACTGCTCCAGTGCTTTCCCCACATGGCAGCCTGTGCCTCCTGCAGCAGGGATATGGGAAACCAACTGCACCAGGGTACCGCAGCTTATGACTAACGTTTGATTTATTCTAGCTACCATCCTACTTTGGTCCGAAAGAGCTCCACAGAACGGACCTGCCGTTATGGCACCCTAGGACAAGTACGACAGTGCACAAGGTACGTGCCTGCCAGAGAGGAACAAGACCATGGTTATCTCAGATTTTACTGTGACCTTTACCACCCTGATTCTGCAAATTATCGTCGGAGCGATTGCCGCCGGCATCATTGGCCGGGTCGTCCAGGGTGGCTTTGGCCTGATTGGTGACCTGCTGTTTGGCGTGATTGGCGCCATCGGCGCCAACTTCCTGGTGGGCCATTTCAATCTGTTCAACGTGGCCCAGTATGGCTTGCTGGGTGCGCTCATCCTTGCGATCATCGGATCCATTCTCCTGGTCGTGATCGTGCATCTGTTCACCGGAAGTCGTGGGCGAGCTACTGCGTCGTAAGACCAGCGCATAAACCGGTCGCGACCTGAAGCAGCTATAGTCGCGTCATCTCCAACGAGCACACTGGTCTACGCCAGGGCCAGTGTGCTCGTTGGAGATGTCATGAAGCCGCCTCATCGAAAAGGCGAGTGAGTGCTATGCGAATACACATCTTTGCAATTATAGGAGCGCTCATCGGCGCGTTCATTCTGGTCATTGCCATCCTGAGCGTGAACGGCACCACGCTGCAGAGCTTTCAGACGCTCGAGCACCAGGCCCTGCAGCAAGATAAGGGGGTTGCCTCCACCTCACCGCGGCCCTGCGCCAATCCCCGGTTAACGGTGACTGCTCCCATACGTGTGCTCATGGTCGCTCAGACCGAAGCCATCAGCACCCAGGTCACCAGCGAGGACACCGTCGAGTGTGACATCACCCTCAGCCTGGTGGCGCCCACCTTCACGCTCCAGCCTAAGGATAATCAGCGCCTGATCGCGCTGGCGCCCACCCAGTCCAGCACTGTGACATGGAGCGTGACACCGACCGCGATTGGCCTGGCTACCCTGGCCTTCACCGCCGGCAACGCCAGCGAGCAGATCGGTCTCAATGTCGTGAGTGGCAATGGGTTCATCCCGTACCAGAGCCAGACGTTGGACTACCTAGCGATCTTCTTTGGCTACCTGCTGACGCTTGGGTCTCTCGCCGCCTGGCTGTGGTGGCCCAACCGCACGAGTACCCCCCAGAGTAGCAAGGCGGCAGAGAGTCAGACCGCAACGCCAGTACACCCATCGTCGCCATCGTCGCCATCGTCGCCATCCTCGCCAGAGACAGCCAGCGGCAGCTAGGCGAGCAGGAGAGAAGGAGTGGCGGTTTCATGAAAGGAGACCACAATGAATACGGTGAAGCCCGCTACTGAAACTGTATCAGCCAAAACACCCAAATCCGGAGCGGTGGGACGGCGTGCCTTGCTAGCGGTTACGGCCACCGTCGGCGTCTGTGGCGTCGTTGGCGTCACGGCCCTGGCAGTCCCGCAAATCCGGGACACCCTGGAGCAAGATGCCGAAGCACTGGGCCGGCAAGCGCTCTCGCATGAACTAGCATCGTTGGAAGGCATCACGCTGGATGATGCCATCAAGGCGGCCGAGATCACCCAGGCAGCGGTCCGATTCCTGGTGCTCCCGCTGGCCCAACTGGTGGCCACCATCGGAGGGGATGGGCTGGCGGTGCTGCTGGCAGCCCTGACCACGGCGACGAGCGTGTTGGGCAGCCTCCACATAAACGTTACGGCGCTCAGCGGACTGCGCGACACGGTCGCGTCCTGGCATGCGCACATCGGCTCACTGCCGATTGCGCTCACCAGCTATAGCACCGCGGACATTGCCAGTGCCGAAGCCTATCTCAAGGCGCTGAAGAAGCAGACGCAGCAGTAAGGCACAGCAGTAAGGCGCAGCAGTAGGAGGCTTCTGTGCCCCGACGATGTGACGTGACAGTCTCTGGGCACACCGGCACGCGCGTTGTCACGCAGTGGGTCTGAAGACCCCGTGTAGCTATGGAGAAAAAATGGGTGCAACCCAGCGAGAATAAGGAGACGTGCTATGACAACGAGACATGCCGATCAGCCAGGTCTGCGGGATACCGCACACGGGCCTGCCGTCCCTGTAGTGCCGCCAATGACGAGTCCAGTCAGCAGTGCACGCCCGCATCCCTGGGAGATGGTGGAGCATCCCTTCAAGACAGTGCGTTTCGTCAACGACCTGCGCCGAGACCCGCACATTTCTCTCGTCCGCAAGCTGCTCTATATTGTGCCGATGCTGCTGCTCCTCCTCGCCGTGTTGCTGCCCGAGGGCATCATCGCCGCGTTGCTCGCCGTGGTGCTCCCTGTGGTGGGACCAGTCATCAGTCTGCCGGCCGATGCGGTCATCGACTGGGCGTTTGTCGGTATCGCTGCCTATGCCTTACTTGGCATCTTTCCCCGTGCGGTGGTAGCACAGCACCACGCCCAGGTATTTCATCCCGGTCGAGTCGCGCGGCAGCAGCGATCGTTGCCGAGATGAGACGACAACCTACAACCGAAGATGGCGGGTCCTAATCACCGGAGATCGGGACCCCAGAAGTAGTCATGAGTTGAAAGGACGTGCTCGTATGTTTTCTTTCTTGCATCTGATTCCTGCGGCATTTCACGCTATTGTCCGCATGGTATTCCTTGGCCTGCTGTTTGCCGTCATTGCCGGCGGAGTGGTGCTGGCAGTGGCCTACGCCACGACTTCTCACTGGCCGCCAAGTGCCCTCGCTCTAGTAGTAGCCGCGGTCGTTGCCGTACTGGCTGGTTATACAGTTGGCTTGACCACCCTGGTGCGCGAAGTTCTGCACGGCGCTAGGGATCTCGAACAGGATGTCGTCAAGGGAGTGGAAGGTAAGTAAGTAGCTGGCAGGCGCCGCGAGTGGATCGTGGGCCTGCTGGGTTTTGGTGAGGGCTGGCATACCTATCATCCATCAGGCCTTCCCACGCGTACCCGTCCAGGGTCTCACACTCGTGCCAGTGTGACCGTGCCGGCTCGGTGGTCCGTCAACTTGAACGGCGGCAGACTGGCCCACGATGGATACGACAGTGCGACCACGTTGTGTTCTTTTCTCGCATATTGGGATGTGGTTGTGACATGAGGGACGTACACTGGGAGTGCTATGAGCACTCGTCCGTGCCGTCCGTTGAGCATGTAGGTGCTCGTTTGGAGCAAAGCTATGAACGCCAAAGATCTTAAAGGGTATAGTGTCGTCTCCCTGAAAGAGGGCAATCAAGTGGGCACCGTCGACGACGTCCTGTTTGATGCCCAATTTCGCACGGTGCTTGGATTTCGCCTAGAGCATGATGAGCACTACGCAACACCGATCATTGTACGCGGCAACGTGGCAGCCATTGGACACGATGCCATCACGGTATCCAGTCTTGATGACATCATGGACTTGGCCCAACACCCGGAGTTGCAAACCGCTGTCGACTTAGATCACATCACCAACACAAAGGTCGTATCAGATAAAGGTGAAGAGCTGGGAACCATTGACGATGTCCAACTCGATGACGCCGGCCAAACTGCACGTGCCTACCTCCTCGCCAGGTCGCTCCTCGAACGCATCGGCCAGCAACATCATAAAATCCTGGCTGACCGTGTCATTCAAGTTGGAACGGGCGGTCTGATGACGGTCACCAGCCCAACCACTACGGCGTGAACCGCCGGCGTTGTCGTCAGAACTGTCGTCATCTTGCTAGCTACTGGATGAGGTGAGGCAATGGACAGCCACTCCCCAACGCAAGATTCGCCTGCTGTTCTTCCTGCTCTCTCCATCACATGGGGAGTGAGGTCATCTCGACGCAGATGTCCACGAACGCGTACAATGAGGAGGAGTAGGTCTAGAGAAAAGTCATATGAGGGCAGGCAACTACTCATGACCGGATCGATGCTTGAGGCAGCCTTCCAGGCCTTGCCCACCCAGATGGCGGTCCTCGATACGAGCGGCACCATTCTGTACGTCAATGCCGCCTGGAGAACTTTTGCCCGTGAAAATGGCGCTCCTTTGCTGGCAGAAGCCAGTGTGGGTTGCAACTACCTGGTATCGAGCTCCTCGGGCGAGGGAGATGGTGCAGAGACGGGTTTGGACGCGAGCAGCGGTATTGCTGCGGTACTGGCTGGAACTTTGCCCTTGTTTACCCTGGAGTACCCCTGTCATTCACCCGATGAGCAGCGTTGGTTTCTGCTGTACGCTGCGCCCCTGCCGGGAGAGACAGGAGGGGCGGTGGTGGCGCACCTTGATATCACTGAGCGCAAGCTTCTAGAGCAGCAGGTAGTAGCAGCAAACCAGGAGATGAGTGAGTTTCTCGGCCTGGTCAGCCATGAAGTGCGTGCACCTTTGACCAGCGTCAAAGGGTATGTGCAGCTGGCCCAGCACCGCCTGCACCGCTTGCAGGCAGAGCTCCGGAAAGAGACACTGGCGGCGGAGGTTCTGGAGCGACGCCTGGCAACACTCGAGCGCACGTTCGAACAAGCGGAAGCACCCACAAGGCGGCTGAACCGGATGGCCATGGATCTGGCGGAGGTGGCGCACATACAGTCGGGAAGACTGAGCTTGCAGCGGGTGCCGTCTGATCTGGTGGAGATCGTGAGGGAGGTGGTGAAGCAGCAGCGGCTGGCCTCGCCCCACCGAAGAATAAATCTCATCCTGCCCAAGCAGCCAGTACGCGTCGAGGTGGATCAAGATCGGATTGAGCAGGTGCTGACCAACTATCTCACCAACGCACTCAAATATGCCCCCGCAGACCGCCCGATTGAGGTCCGCCTGCACGAGGAAGCTGAGCAGGTCCGGGTCGAGGTCAGCGACCAGGGGCCAGGACTCTCCCCACAGGAGCGTGAGCGCATCTGGGAGAGATTCTACCGCATTCAAGGAGGCCAGGCACAGAAACCGGCAGAGGGCAATCTGGGCATGGGCCTCTACATCTGTCGGCAGTTCATCGCCCAACATGGCGGGCAGACGGGTGTGGACAGTACGCCGGGGGCTGGGGCAACCTTCTGGTTCACGCTGCCACGTGATCAAACCAGTGCTGACGACCAGATGGACAGGTCAAGGACGTCTCCTGCTCCATAATTGCCGGACCTGCCAGTGTGCTGGGCGAGGCCATGCAACGCCTCCACGATGGCATACTTATGCTGGGGCTATGCCCTCTTCTGGTGAGCATACAAATAGAGCGAATCGATGACGCTGTTTTCTGGCTTCCTGTATAGTGCACAGTTGACAATCACCCTGCACGACTACTCTATTATTGATGATGGGTGGCTAACCAATCACTAAAAGTTGGAAAGTGAATACGTATGCCCAAACTGGTGACGGAGGTGGAGCGGCACCAGAAGCGGCGTGCCATTCTGGATGCCGCCGCGGGTGAGATCGCTCGCTATGGTTACGATCGTGCCAACATCAATACCATCGGCTCGCTGATCGATGATAGCGTGCGTACTTGCCTGGCATCCGACCTTCCCTGGCAAGACCGCCTGAGCGCCTTATCTGAGGCCTTTGTTGCCTTAGCTGAAGAGCATCGTGATTTCTTTCGCGTGCACGTCAGTGCGCTACACGGGGTCAACCGAGACATCGGCGCGCCAATGGCGCGGTGGCTCGCGACCTCTACACAGACGCTTGCCACGCTGCTGTGGAGAGGTATGATGCCGTCGTCTTCCACCGGATAGCGGTCACGTCGCCCGTCACGGCTACATCAAATGTTTCTCAACACGAACGCCAGGTGGTGTGACCTACTGTTGTCCCGCACCCTTCTCCTGGTCGGACGGCAGCACTACGGAAGTGTGACCCGACTTGGACCACTTGCCTGCGACGGTCCAGAAGATTCGCTCACGTGAATATTACGATCTCACGGTGTTTTTCACTGCAGAGGTGGCAGCGCAACGAGTGGATTATGCCCACTGGACACCTCTATTTTGTCAGAGGCTTTGGTCGCAGATGCAGCGCTAGAAACCCCGGCTGGCGCCAGTCGAAGAGGCGGTAGGCAGCGAGCTTGATCCGATCTTCCACCAGGAACCAGAACAGGGCATAGCCCCAGACCAGTCCGGCGAACCCCCAGCCAATGGGTGCCATGAACAGCCCATAGACCGTGATGAGCGTCGCCACAAGCTGCGTGCCCAGCACCGCTCCCAGCAGAATCGGTGCCGGCGGAATGGACCAGAACGGCCCACGTGTCCGGGTCACGAAGATGGTCAGATGGCCGGAGACCGACAATTTCAGGTAGATGAGGGTTTGCAGCACCACCGGGCTCAGCAGAAACACCCGCTCCCCCAGGTACAGCAAACCGAAGGTCTCCACCACCCCCAGCGCCCCCAGAATCGTCGCTAGCCCCAGGACTCTCGGCATATTCCAGCGTTCAGGCTGATCCGAGTACTGGACCCGATCATAAGCGATCGAGAGGATTGCGCCATCGTTGAGCAGGGCCAGCAGGACAATCATGAGCGGGGTGATCGGATAGAAATGAAAGATCAGAATGGAGAGCGTCAGGAAGACCAGTATTCGGATGGTTTCGGTGATGCGATAGATGGCGTAGCTGTTCATCCGCTGGAAGGTCTTGCGCCCCTCCTGTATGGCGTCGATGATCACCGAGAGTCCCGGCAGGAGCAGCACGATAGCCGCCGCAGCGCGCGCCGCATCGGTCGCTCCGGAGACCGCAATGCCGGCATCGGCCTTCTTGAGCGCTGGGGAGTCGTTGACGCCGTCGCCGGTCATCCCCACAATGTGCCCGCGCCGCTGCAGCGCCTCCACGATGGCATACTTGTGCTCAGGAAAGACCTGGGCAAAGCCGTCGGCGTCCTCGATGGCGTCGGCCACCTGCCGGGTGGGGTGCTCCGAGAATTGCGCCAGCAGTGTCGCATCCAGGATGTGGGTTCCCAGCCCCACTTGCCTGGCGATGTCGGTTGCGATGGCCACCTGGTCGCCAGTGACCATCTTGACCTGCACCCCCATCTGCTTGGCCGTCGCAATCGTGGCTTTGGAGTCCTCTCGCGGCGGGTCCGAGAGAGGGAGGATCCCCAGGAGCCTCCAGTCACCCTGGCCATCGGCCTGGGCAACTCCGAGCGCCCGGAAGCCGCGTGTAGCGAACTCGTTCACTGCCTGCTCGACCTGGGCCTGAACGCGCTCTGGCTGTGGGGTCAGCGCCAGGATCACCTGGGGCGCACCCTTGGTGACGCGGAAGGCAGTCTTGCCGGCGGGTTCCTGCACGGTGGCTTCGGTGCGCTTTTGCACTGGATCAAACGGCTGGAAGTGGGTGACCTGGTAGCCTTGCAGCTGGCTCGACTTTCGACTGCCCAGCACCGCTAGGTCGATGGGGTCCTGCCCCTCCTCCCGGGAGGCCAGCGCCGCTGCCTGGAGCACCTGCTCGGCATCGGTTGCCTCGATGCAGGCGGGCGTGCCGACACTCAAGCGATTCTGCGTCAACGTGCCGGTCTTGTCCGAGCACAGAATATCCATGCCCGCCAGCTCCTCGATCGCCGCCAGGCGGCTGACGATGGCTCGCTTCCGTGCCAGCGTGCGTGCGCCGACCGCCATGGTCACGGATAATATCGTAGGCATGGCTACGGGAATCGCGGCGACGGTGAGGACCAGGACGAACTGCAGAGTGGTGAGCAAGTTATCACCCCGGAAGAGGGCCACCAGCAGGATGACGCTCACCAGCGCCAACGCGAGGACGATGAGGAAGTCTCCAATCTTGAGCACCGCGCGCTGGAAATGGCTGGTGGTGTGCGCCTCCTCCACCAGGTGAGCGGTGGCGCCAAAGTAGGTCTCCTGCCCGGTCCCATACACCAAGGCATCCATTTCCCCGCGTTTGACAATCGAACCGGAGTACACGTTCTCCCCAATCTTGCGCGTGACTGGAAGCGACTCGCCAGTGAGCGCCGATTGGTCCACCTCCAGCGGATCGCCGTCCAGCAGCCGGGAGTCGGCGGGCACAATCTCTCCCAGACTCAGGTGAATCAGGTCGCCTGGCACCAGTTCACGGGCTGCAAGGGAACTCCAGGCCTGGTCGCGCTTGACATGGGCTTCAAGGGCCAGAGTGGATTTCAATGCGGCAATGGTCGTGTCAGCCTGGTATTCCTCCCAGAAGCCTATCAGGGCGTTGCCTATCAAGAGCACCAGGATGATGACAAAGTCGGCCCAATGCTGGACCACCAGAGAGAGGAGAGCCGCCACCTCAATCATCCAGGGGATAGGACCCCAGAAGGCGGAGAGCAGGCGCAGCAGGGGATTGACACGTTTCTCCGGCAGTTCGTTGTAGCCGTACCGGGTCAGGCGGCGCGCCGCCTCGGCGGTGCTGAGGCCATCGCCGGTAGTATCCAGGTGTGCCTGCAGCGCTGCCAGAGGGAGTGATGCTACGTCTGCTGGTTGACTGGCGGTCGACGAGACATCCGGTTGCGGGTTCTTGCTGGCTTGCATACGCGTCTCCTTCAGACGCTCTCGACGTCGCCTGATCGCATGATACCTCACCAGCCGGCATCATGTGGGCGGCGAGGTCGGAGCGATGAGTGCTCCACGACGTAGCTGCTGCAGCTCACACAAACGGCCAGTGAGATGCGATTCGGTACCCCATAATACGCAGCAGGTTGCCATTTGCCAGCTCTTCTAGCTGCTCGAGTCTGAAATGGAGCGCCTGGCGTATGATGGCGTAGGCGAGCCCTAGGTGCAGTGCGAGGGTGTACCGTCAATTTTCATGACAAAATTGCACACGCAGGCAAAGTCAGCCTCGATCTTGTCTCGGTGTTCCGTTGTACACAGCAACATGTCTCCCAACCGAGCAGAACCAGAGTTTCCTCCTAGAAGAAGCTTTGCCGTTGCTTGGCCGTCATGTCGTCCCGCTCGAGCGGGGCAATCGCCGAGATAGGTCCGGACTTCCTGAGTGAGACCTCTATGCCGCACGCGGCCATACAGGCGCAGCCTGCGCTACTGTCTCCCGCTCAGACTGAAACTCAGACTCTAGCGAGGGTGACTGGTCCGTTAGCTAGGAGTTCTCATATTCCCGCGCAGCACGGCGCACAATGATCACCATGGTCAGAACCACTAGCATGTCAAATGCCACCACGAGCAGTGCTCCTAAGAGAGGCCATACCATAGATGTCCTCCTTGCGTCCCAGCAAGAACTGTTAGCAGCCTGGGAACTCTCTTGGGCGGTTTCAACCACTTCCGGCGGCGACAAGCAAAGAGGGAAGAAGCAGCTGACAACGGTCGTTGGCGGTGTGATTACCTGTTGGACTTCTCCGCAGCGCATACTACGCCGTTGTATTCAGGTAAGTCTCTCTCATCCATGGAGCACTCATGGCAAGGCGGCGCAACGGACTACTACGGTGGCGTACGACATGGTGTAATACGTCTCGGTTGGTTTGCCGGGACAGTGTGATGCCATTTTTCAGCGTTAAGGTGTCAAGCGTTGTATAGCCACTTGACTATGCATAGGCAAGACCGCTTAAATTCAGGTGGGGCTGGCCGGATTCGAACCGGCGACACACGGTTTAGGAAACCGCGGCGCTCTGTCTTGTTCTGTCTCACTGAGTCCCAATAGGCGATGAATTCTGCAGTGAAGCGTCTGTATTGTCCCATTCAGTCCTGTTCAGGTCGATGGCTTTGCTGCCAAAATTGCTGCCGCTGACCTGAACACATGCCGGTTCAGATAACTGCTAGGGTAGTAATCTCTTGTGGGACCACAGCGCCATTTGATGGCGAGCACTTAGACAGAATCCGGTGCAGTAGCTGTCATGCCGAGCACCGAACCAGTAACTCCAGGACTTAGGTGCCGTGGATTAGGATGACCCTAGCAATACTGGTAATAGATCACCCCAAGCAAACTGCTCCTCTAACCAACGGGCAGTATTTTTGTGCAGAAAATGGCATGCCACCAAGCGTATTAGATACACTGGACCGTATTGGCAATCTCCTGTCTAGAAGGTTACATGTCATGCTGGAGTTGAGCACCGTTATTGGAATATTGCTTGCTGGTCTGTTCGGCATCGCGGGCACTGCAATAGGATCAATTCTCACAGGTAGAAATCAGGATATGCTGACGCGCCAACTATTGGAGGAACAGAGAAAACGAGAAGACACTGCATATAAACGGCAGCTAGACTCAGCACGTCATGACCAGCTTACGAAGAGATACGAAGAGTTGATCGTGGCTGCTCAAAAGTATGCAGAAGTAGCTTACTCTATGTACTCGGACGCGCTCGCACCCTACATACTTGAGGAAGACGAACTCGCTAATATACGTGGAAATCCAAAGAAGGTCTACCATGATTTCTACATGGCGTCAGAAAGGGAACGTACTGAATTCCAACGAGTCTTGTCACTGGTCGCAATCGAATGGGGAAACTAGCGATATTGTTCAATGTGGCCGAGCGTTTGAGAAGGCATTTAGAGAGCTTCTAGAAGCACTGGCAGCTGGAAGTTCCGATGCAGTACTCGATCAACATGAAGATGTAGTCAAAGCCTACGATGCGTTAAGCAGTGCCGTTCGGACTCATATGCAAGAGTTTAAGACTCCAGTGTAATCCGCGCGCATGCGCTCCTCATCCCAGATTGTCTCAAGATACCGGCTGTGATGTGCTGGATGCCGAGTGTTGCCAGCCAGGCCAGGATAGCATCCGTCACTTCTTGCCAGCCAGCCTCTAACGTCATGTCATGGGCCATATGGGGAAGGGCTGTTACTTCCCGAACCTTCCCACTAGTCCCTCTTTTAGCAGCTTGTAGGCCCTGATAGCCGAGGCAAAGTTGGTATTGCTAGGTACAGGTATTTGGCAACGCAGTCTGTAAGCCGCAAAGCCGGGATTCAACGGGAAACAAAAGGCTCCAGGCAACTGCCTGGAGCCTGCTGGTGGCGCATACGGGATTCGACAGTGTCCGTTTGTCAATGTCCACTGATGTCCACAAGCGCTGAATTCAAGCCCCTTGTTGGAGGAGCTCAGGTTGTCACTGTCCACCGCTGTTCGCTCCGTCTGCTGTCAGTTTTGCTGTCGGTGTGGTGCCCATAGGTTGGTTCGTGGCCCAGAGTACTGCTCTGGATGGTAACAATTCACGCACAGTTGTGCTGTTAGTGTAGCATGGAAGCAATGCACATGAGCCACTAGGCGTTGCTGGCGATAGTCATGCTGGGCCTATAGGAGTAGTAGGAGTACATCATGTTGTTCCTGAGCCTGCTCTTCTGGGCATTTCTCGCATCCTACATCATTCATATCCTTGACGAGACACTAGTTAACGGCGGATTTGTGCAGTGGATCACAGACAACTTCTGGCCCACCTATACCTGGCGGATGTTCTTTTGGTTTAACGCGGGGGCTATTGCTGCGATTGCGATCAGCAACGCCCTCTTTGACAGTCTTGGCGGTAATTGGGTCATCCTGCCACTTATCTGGGTGGCTGGATTCGTCGCCCACGTGGCTACCGTCCACTTGTATTGGACCATTCGAGGCAACACCTACTCGCCGGGCTTGGTCACGAGTCTACTGTATGTGATCGTCTTCTATCTCTTGATCAGATATGGTGTTGGTGGCCACATCATTACCGGTGCCGACTTCGCCATCGGAACGACGGTAGGCATTGTGACAGTGGGTGCGTTCTTGACCGTAGGACCAACGTTCCTCTTTCCCAGACTCACCCGGCATCGTCACTGATGCAACCATTCCGGCGAAGCTGGGATAGAGAGGCCAGCACGACCTCTTTCTGCTGTCTCAGCAGTTTGCGCACCGCCTCACACTTGGCAGCATTTTCGGGCTTGAGGAGCACATTCTCTCCTTTTGCCATCCTGCTTCCCCTGCTACACAACAGTGTAAGTGTGGCTGAATTGTTACTTCGGATGCTCACATCCGAAGTTTGAGGATCGGGGGTTAGCTGCTGTGCGCCCCTACTCGCAACCCCTATTTTTCCAGGTTTCTTGCAGGCTTGTATTCGCCTCTATCCGGCTCTACTCGCCTAAGTTGGTGTCAAGCGACGCGATAGCGTCCGAAGTCTTCTGTACTTTGAGTGCCGCTTGCTAGGTGAGGCAGGAGGCGCCTCTCTGGTAGACTGGTTGTTGTTCGAACATCCATCGAAGGCAGAGAGTACAGCCATCACCCAGTACCAGCTTACCCTTGATCCAACCGTCCTGCAACACCTCTTCAGCACCGATCGCCCGCTTGCACAGCTCGTGGAGGCCGTCTTGAATCAGGTGCTGCAGGCACAGGTCAGCGAGCAGGTGCAGGCGGAGCGCTACGAACGCACGAATGAGCGCCAAGGCTATCGCAATGGCTCAGAGACCGTTTGGGAACTGGGGAAAGAAGACCTTCTATGTGCAAGAGGGTGAGAATAATTGATGCAGCGACATTTCTTTGCCCACCACCTGGTGGAGTCTGCCGCACGAGCGGATTCGCTCAAGGGCTGGGCACGTTTGCTCCGTTGCACTGCGCAAACCCTTGACCGAATCCCTGGCTCGTGCGATCCCACCAGAGTGGTGGTGGTCAAAGAAAAAACCCAGCAGGCAGGATCAGGCAGCATGGGGCGCATGCGCCTGCTGGGCGGCCAAGAAGATCGCTGCATCATAGGGGTGCCGGGTGGTCCAGGCAGCAAAGAGGATGCGCACCCAGTGATTGGCCAGCGCCCGCACCGCGACCGTGTGGGTCTTGCCTTTCTGCCGCTTGCGCTGATAGTAGGTCAGCGCCCACGGCTCGCTGCGCGTACTGTGCCAGGCAAACTGGTGGCAAGCATTGCGCAACACCTTGTTACAAGCGTAGCGCCGGTGCGCTCGGGCAAAATTGCCGCTCTGAAAGGCGACCGGCGAAGTCCCCGCCAGAGCTTGTACACTGCTCGCATCCTGATACCGCGTGCGGTCATCGCCCCATTCGGCCAACAGACGGGGAGCCAGCCGCTTCCCCGCCCCTGGCAAACTCGCGAACAGAGTGGCATCAGGATGCGTCAAAAAAAGGCGCGCAATCTCCTGGTCGTAGGCGGCAATCGCCTCCATGACCGGAGCCAGTTGCTGCACCAGGGCCAGCATCAAGCGGGATTTGGTCCGCGTGGTAATGGCATCGGCGCGCAAGTGGGGACGATGCACCTGCTGCCAGATCGCCTGCGCCTTGGCGTTCGCATGCGGAAAGGGCCCGGTCTGCAGCACGGCCAGGATCTCTTCTGGACTGGCGGCTTGGGCAGCGTCCAGCGTGGGGTAGGCCTGCAAGAAGGCGAGCGTTGCGGCTTGGTGCAGCTTGCTAAACAGCTCCAACGCCACGGGATAGTAGGTTTTGAGGCAGGCGGTCAGTTGATTGACCAGCCGCGTCTGCATCTGGATCAAGCCATCCTGGTCGCGGGTCAGTTGTTTGAGTTCCTGCACCAGCGGACTGTCGGGCTCCAGACGCCGCAACTGGTCGAGATCGCTGCGTCCCTTGCGCGCCAACAAGAACGCGTCAATGGCATCCGTCTTCGCCCCCGAGGGCTTGCGCCATTTTTCCAGCGTTTTGGGATTCACCGGGTAGACCGGCAGACCCGCCTCCAACAAGGCGGTAATCAGCAGCCCTTTGTTGGTTTCAATGATGCAGGCCATCTGATCGGGGTGGGTGGCAACGTCACCTATCCCCTTGAGGAATTCGACCAGGTCCTCCATCCCTTCGGCACTATGGGCGACGCGCTTCTTGCCCACGTGCTTCCCGTGTTCATCAATGATCGCCGCATCATGGTGCTGGTCAGCCCAGTCAATGCCGACATACCACATCGTCCGATTCTCCTTGGCGTACTGAAGTCTCCCAGGTGGGTCGTGGCCTTATACTGTGGCGCTCGCGGCGCAGCCTTCTATGATCGATGCACCCGGAAGACAACTGGTGCGGAAGGCGAATCTTCTTTAAACGGTCAAGCCGGTAGGGGAACGGTATCTTTCCGCATCAGCCTCATGACAATGAGTTGTACACCCACTGTATCCCTCTCACAAGGAGGGGGCAGTATCAAGTTTAACGTATAAGGGAGACGGCGGGGTGAGATAGGCTTGTGGAATGAAGACACATACCTATCCCACCAACCTGACCGATGCCGAATGGGCCCGGCTCGAACCACTCTTTCCAGTGGCACGCACGGGACACCCCCGACACCATCATTTACGCACAATCGTGAATGCGTTGCTCTATGTACTGCGGACTGGCTGCGCCTGGCGCTTACTACCCGCCGACTGGCCAGCGTGGCAGAGTGTGTACTACTACCTGAGAAAATGGCGCCGCGACGGCACCCTGGAACGCATCCACACCATACTGCGGGAGGAGTTGCGAATCGCTCTGGGACGGGACCCGCAGCCGAGTGCTGGCAGTGTGGATAGTCAATCGGTGATGACAACCAGTGTGGGAGGAGCACGAGGCTACGATGGAGCCAAGAAGCTGGTCGGTCGCAAACGGCACATTTTGGTCGATACGGAAGGCTTACTTCTGGCAGTGAATGTTCATCCCGCCAATGTCATGGACCGAGATGGGATCAAGCGGGTGCTGGATGAACCCACACGAGCCCATCTACCACGCATGCGGCATCTGTGGCTGGATTCGGGCTACAACGGCCGGGGCAAAGGCAGCGACTGGGTCGAGAATGTCGTTGGCTGGCGACTGTGTACCACCACCGAGACCTGGATCTACCTCGCCATGAGCCGGCTGATGGTTCGGAGGCTGGCTCGCATGCAGGAGCAACCGACGCGTCCATCCTCGTAGGCAGGTGGCGCACACGTGTTGTCACCTGGCGGTTGGCTCCAGGTCACCCTCTCTGGTGTCCTGTTGGTGTTGAGGCTTAGGGTTCGCTCGCCAATGATGCTTGCAGCGCCTCGTGTCGTCTCGTCGCGACGAGACGCCCTGTCCCCAAGAGGCTCAGGGCCACGAGCATGGCCGTCACCACGACGAACACCCAGCCGAGAATCGTGGCGGTGTGCATGTCGCTGGTGAAGTGATCCTCGAAGGGGTGAAAAAACCGGCGGAAGGCCGCCAAAACCTGTGGAGTTATATGGCCCGGTGCGCTGTGGGGCATAAAAAGGACAGAGTTTGTCCAGGACACATACCTGCTATGGAGCGCATGGACGGCGATTCCCGCAGCGATCCCCACGGCCAGAGGAGCCAGTGCACTCAAGCGCAGGCGCCAGGAGAGCTGCCATACCGACGGAGCGAGCAGCGTCACCAGGGCCAGAACGAGAAGAATGCCGGCGCAGACTTCGATGACCTTGATCCATGTCAAGAGAGGCATCAATTGCGGAATGTACGTGGTCTCGTTCAACGGAACCATGACGTTTCTCCTTACCGTCGCGCATGGCGTGCAGACACCTACTTCGTACTCGGAGAGCAGGTGATCGACGAATCATGACGTCCTCAATCACGGTAACAGTCTGCCACCAAGCGTACAGGCGACAAAAACGGTACCCCACCCCTCTACGCCTTTTTATGAGTCACTATTATCCAGTAGTTCCCAAACGGTCTCTCACATCTGCCCGACCAGAAGTCGACACGCCGGCACGATAGACGAGCCAGACCAGCAGCGGCTGCAATGGAAGCCGCGCCAGCAGCAGCACAAGTATGAGTGGCGGGGCATCACTCTCGAAACCGTTCAAGAGCATTTGAATGTTGGCTGGGAAGATCGCGACCAGCAGCACGATCAGGCCGTAGGCCGCCGCCCGGCGCACCGGATTGATGAGCAGGCCAACACCGCCCGCGATCTCAGCAACTCCACTGACGAGAATGAGTTCCGACTTATATGGCAGCACAGGTGGCATAATAGGCAGATAGAGAGACGGGCGGATGAGGTGAACAGTGCCTGCCAAGGTGAAGACCGCCGCCAGTGCACCACGCAATACGTTCTGGTGTCGCTGCATGCCCGTTTCCTCTCTATTGTTCACACCGCTCATGGTATCCGCTACCAGACTGACATCGGTAGTTGGCAAATGCCCGCAATAGCCTCAATTGGTATCATTTCACAAAAATGGGCAAAAGAGAATCGGCTCTCACATCAAGCGAGAGCCGATGATTACTGGGCGGAGGGAGAGGGATTCGAACCCCCGGACCTTTCGGTCTACGGTTTTCAAGACCGTCGCAATCGACCGCTCTGCCATCCCTCCAGAACGTACGCAGCCACGCTACAGGATACCATGAAAGCGAACGATCCTCAAGCGCTACTCGCCTGGGTGTCCTCCCCTCGCCTGGGTCGAATATGCTGCCGTATCAGTGGCGCTGTGTAGGTGGAATCGCTGCTTTGACACTCTCAATCCCCTACAGGGGATGAGCTTCTTGGCAGCATCGCACCGGTAGCCTGTCTCCAGGGAGACCCGCTCGACAGAGCGGCGGTTGAAGGGGCGACTCACCAAGACAACACCAGCAGCTAGCTGCTGGTGGCCCGTTTCGGGCGACTACAACGTGCCTGCTGCGTTGCCGCACCGTTTCCATTGCACTCGCTCCCCTCGTTCGTCTGCTCTCGGTATAGTAGTACCCGGGGGTCGGAGGCAAAGCGGAAAAACTGGTTGGGCACCCGAGGCTCTGGCGTGGCATTCAGCAGCAACCATCCGACACTTTATCATTGAGTGCCAGGGGATGTACGCGCATAGCGATGAGGGCTCTCATCCCTATCCGCTGAACGGGATGAGTCTTTTCGCCCCTATTGTATAATGAGGTGACGCCCTGCGACCATTCTCCGGCAGGCGGCGCCGACAGCACGGGTAGCTGGTGTCGCTGGGGAGAACCATTCGGCCGCTGCTAGGGGTCTGGATCGGTATCGAGGAAACTCCACTATGATGCAGATAGATGACGTAGATGACCGTGTGCTGAACGAGGTGGCTCTCACTCGGAGCGAATATGAGAGCATAACCGCGCTGCTCGGACGTACACCCAATTCACTCGAACTCGGGATATTTGGCGCGATGTGGAGCGAGCACTGCGGCTACAAGAATAGCCGCCCTCTGCTCAAACGTTTCCCTACCGCCGGTGCACAGGTGCTGCTCAAGGCGGGTGCGGAGAACGCCGGAGCGGTAGATATTGGCGACGGGCTCGCCATTGTAATGAAAGTGGAAAGTCACAATCATCCGAGCGCCATCGAGCCCTTTCAGGGCGCGGCCACCGGGGTAGGCGGAATCGTTCGCGACATATTCACCATGGGGGCGCGTCCCATTGCCCTGCTGGATTCGCTGCGCTTTGGTTCGCTGGACGACGACCATACTCGCTATCTTTTCTCTGGAATCGTCGGCGGTATCGGTAGTTACGGCAACTGCCTGGGTATACCTACGGTTGGCGGTGAGACGTATTTTGACCAGAGCTACCACGGCAATCCGCTGGTCAACGCCATGTGCGTTGGGCTAATCGACGTCGACCACTTCATTTCAGCTCGGGCTGAGGGAATTGGGAATCCCGTTCTGGTCGTCGGCGCGGCCACCGGCCGCGACGGCATTCATGGCGCCACCTTCGCCTCAGCCGAGCTGGATGAATCCTCCGAGGAGCGACGCCCGGCGGTTCAGGTAGGTGACCCGTTCACCGAGAAGCTGCTCATGGAGGCCTGCCTGGAACTGTCCAGGACGGGGTGGATTGTAGGCATGCAGGATCTGGGGGCGGCGGGGCTTACCAGCGCCGTCGTCGAAAGTGCCCACAAGGGCGGCGCAGGAGTTGAGCTGGATGTGCAGAAGGTGCCCAGGCGTGAATCCGGCATGACTCCGTATGACGTCATGCTTTCAGAGTCACAGGAGCGAATGCTGGTAATCGCCCGTGCCGGCTATCAGGAGAAGGTGCGCGGTCTGTTTGCGCATTGGGGGCTGCACTCCGAAGTGATCGGGCAGGTGATCGGCGAGCCAGTGGTCCGCGTTCGCGAGGGCCAGGATCTGGTCGCCGAGGTGCCGACCTCACTGCTCACCGAGATGGTTCCGGCCTACACCCGCGAGGGCCGAGAGCCCCCTGAGCTGGCAGAGCTCTGGCGCTTCGATGTCGGTGCACTCTCACCGCTTCCGGTAGACGAGGCGCTACTGCTACTGCTGGCCTCGCCCGATCTGTGCAGCCGTGAAAATATCTACCGTACTTATGACACCATGGTCGGAACCAATACTCTGGTCACACCCGGCAGCGATGCCGCGGTGCTGCGACTTCGCGATGCCAGCGATCGGGATACTGGAAAAGCTGTCGCGCTCTCCATCGATGGTAATGGCCGGCTTACCTACCTGGATCCCTGGAATGGTGGAGCCCTGGCAGTGGCCGAGGCGGCCCGAAACTGTGTCTGCGCCGGAGCACGCCCATTAGCATTGACCAATTGCCTGAACTTCGGCAACCCCGAAAAGCCGGAAGTCTACTATCAGTTGGCTCAGGCCATAGACGGCATGTCGGCGGCGGCCCGTGCGCTGGAGACGCCAGTCATCTCCGGCAACGTCAGCCTGTACAATGAAAGCTTCGGGCAGGCGATCTTTCCAACGCCGGTGGTGGGCATGGTCGGCCTCCTGGACGGCCGTCTGCCGACACCAGGCGCCTTCCAGGAGGAGGGCGATATCGTGGCTCTTCTAGGCGAGCCGGACATCGATTCGTCCACTCTGGGAGGCAGCACCTATCTATCGGCGCTGTATGGCATTGTCGCCGGGCGCCCTGCGCGGATAGACCTCGAGCGCGAGCGAGCGTTGCAACGGTGCGTACTCGATGCCACCGGGGTCGGATTGCTCAAGTCTGCGCATGACTGCTCGGATGGCGGTCTGGCGATCTCGCTGGCCGAGTGCAGTATCTGGTCTGATCTCGGCTTCCGGGGCGAGCTGGCACTACCGTCGGAAAGGGTCGCGGCGGCAGCGCTACTCTTCGGCGAAGCGCCCTCGCGTATCGTAGTTTCACTTCATCCAGAGAACTGGCAGGAGCTCGCCGACATAGCAGCCGCGGCCGATGTGCCACTCACGCGGCTGGGGACGGTTGGCGGCGATCGGCTGTCCCTGGGACCGGCGTTGGACCTGCCGCTGGCAACGCTGCGCAGTGTCTGGCGGAGCGGTCTCGAGCAGAAGCAAGCATAGTTTTATCGATCACTCACTTCTCTCGGCGGTCGGTTACGGAGGTGGGGCATGTGTTCCCAACAGCGGCATACGAGAGACGAAGCGGAGACGCGACACTCTGCAGGAAGCGATGATGTGGTGGCGTTACGCTCCTCGCTGGTGCAGAGCCTGTTGGAGACCGGCGCCATCAAGCAGAAGGCGGTTACGGAGGCAATGAATAAGGTGCCCCGCCACCTCTTCTTGCCCGGCGTACCACTGGAACAGGCCTATGCAGACACTGCCGTACCGACGCGATGGGATGGACAAATTGCGGTGAGCTCAGCGTCACAGCCGGCCATTGTGGCAATCATGCTGCAGCAGCTACAAGTGGAGCCGGGAGACCGTGTCATGGAGATTGGCGCGGGGACCGGCTACAATGCCGCGCTGATCGCCGAGTTGGTGGGGACCCTCGGGAGTGTGCTTACCGTAGACATCGACGCCGAGATCGTTACCGAGGCGCTCGAACATCTGGCTAGCGCTGGCTATCCACAGGTGCGGGTCGTTGTCGGCGATGGCGCCGCCGGATGGAGTTCGGGAGCGCCCTATGATCGCATTATTCTGAGCGTCGGGGCATCGGATATCGCTCCCTCCTGGTACGAGCAGCTGCGAGAGGACGGCATATTGGTGCTTCCACTCTGGCTAGGTGGCGTCGAACTCAGCATAGCATTTCGCAAACATGGCGGCATCCTCACCAGCCTGTCACAGACGCCTTGCGGATTTATGCGCTTGCGTGGCGCAGAGGCCGGTGCCGAGCAGTGGGTTTCTTTGCCCAAGGGGCGCAGTCTCTTTGCCGAGCATGCCAGCGAACTCGCGGGGCCGGTTTCGACACTGCTGAGCTCTCCGCCACGGATGCGGCTCTGGATGCGCCCACAGCCCTCGTTCTTTCAGCATCTTGGCCTCCATGGGTATCAGCTGGTTGCCATCTACTCAGAGCGCAGACCGCGGGTTGGTCGACGCATGTCAGGGCGCTGGGGAATCTACGCGGAGGGGGATGATGGACCGTCGCTTGCCGTCTTTGCGCTCTGGTCTCCAGTGTTGCTGGTGTTTGGCGGGCGAGCGGCTGAGCATATCCTGGCAGACGAGTTTGCTCGGTGGCAAGGATTGGCGACAGCGCCCATTGAACGATGGCACATCAGTGCTTACCCGCGCGAGCAGGAGCCTGGCGACAGTGAAGCCGTAGAGCGAGCAGCGCTGCAGTTACGGCGACGCCACTTCATTTTTACAGTTGATATGAGCGGCTAGAGCCTGCAGCAGACCGCCAGACGGTAAGGGGAGATTGGCTAACATGCGTGTACTGTTACTCGCGGCGATAACTGTCGACGGCAAGATTGCCCGCGAGAGTCATGAGATCATTAGCTGGTCGTCGCCTGAAGACAAGCGCCTGTTTTCACAGGTCTCGCAGGAAGCCGGCGTGCTCATCATGGGACGCAATACCTATGAGACCCTGGAGCGGCCGCTGCCGAATCGTCTGCACATCGTGTTGACTCACAAGCCCGCAGATGGTCCATTTCCTGAGCATGTAGAATTCACCTCCGCGCCTCCCGCTCGCATCCGGGAAGATCTCGAGAAGCGCGGATTCCAGACGGCGATCCTTGCCGGAGGCGCGAGTGCCTATCGCTCCTTTATCGAGGCTGGTGCAGTAGACGAGTTGTGGCTGACCCTGGAGCCTCTGATCTTTGGCGGCGGTATCTCCCTCCTGGGCGATAGTTTCGATTCTCGATGGAATTTGCAGCTGAGTCTCATTCAGAGCCGGCTTCTGAATGAGAGCAGTCTTCAACTACGGTACCGGGTCATAACCGGCAGATAGGTGCCAGCATAGCCAGCTAGCTGATCACTCGGTTGTGGAAACTTCGCATGCTAAGCAGCGTAAAGACAACAATGCTACCGCAGAGCGCCAGGAACACCCACCCGATACCAAGTGTGGGTAGCGTATAGGTTTCCACATGTCCAGCCACCAGTATATTCTCAGGCGGTACCATGGCCGCCCGCATACCCTCGGCGGCATAGGTCAATGGATTGAACAGAGTAAGGATCTGGAACCACTTCAGCGAGCTGAGCAGGGTCCAGGGATAATAGGTACAACCGGTGAAAAGCAGTGGAGTGAGGATCAGGGCAAACATGAGCCCAATCTGTTCGGGCTTGATCAGCGTGCCGATCATCATACCCAGGCTGGCGCCGACGAACGCCGTCAAGATTATGATCAGGATGAGAAGGCCGATCCGGTCAGTGCGCACCTGAAATTCACTACCCAGTATCCAGCGCGCCAGCGGGAAAATGACCACTGCCGCAATAATGCCGCGCATGGCGGCAAAGATGATCTTTTCGATTGCGACCAGAGATACCGGCAGCGGAGAAAGTAGTCGGTCGTCAATTTCGCGGGCGAAACCAAGGTCAAGCACGAGAGGCAGCGTGACGCCCTGCAGCGAGGCGGTGAGCGCCGTCAGCGCGACGATACCCGGTAGCAGTACCGAGCCGAATCCCGCTCGCGCCAGTCCAATCTTGGGCAGTACTGCCCCAAAGATGAAGAGGAAAAACAGCGGTTGCACCAGTGTCTGCAGGAGAAACGGTATGAAGTCGCGGGCGGTGACGACGATATCTCGCCGCAGGATTGCCACAAAAGCGGTCGTCGACAGTTCGAATCCGCTGTCGCGCCGTGTGCTGGATGGCTTGCCTAGTGAGATACCCACTGCAGCCGGCGCGGCATCAACCTTTTCAGCTTTGTCTGTGGTAGCCATTAGCGGAGGTTCCTCCCGGTCAGATAAATAAAGACATCTTCAAGGCTCGGCCTCTTGAGATGCAGATCTCGGACGTCGGCGCCGGCTTCGGCCATTACCTGGCTTACGCCGGTGACCAATCCAGCGGTGTTCTCCGCATACAATCGGAAGAGTACAGTGCCGGCCTCGGCATCGTCGTCAGACGAGGCGCCCCCGCCTCCGCCCCAGGAGCCTCCGTCGCCGCCACCACCATTCCAGGAGTTGCCGCGGCCACGGCTGCGACTGGCGGCTGATTTGTCGTCCGTCTTCGCGGCTTCCCCGCCGGAGCCCGCTGGAGCCTTCGGAGCTGAAGACATTACAGCGTCTGACTTTGCCACATCGACGGCAGTAACACCGGGAATCTGGCGTAGTGCCTCTTGTATGCGCTCAATGCTGTACCCTTCGTCAGCGCTGGAAACGGTGCCGGCGCTGGCACCGGAGGCAACCTGATCAGGAATGCGCACACGCACTTCCAGAGCAGTAGCGCCGGGAATGATCTTTTTGAGCTCGACGGGCGTGTCGTTCACCAGAATTTTGCCGTGATCCATGATGGCGACCCGTTCGCAGAGCTGCTCAGCTTCGTTGATGTCATGTGTTGTCAATAATATGGTGAGCCCCTGGGCCTTGAGTGACTGAATGCGCTCCCAGAGGAAGAGACGAGACTGTGGATCGAGGTTATTAGTTGGTTCGTCTAGGAATAACACGTCGGGAGAATGCATGAGCGCTCGCGCGATCATCAGGCGCTGATTCATGCCACCGGAGTACCGGTCAGGTTTGTCGTTTTTACGCTCTGAGAGTCCCATGTCAGAGAGCAAGGCGTCGGCGCGCGCCTCTCGCTCGGCCTTCGGCACCCCATGATAGGCGCCATGGAAGGTGAGGATCTCGCGGACGCGTAGGCTGCGGTCGAGATTGCTCTGCTGTGGCACCACCGCGATATGTTGCTTTACCGCCCCTGGATTCTTTTCCACATCGATGCCCATGATGGCGGCGTAGCCACTGGTCGGCTGGACTGCGGTCGTCAGCACACCAATAGTCGTGGTCTTGCCGGCGCCGTTTGGCCCAAGCAGGCCGAACAGCTCTCCGCGCCGCACCGAGAATGAGACGGTGTCCACCGCATTTTGCGACGATCCGGAGTAGCGCTTTACCAGGTCACGTACCTCAATCGAAGGTATCTCGCTGTCAGTCAAAGTGGGCACGGTTGCTTCTTGGGTTTCTTCCGGCATAGTAACCTCTTTCTTAAATGGTAGTTACTACTATCAATCATGACTGATAACTAGATTAGATTTCCAGACGGTGTACACTTCTCGGGGAGGGGGCGGAAGATATCTTCAGGCGGCACGCAGATGCGTCCGTGCGTAGATGCCGCCAGCCACCGCCAGTAGTCCCATTCCAGTGAATACGGTATTTACTGGTCCGAAGTCTATGCTCAGGATACTGGCATGGAAGCCACGCAGCACTGAGCTGACCAGATACCCGGCCACTCCAATGGAAATGAGCGCCGCCAATTTGCCCAGCGGATTGATAACCGCTGTCACCCGTCCGACAAACTCACGCGAAGTCGAACGCAAAGCCAGAGCGCCGGAGCTTACAATGATAGCCGTGGCTGTCAACCCAAAGAAAAAGGCGGCTACCAGCGCCAGTACCAGACTGGTAAGGTGTGACAACAGGGTAACGAATAGTCCTGAGAGCATCAAGCCGCTCCAAAGGATGCGAGCCAGACCTATCTTCTCGCCCAGAAAGGTAACCAGCAGCGCCCCGGCGATGGCTCCAAATCCAAAGTCTGCGCCCAGGAGTCCATATGCGCTGGGCGCGGCCTTGAGATTCTCGGTGATGAAGAAGTATCCCAGGGTCTGCAGAGCGCCCAACCCCAACCAGGTCAGGATTTCCGAGACAAGAATGGTCCGGAGCACGTTGTGCTTCAGGACATATCCGAAGCCGTCGACGAAATCGCGAGAAAAATTGCCGGTCTCGCCACCGGCGAGGCTGCTCGCCGGCTCCGGCGCGCTAATGGCTACGGTGGTCGCCAGCGAGACCACAAAGGATGCGGCGTTGAGCAGCAGCGCCCACGATACACCTACGGTGAAAACCAGCGCCGCTGCAATCGGCGGGCCTATGATGACTGCGAGACCGGCAATTGCCTGGCTGGTCTCGATGGCCTGGTCTTGCTTACTTTCAGGGACGAGGTCTTTGATCAATGCCAGCTGCGCGGGAATAAAGAACTGCGAACAGATCGTAAGGAGAGCCACGTCGAGATATATTGCACCTAGCTGCCAGCCGACCGACAAGTGTATCTGTCCCAGCAACGGTAACCGGCTGCTGCCGAATAGCAGCAAAAGCAATAGAGCAAAGATAAGCTGAAGGAAAGTCGCGGCAATCATGGTGAGTCGTCGGTTCAGACGATCCACAAATACACCGGCTATGGGTCCAACTATGATCTGGGGCAGTGCGGCGGCGAGAAGCACTCCGCTTATCGCCAGGGGGGCCCAGGAGCGGCCCTGGGCAACGAATGTGGCGATCCAGAGTACCAGAGCGGTATCCCAGGCGTAGTCTCCAACGCTCGAGATCGCCTGCCCCCACCAGAGCAAGGCGAAGTTTCGGTTGATAAAGACTTGGGAGCCTAAGCGCTGAAGCCGACCCGTCTTCGCTGCCGCCAAGCCAGGGGAGGGAGATCCGCTTGGGGAGGAGCTCGCCGGCTCAGCAGTGGACGCTACTCCGGCGGTGATGGCACAGCGCATCGGCTTGCCCATTACGCGCAGTCGGGGGCGAGGAGTGATCTGCTCACCCGATGAAGAGTCATGCCTATCCCCATCTCTGGCCAGCAGCGGAGACGCGTTTGGCAACTTGGTGGATTTTGTCGGCAGACGACGGATACGAAGCTGCCGATCCTGCTCCAGAAACGCTGGTGGGCGCTTGATAGAGTCGTGGAACATACTGGGTACACTTTCCTGGGCTGGGCTGCTTGAGCTACCCTGATACTCGTGACATATGGGGAGAGTAGTAGCAGATGAGAGGCCAGGGAGGACATACCCAATCATCGCTAACCACGGAGTAGCTCAACAGAGCCGTCACCGATTTGCAGTATATCACCAGGTCTCAGGTGACAGCATAGCGCAAATGGTGACAGCATAGCGCAAATGAGGATAGGGGAATGGGCGAGCGGCGGGGGGGAGCGGCCACTCCCCCCGGGACGGCTACTCAGCGGCTTCCAGGACCGCAGGTTCAGTCTCTTCTTCAGCGGGGAACGCGTCGGGGCCGGCGGCGGTGTAAGCCAGGGCTCCCATCATTGCCAGAATGAAAGCGAAGACGATCAGCTCCGGGTAGGGCTGTTGGAAATTGTAGACAACGACTCCCAGAAACGCGCTCAACAGCACCATGACGATAATCGCTACCGTCCAGAAGGAGCTGCGCGCCTGGATAGCGCCGTAGAGCGCAGCCAGCACACCCACGATCCCAAAACAGATGCCGGTGACAAAGACCGCATCGCTGCCCTCCATGGCGTCGATACCGCCCTGTAGCACATTACTGTGGAATCCCTGTATGGCGCCTATGACCTCCAGTGCGGTCGCCACCAGTATGACCCACATGGCAAACTTGCGCAGGTTGCTCATGGGACGGCGTTTTACCAGGAAGATGAACTGCAGAGTCGCCAGACCACCCATAAGCAGCGTTGCCCAGAAGGCATCGTGTAAGTTGCCAGGTCCAGGCTGGTAGAAGAGCGCCAGCGCTTCAGTCTCGAAGAAGCTCGGCATCGAGAAGACCGCGAAGCCAAAGAGATAGATGAACAGCAGCGTGCCCAGCACCAGCCACTGACCCACACAGCCAAGCGGTTCCACCTGGGTAGACGCGAACTCACGTTGAGTACTCCAGGTCCAGAAAAATGCCAGGACGGCAATACCGGTAGCAATGATCAGACCCATTGGAGTTTGTGTCGGATCATTCACGTGAATAACCGTTACGGCGATGGCTAAGAAGAGCAGGCCGATAGTGCCACCGAGGACCACCGTGTCCCGACGCGAGTTCCAGAAGTAGACGCCAAGAATTAGAAGGCCGACGGTAAGGCTAAACACAATGGTGCAGATGATGTAGCCCGAGTAGGGGGTAAAGGTGCAACTCGACGGTATCTGAGTCTTCTGGGAGCACTGTACGAAGTTTTCCTGACTATCGACGCCATGTATAAAATTGACGACTGGGTATACTGCCGCCCAGATGACCAGCAGGGGTACACCCACGAAACCAAGCAGACCAACTACTCCATGCAGGTAGACCGGCGGCATGAAATGCTGACGGTTGGCTACCATGATCGGCAGGAGCCAGAGCAGCAGCGCGAACATGACCAGGCAGAAGCCGATGAAAAGAGGTATAACGCTGGCTGGCCCCGGCACCCAGTTGAGATTGCCGTTCACATCGACGCCGCGCACATTAAAGAAATTGCTCGTTGGGGAGGCAAAGGTTTGCACCGTAAGATACAGCGCCAGGATGACCACGGCAAGGCCAATGCTGAAGCGGATCAGAAGGCTCGATAAAGGGCCGGTGAGCCTCCCTCGAAGCACGAAAGGATTGAGCATCGCCACCGTGAAGATTCCGAGACCGATGAACATCCCAATGAGGCCCACAGAGGACAGGTCGATGCTCCCTACCTGGAACCAGGCTGGGGCAAAGAGATAGGACTGCGAAGGGTTGGGCCAGTAGGTGAGGCTGTTGTTGTGCGCAGCTACTGCGGTAATCAAGTACTCACCCCAGCCCGGCTGGCCGGTAAGCGGATTGCTTCCATGTATGCCGACAGACACCTGCCAGACCATATAGGCGCCGATCACCAGGAAAACCAGGCCGACCAGGGCAAAGAGCGGCCAGGGAATGAGAGGCTTTGGGTCGTAAAGGAACACCACGGTAAGCGATATCAGCCCGAAGCCCACCGCCAGCAGCCCAAGATCCAGCGCCGCCTGCTCAAATTCAGAGAGGGTCGACAGGGTTGAGGTGGTAAAGAAGAAGCTGGGAATCTGGGCAACAAGTATAGCGGTAATAAAGAAGAAGCCGGTGGCGATGACTACCGCGCGTGCCCACGACATGGGACGTTCGTGCTCGCGCAGCGGCGCCGGTGTCGTTATTTGCATGGATCATGATCCCTTTCAGACAATGATTTCGGCGCTCTCGGCTACTACGGTACTACCTCGATCCAACCGACCATGGCAGGGTGGATCGCGCAGTAGAAAGGATAGTCACCCGTCTTCATGAACGTGTATTTATAGTCACTGCTGGCAGTATTTGGCGATATAAGGCCGGACGGCGGGAACCCAGTGCCTACGGTGCCGCTAGCGCCCTGATACACGTTATGGATAGTGGACGAGATATTGGACCAGGTCACCGTGGTGCCCACTTTGATTTTAATGTCGGCGGTCGTGTAGCCTACCGCCACCCAGCCGTAGGTAAAGGTGCCACCGGGTGTGTCCTTGGCCTCGATCTCTACCGTTGCCTTGCCAGTCAAATCTATCAAGGTAGTGGGCCTACTACCAGTCTGTTTTTGCTGGTGATACATGGCGATCTGGGTTGGATTAGTCAGCGTACCCAGCACATAATTGAAGCCGTTCACGTCCGCCAGGTTATTCAGACTTCGATAGGCTGGGTTGGAGGACTGTATCAGGGCCACCAGATAGTTGATATCGTCATCGGTAAGCGGGCCGCCGTAGCGGTTGGACCAGTCGGGCATGGTCAGTACGGTGGGATTGGTGGGGTCAGAGGCTATGCCCGCGGAGATGATTCGAGTCAGGTCGGCAGTCTGAATCTTATTGACGGTTGTACTGTTGTTGAGCTGTGGCGCGTTGAGGCCTTGACCCTGAAAACCGTGGCAGCTGGCACAGTACTGGCCATACAGCGCGGCACCAGCCTGCAGCGTGGTAATGTACTGGGTCTGGGTGGCCGCCACCTGCTGTTGCTGCTGGGTGATCAGCAGCGCGGGAATAATAAGTGCGACGGCAATGATGAAGAACAGCGAGCCATAGCCAGTTCGCTCAACGTTATTGGCGCGTGCATAGAAAATGTAGACGAGTACCGCCACCACTATGGCTACTGCCGCTAGCTTGTAACCAATGCCGTCGGCGAGTACACCGGTGGCGCTCAACAGTATGAGCAGTATGGCCAGAGCGACCCCCACAGTAACCGCCAGCCAGCCCAGATTGCTCGTTCTTCCCATAAAACTCTATACCTCGTGCCAATTTTCTACACAGCCACCACTGCCACTTACTGCGCCGCGCAGGTGATGCCTGGCACCTTAAGAATGCGGGTCTGCGGATCCGGACGTTCCACATGCTGATTCAGCTTGCCGGTGTTTACGGTAACGTTGCCGCTCACAAACGACATTTCGAAACGGTCGGCGCTTCGAGGCGCCGGTCCATCCAGGTACTCACCGTCTATGTTGTAATGCGAGCCATGGCAGGGGCATTTGAAACTCTGGCAGTCATCCCGGAAAGGATATTTGCAGCCCAGGTGAACGCAGACCTGATAGAGTGCGACCCAGTAGGTGCCGTCGCTGTCTTTGACCCAGTTCTCGGCGTCCATCTGATTCTGCAGATTGGTGCCGCTGAGCAGAAAGACCGTGCCGCCGCCGGGTTGCAGGTGCATGATGTAGGCCTTGGCGGCAGCTTCGTAGAAGACGCCCTTCTCATCCTGAGAAAAGTCGCCCTGTTGCGCGGGCACGTAGTTGCTCTTCGGCTTCAGCGTGATCACCGAGCCAAACTGCCCGGCCAGATTGGGGTAGATCATGGTCAGAGCGCCGTACGTGGCCTCGATTCCAACGATCCCCAGGCCGGCGCCAACCGCAAGCCGCAGCAACCGGCGGCGGCTAAGTCCGCGCTTGGCTATCTCGGCTGACTCGGCGCCACCACCAGTCAGGACTTCGTATTCTTGCGGAGTGCGCGTATTCATACTCATGGGACATTCCTCGAGACTGTGGCTTGACCCTTCACTACAGGTCGAAGTAGATATGCTGCCAGGGCCAGATCCATTGCCAGCCTGAACCACGGAAGAAACTACCGGCGAGAATCGTAACCGCGAAAAACAGCGCCATCATGGTAAAGACCGTAATGGAAATCTTACGGTCCTCAAAGGCACGGCTAGGATTACGGTCTATGTACGGGACGAGAGCCAACACCGTCAGCACGCCACCAGGTAGCAGCACTCCGGCTATGGTTGGAGGGAAGTAGTGTAACTGCTCCTGCAAGCCCAGGAAGTACCAGGGAGCCTTGGCGGGATTCGGCGTCAGGTTGGGATTTTCATGGCCTCTCAAAGGCGCGTCTATCGCCAGACTGACAATGGTTAGCACGAAGGTCATCATCATGGCGGCCATGAACTCGCGTACCAACAGATGCGGCCAGACGAATACCGAATCTTCCAGCTGCTTCTCTACCCGAGTAATGGCCTCTTGCTTGACGACCGCCAGGGTGCGGTACCGCTTCTGTGTTGCCGCTGTACGTGGCTCAGTTGTCGCCATGGGATTCTCCTTCTACCCGACTGTACCCACACAACCGCTTAGTTCAGCGAAGCCACGGGGGCGGCGGGTTCCTGCTGCGCACGCGCCTGCTCACGCGCCTGCTCCAATTCACGGCGAGACGGCGGCGGCGGCCCAGCCTCACCACCATCTTTGCGAATGCGCCAGAAGTGAACTGCCATCATGATCGCGCCTACCAGTGGCAGACCGATCACATGCAACGTATAGAAACGAATGAGAGTAGACTGGCCTACACCGACTGGGCTACCCGTCAGAACGACATGCGCCTGAGTCCCGATCAACGGTGCGTAGCTCGCCATGTTGGAGCCGACCGTGATAGCCCAGTAGCCGATCTGGTCCCAGGGCAGCAGATACCCGGTAAAGCTCAACAGAAGGGTGACCAGGAAGAGTACTACGCCAACCACCCAGTTGAACTCACGGGGCGGCTTGTAAGCGCCGTGGTAAAAAACGCGTATCATATGCAGCGTTACGGTTACCACCATCAGGTGCGCTGCCCAACGATGCATATTGCGAACCAGATCTCCAAATGCTACCGCGCTGATGATCTGTTGGATGTTTGAATAGGCAACACTTTGCTCAGGCACGAAATAGAACATCAGGAAGACACCGGTAATGGTCAACACCAGGAAGAGGAAGAATGACAGCCCGCCCAGGCACCAGGTATAGGTGATCTTCATGGCCTTTCGGCTGACCTTGACGGGGTGCAGATGAAGAAACACATTTCCCATCATCACCAGCGATTGATTGAGGGGAGTGTCGGGATAGCCATGCCGGAAGATTGACCGCCAGAGCTGGCTCTCGGTTACCATAGCCGAGGCCTTGTCCAGCAGACCCCGATTCGTCGTGCTCACGCTGCCTCCTCAAGGGATGGCCGCACAACCTCTGGCTGCGCGGATGATTGCCTGGAAAGATTCCAGAGTAAAGTCATGTGCTGGCTCAACAGATCGAGCCGGAATCGTAAGCATAGCTATGGAATTATAACAGACCAGTTTCGGTGGCGCAATTACCCGCTTACCCCATCGAATCCACCTGAAGACCACTACATACCTACTCCTGACTGCTTCACCGTACTTTCGAGACTGCGGACTGGCGTTCTTCGACGCAAAATGATGTGTGCAAAATGATCTGCAGCTACGATGTGGCGGCACCCTGGGTAGTGTGCCATCTATTAGCCTACAGTGTAACTGATTCCTTGAGCGGTAAAAATCAGGTGTACACCTGATTTTTACCGCTCAACTGCCCAAATTGGCCTTGACTGGCCGCCAGCAAGATGCTACAGTAGCGCCAGGCTGGCTCGTTGCCCAGCCGGTACCATTCACGCTTGGTTTGGCATACAAGGTAGCTCAGCCCTATGGATGACCTGGATCACTCCACGAACAAGTTCATGCTCACCTGCCAGGTATGCGGCCGGCAAATACCTCCAGTGCTCTCTGCACGTTCAAACGATTCGGACCCGTCTACGGCTGCTATACCGGCCTATTGTCCTAGTTGCGGCGGCCCGGTGGCGCCAGCGGTTTCGACCGTAGCTGCCAGCGCCCCCAAGGACCCCGATCTGTATCAAACTGCACCAGTGCTGCCTGCGTCCCCCTCAGCCTACGCGGCTCAAGATGCCGACGACGCGCGCACCCAGCCGGTCGCTGTGCCGGCCGCCATACCGGAGTCCGAGCCGCCTACCAAGCTGCTACCCGGTGGCCACCGCAACCCCTGGCTGATCATCGCGCCAAGCCTCGTGCTGCTGATTCTGTTTGTGGCAGGAATTATTTTCGCAGAGTCTGGTGGCCAGTCACCGGCGCCTGTGGTCACCCCACCAACCCAGCCCGCCAGTACACCCACAGCATCTGTGCCGGACGGGTTCGTCCGAAAGACCGACGAGAACGACTTTTTCAGTTTCGCGGTACCGTCCAGCTGGGTGCTGGCACCTTCGCCACCAGCACCACCAAATGTCGAATACACCACGTACATCGATCCGCCACGCAGTGCTTCCTTCGAGGTCGAGTCCTTTCCTTCCAATTTGCAGGAGGCGGGTTCGGTCCTGGATACGCAGATTCTGCAAAGGAATTACCCTTCTCTTGCTTCTGCCGACGTTAGCTCATCGAGAAGTGTCAAGCTGGCCGGTGAAACCTGGATCAAAGAAACGTCTGCACTGACGCTCACGCAGAACGGCGCGACCACTACCCAGAATCTGGCAGTGCAGAGCGCATCCTTCGACGGCACTACCTATATCATCTTCTACAGCAGCCCCGACAATGCCGACGCCCAGGTACTTCAAGTGATTCTCGCTACCTTCCATTTTCTGGGCTAAAAGAGCTACCAAACTACCGGCACTTGACGTGGTGTCGGCGGCCGGAGTACACTGCGGCAGCAGGGCGCCCTAAAACACCTGTTCGACTATTGGCCAAGCCGCCGTGCCTGGACATGGCAGGCATACTGAAAAGGAAACTGCTCATGCCGCGTGGACGGAATCTGCCGCCGCTTCTGGCGCAAGCCGCGTCGCGAGCCGGCGAAGGAGCCAGCCTGCTTTTCAACCGGCTCGATGCTACCAGTACGCGCCATCAGCATGGAGCGGAAGTACTGGCGCGCTTGGCGGAGCAACTGCGAGCTGGAGTGTGGAACAGCAGTATCGCCGAACTGGTGGACATGGCCGAGACCATTGAAAAACAGCTTGCCGCTGCTGCGGTGCCACCTACCTCCAAGAGTTGAGCTGGGAAACGGCGCTCAGTTCCTAGCTTTACGGCGTGGCAACCGCACCGGCTTGGATCAGTTCGTCAATCTCCTCAGGCGTGAAACCGGCAGTGGACAAGGCCGCGATGGTATGTTGGCCCAGCGCAGGCACGCCGCTCTCCGAGGTGAATGAAACGCCGCTCATCGCCGGAGCGATGCGCAGCGCCTCTCCGCCATCCACTCGACTGGCTTTTATGCCACGTGCCTCCAGTTGTGGACTTTCCAGCGCCTCCTCTACTGTAGAGACGGGACCTACACAGACATCGGCATCAGCCAGTTGCTCCATCCACTCCGCAAGGGTACGGGTGCCGAATATTGCTTCCAGCTCCTGGATGGTACTGTCGCGCTCACCTTCGGTTTGGGGGAACTGGTGAGCGATGAGATCGGGTCGATGAAGGCGCCGGCAGAGTTCCTCCCAGAACTTCGGCTCCAGGGCGGCAACGGTTACATAGCGCCCATCGGCGGTAGCGTAGATATTGTAGCCGGGAAGCGCGCCTGCCAGTAGCGCCTCACCAGGCAGAGGTTCCGGTTCGCCACGGAGGATTGAGGCGGCGATGAGCGGCAATAGGGCGATGGTACCATCGAGCATTGCCACATCGATGATTCGCCCCTGCCCGGTCGCCTGGCGTCCCACGAGCGCTGCCAGGATGCCGATGACTGCCATCATTGCGCCGCCGGCAATATCGGCCAGCTGCGTTCCGGGAAGGGTTGGCGGCTGGCCCGGTGGCTTGAGGTGGGAGAGCAATCCGGCGTACCCAATATAGTTGAGATCGTGCCCGGCACGCGTCCGGTAAGGTCCCTCCTGCCCATAAGCGGTAATCGCGCAGATAGTCAGTCGTGGGTTCGCCTGGGCTAGCGTTTCGTGTCCCAGGCCAAGACGGGCTAGCACACCGGGCCGGAAGCCCTCGATCAGCACATCCGACTGCTCGGCAAGACGTAGGAGCGCATCGCGTCCACCCGGATGTTTGAGATTTATCGCCGCGCTGCGTTTGCCGCGATTTAAGGCAAAGAATGCGGCGCCCACACCGTTGACCAACGGCGGCATGTTACGCGCGTAGTCGCCGACCACCGGCTCTTCGATTTTGAGCACGTCGGCACCGAGGTCGGCCAGCATCTGGGTAGCGTAAGCTCCAGGAAGCAACCGGGTGAGATCAAGTACGCGCAGATTCGAAAGCGGGAGCATGTCTCCTGGTGGCATAGCAGTCTCGGCTCTGTAGTCGTTGACAGGTCTGATTACCTGGTGGGCAGTTGGCTGTATATCGCTTGCCAGCCGGTGAAAGAAAATGCCGCTGTGGGTATAGGTACAGAGAGGTGTAATAAGAACGTAAAGTGCGATCTCCTATAACCACAGCGCGCCACAGTTATAAGCCAAATCTCAGCGTACGTCAAGGCTCGAAATCAAGGAGAGCTAAATTATGTATCATCTCGGCGTCGATGCCATTTCGGGTGAGATCATTGCATGCTCTTGGCTAGTGACGCCAGAAATTCCTCGTTGCTGGAGGATTTTCCCAGCTGGGTGATAAGGCGCTCGGTTGCCTCAATGCTATCCTGTTCGGCCAATGTAGCGAAGAGGCGGCGCATCACAACTACGGCACGGAGTGTCTGCTCATCCAGCAGCAATTCCTCCTGACGCGTGCCGGTTCGCGCTATATCAATTGCCGGGAATACACGCCGCTCGGAGAGCTTACGATCCAGAGTGATTTCACAGTTTCCGGTGCCCTTGAATTCTTCGTAAATCACATCGTCCATCCGGCTGTTGGTATCAACCAGAACGGTGGCGACGATAGTGAGGGATCCGCCTTCCTCGACGTTGCGAGCCGCGCCTATGAAGCGACGAGGTGGAGTAATAGCGGCGGGATCGAGGCCGCCCGACAGGGTCCGGCCACTCGGCGATACCGCCAGGTTGTAGGCTCGAGTGAGCCTGGTAATGCTGTCTAGGAGTACCACGACATCATGGCCGGACTCCACCAGGCGTTTGGCCCGCTCCAGTGACATCTCTGCCACCCGGGTGTGAGCTTCGGCCGGCTCGTCGAACGTGGAGCTGAAAATCTCGGCATGCACACTGCGCCTCATATCGGTGACTTCTTCGGGTCGCTCACCTATCAAGGCCATCATCAAGTCGATGTCGTGATAATTGGTTGTCAGAGAATTAGCAATAGTTTTGAGCAGCACAGTCTTGCCGGCCTTGGGCGGCGCTACGATCAAGGCGCGCTGTCCCCGTCCAACTGGAGCAATGAGATTGATAAGGCGGCCAGTAATATTGGCGGCATCAGTTTCCAGATTGAACATTTCCCGCGGGAAGATAGGCGTCAAATTGTCGAAATGGGGCCGTCGCTTGGCGGTTTCGGGATCCATGCCATTCACCGCTTCAACACGCAACAGACTGTAATACTTCTCGTTTTCCTTTGGAGGACGAACCTGTCCAGAGACGTAGTCACCGGTACGCAAGCCAAAGCGGCGAATCTGGGTCTGGGAGACATATACGTCGAGATTTCCAGGCAGGAGTCGCTCGTGGCGTAAGAAGCCGAATCCCTCCTCGACGACTTCCAGGACACCTCCACTGAAAATGTTTCCCTGGCGCTCGGTCTCGGCCTGTAGCAAGCGGAAAATCAAATCGTGCTTCTTGAGCGCACTGTAGCCGGAAAGATCCCAATCACGCGCGATGTCGCGAAGTTCAGGTAAAGTTTTGGTTTCGAGTTCAGTAATATTCATAGTATTTACTGGACGCCAGGCAGGCACAATAATAGTTGAGGTGGAACCCGTTAGCGCCCAGTCTCCTTTCGGTTTTGGTTGCAAGCTTGGCAGGGAAGCGGCAGGCTAGTAGATGAGCGGAGGTGATACCGCGCGACCCTGCGCTCGATACAGAAAAGGCGGGGTCGAAACGCCTGAAAGCAGTGGTTGTCGGTCATCTTCCGCCGGGAACAATGGTACATGAGCATACTGGATGAGGAAAACGTGAGCCTGCGGCTGAACAGGAGAGAGTGCGCATAAGAGCTATGGAGCCGCGCAAAACCGCCCTTTGATACGCGTGCGCACGCGCCACGGGACCCGAGGCGCCTGTATGTTTATACCATGCCTGAGGTCCTTGTGTCAAGGATCAGAGCACGTACATAGCTGCTCAATCTCCGGAAGTTTTCTTGTCAGCCATCCATGCGGCGCCCACAATTCCGGAATCGTCGCCGAGTTTGGTGCGGGTAATCTCTACTTGCCGACCAGCAATGGCCAGGCCAGCCTCTCGAGAGCGCATAACGGCACGTTCATAGAAGTGGGGGACAGCTTCGATGAGTCCACCCCCCAGGATGATGCGCTCAGGATTCGCAAAGCTGATGACCGAGCCAATGCCCGCACCTAGAAAATCCGCTCCTTCATCCAGCACTTCGAGTACCAGCTCATCTTTATCTTCGACACACTTCGCCAGCATCTTTGAGCGAATATCAGGGACGTCGGCTCGTAACAAACCCTCGAGCTTCGAGGGACGGCCGCGCTCCATCTCCGCCTGTATGACCCGAGTAATCGCCGTGCGAGAAGCGTAGGCTTCCAGATGCCCGCGCCCGCCACAGCCGCAGAACCGACCGTTGTACTGCACGATAGTATGGCCAATCTCGCCTGCCGTTCCGGTCGCACCGCGCCAAATCTGGCCGTTCCTTACGATGGCTGCGCCGATGCCGGTTCCCACGCTAATGTAGACGAAGTCCGTACAGTCACGCCCGGAGCCAAAGACTTGCTCGCCGTACGCTGCGACTTCGACGTCGTTTCCAAGCACTACCGGCAGCGAAAAGCGATTTTCCATCAAGGTGCCGAGGTCGAGATTGGCCAGGCCGCTTGCCAGATTGGGGGCACCCAGCACGATTCCGCGCTCGCGATCTACCTGTCCAGCCAGCCCGATGCCAATAGCTGGGATCAAACTCGATTCGGACAATTTTGCCTGGGTCAGCGCGTCTTCAATAACATCGCCCAGTCGCTGTACAAAGAATGTGGCTCCTTTATCGGGACGCGTCTGTTTACGTGCAGTGGCGATTGCCTTGCCGGTCTCAAGGTCGACGACGCCGGCGTAAATCTTGGTTCCACCGATGTCGACGCCGATTGCATGACGTGCGGGCATTACTATCTTCTCCTGTGCTGTGCAGTTTTTCCGCTGGCATAACCACTTTACACGCTGAGACATTCTTCGGGAGCAATTCGCATCTCCGGCGCCTGCTCTGCCCGCACCGCCTGCTGCAGAATCATTCCGGCAACCTGCGAGAAGTGTTGCGCCTCTCCACTGCACCAGAACTCATCCCGGCTTCCCAGAGGGCGCGAAGCCGTAGCAGGCGCCATAGTGGGCTCGGCCAGCAGTTTGAGCTGCGTCAGCAGGTAGCGGGTCCTCCGGGCGATGGCGTCACCGGAATCGATAATTTCGATCTGGGGGCCAGCTACCCGCTGGAAGGCATTACGCATGGCCGGAAAGTGAGTGCAGCCCAGTACCAGGGTATCGATGCCGGCATCCAGCATCGGCTGGACGTACTCTCGTATTACGTCTTCTACCTCCGGCCCGTCGAGACGCCCGGCCTCGGCGAGTGTTACCAGGCGTGGGCATCCCACAGCCAGCACCTCCACGCCGGTGGCGTGCTGGCTGATCAGCTGGCGTAAGAAATCGCTGCGCGCTGAAGCCTCGGTGGCGGCGACGCCAATCTTGCCGGTTCGCGAGCGCAGTGCAGCAGGCTTTACCGCGGGCACGACGCCAACGAATTCGATGTGTGGGAACTTCTCGCGGAGGGTGGTTATGGCCGAGACCGAGGCGGCATTGCAGGCTACGACGATGAGCTTGGCACGGTGCTTAAGCAGAAGTCGGGCGGCGTTCTCCGCCAGCTGCGCGATCTGCTGCTGTGGGCGCACACCATACGGGCAGTTGCCGGTATCTCCAAAATAAACGTAGCGCTCCCCGGGCAGTTCGCGCAGCAGCTCGCCAAGAATGGTCAGCCCACCGACGCCTGAATCAAAAACCCCGACCGGTGCCTCGGGCACCACGTCACCTAGCGCAACTCGCTCAATCTGCTGCTGTTCCATCGCCGTGTGTGGAACGTCCTATGATGGAAGTTCCACCTCTCCTTTCTCTCATCGTTATCCACATCTTGAGAGCTTACGCCCGCCTGTGGATGAAAATGCGTGAAATCGGCCCACCGTCTGCGCCGCAAGGTCTTACTGTTCGCGCCAGACCAGATGGGACCGCGCGAGATAGTCCAGATAGTACCAGCAGACCACAATCCATTGTAACATGTTGGCGAACCCGACCGGCTTGTACCGATCGCCGTACACGAAGAATGTGGTGCCCTCGACAGGATAGTTTAGCTCTTGACAGTCTGCAGATATTCTGCTATATCAAGTGTAGTAGCTTCGTATTATGAAGCTCGACAGGTACGACATTACTAGGGTTTTGGCAGACACATTCTTGCTATTCTGAAGGAGAGGTGCACTTTGGCTTGGGAATTTGATACCCACCATACCAGCATTGAGTTTTCCGCCAAGCATATGATGCTGACCACTGTACGGGGCCGCTTCACCCAGTTCTCCGGTAAGCTGGATCTGGATGAACCGAGCCATTCCGGATCGCAGGTGGAGTTTACTATTGATACCAGCAGCCTGACAACCGGTGACGAGTATCGGGACAACCACCTTCGCTCGCCGGATTTCCTCGATGTTGCGCAGTTCCCCACCATCACGTTCAAGAGCACAACGGTGGAGAAGCAAGATGATGACCACGCCCGCGTCACTGGCGACCTTACCATTCGAGGCGTCACCAAGCCCCTCGTTCTGGAAGTGACTCGCGAAGGCGAGAGCAAAAACAGGAATGGCGAGCGCTTGCTTGGCTACTCGGTGGACGGCAGTTTGAACAGAAAAGATTGGGGACTCGCCTGGAACGTTGCCCTCGAGACTGGCGGCGTTCTGGTAGGGGAAAAGGTCAACATCCATATCGACGCCGAAGTTTTCGAGCCGGCCCCCAAGCCAGCCGAGGCAACGGCGTAACCAATCGAATCAATCTCGCCTGATTTGGCCGCCGGCGCTCGCTTCACGACTGCCGGCGGAGCCACTCCAGGATAGCGTCAGTTGCGCTGTTAATCGCTCTCATCGAGGCAAGATCTCCCCCGCTATCAGGATGATGCCGGCGAGCCAGCTGTCGCCGGGCAGCCAGCACTTGCTTCTCGGTGGCGCCCGGCGGCAAGCCCAGCTTGTTGTAAGCCACAACGATGGCTGGAGGGAACCAGTACGATCCGGCCAGGCTACTGCCCAACTCACTGTCGGCGTAATAGCTGGCGGCGTCAGGGGGCCGGTGCAGCCACTGGTCAAGCAGTTCGGAAAGCGCAGGGAGCCTTCTGGCCAGCAGCGTGATGGCGTCGTCGGCAATCCACCAGGCGCGCTCCTGGAGGAGCCAGCGCCGCTGCCAGGGGTTGAGAGCGGCAATTGCCGCTGCTGCCGCTTTCTCGGCTGCCGCCGCCTCGCTCCTATGGTCTTCAGCGGCAAATGTAAGGAGGTAGCCATCGGCGACAGCCTTAAACATGAGAATGCGGAGACCAGTCTCCGACATGCAGACTTTTCCCTTTCTGGCTCCCAAAAACGCCACGGCAAGATGCACCGTAATAACCCTATTGAACACACGGCAAGCAAGACTCAAACATCGGACATTTGTACATTACGTTTGGGGCTGCCGATAGCGTATAATGTGTGAACAGTTATCCGCCTACAGCCTCTCCCTCAACTCCGCCACACAAGCAATTTGCCCACAGTAGGTTCACCCATGAATTCCCCCGCATCACCCGCACAGTGAGCTGTATGAACACGCTAGATCGAGCCTACTGCGTTGTTCCTCATAGGCAGTACACAAAACGGCGCCGAAGTACGCGGTGGGGCTTAGGTGGCCGTCCCCAGACCCAGGGCTTGGCGTGGCGATTGAGATGGTCTGTGGCAACCCGGGTTACATAGGCGATGTCATGGTCATCAGCTAAGGATTGCCCGGCGAAAGCCTTCCGCCGGAAGATGCGCCACCACCCCTCGATCAAATTCAACCACGCCGCTCCGACCGGAATGAAGGCGTGCTGGACGCGGGGATGAGCATCGAGCCATTCGCGGATCGGGCCGCTGGTATGGCTCGCCAGGTTGTCGGCAATCAGATAGAGATCTCCCCTCGGGTACGTGCGGTCGATGGTCTGCAGTAACTCGAGATACCCGCTCGTATTGCGTGCGCGAGCCGTCTGGGTCAGCGCCTGCCCATCGTGAACGCGGAGGGCCCCGTAGACCCAGACCTTGGGCGGTCCCCGGTCGTAGTTGAGGGGCACCTTGATCCGGTGCCCGTCGGGCGACCAGCCCGGAGCCGGCGGGAAATTGCGCGGGGTTACGGGACCGAGTTCGTCGACACAGAGGACGGTGGCTCCTTGGGGTGGAGCGGTGTAGAGGCCGACGATCGTTGCCCTTTTGGGACGAAGTCGGGATCCTTACTGCTGGCCCACAGCCGTGTGTGCCGCCAGCGCACCTTTTCTTGGCGGAAGATGCGCCGGACTTGACTGCGGGCCACCTGGATCCCCTTTTGGCGGGCCATGGTCGTGAGGGCATCGAGCGTCCATTCGACCTCGCCTTTGGGATCATCGACGTGCAGCTCGCCAGTGGGTTCATAGGTGGGTTGGCCCGGTGGGGGAAAGTGAATCAGGTACAGAATAGTACTGCGCTCGTGCTCGGTGAGCCGGGACTTACGGCCGCCGCCCGGTTTCATGCCGAGGCCCTCGAAGCCGCGCTCATTGAAGGCTTGCAGGCGTTCCCGCACGGTTTGGGGATGGCAGCCCAGGGCTTCGGCAATCTGGCGGGTACGCAGCCCATCCCAGCTCGAGGCCACCATTTTGGCATGAAAGATCCAGTCGGCAGGGGCATGGACACTATGCGTCAGCTTGCGAACGTGACGTTCTTCAGTGGCGTCCAAAGGCGGGCGCGCAGTCAGATATTTGGGCATCGGACACCTCCTTGTCCCCTCGCAGCCGCATATTCTGTACCACCGATGAGGAACATCGCACTAATAAGCAATTCGCCTGGTAGCACCAGTAACGCTTCCTTATGCCCTAGCACATCCCAATTTGGCGGATATGGCTGGTTATACTGCCCAAATTGACAACTGGGCTTTCTACCTGTATGCTGGCAAGGTCTGGGGACAACGCTTGCTTAGGCGCTGGAGAAGCCGTATTGGGGGGTGGTCATGTCGACAAGTGGCGGACAGCAGGCTCGAGACTTACGGGGACGGCGTAGTCTCGCGACGAGACTGCAGAGGGCCGGAGAGCCGATCTTCAACCTGATGAAACCACGCGCGGTACGCATAGGACTGGCCGGAGTTCTGATAGTTTCGGCGCTAGTGGCCATTACCCTCGCTGTCAACCCGGCACGAGCCCACCGCCACGTGGCACTTGCCAGCCTGTATGGACCTAGCAACGCCTCGGTGCAGAACGCGGTCTGGAATGCGGGCTGGCCCCAGCAGGAAAGCAACTGGTGCGGCGTGGCCACCATTGCTGCCGTTGCGGACTTCCGCGGTCACTCGGTTACCCAGCAGAATGTGGCTGACTACTTGAACAGTTCGGCAGCGGTCAGCACCGAATGGGGGACTCCCGGTTATTCGCCCTACTACTGGGGACCAGCCTTTAAGGCGGATATTTCCGGTGACGACGGTACCGATCCCCGCTCGCTTGCCGCAGGCCTGTCCGGGCTGGCAGGCACCTCATACCATCAGCTTATTGAATTTGGCACCAACTATGATGCTACCCTCGACCTGATATATGATCTGGAGCGGACCCAGGAGCCGATCAGCGTGATCGTGTTTCATGGACTGCACTCGGTTCTGGTCAGCGGCGTGGTGGCCACCGATAATCCCGTCACCGACCCAGGCAGCATCGTTGGACTCGAGGTCTGGGATCCGGGCTATGGCATTCCCTACGGCAATATTCAAGGCGCTCAGGAGGTGCTGGTTCCGCTCTCCACCTGGCTGACCAATTCCTACTACTGGGCCACACCCTATTCCGCCAATTATTATGGATCCATTGCCGAGGATCCCGATCCGTCGGTGGGAGCACCCTACAGCTATAATCCCAGCCAGACCGGCAATAGAGCATTATGGATTGGGCACTATGTCTATTTCCGGCAGGACGCCCCCTCGGATCCCGCTTTCGGGGTATCGCCGGACTGGGCATTTAGCCGGAGCGGCGCCCTGATAGAGGGGTATCACGGGGAAGAGCCGGCGAACTATACTGGTCCGGCGATGTCGGTACCGGCAACGCTCCCTGACACCAGTATTGATGGTCCGGCTTTCTGGTCCCAGTCCGCTTACCAGGTGTCCGGAGCTCCGGCTAGCGTACTCGCCTGGACCGGAACCGATCGGGGACGCCATCTCAACATCGAAACCTCCCCTGACGGATTTACCTATCAGAACAAGGAGGTCCTAAATGAGACGTCGATTGCCCGACCCAGCGTCATAGATGTACCGGTCGCGGGCGGCGGCAACGCTGCGGTTATTGCCTGGACCGGAACCGACCCTGGACACCATCTGAACATCCTGTATAACGTCTATGGTTTGCAGACGAAGGTAACACTGGCGGAACGGAGCCCGTACGCACCATCGCTGGCGTACTTTGGTGGTCAGATCTGGATCGCCTGGGCGGGAACCGATGGCGGACATACGTTGAATGTGCTGGCCTTGGGTCCACAGGGAGTCTCGCCCGGCGCCAAGACTACATTGTGGTCAAATGGTAGCCACGCCGCTCTGGATCTCGTCCCTGACCTGACCGACAGCTTGCTCTTGCTTTCCTGGCAGGTAGCGTCTACGACCAATTTGGATTACCTGCAATCGTCTGACGGCGTCAATTGGGCGCCGGGCATACCAGCTCCCTTTGGAGCGCAAAGTCCATATTCCCCGGCAATGATGGTGATCAATAATCCGGCGCTGGCGGCAGGTGTACCAGCTGTCTACATGAGTTGGGTTGGCTGGAATAGTTCCTTAATCTACCTTGCTCCGTCGAGTACACGTACGAGCTGGGAGTATCCCACCCAGAATCTAGCCCTGGCAACTTTTGCCGCGCCGGCGCTTGGTTATGACAGTCAATACGACCAGATCCTGGTGGCGTGGACTGGCGTGGATAACCATATGAATGTCGCGATGATGCCAGGCTAGCGATAAGAGCCAGTACGAGTTCGCTAGGGGAGCACCAATGTTTTCTCGCAGGTACACATCTCAGTGGTGGAATAGATTGAGACATATAGGAGGCGTCGTCGCTGGTCTCAGCGTTCTCGTCCTGGTGCTGGGGGCGTTAGCCGCCTGCAACTCATCGCCGGCGCACCTCCATGTCAGCTCCAGCACCAAGACGGTTCCGGCTGGGCAATCAAGCGCCGTTGCCACTGGGCCGACACCCACCACGCCGCCAGTCGTACAACCAACCGCCACTCCCAATCCGACGGTACTGCAAGTGGATTTTACGGAGCAGTATACCGCTGTTGCCTGCACCGGCGCCGGTTCCACTACTGGAACCACGTGCGTTACTACCACGGGCACCGGGCAGGATGCCGCACACGGCAGTATCTCGCTTAGCCGTACTTCAGTCTATGCGGTCCCTGGCGCGGACTCTTGTAGCTCAGCTAGCACCCAGGGAACACTCACACTGACGGCTAGTGGTGATACGGTAACGTTCACCGGAACCGGAACATTCTGCGGGGCAACGCAGATAGCGGACTTTACCTACACGGTAACCGGCGGTACCGGAACCTACCTCCACGCCACCGGAAGTGGCAGTATTCATGTTCCACTGCCCGACTCCAGCAGCACTGGAACCGAGAGCTGGAGTGGGACGCTATTGATGAGCTAGGCGGAGAGGTGGGCGCTTGCCCGAGCGCAGGCATGTTGTGTTATACTGAGTTGGCTGCGCCTCTTCATCTGCGCCCGTAGCTCAACGGATAGAGCATCGCACTTCGGATGCGAGGGTTGGGGGTTCGAGTCCCTCCGGGCGCGCCCATTGTTTTCCCGTGGTGAATTGCCCGAAAATGTAGTCATTTTTATAGTCATTTTTACACGAAGTTGTAGTCATTTGTACGAAAATGTAGTCATCTGCCGTTTCAACATCCATGTTATCGTTATTGAGCCTTTCGAATCTCACACAATGTGTGCGGCGCACTCACTTCGTTCCGCATTTGTCCTGCTGAGTAAATGCAGCCCACATACCGTGGGCGCCTCAGCCAAGGCCTCCATCAACGCGCGCCGGTGAGACGCGACCAGGTGTGCCGGGGCGCAGTGCCAGCCAACGGCCACAACATTCAAGCGAGACTTAGCGCGCTACACGAAGCCGTTCGACTTAGCCCTCGCGGAGGCCATAGCCACTTTCGATCAGCTCGCGCAGCCGCGACACGAAACGCGCGGCCGGCGCGCCGTCGATAACGTCATGGTCGAAGCTCAGCGTCAAGCACAGATACTCGCGGATGACGATGCGACCATCCACCACCCCCGGTTTCTCTGCGATGCCACCTACGGCCACATCGAGGGTGTGGTAATCCAAAGGGATCGCCCAGCCGCCACCCGTGCCAAACATCCCCACGGCTGTGAGACCCACCGTCCCGCCAAAGCGCTTCTGAAGTCGCGGAGAGCGGCCCCGCGCCCACCAGAAGAGTGCCCACAACCCTCGGAGCACGAGCATCGGAACGTGCGTCAGCCAGCGTTCTGCCTGGAAACCCTCCCAAGTCGCCGCCACCGACGCCACCTGAGCTCCTCGAATCTCATGCGTGATCTGCCGCACGCCCTTCTTGTTCGCCCCCCGAATGATGGAGATGATGGGCTGCTTGTGCCCCTCCAGGTCGCGCTCGATCGGCGTCGCCACGTCCACATCAGCGAACAGCGCGAGGTACTTCCTACCTTTGCGGCACACATTCAACGACAAATTCTCGTCGACAGCGTGCGCCATACAGGTGATGATGAATCCCGTGAACGACAGCGATTCTCTGGTTTCCGCCATGTGCTCCCGCAAGTACTGGCGGGCGGCGGTCACATCCACTTCGATCAGGCCGTGGATCTTATGCACGCGCTGGACCGAGCGATACATCATCGCCACCCCACGTCGGAGTTTCGGGAATGAAACACTTTGGTACTCATCGTGGCGTGTGTTCATTGCTACCATGCCTGCTCTCGACTCGTGCCTCTCATCCTGCGAGTGGATTGGTTTCTTTGTCAGTGGCATCGGCTACCAACTTAGCAGTCCAGTTGCACATGGGCATGCTCCCAGTCGGCCAGCCAGAACCAGGCGGCCAGCCCGGCGGCGAGCAGTCCGGTGACGAAGTACATCACCTGAAGCGGCACGCCGAGGAAACCAAGGACGCTCTCCTTGAACAGGATTACTTCGCCTACGATCCAACCGGTGGTGATGCAACCGGAGGCGATTCCGGCGTAGTCACCCGTGAGGTTCCCAGCGCGCCAGACCAGCAGAAGGGCGACGAGTGAGCCACCACCCGCGACTAGCCCTAAGATGAGGCCAGGCAACGTGTAGTTGGCGAATGGTGTGCCACTCAGCAGACTCAACGGCGGACTGATCAGCCCGGTGAGCAAGCCGACAGCACCACCGATCTGGCTGAGAGCATTGAACGCTAGGATGACGAGAAGGGCGCGACGCACGACCGTATTGTTGATCACATCTCATCTCCGTTTCGAGAGGCTCTTACACCTGGAGCGCACAAGTGCCGAGCGAATGCGTCCACCCTGAAAGGCCCCTTGATCCAGGGACGGGAAATGCGTATCACCACTGAGTATGCATCGTCGGCGGGAAGAGTGGCCGTCATGTCGCTTACTGGCATCAAAAACTCTCTCCCCCTCCAAGCCTGCGCCCCGGATGTCAGAATTGGCTCCGTCATGAGTTGCGCGCTCAAGATCGCACAGTTGAGCGTCATCAGTCTGTGCGAAGTATTGTGTGATGAGGTAAACGGCCGACTGCTCACGACGTGAGAACATCGCTCAACGCTCGACGTGGACTGCGCAGCGCGTCGTGGGTGGGATACCCCACGCGAAACGTCATGATTGCCTGCCAATTAGGGTCGCCGACGAGAGCCCGCAGAGCATCGCCGAAGTGCGGCGTGTTGGAGAGGACCGTCTCTCGATCCACCAGTTCGGTCACATAATTCAACGGCTGCATCGCGAGTCCCTGGGTCGTCGCCCAGAGGTGCATGTGCTGCCACATTCTCCCAGCCCGCATGCGCTGCGCGTCATCGCGCTTGTTGGGTACCGCCAGCAGACCAAATGCGCTGGCGGTCTTCACCTGGCTTTCGGCGCCCGATAAGAAATAGGAGTTCTGTTGGTCGAGCGACTCTGGCGGCAGGAACTTCCCAAGCGCCCGTGTCAAGTCCGGCAGTCCCGCCGCGTCTATCGTGATGCCGTCGCGATGCTGTTGCAGCTCCTGCCAGGTGGCACGATACCAGCGATTGTCATCCTTGTTCATGACGGTGTCGGCAACAAAGGCATGCGCTGCGGCAACGATCAAGTCTCCGAGTGTCTTATGGTCGGCCGCACTCCTCATCCAGCGCACCTGCACCAATGGGTCGGCGTTCAGCGCCTCAAGTCTATCGAGCGTTGTGCCTGAAACAGGGCGCTGAGTATCGTAGGGATACCGATTGGTGTGGCGTTGAGGAATCGCGTGATAGAGAGCGGGAGCGTTGCGAGAGCCTGGAGTCAGATCGATCCGCGCGACATGTGTCGCATCGGTCGCATCCGGCAGCAGCGTCAGGTCCGCGATGTAGCCGTTAGCCGGCGCCGCGAGAAGCATGTTCTCGACTGCGCAACCCAACCCGATATGCATCTCGCTGAGGAACGGATCGGCCAGTCCAATTTTGCGGCTCAGGTCGGCATAGAGGTCGATGCTGGTATCAGTGACATGAAAGAGCCACGGCTGTGAATCGTGGGGATTCGCCGAGAGAATAGCTGCGCGCACCACATCGAGCGGCCCAGGTGGCGCCGAGTTCCAGTCGTACCATGGTTGGTAGGCGGGACCCTCTCCGGTGCTGAAGATCCCCTGATCGTCCGCGCGCCACAAGCTGCCCCCGACGACCACCGCGACGACTCCGCCGGCCGCGCCGAGAATCATGTTCCGGCGGCTCATGCCCTGGCGCTTCTGGGGCGATGATCCAGGAGGCGGAGTTTCTGTGGCGCTAGGAATCGCGTCTAAGCTAGTCATGGTCGATCTCCCTTTGGTCTTCCTTTGGTCATTTTTTGGGGTGACGCGAGTACACGTGGCAGCACAGCGGCCGCTGGCGTCCACGGGCGTCCCCCCTGCTGATCTCTTTGTGGCCACTCGGCACAGTCTCCGAAAGGGGCCAGCGCTCTCACACGCGCACACGGGCCGAGAAGACTACATCACGCTGTCAACATCGCTCAGTAGACGCACCCTCTTGACAACTTGGGGATGGTCTGTAGGTGGAAGTAGCAGGTCGTACGCTGGCATGCCTGGTGCAGGAGATTCCCAAATCTGTACTGCAGGAGGTAGAGGTGGCAGGTGAAGCACTGGTGCAGCCTTCTCCACACCACGAGCGTAGCACCGTCTGTACGCCAAGGGCCAGCGCAAACATGGACAAAACTCTAGACAATTCCACTACGATTGCTATGTCGTTCTTGCTCACTCCAGTTGCTCTTCGGGCATGGCCCCTGCCCCCACCGTCTTCGTGGCGTAGAAGTCGGTCTCTTCTCCGACGCCGCGAAACCGAGGCAAACTCATTACGCAAGCACCCACAATCCTGGACTGATTCGCGGCCTAATCGTGGGTTTGATGTCGCTGAGCCATTGCGTCAGGTAGTTCTCTACTGTCTGCTTCTCCCCTTTAAACGAGGCCCAGGTCTGCACATACGCTGGATCGCGATCGGCGAGCAGGTGCTCTCGGACCCACGCGAGGACCTCTTCACAGGCACTGGCTGGTCCCTCCGGATGGGTAGGCAGGAAATGCGAGCGGAGCTCGATGAACAACCCTGGGCGGTTGGGAATGCCTGAGCCCAGAATCTTGGCGCTGAAGTTCTCGGTCTCGAGCAGCAGACCATATCCGCCACGCGCCCCATGAGGGAGCACCTGAGCACCTAGCCAGTCAGGACAATGGACCGCGTTGATCTTATCGGCCTCTTGGGCGATAGCTTTCTCGCCTTCGAGCTTGGCCCGCAGCTCATCACTGATTTCGATGTCCGGTGAGAGATGAATCGTGTCGGGTCCAGCGAGCAGCACTCGCGCTGCGGGTACGCTCGCGTTGTCATGGGCAATCATACGGAAATCACCTCGCGTTCCCGCCGATACCATCGGCGGATCATTCATGGCAGTCGATGGTTGCCGCTAGTCGCTCGTCTCCTGTGTTGCTGTGGCCGGCAGCGGCCGCTATACTGGCCTGAGAGCATGCACACCACACCACAGGCGGCAGATGATGTGAGAGAACTCTCCGGTGGTGGCGAGGATGGGAGATGTGGGAAAACCGAGGAGTATATGAGGGCCGGTCAGCCAATGCGGCTGTATGCTAATCCAGTACGGCTGCTTTTCTTCTTCTTGTTCTTTGCAGCTTTCACCGTGGTGGGAGTGTTGATGGTACATGACCCAACTGGAGTACCCTGTGGTGCTGTAGGAGCCTGGCTGTGCCTGATATTCTTCGGCTTGTGTGCAGCGCTCATGCTTCTCCAACTCGTACGCGACGGCATCCTACGACGCCCAGTTCTCCAGATCGATGAGCAGGGGTGGAGCTTCCGTTCCACGCTCTTCATGGGAAAGTGGATCGCTTACTGGCAAGATATCGCACATGTGGGTCTTTACCGGCAGGTTATCGGGCATGGCGCTTCTACCTACTGGCTGGTGATCCAGGCGAAAGACCCAAACAAAGCGGCACGGGTAAGTTTCGGTCCCTTTGCCAAACGCTTGTACCCGTCACTCCGGGGTGCGTTGATGGCAGTTCCACTCAACCAGGTATTCCTACGCACGACGTCCAAGAAAGCTGAAGAAGTCTATAGGCGCCTGGTCAGTACATACGAGTTCGAATTCAGCTTGTATGGTATACAGACAAGCACCAGGGTGCAGATGCTGTGAGCATTTTTCGTCTCACGGTAATTGAGAAGGGCCGTGTTACACCACTCGGCCCTTCTCGATCGGTGGCTGCATTGGTGCCTCTCTCAGCACCTCTGATGTGACGTGTTGGAGCTGGATTGGCCTATCACCGCGGCGGCAATGCCGGGGTGACGAAGGAGAGATCGAGGTCCGGCACTCCATGCCATCTCAAGGTTCCATTCTTCCCATCCAGCGCAAACAGCCCAATCCAGGTCCCGACATAGACCAGGCCATCCCGCGCTTCCAGCCACAGCGCATTGATGCTTGCATGCAGTGTATAGGGGTAGCGCCAATGACCCCCGTGCAGCTCTCTCAGCAGCCGGCTCTTCCGCTGGTGGGGATCGGTGAGGGCGTCGCTGAGAGTCACCCGCCATTTCTTGGCGGAAGCGAGGAGCATCGCGGGCGTTCGAGTTCCCCACAGCTGGAGGAGTTCGGCGGTGGTGTGAGGACTGTGCCAGGTCCAGAGCTTCGTCCCCGTATGCACATCGAGGGCTCCCACCTCAGCGAGTCCAGCGGGGGTAGATCGCACATGCGGATCCTGACGGACCCCTGCATAATAGAGCTGCTCCTCATCAACCGCCAGCGTGTGCGCAAGCACCCCCTCAGCACGCCAGAGCTCCCTCTCGCCATCAGTAGTGTCCACCGCAGTCACCCATGCCTGGCCAGGGCCGGGGAATGCCCGAGCTGCATAGGCTACGCCATTGTCGGTGAAGAGCTGCAACGTGCCGTCTATTGGGACCTGGGAGAGTTGGCTGCCATCCTCGGCGCGCAGCACGGTAAGCACGCTTCCTGGGAGATCCCCGGCGGGCTGTTGCTGTGCGACGAGCGTGCCGTGCGGGAAGGACAAACGAGACTGGCTCCCGCGTTCAGTCCTCCACAGTTCGCGACCGGTTCGGGTCTCCAGCACCTGCAGCACCGACGGCTGCACGGCGCCCCCTGCCAGGTTCACCAACACCCGACCGCCGCCAGTCTGGATGACCGATTCCAAGGGGCCATGGGGATATTCCGGCGTGGTCCACAGCATCCGACCCGATGCAGTGTCCAGCGCCGTGATCGCCGGCACGGATACGACACGCCCAGGCGGCGAGTTCAAACTGGCGAGGACAGTGGTCCCATCGACGGCAAGGCGCAGGGGTCCGCTCAGGCGCCAGTCGCTCTGCGTCCAGAGCAGCGCGCCATCGTCCAGGCGGCGAGCAGTGAGCACCGTGGGAACAGCAGCGTCCTCCCGGAGGCGCTGCAGGAGATGCGCTCGCGTTCGATCGCTGATCAGGCGCCGAGCCTGCCGTTCGAGGGAGTGAAGAGGCCCCGGAGCAAGATAGAACCGGTTGCCATCCTGGGCGACCGTTGCGAGTCTGCGGCCCGTCTGCTGCCGCCACAGATACGCACCAGTCTGGGCTTGCAACACGGCCACGCCGCCCTGCCAGGACCCAACAACAAGGGTCCCACTCTCGTGACGCTCTATCGGGCTCCGAGACGCGCTGTATTCCTCCGTCGCCATGGGTGTGCTCCTTCTCGACTTCCCAGCCTGGATCCTCGTCTCGCGTAGGGATTTCCCATACCTGCTCTACGCAACACCAGCGGCCACCGTTGCATCATCGCTGCCACATGATCTAGCTCGTCTCCTGTCCGGTGGACGGAAGGACGGCACGCCCAGTGCCCGAAGCACCGCATCGCGGTCGTGATACTGGTCCGCCGTCCACTGGCGCCCCGCAGAGAGAGGAGCCAAATCCTCCACCTCCTGGACCGAAATCACGACCGGCGGCTGCGCTCCCGCCTCCCATTGTGCGTGGGCACCGTCTGCTCCTCGATCACACTCACGCTGGGCTAGGCCATCGGCAGACCAGCGGACGATGGCACGAGCTCGGCTAAAGGGGCTGCCGGCTCGGCCCGCACCCCCTGCTCGTCAACCTGTGGCTCTGCCTGCCCTCGGTCACGCACTGCTATCGGTGTAGGTGATGCCTGCTCAGAAGACTCGGGAGTAGGAGTTCCCCGGAGCAGCCTGGGCCATACCGCGCACAATGCCAATTGCCCCTTGGGCTTGCTGGGCACGCTGCTTGGCTTTGAGGGCATCCAACTCCATCTGCTCTTCGATCGCGCGCTTGCGCTCCTCCAAGCTGAGTACCTGCTTGCGTGGTGCTCGATACCGCAGGTAGCCAGAAAGGCACACGAGGAGCACCGAAACGGCCGAGCGCTGCCACAGCCACGAGGTGCTGTTCATCCCCAACCGGACCAGGGCAAGTGCTGTTGAAAGCCCATAGGTCTGTTGCGTGGCGAAGACCAGGGCGGCAATGTAGGCCACATACGCGAGCAGTGCCCCGAGGGCAGCAAAGGCCAACGCCGCTCCCCACCGCCGGCGAGCGATCGCTACACTCACCCGATACCACGAACCCACCAACTGCCCATCCACCCCGACCGACTGTGAGATCGCCCAGGCATACAGCAACCACGGCGCGGTCAGCAGGAGTGCACCATCGCTGAGTAAGGCAACCAGCCCAATTCCTAGCCCGGCCATGGTAGAGTAGAGGGAGGCAGGCGGCTGCGGCATAGGCGGAGGCTCTCTAGCAGGTTTGCTGGAGCTGCAGACTGCGGCAGGGATGGGAGCGCTCGAGTGGCCGAAGTTCGCGCATCGCAAAGGGCCTGGCGGCTCAGCCAGCTGCAGAACGGGATCGTCATGTCACTAGCATTTGGGTCCACGGATGCCGAGAATCTGACTATCTTCAGCCGAATTCTGGAAAGTCCAACGACGTACATGCTCTGCGCCGCCGCCGCCATTATCATACAGCTGGGCAGTCTTATTGATGTCCTACTGGGGGTCCACAACCCGGTTCGCAGCGCTAGCCTGGATGTACTGACGTACCCATGGAGCTACTTTTTGTTGCTCCCGGCATTCTACTTTTCTCGCCGGAACTCGCGAGAGGGCAGGGCGGTCCTTGTCCAGTTGGCTGCGTTCGGCGATAAGCGGATTGCTCCTCTGGCGGAGCCGCAACCGGAGCCACTGGCACCAGAGGATATCCCCACCGACGGCGAAACGATTGGTCCAGTGGCTCCGCTTTGGTCGCTACAGAACCTCAATATGTCCAGTGGCGCCGGAAAGGGTTTGTACGCAATTGCAGTCATGCCCATAATCCTCGGCGGCTTGGCGATCTTGCTAGCGCTACTGCTCACGGCGGGAGCCTTCGGTTCACTCGGGACTGTGGGCATCTTGGTTGGCAGCTTCCTTCTACTTGTCGGCACGGGCCTGGTCGGCATGGGCCTATGGCTCATCCGGTCAGCCCGTAGGGCCATAAGAAAGGCGTATGCCCACGAGCGTCCTTTCGAGGTCACGGTCGAATCCGCGGGTGTGAGCCGGGACGCATACTACGCCGAAGGGATGCGGCGTGAGTATCTAGACTGGCGCGACGTAGATGTCTTCTGCGTGGCTGAGTATCGTGACACAGAAAATCCTGAGGGTCATTTCCTTTACTTCCTGCAGGCGGGTGCAACTCGCCTGGCATGGGAGTGGTCGAGCGAAACGCCCGACGAGGAAGGGGCTGCATCCGACTTGCTGGTCGGCTTAGCTATGGCGCAAACCGGGCTGCCGCTACGCGATCTTACGCCAGGCATCAGCGCGCTTAGTGCCGCCCTGGGACACGACCCATCCTTGAAACGGACACCTGCGGACCAGGAATTTGCGGCTCTGCAGCCGGACATGCTCAGTGCCTGGCTGGCCAGACTCAATGCCTGGAACCGCTACATCCTTGCTTTGCTTATAGCGTCTGGACTGCTGGCACTGGTGAGCGGAGTGGTGAAGATAATCAGCTGACGGGCCTGAGGACCTGCCTCTTTCCCCAGGCATGCCGGTGAACCTCCGCTCCTGGGACTACTAGAAAGGGACTGGCTATGGCGTCGCCAGCAATCTGCCAGCTCAAGAACTGACTACAATTTCGCACAAATTCTACCCAGTCTGCGCCGACGAGCTCCCGCTGTTGCCCCTGACGCTCACGATGCTTCTGGAGCGCGGCAAGCTTCTTGGCGATCGCATCAGGCGACCCATGAATTCCGGCAAGACCTTCCCGTTTACGTAACGTATTGGGCGCCTGAGCTTCCGGGATCAGGCGCACGTGCATTTGGCGGACATGGTACCATGAAGCGAGCGGATAACGACAGAGGAGAACGTCACTGGGAGTAGGGGCACCGCCATGGAACCAGATGACCAGCAAGGCGAAGGCGTCCAGTTTATGGAGGGCATGTTCACCACGGGCATGTCGAAGCGGCGCCTGCTGCTGCTGGCGCTGCTGCTCCTGTCGGTACTTGTGCTGACGCTTCCACCTGGTTTTCCCCTCCATTTGCTGGCTACGGGGTTCGCGCAGCAAATCGTGCCGACCGCCACTCCCGACCTTCCCCTGAGCGCCCGTGAGCTCTACCTGGACGTCAATGCCTCCTGGTCCCAAGTAACGGTCGACGGCCGGAAGGTCAGCGCTTCGGAGGTGGGAATGGAATCTCCCTTGGTGCTTACCCCTGGGGTTCACCACCTGGCGTGGAGTGCGGCCCCGTTTCCGGCACAGAGTTGCCAGATCTCGATCCCAGCGAGCATCACGGATACCTGTGAACGACTACCCGGTTCTGCAGCGAGCGACGGCAGACCAGCGGCTCCGGTGGTACAGCTAGGGGAATCGACCGCCGACCTACCGGCTGCCGCGCAGTCCAGCCTGCTGCAAGCCATACGGTCCGCTCTGGCTCGTCTCCCGTCCACCACGGTGCAGCCCGGCGAAAGCTATGTCAAGCCAGGAGGTATCGGGGTAGCCACGGACCCATTCAACGCCAGCCTGACCTTCCAGCTGGTGTACGGCCCCAGCACATCCTGTCAGCTCGACCTGTTCAGCAGCGCGGATAACTTCTGTATAGTCAACGGGCAGGACTGCGGTCTGCTCTGCAGCCTCCCCTTACTCGACCAGCTCGCGGTGCGTGCGGCCGGTGCGCCAGCAGGATGGCTGGTGCTCGCCAATGTCTACCTTACCTGGACCTATAGGAGCCTGGATGGGAAGACGATCGCTACCGGTGTTCCGCTGAGTTTTGGAGTGGCTGCGGCAAGTAATCACCTGGTTATGCTCTCCATTAGCCGGGATAGCGCAGGATGGTGGGTACGTCCGGTTCTGGGTGACCAGCTCGGCCGGATACCGCTCGAAGACAACGCCCCCACATTGGTCGCTAATGATCCTGCGTGCGCCGCGGCGCTAGATCTCACCGACGAGCTCTGGGCGCAAGACATTGCGGCCGCATGGTCGCAAGAGATTGCGGTTCCAGAAGAGACGGTGCACGTAGCTGCGGATGCCGACCCCAGTGACGGCTGCGTGGTTACTACGGGATCCGCGGTGTTTCTGGTGCGGTTTGGGATCGTGATCCCTGCCACCCTCGCGGCGTGGGCGTTACAACGGACACTGGGACTATTTGAGCCTGGTACAATTCCGGCTCCGACTCCGTACGAGCAGCACGTGATCCAGCGGCTGATGACGCTTCCTGGCGTGGATTTTCGTATCCCGCTCGAAGTCTCGTAGATCGGAGAAGATGGGCTGCTGCCCTGTCTCTCGGCACTGGGCGTCGAAACTGATCCGCTCCCAGTTTTGCCCCACACTGACGACTCATGGCGGCACTTAGCGATACGGGACAGACCACCCTGCGGGCTACCACGTCGCTGCTACGACACGGAATGACATCTTGCAAATGGAGGCGTACTGTTCGGATTCGGTCTTCTAAACCTAGCATTTGGCTCCACATTCTTAAGAGCATCAGAATAGCCTCGGATCTACGCCGCTTCTTTTCTGGCGCCAGCAAACTTGGGCAGGAAGATGGCGGGGATGAACGCCAGGGCGACGAAGCCGATGGACCACCAGAAGGCGACATTGAACGCCTGGCTGGGGACGCTTACCGTCAGCGCCGCATGGCTCAGGATCAGGACCAGGACAGCGGCGCCGAACGCCCCGCCAACCTGCTGAATGATGCGGATCGTGCTGCTGCCATCGGGCAGTTCTTCTTTCGGGACGCCCTGGAAGGCGCCCACCATGACCGCGATGTTGACCGGCGTCAGGCCGACGCCGCGCACGAAGAGCGCTACCACCAGAATCCAACCGCTCGTCGAGGCGGTAGCGAAGGCAAAGGGCAGCGTGCCGAGGACGGTAATCACCAGGCCAATGAGGATGATGGGCCGTGGCCCGAAGCGGTCAGTCAACTTGCCAGTGGTGACGCGCGGAATCAGTGAGCCGATACCTTGCGCGCCCAGCAGTAGGCCAGTAGTCAGCGCGCTATAGCCGTGGAGTTGCTGGTAGTAGAGCGAGATCAGGAGCAGCGGACCATAGACAGAGAGGCCAGCGAAGAACAGGATGCAGAGCGAGAGCGCGTAGGAGCGCACACGCAGCATGCGCAGGTTGATGAGCGGGTGGCTGCGCTTGAGCAGCGCATAGACGACGAAGATCACCGTCAGCGCCAGGCCAATGGCCAGCGGGATATACGCCGACTGCGCGCCGAAACCTTGCGTACCGCTCGCCTGTGAGAGACCATAGATCAGGAGCGCGAGCGCGGGCGAGAGGAAGATCAGGCCGAGTATGTCGAACGAGTAGCGTTTCTGCAGTGGTTCATCGGCGGGCAGTTTCCACCAGGCCAGAAGGACGGCGATGATGCAGATGGGGACGTTGACGTAGAATATCCAACGCCAGTCCAGATAGCCAATAATCAGGCCGCCAACGACTGGCCCCAGCACCGGCACAACCACGGCTGGCAACGTGGCGATGGACATGAGACTGCCCAGACTCGCGCCCTTGGCCATTCGTAGCAACAGTGTGGTCAACAGTGGAATGAGAACGCCTGCCGCTGCGCCCTGGATGATGCGGAAAACAATTAAGCTGGTGATATTCCAGGAGAGGCCAGCTAGCGCCGATCCCAGCACGAACAGTGTCAGCGTGATCAGCCAGAGCTTTTTGCCGCCGATGTGGTCGGTAAGCCAGCCACTAGCTGGCAACGCGATGGCCAGCGCCAGGAGATAGCCGGTAATCGTCCATTGGCTCGTGCTGACGGTAGTGTTGAGCGCATGACCCAGTGTGGGTATCGCGACGTTGACGATGGTGGTATCGAGCGCTGGGGCAATGCCACCAATGACTAAAATCCAGACCAGATTGCGCAACTGCGCGCTGATGGCTGACGTTGGCGCGGGCACGGTGGTGTCCATTGGACTCTCCTTGATGATAAGATACGTAGAGTCTCTTAGTGGTTATAACTATAAGATACAAGGAGTTTCTAAAAGTGTCAAGCTCAGACACCGAAGATGGGGAGAAGTCGGGGCCGCAGCGTCGGCGTGGGGCGGCGTTGGAACAGGCGCTGCTTGACGCCGCCTGGGAGGAATTGAAGGAAGTGGGCTACTACAATCTGACCTTTGATAGCGTGGCGGCGCGCGCTGGCACCAGCAAAGCCGTCCTCTATCGTCGGTGGGCCAACCGGCTGGAGTTGACGCAGGCCGCCATGCGTGCGCATCGTCCCCTGATCTCCGGCACGACGCCAGACACGGGTTCGCTGCGCGGCGATGTCATTGCGCTGCTGGAAGGAATGATGATGGGTCTGAACGACCTCCAACCCGATATCGTCTGGGGTATGCTGATGGACGCGATCAACGATGACGCGCGTCGAGCGTATATTCGTGAGACGCTGACGAACGACTCGCAGCGCACCTTTCTCCAGAGACGGGTTCGCGAAACAAACGTTGCCGCGATGACTGCAGTCTTGAAGCAGGCTGAAGCGCGCGGCGAGGTCACAGTAGACGCGATTCCGCTGCGCGTGATAACGCTGCCATTCGACCTGGCGCGACATGAATTGCTGCTGACCGGTCGCCCGGTGACCCATGAGGCGATCATCGAGACTGTAGATGAAGTCTTTTTGCCGCTGGTCACGCGCTACAAGCCACAGTGAGACCGCCGCAACGATTGCCCGCTTGAGAGACATGTTCTGTCTGCTGCGCTATGAGTTCTAGCTCTGCCGTCGGCTTCAGCCATGAGAAAAGCGAGACGCATCCTTCCCGTGCAGGAGACCTTTAACCCAGGCAATAGCCTTAGGGTCTCGTGGTGCCCCGTTCCGGGATCACCCACGGCCATGACCCAGCCCGTGCTCGAGGTATTGTCCGTCCAGCTGAAAGGAACGACGTACTAGTTTGAGAACGGCTTGATCACGCTTCAGACCGTACACTATACCGTTGTTCCAAAGGCGTAATGCCACGGAGTGCGCGTTGGCAACGCCAGGAAAATGACTCCCGGTCTGGCTCCGATGGTAAGCTGGACCAAGGGGTCAGGTGTTCTGGCGCAGGACGTAGAGGCGGTTTCGAAACCCCGGTTTGATGCCTGAGAGTCTGACTGCATGGCGAGGATGCATCTCTCCGACGGGGCAATAGGCCTTCATCCTACCGCTCCTTCAGTTTGTGCTTTGGTGTCGTCAGTGGGCATACAATGTGCGGCAGCCACTCTGGGGTGGAGTAGGTCCACATCCCAGCCGGACAGGAAAGCAAAGGAGACAGAGCGGTGGCAGATTTGACTTATCGACGGGACGCGACCGGACTGCTGGTCGTAGATCCATACAACGACTTCATCTCGGAGGGCGGAAAGCTGTGGCCCCGAGTACGCGAAGTGGTAGAAGCGAATGGGTGTGTATCTCATATGATCCAGACGCTCACCGCGGCTCGTTCGGCTGGCCTACGGATCTTCTTCGCACCCCACCATCGCTGGCGCCCAGGCGATTACGAGACCTGGAAATTCTGGGCGCCCATCCAGGAGGCCGCCGCGCGCTCCCGGGTCTTCGCCGACGGCACGTGGGGAGGCACCTTTCGCGAGGAGTTCACGCCGCAGCCGGGCGAGATCGTTGCCCTGGAACACTGGTGCTCAAGTGGGTTCGCCAACACCGACCTCGATCTGCAACTCAAGAAACACGGTATGCACCACGTGATCGTGATTGGCCTGCGCGCGAACACCTGTATCGACTCGACGGTTCGGTATGCGACCGAACTGGGATACGAAGTCACCCTGGTGAAGGATGCCATCGGGAGCTACAGTTGGGACGAAATGAAGGCGATGCTCGAGGTGAACGCGCCCAACTATGCCCGGGCGATTCTCTCGACGGAAGAAGTGGTACATGCAGTGACACGTGAGCCGGCTTTACAATGACGAGTGAGCAAAACCTGCCGCGGTTCGCGATGTTCAGGCGTCGACCCAACCTGCTGCGTCCCGCAGCACCACCGACTATCTCGACCTGCTCCAGACGCTGGACCGCACCTACCCGACCGGCGATCTCTATTTTATCGCGCCGATAACCTGGCCAGCCACACCAGTGGTCCAGGTCCCGAAGTGGCTTGAGGCGCATCCGCGTATCCAGCAGGCCGAGGCCGTTCCCGCCCTTCATCTCGACGCGCTCACGCTGGTGACGCGCTTTCATCTGCTGGTGCTGTGTCGGCTGGCCATACAGCTGGCGCACCGCCGCTACCGAGGCCGAAAAGCTTTTCCGCGTTGCCGCGGCAGATTTTCCAGCGGTCTTCTGCGCTGATCGGCGCGTTGTCGAACCAGTCGGCGGCCTCTCGCATGGACTCGTATGGGTAGTCTATGGAGAACAGGACATGGTCAGGCCCGACCTCGGCAAGCGTATTGTTGAGGGCCAGCGTGTGGAAGTTTCCGCTCGTGGTGACGTAGAAGTTCGTCCGTAGATAGCCGCCGAGGGGCTTTCTGAACTTGCGCTGGTCTCCCATGTAGTTGATGCGGTGCTCGATGCGCCACATGCTGAACGGCAGGGTTTCGCCGAGGTGGCCGAGGATGACCGTCAGCCGGGGAAAGCGGTCGAACAGGCCGCTGGTAATCAGTCTCAGCGCGTGAGTTGCGGTCTCGACCGTGAAGCTCCAAACGGCGCCTATCAATTCGGGATGCCCTTCATAGATGCCCAAGTTCGCGGGCAGTGGGTCGCGGGGGTGCAGGTATACCGGCACATGGAGGGCTTCGGCGCGCTCCCAGAACGGCAGGAACCGGTCGAGGTCGTGCCCACCAGCGCCTGCACGGTCGTGCGGCCGGTGGCAAGCGCACTGCAGCGCACTGCCGAGAGCGTGCCCAGCACCACCCAGAATGCGTGCTCAACCTGCAGCGTCCTGCTCAGCAGCACGGCGAGCGCCAGCCCAATCGCGACGCGCAGGCTATTCTGGAACACGCTCGAGCGGGGATGCACGTGCGTGCGCACCGTCTCGCCAATCCGCCTGGCTACACCCCCAACACCCCCCTCACGGGGAATGGCGAGCGGCAGCTGGAGCCGGTCCGGCAGCGGGTGACCCGTCGTGAGGAGTGCGTTGGCTCCCAGCGCCAGCACCTGCAGGGCCACCACGTGCTGGAGGTTACCCGCATCAAAGGCGGCCAGCACCTCCTCGGGCTGGCTCCCTGCCTGCAGCGCATCGGCAGCCCAGCGGTTCAGCGCGAGCCGGTTGGCCAGTCGCGCCGTTTGCAGACCCACCAGGTCGGGCGGAGTTCCGCCCAAGAGGACGTTGCCGCTGGCCTCCAATGCTTGCGCAGTCTGCGCGGTCAGCACATCCCCACCCACCAGATCGGGATGCGGTGCCGATAGCGACCAGGTGACGGGACGCGTGACGTAGCCCAGGATGCGCTCGAGCTCGCTCGGCAGGGAGGCGAAGGCGCGGTCGCGCTGTGCGGGGCCGGCTGGGACACTCGGGGTGGCGGCGTAGGCCCGCACGACCGCCTGGACCGCGGTCTGGGCCGCCTGCTGCGCAGTGGCAAGATCAGGGGCTTCTGGTCCAATTCAGGTCGCGCGGAGGAGGGCGGCGAGCGCGCGGCACGCGACGGCAGCCTGGCTGCGCAACGTGGAGCGCTCGAACCGCGGCCACAGCAGCACACTCGCCAGGGTCGACACGACGCCGGCGATGCCCCATCCCAGGACACGAGCGGGGATCGCCGTGGGCGGGGCAGGGACCGAGACCGACAGCACAAAGGGCAGAAGCAGGGCTGACTCTGCCGCGGCGATGTAGCCGCCAAAGACCCCGGCAAAGGACACCACAAAGCCGACCAGCAGCATGGCGGACGCTCCCACCCACGGATTGGCCGAAGCGAGAGTGCCCAGGGTAACCAGCACCAGACCAACCAGCGTCGTGCCCACATACGCAGCGGCACGGGGACGCCTGAGGCCCCCGAAGTCGGCCAGCACGAGGAGTGCAAAGCAGCCGAACACAACATTGATCGTCGCCTGCGCATGGTGGAAGACGAGCAGCGCGAACGCCATCGCCAGCGGGATGACAATCGCTGCCCGCAGCGCCCGCCGCAAGGCGGCGAAACCGGGATCGCGCGGCCACCACAGGTGCCGGCGAGAGACGAGCCTGCCGCGTACCGCCTGGCTCGTCGGGCCAGCGTTCGGAGCGCCAGGGTACCTGCCGTCGGCGTGGCCTTGCTCCTCCGCCATAGACGATCGCACCGCCTTCTACTCACCAACTCCGTCTGGCCGTCGTAGGACGTGTCGGTTGGTGGAATCGCGCACAGCCGCACACTGGGCTGGTGTTTCCAGTCCGGGCATGGGGCCACCCTCCGTGCACGAGGCGAGCGAAGGTCGACAACCGTGCGATCACCAGTCATGTCTCCGCCGTGTCTCGCACAACGCTGCCAAACAGCTTCCACTGCTCCGGCAGTGCCAAGACCATCACCGCACCTACCACAAGTACACAGGGCATGAATGCTACGCCGATCCACGGCACGGTCAGCGCGACGACGAACGCGCCGGCCATGTAGATGAGGATCAGCACCACGAGAAACGGCCCACTCGTCCCCAGCTGCTGAGATGCCGGTCGCCCGGTGATCCACTGGGCCAGACGAATGCCCAGCAACAGCTCCGTGCCGGTCAACGCGGCGGTGTTGATGTCGAGAATGTTGAAGGCCCCCACCAGCGCGCCCTGCAGCCCCATGCCGAAAGCCGCAATGCCCAACAGGACGACTTGCACCGCCGAATGCTGGGCGAGATTCCCCACAAGCGACCGAACGATGGCGAAGGCGAGGAGGACCAGTACTTCGACGAGCAAGTAGCAGGCGAACGTCCTGCGCCAGCGCCCTTCCGTCTGGTGCAGTGGCAGCATCTGCAGGGACCGCGAGCCGACGATGACGCCGACGAGGAAGAGCAGCACTGCCACGCCGGCGCGCGTGAACAGCCCGGTGTTCCTAGTGACGATGGAGAGGCCGACGAAGAGGATATTGCCGGACATGATGGAGGCCCACACCCCTCCGACCGAGAAGAAACAGACCGCATCTGTCCAGCCTGCCGCGAGCGTCAATATCAGAAGCAGCAGCAACAGGCGCTTACGCAGCGCGCCGCGGCGACAGGTCGCGACGAACATCGCGAAGGTCACCGTCTCCTCCGGCCTCCTGGCATCCCTGCCTGCGCTCTGCGTGCTGTCCCGTTGGAAGTCGGGCACCTCGCCTGCGGTCGAGGCATCCATATCGGTCTCCTTGCTGCTGCCGCTCCGTTTCGGACCCGGTGGTGGCGGCTGCGCCTGCCTGCGGGTCACTTCACGACGACGGGCTTCTCTTTGCGTGCCGAGAGGGCGGCCATCGTCTTCTGGTCCACATTGAGGTGGGCCTGCACCAGCTCCGGTGGCGTCAGCGCCAGCCACTGGGCCAGCGACACATCCATGAACCGCGGGCTGCGGAACATCTCGAGGAAGGTCAGCGTCTCGGTGCCCGTATTCTCGACGTAGTGCCCCATGGCGCGTGGCACATAGCCCACATCCCCCGCCTGGTAGTCGAAGGTGCGCGCCTTGCCGCTCGAGGCAAACACGCTCATGCGCCCCTTACCGGACAGGTAGTACTGCCACTCGTCGGCCGTGGGATGCCAGTGCAGCTCGCGCATCCCTCCCGGCTCGATCTCCACGAGCGCCGCTGCGATGGTGCTGGCGGCGGGGAAGTTGGTGGAATCGGTGATGCGCACCTGGCCGCCCGCCATCTTGAGCGGCTTCTGGGCCAACATGTGGTGACTGAGCGTCTGCGGCACACGGCCCGCGGGGGACTCCACCGCGTCCTTGGCCAGAGGAGGAGGCACCGTCCCGGCGAACATGTAGCGCTGGTAGTCCGGGTCGGTTGGCAGGTTGGCAAAGGCTGCCTCGGGTAGTCCGAAGTTCTTGGCTACGACCGAGCGTGGGGTATACTTGAGCCAGTCGGTGAGCAGAAAGGTCTCGTTCTCCGAGAAGTGGCCGTCGTCGAAGACCAGCAAGAACTCGCACCCCTCCTCCAGTCCCTGAATCGAGTGAGGTCTGCCAGCGGGGAAGTTCCATAGATCGCCGACCCCCACGTCGTCGATGAAGTTCGCCCCGTTCTGGTCCACGCAGGTGATCCGGCAGCGGCCAGCGAGCATGTAGGCCCACTCCGCCTCCTTGTGCCAGTGCATCTCGCGGATGCCTCCGGGCTTGAGACGCATGTTGACCCCGGCCAGCTCGGTGGCGATGGGCAGTTCGCGATCTGTCACCTCGCGCGACCAGCCGCCGGTGAGGATGCGATTGCGTGCAGTGGAAAAGGAGAACTTGAGGTTGGGAATGGTGCCGTGGCGGTCTGCGGCGAGGCCAGCAGGTCGGGATTCTCGCGCTCCAGCGGGACGTTGTGGGGTCCCAGGATGGTCGCGCCCAGGAGGTTGCCCTGGATGGGCTGGGGCAGGCCATCACCGTCGGCACCTTTGCCCCCGCCATGTTGTTGTAGAGTATTCGCCATAAATGGTGCTCCTCTTTCTCTCTTGCGAGTGTCCGGTCGAGTCGGCGTTGAGCCGCTGCCGCCGGTCCGGTACCAGCCGGGATGGAGTGTAGCGCTGCGGAGTTACGCAGAGGTAACACCGTGTGACGAATCTGAATCAATTCGCTCTCTGAGAGGTAACCTCCTGGAGCGGATCTGGCTGCAGATGGTGAATCACATCAAACTGTCGTCGCTCATATTGCCTTGAATGCAGCGGTGGCACAAACAGTGGCTGCTACATACGGCGACGGTTTCAGCGAGAGCGTCCATGAAACCAGGAGCGGCAGCGAGCCAGAAAGGATCGAAGTCAGGGAAATTCAGCTCTCGCGCAACACTGTGTGGCAAAGCAAGCGGCTGCCACAAGTAAGCGACCTGTACTCCCCCTTGGGGCACATAGGGAGAGATGCCAGCGATGGTGAGGGGTATGACAGGCACGTATGATGCAGGGGAAAGGGGGCATGATCACGGGTTATCCCCGGTCCATGACCCCGTTTCTTCACGTTGTATTGGCCCGACGCCGTTACGGAGCAGGCCGCCCACGACCGGGGCAGCGGGCAGCCTGCTCCCAAGCGAGCGAGAGCACAGGCGCATTGGTCCTCGGAAGGAGGGTTTCCTGATGGCAGAACTCAGGGTCGTGATCGTCGGGGGAGGCATCGGCGGCCTCTCGGCAGCGGTAGCCCTGCATTCCAGGGGCGTACAGGTGCAGGTGTACGAACAGGCGCACCAGTTCGGTGAGGTGGGGGCAGGTATCATCCTCCAGCACAACAGCCTGCGGGTGCTGGATCGGCTCGGCGTCGGCGACGACGTGGCGCGGCTGGGGGCATCTATCACCGACTCCCAATACTGCCAGGCGGACGGTACCGTGCTAGCGCAGGAGACGTTCGGCCGCACGGCCGAAGACACGATGCTAGGCTTACACCGGTCAGATATGGTGACCGCCCTGGCCGCGCATTTGCCCGCGGGGGTGGTGCACACGGGTCATCAATGCGTGGCGTTCGCTCAGGACGAGCGGCGGGCCGTGGTGACGTTTGCCAACGGGGTGCAGGCCGAGGCCGAGGTCGTGGTGGGCGCCGACGGCATCCATTCGACGCTGCAACGCCACGTGGTGGCACCCCGTGAGCCCGTGTTCTCCGCCATCGTGGCCTATCGCGGCCTGATCCCCGCCGCGCAGGTGGCCGAGTGGCCGACCGGGGCGCGTCGGATGTGGCTCGGAGCGGGCAAATTGCTGCTGGTGTACCCAGTGCGGGCGGGCGAGCTGCTCAATTATGTCGCTGTCGTTCCCGCCGACGAGCAGATGCGCGAATCCTGGTCGGCGCCGGGAGACCCCGCGCAGTTGGCTGCCGCGTTCGCTGACAGCTGGGATCGGCTGGTGGGTCGGGTCCTCGCGCAGGTCAAGACGACCTTTCGTTGGGGCCTGTATGACCGCGACCCGCTGCCGCACTGGTCCCGGGGCCGCTTGACCCTCTTGGGGGATGCGGCCCATCCCATGTTGCCGTATGAGAGACAAGGCGCCAACCAGGCCATCGAGGACGGTATGGCGCTGGCGACCTTGCTGCAGGGCGCCAGCGCCGCAGAGGTCGCCGACGTGCTGGTGCGGTACGAGGTACTGCGGCATGAGCGGGCCGCCGCGTTGCAAGAGGCCTCGCGGGTCAATGCGGTGCTGCGGGGCTTGGCGCACCCGTCCTTGACCACCGGGATTTCCTGGGTGCTGGACTACGACGTGGAAGCGGCGGCCCGCGCCGTCCGTGCGCACTCTTGAGGTGGGCTAGGAAGTCATTCCAGGCTTCAGTGCGCTACCACTGTCCAGTCTGTTCTGGACTGAGCAATAGTCCGCCCGGTGCTCGGCGCTGACCCTGTAGCAGGCCGCCAGCGTCAGGACCGCTCGCCACGTGCATGCGTTCGCACCCCCAGACTTATCTTGAGAGCTGGTGACCATGCATCCAAAGCCGCTCTGTAGTGTAGCATACAAGCGGGAAGCTGACAGAGCACATGGCTGAATGGGAAGCCGAAAAAGATCGAGACAAGTGAACGAGAAGCCAGAAATAATTTCGCTTGCCATAGTCGATGAGTGCCAAAAGTCGGTTTTTCACTCGCGTTCTTGCACCGATTGACAGTGGAGACAGGCGAGCCAACGGTACGCTCCCCAAGGCATGAAGTACTACTTGGCTCTGATACAGCGTTGGTGATAAGCCCATCAATATAATGGGAGAGCGGTGGGTAAAACAGTCTGCCGGATGGTTCGTTTTCTCTCAAAAAGGAGAGAGAGGGTACCATGTCGGGATGGAAAGGCTTCAGTTCTCCCCATTGGGCGAGGGATTGAATCTGGAGCAGATGGAAAAGATGAACCATGGTCTAGCGTTCCGGGAAATTGTGATAAATCCCCCTTGCGATCATAATATCGAAGTGAAATGAGTGCCTTAGGACTGCCAGGAGTTGAAAAGCAGCTATGATGCGGAATATGTGTAAGAGCAAAATACACCGGGTGACACTGACGCAAGCAGATATCAACTATCAGGGGAGCATCACCATTGATAGCGATTTAATGCAGGCAGCAGACCTGATCCCATATGAGCAAGTCCAGGTGGTTAACATTAACACTGGTGGACGCCTAGAAACCTACGTTATCCCAGGAGAAGCCCATAGTGGGGTTATTGGATTGAACGGCGCAGCAGCACGGTCAGGAGCTATTGGGGACCTCTTAATTGTCATGAGTTACGGTGTTTTTTCGGATGAAGAGGCACGCGCATTGAAACCCCAAATAGTTTTTGTGGATGAAAAAAATAGCATAACCAAAATTTCTCGAGAACATGAGCCAATCTAATGATAAACAGGCAATGTGACCTGAACCCGAGATAGCTACGAGCATCGGATGGCTGTAGTAGAGCGATATTGCTGGAGCTTGCGTGAGGTGAGCGTACGCCCGAGGGATCACTCGCCGGCGAGCACGACCTTTAGCTGTTCAAGGGACGCTCGGATGAGCCTCGCCAGGTCGTGCTCGTCAGGTGCACTGACCCATCGGGCGTACGCGGTCTTGAAGGCGATGACGCCGACTTCTGCGGCGAGGCTCGCGGCGGGGCCGGGCACACCGCGTCTCCGCAACGCGTCAGCCATGGCCGAGGCGAGTGCTGCGCCCTTGAGCAGTTCGCGTTCTTGGAGTCCTGGGTTGGTGGCAATCACGGCCTGGCGTTGCTGGGCGAGTGCGTGGCGCTCCCGAAACACCGGGACGGCAGCCTCCAGGGCAGCGGCGACCGCATCGATCGGCGCGGCGGAATCCGGCGCGGCTTCGATGGTACTCACGTAGAGCTCGCGCAGATTCTCCTGACCCCAGAACAGCACCTCGCGCTTATCGGCGAAGTACCTGAAGAAAGTCCGCTCAGTGAGTCCGGCCCGCTCGGCGATCTCCGTGACCGTGGTCTGATCGAAGCCGCGCTCGCGGTAGAGTTCTAGTGCCGCCTGCTCGAGGCGGCCGCCCGCGTTCGGTTCCCATCTGGTCATGCTGCGATTATACGTGATGGCAGGGGTTGACATCAAGTGGCATAGTAATGTCAGTCACTGCCATAATCTGCCCTGGCACGTGGTGTGAGATGGGGACGGCGTGATTCTGAGGAGGTCTATCGTATGCGTGTTGTCGTCACTGGTGCGAGCGGGCACATTGGTTCCCTGGTCGTGCCTGAGCTGCTGGAAGCTGGGCATCAGGACGAGGGCCACTACTTTGACAACTCGGTTGCATAACAAGCGAATCGGTGTGGATGGCTTGGTGCTGGCCGGATTGCTTCCGCAGGTCACGTCGGATCTGCACGTACCGGTCAGCACGGCTGGCCAGCTGACCACCAGGCACCGGGCCGATATTGCTAGCGTCCGTTAATCTGGTGGCCTCACTCGGGAGTAGCGCGGCTGAGCCAGTTCTGCAGCATGGCGGCATGTTCAGGATAGTGCAGAAACGTATCCCACGCGATGGCCTCGTAAATCTCGGCCTGCGCTACCGTCTCCTCCGTCAGGGTCTCTACCGCCGCCAGCACTTCCGCATACGAAGCTTGGAATTCGTCCCGGATTTCAGCAAGTGGCCGTAGCTGGTTGTCGGCAAAGGTCTGGGCATTAGCCTGGTCAGTGGAGCCCTGAATGCTTATTCCTTCCCGGTAGAGGTCGTCTTGACCGGACCGTAGCCGGCGGAGCAGATGTTGCTCCCACCAGGTAATATGCGCCAGAAGATCCTTGGCGGTCCATTCGCCGTTGACACCGGGTTCCAGCATCTGCGAGTCGCTAAAGGCGGAGAGATGCACCTCCAGCAGTAGGTGAGTGGCCGATATCTGTTCAAGGATGTCGATCTTGCGGCTGGGGTTTGGCATAGAGAGCATTCCTTCCGGCGACGATGAAGCCGACGTGCATACCTTGTTGGCCAGTTGGTATGTTGCCAGCGCGGATCTTCTTGCGGGACCTGCAATCATGCAATCATCGGGCACTATAGCAGGGTGGTGGTAATGTGTCAATTTGCTGCCCATGGCTGGGCGAGGTGCCAGGAATTGCCCCAAAGACGCCAGTCTACAAGCACACAACGCCTTGACAGGTGACCGGCATTTTGTTACAATTTCGCCCACTTGATCGATTGGCTTCCTGGCGCCGGTACGGCGATTGCCTGGTGGCCGGCGCATACCAGGTGAAAGGGTCGTTGTCGTGAGTAAATCGACGCCATTATCCTTGCTTTGGACATTCCTGGTCATCGGAGTCGCCGGACTCGTCCTGGTTATCCTGGCGGTAGCAGGGACCGTATCTAGCGGTATCATTACTGTTATCGGTATTATCCTCTTGGCGCTGGGTATAGTCGGCGCCGGATTCATTGCTATCGCGCCACGCTCCGCTGCTAAACCGGGGGAGGCCACAGCGGCTGTAACACCGGCGCCTGTAGCACCGGCGCCTGTAGCTCCAGCTGCTGCCCCTGTAGCACCGGCGCCTGTAGCTCCAGCTGCTGCCCCTGCGTCGGCTGCGCCCGTAGCTCCAGCTGCTGCCCCTGTGGCGCCTGCGCCCGTAGCGTCAGCTGAGACCGTAGCACCAGCACCGGCGCCTGTAGCGTCAGCTGAGACCGTAGCACCAGCACCGGCGCCTGTAGCGTCGGCTGAGACCGTAGCACCTGCACCCGCTGCTGTAGCGTCGGCTGAGACCGTAGCACCTGCTGCACCTGCGCCTGCTGCACCTGCGCCCGCCGCACCAGCCGCTGACACTGTACCCAGTGGTTCCAGCCAACCTGGCTTAGCTTCGCTGCAGCATACCGGGTCATTTTCCTCGCCTCAGGTGGCTGCTCTGGATAGCAGCGAGTGGGTATTTGCACTGGACACCAGTCCTACCGTACAGCACACCTACCAGATACGCCCTCGCCGGCTTGGTGGGGCCGCCGCCGGGTGGGTACAGGGCGGCGGTATAGTCGACATTGTGATTGATGGTATACCGACTGGGCAGCTCATGGTTATCGCCAACAAGAAAAGCGTCAGGGAGGACGTAGTCAGCGGCTCCACCTATCGCATCGAGATGGCAGTTACCTCCGACGGGCTGGCACCGGCAACAATATCCACACAGGTTACTGTGGACGGCATCCCGTTAGCGATGAGCTAGTGGCCGGCGCGAGCCACAAGAGCCACGCACCTGTACGTGCCCGTCCGGACGGCACGTACAGGTGCGTGTACGTGCCCACAGAGCATCGCAGAGATACACCAGGCCTTGGCGCCTACCTATCGTCCCCTTCCAGGCCCTGCTCGAGCACACGCTGCCAGAATGCCGCCATCTGGCCTAACTCCTTCTCGCTGAAGAGTGATATGAAATGGCGGCGAACATACGCCACATGATCCTTCAATGCCGCCCGGAAGTGGCATAAACCGGTAGGCGTCAAGATGGCATACGCACCGCGCCGGTCTTCGCTTGCCTCCTCTCGGCTCACCAGCCCTGCCTCCTCAAGCCGCGTCACAGCGCGGCTCATGCCGCTGCGCGTCAGCATACTTCTCGCGGCGAGATCCTGAATGCGCAAGCGATACCCTTCGGCCCAAGAGAGACGCAACAACACCTCGAACTCCACGTGGCTGATGCCGTACTTCTCCACCAGATGATCATCGATGCGCCGCATCAAGCGTCCGTACATACCTATGAGATCGCCCCAGGCGGCCTGCTCTAGTGGCGTAAAGTCATCGTCCATTCACATTATTCTCGCGTTTCTCTTCGGCCGCCGCGCCCTCATGACCAGCATCCGCCCGAATTTGCCAAAGCATAGCACATCTTACCGGTACCCGAGACGCCACGCGAGCCTGCCGGTCTGCTTGACTTTTGCCGGCATATCTTTCTGCGCGCTGTGTTGATGTGTACGCACACACATATATGGGAGCGACTTCAGTCATGAGGGTTGGGAATTATGGCGATCATCGAAATCGCGCGCTAGCATTTAGCCGTCACCTGGTTTATGACCTATCCCGTACGGCGGTGACGGCACCGATCAGACAGTCAATGTCCTCAACCGTATTGTAGAATCCAGTGCAAAGCCGGTTGGCGCGAGGGTTGTTGATGTACGTGTCGACGAAGCGGATAGTGACGTTGTGTTCCGTGCGCAAGCGATTCGACAGGTCCTGCGCATCGATACCCTCAACCACAAACGTGACCAGACCAGCCATCCGTTCTGCCGGGGTTACTACTTGCACCCCCTTGAGCTCAGAGAGGCGCTGGTACGCGTACGAGCCCAAAGCAGAAATCCGGTTAATTGCCCAGTCCAGACCGACTTGCTCAGCTATCCACTTCATAGAAGTCATCTGCCCGATGAGCAGCGGCAAATTCATCCCGCCGACATCGAATCTCGCCGAGCCGTCGGCGACCTCGTAGGTGCCTCCCAGATAATCAAGCGTCTGCCAGCGCATGCCGAAAGGGCCGACGAAGGTTTGCTCGAGGTGCTTCAGGCTGCCGGCGCGCGCATAAAAGAGACCGGTGCCTTCCGGGCCACACATCCACTTCTGTCCAGGACAGGCGTAATAGTCCACCTCGAGATCATGCAGATCGAGAGGAATCTGGCCAAACGACTGCGCCCCGTCAACAGTCACAAGCACATCATGGTTGTGCGCCATCGCCACGATTTCCTTGAGTGGCAGCACCGTACCGGTCGTGTACGGGATATGGGAGAGCACCAGCATGCGAGTCTGGCTAGTGATGCGCTCCTCGAACGCGGCCACGATCGAGCCAACATCTCCGCCTCCCAGGCCAATATCGACGACGCGCACGTTCGCCCCAAAGCGCCGGCGGGCAAGAAAGCTCGGCAGTAGCCCGCTCGGATGCTCAATATTGGTGAGCAGAATCTCATCACCGGACTGCCAGCGATAGCCGCCTAGCGCCAGGTTCATGCCGTCGGTAGTGTGGCGGCTCAACGCGAGTTCAGTCGGGTCGCAGCCGAGAATACCGGCGGCAACCATTTTCACTTCCTGGACGGTCGCGGCGAGTTTTGGATAGTGATCGGGAGCAATGCGGCCGTGCAACAGTTCTTCTTCCTGAACGTCCTGCATTGCTCTGACGGTGCATCGAGGTAGCGGCCCGCAGGTGCCGGTATTGAGGTATACTGTGTCTTCTACCGCAGGCATCTCGTCCCTGATCTGCCTTATCAGTTCTCCAGACTCAACTGAAATCGCCGCCACTTGAGAAGCCGCCCCCGCTCGCAATTCAGACATACAGTTCTCCCGCTCCCTTACTCATTCCCCCGCTAGCTTGTCCAGAGCTTCTACAACAGTTGGCGAAGCTCGCTGGTGAGTGCCTCTGCCGCTTCAGGCCGGCCATGAAACTGAGCAGGCGTGTTTTGAAACACAGCGATTTGCCACGTCCCGTCATGTTTGGCCGCCACCAGCGTCTGCATGGCGTTCACAGCTGGGTTGATGTCACTCGCTCCGGGCGGAATCATGCCCACTACCCCACGAAGTACGGCAACTTCGGGAGTAAGAAAACGCACTGCCCTGACCTTGCCAACATACGCGGCAGTGATATGGCCGTCAAAAATTTGACGCGTGGTCGATTCGATCTCGGCACGTCCATTCATGGGACTGCCATCGAATCCTATGACATTGGCCTCCATCTCGAAAAGCGCGCTGAAGGCGCTCGCGTCACGCTGGTTCCAGCTATCCAGCAGATGCTGATAGAGCAACTGAATATCAGATTCCTCGGACGCCGACCACGTCTCTGGTTCTGTGCCCATGTCGTCCACTCCTTCCCTACTCCACATTGTAGAACAGATAGGAGCCTGTCTCAACGTCGGGCCGCAGACAGCCTATTGCTATGCTGCAGATAACTCAAGCCAGCGAGGGAGATGATTGCGCACATGGATTTTGTGAGCGTAAACGCACCGCTCCGATGATAGCAACGAGGGTCGCGAGGGCCATGATAATGGTGACATTCCACCAGGTGAAGATGTAGTAACTGAACATGTCTACCATGACGTTTGGCGCGGTGGCATTCAGACTTAGCCCAGCGATTAAAGTCGCAGCTGACAAAATAGCCATGATTCCGGTGGTGACCAGCGCGGCCCTGACCGCCAATCGATAGTATGCCTCGTCCACTCTAACCTGCCAGACGGCAAACGCAACCGCGGCGGCGCTGGCAATGGCAGCAAGCAGAAAGACAATAACCAAAGCATGAGCACTACCGGTACCGCCTGGCGCAGCTTTGGCAGAGACCCTGGAAGCTACTACGACAAAGCCTGCAACGAGAGCCAGAGCCACTGGTGGAATAAGAAACAGGCCAGCAATCCCCCAGCGGCGCTGCTTTAAGGCATGGCGAAGCACCGCCAGCCCCAGAGGAACTCCACCCACCAGAACCGCAAGCAGTGACAGAGCTGAACCATAATAGACAATGGCATAGGGAATGCCGACCGCCAGCTGGTGGCGGGCCAGCGAAGTAAAGTCGTCGTACTCGGTCATTTTTTGCAGACCCAGTCCGGCAATGACAAAGGCGATATAGGCGCAAAAGATGGTAATCAGCGAGCTGAGGTTTCGTCGCATAGGAGAGCCCCTTCTCTAGAGTAGCGTTACCGCGGAGATGGTTCTGAGCAATAACGAGATGTCACTCTCGATTTCAGGCCCATTGCCAGTAGTGGCCATATCGACTATAGCCAATATGAACATAGTATATGATAGGTGGTCTACCTGTCAACCTTCACTTAGTCTCTGCTATACTGCAAATCACCTTGTGCTCTTGTTTCGCCTCGACCTCCAATTTCTTCATCAGAAAGGAAGAAAGCCGCGATGCTTGAGGTAGCTCCACCCTCATTCGTTACCGTGAATGGCCGCAGGCTGGCCTATGACGAGGTCAGCCCGCCGAATCCGAAGGGTACCGTATTGTTGCTCACCGGTCTGGCTTCCAAGAGACTGGGCTGGTACAACCAGTTACCGGTGTTTGGGGAGGTGTATCGCACCATCGCGCTGGACCACCGGGATGTGGGGGACAGCGATCCGGCAACCGATCCTTACACCACTGCCGACCAGGCCGACGATGCCGCCGCAGTACTTCGCCAGCTGGGTGTCGAGCATGCCTACGTCGTGGGGATTTCCATGGGCGGTTTTGTTGCCCTCGAACTGGCGCTACGGCATCCTGAACTGGTGCAGAAGCTGGTGCTAACCGGCACCTCGGCAGGTGGATCTACCCATGTGGCACCCGGTGCAGAAATTGGCGCATTGCTGGTGCAGGATCGTCGGGCGCTCGAGATAGGCGAACTGAGCCGGCGGACCTACACGTTGATCATGGCGCCCGGCTATGCCGAGGCGCATCCCGAGGTCATGGACCGGATCGCCGATACCGCTCGCTACCGTCCGCAATCTCCGGAGTCGTACATGCGGCAGCTACAGGCGTGCCTGGGTCATAACGTCTCCGACCGGCTGGAGCAGATTCAGGTGCCTACCCTGGTCGTGCATGGTGAGGTCGATCCGCTGGTTCCGGTGGAGAACGGCCGGTATTTGGCTGAGCATATTCCCGGCGCCCAGCTGATCTGCTATCCCGATACCGGTCACATCTCTATAATCGAGCGTGCCGACGACTACAACCGCGCGGTACTGGCTTTTCTCGCTAGCTGAGAATTCGCCCTCTCAGCCAGTACCGGAGTAGTAAGCCACCAGCGAGGTACGTCGTTATGACTCTACGCATCACTCCCTTCAGCGAGTCCGACCTCGACGAGGCGGCCGAGCTACTTGCCCGACGCCATGAGGGAGATCGAGCTGCCGAGCCACTGCTTCCCGAGCGCTATACCCAACCGGCGGTAGCGCGAGCTGCAGTAGAAAACGTATGGCACGCTTCCGACAGGAGCGGCGTCGTTGCTCGGCAGCAAGGAACCATGATTGGATACCTCATCGGCGTGCCCAAGATCGGTGAAATCTGGGGAAGTAGTGCCTGGGTCGAGCTGGCTGGGCATGCCGTTGACCGCAGATTGGGTGCGGAGGTGTATCGAGACATGTACGCTGCGCTGTCTCCATCCTGGGTTGCTCGGGGTTGCCTGGCGCACTACGCACTCATCCCGGCGTCGGATGGAGACGCTCTGGATGCCTGGTTTTCTCTCTGCTTTGGGAAAGAACACGTGCATGGCATGCGAGAAACCGCTCCGGCTTCAGCGTTCGAGATTCCCGTCGACCCGGCGCTGGAGATCCGGCGCGCAACGCTTGCCGACCTCGAGGCCACCCTTGAACTCGGCGATATCCTCGGAACGATCCAGTCCCGCTCGCCGGTCTTTGCACCTCGCCTCCCTTTCGACACAGAGGACGCCCGCCGTGAATCCATTGAAATCTTGAGTAATGACAAGGAAAAGCTCTGGCTGGCGTCTAAGCACGGACTACTCATCGGATATCAATTGTTTGCTCCAGCCACCGCCGGGAAGGGGATCGGAGATATGCTGATCTCTCCGGAGTGCACGTTTCTAGCTATTGCGGTGACACGGCCAAACGAACAGGGGCAAGGCGTTGGTCGCGCGCTCACTGCGCACGGCCTGGCCGCTGAGTATGCTGCCGGCTACACTCATTGCCTGATTGACTGGCGAGCTACCAACCTGCTTGCCTCGCGGTTGTGGCCGCGACAAGGATTTCGTCCCGCCGTCTACCGGCTCTCCCGCCGACTTGATGAACGCATTCTCGCTGAGAAAGAGGTTGGACAGATGATCCAAGCAGATCCAGCCCGCTGATCCCCTTATCTACTGGATGACTAGCCTTCCTGCTCCGTCGGACGCACCAGTATTTCATTGATAGCCACATGCCACGGTCGGGTCACAACATAGGTAACGACATCGGCAATGTCGTCGGCGTGTAGCCGTTCGATACCGGCAAAGCGCCGCAGGGATTGTTCCCGCACCTCTAGGCGCAAATGACTTGAAAGCTCAGTATCGACCGCCCCGGGCTCTACCACGGTTACTCGTACGTGTCTTCCGGCCAGTTCCTGCCGCAATGACTCGCTGAAAGCAACCACTCCGAACTTGGTTGCCGAATACACAGCCGACCAGTTGCGAGAGACCCGTCCAGCCACCGAACTGACATTGACCAGGTCGGCCACTTGTCGTGCTGAATCCTGGGCGGCAGCCAGCAGATGAGGGAGCGCGGCATGCGCGACGTAGAGTACACCCTGCAGATTCAACCCAACCATGCGATTCCACTCTTCCAGGGGAGCGCCGATCGCGGGACCAAGCAGCATGACGCCGGCGTTGTTGATGACGGTATCCAGACGTCCGAGCTCGGTAACCGTTCGTTCCACTGCCGCCTGAGCCTGAACCTGGTCAGACACATCCGTCTCGATGACCAGCGTCTTCCCTCCGTCTTTGGTAATGGCCTCGGCAATTTGATCGAGACGATCTCTGCGGCGGGCGGCGATAGCTACCCCCGCCCCCTGCGCTGCTAGTGCCCGCGCCGTCGCCTCTCCGATGCCGCTGCTCGCGCCGGTGATTAGAGCTACTGTTCCATTCAGTTGTCCAGCCATCGCATTTCTCTCCTAACTCTCGTTCTAGCCAATTCGGATCGGGAATTTCAGCTGGCTGCCTCTTGCCGGCCATCCCCAACGATAGTGCAGCTACTGTCCTTACGGCAACTACGATGCCGCTAGCGTTGACAATCTCGCGGCCGCCAGCTATAGTGTTACCAAGGTACATATGTACTTAGATAACATGATGCAAGAGTATTCAGACGGCTACAAGAGGAGAGAAGAGACGTGAATGACTCAGCTGACCAGACCAACAAGCGGCATGACGACCAACCGGCAGTAGAGCGGATACAAACGGGAGTACGCATGGAGAAGCGCATGGTCAAGGTGCTGAAAGGGCTGGCAGAGTACCTGGACATCTCGCTGGGCGACCTGCTGGAAGGAATGGTGCTGCATGCCTTTGCCGGCAAAGCGCCATTCAGCGTACAGACCCAGGAACGCATCGTCGCCCTCAAGGAGATCTACGGAATGGAGTACGGAGTTGAGGCAAGCCATACCTTGCGGGAAGTGGACTCTTTGAAGGGAGGAAGTGATGCGTTTTAGCCTCTTCTCAGTTCTAGATCGATATGAAAGTAGCTCGCCTGAGCTGCCCACGATGTATGCGCAACTACTCGATGAGATCGTAGAGGCGGAGCGACTAGGTTTTGCCGCCTACTGGATTGGGGAACATCATGGGTACCTCGGTCCACAGTCGGCGCTGGCCTGTCCCAATCCGGCTATCGTGCTGGCGGCGGCTGCCCAACGCACTCACCGTATCGGCCTCAACACCGCCGTTGCCAACCTCTCTATACGCCATCCGCTGCTGATTGCCGAGGACTATGCACTACTCGATGTGCTGAGCCAGGGACGGTTGGGCCTGGGGATAGGGCGAGGAAGCTACGATCATGAGTTTGCCGCCTTCGGACAAAGCCGCGAAGAAAGCCGGGACCGCTTTGCCGAAAGCTGGGATATCATTCAGCAAGCCTGGCGTGGGGAGACTGTGACCTTTAGCGGCCGCTATTATCAGATAGACAAGTTCAAGCTCAATGTGCTTCCCCTGCAGAAGCCGCAACCACGCTACTGGTTCTCAGTTATGAGACCCGAGTCATTCGCCGCGCTGGGCCAGGCTGCGGAGCCGATCATCACCTTGCCTCACCTGTGTTCTGACGGTCTTACCACCCTGGCGAACCTGGCGGAGGTGTACCGGCGACTGTACCTTACTGCCGGAGGCCAGGTCGACCGCTATGAGTTGCCGCTCATATTGTATACGTGTGTTGCCCCAACCCAGACTGAGGCCGAGCGTGAGGGGAGAGAGGCAGTGCTCCGCTATCTCCTGCATCAGCATCCGGAGTCTGGCATATCGCATCTCGAACAACATGCGCTCCAATTGTGGAATCGAGAGCAACTGTGGTTCGGCAGCCCAGATGATCTGGTAGCCAGGATCAAGAAGTATCAAGCCAGCGTCGACAGCCGGCACTTTGTGTTCTGGCTGGACTTTGGGGGGATGCCGCTCGAATCGATACAGCGCTCGATGCGTCTGTTAGCCCACGAAGTTCTACCTCAATTTAGCGCCTGACGGCTGAGCGGAGCTCGGGCCAATAGACTGGTGCTTCAGCGAAGCGCACCCATCCGAGTGCAGTACTGCCGGACGGCGCCCTGCTCCGCACCCCTGCTAAGCCAGTGGCAGCAGAGCAGGGGCGCGGAGCAGGGGAGGGTCGACGCTGCCGCATTAATTGGACATGTTGTTCGTGGATGTGTTGTCACCCTCTTTGACCTGTATGTTAATTTGCTTGGGTTTGGCGGCCTCAGACTTGGGTACGTGAAGCGTCAGTTCCCCATGTTTGTAGGTTGCGGCAATCTTATCGGCATCGATTGGTCCGGGCAGCCTGATTATACGACTGACCTCGCCCTCGTAGAGTTCCCGCCGGACATACTGGCCCGATTTCTGGTCCGTGTCCTCGCGCTCACGCTTGCGGGTGGCCTGAATCGTCAGAAGGTTATCCATGGCGGTGATCTTAATCTCCTCGGGCTTGACACCCGGTAAGGATGCGTCGATCACATAGTCGTTATCGGTCTCACGCAGATCCAGAGGGAATAGCTGGCGGAGCGGCTGTGCCAGCGTAGGACGAATGTAACTGTCTTCCAATAATCGATTCATGGCGCGACGTAGCGGCATGTAGCCGCCAAACGCCTCATCCATGGCCTCATCCATGGGTTCCCAGGGTGACATTGCCATACTACCTCTCCTTTGACATCGCATAGAACACGGCCTAGTCGGCTCACATGGCTGGTGACGGTCAGATCGGACCGTTAGCGATGTCTCGCGGCAAAATGCATGCCAGTGAAATAGCTATGGCACCAAGACGTTATGCTTTTCATATACCACGCCAGTGGCCTATTCAACCGATGGCGACCGCCTCATTATTGCCGCCTCAAAAGGTGGCGGTCGTACCAATCCGGACTGGTATTTCAATTTACTGGCTCATCCGACCGTGACGGACGGCTCTGCCGGGCTCGCCCACCCTCCGGTCAGGGGGTGTGGTGGACGGTTACTTCGAGCTGGTCGTATCTATTGATGCGATAGATGAGGCTGGACAGCAGCCAGCTGAGCAGGAAGATGGAGATGATCCCTACTCCAACCCATCCGAAACTGCCGCCGCTGGTCAGATTGGCGATAAAATCCCAGACCCCTCCCCTGAGATTCAACTGACCTTGAATGATACTCAAGGTTTCCGCTCCCCCGATGATGAGCGCCACCAGCACTGAGATGAGAGTAATGGTCATGTTATAGAACAACTTGCGAATAGGTTTGACAAAGGCCCAGCCATAAGCCCCCAGCATCATGATGCCGTCGGTCGTGTCCATGAGGGTCATGCCCGCAGTAAACATCAGCGGAAGCAGAAATGCCGAATACAGAGGCACGTGGTAGGTACCTGTGCCCATAGTTCCGGCGATGACAAACAAACCAATTTCGGTCGCGGTATCGAAGCCTAGGCCAAAGAGAAAGCCTACTGGGTACATCTTCCAGCTCGCATCAACCGTTTGGAAGAGCCCGCGAAAGATGCGCGCCAGAAAGCCCCGCTGGTCGAGCATGGCATCGACTTCTTCCGCATCGTAGACGCCACCGCGAGTTACCGAACGGAATGTGTGTACGATCTGTACCAGGATCATGATATTGATGAGCGCCATGAGAAACAGAAAGAGCGCCGAGATGGTAGTGCCGATCAGGCCAGCGGTGGTTTCCAGCGGTGAGTTGCCCTGCTGGATACCCTGGCGCAGAAAATTCACTCCCAGTCCAATGAGGACTGCTACTATGAACACGACGGTGGAATGCCCCAGGGAGAAGAACAAACCGACTGTGGCTGGTTTCTTCTTCTCTTGCATAAGCTTGCGGGTCACATTGTCGATCGCGGCAATGTGGTCGGCATCAAAGGCGTGGCGCAACCCAAGCGTATAGGCGGTCGCAGCCAGAAGCAGGAAGACCGGGTATTTGACGGAAGTGAACAGGGTGACACCCCAGAGGATCCCATTTGCCGACAGAAGCAGAGCATAGGTGCCCACTACTTTGGCACGCAGGCCGGGTGTCTCGTCGCTGAGGACATGTCGAAGCGTCGCGAACACAGTCTACCTCCATCTACACGTGGACCTTCCTTTTGGACTATAGCCTACGTCGCTCATCGTTGGCAAATTCACTGTGTCTTTGCCACTAAGCCCATCAGTATTCTCTCCCCTTGACGCGCACCTGGGCTTTCCGTCACAATGCCGCCAGGGAAACAGCGTTACCCTGGAGGTATAGAGAACCGATGAGTGGATGGAATTTAGTGGGCAGCGTACTGGCAGACGGTGTAACCGACTTGAAGAACTTCGGCACTATTGCCCAGGCATTTGCCGGCATTCTAGCGGGATTGATCGCGGTACTTGGGGTGCCACTGGCGCTTCGCCAGGTTGTAAATCTGCAACGCGAGCTGCGACTCTATGAGACCGAGACGCGACGGCGCATGGATAATGAGGCTATCCTCAACATCAGCGCCGACTACAGCCTGACGCGCCCTGCCTACAACGATTCGCCGCACAATAGCCACCCCGGTATTCACCGCTACGAGCCACGCGTCGATCTCTCTGAGCGGCCATCACCACCGGCCGAGCCGGGCAAGCGCGTTCTGCGGCTTGATCTTACCCTGGAAAACGTTGGTGCAGGCTCGGTGGATGTTTTGGCCTGCCTGGTTGCGGCCCGCGAGCTTGAACGGGTAGGTGAGGGTATCGTCTCTGCTGGACGTGATGTACAGTGGGATGACCTGTCGCCACACTACTGGACCGGTGATCCGTTGACGTGTCTCTCACCGGGCCTCTCCACTACCAAGCACATTGTGTACGCTCAGGATGCGCTGGTACGCATCAAGTCGAAGAGTCACAAGGCACTTGCGCGCATTGACCAGATACGCGAGCGCCCCGACCAGCAGTATCTTTACCTGCTGTACCGTGTCTTTGTGGCGGCGCGGCGCTCCACCAGCCCGGCCGCACAGTTTCAGGCATGGACTAACCTTCAGCGGGCATTGCTCAACGTGAATGCGCCAGCCTTCCGGTCGGTTGCCCGAGAGGACGACCCGCTAGGGTACGCGGCCACACCAGATGGGTGGCGGCTCTTTCTCCACTACCACGAGCGGCTGGCCGACCCCAGACTGTCGCGTCTGCGAGCCGCGGCGGATCGCGAAGAGCTTGCCATACCGGACCCGGAGGAGCGGCGCAACGCCGAGGAAAGGCATGACTCCGAGCTGAAGAGCTATTGCGAAAAGGCGCTACTGCCGGCTTGGAAGCACTTCCGGGCGCAGTATGATCGGATGCTGCAGGACGACTCCGGGTTCCAGTCCTTGCTCAACGACCGGGCCTTCCGCGCCCGCGAGCGCCACGTCGCCCAGATGTTCCCCTGGTCAAACCAGGAGATCTGGACCGAGTACTTCTACGTAACCGTCGAAGATGCCGTCTAGATTTCTAGCTGGCACCTCAATGGACAAACCGATATGCATCTGGTCGGTAACGCCGGCTAGGGAGCCAGATTGGGCGCGGGGTGCTGGGGGATCGCTATGGCCAGCACCAGTGGCAGCAACACCACCAGGGCTACCACAACCAGTCCCCAGAGCGCGGCGCTAGCTTGCGCGCCAAGGCCGACCTGCTGCCACTTCTTTATCTGGCGTAACGCCCGTAGCGAGAAAATGATCAGGAATGCAGCCGAGCTTAAGAGACCCAGTATTACCACTATAACGTCCACCCATTGCTGGGTGTAGAAACCGGCTGGCGCGGTGATCTGGCGCGCCAGAAAGGCCACTGCTATCGTGAGCACGACCGTAACTATCAGCGGGACCAGCGGTCCCAGACCATAGACAAAGCCCCGAATTCTCACCGTTGTCCTCTTCTCTTCTAGGACTGGCTGTCCGGCCCAAGTGCAGCGGTATAGAAGCTAACCAGACGGTCCACGTACACTGTGCCTTCGACATGATAGGCTTGCGCATGTGCCGCCCCTGGAACGAGCCAGGACTGGACATTGGCGTTGGGAGCAGCCATGGCATCGCGGACCAGCACCCCCAGGTTGGATGGCGGGTTGTAGGTATCGGCGGCTCCCTGAATGAACAGGAGTGGGCGCGGAGCCAGGCTGGCCACCACATCCCCGGGCTTGACGTGGTAGAAGTCAATGCCGTACAGCACTTTGGCTGCGGCCAGCGCTCCCGGAGTGAAGAAATCGGGCAGGTTACCCTCCTTGGGGATCTCACGCTCCAGGATAGGAGCGATGTCGGGATAGGCACTATCGGCTACGATAGCCTGGATGGCCGGCGCCTGCGCTGCCGCGAGCAGCAGGGTGATTGCCCCCATCGAGACTCCCCAGCCGCCAATCGACTTCGGCCGCCCCAGGGCAGGATAGGGAAGCGGTCCGGAGCGCAGGAAGTCGTACGCGCCTAGCACGTCGCGCTGCTCGAAATAGCCCAGCGAGAAAGGCGCCGGAGCCGACTGGCCAGTGCCGCGCATGTCGAAGACCAGCACGGCAAAGCCCCGCTGGGCCATGGCAGAGGAGAGTGCGAGCAAGCCGGCGGCAGGATCAGTACGATTCTGGTACGCGCCGTGTACCATAATAAGGACTCGTGAGGAAGTCTGCTGTCCGCCTGGGAGCACTCCAGGTATGAACCATCCACGGATCATAAGGTGGTCGATGGCCGCCGGGAACTCCACATTGCGATAGTCCAGCCCATACTGGGCGGGCGTCCCCGCCAGAGCCAGGGGCTTCTGCTGCACCACCAAGGTGGCAATGTAGGTTGACGCTCCAGCATACGCAAAGGAAAGCAGGCCGCAGACGATAAGCAGCCCGGCTACCAGCCGTCGCGCCCATGTTTGTCCGGCCGATGTGGAAGATGAGGAGCCCGGCGCTACTGAGTCTTCCGCTCCAGTGGTTCTGGGAAGTTTCGACATACTCGCTCCAGTCCTCTCGGCACATTACCCTCAGGCTCTCAAGCCTGTTGCTCGTCCATCTGGTTGGCAATGCTGTAGATTTCATCTAGGCTCTGATTGCGCGCCTGCTCGATGCGTGACAGTCTCTTCTGGAACTGAGTCATGGCATACTCAAGTATTTCACCCTGAGGTAGATCGAAAGGTAGCTGGCCGTCCTCATAGGACACATAGGTATCGCTAACTACCCCCATGGCAAATGGCAGCAGTTCGTTCATGCGCTCTTGCAGCGCATCCCAGACGGCGTCGCCATGCTCGGCCATGAGCCGTGAAATGAGGTAGATCGCGTAGGCGATGTGCCGGGACTCATCTTGTTTCAGTAGAGTAACGAATTGCTGCATACCCGGCATGATGTTGTTAGCGGTCAGTGTACGCAAGAACCCATAATAGCCGGTCTCGGCGAGTACGCCCTCCACGATCATGTTATACGTTGCCGAGGCGCGTACCTGGGCGATTGGCGATGGATCGCTGAGCAGCCGCTGCATTGCCGCTGGCAGCTCTTCGGCAAATATGCGGCGATAATTAGGCCCATGATAGCGAGAAAGGTCACTGTTATCGTGTACCACTTCGTCGAAGAAACGGCGGAACCCTTCGACATGTTTGGCTTCCTCGAAGAGGAATGAGGTCAGATACATTTCCTCTTCCAGACGCCCTTCGCGCGCAATGACCAGTAGCAGGGGCAAGAGATCCAGGGTGACCGACTCTTCGCCGGCCAGGAAGAGGGAGCAGGGACGCGCAAGCCCTTCCCGTTGCCCGTCGGTTAACTTCCCCCAGTCGGCGGCGTCCTGCGTGAAGTCAATGTCCTGAGGGTTCCAGATGCCCAGGTGCTTGGCCTTCTGCCACAGGCGCATAGGTGGTAGATCCTGGCGTAGACCCTGCGGGCTGGTGGTGATAAAGGCGCGATCGCTCTCGATGCTTCTCATGGACGCACCTACCTCGTGTACGATCACCAGTGTTTGCTGGCCTTTCTCGACAATGACTTAAACATGTCGTGTTAAGGCTCAATACTACCACGATACTTTCTTGCCTACGAGGTCCGGTTGCATTATACTCTACCTGCGTGAGATGTGCCGAGAGGTGGTCCAGAAGATGGCTGGCAAACGTAGCGTCCGGCGGTATCTGATCCCTCGCCGGCAGTTCCTTCGGTTCTGTCTACTGGGAGCGGTGCCGGCCTTCCTGGTAGCCTGCCAGGGCGAGCCGCCGAAGGTAGAGCCGGTGCGGTCACCACTTCCTCGGCCAGACGACACTCCATACCCGCAACTACCTACCGACGCTGATTGGTCGTCGCTTGCCGGTAGCTTGCAGGGCGCGCTGATACGACCCAATATGCCCCAGTATGAAACCGCACGCCAGCTGTTTGACCCGCTTTTCGACGGGGTGTTGCCGATGGGAATTGCCTATTGCACCTCGCCCATTGATGTCCAGATATGCCTGGCATTTGCGCGCGAATTTGGCGTTCCGCTGGCTCCTCGAGCTGGCGGCCACTCGTATGGTGGCTATTCGACGTCCAGCGGTCTGGTAGTCGACGTCACCCAGATGAACGAAGTGGTCGTGGACTCGGTCAATCGAACCGCCACAGTGGGTGCCGGAGCCCGTCTGATCGATGTCTATGCAGCGCTGACATCCAACGGTTTTATACTACCTGCCGGCTCCTGTCCCACTGTCGGCATTGCGGGTTTGACCCTGGGAGGGGGTATTGGGGTACTTGGCCGTAAGTTTGGTCTGACCTGTGATAACTTGCAGTATACCAGCGCCGGCTATCGACGTTTTGGTAAGCTCGGTAGCTGACCGTCAGGCCTCACTTGAGCTTGGCGCCGGATATGTTGCACTTGATGCGTCCGGCGGCGCGATCAACCGCGTCGATCCAGCGGCAACCGCTTTTGTGCACCGAAACTCGCTCTTTTCAGCTCAGTATTTTGCGAACTGGAACGCCGGCGACTCTCCGGAGGTGGTGTCGGCTAATCGCGCTTGGCTTGCCGACACCTGGCAAATGATGCGGCTGTATGCCAGTGGTGAGGCGTACCAGAACTACCTCGATCCCAACCTGGCCGATTGGCAGGGCGCGTACTACGGAAGCAACCTGCCGCGGCTTCAGCAAATCAAAGCTACCTACGATCCCTTTGGCCTCTTCCATTTTGACCAGAGCATCCCGCTTCCGTCAGTCTAAACGGCACTCGCCTCACGCTTGGGCAGCCCATAGGTGTGCCACTGGGTTGCGCACACCCTGCCAGGGAGATATTTCTAGAAGTGCCCCTGGCTGACCAATAAGCCAATGAGGGTCAAGGCGACCAGGATAATGAGGGCCATGAGCACAAATAGGCTGCGTACTCCAAGGCCGCCGCTGGCAGCAGAAACACTCGCCGTGCGTGCCTGAGGTAACGCCGGCCGGCCACCCCGGCCAACTTCCCGTTTGCGCAGGCGACGGGGATTTGCGCCTTCCTCGAGGTATTTGCCAATGAGATTCATGGTGATGCCGAGTGCGATGATAACGACGGCGTCTACACCGAGCTCTACCATATCGCGTACGAATTCGTCAGGGGACAGCGTTGTGCTCACCGACAGCCTGGCGCCGACCGCCAGGATGCCCCGGGTGGCTGAGATGATGCCGATGAAGAGGAAAGGTCGTAAAGTGGTCTCACCATCTCTAAGGTGGTGCACCACCGTCCCGAGCACCTCCATGATAATGAGCGTCAGCAGCAGATTGCTGACCAGGTCGATAATGTCGGTGGCTCCGGCTTCCTTGGTAAAGATGGCTTGAATTGAAAGGCCGGATGCTGGTACGTACATCGTCGTGAGGACACTGTCGCCTAGATAGAAGAGGCCGTAGACCAGCGAAAATAACGCTGCCACCAGAAAGGCGATACCCACCAGAATGTAGACCTTTTCATCGAACCACTCTAGGATACCTATCCAGCGAGTTGGCGGGGAGATGTCCTCATATAAGGCAATATCTCCGTCGTCTTGCTCACTGCCTGGCAGCAGTACATCGACCTCAACCGTCTCAGCGGCAACATCACTCATCGACAGCGCATCTCCCTTCGGTAGGTATCTACTACGAGTGTACATGAGCAGTCAATCCCGTTTCAGCGATTGAGTTGAAGTGAGCTCTCCGGCCGGCTACTGGTTACGCCGGCTTGCGTACCCGCCAGATGTTCTCCATCGGCCACTTCCGGGCCCAGGCGATAGCGTCTTGATCTCGATAGCTGGTGCTGGCGTCGGCTGGAGGCTGAGTCTCGACCAGATCCTCTACGGTCAAACCGTGGCGGCGAAACAGACGGATCCACTCGCCATAGGGCAGATAGAAGTTGACCTCGTCATCCCACTCGACACGGTGCAGGTCGAAATAGGTGTTCAGCAGCTGCTCACGCGCGGCATCGGACTGCTGGTCATAGCAGACGAAGTAGAGTGGCGTCCCGGTAGCAAAAGCGAAGAGACCGCCCGGGCGCAACAGCCGCGCGGCTTCAGGCACAGTCTGGTGCGGGTCGCAGAACGTCATAGCTCCCCAATCGCAGAACACAATATCAAAACTGGCATCGGGAAGTGGTACTGACACGGCGCTGGCTTCGACCAGAGGAAAGTCAACACCGGCTTCGACCAGTAGATGCCGAGCATGGTTCAGTTGGCGCTCGGAGAAGTCAAGACCTACCGGACGGGCACCCTGCTGGGCAAGCGCGATCGACCAACGGGCCGCGCCGCAGCCCAGTTCCAGGATATCGCGGCCGGCTACCTCTCCGAGTATATGCAGCTCCGCTTCAGGGATACGCCACAAACCCCAGGCCGTAGCCAGCTTTCCGGAGAGCGCTTCGGCATGTTGCCTCTCATATTCGTCGCTCTGGGATTGCCACTTCATCAGGTTCTTGAGTTCATAACTGGTCGAAGGCGCCGGACGGCTCTCGTCGATATTCATCGATATACCTCTTGGCTTCTCTAGATGTGCTGTCAGATTGGATGTCAGTGTACTTCAGCTAGATAGCGATGCAGTGCACTGTGCGCACCCACACCAGTCAGAGCGAACGCCTGACGCATGGTGAATTCTCCTCATGGGAGCCGTACCATGACCTCGCGTCACTGCTCGCACTATACAAAACCTAGAGCGCTCTAGGTCAAGACAGCGGCTCAGACTTCTCCCCAAAATTGCTGGCAGTAAGTACTTAAGGCATGTTCAGCATATCTGAAGGGCATCCTAACATTGGTACGACGGATCTTTTCGGCAGAAATACCCTCTCAGATCACTGTCGCCAGACCGCATCCTTTGGCATGGAATTGTCGTCTTACAAATGGACTTTGACGCAACAACTCAGAATTAAGCAGGAGGAGCACTTCGTGAAGAGAATGATCGTTCAGTACAAGGTCAAGCCGGAGATGGCCACCGAGAACCAGCAGTTCATCGAGCGCGTATTTGAAGAATTGCGCGCGACTGCCCCCGCTGGCGTTCGCTACATTGCCTTCAAAGGCAGTGATGGTGTCAGCTTCATGCATTTGGTCTCTCTCGAAACGGAGACAGGCGAGAACCCGTTGGATCAGTCCCCCGCATTTCAGGCGTTTCAGGCGGGACTCAGCGAGCGCTTTGCGGAGCAGCCTACCTTCACTACGCTTGACGAGGTAGGGTCATATCGAGTCTTCGATTCATGAAGATGTCCTGAAAGCGATCTGAACAGGCCGAAAGGCTGCATCGTGATACTAGCAGGTTATTGTTCGATTCGTCGAGAGTGAGAACGGAGTGCTCATGGCAAAGAATAATGCGGTTGGTCAGGGTACCAAAGATGATCCATGGAAACTGAAAACGCCGTCAGGTAGTTCTGAATATACCCTCTATCGAGACGAGGCGAGCGAACCTTCCGCTCTTGTCTGTACGGTCGGCAAGACCGTATTGCGCTACAATCTGCGCTGCATTGACGATCTGCATGCCATGCTGAAGCAGCACGGCGATTGGATGGAGCTTGGCAGCACCGACGAGCAGAAGCCAGCCAAAGAGGGAACAGTGGAGGCATGGGGGCGGTCGCCCACCAACCCTATTGGCGGCTGGTATGGGCTGAAGAAGGGGCTGCGCGGACGTTTCGGGATGTATATCCCGCCGTTGCTGGAGGTGCTCGGACTAGCAGAGGTCGAGCATAATGCCAAGGGCAATCGCATGCGGGCGTTATAACCCCACAATAACTTAGCGCGGTTACTCGTCTACACTGTCTTCTCTGAGAGCGTTGAGGGTAGACCAAAGCGTACGACGAGGGCGGGGTCTCTGAAGGTGATGACATCGCTTATCGCATAATCAACTAGCGTCAATACTTGGATGCCATAAGCGGCATAGAGGCTTCGATCTGAGGTTTGACGGTAGACACCGAACGCTGGCTGACCGTTCGCGCAGGTTGGCAGCAGTTGCCAGCGTCCTCGAGCCTGTCCACCGAAAACCGTACGCGTGACCAGACCGCGAATCGTCTCCCTGCCACGATACCAGGCAGGAATGGGTGGCATACTAAAGGTCGCATCATCTTTGAGTAGATGTACGAAAGCGTCGATGTCTGCGGTCTCCCAAGCGGTGACATATGCGGACAGCTGAGCTGCTGTGGTGCTGTCGATCTTCCAACTCAGATCAGCGTCGGGGTTTACGCGGCTTTGAGCGAGGATGGAGCGCGCTCGGTGCAGGGCGCTTTTGACGGCGGGAATCGTGGTGTCGAGAAGTGCGGCGACCTCGCTTGCCGACCAATCCAGCACGTCGCGTAGGAGAAGCACGGCACGCTGTCGGGGCGGCAACTGGTGCAAAATGACGATGAACGCCAGGGTCAGGTTTTCGCGCGCGACAACTACGTCTTCGGGATGCTGCTCCTCCGCCACCAGAAGCGGTGCATCAGGATATGGCTCGAGCCATATTGGATCGATGACCTCCCGTGGGATCGGTTCTGTGAGAGCCGCTTCAGCCTCATGCGTGGCGGGAATCCTTCGCTTAGGGCGACGTTTGAGCGCATCAAGGCACATGTTGGTCGCCACCTTATAGAGCCACGCTCGTAGCGAGGAAATTTCCTCAATGGACTCTTGGCGACGCCATGCACGAAGCATTGTCTCCTGCACCATATCGTCTGCATCCTGAATGGACCCCAGCAGACGATAGCAATGGATATGCAGTTCTCTACGGTAGGTCTCTATCTGTGCGACAAATGCCGTTTGATCCCGATTGCTCACCTGCATCAAGCATGCCCATCTTGCTGCTCAGGCGCTTCCTATGCCCGTACACTGCGCCAGCGCCTCTTCAACCAGCCTGGCAAGCTCATCCTGCGGAGCTGGGAGCTGGGCAGCTCGTTCCGTGACGGCTTTTAAGTGATCGTTGAGTATGGGTGTTGCCTCCTCGCGCTACGACTTGGCACCAGTATAACTCATCGCGGCGACAAGGATGATCAGAAGATGCCGCACAATTTCCTCAGCTGGCTGAGTCGTGTTGTGCGCAGTCGTCGGGATTGAATGGGTCATTTGACTCTGAGCGACCGAGATGCGATAGTGACCCTGAAAGCGATCGTCACCAATTGGTGAACATCTAGTAGATATCGGGCCAGCATCGGGCCGGAGAACAAATAGGCTCACATGTCGTCTGATTACCGCGCGCAATTGGCTCATCTCATGCCGGTTGCATCTGGCACGCCGGCCGTTCCGGTACGCACCGCGAAGGTCCCCGAGATGGACTGGTCTCGCCTGAGTTCGTTGCCGTGGGGTATCTCCCTTGAGGAGTGGCCGGAACATGGTGTGCAGCCCCTGATCATGCGACGCGGCGAGTCTCGCCATCCCGTGCTCTTTATAGAATCTGGCGGAAGGCGCTATGCGATCAAGGAGACCAGTCCTGCATCAGCTCAGCAGGAGATCACGGCTTTCGAGGAATTGCGCACGCGAGGATGCAGCACGCTGGAACCTGTTGGCTACGTCGTTGTGCATGGCGAGCCCATCATTGCGGGCGAGGTAGCGGGGCATGCTGTGTACGAGTCCGGCGATCGAGGCTACTGCATCACTCGGCTGGCGGAGCGCGTTCTGCCGCAGTCCGTGCTCTATCGTTACCCTTTCACCGACATCAACAAGCGCCTGCTCTGGAGTGCTGTGGCCGAGTTGCTGCTGAACCTGCACGAGGCGGGCGTCTATTGGGGCGATCCCTCACTCGCCAATGTCCTCATAGATCTCAGGGACCACCGTCTTACCGCCGTCATGGCCGATGCAGAGACGGCCGAGATCGTCGATGGACAGTTAAGCGACGGTCTGCGGGAGGCGGATCTAGCGGCATTCATCGAGTCACTGGAGTGGCAGGCTGAAGACATTCGCCTAGCGCGCGGTCTATCTGTAGAAATTTCTCTTGTGACCGCAGATGACGCCGCCTACTTCCGGAGGTGCTACGACGGATTGCGTGCTGAACGTGTGCACAGCGGCGCTGTCAGTGAACAGAGCCATGTGCAAGTGCTTGACTTGCTCCAGCACATGCTGCGGCTCAATGTGCTGGGCTATGGCGTTCTGCAATTCGTCCGGCGCAGCACTGACCTCATCCAGGCCGAACTGGGCGTCGGGGCCGCCAACCAGGAAACCGGGGCCCACTTGTGGCAGACGGCAACATTACGGCCTGGCTGGTATGTTCAGCGCTTACATGAGTTTCTGGGTGTCCGCGTCCCACGCGCCGACGCGCGGCCGCTGTATCAGCACCTGCTTGTTCACAAGTGGCTGCTGAGCGAGCGAGCTGGACACGACGTGGGGATGGAGGCCGCTGCCAGCGATTGGCGCCGCTGCTACCATGAGCCACTCCTCGCGTGGATTGCCGCGTATCTGCCTGATGCAGATGCGGTGACCACCTATGCGACGTATCTGGCCATCCTGGATCACACCTGGGAGGTGAGCCGTCGGGAACAGCGAGAAGTGCCCATCGAAGAGGGCGCGATGGATTACGTACTGAGCTTAGCCCACATGCCAAAGGGCAGCTTCACCAGCATAGACTCAGACAGTGAGCTGCTGGACCAGTAGGGGGCACGGCACAAGTGGGTAAAATACCCTCCAGGGTCTTTACCTCTGTATTTTTGCTTGCCTAGATCGTTCTCTGGCCTGCCTGATAAGCTCTTCACCGTAGCGTTTTCTCTGTGCCTTCTCCTCTGCCGAGACGTGAAGCCGTGAGGTGACCAACGCTACTTGGACAATAACTAGGCTGAGGACGACCATCGCCAAGAAAGCGACTCCAATCCACCAGGCCATATACCACAATGCCGCCATTATGCCTGTCAGGGTCAGGGTACCGCTCAGCCCGAGGATGCCGAGAGTCGTGCTCAGAACAGTCCGGGTTCCTCTTTTGCGAAGCGCTTCGAGCGGGGTGAGTGTAGGGATCTGCTGCTCTGCAGTGGTGCGACCACCCGCTGGGAAACTCTGTGCGATCCCATCGAATCCGGTGTGTTTCAGATCCTGCACCAGCTTCAGCAGGACAAGTCCGGTCACGTTCAGCGGGAGAGCGAGCGCCAAAGCGGCAGTGGCGATCTTGATGGAAAGGGCAGCCGGTCCTATCGTGATTAGTGATGCTAGCAGCAGCACGTTAAAGGCAATCAAGCCCCCGAAGATCCAGCTGCCCACTTCAAACAACCAGGGTATGATTTGTTCCAGGAACTTATCATAGGCATCCGTGTTCTGTTGGTACTGGATTTGCGAGGCAACACGTGAGACCGTTTGGTGTTGGCTAGGCGGTGCTGGGTCAGTTTGCGGCATCGTACAGATCCTAATCTTGTTCGCCTCTCGTTGCGATTCGGCAGCATCGTTTCTCCGCTTGCTCGCCATTGCTATAGCCTCCTCGCAGTCTAACACACTGTCCCCTGAGCGAGCAGTTTCTAAGCAGATAGCACCTTCTGTTCTCGCTGAGCGGATGCTGATGAGCTGATGCCGATGAGCTGGAGGCCGACGGCATCGTTGGGGTACGTCTGGATGTGGTGCGCTATGCCTGGGGCGAGAGTCTTGCCGAGTTCAAAGCTATCGGCACTGCCGTAGTAGCTACCCGCGCCGAGCACGAGATCGAGAAACCGCAGATGGTAATCTCCTTGAATGACGGAGCTAGCTGATCCAGACGCCGACAAACTACTCTCGCCATGCGCGGACAATGAGACAGTCGTGTCTCATGTGAGCCGCGACCTGCTCCCCACAACGCATTCATTGAGACCAAGAAAATAGCGCTAGGTTGCCTCATCCCCAAAAGAGTGGCTCATTCCGATACGAGCTCAAGTAGTGGGTCGTTCAATGGATTTTAGCGAGGAAATCCATTGACACGTTCCTGGTTGCGAAGCCAGCGGCAAGTGCGTGCGCATTACACTGGAGTCTCAAGCTCGTGCATATGAGCCCGAACGGCACTGCTTAACGCATCGTAGGCTTTGACCACGTCTTCATGTTGATCGAGTACTGCATCGGAACTTCCAGCCGCCAGAGCTTCTAGAAGCTCTCTAAATGTTTTCTCAAATGCTCGGCCACATTGAACGATATCGCTATGTTCCCCTTCGATTGCGACCAGTGACAAGACTCGTTGGAATTCAGTACGTTCCCTTTCTGAAGCCATGTAGAAATCACGGTACACCTTCTTCGGATTTCCACGTAAATTAGCCAGTTCACCTTCCTCAAGTATGTAGGGTGCGAGCGCGTCCGAGTACATAGAGTAAGCTACTTCTGCATACTTTTGAGCTGCCACTATCAACTCTTCGTACCTCTTCGTAAGCCGGTCATTACGCGCTGATTCTACCTGCCGTTTATATGCGGTGTCTTCTCGTTTCCGTTGTTCCTCTAATAGCTGGCGCGTCAGGATATCCTGATTTCTGCCTGTGAGAATTGATCCTATGGCGGTACCCGCGATGCCGAACAGGCCAGCAAGCAATATTCCAATGACGGTGCTCAACTCCAGCATGACATGTAACCTTCTAGACAGGAGATTGCCAATACGGTCCAGTGTATCGAATATGCTTGGTGGCAAGCCATTTTCTACACAAAAATACTGCCCGTAGGTTCGGCGAGGATGACCCACACCCAGCTTCTGCAACCCGTACCACCAGTCGTTGGCCACATAAAACACTAATTTACGACTGGCTGTACAGCCGATTACTGTCAGTGATAGGGAGCTTGCTGGAGAATTTGGCACCTGTCTTCTCCCTTTGGCCAAAAGGCGTGAGATGGGCATTGACGATCACCGGACGTGTGCTACGATAACGAGCAAGTCCGTCGCCGGCGCACGAAGGCTTGGCGCACACTCATGCATTTTCAGAACAGGAGGAGACGTGGAAGGTGCTGGAGGGCTACCACATCAACTGATCTCGATTCTCAACGATACCGCGCAGATCTGGCGCTATATTCTACCGTTCGCCATTATTGCCGGATGCACCATTGCCGGACAATTCGTCGAGTTTATCGTGCGGCACCGTTTGGGCAGAAAGGGAAGCAAGTCTCCCTGGCACGGCAACCGAGCTGTCATGCAGGCCTTGCGGCATAAGATCACGATATCCAGCCTGCTCCTTGGAGTCGCGATTGCCCTGAACTACCTTCCCTGGCAGATTGAAGCCGTCCAGCTCGACGTGCTGCACAAAGCTTTGCTCATAGGGTTCCTGATCGTCCTGACCACGCTGGCGTCGGATATAGTAGGCAGCCTGCTTCTGGCCCCGCAGCGGGAGGAGGCGCACCTAGCCGTGTCGATTATAGACACGCTCGTGCGAGCGGCCATCTACGTAGTAGGCGCCATCATCATACTACAGCAGATATTTCACTATGACCTTGGTCCTGCGCTGGCGGCGTTGGGCGTAGCCGGCCTGGCGGTTTCGCTGGCTTTGCAGGCGACCCTGACCGATCTCATCTCGGGCATACAGATCATCACCGCGGGACAATTCCTGCCAGGAGAATATGTGCGTCTAAGCACCGGCGAAGAAGGCTATGTCACCGATGTGGGATGGCGCACTACCACAATACGTGATCTCTCCAACAATCTCATCATCGTTCCTAATTCCAAAATGACCTCGACCATTCTGCTGAATTTCTCCACTCCGGCTTCCGGCAGCATGTCCATACTGGTGGAGGTGGGCGTTGCCTTCGACAGCGATCTCGAGAAAGTGGAGCGCATCACCGTCGAGGTCGCTAAGGAAGTTTTGGCTTCGGTGCCGGGCGGAGTAACCGATGATGCCCCTTTTATCCGGTATAACGAAATAGGTGACTCACGTATCAACTTTACCGTGATTCTGCGCGCTAGACACTATACCGATCAGTATCTCATCAAGCATGTATTCATTAGAAGCTTGATCAAGCGATATCGTGAGGAGCACATTCAGATTCCGTATCCGGTCCGCACCGTGGAGCTCCAGCACGTTGATGCCGAGGCTGCACTATAATCCACGCCAGATTGGTTCACCACAAGGTGGCTCCTTTGACAAGATTGGCGAATATCGCCATGCTGGCTATTTCTCCCACCGCCCTGGCGCTTGTATTGGCTGCCGCGATCCTGCACGCGCTCCAGGGTATGTCCTGCTCGCACACATCGTCGAGCAGGTCTCAGGCCAGCCGTATGCCCAGTTCCTCCATCGGCGGATCTTTCATCCCCTGGGCATGTCCAGCACAGGTGCGGGAAACCACGCACCACGGCCAGACCAACAGGCGGTGGGGTACGCGGGCGAGATACTAGTGCCGTCCTTCGAGCTTGAGACGGTCGACATGGGAGCCGGAGACATGTGGTCGACGTCGCGCGACCTGGCGCTTTGGGACGCAGCGCTTGCGGCCCCCGCACTGCTGAGTGCCGCATCGCTCCAGGCGATGTTCACCCCGCATGCCGCTGTGGCGGACGATTTTGCGGTGAAGGTCTTTGACGGGATTCCTGGCATACAGTACGGCTATGGCTGGTTCATCGTCGAGGTGGAGGGGCGCCAATTACGAATCCATCCAGGGAACCAGCCCGGCTTCATCTCTGTCAACGCTACCCGGCCGAGCGACGATGCCGTGATTATTGTGCTCTGCAATGACCAACAGAGCAATGTCGGGGAGATTACATGTAGCCTGTTGGGCGCGCTGCTGGGCGCTCCTGAGCATGTTATCTCGCCGGACCCATGAGGGAGGCCTTCATCTATCTCGTGAAGATTCGTCTCCTCCTTGTCCGTTGGGCACGAGCCCAGAAAGGAAGGCCTCTCAAACACTTGCTCATTCTATGACCTGTTATAATGAGCTCGAACAGACCACCATAGGCGATACTCTAAACCAACGGAGGGTATCATGCAAGAGGCTCAACTCACCTTAGGAGGCTCAGCCCGACGCTCCTCTCCAAATGAATATGTGCAGTTGAAACAACTGGTGAAGCAGCACGGATTACTAAATCAGCAATCTGCCTACTATACCTGGAAGTTTCTTTTCACGCTGGGCCTGCTTGTTGTTGGTATCGCATTCCTGCTCCTCATTCATAATTTCTGGCTGTTGCTGCTGAATGCGCTCTACATGGGCTTCGTCTCGATGCAGTTTGGTCTGCTGGGCCACGATATCGGGCATCGGCAGGTGTTCCGCACCAGCCGCACAAGCAGGATCGCGGGTTTTCTGGTGGGAAATCTCCTGGTTGGTTGGAGTTGGAGTTGGTGGATTGATAAGCACAATGCCCATCACGGCCACCCTAACCAGATCGGTCTCGATCCCGACATCGTCAGGCCATTCACCGCCTTTACCGAAGATGTGGCGCGCAGCAGGCGCGGCATTGCTCGGTTCTTAGCAAAATACCAGGCCTACTTAGAATTTCCATTGTATTTGCTCTCCCCGATTTCTTTTCTTATCTTGAGTATTCTCTTTCTGCACCGTAAGAAGTCAAAGCACATCCGCATTGAAGCACTGCTGCTGACTCTTCACTATGGACTTTACGTGGGTTTGTTGCTCTGGTGTTTGAACTTCTGGCAAGTTCTCCCGTTTATACTCGTCCACCACGCATTCTTTGGGCTGTACCTCGGCTCTATTGGCGCGCCCAATCATAAAGGGATGCCCATTACGGATTCCGCTAGCCCTACAGACTTCCTGCGCCAGCAAGTGCTTACAGCTCGCAACGTCAGCGGCTCGCTCCTGGTCGACTTCTGGTATGGTGGGCTGAACTACCAGATTGAGCATCACCTGTTCCCAACAATGCCTAGGAACAGATTGCGACAGGCGCGGCCTCTCATCAAAGCCTTCTGCGAGGAGCGCGCCATCGCCTACTGTGAAACGAGCCTGCTGCAATCCTATCAGGACATTCTGCGCTTCCTTCACCAGGTGAGCAAGCCTCTACGCGAAGAAAAAGCATGAGGCCGCAATTGAGCTTGCGCAGAGCAGTAGCCGAGCGGATGCGTTTTGCGCAGGCGTTTCGCTCCCGTTCGTTCGTGGTGCTCTGGACAGGACAAACCGTCTCCGTAATCGGCGATGCTGTCTTCACGATTGCTATCACTTGGGAAGTGCTACTCCTGACCGGCTCGGCCACCGCTATGAGCCTCATCCTTCTTGCGCAGTGGGTACCGCGAATCCTGTTTCTACTCCTTGGCGGCGTCGTCGCCGACCAAGTATCGCGGCGCTTGCTCATGTTGTGTGCCGACGCGGGACGTGGGTGCATCGTATTGCTGATTGCCTGGTTGAGCTGGGCTCATCGGTTGCAATTCTGGGACCTGGTTGCGCTGGCCCCGCTTTTCGGTATGGTGAGCAGCTTTTTTGACCCGGCATACCAGGCCATTATGCCGCAGCTCGTAGAGAAAGAAGCGCTTACCTCGGTCAACGCGCTTAACACGCTCAGTCGAAACGTCGGCTTTCTGCTTGGGTCGATACCGGGTGCGCTCTGTGCTGCGCTTTTCGGCATGGCAAGCGCCTTCGCCTTTGATGCCTTGACCTATGGCATCTCGGCACTCTGCCTGCTAGTACTGCGCCTTCCTCCATTATCAGTGTCCTCTCAAGTTTCTTATGCTGCGCGAACTGAGGCTCAAGAGCATGCTTCGCCAGGCGTGTGGGGAGCAATGAGAGACGCGCAAGAGGGCATTCGCTACGTGTTCAGTATTCCATGGTTGTGGGTGACGATACTGGCCTCGCCGCTGGTCGGAGCCGGCTTCGCGGGGGCGATGTGGGTGTCGCTGCCCAGGCTTGTGCGTGATGTGTATGGCGCGGGCATCTGGCTGATAGGGGCAGTGGCGACAGCGGATGCGATTGGCTCCGTTCTTGCCGCGCTGGTTCTGGGGAGCGCCTTCAGGTTGCGACGCGGCATCGTTGCCTATAGCGCGGTACTCGTCGGGGGGTGTGCGCTGGTTGCTTGTGCGCTTCCCCTGCCGCGTCCCATCGAACCAGTCATTGTGATCGTCGCATCCGCTGTGATCGGTGCAGGCCTGGCGATCTTTACGATCCTGTGGGGGGCGCTCCAACAAGAGAAGGTGCCAAATGACAAATTAGGCCGCGTTAGCAGCATCACCCAATTGGGAGTGGCATCTACCTTGCCGATCGGCCTCGTCCTGGCCGGTTTGCTGGCCGATCGCATCGGGCCTACTCAGGTATTCGCACTGGCCGGCCTGCTCGTCGTAATTCCGGCATCTCTTGGCCTGTGTGTGCGCGATATTCGACAATTGCAATGAATGGAAGAGACCTGGTGCCCGCTTCTAAAGCGTCGCGATCTCGGGGTATACCAGCCTGCTCCCTTTTGGGAGCACCATATCGTCTTCAGCCCAGTAGACGATATAGAGGGTGCTGGCAATGCGCTGAGTGGCAAAGCGAGCCGCAACGGAAGCGCATCCATGGCCCGCAGGAAAGCCAACAGACAAGTAATCGTAACCTCTTCCGGACCAGTCGTCGCGCAGCTGGCTCAACAACTCTGCGAACACGGGCTTGTCACCGCTCGTGAAGGCTGCGTACAGGACATTGATATCTGCTCCAGCGCGCGGCAAGCGAGGGATGCCTCGCACGGAGGCATAGAGGTTATACATTGGGCGAATGGTTTGCATTTTACGAGAATAGTCTGTTACTATGGTTTGCTTGAACGATTGTTGATCCCACACGCCCAGCGTCCCCAGCACCTTGAGCTCCTTACGATAGACATATAAGTCTTGCCAGGAAAAGCCAGGAAGCAATGTGCTTTGACCGAGCATGTCTTGCAGCGTATATACCGGAGCAAATTGATAGCGGCTGTTCCATTCCTGGAGAAAAGTGACCGCCTGTGGGAGGTGGTCTTGCTCGCCTCTGCTCACTGCACTGTGTGGCTGGTGCCTGCGCTGCTTTCTTGCGAGCGGAAGTAGGTAGGTAAGAAGGCGCGCAGCGGGTTTATAGACAGGAAGACCACCGCGCCTACTGGTCAAAAGCCTCATCGCTTCAGTATTGTCATCCAAGATAGTGGTGAAGTAGTATGGGGCAGCGCCATCGGCATGCAGTTGTTTGAGGTATTGGTAGCCGCGCGCCAGCCCAGGATTTCCGCGTGCCTGGGGGATGCCCCGCAGCATGCTCAGGTAGCCGACGTTTGTCGGTTTGCCATCGATGTAGACCGACCGAAAGCTGCGGCTGGCCATACCCACTAGCAGGCCGAGCTTCCGATCTCGACAGAGGATTACCTGACTGGCCGTACTTCCGGCCTGCTCGGCCAGAAAAAACGATGGTTCACGCAGAAAGGCAAGTGTAATATTGCCGGGCATCGCTATCTGGCGGAGTAGTTCGCGAAGCTCTCTGTCGTCTGCCTCGGTCGCTAAGGAAAATTCGAATCGTCCACCCATACCGGCTCCTTCTCTATCAACTCCTGCTCTCGACGTAGAGTGGAGAAGGGCGCACCGGCATATTTCCCAGGGGCAGTCCATCCTTTTGCCCGATCTCTTTGCGCAGCAGGGCGTTAATCCCCCAAAACGCAGCGGCCTTGCGCAGAGTAGTGGCATTGCCCTTGATGTTGGTGGAGCGCCGCATCATCCCCGGTAGGCTATAGAAGCGTCGACGCGCTTTCAGGCAGAGTTCACGCAGTTCCTGGGCAGTCATGTTTTTGGGATTGAACGGCACATCCCCAAAGCGAAACGTCGGCGATAACCACCATTGTTCGTCGGTTAGTTTCCCCTCCTTGCGGAATTGTTCATACAGCGGCGTACCGGGAAAAGGCAGTAGGTGGTTAAATGCTGCGATGAAGAGACCGAAATCGATGGCCGCTTCGGCTGTGCGCACAGTATCCGCGCTCGTCTCGGAGTCATAACCGAAGATAAACGTTCCATACAGCCCGATGCCGTGCTGATGCAGGCGCGTAATCAGCTCTTGATAATTTCCCATGGCCACATTGAGCTGCTTATCCATAAGCTGCAAGGTATCATGGCGCAGCGACTCGAAGCCGATCAGTACTCCGGCGCAGCCGCTCTCTGCCATAATGTCCAGTAGCTTTTCGTCGCGTGCCATGTTGAGCGTTCCCTGTCCAACCCAGTTGATTTTGAGCGGAATAAGCTCGCGGCAGAGATCGCGGGCGTGCTTGAGGTTTCCGACGAAATTGTCATCCACAAAGAAGACATTCCGGTTCTTGAGCGTGGCAACTTCCGCTACGATGCTGTCGATGGAACGCGCATGATAGCGGGAAGCTGTCGCAGCAGCGATCGAGCAAAAATTGCAGTGGAGAGGGCAACCGCGCCCCGTTTCAAGACAACTGAGTTTGAAATAGGGTTTCCCCTGAAATATGTCCCGGCGTGGCATACCATACTCGTAAGGCTGTGCCTTGTTCTGAGTATACCGGCACTGGAGGGCCCCCCGCTCGGCATCGCGCACAATCTGCTCCCAGAGAGGCTCGGCATACCCTACCAGGATGCTGTCGGCATAGCCTTGCGCCTCGTCTGGAATGAGGGTCACGTGATACCCGCCCAGGAGCGTTCTTACCCCTCTGCTGTGATACTCGGCGGCTATTTCATATGCGCGCTTGGCCGTGTAGGTCTCGACGGTGATGGCGGCCAGGTCGGTTGGAGCATCGAAGTTAATGCGCTCGATGCGCTCGTCGTAATAGTCAAGCTCGACATCAGATGGCGTTAAGCCCGCGAGAGTGGCAATATTGAGCGGCTCCATCTGCCAGGTACGCACATATTCCTTGCTGCTTTTCCTGCCTACTTGCGGCGTGATGAGAGTGATTTTCACAACGGGACTCCTTTTTGGGTGCTACTGAACTTCTACGTGCTGAGCACGCCACGGCTCTACCTCACAGGGGACGGGAACATAGTCGGGAAGCATCCGGGCATATTTGGTATATCCAATATTCGCGAGTAGCGAGGTCTTCAGCACCAGGCCAGAGCGAGACGCTGCCGAACCAGCTACCCGGCGCGCGATTGATGGAAAGCTATAGACCTGCCTCCATGCCCACTGAGCTCCTAGTTGTAGCTCTGCAACGGTCATGTTCTTCGGCTGGAACACGACGTTTTGCCCGCCGTAGTATGCCCAGTCCCTGGTGAGGATTCTTCCCTCTGCATCCAGTTGTTTATACAGCGGCGTGCCGGGAAAAGGTGTTGCGATCGAGAAGCGGGGCAGGTCAATAGCAGCCTGATTGACGAATTCCACGGTGCGCTTGAAGATATCCTTGTCATCGCCATCGAGTCCAAAAACAAAGCAACCGTTGATGGCAATTCCGTGATCGTGAAGGGTTTTGACGGCTTCGATATAGTCGTCTGGCTTATTAAAGCCCTTTCTCATCTGTGTGATGGTAGTGGGCGATACCGATTCCAAGCCGATGAGTAGCCCCCCACAACCACTTTGGGCCGCCAGTTTGAGCAGCTCTCGGTCGCGGGCGATGCGAATGGTGGATAGCCCACCCCAGCGTTTTTTTAGTGGAATCAGTTCCCGATACAACTCTTTGATATAGGTAGGATTCTCGGTAGGACTCAGATCCAGGAAGAGGAAAGAGTCACCTTCGAGGCGTTCGATCTCGCGGATCACTTCCCGGACAGGGCGCTGGAGATAGCGCGGCCAGGCAACGGGTACCACGCAGAAGTTGCATTTATACGGGCATCCCCGTACGGCCTGCACGGTGTTGAGCGTGATATACCCTTCTTTCTTCAACAGGTCGCGTCGGGGTTCAGGGACATTGGCGAAGCGATAGCTAGGCCCCTCCTCGTAGCGAGGCTGCATCTTCCCCGCCGCATAGTCGCGCAAGAGTTGCGGCCACGACTGTTCTGCATAGCCGACGACAATGGCGTCTGCGTGCGGCTGAGCTTCCTCGGGAACGAGTGTCGGATGGACGCCACCGATGACAACCTTGATCTCCCTTGCGCGCAACTGGCGCGCGAGCTCGTAAATGCGGGGGGCATTCGGCGTAATACAGGTAATGCCCACGAGATCAGCGTCGATGCTCTCGATATTCAGGTTCTCGACGCCTTCATCAATGATGCGAACTTCGGCATCAAGTTCCTCTGGCACAAGGGCGGCTAGCGTCGTAAGGGTAAGGGGCGCGTATCTGAGAGCTTTATTGAAGATTCCACGTTTGCGGTACATCGGAGACTGGGGCGAAAGCAGGGTGATCTTCAAGAGGTCCTCCCATATCTTCGTCGGGATGCTTGCCCAGGAGCGTCTTTGCGAACGCCTTACAGAGACAGAAGCCACCAGGCGCACGACGATATAAATGTTGAGGTTGACACGCCCATATTATATGATGGTCACGCAATAATGAGCGCAACAGATAATAATTCCCACATAGCAGGCTCTGAGGAGATGCAGCTATGTCCCACATCTTCAGCCAGACAAAGAATATCTCCGCGTGTTCCGAAGAGGAAAAGGAGACGTTCTATGGTCTGCTCTGTCAGGGCTTCCTTGGTGTAAGCCAGCAGGACTTCATCCGCGACTTTGAGGAGAAAGAAGCCGTGATGATCTTGCGGAAAGAGCATGCTGATGGAGAAATCGTCGGGTGGTCGACGCTTATGGTCCTCACCCTCGCGCTGCCAGATGAAGAGGTAAAGGTGGTATTTTCTGGTGATACCGTCGTCTTGCCGGAGTACAGAAGCGGCACTGGTCTGGGTGTCGAGCTTCTGCGCTATTTTCTCCACGCGACCGCGCAGTTTCCCCGCCACAAGGTTTACTACATCCTGACCTCCAAAGGCTGGAGAACATACAAGATCATGCCCTTCTTCTTTCAAGAATTTGCCCCCTGCAGTGACAGGCCAACGACACCGTATGAGAAAGTGCTTATGGATGCTTTTGGCAAGACGAAGTATCCTGGGCATTATCATTCAGAAACGGGCGTCATCAACTACAGTTCCCAGCGAGTAAGGCCAGAAGGTATCGATGTGGCGCCTCTGCGTCCAGATTCCCATACCGCGTTTTTCTTGCGCTGTAATCCAGGATATTTAGATGGGTATGAACTGGTGTGTGTGGCAAGAATAGCGCCTGATAATTTTACGAACCGGGTACAGCGACTCGCAAGCCTCGGAAAAGAAGCCTGATGTGGCAGATGATGCAGTCCATCAAGGTTGGCCTGGCTAATCTGCTATGGTTCGGCTATTCGTCCACCAAATCGCGCAGATGGCAACGAGCTGCCCGTGATGTCGCCGGAACGCAAGCTGCCGTCCTTACACGCATCCTTTCAGCAAATGCCAGGAGCGAATTTGGATGCGAGCATCACTTCGCTGACGTACATTCGATAGAAGCGTACCAACACGCCGTGCCCTTTCGCACCTATGAGGAGATACAGCCGTACATTGAGCGGATCGCCGAGGGGCACCCACAGGTCCTCACCTCGCAGCATGTCCTCCAGTTTGGCCTTACCAGCGGCTCAACACAGGCGTCCAAACTCATACCCTACACCCAGGCGCTAGTGAGCGAGTTTCAAGAGGGCATTGACCCCTGGGTATATTACCTTTTTCGCCAGTTTCCCCGTCTCCTGTTCGGCAAAACCTACTGGTCTGTGACGCCCGTTGGAGAACGTATGAGTCACACGTCGGGAGGCATTCCCATTGGTTTTGACGATGAGCAGGAGTACTTCAGCCCTCTGACCAGGTGGGTGCTCAACTCCATCATGGCTGGTTCGTCCCAGCTGGCTCAGTTGAGTGATATGGAGGTGTTTCGCTACGTCACCCTGAGGCTGCTCCTCCAGGAACGGTTCTTATGCTGGATATCTGTATGGAATCCCAGCTTTCTGACGCTGCTGGTTGACCCTCTGACAGAGTGGCTCCCTCAGTTGATCCAGGATATCAGGCAGGGGACGCTTGCCGTCGCTGCTCAGATAGAATTGCCGCTGCGGGAGCGTATCCTCTCACGCTGCACACGCAGCCTTGCCCGCGCTCAGGAACTGGAACGGCTGAACGCGTCCTGGCATAGCAGGCCCGCAACTGAGGTAGATAGCGCTGGATGGACCCTGTACGAGGCCATCTGGCCTCACTTACGCCTGATAAGCTGCTGGGCGCATGGCAACGCTGCGCTTGCCCTTCCGAGCCTTCAGACCTGTTTTCCCCATGCTGCTATCCAGCCGAAGGGCTTACTTGCCACCGAGGCCTTTATCTCTTTCCCTTTCACAGGTGATCTCTCTGCGCTGTCCTTGCTCTCACATTTCTACGAGTTTGAAGAAGCAGGTGAAGCAGCCTCAGGTATCAGGCTGGCACATGAATTACAGGTGGGACGACAATATTCAGTCATTGTCACTACCGGCGGCGGTCTCTATCGCTATCGGTTGAATGATCTGATCGAGGTAGCAGATTTCTACCACCAATGTCCATTGATTCGCTTCGTCGGCCGACAGTCCAAAGTAGTCGATATCTGCGGAGAGAAGCTGAACGAGGACTTTGTACACGCCCAAGTGGCAGGGTTGCTCGCAGAGCGCGCGCTACCAACCGCGTTTTGGATGATGGCGCCAGTATGTCCGTCCGCCGCTCGCCCATTTTATACCCTCTTCATCCAGTTCGACGTGGGGATTGTCCCCACCAAAGACCAGCTTCACACGCTCGCGAAGGCGCTCGATGAGGCGCTGAAAGAGAGTTATCACTACGAATACAGTCGTAGATTAGGGCAGCTTGAGAGCTGCCGGCTCTTTGTTATCGTATCGCAGAGCAACGGTTACCACACGTACCTGGCTGTCTGCGCTGACTTGGGACAGCGCCTGGGAGAGATCAAGCCTACCGCGCTACATGCCTATCAACACTGGTCGCGGCGGTTTACTGGAAACTTCATTGATCAGTAGTCGCATCTGCTCTTGCGGAGACAGGCTTATAGATGAGGAGATATTTCATTCCTGGAATCGTGAGTTTGATGCCAGGGATGCTTACTGGAAACATCGCCGCCGCGAACCCCAGCTTTCCCAGCGTTTCCTGCACATCCTCTCCACTGGCGGTATAGGTGATAGGTCCCAGAATATGCCGAATGAGCCAGTTCTTTGTTCCTTCTACAATGCGTTCGACGAAGTCATGTTTCACCAGCAACCAATCTCTGGTAGTGATCACACCTCCTGGTTTGAGGACCCGGTACCATTCTTGAAAAATGATTACTTTTTCTTGCGCAGAGAAAAACTGGATGAAGAAATCCGTTTCGATCCAGTCAAAACGTTCATTGGCGAATGGCATGCCGCAAGCATCTCCTTCGACAAAGGAGATGCTTGCGGCATTTAGATCACGGCACGTCTTCAAAAACTGCGCTGATTGGCTCAGCGCATAGGGGGAAATGTCCAGCACATCAATGCTGGCAGTGGTGCTATGTTTGTTTACGAAGCGTGCGAAGGTGCGGGTGGTATAGGGAGAGGCAGTCCCACACAGCAGTACCCGGGGAGCCGTTCTTGCAAGTGGGTCGGGCCAGCCCTGGTGCAGCAGAAGGCGAACACAGGTAGTGTAAAATATACGCAGCTGGATGCTCCGTGTGAAGTGCATCAGCTGCGTATGTTTGTTCTTAAAGCTCCTGTGATATTCCCCCGTGCGAAAAAAATTGCTGGTCTCCTGCATGACGGCATTTTCCCTGTGGAGGCATATAACCATTAGAACTGGGTAGCTTCTCCATTATATAAATCGAACACGCCAACAGGTCAAGAGAAGGATGCGCCAAGATCACGGCCGACAGCGAAGTAGGTGACCTGACACGCGAGATAGGGAAATGGAGCAAGACCAGAGAGTGCGAGAATGGTGCATCAACTCGATTTCGGAGAAATCGCTGCCTTGCACTCTTCTGGGGAGAACCACTGGTTTTGCAGGCAAAACCACCAATAAAAAGCTGCCCAACCTCGCCAGCCTAGCCAGTTCTCGGCGATGAGACGCACTTCGCTCTCGCTTGCGTGGCGGCCCAGGCCGTACCAGCGTCCAATGATGGCCCGCAGTCCCAAATCGCCGGCAGGCAGGCTGTCTCGCATGCCCAGCCCGCGCATGAGCACATACTCCGCCGTCCAGCGACCGACACCTTTGAAGCGTGTCAGGATCGCTACCGCCTCTTCTTGTGGCAGTGAGGCAAGATTGGGGAGCTGCAGTTCGCCGTCGGCTACCGCCCGCGAGAGTTCGAGAACATAGACCACTTTCTGGCGACTGAACTGCCGAGACTGCAACTGCTCGGCATCGAGGGCGGCGATGTCTGCCGGTTCCGGTGCCAGAGCGTAGGTGCCGGTGGCGGTAGCGAGGTGGCGACTACAGAGGTCGACCAGCGCCAGTTTGAGTTTGCGCGCAAAGGTAACATTGATTTGCTGCCCGATCACCGCCCAGATCAGAGCCTCGAACGGATCGGGAATCAGAATGGGACGAATGCTGTGCAGCCGACGTAGCAGCGTACCGAAGATAGGGTCAAGTTCGGCAAGATTGGCAAACGTGCTCACCACTTCTGCATCCACGTCGAGCGTAAAGATATGTCGCACCAGGCTGATGGCTGCGCTCTCCAGTGCATCGTCAATGGGGGTGTCGCCGTGTATGTCTAATACGAGGCGCGGCTGCGACACCTCGCCGATCGAGCGCAAGGACAGCAGTATATCTCGTCCCAGGAGTGCTACCGCACGCCGGTAGGTGCCCTCGTCAACGCTGGCCCTCTCCAGCACGGCCGAAGGCGAGGTCGCGACATACGCCAGCGCCACCTTGAAGTCGTAGGGAGGCACCGGTATCAGCTCAACCGAGCGCCTCACCGGCAAAATAGCTGGAAGAACCGCCATAGACGATCAGGCTCCTTTAGCTGGACGGCACACTTTACAGGGACGATAACCGGCGGAGAATGCCTCCACCTCAGAGCGAAACTGGACCAGGTGCGTGTCGGTTATCCGGCGCGCATGGTGGCAGGTCGGAAAACAGAAGACGCGGGTGGTGTCGCTGCCAGTATAACGTATACCTCGGCGCGCCAGCTGCTCCAGCCTCTCCAGCGTGATACCCTCGGCCCGGAGCATCACGCGCTTATTGGCTACGCCACCCAGACCATACTGCCCGGTCTGGCCGTTGCTCCGCACCACTCGGTGACAGGGAATGAAGATGGGGACCGGATTGTTGCCCAGCGCAGTACCTACTGCACGTACCGCTTTGGGATTGCCGATCTCGCGGGCGACCCAGGCATAGGGACGCACTTCGCCCCTGGGGATTTCCAGAGCCTTGAGCAGCACAGCTCGCTCGAATTCGGAGAGACCGCGCAGGTCGAAACGAACTTGCGCACGGCCACGGCCCCGAAGCTCCCGCTGCAACTCGTCGGCAAGTGTTGCCGGCGGCTCGCCCGCCACAAAGACGCCACGCCCAAATTGGCTGCGGAAGCGCCGCTCAAACTCTTGTGGCGATTCCGCGCACTGCACCGCTGAGACGCCGTGACTGTTATAGGCAACGTAAACCAGACCAATCGGAGTCTCCAGGGTAAAGTAGCGGTCGGCGATATCGACGGCGGTGCAAACGTTGGCCAGAAGGGTAGCTGGGGCCGGAGCCTCAGCTAATTCGCGAAGCTGCTGGCGGAGGCGCCGGGCGCTGGCTAGTGGTGACATGTATGCGTTCGGTTCCATAGGTTATCGCACCTCGCTCATCGCAGTATGATTGCTATTGTCAGGCGAATCCGCTTCCAGGGAGTCAAGCGCCAGGCGAAGCTGCTTGACTCCGCGATGGACATGGGCCTTCAGCGTGCCCACCGGTTGCCCAAGTAATGCCGCCATCTCGCTATAGCTCAGCCCCTCGATATGGCGTAGGACAATCGCAGTACGGAAGTGTTCGGGTAGATCGGCGATCAATTGCGCCAGCCGGCGCTCTCCCAGAGCAGCCATGACCGCCTGCTCCGGCTGGTCGCTGGCACTGGCGCTGAGCCGATCCACCGGCCCCTCATCACTGGAGGTGTCGAGAGGCACCTGGAGTGGTAGCCGTGCCACCACTCGTACCCGGTTGCGGAAGACATTGAGCGCGATTTGAAAGAGCCAGGGTCGTAGCCGCAGCGTCGCCGTCTGGGGAGGAGTATAGGTTGAGAGCGCCCGGTAGGCCCGCACAAAGGCATCCTGGACAATCTCTTCAGCATCCTCCGCGTTGCTGGAGAGTCGTAGCGCAAAGCCGTAGAGCCGGTGCTGGTAGGCTTGCACCAGGACTTCAAAACCGCTTTCGAGGTTGGTGACCAGAGCTTCGCAGAGTCGCTCATCACTCGGGATAGGTTCAGTCATCGCAGCCAGTCCCATCGGGTATCGATTGGTGCAGCCAGCTCCATTCACCGGACCTGCGCCAGCCGCGACTATCGGCGCCGAAGCGCCAGGCAAGTACACTTACAACTACAAACGGCAACAGTAGGAATAGGATACTTAGAAGAAGCATACGAGTTCTCGCTCCACGAGCGACTTTGTGTGGCGGACACTGTGCCGCGCGTACCACGGCCGGAAATTCATTGTTCGTTTGCCATAGCTCTGGCGGCCGCTCGTACCTAGTAGAACAGCAGCAAACCCAATCCGGTTGCACCAACGGCACTACGGGGCTGTAGCGGTGTCCGGATCGGCTGAACTGGGCTGCAGCAGGCGGGCGGGACGTATGCTGACGAGATTACTGTGGAAAGTAGACTGGCCGGCGATATCCGCCAGCGCATCCGAGGTCGTCCAATTGATGTTGCGGCCATCCGGGGAGAGCTGCTGCCAGCTACCTTTGGGGGCGACGGCAACTCCCGGAGCCACGCTTGTGGTCACGACGGCGCGTAGCCGGCACGAGCCGCGTTTGTTCTCGACGACAACCACATCACCAGTCGATATGCCAGCTCTATCGGCATCTACCGGGTGCAGTTCAACGCAGGGGTCTCCCTCTTTGGCGCGCAGGCTGGCGAGATTGGCCAGGCTGCTGGAAACGAAGTGGTGAGCCGCCGCAGAGATGAGGACCAGTTGACCCGCCGGCTTCCCGGTAAACTCGGCCGGCTCGCTGTACTCGGGTAACGGATCTATGCCGGCGGCAGCCATGGTCTCGCTGTAGAGTTCCACTTTTCCCGACGGTGTTGGAAAGTGGAGATCGGCAAACGGCACTTCCTGCCCGGGCGCGAAGAAGAGCGGCACGGTGCCTTCTTCCTGCAACCGTTGCCAGGTGATACCTTCGAGCAGCGAGTTACGAGCGCGTGTGGCGTCCAGTACCTCGGCGATAACCTCCTCGCCGGACTGCTTCAGCCAGTGCTCATCGTAGCCCAGCGCCGCCGCCAGCAACCTTATTACGTCCCAGTTGCTCTTGGACTCGCCCAGGGGGGCAATCGCTGGAGCATTGTACTGTAGATTGCGCTGCCCGTAGGGCTTATGCAAGTCCAGGTGCTCGAGCTGGCTGGTCGCCGGAAGAACGATATCGGCATACTGCGCGGTGTCAGTCATGAAGAGTTCGTGCACGACAGTGAAGAGGTCTTCGCGCATTAGGCCGGCGATGGTCAGGCTGGCGTTGGGTGCGGAGGTGGCTGGGTTGGCGCAATAGACATAGAGCGAGGCGATCGGCGGATCGTCGACTTCGCCGGCGAGTGCCGCGCCAATACGATTCATATTGATGACTCGCGGTACCGGCGGGCACTCGCCAGCGTGTCCCAGCGCCGCCGCATCCCAGCTCACATAGCCGCTGGTGCTGTAGGAAAGGCCGCCGCCCCGTGTGCCGATCTGTCCTACCACCGCCGGAACACAGCACAGTGCACGCGTGGTCTGGCCGCCATTGCCATGCCGCTGCACACCATCGGAAAACTTGAGCATGAACGGTTTGGTTGTCCCAATGCGACGACCTAGAGCCTCTATCGTCTGAACCGGGACACCGGTAATGCCGGTAACCCTCTCAGGAGGGTACTCAGCTGACCGGTTCCGCAACTCACGCCAGCCGATGGTGTTGGCATCCAGCCAGCCCTGATCATGCAGACCCTCGCGAAAGAGCACATGCATGAGCCCAAGCGCCAGTGCGCCGTCGGTAGCCGGTCGCGGCTGGATATGCTCACTGGCAGAGCGAGCGGTCAGCGTACGCCGCGGATCTACCACCACGACATACGCGCCTCGGCGCTGCGCCTCCCGTAAGAGGGGCATGAAGTGCGGCCCGGTGCTGGCGGGATTGTGCCCCCAGAGAACTATCAGATTGCTGTAGAGCACATCGGCGGGATCAGGAGCCTGGCGGGCGCCAAGCGTAGCATTCACCGCCACCTCGGCGGCGGCGCCGCAGATCGACCGCTCGAGGCCGCTGGCCCCCATCCGATTCCAGAGGCGCTGATCGCAGACGCCAAGCTGCAGCAGACCAAGTGTGCCACTGTAGGAGTAGGGCAGTATGGCGGCTGCGCCCAGGTCGGCGATAATGCGTTGCCACCGAGTGGCGATCTCATTGATGGCCTCGTCCCAGCTTATGCGCTGCCATTGCCCGCTACCCTTGGGACCTACACGGCGCCTCGGATAGAGCAGTCGATCGGGATGATAAACTCGCTCCAGGTACGGCCGTACCTTGGCGCAGAGCCAGCCCTGGGTGTATGGATGCTCGGGGTCGGCGTAGAAGCTCACCGCACGACCGTCCTGCACTTCGGTGATGGTGGCGCAGGTATCCGGGCAATCGTGCGGGCAGGCTCCCCTCACTCGGGACATTACTGTTGTTGAACCCCTTCCGGCCCGCGGGGAGGACGGCGGCGCGGCCCGGTCCGGACGCGGTGTAACTCAGCCACCTTGATCCGGCCCGTCGCTCTCTCCAGTTCCGCTACAGCGCTGGCTTCGGCGTCGGCGCTGATACCCTGCTGTGACAGAGTTGCCTCGGCGCGCCTGCGAGCCTCTTCGGCGTGCGCCACGTCGATCTCCTCAGCTCGTTCGGCGTCGTCGGCCAGCACGGTGACCACGTCGGCATTGACCTCGAGAAAGCCGCCGGCCACAAAGAGGCCTTCATCCACTCCTCCCCGGCGTATGCGCATCTCGCCGAGATCCAGCGTTGTCAAGAGAGGAGCGTGCTCGGGCAGAATGCCAAGCTGGCCTTCGCTGCCGGGAGCAATGACCATCTCGGCCTCACCCTCGAAGACGGTTTGCTGCGCGGTGACCACGCTCACGTGGAGCGTTCGGCGCTGTGCCACCCCTGGCCTCCTTCTTTATATCGTTGTCTGTATTTGTCTTCTACGACTGTTCGTCTTGCTTGGATCGCTCTACTACATCGTCGATGCCGCCGGCCATGTAGAAGTAAATCTCGGAGATGTTGTCGTGCTTGCCCTCAAGAATCTCCTTGAAGCCGCGTATCGTCTCGGAGAGCGGTACCGTCTTGCCGGGACGGCCGGTGAATGCCTCGCCCACGTTGAAGGGCTGCGAGAAGAACTGCTCCATCTTCCGGGCACGCGCCACCGTCAGCTTATCCTCGTCGGAGAGCTCATCTACGCCAAGTATGGCGATGATGTCTTGCAGGTCTTTGTAGCGCTGCAGAACCCGCTTGACCTCCTGCGCCACATCGTAGTGCTCCTGGCCGACGATATTGGCGTCCAGGATGCGGCTGGTCGAGCCCAGTGGATCCACTGCCGGGAAGAGAGCACGCGCCGCCAGGGCGCGTTCCAGTACGATGGTCGAGTCCAGGTGAGCGAAGGTAGCTGCCGGAGCGGGATCGGTAAAGTCGTCAGCTGGTACATACACTGCCTGCATCGAGGTCACCGAGCCGTCTTTGGTGGAGGTGATACGCTCCTGGAGCTGTCCCATCTCCTCGGCCAGGTTGGGCTGGTAGCCTACCGCTGACGGCATACGACCCAGCAGCGCCGAAACTTCCGAGCCTGCCTGGGTAAAACGGAAGATGTTGTCGATGAAGAGCAGAACATCTCGATGCTCGACATCTCGGAAATATTCAGCCATTGTCAAACCGCTGAGCGCCACACGGAGCCGTGAGCCAGGCGGCTCGTTCATCTGGCCGAAGACCATGGCCAGCTTATCCAGCACACCGGCACTGGTCATTTCCTCGTAGAGGTCGTTCCCCTCGCGAGTCCGCTCACCTACCCCGGCAAAGACCGAGAGACCGCCGGCTGCTCCACCCTCGCCGCTCATGGACTTCTTGGCGATATTGTTGATGAGCTCCTGGATGATGACGGTCTTGCCGGTACCGGCGCCGCCGAAGGTGCCTACCTTGCCGCCGCGCATAAAGGGAGCTACCAGGTCGATGACCTTGATGCCAGTCTCCAGCACCTCGGCCTGTGTCGCTTGATCCTCCAGGGTAGGGGCAGGACGGTGGATCGGCAGACGCGGCGCATCCACCGGCGCCGGCTTGTTGTCTACCGGTTGGCCAAGCACATTGAAGATACGACCCAGGGTCTCGGGGCCAACCGGTACCGTAATCGGGCCACCGGTGTCGAATGCCTCCTGGCCTCGCCGCATGCCATCGGTTGGACCCATGCCGACGCACCGTACGACGTTATTGCCCAGCAACTGCTCGACCTCGAGAGTCAGCGGTACATCGTGACCGCCGATGGTTACTTCAACGGCGTTGTAGATGGCGGGGAGCTGGCCGTCTGGGAACTCAATGTCCACCACGTTACCCAGCACTTCGGTGACGACACCCTTGGTTCGGGTGGTAGCGGTTGCCATATCTTCATTCTCCTCAGTCAGTGTGTGTCCTGCTGTTATCGTCGGACGCCTAGCGGGCTCCCGATCCGGCGACTATCTCCAGAATCTGGGTCGTGATGGCTGCCTGGCGAGCCTTGTTATAGGTCAGAGTCAGGTCTGCCTGGAGTTCGGTAGCGTTGTCGGTGGCGTTGCGCATGGCCACCATCTGTGCCGAATAGAAACTGGCTACGGTCTCTAGCAGCGGCTGGTAGATCAGGGTCTCCAGGTAGCGGGACAGTAGCTCGGCCAGGATGGTGGTAGCATCCGGCTCGAAAATATATTGCGGCGCCGGAGCGTTCTCCTCCACGGCTTCGGGAGGCTGCACCGGCAGCAGCTGGTTGACGGTCGGCGACTGCACCACGGTCGAGACAAATTTTGGATAGACCAGATAGACCAGGTCGACCTCTTCAGCCAGGTAGGCGTCGGTGATCGTACGGGCAATGGCTCGAACATCGGCCAGCGAAGGCTGATCGCCCAGCCGGGTAAATTCGGCCAATAGTCGCTGCCGAGTACGAACCAGGAAGTCGCGCCCCTTGCGACCAACCGCGATAAACGAGATGGCCAGGTCAGCTCCATATTCGCGACGCAACTCGGTAGCCAGCTGGCCGGCTCGCCGGTTGACGTTGCTGGAGAGCGCTCCAGCCAGTCCTCGATCCGGTGTGACCACGATAATGCCAGCTCGCCGCACCTCGCGCGACCTCATTAACGGCAGGTCTTCCTGTCCCTCCGCCTGCCCGGAGAGGCGCGAAAGCAGCTTAGTCAGCTGCTCCGAGTAGGGGCGAGCGGCAAGCACACGTTCCTGAGCGCGACGCATCTTACTGCTGGCTACCATCTGGACGGCGCGGGTAATCTGAGCGACATTTTTTACCGCCTGGATACGCCGCCGTATCTCACGAGTTGATGCCATGATCTCCTCCACGCGCGAGTGGTTAGCGCGGCGCCGTCTTTTGGTACTCTTTGATGGCGGCATCCAGCTGGTCGAACGTCTCCTGCGGCAGCTTCTTCTTGTTGGTCACCGTAGTGTCGTAGATGCTCTTGACCAGCTCGCCGTAGTTGGCATCCATATACTGGTGGAACTGGCTCTCCCACTCGGCCACCTTCTCCAACGGAACCTGATCCAGATACCCCTTCGACGCAGCATAAATGATCATGATTTGGTGTTCGACCGGCATGGGATCGTACTGCTTCTGCTTCATGATCTCCTGCTGGCGTAGACCGCGATCGATCTTGGCTCTGGTGGCTTTATCCAGGTCGGAACCAAACTGAGCAAAAGCCGCCAGGTCCCGGAACTGCGCCAGGTCCAGCTTGAGAGTACCGGCCACCTGCTTCATACCCTGGGTCTGGGCAGCGCTGCCGACGCGGCTCACCGAGATACCCACGTTCATAGCCGGGCGAATACCAGCGTTGAAGAGGTCGGTCTCCAGGAAGATCTGGCCGTCGGTGATCGAGATGACATTGGTGGGAATGTACGCGGAAACGTCGTTGGCCTTAGTCTCAATAATCGGCAGGGCGGTAAGCGAACCACCACCGTAGTCGTCGTTGAGGCGGGCAGCCCGCTCCAGGAGCCGGCTGTGCAGGTAGAATACGTCCCCAGGATAGGCTTCGCGACCCGGAGGCCTACGAATGATCAGTGACATGTTTCGATAGGCATCGGCGTGCTTGGAGAGGTCGTCATAGATGACCAGCGCATCCCGCCCGCTCTCCATGATCTCTTCGCCCATGGCGCATCCCGCGTATGGCGCCAGATATTTGAGCGGCGCCGGGTCTTCGGCGCTGGCGTGTACTATGATAGTATGTTCGAGCGCCCCATGGCTGGCCAGGATCTCCCGTATCTGTGCCACCTGAAAGTTTTTCTGGCCGATGGATACGTAGATGCAGATGAGATCTTTGCCCTTCTGGTTGATGATTGTGTCCATCGCCATAGCGGTCTTGCCAGTCTGGCGGTCGCCGATGATCAGCTCGCGCTGGCCGCGGCCGATAGGAATCAGCGCGTCAACGATCTTGAGTCCAGTCTGTACCGGCGCATTCACCGGGTGGCGCGTAATGACGCCAGGGGCAACGCGCTCAACCGGTCGGAACTTGGTGGTGGCGATTGGTCCGCCTCCATCTATCGGCTCGCCCAGCGCGTTTACTACGCGGCCGAGCAGAGCGTCTCCGACTGGCACCTGAATGATGCGCCCGGTGGTGCGGACCTCATCGTCTTCGTGGAGTTGGGTGTAATCGCCAAGCACCGGAACCGCCACCGAGTCCTCTTCCAGGTTAAAGGCCATTCCCATGAGACCGGTTCGGGGAAACTCCACCAGTTCGAGGTAGCCGACTCCGGAGAGGCCATAGACGCGGGCGATACCGTCGGCGACCTCGATCACCGTACCCACGCTCACCATCGCGGTATCGGTGGCCGATCCGTCAAAATTTGCTATACGATCACGTATGACTCGCGTAATTTCGTCCGCGATAGCCATGATTCACTCCTTACGCCAAGCGATCCGGCGTCATGTATTGTCGTCGTCTTCGTCGTTATTGCTCTTGGCCGCTCCGGGAAGAATTGCCGTCAGGGCCCTGTTCGGGTCCAACCTTTGAGCCGTCGCCGGTCCGTACCTCTGGCCCGATAGTGGAGCCTGGACCTGCAACGATGCTTCCCGGTCCGGATGGTCCAAAGAGATCAGCGAAGAGCCCATCGTCTTGACTGGCCGGTCCTTCGCCTCCGCCTCGGGCTATCTGATCGCGCAGCAGCGCAAAGCGCCGCCTGAGACTTCCATCTATCAGCGTATCACCGACGCGAGCTATGGCGCCCCCCAGAATACTTTGGTCAACTTTCTCCTGTAGAATGATTCGCTTACCCGTGAGTTGCGCCAGTTCACCCCGGATCTGCTCGCGCAGATCTGCATCCAGAGGTATTGCCGTCGTGACCTGGGCAATGGCCTGACCTTTGTAGTCGTTGTAACGCTTCTCGAATTCGGTGTAGATTGCCGGGGCATGGTCGACGAGGTCGCGTTCCACCAACAAGAGTGCCAGGTTTAGCGCCTCAGGGCGCAGCTTATCAGCCAAGAGATCGCGTACCATCTGCTCTTTGCGCTCTCCGGGAACCTTGGGTTCGCGCAAAACAAACTGCAATCGCTTGTTTCCAAAGTAGCTGGCGAGCGTCTCAAGATCGGCTCGCCAGGCTTCGACCTGATCGGACTCAATACCGATCTCGAAGACCGCCCCGGCGTAGCGACGCGCAGTCGCGCCCTTTATCACTGGGCGTCCCTCGACTGCGAGACGAACTCATTCACCAGCTTGCGGCTGGTCGATGGATCCATCGAACTGCCCACGACATGCTCGGCGGCCTGAATCGCCAGATCGGCTATCTCCTGCCGGAGCTGCGAGCGTGCCTGTGCCACCTGCTGCTGTATGCGCCGCTCGGCCTGAGAGATAATGTCCCGCGACCGTGCCTGAGCATCGAGCTCGATATCCCGGCGAACATGCTCGGCGGCCTGAGTGGCCTTGGCAATGGCGTCCTGGGCGTCGCGTCGCGCTTGCTCGAGCAGCGCCTCGACGCGCTTTTCGGCCTCGGCAAGATCGAGCCTGGCCTTATCAGCGTTCTCCACGCCTTCACGTATCATATTCGCGCGCTGGTCCAGCGTCTTGGTGAGCAGCGGAAACGCGTAGCGAGCCAGCACAATCAGCAGGACCAGAAATACAAAGGCCTGAGCGAGGAAATTCCATAGACTGATGCCCATCGGCTGTACCGTCCTCTTCCCCCGTACTGAAGTGGATCAGACGGGCTACTTCACATTGCCGATGACGAAGAGGATGATAAGCGCGACCACCAGGGCATAGATCGAAACCGCTTCGGCAAAGACTATAGCCAGAATCATGTTGGTCCGGACGATTCCGGCAGCCTCGGGATTGCGACCCATGGCACTCAGCGCCGGGCCGGCAATGAGGCCAATGCCGATGCCGGGGCCGATGGCACCCAAACCGATAGCAAGAGCTGCAGCTAACTCATAAAACTGGGCCATAGTATTCCTCCTAAAGCGTCTAGAAATTTCGTGTACATTTATCTTCCACCCATGCACCGTGCATGGGACTGGAAAACCCCTGAGAATGTGAATCGAACTAGGGCGCGGTCTCTGCGTGAGAGAGCGCTGCTTCTGCCTGCTCGTGCCGCGCGTGGGCCACCTCGGCGACCTGCACTTCTTCGGCGTCTTCATGGCCATGGCTGGTTGTGCCCAGCGTCATAAAGATCAAGGTCAGGAAGGCGAAGACAAACGCCTGGATGAATCCAACGAAGACTTCGAGGAAGTAGAACGGAATAGCGCCAACAAAAGGTAACAGGTAACCGATCACCAGCAAGAGCACATCTCCGGCGAACAAATTACCAAAAAGACGGAAGCTGAGTGAGATGATACGCAAGGGCTCGAGTATGAGCTCCAGCATGCCCACAACCAGAATCATCGGGCCTTCTTTGAGGCTGAAATAGCGGCCTAATTGTAGCCGCGGCCCCAGCACCATGAAGCCATAGACCTGGGTCGCGATCACCGAAATAACCGCCAGAGCCAGCGTGAAGTTGAGATCTGTAGATGGAGGCCGCAGCCAGGGTATGATGCAGTTGGAGCTGTTATGGTCTACCAGGAAGATGCCCATCACCGTCTGCACATGCTGTGGGCAGCCAGGTACCTTGTTGCTGATAGTGCCGATCGATCCCACGCCGGGAATGACTTCCCACCAGTTGCTAACCAGCACTATCAGGAAGATCGATGCCACCCAGGGAAAGAAGCGCCGGCCATTTACCTTGCCGGCAACCTCCTCGCAGAGATTCAGCAGCAGTTGGCACATCCATTCCGCTAGATTCTGCAGCGGAGTGGGGATGATGCGTGGGTTGCGGAGTGCGAGCCAGAAAAAGCCGAGCACGATGAGCGCGCTGATCACACTCATGAGGAGGGTGTTCGTGATCGGGAACGGCCCAATATTGAAAAGAGTCTCGGGCGGTACCACAATGTTCGGTAATTTCCAGAGCACAGAGGCTCTCCCTTCGTCCCCTGGCTGCGATAGACCGATGAACCTAGCGGCGCCGTTCAAGTACTACCGTCGTCACGCCCCGTTCATTTGAGCGAGATGACGAACCGGAAGATACCGTAGATGCCAAGGGCCAGGCCAAACAGCAGCCCGATGAATGTCGCTACCGGCGTGGAATTGAGCAGACCGTCGATGAAGTGGCCAACCAAGAGTCCAAGCCCAGCGCCCCCAGCGATGTAGAGGAGAACCTGCGTGGGAATGGCAAATGCGGCCCAAAAACTCTCGTCATATTGTCTCTTGTTGTTGTCGTTCGCCACTGATGTGCCTCCAACTTCGCACACCTTGAGGAGTATACCATACCTGCCACAATCGAGGCAATGGTTTATGCCTCTATTAACGATTCTTTATGGACGAAATAACTAAATCAACTTATGGACGAAATAACTAAATCAATCCCTGCTCGCGAGCTAGATTAGCCGCCTGAGTGCGATTGGCAGCGTGTAATTTCATGAGAATATTCGAGACATGATTCTTAACAGTACCTTCGGCCAGTACCAGCTGATCGGCAATGTCTCGATTACTGGCGCCCAGCGCCAGTAGCCGCAACACATCCGCCTCGCGCTGGCTGAGACTCTCTAACGACCCCCCGGGAGCACCGCTGGTATCGCGGGCAGCCGCTCCCGCGCCGTCCCATTCCCGGCCGTCCTGATCAGGGTGTACCGCGACCTGTGCCGTAGGGCGGCGGCCAAATTCCATGAGCAGTTTGGTGGCCAGTTTGGGCTGGATAACGGACTCTCCCGCATGTACCATCCGTATAGCTGCCGCAAGATCGGCGGCCGGCGTATCCTTGAGCAGATAGGCAACTGCGCCGGCTCTAATGGCATCAAAGACATAATCCTCATAGTCAAAGGTGGTGAGAATGATAACTCGGCAGTGAAGGCCACGCGCCGTAATCGCTGCGGTTGCCTCGACTCCGTTCTGACGCGGCATCTGCACATCCATGAGCACAATATCGGGCCGAAGGCTCTCTGCCAGCGCTACTCCCTCCTCGCCGTCGGCTGCCTCACCTACCACGCTGAAGCCGGGCTCGAGGTTGAGCACCGTGCTCAGGCTCTCCCGCATCAATGTCTGATCTTCACAGATAAGGATGTGAATTGTGGTTGCACCACTCGCTGGCTCGCTCATAGCTGTGGCCTCACATGCTTCTACGCTTGACCACCAGGTGTAAGACTCTTGCCCACCTGGTTGGCGAGAGGAAGACGCGCCTCGACTGTGGTCCCACCGTTGATATCTCGCGACGTGAGTGTCAAGTGCCCTCCCAGCGCGCTCACTCGTTCTCTCATGCCCAGGATCCCATAGTGGCCCACCTCCGGATTCGTATTGGCATCCGTGGTCTCCACCAGCTGAGCGCGTGCCCCGGCATTGCTGGCGAAGATGTAGGGAACGCCGGACGGCAGGGAGATGTGGGCCATATCTGGTGCTGGGTTGGGGTCACCGCAGGCAGTGGGACAGGTGGAGACTATGCCTATCCCGTCGTCGCTAACGCGCAGGACGACGAAGTTTTTCCCCGCTTCAGTCCGTTGGTGACCCAGATACAGCCAGAGGCTGCGCGCGCGGGCATGGCGCTCGGCATTGGTAATGGCCTCCGAACCAACCCGGAGAAGCGCCTCATAGGTATGCTCGTCTAGCCCGGAAATATCCGCCGCCGTGTCGCTGTACACGTCCCAGGTGACGCGAGCTCCCGCTGCGCGCGCGACCTGGGCCAACGCGTCACCCAGCGACTCTTGCGCCAGCAGTGGCGAGCGCAGGTTGGCCAGGGAGACACGAAGCTCGGCCATGGAATCGCGTAGAATCTGCTGGGTGGCGACGATCTCGTGATCGGCGCGTGCTGCATCTACTGGACGCAGTCGGAGAGCGGCTTCCAGCTTGACGTTGGCCAGCACCAGTGCGTGACCCAGCGTATCGTGCATATCGCGGGCAAGACGCCCGCGCTCGCGCAACACCGCAATCTCGCGCTCACGCTCTCCGGCCTCGGCGAGCCGGCGGTGCGCCGCTTCCAGGCGGGTGTGAGCCAGCTCGAGTTCCCGGTGCGACTCCTCCAGATCGGCAAAGACCTTCTCACGACGAATCCGCGCCTGGATCATCATATAGGGCAGGCACGCGATGATACCATAGATAATCAGGCTACCTAGCTCGCCAACAAAACTCAGAATGGTTGCTGGCAAGGCCTGAGACGGTAGCCAGCCATTGGCCACGATAATGATGACAATGGTGGGTATGAGGGTCGCGAATACCTCGGGGAAAGGGAAAATCGCGAAGTTGAGCCCATACACCGCCCAGAACATCCAGACGAAGTTGTTCTCCAGCAGAGAGAGGCAGATGACGATCCCGAGCACACTGGCCCAGTAGAGGAGTCCGCGCCAGTGTAAATGTGGTAGCTCGCCATTTTCAATTCGTGCGTAGTAGCCGGAGCGGTCACCGCCTGCTATCCAGACTCCGCCAACGTAATACCAGAAGGCCAGTGTGACCGCCAATGCCAGGATACACCAACCGCGCAGTTCGCGGAGGAGCGAGGGACGCTGCATAAAGTCACTTAGAGTGATGGCCATCAGGAAGACATAGATGATGGCGTACCAGACTATGGAGATGCTGCGCATGAGCCGGTAGAGCAGCGCAACGCGAGTGCTCGATGAGCCGGCTTGTGCGAGAGTCTGGCTCTCATCATGGCCTGCCGCCAGACTAGCTGGAATGTCCTGGGACCGCATCCATCTGCCTCATTCCCCCCAATTGTATCGTGCCCGCGACAGGAGCTGCAGTCTGAGCCCGCCGGTTCACCGTTGGTACCGAAAGTGTAGCAGAATCAGCCAGCGAGTTAGGGAGTGTCAAAAGACCTATCTTTTCAGCCCAGCCGGGCCAGTATCTGGGGCGGCAGATGCCACACCAGTTGGCCTTTGCCGGCCAGCTTGGCGCGGGAGGTACCGCCAGCGTCGCCCGCCAGTTTGATACAGCAGCAAGCCGCTTTTTTCACCTGCACCCGCGCCAGCGTACCGGCGCCTATCAATTCGGCGATGATTATACCCAGATCCGGCTCGTGGCCCACGATCATGAGCTCTGTTGCCTCCTGATGTTGCGCCAACAATTTGCCGAGCGCCCGCAGATCGCAGCCGGGCTCGAGCAAGTCACTGGATTCATAGTGCGCTGGGTGCATCTCCTGCGCAATGAAATCGGCGGTTTCCCTGGCACGAGTGAGTGGGCTGGTGATGAGCGTATCGAGGTTGAGGTCAAGCCAGGAGATGCCCGCAGCGACGCCGCGCATCTCCTGGCGCCCGGCCTCGGTGAGCGGCCGTTCGCGGTCATCTCCGCTCCACTCGTCCCGATCTCTGGCGTTGCCGTGTCGCAGGATATAGAGGTGCATGGGGACTTCTCCTATTTTCTTAAGGTAACATCAGTCCGGCGCGGTACCAATCGGCGTTAGAGACCGGAGACCAGGACGGCGGTTCCCGGCCTGGCATCACCCAGCCAGGTTGCAGCGGAGCCGTTACGCAGAGCAATTGCTAGGTGACCGGAGCTGTCCAGTAGCAGAAATGGCTCTCTCTCCGGGCCAGTAGCGAACGTTGCTGCGCGCGCCGAGATTGCGCGATTTCCGACGGTCACCACACTGCCAGGAGACAAGAGAACCGCCTCGGCCAGCTGCGGTCCCAGATTGGTAATGACGTTGCCAAAATGGTCACAGTGGACGACCGCTCCATAGATCTTCCCTTCGCGACACGACGGCGGCGGCGCTGCCAGCCTGCAGAGCGCTGCCGGGTCGAGCGACGTGCCCAGATCCTCTAGAGCCACACCGGCTGCCAGGTGAGCCGCGCAGGGGGAGAAGAGATCACGGCCATGGAAGGTGGCGCTTGACGGTGACAGAAAGAACTGAGCGCGATCGAGCGCAACTGCCTCAATTGGCTCACCAGAGGAGGTAGCAGCGCCAAGAACATAGGTAAAGATACCATTGTCGGGCCCCACAAAGAAGCGGCCAGACACGGAGAGCGCGATGGGCTTTCGGCTGGTTCCAACGCCAGGATCTACGACGCAGAGAAAAACTGTCCCAAGAGGAAAGTAGCGCCAGGCGGTATGCAATACCCAGGCGCCGGCAGCAATATCCTGCGCAGGGACGAGATGCGTTATGTCTACCAGGCGCGACGCCGGCGCTATTGCCGACATCACCCCCTTCATAATGCCGGGGTAGCCGTCTTCGAGACCGAAATCGGTGAGTAGTGCAATCACTGGCGCGGCGGCCATGTCGGTACCTGCTAGTCTCTATGTAGTCTTTGCGCCGCTTGGGAGCATTTGCCCTTGCTAGAGGAGCTTGCAATCGAAACGAACAACACCGGCTCGCCGGTCGGTGATCGTCCGGGTTACCTCCAGTCTGAGGGTACCACCGATGGGTACATCCAGATGTTCCAGTCCGACGATGCGCGCTTCGGAGTGAATCTCCGGATGGTCGAGTCGCGCGATCTGGCATGCAACGAAGGGCTGTAGGGTTCCTTCAAAGACCGCGGATAGACCTTCTTCTTTGGCGACTAAAGTGCCCTCGATTACCATCGGCAGCCCGCTTTCGATGTGGTACCATCCGTCTCGGTACGGCTCTTCTACGGCTTTATGGTTCGCCAATGGCACTATAGGCGAGCCTGACCGGAACTGTCAATGACAATCGTGGCGACTTTGTGGTAAACTCACGCTACTGATGTCGTTCCCAGCGTCTCCAATAACCGTGATATACTTGCGGGCCTATAGCTCAGCGGCAGAGCGGACGGCTCATAACCGTTTGGTCGCAGGTTCGAATCCTGCTGGGCCCACCAGAGCCACTTTTCCAAGGTATGGCCCGCCCAACGGGTTCCAGGGATGGACGCGCCCGTGGGCATATATGCGGTGTCGAAGTGCGCCACACGTAAGAGAGGCACCCCGCCGTGCAGTTCTATGACCGAGCCAAGATCTATGTCACTGCCGGCAATGGCGGTAGCGGATCCAAACATTTTCACCGAGCCAAGTTCGTGCCCATGGGCGGCCCCGACGGTGGTGATGGGGGGCGTGGCGGAAGCGTGTATCTGGAGGCGGATGCAGGTCTCAACACCCTGGTCGATTTCCATTTCCATCCTCACCACCGAGCGGGATCGGGCGGCAACGGCGGTAGCCAGCAGATGCACGGAGCCAAGGGCGAGGACGTCATTTTACGGGTGCCGGCCGGCACCATCGTGCGTAAAGCTGACGGCGGCGCACTGCTGGCAGACCTGACCGAAGCTGGCCAGCGCGTCATGGTAGCGCGAGGGGGGCGTGGAGGGCTCGGCAATGTCCACTTCGCCACATCAACCAACCAAGCTCCCCAAGAGGCGCAACGGGGAGAGCCCGGCGAAGAGCTGGAGCTGGAACTGGAGCTAAAGCTTATTGCCGATGTCGGGCTGGTCGGCTACCCCAATGCCGGCAAATCGACGTTGCTCTCGGTGGTCACACAGGCGCATCCCAAGATTGCCAACTACCCCTTCACTACCCTGGTACCCAATCTCGGGGTCGCTGTCGTTGGCGATCCTACACGCGGCGGCAACTTCAGCAGTTTCGTTATAGCCGACATTCCTGGCTTGATCGAGGGTGCGGCTCAGGGTGTAGGCCTGGGGCACGAATTCCTACGACATGTCGAGCGAACTCGCCTGCTGCTTCACCTTGTAGACGGCCTTTCTGCTGTTGACCCCTGGGAGGAGTTCAAGGCCATCAATCGCGAGCTGGAAGAGTACAGCGCCGAACTGGCTACGCGCCCTCAAATCGCCGTTCTCACCAAGCTGGATCTGCAAGAGGCACGCGACAAGTGGCCGGAATTCGAAGAGCGGGCACGCAGCGAGGGCGTGCCAGTCACTGCTATATCGGCGGCAACAAGGGAAGGCGTATCCGAACTCATGAATAAGACGGCGCAGCTGCTCGGCGAGATCAAGCTCGAAGAGACGCTGCAACAGAAGCGGCTGTTTGCCGAAGTGCCAGCCGCCGGCCCGGTGCTACGCCCGCTGCCGGTGGACGATTTTGCTGTCGAGAAAACTGCTGATGGCTACACGGTTCGGGGCCAACGGGTCGAGCGTCTGGTTGCCATGACCGATCCGGAAAGTTCTGAAGGCATGGAGCGGCTTGAGCGCCAGATGCGCAGGCTGGGCGTCTGGGAAGCGCTGGAAGAAGCCGGCATACAGCCGGGGGATGCAGTTCGATTTGGCAAGGTCGAATACATCTGGGGCGAAGAGATGTAATGGACAGCCTGGAACTGGCCATTAGCCAGGAAATCGCGCGCCAGGGTCCAATGACCTTTGCGCGCTTTATGGAGCTGGCGCTCTATCATCCCGAACTTGGCTATTATTCTGGCAGTGGTGAGGGGCGCGAGCCGCTCGGATGGGACGGCGACTACTTCACCAGTGGCGATGTGCATCCGCTTTGGGGCTGGACCATTGCCCGGCAGCTTCATCAGATGTGGCAGCTACTGGGGTGTCCGGCGCGTTTCGATGTGGTTGAGCCAGGCGCAGGACGGGGTCTGTTAGCCCGGGATGTATGGCATTTCGCGCTGCAGTCTGCGCCTTCCTGGGCTGAGGCACTGGTCTACACGCTGCTAGACCGAGCGCCGTCCGGCTCCCTGTTGCAAAGGCGGCGGCAGGAGCGCTTGAGTTCTGACCTGCGTGGTCTCAACGTGCCCGAACACAAGGTTCAGGTGGTAGAGGACCTTAAGGACATTGCCCACCGTGTCACTGGCTGCATCGTTTCCAACGAAGTAGTAGACGCCTTGCCAGCGCATATTCTGGAGAAATGTGACGATGCTCTTGCCGAGGTCTACGTCGCGGTGGACCCGGACCGCGGCCGCCTGACTGAAGAGCTGGGCACACCCTCTTCTCCTGAAGTGGCCAGCTACCTGGACCGGTACGCAGTTCCCTGGCGTGACTACCCCAATCATTGGCGCTGCGAAGTGTGTCCAGGCGCGGGCCTATGGCTGGGTGAGCTGGCTGATTTACTGGAACAGGGCTACCTGCTCACCATTGATTACGGAGCCATGGCAAACGCGCTGTATACCCCGGAACGGTTTCGAGGAACACTCGCGGCCTACCGGCAACACCAGCTGCGGGATCGACCGCTGGCTCAGCCCGGTCGCCAGGATCTTACCACTCATGTGAACTTTAGCGCCTTGATAGAAGTGGGGCGCACTCTGGGTCTTGGTGACATTGGGGTCACCACGGAGCGGCAGTTTCTTAGCCGGTTGGGTATTCACGACGAAGCGCAGTCTCAGGCAAACCGTCTATATCCCTATGCCGATTCCGAGCGACACACTGATCGTGGCCAGGCCGACTATCTGCGGCGCAGTAGCCTTCTAGCCGCGGTTTCAATACTGCTCGATCCACGAGGACTGGGCTCGTTCCTGGTTCTGGCGCAGCAGCGCGCGGCCACAGGTAATAGCCAGAATCTGCTCGGCTTTCGCGCTGATGACTACCAGCCGGCCAGGGAACCCAGCGCGGAGTGACCATCCTTGAAATAATCGAAGACCGCATGGTAGAGCTCCGTCTGGAAACCGGCGAAGAAGTGGTCGGCTCCAGAGACCAGAACTAGCCGCTTCGGCTCCGCCAGCCGCTGGTACCACTCCTCCAACTTCTCGGGAGGGCCATATTGATCTTGCGCTCCCTGGACGATCAGCTTATGTTTCGAGCACTCGCCCAGTTCGCCGGTCATCAAGGTAGCTACCGGTACTCCGACACCGATGATTTGGCGAACTCTCTGGTCGGCACATCCCACCGGCAACCCTACCCATGAGCCAAAGGAAAATCCAGCCAGGCAGAGCGCCATTGCTGGAAAGCGATGCGCCAGCCAGTCAAGCGCCGCCCCCACATCCCTGCTCTCCCCAGGTCCTTCGTCATACGTCCCGGTGCTTTTCCCCACTCCACGGAAATTGAAGCGTAAGACCGGAATACCGGTATCCCCCAGTGCCTGTGCGATCCGGAAAACCACTTTATTGTGCATGGTGCCGCCGCCAAGTGGGTGGGGATGGCAGACCAGCGCCGCCATCGGGGCCTCTTCCGCATGATCCGGCAGTCGCAGCAGCGCCTCGAGGGCGCCGTCTGGAGTGGAGATCTCTAGAGTTTGCAAGCTTGCCACTGTTCTTCTCCTCGTAAAGATAGTCCGCAAGATAGTCCGCAAGATAGTCCGCAAGATAGTCCTGGCGCCGAAAGCTGTAGCACGGCAGTGAAGTTATCCGTTGTACACAATAATGAAGATGAGCAGTTCAGGCCATAGACAGCCGATGCCATGCCTGACGACGAGGGTCATAGAGACCCTTCCGTAGAGAGAAGAAAGGGATTTGTGTGCGTCAAACAACTACAGTAGACGCTGCCCTAGAGACGCGTCGCGCACGTCCAACCACCCAGGCAGAACGTTTTGCTGCCGAGACTTTGGGCACATTTCTATTAGTTTTCATTGGCGGAGGCGCGGCTACGCTGGCCGCATTGCTACCTCATAATCATCACTATACTGCGACGGCGGCTGAACTCTTACTGGTGGCTCTGGCTCATGGCTTGGCACTCTTCGCCATAGTAATGATCGTTGGACGTGTTTCTGGAGCGCACGTGAACCCGGCAGTCACCCTCGGCCTTGCGTCAGTCGGGCAATTTGATTGGGGAGATGTACCCGCGTATCTTCTGGGCCAGTTGGTCGGGGCGGTGGCTGGGGCACTTGGCATCCTCATCGTTTATGGCAAGCTGGCGGCAACTGTTGGGCACCTGGGGGCACCGTCGCTGGCCACCAACACCAATATGTTTCAGGGCATGCTGATAGAAGGTCTGGGCGCCGGAGTCCTCGTGCTTGCGGTCATGGCGACGGCGGCGGACAAGCGTGCTCCTGCTGGCTGGGCTGGTCTCACTATTGGTCTCACGTTGGCTGCGATTATCATGTTCCTCGGCCCGGCTACCGGCGCCACCGTCAACCCGGCACGAGCGCTGGGGCCTGACCTGATTTCCTGGGTTTACGGCGTCAAGGTCAACTGGCCTGCGTACCTGGTGTGTTATCTCATTGGCCCGCTACTCGGCGGCACAGGCGCGGCCTACCTGTACAGGTACATCGCTCACCTACCGCGGCGAGTGTACTAGATGCCACCGGGAAGCCGGTCATAGACCTGTACGCCGGCCTCCCCCGCGACGACAAGGCGTTCGGTCATGGAGAGGAAGAGACCATGCTCAACCACTCCAATCGTCGTCTTGATAGCGACAGAAAGCACCTCAGGCTCTGCAATCGCGCCGAAATGGCAGTCTAGTATATAGTTTCCGCCGTCGGTTACATAGGGAGTCTCGCTCGCCACACCTCCGGTGCTTGAGACTAGTCCACTCGACGAGGAGCGCAACACTGGCCGGCTTCCTAGCCCCGCCAGTCGTGCTGCGGTGTGTCGCCAGCCGAAAGGAGTAACTTCTACCGGTACGGGATGGGTGCTACCGAGGGCCGGCACCAGCTTGCGGCTGTCCACAATAATGATGCGATATTGGCTGGCGGCAGCGAGCAACTTCTCGCGTAGCAGCGCTCCACCGCCTCCTTTAATCAGATGAAGGTGCGGCAGAGTAACTTCGTCGGCGCCGTCTATACTCATAGTGAGAGTGGATACATCGTCGAGATCGGCGAGGGGAATACCCAGAGAATTCGCTATGGCGGCGGTGTGCGTTGAAGCTGGGATTCCGGTCACTTTGAGTCCCTGGCTCACTCGTGTCGCCAGTTCGTGGAGCATTGCCTCTACGGTGGTGCCGCTACCCAGGCCCACCACTGCTCCATCGGGTATATCTGCCACCGCCGCGCGAGCGGCAACGGACTTCAGCGCCGCGAATTGACCTGCTGTTTCGGGAGATATGAACTGCTGATCTTTATCACTCATTGTCGTGCTGCTCCTATTGGCTTGCAGGTGCCTTCATTCACCATTAGCTCGCTACCATTGGCTTGGTTCGGGCGAAAGCGATTTACCGGCGCGAATCTCACTGGCCGTTGATCGGTCACGCGCGGCACTGGTCTGCAGCAAGGGAAACTCGCGGTGAAACTTACCGTCAAAGTCCTTGGCACGTTCCAGCGTGATGGCGGCACGCCGCTCATAGGATTGTGCCAGTATTGCCCGTTTCTCGTCGTCCGGCAGGTCGCTGGTCAAGAGGTAGGCCAGCGCAAAGTCGGGCTTGCCGCGATCGCTGTAGTGCCTGGCCTGTGCTACAGCTTCCGCACCCTTTGCCAGGTCGTCTTGTGCCAGCCGTGCAAAGACGTCCTTTAGCATAGGCCGGTACTGGGTCGCAAAACTCATATCGTACTCCTTCCAGGCCGTACTGAAGTTGCGCTCAATCCATCCATCCGTCCACCCAACCAAATAGCCTATATACCTATAGACTGGCCGCCAAATGGCAGACACGCCAAATGGCAGACAAAGGCGCTGGCCGTGGCACAAGAATTGGTATGGGAGACATTGTCGAACCATCATGCTCAATTCAGGAAGTTATGCTCGTATGAGTACTATCTCACCCGCATCGTCAGATCAAGTGGAATCGACTGATACGCAAGATTCATGGTCAACCATGCCACTCGCAGTTACAGTGCCCCCTGATAGGATATTGTACGCCGTTTCCGATCGCGCAGCGATCCGTGGTACTGCGCTCTCTCGCGGCTTTCTGCTCGGAGCATTGTTGGTCCTGTTCGCGGTGCTGAATATTGGTGATCTTGCCAGCACCTATGTGGGTCTCGAGCATGGGTTAAATGAAGGCAACCCTTTGATGAGCCAGTTGCTGGCTCGCTATGGATTTGGCGCTCTGATAGCCGACAAGGTAGCGGTGATTGCCGCAGTGACCTGCGGAGCGTTCGTGCTCCATAGATTCTCGTCTCGTATGGCTCACGTCGTTGCCATGATCTGCGACACTCTGGTGCTGCTGGTAGTGCTTTCTAATATTGTTCAGTATGCCATAATGAAATGAAGATTGCTTGCCTGCTACGAGCTGGGCCCAGAAAGACGCCGGTTTAGTATGCGGTACGGCTTGAAGAGCGGTAGCAGCGGTGGCGGCAATTCTCCGTCGATCAGCGTTCCGTCCGGCTCGGGTCTCTCCTTGGCTACATGGCCGCGTCGATGAAATATTTCTACCAGCTCACCCCGCTCGAAAGGCACCAGCACCTGTACTGGTATGAGCGACCCGGCGATGACCTCGCTGACCTTCCGCAGCAGAGCGTTCAGCTGAAAGCCGGTTAGTGCGGAGATGGGCACCGCATTGGGATAGAGCGTTGTGTCCACTTCCAAAGGATCCGCCAACTGGTCCACCTTGTTGAGTGCCGTTACCCGCGGCTTATCGGCGGCGCCTAACTCCAGCAGAACATCATTAACAGTCTGGCTCTGCTCTATGGCGTTTTCATGAGTAATGTCCACCACTTCAAGCAGGATGTCTGCCTCGGTCACTTCTTCGAGAGTAGCTCGGAATGCCGCCACCAGACTGGTCGGCAGCTTCTGGATGAAACCCACAGTATCAGTGACCAGAATTTCCTGATGAGTTGGCAATTTGACGTAGCGAGTTGTTGGATCCAGGGTGGCGAAAAGCTTGTTTTCGGCCACCACCTCAGCGGAGGTGAGCGTGTTGAAGAGAGTCGATTTGCCGGCGTTCGTATAACCTACGATCGCGACAATGGGAATCAGCTGGGCACTTCGCTGGCTGCGTACTACGTTGCGCTGCAGGCGCACACCAGCGAGCAAATCTCTTAGATCGGCAATCCGTGCGCGAATCCTCCGGCGGTCGATCTCCAGCTTGGTCTCACCAGGACCACGTGCGCCTATGGCGCCGCCGACCCCACCACCGGCACCCCGCGAGCCGCCGCCCAGCCGGGACATGCCGTGACCGCGACCCGCTAAACGGGGCAGGCGATACTCCAATTGAGCCAGTTCTACTTGCAGTTGGCCCTCTCGCGAATGAGCATGTTGCGCAAAGATATCCAGAATCAAAGCAGTGCGGTCGATTACTCGTGTGCCGGTAATCTCTTCGAGATTGCGCTGTTGCGCCGCGGTGAGCTCATCATCCATAATAACCAGGTCGAATTCCAACTCCTGGCGAAGGCCAGCCAGCTCACCCGCGCGTCCTTTGCCCAGATACGTGGCGGCGTCGGGTCTACGTAGCCGCTGTACCATACTTCCTACCACCTCGGCACCGGCCGTGCTCGCCAGGGACGCCAGCTCGTGAATGGAGTCCTCAGCGCTCCACAACGCGTCGTCACGGTCGGTATCGACTGCCGCAAGAAACGCCCGTTCAACCATACCTCGTTCGGTTAACGCGATTACTCGTTGGTTCTTCGCCGTATCCTTTTCCCCTTCTCATGCCGACGCCAATTTATCTGCTCTACTGCTCCGTACCGACCCATTGCCGCCGAGACGGCCGGTAGACCGCGCGCTTTGCCAGTGGCGCAATTGTATCATTCCATCCGTTATGTTGCCAGGAATCACCGGGGGAATCAGGAAAAACTCTACAAATACGGCGGGAAATCTGCGCAATCGTGATATCATTACCGGACGGCAGAAAGCGGGGCCAAGAATCATTGGAGAGTGAGGCGCTGTGCCATGAAAAGCAATTGGTTCACTTATCGCGAGATCGGGCGCGGCGTCTATGTGCTGCAGGACCCTATCGGGCGTCAGGTGCCTGAGTACGGCGTGGGCACGGTGAATCTCTACCTTATCCTGGGGACACAAACTGCAGCCCTGATAGACGCTGGTATGGGTCTAGGAGATCTACCTGCCGCTTGCCATGAGCTGACCGATAGACCGGTCTGGGCGCTCGCCACTCATAGCCACTGGGATCACATCGGCGGCTTGCATAGCTTTGCTGACCGGCGCATTCATGCCCGCGAGGCCGCCCGGCTGCTGGAGAGTTATGAGGTCGAGGGAGTCGGACGGATTGAAGCGGCTCCGCCAACCAGTACCCTGGCTGAAGGCGACGTATTGGATCTGGGAGGCCGGACGCTGGCGGTCTGGCATACTCCGGGGCATTCCCCTGGACATGCCAGCTTTATCGACAGCGAGACTGGCTACCTGTTCTGCGGCGACACCTGCTATGCCGGAACGCTGTGGATGCAGACCGATGACGCCAGCCTTGATGATTGGCGTCTTTCGCTGGAAAGGCTCGCCGGAAGCGGCGCGACCGCGCTCTGCGGTGGTCACGAGTCGCCCGTACAGGAAACCGCTCTGGCGGTGAGAATACGCGCTGCCCTTGACCTGGCTGTCACCGGCCGCTCGCAATCGATGCCGTTTGCCTTCGATCCTGGCAGCGTCAGGCATACCTTCGGCGAGTTCGACATTTTGTTACGCGAGCCTCACCCAAGCCAGTAAGACGGAAAAACTCCAGGCTGGATTACCTGGAGGTCTGCCGGAGACGTGGGCCGATAGCGCTGTCCGGCAGACGATCCGGCCGATATGATCTATTCTGGGGAAGGCCGACCGGCGAGTGGAGCTGTGACCGGGGAGCGCGCCAGAGATATTGGTAAGCAGGTGCGAGGGTATGGCCGGTCTCCCAGTCGCCAATCCATTGCGCCGGGACGTAGACCGTTATCTCGTCGGGGCCGGGCGGAGACCACCACGCCGGCAGACGCAGGGCATCGGGCCGCAGTATACCCGCGACGACATCAAGGGGCGGTAACGTACCTGCGGCATCGTGGCCGGCCCAGCATACATAGCTGATGACGATACCCACGTAGTGCTTAGACACCTCCAGCTTAGGCTTCCGGCACGGCTGGGTTGGCCGCGTCTTCGCTTCGCCAAAGTTCTTCCGCGGCATCTCTTGATGGAAAGTTTGACTCGCGTATCCGACCATTCTCCAGATCTACACAGAAGCGGAACGCATCACTAGGGATAGTCTGGCTGTGCGAACTCAGTACCACCTGATCAAAGTGTTGCGAAACGGCTCCCTGAGTCACGATCTGCACCAGAGCCTGCGCGCGTTGCTCGTCGAAGGAGTCAAGCGGATTGTCCAAGAGTATAAAGCCGGGCACGGTGCTCAGCTCTTGGGGGAATGCCGCCAGCGCAACCGCCAGCCGCAGTGCCAGAGAACACTGGTCGCGTGTACCGGCTGAGAGTTGGTGGTTGGCAACTTGACGGGAGTCGGCTTCGTCCCAGAACGCCACACTGAAATCGGCATTCGAGTCGTTGGGATCTTTGCTAACCAGTTCGACAGTTCGATAGCGACCGCCAGTCAACTCCGGCAACAGCCTTTGCAATAATCGTTCAGTCTGTGTCAGAATGAGCTGGATGATGCGTACGCGCAGCGGCTCCGACATCTCGGCGGCAAGCTCGTACCGCCGGCAACGGCGCTCGACTTCCACCAGTCTCCGGCTGCAGGCCTCCACATCAAGCGCAAGCTCCTGCATCCCATATCGCTGCGCATAGGCACCCGCGCTCTGGCGCAGCTGGCGTGCCTCCTGACTGGCAGTCCGATATATCTCCTCGTAGCTGTCGAGCCTTGCAGCATCTACGTTAGCCAGGAGCGGCCAGTCTGAAGCCAGTTGGTCTAGAGGCTCGCTTCCGTAATACAGATGTCCGGGTGGTGTATGTCTAGCCAGCAGTTCTACCACCTGCTCGCCGATACGCGCGGTGAGCGCTGCTGCCTCTTCGTCCTTGCGCTGTAGAGCCTCCACCTGCTCCTGCAGCTTGGCAAGCTCGACAGCTACCGCTTGCTCGTCGATTTCGGCTTGCTGCTCCTGCTCAGGCTCGCTTGGCAGAGGTTGCGGCGCCGCTACCGTGGTGAACCGGTCACGTAGATCATAGTGCCGTGCCGTAAGCGTAGCTAGCTGCTCTTCCTGCAGTTCTCTGGCAGTGTCCCGGCTGTCACGTTCGTCCAGCAAGAGCCGTACGCGAGCGGCGTGTGTTTGCTCCTCAGCCATGGCGGCAAATAGCTCGGCATCGGTGGCCGCCTGCTGTAAGGAAGCAATCTCGTACTGTGCGCGCACCTGTTCTATCTGCTCCCTGGCCAGAGCCGCGGCAGACTGTAGATCCTTCTCGATACTGCGTAACCGCACAATTGCGGGAAGCGCGCCTACCCGAGCGCCAAGCTGAGCTTTGGCCAGCCGCTCAATCCCTTGCCATCTTCTCTGCTCCAGAAAGCAGAACATGCGTAGCGCATCGCCGTCAAGTTCATTGATCTCGCGCAGTATACGCGAGTTGACTTGTGGTGGGCCGTACACTTCTTCCATTTCGTGCGGCGGCATCTGGGCACTTATTTGGAGTGTCGCCTCTTGAGTAGCCTGCCCCGTGGCTGATCCGGGGAGTAATTGGCGACAAATCTCCAGGGTAGTGCCACCAATGACCAGGGTCAATTCAACGTGAGCTGTGCTACCATCTCGAGGCAGAAGATCGTCGAGTGCTGGGTGAGGCTGCTCACCCGGCAATGGCGCGCCGTATAGACTGAAATAAACGGCCTCGAGCAAGGTGGATTTCCCAGATTCGTTTCCTCCCCTGACCAGCATACTTCCCCGAGGAGGGAACCAGAGTTCGACGTCTCGCAGGTGTTTGAGAGCATGTACATAGAGACGTCGCAGCCGAAATCTGTGCCCGCCCGCGCCATTATGTGTAGCTCCCACGCAACTTCGGAGCAGCTCAGCGGCGGCGTGAGCATCCTCGACGCGAGCGCTGTCAGTCTCGTCGATGCCGACTAACCGCTCAGCCAGCACAGACTGTACCTCATTCAGCGGCAAAATCTGAGATTCATTGTCATCAGTGAGGTGTGCCAGATCCTGGCTGGACTGGTCATGCACCATTTCCATTAAGCTTTCTATTGGCGCGACGAACTCACGTCTACCGCATCCTTTGGCGCCTGGAGCAGCGCGACCAGACCGGCAAAGGTCGCGATGACAATGAGCAGGGTGCTAGGCAGAAAGAAAAAACCGACCCCGTAAAATGCCGCCCAAATCATTGCCACCACGGTGAGGCTACAGGTTACTAGAGCCATGTAGGCGGTCACACGCGCATCCGACTGGCGAGCGTGACCCTGCCAAAGCGCAGCCAGAGCGGCAAATGCATACAGGACCAACACCATACTGAGTACCGTCACCAGGCGGCCGATCGTGGCAGCGGAATTGGCATTGCTGATGGCGTGGCACTCTATCTTGGTACCGCTGATGCCGTAGCAGGTCTCTTTCTCGGCAAATGTAGTGATGACGAGATACAGACCAGTTAGACCCGCCAGCACGAGCGAAACGAGTGCGGTATACCACTCAATACGAGAGTAACGGTTCACGAGTCCATGCCCCTTTTGCTATTTGAAGGCCGCTTTGGTATTTCAGAGGGAAACATAACCCAAATTTGTAGATCATTGCCACCCACTCACCCATTTATAGTGTTGTGGGCACTCATCTTGCACGTGAGGAAGTACTGGGAGGGGTCGTGTGCCTCGAGCTAGCGGCCACGGCGCAAAGGAACGACTATGAACACTGTAGTTCAAGAAAAACCACATGTGCAAATTCTATCGGCAAATCCGCCTGAGCAAGCAATTGCACCCATAATTCTGACCGCACAGACCCTTTTGCGAGGTCGCCGAGACATTAGGTCCAGTCTGCGAACGGCGCGATTTGATCTGCGCTACGTAGCGGCATGGAAGCGGCTGCCGGAGGCAATTGATCGTATCCAGACCGATATCGTGCTGGTGGATATGGATGCGGCTGATGTGAAGTATGAGGGCGCAACCAACATCTCGGGCCGCCGTCTGGTGACTGTCCTGGCACACCAACTGGCAACGCGCCCAATTGCACTCGTCGTCATGACCAGACTCGATTTTGCCGAGATCGAAGATCTGGTGCACGCTGGTATACATGCTCTGGTCTCCCCAATGATGAGCGCGTGCTCCCTTATCGAGCATCTACGCGTAGCTCTCGATTCTGCTCAGCGACGCTATGACCTGTCTAGCGCGAGGAGGGCCAGCAAAGATCCAGCCCCGAATTGCCCGGAGTGGCGCGAAGACTGGTTCCACCGCATGTGAACACGTGCAGCACTGGACAAGCTGCGGTATCATGGAAGAAATGCTGGCCGGCTAGCCAGCGTCTACAAGTGCAAAGGGGCGCCTGTGCGATGAAGCTGGTCACCTATATTCCCAGCGGAGCCGATCTCCAGACCACCGGCCGGGCTGGAGTCCTCTTTGGCGAAGCCAATGTTCTGGATGTGCAAACGTTGGTAGCGTGGGCAGGTCGCAGTGCTTCCCCTCGGCCGCCACTGTCTCCGCCAACCACTGTGCTCGCGCTGCTACAGCAGGAGCAGCAAGGTATGGCGGCGCTTCGTGCCGCGCTGAACATGGCGGAGCAGGCGCGCCTCGAGGACCTGCAAGCCGAAGATGGGCTGCTGCTCGCGAGTGATGCGGTGTTGCTGCGTGCTCCTGTGCCCGACGCTCCGTCATTCCGCGATTTCTATACGTTCGAGCAACATGTGAAAGCGGCGCGCGCCCGGCGGGGCTCCGGGATGATTCCCGAGTGGTACCAGATCGCGGTATTCTACTTTTCCAATACTTCTGAGCTTTACGGTAGCGGTGAGCCAGTCCCCTACCCGTATCACAGCCAGGAGGTCGATTTTGAGCTGGAGATGGCAGCGGTTATGGGACGGGCGGGGCGGAATATTTCCGCCGAAGATGCCCCGGACTACATCGCTGGATATATGGTATTAAACGACTGGAGCGCGCGCGACCTCTGGCGCCAGGAACAGCCGCTCAATATGGGACCTGCCAAAGGCAAAGACTTCGCTACGTCGATTGGACCGTACCTGGTAACTCCGGATGAGCTGGCAGAGAAGCGCATAGGATCCGGAAAAGACGAGCGCTACGATTTGGCGATGGTTGGGCGCATCAACGGGGATCAACTGAGCCAGGACAATGCCAAGAACATGTACTATACATTTCCACAGATGATAGAACGGGCCTCACAGCACGTGCGTCTGCGTCCCGGTGATATCATTGGCTCCGGCACCTGCGGCACCGGTTGCATTCTGGAGCTTGGTACGGAACGCCACCGTTGGCTATTGCCGGGGGATGTGGTAGAGCTGGAGATCGAGCGGCTGGGTACGCTGGCTAACCCCCTGGCTAGAGCCGAGGAAGGAATGGAGAGGTAGCCGTGCCGATGCCAACTCCTCCCGGGCCCGGGGAAGAGCCCGCCACCGAGTCCGATCTGTACCGCTACCACCTGCGGCGGCTTATTACCTGGTATATCGAGGCTTTTGATTCTCTGCCTGAAGGAGCATTCTCCTGGCAGCCGCCGTTCCCGGAATCCAACTCGCTCTCCGCCATTAGCCTGCATGCTATCAGCTCAGCGGAGTGGTGGGTGCTTGGTTGTGTAGGAGACGCCTCGCTGGAGCGCGAGCGAGAAGGCGAGTTCGCCGCCCAGGTCTCGTGGTCCGAACTTCGCCCTCGCTACCAGGCGTTCCTGGCAGCTGCCGAAGCTCTGCTGGAGGGGATGAGCAGCGAACAGCTTGCGGCCCTAAGCCGCCATCCTGCCGGCGACCGTATGAACCGGCGCTGCCTTACCCATACCGTCGAGCACCTTGGCCTTCATCTCGGGCATGCCGAAATTACCATCGATTGGTGGAAAGTGGGGCGAGTGAGCTAGGTGCCGCGCATGAGCAATATGGTCCCAACCGTCTTTATGATGACCGTCAGATCGAGCAGCAACGACTGGTGCCGGATATAGTAGAGATCATACTGTAACTTTCGTAAAGCATCCTCGACGGAAGAGCCGTAGCGATAATTGACCTGCGCCCAACCGGTGAGCCCTGGCTTGGCCGCCAGCCTGGTCCGGTAGAAAGGAATTTCGCCAGCAAGCAAGTTCACAAATTCCGGGCGTTCGGGCCTGGGCCCGACAATGCTCATATCGCCACGTAGCACATTGAAAAATTGGGGCAACTCATCCAGGCGAGTCTTTCGAAGCCAGCGGCCCGAACGCGTCATGCGCATGTCTCCGGGGGTAGCCCAGCGGGGCCCGCTGCCAACTTCCGCCCCCGAAACCATCGAGCGCAACTTCAAGACAGTAAATTCTGCGCCTCGGTGTCCCAATCGCGTTTGGCGATAGAACACCGGCCCCGACGAATCCAGCTTGATGATGAGTGCCAGGATCGGCAGCACAAGTAGAAAGCACAGCAGACCCACTACCCCCAGTATGAGGTCGGTCACGCGCTTGAGCAGCAGATAGATCGAATAATAAAACGTATGCTCGTGTACGGGAAGCACCAGCGACCACAGGTGTTCGCCCATGTGCTCGATGGGGATACGCCCGGTAATTTCTTCATATAGGCGTGACATCGGAACGACCTGAACACCGTGCTCGTAACAGGTGATAACTCCCTGGAAGATATCGTCCGGGATCTCATTGACGTAGGCCATTACCAATTCAGATACGCCCATCTGGTGCACAATTGACGGCAACTCCACGCCGGTGCCCAGTCGCTGCCCTACCCCAGTAACCAGCCGGTCATCTTGCTGGCTGGATACCCATCCGACCACCTCATAATCTGCGTGCGCTTCCTGCTTGAGCGCCTGCCAGATCAATTCACCAGGCTGTCCACCGCCTACAATCACTGCCCGCACACGGAAGCCCGTCCAGCCTATCAGAAATATTCGACAGATGCGCCATATCCCAATGAACAAAAGGGATATGACCGCATAGTAGACGATAAATCGGCGCGGGAGCGAACCGGTTGGAGAAAGGAAGAATGTGGCCAGATACAGGAGCATCAATTGCATAATAATCTGGACCAGACGCCACAGGCTGCTTTGCAACCGAGCAGCGACCCGCAGATTATAATAGTCGTTAGCGTTCGCCAGAATCAACCAGACTAACGGCAGGATCAGCAGCCAGTGGATCTGGTGCAAAAGAAACGTCAGATCATAGCTTTCATGGGCACGCTGGGCCCATAGACCAAGCGCAATCAGAACTGCGGCGGCGGTAGCGGCCACGTCTCCAGCCATCAGCAGCAGCCGACGCTCAGAGATACGAATTTTCCACATTGGTAAGCCAGTTCCCCCTACGCCGGCACCTGGTATCGGTGTTTCTCTCTTCTCCGACAGAAAGAATGACCACTAACTCGTCGTGCGTGTCACGCTACTCTCAGGCGTACTCCTGAGGACCCACTCCACTCGCGCCGTTGCCAAGGGCTACGAAAGGCTCAGAGGCGACCGGTGATGGCGGTGGCACCGCCGGTCTGCGCCAATCAAGCAGTCCCCTCCAGAAGCCCACTCCCCAGCTGAGATGAATGGTAAGGAATATCAGCGGTAGCCTCCAGGACTCTCCGGGATTTGAGTAGAGCATTCGCCCGCTTACCCGAAATGCAAATCCCAGACATAGCATGGCATATAGCGATACGATTGCCAGCCAGGCCAGGAACGCGGCCGAGGAGACAGGGCTGAGCACGAGGCCAACGAGCAGACAGAGCACCAGGCTCGGGGCTACCAGTTGGCGAAGCCGCAACGATCTCGGATGCTTTCGGAGAGTTCGGACTTTGGCCCTTCCGTAGGCATAATACTGGCGTATCAAGCCACCAAGAGATTGGCGGCAGATGTAGCGCGAGGTGATCGCCGGAGTGAGGTACAGCTTGCCTCCCAGCTGGCGGAGGCGATAGTGTAGCTCATAGTCTTCGTTGGGAACCATCCGTTGGTCGAATTCCCCAATCTGGTCGAGGATAAACCGGGGCCAGGCACCCATATACACGGTATCGGTATAGCACGCGGTCTGGCTTACATGGAACGCGGTCGGGACGGCAAAGCGCGAACTGGTCGCCGCCGCTATCGCCTTTCCAGTTGGGGTAATGCCTAAGGGCCGCATTACTCCGCCCACTCCCTGCGAACCGGTCTCCTTGAGTGCGTTGACACATTGGCGTACATAATCGGGTGCCACGATAGTATGGCCGTCTACCCGTACGATAATCTCACCACTGCTGAACCGGATGCCGATATTGAGTCCGGCGGCCTGATTTCGGGAAGGGTTGTGAAGAACTGTAACACGCTCAGTCCCGGGCAGCGCCGCCACGATATCGAGTGTGCCGTCGTCGCTCTCGCCGTCTACCAGTATGATCTGCGTAAAGTCGGCCGGATAATCCTGTGATAGGAGGGCGCCAAGACTCTCTTTAATCCAGACCGATTCGTTGCGTATCGGCATGATGATGCTAACACGGGGTAGCTCCACCAGGATTCTCCTTTCGTCGAGTCCACAGTTGGCACCGCTTGCTAGATCTACGAGGAACGCGATATGCATCGATTACACGTAGCAGCTCGGCAACTCGGGACACGCTCTGGTACTGCAGCGCCTTCAGTTTGGGAGAGAACGGCTTGGCAACGTTCCGTAGAGTGTAACGAGACCTGTACCAGCCAGTAACAACCGCTACCCACTTAGCTATAATCGAATCTAGCAGAGATATACCGGTCAGCCGGACAGGCTAGATCAAGTATTTTGCCCGTCGACGTCCATCTCGGCAAGCAGTTTTTGGTCTGCCTGGGAGAGATTTTCCAGAAGTTCTGGGCGAAGCTGCCGGGTGCGGCGCAACGACTCTTTGCGGCGCCAGCGTGCAATGGCCGCATGGTTACCACTGAGAAGTACATCCGGAACACGCCAGCCACGAAACTCTACCGGCCGGGTATAATGGGGGTATTCCAGCAGCCCATCGCTAAAGGATTCTTCGAGGGTAGAGCCAGGAGCCAGTACGCCTGGCAGCAGCCGGCTCACCGCATCGACGATGACCATTGCCGCTAACTCGCCGCCGGTTAGTACAAAGTCGCCCACGGATATTTCATCGGTAGCCAGGTGTTCACGCACCCGTTCATCGACGCCTTCATAGTGGCCGCAAAGTAGGGTGAGGCGCGGCTCTAGAGCCAGCTCGCGCGCGATTTTCTGTGTAAATCGGCGCCCCTGTGGGCTCATCAGGACAATCGGGCCCCCTCCGTACATGGACTCCACCGCGGCGAAGATCGGCTCCGGCTTCATTACCATGCCTGCACCGCCGCCATAGGGATAATCATCCACGATATGATGCCGGTCGGTAGTTGTGTCGCGTGGATTGACTAAATGTATCTGGATCAGCCCTCCCGCCTCGGCACGGGCAAGAATACTGTGACCCAGCGGGCCGCGAAACATCTCAGGGAACAACGTTACTATATCGAAGTTCATCGCACACGCTCTCGTTGCTAAGGATCAAATGGTATCCATGATATGATAAAATGCACGATGCCTTCATACTCTGCCGCAGGTGAAGTATGAATTAGTGCCACACCATGGCCGTGCATCATCGAGATGAGCAGTATTTTTTAAAGAGCCGTAGACGAGGCTGGTGTAATGGCAATCCTCTGGTCCACCGGCACAACCGAGCAAAGTCGTACCGGAGATGCGCTGTATCGTGCGCTGGGGCACGCCACAGCGCTGGTGGATGGCGGTGCCGGCATACTGCTCTTACGCGATGAAAGACAGGGCGAGGGCGCGACCGCTCTTCGTTCTCTGGAGGACGCAACTCTCATTACCTGGGGAATTGAGCGAGAAACCGCACAGCGCATTATAGGGTTTCTGCTCGAGGACCACACACCCGAGCCACTAGACGGCCGTCCACGAGCGGTGGTCAACACCGATCTCTGGGGTGGAGAGATAGCGACGCTACGGCTGGGCGATCTCGCCGGCACGGTGGGTGAAGCGCATTTCCTTGGCCAGAAAGGGTTCTCCGCTCGCCGGCAGCTGGCGGATCCCCACCGCCGGCAGGCGCTCATTGGTGAGATGACAGCAACAGTGCGGCTTCACCAGGAAGTGTTACGGCTGCGGCAGGAGAACCGGCAGCTCGGTTCCATCTTACATTTTAGCGGTGACGGTATCATTACCATCGATGCCGCGCTACGCATCACCGGTTTCAATCCGGCCATGGAGGCGATGACCGCCTGGCGACAGCATGAAGTAGTGGGCCGGTTCTATCATGATGTACTTCTGCCACGTGACGTACAGGGCAATCCACTCGGCTATGAGCACGATCCGGTGGTACTGGCGATAGAGACCGGCAAAGCCGTCACTGATCACCAGCTTGTTCTCCTGGCGCGTGATGGCCAGAGTGTAGATGTCTCAGTGACCGCAGCCGCAGTGCGCGCCCCTAGCGGCCAGCCGGTCAGTTGCGTCCTCAATGTGCGCGATATCACCCGTTCACGCGAGTCGGAGGAGCTGCGCAACACTTTCGTCTCAGTAGTTTCGCATGAGCTGCAAACCCCAGTTGCTATCATCAAGGGATACGCATCCACGCTGGCGCGTGCGGACGCCCATTGGGATACCGAAACGCTGCGAAGACGGTTACTGGCCATCGAAGAAGAGTCGGATCGGTTGAACCATTTGCTGGGGAATCTGCTCTATGCGTCGCGTATTCATGCTGGTGGCTTGAAAATGGAGCAAAGTGAGATCGACCTAGCTGAGCTCACGCGCTCAGTAGTGCGCCGTTTCAAGGGTCGCAGTTCCGACCGAGATATCAGCGTGCGATTTCCTGCGCAGTTTCCGCTGGTCATGGCCGATCGTGACCGTATCGAAGAGGTGATTATGAATCTTCTCGACAATGCGGTGAAATACTCGCCACGTGGCCAGTCCATACGTGTACGCGGTAGGGTTACCAGTACCGAGCTGGTTGTTAGCGTCACCGACATTGGACAGGGCATACCTCTTCGAGAGCAGGAGCGAATCTTTGAGCGCTTCCAACGGGTGGACAACTCACTGGCACGACGCACCCAGGGCGCTGGACTGGGCCTCTATATCTGCAAAGCCATCATCGAGGCGCATGGTGGGCATATCTGGGTAAAAAGTGAGCTCGGGCGAGGCTCGATGTTCTCCTTCAGCCTGCCTCGAGAGCAGAAGCCGGAGGCGGCGATGGTCATTTTTGGCGGAGACCTGAACAATTATGGAGCATGAAAACTTCGATCCACGCAGCATGACGGTACTGGTAGTGGATGACGAGCCGAGATTACGGGACATAGTCCGTTTGAATCTGGAGTTCGAAGGCTACCGAGTTGCCGAAGCTGAAAGCGGTATAGAAGCCGTCATGCGCGTAAAGGAAGACTTGCCTGATCTGGTGGTGCTCGATGTGATGATGCCGGAGATGGACGGCTTTGAAACCCTGCGCCACATTCGCGAGGTCTCCAGCGTTCCCGTAATCATGCTTACTGTTCGCCAGGAAGAGTCCGACCGGATTCGCGGGCTGGAGATCGGCGCCGACGACTACCTTACCAAGCCATTCAGCCCTCAGGAACTACAGGCGCGTATTAAGGCACTGCTGCGACGCACCTTTATGCCCAAGCCGGCGCGTAAGACCAAGATTGTCGTGGACAAGGATCTGACGATCGATTTCAGCAAGCGTGAAGTCTGGGTTCGTGGTCAGAAGGTCTCTCTCCGCCCTACCGAGTATCGGCTGCTCTATCATCTGGTCAACAATGCCGGTAGGCTTCTCTCACATGATATGCTGCTCTCACGGGTCTGGGGCCACGAATACCGGGACGAGTCGCATTATCTGAGACTCTACATCACCTACCTGCGCCAGAAACTGGAACGCGATCCGGCGCATCCTGTCTATATCCTGACCGAGCGCGGCGTAGGCTACCGTTTCCGCGAGCTGGAAGGTCCGAGCGAGATCGGACAATAGACCAGGAAGTTTTCCAAGAACAGGCGAGAGGCCTGGCGGCACAAGGCCTGTTGCCGGCGGAGGAGGCGACTCATGGCAAGTCAGGTGAGTAAATCAGTCTTTCGCGATGGACTGTTTACCGGTAAGACTATCGTCGTCAGCGGAGGTGGAACGGGCATTGGACGAGCCACCGCGCATGAGCTGGCCGCGCTGGGCGCCCATGTTGTTATCTGCTCGCGCTCAATCGAGCACCTCGAACCAACTCGCGACGAGATCGCCAGAGCCGGCGGCAAGGTTACGGCACTGACCTGCAATATTCGCGAACCGGATGGGGTGACCGCTTTCTTTGCTACCATACGTGAGCAACAGGGGCGAGTGGATGGGTTGGTCAACAACGCCGGCGGCCAGTTTTTGAGCCCCGCCGAGGCAATTACTCCGAGAGGCTGGCAGGCAGTGCTCGAGACCAATCTCACTGGCGCTTTTCTGATGTCACGCGCCGCTCTCGATGCGGGCATGCGCGAGCATGGCGGAGCTATCGTCAACATCGTGTCCGAAATGTGGCGCGGGTTCCCAGGTATGGCACACAGCGGAGCGGCGCGCGCTGGCGTCGTCAATCTCACTCAGACTCTGGCGCTCGAGTGGGCGATATATGGCATACGCGTCAACGCCGTCGCTCCGGGAATCATCGATTCTAGTGGTCTCAAGACCTACCCACCGGCAGTTCAGGAGCAGGTGGCCGGCATCGCCGCCGACACTCCATCACTGCGCCTGGGCACCGAGAGCGAGATCGCTTCGGCAGTGACGTTCCTGCTATCACCAGCTGCTTCTTATATATCCGGTACCACCCTCAAAGTCGACGGCGCAAGCTCGCTCTACCGCCTACAAGGATATACGATTGCCGATCATGCTCCATGGCCCGAATTTAGCCTCTGGGGTGAGGAATCTTGAGGAATCAGTGAGAAGTGGCCGGGAGAGTCATATGAAAGAAACTGTTGGGTATTTTCTCATGCCGGACGTGCCGCCAGGAGCTGATAGAGATAGTACCGAGACGAAGAGCGGTGAAGTCCGCCGGCCCGACCAGCGAAGGCAGGAGGAGATGGCCTGCCCGGTCTGCGGTATGCCTATGCCCGACCTGAAGGGCGGCAAAGCTAGCATCTGTATGGTCTGCGGCTTCAAAGACAGCTGCTGTTTTTAAGCCTTATCGAGGGAGATGTAGCATGCCCGTTCTTGCGACCGGCGTCAATACCAAGAGCGAGGACTTCCGCCAAAATCACCAGGCGATGCGCCTTCTCCTCGAGGAGTTTGCCGCCCGGCAGGCAGAAGTACGCAAGGGTGGCAGTGAACGCGCCCGCCAGCGGCATCTCGCTCGCGGCAAGTTACTGCCGCGGCAACGCCTGGAATTGCTGCTTGACCCCGACGCGCCGTTTCTCGAGCTTTCCACTCTGGCGGCCTTTGGGATGTACGGCGATGAGTCGCCGTGCGCTTCCACCATCAATGGGATCGGAACGGTCGCCGGCGTCGAGTGCATGATAACCGTGAGTGATGCCACGGTAAAGGGCGGAGCCAGCTACCCGATGACCGTCAAAAAGGCGCTCCGCTCACAGGAAATCGCCGCGGTGAACCACCTGCCGAGTATCAGCCTGGTCGAATCGGCTGGCGCCAATCTGCTCTATCAGGCCGAATTCTTTGCCGACCTGGGTGGGCGCATCTTTGCCAACCAGGCTCGTATGTCGGCCATGGGTCTGCCGCAGATTGCTCTGGTCTTCGGCAACTCTACCGCCGGAGGGGCGTATGTTCCCGGCCTCTCCGACTATACAGTCCTGGTCAAACGGCAGGCCAAGGTCTTTTTAGCTGGTCCACCGCTGGTAAAGATGGCTACCGGAGAAGAAGTAGACGATGAGTCTCTGGGAGGCGCCGAGATGCACGTCCGCGTCTCCGGCCTAGGAGACTACCTCGCCGATGACGATGCCGACGCGATCCGAATCGGGAGGGAGATAGTCTCTGGGCTGAACCGGCGCAAGGAGATACGCGCCGCTCTCACCGAGCCCGAAGAGCCCCGGTACGATCCCGATGAGCTGCTGGGTATCATACCGGCAGAATTCCGCCGGCCCTTCGACATGCGCGAGGTAATAGCGCGCCTGGTTGACGGTTCGCGCTTCGACGAGTTCAAGCGCGACTATGGCGCCACGCTGGTCACCGGATTTGCCCATATCAGCGGCTTTCCCGTGGGTATATTGGGCAACAACGGTGTGCTTTTCGCAGAGTCCTCGCTGAAGGCAGCTCAGTTTATACAGCTCTGCAACCAGGTGCGCACGCCGCTCATTTATTTGCAGAACATTACCGGCTTCATGGTGGGGCGCCGCTACGAGGAGGAGGGCATCATCAAGCATGGCGCCAAGATGATCAACGCGGTAGCCAACTCCAGCGTGCCGCAATTCACGATTATAGTGGGCGGCAGCTTCGGCGCTGGAAACTACGGTATGTGCGGCCGTACCTTTGATCCTACGCTACTCTTCACCTGGCCTAATAGCCGGATCGGGGTAATGGGAGCTGAGCAGGCGGCGGGAGTCATGGCAATACTACAGGAAGACGCGGCGCGTACGCAGGGGACAGTGCCGGATCAAGAGCGAATTGAAGCCGTACGCACCATGACCGAGCGGAAGCTGGATCAGGAGTCCTCAGCCTATTACGCTACCGCGCGCCTGTGGGATGACGGCATAATTGACCCTCGCGATACCCGTAAGGCGCTCACCGTCGGTCTGTCCATGTCCTATAATCGTGATTGGGTGTCGCCGGGCGCCCCACACTACGGTGTCTTCCGCATGTAGACTGGTAGACATGTGGTCCAAACCCTAAGAAAAGGCAGACGAACATGCAGTTCACTCCCGAACACGAGATGTTCCGCCAGACGATACGGCGGTTTGTCGAGGAAGAAATCAATCCGCATGTAGATGAGTGGGAAGAGGAGGGGGCGTTTCCGGCACACGCGCTGTTCAAGAAAATGGGGGACCTGGGTTTCTTGGGGCTGACCTATCCGGAAGAATACGGCGGCCTCGACCTGGACTTCTGGTACACAGTCATCTTCTGCGAAGAGCTGGGCCGGGCTCACTGCTCAGGCGTCCCCATGGGCATCACCGTACATACTGACATGTGTACTCCGGCTCTGTCCCAGTTCGGGTCGGCAGAGTTGAAGCGAAAATATCTGGAGCCCAGCATACGCGGTGAGTACGTTGGCTGTGTAGCGGTCACCGAGCCGGACGCGGGGTCGGATGTGGCCGCGATTCGTACACGGGCGGTCTCCGATGGAGATGACTGGGTTATTACCGGACGTAAGCTCTATATCACCAACGGTACTCAGGCGGACTGGGTGTGTCTGCTCGCTCGCACCAGCGAAGAACCAGGCTATCGCGGTATGTCTCTCATCATCGTACCCACCGCGACGTTGGGCTTCAGTGTCAGCCGTCGGTTGCGCAAGCTGGGCAACTGGTCGAGCGATACCGCCGAGCTGATCTTTGATCAGGTGCGGGTCCCCAAGTCTAATACTATCGGCGCGGAAGGCAGGGGTTTTCTGCTGCAGATGCAGCAGTTCCAGCGCGAGCGGCTGGTTGGTGCCATCACCTCGTATGCCGGAATGGAGCGGGCGGTTCGGGACACCATTGCCTACACCAGGGAGCGCCGAGCCTTTGGCCAGCCTCTCATCAATAATCAGGTTATTCACTTCCGCATCAGCGAGCTACTGACCGAAATCGAGTGCCTGAAGGCGCTGTGCTACGAGGCGGTAGCGCAGATGGTTGCCGGTGAAGACATTACTCGGCTGGCGTCGATGGCCAAACTCAAGGCGGGCCGGCTTGGGCGAGAAGTCGCCGATAGCTGCCTGCAGTATTATGGCGGCATGGGCTATATGGAGGAGACGCGCATCTCGCGCACCTTCCGTGACATGCGACTGCTCTCGATTGGCGGCGGCGCTGATGAGGTCATGCTGGGCATCATCGCCAAAATAGAGGGCATACTCCCCAGCAAGGGCGGTTGAAATATGTTCCGCATAGGGTCCGCAGAAGGCTTCTATGGCGACGACGTCACCCGGGCGCTCCCTATGATCCTGGGCGGCCATGTGGACGTGGTCTGCTTCGAGGCACTCTCCGAGCTGACCCTGGCCATTCTACGCCGCGACCAGATGCGCAACCCATCACTGGGCTACACCCGTGACGTGGAGGTCATTGCCGAACGCATACTGCCGCTGGCTTACCAGCGCAAGATTCCTTTGATCACCAATGGCGGCGGTCTCAACCCCTCCGGCGCCGCCGCGTTCGTACGTACTGTCGCCGAGCGCGAGAAGCTGCATGGCCTCAAGATCGCGACGGTGACCGGCGATGACCTCCTGCCGCGGCTGGATGCCCTGATCGCCTCGGGAGAGTCGCTCACCAATATGGAGACTGGGGAGCCACTGTCCCTGGCGGATCCGCCGGTGGTGAGCGCCAATGCCTATATAGGAGCGTACCCAATCGCTCAGGCGCTGACCCAGGGAGCGGATATCGTCATCGCCGGGCGCGTCGCCGATCCCTGCCTCTATCTGGCTCCGCTCATCCACCACTACGGCTGGCCGCCGGATGACTTCGACAGGTTGGCCAGCGGTATCATCTGTGGGCATCTTCTCGAGTGCACCGGCCAGGTAGTGGGAGGCAATAGTCTGGCTACCATCGACCTTGTGGATGCCGAATCGCTGGCTCACCCTGGGTACCCCATTGCCGAGGTTGAAGCAGACGGTACCTTCATCATTACCAAGGTGCCGGAACTGCCGGGCCGGGTAGCCCTGGAGACCGTCAAAGAGCAGCTGCTCTATGAGATACACGATCCACGGGCCTATATTACACCGGATGTCGTCGCCGATATCACCACCTTGGGGCTTGAGGATGCTGGCCCCGACCGGGTAAGAGTCACTGGCGTCACTGGCCACCCACCTACCGCTACCCTCAAGGTCAACATCGCGCGGGTGGAAAGCTACAGCCGGGAGTTGATCTTTACCCTGGGCTGGCCGCAGGTATGGCGCAAAGAAACTCTGTTGCGCGGCATGCTTGCGGCTGCCTGGGAGGGTCTGCCGATTACCCGTATCGACTACTCCCATCCCGGTCTGGATAGCCTCTATGGGCCACTCGACTACCTCCCGTCGCCGCCGGAGGATCCCATCGAGCTAATAGTTCGTATGGTATGCACGGCAGATGACCCGGCTACTCTGAAAGCGGCGGTGAGAAGGGCTATGGCGCTTGGTCTCTCCGGACCGGCAGGCATGTCGGTTGCCGGACTATCCGTGGGGGCGGAACCCCGACCTTTGCTTGGTCTCTGGCCGGCACTGGTAAGGCGTGAACTGGTAAGCCCGGTGGTAGAGATCACCGAGATACCCTGACGCGGCAGAGCGGAGTACTATCATGGGTGAGCAATAAAGACGAACTCTAAGCCAGGACGGTCGGGGGCATCTCGAACCGATTCCACCGCCAACCCCGCACGGGATAATGTATCGGCTATCTCTGATCGGTCGCGGAACCTTAAGGTTGATTCGGATGTCATCACCGTCTCGTCCTTTCGGAAGACGAAAGTGTGGCGAAAAGCAACCAGTGGCAGTTCTACGCGCACCAGCTCCACCCAGAACTCGACCATGCCGATGCCGGGCGCTTCAATCGTCCGATAGGACTGCTCTCGGTTCCAGCCTTTCCACGCCTCTTTGGCGGGATCACGGACCTCAAAGACTAGCCGCCCACCCTGGGCAAGTGCATCGTGGCACCCGCGAAGAGTCGCCAGCCACTCCTCGTCGGTAATGAACACTTGTGCCACATTGCCGGTCATTGAGATGAGGTCGGCGTGCAATCCTTTGAGCTGCGCTGCGGTGCCGGTGATCCAGCGCACTCGGTGGGCATGCGCGCTACGTCTTGCGACGTCCAGAGACGCCGCCGCCGGATCGATGCCAACGACTTCTTTCCCGTGCGCCGCTAAGCGACAGGCCAGATTACCGGTGCCGCACCCCAGGTCAATCACCGAGTGGGCATTGAATTCGTCTGCTATGGATACGTATGGAGCAAGATCGGGCCGGTCCGGACTGTCGAGGAGGTCATAGATTTCGGCCAGTCTTGGCTCGGCAAATAGAGCGTCAGGCATCACGGTACCCCCTTATCCAAGGTGTATACCCTATGCATACATACGCTATCAACTTCGATCTGGACCGAGCACTAGAAGCTAGCGGGATAGATCACGCAAGTTAATAGCTGAGAAATACGCGCTTATCGGTAGTTAAGCGGGCGGTCTTTCCCATGGGTAAGACTATCTGTGGATCCGTATGCCCGAAGTCCAGGTTCTGGACAATGGGAATAGTCGGGTTGTATTCGCGAACTACCTTCACAACCGTCTCCCGCTGTAATTTCCGGTAGGCAGCCTGTTCTTTGGCTGATGTTGGTTTATCAAACTCCCATGCCTTCGGGCGGCCAACTAGTACGGCTTTGAACTGATCAAGCCAGCCCCGCTCTCCGAAGCCGATTAATACGTACTCGACGATCCACGGGTCAGGTATGTCCTCAGCCGTTTCCAGAAATAGTATCGAGCCGTCCAAGTCGCCATCTTTTGGCAGATACTTGGCTGTCGTTGATTGCACGACGAGCGACTCGACACAGCCACCCCAGAGGATACCCGTGACGTCGGCCGGGTTGTCCCAGTAGAGGCCATCGTTGGATGCATGTTTACGAGTTTTGGCTAAGTTGGCCTTGTCGCCCCAATCTAAGCCCTCATCAGTATATTCTCTAGACACTTCAAGCTCATACTCTCCACTATCGAAGAGTGCGTGCTTCAGGAACTTGACGGTGAGATCGTGCATACGTGTCTGCATGGCGAACTGCGTCAGAATAGAGCCTCCATAAAACGAAGGTATGCCCAGACCCCATAAAAAGTTGTGCAGATGGGTATTGTCGCTATAGCCGAAAAAGGGTTTGGGGTTACTGAGAAAAACGTCTGGATCCAGATATTTGATGAGTTTTATTTGATCCTCACCGCCAATAGACGTCAGTACAGCCTTGTTCTCTGGATCACGAAATGCTGCCATCACGTCTTTAGCGCGGTCTGCAAGCGAAGCGCCCATTGTCCGGGTCGTTGGATACTCAACTGGATGTAGACCGAATACATCACGAAGTCTCTGGAGACCCAAATCCTGTACCCAGGGGAATAATCCGGGAAGTCCAGCAGATGGTGAGACAATGGCGACCTGATCGCCTATTGCTAACTTGGCTGTGTTGACGAATTGCTTCATGGGACGATTATATGCAGGTCGCAGCGGAGCGAAGCAAGCCTCTACGTTCACGCGTGGGGTTGCTGGCGGTTTGGTAGCGGCTCCTTTCCCGGCTCAAGTTGAACGCCAACTGTCTGGAGAAACATGGCGAGCATCTCGTAGTGGCCAACGAGAAAACACAGTTCGATGAGTTGCTCTAGGCGGAGATGCCTGCCCAGTTCATCCCAGGTGGTGTTGGTTATGCGCCGCGTGGTATGAAGCTCATCCGTGGCCTGGAGCAGGAGAGCTTCAAGTGGGGACCATTCTTCAGCCGACGGCCCTACGATGATGCAGTCTAGCGTATTCCGATCGACTCCAAAGGCTGCGCTGAGCTCTACGTGCTGGCCCCACTCATAATCGTTGCCCATGTTGACGGCGACCCGGAGAATCACCAGTTCGGTGAGCCGCCGATCAAGAGTTCCTCCAGCCATCAGGCGGCTCGCGAATGGGAGCCAGGACGCAAACAGCTTGGGATGGCGCGCAATGGTTCCAAAAACAGCCAATGGTTCGCCGTTCTGGTCGAGAATGGCCCGAGACATGAGCTCACGAGTCCGCTCGTTCATGTCCTCAAGTGGAATGGGTGTTACCTTTGGGGTAGACAAGCGGGCTGATTCCTCCCCATCTCGAGATTTCGGCATGGTCGTCTCCTCCATCCTTCATTCTTTAATCACCTTGGGATATCGATCCCCAGGCACACCTGCCAGGACTTCGCCAGAGAACGCTCGTCGGGCAGCTCTGGGGTGTTTACCCTAGTGCGAGACTAATCTGACCATAGATCCACCGGCGTCGATCGGCAGCAAGAGGGATACCTAACCGCATATGGGCCAGGGAACGTGAGCAGACAAACCCGTAGCGCGGCAAGATGTCGGTGGCCGCCCGATTCGAAGATGGCGCGAAGACCGTCATTGCGTTCAGGTCACGGGCCAGAGTTAACCCTTGATGGAGCAGAACCTCGGCTGCTTCAGCAGATGTCGCCAGCCAGGGGCCAATTACCGTAAGCTGCAGCACAAGATAGCCTTCTAGATCCCCTGCTGAAGTACGCGCTAGCAGGACACTACCCGGCTGCTCGGCGGCCAGTGCCTTAACGATCTGCTGGCGAGGCATGTTGGTCCAGCGGGCATCGGCGTCTGCAACCGACGCGAGATCACTGCTCGATGCAACCTGAACGGCCCTAGTGTACCTGACCGGGTCCTCCGGAAGGCTGGGCGGTGCAGCAGTCCAGACTCCTACCGAGTCTTCCACAGCGAAACCAAGCTGGCGGTAGAGCGGTTGGCCAGCATCAGAGGCATCAAGCAAAACCGTCGTGCATCCCCGGCTAGAGCTCCAATCGAGGAGACGGTCCATAAGGTAGCTCGCCACACCTCGTCGTTGCCATGATGGCTCGACGCCTACCAACCCTATGTAGGCAACAGTGCCCATCACCGTTGAGCCACCGCAGGCAACGATGGCCCCATCAGCTCTGACCACCTTCCAGCCCTCTGGTTCCCAGGCCAGGTGCTGGCGTAGGCGCTCGGTGTAGGGCTGATCGCGGCGATATGCCGCCCGAAGTAAGCTGTCGACGATGGGCACCTCAGGCTCAGTCAGCGTCTGAAGAGAAAGTTCCACATTAGTCTCGCTGTCCGGTTGGCTACTATTGGGAAATTGATACTATCAGTGAGCTCACAAATGGGTGATTGGTGGTATCCAATCAGGACTATACCGCCATCATGGGTGTGACCGGCGAACTGGTGAAGTAGCGACTATACTGTGTCCTGGAGGATCAAAATCGTATGCATAGAAGGTCTTTACACGCCCGTGGTCTCCACTGGAGCCATTGGGGAACCTGTCTCCTGCTTGGTTCGCTCGTTCTCTTGCTGTTCACCGCCTGTGACGTGAGTGGCAATCTATCCTCGAACAGCCCTCCATCGGGAGCGGGGTCTCAAACTCAACAACCTGCCTCTACGGGTGCCATCACTCCCTGTGTCGATGCCAGTTGCGCCGCATCATCGGTCCAGGTTTTTGTCGAGCCTAGCGCCGGCGAAGCGCCGATTGTCGATGCGATTGCGCAGGCGCGAAGTTCCGTGTGGGTCGAGGTGTATCTGCTAACAGATCAAGCCGTGATCCAGGCGCTAGAAGGTGCCGCTGGTCGTGGCGTGCAGGTACGTGTGCTGCTCGAGCCACATCCTGACGGCGGCGGTGAGGAAAATCCACAGCAACTGATCCAGGAGCTTAATACTGCGGGAGTACAGGCCCAGGCCTCCGATCCAGTTTTTCGCTATACTCACGAGAAGGCACTGATTATAGACGGGAAAACCGCCTACATCATGACGTGCAATCTAACGCTTTCTGGACTAGGTGGCTCTTCGAGTACAGCCGATCGAGACTACGGAGTCATTGATAGCGCCGCTCCTGATGTCGGCGAAATTAAGGCCATTTTTGACGCTGACTGGAATCATCAGGTAGTTCAGCTTACTGTACCTCGACTGGTAGTCAGCCCCGAGAACTCGCGGGCGGACTTGCAGGCGTTGATTGCTAGCGCGCACACAAGTCTCTTCCTCGAAGATGAAGAAATGTCGGATACCCAATCGGAGAACGCCCTAATCGCTGCGGCCAAGCGCGGGGTGCACGTACAGCTGGTGCTACCCGCACCGTCATCCTCTTCGACAGGCAACAGCCCAGGTGTGACACGGCTTCTCGACGCTGGAGTGCAGGTCCGGTACAGCAGCACACTCTATATGCATGCCAAGCTCATTATCGTAGACTCGAAACTGACGTTCACTGGCTCAGAGAACTTCAGCAGCACCTCGCTGGATGAAAACCGTGAGCTTGGTATAGTCGTGAGCGATCCGAATGCTACTCGCACCTTCACCTCAGTGTTCTCAGGGGATTGGGCGCAGGCCCAAGCCGCATAAGACCACTGCCGAGACCTACCAAGGAGACTTCCATGATAACCCGTTTTGACCATGCGGTGATCGCCGTGCACACTCTAGATGAGGCTGTACGACAGTACCGCGCGCTGGGCTTTGCCGCCACCCTTGGCGGTCAGCATCCCGGGCACGGTACGGCGAATGCCATCGTCCGCTATGGGCTGGATTATATCGAGCTGCTGGCGGTAACCGACGAGGGCGAGGCCAAGCGCGCGGGACTAAACGGACGCGGCGTCCTCGACTTTCTGCAGAGTCATTCCGGCGGGCTCGTCGGCTACGCCCTTGCCAGTGAGGACCTCAAGCAGGATGCGGCCAGGCTGCGCTCGTGGGGGCTGGCCGTCGAGGGCCCGCTCGCCATGCGCCGCGAGCGACCGGACGGCTCTGTGCTTGCCTGGCAGCTGGCGATTCCTGGAGATACTCCCTGGCGCCGGCCCTGGCCATTCCTGATTTCGTGGGAGACGTCCGATGCCGAGCGACTGGCTGGTGAGCCACCGGAGGAGCAGCCGAACGGTGTGCACGGTGTTGCTGGTGTCACTGTGTTCGTTTGGGATCTCGACGCGGGAATCGCGCTCTACCAGCAGGGACTTGGCCTTGCGCTCCAGGAGCGAACCAGCGATGACGACTGGGAAGCTGAGGGGGCGCAATTTATGGCCGGAGGCACGCGCATTGACCTGCTGGCCCCGCGCGATGTGAACGGCGACGGCCGCGTGGCGCGGGCACTGCGGGCGGAGGGAGAAGGACTCTTCAGCGTGCTGCTCACCACGCCCGATCTAGAGGCAACGCGTTACCTGCTCGCGGCAGGCGGAGTTGTTCCCCTCAGCTCTCTCCCCGGACGCGCTGGCGAGCTTCTCCTGGGGCCGGAGGTGGCAGCAGGGGCGCGTCTCTTGGTGCGCCCCGCGGAAGCGTAAGTGTCACGCGTCGATCTGCGCCCGCTGGAGGCGGCCGCTGTAATCAATGTAGACGGCCTTCCACTCGGTGAAAAACTCTAAAGCGCCCAGGCCCGCCTCACGGTGACCGTTTCCCGTGCCGCGCGTGCCCCCGAAAGGTAGCTGGATTTCCGCGCCGATGGTGCCGGCGTTGATATAGACGATTCCGGTGGTCAGGTCTCGCATCGCCACCTGCGCCGCATTGAGATCGCGGGTGAATATCGCGCTGGAGAGGCCATAGCGAGTACCGTTGTTCACCGCGATGGCCTCCTCCAGCGTCGCCACCTCGATGATGGAGAGCACCGGTCCAAAGATCTCCTCCTGTTCCACCCGCATCCCCGGCTTGACATCGGAGAGGAGGGTTGGCAGGTAGAAGTTGCCCCTCTCCAGCTGTCCGTCGTGGGCCGGCTCACCCCCGCTGAGAATGCGCGCCCCTTCCTGCCGTGCTACCGTCATGTAGCCGTGCACTCGCTCGACCTGTGCCGCGTTGATCAGTGGTCCGACGTCGGTGCTTGGGTCGAGCCCGTGCCCCAGGCGCAGCCCGGTTACCCGCTCCAGCAGGCGACGCTCCAGCTCTTGGCGGACGCCACGCTGAGCAATGAGCCGGCTGCAGGCGGTACAGCGCTGTCCGGTCGTCCCAAAGGCGCTCCAGACAATACCATCGAGGGCCAGATCCAGGTCGGCATCGTCCAGCACAATGATGGCGTTCTTGCCGCCCAGCTCCAGAGCCACCCGCTTCAAGTCGCGTGCCGCCTCGACGTTTACCTCGCGGCCGACTTCGTTTGAGCCGGTGAACGAGATTGCCGCCACATCAGGGTGGCGTACCAGCGGCATGCCAGTCTCCGTGCCGGTCCCACAGACCAGATTGAGGACCCCTGGCGGTAGCCCAGCACTTTCGAAGACCCGCACCAGGTTGACCGCCGAGAGAGGCGTATCGGTAGCCGGCTTGAAGACAACGGTATTGCCGGCGATCAGTGCGGCCATGATCTTCCAGGAGGGTATGGCCACCGGAAAGTTCCATGGGGTGATGCAGGCAACGACGCCCAGTGGATCGCGCAGACTCAGCGCAGCCTTGTTGGGCAGTTCGGAGGGCACTACCGCGCCGAAGAGGCGCCGTCCCTCGCCGGCCATGTAGTAGGCCATATCAATGCCCTCCTGCACGTCGCCACGCGCCTCGGGCAGCACTTTTCCCATCTCACGGGTCAGATCTTTCGCCAGGTCCTCCTTGCGCTCGGAAAGGATCTGCCCCACACGGTAGAGAATCTCGCCACGCTTCGGCGCCGGTGTCGCGCGCCATGCCGGAAAAGCCGCCTTCGCGGCGGCGACGGCTCGGTCCACGTCAGTGGACCCCGATTGGGCGAAGGTGCCAATCAACTCGCCCGTCGCCGGGTCACGATTCTCGCTGGTGCGCCCGTCGGCAGAAGGTGACCACTCACCAGCAATGTAGTTGCCGTAGGTCGGGGGGTCAACGTGCATATCTGCTCCGCTCCATTCATAGGTGTGCTGGTTACACGGTTGCACTCTCTCTATCTGTGGCCACTCTACCCGACGACAGACACTGGGCGCAACTGTGCCCGGTACGAAGTGCAACCGGTGACCTACTGCGGTCGCCGCGATTCGATGGGTGAACCTTCCGGCCAGTGCTTCAGCTGCCCCGCCTGCCTTGCGAACCCGGATGCACTGTACTATAATCACTATGATGGCTAGTACAGAGCATGGGGGTAAGCGATGCCTCAAGAGAGCGCGCGACAGCGCGGGCCGCGTATCATCCGCTTGGATGAGCTGAGTTCCGAGCCCAAATATCTCCAGATCGTCGAGCAGATAAAGGCGATGGCGGCGAATGGAGTGCTGGCAGTCGGTGTAGCGCTGCCAGCGGTGCGGCAGCTTGCCAGCGATCTGGGGATTAACGTCAACACGGTGGTTGCCGCCTATCGGGTGCTCGAGGCCGAGCACATCATCCTGCTCCGGCGCGGCGCACGGGCGGTCGTGCACCCACGCCTCGCGCGCCGGGATACGCAGCAGCCTGAGGCTGTGCCTCGCGTGCGTGCACTGCTCGAGCACGTTCGCACGGAGGCGCTGCTGCTCGGCGTGGAACCATCGACCTTACGTTCCCTTGCCGGTGAGATCTTTGAGGGTTAGCCGGGCGGGTGTCCTGGTTGCCAGGAGTGGAGGATAGTCTGGTGTTGCAAGCGTTCGAAGCCTCGCTTTTTGGCGTTGTCCTTCTGGTTACCGTTGTCTTCAGTTGGGCCATGCCGAGCTTGACGCGCAGTGGACTACTCTTCGGCGTGACCGTGCCGCCCGGAGCGCGTGCAATGCCGCCGGTTCAGGCCGTCATCGGCAGGTATCGCGCGGGCGTCATCGGCATCGGCATCCTAGCGATCGCGGCGCAGGCGGTGGCTTTAGCGCTCGGCCCCACCTCGTGGTGGGAGACCGTGTGGCCGTCGATCATTTTGCTGGTTGGCGTGCTGGCGCTGGGGATCCCCTACCTGCTCGCCTATTGGGCGATGCGAGCGCTCGTGCCAGCGCTGCCCCAGGGGACGGCAGCCTACGACAGCGCTCCGGTAGCCGATCTACGTCCGCGCCGCTACGGCGATACCGTACCGCTGGTGCTCGAACTGATCCCGCTGGCGGTGATCGCCGCCACGGCGGCCTATCTAGCAGCGACCTATGCGGCAGCGCCCTCGGTCATTCCGATTCACTTTGCCGCCGACGGCACTCCCAACGGCTTCGCGGCCAAGTCCATTGTCTCCTACTTCTCGCTGGTGTGGTCACAGGTATTTCTCTATGTGCTGCTGACAGCGATCTCCTTCGGCGTCGTCCAAGCCAAGGCGCTGCCCGATCTGGCCGACGAGCGCTTTCGCCGGCGTGGACTGCTCTTGCTGTTTGGGACCAAGGTGCTGACCCTCCTGCTGCTGGCCGCTGCAGCGGTCGCAAGTGCGCAGGCTGCAGTATCGGGCGGTAAAGCGGCCGGCTGGCTGCTGCCGGCAACGCTCGGCTTCACTGCGCTCGTGGTGCTCGGAGCGTTCGGTATAGCCCTCTTGACGGGGCAGGGCGGCTCGCGGCTGGGCAGCGCCAGTCCGACGGATCGCCTGGACGATAGCTACTGGAAACTGGGCGTCTTCTACGTGAACCGCGACGATCCCGCTTTTTTTGTGGAGAGACGCAACGGGTTCGGCTGGACGGTCAACTTCGGCAATCCGCGGTCCATCCTTTTCGTCGTTGGCTTGCTGGCATTCATTGGACTACTGCAGGTACTAGCGACGGTAGCCTCATCCGGCGCACACTAATGATCGATTGAAGCGCGAGGCAATCAAGATGTACCCAGCTAAACCAGGAGATGAGCTACATGGCTGAAGACAACTTCACACTCACCACGTTCTACACCTGGTGGAAAGCGTACCAGGATCACATCAAAGAGGCGCTGGTGCCGCTTACCGCCGAGCAGCTCGCGCTGCGCGCCGCACCAGGCCTGCGCTCTATTGGCGAGAATGCCCTGCACATCATCGGCTGCCGTACCTTCTGGTTCACCGAGTATCTGGGCGAGGATGGCGGCGAGCAGATGAAGGCATATGCGAGTTGGAACGAGGCCGGCCTAACGCTGGGGTCCCCCCTTCCCTCCGCCGCCGAGCTGGCTCTGGCCTTTGACCATACCTGGCAATTTATGGCCGATTGTCTGGCCCGCTGGAGTCCTGCCGATATGGAAAAGACCTTCCCAGACGACTGGGATGGCACGCCCGTCGAGGTGTCACGCGCCTGGGTAGTCTGGCATGTGCTCGAACATGACCTGCACCACGGCGGAGAGCTCTCGCTCAACCTCGGTATGCATGGGATCGCGGCGGAGTTCGCCGTCTGAGCCCTGGCGCCTCAAGTGGACCCTGGTCCCTGGGCAGCCGTTGGATCTGGGCTCTGGAGTCCAGTGGTTGCCGAGGCACCTGGTGTACAATGCATCAGATAAGCGAGAGATCAAAAGAAAGACATACATATGGCGGATGCTTCATATGTCAGGCGGGTCTATGATCTGGCCTATGGACGTGCCGGTGATAAAGGCAATATCGCCAACGTCAGCGTCATTGCCAGGTCCTCAGCGGCATACGCTGAGCTCAAGGCCAAGCTAACGGCGCAGCGGGTCAAGGAACAGCTTGGCTCTCTCGTGCTTGGGCCGGTGGAGCGCTACGAGCTGGACAATATTGAGGCGCTCAACTTTGTGCTCCACCAGGCGCTGGATGGTGGCGCCACCCGCTCGCTTCGCCTGGACACGCTCGGAAAATCTCTTGCCGGCGCCGTGCTCTACTTGCCACTTGACCAGGACTGATTTGACCAGGACTGATTTGACCAGGACTGATTTGACCAGGACTGATTTGACCAGGACTGATTTGACCAGGACTGATTTGACCAGGACTGATTTGACCAGGACTGATTTGACCAGGACTGATACAGATAGAGGGAGACCATATTGGACTGGGAGCAGTATCGACGGGACGTATTTCGCACCGTACGCCCGGACCTGGAGCCGAAAGAGCGGCTGATCTCCGGTGCGCTGGGACTCTGCGGCGAAGCCGGCGAGGTAGCCGAAGAGCTCAAAAAACACTTGTTTCATGGACACGACCTCGACAAGGCCAGGCTGAGCAGCGAACTGGGCGATGTACTCTGGTACTGGGTGCTGCTCTGCGACACTCTCGGCCTATCGATGGAGGAAGTGGTTGCGGGCAATGTGGAGAAGTTGCGCCGGCGCTACCCCGACGGCTTCTCGGCCGAGCAGAGTATCAACCGCCCACCCGATGCCGGTTGAGGAGAGGGACAGCACATTCATGCAAACCTTTGAGACCATACGGTGTGAGCTCCAGGGTCCAGTGGCGGCGGTGACGCTCAACCGGCCCGAGCGCCGCAATGCTATGAGCCACCGTATGGTAGACGAGTTACTTGCCTGCTTCCATGAGCTGGCAGATGAGTCCCATAGCGAGGTACGAGTGGCGGTTTTGCGGGGTGCTGGGAAGGCTTTCTGTGCTGGAGGCGACGTGGGTGATCTGGCCGAGGCGCATTCGCCAGAGGAAAGCAGTCCGGCTGTAGCACGCCTGGATGAATTGCTGGTCTGCGTTAACGAGGCGCCCCAGGTGGTCATCGCCGCTATTCATGGTGCCGCACTGGGTGGTGGACTGGGACTGGTCTGCGTCTCCGACATCACCATCGCCGCGAGCAGCGCGGTGTTTGCGCTGCCTGAGGTGCGGCTGGGTCTGGTCCCCTCCATCATCTCACCGTATGTGATAGCTCGAGTGGGGTTGCCTCGCGCTCGACAGCTGATGCTGAGCGGACGGGAAATCGGCGCCGCCGCTGCCCTAGAGTATGGCTTGGCTCATCTCACCTGCATTGACGAAGAACTGGGTCACCTGGTAGAGTCGGTCACCGGCGACGTGCTGAAGGGGGCGCCCCAGGCATTACGGGAGTGCAAGCGTCTGCTTTTCGCGGTCGCTGGCAGCGGCGGCGCCCGGACGCTGGAGTATCGCATCGAACTATTGAATGAATTACGCGCCGGAGCGGAGGCGCAGGCGGGTATGCTCGCTTTCCTGCAGAAACAGCAGCCGCCGTGGTGGGTGAGCGAGCGATGATTCGCAAAGTGCTGGTGGCGAATCGCGGCGAGATTGCCTGCCGCATCATGCGAACCTGCGCCGAGATGGGTATCGCTACCGCCGGTGTGTTCTCCGACGTCGATGCCGGCGCGCTTCACGTGCAAGCGGCTGGTGAAGCGGTGCGCCTTGGCGGTCCGTCGGCTAGCGACTCCTACCTCAATATTCCGGCGCTTCTCGAGGCCACCGCGCGCACCGGCGCCGACGCCATACATCCAGGATACGGATTCCTTGCCGAGAATGCCTCCTTTGCCGCTGCCTGCCGTGAAGCCGGCATCACCTTTATTGGGCCGGAACCGGAGGTGATTGCCCGCATGGGAAGCAAGCGCGAGGCCAAACTGTTGATGGCGGCGGCCGGTCTACCGGTTGTGCCCGGCTATCTGGGCGAAGATCAGTCGGAGGCGCTGTTCCTCGAAAGTGCCGAAGCTGCCGGTTATCCGGTCATGATCAAGGCCGCAGCGGGAGGAGGCGGCAAGGGTATGCGTCTGGTGGCCGGCAGCCGCGAGCTGCCCGAGGCGCTGTCGGCGGCACGCCGCGAGGCGCTATCGGCATTCGGAGACGGGACGCTCATTCTGGAAAAGGCTATTGTGAACGCTCGGCATATCGAGTTCCAGATTTTTGGAGATGCCCATGCGGCCGTTATCCATCTGGGCGAGCGTGAGTGCACCATACAGCGCCGCCACCAGAAAGTGATAGAGGAGACGCCCTCAACCGCGCTCACGCCTGAGTTACGCGCTCGTATGGCAGAAGCAGCGGTGACTGCCGGGCAGCAGCTTAACTACACCAATGCCGGCACGGTTGAATTCCTACTTGATCCTGACGGGAACTTCTACTTCCTTGAAATCAACACCCGTCTGCAGGTAGAGCACCCGGTTACCGAGCTGGTGACGGGGCTCGACCTGGTGCGCTGGCAAATTCTGGTAGCGGAAGGATATCCACTGCCGCTCAAACAGGAGATGGTCACCTTCTCCGGACATGCCGTCGAGGCACGCGTCTACGCTGAAGACCCGTCGGCAAAATTCCTGCCGGCAACTGGCCAGATTCTCCGGTGGTCTCCGCCGCTTGCCTCCGGTGTTCGGGTGGATGCCGGAATTCAGACTGGAGACGGCATCTCGGCTTACTATGACCCGCTGCTCGCCAAGATCAGCGCCTGGGGAAACGATCGCGGCGAAGCTCTCCGCCGGCTGGACCAGGCGCTGGCAAGCACGGTGTTGCTAGGGCTCCCCAGTAACATTGCCTTTCTGCGCCGCGTGCTGCTTCACCCCGCCCATCAGGCCGGAATCATCAGTACCGGATTTATCGAGGAGCATGCCGACTATCTGCTGGGTGCAGGCCCGGCGGAGAGCGAGAGAGCGCTGGCAGCGGCGGCGGTGACTGTGCTACGCTACCAGTCCCGAATGCCAGGGACTGGGCTACCGATGCGCCGTTGGCGCAACAATCCGGACGGTCCGATTCGCGAGCGGTACTTGCCGTCTCAAGAGGTGAGCCTACAGCCACGTGATGCCAACCAGTATGAAGCGACCATAACCCTGGAGGGGCACATCCGCCGCACGCTGTCCATCACAGTGCAAGATGCTATGCACTATGGGCATGGCACAACTCTGGTCTTCGAGGTCGACGGGCATCTCATGCGTGTTATGGCGGAGCGGGCTTCTCCTTCGGAGTGGTGGGTGCAAGTGAATAATGGAGCCTCCCAGCTACTGCGCTGGGTATCACCACTACCAGAGCCGGAGCCTGCAGCCACCTCTCGCCATTCCGCTAACGGCCAGGCGGTGTCGCCACGCCCGCAGAGTCGGCGGCTGGATAGCCGGGACGCCAGCGTTACCGCCCCGATGTCTGGAACAGTGATCTCAGTGCTGGTCTCGGAGGGGCAGCGAGTAGGCTCCGGAGATCCGCTGGTCATCCTTAGCGCCATGAAGATGGAGCATACCGTGCGGGCTACCCGTGAGGCGGTAGTTACTCACATCTACTGCCAACCCGGTGAGCAGGTGGCAGCCGCCGGCGTTCTTCTGGAGCTGCTGGAACCTAACGCCCGGAGTGATGAGAGCCCCTAGGGGGATCTACGCGTGCCCATAGACCGGAATACTCGCCCCGCTAATGAGCTTGGCATCCGGTGAGGCCAGGAAGAGAAGCACCCTGGCAATTTCTTCCGCCTTGGGCCACCTTCTCCAGTCCGAATTGGGCATGCCGGCGCGATTGGCTGGAGTATCAATGATGCTTGGAAGTATGGCATTGACGGTAATATCGGTATCGCGTAGTTCCTCGGCCTGCGCCTCCACCAGCGTCAAAACCGCGTTCTTAGCGACGGCATAGGCGGCGGCATTGCGGCGACCGGACAGCGCGGCACGCGAAGAGACATGGATGATACGTCCCCAGTTGGCCGGCGCCATCGCACGGGCGGCGTGCTTGGAAAGGAGAAAGGCTGGTTTCGCATTCAGGTCCAGCATTCGATCCCAGGTAGCGAGATCCAGACCAGTTACCGGTTCTCCGGCCCTCCATCCGCCCACCAGATTGACCAGGACATCTAGCCTCTGGTGGTGCGCTACCACTGACTGCACCAGAGCCTCGACCTCGGCCTCGCGAGTGACGTCGGCGTGGCGCTCGCTAAAACGCTCGGACAGCTTGCCAAGACTCAGAAGGAACTGGTTGCTCTCCGCTGTGGACGCGCGCCCTACGGCTATCACCTCTGCGCCAGCCTCAAGGAAGGCTAGAGTAACTGCCTGGCCTGCACCACCCAGTCCGCCAGCTATAAGAGCGACCCGTCCAGAGAAATCATAGTGAACGGTGGTGTGTATGTCACTTGCCATAGTCTCGTTTCCCCTCATGGCGCCGCAGTAGCGGTAGCGGTAGCGGTTGGTTTCGCTGTACTTGCTTGCTGTTCTTCGATGCTAAATCCCCACTGGAGAAGCGCTGTGGCATCGGAGAACCGCATATCCTCCACTGGCTCTCCCAGCAGTACGCCGAGAAGTTCGCCGTAGGGGCGGCGAGCCGCAAAGACCAGGCAGCCGCCCGCCCCTCCCGTATAGCCGGTTTTGATACCTATTGCTCCGGCATAGTAGTCGGCTGGTGTCAGGAGATCGTCGGTCGTTGACCAGGTAAATTTGCCATGATCTGCGGTAGCGGGCACCGTATATGATGTAGTCTGTACGATTTGGGCAAAGGTTGGGTTCCGCATTGCTAGGGTGGCAAGTAGCGCCAAGTCACGTGCCGTAGTATGGAGACCCGGGTTGTCCAGACCATGCACGTCGGAGTAGTGCGTGTTGCGCAGGCCAAGCAGAGCGGCTTCCAGGTTCATCAGCGCTACGTAATTTTGCTGCGAACCGGCAATACCGTCGGCGATGGCCACCGCGGCGTCGTCGCCGGAGGGCAGTAGCAGAGCGTAGAGGAGGTCGTGTAGCGAGAGTACGTCACCTGTCTGCAGACCGGCGACACTAGCGCCGTATTCTTGCTTCAAGGTGGCACCGTCGGCGTCAGCGCCTACTCTGATCGGTTGGTCCAGATTACCCAGAGTCAGAGCGACGTATGCGGTCATGATCTTGGTGGTGCTGGCCATCTCCACCTGCTGGTCGGCATTACTTGCCAGGTAGATTGTGCCGGTGTTGGGATCGAGGAGGAAGGCCTCATTGGCAGATACCGCCGGCGGAGGTGCTAGCGTGCCCCTGAAAGGCTGAAATAGCGGCAGCGGTGCGGGTAGGGTGGAAGCCGCCGATCGATCCGCACGCGAGCCGGGTGCACCAGGAGCCGGCTCAGTGAATTCAGCCGGTGCGCCACAGCCGGTCACTGTGGCCAATAACAGGAACACTACGGCCAGTAGCCATACAACCTGCCGATACTTGTGAGATCGGCTAGGATTCCGCCGCAGTCTCACGGGCACGCCCAGCGCTTCCATCGGAGTTTCCACTCGCTGCCCTCTAGCTTGCTATCTCTAGTCAAACATACGTGCCAGCGTAGCATGTTTAATGCCTGACCCTCGACCTCTGCTGCTTCGCTAGCCTGAATTCCAGCATGGTATTGATCCGGCAACGAGCCCGACTTGGTGTGCGACAAGCTATCCTGCCGCAGTCCGGTAGTTGAGCAGGGTGCGAACCAGACTCACCAGTTCGGGCACATCAAAGGGCTTGCGTAACAGTACTCCATCCTCGATTCCGAGTTTGAAGAGGTCATACGACGTGCCGGCGCTCAGGAAAAGTATACGCGCCCCGTGGGTAGAAGGATTGCTACGCAACCGGTGGTAGACCTGAGCTCCATCCAAATCGGGTAACCGCACGTCCAGGAGTACCAGATCCGGAGGCGTTGCGCCGGCCAGCTCAAGAGCAGGCTTACCACCGCCAGCCAGCTGCACTGCCCAGTCTGGCTCTCCCTCCAGCTCCAGTGCGGCGCGTATGACGCTGGATACTCGAGAGTCATCTTCCACAACCAGGATGTGACGGCGCAGAGCGACCGAGCGCACCTGCGGCAATGGCTGCGTGTCCAGCTGATCTAGATGGTCCAGTTCGACCAGGGCCAGCGCACCGTGGGTTCCAGGATGAGAGTTCACTGAGGCGGAGGAGGTAGCTCCAGCTTCGCGCCACCGTGGAGTACGCAGAGCGCCGCTGCGTCGGGCAACATGGCGAGCGCCGCGTGCGGCGCGGTAGGTATCGGCATGTGTCATCGCTCTATATACCTCCCACTGCCGGACCTGATGGCTGGTACACTCCGCAGATCTGCGCCAGATTCTTTCTTGCCGCGATTATAGCATTGGTGACTCCTGCGGCTCAGCTATCCAGTACTAACGGGCATTGGTCTGTCGAAGTGGCGGCTTGGGGAGCAGAGGAAGTCTAAAAAGCCACGGCAGCGATCCAACCTCCCGCCAGTGTTACTATTCCCACCCCCTGAAAGATGAAGGCCAATCGAAGTGTTTCCGGGGCCGGATGTCTCAGGTAGAGCGCCGGTGGTAGCAGTCCTGCCACCAGACCACCGGCTGAGGCTATGATGAGGCCGGCACCTTCCGCTGGAACCAGTCTCGCAAGGTCCAGCAGCCACATGCATACCAGTACGACGAGCGGGGTGGTCCAGGCCAGTGCCGCTCCCCACTTGAGTCCCAGTAGATGAGGCAGGCCGCGCATTCCCGCGGCAAGATCGGTCTGTAAGTCGGGAAGAGTATTGGAAATGTTCATGGCAATACCCAGAGCGGCGCCAAAAGGCACCAACCAGAGTAGAAAGGGTTGCCAGCGGCCGAATACTGTCCAGGCAAGAAGAGGAAACAGCGGGAAATACAGGGCGAACAGCACCGCGCTGAGTGGAGTGCCTTTGAAGCGTAGGTCGTATGCCAGGCCCAGTCCCAGGATGAGCAAGCCCAAAATACATACTACCAGGCCCAGCGGGAGGACGGCCAGTATCACGACCGCGCTGGCGACCGCCGCCAGGGCGACTGCTTCCCAGGAGTGGATGAGACCGCTGACTAGAGGCTTCTCGCGGCGGTCGCCGGCGGCGTCCACCTCGCGATCGCAAAAGTCGTTGGTCGAGCCGATGGCTATCTGAGCTGCGGCAACCACAACAAGTACCAGCGCCAGTGGGCCGGCTCCCGGCCGCGTATGAACGGTAGCGGCAGCCAGCCACGCCAGTATCGCCGTCGCCACCACATAGAGTGCGCTGGGCAGCGGGTGAGTAACCAGCACCAGCCCGCGCAAGTGCCGTAGCAGGAGCGAGAATCGATTGGCATGTTCGCCGTTGTGTGCGTCACCACTCAGCGCCCCGGAGCGGTTGGGAATATGATTTACCATCTTCTCTATGATACCAGTCTCCACATAGAGCGCCAGTGCGTGGAGCGCCAGTGCGTGGCGCTCTTGTTCATCTTTAAGTTGAGTGCTAAACTATATGTATGAGTTATGAGGATGACGGCATCAGGAGTCAGGGAGAGCGGCGGTCGGCTACAGTACTGTGGCTGAGGCTGGCGCATGTTTTCCAGAAAATCGACCATGTGGCAATTGAGCAGTTGCGTTGTCATAATCTGAGTATTGCACAGTTCGACGCTCTGGCGCAGATTGGCGCTCATGAAGGGTTGACTCAGCAGGAGCTAGCCAACCATTTGTTGGTCACCAAGGGCAATATTTCGCAACTTGTCGAGAAAATGGAACAGCGCGGACTGCTGCGCCGTATGGCACAGGGACGTGTCATGCGGCTGTGGTTGACTGAGCAGGGGCGCGAACTCTACGCCGGCTGTGTTCCGGCGCACGAGGAGCTCCTTGCGCGCCAGTTCTCCAGTCTTAGCACCCTGGAGCAGCGACAGCTGCGCGCTCTGCTCACCAGGCTCGACCACATCCTATAACTTCGACCTATAACTTCGACTGCATGCCAGCGGACGTGAATTGCCCCTACTGCCCATAGCCTGGAAGCTCACGGTGTACTCGCGCGTTGACATAATCACAACTCTTTGCTATAGTATCTATAGTTCGTAACATTTATGAAGCATAAGCACACGCCTATGCTGATAGAAGAAGAAGATTTCCTGGAGGAATAGACAATGCCCTGGTCGCTTGATACCGCTCATTCGCAGATCGGTTTCTCGGTAAAGCACTTGATGATTTCGACAGTGCGCGGTCGTTTTAGCGCACTGTCCGGTACGTTCGACATCCATGAAGAGGACCCTGCCGCGTCCCATTTCGAGGTCAGTGTAGATATGGCCAGTGCTACCACTGGCGATGACAATCGAGACGGCCACCTGCGCAACGCCGACTTCTTTGAAGTCGAGAAGTACCCTACGGCCACCTACAAGAGCACTCGTATCGAGAAAATCGGAGAGAACGAATTCCGCATTTACGGCGTCCTGACGCTACACGGCGTTACCCACGACGTACCACTCACTGCTACCCTGGAAGGGCTCACCGCCGATATGCAGGGCAACCGGCGTGCCGGTTTTACGGTGACCGGCTCCCTGAGCCGTAAGGACTTCGGCGTGACCTGGAATGTAGCGCTCGAGAGTGGCGGTGTGGCGGTTAGCGACAAGGTCACCCTCAATATCGACGCGGAAGTGGTCGAGCAAGCCGCAGTCACGGCATAAACCCCGGGTCCCGAGCGGCGCCTAGATCCAGGTTGTACAATACTGTCGCACATGAAGCACGTGTTTCGTGAGTCTCGCGCCAGGCTTCCCTGGCCGGAAGGCGGCAGGACAATGGGAAATGTCATCTTTGTGCTGACTGTCGTCGGATTCTGGGCAATTGTTTTCATTCTGGTAGTCTTCCTTATACGCATGTCGTTAGGCTCTCCAAGCGACGAGCAGGAAGTCTTCGATGCCCCGGAGCAGTACTACCCGAATCCTAAGAATCCTACTACGAGTCAGGACAACACCCCAGCACTGCCCTGATGACCTGTAGGTTTCGTTTGGGGAACGGGGGCTCCGGTTGATACGGGCACCCGAATGTCAAAGAACGGCGGACGCGTCACCGCCGTTCTTTTTTTTGCGTAGTGGTGTGATAAACGTGAAATTAGTTAGACGGTGGTGATATGCTAAACAAGTCCGCTCGGTGGGCTATTTAGGGGAAGTGGGCAGTCCCCTGCAATGAAAGGATGTGATCGTGGCTCCTCGGGGAACGGAGCAAACTGTTCAGCTAACCGCCGCTTCGATACGACATACGAATTGGCGAGTGCTGTGGCGCATTTTGGGTCTGCTTCGCCCACACTGGGTCATGACCGCGGAGACGCTGGTCTCGACTATTTTGGCCACAGCGTTCGCGTTGATTATCCCGTGGTTGCTTGCCTGGGTGGTTGATACTGGGGTGAGCTCTGGACGATTTGGCACGCTACTCCTGGCTGCCGGAGCTATACTGGTAGTTAGCGCTCTGCGAGGCCTGTTTGCTTACTGGCAGGGCTATCTATCGCAGGCAGTTTCAGTGTTGGTAGCCTATGACTTGCGCAATCGTCTCTACAATCATCTGCAGCGCTTGAGCTTCTCATTCCACGACGAGGCGGAGACGGGACAACTGATGTCGCGGCTCACCGCTGATATTGAGGGAGTGCGGGTCGCGCTAACCAACGGCTATCTGCGCGCCGTGGTGGCGGTACTTACTTTTGGCGCTATCTCCATTATCCTGGCATTCCTGGACTGGCAGCTTGCTCTGATAACCATGCTCTCGGTACCAATATTGATGGTGTTGAGCTGGCAGGTGGCCCGGCGCCTGCGCCCGCTCTGGGTCGCGACCCAGAATGAAACTGGCGCTCTGGGAACCGTCATGCAGGAGAGCTTGAGCGGCCGGCGTGTAGTAATGTCGTTTGTCCGCGAAGATTTCGAGATCGGTAAGTATGGGACCAAAAATCGCGAGGTACGCGATCTGACGCTGGCGGCCATGCGTCTTTCCGCGTGGAACCAGCCCTTGATGATATTGGCTCTGAACATCGTGACGGTTCTGGTGCTCTGGGTAGGCGGCGCGGCCGTCATACACCAGCAGCTCAACCTCGGGGTTCTGGTGGCCGTCATCCAGTACGCGTTGCTCCTGGCAACCCCAGTTCGAACTTTTGGATTCATGATTACCTGGTTTATGCGAGCAGTTGCCAGCGGCGAGCGCCTCTATGAGGTGCTGGACACTGAGCCGGCAATAGTGGACAAGCCTGGGGCGTTGCCGCTGGAAAACGTCACCGGCTCAGTCCGTTTCGAGCAGGTCGATTTCGCCTATGGGAGCGGCCCGGCGGTGTTGCACGATATCGACATCAAGGCCGAGCCTGGAGAGGTCGTCGCCTTGCTTGGACCCACCGGCTCCGGCAAAAGCACCATCTTGCAATTATTGCCGCGCTTTTATGATGTAACCTCGGGACGCATCCTGGTCGACGGTCGCGACGTGCGCGACGTACAACAGGAATCTCTGCGCCGTAATATCGGTTTCGTTCTGCAGGATGTGTTTCTCTTCAACGCTACCGTACGGGACAACATCGCCTTTGGTCTGCCTGGCGCCACCGACGAGCAAGTCATGGCCGCGGCAAAGGTCGCTCGCTTACATGATTTCATCACATCGCTTCCCGACGGCTACCAAACCTGGGTTGGGGAGCGCGGCGTAACGCTCTCCGGCGGCCAGAAGCAGCGTGTGGCGATTGCTCGTACTATCTTGCTGAATCCACCAATCCTGGTGCTCGACGATTCCACGTCAAGTGTGGATATGGAGACCGAATATCTGATTCAGGAGGCGCTCGAGGCGCTCATGCATGACCGTACCACCTTTGTCGTGGCCTCACGTCTTCGCACCATCAAAAGCGCCAATCAGATACTGGTTCTGGACAGAGGCAGAATCATCGAGCGTGGAAACCACCAGAGTCTGCTGGCGATTGCAGGCGCTTATAAGCGCCTCTACGACGCACAGCTGCGGGACCAGGAGGAATTTGAGGAGCAGATGCTGGCTGCCAGACAGCATCCGAGCGACGACCTTCCCGAGAACGATACTGCAGTCCTTCAATCTGGAGAAGACGGCATGAATGGGGTGGTAATCGACGACTTACGGGAGGCGCGACGATGACTTCCGGCACCTATGTAACCTCTCGTCGCGATAATCGCTGGGCTGAGAACAGCCTGGCAACCGCTGATGAAGACCTGTCCGGTAGGTTCGACTGGCACCTGACTGCCCGTTTCCTGCCCTATCTTGGGCAGTACAAGGCGGCAACCTGGCTGAGTGTGGTGTTGATGCTCGTCTACACCGGTCTGAACCTGGCCAATCCATTCCTGATAGGCGTGGCGATAGACAGTTTCATTGGCCCACGAGATCTGCAGGGGTTGGCGTTTATCTCCATTCTCTTGCTGGTGCTCAACATTGCCATGTGGCAGGCGCAGTACTGGCAGATCTGGCTGATGTCCTGGGCGGGCGAACAGGTGCTCTACCACCTGAGCGCCGATATGTTCACTCATCTACAACGACTTTCGCTGGCCTTTTACGATCGCACCCAGATTGGGCGGGTAATGTCCAGGTTGCAGAGCGACATCGACGTTATGGAGACCATGCTGAGTTCGGGCATACTTTCGATGCTCAGCTCGGTAGTGGCTCTGCTGGGCATTGTTGTGGTGATGCTGGTCTTGAATTTTCCGCTGGCGCTGTTGACCTTTATCGTTCTACCCATCATGGTGCTCATCGCCGGTTACTGGCAGAAGCATGCTGAGCGGTCTTTTCGGCAGACTCGAGCAGCTATTTCGCTGGTAAATGCCACACTGCAAGAAAATATCTCGGGCATGCGAGTGATCCAGAGTATGGTTCGTGAAGACCGCAACAGCGTCGAATTCGATGAATTGAATGCCTACAATCGTGATACGAATCTGACTGCCAGCCGGATTGCCGCGCTGATACTGCCACTGGTCGAGGTAGTGGCAGCGCTGGCCATTGCGCTGTCTATCGTCTTCGGCGGCTGGCAGATCTCCCAACATCAATTTAATGTTGGATTCCTGGTGGCATTCATACTCTATATCAACCGCTTCTTCGACCCCATTCGTGACCTCAGCCAGCAGTACACGCAGCTACAGCGCTCGGGAGTGGCAGCGGAGCGCATCTTCCAGATACTCAGTATGCCGGTCCAGATTCAGGACCGGCCTGACGCCGGCACGTTGCCCAAAGTCTCTGGCCGCGTCGAATTCAGCGACGTGGTCTTTGGCTACAAGCCCGGCAACCCGGTGCTACATCGTCTAAATTTGCAGATCGAAGCCGGCCAGACCGTCGCCATAGTGGGGCCAACTGGTGCGGGTAAGAGCACGATAGCCGGTCTGATAGAGCGCTTCTACGATGTCTGGGACGGCTCGGTGCGGGTAGACGGCTACGATGTGCGTGAGGTGACCCAGGCATCGCTTCGTAGCCAGATCGGTGTAGTACTGCAAGAGCCGTTTCTCTTTACCGGTACGATCCGTGACAATATTCGCTACGGGCGACTCCCGGCCACTGACGCAGAGGTTGAGGAGGCCGCCAGGGTGATTGGCGCTCACGATCTTATCGCCACTCTACCGAACGGGTATGACACCGAGATTCGCGAACGTGGCCGCAACCTCAGTATGGGTCAGCGCCAGATGATCGCCTTCGCTCGAGCTCTACTGGCCGATCCGCGTATACTCATTCTCGATGAGGCAACCGCCAACATCGATACCTTTACCGAGATGCTCGTCCAGCAAGGGCTGCAGCAACTTTTGCACGGGCGAACGGCAGTAGTGATCGCTCACCGGCTCTCGACCATTAAGAGCGCCGACCTCATTGTGGTCGTGCAGGACGGCGCTATAATCGAGCAAGGGACCCATTCCGACCTGCTCCAGCAGGAGGGCGCCTACGCCACGCTCTACGCGATGGGCTTTCGCCATGCCGGGGTAGTTACCACCTAGGCCGGGTAAGTTAGAGGAGAGTTTGTACATGGGTATAGAGGCAGAGACTGCGTGAGCCAGAACAACGGTGGGGATGATGCCGATATCGTGTCTCGCCTGGTCGGCATGGGGGCCACCGATCTGACTGCCAGAGCCAAGCAGGGGCAGCTTGCCCGGGCGTATGGGCGTGAGGCCGAGGTTACCAAGGTCTTCGAGAGCCTGGCTGCCCGCCGTAGTCTGATCTTGCTGGGGCCGGCTGATGTGGGGAAGACCGCCATACTGCATGAAGTGATTTCACGAGTAGTCAGGCGCCACGCGCCCGAGGCAGTGGAACACTTCCGCTTCATCGCTGTATCAACCGGCGCGGTGATGGTAGGCACCAAGTACCTGGGCGAATGGCAGACCCGCCTGGGGGAGTTGCTGGATTATTTCAAGCAGAGTCAGAATCTCATACTCTATTTCGAGGATATCTGGGCCCTTCGTGACGCTGGACGAGCTTCCGACAAGACGGATGGATTCTCCACCTTCATACGACCATACCTTGAGCGCGGGGACCTGGTACTGGTGGGAGAAAGCACTCCTGAAAATTACAATTCCAGCTCCTATGGCGCGCGAGCGCTGGCAGATGATCAGTCCCTGATGAAATACATTACTCTCATCCCTATCGAAGAACCGAGCCGCGATGCCACTAAAAGTATACTGGCAGCGGTGTCGCGTGACCTGCAGCGCGAGCACAAAGTCCGCATCGAGGCAACTGCGCTGGAGCGGGCACTGGAATTGACGCGCCGTTTTCTGCCCTACCAGGCGTTCCCAGGTAAAGCTACCCGACTTCTCGAGGAATCGGCGCGAGCCCACCAGGATCAGGATAGTGTCCGCAAGCTTACTGTGGGTGAGGTGTTGATTACTTCGGATGTGGTTAGCGCGACGTTCGCGCGCATGACCGGTCTTCCGGAGAAGATCATTTCTGACACCATTCCTCTGGCGCAGGAAGATATTCGCGCTTATTTTGAGGAGCGTGTGGTAGGGCAGAACGAGGCAGTGGACGCTGTCGTCGATGTCGTCACCCTGGTAAAGGCGGAGCTAAACGATCCCGGTCGGCCGCTGGGCGTGCTCTTTTTTGTGGGGCCGACTGGGGTTGGCAAGACCGAGCTAGCCAAGACCCTGGCTGAATATCTCTTTGGCAGCAAGGAAAAGCTCATACGGCTGGATATGAGTGAATACAAGACCCCCATAAGCGTGCCTGACCTTCTGGCGCAGTTGACCGAACGACAACGGCGGCAGAGCTTCTCGGTGTTGCTCTTGGATGAGATCGAAAAGGCCAGCCCGTATATCTTTGACTTGTTCCTGCAAGTCTTTGACGATGCCCGGCTTACTGACGCCAATGGCCGGTCGGTCGACCTACACAACACCATTATCATCATGACCTCCAATATCGGCACACACGGTAGCCAGAGCCACGGAATCGGTTTTATCGACGCCGGCGAGATCCCCTCGGCACGCGCCAGGTTGGTACAGAAAGCGGTAGAGGAGTATTTCCGGCCCGAGTTCATCAACCGTCTGGACAAGATCGTGGTTTTCGAGCCGCTGGGCCAAGGCGAGATGCGCCGGATTGCCCGTCGTGAGCTGGGCAAGGCGCTGCTGCGCGAAGGAGTGCTGCGCCGCAATATCCTGCTGGATTTCCGCGAAGAGGTGCTTGACGTGCTGCTCAAAGAGGGCTTTAGCGCCGTGTACGGTGCCAGGCCGCTTCAGCGCGCCATCAAAGAGCTGGTACTCTTGCCGCTGGCCCGGCGGATTGCCCTGCAACCGGCTACTGGAGAGCAATTGCTGGAGTTGTGCGTGGTAGACGGAAAAATCGACGCCGCCATCATTCCGGAGAACGGCGTTGCTGCCGTGGAGCGCGAGCCGGCCGAGCCTCATGAGCGGACTACTCTCACCGATGCTGCCAGTGGGCGAGTTCACTCGGTAGACATGCACCGGCTTCAGGATGCCATTGCTGCCCTGCGCGCGCGCATTGAAGAGCAGATTTCCGGGCCGCGCTACCTGGCTCTGCAAGGTCGAGCGGCCGATTTACTTGAAGAGACCGGTAAGCCGAGTTTCTGGGACGATAACGACCATGCGCGTGGGATCCTCTCGACGATCTACCAGCTCGAACGAGTAACTGATCATTTTGTCAACTTACGGAGCCGGGCTGAGCAGCTCATTGAGGTCGCCACCATGATACGGCGGCATAATGACGTTCCTGGACTGGCCCAGCTTGCCGTGAGCTATGAGGCTCTGGAGCGGGCTTTGGCATTGGCTGAGCTGGAATTATTCGCTGGCGACGGCGATACTCTGGCGGCTGATCTGGTCTATCTTATGATAGCACCAGTAAGCATGCCGCGAGCGCGTGATGCGGGAGATTGGCCCGAGATGCTCTCGTCCATGTATACGAAGTGGGCAACTCGCAAAGGCCATGACATCGACGCCATCAACGAGCCAGGTACGAACCCGATTCTGCTGGTTCGCGGACCAAACATCGCTGCCATTCTAAGTGGAGAAGAGGGACTGCACAAACTGCAGCGAGAAGATAGCGCCCATAAGAAGCACGAACGAGGGCGTACGGCCACTCAGGTGCAGCTTGCCCGGGTCGAAGTGGTCCGTGCGGTAGTTGATGGCTCCGTAGCATCGGTAGCCGGTGACATACACATTAGCGAGTGCGCGAAGGATCTCCTCGAGCCTAGCGACCGACGCGATTACCACTCGGCGCTGCTGGAGGCGCGTCACGAGAGTAGCGGGCTCAGCATCAGGGTCAGGTCAACCGAGGAGGTAGCCGGCGAGCTGCTACGCGCACTGCTGTCTCGGCAGGAGAGCGGCCTACCGCCGAGCGACGAACTGGTGCGCATTTATCATCTGGCCAAATCGCAGTATGTACGTGATCCTCGAACCGGCGAGCGTTTCACGCGCGCAAAAGACGTGCTTGACGGCGCCCTCGACACATTTCTGCTGGCGTATCTAAAGCACAAAGTGGAAGACGGCGCCTCCCGCCGCTCGGAGGATGAGCGCTAATATGGCGAGCAGGATACATATCTCTCGAGCGCCCTCGGCAGTCACCGCGCTATACCGGTCCAGGTGGCGATGAGAATCGTGAGAGCGATCACCGCACCGAAGACCAGATACAGCCGAGAGGTCCGACGAGAAGTACTTCTCGCTAGGTCATGTTTCGCTGGAACATGACCGTGGAGGCCGTATTCTTGCACAGGTGACAGCACACACGTTATAGTATCCGGGAAGGTTCGATGTGAAAAGGGTCTGATTATGGCTCAGCTATCCAAGGCCACAGAATCAAGCAAATCCTTCGCCCCGCTCCGCGCCTGGATCAAGACTGCTCGACCGTTTACGTTAACAGCCACGGTTACACCACTTTTGGTAGGGACATCACTAGCTGCCTATCAGGGTAAATTTAGCTGGGGTATTTTTCTTGCAGCGCTCTTGTCTGGCTTGTTTTTACAGGTGGCGGCCAATTTTTTTAACGAGTACTACGATTGGCGATATGGCCTGGACACGAAAAATTCATTAGGGGCAAGCACTGTCATTTTTCAAGGGACTATGAGCGCCCGGCAGGTGCTATGGGGCGGCATAGGGTCCGTCATCATTGCCTCCATTCTCGGCGTCATCCTCGTTGCGACGGTAGGACCGGGTATTCTCCTGTTTGGTTTAGCAGGAATCGCAATTGCCTATTTTTACAGTGCCCGGCCTTTCAAGTTGGCAACTCGTGGCTTAGGCGATGTCATGGTCTTTCTGGCAATGGGCGTCTTGATGACATGGGGCGCCTATTATGTCCAGATTCATCAATGGTCGTGGTCAGCTTTTGCGGCCAGCATTCCCATCGGGCTTCTGGTAACCGCCATCCTCAACATGAACAATATCCGTGACTATCAGGACGATTTGGCAGCCCAGAAAAAAACAGTCGTTGTTCGTTTTGGACAGGAGTTTGGTAAACGATACCAGGCAACGCTGATCATTGGGGCATTTGTTGCGGTTACTTTCTTTTCGCTTGTTCATTTATTACCCATCTTCAGTCTTGCAGCTTTGCTTGCGCTTCCAACAGCCTATACCCATTTACGCTCGATTCTACCTACTTCGGACCGTCGGGTGTTAATGCGCGGGATGAAACAAATCTCAGCGTTGCACTTGCAATTTGGCATCGCACTGGCCTTAGGCATAACCATCGCAGCCTTAGTTCACGCTCATTAGGCTGTGATTGCGGAGTTCTTCGCAGGCAGAACACAAAGCGACGCCGGAGCACCCCGGAAAATGCGGTCTTTGCGCCACAGCAACACTCACCGGCCGCACCTTGGCGCGGGGACTAGTTCATCTGCCAAGAATGCTCTGCACATGTGTGAATGGGTGCTTCAGGACAATTCAGCGGAATGCCTGTCAATCCACTCGTTCAAGTCGCTCGCCTGGCACCAGCCTAGAATGGGCAATCATCCGACTTCGCGACCGCATCCGCCATACAGCTTGACACTGGCGGCCAGCTGCTCAAGGATCGGTGGGCTTACCCCTGCCCATGTTACAACGGTATCCTCTCCGGCGGCCGGTGCAAACAGTTCATAGGCCCCCGAAGAGACCCCGCTCAATCGTAGGAAGACACCATCTTCCTGCCACATGAGAGCAAGGATTTGGGTAGCCGCATGGCCAGGCTGGGTTGACGATATCAGCGTATCTAGAGTGGCTGTCGTACCGTCGATGACGACAGAAGCCTGATGTGCTAGGGTAAGAGATCCGTTGGTAACGGCTATATCGGTGCTGGGGGCAAACGCCCCAGTCGACTCGTCCAGTGCTATGACGGTATGCAACGCGTAGGTAGTGTAGGGTCGCAGAAACCAGATGCCATACGCCGCATGAAAAAATGGAGCAGGCCCCACAGTCCAGGTTCGTCCGGCAATCACCGCCATGCTCCATGTCAACGGGTCAGGAATGTGTGCGGGCAGTAATGGCGTGAAGCCAACAATCGTGGCGATATCCCGAGGGATGACTACCTCGAATCCTATCTCGATGTTTCCGACAGCGGGTCCGCAGGGGGGAACCAAAACGCGCGCCGGTGCAACGGCAACTGGTGTGTCGGCTACACTGCTCATGCCGGCATTCCTAGAACATGCAGACAACAACAGACAGCTGAGTGTGAGAGTCACAAGCATACAGCGTCGAGATGAGCCCGTTTGGGCCCACACCAGCCGGAGCTTACCCATTGGTCTGTTCCTCATATCACCTTCACGCTATCCGCAGAGGCAATCACTTCATAGTGGCAGGCGTTCCACCAGCTCTACAATACACTACTTGGCGTCTGCCTGGAATAGGGAGCGTGGAAAGCATATCAACCAGGATTAAGCCCAGCCGTATTCACGATGCAACAGCCTTCACCAGTGTCCAACACAAGGCTTTTTCAAGCACTTAATCACTCATAGAGGCACCCCAGATGAGGTCATAGATGGTTTGCGGACGGCGCTTGGGGTCCTGGGAGAGACGACTGGGGAAACGACGTGCTCAGGTATGGAAGCTGCAGTGGGGTCGAGGACTGCCGCATCTCATCTACCAGAAAGCTGTCTCGAGATCGGGCTTTAGTTGAGGATGTTGTTGTAAGTTCACTAGGCGAAGCGCCATCTCCTCAATATTTGAAAGAGCAACTGGAAAGCCTGGAACAGCAACAGGCGGATTTAGTTGATGCCGTCGCAACGGTGGGAGGAAAGAAGGCAATGCAAGACATCCTCCTCGTGAAACTGGAAGCAATTACAACAGAATTAGAAGCTGTACGCAAAACGTGGGAGGAACAACGTAGTCAGCGTATGGAGCGTGAGGGTTCGGAGTTTGTCGGAGTCCACGGTGGGGAGGTGAATCTGTTTCATCTACGCTAAGATTGAGCGAAGTAGATATCATCGGTTTTGAATTTTCCGACAGTACGGTACAAGTTGACCTTTGAAGTAGTTAGCCCGATAAATGGTCGTGCGGTCTTGACCCAGTAGGTCCATCGCCCCTGCGCCGCGGGTGGCTGAGAGGTGATTTGCGCTTTGATCATAGATACCTGGTGCTCCCAAACTCCTGAACACTGGAATGTCGTGTATAAGCGTACCATAATTTCACCGAGGCGGATTGTATCGCTCCCGCCCCATTGGCCTAGGTGGAGGTATCAGCCCATGCGGACACGCGCTGCCAACATTCGCGAATTCCTGGACTCGCCGGACGTGGATAGCCAGACGCTGGCCAGGAATCTGCAGGATATCCGCCGTATCAATGCGCTGCTGGGTTGGCGGGCCGTTGCGGTGCAGAGCGTCGCGAAAGTCGTGCGCCAACGGAAATTGCGCGCCTTCTCGCTTCTGGATCTGGCGTCAGGCTCAGCGGATATGCCGCTGGCCATCGCGCGCTGGTCTAGGAAGGCAGGTCTCGATGCCCATATTGTAGCCACCGACATCAGTCCCGACATCGTGGCCGCTGCCCGTAAGCAGGCAGGCGGTGAGCCCAGAGTGCAGGTTGAGCAGCAGGACGCGCTCGATTTACCCTACACCAGCCAGACTTTTGACATTGTGCTGTGTACGCTGGCGCTTCATCATTTCGATCCAGATAATGCGGTGCGGCTGCTGCGGAGTATGGCGCGTGTGGGCAGGGTTGTACTGGTCTTTGATGTGGTAAGATCGCCGCTCGCCTACTGGGGAGCAGTAGGTATGACCACAGTACTGTGCATGCATCCCATGACCCGCCATGATGCTCCGATCTCGGTACGGCGCGCGTATAGCGCGCCGGAGCTCCACCGGTTGGCGGAGCTGGCCGGGTTGCCGCAGGCGGAGATTGGAGTAAGTTTCCCCTTCCGATTGGCACTGACCGCGAGCTGCGATCCATACTAGTACCACTAGTATGGTACCCTGGGAAGGGGAGACTGCTATGGCAACGACGAAAGATCTCTACGATGTGGCGATTGTGGGAGCGGGGCCGTCCGGGTCGGCCAGTGCTATCCATCTGGTTCGGAGCGGATTTCGGGTCATCCTGCTCGACAAAGCCTATTTCCCTCGGGATAAGGCCTGTGCTGAGTACCTAAGTCCTCCTGCCGAGAATCTGCTGCATGAGCTAGGGATTGGGGCTCAGCTTCAGCAGCTCGATCTCGGCCGGCTGCGGGGCTTTCGAATCTATGCCCCCAATGGAGAATGGTTTCGCGGTGATTTTGCCGGAACCAAAGATGAGAATGGCCGGAGCCGTTACGAGACCGGCTTGACGATACCGCGCAAGATTATGGATGCTGCGCTCGTCCAGGCGGCGCGAGAAGCTGGAGCCGACCTGCGTGAGGGCTGGCGGCTTGCGAAGTTTACCGCGTTGGACCAGTGCTGGACACTACTGCCCGCCGCTGGAAGTAGTGATACGGTGAGGGCTCGCCTTCTCGTGGCGGCGGACGGCGTCCACTCGACGGCAGCTCGCCGGCTTGGCCTGCATGTTCCCCTGCGCATGCGCAAAGTAGCTCTAGTTGCCCATGTGCGCGGCATTGCTGGGTTGGATGAGTATGGTGAGATACATGTCGCTGGCAGGCGTTATGTGGGTTTGGCGCCGCTCGAGCCCAGCGGTGCCGGTGATCTTTGCAATGTAGCGATGGTGGTGGACGAAGAACGAGACGGACGCAAGCTTGCCGGAAGGCCGCAGGAATTCCTGCTGGAGTCACTGGCGACTTTCCCCCGGCTGCGTGGCCGCCTGGACCGGCTGCGTGTAGACAGGCCCGCACTGACCGTCAGCCGCATTGGCGTGAGGGCCAAGTGTTGCTCAGGCGAAGGATTTCTGCTGGTGGGTGATGCCGCTGGGTACTATGATCCATTTACCGGGGAAGGTATCTATCGTGCGCTACGTAGCGCAAAACTGGCCGGAGAGGTAGCCGGTGAAGCGCTTGCCGCGCACGATCTCAGTGCTGCTCGGCTTTCGAGATATGACCGCTTACTAGCCCGAGAGTTTCGCGGAAAGCGAACCGTCGAGTCCATCATTCAGGCGGCTGTGCAGGTACCGCCGCTGGCCAACCATATGGCCAGCATACTAAAACGCAAGGCTGGAATGGCCGATACCATCGTGGCGGTCACCGGTGACTATCTGCCCACCTCGGCGGTGCTTCGTCTGGGGTTTCTTCTGCGTCTCGTCGTGTGACGAGTACGCGGGCTCGACCAGCTCTCTAGAAGCGAAGCAGAGCGGTTTCCAGTGTCAGGCCCGGACCAAATGCCATCATTACGCCCCACTCACCAGGTTTGGTCTGGCCGCCGCGCAACAAGTTCTCTAGGATCAGCAGTACGGTCGGCGAAGAGCAGTTGCCGTGATCTCGCAGCACCTGCCAAGAGTGAGTCATCTGTTCACTGGTGAGCCGAAGCTGATCTCCAATCGTGTCGAGAATACTAGGGCCGCCGGGATGTATCATCCAGTGGCGCACGTCGGATACCGACAGATTATGCGCCGCCAGCAGGTGATCGATCACTCCTCGAATATTGCGGCGTAGGGTGACTGGGACCCGTGGAGAGAGTGTCATCACAAACCCCTGGTCGGATATGGTCCAGGACATCTGCTGGGAGCTGGAAAAATCAGCGGCGCAGTAGGTATCTACCAACTCCGGTCCAGTGGCAGCATCGTCGTAGCTCAAAAGGGTAGCGGCAGCAGCGTCCCCAAAGAGAGCAAAACTGGTCAACAACTCGGGATCGAGACCAGGGCTAAAATGAAGGGAACTCAGCTCAACACTCAGCATTACGGCGTTGGCTTCAGGCTGGGACCGTATGGCCGCGAGTGACTGGCGAAGGCCCACCAGTGCGCCGAAACAGCCCATGTGCCCAATGATGAGGCGGCGAATATCGGCAGGCATGCCCAGGTCGCGTGCCAGTTGTATGTCAAGGCCGGGTGCGCTATATCCGGTACAGGAGACGACGATGAGATCGCTGATGTCCCGGTAACTGCGGCGCCCTTCGAGCTGCTGCATGGCGTTTTCCAAAGCTTGCCGGCCGAGTTGGTAGGAGGCCAACTGGTAGGTGTTCATTCGGGCGCCGGTGGTAGGTGAATCTGCGTAGTACGTCAGCAAGTCAACTGCACTTTGCCGCCTCTGGACCTGCGCCGCTTCGAAGAGCCGCTTAATCAAGCGCGCGTCACTCGATTTATCGTCCCGCGTACGCCAATCGGTCCCGAGTATGCGCTCGAGACCATACTCCAGTATAGTCTCCTGGGCATAGTGATAGGGCGGTAACGCGGAAGCAACGGTGAGGATGCGTGGATAGCTTGTCGTAGGTGTCATCCGGGCCGCGCTCCAATTCCATGGCAGTCACGTGATCATACTCCACGGTACGTCTAGCGGTTACTGAACAGCCATGCCTGCAGATCAGCTCAGTATAGCACCGAATCCGTCTGTCGCCGTTGCTCTGCCGCCAGTAAAATCGCCTGCTCGTCCCTGAACAGGTGAGGGAGTTGGGCGACTTTGACCGTGAGGCACCTGGCCGAACAGTGCCTTGGCTTAGCTTATCAGCGAGAGTGTAGCCATCTGTTGGCCCTCGCTGAACGCGGTGAGCATACCAGCCTTTGCGGCAACCGACCCCGTCTGGTTATTGCCGGTGCTGTTGACACCGTACCAGGCCTCACCGGCCAATGTGACGATGGCTGCTACCACCGCTGTGTCCTGTGGCGATTGCTGCAAGTGAAGCGCGTCCTGCTCCATGGTGGCTACCCACCCTTCGACATTAGCGATGTCAAGTTCAACATTGTGGGCGTGGGTGCGCAAAATGTGAGTGGCGTCAGACTCGGTTGCTGCATAGGCGGCGTGCTCGGCGGCAGTGGCAAGGTACCCTGTGAGAGTGTGATAGGTCGCACTTTCGGTTCCCAGCAGACCAAATCCATCTCCAGCGGCACCGGTATGCTGACCGGCGCAGGCGTCACTAAGTGGATGGTATTGCGGTCCAGCGCTACCCTGTATGACGTCAAGGATACTCTGCGCCTCGCACTGTATCTCGCTGACATTTTGGTGGGCGGCAGCAGTTTGCAAGGCCTGGGCTTCCGCCAGGAGAAGCTGAGTTTGGGTCTCAGCACCAACCAGCAGGCCAATCTTGCCCGGTGCATCTGGATAGCTTACGAGCAGATGACCAACGTGGACGAATGACTCTGGAGGGAAGGTGCCGGACAGCACCACTTTACCGGTGGGTAGTAGGACATTACCCTGTTCCAGAGTTATTTCCAGGAGGGTGCCGAGGGTAAGCAGGTTGATTCCTGGCTCTGCTGCCGTCGGTCCTAGACTCTGGTACGAAAGCGAGTAGGTTTGACCGTTCTGGTTAAGCGTGCCCAGCGCCAGTACTCGCTCAGTTTGCCTATTGACCAGCCAGGCATAGTAGGCCGAGCCGCTAGGGGGCACGGGGAGATTGGCTATCTTTATGGACAGCGCATTGGTTTGGCCAATCGCCTGCGCACTGCTATCCAGAAAAGATACCTGTCCGCTTGGCGCCGGTGCCGATGCCGCCAGCAGCCGGCTTACAGTAACGACCGTGCCCAGAATGAGCGCGATAATCACAGCGGCAAACAGCAGGCTACGTAGTGGCCGGAAGCTAGATGACTGTGCAGGGGCAAGATGCGCTACCTCGGAGTGAGAATTGCGATTGTGCGGTATGGGAGGTAACGCCCCGGGCGGCTCTACCGCCGGGCCATTGCCCGGATTCAGGCGTGCCGCTTGAGGGAGCGCCCCTTCCAGACCCGCCTTGCTATTGGTGTATGGGCCGTTCATGATAGCGCTGGTATTGATTTTGAACGGCACACGGCCAGACTGCTGTGGAGATACGACGTCGTGATAGGCATTGGCCAGAATGCCTGGCCGGCTGAGGCGATCAGAGGCCTGTTTCGCAGTGGCTGCGGCTAGAATGTTGTCGAGCTCGCCGGGCAGGTCCGGCCGCCTGAGTCTCAGAGGCGGAATGGGTATCTGCAAATGCTGCTGCATGATATCCTTGCGCCTGGCTCCGGCATAGGGAGGCTCACCGGTCAAAAGCTGGTAGAGAACAATGCCCAGGGCATACACGTCGGCGGCTGGGTTGGTAGCGAGTCCCAGGATTTGTTCCGGTGCGCAGGCTTCGTTCCAGTTGCGCAACGCATACCACTCCGCGTCCTTTCGCCCCTGTTCGAGCATACGGCGAATGCCGAAGTCATGTACTGAAATGCGCCCGTCTCGCTGTAACGAGAGTGAATCTATCGTCAGGCTCCGATGCAGCACCAGGTGTTCATGAGCATACTCAAGAGCACCAGCGATCTGGTCAAGGTACCTTCCAATGGTTAGCAGGTCCAATGAGCCCCCCTGAGACAGACGGGTGCTGAGGGAACGTGAAGGGACATCGGGCCAGACCAGGTAAGGCAAATCTCCAACGGCACCGTAGTCGACCAGGGGTAGTATATAGGGGTGCTGCAAGGCGGCAATGGCGCTCGCCTGGTTCGCCAGCGTGTCGAAAGCGGTAGAAGAGTTGGAGACGCTGGGTTGTCCGGTGGACTCTGTACCCAGAGAGATGCTTAAGATTGCCACCACGTACTGTGTACCGCGTACAGTCTCGCGAGCAGTGTAGAGTGCACCGAGCTCACTCTGTTCCGTCAGTTGTTCGATAACGTAGGACTTTATCCTTGCGCCAACAAATTTCTCAAGCGACGGGCGTTCCAGCATCACTAACCTCACAGATCTTCGCCATCTGTTGGTTCATTGGGCGAGCGGCTCGTATCCAGTCAATATCCTGCAATACGCAAGTCGGCACAGATCGGCGGAAGGACACTCACCACCATACAAGGGCATCATAGCAAGCCTGATAGTAATGTGCAAATGTCTATGCCTGTTATCTGTATCTCCCCCACCCTACTCGTTCACGCCATCTCGTCTTCTCAAGCGCCTTTATCAGTGAGCCACGTGGAAGACCAACACATAGAACACCATCCACATAGTGGATAGCAGCGCTATCCCCGCGCTCAACCATTTGAATTCCCGCGGAGCCTTGTTCGTTTGCTGCCACCATTGCCAGCAGCTCCATCCGGCCAGCCCCAGAGCCGGCGCCAGGAAGATCAGCAGCCACCCGGCGAGTGACGCAAGCAAGCTCAGAGCAAAAGCAATGGCGCCCAGAATCACAGCCAGAACGATGAGCGCCTCACGGCTATCCGCTGGTGGAAGGTAGTGAAGTCTCTGCGAGATGGCAGCGGGAAACGGTGCCACGGCTCCGGGCGGCGGCAGTATCCGGGCAGGTGTCTGGGCTAGGGGAGATAGCAGGGCATTCATCGCAGTTTGATGGATCTGCTCACCGCCTGCCAGATTCGATGCCTCTCTGGTCAAGCCATTTTCGGTAGCTGGTGATGCCCCCTGGGTGGGCATTCCGCACCGCATACAGAAGCTCGCCGTCACGAGGTTGGCAGTGCCGCAACGGGTACATGCTATGCGCTGGCGGTCTCCGGCATCCAGTACGGGTATCTTGCCGGTGGTAAGAAGAGAGCGCGCCGATTGTAGGTCCGCCATCAAGGAAGTCATGGTCTGCTGTCGCGCGGTGGGGTCCAGTGACATCGCCTGCAGCACGGCAGCCTCGGTTGCACGGCTCAGCGCTGGATTGAGCTGCCTCGGTGCCGGCAGAGTGGTCGAACTGAGTCTCGCGGGCGATTCAGTCGGCTGGTAACCGGTAAGAAGGTAGTAAAGGGTCGCACCCATTCCGTAGACATCAGTACGCTGGTCGGTCGCGCCCGACGCCCGATATTGCTCGGGAGGCGCATAGCCGGGAGTGAAGGCCAGCGCCGCACCAATCGTCTGGGAGCCGCGGTAGTAGAGCTTGGCTAAACCCAGGTCAATGAGCACTGGAACCCTCTGGCCGTTGAGCTTAATATTAGCCGGCTTGATGTCGCGATGAATAATGGGGGTTGGTTGCTGGTGCAACGACTGCACAGCGTCGCAAATGGGAAGGATCCAATCAAGTATCTGAGTCTCACCCACTGGTAGGCCGGTACGACGTATGCGCTCGATGGTGATATCCTCCAGAGTATGTCCGTCAACATAATCCATCACCAGATAGAAGCGCCCAGCCTGCTCGAAGAGCGCGTATCCTTGCACCAGATTGGGATGGCGAGCGTTAATCAAGAATTCAGCTTCGAAACGGAACTGCCTCTGGGTATTGGGATCGCGGTAGAACGCTTCCTTAATGGCGCGCTGGTGGCCCAGTACTGTGTCCTGCGCTCGATAGATATGGCCGAAACCTCCGCCTCCAATATAGCCCTGGATGAGGTAGCGGTCCAGGAGCAGCGTGAGTGGAGCTAGCGCCGGAGGCTGCGGGGGCGCTGACGGCTGCATCGTAGCTATTGCTCCTTTCGTGGCTCCGGCACGATTGCCGCCCTCCAGTGGATACACAAAAGAGATAAGGTTGGCTTAACGTCTGTCTAGTATACCGAAGGGTAAAGATATCGAGCAAGGAGGGGAGGACCGTTGGCCCAATGCCAGTGATAGCCGCAGCGGTAGGTACATATATTGAGCCTTGCAGAGAGAGCGGATTTTCTATTATGGTTGAGCTGAGCAATTATGGTTTAGCAACGACAATCGCGCAGCCGAGTACCCGCTGCGTCAACAAGAGGGGAGCCCAACGTGGCGGCACATCGAACCGAGAGCCGGACGCTAATCGGACAGAGTCGGCCATATCTGACCCATACATCGCCGTTATTCTTCGCCCACCGGGGCGGCGCTGCATTGCGACCGGAAAACACTCTAGAGGCGTTTAGCTATGGTCTTTCCTTTGGCGCCGATGCTCTGGAACTGGACATTCAGATGACGCGCGATGGTAAGATTGTCGTCATTCACGACCCAACTGTCGACCGCACCACCCAGGGAACTGGTCCGGTTGCCGCTTTTAGTCTGGATGAACTGCGCGGTCTGGATGCCGGGTATCGCTTCACTACCGACGGGGGTGAGACCTTTCCATTCCGGGGTACGGGCTACACCGTTCCAACACTTGCTGAGGTGCTGGAACGATTTCCACAGAAGCGCATCAATATTGACTTAAAACAGACCGACCCCGAGCGTGAGCGGCGGCTCTGGCGTTTGATTTTGGACAACGAAGCGCAGGATAGGGTTCTGGTTGCCAGCGGTAACGTACACGACGGCATTATTCGCTTTCGCGAACTCTGCCAGGGTCAGATTGCCACCTCGGCCAGCGCTCCAGAGATACGTAATTTTGTACTCGCCTGCTTCTTCCATACTACCAGCCGGTTGCGACCCGCTTACGACGCTCTGCAGGTTCCGGAGATTTATCGTGGCATTCGCGTGGTATCGCTTCGCACCATAGGCGTAGCCCATAGGTTTGGTCTTGACGTGCATGTGTGGACCATCGATGATGCGCCGACTATGCAGCTGCTTCTCAGCTGGGGAGTTGATGGACTCATGAGCGATCGACCCGATGTGCTCGCATCGGTGTTGGGCAGGGATTCGCGGTCTCTCGGCGGTTGACTCTCTCTGCTATGCTAGGAAGCGATGCTTGGCCAAGTAGGGAGAGTGCCTAAGGAGAAGTGGAATGCTTTGCCGCAGGTGTGGGCGCGAAGTGGAACCGAGAGATTACTGCGCCTACTGCGGAGCACATCTTCTACTCTACACTTCTTCTTTGGCGACGGCAGTGCGTGGCAGAGAAAAGCGGTCGCACATGTTTGCCTCCAATCCGGGCGAACATCTCTACCATCTCAGCATTGTGTCAACATTCTTTCCCCATCTCACCCGCCAACGGACCCATCAGGTCCGCTGGTTACTCTTTGCTGGCGTGGCATTTGTGCTCCTGGTTAGCGCCGGTCGTTTTGTGCCGCTGGCAATTCTGCTTGCGGCTCTCTTAATGCCGATATTCTATCTCGTTTACTTCTTTGACACGCAGCTCTTTGGGAACGAGCCATTCCGGATCCTTGGAGCGACCTTCGCATTGGGTGCGCTGCTCGGGGGGGTGATGGAAATCGCGCTCTTCCGTTTCCTGCTAGCTCAGTACCGGGCGGGTGCCGCCCCAACCACTGGGTATGTGCTGCTCACTGGCCTGCTATTGCCGCTGCTGGCCCAGGTTTTGATGCTTGCTGGACCGCTCGTCCTCTACTTCACTCGCCCGCGTTTCGACGAATTGCTGGACGGCTTGGCTTTCGGCGCCGCCTCGGGACTAGGTTTCTCCGCGTCAGCAAGCATTATTTCCGCCTGGCTGCTCATAATCGGGCCGTTTGCAGAGCCGGCTCTGGTCACTGCCTGGGTGGTTCCCATCTTGCGAATTGGCCTGCTGGCGCCACTGGTGAACGCGGCAACAACCGGTTTGATCTGTGCGGCGCTCTGGTTGCGACGGGATCCTACGCCGCCGATCCGTGAACTGGGCAGATTATCGGCCTGGCCGACGGCGCTCGCATGCGGGGTTGCCGGCCAGGTCGCGCCTTCTCTACTCAGCGCGCTGGTTCCAGGGATAGTAGCACAACTCATTTGGTACGCGCTGACCGTGGTGGGGATTACGCTGTTGCTGCGCCAGCTGTTGCACAGCGGACTCATGGAGAAGGCGCGAGCCCTTGGGCATGGGCAGCGGCTGATCTGTCCTGAGTGCCATCATAACATCGCCGATACGCCATTCTGCCCATATTGCGGGCTGGCTTTGCTGTCCATCTCTCGGCGCATGAGGCGCCCTCTGCTCTCTTCTTCCATCGAGGAGCCAACATGACCGAAGTACCCAGGCACGGAAGACGCGGGTATGTACCCACGGTAGTTATTGGCCTGCTTTTTGCCTTGCTGAGTTTCTCAGCCTGCAGTATCACCGCCGCGCTACCGGTTCCGGCGTCGACCCCGACTCCCTGTTCGCGAAATTGCCCGCCGCTAGCGCGCTCCGGAGGTGGGCAAGCCCACACCGTGCTGACTACCGTTTTCAGTCTGGTCTACTTCGATCCCTGGTCTGTGCAGAACTCCAGCGGGAATAGCGTGACGCTGGCAGCTTCGACCGATTTTGGTGATCTCACCGTAATCGTGGCGAGTCAAGACGTAGCTCTCGGCACAAGCAGCGCCGAACTCTTGTCTCGAATAGAACAGCAGACTCTCGATCCCACAGTGTACACCAATATTGTGGACACCGGCGCTATCAGAGGCGCTGAGATTGGCTACGTTGACGGCGCAGGCGAGTCGTTCCAGGCAACGTATCTGCAACCGAACACGCCGGACCTTCCGGTTTATCTGCAGCTCATGGCCAGCGTTCGTGCTACCACTGGCCTCACCTTTGTAGCCATCAGTCCGCTGAATCCCAACAGCTCCGATGCCCATCTGGTGCCTGACGCTGAGTACGACCATATCGTCAACAGCATACAGTGGCTCTAGGGAGGTCGCGAGGAGACACAATGTCGAGAAAGGTCATGGCTCTGCTGCTGCTGATACTTCTGGTGGCTCTGCTGCCAGCGGCGTCCCCGAGCCACCCTGCCGAACAGCAGCAGCAGAGGACAACGGCGCCGCTACTCTATTCGCCACTGCTCCCCGCTCAAGTGATAGCGGTATCGCTGGTTCTCCGGGGCCAGGATCCCGGAGAACTCCAGCGGATTCTCGAGCTGGTCGACAATCCGGCCTCGAGCGAGTATCATTGCTATCTCACTTCGGTCGAGATTGCCCGTCGTTTTGGCGCCTCTGCACAGGACAAGGCGCGAGTGGAAGCTGTCCTTCGCACCGCCGGATTACCCGCTCCGGCGTACAGTGCAGACGGACTACTAGCCAGTCTGGACATGTCGGCTAGCAAGGCGCAAGTACTTTTCAATGTGACACTCGAAAGGTATCGCGCCGGCGATGGGCGGCTCTACTACGCTCCCGATCGGTCACCGCGAATACCGGCCGGGCTGAGTGGAGTGGTGGTGGGGGTGTTGGGATTAGACCAACGAAGTGTGCTGGCCGATAGTGCCGAGCTTATTCATCACTATGGATTGGTATCTGGGGTGACCGGGCTTGCGCCGGCCGATATTGCACGCGCCTATGACCTGGGTCCCTTGCAGCAGTCGGGCCTCGACGGATATGGCCAGACGATTGCCCTGGCCGAGATTGGCACCTTCAGCCAGTCTGATATTGCCGCCTATGACCAGCAGTACCACATCATCGCACCGGCACCACAGGTGATATCGATCGGCGGTGGTGCTAGCACCAGCAGCGCAGAGCCCACCTTGGATATCGAATTAGTGCAGGCCATTGCTCCACACGCCACTATTCTAGTCTATGAAAGCGCGCAGGACCTGGATAGTGTCATTCAAATGCTGAGCCGTGTCGTGTCGGATGACCAGGCTCAGGTGCTTGGCATAAGCCTCGGCACCTGTGAAGCGGATCTCGATCCTTCGGTCGCCACATCCTTTCTCATCTCGCTGGATGACATCTTCAACCGAGCCGATGCAGAGGGGATGACAGTACTCGTAGCGAGCGGCGACTACGGCGCCTACGACTGCCAAGACAGCCAGCTTTCGGTGGGGGCGATGGCGGCCAGCCCGTATGTCACCAGCGTAGGCGGCACGACGCTTTTTCTACGCCCGGGCGGCGCGTACGACTATGAGGCCGGCTGGGAGGGCCCGCTGGAGGAAGTAGGCAGCGGTGGTGGACTCAGCGTTTTATATCAGCGTCCGGAGTGGCAGACTGGACCGGGAGTGCAAAATGCCTATTCAGACAGTATGCGCGAGGTGCCGGATGTCGCTGCCGATGCTGATCCGCTGACTGGATATGCCATCTATTACAGTGCAAGCGGGTGCCAGGCGAATTGCTGGCAAATTGTCGGCGGTACCAGCGCCGCCACACCGGTGTGGGCGGCGCTGGTGCTACTCATCAATCAGCTAGCCGCACTCCACGGCCAGCATCCGCTGGGTTTCCTTGATCCGCAACTCTACCAACTAGGCTCCAGCTCTGGTAGCATCACCGCTCCGCTGCCCTTTCACGACGTCACCATTGGTGGCAATCTCTATTACAACGCTACTCCCGGCTGGGACTATAGCACCGGCTGGGGCTCGCCGGACGGCACGGTACTGGCGCAGGATCTACTCCAGCTGCAACCGCGTGCGTGAGCAGCCGCACGCGGGTCACCTCAGGCCGAGAAAAGAGCTGGAGTTGCTGGATGCTGCGCTCAGGATGATACCAAGGACGATCACGACCGCAATCACAATTGTCAGCGCTAGCAGAATGAATCCAACGATGATACCGGCCTTGGCCAGGCCTTCTCCGCCGATGCGCCCAGATGAGTTCTTGATCTCGCCCAGAGCTACAAAGCCAAAGATGACGCCGAACAGTGGAAATCCCACAATCGAGCAAATGAGGCTGGCAATGGCCCAGCCGCTGGTCGATACCGGCATCGGTGCCAGGTCTGGGTTGTAGTAGACAGGTGGTTGCGGTACTTGCGAATACCCGGGCGGTGGATACGTTGGATAGTAGGGAGGCTGGCCGCCTGGAGCAGGCGGTGGAGGATACGGTGGCGGAACGGGCTGATTCTGCTGGTAAGGTTCATATTGCATGGAGGACTCCTCGATGAACTTCCGGCACGACGTGCATAACGCTTAGGAGTTCATTATACTCGCATCGCCACACCGACAGGCTTAGACTCCAGCTTGGACTGACTCCATGCCCTCCTTGATAAACGCATGAGCCATAGTAGGCGTGTTGCGAGCGTAGCCAACCCGCCCATCGCCATCCAGCAAAATGAGGCCTCCCGAGCCGTTCAGGCGCTGGTCGAGGAGCCGAATGGCGGCGGTGGCCGCGGCCTGTGCGGAGTACCCTCCAGCAATAAAATCGAGGGCGCGATGTGCCAGGACCAGTCGAATGAAGTCTTCGCCATGTCCAGTGCTGGCAACGCCGCCTCGGCCATCTTCGGCGTAAAATCCGCAACCGGGAAGTGGAGTATCACCAATGCGTCCTGGGTGCTTGGCGAAAATGCCTCCAGTCGAAGCGCCCGCCGCAGTGCGTCCCCGGCTATCTACCGCAACCGCTCCGACCGTACCATGCGCGTGGCCGTCCGAATGCAGCAGGCCGTAGACTACCTGAGTAGCCTCACCGGTCGTCTCGGGTAGCGGTGCTGGCTCCGACACCAGCGATTCCGTGCCGGCATTGGGCTCCCATCCAGCATGGTGTTCATCTCTCGAGAGATAACCGTGCTGCCACCGCTCATACTGAGCCTGCGTTACCAGATCGCCGGGAAGGCAGAGCGACATACCCTTCTGCAGGGCAAATTCTTCGGCGCCAGCTCCCATGAGCAGCGAGTGCGGGCTGTTCAGCACTGCACGCGCCAGCACGATGGGGTTCTTGATGCGTTCGATTCCGGCAACTCCCCCTACGTCAAGCGAAGCGCCATCCATCAGTCCGGCATCCAGGTGCACGCGACCATCCTGGGCCAGCACCGCCCCCGTACCAGCGTTGAAGCCGGGATTGTTCTCCAGAGTCGAAATAGCCGTCTCAACGGCATCGACGGCGCTACCGCCTTGTAATAGAATCTGCCAGCCTGCGATTGCCGCGGCTCGGCACCCCTCGCGCGCTTCCTGGTAGCGAGTGGGGCTCATTGCTCCTGCGCCGCCATGAACTATCAACGCAAGCCCCATTGCCTGCCCTCCGTTGTTACCAGGGGTATCCCTACGGCACCGGCGCCGCAATATGTCCCAGACTGCTGCTGTTCCACCGTACCCGCACCTTGCTTACCATTGTACCAGTTTACGCCAAGGGTAAGGCATAGAGCCCGCGCGGGTACCCCAGCTGGGTTTGCTGTGCCAGCCTGGATCAGCGGGCTAGGCGCTGGCCTCGTCTACGCGGCTACCTACCAGAGCGACGTCGGCGCTCACCTCGCTGAGGCGACCACCGGGGCCGAAGAGGAGCCGGTCGAGTTCGGGGGCATCGATGGTTTCAACCTGGATAAGATGCTCAGCTATCGAGATCAGCTTGTCTCGCTGCTGGGTGAGGATGTCTTTCGCAGTGTCGTACGCTTCGGTAATGAGGCGTGAAACCTCGGCATCCACCTGTGCAGTAAGCTGCGGTCCGATAGTCTCCTCCTCCAGCAACACATTCCCGAGCGAGCTCATGCCGAACTCTCGAACCATGCGGCGGGAAATGTTGGTGGCCATCTTGATATCCTGGGCGGCGCCGGTGGTTATGTCTCCAAAAATAATCTCTTCAGCGGCACGGCCACCCATGAGGCCCGCCAGCTTGCCCAGTAGCTCGGTACGGCGAAGCAGCACGCGATCCTCGGCAGGTGCTGAAACGGTGATACCAAGCGCCATACCGCGCGATACCGTGGAGACTTTCTGGACGGGGTCGCATCCAGGAAGCATTCGCATCACAATGGCATGTCCCATCTCATGATAGGCGACTGTTGCTTTTTCGGACTCGGTCAGCACGTGACTCTTGCGTTCTGGTCCCGCCATCACCCGAAGTATGGATTCCTCCAGGTCAGGCTGCTGTATGAGCTCGTGGTCGCGACGTGCCGCCAGTATGGCCGCTTCGTTCAGCACATTGGCTAGATCCGCGCCTGACATACCTGATGTCTGCTTGGCCAGGCGCTCCAGGCTGACATTCGGCGCCATTGGCTTGCCCTCAGCATGTACCGCCAGAATGGAGATGCGTCCGGCGACATCGGGCTTGTCCAGCATGACCTGCCGGTCGAAACGTCCAGGACGCAGCAGCGCCTGGTCAAGGACATCGGGACGGTTGGTAGCGGCAATCACGACCACATTGTCGCTTGGCGCAAAGCCATCAAGCTCGACCAGAAGCTGATTGAGTGTCTGTTCTCGCTCGTCGTTGCCGGTGGTGGGCATGCCGCCTCGCTGGCGCCCCACGGCATCGATTTCGTCAATGAAGATGATACAGGGCGAATTCTCTTTGGCTACCTTGAAGAGGTCTCGCACACGGCTGGCTCCCACTCCGACAAACATCTCTACGAATTCCGAGCCGCTGACACTGTAAAAGGCTACACCGGCCTCTCCTGCCACAGCGCGCGAGATCAGCGTCTTGCCAGTTCCTGGCGGGCCCACCAGCAGCGCGCCCTTGGGAATGCGCGCTCCCATTTTCTGAAACTTCTCGGGAAATTTGAGAAATTGGACGATTTCCGCAAGCTCCTCCTTAGCCTCAGGCGCGCCGGCTACGTCGCCAAACAGTACGGTTGGGTGCGATTCGTTGAACCGTATGGCACGACTGCGGCCAAACGGCACAGCCTGCCCGGTACCTCCGGCGCCGCTCGAACGCCGCATCACCACGATCGCCAGCGCGATTATCAGCGCAAATATTGCGACTTCGGAGACTACTGTGAGCCACACCGGGGCATTGGCATCAGATGCCGTCACCGTAACTTGTACCCCACGATCCCGAAAGTACTGCGTCAGGACCAGCCCATCTTCCTTGGTTGCGCTGTCGCGTTGGCCATTGCTCTCGACGACCGTCACGGCGTTGCCGTCTATAGTGGCGGAGCGCAGTTTATGCTGATCTGCCAGAGACAATACCTTGCTGATACTGGTTTGATGAACAGCAGGGCTATTCTGCTGGCTCGTGGAGACTATGAGGAATCCTAGCAGACCCCCCAGTAGAACCACTCCCACAATGACCACCAGCAGTACGCGTAACTGACGCCAGAATGGAACTGGCCGCTGGGATGATGGAGAAGACTTTGGTGATTTGTTCCCGGAATTCATGAGCGAGGCGAATCCTCTCTACCAATCTACTCTCTGGCGCAGACACGGCGCGAGCCGAATCGCAAGTGGCGCGTCTCAACTCGTGCAGCGTGCTAACGGTAGTAGCTCGACAGACCCTGAAATAGACATTCATATCCACTTTGACGGTAAAAATTTTGGCATACCTGGCAATTGGTCGGCATAGCAATGTGGGCTGCCAGAGCGAGGACGACACCGTATATCAGCGCATTGATGCCTCGATTATATGCGCGAGTTTCGCGTGGTACAACGAGCGACTAGCCGGTCTGATTGCTTCCAGCTAAGCGCCAGCAGTCAACGGATGTTGACCCCGGCGCCATTGCCCGCTCCCATGCTGGCTATAGCTGTAGGGGATTTGTCCCATCCCATCGCTGGCCAACACTGCTCGCTGTAGTCGATGGGAATTATCCAGACCGTAGTGTGAGATGTGCCAAAAGTTTCTTCTCCAAAAGTACCAGGTGAGCGACCGGTAGGCCGCTATTTTATTCAGCTCGAGTGCTGCCGGCCACGCCTGTGGAAACTGGCGGTGGCGCGCCATGAGCATCTGGGGGGTTATACTGGGGAAGGTGCATCTCTGCTCGGATGCGGCGCACAGCCTGATACACGAGGCCGGGATCGAGCGCCAGTTGTGCTGCCAGATGCTTGTGGATCCCCACCTCAGGTAAGGGAAGACACGGCAGATAGGCCGAACGAATGCGTTCGAGGTCATCGGCAGTTCCCGTATATGCCTGCAATTCCCACCAACTGGGCAACTGTAATCGTTTGCGCAGCTCAGCAACAGTTCGCTTTACGACCGGTTTGGGTATGCTGAGCTCAGTGGCGATCTGAGTACGGATGCCATCAAACTCGACAGGCTGCGCCAGTTCTTGGTAGCGGGCTTCAATGCGGGCGCGCAGGTCATCACTGAGTACAAAGGCCGGTGCCTGGGAAGATGCGGCTTTGGGAGGTCTTTCCCGGTTGGCCGATTTGGGTGTGTTGCGGAGGGACGGGGTGTGGTCGAGTTTTTCTGCGACCGCGTGTTGGACTGGTTGGGTGGCCGGTACCGCACGCGTGTCTCGTACCTCCCGTATATCCCGAGAATGTTGGCGCTCAACCGGGGGATGCGTCTCTCCCTGCGAGGGATTGGGCGACGGGAGTTTCGGCGGCGCCAGATCAGGCACGAGTATACCGGCGCCAGGTCCGACAATGGTAGGATGCTGTGTTCTCGTCGGTGTAACCGCGGGTTTCGGACTGATTCCCTTGCCGGCGGCGCGCGCCACGCGCTCTTTGGACTCACATTCCGGGCAGAGCGTGTGCTTTGCGCCAGCCGATTTGAAGGCTTTACCGCACCGCGCGCAGCGCATTTTGACCTTGCCGCTCATGGTATATCGCTCCTTACCTTTGCCGTAACCAAACATGCTGATTGCTCAAGCCATGCGTTGTCAGTATAGGATTCCATATTTGAGGGCGTCAATGAAACGTCACGAACTCTGCTACCGCCAGCGCTGCTCTGGCGCGCGATTGCCGGCGATGTTAAGATAGGCGCAACGCCGGCCGCTCTCCACTGTGCCCACCTGGGGCTGGTGCCTACTCTTGCCGGAGAGCAGCGAACGCAGGCCGGTCAGTTTCGTTCCGCCGGGCAGTAGGAGAGAGGGCAGCATGACTAATCTAGTGAACCAGCTCATAGACATTTTGGGCACAGTTCCAGCGCTGCTGGTATATCTCATCGCCGCCGTCTGGATGGGATTGGAGAGCGCAGGTATAGGAGTGCCTATCGAGCCAATGATGCTCTTTGTCGGTTCGCTTACGGCGGGCTTACATCCTCACATTTTTCTCCCACTGGCCATTCTTTCGGTTACGCTCGGTTGCCTCGCCTTCTCCGTGATCGCCTACAAGATTGGCGAGAGAGCCGGCACCAAGGCCATCTCCCGTGTGGGGCGCTACGTAGGACTCAACCAGACTCGGGCCGATCACATCGAGTTGTGGCTGCGTCATCGGGGTGCGCTGGGTGTCTTTGTGGCGCGGGAAACGCCAATGGTTCGCACCTATGGATCATACATTATGGGCGCAGCCAGAATCCCCATTCGGACCTTCCTCATTGCCACATTCCTCGGCTCGCTGGTATACACCACGATCTTCATCACACTTGGCGAAGCACTAGGAGCCAATTACCGCGCACCGCTAGGCTGGCTGGATAGCCATATTGGGGCGGGCGACGCGGCGATCGTCATTGCGGTCATCGTAGCCCTGCTCGTGCTCCATCATTTTTGGGCCCGATTTGCCCGCTACCGCCTGGCCCAGCACTATCACGGCCATCTCGTGGCTGGGCAGCTACCGGTGACGACGATGGCAAACCCTGACTAGATGCTCTCCCGCTGCCGTCTGCCGAACGACCTGACAGGGCTACAGACACTCAGACACGGTAGCCTCTCACTTTGTGTTGGACCGATAAATGCAAATGTGGGTGGGGGCTGCTGGTGGGCTGGCAGATCATTTAGAACTCTTGGAAGGTGAAAGACCATGTCGGGAGGGTCAACACCATTCGATGAAGCGGTGCAGCCGGAAAGCGAAGTAGGTGATTGGGGAGATGCTAAAGATTGGGGAGATGCTGACGAATTCATCCTCGAAACTGGCCACAGCACCATAGATTTGCGTCTGACCAGACGACAAAAGCTGCGGCGTGGCGGATTGGGAATACTGGCGGTGGCGGTTGCGGCGTTTGTTCTGCTGGGCGGTCTCTCCTCCAGCCTTTCGTGGCTGGGTTCCCTGCGACCATCGGCACGTCGATCAGGTCCCTCGGTAGCTACTCCAGTACTGCTTGGGAATGCGTATACAACGCAGTTTCCACCACCAGCGGGAATATATAACAATCTCACACTGAAGCTGGAACCGGCCAACGGCCCGGACGGCTATGTCTACTCCTGTTGGAGTGGCCAGCAAAGTGAGTACCAGGCGGATGACTATCATCTTCATGTGCAAATCTACACCAAGGCAAGTCGAGCCTGGACGGCACTAGTTGCTCCGCTGACCACGGCTTCCTCCTGTGCAATGGTGACCGACCGCGAGCGCGAAGCCGGAGTCTTGCTGGCGGTATGGCCAGTCACGATAACTACCTCCAGTGTCTGCGTGCTTCCCCAGCTCTTTCACAGCAATAATGCTGGTCGAATGTGGAGCGCGATACCTTGGCCGGCCGACATACAACCAACGTGCAATCCAGAGTTTTTCCTTGAAGCTGGTCGCATCTATGTACAGTCGGCGATGCCTCTGCTACCGGCTCGCGATCTGCAGCCCACTTCAGCTGCCGGGTTCCTGATATCTACTGATGCCACTGCCGTCTCCTGGCGAGTGGCCGATTCCGGTCAGGCAAACGATGCTGCGTTTCTGCTGATCGCCTTACGCTCGTCGGGAAGACTACTTGCCGAGTCATTAGTGGGCGGCCCAAAGGGCTCTCAGAGTGGACTATTGTGGGAAAGCATGGATTACGGCCAAAAGTGGCAGCTGAGCGCGACGCTGCCGGGTGACTCGCCCACAGTGTCGGTGTCAAGCGACCCAGCGGCAACCGACCATGGAGGCTGGGGCTATATCTACGTCGACTATTTTACCAGCGCAGCGGCGACAAAGCGCGCGCTCTGCTACGGCGCGCTCGGTACACAGGGAGTCAGCTGGGTAGCGCTTCCGCTGCCTGCAGGTATGGATACCGTGCAGGCCGGCCCCATGGTTGGTTACTTGCCAGACGGAGCTGAAGGACCACTTGAGAGCCTTATTTACCTGGTTCCTGGCGAGACCACCTCGCACACGCTGTCTCCACTCTATCTGCCTCTGCTCTGGGATACCGCAAAACTGGCCTGGAGATCGAATCCAGGCACGCTGCCGGCCGACTCCATACCGGATGGGGTCTCCTGGCAGAAAGGCGCTATGACTATTCTGGTCTCAGTGATTTATCAGAGTCTTGAGCCCGCACTGGTGACGTATAGCCTCACTTTTTCACCTCGGCAGCTGGGAAGCTCTAAGTGACCGGGCGCCGCGACCGACTGGGCGCTGAACATATGGGATGGTCCAGACGCTGGGCAGCGGCACATATGGTACACTGCCCCAGGTTCGCAAACAGGTACCTGGTATAAGTGGCACAGATAGCTGCGATACAGCAATGAGTGAGGCACAGGCAATGTCGACTATTCCTGAAGCGCATCGAGATGAGCAAACATGCGATGTGCTGATTGTAGGGGGAGGTCCAGCTGGGCTTGCCGCGGCTGAGGCGGCGTCCCAGGCAGGGGCAAAGGTTGCGGTTCTGGAGCGCCAGAAGGAGATAGGCTATCCAGTTCACACCAGCGGAGGAAGCTGGATTGTGGACATGAAGGCGCTCAATATACCGGCTCCGCTCTATCATCCCATTCACAGTATCTATTTCCTGTCGCCCCACCGCGAAGTACATTTCCAGTATCCTGATCCAGTCTGTTGTGTGTTGGATGTCCGCGGCGTCTACCAGCATCTCGCCGCGCGGGCGGTGGCGGCCGGCAGCCAGATTCATCCCAGTACACCGGTTGAGCGACCGATCGTTGAAGGTGGCAAAGTGGTGGGAGTGGTGGCCAAAGACCATCGCAACCGTGGAGTGACCTGGCGTGCATCAGTAGTCATCGATGCCAGTGGCTTCTCCTGCACACTCTCGACGCGCGCCGGTCTGCATGCTGGCTATAAACGGTATGGATACGGCGCTGAGTACGACTTCTATGCCCCCAATTATGACCCCGATAGCCTGTATCTGATCATGGGCAGCCAGGTGGCGCCTGCTGGCTATGCCTGGACGTTTCCCCGTGGCGAGGGACGTGTGCGTTTGGGCGTCGGGGTGATCCGGCCCGATGTGGACGCTGATTCACGAGCCTACTTGGATACGTTCTGTGAGCGTCTACCTGCCCTGTCACCAGCGTTCTCCGGAGCCAGCCCCATCGAGTACCATACCGGTCTATTCCCTAGCGAGGGGGTTGTGGAGCATTTTGTCGGCGAGGGCCTCATTGCTACCGGTGATGCTGCTGGACATGGATCAACGCTGGTTGGCGAAGGCATACGTTTTGCCATCTATAGCGGCCAGATGGCGGGAGCGGTCGCGGCTGAGGCCATTCGAGCGGGTGATAGCTCGGCAGAGTTTCTAGGGCGCTATGACCGCCGCTGGCGAGCTCGTTTTGGTCGCGAGATGGACATCTCCTATATCGTCAACCAACGAATAGCCGCCTGGGGAGATGATCAGTGGGACGAAGGTTTAGAACTCCTGAAACGCCTGACACCTGCGCAGGCAAGAGACCTGCTGCGCGGCGACTATAGCGTAGGGCTCTTCCTGGGAGTGGTCCGCCGCAATCCCGGTCTTCTGCGCACCGGCGCCCGCAAGTTCTTTGAATTGGCCATGCAGCGACTGGGACGTACTTCGCCGCTTAGCGATGCTGATCTGGTAACCGACCCTTCGTGAGCCAGGAGTACGGTTAATCGGCTCGAACCCTCACCGGCAGATGTTTTACTCCGTACACTATGGTGCTGGGCTGCGGCTCCAGTGGAGTCTCGTCCACCCGCGAGATGCTGGTGAAGCGCTGTAGCAATTCTCCCAGGGCTATGCGAGCCTCAAGGCGTGCGAGTGGAGCTCCCAGGCAGAAATGAATGCCGTGGCCAAATGCCAGGTGCCGGTTGGGGCTTCTGTGGATGTCGAATTGATCCGGGTCAGGAAATTGCCGATCATCTCGATTTGCGGAACCGATCCAGGCAATGACGGGTTCTCCGGCGGGTATGACCTGGTTACTCAGTTCCACTGCGGAGGTGGTGGTACGGAACATGGACTGCACCGGCGCGCGGTAGCGTAAAACTTCTTCGATAGCGGTACCAAGGAGCACTGCCGGCTGGGAGCGTAGTCTCTCCCAGTCATCGGGGTGCTCGTCGAAGCACAGTATGGCGTTGCCGATCAGGTTGGTCGTCGTCTCATTGCCGGCCACCAAGAGCAGCACACAGAATCCAAGCACATCCATAGTACTGAGCGGTTGCTCGCCCTCCACTTCCGCGCTGAGCAGCGCACGTATCAAGTCTCCCTCCGGACCCTGTTCATCCAGGGGCAACTTCCGGCGCTCCTCGATCAGCCGCAAGAAATAGGCGCTCATCTCCCGCTGCGGGTCACGACCTGCCATGCCGGCAGCCCGTGGGCCCACTATGATGGCGTCAGACCACTGCTTGAAAGTGTCGCGATCCTGATGAGGAATGCCCAGCAGCTCAGCGATGACAATGACCGGCAAAGGAACGGCCAGTGTATCGATGAGGTCAAAGGATCCTTCTCCTCCCCGTGGCGGCATCACGCTATCCAGCAGTTCGTGCACGATAGTGGTAATACGTGGCTCCAGCAGCGCCACAGTTCGCGGCGTAAAAGCCTGAGTGACCAGCGAGCGTAACTGTCGATGGCGTGGAGGATCCGAGCTGATCATGCTGGCTCCAAGAGGATTCGTCGTATCTGCTCCTCCTCTGCCGGATGCTGATGAGAAATTGGCGTGATCGGAAAGGGTGCGTGAAACGTCCTCGAAGCGAAACACCGACCAGAAGCCACGAGCGCTATCGCGACTGACCGGCGAGGTTTCACGTTGCTCTCTATACCAGTCAAAGGGGTTTAAGAGAAACTGTTCCACCGATTGGTATCCAGACATGGGGGAGTCACTCCTGTTGATTGAGCTTGCAGGTGATGCCGGACATGAGCACAGTAGAATCAGTCTACATGCTGTACTTCACGTACGTGACGGACGATTCGTTGGGTGCGATATCCAAATGATGGTACTATAGGGTGACTTTCCCGACTGGCCGGAAGCGATCATCGTGCTTGCTGCCGGCGTTGCCTGGCTACCCTGCCAGGGTGAAAGAAGCGAGCGTGCTGCTCACTTACGATTGCTTTTGGCAAAATACCCAGCAGCGCGTAGGCAGCGAGGCCAATGAAAGCCCAATCGACCACTCCATCCGCCGGCAAGTTGGCGACTGGACCGACCACGGGCAGCGCTACCGCGACCGCCACGGCGACAATACTCTCGGGTAGAAGCAGTGCTACGAGCAGCAGTACTATGGGGCCAACGTAGAGTATCTTGCGAAGGATCGAGATCCGGCGATCTGTACGTAGCGCATTGACAAAACCCACTGTCTTGAATGGATGCGCAATCATTTCCCAGGGATGTGGGCGTGCGCTCTTGACTGGCGCGGGTAGCGATGCCAGCCTATCCTCGGCGCTTTCTGATCGGACAACATCCGTATGACGCGGTGAGCTTGTAGGCATAGCAATTCCTCCTCCATACGTAGCTGGGCCGGTATCCATTCGCTCCCTGCCCGTGGTGCGTGTTCCCCTGGCGTGGCAAAGCGTGAGATAACCCGGCCGCTAGCTGCTATTCGACGTGCCCGGCAATGATGTGTTCCGGCCGTCGGTGGTCTAGACGGTAGCTCGCCCGCGACTGAAGAGGCGCAGGATGGCCAGCAAGATCACCGAGCCGATCAAGGCCAGGAGAAACGAGCCCAGCAGTCCCGCAGAGCTGTCGATGCCCAGCACATGAGCCAGCAATCCGCCCAGAAGCGCGCCCACGATGCCAACGATGATATCTCCCACGATGCCGAAGCCGCCGCCATCGACGACCCGACCCGCCAGGGCGCCGGCGATGGCGCCGATGATAATCCAGCCCACGATGCCAACGGTCGAGACGACGTCAGCCATTACCAATGCGTGTACCATACTAGGTCTCCTCCTGTGTGGATGTGTGGTCCTTACTGCCCTCGGGATCATCCCGAGGGTCGTGATCAATCCTTGCAGCGGCGAGGTCCGTCTCCTCCCTGCCGACTCGCTCGCTATCTTCTCGGCTCTCTATCTGCAGGAAGGGTCCAACCCTTCTCGTGCTCACTAGAGGAGCAAGGAGTGTGCCAATTATGGCATGTCACTGTGCACGTACCGGAGATGCATCGCACGTCCAAACAGATCACCGTAGCACTAGGCCATAGGTACTGGTGCAGCGATGGTGTGTCAGTAAGCAGACATACTCGGCATAATTCTTGCGTAACAAGCTGGTGGCATGATATCACGATGCGATCGCGTGATAATGTGTGCTGAGATGGGCTGGTAGTGCGGAACTGTAGGGCGTAAGACGTGGAATGAGCGGGCGGGATACCCATGCCGCGCAGGATGCTAGCACGAGCGGAATACCAGAAAGAGGTATTCCGCTCGTGCTATGTGGACGCCAGCAGTAAGTCGGCGCCAAACAGACAGCACCGGATATACAGCACCGGATATAGTGAGTACCTCACAGAGCGATTGACAGCATGGCTTCTGCCCGCTACACTGGCAATTGTCAGGAAGCTAGCCAGGGGGACTGCTGATGAATCGCTTGATCAGAGCCATAGTGTTTGGCGCGCTCCTCTGCATGGGGATGCTGGCTGGGTGTAGCAGCACAACCGTGAGCGCCGTCAAGCCGTCTCCGACATCGGGTGCGCTCGCGACCATAGTTAGCCCAACTCCAGTCGCGCTCTCGGTCGCACTCGGAACCAGCCTTGCCGGGTCCGGCAAGGCTGTCAACGTGGTAAACCCCACCTCCAGCTTCACCTCCAAAGATACCTTTGCGTTCGTGATACATCTTCGAGGCCCCATTAACGCTACCAAGGTTGCCTGTCTCATCATAGACTCTCAGTTTAATATCGCCTGGCAGTGGTATGAAACCACCCAGCCCAGTGACACGGTTCTGGCCAGCTCCACGCCCGAACTGGGCAGTGTCCTGGAGAAGTCCGCCAATAAGGGCCTTCCTGCAGGGTCCTCGATTCCTCCCCCATTGGGCACCTATGTGCTGCAGGTTTTTCCATATCCCTCTTCGCCGCTGAATTATGCCAACAACGTGACCTTCATCTACATTGGCTAGTGGTACTGGGCGAGCGGTGCCCTGCTTGAACACGCCCAAGCCCTATCCCAAGTGGAAGCCATATTCTCCCAGGCCAACCACAGGCCGCGGACTGACCACGCCTATTACCGGCCAGGACAGCCTATTACTAGGAGTAATGTGTAACGTTTGGGTGCTGTATTTTGTGTTAAACATAGAGACAGCGAATCTATAAACATGTAAAAAACTGCAAAGTCTCTTGAAAATCACTCTAAATCTTGTAAGGACAAAGCGATGCCTGATTTGATGCCCCCTTCTCCACAGTCGCCGGACCCTTGGTCTCGCTCTGCCGCTTCTACGCAGCCGCCGTCACAGACACTCTCAGCACGGCGCACTCCTCTCGGCATTGCCGCCCCATTGGCCGGTTGGTGGTTGCACCTGACGGCCAGCGAGCTCTCCAGCACGACAGCGACACTTGCACAACGTGAACGCGCGCGGCGCAGCCGTTTAATCTCCTGGTTGATTCTTGGTTTGCTGGGCGGAGAGCTCATCGTTTCGCCTCTTGCCGCTTCTGACCTGCGCGCACGGGCTACCTTCATCATCTGGTTCGGTGGGTTTGTGCTGGCGGCCATTCTCAACCGCTCCGGTCATATCAACTGGGCAGGCCTTGTACTCGTGGTGCTGCTCAGTGGCGGCCTCCTCGAAGCTAACCTGGCCAGCCCGATCGGGTTAACGATGGGTGAGCTGCCCAATTTCGATGCCTATGTCGTGGCCGTAGTCATCGCGGCAACGGTTCTGCCACGCTGGTCCGTCTTTTGGGTTGCGGCCGGGAATTCCTTCCTCATAGTGGGTGATTATCTCTTGCAGCCTCATTACACCGACCTGCAACAGAACATCTCACTCTATTCAAGCGTCGAGTCGCAGACCATCTCGCTGCTCGTACGCCCCATCGCGCTCGAGCTGATCTTAGCGGTGGTCGCTTATCTGTGGGTACGAAGCATGGATTTCGCGCTCCGGCGTGCCGACCGTGCCGAGGAAATCGCCGGGTTGCAGAAGCGCGAGCTGGCGCGCACTCTTGCCCTGCAGGAAGGTGTTCGGCAGTTGCTCGATACCCATGTGGCGGTGGCGAACGGCAATTTTACTGCGCGTGTGCCCGTGCTGCGCGATCAGATGCTCTGGCAGGTAGGGGTGAGCCTGAACTTGCTGATCCGCCGCCTGCAAAGCTTTGTCGAGCAGTTGCCCCGCGGGGAACAGCAGAATCACCAGTATACCGACTGGCTGGCCTGGCGCACTTCACAGGAGGCTGAACTCCTAGTCAATGCGCTCCGCCAGGCACAACGCGGTGAGCAACCCAACTGGCCAGAACCAAGTGGTACTCCACTAGACAGCGTGGTGGAACTGCTCCAGAATCCCGCCGTCATTACGTCGTTACAGAGGAAGCTACGCCGGGCACCCGAGCAGTACTCCTAAGCAGTACTCCTAAGCAGTACTCCTAGTCTTCCTGGATGGTGAGCATTTTGCCCTGAGCGACTCTGCCGTGTCGATTCTGTAGAGTGATTTCTTGTTATACTGAAGACGGCTGACCGCAAGACGCATACAATTTGTCCGACAAAATTGGCGGCAGGACGGTCTTTAGCGCAAGAGGAGCGAGTAACCGATGTCCGAAGAGCGAAAACTGGTCACCATTCTTTTCGCAGATGTCACCGGCTCGACCAGCCTGGGAGAGTCACTGGATCCAGAAGATTTTCGCGCCCTGATGGCACGCTACTATGAGCACGCGCGCAAGGTCATCGGCAACTTTGGCGGGACGCTGGAGAAATTCATCGGCGACGCGGTTATGGCAGTTTTCGGTCTTCCAGTGGCGCATGACGACGATGCCGAGCGCGCCCTGGCGGCGGCGCTTGCCCTGCGTGAGGTCATCAGGCAGGATCCGCTTCTGGGCGACTCCTTCCAGCTGCGCATGGGAGTCAATACCGGCGAAGTCATGGCGACCACCGACACCTCACGGAGCGACTTTCTGGTCACCGGAGATACCGTCAATGCGGCCGCGCGCTTGCAGCAGAACGCCGATCCGGGAGAGATCATCGCCAGCGAGCGAACTGCGCAGGCTGCGCGGATGGCGTTTGTGTTTCTCGAGCCGCGAGAAATACAGGTGAAGGGAAAGCAGCTCCCACTGCGAGTCTTCCCGCTGAAGGAACAGCGGAGCACCCGGCTGGTTGAGCGACCTCCGCTGGTGGGGCGCAAGCAAGATCTCCTGCAGTTAGAGGTATTGCGAGAGCGAACGCTTGAGGAGGAGCGCCCACAGTTCATCTCGATCACCGCCCCCGCAGGGATGGGCAAAACACGCCTGCTGGAAGAGTTCCTCGCCGGACTCGACCCGGAGGAGGGCTTTCGAGTGGCCGCGGCACGCTGCCAGCCGTATGGTGAGAGCATGGCGTACCTGCCGTTGCAAGGTTTCTTGCAAGAAGTGTTGGGAACCGACGTGAGCAGAGAACAGGTCATCGACCGCTTCGTTGCGGGCGGGTACCGAGCTGACGATGCGTCGCGGCTGGCCGATCATGTACTCTCCACACTGGGCATTGGAGGTGGCAGGGGCAGCGCCGACCGTGAGCTGATCTTTAACGCCTGGCGTCTGCTGGTGGAGACGCTTGCTCAGCAGGCACCCTACATCATATACTTCGAGAATCTCCACTGGGCCAGCGAAAGCCTGCTCGATCTCGTCGAGCACATCGCCTCCTCGCGAGTCCAGGCTCCCCTGCTGGTAATCGCGCTGAGCCGCTCCGAGCTGCTCGACCGCCGGCCCAACTGGGGTGGTGGGCGGCAGAGCTTCACCGCGCTCGCGCTACAGCCTCTTTCCGCCAAACGGAGCTTTGAGCTGGTCAGGCGCCTGGCTCCGCAACTACCCGAGGCGGTAGGCGCGAAGATCGCCAGCAGTTCCGGCGGTAATCCATTCTTCGCTCAGGAGCTGGTGCGCGGCCTGGCGGAACGCAGCCTGGTTGATGCGAGCGTTGACATCGACCTCTTGCCTGATACCATCCATGCGGCAGTGCTGGCTCGGCTGGATCTGCTCTCCAAGGCCGAGCGCGAGATCATGCAGGTAGCCTCGGTAGCCAGCCGTACCTTCACCCCAACACTGCTCCAGAGCGTACTTCCGGCGTATACCGGAGATGACATTTCGTCTGCTATCTACGGCCTGGTGGCTCGCGATATGATTGCTCCAGCCTCGGGGGGAACATTCACCATCCACTATGGCCTGGTACAGGATGTTACTTACGCCACTCTCTCGCGCGCCGAGCGTATTCGCCTTCACAAGGCCATCGCCGCCGCTCTGCTGGAAGAAGCGGGGGAAGAGTACATGGATGAGAGCGCAGAGGTACTTGCCTACCACTACTATAAAGCAGTACAGCTTTCGAAGCAGTCGGCAGTACCGCCAAATCTGGAGATTGAGACCGAGCGCGCCATCAGATTTCAGGTGCACGCCGGCGAGATGGCCAACCGGTCCGGTGCCTCCGATGAGGCACAGAACTACTTTCAGCGCGCCATCGAACTGGCCGGCGATGCCGAGAAGGTGGAACTCTACGAGAAGCTGGCCGATAGTTTGGGGCGCCAGTGGAAGGACAAGATTCGTCAGGCGTACCTCGACGCCCTGGAAATCTGGCGCGGGTTGCCGGAGCGCCCACCACTGCTCGGCGCTCGGCTAATACGCAAGCTGGTCATTGTCAATAATCGCCTGTTTTTTACCGACAAACTGTCACAGGGGGAGGCCGAGGCGCTCTGGCAGGAAGGGAAGCAACTAGCTGAGCAGGCGGGAGATGAGACTGAGCTCTGGCGGATGCGTACGGTTGCCCTCTTCATGCAATATGATCTGGACCCCCTGAGCGTTCTGGAGATGAGGCAGAGCCAGAAAGTGCACGAGCTGAAACAACTGGCGGTGGATGCCGCAGACTACTTCGAAGCGCGCCGTGACTGGGAGGCACTAAGCGAGGTCCTGGATGGTTATACACTTTTGCAGTTCCGCAGCGGCGACAATAGCGATGCGATAGCTACCATACGGCGTCGACTGGAATTGCCTGACCTCTCGTTCAGGGAACGCGCCGACGCCATTTCTTCACTGAGCGGCCTCTCTCTGCTTGGGGGGGACTATAACACCAGTATCCAGGTGATGGAGCAAACCCTGGATAACCTGCACCCAGGAGAACCACTGGAGGCTTTCGCCAACACGCTGAATGGACCGATTGGGGCCCTGTACATGACCGGGCGCTGGTCCGAGTTACCACGGTTTCGGCGGGCGCTGGATGAGATATGGGAACGCGTGAAGGACATACCAGGCACTGGAATGCTGGTAGCTGGTAGCTATGTGTGCTTGCTGGCGGTCGCGCTCTCGCACGAAGATCAGGCAGAGATTGAGACCATGGAAGCGACGGTGCGCGAGAGCGGCATGCAATCGCAAGACGCCGCCATGGTGCGTTTTGTGGAGTTTTATCGCGATGGCAATTTCAGCCGCTTTGAAATTGGCAATCGCACCACCGATCTCGCCGGCTTCCCAATAATGCTTTTCACCGAACACGGACAATGCCCACCTGACGATTTGATAAAGCAGGGAGATTACTTCGCCGACGATCTCACTTTGCGAGCTTCCAACATAGCGACAGCGCTGAAAGCTGGCGATGACCAGGCGCTGTCACGCGCCATCGACGAAGCAGATGAACATCAACTTATCGTTCATGCGGCACGCATGCGCATCGTTCTGGCGAAACGTACCAGAGATCTCAGCCAGCTGCAGCGCGCGCGACCTGTTCTGGAGCGGCTGGAAGATCGACTGTTCCTGCGCAAATTGCACGAAGTCGCGGAGACGATTCGAGCGGCAGGGTAACCGTCCCCATGAGCCGCTCCTTCTGGCGATGCCACCCAGCTCTAAGCCGTCTGGCATTCCAATCCCGACCTCAGTAAAACGACGTGCCCCACTAGCATCTGTCTGCTAGTGGGGCACGTCGTTTGGTGACCTTCCAAGCGCGTAGAGCGGGATCCCTCACCATCCAGTTCTCCAGTTCGTGATGCGAACGAGATGCTATCGCCGCCTACCGTGATACTGCTGAGACGCGGCAGAGATATGCCTCTTTCCGAAGGGTGTAGAAGGAGGTGTCCTATGGAAGCCAGAACTATACAACGACCGACAGCACCAAGAGCAGCCGAAAAACCGATTACCGGACCAGACCGATCCTGGAGCGGGCTCTACCGGGCGGGAGGCCTGGCGGCCTTTCTGTTTATGCTGCTTACCATTGCCGACCTGGTGCTGGTCGCAGTCACCCCACAGCCCCCAAGCACGGGCAACAGCGGCACACTGCCCGGCGGAGTCGCCACTCTCCAGTACATCTCCGCCCATAAGGCAGCTTATCTGCTCAACATGACGATATTCGTCGGACCAGTCACTGTGACCATGGTGGTCTTCCTGGCGCTCTTTGTGGCGCTGCTTCCGGTGAGCAGGAGTGTGGCCGCCGTTGGAGCTCTACTGGGGATCACCTCGGTTGTACTCTGTGAGACAACATTTATGCCGGTGTTTGGCCTGGTGCCTCTTGCCGATCAATATGCGGCAGCCACATCGGCAGCAGCGCGCGCCGCCGTAGTCACAAGCGCAAATGGGCTGCTCGCAGAGATCAACTCGGTGAGCTTCGGCGGCGTCTTGTTTGCAGTTGGGGTGCTGGTCATCTCAGTGGCCATGCTGAAAGGTGTATTCCATAGGAGTATCGCCTATCTAGGAATCATTACCGGCATTGTAGGCATCGTCTGCGAAAGTCTGCGACCGGTTATCGGTGCCGGCTACAGTATCTATGGAATCATGCTGATCTGGCTGCTTGCAGTTGGCTGGAAGTTATGGCGGCTGGGCGGGGAGCAACCAAATCCGTCCGGTCAGTAATACTGGCCCGAAGGAATATCAAGCTTTACAGTTTGGCAGACTCCGAATAAGAAAGCAGAGAACATCAATGAATACCCAGCGCTACTACAACCCCATTGTGGTGGGGCTGCTGCGGTCGCCGCTCCATCGCTTCGGAGACCGGCATACTGTCCTGCTCACCGTTACCGGGCGCAAGAGCGGCAAGCGGTACACATTCCCGGTTTCCTATATACGAGATGGCGAAACTATACTGGTAATGACGCATCGTGAGCGGCACTGGTGGAGGAACTTGCAAGGCGGCGACGTTCAGCTAAGTGTGTATGTGGATGGACATGAGCTGCCCGCCAGAGCGGAGATCTCCACCGACCGCGATGTAGTTGCCAGAGCCCTGCTACGCATTTTGCAACAGGTGCCCACCTGGCGCTGGGAGCTGCGCGTGAAGCTGGATGCCAACGGCCAACCGGAGCATCCAGAAGTCCTTGCCGACCTGGTGCGGAACGATCTGGTGCTCTGCAGAATACACCCCGAAAGGACGGTTCCTCATAAGCCAATCTCGGCAGCTCTCCACTGAAGTGTTCCACCCGTTGAAGCCAAATGAACAGGTAACGGCAATACGCAGTCGCGTCATACCGAGCGCTGGTAGGCGCGGAACGCGCGGGTGGAGAGCCAGGCAGTGACAAGCGCTAACGCCAGCAGACCGGCCAGACGCGGTCCAGCCAGCGACCAGTCAACGTTGCTGGTGAGCGTCTGCCGGCCCACTTCCACTGCCCAGTTGACCGGATTGTACCGGGCGAAATCCTGCATCCACTGCGGCATGAGGTTCACCGGTAGAAAGGTGGAGGAGAGAAAGGTGAGCGGTAGCACCAGGGTGACGTTGGCGGCGATTACCGACTCTTGCTTGCGCAGAATGAGGGCAAGGGCATTTGAGAGAGAGGCGAATGCAGTGCCAAGCAACATGGTGGAGACGAGCAGCAGCGCAATGCTGGCGATCCCGCCATCAAAGCGTGCCCCGGCAAGGTACCCCAGCCCCAGTATGATCAGCGATTGCAAAAGCACCATGCCCGCCTGGTAGACGAGTTCGCCACCGATGAGCGCACTCCGGCGCACTGGAGTAACGAGAAACCGGTCTATCACTCCGCGCTCCATGTCGATCACGTAGCTTGTGCCGCTCCAACCGGTAGAGAGCATTGCCGACATGACAACGATGCCCGGCGTAAGGAACGTTATATACGAGCTGCCGGTAAAGCCGGGTATCTCGGTGGCGCGCTTAAAGAGCTGTCCAAATAGTAGCAGCCAGATAACCGGCTGCACCAGCGTGCCGGCGATATAGTAGGGCTGGCGCAGAAATGCCCGCAGGTAGCGAGCGGTGACCTGGGTGGAATTAGCGAGCGCGGTGGTCATCGGATAGTCTCCTTCTGAGTAGCTTCAGAGTAGGCGCGGCCGGTGTAGCGCAGATACACATCGTCAAGCGAGGGCCGTGCGATGGTGGCGGTAGCAGCATGGATGCCGGCCTCGTCAAGTGCAGTGAGCACAGTGGGGAGCGCACTGGATCCGCTGTCAACTCTCGCGCGCAGGCTACGTCCATCCAGAGTGATATCACGCAATGTGGTATCGAGACCCCCTAGCGCGCCGACAACCTGTGACTGCGTGAAGGTATCGGCAAGCTCAACCTGGATGGCGTCGCCGCGCAGTTCAGCCTTGAGCCCTTCAGGCGTCCCTTCCACCACAATCTGGCCGTGGTCGATAATGGCGACGTGCTGCGCCAGGTGATCGGCCTCTTCCAGGTAGTGAGTTGTCAGCACGACAGTAAGGCCGTCCTCGTGCGCCAGCCTGGCGATCTCCTGCCACATATCCGCTCGCGCTTCCGGATCCAGCCCGGTAGTCGGTTCATCTAGAAATAGTACCTCGGGCCGATGGATGAGTCCCATGGCCACGTCGAGCTTGCGCTGCATGCCTCCAGAGAGGGTGCGTGCAATGCGGTTGCGAGCTTCGGCCAGTCCAAACCGCTGCAATAGGCCGGACACGCGATTACTTAGAGCCGCACCGGACATACCGTAGAGCTGCCCCTGCAGCCGCAGGTTCTCGGCAGCGGTGGCCTCGAGGTCCACCGCCGACTTCTGCGCTACCAGCCCGATCGCGCGGCGCACCTGCTGCGGCTCGCGCACCACATCGCGGCCGGCGACCCTGGCACTCCCAGCGCTGGGCAGTGACAGGGTCGTGAGGATCTTCACGATGGTGGATTTGCCGGCGCCGTTTGGACCGAGGAGCCCAAATATAGTGCCTGACCGGACGCCGAAACTGACCCCTTTGAGGGCTTGCACCCCTTTAGGATAGGTCTTGGCAAGACCCTCGACCAGGACGGCCGGTGGCGAACTGATACCGGTGGCTACAAAGGAAACTGGAGACCCGGGAGACTGGGTAGTCACGTAACATCTCTCTTTCTGATCCCTAGGTGGGATCGATACGCCCGTACGTCTAGCGACGATTACTGGTACATAGGCTGGCTACTCCTCGCTCTCGTCGAGCACTGCGGACTGCTGTTCTGGCTCATCAGGCTCCGTGGACGCTTCGTTTTCCCGTTCGTCTCGTGCGCGAAGCAAGGCGACCCACGTGGTGAGATCCGCCAGCGGGTTACTCACTTTGCGCTTGGTCATCTTATATTCTCCCAGCTGATATCCGAAACGTATCTATACGTCAACGATCATACCAATAGATATTATTCTGTTACGAGTATACTGTGGAGGATATCAGGTGTCAAGTGTCGATGTCAACGGAATATTACGGGGTGCCGACTTCCGATATCGGCGTCCAGGGTCGCAGCGTCGACCGCCATGACAAGCGATGCTGCGCAGGCGGGGCGACGCACCCGCCTATAGGAGCTCAGGGTAATCAGGACTTGGATACATTCCCCGTACAAAAGGGCGTAGCGGGTTGGGCAGCAATGCAGCATCTCCGCCGACCAGCGCAGTACTGGGTAGGAAGTGAGCTGCCTGCACCAGCTGCTGACCAGTGGGTGAGAGCAAGTACTCCACAAAGTGTACCGAATCATCGGGCTGGCCGGCATCCCGCAGCACTGCAGCAGTGAAGCTGATCGGCTTGCCATGGAAGGTAGTTCCGGTATTGGTAGTGAAATGCGCTCGCGCGTAACTCGGCTCCAGTGCCGCGTTGCTCAAGTTCACCTCATCGGGGAGTACCAGATAGGGCAGCCCACGCTCAAGCGCTCCGCTTTGGTAGAGAAATAAGGCGTCTATCTCGCCCTGTTCCAGCCGGGCCAGGTTCCTATCGTTGATCTGCGCAGGATTGGCATCGCTTCCCAGCAGACGCTGTTTGAGGTTGGGTAGGCGGTAGTGTTCCTCTGCCAGTGCGCACACCAGCACGGTATAGTAGCCCATGGGGTCGAGATTGGGATCATTTCTGTTGAGCTTGATGCCCGGTTGGAGAAGCGTCTCATACCAGGGAATGCTGCCGCTGCGAGCCTCCTCGAACGTATCCAGAAACCGGCTCTTGGGACTGTACGCCAGCACAACAGCGTTACTGGCGAAAACCACGAACCACCTGAGCCAGTCACCGTTCTCTGCACCGACTAACAGCTGATTTACTTCGGCATCCGCGCTGAGAAAAACATCACCACTCATATTCCCAGTTTTAATCGCCGTAGCCAGCGCTACCGAGTGGCCGCTCACACTCTCGAAGGGGATGCCGGCCGTCTGATACCACAGAGGACCCAGATGTTGTCTCACGAGTGTAGTCAGCGAGCCAGCGTGTAGAACTTTCATCTGGTACCCTGCAGCTCCATTAGTGCCGCTTGGCGACATACAGTTCTGCATGCCACTGTCGCGTAATTTTTCCTCCAAAGCGGGTCTCGATCATCTCACCAATAGCGGCAAAGAGTTGCGCGTGTAGGTCGGCATCCAGAATACGATAGGAGGAGTAGGAGTCTAGCAGGCGCAGATAGCTGGCGGTGTCGTAGGTCGTCTCCCAGGAATAGCTGCGTACCTGCGGAGCATAGAAAAATCCGCTGGGCTCTAAGGCATCGGCACGGATGGTTCGCCACGGTGCGCCGGGGTCCGTGCGTTCTGCCCGCACCTGGGTAAGTTGCGGCGCCACTCTGCTGGCAGCGTCCCGAAGCGCCTCCGCAAACGCATCCGGTTCGTCTTGGGTTTCTGCCGCACCACTCCTGTCTTGGGCGTCCGGAGCCACATTGCTGCGGGTGGATCGCTGTGAGCTCCACATCAGGGCGAGGCTTGCAGTAGGTGTGAGCGCCTGAGCCACCTTCTGGTATCCGACCGCCGGGTCGATCCAGTGCCAGGCCGAGGCGGAGACCGCCAGATCAAATGCGCCTTCCGGCAGCGGCCAATCCTCGAAGGTGCCCACCTCGATCCGCACCCGCGGATAAGCCGCCAATTTTTCGCGAGCGATGGCCGCCATCTGATCCCCTAGTTCGATGCCTAGTACCTTGAAGCCCCGACGGGCCAGTGGTAGTGTCGCCTTGCCAGTGCCACTGCCGATTTCGAGGATAGCTCCACCGGCAGGAATGCCAGAGAGCTGTATCAGGTCGTCGAACAGGGCTTCGGGATAGTCCGGTCTCGCGGTATCATAGAGGGCGGCATCAGTGTTGAAGCTGGCCCGGCGGCGGAGCCGATTTTCGTCGAGCGAGTGGTGGTACGGGGCAATGTCAGGCATATGTAGTCTCGCTCCCTGATTCTGCGTGGTTGATATTCATTCATTCCCACCCTTCATTCTAGCAGAGCCGCTAGCAGCGAAACCAACGTCAGGTGACGGTGGAGAGGTGACATAACATGACGAGTACCATTCGTTCCGCTCAGGAATCCGACCTCGAGGCGATTTATGGGGTGTGGTACCAGACGGAAGTGCTGCCGGAAACTCCTGGTTCCTTTTCTCCACCAGCACCAGGCTCTGTCCCAGCGCATCTGCGGCATGTCCTAGAGACGGGGACCCTGCTAGTAGCCGAGCAGGAGGACACGGTGGTGGCCTACGCTGGGGCCATCACACGGGGAGGCATCACCTTTCTCACCGATTTGTTCGTCCACCCTCGGCACCAGTCGGCTCAGCTGGGGAAAGAGCTGCTGCAGACCACGGTGCCGGAGGATGGCTTAGTCCATTGCACCCTGAGTTCCAGTGACACTCGCGCTCTAGCTCTGTATATGCGCGCCGGTATGGCTCCGCAGTGGCCGTGCTTCGGGCTGCGGCTGGAGCAGCCCAGCTCCATCTGGCGGCAGGTGCCTCATGTGGTAGAGATCAGCGAAGCCAGGCCGGAAGACCTACCGGCCCTGGTACGGGTTGATGCGGAAATCGGCGGACGCCATCGCCCTCTGGAGCATGCGTTTTGGGTCCAGCAAGAACGAGCTGTTGCATTCTGGTTTAAGCGCCACGGATACCCTATCGGCTATGGCTTCATCCGTCTGGGGGCAGGAACGATCTGGCACCCGAACGCGTGCACCATTGGCCCTATTGGGGTTAGCAACCCCGACGAGTCGACCGATTGCGTGCTGGCGGCAGTGGGGTGGGCTGCGCAGCGAGCGAAAGTGATTCGCATCGCTGCGCCTGGTCCTCATACGTGCCTGGCTCCACTCCTCGAACGCGGCTTTCGCCTCACCTATATGGACACGTTTGTCTCCACGGCACCAGTACCGTTCTTTGATGCTCGCTGCTACATTCCCTCGGGAGATGATCTGTTCTGAAAGGAGCGCCACGGTTGCCGCCGGCAGTGGCGGTTAGCCGTTGGCCAGCTGCTGCGCCACTTCCGCCAATCGCGTTGCGTAGCCCATCTCGTTGTCGTACCAGGCGGCAACGGAGACTAGTGTACCGTCCTGAACCTGAACGAGAGGTAGATCGATCACCGACGAGAGCGTCTCGCCGACGATACGACTTGACGCATACTCTTCTTCGAGCACGCCCATGACACCCTTGAGAGGCTCTCGGGCTGCGGCTTCGCGAAAAGCGTCTTTAACCTCATCGGTACTCGTTGGCCGCTCTAGCACGGCGTTGACCTCGGCAATGCTGCCAGTGCGGACCGGCACACGATAGGCCTTCCCGGTGATATTCAGTTCCGGCCAGATGAAGCGCAACGCTTTGGCGGCTCCCGAGCTTGAAGGAATGATGTTCTCGGCGGCCGCCCAGGAGTCGCGGCGCTCGCGCATCGGCTGATCAGTGAGCGACTGCGTATTGGTATAGGCATGTACTGTCGAGAAGAAGCCGGTCTTGATGCCGAAACGCTCCAGAAGTACTTTTACGACCGGCGCCAGTGCATTGGTGGTGCAGCTCGCCATGCTAACAATGTGATGCTCGGTGGGATTGTATGCCTCCAGATTTATGCCGCGCAGCAGTACGGCGTCGCAGTCCTGCAATGTCTTACTGGGCGCACTGACCAGCACTACTCTCGCGCCATTGTCCAGGTGAGCCTGTGCCGCGGCCCGGGTAGTCGCCCTTCCGGTAGAGTCGACTACGACATCGACATCGAAAGCGCGCCAATCCGGCAATGCGTTCGTGCTGTCGACGAATGCGATCTGACGGTCTCCGACCACCAGCGTGGTGTCGCGCGCCGCCACCGGCTCACGCCAGAGACCATAATTGGTGTCTACGGCAAAGAGCGCCGCCAGCGTAGGCAAGTCTTTGATGTCCGAGATGGAAACCGGGACGAAGAGATTGCCCGACAGTGCCGCCTTCAGTGTGGATCGGCCGATTCGGCCAAAGCCATGTATAGCGATAGCGCCCATGAATCCTCCCTATTGCTACTGACATGAGATATTCTGCTCGTCATTCTATCATTATCATCTCTCTGTCCACAGTTGCCGGCAAGTGTATGTACCCGGTATCGATCGCTACGAAGAAGAGTAAGCGAGTTGATGGTATACTCGCGCATAGGATCTTGAACCGAGTAATGGAGGTAAGTGAAGGTGGAACAGGTCCAGCGGATCACTCCGATACCCTGGCGTCGCTCCTGGTGGCGGAGGGGCCTGCAGCGTGCGCTGACGTCGCTGCATATTGCCTTCTACCGAGCAACCGGAGGCGCTATCGGCCACCGCATAGGTCCACTGCCGAATTTGCTGCTCACTACCAGGGGACGCCGCTCGGGCAAGTCTCGCACCGCCGTGCTTACCTATGTGCGGGTAGACGGGCTTCTGGCTCTGGTGGCCTCAAATTTCGGCAGCCGCACCGCCCCGCAGTGGTATCGCAACCTCGAGGAGCATCCTGAAGCCACGGCGCAACTCAAGCGCCGCCGCTGGCGGGTACGGGCGCGCCCCACCACGTCTGAAGAGCACGATCTCATCTGGCCGGCGGCGGTGGCTCTCTGGCCGGCATTCGCAGATTACGCCCACCGTGCGCAGCGCCAGATTCCCATTGTAGTGCTGGAGCCGTTCTAGATCTTCCGCCCATAGGCCTTCAGGGTGACCAGTGCCTCAATAGTCACTACCCCGCGCCATTCGAGGGCGGCAAGTGGATTCCAGGCCAGCCAATTGAAGGCCCAGCCGCCGTCTTCCTGCTGGCTGGATGCCAGCTTATCGAGATGCGCTTCGATAACGCTGTTAGAGAAGAGTTGGCGCGCGATGCTCTCCGGACGAGGTGCAAAGTTGAGCGGGCTGTGGGTCTCATCTTCGGTACTGAGGGTGAGAGTGACCAGTTTCTGTTCCAGGATTTTGGGCCCAATGCGGCCAAACACCTGCTCGGCGCGTCGGCGATCGGGCACATAATCGAGGAACGGTATGACCGCCCGCATCTCATATGGATTGGTCTGGTCCATAGTGTCAAGTTTATGCCAGCAGTACTCGGTTGCCCTGCTTAGCCAGGGATGGTTGACGCCATGCTTATGTAGCAAGCCGGCGATGGCAGCGGTGGGGTTGAGGGAGGCGGTAGGCTGGTCCTCGGGTTCCCACCATGGTGCACGTGGGTAGTTGCGCACTGAGGACAGTACAAAGGGCACACCACCCTCAGCGGTGGTGATGGAGAGCAGGTAGTCACAGGCCTGCGTGACCATCGAGCCGGAAAAATCCCCGATCTCGTCGAGAACGCAGAGAGCTGTCCAGGTAGGTACCGGTTGGCTTACCGGCCCGCGAACATCAGGCTCAAGGCCGTTGCCAAAACCGCCGTCAGCATTTTGGTACGGGAGCAACGCCTCCCGTACCGCCCGCGGTTCGCCATCCAGTATTAGGTACGCATATCGTCGCCGTTCCAGCAGCCGCGCCGTTCTCCAGATAAAATCGCTTGCCTTTGCTACATCAGGTGCCGTTGCCATGAGATGGACCTCCTCAGGTTACCGGGTGCATTTTTCGTCTCGCGATTGGCCTCTGGGAACAAGTGTAGCGTAGAATGTGGTCGAGAACGGTCCTATTTCGAGACGAATGTTGCCAACGTGTAGGCAAGCAAACATTGTGAGCCAAGCCATGCCCTATTCACCCATTACACGGTTATTGACCGTCCTGGACCTGCTGCAATCGCGACCAGGCCTGAGCGCAACTCAACTGGCGCAGCGGCTGGAGGTACAGGAGCGCAGCGTCCGCCGCTACATTACTATGTTGCAGGACATTGGCATTCCCGTCGAGGCAATGAGGGGCCGATACGGCGGCTACCGGCTGCGGCCGGGCTTCAAGCTGCCGCCCCTCATGTGGACCGCCGAGGAGGCGCTGGCGGTAACCTTGGGTCTACGGGTGGTGCAGCAGTTAGGGCTTACCCAGGCTGTCCCGGCCGCCGAGAGTGCTCTGGCAAAAATCGAGCGCGTGCTGCCGGAGTCACTGCGTGAACGGGTCCAGGCAGTGCAGGACACGGTGGTGCTTGATCTGGTCAGGCGCTCGCGATCCGAATCGAATACCTATGTGATGAGTCTGAGTTCAGCGGCGCATCAGGGCAATCGGGTGTGGATGCGTTATCGAGCCGGCGCGGGCGAAGAAGAGAGTGAGCGCGAATTCGATTGCTATGGTCTGGTCTATCATAGCGAGCGATGGTATGCGGTTGGATACTGCTGCCTCCGCCAGGACATTCGCGTCTTTCGTCTTGACCGTATATGTGCGCTGGAGCTACGTGAAGAGCGATTTACACGGCCAGCGCAGTTTGACTGCCTGACATACACTATCCAGCAATTTGCCGCCATTCCTTCGCGGTGGCTCGCCGAAGTGGTGCTCCAGACCGGTCTGGAGCAGATTCGTGAGGCAGTGCCGGCCACGTTTGCTACTCTTGAAGAGACGCCTGCGGGTGTCTTACTGCGCGCATATGACGACGATCTTGCCCATACCGCGCGCTTTCTGGTGGGCCTCGGCTGTCCCTTTCGCGTCCTGGGGCCGCCGGAACTCAAAGAAGCATTGCGGGTGCTGGCGGAGGACATTCTCCGCAGCCAGGTCGTCAACTGATCGGTCGCTTGAGGTGGGCTAGGTGGGACAGTCGGAAAATGGTGATCCAATGTTCGGATTGGGCCAACTCACTATCCACTGCGTAGGATCCTGGATAAGTATGGCAATGCAGCCAGAGCTGCTCTTCCAGATTTGTTGCTGGGCAGAGGAGGAATACGAAGTCCAGCCATTCTCCGGCATGTAGGTGCTCAGGAAGTTGGCCACCATGGTCGCGCTACCCGGGCTACACAGATCATCTCCCCGGTGCCCGGTAGCGTCGTCCTCGGTCTCCAGTGTTACTGGGGGCAGCGGCACTATGCCATAGTCGGTAGAGAGGCTGGTCTGGAACCCTTGGATGGGCGAGTTGCTGAAATTGGTATTGCAGCTTGGGGCAGCTGGCGGCAGCGCCAGGATCATGCTAAAGGTAACCAGGCTCTGGCGATGAGCGGTCAGGCCGGTTATCTCTAGCTCGCGCCCGGGCGTAGAGCCTGTAGAGACCAGGCAGACTTGCGGGCTGGCACACGCCTGGTGATACTGGGCATTGAACGGGAAACTTGGGCTCACCTTCCATCCTGCGGCGAGTAACGACGCCTCCAGGGACTGGGATGCGCCGGCAGCGGTAGTGACGTCGTCGATGGTTCCGGTGAAGCAGACACTATAGGTCGTAAGACTAAATTGCGCCGGTGCTCCACCTTGGGTGATACGACTACTAGCGACCGGATTGGTGCCGGCCGGAAGGGCTATCTCCGGAAAGCTGGCGATGGGGCCGAGCGGTGTTGACCCAGGCAATAGGGCAGCGCAGCCGCTTAGTGGACTGGCGGTGGGTGCATGAACCGGTGTAGGCTGCAGAGTTGAATGATCAGTGCCGGTGCTGTGCATCGTGAAGAAGTAGGCCATACCGGCAATGAGAAGGGCGAGCAACAGAACCGCTGCCGGAACTTCGAGCCGCTGCATGAACGAAGCACGGCGAGAGTGCCCTGCTGGTCGCTGCGGAGGCCACCCTGTCAGTGTGCCGCCGCGAGCGGGTCGATCTTGCCTACCGTTCTCCGACTCCTCGATCAGCGCTGGCTCAATACGGCTCCAGATACGAGCGAGCATCTCCTGCTCTCGAGGTGCCTCTAATTGGTAATAGCTGCGAAGGTAGGCCAGCATTTCGACGTCGGCGCGGTCGCTCTCGCTTGGTTGGCTTGCCTGGTCGATCTGCCGGTCGACGTCCTCAGGAGTAAAGAACTCGTCGTGGTGCATCATTTGGCTGCTTCCCCCCGACTGAGTCGATAGCTACTGCGCAAGCGATTTAATGTGCGTGAGAGAGCGACACGCACTGCGTTTTCTTGTTTTCCCAGCGTGGTGGCGATCTCACCACAAGACAATTCTTCACCAAAGCGCATGCGTAAGATTGCCTGGTGAAGCTCGGGCAAGTCTTGGAGGTGAGCGTACAATTCCCGGTAATCCTCTTGCCGCAGGACATCAAATTCAGGACTATACATTTCCTTGTCGAAGAGATCTTCGGCAACCTGATCGAGAGTAACTGCCGCGCGGTGCGCTTTCGCGCGGCGATAAGCATCGATGACTTTGTTACGCGTCACTCTCCACAGCCATAAGACTTTGGCGCTTTCCGGAAGGGAGGTAAACTTTGGCTGCTGTAGAGCGCTCAGGAATACCTCTACGACCAGGTCTTCGGCGTCTTCGGGTGTGGCGACATGCATACAGACATAGCGCAGCAGCTCGGGCGCATACTTTCTGAATAGGAGTGCCATTTCCGGCTCTGCACTATGCCTGTTTGCTTGCATCAGTAACCTTCTATGATTGCGGACGTCACCATACCTATGCTTTCGCCCTACCCGATCTGGATGAGCGCGATATTTAAGTGGTGCGCGGGGTCCACGCCAGTCCAGGCGAGCAGAATCGGTACGGTGGTAGCCGGGGTCAGTCCCAGGTTATTGCTGTAACCGAGTTCGGGGCTATTCAATGCCTGCTCATTCAGCGTTACTATCGGAGCCGGCCAGCTGGCAAGTGTCGACGTATAGGCAATATTGAGAGAATGCGCAGCATCGGTGCCAGTCCAGGTCCAGTAGTAGGTAGGCAGCCCAGCAGGTACGGAGCCGGGTACACTCAGCACATCTGGTCCGGTACTGCTGGTCTGTGGCGGCGGCGGCGAGAAGGATGTGGTCCAGTTTATCCCATCTGATGACTGGGCCAGGTCGATGTTCGGTGTCGACGACTGCAGTGTCCAGGTAAGCAGCAGCAGGTTATCGCGCATGTCTTCACGCAACGATGGCCCGCTACTGGAGCTGAATCCCGAAGCGCCGCTTAGCGTGGTCTTTTGGCCGGGATTCAAGCCATTGGGCCCCATGGCCATCACATTGAGCGAGTGGCCAGGGTCGGTGCCAGTCCAGGCCAGCCATACCTGGCCTTTGAAGTAGGCCAGCGCGGGCGAGTAAAAGCTCTCTTCTCGCAGGGTGATCATCTGCCGAGACCCGTATACGTCGAACATTACGTTGAGCGAGTGGTTCGCATCGGTGCCGGTCCAGGCCAGCACGACCAGGTTCGCAGACAGAGTCCCGCTGGTTTTGTTGGCGAAGAGCAGAACTGCCGGGCGCGTGGCCGAGTCCTGATGCAAGGTGATTGGAGTCTCCTGGTAGCGGAAACCATTGGTCGACTCCATGACGTTCAAGGAGTGGTAGGGGTCGGTACCTGTCCAGGCAATGGCAGTGGCAGGCGGAGAGCCGGAGGGTTGTGATTGCGGCACATAATCACTCAGCGAAGAGATTGCTGGACCGTCGATGCTGGTCTGAGCCAGTACCTCTTTGTCGAGTTCGCGCACCGGTACACTATCGACAATCTGCCTGTGCACCGATGGGGCGGCGACCGCGGGTGGGGCAGTGAACCCCAAAGCTCCAACTGCTACGCCAACTACAAGGACGAGGATCACGGTGAAGAGTTTCCACCAGCTCTTGGTTTCGGACCTGCTCATGCCATACCTCCTAGGGGACGCAGCAGTCGTCAGGCTACCCTTGGGACTATCCGTCGCTACACACTGTACCTCTCAAACATCTGCAAGTATTGGCTGCCAATGTCACAATCAGCTCACAGAGCCGCAGTGCAGAGATCCCAAAATGATGAAGCCTTCATCATACATATCGGTGCAGCAGCCAAACCATTACATGTGGGAGCCAGTTCTTTGGTGAGGAGAGAGTGCTGTCCTCCGGCAACCGCGCCAGCTACCGTAGCTTCGCTAGGATAGGCGAGAGCGCATAGCGAGTGCCCGCCCCAGACACACCGCGCAGATGATGAGAGTCAGAAGCGCCAGTCCCATGGCCAGCAATGTGAAGTTCAGTTGCGTCCCCCCGATCTGGCCTTGCATATAGAGTGCATGGCTCACCGGATTGAGGGCAAGGGTATGGAGCACGATGGCCGCGACATTGACCAGTAGCAGACTACCAACACTCACACAGGCCCCCAGAACGGCTGCCTGCCGCTGCCCAGGCGGCTCCGGGGAGCGTGTAGCCACCAGCTGGCCAAGCAGAAAACTGCCAAAGGTCAATAACATGAAGACGGCGACGAAGGTGAGAAATGTCGCCCTGTCACGCGCTAACAGTCCTCCAAATCCACCCAGGGCGACCACGATTGCCACAGCCGCCAGCGCTCCGGCCACCAGGATCCGGCTCTGCACCAGAGAATATCCGACAATGGCGCATATCGCGACTCCAGCGGCGAGCGCGGAGAGATACACCGCGTCGTAGCTATAGCGCAAGAGGGGTGAAGCGCTGTACGCCGCCTGAGAGAAAGGACTGCTGTCTTCCAGCAGATAGAGATTGAGGCTGGCTACCAGGGCGACGAGAAAAGCTAATAGCGTCGCAGCCAGCGCCGCCCAGAGGCGAAGCGGGAATGACTGGGTATCTCTATGTGTTGACATCGTCCCAACCTTCTCTTTGAACGCTTGCCATCGTTCGATACCGGCAGTAAAAGCCGTATCACAGCTCGTAGACAGCCAGAGAGGTATGAGGGCCAGTAGGCCGCGGTCCTGGACGGCAGCGCGACACTGGTCGGCAAAAACGCGCACCATACGTTCGGTATAACTCTGCCGAAACCCGGCCGGGTAGGCATACAGCAATAGCCGGTAAAGCCGGACAGAGAGAGATAGCGCCCTTCTCCTACCGTATCCTGGCCGCGGTGATGGTTGCTCCGTCATAGCCTCCCACCTCCTTCGAGCGTGATCGCTCCCGGCCGGGGTAGCAGATGCTTCGACTCTGCGCTTCGCACCAGCGCTGCCAGACGTTGCGCCTCCGCCCTGGCGACGCTCAGGCCGAAGGCGGTGATGCGGTAGTAATGGCGCCGTTCATCGTCGAGCTCAGGAACCGGCCGCTCATCCGATTCCTCGATCAGACCGTCTGCCAGCAGACGCCTGATCGATCGATAGAGTGTTCCCGGTCCAAGATTGACATGGCCCTCGCTGCGGCGAGCCGTCTCCTGCATGATTCCATAACCATGCCGCTCCTCGTCGACAAGAGCAAGGAGAATATGAAAGGCGGCCGGTGTAAGCGGAAGCAGCGACTCCGGCTCGCCGGTAGTCGACTTAATCATTGGTCCATCCATTCGCACACCCAAGCAACTATCCACGTTGCATATATCCATAGTGGATATATGCAACGTGGATATAATAGCTCAGAAGGAGCGGCATGTCAAGGCTCTCGTCTGATTTGATACGTATGAGTCGAGTAACTGATCGAGTAGCTGATCGAGTAACTGACCGCGCGGAAAGTGGGCTAATTCCTCCCCGGGACCAGGAGGATTTTCCCTTGTCTGCCCGGTGTTTCGGCCTGCGTGACGGCGGTGCCTACCTCGTCGAGGGGGAAAGGATGCGGCGCCGAGGTGGTGAGAACCCCTTCGCGTAGCAGCGTGACGATCTCCTGAACCAACTGCAGGCGTGCGGACGCATCGAGTCGCGGCAGCCAGTAGCCCAGCCAGAAGACCTCCAGGATGCGCCGGCCAGCCAGGATGTAGCGTGGGTCGGCTCCCACCCGGATGGGCTCGCCGGTAAGGGACCCATAAACCAGCATGCGGCCCTCATCGCCAAGCGCCTGAAATATTTGCGTGCCGGTCTCGCCGACGACCGGATCAATGGCGTACGTGACACCTTGCGGCCCGACGATCCGGCGCACCTGCTCGTCAATGGATCCTTCACCAGAGACCACCACGGCGTCCGCCCCCAAGCGTTTCAGATCCTCCACCTCCTCGCGCCGGCGGACGACATTAATCGTGCGGATGCCCTCCCGGCGAGCCAGGCGAATGATCATGCGGCCCAGCTCGCCACTGGCAGCGGACTGGAGCAGCCACGCGCCGCGAGGTACGGCCAGCACGTGGTGGACCATAAGGAGGGCGGAAGCCGGGTTAATAATGAAGCTGGCGATCTGTTCATCGGGCAGATCGTCCGGCACCGATAGCAGATCGCCAGCGGGGACCACAGCATACTCGGCCCAGTTGCCGCCCCGCCCATTGACCACGCCGACGCGCTGTCCCGGCTGCAGCGAGCGGTCTCCCTGCGGACCCCCCGCTCCCACAGCCGGTCCCAGCGCATCCACCAGACCAACGCCTTCAAAGCCGACGGGGGCAGGAAAGTGGGGCTGCACTCCCGCATAGAGGCCGCGCACAAACAACAGGTCCGAGGGGTTGATAGGACTAGCCAGGATCCGCACGCGGACCTCTCCTGGCCCCGGTTGAGGGAGCGGACGTTCCAGGGCGGCCAGCACCTGGGCCGGCTCCCCATACTGTGCGAATTGAATCGCTTTCATGGTGTCAGCTCCTCTTCGGTGGGATACTCACCAAACCAGCGTATTGCCTCTTCAGTTCACGGCTACGACTTCACTGCACGCGCTACAGGTCGCGGCTAACCTGAAGGTCAGGATGTTTCGCATCCCGACCCGCGTCAGGGGGCGCAGCCGCGGCCCACCACTCGCCGAGGATGATGTAGCCACGGGACTCGGCACACGCGTTTAAGGCTGGGCATAAGTCATGGTCCACACGGCGCGGTCACCGGGGTGGTACTCCTGCCCATCCCACGGCGAGCCACAAATGTGCAGATGGGCGTAGGGCGTGCCCGCGAACATGACCAGCGCACCGGCGTCCCGCATCACGGTGTCCAGGCCAGCCGCCTTGGCATCGAACGGCCACAGGATCATCCAATGGGGACCGATCGGGATCGCGGGACTGGTGGTGTCGAAGGGATCGGTGTAGCTGTGCTGCGTGGCGCCATTGAGCATGTAGATCAGACCCGGCGAAGCATTGGTCGGCTTGGGCTTGCGGGCCATCAGGTCCTTCAGCCATACCATCCCCATTGGGTCGAGGCACATGTCCACCTGGCCAATGATGTTCTGGTCGCCAGGAACACAGACCCAGTCGTTGGTCCCGGCACGGAGCACGATCAGGTTGCCCTCTGAGTCCATCTCCGCCACGGTTGCCTCACGGGTGATACTCGAGGGACCGGCGAGCATGGCGCGTCTGATTTTCTCCTGTTTTATCGCTTCTGCCAGCATGCTTTGCCCTTCTGATTTGCCCTGAAGTTTGGTATTCACGACACACCTCGCGTTGCTTGCTTTGCACCCCAGACGCGGCTCAAGCAAGGCTGACTAGAATTCCTTCGTGCCACGCTGGAGCGGCCTGCTGCGGAGCACTCGTGACAGCGGTGACCGGCTCGGTCTTGTCGATAATGCCTGCCGACCGAGTGGATGATGCCTCGCATCATCCACGCACCCACCACGGCAGTGTGGCCGGGGAGGCTTACCAGAACGTGATACGAGGTTACACGTTTCCTGCAGTTTTCTGGCTGCGGCAGCGGCGATACGCACTCGCTCCAAAGAGGCTGTGATTACCACAAGCGGTTGCCGTGAACGATGGCTTCCCCTCCAGTGCCGGATTCCCTTTGCGAAACAGCAGCTTCAAGGATTGGACGACGCTGGCGTCGAAAGGGGCGATCGCAGCAGAGTGAGTGGAACTGTGCACCCTGGTTTGGCGTCATAGCGTAGCGGTACGCTGGTGAACCGGTTGGCCGCTGTTCTGTCCACCATGAATACACAACGCCATTGTGAAGGGGAATAGTCCATGAAGTCTGCCATACTCTCACGCGTGCTGTTCGCACTTGCCGTGTTCGCGCTCGCGGTTGCGCTCACCCTAGGTATCGTGAACATCGCTCGTGCGGAGAGCATTACCGTGCTGCCCAATACCGCGCAGCAGGCTGGAATACTAGTTTGCGGGCAGGGCACCGCCGACACACATCCTGATCAGGCCCAGATCGAAGCCGGTGTACAGGCCACTGCTTCGACCGCCGAGGAGGCGCGCAACCAGGCTGCTGCGGCTATGAGCGCCGTTTTGGCGGCAATCAAGGCGGAAGGGGTGGCTGCTGCCGACGTGCAGACCGACTACTTTGCCATCGAGCCTGCGTATGATTACTCTTCCGGTAGTCCACACATCACCGGTTATACTGCCAGCAACAGCGTCACGGTGACTGTCCGTGCGGTGGATAAGACCGGCGCCGTTGTGGACGCCGTCACCCAGGCAGGAGGCGACGACGTTCTGGTCAACGGCATCGAGTTCTCGAATGGTAATCCTGCGGCGACATTGGAGCAAGCTCAACAGAATGCTCTTGCCAATGCACAGCAGCAGGCAAAAGCAGCTGCCGCCGCCTCCGGAGTCTCTCTGGGAGCGCCGCTTTCGATCGACCTCAATGGCTGCGGCAGCTCCACAGTGGTCTCACCGCTGCCCGCTACTGCGAACGGCGCCGTCTCGTCAGCGTCTTCTGGTACAGTCACTCCGGTCTCCCCAGGGCAAATCGAAGTGACTGCAGACGTCGGCGTCGACTACGCCGTTCACTAGCTGCGAGTTTCAAGCAGCGCTCTAGACGGCTGCTACCTCCGGTGCCTCCTCGATAACCGGCCTGGCGGTGAACTGGCTGTTGTACAGATCGGCGTAGAAGCCGTTTGCCGCCAGCAACTCTGTGTGAGTCCCCTTCTCGATGATGGTGCCGTGGTTCATGACCAGGATCAGATCGGCATCCCGGATAGTAGAGAGCCGGTGAGCGATGACAAAACTCGTCCTGCCCTTCACCAGCTCAGCCATCGCCCGCTGAATCTGCATCTCGGTTCGGGTATCGACGCTACTGGTCGCTTCGTCCAGAATCAGCATCTCTGGATTGGCCAGGAAGGCACGTGCGATGGTCAGTAGCTGCTTCTGCCCTTGCGAGATGTTGCTGGCGTCTTCGTTCAACACCGTGTTGTAGCCCTCGGGCAAAGTTCTGATAAAGTGATCGGCAAAGGCAGCTTTGGCCGCCCCGACGATCTCTTCTTCGGTAGCGCCCTCATAGCCGTAGGCGATGTTATCGCGTATGGTGCCGTGGAACAGCCAAGTATCCTGAAGTACCATACCAAAGGTGCGGCGCAGATCTCCGCGCCTGACCTGGGTAATGTCCACGCCATGCACCAGTATCTTGCCACCGTTGACTTCGTAGAATCTCATCAGCAGGTTTACCAGCGTAGTCTTACCCGCGCCGGTTGGTCCAACGATAGCTATCATCTGCCCGGGCTGTACATCGATATTCATGTCCTCCATCAGTATAGCGTCTGGCTGGTAGCCAAAGCGGACATGCTCGAAGTTAACTGTACCCTCAGAAGCATGGAAGGCTGCCGTGGCGACGGCATCGACCACTTCCGGCGTCTGCTCCGTCTCGTCAAGCAGCTCAAAGATTCTCTCGGCCGAAGCCATGGTAGATTGAATGACATTGGTGAAATTGGCCAGCTGGGTGATTGGCTGGGTAAACTGCTGGGCATACTGGAAGAATGCCTGCACATTGCCGATCGTGATCGCCCCCTGGGTAAGCATGATGCCGCCCACTACCGCCACGAAGACGTAGCCGAGGTTGCCGATGGACCTCATTAGCGGCATAATCATGCCGGACATGAATTGGGCTCGCCAGCCTGCCTGATAGAGATTCTCATTCAGGTTAGTAAAGGTAGCGACTGAGTCTTCCTCGTGGCCGAAGGCGGTAACGATCTTGTGGCCGGTATACATCTCCTCTACATGGCCATTCAGGACCCCCAGCGCTCTCTGCTGATCCCTGAAATAAGTCTGCGAGCGTCTGGCAATCCCTACGGTGACCAGCAGGCTTAGCGGTATGGTCAGAACCACTACCAGACTAAGGAGTGGGCTGATGGTCAACATCAAAATCATCACCCCGATGAGAGTGACGGCCGAAGTGATCAACTGGGTCACACTCTGCTGGAGCGTTGAGCTGATGTTATCCATGTCGTTGACGGCGCGACTCATGATCTCTCCATGGGTACGCGAGTCAAAGTACTTGAGCGGCAGCCGGTTGAGCTTCTCCTCTACCTGCTTGCGCAACCGGTAGACGGTTTTCTGGGAAACGCCTGCCATGACATACTGCTGGACGTACAGGAAGATCGCGCTGATCACGTACAACCCAACTAGAATCAGCAAGATATGCGCGATATAGGTAAAATTAACTCCGGGACCGGGTACGTGTCTTAGGGCGGCTTCGTAATCGGCCTTCAGACCGTTGAAGAGCTCGGTAGTTGCCAGTCCCAGTATCTTCGGGCCGACGACGTTGAATACCGTTCCGATGATTGCCGCCACCAGCACCACCAGGAGAAGAAATTTCTGCGGCAGGAAGTAGCCAAGCAGGCGCTTTGCGGTGCCGGCGAAGTCTTTGGGCTTCTCCCCCGGCCTGCCCATGGCGCCCCAGCCGCCTCGGCCCATAGGTCCACCTGCCATGCCGCCAGGTTGTTGTCCTCTGCGCTCTACACTCATGCGCTCATCTCCCCGATCTCCTCCAGTGAAAGCTGGGAGGACACTATTTCACGATAGACAGCACTGCTCTCCATGAGGTCGCGATGTGTGCCGATTCCGGCGATGCGCCCCTCATCCAGGACCAGGATCTGGTCGGCGTCCATGACAGTGCTGACCCGTTGAGATACTATCAATACCGTGGCCGTACGGGTTTCTTCTTTGAGCGCCGCGCGCAGCCTGGCGTCGGTCTTAAAGTCCAGTGCAGAGAAGCTGTCGTCAAATACGTAAATTTCCGGTTTTCTCACTAGAGCGCGGGCAATCGACAGTCGCTGCTTCTGGCCGCCAGAGACATTGTTGCCACCCTGAGCAATAACTGAATCGAAGCCGTCTGGCATCTCAGATATGAAGTCGACGGCCTGCGCCACCTCGGCGGCGTGCCTGACCTCTTCATCAGTAGCGTCCGCTTTACCGTAGCGTATATTCTCGTTGATTGTTCCCGAGAAGAGCACTGCCTTCTGCGGGACGAAGCCGATCTTGGCCCGGAGTGCGTCCTGAGTCATCTCCCGGGTATCGATGCCGTCCACCAGTAGGTGGCCGCTGTCGATGTCGTAGAAGCGGGGAATCAGACTCACCAGGGTAGATTTACCGGCGCCGGTGCCGCCGATGATAGCGGTGACCTGTCCGGGCAGCGCCCTAAAGGAGATTCCGGAGATTGCCGGCTCCTCAGCGCCAGGATAGCTAAACGTCACATCCTTGAACTCCAGGTAACCCTTTAACTCGGTCGGTGCCTTCACCTGCTCGGCATCGTTGATTTCCGGCTGCATCGCCAGCACCTGGTTGATCCTGACGGCTGAAGCCTCCGCGCGTGGCAGCATGATGAACATCATCGAGATCATCAGCATAGCAAAGAGAATCAACATGGCATATTGGAGGAAGGCAAGGAGCGCACCCAGCTGCATATGGCCGCTACTTACCAGATTGGCGCCGAACCAGAGGATTGCCACGCTCGAAAAATTGAGCACCAGCATCATGATCGGCATCAGCGAGGCGACGAGCTGGTTCACCCGAATTGCCACATCGGTCAGCTCGACGTTGGCCTGGTCGAAGCGCTGCTCCTCAGACTTCACCCGGTCGAAGGCTCGCACCACGCGGACGCCGGTCAGGCCTTCATCCAGGATCAGATTGAGCTTATCCAACTTGGATTGCATGGCCTGAAAGAGCGGTATTGCCTTGGTCATGAGTATCAGGATAGCGCCCACCAGTATGGGAATGGCTACTACCAGCACCCAGGCCAGAGTGGCATCCTGGTTGATCGCGAGAATGACACCGCCAATGGCCATCATCGGCGCGGTGATCAGCATAAGGAGTATCAGAATCATGACCTGCTGCACCTGGGTGGTATCGTTGGTGGTCCGAGTGATGAGCGAGGCTGTACTTACCGTGTCGAACTCGTGCAGCGAGAAGCTTGTTACCTGGCGAAATAGACTGGCCCGTATACCCTTGCCGAATCCGGTGGCGGCTCTAGCGCCGTAGAAGGCGCCAATGATGGCGCAGATGGTGCCGCCGATGGTTACCAGCAGCATGATACCGCCGGTGCGCCAGATGTAGCCGTTGTCACCCTTAAGCACCCCATAGTCGATGATGTTGGCCGTAAGGGTGGGTAGATACAGATTGGCCATCGACTGCGCGAAGGCCAGTATCAGCACCAGCGTTATCGTCATTCGGTACGGCTTGAGAAACCGTAGCAATTTGATCATGCGTCCTTTTCTCCTTCCCACGCTTCGTGATTGACATTGCCCTCGTTCTCGGCGAAGTAGCGAAATACCTTAAATAAGAGGTCGGCAAGCTGGTTGCTCTGATCTTCTCCCAGGTATCCGATCAGGTGCTTCATGACAGCTGAAAATGCCTCCTCAGCCTGTTCAGTGACCATCTCGCCGTGCTTGGTGAGGGTTACCACGATGACGCGGCGGTCTGCTTTATCCATGTGTCGCTCGATCAGTCCCCGACCTTCCAGAGTGTTGAGTATCTGAGTGATCGAGGGCGGCGTAACCGAAAGATTCTTGCTGATCTCCGACACTGTCAACTGTGGTAGCAGAGAGTCCCCACGTCTCTTGATGCAGAGAAGTACTTTGATCTCGCTTGGCGTACAACCTGCTATAGAATGCTGGTGCCATCCCAGCCGCCTGAACTGCATCAGGGCTCGAAACAGCTTATGATCAGTAAGCGTCATCGGCTGATCCATGGGTATCATTCCCGATTCCGGCCTAAGGCCACACTGATTTAGTGTCAAAATTATTTGGCAAATTAATTATATTGATTGCCTTACCGGTTGTCAAGTCTGGACCCTGTGATATTAATTTCGGTTGGAAAGGTGTAGTTTGCTAACATCTGTCCTCACACCTTGCGCTGCTTTGATTCTAGGCGTCAGAGCGTGCTATACTGTCAGGCAGGCGCGCTGACTTTCTCTTCCAGATGGAATCGAGGACTATAATGTCGCCGTCAGCAGGAGAGCCTGAAGCCCACCATTACCCTCCCACCACAGCTGAGTGGGTGACCTCCCCGTTACTCGATAACGATGAGCTGGGGCGAAATCCGCTCGAGCCTGCCCCGGTGGTCAATCCTAGTGTCCGACTTGGAGCCGCTCTGATCATTATCACTAGTGTCCTGGCTCTGACCGGCCTTATCGTGCAGTTCTACGTAGCTAACGTCAGTTCTATCGTTGAATGGTCTCTCTTCCGAGGCTTCGGTCTGACTGCTATCGCGTTCCCCATGGTGACCATTATTTTTCCTATGGTCTTTGCCGTTGGCGGGGTGGTGAGGGGCTTCACGCTGCGCACCCGCGTGACCCGTAGGAGTGTCGTCCAGGTGCTACAATTCGCTTCAGCCGGCTTGTTCCTCCAGCTCCTCACTATTCCCCTGGCGTTCATTCAGATTGTGGCCGCCGGCAGCCGGTCTGGCCAAACCATTGGCAATTATCTGGGACCAGCAAACTGGCTGTCGCTGGCCTGTTTTTTCATTATGCTGGCTGCTGCATGGTTCATCAGAATCGTTGCCCGGCCACCGGCGACAGAAGAGGACGTCAATGACGAAGCTAGGTTCCAGCGCCTGGTAGAGCTGAGCCGAAATAGCAGCGCCCTGAGGAGCGGTAAGATTCCATTTTTTGGACCTGAGCCGAAATAGTGCCTAACTTTTGATCATATGATGAGCTGAAGAGGTATGGCGCGAGAGGAACAGTATAGCGATGTGAGCGATGCCACCACATCCACAAAAGGTAAGCAATATCCCTATGATCGCCGTCGGCGACCACCATCCGGCATACATGAAGAGTGTGACCAGGAGAATATCGACGGTGAAGCTCAAGGCGACGGTGAACGTCCATTTGACCAACAGCTCCATTTTAGGAAAAAAGGGTGTGATGACCATGCCCGGGCAGATGCTAAGGAACAAGAAGACCACAGATGGGCGGACCATACTCTGTGGAAGCGCGAACGTTACCAGAGCTGCGGCCAGCGTAAGTACACAAGTGAGGAGGGCCCACATCATTGACTCTCGCTTCATGGTGTGCCTCCCGGCCGTGGGACGAATAGGTAAATTTGCGCGTCCCGGTTGCTATAGACTAACGTGAAATAGCCCGAAGTTACCATAGCCTTCTCGAATTTTTGGAGCGTGTTGGAAGGCAAACTTGAAGTCGACTCAAGCGTCGCCGACTGGCTGCGCGTGATAATGAGATAGGCATGGTGCTGAGTGCGATTCTTGATGAACTCCGCGAGCGCATCTATGTTAGGTGGCGCGAGCTCTTGCGGTAGGGTGTCCGCCAAAGTCACGTAATCAAATTGCTCCACTTGTTGGAATTGCCAGGGAGCGCCATCCTCGACATCGATGAATAGATCTCCTGGTGAGGCGAGGCGATAGAGCTGCTGCATGCCCTTCACTTCATCAACACTCATGTAGTCGTTGCGCTCATTTCCATACCGTGTAAAGACGAATCCGCTCAGTAGTACGAAGCTCAATCCAATGGCCGCGAGGGTCTTCCAGCGCGAGCCTAGCGCCGCCAATGAAGGGAACAGCAAAGCGGCAGCGAAGAAAGCGATTGACGGTAATGCAAAGAGATAGATGCGCAGGAATATCTCGCCGCCATAGGATTGGGCTATAGCCATGAAAAGTGGTGCAAGCGCCAATATAACCGGGGTCGCATCATTTTGTTTATCCCTTAGGCGTCGTAACCCCCCCACACAAGCCAGCAGCCAGATGAACGCTGTCATCACTACACGCGTGAGTGTAATGAAAACGTGTTCGGGGCTGCCGACGATGCGTCCCAAGACATTGGCATTAACGGTGCTCTCGACATTGCCAACTTCGCCGAGGGCGCTGGCGAGATGCCCAGCTAGATACGCCCGCGTCATAAAAAAGATCCACGCTCCGGTCATCAGCGCCATGACGACGGGCAGCCAGCGCGGTCGATAACCTCGTAGGATTACCAGTCCCGTTACGCTGAGGAGCGTGAAAAATGGTGTCAGCGGATGGCTGCAAACGATAGCCCCGAAGATGGCAAGCAGGCATATCAGCATTAGGACCTGCTGGCGTGCTGTGATAGCTGTCTCTGCTGACTCAGGCTCTGCCAACCAAGCGAAGAATCCATTCGAGGCGTTGGCACATCGTCGTGAGATGGTCATATCAGGAACAAAGGGCGCTGACAGCCCTGCATAGAATCTGCCTACAGAACCTGCAAGTCGCTCGGCAGGCTTGCTGAGATTGTTGAGGAATGCCGGCGGCTCCCCTTTGAGCCAGCGCAAGATCATGGCAATTATTACAAGATACAGGAAAAAATCGAAACCCTGTGGCGCGTAATAATCCTGCCCGATCCAGTTCGAGAGTGCAAAAATCCAGATGCCCAGCCAAATGAGACGCTTATCAGATGTGAAAGAAGAGAAAATGCTATAGAGCGGTCCGACATAGAGCAGGTTCAGCACAAAACTCGACCAGGCGGCAAAGCTGAGGATGCTTGCAACTCCCATTGTCTTGATCAGCAAAGCGCTGAAGAGGAAGAAGCCGGGCCAGTTGAAATAGGCATCGAGTCCGGGGGCAAGCCTGCCGGTGCGCGTAATGTATTCAGTGAAGCCAGCATCACGATAGTTGACACTGAATCGTGGCATCTCCTCGACCAGTGCTGTCACACCATAGAGCATGAAGACCAGCAACCCTATATGCAGCAGGATGATGAGTGTACGCTGCGCAGGCGCTTGTACCGCGACGCAAAAACTGACCATGAGAATAGCAAGCGCCACAAATGTAGTCGGCGGCAGAACCGAGACCAGTCCCAGATCACTCATCCGCCCCATGTTGACGGTCGACAGTGATAATCCCCATAGGACGGTAGCGACCAGTGGAGCGGCGATGAAAACGAGATCGGGGAGAAGAAATCTACGGAGCTTGCTCGCATAGACGCGTGGCAGCCTTACGTCGCGGCGCATTGAGCGAAGGTTGCTGATTGAGACGCGCTGCGCCGGTAGCGCGCCGCCCATTCTTAATGAGTCACTCACTAAAGTCACTCACTAAAGTCACTCACTGCCTGAGATGTCAGCACAGCAATTGCCTTCTCGCGCCTGATCGCCATCCCGGGATAAACCGCCTGATAGACTGTAGGCAACATGACGAGTGCCTCGACGCATAGCGCGATTAACCAGGCGACACTCATGCCTGGCAGTCCCCCCAACTTCGCGCCGGCCGCCGCGCAGCCGATCTCGAACACCGCTGCAATAGCCAGCGTTACGATGCCACGCAGCATCTTATTTTGGATACGGCAGAGCGCAATATAGTGGCTTTTAACGATCTGGGGGAACGCCGTAAGGCTCAATATGCGCAGGGTCATAGTTGCCTGCTCTTCGTATAGGTGGCCATATATGGAGAGCACTTGCCGTGTACCGAAGAGGAGCACGATGTCGGCTAATATGCTTGCGCCCAAAGCCAGCGACAGAGTCACGCGTGTCCTTTGTGAGAGCAGCGCTCGATCCGAGGAGTTCGTCGCGTATAGAACGGTTGTGAGCGCAACTGGGACGACTAGGACGAAGTTCGCCAGCGTAAATGAGACATAGAACCAGGCGTTGGCTCGTAACGACAGGAGAACAGAGACGAGTATCGGCATTGCGTAGAGGGGTGCTTGAAGCATACTGTTGAGCATGTAGTGCTTTGCTGTCAGAGGACCTAGCCTTCGCATGAGGCCCCAATTGGGATGGATCAGGTAATGTCGGACATTCGGATGGTAGAAGAGCGCGCATCCAGCAAGAACGATCAGCGAGAAGATGAAGCCCGACACCCAGGCCACGTAAATAGTGAGGCCCACTTTGGCCGCCAACACGAGACCAGCAAGAAACAGTACACCAAGCTTGATCGCTGCAAATAACGCGTTGCGAAAGAACTGCAGCTCGCCGCGCATGAGTCCGACCAGCGACTGGTCAAGGACGAGTGTCACCGGCATCAGGCCGACACCCAGCGCAAAGACTGAGATCGTAAACACGTTAGCCCGCAGAGCGAAAAAATTATGCGAAATGCTTGGCGCGACAAGTGCGAAGATTGTCCCCGTCACGATGCCGACAATTCCAACGATGTACAGCGCCGCAGTGATGAGTGGGCCCCCTTGCCCTCTCTGGCGCGTTAGCTCGCCGATCAACATCCAGCCTACTCCCAATGAGCTGAACGTGCCGAGAAGCGTCATTGCTGAGACAGCCGCCGAGCCAAGTCCAACTGCTTCGGGCGAATATTCGCGCGCAGCAATCCACCAATAGACAAATCCAAGACCGGAAGTCACAGCCGAAGTACCGACAAGCGAGGCAGTATTCCGCAACAGCACCTTATTCTCGTTGATCCGAGTTACCAGTAAAATCCAGAATACCAGTCCAATCCAGGACAGCAGCAAGATAGCATTGCGTACCGACACTCTGGTCTCCTTGATCCAGGACAGCAGCAAGGCAGCGTTGCAGCGCAACGACCGGCGCGCTTTGGTCCAGAACACCAGTGAGGTCCAGAACACCAGTGAGGTCCAGAACACCAGTAAGATCCCGAACGTCAGTAAAATTTGAGTCAGCAGCACGGCGGTGTTCCGCAGCAATACCCGGCTCACTTTGATCCGAGAAAGCAGTGAAGAGCGCATTGTAACCTCGATTCACAGCTGTGCTTGACGCTCAACCGCGGCTTTGAGTCGCGTGGCCGATGCTCGGCGCGCCCGGCGCAGCTTCCAGGCTGTCTGCACATATGCGAGAGGACCGTAAAGCATCCCCCGGAGCTCCGCCTGGGTGAGTTCGCGCGGATAATACGAGGTTTGCGTCTTGCGTGCGGCACGGCGCGCAAGAAGGATACGCACCAGGTCGATCGGAATCTTGGTGACGAGATCGGGAAGCAATTGCGGGAACTCGATCAGATTTTTCGTGATATAGGCGGTCAGTCCGACACCATAGTTATAGATCTGGCGCTGCAAAGCGACGTAATCGCGACGGTGCTGGTGGAAGACGACTGCGGACGGCTGGTAAGCGAGCTTATGGCCGCGCATAATGACCTGAAAGAACGCTGCGATGTCCTGCCCGCAGCGTGATGGGCCACTGCTGCCCATCGCGGGGTCGAAACCGCCGATAATTTTCAAGAAATCCATTTTGAATGCCATACTCGCGCCACAGCCAAATAGCCCCACACGATACAGATGAACGTGACGCTTCGAGTTATCAAATATGTGCTCGCTGAACCAGCTCTGCGTCTGCATTTTCGCCTGAAACCAGCGGTCAGCGCCGCCAGTGCCCAGAAACCAGGTAAATCCCCCACTTTCTTCGTACCAAAACTGCGCCGGTGTTTCCAGCTCCAGTGGTAAGACCAGGCCGGTGACGCAGACAACATCCACAGCGGCGTTAAATCCTTTGACCATCTCTACCAGCCAGTTGGGGTCCACCACGACATCGTCATCAGTGCAGGCAACGATCGCGCCTTTGGCCTCAAGCAGTCCCCGGTTGCGCGCCCACGAAACGCCTGGCCGATCTTCGCGCAGATAGCGCAGTTGGTGGTTTTGCCCGAACTCGTCCTGCACTAGTCGGGCGGTGCTATCGTCATCGGGAGCATTATCGACGACAAGCACCTCGTACTGCGGATAGCGCAGCGCGAGCAGAGCAGCTATGCACTTTCGTAGCTGCTCCGTACGATTTCGCGTGCCAACGATGATGCTGACGAAAGGAGCATGAGCAAGCAGCTCGGCACGCTCTGCCAGGCATTGTGGTGCATCAGGTGAGGGCAATCCAGCACCGGCCAACGACGTGACGATGTCCAGGCCGTCCCGCCGCAGGTGGTCGTTGATGACCTCCTGTAGATCTAGCCAGATCCAATGGGCATATTCGTCGGGAGACAAACCGTCGACAGGAAGCTGCAGCTCGACAATGCCCAGCGGCTGTGAGTGCAGGCGGACCAGGCTTAAAGCTCTCTGATAGTGGCGGCCGGTGCACTCGTCGACGGTAGAAAGCGCCGGTAACGGCTGGCCAAGTTCAACCTGCACAACACGCGCCGGCAGAATGCCGGATGCCTCTGCCACTTTACTGCTCCGCTCGTGTTTGATCATGCTTGCCTCCAGGTCATTTTCGGGGCGAAAGCTCCGCTGCGCCGCTCAACGCCGAGGCGCTATGGAGTGTTCTCAAACGCTGCGAGAGCGTTCCAGCCAGGTAACCTGCTGCGGTTGTGCTCAGGCCGGCAAGTATGGCGGCAGCGCGGAGGAAGCCAGAAAGGTCGCGGTGCAAGGCGGCATCCTGCACTCCGCGAACCATGCCGGCTGGAAGAATTCGGAACATATAGGACCGCTCCGAAGCTAAGCCAGCTTTCGTTCCCACATAGGTCGAGATCGCCGCTTTCGAGAGGCCCTCGGCATAGCAGCGCGAGAAAAAGTAGCGCCAGCTCGCCCGCTGTGGCGTGACGCGATGATGCATGACTGCGCGTGGCTGCCAGAGAAATATCCTGCCGGGCCAGTGCTGGCTCGCTCTGATGCACAGTTCCGTTTCCTCACAGCCAAGCGGGAGCTTGCCGGATCTACCAATTCCATTCCTAAAGCCGCCAATTGTCTCAAAAATTTCGCGGCGAATGCACATGCAGCCGCCATACGGATTGCGCACTGCGATGGGCTGCAGTGGTGAAGCCAGATAGGTACAGCCGATGACCCAGGAAAACTCGTGGGGAAACCAGACAGGAGTCTTGCGCGGCCAGAGTGGCGCAACTGAACCACCAACTCCCAGCACTTGGGGGTCGGCACAGCAGGCTTCGAGCAGCTCGAGCCAGTCAGGCTCGACAATTGCGTCGTCGTCAACGAATGCCAGCAGCGCTCCTTGCGCTTGTGCAATGCCGGTGTTGCGCCCCCCAGACAATCCGCGCGGCTCGACGTTCTGGAGAACCAGCACATCGGGCATCGCCGCTTGCAGCCGCGTGAAGAGCTGAGGATTATGATCAACGATGACGATAATCTCTCTAGGCGGCCTCGTTTGGCGCTGCATGGATGTGACAGCAGCACACAAGTCATTCCACCGATCTTCGGTATATGCACAGATGATAGCCGAAACATCAAGTGTCATCATGAGGAAACCGCAACTCCTTTGAGAGTACGGACGAAGGTGCCACTCTCGCGCCTACAGAAATTCCATGCCGCGTGTGCCTTTGAATACAGCCCATAGGACAGGTCACGTTTCCGTGCAAGCAAGGCCTCGAGCGCTTCTACGCTTACGTCTCGCCGGACAATGAGCCGCTCCAATGCATAGGGATTGCTAGCACCGGTGCAGAGAGTGTTCTTGACCGCGCAAGCCGAAGTAAAGCCCGCTCGGCACACCTCCTCCTGCAGAGCGCTGGTGTAATAGCCGAACGGATAAGCAAAGGTCAACACTTCTCTGCTTAGCTGTTTCTCTAACAGCTGTTTGCTCTGCTGAATCTCCTGTCGAGCAAGCGTAAGCGGTAAAGTATCGAGTGGCAGATGATTGTGGCTATGAGCACCACATTCGATGTTGTTTTGGCTCAGCTCGCGCAGGTGATCCCAGGTCAGCATTTGGTGCATTGCTTCGCCGCTGCGTCGCAGCCAGCGGCTCGTAGCGCCGACGAATCCCGTAGTGACATAGAGAGTGGCTACGAAGCCATGGCACCGCAATACTGGAAAAGCATGCGTATAGAAATCGTCGAAACCGTCGTCGAATGTCAGGATGATTGGGCGGTTCGGCCAGACGGCATGAGGTTGCTGTCGCAGGTGGATATACTGTGTGATCGTCAGCGGCGTATATCCCTGATCGTCAAGGAACGCCATGTGATCGGCGAAAAGCCTCGGCGGCACTGCGAACTGCTTGAATCTCGGTTTGGCATCGTCAGCAATGCTATGGTACATGACAATGGGCAGCTGAGGTGCATCGGGCCGATCGAGCGAAATCATGTTGTCCCTTCCGTCGAATGAATCTGGCTCATCCTGCAGCAGGCGAGACAGGCGAGCAGTCATCTGGGTGTTTATGCCTTTGTCGTGTGCCCTAAGCAAACTGAGCGACGGAGTAAGCACGCGCTTCAGTCGCGGGGCAGGCTTGCGACGGAACCGCTCATCCACTATGGCCCGCAGGACGAGCCAGCCATCGCGGAATGTGCGCAAATTGCTCTGCCCGTGAATGCGTCTATGCTCGAAGCTGGGAACTTCGGCGATCTTGGCCCTGGCTTCGAGCATGCGAAGGTTGATGAGAGCTTCGACCTGAAAGCCAGTGCAATCGATGCGCAAGTCATCCAGGCAGCGCCGCCAGAATGCCATATATCCATAGCAGAGATCACTAAACTCTGCATAGAAAAGTACGTTCACCAGATCGCAGAGTATACTATTGCCAATCGACCGCAAAAATGACATGTCATCGCTGCCGCCACCGGGCAAAAATCGCGATCCTTTGACGAAATCATGTCCCGCCAGCAATAGCTCGATAAAGCGATCCATCTCGCGCGGATCAATCGAGCCATCGGCATCGATCATGATAATAATGTCGCCGGTGCACTGCGCGAAGCCTAGCCGTAGGGCGTCCCCTTTACCGTAATCAGCCTGCTCGATGAAGCGAATGTTCGGCATTAATTGCCGAGCGACGGCAATTGTACCGTCAGTCGAATGACCGTCGACTAGCACTACCTCATCGACATACGATGGAACGTGCGGTAAGACATACTCGAGATTTGGCGCCTCGTTATGAGTTGGAATGACGACGCTGATATGAGGATAGGAACCAGCTACGAGCACACAATCACCTCGCGGTCGCATTGAGAGACTAGCATAGTACGCTTGCTTCTTCGAGTTTTGCCTTCAGGTGAGCCGCAAGATCGTGGATATGGTCGGTCTTGCAGGTCGTGTGCGTGCCAGGCACCATGACGGTCTCAACTAGTCCATCCCGGCCTTCGGCGAATCGCTCCCACCACCTCCGGCGCTCTGGTTCGGCTGCTTCCCAGAAAAGCGTCACTTTTTCGGGATAAAAGCTAGGTTGATATGCTGCGGTCGCCCAGATGAACAGGGCGGGAAACTCCAGGTAAAGTGCCTCCAGTGGCGGAAAAAGTCTGCGGCTTCGAGGATCGAGCCGTTCCAGATGCTCGAAATCTTCCGCGTCCCGGTCGCAAAAATGGCGATACACGTGCTGCAAGTTCAGAAACCACTGCAACCGCTTGGCATCGCTGGCATGCAGCAGACGTCCAATGCGATCGATCACGACTCGCACATTGGCGAGTCGTGGCGGAATGGAATCCACCAAGATGAGCGACGTCACACGCTCGCCCTGAGCAGAGAGCTGGCGTGCCATTTCATAACACAGCAGTCCACCATTGCAAAAACCGCCGATTTGATACGGTCCTCTCGGCTGCACGGTGCGGATCGCTGTGTTGTGGGCCGCCGCCATCTCTTCAAGAGTGGGTAACGTGTTCAGCCCGTCGAACCGGTAGGGATCGCAGATGTAGAAGGGCTGATCTTTCCCCAGGTCGTGGGCTAGCGTAAAGCAAAAGAAACCGTTGCCTGTCCAATCGCCGTGCAGGAAGAAGAACGGACGCCGGGTGCCTGTTGAATTGACTGCTACCATCGATATGCGTTCGTCGAGTTGTGGAGGCGATTTTTGAGTTTCCACGGTGCCATATGCTGGTGATTTTTCGCCATTCAAAATCATTTCCAGTAGTGCACGCTTGGTATCTGATAACTCAGATATGTCGGGCATCTCTCGTCTCATTCCCGGTGTCGAGGTACTCCACTACAAGTGCGACGGTACTTAATGCGTTACTTTCAGGGTTGTGAGGCCACGCAGTCCCAGATTCTCGCGCCAAGTAATCGGTCTTGGTACGAGCGCCAGGTTCGGCATGCGCTTCAGCACAGCTTCTATGGCCATGTACCCCTCGACGCGAGCCAATGGCGCGCCGAAGCAGAAATGACTGGCCCAGGCGAATGCGAGATGACGGTTATCCTGACGCCCGAGATCGAGCCTGTCGGGATGGGTAAACCGGGCGGGATCCCGGTTCGCCGCGCCCATTACAGCGATGACCGCTTGCCGCTTGCCAATCACCTTGCCGTGCATCTCGACGTCTTCAGGTGCCAGGCGAGCAGTATACTGGCTGGGACTTTCATAGCGCAGCAGCTCTTCGATGGCAGACGGCAGCAATGACATGTCAGCGCGTAGGGCGTCGAGTTGGTCTGGGTGGCGCAACAAGGTGAGGATGCCATTGCCTATCAAGTTCGTCGTGGTCTCCTGACCGCCGACCATGACGATGATAGTGTTCGCGACGATCTCGTCTATGCTCAGCCGGTCGCCGTCGATCTCAGCACCGATAAATGCATCGATCAGGTCGTCACGTGGATGCTGCTTGTGCTCGCGTATGGCCGCGTGGAAATAAGCGCACATCTCGCCGAGGCTGTGTAGAACGCGCTGCGTACGGTCGGGGTTGTGCTGGAAGTTGCCGAGAACTTCAGCGAAATCAGCCGACCATACCTTCAATTGATCACGGTCGGCAGGCGACACACCGAGCATCTCGGCGGTGACGATGGCAGGCAGCTGCACGGCGAGGTCCTCGATAAGATCGATCTGCTCTTTCTGCAGGCAGGCATCGATTAGGTCATCCGTTATCGCCTGGATGTGCTCGCGCAGCACCTCAATTCGGCGGGGAGTGAAGGCTTTCGAAGCCAGTCCGCGCAGGCGCCCGTGCATAGGCTGGTCGAGGAAGAGCATCTGCTTCATCATGACTTGTGCGAGCGGTGTCAGTGCTGTGAGACCAAGCGTCTGCATCTGCTCAGGCGTCGGCGTGCGATCTGCCGAGAAGTGTTGAAAAACATGGACGACATCGGCATAGCGTGTCACTACCCACGCATGCAGAAAAGGATCCCAATGGACCGGATCTTCGTCCTGCAGCCGGTGATAGAGCGGATAAGGATTTGCGAGTACCTCTGGATCGAGCAGGTGATACAAGCTTAGACTCGGGTCGTATTCCCCCAGACGCGAAAGTGTTGCCATGATTTGCTCATCTTCTTCCATTCCGCGTGCGCTGCGAAATCATCCCAACAGCGCGCGGGCCTCGTCCTCACTCATCAGTGCGATTTTGGCGTACAGGCATTCCTCAACCTCAGACGCCAGTAGGCGAACCGTCGGCCTCTCAAACAGCGTGCGAAGTGGAAGATCCACGGCAAAGCGTTCGGTTATTTGAGCTATGATCTGCGCTCCCATGAGCGAATTACCGCCGAGCAAGAAAAAATTGTCGTCCATATCAATCTGGTCGATGTGCAGTAGCTGCGTGACGATGCTGGCGACATTGCGCTCGATTGAGTTGGTCGGCTGCGTGAGCGAGTCGTCGCTCACAGTATTCGTCGCATCCGGTGCCGGGAGAGCGCCGCGATCGATTTTGCCGTTGAGTGAGATCGGCAGTGCATCCAGTCTCACGAAGACAGAGGGAACCATAGCTTCCGGCAGCGTCGCCGCGAGCGAAGCACGAAGTGCACGGGCGCTGATTCGCATGTCGTTTTGTGTGACAAGATAGGCGATGAGATGCTTCTCACCAGCTGCATCGTCACGCGACTCAACAATACTGGCCTGAATGCCCGGCTGCCGGCACAATATCGTCTCGATCTCATGTGGCTCGATGCGGATACCACGAATCTTGATCTGGAAATCGTTGCGCCCGATGAACTCAATCTGTCCATCAGGAAGCACACGGGCGAGATCGCCGGTCTTATAGAGCCGCGCGCCTGGGATACCGCTTATGAGATCGGGGACGAACCGCTCGGCGGTCAGCTGGGGCTGATTGAGATAGCCACGGGCGACGCCGGCTCCGCCTATACATATCTCACCGGGCGTTCCGGGCGGCACCAGTTGGCGCTGCTCGTCAAGCAAATACACCTGCATATTGTCAATGGGACAGCCTATCGTCGGCGGCCTAGCAGGATCGATTGAAGGCAAGATCACACCAGAGGTGGTAACGACAGTTGCCTCGGCGGGGCCATAATTGTTAAAGAGGGTGAATGGCAGCCGTGGATCGGGATAGCTTTGAAGCAGGTCCGCACCCGTGAGTAGCGATCGCAGCGCCATGTGTTCCGGCCACTCTAGCCGCAAGACGCTTTCTGCCAGTACTGTTGGCAAAAAGCTGATCGTTATCGCGTTGGTGACGAGCCAGTCGCGCAGCTTCACCGGTGATACACGCGTCTCTTCATCCACGATTTGTATTCTGGCGCCGCACGTGAGATACGGCCAGATCTCCCATCCCAGTGCGTCGAATGCCGGGCTGGCAACTTGCGTAGCACGGTCTGCCGGTGTCACCGCGAAGGCCCGCTGGTGCCATGCAACGAGATTGAGCAAGCCACGGTGCGGAATGAGCACGCCTTTGGGGCGTCCGGTCGAGCCTGATGTGTAGACGACATATGCCAGATCGCCTTCTGTCGTCTCTACCTCGGGATCGTCCATCGAGTACTGAGCAAGCGATGTACGATCATCGAGGCAGATTACTGTCCTGCCGGGCGCAGCAAAGCGAGACGCCAAAGTCACATTGGTAAGGATGACGGGCGTATCCACATCCTCGATCATGAACGCCAGTCGCTCGGTTGGATAGGCAGGATCCATCGCCACATACGCGCAACCGGCTTTGAGAATTCCTAAGAGACCGACGACGAGATCGATTGATCGATCCAGACAGATGCCGACCGGCATCTGAGGCCGCATACCGAGCGAGCACAAATAATTTGCCAACTGATTGGCGTATGCATCCAGCTTGCCGTAACTCAAGGTACGTGTGTTTTCGACCAGCGCTACTACCATTGGTGTGGCTGCTGCTTGCCGGGCAATCATCTGCGCAAGCGTCAGGTTGGTGTGTTCATCGTGTGTAGTTTCGTTTGGCCGTGCTTGCAGATCGTCATGGATTTGCAGTGTGTGTTCATCACCAGGATTCCGAGGCAAAGACCCACCTCCCAATCACCATCTACTCATTGAGAGAGCGAACAAAAGACTGGCTACGATTCAGATGTGGGTGCTAATGCAACTTCCCTGCCACCATGAACTCAAATTCCTGGACACTCACGCATACTTGCCGGGCGGCCGCTTGATTTCTCAGTTCCCAGACACGCAACTTCTATGAACTGAAGCTCTTTCACACCAGGCATGCCGAGAAACGGCGTTTGGGAAATAGCACTTTATCTCCGATATTTCTCCAGTACCGGTCTGTTGAGTGGCCTTGGGGCGATTTACCATGACGGCAGTGGTGGTTGCGGTCGCGCTCGAAGAGCGCAGACTGGACAGCAATCCCTCATAAGAGCAATAATGAGAACATGTGTGCAAAATTGGCCTGGTCCAATCGAATTGGGCATTCCTGAGATGCTCTTCCGTTACTAGGGGTGGCACTTCAAATCAGAGCGAATTGTGCGCCTCTCTGTTCGCTGCGTGAAGACTATCCGTTCTTGGTACATGAAATGCGTTTCCGGAAGGGTGATTTCGAGTCAACATGCGCCTTAGGAACAAATACACTGTGCGTTACATCGGCGCGTTTGCTGGCCTGCTCGCCATTGCCGCTGCTCTGCTCGCAGGCTTTCATTTTCTTCAGCCCAGACACTATGCTTCGGTCACCGTGGAGAATAGCGATCCCGGAACTACCAGCCAGTTCGCTACAGGTCTCACCTACACCGACAACTCGCTCGATCGTTCCGGGAGCAGCGACCCGCAGGCGCTCCAACGCGCTCAATCGCTCATCCACAATGCCTTTTCTTATGAAAACACCAATATTATGGCATGGGGCCTTCCGGATCCGTGGCCAGATCCGGCCCAGCCTGAACCAACTGATTGGCAGCCGCTGGATGCGCGCTTGCAGGCGATCGTCAAGACCGGTGGCACTCCGGTGATATCGCTTTCCGAAGCGCCGTGGTGGATGAAAGGACAACTACGAGCCGATGGCACGACCCAATTGCTTACACCTGCCGACGAATGGGCCAGCATTGCCTATAGCTCACGAGTGCTAGACGACAAGATGAGCGACTGGCTCCTTCTTGTGCAGAGCGTCGCAACGCGGTACATGGCTGCTCCCTACAACGTCCGCTATTTCCAGGTGTGGAACGAGCTGAAAGGCTATTATGATCCCAAGACCAATAGTTATGACTATTCAGACAGCCCAGGAGATCCCAGCGGCCCTAACGCGAAGCACGGTTACACCTATATGTATAACCTGGTGTATCAGGCGCTTATGCAGGTCGCACGCCGCTTGGGAATCCCTTCCAGCGCGATCGAGATAGGTGGACCGTATGTGCCAATGGACACGTGGTCGTCGACGCAACAGAGTGCAGCTTCCAACGTCACCAAAACTTATGGCACATTCGACCAGCGATCTTTCGATGTCGTGGAATATTGGCTACAACACAAGGATGGAGCTGGATTCATCACCGTCGATGGCTCGAATGAGAATGACGATTTGACCGAGATCACTGATCCATTCACGGCTGCTGAAAAGTTTGCCGATATCGTTCATTGGCTGCGCTCGCTCGATGGGAAGGTCTACCCTGGCGCGACGACACTACCAATCTGGCTTGCGGAATGGTATGCCATTCCTTTTTCCGATCCGTCGAATGTCGCTCTCAATGCCGCGGTAAAAGCGTATGCCATGGCATTGTTCGCGCAGGCAGGCGGCGCCGTTGCATTGTCATGGGGCTGGCAAGGAGACACGTCGCCACAGGCAGCGCTGTGGACGCCTCTCGTGGCCGGTGGTGGTCAGCCGCTTCTCTGGTACGACGTTTATTCGGCATTTCAGCGAGATTTCTCGGCTGGCACGCGGCTCTATCCGGTGAAGATCGCCGCCCCCTATCAAGTGGCGGCGATAGCTGCGCACAATGTAACGATGCTCATTAACAAGACGCCGCATTCTATACGTATATCGCTCAATGGTATGCTGGTCACCTTGGCACCTTATGAGGTAAGAATCGCAAACCAATGAGAATCACGCAACTGGCGCAGCAGCCATCTAGGTCTCCCACAGCGGCCTGCTCTGACGCTTTGGCCGCTCCGGCTGATAACTCCTCCTCCTTGGCAACCCGGTCGTGGAAGGTCACGCTCCTATGTTACCCTGGAGCGCAACCCCGCTTGAACAGCACGAGTATTTTTGATGAAGTCGAGTATTCTTGACGACGTTATGGGTACAGTCGCGAACACGCTAGATGATGTTCGGATTATCGTTGCTCGCTGGTGTGGTGTCAGCGGATTGGGCTGGTGCCGGCTCGCTTGGCTGTTCCCCGCCCTGCTTCAGGAATGCCTCAAGCTCACTCTGCGTGTGTGCCAGGATGTCTCGTAACTGAGCCAGACGCTTCGTATCGCCGTTGGCGCCCATAACCGCTGCCAGGGAGAGGCGGGCTACTTGCGTGCCATGCTGGCGCACCGCGTCAAGCTCCGGCGACATCTCGATGCCGAAGGGGCCACGGCCGCGATGATGATGTGATCCTGGGCCACCTCGTCCCCAACCGCCAAAAGTACGTTCATCGTTGTGTTGCTGTTGTTGTTGTTGATGCTCGGCCAGGGCCGCACGGCCGGTATCGGTCAGGGTAAAGACTTTCTTACCTTCAACCGTCTGGCTGGTAACCCAGCCGCGATCTTCCAATAGCTGCAGCGTGGGATAGATCGTGCCTGCACTCGGGGTATAAAAACCGCCCGCCTGGGTCTCCAGCTCTTTGATCATCTCGTAGCCGTGCTTAGGGCGCTCCTGTAGCAATTCGAGCAAGACATATTTGACATCGCCACGACCAAACATGCGCTGGCCTCGTGGACCTCCAGGTCCACCGGGACCAAAACCACCGCCCGGGCCAAAAAAGCCACCACGCATGGCAAACCCGCCCGCCCAGGGAGGTGGGCCACCCCTACTATCACGCGGGCCTCCCCAGCCACCATTTGGCGGCTGGACTTGCCCGTCGCCAAATTCTGGTCCACCGGCAAAGCCTGGGTTTCGCTGTGGTCCAAATCGATTAAACATTGAGTTACTCCTAACTTTCTATCACGATACATCGCGATGTATCGGTCAAATATGATATATCGTATTCTTGGGGAAATGTCAAGGGGTGGCTGAGGTTTGCTAAAATGCTTTGGACCTGATACAGTTTCACGGCATCAACGGAGTTAGCCTAAGTATCGATAGTTGTATGTAGCAGCATTCACCTAGGAGTGCGGAATGGGGAAATCTGCTCCCGACCGATCCCTAGGCTACTCTGGCGGCAATCCGGATCGAAGTCATTTTGAAGTGTTAGGAAGCTAACGGTGAAGGTACCAGGTCGACTGGAGCCTCGCCACGCAGGAAGCGCGCGACGTTGGCCAATGCCATCAGCACCATTTGCTGTATGCCGGCACGGCTGCCGCCGGCCATGTGGGGGGTGACGATCACCTGGGGCAAGTCGGCGAAGGGATTGCCTCCTGGGCGCTCGGAACATAGCACATCAAGGCCAGCTCCCCCCAGTTTGCCACTCACCAGTGCGCGTCGCAGAGCGGCTTCGTCAACTACCTCGCCCCGTGAGGTGTTGATCAGCAACGCTCCCGCGGGCATTTTGGCCAGCTCGGCGTCTCCGATCAGTCCCTTGGTGGCCTGGGTCAAGGGCAGGTGCAGGCTGACGATGGTGGAGGACGCCAGCAGGTCGTCAAATGAGGCATAGTGTATACGGAATCGCTGTTCGATCGTCGGATCCACGGCCTGGCGGGCAGTGTAGAGCAGACGCGACCCGAACGGCTGCAATCGCTCGGCCACCGCGCGGCCGATGCTGCCGAAGCCTACGAGGCCGATCGTGGTGGTGGCCAGGTCGCCCAGGCCAGCCTGGAAAAGCTCTAGTGTCGGCCACCCTCCCTGGCGGACCGCCGATTCGGCAGCTACGAAGCGTTTGAGAAGCGCCAGCATCAGCAGAATGGTATGCTCGGCGACCGGTTCCGCATTGGCTCCCGGCGTATAGGCCGCCATAACTCCGGCTGCCTGCAGTGCACCAAGGTCGAGGTTGTCGTAGCCGACGCCGACGCGCTGCACGAACCGCACATGCGGCACGAGCGAGAGGAGGCGCGCATCTACTTTCCGAAAGATGACCAGCAGGATCTCAGCGCTCGCTCCATACTCAGCGAGGTCTTCGTCACTGGACGTCGGCACTACAGCAAAGTCGACACCGGAAGGAAACAATGGCCGCAGGCGCTCAACCATGGGAGACGGTATTGGGTCGATCAGCAGGACTGTGGGCATGAGAAGCCTCCTTCTCGCAGTTGTAGGACCACCACTGCTCTCACCTACTAGCACTCTATGTGCCAGAGCTGGCGGAGGTTAACCCAAATGGAAGTATAACGTGCAGCGGATCTGAGGTAGAAGAAAGACACGAGCGAGAGGTCCTGCCGGCGCAGTTCATGCAGGTCGGTGTATCATGGTTACAGGTGTGCACGCCTGGCAGCCTGCAAATTCTGCAGGAGAAAGGTACGAGCTATGAACGATCCTGCGCAGACTGGAATGCCGCCCTCGGCTGAGGGTATCGTGACCAAACCTAGTCCGTTTTCAGTAGAGCAGACATTGGACCGGCTGAAAGAGTCAATCCAAAACCATGGTCTCCGCCTCTTTGCCCAGATTGACCACAGTGATGAGGCGGAGCGCGCCGGCCTATCCATGCCTCCGGCACACGTGCTTATCTTCGGCAGCCCGCGAGCAGGGACGCCCCTGATGAACGCCTCTCCACTTCTCGCGCTCGAACTGCCGCTAAAGGCGCTGGTCTGGCAAGACCTCACCGGCCAGGTCTGGGTGAGCTATGATAGCAGCGCCTACCTGGCGAGCCGTTTCGCTATTCCCGCTGAGCTGGTCAAGAATATTGCCGGAGTAGATCGCCTGATCACCGGTGCTCTGCAGGGGTGATGGCAGAGAGAGCCTGGGATGTGTGGTTGCTCGCTTTGCCCTCCATTTTTCGTCCCAGGTCTTCGATAGTCTTCGATAGCTGCCAGGCTTGACGGGTATCTCTGTGCCACGCGGTCGGTCACGAGTGTATCGCTTGTGAGAGGCCGCCCACTCTGGTATGCTTCATTTATGGATGAAGTATTCCACCACAGAAAGGTAGGTGTGACCTATGCAGAACATACTCATGCCTTTGACGAGGAAGTGCACCTGGCGAACGAGAAGCGGCCGCTGATGTGTTCCGGGGCCCCAACCGTTCGGTCTTGCCGGTAGTGAGCTGATTCACCGCTGATTCACCATTGCTTTCCAGACCATTTGACCGAGTTCTTCTCTCCTAGGTGCCTTGCCCCAGCCGGCTTGTTCCGTTGCCCTCTGCTCTTGTGCAAGATGGCAAGTACGCTGTCTTTAAGACGGTTCCACCTAAACGAAGTGAGAAAGAACAGTCATGACCGACTATCCTATTAAACCCCTGCTGCTTGATCTCTTACGCCAGACCCAGGTCAGCCAGAATGCTTTTTTTCAGCAGCTACCCGCTGCCGAACTGGTAGCGGATGGCACACCAGTCTTCTGGTCCGCCAAAGACCATGTGGCTCACCTCACGTTCTGGCGTCAGCGCCTCACGCTGTTCGTACAAGCGATCACGCGCCACGAACCGCAGCCGGAAGCCGCTAGCTTCGAGCAACTCAATCCCATGATCTTCGCCGAGAACCGCTATCGCCTCTGGCCAGCTATCCTTTCGGAATCGGATCAGGTGTATGCTGACCTCATTTCGAGCACTGAACAGCTGGCCGAAGAAGACCTGACGACTTGGGGCCGCTTCGATTGGGTTGGGGATGGCACGCCTCTGTACACCGCTTACATGGGCAATTGCTACGAGCATACGCAGAATCATCTTGCGCAGTACTTGCTCGACCGCAACGACCTTACACGCGCTCTAGAGATCTATGAAGTCTGGGCCAGCAGAGTTGTTGAGGCCGAGGTACCCGAAACTCTCAAGGGCTACGCACTCTATAATCTGGCCTGCTTTTATGCCACGCACGGCCAGCTGGAGAAGGCGAGGCCGGCGCTGCAGCAAGCCTTCACGCTCTATCCCGCCACCAGGGAATTTGCCGAGACCGATCCTGATCTGGTTGCCCTACGTCCCCATGCGGCTGAGTGACGTTCTCTAGCGAAGGATGCGGCGGAAGCTCAAGCTAGAGCAATGACATCCCCTCTTGACAGTATCAATGTCTTAATGTATCATATTTATGATACATTAAGACAAAGGAGGTGCAGGATGCCGAACTGGCTCGATGTCAATCCTCGCAGCGGCGTGCCCATTTATGTGCAACTTGTGCAACAAATCACCCACGCGATGGAGATCGGCATCTTGCAGACCGGCGATCAATTGCCCACCGTGCGCCAGCTGGCCAGCGAGCTCACTATTGCTCCTAATACCATCGTCAAGGCCTATGATGAATTAGCCAATCTAGGACTGATTGAGAGCCGGCAGGGGGTAGGAACCATTGTGACCGCACACTTGAACGGCGCACTGCGCCAGCACCAGCTTGAGGCGCTCTATGAACGGATACGGGTACTGGTCCGCGACGCAGTAAACCTAGGGGTTAGCGAAGAAGAGTTGAGCGAGCGTTTTGAGTCTGAGCGAGCCCGTTTCTATCGCGGGCAGCAGAAGGGGCAAGGGGGATAGTGACCATGGCAAGCACGCAGGAACCATCCCTGGTCAGCAGCGGTTCTCGGGAAAGGGGTAGCGCGTCGGTGACAGCGGTGAATGAAGCTGAAATCGGTTCACGGCGACCGCCAGCTATTGAACTACAAAATCTGGTGGTCAAATACGGCGAACACGCCGCGGTGAATGGACTGAGTTTGACGGTGCCAGCCGGTGCGATCTTCGGCTTTCTTGGCCCCAATGGCGCGGGTAAGACGACGACGATCAAAGCGATGATGGGCTTGCACCGTCCAAATGGCGGTACTGCGCGAGTGCTGGGCCACGATGCCGTGAACGACAACCTGGAGGTGCGCGCACACGTCGGCTATGTGAGCGAGGTCAATAGCCTGTACGATTACCTGACCATTCCGCAGCACTGCGCCTTGTGCCGCTCGACCACTCGCCAGTGGAATCAGCCTCTGGTTGACCGCTATATCGGCGTGTTTGGGCTGCCGACGAATGTCAAGGTTGGCAAGTTTTCCAAGGGGATGAAGTCGCAACTCGCACTGAGCCTGGCTTTGGGCAGCAGCCCCGATCTATTGATTCTGGACGAACCAACGTCGGGGCTCGACCCAATGGCGCGCCATGAGTTTCTCAATAAGCTGGTGGCGGAGATAGCTGCACAGGGCAAGACCATTTTCTTCTCCTCACACATCCTGTCCGAGGTGGAGGCGGTGGCAGATTGGGTCGGCATTATTCGCGATGGCAAACTGGTGGTGTGCGATGAGCTGGACCACCTCAAGCAGACGCAGAAAGTCTTGAAGCTAACCTATGTCGAGCTGCCGCCGGCAGCGGAGATAAACGCGCTGCGTGGCTTGCCCGGTGTCATGAGCCTGGCGCAAGAGGGGCGCAGCGTGCGGCTGCTGACGCGTGGAGATGTGCAAGCGCTGTCGAAAGCCATTCAAGCGCGGCCCTACGCGCTGCGCGATGTAGATACTGTCGATCTCGATCTGGAAGACCTCTTTCTGGAATACATGAAGGGGGAAAACAATGGTCGTTAAGGAACTCGTCGAGGCGCGCTGGAAGGCCATAATCGGCGGCGCGGTTGCGGTGATCGCCGCCGCCGCGCTGGCTGGTACCTACAGCGTTATCAAAAACTCGCTGGTGAGCTCGCTGGCAACCGGTAATGCAGCGCAGCGAATTCCCTCGCAATTCCAGGGGCAGATACAGCAACTGTTAGGTAGCTATGATGCCTACGTCTGGTCGCAGTGGTTCTCGAAGACTGGTCCAGAGCTGCTGGCGATTCTGGCGGCGGTTCTGGGGGCAAGCCTGATTGCGGGCGAGGTCAACAAGGGAACAATATTCTTTTTGCTGAGCAAGCCGGTAAGTCGGGATCGCGTGCTGCTGACCAAGTATCTGGTTAGTGCCCTCATTCTGCTTTGGGCAACACTGCTGGGCGGCGTGGCATTTCTGGTAGTAGCGGCGATTGTGGGTCATCCGCAAAATGTAGGTGGCGTCTTGATCTCGTCGGTGTTGCTCTGGCTGGGTATGCTTTTTGTGCTGGGGTTGTCGCTGCTGTTCTCCGTGCTGTTCAAGGACGTGTTGCGCCCATTAGTAGGATCGCTGCTGGTCACGGTACTGGTAAGCGTTCCAGGCATTATACCGAATGCTAACACCTGGAACCTGACCTTCTACTGGTCCAATTTTGCGGCCTATCAGGGAACCGTGTTCCCGCTGAAGGCGCTTCTCATCTGCCTGGTAGCGGCGATTGTGCCGGTGGTGCTGGCGATTCCGCTCTTCCGCAAGCAAGCGTACTAGAAGATGTGCTATCGGGCGCGACAGCTGGCCGTCAGCGCTGATGGTTAGCTACGGCTGGGCTCAAGCGCCATTGGAGGGCTGAGCTTCTCGCCTGGATCGCTGGCCGAACGAGCTGGTGCTGCGGCGCTTTCACTCAGGCCAACCCGCTGCCAGAGCGCGCGTAACGGCCTGGGTGCCCACCAATTCCACTGCCCTAGCAGCCGCATCGTGGCCGGCACCAGCAAGGCGCGTACGAGCGTAGCGTCCATGAGCACCGCAATGGCCAGACCAATTCCAATCTCTTTCAGGAAGACGATCTCCGATGTGCTGAAGGCCGCCAGCACCACCGCAAACAGAAGAGCAGCGCTGGTGATGAGCCAGCCGGTACGTTGGAGGCCTGAAGCCACCGCCGCTCGGTTGTCGTGCGTCGCATCGAACTGCTCTTTAATGCGACTCAGCAGGAAGACCTCATAGTCCATAGACAGACCAAAGGCCAGTGCGAAGATCAGGATGGCCTGGGTGCCGTCGATGCTGCCGCTCGACTGGAAGTTGAGCAGTGTCTCAAAGTGCGCATCCTGGAAAATCCATACCAGGGCACCAAAGGTCGCCGTGAGCGAGAGTGTGTTCAGCACAATGGCCTTTATCGGCATTACGATCGAACCGGTCATCAAGAAAAGCAGTACGAAGATGGTGAGCGCCATGACCAGAAGCGCGTACGGCAGCGTGGCACGTAGGTTGGCAAAGAGGTCCATCTGGTAGGGCGTTTCGCCTCCAACCAGAGGCACAAGTCCACCAGGCGCACGAATGGCGCGAATCTGGCGCACGGTATTTTCAGTCGCGGTGGAGAAGTCCGCCGATTGCAGCTCGACCATCACCTTGGTAGCCGCTCCATTCGCCAGTTCTGCGGCAGCATACGCAATTTGTGGATTGGCGCCAGGGTTGGCGTAGAGCTGCTGATACTCCGCCAGCGAGAGCGTGGGATCGACCGTCACCAGGCTCTGCACCTGCACGACGCCAGGCATGGCCAGAATCTCGCGGACGTAGGTATCCAGGCTCGCCAGATTGCTGGTAGCAAGAGCTTTGCCTGGAGTCCGAATGGCTATGATCAGTTCCGAGGCACCGTTTTGCGGGAAATCCTGTGCGAGCCGATCGGCGACCACCCGCGATTCCTGCCCGGCGGGCAGTACGTGCACATCCGGCGTCGAGAAGGAGGCATGCAGGAATGGTAATCCTAGCACGACCAGTATGCCTACCACTGCCAGCGCTACGGGTATTGGGAAGCGCATGACGGCCTGAGAGAGGCGATACCATCCGCCGTGCGCTTCCGGGGTGGCGGCACCTCGAGTTTGTGGGAAGAGGCGGCGGAAGAGGTGCTGTAGCGAGAGCGCATTCACTCGTGGACCGAGTAGCGCCAGAATCGCTGGCAGGATCGTCAGCGCGGCCAGTACTGCTACCAGCACTGCCCCGATGGCGCCCAGACCCATGCTGCGCAGGAATCCTTCGGGGAAGAGTAGCAGGCTCATGAGGCACAGACTAACGGTCAAGCCGGAGAAGAGGACCGTGCGGCCGGCAGTCGCGAGGGTGCGCTGCACTGCCCCCCGTACGTCGTGCTCGTCCGGAGCTAACTCTTCCCGGAAGCGGGTTACGATGAAAAGGGAGTAATCAATCGCCAGCCCCAGGCCGACTACCGTTACGACATTGATGGCAAAGACCGAAATATCAGTCAGGCCGGTGAGCACGCGCAATATGGCAAATGCGCCCAGTGTGGCACAGCCGCCGATCACTAGAGGTAGACTTGCCGCGACCAACCCACCAAAGACGATGATGAGCAGTATGGTCACGATGGGGAAGGTGAGAGTTTCAGCGTGCTCAAGATCAGCGCTGATCTGCTTGTTGATGGCCACGTTGACGGGCACATTCCCACCCACCATAACCTGCAGGGTAGGAGAAGTCAGCTGTGGAAGCAGCTTGTGGTATTCGGTTTCTTTGGTCGTTTCATCTCTGGCGGTCAGTTGTACCGCGACAAAGGTCTCGTGACCGTCGCGCGAGAGGAAGCTTGGGCTATGGGTCGAATAGTAGGAGGTGACTGAGGCCACCTCCGGCTGTGCCTGTACGGTAGCCATCAGCTTAGTGGCCGCGCTCACGAAAGCAGGATCGGTTGCCTTTAGGGTGTTGCTCTGTAGCAACAGCACGATGTCGGTAGTCGCACCGCCCAGCTGTTGGTCGAGCAACGTCTGTGCGTGGGTTGATTGGCTATTTGGGTCCTGGAAGCCGCCGGCGGTGAGGAGGCCGAAGACCCCGGTGCCAAAGATTGCCGCCGCCACCACCAGCGCCATGCCGCCGAGCAGTACTGCCCAGCGAGCGCGATAGAGGGTACTGCCGAGTCGGGTGAGCATGTTCGGGTCCTTTCTCTTGAATGAACTTCATTCATCAATGGGCAGAGCTGAGCGTCTGTTCGAGGTAAAGATTCCACAATTCCTGCAGGCTCATGAATGAAGTTCATTCGTTTGCCTGCGCGAGCCTACATCTTCATTGTCCCTATGAGTTACTCTTGTCGCTGGTCTATCCTGGTTGGCTCTTCCTGGGGCTGCAGAGGTGGCCCGAAGAAGAGTCGCTCGATTAGTTCAATCAGCCGCTCGCGGTAGAGTTCTTCATGTTCGCCATGCTCAACGCCAAAGCACTGCTTCATGACCGCGCCAACCAGTACAGTGAGCATTTGCGCGTACTGAGTTGTATCAAAGGGCTTGAGTAATCCACGGGAGACGGCCTGGCGAAAGAAACTCTCCAGGGCATCTGCCACTTGTTGATCGGCGACCATGAGCTGTGACATCTCCTCAGGAGACGGCACATTCACCTGATACAGTGACATGACGGCGACGTTCTCATGACATTTCCGGAACGATTCCGTGATAAGCAGGCGCGGGATCTGTCGGATTGGTATAGCGAACAATTCCGGCGCCTGCATCACCATTGCTATAGAGGCATTGACCGAGACGGATACCTCTATCAGAATCTGGCGCTTGTTCTGAAAGTAGAGGTAGACCGTTCCCACTCCAACGCCGGCAGCCCGTGCGATCTCGGCGATGGTTGTCTCTTCGTACCCCTTTGTCGCAAAGAGAGCCCGTGCCGCTTCAATTATTGCCTCGCGCTTGTCACGTATGTCACTTGGTGCTGGTACTGTCATGGTGCCTTCGATCTCGCAGAGCGGTCATGAATGAACTTCATTCATATGATAGTCGACAAGGAGACCATTGTCAAGCCTCTGCTCCAAACTGGAGCAACGGGCTGTGTACCTGTGTTTGCCATCCCACGAAGCCGGCCAGCATGACCAGCCCCGTTAGCACGAGTAGGATCACCCGAACTGAGTCCCAGCCTTCAGTTGCCGCTTCAGACAACCCATACACGAGCAGACCCATACTGGCGCAAGCAAGCATCGCTCCGAGTATATCGAGTCGCATCTCCGGGTGTCCTTTGAGGTCGGGAAGTACCGCCAGGGCTCCGAACCCGGCTACCCCCGCCTGCGGTACATTCACATACAGGCACCAGCGCCAGCTGAAATAATTGGTTAGCAGCCCGCCTATGATGAAGCCGACCGATAGTCCGCCGACGAGCACGGCGCCGAAGACACCCAACGCTGTTGAACAAAAGGAAATCACATGGATCAGGTGACTCTCATCCATTAAACTACGCGGAGTCGTCACCCGTTTGCCGGCTTGAGCCGCCAAAACCGGACTCGAGGTTACTCGCTCGCTCAGGTACGCCGCTTGAGCCAATTCCACATCGATTCGCCGCCCTGTGGGGCTTGCCCCATCACCCGCCGTTCCAGCATAAATTTTTCGCTGAAAAGCACATCAAGCTCTTCCGGCGTACAGCCGAGAGCACCGCTGCCATCAGGATGAGGTATGTGCGCATAGAGCAGAAAGAGGGCGCCTGGTGCTGCTTGCTGCGCCATCACGTGTGCATAGTCCAGTCGCCGCTCCTGCGGTATGCCATTCAGGCAGCCGAGATCCAGGATGAGATTCTTCCGTTCCTCGGCGGGAGGGGGCTCGAGCTGGGTCGCGTCTGCTTTTATGAAGCTGACGCTGCCACCCACCTGGGCCAGCTTGACCTTTGCTTGAGCAGCCTTGGCCCGCGCTCGGGCAATGGCGGGCGCAGCAAAATCCACTCCTACCACCTGCCATCCCAACTCGGCCATCGTCAGACTATTCGTGCCGGTGCCACAGCCCACATCCAGCGCCCGCCCCGGCGGCAGCGCGGTGGGGCCCTGTACGGCAGCCAGCAGTTCGGGTGGACTGATCCCCGAATCCCAAGGGATGCGTCCTTCCAGGTACATCTGGGTAAAGCGTTGCTCTGGGTCGAGTAGCCGGTCAGGCGGATCGTTGGCGCTCATCGGTAGGGACTCCTTGGTACTGCTCCGTCGCGTAGGACCCTCGTTTCCTACGCGGAGCAATAGGCGTCGTTCGGCAGGTGCGCGCCCGGAACCCAGAAGGCAAACTGCTCCTGCCGGGCTGCCCGAGCCTGCGCCGGTGTAATCATGCCCTGTGCAACCATATGCTCCAGTACGTCGTGCTGGCGCGCCTGCGCCGCCGCGGGGTGACACCAGGGATCGTAATATCCAGGCGCCTGCACCAGCCCAGCCACTAGGGCAGCCTGCGCCAGATCCAACTGGCTGGTATGCACACCAAAGTATCGCATCGCCGCCGCACCAATGCCATATGCGCCCTGACCGAAGTACACCAGATTGAGGTAATACTCCAAAATCTGGCTCTTGGTATACTGGCTCTCGATCTTGACGGCTAGGAGCAGGTCCTCGAGTTTGCGAGGTATGGTCCGGTCGTTTCCCTGCAAATAAGCGTTTTTGGCCAGTTGCGCCGTCAGGGTGCTGCCACCTTCGACGATCCGGCCGGCGCGTAAGTCATCCCAGGCAGCGCGTATCAACCCAATGGTGTCGATCCCATGATGCTGGTAAAAGCGTTCGTCCTCGATGGCTATGAGCGCCCGTGGCACCCAGGGCGAGATCTGGGAGATCGGCGTATAGGGCGCATGACGCGCGGCATCTTGTGTCCGCACCCAGGTCCCGAGGCCATCCACCGAGGGCGTTATCTGCCAGGCTACGCTTAGGGCGGCTACCGCGATCATCGCCAGCGCCAGCACCACGCATAGCCCTCGCCGCATTCGGCGCGCCCAGCGCTGCCGGCGACTCAAGAAGCTAGTGGGCTGGCGTTCTGCTGGCTTTGCTGATAAATCTACTGATACATCTAAATGTATGCGGTTCCTCCCCTACAGCGCCACGCAGGCGGCCAGCGCAATGAACATCACCAAATGAACACTACCAGGAGAATGCTTCTGGAGAGTACTTCTAAGGCACGGGTAGGCCGACACCATAATCATAGACCATCGAGCCGCCCAGATACCCGGTAAGAGCAAGCAAGACAAGACTCACGACACTGGCCAGCAGATAGAGCCCCACGACGAGACGTGGCAGCGGCTTCACGTAGAGCGCCGGAAGCAGCGACTGCAAGCCACCGTCAAGGCGAATGGCCAGCGTCTCGCTGCGCGGCAGGGCAAAGCCTATCCACTGCAGTACTTGCGGCAAGAGCCAGATGAGTCGGAGCAGCAATAGCAGGCTAAAGCTAAACGACGTGACCACTGCAAAGACTTTATGCAGGTGGAGCAGATTCCCCGCCAGAGCCTGGCTGACATCTCGCTCGCTGAGAAACCCGGAGAACAGCGCAGCATACGTCCCGGGGACCCCCAGAACGAGGCACCAGGTGGCTGCGGTGGTCAGACCAGCACGGCGCAAGATCACGCCCCCAAAATCCAGTGCCACACTGGCGATCAGCAGCGCGATAGGGAAATGAACCACCATTGGGTGTAGCTCGGCCAGACGAAACGCAAACATAAATCCTAACTATCCATCATGATAAACCCGTCACCGATGCGCGACTTACCCGCTCACCGTAATTGCGCCGCTCGCCTGATTAACCGTCAGCGGGACATTGGCTAGTGGCGTAGGCGCTGGTCCCTGCACGACCGAGGCGCCATGAGCCGGATCGAAGGCGGCACCATGGCAGGGACACAGCAGCAACTGGCTGCTGGGGTCATATTGTACTGTACAGCCGGCATGGGTACACACGGCATCGAAGGCGACAAAATTGCCATGGGAGAGATGCACCAGAACCCCGGGATCTCCACTGGACGGCACTGTAAAACCTACCGAGCTATTGGCGGGGACCTGGCTGACCTCCGCGATCGTGCTCGTCCCGCTGGCAGTGGAAGTACCGACCGCATTGCCGGCACTTCCACTGGAGGGCCCCGAGTTCGGCACCGACCCGGAACCGACCGCATTGTTGCTGCTGTCGCTACCGCGCAGCAGTGAAATCACGAACACCAGCCCCAGCGCACCCGCCACACCCGCAGCCGCCCCTCGGAAGAAATCGCGTCGGCTCTGGGCACGCGCAAAGGCCACACCACGCCCGCCGCGCACCTGCATCGATCGGCCGGCCACAGTCTGCTGGCCCCGGCGCTGGTACCGTGCGGCGCCTCTCTGCTGATTTCCGCTGCTCTCGGTGTCTCCGGCGGGCGGCGTACTCCGCACTCCGAGCGCTACCCAGAGGACTTGGTCCGCTAGGTCTCTTGACTCTAGGGGCACGCGGGCGAGCACCCACCCGGCCAGCTGGGTATCGAGGACTGGCCAGCCACCGGCGATCGGTCCCCCCAGAACGATTACGGTCCAGCCAAAGAGAAAGACAATGTCTGACCCGTAAAAGTAGGGAGAGACCCGCCAGCTGGCCGACAGAAAGAAGATCAGGCTCAACAACGCTCCGCAGAAGGCGGCCGGACGCACCAACAGCCCCACCAGAACTCCCAGACCTATGGCAAGCTCGCCCCAGGCAATCAGACCGCCAAAGAATGTCGCGTGCGGCAAGACGAGTTGAGTCAAGAGGCCACCCACTGGCGATCCGTGAGCGAAGCCGGCAATTTGTCTGCCGATATACCCAGGCGCGCTGGGGTTGAAATACTCTGGATCGGTCAGTTTCTGGATGCCGGCGTAGACAAAGGTGACGCCCAGGAACAGGCGCAGAGGGAGCGCCACCCAGGCCGGCATAGTGACTTTCGACCAGCTGGCCACAGTCAGGGGTTTAGAGCGCGCCGGAGCTTCAGAAGCAACGGGTGCTGAGGGCTCAGACACTGGCGGTCTCGGCCGCTGAGCAGGAGCCCGAATGGGTTGTTTCTTCATATGTGTTATCTCACAAGGTCACCGTGTATGGGCGGGTACGTCGACACGTACCCGCGGAGACGATAGCACAGCTGTTTTAGAGGAAACTGGTAATCCCCTGAGAAAACTCTCATGTTGCCCATCTCACCTGGAAGTTCGGGAGAGGTGTGGGGGCGCACGTCGGTCTGGGAAGTAGTGGTCTGTTACGACAGGGAGACGGCCTACCAGCGAGTCGCGGAGGAGAGCGAGCACGGTGACGTGGTCACTATGGATGTCGTGCGCGTACCGGCTCTTCTACCCCTAGCCATGCGTGAGCGTCGCCGGAGTCTCCTCCGCAGGGGTAGTGTCCTGCCTGCGCCGGCAGGGACTGAGCAACATGCCAGCCGGATTCCACGGAGGGACTGCCTGGCTGTGCACATGGTACTTGATCCTGTGGTACCTGATCCTGCCGACGGGGAATACGGTGTGTGATTCTCCACAGCGACATTGCCAGGATCAGCACGGTCACTGCTGCCAGACCAAAGAGCGAAGCCGCATTCAGTACATCGCTCACCGCCTCCCAGCTAGCTCCAAAGAGATAGCCCAGGCTCAGCGGAATGATAGCGCCCAGAGCCTCCCCACTGATGTCGGCCAGCAAAAAGCGACGATACTGGTATCGAGTAGCTCCGGCCACTAGATTGGTGGTGCCCCCGAGACCGGAAACAATGAAGCGAGTCAGAAACACGGCCCAGCCGCCATAGCGCGCAAAATAAGCCTCCGCAGGGATGATGGCATGCGTCGAGAGCGCGTCAAGGTGCGGTGAACGACCGATCCAAAGAAGTAGACGGCGCCCCCACCAGTGCCCAATCCCATAGCCGAGCTGATCGCCGGCAACGGAGCCACTGATGGCAACCAGTGCCAGCAGGCTAAGGTTGAAATCTCCCACCGCGCTAAAGGCGCCCACCGCCAGGAGGACGAGGCTTATGGGCAAGGGTACACCCGCGGCGGCAATGAAGAGCGCTGCCCACACCGCTGCGTACCCATTCACTTGCACCCAGATGAGCAAGCCAGGTAGCCAGGCACTCATCAGCGCCACCTCTCATTCAGTGAGGAGCGGAGCCCTGTGCCGGCTGGAAGAGCTATACCAGGGAGTGTTCTCATCCTGCCACGTACACTCATATCTTCCTGATGTCTGTCTCCTCTCCATTGCGGCGCTGGCGGCGATGATTCCTCTAGGATGATTCCACTAGTGATTGCTCTTAAATAGTATTATGCTCCACCAACATGAGTTTTTGATGAGTTTTGTACCCCTTGTCCTGACGCTCACCAGACCATTGAGACAGTCCCAGTGCGGCCACTCGCTTAGAAAACGCTCACGAGGCGAAATGCGTTAGGTGAGAAGTTGGGGCAATCAGGCTATCGGGCTATGCCCGTTGACGGTTGAGTAAAGCCGATGTATACTCGGCGCGCTTGAAGTGCTTTGGGTAGGAGGCGAGGCGTGGCGGAAGCGTGCAGGCCCCGGCGAGAGTTGAAGTCGGGGCGCTCTACCAGCCAGTTAGCATGGTGTCTGCTCCTGTTGGCGATTGCGCTGCTGGCGGCATGCCGCTCGGCCCCACCTCCGCCATCGCCGAGTGGAGGCGTCTACACGAGCTCGACGTATCACTTCCGGCTGACCTATCCTAACGGCTGGCAGGTCAATACCCCGAAGGGTACCACCTCATCTACAACCGTTCCACTGGAGATCGTGATTACCCGCATCGATGCCCAGGCGGCGGGAGGGGCGCAAGTCTCGTCCTTTACCGTTGTGGTCTTTAACGCCAGGGATCCGGTTGTCGCCACACCAATCGCTCAGCTGCACGCCGAAGCTAGCTGTGTAAAGCCGGCTACTACCACCTGTCTCAAGCCGGTCACAATTTCTGGTAAGACCGGCTATGAGGACACGCCAGTGACGGCGAATATTCCCGGTAGCCAGGTCTCCGATACCCACACTGACTACTATCTACTTACCGCGGATTACGAGTACCAGATCTCGACTGACGCCGTGAGCGGCGACAACGCCGGGTCAATGTTGCAGGCCATGCTCGATAGCTTTACAGTACTTTCCTGAAAAATACTATCACTGCCTCTATGCCGGCAGGCGCTTCCGCTCTGCCGGCATAGCGTTATGCTCGCGTAAACGGTCTACCAGCCAGGCCTCGTCATGTACTGCCACACCCAGCTTTTCGGCCTTCTGCAGCTTGCTGCCAGGAGCATTTCCCACGATGAGATGGCTGAGTGACTTGGTGACACTGGTGGCAATCTTGCCGCCAAGCGAGAGTATCGCTTGTTCCGCTTGCCCGCGTGTCATCTCGGCCAACGAGCCGGTCAGCAGGAAGGTCTGGCCAGCAAAGGGCAGGTTCTCACCCGATTTGCTCTCCTCAGCACGAACCTCTGGAAGTGACAGTGCTAAACCACTGGCGGCAAGCTGAGCCACCAGTTGCTGGTTGGCCGGCAGCTCACACCACTGGCGCAGGCTGGCGGCAACCGTCGGCCCAATTCCGGGTAAAGCGGTGATCTGCTCTACTGGCGCCTCCAAAATCGCCTTCATGGAGCGGAGTCCTTCGGCGATTATCTCTGCCGCCTTTTCTCCAACATAGCGAATTCCCAGCGCATAGAGCACCGCCGGAAACGGCCGAGACTTACTGGCGGCTATAGCGTTGATAAGGTTGGTGGCGCTCTTCTTCTGAAATCCAGGAAGCTGGAGCAGCTGCTCGGCACGCAACTGGTAGAGATCGGCAACGTCATGCACCAGCCCGGCGTCGATCAATCTGGCTACGAGCTCACTTCCCAGGCCGCGTATATCCATGGCGCCTCTGCCTACGAAATGGCGCGCGCGCTCGAGTTGCTGGGCGGGGCACTGAGAATTGGTACAATAGGCTACCACCTCACCCGCCTCACGGAAGACTGGAGTATGGCAGACCGGACACTCCGTCGGCGGAATCCAGCGCTGCTCGGTACCCTGGCGCAGCTCAGGAATCGCTTTGACAATACCCGGTATGACATCGCCGTGCCGCTGAACTACGACCGTGTCGCCGATACGAAGGTCCTTGCGTGCTACCTCGTCAAAGTTAAACAGGGTGGCGTTGGAGACGGTGATACCGCCTAGCTGCACCGGCCGCAAGCGGGCATTGGGAATCAGCGCGCCGGTGCGTCCTACCGAGATGACAATGTCTTGTAACACGGTATTGGCTTCTACCGGCGCAAACTTGTACGCGATAGCCCAGCGGGGATCTCGAGCCACCACACCAAGCTCTTCTTGCTGCCAGCGAGCGTTGATCTTGATGACTGCACCGTCAATGTCGTAGCCGACGTCGAAGCGCAGTCTCTCTCGCTCGTCACAATACGCCTGTGCCTCCTCGAGGGTTGACGCATGCCTGATAAGCGGGCTCACCGCAAAGCCCCAGGCCGCAAGCTGCTCAAGTACCCCAAGCTGGCTCTCCGGCGGAGATATGCCTTCCATTAACCCAATCTGGTAGGCGAGGAATGAGAGGGGGCGCGCCGCGGTGATCCGGGGATTCTTCTGGCGCAGCGAACCGGCCGCCGAGTTGCGGGCGTTGGCAAAAAGGCGCGGTGTAGTGCCTGCCCGGGTGGCTTCCTCCGCAAGCTTGGCATTTAGAGCAGCGAAATTGTCTCGCGACATATAGATCTCGCCGCGTATCTCGACCCGGGACGGGTACTCCGGGTACTTGTCGCTGATCTGTAGGTGGTGGGGAATGTCACCAATAGTACGCACGTTAGGGGTGACATCCTCACCAATGGCGCCGTCACCTCGAGTGATGCCAAAAGCCAACTCACCATTCTCATAAATTAGATTCATGCTGAGGCCATCGATCTTGGGCTCGCAGACATAGTCGAAAGCAGCCTGAGGCAAGAGTTTTTGAGCGCGTTGTTGCCACGCTCTGAGCTCCTCGGGAGTTCGCACATTGGCCAGGCTAAACATGGGTGTCGGATGGCGGAACTTGGCAAAGGTAGCGGAAGCTTCACCGCTGACGCTCTGGGTTGGCGAGTCGTGAGTAACCAGTTCTGGGTGATCCGCTTCCAGCTGCCGAAGCTCGCGCATAAGGTCGTCGTATTGAGCGTCGGAGAGCAATGGATTGTCGTCTACGTAATAGGCATGGTCGGCAGCTCGCAGCTGTTCGCGCAGCTCGTCGGCCCGGATTGCCGGCTCGGTAGCTGCTGTTTGTATAGTGGATGAGTCACCTGATTTGGACACGGTGTTGCCTTTCCCTCTCCGTTTTCCGGCATTGCCGAGCATCTTTCCCGACTATTCTGACGGCGCCATGTAAACATGGAGAGTGATGGTTGCTCTCTAACTCAGCAGTGACCAGGTGAGAGAGCTGGTCAGAACATCCGCCAGCGTAACTATGGTTCACGTCGGGAACGCCGTCAAGTCCGCACCTGCTGGATGATTATCGCTCAGGATGAGCCATTGTGGACGGTCTGCTTATGTGATATACTGATTCGAAGTGTGCGTTTGACACTGCCATGCAGTTGAGTGCGCACTCAGTACACACGCTTCCCGATCATCGCGACTCCTAGGGTGCGGTGTGCCCGAGTACTGGTATGAGTGAGCTCATGCGCCCGGGCAACGCCCTTCTCCGATGACGAGACGGAGGCGGAGGATTGTTTCTTCGTTCCGGTAGTGAAGAAACGAAAAATAAGGGAGAACTGCATACTGTGGCTAATGTCGCAACCATGAAGCAACTGCTGGAAGCTGGTGTCCATTTCGGGCATCAGACCCGTCGGTGGAATCCGAAGATGCGCACCTTCATCTTTACCGCGCGCAATGGAATCCATATCCTCGATCTGCAACAGACCGTTACTCGCCTCAACGAGGCTCACAAGTTCATCGTGAGCGCGGTTGCCAACGGAGAGAGTATTCTCTTCGTCGGGACCAAAAAGCAGGCTCAGGAAGCCATCAAAGAGGCGGCCGATTCGAGCGGTCAATTCTACGTCAACCAGCGCTGGCTTGGCGGCATGCTGACGAACTTCGAAACTATTCAAAAGCGTATCAAATATCTGCGTGAGCTGGAGAATCGCAAAGAACGAGGTGAGCTCGAGCGATTGACCAAAAAAGAAGCTCAACACTTTCAAGATGAAATGGACCGCCTGGAGAAGTTGCTTGGCGGTATCAAAGACATGCGCCGCTTGCCCGGAGCGATCTTTGTAGTAGATACCAAGAAAGAGCATACGGCGGTGCTCGAGGCCCGTCGTCTGGAAATCCCAGTGATTGCCCTGGCCGACACCAACACTGATCCTGATGAGATGGACTATCCCATACCCGCCAATGACGACGCCATACGCTCCGTCCGTCTGCTCTGTAGCAAGATCGCCGAAGCGGCCATCGAGGGCCGGCGTCTACGAGAGGCGCAGGTCAAAGATCGTGACGAGCGACGCGCTGAGGGCGAACCAGAACCGGCTGTCACTGAGGCGGCGGTGAGCCTTGAAGAGTTTGGGAGTGAGCCTGAGGCTCCGGTGGCCGAAGTTACTGTGGCCGAAGCGGCTTCGGCGGAAACTGCTTCGGCGGAAACTGCTCCGACGGAAACTGCTTCGGCGAAAGCGGCTCCGGGCGAAGCCGCTTCGGCGGAAACTGCGGCCACCGCTGCCGCACAGGCCTAGCAACCGGACTGGTCGCAGTCTTCTCCGGCTTGACGGTTACGCTACTGCAAGCGCGGCACGGCAAGAGCGTGCCGCGCGTTCGTGTGCCCGGGCACCCAGGTGCGTGCCGCCGTAGCAGGTGACGTGGTACTATTGGTCGAGCCCGGACATCATCATAGTAAGTCATGATAAGAGGAGTGACATCATCCGATGGAAGCTACCGCGAAAGACGTTGCCAAGCTTCGTGAATTAACCGGCGCCGGTCCGCTGGATTGCAAGAAGGCGTTGACCGAAGCGCAGACGTTTGATGAGGCTGTGAAGCTGCTGGAAGAGAAGGGCGCCAAGCGCGCCGAGAACGTAAAGAGCCAGGATCGTGAAACTCGAGAAGGTCTCATTACGTCGTACATTCACCATAGCGGTAGCGTGGGCGTTCTTCTGGAAGTGAACTGCAGCACCGATTTTGTGGCGCGCAGCGATGACTTCAAGGTACTGGCTCGCGAGCTCTGTATGCAGATTGCCGGGACGTCTCCTACCTACATAAACTGGAGTGATGTGCCGCAAGATATTCAGGACGAGCTACGTAAGGAAACGATGAACGATCCCGAAGTTCGCAAGCGCCCTGCTGACAAGCGCGAGCAGATCGTGGCCGGAAAGGTCAAGAAACAGCTTGCTGCCCAGGTATTGCTGGAACAGCCCTGGGTGAAAGACGAGAAGATCACCGTCGGCAAGCTGGTTGACGACGTCATTCGCAAGACTGGTGAGAATATTGTGGTGCGGCGCTTCACGCGCTATGCGCTTGGAGAGTAAACTGGTACCTGAAAATAAAGAAGGCTATGGATATGGATCCGGACCTGCGATATCAGCGGGTGTTATTAAAACTCAGCGGTGAAGCCCTAATGGGAGAGCAGGGCTATGGTATCGACCCCATGGTCTTGCAATACATCGCTGATGAGGTAGTTCTGGTGCACGGACTTGGCGCAGAGATTGCTATCGTCGTTGGCGGCGGCAATATTCTGCGGGGCAAGACTGCTGCCGCTGCTGGTATGGACAGGGCTCAGGCAGACTACATGGGCATGCTTGCCACGGTCATCAATGCGCTGGCGCTGCAGGACGCGCTAGAGCATGCCGGTCTGGATACTCGCGTCCAGACCGGCATCGAGATGCCCGCGGTGGCCGAGCCGTTTATCCGTCGACGGGCCATTCGACATCTGGAACAGAGCAGGTTGGTGATCCTGGCTGCAGGAACCGGCAATCCATATTTTACCACCGACACTGCCGCCGCTCTACGTGCCGTCGAGCTTCACTGCCAGGTATTGCTAAAGGCGACAAAAGTCGATGGTGTGTATGACGATGATCCACGGCACAACTCGTTGGCTCGCCGTTTCCGTGAACTGGACTATATGCGTGCACTGAATATGGGATTGGCGGTAATGGACAGCACCTCACTGTCGCTCTGCAAAGACAACCATCTGCCGATCTTCGTCTTCGATCTCAACACGCGTGGTAACGTGGCCGCCATTGTGCAAGGTCACCATCGCGGTACGTTAATACATTCGATGCCGGAAGGCGCTGACGCCGTGTGGTCAAGCTAGGCTAGCGCTACTAGCCAATAATCCAGAGTGGTCGTCTGCTGCAGTTCGGCGGCTGGAAGGGAGTACTTCTAAATGGCGGAAGATGTCTTCACCGATGTCGAGCATCGGATGAGAGGGGCAGTGGAAGCGCTCCAGCGCGACCTGCAGACGGTGCGTACCGGGCGCGCCAGCCCGACCCTGGTCGAACGTCTTCAGGTCGAGTACTATGGAGATATGCAGCCCCTGCAGAACGTTGCCACAATACATGCTCCTGATGCCCGTACGATTACCATTCAGCCGTGGGATCGCAAAGTGCTGCCGGACATCGAAAAAGCCATACAGAAGAGCGATCTTGGGTTGAATCCGGCAAGCGATGGTATGCAAATCAGGATCGCCATTCCTCCTCTCACCGAGGACCGCCGCAAAGAGCTTGTCAAGGTCGTACATAAGAAAGTCGATGAGGCTAAGGTGGCAGTGCGAAATTGCCGTCGAGATGGACACAATACCTTGCGCGAGCAGGAGAAGAAGAAAGACATCTCTGCGGATGAGCTGAAGCGTGACGTGGAACGCCTTGAAAAATTGACCGAAAAGTACATAGCCGACCTGGATAAAGTCGGCACCAGTAAAGAGCAAGAGATCCTGGCGGTATGAGAGGCTGGAAATTATCATTGCCGGCTAGGTAGTTCTATGCAGACAGGGGCGGTTGGCACATGGCAAAGGGACGAATCAAGAGCCTGCTGACTACTATCAGCATGGCAATTGACGGCGGAGCACGCGCTCAAGAAGCGGAGCGACGGGCAGAGCTGGCACGCCTGCACTTTGAAGATGGGCGGGCAATCCCAAGACACATAGCTATCATCATGGATGGAAACGGTCGGTGGGCCACCAAACGCCACTTACACCGTTCGCTTGGTCACCGGGCAGGGGTGGATGCGCTCCGAAGAACTGTTGAGCTCTGCAACGATTACCATGTGTCTATGTTGACGGTCTATGCCTTCTCCACTGAGAACTGGGGCAGGCCACCCGAAGAAGTGGATGCGCTGATGGGTCTGCTGTGGGAGACCATTCGAAGCGATCTCGAACGTCTGCACCAGAACGGAGTCCGGCTTCGCCACATAGGGCGCTTCGAAGGGCTGTCGGCTGAGATACAGCGGGCCATACGTCATATGGAAGAGCTCACTAAAGAAAATACCGCCTTGACACTCAACGTATGCTTCAACTATGGTGGACGCGCAGAGATCGTGGACGCGGTTAGTGCCATCGTACGTGCCGGAATTCCCGCTGATCAAGTAAGTGAAGAGCTCATCGAGCGTTATCTATATACCAGCGGCTTGCCGGATCCCGACCTGGTAATTCGCACCGCTGGGGAGATGCGACTCAGCAATTATCTCATCTGGCAGGTAGCCTACGCCGAATACTATTCGACGCCGACGCTCTGGCCGGATTTCGGACATGATGATTTCGTTGCTGCGCTTAACGCGTACGCCCAGCGCAAGCGACGGTTTGGAAAGACTGATGCACAGATTGCCGCGGAAGATGAAGGAGTGGATGGGGAACCGGCCGTTTTGGCTTCGCCCACTGCTATCCCCCCGTCATCCTCCGGCACGCAGCCAGCAGTGAAGAGCGCTCGCTGATCACCAAGGGGTAGATGGTGTCCCCAGGGGGGACACCGGGGCGCCGGAAAGCGGAGCACCGCCATGGCAGACAAGGTTTCGAGTATGTCGGTACAAGAGCCCGAGTCACGTACATCAAGGCGTGAGCGATTCCGAGCATCGGGCTCGCGTGCAGCCTGGCTTGCCGCCCTGCGGCAGCGATCACTCTCTGCGCTTATCCTCATACCGATAGTGGTCGCACTGGTCTTTTGTGGTGGCTGGTTTGCTTTTGCCGGCGGGGTTCTGGCGCTGGTAATCGGCATGTCCGAACTCAATTACATGTTCGTCCATAAAGGGTGGCACCCACCGCTGCTGCTAAGCGCCGGACTGGGCATAGAACTACTCCTGGCGGCGATGCTGTTTATCCAGAATCACAACACTGACCAGCTGGTCCTCCTGGTTGGCGGCGGCGTAAGCGCGTTGCTGGTAATAACTTTTGCCTGGCTGATACTCACCCGTGGGGCTATCGAAGGCACATTGATTGATTGGGCGCTGGCCATGGCCAGCGCCTTCTACCTTGGCTGGCCGATTGCTTTATTCATCCTGTTACGTGGTAACACGTTCGGTGCCGCCGCCACCGGTTTCTGGTGGCTTCTGGCGACCTTTTTCATGACCTGGGCCAACGACACTTTTGCGCTGCTCACCGGGCACTATTTTGGGCATACCAAGCTGGCTCCGCATATTAGCCCCGCCAAGACCTGGGAGGGTTTCGGCGGTGGTCTGCTCTTTAGTGTCATTGCTGCCTTCGTCTTTACAATGCTGCTTCCTTCCGTGTTTCATCATCCCTTACCAGTTGGTTGGCTGGATGCTATGATACTGGGAATACTGGTAGCGATAGCCGCAACAGTAGGCGACCTGGCTGAGTCGCTGCTCAAGCGCGGAACTGAAGTCAAGGATAGCGGCAGCATTGTTCCCGGTCATGGTGGATTACTCGACCGCATGGACAGTCTGTTGTTCGTGGTGATGATCGTCTTCTTTTACGCCGTCTTCCTGCGCGGCATCCCCCTGTAACCAGGTGGCAGGAGTAGTGTCCACTGGTCTGCCGGAGTCAACCGGAGAGGCGAGTGGTAGCCAAGCTCTCGGCCGGAAGATGCGAGACCGGTGAATCACGTATATCCAGGAGCACCTTAATCGAATGGTGCGTGGCCTTGTCTCTGGCAACTTCCACTGCGCGCCGTACCTCTCGCAGAGGGAAGCGATGGGTTAGCAGTCGCTCGGGCGTGAGGCGGTGCTCGCGGATGAGTGTGGCGGCGAGTGCAAAAGTGAAGACTCGTTCGCGATTGCCGCTCGCCCAAGCGGAGAGACCGGTACTCTCGGGCAAGTCCTCGGTGCCATGCCCGGATACGCCAAGCACAGAGATCTGCTGATGCCATATCGGAGTCAGATCCAATGTGGAGGGTGCCAGTTGCGTGCCCGCCTCCACCACCACGCCTTCTCCCCGAGTCCAGCGGATCGCACTTTGCAGCGTCTCAGTCGAGCCAATGGTATCATAGACGACATCGAAGCCACCTATTAGCAGATCCGGTCCGAAGCGTCGCTTGAAATGGTGTCCGCCGGTATGCTTCGCCACTGCCGATATGCCGTCCTGTTGATAGAGTATGCGGCTGGCTCCCATCCTGGTCGCCATCTCCACCTGTACGGGATAACGCGCCAGCGAGGTAACTGTCGCCTCCGGTACCATGGCATGCACCGCCTGGGTAGTCAATAGACCAATGGTTCCACCGCCCATCACCAGCACGTTATCTCCCGGTTGCGGAAGGTGGCGAAGTGCGGTGTGCACCGCAACCGCGCAGGGCTCCAGGAGCGCCGCCTGTTCGTCAGTGAGGCTATCTGGTACCAAAAAGAGCTGGCGCTCATGTACTATCATCTCGTCGCTCCAGCCGCCGCCTATTGCCGCCGGGCCAGGGAGATAACGGTTGTCACAGAGCGCATAGTTGCCAACCATACAATGACGGCAGGGTGGCCGGATGTCGCGGGTGGCGCAGCACTGGTCAAACTGGTAAGCAACTCGATCTCCGATACGGAGGAATTCGACATCGGGTCCTATGTCGCTTACCTCGCCTACAACCTCGTGACCCAGATACAGCTTCGAGCGGCGCGGTAGCGCTCCCAGGGAGACACGCGGGTCCATCTGTAGATGAGTGAGTGCGATGTCGGTGCCTGCTATGCCGCTCACGATGTTACGAACGCGTACCCAGCGTCGTCCGGGAAGTACAGGATTGCTACTGATGCGACGCGCTCGGAGCGGCGCCAGCGGTCCATAGTACGCGCGGCGCGAGATGAATCCCAGGCCGCGCGTACTCAGCCTGCGTACCGCGTTGGTATCGAGGTATACGCTCCACATACTGCACCTCTTCCTCTGCCAACATTGTAGCAAAGCTCCGGTAGGCGATTGCGTCGAATAATGAGTGACATCGGGCAACTGGCCAGAATAGCTTAGCCCATTTTGGTATACGGGTCACATGAATTTTCTCACACAGCGCAGCACTTTCCAAAACGCTTGAGTGAAAATACCAGCACCGCACACACCAATCGCTAGCCTAGTATTACTATAGGATTAGTTATTTTGTACTAAATTGTGTAATTGTTCTGTCGCCTACGGTTTAACCAGCTGGACACTAACGTGCGCGTTGGTTTGCAGTAGCTCGGGTGGCCCCTTTACATTCCGCTTGCCATTGCATATTCTCCCTATCACCTTTGACTATCGCCTGGCCGCGTATACCAATGGAGCTACTACGCTTGCTAGGTATTTGGGCCGAGTGGCCCACAACGCACAACGAACACTGGCTCGCTTGCCAGGCGTTCCTTTGACAGGGAGGTAAGCTCCAAATGGCGCACACAGCCCCGGCGACAACGCGTGTAGACAGCACGCCAACTTTCGATGCGACCCCGGCTGACACTGCTTCCGCGACTCCGCTGACTACACGTGTGGCACCGAGTGAGCTGGAGAAGGATAAGGTGCTTCCACTGCCAGGTTGGCTGGTGAAAGTGTATTTCATCTTCCCAGTAGTCCTCTACATCCCCGACGCAATTTTCAACTTCTTTGTCTACTCGGACGGTGCCACCGCCCGCAGCGCCAATCCGGTGATTCAGGCCGGATTTACTGCCCTCTGGGCTTTCCTGGCTCTGGGTGTGGTGGGTATGGCATATCTGCTCTCGGTCCTGGCTCCCTGGCACTGGAGCCAGGGACATCGGGTGCAGGCTTTCTTCTGTGGGGTGGGAGTCCTGGTGGCCACGGGTATCACTACCTGGTGCAGCCTGGCTTTCCGCAGCCAAAACTTCAAGGCCTTTCCTACCGACGACTGGGTGTATTCCATCTGGCCGCAACTTCGCTCCAGCCAGTTCAGTCTAACCATGCTTCTGGTGGCCATTGCTCCACCGTTCTGGGGACTTTTCTGGGCGGTAGTCCAGCCAACTTCGAACCGGCGTAGCCTGCGCCAGCTGCAGGAGTCGCATGAGGAACGCTTGATGCGCACTCAGCAGGAGGCCGAATTGAAGCAGCTGCGCGCCGATACCAACGCGCGGGTTCGCGAGGCGCAGTTGCGCGGCATGGCATCTACCGCCGCCGCTGCCCGCAAACAGGCCGCACAGCTGATCATGCAACGGCGGTCCAACGGCAGTGAGGTCGCTGAGCCGCAAGATGCTGAGACTAGTGCTGGTAACGCACTTCCTGCTCCAGCGCAGGTGGTTATCCAGGCATCGGAACATTCTGCCGAGCTCCCTGCACCTGAGCACGGAAATTCGGGCACTTTTGGCGACGGTAGCTCCCATGATGCCAGCAATGTCCTGACGTTGCCCCAGCTAAACAACTTGTCACACGGCGGCGATATGAGCATTATGAATCACGCCGGCGCCAATCCGTCTGCCGTACACTCAGCGACAGCTCTGTACGGTAACCGGATTCAGCCCGCGCTGCTCAGTGAGGCCGACGTCGAAGGCTCGTTGGGCATTCCAGCAAACGACGCTATCACGTTTGCGCCGCGCCGGCCGCCCATGCTTGGCGGCAACCTGACTCCAGCCATAGATCCGTTCGAGATCGACGGCATGACCGGCACCACCGGTCCAAGACCGGCGCTTCGGCGCTCGGCGCAACCCAGCACTCTGGTGAGCGCGATGAATGGCCCCAATCCTGCCCACGTTCAGATCGTCACTGAGATCATGCGTGAGCTTAACATTCCGGAGACCAGGCGTACCCTCACCGCCAACCAGCAACGCCTGCTGGTGCCGCGGGTAGCCGAGAAGCTAGGCTGCGATGATACCTTTGCCCGCGCGGTTATCGGCCGAGTGATGAAGGCTGCCGAGTCTCACCGTAACGGCTAAACACGCTGACGCGAGGGCAGCGAAGAGAACGCGCAAACAATCATGACCGCAAATTAATATGGCCAGGCTCCTGGATCTCTCCTAGAGGTCCAGAGCCCGGCCAGTCTTATTGCCCACTCTCTCGACACGCTGCTTTCCATCTGCAATAATAGCGGTGGCTGGTGCCAGTGCGTACAAGTACGTAGCTCTGCAGGAGGCATCAAAATGCAGGTAATCCGGAGCATGCCACGCAACATTTCACACCTGAAACTGGCGAGATGGCTGGTGGTAGCGGTGTTCCTTGCTCTGGCCGCGGGAGCCGGAGCGCTGTTTCCCCTGGTGGGAGCAGCCAAGACTACAACTGCGCTTGCCTGTGGAATCGGCAATACTCCCACCATGGACGCCAACGGCACGCCTGCACTGCAACTACCGCTTCCGCCTAACCACAATCTATCGGGGAACCTGCCGATCGGTGTCTTTGAGCCTCAATATGCGGTCGGGCAGACCATCACCTTCAGCGAAGACCTGAGCAACGTGCTCAATCCTCCGCCGCTCGCCGGTCTACAGTATCAGTGGTCTTTTGGGGACGGCACACAGATCGTGGGACTGACCGTGCAACATGAGTATACCAAGGCGGGCACCTACAATGTGTACTCATCCATTTACTCCGACGGCTGGCAATCATTCGATAGCGCCCAGATCGTCGTCGTGCCGCAACTACTCAGTGATCCGCCTGTAGCTAAGCTGAGCGCCAGCACTGACGTGATTGGTCCTGATGGAAAGATAACCTTCAGTGCCGGCGGATCCCATGCCGTGGATGGCAGCAAGTTGACCTATCAGTGGAACTTCAACGACGGCAACACCGCCGCCACGCCGGTTGCTACTCACGAGTTTCCCAATCTGCCCGGCAAGTGGATCGTTGGGCTTACGGTCACCGATGCTCGCGGTGCCCGCAGCTTCGCCGTTCTACACATTCAAATCCTGAACTATGACCAGCTACCTAGCGCCAGCCTCACTGCTAGCCTTACTACCATCGGCAGCGGCAATACCGTTACCTTCGACGCTTCGGGATCGACTCCCCCGACCGCACCGGGTACTCCGGCGGGTGACCAGATCGTCAAATACGTGTGGAATTTCGGTGACGGCACACCACCAGTCAGCTCGACAGCGCCCACTATCACCCACCGCTTCAACCATTCCGGCAAGTTTAGCGTCACTGTCGAGGCGATTGACAAAGCGGGAACGCCCGGAACCACATCGGTAACCATAACCGTGGTTGCGCTGGCCGCTAGCGGCGGTACGCCGCCCGGCATTCTGTATGGCGGCGGAGCTCTGATCGTCGCTCTCCTGGCAATAGCTGGCTATATCGTGTATACCAACCAGCGCCGGCGTCTAGCTCTGGAGCGCGAGCGTGAGGCGGCAATGCAGCGAGAACGGCTTCGCCGGCTACGTCCCGGGGAGTCTGGCAGACCGCAAGGGTATCGTCCGCCACCGCCTCCCGCGGGAGTAACTGCCAGGCAGCAGGGGTATCGTCCGCCAGCTCCACCTCCGTCGCCGCCCTCCGCCGGGAGGTTGCCGCGGAAGGACCAGGCGCCGCCCCGACCGCGACCTGGCGATTTCGGATCTCCTGGTGACTGGTGATGCATGAGGACTGGACTGCGTGGCCGGTAGGTTCCGGTACGACCCCGAGGTCGCCAAAGATAGAAGAAGAGGTAGAAGCTGCTGGACAATCACGATGCCATGGCCGAGCACGGGCTCGACGGGCTCGCCGCCGAGATCGAAGGTAGATTGGAACTGGCGATGGTGTATGAGCCGCCGGCGCTGGTAGAGGACACCTTTGGTCTTGACGACCGGGTTATACGCAGGATAGTGGCCCTTACCCTTGCGCGCGCGGGGGTTGCCCTGCCGGTAGGAGTGAGCGTGCTGATTACCGATGATGCGGGTCTTCGCAATCTTAACCGCGAGTACCGCGGGCAGGATGAGGCTACTGATGTGCTGTCGTTCCCATTACTGGATGCTCCGATGGCACAGGCTGCTCCCGACGAACTATGGTTGCCGCCTGATCAAGAGACTGGGCAGCCGGAGCTGCAGTCTGGAGATCTGCACCGACAGAGTGACGCAGTCGGCTTCTTGCCGCCGGATGATGAAACGGAGGTAAACTCTGATTTAGAAGAGCAGGACGAGGACGCTAAGCAATTTCCGGTGCTGGAAGACAGTTCGCTCAACCTTGGCGATATTGCCCTTTCACGGGACGCGATCGAACGGCAGGCAGTGTACGCCGGCCACAGCGCCGCCTGGGAGTTTGCCTATCTACTGGCGCATGGAGTGTTACATCTCGTGGGATATGACGATCAAACCGATGCCGGCTACCGCGCAATGGTAGCTCACCAGGAGGCCGTGCTGGCCGCGGCTGGGGTTGGGCGCCGCCAATCTGGCCAATAGCAGGACGTAGACGACGACGACACCAGCCGGCATCGCGCATGGCTTTTTCCATTCATAACATTGTCAGGTACATATGAATACAGTACCCGCCTCGCACCCGCAGCAGCCACCGCGGACGCCGTTCCTCCGCAGCTTCGTCTACGCCTGGAGTGGACTCTGGCACGCTATGCGTACGCAGAGAAACGCGCGCATTCATGCGGTTCTGGGAACACTTGCCGTCATCCTTGGTCTAGTGCTGCACATCTCGCCAGTTGAGTTCGCTATGGTCTTTGTCGCCATCACCGGCGTATTCATCTCTGAGATGTTCAATACCGTGGCCGAGGCTTGTGTGGACCTTAGCACGCACGAGTACCATCCGTTGGCTCGCATCGCCAAAGATGTCGCCGCTGGAGCCGTGTTACTCAATGCTATGCTCTCGGTAGTGATCGGCTGCCTGATCTTTGGGCCGCATCTGTGGCCGCTGGCACTGCACCTGCTCCACCGATGATCCGTCAGCTGCCAGACTTATCGGGGTTGAGGCGCCTGCACCCGTGTTATCAGGCGCTGGTTGGGCCACGGCGCTGGCGGACTTGTTCTCATCAGTCACAGGCCTGAGCAGACAGAGAAGACAGGCCACGCAGAGCGAGAACTGCAGCTCCATCGCGTGTACAAACAGGTCATCGGTGAGGTTGTGCACGTTAAAAGCAACCAGCACGCCAAAGAAACCAAGCGCCAGTGCCCACCCCAGACGTGCGGTGGACGATGTGGCGGCATCGGTTCCGGCGTGCCGCGCGCTTGCCTGAGTACGAACGGCACGCCACCCCGCGAAGAGCGAGATTCCTACCAGTCCGAGCAAAGCCACCAGACCTAAGACGCCAGTCTCCGCTGCTGTGTTGATGTAATAATTGTGGGCGTGTCCCAGCGCCTCGAACCAATCCGGCGACACCTGGTAGCGGGAGTAGGCCGCGCTGTAGTTGCCGGCTCCAACCCCCAGTATGGGATGCGCACGGAACATACGCAGACCGGCTACCCAGTGCGCCAGCCGTTCCTGCACGGAGAAATTGGCGCTATTTACTGGCCCCAAAGTTACCTGCGCTATGATGTCTGCGCGCACATGCGCCGGTATTATTCTGGCGAGCCAGGCAATGGCTACCACCGGTACGCCGATGAGCAGCGCTATGCCAGCTTCTCGCTCGCGCCGCCAGGCTGCGATGATGAGGACGACAACAGCTGTAGCCAGGCCAAGCTCAGCGCCGCGCGAGTCGGCAAGGAGCATTGCGAATGCTATGATGGCCGCCGCGGCCGCGGCCAGCCACCGCTGCGCCGTGTGGCCGCTGAAGAGCATGAGGGCCACTGAAAGCAGCAGACCAAAGTTGAGGTATCCGGCAAAGGGATTGGGCTGCCCGAAGGTGCCGAAGACCCGCAGGCTGCTTGCGCTGGCCGAATGAGAACCAGTAACCTGTACCCATTGCCAGTAGCCGAGAAGTGCCTGGCAGACCCCAGTTCCGATGATTGACCAGGCGATAATGTGAATGGCTCGGACATTGCGAATCAACGTCACCGCCACTGCTAACAGGACCAACACTTCGCTCCACTTAATGACTTCCTTGAAGGCAAGCGATTTGCTAAGCGCCACCGAGACCGAAAGTATGACTACCACCAGGTAAAGCAAAAAAGCGCCAAGCGTCAGCGCCAGTAAGCGCTCGCGTTTCCACGTGATAGCCAGGTGACGCGTGAAACTGGCCGGCGCGTCCGCCAGCATTGCCGAAAGCGTGCTGCTACCGTTTGCCCCCCGTCTCCACCACGTATGCCACAGCGTTGAAACCGCTAGCGTAGCCACCAGCAGGTCGGTGAGTCCAGCATTCAAGCCGTGTACGCTAAAGGTAAACGCTGACCCAAAAGCCACGGCAATCGGTAATAGGTAGAGACCGGCCAAGGGTTCCACCAATGTGATGCCCACCACGGCTCCGCCAACGACCAGCAACCAGCTATACTGTTGCGGAACATACACGATCACCAGTGCCAGCAGCAGCGCCGCCAAGATGCCGGCCAGCGGCCAGAGCAGCGTGTACCGGTTTCTACGGTTGGTCGCTAGGGATGTCCTTGAGCTGAGAGACACGACGTCGACTGCTCCATCTCTTCTCTGAACCAGGCTATAGTGCGTAACAATCCCACCTCGGGCGTGATCGCAGGCTGCCACTTCAGCACGCGGCGAGCCTTCTCGATATCGGGCCGGCGCCGCTCGGGATCCTCAACCCTCTTCTCTTCAAACAGCACTGGTGAGGATGACTGGCACAGCCGTAGTATCAGCTTTGCCCAGTCCAGGACAGTCTGCTCCTCGGGGTTGCCGAGGTTAAATATCTCGCCTTTGGTTTCGGGCATGAACATCGCCCTCACCAATCCGTCAACCAAGTCGTCCACGTAGCAGATGCTCCGCGTCTGCTGTCCATCCCCGTGTACAGTTACCGGCTGCTCGGAGAGCGCCTGCATGATGAAGTTGGGAATCATACGCCCGTCGTTCAGCTGGCTGTTAGGGCCATAGGTATTGAAGATACGTACGATACGTGTGTCCAGGTCATATTGGCGATGAAATTCTGCGGTTATGGTCTCTCCCAGCCGCTTGCTCTCATCGTAGCAGGATCGCGGCCCGGTAGGATTTACGTTGCCCCAGTATTCTTCGGTCTGGGGATGTACCAGCGGGTTGCCGTAGGCCTCGGAGGTTGAAGCCATCAGGAAAGGTGTATTGTGGCGGCGGCACACCTGCAGCAGCAGCATGGTTCCCTCGGTATTCACCCGTATCGTCTCGAAGGGATGCTCCCAGTAGCCGACCGGGCTGGCCGGACTAGCCAGATGGAAGACGGCGCCCGCCTGAAATGCAAAGGGAACGGTTATATCCTGGCGCAGAAATGTAAAGTCTTCTCTGCCGAGAAGGTGTCGAATATTTCGCTCAGAACCAGTCAGAAGATTGTCCACACAGAGCACGCGATGGCCATCATTCAGCAGCCTATCGCATAAGTGTGAGCCCACAAAGCCGGCTCCGCCAGCTACCACAACATCCAACGTAACCTCCGGAAATTGGTGAGTCGGCAGTTGTACAGAAAAGGTTCTACCGAGGCATCCGCTCGCGCCTGACGCTGATTGTACAGGTATACTCATCATGACGCAATACTATGGCCAAAAGCAGTTTGACCTTGACCTGCGGTTACCGGGTTGACTTTCATGAGGTAGAGGCAGTAGGTATTTGTGCTGCAGGCTATGGCACCAGAAATGCATAAGGGTGCCGTTGCCTGCTCGTCTCATGCCCTGAAGAGCAAGCGTACGTATGGGGTTACGTGCTGCTGTGGGCGCTGACTCCGGCCAGACTACGGGAGCGGTGGCAGAAAATACCGGAGCAGCCAATGGTCGGTAGCGCGTAACAATTCCGCCTCCCCGCACGTTTATCACAACGGGGGCCAGCTATAACTTTGGGCCCTCATAGCATTTTATTTGACCAGTTTGAATTGACCCGTTTGGCAGCGTAGACGTTAATTTCAAGAGTTCAGTAGTTCAGCGAAGGCGCATGGAGGGGACAGCACCGTGGATCAGGCAGGAAGTACGCCGCCGACCAACGACGACAAGAACAACAATGCCGGCGAAAATAATCATATCGAGCGCGCGGAACCAGCAACACCACAGTCCAATGAATTACACCAAGCAGCAGACGGCATACCTGCTGGTGGGTCCTCTCCGGTAGATATAGCGGCCGAGAACACCTTGAGGCCGCTGGGCGCTGCGCCGCTGGATGACCCAACCTTTGTACTGCCCACCGGGGTCTCAGGGCTCGAACGAGATCGAATGCTGCTTGAGTCGCGACGCTGGGTGAGGCGCCGGCGCCGGTACACCTTCTATGTCAGGCGCACCGCCCGGCGAGCGCGGGCGACTCGTGCGTCCAATCTGACTCGGGCCGTCTGGGCAACGGTAATCATACTGCTGATAGTGATCCTCAGCAGCCTCACGGCCACTGTGAGCGCGGCTACCGCCTACTATAACTCGGAGTACAGTCTCATACAGGGTCTGCCGCGGCAGGTTGCCAGCAAAGACAGCGTTCGCATCTACGATGACACCGGAAAATTGATGTATCAAATTGATACTAATGGTTTACAGAATAGTATTACGCTCGCCAACGTCCCAGTAGTCGTCGTCAATGCCACTATTGCCGTCGAGGATCACGACTACTGGACCAACCAGGGCGTAAGCTTTGTTTCCATCGCTCGCGCCGCGCAAGCGGACCTGTCGAGCGGTGCGATTAGCCAGGGCGGCAGCACGATTACTCAGCAGCTCATCAAGCAGCAGATACTCACCAGCGACGTGAGCTTTACCCGCAAGCTGCAAGAGGCGATATTGGCAGTGGGCATTACCGAGAACGGGGTCTACAGCAAGAGCCAGATACTGCAGATGTATCTGAATTCTATTCCCTATAGCCCTACCGCTTATGGTATCGATGCCGCGGCACAGGAGTACTTTAGCTACCAGGATAATCCGGCGACTGGCGAGACCGCAGCTCAGCAGCTGGACCTGGCACAGGCCTCCATGCTGGCCGGCATTCCCCAGAACCCCAACACCAACGACCCGCTGCTCAATTTTAGCCAGGCGCGCAAACGGCAGGCAGTGGTGCTCAACGACATGGTGTATTATGGCTACATCAATCAGTCGCAGGCTAACGCCGCCTGGGCGGAGGCGGGCAAGCCCAACTTTTTCAGGCCGGAGACCAGTGAGACGAATCTGGCGCCGGCGTTTGACTACTACATCGAGAATATTCTGGAGCAGATGGTTACAACCGGGCAGCTGCGCAATGTCGGTCGCTCCGGTCTAAATGTCTATACCACTCTCGACCTGAATATGCAGAATGTCGCCCAGCAGGCGATCAAAAACCATCTCTACGAAAATGACGTCGACCCATACGGCGGTCTTATACGCGACGACAATGTCACCAACGCGGCGGTGCTGCTTGCCGACCAGCACAACGGCGACATCAAGGTCATGCTGGGCAGCGCCAACTATTACAATACCAGTATCGACGGCCAGTTCAACGACGTCACCCAGGGGTACCGCGGTCCGGGCTCATCTTTTAAGCCCTTCGTCTATGCCGCCGCTTTCGAGAAGGGCTGGTTCCCGGCCATGACCGTCAACGATGACCCAACTACCTTCTGGGACGGTGCCGAAAACTACCGGCCGCTTGACTATGATCTGAACTCCGCGACCGGACAGGTTACCCTTCGTACTGCGCTGGACTGGTCGCTCAACATTCCCGCCGTCAAGGTGATGCAGTTTGCCGGTATCGCCAACGTCGAGTCGCTGGTGGAGCGTATGGGCATTACCCAGTGGCAAGGCACCTGGGGACTCTCTTCGGTGCTGGGCGCTCTGGACGTCACGCCGTTTGAGATGGTACAGGCCTATACGGTATTTGCCAATTACGGCGAGTTTATTCCACTGCATGGTATCAACTACATCACCGATAGTTCGGGAGATACTCTCTACACGTATGAGCAGCCGACACCAGTTCAGGTACTGGATCCCCGGGTGGCGTTCCTCATCACCAGCATTCTCAGTGACAACGCCTCGCGCGCTGGGGACTTCGGACCATGCAGCCCGCTCTACCTGGATCCGGGTATGTACGGTGTCACACAATATGGTGATACCCCGTCCAACTCGCAGGAGTGCGACTCCCTGTATGCCAACAGCTTCCTCTCCAGTGATGCTTGGCCGACCGCCGGAAAGACTGGAACCGGGCAGTCCTTCACCGACGACTGGACCATGGGATACACCATGGACTTCACCGGTGGCGTCTGGGCTGGCAACAACAACAATACTCCAATGAACGATATCGACGGCATTACCGGTGCGGCCCCAATTTGGTATCACAGCATGATCGCCGCCGAGGAGATGAGCAACAGTTCGAAGAAGCCGTTCCCGGTGCCAACCGGCGTACATCAGATGCGGTACTGCGACTATGGGCTCTGCAGCACCGATTGGTTCCTCGATAACTACACGCCTCCGCCCAATCTTGGTGAGAAACCTGAATCTGTGCCCTGTGTGACGCTACTCTCTGCCGGCGGCTGGAATTATTCTTCGGGCGGCAAGTGCCAGGTAGGATCTGTGCATAAGCTAGACCAGAATCATGGGGCGCCACCGCCGATATCCTGTACGGTAAATGGCAAGCAACAGGAATGCGTGGGGGCGCCGCAATGAACTCGCTTACATGAACTCGATTATTGTTGGGTAGAACGCGGCAGCGACGGGCTACGGCCCGTCGCTGCCGCGTTCTCGTCGATGACACTCCCCAATGCGTGTTGTGAGCACTACAGCTGGGCGGAGTAAAAGCTAACGCTACTGTGGTTTGGGGAAGAGCTTGCTGAAGTTGCCGTTGAAGTTAGTCAGGAACTCGTGCATGGCGTTGACGTCAGTGGCGGTCACTGGAAGCATCGATTCCGGCGGTGAGGCGTACGGTGCTGCGCTGGTTTCACTGGATTGCTCAGCTGCTAGCGCGGCTGGAGAGATGGGAGCCACGTCGATCGACGCGTTGGGGGACAGAGCGGAGGAGGAGTTGGAGGCTGCATCATACTGGCTGGATGGTTGGGGCGGGAATGTGACGAGAAAGACACCGGGCCGCAGACAGCTGGTGCAACTGACCATTACCATCCAGGTGGAGCTTCGTTTCGCTAAAATCACCACTCCTTCACCTGGATAGGGCGCGCCGCAATGCGCACATTTGTGGTCCGCGAACCTTGCACGGACGATGCGCTCCCGTGCGCGCATACTCGTACTCCTCCAAATACTAGAAAAACGCACCCAAGCGACCGGTAGCCAGACAGCGGCTAACTGTCGGACTTCCCAAATTCGTCCAGTACATCAAGACTATTAATGAAATCTCGATACACATCCAGGTTATCGTCTTGCGCGATAGTGGATTCTTGCTGGCGAACTACTTCTTCTTGCTCGGATTGATTCTGAAGCGTGACGCCCGCGCTGTCCAGCACAGCCTCGGCTACGTAGATCGGCACTTTAGCCCTCACTGCCAGAGCAATAGCGTCGCTTGGCCGAGAATCAACCTCGACATGGCGACCGTTAGCGTCTAAGACAAGCCGGGCATAGTAGATATCGTCTGCCAAGTCGTTGATGATCACGCTGACAATGGTGCCGCCAAGCTCAGCAATAACCGACTTGAGCAGGTCATGAGTAAGCGGGCGTAGTGAAGCGGTACCCTGTAGCTCCATGGCGATCGAATACGCCTCAGCAGTCGCGATCCAGATGAACAAGTAGCGATCGCCCTGCCCATCTTTCAGGATAACTACCCGCTGATTTGTGGCGAGATTGATCCGAACACTCTCGACCGACATCTCCACCATGGGTTTGCTTCCTCCTGGGATGGTTGTGGGCCGGCAATGGTGTGCCAGCCCGGGATGCCTGTATTGTACACCCAGTCACCTCGCGGGCGCAAATACACAGGACACACTCCTCTGAAATTGTCTCCTCGCAGGTACAGTCCAGCTATTGACAGAATGATACTGTTGCTGTTACACTGTAGAACGTGAGTTCTATGCCTGTAACTATGACAAGGGAGGTGCAGTGTGGATAATGAATTGAGCGATCCACAGGCCAAAATTTATCACTTCATCGGAGAATATAGCCGTCGCTATGGCAGGCCGCCGACCAACCGAGAAATCGGCGAGGCTGTGCACATACATTCCACTGGCCACGTCGATTATCACCTGACCATCCTGGAGAAAAAGGGCTTTATTCTTCGCGAGCGTAAGAAGAGTCGCGGTATTAGACTCACCAGCGGAGACGAAGGGCGGGCACTACGGATTGCCGGCACCATCGCCGCCGGCGCGCCGCTCGATATCTACGCCACCGGCCAACAGGAGCTGCTCGATCTCTCTGCTCATACGCGTGAGTATGTCCTGTTGGTGCGCGGGCAGTCGATGATCGAGGATCATATTGCCGACGGCGACTTTGTGCTGGTCGACCAATCTGCCTATATCAACAACGGCGACATCATTGTCGCCACCCATAAGACCGGAAACGTCGAAGGTGGGGAAGCCACTCTCAAACGCATCTACAAGGAGAGCGATCACATCCGTCTTCAGCCGGCTAACTCCGAGATGAATCCCATTATCATCAACTCCCAGGAGTGGAACAGTGAATGGGAAGTTCAGGGCAAGGTTACCGCGGTGTACCGGCGTTGCTAAGGGGAAACAACTAGCCGCATAGTCCCCCCATGACTTGCTATTTCCGCCACATCGTGGTAGGAAAGCATCACGTACTGATTGCCTGAAAGGCAACGGGCAGTGCCGGTGAACCGTACAGGATGCCGGGTGCATAAGGGGGGAGAAGGTTGAGCGGAATCGAGCAGGCCATATTTGACCTGATTAAGAACTGGTATGTTTCTACAGGCTACCTAGGTATCGTTCTGGCAATGAGCCTGGAAAGCTGCTGTATACCATTGCCCAGCGAGATTGTAATGCCGCTTGCCGGCTATTTCGTCTACTGCACCAGTGGCCAGCTCGCCAGCACTACCTCGTGCCCACCCAACGCGAACTTTACGCTTCTGGGGGTGGTGGTGGCCGGCACCGCCGGATGCGTTATCGGCTCTACAATTGCCTACGCTATAGGCGCGGCTGAAGGCCGCCCCTTACTGCTCAAGTACGGCAAATACATACTCATCTCCCATGCCGATTCTGACCGGGCCGATCGCTGGTTTGCCCGCTGGGGCGCTCCCGCCGCCTTCTTCGGCCGCCTCTTGCCGGTCGTCCGCACCTATATCTCATTGCCCGCCGGTATTTCACGGATGAGTTTCCCCAGGTTCATCGTGTTCACGCTGCTTGGATCCCTTCTCTGGACATTTGTTCTGGCCTGGATCGGCATGCGCCTGGGGAATCAGATAGACCAGGCAACACAGCTCAGCAGCGTATTCCACGGATTGGATGTGCTGGTCCTGGCTTTGCTCATAGCCGGAGTCGCTTACTATATCTACCGGCATATCAAGAAGGAGTCGAACAGCGGCGGGGGCACAACCGGGGGCGGACTTGGCGGCGAACCCAATGTGCAGGACTGGCAGCGTCTACGCCGCTAGAATCTCGCGTGATAATAACCGTATGTGGTGACTGGAGAGAAACCGCAGGCCTGGTAGAGAGCCAACGCCGGCATGTTGGTGGACTCTACTTCCAGACCGATCAGGGAAATGCCTTCCGCCTGCAATTGTTGGGTCAGCAGTGCCAGCGTTTTCCAGGCCAATCCTCTTCGCCGGTACTGTGGTAACACGCCGAAGGCGTAAATTGAGGCGTGGTTTTCAACCAGATAGAGCTTGAGGCTGCTGACCGGACCAGCGCTGCCCAGTTCGGCGATGTAGAAGCGTGCCTGAGGATTTGGGAACTCCTCCTCGATATCGGCCCGAATCGCGGCTAGTTCGGGCTCGCTATCGAATACCATAGCCTTGATATAGGCAAGGGTTCCAATCTCCTCCGCTTGCGCGCGTCGTAGTACTAGGCCGCTCTCTCGGCCCAGCCCGTGACGCATTGCCCTAAAGTCCCGCAGCTCCATACGGAGCTCGGCAAACTGCCAGGGGCCGCCTCGAGCCGCCATAAAGGCTTTGCCGGCCGCCGAGGCCTCTTCACAGATCAGTAATATGTCGTCTATGCCGGCAGCGGCGCAGCTAGCCTGCGCCTTGGCCAGCAGCGCGGTTCCGATTCCCCGCCTCCGCTGCTCTGGAGCCACCATGCCGCATATCTCGACACTACGCTCGTTCCCCTCAACTGAACAGTACCCGGCCAGGGAATTGCCGTCATAGGCGAGAAAGGCGCTGGGACGTTCGCTATGGGCTGCCTCAGGTGACTCGGCTGCTGGTATCCCAATCTTGAGATAGAGCCCACCTTCGCTGTTACAGCGGTCACGGAGCTGCATTACCATCTGCGCTGTCTCCGCCGAGAGGGCATGGCACGCTACCGGCGACCAGGTATCTTTCGGATTCATTATTAGATCCCCCACCGCTTCTTCCGTGGTTTGTCCCTACGCCAGAACACACTAGAGCCAATCTGCAGTGCATCCTATCACAAGCCGGTTATGGTGTGCTGCTGGCGTGCCGGTGCTCGTTCGCGTATGCTAACTTCGCTACTGGTGGGGTTACCCGACCGGCCAGCATTGATTTTTGTCAGTTCTCTGTCTTTGGTTTGTGAGGGTACTATCGTGAGCAAGGCATCGACAGGTATGCCGACCATACAATCCAGTACAGGACTACGTGAGTCGCTCGAACAAGGGTACACGTTGCCTGCCGCCTGGTATACCAGATCCGATATCTTCCGGCGGGAGCAACGGCGCATATTCCGGCGTAACTGGCAGTACGCCGGATTGATCGAAAACGTTTCTCGCCCCGGTGACTTCTTCACCTATCGCGCCGGTGATCTATCGCTGATTATCTTGCGCGATGACGACCACTCATTGCGTGCGTTCGTCAACGTCTGCCGGCATCGCGGCTCGCAGCTGCTTCTACAAGAACGGGGTCACCGTGCGACGCTACAGTGCCACTATCACGCCTGGACCTATAATCTGGACGGTTCCTTACGGGCGGCGCCGGGAATGAAAGATGAGGAGGCATTCGACAAGGACGATTTCTGGCTCTTCCCCGTCAGTGTTGATACCTGGGGGCCGTTTATCTTTGTCAATCCTGACGCCCATGCACGCCCACTGGCGGAAACTTTAGGCGAATTGCCCGCGCTGGTAGCTGCTACTGGACTCGATCTCTCCCGATTGCGGCACCGCATCAGACGGACCTATGATATTGCCGCCAACTGGAAAGTGGTGACCGATAATTACCTCGAATGTTATCACTGCCCAACTGCTCACCCCTCCTTCTGCGATTTGATCGATGTGGGAGACTATGTTGTTCGGGAATACCAGTACTTCTCCACCCAGACCGGCTCACTCAAGGAGTCGGCCAAAACTGCCCAGCAGAACCTGTATGATGTGAACGGCGGCGACGGTGGTCTGGGGGTGAGGGATGGATTCTATGCCTACCTGTGGCCGAACTTCACTCTCAACATTTACCCCGGCCCAGGCAATGTCTCGCTCAATCTCTTCATCCCGCTGGATGTGAATCGCACTCTGGCAATCTACGACTACTGCTTTGTGCCTGAGGTCGGAGCTCAGGAGGAAGAAAACTTCGTACGTTTCATCGACCAAGTACAAGAAGAAGATATTGTTCTGTGTGAATCGGTGCAGCGTGGGCTGCGAAGTGGTTACTTCAATCAGGGGAAGCTCATGCTCTCGCGTGAGAATGGTCTTCGCCACTTCCAGAAGCTGGTATATCAGCAGATGGTGGGCGGCTCGGGACCGCAAGACCAGGCGGGCTAGCGGCCTCGGCTCTCTTTCTCAACGACTTCTAATCACCAGATCATTGTCTCGACCAGATTTCTGTAATAGACTCTTAAGAGGTAATACCGGAGTTGTAATGAAGAAGGAGTAACGAGAAATTCATGCGCAAGCGAATCATCTTGGGAGTTGCGGGAGCTGCTCTCTTTTTAGTAGGCATACTGGCTGGTCTTATCATCAGCGGCGGCGTTCCAGCATTTGCTTCAAAAAGCACCGATAATTCCAACACCGTCGCCAATGTGACCCAGTCAACCCCGGGCACTGCGACCGGATATTGCCAGCTTTATGAGCAATCCCTTGCCAGCAAGCTTGGCATAAGCGAGAGCCAGCTGGAAGGCGACAATAGTGCCGCGCTTCAGGCGGTACTCACGCAAATGACCAAGGATGGCACCATTACGTCGAAGCAAGAGAGCATACTTCAGGCGCTGCTGCAGAATTACAGTTCGCAGCCCTGCTCACATCTAGGTCAGCTGGGGCAGCTGGTCAAGGGTGGAACCCCCGGTGCATTAGGGCAGGTCCTGGCCGGAACTCGCCAGAGCATCGAGGCTAAGGTGTCAGCGTCCTTAGGTATTTCGGCCCAGACGCTGGCTACGGATCTGAAAGGCGGCCAGACGATCCCAGAGATCGCTAGTGCCCGCAATGTCCAAATCAGCAATGTCAACGCTGCCTATCTTGGCGCGGTACAGTCGCTGCTGGCACAGGCGGTAAGCAACGGCTACCTCACCCAGGACCAGTCGAATGCGCTCTATACTCGCGTCTCCAACTCGGTAAAGGCTGGACGCTATCCCTTGCTGCAAGCTGGCGGTAAGAAGAATGTGGCGGCCACTCCTACCACGGGTGTCTAGCGGCAGAGCGACCTGAAGTCGCATAGACAGCAGACAGTTACGCCTGCTGTCTATGCGACTTTTCCTGAGCGGAAGAGGCGATCGTAATGCTCTCCAACAATCTCGGCAGGGAAGAGCTTCAGCAAATTATAGGCAGCCACGGAGAGCGCGATCCAGTCAAAGGTACCGTCTATTGGAATACCAAGCAAGTTGCCAAACAAGGGGAAGACGAGGCCGTCCAGGAAATCGGTCACGGCATCACCCCCAATGAGGGCTGCGACCAGTGCGGCAATGGTTCCTAGAAACAGCGTCTTGCGGATCCAGTGGACTCGTGGATCGCTCAGTACCGCGCCAATCAGTGAAAAGGTCTTGCGAAGGTGTACGATCAGTGCCCACTGCTTAGGCTTCACCGCTGTCGATGTCCCCGTGGAAGATTTGCCCACCATCTGGCCTCCGTCCTGCGTAATCTTGCGTAATGGCGTTCGCCGCTGGCCGCCGAAGATTCGCGCTATGACAGCTTATAGTTATATGGTTGTATCTACGCTTGTCCCTAGCATAGGGTTACGATCCTCGTTGCCCTGCCCTAAAAGGAGATCCTTGTGAATATACTTGGGCGTCTCGCGATTTTCCCGACCATCCCGGAGCGCATTGGCAGACTGCATGAGCTTGCCTATAACCTCTGGTGGACCTGGAATCCCGACGCACAGGACCTCTACTCGACCATCGATCCGGTGTTGTGGCAACGAAGCGAGCACAACGCAGTGCGGTTACTCTCTGAAGCAGCGCCGGAACGCTTGAACGCTCTTGCCGGCGATAGGGGCTATCTGGCTCACTACGACCATGTTCTGGCCGATTTCGATAGATATATGGCCGCGGAAGATACCTGGTACAGCCGCAACTTCGCTGCCTACCAGGACGCGGTGATTGCCTATTTCTCAGCAGAGTTCGGTCTGCATGAGTCGATACCGATCTACTCGGGTGGTCTGGGCATACTTTCCGGCGACCACTGCAAGGAGGCCAGCGACCTGGGACTACCTTTCGTGGGCGTTGGTTTTCTGTATCCCCAGGGCTATTTCCGCCAGCGCATCAATCGAGAAGGTGGACAGGAAGCCATCTATGAAAAGCTGCATTTCTCGCAGGTGCCGGCTCTTCCCGCTACCGATAAGAATGGGCGTGAAGTCAGGATAGGCGTTGGTCTACCCGGGCGTACAGTCTATGCCAAAGTCTGGCGGGTGCAGGTAGGACGTGTGCCTCTCTACCTGATGGATACTGACGTCGAGCCCAATGGTCCCGCCGACCGTACTCTCTCGGCCCGGCTCTATGGTGGCGACCAGGAGATGCGTATTGCCCAGGAGTTCATGCTGGGCATTGGTGGCGTACGCGCGCTGCGGGCGCTGGGAATAGACGCCAAGGTCTGGCATATGAACGAGGGTCACTCCGCCTTTTTACAGCTGGAGCGCTGTCGCGAGCTGGTCAACGGATTAGATGTTCCCTTCGAAGTTGCCGAAGAGATTGCCTCGGCCAATGCCGTCTTCACTACCCATACACCGGTAGCCGCCGGCAACGATGTCTTCGACTACGCGCTGATCGATACCTATTTTGGCCAGTACTGGCCAGAGTTGCGTCTTGATCGGGACGGGTTTCACGCTCTGGCGTACCAGCAGACCGAGTGGGGCCCGCGCTTTAGCATGACGGTGCTGGCTCTGCGGCTTTCTGCTTTGCACAATGGAGTAAGCCGGCTGCATGGTGAAGTATCGCGTCGCATGTGGCAATTTCTCTGGCCGGAGGTAGAGGTTGAAGAGGTGCCCATCGGCTACATCACCAACGGTGTCCATACCGCTACCTGGCTGGCCCCAAGGTTGAGCGCGCTCTATCAGCGTTACCTTGGCACCGACTGGTATGCCAAACTGGACGAATCTTTGACCTGGGCTCGCACCGCCGATATACCGGATGAAGAGCTCTGGGGAGAACACCGTGAACTCAAGGCGGATCTCATCGCCTATGCACGGGAGCGCCTGGCTCGCCAGAGGGTCCGGCTCGCCGAGACTGCGGCAGCAGTAGACGCCGCGGGAAGATTGCTCAATCCGCAGGCGCTGACTCTTGGTTTCGCCCGTCGCTTCGCCACCTATAAGCGCGCGACTCTACTTTTTAGTGATCCGGAGCGCTTGGAGCGGCTGCTAGGTGACCCGCAACGTCCAGTGCAGATCATCTTTGCCGGCAAGGCGCACCCCGCCGATAAACCAGGCCAGGATCTTATCAAGCAGGTCTACCAATTTTCGCGCCGCCCGGAGTTCGAGGGTAAGATAGTCTTCATCGAAGATTACGACATGGATATGGCGCGGCACCTCGTGAGTGGTTGCGATGTCTGGCTCAACAACCCCATTCGCCCACACGAGGCCAGCGGCACCAGTGGGCAGAAGGCCAGTCTGAATGGTCTGCCCAACTGTAGTATTCTCGACGGGTGGTGGGAAGAAGGCTGGGATGGCAGCAACGGCTGGGCTTTCGGCGAGCCGCGTGAGTACCAAAGCGACCAGGCGCGTGACGAGGCCGACAGCAGCGCTCTCTACGATATGCTTGAGCATATCGTGGTGCCTCTGTATTTCGAGGATGGACTGGATGGGGTCCCTCACAACTGGGTAGCGGTGATGAAACGAGCGATTCAGACTATTGCACCAGCATTTAGCACGCGCCGCATGGTCAAAGATTATGTCAATAAGCTCTATATGCCTGCACGCACGCATGGTCTCCGCGTTGACGCCGGTAACTATGCCACTGCAAAGAAGCTAGCCGCCTGGAAGCGCGAGGTCCAGGCGAAATGGAACAGTGTCAGTCTGGAGGTCTCGGGTCCGCGCGACGGGCAGCTGGCGATCGGACAGCCGGTCGATGTAGCGGCAACAGTCCGGCTTGGTGAACTCAAGCCGGAGGATGTACGGGTCGAGTTGGTGGTCGCGCGAGATGAGGACGGCCTCATATGCGACCGGCGTGTACTGCAGATGCAGCCGCCGTCAAGCAAAGAGGCCCGAGACGCCTCTAAAGAGTCTCTGTACCGCTACGAGGCCAGTATATTGCCCGAGACCAGCGGTAGCCTGGTATATGGCGTACGAGTGGTGCCATCACATCCAGGCCTGGCACAGCCGTATGCCATGGGAATGGCGCGCTGGGCCTAATTATCGACTTCGTTTACTTCATTTTCCGCCGACTCCACCGTCGCTTCGATGGGCGTTCGAATGTCGTTTCGGCTGCGATTGAGCTCGATGCTGAGCCAGCGACTCACCGGGGAGAGCAGTTCGTTTGGGTGATCCTCCAGAATCCCGGCACTCACCCCGGGAAGAATGTCCAGGTCGGCGCGTGGATTGAGGATGGCAAGGTCCTCCATGTCATCTGGTGTATGGTTGAGGTCATCTTCCCCGCTGATGATAAGAGAGGGCTGGTCCAGCAGGGGGAAGATATGGCGCATCGGCAAGTTCAGCTCGCCGGTCAGGAGCGCCAGCGCGGCGTATTGGCCGCCGAACTGGTGGGCGCTGGCATAGCGGTGATGAAGGTTCTCGGTCGAGGACAGCAAATCCTGTTCCCCCACTGCCGGCGAAAACCAGCGTAGTGCAGGCATGGTCGAGAGTAGCGCATAAGGCACTATGCCCAGCATCGCGCGTTGTGCCAGGCGTATGAGCGTCTGGCTGAGCGTTGGACCTTCGTGAAGTCCTGCCATGTCCTCTGGCGCAATGAGAACTAGTCTCTGGAAAAGAGTGGGAGTATCTGAAGCTGCACGTACCGCTACGTTTGCCGCAAGACCGTGAGCAATGATGAAGCTGGGACGCGCAACGATATCGCGAGCGAAGCCGGTTAGCATGTGGGCATAGAATTCGCCGGTATAGGCAATGTTGGGATGCTCAGACATCCCAAATCCCAGCCAATCCGGTGCGTAGACTCGAAAGTGATCGGCGAGCGCAGAAAAGATCGACCGATACTCGAAATTGGAGGCGCCCGGGTAGAAGTCATGCAACAAGATAAGTGGCTGCGCATCGGCGGGACCAGCAACGTTGTAGTAGACATCTCCGCCGTGGCGGCGATCTATACGCGCCTCACCCAGCAAGCCGCTGCTAAGGGGCTGTGGTGTATCCAACAAGTGCCGCACGGTAATTACCGCAGCGCCGCCGGCTGCGCCCAGGACCATCATCGCTGCGCCGTTACGAAGCATTCGTACAATGCCCATGTGATCATACCCCCGATTATCGCTCTGGTTGTGTCGCTACTGCCATAGGATATAATGACCCATTCAGTAGATTCAAGCTCTGCCCTGGTCTGGTGCTGTGCATAAGCTGTACCACTTTCTCCAGGGGCGCCTGCATCCCGCCATCTTGCCTAGACCCCAATGTCGTTGATCATGTATCCTCGCTATTTTAGGACGAACAGCTTGAGACTGGCGACGCGCCCATAGACTACCTGTAACATAGGGACGGCACGTCCGTACACATTTGGTACTCGTACTCAAGGGAGGGAGTCAATCGACAACTCAGTGCGGAAAGAGAGCACCACACCATGGGCAAGACACTGCAAGAGGCGCCGCTGACCAATCTTTCGGCAATGGATCTGTTCTCCGGAGCTATGCCGGAGAGATTGGCACATGAGGCGGAGCAGCTGGGACCCCTCTTCCGCTGGCCGCTGCTGTCCAGCCAGAATGAGGGCCGCCAGGTAGTCTTCTTGATCGGCGCCGAAGCCAATAGACTCGTCTTCAATACGCAGCGGGAATCTTTTAGCCACGATCTTGGATGGACTCCTATCATCGGTGACCTTCTTGGACAGGGTTTGCTGAATCAGGACAATCCGGCCTGGCAACGAAGTCGGAAGATTTGGAATCCCGCTTTTACGACTGCTTACATGGAAACGTATCTTCCCCTGATTCAGCGTGTGGTTGCGGAGCATACCGATACCTGGGCCGAGCGTGGTCAGGTCGATATTTATCAAGAAGCACGGCAGATAACCTTCCACGTCGCCGCGACCGCTCTGGCCGGTATCGATCGCTCTGATGAGGTTGAGCATCTGCAGCAGCTCTTCTACGACCTGCTGCCCCGAGTGGCCATGGGTGACGACGCCGCTTATGCCGAGTATGAAAAGAGGGCGCTCGCGGCGCGTGACGAGCTCGATATCATGCTGCTGCGGCTGATCGCTGAGCGTCGAGCCGCTCCGGAGAGCCAGGCGCGCGACGTGCTGGGATTCATCGTGCATGCGCGCGATGATGAGGGAAAGACGCTCTCCGACGAGGAAGTTCTGGCACACCTCTATATTCTGCTGGTGGCAGGGCATGAAACGACCACGACTCTTGCTGCCTGGTCGCTCTATTTGCTAGCGACCGAGCCTCGGTATCGTGAGGGTGTCCTGGAAGAACTGCAGGCGCAGGCATCGCTGTCTGGATCCAGTGGACCGCTCTCGGTGGAAGGTGCGCGGAATCTGCACCAGCTTGATCTCTTTATTCGCGAAGCCGGCCGTCTGCACTCCCCGGTTCAGAGTGTTCCGCGTGGAGTGGTACAGGAAACCGAATTTGCTGGCTATACGCTGCCGGTTGGTACTTCGGTCCGAGTATCCATTTCCGGCTGTCACCGAATGTCCCGCTACTTTGCCGACCCCAATCGATTTGATCCTGACCGGTTTCTCCCCCCACGCGAGGAAGATCGACGCTCTCCCTATGCTCTAGTGACATTCGGCGGTGGGCCTCGGCTCTGTATTGGCATGAACTTTGCCAATATCGAGGTGAAGGCTCTCGCTGCCGATGTGTTACGGAGGTATGAGCTATCTCCGGTTACCGACGAGCCTCCGCTGGATATGGGCTTCATCACCGTGATGGTGCCGGGCGGTATACCTATGCGGGTACGCCCCCATCAGTAGTGATCTTATGTAGACCCTGGACACTTCCGAATAGTTCACGGCACGGTATGTGCGTACACGATGATAGATGTACTATCCTCGGTGTGGAGTCAGCGTCCGGGGCACATCAGACTAGACTCGCTGTTTAGCAATAGGGAGGCATGACAATGGGCATGTTGCGTGTAATGTCGCGACGTGGAGATGACCGCGTTGTTTGGGACGTCAAGCAAGCGGAACTAGGGGAGTTCGACGCCCTCGCGGCGGTAGAAGAGGCGGAACGTATCTTTGCTACTGAGCGCGCGCGGGGGGCTACCGCCTTCAAAATCGAGAGCGGCAAATCTCCAGTGCGCATTGACGTTTTCGATAAGTCCTCGGAGCAGATCGTCATGGTGCCACGCGTCGTTGGAGGCTAACGCCGTATGCTGGAGAGCACATTTCAAGTGCTGGTGCTGGTCTGGGCAGTCCTGACTGCGCTTGCCGTGTTCTGCCTTGCGCTGTCTATTGGTAGCCGCTGGGGTGAATGGGGCCGGCTTCTGGGCCACTACTTTACCGCCGAGCGACGCGCTCACGCACTCATGCGCGAGATGCTGACGCCGGACGAGTATCAACAGATCAGAGACTGCGGCTATCTCGATGTGGCAAGTCCTTCCACGAGTGAGCGGGTCTACCGCATCCCTGGTACTGGTGGGCTTGTTCACGTGTATGAGCATGGGCACGCCATCATGGATCTGTGCCTCCAGCCAGTTGATGTGCTGCCGGAAGGCGATGTCGTCGTGATGCATAAGCTCATGATCCAGGGAAACGAGGATGAGTACCTCCTCAAGGCCAATCGCTTCGCGCCCGGCCTCATTACCCTGCGCCGAGGATTATTCTAGTAGGATCATTCACCGCGTAGAGGCGTTGGTAAGGATGTATAAAGAACGCAAGGCAGCTGCTTTACGAACAGCTGCCTTGCGTATTGATGCCAGCGGTTGGACCATTGGATAGATTGATCTCGCCGGTTACCGGTGGCCCGCCAACCTGTACGTCCTGCGCAACGGTGAACGAGAGGGTCTCCACCCCGCTGCCGTTGGTCTGGTAGCCCTGACCAGGAGGATCGTCTATGGTGCAATCATCTCTCGGACAGTACCCAAAATTGACGAGGATGTTGGTGCTGGTGTTGGGGTAAGCGGGAGCGCTTATCGTAAGCGTACCCGCCTGCCCGTGAACCAGCGGGCAGGGACTAAAGGTCCAGGTAATACCACTACCACCGCCAGAACAAACAAAGGTGGCGGTGTTCGTACCTCCGCCGGGAGGTGTGGTGGCCCCCGCAGTTGCCGTGGGGGCAGGCGTAGGACCGGGCAGCGGAGTGGTAGAGGTGGGCAGCGTGGTCCCTACCGGTGTAGCTGAGGTATAAACAGGTCCAAAGGTAGCAGTGGGAAACGACGAGGCTGGCTGCACATTCTGGCTGCCAGTGTCGTTGTTGAAGGTGCTGTTGCTGGTGTTGCTGCCCAGCCCGACAATCGCCAGTATATTGTTGCTTTCCAGCGTCAACAGTCCGGTGCAGGTGCAGAGGGTAAAGACCAGCACCAGCCCCACTACTCCACACACCACCGCGCGGTATTGAGGGTTGGTCTCCCACCGATCCTGAAAACTACGCACCAGCTGGTCCAGCCAGGTGATGCGGGAGTATGGTTGTCGCGGTGTCATCGTGACGCTCCCTTCCCTCCCTACTCGCTTTCGGTAGACAACCAGGTGGCTCCGGCCCCCGAAGAAGCAGACCGCCGACTACGCAAGCTCTCTGGTTACGATTGGCAGGCTACGGTTATGCCACTGGTCACGGTAGTTCCTCCAAAGTCGGCAAAGATGGTGACGCTGCCCGAGCCAGTCTGCAGGCAAGATTGCAACTGGAAGGGAATGGTTGTGTTGCCGTTTCCGTCAGTTTGGCCAGCTGGTTCCACGGTGTCGGTTACGCAGCCGGGAAGATTATAGATCAGCGCAATACCGACATTGGGGGAGCTGGTATGAAAGTTCAAATCGCCGGTCTGGCCGGCGACCCAGGGATTGGGCGACTGTGTGGCGGTGATAGTCCCACCGCCGCCGCCTCCGCCTCCACCCCCTCCGCCTCCACCACCACAATTGGTGGTGCAGGTCTGAATGGGAGTATCGGTTGGAACTGGCGTATCGGTGCCCTGCGGCGGCGGGGTCAGGGAGGCGGGCAGCGTGGTCCCCACCGGTGTAGCTGAGGTATAAACAGGTCCAAAGGTAGCAGTGGGAAACGACGAGGCTGGCTGCACATTCTGGCTGCCAGTGTCGTTGTTGAAGGCGCTGTTACCGTTGCTGCTGCCCAGCCCGACGATCGCCAGTATATTGTTGCTTTCCAGCGTCAACAGTCCGGTGCAGGTGCAGAGGGTAAAGACCAGCACCAGCCCCACTACTCCACACACCACCGCGCGGTATTGAGGGTTGGTCTCCCACCGATCCTGAAAACTACGCACCATGCCGTCTAGCCACGATCCACGATTCACCCTTGCCCACCAATCCAGCTAGCTGCAGACCGAGCTTGCTGCTCGTGCCTGGTCTGCCCCAACACAAAGCATCTCCATTCTAACAGGGTAGCAGGTAATCGAGGCAACTCCGCCGGTCTAGCTGGTACTTCCTGGTAGAGATTGTTGGCGCGTACCGGTTAGCAGATTGTGGAGCGCATCCCAGGCTGCCTCGAGAGTAATGCCTCTCATCTTGTCGGTACAGCACGGCCGGATAATGGACACCTGTCTGCCCAGAGGCGCCCAGTAGGCGGGATCAGTAGGTCCAAAAAGGGCCAGGGTGGGCACACCGGAAAGCGCTGCCAGATGTGTCATGCCGGAGTCATTGCCCACGTACGCCGCACACTGCGAAAGCACGCCGATCAGCTGGCAGAGCGAGAGGTCCCTGGCGGCATGGAGTACCCTCCGTGCCACCTCACTACAGGCGGCCATGACCGCCTTGGTGCAGTCTTCATCCTGCGGCCCGGTAATCAGAAGTGGGACATATCCGCGCGCCACACAGGATTCAATGAGTCGTGCAAACAATTCCGGCGGCCAGCGCTTGGCCGAGCCACCGCTTCCGGCATGGAAAGCCACTACCGGGCGGTCGGGCACCTCCAGCGTCTGCCTGGTTTGCCGGATGTAGCCTAAATCGACGCTGTTTTCGGTCGCAGCCAGGAAATCTGACACGAGAGCGGCAAGTACACCATAGCTCAACCGCGGTTGCAGGCCTAGCGCCTCTAGACCCCTTGCCAGAGTGACTGCCATGTGCTCGACCATCAAAGGGTCGGGGCGGCCGGGCGCAAATACGGTAGTTTCCGCCCCTAGTCTGCTCAGGTTGCGCTCCACCAAGCCATCCTCGTCATGGAGCCAGGCAAGCACCGCACTACCCCTGATCACCTGGCAGAGGTTGTCCCGCGCATACTCTGCTTCAGGCGCCGAGGACGAACTGTCGATAAAGAGCCTGGACCAACTCGCATCTCCATAGACCTCAGTGCGGTCTACCAACCCAGCCGCCAGTGCCAGACGCCCCACATCTTCTCTGCCAACCAGCGTGATAGCGACGTTCGGCCACTGCTTTCGGGCCAGCGCCAGAGCAGGAAGCGCGAGCAACGTATCGCCCAGAGCTCCTGGACGAATGAATACCAGTGCCGAAGGCTCGAAACTTTGAGGCGGTGAGCACATCTATGAGCATGTACCTTCAGAGTGAGCTGCCCACTGCGGTGGAGACCGTTGCTGCAGCAAGCGATAGAGACAACAATAACGCTCTCCTGGAGGCGAAAGAGTCCCAGGAGAGCGCACTACAAGCAGGTGTTCGCAGTCGCCTGCCCGTTTTCGGTTGTCAGCCGGCGGTTGGCTAGTACCGGCGGTCTGACAAGAGATAAGAGCGGCAAGAACCATACCACTGCTGGTGGTACATACAGGCCTCTTGGCTAGCAAGGCTATCCGTGCTCGGCTCCACGGGTTCATGAGCTGGGCGACATCTGCGAAAGTCGATGGAAGTTAGGCCCTGGCTGGATTTCAATGGGGCCAAACAGATCATCTTGCGACACTATCAGTCGCGCCTGGTGCCACAGTTCCAGCACTGCCAGGAACACCACTACCACCATGAATCGTGAGCTGGCTCTTTGCAACACCGCTTCGAGTGTCGTGCGTCCCTCAAGGTTGAGTATGCGTTCCACCTCGGCGATCTTCTCGGCAATGGTGACTGCTGGCAGCGGTAATTCTTCAGGTTGCGAGAGGCGCTTCTCGGTGAGGACCCGCCGGAACACTGCGGCCAGCGACGCCGCGCTTACGCCGACGATCTGTGGAGGTCGCCAATCAACCAGCGTCTCGGCGTCTACCAGGCGACCAGGACGCGCGAATGACTGCAATCCGGCCAACTCTCTCTGGCGCAGGGCTTCGGCTATTTCGCGCGCCATCCTGTATTCCAGCAGATGCCTGCGGAGTTGTTCAGCGTCTTCCAGGGGATCGAATTCGTCAGTCCGGGATTCCCAGTGCGGTGGCTCCGGCAACAGGCTGCGTGACTTGATGAGCAAGAGACGGGCGGCCATAGCCACAAAATCGGCAAGGCGTGGTAAGGGTGGCGATTCATCCCAGGTGCGCAGATACCCTATAAACTGGTCGGTTACGGCGACCAGAGAGATAGTTGTAATCTCCAGCTGGTTGCGCTCGATCAGGTGAAGTAGGAGTGCCAGCGGCCCATCAAAGCCCGGTAGATGAACCTGGTACGGCGGGTCAGCGCCTGCCGCCTCCGGCACAGGCGTGAAGGAGGTTGTAGCCTCGCCGGTGCTCTTGCCTTGCATGTCGATTGCCATTCGCCCCCAGGGTGGACTAACAGGTAGTAGGGTGCTACTCGAGCGGTAGCGCGCTGCATGCCATTCTACGTCCGGCAGTTGGAGACAGCAAACGCTGGGGGGACCGATAGGCTACAACCGACAGGCTACCCATGCCTTAGAGCGCATCATCCACCGCATGGAGGTCAGCCGCAGGTCCGTCCGCCTGGTGATGTGTGCGAATGAGCAGCACCGTCCGCTCAGGTAGACCGGCACTAGCAGCCAGATCAGCACCGACAGTGGCATGGTGCCAGGCGTAATAAAACGGTCGCCGCCACCAGGATGCATTATTTCGTGCCAGCCGCGCGAGCAGCTTGGGCGTACAAGCTCGGGCAAGTACCACCAGCGGTCGCACCCAGAGTCGTACCCGACCGCCACCCTTGCCGCTGTCGTGCAGCAAAGCCGCGGCCAGCATCTCGGAATCGACGCAGCCATGGTTCTTGAGCGCGCGGTATACCAGTAGACTATGATGCTGGTCGCTTGTCGACATGGAGGCAAAGAGTCTCTGGCCGCCAGGCGGCAGCGTCGCCTCTATAATGGCACGGTCCTCATCGCTTAGCTGGTGTGTGGTAATCGCGTGCCAGAACTGCCAGACGCGATACCGCGTGGCCATTACGATATACCTCTAGCTAGAGCAAAAGGTAGACAAGTCCAACATTAGGAGAAATGATGGCAGTAAGGATGTGCAGCGACCAGCTGATCAGCAGAGCTCCCGGCGAAAAGGAGATCCCTACCAGGCCGAGGACATACGGGACCAAGAAGAAGATAACCAGTAGGATCAGTTCCATATAGGGCTCGAGCCTTCGGAAGCTGATGGCCTGCGCTCCCGGCAGCAGCGCGTAGAGCACTCGATAGCCGTCCAACGGGTAGAGCGGAATCACGTTGACGATCGCCAGCACGATGTTAGTGAGCGCAAAAGTGAAGGCAAACTGCTCCACCCAGAGTACTATCCCTGACTGCGCGCTGAAAACGCACTGTTGCAACGCCAGCCCCTGCAGAATGGTACACTGGCTGCCTACAGTAGATAGAGCTGCGTAACCAGGGACCACCGTTAGCAAGAAGGCGATGATAAGACCCAGCAGCAGGTTCAGCAGTGGTCCTGCCAGCGCTACCAGGATCAATCCAGTATTGGGACCTACGCGCATTCGCCGGGCGTCTACATCAACCGACCGGCCCCAGCCCAAGCCGGCAGGCACTATCCCAACCCCGAATGAAAACACAATGGCCACGATAGTCCCAATAGCTGCCATCTGGCGCGCTGGAGCGAGACTCAGCCGCCCGGCGCTGCGGGGTGATGAGTCTCCCAGGAAGCTCGCCACCATGGCGTGCGCCGCTTCATGCACTGTAATTGCCAGCACAAAGGCAGCAAGTGTTTCCACGACCAGAAAAACATTCATTACAATACGCCCCTTGTTTGGTGTATTGGCGGCTTTCTTACTGGAGGAGAGTCAACGCCAGCGGCGCCCGATGGTCCACTAGAACAGGTACGGATGATTCGTACCATTGGTTACGGACTACAGGGCGCCGCCGGGCAAAAGCGTGGCCGGTTGCATGAAAAAGGTGGTATGAAGGGGTTACTTCGCCACCGCCTTGGCCTTCTTCGGCTTGCGCTTTTCTTTGTTCTTCGGACTCTTGTCACCCATGGCAGCACCTCCGATTCTTGCTGTAGTGAGGTCGGGAGCCCCGGAGGGACAATCCCTACCGGCATGCTCTCCGTAGGGGCATTATATCTGCCTCGCCATGGATGCGTCCAGGAAGATTTCTGCCCCTTCCCGAGCAGCAGTGGTGGCTGGAAATACCTCACGTGCCGCCGCCTCGAGCAGATGAATATCGGCGTCGGGGTAACTGGGGTGGTGGTGAAAAAGTATGAGGCGCTCTACACCGGCTTTCTGCGCCACGCGAGCGGCCATGAGCGCTGTGCTGTGGCCATATCCCCGTGTGGGCGCCCCCTCCACACCGGTATAGTCTTCCTCGCTATATTGTGCGTCATGCACGAGAACATCCGCACCACGTATAAAGTGAAGGTAGCTCTGCAGGGCCTGATTTTCGGACTCTTCGCCCGGTGCGACGATTTCAATATCAGTAGCAAAGACCAGTGACCGGCTACCCGCGATCACTCGATAGATCAAACTGCCCCCTCGCGGATGAAATTTCGAGTAGAGCACATCTACCGCCAGAGACCCTTCTGGAGGCGTGGCGGACTGTTCCCAGATTGCTGGACCTTCGGCCTCGGGCATCCAGACCAGCCTCATGCCGTCGCCGATGCTCGTCAGGGTACGCTGTGAAGGCAACTCACCAAAGTCGACGGGGAAGTAGGGTGAACGCATATAACCAGCGACGATATCTCTAAAACTCATTCCGGAGAGATCCGGCCCCAGCATATGTATCCGGCAGTCATTCTGATAGAGCGGCGCGAAAAACGGCAATCCGCAGAGATGATCATGATGAGCGTGGGTGAAGAGCATGTTTAATGTCGGTCGGTTGCTGCCGTCGGCGGGCCAGTGGCGCATTTCCAGGTCCAGACTATTGCCCAAGGCCACTATGCCTGAACCAGCATCGATGATGAGTATATGCCGCCCATAACGAATTTCCAGGCAGGTAGTGTTGCCGCCGAAGCGGCTACCGGCAAGCGACACGGCTGGGCGAGTGCCGCGTACTCCCCAGAAGCATGCCCGCAGCCCGGAATGCTCTAATTGTCTGGCCAAATGCTCAACCTTCCGCCACAGTCCTTGGTACGCCGGCCGCCGAGCCGAGGAGAGAGCGACGGCGTGATCCTCGCTCACATTTTCGGCAGTATAACATCTCACGGTGCGCTGGCGCTGTGACGTAGACCACTTTATCCGCGGGTGATTTCTCCCTCGTCCTACTCAAGATTAGCCCAAGAGTCCCCGTGGACAAGACCGGGATAAAGTCGTGGATAAGCGAGAACAAGTCGTGGATATCGTCTTGAACGATCCAATCCTGGTGGATAAGTGGAGGTAAGTGGTTCGAATGAGGGTATCTGGTTGACAAAATGATGCTAGGTTAGCCTTCGGCTTTACCATTCACCAGTGATTATCCACATATCCACTGTCGGGGGATAAACCGGCCATTTGCCAAATGGCTTTCCGTCAGGTACTCTCAAAAGTACCCCAACTGATGATCGAACATCGCTTGACGCTGTCACGACTATGGTCTACTATCATAGAATGTGACATAGAATGGGCGTTCTATTCGAGGGGGTGTTGGCCAAGCTGCGCCAGTGGCAGCGACAAGACGAGTAACAACCAGTAAAGCCAGAATTTGAAGGGTTGATGCTATGGCGGTGGAAAAGCTCCTTCCACAGAATGTCGAAGCGGAGGCCGGGGTATTGGGCAGTTTGCTCATTGACCCAGACGCCATCTTCGAGGTCGGCGAGTTCTTGCGGCCCGACGATTTCTATCGAGACTCCCACCGAAGCATCTATGAAGCGGTGCTGGACCTCTATGAAGCGGGAGGCCCAACTGACCTCATTACCCTGACCGATGAACTGGCGCGCCGCGGCAAGCTCGAAGAGATCGGCGGTGCCGGTTATGTCTCGTCTCTCGCCAACCAGGTCCCTACCAGCGCCAATGTGGAATATTACGCGCGCATAGTCGAGCGAACTGCGATACTGCGACGCTTGATCCATGCTGCCGGGCAGATCGCCGGAATCGCGTATAACGAGCCTGAGGCCACCACCGCCCTGGATCAGGCCGAACGGTTGGTCTTCAATGTGAGCCAACGCTATGTACACGAAGAGTTCGAGCACATTGGCGAGACACTTCGCCAATATATCGATAAGCTGGGCCAGCTCCATGAGAGGCGCGGCACTCTGGTCGGTGTCCCAACCGGTTTCAATGATCTTGATAAAATTACTGGTGGCCTGCAAAAATCCGACCTGGTCATTCTGGCGGCTCGCCCGTCGCTAGGCAAGACGGCAATGGCGCTTTCTCTGGCTCACAACACCTCACTGAAACACCAAAAGAGTGTAGCGCTGTTTAGCCTGGAAATGAGCAAGGAGCAGTTGGTCGCCCGTATACTCTCGATGGATGCCCTGGTAAGCCAGCAGAGTCTGCGCACAGGCAACATCGACGACGACGAGTGGGAGCGCATCAGTGACTCAGTAGGCCGGCTCTCTCAGGCCAATATCTACATCGACGACACTCCAGGCATCACTCTGGCGGAAATGCGCAGCAAGGCCCGCCGCCTGATGATGGAGCAGGGATTTGATCTCTTGATAGTGGATTACTTGCAGCTGATGCAGGGCAGCGGTGGCGGTGGCATAGGGCATGAAAACCGTGTGCAGCAGATCTCAGAGATCAGCCGCGGCCTCAAGATACTGGCCCGCGAGCTGAATGTGCCGGTACTGGCACTTTCACAGCTCTCGCGAGCGGTCGAGAGCCGCACTGACAAGAGACCGCAGCTCTCCGATCTGCGCGAGTCCGGCTGCCTGGCCGGAGAAACCCTGATCTACCTGCCGGACGAGGGCATCTACCGCCGCATCGATCAGTTGGTCGGCCAGAGCGGATTCAATGTCCTGGCACTTAACACCCAAACGTGGAAGCTGGAATCGCGCCCAGCACTTCGTGCTTTCTCCACCGGCCACAAGCCTATCTTTCGCATGACCACACGCCTGGGACGCAACGTCCGCGCAACTGCCAACCACCGGTTCTTGACGATTGCAGGCTGGCGCCGGCTGGACGAACTGGCTCCCGAGAGCCGTATTGCCCTTCCCCGCGTTTTGCCAGGTCCCGAGACGGCCACGATGCGCCACGAGGAGCTGGCGCTGCTCGGTCATCTGATCGGCGACGGCTGTACACTACCGCGCCACGTCATCCAGTACACCACCAACGATCGCGACTTGGCCGAGATGGTTGCCCAGCTTGCCACACTGGTGTTCGGTGACACCGTTCGGCCGCGCATTGAGACGCAGCGCAACTGGTATCAGGTCTACCTCTCCGCAACCGCGCACCTCACCCACCGCGTGCGCACGCCAGTCGCCGATTGGCTCGATGAGTTGGGTGTATTTGGTCTGCGCTCGTACGAGAAGCATGTGCCCGAGCATGTCTTCCAACAGCCAGCAGCAGGCATTGCCGTCTTCCTTCGTCACCTCTGGGCCACGGATGGGTGCATCAATCTGAGCCACGCGAGGAAGCATTATGCCAATGTGTATTACGCGACCAGCAGCGAAGAGCTCGCTCGGAATGTCCAGTCCCTGCTGCTCCGGCTCAGTATCAAGGCGACACTGTCCCGGCATGCCCAGCCCTCGGGACGTGACCAGTATCATGTGTGGGTGAGTGGGCAATCCGATATCTTGCGGTTTCTCACCGCCATCGGTCCACTGGGCAAGAGCAAGACTGCTCACCACACGCACATGGTCGAGTACTTTGCCGGCCGCGTGGAAAATACCAATCGCGATATCGTACCGCGCGAGGTATGGCAACTGCATGCACTACCAGCTCGACGTTTGGCTGGCTTGACAGATCGGCAGATGCAGGCGGCGCTCGGTAACGCTTATTGTGGCACCGGCCTCTACCGCCAGAATCTCAGCCGTGAGCGGGCTAGCCGACTGGCGCAGGTTGTGAGCTCTGCCAATCTGAGTCTTCTTGCCGAGAGCGACATCTATTGGGACGAGGTCGTCGCGATAGAACCGGACGGCGAGGCAGATGTGTACGACCTGACTGTGGACGATCTGCACAGCTTTGTTGCATCAGATATGATCTCACACAATAGTATTGAGCAGGACGCCGACGTTGTCATGTTTATCTATCGCGACGAGATGTACAACCCAGACACCGACCGCCCCAACATTGCCGATATCATCGTCGCCAAGCACCGAAATGGCCCAGTGGGCCAGATTAGTCTCTACTTCCAGGCGGAGCTGACTCGCTATCGAGATCTGGAGCTTCGCGTACCAAGTGATTATTAGGCCGGAAGGGAGCCCATACATGCCAGCCTTCGCCGGGTTTCCCCCTGGCAAGAATCCGTACATTCCATTGCCTGAGCAATTCTTCACCGTGCTGCTGCCGGAGATAGACGACATCGGCGAGCTAAAGGTGAGCTTGTATCTCTTCAGGTTACTTTACCAGAAGTATGGTGATCCCCGTTGCGTGAGCGATCGCGAGTTGCTCTCGGATGAGCTGCTCCACCGCACGCTGCGGCGCCCGGGTGATCCGCGCCCGGTTGAGGAGCAGCTACGGGCGGCGCTCGAGCTTGCACTGCTACGGCAGACTCTTCTCAGAGTGCGGGTCAGAGTAGATGACGCTATCGTGGGCTGGTACTTCTTTAACACCGAGCGTAGCCGCTTGGCGGTAGCCAGACTGCAGCGAGGAGAAGAATCTCCGGAACTACTGCTGGAGCTGGAAGACCCGGCTTGGCTACCGGATGGAGGTAAGTTTCCGTACGCCGTGGAACTGGAGCGGCCCAATATATTCTCGCTGTACGAGCAAAACATCGGGGTGTTGCCTCCTCTCCTGGCCGAAGAGCTGCGAGAAGCTGAAGTGACCTATCCCTATGACTGGATTGAAGAAGCCTTCCGGCTGGCGGTAGTGCAGAACAAGCGTCGCTGGAGCTATATGCGCGCCATCTTGGAGCGCTGGAAAACTGAAGGGAAAGGAGAGCAGGCGTATGGAGCGCATGGGTGATATTCTTGCCAGAACGGCCACCCGCCGATACGGAGGGCTACATGGTACCAGTCGAGCGCCAAAAGCGAGGATTCGCGGCGCTACACCAGGCACGCGCTCCGAGACAGAACGAAACCGTACACCAGCTGCCCCGGCCACTGGCGAGCGTGCCGAGGAGGGTCGGCCGCTGGCCGCAGATACCCTGGGTAACGATCAAGTGCTGGAATTACCGGCTCGTAGCCGGATGGCGAGACCGAAGCTAGCTGCCACTCAGGATCGTCGCTCGCCGCCGGTGGAAGTGGCAACCAAGCTCGGCAAATTGACACGAGTAGGCGAGATCGCCGAGACTCTGGTGGCGCGCCGCCGTCCTCCAAGTAGCGCTGCTCGCCCTCCGGTCACCGGCGAAGAGGCGGTGGCGAGCGCCCCTCGCCAGAGGAATCGTGAGCGGCGCAAGGATGAGCCCACGGTTTGCGCAGTGTGCGGCGGAGCCGGGTATGTGAGGATGGATGTGCCATTGGGAGACCCGTCGTTTGGCAAACCAGTGCCCTGCCAGTGTCGAGTGCGCGAGTGGGAAGAGCGCCGGCGCCTGGACCTGCGCCGAATTTCCAGTCTCGATCCATTCAAAGACAAGACCTTCGATACCTTCAATCAGAAGATCCTAGGAGTGCAGGAGGCTTACGAGGCCGCACGCCGCTATGCCGAGGATCCACATGGCTGGCTGGTGCTTCGCGGAGGGTATGGTTGCGGCAAAACCCATCTTGCTGCCGCTATAGCCAATGCCCATCTGGCGGCCGGTGATCATGTCTTCTTCTCAATCGTGCCCGATTTGCTCGACCACTTGCGCGCCGCCTTCGCGCCAAGCAGCGAGATCCGCTACGACGAGATGTTTGAGCGGGTGCGAGAGGCCGGTCTCTTGGTGCTGGATGATCTAGGAGCGGAGAACGGCACCGCCTGGGCCACCGAGAAGCTCTTCCAGATCATCAATTATCGCTATAACTTTCGTATGCCTACCGTTATTACCACTAACAACCGGTTGCTCTCTCATCTGGATGAGCGCCTCGCCTCACGCCTCTCCGACATCGGCCTGGTTCACACTATTGTCCTTGAGGCTCAGGACTATCGCAAGCGGCATACTAACGGTGCGGCCACGGTAGCGCGAAGCACGCCCGGCACCCAGCGAGGACATGCACATGCCTAGCCGGCAGCAATAGTCACAGTGCTACCGACTCCAGACAGGAGAGGGCGGTACCGCCGTAGTGCCAGCGCAAGCGGGCCTATGCCCTACCGTCTGCCGGTGATGCGCTTGTAGGCCACTCGTAGGCCGTTCAACAGCAGATTGGTGTCGACGACGTCGATAGTGGTGGTGACCCCTGCCATCAGTTCGGCAAGGCCGCCGTGAGCAATAACCGTAGCCTGATCGCCGCCGGGTATATCTCGGCGAAGCCTGGCTACCAGACCTTCTACCAGACCAACATGGCCAAAAACAATCCCAGAGCGCATGCTATGGGCGGTATTCTTGCCGAGTGTGGTTGGCGGAGGTGCCAGCTCGACCTGATAGAGCTGCGCCCCTGCGCGTGCTAGGGCTTCTGCCGAGATTCCCAGTCCAGGGGCAATCGCCCCCCCAAGGAAGTCACCTTCCGCGGAGACGCAATCGAAACTGGTGGCCGTGCCAAATTGAATCACGATCGCAGGTCCGCCGTAGAAGTGATGAGCCGCAAGTGCGCTGATAATGCGGTCGGTTCCAGTCTCCCAGGGATTGTCGACCAGGAGCCGTACACCTAGATCTGTCTGATGGCTCACGACGATAGGCTCACGTCCCAGGTATCGGAGCGACAGGTCCACAAATACTGGGGTCAATTGCGGAACGACGCTTGAAATAATGGCGTCGGCGATATCCGGAAGGTGTAGCCCGGCGTGCTGGCACAGGTTCGAGAGCAACATGGCGTATTCGTCAGCGGTCTTTTCGCGCTCAGTGGCGATCCGCCACCGCGCGCGCAGGGTATCGCTATGCAAGGGATACAGGCCGAACTTGATGCCGGTGTTACTGATGTCCACTGCGAGTAAGAGCCTTTGGTCGTGTTCACCGGGGTATGCCATGTCGTCCTCTCTTCCCTTAGCGAGTGGCACCCGCTTTCCGCCGGCGGCGGAGCCGCCGGTACCTGCACAGCACCGGTACTCCGGTGCCAGGCTGATTGTATGTCTGCCACCAGCAGCGGGTCAAGAAAAGCCCTTCCACCTGGTCTGCCGCTCCGCCCCGGACTTGTGGCACATATGACCGGAATGACAAGGTGGTAAAGATGATACAATGCCCATAACATAAGGTAACATAACATAACGTAGTGACTCATGCATTTCACCTCCACCGGAAGGTTGCGGCACATGGCGAGTAATGGATTTGACCAATCTCCTGATGAGAAGATGCCATCCGGTACTGGTGGGGAGAAGGCAGGTGACGTAGAGGTAGCGACGCGTCCGACTCCGGTGATTACGGCACCAAGCGAAGCGCTCCATCGCCAGGAGAGGGAGCGTCGTGAGCCTCTGGTTCGCCTGGTCGCCCTCTGCATCATGGTCGTCTCCCTTCTCCTCGTACCTGCAGGCCTAATACCCAGCCTGGACGCAGTCACCTTGATAGCGCTCGGCATACTGCTGGCTGGTAGTTTGCTGGCCTATATCCTGAATCAGATCGATGCCGAGATTGGCGCGACCATGGTGCTGCTAGCGGGCATTGCTCTAGCCATTGCCTGGGAAATACTTGCCAGGGCAAGGCTGCAGGGCGGAGTCGACATGTCTGACCTGCGACTCTTCGATCTCTTTGCCGTTTTGATTGTGCTCTCCGGCATGCTGGTTGGCCGCAAGGGTACCATTTTAACCGGCGTTGCCACCATGTCGTTTACCCTCGCCGCATTGGTTTTTCTGCCACATACTGAGCCACTTCAGCAGTTCTGGAATGGAATTTACCCCTTTGCCAATCGCGGCTCGCCTTTAGACGTTATCTCGCTGGCGCTGGCTCTTCAGGTCTCTATGGTATGCATCAGCTGGCTCAGCGCAACCAGCGTACGCAACGCCTTGCAGGGGGCCTTGCGAGCCGACGATCTGCAAGCTGCCAACGAGCAGATACAGATTCAGGCGCGCATTCTAGTTGAGCAGCGTGGACGCCTGCACGAGGGAATCGCGCAGATCCAACAGGTTCATGCGGCGGTGGCGCGTGGACAATGGGATGCGCGGGCAGGCACCGCTAGTGGTGAGCTCTTGCCGATTGCGATAAGCCTAAACCTGCTGCTTGATCGGCTAGGTCGGCTATCACGCGACCACGAGACTCTGGCGCGAGTCAACTGCACCGCCCAGGAGCTCGCCCAGGCGTTGCAGCAGATGCGACACGGCTACCCCTACGTGCCTCCGGCCTACACCGGGACTTCCCTTGATGAGGTACTGGTGGAACTGGCCTATCTCCGGAGCGCACGTCCGCCAGTGGCACGCTCGCACCAGCTTACTGGCGGAGAGCTGAATTCCGACTCAGGAAGCCGGCAGACAAGACCATTGCCGCGCGAGCGCCAGCGCGAAGCCTCCCGTACAGTGCCACTAGCGGCGAGTTCCTATGATAGTCCAAGAAGCCGGCCAATTGGGCGGCCCGGGGATCCGCCCGAGAGCGAATTTGATTGGCTGAGCTGGCTGCGCACTCAAGGAAACGATAGAGCCGACCGTTGGCCGCCATACTAGCAGTTTGATTGCATGGCCGGTCACGGTTGTGCTATATCACACATGGGAGTCAGTAACGCGACTCGGTTGGCCTGGCCAGCGACCGGATCTAGCACTCTCTCTCATAAGAGGTGTGGTGTGGAGTTACAGCAGGATATTCATCTAGTGGACGGCGTAGTCTGCAACGTCTACTTGATTTTCGAATCCGACGGTGTGACTATAATCGATACAGGACTGCCGGGCAAAGACAAGGCCATCACCGCGTACTTACATAAGATGGGCCGTTCCGTTCGTGATCTGCGTCGCATAGTGCTCACTCATCAGCATGTAGACCACATAGGCAATACCGCCGAGCTTTCGGCTGGCTCTGGTGCACAGATCTTCGCTCATCCCCTCGACGCCTTAGCCATAGAAGGTAAGGCGCCGCGTGAACTTCCCAACGCGCCCCTGGTGAGCTTCTTGATGAGGGCCATGTATATCTGGCGGCTCCGGCCGGTGCAGGTCCAGCGACAAGTACGAGGGAGCGAGATTCTGCCTGTTCTGGCGGGCGAAGGTGGTCTTCAAGTGATCGAAACTCCAGGACATACTGCTGGGCACGTCTCGTTCTACCTACCGGGACGCCAGCTGCTCTTCGCCGGCGACGCTTATCGGCACAGCAACGATCAGGTGGTACCGTCGCCGGCGATGTTCAACCACGATACTCCAGAAGCACTCCGCTCAATGGCCATGTTGACCGACTACGATGTTGAGTCCAGCCTACCTGGTCATGGTACCCCTATTCTGACCGGAGCTGGTGCCAAGCTCGGGGAAGCGGTGGCCCGCCTAGGGGCGCCGCAATCTCGCGGGTGAGTGTTTTCTTCCGCTAGAAGAGCCTCAGCCCCCCTGGTTCGCTGACGGGTGATCACTGATATCGTCGGCTGTTGCCGGTTCCGGCACCGGATACAGTCCTGGTGCCGGCGGCACCAGATCAGGCGGCAGGGCGGCGCGGTCGGCGAGTGGACTCTCCAACCGGTCTTCATCCTTGGTGGCTGTCTCGCTCGGCGGCAATAGTGCCAGCTCGACTACCTGGTCCATCGACTCAACCAGATGAAAGGTCATCTCGCTGCGCACCTTGGCAGGAATCTCAGCCAGGTCTTTGGAATTCTCGTCGGGCACGATCAGCGTCCGGATACCGGCACGGTGTGCCGCCAGCGCCTTCTCCTTCAAGCCGCCAATCGCCAGCACCCGTCCACGCAGGGTTATCTCGCCGGTCATTGCCAGATCACTCCGTACTGCTCGCCGGGTCAAGGCTGAGATAACCGCTGTGGCCATGGTAATGCCTCCGGACGGTCCATCCTTGGGAATGGCGCCTTCCGGCAAGTGGATGTGAATATCCAGCGTCTCGGAGAAATTTTCCGGTACCTGCAGATCGGTCGCGCGTGAGCGTATATAAGAAAGCGCCGCACGTGCCGATTCCTGCATGACGTCGCCAAGCTGACCAGTGACCATCAGGTGGCCCTTGCCTGGCATGGTGACTACCTCGACCGGTAGCAGAGTTCCACCGTTCTCAGTCCAGGCCAGTCCAGTTGCCACACCAATTTGTCCGCGATCTTGAGTACGATCCGGCATGAAACGAGGCACTCCCAGAAATTGTTCGACGTTTTTTTCGCTCATGCGGATACGGGCATCGGGCTTCGTCACAATGCGCAGCGCCGCTTTGCGGCAGACCGCGGCCAGCTGGCGCTCCAGGCCGCGCACACCAGCCTCGCGAGTATAGTGCGATACGATGTAGCGCATAGCGCTTTCAGGTACCTGCACCTGAGAGCGGGTTAATCCGTGCTCGCCAAGAACCTTGGGAAGCACGTAGTTGCGTCCGATGGCGATCTTTTCCTCCTCGGTATAGCCAGGGATCTGCACGATGTCCATGCGATCGGCAAGCGGCCTGGGTATCTGGTAGCGGTTGTTACCGGTACAGATAAAAAACACCTCGGAAAGATCATAAGGAACTTCCATATAGTGGTCAGTGAAGGTGCTGTTCTGCTCGGGGTCCAATACTTCCAAGAGCGCCGACGCCGGATCGCCGCGATAATCAGATGCCAGCTTGTCGATCTCATCCAGTAGGAAGACCGGATTCCGCACTCCTACGGTCTTCATGGACTGTATGATGCGACCTGGCAGCGCTCCTACATAGGTGCGACGGTGACCGCGTATCTCGGCTTCGTCGTGCATGCCCCCAAGCGAAATACGGACAAACTTGCGTCCCAGAGCCGTCGCGATCGAGCGGCCAAGCGACGTCTTGCCCACACCGGGAGGGCCGACCAGGCAGAGGATAGGTCCCTTATTGACGTTGCCGTTGCCGGCTCTATCACTTCTGGGCGAAGCCGCTGACTGCCGCTTCTCTTGCAGTATACGCAGCTGGCGCACGGCCAAAAACTCTACGATTCTCTCTTTGACTTTCTCGAGCCCATAGTGGTCGTTGTCCAGCACTTTCTGGGCGTAGCGCATATCTAGCCGATCCTCGGTTCGATCCGACCAGGGTAGCGCCAGTATCCAGTCGATGTAGTTGCGCAGCACTACCAGTTCGGCCGAGTGCGAAGGCATGCGCTCAAGCCGATCAAGCTCTTTATTGACTTTGGCAGCCACCTCCGGCGGCATCTGGCGCTGCAGCACTTTCTGGCGTAGTTCGGCCACTTCGCTGGCCTGGTCATGCCCAAGTTCCTCTTGAATTGCCCGCAGCTGTTCCTTCAGATAGTATTCGCGTTGATTCTTATCGACCTGCTGACGCACTTTTTGGCGAATCGTGTTCTCAAGCTCGAGTATATTGATCTCATTGCCTAGCGTAACACAGAGTTTCTCCAGGCGCTCCAGCGGATCAAAGGCTTCAAGCAGCTCTTGCTGCTGGGTGTAGTCGCCTGCGGTAAGCGGTGCCAGTGCATCCGCCAAGCTACCTGGCTGGGCAATATGAGCGATTGCCGCTATATCTTCGGCATTGAACCGGCGGCTCAGGTGAGTATACTGGTCGAAGAGCGCATGGGCGTGGCGCACCATAGCCACCGACTTATTCCTGTAGTCGACTGTCTTGTCAGAGTTACCGCTAGAGTCAAGCGACTCATCTACCACCACCAGCAGATAGGGACCATGTTCGACCCATTCGAGAATCTTTACCCGTGAGACACCTTCAACTACCACCTGCAGTATGTTGTTGCCCTGTACCTCGAGCTGCTTGAGCTCGACCAGCGTTCCAATATCGAAGACATCGCTCGGTCCAGGGTGCTCCAGGTCTGATTGTTTCTGAGCCGAGACGACAAAACGCTTGGTGGTGGAATTAGCCTCGTTGATAGCCTGTATAGACCTCTCGCGTCCGATATTGAGCGTAGCTGTCGCTTTCGGGAAAATGACAGTATCTTTGAGAGGAATGAGTGGGTATTGCCGCCTCTCGTCTACCGCACCAGCATCGGGAAGAGTACCTATTATGTCTTGAGTCTCATGCTGGGACTCTTTCTCTATTGATCTGCTCATGACACACTATCCTCGCTACGTGGGATCGCCACCGCTAGGTGCTACTTACTATTGTAAGATTTTAGGGCAACGGTAGTCACCAAGACAGATGGAAGGATCTGATGGTGCCTACTCCGCCTTCGCCTATGGTTGCATATGGCATACCAAATATATGCCGAGTGGCAAATGCAGCACTTTTATAGACTACAACGACTCGACCAGAGGTTAGTCGAGGAAGTGGTACTCTCGGGACTGCCGGTCGAGATGAGCACAGCTCCTTATGCAGATTCGTCCTCTAGCTCTACGCTACGCGTTTCACTGCGCGTAATTACTTTGGCAGGCACATGATTCAAAATGGTATCGGCGTCAATCACGACTTTTTTGACATCGCTGCGCGACGGAATCTCAAACATGACGTCCAAAAGAACCTCTTCGATGACTGTGCGCAGACCTCTGGCGCCGGTCTTCTGTTTGAGCGCCGAATCGGCGGCGGCCTCTAGGGCATCTTCGGTAAAAGCTAGTTCCGCCCGATCGAGATGGAAGAGCTTCTGGTATTGCTTGACCAGTGCATTCTTGGGTTCAGTAAGAATACGCATCAAGGCGTTGCGGTCTAGATTATCCAGCGAGACGCTTACCGGCAGCCGTCCAACGAATTCCGGTATGAGCCCAAACTTGAGCAAATCATCTGGGTTGAGCTGCGCCAGTGCGCTGTTGCTCATCTCCAGGGTCTCTTCAACCGCCTTGAATCCCATGGTTTTGTGGCTTCCCAGGCGTTGCTCGATGATCTTGTCAAGTCCTTCGAAGGCACCGCCACAGATGAAGAGAATATTCTGGGTATTGATCTGGATGAAATCCTGATGGGGATGTTTGCGCCCTCCCTGTGGAGGAACGTTGGCGATCGTACCTTCAATAATCTTCAGCAGTGCTTGCTGTACGCCTTCGCCGGAAACGTCGCGCGTGATCGAGGGATTGTCCGCCTTGCGCGCGATCTTATCGATCTCATCGATGTAGACAATGCCACGCTCCGCGCGTGCCACATCGAAGTCGGCCATCTGAATCAGGCGCAGCAGGATATTTTCGACATCTTCGCCTACGTAGCCAGCCTCGGTTAGCGCCGTGGCGTCGGCAATACAAAAGGGAACGTCAAGGATCTTGGCAAGCGTCTGGGCAAGATAGGTCTTGCCGCAGCCCGTGGGACCAATCAAGAGTATATTGCTCTTTGCCAGTTCCACATCGTCGATCTGCATTCCCGAGTTGATACGTTTATAGTGATTGTAGACCGCAACCGCCAGTGTCTTTTTGGCGCGGTCTTGGCCGATGACATATTGGTTCAACTGGTCATAGATTTTCCGAGGAGTGGGAATCTTGCTGCTGGCAACACGTGGCTTGGTAGAAGACTGTTCCTCTTCAATGATCTCGCGGCACAGGTCAACACATTCATCGCAAATATAAACGCCCCCAGGCCCGGCAATAAGCCGCTGGACCTGATCTTGACTCTTGCCACAAAAAGAGCAGCGATAGGTCATTCGTGTCCCCTTGGTAGTCGCCACGTTGTCACCTTCCTCCTGTTGCTGGCTTCTTGGACCATCAACTCGCAGCCGACGTGGCCACGTCTTAACTTATTGCCCGGCTGAATGAAAACTTGAAGTACTTAGAGTTTCCCATAAAAGACCGCTAGCCTGTTTGCAACGGCGCCGCACCGGATGTTGTATTATGTTACACTTCCATATCGCAGGGACAGATGTCAACATACGAATCACAAGTCCTGGTATGGCGGGTTAGCTTTTTCTTCTGGACTTTCCCCCTCTTAGGCTGGTAGTCAGTGATCATGAGTTTGGTTGGGCCTCTGACGGTTTTGCCCGGGTAGCTTCGGCAGCGGCCGTCGCGCCTTTAGACAGCTTCTCCACCGTGGTTGGAACCTCGGGTCTCTTGGTCTCCGGCATGACCGGTTCGGCTCCAGTGTCCGCCGCTACTTCCGGTTCGGAAGCAGGGGTGTCTGTCACGATGCCGGTAGCCTCCACTGGTTCCTGGCTCTGATTCTCAGCGTTCTTAGTGGCGATGTCTACGAGAAGCGAAATGGCTTTGTCTCGGCGCAGGCGCGTTTCGATGTTGACCCGCTGGCCGGCAGATATGGTCTTAGGGGTGAGCTTACGCCCGCCCATTGCCGCATACAGTTCGAGCCAGCCGGCAACTTCGTCGTCGCCAACCGTCATGTTCTCGGCGTCGGCAACCGCATCGAGCACTAGGTCGCGTTTGGCTCGCTCCTGCGCCTCCGGCTCGATCTCCTCCCGGTGCTGCTCCTCCGATTTCTGCGTCATGGCAAGGTATTGCTCGAAGGAGATCCGGTTCTGCTCCAGCATACGCTTGGTCTCGTCCAGCATGGTGTCCACTTCTTCATGCACCAGCACTGGATGAACGTCAACACTGGACTCATCAGAGATCGCTTTTACTACGGACTCGCGCACTTCGCGACGGGCGTCGCTTTCTTTCTGGCTCTGCAGTTGTGTGCGCACCGCGCTGCGAAGGTCGTCGAGCGTTTCATACTCGCCGACTGATTTGGCAAGCTCATCATCAAGCTCGGGAAGCTCACGGTATTTCACTGCTTTGATGGTCACAGAATACTGCGCTTCCCGGCCGGCTAGCTCGCTGTTGGCATAGTCTTCCGGTATCGTAGTCGAAAACTCTTTGGATTCGCCCTCAGAGAGTCCAACAATATGCTGGTCCATACCCGAGAAGATCCCAGCGCGCTCGCTGACCAATTCAAACTCATTGTCCTTGAGATCGCTGATGGTACGGTCGCCGACGGTTAGCTTCAGATCAACCGAAACCTTGTCACCCAGCTGGGCGCTCCGCTCGGCCGGCAGCCACATAGCTTGGTTTTGACGCACGCGCTCCAGAAGATCAGCCACTTCCTCATCGCTGACTTCGGTCGAGGGACGCGCGACACTGAGTTCATGGTAGTTCCCGAGCTCAACTGGAGGCTGCACTGGTACATGTGCGACATACGTGTACGGCTGGCCCATCTCTATACCGGGGGCGTCCACGTCAGGCCGGCCCAGCGGATTGAGGTCGTTAGAGCGAATGGCTTCACGGTACGTCGTTTCAATCAGGTCCTCCAGTCCTTCCTGATAGATGGCCTCTTTACCAAGCATGCGCTCGAGCATCGGACGTGGGGCGTGTCCTTTGCGGAAACCCGGCACGGTATACTTCTGCGCCAGCCGCTGGTAGGCTTTATTTGACGCCTTCTCGACTTCGCTCCACTCCAGTTCGACATTCAACACCGCTTCGCTCTCGGTCGAGCGGTCTACCGTCACTTTCACGTGTTTCACCAGCCTCCAAAGTATTGCCAGCCACCGCTTCCAAAAGAAACGCGGGCCGGTCCCTTAGAAGACCATCCCGCGTCCGGTCGCGCGTGTGATGAGGAAAAAGATATTATGTCTTATCTACCCTGGCACAGCCTGTGCCACTAGGGTGGGCGGTGAGAGACTCGAACTCTCATGGGTTTCCCCAACGGATCCTAAGTCCGTCCTGTCTGCCAGTTTCAGCAACCGCCCCTGCAGTCCCCATTCACGCCGAGCCCGGACCGCCGGATTCCCCGCATTGTCGGGAATGCCCAGTGCCTTTTACTCTACCTCACCATGTCCGCCACTGTCAAGCAAACGACGATCAACGCTGGGCAGGAGCCGGCTGGGCGCTCACTCACCGGCCAGCTAGGTCCACAGTAGACATGCGGTCAGGTGGAGAGCTATCCTTCGGAACCCACCCGCAGTACGGCGCTGGGCCGGCATCTACAGCGTACAGTGCGATGGGTACTAATGTAGTTTCCTATAAGTAGCGACAGACGATCGGCCGGCTGTTGTACGTGAACTAGAAAAGGGCGAGCTCATGGCCATGCAGCAGCACGAGGAGACGAGAGACGGCCACGTTGGCGCCTTCTTCTCGGCTATCGATAGTAGCTCGGTGGACGTCACCACACAGTCCACCGACACTGAGCATCAGCACACGAACGACATTACCGCCAAGCTGCCGGTGGTTACGATTGGTGCCAGCACCAAGCCGCTGGTGGATGCGAACGGTGCCAGCACCAAGCTGCCGGAGCAACGAGTAGCACAGCCTGGTGTTTCCTCGGCGGCGGGTGACCGGGCCGTAGGTATCGACCAGGCGGTACTCGAGGAGAACGAGCGGCTGCGGAGGGAGGTGGCACGGTTACGCGCACAGGAAGAGCGGCGCCGCCAACCGGGACAGGCGCGTCGTGTTCTGGTAGGTGTCCTGATTTTTCTCTCCTGTCTCGGCATTCTGAGCAGCACCCTCACCCTGTGGTCAAGCTCGACCTTGCTAAATACCAACACCTGGATTCAAATCGTCGGTCCCGTCGGCCACAACCCGCAAGTGGTTCAGGCGGTCAGCGCCTACACTGCGAGCGAGGTGGTCACGTTGCTCAATGTACAGAGGCGCGCGACGCAGGTGCTGCCGCCCAAAGCTACCTTTCTGGCTGCACCACTCACTCAGGTCGTGCAAAACTTCACCCAGGCGCGTATTGCCACGCTGATGCACAGACCTGCCTTCCAGCAGATTTGGATAAGCACCAACCGCTATGTCTACAGTGAGCTTCTTGCCGCCTTACGCGGTCAAAGTTCTACGCTATACATCTCCAATGGAGTGGTCACTCTCAACCTCGTCCCGATTATCGACCAGGGCCTGCAAGACATCCAGCAGCGCCTGCCCACGCTGATTGCCCAACACGTCAAGCTTCCTGATCCCAGCCAGCTGCAAGTGCCTCAGCAGGCGCAGCAAAAGCTCTCACAGGCGCTGGGCATACCAGTGCCCACCAACCTGGGTCAGATCGAGCTCTACCAATCGGCACAGCTTGCCAAGGCGCAGCGGCTGTTTGGGCTGTGGCAAACTCTGACCTGGGTGCTGCCGCTGGCCACCGCGGTGCTGATCATCTTGACCCTGTGGTTTTCGACCAACCGTCGCCGGACACTCCTCCAGCTGGGGATCGGGATCGCGATCGGCTTCATTCTGCTCAAGTTTGCGATCGACTACCTGCAGCAGTACATCATCAACGCGACCATGAACCCAACCGCCAAGAGCGTGGTGCAACCAATTCTACGGACTGTCTTCAGTGGACTAGACAGTATAACTACGTGGCTGATGGTAGGCGGCGTGGTGCTGGCGGTGGCGGCCTACGTGGCCGGTAAGTCGGAGTGGTTCGCTGCGCTCCGCGAGCGGGTTCGCGCCCGATACCAATGGTTTACCGGAAAGATCGGGGAATTGCGCAACCGCCCACCCCAAGCTGCCGCTGGAGCCGCCTGAGCTTAGGGCCAGTCTACTCTCCGGATATGCTAAGAGTGCCAAAGCGGATCGCCGCCGGGCCAAAATAGTTTCCATCCGAATAGGTCTGGGACGATAGGCGCGCATCGGCCAACGCCGCAAAGACGTTTCCGGAGAGTGAGCCTCCCTTGATCGGATGGGTCCCGTTGCTATCATGCCTGTAGCCTAACCTGATCTCGACGGTGAAATCTCCGGAGACTGGATCCGGCCTCATGAATGAGAACGCGACTATCTCATAGACCGGGCCGTCGCTTACCGCACGGAGCGCATCCATCCGCCACTGTCCCGGCTGAATCGTCAAATTGGCAAATTGGCCGCTCGGGGGGATCCCAAGATAGGTGGCGTAACGACTGCCCGCCCAGTATCTGGAAAACACTCCATCTTGAATCGCGACCAGGCGTTGCCCCGGCAATCCTTCGCTGTCAAATGCCGCGGTTTTATTGCCATAAGGACGTAGAGCGTCGCTCGAAAGCGTCAATCGGTCTCCACGAAGCTCGCCGTCGGTTACCGGCTCGCCGGGCTTGAATCGACTGATCTCTGTAAAGGCGGCTTCCCCTGAGGCGTGGAACACGACTGGTGAGAAGAATCCGAGTAGCGCGTCACCGGTCAGGATTACTGGACCGCGATGGGTCGACGGAGCTGTGGCTACGAGCAGATGGCGAGCGTAGGTGGCGTACGAGTCGACGGTACTTTCGATCATGAGATCGGAGATACGCCGCCGAGCCAGTTCAGCGTGGAACTCGGCTTCCTGACCATCCTCATTGGCAATTACGACGAAATCCAGAAACACGTGTGCCCCCTGGCTTTGGCCAGCCAGATTGCGGCTATTACGAAGTACCTGGGCAGTTCTGGTGACATAGAGCTCAGCACTGGACAGGCGCACATTTCCCCAGTTGGAGACCGCTCGAGTGAGTCGAACTCTGGCATCTACTAATGCTGACTCGGGGTCGCTGGCGAGCAGTGGATCCAGAATAGCCACCTCCGGGTAACCCCCAGACGGCGCCTGTGGCAGCTCAAATGGGAGGTTGTCGGTCAACCTGGCCGCAGCTATTCCCTCGGCCAGCCGCTTAGGAAGCTCGCCGTTGGCCAGATCGCTGGCCAACAGTGTCATGGTGGTGAAGCCACGCCTGGTTGAGTGATTGGCACTTGCAAGCGGGCCCGCCGCTCCTGGAGCGAGTGGATCGGCCGGCGTATGGTCGTTATAGAGGGTGATTAGTGCCCGCTTGTTGGTCACCGTCCGGCGTGACTCTACCTGATGGCCGATGAGGTAGAGTTGCATTTCATCGTTGTGAAGTACCTGAACCTGCCAATCGTCCGCGCCGGGTAGCTGCGCTGCGGCGTCGGCGATCGCCGCTATCGTGGCCTCTTCGCTCGGAGGTAGTATTCTCGCCGTTCCCACTAGCCAAGTCTCGCTTTCATTCGAAGATGTGGCCCGCCTGTAGACACCGGCACGATTTCTTTATGGCCCTTCCCACAACGCCCTGGCCATAGGTCGAAGTCACTGCCGATGGCGGTGATGCTTTGAAGCACATCGGGAACGTACCCGGTGATGCCTACGGGCGCAAACAGCCGCCCGGTAGTCTCTCCGTTGACTATTTCCTCTCCGTAGCGAGCGGTGATTTGAATGCCCCATCCCATAGGGTCTTCCATGCCGCTCTCGGCCGCACGGAGGTACACGCCGTGCTCGACCCCGGAGATCATATCGGCGGGAGCCACGGTCCCGCGCCCGAAAAAGGTGTTGCTCATGCGGGCGTATACCTTGCGGGTAAAATCTTGGCGTCGCCCATTGGGTGTGTGTAACCCAGGGGCAAGTGTCGCTGAGGTGAAATCGCTGATAGGGCGAACGAATTCCCCGTCACGCAGTATCTGAGTCGGCCGCGCCAACTCGCCCTCGTCGTCGAAGAAATAGGAGCCGTGCCCCAGGGGAATACTGGGATCGTCAAACATTTGCAGGTCGGGCACCGCCACCGGCTTTCCTAAGTACTGCGCCGAACGGGCTCGCCCTTTGGGGAATAGATCCAGTTCAACGCCATGACCAAAACTCTCGTGCGCCAGCACCCCGGAAATGCCTGGATCGGTGACGATGTCGTACTCTCCCGGCTTGATCCTCTCCGCTCCCAGGAGCCGCAGCGCGACATCAGTGGTTTCGCGGAGCTGCTGGTCGCTTATGCTAGCCCTCTCATAACCGAACGTGCCGCCTACTGACGTGAAGTGGGCTAGGGTCTGCGAGCCGTCGGAGACGGCTATGAAAACAAACAGGTTAACTCGTGGAATGTGTTGCGCAAGGTACCGGCCCCGCCCGATGTAGACGGTATCCCTCGCGTAGTCGCCGTACAGTATCTGCACCTGTACAATACGAGAGTCAAGCGCTTTGGCCTTCTGTTGCAGGTCGCGACTCATGGCCAGCTTCTCGCTGAGCGCTACCGTGGCAGGATCGATCTGCATATCGACCACAAAATCACGCCGGTTGCCCCCAGTGGGCGAGGCCACGCCGCCGCCAACTATGGGGTGACCATCCCGCCGAGGTGTTTGGTTGCCGGCCCAGGCGCGTACTGATTTGGCCAGACTCTCCGGACTCAGGTCGCTGGTCGCGTACTCTATGAAACTGGCGCCGTCATAGATAGTAAACACTATACCGCGACTTGGATCGACTTCGCGGGCGAGTTGCTCGTTCCCGCTATCGCGTATCTCAGTGCCTGATGTCCCGCAGATGAGTGCCGCAGCGTAAGCGAAGCGGTGATCGAGCTCGTCTACCAGTTGCCCAACCACCGCTTCCAGACTGTTGGATGGTATCAAGGTATGCCTCCATTTTCTCATACCATACCATGGCGAATCATGGAAAGGTAGCCTCGAGATCGGATTCACCCGCTTGCAAGCTGCGGGCAACCTCGAAGGGATCGCTGGCAATCACGCTGCTTCCGAATAACTCGAGACTTGCTATATCCGACGTTGGCGAGAGTGGGTTGCCGCGATCTACGAAGCGCGCCATCAGCGGGAAACTATTCCAGTCTTCCGCCGACCTAGCTGCGATTCCCTGATTGCTGGTTGTTCCAGTTACCAGTGGAGGTCCAAAAATGCCGATATTGAAGGCAAGAACCCCCATGGTCCGTCGCATCAGCGATATGGTAGCGTAAAGCTGTTCGGAGAGCGCGCTCAGCTCTGCAGGCAGCAGCACGCCATTCTGATAGGTGGGTGCCAGCAGCACAATTTCACGCTCTTTGACCGGAGTGAGTGAGGCGAACCATTCCACTTTCCCTTCGCCTGACGCCAGCCCTAGCGCCTGGTGCACCGTCACTAGGTCGGTGAAGTAGTCTCCGCCGGTTTCCTGGTGATACCTAGCTGCCGCCGCTCGCAAATGTTCCACCTTCGCGTGTGCCATCAGGTGGCCTAGCGTTAGCTGGATGTGCCCATGCACCAGTGAAGCTCCAGCACGCCATAAGCAATTCCACAGAAGAAAGAGATATCGCGCCGCTGGATCACTCCGTTGCGCCCTTATCGCCCATTCGCCGGCTACCTCGAGCATGTCCACAATGAGATCAGAGTCTATCTGCAAGGGATCATGCCGGTCAAAGATACCCACGCTGTGCCAGCCATCCGCTTTGGCGACGTTGGCGGCAGTTACGACGTGGCGACCATGAATCCTGCCAAACGTATCCGCCGGTGTGCGATGCAGCGGATCGCAGAAGTCGTCGCCACTGGTCTGATCAATGCGCGTTTGTACTTCAGGTGGTGGGAAGACGGTCTCCACAGTGGTAGCTCCGCTGGAAGGGCGGCGGCTACGCAAGGGATTGAAGGTAGCTCCCTCGTAGGTCCAGCGATTCATCACTCGAACGATTGTCTGCCGCAGCGCCGCCGACTCTTCCCCAAAGGTCTTACGCAGCCAGGGTACCATTTCAACGGGCGGTACGATGGTCCCCTCGCTGATGTCGAATTGGAAGAGCTGATGAGTGAGGGTGCGTTCATAGTCGGGCAGGCTAGCGATGATCTGCGGAAGGCGGTCTATTCGTCTCTCGATCGGACCAGAGTTACTCGAAGAATCTCTGCCGCCAGGATCGTGGGCTTCGGTGGACATGACTGGTTGCACTCTTTCACACAACTGATGAGTCTCGTGACGCGCTGATGCGCTGCAACTCCTGCGCTCGTCTGTACAATGCGACATATTGCTCTGCCGAAGCATCCCAGGAATAATCGGCAAGCATTGCACGGTGCATCAAGTCGCGCCAGGCATCGGTGAACTGGTAGGCCTCGAGAGCCCTGACAACGGCAGCGAAGAGATGGAAAGGATGGTAACGCGCAAAACTAAACCCGTTTCCGGCGTTGGCCAGCGGTAAAAAGTCCTGCACCGTATCGGCGAGACCGCCAGTGCGGTGAACAATCGGAATACTGCCGTAACGCATGGCCAGCATCTGGGTGCTGCCACAGGGCTCGAAGCGTGAGGGCATGAGCAACATGTCGGAGCCCGAGTAGATTTGCTGGCTTATTTCCTGATTGAACGTGAGATGAATAGAGACTTGCTGCGGATAATGCGCCGCCAGACGCTGAAACATCGAATGATAGTGCTGGTCTCCGGTACCGGAAACTATCAGTTGGACCCCCTGCTCGAGCAGCGGCACGGCGATCTGATCGAGAAGATCAAACCCTTTCTGGTCAGTGAGCCGGGAAATGATACCGATCAGCGGTATGCCGGCATCCACTGGCAACTTGGTCCGTTCCTGGAGCGCTAGCTTGTTGGCGGGCCTATGGTCCAGGGAGAACGCGTCGTAAGATGAGATGATATGGCTGTCGGTCGCCGGGTTGTAGAGGGCGGTATCGATGCCGTTCAGTATGCCATAGAGCCGGTCGCTTCGCTGGCGCAGCAGCGGGTCAAGGCGCTCGCCAAACTCTGGAGTAAGGATTTCTTTGGCATAGCTCGGGCTGACGGTACTCACCGTATCGGCAAAGAGAATGCCTCGTCCCATGAGATCCACTACGTTTGCCAGGTCCGGCAGCTCTGGGTAGGTAAACCCTTCCTCGGCTATACCCGCAACCTCCAGAATGCGGTAGCCAAAAATCCCTTGGTAGGCCAGGTTATGAATCGTGTAGACCGTGGCGGCAGAGGCGAATAGCCGATCCTTCTTGTAGATAGTCTTGGTCCAATTGGGAATGATTGCCGTATGCCAGTCGTGGCAGTGTATAATGTCGGGCGCCCAGTCCAGGGCGCGCACGAGTTCCAGAGCGGCGCGGCAGAAAAGTATGAAGCGGTCGCCATCATCGTTGTAACCGTAAAGCTTCTCACGTTGGAAATAGTGCGGAGCCTCGATGAAATAGAACGGTACGGCCAGCTCCGGCAGAGTCTGTAGCGCACGAACCTGTACCGTGGTGTGCTGCAGCGGCACCGAGAGGTTGGAAACGACGGGTAGAAGCTGCCAGCGCTCCGGATCAATGCTGTTGTAGCGCGGCAGCACGACCCGTACATCATGTCCCAGACGGCGCAGTGCCTGGGGCAGAGCGCCAATCACATCGGCCGGCCCGCCGGTTTTGACGTATGGCACTCCCTCTGAGGCGACCATCAGCACCCGAAGCGGCTTGCCTTGCAGTGCACTCTCGACATCAAGTTTACCGCTAAGCTGCACGAACTCTTCGGCAGGCCCGGCCGGAGAGTTCGCCGATGTGTAGGTTAGCAACGACGTCTTCGACACGTGTTGGTTGGGCGGGGCTGATGTGGTAAACGGCTGTGTGTGCGACATGACATGCTCTCTTTAGCCAATGCCGGCAGATCATGTGCCGGACTCGCCCGCATTGGTAGACAAGCGCGCCGGGCTCAGGCGCCACATCAGCAGGCACCTTTGCCGCCAGTTGTTATTCGTCCTTGGCGTGACCACACCACTCACCCATGTCTGGTCTATTGCGTCCACCGGTCAACGCTGGTAAATAGTGAACTTGCGACAAGGTGCGAGACACAGTATATCACGCTCGCGCGACCACGCGACGCAGGGCGGTGCGAAAGGCTGAACCATAAATACTCGGATGTTTGCCAAGTAAGTTGCGTACCGAAGAAAACAGGCTATTGTCCATGCTGATAATTGGAGTTTCAAGAAGCACCTGTTGCAAGACACGATGACCTTCCGACGACCCGAATAATCCATACAGCATGGCCACATCAGCATTCGAGCCCATGTGGTCCAGTACCCAACGCAGCCAATCTTCGATCTGAAGGTACTGGCCCATACGCCCTGCCAGCGCAAAATCGTGTAGGTAGTGCTTAACGGCGTCCGGAGTGCCGTTAAGCACCTCGTTACTCACCGCCTGACCGGCGAGCCGGCCGCTTATCAGCGCTGGGTAGATGCCGCCGCCGGTCGCGGCTCCGCAGAGTCCAGCGGCGTCGCCAAGCAGCAGCGCGCGCCCACGCTGGTCGTCCCGGTACACTTTCCGTAGCCTACCACCAGTTGGGATGACGCCGGCCTTGCGCTCCACGACTTGCATCTGACTGAGGTCAACTACATCCTTGAAGAGCATCTCAGCGACCTGTAGCGACTCTACGGGCTTGAATGCGCGCCTATGGCCGGCTACGCCTAGAGCGGCAATGTCGCCGTGCGGCGCCAGCCAGACGCAGTATCCAGGAGCTAGCTTGTGATCCATCACCAGATAGAAGGTTTCTCGGTCCAGCTCGACGTTTTTAATGAGCCACTCAGCTCCAGCAAGGTAACGGGTATTCTGGTCGAGTCCCATGCTGCGGGCAACTGCCGATCCGGCGCCGTCGGCGCCCACCAGGAACCGTGCATACTCCTCGACAGCGACCGCACGCGAGGCAGTGCCGCCCCCTGTGGCCGCCGAAGGGCTGCCAATCGAGACCTGCATCAGGCCGGAGTCGGTGCGAATTGCGCCCAGGAACGGCGAGCTAGTACGGATCGTCGCGCCACGAGCCCTGGCTTCGTCAGCCATCCAGCCCAGTAGACCGGCGACATCGGCCATATAGAATCGGAATGCTCCAGCGGAGACGGAAATGGACTTGTGGTCAGGAGTCTGGAGACGTATCCGGCGCACCGAGTTCATCAAGAACTGCGCAGGAACATCGAGAACGTCAAGCACATCGGAAAACAGCACGCCGGTCGTGCGAACGACATGGCCCACCGAGGCGTCCCGTTCCAGAACCAGCACGCGCAGCCCACGTGCCGCGGCTACTCCAGCGAAGCTGAGTCCCGCAAAGCTGGCGCCGACAACAATCACGTCATAGACATCCAGGCCATCGTGGGCATGGCCGCCAGAAGTGGCATTGGCGAGTTGCGCGGATCGCCCCAAGGGAGCGGAGACTGGGTATCTCTTTTCCATTTGTGTACCTTTCGACTCTAGCTTAGATTTCCAGTTGGGTCACATATGGGCAGCGTTTGGCAAGCCTGAGACAGTTCAGTCTCGAGTACATTCTCCCCACTTGCCTGGCGGACAGGGGAGCCAAACGGCAAAAAGTTTGCATTACCTCCCACACAAAAGTATCATAGGTCGCAAGATTCATAGCTAAGTCCCTTAGTCAGGTACCCTATCCCCTACAAGGGGATGGGCTTGTGAGTTAGTAATATCAGAGCAAGCCTGAACCTGACCAGACTCAGCCAGAGGTGGCAACACCTATCGGGCTACGATACTAGCGAATGTATAGGCACCAGTGGGTGGCATCTCAGCCCGCTGCTCTGCGGCTCGTGGTTAAACAGACGGACAGGGTTCGAGTCAGTGCTGCGAGCACGTAAACCGCTGGATATCTTTGTCGAGGGAAACCTTACCCGGGCAACCGGAGGCCTGCAAGGGCATTGGGTGTCAGTCCATTGTGAGTGGCTGGCACTCCCCCGCAAGGGGACACGTACACACGAAAGAGAGGCGCTTTCCTCCCAATTCCGTGAAAGGACTGGGTGTCCAGCGCCAAGCGTTTTTGAAAGTGCCGGCACGCGTCCATTCTTTGCAAAGAGAGGTATTGCTTTGTCGCCAACTTCCCCAACCACCTACGCTGGTCACGGCGTCGAGATTCTGTTTCAGTCGTCGCGCGCGGGCTTCGACGCCGGGCTTACCAAGCACCTGGTAGACTTCATCGACGGTACCCAAACCGCTCTGGATGTTGCCATCTATGACCTGCGGCATCCGGCGATTCTCTCCGCGCTGGCTGGAGTGGCGAAACGGAATGTACGCCTGCGTCTGGCTTATGATGGAGGCGAGGCGCGTGCTGGAGGACTGGGCGGCGACCCCAAGCCCAGTGGAACCAAGGAAGCTCTTGCTGCCGCAGGCCTACTCCCCTATGCAACTGCCGTCCACGAGCAGGGCCGCCATCTGATGCATGATAAGTTCTTGGTGCGTGACGGAAAATCGGTATGGGTAGGCTCGGCCAATTTCACTGTGGGTGGCCTGGAACTCCAGGATAACACCTGCTTTATCATTAACTCGGAGCCACTTGCCGCCTGCTATGAACAGGTGGCTCAGGAGCTGTTGCAGTCCCATCACCAGCACTCGCACCAGCCGGGGAGCGTGCCGCCACCCATATCGATTGGGGGCATCGACTTTCACCCATTCTTCGAGCCGGCCTCCGGTGACGGCATTGAGCGGTCCATAGTGGCCGCTCTGCAGGGCGCACGGCGGGTTCGTATCGCTGCTTTCTTGATAAGCGACCCCAATATTTTGCAGGCTCTGTTGCCATTCGCCGACAACCCGCATGCCGATATACAGGGGGTATTCGATCCCCACGGCATGCAGGATGTCTTGCACTACTCTCGGCAGGATCCCAGGGTCTTCTGGTTCCTTCACGATCCTCGTTTTGTCGCCGCGCCGTCACATGGTTTCTCACCAGGACATGAGCAGGATTTCATGCATAACAAGGTGTTTGTCATCGACGATCATCTCACTTTTGCCGGCAGCTATAACTTCTCTGAAAATGCTCGTGAAAATGATGAATCGGTTCTGTCCATAGATTCTTCGGCGATAGCTTTGGCGTATACCGACTATATCGGGCGACTGTTTTCGACCTATAGAGTTCATACCGTGACTCCTCCAGTACCGGTTCCGGCGGCGGTACAACGGTCAAGAACGCCCGCACTGCACCCGGCAACCGGAGAAGTCGCACGTCAGAAGGAGCCGGCACGGCGCCGGTCGGCGCTCGACCAGGCGATTGCGATGGTAACTGTGTTCCTCGTCACTGTAGTCGTTGTTCTTGCGGTAGTGATCATACTCCTGCTTCTGCATATCCTCGGATGATCACTGCCAGCTTGCTCGTGAACGTGACCAGCCGTAAGCGTTGCACCTGTACACTGGTGGCCTGAGGTTGAACATTTTTGCACGCAGTGAAACACTTGATTCCGCTAGAGGCTGGTCCTGTTCCTGCCGAAGAGCCGTCTCCAGGAGCTTTCGCGCCTATCCTCCGCTCCTGCCAGATACTCCTCGTCCTGTGGTTCGGAGAGAACCTGACGCCGTCGCACCCTGAGTTCTTCCAGGCGACGCAGACGCTTCTCCTCTTCGGGAGTTTGCTCCAGCTCAGAACTGCTGCGTGTGAGTCCAACACGAGGACTGTCGTTGGACATATCCTGCGGCTTTCGCGCCGGAGCCGCCGGCGCCAGTTGCGGCTCCGGCGCCAGCTGCGGCTCCGACATTTGCGCGCGTAGACCTATCGGTAGATCGGGATGAACTACCCTGGGCTCGAAACCGGTTGCCACTACGGTCAGTTTGATGGCCCCGTCCAACGCCTGGTCATAGATGCTGCCAAATATGATGTTGGCCTCGGGGTGCGCGGCGGCAGAAATCGATTCGGCGATTTTGTAGACCTCAGCCATGGTGAGGTCGTCGCTGGCGGTAATGTTGAAGATGACCCCGCGTGCACCCTGTATATCAAGGTCGAGCAACGGGTTGGAGAGAGCACCGCGCGCCACTTCTTCGGCGCGATGCTCGCCTCTGGCGGTGCAGACGGCCATGAGTGCTGAACCGGTATCGGTCATGATGGAGCGTATATCGGCGAAATCAAGATTGATGAGGCCGGGAATGGTAATCAGGTCGCTGATACCCTGTATGCCCTGGCGTAAGATGTCGTCAGCCAGCCGGTAGGCCGCAAATGCGCCGAGATTTCCGGGATTAAGTTCCATCAAGCGCTCATTTGGGACCAATATCAGTGCATCTACTATCTCGCGTAGGGCCTCAATGCCTTTCTCGGCGATGTGCTTGCGACGTCGCTCGAAGGCAAACGGCAAGGTCACCACCGCCACAGTAAGCGCTCCCAATTCGCGCGCAGCCTGTGCCACTAGCGGAGCGGCTCCGGTGCCGGTTCCGCCGCCCATGCCGGCGGTAATAAAGACCATGTCAAACCCAGTTAGCCGGTCACGAATCAAGGGATAGCTCTCTTCGGCGGCCTGCTGTCCGATCTGGGGATTTCCTCCGGCGCCAAGTCCGTGTGTCAGAGCCTCACCCAGGCGCATTCGTACTGGCGCCAACGCCAGTTCCAGTGCCTGGGCGTCGGTATTCATGGCTATGAACTCAATGCCGCTGACACCGACATTGATCATATGGTTGATCGCGTTAGTGCCTGCTCCCCCCACTCCTACGGCGGCAATACGCGCTGCCGGCACATACTGCGGTCGTACCAACTGTTCTTCTCCGGCCATACCGCCTGGTGAAGTCCTGGGCGTACCGGTTCTGCCCTCTAACTGGGTGTGACTAATAAACTCTTGGGCCATTGCTAGCTGCGCCTCGTCTTTCTGTCTACTCTCCTCATCCCCTGCGTCGATCATGCCTAATCCTGCCTACGTCAGTATCCCCGAAACCATCCGCTTTACGCTGCCTAACCAATCTGAAGTGGGAAGTGGTAGGCGCTGTCGGTGCTGACTCAGTCTTGGGGGCTCGCCGGTGGAGTGATACTTCCACAGAACCAGTCCCGCGGCAGTAGAGAATGCTGGTTGTCGCGCCAGTGGCGGTAAACCAATGATGCCTCCATGCAGAGCGCGTCTGAGTGGAATATCGAGTAGCCGGCTGAGCACGGTCTCCAGCCCCCAGAGTTCCGCGCAACCGCCGGTCAAGAGTGCTACGTCGGGACGCACCATGGCTTGACGCGCCTCGTCAAGTAGCTGGCTCAGGGTGTCGGCCAGGCTATAGACCCCCTGTTGTATGCTGCTGGCCAGCACGCGGCGAGGCATCCATCCAGTGTAGCCGGAAGATTCGGGCAGCGGCATGAGTTCGAATTCATTTACCGCCTCCGGATTACAGTGGCCGTAGCGTACTTTTAGCTCCTCAGCTACCGCATAGGGTACCTGCAACTGTTTGGCTATTGCCTTGGTAATGGTCGCTCCGCCCACCGACGCCACCTGGCTCATCCAGACTGATCCGCTCACGTAGATAGTAAGGCTGGATGTTTCAGCACCGATATTGAGCACTCCAAGGCTAGGAACTTCGCTCGCCGTCTGGCGTAGCGCTGCGTCGAACGTGTGGGCCAACGCCTCGCCGGAGCTCAGCGCTCCGGGCTGTACTTGAGCCGGCATGATATGGGCGAGATACAAGCTCTTGAGTAAACTCTGGATTAAGGAGCCCGGTGCCACTGTATAGTGAATCTCGACTTCTAGCTGCTCGCCAATCATGCCGAGCGGATCAGCCATCCCAATCTGCCCGTTCACCAGATAGGCACGTGGAATCTCATAGACCACCTCGTAGCGCCTATCCAGGGAGACGTTGTGCCGGGTAGTGTTGATGGCCCTGGTTATATCCTGCTGGGTAATTTCCCGATGAGTCGGGACGATCGAACACCCCCCGCGGGCATTCACACCGTAGACCTGTGGACCTCCAATATTGACACAGACACACGGCAAGTGTTGGCTAATGCGCTCCTCAACGCTATAGCAGGCGTGCTCAATGGCGCGCGCTGCCTCCCCAATATTGACTATTACGCCAGACTGCACACCAGCGGACTCTGCATAAGAACTGGCAACGTGCCGAAGTCTACCGTCCACGGTCCGTTCCGCCACCAGCACCTTGATCGAAGATGAGCCGATGTCAAGCCCCGTGATGAGATGATCACGTGAATCTGCCATAACCTGAGCCACCGTTCCACCGCAGCAGACGTTCTGCCAAGTCCAGATGATACTAGCCTGCGCAGATGCGTTCTGCACAGATAGACTTGAGATACCCTTGGCGCCGGAGCGCATGTGGTAGACAAGCATCTTTCATGCCGTTGGCTCGAGCAGGTGAAAATGTGGCCGCACAGTGAAAAAAGATCGATTCAGTACCGGTCACGCACCTATGCGTTCCTGGGCTCGGTTCACGGTGCGAATTAGAGTTTCCAGGTCGAAGGGCTTGTGGACGACCGGAACCTGTAGTTGCTGCAGCACATTGGTAAAAGGGGGATGAAAGGAGTGATCGCCGGCGGTCACGAGGACATAGGCATGGCGAGTAGCCAGGTCAGCATCCGTTGCCACCTCCTCGAGGACTGAGGCGCCGCTTCGCAGTGGAAGCACCAGGTCTAAGAGTACCACCATTGGTTCCAGATTTTCGCGAAGCTCTTGCAGCGCGGCTTCGCCGTTGGGAGCTTCCAGGACGACATAGCCATCGTCCTCCAGCGCCATGCGTAATGTAGCTCGTATCTCGGCATCATCTTCAACCACTAAGACTACAGGCATCTGCATTTGCTTTCTGTCTTTACCAGAGGTTACTGACGGGCGCTACTATCTAGACGTACACGGTGAGGTAAGCGCACCACTATGGCGCTGCCGGACTGCGTTTGGTGAACTTAGCTGTTAGTACCGCGTGCTGCTTGGTGCGGCGATGTATCCATCCAGCTTTCTGGCGTCATGCTTGCTCCCTGGCGAGAGGCGGTCTCTGCCACGATATCAATCAATCTATCCAGCTCAAACGGCTTGGGAATGACCGGTACCTGCAGTTGGAGTAAGAGCTGCTTGGTTTTGTCGGAGATGAAGTCTCGATTCGCCGTGACCAATAAAAATGCGTTACAGGACGCCAGTCGTGGGTCAGCGGCGACCAGAGATAACACGCCATCACCGTCCAGGACCGGCATGCGCAGGTCGAGCAATACCACCATAGGTTCTTTACTGGCCCGCAGTATCTTAATGGCGACCTCTCCGTCTTCGGCCTGGCTCACTGTATAGCCTTCGTCCTGCAACGCGGCCTGCAGCGTTTCACGTATGCTGCGGTCGTCATCCACGACCAGTATGCGCGTTGTATGCTCTTCGTTCACGATACTTCCCATTTCTCCGTGCGAAGACTACCAAATCTCCACGGGATGATCAATTGGTTGACGACTCGAATAATTTTGCTTGCCGATATAGACGGGTCGGTGGCAATCTCATAACCGCTCTTCGTTGAGATTAGGACCCCTATCCTCATGAGGACCTCGCAGTTCGTACGGCAAGGGATAAGGTTGCGGTTAAGGATACCACACTGATACAATCGTGAGTGCCGTCTCTTGACACGCTGTATATACTTAGCCTACCAGTTAGGCAAATCAAGTGGCAGGCAAACAATTGGTAGCCAGATGCGTGCCAACCAGAGCATCACTGCTCGGAAGAGGTAATAGTGTATGGCGACTACGCCGCTGCGACGCCCTGAGTGGCTGCGAGTACGTGTGCCGACCGGTGAAAATTACGACGAACTCAAGCGATTGGTGCGCAGCAAGTCGCTGCATACAGTCTGCGAAGAGGCTCGCTGCCCCAATATTGGCGAGTGCTGGGCCCACCGTACCGCGACTTTTATGGTTCTGGGCAGTATTTGTACCCGCAGTTGCGGCTTCTGCGCGGTGGCCACGGGCAGGCCAATGGCGGTAGACTGGGAAGAGCCCCGGCGTGTTGCTGAGGCGGTGCGCCAAATGGGGCTGAACCATGTAGTCATTACCATGGTAAATCGGGATGAGCTACGCGATGGCGGAGCAACGATCCTGGCTGCCACCATTCGCTGGATTCGCCGTCTCAACCCTGGGTGTGCCGTCGAGGTGTTGGCCTCTGACTTTAAGGGATCACGCGAAGCGCTGCAGATACTCATGGATGCGCGCCCAAGCGTCTACAGCCACAACGTCGAGACTATACCTCGACTTTACCCAACTGTACGGCCGCAGGCCATTTACCGCCGCTCACTCGAAGTTCTTGGTTGGGCCAAAGAGATGTACCCTGAGATACCTACCAAGACCGGCTTTATGCTGGGACTAGGTGAGACACACGACGAGGTCATGGAGTTGATGCGTGACTTGCGAGCCGCTCTCATTGACATCGTAACCATCGGGCAGTATCTGCAACCTACCGCGCAGCATTTACCAATCGAGCGCTTTGTTACCCCAGAGGAGTTCCGCGAGTATGCGCTCGCGGGCAAGGCTCTGGGTTTCCGCCACGTGGAAAGCGGTCCCCTAGTTCGTAGCTCGTACCACGCCTGGGACCAGGTCAATGCTGCCGGTGTCGGCGCAAGCCCCGCGGCGAGCGGGGATTAGCCGGCGGTTACCGAGACAGTTACTGGAATAATCGGGAGGACCTGGTTGTTTGAGGTAACGGTAATCGCAGCGGTATTAGCCCCTTGATGTAGACCCGCTGCGGACGCGGTGAGTGTGAGCGTCACCGATTGATTGGCGGCAAGAGCGCCGTTGTTTTCGTCAAGTGTGAGCCATGTGGAGTCCGAAGTGGCTGTCCAGTGCGCTACGCCGGGACCAGCGTTGGTAAGCGTCAGAGTGGTAGTGCCTGTCTTACCGGTCACGAGGGACAGCGGGGCGGAGGACAGCTTAGCGTTGAGGGACGCTGGCGGTTGCGCGCTGGGAACGCCAATTGCCGGCACAATCTTATGGACTTTCGCGCTAATCGTCTGGCAGGCACGTATTGGGCACAATTGCGGACGCTGTACTATGACAAAACCTGAGGTTGCCAGCACCACTAGTAGGATCAACACGATGAGCCAGGCCGACCATTTGTTCCGGTGCCTCAGTGTGCTCGTACCAGTTGTCCAGACTCGCTGCTCTTCTAAAGGGACGAGCGGCGCTCCTGGACTGCGACGATTGCTGCCTCTGGATTCCAATTCCGGCCAGTTGGTAGATGCCGGCTGATCCATCTGCCCAGTGTATGCCGATAACGATTCGCTGTATCCCGGTTCTTCGTTCCAGCCTGATAAATTGTTGGCACCATTCCTTGGTTCAACGGTGTCCCAACCGTTATGGGTAAGCGGTGGCGGTAACGCGCCTGATACAATATCACGCCATGCTGAGGGCAGATCAGCGCCTAGACTTGGATTGGTAAGTCGAGGTAACCCAAGCTGCGTCGGTGAAAAGCCTCGCTCGTTAGCATCTTGACCATGCTGCAGCCGCTCACTTGGCCATCCATCCATTTCGCGCGAATCCTCGCCGGATGTGTATCCACTTCCAGTGTACTCGCCGGTATATCCATCACCCCAACTATTTGCCGCCTGGTAGTCACTGGTCTCCCCAGCCGGCGCGCGATAGGCATCGCCTTCTACGGAGGCGTAGTCGGACGTCGAGTACTCGGGCTGAGGTCGCATGCTACCCGGCGATAGGTACCCGGCGGTACTTTCCCCAAGGTAAGATTCATTGGGATTGACGGCAGCGTAGTGTTGGGAGGTAAGTTTTTCCCATCCCGCTGCATCATCGTCGGCACTATCCGAGTCCCAACCACCACCTGCTATATGGTCATTACGCCCGTCATAGCGCTGCTGGTACCCTTGCTGGAATCCCGGCGGTGAACTGGGGCTCGCGCCCGGTTGGTGATTTGCGGCCACCGGCCCTAACTGCGCCGGTCGAATAGCCGGTAACATACTGGCTTCCCCATTAGCAGCATTGTTCCAGACAGCGGCGGCATCAGCTCCAGACCAAGTCTGGGGTGTCGGTGGCAAACTCCTGGGCGCTGATAATGGCGGGTCGGGTGCGGAGACGTGCAGTGTCGATTGGTCGCTGAGCTCATCTGGGAAACGTGCCATGGGTGCGGGAACTCGTCTGGTTGGTGCTTCGACTGGGCTGAGATTCAGATTTGCCCGGCCGTGTTCCATGGTTCCATCAACCGTTGCCGAAGACGGTAGCGGGGGAAATGGCGGATTTAGCGCCTGTAATCCTGGTCCAGACGAGGCTGTCCTCCTGTTGTCTGGAATTCCCGCGAATCCCGCAGATCTGGCGTCGGTTGGCGGCACCCCGAGCGCAGGCGGCACCCCGAGCGCAGGCGGCACCCCGAGCGCAGGCGGCACCCCGAGCGCAGGCGGCACCCCGAGCGCAGGCGGCACCCCGAGCGCTGGTGCATAGGCCCCGGTAGGCGCCGATACCAGCGCAGCTTCAATGGCTTGAGACAATGCGGACGCCGACGGATACCTATCTTCCGGCCGCTTGGCCATAGCTCGCTGAGTAACCACGTCGAGTGCCGCCATTGCCGGAGCCAATCGCGAATTTATCTGTTGCAGATGTGGTGGAGCCTGGCGTTCGTGTGCCGAGAGCACCTCGCCGAGTGTGGCTCCACGAAAAGGTGCCTGGCCAGTGATTGCCGCACATAGTACGGCGCCTACGCTGTAAATGTCGCTCAGTTGTGTGGTTTGATTAGTAGCGACTTCCGGTGCCAGATATTCGACGGATTCGGCTGAGTGAGCCACATCCATCTGTGCGAACTCGCGTAGCATTCGAATGTCCCACAGCATGCCGAAGTCCCCAAGCAGCACATGCCGGCCTTCGAACAGAAATATATTGCTTGGTTTGATGTTGCCGTGGACAATGCCGAGGCTATGCGCATAGCCAAGTGCATCGCAGAGCTGCCGGAAGAATGGGCCGGTATCGGATGGCCCAAGCCGCTCACCTCTGGCTATCCAATCCTTGAGTGTGCCTGACGAGACAAACGGCGTCACCAGGTACAGATAACCGCTTTCTTCGCCACTGGCTAAAAGGGGCAGAATATGCGGGTGATTGGCGAGCCGTTTCGAGAGCTTGACAATCTCGCGAAAATGCGGCAAGAATCCTGGCTGCTGAGCAAATTCAGGGTGGATTACTTTGACGATTGCCGGACGGCCACCGCGGCTAGTAGGTTGTGCACGATAGACGTCGGCAATGCCGCCGCCGTTTACTTGCTCGGCAAGCTGATAGCCGCTAAAGATTTTACCTTGCAGCCCAGCCATAGCTCCTCCTCGCCGGAGATCTCGCCCGGAAACGCTGGTAACCAGTCCAACGACTGCCAGTATACCATGCCTGTAGAGTTCCTAGGCGCCAAGGTCCTGATAGATGTTGTCAGCGATCCAGACCTGGCAGGCACCTTCGCCGCTGTGCTCTTTGTGAACAGTAACGACGTACTTGGCAGCTCCACCACCTGGTGCCTGGTCGTCGGGAGCCAGTGAGATCCACCAGGTTTCGGGACTTACGTTGCCGCTCTGGCCGGTACCGGTCTTGCCGCCCTCATGGGTGCCAGACGTGTTTAGTCTTTGACCGGTAACTGGACTAGGGCTATAGTATGCCGTGCCGTAATTGACTACCGACCACATGGCGGCGCGCGCCGCCGCCGCCGTCTGCGGCTCTATGATTGGGCCGCCGCCATACGGCACTTTATCCCCAATCAGCCCGTCTCCCCCGGGAATTATGCTGCTGCGGCTCACTCCATACGGTACGATCTGGCTCACGACATGCGGCTCATAGAGATAGCCTCCTGAAGCAACCGTACTGACGACCTCGGTCATCGTCAGCGGTGTAATGAGCAGCTGACCCTGGCCGAAGCCACTTTCAGCCAGTAAATTGGGGTTGGAGGTGAATTGAGTGGGATTCCCATTGCTGTCGAACTGGTTGTATGCGCTGCTCGGTGCCGAGATGTCGTCAAAGGGCACCGCAGGCACCGGCGAACTGTAGCCTGGGGTCTGGATGCCGAATGCCCTGACGTACTTGAGCCAGGTCTCGGCGCCGACCTGTACGGCAACACGGGCAAACATGGTGTTGTCGCTGTACGCATACCCTTGCTGCAGCGTCAGCGGGAATGAGTTCTGGTTCAAGATGCCGTTCCACGTGCCGTTAGTGAGATAGTCTTCCCAGGGAATGGTTTCACCGTTTATGGTAAATGTGGTAGCGCTGTTGTAATCGAAAGGAGTATTGAGCGAATATTGCCCAGAATCCAGTCCCGCCAGGAGGGTCACGGTCTTGAAAGTCGACCCGGGATCGTAGAGACCTTGCGTAGCATGGTTCAGCAAAGGAGCGCCGGGATCGGCATTGATCTGCTGCCAATAGCCTGGATCAACCGGCACCGCCTGACCATTGACCTGGTTGACCGCGATGTTGTTGGGATTGATAAAGGGATAACTATACATGGCTAGTATCTGGCCGGTATTGGGGTCTTCGACGATGATGCTTCCGGGCGGATTGGAGCCCTGCGTCTCACAGACTCCGTTCCCATACAGCACCGCGTTAGTGCTCTCGTAGAGAGCCGCCACCTTTTGCTGAAGCTTCTCGTCGATGGTCAGATACAAGTCATTGCCGTTCTGCGGCTTGTGCAGAAGCTTGTTGATGGCCTCGTTCGGCGACGCTCCCACTCCAGTTCCAGCCAGGTAGTCATTGAACTCGGCTTCCAATCCGGTGGCTCCGTACTGGTAACTGAAGTAGCCGATGAGCGGAGCCAGGGTAGGATCGGCATACACTCGCCTGTAGCCGCAGAGCGCATTGTCATCGCGGACGGTCCAGGCCAGCTTAATGCCATTTCGGTCATAGATGGTGCCGCGTACTGGCTGGTCGTCCGGGGCAAGGCAGGCACGGGGATCCAGAGAGCTGCTGGCTAGACTCGGGCCGCCGGGAAATGCTTGGTTACCGATTTGTACATAAGCAGCTACACCACTGATCAGCAAAAACAAGATGATGAATAGATTCATCAGACGGCGAATGGTCACATTGAGGTTGTCAGACATTCGTTATGCCGCTCCTGCATCCGGCGCTCCACTCATGTTGATCCGGTCGGTATCCCCAGGATGGTCGTAATTCTTTTTGCGTCTCTATCTCATCTATCTTAGTAAAAGCTCTGGCCCTAGCTATCTCTTTAGTAGGTATCAGTCTCTGGTCGAGTGTAGCACCGGTGCACTGGCCTGTCAAAGGCACTAGTTCACACTTTGTCCACGACTGTATCGCGCCTTGTGTATCGCGCCTTGATATAAGCTGATATAAGCTAGTACGGAGTCAGCGTGCCAGAGTTGCCTGGTAGGCCAGATAGGCGGCGCGAATTTCGTCCACACTATCTCCACCGAACTTCTCCAGCCACGCGTCGGTCAGCGCCAGCGCCAGCATGGCCTCGCCCACGACCCCTGCCGCCGGTACCACACAGACATCGCTGCGCTCATAGCGCGTAGCTTCGAGGTTCTCGCCCGTGGCAATATCGGCGGACGGAAGTGGATGTGCCAGGGTAGGAATAGGCTTGAGCGCTACTCTGGCGGTGATAGGCTCCCCATTGCTGATTCCGCCCTCGATTCCTCCGGCGTGATTGGAGAGGTGATAGAATCCTCGCGCCGCGTCATGGCGCACGATATCCTGCACCTGCGACCCGGGCAACATCGCCGCAGTGAATCCAGAGCCTATCTCCACTCCTTTGGCGGATGGAATGCTGAGCAGCGCCTGCCCGATGCGCCCTCCCAGTCGCCGGTCCCACTGGCTGTAGCCGCCCAGGCCTGGCGGCACACCGATAGCTACCACTTCGAAGACTCCACCGCAAGTATCCCCATTGCGCTTACCCTCCAGAATTCGCTGGATCATACGAGCGGTCACCTCGGCGTCGGCGCAACGCATCTCGGAGTTCTCCGCCTGGTCCCAAAAGGCGTGGGAATCGGCGCCAAGCTGCAGAATGTCTGGCTCGCTGCCGCTGGGGTAACCTACTTCGGCGATTTTAACGACGTGGCTGTGTATGATCACGCCAAAGGCGGCTAAGAACTGGCGACAGACCGCACCGGCGGCAACTCGCGCGGCTGTCTCACGCGCGCTGGCCCGCTCGATCACGTTGCGCAGATCCTCGTAACCGTACTTGAGCGCACCTGCTAGATCCGCATGCCCAGGTCGTATCTGCGTTACCGGAGTGAGTAGGGTGTCTGTAGGTGCTGTGCCCATCTGGTCCTGCCAGTTTGCCCAGTCGCGGTTCTCGATACGTAGCGTTATGGGTGAGCCAAGCGTATAGCCGTGTCGGATTCCGGAGAGCACCTCTACCGTATCGCGCTCGATCTTCATTCGCCCGCCTCGTCCATAGCCACCTTGCCGGCGGAGTAGTTGCTCGTCTATAGCCTCTTGGCTTACCGAAAGCCCAGCCGGCAGGCCTTCGATAATGGCCGACAAGCACTGGCCATGCGACTCGCCGGCAGTCAAAAAGCGGAGCATGCGAGAACCCCAAACCTCTGGTATGGTGCACCAGTAATTGCAGAGGAGCTTTGCCCAGTTGCCACTCATTGTATCGTATAAATGAGTGGGCGTACTGGAGATGATAGGGACAACCAGGCATAGAAAACGAGGCGTCGCTGAAGATGAGCGGGAAAACCGTGGGCGAGTCGCAGATTGTCATGGCGCGTTCGATGCAGCCGCCGGATGCCAACGTCTGGGGTAATGTACACGGCGGTGCGATCTTGCGCTTGGTGGATGAGGCTGGTGGAGCGGTAGCTATCCGCCATTCGCGTAGCCGCTGCGTCACCGTTGCCATGGATAGGATGATCTTCAAGCAGCCTGTGTACATCGGGGATCTGCTGACTATCACTGCCTGCCTGACGTCTGTGGGCCGTAGCTCAATGGAAGTGGAGGCGCGCATCGAGACCGAGGACATGCGTACTGGAACCAAGAGGCACGCCGGCACCAGTTATCTGGTCTATGTCGCGCTTGACGACGAGGGTCATCCTACACCGGTGCCTCCCCTGATTCTGAGCAACGAGGAGGAGCGTGAGCGCGCGCATGCCGCCGAGGAAAGACGCGCCCGGCGCCAGCGTTAGTGGGTGCAGTACCTCCGTAGAACGGGGGATGCGGGTACTTGCGGAAAGTAGGTGAGCGTCGTGGACCAAGGGCGCCGAGAATCAATCGAATCACATAACTTCACTGGCTCGAGTAGTCAAGACATAGTTGGCCCTACCGGGGTCAAAGAACCCGGTGAGATACCGCGCATACTGGCTCAGGTACATCAGCGAGATATCAGGTTTATCAATCTAGAGTTTTCTGATGTGGTTGGGATAGCTAAGAGTGTGACCATACCCGCCAATCAGTTTGAGGACGTTCTGGTTCATGGTAAGTGGTTCGACGGCAGTGCCATCGAAAGCTTTGCCCGGGTCGCTGAAACTGACATGTACCTGCGTCCCGATCTGGCTACTTTTGCGGAGATTCCGTGGCGCAGCATTTCTGGCGATGATGCGCAAAGCAGGCTGGCGCGCGTCGTCTGTGATGTTCTCATGCCAAGTGGCGAACGCTTTCAGGGTGACCCTCGCGCCATACTCGAGGCCACGCTGGGGTATGCCGCAGCACTGGACTTCGCGTATGAAGTGGCACCAGAACTGGAGTTCTTCCTGCTGCACGCAGGTGAGGGCGTAGCCGGGGTACCGCTCTCCTACGACCGAGGCGGCTACTTCGACCTGTCCACTGATCTGGCCGCCGATGTACGCCGCGAAATCGTACTGGAACTTGCCGCCATGGGCATCTCCGTCGAAGCTTGCCACCATGAGGTCGCCGCTGGACAGCATGAGGTGGACTTTGTCTCCTGCCGGGCTCTCGAGGCGGCCGATGCCGTGGCCACTGCTCGCTATGCTATCAGGGCCATTGCACAGAGGCATGGGCTACTGGCCACGTTCCTTCCTAAACCATTCTTTGGCGTCAACGGTTCAGGCATGCACACTCACCAGCGGCTGCTCCGCCTGAGCGACGGTTCAGATGCATTTGCCGGCGCTGCCGACGCGCAATACGGCCTTTCCGATATCGGGCGCTACTTCGTCGCTGGGCAGCTGTTGCATGCTCCGGGGATTAGCGCCGTACTGGGTCCTCTGGTAAACTCCTACAAACGCTTGGTGCCAGGTTTTGAAGCGCCAGTAATGATCAGCTGGGGACGCGTCAATCGCGAGGCGCTGGTACGTGTCCCTAAGGCGCCTCCCGGCACCAGGCTTGGTACACGGGTAGAGCTACGGTCTCCCGACCCTAGCTGCAACCCATACCTGGCATTTGCGGCTATGCTGCGCGCCGGATTGGATGGAGTCATTCGTGAGCTCCCTCTGGCTACGCCCGTGGAGGAAGGGCTTTACACACTGGATGAGCAGGCACGGCTTCGCAAGGGAATCGCCTTACTGCCTAGAACGCTGGGAGAAGCTCTGGCGGCGCTCCGCGGTGATGACCTGGTGCTGGACGCTTTGGGCCAGCAAATAGCCGCCTGGTTTATCGAAGCCAAGATGCAGGAATGGAATGAGTACCGCTCCCAGGTGCACGCCTGGGAACTCGAGCGCTACTTACCACTATTCTGACCGGCTTCCCTGGGACTCCGGCCGTTTCGCACTGGTGTTGAACGCCAGATAGAGTAGTGCTCCCCAGCCGATTAGCAAGCCTAGGAAACTGGCGGCAATGCCGTTATCGCCTCTCCAGGTACCTACCGGCAACCCAACCGACGCGGGGTGAGCGACCAGCAGCCCAACTCCAGAAGTGGCCAGAACGGCAATGGATGTGGCGGTGACCAACCAGAGCGCAATCCAGATATACAAGCCTGGCGTCAGACGGGAAGTCCAGGATGCCAGGAAAATCAGGGAGGCGGCAATGCCAAGCAACAGGCCGGCTGCATAGATGGCGACCAGAGGATCAATGTTGGTCGCATGGTCTCGCAGACTCACTTGTAGAGCGCTAGAAAAGGAAACTCCACTGCAGGTTGCTACCAAGATAGGGTTGGCAGTACAGTTTACGGTGGCCCAGGGGAAGATGAAGGTGCCAAGCGCCCAGATGATCAGTCCCAGGGTAAGTGTGCCCGTACCAGGGACACGAGCCAGCGGCCCCATACTTCTGCCGCGTCGAGAGGCATTAATGCGAGCCCAAGCGGCGCGGGGAAGCAGGGTGACCGGGAGCAGCACCGCGGCAATCGTCACAATCCCTAGAGCGGCAAAGTGAAGCCAGTAGCCAAAGTCAAGAACCGGAGTTGAGGTAAACATGACGGTGCTGACCCTGAGATCCGGGACCAGGTGTACTGTGCTGCCTTTCTGGAAATAGCGGCTGTTGGCGGCGACATACACAGTCAACAATATGCCCCAGGTCCAGTAGCCGGCAAGCGCGAGCAGATTGGTGATTCGTGAGCGATGTTGCCAGAGAAACGGCAAGAGCAGCAGCCCAGCAACGCTCAGCAGACTTCCGCCGAAGAGACCAAACGACCCTTGTATATCCGCTGGGTCCAGGAGGAATCGATAAAATTCTTGGCGGCCATTGACGATGCTAATCCTGCCGTAGCCAGTGACGGTGACCCATGGCACCCAGGTGGAGAGCCCGAAGACCACAGCGCCGAGTGATGCCAGTGCGCAGGAAGCCGCCCAGAGTCGTGCTTCCCACCGAGCGGCGGCGACATCTTCGCCGCCTGCAGAGCTGGAAGTTGCTGCCGCTACGTTGGCTCTAGATGTTCCCTCCGGGTCGGCGATATCACTCATAAGTAACTGGCCTCCTCGCAACTCCGGTAGGTTGTATTATCCACGCGAGTGTACCTGGCGTTTGCCGCCTAGTGCCTTCTTTGCCAGTATACATGAGCGCGCAAGACAGACAGTTGTCCGCCGTACCTTGACAGTTTTGATGAGTATTCACTATTTTTCTATACAGATAGTTGAGAGGTTTGAGGAGGTTGGACATATGCCATCTACCTCGACTGGTTTTCCGATATCGCGGAGCACCGCGAATGACTGGCTGGGATTGCATGAGGCAAGCACCTTGCTAGGCATTTCGCTATCTACCATGCGCAGGTGGGCCGATGCCGGTAAAGTGCCGGCATATCGCACGGTAGGGGGGCATCGTCGGTTTCAGCGACACGAGCTGGAGACTCTACTTTCGGGTGAGTCCAACAAGATTACCGTTGCGGCAGCGGATACCGCCCCCTGGTCAAGCGACGTACAGGACATGAATCAGCAGGAGTGGCATCGTAAGGTAAGTGAGCATCCTGCTGCTGACCGGATGCGAGGACTGGGACAGCGTCTGCTTGGCTTATTGATACAGCACGTACATAGCCGGACTCCGGATAGCCGGTTCCTGAACGAAGCCGGCGCGGTAGGCACGATATATGGCAAAGAAGCATTCGATGCCTCTATCAGTCTCCATGAAACCGTCAAAGCCTTTCTCTTTTTTCGTCGCGCCTGCTCACACTTGACCTCGCCTGCGTCTGGGATTATTTACCCATCCGACCTTGCAGAGGCTGCCAAGCTGCAGGACCAGATTGATGCTTTCATGGACAGTGTGTTGCTGGGGGTCCTGGCCGGTTATGAGAACCACCCGGTTTCCGAATGCGGTGACCCGGCGCTGGCCACTGGAAGGCGGGACCAGCAACCGTGAAACTGATCATGTTGGGCGCTCATCAGCGAACCACTCCCATCGCCGTTCTTGAACGATTGGCGGTCAGCCAGGAACTACTACCGCATATACTGCGGACCCTACGCGACTACGTACGCGGCGGTATGATTATCTCAACCTGCAATCGGGTTGAGGTTTACGCGGAGGTGGATGACGTAGAGGAGGGTCTGGCGGCGCTGGAGAGCTTTATCGGCGAGTACTGTGGTGGCTGGAGCGGCGACATGCGGCCGGATTTTCTACATGCATATCGCGACGAGGCGGTGGTCCGCCACATTTTCCGGCTCGCTTCCGGACTCGACTCGATGGTGCTGGGCGATGATCAGATCATGGGGCAGATCAAAAGCGCCTACGCGGCCTCGCGGGAAGCCGGCGTCTCCACTAAGGTGCTGCACCGGCTGGTAGACAGGGCGCTGGCGGCTGGTAAGCTGGTACGCACCCATACCCAGATTGCCGGCCATCCAGTCTCGGTGGTCTCGGTGGCTCTGACCCTAGCGGCGCGGCAGCTGGGCAGTCTTCGCGAGCGGGATTGTCTTATCGTTGGAGCGGGCCACACTGCTGATCTGGCTCTCAAATTGATCGCCCCAAAGCACTCCGGCAAGCTGGGAGTCATTAACCGGAGCGACGATCGGGCCGCCCGGATTGCTGCCCGCTACCATGCTCAGGCCTGGCCATACGGCGAGTTGGCTCAGGCACTGGCGCAGCACGAAGTTATCATATGCGCGACGACCGCCCCGAGCTTTCTGATTACGACGGATTTGATCACGCGCTCATGCACAGATGTGAGCAGGATCTTTCTCGATCTCTCGGTACCTCGCGGCGTCGATCCAGCCGGCATTGAGGTCACCGGAGATCGCCTGATCGATATCGAGGCGTTGCACATAGTCAGCTCGGAGAATCACGCAGCGCGAGCCGCCGAGATCGTACATGCTGATGCGCTACTCGAGCCGGAAGTTCGAGTTTTCTTGGAATGGCGGGCCACCCAATGGGTGGTACCGACGATTCGCGACCTAAAGGCTTACGCCGAAGGGATCCGCACCGCCGAACTTGAACGGGCGCTGGGCCGCTTACCGGCGCTTAGCGAAGCCGAGCAGCAAACGATCCAATCGCTGACCGTGGCCATCGTCAACAAATTGCTGCACCAGCCCATAATGGCGCTGAAAGACCCGGAGAGTGGTCTGGCGGCAGCTGAGGCGTTGAACCAGATGTTCCACCTATCCGACACCGATACGTCAAAATCTAAGGAGACGAGAGCAACGTTATGACCGACGAATCTTCTACTTCACCGACCACCCTTCAGTTCGTGCAGTTCCTTGGGTTCAAGACAGATGGTGAATGGCGGCGGCTACCTCAGGCCAAGCGGGAACGAGGGCGAGAGGAGTTTGCCCAGGTGGTGGCTGAAGCTGCGCCGGAAATCACCACCTATAGCTATAGCACTATCGGCTTCAAAAGTGATACCGACCTACTCCTGTGGCGCAAGGGGATTTCTCCAGAGCAGATGCAGGATATGACCGCTCGACTGCTACAGACCGCCATGGGAGTATACCTTCAGCCAACCCATTCGCTGTTTGGCTTCACTCGCGCCTCCACCTACACCCGCCGCCTAACCGCTCAAGAGCAGGCGATCGACGAAGCGAGCCGGGGCACCTTTCTGGTAGTTTATCCTTTCAGCAAGACGATCGAATGGTATCTGATGAGCAAAGACGCGCGCCAGGGCATGATGAATGAGCACATGCGCATTGGTCACGGGTATAGTGATGTGAGCCAGGTACTCCTCTATGCAACCGGACTCGACGACCAGGAATTCGTCGTCGCCTATGAGACCAACGATCTGGCACACTTCCAGTCCCTGGTCATCGACCTGCGTTCTACCGAGGCCCGGCGCTACACTCTGCGAGACACCCCCATTGTGACCGCGGTCCATAAACCACTGGCCACCGCCCTGGCAATGATTGGGTGACAAAGGAGCCCATGACGTTGACTTCCCTAACCAGCCCATTCTTAGAGGCGTGCCGGCGAGAACCCACCAGGTATACTCCCGTCTGGTTTATGCGCCAGGCGGGGCGATCGCTTCCCGAATTTCGTGCCATTCGCCACCGGCATGACTTCATGGAGGTATGCCGCCAGCCGGAATTATGTGCCGAGGTGACGCTCCAGCCGGTACGCCGCCTGGGAGTAGATGCCGCCATTCTCTTCGCTGATATTATGACGCCTCTTATTGGAATCGGCTTCGACATAGAACTGGTCGAGGAGAAAGGCCCAGTCATACGGGAACCGGTCGGCACTCTCGCAGATCTGGATCGGTTCCGCGAGCTTGTTCCGGAAGAGGATCTCCCGTTTGTGGGCAAGACTGTGCGCCTGGTTAAAGCGGAATTGGGTGAGAGCATGCCGCTGATCGGCTTTGCGGGTGCGCCTTTTACGCTGGCGGCGTATCTTATTGAAGGCAGCGCATCTCGCACCTTTACCGCTACCAAAGCGCTCATGTATAACCAGCAGGAGCTCTGGCACGGTCTCATGGAGCGGCTTGGCGAGCTCACCGCGGTCTATTTACAGTCACAAGCTGAATCGGGCGCCGACGCGCTTCAACTCTTCGATTCGTGGGTAGGCTGCCTGAGCCCCGGAGACTACGCGACCTACGTGCACCCGTATACTGAGAAACTACTGGGTAGATTGCGCAACCTGGGCAAGCCGGTTATTCACTTTGGGACCAACACGGCAACACTGCTCGAGCAGATGCGAGTCGAAGGTGGAACGGTAATTGGGGTAGACTGGCGCATCGGACTGGACGCTGCCTGGGAGCTCCTGGGTAGCGAGCTTGCCCTTCAGGGTAATCTCGACCCGGCGGTGCTGCTTGGTCCCTGGGAGATCATTCAGAAGCAAGCTATCAGTGTATTGCGGCAGGCAGCCGGTCGACCGGGCCATATCTTCAATCTTGGCCATGGCATACTTCCCCAGACGCCGCTTGATAACCTGATCCGGTTGGTAGAGTTCGTCCATGGCTTCGACAGCTCTGATTGGGTGGGTGCCATATGATCACGGCCAGTCCATCGACCGCAATCGTAGAGCAGACCAGGCAGCCAATTCGCCTGGGGACGCGCTCAAGCAAGCTTGCCCTGGCGCAGACTGCGTTGGTGGCACAGGCGCTTCGTACGGCGTATCCTGGCCTGCAGATTCAGGTCACGCATATCACCACCAAGGGAGATGTGGCTACGAGCCAGCCGCTACGCGAAATCGGCGACACCGGGCTCTTTGTGGCTGCTATCGAAGACGCGTTACGGACTGGAGACATTGATCTGGCGGTGCACAGCGCTAAGGACCTGCCTTCAACACCGCCTGAGGACATGTCCCTGGTGGCGTTTCCCAAGCGCGCCGATGCCCGGGACGTACTCATATCTCGCGGCGGCCACTCCCTTGACGGCCTACCGAAGGGCGCGCGCCTTGGAACCAGTAGCGTCAGGCGTATCTGCCAGCTACGTTACCTGCGGCCGGACATAGAGATAGTCGATCTACGGGGAAATGTGGATACCAGACTTCGCAAGCTCGAAGGTGACATGTATGATGCTATCGTACTGGCCAAGGCCGGGTTGGACCGGCTGGAGCTACCAGTCAGGGTGAGTGAAATCTTCTCTCCCCAGTTGCTGGTGCCAGCGGTGGCCCAGGGGGCGCTGGCTCTCGAGGCGCGCGCCGCCGATAGCGCTCTCGCCCTGCTCACTTCTCCTCTGGACGACCCAAACACGCGCGTTGCGGTCCTGGCTGAGCGTGCATTTGCGGCCCGTCTGGGCGGAGGTTGCCATGTACCGATAGGGGCCTATGCCGAGATCGCAGACCGTGAGCTTACCATGTGGGGCATGCTGGGCGACATCAATGGCAGCCTCCTTCAGGCTTCAGTCACTACCGAGATTGCGGCGGAGAACGAGAGCGCTGCTATCGCTGCCGCTGCCGGTGTTGCCCTGGCCGAGCGACTGCTGGACGCCGGCGGCTCCAAGCTCCTCTTCTGAAAGGTCACGTCGATGCCTGCCGCGAATGCCCCGCTCTCTGGAAAGACCATTGCCATAACCAGGCCGCTGACGCAGGCTGAGGGTGTAGTGGAGCGGCTGCGCAGCCTGGGAGCCAGTCCGGTGACAACTCCGACGATTGCCATCGCGCCGCCGCTAGACTTCAAACAGCTCGATGCCGCCGCCCGGAACCTGGCCTCCTATGATTGGCTGTTACTTACCAGCGTAAACGGCGTTCAGACATTTTTGGCCCGTGCCGCCGCCTGTGACGTCGACCTGGCAGTGCTGTCCACGCTGAAAGTGGGAGCGATTGGGCCAGCCACCGCTGGCGCGCTGGAAGCACATGGCATCGTTGTCACGTTTGTGCCCAGTTCTTACCGGGCGGAGAGCATTCTCGCCGAAATCGGCCCGCTCGAGGGTCAGCGAATGCTGCTGCCCCGTGCCGAATTGGCTCGCCCGGTCCTCGCTGCTGGGCTGCGCGAGCGCGGTGCCACGGTTGACGAGATTGCGGCGTACCGTACGGTACCGGGTCCGGGAATTCCCATACTTGCGGGACTTTTGCGCGCGGAAAGTGTGGATGCCGTTACTTTCACCAGTTCATCCACCGTCCGTTTTTTCTGCGAAGGCCTGGCGCAATTGGGCGAGACGCCAGCCGGCATCCAGCGCCTTCTGGCGCTCCCCGCTATTGTCTGCATTGGTCCGGTGACCGCGGAAGCCGCCGGGGAGATGGGACTCGTCGTTGACGTGGTCGCGGAGTCCTTTACCATAGATGGGCTGGTGGCGGCGCTGTCGGCATTTTTTGCCCAAATGGGACCGAGTCGCCTCTAGCGAAACCAGAGAGGGGTTGTTTCATGGTTCTTGGCGATCGACCGCGCCGCTTGCGGCGCACACCAGCACTGCGCCGCATGGTACGCGAGACCACGCTTGCCGCCGCCGACTTGATTGCTCCGCTCTTTGTGGCGGCAGGGCATGACATACTACGTCCGATCTCATCGATGCCGGGACACGCCCAGCGCTCGGTAGATCACCTGGCAGGTGAGATCGAGGAGTTACAGAAAGCTGGTGTTAGCTCGGTGCTGCTCTTTGGTATTCCGGCGGAGAAGGATACTGCCGGCAGCGGCGCCTGGGATGCAAACGGTCCCGTTCCTCAGGCGATACGAGCTATCAAGCGGCAGGCGCCTGAGATGGTGATAATTGCCGACGTCTGTCTCTGCGAATACACCTCTCACGGGCACTGTGGCGTTCTCTCAGCAGAGGATGGCTCTGTCCAAAATGATCCCACGCTGGAGTTGCTGGCACGCGCCTCGCTTGCTTATGCTGAAGCGGGAGCCGACATCGTGGCTCCCAGTGCCATGATGGATGGCCAGGTAGCTTCGATTCGTGCCGCGCTTGACGAAAGCGGATTTGCCGATACCGCAATACTGGCTTATGCCGCCAAATTCGCTTCTGCCTTCTATGGCCCTTTTCGCGAGGCGGCGGAATCTACACCACAGTTTGGTGACCGGCGAGGATATCAGATGGATCCTGGCAATGGACGTGAGGCGCTGCGTGAGCTACGACTGGACGCCGAGCAGGGAGCTGATATCCTGATGGTCAAGCCGGCCGGGCCGTACCTCGATATCATCCATGCCGCCGGACAAGAGTTCGATCTACCGCTGGCGGCGTACCAGGTCAGCGGCGAGTATGCCATGATCAAGGCCGCCTGCCAGAATGGATGGCTGGATGAGGAACGAGCCATGTTTGAGAGCCTGATAGGCATCCGACGTGCCGGAGCTGGCCTGATCATCACCTACTTTGCCAAGCAGGCGGCGAATCTCCTACGAGTAGCGGAGGCCGGGTAGCTATGTCCAGGAGCACAGCTGGCTCCGCCCAGCTTTTCACAGAGGCCAAACGGCTTCTGCCCGGCGGCGTAGATAGCCCGGTGCGCGCCTTCGGCAGCGTCGGCGGAACGCCGATCTTTATCGCCAAAGGTGATGGTGCCTGGCTCACCGATGTGGACGGCAACCGCTACATCGATTATGTACTCTCCTACGGCCCGTTGATTGTAGGACATGCTCACCCAGCGGTCGTTGAGGCGGTCATCAGGCAGGCTGAACGGGGCATGACCTACGGCGCGCCTACCGAGGCGGAGAGCATGCTAGCGGCAATGATCTCCGACGCCCTGCCGTCGATGGAGATGCTCCGGTTCGTCTCGTCGGGAACCGAAGCCGCCATGAGCGCGGTTCGCCTGGCGCGTGCCTTTACCCGCCGCCGACGGATCTTAAAGTTCGCTGGCGGGTATCACGGGCATGCCGATTCATTCCTGGTGCAGGCAGGATCAGGAGTAGCGACGTTGGGACTGCCGGATAGTCCGGGAGTGACACCGGGAGCTGCTGGTGATACTCTCAGCGTCGCTTACAACGATCTACCGGCGGTTCAGGAGGCATTTGCCCAGTATCCAGAAGAGATTGCCGCTATTATCGTCGAGCCGGTGGCGGGCAATATGGGTCTGGTGCTTCCCGCCAGCGGTTTTCTGGCCGGACTCCGCCAGATCGCTACCCAAAACGGTGCACTCTTGATATTTGACGAGGTGATGACCGGCTTCCGGATAGAGTATGGTGGAGCGCAGACTCACTTCGGGGTGTCGCCGGATCTTACCTGTCTTGGAAAGGTGATCGCCGGTGGCCTCCCCGCGGCGGCCTATGGCGGCCGCGCTGATATCATGCAGATGGTGGCACCCATAGGTCCGGTGTATCAGGCAGGTACGCTCTCCGGCAACCCTCTGGCAATGGCCGCGGGGCTGGCGACTCTGCGCCTCATCAACCAACCAGGATTTTTCGCCAGGCTCGAGAGCGCTAGCCGAGCTCTCACCGAGGGCTTTTGGGCGGCCGCGCAGCATGCCGGCGCACCCATGCAGGTAGCGTGCGCTGGCAGCATGTGGGGTTTCTTCTTCAATGAAGAGCCAGTCACCAATTACTCCCGAGCCAGGTGTTCGGATACCTCGCGTTACGCCCGCTTTTTTCATGCGATGCTGGAGCGCGGGGTGTATCTGGCGCCGTCTCAGTTCGAGTCGGCCTTTGTATCGAGCAGCCATGATGAGCGCGTGGTGGAAGAGACGCTGGCTGCCGCCGGCGAGGCGCTGCTCGTCGCATTATAAACCATTGGTAAGGAGCGATATTTGTCCATGTCTTCCATGCGTACCCAATCGGATGCTCCGCAACCTTCTACTCAGCCGCCGTATGATGCCGTGCTGCTGGTCTCTTTTGGCGGACCCGAAGGTATGGACGACGTCATGCCGTTTCTCAATAACGTGCTTTCCGGCAGAAACGTGCCGGAGGAACGTAAAGCGGAGGTTGCCCATCACTATGCTCTGTTTGGTGGGGTGAGTCCCATTAATGCGCAGAACCGGCAGCTTATCTCGTCGCTGCGAGTCGAGCTGGAACGCATCGGCCTGGAGCTGCCGATTTATTGGGGCAACCGCAACTGGGCCCCATACTTACCCGACACCATGCGCCAGATGGCGACCGACGGTGTCGGGCACGCCCTCGTATTCATCACCTCAGCCTACAGCTCCTATTCTGGATGCCGCCAGTATCTCGAGAACATTGCCGCTGCGCGCGCCGCTGCTGGACCTTCCGCACCAGCGGTAAGCGTGCTACGCAAATTCTACAACCACCCTGGATTCATCTTGCCGGCTCGCGAGCGCCTGCAGCAGGCGCTCGACCAGATACCAGACGAGCGTCGCGCCGCTGCACATGTCGCGTTTACGGCGCACAGTATACCGGTCTCGATGGCCAACGCCAGCGCCTACCAGATGCAACTCTCCGAGACCTGTAAGCTGGTAGCCCAAGCCATGCCCAATCCCTGGCAACTGGTCTACCAGAGCCGTAGCGGCTCACCAGGGCAGCCCTGGCTGGAGCCGGATATTGGTGATCACCTGCGTACCCTCAGCGCGGAAGGCGTTCACGATGTGGTCATTGCGCCGGTGGGCTTTATTTCGGATCATGTCGAGGTGCTCTATGATCTCGATCATGAGGCGCGTGCGTGCTCGCGCGACCTTGGCCTCAATATGGTACGGGCGGCCACCGTTGGAACCCATCCAGCGTTTGTGAGTATGATAGGTGAACTTATTGCCGAGCGTATGCGTCCCGGGACTCCTAGACGCTGGTTGGGCGACATGGGTCTGGGCCCGGATACTTGCCTGGAAGGCTGTTGCCTACCCAGATAGAGGACTGTAGTTTTAAGGGCTAGATGATGCTGACGATTGAGCCGCCGCTGGTAGTTGTTATCGGTGGGGGCATATCTGGACTCTCCGCCGCCTACTATGTATTGCGCTCGGCAGAGGCTCGGGGTGTACCCGTGCGCGTGCTAGTCATTGAGGGTGAGCAGCGGCTGGGGGGCAAGATACGTACCGAGGTGGTTGGCGGGGGAGGCGACCAACGGCCTTTTCTAATCGAGGGAGGACCTGACGCGTTCCTGGCGCAGAAACGCAGCGCAACCGAGCTGGCCCGCGAGCTTGGTCTGGCCGACCAGTTCATAGGAACAGCTCCGCTGCAGCCGGCGACCAGCATAGTGGTACATGGTCGGACACTGCCGCTGCCGGCGGGATTGCGTCTCATCACTCCGACCAGGTTACTGCCCTTCCTTGCCTCGCCGATCATCTCTCCCCGAGGAAAAGCGCAGATGCTCCTCGATCTCGTAAAGCCGGCTCGCAGGATAGATACCGATGAAAGCCTGGCCAGCTTTGTGCGTGCGCGGTTGGGAGCTGAAGCCCTCGACCGGCTTGCCGAGCCCTTGATGGCCGGCATTCATAATGGGGATCCCGAGAAACAGAGTATGCTGGCAACTTTTCCACAGTTTCGATTGCTGGAATCGCAGCATGGAAGTATCATACGCGGGGTCCGCAAGCCGGCTGCTGGTTCGGAGACAGCCGGTACTGGTGCCCGAACCGTGAGCAGCCCGTTTCTCACATTGCGCGGCGGCATGCAGCAGCTGGTGGAGGCGCTGGCAATCCGATTGGACGGCCGTATCTGGACCGGCAGACGGGTGCTGCGTATCAAGCCAGGTGGAGGGCCGCGAACTGGCTACGAGATAGATCTGGATGATGGACGCACTCTCGATGCCGACAGTGTCATCGTGACTACCCCAGCGTTTGCGGCCGCTGACTTGATTAACTCGTGGCAGCCGGAGCTGGCGGAGAGACTGCAGCGCATTCCCTATGTCTCCACCGGTACGATATCGCTTGCGTACCACCAGGAGGATATCCAACGTCCCTTTGCCGGATTCGGTCTGGTGATTCCGCACGCTGAGCATCGCGTCTTTAATGCGGTCACCGTTTGCTCAGACAAATTCGTCGATCGGGCTCCGCCTGGCCAGGTTCTCTTGCGCTTGTTTTTCGGAGGCTTCCGCAACCCACATCTGGTTGATGAGCCGGACAACGCGCTATTGTCTCTAGCGCAGAGAGAGCTGTTCGATCTGCTGGGTGTCACCGCTCCACCTCGTTTTGCCCGCATCTATCGCTGGCATAATGGCAGCCCGCAGTACATCGTCGGTCACCTGGATCTGGTGAAAGAAATCTCGAGCATGTTCCCACCCAGACTCTGGCTCTGCGGCTCGGCGTATGGGGGGGTTGGCATACCTGATTGTGTGAGCCAGGCCAGAAGCGCGGCAGAGCAGTTGGTAGAGCAGTTGCTGGAGAGCTCGCTGTCAACTGCATCCCACTAGGACGGCAGTTGACAGCGTAATCCAGTTGGAGGAATATTCGTGCAGAATTTGTTCTTGGGCCTTCATACGGCTATGGTCCCGGTGATCCTGGCGGTAGGCGCCATCGCCCTGATCTGTGGTATTGCCTTATTGATCATGACGCGCACCGGCGGCGCCGCCGGCTCCGGTGGTTCCAGTGCAGGGCTGGGCCGCATCTTTCGCATCCTGTTGAGCATACTTGCCGTCCTGGGCGTGTTGCAGGCCATATTCGGCGCTCTACTCTTTCTGCAGGGAGATCGTCCGGCCGAAGGTCTGCACTTTGTCTACGGGCTTATCGTACTGGGAGCCATACCGGTGGCGTATGTGTATAGCGACCAAAAAGAGGTGCGCCGGGACATTATTATCATGAGTATAGCCGTCGTAGCGGTGATCGGCGCCGCGGTACGCGCACTGATGACTGGTTAGCGGTGGAGGAGGCAATTGGCTTCATGTCTGGACCAGACTCGGGCCACTCTACTGGCTACCCGGCGGCGGAGTGGCGGTTAATCATCGACGCGACCAGTAACACTGGTGCCTGGAATATGGCTCTCGACGAGGCCATCATGGAAGCCGTCTCGGCGAGCATCGCTCCCCCAACGCTTCGTTTCTATCGGTGGGAGCCCCCCTGTATCTCGCTGGGTAAGCGCCAACCCATTTCCGGCATTGCGCTCGAGCGCTGCCGGGCGGATGGCGTGGATTTAGTCCGCCGGGCAACTGGCGGACTGGCGATTCTCCATACGGATGAACTCACCTACAGCCTGGTTACTCACCCGGAGGATCCTCGCGTGGAGGGCGCTATCCTCGATTCCTACCGCAAGCTCAGCCAGGGGCTGGTCGCCGGTCTGCGGCGGCTCGGCGTCCGGGCCGAAATGCGGCCGGCCAGCGCTGCCGGCTCGCATAACGCCAGCGCAGCCTGCTTTGAGGCTCCTTCGGCCTATGAACTTATCGCTTACGGCCGTAAGTTGATGGGTAGCGCTCAGACTCGTCCACACGGTAGGCTGCTTCAGCACGGCTCACTTCCGCTTTTCGGCGACATTGGACGGTTAGCTAGTTACCTGGAATTCCCCAGTGAAACCGAGCGCACGGCGCTCTTGCTGCAGCTGCGCCGACACGCTACCACACTTGAAGCGGTGGTTGGCCGTTCGGTTAGTTTTCTAGATGCGGCCGCTGCGCTGGCACAGGGCTTCGCGGAGGTGCTCAACGTTCGTCTCGCACCCGGCGAGCCGAGCGCTGGCGAACTCGCGGCGGCCCAGCGGCTGGCCGCAAACAAAGAGATGGTCGAGTAACCGGCGGCTACTGGATTCGCAGTGGTTGGGATGGATATCAGGAGGGTGTCATGGGGAAGAAACTTCGGGTTGGGCTGGTCTTTGGAGGTCGTTCCGGCGAGCATGACGTCTCGGTCGCGTCGGCGGCATCGGTTATGGCGGCGCTGGACAAGGATAAGTACGAAGTCGTTCCCATAGGCATTGCGCACGATGGCCGCTGGCTGGCCGGAAGTGACCCTCGCCGTATGATCTCGGGAGCAGCTATGGAAGAAGCTGGTCAGGATACTCCGGTGAGTGCCGTGGTCATGACTGGAGATCCTACTCAGAACGGTCTGGTACCGGCAGATGCGCTTGCCGATAGATGGGTATCAGCGGCTCCCTTAGATATCGTGCTACCCGTGCTTCACGGCACGTACGGAGAGGATGGCACCCTGCAGGGGCTGCTGGAGATGGCTGGTCTGCCATATGCCGGAAGCGGCGTGCTGGGGGCCGCTCTTGGTATGGATAAGGAAAAGGCCAAGATGGTCTTTTCTGCCGCTGGTCTACCGGTAGTGGATTGGCTTACTGTGCGGCGCTTCGAGTGGGAGCAGGATCCAGGCGCTGTCCGCCAACGGATCGAGGAGAGGTTTTCCTATCCAGTATTTGCCAAGCCCGCTAACATGGGCTCGAGTGTTGGGGTGGGCAAAGCGCATGGCTCGGGTGAGCTGGCCTCCGTTCTGGGAGCAGCGCTAGAATTCGACCGGAAGGTGATAATCGAACCGGCTATCGACTGCCGCGAGCTGGAATGTGGGGTGCTGGGAAATGACCGGCCTATTGCCAGCACCGTTGGCGAAGTGGTTCCCAGCAATGAATTCTACGATTATCGCGCCAAGTACGTAGACAACGCATCGCGCCTGTACATTCCTGCCGAGCTCACCGCCGATATGCTCGAGCGTATCAGGCAAATGGCGATTGCCGCGTTCCTGGCGCTGGATATTAGCGGGCTCGCGCGCGTAGATTTCTTTCTGGAGAAAGACACTGGGCGTATCTACCTCAACGAGGTCAACACCATGCCAGGCTTTACCGAGATCAGCATGTATCCAAAGCTCTGGGAAGCCAGTGGCCTACCGTACCCTGAGTTGCTGGATCGTCTCATACAGCTGGGCATTGAGCGGCACGCTGACCGGCAGCGTAACCGTACCAGTTACTCGCCGGAGGCTGAGTGATGGAGGATCGTAGTACACTGGAGATTCTGGCGGAGGCCGCTACCTATGTACGCGAGCAACTGGCACATGACGCCAGTGGGCATGACTGGTGGCATGTGGAGAGAGTGGTCGCTCAAGCTCGTCGTATAGCCGGAGAGGAAGGCGCCGACCCCTACATATGCGAGCTGGCGGCGCTGCTTCATGACGTTGCCGACTATAAGATTGCCGGCGACGAAGAAACCGGCCTCATGCGAGTGAGGGGCTGGCTCGAAGCTCACCGGGTGGATGCTGGAGTCGCCGGTCAGGTGCTCGAGATCATTGGATCAATGTCTTTTGCGGGAGGCAAGCAGCCGGTAATGCGTAGTCTCGAGGGTATGGTGGTGCAGGATGCCGACCGTCTCGACGCCATCGGGGCGATCGGGATCGCTCGGGCTTTCGCCTATGGCGGCTCGCGTGGCCGGACCATGTACGACCCCAGCCAGGTCCCAACCGCTTATGCGGATAAAGAGGCGTACCGCTCCAGCACGAGCTCTACCATCAATCACTTTTACGAGAAGCTCCTTCTGCTGAAAAGTCGTATGAACACCCAGCTTGGCCGGCAGCTAGCTACGCAACGTCATCAGTACCTTGAAGCGTTTCTCGAGGAGTTCCTGGAGGAATGGCAAGGACGCCGCTAAATTCTCCTCGCCGGCGCTGCGTTGTGAGATTGGTGGGGCAGACAGCGTACACATCTTACAGCGGACACTTACTGCCGCTATTGCATGATGCCATCCATGGTGAGTAATTGGAGAATCCCCATGCCACGTTCGAATGTCTCGCCAACCGTGATTACACGCCTCACGGCTGAGCCTCTCAACCTACCCCTCTACGAGCCGTTTACCATTGCTACCGGGAGAATCACCGCGGTGCGAAATGTCCTGGTACGGGCGACACTCTCCGACGGCACGGTAGGTATTGGCGAAGCCGCGCCCTTCCCTCCCAGCGGCGGCGAAACCCAGGAGACGACACTGGCGGCGATCGATGGGATGATCCCACTAGTCGAAGGCCAGGAAGCGGCACACTGGCGTCCACTGGCCGATCGACTCGTTGCCGGGTTTGAGCATCAGGCGGCGGCGCGAACCGGGGTAGAGATGGCCGTTCTGGACGCTTTGACTCGCTCCTGGCGCATACCGCTCTACCAGTTTTTCGGCGGAGCTTCAATGCGTATAGAGACCGACATCACCATTCCCATCGAAGCTCCCGAGCACATGGCGCGGCTCGCCAGACGATATGCGGACCAGGGAGCGGCGGTGATCAAGCTCAAAGTCGGCCAGGAGCTTGAAGACGACATAGATCGGGTTCTAGCCGTGGCTGAAGGTGCTCCTGACTGTGATCTCATACTGGACGGCAATCAGGGGTACACCCCCAGTGAGGCGCTGGAGCTGCTCGCGACACTGGCCGCCGAAGATGTGCATCCTATCCTCCTCGAACAGCCTGTTCACCGGCATGATCTGGAGGGACTACGCTTTGTCACTGAGCATGCCGGAATACCGGTTGCCGCCGATGAAAGCGTGCATACCGACGCCGACGCCCTTCGGATCATACGTATGGGAGCCGCTAGCGTAGTAAATATCAAAATCACGAAGTACGGTATAATCGAGGCTCTCAAAGTCGCCGCGGTCTGCCGCGCCGCGCACATCGGCCTGATGGTGGGCGCCATGATGGAGTCTCGACTTGCCATAGCTACCTCGGCCCATCTGGTAGCCGGACTGGGTGGATTCCGGTATGTAGATCTGGATACTCCTATGTTGCTGGCCGAAGAACCGTTTAGCGGCGGCTATCTTCAAGACGGCATGACATATGTACTCGATGCGGCGGCTAGCGGCCACGGAGTCGTCGAGAAGAGTAGAGTAGAGTAGCGATGACGAGGGAAGCTGGAGGAAAGGACCTCCCTTATGCTGGAAATGAAACAAACACCGTTTTAATCTCGCTAAATTCCTCAACTGCTTTATGGCCAAGCTCACGGTGCCCATTACCGCTCTGCTTGGTGCCACCGAAGGGGAGATGAGGCTCGGCACCGGTGGTACCGGCGTTGATGTAGACCAGACCGGCGTTGATATCGCGCATGGCCCGGTAAACGGTTCTCACATTCTCGGTGAAGATAGCGCAGGACAGACCATATATCGTGGAATTGGCGACAGAAATCGCCTCATCATATGAGGCAACTGGAATGATCGACACCACCGGACCAAAGATCTCTTCCTGGGCGATACGCATTTCCGGCCGGACACCAGTAAAGATAGTCGGCGCGTAGAAGGCGCCTTCGGACAACTGACCTTCTACCAAAGGATGCCCGCCGTAGAAGAGAGTGGCGCCTTCAGCCTGGCCGATTTCGGTGTAGGAATGCACCGCGTCAACTCGGGTCGGGTTGACGAGCGGTCCCATATCGGTCTCCGGAAGCAGGCCGTCTCCTATGCGCAAGCGCTCCGCCGTCGCCCTGAGTCGCTCGGCAAAGGCGCCCGACACCTTCTCATGCACCACGACACGGCTGGTGGCCGTGCAACGCTGGCCGGTGGTGCCGAAGCCGGCCCAGGAGACCGCCGCTACTGCCTGATCGAGGTTGGCGTCGTCCATTACGATGACCGCATTTTTACCGCCCAGTTCCAGGCTACAACGGCGCAGATCTCGGCCGCAGAGTTCGGCGACATGCTTACCCACCTCAGTAGAGCCGGTGAGCGAAATCATCGCGACTCTCGGGTCGGTCACCAGCGCGTCGCCAAGCGTGGCGCCAGGGCCGGATACCAGGTTGAGCACTCCATCGGGCACACCGGCTTCGATCAGTGCCTGCACCAGCGCTACCGACGTAAGCGGTGTGTCGCTGGCTGGTTTAAGCACCACAGTGTTACCGGCCAGTAATGCGGGAAACGTCTTCCAGGCCGGGATCGCCATGGGAAAGTTCCAGGGGGTAATGATGCCGACAACACCCAGCGGCTGGCGAAGCGTTTGGCACAGCTTGTCAGGTATGGCCGAAGGCACGATCTCACCTTCTGCGCGCCAGGCCTCGCCGGCCACGTACCTGGCAAAGTCGATCGCCGTCTGCAGGTCTCCCTGAGCCTCTTTGAGTGGTTTGCCCATTTCCTGTGTCAGCTGGCTTGCTATATGGTCTCGGTCACGCTCGAGAATCAGCGCTGCCTTATGTATGATTGCCCCACGGGTAGGGGCTGGCAGCCGTCTCCAGCCGGGAAACGCGGCGGAAGCGGCGGCGATGGCCAGATCCAGATCAGCGACGGTGGAGCGCTGGAATCGACCCACGATATGGTTGCGGTTGGCGGGGTTGACGTCGTCGAATGTCTGGCCCGAGAGTGAGGGCCTCCACTCGCCACCGATATAATTGAGGTAGGTTGCGGGTATGGTCGCATCCGTTGTTGTCACGGACATATACGTTTGGACTCTCCTGTCTAATGTATCCGGCCGCGAATGAACTCACCAGGAGAGTATAGCATGCCGATCACATCAGGTCGCGACGGTTGTTTCCTATGAAGGTCTCGGGCGAAGCGTAGGCCAGAACCATGAATAACAGCCAGGCGATAACTGATATCAACGCGACGATGAAGCCGATTATTGCCAGCCCGACTCCCACGAAGAAACCCAGGATAGGTATACCGGCAAGTCCGCCCAGAACAAGGATGATCACCCATACGATGTTCAATGCCCCAAACACGACTATTGATTGGTACGCGTGGCGTCTAACATTGGCGTTGCGTCTCTCGACGATCAGGAAGATCACCCCGGTGATCCATCCCAGCAGGTAGGTGAGTGGTCGCTCAAACTTTTCGTCGATGCCGAGAACAGTAGGGCTCGAAAGCGAACTGCGCTGTTTATACATATGGGAAAACTCCTTCTGGCTTCTTCAAATCCACTTAAGTCTACGCCAAAATGTCTGCGGGGTTGCAGCGACACTGCCGGGTACGCAGGCAATTTCGGCGCGCGAATGTGCTATCATGCTTTGAAAGGGGTTACCCAGTTGTGCCGGTGATAGGGCCGGCTACCCGTGGCACTGACGCCAGTGTACGGCCCCCAGTCGGAGTCTGGCCACCCTAGGAGCGACATGATGGATACCCTACTCAGGCGTGAAGTTCTCTCGCAGCGAGTGCGTTCGATAAAGCCTTCGGGCATTCGTAAGTTTTTCGACATTGCCGCGACCATGGAAGATGTGATCTCACTCGGAGTCGGGGAACCCGATTTTGTTACGCCTGAACATATTCGCCAGGCTGGTATACTCTCCATACACGAGGGTGAGACGCACTACACGTCGAACTATGGCACCCTGGAACTCCGCAGCGCCATCGCCGCCCAGCTCTTCCGGCGATATGGCTTGATCTATGAACCATCCAGCGAGATACTGGTGACGGTTGGAGTAAGCGAAGGCATCGACGCGGCAATGCGTGCGCTACTGGATCCCGGAGATGAGGTTATCATGTCTGATCCAGGATATGTCGCCTACGAAGCCGACATCGTTCTGGCCGGCGGCACGGTGGTACCGGTCGCCACCTCAGTCGACTCGCAATTTGCCGTGCAGGCCGGCGCAATCGAGTCGGCGATAACGCCTCGAACCAAGGTCATTTTGCTGGGCAATCCCAACAATCCAACTGGCTCCGTCATACCAGCGTCCGAACTGGAGAAGATACGAGATCTAGCCGTCAAGCATGATCTGCTTGTGGTCTCTGACGAAGTCTACAGCCGCCTGGTCTATGACGATGTGCACGTCAGCATTGCCGCCCTGCCAGGTATGCGCGAGCGAAGTATTCTGGTAGACGGCTTCTCCAAAGCCTATGCGATGACTGGTTGGCGAATCGGGTATGTGGCTGCTCCAACCCATATCCTCGAGGCAATGCTCAAGATCCACCAGTATGCGATCATGTGCGCGCCTACCATGAGCCAGGCAGCTGCTCTGGAAGCGCTTCGCCACGGCGAAGAGGATGTGCTCGAGATGGTGGCCAGCTATGATGAGCGTCGCAAGCTTATGGTAGCTGGACTCAATGCCGCGGGCCTACCCTGTAGCCAGCCCCGTGGCGCTTTCTATGCCTTTCCTTCGATTGCTCGCACCGGACTGAGTTCGGATGACTTTGCTGAGAAGTTGCTCTTCGAAGAGCGCGTCGCCGTCGTTCCTGGCAACGCGTTCGGGAGCGCCGGTGAAGGGTATGTGCGGTGTACATACTGCACCGCCAGGGAAAAAATTGAAGAAGCCATACTGCGCATGGAACGGTTTGTAGAGCGATATAGCTCGGCCGAGAACAGTGCCGGCCAGAAGGTCCGGCCACCACGTCGCAGCAGTCGCCGAAAATCGATGAATAGTGTGAGAATAAGCGGAAAATGACTCACTGTTTACGTTGTTGCGAGGGTTAACATGGCAACCGCCCCTACGTCGCTCACATCGGTCGAGTATGAGGCAGTCATAGGTCTTGAAGTTCACTCACAGCTGATTACCAACAGCAAAATGTTCTGCCGATGTCGTGCCGGCTACGCCAACGCAGAGCCAAATACCCAGTGCTGTCCAATCTGCATGGGATATCCGGGTGTTCTGCCGGTAATCAACGAGCAGGCTATCGACTACGTCATCATGACAGCGCTTGCTCTAAATTGCGAAATTCCCGAATTCAGCAAATTCGACAGGAAAAATTACGGCTACCCCGATCTGCCCAAGGGCTACCAGATCTCTCAATATGATATGCCGATCAGCCGCAACGGCTATCTCGATATCGATGTCTCGGGCATGAGCCGGCGCATTGGTATAACCCGCGTACACATGGAAGAGGATACCGGCCGGCTGGTCCACCGCGAAGGCAAGGTGAATTATACGCTGGTAGACCTCAACCGCGCTGGCGTGCCGCTCATGGAGATTGTCAGCGAGCCGGATATCCGCAGCGCCGAAGAGGCTCGTCTCTACATGGAGAAGCTGCATACTATCCTCGTGTATCTGGGGGTGAGCTCGGGCAAAATGGAGGATGGCGCACTTCGCTGCGATGCCAATGTGTCTGTTCGTGAACGAGGCACTACCGAGTTCGGCACCAAGACCGAGATCAAAAATATGAACTCGTTCCGTTCGGTTGAGCGGGCGATCAGTTACGAGATCAACCGGCATATCGAGGTGCTACACAGCGGTGGAACCATTCATCAGGAAACTCGTGGCTGGGACGAGGGTCGCGGTATCACGGTCTCGCAGCGCTCGAAAGAATATGCTGACGACTACCGCTACTTTCCCGAGCCCGATCTTCCTCCCCTGGTGGTAAGTCGAGAATGGGTTGCCCGTGTACGTGCCATGATGCCTGAGCTCCCCGATGCCCGTAGCCAGCGTCTGGTTACGCAGTATGGATTGGCCGAGCGAGACGCCGATCAGTTGACTTCCGAAAAGCCAGTGGCCGACTACTATGAGCAGGTTCTGTCAACCGGCAGCCCCGCTGATCGGCCCCAGCGGGCCAAGGCGGCGGCGAACTGGATACTGGGAGAGCTGCGCCGATTGCTCAACGCCGAAAATCTGGATATCTCACAGAGCCGGGTATCGCCGGGCGGGCTTGCTCAGTTGCTGGATCTCATCGACAGTGGCAAGATAAGCGGCAAACAGGGCAAGGAGGTCCTGGAGAAGGCATTTCAGTCTGGAGAGATGCCGGATGCAGTGGTACAGCAGGCAGGTATTGCCCAGTTGAGCGACAGCAGTGAGCTTGAGCGCGTGATTGCCGAAGTGATAGCCGATAATCCCAAAGCGGTAGAAGACTATCGAGCGGGCAAGTCCGCGTCTTTACAATTTCTGGTGGGTCAGGTGATGAAACGCACAAAAGGGCGGGCGAAGCCGGATATGGTAAATCCATTATTGATGGGCAAACTTGGGCAGCCATGAGCAGTCACGGTCCCAGGTGAACGATACAGTGTCGTATCTCGAGCCCAGGGCGCGGCGATGGGCCGCGTCCCGCACGTAAAGCAGTACCAAAGGAGGTCTAACGTGCCAACACGGGAAAATGAGCGTGGCTCAGAACGGCCGAATCCGTTCGCAGTCGCACAGGCCCAGTTCGAAGTTGCCGCCAAACGGTTGAACCTTAGCGACGATATGCGAGCCATTCTGCGCCAGACCAAGCGTGAATTGACAGTTAATTTCCCGGTGCGGATGGATGACGGCAGCGTCCGCATGTACACCGGCTATCGGGTGCAGCACAATATCAATCGCGGCCCCGCCAAGGGAGGCATCCGCTATGATGAGGGCGTTACCCTCGATGAGGTGCGAGCGCTGGCGATGTGGATGACCTGGAAATGCGCGGTAGTAGATATTCCCTTTGGAGGCGCCAAAGGTGGGGTTACCGTTGATCCAAAGCAGCTGAGCCTGACTGAGCTGGAGAGATTGACTCGGCGATATGCGACCGAGATCGAGCTGCTGATCGGACCAAGCAGCGATATTCCGGCTCCGGATATAAATACCAACTCCCAGACTATGGCCTGGATCATGGATACGTATTCAATGCACCGTGGCTACTCCGTGCCGGCGGTGGTTACTGGCAAGCCGCTGGCGATTGGCGGCAGCGAGGGCCGTAACGAGGCCACCGCCACCGGCGTCGTCGCCGTCCTGAAAATGGCTGCCCAGGACATGAAGCTGCCCATTCGCGATGCGCGCGTCTCCATTCAGGGTTTCGGCAATGCCGGCGCCATCGCGGCGGAACTGCTGGCCGCCGAACATGCTCGAGTAGTGGCGGTTAGCGACCGTCGCGGGGGTATCTATAACGAAAGTGGTTTGGATATTGCCGAGGTGGTGCGCCACAAGAAGGCTACGGGATCGGTAATGGATGTTGCTGGAGCACAGCCCATGAGTGCCTCCGATGTGCTGGAAGTTCCCTGCGACATGCTCATTCCGGCCGCTACTGAGGGACAGATTACCGTTGACAATGCCAGGCGTATTCAGGCTCGTCTCATTGCCGAAGCCGCCAATGGGCCGACCACACTCGAAGCCGACCAGATCTTCTTCGAGCGAGGCATCCGGGTGATTCCCGACATACTGGCCAATGCCGCCGGCGTCACCGTGAGCTATTTTGAGTGGGTGCAGGATCTGCAGAGCTTCTTCTGGACTGAAGCAGAGATCAGCGCCAAGCTTAATCATGTCATGGAGCGCGCCTACACTGAGGTCTCGCGCCTGGCTAATGACCAGCACTGCGATATGCGAACCGCTGCCCATATGGTGGCTATACGGCGAGTCGCGGATGCCACCCAGCTGCGTGGCATCTACCCGTAACCGAAGTCTGGGAGGCCAGCTGACCGGCCGCGGGAGGAAGGCTCGCGCGAATATTGGTGAACATGACAATCCGGCTCGCGATTTGCTACAATGGCACTGTTGAGTTGCACGAAACCGACAGGCTCTTTTAACCTCTCCGGCCGATGGTGGAGTGCAGTACTTTCGCCCGGGTCACTGGAGCGCGCCAGCCAGAGTTAGCGCGCGTAGCGCCGCAAGCGTGCCGGTATGGGCTCGGGCGGCCGGCAACGAAGGAGGTTTGTACTATGGTTACAGAGCGTAAGGGACGTGGTCGAGGCTTTGCTTCAATGGATTCAAACAAGCAACGTGAGATTGCGAGTAAGGGCGGCCGAGCCGCTCATACGCAGGGAACTGCCCATGAGTGGACGAGTGAGGAGGCACGGCAGGCTGGACGAAAAGGAGGAGCGGCAAGCCGCCAGCGTATTGATCTCAAGTAAGATCAGCGAGATAGTCAGGTAGTGTGAATCCGAGGGGAGCTCAAAAAGCTACCTGACTATCTCGGCGGAAATCCCGCATTACTGCCCTTGATTCAGGGGAGTAGGGTAGCGATCGTTGAAACGCTCTACACCCCGGTCTGTAGCCGTCGCCGCCAGAATTGCATCCACGATTGGATGGGTTCGATTCAGCCGAAGATTCTCGCTACCGGTCGGGTCGGTCATGACGTTCAACATACCTTCATCAATACATTCTCGAAGCAGCTCGCGCGCTGATTCGCGGGTCAGGCGACCACGGAACCGGTTTTTCGGATTGAAGGGATCTCCAATAAAATTGGCGACACCCCCTACCGTGCGCCATGACCAGTGCCTGTCGATATAGTCGAGAAACTGGACAAAACCTGGCTCATCCAGCATGACCGGTCCCTGGCTGCCGGCGTAGCTGGGAACTAATGGTGCGCTGTGATGGCCGTTTCCCGGAGCCGCAAGGGCACCACTGCTGTAGCCCAGCGGAATGAATTGTTCAGCAGAGCTGATGAGGTCGCGGCTTACTGTCCCGGGCACGCCAACCACGATGACACGTTTGTTGAGTCGAAGCTTGAGTCGTGCACAGATCCGAGTGAAATCCCGATCGCCGCTCATCAATATAAAGGTCCCGATGGAGGGCCGGTCAAAAACCGTCTCGATGATATCCATCAGCATATTCAAGTCGACGGTGCTCTGGGTTATGACAGGTTGAGGAGCATGGTAATAGCCGCCATATGCCGGCGCCTCCTGTCGAAGGCCCCGTTCCTCGCCCAGAATGGCGGTTTCCTCCGCTAAATCAAGCTCGTCGTCCTCCGCCTCCTCTGCCATCATACCCCCCACGTGCCCTGGTTCCAGGTCCAGTCCGGCATCATCCAGGTCTTGCTCTTCTGGATCGTCGAAATCCTGGCGATCGGCATCGTCGCCGCTGGAATGTAGCATATAGGCATTGGCAGGAGGATAGGAAGGCGCCGGCTGATTCTGACGAAAACGTTCGCGAATCTTGGCTGGACAATCCACCCTGTCGATCATAGCCGCCGTCAAACTACCCTTGAAAAACTCCGGCTGGCGACTCCAATCGGCGTATGCATGGGCAACCATTACAGTGCCAAACCGGCGAGCCAAAGCAATGAGCTCTTGCGGATCGGGTTCTCGATGTTGAACGTTGATCAAACTGTAGCGTATGTTCTCAAAATCAATAAATAGGGCAATTTCATCTGTCACTGAATTACTCCCTGCCAAGATCTTACTTGGTCACTTCTCATAAGCTTGTAGCGGCTAGCGTGCCATATCTGTGCCAGTAGGGTATAGAGCACGTCGCGCTGGACTGGGATCATACAAACCGGGCAATCCAAGAGTGAGTATTCCGATTTAATCGCATATTTCTTTAGGAGCGGTACAGTATTATGCTACCTCTCCAAAAAGATGTATCCAAACCCAATTTACCATTATACATTACACGCGAGTGCCGACGGGCATAACGGGGTCGGCGACCACCGCGCGGGTCCAACGAAGATTTGGCTGGCGCGCTGCAAGCGTCTGATCAAGCCGTCCAACTACCGTAGTATACGGTGCATGCCGCACTTTTTCCGGTTCCTCACTGGACTCACGTGCGATCTGTCTCATCGTGTCGATGAACTCGTCTAAGGTGTCCTTGGTTTCAGTCTCCGTCGGCTCGATCATGAGCGCTTCCGGTACTATCAACGGAAAATAGACAGTCGGCGGATGGACACCGAAGTCCAACAGCCGCTTAGCTAGATCAAGTGCGTGGACATCCTGGCGTTTCTGCCGGTTGGCCGAAAAGACAAATTCGTGCATGCAGGCGCGGTCAAACGGCAAATCGAAGTCACTTTGCAAGGCGCGCATTACGTAATTTGCATTCAAAATGGCGCTTTCGCTCACATGACGCAAACCCTGTGGGCCGTTAAAGCGAATGTACGTATAAGCGCGGACCAACACCAAGAAATTTCCGCAATTGGCTCGTACTCGTCCAATCGACAGCGGCCCACTCTCGTCCCAGAAGTAGGTCTCGGTATCGGCGTCATAACCGGGCAACGGTCCGGGCAAGAACGGTACCAGGTGCTCGGCTACTCCAACCGGTCCCGCCCCTGGCCCGCCTCCGCCATGTGGCGTGCTGCACGTTTTGTGCAGATTGAAGTGCACCACGTCGAAGCCCATGTCGCCCGGACGAGTGATTCCCAGAATAGCATTGGCGTTGGCGCCGTCATAGTAGAGTTGCCCACCGGCGGCATGAACGAGCTCAGCAATCTCAACGATATTCTCATCGAAAAGCCCAAGGGTATTGGGGTTGGTCATCATCAGCGCCGCGACCTGATCCTTGTTGGTAGCCAGCACCTCCTTTAGATATCCGACATCTACTCCACCGCGCTTGTCAGAACGCAGTTCTACAGCCTTGTATCCGGCTAGAGTCGCGCTTGCCGGGTTTGTGCCGTGAGCGCCATCGGGAATCAGTACCAGATTTCGATGAGCGTCATGCCGGTGCTCATGGTACGCCTTGATAATCATAAGGCCGGTGATCTCTCCGTGTGCACCCGCTGCAGGCTGCAGCGTCGCACGCTTCATGCCGGAGATCTCCGCCAGATACTGTTCCAGTTCATACAAGAGCCGTATCGCCCCCTGGGTCATGCTCTCGTGCTCGAGAGGATGCAGGTGCGCGAACCCGGGAAGACCGGCTACATCCTCGTTGAGTTTTGGATTGTACTTCATAGTGCATGATCCAAGCGGGTAGAAGCCCACATCCACGCCGAAGTTTCGCTGAGACAGATGGGTAAAGTGACGCACGACCTCGATCTCGCTGACCTCAGGTAGCGGCGCGGGCTCGGCGCGTAGGTAGTCGGCGGGTATCAGGCTGGCCAGGGGATGCTCCGGCACATCGAGTTCCGGCAGTGTTGCGGCGCGGCGCCCGGGTGCGCCGGAGTCGAAGATCAGCTTCTCTGTGCTCATGCAATACTTCCTACGATATCTTCTAATGCTGAAACCAACGAATCGATGTCGGAGCGGGTATGTACATCGGTAACCGCAAATAGCGAGGCGTCTCCCAGTTCAGGATAATCGCGCGCTAGATCATACCCACCAATAATGCCGCGATCTCGCAGAGCGGCATTGAGCTGCTCAACCGGCATTGGGGTGGCCACCACGAATTCATCGAAGAATGGCCTCTGAAACCGCAGCTCGAAACCGGGAACCGCGGTGATTCGCTCGCTGGCATAATGAGCTTTGCGCACGCAGAGTTCTCCGAGTTCGCTGAACCCTGCTCGACCCAGAGCAGAGAGATAAACCGTGGTGGCTAGCGCGAGTAACGCCTGATTAGTACAAATGTTGGACGTGGCTCGCTCGCGCTTAATGTGTTGCTCGCGAGTCTGCAGCGTCAGCACATAGCCTTCCTGTCCCCGGTCATCTACGGTCTTTCCTACCAGCCGGCCAGGCATACGGCGCACAAAGTCCTGTCGGGTAGCAAAGAGCCCCAGCGCCGGTCCTCCATAACCAAGGGGGCTACCCAGGCTCTGACCTTCGCCGGCAACGATGTCGGCGGCATATTCGCCCGGCGGGGTAAGAATACCCAGAGAAGCCGGCTCGGTGATAGCCACCACGTAGAGGGCCTTGCTCTGGTGCACCAGATGCTCAATCCCGCGGACGTCCTCCAGGTTGCCGAAGAAATTTGGCTGCTGGACGATTACCGCCTTGGTCTGTGGTGTAAGAGCGGCTTCGAGCGCAGTAAGAGAGGTGATACCGCCTTCGAGCTCAAGTTCCTGCAGGGTGAACCCACGTGCCCAAGCGTAGGTTCGAAGCGTGGCGCGGTACTGCGGGTCAAGAGCGCGTGAGACCAGTATCTGGCCGCCTGAATCCGAGCCTACCGCCAGCAGCGCTGCCTCAACTACCGCAGTTGAGCCGTCGTACAGCGAGGCATTGGCAGTATCCATGGAGGTAATCTGACAGACCATGGTCTGAAACTCATAGATGGCCTGCAGCATTCCCTGACTGATCTCAGGCTGATAGGGAGTGTATGAGGTCACAAACTCGGCGCGCTGGTAGAGGTGAGGGACCATGCTAGGTAGAGTATGGTTATAGCTGCCCGCTCCCAAGAACGAAACATAGTGATCTAGATCGGCGTTCTTCTCAGAGATCTCCAGCATAAGGCGCTTGAGATTCGGCTCCGGCAAGCTTCTCGGCAACGCCAGGGGCCGCTTGAGACGCACTTGCTCCGGCACTGATTGTAGCAGCTCTTCTACCGTCTCAACTCCTACCGCTCGCAGCATTGCCTGCTGCTCGGCAGTGGTATTTGGGACATAATTCATGGTCACCGTTCCTCATTAGAGAATATCTACCCACGGTATGATTGTATTATATTCCGCTCCATATCACGACTCTCCCCTGTACCGGGGTACGTGATGGCTAGGACCCTGTTGCCGCCGCCCGCTCGGCTAGTGCTTTCGAGTCTGAATCCGCTCGTCGTATGCGGCCGATTCCATCAGGTTATCGAGTTCAGCTGGATTGGAGAGCTTGATGACCAGCATCCAGCCTTTGCCGTACGGCTCACTGTTTACCAGTTCAGAGTGATCGCGGAGCGCATCGTTTACACTGAGAATCAGACCACTCACCGGAGAAAACAGCGGAGAAGTCGCTTTGACCGACTCGACATCGCCGAAATGTTCGCCGGCCGCTATGGTGCGCGAGCCGGCATCCGCCCAGGGCAAATCCAAATAGACCACGTCGCCGAGTTCATTCTGCGCGAAATCGGAGATGCCGATGGTGGCTTCGTCCCCTTCTACACGTACCCACTCGTCGGTCTCCGCATATTTGAGATTGTCAGGAATTGAGTCGCCCATAAGAATCATCTCTCCTTTGTCTGTCTGCACCCGAGATTGTGCCGGATACGCCCGTGCAATATGCGAAGAACGTTGGTATAGAGACGGCCGCCCAGAAGACGCGGGTAGTGTAGAGAGTGCCCTGGATAACGATCTCGACCAACGATCTCGACCAACGATCTCGACCGCCCACGCGGTGGTGGATCAGGCTATTGCGCCCGTTTTTTTCGGCTATTGCGCCCGTTTATAGAATGGCAGCGCCACCACCTCAGCCCCGACCGCTTTAGCGCGTATCTCAACCGCAAGCATGGTGCCTGGCGTAGACAGGTCCGGCTGTACGAATCCTAGTGCTGCCGCCTGATCAAGCGTTGGACACATCGTACCGCTCGTCACTTCGCCTACAGCTTCATTGGTACGCATAATAACATAGCCGGCACGCGGTACACCACGTTCGCGCAGCACCAGTCCAACCAGCTTGCGCCGGAGTCCACCTTGCTTTTCCTCAAGCAGTGCCTGGCGACCAATGAAATCGGCGTTCTTGTTGAGTTTAACAGTCCAGCTGAGTCCGGCCTCGAGTGGGGTAATATCCTCGTTGAGTTCGTGCCCATAGAGGCAATAGCCCGCTTCCAGCCGCAGAGTATCCCTGGCGCCTAGTCCCGCCGGCAATAAACCCTGTGGACTTCCAGCGGCAAGAATGCTGTCCCACAGTGCCTCTACCTGGTCCGAACGGCAATACAGCTCGAAGCCGTCCTCTCCGGTATAGCCAGTGCGCGAAATAAGGCAGTCTATGCCGGAGACTACCCCAGGTGAAGCATGATAGTAGCTAATGGCCGGCAGTTGCGTAGCAGGGGCCAGAGGCTGTAGTATCGTCTCTGCATATGGACCCTGCAGAGCGAGAAGCCCAGTCTCAAATGACACATTGACCAGGTCTACACTCGCGAAGCCGGCGGCATGCCGGTTGAACCAGTCCCAGTCCTTGGGCATCGTGCCGGCATTGACTACCGCCATATACTCATTCTCGCCCAGACGATAAATCAAAAGATCGTCAAGGGTACCGCCGCTCGGCAAGCAAAGCTGAGTATAAAGCGCCTGATTGACTGCCAACTTGCTCACATCATTGGGCACGAGATATTGCAGGAAGGCAAGCGCGCCGTCGCCCTGTATGCGGAACTCTCCCATGTGGCATACATCAAAGAGTCCGGCTCGCCGGCGCACTGCCCGGTGCTCTTCGAGTATGCTGGTATACTGTACAGGCATCTCCCATCCGGAAAACTCCACCAGACGCGCACCCAATTCACGGTGACGCCCGTAGAGCGGGGTATGTTGCAGCGCCTTTGCTGCCGTGTCTCCATGCTCAGCCATTGTGCGGATCAACCTCTCGCCATCGTGTTTGCCATCTGCGCGCTTGGGTGCGGCTATTCCACATTGTAACACGCGACCTCATAAGCCAGTCATTGGCTGGTCTTACCTGGTACGGCAATCCTCTGGCGTGATGTGCGACAATGAGTCACGTATCTGGTGGGCACAGAAGGTAGCGAAATATTACTATCTCATCCTGTACTATCTCATCCTGGCAAGGGGGCGTGGCTGTTCCGCCGCGTATATACTATGGAAGATGTTCGCTTTGATCGCCAGTTCCGCACTTCCAGCTCCGAAGGCTATTATATGGTGCTCAATACTACGCGTATTGGCAGCCTTGATCTCCATTTCACCTCGACCACCGTGCATTGTACGCTGGTGCTCGAGCGCGAGCTTGCCTCCGCTGACCTGGCTAAGCTGATCGAGCAGATAGATGAAGACCTGGTATTGTCCGCCGACACACCGCGAGATGATTTCCTGGTCAGCGTATACCTGGGCAGAGAGGTAGGCTTTTTCAACGACGATTTCCGTGCCGACCAGGAAGAGCTCGGCCAAGATGAGGAAGAGGAAGAAGGGGAGGAGGAAGAGGCAGTGGGCAGGGGAGAAGGAGAAGACTTTGGGGAGGATAACGAGGTAGACTTCGACGAGGAAAATGACAGAGAGGAAGAGCTTCCCGACTCCTAACCGTTCGTATTTAGTCCTCCAGCAGACCACGGCGCATGGCATATTTAACCAGCTCAGCTCTACTGTGCAAGTTGAGCTTATCCATAATATGGGTGCGGTGAGTGTCGACGGTCTTGGGGCTGATGAAGAGCAGTTCGCCAATCTGGCTGTTGGTAAGGCCCTCGGCAACCAGTTTGAGAATCTCCCGTTCGCGCTCAGTTAGTGCGCTGTAGCTGTCGCGCTCTTCGCCGGTGTGCACGCGTTGCAGATAATCGCTCACCAGCATAGATTGCGCCGATGGCGACAGGTAGAAACGTCCTGACGAGACAACCCTGATCGCGGAAATCAAGTCGGTATCAGCGGCTTCCTTAAGCATATACCCCGCGGCGCCCGCTCGAAGCGTTTGGAAGAGATATTCTTCATTCTCGTGCATTGTCAGTATAAGCACTCGAACGTCGGGAAGCAGGCGCTTGATCTGTCGTGTGGCTTCGATACCATTGCATTCAGGCATAGTAATATCCATGATGATGACATCAGGAGAGAGTCGCTCGGCCTGGTTGATGGCCTGACGGCCGTCGCTGGCTTCGCCTATCGTTTCGATATCCGGTTGCGCGTTGAGCATCATCTTCAGACCGGCTCGCAAAATAGTGTGATCATCGGCTAATAACACCCGTATCTTCTCCAGCGAACCTTCTGGGCGCATGGGAGCATCGGTCGCAGTATGTGCCTTGATGTAGTCGATTAAATCATCTTTCATGCTTTCAGGTCTCCTTGATAGGTCTCCTTGATATGGCATGCCAGCACTGTTTCTATTCGGCCGTGCTGGCTGGCTACATCCTCTGCTCTGGCCAGTACTACGCGGGTACCGGTGTCTGGTTTGCGCGCACAGCACGAAGTAGTGGAATGCACACATCGATAGTGGTGCCGCTTCCGCTGCGAGAGGCGATCTGGACCGAGCCGCCAAATAGTGAGGCTCGCTCCATCATGCCTGCAAGACCCAGCCCGCGGTCCTGCCATGGCGTCTTGAGAACCGCCTCCGCATCGAAGCCGTGCCCGTCGTCGTTCATATGGATGAGGAGTGCGCCCGGGGCCTCATGAATACTTACCAGCACGCGGCACGCCTGGGCATGCTTGGCGGTATTGGTAAGTGATTCCTGCACGATTCGGTAGATGGCCGTCTCCATCTCCGGAGAGAGGCGCTCTTTGAGCCCGCTAGCGCTAAATTCCACTGCGATACCGCATTTCTGCTGGTACTCTTTGATATACCAGCGCAGTGCCGGCAGCAATCCCAGGTCGTCCAGCGCACTTGGTCTCAGATCTATACTGAGATTCCGCACCGCGCGCAGCGTCTGGTGTGCCAGTGTGCGCGTCTCGGCAATCCGTGTGCGCGAAGTCTCTTCGGTGCAGGTTTCCTCCAAAAGGGCCAGGCTGATCAACAACGAAGTCAGCACCTGGCTGGTCTCGTCGTGCAACTCGCGGGCGATCCGTTTACGCTCCTCTTCCTGTGCATGCAAGATTTGGTTGGCGCGCGATCGGCCCAGATCATCCAGGGCTACCAGCATGGTGTTGAAGGCGATAGCCAGCTGGTCGGCATCCACATCCTGCCCGGTAATCGGCGCCTTCTTGGTAAGATCACCCGACTGAACCAGACGCATGGTTTCCCTCAACCGGTAGAGAGGATAGAGGGCCAGTTTCAGTAGCATGAAATTGATCAAGACGCTGATGCAGAGTCCGCTCGCCACGAAGCCGATCAATGCCCAGGGACGACTGCTATCTTGCAGCTGGGTAGCAAGGTAGGTACCGACGGTTGCGCCCATGAGAATGACAATGCTGTTAGCCAGTAGAACCTTGTATAGGAGCGGCAGAGTCAGCAATTTGCGCAGCCACGGTATGGCCAGTAAGCCGTGGGGAAGTTCGACATGGGGTCTGGCAGCAATGTTGTCATTCATGACGGGGCTCCTCCAAGTCTAGTTTATTGTACAACCCAGGGCCCCCCCTGTCAAAACCGCCCGAGTCCAAGCTGTCCACGAGGGTCCCCCCGAGAACACTAGACATATCCGTGCATATCCGCTACCCTGCAAGTATGGCAGCATACCAGAGAAGGGGGGCGGTGCCAGTGGCAGAGATGGCGAAGCCGGAGGTAGCGGCAGGAATTGACGTCGTTCGGCAGCAGCCGTGTACCTCACCCCGGCCGGTGCCCAAACCTGCGCTCTATGATGGATTGGCATGGCGCGATGCTGCACTCGCCTGGCTGGCTCAGCGCCTCCTACTGTTGGCATTCACCTATTTCGTGCTGTGGCAGCTGGCGCCGTATTCCTCGCCAGCCTCCCCATTTCCTCCCACCGGCGCGCAGTTGCTGCATGTCTGGACCAACTGGGATGGCGCCATCTATGCCACCATTGCCGCGGGCGGCTATACCCATTTGATACAGGCGGCGTTCTTTCCACTCTATCCATTGCTGGAGCACATCCTTGCGCCAGTGTTTGGCGGTAATCCGGCCCTGGCTGGACTCGTCATCTCAAATGCCGCCTGCCTGGTAGCATTTGCCTGGCTGCGGGTGCTGGCGGAGCGTGAGTACGGGCGGGCGGTTGCCAGGCGCGCGGTACTCTATCTGGCGATCTTTCCGTATTCGTTATTTCTGGCCGCCGCCTATACCGAGGCGCTCTTTCTGGCGCTTAGCCTCACCGCGTTTCTGGCGTTGCGGAGCCATCACTGGAAGCTAGCGGCATTATTCGCTGCCCTGGCTACTCTCACCCGGCCGGTAGGCATTCTGCTACTGGTGCCGCTGCTCTATGAGTATGCCGTGTCTTGGATAGGCAGAGCAAGAGAGCAGCGGGGACGGCTCCAGTGGGCTGAGGTCGCGGCACTCTCGCTTCCTATACTGGCTCTGGCCGGATTCAATCTCGCGCTGGCGCCCCGTTTTGGCACCCTGGTGCCCGCTACCGCCGCCCAGGCAATCGGCTGGGGCCGTGGGATAACTTGGCCGTGGCAGGGGATAGTGTGGGCCGGCTCGAAAGTAGGGCATGTGCAACTTGTCCTTCAACTGCATGCCGTGCTGGATATTTGCTGGACGCTGCTGTTTGCCGCTCTCGCACTGGCCACATTGTGGCCGCTTGGTCCACTCCGGAGCCAAAACGGCGGCTGGAAGCGTTTGCCGCTGGCCTATGGTCTGTACGCCGTGGCCACTGCCGTGCTGGTGGTGTTGACCCCGATGCACAAGCCGCACTTCACGTGGGCAGCGCTGGCCTCAAACGGTCGCTTCATGCTCGTGGTCTTCCCGCTGTTTCTGCTTCTGGCGCGCGTCGGCTTAAACCGGCCGGTGCTGCACCGCATCATAGTCAGCGTGTCATTCACATTCTTGCTGCTTCTGTCTATAGCATTCATCGGCGGCGCGTTCGTGGCATAGCAACCGCCGCCATCCGAATCCTATGCCATTGTACGCTGCAAGGTCTCGCGTACCTCCGCGGGTAGTGGAGTGGATTTTTCGCTCGCTGGGTCCATCGATACGATGACCATCTGCCCCTCGGCCACGATCGGGTGTAGCTCACGGCTGGCGTTATGTGCCGTGAAAGCCACCGTCCAGGAGGAGGTGCCGACTCGTACTATCTGCGCGGTCACGTCCAGCTCGTCGTCGAAGAGGATGGCGCCGCGGAAGTCGCAGGCGAGATGCACGCGCGGGTAGGCACGCCCCTCCATCGCAGTGGCGTACGGTAGACCGATGGTACGCATCAGGTGGTGCTCTGCCACCTCCATATAGCGAAACATCGCGATAAAGTGTATACGCTGGCTGCTATCTACATCAGCGAACTGCACTCGGACCCGAACCGTTGCCTGCGACATTCTGGCCAACCTTCTTATAGGAATATATTGGCTATTTTTTTACTCGACGTACTGACCTGACCAGTATATCTGCCCTGGTAATACATGGTACTATACGGCATACAAGCGATATCAGGGGAAGGGACGATTATGCCACGACATAAGGCTGATGAATTACACAGTGATATCGAGGAGCGACGTCCGGCGCTGGTTGAGCTACGCCGTCATTTCCATCAGTATCCGGAAACCGCTTTTGAGGAGCGCCAGACGGCGAGCGCCATAGCCGCGCATCTGCGGGGCATTGGGCTCGAGGTAACCGAAAACGTCGCCGAGACCGGTGTGGTTGGCCTGCTTCGCGGCAGTTCACCCGACGGCGCGGGAGCCAGCCGGACACTTCTGGTGCGAGCCGACATCGATGCGTTGCCGGTACATGAGGAGACCGGCCTGGACTACGCCTCGCGCATCCCTGGGAACATGCATGCTTGCGGCCATGACGCCCACATCGCCATTGCTCTGGTTACTGCCGAGGTTCTGGCCTCGCGGCGGGAACAGCTTCGCGGAGATGTCAAGTTTGTGTTCCAGCCGGCAGAGGAGCGCATCGGGGGCGCGGCGCGCATGATTGCCGAGGGTGTCATGCGGAGTCCCGATGTCACTGCGGTAATCGGCCTGCACATCTGGAGCCTGACTCCGGTAGGTGATGTGGTAGTGCAGCCGGGACCGTTTTTTGCCAGTGCCGACGAGGTGCATGCCCGCATACACGGCCGAGGAGGCCATGGCGCTATGCCGCATGTGAACGTAGACCCGATCGTCGCTGCCGCGCAATTCATCATGGCAACACAAACTCTGATTAGTCGGGAAATCTCGCCTTTTCACCCGGCGGTGGTCACTTTTGGCTCGATACACGGTGGCACCGCCTTTAATGTGATCGCTGATGAGGTGGAGTTAGCCGGCACCGTACGCACCTACGATCCTCTAGACCGAGAGCATATCCTACGCCGTCTAAACGAGATCGCTGCGTCCACGGCGAGTAGCCTTCGTGCCGAAGGTGTCTGCGAGGTAGTTCGGGGCTGCCAGGCCTGTGTCAATGATCCTGAAATCACCGAACTCGTTCACCGGTCGGCGCTTGCTACTGTAGGTGCCACGCACATCCCTACCAGCGATCAGCGGCAATCGGTCAGCGATGACATGGCACTCTTCCTGGCCGAGGCTCCAGGTTGCTATTTCCTGGTTGGAGCCGGTAACGCCGCCAGAGGCATTACTGCGCCGCACCACAGCTCGCACTTCGAGATCGATGAAGATGCGTTACCCATTGGAGTCGAGGTAATGGCGCGCGCCGCTCTTGAATATCTTGGCTAATGCCTCAGCTTGACATCTTCAAGCGCAGCAGCGTACTTTGGGAGCAGAAGGTGGGTCGGATCGGTCTTTCGAAGTGTTGGTGCCTGGCCCGCCGGCGTTCTTCGCCCGCCGAGGGAGTAAGGAGCAGACAATGGGACGCATCATCGTCGCGAACCGGCATGGTCATCAGGTCGTCGAGTGGGCCAATACCGATACCGAGGAGGCTCGCCTGCAGATCGCTGAAGCTGAGCGAATTCTACGCGAAGCGCGCGAACACGGCTGCATGGTCTCCAAAGAGGTTGAAGGCAAGCACGTGCTGGATAAGACCCCTTTCGATCCGAACACCCACGAATATCAGATCATCGCTCCTATTGCCGGCGGCTAGCGCGTTGAATCTGGTAGAGCAGCTGGTTAACACAGCACCCCTTCGCCAGTGGTGGCGTCGGATTCTGGGTCTGGGCGACGATGATGTCTACCTGGACCCGGTCGGCGACAGCCTGGAGAGACCCTGGCGTAAGCGCTGGGATATGCTTCCCAAACGTAGCGCTGGTCTGGGCTTTACCGCCGCCGATTATGAAGCGGCCCGCCGTCGTGCTCGCGAAGTTGCCCGTATCACTCTGGGGGAAGAACTCTGGGAGAGGTTAAAGCACCAGGGTTATCTCGACCTTCCCTCACACATCACGCCAGGAATGACCTACCGGCTCCGAGTGGGCCGCCGTATTGAAGTACTGTGTGAACCAGGCGTGCACTCACCCTGGCGCTATGACTACCTCTGTATCAATCCTACCTATCCTCTACCCGAAGAAGAGTTCTTTGCTCACCTCTATCTGTATGTGCGCGACAGCGAGGAGATCATTCGCCGCGTGGCCGCGCCACAGCCATGGGATCAGGCGCTCGGTCGCACGTTCTGACTGCGCCTCCTCATCCGTGCTGTACGCGCCGCATCTGGTGGTAACCGGCGAGTTGTGCCTCGAGATGAGACGGAAAACATCGATTCGGCATGACTCGCAAGGGTAGCGGCGCTTCGAGTGGAGGACAATACTCGCGGGTGTGCCGCAGCCCCAGCACCCACTGGGAGGTGCCTAGTCTCACCGCTACTCGCTCCACCCAGGCAGGGTAATCGTCCTGGTTCGCCGGAATGGCATCTTCCATGACCAGCAGTAGTCGCTTGAGCGGCAATCCTGGCCCATAGCCGGTCAGATTGCCGTCGCTGCCTACAATCCGGTGGCAAGGCACCAGAGGGGCGACCGGGTTGGCACCGTTGGCGGCGCCGACCGCGCGATTTGCGGCAGGCGCGCCCAGCATACCGGCGATCTCCTGGTACGAGCGCGTCTCCCCATAGGGAACGCCACGTACCTCCTCCCAGACACGGCTGAAGAAGGGCGCACCGCCAAGATCCAGGGGAACGGTAAAGTCTTTCCGGGTACCAGCAAAGTATTCAGCTACCTCAGAGAGTACCTGCTGCAGGTGGCGCCGAGCTCCTATGCTGCCGCCAACGAGTACGGTCCCAGAATCCGCCCGGGGCTCGGCTGGGTCGGCGACCCATTTGGGCAATTGGACGCTCTGCACCCCGTATGCCGACGCCTCGACCCTGATGGTACCGGCCCAGGTCTCTACCTGGCCGACCGCTTGTTCGGTTCTGGTGAGGGATTTGGCTACCATTCCATTCCTCCACTGTCCAAGCTGATGTGGAACGTTCATAAAGAGTGGAACACCCGGAAGGGCGGTAGAGTTGCGAGCATTCCGCTAGCTGAGTACAATGGACGCACTCTAGTCACTCTCCCATTCGATATCCTGCAGTTTCACCGGTCCTTCCTGGAAAAGAAAGATGTTGCCATGCAGCAAGTTGGCTGGCGCTCAAGCATATTCCTGGTGCTTCTTGTATGTCTGGCCGCCGTTGGCTGTAGCAGCTCCGGGAGACCGCCTCATTCACTGGTGAAACCTACTGGCAGCACTGCGCAGGCTATCTCAACCGCAACGCCATCACCCACAGTGGACATGCCCACCGCCACCGCCACCAGCGCTACGACAGCGACTGCGGCTCAGTCCTGTCCCATTTTTCCCGCTGACAATATTTGGAACCAGAATATTTCGGAGTTGCCAGTAGATCCACGCTCCAGCCAGTATATTGCCAGTATTGGCAGCCAGAGCTTTCTACATCCCGACTTTGGCTCCGAACCCGCCTACGGCATTCCCTACAATGTTGTGGATGAAGCGCTTCCCGGCCAGCCAGTCAGCTTTCTGTATGCCGATGAAAGCGATCCCGGCCCCTACCCCATACCACCTAACCCAGCCATAGAGCAGGGCAGCGACCAGCACCTGCTGATACTCGATACCTATAATTGCTACCTGTATGAATTGTATGACGCGCAGCAGAATGCCAACGGCAGCTGGCAGGCCGGAAGCGGCGCCATATGGAACCTGCGTTCTAATGCCCTGCGACCAGCTGGCTGGACCTCGGCCGATGCGGCAGGATTACCCATATTTCCCGGACTGGTGCGCTATGATGAAGTTGCGTCCGGCGCTATTGACCATGCCTTGCGCTTTACAGTGGCGCAGACCAGCAACAGCTACATCTGGCCAGCACGACATGAGGCCAGCCAGAGCAGCGATCCCAATTTACCACCCATGGGATTGCGACTTCGTTTGAAGGCGAGCGTGGACATCTCAGGCTTTGCCCCGGCTGACCAGGTAATTCTAACAGCGCTCAAGCAGTACGGCATGATCGTGGCTGACAATGGCAGCAACTGGTATCTAAGCGGTGCTTCCGATCCCCGGTGGGATGATACTGTCCTCGACCAGCTGAAGACGATTCCGGGATCGGACTTTGAGGTGGTAGATACCTCCAGCTTAATGGTGGATCCCAATTCCGGACAGGCTGGCTCCTAAATTGGTTGCCTGTTCGCCGGCCGAAGCTCTGGTATCCGCCTCGCCGCCATCACTAATCCAGGGCGCGGAGGTTCCCGGCTTCAGCCGGGGAAGGAAGCGCCCGAGTCCCCGCAGCGTAGCGAAAGCCGTCCACCCGCTGCAACTGCTGGCAGTATTTAATCGAGACTCCACCCAACCGACGGTGTTTCGTGGTGATGTCGCAGGAGCCCGTGGCCCTCACGCTGATGGTGCCCATATGGACGCCACACGTCGTGAGTGGTGCAGGCACCACCGCCCGCACCAGATTCCCCGAGCGGAAACCCTTCACCACACTGGTCGCCTTGGGTCTGCCCTTCGGAAAGCCGCAATCTGTCACGTGCACCATCTGCCGATTGTGCCGACCCAGCGCCGTGATCTGCAGTGGCACCAGATCCTGCCACCGCACCGACTGTGGGGTTGAGGCGCCGACACAAGCTGCATCAAGCCAGTGGGTCTTGGGGATACACCGGTTCGCTCGGTTCCATTTCGTCCGACCACCGGTGCCCGTCTCGACCGGCAGCCCCAGCGCCGTGAGCCGGTGATAGAGTGCCCACCGGGTACTGTTGACCGAGGCGGCATCGCGCAGCGGCGCCTTGGCCCGAGCTTCCACCTCGGGGTGGCCAAACTCGGCGGCGGTGCGGTTGCCTTTCTTCTGATTGCATGGGTGGCAGGCGGGCACGAGATTGCTCGCGCGCGTGGGGCCACCCCGCGACTTGGGCAGCACATGATCCCGCTCCAAGGGGGCATTGGTCTTCTTGCAATACACACACTGCCGACCGAACTTCTCTAGCAGGTATTCCCACAGTTCGTAGCCGGCCAGTTCTCCCTGCTGATATTCGATCCCACTGATTTCCGGGTTCTGCATGAGCTGGGTGTCGAATCGAACCAGTTCCTGACTGAGTGCTCCAATCGGGCAGAACCGCTGCAGTCGCTGCACCCAGCAGAGCATATTGGCGATCCGACTCTCCAGTGATGGTGGCAGCCAGCCGTCCCGCCGCCTGCGGTTGAGAAACCTGGCTTGGCGGTACCGGGTCTTGCGCTGGCGGCGCGCCCGTCTCGCGGCATGCCGTTTCTGCAGACGGGTGCGGACCTCCTGCCCCCGATGGGTCAGCTCCGCGGCCCACACCACCTCGCCACTGGTCTCGTTGAGGATGGCCATGCCAGTGATGTGGCTGCCGGGATCGATCTTCAGGCGCAGTGGCATCACTACCGCCTCTGGTCGCGCCTCATGCAGGATAATCGTAAACGGGGCACGGCGGAACACGGCTGCTCGTTTCTGGCTGAGCAGCCACCGAGCTCGTGCCGGTCGACAGGGCATCAACGGATGCCGGTCGCCGTCCAGGACAAAGACGCGTTGCATTGGATTCCTTCTGTTCACGGCGGGTTCCCCAGGGAAATGGCCCAGTAATGGGCCACGCTTGTTGCCAAGGTAAGGGTCCCCTCGTTCAGATAGCCGCCGGTTTCCTTTGGTTGTGTGCCGCACTGGCCTACCACCCCTAATGCGGAAGTTTAACGACACACCGTAGAACCTGGAGCTGAGGTGCCACCCCAGGGTACCTATACATGGCAGCGGTATCGGCTGCCCCACCCCGAAGGATGAAGCGAACTGGTCAGTTTGGAGCTTGACTGCTCAAGCTCCCGGCTTTAGCCGGGGGTGACTGACTGGCTAAGATACTTACCAATCAGCAAGCCGTAACGCTCCCTCTGCGATGCGGTGACTAGCGCCGGATCAGTCACGATGGCATTCTGCAGCGCGCTGGCGCAGTCGCAGCCAAGGGGTGCGCCTGCTGGGGGCAAGTGTGAGACCACTTCGCGTATGACGCGCCTGGCGTTCTCGACGCTTTGCCTCAGATTGGCAAGTACCATTTCTACGGTGACTGCCTGATTGGTCTCGTGCCAGACATCGTAATCGGTGACGCAGGCAATTGTTGCGTAGTGCAACTCAGCTTCACGCGCCAGCTTGGCTTCGGGCAACGCGGTCATACCAACCAGGTCAAAGCCCAGCTGGCGGTAAACTCGCGACTCAGCTTTGGTAGAGAAAAGTGGTCCTTCGATACACACATACGTGCCCCCTAGATGTCCAGTCATGTCCTCGTGGCCGCTGATGGTCAGCCAGAGTAGCCGGCTAAGATGGGGGCAGAAAGGGTCGGCGAATGCGACGTGGGCCACCACGCCTCCCTCAAAAAAGCTGTTCGGGCGGCTCTGGGTGCGGTCGAAGAGTTGATCAGGTACTACCAGGTCGAGTGGAGCATAATCTTCACGCAGGCTGCCTACCGCGCTCACCGAAATGACCCATTCGACTCCCAGACTTTTGAGGGCGTAGATATTGGCGCGCACCGGCACTTCGGTGGGTGAGTATCTGTGCCCACGACCGTGCCTTGGTAAGAAAGCGATGGGAACGTCGCCTAAGCGGCCAAGCACAACCGCAGCGCTGGGCTCGCCGAAAGGCGTGGAAATCTGCTGCTCTTCGTGGTCGGCCAGCCCATCTATTTCGTAGAGACCACTACCACCAATCACTCCTACGCGAGCGCTCGGCTGCGACATCATATACGCTCCTCTGCCGGCAGCAGCAAATCTACTCCGCCAGCTGTGTTCAGCTCGACTGCTGCGCTAGACACAGCAGTCTAAATCACCGCTTCCGGTGTGAGGCCGCGCCAATCGGTGGGCGCACCACAAATCGCACTGGAATGATTTGGTCGCCGCCATTGGTGCGCACGGCGAGATGGCAGGTGTAGGGCCCCGGTATGAGGTTGGTGGTGTTGATACGGACCTGTAGCGCAGTTGTCCTGGCATCCAGCATATCAGGCTCAACCGAGAGGCAGGAGAGGTTGGTTTCAGTCCGCCCGCGCAGGCTGCCGCCTCCCTGATTGGCCACCTCGAGCAGGAGTACGGCAATGTCGTCTGCTTCCAGGTAACCGGCATCCAGGCGCAGCGGGCGAACCTGTAACTTAGGTGAAGTGGGAGGCATTCCGGCTCGACCGTTAGTGGCACCGCCCCCAAGCACTGCGACACCCATGGAACCATGATTGCCGGTGATTCTGGTGGCAGGTGAGGGAACACCCGGCGCATACGCCGCCGAACCATTGTCATGGCGCTGGCCTTCGGGTAAGGCTGCCCACTCCAGAGCTGTCCGCATCTGTGTGGCATCGGCAAAGCGATCTTCCGCCCGTAGGCTGAGAGCGCGCAGAATGACTTGCTCCAGGGGCTCGGGCACCTGCGGATTGACTGAGCGTATTGAGGTCAACACTTGCCCAGCAGAGCGCATGGGCGAGGGCTCGGGAACGCGTCCGGTCAGCAGGTGATACAAAGACGCCCCCAGCGCATATTGGTCGGTACGCGGCTCCGACCGGGCATTATACTGCTCAAGCGGAGCGTAGCCGTCGGTGCCGAGCTTGGAGGTATCGTACGTCCGCATAGGGTGCAGCCAGCGTGCGATACCAAAATCAATCAGCTTTATGCTGCCGTCAGGTTGAAGCATGACGTTAGCCGGCTTGAGATCACGGTATATGATAGGTGGTGTACGGCTGTGCAAATACGCCAGCACATCGCAGAGGGCCACTCCCCACGCTTGCACTCGCTTCCACTCCAAGGGGCGCCCGATGCCGATGAGCTCGTCTTCGAGGTTGTGACCAAGCACGTACTCCATGACCAGATAGTGCTTGTGGTTATCTACAAATCGGTCGAAGACCTTGGCCAGCGCGGGATGATCGAGCGTTCGCAGCATGTCGGCTTCACGAAGGAAGTCGTTGACGGCTTTATCTCGCTCGACTGGCCCCAGATTGGCTTCGCTCATCTCCTTGACGGCGCATTGCTTGCTACCGCTCATGGTATCAATTACCAGGTAGACGGCGCTCTGCCCTCCCTGTGCTAGCTTCCGCAGGACTCGATATCGATTGTGGAGAAGTTGGCTGGCCGGGAGTAAGCCGGTCTTTAACCGGCTCCTGTCGTCACGCAAGTCCCAGCCGCAGGTTGGGCAGAAGCGTGAACTGGCCGGCACCTCGTTGTGGCAACTGGAACACAGCGGTAACGCGCTCATCACGTCCTCTCAACCGGTGGGGATTGGCGCTCGGCAGATCTTCCCAGCCCGCTCTTAATGCTGTAGGTCTGCATGCACCGTTTCCAGTATTCTTGTGCTCTCGCAGCCATTGTAACACAGTGGTGATGCCTCTGTCCGGCGCCCACGACTATGTCGCTAGTACAAATGTACCTTAGCATTTTCCCCTTCCTTGGACTCTTTGGGGTACGGGCCATGCTGTGTACGCAGTCATCCTTCCCAGCAGTCTTGCCAGCAGTGCCAATTACCCATACAATGGCTCAAAACACAGCAAAATAGCCTGCCCAGTACACTTTTAAACTGTCTACTGGCACCAGACTGCTCGATACGCCGGACGCTTCGTGTGACTGAGATCTGACTAGAGGAAGAGGAGGGGGTAGCAATGGATAGAAGCCACAATGCGCGGGAGGAGAATCAGAGTACACATACGTTTAATCATCGGCATCTGACCAACAAGCATGTGGTGACGATCGGAGGGGGCACAGGTCCATTTGGTGTTCTCTCCCAGTTAAAGCACTATCCGTGTGCGATCACTGCCATCGTGACCATGGCCGACAGCGGCGGCAGTTCGCGCCGACTCATGGATGAATTCGGCCAGCTTCCGTTTGGCGACCTGCGGCAGGCGCTAGTTGCCCTATCTCGCAAGGGAGTGCTCTGGCGCGACATTTTCAACTTCCGCTTCGAAAAGAGCAACGGCAATGGTGGCCAGTCCAGAAATGCAGAGACTGATCATCGGACTTCACCGGCTCAGAGTCTGGGCCAGAAGGCCGGTGTTACCGGTCACAGCCTTGGTAATCTCATCATCTCCGCGCTACAGGAGATAAACGAGGGTAATCTCCTTCAGGCACTCGAGGATGCGCAGGAACTCCTGGATACTGCCGGAAAGGTAGTGCCGGTAACGCTCGCGCATGCTACACTCTGCGCTGAGCTGGAAGGCGGTGAAGTGATCTGCGGCGAAACCGAAATAGACACTCGCGGCCTACGCACCCCAGGCCCCCTCGCTCCCATCAAACGAGTGTTTCTGGACCCGGAGACGCCCTCATGTGACGAAGCATTGCGAGCCATTAAGCGAGCCGACATCATTGTCATGGGTCCCGGCGATCTGTACACGAGTGTACTGCCCAATCTGCTCGTGGAACACGTTAGCGAGGCCATTCACATCTCCGGAGCGCAGAAGATCTATGTGTGCAATCTCATGACCAAGCGTGGTGAGACCGAAGGATTCAAAGTCTCCGATTTTGTCCGCCAGATCCACCACTATCTGGGAGGCCGTGTCGACCGCGTCATTGCTCACGATGGGTCTTTCCCGCCGCACCTGGTGGGTCGCTATGCCGAGGAGGCGCAGCACCCAGTCGAGCTGGACGAGGCAGCGGTACGCGAGCTGGTTCCCGACGTCATTGTGGACAATTTCCTGGCGTTTCCGCAGGATCATCTGGTACGTCACGACGCGGAACGTCTGGTCGCCGCGCTGTTTGCGCCTCCCAACTTTGGTGAGGACTGATCGGCAGGTCAGGTCAGGTCAGGTCAGGCAGCCAACAACTGGCCTAGCCCAGCCGGACGCTGGTGATGTTGAAAATATCGTTCGTCAGCTGGATCTGCTCCATGGCCGCCTCAGGTATGGCGTCGTCCACCGAAAGCACCATGAGGGCTTCGCCGCCCGCGGAGACGCTTCTTCCAGCTGATCCAGCGATTGGGCCGACATCCATGTGTCCTATATTGACGCCGGCATCACCTAGGATTGTGCCAACGCGCCCAATCATGCCCGGACGGTCGACATTGCGGCAGAACAGGATGTACCCATGCGGAACGAAATCGGTGGCATACTGATCGACTCGAACCACCCGTTCCTCACCCCAGGTAATGACGGCGGCAAGTCGCTTCACCGGTTCGCCGGTATTCGGTGCAACCTTTACCTCCACCAGATTGGCATACTGCTCAGCAGTGGTGGAGCGGCTTTCGATGATCTCCAGTCCCCAATCGCGAGCCAACACCGGCGCGTTGACGAGGTTGACATGCGCCTCCGACACCGACTCCAGCAGCCCCTTGACGAGCGCTGCTGCCAGTGGCCGGGTGTCATAGGCGGCAATCTCTCCGCTAATACTTAGCTCAACCTTTTCGAGAGGCCCAGGATGCAGCTGGGTATACAGCCGTCCCAGCTTTTCGACTAGTTCCATCCACGGCTGCAACTGGCGCAGTGTCTCCGGCAATATCAGCGGCACATTTACGGCGGCACGGGCTGCCCCACCCCGCAATACTTCACCGATCTGCTCTGCTACCTCGACAGCGACATTAACCTGCGCTTCTTCGGTCGAGGCTCCCAGATGCGGAGTTGCCACCACCAGAGGATGCCCTATCAGTCGGGCTGCCGCCGATCCTGGCTCGGGCGGCTCTTTGGTGTAGACATCTAGAGCCGCGCCTGCCAGCTTGCCGGCTTCGAGCGTCTCCAGCAGCGCCTCTTCATCGATCACCCCGCCGCGTGCGCAATTGATGACACGCGCGCTGGGTGGAATCTTGGCCAGTTCCGCCCGGCCTATCAGGCCGCGTGTAGCGCTGGTGAGCGCGGTGTGTACGGTAAGAAAGTCAACCTGCGGCAACAGTTCCGGCAGCCCAATTAGCTCGACTCCAAACTTACGAGCGGTCTCCTCGGCCGCGTAGGGGTCAGCAGCTATAAGGCGCATTTCAAGACCGCCTTTGCCCGCCCGGCGCGCGACTTCAAGCCCGACCTTGCCCAGCCCGACAATGCCCAGGGTCTTGTTGCGTAACTCGGTGCCCATGTACGGTGTGCGTTCCCAGCGACCGGCTCGCAGCGCGGCGTTAGCCATGGGAATGTGGCGGGCCATGGCAAAGAGCAGTGCCAAAGTATGCTCGGCGGCAGCGACTATATTGCCGGTTGGAGAATTGACAACCACTATACCCTGCCGACTGGCCGCCTCTACATCGATATTGTCAACTCCTACCCCTGCCCGAGCAATCACACGCAGATGGGCACCGGCCTCAATCACCGGGGCGGTAACCTTGGTCTCGCTGCGCACCACCAGGGCGTCATAGTCGCCAATAAGGGAGATGAGTTCGGCGGCTGCTAGCCCATGCCGCTGGTCAACCTGACCCAGGGCGCGAAGCGCATCGACGCCGGCAGTGGCTATCGGATCAGCTACCAGGATACGAATGGTACGATCGCTAGAGGAGCTAGTATTGTCGTCCTGCATGTGCCTCTCTTATCTTCTCTACCTGTGCCAGCCAGCCAGCCATGCCAGCAGCATGGGAAGGGGCTCCCCCCATACTGAGCCAGACCAGACCAGACCAGCCGAGTCAAGCGTGCTCAAGAGCAAGCGTTGGTCTCAGCTGCGCACTATTGCTATTCCAGGGATTGGCTGGAAGCTTCCACTGGAATGGACGTCGACGTTGCCGGTGGATGGTAACCAAGCGCCGCCAGCTGCCTCTCCAGTGCGTCCATGCAGGCGCTGATCTCGGCTTCATGAACGTAGCCAAGGTGACCGATCCGGATGATCCGGCCCTCCAGCACGTCCTGTCCACCAGCTATGACCACGTCGTCCTGCTCGCGCAGTGCTTTGGTAAGTGCTTTGGCCGCAATACTGTCCGGCACATCGATAGCTGTCACGGTATTGGAGGCGTGTGAAGTCTCGGCAAAGAGCCGAAGGCCGAGATTTCGAGCTCGCTCTCGTGTCAGATCGGCTACCTGCCGGTGCCGGGCGAAGATGGCTTCACGCCCTTCGGAGCGCATCATCTGCAGAGCCACATCCAGCCCAAAGTAGAGGTTCACTGGGGGCGTATACGGGGTCTGCCCCTTCTCCAGGGACTTGCGCGCCTGCTGATAATCCCAGTAAAAGCGCGGCAGAGTCGCTTGTTTAGCGGCCGCCCAGCCCCGTTCGCTGACACCGACCATGGCCAACCCTGGAGGCAGCATCCAGCCTTTCTGGGAGGCAGTTAAGACGATATCCAGGTCCCACTCATCCATCTGCAAGTCGATGCAGCTGAGCGAGCTGACGGCATCCACGATGATTAGGGCGTCGGGACGCTGTTGGCGCACCACGCGCGCTAGCGCCTGCAGGTCGTTGGTGACTCCGGTGGACGTTTCATTGTGAGTTATCAGCACTCCACGCGGATTGGAAAGCTTCGCCAGCTCTCTAGCTACCGTCTCGGGATCGGCTGCCTGTCCCCATTCGGTCTTGGCGCGTGTTACCCGCAAGCCGGACAGCTCGGCAATTTTGGCAAACCGATCACCGAAGACCCCAATAGTGACTGCAAGCACCTCGTCTCCGGGTGAGAAGCAATTGACGATCGCCGATTCCATCACACCAGTACCGGCTGATGGGAATCCTAGCACCGGCTGTTTGGTCTGAAAAAAGAATTGAAGCTGTTCGCTTACGCGCTGCAGAATGGCAGCAAACTCAGGGCCACGGTGGTTGATGACCGGGCGGGCGATAGCTTCTGCCACCTCAGGTGGTATAGGGGTCGGTCCAGGGATACGAAGATTTTGCACAGTTTATCCGCCTCTGTCGCTAGGTTAGACAGACGTACGACGGGTCGTACGCTCACAACCGGTTCTGTCACCTGGGACGGAGCCACACTGCGCCGCCACTAGTTCGAAATAATCTACCAGGATATGCATTTCAGTATAGGAGAGGCGGCTCCGCCCTGTCAACGAGAGCTGGGGATAGGAGACATGAGGAGCACGAAACGTCACCTCTTCATACACGATTGCTCCATTCAACTGTGCCTCACTCCCTATCGGGGGACTGCGCTGACGCTGACGTTTAACGGCAAGCAGTACGATCGCCTCGTCACCTCCGACTGTCCGGGACCATAGCTGGCACATGCTGTTCGGTTGCATGCCCGACAGATGGGTGATCTTGATAGCGTCGAGTTTGCCGATCGACTTGGGTTGATGTGAACCGGACTGTGTGCGCGACGGTACAGCTTCGCTGTGCAGCCTCTCACAGCGCCCTCGTCCATCCTCGCCGTACACTTCTCTCATATCTAGCCTCTGGCGTTGCCCGGTGTCATGCATCGAGCGGGCGGTGCACATTGCTCCGCCTTCGGTAGGGACAGTCTCAAAGGAGCATATCTCATGCGCCATCCGCCCCAGTTCCCGCGCATCCTCGCCATCGTCACACTCTGCTTGGTCGCCCTGGTCAGCGCCTGCAGCACGACGTCCGGTACTGCGGTAGTCAATCCAACGAGCCTGCCAACGGTGACTGCCGCTCCGACCGCCGTCCAGCCGACGTCAGTTCCCACTGCGACGCTAGTTCCCACTGCGACGTCTACTCCCATCACGAGCTGCGGTCAGGTCTCTGGCTTCGGGAGCGCTGGCGCCATCAGCGCGGGCTCGCACTTCACTGAGGTGAGTTTCCCGGCGCATACCGTCGGCTTTGTACAGCAAACCTTCGAGGATAACAGCTACCAGTTTCGTATCATCAGCGCCTGCACCACCGGCACCACTACTGCTGCCATTCTCTCCTATTACGGCTCTGGACTGCCCCCCACCGGTTTTGCCCAATCCTCGACCTACCCCTATCACGGCAATGTCAGCTCCGCCTGCGGTGATCCCAACTGCTGGTTCAACGGCTCCGCTCATCCGAGCTTCCAGGCCAGCCGCTACCTCTCTCTGGAGTCCGTGACCGCCGTCGGCTCGGTAGTTACCTATAATCTGCGGCTATGCATCACGCCGCTGGTCTTCAACAACATCATCATCAAGGGCACGTACAACTATGACTTCGACCTGGTAGACAATACGGATGTGTGGTGGGACCAGCTGACATCTACCCAACGCGAGATGGCCCCTATGAACGGCGCGACACTCGCCAACATTGGGGTGACCAACTTTGCCAACGTCACCGCCGCGCAGCTTCAGGGACTCTCGTACAGCAACACCCCGATCGACGGCAACAACGACTCGACGAACAAGCTCGTCAACGGGGACGTATGGGCAGTGCATACAGACGGCGGCCACTATGTGAAGGTGCTCGTGGTCACCTATGGCTACAATATTGTCCTCGACTACGTGCTCTACGACTATTCGTTTTAAGTTAGCGCGCCGTTCCGCGCGACTTGTAGATATAAGCAGCCTCTCGTTCGACAAGCGAGGACACTGAGGTGGCGAATGCGCACCAGCGAAGTGGCCACCTCAGAATCTTCTGCCGCTTGTTTCACCTGGTAGGACACGTCGTCCGGAAGACCGCGCTCAGGAGCTATTGGCCTAAACCCACAGTGATTGCGCTTGCCAAACAGGCTGGCAAACACCCCATAATCTCGTACGACGAGCGGCTCCAATGTGAGCAGGGCGTCCCACCGAGTAGCCTGCTAGTGATAGCTTGTGGGATCCGGAAACTTCTTGACTTCCAGCCATCCATAAATATCCGTCCCCATACATTTACGCTCCCTTAATACGTTGTCGGTGCCCTACGAAATAGCACGCTTTCTGGGGAGAGGTGAGCAGTCTGACGTGCGCACCCGCGTTGCCCTGCATGCTATCGTAGAGATGGTTAATTGCTGTTTTCAGTGTGCTTCACTATGTGTGGACTACGCACACAGACCTTAGAGACGAATGACTCGGAGGAGCAGAGCTTTTCCCATTGCACGTCCTAAAAAATCTCAAAGTTTGGAGGTTTTCCCGTGAGGAGTCCATCGAGTCGTGAGGATATGTCACTGGCCACAAGCGTACGGTCAGAGAGACAGGAGGCTATGTTTGCCTGGATCACCATTATTGGCATCATCCTCTATGTCGTCATCGATGTGATCGCTCAGGTTCTTTCCCCCTACAACGCGCTGCGCCAGCCAGAGAGCGACCTTGCGATTGGCTTCTCCTTTAGCTGGCTGATGACGCTCAACTTTGTGATTCGAGGTCTCTTAACCTTGGCACTGATCGCCGGGCTTCTCAAAGAAACATCCCTGGCAGGCAAGGTACGAGCTGGGCTCGTTTTCCTCGGTATCTGGGCGGTCGGGGCACTGCTTCTGGCACTCTTCCCGACCGATCTGGCAGGAGAACATGTGACCTGGCATGGTGCCATTCATCTGTTGGTTGCAATTGTAGCGTTCGTCTGTGTCGCAGTGGGGGAGATCACCGTTTCCCGGCATTTTGCGGCTGATGCACGCTGGCAATCGCTTTTTGTCCCAGCACTCATACTCGCCATCTTCACCTTGATTGCCTGCCTGTTGACCCTTGCAGGCGGGGCCATTCCAGGTGTGAAGCATGTTCCAGGACTCACCGAGCGCATATTTCTAGGGCTGGCGCTGCTCTGGATGCTAGTGGTGGCAATCAGGATGCGCTCGCCGGGAGCGAGCGCATCCTGATTGCGCGAGCTCCCTATTTTTCCAGATTGGTAGACACGAGCGAAGGCCGGCGTATAGGCCTGCCACTGTGTCAGGTACTATTTCACGATTGCACTTGCAGCCAAACAATAGGTGAAAACTGTAGGATGACCCCTATGTTGCCACTGCCAGTAGAAGCCACACCTACGGCCCATACTTGTCCGCCGGCGTCCACAGTTACCCCGCTGAGCGACCCACTAGATGGCATGTTAACCATTGTCCACTGCCCTCCCTGCTCGTGTAGAATGGTCCCACCACTGGTATCAGTACCTACACCAACAACCCAGACATCGCCTTCAGGGGCAATTGTCACCCCATTCAGCGGCCCGGTAGATGGGCTACTGACTGGAGTCCACTGCCCAGTTTGCTCGTGCAGGATGATTCCATCAGTACCATTGCCATTAGTACCCACAGCCCAGACAGAGCCATCGGGGGCAACCGCCACTCCACTGAGGTCAGCATTGCCTGGGGTGCTGGCTGTCGTCCATTTCCCCCCTTGTTCGTGGAAGATGACTCCATCGCCCACAGCCCAAACATCGCCGTTGGGGGCTACCGCTAGCCCATTGAGCCCCGTAGTGGTCGTGCTGGTGGCCGTCGTCCATTTCCCCCCTTGTTCGTGGAAGATGGCTCCACCGCCCAGAACCCAGGCTGAGCCGTCGGGGCCAATCGCCACTGCCTGGAATTCCGGTCCCTGGAATTCCGAATTGGCTGGGGTGCTGGCTGTGCTCCATTGCCCCCCTTGTTCATGCAAGATGACTCCAGCAGTGCCGTCAGCGTTGGTGCCTACAGCCCAGCCGTCGCCGTCGGGAGCCACCGCCACTTCATTGAGCTCTCCAGTGGATGGACTGCTGGCCATCGTCCACTGCCCAGCTTGCTCATTCAAGATGATTCCTGTACTGGCACCAATGCCAATAGGTTTACCATTCTGGACAATAGCAGAAGCACCAACGGCCCAGGCCGATCCGTTGGGAGAAACCGCTACTCCTCTGAGTTCCACCGAGGGAGGGCTGCTTGCTGTCATCCACCCGCCCCCTTGTTCATGCAAGATGACTCCAGCAGTGCCGTCAGCGTTACTACCTACAGCCCAGGCCTCGCCGTCGGGGGCCACCGTCACCCCAGTGAGCTCTCCAGTGGATGGGATGCTCGCCGTTGTCCACTGCCCCCCTTGCTCATGTAGGATGGTCCCAACGGTGCCATGAATTTCTGTTAGACTACCGCTCACAGCCCAGGCCTCGCCGTCGGGGGCTACTGCCACTGCGCTGAGACCGGCAGTAGATGGGCTGCTGGCTAGCGTCCACTGCCCCCCTTGCTCATGTAAGATGACCCCGCCCCCGCCCACAGCCCAGGCCTCGCCGTCGGGGGCTACTGCCACTGCGCTGAGACCGGCAGTAGATGGGCTGCTGGCTAGCGTCCACTGCCCCCCTTGCTCATGTAAGATGTCTCCGCCTACAGCCCAGACAGAGCCATCGGAAGCCACCGCCACCCCAGCGAGCTCTCCAGTGGATGGGATGCTCGCCGTTGTCCACTGCCCCCCTTGTTCGTGCAGGATAACCCCAGTGGTGCCAGTGGTATCAGCAGCACCTACAGCCCAGACAGAGCCATCGGAAGCCACCGCCACCCCAGCGAGCTCTCCAGTGGATGGGATGCTCGCCGTTGTCCACTGCCCCCCTTGTTCGTGCAGGACCACTCCATTGCCACTGCCATTAGCACCCACAACCCAGACTTCGCCATTGGAGGCAACCGCCACTCCCTTGAGAGATCCAGGCCCCGCCTTACTGGTCGCCGCCTGACTAGTGGTCGCATTGCTTACCGTTGTCCACTGCCCTCCTTGTTCATGCAGGACCACTCCGTTGCCACTGCCATCAGTCGCTAAAGCCCATGCCTCACCGTCGGGCGCAGCCGCCACCGCGCTGATTGGCCCGGCGCTTGGATTAGTGACGGTGTACCAGGAGTTGGTGACATCGACGACCAGGGTTCGCTGCGCTCCCAGCAGCCACCCCTCGGGGGTCGTCGCATTCAGCGTTTGGGTCGTTTGTTGGGCCTCCTGGATCCAGGTGTCGCCTGCGAACCGAAGCTGAGTGCCCTGCGCCCCAACCGCCCGGTAGCTTCCATCGGGTAGAGAGGCTACGTCGTAAAGATCCATCGTAGTCGGGCTGGAACTCTTCACCCAGACCCCGTGCTCCAAGGAGAGAATAGTGCCGCTTGCTCCCACGATGAAACCGCTGTCCGAGCTGTCCACGCTGACGCTATAGAGGTCTCGCTTGCTAGGACTCTTCACCATTGTCCAGATTCCCTGGGCATAGTGCAGAATGGTCCCATTGCGGCCCACTGCCCAACCGGTTCCATCCGCCAGCATCGTCACGTGGGCGAGTGCGTGACTGGTAGGGCTGGACACCTGTTGCCAGGATTTGCCGTTGTAGTGCAGAATCGTCCCTGCCGCGCCGACCGCCCACACCTCTCCCGTCGTCGTTTCAGCCACTCCATACAGATTGGCCGACGTGGGACGCGTCGGAGCTGTCCAGTTACTCGCTCCATCCAGGTGGAGCAAGGCGCCAGCGGCGCCAACTGCCCAGGCATCGTGCGGCCCAGATGTAGCCGCGTAGAGGTCATCCGTCACGGGAGTGTGCACCGCAGTGGCGTGACCACCGTTGACCTCCAGAACGAGACCGCCGGTGCCGACGGCCCACCCCTGGGCCGCTCCGGTGACCACTGCTCCGGTTAGCGCCTGGTTGCCCCAATGGCCGAGAAGTTGCTCTGGACCAGGAAGCTGGCGAAATACCAGGTAGGCGAGCACGATGGCTGCCGCTAGAACCAGGGAAATCGCCGATCCGATTGAGATGGTTCGTCGGCGGGCACGGACTCCCGGCCGCATGCCTCGAGGCAGGTAGCCGTCCATACGTCTAGCCAGGCGCTGGATGCCGGCTTCGAAAAAGGGATCGCCGGGCAGTGAATCGCCATTCAGGCTCAGGAGGGGTCGTATGCTCTCGGGAAGGTCTTCCGCGGTGGGCATCCCACCTCCTTCAACCAGCACCGGAATCAACGTGACCTTATGAGCAAGCGCTACTTCAATTTCTCGACGGACAAAGTCATCATGGGCCATGATGCGAGGCACTCCCGAGGCCTCATCCCGGACAAGCCAGTTCCGTCCGATCACGACCAGCATGACAGCACATTGGGAGATGTACTGGTCGATGTACGTTGCGAAATCCACACCAGCTGGAATAACGTCAACATCTTTGAAAACGTTATCTTTGCCATAGCGTTTTACAAGATGATCATAGATGCGGCCGCTGGAAGTCGAAGCGTCCGCCCGGCGATAGGAGATGAAGATCTTCTTCCGCCGTCTCTTGTCGGGCATCTTACACTCTCCTCAAGCGCGATTAGCAGTCGCCTCGACGAACTCAACTGTTCAGTGTTACTGTAGCATACTGGCACAGAGTACACAAGTCTCACAAAAAGCCTGCTGGGAGTCGGACACCAGCGGGTTCTTGCCCAACAGCGGTGTAGAGAACACAGGATGAAACAGGCGGGCATGCCAATCAGTTGTACTGAGCAAGAGAGGCGATCTTCTCACGCAGCATCCAGCGTCTCTACTTTCCGAATTGCTTAGCAAGCGCAGGGACGCACTGTTCCAGAAGTTGGCACGCAGTCCGCAGAGCCTACACCCGTACCAATCTACAAAGTACCTGGCGAACGCCGAAAAAGTTCTTCCTAGTTTATCTTTTCCACTGTGTATTGCCCTTCGCCGAGTTGAGTGTCTTGTTGTTCAACAGTGGAATGAGAATCCTCCATAGCCATTCGTGGGTCCTGTACTAAAATGGCAAGGGATGTAGCGTCTATTGAGGTAAGAGGATCATTGGTCATAAGGCGGGTAGTAAGAAGGCAGTAAAAGGAGCTAGTCGCGATGGTTGCGGTAGTCCAGTCGGAGCGTTCATTGCCCCGTATCTCGCCAGTGCGCTCGATGGCTCGTTTGCGCAAGCTGTTTAGCCGGCCCATCGACGTTATGGTCGAACTGGCCGCTAGGGGAGAGATTTCGCCGTTCGTCGACAACAAGAGTTTTTTCTTAAATACTCCGCAGTTTGCCTATGAGGTAATCGTTCAACATGCTGCTGATGTGGAACGTAGCACACTAGATCGGGGTAATCTGGTACCGTTGGTGGGGGAGGGTGTCCTTAGCGCATTGGAGCCAGCTCACCGGCGCCAGCGCAAGCTGCTGGCCCCTGCCTTCAATCACAAACGCGTCACTGCCTACGGCGAGACTATGACCTCCATAAGTGAGCGCATGCAACAATCCTGGAAAAATGGCGCCGAAGTCAACCTGCACGAGTCCATGGTACAGTTGACGCTGGAGATCGTGGCCCAGGCGCTCTTCGGTACCAGCATCGACCGCTACTTTGACCAGCTCTTTCGGTCGATCAGTGAGCTTGCCGCTCTCACTAACCTACGGAACGCGATGGGGCTGCGCGCGCCACGTTCCTGGCCGACGCCCGGCAATCTGCGCTTCCGCCGTGCACTGCGCCAGGTGGACAGCATACTGTTCGCCATCATACAGGACCGGAACGGCGGCGAGGAAGATCGTGGCGACTTCCTGTCGATGCTGCTCGAGACGCGCGATCCGGAAACGGGAGCCGGGATGGACGACCGGCAGGTCCGCGATGAGGCGATGACCATCTTCTTGGCGGGCCACGAAACCACCGCCAATGCCCTTAGCTGGACATGGGATCTGTTGATGCGACACCCAGAGGTCTATGAACGTCTGGCCGCCGAGACAAACATGGCCCTGAGCGGGCGGTCGCCCACTGTGTCCGACCTGCCTAATCTGCCCTACGTGGGGCAAGTCTTCAAGGAAGCAATGCGCATCTATCCACCGGTGTGGTTGATAGACCGCCAGGTGATTCATCAGTTTGCTATGCAAGGCTACTGCTTCCCAGTAGGCACGCTGCTGGCTCTCAGCCCCTACACTCTGCATCGAAATCCTGATTACTTCCCGGACCCCGAGCGCTTCGACCCCGAGCGCTTCGCTCCCGGCAAAGCGGAAGCCTTGCCCCGTATGGCCTACATGCCTTTTGGGGACGGCCCGCACGTGTGCCTGGGCAACCACTTCGCCGAACTGGAAGGGCAACTCATTCTGGCCACTCTGGCGCAGCGGGTGCGGTTCGTGCCCCAGAGCACCGCTCCGGTTCCTCTGTATCCCGTGATTACCCTGCGTCCCGGCGGCCCCATTCCTGCCCGCGTAGAGCGTCTCTAAGGTGGGAACTTTCGTGGGACAAGCTGCGTCTGTTTGTTTAGACGGTGTCGCTAAGCAGACAATGCGGCGCCCGAGAGTTGCGCTGGCTCATGTGCCGGTTGGACGCAGCTGACGGAAAGGGTGGAGGGTATGCATGGCCAACAGACTATCCAGCACAGCGTGCCTGTGATTCTGGTAAGTGGATTGCTGCTGGCGCTCGCCGCTTGTGGCGGAGCTGGCAACAGCGGCTCAGTCAGGTCTACCGTGGTAAGCCATACTGACTCCCTCGTGCCGCTACAGTGTGAGTTTCACGAGACACCCACCAACTCTCCAGGCGGAATCGGCTTCGGTGGGGGCACGCTGTCCTGCCAGGTGACCGGTGTGTCGAGTAGTGAGACGGCGTTCACGCTGACCTACAGCCTGAACGAGGCGACGTGCCGGGGCTCGCTGGTACATGGCGCTGGTAGCTGCACCGCCAGTTACCTTGCGAACAGCTTCCCGTTGACCTCGCTGGGCTCAGTAGCGGGAGAGTTGCTGCCCGACCACCACCCGCTAGGGCCGGTGACTCCCCTCTCCGTTCCTCCGTTGGTACTTCGCTGTGCGTTCCATGAGATGCCTAACCCGGCAAGCGCCAACGTCTTCGCTGCGGAAGTATCTTGCCAGGTGACCGGTGCGGCGAGCGATGAGAGGGCATTTACGCTGGTCTACAGCTTGAATGGCGCCAGATGTAGCGGCTCACTGATGTATGGCGCCGGTGGCTGCGCTGCTACTTTCACCCTAACCAACTCGTTAACCTCTCTAGGAACACTGGCGGGGAAGCTACTGCCCGATAATCACCCCCTGGGGCCGGTGGCTCCCTTTCCCGAGCCCTAGTGCAATTCGGTTATGCTTGAGACCGGGCTTGAAAGCATAACTGGTGAAGTGTAGTTGTTTATGGCGCACTGGGCGTGTAATCTCAGTGGAGAACGGAATCGGGTCATACTATGTCGGGCGATGACGCCGGCGTATCGGCATAGATGGGAGGATATATGCCCATTACCTGTACTTCGTGTGGCACGCTACTGCCCGATGAGGCGAATTTTTGCCTCCGCTGCGGCAAGCGCCTGAGGCGGGCCACCAACATTTTCGCGTTAGCCAGTCACCGAGGTGGTGTCGGTAAGACGACCACGGCAATCAATCTTTCAGCATGTCTGGCAGAGATAGGGTATGAGACACTCGTCGTCGATATGGACCCACTCTCCGATGCTACACGCGGCCTTGGAGAGGACACTCATAAGGTCGGTCTCTCTACCTACCAGTTACTGGTCAGCGACAATGTATCGCCAGCCCAGGTGGTCAGGCCTCACGTACGTCCCAAGCTCTCGCTCTTGCCGGCCAAGGTGGAACTATATGCCGCCGATGTGGAGCTGGCATACCTTGAGCAGCGTGAGTTTCGCCTGAGGCGCGCTCTGGATGCTCTCAGGCAGGATTACGACTTCATCTTGATTGACTGCCCATCCTGGTTAGGTGTCTTCACAGTAAACGCCCTCACCGCTGCCGATGGCGTGATTTTGCCGCTACAGTGCGAGTCCTTTGCCCTGGACGGCGTGCAGCAACTCCTCAATTTGATTCGCCTGGTGCACGATCGCTTGAACCCAAGGGCTGCGCTCCTGGGAGTTGTCCTCAACATGTATGATCCACACACGAAGTTGGGCAGCGACGTGCTCCGCGAAAGCAGCGAGCACTTTCCCAAGGAGATGTTCAACACGGTCATTGCCCGCAACGATCGCCTCGCCGAGGCATTCCGTCTGGGATTAACCATTCTCGAGCATGATCCGGTCTCTCCGGGAGCGTTAGCCTATAAGCAGCTGGCGGAGGAAGTCATCGCCCGCGCCGCCATGCTAGGCATGCCTCATGCCTAGCATGGCGAGTCTTGCTTCGTAGTGCCGGAGCGGGTATAATTGCCGCATACAGTCAAACGACACTGGGGACCAGTACCTGCGTGCCTTGCGTGCAGAGAGCCGGCTAGCGGTGAGATGCCGGCCGCTGGCAGCGGAGAACCCACCCCGGAGATTGGCGGCGACGAGCTTGCCCGGTGGCCCACCGTTATCGGGGACGCGTATCCCGGTTGATTCTGGAGAATCACCGGTGTGCGGCAGAGAGAGCTGCGGATTGTCGCGGCTCACCAAGGTGGTACCGCGGGTCCGTGCCTGATAGCACCCTCGCCCTTGATGGGGCGGGGGTGTTTTTTTGTGCGCGGATCCGCGAGTACTGGATGGAAAGCGAGACGGGCATCATGCGAATGTCAGAGTTGTTGCTGAAGACCCAGAAACACGTAGCAGCCGAGATCGAGCTACCAAGCCATCAGCTACTCGTGCGTGCAGGACTAGTGCAGCGCGTGGCTGCCGGAATCTACAGTCTGACGCCACTGGGGAGGCGGGCGATCCGGCGGATCGAGGCGATCGTGCGAGAAGAGATGGAGCGCGTTGGTGGCCAGGAGGTGCTGCTGCCGGTGGTGCAGCCCGCTGAGCTCTGGCAGGAAAGCGGTCGTTATCACAAGATTGGGGACGAATTGGCACGCTTCTGGGATCGTGGAAAGCGGCCGATGGTGCTGGCGCTGACCCACGAGGAGGCGGCGACCACCCTCGTGCGTGCTGTGGTGGAATCGTACCAACAACTTCCGCTGCTGATCTTCCAGATACAGACGAAGTTCCGCGACGAGGCTCGGCCGCGCGCAGGGCTCATCAGGCTGCGGGAGTTCCTGATGAAAGACGCGTACAGCTTCCATGCGACCCGAGCCGACCTCGACATTGTCTACGAGCGAACCGTTGACGCCTACCGGAAGATCTTCCAGCGGCTGGAGCTACCGGTGCTTTCCGTGGAAGCCGACAACGGGATGATGGGCGGCTGGGAGTCGCACGAGTTCATGGTTCTGGCCGAAGGCGGCGAAGACACATTGCTGATCTGTCCCCATTGCGGCTACGCTGCGAACGCCGAGATCTCCCCGGTGGGTGCCGGGCAGGCATGCGTGCGTTGCCAGGAGGCACTGGTAGAACGGCGAGGCATAGAGGTTGGTCACACATTCAAATTGGGCACGGTGTATAGCGCGGCGATGGGCGCGACTTTCATCGCCCAGGACGGTTCCAGTAACCACCCGATGATCATGGCCTGCTATGGCATCGGCATCAGCCGGCTGCTAGCCTGTGTGATCGAGCAGCACCACGACCAGAACGGCATCGTGTGGCCGGCAAGCGTGGCGCCGTATGCTTACCACCTGCTGGCTGCCGGCAACGACTCGGCGGCGCATGAGGTCGCCGAGGCCCTTTACCACCAGCTTGGAGAAACCGCAACGCTCTATGACGATCGCGACATGAGCGCCGGCGTAAAGCTCAAAGATGCTGATCTGCTCGGCATGCCGGTACGCCTGACGGTCACCAAGCGCTCGCTTGCAGCCGGTGGGGCCGAGCTGCGGCGGCGTGACACCGGCGAGACGCGCGTGGTGTCACTGCCGGACGCGCGCATCGCGGGCGGAGAGAGCGCTTGAGGGTGAGGTGACCAGGTAGCGCCGCTGCCTGGCCTACTGGCGGCGGTCTAGTGGATCACGCCCAGCACGATAAGCAATAGCAGGATAGGGGTGAGCCCATTGTAGAGGAGGTGGATGATTAGGCTCACCCAGGTATTTTTGGTCCGCTGCACGATAAAAGCTAGAGAAGTACAAAAGAACAAATCCCCGACCAGCTCCCAGGGATAGAAAATGAAGTGGAAGCCGGCCCATAATACCCCATGCACCAGCCATGTCCACTTGCCGTATACCTGCTCCTGTCGTGGAAAGATATACCCACGCCACCAGCACTCCTCGGCGGTTACCTGCACGATGACTACTACCGTGAATATGGCCAGAAATACCCAGTTGCCGCGCAAGGGGACGCCCAGCAGCGAGTTGACCGACTGATGTACCGTCGGATTCAGGAACGACAGATACGAGGGCGGTGTAAAGGCGGGAAAACGTACGAGAAGCTGCGCACTAAAGGCAAGGAGTTGAGCACCCACAAGCACAAATAAGGCACCGCCAAGCGCCCACAGCCAACCGCGCCAGGTCACACGGCGAAAACGGAAACGGGCTCCAATTACTGGCCAGGAGAGGATATAGCCATCGAGGCGCAGAGCGACGAAAGCTGTCCCCAGTAGAAGTAGAGACGGCACGGCGAAAGCGGAGATGACGGCAACCGACTCGGAGACTCCATGGGTGACCATGAAGCCGGTTCCATTGTAGAGCACCAGACGAAATAAGACCCCGGGTATAGCAAAGAGCAGGAGCGACTGCCAGAGTGTAAGTGGTTGGGGCGTAGCTGATGAAGCATCCACCGACGGACCTTTGACGACTGGCGCGATCATGGCCATACCTTTCTTGCTGTCTGGATGTTATCAGAACATTCCAGCGCACCGGCATTCTAGCATACTGTCAATGTTGAATGAAGCAAAGTCGAGTGGAGCAAAGGTAGGGATCTCTTTAGGCAGGGAGTACGTTCAGGAGATCGCTGACCTGAGAGATGGTAGCATTGGGAGGCGCCATGACTCTGACGCAGGGTTCACGGCGGCAGCGTAGCTGATGTGCCCACGCAAAGAGGAAGTCTTCTTCAGTTGTATACCAGGCCGGATTGATACCGTCAATTGCAGAGCGATCCTGCCAATGCAGGTGGTTGGTCGCGCGCAGAACGGCTTTGGGTTTCCAGATGGTGAACATGCCCAATTTTTGTGAGCCCCAGACATCCGCCAGCAGATTATCGCCGACCATCGCAGTCTCCTCGGCGGGGATCCCAAAGACATTTAAGGCATTCTGGAACAAGGCAGGATGAGGTTTACGATACTTCAGGTCCGCTGAGATAGCCAGATGTCCGGGATCGAAAAAGGAAAGCAGTCCCATCTGGCGTAGGTCGTCCATGAATGGGGCGCCGCCGTAGTGACGGTTGGTTACTACACCAAGGGCGTACCCGCGCGCGCGCAACGCCGCCAGTGTACTCAGCGTATCCGGGAACAGCAGACGCGATCCTAGCGAACGCACTCGCAACGCTTCATAGACCTTCGCTCCGAGCCTATGATCGGCCCTTGGCACACCGAGAGCCAGTAACGCCCGCATGGTTATCGAGTTGAAATCGGGTTCTTCGTCAGGCATAACGCGATGCGAGGCATTGATCTGATCTTCGATCAACTTTTGCAGCTCTACCGCAAATGCTCCATCACTCATAGGTAGATCCAGCGGACACAGTGGCGAACTCCGCAGAGCGGCAACGGCCTCAGCCTGGGCCGCCGATACCAGTTCTCTCCATACCGGCTCCTCCGCTCGGTACCATAAGGTGTTGCCCAGATCGAAGAGAATGCAGTGGATATCTGTGGGCGCATGCCGCATCAGGGTTCTCCTTCGCGCGAAGATCTTCGCTGGTAGCCATCTTGGCGATATCGAGGTGTGCTTGGTACTAACGTAGCTAGAACGTGTTAAGCAGTCGCTAAGCGAACATAAAAATCGCATGACTGCAGAATTTTCTCCTATTCGCCGGCATTCTCATCCTTCGACATCAAGCGATAGTAGACGCGGGTAGCCAGAGATTGTCCCGACGGCTGCCACACATACTGGTTGCGCGCCGTGAGAGGCCATGATATACTAAGCGTTGGCATTCTCAGCAGGAGGTTATATCCATGTCACTCTCACCATTAGTGCGAGCCGTCGAGGAGGCACAACTCCGTGATGACCGCCCTGAGCTAGAATCGGGCGACACCGTACGTGTCCACCTCAAAGTAGTCGAAGGCACACGCGAGCGAATCCAGGTCTTTGAGGGTATCGTGATTCGACTGCGTGGTGACAATCTGCGTCGCGCCTTCACAGTGCGCCGCATCGCCCACAACGTTGGCGTTGAGCGTAGCTTCTTACTTCATTCCCCTCAGATCGATAAGATTGAGGTCGTTCGCCACAACATGGTACGCCGCAAGAATCTGTATTACATGCGGGGACTGACCGGTAAGGCGGCGCGCCTCAAAGAGCGCCGCGACTAGGTAACTCACTCGGGAACCGATGCCCCTAGCTGGGGATGCCTCTTGCTTGCTGCACGAACCCGTCTTCATACACCACTGTAAGGAGATGCGAGCCGGCCCATGCAGGATCCTTTACCACTCCCGGGTGCCTACCAGAGTGGAGCGCCGGGCGTAGAATCGGCCAATCCTCGTCATGTCACACCGCCGTCGCGACAGTGCGGCCTCGACGAGGTTGGCCGCGGTGCGCTTGCCGGGCCGCTGGTCGCCGCCGCCGTGGTACTTCCCGAGGACATCACTGTGCTTCTGGGAGCTCATGCCCGCTACCTTCGAGACTCAAAGACGGTTCCTCGCCAGCGCCGAAGCGAGATGTCCGAGTTGATACACCGGCACGCTCTGGCGGTGGAAATCGTTGCCATTCCCATCGACATGATTAATCGGCACGGCATAGGTTGGGCGAATCGCGAAGCTTTTGCCCGGTTGATAGCGTGCATTGGGTCCGACGAATACATTGACGAATACATTATAGACGGCAGGATGAGACCAGATGCGCCGCCTGATCGGGCGGCTCTCGTGCGTTGCCTGGTCAAAGCCGATGCGTTAGTTCCGGCGGTTGCCGCGGCCTCGCTGGTAGCGAAAGTCTACCGAGACGCGGTCATGGAGGAACTGCATCGTGACTTTCCCAGATATGGCTGGGATAAGAACTCGGGTTACGGTACAGCTTTCCACCTGGCTGCGCTGCGTGAATTTGGCACAACCCCAGAGCATCGCACCATATTTGTCAGAACCGCTTTATCTGGTGGTCGGAAGCGCCGCAAGTCGTGGCCCAGCCTACTGGGCTAGCTAGCTGGCTATTGACTGCCCGGAACGACGGTGACCGCCGTACCGTAACAGAGCACCTCAGTGACCCCGCTGGTAATTTCGGTCGCATCGTAGCGTACACCGATAACTCCATTGGCGCCTAGCTGCGCTGCATGCTGTATCATCAGCTCGTATGCGTCTCGTCGCGCTCGGTCGCAGAGTTCGGTGTACAGCGAGATATTGCCGCCAAACAGTGTCTGGAAGCTAGCACCTATCTGTCCCACTACGCTGCGAGAGCGAACGATGATACCGCGCACTATGCCGAAGTTGCGTGTAACTACCAGATTGGGAAGCTCGAAGGCTGAGGTCACATTGCCGTGATCGAAGGACATAACCGCCATCTGAGTGGATTGACCCTGTGGGTACGGTACCGACATGGTGGTGCCCATCCCTTTCTTGTGTGTGATTCGCCGATTTTTCTAGTGACGCTATCTTGCTATTCGTTACTACGAAAGAAGTGCCAGCAGGTTGTGAGGCGTTGGACAGAATGATACAGGCATGAAGGTGCCCAGCGCGTTCATCGCTTGACTTTACTCATCGCCTGACTTACCGGCTCCCCAGAGACGCTGTGATACGTTTCCTCCAATGAAAAAGCCCAGGAGACCCAGCGCGAGCGTCAACCCGAGCCAGGCCAGTGCAGCCCAATCGGCGGCTCCCGCGGTACGCACCAGTGAGACGATGATTATGCCAGCAATCATGCCTGCCAGTAGTCCAGCCAACAGACCAATAGTGCATCCAACATGAGCGAGATTACGCCCGCGAAGTTGATCCAGCATCTCCACTCTCCGGCGATCTGCCCTGGTGAATTGGTGTCGTCGCATGTCTTGCAGCATGTCTTAAAGAGGGCAACCACCCTATTGTAGCGGAAGAGACACCACGGTGTCCATCCAGCTAGAAAAACAATTCTAGCCGGTCACTTGAGCTCCAACTCCTGAACTCATTGGTGGAGTGACCGGCTGTCTGGTGTTCAGTATTCACCTGGGCGGCTGAGGCCGGCTAGAGTCCCTGTGCGGCGAGTTTTGCGCGTACTTTGCGCGCTTTGCGTGCACGGGCGTCTGCCTTGCGCTTACGCTTGACGCTTGGCGGCTCGTAATGCTGGCGGCGCTTGGCCTCAGAGAGCAGGCCATCTTGCTGAACCTTGCGGGTGAAGCGCTTTAGGGCAGCCTCAAACGACTCGCCCTCTTTAATTAGAACCTCGCTCAATCTTTGCATTCGCAGGTCGAAGAACACAAATTTCGTAGCTCTCTTGCTCCCCGCCTGCGCGCTCCTTTCTCAGCGTTCTCGAATGTGACTACCTCGTTTGACTGCCGTGACTCCCTGCCGTCCATACCTACCTAGCCCATGAATATTGCCAGCCTACCAGTATTATGCCATAGCGGGCCACCCCGGGCGTAGGGAATGGATCTCATGCACGCATTTTACTGTGAACATAGAGTACCACAATTGTGCCCAGCTGCGAAGTGGCCCCGCGAGAGAGGTTGGCTATCCACGTACAGCGGACACGCACAGCATAGGTACCGTCATGATCAGTTCTCCTCCACTGGCTTCGGCTCGCACAGCAAGCCGGCGCTCAACTTCGTTGAAGACCAGCCGGCGTATGGTAGGATCTGGGACGATTGCCCGCCATCCAACCATGAATGTAGTCTGGATGACCGGAGAGCGAAAAAAGGAGACCGGAGAGGGGAATCGCATGGTAAAGGTATCGGTTACCATACGGCGTATCTCGAAGCCGTGGCGCTCTAACAACTTTCGAGTCTCCTCAACTGTCAGTCGTGAGGCCACCAGTTGAGCGAACGCGCGCATATGATCTTCGAGCTTGAGATCCCGTAATGTCAGGTAATAGGTATCCAGGAACTCGCGTAGTGCCGATTGGAGTGGGATCGTCAAGAGCAGTTGGCCTTGTGGACGAAGTAGGCGCCACATTGCCCCCAGCGCACGGCCGCGATCCGGGAAACTACTGAGACCTAGATTGCAGGTGAGGGTATCAAACGTGCGCTCCGGTAAGGTGCTCGCCATGACGTCCTGGACGAGGAAGGTCACGTTTCGAAGCCACTCCTCGCTAGCCTTGCGCCTGGCCAGCTGTATGGCGTCTTCCCAGACATCTATGCCGGCGAGGTCGCAGTCTTGTCCGAGGAAGCGCGCCAGTTCCAGAGTTGGATACCCAGTGCCGCAGGCAACGTCCAACACCTGCCAGCCAATATCGCGCGGAAGGGTGAGGAAGATACTCATTAAGAGACGGCCGAAAGGAATCGACCATTGGGGGACTATCAAGGTCTCATACAGTTCCACGAATCCAGGGTCCCGCAGGTCGTAGGTAACGGTCAGGTAATCGGAAGTCTCAGCCCGAGCGCTGGCGGCCAGACCAGCAGGGCTGAGGGAACCAGCGGCTCTGCTGGCCGGCTGAGATACTACCGGGTCGGGCAGGTCAATTGCCAGATCGGGACGGAGGTCGACATCGCGCAGTGCTGGAACCTGCCCGGTGTATCCCTTACGAGCGCCCGCGGGATCCCAATCATCCCAGTAACTGCCGTCCCCGCCACCGGCTGGGGGTGGTAGTCCACGAAACTGTGACATCGCAGCTGCTCCCCGGTGGCGTCGACTAACTCAAGCTACATCAGACATTAACTCTGCCTCGTCGTCGCGGCGTGACAGAGCTAGCTGCGGCGCCGCGCCCGACTGGATGATACCTGCCGTGGGTTTGGCCTTCGCCGTCGGCGTTGCTTTTGGCGTTGCTGTTGGCGCGGGCGTCGGCGATTTCGTATTGAGAGGCTCAATGGCAAAGGAGATCTTACCGGCCAGATACGGGTCGTTGGCTTGATCACCTGGGTCGGTACTGGGTAAGTCCAAGAATATCTCCGCCATACCGACGCCGACGGATGGATAGGTCAAGGAAAAGTACACATACTCGTCTTTAGTTACCGGTTCAGCGGTACTGCCTTCTTTTTGCGGTATCTGCATATCAGTTCCATCAATGAACCAATGAATGGATAGGATGTGCTTCTGGCTGCCGCTGACACCCCGCACCAGGCAGACGACATCGACCGTATCCCCAACGGTGAACTGTGACGTCACATCAATGGGCACAAAACTCGGGCTCACACCCTTCGCGGTCACAATGCTGGTCACGTATTTGGACTGCGCACCGGGCGTAGCCACTGGGGTTAGCGGTACGCCCACCTCGGAGGCAGGTTGCACAGTGGCCGGGGATTTTATGGGGTGGAAGTTAATCAAGTTCGCAATCTGGTTATGACCAACGAGGGCGGCAAGGCCGCAACTTGCCATACAGATGAGCATGACGCTGGCGACGCCGCTGAGGACTCGCCACGTGCCCAGTTTCTTCTTGCGTTTCTCTCCGGTGGCGGGTATATACACCGGGCGACGGATACCAATGGCGCGCTCTTCTTCGTCAGTCTGTGGTAGTCCAGGCACTGCCGGAAGCCCGGCGCCGCCCGCCGCACCCATGGCGCGTGGATCCATCGGTAGCATGTCGCGCTGAGAAGGCACCAGCGCCTGTTCCAGATCCACATCTTCGTAGGTGGGACGGCGTCGATTGCCTGCGCTGGATCGAGCGGGCGGTTCTTCTTCATAACCGCCCTCATCCCATGCGTTGCGCGGGTTACGCATGCCCGAGCTTGAGGCACTGTTTTTCCAGTTCGTTCCCGATCCTCGACCTACCGCGGGCCCCTGACCAGTGCGAGACTGGTCCTTCCACTGGCGCATGGAAGAGTACGTGCCAGGTGCAGGCGCACCACACTCGGGGCATCGCCCTGATCGCGGTCGACGAGCCCCACACTGGTCACACTCCATGAGAATCCTCCCGAACGGCTAGCCTGGTAAACCTAGAAGAAAGCGAAGTATATGTCTCTTTGGTCTCATGTATGCAGTCCGCAGGATATACCGCGCTGGAGATCGGGTCAAGACGAGAGCCTAGTTAATAGGAGCAATGGGGGACAAAATGTTGCCCACTATGGTGGAGGGAGACTTGCTGTGCCGGGTACCCGAACGTATATCCCATGCCTTATAATTGGACGATCAAGGGTCTCGTCGCGCGTCAATCTCTCCACGCAGCGCGTCTGGCTTCGACCGGCTGGGCGCTGCCTGGTCACCGCTGGAGCAATCATGACAGGTTCACCACAGCACTGGCTGGATCAACAGGCCATTGAGCGTCTGGCGCAACATATTCCATTCGAGACAGATCTACAGACCAAGGCTGAATGCATCGAGATGCTGCGCGGACTGGTCATTCGCTCCGGAAGCTTGATCAACCGGCATGCCTTTGGTTTCGAAGCCGAGCAGGAGCTACGACGGCTGGGACTCTGGGATCGACTTGGCGACGGTGATCTCCTCTAGACACCAGAGCGAAATCGACTTATCACCAAGCAATGAGATACGAGTCCTAGTGGCGTGTTCTCCTGTAGCACAGAGAAGCTGGTCTGCGTTACATTAGGTACAGCTACCTTGATCGTCACTGGCTAACGTGGAGGGAAGAAATCTCCATCTTCTCCAAAACCACCAAAATACGTACGAGAGCCACCAACTCATGCACCGGACTGGTGCAGCCAGGAAGCCCCACACGTCGACTGCGCTGGCGTTTACGTGTGGGGCTCGCACTGAGTGCGCTGCTGATCGCAACCAGCGCAGGACTGGTTTTCATGTATGCGCAGCCGTGGCATGGAGGCGTGGACCGTGCCTCTACCAGGCACGCAGCTCCAGCTAAGCAAGCCGACGCCAGCCAGTTGACCGATGAGGCGATCCCTGAGCCTGCGTTGAGTCCAGCATTGACCAATTGCCAGATGCTTCCACAGACGCTTCGTATGCTGACGCCCGAGCAGATCGATCACCCGGGTTCTGCAGGACGTTTGCTGCTATCCAGTGGGCATGCCGTCGGTTGCGAGGTAGCGGGGCTCTGGGTCCCCAGCCCAGACGGAGGCGCGCCTAACTGGCCGGGACAGGTGATACTGGTGAATGAGAATCAGCAGTGGCTCTGGGCGTATCAGGATGGCAAGCTGGTCTTCGCCACCCCAGTTACCACTGGAATGCCCTGGCTCTGGACACCTCTTGGAATCTACCACATCACCAGCAAGGTAACCGACACCGTCTTCTATTCTCCCTGGCCGCCCAGTTCACCCTTCTACTACACTCCTGAGCACGTGGATTATGCCCTGTTTTTCCGGCAGAAGGGCTTCTACATACACGATGCTCCCTGGCGGCAGGCATTTGGACCAGGCACTGAGGTGCCACACACCGACCCGGACGGCCTCTCTGAAACCGGTAGTCACGGCTGCGTCAATGTCACCTATGGCGCCGGCCAGTGGCTCTACAACTGGACTATACTGGGCGCGACCGTGGATATTGTGTCCGGCTGAGGAAGCCCCTACAATGGGCAGAGAAGACGTGTAGTTAGAGAAGAGGACGGCAAGCAAACGATGGCGCAACTCAACTTGACACCTGACGAGCTGCTGGCAACGACACGCTCGGTGCGCAAGCGGCTTGATTTTTCGCGACCAGTCCCGCCGGAGTTGATCCGTGAATGCCTGGAACTGGCGTTACAGGCGCCTACCGGCGGCAACCGGCAGCAATGGCATTTCGTCGTGGTGACCGACGCGGCAAAACGAGCGGCCATCGGCGATATCTACCGTCGCGGCTGGTCTCTGTATCGAACGGCACAGCAGCCCGTCGTGGAGAAGTTGTCCGCTCGCCATCCTGAGCGCGCCGAGACGCAGGGACGGGTTCTGGACTCGGCCGATTACCTGGCTGAGCACATGCATGAGGCGCCGGTGTTACTGATTCCCTGCATCTACGGCCGCATGGAGGGCCTTTCCAGCACGGAACAGGCGGGTGCCTGGGGCTCGATCCTTCCGGCGGCCTGGAGTTTCATGCTGGCGGCACGTGCGCGTGGACTCGGTACATCATGGACAACCGTGCATCTCATTTTCGAAAGTGAAGCAGCCGATGTGCTGAATATACCTTTTGCGCGGATTACCCAGGCGGCGCTGATCCCAGTAGCCTACACAGATACCCCGCATTTCTCACCAGCAAAGCGTGAGCCGGTCGATTCGGTTACTCACTGGGACACCTGGTAAATTTGGCATATTGCTGGGACTGATGCAGCGCTCTAATCGACAGAGTCAGGCAGGACAACGCATGCTCTATACCCAGAAGCTGATTGCCGAGCTACAGCGGAAACGCGAGCAGTTTGCTGCCTATCAGGCTCGGTATGGCCAGCAGCTTGCCGCCTATCGTGAGGCACTGTCCGGCCTGGGCTCGCGCTATTCCACTGCCCAGAGTCTCCGCCGAGTCCAGGCTGATCGGCTTGACCAGCAAGGTGGATCGCATTCGCCGGGCGCGTTTCCCACCAGTGAATATGACCGCTGGCAGTCGTCTAGAGTCGAGGCGGGAATACCCGTGCTCTCGTTTGGCCGCGCGTTTGCCGACCATGAGGCGGCGCGTAGCTGGGCAGAATGCCTGCGAGGCACCACGACGTTCGCCGTGGACGGCAGCCAGTTGCTACCCTGGCGAGATGCCTCGATACCCGTAGCGTTGGTGCAGGCGGGACTCTTCGAAAACCCTCACGAGCCGGCGTCCGGATCTGCCCACTACACCAAGGACGTGGTAACCGAGCTACTGTCACCTGATGATCTGCTCACCGCACTGCCCGACATCGATGCTCGTAGCGGTGAGGCGCTTGGTTACTCTACCCAAGTCGTGCACCTACGCCGTTTTGAACTGGAAGCCAACACCCTGATCTCGCGCATGCAGTATCATGCCAGATTATCGGAGAAATCAAAGGTGGCGAGAAAAAGAATAGTCGCATTCTATGATGGCAGCCTGATAGTCTCCTTTGCTCTCAAGATGCCGCCGCAGTATCGAGACAGCTATGCAGAGGCAGCTCGCAGGTTGCTTGCTGCCTCTTGGGAATGCCAGGTGCCACTCGTCGGCTATATCGATACCAGCTATGCGCGTGACGTAGTGACCATGCTCGGCACTTTGCAGGAAGATGTGCCGGCTGAGACCGCGGGAATCCATGATGCTCTACTCTGGCTAGGCGGCATGAGCTGGGGAGATCGCACACCGGCGTTTATATCCGCGCGCGATGACCTCAGTCGCCTGGGCTACCAGGAACAGCGGGACGATGTGGCCTTCGTCTACTTCCAGTCGTCACTCGAACGCCCACCTGCTCGTCTGGAGTTTCCGCGTTGGGTGCTTGAGGCTGGGCTCCTTGACGATGTTCTCGACGTCGTGCGCGCCGAAGTCATCGTCGGCAACGGGTATCCCTATTCCGTGGAGGCCGCGGATGCGGTCGCCGTCATTAGTACCCGCGACCGCGCCGAGTTCTACGCTACGTTCCAGGCCTTCGCCGAGAAGGAAGGCCTGGCCTTTGGATTTTCGAGGAAGGCGCTGAGCAAGGATCGCCGCCGGGTATAGCGTGCGCTGTATGCAGGTCGTCTCTAGAGGGAGATCTCCGCCTCTACTTCAACCGGCATTCCAAACGGCAGCTCGGCAACGCCAATAGCCGAGCGAGCGTGTCCACCGATCTCCGGCCCATAGAGCTCGAGAATGAGATCGGAGAAGCCATTGATCACTGCCGGAGTCTGGGTAAAGCCGGGTGCCGCGTTGACCATGCCAAAGACTCGTAGCCATGCCTGTACCAGATCGAGGTCCCCAAGTTCACGCTGCAGGCTGGCGAGCACGGCGAGAGCGGTGGCGCGAGCGGCCTGATAGCCTTCATCCAGAGAAACGTCCGTTCCCACTTTCCCCAGCGGCGCGCGTAGAGTGCCGTCGGGTTCCAAGGGCCCGTGTCCGGAGACTAGCGCACGATTACCGTAGCGGCGCACCTGAGCGAAAGGCAGCTTCAATCCTTCCGGCGCATGATAGACCGCCGGCAGCACCAGTCCCATTGCCTGCAGCTTGCGTTCGATTTCCATGAAATCACCTACCAGACGTAGAACACATTTTCCACATTGCGACCCACTTTTCCACCAAAATCGGCGACTTATGAACAATTGTTCGGGTGCCGCTAACCACTGCCGCGCGATCTGTTGGCGCAAGTAGTATAATGGTGTCACTGGTACATTTCTAGACTATACCTGCTGTAGCAGTATGTTGCACACTGTGATCACAGCTAGAAGACTACCGGCAAATTCTTAATGCACATTCATATCCGGACAATCCTACCGCGGTCTCCTCTCGGCTGGAGATGCGACAAAAAGGACGAACAAAGTTCATGAATCGTATGTCCTATCGTGGCCAGGGCGGCACGGCAATGATTCCTGGTGGCGCGCTTGGTAAAGCCAAGTTTGCTCTCGGCAGCGGGAGACCGGATGAGGCGGAACGGATAGTCCGTAAGCAACTGGAAAAAGATCCAGGCAATGCGAACGCGCGCGTTGTGCTCGCCCAGGCTCTGTTGCAGCAACGCCAGGTAGATGATGCCATCGTCGAGGCGCGACGCGCTGCCACGCAGCAATCCACCAATGTCGAGGCCCAGATGATTCTGGCGTCAGCACTGCTCCAGAAGAACAACCTGATGGGCCGTGTTTCGGCGGAAGCCGAGCGGGCAGCTTCACGCGCGGTGCAGTTACAGCCGAAATCGGCCCGGACTCATGTGCAGTTAGCCGAGGTGTATGCTGCTAAGAAAGACATGGTTAACGCAAAAGCCGAGGCAGACCGAGCTATTGAGCTGGAGCCCAGACTGGCTGCCGCTCACTTGATGCGAGCCATGATCCTGTTTCAGAACCGTGACCCGCAGGGAGCCGTCCAGGAGAGCGACACCGCGCTGCGTAATGACCGCACACTGACCCAGGCGGAGTTCATCAAAGCGAACGCCTATGTGGATCTCAAGCAGTATGACAACGCGCTGGCATCGGTGGACGAAATCGCCCGGCAGAACCCTCTCATGGCCGGCCCGCAAGTCGATATACTGCGCGGCCGCATTTATTTCAAACAGCGCAAGCTGAAGCAATCGTATGCCATCTTTCGAGATGCGCAGGCGCAGAATCCGCGCCTCAAATTTCTGGCACCGGTGATAGCCGGGGTAAACATGGTGTTGATGGGCTTCTTTGGGCAGAGCGCGCAGTATGCCTGGATCGGCGTCCTGGTGGCCCTGGTCGTCCTCATACTCTTCGGCATACACTTCATTCCACTCGTGGGTGGCTGGCTGGTAGCGGCCATAATTGTGGGCATGGTTGGTGTGGTGGGCTTCGGCGCGCTGCGCCAGGCGCAGGGGCGTGTGCTTCCGTCCGGAATGAATGCGGCACTCGGCACCTTCATGGGAGCGGTCGCTGGAATCATGGTGTTCGTCGTGGTGCTCTATGTCATCAGCCTGTTTGCCGCGGGGTCGCATCTGCAAGGGTTCGCATGGCTGAATCCAGCATGGGTGGTGTTGGCGGGCATTCTGGCGATCGGTGCCAGCGCTCTCATTCTCTGGCTACTGCAGCGCTACTCTGGGTCTGCCAGGGTGGCCGCTCGTACTTAGTCCGCGGGGTGTTGTCGGCCATGGGCAGACCCGGCCAGCGCATAGACATCGGCGGCCTCGATGCGCCCTTCAAGCACTTCGGCGCCGTCCACTACAATGACCGGTATGCGGTAGCGATACCGCTCAAATAGCGCGGTGTCGCGCCGGATATCTATTTCGTCGATGACCATCTCACTCGTTACTGCCAGCTCCTCCAAATAGGCTCGCGCCTCATCGCAGAGGTGGCATCCCGCCTTACTGTAGAGCGTTACCTTGAGCATCGTGGCCGCCTTTGGCAAATCTTGGAAAATCCCGCTAATATGCTGCCCCATTCTACCATAGCTTCGAGTGCAATCTCGTGGCAAACATAGCGACCCCGCCGTGACGTGCGCTTGACACTTCTCCGGCTGTCCCGCTACAATACCTATGTCCAAATGGAGATATGAACGAGAATCAAATCCCTGTCTCAAGGGCGGAGAGGAGCATTTGATGAGTGCCTCACTCACTGACGCCGCGGTCATGGAGCGCATCAAAGATCAGCGTTTGATCGAGTCGGTCGAGCACATGAGCCCGATGTATCTGGAAGGCATCAAGCGTATTCTCACCGTCTCCGCGGACACTGAGCTCATCAGTGCGCCGGCCTACTTCCATGCCGCGAGACACGCGCCTAATTTGAATACCTTTGGCTCGGCCATTGCCATCATTCAGGATGAACTGGGACACGCGCACATAGCATACCGTCTGCTACGTGACCTCGGCGTCGACACCGAAGCACTCATCTATCAACGCGACCCCGTCGCGTGGAAATATCCCTATGCTTTCGACGTGCCGCTGGATAGCTTTTACGAGTTGATAGTCGCCAACGCTTTCTACGACCGAGCCGGGTATACGCTGCTGGGAGACATATACAACAGCACGACCTTTGGACCCTGGAAACGGGCGCTGGTCAAAGTCGACAAAGAAGAGACGTTTCATCTGCGACACGGCGAGCAATGGATGCGTAAACTCTCTCCCGACCCCGCCGAACACCAGCGCTTGCAGCAGGCTATCGATTGGATGTTCCTGCTAACCGTGGAGTGGTTCGGTCTACCCGATGATCTGAAGAAGCACACCGAGCAGCTTGGCTTTGGTTTTAAAGGGAAGAGCAACGACGAACTCAGACAAACCTGGATGAGCACGGCTGTACCTCTTTGCCAGGAGCTGGGGTTCACAGTTCCGGCGCACTTGGACGAAGCAACCAATCGATGGGTGATTGATTGCGCTTTCCCAGCGTCATTCGACGAAGACGAGAAACGCTGGCTACTTGAAGAAGGTGCCATCGGCTGGGACCAGGTGATGGTGCGCTGGAAGAAGCGTGGACCCAAGAATGCCGAGTTTGTGGAGCATGTACAGCGCGGGAATCGTGGACTCATGCGTCTGTTAGAGGTTGCGTGATGGATAGTCGTGTGCAAGCAGAGGTGGGTAGCGCCGGCTCGCTCCGGGACTTTGCGGCCGCGGCGGTTTATCCGCGAGACCAGCTCTGGGACGCGCTTCGTGAAGTGGAGGACCCGGAGCTAGCCATTTCTCTGGTAGACATGGGGCTCGTCGTAGACATAGAGCGCCAGGGCTCTCATATAGCCATCCAGTTGACTTACACGATGATGGGCTGTCCAGCGATGGATATGATCCAGGACGACATACGTATGCGCCTGCTTGCCCTGCCTGGCATTGAGTCGGTCGATATTGAAGTGGTCTGGGAACCAGTCTGGACCAAGGCTCGCCTGACGAGTGAAGGGCGCGAAACGCTGCTCCTGTGTGGAGTATCGCTGTGAGCAAGAAAACTACTGCCACTGCTTCAAAGGCAAAGGCAAAAGCTGCCGGCGAGGGCACCCTAGACCAGCAGGCGGCGACACACCCCCACATCTTGGCGGACTGTGTCTGGTTGGTATTGGCGCGGCGGACCTATACCGAGCCGCTTGGTCAGGTTGGTACTGTGGAGGCCGACGACGTAGAGCTGGCGAAGGTCTATGCTGAGAGCATATATGACGAATTTGCCTGGATCGAAATGGTGCTGGTGCCTCGAGAATCCACAGTGACGGTCATCGCATCCTGACTCACTCACCGACGTTTTGTGCATAGGAGCCGATCACCAGTATGCAGAATGTCCCACTGCCGCCAGCGACCAAAACTGAGATATCGCGTCTCATTGCTCGGCTGGCCGACAACAAATACTTTCTGGGCCGCTATTATGCCGAGTGGTGCAGCGGCGCCCCCACTCTGGAATCCGCGGTAGCCTCCGCCGCTATGGCACAGGATGAGCTAGGGCACGCTCGCGCGTTGTATCCATTGCTGCGGACACTTGATCCAGAGGCGGGCAGCCAGAACGAACCCGAATCCCGCACCGTCTTTTCCAATATGGCGTGTCTGGATGAGCCCTTTGGCGCGTGGGAAGATTTCGTTGCCGCCAATTTCTTGATCGACGGCGCGCTCACGGTCGTGTTTGCTTCCGCAACGATGTCTAGCTACGAGCCGCTGGCGGGACGCGCTCGTAAAGTTCTGCAGGAGGAGCGAACTCATGCTATGCATGGACGAGCCTGGGTGCACCGGCTTGCCAGCCAGGGAGGGGCGATGCGGGCTGCTTGCGAGCGTTCCTTGCAGCGTATCTGGGCGGAAACCCTCTGTTGGTTTGGCCCCGAAGATGAGCAGACGCTCTATGAGAGTCGTGTACTCGACGGCGCGCCGGCAGATTTGCGAGAGCGGTTTCTCGCCGCGGTAGCACCCACCATAGAAGCAGGGGAACTGGCTCTGCCGGTGCGCCATGCTGGCAGCGGCTGGGGACTGACTCAGCCGCTGCCCTGGGCGGAGTGGGATGGACTCAGGTATCGTCTCAATCCTAGCGCTGGACAAACGGCCATCTGTCCCTTCTGCCACAGTCGCGACACCGAGCTGCTCTCCAGCTTTGGGTCGCAACTCTCAACTGAGCAACATTACTGCCGATCTTGTCGTACACCATTTGAGTATATACGACAGGAAGACAACAGCCTCCCATAGTGGCAGGATGCTGGCTTAGCGCGCCGGGAGGGTGTAGGAAGATATGGCAGACGAACCGGATTACTATGCCCTGCTCCAGGTGGCAGATGATGCCGACCTTGCCGCCATTCGTCTGGCGTTTCGCCGCCTGGCGCGCCTATACCATCCCGACGTGGCTGGAACTGGCAGCCTGGCGCGTATGCAACAACTCAACGCTGCCTATCATACGCTCTCGGACCCCGATCTGCGCCGGGACTATGACGCTCGTCGGGTGCCGCGTGTAACCACGAAAGGCAGTCATCGGCCACCTGCTGCTTCGCCGGCTGCTTCGCAAGCGGGCACGCTGAGCTACAGCACCGGTCCCTTGCGCAGGCTGCACAGCCTGCCCGCAGCCGATGCGATTCCAGTAGCCGCTCTCTCCTTCACCCCGGGCGGCGCCTGCCTAGGGGTTGGACTTCTCGACGGCAGCATACGGGTCTGGGATACCAGGCCGCCGCGCACGTTGCAGACTTTCAGTTTCAATACTGGCGGCGGCATATTGCAGGATCTTCGTCTCTCCCCCAGTGGAACGCTCGCGATTGCCTGGGGATTCCAGCTGGGAATCAGGATCTGGAGCGTCGCTACCGGCCAGAGCCTGTGGCATATTGGAGCCTACGGTCCCAGCGGTGCCATGGATGCCGCCGTGTTTGATTCCCCTGCCTGGGTACGTCTGGCGCTACCCGACGCACCACTTACACTCTCGGAAGAAGATCCATTCCGCTGGGCCTTCGAGGGAAGGCTAGGCAGTCAGATATTAAATCGCCCGCTTGCTGGACCAATCGATCCCGCCTGGGCGGTACCTGCTCGCTGCCCGGAAGTGCGGCAGACCAGGAACAACTTCGATGCCACCGAGCGTCAGTGGAGAGTGCAGCAGCGTATACTCTCCCTCGATGCGCGCATGTTGCTGACTATCTCTACCGGCAGACTGGAACGGCTACCCTATGCGCGCGTTTTCCGCCTCTGGGAGCTGGACGCCCGTCGTGGCGGTCGCGGCGGCATGGCGCCTCGATGTTTCCGACAAATTGAACAGCCGGCAGAATATCTCCAGTTCCCCCTGGCGGTAACCCCTGACCTGACCCTGGCTTGCGCCCGCTTTCAGGAGCGGGAGTTACGGCTGTTCTCGCTGCGCGCCGAAACCGAGCGGCAGCAAACCATACTTATGAGTCGTGTTAGCGACGATATGGAGTTGGTCTTTTCGCCGGATGGCCGCTATCTGGCCGCAGCGTCAGGATCTCGACTCGACCTCTTTGATACTGAAGCTGGGCGACATCTACAACAATGGCAGACGGCGGCGCCCATTACCGCGCTGGCATTTGCTCCCTATAGCTCGCGCACTCTGCTCGGGATTGCCTTGCAGAATGGTCTCACCGAACTGTGGTGCGACGATCAGAGCTCTAGCGGGTAGGCGGCCACTGCGATTTCCGTCTCCGTTGGCGGCACCGGCGATGTGGGTGGTAGACTTTGGAGGTAGTGGAAGCCGGCGCCGCCATAGCATACATGAGGAATGGCGCCCGACGGTCACACAAGTTTCGCAGAATCTGGGGATAGCATGAGCAGCAATACATCCGACAATCAGCAGCGCAAAGCGCACATCCTGGGTCAGCCACATTCGCTGAGCGAGGAGGAGGCGCAGAATATCACCGAGATGATTCTCGAAGCGCAGGGATCATCCAGGCAGCTCACCATTCCCGCCGAAGACCTGGACGAGCAGGCAACCACCGAAATGGCGGAGGGAGTGGCGCGGGTGGTGCAGGAGAGCCATGTGCTCGACATTCTGCAGCGGTTCAATCGAGACTATCTGTATGGCCTTGGGCGCTTCGACGAGTACCGGCAGGGGCTACTACTCAAATGGGGAGATGGGTACTCACGTAAGCACATCTGGGTCACCGTCGAGGGAGATAACCTGGTCTTTGCCACCAGCCATGAGCGCAGGTGCGATAAGACCTACTGTCGTGGCGGCCACCATGTCTTTTTGCCCGACCAATGGCGCAATATCGGGCTGATCAATCAGGAGTTAGCTGACCAATTCAGGCATCCCATTTACGAGCGATCCGACGACTAAGGGTATGGCGGTAGGCTCCATGTGGAAGAATTGAACAGGACCGCATAACAAGCTGGCAAAGGAGCGAGTGCCCGGTGCGACGCGCGTTATTGCTCGACAATGACTTGTTCTTCTCGGTAAAAGTGACCGATACCCTATCGCATATCGGCATTCAGACTCAAACTGTCCGCCGTCTGGAAGACTTCGTCCAGGCGCTTTCGGCTGATCCGCCTCTCATAGCGCTAGTCAACACCGCCGCTCGCAACATTGATTGGGCCAGCGGCATTTCCGCAGCAACGGGCGCTCGCATCCGCTGCATCGCTTTCGGTCCCCATGTGGACCGGGCTACTCAGGAAGCGGCACGTCAAGCTGGGGCGACTCGCGTACTCTCCAATTCCAGGTTGTCCACTGACTTGCCGGCCATCGTCGGACGTATGCTTCGTGCCGACGCCATAGACGGTGACGAAGGGGAGCAGTCACAGTAAGTCATCGAAGCCGAACTAGAAGCTACTGGTAAGGCTGGTTATCTATCGCTACGCACGGGTAGTATGCATAGTGGGAGTGTGTAACAATGGCGACTAGAGAACAATGGCATGAGTTAGCGCAACAACTGCGAGTAGATAGCATCCGCTCTACGACTGCGGCCGGCTCCGGACACCCGACCTCATCTATGTCGGCAGCGGATCTAATGGCTGTTCTACTCTACGAACACCTTCATTATGACTTCCGGGAGCCGAAGAACCCGCGAAACGACCATCTCATCTTCTCCAAAGGTCATGCCGCACCGCTGCTCTACTCGGTGTTCAAGGCGGCCGGCGCTATCTCCGACCAGGAACTGCTGACACTGCGCAAGTTCGGCAGCCTGCTCGAGGGACATCCGGTACCTTTGCTTCCCTATGTGGATGTGGCGACCGGCTCGCTTGGGCAGGGCCTCCCTATCGGTGTTGGCATCGGACTCGCGGGCAAGTACCTGGATAAGTTGCCGTATAAAATCTGGGTACTGCTAGGCGACAGCGAGATGGCAGAAGGCTCGGTCTATGAGGCGCTTGAACTGGGAGGCCACTACAATCTCGGCAATCTCATCGCCATATTGGATATGAACCGGCTTGGTCAGCGCGGAGAGACCATGTTGGGGTGGAACAGCCCCGTCTATGCCGCGCGTGCTCGCGCCTTTGGCTGGCACCCCATCGAGATCGACGGCCACAACCTGGATGAGATTCAGGCGGCGTACGCTGAGGCCGAACAACAAGAGGTGCCCACTCTCATCATTGCCAAGACGGTGAAAGGCAAGGGATTCAGCGAGATAGAGAACCAGAATGGCTGGCATGGCAAGGCGCTTCCCGCCGACATGGCCGCGCGTGCCATAACCGAGCTGGGCGGTGAGCGACACATTGTGGTGGATGTAGCCAGACCGGCACCCGCAGCCGTCTCACCCCGACCTGAGCCGCAACCAGTCAAGCTGCCCGTCTATGAACCAGGCAGCCAGGTTGCCACCCGAAGCGCCTATGGCGACGCGCTCAAGGCATTGGGCGATGCCCGTGCCGACGTTGTCGCGGTAGATGGTGAAGTCAGCAACTCGACCTACAGCGAAATCTTCGCCAAGGCTCATCCTGATCGATTCTTCGAGCAGTACATCGCCGAGCAGCAAATGATCGGCGCCGCCGTTGGCCTGGGCGTACGAGACTACCAGCCATTTGCCTCCACCTTTGCCGCATTCTTCTCACGAGCCTATGACTTTATCCGCATGGCCGCTATCTCGCGCGCGAATATCAAGCTCTGTGGCTCGCATGCTGGCGCCTCGATAGGCGAAGACGGACCATCCCAGATGGCGCTGGAGGACCTGGCCATGATGCGTGCGGTGCATGGCAGCCTGGTACTGTATCCCAGTGATCCTAATCAAACGGGACATCTGGTGCTGGCCATGGCCGACCATAAGGGTATTTCTTATCTGCGCACCACCCGTGAGAAGACGACGGTAATATACACTGAGGGCGAAACCTTCCCCATTGGCGGCAGCAAAGTTCTGCGCCGGTCCGAGCAGGATCGCGTCAGCGTGGTGGCCGCGGGTATCACTGTGCACGAGGCTCTGAAAGCTTACGAGCAGTTGCTGGCGGATGGAATCCACATACGCATCATCGACGCTTACTCGGTCAAGCCCATTGATGTAGACGGCTTACGCGAGGCCGCGCTGGCCACGCACGGGCAGCTCATCGTCGTAGAGGATCACTGGGAGGAGGGCGGTCTTGGCGACGCAGTGCTGGAAGCCTTCTCCGGCACGGCTGAGCACGACCCGGCCGGGCAGCTCCCCCAAGTCACCAAGTTGGCGGTGCACCGGATGCCAGGCTCAGGTACTCCTGCCGAGTTGTTGGAAGCGGCGGGTATCAACGCCCACCATATCGTCCTCGCAGTAAAGAAGCTGATTGGCTAGCTATGGAGCACAGGCGATTAAGGCAAAATCCAGTATTGCGTCGGTAGTCTTCGCCTATATCGAGAAAGAGGCGCCGTGGACCGCCGGATCGCGGTTGGTGGTAGCGGTGTCGGGAGGAGCGGATTCGCTGTGCCTACTTGGTCTACTCCTCGATCTGCAGAATGCCGGTCACCCGCTTGCTCCTGCCTGGCTGGGAGTCGCCCATCTCGATCATGGTCTGCGAGGCGAGGCCGGCAGCGCCGATGCCCAGGCGGTAGCTGCGCTGTCGGCTTCTCTGCATATTCCCTATTTCACTGAGCGCAGCGATGTGGACGTGCTGGCACGCTCCCACCACCTTTCCATTGAAGATGCCGCCCGGCGCGCCCGTTACGCCTTTCTACGCCGTATTGCCGCCGAAGCCGGGGCAGAGCGCATCTGTGTCGGCCATACCGCCGACGACCAGGTCGAGACCGTGGTGATGCACTGGTTGCGCGGCAGTGGACTTCGGGGACTCGCCGGTATGCCGGCACGTAACGGCGATATTGTCCGGCCGCTGCTCTCTATTCGCCATAGCGATACACTGGCCTACTGCGCGGAGCGCGGCTGGACGCCTGTTCAGGACGAGACCAACGACGAGGCTCGCTACCATCGAAATCGCATACGTCTCGAGTTGCTCCCGTACCTGGAGCGCTACAATCCTAATCTGCGGCAGACCTTGCTCCGTAACGCCGAGCTGCTCGCCGGCGACGAAGCCTACCTAAGCCAGGAGTGCGACCGCGCTTACGAGCGTGTGTGCCTCGAGCAGAGTGACGGCTCAGTAGTCTTCGATCTGGCCGGGATGCGAGAACTGGCCACCGCGCTTGCCCGCATGGTCATTCGCCGCGGCGTAGAGCATCTGGCCGCGGGGAGCACCGGCCAGCTACTGGAGGCCAAACACATCTTTCAAATCGAGCAGCTTCTTAGCTCGAGCCATATCGGTGCACGGCTCAACTTACCCGCAAACCTGGTCGTTGAGCGGAGACACGAGTCCCTGGCGCTGTGGAAGGGACCTGCAGCGATACCACAGCCAGATCTCGCCGATTTCGCGTCTCCCGTGCCGCTCCCAGTACCGGGAGAATGCCAATTGCCCGCGCTGGGCTGGCGTCTACGCGCCACACTCCAGGATAGGTCAGCCTTGATAGCACCGCCGGAGATACCCATGAGCGGTGAGGAGATGAATCAGCGCAGGAAGATGGTACGTGCTGAGGCCGAAACCATCTATCCTCTTGAGACCGCGGCCTACCTCGACGCTGGCCTCACTGGCAGCCACCTCCAGGTACGGACCTGGCGTAGAGGCGACCGGTTTCATCCTCTTGGCATGCAGCAGGATAAGAAGCTGCATGATTACTTTATCGATACCCGGATCCCGCGTAATCTACGTCACCGGATTCCCCTCGTGGAAAATCTCGCGCATCTCGTCTGGATCGCCGGTTTGCGCCTGGACGACCGAGTGCGTATTACCAGCCAGACGAAGCGTATACTGATCATACACATGGAGCCGTTGTGATCGAAAGAGAGAAGTGGAGGTAATCGTGGGAGTATCTTCCGACATTCATGACGACATTGAGGAAGTCCTGATCTCAGAATCGGCGTTGCAGACACGTGTCGCCGAACTGGGGCGCATCATTGCGTTGCAATATCATGGCAAGGAACTCATTCTGCTGGGTATTCTGCGTGGAGCGGTGATGTTTATGGCCGACCTGGCACGCCAGCTTTCCATGCCGCTCGAGATTGAGTTCATGGCAATAAGCAGCTACGGCGAGCGCACCGAATCGAGCGGAGTCGTACGCATCGTTAAGGATCTGGATGATCCAATCGCAGGCAAGCATGTCCTCATCGTCGAAGATGTCCTGGATACCGGCCTGACGCTGGGATATCTCATTGAAATTCTCCGGCGCCGCAATCCCGCCAGTCTTGCTATCTGTACACTGCTTGATAAACAGAAAGCGCACGGAGAGAGCGTCACGCCCAGCTATACCGGCTTCACTATACCTGACCGTTTCGTCGTCGGCTATGGGCTCGACTACGCTCAGAAATACCGCAATCTCCCCTACATTGGCGTGCTCAAGCGATCGGTCTACCAGGACGTGGTAGCCTAGCCGGCACGAGCCGCTACGGGGACAACCCAGAGGGCGTAGGCCACGCGAGCGGCTACCACCACGTCGTTACCCAGAACTGTAAGCGTAACCGTCGAGGTATCAGTGGCCGGCAGATGTTCCAGCGGGGTCGGCTGCTCCGCCAGCGAGAGCACGGTTCCAGGGGTGAGGTTTCGGTCATGAAGGTACGAGATTACTTCTTCCTCGTCCTCTACCACTTCAGAGACACATAATATGCGCATAGGACGCCCGGTATCGGCGAAAAGCAGGCGAACCGCTCCCTGGTCTTTGAGGTAGGTGCGAGCGCTCGCAACCAGCCCGGGAATGGGATTACCGTGTGGGCAGGTGGTAGGGGTGCCCAGCGCCCGTATCACACGCTCCTCCACGGCGCCGGAAATGTGGTGCTCCAGGCGCGACGCCTCCTCATGGACCTCGTGCCATTGCATGCCCAGCATATCGACCAGAAAGCGCTCGGTCAATCGGTGGCGCCTGAGTACCGTCTCTGCCAGCGTAACTCCCTGTGGCGTCAGCATCACCTGGCGTCTGCTATCCATCTGGACGTAGCCGTCCCGTACCATCCGCTTCAATGTCTCGGTCACCGTAGGCGGAGCCACCTTGAACTTTTCTGCCAGGCGAGCCCCAATCACTACCTCGCCTTCCATATCCATGTTGTATATCGTTTCACAGTACGACTGGGTGAGTTCGGAAGCTCTACCCAAGTCTTCCCGATTTTCCTTGGCACTCATGGATACCGTTCCCTTTATGTCCCACGCCTTTTTTGATCATTAGTTTCATTATCGCATGTCGCGGTACCGAGGAGTTATCGCGGCAAGAATAAGCGCTCCGAAATCAGTCTGTCATGTTCCTTTTGGGGCAGCAGCACGCGCAAAGGATCGGGGGCCACACGGACCTCGATAGGTGTTTGTAGGCTGATCTCTCCATCCAGAGTCACATCTACCGAGGTGGCGGTCTCGATCTGAGCGTACGTTGCCTGGATCTGCCTGACGCCAGGGAGAGTATCGCTGCCCACCGCCAGCACGCCGAGCTCGCTCGGCTCTGGCTCCTCGTCCTCGGTAGAGCGGCCAAAGGGTAAGTTCTGCTCGAGCATGGTCACCAGCCGCTCCACCACCTCGCGCATGTGTGTGGGATCCAGCGCGTCTATGATGACGAAATCCAGCAACTGGTCGCGTGGGTGGCTCAGCGGCAGTTGGAGATTCATACGTCCACCAAAAATGGGGGTATTAACTACAGCAAGCTCTATTGCATTGGCCTGCATACTGTACGAAGGCACTTTCTCCTGTGGTTTATCAGCGCCTTCAGCCTCACTGGCGGCGCCTGCCGAGAACGTGATCTTGAGCGGTACCGGCGTCATATGCAGCAGCGCTTCAAATGCCGCTGCCGCATAGGTGAGATTGCCCCAATGCCTGCGCCATGCCACATCGGTGGCCAGGTGTGCGAACTCGGCATTCAGGCCAATTGTCGCCGCATGTACGAAATTGACCCAGTCATCAGTTTTCCGGTCGCTACCAAGCATGCGCGCCTGGCCCGCGTCCATCCTGGTTATGACTCCGCTGCTGAGCGAGCGAGCTGCTTCCTGCAGATCTAAGGGCACGCCCAGTGCCCTGGCCACATCATTTGATGTACCCAATGGCAATATACCCAGCGGCAAGTCGCAACCCGCCAACTGGGTGGCTACGCTGCCAATCGTGCCGTCGCCGCCGGCGGCGACGGCAGCGCTGTATCCCTGCTTTTGCCAGGTATGGCCCTGTGGATCATGGGTATTGAGGTCACTCACCTCCAGCTGGCGGCCAACCAGAATGCCCGCTGACTGGAGCAGATTGAGCGGCATCGTGACATCGTTCGTCTTCCTAGTAGTTGGACTTACAATCAGAACCACCGGTCCGGCACCGGGCCCCACTCCGGTGCCGGCGCTGCTCTGGTCTCTCGTCGACATGGCTATACACAGCCTTTCCGTGGCGCGTGCCCAGGCCATACTCCCGGTGGGCCGGCACTCTGGCTCTGGCCCGGACCGGTGAAGGCGTGCGCATAATTAGGTGTGCAAGATGAATCGTCAGCGCCTACACCACAAGAATACAGCAAAGTGCAGGAAAAGAGGATAGGGGAGAGGGCCGCGTATATGGATGTAAGCCGCACCGGGAGAACGCCGCCGGCAGCAAAACCGCTGGGTGGGAGCGCAAAAACGGCTCGGGACCGTTTAGATACGTTACTGGTCGAACGCGGGCTGGCTCCCAGTCGCGAACGAGCTCGCGCGCTCATCATGGCTCACCGGGTACTGGTGGACGGACGGCCGGTGGACAAAAGCGGTACGATGGTATCCCGCAGCGCAGTGTGCGAGCTGGTTGCCAGAGCTCCAGAGCTTCGGTACGCCAGTCGAGGCGGGCTAAAGCTAGAGAGAGCCCTAGACACTTTCCTGCTCGATCCCTCCGGCTGCATCTGCCTGGATGTAGGCGCCTCCACTGGCGGATTTACCGATGTGTTGCTCCAGCGCGGCGCGGCGCGGATCTATGCGGTAGATGTCGGGCACGGACAATTGGCCTGGGAACTCCGCACCAATCCGCGCGTCGTGGTAATGGACCGTACCAACATTCGCTACCTCGATTCGCTCCCGGAGTCTCCAAATTGTGCGGTGATTGATGTATCATTTATTTCGCTGCGGCAGGTCCTGGGTCCGGTAGCCGCGCTGCTCTCACCGTCCAGTTGGATCGTTTGCCTGCTAAAGCCGCAGTTTGAGGCTGGGCGCAGAGAAGTAAGCCGTGGCAGCGGGGTGATATCGGACCCCGCCGTTCACCGCCGGGTGTTAGCCGATACGCTGGCATTTATCTCATCGGCCGGCCAGCTGGCGGCTGGTGGGTTGATCGTCTCGCCTATTACCGGACGAGATGGTAACCACGAGTATTTACTCTGGCTGTCTAAACAAGAGACACACGATCCACCCAGTAGAGAAGTGCCCATAAATTTTCGCCAACCGGGACTTCCTGAGATATCGGCTGCAGTCGACGAGGCTTTCGGCCACGTGGGATAATTGGATGGTCAGGGCCATTTGTCGATAAAGGGAGCGAGCGATAGAATGCGCTATGTGGTTGGGGTAGACGGTGGTGGCACGAAGACCACGGCTGTGGTAGCTGCTGAGGACTTACGAGTCATGGCTCGCACGGCCATCGGCTCCACCAATCCGCGTTCAGTTGGTCAGGACGTTGCGAGTGCCAACCTTGCCAGCGTGATCGCTGAGTCGCTTGAAGCTGCCCGGCTGCCACTAGAAGCCGTCGTGGGTATCGGTCTGTGCCTGGCTGGCTTTGACACCGATCTCGATCTGGCAGTGCCCAATCGTGCGCTCCAGCTACTTGATTACTCTGGCGTAGCCGTCCTGGAAAATGACGTAGTTGGGGCCTGGGCAGGTGCCACGCAGATGCAGCCGGGTATAGTGGTCATTTCCGGTACCGGGTCGACTGCACTTGGGATGAATCAACGCGGCCAGCTTCGACGAACCGACGGTTGGGACTACATTTTAGGAGATGTGGGGAGCGGGTACGATATTGGTAGGAGTGGCATCCGCCTGGCAATAAAATCTTTGGATGGCCGTGCTGCTCCGACATTGCTTACTGAAGCGCTGAAGGTAACATACAATGTCGAGAGCGCCGAAGATATGAGAAGGTTGGTCGATTCACGACCGTTTGGTAAGATGGAGACGGCTCTGTTTGCTCAAGCTGTCACACAGGTGGCTGATGCTGGTGACGCTGCTGGCCGTGCCATCTTAACGCAGGCGGCAAGGGATCTCGCTGAACAGGCACTGGCAGTTGCGTATTCTCTACGGATGGAGGAGGAGGAAGTTCTGGTCTCCGCGGTGGGGGGAGTGTTTCGCTCCGATCGATGGATCATGGAACCATTCCAGCACTTTATCCAAGAGCAGGTGCAACATCCAGTATTTTGCGCTCCCCTCCATCCGCCAGAGATGGGTGCGGCAATTCTCGCGCTGCGGCGCCTAGAGAGTGGCGATTTTGGCTCCTGGACGCTGGGAACCGGACGCCAGAGAATCATGCGTACTGGTCAGCAGCAGTTGCATGAGTAGGGGGCGAAGGCAGGTATGAGGGAATAGATGAGCGACGAGAAAGCCGGCCGGTTCGAAGCCGCCTCACCTAGCTGGCTACGCCCATTCCGAATGGTGAGCGGTATTTTGCTGCTTACACTGGCATGGATGGGTTTGGTAGGCATTGTGTTGCTCGCACGCATGGCAACCGAGGCGCCGCTCAGGCTCCTGACGCCTAGTTTGACGTTACTTCTTCCAGCGCTGGAGCTGCTGGCTGCGCTATGGATAGGCCTGGCGGCGGCGATGGCGATTGTGGTGGGATCTTTCTTGCTCTGGCTGGCTCTTACCTCTCGAGGCTGGTGAGGGGGATGTTGGTCGCTCGTCTACTGGGGATGTCTACCGAGCGGTACTTGACGTGGGCTTCAGCAGACTCATATACTGCATGATACAAGTAGATTTAGTATACGTTTCGTCGTGTGAGGGACTAGTAGATTCGGGGTCGAGCGCAGCGAGCCGGGGAGAGTGTGAGCCTGGCGCTGATTCACCGTCTCGAAGCCGCCCTTAGGTTCAGCCAGACCGCAAGTAGGCTGCAACCGCGACGCAGGACCAACGCCGGCACTTATAGTGTATGCCGGCCAGTAGTCTTTGCCGGCAGCCCACCGTTATCATGGGGCGGAGCATAGAATGCCGGTGCCGGTACCGATTTGGCGCCTGCATCGGCCATAGTTATTTTTTTTCTGTGTCTCCTAAGAAAGAGAGGGTAGCCGGCAGGCGTGTGTATTTGCCGGCTGCCAAGCTAGGTGGTACCACGGGATTTTAGGCCCGCCCGAGCAGAGACTCGCGGCGGGCTTTTTGGTGTCTCCTCCGCCAGAGGGCCTCTGCTTCCAGCTGGGCGCCATCGCTCGTGGTGTTGCCATGAGAAAGAAAATGCGAGGAGTATCGACTATGCGCAGGGTAACGTCGCCAGTATCTTTTCCCAACTCATCTGAGCGGATCGCCGAAACCTTTCGGTCATTCTTTGTCGACCACGGCCATCTGTGCATCGAAGGTAGTACGCTAGCTATATCTGGTAACAGCACTTCCTTTGTCATAGCTGGCATGCAGCCGCTAATGCCGTATTTCAGCGGCACCGAGGTCCCACCAGCGCCCCGTCTGACCGATTTGCAGCGGTGCCTGCGTACCGACGATGTAGAGCTGGTCGGCAGTAATACACGCAAGATGTCGAGTTTTCTGATGCTGGGCAGCTGGTCCATAGGTGACTACGGGCGACGCGAAGCTATTTCCATGTCGATGGAGCTGCTTGACCGACTCGGTATCGATCGTGACCGCCTCTGGATAACTGTTTTCGGAGGCGATGGCGCGCTCCCTCTTCCACCTGACGAAGAGACCGTCGCCGAATGGCTGCGCATTGGCGTACCGCGAGAGCGTCTGGTAGCTCTGGGTGCGGAGGACAACTTCTGGAGCACTGGCGGCCCGGGGCCATGTGGTGTTGATTCCGAGGTATTCGTCGACCGAGGTCCGGAAGCGGGCTGCGGGAAACCAACCTGCCGGCCAGGCTGCGAATGCGATCGTTTCCTGGAGATCTGGAACCTGGTCTTCATAGAATTCGAGCAGCATCGAGACGGCAGCCTCACTGCTCTGCCTTTCGCGAGTGTCGACACTGGCATGGGGCTCGAGCGGGTGGCCATGGTAACGCAGCACGCGCCGTCAGTTTTTGAGATCGACCTGCTGGCTCCCGCGTTACACAGGCTTGACCAGCTCACACCGGCGGCATCTGTACCTGCTAGCCGGACGGTAGAAAGTTCCAGACAACAGTCCAGGCGCATGATCGTGGACCACATGCGATCGGCACTCTTTCTGGGAACCTCGGGTATCGTGCCCGAGCACGACGGTCGCGGCTCGGTGCTGCGCCGGTTGATCCGGCGCGCGGCAGCTCGCGGGCGCCTGATGGGGATCTCACGGCCATTTCTCAGCCAGTTACTCCCACCGCTTGTCGAAGCTCACGGTGGGCTGTTGACCAGCGTGGAGCAGCAACTCCTGCCAGAGGTGTCGGAGATGGTAAACCTGGAAGAGCAACGCTTTTCCCAGATTCTGGGGTCCGGGCTACGGCTACTCGACGACGCTGTCCAAAATGAGGAGGGTCGGATATCTGGCGAGTGGCTCTTTCAGTTGCAGGCCGAACGAGGCTTTCCGGCCGATATTGCCGTGGAGGTGCTTGCCCAGCGAGGCATCCAGGTTGAGTGGTCGAGTTTTTACGCGGCCGATCGCCGGCATCGCGAAGTGAGCCGGGTAAAGAGGGAAAAATGAGAGATCGCCGGTGTGGGCGTCCACACCGGCGAATCTTTGGCATAACCGTCCTCGGGAAGGTCTGGGACGAGAATGAGATCCGGCTGGTTACTGGATATCAGCCTTGGCGCCGGCATCTTCGAGTTTGGTCTTGGCGGCGTTGGCCTCGTCCTTGGTGACATTTTCTTTCACGTTGGTGGGAGAGCTGTCGACCAGATCCTTGGCCTCCTTGAGACCAAGGCCGGTCAGCTCTCGTACTGCCTTGATGACGTTGATCTTGTTGGCGCCGATTTCTTTGAGAATGACGGTAAACTCAGTCTGTTCCTCGACCGGTGCCGCGGCCTCAGCGGCGCCAGCAGCTGCTGGCGCAGCCATGGCCATGGCCGGAGCTGCGCTGACTCCCCACTGCTCTTGCAGAGCTTTGCTCAACTTCACCAGTTCCAGCACGCTCATGTTGCTGAGCTGCTCGATGATGGTATCGACATCAACTGCCATAATGTAGTCCTCCAGTTTCAATCTCACACTTTGGTCATAACGGGTAAACTATAGGCCAGCGAGTACGCCGGTTCAGGCGGCTTCGCCCCCGAGTTCTTGAATACGAGCTTCGAGCACATAGATCAAGTCTCGCAGCGGAGCGGTTAGGACGCCATAGGTCTGGCTGAGCGGGCCCTGGATTGCGCCCACTACCTCAGCGCGAATCTGTTCGCGTGGCGGCGCCTTGGCCAGTATCTCTACCTGCGCGGCGGAGATGGGGCCGTTCTCTAGGATCCCTGCCTTAATGACTACGGGTTTCGCCGTCTTCACCTGGCGCATGTAGTCCGAGACGGACTTGGCGGGCGCTAACTCGTCCTCGGTGCTTAGCGCAATGGTGGTTGGTCCATTCAACAGGCTGGACAGGTCCTTGTAGGCCGCGCGCTCCGAGGCAATGCGCAGCAGCGTGTTTTTCACGACGTAGAGCTCAACCTTGGCGGCACGTAAACGCTGACGCAAGTCCTGCATCTCGGCAACGGTCAAGCCTTCGGTTTGCAGTAAAACCGCCGCTCGTGACGCTTTGAGTTTCTCGGTCATGTCCTCGATGATAGCAGCTTTGGCCGGTGTTGGCATGTTTACTGTCTCTCCTTTCTAGAGCAGAGTTAGAGGAGCTTTACCGGGAATGCTCGTCAGGAGCTATCCACAAAGAAATGGGCCTTCGGGTCGCCGACTCGAAGGCCCACACTGCGGTATTTTAGAACGCGCACATGCTGGTGTGGATGCTTCGCCTCGGCAGGCCTGGTAGAACTTAGACGCTCGACCCAGTGTGGGGAGCGCACCTGCTGTCTCCGGCAAATATGCTATTGTACTTCTCGCTAGTTTAGCAGCTAGCGCGGGCAGCTGTCAAGATTAGCTGACTTTTAGCGCCAGCGCAGTTGGAACATCCAGGCGCACGCTTGGGGACATAGTAGAGCAGATTACCACGCTTCTCACATACTGGCCCTTGGCGCCAGAGGGTCTGGCACGCACAATGGCGTCGATGGAAGCGGCGAGGTTCTGCATGAGCTGGTCCTGGCTGAACGATACTTTGCCTATGGGCATGTGGATCAGGCTGGTCTTGTCCACGCGGAACTCGACGCGCCCGCCCTTTACCTCGTTGATGGCGCGGGAAATATCAAAGGTAACAGTGCCGGTCTTTGGGTTCGGCATCAGACCGCGTGGTCCAAGACGTCGTCCCAGACTGGCCACCTTGCTCATCACATCAGGGGTAGCAATGGCCACGTCAAATCCCAGCCAGCCGTCATTGACCTGCTTGATCATATCGTCCAGGCCTACAAAGTCGGCGCCGGCGGACTCCGCCTCTTTAGCTTTGTCGCCTTGAGCAAAGACCAGCACCTTCGCCGTCTTACCCGTGCCGGCAGGAAGAGTCGCGGTACCACGCACCATTTGATCGGCGTGGCGAGGATCGACGCCGAGCTGCATATGCAGCTCGACGGTAGGGTCGAACTTGACGAAACTTGTCTTCTTGAGCAGATCGATTGCCTCAACCGGCTCGTACAGCTTATCTTCTTCAATCAATTTGGTGGCTTCGATGTATCTTTTTCCGTGATGCGGCATGGTGAGTATGCCCTCCTAAACTATTGCACCACGATTCCCATAGAGCGTGCGGTGCCGGCCACGATCTTCTCGGCTCCCTCGATAGAGGTGGCGTTTAGATCTTTCATTTTCAGCTCGGCGATCTCGCGAAGCTGCTGCTCTGTTATAGTGCCTGCCTTGGTCTTGCTTGGCGCACCCGAGCCCTTGTCAACGCCGGCGGCCTTTTTCAAGAGGTCGGCAGCCGGCGGTGTCTTGGTAATGAAAGTAAACGAGCGATCTTCATAGACGGTTATAACGGCAGGAATGATGCTGCCCGCCATACCGGCAGTTCGTTCGTTATACTCCTTGCAGAAGCCCATGATGTTGATGCCGTGCTGGCCGAGCGCCGGGCCAATAGGCTGAGCCGGAGTCGCCTTACCGGCAGGGATCTGGAGTTTAACTATTGCCTTGACGCGTTTTGCCATGTCTTCTCCTTATGAGGTCTATGGGTGACTCTGGCACCCTCCCTCGTACTGTAGCTTATGTATACAATGAGTGAGCGTTCAAGCTTTCTCCACCTGGAGGAAATCGAGCTGAACCGGAGTTTCACGTCCAAAGAAAGAGACCAGCACCGTAACTTTGTTGCGATCGGGGTGCACCTCGCTTACCGTGCCCAGGAACTCGGCAAACGGCCCGCTGGTGACCTTCACATTCTGCCCAATGGTGAAGGTGACTTTGGGCTTGGGCCTGGTCTGCTCCCCACCAGCCGTCCCGGATTTGAGGATATAGCGCAGCTCACTCTCCTGGAGGGGTACCGGCTCGGTGCTGGTTCCACCCACGAATCCGGTAACATTGGGAGTGTTGCGAACCACATGCCAGGTATTCTCGTCCAGAACCATATCCACCAGTACATAGCCGGGATATACCTTGCGAGTAACCGTACGACGCTGGCCTCCCTTGATCGCAATCTCGTCTTCGGTCGGCACGACCACATGGAAGATCTTGTCTTTCATGCCCATGGCGACAATGCGAGCTTCCAGATGGGTCTTAACCTTGTTTTCGTAGCCCGAATAGGTGTGGATGGCATACCAATGGCGCCCGGGAATCTTTTCCGCAGGTGGGGTTGTATTGTCGCCAGATGGTGTCACGTCCTCTTGCGGTTCCATGGCTTCATCCTCCGGGAGGTCGCCTCGTTCGGTGCGTTCTTCAGCGGCTTTAGCAGTCTTGATGGTTTCACCGGCCTTTATGCGCTCTATAGATCATTACTTGAGATCATTACTTACCGAGCTTTACGAACCAGTCAAGCACCTGAACCAGGCCGAGGTCGGCTACTCCAAGGATAATGGCGATTATCGCCGACATGACAATAACGATAAAGGTGAAATTCCAGGCTTCGCGCCAGGTCGGCCAGGTGGTGTTCGCATACAACTCGACAAACGATTCCGCTGCGTACCGAGTGACGGGATTGCCCATCATCCACTCGGGAATATGGACTGTACGAGGCCGGCCCTCGATACGCCGCACCTCCGAAGGTATATCGGAGGGAGCGAGCATAGAGCCGTCCGGGTGCAATTCATCAGCGGCCTCGTCCTGAGGCTCCTCGTCGTCTTCAGAGTCGTCAAATTCTTCGGCTCGAGGCTCGTCGTCGCCGGACGAATCAACGAGTTCAGTCTCCGGTTCCGTCGAGACCCGCCCGCGGAAGCTGGAACTCTTGCCCTTACCGACCGTCTTTGCCACAGAGTTTCTCCTAAATGCAGGGACGTCAGGCTGGTATCAGTTCCATGACTCGTCCTGACCCTGCCTACCCGGTCTCAGGCGTCCAACCGCCGATTACTTGGTTTCACGATGTAGCTGGTGGTTCCGGCACCGGATGCAATATTTGCGTTGCTCCATCCGGTCAGGATCATTCTTCTTATTCTTGGTCGTTACGTAGTTGCGCGACTTGCATTCCGTACACGCCAGCGTAATGACTATGCGGTTCTCTTTGCCTTTAGCTGCCATCCCGACAATTTCCTCACGAGATCATCTACTATCCTCGACCTGCGCTACGGTTCCAGTCTATTTTATCCCATACAGTGGATGGTGTCTAGCTGGAGCGCCTCTCTGTGGCCCAATCACGCTATCGCGCTCACCACCCCAGAGCTCGAGCTCTGGTAGTGAGCGCGATAGCGGCACGACTGGCTTGCGCAGTCCTTACCGAATCAAATTAGCCCATGACCTTGGTGACGGCACCGGCGCCGACGGTGCGTCCCCCCTCGCGGATGGCAAAGCGGCTGCCTTCTTCGAGGGCGACGGGAGTGATGAGCTCGACCTCGATGGTGACATTATCCCCCGGCAGAATCATCTCGACGCCCTCGGGCAGATGCAAGGCCCCGGTGACATCGGTGGTGCGGATGTAGAACTGGGGACGATAGCCGTTGAAGAACGGGGTATGCCGGCCGCCTTCCTCCTTGGAGAGGACATAGACCTGGGCGCCAAAGCGGGTATGGGGCTTGATGCTGCCCGGCTTGGCCAGCACCTGGCCCCGCTCCACCTCGGCGCGCTCCACGCCTCGGAGTAAGCAGCCCACATTATCGCCAGCCTCGCCCTGATCCAGGGTTTTTTGGAACATCTCCACCCCGGTGCAGGTGACGCTGCGCAGCGCCTCACTGAAGCCGACGATCTCGACGTTCTCGCCCACCTTGACGGTGCCGCGCTCGATGCGGCCGGTGACCACGGTGCCGCGTCCCTTGATGGAGAAGACATCCTCAATCGGCATGAGGAAGGGCTTGTCGATGGGGCGAGGCGGCGTGGGGATGTAGCTATCCACCGCATCCATCAGCTCCCAGATGGGCTTGGCTCCAGGATCGTTGCGCGACAGATCCCCGGTGCTCTCCAGCGCCTTGAGCGCGGAGCCGCGGATGACGGGGACGTCATCGCCCGGGAAGTTGTAGCGACTGAGCAGTTCGCGCACTTCCAGCTCGACCAGCTCGAGCAGCTCCTCGTCATCCATCATATCGACTTTGTTGAGAAAGACCACCATGGCGGGCACCTCCACCTGCCGAGCCAGCAGGATGTGCTCGCGGGTCTGGGGCATGGGGCCATCGGGAGCGCTGACCACCAGAATCGCCCCATCCATCTGAGCGGCGCCGGTGATCATGTTCTTGATGTAGTCGGCGTGTCCAGGGCAGTCCACATGGGCATAGTGGCGTTTCTCGGTCTGGTACTCGACGTGGGCGATGGCAATGGTGATGCCGCGTTCGCGCTCCTCGGGCGCCTTGTCGATGTTGTCAAACGAGGTGTAGGTGGCCAGCTTCGCGCTGGAGAGCACCTTGGTGATCGCCGCGGTCAGCGTGGTCTTGCCATGGTCAATATGCCCAATCGTCCCCACATTCACGTGCGGCTTGTCCCGCACAAACTTCTGCTTCGCCATGAGCGCTGTAGCTCCTCCTTCAACCAATGATTGCGCCGCAAGAAATGCGCTATGATACCTACCCCGAAGCCAAAAACACGCGAAACGGCCCACCACACATCCGGCATCGCCAACAGCTACGTTGGAGTATGTCGAACGGCAACGGGACCGTCGGAGCCCACGATGGGATTCGAACCCATGACCCCAACCTTACCAAGATTGTGCGCTACCCCTGCGCCACGTGGGCATTTCGGTTCTCGCCGGCGCTGCGTGTACGCGTCACGCGCCGCCGGACGGGTGGGCAGTGGAGGATTCGAACCTCCGAAGGCGTAAGCCAACTGATTTACAGTCAGTCCCGTTTGGCCACTTCGGTAACTGCCCAGAGAAATATCAACACCTCTTTCCCCGGCCGGGTAGGAGATGGGAGCCGACGGTCGGGCTCGAACCGACAACCTGCTGTTTACAAATTATGAGGTACCCAGAACCCGGAATTTAAGCGGTCTGAAGGCATGTTAACCGTCTGTAGACCTGAAGTTAGGTCGGAGAGGAAAACGCGCCATGAGACTGGACGACGCCCTGGAAGAGTATCGCTTCGCTGTGCTGGATCTCTCGTCTGATACGCAGCGTTGGTATGATCACAAGCTACGACTGTTTGCCACGTGGTGTCACGAACAGAAGAAAAACGGCGAAATGTCTTTGGAGGACATCACGCCATCACTCGTCCGTAAATACCTCGACGACTATCGTACCACACTTACTGGTCAATATAAAAGACCTCCTACGGGACACACGATACGAGGGTCGGCCCAGGTCATTCGTGGCTTCCTCCGATGGTGTCTAAAGGAGGACTATCTCAAGGACGGTGGCGTCCCTGCTAGGATCAAGATGCCGAAGGTTGAGCAGAAGGTGATCGAGACATTCTCTCCAGAACAGATCAAGCGGTTGTACGCAGCGTGTCGGAGAGAGCCGTATATCGCACTCCAGTTCAGGGACCGGGCGATGCTAGCTGTCTGCCTGGGCACCGGGGTCAGAGCAAGTGAGCTGTGTGGTATGAAGCTGGGTGATCTCTACGTAAGCACCAAAGACATCAAGGGCAACTACGTTCGGGTACTCGGCAAGGGACGCAAGGAGCGCGAGGTAGGTCTGCCTGCTTCGACTATCTCCGAGCTGATGAAGTACACCCGGCACTACAGAGAGGCAGCCGAAGGTGAAGATCACATCTTCCTTGGCCGGTCTGGGGAACCACTCACACCAAGCGGCCTGTTTCAGTGGATGGAAAGACTCGGTGAGTGGGCTGGGATCTCCGGTGTCAGATGCTCTCCACACACCCTGCGCCACACCTTCGCCGTCCAGTACCTTCTGGCTGGTGGTGACGTGTATGTTCTCTCGCGCACCCTTGGCCATAGCACGGTAAGTACGACCGAGATTTACCTGCGTTCCGTTAAGCAACATCAGGTGAGAACGACTAGCTTTTCGGTGCTGGATAAGATATAATGCTAGACGAAGGGAGGGTTACCTAAGATGACACGGACCACATCTGTCAACAAACCTCATGATAGCTCGCGGTCGCCTATTGACGAAATATATGGTGCGATACCAACTCGTGCGGAAAAGCCGTCGAAAAGAACGATGCGCTCCGCGCGGGCTCTCTCGCCAGATACCACGCTAGAATCGTTCCTTGATTTCCCTATAGAGAACCAACGTGCCCTTACCAATGTACTGATCCAACAGCGCAAGGCACTGGGTAAGACCCAGTACCAGATAGCTGATGAGATCAAGGTCAACCAAACCACCATCTCCAGCGTCGAACGGCGCATCTCACCACACATGGGTTGGCTGACCTTCGCAAGGATCATGCATGCCTACGGGCTCGATCTCGACTATGTGATGGAACTCCTGGGCGTACTGCCACCCAAGCCGGAGCGAGTCAATCCACGCATCACCAGCATCATGCACACGCTCGAAGACATAGATGATTCTGACTGGCTAGACTTCTCTCTAACCACTATCGAGGTATGGCTCAAAGGTGTTCAACAGCAACGCAGGTTAGCGGACCCAAGACCGGAGAAATCCCGCGAAGAAGAGTACGCTGAACGAGAGTACGCTCAACGAGAGTACGCTCAACGATCATTACGTGATTTTGAAGAGGACTTGAAAAAGTACTAGAACAACAGAAATCCCCCGCCCAGTTAGGACGGGGGATATTTTTGTGCTCTGTTCTACTTGCCAGCAGGGGCAGTGGGAGCGACGGGAGCGGTGGCGAGCTGGGGCTGTTTGCCCTGGCCCTCGTTCAAGGAGTACACCGCAGACTCGACAGCGGATTTAATTTCACCAGAGGTCAGCGAGACACCATAGCGCTTCAGGGCATCGGACAGCCAGGAAGCAGCCGAGTCGAACTTGATGTTGCCAGGCTGGCCAAACAGGGACTGCTCCGCAGAGTTCACCGCCTGGGTTGCCAAGCTCTCGATGATCGGCTGGAGGTTGGTCGGCAGTTTGGCCTCTGCCTGTTTGGCGAAGACAACCACGGCACCAATCAGCGGAGGAAGAACGATAGGAAGAACAGCGGCGAGAATCGGGGTAAGATCGAGCATTGTTAGGCAACCTTTCCTAGTGCATCCGTAGCGGCGGACTGAATAGTTTTGAGGTCAGCGACGATAGCAGGGTTGGTAGCACCAATGACTGGGGCGAGGCCAGCGATGTACGCGAGCACCTGGCCGCTGTTGATATGGGCGTAGTAGATGCTGTCTGAGCCCGTGCCAGGTACGTTGTCGTACACCTTGGCGGTATCCCACACGAGAGCACCACGCTCGAAGATCTGGATGACGGCAGCACCAAAGCCAGGGATCTCGTGCTCATTGTCGAGCGGTAGACCAAGCCGGAACAGCCCACCGTTCGCCTCGTAGAAGGCGAGGAATCCGTGCTGGACGATGAGCCCATTCTGGATGCAGGTATAACTGCCGTCTGCGTTTTGCTTGAAGAATTGGGAATCCATTGCAGCTCCTACTGATTGGCCTACGACGTTGAGCATCAGGAGTCCACAGATGTCGGCAGCCTGAAGTGTCGCGTAGGAATAGATGACTAGCTCGTTTTCGATCTGCCAATTGTCGCCATCCATGCAGATGTAGCCCAGGCTGCAGATACCGACGACGCAGATGAAGTGGTAGTGAACACCGGCCTCGTCATTGCCGGTTCCATCCTGCCCTACCAAGTTGAAGGCTTGCCCGACCTGAAGGACGATAGGACGGATGGCCGCGTTCGCTTCCAGGACGCTGTGCCAGTCCTGTTGAAGTGGCTCCTGATAGTCCCACTCGATGTTGATCGAAGCATGCTGATTGGTGACTGCCTCACGCGCGATAGACCACAGCGTCGAAGCTCCGTTCGAGTCAGCCCAACCAGCCGCGCGCATCTGAGCGGTGACATTGAGCATCATCTGCACAGCCTGGTCGTGCGTGTCGCCTAGCTTCTCTGCACAGATCAGGGCAGCGGTTAGGGCAGTCTCGCCGCAGGTGCCGGTGTAGCCGCCGTAAAACTCCTTAAAATGGACGGCATCAGCAAGTACCTTTGCGTCCGGTGGAAGTCCCATAGTAATTCCTTCTAGTGGATGCTGACGTGTTGCGCTATGAGGATGACAATCGTGATTCCCGAGCCTGCGATGGCGAGGTACTTGAAGAGGGCTTGGCGCTGCTCTTGCATCATTTCCTTGATAGAGCCGATCTCGTCCTTAACATCCTTCATCATCCCGTCGATCACTTCGCGAGTATAGACATCAGTTGGCTTGACCCGGTTCTCCCGAAGATCCGCTACTGCTATCTTCAGTTCCCGCATGTCCTGGGCTATCTGCCGCAGGTAGTTGTGCTCCGATCTCGGTTGGTTGTACATGGACTAACAATCCTTGTCCTACATCTAACCTCCAGTCACCGTCGTCGAGATCCACGCTGAGTTGCTTGCTGATATAGCTCGCTAGTTCTGCCTGGAGCGCGTCTACAACTAACTGGTGCTGTTCGATTACTGTTTGCCTATTCTGGATTCCCCTCATGACCACAGGCGAGACATGAACCAAGCCATCGTTTACCATATCCTCTTCACTCCTCCTCCATTGGGCACCCATACCCCTTTAACTGACTGCACCCCGCCGCCGTTGGGGATGTAGATGGCGATAGGTGCTGTGACTCCACTCCGGTTCACCCACACCTGGCCGACGATCATGTTGCCGGAGCTGTAGGCATTCCCCGCGTTGGTGACCACTTCGAGCTGGCCTTGCGCACCACTGCTTGGAGCGGTGACGGTAAGGGAACTATCTGAGTTAACTGTCCAGCCGGGGCAGGCAGTTCCGCCGATGTTGATGCTGTTGACACCGGCAGTGAAGCTCGCGCCACTAACACTGAAGTTGCTGCCTGGGATCACTGGAGATGTCGGGTAGCCAGAGATGGACGCAGGCGGGAAGTAGGTACAATACCAGGCCATGTCGCCCACGGTGGTTATCTGTGTGCCACCAGTGAACGGATTCGGCCAACCTGAGCCCGTGTGATACCAGAAGCTGCCGCCAGTCCCGAAGTTGGTTCCTTGAAGCTCGATGTTGTTCGGGCCGTAGACCGCGACACTCACTAACTGGCCACCAGAGACATATCCCGAGGCCACAGCGATAGCGGCACTCTTCCAGCTATAGCCAGTGCCGTAGCTGATCGGACTGCTTCCAAACAGCAATGCGCCGGAGTTACCTGGATAGTTGTAGCAGCTAAACTGGAGAGACTGGGTGCCGCTGTAGCTGCCGCAGTAGGCGTAGATCCCGTCGATATAGATGCCACCTGCGGGCACCGTGGCTGATGAGTTCGACTTGATGATCGCACTGGCCGCGTTGATATAGTAGGTGCCGCCCGATGGGGTGGTCGTGCTGCCGAGTACCTGTGTGCCCATGATCTACCTCCTACGATAGCTGGAAGTAGACCTCATTGGCTGCAAGGCTACTGGGCGCCCCGTTACCAACTGAGAGGAAGGGCTGGCCAGCATTCGAGTGGCTACCCTCGACTGCAACCCGGTTGTTGTTGTCGTAGACCGTCGTACCTTTTAGGCTGGTTGCCGTGAGGGTGCCTGATCCGTTGCTGGTGATGTCACCACCGTCAGTGCTGAGTGCGCCAGGGATCGTGAGCGCACCAGCAGGGCTAATGTCGAACGCATTGAAAGAACTGGTGCCGTTCCAGATGAAGAGGTGGTTGTTACCCTGGTTATAGACCAACTGGTAGGTGACGGTACCCGAATCTGGTGGGTTGATGTTGATGATATTCTTGTTGCCGCCAGCGAGCGTGGTCTGCCACAGGATCTCGTTGTCTATCGTGACATTGCCAGTGGCATCGACATCAAAGAGCTGCGTGCCGGTGGAGTTCTGTATATGCAGCGGATGGGCATTGCCGTTGGTCTTGAGCGTGAGGACACCAGGACCACCACCTGAAGCTGGGGCGTAGTACATGGTGAACGGCTGGTCGGTCATCAAGCCAGTTAGGGCATACTTGGAGTCGTTGTACCAGTTCGCATTCATGGTCCCCTGGCTGGTTCCATCCACCCGATCAGAGAGAAATGCCATAGTTCTACCTACATTCTATCAGTTGACGAGCGTGAGAGTTCCATCAATTTCGAGGTCTTCACCAGAGGTATGCACGTAGCCAAGTGCGAGGTGGTTATGGAGGTTCCCAGTGCCAACCGTCTGGGTGTCAGCCAGTCCGATGGTGGTGATGTTCCCAATCGCCTGAGCACCGTTGTAGTAGAACTGCGACACCCACACTCCAGTTCCGGTCGAGTACCCAGCCGCTGAGAAGAGGCGCTGGTTGGGGCTATTTACGGTGTCGTACTGCCACTCATCAGTGATCATCCCCATCGTGTCGCTAGCGAGCGGTACGCGGCAGCACCAATCACCGTAGGCATGGCTCTTGGTGCAGGCAGTGAAGCTCGCGGTGTATGGGCCGCTACCAGATATGGTCACGCCAGTCACTGTCTCCTGGTTCGCCGTCCCCACTCCCAGGATGAGCTGCGTATCACCCCCAAGTAGCGGACTGGCAGCGAAGGTGCAGCTCGTCGCGCCTGCGGTGATTCCGCTACCGTTGGTGATCTGCTCCCCATTGTCCTCGATCTCCAGGTACTGCGGAGGTGCGTAGGGCTGGCCACCAGGAGCTTGCGCCAGCGCCGTCAGCCCGTAGTTGGTCCATATGTTGTACCGAGTGAGCTGCACCTCGTACAGCCCACTGGCATTGCGCTTCTTCACTTCCCATTTGCAGCTCAGTTTCATGCGAATCTCCTAAATGCTGGCGAGGCCGGGGTAGGCGTCATGTCCGTCTCCTACGGGTGTTGCGCGAGGATAGTAGCCACCCTGCGTCCTGGTCGAGGTGGTCACTGTGAAGGTAGCGACGATGTTCTCTCCAGGCACATCTGGCACCTGGATCGGGTTTCCTTCTCCGTCGATGTTGGTGTCGAGTGGTTGCCCTGATCTGAGCATGTTCATCAGCACATCGACCACGTTCCAGTGCCAGGCACCGCAGACCACGTGGTATTTAATCGTCCCTGCTACACCACCGCCCTGGAAGAAGCCTTCGACCGACTGGATCATGAAGTTGGCGTTGATCCCACGCACGGTGTTGTTGACCGAGATGACCGTGCCAGGTACGAGCCCCGCCACCCACACATCGAACTCCAGTGTGGTCAGTCCGAAAGCCTGTTCCGAGAGCAGCACGCGCGCCTCTTGGATGGCTGTCGAGGTTTCGATGACCGTGGTATCAGTGATAATGCCGTCGAGGTACATCCCGTAGAACGCGAGGGATGCCTGGCTGGTGAGGACCACGGTTAATGGGAGCTGGTAGCGGTACTCGCAGGTGACCGTCACTCCACTCCCCGGCGCGTAAGCAAACTGGATCGTATGGCCGGAGCGGTTAATAAGGCAGTCAGCAGTTCCATTCGGCTTGAGCACGTTGGCAGCAATGCTCTGATCTGCTCCAGTGAAGGCAACCGCCTGAGCCACGCCACCCACCCACACATGCACATAGCCATCGCTCGCTTCATACGGATAGTAGCCGAGGGCGAAGAGGGTATTAACTCCGTTCGCCTGGGTGGAGATGTTCTGGGTGAAGTTACCGGAGAGGTAGTTGCCTCCGTAGAAGTAGACTCGGTTAATCGCCGCCGTGTCATCTACCTCGTACTTGGTGATGGTGGCAGGGAATGAGGTCATCCGGTTGGGCGAGTCGCTGATCGAGTAGGCTGCGCTCGTTGCTCCAGTCAGCGGGATGTAGTGGAGCTTCTTGTCGGGCGTAACCCAGATCACCTGGCCAGCCGTGTCAGTGACTGCCTGGAGCGCATCCTGTAAGGTCACGTGCAAGAGCGGTAGGCTGCTGAAGGTGTAGTTGCTGGTGCCAGGAATGAGTGATCGGTCTATCCAGGGAGCATAGGTCGTGAGTAGGTCGTTGACGATGTAGGTATCTGACACTCCACTGTAGACCTTGGTGACGATGATACGGGAGAGCTGCTGCCAGTAGTCGTAGCACTGCACATGGGTGAAGACCGACTTGCGATTCGTCACATCGTCGATGATCCCCACATACCCAGCGAATACCAGGGCACCAGTGAAGTCGTAGATCTTTATCTCACCCATGCGTACCAGGCTTGGGCTCGTGATAGGATCTCCAGCACCAAGCGCGGTGGCAGCCGGACCAAGGGTGCTATCGAACTCCGCAGTGGCTGCACGCCCGCTACTATTCTGCTGCACCCCTGGACCCTGGCCGAGGTTGTTGGTCAGGTGAAGCGTACTCTCGTTCACATACTTGGTGATGTCCTGCCCAGCCAGCATGATTTTGTAGAGACTCGGAGGTGGAACATAGGGAAGATGGGCGTTAGGAGCAACACTGTACGTTGTCACCGTGCCCCTCCAGACTTCCTTGACGCACCATTCATTTGGAGCTGCCCCGTGAGGTTATTGATCACGGCTGTGGCTACGGTCTTGCTGTCGAGCTGGAACTGAAGCGTGGTATTCCCACCGCCCCCACCCGCACTTGAAGCACTCCGAGCCGCCGCCGAGATACCCCCGCTTACAGCGGAGCGAGTCGCAGCCACTACCCCAGCCAGGTGGGCCGAGCCGGGGCCAGCCACGTTTGTCCCAGTGATACCCTGGAGGAAGCCAGTCGCCGTGTTGGTACCTAGATCTGCCATCACCTTGGACGGAGAGCTGATCCCGAGAGCACCCTTCAAGCTGTTGACCATATTGCCTGCTAGGTTACGCATCGCGTTACCAAGCAAGCCTGTGCCGTTCTGGATCGAGCTGAGGATGCCGTTGATGATCTCGCCGCCGATACTCTGCATGGATGCGGGAACGATCCTCACAGGATCGAGGATGGAGTTAACTAGGCCAACTATGGCCCCACCCACTCTGCCTGGTAACCCACCCAGTAAAGTAAGCAGGCTGTTAGCGAACCCACCGAAGAGTGAGAGGGCCATACCAACCGTAGCGGTGATAAGACCATAGGCCAAATTCTGAACGCCGGACCAGAAGGTGTTCCAACCCTTGAGAATGCCATTCCACATGTTCTGGGCGTCTGTGCCGATCTTTGCCCAGTTGCCGTGGATGATGTCACCCAGGATCGCAAGCAAGCCACCGACTACAGAAATAACGATCTGGAACGCACCGGAGATGAGCTGGACGATGCCAGTACCGAAGAGGACAACCCCAACGAGCACCTTCGCTAGACCTGAAATGATCCCAGTCACGGCGGCAACGAAGATAGCGATGGCCGCAACCAGGACGACGCCAAGGATGATCCCAATAATTTTCAGAGCGGGCTCTAGCTGCACCAGGGCCGGAAGAAGCTGCGACCGGAATATCTGACCAATCTGTTGGAACGCTGGCCCGAATGAGGATTTCGCTACAGTACCGATGTTGGTAAGCTGTGCACCGAATGCCTGGAAGAGTCCACCAAGTGGAGCGAGCGCCTGCTGTATCTGCTTGGTGTGGGTCTGGACCAGGATAAAGGCAGCACCGACCAGACCGATAGCTACAACCAACCCAGCCGCGATACCAGCTATCCACGCTAGTGCTGTACCTGCGACCGTAACTGCGATGGCAACCGTAGAAGCAACCAAGGCGAGTCCAGTTATGGCAGCTCCAGCGACCAGGAAGACAGCACCGAACGCATGGACCTGTGGAGATGCCTTGGCGAACACCCCAGTCAGATCATTGACCTTGCCGACCACTCTGGTTATAGGGTCGATCAGTTGCAGGCCGATGACACCCGCAGCATCCTGAATCGAGGTGCCCAGGGCTTTCAACTGGCCGGATAGTGTATTGAATACACGGGCTGCTAGTTGTGCTGGGTTGGTGTTACTCAGGTCGTTGGTGAGCTTGTTGTACTGGGAGTCCGTCTTCGATAGGTCATTGAGGAGCTGCTGTGCCCCTTGCGAGCCCTGGACGTTGAAGATCTGCTGGATCAGGGCGACCTTCTGCTCTGGATTGAGGTTACTCAGGTCTTTGCCGAGCAAGTTCACCGTATTATCGAGGCCAATAAACTGACCCTTCGCGTTGAAGAGTTTGTCGGAGAGCTGCCCCGTGCTGAGTCCCCACTGGAGCATGTTCTCGTTCATAGGGACATCCCCGAGCTTCTGTGCCCAGGTGTAGATCGCCTGCAAGCTCGCTATCGTCCCGTTGTACCCGGCAGCTTCCTTACCAGCGACACCACCAGATTCTTCGAGCTTGTCGATCATCTGTTGGAGAGCTGGGGTGGTCTGGGTGACTGAGACGATGCCGAGTTGAGCCAGTGCAGTCATTGCTGTCTGCGTTGGCTGTACCAGACCGGAGAGCATGTTCCTCAACGCAGCTCCAGCGGTGGCACCCTTGAGTCCATCCTGGCCAAGTATGTCTAAGAAGATCGAGAGCTGCTGGATGTTTACCCCGAGCGCGACCGCCTCTGGGGCCGCTAGGTTGAGTGCTTGCTGTAGACCCTCGACTGAGCCCTGGCCGTTGTAGAACGCAAAGGTCAACGCCTGGACATACTCGTTCACCTGGTTAGCATTCGCGCCGAACATCTGCATGGTTGAGGAGAGCAGGTTGGCAGCGGGTACGGTATCTGTATTTAGTGCCTCTGCCAGGGTAATCATTGCTGAGCCGGTATAGGTGATGATGTCGTTCGCCGTCTGCCCGTTTTTGCCCATTGCCGCAAAGCCATCTGCGATCTCTTGGGTGGAATAGATCGACTGGTTGCCCAGCGAGATCATGGTGTCCAGCATCTCCTGCATGTGGCCGTCAGTGCCCTGAACTGAGTTCTGGACCTGGACGAGCGCATCCTGAAGCTGCGAGCCCTGATCTACCGAATAGGCGATAGCTCCAGCGAAGATACCGAACAGAGCCCCGCTGGCAATGGCTGTCGCCCCAAGCACATTCATGAGGGTGGCACCCTGGCTGAGTGAGCTGTTGAGCTTGAGGATATTGCCGGAGAGGCCAAGGAACCCAAGGCCGAGGGCAGTCAGACCCGCGCTCGCAGCGTCGGCCAGGACGATCTGCAAGCCAATAGTCGCCGTCCCTGATGGACTACTCATGGGAAATCCTTTATGGTACAATCGTTCTAGTGAAGGGGAGAGGTATGTATGACTGGAAGACTGCTGACCAAGCGGTGAATCAGTTAGTGGTTGCCTACACGCTGCACCTGCTCCATACGCAGCAGCTAGGTATAAAGGCTATTACTGAGTCTGTGTATCGAGAACGTCTAGAGGCACTGGGGCTGCATGCGGAGTACATTGAGAGCGCGCTGAAGTTTGCGCGACAATCAGTGATGCTCCTTGCAGATCGACCAGGCGCGCATTGATCTCTTCGAGTGCCTTGCTGTGGTCCTCTTCCATGCGCTCGATCTTACGGATCAGCACGGCATCCCTGCCTGTCTGACCGAACATATATGTGCCAACTAACCACTCGATCATGACCGCCAGCCACGATGCGAAGACGTTCCATATGTCGCTGTGGCCGAGGAAGATGACGATAGTGGTGAGGTTAAAGAGCATGAGGAACCAGGGAGTACGCACCGCAACCTGTACCTGGCGCGTGAAGTACTCCAGTGGTTTCAGCTCGTCGCCGGTAACCGGATCTTTCACGGTACTTCCTCTCTAACCTCAACCAAGGCGGCGATCCGCTCAGTCAATTTCTTCACGGATCTCCACCATGTCAATGTCCCAGGCGTCGTCATCATCCATCTCGAAATCGACCGAACCGCCTGGGCTATCCCTTCGGGACTCGCGCTCCGCATCCTTCTGGAGCTTGTAGGTGTACTTGGCTACCTCGGAGAGCGTCATCGCGATCTTCCACGCTTCATCCTCATCGAGCTTCTTAATGTCCTCTGGGGTCCATCCGAACGTCTCGTAGCAGGCATATCTGAAGGAAAAGCTATTCGGGGTGATGTCGCCAGGGGCTTGGTTTAGGCTGCCTCTGACGGCGCGACGAAAGGGTCTTGTGCCTTCACCTTCTGCTGTTCGAGCTTGGCAAACTCAAGCATGATCGCGTCGGCATTGGTCGAGCCTAGCGCTCGCACCGTGCTCTCGTTCACCGGCACCTTGCTTCCATCCTTGTAGGTGAAAGGCCAGGAGACGATCATGGTCAGCAGGCTCATGGTGGTTAGCTTTTCCTGATCGACAGCCTTGGGGGTGTACTCTCCAGTAACCGTGTTCACCTCGTACTGCACGGAGGCCATCTTGATCAGCTCGCGCTGGCCAACACTAATTCTGCGGCGGACCTGGATCGGCACTTCGACCAGCTCGCCCTGCTGCCAGAGCTTGGGTTTGATCTCAACGGAAGCATCGGGATCTGCAAAGAAGTCATCGTAGAAAAAGCTCATTCTCTTCTCCAATTAAAAAACCCCTCGCATCTGCAACCTGGGGTGTCCCAGGAAGAGAGCAAGGGGTAAATGTAGCGCTACCGCAGTTTACACTGAGTAGGTCGTGACGGTGTTGATCGTGGTGACTTGGATCAGTGGGTTGCCGGAGCTGGGAAGTGCGGTTCCAGCCGCCTTGATCTGCACGTTCGCCTTCGAGGTGTCATGCTCCATCGTGTCATAGTTGGTGACCGGGAGAAGCACGTCGCACATCTGGTAGACTGTGCCGCCGAGGTTGACACCCTGGACGTTGAACTCCAGGCTGCTCTGGTTATTAGATACGAAGTCATCATAGATCGCGCTGGTGTCGAACCGGGCGTCGAACTTGAACTTCACCTCACGTCCACCAGGATAGGCTGCGATGTAGTCACGTGAGCCCGAATACCAGAAAGTGAATTTCTGGCTGAAGTCGATCTCAATGTTGTCGATGTTCAGACTTGTTGAACCACCGTACTTGATCACTGCGAGCGCACCCGCCATCGGATGGACGGTCGAGATCGAAGGACTCCAAGATCCAGCGTATGTTCCGTGGCTGTTGCTTGTTGCATCAGCGTCGAACATCAAGCTACCTTCGTTGGTGAGCTTGAAGCTGAACTTGGTTACGACCGAGAACGGCATCTGGTAAAGTTCGGTCTGGTAGCTCTTGTAGAGCGTCAGCGTGGGCGGGATGTCGGCTGGCACCATAATATGCTGCCAGGCACTTGGGGCAGTACCAACGTTTGGCTGCGTGGCCGTGTCAGAACCGAGCGCGGCATAGATGAAGTAGGGGTCAACGTCGGCGTAGAACTCGCCCTTGAGGTCATGCGCGCCTTCGTAGACCAGCGTAACCACATCGTTGTTCTCGTCGCGCACACCACGGTCGTCCGTGATGTACTGCTTCTTGACCAGGCGCTTGTAGGTGTGCTTGGTTGGTACGTAGTGGGTTGGGGTAGCGATTGGCGTTCCTGGCGTAGCCTCAGTAGCGACTGCCAGAACCGTCTTTTTTGACAATGCGTAAGGCATTTGGAGTCTCCATTGAGGCTATTTAAGACTCGTTCATATCCACGGGGAACTCGACGATGATGCAGACCTTGAAGATCAGCGCGATGTAGGCTTGCCCATTCATCGAGAGGGGCGCGATCCTTGCCTTCTTGTCGAGCTGCACGATCTGCGTATCGAAGCCGGTATCGGGGATGAGGTACTGATTTCTCCAGGCAGCAAGGACCATCAACCAGGGGTAGATGTAGGGCTGCATCTGCGCATAGACCGTATCGAGCCGAACCCGCTTGAAGAGGTGGGTGATATAGATATTCAGGTCAACCCGCATCATGCCTGGGTACTGGGTATCGTCAAGACTGACCTCATACGGGAACTGGACCGAGTTGTTATCCGGCGTGGCATCTGTTGGAGTGGGGTAGATCGTCTGGATGCTGGGGATCTGTTGCTGGACTACCTTGGTCAGGGATGCGATGATAGGGCCAACCAGGAGGTCGTTCGGATCATAGACAGTTGCAGTCACTATGGACCTCCTACGATTGCAGCAGCCCAATCAGTGAGCGCTTGATTGCCCCAGGCTTCGATTGCGGGGATGTCGTCAGTCACCGAGCTAGCCACCATCAGCCGAGGAGGGTTGGTGTAGGTAGCAGCCCCGAGAATACCGCCTTCTTGGTACTGGACGTACACCCGGTCGTACTCGTCGAGTTGGTTTTCCGTGTCGAAGTAGACGTAGGACAGTATGTCGGCGCTGGGGTTGGTTTGTCCGGTGAGGTCTTGCGCGAGAGCCCCGGTGCGTATGGGTGTGCGGGCAGTGATGTTGAAGACTTCGAGTTCGGTCAGGGAATCTGCATTCGCACGAAGTGCATCTTCCATCTCAGCGGCAAGATCTGACGTGAGCAAGCCTTCGGGTATCGGGGGATCGAAGAAGGCGCTGCCAGTTACAGACATGGCAACCTTCTTTCAGAATCTTGCCATCTCATACATAGTTCCCTGACGTGAAGTAGTTGTTGCGGTAGCGATCTAGAAGCTCGCGTACATAGCTGGGGATGGTCTGCTGGTACTTGATGGTCTGCGTTCCTTGCACCAGCGCGCTGCCGTAATAGGTGTCACGCAGGCCGTAGTAGTGAGCCACCAGGAGGGTAGCGGCCAGCATCACATCGAGCGGTACTGATGCATAACCCCACACGCCACTGATCTGGTAGTTGTTCACTCCCTGCGAGAAACAGTCCCCAAGCACTCTCTGTATCAGGTAGCCTGGAGTCTGGTTCGCGGGAAGGAGAACCACATCAGCAGTAATATCCGACGTGGCGTAGTTCACCTGATAGGTGCCACCGTAGCCAGCCGTGATATTCTCCTCGATCTCCAGCACCTGGGTGATCGACTGACAGTGCTCGATGGGCAGGATGAGGCCATCGTTGCCGGAGAAGTTGCGTACTGTTGGCGTCCCGGTTGTTCCATCCTGCTGGAACGGGTAGCCGCAGTAGGTATCTATGACCGCCTGGGCGCGTAGGATCATGAGAGTCAGGAAGCCATCATCCTCATTCGAGGACAGGCCACGAACCGCATTCTTCACGTCGGCCAAGGTGGTATAGGGGGTGGTTGTGAATGCCATTGCTCTGCTCCTTGTAGAAGGGAACTACCCCGGCTCCAACGAGTTTCCAGGCTGGCGACGTAGTTCCCTGATCAACTAGGCAGAGGCGAGGACCACACCACGCTCACTGTGCAGCAGCTCGATGTCCCAGTCGCCTACGACACCAAACTGGCGGATGCGGCCCAAGTCATAGAGGGTTGGGTCGATCACAACCGAGGGGCGGCGCTTCCAGGCGATGGCAGCCCAACGTGGGGCAACCAGCATTGCGTTCTGGACGGTCACGGTGCCGCCAGAGCCTTCCATGCTGGTCTGGACGCTGTTGGTGACGATCACGCGGCATCCATGCAGGGCACCGACTTCGCCCTTGAACAAGGTCTGCGGGGCACCGAAGCGCAAGTCCTGGCGGGTATTTTGGTCGAACATCAGTGCCTTGTACTGCGAAGGGCTGATGTAGAGGCGGAAGTAACCGTCATCGAAGGGGACGTTGTTGTTGGCCATCAGGGTCTGCCAGCCGCGCAGGATCAACTCGTCGTTGAACGTGTCGGCAGCAACGATGTTGGTGGTCAGGTCAGGCGTGCCGTTGCCGGATGCCTGGCTGGCGAATGGGAGGGTGTAGAGCTTGGTCATCTTGGCACCACCCGTATTCAGGGGCGCAGTGGCATTCCAGAGAAGCGCGATCTGCGTCTCGACGGTACGGGAAGCCAGGTAGGCCAAGCGGTCAACGACAGCAGCCACGCCGTCATACTTGATGCGGTCGAGGGCTTTGCGGGTAACAGCAACCAACGTGCCGTACTCAACGGGGGTCAGGGATGCCGATACTGCGTTACTCAACGCAATCGCGGTCATGTTCGTGCCCTCAGTCAAGGCTGGCATCTGACCGTAGGTGAGGTCGGGCAGTATCGGGATGTAGATGGTGTTGCCGGAGTTCGGGACCATCAAGTCGGTGTTCTCAACGCAGGACTGTTGGAGGCAGGCGCGGACACGCAGGTTGCGCTCCAACTGAGCCGCCCACAACTGCGGGATCATCTGCGTCAAGTTGGTGGTTGTGGTCGTGGCTTTCTTAATAAGCTGGTCGGTAGACAGAGCCATGTGGGGAGTTCTCCTAGAATTGAAGTGGTGGTTCGTCCTTGGGGAGTGAGGGGAGTATCTAGGCGATTAGCTTCTGGATTTCATCGAAGCCGGATTCGTCTTCGTTCTCGTTCATGCTCAGGCCATCGGTGAGAGCTTTCCAGGTGATGGCGTAGAGCAACTTCATGTCGATCTCGTCCATTTCCTCACCGGACATGGCTTTCTTGGCGATGTACTTCAGCGGATCGCTGTCGCGTGTGATGAGTCCAGCTTCACCAGCAGGCAGGCCACCCTTGCGACCAGCACCCTCGCCGCGTACCGGCATGGCCTTCTGGACAGCCGCTTCGACGGATTCGTTGATCTTGGTCTGGAAGTCCAGTAGGACCGAGCCGAGTTCTTCCTTGGTTACGCCTTCTGGCTCTGTCTTGGTTTCAGCCTGTCGAGCCTCTAGCGCCTTCGCGAGCAATTCATCAATTGATTGAGTCATGTTATCCTCATGTGAATGTTCTTCGGCAGGGGAGAGGCCGAAGGCTTTAGCTACCGCTATCGTCGCCTCGGAGTTGACTGGATAGGGAGCAACGGTCGTTTCCTGTAGGGGATCGAGTCTGGTGATCCGACGACCACCACCGGGGAGGTTGGAATACTCGGTGGCCAGTGCGATGAAGCTCATTCCACCGCAGTTGCCTTTACGGACTGAATCACGCGCAGGGCTCTCTGTAAGTCGGCCACGGACCCAGACGCCTGAACCTGAACTGGGGAAATGCTCAAAATCAGCGGCATCGGTTGGATGGCTAGCTTCGGCAAGGACGTTGCCATCTCGGACGACGACAGCCTTCTGGAGATGTCCGGCAGGGAGGAATTGAGTCCCATGTTGGACGGAAACGGGAGCGCGTCGGGCAAAGTAGCTGGAGAGGGAGGGAATAAAGGCTTCAGGCTCTGTAATGTCCTTCTCCAAGTCTCGGCTAGGAGTCGAAAGCCATCCTTCATAGAAGCAGTCTTGTCCGTCATCGCCCCATGCCTTCTGTAGCTCGAAGAATCCAATCTTCGGGGTCGCCTTGGTGACCATGTGCTCATGACCAGCTCCGACTGGATTGCCATCTGAGTCAGTCTTGTTGGTCATGCCGTCATGCTCGTGGGGGATACCCATGTCGTGCATCATGCCGTGAGCTTCTTGCGGGAGATGCTTGAGCAGGCCACGCTCGTGAGCCATTTGCACCAGATGACGCCGGTTCCAATCGTCGCCGTGCATCCAGGCCATACTCATCGCGGCTTTGAGGTCGTCGCCTGTGGCCTTCGAGATGGTGTCGCTGTGCTTGGCGTGGTCCTGGGCTGCTTTGGGCAACCGATCCATCATGCCGTGCGCTCTAGCGAAGGCGATAACCTTGGCCCGCACCGCTTCAGGATTAGCCGCGTGTCCTGCCAAGTCCCAGGCAGCCTTGAGGTGGTCAGCATCGAGAGGGTAGCTGTCACCCGGCCCGGCATGTGGGTCTTTCTTGCGTTGGGCTGCGGAAATACTCATTGACTATCTTCCTTACGGATACCAGCGTTGCGGGCTGACTGGACGGCGCCGCGTGGCTTCTGAGCGGGTGAGTTTGCCTTATTGCCACCGAGTTCCTTGGCGCTGGGGTACTTGATTTTCATCGAGCTTCGTCCACCGCCGAGTGGTGTATGGCCGGAGTCGGGTGGTTGGGGAGGTCGGAAGAGGGGAAGATCAATTAACTGGGGGAGCTTGGCTTTGCCGGTAGGTTGACTTCCGTCCGCATCGACCGCATCAGGCTGCTGCGCCTGTTGGATCGCTGTGTAGGTTTCCGCTATGGCTGCCATCAGGCCACCAAGCTGGGCCTGGGCAAACTTCTCGACCATATCCACCGGGATCGCGCCCGTGGATGTCTCAATCATCGCCATGTCGCCACCCTCTATCGAAGGTAGTCCCTTGCGATTCCTGACCTGATTTATGGTTACGACGCCGCTTTTCAGGTAGGTGTCGTCGATCTGTGCCTGAAGCAGCTCGTCCCTTGAGTCGATCTCGTCGTAGTACATCTCGACATCGCGATAGTTGAGCCGTTCGTAGATGAGTCGCTTGGTTGTTGTGGCACAGAACTCGTTCAACAACGGCTCGACGGCTCTCTTCTTGAAGGTGAAGCTCAGGTTGTACCCGTTGCTCTTGTTGATGTCCTGGCTTTCACCTAGCTCGTTGGCCGTGACACCCATGATGCCCATGATCTGTCCTCGAATAGCGGACAGTAGATTGGTTGCTTCGAGATCCTTGAGGTGGTAGCCGAAGTTGTAATACTTCGAGCCAGTTCCCTTCGAGCCGGTAACGATGATTCGGTGATTGCGCTTGACCTGGGCGTTCCAGTAATTGATCGCCGTGTCCAGTTCTTTCGGGCTCACGTCACCGAGGTCGAGCATGCCGAATGGGATATTCGACTCGGTGAATCTCGATCCGATGAAGCTCATCATCATGTCTTCGATGACACCAAGCACGTAGAGCTGGCTGATTCGGCTGGCTGGATACCTCGAATAGGTGACTGGATTGAGCCGGTAGAAGATCACCTCGTCAGGCAGCCAGGCGTGGGTGCCGTCAGGCCCGTGGATCGGCATGCCGCGCGCATCCATCATGTCGTAGCCCTGGATCACACCCTGCTCGTCGAAGTCGATGTAGAGCTTCGCTGAGTCGAGCGTCCACAGGTTCGCCACACCGCCGTCCTGGTCCTTCTCGATCTCTACTGCTGCCCACCCGATAGTGACTAGATCACGGAATAGCGCTAGCTTGAATTGAAGCCATGAGTCCTGGGGATTGGGCCGAGTCATATAATCTTGAAGGACATGGAGCTTGGTTGGCGAGGCAGGCTTGGATGCGTCGATGTTGCGGATCTTGATCTCTACAGCGCTGGCGAAGTCGATGATCGCGTTGAGACAGGCCGAAGCCGTGGGGGTCCGCATCACGATCTCGCGCATGCGTTCGGGGGAGATCAGGCTGGCGATATTGTTACCACCAGCATCTGGCCGAGGCTGGCCATACTCAGGCGGGGCACCGATGATATAGGAGCCAACCGAGCCGCGAGGTGTCTTGCTGGTACGCCCAACCGAGAATGACTGGCCGACCTGCATGATCTGTGGCAGGGCTTTCTGGAGGAGTGTTGCCATTTATAGTGCCTCTGCGAATAACTCTGCGAATGGGTCTTTATCGGGGACTGCGACTTTACCACGATAGGTGAGGCCGAAGGGGTTACTGGGCTGCTCGACTGGTTCCTTGCCCCATCCGGTGATGTCCACGTCCTTGAAGGTGCCGATCATACCGGAGTTGAGCGCGAGGTGGGCGATGAGGGCGAGCGCGATCACAATGTCGTCATGCCCCTTCTTGGCTTCCATCTTCAGGTTCTTGGATGGGGTGACGATGTAGGTGAAGTACTGGAGTTCACGGATGATGACTGGATCGTAGGGGATAACGAGTCGATGCTCAGCCAGCATTCGGACCAGCTCGTGGACCAGCTCGTACTTCGACTTACTGGAGAAGGTATAGCCCTCAACCCCAATGTCCCGAAGGTCTTCCTCGACACTCGCGCCGTAGGTGGTCGCGTCGATGCAGGTTTCGGCGTAGTTGTATCGCTCGTAGTTGGCACGGATGGTTGCCTTCATGGCTGCCCATCCACGTCCCTGGTAGCGATCCATCGAGACTAGGATGGCTGTGTCCTCAGTAATATCAGCCACACAGCTAACAAAATAGTCACGTATATTAGCAAGATCAGCGCCTTGTGCATAACGGCGAGAACGCTTCGGAGCAACAGGGAATAGGGGTGCTGGCTCGTCTGAATCATCCTCGTTATATGGATAATTCTGGTACGCCCACTTGATGTCTTTCCACGGGAATATCGCCAGATCGTCGTCAAGGAACTCTGCCAGGTACTCTGTTCGCCATACGAGTGATTCTTCACCATACTGCTTGAGGACCGCATCGAGTTCTTCCCGGTCGCAGTACGGGCTGTCGAGCGACGAGAAGTGGTAATGCTTATATCTCTCGCTGGCTGCTTCTTCCTGCTTCTGGCACTCATAATAGAGATCCTTAAAGGCGCCTTCACCGAATGGAGTAGATATGAGGATCAGGGCAGCATCCACCGTCTTGCCAGTCACGGTCATCATCGGGCGAATGACATCCGTGATGGTCTTGTCCTTCATGAACGCCGCTTCGTCGCATACCACCAAGTGAGCGGTCTTGCCACGGATGTACTGTGGGGAATTAGCGCCTCGTCCGTGTATTTCAGTCCCATTACGCAATTTTATTTTAGGAAAGGGATAATCGACTATTTTCCCGACAAGCTGACCAGATAAAGTAGAAGACTTAAAATGACGAGCAACTTCATTAAAGATGATTCGGCTCTGGTCCAGCGATGGCGCGATAATATATATTTTTCGAGCCTTGTGAGTGATCGCCCACCAAACGATGTACCATCCGAGCGCTGTTGATTTGCCCCATTGCCGTCCACAGGCTGCTACCGTAATCCTTCTAATGCCTTCAAGCAGTTCCCTCTGGCCTGTGTGTGGAGTTGCTGGTGTCTCGTCATCGTTGAGCAGTAGCTTTTCCACGAAGTCGCACGGAGATCTTTGGATCAGGTCAAGGGTATCTCGGGCACGTTGATTCGATTTGTTCATAAGTCCTGAAATGACCTAGTGGCGGGGAGGACCACTAGGCCACCCCAGGGAGGAGAGGAGAGACGGGATCTGCTTCCTTACTGATCCACTTATAGTCTACCCCTAATGTGACTAAAGAGGTACAGCAGTTTCCCACTTATGTAGACTTGCTATTCCACTAACTCATGCGTTACACTCTAACGGGGTGGTGAGTCACCCCGTTATAGTTGAAGGGAACATACGTGTCAACCGACGCACATTCCTGGCGAATTTCTAGTAGGGTAGTTGTAGCTGTAATGCTCACAGCTACCGTTCTGGCAGTGTCTGCCTTCACGTCAACCTCGGTTACTCACGCGGCTAGTACGCCGACACCGACGACGACATCAGCATCTGGCCCCGATATTGTCAATGGCGTTCCCCAGCAAATGCAGGTTAACGGGACATGGGTCAAGCCAGCATATGGCATTGTGGCTGCTCCTGGTCAACCTATTTTGACCGAGCCAGAGACTCTAGCGACACCAAGTAGCGCTAAGGCCGTGGCCACTGGCGGGAAACCGCTTGGGAAGACGACGCTAGAGCCATACTGCTACCAGCCAACTGCGGCACTTCGGGCGCAGGCAGAAAAAGACCCAACGAGCATTACCGCTGCCCAAGCGGCGATTTATGGTTTGCCTCCGCTGAATCCTTTCACGGCGGCAAATCCAAATGACGGCAAAAATATTGCCACGTGGTTGCGCATAGTCGAGCACGACACCTATAGAACCTGCTCATCAACGGAAGACCCTGGGATTAAAAATGGCATCAACAAAACCGACGTAGCCAAAAGCCAGCAGGCGCAGAATCGGGCGCTCAACTTTCATGGTCCTTACTGGGACTGTAATACCTGTAGCGGGAGCGGTAGCTATCCGCAAAACGTTGGTTGGTCGGGATTCTGGGCAAGTGAAAGTGGCAGCGCCTATTGGGAATATTCCCAGACGGAGTGGGTCATACCTACCGTTCAGGGTAGTCAACCAGGCTTCTGGCCAGACCAAGATGACCTAGCTGACTGGGGTGGTATTGGCGATCCCGCAACGGCATGTCAACTCATTCAGACGGGTACTGATTCAGAAGCGACGATTTACACTGGTTTCTGGACAGCCTCATACGATGCCTGGTGGGAGGATGTGTGTGATACGGGTGACCCCTATCAACAGATTATTAACTTCACTTATGGTGTCCAGCCTGGTGACGATATGATTGCCGAAGTCTGGCCAGGCGGAACGATAGACCTTTGTGACTTAAGCGCAAACGGTGGAAACGGTGAGTGCGGAGGGTTCGCTGATCCCAACTTTCCGACTGACGGCCACACGTTCATGTGCATTCAGGAGCAGCCGACTGGAATTCCTGAGCCGTCCGGACTTTCAACAACGTATTTCACGCAGTGCGAGGGTGAGGACAGCACAGGCCACTACCACCCAGTAGGCGTTAATGAGTTCGCGTGGGGCGGGGCGTACCTCGAAAACGACTATATTGATAGCGAGCCAACTAGTGCATACCGATGGCAACCCTGCACGAGTATTGGAAGTTGCGGATCGTACGGCGGGTTCGACATGCAAGCGAGTGGCTTAGGCTAATATAGCGGACTTTGGGACGCCCTTAGCATGCGTGGTATGCTAGGGGCGTCTACTCATATAACGGAGGGTATTATGAAGAAACTGCCTGCCTGGTTTATCGCACTCCTCGTCATTGCAGCGATGTCGGGCTGTGGCACCGCTATCCTACTTGCTCCCCAAATCATCCAGCACTTTAACCCACCATACGACGGGTGGCGGCCCGTCAAATCCTATTCCACACCACTACCTGCACACAATCTATGATGTAAGTGAGGGATGAAATGCTCAAGCGCATCGTGATCTATCTTCTGATGCTTGCTGCCACGTTCCTAGTGTTTTTTGGTTTGGGCATGCTCACAGCAGTTATCCTCGTTACCCACGGACTATAAGGAGAATTGTATGCGCTCTCGTGGTCAGGGAATGATCGAGTACGGCTTGATCATCGCGCTAGTGGCGGTCGTCGTGATCGCCACACTTGTCTTACTTGGTCCTGCTATCGCTCGTCTCCTCACTGGAGTCGTCAGCGCTCTGTAGAAATTAAATGCCGATGATATGAGGTGTGTACCACACCCTTATCTTCAATAACACATCGTTTATGCCGATGATATGACGTGCTCTGCACGCTCGCTCCGCGAAGCGGGAACATTTTTGGAGCTGGTGGTGATTTGAGAGATCACTACCGGCGTCCTCGTAGCGCTAGCGCTAGCGCTGAAGCAGTCCGCCCATCCTTCCAAGTGTGCGTGTATTCAGGCATTGCGGCTAGCGTGCGGTGATGCGCAGGGATGCGCGCATGCGCTGCTTCACTCGACGGCATGTGTTGCTTGCCCATGCATATATGTGTTGATGTGTTCGATGCATCTACATGTGTGTGTCACCACGTGGTGTACACATTGTGTGATGTGTGCTATTCATTCCTTCATACTCATATGTCAGATCTGACCTCACACACTGCGAAGCAGGACATGCACCAGCATGTCATATCATCGGCATATCACCTATGATGCAAGTCTACATGTAGCGATGTGTGCAGCGTAGCTGGCGTGTCGCATGACACGTCATATCATCGGCATATATGGTGTAACAGGTAGACCACATACAAGCTACTGTTACACACATGCACATGCACACCACAACACATATACATGCAGGAATGACTATAGGTACGTAGTACGCATGCGGTAGCATGTCATATCAACGGCTAAGTGATTTCGCGCTACTAAGGAATGCGTTCATAGTACTTCTCACCTACTGTATAGTACTGAAGTACCTAAAATCTCGATTTGTGGATTTGGGTCTTGACATGTAGTCATGCATCGGGTAAGATATGACCATCAAGCGCGAAGGGGACCGGCGATGAGCCTGGAACGCAAGACGGTAGACAGCCTGGGGACCGGCGATGAGCCCAGGACATACCGATACAACTATATAGAGTGGGCGCGCATCCTGGGGAGTTGAGAGACTCACAGCTAGCTTATAAAGCGGCTAGGTCGCGGATTCGATGCAGCCATTTCTTTCCTATCCTGCAATGTGCCTGGCTCAAGTGAAGACAGGCAGATATACAGCACAGGAGAGAAGACAATGGGACAACGTGCGCTAGTGTGTGAGTATGGCTGCGAGTACAGCGCTAACCCTGGTGACTACTTCCTGCACAATGTCACTGACCAGCCGATTGTACTCTGCAACCATGACGGTGAAGATGTGCCTTGCAGCTTGGTAGAAAAGACTTTCATCCAAGGCACTGACGAGCACGGGCGAGAGTACTACGGGCATGTGTGGACAGTCATTACCCACAATGCCACGCTAGCAGATCTAGACAAGCATCTCTAAGAGGAGAAACGACCATGACAACACGTGAGAGACTGGCCCAGAATTGCCAAACAGTCTACGATTCCAGCCATGCGGCGCTACAGCGCGCAACGTCGCGAGATAGGGCTCGCGAGTATGGAGACATCATGGAATGCGAGAGTGCAATGATACAGACACTCCGCAGTCACCTAAGTGACAGTGATGCATACTGGGCGCTGCAAAACTTGTACGCCCAGCAGAGTAACGGGCGGTGTCGAGAGTTGATAGCAGCCACTATGTCCGGCATGGGCTGCTAACGCAGCCCAGCAAGTCTTGAAATGTAGTGTTCGCAGTATGAGAAGGGGATTCAGTAACATGTCCGTCTCACTCGACCAAGCACGCATGCAAGCGGCATGCATGATGCGCTTTGGGAGCGCACAACCAGTACCTAGCCTCAAAAAAGCAGTGTGGGCGTCAATCCTGAGTGCAAACAATGCGCTTGACCGCAACGCGCTACAGATTGCGATGCTTGCACCCTACGTGCGTCAGATACCGCTACCGCACGATGCGAGCGAAGTGCAGCGTATCATTGCCGTGTGTGGCTGGAATCCACCGCTAGCACACTGTGAAGAGATTGTAGCGGCTGAAATATTCTGCTCCACTCCGAGTGAGACACTGACCACACTAGACACCATGCCCACGACTGGCAGAGAGTGGGTAGTATGGCGCAAGTTGCTGGTACAGACTTTCAAGGGTATAAGCTGGAAGACGGCTAGCTTTGTAGCGCTCCTCATGTGGCCGTTCCAGTCACCATTCGGTATCGTAGATCGCCACATACTGGCCCACTACGGCCAGCAAGAACTAGCACCCAGAATCAGCAGCAAGAATAAGCCGGGATACCTGCGATACCGCAGTGTGGAGCGCATGGAAGCAAAAGACGCACGCAGGATATGTGCAGAACTAGACACCACATGCAATCTCGGCATAGTTCACTGGGCGCTATGGGATGGGCAGCGCAATGCAGAATCACCAGAACATAACCTGATGAGTGCATACGCATACTAACTAAATCTCGAAATGTAGACGCGATAGGTAGAAATGGGCTAGCCGCAGAGTGTGGCTAGCCAGATTCACAAGAGGAGAGCAGACCGTGAACATTAACCAGATCAAATGGCGCAACGCGGCTAACGGGTATCACTTCTTCGAGCACTCCACCATCCGATTTTTCCAGTCTCGTATCCTGCCAACCGTGTACAACGGGCGGTACTTCATTACCTCAGAGCAGCCACCGTATGGACCGCGTACCTACACCATCCGGCGCGCAGAAGACACCGGCAACATTAACACCATCGGGGAGTTTGGTGGGTATGCGACCGCAGAAGCAGCGCGCGCAATAGCGAAGACACTGCTACCAGAGTACGTGAGCTGTGTATGGTGCGATGCCTCGACACTCAACCCCAACAAAGTGTGTGACACCTGCCACAACCGAGACAACAAGGAGTAGAGCAGATGTGGAGATTTTACGAGGAGCTGGACGAAAACCGGCAGAGCAAGGGAACAGTGGTAGCGGTCGATAAGAGTACAGAACGCTTTGACCGCTACGTCGGCTATAACGTGTTCGATGCAGTTGCAGGAGTCTTCGACAAACCTAACTCACCCGTGGGTAGTGACTCGGTGTCTATCGTCTACCTGCACACCAGAACACAGGCCGTAAGCGAGACGCGCGCCAGGTGGATTCACCCGGCGCTGTTCACATTCCTAGATCAGGAGTAGACGGCTTCAGACCTAGCCAGAGAAGATCAGCAATAAATCCCCCGGGTCGCGGCCCACTCTCCCCAAGTAGTTCAGAGACGCGCCGGAATGTATGTATCTGAGTAACAAAGAAGATTGCGAGCTTGCGTGCAGTGAGTGGTCTAATCCGCCCCGCTTCCACCTCGCTCTGAAAGATCCTCTCAAACTCATCGGTGAGAGTACGAAGCTGTCCTACGATTACTTCCTCGTCACGCCGATTCACCGCTGACCCGTAGACAGCCGCATTCTGGACTGTGATGAAGTCGGGGTATTTCTGCTTCAGGAGTACCACAGCCTGAATAATCCCTTCTAGACGGTCAACCACGGACAATCCTTCCGAGTCGGCCAGCGCAATAGTGAGCGCTTCCAGAGTACGAAACGAGATTTCTTTCAGCACCTCTACATACAACTGCTCTTTATCTGTGAAGTAGCGGTACATCGTCCCTTTGCCTACTTCGGCCAGATCCGCAATAGTGTTGATGTTCGCTTGGTCGTACCCAAGCCTCGCAAATTCACTAGCAGCCACTGTGAGCATGTGCTGTCGCTTCGCCTCATGTTGGCTCGGAGAAGCTACCCGTTTCCGTATCATCTTGTTTCCCCCCCTTAATGACTCCTTGGTCAACAGTGTAGCTCACAGCAGAAGTTTCTGCCTGAGAGGAGGCTTAAATTGGCCATTGTGATCGCAAAACCTGGGTACTACTACATCGTTCGATTGGTCATCCAGGGATCAATCGTCTACCAGCAACGCTTCGAGTATTGGCAAGAGTCGCAAGCCTACGCGCTCTGCGACGCATTCAACAGCATGGGTAAGCAGAAGAGGAGAGCAGCCTGATGGAGTACCAAGTAAGCAGAGATGTCAAGCTCAGAGTAGACACACAAGGCAATGTCACACTGATGCAGGTGAATACCCTAGTCAATCCTGAGATCGCAGTGAGCACGATCAATCTGTCAGCGAGTGCGGCAGACAAGCTGGTGGTTACACTCACCGAGGCAATACGAGAGCATGACGCAGAAGAGTGGATGCGCCGGAGGGTAGGATGACCAAAGAAGAGGCAATCGCGTTCGTGGACTACCTGCGCAACCACGGATTTCAGGCCGGGCTCGTCGGAGAGGAGTGGGGCAAGATACCGGGAGATGAGACAGAGTGGCATGTGGTGGCAGAAACACGCGACGGACGCTTGATGCATCTGTTCGGTGAGGATGCCGTCTATTCCTTCCTTGAAAAGCAAGGATACGGAATGCAGAAGGAGTATCATATGGAGCGCTATCTGGTCTGTAGTACGTGCGGGAAAGCCTATAGTGCAGATCCGCGCTACTACCGAGGGGCGCAGGGTATCCTCGCCTGCTGTGGACGGGCTCTGAAACTGTATCGAGCGGATGCGACCTCCAATACTCCATATCTGGTGGCAGAATCAGTCGATGCAGAGTATCTGAGCAGCGCGCACACAGACAAGTACACCGACTTGCCGCCGCTGCTGACGCTGAGAATAGATCAAATCGCCGCCGAGAACGTGCGCGGCAGTGCACCGGTCATTCCACCCAATCTACGAAAGCTGCTCCTCCCCAAGCCAGAGCCGGGAGTCACCCCAGAGCAGCTCGGGTATGCGCTCTACAAGAGTGGCTACGGACGCAATGTGGGTGGGGCATGGTATAAGACGGAGTTTCCTGAGTACCACGTGTTTGAGCCCGGTGACACCATCGAGGTTGAGCGCCCCACTACTACACTCCAGTTCTCATTCATTATGACAAGTAACTATGGACATAACCGCGAGAAGGAATACGCCCTGGTAGTGGATAAGGAAAGCCAGCAGGCAGCATAAAGCGCCCTCTCTCGAAATGGAGAAGGCGCTATTTACACAATCGACCCCAGTATGTTAAGATTGCACTATCACCAACGGGGTGACTGCCCATTACCGGGTATCTGGGATGGGCGCAGTCTAGTAGGAAGGGGTAACTCGGTGCCAGAGGGTGGATACCCTATCCGTGTAGAAGAGTATGTGGTGGACGTATTGTCGATCAACTCGATTGTAGGGAGGTACAAGAAGGTCTATCTCTTCGCGGTGTACGACTTGGATGGGCAGCTCGTAGGATTTACTGTAGATCGACCTCACAGTGACATGCTCTGTCTCAAACTCACCGCCGCAGATCGTCAGTCGAAGATCAACGCACGCATGAAACAAGCGGTAGAAGACGTACCAACACGTGAACTACCGCCGAGATGGGAAACCAACCCTCCGCCGCCGATGCCGCCTCCCATCTTAGATCAGAGGGATAAATGGAAAAAATGACACTAAGGGACTGGCTAAGTGAAAATGCCGATAAGGCAAAGGATATTGCCCTCGATGATAACGGTGTTGTCTGGAATATTTGGGACTTACTTGATGTTAGTGTGAAAGCAGCTCGTATCCCAGGATTCCCTTATGCAGAGAGGTTCCAAGAACACGTGTATCTAGAAGGACGTTGGTTAATTAGTGAGGAGACAGGTAGTCTGCTCTACGAACTCGTACCCAACATACAATCGCCTACACCGCATCTGGCAGATCGCATCGTTTACGCATACATCGTCTCGCATACCAAGCCTGTCTATCCCTCACTTGTACGCTATCTGCCGGGATACTTAAACAGGAATAACTAACCACTCACCTATCTGTCGCAGATACGGGATTCCATTATTATCAAAGTATTTCAGGAATAATGTATAGTCCCCAGGAGTCCCTACGTCTGCGGCAGATGGTGTAAAGGTCACCACCCCAGTCGTCAGGTTGATCGCGCCAAACAGGCCAGTAGCGGTGATGTCGGCAGCGTACCCGGTTCGATCATGAATAATCATCGACGGATTCACAAAGGACGCTGGAAGCGGGCTGACAGTGACCGAGATGGTATCCCGTGTCCCTTGCAGCCAGGGAGAAATAGACATACGGTCACCTCAACTTGCAGTAGCAGTTCCAGAATTGATCGGTGTAGCGGTGGTGGTGGTGCCGACTACCAGCGCGGTTGCCGTCCTGGTAGCTGGCGGAATCACCCGAACAGGCAACATCGCATTGGTAGCCACACTCATATTAGTTATCCCAGGTCCAGGCACGCCAGTCGAAGCTCAGAGCCGAGCTGGGTGCCACATTGGTAGTGATAGTGAAAGTCGTCACGGTCTTAGCGCTCACCCAGAACCGATTGCCGAGTGTGTCAGCCGTTGGGGTCAGCTCGACGCGGGTAGGTGTGGTCCACAGCTCGTGGGTAACCGTGACTGACGTTCCAGTCGTCGGTATCGTTGCGCTGCCTGAGTTGGTATCTTTCCAGGTGTTGCGCGCCTGGTTGTTTCGCGCGACTGAGCTGGCGTTGCTGAACGAGAAATCTTGGTAGTTCTGGTTCTGGATGGTGCAGTCGATGATCTGGGTAGGTCCGCCGCCAGTTGCCTCGTAGAGCGCGCGATTCTGGCTGGTTCCTACCACGTTGTCAAACACGCAGTTCCGCACGATCACGTTCGCCACACTGCCGCTGACAATGATGCCGTTGTCTGGGTTATCGAAGATGCTTACGCCCTCGATGATGGTCCCAGAGGCGCTGCCGCCCAGGTTGATACCCTCGTGGCTGGCTGCTGAGCGAGCTGAGATGCCGCCCTTGATCCAGACACGCTGGTTCACGTCGATATTGTGCGCGCCGCTGTCAGTGACCTCGTTGTCCTCGAAGAGGAAGGTCGAGCTATTGGCGCAGTAGAGCCGGATGCCGTCGTTACTGTTGTTGCGGACCTGATTCCCGCGAAGGGTGATGTTCGTCTCACCAGGGCTGCCTGATGTCACCATCACATCAGTAATGTTGACGCCGTAGTAGTTGCTGGTGATCAGGTTGTCAGCTACCACGATGTCATCGCAGTCGGAGAGCCCAATGCCGCCCGCATCACCATCCGAGCTGGAGTGGTTGTAGATGACGTTGCTCGCGACCACGATATGCGCCGAGCGAACCACCGCCGCGCCCATCTCCAACGTGCCGCGAATATTGATCCCTTGGACACCGTTGCTGTGGAGTTCGTTGCCGGTGATCGTGACATAGCAACTACCTTCGCTCCCGATCCCGTCGCCTTGCCCCTGGGTCGGGCCGTTTGAGTAGCACACGTTGCCAGTGATCGAGATATACTCACTGCCCAGCACCTGGATGCCAGAGAAGCTGCCGCCTGAGCAGATGTTCCCGCTGATGGTCACGCTAGAGCAGACGGTGTAGGGGGAGACGTTCTGCGCGCGCACATAGATCTGGTTATCCCAGTTCCCGACTAGACGGTTCCCCGAGATTCGCAGATCCGTGCAACCACCATTGGCCATGATGCCGCTAGACCAGAAACTGTGGATGTAGCAGCTCGTGATCGACACATCGTCGCTGTTAGTCATCCAGACACCAGCGTATTCCAGGTATTGCGTGCTTGGCTGAGTAATGTTGGCCGAATTGCCATCGAGCTGGAGGTTCGCGATCATGACATGGGAAACACCCGAGAGCTTGAAGATGTTGCAAGCAGACCCAACCGCCGCGCGGAGGATGGTATCTGGGCCATCGCCAAGCACCATGACGTTGCCAGGTACGGTGATGTCTGAGCTAACGAGGGAGGTACCCCTGGGGATGTACAGCACGCCGCCGCCGAGTGCGCCCAGGTCGGTAGCCGCTGTCTGAATGGCGGTCGTGTCGTCTGTCGCGATGCCGCCAGCTCCGAAGTCCCTAACGTTGAACACAAATCGAATCCTGTCGCTAGTCTCCGTACCACTGCCAAGTCGGCGCGGTACCTGAATACGTGAGGGTGATGGTCCCTCCTGCCACTACGCGATAGGTAGAACCCAGAGCTGGTGCCGCTGTGACCGCGTGGCCACCAATGGCAACGGCAGACAGGCTTCCCAGTGTCGCGATACTCACCCAGGCATCAGCGCCGAGTGTGTTGGTGTAGGCAACGGTCGTGGCAGGCACAGTGGGCTGGCTGCTGAAGTAGCCGACCGGGTTATAGCCCTGGTTCCCTCTAAAAATGCCAGATATGCGCGTAACTGTCAGTCCTTGGGTGATGTTGTTGGCGTAGAGATTGCCTGGCGTTCCTGTTCCGGCAGCCTCGACAACGAACGCGGTCCAGCCCGAGCTGGTCTTCACCGTGTTGCCTTCGATGATGTTGTTCTGGTTCGAGCCGTTGTTGACATCAAGGATGTCTTTGCTGCCAGATCCCACGAACGCACCGAAGAAGTTGTTCGCAACAACATTCGAGACAGCACCTTCCAGCTCGATGAACCGGGTCACGCCTCGGTCGAACTGGCAGTTGGTGATGTAGTTGCAGTACGTGAAGTAGAGCAGAACAGCAGTGTCGCACTCGTCAAAGGAGCACCCAGTGATGACGTTGTTCGTCTTCTGGAACTCAATCGCGAGCCCACCACTCTGGTTGAACCAGTTGAAGACCGAGTTCTCGACCGTGATAAATTCGTGGTCGTTGGTCTGGATACCGATTCCAGCGCTTCCAGCGCCGCCCGGTGTTGCACCGAGGTGACAGTGGCTGACGTGGGTATACGCGCCATAGTAGGACGCTGTGCCATTGAGGTAGAGATTGACGCTGTAGATGCCCTCAATGTCCACATTGTGCAAGGTGGCGTAATACGTCTGGTCGAGCTGAATGCCCGTGACACCAGTGACGCCAGTACACCAGAAGCTCAGGTCGTAGATGGCGAAACCGTAGCGGAATGTGGTCGCTGGTCCTTGCACCCAGAGCATCTGAGCGCTCGCGACTCCGGACCCAGCCACGATGATCGAGCCGTGACCCGTGCCAACCAGATGCACATTGTCGTTGTTGACGATGAGGGTAGACATGATGAGATAGGTGCCTACCGGGAAGAAGACGATACCGCCGCCCGCATTCGCGCAGGCCGTGATCGCCGCCTGAATCGCTGCGTAGTCGTTGGTCACGCCGTTGCCGGTCGCGCCGTAGGTCACCACGTTGTAGACGAGCAGTCCGATTTGCTGCACCAGGAGTCCAGTTGGCATTAGACCCTCCCGATCAGCACGAGGCCAGCAGCGCCATTCACGTTGACAGCGGTGATGGTGTAGACATGCAGCACGGTCATGGGCCAATCCCACCAGATCTGGCTGCCTGGCTGAAGCTCAAATGTGCTGGTAGAGGCCGCAGCGTCGAGGTTGTAGTAGACGACCTGGGTGGAGTTGTTCTGGAGGCACCAGTGATTGATCTGGGTGCCGAAGGAGAGCGGGGTGTCGGTGACAGCGGTGGTGGCACCAGGAGGCGAGACAAGCGCGGTGTTGGCGGTGGCTGGGTTCAAGCGCTTGATCTGACCAACCACGGTGTTCGCACCAGGCGCGTCTGTGGTGGTTCCGATGGTAGCGATGGCTCCGTCTGTCGCAGCGACAATCTCTGGGGCGTAGAGGTTACCACCGTCGTTTCCAACAGCGCCTGCTTCCTTCGCCACGAACTGGTGCCCAGACGGATCGTACAAGCCCTCGAAAACGATGCTGCCTGCGTCCGATTGCAGATTTTTGTTATTGGGCATGGGAAGTCCTTTAGTTGTACTGGAAGGTGACTGCGGGGCAACTGGTTACGCCAGCCGAGACGATGCCATTGGCGGCAAAAGCGCCATCAGGGAATGCGTAGATCGTGCCTACGGCTGCGCTGGCGGGGATTGAGAGGAGGATGGTGCCGCTGTTGGTGCTGGCGTTGTCGTAGATGATCAGTCCCGCTGTTCCGAGCGTGGTGATGGTCGCACTGCGCAGATAGCCAGAAGCGTTCTTTACCACCACGTTACCAGCCGCGTTCGCAGGCTGAACAGCGTTGGCAGTTGGGCCAGCAGTGACCGCGACCGATGAGAGTTCACCACCGCTGTTGAGCACAACTCCGGCACGCTGCGCCACGAGCCGGTCCCCTACGGGATCGAAAAGTTCCATGAGGATGTCCTTACCTAGCGAGCGCGGTGAGGAGCCGGTCGCTTTCTTTTTCTTCGGGGAGCTGAGATTTGGAGAGGCGAGCTTTCCTGGTGACGGAGAGTTCCATCATCAGGCTGCGATACTGAGTTAGGGGGTGCTGGCGTGCCATAGACACAAGTTCGCGGTCACTCATTTCCTTGGTGACCATGCGCAGGTACTTGACGTATTCGAGGCTGGCGGCAAGCAGCCACATCCTATCTGTCTCGCTCAGGTCGGGGAACTCAGACAGGTAGGAGTTGTAGTGATAGTCAAACCACTCCCGTTCGAGGTCGGACATCTCGAAATCGGGGAGGTTAGGGCGAGGGAGTTTCTTCGGTCGGCCCGGTCCACGCCGGGGTTCTTCACGTGGCTTGAGGTTGGGGAAAGGGATTGGTTCGGAGGAATCAGTCGATTTTTTCATAAGTAGTTACCGGGAAAGAGGGTATAATCAATGGACTCTGACTATAGTATCTCACCATATCCTGATGAAAGGGACACCAGTATGCCGATAGTTAACGTACAACTAGCAGGCGCACAGCTACGCAAATGGCGGGATGGATTCATGATTACCCCCAACTTGCGCAGTCTCGTTCGCGATAACCGTGACTACGGATTGACAATTGATGAGGTTGCTGTCCTCTCTAGGGGCACGCTCAGCAAGGCGGCGATCTCGAAGCTGGAGCGGGGAGAGGTGCAGCACCCGAGCATGGACAGCCTGGTTGCTCTGGGTGCTATCTACCAGCGCACACCGAACGACATGGCGGTCCTCTACGGGTACTGGGAGCCCGTTGTGGAGACTTCCTTCGATGACAGCCGGGTGACCAAGTTCCTGCGCCAGGTGGAGTACTACCGGGTGCGTGATCCGATGAAGTCTGAGGTTCTGCTGGCGTCACTCGAATCGGCTGTCCGAATGGTAGAGAGCCTACCGGACTGATTGTGGTGCCAACAGGGAATAGGTTGATATGCCGTAGGCAGATCGACCGAACTGTCTGGACGCAGACAGGCTTTCTGTGGTATAGTGAGTGTATCGAAATGTGTATCCGCATCGAGTGATGTGGATAGAAGGGGAGAACATGAGCGCATTGAAGACGGTTGGAGAGATTGAAGTAGCTCTGCAAGAACGAGCACGAGCTGACGAGGTGCTGAGTCGGGTTGACAAGGGGAACCGGGGCAAGTTCACCTACATCCCCTGGAACGAGACAGCACGCATGCTGAACGCGATTTTCGGGGTATTCGGCTGGTCTACGTACAAGGTTGCCAGCGTAGACAACTTCGAGCAGGGCATCTACATCTACGATGGCAGCCTGATCGTGCGGGCCGTGGATGATGAAGGGCGCGAGGTCGAGAAGCAGGTGACTGGCCGAGGGGTTGGGATCGTGGGGAAGACCTCACTGGAGAAGGGTGATAGGGAAGCGCATGACACCGCTGCCAAGGGTGCCCGTTCTGACTTCCTCTCTGTGGCTGCCAAGCTCCTGGGTGAGGCGTTTGGTATCTTCCTGTACGACAAAGGCGATCCGGCCCACACGGAGAGCTACGTGGCTGCCCATGCGAACGGTTCTGCGCAAGCGGCGACCACAAATGAGACTTCAGTAGCACAAGAGGTATCGTCACCTGCACCAGTCGCTAGCGCCAACGGCAAGATCGGGAATGCCTCTGAGAAGCAGGCTGCCGTCCTCCGCAAGAACGGCTGGACCGACGCACAGGTTGCCGAGCTGGACTACGCCACCCTCAAGGCTGCGATGGATGGATGCTTCGGGAAAGGTCCAAAGGTCGCCCCTCCGAAGACGGTTGCTGGATCTGCCAACCTCACCATAGTTCCCAAGACTGGGACGGATGACGACTTCTAGACTCAAATGCCGCTGAGATAAGCCTCTGCTCCGCAGGAGAGTTTACCTCGTCGGCAGATTGGAGAAGTGAATGTTGAGTGCGGGTGCGTTACGCATGTACGCTTGGATCTCGCTTATCGACAGTGGGTATGACGCTACCCAACTGGTAAGCCAGATCAGGAACAAGCGTGATCGGTATGCCGCACTCCGTGAACTCGAAGCAGCAGGTATCCTCCTGGTGCATCGAGAAAGGGGTAAGGCAAATACGTTCCAGCTTCGCTTCCACAGTATAAGTAATAATAAATATATATCTTATATTAGTGGCAGCGACATTGAGGCAACCAGTGTAGGAGAACCTCTACCACCTAGTAGAGGAGAACCTCTACCAGTAGAGGAGAACCTCTACACGAGGATACCCTCACCTGTAGAGGAGAGCCTCTACGGGTACGATAGCCTTGACGATGAGGCTGATGACATCGACTCCATGCCCGATGATGGGCGAGACACCCCAGCCAAGGCACACACGCCATTCAGGGCTAGGCGAGAGCGGCAACGCAAATTCGTGCAGCGTACCTGGGGCGAGATATACCCCAACCTGCCACCACTGATCGACGCCAACGCCAATGAGTTCCTGAAGCTGTGTGACGACTCCGCGAGCGAGGTCTTGGCTATCTTCCAGAAGTTCCAGGGCAGCTCCAAGGCATGCTTCGCCTATCTCCGAGCGGTCGCACGCAATCAACACGCGAAGCGAACAGAGCAGGCGCAGCCACCCGAAGGGACTATCTCGGCGGCATCTGGGAGCGTGAACTTTCCTGGGTGGGACTCCGATGAGGCGTACTATGAACACCAGCGGAAGACCCAGGAATCTCTTGAATGGTTGAGACAGAACGGAATTTCCGATGACGACTAGTAGGGAGGTAGCCGAGGCATCTATCAGGCAGGCCAGAGCGCGTGCAGCGAGCCCCGCAGAGCTGTGGGGACCGAGTTGGGGGTACGAAGGTCTTGATAAGGTAACGCATGGCATCTTACCAGCGCGAATGAACGTCCTGGTCAGCCGACCGAATGTCGGCAAGTCTGCTCTCGCAGGTAGCTTGCTTATTACCGTAGGAGAGCAATTTTTAGGGGACGATTCTGGGAAAGTTGTCAAGTTATTCTCGTTCGAGATGGGTGCCCAGGCAGTCCAGCACCGCCTAGCATGTCAGATCGCTGACGTATCAATGAGTCGGATAGAGACTGGATACGCCACACCAGAGCAGCAGGCAGCCTACGAGCGGGCACAGCTCACGCTAGCGGAGCTGCCTATCGAATACTTCGACCGACGCATGACCATGACCGAGATCGAGCGTGAGGTGCGTGAGAAGAACACCGGATTCTGGGTGCTCGATCACCTCCGTCAGGTGAAGGACATGTTGGGGGCAGCGAGTCCCTACCAGACACTGAATGAGATCATCGCCAGGATCACGATCCTCACCCAGCAGGATGGTCACTCTGGGCTGATCATAACCCACCAGAACCGATCCAAGCAGAATGCCACCGACAAACGCGCGGATCTGGAATCCATCGCTGGGTCGGATCAGGCGGGACAGGATGCTGATCTGCTCCTGGCCATCTACCGTGAGGATGTCGGCAAGTACGCCAATGAAGCCGAGCGGGATCTGCCCAAGCCTGGTGAACTCCTGGTGGTGAAGAATCGGCACGGAGCTGCCAACTTCGGGATCGAGATGATCTTCCTGCCAAAGAAGGCCAAGTGGGTCGAGAAATCTAAACAACTCACCATAGTGAAAGAGGCAAGCTAATGCTGAGCTTAATGCAAGCTGTAGAGAGGGGTGATGCCCGAGTCCCTATCGACCGCTACGACCCAGCGTGCGAGCGTATCGACACCGCCATCAAGGCGATCTGGAAGCTCTACCGCAGAGGGAAGTGGGTACTCCTGTCGGAGCTGGGACTCACGCGCAAAGAGATGGAGGAGGTGTTCGACGAGTTTGACGGGCTCTATATCACCACCGATCATGGACTCCTCTACCAAGAAGCAACAGTACAACAACTGATTCGATTCGAGTTCGATAAGAAAGGCACGAGGAAGATTCTCGCTGCCGCGACTGAGATGATCGCGCGCTACATCTGGACGTACCAGGATGAGCGCCATACACACTATCTTGAGAGGAAAGCAGCATGAGCAAGATGTACCACCTTCCCTTCAGCAACGACAATGTGGCCCACAACACCCGCATGCAGCTCCGCGACAGCGTGCGGGCAGCCGGTGGCGATACCTATGTCGCGCCGTCGTTCGGCCACGGCACCGCCTTCGTGGTTGCCACCCTACCTGATGACGTAGACCCGACCACCATCTTCGGTGAGCTGGAGCACCACGAGGTAGAAGAGAAGCCATTCTTCGAGGTGGCTGCCCAGTTGGATGCGATCATAGCCGAGGGAGAAAAGACGGGTGACAAGCCAGAAGAAGGCGCTGGGGACGGGGCTGGAGAACCTGACGGTCAAGAAAGCCCAAGCGAGGGGACTGAGAGCGAAGAAGCAGCCCCTCTCGGGAGCGATCAAGGGTCTGCCGAATGACGTGGTGATCGACGAGCGGGTGTTGGTCGAGTGCAAGGTGCGAGCTGTCAAGCTGAACCCCAAGGGGCAGAGAATTATCAGCATTGACCTTGAATGGCTCAACAAAGTCACCGCCAACGCCGCCGACAAGGACTTCGACTTTGGTGTGGTCCTTTTCCGACCGAAGGGATCACCCAAAGTGTACGCGGTCCTCGACGCCGATGTGTTGCTCGACACCCTGGCAAAACATCTTGCCAGGTGAGTTGCTAGATGTGTCTTGACATCATGATATGTAGGTTGGTATAATCAAGTATGCAGGATAGATACACACCGCAGCGCGTGGCGATGGTCCTGCGTGGGGACACGGACGATGCCGACGAGGTAATTGACGTGTCCCAAGCCGTCCTCCGATTGCCCCTGGATCTACGCACACTCCTCACAAACTACGGCGCAGGCATGTCGCCAGCACAGGCAGGTGAGGGTGTTACCAAGAGTCCCAAGAGGCAATACGTGCGGGCGCTCAGGATGGTCACGGAGCTGCTCAACGGATACACAGGAGAGCAGTGATGACATATAAACCAGGCGATGTTGTTGAGTTCCAGCTCAACTTCGGTGGAGAGCCGGTAGCTAAGGGACTGATAATCGAACCGCTCGTGAACGATTATCGGGTCCAGCCGCAGGGCAGGGATCAGGTATGGGTGGTGCATCCCGAAGAGATCAAGCGGGTGATCGGCCACATAGACATGAAGCAGTATCTCAGTGCCCGATCTGATTAGGATAGGGCGAGCATGCAAGCACTGTGGCCATCCCATCGAGCGGGGAACGGGCTACCACAATGCGGTTCTTTGCCTCTCCTGCTGGGCAGAGATCCTGGTGAGGCTGGAGCAGGGGGAATCACAGACTGTCCTGGCGAGTGAATACGGCGTGAGCCAGCCGACAGTTCATTTCAAGACGATGCGGTGGGGAGGGATGGATGAAACAGCAGGTTAGCAGGCAACGGATGTACAAGCAGCGCCTGGCAGCGGCGCGGGGGAACTGGACGCCAGAGGACTACTCGAAGCGGCTGCTGGTGACCGAGAAGAAGATCATGGTCCTGGCCGATGCCCACCTGCCACGGCACGACGAGGACTTTCTCGCTGAAGCCTTCGCCCGAGCGGAGGAGGAGCGGGTCGAGGCGATAGTGTTCCTGGGCGACCTGATGGATATGCCCACGTTCTCTGCCTGGGGACGTGACGACATGAGCGACAACTTCGAGCGCGAGCTGGACATCTGCGAGACGATCATCCGGTGCGCGGTCGAGGCTGCCGGGGTGGTGTACTGGAGCCGGGGGAATCACGAGGTTCGCCTCCTTCGCAAGATGGAGCAGCAGATCTCGATGAGCCACCTGGCCCGGCTGGTCGGGGTCACTGACCTGATCAACAGCAGTCGGTTGGTCCTCTCGGATAACCCAAGCCTGGATGCGTTTGATGGGAGCTGGATGCTCACACACCCAGCAGTCTACGGTCGGCAGCCACTCGTCAACCCAGGCAAGCTCGCCACCCGGTTTCAGCAGAACATTATCTCAGCCCACGCGCACCACTGGGCTCAGGGGCTGGATGAGACAGGCAAGTTCAAGGTGATCGAGTCTGGTGGCCTGTTCAAGCCCGAATACTTCCAGTACATCCAATACAACGTGACCGGGCATCGGGCCTGGGCGCAAGGGTACTGGATCATCGACAAGGGCGTGCCAACTGGGCACTGCCCGAACGTTCAGGTGGCTTCACGCAAGAAGTCCGTATTCGAGAGGATTGTCGCGGCATGAATGGAGATAGCATGCACACCACAGAGGACGTGCAGAACCTCGTAGCCCAGTGGCGCGAGCGCGGCCACTTCGCCTACCCGCTCAACGAAGAGGGGAAGGTCGCACGGCTAGAGGATGCACGCGAGCTGGCCAAGACGCTCTCGAATGGCGTCATGTTGGTCCTGAGCGATCCTGAAGTCATGATGACCATGATGCTGCTCTGCCCGGATATGGCCGTATACCTGGGTCAGATGGCACTAGTCGTTCACAACCTGGCTTGCGTCGATCCCGACTGCAAGATCAACCATCCAGAATTAGGAGAAGTGGCATGATCAACTACCAGGGAAACTGGGACATCCCGGTCGATCCCGATTCCGGTGCCGCTGGCGACCGGGGCTACGGCGACGAAGGGCTGGACCACGACACGCTGTCCGATGAATACCAGGGCGACAACGACTCCAATGTCGAGGACGGGCAGCACACCGACGACAACATGGCGGACATCGACGACGGCTATTCACAGAGCCACCTCCTCGACTACGACAAGAACGACACCGAGGAGAACGACTTCGACGAGTGGCGCGAGCTGGGCTTCGATCTCGGTGGCGAGGGATGATCGCGGCGTCAATGCCGGATCTCCCCCGAGTACTCACCCGGCTTGACGACATTGAGAGACTGGTTGCTGCATACATGCAGAGGGGAAAACCAGTCTCCTTCGACATTGAAACCACCGGGTTGGATGCCAGGAAGAATCGCCTGGTGATGATCCAGGTGCAGCAAGCCAACCGCAAGTCGGTGGTCATCGACTGCCGGTCATTCCTTGAAGGTATCGACAACCCAACCGATGAAGCCTACGCCTACGTCGAGTTGGGTACTACGCTCGCCCCACTCTTCACTGGTAGATTGCTTATAGTTGGGCACAACCTGAAATTTGACTTGGGTTTCGTCAGACACAAGCTCGACATCAAAGCCACGCGGATCTTCGACACCATGATAGCCGAGCAGATCATTCACGGAGTTGGCCGATCAGATGCTCGCAAGGTGGGCATCGGGCTCACGCTCAAGTCGGTGGCAGCCAGCTACGGACGTGCTGAGATGTCCAAAGATGAGCGGTCCTGGTTCATAGACCTCGATCAAAGACCCGAGTGGAACCAGCCATTCCCGAACGAGCAGCTTCTCTACGGTGCGAAAGACGTGGAGGTGTTGCAGCCAATCATGCAGGAGCAGCAGGTTAGTCTCAAGGAACTGCGGCTGATCCCAGTAGCCAAGCTGGAGATGCGTACCCTACCTGCCCTGGTCGAGGTTGAGCACGCTGGAGTCCACGTGGATGTGGATGGCTGGCGGGCGTTCATCGAAGAGAAGCGAGCCCAGGCATCGGAGCTGGAGACAAAGGCGCTGGATACCTTCGGACCTCCGATCATGGCAGCGCGGCAGATCGCCTACGACGTGCAGCTCATCGAGTACGAAGGGTGGGAAGCTGATCGGGACCAGGCAGAGCACGATGCTCGCCAGCGTTGGGAGGAAGATCCGACTGACGACAACATGGACCCGATGACCTGGGGCAAGTTCAAGATCGCCTACATGAAGATGTGGCGGCAGTTCCATCCCAACCCAGGAAGACCCAAGCCCGACACCAGCCTGCCGAATTTGGGATCACCGAAGCAACTGCTGACCGCATTCCAGGCTCTGGGTATCCCGACTGTGAAGACAGGCAAAGATGTCCTGAAGCAACTGGAGGATGACTACCCAGCGGTGAAGCTGCTCACTGACTGGAGACAGGAGGAGAAGTTTGTTACCAGCTTCGGAGACTCACTCCTTCAGTTTGTGGACCACGACACTCGACGGATACATCCAGAATACGTACAGATTGGTGCTTCTACCGGGCGGATGGCTTGTAGCCGTCCAAACTGGCAGCAAGTACCATCCAAGGGTGACGGAAAGCGGCTACGAGCCCTGGTTACAGCAGAGCCAGGCAACTCGATCCTGACCGCCGACTTCTCTAACATCGAGCTGCGCATCCTGGCCGATATGTCCCGAGATTCTCGCATGCTGGAGATGTTCGCTTCGGGTATGGATCTCCACAGCTACACCGCTCGTATGATGTTCGGCTTGGGTGAAGATGTGGATGTCGAACACGCAGAGGCATTCCCTGGAGTTACCTTCAGAGCGGTAGCCAAGATGATTAACTTTGGCTTGGTCTACGGCATGTCTGCAACGAAGCTCTCACGCACACTGAAGATCACCAGAGAGAGAGCTGGGGAGTTGATGGAAGCCTACTTCAGCCTTTACCCAGGAGTCCAGAGATGGTTGGAGGAGCAACGTACCGCAGGCATCCACCAGTTGACCAGCTATACCTATGCAGGCCGGAAGCGCTTCTACTCTCTCCCGAACGAACCACTACGCCCAGCCACACGCGATGTTGAGGTGGTCAACGAGTGGCTAGACCAGCGGCGACTCTGGAAAGGACAGAAGCACCGGATCGAGCGGCAAGCCTGCAACACGCCAGTCCAGGGGACGAGCGCCGACATCACCAAGCTAGCCCTTTGTGTGCTTCACGAATCCATAAATGGAGACGCAGCACTACGAGATGTCACGCGAATCATTGCCATTGTCCACGATGAGTTTGTGATCGAAGTCCCGACCGATCTTGCCTTCACGGCGAATCGAGTCCTAGCCGAGGCGATGATGGAAGCGGCAGCCACCTACCTCAAGACCGTAACCCTGCCGCCTGTTAAGGTCGCGGTGAGCGACCACTGGACCAAGGAGTAGAGAGATGGAGACACTGTTCGGATTCACCGTAAATGACTTTGAGGACTGGCTGTACACGAAGAAGGCCGACGAGGTAGTGGGGCAGACCTCGGAGTGCGGGAGATGCCCGGTCGCCAACTTCCTGATGGAGAAGCTACAACCTCGCGTGGTACTGGTAGACAACTTCTACGCGACCCTCAGACAGAGCACAGAGGATGCCCCGGTACACCAGGAGCTGCCAGCATGGGCGCAGACCTTTGTTCTGAAGATAGATGACCTGGAGCCAAAGCCAGGGACACATCGCCCAGTTGCTGCTGTTGACTGCCGGTTAGTCCTGATGGAGATGCGCAGGGAGATGGTGGCATGAGGACAACACCACAGCGCGCAGCCAGGTTCCTGGTCGAGGCGGTCAAGCTGATGCGCGCCAAGGACCACGACTACGGGGAAGCCTGGAAAGAGCTGAGCGTCGAGAGCCACATCGACCGGATCAGGGTGAAGCTCGCCCGACTGAGCAAGCTGATCGAGTTTCGGCAACGGGGCGAAGAGGCCCAGGTGAGCGACGGAATCAAGGGCGAGGTGCTGGACATCATCAACTACGCCATCTTCGTGTGGCTGGCATTGGAGGACCAGGATGAGCAGAAGCAAAGGGATCAAGGCAGCGAGGGAAGCGGCAGCGGCGGGGCAGGCGAGGCAGCCCTTCAAGCGGCAGTTGCTAGCCTTCGAGCCCACCCGAAAGCTGAATAGACGCGAACGCCGCCAGATTGCCAAGTCGCTACGGATACCACTCCCTCGAAGGCTGCTGTACCAGAGGCTGAAAGATCCAGCCACCAACCAGCGCCGGATGGAGATAGCCGTGATGGTCGAGGCAAGCAGGCTGCGGCGCAAGAAACTCAACGAGGTCGAGCTACTGGAGAAGGAGGAGGCAGCATGAGGAAAGATTTTCCGACGGAAAAGGATCTCTCCTTCCTGGGAGATCCAAAGGACCGGGCGGCTGTTCTTCAGGAGCTGAAGCGGCTTGTCAAGTCCGGCCAGGCGCGGGTCTATACAACCCCCGACCAGCAGACATGGAACATCTGGTTTGACCTACCTCGTATGCGGGTAGAGCTACCGACGTGGGCCGTCAAGTTCGCTCAGGGGAGGGCAGCATGATCTGGACCATTCTCCTGTACAGCGTCCAGTTCTCTCCGTTCCTGTTCGTCGCTGCGATAGCCATCGTCGTGATCGGGGCGGCAACCAAGTCAATCATGCGGGGAGGGGATCGGTATGATTAGTGGCTCAATCGGTGACCTAATCGCTGTCATCCTGACCACTGGCCTGTTCTCCTTTATGGCTGGTCACATGATCGGCTGGGTATCGGGGAAGCGGGACCAGGAGCGGATCGACGACAGCGCTTCCTATATCCGCGTGGAAGACCTGGACGAGCTGGGCAAGGGTCGGGTGGTACTAACCTACCGCGATCCACTGGAAGATCCTGGCTTGATCGAGTTACAGCGCAGACAGAAGAGGTTGAGATAGATGGGAGAGCGAGCCGACTTGACCAGGGTTGACGTGCGACTCGCTGTCACCGATCAACCCTATAAAGATCTTCCCTGGTTCCTGCGCTGTCGGGAAGCGGGGCATCGAGACTCCACCTACAGCCTGGCAGTCTACCGCGATCACTGCATCTGCTACGGCTGTGGATTTAAGCTCATGCGACGGATGGAGGCGCTGGCCTACCTGCTTCGTGTGTCAGTCTACGAGGCGATCAAGCGGGCGCCCGAGTTCTACGAGCACGAGCCACCCACCAAGAACACGAAGGCACCACGGCAGCTCTCCCCCGCACTGGCCACGATCTACCAGGGGATGCTGTGGACTGGCCGACGAGATAGGCTCGATTGGCTGCGCCAACGAGGACTCTCAGACGAGACAATTAAGAAGGCGATGCTCGGGCATGACACCACCAGATTTACCATACCGGTATTTGACGAAGCGGGCAAGCTCTTAACGATCCGCTATCGACGGGATGACCTCTATGGAACCGAATGGTGGGACAGCTATCGGCACACCTTGCATAAGATCCCCAAGTACAGCGGGCTCTCCAACTACAACGAGAGTGTTATCTTCCCCGCAGGGGGGCTATCTCAACGGCATGTTCTGGTGACTGAAGGCGAGTTCGATGCCCTGCTGCTACGGCAGTACGGGTACAACGCGATAACCGTAACCAATGGAGCAGGCAATCTCACGAAGCTACTCGAACTCCTGCCTGCTTCTATCGACACCATCTACATCGTGGGAGATCAGGATGCGGTCGGGCGTCCGGCCTCGCGCGATTTATTCATACACGCAACCAAGGCGGGCTATGCAGTGGCACTGGCTGATTGGGAGCTGTCCTGGGGCAAAGATGCGACTGACCTCTACCTCCAGGGCCATACCTTAGACGATGTGAAGTGGACGGTGAATGGTGAGATGGAACGAAGACGAAATCCCGCCACGACCGAGTTCGGACTTACCGCGTGAACTCATTGTGGGAGGGAACAGGTTCGATTTGCAGGATGTGAACAGTCGAATGGCAGCTCGGATGTACGCCTATTCACTGATCGCATCCGATGACGACCGGCAAATGGGCCGGGAGATTCTGAAGTTAGTTGGGAAAGAGGGTTGAGATGGCAACACTGACTGGTTGGTACGTCGCGCCGAATGGCAAGACGATAGAAGTAAATGCGAAGCACACCGAGAACCCTGGCATCGTAGACCTGTGCGAGAGCAACCTGGGACTGCGGGTGGTTGATCGGGAGTTCTTCACTGACGAGGAAGACGCTCGGGTGCAGGCGAAGGTGAATGCAGAGGATACCATCGAGTTCTGCGAGGAGCTGCTGGAGTCCCTGGAGAAACCTAAGACGCGAAAGCAGGTGGCCAAGTCAGGCGGTATCTTTCGCAAGGCTAAAGAGACTGATCCGCTGGGTCCACCAGAGTATGGCGTAGGCAGGTACGTGCGCAACCGTAAGTCCAGCGGCGAGTACAAGATCATTGGCTTCCGTGACGACGAGGAAGTGCTCTACATCCTGAACGGTAAGAGCGGCAACCTGCGCCTCAACCGAGCTGCCCTGGACCGCCAGTTCGAGGTGGTGGAATGACACAGGTTGGAGTGAGCTGCGTCCGAGGCCAGATCACCACAGCAGAGTGCCAGGAATGCCGGTGCAATCCACTCCACCCTTGCATGGTGCCTGCCGATGTGCTCTCGCAGCTTGATCCAGACCCGACGCACCGGCACCACGATCCGAATGCGTTCAGTGCCACTGGTCTGCTTGGCTGCTACCGGCAGTCAGCCTTGCAGCAAGAGCATCCGTACTACATTGATGTGGATCAAGCCTGGCCATCCATGCACGGCACGATCCGGCACGCTGGTATCGCAGCCACCAGCGGTAACTACCCAGGGGCGATGAATCAGTTCAAGGAGCTGGAGCTGGAGACGCTAGTTGACACCAAGTACGGACAACAGCGATTTGTCTCCCAGCCCGACCTGATAGTGATCTCACCCTACGGGACAGAGACTGAATGGCATGTCAAGATCGTTGACCACAAGAACACTGGCGAGGTTGGTCACGACCTGACAGCAGCCAAGAAAGACCACGTGCGCCAGATCAACATGTATGCCTGGTTGGTTAGGCGGGCGTTGCTTCCAGAGCTGGTGTACCAGTTCGGTGACATCGGACCCACCACGGTGGTAGTGGACGAGCTGGAGATCGACTACGGGGACTTCAAGAAACCACGTCGATTCACCAGCGCTGGGTATCTCACCACACGAGGCAAGATGCTCACGAGGTCACCGAAGACCTACGAAGACCTGATCCTTGAGCCAATCCCGATCTATCCCGATGAGGTGGTCGATGCCTGGATCAAGGCAGCCATCGAGCGCAAGATCGAGTCGCGCACAGTACTCGCGCCGGTACTGCCTGAAGACCAGCAGTGGAGATGCTTCTACTGTCCGGTGAAAGCGGTGTGCGACGAGCTAGCTGCGGGAGGTAACTGATGCCAGAAGAGGTGAAGACAGAGGAGAAGGGTGCAACAGCCCAGCGGGTTTTTCAGTGGGTTGGGATTCTCGTAATGTTGATATTGGTTGCCTTCATGGGCATCGCGCTATCCATCCAACTCGCCTGGAACAACTTCGCCTGGGACATGCACCTTCCGCAGCTCACCTACTCAGGTGCTCTTGGATTGACTGGGTTGATTTTGATCGCGATTTCGTTAATCGAGGCCACCATCCTGGTGGCCCATAAAGACTGGGGAGACTAATGCAGAATCGAGCGACCAATAAACAGATGATTGGCGTGACCATGTTGGGTGGTATCGGGTGTGTGTGCATCGCCTTCACATGCATGGTGGCAGCGCTGGCAATCGACTTCGGGATAACCAAACTCATTCAGTGGGGCTTTCACACCCAGTTTGCACCGACCTTCGTGGCAGTGGTGATCACCGGGATCATCCTGAGCAGCCTCATTGCTGCAGCGTCGAAAGGCAGCAACTGATGCCATTCACAGACGAGATATTCGTGAACGAGCGCACACGCACCTACACCTTCCCTGGAGGGGAGCAGGTGGTGTTGAAGAACGTGCAGGCGATCACTGTGCGGCCCTCGGGTACACACCGGGTCAGGACGGTACATCGAGGGAAGACCACTCTGCACATCATCCCAACTGGGTGGATTCACATCGAGATTGATTCACCCGAGGGAGACTGGAGCTTCTGATGGACTGGGATTGGGTACTCGCGTTCATCGGTGTCGTCGTCATAGCGATCCTACTCGGGATTGCCCTGATGATGGTTGGGTAAGCGTGCGGCGAGCCAGAACTCAGTAACGTGCCTGGCTCTTTAAGTGGGGACACCGCACAAGTATATAGCTTGCACGATTGTCCCCATGTTAGTCAAGAGTGGGGAGTATTGACTAGTGGAAGAGAAGAAGCAGCAACGGTCAGTGAAGGAGATTGTGGAGTTCAAGCTCCTTCCGATACTGGCGATCATCGTTCTATTCGCGGCAGCCTTGCGATCTGGGTCAGCCTGGAGTGAGGGAACGTTCGACCTCAACCTCTTGCCTGGTCCTCTGGTTCACATCATCGACGCAGTGATTGGACTCTCGCTGGCAGGCTTGATGGAGCTGGTGATGACGCTAGCGGGCTCGAAGTGGCTCGCGCATAAAGAGGAAGCGATACGTGCGGAGTTCGACGCATCAATCCCGTTGGTTGAGCGCAAGGTGCAGGCAGCGCAGCACAAGTCGAAGAGTCGGCTCGCTATGTGGTTCAGCCTCCTTGGTGGCCTCTGCTCGATCATAGGCGCGATGTACTTCGGGGTGACTAACCCAGGTAACCACACAATGATCAGCGTGGCTATCGACCTCGTAACCGCCGTCCTGATTACGGTCTGCGTGTTCTATGTATTCGTCCTGCACGAGCCGATCAAAGAGGATGTGACTCGGGAGGTCCAGAGCGACATGGTAGTCGCGCTCAAGGGAATCCTGCACGGCATTGGTGATCGCATCACGAAGAATGAGTACACCAACCGCGACATCAGGACGCTCCAGAAGGCACTCCCACATAACCAGAAGCGGATCATCGACGCGCTGATCCAGCAAGAGATCATCGAAACCATGTGGGACGTGGCCACGATAGCACAGAAGCTGGGCATGGACACCGATACAGGGAAGCGCACGATCCGCAGGGCTATTGCCAGAGCCAAAGAAGATGTCACCTACGGCATCGTCGAGAAGGAGGCTGGCCGTGGGTATGAGATGCCCATGTCACAGGCAGTCAGGTTGTTCGAGAAGGAGTTCGACCGCCGAATAGCTAGCGGCAGCGAACGGACAGCGAACGGACAGCCAAACGCCGCAACCCCTGAAATATTCCCGGTCGGATAGGTCGGCAACGGACAGTGACCGGACAGTAAGCGGACAAATCTAGCGATAAAAATCGGGCGCTCGTGTGTGGGTGCCTGAGCGGTCGGGAGTGTGCGCCCAGATGACGCACCTCCTGGTCACCCTATAAACAGAGGAGAGAACAATGCGCAAGACCTTAGAAGAACGGTTCTGGGCGAAGGTAGACAAGCGTGGTGATAACGAGTGCTGGGAGTGGACTGGTGCTAAAACAAGACCCAATGCGTATGGATACTTCAGAGTAAGTGGGTCACTAGCTGTCGCGCATCGTGTGTCCTACGAGTTAGCATATGGAGGCATCCCAGAAGATAAGCAGATATGCCATACCTGCGACAATCCCGCCTGTGTCAATCCAAGTCATCTATTCGTTGGAACTCACACAGACAATATGCAAGATAAGGTGGCGAAAGGGAGGAATGCACGGGGGCCAAAGGTGCCTGATGACGATGTTGTTGCCATACTTACCCTGCGCTATGACCTGGGGCAGACACTGGAGTACATCGCCAGTCAGTTCCGTCTCTCTTTAATGGGAGTTCAGAAGATTTGTGTGGGGCAGCGCCACGCGGATCTGTACGATGAGTTCATGGCTGCCAGGCAGCTAAAGGCCGCATAGTACTTGCGGTAAGCTGCCGTCCTGTGCTACAATTGGGGTGCCCTCAGACATGAAGTTTCGGGTTGGAGACTCGGAAGTTCGGAGTGGTACCTCAGTCGTACTCAGTGGCGCAAACCCTGAATTTTTCAGGAGGGAGCCGACGGTCGGGCTCGAACCGACAACCTGCTGTTTACAAAACAGCTGCTCTACCATTGAGCTACATCGGCGCAGGGATAGAGAGACCTCTGGTATGCCCGCAAGGCAGAGGTAGTATAGCCATGTCCTAAAGTGCATGTCAAGTGCGGCTCAGCCGGCGCCCATGCTCGGTAAACATGCTCTCTAGACCAGCACTGTGAACTAGATTACAGAAAGCCCTGTGCGGGAAGCGATATAGTTGGCGATATAGTTAGTGGTAATAGTATTAGTAGAATAGACTGTCCTGGTGACTCGCTACGCGCCAACCAGTTGGGTGTGTTACACTGCTGGCCGAGCACGTCACATTCCCCAGGCGCTGGGCAGATGAGAGCGAGCTGCGTAGCGAAGTAGCGGAGCCTGGTAGGTCTCTTACGCCTGCCGAGGTATGTTGCGCTTGACATGTGCGCTCACACCCGATAGAGTAGGCATGCTACGTGGAAATTGGCAACTGTCGCAGTGGCTATCCAAGCAATACTGTAATAATGTGAAATACCACGAGCGCAGCTGAGGTTGTACCATGGCGGGATGTCCGGTACGGACACGAGGCCAGAAGTACCGTGACAGTGTAGCCAGGCGCGCGGCGGGGAGGCGCGATGGAACTCGAAGTGCTAGGCGATCGCTACGAGATGCAGGAGCCAATTGGCCGGGGCGGCATGGCGACCATCTATCGTGCCGTCGATCTGCGTATGGGGCGGGTAGTAGCCGCGAAGATCCTTCGTGAGGTCTACAGCACCGACCCCAAGTTCGTCACCCGTTTTCAGCGCGAGGCGCGCGCGGCCTCCGCACTTCAGCATCCTAATATCGTTCAAGTATTCGACTACGGACAGAGCGGCGAGAACTATTACATCGTCATGGAGTTTGTCGACGGGTCCGATCTTCGCCGCTATCTTAAGAAGAATGGGATACTACCCAACGAACGAGTGATTCAGATCGCCCATGATGTGGCACTGGGTCTGGGCGCTGCCCACAAGATGGGTATCGTACACCGGGACGTCAAGCCCCAGAACATCATGCTGAACGACCAGGGGCTGGTCAAACTCACTGATTTCGGCATCGCCAGCATGTATAAGGATGCCGAGGCTGAACGCCTCACCACTACCGGCATGACGCTCGGTACCGTGCAATACTATGCTCCGGAGCAGGCGCAGGGCGAGATCGTCTCGCCGGCGGCGGATGTCTATGCGCTCGGTATCGTGATGTATGAGATGCTTACCGGTCGCACACCGTTCGACGGAGATACGCCGGTGACGGTAGCCATGCGGCATATCCAGGATCTGCCCGAGCCTCCCAGCAGGATCAACCCCCGCATTGCTCCAGGACTCGAGCGCATCATCTTGCGCTGCCTGGAGAAAGATCCCAAGGACCGCTATCGAGACGGCAACGCGCTGGCCTATGCTCTGGAGAATCTCGGACGCCCCGGCCGGCAGGGCAGTACCCTAGGAGTTACGCGTGGTGGGCCGGTAACGCCCGCGCAGTCTCAGATGGCTGCGGGCAGAGGTTCGGGGATTGGCTATCGCGGAGCGGCGGTGGCCAGTAACCCCATGGGACCTGGCGAAGCCGGACGGTCGTCGTGGGGGTCGCGGCCCGACGACTTTGGCGACGCCCCAACCTACGACTCCGGATTCGACACCGGCGAAGGCGGCCTGGGAACCAACCCCATTGGTCCCGCCGGCCCCACCGTTCCGCGGGTGGGCGGAGCCTCGCGACCGCCAGGGTTTGGCGACCCGCGTAAGCCTCCGGATGATTCCAAGAAAAATAACGGTCCGCTGATCGCTGGTATAATCGTGGGAGCAGTGCTCCTGCTGGTGGTCTGCGTCGTGCTGGCCTTCCTCGTACATAGCCTGACCACCTCGCCGACCGGTACCGCCACTGCCACAATTCCGAGCATCGCTTCGCCGACCGCTACCATGGATAATGGCACCGCCACCCCGTCTAGCACCAGCACCGCCGTAGTGCTTCCCGTCACAATACCCAATGTAGTAGGCGAGAGTTTTGGCGCCGCGAACCAAAAACTTCAGAATACGTGCCCAAGCCCCCAAGGCGGTTTCTGCGCACAGGGCACAGGCCTAATTTTCGTTGATACACCTGAGCCCGATCCTGGGGTAAAGGCGGGTGACGTGATCCGGACCGATCCGCCAGTGGGGAGCTCGGTTCCGGCAGGCTCGACGGTTACTGTCTATTACGCTGCGGCGCAGCCAACGGCCACGGCCAGCGCTACCGCCACGGCCAGCGCTACCGCCACGGCGACAGCTACGGCAACTGCCACGGCTACCGCCACGGCGCCTGGACCGTAAACTGTTCGCTGAGAACAGTTCCGCGAGTATAGGCCCGCGAGTATAGGTCCGCGAGAGGACCATCGCCGGATACGAGAGGCCAAGCGCTGGCCATGACCGGCAATGGGCCTCTCGCGTCTTCCGCAAGTCGATCCTGCGCCCGGAATGGTATGCTGACCACTCCCGGTACTCCTACCTGTGGTAGTATTCTCCCTTAGAGAAGAACAGCATGCCGTCCCAACATCCACGCATCTATACAACCGAAGCAGTCGTGCTTCGCCGCAGCGATCTGGGCGAAGCCGATCGTATCTTCACCCTCTTTGCTCCGGCTCACGGCAAGATTCGCGCGATCGCCAAGGGGGTGCGCCGTACCACCAGCCGCCTGGCAGGTCATCTAGAACCATTTACCCGCACTCAGATGTTGCTGGCGCGAGGACGTGAACTCGACATCATTACCCAGGCGGAGGGTCGCGAACGGCTGGATGCCTTACGCGACAGTGTCTGGCATATGAGCGGAGCCTGGTATTGCTCGGAATTGCTCGATAGGTTTCTGGAAGCCGCCGATCCCCACCCGCGACTCTATTTCCTCTACATTCAGACCCTCAGGCTGCTCAATCAGGGAGCGGCCGGCCTACTGCCGCAGAACCGTTGCTGGCTGGGACTTCGCTACTTCGAGCTTCGTCTCCTGGACGAGCTAGGATACCGTCCGGCCCTCCACAACTGCGCCGGCTGCGATACGCCGCTCCAACCGGAGCCAAACGGCTACAGCGCCGAGATGGGGGGAGCGCTCTGCCCGTCCTGTTCCCGGTATTCGCAGAGACGGCTGTCGCTACCCGCCTTCAAAATCCTGCGTTTCTTGCAGACCACCGACTGGGAAGCTCTGCCGCAGCTTCGGATAGACGCGGAGCTGCAGCAGGAGATCGAAGGCACCTTGCAGGCGACGCTGCGCTACCACCTGGACCGCGACCTGAAGTCCTGGAGTTTTCTGCAGCAGAAATAAGCTGGAGATAGGCTGGAGATAGGTTGGGCTATTGACAATTATGCCCCGGTCGGTGAAAATGCGGCATAATCCGTCGCCGGAATCTGCCCGGGGACAATCTCCGGTTTTTGGAGGTGGTCAAGGCAGACTGACCGGCTATGTGAGATTTGAGGAGTGGGTTGCGTAGTACAGTGAAAGACTATGCACACCGGTCATATGGGATGACACCGTAGAATACCATCTATCCACCGACTGATACATCGGCGGATTCGGCAATGGCGCCAAACGATGGAGATGCGAGGAGTGTGACACGGTGCGTGATGACTGGCCTGAGCAGACCCTCTATAAGGGAATACTCAACCGAGATCAAGCTGCTCTCGCCGAGCTCATAAAGCTTTGTTCGCGGGAAATCTCGTACTTTATCCGGAGTGTACTGGAGAATTCCGGTACCGCCCAGGATGTTGAGGAGTGCACCAGTGACCTGTTCGCGACGGTGTGGTGGGAGATCGGGAGCTATGACCCGGCGCGCGGGAGACTGAGTACCTGGATCACCATGCGAGCCAAATATATAGCTCTGGATCGCCGCCGCCAGATTCAGCGCCGCCAGGCCGTCATAATGAGTTCCCTGGAGAGCGTTGAAATGGCTGGTTCTCATCAAGGCGCCTCGTCTGCGGGTGATCGATCTCTACTGCGGGCCGCGGACTACAGCATGGATGGGTTGCTTGAACAGCGGGAGAGGCGTGAAGAACTCAAGCAGGCCTTAGAGTCACTCTCCGAACAGGACCGTACCATAGTATATATGCGCTATTTTCTAATGGCTCCAACTGAGGAGATATGCTCACGTATGAAGCTGTCCCGTCACGCCATCGATACGAGGTTATGGCGTGCTCGAAAAGCTCTACAAATGGCCATAGAGGAACTGAGACATGAGCGAGTTCGAGCGCAGTGACCAGAGTGGCGCTTGGGCAGATGCCAGGGAATTGCAGTTCCCAGAGGATTTTTCATCCGAAGAGGCGGCGTTTGCCAAAGACCTGCGGGACTTCTTCGCTATCGACGGCGAAGTGTTACCGCCGCTGTACGTGCAGACACTCTTACAGGACGAGCAATTTCCCATCCTCGACGCGGGGTTTGAGCAGCGGATCACGAACCAGGTATTTGGCTCGTTGCGACTTGACCCGCCACCGCCGCAGCATGTCGCTGATGCTCCTCACCCCACATCCGTGCAACGCCTCAGCGCCCAAACTCATCCCTACCGATCTCGCCGCCCGACGGTGCCCGAGCGTTTATGGACGCTGCTTCATGGCAGTTTCGTGGATGTAAACCGGTCACTAGCTATGGGAGCGGGCGTTTTTCTGCTATTTATGGTGCTGGCGGTGGTGTTGGCCACGCCATCTTTTGCTCAAGGCGTGAGAATCATTCTGGGAAACACCGGTGTGGTTCAAGTGAAGGCGCCGACCACTGCACCGACTTCTGGACGCCGTAACGACCAGAAAAACTCCGGTATTCCCGATCCAGAGCCCCAATTTGATCCTCAGATGCCGCTTTTCTGGCTGGGTCCAGTTGCTGGCAATTATGCCTATGAAGGCACTCAGCTGCAGCACCCCACGATCTGGTCTGATGGGGCAATTGTCAACGTGCACTATGGCTTCCAGGGCAGCGGCGCGGGTAGCGGTACACTTGACATACGCGAATTTCAGGTAAGTCCGTCCTACTCTGCGGTATTGCAGGTAGTGGAGCCTGGTTACGCCACCAGCGTTTCTCTCAGCGACGGCGAGCAGGCGGTCTACGTAAACGGCATGTGGCAGCAAAGTTTCCTTGATCATACGCTTGTCTCTACCTGGCAGACGGGCACCAACTGCATGCTAATCATGGAGCGGCAAGGAGTAGTGATCTGGATGGCGGGAGACCCGCGTGACGGCTTGAACGCGCAGAGCATGGTAAGCATCGCAAGCCAGTTAGTGACAGTGAGTCGGACGAGTCTGATGCGCAACTATCGTGGTGTCTGGCTGGCCAGCGCTTCTCTGGTGGTCTCGGTAAATGATCCGCTGGGAAGCGAGTGGTATCTGCTGGTATCCGCCAGTATCTCGCCGGCCACTGGCGCCGGGCAGTTCGTTTTCTCAGGCACCAGCACCGGGTCTGGTCCATATCCGGGAAGTTAACCGGGTACGAGGTGGGCAGTGGTTGGTTCTCGTGTTGGTTCTCGTAGCGTAGGGCTGTCGGTGCGGCGACGACCATCGTCGCCGCACCGGTGATCCGTGAAAGAGATTCTTCGTTTGGGGGCATCTCACACGTGAGACCGGACTTATCTGCCACTGGCTCTTAGTTGGTGGTGCCGTGGTCAGTTGATCCCTCACCGGGTGCCGTAGCACTGTTGGCGAAGGCGACCGCCGGGGGATAGTTCCGAAGGGGGGGACGGCACATCTTTTCTAGAGATGCCTCGTCGTGTATACCGGTATGACGCGTATTGCGGCAGGCTTCCCCCCTTGGGAGTTTGTGGCTGTCTGGCTCGTCATACAGTGTCAGACAGGATGTTTCGTTTGGCGAGCGAGGGCTGAAAATCATGCCTGGGAACATGATGACCGGCAATGAAACGCCAGCCGAAACATCGCAGCGGATGGACGAAGACGGCGGCGGCGTCGAAAACACGCCGGTGCCGTCGAGCCGGCCAGTCTGATGATCGGCGGAACCTATGTCTTTCGTGAGCGGCAGCAGTCGGGTGCTGTCGTGCATGTCGAGAGCATAGGGTTCCCGGTCATCGGCAAGCGAGCTGATTTAGTTGGCTCGCGTTCTACCTGAATAGAGAGAGAGACTGAATGCGACTAGGATTACGCAAATTCACGTTGCCGGGGCTATTCGTGCTCGCCGGCTGCGTAGCGGTCATGTTGGCCGGTTGTGGATCGAGCAGTACCGCCGGGTCTGCGCTGCCCTACAACCAGCAAATATTCACCATGCCGATTAACGCGAACAGCATCGACATCAAGACGATGGATCCAGCCCTGGATCAGGATTACTACTCCTACTTCCCCATCTTCATGACCTTCCCCAATCTGGTCACATTGGACCAGAACGGCGATGTAGTGCCCTGGGCGGCCTCTGCTATGCCCACTTTTAACACGACCGACAACACCTATACCTTCACGGTGCGATCGGGCCTCAAGTGGAGCGACGGTACACCCATCGACGCCAACACGTTTGCGTTTTCTATCAACCGCTCGCTCAGCCCTTGCACCGGCTCGGCGGTAGGCTATTATCTCTATCCGCTGAAAGATGCCGCAACCTACAATACGGAGAAGTGCGGTAGTGACGGCTCGACCATCACTGGTGCTATCAAGACCCTGATCGGCGACTCGATTACTGTGCCGGACAGCCAGACCATCGTCTTCCATCTGAGCGCACCGGCCCCCTACTTCCTGGACGGCTTGTCCTACCCCACCGGCGATGCACAGCCGCAGCAGCTCATCAGCCAGTACGGGTCCACCTGGACCAGCCACCTGACCGACGGCGGCGGCTTTGGCGGCAACATTTACAAGGTGAAGGTGTGGGACCACAAGGGCAATCTGGATCTGATCGCCAACCCCAGCTTCTGGGGAACTCAGCCCAAGCTCAAAGAAGTAGACTTCAAGATCTACCAGACTACCGACGCCGAGTATAGCTCGTATCTCGCTGGTACGCTGGACCAGGGAGTCGCGCCACCCGACCAGTACAAAGCTTCCAAGGCCCGCTCTGACTTCCACCAGGTGCCGTGGCTGTCGATCGGCTATTACCAGCCCAACTGGGCCAAGGCTCCTTTCAACAATCTCGACGTTCGCCAGGCGTTTGATCTGGCTCTCAACAAGACAGTGCTGGCCGATCAGGTTAACCAGGGAACTGTGATTCCCAGCAACCATATCGTGCCGCAGGGTATGCCGGGTTACGACACCAATCTGGTGGGTCCGGACGGCACTGCCAGCACGTCAGGCAACGTGCCCATGGCGCAGCAGTTGATGACCACCTACGCCGCTGCCAATTGCGGAGGCCAGCTCAGCAAGTGCCCGCCGGTCACGCTGTATGACAGTAATGAGCCATCGATTGTGACTGCCGATCAGGCGGCCGTGGCCATGTGGCAGACCGCCTTCCCCGGCTATCCGATCAAGACGCAGTTCGAGGACTTCAATACCCTGCTCAGCCAGATCTACAGCCCCAACACGCCGCAGATCTTCGGCATCGGCTGGGTAGCTGACTATCCCGATCCGCAGGACTGGCTCTCGCTGCAATTCAGCGCCACTGCCATCAACAACACCGGCAGCGTGAACGTGCCTGCAGCCAATACCCTGATGGCGAAGGCCGACATCGATCTGGGCTCGGATCGTATGTCGCTCTACAACCAGGCCGAGCAGCTGCTGGTCACCCAGGTAGCCTGGATGACGTTGGACCAGGGCCAGACCTTCTATAACGTTCCCACGTGGGTCCACAACTTCCAGTTTAGTTCACTGGGGGTAGTGACACTCGGCACCTGGCAGCAAATCTACCTGAGCTCTCATTAGTCGACCAGATTGATGAGTAGCTCAACTCACTTGCCGGTTACCCGGCAGCTGTGCCGGCCGGCAGGTGAGCGGCCTTCTGGGAGTGCCCGATCTCTAGACGATAGAGATCGGGCACTCCGCGCGTTCGTCGAGCAATTATACCGGCCTATGAAGCGTCTTTTATCTATAGGGAAGTAGACCCACGCGGGTCGGCTGGAATTTTTCGCCTAAATAGATTCTGGAGAGCAATGGATGGATCAGGGATCGCTCCGGTATCGCGCCGGGAATTGCTTGCGCGCCTGCTGGTTGTTATGTGGTCTGGCAGTGGTTTTGGCCGGCTGCAATCAGCTCAGTGCCCAGCCGTCGCCAACCAAGGGTCCAGCTACCGCCCCCGCGGCTGACCAGGTATTGCGCCTGCCTCTGGCGCCGGGTGAGACAGTTGCTACGCTTGACCCAGCTCTACAGTTGGATGCCGGTGCCGATGGGGCTCTTCAACTCATCTGGCCCACCCTGGTGACCCTTGACCAAAGTGCGCAGCCGCGCCCCTGGGCAGCCGACAAAATTAATATCAGCTCTGACGGACTTCAATATACGTTTCAACTGACTCCTGGCCTTACCTTCAGTGATGGGACACCGCTGAACGCCGACACGTTCGCCTACTCACTTAACCGGCTGCTTGATCCTTGCACCGGCTCTCGCCTGGCGTATTACCTGTATGCTCTAAAGGATGCCTACGCCTTCAGCAACGAAACCTGCGAACTGGATAGCAGCGGGGCACCGGTAGTTTCCGGCCCCATAAAGACGCTGGAAAAGGATTCCATCATCGCGTCCGATCCCCAGACGCTTCTCTTGAAACTGGCGCAGCCCTCCGCGTACTTTCTGGCTGAGCTTAGCAATGTGGCCTGCGCCGCCGTGCCCGAACAATTGATAACTCGGTACGGCGACACCTGGACCAACCACCTGTCCGCCGGAACCGGCTTTGGGGGCAATATGTTTCGGGTGACTACCTGGGTCGCCGGGCATACGCTGGTCCTTACACGTAATCCTCATTTCTGGGGCACGCAGCCGAAGTTAGGTCAGATTGATTATACCCTTGGAGAGACAGCGAACGCCGCGTACAGCGCGTATAAAAATGGCCAGGCCGACGTCGGGTACGCCCCGGCTTCGGGATATTCGGCGGCCAGCTCTGGATCAAGCTTTCACGCGGTGGGGGATCTTACCGAAGATTACTTCGCTATGAGCTGGCACATCGCGCCGTTCACTGATCTACGCATGCGCCAGGCATTCGCGTTGGCACTGAATAAGCAATCCCTGGTTGGCCAGGTTTTCCAGGGCACTGCGGAAGCGACTAACCACATTGTGCCTGACGGTGTACCCGGCTACGATACCTCTTTGACCGGGCCGGATGGAAAACCTGCGGTCTCGGGAAATGTTGTAAAAGCGCAGCAGCTTGAACAGTCATATGTACAAAGCGTTTGTAGTGGAGTTGTCAGCCAGTGCCCACCGGTGACACTGACTGTTGCCAGCGGCTACCCGGAGCAGGCGGCGTTGGCCAAGGCGGCGCTGACGATGTGGCAGGCGGCGCTGCCCGGCTATCCCATATCGCTAACTACCATTGACGACTCAACCTTTCTGGATGACTTAGCAGGTAACGTTACCGCACCGACGCTGCAATTCTGGGCGACTTTCTGGGTGGCTGATTATCCCGATCCCCAGGATTGGCTGTCTCTGCAGTTTCTCCCCACTAGCGCCTATAACAGCAGTGGCGTCGACCTGACGACCGCCAATTCACTGTTAGCTCAGGCCGACGGTGAGTTGGATCTGACCCAGCGTATGCTTGACTACCAGAAGGCTGAGCAACTACTGGTGGATCAAGTAGCCTGGATTCCACTGGACCAGGAGAAGATTTGGTGGGAGAGCGCTCCATATGTCGAAGGGTATATTGTGGCTCCGTCCGGCCAGACACCACTGCAGGTCTGGCAAAACGTGTATATTGCTCGCCACTAGCCACCCTGATAGGGCATACCAGGCAGAAGAAATAATAGTAGAAGGAGGTAGGTAGAAAAGAAACTGCTTGTCCGCGTCCTTACTACATCTTTCGCTATGCCACATTTTGTGTTATGGTATGCAACAAATCTGATATGTTGCCATACGTACTGATTGATAGCTTGGTCAGGAGACAACCACGAGAGGCGAGGTATGGATCAGCTTTCACAAAACTTGCCTGGTGTCATCGCCTTAGCGTTGATAGTAGGTATCTGCGCATTTGCTGGGATCCGCGTTGGCCCGCGGTTCCTCATTCAGCGCATCGCCGGCGTTATTTTTGTCCTGTTCGGCGTCACGTTCATCACCTTCATCTTGGGCTATTTTGCTCCTGGCAATGCCGTTCTCACCCAGACCGGCGGCCATGCTTCCCCACAGACCATACATGCACTGGAGCATTTTTACGGGTTCGATCTCCCCTGGTATGAGCAGTACGCTCGATTCGTGAATGGCTTGCTTCACTTCAGCCTTGGGTACTCATATATCGACCGAACCCAGAGCGTGGCAGCAATTCTGTCGCGCTACGTTCCGATCTCAGCTCAGCTGGGTATTACTGCAGTCGTTTTGGCCGTTCTGGTAGGGGTGCCGTTTGGTCTCTATGCGGCAGTGCGCGCGAACTCCAGATATGATACCGTAATTCAGTCCACGAGCCTGGTTTTCTATGCGCTGCCTACCTTCGTGCTGATCCCTATTTACCAGCTGATCATGATCACACTTCATGAGAATGGCCTCCCTAGCCTGGCGGTGACTGGCTGGGATAGCTGGGATGCCATGGTAGGACCGATTCTCATCTTTGGAGCCGGCATCTTTGCCTTCTTCCTGCGGATCACCCGTGCCAGCATGCTCGAGGTACTGCGACAGGATTATGTGAGAACCGCTCGAGCCAAGGGGCTGAGTGAGCGGAGAGTAATCTGGCTACATGCGTTCCGTAATTCCCTCATCAATCTGCTGACCGCGATCGGACCGGCGCTGGCCTTTGCCGTTGGTGGGGTCTTCGTCGTCGAGGAGCTCTTCAACATTCCCGGAATCGGCAGTGCGAGCCTTGCGGCCATCTTCAATCGCGATTACCCTGTCGTGCAGGGGACGGTCATTCTCATTGCTGTAGCAATCGCTTTCGCCAATTTGATGACCGACATCGCCTATGGATTGGTCGACCCACGCATCAAGACTCAGTAAACCCTGGTGGCCAGAGTGATCACCCTGGCGTGGATGGACTCGCACTCGTCACCGCGATTCAAGTATCGGTGGCAAATGAAGACGAGGGTAAGAACAATGAGAATCGATGAATCCGCCAATAAGACCGGCTCGCAATCGTTTGATGATGGATTTTCGCTTAATCCTTCCTCAGAGCTCAAGCCGATTGGATTCTACGCACCTGAGTCTGTTCTCGAGGCCGATGCCGCCGAGGACGGTACCCTGACGCAGAGTGAACTTGACCTTCGCACTCAGGAGCGTATTACCGAGGGACAATCCCTCTCGCCGTCCGAAGCCTCACTCCGGCGGCTGGGTCGCGACCGGCGCGCCATGATATGCCTTGCCATCATCATCATCATGGTGACCGCCAGCTATGTCTTCCCCATGTTCTACCTGCACATGGGACCAGTCATCCAGGGCGGCATAACTGGTACCAGCCAGGTTCCTCCCGAGCTGTATCATTACATGACTCACCAGGAGCTGCTGGATCTGGACGCCTCCTTCTCGGCGGCGCATCCCCTGGGAACCGACCAGCTCGGGCGAGACATACTGGCACGGCTGCTGGCGGGTGTCAACGTCTCTGTTCAGGTGGCGCTTTTCGTGGAAATCTTCGATATAGTGCTGGGCGTGCTGATAGGTGTGCTTGCCGGCTACTTCGGCGGCTGGATTGACACATTCCTCGCTCGCTTCACCGACCTTATGTTTGCCTTTCCGGCCCTACTCTTTGCGATCCTGGCGGCCGCTACGCTTGGTCCGGCCTTTGTCAATGCGCTGGGCCCGAACGGACGCCTTGTCCTGGTGAGTGTCGCGCTGGGTATTACCGTTTGGCCTCAGATGGCGCGCTTTGCGCGCGGCCAGACGCTGCAATTGAAGGAGCAGCAATTCGTCGAGGCTGCCCGCATGTCAGGCAGCTCAGACCAGCGCATAATGATACGGCACATCGTTCCCAACCTCTTTAGCATCGTCGTGGCGGCGGCAACGCTGGACATCGTGGGAACAATCATTTTCGAGGCTACCCTCTCGCTGTTGGGTCTGGGCGTCGAGCCGCCGGGCTCCAGTCTTGGCTTGATGATCAATGACGGCGTCGGGCGTCTGTATATCAATCCCTGGGAGGTGGTCTTCCCGGTGGTCACGCTGGCTATCCTAGTGCTGGCGCTGGCGTTCCTAGGGGATGGGATTAACGACGCGTTCAATCCACGCACCAAGGACTAGTAAGGACTAGTCTCATCAAGTCGCTTTAACCTAGCAGGCCCTAGCAGGACTAAACACCCGCTGTTACAGGCGCGATCGGCGGGGAGCTGTTAGGGCACATATTGGCCGAACTACAAGAGAAATATCGAGGAACCAATGGCAGAGAGGCTGCTCGAAGTACAACATCTTCGCACTCATTTCTTCACCCGTGCGGGAGTGGTGAAGGCGGTGGAAGATGTCTCGTTCTATATTGACGAAGGTGAAACTCTGGGGCTGGTGGGAGAGAGCGGATGTGGCAAGAGTGTCACCTCGCTCTCGCTGCTGCGTCTCATCGAGAGTCCTCCAGGGAAGGTCGTTGGTGGCAAAGTGCTCTTTCAGGGAGAGGACATCCTTGAGCTGGGTACTGAAGACTTGAATGAGGTGCGGGGCGGCAAGGCGGCGATGATTTTTCAAGATCCCATGACCTCGTTGAATCCCGTCTACACCGTCGGATATCAAATAGCTGAAGCGGTCAGGGCACACCTCAAGATGGACGAAAAAGCGGCTATGAACCGCGCGGTGGAGATGCTCGACCGAGTGCGAATCCCTGAGGCCAGGCGCCGCCTGAATCACTATCCTCACGAGTTTAGCGGGGGCATGCGCCAACGCGTTATGATAGCTATTGCCCTCTCCTGCAATCCACAGCTCCTGATTGCCGACGAGCCGACCACGGCTCTGGATGTGACTATCCAGGCTCAGGTGCTGGATCTCATGAAAGGGTTGGCTCAGGAGTTTCGCACCGCTACCTTGCTGATTACCCATGATCTGGGGGTTGTCGCGGGCAGCTGCGACCGAGTGAACGTCATGTACGCCGGTCGTATCATCGAGACCGCTCCAACCAAGACGTTGTTTGCCAATCCTGCGCACCCCTATACGCAGGCCTTGCTGGGCGCCGTGCCACGCGCCGACACTCCTCGCGGGTCGAAATTGGCGGCGATAGGAGGGCAACCACCCAACCTGGTCAATCTTCCTCCTGGCTGTCCCTTTGCTCCACGCTGCCGCAAAGTGCAGGAGCGTTGCCGTGTAGAACTGCCACCGCTGGCGACCGTCGGGCCGGATCAGCAGGCCGCCTGTTTCTATCCGTACTAAATGAGGGAGACCAATACATTGGCAACACAGACGATGCAACCGGGAGTGCCGGCGATGACCGACAGTGATGCCCTGATCGAGCTGAGCGGGGTCAAGGTATACTTTCCTATTCGCGGTGGCCTCACCAACCGGACGGTGGCCTCGGTCAAAGCGGTGGATGGCGTCGACCTGGCCATCAAGCGGGGTGAGACGCTGGGACTGGTGGGTGAGAGCGGCTGCGGAAAGTCAACCCTTGGGCGGGCGATACTCCAGCTCATCAGGCCGACGGCGGGCGCTGTCTTCTTTGAAGGCGAAAACCTCATGACCATGAGAGCCACTGAGGTGCGCAAGCGCCGCGCCAATATGCAGATGATATTCCAGGACCCATTCAGTTCGCTCGATCCCCGCTTCACAGTAGGGCGTGTGATTGCCGAGCCGCTGGAGAATTACGAATATGGGACTCCTCGGGAGGTAGACGAGCGGGTTCGCTATCTACTGCGCACCGTTGGAATGAATCCCAACGTCCTCAATCGGTACGCGCATGAGTTCAGCGGTGGCCAGCGGCAGCGTATCGGCATCGCTCGCGCGCTGGCGCTCAATCCCAGATTCATAGTGGCCGACGAGCCTACCTCGGCGCTGGACGTGTCGATTCAGGCCCAGGTGCTTAACCTCATGGGCGAACTGCAGCGAGAGTTCAATCTGACGTATCTCTTCGTGGCGCATAACCTCTCGGCCATCAAGCACGTCAGCTCTCGCGTGGCGGTCATGTATCTTGGTCATATTGTCGAGCTTGGTACAGCTGATGATGTGTATGGCAATCCACAGCATCCCTACACTGTGGCGCTACTCTCCGCCAGCCCATTCCCTGACCCGGAGCTGGAGCGAACGCGCAAACGCATCATTCTTACTGGAGATGTACCCAGTCCGGTGAACCCTCCCTCTGGCTGTCCATTTCACCCACGCTGCTGGAAGGCTCAGGCCATTTGCCGCGAGGTCTATCCCAAGCTGGAGAAGCGAGGCTCCGCCCCCCAAGAGGTTGGCTGCCACTTCCCAGGTCAATAGATCAGGATACAATCCGTCTGGCCTGTCCCTCACGGCGAACCTAAGTGTTTTCTTAGTTTGGGGTTGCTGGGCGTAAGTCGAGGCGATAACCCTTTACAGGTGGCTAAGGCGCTGATATGATGTAGCCGAGAGCCGGCAGAGTAGCCGGTAAGGTAGCCTCGAGCCTCGATGAGGAGGGTCAGCGTGAAGTTGCGTGGTTTGCGCCAGGTGCGCCAGCGCCGTGGCCTTAGCATCAGCCAGCTGGCTGAGCTTGCGGATGTACGTCGTGACACTATCACACATCTAGAACACGGCAAGGAAGAGCCACAACCCTACGTTTTGCGGAGATTGGCTGTCGCCTTGAGCGCCACCACATCTGAGTTGCTGGGAACCGCGGTTATCGACTCTCCAGTTGCGCGAGCGGCGGTCTCAATACACGGCCACCACCCAGTGGTGGCCGGCTAGCGGAGCGTACCGGCGCTGTCTTTTTCGTTACTATTGCCAGCGCTCCACCGGGGCAGGAGGCATGGACGCGCCGGTTGTTTGCTCCACATCGGCGCTTTCCGGTTGAGGACTCACCACCCAGGTGCCAGGGTGCAGTGGAGCCTCGGTCGCATCCAATGTATTGGTGATGGTCCCCTTGACCACGGTGGTGGCATCAGCTCCGCTCTCTTCCGTGGAAAGATGATTGGTCTGGCGCAGGTTGCCGGGCGTCTCGCGGATGCGGTTTACTGCCGCCATGGGTTGGGTGACCACGTCAGCGCCGAATTCCGCCCCTGGAGCTGGCAGCATATGACCCTGCACCTGGTTATTTCCTCCCAGCTTGAACGTGCTGATAGAGTGAAGTAGTGAGTGAGCGACTTCCACCAGGCGGTCCATGGCCGACTCCGTCTGCGCCATGCTGCCCTGGGTCTGTGACGTAATATTGGCGATAGCCGACATAGATTGTGATATAGTGGCCGCCGCCTCCGCCTGCTGCGTCGCGGTCTCATTGATGCCCTTCACCGCTCCGGCTATGCGTCCGGTTACCGCGTCCACCGCCTGGAGCGCGGCGCCCGCCTGTGAGGCCAATTCCGATTGCAGCACCACCTGCTGTGTGCTGTGTTCGATGGTGACGACCACACTGTTGGTTTCAGTCTGGATGTTTTTAATGCGCGCCTGTATATGTTTGGTAGCTTCGGCGCTGCTGGTGGCAAGATTGCGAATCTCCTGAGCCACAATGGCGAACCCTCGGCCGTTTTCTCCGGCTCGTGCGGCCTCGATAGCCGCATTCAGTGCCAGTAGGGTAGTTTGGCTGGCAAAATCGGAGACCATCTGGACGATTTCGCCAATCTCCTGGCTGCTTTCACCCAGGCGCTTCATCTTCTTCACCGATTGCAGTGCAATCTCCCGAACCGCGCTCATACCCTCGGCTGCCCGTTCGGCGGCCTCGCGCCCTTCCTTGGCTATCTTGATGCCTTCCTCAGTGACCTGGGTGGCGTCATTGGCAACGGTGGCGATCTTCTGCACACTCTTGGCCATTTCCCCTACCGCGCCCGAGACTGCAATGATTTGTTGAGCCTGATGCTGTGCATTAACTGCCATGCGGCCGGCGGCAGTGCGGCTCTCGCCTGCGCTGGCACTGACTACTTCGCTTGCCTTGCGCGCATCGCTGAGCAATCCTCCCAGAGCCTGAAATACCACATTCAGCGAGTTTACCATGGGAGCCAGGGTGTCGCCGCTGAGCTGTATATGTACGCTGAGATCACCCTGACGCACCTGCTCCAGTTGATAGAGCAGCTCGAAGAGCTGCCCTTCCAGCGCCTTTCTCTCCAGCTCACGCTCCTGGAAAAGGTACGAGGTCTCGATAGCCAGTGCTGCCTGCCCGCAAAACATCTCGATCATTTCGATGGTTTCAAGGGATGGAATCTTCCCATCCTCCGGCTGGTCCAGCGAGATGATGCCAAGCAGCCGGTCTTTATGCGGACTCATGAGCGGAATGAAGAGCATATCATCGGGGTGCCAGGCATCGATTCCGCGTGGCGGGATCGATGCGGGCGGAGTATACAACGAGACCGCCTCAACGCCATCCAGCAGGTGCTTATTTTCATGGCTGATGAAGTACGAGTGGCTAACGCAGAATTCAGGCCGCATGACTGCCAGGAGCCGGGCTAGTGGCGGTGGAGCTTGTGTGAGTACCTGTCGTTCGGCCTCGCTCAGGCCGGAAGTGGCGGCAACCTCGATTGTTTGATCTGGGCGAATGAGATTGAGCACCGCCGCACGGAAGCCAAGGGTACTGGTGATGCCCTCCACCACCTGGGCGAGAATACGATCCAGTTCAATCTCGGCTCGCAGTTCATTACCCAGGCGCACGATTTCTTTGAGTTGGCGCGTACGCCGCTCAATATCCCGGTCCGATCCTCGGCGTTGTACCCAGTTCACCACCATCGAGCGCTTACCTCCTGCCGGCAGTTTTACCTCGCCAATCGCGGGTCACGGAAGTTGACAGTAATTGGTTAGGCTGCCACACGCAACCTGCCGGGAAGGATAGCATATCACACGCAAACACACAAATAGTTGTTAAACTTCTCGGGCCATTGCGTCGGTTGCTATCTCTGCTGTGCTTGTCTGTGGTGTGTCGGGTCGGCGTATGTCTCTCAAGTATTCTATAGCGGAGGCATACCCAAGGTCGATCCATATGCCTGCCCTGTCAAAGTCCAGCGTGCCTCCGGTGACGCTAGCGCCCAGGCGCAGCACATGGATTTCTACCCCACGCGGCACGCGCTCAAGAGCCCGGGTGAGCTGGTAGCGATTCATCACCTGTGCCGTTCGCTCCAATACGGCAACCAGAGCGTGCACCGAGGAGGTTCTCGCCCCATTGGGACTGCGATGCCGTACCGAAGAATCGGTAGGCAGTAGCGGTTTAACTACGCTGGCGTCATCGTAGCCCACATCGAGGACGAAGATTCGGCGCGCTCCAAGCATGAGCGCGGTTTCGATACTGGCGTTATCCAGTGCGCCGCCGTCTACGTACACATGACCGTCGATTGCCACAGGGGGAAAGACACCGGGAATGGCTCCCGACGCCATGACCGCAGGAATGACGGGGCCGGTAGCGAAGACCGCGCGAGTGCTGGTAGTGATATCGGCGGCGATAATACGCAATGGAATCGCCATATCTTCAAAGGTAATATCCTTCAAGTAGCGACCAATGAACTGGCGTAGCCCGGCATCGCTATAGAGCGAGGGATTGCCTCCAGCCAGACGTCGAAGCGTAGCCAGCACCCGACCAAAGTTAACTGCCTGCGGAGGGGAATTGAGAATCGGGTCAATTCCCAGTAGCAACTTGTTGGTGTTGGTGCTGAGCCAGGCATTGGCTAGCCAGTCGATTCCTTCCAGAGTTGGACGAAGTGCTAGACAAGCGCCGTTCCATGCGCCTATCGACGTACCTACCACGACGTCAGGGCGTTCTCCTATATCGAGGAGCGCTCGGAGTGCGCCCACCTGTAATGCACCGCGCGCACCACCACCGGCCAATACGAAGGCGGTGTAGGAGCGCCAGCGTGGGCTATGGACCTGGCTCATGCCTTACCTGATCTCTCTTTGCTTACACGTATCCGCGACACTAGCGAACGGTCCCCTCTCTGTCGCTAGTGAGAGGAGCATCTGCCGCTCGATCGCCAGACGCATCTGGTCCACTGGAGCTTCCAGACCTGTCCACAGAGAGAAGGCTATCGCGCCTTGATAAAGCAGCATCGCCAAGCCGCCGCAGGCTCGCAATCCACATGCCAGCGCCTCGCTTACCAGAGCCGTCACTGGTGGGTTGTACACTAAATCGAATACGAATGCATCCGGCGGAAGTTGTTTGACGAGAGACAACGGAATCGGGGATTCAGCTGGATTACTGGTACCAACTGGAGTCGACTGTACCAGCAGACTGGTGTGGGACAGCGTTGCCGCCAGCGCCTCAGTATCCATGAGGTCCACAACATGTTCCATCACCCAGGAATTCCGGGCTGAACGGCTCTCTGTACCTACCTTGATAGAGGCCCTCCGCTCCAGGAATGCGTTCAGCAACTGGCGACCAGCTTCGGGTCTGCGAACCGCGAGCCAGGGCTCGCGGCCGCTCTCCAGTGCAAGCGCAAGGACCGCGCGCGCCGCCCCGCCAGCGCCTATCAGCAGCAGATTTTCCCCGCTGGACCAGACCTGTTCTTCGCCAAATACCTGCCGTAGTGCCAGCACGTCGGTGTTATATCCAACCAGACGCACACCGGCGGCAGTCTTCTCGCTGACGATAGTGTTGACCGCGTCCAGCGAATACTCTACCTCCGGCATCGTTTTGTCCAGCAGGCCAATCACCTCAGTTTTGTAGGGAATGGTGACGTTCGCGCCCAGGACTTCCGGGTTTCGGAGGGTGGCTATCCGCTCGGCAAGTTGCCCCCGCTCGGTGTCCCACAGTTCATAGCTGGCGGAGGTTCCCGAAGCTGCGAAGGCAGCGGCCTGCATCACTGGCGACCAGGAGTGTTGTATGGGATGACCTATGAGTCCGGCGCGCATCTCCCCGTGCCGCCTACTTCCCTCGGGTAGCGCTCGCTCCCCCTGCGTGGTCATGTCGGCGCTACAGTGGCCGGTTCTTGGGCTGGAACTGCTGTAGCTGTGCTAGGTCGTCGTCGCTGAGCGTAACATGTACGATGCCGTCCTCGACATCGGAAACTGCCTCGACCGGCAACTCTACCAACTTACCGCCCCAGCCTTTGCGATGCAGGACAAAAGCGCTTATTCTGCCAGTTTCGGCTTCCACCAGCACACGCTCGATCACCCCTATCTCCGCGTGGGGTGTACGACGCCAGACTGACGTTCCCGCCGTGATCTCCGCTGAGTCGCCGTTCTCCCGAAAACTTATCTCGGTGTTTGGCTCGTAGGGTGCCGCGCCTATTCCGGCTGCGCCAGCAATGTACTGGATCAGCTCACCCATATGGAAGCGCGGCTTGGTTCCGGGCGCGTCTGCGGTCTGCGGATCAGCACTCACATAATACTCTTGTTCGAAGAGAGGCTCACTGTCGAATTCCTTCTGGTCCAGTGAAAGCTCGATCGCTTGCTCCCCCACCTGGGTTATCGCCGAAACCGGAACCACACGTGCGCGCGGCTTCTCCCAACCGCCAGGGGCAAGTAGATTACCCGATTCTATGAGCCCGGGATCGACGACGATGTTGGTTACTCGCTCTTGCTCCCGCTCCAACACCACACGCTCCAATGTGCCGAGATGGTGCCCGTCGATGCCCTTTACCGGAGTCCCGATATGCAGGTCTTCCAGCATGTTGCCGCCTCTTCCCTAACCTTTGCTTACCGTTTGGCCTCGCGCCGGCGTAATTGCCGCTGGGCCTCTTTCACCTGGTAATACTCTTCGTCGTGGCCAGTAGGAGTCTTCCCTACCGGTGACGGCGTGGCGGCGCGCGTATTGGTGGCGGTACGCCGTGGGCTGGGGTGAGGGTTGGTGGTAACGGCGCTACCAGTGTGGCGACGCGCGGCTCGGGTGCGGCGGGCCTTGCCCATGCCGTCCGGAGATGGTTTGCCTGGCTGGCTTACTGCCGTGCTCGCCGAGGCCCTAGCGTCGGCGCGAGTATTTCCGAACAAATCGCGCGGTATCAGATTGAAGCGGACCAGCAGGTAGTAAGCCGCTACGATAACCAGCAGGGTGATGGCAAAGTACCCATCTATGCCGCCGATAAGGAAGGTGTTAGTGTGGAACCAGGGTTTCAATAATCCAAGCTGGGGGAATTTCGCCGAAATGTATTCGAGGGCGGTAGAGCTGAACTCGACCACCAGCAGCAAGATTAACCAGCCAAACATCAACTTGCCCATTCGGGACTGCTGCCGTGCCGGTGCTGCGCTTCGTGAGCTGCCCTTGCTGGTATCGGCTTTATCCGACCGGGGTAGCGCGAAGCGGCTCAACAAGGACTTGCGCTCGCCGCTGGTTGGCGCTGCCGCAGCGTCCGATTTCCGCTCCTGTGTCTGTGCCATCTATGCTACTCCAATTCTCTCTTTGTGCTTCACTCTTCACCCAGGTCGCATTTACCTTCAGTATACTCTGCTCCCGCAGTTCTCGCCAGCCCCGCCCGGCGAGATAGGCGTACCAGTTCGGCAACTGAGCTATTCGGCGGTTGGGGGATGACTGAAGATATCCTCAGGGGAATTGGCAGGTACGATGACCGAGAGCGAGCTGGGGACGATGGTAAAGGTCATGGGCAACCAGCCGATGACATCGCCGTCGACCTGCACCGGCAGCGGCGGAGTTGACTCGATGTGCACGGTACGGCACCGTATGGTGCGAGCTTTGGGTCCGAGTTTGGCTCGCCGGAAGAAAGCCCGCGCCAGTACACTCAGACGATAGAAGAGTCCGCCGCTCTCCATGGTCACGACGTCAAAAACGCCATCGTCGGCGACTGCGCGCTTGGCAAAAGTCATCACACCGCCGTAGAGCCTAGTATTGCCGATGACAATCATGAGAGCATTGAAGGTGCGCCGCTTACCCTGGTCAAAGCGAATGCTCACTCGCGCCGGTTGGTGAGTCACCGCGAGCCACCCGGTGGTGGCGAAGTAATCTACCATTTTCAGGCCCATCTGGGTTAGTGCTCCGTCCGCAACCCTCCGGGCAACCTCGGCATCAAAGCCCACGCCGGCCATGAGCAGAAAGTAGCGGTCGTTGGCCCGTCCCACATCGACACGCCGCCGTACGCCGTGCACTAACACCTCACGCGCCTGATCGAGCCGGATTGGTACGCCGGTTTCCCGTGCCCATACGTTGGCGGTTCCCATGGGGAGGACGCCAAGCGCGGTGCTTTGCCCCACCAGCGCCTGCATGACCTCACTCAGGGTGCCGTCACCGCCGGCGGCCACCACCATGTCCACCCCTTTCTGCACCGCCTCTCGCGCCAGTTTAGAAGCATGGCCGGGGCTCTTGGTCTCGCAGACTTCCGCCGGCAGGTTATGCTCCCCGAGCCACGCAGCAGTTTCCTCAAGTTCGCGCATGGCGTTCGAGCTGCGTCCTCCGCCGGAGGCAGGATTGCAGATGATGCGTACACGCGGGGCGACCTGGAGCTGCGCCATGGGGCTTCTCTTCACAAGCCCCCAAGGAGCAGGAATGATATGGTAAGCGAGCTTGTAGGCCGTGCGCAGCCGTTCCAGGGTAGCAGCACCAGCCATCCACCAATCGCGGATATGCTCGTGCGCGCTAAGGACCTGGAGGGTGGCCAGACTCGTCTTTGCCAGGCGATACGTTGGTAACCCGTTCCACCAAGGCAGCCTTGCCTTGATCTGTGCCCACCAGGCTGATCTGTCGGACGATTCTTCCGACTCACCCATGGGATTGCTCCGCTCCTGCCTATCTTTCTGGCCGAAGATACCCAAATTTGCCCGATATTTCTATTCTAGTATACGCCCACAGGCGCCGGCGAGTCACGCCGGCGCGGAGGCTCCCCAACGAGTCTTGCCGGGTAACTAGCTGATCCTTGGGACTCGCGCCAACAGCTCAGCTACTACCTCATATGCATTGGTGCCAAGACGATTGGCCACCCCTGCTGCGGTAAGCTCCTCATTCCCCTGGCGACCTATCAATACCACTTCATCACCCAGGCTGACATCGCCAATAGCAGTGACGTCAATCATGCATTGGTCCATCGCGACCCTGCCGAGAATGGGCGCTCGTTGGCCACGTACCAGCACTTCACCCCAGTTCATAGGAGCGCGTCGGAAGCCGTCGGCATAACCCACCGGCAGTACCGCGATCCTGGTGGGCCGCGAAGTGATATACGTTGCGCCATAGCTGACGCCTTCACCACCAGGGATCCACTTGACCTGCGCCACCTGAGTCTTGAAGGAAAGCGCTGGCTCAAATCCGTCAGGTAGTGGCAACTCATCCCCGGGCGGTAATCCGTAGATCGCTACCCCCGGCCGAACCATATCAAAGCGAGATTCCGGCAGCGTAAGCAGCGCGGCGCTGTTGGCTGCGTGTACAATGGGCGGACGCAGCCCCCGCCGTTCCAGTGCCTCGAGTACGCGATGGAATCTATCAAGTTGTTTGCGTGCGTAGCTTTGGTCGGCGCTATCGGCGGTCGCAAAATGGGTAAAGATCCCTTCGACGACCAGTCCGGGTAGCGTGTGCAGCATCCCGACAAACTCAACAATGGCATCAATCTCTTCGGCACGCAGCCCCAGACGAGCTAGACCGGTGTCCACTTTGATATGGACGCGGGCAACTCGACCCAGGTCACCTGCTGCTCCCGATAGAGCCTGGGCAACCTCCGGCGAATAGACGGTCGAGACTAGATCCAGTCGCAACGCCTCGCGCGCCTGCCAGGGAGCAGTGTAACCGAAGACCAGGATCGGAGCGGTAATACCCGCCGCCCGCAAAGGCCCAGCTTCACTTACCGTTGCCACTCCTAGCCATGACGCTCCATTGTGGAGCACAGTGCGTGCCACCCTTAGGGCACCGTGCCCATAGGCGTCGGCTTTCAGGCTTACCAGTATAGCCACGTTCCCGCCAACAAGGTCTCTGACCAGTCTGGTGTTTCGGGCAATGGTGCTAAGGTCGATCTCCAACCAGGTAGGCCGGTCAGGCTTCGTCACCACCACCCGCTGCCAGGCCTGTGTCTGGCGATCCAGTACCTGTTCGGCCTTTTCGGGGTGAGCCAGGAGTAGCGCGGCTACCTGCTCCATGCGCATTTCTTCCGAGCCTTTGAGGTAGACTATCGCCGCGCGTCCCTCCGCCTGCTCATGCGTGGCGAAGTGGCGGACGGCCTGCGCAGTGTCCGCCGCCAGCTGGGTACAGATGACCTGGGCCGGCGTCAAGCCCGCCGCCAGCGCCGCATGGGCGATTGTCTCACTCCGAATGCCGTAGGTTACCAGGTAATCTGCCCGCTCGGCTGCCTGGCGGCCGAGTTCGCGGTGTTCGATATCCTCTCTCTCTCCCAGCCGGAGCATATCTCCCAGCACGGCGATGCGCGCCGCGTGTTGGTGTCTGCCGATGGCGTCTAAGGCACGAAGTCCAGCGGAGGCGCTGGCTGGAGTCGCATTATGGGAGTCGTCCAGGAGGACCATGGCCTCCGCGCCGTCTAGCCAGCGCATTCTACCGGGAAGTGTCTGCATGGGAAGCAACGCAGTGAGGGCTTCTTCGCGGTTGATACCGAAATACGCGCCTACGGTGACTGCGGCCAGAATGGCGTATGCCCAGTGATCGGCGTGCAGATGGCGAAAGACAAAGAGCTTGGAGCCGGTCTCATCTTCAAGAGCTAGAGCGGCTGGCTCAAGGGTGCCGACTGGCCTGCAGTGGTACCGCGCCGTGAGGCGATCGTCACACGGAGACGCCTGCTCTCCCATCGGGGCAAAGAAACGTACCTCGGCCTGTGTACTCTGCGCCATTGCCCGAGTGGCAGGGTCATCGGCATTGAGCACTGATAGCCCGCCAAGCGGAATCTGGGCCGGCAGCTGTGCAAGCTCTTCTCCAAGTGCCTCGGTACTGCCAAAATACTCTAGATGGGCAGGACTCACGTTGGTGACCACACCGACATTCGGCCGAATCATGGCACACAGATCGGCGATTTCGCCGGGATGGTCCGCCCCCAACTCCAGCACGGCGAAACGATGGGCGGGCTCTAGACGCCCCAGCGATAGCGGAAGCCCGAGCCGATCATTGTAATTGCGCCAGGAGCGAAACGTCGCTGAATGGAGACCAAGTACGTCGGCAATGGCTTCTTTGGTAGTCGTTTTTCCGGTGCTTCCGGTCACCGCGATCACGGTGGGATTCCAGGCGTTGAGGATAAAGTGGGCGTACCTGCGCAGAGCCGAGCGCGTCTCCTGGGCGGCCAGTAGGGTCACTCCTGACCGCCGGGCGCGGTCAATAATTCTGCCGGCGCTGTCCGGATGGCGTTCGAGCCAGGCGGTTTCGAGGACGAGACCGGTCGCGCCTCTCTCGATGGCATCGGTTGCATAGTCATGTCCGTTACCGCGCATGCCGCTCACTGCCACAAAACATTCTCCCGGCAGAGTGGTACGCGAATCATGGGCAAACCCATCAAATGTGCTACGGCTGCCGGAGATGACTGCCTCGGCCCCAGTGGCGACGATGAAATCTTCCAAGAGGATCATAGAATAGAGGGCTCCCAGGGAGTAGTAAGAACCAGCCGGCCTTTCCATGTAATAGGTGGCTTTGCTTATGACTAGTGTATCATCCGATCCTGGAGGACGAGGGAGCTGGTGGCGGCATCTCCGCGAGGCACACATACATCCAGCCGATGGAAGAGTTAAAGCGGGGAGTGGCGTGCCAGGGGAGGAGCTTGATACAGACTTTCCTCGGGAATGCGTTGGAGTTGCCGGGTGAGTGTCATCGCCTGAGGAAGTACCTGCAGCGCTGCCTGGCCGAGTGCCTGACCGAAGTCGTCCAGTGTCTGGTACCGTCGCTCAGGATTCGGGTTCAGGGCAGAGCGTAGGCTTGTTTCCAGCACCTCCGGCATCGCGGCGGGCGTTGCCTCCAGGCTCCTGGCCGGGGGGCTACCAACCAGGGTATGCCACAGGAATCCAGCAACGCTGTAGATGCGCGCACGCGCGTCTCCGGCATTTCCCGCCAGTACCTCGGGAGCGAAGTAGACACTCTCCTGCGGAGTGGTAGGTCTAGGGCCGAGGGTCGGTAGCAACCAGTGTGCCACGCCGAGTTCAGCAAGCCCAATACGACCAAAAGCGCGCACACGTAACGCGTCGGGCGAAAGGGCAATGTAAGGACTCAGCAGCGGAGCCTGCCGTCCCAGCATATCAAGCGCGTCGCAGAGAGCCAGGGCATATATTAGCGCCTCGCAGAGCGAGCGGCCTCGCCGCTGGGCCAGGTAGGCGGTGAACGGTACTCCTTCATGCGGATCGAATACAGCATAGTAGGTAGGTTTGGCGTCAGGTGACGACTCTCCGCTAAAGAAGTCGCGCAATCTGGGCAGAGCCTGATGTCGAAGCGACGCTGCTTGAGTTGCGCAACGGCGAAAATGCTTGGGATCGGCCAGCTGCACGTCTTCTGGAAAGGGTACCGCTATCAAGCGCACTGCAATCCCCAATGAGACATGATACGCTTCGTAGTGCTGTTCGTGCGTGGTCTGGACCAGTAGCTTGCCTACTGCGTAGCGCTGATCGAGCAACGGTCGCATCATGAGGAGATCATCCTTCAGCAGGCCAGCCGTTTGCTCCCAATCAGTCCCGATCAATCATATGGGAGCAGGCATGGTTCGCGTCTCAAGTATGGGTATGATAGATATTCATGGGTGCCCGAGGTAGCTTCTTATGCATGTAGTGTGCCGCGACAGAGCCGTCCCTCCGCAATCCCTGAAGCAATATACTGGGAAGCAATATACTGGGAAGCAATATACTGGCCAGGGCAGGCAATTTTTGGTATGATGGCGCCACGTCAGTGGTGAGGCGGCGGGACGTGCAGAAGGCGACTAGGTGTAGAACATGGCCAAAAAGAACGCTTCGTCGGCAGAGCCGAGGCATGAGCCAAAGAGTGCCGGCGCAGAGAAGCAAAAAACCGGCAACGCACTTGGCCAACTCTTAGAAAAGCATTTCGCCGAGCCCTCGTCGCCGTGCCGCTCATACTCGGATTTGGAGAGGCGTACGCATATCTCGCGCGAAGCACTCAGCCGATATGTTACTACGCGAGATGACAGGCGTCGCTCGCCTAATATCGATACGCTGGCAGCAATTGCCGGCGCCTTGCATCTGAGTCTTGAAGAGACCTGCCGGGCCGCGGCGGCAGCAGCGAAGGGCGCTCCCTTACCCGCAGAAGAAGTAGGTCGCATGCGAGCCGAAGTGCTTCTGGCGGTGACCGGTACGCTTAACGATGCGCAATTCACCGCGGTGGTTGAACTGTTACGGCAGATGCAGACAGTTGGAGCATCTCCTCAGTAGCTCGACCGGCGGGAAGGGTGCAGGTCCTGTCTAAGCACCATTCACGTCTTCACTCTCGCCGAGCTCTGCCGCGCCCTCAGGGTCGCCAACGGCAGCAAGTACCTCATCCTGTGAGACGGCCTGACCCTTGACTACCCGAAGTGCCCGAACACGACCGGAGCGCGGTGTGGTAAGGTCGTTTTCCATTTTCATCGCCTCAAGCACTACGATGGTTTGTCCCCGGTGCACTTCGTCGCCCACGGCTACCAGTACGTTTGCGACCAGGCCCGGCATTGGCGCTCGAATGGCGGCTTCTCCAGAGGCGTGCGCGCCACCCGCCAGGCTGGCTAGTGCCTGAGAGCGAGCGTCCTGTACCTCGACCCGAGATGGGTGCCCATTGTACAAGACCTCGACTGTGCGGCCACGCCCCTCTTCGGCGGCGGTGTCCTCGAGAAGCTGGGCATATGCCGCGTACGACTGGTCGCTTACCAGCAAGCTATAAAGGTCTGCGTGATCATCGCTGGGATATAGGCCGTTCCCCTCGAAGCCAATCCGCCTCCAGTCAACCATCAACGAGCGTCCATCGAGAGTCAGGCGGCGAAGATGGCCGTTTTCTTCCAGCTCCACGCTGTGTTTTCGGCCGTTGACTGATACAATATAACGCATACCAAGCTCCTGCAACCGATTTGCTGGCGATGTACACGGGCGCGCAAACAGTATCTCACAGAAGCAGCAGCTGTCGCCTATACAGCTGCATTCTCGGTACTGATTGGCGAGAGTACACTATACATATATGCGATACTTAGCCAAGAGACTGCCGTAGCCTATGGCCTTTTGGCCCGGAGCCATATATCATAATAAATGTAATTCTGTGCGCGTAGCGCAGTGGCTCAAGTTAGCATGGTGGATACAGCCTAAGAGAAGAGTGAGCGAGCGGGTCGTTGGAGCGAAGCAACCGTCAAGACAAAGCGGCGAAACCGCCAATATATGGGAAAAACCGGACGCATGTGCAACGTGACCAGGGCGGCTCGTATGCGCCCCAGAAGTTGCGGAGAATGGCACGGCGCGAGCGGCCGCCACTGCCTCTTCGCCTGCCGCTGGAAGAGCTGCAGCCCGGTGAGGATAGACGCGGTCGCCAGGCTGAGCGCGGCTTTAAGTGTGGCCACTGCAGGCAATTCATAGGGGCTCTACCCAGCGGCGGTCATCACCGCAACCACTGTCCGGCCTGCCTCTACTCGCGACATGTAGACGGCGACCGTAGCGGCGACCGATCAAGCAGTTGTAGAGCCCTGATGGAGCCCATTGGGGCATTTACCAGGCGAAACGGCGAGCATGTCCTGGTGCATCGTTGTCTGGGCTGTGGCTTTGAGCGGTTCAACCGTATTGCCGCCGACGATGATTTCGATTTGGTTCTTTCCTTGCCGGAGTTGTCGCCGCGATCAGCGCACTGAAAGTGAGTACTCTTGGGGCTTAGGTGAGGCGATTCGTGCTTAGAGTAACCGGTAAGCGAATCATTCCCTGGATGGTTGCGGTCTGTGCAAGGGAGAAATGATTGAAAGTGGCAGTGGCGCACGAGACATTCATGGAACGTCTGCGTTCCCGTTGGCATGATGCCCAGACGCTGCTGTGCATTGGGCTCGACGGTGAGCTTGAACGGTTGCCGCCATCGGTGCGTGGGGGCCAGACCGGCATGCTGTCATTTGATGATGAACGTGCCGGCAGCGGCGTCGAGGGCTCGCTGGTTACGTTTCACCAGGCCATTATAGACGCAACTGCCGACCTGGTCTGCGCCTTCAAAATCAACTCTGCATTCTTCGAAGCCTATGGCCCGGCGGGGTTACGCGCGCTGATTCGCCTCATCGCGTACGTCCATGCTCGCTACCCGCTGGTGCCGGTGCTTCTGGATGCCAAACGCGGCGACATCAGCAGCACCTCAGCGGCATATGCTCGTGCTGCCTTTGATGTCTGCGACGCCGATGGTATCACGTTGCAGCCCTATGTTGGCGGCGAGGCGCTGACACCGTTCCTGCAGCGGCGGGAGCGCGGTAATTTTATTCTCTGCCGTACGTCGAATCCCGGTTCGGCGGAGTTCCAAGATTTGCCCGTACGTCTGCCGGACGGCAGCGCCGACGAGCCACTCTATATCGTACTGGCTCGACGCGTCGCCAGCGAATGGAATGTCAGTGGTAATTGTGGACTGGTGGTCGGCGCGACCTACCCTGATGACCTGGCTCAAGTTCGGGCGGTGGTGGGCGATCTGCCGATACTGGTGCCTGGGATCGGCTCGCAGGGCGGTGACCTGGAAGCCACCGTACGGGCTGGGCTTGACAGCCAAGGCAATGGCCTTTTGCTAAGCGCTTCACGTAGTGTCATCTACGCCTCCAGCGATCTGGATTTTGCGCAGGCAGCGCGGCACCAGGCCAAGCGCCTCCATCAGGAAATCAACCGGCTGCGCGAGAGAGCAAGCTCTGGGGAGCTGTCACTGTGAGCCAGCCAGCACCACGACTGAGCCAGCGCCAGCGAGCCTTCGCGGACTGGCTGCTTTCTGCACATGCCGTGAAATTTGGCGCTTTCCGGCTCAAGTTACACGAGAAACAACCCGACGCTCCACTCTCACCAATCTACGTGGATCTGCGCGTGCTCCAATCATACCCTGATGCGTTGGACGCCGCCGTTGCCGCCCTGGCTGAATTCATCGAGACACAGTCGCTCGACTTTGCACGGTATGCCGGCATTCCCATGGCGGCGACGCCATTGGTAGCCGTCCTCTCACACCAGACTCGAGTGCCTATGATTACACCACGTGAGGCCAGGACACACGGCTCAGCGGAAACCATCAACGGCTTTTTCGCGCCGGGCGAGACCATCCTGGTCATCGACGACGTCGTAAGTCAGGCGGATAGCAAGCTAGAGGCGATCCACGTGCTGGAAGCGAATGGTCTGGTGATACATGATGTGGTGGTGCTGGTCGATCGTGAGCAGGGTGGCGGTGCACAGCTTGCCGCTGCCGGCTATCAGCTCCACGCGGCTCTGACGTTGAGCCAGCTGCTCAGCTACTGGTATGGGGCGGGCGCCATAGACGAGGCCACCTACCGGCAAGTCTTAGCGTATTTTGGTAAGTAAATGGACCACGGCATACTCTACCGCCGGATCATTCGACCGGCGCTGTTCGGCATAGCGGGCGGTGATCCTGAGACGGTTCACGAGGGCACGCTGGGACTGTTATCGGCGGTCTCGCGGTCGAAAGGATTGACCCGTGCGTTAGGCCTGCTCGCCGCTACACTTGGTGGTTCCGTACCCAGCGGCGTGTCCCGTGAAGTATTTGGGCTCCGCTTTCCCAGTCCGGTTGGCCTGGCAGCAGGCTTTGACAAGAATGCTCGTGCGGTGCCGGCGCTTGAAGCTCTGGGCTTTGGTTTCATCGAAGTGGGAACCGTTACTCCAAGTGCTCAGCCTGGTAATCCACGGCCGCGCCTTTATCGACTTACGCGCGATGAGGCGCTTATCAATCGCATGGGTTTCAATAATGAGGGCGCCGCGGAAGTGGCCAGCCACCTGGCGCGCATGAACCATGTACGGGTGCCGATCGGAGTCAGCCTGGGCAAGTCGAGAGCAACCCCTCCGGAAGAAGCAGTAGCGGATTATCTGGCAGCTCTGGACGTACTCTACCCCTGTGGAGATTACTTCGCCGTCAACGTCAGCTCGCCTAATACCCCGGGTTTGCGGGCGCTGCAGGCAAGAGAGCAGCTGGACTCACTTCTGGGGGCGGTCACCGCCCGGCTGGACCACCTGGGGCGGCTGGAGTCGCCGCCGCGTGCCGCACCCAAACCATTACTGGTAAAGATTGCTCCAGACCTAACGGAAAGCGAGCTTGAAGAGGTAGCGGAGGTGTGCGTGTTGCGTGGAGCCAGCGGCCTTATCGCCGTCAACACGACCATTTCACGCGAGCGGCTGAGCGCTGCCGGGAGCCCCATGACGGAGCAAGCGGGTGGCCTCAGTGGGCGGCCGCTGTTTCAGCGCGCGCTCTCAGTGGTGAGCTTCCTTCATGGGCGCTGTGGTGACCGGCTGCCCATCATAGGGTGCGGTGGCATTTTTAGCGTTGGCGATGCGGCGCGTATGCTCGATGCTGGTGCGGTACTTCTGCAGATTTACACCAGCTTTATTTACGAAGGCCCCTTGACGGCCCGCCGCCTGGCGCGGGGGTTGGAGCGGCCTGGCAAGAAAGGACAGTAAGCGGTGGAACCGGCGTCAACTCGTAGGTATGAGCCGGCGGATAGGCCGGTGCGTATTGCGGAATATGCACTCTTTGCAGCGCTCGACGCTGCTGCTTTTGCGGCCTTTGTCTGGCCTAACCGGCTAGTCATCAGTATCGCGTTTGTCGTCGCGGTGGCGACGCTGCTGGTCTCGGTGGCTAGATTGTTGCTGCCGTCGCCGCGCTACTCGCTCACCCGGTCGGCATTCGGTGTCATTGCGCTGCTGGTACTGGTCATGCTGCTGAGCTTAGGCGGTGCCTCGCACTGACTGGCAGCGCCGAAGAATTCTCGCGCCCTCACGGTTCTTCGGTACTGTCGGCCCGTTCCATGCGTTCTGGGACACTCATGCCAAGCAACGAAAGCGTGCGCGCCAGCCCCAGTTGCGCCGCCTGTAGGAGGCGCAGACGCGCATTGCGTACCTCGAGCTTCACGGTGCTGCCCTGTTTTAGCATGGGGCAGTGGTCATAGAAGAGGTGAAAGGCATCGGCCAGGTCCATACCATACCTCGTCATGTGATGGGGCTCAAGCGTCAGAGCCACGCGTTCAACCACCTCTTCCAGGCGCAGCAGCTGGCGAATCAGCGCCAGCTCGTAATCGAGTTCGTCGGCCGGGTCATGTATCAGTACCGTCACATCGGCTTCTTCATACTCAGTGGCGGAGATTCCCAGCTCATGCGCCTTGCGGAATATGCCGGCAGTTCTCGCGTGGGCATATTGAACTGAGAGACCGGGATTCTCATCAGTCTGTTTGCGCGCCAGCTCGAGGTCGAAGTCGAGCGGAGTATCGGCGGACCGCAACAAATAGAAGAAGCGAGTGACATCCGAGCCAACCTCCTCCTCCAGATCATCAAGCGTGATCACGTTGCCCAGTCGCTTACCCATGCGCAGACCCTTGACCGTTACTACCTGGTAGAGCAGCACGTGTAAATCATCGGCGGCATGCCCAAGCATCTGCGCTACCGCCTTCAGCCGGGTAATGTAGCCGTGGTGATCAGGACCAAGGACAATGATGAGCCGGTCAAAGTCGCGATTGAATTTGTTGCGCATGTAGGCGACGTCGGAAGCAAAGTAGGTTGGCTCTCCGTTCGAACGCAGGATCACCCGATCTTTGTCGTCGCCGAATGCAGTGGTTTTGACCCAGAGCGCTCCTTCGCGCTCCTCGGTATACCCTGACCTTCTCAAATAGTCGATGCTCTCGGCTAACTCCCCTCTGCTCTCCAGGGATGCCTGGTTGAAGTACACGTCAAAGTTGATGTTAAGCCTGGCCATCGTCTTCTGGATATCGCCCATGATGATCTGGGCTGATTCCCTGCCCACCGCGGCTATGCGCTCCCTGGTGGGAAGCTCGAGTAGTACGCGTCCATTCTGCTCCAGGAGCCGTTCGGCGACCGTCTCATAGTACGGGCCGAAATAGCCTTCCTCGGGCTTCTGAGCAAGCGTATCGCCCAGGGCAAGCTGCAGGTAGTAATCTACCGACCCTCCCAGTTTGTCAATCTGGCCACCCGAGTCGTTGAAGTAATATTCCTTGGTAATCCGAAAACCGGCGGAATTCATCAGGCTTCCCAGGGTATCGCCGATAAACGCGCCTCGCCCGTTGCCTACGGTTACCGGCCCAGTCGGGTTCGCGCTCACAAATTCCAGATTGATGCGTTTCCCGCCACCTGTTGCCACGGTGCCGAAGCCCTCGCCAAGCGCGAGAATGCCAGCCGGTTGCCGAAGCAACCACTCTGGACTGAGTCGGAGATTGATAAAACCCGGACCGGCCACCTCGACGCTTTCGACCAATGCATAAGCGGGCACCAGCTGCACCGTCTCCCCAATCAGTTCGGCAATTTTCTCGGCAATAGCCCGTGGATTGGCTTTACCTCCCGATGACCTTGCCGCCGCCGCCAGCTTCATGGCGATGCTGGTGGCATAGTCGCCATGTTCGGCGATTTGTGGTCGCATGATCTCTATAGGCGGAAGTGGCACATCCGGAAGTTCGCTGGACTCGGCAAGCCGCGCGACTGATTGCCGAATTATCTGGTCGATGGTGTCTCGAATCATTCTTCATGGCTCCTGGAGGGCGGCTGGCGAGCTACTGGAGCTGGTATTGCCGCGGTTGATCTGCCGCAGCTTGGCATCCACTTGCATGCTGAGGACGTATTCGATACCCGCTAGGTTATCAAACGAGGCATCACTGGCTACCAGAACTTCTCGGCCGGTACGGGTGTCTATGAAAGCCAAAGAGGCTGACCCCGAGCGTTGCCGACGATATCTAGCCGATGAGATTGTACCGCGCATAAGCGGATTCAAGCCTACGGCGGTGCCGTCAAAAGGTGTCTCGGCAGTCTCGATCGGCGCTTTAACTCCCTTGAGCGTTATGGACTCGATAGATTGGAGCGGCACTTGAGTTACTTTGCCTCCAGGCGTGTACTTGACATACTCGTCCGGGGTAACCACCAGCCAGTAGTCATCGGCATGCAGCAGGCGCCAGGTGTCGTAGACAACGATGCCGAGCGCGCCGAAAGCCAGAGATGCCAGCGCCAGTAGTATAATTCCGCTGAACACAAAGGCAAATCCACGCTGAGCCAATATCCCTGGAATTATAGAGAGCGTTGCTGGTATGAACAGCAGAAAGCCGACAATGCAAACGGCCAGCCACTTCAGGATCGAGTTGCGCATGTAGTCGCGCCGCAGGCGCCAGACCACCCAGGTGCCCGGGGCGTTTCCCGAGCGCGCGGTAGCGAGTATAGCCTGTGCATCCATAACTTCCATACTCCATGCGACCTTGGATGATCGCTGCCGCTTGTTGCCGCTACCTCAGTCATATCGGAAAGGCCAGATTGCCTTATACCGCGTGCTGCATTATAGCACAGCACCACCAGTTGCTTGCCAAGCTCTCGCGTCGTGCGAGTACAGTCCCCTTGACAGCAGCTCCTGTCGTTGTGTAAATTATTACCACCGCATATTTGTAAATCGTAATTCATTTACAAGATGGTCTTGCTGCAGTGAGCACCGGCATTCTACAGCGCATTGCTTGCCGATCGATCACCGGTCAGGAGTTCCTATCAATGAACAACAGAGAGCGGTTCGATAAGTATACCGAGCGTGCCCGGAAGGTATTGAGCCTGGCACAGGAAGAAGCTCAGCGCTTCAACCATAATTACATCGGCACCGAGCACCTGCTTTTGGGCCTGGTCCGCGAGGGCGACGGCGTAGCGGCCAAAGTGCTCAGCAATCTCGGTGTGGAGCTCAACAAGGTGCGCAGTGCGGTCGAGGCGATCATCGGGCGTGGTGACCGCATCGTGCTGGGCGAGATTGGTCTGACGCCGCGATCTAAAAAGGTCCTGGAGCTAGCAGTGGATGAGGCGCGGCGTCTCAACCACCACTATATCGGCACCGAGCACCTGCTTTTGGGAATGGTCCGAGAAGGGGAAGGGATAGCCGCCGGCGTGCTGGAGAGCCTGGGAGTGAGCCTGGACAAGGTTCGGATCCAGACTATCCAGGTGCTGAACCAGGGACATGCCGGGCGCGCTGCCACTTTCAGTGCTACTGCAATGGAGCTAGGCATGAGCCCGACTCCGACGGGCGTGGTGGGAAACGGGCCCAAGTCCAACGTGATAACCTGCCGGATCGATGACCAGGACATGGACGCGCTAGATGCCCTGGTGGAGGCTGGTATCCGGTCAACCCGGAGTGATGCCGCCGCCTGGCTTATACACGCCGGTATCGAGACTCAGGGCGATCTCTTCAAGCGGGTCAATGCTACGGTTGAGCAGATTCGCCGGCTGCGTGCCGAAGCGCAGCGCATGGCGCAAGAGGCTACCGGCAAAGCGGCTAGTCCCCCGAAGGAAACCCCACCAGGCGATACTGAGGTACCGCCTGAGCAACCCGAGGAGAATTAGCCGATATGTCCATTCTGCTGGCGCGTGCCAGACTTCGCGGCATATATGCCATCATTGCCGGCGCCATAATTGTTCTGGTCATTCCCTTTTTCGAAGGAAGCATACTGGCGGAGACCGGCTATCTCAGCGCGGTAAACCACATCTCCAACCAGCATGACTTTGGACCATACCTGACCTGGGTAGTACAGAACCAGGACACCGACGTCATCTTCCATGGCGTGCAGTTCCTGGCTTTTCTGCTGGCGGTACCCCTCCCGGCAATCCTTGTGGAACTTCTCTGGGCGACGCCTTCACCAGGTAGGTGGGTGGCTCGAATTAGCGGACAGGTGGGCTTTGCCGCTTATGCAGTGGCGGTTCTGCTGGGGCTTTTGGTGAGCGGCAACAACGCCGCCTCATACGCCGATGCGGTAACGACAGCGGATCAGATCAGCGTGGCAGCTAACTTTGGTAGCCTATTTGCCCTTCAGAACATCCTCTCCCACCTCATCGGAGGTGTCCTGGTGGCAGTGGGAATTATGATCATCGGCGCGCGGATGATGCGCAATAATCAGAAGACACTACCGGGATGGCTTGGCTATTTTGCGGTGCTGGTGGTTGCACTCCAGGTAATAACGGCGCTGCAGTTCGCTGCCGAGCCAGCTGCCGCCGAGACCTCACTCTCCTCACTCAGCCTGTTTGCTCTGGCGCTCTGGCTCATCGCCGTGGGGATATATCTGGCACGGCTCTCCGCGCTTTCGCCAGTGGCTGGAGCAGGCCACCGCGAAAGCGCGGAGAGCGAAACCCCTTCCAGCCAAAGCGCCGCTGGTGCGGCCGCTCCCGATTCTGCTCCCGGTCCGGTCGAGTTGGATCCCCAATCAGGCAGCCAGTAAAAATGCCCTCGCTCGTGAGCCCATGGGCTTGCGAGCGAGGGCGAAAGCAAGGATGAACGGGATGTGTGCCGCTAAATGGGTTAGCTGCCGCTCTGGGCCTGCTGGTACCGAGAGCCGACAACATCCCAGTTGACGACGTTCCACCAGGCATTGAGGTAGTCGGGGCGCCGGTTCTGGTACTTCAGATAGTAGGCGTGCTCCCAGACATCGTTGCCCATCACGGGATAATTACCATCCATAAACGGGCTGTCCTGGTTGGCGGTTGAAATCACCTGCAGCTTGCCGTCCATTCCCCGGATGAGCCAGGTCCAGCCGGAACCGAAGCGCTTGACGCCGGCGTCATTGACGGCCGCCTTGAACTGGTCGAAAGAACCAAATGTCTGATCGATTGCAGCGGCCAGTGCGCCAGTCGGCTGGCTGCTCCCTCCAGGAGTCATGATCTCCCAGAACATCGTATGGTTGGCATGGCCACCGGCATTGTTGCGCACTGCCGTGCGAATATTCTCGGGTACGCTGTTGATCTGCCGCAGAATATCCACGACGTTCATGCTCTCGAATTGTGGCTGGCCCGCCAGCGCATTGTTGAGGTTGGCAACATACGCGGCGTGATGCTTGTCGTGGTGAAGCTGCATGGTCTGCGTGTCAATATGCGGCTCGAGGGCAGCATAATCATACGGTAAAGGTGGAAGTTCGAAGGCCATTGGGATTTCCTCCATACCTGTCAGGCTACTAAATCCTACTTGTGGGTAGGATGAGCTGGCCATCACCTTGATGAGCCAAAATGAGCCGACAACGCTGTTACCACAATAGTCCGACAGCAGATGCTCCTGTCAAGATATCTGCGCGAAACTCGCCGATTTGCGGTTTGGGAACTGGACGAAGGACCAGGTTGAACGGGTAGGTGTCAACGCAACCACTCGGTATTCTGCTTCTTTCGTTGTCGCTTGGCAGGAACCGGCGGAGGGCTATTGAGGTAGTTCGATGGTGGTGGTGTCCGAGGAGTTGGCGCAGCTGCTCCACCGGTCTGTGCAGTGGCGTTGTCGGCCTCACTGCCGCTTGACGTATCAGCGGCCCAGGTAGCCAGAGCGTCGCGCATGTCCTGGGTGAGCTGGGTACTGGCCGGACGAGCATCCGAGGATTGGGGAAAACGAACCGTCTGAAGAGGAGCGGGTTCGACCGGCGGGAATCGCTCAGCTCCGGATGGCACCAAACGATGATTCCCCAGCGTCGCTCCCGAGCCAGTAGAGGCCGTATGAGTGCCTGCTTGCTCGAGAGTCTGCGGCCTAGAGGCTGGGGCAGGCACCCCAAACAGCCCGCTGAGCGACGAACGGTTGTCGTACAACGAAGCCTGTGCGGCGAGCCTTGCTTGGTTCACAACCTGAATCGCCCGCTGGTTCTTGCTCCAGGCACCGAAGGCGGTCGTACCCGCCCCAAGGGCTATGCCGGCGATCATGGCCAGCGCAACCGACAAGATATCGATCGCAGCCCAACCGGCGCCGGCGAGTGCCATTATCAGCGGGCCTAAATCGAGTAGAAACAGATGCGATCTCTCCGCGAGTGACGAGACGGTGTGCGGCCCCTGGGTGAGCAATGCCAGCAGGCTCCCCGCACCAGCCATGCCGACGGCGATTGCCGCAGTGCGTAGCCCGGCGTCAAGTTGCTGGCCATACCAGGTGCGCTCAAGCCATTTTGCGGCTCCAAGACCAGCGACCAGGCCGGAAACTACGATGGCTGGAACAACTGCCAGACCAATGGCCGGCTGCAAAGCAAAGAGAGTAACAAACGCTACACCGCCGACGGTTACACCAACGCGTAGAATTGTCCTCATGAGGGCTGCCTCCTGTAACGGTCTGCGCCGGCGCGCTTACGCGCAACCCATGAGCTCGTGTGACTCAGCACCACTATCTACTCTAGCACCTATAGGTTCTTGGCGATAATCAAGCGCTGCACTTCACTGGTGCCTTCGCCAATTTCGTGCGCCTTGACGTTGCGCCAATATCGGGATACTGGATACTCGTCCATAAAACCGTAACCGCCGTGTATTTGTACCGCCTGGTCTGCGGCTCGCTTGGCGGATTCGGAGGCGAACAGCTTGGCCATCGAAGCCTCCCTGGTAAACGGTTGGCCCTGCATGTGTTGCCATGCTGCTTTGTAGTACATAAGACGAGCAAGCTCAATCTCCATAGCCATATCGGCCAATTTGAACTGGATAGCCTGGAAGCTGGAAATTGGCCGGCCGAACTGCTGTCTCTCACGCGCATACTTGAGCGACTCATCGTAGCACGCCTGCGCCAGTCCTACCGTCATCGCGGCAATGGCGATGCGCCCTAGGCTGAGAATCAGCATGAACTGCTGGAAACCGCTGCCACAGCTGCCCAGCACATTCTCTTCAGGTACCTGACAATCCTCGAAGGAGAGCGGGCGAGTATCTGAGGCACGCCATCCCATCTTGTGGTAGGCATTACCGATCACGTAGCCTGCAGTACCGGTGGGCACGATGATATTGGTGATCTCCTGGCGGCCGCGCTCATCTTTTCCGGTGACCGCGGTAATGGTCACGCCTCCGGTCATCTGGGTACCGGCGTTGGTGATAAAGTTCTTAGAGCCGTTAATGTGCCAGCTTCCGTCGCGCCGCTCGGCGTGAGTCTGCGTGCCTCCGGAGTCGGACCCGGCTCCAGGTTCGGTCAAACCAAATGACCACAGCTGCTCGCCGCGTGCCAGAGGCGGAAGATACCGCTCTTTTTGCGCGGGCGTTCCAAAGAGGTAGAATGGAGTAGCCCCCAGTGAGGTGTGGGCCTCCATGGTGATAGCTACCGACCCATCACCTCGACCGATCTCTTCTAAAGCAAGGCAGTATGAAAGGTAATCCGCTCCCGCTCCACCATACTCCTCGGGAAACGGCAGACCCAGCAGTCCAAGCTCGGCCATTTTGGTGACGATACCATAGGGGAAGACTCCAGTGCGATCCATTTCTTCAGCCTGAGGCTTGATCTCGGCCTCGGCGAAGTCGCGGCACAGGTCTCTTATCATTTGCTGCTCGGCGCTGAGCGAAAAGTCCATCGAAAGCTCCTCATCGACCAGGGTCTCTGCTAAGCCGGGGACCCTGGCAAGTTGGCGAACTGGGCACGCTGGCCAGTAGCATAGTATACCACTTCTATTACGGCGGAACTATGCCGGACGTGAAACGAGCGAGCACCGCGCCTGGTCCGGCCTTTGCTCGCCGGCCTAGGCCTACTGGGCTATGCTCGCTGGCGCAGGTGCTATACTGGCTACCATACGAAAATTCAGGTCTAGAGGGTCAGTACAAGAGCGCCAGCAGAAAGAGATGACATGCAAGTTGCCGGTGAGCCGCAGAGCACCCTGGTACGGCGCGAGGCCAGCCTTTCGGGTCGCATTCTGGTCGTAGATACCGACAGCGGGGTTGCTGAGACCATCGCCGCCATACTCTGCCACGATGGTTACGCTGTGGCCACTGCCAGTTCCTATCGTGACGCCGAGAGTATGCTCCTGGGCGGATCATTTGACCTGCTGCTTGCCGACCTACGCGGCGAAGAGACCACTGAGCGCCTTCTCAAACCGGCGCGTGCCGCATCACCTGAGCTGGTCATGATTGTGCTGACTCGTTTTACCTCTTACGACCTGGCGCTGAATGCTTTACAGTCGGGAGCCTTTGACTATCTCGTCAAGCCGCTGGACGTTGACGAACTCCGCATTCGGATCCGCAGGGGTCTCGAGCACCGGCAGCTAGGAAACGAATTGGCGCTACGGGTGGTCGAGCTGGAAGAGGCGCATGCGCGAGTTCACGGCTTCAATGCCCAGCTGCGGCAGCAGGTCGATGAGGCGACTGCCGAGCTTCGCCGGCGTTTGGAGGAGTTGGACGAGTCCAACCGGCAACTGTTGCAAACGCAGGAGGAGCACGATCGCTTTGTGGCGATGGTGGCGCATGAGATGCGAGGTCCGCTCAATCCTATTATCAACTATGCTCAGTTAGCCAAGCGCCCGGGTCTTGCTCAGGCAGCGCTCGACCACTATGCTGATATTATCATGGAGCAGGCGTATCGTCTCAACCGCCTGGTAGACGACCTGCAAACCGCCACGCGTCTAAGCACCGGCCATTTCATTCTCCGTCGTGAGCGTTGCGATGTTGCCGATGCTGTACAGGAGCTTATGGACAATTTTGTCGCCTCGGTGCACGAGCGTCATTTCTCTTTTGAGCGCCCTGTTGAACCGGTTCTGGCTAACGTCGATAGGGATCGTGTGGTTCAGGCTGTGCGCAATCTGGTGGATAATGCGGTAAAGTACTCCACTGAAGGCGGAGATGTGGGCGTGCGGGTGTGGTGTAACGACTCCAGAGTATTCATTAGCGTGAGCGACCACGGCGCCGGCATACCTCCAGAGGAGATTCCCCGGATATTCGAGGCTTTTACCCGGCTAAACAAGGAATCTGATGTTGCCGGCAGTGGGCTCGGTCTCTACATCACTCGCGGAATCGTGACTGCACACGGCGGCCAGCTCACGGTGAGCAACGGCTCGGGAAGTGAGCGTATGCGCGGTGCCATATTTACTATCGAGTTACCGCTGGAGGATCCTGGAGCGGACTCGGCAATACCTGCCAGCTAGCGCCCCTTCAAGAGAGTCTGCTGCCTTTGCGTTCGTGCAATTTCCTGCTATATACTAAAGGCCGTGCCTTTCACCACAACTGAGGCATAAAATTTGCAGCGTGGCTGCTGGTGGATGTACCGGTGCTGGCAGCTCAAGTGCAGACATAAAGCGAAACACGCTTATGAATGCGCCAGCACCGGTGTCGCGTAGACCGGCAGAGGTACATCCAGAGAGGTTACAGCATGGCACATACATCCCGGAAACCGAACAGGGACGAGATCCGTGAGCGCCGGATACTGGTGGGGGACGACGATGGGGGCGTATGCGATGTCCTTGATCAATTGTTGACCGGCGAAGGGTATCAGGTTGTGACCGCGTCTACGGGTCAGGAGTCACTCGATTTACTCACCCGTGACGAATCCGAGCGTCCAGATCTGGCGTTACTGGATATCAAGATGCCCGGCATGGATGGCATCACGATCCTTCAGCGCATGCTCGACCAGGGGGTCGACGTGCCGGTAATCCTGATGACCGGATACACCACCGCTTCGCTTGCCATCAAGGCTATGCAAATGGGGGCGGCGGATTACCTGACCAAGCCGTTTTCCGACCTGGATGAAGTGATCATCGATGTCGAGCGCGTATTGCGCTATGAAGAACTCAAGCGTGGGCAAGGTGCGCCGTTGGTTCCCACCTCCAAGGTCGATCCATCTGAGCGGATCGTGGGCAATAGCCCGGACATGGTCAAAATTTTTAAGACCATCGGGCGAGTGGCGCGCACTCCGGCAACCGTTCTGGTCACTGGCGAGACCGGTACGGGCAAAGAGCTCATGGCCGAAGCCATTCACAATGCCTCTGAGCGCCGGGGCGGCCCACTCATCAAGGTCAATTGCGCGGCTCTTCCGGAGACGCTCCTGGAAAGCGAGCTCTTTGGGCATGAGAAGGGCTCGTTTACCGGCGCAATAACTCAACATAAGGGGCGCTTCGAGGCGGCCAACAAGGGTACCATCTTCCTGGATGAAGTGGGTGAGATGACGCTAGGCACTCAGAAGAAGCTGCTGCGGGTGCTTCAAGAACGGGAGTTTGAGCGGGTGGGTGGTACCGTGCCGGTCAAGGTGGATGTACGGGTGATTGCCGCCACCAACCGCACGCTGCGCGACGAGGTGGCCACCGGGCGATTCCGCGAGGACCTCTTCTACCGGCTCAATGTCATTGCCATCCACATGCCGCCCTTACGAGAGCGGATCGAAGATGTTCCGGCGCTGGTCAATTATTTCCTGGACAAACATCGCTACACATCTGCCTCGACAACTACCCGTATCACCGAAGCGGGCATGACTGTCCTGATGAACTACGATTGGCCGGGTAACGTGCGGGAGCTGGAGAACATTATTCAGCGCGCCGTGGTGCTCAGTCGAGGCAATATCGTAACCCGTGACCATATAGTCTTCCACAACGAGCTCAATCGCTATGTTCTCGACGTCGAGCAGAAGGTGCGAGCGAACACTTCGCTGGATGAGATGCTTCGCGAGGTCAAGCGAGAAGCCCTTGTGGCCGCGCTCCACTATAGCGCTGGCGATCCGGTGCGCGCCGCCATGCAAATTCGTCTATCGGATGAGCAGTTCCGCGCATTGCAGGTCGAATTTCGAATGGCGCCTGATCTGGAGCCCGCCGGCCAGGAGGTGTTGTCGAGAGTAGCTCGAGACTCTTAGCTCTCCGACTCCTCGAGGAACAGCCGGCCGACAATCGCCAGTTTGAGGATGTACTCGTCACCGGCGAATTCCATATCGATGAGGCCTTCCTCGACCATGGCCCGGAAATCGTCGGTGACCAGGAAATACTGGCGCAGCATGCGTGCCACATCACTCTCCGGCAGTGAACCCCACTGCCGTAACTTGTGGAGCACTGCCAGTTTGACTTCAGTGTCGTCACCCGTGGCTCTCATGCCGCCCTCCGTGTAGATACCGGCGCCTGGTTGGTACCGGCGCCGGGACGTGATGGCCTATTGCCAGGAAGCGCTCTGTGCCCCTTTGATCAGGACGTAGCTGTTTGACCCGTCAAAGGCGACCAGATTGGTCTGAATGTGCACCACGCCACTGGAGTCTCTGGACGAAGACACAATCTCTGTGGCCAGCACTGCCGGTGAGCCATCTTTGGCGACAGTTATAGTCGCCGGAGTTGTCCAGCCCACCGCGTCAAGCTTGCCGGCGCTACTGCCGCTATTGGTAGACTCAACATACAGCGCAGCGCAGGTATAGGCGATATGCATCCCATCGGAGGAGAGGCTGAGCTGGCCATGTAGAGACAGGGAGCAGGTGCCGGCGCTGCTCAACACTGGCTGGCAGGCGTTGAGCCCGCTACTTGTGGTGGAAACGCAGAAATTTGACGTGACTGTCTGCTTGTTGGAATCTGCCTGGTCAACGACCTGCCTCACCAGAGTGCTACCGTCAGCGGAGAGCTGCCACGAGCCCATGGTTATGTTCCCCGAAGCGTCGGAGTAAGCTTCACCCAGACTGATGGGGTATGAATTACTCTGCACCGGGAACAAGGGGTACAACCACTCGGGAATACCTATGGGATTCATTTGGCGGTCTTCGTTGTAAATTTCATTGTAGGTGGCAAGAGAGAAGAGCGGCGCCTGGTAGATCCCCGCGGTGCCGATGGTCCCAGTGCCGCCCAAGTTTTGAATCGTGGCCGCGCTGTAAAAGAGCTGGTTATTGGTGATGGCCAAGTCACCAAAGGCGTCATTGTTGCTGAAAGTCTCATTGTCTGCAGAAGTGCTAGTGGAGACAACCTGCCAGACCCGAGGGTCGGGATCGCCAACGTCGTACATCGAAATACCATCGCCACTGGCATAGAAGAGTAGGCGTGGGCCATACCAGGCGTAGCCGTGACCGTAGATGCTGCCGATTCCCGGAGTAACAACCCAGGTTTTAGCTTCGACGTTTGCCACGTAGATTGGTCCAGAAGTGCGACTCGGAGTGCTGGGAGTCAAGTTTTCTACCAGAGCGAAGGCAATCTGGCTGCCATCGGGCGACCAGACCAGCGGTCCAAACGAGATATCGGCGCCGTTTGAGAGCACCAGTTTGGTGATCTGAATTGGTGTAGAATTACCGCTCTGGTGAACCCAGATCTGGTCGTCATAGACGAAGGCGTAGGTAGCATCTGGGCCGTTGCCGGCTACTGTAGGTGGTGAGCTCGGCTGATCGACGGTCGAACCGGCTAGCCCCAGCGTGATGTTGGTACCGCCAGAGCTACCGCTGGAGCTACAGCCAGCGAGCAGTAACACCAGTCCAAAGGCGAGCGCCGCTAGCCACCAGTAGCCGCGTTGCGGTTGTCTTACCCACACCCATATCCCCAATTCCTTAAACCCCCTGAACCACGTTCTATTCCCGCGAGACGAGCAACGCGCCTTGACTCGACTACTGAACTTGAGTATACTGCATGCGTACACTCCGTACACATTGTACATGCGGGAGTGGCGCAGTGGTAGCGCAATTGCTTCCCAAGCAATGGGCCGCGGGTTCGAATCCCGTCTCCCGCTCCTCGGGCTCTGTAGCATATGCTCAGAGTCCTTCTTTATTTTGTGGCACGAATTGCCCTCCTGCGAGGGCGGGTGATGGCCAGAGTTCGACTGACAGTGAGGTGCGAACCCAGGGCTTTCCTCCCCACCCAGAGGTACTAGTGATACCGCCGCACGTAGAGATACTCGACTGAGCCGCACTGCGCCGCCGGATAGGCTCTTGAGCCCTAGCTGGCACTTATCATATACTTGGGTGCATTCCGGCTGAGGGGATATAGTGACCTTTAGCCAGTCTAGCCTGGCTGGGAAGGGTATAGCTGCCATGTCTACACAAGTTGCTGCCAAAAAAGTATTCGTCTCGCACTCGCACGCCGATAACCAATTTTCTCGGAGGTTGGTACAATCGCTGACCGATGCCGGTCTGGATGTCTGGTACGATGAACAGAATCTAGGAGCGGGGCATCTTGCCGAGATCATCGAGCGCGAACTGGGCCAGGCCGACACCTATATTATCATACTGTCTCCCTCGGCAATGGCATCGCCCTGGGTTCAAGACGAACGGCAGGCAGCCTGGGATTTGCGTCGCGAAGGACAGCTCACTTACTTCGTACCCGTGGTGGCCGAGGCCTGCGACATACCTCTGTTACTGCGCGGTATGCATCGAGTAGACTTTTTCAAGGACCCCTACGAGGTTGCCTTAGGACACCTTCTCAAGATACTCGGCCTCAGCGTCTCCTCGATACCTACTGTCTCCGAAGCTCCCAAGCCGCCCCAGCCCGTTCCTACGGTATGGGAGGACGAGGCCGTAGTTAACGCGCATACGCGAGGGTGTTACTGTCTGGACGGCTCACGTGACGGAAACTACCTGGCTACCGGCTCCTACGATAAGACGGTCGTCGTCTGGAATGCTCATACGTACGAGAAGGTGAGAACACTCGTCGGGCATACTCAGGGCGTCGATGCGGTTGCCTGGTCACCGGACGGAACGCAGCTGGCCTCCGCCTCGCTGGGGCAGGGTATACGGCTCTGGAACCCAGCTACTGGAGCCCAGATAGCCCTGCTGGAGGGGCATAATGGAGCGGTTACCAGCATTGCCTGGTCGCCGGACGGTCGCTACCTGGCTTCGGCCTCAATCGACCAGACGGTGCGCATCTGGAACATGGAAACCGGCGGCGTCAAACTGGTCATACGCGGCCATACCGCACCCCTTACCTGCGTAACCTGGTCCCCGGATAGTCAGTTCATAGGATCCACAGCGCGGGATGCGACCGTCCGCGTTTGGAGCGCTTCGTCGGGCCAAGAGATCTATAACCTGACCGGTCACAACGGGGTGGCGTATTGCGTTCGTTGGTCACCGGACGGAACGCAGCTAGCCTCCTCAGGAAACACCACCGTGCGACTGTGGAATTTCTCGACTGGTGAATTGCTGGAGACGCTGAAGGGCCATACCGGCTACGTGCTGCAACTTGCCTGGCGTGGAGATGGTCTGGCGCTGGCTTCCAGCTCAGCCGACAAGCAGGTGCGCATCTGGAATGTCAAGCTAGGAAAAACGGTGGCTATACTTGCCGCTCATACTGACTGGGTGCATGGAGTCTACTGGTTTGCCGACAGCGAACATCTGGCATCTTGTGGGGGTGCGCAGGACGGCACGCTGCGCTTCTGGCGAGCCATAGCTTGATTCCAAGCGCTACACTAGAGTCATGACATCTACCGTATACGCTTCCAGATCGAGTCCGCACCGTCTGCAGATCGTGGCGTCTTTTGTCGCGGTCTACCTGATCTGGGGATCGACCTACCTCTTTATCCGCTTTGCCGACGAGACACTGCCGCCTTTCCTGATGGCCGGTACTCGTTTCCTGGTAGCCGGGTCTCTGCTCTACGCCTGGGTGCGACTCCGCCACGGCCCGCCTCCCACCTGGAGGCACTGGAAGTCAGCTGCAGTGGTGGGGCTGCTTCTGCTGGTGGGAGGCAACGGTGGGGTGGTCTGGGCAGAGCAGTTTCTGCCGTCGAGTCTGGTGGCTCTACTCATCTCGACGGTTCCCATTTGGATTGCGGTGTTGGATTGGGTGCGGCCGAAGGGAAGTCGGCCCGCGTTTTCGACCGCGGCTGGGCTGTTGCTGGGCTTCGTCGGGGTAGCCCTCTTGATAGGCCTGAGCTCAGGCCAAAGTAGCGGGGTAGGTGGGTCCGCCAATCCGCTCTTAGGCCTGGTGGTGCTCGTCGCCGCCATCTCTTGGGCGGCCGGCTCGCTCTACTCGCACTCCGCGAGTATGCCGGAGAAGCCGCTGCTCGGCACCGGCATGGAGATGCTTGTCGGCGGGGCTGTCCTCTTGGTGCTAGGTGTCGCAACCGGCGAACTGGGACAGGTACACCTTCGTGCAGTATCGGCGCTTTCGGCGCTTTCGCTGCTTTACCTCATCATTTTCGGGTCGCTGGTGGCGTTCACTGCCTATATCTGGCTACTGCAGAACGCACCGGTCGCGCGTGTAGCTACCTACGCCTACGTGAATCCTATGGTGGCGGTATTACTGGGATGGGCCTTCGACCACGAACCGCTAACGGTAAGCACACTGGTGTCAGCGGCGATCATCGTATTGGGTGTAGTGGTAATCACCAGCTTCGCGCCGCGCCGCTTCCGCATCTGATTTTTCGCAGTAAAGACTTTGTGTTGCTAGGCTGCGGCCGGCATGCTACAATGCGGCCGGCAGTGGAGCAACGGGCCTTATCTGCCGCATGCGGTGCCCAACCTGTGCATCTGGAAGTACTTTCAAGGAGCCGCGGATGAGCGACGTCATCTTACCAGAAGCCGGTCCGACCAGTGGTATGCCCTCGAAACAATCGGGGTCGGTACAGCGCGCCGGGCGCTACGCTGCCTATGTCTTCTGGCTCATGTTCATCATCAATTTCCTGAATTACCTCGATCGCTGGATCTTTACCGGCCTCAGCCCAGTCATTCAACGGGACCTGCGTCTCAACGAACTGCAGATCGGCCTCTTGACCACCGGCTTTCTCGTCGTCTACACCATTGTGGCGATGCCTCTTGGGTTTCTGGCCGACCGCCGTAGCCGCAAGGGCATTGTCGGGCTGGGTGTGGCTGTCTGGAGTGTGGCCACCGCTCTTACCGGACTGGCTGGAAACTTCCTGACCCTGCTAGGCGTCCGCACCGTGCTGGGTATCGGCGAGGGAAGCTATTATCCAGCGGGAACTCCCATGCTGGCTGCCTACTATCCCCCGTCCCGGCGCGCGCAGATACTGTCGCGTTGGAGCGTCGGTGCGCTCATCGGCGCCGCCGCCGGCTTCCTGATCGCCGGCTTTTTTTCCGCACCAGGTACCTGGCGTCTGGCTTTCTACTTTACCGGTATACCCGGCCTCGTCTTCGCCTTTCTGGTCTTGCGCACACGCGAGAAGATTCGCCATGAAGATGATCCACCAGCGCGGACGGCACAAGCCGGGGAATCAACCTCAGTTTGGGAGCGGGTCAAAAAATATCTGCGTATTCCCACCGTGCGGGTCATTCTCGGCACTCATGCTTTTGGCTTCTTCGCCCTCACTGGTGCGACATCATTTCTGCCCATCTACCTGGAAAATACCTACGGGCGTCTGGTCAACAAATACGATGTAGGCGGCGCACTCGTCGGTACTACACCCAGTGCTTTTCCCCATGACGGTCTCAGCGCTACAGTGGTCCCCATCATCGCGGGCGCGGTGGTACTACTTGGCGGCATCGCCGGCAATCTCGCCGGAGGCGTGATCGCCGATCGTCTGAGCCGGAGATATTCGGGCGCCCGTGTCTTAACTGGAGGACTCGGCTTCCTATTAGCAATGCCCTGCCTCCTGGTGGCAGTAGGTTCGCCGTATGTGCTCCGGAACCTTCCCTGGTACACCGGCGCAAGCGAGAGCACCCAGTTGCAGCTGGGCGTGGCCATTTTTGTGATCTTTGGGCTGCTGGCGGCTTTCTTCCTCAACCTCTACAATGGCCCAATGAGCGCAGCCCTACTGGATGTAGTCTCAGCGGATGAGCGTGGCTCAGTTGGAGGCCTGGAACTTTCGCTGGCTCACCTGCTTGGCGATGTTTATGCCGCTACATTGATAGGTGCAATTGCGTACTTTCTAGACGCCAACCTGGGCGGTGAACAGATTGGTCTGGCACTTCTATTCACCTGCCCACTCATGCTGCTTATCTCCGGCGTAATTGGCATCCGGGGGAGCCGATATTACGCCAAAGATGTTGCTGCAGTTGGCTCATCTATAGATGTCGTTCTGGGTCGTGACCCCGCCGTGTAGAGCCATCCTCGCCAATGGCTGGGAAACGCTAGCCGAGTGGTCTTGACGAGCCTAATAGGGCCGGCGTTCACGCGGTTGACGGCGCGGCTTCTGCGGCTTGGAGGGTTTGCGGGAAGAACCCCAATCGTCGTCTTCCTCTTCCTCGAACTCTTCGCCGTCCGCCAGGCTCTCCTCGAGTGGCTCTTCTTGGGGCTCCTCCTCGATCTCGTCTAAGTCGAAATCGGTGACTATAGCGGGCTCGACTTCGGTGGTCGCCTCGCCGCTGAACGGAGCCAGATCGTCGATTGTGCCAGCTTCGATATCCGGTACCTCGTCGCTGTCCATCTCCGCAGAGCTTTTCATGAGCAGATCGATGTTGGCCAGATCGGCCAGTGACGAGATGACCGGTGGCCGGACCGGCTCAACTTTCTTCTCGGGAATCTTGGGAACCTTGGGTTTGGTTGCTGAGTCAACTACCAGGTCCGGCTCAGCGCCGACGACTCCGATATCGACATCTTCACTCTCAGCATCTGAGTCGGCAGACCGAATGGCAGACAGGTCGCGTTTGCCTTGCGCCACGTCAATCCAAAACTGTGAGTAGTAATGAGGCCGATCCAGCTCCTGGCCGGTATCTTTCCTGCTCATCATCAGAACTTCTCCTGCGAGATCCCGATCTCGCTTTGAGCGCTACCAAGAGTCTGGTTTAGGTGTTGCTTGATGCACTCTAGAAATGGCTGCCAATGTTCCAGCTTGTAGCTTTTGGCATGTCATCTGATTGTATGTCCCCGCTACTTGACTGTCAAGCAATAGCAAGCATATGAGTCCGCTGTGTTGCGAGAAAGTCAACCGCCGGCGCGTTTGGTCCGGTACCCAAGTTCAGCCATTTTTTTCTCAATGACCTCGCGATGATCGCCCTGAATAAATATCTCTCCCTGCTTGCTGGTTCCTCCAGATCCGCAGAGTCTTTTGAGAGACTGGCAAAGGCTGGCAAGCAGAGCCTCATCGGGCGGCAAGCCCACAAGCAGAGTTCCCACTTTCCCCGAGCGACCCTTTCGGTCAAGAGAGATGCGCACCACTCCATCACTGGGCTTACCCTCGCCTTTAGGCGCATACATGGCATCGTGACAGCGACAGGTATCCTCCGGCTGATGGCACTTCCGACAGTAACGGATTCTGCCGATGCCAGTTGAATATACGACTCGACTCTCGCTAGGCATGACGACCGTCCCCAAAATTCTCTTCAGCCCGAGCAAGTTTTTGCAGCTCAGGCATGGCTACTCCCACTGCTTTTGCACTCTATCGCTGTGACCATTACCGAGCCGAGAATAGAGTGGCGACTCGCTAGAGCGCAGTGTCCGGCATCGGTATCAGTATAGCATCACCAGCCACTACGCACTGCTTAGCAAGACGGCAATAAACTGAGTACTCTACAGCGGCGCGAATTTTACAAAGCAGTAAGAAAATGTGTTGACGGTCGCTCTTGCCTGAGTGTAATATAGAATAGATCTTATGAGGATAGCGGTGCAAGAACCAAGGAAGGCTGTTGGTGGCGAAGGCAATAGTACCTGCCATCCCACCATCTTGTCCCGGGGATTGACAAGCGCGTCCGACTCAACAGTCAATGGAAGTGTAAATGCTATCGCTCACGCAAATACCGGCAAGCGGTAGAGGCCTGAAAAGTATGACGGCGCACACATGGTCTTTAGGGAACACCATTCGGTGGTTCACCCTATGGACGCAGCGTGCTGCAGCTTTTTGCGTGATACTTTCCTGAGACCTATCTGTACAGCTGGCGCTTCTACCTTGAATGAAAACAGGCGGGCTCATACCTGCTGGGCTGTGCGACCGCAACTACCAGTTAGCGTCAGATCGCTATGGTACTGCGAGGTTAGCCGGTGCAGTGTGCCCGGCGGAAGCGCTTGTCTTCTGGCCGACTAGAGAATACGGAAGAAGCATCACATGAGATGTGTACTGAGAGGATCACCAGCCCGTGACTATAGATCAAGCGGTCGTAAATCCCCGCGATCCCGCTCGCGAATCGACGTTGCGTCTGGGGCAGCGGCTCCGGCGCGCGCGCCTCAATCGAAATCTCACCCAGGGCGAAGTCGCCAAGAACCAATTTAGCGTCTCGTATGTCTCAGCAGTGGAGCGCGGCCAGATTCGCCCGTCGCTGGGCGCCCTGGAAAAGCTGGCAGATCGTCTGCAGGTACCGGTGACCGAGCTGCTCTCCGAGGGCGAATTCGAGACACGCTATGCCTACCCCCTGGTCGAACATCGGGAAAGCGCCTCAGAACGCCATCGTGACGAGGTGGAAAGCACCCTGCGAGAGGCACAAATTCTCGCATGGCAGCGACGGGGTGACGAAGCGATTGGTCTGTTGCTTCGGCTGCAGAGCCAGCACCTGACTCCGCGAGAGAGTGCCACGCTTCAGCTGTATCTGGCCTATTGCTATAGCGAGCAGGGGCGTGCCGAAGAGGCGCGCCGCGTTGCCCAGGAGGCGATTCCCCTGGCCGAGCGGGCGGGAGAGCGCGAGCTGGCGGAGCGGCTCCGCAGTGAGCTTGGGCGCGCCTTTTCGCTGATGCATAACTATGCCACGTCGCTGGAGCAGTACCGAGAGTGCTTGCGAGCGGTGCAGGAGAACGCCGTGCGCGATCCCGCGTTCAAGCTGAGCGTTCTGCTGCAGATAGGAAATCAATACTGGTCAATGGCCGACTATGAGCAGGCCATTGTCTATCTCTTCCAGGCGGCTGAAGTGGCCGAAGAGGTCATACAGCCGGAGATGCTGGGATCGGTGTACTGGAGTACCAGCCAGGCACTGACGTCGAAAGGTGACCATGCTGGGGCCAAAAGTTATGCGGTGCGCAGTGTCGCCGCCTTTGATGAGGCGGCGAATCGCCGGTCAGTAGCCGCAGTCTACAACCGGCTGGGCACCGCGTTTGCCCGCGCGGGCCAGGTAGAGGATGCTCTTCTTCAGCTGAACCGTGCCTATGTGGTGGCCTCGGGACAGCAAGACCTGCAGGGAATAGCCGAGGCGAAGCGAAACCTGGCGCTGGTCAATCTGGAGGAAACTCGCACCAGTGAGGCCGATCAGGCGGCGCATGAGTCGCTGGTGGCGGCAGAAAAGCTGGGGGATGTCGGCTTGGAGGCCAGTTCTATTCTGGTGCTGGCCCGGGTACAGGAAGCTCACAAGCAGCCCAGAGAAGCGGTTGAGAGCTTTGAGCGTGCTATCGAGCTCCTGCAAACGCAGCAATCGACGGGGGCCGGAGAGCAGCTGCGGGATGCCTATGCCCAGTTTTCTGAGTATCTGGAGCGGCATGGGGAAAGTAAGCGAGCATTTGAGATGCTAAAGCAAGCGTATAAGTCCCTGCAGCGCAGCTAGTTCTTGGGTGAGTCTACGGCCGGCCTCTGCCGATGGCAGTTTGCCAAAAACGTAGAAGCATAATGCCGTAGGCTCCCCGTGAAAACCTTGTAGGGTATTTGTCGTCCTATTGACAGCATAGTGAGATAATTGGGAGGAGACGAACGCGATACTGGTTGAGGTAGATGGCGCCGATACCACAAAAGAGACGAGGAGTACGGGATGCGGGCTGATGTCACTCAGCAAGCTGGGGCGGGCAATGGCCTGCAGCGCCGGACCGGGGGCAGAGAGAAGTCAAGGATGCCTGACGCCCGGTATATGCAGCGCGGCACGTTATTTTCCTCGGTGAGCCTTGCCCTGATGCGACTACGACGCGGCTGGAATCTGTTGGTGGTGGTCGGCATTGGTATTCTGGTTGCGGTGGTGCTGATCTGTACAGTCCCCTTATACGACACGCTGGTAGCCAATGTTCAACTGCAAAGAGCTATCAATACTGGCGATCCCACCGTCAAAAACCTTCAGACGTCCATACACAGCACCGAGATTTCGTCAGCGCTGCGCGACCAATCAAACCGTGTCGTGACATCGCTGGGGACGAGCTATCTAAAGGATTTCACCTCGTCCACGCCTGTCTACTATACCGTCTCCGACAATATGTTGATGCTGCAGGCCGGCTCGCACAGCTTCGATCCGGCGAATCCCCAGGCGCCCAATCTGATCTTTGAGGCCTTTGACTACCGTGCCGCTGGGCCGCATATGCATTTCCTGTCGGGAACCGTGCCACAAGCAACCATCGCCGGGCAGACTCCGCAAGTGGCCATCACTCAGCAAATGGCAAGTGATTTTGGGCTCAAAGTCGGTGATGACGTGCTAGGCACCGAATTCGGCGACCACAGCCACAGTATTACCCTAAGTGTGTCGGGCATTTGGGTGCCCAACCCAAGCGATCCATTCTGGAATGGCGCGACGTTTGCTCGCGGCAGCTCAGGTGCGGTGGAGTACCGGATTCTAGTCACCTATGACACTTTCTTTAGTCAGGTGAACGCCTTCTCGAGCGTGGGTATGCAGCAGAACTGGATCTACTACACCAATCCCAACGCCGTCAATACCAACAATATGGGCAGCATTGCCACGGATATCGGCAACTACCGCTCGCGTCTCAATGGCGAGGCCCTGACTTTAGCGGGAGTCTCCGACATTGCGCTACAAACTGGTCTCGACTCGGTTATTGCGGATATTCAGGCCCAAGAATCACTGCTGGCACTGCCATTATACACAGTAGTAGCACAGATTGTGGGCCTTGCTCTGTTGTTTGTGGCCGCAATGGCCGGGCTCCTGATCGAGGGCCAGACTCAGGAAATCTCGACTTTGAAGAGCCGGGGCGCCAGTGGAGCCCAGCTTCTCACCATGTTTACCACCCAGGGAATACTGCTTGGCCTATGTGCGGCGATTGCCGGGCCGTTCCTGGCTGCAGCGCTTGGCCTCGCTTTGATTCGCTGGTTTATTCCCGCTTCCGTTATACAGGGAGCCGGAGTCAGCTCTAGCTATTTCAGCCAGCTAGCCAGTCCCAGCACAGTGATAGTACCGGCCGTGGTGGGGGCGATTCTGGGAGCTTCTGTGGTTACCTTCTCGGCCTGGCAATCTTCCCATCTGGACGTTCTGGCCTTCCGGCGAGAGCAGGGACGTGCCACGCGTGTTCCTTTCTGGAAGCGCTATTATCTCGATATACTTCTGGCGGTGTTGTGTCTGGCAGGCTATCTGGAATTGGACCAGTTCGGCAGCGCTGCCACTCGTGAGCAGCTATCCGGCACTACCAGTCCTCTACTGCTGCTTGCTCCCGCGCTGTTGCTGCTGGCTGGTTCATTGGTGGTGCTGCGGCTGTTTCCCTATGGCGCGGCGCTGGGTTCGCATCTGGCCGCCCGGGGCAACGGCCTAACTCCACTCCTCGCTTTCTCCCAGGTTGAGCGGAATCCCGCGCGCTATAGCCGGTTGACGCTCTTGCTGGCGCTGGCGGTTGGCCTGGGGCTCTTCGCGCTGGCGTTCGACTCTTCGCTGGTCACCAATGGGTATGACCGCGCTGCGTATGCCGTAGGATCAGATATTCGCTTTAGCGCAGTCACAGATAGCAACGACGACGGTATTGGAGCGACAGGCACCAGCGTCCTTCTGCAGCGGCTGGAAAAATTGCCAGGTGTGGTTGGCGTCAGCCAGGCCTATCGAAATCAGGTGAGCACCACCCCTGATGAAGGTAGCAACCAGATAGATGCGCTCGGCATCGATCCGTCGACGTTCGAGCAGGATGCCGGCGCAGTTTCCTGGCGGAGTGATTACTCCAGCACGCCGCTGCCAACTCTACTCTCCGAGATGAGATCACATGAACATAGTGGTAGCGCAGGAAATGCCGGCGTCCCAATCTGGACAGTGGTCAGCAGCCAGTTTGCCAACCTGTACCAGTTGAAGGCTGGAGACCAGTTTACTCTGGTAGTCGGCAGTTCATCCCTTACCACTACATCATTTGTGGTTGGCGCCATAGCTGATGAGTTCCCCACTCTCTATCCAGGTAATGAGCCTGGGGGATTCATTGTCATGGACTTGAACGACTACCTCACTGCGCTTCGAGCCGATTCTCAGCCTGGTACAGATCCAAATATGTTCAGCGCCAACGAGTTCTGGATACGTACTTCCAGAAATGCCCACCAGCTCGCTCAGCTCGACCAGGCACTAGCCAGCCCCGACATCATTCCCGCAGGGGGGTTCGCTGACACACACACCTACAGTCTGGCTGAGCAGGTGAGCCAGAATACTTCCAATCCGGTCTCTGCCGGTCTGCGTGGTCTCCTGCTGGTAGGGGCGGTGACCGCTGCGGTGTTGGCCATTCTGGGGAGTATCGTGCAGGCGCTTCTGGCGACTCGGCAGCGCGCTCGCCAGTTCGCCGTCATGCGAACCGTCGGTATGTCTGGGCGCCAACTTACCCTGGTGCTGCTTGGCGAGCAGCTGGTTGTGTATGTGTTCGGCCTGGTTGGTGGAACATTGCTGGGATTACTTCTCGTAACCGCCACCTTACCATTTCTGCAGTTTAGCGACACTACCATCAATGCCGCCACCGTGGGGGTACCGCCTTACATACTGACTTTTGACGGCCAGTCAATCCTCTATTTCTACATTGCATTACTGCTAGCATTCCTGGTCGCTCTTCTAGTGGCGTCGCGCTACGCAACCAGCGTAGGCCTTGGAGAAGCTCTGCGCCTTGGCGAAGATTAGAACACTTAGAAAGAGTAGATGGATCGCTCCGTCGAATGCATGTTTGCTTCAGGTTGAAGGGATTGGAATAAAGTGGCGGACATACTGGTTGAGAGTCGTAACCTGGTGAAAATCTACAAGGCGGCCGATCTGGAGGTAGTGGCTCTCCAGGGACTCGATCTGCAGGTGCCAGTTGGTGAGATGTTGGCGCTGGTGGGCCCATCGGGTGCGGGCAAGAGCACGCTCTTGAATATACTTGGCGGGTTGGACTCGCCAAGCGCCGGACGATGCGAAGTGGCTGGGGTCGACCTCACCCGTATCACCGCCCGAGAACGTATACTCTATCGGCGCCGCATCGTGGGGCACGTCTGGCAGCAAACCAGCCGGAATCTCCTCAGCGACCTGACGTTGCTCGACAATGTTATGGTACCCATGGTTCTCTCTGGATATCCAGCGCGAAAGCGACGGCGACACGCCGTCGAATTGCTTGAGCTGGTGGGGCTTGGGCCGCGGCTTCGTCACAAACCGGACCGGCTCTCGGGTGGTGAGCAGCAACGGGGGGCGCTGGCGGTGGCGCTGGCTAACGATCCACCCTTGCTGTTGGCTGACGAGCCGACAGGTGAGCTTGACAGCGTAACTGCTCAGGACGTGCTCAAACTGTTGCGTCGTCTCAATCTCGAATTGGGATTGACCACGATCGTCGTGACTCACGATCAACTGGTGGCTCAGGCCATGGACCGCTCGGTGGCTATACGCGACGGCCGAACCAGTACCGAACTGGTACATACGCTCGAGGCTGAAGAGACAGCAATCATCGATAGCGTCGGCAGGCTTCAGATACCCAAACAATTGCTGGAAGCACTGGAATTCAACGGGCGCGCCCGCGTCCACTTCGCCGAAGACCATCTGGAGCTTTGGCCGGCAAATATACCGGCTGGCGTGAACGGTAATCGGGCGGCGCAAAGGCACAATGCTTGAGCATCGTTGATCCACCGGGCCATTTTGGGACATTGCTCCTGATCTGGTCAACGCAGCGTCGACGGCAGAATGCCGAGCTGTTCGCGATATTTGGCTACAGTGCGACGGGCAACGGGAACTCCACGCTCGGAGAGTATGCCCGCAAGATCCTGATCGGTCAGCGGCCTGACTTCGGTGTCGACTAGGTCTTTGATCATGTCCTTGACACCGAGATTGGCAACAAAGAAGTTGCTGAAAGGTATGACCTCTCCGCTAGGTAGCATACAGTACTTGGCTGCAGTGGCACGGCTTACCGTTGATTCATGCATGCCCAGATCCATGGCCACCCGTGCGCGAGTCAGCGGCTGAAGAGCTCGTATCCCTTGCTCGAGGAAGCTGTGCTGCAACTCCACGAGATGGCGAGTGATCTTGGTCAGGGTTTTGCGCCGCTGGTCGATGTTGGATATGAACAGCTTGGCTCTGGCCACGTACTGGTGGATGTGCCGGCGCTCATCCTCGCTAAGCATTCCCCCCTGGCTCTTATTGGCCTCAGCATAGAGCTGCGCGTAGCTGGGGTTGATATTGAGAAAATACCGCTTGGACTCGACAACTTCGATGTCGTAACTGCTGGTCCCATCCGGCAGCGCCCGTTTGCTGATAATGACGTCAGGCACAATGGGCGTGCTGGATTCTCCGCCGCTGGCCAGGTTGGCCCCAAGATAGCCGCGGGCGGGGAAGGGGTTCAAGTTGCGGCGTATGAACTCGCTGACTTCGTGAATTGTCTCGGTGGTGGTGCCGAGCGCGAGAGCTACGTGCCCATACTTATGCTCGCTGAGCTGTGGCAGAAACCGGCTGATGACTTCACGGGCAAAGGGTTGATGAATCCCCTGAGCCTCGAGGTACTGTAACTGTATCAAGAGACACTCACGCAGATCACGGGCCCCTACCCCTACCGGCTCCATGCTCTGCAATGAGCGAATCATATTCTTGATGCGTCCCTCATCCACATCAAAAAGATTCACCATATCCTCGACGCTACAGTGTAAACGGCCGTCGTCATCCAGATTGCCCACCAGATATTCGATGATCGGCGCCTCCGTCTCGGTATACTGAGCTTGAAGCGACAGGGTAAGATGCTCGGCCAGGCTCATCTGTGCCGCCACCCTGGTAGTCGGGTCGAACTCCTCGTCGGAGCCGTTGCTCTGCCGGCGCCACATGCCGGCCTCGTCGGCAAAGTCATCCTCTGATTGCGCAGCCGAATCTTGCCTGGCCAGACGATTGCAGTAGGTGCAGACGCTGCCCTGCAGAGGGCGAGAGCACTGTGGGCACACTTCGACTTCCTCCATCTCCATTGCTGGATTCTCTTCGACTTCGCGGTGGATCAGCGTCTGGAGTTCGGTAGAGGAAAGTGCCAGTATGTGGTTGGCAGCTACGAGCTGTGGTGAAGCGACGTGCAAGGGAACCTGCTGAGGCAGCTGGTTGAGCTCAATGGACATGGAATTGATACCGCCTCTCGTATACGTGAGCGACTGCTTTTCTAGCGACTTTAGACACGGCCCGCGTAAGCAGGCAGGAGGTGAAGCTAGAGACGCAAAGCAGCAACACACGTAGATCAGAGCGCATCTTCTATGCCAAATCAGATGGTCACGGGGTGCCCGGGGCTCAATTGACATAAATCACGTGATACACGCCACGCACGTTGGAAGTTATGGTGCTGGGTAAGGCAATAGCTCACCGATTGGGTATGATGCCCGCATCCTCCCAATCGGTGTCGCCAGGCTACTCTGATTCCACTTCCTGCTCAGCATCGTCTGGTGTGGCTGGGGTCGCTTCCTGGCCATCTGAAGGTGTCGAGAGAGATTCGGCCGAAACTATCCTTACCTTGACTTTGGGCTCAACCCCTGTGGCAATACGGATGCCTACCTCGAAATCGCCCAGCTGGCGGAGTGGATCGCGTAGCTGTATCATCCGGCGATCGATGCTGAGACCTTCCTGCTCCTGCAGCGCGTCAACTATGTTCTGGCTTGTCACTGAGCCATAGAGGCGCCGGCCCTGCCCGACACGTACGGCAAAAGTCAACGTTACCGCTGCGAGGCGCCCAGCCAGGGCTTCGTTGGTTGCCTGCTGTTTCTGTACGCGTCGCTGGGCCGCCGCTACTCGCTCACGTAGCCGGGCCAGCTCGCTGCTAGTGGCCGCCGTCACCAATTGGCGCGGCAACAGGTAGTTGCGGGCATAGCCGTTGGCAACATCCTTCACATCGCCTGGTTTGCCCAAACCGGGCACATCTTGCAACAAAATAACCTTCACCTGATCATTCCCTCCTGATTGCCAGGTTCCACGCGCGCCACAATATGGGCAAAGTTGGCACGGGATTGCACGTGGCTTCTTTTCAGCACACTCGTACGAGTATACACGCTAGCGCTCTTTGCCGGCAACCGAAAGTCCGGGCGGCGTGAATGCCGGAAGCACCCCGGCATGTGTCAGATTACTCGTGAGGATTACTCCAGTGCAGCGTCGAGCTCAGCATAGAGCGCGCGTAGATTGGCTAGAATTCCGGTTTGAGACTGCATCCTCTGCAGCGCCGACAGCGTGGTCGCAATGGTATCGGCTCGTCCTGCCAGCGCCGTCACATAATCTACGTGTCGCGGATTTTCGGCAGCCTGCCGGGCAGTCTGGATCATCTCGCCAAGGTCGGGAGAGAAGAGCTCCATAAGCGGCTCGAGCTCAGTAGCCAGTAGGTTTGCCAGGGTGGCTCGCGCCGATTCCAGAGAGGTGCGTAGCTGAGTGGCCACACGAGCGTCTTCGGCGGCTTGCCGTCCCAATACCCGCGCTATATCCTGCAGTTGCGACTGCAAGGCGCCCAAGTCGTGCTGGTGAAGTCCCAGGGGATTTTCTAGCGGTGGCATGTCGGGGAGAACCGCTACCACCGGTGCGCTTACTGGCTGGCTGTCCGGCGCGCTAAGGGGCAGAGGGCTGCTCGGGCTCGCTCCGCCGAAGGAATTCAGGGCGGCTCCAGCTTCAGATGCCGGTAGGCCTGGATCGGTGTTCTCGTCTGGGAGCGCCGGAGGCGTCACTTTCTCAGGGTGGCGGGCATTTCTACGCAGATACTCGGGAAAGTCGTGCCCTCTCCTGACCAGGATTTCATGGATCCCGACGGTGATCTCATCACCAATCTGCACAATGGTGTCCTCGGTCACTGCCGCATCGTTGAGATAGGTGCCGTTGCTGCTTCCCATATCGGCAAGCACATACACTCCATCTCTAAAGCTGAGATTGGCATGGTAGCGAGATACCAGTGGGTCGTCGTCAAGGCAGATTTCGCAGGTTGGTAGTCGTCCGACGATGACATCCTGCCCAGTGAGATCAACTATGTACTCGTCCAGGTCGCCGCTGCTACCGGTCTCGCTGGGCTTGAGCCGGACCAACACATGCCCGGGCTCAGAAGACACATCCTGCTCCGGCGCCTCGGCGGACGCCTCGTAGGGGGGCTGGCTGCTGATTTGGCCCATGGGTCCGGTGGTGCCGTCCAGCTGTAGATCAGGCCACTTGCTATTGATTGCGGTCACGAAGGAAGCGAAGGCCGGTGTTTGGTTTTCCGGCTCTGCGCCGGCTGAGTCGGCATTGAGCTTTGCTCCGCAAGACACGCAATACGTGGTAGAATTCGAACTCTTGCCACACCAGGGACACACCACCATACCCGGCACCTTCCTTATTTCTTCTGGTTCCAGCGGCCTATCTTGCCCGGGACAGCCGTAGGCCCCTCTCATAATTGTTTATCGGCTAAGCGCTGTTATCGATACCTGCGCGATAAGTATACTCTAACTCATGCCGGCTGGATAGTCTTTGATCGCAGCCAGCGCCGGTTCGCCCCAGTCCGGCAGGGAGGCCTCTCAGCAGGTGTACTGCAGACTAAGCGTCGTGTCACTGGTCAGGTCAGGTTGCTTATAGACGGCGGAGCCAGCGGTTGGAGTGGTGAATCCCTGCAACTTGCCGTAGACGTGAGCACAGGAGGGCAGCGTCAGTGTCACGTCTATGGGGCGAGAAATCATACCAGCCTGCTTCTGGATGGCGTACTGGTAGAGCCAGCCGCTGCCGCCTGTTTGTACCGCGGCGTGGGGAACCGTCCAGGTGTACGAGACGGACATCTGATTTCCCAGGTCCAGAAGGACCAACCCCTGGATAACCGTCATGCCGAATTCGTTGGTCTGCGACGGCGTGTTGTTTCCCAGGGTGAGCAGGTTACCTGGCCCGTGGATATGCGTAGCGTCGGAGGGCATATAGACGCGGAGCCAGTCCTGGTAACAAATTTGGCGGTCACAGTAAGCTGCAGCTGAAGGGAAGAACGTGGCTACCGCGTCCGCGAAGGTAGGAAAGTTGTTGGGAAAGTTGTAGGTCAGGTTCAGATGGTGGGTGGCGTCACCAGAGGAATCAAGCGTTATGTTATCAGTCCAGTTGTAATCTAAAGAGTTGTTGGCCTTGATGCCGTTGATGTTGGCATCCACTACCATCATGCCATCACCAGACTTGGGCGCGTTCACCGCCGAGGCCAGGTCGTGGTGCAGCAGCAGCGCCTCCGCACCGGACTGGGTGAGGTAGATCTGAATGTCCTTGGTGTGAAGCGAGTTTATTATGAGCTTGCCCAATGCACCGAAGTTCGTGGTGCTTACCTTGCCCAGCTCCGCCAGCATGGTAGCGAATAGCGCTCCGGTAAAGCACTTACGGTACGACTGGCCGTTACAGATCGGATTCGGATCAATTAAATCACTCGGTCCACCCTGGCCAGGAGTGAGCTGAAAAAAGTGAATTTCCGAGATCAGGTTGCTTGAGTTGACCTTCACTGCGGTTCCATTGCTCGTCGGCACGCTTATTTGACCGGTAATTTGTAACATATTCTCGATCAGCCAGGGGGTAATGGCAATCACCCCCTGGAAGGAGTTGGCGGTAATGGGCTGCCCAGTGGGAGTGTCGTAGAAATTCTTGCCTCCAGCAACACTATAGAGCTGTATCGCTCGCTGCGCATCAGAGGGGAAATCGGCGTCCATGTTGGAGTCCTGCAAGAGAAGCGACGAGCCGCCAGAGGTGAACCAGCCAAACTGCGGAGGTATGGGGATTCCTCTATATGGATTGTCGTTATCATCGATGATGTCCACGTCTTTGATCTGCGGCTTGCCCTGCAGCCGGCCGCCGCTCATGGTGAGGGTGCCGACGTTGCCGATGAAGCCGCCGCCGGGCCGCAGCTCGGTGGAGTCCATCACTTCCAGCAGGTAGTTGGCGGGCTGGCCCACTCCCAGGAGCTGGGGAAGCACCGCCATAAAACTCTTGGCATCCTGCAGCCCTTGCTGAAACGCGGGCAGGTTGGTGCTGACCGCGGACAACAACGAACCCAGACGGGGATCGAGACTGGCCGCTGAGGACGGCAGCTGCTCGACCTGCTGCAAGATGGTCGAGGCCAGTCCGTAGAGCGTGTTGAAGTCGGCGTCCACGGCGGCTATATCGGCGCTGTTGAGTCCCGGAATATTGGTGGCCAGGGGTTTTTGCAGCTTGGGGGCCAGGATCCCCAGAATTTGACAGCCCAGCACGCCTGCCTGCGTGGCCTCCACCGCGATGGGACCAATCTGCAAGACGGCGTCCACATCTGAGCCCACGATCGGGGTGATGCCCAACACACCGGGAATGTGCTGGATGCTGTCGTTCAGCTGGACAAAGGCGACGTTGGACTGCTGCAGGTCGGCCTGGGCCTGCGCAATCGCCGTGAGATCGAAGGGGTTGGTCTCCAGCAGCTTTAAGTTGGTCTCGGCTGCTTTCAGGTCGGCTAAGGCGACCGAGGCCTGAGACTTGACATGGTGGTACTCGGCATACGCCAGCCCGACCGACCCCAGGGTAGCCAGGAGCAGACTCGCCGCAATCACCGCGGTGATGATGCGCCCACGGCGGGTGCTCAGGATGCGCTTCCTCTGGGTCACGGCCCACATGTAGCCGGTCTCCCCCAGGCTGCTGGCGCGCCTACCAAGCTGGGCCGAGCGTTCCCCTAGAGCGGCGACCCGCCCGCCACGAGTTCCCGGTGCCGGTTTCTGGCCAGCCGGCCGCTTGCCCCGCCCGGAGGACCCTGGTTGATCCGTTCTCTGCCCTCCACCCGGCTGGTTTTGCTGCCAGGCTGGAGCCCAGACGCTGTCCTGTTGCTCGAAATGCCCCGCTTCGTCGTCGTCCCACGATTCCCAGGTCGGCTCACGCCGGCCACGGCCCTGAACTGATTCTCGTTCACGGCCGCGCTCACGATCCCAGCCTGGTTCCTGCTCACGCCACTGGTCACTTGATCTACTACGTGGTGGCGGTGGCCCCTCATACGGGTAGTCGTCCTCGTGGGCAAGCCGCCGGCTCGGTACACCACCACCTCTGGATGGCGGCATTCCCCTGTCAACTCGATTATCAACTCGATCCGGCTGGGGGCGCCGGCGCCGTAGCTCCTGGCGTTCCTCCTCCTCTTCCCAGCTGCCGCCGGCACGGCCGCGGTCGTCACGATCATCGTAATTTCCTCGTGTGCGGCTGGCTTGCGGCGAACGGCTCTCCGGTGGCTCCGGTGCTGGGGTGCGGGGGCGAGGCGGTGAGACGAACTTACCCTGGTTCGGCGGCTGGTCTCGGCGAGAGTTGGTACCGCTTCTATGGCGGACTGGAGCATCTTCGTCGCGTTCGTTCCGTTCGTCGCGAGACGATCTACCCCTGTCCCGGTGGGATGCTCCCGGATCCCGGAGCTCATCCGGCGGAGAATTCCGGGTACGGTCCGGAGAGAGGCGCTGGCTCATGCGCTTCGAGCGCGATGGCGGATCTCGTGGATCGGGGTCTCTCGGATTGTCGGAGGGATTAGGGCGGTGTGATCGCCTGCTACGATCCGCCCGGTCTGGTGGTAGCCGCCAGGTCTCCTCGTGGTCGTAATCCCTGCGATTATCGCTCATCCGCTTATCACCTCGCCAAGATCTCCTTGATTGATAGGTATTCATCTCGCAGTCGTGGTAGAAACCAGTAGACCTGTATATACCATTCTAGGTCAACTATGGTACCCTGTACCCTTGCCAACCACGATGTTGGAGTGAGCACCAGTGGCCGTCCTGGGGCCGTGTTCTCCGTCGGCCCCTACTACTCTTTCTGAAGGAAGCGCGGCAACTGCGGCTCTAGTATAAACTAGGGTAACAACCGTTAGCAATTCAGCGGGATATATGGGCGGGAGCTTCCAAGCAGACCGGCTATGTATACATGGACATGGTGGTAACACACCAGATTGGATTCACAATGGAGATTCGCTGGATCAACCACGACAGCGCGGGGGAGGGTCGTGGGGTGGTGATCGTGATCGATGTGATTCGCGCATTCAGCGTCGACGCCTATGCCTTCGCCGGCGGCGCCCGAGAGCTCTGGCTGGTTCGCGAGGTCGAGGAAGCTCTGGCTCTGCGCGCGCGTGAGCCGGGAGCGCTACTGGCCGGCGAGGTAGGCGGCCGGAAGATACCGGGCTTTGATCTTAGCAACTCGCCCGCGCAGATGGCCGAAGCCGATGTGCGCGGGCGTCTCATCATTCAGCGCACTGGGGCTGGCACACGTGGGGCGGTCAGCGCCGTCAACGCTGGTGTGTTGTTGGGCTGCGCGCTGGTCAACGCCGCATCCACTGCCAGGTATGCCGGTCGGCTTGCCCCGGAACAGGGTGGTGTGATCTCACTCTATCCCACCGCTACACTGCCGGGCGAATTCGAGGACCCCAATGAGGACGAATACTGCGCCGACTACCTGGCGGCACAGCTGTTGGACTCGCCTGATGCTGAGTCGGTTCTGCAGACCAATATCGAGAAATTGTTCAGTCAGAATCGCTTTGAGCTCTTCCAGCGCGGTTATCCCGATTGCCCGGCTGAGGATGTACCCGCGGTGCTGGCCCTCAACCGCTTCGAATTCGTGATGCAAGGAGTACGCCAGCAGTGGAACGGCATCGACTACATCAGATTGTCCCGGGTGGACCCATAGGTCAGAAGAAGCAGGACCCGTTATTCACCGTCCAGAGACATAAACAGATTGTTCAGCGATTCGGAGAGGGTGGGATGGGCAAAGATGCCGTCGCGCAGCTCGGTGTAGGGCAACTTGCCCATCATGGCCACCTGGAGCACGCTCATAATCTCGCCGCCCTCGATTCCTAGCACCGCAGCTCCCAGGATCTGCTGTGTCTCGGCATGTACTATCGCTTTCATGAATCCACGAGTCTCGTCGGTCTCGACTGCGCGCGCAACCGAGGTCATCGGCAGCTTCGCCACCCGTATCGGCAGACCCTGCCGGCGTGCTTCGTCTTCGCTAAGACCGATGCGTCCGAGCTGTGGATCGATGAAGACCGTATAGGGGACCGGCCGACCGGTAATGGTCTCGTGCCCGCCGTGCAAGAGGTTCGCGCGCATAATACGGTAGTCGTCATAGGAGATATGGGTAAAGGCCGGCCCTCCCTTGACGTCGCCCAACGCGTAGATACCAGGCACATTGGTTTCCAACCGGTCATTGGTCACGATATAACCAGCCCGGTTCGTTTCGATACCAGCAGCCGACGGATCCAGGCGGTCGGTGTTGGGAGTGCGTCCTGCGGCCAACAACAGATGCGAGCCGTGCAGGATACGTGCGCCGTCTGGATTCTCCACTTGGAGTGCAATGGTAGAGCCGGAATTGCCAGGCGCTACCGAGATGGGTTGCGTTTGCAGCCAGATCTCGATGCCGTCTTCTCTCAGTATCTTGGCCACCTCGTTGGCAACATCATCATCTTCGCGGGAGAGCAAATGACTGCCACGCTGTATCACGCTCACTCGGCTACCAAAACGGCGGAACATCTGGCTGAACTCTAGTCCAACATAGCCTCCGCCTATCACCAGAAGATGCTCGGGCACCTCACCGAGTTCCATTATGCTGGTCGAATTGAGGGTGTTCACGCTCTGCAGACCGTCGATAGCGGGTACGCTGGGCCGCTCTCCGGTATTGATGAGGATGGTATCAGCTGCCAGCTGCTCCGTACCGCCATCTCTCAGCTGCACTTCCAGCGTCCTTGGACCGGTGAATCGAGCTTCGCCAAAGATCAGATCGACGCCTGGAGTATCTTCGATACGTTGCTGGCTTCCGTGGCTCCAGCTGGCAACTATGTCGCGCTTGCGCTGGCGAACCACCTCCATATCGACGCTAACTGGACCAGCGTGTACGCCGTAGTCTGCCGCGCGCCTGGCGAGATAGGCCACTCTCGCGCTGGCAACCATGGTCTTGGTTGGTGTGCAGCCCTCGTTGATGCAGGTGCCCCCAACGTGTTCGCGCTCGATGATGGCGGTTTTGCGACCCGCTCTGGCCAGCGCAGTCGAGATTGGGCCGCCTGATTGCCCTGCACCGATCACGATGGCATCGTACGTATAGGTTGGCATTGTGGATCTCATCCTCTTTTTGGGGGCTTGTGATTGCCCTGACTATCTTTGGACTCACCGATGCGTGGGCGCGAAACGGAGTTGGCCAGTCGGGCAAGAGGCGCGATGGCCTCAGCCATAGGGTTGCGCCCGGACCTCCGGGTACGCACCACCGGGAGCTTCACGCTGCCTGGTTCACCAGGTCGTTTTAAGGCCGGTAGCAACACCGAGAATGTGCTGCCTTTGCCAGGGTCGCTGGTGACTCGAATCTCGCCATGATGCGCTCGAACTATCCAGTCGGCGATGGCCAGCCCCAGGCCGCTACCGTGCTCTTCTCGCGCACGCGCCGAGTCGCCGCGATAAAAGCGCTCGAAGATATGCGGCATGACCTCCGGCTCGATGCCGATGCCGGTGTCGCTGACGCTGATAGCCGCCTGTCCATCTTCACGTACAGCCGAGATACGTACCTTACCTCCCTCGGGAGTATACTTGATGGCGTTGTCTAGGAGAATCATCATGACCTGGCGCAACTGGCCAGGGTCGGCCATGACCGCTACTGGCTCCAGGCGCTGTATGGCAAGCTGTAGCCTGGTCTTTCGTCCTGCCTGAATCTGGGTGCGTGCGGTGCGGAAAATCTCCATGGCCAGCTGGTCGAGTTCGACCGGTTCGCGGCGTCCGCGCATCTGGTCGTCGAGCCGTGCCGCTCCTGAGCCTGGGGCGCTGCCGGCTGCGGCATCAGCTCTGGCCAGCAGCAGCAGGTCGTTGACCAGCCTGGTCATGCGCTCAGCCTCGGCATAGGCATCTTCCACGGCTTCGCTGCGCGCCTCTTCAGACGCATTGCGAGCCATGCGCAGAAACTCGAGGTTTCCCTTGATCGAGGTCAGCGGCGCACGCAACTCATGCGAGGCATCGGCGACAAAGCGACGCTGAGCGCTGGTTACGTGTTCAATTGAGGCCAGCATATCGTCGAACGTTCCCGCCAGCTCACCCACCTCGTCTCGCGGTCCGCTGTACCCCACTCGCCGCCCCAAGCCGGCGGCATGCGCGTTGACCGCGATAGCGCGCGCGATACGGGTGACTTTGGAGATGGGCTGCAGGCTGCTGCCGGCGATGAACCAGCTGCCCAATGTTGTAAAGATGGTAGCGATAATCACACCAATGACGAGTAGGTGACTAAGCGTGCTGAGTGAGCCGTTCAGGTCGTCTACGGTTTTGGCTACCAGAACCGCGCCAACTATGTCACCGTGGGCAGCGCTCATACACCCGCTGCCAGTCGGCGGGATAACGGTGGCGCTGTGACTGGTGGTGGAGGGTAAGGTGACCGGATACACATAGATTCGTAGCTGTGACGTATTCTGAGGCTCGTCATAAGTTTCGCAGGAGCCGTCGTTCAGGGCGGTGTACACCGCTGCCGGGTTGATCTTCAGTACGGAGCCGCGGATATTGGGTGCCGTGTAGACGACGGTGCCCTTATCATTGATGACCTCGAAGGTCAGGTCCAGTCTTCCCAGGAGGTCTCGCGCGCTATTACTCAACTGGAGTTGCCGTTGAATCTTGGCCTGCTGCTCCGGATCTACCGTTGGTACCGGCGTGGCGGATGGAATGGCGGTCTGGCTGGCAGATGGAATGGCGGTCTGGGTGGAGGCATGTGGCGATGCGGTGATGGTAGGCGTAGCCTCTGTGGTGGCAGTGCTGGATGGTTGTTGCGTGGCAGTGGGAGTTTCGGTGCTCCCACTAGCTTGGTCCCTCACCAAATCGCTGTGTATGACCGAGGCAATGGTCTGCGCGCTACTCTGCAGGCTCTGGTTGACGCTGTTGTCCAGCTGGATCTGGGTAACCGCGAAAACGATGATACTAAAGAGTGTAAGGGTGACGAAGAGCAACGTGCCGTACCAGAGCGCCAGACGCAGGCGGATCGATATTGAGTTGAGTGTCCACTGTCGTATGGTGTCAACGAATTTTGATGCAGCCATCCAGTTCCTCAGTGCGTTCCCTACCTCACCCCGGCCGTTTACCCATCAGAGATCAGCCTTTTCTCGAAGTACGTATCCGGCGCCGCGTATCGTATGCAGAATGCGGGGTTCTCCGTCGGCCTCGAGCTTGTTACGAAGGTATCCGACATACACTTCTAAGACATTAGACTCGCCCTCGAAATCGTACCCCCAGACGCGTTCCATGATGATATCGCGCGTCAACACCTGACGTGGACGCCGCATGAAGAGGGCCAGCAACTCGTATTCAGTGGTAGAAAGGCTGATTTCGCGTGAACCGCGCCGTGCCATGCGTGTGCCGGTATCCAGCTCGACATCGGCAAAGCGCAGAACCTCCGCCTGCTCGGGATTGCGACGCCTGAGAAGCGCTCGCACTCGTGCCAGCAGCTCCTCGAGCTCCATGGGCTTGACCAGGTAGTCGTCAGCGCCTTCATCCAGCCCTGAGACACGATCCGGGATAGAGTCCTTTGCCGTCAACATCAAGATGGGCACGTGATTTCCCGACGCACGCAGTCTCCGGCAGACTTCCAGCCCGTCAATTCCTGGTAGCATAAGGTCGAGCACGATCAGTTCGGGTGGATGTTCGATCACTTTGCGGAGCGCTTCGTCACCGCGAGTGGCCACCTCCACGCTATACCCTTCATACGCCAGTGCGCGACGGAGCACACCAGTGATATGGTGGTCATCATCCACGATCAGAATATGGGCTTTCATTCTCGTACAATCCTCTGTCGGATTTCTACGATCCAGGCATACACAGAGTATCACGCCGCATCGCTCCGCGGTATGTCGGCACGGGTCTTGCTCCGCTAGCCTGGATGCCTGGCATGATGAGCCCCGCACGAAGCTCTTAGTTTCATTTCAGGATTCTATCACCTGAGTCTTACCTGGGTATTGGATACTAGGTCTTGGTGGCACCCGGCGGGATGTTCGCGGGGGACTTAAGGAGGCACTGCACCAGTGGTTACCAATAAAGCAAACGACTACATATTCGAGGCGGGCCGCACCGACGAAGCGGAACGCCTCATTTTTGTGACCAATCGTGGGCCGATCGAGCACTCCTTTGGATTTGACGGTTCGATGCAGGCGCAACGAGGCGCGGGAGGCGTGGTAAGCGGTTTGCTCTGGGCGGCGGATGACCGCCCCGTTTCATGGATTTCTCTTGCCATGACTGATGCCGATCGTGCGGTAGCCGATACCGTTGCCGGTGGCACTACTCTAGCTCCCGCCGGACTGTCTCAGCTAACCTCGCGGCTGGTGTCGGTTCCCGCGGATATGTATCAGCGGTACTATGCTGGATTCAGCAACCGGGTACTCTGGTTCGCTCACCACGGCCTACTCCGCTCCAACGCTGTCACTGAGGAATCGCACCTGGATTGGGCCCTGGGTTACTGCCCAGTAAATGAAGCTATCGCCGAGGCGGTCATTGACGAGTTGGATACCAGCGGTCAGATGACTCCGGTGCTGTTCCAGGACTACCATCTGTACCTGGCACCAAGGATCGTACGCGAAAATCGGCCTGATGCCTGCTTGCTGCACTTCATTCACGTTCCGTGGCCCAGCGTCAGGGAGTGGTCGTCGGTGCCTAAAGACTATGTGTATGCAGTCTATCGTGGGCTGGCGGCCAACGACGTCATAGGCTTCCAGACACAGAGTGACGCCGACCATTTCCTTGACGGAGCTCAGCGGTTCCTGCCCGGGGCAACTATTGTGCGCATGCCTGATGAAATTTTCTGGAGAGGGCACCGTACCCAGGTTCGAGTCTACCCCATTGCCATTACTCCGGGAGCTGTCTATGCCAGCGCACACACTGAAAAAGCGCAGGCGACGGCGAAGCAGATCTTGCGAGATGTTGGGGTTGGGCGGCAGCGCAAGCTGCTCTTGCGTGTCGATAGGCTAGAGCCTACCAAGAATATCGTGCGGGGGTTCCAGGCCTATGAACTGATGCTGGAGCGGCACGCCGAGTTAAGGGAGCGTGTAGCATTTCTGGCGTTGCTGGTGCCCTCTCGAGAGGGCCTGGCGGAGTATCAGGAGTACGCGGAGCAGGTACGCAACACGATCGACCGGATTAACCGGCGCTTTGGTACCCCAGACTGGCGACCAATTACCGCGATATTTGGCAACGATCATGCGCGAGCCCTGGCATGCATGCAGTACTATGACGCGCTGTTGGTCAATCCGCTGGCAGATGGCATGAATCTTGTAGTTAAAGAAGGTGGATTGCTCAACTGCCGAGATGGGGCGGTTGTGCTTTCTACGACTGCCGGAGCGTATGAGCAGCTGTATAGCGGCGTGTTGGGCATCGACCCGCTGGATGTTGACGCCACCGTGGATGCTCTCTACCAGGCTTTGACGATGCCGCAGAGACAGCGGGCGGAACTGGCCAGCCGTCTTCGCAGCGTCTTGCTCGGAGAGGATGCGGGACGCTGGCTGAGCCGCCAGTGTGATGACCTTTTCCACTACACCGCTTCGCGAAGGCAGCAACCGGCTCTCAAGCTGATGAGCCCTCCAACGCATAAACTTTCGGTCGCTGAGCACGAGTTCTACGTTTCGGCCAAAACTCTGCCCCTGGCCAACCGCCGGCGGCTCGTGGGAGGCGCCGATCTGGCGCCGTCGTACTATCCGATGAGCGCGGATACTGATGACCAGGGAGCATGATCAACAGTAGAGTAATCGCCGCTGATGGTGACAGCGAGCCGCCGGGTTCGATGTAATAGCGCCAGAATGAGCTGCATATGACGATGCTATCGTATCGGGGTCTTCGCCTCCGACGGCTAGACGGCAAGGATCTACCGGCGCTGCAGCGAATGCTGGAAACCTCTGAATATACCTATTATCACTTTGGGTTTGAGGAACTGCCAAGTCTTTTGGATGAGATGCCGGCTGTAGGGGCATTTGCCCAAGAGAGCCGGCTCCCAAAGCAGGCGCTGGAGACTGTGCTGCGAGCGTTTCTCCTGGTGAACTGGCTGGTACCGCCCAGCGCCTGGCTGGGTGGGTTTGGCGCCGTTACTTCCATGGGTGGTGACAGCGACGAGTACCTCGATTTGTTGCTGCCGCCACTTGAGCAGCTGGTGGCGGCCAGAGGGGCGCGTACCCTTTACTATTCAGGCAGCGACCTGGACACCGATTGGCTGCGCAGCTCCCTGGAAGCGCGACACTTTCATCTCCGTTCGCTACTGCGTTCCTATGACAAGGAAGGGTTCACCATACCCGACCAGGGAAACACGCGAGTACAGATTCGGCAGTTTGAAGCTGCCGATGCCGAAGCAACTGTGGCGGTGGAGAATTTGGCGTTTGAGCAGCCGTGGCGGCATGATGTGGCCAGCTTCCTCCAGGTTCGGCGCTTCTATCCATACTTTGCTGTCGCCCTGGATGAGCAGGGAATCGTCGGCTACCAGTACAATATAGTAGACGCAGGCATCGGGTATCTGGTACGTATCGCCGTTCACCCACGCGCGCAGGGCCACGGCATCGGCACTCGACTCATGGCTGAAGCCGTGCGGTACTTTCAGGTACACCAGGTAGGCAGGATTGTGCTCAACGCAGAAGAGAACAACCAGCGTGCGCAGGCGCTGTACCTGAGATTCGGCTTCCACCAAGTCTACTCGCGCGGATTTGTGCTGGAGCGCGAGATCGCCAGCGACATCGGCACGCCGTAATCCACAGCGATCTACCGGTTACAGCCGTAGGCCGTCTAGTTGGTAAACGCTGAGCGCTGCAACCTTGTTCTTTACCTGCAGGGGCGCCAGTTCACAGGCACGAACGATCTCGGCAACTCTACTGTACGTGGAAGCGCTCAGCAATATCTGGTTGGCGCTGGCGTTAGACTCCAGACGCTGTGCGGTATTAACGGCATCGCCGATAGCCGTATAGTTTTGGAGGCGATCACGCGCGCCAATGTTTCCGACGACTGCCAGCCCGGTGTGGACGCCTACACCATACTCCACTGGAGTTTCGCCGGCGGCCAGTTCGCCAGTGTGGCGCTCCAGCGCCTTACGCATAGCCCACGCCGCCCGCACCGCCCGGTGCGCATGGTCGGACTGAGGCAGCGGAGCGTTGAAGATAGCCATCAGCGCATCGCCGATAAACATGGTCACCGTGCCCTCTTCCTGCCAGATGGCCTCGGTCAAAATGTTGAGGTATGAATTGAGAACCCGAACCAGGTCTGTCGGGGCCAGTTCTTCGGCTAACTTAGTATAGCCGCGTATGTCGGCGAAGACCACGCTGATTTCGCGAGTCTCTCCGCCAAGGTGGACAGCGCTTGGATCGGCTAGCAGTTGGCGTACTACGGCGGGATGTACGTAGCGCCCGAATAGCCGCTGAATCTCTCTGGTCTGTTGCTGGCTGTGGCGTAGCTCGGTCAAATCATCGACCACCACCGCCACACCCAGAGTCTCACTCTCGTCGTCGTTTTGCAGGAGCGGTGAGACATTCAGGCGGAGGAATACCTGGCCACGCTCAGGCAAATCTCTTTCCATTTCGTGCCCAAGGGTAATCTCACTGCGGGCGACTGCCCGGCGCATGATCTCGGTGAGCTCCTCGTCGCCGATACCGGCCAGTACCTCTTGATAGGCTCTTCCTACCGCCTGGTCACCCGCCAGACCGAAGATTCGCCGCGCCGCGTGATTGAAAGCGGTTACCTGACCCAGAGTATCAGTGGTCACCACTCCGCTGGCGATCGATTCGAATATGTTGTCAGTATATGCCTTCATCGCACTGATCTCGCGGATGCGTTGGCGCAGATCGGCAAAGAGACGAGCATTATCGATGGCAATTGCCGCTTGGTTGCAGAACGCGGCGAGCAAATCAAGGTGAGAGGCGTCGAAAAGCGCTGTCTGATTGCGGCTATCTACGTAGACGATGCCGACACCATGGCCACGTACTCGCAGCGGAGCACACATCACTGAGCGGATGCCATAGGCAACGATGCTCACCCTTTGCTGCAGACGCACATCGTCCTGGGCGTCTAGAACCAGCAATGGTTGCTGGGATTGCCAGACCCCCTCGACGATACCCTGGCTAATGTTGAAGTCACTCTCGGCCAGCCGGCGGTGATCCGCTCCCTGCGCTACCATAAAGTGTAACTGGCGTTCGCTCTCGTCCCATAACATCAGGAAGCCGCGCTCGGCGCGTACGACCTCAATGAGTTGATTCATAACGTGGCCAAGAAGCTCTTCGAGATCAAGGGAGGAATTGAGTTGCTGGGCGATGTGATACAGGCTGGAGAGGCGCTCACGCTCCTGCTGCAGTGCATCTACGTTGCTGGTTGCGACCTCCACCGAGGCGACGAGGCGCCGCAGCATATGGCCCAGCCGTGCTAGCCCTAGGTCGGCCTCGCTCGCGACCTGCAGTGCCTGCGAGAGCATATGGGTGTGCGGATCTCCCAGGTCGCCGACATATGAACCCTCGACGAACCGCTCAAGATTTTTCGCATGGGTGTGCAGCATAGCGGCGATTCCGGCCAGATTCTGAGCGAGCGACTCAACATCCTGCTTGGCTCGTTCCTGCGCGGCGTGCGCGGCTCCCGCCCTACTTGCCCCTTGAGTAGGCTCACCCAGATGAGTGTGAAACCCACCATCGGGTTCAATAGAAGGTAGCGGAGTAGATTGAGTATGTGGTAACTCGAACGCTGCGGCAGTCTGATCAGTTACCAGCTGTAGCGGAAGATCGCTTTGCGATAAACGAACGGTAACTTGACCGGTCACGTCGTCGGACTCTGGAGCCGTGGACCCTTTAGCCTCCGGAACATCGGGATATGGCTGCATGGCGCATATTTCTCTCTCTCGATATGGGCTGCTAGTAGACCCGAAGGCGCAATTCCGCTAGCCGAATGATAGTAATCTTGTACTTGTCGGTAGAGATAAAGCGCTTGTCGGTAAAGTACCCCATGACTTTGTTGACGCTCTCGCGCGATGCGCCCACCATGGCGGCAAGCTCCCCCTGTGTCAGGCGTAAGTCGATGCGAATGCCTTCAGGAGTGCGAACGCCGTGTAACTCAGCCAACTCCAGCAGCTTCTTGGCTACCCGGCCGTGAACATCGAGAAAGAGCAGGTCCTCAATCATGGCATCGGTCTGTCGTAGCCGTCGCGAGAGGACATTCATGACTCCAATGGCGATACGTGGGTGATGCATGACTGCGTTGATGAAGTCAGCTCGCTGCAGCGCAAATGTTTCGACGGACTCGATGGCGACAGCGCTAGCCGAGCGAGGCTGGCCATCCAACAAAGCGAGTTCCCCGAAATAGTCGCCGGCGCCGAAGACCGCAAGCGCTACCTCCTGGCCGTCCTGGCTGGTGATATAGATTTTTACCTTGCCTTCGCGTATCACGTAGAGCACCTGGCCCGAATCATCCCGATGAAATATGACTTCACCGGGGCGGAAGGCGCGCCGTTTGACAACAGCGGCCAGCTCAAGAAGCCCATCGGCATCCAGACCGGCAAAGAGGGACACGTTCTCGAGTGGTGCCAAATGATCGGCGTCCTCAGCTCCGCCCGTCCACCGGTCGCGCGATGGCTGGCTGCGCTTGTGCTGTTCCTGGGTCGCAACAGAGGTCCCAGTACCTTGCTCGTCGTTGCGTCGATCTCGTCCCGCCACCCCGTTCCTCCCTTGTCAATCGGGGATCCAGAGTTCCCCATCGTGTGGTGCATGGGAGCCTAACTGCCGCCTCCATCTTAACCTGTGTCGTCCTTGTATGCAACTGTGCGTTATCCAAGTGTGTTATCCAACCGATGAGACCGGGATCGGACTAGACCTGCCAGCACCCAGGCGACATTCTCATTGACATGACTTTGCCGCTGGTGGTACACTATGGCCCGTCGGCCGCCCCTTTACACTATTCCCATGTCTCAACCTAGCGCCAAGGTAGCTCAGTCGGTAGAGCACAGCACTGAAAATGCTGGTGTCGGCGGTTCGATTCCGCCCCTTGGCACCCACGTAGTTAACCTGGAAGACCACTAGACCTCCATTCCCATTCGGTTGACTCGGGCACACCGTTACACTAGACTGCATCTGCAGATCCTTCATGGTTTGTCAGGTGAGTTATTGCAGTTTTTCCGGCAAAGGTAAGACGATGCCAATTATTGGGTCACCACAGGATGAGGATGGTCTGGAGCCGGAAAAGAAGGTGCGCCTCCCCGAAAATCACCGGCTTGCAGTAACCACAATTACCTGGTCGACATTCCTCATTTTGTTGTTAGCGTTGCTGGTGGTTCTAGTCGCCCAGGTTGCGGCTACCGGCCCGGTTGGTGTCTCCCACGTCATCGAACCCCAGTCTATCAGCCGCTCGGCGGTATTTTCGGTGGGCAATCCTCCCCAGATAACCGCCGAAGCCGGCTTTGTCTATGACCCGCAACTTGGACTCACCTATTTTGCCCAAAACGCCAATCTGGAGTTGCCGCAGGCCAGTTGCACCAAGATCATGACCGCTTTGCTGGCGGTTGAATACGGCAAACTGGATCAAGTCATTACCATTGGAACGGATGCGCAGGCGCTGGTACGACCGGACAGCAGCTTTATGGGACTCAGCGCGGGCGAGAAGCTGACTCTTCTTGATTTGCTGTACGGGCTGCTGCTGCCCTCAGGCAATGACGCCGCGGTAGCGATAGCTGACGGTATCAGCGGTTCTGTGCCGGCTTTTGTCGCACTCATGAATCAGCGGGCGCAGCAGTTGGGACTGACTCGAACCCACTTCATGAATCCGGATGGGTTGGGGGAATCTGGTCATTACACCACCGCACGTGATCTGGCGGTGCTGGCTGCCGCAGCCATGCAGAACCCCACTCTGGTAAAGATTACCTCGACCAAGGAGTATAAGATCCCCAAGACCGGGGCTCACAAAGCGTATGATCTCCTGACCGGTGACGACCTGATTCCCGGCGCGCGCTCACCCTATCCTGGCGCGATCGGAGTCAAGCCTGGATGGACCGGTGACGCCGGTTACTGCCAGGCGTTCGCTGCCATCCGCTATGGGCATCTTATCGTTGGAGCAGTACTGAATGAGCCCACCTGGCAGGTTCGAATCACCGACATGCGCGATTTGCTTGACTGGGGATTTGAACAGGAAGGCATACCGGCGGCGCCGTCGCCGATTCCATGGTCTTATCCTACGCCGGAAACTTAGTCAATACTCGCCTTGATACTCTGCGGCAAAATCCAGGAGCCCGGTAATGCCTGCCTGGAGAGCATCGGGATTACTGGCGAGCGAAACCCGCACGTAGGAGCTAGCTCGGGTTCCAAATGCCGCTCCTGGTGCCACGGCGATTCGGCGCTCGGCAATCAGGACCTCCGCAAATCTTACACTATCAAAAGATCCGGCAGTCTGGCCGGATGAATCGTGAACTGCGCCAGGGTCTCCAGTCACATCTACCAACACATAGAAGGCCCCTGCGGGCAGGTAGGAGAATCTGCCATACGAGCGCAGAACAGTGGCCGCCAAATTGCGCCGGTCTCGATACGCTGTAAACATTTCATGGACGCTGTCTGGTGAGCCCTGCAGCGCAGCTTCCGCCCCGCGCTGTACAAAAGTCGGAAGGTTGTTAACTTGTGCGGCGATGATAATCGAAAGTCCGCTGATTAACGCAGGAGGAGCGACCAGCCAGCCAATACGCCAGCCGGTCATAGCGTATGTCTTGGAAAATGTGCCTACGGCGATAACCCGCTGATTTCTATCTAAAGACAGCGGGCTCACATGCTCCCCATCGTAAACCAGCTCATCATAACACTCGTCGGAGAGTATCCAGAGGTCGTGCTGTTCAGCTATCTGCACGAGAGCGGCTATGGTGGCCGCTGGATAGACCGCTCCGGCGGGGTTGGACGGCGAGTTCAGCAAAAGTACTCTGGTGCGAGAGGAAATCGCTGATTTTAGCGCGTCCAGGTCCGGATGCCAGCTCTTGTCCGCCATGAGAGGGTAGCGCACCATTCGGACTCCAGCCACCGCCAGCATGCCATCGTAGCCAGCCCAGGCCGGGTCGGGAACCAGCACTTCATCGCCCGGTGAGGTGAGGCAGAGTAGCGATGCCATCAAGGCTCCGGTACCGCCGGAAGTGAGGAGAATCTGTTCCGGAGTAGGGCTATATCCGTCGACTCGGGCTACCCGTTCTGCCAGTGCCTGGCGCAGTGAGGCGAGCCCACAGGCCGGCCCATAGCCCTGTTTTTCACTGTGCAGTGAACGTTCCGCCGCCTCGACGATATGAGCTGGAGTGGGAAAGTCCGGCTCGCCGAATTCCAGGTGCAGTACGTCGTCGCGGCCATGAACCTGCGCAGCAATCCGGAACATTGGGTTCGGCGTCTGCTGGGTAAGCTGGGACAACCGTACATTAGGGCGCTCACGTGTCATATCAGTGTCATGCGAGTGTCATCCAAGCACAGTGGAAATTCCAAAGATTCCGGCAATCAAGGCGCTAATGCCGAAGAGCACGTACGCAATCACTGCAAGTAGAGATGAGCCGGTTGGGTTGGCATCGTGGAAGACCTTCGCTCCCCAGATGCCTGCCGCTTGCACGATTATCGAGTAGAGCAGAATGAACGTGCCCTGTAGCCAGCGCCGGGCATTACTCATTTTAGCACTGCGGTAGATAGGTCTCGACAGCGCTTGAGTGGCCAAAATGCTCACCACAAGAACTACCACAACCCAGGCGACGACAAGCTGCAAAACCGGCGTTTGCCCGTGTACGACCAGCGCTACTATGCCGAGCGCAAGAATCATGCCCCCCCACAGTACCTCGATGCCAGCGAGTGCCAGCATGAACTTGTCGAAGCCGTTGATCGCGGTCTTTCCAAGGCGAATCCAGGCACCGTCTCTGGGTGTCGCCGCAGGCTTGGGACTGGGGGACGCGCCGCCAGGCTGGTTAGGGGCATTGGGAGTACGCACCGCGGGCGACACCGCCGTTGCCCGGCCGGCCGGATTGGCAAGTGTCCCGGCGCCGGAACCCACTGCTCGGTGCTTACCGCTGGAGTCGTCCACAGCGACCGCCGCCTGTTTTCCAGTCCGGGCAGCTGGTAGTTTACCGCTACTCAAGGCTGGACTTTGCCCCGTCCATGATGCGCTTGCCGCAGGCATCTGGGCAGTGCGTCCACTACGATCGGCGTCGATCTGGGCGGCCAGAGTGCGGTTGGCTCCAGTACCCGGCGACTTGACATTGTTGACGTTGGTGCGGTTGCCGGCCGGGGGAAGCAGGCGCGCATGCTTCCCTGAGTTCTCCAGCGAAGCGCCTGCCGACGCCGCCGCGCTTGCCGCCGGATGCTGTCCGGTAGGGCGAAGCGGTAGATCATGTCCCCGTAGTGGGGTCCCGCATTCGGCACAACGCACCGACTCGGGCCGGTTTTGTGTGCCACAGCGGGGGCACAAGACTCCCATGACCATAGTCGAGCCTGCGCTACCGGCCGCGGTGGCGCTGGTACCAGCCAGATTCTGCAATGAAGCCTGCATATCCATCTGGAGCTCGTGCGCCGTCTGCTGGCGGTGGTTTGGAGAAAGCTCCAAAGCACGTACAATCAGACGGTCAGTGGCTTCGCTGATACGCGGATTTAGTTTTCGCGGAGGAACCAGCTGCATGCCCGCGCTGCCGCCGGCGCCGGTTTGGGCAAGTAAGCGGCCGGGCGCCTCCGGCGGATCCTTACCGGTCAAGCAGGCATAGAGGGTGGCTCCCAGGCCATAGATGTCGGTGCGTGGGTCAGTGCGACCCTTCGCCATATATTGTTCAGGCGGCGCGAATCCTGGTGATACTCCCTGAGCCGCGGTAAGCGTTGCACCCCGTTGCTGAAGTTTGGCCAGACCAAAGTCAATTAAGATTGGCTGGTTCTCTGGAGTAATCTTGATGTTCGCTGGCTTGATATCTCGATGAATCACCGGAACTTTGAGGTTGTGCATCTTATCGAGCGCATCGCAGATATCGATGGCCCAGGTCAGGACTTGCGCCTCATCCAGCGCACGCTGGCGCTGGGTCAGGCTTTCATTGAGCAGCTCTTCCAGGTCTTTCCCATGAACGTAGTCCATGATGAGAAAGAGCCGGCCCATGTCTTCGATTAAATGGTAGCCATGTGGAATGTTGGGGTGCTTCGAGTTGATGAGCAATTCCGATTCTAAACGGAACTGCGTGCGCACGCCGGGATCCGGATCGGATACTTCCTTGATGGCGCGCTCATAGCCGAGCGTCAAGTCAGTCGCTCGATAGACGCTGGCGTAACCGCCGCTACCGATCAATCGCTCGATACGATAGCGCTTGGATATTACTGTGCCGGGTGGGAGGGTGGTTTGTGATGGCGACTGCGGCACCAGCTACTCCTTCGTGATGATCCGCGCTTTCATGAGCCGGCCGGAAAGCGCCGTCAAAACAACCATTGATCCACGTGTCTTTTGCCGTACCTTCCGGCACCATCTGCACGTTGATTGTATCAACTCAACCAGCGGATGTCACGGAACCATCACATTTTCCTATTGCCAAACTCCAATTCGGCATCGTAGCGGTCATCTGTAGCCGCGCCGAGTCCAGGCATCGCCGATTTGGCAGCAACCGGTGTGTAGGATAGCATAGGCACCAGAGTGAGGTCAAGCGACCGCTCTCTCGGTGACCAAAGAATGCCGTCTTGTTGACGCCGGGCGCTTATCCCTCGGTGGCGCTGTCATCGTCTAACAGCCCGGGAATAAGATCTACTTTCATCACGCCTGCGCCGATATCAATCAATTTGATAAATTCTTTTATTGCTGGGAGCAACATCTCCCGACCGGACTCGTCGCGCTCGATCACGAACAGGTCGGTACCGCCGGTCACCAAAATATCCTTTACGGCGCCTAGCTTTCGTCCATCGGTGGTCTGGACCTCCAACCCAATGACGTCATGAAGGTAGAAGTGGTCGTCAGGAAGTTCATGTATGTCGCGGGCAGGTATATAGACCTCCATACCGTGCAACCGTTCTGCGGCGTCTCTATCAGTTATGCCCTCAAGTCGAAGCAGAATATGGCGTTTATGGGGATGGGCGGCAAGTATCGTATAGGGAGTACGCTTGGCTCCGGCGTACACGATATGGTTCTCGGCAAAGCGGTCGGGAAAACTCGTGTAGGGCTCAATTTTGATCTCACCGTGTACACCGAATACTCCGGATACCTGACCAACGATCACCCAGTCAGAATCGCCGGTGCCGTCTCCTGATGCGGCAGGGGGTCGGTTATTCATCGCCTTCCGCACCGTTTTCGACTTCATCGATAAGGGGATTTTCGTCGATTTCAAGGCCAACGTGACGCTTGCCTTGCATAGTGGCTGACGCGCGCATAATTGTGCGCATGGCCTTGGCCACCCGTCCTTGCCGGCCAATCACCTTGCCCAGATCATGCGTACCAACCCGCAACCCTACGACGGTCGCAAAGCGATCGTTGCGGATCTCACGCACTTCGACGGCGCTGGGATCGTCTACTAGGTTGCGTGCCAGAAACTCAATCAGACCTTGCATGATCAACTCCGGTGAAGACCCAGGTCATTGCGGCAGCGTGAACTGCGAAGCGAAGGCTTGGTCATTACTTGGTGGTGACTGGTATGGCCCGCTCAACTATGCCTGCGCGTTCCATGAGCGAGCGAACGCTTTCCGAGGGTTGCGCACCCACCTTCAGCCAATGGTGAGCTCGCTCGGCGTCGATGCTGATGGTGGAAGGATCCGTGAGTGGATTATACCAGCCGATATTCTCAATGATACGGCCATCGCGCGGGGACCGTGCGTCAGCCACAACCACACGATAGCTGGGTGCGCCCTTCATACCCATGCGCATGAGGCGAATCTTTACCATATGTTTGGAGTGCTGCCTTTCTTATGCCATCCGATCAAACTTGTTATATTTTTGGGTAATCTTCACCAGCATAGCATCTATCCGGCTACGCTGTCAACACATCAAGCATGCTACTGCCAGTCCGCAGGGTGTCACGCGTCCAATTCCCGGCGCATTTCTCAGCGCAGCGACATGACCCCAACGTAATTGGGAGTGCCGTCGGCGGTGAACCAGAGATCACCGGCGGAGTCAAGGGCCAGACCAAAAGGTATGCTACCTGGCCTGGACAGCTGGTAAAAGGTGAATTTGCCCGCCTTGGGACTGTAGCTCACCAGAGAATCGGCGCCGGAAATGGTAAACCAGACATCGCCATTCCCGGCTACCTCTACGCCGTACATTCCAGTAGTGGACCCGGCGCTGGTCTTCGGTACCCCAATCTCAACGACGTTTCCCCTTAGCGGGTCTATTCGACCAAGGTTACTGCTCTCCAGCTCACTAAACCAGATTGTGCCTGATTTATCGATATTCATGGCGTACACTTGGGTCTGGGTATTGGCCAGGTGGTAAATGTGCACGGCACCAGTGCTGGGGTCGAGGTGGCCGACCGCGCCGCCGGAGAGATACCCGAACCAGACCTGTCCCGACGAAGTAACTGCCAGACAAAAAGGGTACGATGGAGCGCCAGGCTCCGGAGATGGCACCGGCCAGGTAACGATGGCTCCAGTCGCTGGATTCAGCCGGCCAATGCGTGCGCCGTTTACCTCTGTGAACCAAAGGTTTCCGAAGGCATCGAGCTTTAGGTCCTGCGGACCCGAACTGTATCCTTGCACCTGGTTAAGTGGATAGGTGGTGAATTGCTGTGTATCAGGGTCAAAGCGGCCAATATAATTGGCCGCCTGCTCGGCAAACCAGACATCGCCGTGGTGATCGATGGCAATTGCCATAATATTGTTCTGGCCGTGTGGCGGCGACCAGGTGGTAACCGAGCCGGTTCGTGGATTGAGACGTGCCAATGCATTAGTGAACATCTCACCGAACCAGATATTTCCGGAACTATCCACCGCGGGCTGCATCACCCCTGCGTCTGGTTGATTGAGCGAGTAGTCATGGGTCGATGCCGCTACGACGGCGGCGCCGGAAGCGCTACCAGGTATGCTGGCCGTGCTGGTGGTGGGGGCGCCAGTTGCTGATCCGGGGGCGGCGGGCGAGTGGAAAAATAGGAATAACGCCAAACCGCAGAGAAGTGCTATACCGATAAGAAAGCTACTTGCACTTCGCCAACGTGGCGCGCTTCCGCTGAATTTGTGCAATGTCTGTTCCGGTGGAGTAATTTCTGGTGTCTGACGCATTGCCCAATCCTTCGTTGTACCTCTATCTAAAAATTATGGGTCCTCGCGACCAGTAGTGTCAAGCAGCCAGAGACGTTGGTACCCTTTGCCCACGTTAGTCAAAATCCCTTGTCTGCCTCTGTGGGCTGGGTGTAAAGTTTAATTGAGCGCCCTCGCTGTTGGCACGGTCGTTGCGAGATTCGCACGGTACCAAGACCCCGTTTTGCTGATCCAGCAGAGAATACCCGTAATTCACTCCGTATGCTGGTGGAGTGCTCGCGGAAGGTAACAACTTGGCAAACTTAGGCGTCTCAATAGATGGGCATTGCGATATGGCAATTGGAAGGAATGGGATGATGAGCCAGGAAAACACGGCAGTGGCAGCCGGTGTACCGGTAAGCCGGAAAGTATTGGGCAGGCATCCTGTAGCGCTCTTGCGCGCTATGGCGCTCCTGGGCCTGGTGGTGCTCGGCGCCTGTGGTACTAACGCTAATTCTATTAAGAGCTCGCCTGCCGCTAAGATAGTTGATGGCGCCTCCACCAGTACCTATAAGGCTACCAATTATCCATTGCACTGGAACCCAAGCCGCCCGCTCTCACTCTACACTGTTGCCGATGAGTATATCTCGCAGATGACTCTGAGTCAGGAGCTTGGACAGCTAATTATCGCCGCTTTCAACGGTACCGACTACGCCGAGAATGCCGCTATGGTGGAGCAGCAGGGCGTGGGCGGCATGCTGCTTTATACTGCCAACATGACATCAGAGAGTCAGACTACCAACCTGATCGCCACTGCCCAGGCGCACTCGCGGACTCCGATGTTGGTCATGACCGACGAAGAAGGAGGCTACGTCGATCGGCTGGAGCAGTTCTATGGGTTTCGTCCATCGGCAACCGACATTGGGAATACAAATAATCCGACCTACGCCCAGATGCAAGGCGCCAAGGCGGGCCAAGACATGGCCACCCTCGGATTCAACGCTGATTTTGCTCCCGATGTGGACGTCCAGCTGGTAGCCGGTCCTGACCAAATTACGCGGACGTTTGGCACCACTCCCCAGCAGGTCACCACGATGGCCGGTGCCTACATGACCGGCATGCAGAGCGCAGGAGTAGCGGTCTGCCTCAAGCATTTCCCTGGGCTCGGCGCGGCCACCACTGATGCACACCTCGGCCTTCCGGTCATCAAGCGCTCATATGATCAGATCGAACAGGTTGAACTGGCCCCCTACCGCAACCTCATAGCCACCGGCCAGGTGCAGATGATCATGACTACCGATTTGTTGATGCCTGCGCTGGATCCGACACTACCCGCAGAGCTGTCGCCAGCCATTATAACCGGCATCCTACGCCAGCAGCTGGGCTATGACGGTGTGGTGGTGACCGATGCGCTCTACATGGATGGCATTACCAAGACGTGGAGCGAGGACCAGGCGGCGGTAATGGCAATCGAAGCCGGCGACGACATGCTGGTCGGTCCTTTCGACTCCTATGAGGTGGGCGCGATGGAAAGCGCAATACAAGCCGCCATTACCAGCGGTCAAATTACCAAGGCCCGTATCGACGATTCAGTGAGACGCATTCTGACGCTCAAAATGCGTATGGGTCTGTTGCCGGTTCCAGCCGGCGTGGCTCCAGTCCCAGCGCTGGGCTCAATGAATACACATATAGTCAATGGACCGGTGACGCTACCGCCGCAGCAGTAAGTCAGTCGCATCTGCTCCTGGGCGGTGACTGAAGGAGCCTTGGTACGTGCCTGGTGAAATGCCATGATGCGCCAGAGCGCCAGCATTTTTGCCCGGCCACGGCCAGGCCACGCAGTCTGCGGGGCGATGTCTTTGGCTTTGCCAAGGTAGGCGCAGGGTGCGTGTGTCTGAGTGCAGGAGTCGTGATATACTCAGCCCTAGGTACACAACACTACCCTCCATACTTCTCGTTCGTTACATTGATATAGTATGGGAGCCTAAAGGCACTCGCCTGAAGTCTTCTCTTGTCCGGAATCATCGCAATCGAAGAGAGGCTGCAAGGAGGGTTATACCGGATAGACCGGCACAACGGAGGAGATACTCATGCTGCCAAAGCTTGGGGTAGCTAACTCACACCACGCCAAGACCGATCTGTATGATGAAGCGCATGGCACATTTCTTATACAGTACCCTATTTGGTTTGTTATTCTACTGGCGCTGTCCGGTGTCGTCGCTTTTGCGCTGGCGGGCTTCCTGGGATATACCGGCGGCCATTCCTCCCTCCAACCGGCCACACCTGCCGACACTCCGTTCTTGCAGCCGTGGGAGTTGTATCTGTGGTTCTGTGCGTTGATGCTGACACTTCTGGCATCCATCTTTCGCGACAGATCACTGCGCGGCCGCCTGATTGCCATGCTGGTGACGGCCGGAGTGGCAATCATACTGATAGGGACATTGTATTTCAGTCAGATTCTGCCCAGCTTTCTCAAACAGCTCCTCAAGGATATCAATCTGGCGGCATTGGCGAGCGATGCTGGTACCTACGCCTTCATCAATTTTCTGATCATTGGCATCTTCTGGGTGGATACCATTCGCCGCTGGGTACGGCGCTACCGCGGATTGCCTCCAAGCCCACGGGTAGATATCGGCTGGGGATCGATTACCAGCAGCTATGATGATGCCGACATGCCTTCGTTGCAGGAGCTCATCTCGGGAGATCTGATGGCCGGTGCGGTACTGACGCTCATTCTGGCTCTGGTCTTCGACTCCCAATTTCTATCTCAGATTATCCATACTGTGCCGGCTCTCAATACATGTACGGTTACCTGGCCATTCGGCTCCTGCACGCTTCCTGGTGGAGGCGCCGGCAATCCGCCCACACTATCCTTTATGGACGTGATCCAGGCTCTGCTCTATCTGCCGCTGGGCCTCATCATACTGGCGCTCGCGGCTACGTTAAGCGGTCTAGGCGCGGTCCAAGGAGTCGGAGACGGGCAGCAGGAGGGACATTTGGCGGCAATGGCGAGCGCCGACAGGTCCAGCGCGATACCCATTGCTGTGGATGTCTCCACCACTGTCTGGAACACCTTAAGAGCGGCGCTCAGCCGCCGCCTTCGCGTACTACTCGGCAATCTAGTACTGTCGTTGCGCATGGTTGGCTGGCCATTTTTGCTGTTTCTCGCCACCTACGGTCTGGCGCAGCTTTCAACCGACATTCAGAATTATCTGCACAACCCGAAGGGCCTCGGCGATTTTGCCATCTACGTCTTGCCGGCACTTGTCTGGGGTGTGGCTGCGCTGCTGGGTGTCATATTTTCGGCGGCACTGCTGCTGTTCCGCTGGCGCGTTGCCGACAACACTCTGAGATTCGTGGGGCTCATCAGCTTCGTGGTGCTGTTGACCTTCTGGCTTTTTTCGCTAGCCCTCTGGGGCTTCAACCAGCTCCTACTGCAGACCGGCGCTTCCAATCGGCACCCGTTTGATCCACCCAGTTTGACCACGCTGATTTCGGTGGCCGCTTTAATCATTTTTGGTATTCTCTGGGGCGTTCGTACCTTACGCGGCCAGACAGCAGCGCCGTCGCCGGTTACCGCCACTTTTCAGCGTGTTCCTACCGTGACGCCCAACAGCTCATCGTTTAGCGTGTCGACACCACTGGACCCAAGCGACGGGCGGAAAGAGGGTGGTGAATCGATCATCCGGCCTGTAGTGACAGATCCAGGCGCTACTCAGTCGATGACCAGCGAGAACCGACGGAGCGAGCAGGCGCATGACCAGTAGGTCTTTTGCCGCTCCGTTCCTGGTATGTGGGCGCGCCAGTCCGGCATAACCGGTCCGGCTCGATGCCGGATCGCCGCGCAACGCGGCTGGCTTGGCGCTTCTATGAAAGGCAATAACCTATGCGAGTAGTACCGAGCCCTGCGGAGCATTCGCAGCAGCGCGCTATCACCGACGTCTATGACGAGCATAATCACACGTTTCTGGTGCGTTATTCAGTCTGGCTGGTGGTAGGCCTGGGGCTTTCCGGCGTGTTGGTCTTTATGCTCACCGGTTTTCTGGGCTTTCGTGACCCTCAGGAGCCAGTGATCACCGGGAGGATCTTTCACGAGCCCTGGCCGCTCTACCTGTGGTTCTCGGCGCTCATCCTGGTGTTGCAGATCTCGATTCTACGGCATCCTTCCCTGCGCCGGCAGCTGGCGGCAACGCTAACTGTTACTATCTTTAGCGTCATTTTCCTGGGCGTTCTTTATTTCAACCCCAGCTGGATACATGATCTAGCTACCTGGCTGCAAGATCTGCTCACCAAAATCTTTGGTCCCCACTTTTTCCTGTCATCTTCCTGGACATACACCGTCGTCAACTTCCTCATCATCGGGATCTTCTGGATTGACAGCATACGCCGCTGGGTTCGGCTCTCGCGGGGCGAGTCTCCCACTGGGCGCATCGATCTGGCGACTGGCGAGATGACCTACACCCCCGATAAAGACGGTCTGCCCAGCATGTCCGAGCTGGTCTCTGGAGACCTGGTCGCCGGAGCGTTTCTTACGCTTATTTTGGCGCTCGTTCTCCGGCAGGAGGTCATAAGCTTCTTCCTGCACACCATTCAGGTCACTACGGTATCTCCCATCACCATATGCACAGTGTCTCTGCCTGGTTACTGTACTATACCGGCTACAGCTGGTGTGCTCAACCCGCCAACACTGACTTTTATCGACCTGATTCAGGCGCTGCTATACCTGACGATAGGTCTGCTTATCCTGGCGCTGTATGCCACGCTGAGCGGTCTAAACGCCGTAAGACCAGTCCCTGGGGCCTCGTCTCCGGCGAACGCAATTCCGCGCAATTTCACTAATAGCGAAGGATCCAGCGCGGTGAAAGTGGGTGGGCAGGTCAGTATCGCTGTTCTTGATACCCTGCGTAGCGCCCTCAACCGGCGTATCTACGTTGCTCTTGATAGCCTGGCCGGGTCGCTTCGGACCGTGGTGTGGCCCTGTCTCATATTCCTTGGAGTGGTTGCAGTTGCCGCCTCGGCGAGCTATATTCAGAAATATCTGCATTTGCAGAGCGACGAGCGCACCTGCACAACTAGCGGGTGCCCTGAGTTTGTCGCCGTTCAGCGGCTGCTTAGCGAAGGTGTACAATTCACCGCACCGGTTTCGGCGCTGTTGTGGGGCATTATCGCAGTGCTGGCCATTGTGTTCTCTGCGGCGCTGCTGATCTACCGCTGGCGGGTCGCGGAAAACTCCCTGCGTCTTCTGGGGCTGGTTGGATTGACTGTGCTATTGACATTCTGGATCTTTTCCCTGGCGCTGTCTGGATTCAACGCGCTGTTCTCGCTGACGGGCATCTCGCAGCGGGTGCCGTTCCCGCAGCCTGGTTTCTCCACTATCCTGTCACTGGCGGCGCTCGTGGTCTTCGGCACGTATTCGCTGGTGGGTAACATGCGCAGTCGCCGCAAATCCCCACCGGAGCTACCAGTTGGAGCGCTTACCGAGAACAGCGACGCGGCCGCACCATAGGGGCGGTAAGACTTAGTAAGCTCACGCAATCGAAGGACGGGTTCTTGATCATAGAGGGTAGTAGTGAGGCGGTGGCGAAGGTGGAGGTCGCTACCGCTTTCGCGTTTCTGGCCGACCCACATAACGGTAGGTACTGGTTTTCGAACGCGGATCCTCTGGAACGGCCAGCGCAGTCGCTGGCTACTGGCCTCAGCTGGCATCTGGAGAAGACCACACAAACTCGGCGCATGCTGCCGCTCCGCATGCTCGTCTACCAGCCTCCCGAGCGCTTCGTCTGGGCGACTGAGCTAGGGAGTTTTGCCACCAATAATATCTGGGACGTACGCTTGCAGCCGGGGCCTGAGTCTGGCACAACTAGATTGACCATGACGCTACGGCTGCAGCTCGGTCCTTTTGGTTGGCTCAGTGCGCTGATTTTCGCCGGCCGGCTGCGCCGTACTCTGGCCAAGAGGGCAAATAGCGCGCTTGACCGTGCTCGCGAAGTATTGGAGGCACAGCAATTGATCGCTGGTGATGCGAGACAGGGTCAGCGTGGCAAGCCTTCCCGAGGCACGCGTCGCCGGCACGGGGCTCGGGGTCGGTGAGCAGTTCGCCGTGAGATGAGCCAGGAGATGAGCCGGGAGGCTGGTACCAGCCGGTGTGATACAGCCTCTCTTTCCGCCAGTGATACCCGAAAGGTAAGGTAAGGATCGTTGCGCCCAGAAACTCTGGCAGTTCATGCCGGCAGAGTCGTTGATCCAGCTACCGGTGCAGTGGTGATGCCTATCCACCTTTCCACCACGTTTGAGCGTGCCCCCGACGGTGGTTTTCCTCTAGGGTATGTGTATTCCCGAACCTCGAACCCGAACCGTTCGGCGCTGGAGTCGGCGCTCGCGGCGCTCGAAGACGGTGCCGCGGCGGCGGCATTCTCCTCGGGTATGGCGGCGGTAATGGCGGTAATGCAGGCGCTCGCACCCGGTGATCACGTCCTGGTGGCCAGCGATGCCTATCATGGCACCGGTAGGCTGCTACGCGATACTTTCGTGCCCTGGGGTCTGGCGGTAACCTTCGTGGACATGACACAGCTCACGGCTGTCCGCGCGGCGCTCGAGCCGCGTACGCGGCTGCTCTGGGTGGAAACGCCTTCAAATCCTCTGCTCAAGATAACCGATCTCGCCGCTATAGCGGAAGTGGCCCATGAAGCTGGCGCTGTATCCGTCTGCGACAACAGCTGGGCAACCCCAGTCTTGCAACAGCCCCTCAAACTGGGCATGGATCTTACCATGCATTCGACTACCAAGTATCTGGGTGGTCACAGCGATCTCATGGGTGGGATCGTTGTGGCGCGCGAAGAAAACAGTTTCTTTACCGCGTTGCGACGCCTGCAGACAACCGGCGGTGCGGTGCCATCGCCATTCGACTGCTGGCTGGCTTTACGCGGCATCCAGACACTACCTTACCGTGTGCGCGCGCAATCCGAGAACGCCGAGAAGGTAGCCAGCTACCTGAGCCGGCACCCCGCCGTCGAGGCGGTGCATTATCCGGGGATGCCGAGCCATCCCGGTTATGACATTGCTAGACAGCAGATGGTGCTACCTGGTGGTATGCTCTCAGTGCAGGTGTATGGCGGCCAGGAGGCGGCCCAGAGCGTTGCGGCGCGTGTACGGGTGTTTACGCGGGCAACAAGCCTGGGTGGTCTGGAGAGCCTCATTGAACACCGAGCCTCGATCGAGGGTCCGGAGTCGACCACACCGCCAAATCTGCTGCGTTTGTCGATTGGATTGGAACATCCCGACGATCTCATCGAAGACCTGGATCAGGCTCTCGGCAGGTAGATCGTTTGGCCGCGGAGTGAGGAATGGCCATGTATCTGGTGACGGGCGGCGGCGGCTTCATCGGTTCGCACATTGTGCGTGCGCTTGTGGAGCGCGGCGAGCGCGTGCGCGTACTTGACAACAGTTCTTCGGGTGGGCGCGAGCGCATCTCCGACGTGCTCGGAGATGTGGAATGGCTCGAGGGCGACATTCGCGATCCAGAGATGCTGGCGAGCGCCTGCCGGAGTGTCGAAGTGATTCTGCATCATGCAGCGGTGGTCTCCACGCAACGTAGCATCAGAGAACCACAGATGGTACACGCAGTAAACCTTTCCGGCACACTGAATGTTCTGGTCGCAGCCCACGAGGGGGGAGTGCGGCGCGTGGTGATGGCCTCTTCAGCGGCAGTCTATGGAGATCTGCCCTTCTCACCCAAAGCCGAGACTCAGCCAGTGCAGCCGCTGTCTCCATATGGAGTCCATAAGCTGGCGAGCGAAGCATACTGCGCAGTGTGGTATGCGCTCTACGGACTAGAGACGGTGGCGCTGCGCTACTTCAACGTCTTCGGGCCGGGTCAGGATCCACAGGGCGAGTACGCCGCGGTAGTCCCGCGCTTCATCTCCAAGGTAGTGGCAGGTGGCCAGCCGACGATTTACGGAGACGGCAACCAATCGCGGGACTTCATCTATGTGGGGAATGTCGTGGAGATAAATCTGCTGGCGGCAACTCTGCCGGCAGCTGCCGGCCAGATCTTCAATGTGGGTATGGGGCAGAGCGTCACCCTCAATCACCTAATCGAGACGCTCGGCCAGATATTAGGGCGCGAGATACAGCCGATTTATCATGCTCCACGAGCCGGCGATATTCGCGACAGCCTGGCGGATATAACTCGCCTGCAAACCACACTAGGCTACCATCCACGTGTTAGCTTTCGCGACGGCCTGGAACGCACTACTCGGGCGTTCGCGGAGCAGGTGCTCTAGCCTCCAGCCCAGACACATTTGGGCATAAGCTATACTAAATGCAGACTATTACTAACATATACTGGAATTTGGGGAGGGCCTGGGGTATACTCTGTCTATCACCAAGAGGGGTAGGCTGATTTCTCCCCCCTTTGAAGAGTGTATAGCGGGCTGTTTTTCCACTTACACTTAGCTGGCGGTAACGGGCTGTTACTTCCGTTCTACACCAGTATAAACAGGACATGTGAGGCTGATTCTCTCGGATGTCTTGGCGGCACCGGAGGCTGATTTCTCCACAAAAAGGGCCGCAACCTTCCAAATATGTAATGAGGGCGGAGGTACCATCTCCGCCCTATTCATGTCTTCTACACAGCGCACCACCCGCCTAGTGCCAGGCAAGGATAGTAGCCAGCTCGTGACACCCCCTTGGCAATACTTCGTCAATTTCCCATTCGTTACCCAAGCTTGGCTCAGAAGAAGTCTCTAGAACCTCTGTGCTACAATACTGCCATTGCCGCCCTGGCAATCTCGCTGCATTTTTCGCCTGGCGATAAGGGAGGGTATGAGGTGTTGCTCAGTGTTGAAGAAGCGCGAGGTGTGATGCTTTCGGCGCAAGGACTCTTCGACCCACCGCCGGCCAGCCTCGATCAAGCGGCGGTGCAAAACATGATAGATCAGCTCGGCGTCGTGCAGATCGATACTATTAGCGTCATCGAGCGCTCTCAGTATCTCGTCCTCTGGAGCCGCCTCGGCGCCTATGATGCCGAGTTGCTGGATGATCTTCTGGCCAACCGCCGTGCCGTATTTGAGTATTGGAGCCATGCCGCCTCTATCGTTCCCATGTGCGACTATCCCTATTATCGTGCCAACATGGTTCACGCTTACGAATACCACCTGTGGACTGGTATTCATGACTGGATGCGCCATAATCCCGAGGCGATAGAGAAAACGCTGGACCGTATTCGCACTCAAGGGGCGATGGCTTCGGCGGATTTTGAGGGTCCGGCTGTGGCTAGGAAAAGCGAGCCATGGGAGTGGTATGGGCCCAAAGAGAGCCGTAGGGCACTCCACATTCTCTGGACTACCGGCGACTTGATGATTTCCGGACGGCGCGGTGGTCAGAAACTCTATGATTTACGCGAGCGAGTGCTCACTGAAGCCCGCGACGCATTTAACGGCGTCCTGCCTAGCGACGAGGCGTTGCCGTCTCTAGAGGAACAGGCGCGCCACTTTGTGAACCGAACCGTGCATGCTCTGGGTATTCTTACCCCCTCCTGGCTATGGGACTACTTCCGCATGCGACCACAGCTGCAGATAGCGGCGGCCGGAGGCGGTAAGATGGCGGCACGCTCGGCTGCGAGGGCGGTGTTGGATGGGCTTGCTTCGCAGGGGCTGGTGCTGCCGGTTCGGGTAGAAGGAGTGCCGGAACCCGCCTATCTGGCACTAGAGCGTCTGCCTGATGTGGAACGGCAACGTGCCGGACAGACACCACAGCGCACCACACTGCTCTCGCCATTCGATAACCTGATCTGGCACCGTGCGCGGGCGGAAACGCTGTTTGGTTACGAAGTCTGTTTCGAGGCGTATGTCGCGCCGGAGAAACGGCGCTATGGTTATTATTGCCTGGCTATCCTGCACCATGGTAGCATTGTTGGGCGAGTGGATGCCAAGGCCCTGCGCCGACAGAGTGTCTTGCTCGTACGATCGCTGCACCTGGAGCCGGACGTCCACCCGCATTCGTCACTGGTTGATGGGATGGCGCAGGCGCTCTGTGACCTGGCGCGCTTCCTCAAGTTAGCTACTGTACAGATCGACTTTGTGGAGCCAAGAGCGCTGGTGGCCGGCCTAAAGCGGCAACTTCCCGGGGTGGCTGGTTTAGGCTCCAGAGCTGCTGCCAACGTCGCTATACACAACTAGCGCTACGCTATAATCATAAGAGGGTGGCACACGAGACGCGGTGCCTAGCCGCTAGGAGGCTTGAAACCTATGGCGCATGTACTAGTTGCCGATGACAGCCCTACTATTCGCCACGTTGTCGGCCCCATACTACGCAACGCCAGACATATCGTCAGCGAAGCTGCCGACGGCGAAGAGACGCTGGAGCAACTTAACGCCAGCCTCTACCCCATGATCGTCTTGCTTGATGTGGTTATGCCCAAGCTGGGCGGTATTGGGGTCTTACGTGCCGTGGAAGCATCTCCAGCGCTTCGAGACCGGCATGCTTTTATCCTCATGACTGCAAGCCCCGACGCTATTCCTCCGAGGGCGGTGGTTGATCTCTTGGAGCGTTTCAGTATTCCCTTGGTGGTAAAGCCACTCGATCCGGATTACCTACTGATTCTAGTAGATCAAGCGGCACAGCGCCTTGCAGGCTTCCCGGATCAGGATCAGGATCAGGGACCGATCAGGTCTTAGGGGGCAGTTGCCCCATTGCTCCCCGCGAGCACGATGGACACGGTGCTGCGGTTGAGTGCTGCTTGGTTGGGGTTGGCGATGCCGCTGCCACGTGTCATCCCAAGTGGCAGCACGACGCTCCCGACACTAAGCTCCTTCGCGGTGTCGAGCTGCAACGGGCCTAGTGGTGGGCGGTACCAGATATGGGTGTCGCGGGTGACGATCACACGCGGAGCAAGCGGGCGCGCCGGGTCCAGCCCTGCAGGCAGGGAAGTGACGACGGTCAGGCGCTCGCCGGCGAGCCAGCTTTGGGGTGCGCAGCTCGACCAGGCACCAACAGTGTGCGCACCCTGACGAAACAGGAAGTGGAAGTGGTACTGCGCAACCGACGAGGTCGAGGTTGACGACTCGAACACCGTCCAAGTCGTCAACAGACGCGGCGGCAGGCTCCCAGATGCCGCCGCGATGACGGCTGAGTTGAGCGCAATCTCGCCGTTGACGGTCGTCTGGACGAGACCGGCCGATGGGTCTCCAGCCAGCTCGTACACGTCGTAGGTTGTGCCACGTGCCATCGGGACCTTCTTAAGTAGTCGCATGCCGCCTTCGTGCAGCAACTGCTGGAGCGCCAGGCCTTGATTCGTCAGCGAGAGCACGATCCCGGGCTCGGCAGCTGGCGGGGCAATGACACAATCCTGCGCTACATAGCTCGACCACATCACGGCTCCATTGCCAAGGTTGTTCTGTCGCTGCGCCCAATACAAGCCCATGTAAGGATCACCCGGATCGGCGATGATGTACGCCTGCCGTGCATGGAGTTTGTTGGCCAACTGCGTGGTAGAGGAGAGCACGCTTGTATAGCTCAAGATGGGGATGCCGCTCCATGACCAGCCCCATCCGGTGCCGGAGGCCAAGACTAAGATGAAGACAGAAGTCACGACCAACTGAGCGGCAGTGATCGCGGATACTACCGCCACTGGGATCGAAGCGGCCGTGCGGAGTGTGGGTCGCCGCATTGCCTGCCACCAGCGCCTGGTAGGATCTCCCGATGACGCCACGCGCCTGGCCGAATTGCGCAGCATCGCCAGGAGCTCCATCGCGGCGACACCGATGGTAAGATAGGCCACTGGGTCAATCACGTAGACGTACTGCGGATAGACCGGAGTGGAGTGCCGAACGGTGATTGCCAGCAGGCAGAGCGGCCACAATAAGAGCAGGAGGTGGGCCCGCCAGTCTTTATTGCCCGCCACACCGAGCAGGCCGCGGATATCGCGCACACCATGTTCCCTGATGTTCCGGACGATGGGCAGCGAGATGTAGACGATCAGCCACACGGTGGCGGCCAGCCAGAGCACGCCGACGCAGCCTTTCAACCAGAGAAACCACGGCTGGACTTGCAGATAGGGCGTCGGCCCGAAATAGTCGGAAGGTCGCGGACCAAGGCCCTCGATGAGCGAGACGAACACCTGACCATCAACCACTTTGGGCAGCGCCAGCCAATGCTGGTAGGCGGGAATGTCTATGCCGCCACTTACGTGCTCGAAGATGATAGTGGGGAGAAAAAGGACGAAGCTGCCTATGACCCCGAGCGCTACATCGAGCACGCTCAGGGCAGACCAACCAAGAACGATCCCTACGGCAGTCACCGGTATGAGCGACGCGGTGATCGGGTGGAGTTGAATTGCGATCGCCAGCAGGATGAGGTGTGGACCGAGCCAGAAGCGCTTGCGCGCCACGGCGCCGCGATAAAGGAAGTACAGCGCTGCCAATGTCACGGGGATGGTCAACGTCGGCGGCCAGAGAAACTCCGACATCCAGGTGTCGTAGAGTGAGGTCGCAGTCAACATGCCCGCGACCACGGCCACATTGCGCCCGAAGTAGCGCTCGCCAAGGAGGTAGACGAGACCGACTGCAGCGGTATTGGCCAGTGCGGTGAGTACAGCGATGCCGAATGGGTGGTTGGCGAAGGGCAAGATAATGAACGAGTATGCTGGCAGTTCGAGCGCCAGGATGGAATTGTACTCGCCCGTGACTGGCAGTGTGTGGTCGTGCGACGAGCGCGCGACCTCCAGAAAAGAGAGCGCGGCATCGGAGCTGAACGGCGAGTGCGGGATAGCGACCAGCCGTAGGAGCGCCGCTAACCCAAGCACTGCCCAGAACTGCCACTGGACTGCCCAACCGGGTAACCGGCGTCCGGCTACGCTAACACAATGGCGGAGGAGCAACTCGACAGACGGTGCGATACCGTTTCCCTGGCGAACGCTCTGCCGCCGCACACGTATGCTGTGTCCGACCGATGTGGCTTCCCACATAAACCTGCCTCGCTCTTAGGACGTCTGACCACCCTAGAGCGACTGGTCAGCAGCGACAGAGCTTAGTGCTGCAACCCGCTGACAACTCGCGCATACTTATCGGCGAGCGCCTGTGCGGAATCTCGTGACCGTGACTCGGCAAGAACATGAAAGAGCGGGCGGTCGGCGTCGGGTAAAACCAGAACCCATTCCTCGCCTAAATCAATTTTCACGCCATCAATGGGGTCTTCCCGCCTTTCGCGATATTGTTCGCTGAGGATGCGCATGACCTTTCCCTTGTACTCCCACGGACAATTGACCTGGGTCCGTATCAAGTGATAGGGTGGCAGCCCGTTCACCACTGCAGAGAGTTCGGTATTGAAACGCGCCAGCGCTTCCAGCAACTTCATAAGCGCATACATGCCGTCGAAAGCTGGATGGAACTCGGGAAAGGCGAATGCTCCGGCTCCGTCACCGACAAGCGCCATTCCTGGTGAGGTAGCAGCGCTGGTAAGCGCATGGGGCATAACTTTGGTGTAGATCACTTCGCCGCCAAATTTCCTGGCTATCGTCTCAACGACGCTTGGGGCAGTGACCGGCACTGCGACCAGCGCCTCTTTACGTCCACGTAGCGTCAACTCGGTCATGGCGGCAAGCAGTTTGCCGCCGTCGAGCAGCTGACCATGATCGTCGACGACATAAATGCGCTCGCCACCGGTATCAATCCGCACGCCGAGGTCAGCTTTCAAGGTGGCGGTAATAGAGGCCAGCACCTGCATATCTCGATCGAACTCTTCGGCGGTACGAGAATAGCGGGCTGGATCTCGAGTGGCATTGAGCGCGATAACATCGGCATTCAATGCATTGAAGACCGGGGAGAGAACGTCTACGCTGGCACCCTGCCCATAGTCCACCACGATCCGATAGCGACGCTTGCGCATGACATCCTGGTCGAGGGCCTTCAGGAAAGCATCGATGTAGCGTTGGTTGACCGAGGGCGCATAGGAGATACTGCCAATTTCGTCGAGATATACGCGGCGAAAGTCTTCGCGAAAGTACAGGTTCTCGATTTTGCGCTCAAAGTTCTTGCTGATATCGAGACCATTGGGGTCAAAGAACTTGATGTCGATGATTCTGGGATCAAAAGGAGACAGGCGTATATGTACTCCGCCGGCCGCGTCGGTGGTGCGCACGTAATAGCGCGCTACCGGAAGCGGCACTGTCTCGAGATCGGAGACATTGACGCCGGCGGAGGGGAGTCCGGAAATGATAGCCCGCTTGATCATGCGGGGAGTGCGGTGGTCGTCGCGATTGACGCAGACTACGGCGCCCTTAGCCAGAACTGCGCCGTAGGCAGCGCCTAGTCTAGCGGCAAAGTCGGGAGTGATGTCTACGTTAACCAGGCCGGTTACCCCGTAGCGACCAAACAGAGCCCGGCGGCCCTGCGATCCCCAGATAATGCTGCTGGTAACGACGGCTCCGGTCTCGATCTCCTTATTCGGCCAGACTTTCACACCTGGCTGTATTATGGCATTTTCGTCGACCATAGAATGGTCGCCTATGACGGCACCTTCAAACATGACTGCCTTGCTCTTGATGCTGGTCGAAGTACCGACTAGAGCGCCACGCAACTCGGCACGCTCGCCGATGTAGGAGTTGTTCCACACCACGCTGCGGTCAATTTGGGCGCGATCATCTACGATAGTGTAATGCCCAATAACGCTGGGACCGTGAATGATGACGCCGCTCTTGACTTTGCAGTCATGGCCAAGCCAGACAGGGCCGTAAACTTGTGCATCCTGCGCGATTTCAACTCCGTCTTCCACCCAGATACCGCCACCCCGGTGCGTGCCGGTAATATCCACTTTGACGCTGTTTTGCAATACATCGGCATTGGCGCGCATGTATTCGGCCAGATTGCCGACGTCGCACCAGTACCCTTCGGCGACAAAGCCATAGAGGGGGTCACCCTTTTCCAGCATCATGGGAAAGAGCTCCTGGCTGAAGTCGAAAGGCTTATTTCCCTCGAAATAGCTGAAAATCACGGGGTCGAGTACATAAATTCCGGTGTTGATGGTATCGCTGAAGACTTCACCCCAGCTCGGTTTCTCCAGGAATTGAGTGATACGCCCCTGTTCGTTGGTGATGATAACGCCGTACTCTAGGGGGTTGGCGACGTGGGCAAGCGTAAGGGTGGCCAGGGAGTGGTGGTCCTCATGATACTTGATAATCTCACTCAGATTGAAGTCGGTGAGAGCATCTCCGCTAATAACCAGAAATGGTTCGTCTAGCAGCGCTTCAGCATTCTTCACGCTTCCGGCAGTGCCCAGCGGCACTTCCTCCCGTGAATAGCTGATATGCATGCCGAACTGACTGCCGTCGCCAAAGTAATCCTCGATAGCACTTGCCATATATTGCACAGTGACGACAACATCAGTAATGCCGTGTGCTCGGAGCAAATTAAGGATATGCTCCATTACAGGGCGTCCGACAATTGGAACCATGGGCTTTGGTCGCGTCACAGTCAGAGGACGCAGTCGAGACCCTTCACCACCCGCCATCACGACAGCTTTCATCAAGCACCCTCCTCGTGTCACATTGCAGCGTGACCGGGCAAATCACTGGTTGCTCACTATGGGTTACTACTGTGCTGTATCTCTCATACATAGGTAGCCGGGGGCAGGAGAGTCATGGAGTGGTCGCGTGCGGGTCGGCTACCAGGATGAAACATGCCCGTCTTATTTCATCGTATCACCTGCCCGTCTGATACGGCAATTGGCAATACCAGTAGCGCGAGCCAAGTGGACGATACGGGTAGGCGAAAGAATAGGGAGAATGGTCGGAACAAGTGTGGGCCAGTAACGAAAAATGAGCGCCTCTGCGCGCGCTACTCCAGGCGAGAAACTGCTGCAGTTAATCGCCGGCGGTTTGGTCGTTGCTGATGTTCGACATCCACTCAGCAAAGCGCCGCTGCTCCTCTTCTTCTCGGCGTTCTCTCTCCAACCGATTTTGCAATTCGATCAGTCGAATTGCCTCATCCACAGTAAATCCTCGATCCAGTAGAGCATCGACCAACAGATCTTCGTACTGATGCATATGTACACCCCCCTGGGACTTGCCTGGGAGCAGCCGAACTCAACGCTGGTAGACCGTGCTTTCCCGGAGCGCGGTCGAGATGTGTCACCTATGTGTGTGGCTTTAACATAGCAGAGGGTATGCCAAGATGCCAGCGGGGATGAGCAATGGCTAGCCGCAGGCCACGTGGATTCCCAGAAAAAGTGCAATGTACGATGATGTCTAGAAGTGTCAGCTGGCCCTTGTCTGGTCGCCAAGTTGCGCCTGTACGGTTTCGATGAGGATCTCTTGGGGACAGGGTTTTATCAAATATGCCGACGCCCCCAGTTTCATCGCCTGCTCACGGTGTTTCTCCGCCGCTCGCGAGGTAAGCATCACTACCCGTACCCCGGCGAATTGTGGGGTATCGCGCATCACTGAGAGCAATTCAAAGCCATCAAGTCTGGGCATCTCGATGTCAAGTACCATCACTCTGGGAACCGAAACCAGCATCATCTCAAATGCCTCTATGCCGTCTCGCGCCAGCGTCACATTGAAGCCGGCCCGTGATAGAGCAAGTTCAAGTGCGCCGCGTATCGACATAGAATCGTCTACAACCAGCACTGTCGGCGCTTCGCCAGCTGGAGAGTGCGGCGTCCGCTTCTTGCTCGCGGAGGGCAGCTCTTCGCCGCCGTATAGAGCGCCTTGAAGTAGTTCAGGCAGATCGAGCAGCAACTGCACGACTCCATCTGGTGTGACGCTGGCGCCACGTATCGACCGGCGTCGAAGATGTGTAGGAAGCGTCTGAACGACCACCTCCTCGTCATCAGCTACCTGATCTACCATCAACGCAGCTCTGCGGCCGCCTACCTCAACAATCAGGGCTAACTGCGTGGACGGCACTGCTGCCTCGAATCCCAGCAAATCGGCAAGCCGCAGCGCCGGTATCTCCTCGTAGGTAGCTTCAATAGCAGGTATGTCGGTACCAGTATCCTGAGGCGAGCCCCCATCCTGCGGCGGTCCACTCGCGGTGATACGAGTACGAACTCGCACCCACTGCACACCGCGACTAGCTGAACTCTTGCCGCCGAGTTCCAATTCGGCGGCCGGCTGTGGGAGTAGCTCGCTCTGCGCAACCGAGGTCATCTGCAGCACCGATGAGAATGGTACCGCAAACGGCTGACCGGCTACCGTGACGCTTAGCGCCCGCACTATACTAAGCGAGATTGGTACCCTGATACGGAAGACGCTGCCTCGTCCCACCTCACTGCGCACCTGAATAGTGCCTTTCAGGCGGCCAATAGCGGTGCGCACTTCGTCGAGCCCGATACCTCGGCCGGCTACCGTTTGCGCTTCGTGGAAGGTAGTAATTCCCGGCAGAAACATCATATCCAGCGCTTCACTAAATGGCATTCGCCGCGCTGAGTCAGCAGTCAAGATACCCATCGCCACTGCCGAGGCCGCCAGCCGGTATGGATTCACCCCCCGTCCGTCGTCGCCAACCTCAATTACCACTTCGCTGCCTACATAGTAGGCATATAGCCAAACACTGCCAGTCTCGAGTTTGCCCTGTTCGACCCGCTCTTCACGAGACTCGATGCCATGAACTACCGCATTTCGAACCAGCTGAATCAGCGGCTCGGCGAGCGCCTCGCTGATATTTCGATCTATTTCGGTCATTTGGCCCCGAATTGTGAAGGTGATTGATTTCCCCAGCGTAGTAGCCAGGCGGCGCGCCTCGAGTTGCATGCGAGGCATCAAATCTTCCAGCCTCACCAGACGGATCTGTATGACATCTCGCTGAATATCATGAGTGATGGTAGCCTGCTCGTCTCCAATCTGATCAAGCCGAGTCAGCGCGGAGCGTAGATATTTGGTTGCCGAGGTTGTGTCGGCCACTACCTCGCTAAGCTGGCGTAAAGCCTGATCGAGATCGGTAAACCGCTCCAGTTCGAGGTCACCATGTGATCGGTTGGGGATGGTCGCCGCCAGAGAGATAGCGTGGTTCTCCAACTTACCGCCTGCACGCGGTATAGACAACTCAGATGGAGGCTGTTCGGTCACTCGCTGGCTGATACTGCGAAGCCGTTCCAGCGCCCGTTCAAGCTCGCCTTGTAAACTAAGGATATCGTCGCGCATGTGCATGAAGGCGGCCCGGTTGAGCACCAGTGCGTTCACGTGCGTCATCAGCTTGTCCAGGCGCCCAACCTCGACCCGCAGCAAGGATTCAATGTCGCCGGTGCGAGAGGCTGGTTCTGCAGTATCGTTGCGCGTGGCAGCAGGTGCAGTCGCCGGTGGAAACGACACGCTGGAAGAGTCGAGCTGAGTCTGCAGTAATCGGTCCCGAAACTCAGGTACGTCGCCCGCTAGTCGAGATAGCATGCCATCTCGTGAGACTTTGGCCTGATTGATCAGCTCCGCTAACTCGGAGTCGGGGGTCTGCCTTGCCGCTGCCTCTAGCGCTGCGTCAAGGAGAGCCAGGAGAGTGGTTAGTGTGCCAGTGGCGTCTAGAACGGTTTCAACCGTGCGCGATTGAAGAGCACGAATGACATCTTCGAAGATGAGCGTAAGCGAGGCCAGTACATCAAATCCCAGTGTGGCGGCGGCGCCCTTGATTTTATGTACCAGCCGACCCATTTCGGAGAGGATGGAGCGCTCGTCCGGATGGTGCTCGAAACCGAGCACCATCCGCCGTATATCCTCTATGTCTTCTTTTGTTTCCAGCACAAAGAAGCGCTTCATCTCGGCCGGAATATGATTCAGCTCCTCGGCAGTCACCGCGGACGGAGCGGCCGAGATAGGCTGGGATGTGTGCCGCGCTCCTTGAAGTACGGAGCTGCTCTGGAACGACCGAACCAACTCACGTTCTTCGGCGGTCAACTGCGAGCCGATCTCCGCGCTTTCTTGAGACTCAGGTCCATCCTGATCATCCATTGCTTCCCTCCTTTTCAATGAGCCCCAGCAGCAAATCGGCAAGCACCTGCTGCATATCGAGTATCATCGTGCGCTGGTCTCCACTTGATGGCAGATAGATACCCGAGACATACTTTTCCGGAATCGGAATCGGCAGAGTGCTGGGCGAAAAGATCTGTTCATCTGGTATGAGCACGATATCGCCTACTGCCGCGACTGCTAAGGCTAGGACCCCTTCCCCTTCCCCGACGAGCAGCGCAGTCGTAGGGAAGAGCGGGTTCACCAGAGCCGTGGAGACTCGGCGTCTGTACAGTGAGCTATGCGTACGCTCAGACTGTTGCCATGAGCTCACCTGGGTAGTCGCCCGGCCGAGCAGCAGCGGAGCCGGATCTACCAGCGCCAGCAGCTGGGTTCGCAGCGGAAAAATGCCGATGAGCCAGTCGGGGCTGAAGGGAAGCGAGACCACCTGAGGGAGTGAAAGGCGTACCTCTCGTAGTGCTTTGAGCGGTACCGCGCAGGGAACATCCGCACAGGCAAAAAGCAAATATTCGATACCCAGTCGAGGCTCACCTGGTTTTGCTCCGCTGCGAGTACCATATCGTAGGTGCTCTAGCACCTCCACCGAATGGGAATGCACAGCTGCTGGTAACTGCTCAAGGTATCCAGGCGCTTCTGGCGAGGCCTGCGATTTGCTGAACTCATCGCCCATACACATGCCCTCGCTAGCGAAGACGAACTTACCAATCGCACATGGCTCATGCGAATCGGTCATGCCACTACTGCGGGAACGGAATCTGCAAGAGCGTGCACACTGTCTTGACAACTTCCGAGACTCTAAATGGCTTGCGAATGAAATCCCTGGCCCCTACCAGCCGGCTATGGACACGATCGATCATGCCATCATGGCCTGAAAGCATGACCAGTATCATGTCGGAAAAGGCGGGATTGCCTCGCAGAATGTGAGCAACCTCATAACCAGTCATCTTAGGTAGACCAATATCCAGGAGAAGTAGGTCAGGGACGGCGACTTCGCGCTTCGCAAGCGCTTGAATGGCCAGGAGACCATCAGGGAAAGTAGTGGTGCTGATGCTGATTCGGGCGAAGCTGGCCTCAATTATACGCCGTACTGCCAGCGAATCATCAATTAACATAATGGTCCGGTCTACAGAACTTGGCTGAAATGATACATCGCTATCCATGATGCGCTGCTCCACTCTAGACATTGCTGACGGCGCCGTAGGAAGCATGTGCCTACTCCTTTCTCCACAAGCGAAGGTTCGTTGCGACAATGCAAGACGAGCTCACCTCTAGGCAGTATTCAAGGGTTCGCCATGCAGGGTGAGGAACAGCGCCTCCCAGGCTTCCTGGTTTTGGGCGCGTTCGATCGGTGAGGCCACGCGCGTGTTGATCGCCTGAAAAGCGGCTACCAGCGCGTGCTGAAGCAGGTCGGCAAACTGCTCATAGAATGCTTTGGCGCTTCCGATCGAGTTTCTGGTCGAGTTCTCCAGCACTTCTCGGCAATATGAAGCGAGGTGGTCACTGTCTATACGATTGTTCGCAATGCGGAACTGATAGTCATGTAATCCCAGGAGGCCTTCGCGCGACAAAATAGTGAGCAAGGTATCCGGAGCTAGACTCAGCCCGTTTTCCTGACATTCATCTTCCAGGGCTTTCATCGTTCGGTTGACGAAGCCGGCCAGTGCCGTAAGATGATCTAACGGCGTCTTGCGCTTGAGCCAATCTTGCTCCATACCAATCAACAAGCTGAACAGGTCAAAGTTGTTCATGCTCAGGCGGGCAGCCTCTTCAGGTAGCCCCGGCGTGCCTTCAGCGCCTACCGGGACCAGTAAGCCTTCTTCGACGAGTGGTCCGATCATGCGAGCTACTTCGACTTCCGGCTGGTGGAGCGAGGTAGCAATCCTTCGTACAGTGCGCTGCGAGTTGACTCGTGAGATAACACGCCAAGGAACCGCGTGAAATAGCAAGGGATGACCGACAGGGGGCTCATACGCCATCGCGATTCGTGTACGCATGCCCTGTGGTAAAAACGGCTGCAAGCTGTCCCACTCATGTTCGTAGCGCAGTACCTCCATGACCGCGCGAGTCGAATCGATTCGCTGGGTGTTGCTGTTAGTGGGCACATGCTCACCAGGATGGAATTCATATGACCCGGAGCGCCATAGGGCAAGTTCACGCGCCGTCCAGAGGGTCTGTGTCTTGAGCGCATGGTCTAACTGTTCCTGTGTGAGTATGCCCAGATCGATGAGCCGTTCTCCGATGCGCTTTCCCAGAGGATCCTGCGTCTGGAGCTGAAAGGCGTGCTCGAGCTGTGCGGCGCTGGCAAGATTGAGCTGCTGCAGCACGTGTCCCAGAGTAAGTGCCTCAGTATCAAGCTCGGTGCTGCTTACCAGCATGCCAGTGTCAAAGTAAATCAGTCCCGTGAGTCCAGTATCTTGATGAAGGTGTAGTGCGCCTGTGTTGGAACCAAGCCCCATCATCTGGAGCAATTCAACCAGACGGAACTCTTCGAGCCGGCCACTAAAGACACTACCGTTTGACACCAGCATTCTCAATTTCATTAAACAGCAGAAAGGGGTAAGTCAAGGTCCGCGAAACTATCGATCACGATTAGGTATTCGGTTTAGACGCCAGTAACGGCAAAAGCCTATCCAATTGGTCACGGGGCAAATTATACTCTAGCGTGTCGGGCTAAACAAGGGTCCCACCCGGAGGATCCCAGCCGGGGAGACCGCTTCCGCCAGGGTGGCGATATCGACCCCGAGCGCCGGGTGCTGAAGCGTAGGAGCGATTTCAGCCAGCGGCAGCAGGACAAAAGCCCGCTCACGAATGCGTGGATGCGGAACTATGAGCGAGGGAGAGTCGAGCACGAGGGAGTCGTAGAACAAGAGATCTATGTCGATGGCCCGCGGCCCGAACCGTTCTCCTGCCACACGCCCCAGCCGCCTCTCTATCGACTTGAGCAGTTCAAGCAGTTGTTCGGGCGTTCGTGCAGTTCTCACCGAGCAGACCAGGTTAAGGAAACGGGGTTGATCGACGACCAGCACAGGCGCAGTGTCGTAGACCGAAGAGAGGACCTCAACAGCTGTGCACTCCTCCAGCAATATCACTGCCCGCTGCAGCTGGAGTCGACGCTCCCCCAGATTGGCTCCAAGCCCCAAGAAAGCTTGGTGTTTGCCGGTCTGTTGCCGTGGATCTGAATCTACCGCCATTTGCCCAACTGTCCCTAGCTAGAAACATGTCACCTCAGCATAGCCGATTTCCTTTGGCAAATCTAGGTGTACGTCAACTACTGCTTGCCTGGCGGAGTGAACCCCCAAAGAATACCGGCCGCCTGGTCGACTATGGTAGAATGGAACCAGTGAGTTGCGGCGCTGGTGGATATAAGGAGGTTTGTAGGTGGATGGTGGACTGCGGGCTCGTCTCGCGGCTGTACGACTCCTGGGCTGGCTCGCAGAGCAAGATGCACCGCGCCCGGCGACGGCTACGCCGGTTGACCGGCTGGCAGAACTCCTTGGACTACAGCTCGCTCTATTTCATCCGACGACTCGGCGAGAAGGAACCTACGGCTGGCTCGAGCCGGGAGAAAACCTGATTTTTCTTCGGCAGGACCTGGCTCCACCAGTGCGTCGCTTCACGCTAGCCCATGAGATTGGCCATGCAATCCTTCATCGTGCCGGCGGTCTGGAGAAATTGCCAGGAACGCTTGCGGTGCCGCCCGCCCAGGATCTGCTCATGCCCGAATCTAGCGCTGAGTGCGAGGACAGCGACCTTGAATCTCCCTTGGTAGCACCGGGTGGAGGAGAGGAAATATTGCGACCTGGCGAGGCTTACAGCGCCCGCGCCCAGAGAGAGAGTGAGGCTAATCTTTTCGCGGCTAACCTGTTACTTCCCGATGATCGCCTCCTGGTCCGGTATCTGGACAGAGCCGGACAGTCGACTGCGTTTGCGGGTAGCCGGCGCGGCGCCATCACCCGGGCGCTGGCGCATGAGTTTGGGGTTTCGGAAGACGTTGTTCTCCGGAGCCTTGCGGCTTTGCTGCAAACGGGCTCGTTGTTCAGCACAGAGCCTAGCTACAACTCGAGTACAGAGACCGGCACCTCCCCACAACGTAGACAGCTTGATGCAAGCCAATGGCGTGCAGCATCTACGGAAGCGCCGGCACTTGTCGTAGCCGGTCCCGGTACCGGCAAGACGAGCACCCTGGTCGGACGTGTCAGCTACCTGGTAGAGGAGCGCAATATTCCTCCTGATGGCATCTTGGCGCTCACGTTCTCCAACAAGGCGGCAGGCGAGCTGCGTGAGAGACTGGCGTCTCTTTTCCAGCCTTCGATGCGTACCCAAGAGCGTTTACTGGCACCGATGCCAATGCCCACAGTGAGCACGCTCCATGCTTTCTGCGCTGATCTTATACGTCGCTACGCTCCTCTGCTCGGGCTGCGACCAGATTTTCGGCTGATCAGCGAAACAGAGGGTTATTTCCTGCTCCGGCAGCTCGCCGGCGAGCTGGAACTGCGTCATTACCAGCCGTTGGCTGCTCCTACACTGCACTTCCCCGCTCTGCTGGCGGCGATTTCGCGTGCCAAGGACGAATTGGCGGGGCCGGAGCGCTATGCCAGCTTGGCAGAAAGCATGGTAGCCCGGGCCAGGACGGCCGAGGAGCGCACGGCTGCTGAGCGGGCCATCGAAGTGGCGATGGTCTATCGCAGCTATCAAAGCAAGCTGGACGCTCGAGGCGATGCCGATTTCGGCGATCTGATTCGCCTGGCTGTACAGCTCTTGACTGAGCGGCCGGAGATTCTTGTCCAGGTTCAAACCCGCTACCAGGAGGTTCTGGTAGATGAGTTCCAGGATATCAACCGGGCAATGGGTGTACTGCTCCATATTCTCACTGGTGGAGCGTCAGCCTTGTGGGCAGTTGGGGACGCCGACCAGGCAATCTATCGGTTCCGTGGAGCTTCGCCTGCCAATCTGGCGCAGTTTACCACCGACTACCCTGAGGCCCGAGTAGAGACGCTGCGTCGTAATTACCGGTCGGCACCTGAGATTTTGGTGGCGGCTGCGGGCGTAGCCGGTGCGGTGCTCGGCGGTAAGCGTGCGCCACTGGAAGCGGCGCGGGGAGGCAATGATAGCGGTGAAGCCGCCGTAACGCTGGCTACCGCTCCCGATGAGCCGGCAGAGCTGGCTGGGCTGGCAATGAACATCCAGCGACGGGCCAGCTTGGGGCGTGCTCTTAGTGATCAGGTGGTACTGTGCCGAACCCGTAGGCAGTGCCAGCGGGTTGCCTCCGCGCTTGAAACCGTGGGTATCCCCAGCCGCACCACTACCTCTCTGCTGGAAAAGGAAACGGTCAAAGATATTGTGGGAGTTCTTTCCTTGCTTGGGGACCTCAGCGGCAGCGGTCTCCTACGAGCCGGCAATATACCCGACCACTCTTTTAGCAAACAAGAGGCGCGGGTGATCCTGGTATTCGCGCGGGCAACACACCGAGTACCAGTTGTGGTACTGCTCCATCACCTGCATTCGGTAGATACGCTGACACCAGCTGGACGCAAGGGACTGAGCACACTGGCGCACATCGTAGCGGAAATGCGGCAGGCGTCCGGTATTTTCATCGCGATAGCACGCTATATTTTCAGCTACACCCGAATTGGACAGCATCTGTTAAGCCAGCTAGTTCCGGCTGGAAGTCAGCACGGTGCCTCCTCTACTCCGGGATCAAGTGGTGGTGCCGACATCGCAAGTGTAGCTCAGTTGCTGGGATTGGCCCGCGCCTTTGAAGATCAGCAGCATGCACAGCGGGTCACAACCGGGCAAACACAACCTATCGACTGGGCGGGATTTCTGGAATACCTTCGGGTGTTGCTCGTGCTGCGCCAGGAGACCTCGCCGGAGGATAGGCCGGGTACCCCGGAAGATAGTGTGCGCGTATTGACTGTGCATGCCAGCAAGGGGCTAGAGTTCCCGGTTGTCTATCTGCCGGGATTGGCCGACCGACGATTCCCTATGCAGCGACACGGCGCCAGCGTTCCTCTTCTACCTGGACTGAGCCAGGATGAGATCTTCTCGGAGCATGACCCGAGTGCACATCTGGCAGAGGAAGCATGCCTGTTCTACGTGGCGTTGACGCGTGCGAGAGACGAAATAGTGTTGAGCCGTGCCGAATACTATGGCCGTATGCGCTACAAGGCATCTCCGTTTCTCGCGCCTATCCAGGACGCGCTCGGCGAGCGACTAGCAGTTGAACAATGGATACCTGGCGGAACCTTACCGGCAGTATCCTCTGTTATTCGAGAGACGGCGCCGGCTCTTGCTGCGGCGCCGTCTTCTAGAGCAGAGCCAAGCACTGTGCCAGTTCGACATTCGGAAGTCGAGACGTACCAGCGCTGCCCACGCCAGTATGCATACCGGTATGTGTACCAGCTGCAGCCGCGCGAGATCGGACTCGCCACCTTGCGCCACGCGCTGCACGCCGCTCTCCACAGCCTGCAGCAGCGCTTTCTCCGGCAAAGACGGCGCAGTGCCGCAGGACAGCCGGTGCCGGTAAGTCTGCAGCAAGCGCTGCTTCTCTTCGAGAAGGAATGGACCAAGCGGTTAGATCAGGAACGGCTTGTTCAGAGTGGAACAGATGGAGAATCCGATACAAGCCAGCTGGCGCAGGCCGGCAGTATCTCCGGAGATGCGTTTCTAGAACTCTATCGCCGCCATGGCAGGCAAGTGATTGAGCGAGCTTGGACGGAGCTCGCTGCCCAACAATCTCAACAACCTGAGAACGGGACAGATGGAGTAGTTTTCGATGCTCCGCTGACGCATTTCGAAGAACAGGTGACAGTACAGGTGAAGGGTCGCGAACTCAGTGTTGTTCTGGATCGAGTGGAACGTGGCGGCGCTCCTCTTCGGTTGGTCCGCCATCGCCTGGGTAACAGCACTCCGGGCAACCTGGATTTGCATTCGCTTTTCTATGTGCTGGCTGCCCAGGAGTCTGGAGCTGTAGCTACAGAACTTTATTCGCATAACCTGACCACCGGCGAAATGGATCACGTCACACTGGACGAGCGTAGACTTGCCAAGCTTCGCGAGGAGCTTGACGCGGTACTGGCGGGAATCGAGAGCGGTTCCTATCCTCCGAAGCCGGACCCGAACACTTGCCAGAGTTGCCCGTTCGTGTTGATCTGCCCAGCGTAAGCGAGTACGGGAGTAGCAAGGTGCGGCGGATAATCCGCCCGAGTGGCATCACGTACTAAATAGGCAATGTGTCTGATAAAGCAGTATGGAAGATATATGCATGCAGCATCCGTAGCAGCGCACATCTTGCGCCTGTCCGCCATCAGTGGCACTAGTGGGACAAGCAATCCTACACTGTGGTACATCACTCGTGCGGCGGGAGTCAGTGCATACGTATTGCTGGCGGTAGTCGTCGACCTAGGCATTCTGCGCAGCCTGGCACGGCAGCTGGGTGAGCGCATCACCTGGCTAGTCGACGAAGCGCACCAGTTTCTGGCACTGCTGGCTGCCGCATTCGTGGCCCTACACCTGGGAGCGTTGCTCTTCGACCCATTTATTACCTTCTCTCCTGCCAACTTGCTGTTACCTTTCGGCGAACCCTATCAGCCTATAGGAGTGAGCTTGGGCGTGCTGGGTCTATACGCTCTCTTGGTGGTGCTGGCTAGTTCTTGGCTGCGCCGCTTTATGTCCCGTCGTCTCTGGCGCGGTCTCCACTATAGCAGTTTCGCGGTGTTTGTCCTGGTCACACTACATGGACTACTTGCGGGAAGTGACGCCGGTCTGGGCTGGATGAGAGCCATTTATTTCGCGGCAGCTGCCTCCATGATTTTTCTTTCGGCACTGCGGCTAGTGCTGCAACCTCAGGCCTCCCCGGCCAGCAGGTGAGCCGCCGTTCGACGCTACCGGATGGTTGTGCCGCCTAGCCGAACGACTAGCCCAACCGCTGCTCCAACGGGGGGGGTGACGATCGGTAGCGTGACTTATGCTGTGACCACGGCATGGACCTGCTGGTTGAGTGGCGGGGGCATAGCCGAGTAACGAGTTCAACATGTGCATTCATGAGACACAAGAGGAGCACGCACGACAATGGCTGAGTCAAATGAACCGGTAAACTCAGAGACTTCATCCGCGACGAGCACACTTGCCGCGTTTTCAGACGAGCTGGCCAACATAGTAGCCCGAGCATCTCGGTCGATCGTCACTCTGGCGGCGCGACCACGCCAGGCGGCGACTGGTATTCTGTGGCAGGAGGGTGACGAGGTCATCGTGCTAACTGCCGACCACGTGGTGGAGAAAGACGACGACATAACCATCACCCTGCCCGATGGCCGGCAGGCGAAAGGTCAGCTCATAGGACGCGATCCGGGAACTGACCTTGCCGCCATTCGTCTGAGCGGTGTGGATTTGGGCGAGGGCAGCGTACCCGCCGAGGCCGGCGAGGGTGTAGCGGTGGGAAATCTGGTGGTGGCTATCGGAAGGCCCGGATCAGATGGCCCGCGCGTCTCCTTTGGGGCGATCAGCGCCCTAGACGGCCCACGCCGATCCTGGCAGGGCGGTGAGCTTGAGGGAGTGATCTATGCTGACGTCACGCTGTATCCGGGCTTTTCCGGTGGTCCGTTGGTGGATCTCGGCGGGCGTATCGTCGGGCTGAACAGCTCACACCTGACCCGGCATAGCAGCAGTGCGGTACCGGTTGCTACGCTGCGGCGCGTGGCCGCCACTCTGGTGACGCATGGGCGCGTGCAGCGGGGTTACCTGGGTGTGGGCACACAACAGGCGCAACTACCCACAGCGCTAATGGAAAAAAATGGTCTCACCCAGGAAACGGCCCTGCTGGTACTCAACGTCGAGCCGGGAAGTCCAGCGGAACAGGGAGGATTGCTGCTAGGTGACTTGATTGTCGCCCTAGCGGGGCAACCGGTGACCGATGCTGAGAGCTTGCGCGCGGGGCTCGGTGGCGACAAAGTTGGCCAGCCTCTCCAGATCAAGATTCTGCGTGGTGGTGAGTCCCGTGAACTCACACTCACTGTGGGCGAGCGCAAGTAGACTAGAGTTTCCCATGGAGCAAAACCAAATGACCATACCAATTGAGCTCTCCGAGGCACTTGCTGCAGTGGTTGCCGACCTGCGCGAGAGTGTCGTCCAAATTCAGGTTGGAGACCGGGGCATAGGCTCCGGCATCATCTGGCAAACGGCAAATCGGGCCAGTGGTGGTGAATCTGAGGCTACTGTTATTACCAACGCTCACGTTGTGCACGCAGCGCATCAAGATGTAGTTGGGTTAAAGCTGGCATCCGGCCAGAGAATTCAGGCCAACCTCATCGGTGTGAAGCCGGAATATGACCTGGCGGCGTTGCGTGTTACAGCCAACGGGCTACGCGCCGCGCAGATCGGAGATTCGGCGGCGTTACGCGTCGGTGAACTGGTCATGGCGGTAGGAAATCCCTTTGGGCGCGAGGGTGCGGTCACGGTTGGTGTGGTTGCCGCTCGTGCCCCTGCCGATGAGGATGTCTCCCTGGAGCCGGCCGAAGCTCGGGTACCAGACGATGGCAGCATAAGAACGGGCGCGCATTTTCATGGGATCGAGGTAATTCAAGCGGACATCCGTCTCTATCCCGGCAATTCCGGAGGCCCGCTAGCTGATGCGCGGGGCCGCGTCGTCGGGGTGAATGCAATGGTGGGCGGCGGACTCGGTTTCGCCATCCCCAGCAGAGTCGTGCGACAGTTTCTGTTGGATCTCGACCGGCAAACCGAACCAGTCTATCTCGGTGTCGAGGTGCTCACGGTTCCACTCTCCCCTGGACTGCGCCAGGATGCCCAGATTGAGCAGGAGACGGCAGTGCTCATCACCGGCGTCTCGGAGGATAGCCCGGCAGAGGCCTCGGGACTGCTACCTGGGGATGCGGTGCTAGCTGTGGATGGCCATATTATTCGCGAGGCAAGGGTCTTATCACGCTTACTGAATAGCGGAGCCAACAGCGGCGCAATGCGCACGTTGTCGATCCTGCGCGGCGGCAAGCGCCTCGAACTCTCGCTTACGCCGGCAGCTCGCAAAGCTGCGTGATTCTGGCCAAGTGTCAAGCGAGTCGGAGGCAGTCGATGCGTGTCTATATCGTGGCACAATTTCCAACTATCCGGGCAGGCCTGGTCGCACTAGTGCAAAGCCAGCCTGACTGGACGGTCGTTGGCAACGTGGGGCCAGCCGCCTTGCTGGCGGAGACACGCGACTCTATTCCCTCCGATTCGCAGCTGCCAACCGGTGATTTACGAGGAACGGTTGACGTGCTACTGGCCGATCTCGATGGCTCAGTGGAGCCGGAGATGATACATAGATGGCTTACCCTGCTGGCCCCAAGCGATGGTCTGGTCGTCATCAGCTTGAGCGAACTGGAGGGCAGACGCGGCGGCCAGGCGCAAGAGGCTTCTCACGCGACGCAGCTTCTGGGCGCGGCAATTCGCATAAGCCAGGAGTACGGTTTGGCATTTGGCGCTCTGCCTCGCGATGCTACTGGGGAGGAGATCACAGCTGCAATTACTGCCGTAGGTAAAGGGTTAGTAGTCCTGGATCGCCGGATAGCAGCAGAGCTGATATCTTCTCGGGAGCAGCGAGCGATCGCCGCGCCGCTACGGTTTCCTGCTGATGCGGTGTCCACTGATGCTCTGACGGCGCGCGAACTTGAGGTCTTGCAGCTCCTGGCGTTGGGACTGCCAAACAAGCTCATCGCCTCTCGTCTGCATATTACCGAGCATACTGCCAAGTTTCATGTCTCATCCATTATGCTCAAGCTTGGTGCGGCCAGCCGTACCGAGGCGGTGACGCTGGCCGCGCGTCGAGGTCTACTGCTGCTGTAAGGCAGCCTACTCTACCAATTCAGCATGTACTGCGACGATTCCGTGGGGTATCTTCAGGCCAGGATGCTTGACAGAATGCGGAATTCTGCGCGATACTATAGTAGTAAGAGGCTAGTTGCGTACCTACGATGAACTGGTGGCGCGCCACGCCGAATGCAATAGTTGAATAGGAAGGAGTAGAAAGTTTAACAATTTGAATATCCAGGTGACAGATTCCCGATATGCGTCTGTGAATGTGACTGCGGTAAACCCCTGGAGCGCATGGAGTGCCCGGAGTGCTTGGCCTGGTCATCCGGCTATACTTCCCCCTTTGCCACGAGTTGCCAAGTCTGAAGCCCTTGCCACCGCTTTAATCCCCGCCAGCCGTGCTTCTGGTTCCGGACAGCCTGCTCGCGTAGATCATACCAGCGGCTCGGGTGAGCCTCCCCGAGTGCCAGCATACTCACCGCCAACGCGGATGAGAACTCTACCTGACAGCCGTGAGACCCACCGCCGAGAGGCGCGTATTGAGCCCAGGCAGACCCCAACTCGGCGGACGAGCGTGTCTGTGACATCGCTACCGTCTGGGAGTACTGGAGCCATACCGGTTCGTCGTCTCGAGCCGCCCCGGCAGTGGCCATCCAATTTCGACGACTGGATGATGGACATCGTACGGCGACGAGCGCTTCGACTCAACAGCGGCGCGCGACGCCGAGGGGTACATGGCTCGGTGCGTGCGGTAGATCTGGCCTATATTTTGGATCAGTCTGCCGATGCGGATGGTCGCTGGCGCTGTGCGCTATGCCATAGCGTAGTCACACTGAACGATCTCTCATTCGACCATGTGGTTGCTCTGGCCGACGGCGGCGAGCATGCCGCTCACAATCTTGTGCCCGCTCATCGGAAGTGTAATGAGATTAAAGGCTCGGAAAAGGCTCAGTATCGTGCTCAGGCACTGGATCGGTGGCTCTCCGAGTGGGCTTCGACACCGAGCGTAATCCCGGGCAGCGGCCGTGGCAACACGGTGGCGGCTGCCGCAAGTCGTCATTCCGGCCATACAGCGGGTGTGGTGCCGCTCGACGGACCAGAACGCCGCTACGCTTGATTTGTTGTCCATTAGTCGTTGTCGTTGCTCGACCGTGGAAATAGGCAGTGAAGAACCTTACACATACACGTGCGGGACGGCCACTGGCGATTATCATCGGTGCCTCAACTGGTATAGGCGCCGCGCTGGCCGGGCAACTCGTCGGCAAAGGGTTCCAGGTAGCGCTTGTTGCCAGGCAGATCGCCAAGCTAGACGCGCTGGCGGCCGACCTCAATACTCTGTCCGGTGAAGAGGCAGTGGCGCCGGTGGCAAGGGCGTACTGCCATGATGTCCTCGACTACGATGCTGTGCCAACGCTGCTCGATCGGATCCGGCATGAAGCGGGTGAAGATGGTGGCGAGCTCAGGGTTGTGGTCTATGCTGCCGGTATCATGCCTTCGGGTGAGCGGGGCCGCTGGACGTTTCGGGAAGAGCAGTGCACGGTGGAGACTAACCTCATTGGCGCCATGGCCTGGCTGGGCGCCTCCGCGGAGGTACTTCAGCGCATAGGGCAGGGCACGATCATTGGCATATCCTCGGTGGCTGGCGACCGTGGACGCAAAGGAAACAGCTCGTATATGGCCTCCAAGGCAGCCCTGACCACCTATCTAGAGTCTCTGCGCTATCGCTTGCACGGCTCCGGGGTGCGTGTCGTAACAGTCAAGCCGGGATACGTAGAGACGCCGATGACTTCTGGACTGAAATTACCCAAGGCGCTCACTATTTCTGCCACCGCCGCCGCCGGAAGCATCGCCCGCCTGTGTGTGGGTGGTAAATCGGTCGCATACATACCAGGCTACTGGAGACCGATCATGGTGATTGTCCGGGCATTGCCCGCATCTTTACTGGTACGTCTGCCCATTTAGCTCAAGCAGTGGCTTTTCGAGAAGGCTTGATCGGTTGATGAGTATGTGCTGATAGCACAGGTAGGCATGCCTTGTGACGATACCAGGGTGGCGAGAAGAAGAGTTGGTCGGTTGGGGTCTGCGAGATGTCGCTCGCTGCCGCACCCTAGCACCGGAAAGTGCCGGAGCAATTCCCGAGATCCTCGAACGGTCGTTTAAGGATGGTTCTACTGTTGGGCTACGAGGCTCGGGCTATAGCTACGGCGACGCCGCTTTGAATAGCGGAGGAGTGGTGCTGAGTCTCTCTCGCCTGAACCACGTCCTGGAGTGGGATCCCCAAACCGGGCTGCTGACTGCTGAGCCGGGAGTCACAATTGCACAGCTCTGGAAACACGTTATCTCTTCTGGATGGTGGCCGTATGTGGTGCCGGGAGCGAGCGCGGTAACGCTTGGCGGGGCGGCGTCTTCCAATGTACATGGCAAGAACAACTGGCGCGTTGGCTGCTTTGGGGACTACGTGCGCTCGTTTGATCTAGTGCTCTCCTCGGGTGATACGGTTACCTGTTCCCGGGAGCAGCATTCCGATCTCTTCTATGCCGCTATCGGTGGGCTAGGACTCTTCGGAGTCTTGACTTCGTTGACCGTACAGGCCCGCCGCATCTACTCAGGCCGGCTGCCCGAAGTGCAACGTGCGTACCCGTCTCTGGATGCCATGCTTGCAGCAGTGGACGAGGCAACCTACTGGGCAACCGATATCGTCGGCTGGATAGATACCAGCGCTACCGGTCCACGTCTAGGGAGAGGTCTGCTCAAGGTGGGACGTGATCTGCTACAGGGTGAAGATCCTGCGCCGAGACAGACTCTCAGTGTAGACGGCCAATACAGCCGAAAACTAGCAGGGTCTCTCCCCACCGGCCTGATTCCACGCCTGGCGAAACCAATGCTCACCGGGCCTGGAGTATGGGCGGCAAATCGCTTGCAATGGACCCGTGGCAGCCTCCATACCAGTGAGACGGTTTACGCAACCTATGTGGACGCCAACTTTCCGCTGGATGCGATTCCGAATTGGCGTGATACCTACCGCCCGCGCGGATTGATACAGCACCAGAGCATGGTGCCGAAGGAGACGGCAGCCGAAGCTTTTTCGGCGGTGCTTGCTCGCTCACAGGCTGCTGGTATAGTTCCTTCGCTGGCGGTGCTGAAAAAACACCGTGCAAGCGACTTTCTCATGACCTACTTAGTGGATGGCTACTCACTGGCGCTGGACTATCCGGTGCGTCGCGGGCAGGAAGCTGCCCTCAAACACCTCATGCACGAACTCAATGAGGTGCTGCTGGACTATGGAGGTCGCTGCTACCTTGCGAAAGACAGCATGCTGACCAGTGACCAGGCACGGCGAATGTATCCGGCCAGCGACCTGGCTCGACTGCACATGCTGAAACAACAATACGACCCACTGGATCTCTTCAGCACCAATCTATTCCGGAGAGTCCTTCTCTGACTGCTAGCTCGGTCCTAGCTATGCAGCAAGGGAGCGCCATACAGCAACAGCAAAATGACCAGCACGCACAGCGTGACCGCTCCTAGAATCTGCCTATCTCGATATAACAGCTCTTCAGGGTGGTTGCCCTCATTCTTAACATAAATGAGGTACATGTAGCGGAACACTCCGAACAGTACAAACGGAATCGTCACCATGAGGGCAGGGTCTCCGTTTTCCCCCTGGAATGTGTAGAGGCAATAGGAGATGAGGGTACAGGTCACTACCACCGACATGAGCTGATCAAGCAGTTGCACAGAGTATTCGCGCAAATTCTTGCGGTGACTGGCGGCGGCGTCATGGAGCAGCACGAGTTCGGCGCGACGTTTGCCTAGCGCCAGGAAGAGTGCCAGGAAGGTCGTGCAGAGATAGAACCAGGGGGAAATCGGTACTGGTATCGCGAAGGCGCCGGCAAGTGCCCGGAGGACAAATCCGGCGGCGATGATAAAGATATCCCACAATACCTCATGTTTGAGCCAAAACGAGTAGACAAGATTCAGCAGAAAATAGCCGGCAATGGTAGCAACAAAAAGACGTGGCGCACCTCCCCAGCGGAGAAACGGGTCCGCTACCGGCGGCAATGCCCTGGCTACTAACCAGTAGGTAAAACCTATGGACCCGAGTATGCAAACACCGGCTGTAATGCCAGCGGCAGTTAGCCCAAGCCGGCCCGAAGCTATCGGGCGAAGGGATTTAGTTGGATGGAATCGATCGGTGTCGTGATCGACGAGGTCATTAATGACATAGATGGCGCTAGCGGCCAGCGAAAACGCCAGGAAGGCCAGCAGCACCCTTCCAACTGCCGGTAAGTCGGTGAGGTGGCGAGAAAAGACCAGCGCCAGCAGCACCAAGCCATTTTTACTCCATTGTTTGGGGCGAATTTCCACCACAGCGGCCTGCAGCTGGTCTCCCAGACCACGCCTGGCTGCTGCCAATGAGGCCCGGTCGCCCTGGCTGGTCCGTGAAGATACAGCGGGGCCTGAAGCTGTGTCGTGCTCTTGGTCAGTCTCTTGCATGGCAGTCACGGCCGTTTCTGACGAGAAGATCTCTGGTTGCTTCTCGAGTCTTTGATCTTGCGCTCGCCGAAAATCGCTCGCGCCTCGGTCTCGTGCCCGTGCGCGAGGAGCCATTGCTTGGCTTCAGCATGCTGATCGGAAAGCGCCGGACTGGTAGCGATCATCATCCAGAGCGCCGCATCGATATCGGTTTTGGCGTGTTCCGGCCACTCCCCCTCGGCGACGAGGAAATCTCGCAGTCGATCTGGACTTTTCTCGCGCAGAACTGCATCCAGTCGCGCCCTGAATGTCTGATATGCAGTGGAGTTCTCAGCCATCTATTGCCTTCAGTCAAAATGTTCACGTGCCATCAGCGGCGGATTCGACCACCAAGATTCGCGCGTATACCGACTGAAGCATGCAACACACGGGCCTATATATGCAAGCCACGCACCAAGAGACGGTTGGGGAGGTACTACGTCGTATCTACCCCAACCGTCGTTGTCGCACCTGAACTACCGGCCATGCCCGAACGGTTTCTCTTCTAGAGGCGCATTCTCCGCCCCCGATGTATGCGCCCCAACAGCCGAGCGTCGGCCGCACGGTGTTTGCCGGCTGCAATGCTGCCCCGGCTAGTCGGCGGATTCCTGCTGGGCCGGCGGCGTTTCCATTGTGATGGGTTGAGAATCGCTGTCCGCCATCAGCGTGTCGGTGGCTTCGCCCGTCTCAGTCTGGCTGTCACTCTCGAAAACGGCAGTTTCTGGCTGCTCGGAAGACGTATCCACCGGCACTTCCACTATGACCGCCGACACGTCGGCCAGCACCACTGGCTCGTCTGCCTCGGCCTGCGTCTCTTCGCCGGCACTTCCTGCAGCCTCAGCCACCGGTTCCTCTTCCTCAGCGTCGGCTTGTGCCTCAGCCACCGGTTCCTCTTCCTCAACGTCGGCTTGTGCCTCAGCCACCGGTTCCTCCTCCTCAGCGTCGGCTTGTGCCTCAGCCACCGGTTCCTCCTCCTCAGCGTCGGCTTGTGCCTCAGCCACCGGTTCCTCCTCCTCAGCGTCGGGTTCCTCCTCGGCGTCAGGCTCCTCGTCTTCTGGTGCTTCTGCCTCTACCACCACTTCAGTTATCGATACATCGCCACTAGTGTCTATGTCGACGAGTAGATACTCGGCTACTTCCTCCTCTCCAACTTCCTCCGGCTGTGTCGCCTCAGCGGCTGGCGTGCCGGCGGCTTCATCGCTCGTTGTCGGTGTGGGTTGCCGCGAAGATGACAGCAGTCCACCTATATGGTTTACCGTTGCTGAGAAGTGTTCGGCCAACTCTTTCAAGGAGTCGTGCATGTTTTCCAGCAGGTGCTGGATCTCAGTCCCTCTCGCGTCAACTGACTCTGAACCGGCAGCGTCGCCGGCGGAGCTGTCGGTAGCGGCTTCCGCCTCCACTGGTTCATCCTGGGTGGTTGCGGCAATGCTGCTGGTACTGGATGTTTCGGGCAGGTCTTGCGGATGGTTCTGGTTCTCGTGAGAGTCCATGGTGCCCCCTGATGCGCTTGGTGTACGTACGACGGTCACATGGTTTGTAGGGGTTGGCGAATGGCTTGCCTGGACACGTGCTGTGCATGGGTAGCGGATTGCCGGGATATGCTGAGATCCCAGCCTTGCCTGTTTAGATTTTCCTTCTTCGCGCTTGCGAGCATGGGGGCGCGCAGCAGCAACATGGTAGGGGTGTGAGTAGAGGTGGCGGAAGACGTCGTTGTCGCTCGCACCGCCATACTCACCCTGTCTGCGATAGACCGCAAGCGCCGACAGAAAAACTAAAAGGGTCTACGACGGTTGGCTTTTCTGGATGGATGGGCTGGACACTGAGGAACACGTTGGCTGCGAGACTGGGATGTGAGCCTGCACTTTGCTTGGGATGCAGGTGAGGCACCGTACCCATGCATCCAGTATAGCTGGAACGTGGGTTACAGTCAAGTGGCGAGTTGAGCAAATTTCCCGATACATTCGCCTGGCCGCCTGCTTCTCCTAGAACTACACTGAATAGTAAACTGAATAGTAAAAGGCGACCCAGCTGGAACGGCTGGGTCGCCTTGCGTCGTTGGTGTTTTCTCTCGCGGCTTAGGCGGGAATGGGACCACCAGCCCAGCGCTCGGCAATGTCGCCAATGAAGGGCATTTTGACGTATTGGCCGGTAAAGCCGGCGATCAGGCCCCAGATGGAGAGCCCAAGCAGGCCTAGGAAAAGCAGTAACGGAATGCAGGTAAAGAATAGGCCGAAGAAAAGCGCGGCAATGCCAGTCTGGTCGACGGCGGCGATGGCCCCCGAGATAACGCCCAGGATCAGCGTAATAAAGTAGAGGATAACACCGCCAATGCCCAGCAGAATGGCCTGTGCCGCATTGAAACGGACAAATCGATTACTCTTCTCCACGAAGAAGAAGATGAGTCCGAGTATCCAGATATAGGAAAGGCCAGCAGCGATGTGCGCTTCCATTCCCATCGAGGTCGGTCCCCACTTGCTGGCAGGGCTGCCCTGCGGGGGAACCGGTGCTCCATACGGCGGTGGCGGTGGTGGGCTACCATATGGTGGTTGCTGTGGGTCCATACCCATGTTACTAGTCACCTTTCTGTGAACGCTCTGGCGAAGAAACCCGCCAGTAATTCGTACGCGGCGAGGCGAACTACCTCTTCGAGAAGGATGCATACCAGGTCCAGAGGTCACATGTAAGCAGCAGCAGCACCCACCATACGTGGGTATGTTCTTCTCGAGCAGACGCCTGTCCCGTTACCACTAAGGTACCGGAAAATCGCCGCCTTGTCTACTGGTATTATTACACAGTTGCTTGGACTCGATTGGCCGCTCGTATTCTGCCGTACGGAGGTCCAGCCGGTTTGTGAAAATGCCTATCCAGGGCTATAATGGCCAGGTGACGGGACGCGCCGGCTGTACTTCCACTACCGGGTCCGGCCGGCAACCCGTATAGGTCAAGAAGGTGCTACGCATGGCCTCGGAACCGGTTACTGGCGGCTTGCCACTCGGCGGATCGCCGCTCAATGTGGTGTCTACATTGAATAATTTTGGCCGCGATCAGGAGCGACTTCAGCGTCGCAGCGAGCAGTTGGAGGAGCAGGTACGCGCGCTGCTCGTGCTTCAAGAAGTGGCAAATACCCTGAGCGCTGAGCTGGATCTCACTCGTCTACTGCGACGCATTGCTGTAGCCGCATTGCGGCTTACCGGAGCACGGGTGAGCATAGTGTATCTGGTTCATCCAAACGGCTCGTCATTGACAATACAGGCGGTTGAAACCGCAGAGACGGCCATGGACAGCGGCGCTTTCAGTACTGCGGACCTGGACGTGCTGAAAGCGCCTGGGGGATGGAACGCAGAGGAAGAATCCCTGGTTCTGGGTCCCAGCATCGACATGGATATGGGCGTTGCCGGATATGCGGCCACTACGGGCACGTTGATCCTGGTGAACGAATCCCGTGCAGATCCACGCTTTGATATCGCCACGATCGATGTCGATGCGCGCCTGCTTGGTGTTGAGCCCACCGCCCTTGTCGCTGTACCTATGATTTTCAGTGGAGATGTGAGCGGGGTGCTGGAGGTGGCGCACTCTGATCACTCAGCGGGGTTTGATGCTAGTAGCCTGGATCTGCTTCGCACACTGGCGGCGCAGGCTGCCACCGCCGTCGAAAATGCTCAGCTATACAGGCGTCTGCGTAGCGAGCGTGATCGGATTATTCAGGCTCAGGAAGATGAGCGTAAGCGGCTTGGCCGAGACCTGCACGATGGTCCGGCGCAGCGTCTGGCGCAGATTGTCATGTCGCTGGAGTATGCTGAGAAGTTAATCGATTCCAATCCGGCCGAACTCCATAGAGAGCTGGCTTCGATACGCGAATTCGCCAGCGCTACCACTCGGGAGATACGCAATCTACTCTTTGACTTGCGCCCGTTGGTGCTGGATTCGGAGCATGGCGGGTTGGTGGTGGCGTTGCGGCATTTTCTGGAGCGCTTCAAGGAAAATACCGGCCCACAGATGCACCTGGCTGCCGACTATACCGAGCGCCTTTCTCATAATGTCGAGCTGACTGTATTCGCTATCATGCAGGAAGCTGTAAACAATGCCATCAAGCATGCTAATGCCGCAAACTGTTGGATCGAGGTACACGAGACAGGGGACAGGCTGTCAATGACGGTACGAGATGACGGAAGCGGCTTTGATGTACAAAAATTGCAGGATGAGTACGAAAGCCTCGGCAGCTGGGGCCTGTTGAATATGGCTGAGCGGGCATCGCTTATCGAGGCCAAGCTCAATATAGCATCGCAACCCGGTAGGGGAACTGTGGTCTCGCTTGAGCTGGCGCGTTGACCGGCGTAGTCGCGCTATGTTACACTCACGTAGAGTTGTCAAACGTGCGGGCTGCCAAATTACTGCCCTGACGGTAAACGAGCCGCGCAGGGAAACGGCTGGATAGGCCCGGTGTAGGTAAAGCGCAAAGACAGGATACAGTTTGTGCCGAAAGTTACCTTTGTCAACGAAAAACGCACAGTTGAAGTAGAGCGAGGCGCCTCGCTCCGCTACGCAGCACTGGAAAACGACGTACCGCTGTACTGTATGTGGTTTGGCATTTCCAAACTTGCCAATTGTCACGGCAACGGGCTCTGCTGGACCGACCGGGTGCGGATCTCGCCCGCCGGCGCCGTCTCCCCCAGGACCTTACTCGAAACGGCGATGAATCAGTTTGGTACGTTTCCCGGGAACCGGGATCCCCAGACCCGGCTCGCCTGCCAGGTGCAGGTTTTCGAGGATTGTGAAGTGGTCACCCGCTGCAGGTCCAAGAGGTAGACGAGGAGAAGTTATGCGTCTTGATCGTGTGCTTAGCGAAGGTGAGGCGCAAATTGCCCTGCGCCGCTTGGGTTTCGATGTCCATGAAGCCGAAGGTCGTCCGGGCCTGTACGAGATGCAGCATAGCCAGCTTGGCGGGACCAAAACAGTTACCGTAGAACAACTGTGTTTCTTTGCCGAAGGCGCTGCGTCGGCCGAGCAGCTCAGCCGTGGAGTGGTGGCACACCTGCCCAATTGACGAGGCTACCGTCCCAGCCATGTACAGCGCAGCCAGGTTGGTGAGCGTGCCCTCGCGTCATAGCCGCCAGAGGCAACGTTCGGAGAATCATTGCGATGTGTAGTTTCAGGCATTGGGTTATGGCGTGTGGTCGATTGCTGGCAGCTGATAATGCGGGTATATCTCTGCGGGAGGAAGCGCACCATCCGGCACAGCTCGATCTCGAGCGGCAGCGTCTGGCGAAGCGGTACGCGCACCAGCGCCAATATCTCTCTCTCATCAACCTGGGTATCACCGCCCTGGTGATCCTGGTTCTACTGTTTACCGGCCTAAGCTTTCAGTTACGGGACGCCCTGGCAGCGACGGGGAGATGGCAGCCGATAGTTGGCTGGAGCCCATTTCTGGTCGCTATCTACTTTCTCATTCTGTATGCGCTGGTCTTCGTGCTTGGTTTGCCGCTGCGCTATTACGTCGGCTATGTATTGCCACGCCGGTACGGGCAGAGCACTCAGCCACTTCGGGCGTTTGCTGCCGACGCCGCCAAAGCTCTAGCGCTGTCGCTAGTGTTTGAGCTTGCCGCAGTCGAGTTTGTATATGCACTATTGGCGCTCACACCGAACACGTGGTGGATCTGGACCGGTCTGGCGATGCTCCTGGTCACCGTGCTGATGGCCAACCTTGCCCCAGTCATCTTACTTCCCCTGTTTTTCAAATTAACAACCTTGCCCGAGGGCAAGGTGAAAGACCGCGCGCTGTCTCTGGCTGCTCAGGCTGGCACACGGGTGCGCGGCATCTACTCAATGAACATGAGCTCGAAGACCACCGCCGCCAATGCAATGGTGACCGGCCTGGGCAATACCCGCCGCATCGTGATTGGGGATACGTTGCTCGATCGCTATACTGAAGACGAGATTGCGTTTGTGATAGCGCACGAGCTTGGACATCAGGTGCATTGGGATATTCCAAAGCTGATAGCAGTGGAAACCCTTACCACCCTAGGCGGCCTGGCACTGGTAAACTTGGCACTGCATATCATCGTCGGGTACACTCACCTCTATCACGGGCTTGCCGACCCGGCAACCATGCCTCTGGTCGCCGCTATTCTGGGGGTCTTCGCTCTGGTCTCACTGCCGCTTACCAATGGTTTTAGCCGCCTGGTCGAGCACCAGGCTGACGTCTACGCTCTGGAGTCCACCCGCGATCCCCAGGCGTTCATCTCCGCGATGACACGGCTGGCGAATCAAAACCTTGCTGAACTTGAGCCACCGCGCATCATCGAATTCATGCTGCACAATCACCCGTCGGTTGGGCGCCGGTTGGCTTATGCGCGCGCCAATCAAGCGCGTTTCCAATCCTAGAGACTAGGCGTTTTAGCGTGGTTCGCTATTCCAGCGCTCCATACACCAGGTTGCCACCTACCAGTGTGGCCAGGATCGGAGCGCCCGCCAATCTCTCTACGGGAAGGCGCCAGGGATCTTCACCGAGTACGACCATGTCCGCCAGTTTCCCGGGCTCCAGCGATCCCTGGTGCATCTCCTGGCCGCCGGCATAGGCTGCACCCATGGTATAGGCCCAGAGCGCCTCGGATACGCTCAGCGCTTGGTCCGGTACCCATGCGCTCCGCTCCGGTTCTTGATCGTTGCGGCGGGTAACCGCCGCGTGCAGTATTCGCAACGGGTCGGCGGTATCCACTGGAAGATCCGAGCCAAGCGCCAGTGGAATGCCGGACTTTTGGAGCGTTTGGTAGGCGTAGGCACGACGGTGGCGTTGGCCCCAGTGACGCTCGGCGCTATCCCGATCCACTACCGCGTGAAATGGTTGAACCGAGGCGACGATACCCAGTCGAGCCATGCGTGCGATGTCTTCCGGAGCCGCGAGTTGTACGTGTTCGAGACGGATGCGTCGCCTAGTATTCGCCGTCGTGCTAGGCCTACTACCCGGCGTCCGACGCAGGGTGGCCTCGATGCCGTCAAGCGCGGTCTTGACCGCCCGGTCACCGATAGCGTGTATGGCTATCCCAAGGCCACCCTCGGCCGCGCCGGCGACCAGCCGAGCTACTTCCTGGTCCGCGAGGGTGAGGAGTCCACGGTTTTCCGGCTGATTTTCGTACGGTTCGAGCATAGCGGCAGTCTGTGGACCCAGTGCACCATCCAGAAACAGCTTTATGCCCGCGAAGCGCAGGTAATCGTCGCCGAATCCAGCCTCGAGGCCCAAGGATCGGGCCTGGTACAGGCTACGGTTATGAAGATACAGCAAGATTCGCAGGGGCAGGCGGCTGGCGCTATGGAGTCTTTGGAGGAGTCGCAGGCTCTGGTCGTCTTCGATATTGTGAACACCGGTAATGCCGTGCTGGACCAGCTCGTGCAGAACCTGACTCAACTCGACTTCTAGTACCTGTCCTTCGGTAGGACGGAGCATGGCGTTCACCAGATCAGTAGCCCCAAACTCATACAGCATGCCGTTTGGAGTTCCGTCGGCGTCGCGTCCAATCGCTCCACCCGGTGGGTCGGGCGACTCGGCATTGATACCGGAACGCCGCAGTGCCTCACTATTCACCCACATCGCATGATGGGCATGCTCCCAGAGCGCCACCGGATGATGCGGAACTGCTGCATCCAATAGAGCGCTTGTCGGCAACTGGCTGCTCTTCCAGGGATTATTGTCCCAACCCTGGCCAAGTATCCACTGGCCTGCGGGTGTAAGGGCGGAGCGCTGGCGGACGAGTTCCACCGCCGCCTCGGCAGAGGCCACCCCGCGCAGATCTACATGTAGACGCGACTGCGCATAGTGAACCAGGTGAAGGTGAGCGTCGATGAAGCCAGGAAGAACCGTTCTCCCCTGCAGGTTCAAGCTGTCGGCGAGCGGGCCGGCGAAAGAACGGATCTGGGCATCATCCCCTACCGCGACAATTCGCCCCGATGTTCTATCGACTGCCACCGCCTGCGCGCGAGGTTGGCTCGGGTTCATCGTATAGAATGAACCATTCTGAAGCAGCAGAATAGGACGGCGGCCCATGAAAGACATGCTCGATCAGCCTTGAGGGAGGAGCTTCTGATTCTCTTCCGCCGCTTCGACCTTAAGACGCTGGTAGACGTCCTCCTCGCGGTAGCGGTGATAGAAGCGAGTGAACAGGTCTTTCATCTGGCGCTGTGAAAGCTTCTTGCCGCCATCGAAATACTCGGCGGCCACCTGCCCAAGCGACCAGGTACCCGCGGCGGCGATAGCGCCCGCCAGAAGGTCGCCGCCAAATGGCACCGCCTTGGCCGCCTCCTCGGCGATGTAGCGGAACACCAACCCCCCGGCAACGGTGGCGATCAGCTCGCGAGTCGGCTTGCCGGAGAGTGGCTCGTTGTAGAGAGCGGCTATACGCATCACCATACGGACCTGGTTGCCCAACAGTATCGGGATATCCACCAATGGTATCGGCTCCAGGCCGGCTACCAGCGCTACCAGGGCTGCTGACCGTACCAGCTTCTGCGCAGCCTGGCGCCGGTAGGTAGGGAGCTCACGCCCCAGCGCCAGCGCGGCTTCAGGACTGGTTTCGATAATCGCTGGTATCAGCTCCTCGCCGACATTTTCGCCGGTGCGGCCCGATATAGGAATGACATCGGCAATGTGTAGCTGCGCCGCCGCCTTGGCCGCTGCCTCGTCGGCGTCACCGGGGAGCGTGTCGCACTTGTTTAGAGCGACCACCAGTGGCTTATTCCCCGAGCGCAGCTGGCTGATGATAGTGATGTCTTGTGGCCGTATGCCCTTGGTAGCATCCAAGAGATAGATGATAGCCGCAGCTTCACTGACAGCTTCTTCTTGCAATGTGGGCATATGTCCGGGGGTATCGATTAAGGCGAATGGGCCAAACGAGCCTCGAATCAGCGCTTTCGTCGTACCTGCCTGGGCCGAGACCGCAGACGTGTAACTGCCGCGCAACTGGTTGAATAGGGTGGATTTGCCCGAATTTGCCAGGCCTAGCAATGCCACCTTATGCTGCAATTCGGTTTCCACCTCGGATTGCGCCGCCTTCCAGTCGAGCGCGCTAATGAATTTGCGCGCGACCACCAGATTGGAAGGTAGCTTGGTCAGGTTGGAGAATGTGAGGACTTCGCGAGCGCGACTTCTCAGGCGGCTGCTGGTCGATGTGTTCTTGTCCTCATTCGTCTTGGTCATACTGTCTTCCTTCCGCCACTGAGCCTGTGCCGGCAACGCATCATTCTCTCCGGTATGTCCTCTACTCGCTCCACACCTGTTTATAGCATGGCTCATCGCACTTTGCCAGAAAGAATACGCAGATAACATGCCGCAGGTGTTTGCAAGGCTATGTGCCGACTCTTCAGTTCACTCCAGTGGTACAATGTTTCTACTACTATTGCAGAATACGAACGGCACAGGTAAAAGGTCAGGACTAGGCCCTGGGAGAAATATGCCGACGCTCGCTGGAACGCTGGAACGTATCGTGTTTCGCAACCAGGAGACCCATTTTACCGTGGCGCGCTTGGCGCCTGATACCCGCGGACGACTCTTTCGAGATGAATTAGTGACCCTGGTGGGTGTCTTGGCGGGCGTCAGCGTGGGCGAGCTGATAGACGTTACCGGAGAGTGGGAATCTCACCCCACGCATGGACGGCACCTGCGGGTGAGCAGCTTTGTCACCCACACTCCGGTAACCGCGTCTGGTCTACGCCGCTATCTAGGGTCCGGCGTGATTAAGGGGATCGGACCGAAGACCGCTGAGCGCATTGTCGAGCATTTCGGAGATCAGACTCTAGTTATCATTGAGCTTGAGCCTGAGAGGCTGGAAGAGGTCAAAGGCATCAGCGCGGCCAAACGAGCGCAGATTGTCAATGGTTGGGCCGAGCAGCGCGAGATTCGCGATCTGATGCTGTTTCTGCAAGAATATGGCGTTTCACCATCACTGGGCACCAAGATTCACCGCCAGTATGGCAAGCAGTCGATCAATGTCATACGCGAGAATCCCTATCTGCTGGAACGAGACATTCATGGAGTCGGATTCCGCACAGCTGATGCTTTGGCGGTACAACTTGGGCTGCCTCGAGATAGTGTGCCGCGCCTTATGACCGGCATCAAGCATGTACTCTCCGACACCGCTTCAACTGACGGACACTGCTACCTTGGCAAGCAAGATGTGCTTCATCGTGCCGCCCGGCTGCTGGAAGTTGTGCCCGAGCAATTGGAAGAAGCCCTGGATCAGCTCATCTCCGCCAGAGAAGTTTTCGCCGAAGATGACCACATCTACCTGGCTCCATTTTTCTATGCCGAGAATGGCACTGCCCGCCGCCTGCGACTCATTCTAAAGACCCCCAGTCCGCTACCACCGGTTGGTGAGCGCGAGTGGACAGCCACTTTTGCAGCGCTGGAACGGGAACACGGTATCCATCTGGCAGAACGACAACAAGAGGCGGTGCAGCTGGCTTACCGCTCCAAAGTCTCGGTGCTGACCGGTGGACCCGGAGTCGGTAAGACGACTACCATACGCGCGCTGCTCGACACGCTGGATGCGGAGCACATATCCTACGCCCTGGCGGCGCCGACTGGCCGTGCGGCGAAGCGCATGGCCGAGGCTACCGGGCGCCCTGCCCGGACACTCCACCGCTTGCTGGAATTCCAGCCCGGCAGTAACGATTTTGCCTACAACGAGCACCGCCCCTTGCCGCAGCAATTTCTTGTCGTAGATGAAGCTTCAATGCTGGATATTTTGCTGGCTTACCATCTGGTGAAAGCACTCTCGGCGCCCGCGCACCTGCTCCTGGTTGGCGATGCGGACCAGCTGCCTTCGGTTGGGCCGGGAAGCGTGTTTCGAGACATCATCGCCAGCGAAGCCATTCCCACGATACGGCTCACCGAGCTGTTTCGTCAGGCGCGCGAGAGCGCCATCGTGGTGAGCGCACATGGTGTTAACGCCGGGGTAGTTCCGTCGCTGCAGCCCAAATCCGCCAGCGATTTTTTCTTTTTGCGAGCCGATGAGCCCCTGGCGGCGCAGAAAATGATCGTTGATCTGGTGGGCCGGCGGCTACCGGATCACTACGACTTTGATCCCGTACGTGATATCCAGGTACTGGCTCCGATGTACCGTGGTCCAGCTGGTATCCTGGCGTTGAACGAGGTGCTTCAGTCGAGACTCAATTCAGCTAGTGCCTCCATATCTGTTGCTTTTGGGGACCACGCGTTCCGAGAAGGCGACAAGGTGATGGCAGTGCGCAATGATTATGACAAAGGACCCGCGGGTGTCTTCAATGGCGATCTTGGTCGGGTGGTGAAGGTCGAGCTTGAGTCCCAGCGAGTGTGGGTGGAGTTCCTGGACGAAGGAGGCACCTATTCGGTCGCCTATGAGTCTCACGAGCTTGACGAGCTGGCGCTTGCCTATGCCTGCTCCATTCACCGTGCTCAGGGCAGCGAATACCCTTGCGTAGTGCTGCCACTGGTGAGCCAACACAACCTCATGCTCCAGCGCAATCTTCTCTACACCGCGATCACCCGAGCGCGCCGACTTTGTGTGCTGGTAGGCGATCCTCGTGCGTTACGGCGTGCCGTGGAGAACGATACGGTAGCCGGACGAAACACCGGACTGGCCGAGCGTTTACTAGCCCCGAACTTCTCGCTTGCCAGTGGCAATTCGTCGGGCGAGCTCAGCAGCACATCGTCCTCGGGGATCATTGTTAAGTTAGTGGATAAATTTAGTGAAAAATGCTAGATTCTGATGAAGAAGTCACCGAGTTTGACAGTAGGTTTCCCGTATATCCGAGAAAGGAGCGGCATCTGCTCGATTCTCCAATGAGAGCGATGCCCAGCCATAGCAATGAGTAGTGATATGACAAACACCGATTCCTCTCTAGGGTCTGGGTATACCCATCCCGATGTACTAGTGGATACTGCCTGGGTGGAGGACCATCTCGATGATCCACAGGTTCGTATCGTCGAGGCCGATGAGGATCCGCTGCTGTATGAAGCAATGGGACATATTCGTGGTGCTGTCAAACTGGATTGGCATGTGGACGTGCAGGATCCGGTTCGGCGTGACTTCGTAGACCAGCAGGCGTTCGAGGCCTTGATGAGCCGTTACGGAATAAGTAACGCTACCACTGTGGTCTTTTATGGGGACAAAAACAACTGGTATGCCGCGTACAGTTACTGGCTCTTCAAGCTTTATGGGCACAGTGACGCACGCCTGATGAATGGCGGCCGTACCAAGTGGGAGGCCGAGGGTCGCGCATATACTAAGGATGTACCCGAATATCCCGAAACCCACTACACCGCCGCCGAACCCAACCTCAACTTGCGTGCCTTCCGGCGACAGGTCGAGGATCATCTGGCCAAGAGTGACGCTGCCCTGGTTGATGTGCGGTCTCCCGATGAGTACACGGGTACTCTGATCCATATGGTCAATTATCCGCAGGAAGGCGCGCAGCGCGGCGGCCACATCCCTGGAGCGCAAAATATTCCGTGGGCGACGGCCGCCAACGCCGATGGTACCTTCAAGTCGGCGGAGGAATTGCGCCGGATCTATCAGGGCAAGGGCATCACTCCAGAGAAGGAGGTCATAGCTTATTGCCGCATCGGCGAGCGTTCGGCTCACACCTGGTTCGTGCTCACTGAGCTTCTTGGTTACCCTTCAGTGCGCAACTACGATGGCTCCTGGACTGAATGGGGCAATCTGGTAGGCGCTCCCATCGAGAAACCGTAGCGGCCCGGCGTTGCTGCAGAGGAAAGCGAGTTCTTGTTCAATGACGATGTCACGCCAGGAGGCTATTGAGTTCCTGGTTGATCACTACCACAATCCGCGCAATCGTGGTCCCCTGGAGGGTGCCGATGTTCACCTTACCGGGGGAAACCCGGGCTGCGCAGACCGAGTGGAAATGTATGCCAAGGTCGATGATGCCGGGCGGGTAGAGGCAGTCTCTTTTGAGGGCGAAGGCTGTACGATTAGCATGGCGGCGGCATCATACGTTACTGAGCTGGTGCAGGGTATGACCGTAGCAGAGGTCGAGGAACTAACCTTTGAGACCCTTATGGAGGATCTGGGCCGTGAAGTGGTTATGGCACGTCCAACCTGCGCAACCGTCGCCCTGGGTACGCTCAAGCAAGGCATCCACGAGCTGGACATGCGGCGCCGAGCCGAAAGCCGCTAACTGGACGTCTCGACTCAGCAGTTTTTGGCAGCAAACCAGCTAATCCTCGAGCCGTATATACTTGAATCCTTCGGCGACGGTCATGTCGTGCCCGTGCCTTCTTGCCTGCGTACCGGTCTCCTTTGCCCATTCGGTTACGCCGTCGGCCGGATCCCAGTTGCGCATCTGGCTCTTATGGGCACGCAACCCCGCCACTTTTTTCTCGAGGTAGCCCTCTACATTTACCCAGCGATCAGCGTTCTCGGAGCCGCCGATGTATATCTCCGCTACATTGTGGGGCGGCAGCCCTTCGGCAGCCAGCTCCGGGAAAGAGAGGCGCGTACTGGCGACCGGCATGATGGCGGCCAGGGTCGCTTCCCCAGCAGCTCGATGATCAGGATGGTTGATATATCCCCCGCTGCGGCTCCAACGAACAGTGGGATCCTGGCAGATCACCACGTCCGGCTTGATCTGGCGTATGACGCGGGCAATATCGCGTCGCACGGCAAGGGAGGGTTCGAGCTGTGAGTCCATGTAGTGCAGAAAAATCACCGGGTGCTGCACGCCGAGTGCGTCCGCCGCCGCCTGCGCTTCCTGGTGCCGCACTCTGGTCAGCTCGTCGCTGGTAATGGTTTCATCGCCGGCATCTCCAACCTGTCCGTCGGTCACCAGGCAATACCAGGTATCTCGCCCTTCGGCTGCCCACTTGGCAATGGTAGCTCCGGCCATGAATTCACCATCATCAGGGTGCGCCATGACCACCAGCACGCGCTTACTTGCTACCTCGGCTTTTTCTTCGTCGCTCATGAGCTCGCCTCTCTGCTCCGGCTAGAATGTTCCAAACCCGATATCTAACCAGCTACGATTCGGGGTCAGTGGAGTTTCGGTAACGGCTTCGATAGTAGAGCAGCGGCTCGCCGTCGTAGGCGTCCTGTGCCTCTACCTGTCCCAGAATGATGGTGTGGTCTCCGCCAGGATAGGTTGCCACGATCCGGCAATCGACGAATCCCAACGAATCGTCGAAGACTGGAGCCCCGGTGACGGCAATATGCGAGCTGACGCCGCAGAAGTTGCTGTAACGCTCGCGGGAATTTCCGGCAAAGCAGATCGAGAGTTGCTCCTGGTCCTGGCTAAGGAAATTCACTGCAAAGACCCCGCTTTCGATTAATGCATCATGCACGTGGCTGCCGTGCTCGATACAGATCAGTACCAGCGGCGGGGTCAGTGAAACCGAGCAAAAGGCGTTAACGGTGATGCCTAGTCGCTCCGTTCCCACCAAGGTGGTTACCACAGTAACACCGGTCGCGAAGCGGCTCATCACGCTGCGAAATGTCTGTATATCAACGGCCATGTCTATTCTCTAGCGGTCAGTGGTAGTGCAACTACCACAATCTGTTGGTTTCTCGACGGAAGTATAGTGCTGCTGGCGGTTGCTCCGCAATGTTCATTGGTACAGGTGTCGGCTGGTATGTACCCGAGCGCCTCCATTTAGCCCAGCAGCGCCGCCAACAGATCAGGGGTGCTGGCGATGGTGACCTGGAGAAGGTTGGTCTCCTTGCTGCCGCCCTGTGCCGAATCCGGACGGCCGCCTCCCTTGCCGCCCATCTGCTCGCCTACCTGACGGGCTATAGTTCCCGCGTTGAGGCCTCGGGCCGTCAGGTCGGCGTCCACCATCACTATGAAACGAGCCTGTGAATTCAGCTCCGCTCCCAGCAGAATCACCCCGGATCCCAGCTGGCGGCGAATTGAATCGCCCATCTCGCGTAGGGCTCGTTCGTCCGGCACGGTAACCACCGCCGCGACCAGTGGAACTCCGCGGACGCTGCGCGGTGAAGCCGCGAGGCGGCTCGCTTCTTCGCGGCCCGACTCGCTCTCCGCCTTGCGCAGCTGGCGCCGCAGCGAACTCAGCTCTTCTTGTAGTTGTTGCACCCGGTCTACGATCTGCTCCGGAGTAGTCTGGAGTCGCTCGGCCACTTCTGACACCTGGTGGCTGCGCGAGCGCAGAAACTGCTCCGCTCCGGTCCCGGTCTGGGCCTCGATACGCCGGACGCTTGTCCCTATGCTGGCCTCCTGGCTGGTCAGATAAACCCCGATCTGGCCGGTGGCCGCCACGTGGGTCCCGCCGCAGAGCTCCTTGCTGGTTCCCATAGTCACTACCCGAACCTGGTCGCCGTACTTCTCGCTGAAAAGCGCCATCGCTCCGGTCGCCAGAGCCTCGCGGTAGGGCATTATCAGGGTGCTCACCGTATGGTCTTCTAGGATCCAGTCGTTGACGCGGCGGTCCACCTCGCGCAGCTCTTCGGCGGTCATCGGGCGCGGCAGATTGAAATCGAAGCGAAGCCGGTCTGGCGCCACCAGGCTGCCCTGTTGGTGGACCTGGTCGCCTAGTACGTCCTTCAGGGCGCGATGCAGCAGATGGGTTGCGCTGTGGTTGCGCATGATCTCCTGGCGGCGTGCTGCGTTGACCTCGGTCCGCACTTCCTCCCCAACGCGGAGCGTGCCGCTGGTCATCCTCCCATAGTGAGCGATTAGGCCGGGTACGGGGCGTTTGGTATCCAGCACCTGGAAGGTCCCGTACTGGTCGCCGATCACCCCCTGGTCGCCTATCTGGCCGCCGGCCTCCGCGTAGAAAGGAGTCTCCGCCAGAATGAGCGTCGCCTCGGCTGGGGCGCTCACGCTTTCCGTTGCCTCCTGACCAACCAGCAGCGCCAGGATCTCGCTGCTGCCCACCATCGTGCTGTAGCCGGTGAATTCGGTGCTTGGTATCTTTCTTACCAGTTGCGTCCATGCTTCCTCCTCTCGCTTGTGAGCAAACACATCGAGTTGGCGTGCCTGCTCTTGCTGGCGCTGCATGGCGCCATCGAACCCAGCGCGATCCACGGAGAAGCCGCGCTCGTGGGCAACTTCCTCAGTAAGTTCCAGTGGAAACCCGTGGGTATCATAAAGTTTAAACGCAATTTCACCAGGTAGTACCTGGTCACCTCGTTCCTGCAACGCATCCAGTTCGCGACCCAGCAGTACCAGTCCAAGACCCAGGGTCTGTCGAAATCGATCTTCTTCCCGGCTAATGGTATCCATAATATGGGCGCGCTGCTCCACCAGTTCGGCGTAATGCCCGCTCATCAGGTCTATCACGCTATCGGCGGCCTGTGCCAAAAAAGACTGGTCCAGGCCCAGCAGCTTGCCGTGCCGTACCGCCCGCCGCAGCACCCGTCGAAAAATGTAGCCCCGTCCGGTGTTATCCGGCTGTACGCCATCGGCAGCCAGGAAAACCAGCGCCCGCCCATGGTCGGCGATTACCCGCAGTGAACGGTCATGCGCCGCGTTCACGCCATAGGCGGTTCCAGCGAGCGCCGCGAACTTGTCGATAATCGGGCGGAAGAGATCAGTGTCGAAGACGGACTCCTTGCCCTGTATTACCATCGACAGTCTCTCCAGGCCCATGCCGGTATCTATGTTACGCTGCTTGAGGGGCTCACGCCTCCCTAGTGTGTCCTGGAAGAACTGCATAAATACGAGATTCCAGACCTCAAGAAAGCGTTCACATCGCTCGCAGCCAGGTGCACAATCCGGGTTGCCGCAGCCAAACTCGGCGCCGCGATCATAGTAGATCTCGGAGTCCGGCCCACATGGCCCCGAGGCGCCTGGAGGCCCCCACCAGTTGTCGGAAAGTCGGGTGATCCCTTCAGCCGGGAACCCGGCGACTTCTTGCCAGTAACCGGCCGCCTCCTCGTCATCGGGGTGTACCGTGGGGTACAGCCGATCGGCCGGAAGGGCATAAACCTTGGTTAGCAACTCCCAGGCAAAGGCAATGGCCTCCTTCTTGAAATACTGTCCGACCGAGAAATTGCCCAGCATCTCAAAGAAGGTCAGATGGGATGAGTCACCGACTTCGTCGATGTCGGTAGTTCGAAAACACTTCTGCACCGAGGTGAGTAGGTACGCTACCGGTTTCTCTTGACCCAAAAAGTAGGGGATCATCTGCTGCATCCCGGCGGTGGTAAGCAGAACGGTCGGATCCTTATGTGGAATGAGCGACGAACTAGGTAGGCGAGTATGTCCACGGTCCTCAAAAAAGCGCAGAAACGTCGCCCGTATCTCGGCGCTGCTCCTTGGTGCGGTGCGCTTGCCGGCGTGGGTATCACTCGGTACAGCACGAGATCGCTTCGCAGGCATCATTTGCCCTCGTTACTACTGTCTCTATTCACCACAAACGTTCCCAATGCCGGAGTTGCGCGCCGGTCGAATGTACCAACTGGATTGTGCCGATCCTAAAAATAACTTAGCGGCAGCCTTCGCCCTGTTTGCAACGAAACTTCGGTGTTGGGTGTAATGCCGATTCCGCAATGTTATACCATAGTCACACGCATAACAAAAGGAACCGGTCCACGTATAGAACCAGTTCCCCAAAAATTAACCGGCGCTGGGAACGCTCACCTCGTCGAAGACAGGATCACATTACCGCCCAGTGCCGACAAGCTCTCGTCGCTTCAATAGCTTGCGAAGAGCGCTCTCCTCGCCAACATAAGCCAGATCATAGCGGCTGGAGTCGTCAGCCTTGATACTGGGTGCGTATAGCTCAATAAGTCTGGCAAGATCCGCAACATCAAAGGTGAGGGTTAAGTCAGAATTGCCAAAGCTGTCAAAGGTTTCGACCGACAAGCCATTCTCTTCGTCGCGAATAGCGAAGCTCCGCGCTTCTGTGTCATCCAGCACTCGGCCAACAGCGCTCAAAATGCTCTCATAACTATACGTTCGCATAGGTACCTTACCAAACCTCCATACGGGTTCCTCACTGTGAACCACTTCGTCCACTGGTCATGGATGTTTCTCACCCAATTAACAAGGTTACCATGCAAAACTGTATAAATCAAGCCGCGCAGGAAGATCTCCGTCCGCCAGCCGGCAGAGAGCCTAGCAGCGGACATGCTCCCGGTTGAGACCAACGCAGGGCCCTAGCAAAATGTGTACAATACGGAGGTAGACGGCGTGTCTGCGGCTAAGTCAGAGGACCGGCAGGAGCAGTTCATGGAACCTGAGGAAATGGACCTTGTAGAGTTGGTGGAGACAGTTGCGGTCGACCCCTCCTGGTATATTGAGTCGGATGAGACTATACGCGAGTTGAATGCCGGTGAGCGGGGCATGGTCGTTCATCGCCGCGAGGGCACACCCACTCTTTTCGATGTCGAGTTCCTTGATACGAGTAGCAACCAGGTGCGTATCCTGGCAACATTGCCTGGCGCCCTGCTGCGGGTGGTTGGACGAGACACCCTTGACGTTGAGTAATTCCTGCGAGGCGTGCGTGTGCCCAATGAGTACGAAGAAAATTCCTGGCCGCATGAGCTATACGACCAGGCGGCGGTTCGAGACTGGATTGCCAGAGTTTTTCCGGAAGCTATTCGAGTCAGTGGTCCGATTGCGGTTTACCAGGCCAAGGAATGGGGAGTCACCGCTTCCTTTGTAGTTACCGGTCCCTTGGAAACGAGCGAAGTTATATTCAAGGCGGAAACGTTACCGCTATTTGCCGGGTCCGCTCGAATAGCTGAGCTACTGGCACGAGCCTGTCCGGGTATGGTCCCGGAACTACTGGCCTGGACCCCAAGTGGAGAGGGGAACTGGGCGCTGTTTCGTCCCTTCGATGGCCGAGTGTCTCCAGAAAATGCCAATATGGAGACGCTTGTCAAAATAGCGCGCACTCTGGCGCGTATTCAGGTAGCGGTGGCCGAACAGTCCGCTTCGGAACGCGCTCTGCTTCCACGGTTTCCAGTACGCCTGATCCCGGAGCTTTATGAAACGGTAATCCAGGACGTACGCCGGCGCCAGTTAGCATTCTGGGCAGGCGAGGGACAACATTTAGCCGAACAATTTAGACTACCGGCTGATCTGCCGGCCCGGCTAGCGCAGCTGCGGCCGTCCATTACCTCATGGACTGAGGAGTTGTTGGCAGGACCCTGGCCAGAGTCGATTGATCATGTAGATCTTCACGCCGAAAACACAGTAGTAAATCCTGATGGCGGCGTTATGATCTATGACTGGGAGGAGGCTACCTTGAGCTGCCCATTATTTTCGGTCGATCGCTTGCTCGATGATGCGCGTGGTCGGCATACGCTGGCCGCCTCACCCACCACTCAGGCAGGCTGCCTGCGCTACACCGCAGGTGAGCGGGAAGTGCGTGACACCTATCTTGCGGAGCTACCGTGGGGCAACCTTGTCCAACGTGAACGAGGATTTGACCTGGCCATGTGCCTTGGCCCTATCAAGACGGCGTACGAGGCTATCGTCTTCGCCGAGGCGCTCGGGTGGGAAGAGGGTAGTCCTCACATTATTGCCTGGGCGCTCGGTCGAGCGCTACCTCGTTGGCGAGCCATGCTGTCGGGCTAAAGAGAGAGCATGTTATGAGTGAGATCAAGAGACTTGGCGCTCCCGACAGCGGCGGCATTGGCGCTACATTCTTGCGTTCGCTGATCTGGATCACCTGGCTGGCATTTCTGATTGCTCCAATCTCCCAGCTGTTCCAGTCGAAAGCGTCGCGGCTCCATGTGCTGGTAGTCCTGGCCGGTGCCGTGCTGTTTGTGGTGATCTATCTATGGACGACCTGGCGCCTGGCTCGCCTCGTGGTCGTAACTGAGAACTCCAGCCAGGCCAGAGGGCTCATGCGCTGGTTTCCGTGGCCGTCGATCATCGCGCTTACGCTACTCTGTCTCGCTCTCATCCACATCGATGGAAACGGCTGGGGACAGCTATTTTACTACATAAGCGCCTGTGTGGGCTGCGTGCTACCCATTGCTGCCGCGGCAGCCGGCATCGTCGTACTGGATCTGGTAATGATCAGCGGGGTCTGGCTGTTTGCTGCGCCATGGTCGCTGGTGCTTCCAACGGCCGGCCTGGTAACGATTATCGGTATCGTGGTGATAAGCTTCATCCACTCGGCAATCACGAGCCGTGAACTGCGCGCCGCGCGCGAAGAGATCGTTTATCTGGCGGTAGCGGCCGAGCGGCTGCGTATCGCGCGTGACCTGCATGATCTTCTCGGGCACAGTCTCTCGCTTATTGCGCTGAAAAGTGAGCTGGCCCGGCGGCTGATTGGCCAGGCTCCGGAGCGCGCCCAGAGCGAAATCGGCGATATCGAGGAGGCGGCTCGAACTGCGCTTCGGGAGGTACGCGAGGCGGTAACCGGTTACCGGCGTCCAACTCTTGCCAACGAGTTACACGATGCGCGAGGATTACTGACTGCCGCCGGAGTTGCCTACTCCTACGATATTGACGAGAATCTGCTTCATTCGCTACCAACGCCAATCGAGGCATTGCTATCGTGGATGGTTCGTGAAGGTGTCACCAATGTGATCAGGCATAGCCATGCGCGCAAATGCAGCGTTAAAGGATCACTATGCATGGGACCCAACGGCCGTAGCGTGCAACTTGAGATTTTAGATATGGGAGCTGGTGGCATGTCAGGAGCTGCAAGCGATCAAACGTTCGGCACTGAGCTAAATACCAGCGGAAATGGGCTGCATGGACTGGCTGAGCGGGTTGCGGCCCTTGGTGGGAACTTTACGGCAGGAGCATACAGCAACGGATTTCGTCTCGCTGTCTCCGTTCCCGTGGACCAGATGGATAATGTGGATCAAGCAGATCACATACTTTAGTAGCATGCCGGCCATGCGGACGCACGAGGACGAATTTGCCATGATAAAGGTCTTGTTAGCGGAGGACCAGGCAATGGTACGTGGCGCCCTGGCGGCGCTACTGGCGCTGGAAGGCGATATTCAGATCGTTGCCGAAGTCGGTCGTGGCGATGAAGTGGTTCCGGCAGCGCTAACCACGTTTCCTGATGTGGCATTGCTCGACATCGAGATGCCCGGAAGTGACGGGCTCACGGCGGCGGCGGCGCTACGCGCCGAGCTGCCTTCATGCCGAGTACTCATTGTGACCACATTTGGCCGGCCTGGCTACCTCCGGCGCGCTATGGAAACCGGCGCCGCTGGATATCTCCTCAAGGATGCGCCAGCGACTCAGTTGGCGCAAGCCATTCGGCGCGCCCTGGCAGGCGAGCGTGTAGTAGATCCCGCTCTGGCGACCGCGGCACTGAGCGAAGGAAACAATCCGCTGACCGAGCGCGAACGCGAAGTGCTCGCTGCCGCAGCCCAGGGGGCCAGCGTCGCCGAAATAGCCGAGACTTTCGCGCTGTCCGAGGGCACAGTGCGCAATTACCTTTCGGTCGCCAGCCAGAAAGTCAACGCTCATAACCGCGTCGAGGCGGTGCGTATTGCGGAGCAGAAAGGTTGGCTGTGATGGACTCCGCCAGACCGGCTTAGCTGCCGTTCGTTCCGGATCTCACGGGCTGCACGGGATTCGTACCTGCCTGGTACGCCAGTACCATTTTGTTCCGGTAGGTGACCAGGAAGTTCCAGAGTGCTGTCGCCGCTGCCGACGGATGGCTACCGGAACGTCGAGCGATATACCAGTGGCGATGGACTGGAAACCCCTGAACATCCAGCACGGTGAGCCGGCCCACTGCGAGTTCAAGCTCGATGGCGGCCAGCGGCATGACCGCGATGCCCAGATCGGCTGCCACCGCCTGCTTGATAGCTCCGCTGCTTCGAAGTTCCATGCCGACGCGCATAGTCATGTCCTGAGTTTCGAAGAATCTCTGCGTGTCGATGCGAGTGCCAGAGCCGGCTTCGCGTAGCAGGAACGTCTCTCGGTTCACCTCGTCTAAGGTGATTTGGGACTTTCTTGCCAGTGGATGGCGCGGCGACGCAATGACTATCAGCTCATTGGGGAGGAATTGGGCCACTTCCAGGTCATGAGCATCTTCGATGAGCCCCATGACTGCTAGGTCCACCTCATTATCAAGCAGGCGCTTCTGCACGGTAAGGCGGTTCACTACGTCGAGGGTAAGTTTCACTTCCGGAAAGTCGCGGTGAAATGCGCCAAGCGCCGGCGGCACGACGTAGATACCAGCGGTAGTACTCGCAGCTACTTTTACAGTACCCCGTCGTCCGCCGCCAAGTTCTTCCATGACCAGCCGTGTCTCATCGAGTAACGCGAATATCCTTTCACTGTAGCTCAACAGCTCTCGCCCAGCCTCGGTCAAATGGAGAGTGCGTCCGACTTTTTCAAAGAGGGGCAGACCAATACTTCGCTCCAGCGCCTTCACCTGAAGTGAGACTCCAGGCTGGCTGAGATAGAGGGCGGTGGCCGCGCGGGAGTAGCTGCCATGCTCGGCGACCGCCTGAAAGATGTGCAGCTGGTGCAAATTAATATCCGTAAGTGATCCCTTATGGTAATACTCATAAACCAATACTGGATATTATAACAATTATTGGTTATGCTGCCCAGTAAGATAGAGAGTGATCGATGAGATCGGCTACTTGAGAGGAGACTTACATGAGCACGCTGGTAAGTGGTCAGGTGAGTGCAGAGCAGAGTTCTCTGTTAGAGCAGAGCTGGAAAACTGACGAGCGCTGGAAGGGGATCAAGCGTCCCTACAGCGGAGCTGATGTTGAGCGCTTGCGTGGTACTGTGCAGATCGAATACACGCTGGCGCGGCTGGGCGCGGAGCGGCTGTGGCACCTTTTGCAGACCGAGAGATTTGTCGCCGCGCTCGGCGCGATGACCGGAAATCAAGCGGTACAGCAGGTCAAGGCGGGGCTTAAAGCAATTTATTTGAGCGGTTGGCAGGTTGCGGCTGATGCAAATTTGGCTGGCCAAATGTATCCCGATCAAAGTCTGTACCCCGCCAATAGCGTTCCCACGGTAGTCAAACGAATCAATCAAGCGCTGCAGCGAGCTGACCAGATTCAGCATTCCGAAGGCGAGGACGGCGACCTGTACTGGTACGCACCCATTGTGGCCGATGCCGAAGCCGGTTTTGGCGGTCCATTGAACTGCTTCGAGATGATGAAAGCCATGATCGAGGCCGGCGCCGCCGGCGTACACTTCGAGGATCAGCTGTCGTCGGAGAAGAAATGCGGGCACATGGGAGGCAAGGTGCTCGTCCCCACACAGGCGGCCATAAAGCACCTGGTGGCCGCCAGGCTGGCTGCTGACGTGGCTGGTGTGCCAACTCTCTTGGTGGCACGCACCGATGCTAATGGTGCCAATCTAATTACCAGCGACATTGATGAGCGTGATCAGCCATTCTTGACTGGTGAGCGTACCAGCGAGGGATTCTATCGCGTGAAGGCAGGCATCGAGGCGGCCATAGCTCGTGGATTGGCCTATGCCCCGTATGCCGACCTGCTGTGGTGTGAGACTGCCGAGCCTAATGTCGTGGAAGCACGCCGATTTGCCGAAGCTATACATGCGGTGTATCCAGGCAAGCTGCTTGCCTACAACTGCTCACCGTCCTTCAACTGGCGCAAGAAGCTGGATGCAGAGACCATCGACAACTTCCAGAAACACCTGGCCGACATGGGTTATAAGTTCCAATTCGTCACGTTGGCTGGTTTCCATGCTCTCAACCTGGCCATGTTTGAGCTGGCGCTGGGGTATCGAGACCGCGGAATGGCGGCTTATTCCGAGCTTCAGGAGCGCGAATTCGATCTCGAAGTACGTGGCTACTCGGCTACTAAGCATCAGCGCGAGGTGGGCGCTGGATACTTTGATGAGGTAGCGCAGGTCATCTCTGGTGGCACGTCTTCGACTACCGCACTTAGAGGTTCGACCGAGGAAGCCCAGTTCCACTGATCGTTGGAAGTAGCGTATACTGGCAGGTACTGAGGGGTTACCCCGAGCGGCGTCGATGGACTCGCCGTTTTCCGCTGGGACTGGTGACTCCTCACTCCTGTTACTAGGGCCATTTCCCGGAAAGCGTGAACCTCATGTCTTCAGTTTTTCCTGATGGAATTGAGATTACTGTACCGATTACGCCGGAGTATGCCGAGATCCTTACCCCGGATGCTTTAGGCTTTGTAGCCAAGCTGGAGCGCAGCTTTCGCGACCAGCGTGAGGAGCTTCTCCAAAGGCGTATTGAGCGGCAGGCGATGATTGATGCTGGTCAGATGCCCGATTTTCTTCCCGAGACCTCAGCTATTCGCGCTGGTGACTGGGCCATAGCGCCACTTCCGCCCACACTGCTGGACCGTCGAGTGGAGATAACTGGGCCGGTGGACCGCAAGATGATCATTAATGCACTGAACTCCGGCGCCAGCGTCTTCATGGCAGACTTTGAAGATGCCAACTCACCGACCTGGGTCAACAACATCGAGGGGCATATCAACCTTCGCGATGCCATCAATCGCACCATTACCTTCTCCAACCCGGACGGAAAAGAATACCGGTTGAACGAAGAAATCGCCACATTGCTGGTGCGTCCCCGTGGCTGGCACCTGCCCGAGAAGCATGTACTGGTAGATGGCAGGCAAATCTCGGCGGGCCTACTCGACTTTGGCCTCTTTTTCTTTCACAATGCTACACCTCTCATGGCCCAAGGGTATGGGCCCTATTTTTATCTTCCCAAGCTCGAGAGCCATCTGGAGGCCCGGCTCTGGAATGAGGTCTTTGTGCTGGCGCAACAGGAGCTGGGTGTTCCCCATGGGACAATAAAGGCAACAGTACTGATAGAGACCATTCTGGCGGCTTTTGAGATGGACGAAATTCTCCACGAGCTGCGCGACCACTCGGCTGGCTTGAATTGCGGGCGCTGGGACTATATCTTTAGCGCAATTAAGAAGCGCCGCAACGACCCCAGCTTTATCTTGCCGGATCGAGCGCTGGTGAAGATGACCACGCCGTTTATGCGATCATATTCACTGCTGTGTATCCAGACCTGCCACCGGCGGGGCGCGCCTGCCATGGGCGGAATGTCGGCCTATATTCCCGTAAAGAACGATCCAGAGGCCAACGAGAAAGCGTTTGCCGAGGTGCGCGCCGACAAGGAGCGTGAGGCCAGTGATGGTCATGACGGTACGTGGGTGGCGCATCCAGGACTGGTGCCGGTGGCGATGGAGGTCTTTGATCGCATCATGCCCCAGCCTAACCAGATTGACCGCAAGCGCGAAGACGTAGTTGTGACCGCGACCGACCTCTTGGAGGTTCCACAGGGAGCAATCACCGAGACTGGGCTGCGCCTGAATATCAGCGTCGGGATACAGTACCTGGAATCGTGGCTGGGTGGCCAGGGCGCGGTTCCTATCAATAACCTGATGGAAGATGCGGCTACTGCTGAAATCTCACGGGCGCAGGTCTGGCAGTGGATCCGGCATCCCAGAGGCGTGCTCAGCGACGGCCGCAAGGTAACAGTGGAGTTGTTCCACGAACTGGCTGCCGATGAACTGGCCAAGATTAGGCAGCGGTGGGGCGAGGCCGAGTACGCCAAGCGGCGTTTCGACGAGGCTAGCAAACTCTTCGACAATCTGACCACCGATGATCAGTTTGTCGAGTTTCTCACGCTGCCGGGCTACTCGCTACTGCCCTGACGCCGACAGGACTCGCTTGGGTCCTTCTCCGGCATAATCTGGTAAAGTATGGTCGCTGCACTCCGGGGCAGAACGGGAAAGCAAGTAACAAGAGCCATGGCGGATCAAGTCAATCAGCGCAAGATCGAGCATGTTGCGGCGTCGTTAGGTCACGATGTTTCAGCGCCACAAACGGCATCCTGGGCTGATGTGCGCCTGGTTCATCAAGCACTGCCGGAGGTCGATCTGGACCGGATCGATCTCTCCGTAGATTTTCTGGGCAAACGCCTACGCCATCCGATAGTCATCTCGTCGTTAACCGGCGGGCATCCCGATCTGGCTACCATAAATTCCCGCCTGGCGGCCGTTGCCCAGGACTATGGCCTGGCTATGGGTGTCGGAAGCCAGCGAGCGGCAATTTCCGATCCTGGGGTTGCCGGGACGTACCGGGTGGTGCGCGAGACAGCGCCTGAAGCCTTCCTCATCGCCAACCTTGGTGTACCGCAGCTCATTGCTCAGCTGAAACGTCCGGCTTTCACGCTGGACCAGGTGGAGACGGCTATCCAGATGATTCGGGCCGACGCGCTGGCGCTGCACATGAATTTCCTACAGGAAGCGGCGCAACCCGAGGGCGACCGGAGGGCGTATGGTTGCCTGGCTGCGGTAAGCAAGGTATGTGCTTCCGTCGGGGTACCACTTATAGCCAAGGAAACCGGCGCCGGAGTCAGTTATGAGCAGGGGCGGGCACTCAGAGCTGCTGGAGTCTCTGCTATTGACGTAGGTGGAGCGGGAGGAAGCAGTATGGCGGCGATGGAGAGCGTGCGGGCAGAGTCCAGGGGTGACACTCTGACGGCGCGGATAGGCCAACTGTTTCGGGACTGGGGAATTCCGACGCCGATTTCGGTGGTTGAGGCCAGAGAGGGTGCGCCTGGCCTGCCGATCATCGCTACCGGTGGCGTGCGGAGTGGATTGGATGCGGCGCGTGCGCTGTCCTTGGGCGCGACACTGGTGGGAATGGGTTTTCCCTTCCTCAAGGCAGCAACCGAAGGTGAGGGGGCTCTGCGGGAGTTTCTGGACCAGTTTCTGGTCGAGCTCAAAGTCGCGATGCAGCTCTGTGGGGCGACTGCGCTCGATCAGTTACCTGCGCGTCCCGTAGTAGTCACCGGCGCCACTCGCGAATGGTTGGAGCAGCGTGGCTTCGGCGAGGAGCTAAGAGGTATGGCCCGACGTGGCCGAGAGTAGCGGCACCACCCGTCTTGAAACCACTGTGGAGCATGTGCTACACTCGTTTTCAGAAGCTGACTTGGTAGATCAGTGCTCACGTTAGCCAAGAGGAGGCTTACAGCTATGGGATGTTTACGTGTTTTGTCGCGAAGCGGCGATGACAGTGTTACATGGAATAACGCACAGGTGGAGGTGGGCGATCCCGATGCCGTAGCAGCTGTACGTGAGGCCGAACGAATCTTTCAGGAGCAGCGCGAAGCTGGAGCAACCGCAGTGCGCATGGCACCCGGTAAACCGGCGGAACGTATCGAACGTTTCGATCCGGAGGCGGAGCAGATCGTCATGGTTCCACGTGTGGTGGGTGGCTAGACTGGCTACAGGTATGGGTCAGGCATGAGTAACGTGGGCCCTATCATCGCCGTGGTTCTTACTATGATGGGCGTGCTCTGGTTCTTTAATATCGTCTCCGACTGGTCGGTTACCAACGGTCGTATGTTGCCGTGGCTACGGCAGCAGTCCTGGTGGCCCGTTGCGGCCGATCATGCCGCTGAGACGCTGTTACATGCCAGCCTGTCTCCAGCTGAGTACCAACAACTCTCCGCCAATTCCTACTTAGACGTACCCAGTCCTGGTCACGCCGGGCGCTTTTACCGTATTCCGCGGGGCCCGGGGCAGGTACTGGTCTACGAGGATGGGCACGTTTCCGAGCGGCTCTGTGTGCAGCCGGTCGAGAATCTACCGGAAGCGGATGTCATTCTCGCCCATAAGCTGTTGATCGAGGCCGACGAAGCAACGTATCTGCAAACTGCCAATCACTTCCCTCGCTCTATCTGGCATTAGGACGCAGCCATTCACTGAGGTGCCAGGGAGTGCTTGGCAGTTCGGTTTAAACGCTCTGCCAGGTCACTTTCTGTAAGAGACCGACGACGATTCCTACTCCAAGAAGTGAAGCTCCCAGGACAAAGAGCCAAGGAATTGGTACCAGGCTTGCAGCGATGCCGTAGGCGAAAATGGAAATGGGGGAGCCGACTAAGCTACCCAGCATCACCAGACTCATCATACGTCCCATCATATCCAGAGGTATGAGGGTCTGGATAACCGTAATGATGAGCACGTTGCTGATTCCTAGGAAAAGACCCACTCCGGCAAAGAGCGCGGCTGCCACGAACGTCCCCTGGCTGAATGGTACAGCCGAGATGAGTGCGGCGGACGGTAGCAGGGCTATCATGGAAATCACCGCCTTGTGACGGATCCTGGCCGCCACGCCGGCGGCAACGGCTCCAACGATAGATCCCAGTCCGAATCCAGCGGTGGCCAGACCAAAAGCTTCGGGGCCGGCGACCACTCCGACTCTGTCTTTGAAGAGCAGTGGCGTCGCTATCTCAAAGATACCGCCAACGGCGAAGTTTCCTAGGAACGAAAGCACGAATAACATAGAGAGCAGTGGTGTTCGACGCAGGAACCCGAGCGCGTCGGTAAAGGCGGCAATTGGGCTCTGCTTCCGGCGCTCCACTGCTTGACCAGGTTCGGGCGACTTGAGTCTGGGCTCAGGGCTGGCAGGCATTTTGATGAGCGCCAGTGAGATCACCGAAGCGAGAAAGCTTACGGCATCTACCACGAATCCAAAGGTCAGGCGAGTAGCACTAAGGAGTACACCGGCGAGTCCGGGTCCGACGAAGTTGCTGGATTGGAAGGTTACTTGCTCAAAACTGTTGGCAGCCTGCAGGTCCTTGGATGGCACGAGATGCGGCGTCATTGCGCCTGACGCGGGGTAGAACAGTCCTCCGGCTACACCAAGCAATGCCGAGAGTGCCCCGATCACCCAGAGTGGTGGGCTGGCCAGTATTGCCAGGCCAGCCAGAACGCTCATGATGATGAAGCGTGCGCTATCTGAGCCTAGCATCAGCGCGCGAGCTCCATAACGGTCGGCCAGCACTCCGCCGATCAGAGTGAAGAGTCCCAGGCTCAGTGAGGAGATGCCCAGGACCAGTGCCAGGGTAATCGGGCCACCGCTGGCGCGGAGCACCAGCCAGGGAATAGCAATGAAGTAGAACTGGTCGCCGAGCCGGGATATGGTCTGCCCAGCGATCAGTCGCCGGAAGTTGGCGACGTGTAACGGCGCGAAGAAGGCAACGTTCTTCCGGCGATCTTGGCGCGTATCTGATGTCGCGTCGAGTTGGTCAGGTCGAGACTCTGCCGAAGAGTTCGGCATGTCAGAGCGCTCGAGCGAGGCGGTGTCCAGGTCTTCGTGTAGCATGCATCCTCTCCTCAGGGCATATAAATATACCGACCAGTTCGTATATTTATAGCGCACCACGAGAGGCAGGACGTTTACATACTCATTGGTCGGTATGGAAATAATAGCAGAGAAACTGGGGCATGTCAAGGTACTAGCAGCGCTGGCAATCAGTGGTTGGCGACGGTTAGGCATGAGACTGGGTACTGCCTGACGGCCCCATGGTGATGATGCGAGGCATTACCTCGAACACTCCATCCCGCCGGTGATACCCATCCAGGGTATACACCACGTCTACCGCTTGGAGGCGTGGCAGGCTTGACTGGACACTGGCGAACAGCATTCCTTGCCGCGACCAGAGAAAGTTTACCTTGCTGGACTTGTCGCGGAGCGCGAGGCGTAGGTTCCGGCCATCGGGCCCGCTCTGCCAGCAGCGCTGCACCTTAAGATTGGTACTGAGAAACACCGGCTCGGGGAACTTCTCGCCAAAGGGCGCCAGCTTCCGAAGCGCCTGGTACCGTCCTTCATTTATGCTGCTGAGCGGCAACAGGCAGTCTACTGCGATAGGAGCGCGCTCTCGGTCAGCTGCCGCAGGACCCTGGACTACATTTGCCGCGCCGTCCCACCCACCAGTGGAACCGAAAGCCCGGTTGATATAATTGGCAAAGTTCTCCAAATCGCCGTTAGCAATGGTAAAGCCGGCTGCCTGAGCATGGCCGCCAAACCGCTTGAACTCACCAGGCCAGTCCGCCAGCACTTTACCTAGATCCATACTGCTGGACCCACGAGCTGAGCCGCGCGATTCGGTGTCGCCGCTGCTGATGACGAACGTCGGCCGAAGGTAACTCTCCGCTAGCCGTCCAGCTACAAGTCCTAGAATGCCCAGTGGCCAGTCCGACCCCTGTATAACCAGGACCGGCGGCAGCGCAGCGGCACTGGCTGACCTGGTTATCTGCTCCGTTGCCTCTGCCAGGACTTGCTCAGTCATACGCTGGCGCTCACTATTTAACTCGCCTAACTCCGCTGCTAGATTTCTGGCCCGTTGCAGGTCGTGCGTAAGCAGAAGCTCCAGAGCAACCTGCGGTCTCCCCAGGCGCCCAGCAGCATTAAGACGTGGGGCGATACTAAACGAGATATCGCGCTCGCTGAGCTGGCCGTCGGCCAGCTCAGCGAGCGCTGCCAGGGCTGCGATTCCCGGACGTGGTGCGCTGCTCAGCCGAGCTAGTCCAGTTCGCACCAGCGACCAGTTCTCGGGACTAAGTGGCACGACATCAGCAATGGTTCCAATAGCTACCAGATCGAGCAGATCGGGTAACTCCCGGCTAAGTGCTGCATTACCGGTGCGCTCGGCCAGAGCTTCCGCCAACCGGAACGCCACTCCCACTCCGGCAAGGTCCTTGTTGGTAGAATGATCATCGGGGCGTTGCGGATTCAGCAACGCCAGCACGCGAGCGGGTGTGCTGTGTAGCGGATGGTGATCGGTGACGATCACCTGCACTCCCAATTGATTGGCTAGTTCTACCTCTTCTACATTTGCTGTACCGCAATCGGTGGTGATGAGGAGAGTGTTCCCACGCTCGGCAAGTAGCTGTAGCGCCCCTCTGTTCAACCCACGCCCGTCGTCTTCGCGGGTGGGAATGAACGATGTGACCTGCGCTCCAAGCAGCTGCAACGCTCTGGTGAGTAGCGCACATGAGGTAATGCCGTCGCAATCGTAGTCGCCAAAAACCACGATGTGTTCGCCTCTGGCTATAGCTGCCTGGATACCAGTTGCCGCTGTCTCCAGGTCTGCCAACCGGGGTTGGGCAGCATGCCAATCGACGTTCCAAAAGCCGGTTCGCCGAGACTTGTCGATACCCCTATTTTGTAGCAGTTGGATCTGTAGAGGTGTAAAACCGTCTACGCTCAGTTCTGAATCGGGCAGGCGCGGAGCGACGACCCACGACCTTTGCAACTGCGCAAATGGAAATGTGTCCATCTATCACTCCCTCTTTCGTGGCCGATACAGCCCACTGGAATCGCTGGCCCCAGTGCAGCTTATTTGAAACCTGGCACGACCCGTGCAATATATTTGGAACAAAAGCTGCTATATCCAGTTTTACGATTAAACTATCGTCCTACATAGACTTGAGAGGAGGTGCGAACCATGACATCCCATGATTACGCCCACAATGGGAATGGTCGCCCTACAACCTTGAGCGGCAACTTTTCCGCAGATGAGGTTGCCCGACTCAGTGACCTGCGTCGCAACTTCCACTCCCATGCGGAGTATCTCGGCCGAGTCCTAGATGACCGGCGGCTCGAATTTGCCCGCTGGCTCCTGGAAAACGGCAAGCTCGACGACCAGTGCTCGGAATGTCAGGAATAGAAAAGTTTAAGGACGTCAGGTAGCTTGCTCCGGCAGCAGGCACTCGAAAACCTCATTCCCAAGCAGACGGCCGCGCTTTGATAATCGTACATGCGAGTCGGTGTCATCAAGGAGGCCTGCTGCGCGAACGTCCACCAATCTGTGACCGAAAACACTCTCGAAATCCCGGCCAAATCGCTGCGCAAACGTGGCGCGATCTATCCCTTCGCTAAGGCGCAGGCCGCTGAACGCCGTCTCGCTCATCTCCAGGTCAGGTGAAATGATTTCGTCTTCGACGATCGCCGCTGCCGGCAAGCAGTGTGACGCATCGGCCTGGTCCTTGACCGCTACTGCTTTCTGTTTGCGTACACGAGAGATATACTCGCCTATGGGTCGAGCCTCGCTGTAGCGGTGCGAGGCATACCAGCTATGCGCTCCTGCGCCCAACCCCACATAGGGAAGATTGTGCCAGTATGTCAGGTTATGAGCGCATTCGTAGCCGGGAAGAGCCCAGTTCGAAATTTCGTAGTGTTGGTAGCCTGCGTCCCCGAGCAGTTCCTCGGCAAGCTCATACATATCGGCAGCGGTATCGTCGTCGGCGGTACGTACGCGCCCTTCTTGAACCCAGCTGTAAAGTGGGGTTCCCTCTTCGACGATAAGGGAGTAGAGACTAAGATGGGCAGGGCCTAGGTCCAATGCACGAAGTAGAGTATCTCGCCACTGCGGCAGCGTTTGGGTGGGAAGCGCGTAGATAAAGTCGAGATTTATGTTGCTAAATCCGCCGGCACGGCCGGAGGCATACGCGGATTCGATTTCGGCGGCCGTATGTATCCGTCCCATCCAGCGTAACAGTCCAGCGTCGAAGCTCTGTGCTCCCATGCTCAGGCGATTGACTCCGAGAGCAGAGATCTCGTGCAAATGCCCGTACTCGAGCGTGCCAGGATTGGCTTCGAGCGTGACCTCGGCGTCAGAATCCACTGAGAAGGCTGCACGAACGGTGTCGAGTATAGTTGACACTTGCTCTGACGTCAGCAGACTGGGTGTGCCGCCGCCGAAGAAGATAGTCCGGCACCGGCGACGCGCGCCGTCCGTTCCACGGCAGCGCCTACCTGCCAGCTCTATCTCCTCGATCAGTGCCGTGACGTACTGCTCACGTAGACCTAGCATGCCGGCATACGAATTGAAGTCACAATAGTGGCACTTGGCATGGCAGAACGGTATGTGCAAGTAGAGGGAAATAGTAGTCTGCATCATCTGCTGCAGCTACGGCCCCCCACCCGGTACACCAGTGTTCGTGCCCTGCGGATTCTCGTTCTTGAGAGTCGCATTGAGATTGGGAAGCACTGGCAGGTTGCGCGTTGCATTCATCATCGTCGAATTTGGAGTCGTGAACCGATTCTTGGTATTGGCACGTTGCCCACTCAGCCAGAACGTCAAGGCATTAGATTTGGCACCCTGCAATGTGGAAGAATCGATGGTCCGGCTCGCGTCGATGCCGAGTATCTGAACGATATCGAAGGTTCCCGATGAATCTTTGATAGGTGTGGTGGTAATATCATTGACCTTACGGCCCGGTGCATAGGCCCACAGCGCGATACCAGCATCACCGGTGCCCGGCGCTACCCAGCCCATATCACCGCCCGTGCCCTTGGTATTGGGATCAAGTGAGTACTGTTTTGCCGCGTTGGCCCAGGTGATCTTCTTCTGATCGAGTAGTTTTAGCACCATCGTGGCAGTAGCGGCGGTGCTGGTCTCAATGCGGCGCAGGTGAACCTGTCGCGCCGGCGAGACCAGGAGAGTAGCCAGGTAGGTCTGCATCAACGTCCGGCGCAAGCCCAGGGTGATATCGGCGCGCACATCGCTGGTGCTGAGATTGTCCTTGGAGAGAAACTCGCTATAGGTCTCGCCCTGGGGAAACGAGTTCTCGAAAGATTTCAGCTGGGCGGAGATAGCGGCATTTGACGGGTTCAATTTGGACGCAAGCTTGGGATTTTGTTGCACGAAGCCGGCAATACCCTGCTGGATCAACTGGTCTTCCACCACCTGATCCATAGCTGCCTGGCTAAGCTCTGACTCCGAATAGTTGCCTTCAACTGTTTGAATCTGAGCAGTAAGATTTTCGTTTTCGGTCGTGGCGGCGGCGTCACCAGCAGCGAGTTGTGTCGCCAGCTGATTTTGCTGCTGAAGCAAGCTGTTGTACTGATTCCAGGTAGTCTGCGAATTATAGGCAAGCAGCTTGCGATAGGTATCCTGGCTGATGTTGTTGCCGTTGACGCTGGCTATAGTCGCATTGGGGACGATAATGTTCTGGTTGATAACGCCGAAGATGAGAGTACCAACCAGCAGAACGATGACACCGGCAAAAAAGCCATAAGCCGCCCGCGTTTGGAGGCGATTCTTCTGCACTCGGGTCAGATGACTGCCCCATCCAAAGATGAGTGGTTTGCCGTCTCTGCGCCCATCTAGGCGAGCGGTCTGCCTGCGGTAGCTGCCGGCGCGAGCAGTTTTCTTTCCGCTGCTCCGTCGCTTCGTCGCCGGCTTATTCAGCGTCTGATTGCTCATATCTCGTTCAGCGTCTCCCCCTGAGGAACTCTAGATACCACGAATGTGCGAGGCAGTGTAAGGCAACAACGCCATAAAGCGCGCGTTCTTGAGCGCAACCGTCAGGCGGCGCTGATGTTTTGCACACGTTCCGGTCTTTCGACGCGGCTCGATCTTGCCACGATCTGATAGATAACGACGTAACCGCTGCACATCCTTATAATCAATCTCACGAATGTGATCGACACAGAATGAACAAACCTTGCGACGTGAGCGGAAGTCCCGTCCTCGGCTGAAAGGTCGTGGCCCACGATCTCCGCTGGGGGGGCCACCAGGTCCCATAGGCGGGCGATCCATATCTCTCATCTCTCGTCTTTGCTGCATGTCAATGCTCCTTTACGTCTGGAGTTGCCGGCCCTATGCTGAGAGGCGCCTGGGCCGGCACGTAAACTACTGGTGCATCAGAACGGCACCTGGTCGGCAGTCATTTCATCGTCGCTGGCGCTACCTGTTGTCACGCCCTTAGGGTCGAGCATTTCCATGGTGCTGGCAACTACTTCCCAGCCGGTGACTTCGACGCCGTCTTTATTGGTGTATTTGCGTGAGGTCATACGTCCCTCGATATAGACCTTTGATCCTTTGTGCAGATAGTTTTCGCACGTCAGCGCCAACGGCTCCCAGGCAACTATGGTGAACCAGGTGGTCTCTTCACGATTCTCACCGGATTCGGGATCCTTCATGCGCCGGCTGACTGCCAGAGAGAACCTGGTGAGTGCCTTGCCACTCTGCGTGTAGTGCATTTCGGGGTCACGTCCCAGGTTGCCAATGAGCATAATCTTGTTAAGCATTTTCGCTGTCTTCCTTTCGGCGACACACGCGGTGCGCGCTCAAGCCTTGGCTTCCGTCTCCGTTTCCGATCCCGTGTCAAATTCGGGCCCCTCGTCGTCGTCAGCGGTCTCGTCGTCGTCGTCGGTCTCGTCGTCGGTCTCGTCATCGGTCTCGTCGTCGTCAGCGATCTCGTCGTCGATCTCTTCCCCAGCAAAGGGAACGGCCGCTGGAACCGTCTCATCGGTCTCTTCCCCAGCAAAGGGAACGGCCGCTGGAACCGTCTCATCGGTCTCTTCCCCAGCAAAGGGAACGGATTCCCGCACTGCTCCAGCTTCCTCTCCGCCTTCGCTGAGTCGTTCGGCAGCCTGTGCCTGAACCTCGGCTTCGTGCGCTCGCTGCTGCGCTACCACCTTGGGGTCTCGTGCCAGCACCAGGTGACGAATGATCTCTTCGTTCACTCGAAGCGAGCGTTCGATTTCGGCAACACTCTGGGGCTCAAGCATGAGATCAAAGTAGAAGTATAGCCCGTCTCGGTGGTGTTCAATGGGGTAAGCGAGGCGGCGGCGACCCACCGCGTTTACCCGTACAATCTGCCCTTCATGAGCCGCAACCACCTGTGTGATGCGCTCTACAATCGCCCGCGCCTGTTCATCGCCGACATCCGGATTGACAACAATGCCGAGTTCGTAATCCCGCGCCATGCGGATTCCTCCTATGGGTTTGCTCCAACCTCTACTCACACACGCCCGCATGCGTCGTGTAGTCTCTAGGGGAGCAGGACGGATATTCTGGCATTGCCCACTTTACTGGACAAGTTTGATGCCAGAGAATGTGAGAATCTGCGACGCCCGCGACTATGGGTCACTGGAGGCTCGCTGAACCACCACCGCATTATAACATTGCGGCTCAGTGCCCCGCAACAAGCGAAGCCAAGGGTCACTTCGCTTGACATCACTCCGTTCTTATCCTTGACGGTAAAACCGGAAGACGCGCTCAGCCCAGGGGCGCGACAAAGCTCTCAAAGTGCGGCGCATGTGAATCCTCATCCTGACTGCGGCGCCATAGGAACAGCGCTGGAATGACTCCAAGCAGCATAATCATGGCTGCCGCAGCGAAGATATCCGTATAGACCTCGTGTAAGGCACCGTCAAGCGCCCGGGTATACGCAGCGGTGTAGGCGGCGCTGTCTGGAATACCCTTGACTTTGACTGCTACCATGAGGGTCTGGAAACGTGACAATCCCCAGGCCACCAGGGCGGCCAGTCCCACAATCATACCGGTCATACGCAGGGCAGTCACCACAGCGGACGCGCTTGCCGCCTGGCGCGGCTCACTCGCGTTGAGAGCGCTGGTGGTGATTGGAGCAATGACGAGGCCAAATCCCATGCCCGCTGACGCAGTCGCCAGCGTAATCATCCACTGTGTCACGGTGAGAGGCCACAGATGCATCTGCCACAACCCCAGTGCGCTCAGCAAACAGCCAGCGGTTGCCGCCACTGGAGCATTTACGCGACTTGATAGCCAGCCACCCGCCAGCGCTCCGATGGGGATGAATACGGTCAGCCGCAGTAACGCCAGGCCGGCCGCGATCGCTGAATAACTCTCAAGCGAGTCCAGGTAGAGCGGAATCTCCACCAGAGTGGTTATCAGCGCTGCACCTGTACCGAAGCTGAGCAGGGCGGCAGAGGCAAACGGCGCTCGTCGAAACATTCCGGGATCGATCATTGGCCAGCGAAGTCTCAGCTCCAGTAACACGAATATGGCGAAGAGCGCCGCCGCCGCCAGGAGCAAGCTGGGATTTATGCTGATAGGTGTGGTCAGCGAGACGATTCCAGGGGTTCCGGTCTGCTGACCCAGGCCCAGCGTCAAACAGACCAGAGAGGCTCCAAATAGCACCGCCCCACTTACATCGATCGGTTCACGCGCCCCATGTCGCCGTGGAATACAGAAGTAACCGGCCAGCAGTAGCAGGGCTGCCACCGGGATATTCACTGAGAAAATAGTTTGCCAGCCAAAGTGGGTGGTTAACCAGGCGCCCCATAGTGGTCCTAGCATAGCTCCACTTTCGGTTACCGCACCTACCAGACCCAGCGCGAGCCCGCGGCGTGAGCCGCCAAAGAGATCACTGACCACCGCCATAGCCAGCGGAACCAGGGCGCCTCCGCCTATCGCCTGGAGAAAGCGACCGGCGATGAGCACATCCAGCCCTGGAGAAGATGTATCAACGTTGACGTGCGCCAGAAGATTCAGCAGCCACTGCGCAGAAGAATAGACTGGTGCCAACAGCAAGCCGCCCAGGGTTGTGGTGTCTGGGAAAATTGGTGACCCTAGTGGCGCCGAGATAGCCGAGAAGAGAGATCCCAGCAGAAAAATCGCCACGCTGAATTCGAAAACTCGCCACCGCCCGAAGACATCGGACACTCTTCCCATCAGCGGCATGGCAATCACATAGCCAAGCAGATAGCCGCTCACGATCCAGGCGAGCCGGTTGGGCTCAGTGATGGGAACATTGAGATCCTGGCTCATTCCGGTGAGCGCCGTCACTACCACAGTCTGGTCAAGTGCGCTCAGAAACACCGCCGCACAGATGACACCTATCGCCAGCTTACCAAGACTGGTAAGCTGGCCCTCGCCATCAGTGAGGAAACGGCTACCCCCTCGCACCGTCAGGATTCCATCGTCCCCAGGTGTCAACACAGTTAGTGGCCGCCCAGTTCTCGACATAACACCCACCTCTGGGGTACTACCGCTCCCACCAGCCTGACGGGTATGGTACAGCCCGCAGGCTAGGCTGATGGAGTCTGGATACTGACTGGCTGGTCAAAGTTGGTGAGGTAAATCGTGCGTATAGTCTGGCTGGTGTCTCCGGAGAGTACCTGTCCCTGCAAGACCACCGAAACCAGTTGGTAGTTGCTCTTGCTGATGCAGAAAGTGGTACTCTGGGCGCTTCCGACAACCGCAGAACCGAAGATCGGAGTGAGTTGCGCCATGGTAATGTCACCCGAGATCTTCCAGCACGCAGTGCCGTTTGAACTACTATCGGTAGGGTGGCTGGGGTTCTTTAGTCCCGTCAGCAAAGCTCCCAGGCCATTAGTCGGATCGAATAGGCGCAAGTAGCTGCCAAATTGATCAGTGGGAACGAATTGCCCGGTCAACGGATTAGTATACCACTCCTTGTCCCCCACAATGATGAGTTGAACCTGGGTCGTAATGACTCCGGCATCTACAGTGGCCGTGGCTTTGAGCTGGTTCGGGCGCGCCACATCGCCGCTCGCGCTGATGATCGCGTAGCTGCCTACCGGTACCGTGCTGAGGTGCTGGGTAGTCATGACAAAATGCAGGGACTTGGTGGCATTGAACTGTTGCTCCGCACTTTTCAGCAGCAGGCTGGTCTGTGGGGTGCTGCCGCCGCACCCGGCGACGGCAAGAACAGCTAAAGAAACGAGCGCAGCCAGTGGTACCAGTGCTCGCGCATGTCGAGTCGTCATTGGTGACCTGTCCTCACATCTTTGGATGGGCGATCGACTACAGTGAGCGGCGACTGTCGCCGCTCACTGTAGTCGATCGCTGCGTCGCGGTCGCCCAGAGCTCGGGGCCGGAAGCGCATTTCCCGCCCTTGGTTGACCATTGTAGCCATAGCCGTTGTCAGGATTGTCGAAGGTCTGGCTGGGACGGCTGGTATTCCAGGGAGCCTGTGGAGCGCGAGGCGCTCCTGCGCCGGTAGGAACTGGCGCCTCGAGGCGCCGGGATTGCTGTCCCTGATAGGGGGCCGGTGGTAGCTGGGTGGGCATAGCCTGAGACGCAAACTGCTCACTCTGGTCAAACTGGTCGGTAGGAAGCGCTGGTTGTCGCCGCCGGCCACCTACCACTCGCTGCAGATTGCTCACCACCTGCTCCAGTTGGTCGGCACTCTCGGAGGCGGCAGCGGCACCGGTCACCAACTGGTCGGATACCTGGTCGGTCACGGTAATAGCCTTGCCCAAGCGGTCATTGCTGGCTTGTTGGCGTCGCGCCGCCTCGTCGATGTAGCGGGCCAGTTCCAGCAAATGTTGGACAGTGCGTCGAGCCTGTTCTTCGGTCAGCCGATCCCAGTACTCGCTAAACCAGTTGCTGGCATCCACGACTCGTCTTGCCGCCTGGTTCATGGCATCGGAGAGGTAGCTCACACTATCGAGTCCGGTCTTGCAGGCGTCTACTACCCACTGCTGTTCTCCGGCCGAGCTTTGTTGGCGTGATGCCAGCATTTTCAGCGCCGCGGCCGCTTCTTCGAGATCGGAAGTCGCGGCATGCACCGGCCTGGCGACCTGACTGCCGATTATGAGACCCAGCAGTATAGCAAGGACGGCGATCACCGCGGCAATAAGCAGCGAGGTCTTTATCTGGTTGTTGGCAACCGCGGTGACGGTTGAGATTGGGCTGAGGACAAAATACGACCAGCCGATGGGAATGGCGCTATTGGTGAGCGTATTGACGAGGTTTATGTTCACGCGCACAAACTGGTACAACGTGGAACTGCCTGGCACTGCAGCGCTCTGGAACGAGTCAGGGTCCTTCGGCGATTGTAGTGAGCTCGCCACTGATGGCAGCAGATCTTGCTGTATCTGGGTATCAGTGCCAAATCGGTTGGTGCTGCTGATTTGCTGCTCGGTTGTCGAGCTTAACTGCATGATGCTGGTAAACAGCTCAGACCGATTCGAGTCCGCAATGCGTATGCCGGTTGAGTCAGTGATGAAAGCGTAGCTCCCCGCACCATCCGCGCCAGCCTCGCCCTGCACGAGTCCATTGACATAGTTGAGATTGAGAGTAGCGCGAATAAAGCCGACCACAGTCTGAAGCTGGTTGTTGGTCACCGGCGCCAGCGTAACTGAGGTGTAGACATCAATATAGGCATTCTGTCTGGCCGCGTCGGAGTAGACCGGTGAGATCCAGGACGCCGCCGCAGGCATTACCTGCGACAGTACGCTCGACGGCACCGCAGAGATATGCTTGGCTGGGCACTGGGTCTCATTATCGTCTTTCGACGAGAGCAGAGCATCACCATGTGCGTCATAGAGTGTCCAGACAGTATAGTTGGGATCTCGCTTGACGCCTACCTCCAGGCCCCGGCAATTCGAAGGTCCGTAGAGAAGGCTCTCCTGTGTCGTGCAGTCCAGTTGAGTGGCCAGCGGAGCGAGAGCCGCCGCCTGGGTCGCCGACATTTCCGGCAACTCGGCACAGATGAGAAAAGCGGATGTGGTCGGCAGCGTGGTTATTGCCTGTCCATCAAGCACACGCTCGTGCAGATACTCCTCCACAAGGGAAGCTTTTGCCTGGGCGTCGGTGGTGAGTGCCGCCCGTCCTTGCTGCTCCAGTGTCGCGCGGGCCAAGGTATCGTTGATTCCCACCACAGCGGCCAGCGGAAGAATGGCCGCGAATAGAACGAGAAGCGAGAGACGAGCGGAGAGCGGCAGGCGGCGCGCACGCTCTCGCTTCCGGACCTTGGATCTAGCCATGCAACATACCTCACTTCGGGCGTATCTCTATAGTGACTATGTAGTATTAACGAGGCTGGTACTGGGGATGACCGAATCTAGGAGACGAACCAACCTATTGTGCCATCCCATACGGCAGTGGATACAGCGAACTGGTACTTTCAGGACAGCTATTCCATCGGCTTGGCAACGACGGAAGACGGGCAAGGACCTGCGTTCGCTAAATCCCCCAACTATTCAGCAGCGTAATAATACACCAGACCTCGTAGCTCCAGGTCCGCAAGAAGGGTAGTGACCTCATTCACCGATTTCGACGAAAGCCTAGCAAGGTCGAGTATGGTATGCTCGCCGTCGGCCAAAAGTAACACGGTTCGATGACTGCGGGATAGATTGTAAGCGCTTACCACGGTCATCAGGTCACGTACATCCGGTGAACGCCGAGGGCGCTTAGCAAGGCTGGAGGCATCAGGCAGCGAATGGTCCGGTCCACCGTACTGGCGTAGCGTGCCAGATCCTGAAGGACGGGGGGGCTGCGCAGGAAATGAGGTGCCTCTATTCAGCGAGCCGGTATCCGGTCGGCCGTTGGTAGCTGAGGGTAGGTGCCAGGTTCCGCTGCCGTCCGGAACAGCGCGGCCGGGAGCCGAAGGATGTGACTGCGACGCATCTCGGGATAGTCCGTTTGGATGGGAGGGCCAGCTGTGAAGTGCGGGATTGGTGGGTGTGATGTTGGGAATTGGCTGCGCTGCACTCCCGTCAAACGCAAACCGGCACGGACCCCAATGCGCCAGCGCTGCTAGCGCCTCGCGGCCGCGTAAGCCGGCAAGTGTCGCATAAGTGGGACTTCCAGAAATAAAGTAGATTTCGCCCACTTCCAAGACAGATCCAGTGCCGCGTTCGATTGAGAGCAGGCCAGTACGCCGGCCCATCTCAACTACTTCTACTACATTGGAAAGTTTATCGGTGGCAGTCACTCTTGGCTTTGCCATCGTTTACCACCTGCCCCTTGCTACAGGCTTCTCTGCTCTCGTGGCTTGGCAGTCGCGCTCTTATAAGGAGATGGGATCTTCCACAAGAACCAGTATAGCATGGTAGGGGGAGTTGTCATAGACTAGCGAACCTGGGTTCTTATGAAGATGGCACCGGGGGGGTAGAAGCAAAGAGCTTGCGCGCGAAAGGAGAAGCTCTTTTCAAGCTACGGTTCGAGGTCCGTGGATGAAGCCTCAACTTCGTGCGCAAGCAGCGTGCGTAACGCGTCAGCACGGCCGCGTAGCCACTCGGGCTCTCGTCCACCGATGGACTTGCCAGTACGCACAGTTTCATAGATCTTAGCGGCCTGCATGCACGCGAATACGAGCCTGCGCTCACTAGGCGCAAAACCGTGCTCGCGTGCCCAGGCGAACTCACGTAGCGTGCGGGAGTAGCCGTCCTGGTAGGCCAGAGACTCGTCCTGTTCCTCTATCCGAAGATGTACGGGCCACTTCTCGTTAGTCATGCTACTCTCCGCTTTTTAGCCGTTGATGAGCGCTCAGCGGGCTAGTGACCGCAACCACACGACCGGGCTTCGCCGCCGCCGCTGGACGTCTTGAAACTATGTCCGCAGCCACACGTGGAGACAGCGTTGGGGTTGTTGACAGTGAACCCGGCGCCCATAAGACTATCTACGTAGTCTACCTCGCTTCCGGAAATGTAGCCTGCACTCATCTCGTCAACCAGCAGTCGAATGCCGTCCAGTTCCATGACGACATCACCTTCCTGCGCTTCGTCAAGCGTCATACCATACTGCATGCCCGAGCAACCGCCACCAGCCACGAAAATGCGTAATCCGAGACTGGTATCACCCTCTTGCTCCATGAGTTCCGCTACCTTCAGGACGGCCGAGGGAGTCAAAGTAACCAGTGTCTCTTGTGTCTGTTGTGTCTCTTGTGTCTCTGTCTTTTCAACCATCGAATCAGGCTCCTTTTGGTGCGCCCCTGGCATTTGCGTGTTGCATCACGCCGGCGAGAATAGGCGCAAACCGGCAACCTCATGTTCGCCACCGGCCTAATACTTCACTACGTACAGTATTGTACTGCCCTCGTCGATGGGACGTCAATCCCACTCGACCCTAGTCGCCATTCCGGCGGTCACTGGCCCCCCCGAAACCCAGGACAGCGTAGACCAGTGGACCTACGCCGAGCGGCAGCAGCAAGATCAGCACCAGCGACCAGCCAGGACGGTGAGCCTGCAGAGAGTCCAGGAGAGCGATGGCCCAGTCCAAGGCGTAGACCATGCTGCCAATGACAATGGCCAGAAGTCCCACGCCGCTTTGCCGATGGGAGATTTCGCCGAATCCCAGCAACATAAGGCCAATCGCAATCACCGTCATGATAAGCAGAGTTGATCTGCCGCGGCGTACATGCGTCACGTGGTGGCTGCTTTGTCGACCGGCAGTATGAAGGCGCCCGTAAACATGGGAACTCTCACCTCTGTTAGGTGGTGTGTTGGCGCGTGCCGTCCGCATCTACCACCGAATCTACGGTGTGAAATCCTGTCCCCATAGCCGGCCGAGTCATGTGCTCGATGCGCTGGGTGGCAGATCGTAGACCCCGAACGATTATTAGCGCGGCGGTGGTAGCCGAGACCGCATAGCCCAGCAAGAGAGCGACTGCTATCGCCGCCAGGTGTACAAAGATTCGAGACGGCCACTGCCCGTCAATGACCAGACCAGACAGTTCGGTCAAGCAGAACCCGACCAGAGCGCCAGTCAATCCCGCCCGAACAATGGTGCCCAGAGACCTGCGCAGATCCCGAACGCCAGTCTGAAGAAGAGAATCTAACATTGTATCGTTCTCGAGTAGTAGAAGTAGAAAATGTTCAAACTATCTACTCCATATTACGAACGTGACTAATGTAGAGTTTTGCCGAGCTCCCGGTGATCTGCGGCCCGGTATCGTCCCGCCCTACGCACCTTAAGCACCGAGTCCGGCGTCCTCGGGAACTGGGATGCAGCCGACTGAAAGTCTGACGAAATCGTCGGAATAGCCAAACCCGCTCCCCGGCACGCCGGCGATGCCTGTCCGGCCGAAGAGAGTAAAGGCATCTGTCCCAGGGCGTAGCTGGCTCCAATTGTAGACGGTGCCACCATCGTCCAGATTCACTGTGGCGAAGAGTCCCAGGCGCTGGTCTATCTGGTGGAGCTGCCGCGCTAGACGCTCTCGCCGGTGAGCGTAGAGGGACCGTATACGCTGCCCGAGTTCAGGCCGCTCCTTGAAAAGCGCCACATTGGCCATGTAACGTAGCTGCCAGTCAGCCGGTAGCGCCGCAGTGGTGTTGGTCCAGCCTACTCCTACCGCTTTGGCCAGGTTCGGGTCGCCAAAGCCGAGCCACCCGCAGCGGTCTCCGGTGAGTGTGTGGGTCTTAGAGAAACTTGACACAAAGACGCATCGCCGTAATACCTCTGGAGACAGGAAGACTGCCATACGTGCACGATCTTCCTCGGGAATGCCGGTGCCGATGTAGGCAAGATCGGCAACGATAGTGACCTCGCGGCTGGTAGCGACTAGTACTGCAAACAGCGACTCAAGCTCATCTGGCGTATAGGCAAATGCGGTTGGGTTGTTACTCACGGTAAGATAGAAGGCTGCGATATCCTGGTTCTCAGCCACGGCTTCGCCGAGCATCTGCGGGGTAACCTTAAAGTGGTCTTCAGGCTTGGTGTAGAGGCGGTGCAATCGGAAACCGAGAGATTGTGCCTGCCATTCAGGCACATTAAAGCTGGGAGCTGGAAAAACCACAGCGGTGTGCTTGTATCCCGCCGAGTGTCTGGTGAAGGCAAACCCGCGAAAAAACTTGTCGATACCGTCCAGCGCTCCCAGGCTAAGATAGATCTGTTGCGGAGGCAGGGGTGATCCCCATTGCGCCTGCGCGTAGGCGGAGAGCATTTCCCGCAGGATAGGGTTGCCGGTGCCGGCTATGTCATACATACGTAGATCAACATGCCGCTTGAGGAGCTGCCGCTCGTAGTCGAGCATGGATTCGCGAATCCAGCGGTACATTTCGCCTGTGGAGCGGCGTCCACCGATAATCTCACCAGGTAACGCCAGCCCCATGTCGTCTGCTAGAGAAATAAATTCGGCGCCGTCCTCGGTTGGGCTCACTCTCCGAAGGTCCACGTCGCCGATGGTTCGATTTACGACCTCATCAGCGATCACGTCTGGCGGTATATTCTGGTCTCGGCATGCGGCCTCCAGCTCGGCAACCATACGGGCCATGATGCGGATTGGCGCTGATCCCTCTTTCAACTCAGCCCGGGCGCGCTCACTGGCTTCGGCCCGCATGCGGGCAATGGCACTTCGATAGTCAGCGCGCGATTGCCTGGCCGTTTTGCGTCCGCCGGTAGAGGGGCGTCTGGGTGCCTTCGCAGCTTTTGAAGCTGCCGTTTTCTTGCTGTCCTCCGGCAGCTTGCTCGTGGTATGGTGTGCTGGTGCATTAACAGCGAAAGCGACGGCGCCTGGTAGCGGGGTTACTGGCGGCTCACCCCTGGTCATAGCATACTCCTTAATATGTCAATCAGCACGCATCAATACGTCAATCAGTATGCGTCATGTGCCGGAGCATTCACCTAGCTGGCGCCTGAGATGAGGGAACCATTATGGCGCCATTGCCACGCCGGCACAGGCAGCATAGCACAGTGACGCATGTGATTGACACTCCCATCCCCTCAAGTGGATAGGATTCTTCTTTCATCCAGCCCGCTTGCGACGTGCCCTTGCGAACACAGCCGTAGAGGCGGTCTGTCCAGAAGCGTTCGCAGCATTGCTGCTGCCCGTTCCCGCCTGCCCAGCGGTACGGTTTCGGGCGGCCAGTTCTGCCTGGGCCACCATCAGAATATTGCGGGCGGCATTCCAATCCCGATCCAGCACTAGCCCACAGCAGGGGCAAATGTGGGTCCGTTGGCTCAGGCTCTTTTTCACCCGCTCCCCACAGACCGAACAGTCTTGCGTCGTGAAGCGGGGCGACACCGCCACAATCGGGATGTCGGCAAGACAGCCATAGTAGCGCACCCAGGAGAGGAAGAGCCCCCAACTGGCATCGCTGATACTTTTGGCGAGCCGATGATTCTTCACCAGGTGGGCGATCTGCAGGTCTTCGTAAGCAATCATCTCGCTGGAGATGATGAGCGCCCTTGCCGTTTTGCGGACAAAGTCTTGACGCTGCCGTCGTACCTTGAGATAGCCCTTGGCGAGTCGTTTGATGGCTTTCTTGCGGTTCTTGGAATGCTTTTGGGTGCGCGAGATGTGCCGATGGAGGCGTTTCAGCCTCTTCTCAGCCTTGCGCAGATAGCGGGGATTTTCGACGGTCTGCCCGTCCGAGTCCGTATAGAAGGATTTCAAGCCCACATCAATGCCCACCTGGCGGTGGTTGGCTTGATGGGGGAGAGTTCGCTCGGCTCTGACGGCAAACTGGACATAATAGCCATCGGCCCGCTTCACCAGGCGGACCCGCTTGATCTGCTGGAGAGAGAAGGTTTGGATAGAGCGGGTGCCGATGAGCCGGAGTGTGCCAATGCCAGTCCCATCGGTCAAGGTTAAGTGCTTCCCGTCAGGCCCCAATTTCCAGCCGGTGGTCTTGTACTCGACCGAGCGATTATCATGCTGAAAGCGGGGGTAGCCCTTCTTCCCAGGCTTCTTGTCCCGGCAGTTTTTGTAGAAGCGGGCAATGGAGAGCCAGGCACGGTCGGCGGCGGTCTGTCGGGCCTGGGAGTTGAGCTGGGCGGCAAAGGAATAGGCATGGGCTAGCTCGGCGCAGTAGACTTGCAAGTCGTTGTCGCCAATGCCGCGCTCATCCATCCACTTGCGCAGACACTTGTTGCGAATGAACTGCACCGTACGGATGGCTTCGTCAATGGCGCTCTGTTGGCCCTGGTTGCCTCTCAGTTTGTATTCCAGAATCAGCACCTACCGGTATCCCCTGCTTCTTGGCTTCCATACGTATCGCTAGTTCGAGCATCGCCGTCCGGGAGATGCCGTTGGCTGCAGCCATCGCATCCAACAAGCGCAGAGCTTCTTGCGTTAAGCGAAATCCAACAGACTGTTTCATGTTGGACATTGTATTGCAAATGTCAGACATTGTCAAACAGTTAGGTAAGCGCCCTCATCTCTATCACGTGAACGGGATGGGCATTCTCGCGCCCGTTTTGTTAACCGCAATTCCAGCGCTTCTGTGGCCTTGAGTCAACTGCCAGATACTGGGAACAGCTGCTACCCGATCTTGCCTACGCAACTACGTCACCTCGGTTGGCGTAATGTAAGGCCAATGGTAGATAATGTTGGGGGGCGGGCCAAGAGTTACTTTACTTGCTGTCCAAACGCAGTAAAATAAGTGAGATAGCACGCGTCACCTGTGATATGTGCAGGTGACAGGTGTACTTCGTGACGCAAGTCAGTCATGAAGCCAACGTCGTCGATTTCGTCGGAGAACTGGCCACTCACCGCCGTTGCATGGGGGCACCACGGCGCAGCCGGCGCATTCCACCAGGAGCTAGTCATGTCTAAAAGCAAACGCACGCAGCGATCTACCCCAGCAAGCAGGCAGACAAACGGGACAGCTAAGCCGGCAAACACTGGAGCAGCAGGGGCTGCGCGTAGAGCGACGCCAACTTCCGGTGGCGTCGCCACTGTGGTTGCCCCTCCTTCCCCGGCAGCCAGCACCGCCGCAGCGATGGGGGCCGCCCGTGGAGCGACACGATCTACCGGTAGTGTTGCTGGTGCCGGTCGCCGCATGTCCGCCACCGCTGGTACCCGACCGCAGACCGGTGTCAAAACCAGCTCGGTGCGCCCTTCCGGCGCCGCCAACAGCAGCCGTGCGCAGGTGCGAGCCGCATATTCGAAGACGCGGCGGCGCAAGGCGCCTACACCCTGGTGGCAATCGCCCTGGGCGGTCATTGGCGGCCCCATAGCCGCCATAGTGCTGGTTCTGGTGATCTTTCTTGTCATCGCCAGTCGTGGCGGCGCGAGTGGCACCAACGCCCAACCGGTTCCGGCGGATGTCCTGCAGGGTGTGACCACAATCAGCAATAACACGTTTGCCACTGTGGGCAGTGGCCAGGTGCCCAATCCGCTCACTGCGACCGGCGGCTCGTCTGGGTTTGCCAAGGTGCCGATCCTGCTAGGCAGCGCCGGAAAACCGGTCTTCCTTTATATAGGTGCTGAGTATTGCCCGTACTGCGCCGCCGAGCGCTGGGCGATGGTCATAGCGCTCAATCGCTTCGGCAGCTTCTCCAATTTGCACATCATCTCGTCTTCGTCTAGCGATGTGTATCCCAATACACCGACGTTCACATTCTACAAGAGCACCTATACCAGCCAGTATATCGACTTCCAATCAGTCGAAGCTGCTGATCGAAACGAACAGCCGCTCCAGAGTATGAGCGCAACCCAGAGTCAGCTATTCAGCAAATACGACTCTAATGGAAGTTATCCCTTCATGGATTTCGGCAACCAGTATATTGCCATTGGGGCCAGTTACCAGAACACTGTGCTTACCGACGAGAACTGGAGCACCATTGCCAAGCAGCTCAATAACCCGAGCTCTCTGGTGACACAGTCTATCGTGGGAACGGCCAACTACATGACGGCGGCAATCTGCCAGATTACTGGGAACAAGCCGGCGAACGTTTGCAGCGCGGCGCCAATTCCGGCGATTGAAAAGACGATCGGTAAGCCGGCGGGGAGCTAGGGTGATGAACGACGGGTACGCCAGTGAATTGGGCCGCCGAGTGGCGGAGGCGGCCCGCCGGCAGCCGCTGCTGGTGGCGATCCTCGCCTGCGCCGCGATAGGCGTCGGTATTTCGGTCTACCTGACTACTATCCACTATGAGCATGTGGCGCCGGTCTGCACGGTGACCGGTATCATCAACTGCTCCAACGTATTGAAGAGCCGCTTCTCGACAGTGCCGGGTACCAGCTTGCCAATTACCATACCGGGCATGCTCTGGTTCCTGCTCAGCGGTGCACTCGCTCTGCTGGGTCTGGCGGCCGCCTGGCGTGGAAAAGAGGAGCACGCTCGCTTGCGGCTGTACCAAGTGCTCTGGTCAGCCGCCGGTATGCTGTTTGTCCTCTACCTGGTCTATGCCGAAATCGTGCAGTTGCACAATATTTGCGAGTGGTGCACCGGTGTCCACATTTTGACGCTGGTTACGTTCATATTGGCGTGGTACCGCTTTGCCGAGCAGGGCCGAGTAGCAGCGGAGACGACATATGGATCGCCAAAGGCGCCAGCGGATCGAAACCGGAAGGCAGTAAGCGTGAATAGTTCTCATGCTGTGCGCGGCTATGCGTTGCCGCGCTCGGTCCGGTCAAAAGCGGCGGGCACACGCAGACAGGCCAATGCCCGTAACCTTCGGGGCTGAGCCTGTCAGGCTAGGAGAGCGCCGTGGCAACCAGCGATAACATTGATGTCGTGCATAGCGCAGGTTCCGAGGAATCCCCAGCCGCGACGGAGAGCCGGGTGCGGCTTGTTCAGGAGAAGCTAGCCGCGTTCCAGAAGCTGGAGACTGAGTTCCTGGACTGCTTCCGCTTTCTGCAAATAGTGCAAGGTCAGCACCGGCTCCCTGAAGTTTCGGTGGCTCAATCGGTGCGCTTGTTGCATGCGCTCTGGGTCTGCGACTGCAAGGATAATCTGCTGAGCATTCCTCTCAGTCGGGACCGATACCAGGGCAGGCGGTGCCTGGAGCTTCTACGCCTGTGGCAAGAAGGGAACACTGCCGGCGTGGTGGCTTTCTTGCAGACGAAGCTGGATAATCTTTCGTGCGCTGATCTTACTGCGCAGATACATGAGGCTTGGGGTCAGGGTGAGCGCGCTATAGCTGAGCGGCTTATCCATGGGCGCGGCGTCATGCTAAACCGCGGATTCCATCTCGTGCTCGCTCTCGATGCTATCTTTACCCCTACTGACGACCAGCTTATCAGAGAGGTGCGACGTGCCAGCAAGGAATTGGGGCACACTCCCGCCCAGATCGAGCGGCAGCTGGTTGAGATGGAATCAATCATCTACTCCTATGCACCACATCCACTGCTGGTGCGGCGCAATATGCTGGTGATGAATGAGCTGGGCATAGCAGTCATCGATACACCTGCCGACCTTCCCGGTAATCGAACCGCACGAGTTCAGGTACCAAGACTGCCAAATGGGCCGTATGCCGAGCAGACGATCATAGGAGAAATGACCCTCATCTGAGCCGCTTTGCCGGACGTGGTGCGGCTCCTCGGGGTCCAGTACGGGGAAGCCAAAGCACCGCCTCCAGCTCTGTGGACTATTGGTCCTGGTGTGGCGGGAAAATGGGTCTTGACGAGCGTTTCTCCGGATCGGGGTGGTAGGGCATCGGCTCGAGGATAGTCGGGCGCAGCGCGCTACGCAGAATTTTAGGCTCGCCGACCGGAGGCGGGAATACTCCAATACTCGCGGCAGCGCCCGCTGGCAGGCGAATCTGCATTTCCCGCAGTTCGTCGCAGAGCTCTCCAGCGCGGGTGTACCGCTGGCTGGGGTCGCGCGCCATCGCTTTGGCAATGACTCGTTCCAGCTCCTCCGGAACCGATGGCTCGATTTCGCGCGGTGGCACTGCGGTTGCTGAAATGATGGCACGGCTCATCTCGGTAAGGGTTTGGCCGCCGTAAGGGCGCTTACCGGTCACCATCTCGTAGATACTGACGCCTAGAGCGTAGATGTCGGTGCGGCCATCCAGTTTCTGATTGAGCAGTTGTTCCGGTGCCACGTAGTAGAGGCTGCCGACCACTGTGCCTACGCGCGTAATGCTGTGTAATCCTTCGACGCGCGCCAGTCCGAAATCTAGCATCTTAACCCGGCACCAGCGGTCGACCAGTAAATTCTCCGGTTTGATGTCGCGGTGCACCAGATGGCCGGTGTTATGGGCGTAATCAAGGGCGTCGGCTGCCTGGGCGGCGATTTCGATGACCTGGCCGAAAGGTAAACGGCCTCGTTCCTTGAGCATACGGCCGGCAGTCACACCCTGGAAATATTCCATAACGAAGTAAAGATGCTGTCCATGACGCCCAGCCTCGTAGACACGTACGATGTTGGGATGATTCAGTCCAGCGATGATGCGCGCCTCGCGAGTGAACCGTGTGACAAACGACATGTCGGCGGCCAACGGCTCGAGCAGGACTTTGACGGCGAATGGCATGCCCGAGCCGCGGTGAATCGCTCGATAGACGACGCCCATGGAACCACGTCCAAGCTCAGACTCAAGGATGTAGTCGCCTAGCCGTTGCCCGATCAGTGACTCCACCTTATACCATCCCTCTGAAAGCCCAATCAGTCTGAATTCACGTGAATTCAGCTACAACCATGCCCAATCCATCCGTGCAGTGCGTGCCGCTTGGGTGTCCCACCAGTTGTAACGTTATATTTCCGCAAGTGTCACGTCCAGCTGACTCTTAGCTGATCTGTTTCGGTTGCCCTTTCTTACTTGAATTGAACTCCTGTTGCAACGCCTTGAACACCGCTGGGTCCATTCCGGTGCTCTGCTCGCTACCTGGGAACTTTCGGTTGCGAACATCTTGCACATAGGCGGCGGCGGCCTCACCCATGAGCGTCCCGAGTTCCGCGTAGCGCCTGGTATGCCGCGGAGTAAAGTCGGGAAACATACCCAGGATATCATGGATCACTTGGACTTCTCCGTCGCAATCTGCCCCAGCTCCGATGCCGATGGTTGGAATCGTCGTGCGTTCCGTGACGAGCCGAGCAAGTTCGGCCGGCACCAGCTCCAGCACCACGGCAAAAGCTCCAGCTTCTTGCAGGGCGAGCACATCTGTTAGCAGATTGCGAGCGGACTGCTCAGTCTTCCCCTGCACTTTGAAACCGCCGAAAATGTTTACGGACTGGGGAGTCATGCCGACGTGTCCCATGACTGGAATGCCGGCCTCGGTCAACAGCCGAACACTGGCGGCACTGCGTGCGCCGCCCTCGAGTTTCACCGCCTGCGGGCGGGCTTCCTTCATCAGGCGAACGGCATGCCGCATGGTCTCTTCAGGACTGACCTGAAAGGTGCCAAAAGGCATGTCAGCGACAACCAGGGCATGTTCGCTACCGCGCACTACCGCCTTGGTATGGTGGATAATGTCTTCGATGGTGACAGGAATCGTGGAGTCATAGCCAAGCATCACCATGCCCAGGCTGTCACCGACAAGCAACATGGATACCCCTGCGGCATCGAGAATGCGCGCGCTGGGGTAGTCATAGGCGGTGAGCATGGCGATACGCTCATCCTGAACCTTCATCCGGCGAATCTGCTCGGCGGTGATACGCGACATGAGACTGCCTCCCATAGCGATAGCGGTACGATCCAGCTTACAGGCACGCACAAGCGCACTTTGTCGATGTTCACATTGTAACCCATCGACTGCCACTTGACGCCTGGTCGGTGTGGGTGGTTAGCAGCCGGCTTCACTCGACAGTGCCTGAGTCAACGTGAGCACCAGACGACAGAAACGTAGTGCCGCTGCCGCCGAGGTCAGCTGGTATTCTTGGCGAGCCTCATCTTGCTGTTTCCCGGTCGCCTTAGACAGGACTTTATGGGGAACGGGACGAGTCAGCGCTTGAAGAATAAAAATGACGTCGTCCCGGAGAGCGCTCTCAAGGTACCCTCTTTCGGCCAGCGCGATTACGCGGCTGACCGTGGCTTCAATTTCGCTTCTTACCGCGCTGACTTCGTCGCCGTCGTCCACCGGTTCTTCCGCGATCAGCGGGCCTAGTTCCCAGGGTATATCAGATTCTGCCTCACCTAAGGACGACTTTCGATCCACTGGTGTTTTGCTTGGGAGTCCAGAGAGTCTAGGTAGTTCGGTGCCTCGGGAGTGATCAATCGTCACCTGTAGCTGAGTAAGCAAGTTTTCTAGCTCTAAACGCCAATCTGGCATACTAACCTCTCAGCCTTCTCTTTACCGTAGAGCTTGCTGGACAGCTGATGGCTGCTAGACTTTGTACACCCGGGTCAGTGTGGCGCTATTCTAACATAGTGGTTACCGGCTGTCGAGCCACGCACGACCACGCGTTACCCTGCCGCCGGACCGGCAAATCGCCCGGCCGGTAGCGCTGTGGCCAGGTCTCGAACCCTTCTTGAACCCAGGCTATTTTGTACCTGCCGCTTGACAGCAGTACTTACGGACGCTATACTCGAATAGAACTTATGTTCTAGGTACCAGGTACCCTTGACACCGGTGATGCGGAGCAGCAATACTAACGTGCTGTATAACCCGCGAGGTGAATCCACATGTGCATACTACATAAAGCAAGGCAGGAACCGATCAATGCATACTGTCTATGGGGTGGCGAATTGCAAGGGAGGACAGGGTAAGTCAACCACAGTGTCTACAGTGGCACGGCTCGCTGCCTTCTATGGCGCACGAGTGTTGGTCATTGATCTAGCCCAACCTGGTACGGCCACCTCCTCTTTGCGCAGCATCTGGCCCGACAGCGAGCACGGCGATCTTTCCAGCGCCATGCTATCATTCCAGATGCTGCCGCCGGGTAGGTTGCCGTCTGCTGAGCTGGCATTGGCGGCCCTGGAGGCGGTGGCGCTGCCCGTAGAGTTGGTGTCACAGCCAAGTTGGTCTGGGGGTTCGGTGTTGGTTTTCCCGTGGGATGAGATGCAGGGTGACGCCGCAGCTCATCTTCACTCGGAGCGGGTGCTCGAGGGCCTCATAGATGCGCTGTCTTACCAGATAGATTTGACGTTTATCGATTACCCGGCCGAGGGTGGTCCACTGCTGACGAATGCTCTGGCTGCGTCAGATCGCGTGATAGTTCCGCTCGTTCCCGAGACTCCTGCTCTGGAGGGGTTGGAGACCATGCTGCGGTTACTTGCACGTGTGCGCGAATCAGGGCACGAGGTCAGTCTCGCCGGAATACTGCTCACTCGCTGCGACCAGAAGAATAAGCGTGTCTTTGAGGTGGTACAGACCATACGGCAATCTGGAGAAGTCGAGGGAGAGCCGCTAGGGCGTCGCCTGTATCCCTACGCAGTAAGACAGACCGAGTTTTATGAGCAGGCGTTTCGTTATGGGGAACCAATATGGGAGCGCACGCAGGATCATTCACAGTGGGCAGCATATGTTCTGTTAGTCGAGCAAATTCTGCGTGAGTCAGGTCTGGGGCAGTTGGTAGAGGGCCGCAGAGGTCCTACGTTGATGCCTCCGGAAACGCGTATATTCGACATATCAGCACTATTGCCCTCGGGCAGTGATGTCATGCTCACCGACTTCTTGAAGACTCATGTCGGCGCTCTCCACATGTAGGCGGGCACGCGGCGTAGTGCGCATTCGGGTGCTGACGAAAATACTATCCGCTTACCTGACCAACTTGCCCGCGCATATACTTTTGCTGTAACAGGCTCGATCGATCCGGCGAGAGCCGGGACCAAAGGCCGGCAGTGGTTTGTACCGGGTAGGCTACGTTTTGGAGAGCGGAGAGGTAGTGTGGCAGAGCACCCTGGGCTTCGGCAATCGCTACCGCCAGTGGTGATAGGCCTTGTTCTACTTGCCTGCACCGTCGCCGGGCTGGCTGCCGGAGTAGGGGCACGCTATCTGGTCGACGGTCTGACGCTTGGTGACGTGTCGAGTGGGTTACACGGCCAGCAAAGTATATCGGCTACCCGCACCGCTGTCCCACAACCTACTACCATGCCCACTCCCGACCTCAGTGAAACGGCTACGGCCGGCGCGGAATTTACGGGATTCACTCTGAGTGTGAGTGTCTCGCCTGAAGTGGTAACCGCTGGAAAACAATTTCGGGTGACGGCGACGGTAGTTTCGGCCGGCGGGGCGGGACTCGCCGGCGTTCCATGCACGCTAGGACCCGTTAGCGGCGGTGCCTCCCTCTTTACCCAGTGGCCGCCGGCGAAGCTCTCCGATGCCAAAGGCGAGGTGTCCTGGACATTGACAGCGCCGCCCGGCGCTTCAGCAGGAATGTACCCACTACAGGTGCAGGGCACCGGAAGCCTTGATTACTACTACCACGTAGACGTCACTGTTGAGGTCTCCGGCTAGCCAGGTTCCCCAATGCGTTCCAGGACGCCCTGAATCACCTCTGCCAATCGTTCTCCAGACGCTTCGGCCACAGCGAGCACCTCCGCATGGCTGGGCTCCGGAACCAGATCGCTTTCCGCGGGTAGCGCAACGTTGGTAATACAGCTAATAGCCAGGACCCGCACGTTCATGTGCCTGGCGGCAATCACCTCGGGAACGGTAGACATACCCACCGCATCCGCCCCGATGGTGCGTAGGAAGCGAAGCTCAGCTGGAGTCTCAAAAGTGGGGCCGCTAGCCATCGCATATACCCCTTCGCTAAGAGGCACGCGCTTTTGCTGTGCCACTTGCCGGGCAGCTTCAGCAAGTACCGTGTCATAGGCGCCGGTCATTGCCGGAAATCTCGGCCCCAGCCGGTCGTCGTTCGGACCTATCAGTGGATTCAATCCAGCCAGCGTGGGAAGACCAATGTGGTCCAAAATCAGCATGAGGTCGCCGGCCTTCTGCCCGGGGGCTAGCCCTCCGGCGGCATTGGTAACTATCAGAATCTCGATGCCAAGTTGCCGCAAGGTTCGGGTCGGCAGCACAACCTGCTCCGCGGAATAGCCTTCGTAGAGATGAAATCGCCCCTGCATTGCCGCTACGACCACTTTGCCCAGCTGGCCGAGTACTAGCCGGCCGGCGTGTCCACCAACGGTTGTTCGGGAAAAGCCCGGTATATCGGCATAGGGTATGGCGGTTGATTCACCAATGCGCTCGGCTAGACCACCCAGCCCGGTTCCCAAGATGATTCCAACTCGCGGCGTGCGGGGGAAACGCTGGCGTATCAACTCCGCGGCATCTTTGGCCTGCTGTAGCGCGGTCAGCGCTTCCGGCTGCCCTTGTGACATAACAGGTGATCTCCCATTTTTCTGGATCGGCTACCACCGGATTAGCCGTGACCTACGGCACAGGTACGAGCTGCTGGAACCGCCGCATCTGTTTGTAGACATGCGTGGTGGAGATGTTGGCGTGCCCAAGCAACTCCTGCACTGAGCGCAGTTCCATACCGCGTCCGAGCATGTCGAGAGCAAATGAGTGGCGCAACGTATGCGGGGTGATGTGCGCGATGCCCGCCGCCCGCGCGTAGCCTTTGATGATCAGCCAGAAACCCTGGCGAGTCAGCCGTTGGCCGTGATGATTCAAGAACAGCGCCGGTTCCTCCGGCTGGCGCTGTAGAAATTGCCGGTAGCCATCCATATACGAGCCAAGAGCGCTCTGCGCCGCGAGTGACAGCGGTAAGACGCGCTCTTTATGGTTGTGACCGCTGCACCGTACATGCCCGCGGGCAAGGTCAACGTGCCCTATGTCCAGCGATACCAATTCAGTTACACGCATTCCAGTTGAATAAATGGTATGCAGCATGGCCAGATCGCGCTGCCCAACTCTAGATGTGGCCTGTACAACAGCAAGCAGGCGCTCTACCTCTTGGGGGGAAAGCGCATGGGGTAGATCTTTTTCTACTTTCGGCGCCTGCATCTCTTCAGATGGATCAATTTCAATCATATGGCTGGTTTGAAGATAATGAAAGAATGACTTCAAAGCTGCGACTTTACGAGCGATAGATGTGGTCGCGTATTGGCGCTCTCGCAATTGGAGAGCAAATTCAGCAATGTCTACGGGAGTAACCACCGTCCAGGTACTGACATCGCGCTGCATAAGAAAGGCCATCAACTGCCTCAGGTCGGTCCGATAAGCACCAAGCGTGTTCTGACTCGATTTCCTCTCGGAGGCCATGGCGATAACAAACTCCTGGATTACATCATCCATAGTGCGTTCTACTCGCCTCACTTCTCTTCTGCAAACTAAAGCCTCTGTAGAATGGGCTCATTATACCCTTGGTATGCTGCCCGGCACAATGAGCCTATGACCGCCTTGACCCTCTACCGCCAACGGCTATAGAATGGTCAACGATAGGTATGCCCAGGGCTCTGGCGATAGTGCTGGCGGCTCCCAGGTAGTTAGGAGGCAGAGCGGCTATGTGGAGAGACCAGGACCAGACTTCGCCCGATTCGCAAGATCCTCGTGACCCCTATCGTGGACCACCTGCGGAGCAGGGACCGTATTGGCCCACGGATTCAAGGGACATGGGCTCTATGCCGACAGATCCCAACACCGCTCCTCCGGTGTATCCAGACCCGTATCCTGGCTCCAGGAACCGTGGCAACCCTCCGTATGGCGGGTACAACGCCGATGGTACCCCGTACCGCCCCAGTACCCCCGCCTACGTACCAGACGCGCCGCGGTACCCGGGCGGGCGTCCACCCCAGTGGCCCGGCGCCCAGCAGCCGGTTCAGCCTGCAGTGGAACCTCGCGCCCCCATACCACCCCAACGGCGTCAACAGGTATACCAACCTGCTAGCGCGCAGTACCAGGGAGTCGCACAACCAACCGCATCTCGAGAACGTCGCTCGCCTGCCGGACACGCGCTTCCCCATCTGCCTGTTGCGCACATAATTCTGGCGCTGGGGGTCCTGGCAATGGGTCTGGCGCTATCGCAGGTGTGGGGTGTCACCAGTTCTGGGACTGCCGTCTATATTCAAGACTTCACCAACGCACGCATCCAGCAGCACACCAATGTAGACACTGGGGCGCTGGCGCTGCAGACGGCAACCTTCCTGGTGGGAGCGGTCGCGGTACTCTCAGCGGCTCTCATCCTATTTAATCTCGTGATTACCCTACTAAACAAGACCTTTGGCCTGCTTGGTCTCTCCGGATGTGCCACTCTGCTGTTCATTCCAGTGCTCTGGGGTGTGGCTCTGCTCCTGTTCGTGGCCCTTCTGGCATCGGCCGGCTTTGCCGGGATAAGCTACTTGAGCAGAATTCCGCTAGTGAATGAGAACGGCCTGGCCATCATACAGGTCTCACAGTACGGAATCGGTTTCTACGCCTGGTGTGGCGGAATAGTGGCGGTTTTCATCGGCATGCTGGGGCAGCTGGCACTGCGGCGTCGCTGAGGCGAGCGCTTCATCCTCCTCCAGCGGCGCCAAACAGTAAGCTGAAGATCAGGATCAAGAGGACTAGCGACGTAATAGCAACGTAGAGCCGATCTCCGCTCACTGCGAAAGCGATAATGGAAACCGCTACTCGCACCACCGGAGTGGCGAGAAGTATCACCAGTCCCAGAGCTACAACGGCCACGGGATCGGCATGAGTCAGACCAACCCAAATACCGCGAATGCTGTCTGGATATGGGTGTCCGCCAGGATAGGTCAGGGGCGGTGACCCATGTAGGTAATAAGCGACAATGCCGATGGTGATGACAATCGCACTGAGGATAACGCCACCGCGCAGCACCGAGCTTATCACCAGCTCGGTGCTGTGCACTAAGCTCTCTTCGCCTCTGCCCTCTGCAGGCGGGCCGGTCTCAGGTTCAGTGCTACCGGACACGTGCGATCCCCCAACAAATTTCGAGACGTGCCAAACGTCCTAAACATACCACACGTCGCCGGAGCACAAGCCAGTTCACCTGTCATTGAGGTGCGCCGGCAGCTTCCGTGCGCCGTACAGGCGAGCAGCCCTTCGTGTTCAAAGCGACTGCGTTGCCGCTTCGCCAACCTTTGGCATATACTGGCGGAATGGCACTTGGGACCTGGTACTCTCTCGCAGTTGGAGATCAAGGACATGGCGCAAGAACGCAAGACCACCACAGGACAGAGTAGAGAGTCTATAGTCTTGCTCATCGAGCGGGCTCGACGTGTGCTGTTGCATGAGCAGCGCACTGGCCACGCCGACATCGCGGTGAAGCCTGGCGGAATGGCCGCCTTCGTAACCCATTGGAGTAAAGAGTTGGCTGAGGCGCTCTCCGGCGAAGAGCTGGCCTCCGGCTCGACTTCCGCACACACACCCTTGGAGCGAGCTCTAGTGGAACTCTTTACCGACTACCAGTTGCAAGACCCCATGAGAAGGGCCGCCAACACACGAGCGGCGCTGGCTCTGCTCGATCGCGCCCACCCTTCGGTGGCTGCCGCGGCCACGGCGCCGAATACGATGGCCCGCTCTCAACCTCATGCTGTACAGGCCTGGCCGCTTGCCGCTCCGCCCCTGCCGCAGCCGAAATTGCCTGTGGCGCGATCGGAGGCTGCATACGCGACAGTGCCCGTAAAACCGGAGAACGACTATGTGCTGCGGGGGCCGGTGACCGGGGTACCTGGAGTGGGAGTGACACAGGCTGAGCGGCTCAGGCGATTAGGCATAGAGACTGTCACTGACCTGCTCTTCAATTTTCCACGAGATCATCTGGACTACAGCACTCTGGATAAGATAGGAAACCTGCCATTTGGTGAGGTGCGTACTGTGCTCGCATTGATCTGGGAGGTGGAGAATCAACGCACGGGCGGCGGGAAAATTCGAACAGTCGCTCGCATCAACGACGAAACCGGAGCTATACGGGCAACCTGGTTTAACCAGTCCTATCTCAAAAAGCAGCTCACACCGGGATCCTATATTGTGGTAACTGGTACCAAGCTACGATTCGGAAACCGGGTCGAGTTCGCCGTCCGCAGCCACGAACTTCCCGAGCAGGGCGATCTTGTCAATACGGGTAGGCTAGTGCCCGTATACCGTCTGACTGAAGGATTAAGCTCCAAGGTCATGAGACGCTTCACTAAGTGGGCGGTCGACCACTGCGCCACACTGGTGCCTGAGCACTTGCCGGCGTCGCTCCGGTCGCGGGCGCGGCTTCTGGTACTCACGAAGGCTATTGCACAGATGCATTACCCTAGCGATGCCGGCTCACGAAACGACGCGCGGCGTCGCCTGGCATTTGACGAGCTTTTCCTGCTCCAGCTGGGCATGCTTACCAGACGGGCTACTCGACTCGATGGACCGAAAGCGCCAGTGATTTCGGTCCATCCATCGCTGATTTTTCTGGACGTCAACCCTGATACTAGTGTTGCTGTGCCGACTTCACTGGGAGAGAGTCTCTGGCCAATGAGCGCGCAGTGTTTCGAGGAAACCCTGCCGTTTCGATTCACCCAGGCCCAGCGACGAGCTATAGGCGAGATAGTCGCCGACCTTCACAACCCCGTTCCCATGGCTCGCCTCTTACAAGGCGATGTGGGTTCCGGCAAGACGGTCGTTGCGGCGGCGGCACTCCTTTCGGCGGCGGCCAACGGCTACCAGGGCGCTCTGCTTGCTCCAACCGAGATACTTGCCGAGCAGCATTACCGGAGCCTTACTAACCTGATGTCGCCATTTGGGGTACGCGTGGTTCTGGTGACTGGCCGGCAGCGGGCCAAAGAGCGTCAGGCGGTGCGTGACGCGCTGGCGAATGGCGAGGCGGCAGTTGCCGTCGGCACCCATGCATTGATTCAAGAAGGCGTGACCTTCAGGCAATTGGCCCTTGCCATAGTCGACGAACAACACCGCTTTGGCGTTGAGCAACGCGATTCCTTGCGTGAGAAGGGGTACAATCCTCATATGCTGGTGATGACGGCAACTCCTATTCCGCGAACTCTGGCGCTAACGCTGTATGGAGATCTCGATATTTCGGTGCTGGACGAGCTTCCTCCCGGGCGACTACCGATCATTACACGCTGGCGAGTGGGGGGGCAGGTCCAGGAAGCTTACCGCCTGTTAGCCGACGAGGTTGCCGCTGGGCGCCAGGCGTACATCATCTGCCCGCTGGTGGAGGAGTCGGAAGCGCTGGAGGCCAAGTCGGCCATTGTTGAGTACGAAAGACTAAGGACGAGCGTTTTTCCCGATCTGCGACTCGGTCTGGTACACGGCCAGCTGCGGCCGGCGGAAAAAGACAGCGTCATGCGCGCATTCCAGAGTGGAGCAATCGATGTACTGGTGGCGACGGCGGTAGTCGAGGTTGGCGTGGATGTGCCCAATGCCACGGTGATGTTGATCGAGGATGCCGACCGGTTCGGGCTCTCGCAACTCCACCAGTTCCGTGGACGGGTCGGTCGTGGCCAATACCAGTCGTACTGTTATCTCTTGAGTAGGCAAACCGGCTCCCTGCCGCATGAACGCTTGAGCCTGTTGGAGCGGACCAACGACGGCTTTCAGCTGGCCGAGGAGGATCTGCGCTTACGTGGAGCTGGTGATTTCCTCGGCACCAGGCAGAGTGGCCTGCCGGAGTTGAAGGTTGCCGACCTTGCTGATATTGACCTCATGGCTGAAGCACGATCGCAGGCCGAATGGCTTTGGCGGCAGGATCCGTTTCTGCGCGACTTGGAGCATGCCGCACTGCGCGAGCGCGTCCACTTATTCTGGCGAAAATTTATGGCTCACTGACGCCTTGGCGCCAGGAATGATCTGTTAGCATGGGCAAGAAACTCCATGCTATACTCTACGTTGAGGAGCCAGCGTACCTGTGGATGAGAGACCACATTACCTCACCATCATTCACTTCATTGCGTGCGCCCGTCACGAAAGGGATAGTGATTATGAGTACCGCGGATACACGTCTGAATCTAGATCCGGATGCCGGTCTTGGCGAGATGTATTTCTCGGAGGAAGCCGAGCCTGATTGGTACAAAACCAATATTCCCTGCCAGGTTGGGTGCCCCGCTCATACCGACGTGGCCAACTACATTGGATTGATCTCGCAGGGACGCTTCGACGAGGCCTACCTCCTGAACCGCCAGTGCAACGTAGTTCCTGGTGTGCTCGGGCGTACGTGCGCGCGTCCCTGCGAGCCGGTCTGCCGCCGAAACAAGATCGACGGCACTCAGGTAGCTATCTGCTGGCTCAAACGCGCCGCCCACGATCACCGGCAGTACCGGCAACTGCCCGAGCGACCTACGATTACTAAAGACAAGAAAGTGGCGATTGTAGGGGCCGGTTCGGCCGGCATTGCCTGCGCGCGAGAACTCGCCGAGCTGGGGTATCCAGTAGTGCTCTATGACATGTACCCGGCTCCAGGCGGCATGATGGTTGGGGGAATACCGGTCTGGCGCTTGCCGCGTGAAGTGACGCAAGAAGAATGCGATGAGTATCTCGACGCTCTTGGTATTACTGTCCACCTCAATACCACTGTCGGCAAAGACGTGCAGCTCACCGATCTGCTGCGCGACTTCGACGCGGTTTACCTTGGTCCAGGGTGCATGCTCTCCAATGCCCTGACTGGCCCGGACAACAAGGAGGTACCGGGCGCGAATCTTGAGGGTGTCCAACCTGGTCTGCCTTTTCTCGAGAAGGTAAACTTTGGTGAGCCAGTTTATGTGGGCAAGCGCGTGGCGGTGCTTGGCGGAGGCTTTACCGCTATGGACTGCTGCCGCTCGTCGGTTCGGTTTGGCGCCGAGAAAGTATATGTCCTCTACCGCCGGTCGAAGGAAGAGATGCCCTCAGACGAGTACGAGGTCGATGAAGCCACTCTGGAGCATGTGGAATTCGTTTACCTGGCATCCAATGTGGCCATGCTGAGCGACGACGGCGTCCATGTAAGCGGAATTAAGATGATTCGCAATCGGTTGGGCGATCCCGATGCCAGCGGCCGCAGAAGGGCCGTCCCGATTCCGGGAAGCGAATTCGTCCTCTCGGTGGACACAGTGATCGCCGCGTATGGCCAGTACGCTGACACCTCCTGGATTCCGGCTCAGGAACTGGGGCTCGAGGTCAACCGGTGGGGGATCCCGCTGGTCGACCGCGACACCTGGATGACTAACCACCCCGGCCTTTTTGCCGGCGGTGACTTTACCGAAGGCTCGCGCAATCTGATCTCGGCCATTGCCGACGGCAAGTCGGCGGCGGCTTCGATCAATCGGTACCTTGGTAGCCCGGACACTCCCGATGAGGAGGCGGTGGAGATTGAACTACCCGATTTCCGGCGCGGAATGGTTGATAACTATGAGTCGATACCCTACCAGGTTATACCCTCGCTGCCGCTGCAAAAGCGCTTCAGCATTACCGTAGAGGCTGAGACTGGCTACAGCCCTGAAGAGGCAGTTACTCAGGCCCGTCGTTGCCTTCAGTGCCAGCTCAACATAACGATCGACCCCTCGATCTGTATTCTCTGCAGTGGATGCGTGGATATTTGCCCCTATGACTGCATAAGCATGGAGGGCCTTACCCGCGTGGTGAAGGGAGATCCTCTGCACCAATACGCTGAAGAGTCGTGGGATCGTGGGGCCGACATGATTATCGACGAAGAGAAGTGTATCCGCTGCGGCTTGTGCATTGTTCGCTGCCCAACTGATGCTATCTCTATGGTCCAGTTCGAGGTGAAGAGCCGGAACGATCGGTGGAACGTTTCCAAGATACCGGTGCTGAATTCCATCCGTTGATCCCGCTGGAGGCGCGCCGTCTCTCTTTACGTTCCTATTAATGGTAGAGAGAGACGGCGCGCTGCATATTTAGGTGCCGATCATTCCACCAGTGCACGGGTGAGCAGTACCATAGTGACGAACGTACGATAGACCGCGAGCGGCTGGCTGCTCACAACGCGTACGGCGCGGCTGTCGCCGGTCGCGATCTCTACTCCAGGTAACCATGCTGCCATCTCAGCCATATCGGCGGTGAGGAAGGTGACGCGGAGCTCAATGTCGCCGCTGAAGACTGGGGGGCTTACCGTACCGGCCTGTAAGGTGGCCAGGTGAGCTCCCTGCTGGACTCGCTCACAGGCAACTTCGGGGTGTAGGCTCTCGGCCGCGTAGCGGGAAATCGAGCGTTTGACCTCGACGCAATGCGGCGCTGGAGAGAGTTGCCGTGCTTCAGCGGCAGTAACTTGATCACCGGTCACCAGTACAATTGGTACACGGTAGTGGGCGGCTACCAGGGCATTGAGAGCGGTCTCTCCGACGATCCTGCCATTCAACCGAGCTTCCCAAATGGCGCGCGGATTATAGCTGTGGCTGAGAACGGCATGGCTGGCCCCAATAGAGCCATGATAGCCAATGAAAAATATGGCTCCAAACGTATCGTCAAGTCCCTCCATCATGTACATGGGTTTATGCTTACCGGTGAGCAGCGATGCCCTGCCGTGTATCCGATCAGGTTCCAAGTTGCGCATCGTGCTGTGGGAATCGTTGACCAGGAAGGTGTCGGCGCCCGCGGACAGCGCGCCATCGATTGCCGCGTTTAACTCTCCTAGCAACAGGCGCCGGCCCAGGTCATAGTCGTGACTACCCACCATGATTTGATCCCAGTCCACGATGCCGGCGACGCCCTCAAAGTCCGTCGAGATATAGATCTTCATATGTAGAATCTTCTCCGCCTACCGTTCAATGAGCCATCTCCGGTTAGCTGGCTAGCCAAATTTTTTGATCCCAAGCTGGCATAATACCGTGCTGTCGTGCTAACGCTCTCTCGGAGAGGGTATAATCTGGTGTAATCGTTGATGATATTAGGATAGCAGCACGATAGAGGCAGCATGCAAGTTCTACCCCAGGCACTTTTCCTTGTGATGCTCGAACTGACTGTAGGCTCGTTTGTGAGCCTGTACCTCCTGGATATACATGGAGGCACTACACGAGGATTTCTGGTTTTTCAAGGGGTCCTCTACCTCGTCTTTGGCATCCTGACCTTGCTGGCAATGAACAGCTTTGCAACCCCGTCGATTGTGCGGGGCACCGGCCTGGATGAAAGTTGGTTACAGGTGCAGGGACCTCTGGTGGTGGCCTTTGTCGTGCTCATGGTCCCCTGGAACATCCTACTCTGGAGCAGCCGGCAGTCTGGCCAGAAGACACCTGACAGGTCGCGCCAGCTTCTGACTCCTCGCAACGTGGCTGGCGTCATAACCGGCGTCGCTGGACTTGCCGCCCTGTTCGTTGTTGCAATGGCATATCGCACGTTGGCTGATAGCCGGCTTGACGGAGCATTTGTGGTCCTGACCTTTCTCGCCGGTGGTCTGGCATTGGGCGGCGTCATGACCGCAATGTTGCTTGGGCACTGGTATCTCAACACGCCTACAGCTTCTGGCAAACCACTGGAGTTTGTGACTATCCTGCTGATCATTGCGCTGGCGGCTGAATTCGGTTTTACTCTCCTGATGGGACCCAGCACTGCCCAGGCAGCCGCCGGAGCTACCACCGTGCACCCTGGCACGACTATACATGCCAGCCAGAACGGTATTTCCGTCAGCACTCCAACGGTTGTCGCGGGAAGCCAGTCTGCGCAATCGGTGCAGTCCACTGAAGCTCGGCAGGCGCCGCTGGGACAGGGTGCGATGGCCTGGCTGCAGATTCTCATGGGTTTTATAGCTCCGCTGATCCTTGGAGGTGTTGCCCTCTACCTTACCATGGGCCGCTCATTCCAATCGGCTACAGGTATGTTATATCTATGTGTGTCGTTTATTTTTATCGGCGAGGTGCTTGGCCGCGGACTCCTACTGCTGCCAGTGGTAGGGTGATCACGGTAGAGCCTTTGCCGCAAGTGCCAAGTACTGCCGTATCGGGATGGAAAGGAGTAGGGCTGCATGGCGCAGGCTTCACCCCTACATCGAGAGATCTTTGGGGCTTATGACATTCGCGGAATTTATCCAGAGACACTCGACGAGAGTGCCGCCTATGCTATTGGCCGGGCGCTGGTGCAATTCCTTTCCGCTCCGCAGTGTGCAGTGGGCAGGGATATGCGCGTCTCATCACCTGTGCTGGCCGAGGCAGTCATACGCGGAATTACCGACGAGGGGGCCGATGCGGTGGACCTGGGTCTCACCACCACGGATGAACTCTATTTCGCAGTAGGCAAGTTTGGATATCCGGCCGGAGTTATGGTGACCGCCTCTCATAATCCCGCGCAGTACAACGGCATGAAGCTCTGCCGGGCCAATGCGGTGGCGCTGAGTGCCGATACCGGGGTGCAGCAAATTCGTGACCTCGCGATTGCCGATAGCTTTCTGGGTTCTGGCCACAAGGGCCAAGTGATCAAGCGGGACGTGACCGAAGCTTATATTGACCATGCGCTCTCGTTCATTGATACCAGTAAAGTACGCCCCTACAAAATAGCTGTGGATGCCGGAAATGGGATGGCGGGAATGATCATCCCAGCGGTGTTCAAGCGACTGCCCTGCGAACTGGTACCACTCTATTTTGAACTAGACGGTACCTTTCCCAATCATCCGGCCAGTCCAATAGAACCTGAAAATACTGCAGAACTGCGTCGCCAGGTAGTGGATCAGCACTGCGATCTGGGAGTGGCTTTCGACGGTGATGCCGACCGGATGTTTCTTATCAGTGAAAAGGGCCAGTTACTGGGCGGAGACATGGTGACGGCGCTGGTGGCCGAGAGCCTGCTGCGGCGATTTCCAGGATCAACCATCCTCTACAACCTTATCTGTTCGCGGAGCGTACCAGAATTGATTGAAGAGGATGGCGGTCACGCTATCCGCACGCGAGTGGGTCACTCGTTTATCAAGGCCCAGATGCGGGAGTATAATGCCATCTTTGGCGGCGAACATTCCGGGCATTTCTATTTTCGCGACAACTGGTACGCAGATTCGGGTTTAATTGCCTTCCTGATAGTTCTGGAAATGATCAGCGAAAGCGGTAAATCTGTTTCAGGTCTCCTGGCGCCGATCGATACGCGTTTCCGTAGCGGTGAGATCAATTCGGAAGTACGCGATCAGCAAGGGAAAATGACAGAAATCGAGCAGCATTACGCCGCGCGTGGGTCAGATATAGACCATCTCGACGGGATTACCGTTTCGTTTCCGACCTGGTGGTGCAATGTACGGCCGTCCAATACTGAGCCCTTGTTACGCCTCAATGTCGAGGCCGACACGGAGGAGGAGCTGGCGGAGCGGCGTGACGAGGTGCTTAAGGTAATTCGACAGTGAAAATCGGGCATACCGGGTGGGTGGTATGCATGAGTCCCTCTCAGGAGGCCAGCAGTGGGTGTCTTTTCCCGTTTCACCAACTACATCAAGACAGTTGTAAGCTCATTTCTGGATCGCGCCGAGGATCCAGGGCAGACGCTTGATTATGCGTACCAGAAGCAGAACGAGCAACTCCAGAATCTGCGCCGTAGTATTGCCGATGTAGTCACCCAGGAGAAGCGTCTGGAGCTACAGGAAGCGCAGGTAAATGCGCAGATTGAGAAGCTCGATGGCCAGGCTCGCCTGGCTCTGTCCAGCAATCGAGAAGACCTGGCTCGTCTGGCGCTGGAGCGGAAGCAGGCTCTACAGACGCAGCTTGGCAGCTTTGACCAGAACATTGCTCAGCTGAAGCAGCAGCAGGACAAGTTTGTGGCCATGGAACAGCGGCTTAGCTCGAAGGTAGAGACCTTCCGTTCTCAGAAGGAGATGGTGAAGGCCCAGTACGGCGCCGCACAGGCACAGGTCAAGATTCAGGAAGCGGCCACCGGCATCTCCGAGGAGATGGCCGATGTCAACATGGCAGTCGAACGTGCCCAGGACAGGGTGCTGCAGATGCAGGCACGTGCCAACGCAATGGATGAGCTGACGGAGTCGGGTACCTTGCCTGAGCTGGGTAGCGGTGACAGCCTCGATCGTCAACTTGCCCAGCTTTCCAATAAGGCGGACGTTGACCAGCAGCTGGCCGAGTTAAAGGCGCAGTTGCAGATACCGGAAGGCGAGACCAAGCAGGCTCAGCTTCCACCGCCAAGTAACTAACGGAACTCAGGTGATTAGGGGAGGGCCACATGATTGTCCGCATTATGGCGGAAGACCAGTACCGGCTCGACGATAGCTTCCGGCCGCAGCTTGAGCAGCTTGACGAGGCGGCGGAAGCGGCAATGAATTCCGGAGATGAAGTCGCTTTTACCCAGGCGCTTCAAGACCTGGTCGGTGCCATCAGGCGGCACGGCCAGGTAGTTCCCGATGCAGAGATTGTGACATCCGACTGGATTGTTCCAGGGCCCGATATGACACTGGCCGAGGCCCGAACCAGGCTGCAGCATATAGCCGCGACGGTTGAATCACCAGACGCGGCCAAAGAGTAGCGATCGCTGTCGGGGCGCTCACCTCTCTTGCGTACCTTGGGGCGGTTGAGAGCGAAAGTGGGGACACTTCGGTGGATGTACATGATCTAGAACAGATGACTATTCTATTCACGCGCGTGGCCGATGCAGCCAAGGCCGATCCCAAGCTTGCCGATCAGGTTCGCGATGCACTGGCGAGAAGTGGTCTGCTTACGGTCTTTGGAGCTGCTGGCGCTCTCGATGTGCTTGACCTCTTGGACGCTGGCGGAGAAGTGGCGCTGCGGGCCCGTCTGGGTGAGTGTACGCTCGCGGAGCTCAAGCAGATCATACGCAGCAATAAGTACGACGAAGACGGGGAATCCTCCCGCTGGCGCAGCACCAGCAAGTGTGTCGAGCTGATAGTGGATCGCACTCAGCAGCGACTCGAGCTCGAGCTGGCAAAGCAACCGGCAAGAGCGGCCTCGTGGATGCTGTGATTCCTCAGCTCTGCACTCGAGTGCAGGGATCAGACGCACGCGAGTAAGCGACGCGTTGTGCCACACTGTTTGTTAAGCTAGCCACTAGGATCTATAATTCTCACGGGCAGCGGATTTCATTCGCTGCCATTATCCATATTAGTGAGTTCTTTTATGAAGGAGAATCAGTCCGGTGAAGCGCATTCTTGATACTATTGATAAGCCACCACAGCTGAAAGCACTGTCGCCGGCTGAGCTTGAACAACTTGCTGTTGAAATACGTCAGGAAATCATCGAAACCGTATCGTTGCGCGGGGGGCATCTGGCGCCTAACCTGGGTACTGTCGAGTTGACGCTGGCGCTGCATATCGCTTTCGACACGCCTCGCGATAAACTGGTCTGGGACATTGGTCACCAGGCTTATCCGCACAAGCTAGTGACCGGTAGAGTGGACACGTTCCGCACGATCAAGCAACTTGGTGGCCTCTCCGGTTACCTGCGTCGGGATGAGAGTGAATACGATGCCTTTGGCGCAAGCCATGCCAGCACCTCGATTTCGGCGGCGCTGGGCATGGCGGCGGCGCGGGATCTTCAGGGCGAAGATTACAAGGTCGTCGCGATCATCGGCGACGGGGCGCTTACCGGAGGCATGGCGCTCGAGGCTATCAACAACGCTGGAGCCATGCACAAGGACCTGATCATCGTCCTCAACGACAACGACAAGAGCATCTCCGATAATGTCGGAGCGCTACATGCCTACCTGGGCAGGATTCGCTCCGACAAGACCTACCGCACCGTCCGCAACGTGGTGATGAATTCGCTGGAGCATGTGCCCGGCGGTGGTCTGGCGAAGGAGGTAGCCGGCCGTACCGCTCGAAGCGCCAAAGAGTTCATGCTGCCCAGCAGAAGTGGTGTGATATTCGAGGAGCTTGGATTTACATTTCTTGGCCCCTTCGACGGACATGATACGCTACACCTCGTGGAAGTCTTCCGAAATGCCAAAGGTATGCACGGCCCGATTATCATCCAGGTCATTACCCAGAAGGGGCGAGGCTGTGATTTCGCAGAGGCCGAGCCGACCAAGTTCCATGGGCCGGGAGCTTACGATCCCCGCACCGGTGAGATGAAGAAGAAACCGGGCGAGCCGCCGAAGTACCAGGATGTTTTCGCCGATGCGCTGGTCGAGCTGGCTTACCGAGACCCCACCATCGTCGGTATCACTGCCGCCATGGCCGAGGGTACCTCACTCTATAAGTTGCAGGAAGCGCTGCCCGAAAGATATTTTGACGTCGGCATCGCCGAGCAGCACGCGATCACCTTTGCCGCCGGTCTGGCCTGCGAGGGCATGCGTCCAGTGGCGGCCATATACTCGACATTTATGCAGCGGGCTTTCGATCAGGTTATTCACGATGTCTGCGTGCAGAATCTGCACGTCGTGCTGCCTATGGATCGCGCCGGACTGGTTGGCGAAGATGGCCAGACTCAGCAGGGTGCCTTCGACATCGCGTTCATGCGTATGATCCCCAACATGCAGATCATGGCCCCCAAAGACGAAAATGAATTGCGCCACATGCTCTATACCGCGATCTATATGGAGGGTCCGGTATCACTGCGATATCCACGAGGCTCCGGGCTTGGAGTGCAGCTCGACGCCGAATACAGAATGCTCCCCATTGGGAAAGCTGAGATACTCACATCACCGGAGGAGATCAGCCAGGCGGAGTGCGCTGTACTGGGTTACGGTAATATGGTGGCTCCGGCGCTGCAGGCGGTACAGGAACTGGCGGATGAGGAGAATATTCAGGCGGTGGCAGTGAATGCGCGCTGGGCAAAGCCGCTGGACGAAGAATTGATCTTGCGCCTCGCTCGCGCGACCGGATGCCTGGTCACCATTGAAGACGGCGCGGCCATGGGCGGCTTTGGCAGTGCGGTAAGTGAATTGCTGCATGCGCATGACCTGCACGATGTACGGCTGAAGATCATCGGTCTGCCGGATATCTTTGTAGAGCACGGCGCACCTGCCATACTGCGCGAACTGTATGGTCTCTCCAGCGGCCATGTCAAAGAGGTTGTGCGCAACCTGGTACGCCCCGGGAGCCATAATCCTGCGCATTCCTCAGATCACACCGGCAAGACGACGTATTAGGTACCGCCAACGGGCAGGCTGGAGGGATTACCCGAGCTTGCCCATTGAGCCGGCTATTCGGGCATGGCGAAGGATCCCAGTGTCATGCCACCGTCTATCACCAGTACCGCGCCGCTGGTGAAGTCGCCAGCGGGCGAAGCTAAATACAGCGCAGCACCAGCGATCTCCCCGGGCTCGCCGATACGCCCCAGCGGAGTCGAACGCTCGACAGCTTCGCGGATCGAGGGTGTCTCGTGCAATACCTGAGCGAAGCGAGTCCTGATCAAACCGGGGGCAATGGCATTTACCTGTATATTGTCAGGGCCAAGTTCCTGGGCAAGTGACTTCGTCAACTGGATCAGCGCCGCCTTTAGTGCGCCGTATACTCCTTGAGCCACTCCTGGTTGAATACCGGCTACCGAGGCCACATTGATGATCTTGCCGCGGTGGCGCACTCGCATACCCGGCACCACCAACCGGCAAAGACGCACTGCGCTCAGCAAATTCGTCTCCACCATCTTGATCCACATGCCGTCGTCCGCGTCCAACACCGGACCAAAATGAACATTGGTTGCCGCGTTGTTCACCAGAATGCCGATGGGACCGTAGGCTTCCTCGGCGGCCTGCACCAGGGACTCAATCTCCGCTACCTTGCTAATATTAGCGGCGATTCCCAGTACCTGCGCTCCACTCAGCGAGAGGTCTCGCGCCGCCGCCTCTACCTCCTCGCGGTGGCGAGCGGCAAGTACCACGCGGGCACCGGCACCGGCCAGAGCTGAGGCAATGGCCAGCCCAATGCCGCGTGAGCCTCCGGTGACCAATGCCACTTGGCCGGTAAGATCAAATGAGGGGACTGTTGGCATACTTCTTCCGCCCTTCTTCGGCTATTGCCCAGACACTTACAGCGTGTACACCGAGCTGGCATGAAGAGCAGCGAGCCGGGCAACGAGCTTGGCGGCGTGAGGTCTCTCGCTGGTGGGTCAATCGTGGTATAACGAGGGAGAAGGAGACCCAGCCATGGTACCCAGCAGCCCGGCGATGCTTCTCGTCCCAGTGACAGCGGTGGCTTTGATTATACTACTTATACTGCTCTTTGTTTGGCGCTTCCGGGATCTCCTGGAACGTGAAAGCGCGCGTGAACAATCGGGTTTGTGGACGCGTATGTCCGTGCAACCCGGCCCGTTATCCAAGCCCCCGTTAGCCAAGCCCAAGGGGCACGACTGGGAAGCCAGCAGGCAGCGGGAGCCCGCCTAGGCTGGATTTAATGGTGCGATCCTACGATACGCCCGTCTCGCATCTGCACGATGCGGTTCGCTCGTGCGCCGATCTCGGGCGCATGCGTGACCAACACCAGCGTTTGCCCCCGGGTGGCGTTGAGATCGGCCAGCAAGGCCATTACCTCATCGGCTGAATCCGAGTCGAGGTTACCGGTGGGCTCATCCGCCCAGACAATTGCCGGTTCGTTGACAAGCGCCCGCGCGATGGCCACTCGCTGGCGCTGCCCTCCGGATAACTCGGCCGGCCGGTGTCGCTCGCGATCGGAAAGCCCGACCGCTGCCAGCATGTCTCGGGCCGCCTGGCGCGCCTCGCGGGCCCGACGGTGGAGCACCAGGAGAGGTAGCTCGACATTTTCCACCGCGCTCAGCACCGGAATGAGGTTAAAGCTTTGAAAGACGAAGCCCATATGCTGCGCGCGGAAATCAGTGCGCCTGCCATCACTCATCGCTGAGAGATCCAGATCGTTTATCCGAATGGAGCCGGCATCTATGGTGTCCAGCCCTGCCAGACAATTGAGAAGCGTGGTCTTACCGCAGCCGCTAGGGCCCATGATGGCCATCATCTCGCCGCGCCTGACCGTGAGGGCGACGGCGTCTAGTGCGGTTACTTCGAGTCCATGAGCTCGGTAGATCTTGACGAGACCGGTTGCCTTGACAATGACCTGATCTGGTTGGATGCTCTTATCCTGTGCTTCGTGATATGGCTTGCTGATTGTGCCCACGCGGTCTCACCCGTTTCTAGTCCGTATTCGACGACTGGTTATCTAGCAGTTACGTCTTTCCTTGCCGTCTTATTCATAGCGTAGCGCATCGGCGGGCGTCACCAGCCCTGCCTGTATTGCCGGCAGGAGTGCCGCGATAAGCGAAGCGGCCAAAGCCGCCAGGCAGATGGCGATGAGTTCAGGCCAGGGAATCACCAGCGATAGACCCGACTGGTACGACGCGAAAAAGTTTACCGCAAATACATTACGGCACAAGATCAGCCCTAGCACCAGGCCAATCATCATGCCAATCACTCCCACCAGGAGTGATTCGAAGAGAAAAATGGCCTGTACATGCATGCGGCGGAAACCGAGCGCACGCAACATTCCGATCTGTTGGCGCCGCTCCACGACCGAGCGAGACCCAGTAACCGCCAGCGCCGCCATACCTACCAGGAGTGTTAGTCCGACCAGGCCCACCAGTATCCGGCTGATGAAGACGCGGGTTCCGTTGACGTCAAGGAGCACATCCTGGATAACGGTGGTCTCGAATCCGTAATTCAGCAGGGTCGATCCTAGAGCGAAGGCCGCCTGTTGGGGATCGACCCCTGGCTTGAGCTTGAAGTAGTAGTAATCATTGCCAAACGGTGCCAGTCCCTTCTCTGTAGGAGCAAAAGTAGCTGAAGTCCCCATCAGCCCATAGATCTGCCCGTTGGGATTGTCTACGATCCCAACAATGGTCAGCTTGGTGGCCACACCGCCACGTTCATCGCTGACCCAGACGGTAGTAGGACTGATCCGGCCCTGGCCCAGAGCGATGCCGCGTAGTCGCAGAGTCACCTCTCGTAGCGAATACTGGTTGAGTTCGATCGGAATAGGACCGGGTCCATCTCCTGCCTGCTGGGTGGGACCCTGTCCGGTATCCGGCGAGATTGATTCCAGACTGGAGAGACCGGGCAGTCCAGCGGCAATGGGTGGGCCGAGGAACTGTCCCACGGTGACTTCGGGAGGAGGTTGCAAGCCGAGTGCGGTGGCATCTGTGTAACTGAGGGCGCCGGAATCGATTACCACATCACCTGGATGGTTGCGTACCGCATTCCACACGGCGGTGTCACTGGCGAAACCCTGTGCACGCGCGACCAGCGGCAAACCCAGTCCGTTGAGAAACGCGCCCTGTATTTCCGAAGTGGGATAGACTGACCAGCGCGCATTTGGTACTCCTGGCTGTATTATGCCCAGCGGTAGTGGAGTGGCGGCACTCGTCGCGGCAATGTCTCCACTGGCGCCGCTGCCGGCAATTTTTTCCTGCAACTGTCCTATTCCGCCGATTGGAGCGAAGAGAGCTTGTCCAGCTACGTCGTAACCGGCAGCCTGTGACGGCAGATTGTCGAAGTTCTTGGTGGTCGAAGCGGCGATAGTGGCCATCACTACCATGGTAAAGCAGACGAGTGAAAAGAGCGACAATCCAATGCCGGTTCGGAAGCGATGTTGTCCGGGATAAGCCAGCGCTACCCGTCCGATGTGACGCTGCCCCAGATGCATGACCAGCCAACGTAGCGGCGTCAGCAGGATATCCAGATTGGGGGCGAGTGCGACGACAACACCGAATACCATCATGATGCCGGCGACAAAGAAGGTCTGGATGCCGCCGTTCCAGCGTGGAAGGCCTAACGAACTAAGGGCGTCAAAGGGCAATGACCAGTAGAGAGCTAGTAAGCCGCCTATTAGGACCGCGCTCAGGCGGTCCGCCAGAATGGTAGCTCGCAGCATTATCCGCGGCGCTGATGCGATTTCCCGTCGGGAAACCAGCGTGGCGAGAATCCATAGAGCACCGGAGCGCACCAGCAATACTACTCCAATGACCACAGAGGACAGACCCAGCGACAAAAGCAAGAGATCGTATTGAACGGTAGCGCGGCTCAACAGGAATAGTCCGGCGGCGAGTGGAATCACTCCGTAGGTGGCCAATCCGTAGAACAACGCTCCCAGCGACCGCACCATTTTTCCTGGATCTTCGCTGAAGCGGCGCCCAGCGCTCAAAACGGCGCGAATCAGCGTGAGTAACGAGCTTTCAGGCGCGGGTGGTTCGGGCAGATCGCGCAACGCGGCAGCTACAGTCATACGGCTCACTGTCCAGGCTGCCAGCCAGATTGTGGCCAGCGTAAAAAGCAGTCCCAGACAGAAGGCTACGATCATGCTGTCGGGCTGTACGGAGACCTGCAACGGAAAGCCAATGCGGGCAATCGTCGGACTGACCAGCTGCACTATCAGTATACCCAGTCCCAGACCGGAGAGCATGCCAACCGCAGCTGCCAATACATCATATGCGCCGCCTTCGAAGAGCAGCATGGATACAATCTGGCTACGGCGCATGCCGATGGCGCGCGACACGCCTAGCTCAGCGCGCCGCTCGGCGGCCAGCAATACAAAGATCAGAAAAATGAGCAGTAGCCCGATCGAAAGCGAGAAGAGGGTATAGAGTGTCAGGATACGTCCAAAAATGTCCTGAGCCTGTAGCGAGAGCTGAACGCCCTGCTGCTTCACTTCGGCGACGTTGAGCTGAAAGTTGACGGTGCTTTCCACGTCGTAGGCGATGCTATCGCTGTAGTGAACACCGGAGAGTCCGTTGCCGGCATTGGAGATATAGATGTGATTGATCTCACCTGGAGCCTGGAGAATCTGTTGTAGTTGTGCCAGAGGCAGCACGATGGTTGGAGTATCTCCCAGTAACCCACCGGTTACTACGCCGGCCACGTGAAAGGTGTAGCGGTGCCCCGGCCACAGCGAGCTATACAGAGACAGCGTATTCCCTGCCTTGCTGCCAAGCAGCAAGGCCAGATTGTGATTGAGATATGCCTGCCCGCTTGCCAGGTCCGAGACCGAAGCCGACGCTCCTGAGAGTGTGTGCAGGTTCCCAAGTGGGCCGGCCTGATCGGGAACGAAGCCTACGGCAGTGACACCACCCCGCACTTGGCGAGCGCTCAAATCAGCGACCAGTGTATTGGGCGCCACCAGTGAGGGTGCCAGGCCGGCAATCTGGGGGTCATTCCCCAGTTGTCCCTCGAGCCGCGTGCCGAAGTCGGAGGAGAACAAGCCAAGCTGTCCGCTGCCTCCAGTGACATCTTCGTCGATACGGCCTAAATTGAAGACGGCGACGGTCTTAACTGCCAGCGTGATAGTGTCGTCAATCGCCAGGGAAGAGGCCACGAAAGTCGTCGAAAGCATCAGTCCGGCTACTATCAAGATGGTGCGGATGCGGCGCCGCCCGATGCTGCGTATACCGATCCTGGCAAGGTGCGGCTCGCGGATGCCCAGCACCAGCAAGACGGCGGTGGCCAGAAGTGCCGAGAGCAAGAGCGGCTTCACCAGATTGCTTGCCGAAAAGGAAAAGATGGAGTCCATGCCGCCTCGTTCTAGTCCACGCTATGCCGCCGGAGCTGCCTTGATTGCCGCCGCAAAGAACTGCGCCAGTTGGCGCGCACCAGCGGCGGAAGGATGAAAACCGTCGCTGCTGATGTCTTGGGGATTGTTGGCCAATGTCTGCCAGGCGGAGTAGATATCTACCAGGTTTACTCCAACCTTGGCACAGATGGAAGCAATGGCGACGTTCCATGCCTGTACCTCTGTAGTGAGCGTAAACTGATTATATCCGTAAAAATGAGGAATGAGGGCAAGATCGGGAAGGTTGCCCACGAAGATCTCCGCGCTGGTACCCTGTCGCAACGCAGTGAGCAATGTTGTCAGTTGTGCCTTGTAGCTCGGCAAAGATACGCCGTCGGCCAGGTCGTTCACCGCCAGCCAGACCGTGATGACATTGGGTTTGGAGGCCAGTGCTATCGGTAGCTCCATAGCAAGAGCGTCTTTAACCACTGCACCGGGTATGCCAAGATTGATGAGGTGCACGTGAGGTCCTAGAAGGCCAGAGAGCACCGTAGGCCAGCTTTCGCGGTCGGGATCGTAGGTGCCGATCCCGAAGGCGTCAGAGGCTCCCAATGCCACGTATGTCAACGAAGGAGCTGGTGTAGTTGCGGCTTTTGGCTGGCCTGGGGCGGCTGAACTGCACGAGGCTAGGAATATCAGTAATACTATGGCCAGCGGCGCTGCTTGCCCGGATACCTTTGGTCGCGACTTGGCCAGCATCGTGCCTCTGCTTTCGTTTCTTCTCTGTCACTACCATTGACCCCTAATCGCCGGGCGAGCCGTCTAGCGGTGCTTTTCGGCGGCGGCAAAGGATTCGACCTCTCCCGCCTGCCAACCATTGGCGGCAAAAATTGCCAATGTCTGCTGATCACCTGGCACATAGGTCACAATGGAATAGTCAGGTATTCCGCTAAAGACTGTAATACTCGTTCGCAAGGTTAGTGCCCCCAGTTGGGAATGGCGCATTTGAAAGACAAAACTAGGGGAGACGCTGGGTCCAGCATCCGAGGAGCTGGCAATTCGGCGGAAATCAGGTATCGTGCGCAGACTTCGCCACAACTCGCGATATTCCACAAGATAGGTTAGGCTGCGAGTATTGTACTTAAAGTCAGCCAGCAGGCGGCGAGCTAGCGTTTCCCATGGACGAAATTTGGCACGGTAAGTTGGATCAAAGACCACGGCCAGTAGATTCTGGCTGTGGTTGGCAAGTGTCTCCTGGTCCATCTCGAAAAGCAGCGTGGCGGGCCCGTTCCAGGCTGCCACGTACCAGAGACGGTCGAGGCTATGCGCTGGAAATGCGGTGTTCTTCACGAGAAGCGTGGCCAGATCGCCAAGATCCAGGAGTTCCCGCTCCTCGGCTTCATCTTCCAGCTGGTGACCGGTAAGTTTCATGAACTCCTGCGCGAACAGCCGGCGATCGCCGCCGTGCAGCTCCAGGGCGCGCAGCAATGAGCGGGCGACACGAGAGGACGGTGCCTGCCGCTGCCCAGTCTCCAGGTGGTACACGTACGTGCGGGACAGCCTGGCGGCATGAGCCAGCTGGCCCTGCGAGATACCGCGCGCCTGCCGCAACGAGGCGATCAACTGGCCGAAGCCATTGCCAGTAGCGGGCGGATGTTTTGTCTCTACATGTGTCTCTACATATGAAGCGTTACGAATCACAAGCTACTCTTCTCTTGCCCGATGGAGGCGCCTAGCAGCGGTCACTCCAGCCGTTTGGTCTCTCGGTAGCCCGTCGCCCGGCCATGGACGAGAACATGCACAGCGTAGCAGCATATGTTAGCCAGTTTCAAGTCTATAGGCCGAAAGTTGTTAGCCAGCAACACCGCAAGTTCTGGCCGTGACTCGTATAATGCTGCCAGTAGGGGTAGCATGTTCTCGCTCATAGAGGGAGAAAGCACGTGAGCAAGCATCCTGAAAACCTTGGTCAGGTATCTGGCGAGCCAGAAGGACAGAGTCCAGCAACACCTCTGACTACATCTCCATGGATCGCGCACTACTCGCCTGGTGTGCCTCCCAACTTGGACATTCCGCTCAAACCGCTTACCTGGATACTCGACCAGGCTGCCCGCCACTACGGAGCTAATACCGCCATCGAGTATTTCGGCACCACACTGAGTTACGTACAGCTCAACTCGCTTGTGGATCGTTTTGCTCATGCGTTGATACACCTGGGCCTGCAACGCGGTGACCGGGTCTCAATCTGCCTACCCAATGTGCCTCAGTTTCCTATCGCCTTCTTTGGGGTGCTGCGGGCCGGCGGTGTTGCCGTCCCCACCAATCCCCTTTACACTGCTCCTGAGCTACAGCACCAGTTAGAGGACTCCGGTGCAGTGGCGGCGATTACTCTGGATCAATTCTATCCAACATTTGCCGGCGTATGGAAGGAAACACCACTTCGACATCTCATCCTGGCCAGCCCCGCCGACTATTTTCCGCCGGTCCTGGGAGTATTGTACCGCCTGAGCCAGATCCGGGAGCTGCGGAGTAGGCCCCGTGTGGAGACGGGACGACGCGCCGATGGTTCCGGGGTTTATCGCTTTGTAGATCTCATCGGACGGGCGGCCGGTCGTCAGGGCTTCGAGGTGTTTCCATTGCCGGAGCCGGCAGACCCAAACGACATCGCCGTGCTCCAGTATACCGGCGGCACCACTGGTGTGGCCAAGGGCGCCATGCTTACGCACCACAATCTCCTGGCCAATGCACTGCAGACCAGTGCATGGAACGAGCAGCCATCGGGCAGCCAGCACACCACGCTCTGTGTCGCGCCGTTTTTTCATGTCTATGGGCTGACTGTCTGTATGACCATGTCGCTTGCTAATGGATGGCGCCTGGTCTTACTGCCACGCTTCACGGTACGCGAGACTATTGCGGCTATCGAGAAGTATAAACCAGACATGTTTCCTGGGGTGCCCACGCTTTATCTGGCACTGGCACGAGAGGCCGAGCAACACCCCCACGATCTCAGCTCTATAAAAGTGTGCATTAGCGGCTCGGCGCCGCTTCCACGGGAGGTGCAGCGCCGATTTGAAGCGGTCACCGGCGCCAAGGTAGTCGAGGGGTACGGGCTCTCCGAGGCTTCGCCGGTAACCCACTGCAATCCAGTGTACGGTGACTGCCGTATTGGCACCATCGGGCTGCCGCTCCCCGACACCGACGCCGCTATAATCAACCCCGAGACCTGGGAGTTCTTGCCGGTGGGCGAGCAGGGTGAAATCGTCGTGCGCGGCCCACAGGTAATGTTGGGCTACTGGCAGCGGCCCGATGAAACCAAAAGTGTGCTTCGTGATGGTTGGTTGCGTACCGGCGACATCGGATTCATGGATTCAGATGGCTACTTCACGGTAGTCGACCGCGCCAAGGATATGATCGTTGCTGGTGGTCTAAAAATCTATCCGCGAGATGTAGACGAAGTGCTCTACCAGAACCCGAAGGTTCTGGAGGCTGCGGCCGTGGGGGTGCCTGACGAATATCGAGGCGAGACGGTACGGGCGTATGTGGTCCTCAAGCCCGGTGAACACCTTACCGCCGATGAACTCATCGATTTCTGCAAAGAGCGGCTGGCCCCATACAAGGTGCCGAAGCAAGTCGAGTTCAGGGCCGAGCTTCCCAAGACGCTGGTAGGCAAGGTGCTGCGGCGTACGCTACGCGACGAGTATATTGCCGAGCAGAAGGCTGCTCGAGGCGGCTGACGAAAAGAGTGGCAGGTAATATTCATAGAAAGGGCGGAAAAAAAGTACCCATGGCAACTGAAACGAAACTCGAGACTGGCGCTGCGTTCCTTACTGTCCCGGTGACCGAGGCAGTGTTTTTAACACCTGAGAAATTCACCGATGAGCAGAGGCTCATTCAAGAGTCCGCTGCTACTTTTGTGCAGCGTGAGGTACTTCCCAAAACTGAAGAGATTCGCCATCAGGAGCCCGGACTGATGTCGGATCTCGTTAAGAAGTCCGGCGAGCAGGGCTTACTCATGATCGATGTGCCCGAAGAATATGGCGGCGCCGACTACGGTCTGGTGGTGAGCGGTTTGGTGGCCCATGAGATGCGTGAAGCCTCATTCGCGGTAGCCCATGGCGCTCACACTACCATTGGAACGCTACCTATCGTGTTCTATGGCACCGACGAGCAGAAGACCACTTACTTGCCCAGACTGGCGACCGGCGAGTTCATTGGAGCTTATGCGCTCACCGAACCCGGTGTCGGCTCTGATGCCATGGCGATTCGTACCCGGGCCACCCTGTCACCGGATGGCCAGTACTATCTCCTCAACGGCGCCAAACAATGGATCTCCAATGCCGGTTTCGCTGACCTTTTTGTAGTGTTCGCCAAAGTGGACGACACCAAACATACCGCTTTCATCGTCGAGCGAGCATGGGAAGGAATCTCAACCGGCGCCGAAGAGAAGAAGATGGGCATCAAGGGCTCCTCAACTCGGACGCTCTATCTCGACAATGTCAAGGTTCCTGCCAAGAATGTCCTGGGAGAGATTGGTAAAGGCTACAAGATTGCCTTTAATATCCTCAATATCGGTCGGCTCAAGCTAGGCGCCGGCACGACCGGTGGTGCCCACTCGGCGCTGGACATGGCGGCAAGCTATGCCAACGAGCGCAAGGCCTTTGGCCAGCCTCTGCATGCATTCGGCATGATCAAGAAGAAGCTGGCATATATGGCAGCTGATGTATACGCCGCTGAGACGTTGGTCTTCCGAACCATCGGCATGGTGGAAGATGCACGCGTTGCCGCCGGAGAGGATCGCCAGGCGCAGTTAGCTGCCATTGAAGAATTTGCCATCGAGTGTTCGATAGCCAAGATCTATGGCTCTGAAGCGCTTGCCCGCTGTGTGGATGAAGGGGTGCAGATCTTCGGCGGTTATGGCTTCATGGACGACTATCCGATTTCGTGGGCCTATCGGGATGCCCGCATCAATCGTATCTTTGAGGGCACCAACGAGGTAAACCGGCTGGTGGCGGCTGGTACGCTCTTCCAGCGCGCCATGGACAACAAAGTTGAAATTTTCGCGGCCTTCCCCGAGATCGATAGCCAGGTAAGCAGCGGGCATGCCCCCGACTTTGCCACCGAAGACACCCCGCCTGCGCTTCGTGAGAGCGTCAACCTGGTAGAGAAAATCAAGCGTGCTGCTATCTATAGTGTCATGAAGGGGGCGATGAAATTCATGGCCACTATACGAAATGAGCAGGAATTCCTGGAGTACGCCGCCAACCAGCTCATAAACGTCTTTGCCATGGACAGCGCGCTGTCGCGTGCCCTCATGGCGGCGCATGACCATGACCCGGAGACTCACGTGCACGAGTTGCTGGCCCAGGTGACCATTCTCAAACAGTGGAATGAGACCCGCGCGGCAATGGAGGGAGCGCTCTCCATGGCTTTCGATGGCGACGAGCGTACCCAGGAATTGGCCCGAATTCGGACCTACCTGGGTGATCCGCAGGCTAACATCGTGGCGTTGCAGCGTGAGCTGGCTGGTATCGTCGCCGAGCATAGTGGCTATCCGCTCTAAGAACTGTTCGACGGGTAAGACCGGTGGGTAAGAGAAGAATAGGTTGATAACAGCATGGCGGACCTAGATTCGATTCGTCGTCTGATAACCGAGACTGTCCCGTTTAGCCGGGCTTTGGGCGTGCAGGTAGTGTCAGTGGGCGCCGGGCAAGCGGAAGCGCTGCTGCCTGCGTCTCCGGAACGGCTCAACCATGTCGGTACTGTGCACGCGGTAGCGCAGTTCGGGTTGGGCGAGACGACTTCGGGCGCTCTTCTGATTTCGACATTTGACGATCTTTTTGCGGACGGTTATGTCCCGGTGGCCGCCGACGTCGCCATACACTACCACAAGCCGGCGCGCGGCGACCTACATGCCGCTGCAGAGTTGAGTGAGGAGGAGCAGCGGCGAATACGCGAAGAAGTGGCGACAGCAGGACGGTCGCGGGTCACTCTAGCTGTCGCCCTCACCGATGCGTCGGGGACAGCAATCACTGACTGCGCCATCGATTGGGTGTTGCTGAGGCCGCGCTAGGCGTGGCCATGATGCCGGTGTAGCTGCTACACGAACGGTAAAAAGGAGTACTGGAATGCCAGAAGCTGTCATTGTAAGCGCGGTTCGCACACCCATCGGCCGTGCCGGCAAAGGTGCGCTGCGCACCGTCCGTGGCGACGACCTCGCGGCAGTTGCCGTACGTGCTGCGCTGGAACGGGTGCCCAATCTCGATCCCGAGCTCATAGAGGATGTAATACTGGGTTGCGCCTTCCCCGAGGGGGAGCAGGGCATGAATCTGGCGCGTATCGTGACCGGCCTGGCGGGACTCCCCGTGAACGCTGGCGGCGTCACTGTCAACCGCTTCTGCGCCAGCAGCCTGCAGGCGGTAAATATGGCGGCGCAGAGTATCATGCTTGGCCAGGGAGATGTGCTGGTTGCTGGTGGAGTTGAATCCATGTCCCGTGTGCCAATGGGCGGTTTCAACCCGAGTTTCAATCCTAAACTGATCAACAACCCGGACGGTATCCCGGCCTGCGGCCTCCCCAATCAGCGCCGAATGGAGTTTACCGAATCGTACATTCCAATGGGCATCACTGCCGAAAATCTGGCTCGCGAGTACGGGGTCAGCCGCGAGGACCAGGACGCGTTCGCCCTGCGCAGCCACCAGCGGGCAATTGCGGCGATCGACAGTGGAACCTTTGCTAGAGAGATAGTGCCGGTGGAGCTGCCTGACGGTGGACACTTCACCACCGATGAAGGGCCGCGACGCGATACTTCACTGGAAAAGTTAGCCAGCCTGGAGCCAGCTTTCATTGCTGGAGGCAGCGTCACTGCCGGTAACAGTAGCCCACTCAACGATGGCGCTTCCGCTGCGGTGCTGATGTCGGCCGAGATGGCGCGCAGTCTGGGAATCCCTGCGCGAGCGCGCATCATTTCCATGGCGGTGGCGGGGGTCCGACCGGATGTCATGGGAATTGGCCCGGTTCCGGCGGTCCATAAGGCGCTCGAGCGTGCTCACCTGGCACTAGGTGACATCGACATCATCGAGCTCAATGAAGCGTTTGCCGCCCAGTCGCTGGCGGTAGTGCGCGCACTGGGCATCGACCAGGAGAAGCTCAATCCGCATGGTGGAGCGATCGCCCTTGGGCACCCGCTCGGCTGTTCGGGCGCACGCCTGATCGCCACCCTGCTCAACGATCTTGAGACGCTTGACAAACAAGTAGGCATGGCAACACTCTGTGTCGGTGGCGGCCAGGGGGTTGCGACCATAGTCGAGCGAATTAAATAAGCAAGAAGGCAGCGATGAGCATTAAGATCGAGCGCGCCGCCGTCATCGGCGCGGGCATCATGGGCGCAGGTATCGCCGCGCATCTGGCTAACGTGGGCATCCCGGTTCTGCTGCTCGACGTCGTGCCGGAAAGTGCCAGAGGCAGCACCGACCGGGTTGAGCGCAACCGTGTAGCCGCTTCCGGGCTTGAAAAGGCTCTCCGTGCCCGGCCGGCGTCGGCGTTCTACACTCCAGACTTCGCCAAGCTTGTCACCGTAGGTAATGTCGAAGACGATCTGGCGCGCGTCGGTGAAGCGGACTGGATTATAGAGGCAGTCTTCGAGCAGCTGGACATCAAGACCAGCCTCTATGCACGTCTCGAGCAGCAACGGCGCCCGGGCACGATTATCAGCTCCAATACGTCAGGTATTCCCGCCAACATGCTGCTCGAGGGCCGCAATCAGGATTTCCGCAGGAACTTCTTGATCACTCACTTCTTCAATCCGGTACGTTTTATGAAGCTGCTGGAGCTGGTAGCTGGTCCCGAAACTGATGCAGAGCTCATGGCAGCTATGGGCGACTTCTGTACCGACCGGCTGGGCAAAGGCGTTGTCTATTGTAAAGACCGGCCGAACTTCATCGGAAACCGAATCGGCACCTTTGGTTTTCTGGCCACCGTTCACCACGTACAGGACGAGGGTTACAAAATAGAGGAAGCCGATGCGATACTAGGTCCAGCCATGGGGCGGCCGCGGTCGGCAGTGTTTCGCACCGCCGATCTAGCAGGTATCGATACTCTCTTGCATGTAGCTGACAATCTTTACGAAAATTTGCCCGAAGACCCGCAGCGCGACGTGCTCAAGATGCCGCAATTCGTCCGAGACATGGTGGCAGCAGGTCAGACCGGCGATAAGGCCGGGCAGGGTTTCTATAAGAGGGTAAGGGGCGAAGGCAAGAGTGATACACTGGTCATCGATCCGGCAACGCTGTCGTATCGGGCGCAGGATTCGGCACACTTCTCGTCCCTTGACGCTGTCAAAGACAATCCCGATGTCTTTGCGCGCATCCAGACCTTGATCAACGCCGGCGATCGGGCGGGTAAACTGGCCTGGGAATTGACCGCCGATACTTTGCTTTACACGGCTGCGGTAGCGAAGGAGATTTCCGGAGACATCGTCAACATAGACAACGCGATGCGCTGGGGCTTCAATTGGGATGTGGGGCCCTTTCAGACCTGGGACGCTCTGGGAGTGGAGGCGCTGGCCAGGCGCATGACCGCGGAAGGACGTGTATTACCGCCGCTGGTGGAGCAGGTGCTGTCGAGCGGCTCGGGGCGCTTCTATGTTGAGTCGCCGGAACGTCGCTACTTTGATTTCAACGCCAATAGCTACAATCTAGTCCCCGAGATCGGGCCATCGCTCAGTATTACGGTACTCAAGCAGTCCGGTAAGGTTGTCAAAGACAACCGGAGTGCCGCCCTCATCGATCTAGGAGACGGCGTGCTCGGTATTGAGTTCCATGCCAAGATGAACGCGATCGACGACGAGCTTGTAGCAATGATGAGAGCGGGAGTCGAAGAGGCCCAGAAAAACTGGCGTGCGGTGGTCGTCGGCAACGAGGCTCCCGACTTCTCAGTAGGCGCGAATCTGGCACAGGTGCTTATGGCTGCCAAAATGCGTATGTGGCCGATGATCGAGAGAGCCACTGCTGCGCTCCAGCAGGCTCACCTGGCGCTGAAGTACAGTACGGTGCCGGTAGTCGTTGCTCCGGCGGGGAGAACCCTGGGCGGCGGCTGCGAGATCGTCATGCATGGGCATAAGGTCCGGGCGGCCGCGGAGACCTATCTGGGATTGGTGGAGGTTGGCGCCGGCGTGGTTCCGGCGGGCGGCGGGTGCAAAGAGCTATTGGCTCGCTTTGCGGCGCTGAGCCGGGAACATGGTCCTTTCCCGGCATCTCGTCACGCCTTCGAGGTCATTGCGGTGGCGACCGTGGCCACCAGTGCCGCCGACGCTGTTCAGTACGGCTTTCTCCGGAAGACCGATGGTATTACTCTTGATCGCGCACGTTTACTTGCTGATGCCAAAGCTGATGCCCTTGCGCTCGCCAACGCCGCGGACCTTGGTGAGTGGCATCCCCCAACGCCGCCGACCTTCCGGCTCCCCGGAGCCGGTGGACGGCTGGTGCTGGAGCAGGTGGTAGACGGTCTCTACCGGCAGGGCAAGGCCAGCGAGTACGACAAAGTGGTAGCCGGCAAGCTGGCACATGTCCTTACAGGAGGTGACTGCTCACCGCTGGATACCCTCAGCGAGACAAACATACTCGACCTGGAACGGGAAGCTTTTGTCAGTCTCTGTGGCAACCCCAAGACACAGGACCGGATGGAAGCGCTGCTCAAGACCGGTAAGCCGCTGCGGAATTAGCGAAGTCCAGCAGACGCGGCCCGGCGAACTAGAGGAGCAAGTAGACCGATACCGTCGGCCAGTTGCTCCTCGCTCTGTGCTCCGAAGCCAAGCAACATGCCTGATTTGGGGCTGGTGCTGTAGAAGTGCGGGCTAAGTGGAGTAAATTCGATACCCAGCCGCTGGGCAGCCTGCGCCAACTCGACGTCGTCCACGCGCTCAGGCAGGCCCACCAGCAGATGGATGCCGGCTTCGGCGGGACCTATGCTCACCACATCGCCAAGAAGCGCGGCCAAAGCGGTAACCAGCGCATCGCGGCGAGCGCGGTAAAGGCGCCGTACTCTTGCCAGGTGCCGCTCCAGCTCTCCGGCTTCGATAAAGCGCGCAATTGCCAGCGCATCTCGCCAGGTCGGATGCCGGTCGCTCGCGGCACGTGCGCGCGCGACCGGCTCGATGAGCCAGCGAGGCAGAACCGCGTAGCCTAGACGCATAGCTGGATAGAGCGCCTTGGAGAAGGTGCCTAGGTAGATGACTTCGTCTCTGTCGTCCAGACCGCGAAGCGCTTCCAGTGGCTGGCCTTCCAACCGCAGGTCGCCGTCATAGTCGTCTTCGACAAGTAGGATGCGGTGCTGGCGCGCCCATTCCAGGAGCGCAAGTCTTCGCTCCAGTGAAAGCGTGACGCCGGTGGGATACTGGTGAGAAGGAGTAACTACCACCAGATGAGTGGTACCTTCGACTGGAGTGGAAGGATTCGCAGAAAGCATGTCGACTCTCAAGCCGTTCTGGTCTACCGGAATGCCCTGTAGCTGGGCGCCTTCGGCAAGAAACGCAGCATGAAAGCCAATGTAGCTTGGATCCTCCACAATCAGGCGCTGTCCTGGTTCCAGAAGCAATCTCGCCAAGAGGGCCAGCACCTGCTGTACACTGCCGGCAACCAGTATCTGCTCGACTTCGCAGCGTACCGAACGTGAGCGGTGCAGCCAGGCGGCGATAGCCCGGCGAGTCTCGATTGGTCCCAGCAACGCATCCCATCTGCCTGAGCGCGCCGCGTTCTCACGGTACGCAACGCGGTTCTCCATCCATTGGTCTGAAGCGTCCTGCCAGCCGACTACTCGTCGCCAGCGCGACCAGGGAAAAGCCTCAGCCGCCCCGATACCAGGGCGAAAATCATAGATCGTAGTACTCGCGCTGCCGGCGCCTATCAGGGGAATATGCGCGATCCGTTCGGCCCAGGCCGTGAGGGGCACCGGTGTGGCCGTCATGCTACGAGCAGCCTGGTGAGCATCGCCCGAGGGTTCAGTGCAGCCTGATAATCCGACCCCACTCGTAGTGTCGTCCGAGCTAGAGCGGCCATCCTGGAAAACCGAGGCCACAAAGGTTCCCGCTCCGACACGCCCATACACATACCCTTCAGCGCGCAGCCAATCATACGAGGTGGACACAGTCAGGCGAGCAACGCCTAGCTGGCGAGCCAGTGCCCGGGTCGGCGGTAGACGTTCTCCAGCGCGCAGCCGGCCGGAGAGAATCGCGGCGCGTAGCTGATTGTACAGTTGATGAGTAAGCCCTTCTCCAGCAGTTTCCCTCCGCTCGAGCGTCAGCAACAAATCCATGGGTGCTCGAGCGTCCGGCCCGGTCACTTTAACCATGCGCGTAGCCTACTTTGCTATTGGCTCAATTTGATCGAACAATTGCAACTATGATACTATACCATTTCGGCCCGATCGGAGAGCGGGCGCCTGGGTAAGCGTAAAGGACTCAACCAGTGTGTTTATGTTACAATTCCCGAACAGGCACCCTCTCGCCCACTATTGCGAGCTTGCGAGCGACGGATGAACATAGTGGGTTTGTCTAGCCGGGAGATGATTACCAAAGGGCCAGCCAGCAATGACAATGCGACACACTCCACACGCGCGCGAACTGCGGACTGAGGCATCCGACGCGGATGTCTCAGACGTGGTGGTCGAAGTTGAGCTGACCGATCTTGCATATGGTGGCGATGCAGTTGGCCGTTATCAGGGGCGTGCCATCTTTGTCACCGGGGGTCTTCCGGGAGAATTGGTACGCGCCCGACTTACCCGTGAGCGCAGCAACTATGCCCGGGCAACGCTGCTGGAGGTGCTACGCCCCTCCCCCGATCGCGTAGCGCCACGCTACCCTGAGCTGGGCGAATCCGGCGGATTCCAGTGGCAACATCTTGCCTATCCGGCGCAGCTTCAATGGAAGACCCGTATTGTCCGCCAGTTGTTGATGCGAGTTGGGCACTTCGCCAGCCCGAGGGTCCATCCTACATTGGGCATGCCGGCTGGGACCGATCCATGGCGTTACCGGACGGTTGCTCAATTTGCTATCGGCGCCGATGGAGCGATCGGATTTCGCCGCAGTAACAGCCACACGATCGTAGATATGCGCCAGTGCCCTCTGATCCATCCGGCGCTCGATGAGTTATATCAGGGTGTACGCGGCTGGATGAACGCTAACTGGGGATCATCGGCAGCTGACTACGCTCAAAGATTCACACTCCGCTGTGCCGGTGTGACTCCAGCAAGGCAGGTAGCCGGGCCCGGGTTCTACACGACAGATACGCCGGGCGTCGATCCCGCGGGTTTGCTCACTATTGAAGCGCGCCCTGGGAGCGCCCTTGGGGCAAAAGGCAAGGCGCAGGCAGTTGGCGAGGCAATTCGAGGCGCGGTACCGGGGCTGGCTGGCGTCACCATTCTGGGGCTGCCGGGTGGCCACGGGCGGGTGGCCTATGGACAGGACTTTATATATGAGCGGCTGTTCGACCGTATCTTCCGCATTTCCGCGGGTTCATTCTTTCAGGTCAATCCCGCCCAGACACCAGTATTGGTGAAAGAGGCTCTGTCTGCCATGTCGCCACGCGCAGGCGACTGCGCGTTGGATGGCTACAGCGGCGCCGGCCTCTTCTCGATATTCCTTGCCAGCTACGTCGCCCATGTACATGCCATCGAATCGCAGCCTAGCGCCGTCGCCGATGCCCGTGCCAGCGCGGCCGCCAATGGCATCGCCAACATCACCGCTAGTGAGGGTGTTCTGGAGCGCGCGCTCGGCGCTCTGCTGCAGCGGAAGCAGCGCGTGGATATTGCTCTGGTGGATCCACCACGAGCCGGCTGCCATCCTCGCGCGCTCACCCAAATCAAGCAGCTCGGCCCACGAGCACTGGTCTATGTGTCCTGCGATCCATCTACGCTTGCCCGTGACTTACATCTCTTCTGTACTGAGGGTTATCAGCTCGTCGAGGTGCAGCCAATAGACATGTTTCCGTTCACATCTCATATAGAATGCGTTGCGCTCTGCGAACGCACTGGGAAGTAAGAGAGTTCCATTGGAGGAGGTATCCTAGGTGAATACCGGACACCAGCTACGGCGCATACGACTGGCGCTGGCGCAGACCAATGTGATGGTAGGCGACCTAGGAGGCAATATTGAACGCATACTGTGTACCATGAGACAGGCCGCCGACGCTCAGGCCACAGTGATCGCCTTTCCGGAACTGGCGCTGACCGGTTATCCACCCGAAGATCTTCTACTTAAGCCCAGCTTCGTCTCCGACAATTTGCGAGCTCTGGAGGACCTGGCACAGGCGTCCGCAGCATATCCCAATCTCAGTGTCGTGGTAGGTTTTGTGGACCGAGATACCGATCTCTATAATGCTGCCGCTATCCTACACCAGGGCAAACGAGTAGCTGTCTACCATAAGCACTATCTTCCGAACTACGGAGTCTTCGATGAAGACCGGTATTTCAGCTCCGGTAGCCAGGCACCGATTTTCGAGATCGGCGGAGCTCTCTTTGGCGTCAACATCTGCGAGGACATCTGGTATCCCGGCGGCCCTCCCACAAAGCAAGCGTACGCTGGTGCTGAGGTGTTGCTGAATATCAGTGCCTCGCCGTTTTTTGCAGGTAAGCAGTATGCCCGCGAGCGGATGCTCTCGACTCGTGCGGCCGACAGCGGGGCTATTGTGGCCTATGTCAACCTGGTCGGCGGGCAGGATGAACTCATCTTTGACGGTTCCAGCGTCGTTTTCGACGAGCAGGGCGAGTTGCTCGGACGAGCTAAATCCTTTGCAGAGGACCTGCTGGTGGTCGACGTCAATATTGACGAGGTATTCCGTACGAGGTTGCATGATCCACGCTGGCGCAAGGAGCGGCGCTCCGTTCAGCCTCCAGATGCCGAGCCGGTGATCTTCGTGTCTAGGCCTGCACCTGACCTTCCCCTTCCCACGGTTGCGGAGGCGCCTCCTACTTCCAGCCAGTCTCGATTTATACCAACCGGCCGGATCGAGCCGTACCCTAACTATCTGGAGGAAGTCTATTCTGCGCTGGTTCTCGGTGTCGGCGACTATGTACGTAAGAACCACTTTCAGGATGCTGTTATTGCCCTCTCCGGTGGTATAGATTCAGCGCTTACCGCAACTATAGCTGTCGATGCACTAGGCAAGGAGCATGTGCTGGGCGTTTCGATGCCCTCGCGGTACTCTTCCGCAGGCAGTATCGACGATGCACGTGCGCTCGCCGACAATTTGGGCATACATTGTCTTAGTCTCTCTATTGAAGAGACATTTGCCGTGGTGCAAACTACGCTCAAGCCCTCTTTTGAACTTGGGCCGCCATCCGATTCTACATTGGCGGAGGAGAACATTCAGGCTCGTATCCGCGGTATGTTGCTCATGGGGCTTTCAAATCGCTTTGGCTCTATCGTGCTTACAACGGGAAACAAGTCTGAAATGGCGGTGGGATATGCCACACTGTATGGTGATATGGCAGGTGGTTTCGCGGTACTGAAGGATGTCTTCAAGACTCTGGTGTATGAGCTGGCCCGCTGGCGGAATGCGCAAGCCGGATATGCGCTGATTCCACTCAGTACCCTTGAAAAGCCGCCTTCAGCCGAGCTACGGCCGGAGCAGAGAGACACCGACAGCCTGCCGCCGTACCACATACTGGACCCAATTCTGCGGGCGTATGTCGAAGAAGATCGGGATTTGGTGGAGATTGTGGCGCTGGGGTACGATCCTGACGTGGTCAAGCGAGTTATGGGGCTGGTAGATAAGAGCGAATACAAAAGGCGTCAGGCCCCTCCCGGAATAAAAATTACCGAGCGAGCCTTTGGACGTGACCGCCGCCTACCGGTCACCAACGCGTACCGGGGAGAACCGATGCCGTACATACCTCATGGCGCGAGCTGAAGTTGCGCGGGATGATGTCGGCGTATGTGATGATCGAATTATTCTTCTTGGAGGAAAGCGGGTATGTCGAACGACACCACGGAAGCGGCAGGACTAGCGCAGGCGGTTGCACTTGCAGTCACCGACGCGCAGGCCATCACCGACGTCATCACACCGCCATGTCTTATCGCGGGGTCCGCGAATGAAGACCTGGCGGCTGAGATTGCGCGCCGGCTGGATATGACCCTTCTCGAGCGGACAATTGAGCGCTTTCCCGATGGTGAGATAAAGATTCGCCTGGGGAGCAGTGTACGTGGCCATGATGCCTATATCATTCAATCCACCTGCATGCCGGTAAATGAGAATCTGGTCGAGCTTTTTCTCATGATCGACACGCTCTGCCGCGCCTCCGCCAGTCGCCTAACGGTCATCATTCCCTATTATGCTTATGCCCGCCAGGATCGCAAATTCGTGGGCCGTGAGCCGATATCGGCCAAGTTGGTAGCCAACCTGCTCGCCGCTGCAGGCGCGCATCGTATTGTCGCCGTGGATCTGCATAGCCCGGCAATTCAGGGATTCTTTGACATCGGCATGGATCATCTCACCGCTATTCCACTCTTGGCCGACTACTTGAAGGAAAGCCTCCCACATGACAGTGTTATCGTTTCGCCTGATACTGGAGGCGTGAAGCGGGCTGATCTGTTTGCCCGCATGCTGGATCTACCGATCGCTATCCTGCACAAGCGCCGCGCGAGTGCGCTGGAAGTGGAGATTGCCGCCCTCATCGGCGAAGTCCACAACAAGCATGCCATCATCGTTGACGACATTATCGCCACTGGAGGCACTACCAGGCAGGCGGTGGAAGCGTTGGTGGCCGCCGGTGCCTACCCGGACGTTCGCATCGTGGCGACGCATGGAGTGTTCGCCGATCAGGCTCCGTACCTGTTGCGGCATCCTTCGATTGCCGAGATCGTGGTCACCGATACCGTTCCGGTAGCTCAGCGCGTGCGAGCTGCGCTCCCCAATTTACACATCGTTTCGGTGGCGAACCTCTTGGCGAACGCTATTGACCGCTTGCACAACGGCCACTCCTTGAGCGCGCTCTTTGACCATGACGCGGCTCCACCGATATAAGTGAGTGGGAGACGCTGTTGCCTGCTGGCATGTTACAAGTGTAGTTAGGAAGGCATGAGAACGTAGCTAAGCTCGAGAGTGACAATCCGGCCAGCCATTGGTACGAAACTGTGCGTGCTTTGACAGTGCAGCTGGCTCAACTTCAAAGTATCAGCCCCAGCGCTGGCGAAGCGGTAATTGCCGAAGCGGTGGTGCGACTGCTCGGCACCGGCGATCCAGGGAAAAGTTTCCGCGAGGTTGGTCTTGACACTCTGGAAGGCGACCCATACCAGCGTAGCAACGCGTACGCGTATCTGCCTGGCAGCAGCACTGCTACGGTTATACTATTTGGCCACATCGACACTGTGGGGATCGCCGATTACGGTGAGTTGGAACCGTGGGCGCTCGATCCCGAAGGCTTGGCGGAGCACGAGGCCCAGTTGGAAGCCATGGTGCCCGATCTACGAGAAGATCTACAGGCGAATCCCGGGGACTGGATGTTTGGGCGCGGGGTTATTGACATGAAGAGCGGCGTGGCCGCGAATATCGCAGTAATTCGCCGTCTGGCCGCTGATGCTTCCGATGGGAATTTACCACTCTCAATTGTGTTTCTGGCAACTCCTGACGAGGAGAATGAATCGGCTGGAGTACTGCAGGCGGTGAAGCTGCTGCTGCGTCTGCGCCAGCAGTATGGACTGGACTATATAGGCGCAATCAACACGGATTACACCACCTCGCAGTACCCAGGAGATCCTCATAGGTACATCTATACTGGTACGGTGGGCAAGCTGCTTCCGAGCTACTTTATTGCCGGCTTAGAGGCACATGCCGGTAGTCCCTTTGACGGCATTGACGCTAACCTAATCGCTGCCGAACTCATCAGTGATCTCAGCATGTGCGACGACCTGTGCGACCGCATTTCCGGCCAGATAGCTCCGCCGCCGGTGACGCTGCACGCCGCTGATCTCAAGCAGCACTATGATGTGCAGATTCCGTTCACTGCTCATTTCTATCTGAACGTGCTCACCATAACCACCCGGCCAGATGACCTGCTCGCCCGACTTCAACTGCGGGCCGAAGCTTCACTTTCACGTATATTGCATCGTGTGGACGAAGCTATGAGGCGCTGGCTCATCGCCGGTGGTGAGACCGAGCGTGCTCGGCGAGTACCACCTCGCACCGGACGAGTCATGACCTATAGCGAGCTGCGCCGGCAAGTCGTAGATGATTGCGGAGGAGTCGCGGTATCCCAGGCACTGCGCGACGAGTGGGAGAAGTTGCCGGAAGCGGCGGACAAGCGAGAAATGAGCCTCCGCCTGGTGCATCGGCTATGGAGGATGTCCGGGCTGATAGGACCTGCAGTCGTCATCTACTATTCGCCTCCCTTCTATCCTCATGTTAAGCCCACCTCGAGCCCGCTCCATACAGCGATGGCAGTCGTTGCCGAGCGCCATCCGGAACTTGCCCTGGTATGTAAGGATTGTTTTCCCTACGTTTCGGATATGAGCTACCTCCGGCTGGACCCGGACATGGACGCCTCGGCCCTGATCCAGAATATGCCGGTCTGGCAGCAAAATGATGAGCCCAAGCGTCCCAGTGCCTACTCCTTGCCGCTCGATGCTATCAGACAACTGGATGTGCCGGTGGTGAACCTCGGTCCTTACGGCCGTGGCGCTCACCAGCGAGGTGAGCGTGTACTGATGTCCTATTCGTTTGGCGTGCTGCCACAGCTCATTTATGAGGCTGTCTTCGACCTGGCAAAAATCGCTCTAACTCTCGAGTAGCATGCTGCCGGGATCTTCTATAAGCTCCTTCACGCGCACCAGGAATCGCACTGCCTCGCTGCCGTCCACGATGCGGTGATCGTAGGAGAGCGCCACATACATCATGGCGTGTATAGCAAGCTGGCCGCTCACTGCCACGGGCCGTTCCTCTATTTTGTGCATGCCCAGAATACCAACCTGTGGAGGATTGAGAATAGGGGTAGAGAGCAACGAGCCAAAGGTGCCGCCATTGGTAATGGTGAAGGTGCCGCCCTGCAGCTCTTCAAGAGTAAGAGTGTTGCTATGTGCCCTCGCCGCCAGGTCGGCGATTCGGCGCTCAATCTCGGCAAAGCTCATTGTGTCGGCATCTCGCAGCACCGGTACCACCAAGCCTTCATCTACACCAACGGCAATGCCGATATCGTAGTAGCGCTTGAGCGTCATCATGTCGCCCTCTATGCTGGCATTGAGGCGTGGATACTCCTTAAGGGCCAGGGTTACCGCGCGGGTGAAGAACGACATGAAACCCAGACCGATGCCGTATCGATCTTTGAATCTTTCGCGATAGCGCTTACGGAGCTCCAGCACCGCGCTCATGTCCACTTCATTGAACGTGGTGAGCATGGCGGCATTGTGCTGCGCCTCGACCAGACGGCGCGCGATGGTCTGGCGCCGCCGTGACAGCCGTACCCGCTCTTCGGGGCGTCCCAGCGGCGCGCGAATCTCGCTTTCAGGCGGAGAACTACTGGGGCTCTCTGGAGTCGCCAGCACCACTCTGCCGGCGGCCTGGAATCCATTACTGGTGCCACTCATGTAGGCCGTCACATCCTGCTGGGTGATCTGTCCATGCACTCCGGAACCAGTCGGGATACGTGCCAGATCTATTCCATGCTCGCTGGCCATACGTCGAGCAATAGGGGTAGCGCTAACCCCTGGCGCCGAGGTAGGGTCCGGCGCTGTAGCGGCGGAGCTTGCCTGAGATGGTGAAGCTTGTGGTGACTCAGCTGACTGCTGTGATGCGTTTACCGCCGTGGGCTCGCCAGTTTCGGTGCCACCCTGGTCGCCGATAATGCCGAGCACCTCGCCGATAGCTACAGTCTCGCCTACCTCTTTCAGGATCGATTCGAGTGTACCGCTCGCGGTTGCCGCAATCTCCATATTGACCTTTTCGGTCTCCAACTCGACCAGTGGATCGCCGACCGCTACGGTATCGCCAGGGCGTTTGAGCCAGCTGCCGACGGTTGCGTCCATGATTGATTCGCCAAGCTCCGGCACGGTAATCTCACTCGACATCTCAAATGCTCCTTATCTCACCAAAACTTCGCCAGGGTTTCGCCGGGAGCCGGCTGCGATCCGGCCAGCGCCGCCTCGAGAATACGCGACTGTTCAATACTATGGGCCTCAGCCTGACCCGGAGCAGTACTGGCTCGCTCAGGGAGACCAACGTAGTGAAGTGGGAGACTATCCCTGGTCAACGATTGCAGTTGTGGCGCTACGTAGCTCCAGGCGCCCATATTGCGCGGCTCCTCTTGAAGCCAGATAACTTCCTCCAACCCTTTATAGCGTGAGATCATACCTTCCAGTTGGTGACCCGGGAACGGGTAGAGTTGCTCCAGCCGTATAACTGCTACGCTCGATGTGAGCTTTCCACCCTCAATTTCCCTATCCAATTCCACCGCCACCTTGCCGCTGCAGAGGATCAAGCGCTGCACTGCGGCGCCTGTCTCGGACGGTTCAAGAGTGTAGATCTCCTCAAGCAGCGGATGGAAATGACCGTTCGCGAGATCGTCGAGACTCGAGGCGGCGCGCGGGTGTCGCAACAGGCTCTTGGGTGTCATGACGATCAGCGGTCGTGCGCCGTCTCGAAGTGAAGTCGCCTGGGCCCGTAGCAGGTGAAAGTACTGCGCTGCCGTCGTGCAGTTGGCGACACGCAGGTTGTCCTCGGCGGCCATCTGGAGAAACCGCTCGATTCGTGCGCTGGAATGGTCGGGGCCCTGCCCTTCATAACCATGCGGCAGCAGCAGCACGAGACTGGGCAGCTGGCGCCACTTGGCGCGCGCCGCGACAATAAACTGGTCGATGAACACCTGCCCAGCGTTGGCAAAGTCGCCGAACTGCGCTTCCCACAACACCAGGGTTTCGGGCGCATGTACGCTGTAACCGTATTCAAAGCCCAGCGCTGCCGCCTCGGAGAGCGGGCTGTTGTAGACAGCGAACGAAGCATTGGCCGATGGCAACGCCTGCAGAGGCGTGTAGGTTGCCCCACTTTCCGTGTCATGCAACACCAGGTGGCGCTGGCTGAAGGTCCCACGCTCGGTATCCTGGCCGGTGAACCGAACAGGTATGCCATCGGCGAGTATGGTGGCCAGGGCCAATGTCTCGCCTAACCCCCAGTCGATGCCGCCTGCGGCCAGGATAGAGTCGTGCCGCCGCTGCAGCATGCGCTCCAGGCGGTGATTGACTCTAAATCCCTCTGGGCGCGCAAGGAGCTCTTCATTGAGCGCCTGTAGCCGCTCCGCTGCCACCCCTGTCTGAAAGCTATGGAGTGCGGGTGACTGTTCCAGCGGAGGCTGAGCCGGAGAAACCTGTCCGGTTTCCAACTCCTGCATCGCGTGGGCCAGAGTCTCCTTTACCTCATTCTGCATGCTCTCGGCCTCATCCGTGCGGACGACGCCGCTGGACTCGAGCCGTTCCAGGTAGAGGTCGCGCACGGTTGGATGACTACGAATCCGGGCATACAGTTCCGGCTGTGTGAAAGCCGGCTCGTCACCTTCATTGTGTCCAAGGCGCCGGTAGCCGATCAAGTCCACCAGAAAGTCCTTTTGAAATAGAGTGCGGTAAGCGTGGGCCAACCGAATGGCACTAATGCAGGCTTCGGGGTCGTCAGCGTTGACGTGTATGATTGGTATCTCGAAGCCCTTGGCCAGGTCGCTGGCGTAGAGCGTCGAGCGTCCCGCGCTCGGCGGAGTGGTGAAACCGATCTGATTATTGGCGATGACATGAATGGTGCCGCCGGTTCGGTAGCCAGGTAACCGGGATAGATTGAGGGTCTCGGCCACCACACCTTCACCAGGAAATGCCGCGTCACCATGAATCGTCACTGGCAACGCCCGGCCGAAATCCTGTACCGGCTGGCCTTTTCGACCGCGATCCTCCTGCGCGGCACGAGCTGCGCCGCCAATGACCGGGTTGATAAACTCGAGGTGGCTGGGGTTATGTGCCAGCGTAAGCTTCACGTTGACCAGCCGGTCACCGTTCTCCCCATGCAAAACTTTCTCGGCTCCCAGGTGATATTTCACGTCGCCGGTCCAGCCGAAGTTGATGCCGGAGGAGCCTTCAGAGGGCACCAAATCTTTGTTCGGCGCGCTATGGAATTCCGAGAAGATAACCGCATACGGCTTCTTGAGAATGTGAGCCAGTACATTCAGGCGACCGCGATGAGCCATGCCGATGAGCACTTCTCCGGTTCCAGTCAGGGCGGCAGCCGTGATCAGTGTATCCAGCATGGGCACCAGCATGTCGATACCCTCAATCGAGAAGCGCTTCTGGCCTGGGAAAGTAGTCTGAAGGAATCGCTCGAAGCTTTCCACCTCGGTAAGCCGCTTGAGGAGGAGGCGGCCGCTGTCGGCATCGAGTGGCGTAGTGTAGACGCCGGACTCTACCTGTTCGTGTAACCATAGTCGCTCGCCAGAGTCTTGCAGGTGATCAAACTCATAGCCGAGCCTACCGCAATATAGGGCTCGAAGCCGGCTCATTGCGTCGAGACAGCTAGCGGTGCTCTCCGCATCCGGCCAGACAATCGTAGCGGGCAGTTCTGCCAGATCGGTTTCGCTGAGACCATACGCTTCCGGGCTCAGCATGGGATCACTGGGACGCTCGGGCCTGAGCGGATCGATCTTGGCGGCCAGGTGGCCATATTCCCGGATGATGCGCGCTAGGCGCGCCGCGGCTACAACCTTGGTAACTTCTGGTGCTGGGATTGGGCCGTGTTGGCCCGATAGCGGTTCATAGAGATTCACCGGGGGCGCCGCTCGGGCAAAAAAACCGCGCGTCTGCTGGTCTACTGAGTCGGGGTCGCTACGGAACCGTTCATAAAGTTCAATCACATATCCTGCATTAGGGCCATAAAAGTCTTCCCAGCTTGCCATGTCAGTCTCGTTTTTGCCTTTCCCACCCAGTGATGATCAGCAACAATGCTACCTTAAAGTTTACCACAAACAGCGAATTGGTCAGATCTGGCTGCAACGGTTACTGTCAAACAACGCTACCGTCTTCCATAGAGGAATGAGAATGATGTGTTCAGCAATGCCAGGAAAGACCCTGCCGCTTCCAATGCTTTCATGGCACTTCGTATGCGCAAGAATATACTGGAGTTAAACTGGCCGACGATGCCCAGAAGCAAAGAGGACTGAGGCCGAATTACCGCCAATAGGTGAACGTCGAGAGTAGAGGACATCGCTGGTATGGGAACAATCGTAGTGCTGTTACTCTTGGGATGGTTGGCCTGCACTGCATTGCTAACCATTGGCATCGGCGGTCCTCGTGGCCCTAGAATGCAGTCTGGAACAGCAGTAGAGCATGGCACCTCGGGCAGCGGAGAGCAGGATGTTTCGTCGCCGGCGATGGCCGTCGGTTCCTCCTCGGAGGCGCCCAGTACGGCTGGTGGGGTTGATTAGAACCGGAGTGTGTGTCCATGCTCGCGCAGCCACCGGCGCTGCGCTTTGTAGTCTGGGCACCCGCTGGCGACAAGCTGCCAGAACACGGGTGCATGGTTGAGCTCTCGCAAATGCGCCAGCTCATGAATAAGCACATAGTCCAGAACTGGCAAGGGTGCGAGGAGCAAGCGCCAATTGAAGTTCAAATTTCCCGCGCGTGAGCAGCTGCCCCAGCGGCTCTTCTGTTCCTTGATGGTAACACGTCCATAGCGGAAGCCAAAGATTTTATTGGCAGCCGCCAGTCGCTCGGGTATGACCTCAGTGGCGCGGCGACGATACCAGCCCTCAAGGACCGCGCGCAGAGTCTCCTGGCTATCTATCTCGCTCTCGGTAACGGTGAGTAGTAGAGTCTCTCCGGTAAGCGTCACTGGTGGTCGCGGTCTGCGGCCCGCTTCGCAGACGACCAGGCGCAGTTTTACTAGCTGGCCCAAATAGGTGAACTCGCGACCATCCTTGATAGGTGGAATTGCCACCATCCGCTGCATCGTCTTGAGAATCCACCCCGCTTTTTGATGCAGCGCCTCCTCGATTTGTCCTCGCCGGGTTCCCCGTGGCGCCACAATCTCCAGCCCGCTTTCCTGGCGTATGACCAGATGCAAAACCCGGGCTCGCGAACTCATGCGGACGGTATAGGGAACCATCTGGCCGCGAAGTAGGGCCATCCCTGCCGATGGCGGCGGTGCGGGCGAACGACGGCCGGATGAGCTGCCATCCTCCTGCTCTGGCTGCGACATGGGCTTGGCGTACCCTTTCCTATGCGCTCGTCCTTACAGAAAGACCACTTCTACATACTACCGAAATTTAAAGTGCGTGCGCAGCCCGTAGTGCCTGTATCCTATGCCATTTGGCGCTTGTGGGGGGCCTTTTATCAACTGGTACTGATGGGGCTTGACTAGGGCAGCGGGGTATGTTAATATCTACTTTGCGTCCAATGCGAGAGCATCGATGCAATGAGCGGCAATGCCGCCGGCGAACCTGAACAACTGAAGAGTGGGAAGCAGTAGCACAGCGTATGCAACGGGTAAACAGTGCGATCTGAGTTTCAGATCCACCAAAGCGGGCCCGCTGGCCGAAAAGGCCACAACGGTCATAACCGAACCGGAGCAAGAGAGCAAAAGGCCTCGACAAGAGGCTTTCGTAAGATCGTTAAGATCGCTAAAATGTTCGTCAATGCAGGGTGAGTGAAGCCGCAAAGCCCGAAAGGGCGATGAGGGTGAATTCATCAGGAGTTGGCGAGTTGTTTGGATGGCGAGTTTGATCCTGGCTCAGGACAAACGCTGGCGGCGTGCGTAACACATGCAAGTCGGACGAGGTTGTGTGGTTTTCGGACCACGGAGCTGAGTGGCGGACGGGTGAGTAACACGTGGATAACCTGCCCTGGTGTGGGGGATACCCTGTAGAAATACGGGCTAATACCGCATATGGTGAGACTGGGGGTGCCTAGTTTCAAGAAAGCCTTCGGGCGCAGCAGGAGGGGTCCGCGGCCGATTAGCTAGTTGGTTGGGTAAGAGCTGACCAAGGCGACGATCGGTAGCTGGTCTGAGAGGATGATCAGCCACACTGGGATTGAGAACGGCCCAGACTCCTACGGGGGGCAGCAGTGAGGAATCTTCGTCAATGGGCGCAAGCCTGAACGAGCAACGCCGCGTGTGGGATGACGGCCCTCGGGTTGTAAACCACTTTTCTTTGGAACGAGAACGGACGGTACCAGAGGAAGAAGTCTCGGCTAACTACGTGCCAGCAGCCGCGGTAATACGTAGGAGACGAGCGTTGTCCGGAGTTACTGGGCGTAAAGGGTGCGCAGGCGGTTGGTTGCGTGGGTGGTGAAATCTCCTGGCTCAACTGGGAGGGGGCCATCCAAACGGGCTAACTTGAGGCGTGGAGAGGGACGTGGAATTCCGGGTGGAGCGGTGAAATGCGTAGAGATCCGGAGGAACACCGACGGCGAAGGCAGCGTCCTGGCCACGAACTGACGCTCAGGCACGAAAGCTGGGGGAGCAAACAGGATTAGATACCCTGGTAGTCCCAGCTGTAAACGATGTCCACCAGGTGCTGGAGGTATCGACCCCTTCGGTGCCGAAGCTAACGTGATGAGTGGACCGCCTGGGGAGTACGGCCGCAAGGTTAAAACTCAAAGGAATTGACGGGGGCCCGCACAAGCAGCGGAGCGTGTGGTTTAATTCGATGCGACGCGAAGAACCTTACCTGGGTTTGACATGGAGCTGCACCACGGGTAATGCCGTGTCCGGGCAACCGGCGGTTCCACAGGTGCTGCATGGCTGTCGTCAGCTCGTGCCGTGAGGTGTTGGGTTAAGTCCCCTAACGAGCGCAACCCCTAGGGTCCGTTGTATTTTTCGGGCTCGACTGCCGCGCGCAACGCGGAGGAAGGTGGGGATGACGTCAAGTCAGCACGGCCCTTACGTCCAGGGCGACACACACGCTACAATGGCCGGTACAACGGGTTGCCAAGCCGCGAGGCGGAGCCAATCCCCTAAAGCCGGTCTCAGTTCGGATGGTAGGCTGCAACTCGCCTGCCTGAAGCTGGAGTTGCTAGTAACCGTGGGTCAGCACACCACGGTGAATACGTTCCCGGGCCTTGTACACACCGCCCGTCACACCATGGGAGCCGGAAACACCTGAAGCCGTTGGGCCAACCCTTCGGGGGGGCAGATGTCGAGGGTGGGGTCGGTGACTGGGGTGAAGTCGTAACAAGGTAGCCGTACCGGAAGGTGCGGCTGGATCACCTCCTTTCTAGGGATAACCGAATCTCGGTTCGTTTAGACGCTTTGGCGCCCTACTAGACGTAGGGCAGTGTTATACCGTATACTACGCATGGCTGATGAGACTGTTTCTCACTCTCCAGTTGCCGCAAGTTCGCCGCTATGTCGATGAACACTGTGGGCCTGTAGCTCAGTTGGCTAGAGCGCAGTCCTGATAAGACTGAGGTCCCCTGTTCGAGCCAGGGCAGGCCCACCATTCTATTCCATAAGTCTTGAGCCTGCCATCTTACCCGGGGGCGTAGCTCAGTTGGGAGAGCATCTGGTTTGCATCCAGAGGGTCAGGGGTTCGAGTCCCCTCGTCTCCACCCGGCGTGATCCGCACTCTGGCCGGTAAAAGCAGTTGGACCGATTGATTCGCTTACTATTCCCTGTTGTCTGTGTATGCGGGGAGGCTGGTGACTATAGCGGAGGGGATACACCCGTTCCCATCCCGAACACGGTCGTTAAGCTCTCCAGCCCTGACGATACTGCAGGGGCAGCCCTGTGGGACAATAAGACGTTGCCGGCCTCCCCGCCTACATAGCCAAACAGCACTACTCGTACAGTTTTGACGTCTCTACGCGCGGGGAGGCTGGTGACTATAGCGGAGGGGACACACCCGTTCCCATCCCGAACACGGTCGTTAAGCTCTCCAGCCCTGACGATACTGCAGGGGCAGCCCTGTGGGACAATAAGACGTTGCCGGCCTCCCCGCGCGCAGAGCCGCCAGAAGTGCAGTGGCTACAGCCCGAAGTGACTTTTTTTGGTGCTTCGGGCCTTTTTGTGCAGGTTGTGCGGCTGCGGGCCCGGGTCGGATACCGGGAAGCAGAGTTTGGGGGATAGATGGCTACGCTGGCGAGTAAACGCATCGTGCTGGGCGTTTGTGGCGGCATTGCTGCCTATAAGGCCGCCGACCTGGTAAGCAAGCTCCAGCAAGCGGGAGCCCTGGTGGATGTCATCCTCACGGCGCACGCGGCCGACTTCGTACGCCCGCTCACTTTCTCCACTTTAAGCCATCGTCCGGTCTACACCGACCTCTGGGAGCCAAGCGGCCAGGCAGCCGCCCACCACATCGAGCTGGGTGCCGCCGCCGACCTAGTGGTCATAGCGCCGGCGACCGCCAACACCATTGCGCGTCTGGCCCATGGGCTGGCCGATGATATGCTCACCGCCACCGTAATCGCTTCCACGGCTCCGCTGCTCCTCTTCCCGGCTATGGAGGGGCACATGTATCAACATCTGGCTACTCAGGCCAATATTCGCTTGCTCCAGGAACGCGGAGCTACCGTCATACCCCCCGAATCCGGCCACCTGGCATCAGGTGAGATTGGGCCTGGACGGTTGCCGGAGACCGCGACGGTGATTGCCCATATCCAGAAGCTCCTGGGACAGCACGGCGACCTGGCGGGCCGGCGGGCGGTGGTGACCGCCGGTGGCACCGAGGAGCCGATCGACCCGGTCCGTTACATCGGCAATCACTCGAGTGGACTCATGGGATTTGCTCTGGCCGAAGAGGCCCGCAATCGTGGGGCCGACGTTACCCTGATCGTGGGTGTAACCAGAGCTCCACTGCCACAGGGTATGGTTATACAGCATGCCGAAACCGCTCTGGAAATGAGGGCCGCGGTCCGTACTGCCGTCGCCGATGCTGATGTGCTGGTCATGGCGGCGGCAGTCGCCGATTATCGCGTGGCAAAACCAGCAGCGGAGAAAATCAAAAAGGGATCAGCTGCCGAGAACACCGATGGCTCACTTACTCTTCAGCTAGTGCACAATCCCGACATCCTGGCGGAGCTGGCGGGCGAACCCTCCAGTGCCAAACTCACTCGAGTCGGATTTGCCGCTGAAACCAGCGACTTGGAGGAAAACGCGCGAAAGAAGCTTACGAGCAAGCGACTGAGTCTCCTCGTCGCTAACGACGTCTCCAGAGACGGCAGCGGTTTCGGGACGCTGACGAATGAGGTGACTATCTATCATGCTGACGGCAGCGCTGAGTCGCTGCCGTTGCTGCCCAAAGCTAAGGTCGCCGAAGCTGTCTGGGACCGCATCGTGCAGCTGCTCCCCCATCCATGACCGATGCCGCTGACTCCAGCCCGCGACAGCCAGCCTATGCCTGTGGAGGTGTGCGCCGTGGAGGCAATACTTTTGCCTGGACAGCTCTGGCGGGAATCAGAATTTGTCTACGATCATACCGCCAAACGCTGGCTTACCGGCACCTGCGGCCCCAACGCTCTGGCAATGGCGGAGAGCTGGGCTGACCAGCGCCACCACACCACACTCGACCTCTATCAAAAATTGCGAGCGGCTGGCCGCTGTGCTCTGAGTGGCGCTACCACCCTAGCAGCTCTGGCGCTAGAGGCTACCGACGCCGGTTACTCGCATGATCTGCTCTCTTATCGTGAGCCAATGCCTGAGGCAGAGTGGAGAGACTTTTGCGCGCGGCACGTTGGACGTGAGGCGATTCTGCTCGAGGTGGCCCGTGGGCAGTCGTTGATCGATGCTATCAGTGGAAATGGGGAGAACGCCCGCGACCTGCGCTACCACTTCATCGTCGTCCTGGGCTGGCACCCAGGGGGCCTCTCGCCGCGCATGAACCGTGAGCTGCCAGCGGGCTGGTGGTGTAGCGACGGTGACAATTTCGCTAAAGGCAACGTCCTGCAATTCTATCCCGATGCGCTCATGCTGGCTGCCACGCCCTGTGCCGCTCTGGCGATCTACCCCAGGTCGGGTTTGTTTCTCTCACATTAGTTGCGCTAAAATGCGTGGGTAGCGTGGGCAGAAACAACAAGTCTGGCGCGCAATCCACACAGTCAAAGCGGGCCTAACTCGACCGGTCCCGGTAGTTGCCGGAGCTGAGTCCTAATCACGAAGGAGAATCCCATCCATGGCTGTTGAACAGAATCGCTCGGAGACGTCTACTCTGAAAGTTGGTGACGAGGCCCCCGACTTTACGCTGAAATCCGGCGCTGGCAAGTCGGTATCTCTCAACCAGTATCGCGGGTCCAAGAATGTCGTTCTGGCGTTCTTTCCTTTTGCCTTCAGCGGCACCTGTTCAGCCCAGATGCCTTCGTACGAGTCCGATCTGGAGCGTTTCAATGACCTAGATACCCAGGTGCTGGGCATCAGCATGGACGCCACCCATTCGTTGCGCGAGTTCGGCGAGAAGCTTGGCATTACCTATCCCTTGCTCTCCGATTTCTATCCACAGGGTGTGGTTACCGATCTTTATGGTGTGCGACATCCAGCCGGAATGGCAGAGCGTGCCCTAATTGTGATCGACAAAAGCGGTAAGGTAGTGTGGATCCATGTCCACCGCCCAACCAGCGAGGTTCCCAACAGTGAAGAGCTCTTTGAGGCACTGAGTAAGCTGAAGTAAGTAGCAGGTCTAAAATTCGAGTCACCTCACCAATACGCGGCCAGGCCACTGCCGATAAGATCTCGGCAGGATGATGCTGCACTGGACCCCGGGCATCTCCTCGGTGGTGTGCGCTTCCAGCACACCACCTGACCACCCTCCAGCGAATACCTCCTCGTAAAAACGGCAAACACAACGTTGCTCGTCATCTGCGCCGCACGCCTGAGTTTGCCGTTATGGGACTATACACAGAACTCTCGAGCAAAGTGCCGGTCAAAGTGCCGGTTGTGCCTGTTCAATTATAGAGGATTTTGGCACACTGGCAGCAGGCTTGACAGCCTTTACGGGCAAGCGCATGATAGCCATCATGCGAGCGAACGGCACTATGCGCTACGGCCAACCAGGTGTCATGAGGTGACACAGGAGGTAGCGATGCAGACTAACCGCATCACCTGCCCACGTTGTGGGCTGCTGGCGGAGATCGGCGCACGCTACTGCGCCCGATGTGGATATCCAATCGATCCCGAGCTTGTGGAAGTGCTGCGCAAGCTCGTCGACACTCTACACTACTTCGATAGCCTCATCAAAGACGGAAACGGTGCCAAGACGGTCGCCGAGCTGCGGGAGGAATATCTGGCGCGATACCTGGCGCTGCACACCGCTACGGCGAGCCCGCCGGCGGTGGAAGCCACCGCCGGCGCCGTGTCGCCCGACTCATCTGCACCAGAACCAGAACCTGAACCCCTTTCCCGGCCGTCCATGCTCCCAGCTATGCCGGTGCCTCGCAGCTCACCTCCCCGCCCGTCCGGCCCCGCATTCAGCTGGCAGGCGTTCCTGGCGGAGCAGGCCATCGCCATCATGTCCTACCTGGGTGGTTTTCTACTGCTGGTCGCCACAGCCAGCTTTGAAGTCGGCGGCTGGCAGGTACTGCCGGGCCTAGTCAAGGTGCTCGTCGTAGCTGCTGTGTACCTGGTGTTTGGCGGCCTTGGCTTCGCGCTGCGCCGGTCGGCGCGTCTTACCACCGTTGGCGGTACCTACCTCGCCGTCTTTGCGCTCATGACTCCACTGGTCGCTCTCGCCATCTACCGCTTTCAGTTACAGGCGAGCGGCTTCTCCGCTAGCGGCATGCTATGTCTGTCGGGGTTTTACGCCACGGTCATCTATCTCGCGCTTGGGCTACGAACACGCTTCATCCCGTATGCCTATCTTGGCTGGACGACATTCATAATGGCATTGCTGGCCATCATTCCATGGAGCGGTGCGCCAACTGAATGGTGGGCTTTTGTGCTGGCCACCGCCGCGCTCGCGCTCCTGACACCAAGATTGGTGCGCCGCTTTGGAATCGCCGAAACCCTTGCCGTCGCAGCGACGCAGCTCTCCGCTGTTACCTCTGTCGTCGCCGTGCTGGGAGTCGAGTGGCTGGCGCTACTGATCCTGGTCGGCCAGCTCGTCCGCATAGGGGGCACGGATTCGGTGTCGACCGCCGCCGTTACAGCGGCTGCCTGTATTCTAGTACCGCTGGCAGCAGGCTGGTCCCGCACTGTCCGCCGCTGGTCATCGCCGGGCGCGACCACGCTTACCACTGCTATCGAGGCACTTGTGGCCGCGTTTGCCGCGCAGGCAGTACTCGGAATTGCGGTGTGGCTTGGCGCTACCCCCCAACAGCTGGCGTACGTGGCGGCAGCGCTGGCTCTAGCCGAGTTCGGTGCGGCTTACATGCTACGCCAGCTCCGGCCAAGACGGGTGGCCCTGCGCTACGTAGCGGAGGCATTAGCGCTGGCGCTGGCGAGCTTCGCCATACTTCTGGTAGCTGGCGCACCGACGCCAAACCTGCCTCTGGCCGCTGCCCTCGCCGCCGGCATGCTCGTCGGCATAGGGATCGCTGTCACAGAAAATGCGCCCTGGTGGCTACTGTCCGCCGGCTTTTTCCTCACGCTGGATTATCAGACGATTGGAGCGGCAATTCTGCCCCCCAGCCATCTGGCACAGGACTCGTCGCCGGCATACGCGGGTCTGACGCTGGCGCTCTGGGTGGTGGCGCTGGCATTGAGCCTGAGGGAGAGGACCACTCGTTTCGCTATCCCGCTCTTCGTCGTGGCTCTGGGAGACGCTCTGTACACTTCCATCTTGCTCCCAAACAGTACCGGCGCCGGCTATCAGACGGCTGTGCTGCTGGGTTTCGCTGCGGCTTCGTTCGTCGCGGCGCGGCGCATCCAAAAGCCTGTCTTCGGGAGCATTCCGGTGGCCGTGTTCGGTATGCTGGCTTCGCTTCCCTTCGCCCTTGACGACAGCAACGGCTGGCACCTTAGCCTGTTGGCGCTGCTGTTGGCGCTTGCCGCGCTGGCCGTCCGCCACTGGCAAGGTCGCCTCTGGGCGCTGGCGCCCTACCTCAGCGGATCGTTCGCCGCCATCCTCGCGATTGTTCACTCCGGCGCGCCGGGGGTGAGTACGGCGGGTCTAGTTTTTCTGGGAGTGCCGTGGTCGGCGTGGCTCGCACTGATTCTTGCCGCGCTCGCAGCGACCGCGGCACTCAGGGAGGAATGGCCCTGGACTATGGCTGTTCCAGCGGTCTTTGCGCTGTGGGCCATGCTCATTATCGGCGATCGCACAGCGAACCTCGGTCTGGTTTTCATCGTCGCGGGAGCGGGCGTCGCGGCTCGGCAATGGCGTGGGCGCTGGTGGAGCTCAGCGTTATACGTAGCAGCCCTCTGCGGATCGGTCGTTGCTCTCGTCAATCTCAGCAATCGAGGTGCGGCCGCGCCGAACTGGCAGGTCGGTCTGCTGCTGTGCTATGCATTTGCAGCGTATCTCGTGGCCGCTCACGAGCGGCAGCGATGGCTCACTTCCGTGGCAGCAGTGTATCTCCTGGCGGCGGTCGGACTACTGCCGAGCCCAAACAATCTGCTACCTACGCTGGTGTTGACATTCGGGTTCGTCGCCATTGCGATCGCGCTTGGTTATGCCCTGCGTGGTCGCGCCGGCCGCGGTTGGACGCTGGCTCTCTACGCAGCGGCCGTGGGCGCCTCGGTTTTCGCGGAGCTGCGGGTGGTGCCCTACAACGCCGGCACGCTCGAGGCGCTGCTGCTGGTGTTTGCCGCCGTAGCCTATACAATCGCCATTCTGGAAGGTGAACCTCGGGCGGCCATTGCCCCCATCGCGTACGCCGCAACGGCGGCGCTGGTGCAACCAGATGCGCACGCGCTATTGCCGCTTGCACTCGGACTCGCAGTTGGCGGGCTTCTCGTCGGCCGCGCCGCGGGCATCCGGTGGTCCTACCCGTTTTACGCTGCAGGCGCTGTGGCAGCCGTCGCTACCGCGGTGCTTGGACAATCGCAGTTGACGTTCGAAGCGCTGGCACTACTTGCCCTGGCTATTGCGGCCTACGCGATCAGTGCCGTCGAATCGCGTCCCGACCTGCTTCCGCTTCCGCTGGCCCTAGGCGTTCTAGCTCTAGCAGCGGGTTGTGGCGCGTTGGGGCTGACGTACTGGCAGGCGACGCTGGCGTTTGTCGCGCTGGGCTGGGTCTACTATGCGCTCGGTGGGCTGCTCTGGCGGTCACTGCCAGGATTGCGACCTAACCGCCCAATTTGGTGGACATGGTGGAAGGCCGACTCGCAGGGTCCCGAGAGTGAGACTCGTTGGGGCGATCCTCAATACGTTGGAATTCAGCTACACACCTGGGCGGCCATCCTGGTTAGCTGCGGAACGGTGCTAGGTGCACTGGCCGGTCCCGACGGCTTCACGCCGCACACCGCCACGACGCAGGTTGTCGTGGCGGCATTGGTCTCGCTTGCAGTCTTGCTGACTCTTCTCGGACGGGAGTGGAAATCGCGCCTCACCCTCTACGGCGCCGGAGAATTGGTGGCGCTGGCCATCACCTGGGAGGCCCGCTGGCTGGGCGCCGACAACATCCAGGCATTTATCCTGGCTCCGGGAAGCTACCAACTGCTGATGGGAGCCCTGCTACCTGCGGACAAACGAGTTGTCCATGGAGTGCGTCTGGGACAGGCGGCTTCACTCGTTGGAGCTCTCCTCCTGCTGCTACCGACACTCGTGCAGTCGTACCAGGCTGAACCGAACTGGGCGTACGCGTTAGCGCTGGCGCTCGAGGCGCTGGTTATTACAGGAGCAGGCGTCGGAATACGCTCACGCACACTGGTGTTGGTGGCGACGGCGTTTGTGGTACTGGCCGCCATTCGCGGCGCGATCCTGGCAGTACAGTCAGGCCTCCCCATTCCTGTGGTCATCGGCGTACTAGCCGTACTGCTAATGGGTGGTGCGACCTGGCTCAGCCTCAGCGCGCGTCGCGAAGCCGCCCAGAAGACGTGAGTATGCTGCCGACCTGCGCCGGTAGGTATCACTTCTGGGAGAATGCGTCGTGTTGCTGTGCGGAGGTACCTGTCCTGGGCATGCTAATATACTATAGCGTGGTAATTCCATGGATGGCCCAGAAGCAGACCTAGGTGCGTCCGCGTTCTATTGCGGCGAGTCCTTGGGCAGTGCGCCGGGGCATTCTCACGTGGCTTGACAGACCCGGTTACATTTGAAGGTTCATGTGCAGTATGAGAGATGTTCGCCGATTTGCCCAGGCGGTAGAAATCACTACCGCAACCTATGATCAGACGGCGCGAAACTATGCGGAACGCCACCTAGACATGCCACCCCATTGGGCGGAGCGCCTGGAACAGTTTGTCGACTTGCTGGGCGAGTCACTGACCAAATACCCGATTCCCGACTGGGGCACACCTGGTGAGGAGATCACGCTGTCTGAGTATCTGCAGTTCGTTCCAGTGTTGGATGCCGGATGTGGACCGGGTCGTGACGCGCGTGCGTTGGCGGCGCATGACTTACCGGTGCTGGGCGTCGACCTATCTCAAGGTATGCTTGACGAGGCGGGCGACCGTACCGCGCGCAGGTTACCGCGGGGCTTCATCCGCTACACGCTCATGGATCTACGTCATCTAGACTTGCCGGATGCTAGCTGTCGAGGTGTGTGGTCGTCGGCGTCACTGCTGCACATTCCGCGACAGTTTGCCCCACGTGCGGTAGCCGAGCTGTCGCGAGTTGCCCGCAGAGATGCCCCGTTGGTGATATTCCTCAAGCGTGCTGGCACGGGAGACCCTGAACGATTTGAAACATACCAGTTTCCCGGAGCGCCCACGGGAGAGCGCTTCTTCGCTTTTTATTCTCCAGAAGAGGCTAGACATCTCCTAGAAGATGCCGGGCTTGCCGTTATTGACGAAGCAATCGTTTCGCCGATGGATACATCGGCTGCTGAATGGATATCGCTGGTTGCCCGTAAGATAAATTAACGAGGAGCTTCACCTCGGGCACGAATCTGCTATACTAGAGTAAACTAGGGCGTGAAGCGCCTTCGCAAAAGGAGCCACTATGGACATTATGACCGGTCCGGTACGCTATCTCTTTCTCCGCACGACGCGCGGGCGCGAAGACGTAGAGAACTGGCCACCTACCATCAAGCCTCTCGAGGGGCCTGACAACATCGTGTGCGCAAGCATCAGACTATATGGAACGAATTCAGGATGGCAAGCGAAATGCGATAGCGGCGACGGCTCGGTAGATGACCAGGATAAGCTGGTACCTCCCCTTATTCTTACGCGTGCTACTGTGGTGGGACTATTAAGTGCTGGCAAGCGCGGCAAGGCTGAGGTGGAACTACTGGGCGTACGTGTGGTAAATCTAGATGCCAAGGGTATCGAATATGCCAGCCACTTTGTGGTGGCGGCCTTGCCCGGCTCCGGCCTGGGGTCCCGTCGCCCCGTTGTGGTACCAATAGATGAGCTGGTTCTGGAAGAATACGTCGAGCACGGTAACCAGGCCGAGGCGTCACTCGCGCTGCGGCTCTCCCCCAGCGACTATCCCGCCATGCCCCAATATATGGCGGATACCTTTATTCTTCGTCAGGCGAAACGCACACTCGATCAATCGATACAGTCTCCGCGTGCTCGTCATAGTATCACTCTGGAGGCGGAGGCTGGACGCATCTCGATGCACGGCCGTGCCGAGCTGACCAGCTTTGGCGACCAGGCAAGCGAGGCCTTGCTCCGCAGTCCCGGTGTTGTTGAGGTGGCCGACCATCTACTCTATGATGAACAGTTGACTGATCTGGTCAGTTCTGAGCTTGCTGCGAAGGGCTTTACCAGCGTCTATGTCCTAAACGAGCACGGTCTCATCAATCTGCGCGGTGAGGCGCGAGACTCGGCCACTCGCTACCAGGCGGAAGACATTGCCAAGCGTACACCGGGAGTGCGTGGAGTGGTCAACGACATAGTCATTTCCGCCGGCAAAGATGCCGCTTTGGATTCCAGTAATACTGAGCGCGGTGATGCACCGATTATACCTGCCGTCAAAGAGAGCATAGAAAGCAAGTAACTGCCGGGAGCGTTGCCAGTACCGGTCACATACGAAAGACACCGAACTGTGTTTCCGCAATCGGCGCATTGAGCGATGCGGCGATCCCCAACCCCAGCACCGTGCGGGTATCCGCGGGATCCAGGATGCCGTCGTCCCAGAGCCTGGCTGTACTGTAATAGGGGTTACCTTCAGCCTCGTATTTGCCGAGTATTGGAGCTTTGAATGCTTCCTGCTGCCCCAGATCCATGGTCCTACCGTGAATTGCCTGCCCTTCCATACGCACCGTCAGCAGTGTGTTCGCCGCCTGCTCGCCACCCATGACCGAAATGCGGGCGTTTGGCCACATCCACAGCTGGCGCGGGGAGTAGGCCCGACCACACATGCCGTAGTTGCCCGCACCGAATGACCCCCCAACGATGACCGTAAACTTCGGGACCGCCGCGTTGGCCACCGCCATAACCATCTTGGCGCCGTCTTTGGCGATGCCTCCGTTTTCATACTGTTTGCCTACCATGAACCCGGTAATATTCTGCAGGAAGATGAGCGGCGTTTTGCGCTGGCAACACAGTTCAATGAAGTGGGTAGCTTTTAGTGCGCTTTCAGAGAACAGGATGCCGTTGTTGGCGATGATACCAACCGGGTAGCCCATCAGTCGAGCAAATCCGCAGACCAGTGTGGTCCCGTAGAGCGCCTTAAACTCATGCATACGGCTACCATCTACCAGCCTGGCGATGACCTCACGTACGTCGTAGCTCTGCCTGGCGTCGCGCGGCACTATGCCATACAGCTCATCGGGATGGTACCGGGGCGGCTCAGGCGCCAAGACCTCCCAGGGGTATACCTTGCTCCGGTTGAGGTTGCTGACGATGGAGCGAACTATTGCCAGCGCGTGGTAATCGTTCTCTGCATAGTGATCGCTGACTCCAGACGTTCGCGTGTGCACCTCGGCGCCGCCCAATTCCTCCGCGGTAACCTCCTCGCCCGTGGCCGCCTTAACCAGTGGCGGCCCTGCCAGGAAGATGGTGCCGTTACCGCGCACAATCACCGACTCGTCGCTCATGGCGGGAATATAAGCGCCGCCGGCGGTACATGATCCCATTACCGCGGCGATTTGGGGGATCCGCTTGGCCGACATCTGAGCCTGGTTGTAGAAGATACGGCCAAAGTGCTCACGGTCAGGAAACACGTCGGCCTGAAGCGGCAGGAAAGCTCCGCCGGAATCCACCAGATAAATACAGGGGAGATAGTTCTGCTCGGCGATTTCCTGGGCGCGCAAGTGCTTCTTCACGGTCACGGGGAAGTAGGTACCTCCCTTTACGGTGGCGTCGTTGGCGATGATGACGCATTCCTGGCCCTCAACCACGCCAATGCCAGTAATGATGCCGGCTGAAGGGGCCTCACCGTCATACATATCCCAGGCAGCCAGCGGGTTGAACTCCAGGAATGGTGTGTCCTGATCGCAGAGCTGCTCGATCCGTTCTCGGGCCAGCAGTTTTTGGCGTGCCCGATGTTTCGCTATGGCCGCCTCACCTCCCCCACGTTGGACCAGTTCTATTCGACTGTGCAACTGGGCGAGCAGCTCTTTGACGTAGGCCTGGTTGCTCCTGTACTCCTGGCTCGAATGGTCGATACGGCTCTCAATAACGCTCATGGCACTGTGTCTCTCTGGTTAGCTAGCTGCCTCGCAATGCTATAGCAGCGGTGACAAGCGAGAATAACGCGATGAGCACGGGTAACCCAAGCCACCAGTTCAGCGGTGGTCGCTCACTACTTAGGGGCAGGCGCCCGGAGAATCCATCCCAGGCGCCGATACCCAGCGCGGTAGCAATGACCGCAGCGATCCAGACCAAGTCACGTCCATGACCGAAGGCGCTTGGAAACAGCGGCAGTATGAAGACGGTAGCGAAGAAGGCGCTGACAGCCACCAGTTGTATGGCTTCGGCGACACGAAAACAAGCCAGATCCCTGCCATTCACTTCGGTGAGTTCACCCGAGACGACGTCCAGCTCGGGGCGGACGGGATGTCGGCTGGCCGCCATTCTGGTGAGAGGCGGCAAAACGAAGACAAAGGCCAGGGCGGCCAGGACATGGGTTACGATCCACCAGGCTGAGAGCGGACCTTTTACCGGCGTGGGATGGAGTGTGAGCACTGCGGCTTGCTCGGTAGTTGCGGTGATCGCCAGTGCCATCGTAAGCACGACTCCAGCAAGTAGCCGAACGCCGCGGTCGGCGGCCAGTCGTGTATATGGAGAGGGAGTGGCCCACGCCACCAGAAGCCGGAGCATGGGTATTGCCAGGAGTAGCGCTGAACTGCCGACGACGTCGCCAGTCAGGCCTATGGCCTGCACCAATGGATTACCGGGCACGGGCAAAAGAATGAGAAGGATCAGCGGAAGAATTATTGCGGAGCAAGCCGCCACTGTGGTTAACCAGGGATAGATGCCCTCAGGTTGCACGATGTCTCTGGCAATATTGCTGCGAATCTCGCTTAGATCTCGGAGCGGGCCCGGTAGTGTATCCTGGCTGACTACTGCCTGCATGGATTCGCGCCCCCAGGTAAGCGCCCACGCGGCTATCACCGCGATGAATACACCGGGGTAGATGAGCACCGCCAGTACAAAGGAAAGTATACTATTCACCTAATCTAATCCTTCCCCTCCGCCTCGTCGGTACCCGGTGCATCGGTAGTAACGTCGTCGTCGTCGTCGGTCTGGTCTACATCATCGCCATCCCCGTCTTCATCCTCATCGATCTCGGCTTCGTCATCAAGGCTTTCGTCAAGCAATTGGGCGGCTCGCACCAAAGCGTTAAGGATAGAGCCGGGGGTAGGAGGACAACCGGGTAGCTCCATGTGTACATCAAGCGCTTCGGCGGCGCTGGCGCTGATTCCAGCTCCGCCTGCAAAGACACAGCCATTGATGGCGCAGTCTCCAATTGCCACGAGTACCTGAGGTTCCGGCACCAGCTCGAGGATGCGCCGCACACTAGCGTCGGCCTGAGATGAAAGCGGGCCGCTCAGCAGGACTATATCGGCTTGGCGTGGGCTGTTTACCAGAGTTATACCGTTCGACGCCAATTGCACACGGTAGCGAGGCCCATGCAATGCGGCGACGCTCTGTGCGCAGGCACCACATCCTCCGGTCTCGAGCGCCAGCACCGCAACCGGACGCGCTCCAATTGGGCGCTCGTCACGTTCTTCAGTCATCGTCCACCTCCCTTGCCGCTCTTCTTGGCAGTACCCTTCTTACTCTGCCCTCCGGAGCCAAGCGTAGAATTTTTGGGCTTATTTCCTGGTTGATTTTGGGTAGACGGTGTTCTGGTAGGCGGCGCTGAGGTCGATGTGTCCTGACCAGCTCCATCAGGTAGGCCATCTACAGACCGCTCGCTACCTGCATCCCCTCCCTGCTGAGTGGAGGAGACGGAGTTCTCGGTAGCGTCATCAGGTGCAGGGTTTTCCAGCGCCTCAGAGTCAGCCTCGGGAGTCTCGATCTGCTCGGGAGTCTCGATCTGCTCGGGAGTCTCGATCTGCTCCGCATGTGCGTCCTCAGCTGCATAGTCGTCATCGATGCCCGCGAGCAAGTATTCTCCCAAGGGGAGCATCCAGGGAGAAGTAAAGACGGCGCTGAGATCGCTCCAGGTTTCGATTGGTCCAGGCAGGTAGGCAAGTTCGGCGCTGTAGACTTCTTCCGGCTCGGCTGCTTCATCGGTAGCTTCAGGCTCTCCGGCCGGTAACATCGCTGCTGCCGTGGGTGCCTCCAGCCCCGCCAGGAAGACCGGTTTGGCCTCACCCAGGCTGGCAGGTAGGGCGAAGACGAGGATGAGCGCTACTATTATGATTGCTAGCCAGGCAATGCTGGGTAGCCATTGGCCTGTACCAAGCTGGTAGCCAATGGTGCTGGTACTGAGTGCGGCGTTGGCCGCTCCCGCCTGTAGCAGGGCGCTGGCGGCCGGTAGTCCGCCGATATTGAGGAGAACCTGTGGGACTGCACCAATGACAATGCCCAACAGACCCAAGATCGCCGCGGGAGCAAACGGCAGAAGCGTGGAGACACTGCTCTCTTGGTCGACCGCGCTGGCCATCTCCTCCCGATCGGGGCTTCTGGCGAATACGGTGAAAGCGGGTGCAGTGGCGCGCAGTAACGCAAGGGCTAGTAACGCATCGCCTGCCCATGCGGCGCCCAACAGCGGAACCGCCAATCCGCGCGTGTGAATGATACTGGCAGAGATCATCTGGCTGGCGACAAATCCGCCAAAGAGTGGCGCACCAAGCACACTCAGCGCTCCGGCTATCCAGGCAGCAAGACTGAGCGGCTGCACCGGCACCCCAAAGGGCCGTGGTCCAGCGCTGTCCGGCTCGATGTCGCTGGTGAGGGCGCCACCGGCAAATAGCGATGCAAGCATTGCGCCCAGACCTAGCACTCCGGTTGCCAGAAGAATGACCAGCCCAAACATGCCAGTCGGATCACCCGCTCCCAGCGCCAGGAATCCCCAGCCGACCTGTGCGACTGCCAGAAATGCGATGAGTGTCCGGCTGTCCCGCCGGCCCAGTGCCAGCAGTCCGCTGATACCGATAGTCAGCATTCCCAGTACACTGAACCAGATTCCTGCGGTAATCGGAGGCGCGGTCTGGCCAATCTGCTGCCAGTTGCTAGTGTCATTCGCCGCGGCGCTGAAGGTGCGCGCTCCCACCACTAATGCCGCGGGCAGAAACGCCAGTACCAGCGCCATCAGCCCGGCAGGGGTGACCAGGAGGGCACGTCGCCGCATCCAGACCATGAATGGGTAGCCGGCACCAGCCAGCGTCAGCGCTACAGCAAGCACCAACACTTGCAATGGCGGAAGTCCGCTCCGTCCCATCATGTCGGTCAATCTCGGGTAAATCGAGCGGGTTCCGTGCTGCCCAGTTGCTGGAATCAACATCGCCAGAACCCACAGCACCGGTCCTATCAGCATGAATATCAGACCGACGCGATCGACAGTAGCGAAATCGCTGCCCAGTTCGCCGATGCCCCAGACTGCCAGTGCCAATACCAGCCAGGCAATGGCCAGCCAGATGATATTATCGGCGAAAACCAGGGTGAGTGCGCTCGATTCTATGCCTAGAGCGAGCGCCACGCCTGCCCATTGTGCCCGGGATAGAGGAGATTTGACCCAAGGCGCTTCTTCGACGCTTACGTCGCTTTCAGCTCCCCTCCACGAAGCCCAGAGCAACAGCGGGCCAACGATTAGAGCGATGCCTAAAGCAGCATAGATACCAAAGCCGTCAATACGGTACACGGCTGCAAACCAGTCGTTGACGCCGGCAGACCCGCCAAACAGCCCCACGAAGAGGGCATTGCCCGAGGGGGACCCCAGGACAAGAACAAGCAGTAGTATTATCGGAACCAGTAGTCCGATGAGGCTGAGCCCCAACGCTGCCGGCTTCAACGCCACACGGGCAACTCCCAAACCGGCAACCAACACCGCACACAGCGCCGGCGCCAGCGTGAGCGCTCCTAGAAAAAATGGTAACGACACACTGGCATCCTTTCACCAATTCTTATTGGTCTAGACACTCGATACATAGATCCAAGCTTGCCAGGATCAAGGGAAGCTGTGGTAGCAAGCGCCCGTCAAGCAGTTGCGGCAAGGCTTGCACCAGTCTGGCTCCAGGGGTCTCGAGCGCAAGACCGCTGATCACACCCGCGTTCGTGTAACTAAAGCGTATCGAAACCATGCCATGCGGACCTTCAACTGAGCTGGCCGCGGAGTAGTTTTTGGCAGGTGCGGCCAGCTCAGTTGCCAACTCCGGCTCATTTGCAGTGGGCCCTTGTGGCTCATCCACCAACCGGCTTATCGCTGCCTGGGCAACCCCATAACTTTGTATGAGGTCGGACGCGGCGCAGGAGAGGCGAGCCGTGACATCGCCGGCAGGCTTGGATCCTTGACTTTGTCCCGTGCCCGCCTCTTCTTCTCCCTCGTCATCCTTGTCCCCCGAGAACTTCGCTGCATAATCTGAATAACCGGCGTAGGGCTGAGTTACTCGAAGGTCGCTCTGTCGAGAGGAGCCGCGAGCGGCGAGCCCACCCAGACCGAGTGAGTTAACCTGCTCCTCAGTGATTATTCCGATTCGAACGCCGCTGCGTCCGAGCTGTCCGGTGGGTGCGGCTATAGCTTCCCAGCCGGCAAGTCCCGGCTGCAGTACATTCAAAGTTTCCTGCAATGGCTCGAACTGCAGGTCGGTGCGTGCACCTCCAGGAAGCGTTATCCTCCAGTAATGGCGCTCGCCGGTGGCCGCTTCCAATGCGGCAAAGATCGACTCACGCTGCTCGAGAGCCAGTTGATAGAGCTGCATAGCGCTGGCGGCTCGTGCGGCAAGAGCCAGTGTCCAGAGTCGTGCCAACATGCGCTCGATCTCGGCAAACAACACACGGGTACTCTCTGCGGTCGAACTAATCTTGGTATTGGCGGCCATCTCCAGAGCCTGGCAGAAAGCGATACGGTGCGACTCGTGCGCGAGGGAGCAGGTTCGTTCGATAATGGGGAGCGCCTCAGTCGGCGTTTTGCCTTCAACCAGTTCGACGATACCACGCTGGCAGTAGCCCAGACCCGGAGACAGGACCTCTGCAACCGTCTCACCGCGCAGCTGCGGTATGAGAGCAAAAGGTTGCGCCAGAGCTGGGTGGTATGGCCCCAATGGAAACGTGACGGTAGTCGTGTCTTGCTCCTCTCACAGGCACACATACTTGAGTTTACGTGCCTGGCAGCATCGCTAAGGATCGTCACCCTCAACAAGAAAAGCTGCCGATTTTTTCTTGAAACGCCTGGCTTGTCTTGCTCTCCACGTGCTGGGCGTACACGGCGAGTATAGCATGGCTAGGCGTTCGGCACAACCGGTAATTTCTTGGGTGACCCACTCGAGTGCGCAGTGCTAATTGGTTGGTCACCCACTGTTTAGACGAAGCCGCAGGCACAAAAGCCAATTTTTCGGTACTCGACGTAGGTATCTTGGTCTACGCAGTCGACAGGCCAGTGATGCTCTGTTAATATTGTCCTACTCCACTGGCTTGTCGCTCAATCCTTACGTGCCAGTGTTCAGTGGCGCTTCTGCCTACGTTGCAGAACACATCCACACTTGACGTCGAGGATTGCGTGATCCATCTGGCTACGTAGAGATGGGAACATAGTATAAGCGATGAGTTTCGGAAGAGTAGGCAAATCTAGGATGAACAACTCAGCGAGTTTTGCCTATTATTTTCGACAGTGTATCCAATGTGCTCCTGTGCCGTCCAATACCCACAGGAGTGTGGCACTTCTTGAAAGGAGATCCCCGTGGCAAGTGCATCGAAGACTGATCTGAAGGCTAGCTCGGAAGAGTCCTCCATAGGATGTGATCTTCAATACCTTACTATTAAACAGGCAAGCAAGCAGTATCCTGCATTGTTTTCACCTGCACCGCTAAAACCTGCTGTTGGCAAGGCGATACACTCACCAACTTACTGGTGTCGGCCAAGAACGGGAATTGCGGTTCAGCTAATACAACATGGGCAATTGACACCAGAACAGTTCGAGGCCATTGGCGAATATCGCCTCGAGCAGTACGTCTTGGCCGGATTGTACGATGGCAAGCGAGTCACCGAACTAGGTCTAACAACTGACCCGACGCTTGTCGGGGCATTGGATTCCACTCTTCACCTGGTCATCGGTGATACTGAGCACCACATCTTGTGCTACGTTTCCTTTGAGTTGGCGCATATCTCTGCTCCTCTTGAGGCGATGCCTAAAAGCTTGTCGTCTCAGGCCAGCGGTACTCCTGTCCATCCCTGGATGTGTCATCGGAATCGGCTCTTGTTCCCGGTAGAAGTTGACTATGGTCATCAGTTGTATGCGTCGCATCCAGGTGTTGCACTGTTACCAGTAGCAACAGTGCGCGAGATGACCCGACTGGTACGCAACCAGGCCATTCGAGGACCTTACTCTACCCTTGCTACAACTGAAGTGATTGTGGCAACGTCGCAAATACTGCGGACAGAGAAGAATTACATTGAGGCCATCATTGGGTGCGCGTCCCCAGACGTGCGTCGCCTGCTAAATCGGTTCAATATTCCCATGGCTTACGCGCCCGATGCTGTTGACCGTCTGGGCGAGAGCCCGGCATCACTCGATGCAGCTATCTGGAGCCCCGAGGCCCATAAACCTGGCAAGTTTTGGCCGATTGCGCTCGCTGCCACGGATGTGCGTGCCGAAAGTGTCTATTATGATTCGCTCAATGCTGCGCTCGATGCTGATCCGGGGCACATTCTCGAAGCCTGCCAGCAGGCTCTACTGCACTCGCAGCACACGACCCCACGTTATTGCTACATGCCGGCAACTGTTCAAGAGACTGAGCACTGTAAATCTACCGATCAACAAAGGAGTTTCCGTTGGGTAGCCTATTTCGACCCAAAGGCTACCCGAGAGAGTACTCTGACACTTGGCACTCACGTGGAGCAGTCCATGAACGGATCTGCTCCAGACGGTGTCCTGTATCTCGACCATCGTGCTGCCCAGTACCCCGCTGTGTAGGCCTTCCGTTTGCGTTGACTGCGCAGCCAATTCGGAGTCTTCAATGTTCGGGTTAGCTTAGCTCTCCCTTGTTAAGAGTTTGAGTGCTTCCCAGAAAGGATAGAGGATGCCTGCCTACAATATTCCCGTGCCAAACACACTTAGCTCTGTTAACCAATGAGCAGGTAAGGATGACATTCTGGCAACACTGATCATTGGCTGCTTTTGGAATGCTCGCTCGGCTTGCGGGCAAAGCCAAAGTACAGAGTAAGTGCCGCGAAAAACTCTTGGTCTGCTTCGGCCATTCGGGCAGCAGCAAACCAGCTCTGCAGTTCTTGTGGACTAACTAGAGGTGGATTTTCCTTTGAGGCGGCCTCACTCGCTGCAGCGAGTTCGAGTATGTAACTAACCAGGTCAAAATCGGTACTGGAATAGGCTACTGGAATCACCGTCACCTGGTCAAAACCTGCCTGAGTTAACCGAGCACGGAGTTGCCGCCCCATCAGAGGGTGGCGTGTGTTAGCAATCTGCCATTTCCACACAGCCTCGAGTACATGATCATCATCGCCGCCGTTGACACTGCCTGGATGGATCGCCATGGTGCGCCAATCGGGTTCAATAAGTACTATCCTCCCCGCTGGACGTAACACCCGCCGCATCTCTTTAAGCGCTATCAAGGGATCACTGATGTGTTGCAGTAGTCGATCGGCGCGGGCAGCATCGCAGCTTCGATCCGGCAATGGTATTCCCTCGGCCGGGCCTGAGATGAACCGCAGACGCTCAGATAACGGCACATCGGAGGATGAGCTTCGCCATCCAGGCATAGAGGCAGATGACGGGGCGTTGGCTTGCACAAGACCTGGCAGGTGCCGTGATCGCGCTTGGGCAATCATGTCCTTGTTCGTATCGACACCAATCACGCTTCCACCGGGTTGAACCCGATCAAACAGCTTGCGGGCATCATCCCCGACTCCGCAGCCCAGGTCGAGGACGGTCATGCCAGGCTCCAATTGCAGAAGTTCGTAACTAGTTTCCTTATACTGTGTAACCTCCGGAACCTCATTCATTGTCACAAGCCAACGTGGTGCCAGCACCGGGTTGACGTAGTTTACGTCTGCCAGTATGCCTGACCTGTACGGTTGATGATTGGTTGGTTCATCAGTTGCACTTACTACGCTGCTCTCGCTATCCAATACGGCATTGGGATCATCCATCGAAATCACTCACCTAAAGAAGTGGAGTACAGGGGACCCGACTATGGCATTCGGTTAGTTTAAGCTATTATAGCATGCCCGTAAAAACGTGCCTTATGTCACGCAACGTGAATTACTAGGTCGGCTATCTTGTATTGCTCAAATCCGGGACAGCGACGTAGTCCAGGCGGACAAGTATGATCACGACCGCTCCGTGCGAACTATGGGAATCCTTGGCAGAGAATCCCAACATATTCGCCCATTATGCAGCCATGATGATGGCGAAACGGAGCACTTGTACACTGCTACTACCGGGCTTCTTGTGATTGAGGGTATCATGAGTTATCATACGCATTATGGAAAGTGTGATAACACGGCACGGTGTCATAGTATTCATGCCTCTGGTTAGTAGCAACCCTTAGCACTAGTCTCCGAAACATACACAACTTGGTATGCTTCCCCCACTCAGCTCACCTGATTGACACAGCATGCATTCTCCCCTAAGATAAGGCATGCTTTCTGGTTGAGGTATACTCCTCTAGGAAGTACATCTTGGGGGCATTTCTAGCCTCATTGATAAAAGTGATCCAATGCTTTATCTTTTGAGACGGATTCAGTAGAGATGCTATTCTGGGTCACCGTAACTGCGAGCCAACCAACTGTCGCGCGATTTTGACATCGAGGAACAAGATAGTTTGGATACGCGCTAGAAAATGAGAAGGGAGTTCAGGGGCGGAGTAGCTCTGCAGCGAGCCTCTGTTGCCTCCGAAAAATTCGAACTATGAGCGACTACTTCCCAAACCAGCCGCTGAGCTCCGACCGTGCCCACTATAACAGGAACCTTCCGGAACTAAGCCGCCGGGACCATCCATACTCGTATCAGCAGCCTCAACGGGTCAATATCTGGCTAAGACTGACCAGTGCAGTCGCTCGGCTGCCACAACAGTCTCTCGACCAGCGTGAAGGTCTGCGGCGAAACAGACTTACGTCGTGGATTCTCCTTGGCATGTTTGTGCTCGTGTGCCTGTTAATTCCAGCGGGCATCGGTTCACCTTCCACTGCAGTTGCCATAGGAATTGCAGGTGTTGGTCTCGTTCTCGCCTCAGTGTTCAATCATGCTGGATGGACTACTGCAGCTGGTGTATTCCTGGTGGTGCTCATCGATGCAGGTATCATGGGTGCTCTGGCAGGAGGGACTGGTGGACTAGAGGTGGTCGATTTGCCAGCTTATGATCTGCTAGCCATCTCTGTTGTTGTAGGAGCTACAATCTTGCCGCGTGCTGCGGCATTTGTGATTGCATTCTGCAATTGTGCTCTGATCACCGTGAGCTTTCTTCTGCTGCCCAAGGCTCCAGATTTGCTGCAGCAGATTGCCGCGCTAGGTGCTGTCTCGTTGCTGGCACGTCCAATTGCTTTGCAGGCGCTGCTTGCCATCATCGCCTATTTGTGGGTGCGGGGTGTCGATCAGCAAGTGCGGCGCGCGGATCGAGCCGAAGAGATGGCCGCTCTCGAACACGCCTATGCTGAACAGCGCCGACAGTTGGAGATTGGAGTCCAGCAGATTCTGGACACCCACGTCCGTATTGCTAATGGCGACTACACTGCTCGTGCCCCACTCAGCCAGGAGAATGTGCTCTGGCAGATTGCTGCTTCTCTCAACAACTTATTGGTACGCCTTCAGAGGGCTGGGCAGGCTGACTACCAGTTGCAGCGCACCGAAGAAGAAATCGATCGCCTAGCTGTCGCCTTGCGTGACCTACAGGCAGGGAGGCGCGCGATTTGGCCGGCTCCGGCGGGTACTTCCGCCGACAAGCTGCTAGCGGTGCTTGCCCCGCCACAACTCCGACAGCCTGGCCCAGCCGGACAACCAGGTGAGAGATCTTTCCGGGAGGGACCAAGCCCCAGAGGAGGGCAGCAGCAGTGGCAGATGGAACCAGGGTCTGGTGGACGAGGCCAATCTGGAGGACAGGGCCAATCTGGAGGTCTAGGGGGAATGTCACCCCAGCCAGGACGCGAGCAATCGCGTGTCTGGTCAGAGCCACCGGATCGGTTTGGAGCAGGATACAGTAATCCACTACCTCAAGGCGGAGGACGTTTTGGGCAGGGCGCTTTCGGACAACAGCCACCCTCTATGCCGCCAGCGCCTCAACAGCCTCAGGATCCTGCCTCGACAGGGCCGAACGATCAGTTTTGGCCGTCCCTTGACCCATTTTCCGCTGATGACCGAGGGGGCAGAGTAACAAATGACCCTACTCAGCAAGGCGGGTCATTTCCCTCGCTAGACAATCCGTGGTATCTGCCGCCCGATGAATAAGTGCTCAGAACGAATACAACGCATGTTGTAAACCGCTGTTTGTTAGCTGTTTACTGAGAAAATCGAAGTACTTGCCGACATCACGTCATGCCGGCCCTGCCGTTCACCGTACCATCGTCGTCTGGAAGTGCTCAAACGCCGCGGATCTGGTCGAGAATTGCCTCCGTAGTTGGTCGATCCATAGATGTGCCGCGCCAGGCCACGTGTTGATCCGGTCTCACGAGGAGCAGCGAGGCGCCGTAGATCTCCTCGAGTGGCTGGTCGTGCAGATCGAGCACGGTCAGCGGCGCTCTACTGTCCGTAGCGGCTGCCATGAATGTGGACCCGTCGGCGTCATCACCAAGCCGCAGCAGTGAGAACCCACTTCCCAGGCGATCGTACAGTGACGCCCCATCAGGCAGCCATTGGTGCGGCAGCCGAGCGCCCGGCCTGGCAGTTGGCTGGTAGCCTTGGCTCTCAGGCAGCAGCGGCGTGCCGTCGTCAACAATCACCGGTGATGCGTCGTACTGGTACCCTAGCACGATGCCCAGGCTGTGGAACTCGCGGTCTTTGGCGGCTTGAATTACCGCAGCAGCCGCATGCCGCGCTTGCTCACCTACGGGGCCCGCGGCTTCCAGGTCTGGATTGGCCAGTTCAGGGGCAAGCACACGCATATTCGCTGTGGCCTCCTGGATGGTTCGCTCGGCGATCGGTCGGCGTTCGGCCTCATAGCTTGCAAGTAGGCGTTCTCCGCCCCAGCCGTCCAGTACCGCCGCCAGTTTCCAGCCGATGTTCACTGCATCGCCGATGCCAGTGTTAAAGCCGTGACCTCCCCACGGCGGATTCAAGTGCGCGGCATCGCCGGCCAGGAAGACGCGCCCGTTCCGATACCGGTCTGCCAGCAGCATGCGCGCCGTCCAGGGATCCGTGCCGAGGATTTCAGCATCGATCTCTGCCCCGACGAGGCCACGAATGAGGGCGTGAGGGTCGGCCTGGCCGCTCTCGGCAGACACGCCGTTGGCCCCGGCCCACCATAGATCCTTTAGATCCATACGGCCAACAAGTCCAGGGCTGGCTGGGTTGAGCACCCAATATTGAACTGCCGGGCCATGCGGCTGCTGCTCTGCCAGTCCAGGTGCCCGAAAGACAAAGCCAAAGTTTGGTCGCGAGTCCGAGGTTCCCACATAGCGAGCTCCGATGGCCGTCCGAACAGCGCTGCGAGCTCCATCGCAGCCAACGACATACGACGCCCAGATCTGCCGTTGTTCTCCCTGCTCATTGACAATGGTTGTTTCTACACCGTCTGCATGATGCTGAAGCGTGTGTAGCGACCACCCCAGGCAAAGGCGGCACGGTTCCAGGTCCATGACTGCCTCCCGCAGCACGTCCTCGACCATTGGCTGAGCAATCTGCTGCCCTGACTCCGCACAGATCTCAGTTCGCTCCGGCGTAAGTCCAAAGCAATGGGTGAAGCGCGTCACCTCGTGACCAAGTAGCGTCGTGCAGAAGACGACATCCTGCGACCAAGCCACCTTCAGCGGTGCCGCCTCCCGCAGGCGCTCGGCCAACCCCCAGCGGCGAAAATGTTCCATCGTCCGTGCACTGACTGTTTTGGCTCGGGGAGTGAGTCGCGAGACAAGCAGCCTGGGTTCGATTACTGCACAGTTCACGCCTCGCCGCCCTAGCTCGACGGCGACGCTGAGTCCGACTGGACCCCCCCCAACGATGAGGACTTGCGTCTCCTGCGGAATAGCGTGATTTCTGGCCGAGACATTTGCTGCTGTCATGGTTCAACGCTGCCTTTCTTGTGGTAAAGAGCCGTGCTTTTGCACCTGGACACATGGGGCAACTTCAAGAAGACGCCGTTGTCGCCTGCACGGTGACGGCCAGCGTACGCAGACTCCGGATGACGTTGTTCAACTTCCGGGTGCTGGCACCCAGTTCGAACCGCTCCACGTGTCGCGCCAAGGCACCTAGGATCGCCTGCCCCTCTAACCGTGCCAGATTGGCGCCCGCACACAGGTGGATCCCGCAGCCAAAGCCCACATGACCGGCAGAGTTTCGGGTTACATCGAAGATGTCGGCTCGCTCCTACTTGCGCTCGTCCCGATTAGCTGAGGCAAACAGCGCGATGACGCGTGCTCCCGCCGGAATGGAGATTCCCTCCACGTCGGAGTCGCTCGTAATAGAGCGCGACATGATGTGCACCACGCCTGATCCTCAGGGTGTCTGCTACAGACGATCAGGAGGAAGATCAAGCGGAACGCGCGGGTCCATTGGGCCGGAGGGCGGAAATTCGCCCCCGTACGCACGGCGATGAATTTCTGCGAGCGAGGCGCCAGCCGCTCGGGCAGCAAGAATTTGATCAGCATCTATGAACTTGCCGATGGGGTCCGCAGCAAAGTCGGGTGAGGTGCGCATCCACTCGCTCGACTCCGCCCAGTTTCCGAAGTTGTCGACCTGTAGTTCCACGCTGTTGCCATCGGGATCGACGTAGTAGAACGATGTGGTCATGCCGTGATCCAGGGTCATGTGCGGCACGATCCCTTGATCCTTTAAGCGTGTGTAGGCAGCCAGTAAATCGTCAATCGTCGCATGCTCAAAGGCGAAATGATGGATGCCCGTGTGAACCAGCTTGCCTGCGTCGTCACTCATCTGGGATGAGGTGAGGAGTGCCAGACGATGATTTGCGGTATCGTTGGTCAACCAGGCACCGCCAGGAAACTGAAAGACGGTGGAAAGGCCAGCGACCGTGGCATACCAGTCAATCATCTCCTGTAGGCGCGTTGTCTTCAGATTGACGTGGTGTAGAACGGGTCGAGCCAGGCTACTGCGCTCAAATTCTTGTGACACCGATGTCCCCCTTGTCGTCTGTGATGTGATGCTGCTGAGACGGCATACACTGCTCTGTTGCATGCCTTCTCATCTTCAAAAAAACGCTCTAGCTGCTTTTCTTTACCCACTCGGGCTGCCTTTTGTGTTCGACTGGGCCTCCTACCCAGTACGCGTTTGCCTCCTGGACTGCGGTGCCTCGGAAAGTGGCGTGTCGGCTCCGACGATTTGCAAGGCCGTGCGTACTGCTAGCGGATCAAATTCTGGTGCCATCTGCCCCAGCACCGTCAGCACGGTGCGAGCGTAGTGGCGCGCTAAAAGATATGCCGCATGGTCGGCTTGTCCCTGGATGCACGCGTCGGCAATGGAGCGATGTTCAGCGGCGATGACTTCGGCTGATCGCGTTGGTTGGTGCATACTTACGAGGCGGTAGTACAGACGCCGGTAATATTCGCACTGGTCGGAATAGCTCGCGATCCTCTGACGCATCGACTCCTCCACGTGGCTCACCAGAAGGCTATGGAATCGACGGTGCGGCACTTCCCAGGCATCCAGGTCTTCGTGGTCTGCTGCCACCGTATCGAGCTGCGTAAGGGTTTGCTGAAGGGCTGCTATATCCGACTGGTCGAGATGGGGAACCGTCAAACGGATGCTTAGGGCCTCCAAGAGAATGCGACTGGCATACAGCGAGTCAACAGTGGACGGGTCAAAGGAAGGTACTCGTGCCCGTTGATTATGTTCCGCCACAATCAGACCTGCTTGCTGCAGCATACGAAGCGCTTCTCGCAGCGGAATGCGGCTAACACCCAGCGACTCCGCAAGTTTGACCTGAGAAAGCATCGAGCCGGGAGGGAACATGCCATCCAGTATCATGGTGCGTAAGCGCCTGTACAGCGGCACTACGCCATTTTCTCCCTCGGAACTGCCATCGTGCACTTCTGAACGAAGTGGCAGCAGATCATTCTTCTTCTTCATGCGTTGCACGGTGTACGCTGCTTTCCTTCCTTCAATCCTCTGCGTGCTTGACTTGATTACGGAGGCATCCGATGCGCTCAATCTCAACCTCGACTACGTCGCCATCTTGCAGGAAGAGCGGTGGTGTGCGCTTGAAACCCACGCCAGCCGGCGTTCCAGTGGCGATGATATCGCCAGCTTCTAACGTCATAAGCGAGCTGAGAAAGACAATAGCCTTCGCTACGGAAAAAATCATGTTCGCAGTTTGATCATGCTGTACTTCGTGCCCGTTCACCCTTGTCCGCAGTGTGAGGGCTTGGGGATCTGGAATATCGGAGGCTGGAACGATCCCTGGTCCCATGGGAGCGAAGGTATCGAGGGCTTTGCCTGCGGTCCACTGGCTCGTCTGAGCCTGTAGGTCGCGAGCAGTGACATCGTTCATAATGCTATACCCCGCTACATAGTCAAGTGCCTCCTGTTCCGTAACGAGCTTGCACCGTTTGCCCATGATGACGGCCAACTCGCCCTCGTAGTCTATGCGGGTGCTTACGCGTGGCGGCGGTAAGAGAATGGGACTGGTTGGACCGATTAAACTGTTCCGAAACTTGGCGAAGACCACAGGAACCACAGGAATCTCAATGCTAGTTTCTGCCGCATGCTCGCGATAGTTCACGCCGAGACACAGGATTTTGTCGGGGTTAGGAACAGGAGGGCCGAGTTCAAGCGTTTCGAGCGAGAGGACGCTACCCCCCGTATCAAACTGCTGGCTGGCCCATTCGCGCAACTCCTCAAGCTGCGGCAACAATGCTTGAACCGTGAAGGAAGGTCCTTCATCGCTTGAGACACGTGAGACAAATGCGCCCACATCGACGACCATCTGATCACGCATCATCCCGACCTGCCAGGCGGTATCCGAATCGCGCAGACGATAGCTCACAAGCATCATTTGGAGAGACTCCTTACGGTTTATAACTCTGTATACAGAGTAGCCGGCAAATCCTTGACAAGTCCATGGAACTTCGTTATGCTTGGCAGCAAGTGTATACAGTTTTTTAGAGATTGTCAAGGTGTAGGAAAGTAGCAGCCAGCGACACTGAATATGCCGAGAGTGGAGGCGCGCGATGAAGCCTACAGAGCGTTCTGTAATAGGCATCCTGAGCACTGGGTGAGAGTATTGGGGGAGCATGATCCTACGGGTTGTCGAAGAACTTGGCCTGGCACCTAGGAGCATCGCGCCGAGATTTTGGGGGAGGAATGAAAGATGCAACTTTCACCTGATGAGAGTGTGTGCCTATGGGAGCCTTCAGAGAAGATACGTCAGCAAGCCAATGTCACACAGTACCGTCAGTGGCTTGCGAGGGAAAAGGGGCTGATCTTTGACACCTACGAAGACCTGTGGAAGTGGTCGGTGAACTACCTGGAAGACTTCTGGGCCTCCCAGTGGGACTACTTTCACATTACGGCTTCGCAGCCGTACTCGAAGGCCTTAGTGGCAAGAACGATGCCTGGTGCTCAGTGGTTCCCTGGTGCAGAGCTGAATTACGCAGAGCACGTTTTTCGCCACATGAGCGCCAGCCGGCCCGCCCTGCTGTTCCAATCGGAACGGCAGCCCCTCACCGAAGTTTCCTGGGAGGAACTACGCGACAAGGTCGGTCTGCTCGCGAACATGTTGCGTGCTCAGGGTGTAGCACGTGGTGATCGGGTGGTTTCCTGCATGCCCAACATTCCAGAGACATTGATCGCGTTTTTGGCCACTGCTAGTCTCGGCGCGATCTGGTCCAGTTGTTCGCCCGATTTCGGTACCAAGAGTGTGCTGGATCGCTTCCAGCAGATTGAGCCGAAAGTGCTCTTTGCCGTCGATGGCTATCAGTACGGTGGGATACCTTTGGACCGACGCTCTCTGATCGTTGAGCTGCAACAACATTTACCCTCCTTGGAAAGAACAGTGCTCGTTCCCTATCTGGACAAGGATGCTGATACTGATGGACTCACCCACGTAATGCTCTGGCACGACGCGCTTCGACTTCAGGTAAGCAACGAGATCGCCTTTGAGCAAGTCCCTTTTGATCAGCCGCTGTGGATTCTGTATTCGTCCGGAACAACAGGCATTCCCAAGGCGATCGTCCAGAGCCAGGGCGGAGTCTTGCTGGAGCATCTCAAAGCGCTAAACCTGGGAATGGACCTGAGACCGGATGATCGGTTTTTCTGGTATTCCTCCACTGGTTGGATGATGTGGAATCTGCTCATCGGTGGGTTGCTGGTAGGGACCACGATCCTGCTCTATGACGGTAACCCCAGCTATCCTGATAACGGGGTGCTGTGGAAATTCGCCCAGGAGAGCGGCATGACCTGCTTCGGAACGAGCGCGGGCTACCTCACTGCGTGCATGAAGGCAGGCATCGAACCAGGGCGCACCTATGACCTGAGTAGTCTTCGAGCAGTTGGCTCGACCGGCTCTCCCTTACCCCCCGAGGGTTTCCAGTGGGTCTATGAGCACGTGAAGAAGGATGTCTGGCTGGTTTCCACCAGCGGTGGCACCGATGTGTGTTCCGCTCTCATTGGCGGCTCTATCCTACTTCCGGTCTACACGGGAGAACTCCAGTGTAGACAGCTGGGGGTCAAGGCCGAAGCGCTTGATGAGCGTGGCAAATCCACCACCGACGAGGTGGGTGAACTGGTGATCACGGAACCCATGCCTTCAATGCCTCTTTTCTTCTGGAATGATCCCGATGGCTGGCGCTACCGGGAGAGCTACTTTGAAATGTATCCCGGCGTATGGCGACACGGAGACTGGATCAAGATTACCAGCAGAGGGAGCGCAATTATCTACGGGCGCTCGGATGCCACCCTCAACAAGCAAGGTATCCGCATCGGCAGTAGTGATATCTATCGCGTGATGGAGACGCTGCCGGAGGTACTCGATAGCCTGGTTGTAGGCATCGAGCAAGCGAATGGCGGGTACTACATGCCCCTCTTTGTCGTCCTGCGCGAAGACGTGCAGCTGGACAATGCGCTCGAAGCCAGAATCAAGCACATGCTGCGCACGAACGCTTCGCCGCACCACATTCCTGATGAGATCATCGCCATTCAAGAGGTTCCCCTGACGCTCACCGGTAAGAAAACGGAGGTTCCGGTGAAGAAGCTGTTTATGGGAGTTCCTGTCGAACAGGCGGTGAGCATGGATGCGCTCAAGAATCCACAAGCGATGCAGTTCTTTATTGCGTTTGCCCGAGAGAGAATGGTGAAAGTCGAAGGGGAATCATGATGGATAGTCCAACCGTACGACCCACTGGGAACCCTGCGGAATCGGTTGTTCTGAGCGGCGTGACGGTTGTCGATACACGTGACGGGTCTCTCCGGCCAAACATGGATGTCGCGATGCAAGCGGACAGGATCGTTGGCATCGCGCCAGCAGGCGCTACTCCGAGAGACCCAGCGGCCGTGACGATTGACGCGGTCGGGCGATTCGTCGTTCCGGGCTATCTCGATATGCATGTTCATGCGCTTCAGTCGGAGGACCCGGCGAGCACGCTGGAATTGATGCTGGCGAACGGCATCACAGGCATCCGCCAGATGGCCGGTTCGCCAAAATTACTGAAGCAACGCCAGTCCGGAACCCTACCGCTGCCCAGAGACTCGCCAACAGTATTGGCGATGCCAGGGACAATCCTTACTCCGTTCAACGCCGGAACGGGGCAGGCCGCCACCACGACCGTGCGCGAACAGAAGGCTGCCGGGGCCGATTTCATCAAGGTGGGCTTCGTCACCCCGGCGATATTCTTCCAAGCGCAAGCCGAGGCCAACCGGCTCGGCATTCCGATTGGTGGTCACCTCCCAGTCGGAATCGACGTGGTGGCGGCATCCAACGGTGGCATACGGTTCATCGAGCACCTCGGGCCGGGAGTTGGAATCCTCGCTGCCTGCTCGACCGACGAGACAGGCATGCGGCAGGCCCTCGCCACCCCACCTGCGCTCAAGGCACCGCCGGTGAAGATCCCGTTCCTCGAACTGCTTATGTGGCGGAGGATGCGGAAAGTTTTAATGAATCCCACTAGCCGGTCAACCCCTGCCGATATAGCCATCCTGCAGCATGCGGTGAGCACATTCAGTGAAGAGAAATGCCGCACGCTAGCTGCGACGTTCGTCGCCAATAGCACATGGCAGACGCCCACGCTCATCCGTGAGCGGACGAGCGAGTTGTGCGACGCGCCCGAATTTCGGGGCGACCCTAACCTTCGCTATGTCGCTCTGTCCGCGGTCACGGAGTGGACCGCTGTCGCCGATGCGTTCGGGCGGCGTCCTCCTACGGACAGAGCCACGTTCCGTGCCGCCTACGAGCTGCAAATGAAGCTGACGAAGCTGCTCGACGAGTCCGGAGTGCAGATGCTGGCAGGCAGTGACGTGACCGGCGCCGTCTGGGAGATTCCGGGGTTCTCACTTCATCAGGAGTTCGATGAGCTTGGGAAAGCTGGACTGTCTCCTCTCCGGGTACTGCAAATGACCACGCTGAACGGTGCCGAGTTCCTGGGCAAGACCGCCGACATGGGCACCGTGGAGGTTGGAAAGATCGCCGATCTTGTCCTGCTGGATGCCAACCCCGCCCTGAGTGTCGCAAATCTACACGCCATCTCGGGTGTCGTTCGGTCAGGACACTACTACTCTTCCACGGATCTAGAGATAGTGAAGAGCAGGATCGCAACGGCGAGATCCATACAGTAGTTAAGGGAAGAAAGACGAAGAGCGTCACGGGGGGTGCCCTGGTCACAGACGTGCCCAAGGAGAGAGCCTGCCCGCGATGGTTCTCAGGCTGGCGTCTTTCCCTGCGCGACTACGCGTGGAAACCTCGCGTCAATTAGCCCTGAACGGCGACCTCATAGACGTCGAGCGATGGCGGGCTGGAGAAGAATGGGCTGACCTTGGCAACCTGCTCGCGATAGAATCCGCTGGAATCGGTTGCCTCGCCATCGGCCTGCGTGTTCCACATGGTGATGGACATGCCCTTACCAGTGGCGGCGTCAATCAGCAGGAAGACCCCGTGATTACCACTGGCGGACTTGACGGCGGGAAGAATGCTCTCGTTGTAGATACGTACTACTTCGGCTACTTTGTCAGGCTGGACGGAAACCGACGTCACTCGCGCAAACATCAGTATGCTCCTTTATCCTCTATGGCGTATGCCAGGCAGCTATGCCGGGCGGCGACATCGCCACTCTTCGACTTCTGGCGCACCTAGTATACGCTATCCCATGCTGCATACCCATGGCCACAATAGGCAACCGGGTCTCGGCGCTTCTCGATTATAGATGGCTTTGGGTGCAGACCAGCTGTTGTATTCAACACATGCCGGTCTGCACCCAAAGGCCTGCGGGTACCATTTACGTCGGCCAGCTAGGCCGCGGCGCTGGAGCGCCCTCCCATCATCATGACGAGTATGCCGATAACCGCCAGGACGACACCGACCACCGCCACAATCGAGCTGGTGTGTGCGAAGGGGTTGGCATGCAGTACGAAATGATTGAGCAGCCCAACTAAGACCAGCACGATTCCAACCACAAGCAGAAGATAGCTTAATCCACGCATAGCGATCCTCCCAAAATTTCATCACAGCGGAGCACTCACGGACAAGGCTCCGCGAATACCGCACCAGACAAGAGCGCGGTAACTCGGCGCCAGTATAGAGGGACCACGCTCACTTGTCAACGGACACGCACGAAAGTATCATCCAGCGATGGGCTGGCGACGTACGTCATGTCTGCTTGCAATTCTGCGCCCAAATGCATACAGTGAAATTATGTTCTACGGCCGATATTGCTGTCATGACGTCGGCCAATAAGGTAGAGCTCTGGAGGCACAGATGTTTACTCAAGTCGGCACCATCACTGTTCAGGTCTCCGACCAGGACAAAGCGCTCGAATTTTATACACAGAAGCTGGGATTTGAGACACGAAGCGACCTGCCCATGGGTCCGGGCCAGCGCTGGATAGAGGTCGCTCCTCCCGGCGCCCAGAGCAGGATTTTGCTGTATCTGGCGACTCCCGACATGCCTGGCGCGGGTAACTATGAGGAAGCACAGGCTCGCATGGGCAAAGTCACCGGCATGGTTCTGGAAGTGGACGATATGGAGGCCACTTTTGCCGAACTCAAGTCACGGGGCGTAACCATCACCGAGGAGCCGGTGCAGCAGCCCTATGGCTGGTGGGGTAGCTTCTCCGACCAGGACGGCAACATCTATGGTGTGCACCACTAGCTCTACTATCGAGTGACTACAGCGGTGAAGTGCGGCATCAACGCATGCTTGGCGGTTGGCTGATATCCAGGCGTACCTCCACGTCGCCCGAATCAATTCTTGAGGTGGCGGGAAAGCCGCTATGGTGCAAGACGTCGAGCATGCGAGAATTAGTGCCCATGGTGAATGCCACAAAAGCGGTATAGCCACGTTCCCTTGCGTAAGCAGCTAGGCGATGGAGCAGAGCTGTGGCGATGCCATGTCCCTGCCAATGATCCTCTACGACAAAAGCCACTTCGGCGGTTTGCGGAGCGATGTGGTCGTAGCGTACCACGCCGAGTATCTCCTCAGCATCTCCTTCGCCGGTGGTGGCGACCAGAGCCATACGACTCTCGTAGTCGACGTGGGTAAATCGCTGGGCATCAGCTGCCGGAAGTTCGGGGAAATAGTGGAAGAACCGGAAGATAATCGACTCCGGTGAAAGCTTCCGGTGAAATCTAGTTAATCGCTCGTCATCATCGGCTCGAATGGCCCGCACATGAACTGAGCCTCCATCGCGCAGTAGCAGGGAGCCCTCTACCTGAGCCGCCCCGGAGGGAATAGACTCAGGGACGGGACGCTGGCCGCCGCCTAGCGGCTGAGATTGAGCCCAAACAAACATCTCTATGACCTCCCTCAGTATTGCAGTAACTAGAAGTATTCCGAGGTGCCACTCTCATGAGATCCTCTGTGGCCGCCAACGGTGGGACCTGATCTTTTTCGTGCTCGTCACCAGAATAGAGAAGTTATCTCACAATCGCATCATAGAAATTCCCTGGCACATCACAATCTCATCACCAAACAGAGCAGCGCTTCACTCTCAGAGCGCGAAATGCTAGTATTCATGTCGGTACCTCCAGCGAATGGGCGAGTCTAGCCCAAGGTACAGCAGAACCGTGATAAGAAAGGAGCAGGCGCATCATCCCACTGCCTAGATGAGGCTGGGTTCGTAGCGCCTGGTGTATATGGTTGATTGGGTCAGTGTCCGCGAGGCCGTAGGGGTGGTGAAATCGGGGCATAGGGTATTTGTTCAAGGAGCCTGTGCCACCCCAACCGCGTTGTTGGAGGCGTTGGTAGAGCGTGGCGAGGAACTCAGAGATGTCGAGATTGTGCATCTACATACCTATGGCCCAACCCCATACACCGACGAGAAATGGGCCGGGCACTTTAACCTGCGCGCACTTTTTGTGGCCGAGAACACACGGGAAGCCGTGAACGCCGGTAGAGCCAGTTATACACCAGTTTTCCTCTCCGACGTACCGGCGCTATTGGATTCTCATGGTGAGCTACCGGTAGATGTTGCCTTTGTCCAGGTGTCGCCTCCCGATCCACACGGGTTTTGCTCTCTCGGCCCCTCGGTAGACGTGACCAGAGCGGCGGTGGATGCCGCGCCCCATGTGGTAGCGCTGGTCAACCCGCATGTGCCTCGTACCCATGGCGACAGCTTCATCCACCTCTCACGGATTGAGTACGCGGTCAAGTGGGATGACGCTCTCTACGCCGTTGAGCGGAAGCAGCCCGACGCTATCCAGTTGCGTATCGGACAGTACGTGGCGCAGCTGATCGAAGACGGTGCCACCCTGCAGCTGGGAATTGGAGCGATTCCGGATGCCGTTCTCCAGGCGCTTTCCGACCGGCATGACCTGGGTATACACACCGAGATGTTCTCAGACGGCATACTCGATTTGGTGGAGCGTGGCGTGATTACCGGCATGCGAAAGACGCTTGATCGAGGCAAGATTGTTGCCAGCTTTGTTATTGGGACGCAGCGACTAATGAACTTCATCGACGATAATCCCATGGTCGAAATGCGCCCGTCCGACTACACCAATAATTCGCACATCATTCGTCAATTCGAGCATATGGTAGCTATTAACAGCGCGATCCAGGTAGACCTGAGTGGCCAGGTGTGTGCAGAGTCGCTTGGTCCGACGCTCTTTAGCGGCGTCGGGGGACAGATGGACTTCCTGCGCGGAGCTGCGCTCTCAGAACGGGGCCGGCCCATCATTGCTATGCCCTCGACTGCACGTCTGCCTACGATTCCCGCCGCTGAAACCAACAGTACACCGCTCGAATCCACTCACGCGCTGGACATGCTCGAGGCTAGAGATGGTTGTGTCTCGCGGATCGTGCCCTTTCTCACGCCTGGAGCCGCGGTAACCACTTCGCGCGCTCATGTGCATTATGTGGTCACCGAATACGGCATCGCCATGCTCCACGGGCAAGACTTGGCTGAGCGCGCGCGCAGCCTCATCAGCGTCGCCGCACCGCCGTTCCGTGAGCAGCTCGAACGGGAAGCCTCGCGCTTCCATCTGACCCAGAAGCAAGTCCGATAGCTCGTCGTCGCCATCATCATCATGTTATCGAAAACTGGTAGACAGGGAATTGGCCGTGAACCGACGATACAGCGGGCATCCTCTCATGACGCCACTGATGATAATCGTACTGGTGGTGTTTCTGCTGCTAGCATTTTTGTACCTAAACCTGGCTGAACACGTCTTTTCGACTTCTGGGACTCTCACCTCTGGGAGCTTTCCTGGTACTGGGAGGTTCGCTGCTCGGGAGCATGATAAACATCCCGCTGACGCGCAAGCGTATAAAGTTGATAGATCCGAGAGTGGAACAGATGCCGGCATGGATGCGTTGGATGCCCCCAATCTTCCACTATTATCCTCCGGCGGTTGTTGATCAGGTAGTCGCCGTCAATGTTGGCGGCGCGGTAGTGCCAGGGAACCACCGGCCGCATGAACAGCGATCCTATCTGGGACTACTACAGTGGCGACGGACACCCTACGCCCAAATTTATGGCCAGCATCGGCGGGGCGGGAATATATGACGGCATCTTCCTCACCAGCATTGTAGCGCCGATACTGGCAGTACTCTAGGCGCCTGGACCACAGCGGAGCAGGCCAGGCCTCCCCATCGGCTGTGAGGTCGCTGTGACTGAGTTGCACTCTAGCTGTGATGTGCCTGTGACATCGGAGACTTATCCTTGCAGTGTGAGAGATGAGCAATCATCCTGGTTGATTAGGTCGATGTCCTACATATCCTGTCCAAAGGAGTCTTTCCTATGCCACGTCAACAGAGCAACGCATTTTATGGGTTGGCATCAATCGCCATTACCGTTATCGCCGGAGCCTGGACCATCTTTCATCTGGTCTGGAACACGACGACCCATACCACCGATGATTATTGGGGTCAGGCGCTACTGGTACTGTTTATTCTAGGCGTTATTCTGGCATTCGCTCAGTACTTCTCGGAACGGGCCGCGATACTAAAGACGATCTCGCCCAATGACCCGTTCCCTGAGCCGGCGATCGCCAAGTTCTTCTTTGGTTCCGCCGGTGCGGCTCCCATGTGGTTCGTCTTGCGCATGAACGTCGGCGCGCAGTGGTTCCTCGCCGGCTACGGCAAGCTGTTTGGCAGCGAGTCGGCTGGCTGGGCCGGCGGCAAGGCCCTGACGGGCTTCGTCCAGTTCGCTTTGAAAGGGGCGAGTGGCGCGAATCCTTCCGTGCAGGGCTGGTACGCCAACTTCCTGCAGTACTGGGTGCTGCCGCATGTGGGGCTCTTCGCGTTCCTGGTCAGCTGGGGCGAGCTGGCGGTTGGACTCGGGATTCTGTTGGGTGTGCTGACCGGCATCGCCGCCGGATTCGGCGTCCTGATGAATATGAACTACCTGTTGTCCGGCGTGGTAAGTATCAACCCGATCCTGGGTATGTTTGGGCTGTTCCTGGTCTTCTCCTGGAGAGTCTGCGGCTGGATCGGTCTTGACCGGTTCCTGCTCCCGGCGATTGGCCTTCCCTGGAAGGCAGGCGCAGCGTTCCATCACACCATGACATCGACCCCGTCGACACCAGTAGCTACCGCTCCCAAATAGCCTAGTAGTTCCTCGGATCTAGATGTCCGGACATACGATGTGAGCCAGCTGGTCTCGTACCAGCTGGCTCACATCTTTCTCGGTTGAACTTCGATGGCCAGTCGAACTAAAGCGTCTGGTTGGCAAGCTGGATATACCGGTAAGTGGCCGACATGAGGCGCTGTCGCTTTACTACCGACAGAACTTCACAGGTCCAGTTCCAGTGAATGGACACGTAACAGCCAGGGCGAGCCTCGTCGGCGAATCCGAGACCGTTGACTTGGCGCGTTATCCGCATCACTTCCGGGTCGCTGATGGCCAGTTTTCCCTCCTGCATGGTTAGCCGGGGACGCTCGACTACCAGTTCGGGTCCCTCTACCGAGACCACTCGCCCCCAACTCACCCGGCAGGAATCCATGGTTTCGACCACGATGTTGGCGCGGTTATCTTTCATGAGACCAGTACGCATGTAGACATCGAAGACATGAAAGTTGTGGTGTGGGCGCGCCCCCAGTACCAGCTTACCGGTGAGCCAGGAAAAGGTACGATTATCCATGCGGTTCTTGAAGCGAGCAGTAAGCGACTCGTAGAAGCGGTCGGCGTCCACCCGCTCCAGACAGGAGTTGCCGATCCAATAGGCTTCCACCACGCGATCGTCAAACGGATCGGAGATACCATTGGCTTCGCCGATAAGGCGTAGGTATGGATAAGCGCCGTCAAAGCGGCGCTCTATCTCCACCAAACCGGCATCGGCACTTCCGCTGGCGACGTATTCCAGAAGCGCCTGGTTGTCGTCAGGTCCACAGTAGCCCAGTCGGTTGGGGGCAAAGGCATATCGTCCAAAAAGAACTGCGCCGGAGGCGGTCATGCTGTGACCGCCGTGGTGAGCTGTTTAGCCGGCTGGATTTGACTACGGCGCCAGGCCTTGAGTTCCTGCCGGCCGCCCGCGAGTGCGACGACCACTACTGCCAGGCCCATCAGAAGAATGCCAAAAGCTGGAGACGGTGCGATACCAGCCTCCGGGGCGATCAGCACCAGGGCAGTGGTAATGAGCGGCGCGGCGGCGGGAATCGCGGTCGCGGCAGTCGCCGAAGCGTAGCGTAGCGCCAGAAACGCAGTTACCGTAAACGCAAGCAGTATGAGGCCTGTGATCAGCACGAACTTCCACTCCGCGCCGGAGAGTGTCAAGATCTCGCCGCCTCGTCCGGTCAGGCCCACGTAGACCACCAGGAGAAGTGATCCCATGCTCATCTTGGCGGTCATAACCGTCAGTGCGGAGAGACCTTGCAAGAGATTCTTGGCCAGCACTACGCCCGCGGCGAACAGGAGCGTGGAGAGCGCCACCAGAGTATCACCCGTGCCCCACTGCAGCCCGGTGAGACGGATACCCCAGAGTGTACCGACGAGGAGAACCGGCAACGCCAACCAGAGGACAATACCCGCGCGTTCACGGAGAAAGAAGAAGGCTAGGACTGCAACCACCACAAACTGAGCGTGATTAAGCAGCGAGGAGGTAACTGGTGAGCCTATCTTCAGTCCGGTGAAGAAGAGCGCGTAGGGGACGCTACCGCCGACGATGGCCAGCAGCAGCAGTTGGATCCACTGCCTGCCGGTGAGTTTCGTCCATGCGGCGCGCCGCTCGGCTAGCAGCACCAGAGGAAGGAGCAACAAGATGCCGACTACCAAATTCTTTAGCGTCGTATAGAGGATAGCATCGGGGAAAAGCTTTACCCCTAAGCTGTTGATATAGACGGCGAAACCGCTGATAATCGCATTCAATCCTGCGAACCCGTATCCGATGCGAGGATCGAGGGGTCGGGAGGATTTGGAAAAAATGGCCATACTCTCTCTTCTCCTGCTGGCCACCCGGCCATGAATCAACAATGCAGTACTAAGACTTTGCGGTCAACCGACAATTTGGCGGCCGTATCGTGAACCAACCGCGCCATTCTCGCTCGGTCACTCGGTAGCTTCGCGCTCCAGGGCCTCGTCTAGCTCTCGCACCGCCTGGATTGTTAGCAGGGCCTCCTGCTCCGAGATAATCGCGACTATCAAGTTGGCATGAATTAAGACATAATCACCTACCATAACCTCCGGCTGCGCCAGAGCATTGCACTGGAGCTTCTGTCCATTGATCTCTACCTGGGCCATGGCGCCGTTCACCTGTGTGACTTTGCCTGGCAGGGTGATACACATTGTGGTGACACTCACTCTCCTGGTGAATCGAAGTCGACATCGATGCTGGTAACGTAGAAGACCTCTTCATGGGCAATTTCCAGTGCTATCCGCTGGCAGCGGGGACACGTCACGGCTTCGCTTGGTTCTGCGCTCGGAAACGTAGTAAGACAGGAGAAGCACTGGTAGGTCGCTGGCAACCAGGTAATTGCCAGCGACGCTCCCTCGGCCAAGGTACCGCTGGCCAGCACCTCGAAGTGTTGTCGCACCCCCTCTTCGGAGAGGTGGTCGGAGGCGCCCAGAGTCATCTCTATGTGGGTAACTTTGGTTGCGCCGGCAGCTTGAGCCTGCTGCACGGCGACGGAACATATTCCCTGTATTGCGGCCACTTCATGCATAGCTTGTCTCCGATATCACTCTGGCTGCGCTTCGACTGCCGGCGGGTAGCGGGGGATGGCTGGCAATCCCAAGCTGCGGAGTTCACCGATTACCGCATCGACCATGGTGTACAACTCCTCGGCTACACGGGGAGACAACTCCCAGCCAAGTTCGATTACCGCAGGTTGCATACCGAAGAGCGCAATCTCTGCTGGTGCGGTTCCTCGAAGCCGGGCAACCGCCAGTAGATCAGGAAGTCCGATTTCATGTGGAGAGGAGTGCATGCCGAGAAATGCGGGTACTTCGTCTCCGCGCAGACATATCAAGGTGCCAGGAGGCCCTTCAGTCAAGGTGGCGTCCAGGACAATCACCCGCGCCACGCCTTCCAGATAGGAAAGCAATTCGAGTCCAAGCGTGCCGCCATCGACTATCTGGACGGATTCCGGCAGCTGATAGCGTTGCTCCAGCAGCTCTAGAGCACGTATGCCGAGCCCCTCATCCCGGCGCAACAGGTTTCCCAGGCCGAGAAGCAAGGTAGTTTGTCCAGCCGGTGGCATGGCCACGGCGTTGCCGTCATTGATCACTGTTTGCTCGTCGCTATTCTAGCTGCCGTTCGGTGGGCAGCATATGCGGCGCTTGTTGGCTCCTGCTCGTCTGGTTGTCCGGCTTCTGTGCCTCGGCAATCTGCCGTGTCGTCAATGTCTTGTATCCGGTAACGATGCTGGAGACCAGGCCGCTTCGTTCTTCGATGTCGATGAGCACCGCGCTGTAAACATGGTGTATGGTGAATGCCAGGATAAGGAACATAATCAGGAAATGCACCAATTTGAGGGTCTGCACCCCGACCAGTACCACAATCCACCCAAACCCGACCTTTATCCAGCCATCCTGGAGAGGTAGGCTAAACAGGGCAAAGCCGGTAATAATTTGCGCAATAAAGAGTACATATAGCCCTATATAGGTTGCTCCGGCCAATGGGTTGTGCCCAATCTCGGCGGGTGGGTTGCGACGCAGGAAAGTATAGTAGCGAACCATGCGCCCCAGGTCGCGCAACCTCTCACGCGACGCTGGTATAAACTGGTTCCAGCGTGCCCACTTATTGCCGGCAAACGCCCAGTAAATGCGGAATAGCACGCATACCGTGAAAATAAATGCCGCGATGTAGTGGATGAGACTAATGGTGCCCATGAGGTACTGCGAAACCGCCGGCCCTTCAGTAGTAATGAAGGGATTGGCGATGTAGTACCCAGTAACCGACAGTATGACGATGCAGCAGACATTCACCCAATGGGAGATCCGCAATGGTAGGTCCCAAACATAGAGCGTTTGTTTTTCTTCAGCCATGTCGGGCCCTCCTTTCATACGACGCGAACGTTAGTATATTCGCGCCCCTTAGGATCTACCACGTGAACGGCGCAGGCCAGACATGGATCGAAGGAGTGTACCGTACGCAGTATCTCGACCGGCTGCTCCGGGTTGGCTACCGGTGTGCCGATCAGCGCCGCCTCGTAGGCGCCTCGCTGGCCGCTGGCATCTCGTGGTCCGGCATTCCAGGTGCTGGGAACTACCGCCTGGTAGTTGGCAATCGCTCCATTCTTGATGTGAACCCAGTGGCCAAGAGACCCGCGCGGAGCCTCGTGAAAGCCGAAACCGAAAGATTCCGCTGGCCAGCTGGAAGGATCCCAGAAGGTGTTATCGGTAATCTGGAGGTTTCCACTGGCCATGTTGTCTTCCAATTGGGAGAGCCAGGTGGGTAGCTGGTTGACCATTACCTGAGCTTCAATGGCGCGTGCCGCCACTCGGCCGAGCGTGGAGAAGAGCGCGCTCGGCCCAACGTCCAGCTGCTTGAGCGTAGAGTTCACCAGCTGCACCACTTCCGGGTAACCCTGCGCGTACCCTAGCAGAGTTCGCGCCAGTGGACCGACTTCAACCGCATGTCCGGCGTAGCGCGGCGCCTTCAACCAACTGTACTTATCGTCCACCTCCAGGAAATCATAGGGTGGTTGTGGGCCGGTATAGTTGGGGCTGGTCTCGCCGTGCCAGGGATGAAGAGATGCGGAGTTGCCCTCGGCATAGGAGTACCACGAGTGAGTGACGTACTCTGCCACTTGATGCTGATCCACTCCCTGGATGTTGTTCAGGTTTTGCCCCACGACTAGGCCACCAGGGAAGAGAAAAGTGGCGTCAAGATTCTGGGTATCGGAGGGGTAATCACCATAGGCCATGTAATTACCCAGGCCACTCCCCACTCCCGCCCAATCTTTGTAGAAAGAGGCGATTGCCAGCACATCAGGCAGGTAAACCTGAGAGACAAAGTCCTGGCCCTCCTGGATCAACTGCGTGAGCAGCCCCAGGCGATCAGCATTTATAGTCGACTCGTTATTGGGGTTGAGAGCGGTTGCCATGCCTCCGACCAGATACGCCTGCGGGTGTGGGTTCTTACCGCCCAGTATCGCGTGAATCCTGATAAAGTCGCGCTGCCAGTCGAGAGCTTCCAGGTAATGCGCCACCGCCATCAGGTTGGCCTCCGGCGGCAACTTATAGGCAGGATGCCCCCAGTACCCGTTGGCGAAGATGCCCAGCTGGCCAGTATCGACAAAGGCCTGCAGCTTCTGCTGAACTCCCTTGAAATAGGTGGTGCTGGAATTCGGCCACGGGGAGATAGACTGGGCCAGCCTGGAGGTAGCCCCAGGGTCGGCTTTGAGCGCCGAGGTAATATCTACCCAATCGAGAGCATGGAGATGGTAGAAATGAACCACATGATCTTGCACCAGCTGAGCTCCGGCGATAAGCTCACGAATCAGTCGTGCGTTGTCAGGTATGGTGATACCCAAGGCGTTCTCCACGGCCCGCACCGAGGCCAGAGCGTGCACCGTCGTACAGACTCCACAGATGCGTTGGGCAAAGACCCAGGCGTCCCGAGGGTCGCGGTTACGCAAAATGAGCTCGATGCCGCGAAACATGGTGCCGGAACTCCAGGCATCGGTGACCTGCCCATCCTGCACCTCAACCTCGATGCGGAGGTGCCCTTCGATACGAGTTATCGGATCAATGGCGATTCTCATGCTTCGTTATCCTCTTTGGGGGTGACTGTGGGAGCAACCACAGCGCCTGTCTTCCCGGCCACCGCGGCATTGTCCTGATTGGCACGGCGCCGCTGCCGGACAGCTGAGCCAACCGCATGCACTGCAGTAAGGGCGGCAACCGCCCCGGCAACCCCAAGACCCACGTCTTCGGCAGTGGTCTCGATACCAAAGCCGGGTACGGAGGGCAGCGTTCGGTAGAAAGGAGTCATAGTGTCCCAGAAGTTGGGCTGTGCGCAGCCGACGCAGCCGTGCCCTACCCCGATGGGCCAGTTGGTGCCGTCGTTCCATTGGATTTTCGGACAGTTATAGTTGGTAGCTGGGCCTTTGCACCCCATCTTATAGAGACACCAGCCGAGCTGGTGCCCCTCATCCCCCCACTCCTCGACATACTCACCGGCGTCATAATGGGCACGTCGTGGGCAGGCATCGTGAATGCGGTCACCATTGGAAAAGAGTGGGCGATTGAGTTCGTCGGTCGCTGGCAGCTCCTTGAAGGTCAGCCAGTGGACGATGGTTGCCGCCAGGTTAGCCCCATTCATCGGGCACGCGCTCAAATTGATCAGCTTGATCCCGGGAACCGCTTCACTCACCGAAACGGCCCCGGTTACTCCCCCGGCCGCCGCCGGTATACCACCAAACGAGGCGCAGGTACCGGCCGCAATGGTGGCATAGGCGTTCCCACAGACCTCTTTGACGATGTCGATAGCCGTGCGCCCGCCGATACAGCAATAGATACCGTTGTACGCTAGTGGAATGGACCCCTCAACCACTGCCAGATAGGACCCTGGTTGGCTGGTAATGGTATCTTGCAGCGACTTCTCCGCCGCCGCGCCCGCAGGAGCCATCAGGGTCTCGTGATAGTTCCACGACAGCAGATCGAGAATGATATCCGAAAATGTTGGATGGCTGGCCCGCAGAGCCGACTCGGTGTTGCCGGCGCAGTCCTGGAACTCAAGCCAGACCACTGCCGGTCTCGTCGTCTCCTCAAGCGCCTGCACAATGCGCGAAGTGTACCTCACGGGCAGCGCCAGCGCCCCTGTCATGAGGGTGGCGAACCGTAAGAAATCACGCCGGGATATGCCGCGACGCGACATCGCTGCCCATACGCCGTCTTCAAGTGCCCGCTCTTTAGCTTGATAACTCATGCACTCTCCCTTCTTGCCACTGTGCAAGGAGATCTCCATCAATTGGCGCGCGAGAACGGAACAGAAATTTTCCCACAGTACACACCTTTGGCATCACAGATACCTTACGGTGATGGTTGCCAATGTCACAGATAGATCACAACCAGGCTGCATGAGGATTTGAGTAGCGAGCGGGCAGGATTGGGCCAATTTTCGGTCTCGTTTGCTTGCCCTATACCGTGTATTTGGGCACGCAAATTGCATAGGTACGAGAGATTGCTGGAGCGGTAGGCTGCCCTGGCAGGAGTGGCGACCTGCTGGCGAGATGTCAGGAAACGAGCTTAAGGAAGTGACCAGACATGGGACTGAATTTGGAGGGTGCGCTACTGGCGGAGCGCTATCAGGTTCATACTCGCCTGGCTGCGGGAGGTATGTCGGTTGTGTACCGAGGCTGGGATACTCGTTTGTGCCGCCCGGTAGCAATCAAAATCCTGCGAGAGACCGACCAACCAGATGTTACCGATATAGCTCGGTTTCGCCGCGAGGCTCGCGCGGCGGCGGTTCTCCACTCTCCATATATCGTCGAATCGTATGATTTCTTTTGCGAGGATAGCCACTACTATATGGCCATGGAGCTGGTCCAGGGGCCGCATCTGAAACAGTACATCTTCGCGCGCGGTAAGCTGGCTCCAGCCGATGCGCTGCTAATCGCCGAGCAGGTCTGCCTGGCGCTGATGGAAGCTCATGAGCATGGTTTCCTGCATCGGGATATTAAACCTCAGAATATCCTGCTTGATAGGTCAGGTAATGCCAAACTCGCGGACTTCGGCATTGTACATATCGCCGCAGCGAATGCTTTGACGAACGACGGCATAGTTTTGGGCACTGCTGACTACATTTCTCCGGAGCAGGCGCAGGGTCTGGTGCTTCAGCCGACAAGCGATATTTACTCACTTGGCGTTGTCCTCTTCGAGATGTTGGCGGGTGTCCTACCGTTTCGTGGGACGAACTCTCTGGCGGTGGCTATGCAACATGCCACTATGCCACCGCCAGCGTTGCGCTCGGTAGTACCGGAGGCGCCACGCGAAATTGAACGTCTGGTAAACCGGTCGCTCGCTAAAGATCCTGGGCAACGTTTTCAGTCGGCATACGACATGTATATGGCGCTGTGCCAGGTGCGCAAGACGCTTCTGCTGCGGCCCATGGAGCTCTATCCGCCCTACAGCTGGCCTACAGAAGCAGCGGCTGGTCCGCTAGACTGGCGAGGGCTGGTTGACCAGCTGCGCGAGAGTGCAGGACTCGCCAGACCTGCTTATGGAGCCGGAAGAGAAGGTAGGTATTACGGCAGTCACTCTTCTAGCCCTCACGGACCTGTGGCCAACGCTGGCATGAAGCCGGCAGCAACTCTCACCCGTAACCGGCAGCACGAGATTCCACTAGCGCCCCTGCTGTTGGTAGCTGGCTTGCTGGTGCTGCTGCTTTGCTGCATTGTTTTCTTCCATATCTTGGTATAAGCTATCGGTTGCGAAGGTGCGGTATTCATAGTTGCAGAAGACGGAGGCGACTCACTACCATGTACAGAGAACCAGTCTCAACGGTTGGTGCCCCGGCGGCAATTGGCCCATATAGCCAGGCGATTATCAGCGATCGTTTGGTTTTTGCCTCGGGCCAGGTGGCTCTGGAGCCCGGGAGCGGGCAGCTGGTCGCAGGTGATGTGCAGGTCCAGACCCGCCGCGCCCTGGAGAATCTCTCTGCCGTGCTCGAGGCGGCGGGAAGCTCGCTTGCCCAGGTTGTTAAGACTACGGTATTTCTTACAAGCATGGATAACTTCGCCGCGATGAATGGCGTGTACGCAGGATTTTTTCCCAGTGAACCGCCGGCGCGCTCTACCATCGCCGTTGCGGGTTTACCCAAGGATGCGTTGGTGGAGATAGAGGCAATTGCCATTCGGACTGAAGGGTAGTAACCGGAGCGGCTGGCCACTCCGGCTTCCGGTACTAGCATAGTCCTTTCGCTGGTACGCTTGCAGTGGCGGCAAACAATCTGCTACTATTCCAGTCACATCTTCATGGCCCTATCCTGAATCGTCAGTGGTCTTCTAGGCAGGATAATTCGTGAGCAATCCACATGTCTGGCTTGCCGCTCAGGAGCGGCTACGACAAGAAATGACTCGCACCCAATTCGACACTTGGTTGCGCGGCACCTGGCTGGCAGATGAGCGCGACAATGTTACTGTGCTTTGCGTACGTACGACCTTTGCCAAAGAATATCTCGAGACCCGTTTTCGCGAACGAATCGAAGCGGCAATCGCGAGTGTCACTGGACGCAACTGTACGCTGCTGCTTGAAGTGGCGGCCGGAGATCCGGAGTCGGCCGGAGACTCTGGTGCTATAGAAAGCCGGCGAGAACCGTTTCCGGTTTCGCAACAGCGAGGACGGACTCGGAGAGATCATGCGGGTGGCCCCACTCTGTTCGATAGCTCGGATGACGTTGCAGGGCGCTCGGTATCGGCGGGAGCGGCATCTCGCCGATATATCGCCAGCGTGGGCCCTTCCACCACCACTGGCGCAGAGAGCGGCAAGCCGAGTGTAGCGGGCAACCTGGCGCCGGGTTTCGATGCGCGCGCCGACGAGGAAGATGAGTTAGACGGCGAGTTCGAGCCGGAGGGCGCCGCTGCCGAAGAAATGTCGGAGTCTCCCCGCACTGCCGACCGGCGGCCCGGGCCTTCCGCCTACCGACGTGGCACGACTGAACCGCGGACAAGCGCTGCTTCGCCTGGACAGACCTCGGCTTCTCCGCTAGCAATACCTCGTCTAAATCAGCGTTATACATTCTCGACATTTATCGTCGGAAGCGGCAACCAGCTTGCTCATGCGGCCTCGCAGGCAGTGGCCGATACTCCGGGGAAGGCCTATAATCCGCTGTTCCTCTATGGTGGTGTGGGGCTGGGGAAGACCCATCTCCTTCATGCCATCGGCCATACGGCGCTGGCTCGTAACCTGATAGTACTGTACGTCTCATCGGAGACATTCACCAACGAAATCGTAAATGCCATACGCTATCGCACGACTGAGGAGTTCCGAGCCAAGTACCGGTCAGTCGACGTGTTGCTGGTCGATGATATCCAGTTTATCGCCGGGAAAGATTCCACCGAGGAAGAGTTCTTCCATACTTTTAATAGTCTCTATGAATCCAGCAAACAGATAGTCATGTGCAGCGACCGGCCGCCAAAAGCGATAGTCAGCTTGGAAGAGCGCTTGAGATCTCGCTTCGAGTGGGGCCTGATCGCTGATATTCAGCCTCCGGACCTAGAGACGCGCGTGGCGATCCTACGTGCCAAATCTGATGTCATGGGCCGCCGAGTTCCCGATGAGGTCATAGATTATCTGGCGAGTCGAGTGCAAAGCAACATACGCGACCTCGAAGGGAGTTTCAACCGGCTGTTGGCTATGAACCAGCTCCAGGGATTGCCATTGACTTTGGAGACTGCCAAAGCCGCGCTCAACAATCTCGCCAGTGATGGGCAGCAGAAGCGCGTGAGCCTGGATGAGATTCTGGAGACGGTGGCTGAATACTATCGCATCCCACGCGAAGATCTCTGCGGCAAGCAGCGTGATAAGCACATCATTGTGCCCCGCCACGTTGCCATGTTTCTGATGCGACAGGAGACGCAAGCGTCTCTGCTTGACATAGGTAATGCCCTGGGAGGACGGGATCACAGCACAGTATTGCATGGCTGCGAAAAGATCGCGCGCGAAGTGAACGACAATACCGCTCTGCGTAAAGAAGTCATGGCTATTCGCCAGCAATTGTTGGGTTAATTGAGACCGCTCATGCAGGAATATCAAGCCTATCTTTTGGACCTGGATGGTGTTGTCTATCGTGGTGATCAGCTACTTTCGGGCGCATGTGAGCTGGTGGAATGGCTGGACGCAACCGGCAGGAAAGCTGTCTACCTTTCTAATAATTCGATTGCCACGCCGGGGCAGGTAGCAGCGAAGCTGGCGCGTCTTGGCATGCCGCGACCCGAAGGGCGTGTGCTCACCGCCGGTTATGCGGCGGCCGGTGTGCTGTCGCAACGCTTTCCCGGTGGACGTGTCTTCGTGCTGGGCCTTCCTCCTATTGAACAGTTGGTGGAGCAGGCGGGCCTGCAGCCGGTCTGGAGCGACTCCAGCGACGACCAGGTTCCTGACGCTGTTCTGGTCGCTCTGGACCGCGGTCTGACCTACGACCGGCTGCAACGGGCGTTACACGCGATCCTGAACGGCGCAGCGTTTTATGCGGTCAATCGTGATCCACGCCTGCCGGTGGAGAATGGTATGGTTCCAGGCACGGGATCCATCACTGCCGCGCTCGAATACGCCAGTGGGCAGAGAGCGGAAATCGTGGGCAAGCCGGAGCCAGGCATAGTCCTGGAAGCGATGCGCATTGCGGGCGCCTTACCGGATCAAACATTGATGGTAGGGGACGGCCTTGATCTTGACATTGTGGCTGGGCATGCCGCCGGTGTAACTACCGCGCTGGTGCTGACTGGGTTGACCACACGTGAGCAAGCAGAGCAGTCTAGCGGAACACGCCGGCCGGACATGATGTTCAAAGACCTTGGCGAGTTGCTGTCGGCGGTACTATCCTGAGGTATCTTCCTGACTCTCGGGATTGTCGGGCAGCCAGAATTCGTTGGCCGATTCATCTATCCCCATACTGTGCTGGTACTGGTCAGGCACATTGCTGCTGGCAAAACCTTCATTGTAGATGCCCAGCCGTATCAGATACTTGAGCGCCATCAGTTGCCGCTGCGCCGGTAGGCTATCTAGCGGATCTTCCCCGGCGGCAGACGACTCCGCAGCAGAAGACTCCGGCTCCGGTTCAGGCACCGCCACAAGGGGTTCATACAAGGGCGTGGTAGATCCCGCTGCCCGCTCCGGTGGCCGTGATGGTGCAATGGGCAATGTATCTGGCAGTACGAAGCGAGCCGTCTGGGATGGGTGACCAGGTGCAGTCCAGCGATCCGCTGTGGCCAGGTGTGGCCGCATGCGGCGAGTATCGTCCAGCCAGCGAGCCGAAGCGAGCCCGCTGGCTGGTGTATTTGCGGCCGTGCTCTGTCGATGTCCCACTGGGGTAGCCGCCGTCGACTGGTGCACCAGAGGATGTAAGGGTGGTGAGTCCGCTCGCCCGGTCAGACGCGTGAAAAGGCGTGAGAATAGGTGCCTGAGGCGCTGCAAGAACATCGGAATATCCTCGCTTCTGTTGGATACACAGAGCCTCGCGTTTCGAATAAACCAGCACCCGGCTCGACCATGCGCATCTTCGCCGATTAGGACAACTAGATTGCCTTTTGGTGTGGCTTTGCCTTCCTTCAGATACATGGGTTATAGCATACCATGCCTGTTCCAGTCAATTCGCAGCGCTATGGCAAGGGTGGCACAGGCGTGAAATCATCGAGCTTCCATGACCCGCTTTCCTGGGTGAAATTCAACACAGTAACCAGGCTGGTGGTCAGGGACCCCGCGGCCGGCATGGAGATTGCAAGATTGAAGGTCATAGACACATTGGCGGTGCTGGCCTGCAGGTGGTAGCTGCCGTAATCAATGGTGCAACTTTCCAGGTGTATGGCGTCTCCAAAGGCCGACTTGAATTGCTGGGCAAACGCCGACTCAGGAGCAAGGCTTTGTTGCCGGCTCGATAGCAGGTGATAGGCAGTAACATAATTGCCTTGTATGATGGCGCGGCAGAAGGTGTCGGCTACCAGGAGCGGAGCAACATTGGACCCTTGCAGCGACTGCTCTACGGCATTCACCTTCCATGTGTTCTGCTGGCGGTTGAGTTCGATATGGCCGGTGAAGGACGTGTTACGCTCAATGGTAATCAAGAACGCCACGTGACTCTGGGGACGTCCAAAGGAGAAATCGATTCCCGAACCGGTGGCGGTGGGGCAGGCATGCACTTTGCCGTCCACTCCATCTTGAAGCTGGTTTATCAGGGAGAACTGCGCCAGCGGCACTTGTGCCTGATAGGTGGAAGACAGCAACCCGTAAGCCGCGCTAAAGTTCTCCGATCGAAGATCACGGCAGTAGGCTTGCACGACGCGAGCGGGTTGCAGTTCAGCCTGTGCCGTGTTGTACCCGGCAAATACGAGACCGGCGGCAACTACGGCGAACACCAGCGCGATCAGCGCCAGAGTAGTGCCGAGGTGGCGACCTGTGGTGGAGGCTGGAGCAGCTGCCGCTTCTGGTGGCGGAGCTTCTGGTGGCGGAGCTTCTGGTGGCGGAGCGGTCACGACGGGTGCCCTGGGTTCGGTAATTTGGGCGGGCTCTAACCCGGGTCCTGGTTCCGCTACAGGCGGAGTGCCGATTGGGGACGGCAATGGAGGAATTACCGCCGGTATCGTCGGTAAGGACGAGATCTCGAGCGATTCTTGAGGTTCTTCTTGCATGATACATCTCCGCAGGAGATCCGGCCGGGACATCCTACTCGTATACACTGTTGCAGACCGATACCTGCAGAGAGTCGTCAATATGGTCCAACGAGAGCGCTGAAGGTATTATACATTGGAAAACCGGTTATTGCCTACGTTTGGCCACCTCTACCCAGCAGGAACATCGTGTAAATCATCGAATGCTTGCGCGGTTTAGCTCTTGTATGGCATAGTATCTGTTACTCACTAAAAATATATGGCGACGCATGGCGGTACAGTTGATGCCGCCAAGACCAACCGGCATACACTGATACTCCAATTAGGAGCGCAGCATCATGTTTGATGATATACCACCTGCCAAAGGTGATGACCCTGTTTCAGAGTCCGAAGAAAGTCAAGATGAAAATCAGACGGTAGGCGAGCTGGAGTCTGGCTCTAAGACCATTCCCGAAGTCAATGAAGAGCCTGATGCCGCAGCATCTCTCCCGTATGGACGTCCTGGACTCACCGAGCCATCTTCGCTTGAGAAATTGAGCGAGCACGATGTAGCGGATATATCGGACAGCGATGAGATCAGCGTCTTATTGAACGAGCACGACGCCACCGACCTCGAGGACCATGACGAGGAACAACAGATCGAGCTGCCGGACGAATTGCCCATTCTGCCGCTAAAAGATACGGTGGTATATCCGTCTTCGGTCTCGCCGCTTGGTGTTGGCAAGGAACGCTCGATTCAATTGATAGATGAAGTCATGCGTGGCGGGTCAAGGCTTGTGGGTCTAGTTGCCCAGAAGGATGCCGAGATCGAGGTTGCCGGACCCGATGATTGCTTCCGTATCGGCACTGTCGCTCGTATCGTACGTATCTTGCGCATTCCTGATGGAACTGTTCAGATCATTGTCCAGGGTCTGGAACGCATTGTCATCGATGAATACACATCCGAGCAGCCCTACCTGAAAGCGCGCTGCCATCTTTCACCCGAGATCGTGCCCGACGACGACGAAATCGAGGCGCTCAAGCGCGCGGTAATAGATCAATTCCAGCGGCTGGTGAGTCTGGTTCAGTATCTGCCCGACCAGCTCGCGCTTGCCGCTATGAACCTGGGAAATGCGCGGCAGGTGGTCTATTTCATTGCCAGCAATGCGCAGATGGACCTCGTACTTCGCCAGCAACTCCTGGAGATGGATTCATTACGGGCGAAGCTTGACAAAGTCACTGTATTCCTGGCCCGTGAGCTGGAACTGCTGGAGCTTGGCAAGAAGATTCAGAGCCAGGCACAGGAGGAAATGACTAAGGCACAGCGCGAGTACTATCTGCGGGAGCAGCTCAAAGCGATCCAGGTGGAGCTGGGCGAAGAGAGCGATGAAGTTGCCACCATCAACCAGCTGCGGGAAAAGATCGAAGAAGCCCATATGCCGGAAGAAGCGCTAAAGGAAGCGCAGCGTGAACTTTCGCGCCTCGAAAAGCTGCCGGCAATCTCTCCAGAATATGGTGTGATACGTGGCTACCTGGATACTCTGGTGGCGTTGCCCTGGGATAAGAGCACCGGTAAGAAGATAGATGTGCCCTATGCTCACCAGGTACTGGACGAGGATCACTATGACCTGGAGAAAATCAAGGATCGTATACTCGAGTACTTATCGGTGCGCCGTCTGCGGGACGAGCGCCAGTCTGGCCAGGACACCACGAGCAGCTCTAGCGGCGGCGGGGTGAAGGCGCCGGTGAGCCGTGAGCCAATCCTCTGCTTTGTGGGTCCGCCAGGGGTTGGCAAGACGTCACTCGGCCATTCGATTGCGCGAGCGCTTGGTCGCGAATTCGTGCGCATGTCACTGGGCGGTATACACGACGAGGCCGAGATTCGCGGGCATCGGCGCACCTATATTGGCGCGATGCCGGGGCGTATCGTGCAGTCCATCCGTCGCGCCGGGACCAATGACCCTGTGTTCATGCTAGATGAAGTAGACAAGGTGGCGTCAGACTGGCGAGGTGATCCCTCGTCAGCGCTCTTGGAAGTGCTCGATCCTGAACAAAATCACTCATTCCGTGACAATTATCTGGATCTCTCGTTCGACCTCTCCAAGGTCATGTTCATCGCGACCGCAAACGCGCTAGACCCTATTCCTGACCCGTTACGTGATCGCATGGAGATTCTGGAACTAGCGGGGTATACCGAAGAAGAGAAGCTGCATATAGCTCGCCGATATCTCTTGCCCAAGCAGATAACCGCCAATGCGCTCATTCCTGATGAGATATCTATGGGAGATGAGGCGTTACTGGTTATCATACGCGACTATACCCGTGAGGCGGGTGTTCGAAACCTGGAGCGAGAAATCGGCACCATCTGCCGCAAAGTAGTCAAGCAAATGTTGGAGGGTCAAACTGGTTCGGTGGTAGTAACTCCCGAAAGGGTGCACGAGCTACTGGGTAGACAGCGCTTCTTCGCCGAGGCTGCCGAGCGCATTGACCGGCCCGGCGTGGTTACCGGATTGGTCTGGACCTCGGTGGGTGGCGATATCATCTTTGTCGAGGCGGCGATGATGCGCAGTCACGAGTCACAGCTGACCTTGACCGGACAACTGGGAGATGTTATGAAGGAATCGGCGATGACCGCGCTCTCCTATGTCCGTTCCAATTCGACCTTGCTGGGAATCGATCCGCGTGTGTTCGAAGACAATAGCCTGCACATCCATGTTCCGGCGGGTGCCATTCCAAAGGATGGACCCTCGGCGGGCGTTACCATGATGACGGCGATTGTCTCGCTGGCCCTGGGACGTAAAGTGCGCTCGGATGTAGCGATGACGGGAGAAATCAGCCTTCGTGGCAAGGTATTGCCGATTGGTGGGTTGAAGGAGAAGGTGCTGGCGGCCCACCGCGCGGGCATCACCACTGTCATACTGCCTAAGCGGAACGTGCCGGACCTTGAAGATCTTCCCAAAGAGTTGCTGACGAAGATGACCTTCATTCCAGTAGACGACGCCTATGAGGTTCTCGCCAACGCACTTGAGGGCGGCCATCAGTTGCGGCCGATTTCCCGTAACTTGCCGCCTGAGCGTGACATGCCGGCAACTGGATTGGTGGCCAGCAGCGGTACTGTGTAGTCGTAGCTGTCACCTATGTGTGATAGGTGCCAGGAGCCAGCTAGCGGCAAGATGGCGAACCAGCGGTTAGTTATTTTGTGATCGTCGAGAGCGTTTGAGAAAGTTGCGAGCGGTTGAATGAGTGACACAGTAAGCAAGCCAGGCATGATGGGCATCTGGGCTCATCCCGACGATGAAGCTTTTGGGCAGGCCGGTACGATGGCCCGAGCAACCGCTGAGGGACATCCGGTGGCGATTGTCTGCGCTACACGTGGCGAAGAGGGAGAGATAGCGGACCCAGCTCTTGCTACTCCGGAAAATCTTGGGGAGGTGCGCGAGCAGGAACTTAGACGCGCCTGCGCTGCTGTTGGAGTCACCGACGTGTCGTTTCTGGATTATCGAGATGGTCACCTTAGCGAGGCCGATCCTGAGGAAGCAACAGGGCGCATAGTACACCACATTCGCCGGTTTCAGCCCCAAGTGGTGGTAACGTTTCCGGCAAACGGCGGATATGGCCATTACGATCACATGGCAATTCACCGGCTGGCGCTTGCGGCCATAGTCGCTGCCGCCGATGCTGATCGTTATCCGGGCATGCCGCCACACCGTGTGCGGAAGGTCTATTTCGGCGCTATGCCAAGAAGCCGTTTGGTTCAGATGCGCGAACAAGCGCAGGCCGATGGCCGTGACTTCACTCCTGGTGGCAATGCCGCGACCATTCCCCTGGAGGAGATGGGTACACCAGAGGAGCTCATTACCACAGTCATAACGCTGAGTGATGAAGAATTCGCCAAGAAGTTACAGGCGCTGCAGGCTCACGCTACCCAGATGCCGGCGGATACCCCCTGGGCCCGTTCCACCGAGGAGCAGATGCGCCAGTTCATGGGAAAGGAGACGCTCGAGTTGGCGCCGACTCCCATCTCCGATAGAGATTATCCCACTCCGGAAGACGACGTCTTCGCCGGGTTGTGAACGTTACCTGAGACTGAGCCAAGTTTGACAGAGCCGAGGCTGCCGGGCTATACTTTATAAGTTAAGATTATCATGGTGGCCGTAGCTCAATTGGCAGAGCGCCAGATTGTGGCTCTGGAGGTCGCGGGTTCAAAACCCGTCGGTCACCCCCATCGTACAAGCCCGCTTGAAATCTAGCATAGTGCCTATCTCTTTCTTCGCCGGTGGTGACTGCCACCGGCTTTTTGTAGCCACCATTGTAGCCACCGGGCTACAATCGTCTCTACTTTTCTGGGTTCGTGCCGAAGAGCGCCTGACCCATTTTGTCCGCCGCTTCCCGCTGCATGGACGGGTAGACGTGGGCGTAGATGTTCTTCGTGATGCTGATCGAGCTATGCCCGAGGATATTCATCACCACATGATCAGGTACGCCCATCGCCAGCAGCAGGGATGCGCAGGCGTGGCGCATATCATGGAAGCGCTGATGCGGCAGACCGGCCTGCTTGAGCGCGCGCTCGAAATACCGCTCCACATTGCGCCCGTCCAGAGGTGTGCCCCTTCCCGTCGTGAAGACGAGATTCCACTCCTCTCCCTGCCACTCGTCGCCGGCGGCGCGGCGTGCCTCGAGCTGGCGCAGGCGGTGCTCCCGTAGTGCCTCCAGGGCCTGCGGAGGGAGGGTGATCGTGCGTAGACTACTCTGACTCTTGGCATAGGGCACCAGCTGACGCTTACCGTCGATGCGCTGGAGCTCGCGCCGTATGGTGACACTGCCCTCGGCAAGATCGACGTCATCCCACCGCAGCCCCAGGACTTCCCCACGTCGCAAGCCGATGGCGAAGCCCACGGTATAGAGCGTCTCCAGCCGGTTCCCCTTCACCGCAGCCAGGAAGGCTTTCGCCTGGTCGACGTCGAGCACCTGGCGGTTGACCTTCTCGACGCGCGGCGGCTCGACCAGTGTCGCCACATTGCGCCGCACCATCTCCCACTTAACCGCCTGGGTAAGGGCACTCCGCAATATGCGGTGCAGGTAGCCGACGGAGACGGGCTTGAGCGAGCCCTCCTGCACCTTGCGACTCAGGAAGCGTTGCACATCCTGCGGGGTGAGCTTTGCGAGCGGGATGCGGCCGAGCTCCGGTGCAATGTGCGTGTGGATGCGTTCGTTGTAGCTGGCATAGGTGCTCGGGCGGCGATAGCGGCTTTCACCACGTCGGCCAGCCAGCGATCGAGGTACTGGCCCACGGTGATGCGGTCATCCGTGAGCGGCAGCCCCTGGTCCCGGTCGTGGAGCAGGGCATTGCGCTTGCGCTGGACGTCTTCCCGCGTGTGACCGTAGACGACCTTCCGCTTGCGCTTCCCACCCTCGTAGCCGAAGGAGACCGCCGCGCACCAGAGTTGCCGATCGTCCAGCCAGTAGATCGAGCCGTCGTTCTGCCCGCCCTTGTTCCCCATCGCCTCCTCCGATTTCGCGAAACGTGTAGAGTGACGAGGTGCCAAAAGTATCAAAAGTCATCGTCACCTACGATAGCTACCACTATCGCTTCAGGAAGCAGATGCCTCCTCAGCTTCGATGACCTGGTGCCGTTCCAATGCCAGCATCTGGCCGGCGAGCTGCTGCAGGAGTTCCGCTAGCTGGCGCATGCTGAGCCAGTCCACAGGTGAAAAATGCTCGAGCTCGTCCACACCAGGCAATACCCTTTGGTAGCGTTCCAACTCGTGCTTGAGCCGGAGCACATGCCGGAAGAATTCCGTCTGGATCGCCCAGCTATCCCCATTACGCCGGCAAAGCTCATACAGGTCTCGTGTGGCGATCCCGGCAAAGCTCGCCTCGACGCTCTCATGCGAGAGCTTGTCATAGCGCCGGCGCCGTTTCTCAAGCTCGCTACGTAGTCGCTCAACGTCGCGTATGTCGTCCATGCGGTCCCCTTGTGCCACATAAAAGAGGCGGTCGCAGCATTACGCCACGACCGCCAACCGGTCTGATTCCCCTACCAGCTCCGCCGGCTCGACACCCAGTGCAGCTGCAAGCTTCTTGATGTTGGGATAGCTCACCACGTTGTTGCCAGACTCCGCTCGCGCAATCGTCGTGCGTCCCACACCAGATTTCTCGGCCAACTCCGCCTGGTTTAGAAACCGTGACTCCCGAACCTTGCGAAGATTCTTCAGTACCTCGCCATATTTCGCCATGATGCAACCCCTTTCTCACGGGAACAACCTCACTCTCAGAAGTCTACCATGCCGTCTCCACATGTGTCAATGGTCCATTGACATGTGTGTGTCAAGATGTTACAATATGTGTGCAAGTAGATGCGGGCTGACTACCCGCCGTAGCACCTTCACAATCGAGCGAGAACCAACGGAAGCCGGGAAGACTTCCGGTAGGCAGGGTGCCCAAAATGGATCGGCACACGTGTGCACACGGGCACAAAAATAGCCGCTAGCGGAGTTTTGAGGGCTCGCTAGCGGCCAAGTCGAAAGGACATAGGAATGATACCACATGAGTACGAAAGGGCGCTTGAAAGGGCGCACCGAGCTGGCCTAGTGGTTGCCGCCCGTGTCGGCCATAACAAGGAGACCGGAGAGCGAGTGCTAGGCGTGACGAGTGCAAGCGAGGGTGAAAATTCTCTCCATCTCGTTACCGTCAAGGATCTCATCTTGACGTGCGACTGCAAGGCCGCACAGTTCGGTCGCTATTGCCAGCATAGGGCGGTAGCGCATGAGTTCTTGGTTGCCGAGCGCTTCGCGCGAAGTGACCAGCGCATTGACAAACTTGAGCGTGACTTACATAGGGTAGCGCTCGAGGTCGTGAAACTGGCAAAGCAAATCACGGCGAAGATGCGCCCGTTGGCATAGCAGTAGCAAGCCCGTCTCGATCTTCCGCTAATCCTAGCAATTGCTCGTGTGTCCGCGTGTGCCGGATCCATCCCCGTTTGTTCTCGCATCACCACTGCACTCCCTGGCCCGTGTGGCTGGCTGTGGTGGTCACATCGTGTACGGAAGACATCTCTTGCGCTCGTCGCCGGCGACGATGGAAGTAGAAGCTTGTGACGATCATGTTGAGCGAAGTAGTCGTAACGCCGACCATAGTGGACCTCTCGACGGCTACCTCTCAGCCACCTGCAGTGATGAGGCTCGGCACGCTGTGCGGATGCGACCCCGGAGACGGCGAAAGATTTCACTCGGCATTGATCAGGGGCGAGGCAAGCGAGGGAGAAAATGCCGTGCATCTCGTCACCGTCAAGGATTTGACCATGACGTGCGACTGCAAGGCCGCACAGTTTGGTCGCTATTGCCACCATAGGGCGGAAGCGCATGAGTACCTGGTCGATGAGCGCTTCGCGCAAAGTGACAAACGTATGGATCGACTCGAGCGTGAAGTTCACGCGTCGCGCTCGAGCTGGTAAGGCTGGGCAATCAGCGTGATCAACGATACGCTGGCCAAGACGCGCCCGTCATGAGCGCATCGAAGCCCATGAGCTAGCTCCGCTAACCTGAGAATGTCCGCGTGCACATGCCTGCTGGATCCATCCAATTTGTTTCTCGCATCACCACTACAGCCTCTGGCCCGTGTGGCCGGCTGTGGTGGTCACATCGTGTACGGAAGAGATCTCTTGCGCTCGTCGCCGGCGTTAAAGGCACCGACGGCGAGCTAACACACATGCGATTAGGGCGCATGGGTGCTAGCAATAGCATATCCCATGCGCCTCCAGGTTTCTTGGAGGTTTGCATGAAACCTAATTCTGGTTTGATTTCTCGTTTCCGAACTCGGCTCTTTGGCGAGCGTGACCAAATCGAGCGCCAGCTTGACGAGGTCAGCCGTCAGGGCTCTGGAATGGCACGTGCGGCCCACGCCTGCGCCTTATTGCTCATCTGCTTGTTTAGTTTGGGCAGCTTGGTAGCCCTCGGTGGCGACGCTCTGGCGAGCATAGTTGCCGAGTGGCACCACGGCCAGGTCGATATCCCGTCGGTGATCAGTATCGCGGTATCGACGCTGCTGGTGCTCTGTATGGACGTAGGCATGATTTACGCAGCCAGCATGCTTCGCAGGTTGGCGGCTCGGAGGGCTGATCCTTCCGAAACACGGATCCATCAGGCCGTTATCGGTGTGGTGGCTGTGTTGGAGGCATCCACCTACGCCTACATGAGTGCCCGCTATGAACACCCAGCCAGCTTGGTTGTCTGGGCGTTGATACTGGCCCGTGCAGCGGCGGCTCCGCTGTTGTCCGTCTACTTGTCGATGGCAAGAACCATTCCGATCTCGGCTCGCGACGTTCTGTACCAAGCGGAACTGATCGCAGGCCGAGGAGTCCTGCGGCACGTCACGGAATTGGCCAACAATCCCGAGGCGTCGCTTTCCGAATTGCTCGCGATGTATCGCGCGGCCGGTGATACATCCGAAACCGATGACCAGCGCTTAGTTGCCCTGATTGCGGCCGTGCAGCCCGACCAGGCGGCTATCCCCACTGCGTTGTCGGCTCCGAGTTCAGACGATGGACCGGGCTTCCCCACCGGAGGGGGATCGCCGATCCAACTGCGTGAGTTGCCTGCTGATGAAGCAGACGACTCGCGCACAACTGTGGCCCTCGAGCGGAGACTGGCACCCTCCACTATTGTGCCACTGCAGCCAGCGGCTGAGCGGCGCCCAAGACGTCGCAAGCCAAACCGGTTTGCTACTCGTGAAGACGAGCAGCGGCTGCGTTCGTGTTGCTGGATAAGAACCCCAACCTTTCACGCGATGCGCTTCGAAACCGCCTTCACATCAGCAGTAAGAAGGCCGGCGAGCATCGTGTGGCGTGGCAAATAGCGCGGCAGCCACATCAGCGCCAAGCGGACACGGCGCCTGCTGACGGGTTCGCGCAGTAGATTCTCTTCCGTGCCCGGTGTGATCGCCAGAGCCCGTCACCCGGGCTTTTTTTTATTGTCGGGAAGTCTTCCGGTGGAACCGTTCCGAGATTGGCAGTCACCGCCGACAGCATCATGCCGGAATGCTGAAAGTCTTCCAGGCTGCTAGAACGGTTCCGGCCGGATCGCTTCCAAGTTTCACTCGTCCGCCCAATCGATCGGCGGATCTTCCGCCGGCGGCGGTACACGCCTCGCACTTGATCCAGGGCAAACCAGACGCATCCATCCGCATATGGTGGTGAATCTCACAGGCGGGCTTGACACAATAATCGCAGAGCTCCTCTGCATCATGGCCGCACTCGGCACACGTCCAGAGCGGATCTTCTGTCTTCGTCATCACTCTTGCTCCTTGGAACTGTTCCAAGTTGAGAACGCTTCCGAGCTGTCTGTGTTATACTTGGTCCGGTTAGCAACACCACCTGTCACCGCAAGACCAGTGGTCCCGAAATGCCATAACGGAAAGGGAAGACTTCCAATGGGCTAAGCACTGTTTTCGGAAGACTACCCCACGCACTACGATGCCCCAGAGTGATTTCTGGGGCATTTTGTTGTGTATCGCAGCTTACTCGTTATCCATCGTAGCGCCACGTTTGCTAACGGTCGATGTGCGCGGCCGCCAAGTCAAACGTGTTCTCAAGCCACAACCGTCGCGCCGTGTTCTCGACAATGCGCGGATCATCGAAACGTTCGAAATTGACCGGTGCCACCGCTTCGATCACGCGGCTAATCTCGCTCGCTAGCTGGTAGCTTGACAGAATCTGCTGATCCTCCGCCGGCGCTGGTGTGCGCACGTTCCCATGAAAGTCTGTCTCATGCTCTTGGCTGAGCGCATTGCCGCGCGGCATGGTCAACCGTCCGCAGAATGCGGACGATTGCCGGCGCCTGCTCTGGGTGGTCCTGCCAGCTGCTCGATGGCCGCTCGAGCTGGCATGTATGGTTCGCGAAAAATCTTGTTTGCCATGGTCGTACCTTTCTCCGGCTAGCCGGCGACAATCGACATGCTCAGCAGGTCGTTCACACGCTTCTGCATCGCCTTGTAAAAATCATCAGCCAGCGCTGGCAACTTGTTTAATGCCTGGCTCCCGTCCTGCAGGAGTAAGAACGCACCGCCGGTCACCTGCTTGGAGCTGTCCTGCGGGTATGGGTTGTTTTTCAGTGCGTCAACCATCGGCCGGGCATACTGCCGGACCAGGTCGGCTCGATCAACGCCCATAGCGATCAGGAGGCGCCGTGCCGGCTCACCTAAGAGGGTGGCCAGCATCGCCGAGTCGTTGTCGGCGATCGCCTGAGTCAGGATGCGTTGTGCGGTCTGGCTCGGATTGCCCCCCATGCCGGTGCCCATGGCGGTGTTGATGACCGTCAGGCAGCTCTCCATCTCTGGCTTCAAGGCCCGATCGGGGATACCTGGTACCGCAGCGAGCCACGCAGCCGCGACGATATCATTGGCCACCTGAGCGGCGCCGTTGAACGCCTTGTCGCGGATCTCCTGATTCGCCTTAATGGCGTTGTTGATGAGATCCATATTATACGTCCGCTGCCGCTGGTACACCGTGATCTCGTTGGGCAGCAAGGGCAGCGGAATAGCCGCCTTGAGGCTGGCGCCGGCACCGATGATACCGTCGCAGCGGTGCACGAAGTCAATGATGCGCTCTTTGCAGTCTCTGCTGCAGCTGACCGAGGCCGATACATTGGCCCCAGCTGCCACCTGGTAGGCATTGCGGAGCGCATTGCGCGCGTCTTCTGCCTCGCGAATCGCTTCGATTTTCGCACTCATGGCCAAGTCATCGGCCTGGTACTGCAGCTTCTGACTGTTGGTAAGGCCGCGTCCATTTGGGTTGCTCATACTGGATTTTTCCTAGCTTTCTAATAGTAAGCAAGCGTACAGTGATATATTCTACCTGCTAGACGTATGGCGGCGCATTTGGTTGCGCCGCCTCGCCCGTTATTTCTTCTCTGGTGTTGGCGACTCCCGAAGGCGCCACAATGCCGCCGCCGTTGCCTGCTCGATCTCCGATTCCCGACGCTGCCCGGCTGTAAGCAATTGCCGGACAGCTGCCTGACCCTTTAACCGCACCGGCTCGTTGTTTGCAGTGCTCGCCAGTCTGCCAAGATAATCCTCGAGCTCGGCTTGCCCGCTGCCACAATTGAGGATCGGCGTGCCCTCCAGCGCCAGGTGCGGCCAGTCGAGCGCCTCCAACACCGTGCGCATCTGCTCCACCAGGCGTGGATCATCCGCGGCATAGTCGCGCCACTGCACATCTCGCAGTTTGGTGTCCGCCAGCTTCTCTTCCACCTCTTGTTTGTCACTCATGGTCTTCCTCTTTCTTTGCTCAATCCCCCGCGGGGTCAGCAACAGGACCTTCTCACGTACACCATCCATGCCGAATTCCTCTACCATGTGGCCTGCTTTCGCGAAGATGATATCCAGCGCCAGGGTGCCGCTCACCTGGCTGTCGACGAGATCGACCAGGAAGCACGTCATGTCCTGACTCCCCACCAGTGACGATGCGCAGACTGCGAGTGTGTGGCCTGGATCCTCGAAAAGCGGGAGGACGACAGTGAAGTAGTGCGTCATGGCTTGCGCGTCGGACACGATTGACGCGCGATTCATTGCCTCCGGATCGCTTTCCCGGCGCACTTGGTGCAGATCCTGGGCTGCTGCTCCTCGTTCCAGACGCTGTGTAACTGGTCCCAGTACGCGTCCGAGATCGTGATCCTGGGTGGTAGATCTTTCACCACTGATGGGCGGGATAGGCCAAACGTCACCGTGTGCCGCGCGGTGACCTGCTCATGACACGTGTGGCAGAGACCGGCGGGCGCATCCTGGACGGCGAAGGCCTGCGACACAATGGTCTCGATTGACTCTGCTGTTTTCATGTCTCCCCCTCTCTGGAGTAGTAAGCAAGCATGCACCGATTCATTATATCACCGAGTCGTCGGGTGGCTCGAGCCCTTGCTCCTGCCGCTCTCGATGCCAGCGAGCATTTTCCGCGGCCGGAAAATATTGGGGGTCGAAACGATCCTCGAGGGCCGCATCCTCGGCGGCTTCCCGCTCCTCGGCTTCCCGGCGGGCTTGCGTCGTGTTGGGCGAGTCCGCGAAGGCGGCAGGATTCGCTCCGGGAAAGAGCGTCGCGCCCTCCTGCACACGGTGCAGACACGGATCGTATGCCAGGGCCAGTGCGACGGAAAGGACCAGGTCATCATAGCCGCTCGCCGTCTGGTTCCCATACTGCGGCGACCGGCCTTCGCCCCGATTAGTCTGGCCGAAATCCTCGGCTTGCTTTAAAAACTGCTGCAGGAGTGGTGTCCGATCACTAATTCGCAGCAGCTTCTGCCGCAGTAACCGAGGCACATTCAGCACCAATCTCGATTTCGAGACGCTCTCCCGCATTTCGGAATATTCTTTATCGCCAGCGGTGATCCCAATGGGATATGCGCGTACCGCCTGGAGCCGAGGATCGAAGGAGCGCAGCGCCTTTTGTATTTCCAGATACGACGGCAATCCTAAGCCGGTTTTATCGACATGGACCCGGAGCTTCACGGGACGAGACTCGAGGCGCAGTTGCAATTCCTCGTCGGACTCGTCGGACGGATGGAGCTCCTCTTCACGGCGCGCGTCGTCACCTAGCTCCTGCATGATTTCGAGCAGCAGCTGGCAGACCTGCCGAGCGAGTTCATCGTTGGTCGTGCGTTCCGGCGCCTGGGCCAGCTCGATCAGCTCATAATAGGACTCACGCCCATACCGCATCGCATCGCGAATCGCCCGGGAAACAGCACTGCTCGACTGCGCACGTTCCCGTAACGTTGGCGGCCAATGGCTGCTCCGATCATAGACCTCGCTCTTCGAGAGAATGCGCCGTTGCTCATAACAACGGACAACAGACAATGCGCTCCGATCATGGATAAATCCGATATCAAGCCCCAGAACAATGGCCCGTAAGCGTCGGTCCCGGATAGCGGTGCCCGGTCCCCAGGCAAACGGATCAACCGGCGTACCGTTCAACTCGTTCGCCATGCGTCCAGCGCCTTCAGTTTCCATGGGTGTTCGACCTTTCCAACACTTTCTTGTAAATCCTGCATGTCAAACAATGAACCCTCGCGGGTGACGAATTCACAGAGGTACTCCTGTCGAAACAACCGCTCTCCCAGCGCGGCCCGCTCCTGCTTGAGAAACCATGCGGGTATACGTTTACACTGGTCCGCCCTGGCGGTGTGCGGCTCCCAGTCCGCGTCACCAAGGGCATCGCCATTTTCGTCTTCGCCGTGCCACGCCTCGGCGAACCAATTGCCATAGCGGCCGTTTGGAGTGGAAAGCGCAATCAGTCTACCTCCGGAGACCGCGAGCATAGGTCTCGTCGCCGCGAGCATGCTTCGTTCCACGCGCGCCGCTTCGTCGATTAACAGTAAGCTGGCGGTCATCCCCCGGATACCGCTCTCACTCGAGGGGAGTGCCAGAATCCTGGATTGGTTCTGTAATGTCAAATGCGTCACGCCCTCAGCGATCGCAGGCTCCGGCCAACCCACTGCGGAGAGCGCTTGCTTGATTTTGACGAGCAATTCCGCCGACTGCCTCTGTGTTGGTGATACCGCCAAAATGAGAGAGCCGCCCTCGTACGCTGCCGTCCAGGCGGCAAGGAGGGAAACCACACTGGTCTTCCCCACCTGGCGAGCAGCGTTCAAGAGCACGCGTGGCGCATTGCTCTCCAGGACTTCTACCTGCCACGGGTCGAGATCGGGGTAGCCAGCGGCGGCGGCAAACGCGACTGGATCGATCGATATCGCTACATCACGGCCTACGCCCACTCGCCACCTCCTTCGTCTTCGTCACTGTCGTTGCCGCCATCGGGGGGGCCGCTACGAGCAGCGTCGAGTGCCAGCAGTGCCGCAGCGATCCGACGTCGAGTAGGAATATCGTCAACGGCGGACATGATGACGGCGCGCATGTCCGCCACGATCTTCACGTCAACACTGCCCGTATGCTCCACAGTCGTGCGATCACGCCTCCCCCACTGATCGGGATAGCGCCGCTCGAGCCAGGTCATGTCTGCCTGCCACGCGCCTTCTTCCGCTGCTCGCTCGATACGCTGGAGGCGGCGGCGCATCCCGTCCAATTCCGCCTTTTTTATGGCGGCGGAAACGGAAGATTTCCTCTCCCGCCACTCACGAAGTGTCCGATCGCCAATCCCAGCAACCTCCGCAGCCTGCTCATACGTCATGCCGAGGCCAACACAGTCACAGACTGTTGCGAGGACTTCAGGGGTGAGCTTAGCTGCGGCGTCCCAGTCAACTCCCCTCCTGGGAGTTGCATGCGAAGCTCAGTACCGCCCGTCGGGTACTCTATCAGTTTCCTGCGTGGGCGACGTAAAATTCGTAGTCCCACTCAGCGAAACCACCCGGTGTGTGCGCAGTGACCGTCATGACTGGATGCTCAAAGAGCCATCGTAGAACTCGGCGCCGAGCGGTAGCCCCTATCGGCTGTCAGCTCAGCCGACCGAAGTGTTGGAGCCAGCGCGGCGAGCGAAGCGTTAGCGAGGTCAGGGAGTCTCATGAATCATCATTCACCTCCCTTTGCTCCAGGGCGTCGGTAATGTAGGTCCTCGGCACGGATAGCACAGGCCACACGTCGTCGATGAACTGCGGCACCAGGTCAATGGGCATCCCGTGCAGGTAGAAGTATCCGGCAACCACCGCGTCTCGCGCCCAATGGTCTACTGTCTCACCAAACATCTTGTAGACGGCCGCCCACGCCTGCTCAAGTGCCCAGGGGCGTGTACTAACGACCCAGTTCCCCTTATCGTCGTGTACGGTGTCCCGGTCAAGGGTAACCGTCGCGTAGCGTGGCCCTATGGTCACGAGAATATATGGACACCACGCCTGTTTTAGGCACCAGTCCCAATACGCGTTGCGTAACTTCCGGTCTCGCTTACTCTGTCTGCATGCGGCCACGACATAGTGTTGCTGCTTCGCCTCAGCCAGGAGGCGCTCTTGACGCTCATTGAGCTTCAGTTCCGCCATATTCACTCCTCCTCACCTTCCAGGCCTTCTGCCCCTTGCTCGCGTTGCTTGAGCCATTCCTGATACGCTCGCTCAAGCGCACGCTCCGCTCCGTTGCAGGCCCCGCATTCCGCCAGGTAGGAGCGGTAGCCCCGCAGGCGGGTGCCTGGCACCCGTGGCCAGGCATAATCCTGCAGGCGATCCCGGGCCAGGTCGCCGACGGGATCATCACGACGCCGCTGCTTTTTGAGCCACTGATCGAATGTACTAGTACTCATCAACTCGCCTCCTTCGCGCCTTCCGGCCCATCACATTCGAGGCACACGCGGCGCCCATCAGCGGTGCGCATCTTCGCGTAGACATGAGCGCCACCCGTCACGCTACATGTCCTAAGATGCCCACTATCGTCTAAGGTGCCCACTTCTGATATATGGGCATCTATGGGCATCTTAGGGGGTGAGGGCATCTTAGGGGCGAGCCTCCATGTCCAAACGCCGGTGGCGCCAAAACCTTCTTTTGTTGTTTCACAGATATTTTGGCGAGCTGAGCGCAGCACCTTGTCTGTGATGCCGTCCTGCCTGGCTCTTGTTTGCACGTCCTTTGCTGGCATCTGGCCGCCTGCGTCTGTCAGGACAGCACGCAACCACTCCATTGCTTCACCGGTCGCCGAGCGTGTTTCCTCGTCTACTGGCAGCGAAAGGAGCTGGGACGCCGTGTGGTCTGTCTCACCCTCCCATACGATGTATGGAACCGAGTTCTCTGTAACTGCGATGTGGTAGGCGAGCGACGGCACTGGCGCAGACAGATTGCCTTTGGAACGCGCCAGGATGCGGCGCTGTTTGCTTTCGTCGTTCGGATCTGCCGCGACAAGCAGTACCGAACGTGCGGCGGCACTGATGCCGATGCTACCGCCGCCACGGTACAATGCGTTCGTGGCAGTACCCTTGTTGAGATGGCGAATCGCTACGATCGCACATCCGGTCTCAGCCGCCAATCGGCTCAGAGGCGCAAGCGCGGTTCGTATATCCTGGTCGCGATAGCTATTGACTTCACCGGGATTGAGATAGGCCATCAGCGGGTCTATCAGCACATACCTGGCACCAGTATGCTCGATGGCTTGCCGTAGCCATTCTATGTCTCGGGGAAGCGCGAACGAGCCTTCCTCGACGGTTACGGTACCATCCTCTTTGTTGGTCCGGAAGCGCGGCACAGTGTAGATGGCCAAGACACGCGTTGCGTCGGCACCGGCCGCATCGAGGCGTGGACGGATGGTGTCGGCTACGTCGTCCTCGGCGGAAAGCAAGACGACCCCTGCCGGCTCACCCAGGCCAGGTGAGCCATCGGGCATACACATACCCTGCGTGATGCGTGCGGCAATGTCTGCGCCGAACACGATGCTCTTGCCCAAGTCCGGGTCGCCGTCAATGATGGTCAACTTTCCGAGCGGGATGCGACCCTGCCAGAGCCACTGTACTTGCTCAGGCTCCACGTCTGATAACCGGATGAAACCCCTTCTAAGATGCCCATCTTCGTCTAAGATGCCCATAGATGCCCTATCCCCAGAATGGGCATCTATGGGGGGATTGGGCATCTTAGGCTGCTCTGTCGATTGCTTTGCCGGGCGTTCTTCCACCAGCTCGAGCAGATGCTCGACGGTGCCACCGCCAGCGAAGTAGTCAGCAGCATCACCCTTTGGTGGTGCGTCCTGCCAGCGTACCCACTTCAGCGCTGGTGCTCCCATCTTCTGGAGGCGCTCAGCGTTGCGCTCCATGTGCAGGCGCCCGTCATCGGCGTTGTCTGCCCACAGCCACACTTCCCGGCAGCCCACCAAGGGACGCAATGCCTCATCACACGGGGTGACGCCTGATCCTGTCATCGTGCCGACGGCGACGATATCCGTACGACCTGCACGCCGGAGCTGCTCATTGGTCTCGTCAGTCTTGAGCTCCCCTTCCAAGACGATGGCAATGACCCCACTCGTGAGCGCTTCCGCGTTATACAGCGCCAACTGTTCCAGCTTGCCAGTGACGACACCTGACGGGCTCCACCACATCTTCTTCTTGACAGTGCCTTTGGGAATGCGCTTCCCGCCGGCGTCGTAGGGGTCCTGGCGGACATGGTCGGCCATCTTCTCACCGGTCTTCACATCGAAGCCGGGCCATCGGCCAGTCTCTTTCCACTGGATCTTGGGATGCACCGCTACTGGTGCCTGCTGGCTACGGTGGTAGGCCCCTGGGGCATGGGTGACGCCGCACCGACACTCACCGTGCATCTTGTGGGCATAGGTGGGCGGCGTCGTGCGCTCGTCCAGCTCGAGACGGCCTGCGTACTGCTCACGCTGGCAGCGCTCATAGTCGCCATCAGCGCTCAGGAAGCCTGCACAGCGTCTGCCTTTGCCTTGGGGCATATCCGCGTGGCCACCACAGATCTTGCAAGGATTGCGGCGCGTATGCCGCTGCCCCATCGTTACTGGTACTGCGCTCATGCCGCCTTCACCTCGCTCTCCCACAGGGCGAAGTCCTCGGCCAGTTGGTGGGCATCACACGCGAGTCGGTACGCATCCATTGCCAGCCTGGCAGTCTTCCTGTCACGAACGATCTCGGCCAACGAGGCAGTCAGTGTAACCAGACCGGTGCACACATCGTCAAAACATGTTAGAATGGTCGTGGTTGATCGTTGCTGGCTTCTGTTCGTGTTCTGCTGCTGTCCTTTGTCTGTGCCCCTCGGCGCGCTGGCTACGCGACGAGGGGTATTTCTTTTGCTGGTCATGCTGACTGCACCCCCTCTTGGCTTATCCCCTGCTCGACACCGTCCAGGGACTTTATTGGCCACAGGGCGCGCAACTGTGCGCCTCCAGCACAATGAGACGGAATCGCTCCGTCCAGGAGCAGCTTGTACAATTGGGTGCGGCTCATCGCTCAGGTAGCTTGCGGCCTGGTCCACGGTCATGAGGGCCGGCGCCACGAGAGGTACGGTCGGGACCTTGCTTGCACGCCGGCGCGCAGCGGGCTTTGCGGTAACAATTGCCATAACAAAAAACCGCCAATCTGCCGTTGCTGCCCTGGGTCCCCACGCATACACCCTCGCCTCCCACGTTTCGATAGAACGCAGGAAACGAGAGCGCATGCAGGCGAGCAGGACGGCAACAGCAACATTGGCGGCCGAATTTTCCACACTACAAGCGCGATGAAGAGAGAGCAGTTGAAACTCACTACCAGACCGGACCCACGCCAGGCCTCGGGAAGACAGAGGAGGATGAGGATTCAACGTGGTTCTTGGCCCGCAGCTTCGGCAGCTGCCCACGCGCCGATGTGAGCTCATCTTCGATCCCCGCATCGGATTGGCGTACGTGTGGCTTGCGCGTCGACAAGAAATCGGGGAAGCCGACCCATCCCCGACCACCCGCTGATCGGGGTGCCAGTTGGGATTCGTGCGCTTGTGCTTATGAGCCATGTGATCTCCTTGACGGGCGTCACATACACCCGTCCATGCCACTTACTACGATAAAACCGGGTGCATGGTAACGAATGTGTGCATATATACTGTGAATCCATTCCTGAATCCACTCTATGCAACCGCGAGTCGTCGCATGCACATACAACAGGGTTGGGAACCCTGAATCCATGCGGGTATGCGGTTACATGAAATTGCGTCAAACTGACGCCCTGAGAACTTAAAATCCGCTTCCGGCCAACCCGGAGTGAGGGTTCGAGTCCCTCTCGCCCTACCAGCGGCTACGCCGCAATAATTCCTTATTGGTGGCAAGTAAGCTGCGCAGATGGGTGACCCCAGAATTAACGAACCTGTTGTGACAAAACCGAGAATCCGCTGCCCGCAGCAATACCTCCGCCACGGCTTTTTTTTCCCAGCCATCCTGACTACAGCAAGTACATGCTCCCGGAGCCCTCCTCGGCCGGATGGCCGCACCCTGGCCCACACCAGGTCTGGCACGCGGTGAATCCGCCTTTCGCCCTGCGCCGCCAACTGGTATAATTATTGCTGACTGGCAGGTGTGCGCCGGCCTAAATTGGGATGTTTGCAAGGAGTCAAGTGCGATTATGGCCGATGAATATCAGCTTGCAATGTTGCGTGATGGTGTTCGCCCCTGGAATCTTTGGCGCAAAGCGAATCCGGAAATAGCTATAGAC
>CAWGVQ010000005.1:0-246981 GCA_963826075.1 uncultured Chloroflexia bacterium
GCTCTCCCGCAGATTCGATGAACCAGTAAGCGGAGAGGGTGAGCCAGGTGGTAGGATCACCAGAGTACACCGTCCTTCCCTCTCCCGTGGCAGGTTCCCTATGCTCGAAACCACGATTCTGCCTGATCCGAAGCAACTATGCCTGCGCTTGCTCGTCCAGGAGCCAAACGGCATCCGTGCCGTGGTGGCGACGACCGCGACGGAGGCGGTCTGCCCCCTGTGCAGCCATCGCTCGGCCCGTATTCATTCGCGCTACCAGCGTCATATCGCCGATGTCCCCTGGCATGGCGTGCCGCTGCGCTTGGAACTGCATCTGCGCCGGTTCTTTTGTGACCAGCCCAATTGCCCCCGGCAGATCTTTGCGGAACGGCTCCCTGGCGTCGTGGAGCCCTACGCTCGCCGCACCGTGCAGTTGGCGGAAGCTCTGACCCTGCTCGGCTTTGCGGTGGGTGGCGAAGCTGGTGCCCGTCTGGCCCGGCGTCTTGCTGATCTGAAAACCGAGACCAGTCCTGATACCCTGCTGCGGCTCCTGCGCCGGGAGACGTCTGCCGCCGCACGGACCCCGCGGGTGCTGGGAGTCGATGATTTCGCCTTCCATCGTGGGATACGCTACGGCACCATCCTGGTCGACCTGGAGCGGCATCACGTCATCGATCTCTTGCCCGACCGGGAGGCGAGGACGTTTGCAGCCTGGTTACGGGCTCATCCGGGCATTGGTTTTATCAGTCGGGATCGCGGCGGCGCCTATGCCGAAGCGGCCCAGCAAGCAGCACCCGGAGCCATCCAAATTGCCGACCGGTTCCATCTTCTCGCCAACCTGGGGATGGCGCTGGACCGCCTGCTCACGCGCGAGCATGCTGCCGTCTCCACGGTCGCTCGTTCCCTTCAAACCAGAGCCCAGCACGAGCAGGCCGAGCGGGAAGCAGAAGTCGCTCAGCACCCACGGGTGCCGACGACGCGTGCCGAGCGATTGCATCTGGCCGCCGAAGCGCGCCGCCAGGCCCGCTATGCCCACCTCGACGCGTTACAGCAGGAAGGGCACTCCATTCAGGCGATGGCGCGTCTGGCCGGGGTCGCGCGGAACACGGTGCGGCGGTACCTGCGCAGTGGGGGCTCGGTGGAGCAGGCCACGCGAGGACGACGCCCTCACGCCTGTGATCGCTTTGCCCCCTATTTACGGGCACGGTGGGAGGCAGGGGAACACAACAGTGCCGTGCTGCTGGCTGAACTCCGCGCTCAGGGCTTTACTGGTTCCCCGTCCACCCTGCGTCAGTACCTCATGGCCTGGCGTACCGGGCCGCGTCGTCCGGGTCGCCAACCGACCGATGCGTCCAGCCGCTCAGCTGGCACAAGCTCTCGTCGGCGAACGTTCTCTCCCCGCCAAACGCGGTGGATCCTGCTCCAGCCCCTCGACGAGCTCGATGCTGAGGAACAAGCCTATCGTCTCCAGCTGTGCCAGGAGTCGGTAGCCATCGCCCAAGCCCAGGCCCTCGCCGACGCGTTCTGGCTACTTGTACGCGAGCACCGCTCTCATGGCCAAGATCGCCAGCACATGGTCACCCGGCTGGAGGCATGGTTGGAGGCCGCCACGGCCAGCCAGATCCCCGAGCTGGTGAGCTTGGCGAACGGCATCCGGCGCGATGAGGAGGCCGTGGTCGCTGCGCTGGTCTGGGACGACAGCCAAGGCCAGACCGAAGGCCAGGTGAATCGGCTCAAGCTCCTGAAGCGCCGGAGCTTTGGCCGTGCGAAGTTCGATTTACTTCGGCAGCAGGTACTGCATCGGAGCGCGTAGGCATCTGGTGGCGTTCAGGGGGGTGCTGCCGTTTTCATCGAATGTGCGGGAGAGCCATTATTATCTCGGCGTCAACACTATCGCGAACTGATGGCACAGATCTGGTATCCGGTCAAGGGAGACACCTCAGGCAAGCGTGCCCCCTATGTGCAGGATGCAAGCGCACTCTCGTCCGCCCTGGGCCGCGCGCTCCATCTGCCAGGGTTTACCTTTAATTACTTTCAAGAGATCACCACCAACGCCATACCAGAAGCCCCCGTAGCCAACGTTCTGCCCAAGTATCCGGTGTTGATCTTTTTGACCGGGGTGGATGGGTTTCGACAGTCGAATACCTTCCAGGTCCAGGAACTGGTCTCACACGGCTACATCGTCGTCGGCCTCGATCAGCCCTATGCTGCGGCAACGGTGGTGTTCCCTGACGGCCACCAGATCTGTGGATGGACGAGAAACCAGCTGCAACCGCTCATCCAGCAAAGTCTCAGTCCGGTCGCGCCAGCACCCACACTGAACGGCCAGGTGCTGACGACTGGGATCATCCCGTATTTTGCACAAGACGTCAGCTTCACCCTCGACCAGCTCGCGGCTCTCGACAAGGCGGACCCGAACGGTCTGCTGACCGGACGGCTGGACCTGCACCGGATAGGCATCTTTGGCATTTCGCTGGGCGCCATCATTGCGGCCGAAGCCTGTCATCAAGACATCCAGTTGAAAGCGTGCTTGATGATGGACGCAGCCATGCCCGCGGATGTTGTCCGGGCCGCACTCCGGCAACCGAGCCTGTGGATCACCCGACCAGCCAGCGACATGCGGCTGGAACACTGGTCAGAGGCAGACATTACCCAAACACTGAGCACCATGCAGGCTGTGTTCTACAAGGAGCCTGTGGGAGAGGGATATTACGTGTCGATTGCTGGGATGTTCCATCTCAACTTTACCGATGCGCCCTACTATACTTCGCTCGCTCAGCAGATAGGCTTTACCGGGCCGATCAACTCCCAGCGGGGATTTGCCAGTATCAACGCGTACTCGCTGGCTTTTTTCAATCATGAGTTGGAAGGACGACCAGCTCCGCTGCTGGATAGTCCGGACAAAGCGTATCCAGAAGTGCGCTTCTCTGTCAGTGGCATGGGTCAGAAACCACTGCCGTAGGTTGTCTTCAACTCGCGTGTGTGTTGCGGCAGCGGATCAAAACGGAAGACCGGACAACGTGGCGCCGCCGCTGCAAAGGCATCTGGATCACCGGGCAAGTTGAGCAGCTTTTCGAAGTAGGCAACGCCATGTGGAACCTGGCGGGGGAATTCGCTCAAGATCGGCCCTCGCTCTTCAACTGGCAGCTCGACCACCGCCACAGTCTCTTTCTTCCAGCCACGTCGCAGCGTCCCCCAGCCGGCTTGGCGGGCATTCTTGACCCAGTGCGTATCAAAGCCAGTGACTGCGTACCGCTGACCATGCACCTGCAACACCGAGACCGGTGTGCTGCGCATTTTCCCGGTCTTGCGACCTGGGATGGACAGGATATACCAGGTTCCAAAGCCGATGCCAAGATGATTGAGGGCAATAATCAGGCGATTCATGTATTTGAGCCATTTCGGCAAGGTAGGTTGCGTGGACATCGGTGCTCCTTTCATGAGCGTGCTGCCGTTTCTCCGGAAACCTGAGCCGCGGTGATGCGCTCCCGTAGCCGCTCGGCCCACCCTCGCTCCAGCTCCCACTGCGCTTGCGCTGTCGCCATCAGATCGAGTGCGGTTGTCATCAACCACTCGCTTGATGTCTCGCGCTTTATGGCATTCCCCCTCATATCCTCCGCTTCATCACGCATATAATGTGCGGCTGCCTGGCAGTAATAGAGGTAGTGATCCAGCAGGTAGAGCTGATCCTTGGGTTGCAGAAATTCCAGGTGCAGAGCTTTCAGGCGGAAAATGCGCTGATAGTTTCCAGGATTGGATGTAGTATCCATCATGAGCTGGAAAAAGCGCTCCTTGCCTGTAGCGGTAATGGCGAAGACTCGCGCCGGCCGCGTGGGTGGAAATGGCACCAGCGCTGGATCTCCAGGCTCAATCATCCCGCTGTGCTCCAACTTTGCCAACAGCCCCGAGAGCGATCCCCGACTGATCTTCTCCCAGGGTCCCATGATACTGTCGGTGATATCGGCAATGGAGTAGGCATGTAACGGCCAGCGCATCAGCAACGCCAGCACCAGCAATTCGTACATCACAGTACTCTCATTGCTATCAGAACGTTCTATTAGAACTAATGAGATAACTATATCCCAAAGGGCGTAGGCTGTCAAGGGGAAATTTGCTGTCCACTACCCAGTTGGGGCCTAGAGTTTGTGATAGCTTGCAATTCTCAACGGGCTACTTCTCCACACTCGGCCAATAGCTCAACTCTACGCTCGTTGCACAACTCGTAGTCTTTCTCCGTCATGCCTGCCAAGGTACATGACACGTTTGGTGCAGGCTGTCTCCTCGCAGGACTGAAGGTTTTTGTCCTGCGTCTCTCCACGATCTGGGCTGAGCAGGCGTACCAAGGACAGGAGATGTACAACTGGTGCAAGGCCATGGGTCACTGGGAACTGGAAGTCGTCAAGCGCACTCCAGGAGTGCATGGCTGGAGCAAGCGGCAAGTGCGCTGGATCGTTGCGCGGACATTGGCCTGGTTGCGGGCGAATAGGCGGCTAGTCATCTACTATGAGCGCAACGTACAGACCGGTGAAACCGTGACCCTCGGTCGTGATGATTTGTCTGCTGCTGGCTCGCGTGGGACGGTAGGCCCGCCGACATGCCAAACTCCCTCTAGGAGCCTGCTTTTGACAAAGATCAGCGCAATGACAGGCCACAGCCCTTCACCTCGCTTTGTTATCCTCATTGAGAGCATCGACGACCGAGGCGAGTAACTGCGCCACACGAGGAAAGGTGACCTCGAGGCGGCGAAGGCGGGAGAGTTGCAACTGATCGATGCGGCGTGCACCTTCTTCGGTGGCCACGAGCAGATAGGCTCTAGAATCGTCGGGATCAGGCTGACGCTCGATCAGCTGCAGTTCGAGGAGTAGACGAACCTGGCGGCTGATCGCACTCTTATCAATGTTACTCTGTTCTGCCATCTGCGCAGCACGAATAGGACCCGAGTGGCGAATCTGGATGAGCAGCAGATAGCCTGCACTATCTAAGTCCGGATGGATGTCATGGCCGTATTCTCTGAGCAGGCTCCTGAGGCGTCGATACAATGGAGGAAACACCGTCTCCAGGACAGTAAACCAGGGAAGCCAATCTTGCTCGTCCCTGTTTAGGACTGGATTCCCACCCGCATCTTGCTTGTGTGCCTGAACCTCTGAGTGGGCTGGTTCCATAGTTCTCTCCTTCAAAGGCTCGCGATTCTCCGTCTCGGGCTATGAGTGTAGCACAACTAGTTGACAATGACAACTATCCATGCTATAGTTGTCATTGTCAACTATCTCTGCGGGACAGCGAGTAGAGCGTTTGCAAAGGCGGCGAGATCTGCTCATATCGGAGAACACATGTTACCCTCACCCACGCGAAAAGAGCTGCTCGGCATGTACGCACCGCTGAGCCTGCATCTTCCTGCTCTGGTCTGCCAGACTCAAGAACTGCGCGAGGCAACAGATACCCGAAGCCCCTCCACCAGTAAGGCGATTCGGACGGTCGAAGTGCCACAGCAGGTGTGTGCCGCTCTGCCCACCTTGCGCCAGTTAGCAAACAGCACACTTCAAGCGGAGCCAGGCCACAAGGAGGATTGACTCTGTGCTGGCTCCGTCTACCTGTGTCCTCGCCTCCCTCGAGATTGGCGAGAGTGTCGTTCGTCTGGGAGTACGGTACCGCCGTACCGCGAGAGGAGTAGTCGTCTATGTGTGGAATTGCCGGATGGGTTGACTGGCAGCAAGATCTGTCTTCCCAGCGTCCCGTCGTTGAGCAGATGGCACAGACGCTGTGCCATCGTGGGCCGGATGCCAAGGGCAGCTGGGTGTCGCCACGGGCCGCGCTCGCGCACTACCGCCTGTTTGTCATTGATCCCGAAGGGGGCACACAGCCCATGCTCTATCAGGATCACCACCGCACCTATGCCCTGACCTACAATGGCGAACTCTACAACTTTCGTGAATTGCGGAGCGAGTTGCAGAGCCGTGGACATCACTTTGGTACCCACTCCGATACCGAGGTACTACTGCATGCGTACATCGAATGGGGCGAGGAATGCGTTCGCCGTTTCAACGGCATTTTCGCCTTTGGCCTGTGGGACGAACAGCAACAGCAGCTCCTCTTGGCGCGCGATCACTTGGGAGTGAAACCACTCTTCTATGCGCAGCGGGGCAGCGCCATCCTTTTTGGGTCCGAATTGAAAGCGCTGCTGGCCCATCCCCTGATCCGCCCGGAGATGGATGAGCGAGGCATTGCGGAGGTGTTTGGCTTCCAGCGTGCTCCTGGCTCCGGGGTGTTTCGCGGTATCTGTGAACTGCGCCCGGCCCATCTGGCCGTCTTTACCGCAGAGCGCAGTCGTGCCAGCCGCTACTGGGGCTTGCACAGTGCCGCTCATACCGATGATCTCGAGACGACATGTGCCACAATCCGCTCCCTGCTCGAAGATACGCTCAAACGACAACTTATTGCTGATGTCCCGGTGGTCAGCATGCTCTCCGGCGGCCTCGATTCAAGTGTGCTCACCGCACTCGTGAGCCGCGAGTTCGAGCATGAGGTGCGCCAGTTGCATACCTACTCCATTGATTTTGTAGGCAGCGAGCGGCATTTTGAGAGCAATGCGCTTCGCCCCAGCCTGGATGCTCCCTGGGTACAGCGGGTTTCTGAACACGTGCACAGCCAGCATCATTCCGTGGTCGTGGATACACCCGAACTGATTGAGCAGATGCTGGTGTCTGTGCGAGCGCATGACCTACCAGTGGGTGGTCAAGGCTACACCTCGCTCTACGTACTCTGTCAAGATATGCGCCGGGATGCGGTGGTCGCCATTTCGGGCGAATCGGCGGACGAGGTCTTTGGAGGCTATCCCTGGTGTTACACAGACGAGGCCATCTCCGCCCCGACCTTCCCGTGGCTCGCTTTCGGGCGGCCCGCTTTCAACAGTGCATCAGACAGCCAGCGCGCGTTGGCCTGGCTTGCTCCTGAAGTCGTGCACAGATCCAATCCCATCACCTACCTGCAACAGTTGTACCAGGAAGGTCTCGACGAGGTACCACGTCTGCCTGGAGAAGATGGCCGTGCAGCCAGGATGCGCGAAATCTACTATCTGAACTTGACGCACTTCCTGCCCAGACTGCTGGATCGAAAAGATCGGATGAGTATGGCCACAGGCTTTGAGGTACGGGTGCCGTTCTGTGATTACCGCCTGGTAGAGTATGTCTGGAATATTCCTGATGCGATGAAGCGCACGAGCGAGATCGAGAAAGGTCTTCTCCGCCGGGCAATGCACGGTTTGTTGCCGCCTGACGTCCTCACCCGGCGTAAAAGCGCCTATCCAGCCTCACAGAATCCTACCTATATGCAGGCAGCGCGTGTCTGGGCGTTAGAGATCGTAAATGATGCCAACGCCCCGATCCAGCCGTTCATTAACGCGCGCCTACTCAGGCTGATTGCCGAGGGGAGAGTACCACTGCCAAACCAACGAGCTACTGCACTCTACGAGCGCATTATCCAGATGAACGCCTGGCTGCAAGAGTACCATGTGATCGTCGTGTAAACGGGGGCACGAGATGTTGCGAGGGTCAGATTGGCTCTCCCTCTCCCCTGTCTGTCGTACCAACATCTTGAGCACAAGAGTAGGCCCAATGTAAGACACTAAGCCATATCATCTGCTGAGCCACTCTCCCGGATGAATCCGGGAGGTTTTGGCTTGCACCGCCGCCACCGCTGCCCGGCTCTCGCGGGTTGCCCCACTACAGCATCCGAGCTCTTGGCTTTGGCTGGCAGACCTGTCGCGGGCGACCGGCTCTGACGCAGGGCAGCACGCTGCCGCCGTACGCAGGAAGGACGTCTGTCCCTCTCACTCGCCGGTTGAGATGTGGATGAGGCCTGCTGCCACGCCGCCCGCAGGATGGGTTCCCAACCTGGCCAGGACTCACGTGCCTGGTCCGCGTGGAGCAGGAAGGTTGTCGGATCAACAAACCGAATCAGGTAGGCGGAGTACAGATCCCGCTGCATCTCGAGTCCACACTGCTCGCAGTGATGGACCCGCAGCGACAACGGCTTCTTCTTCACTTGCCCACACTGACACGTCTGCGAGAGCTTGGTGGTCCGGGTGGGAACGGTGATGACCCGGCCGCCAGCGCTTTCAGCCAGACGGGTAAGCCGATGCACAAACATTCCCGGTGCATGCCGCTGGATCGAGCGACCAAACCGCCGCTGCCAGGCGTGGTACGAGACCATCTCCAGCAGGACGGTGTCCCCCTGACGCAGGACCTGATGCACCCATCGCCCCTGCAAACTCGTCCGATGGGCGGCGAGCCGCCGCTGCCGATCCGCCAGGGTGCGCTGGGTGCGCCGTTGCCGCAGCGACTCCCGCCAGTGCTTCCTCCCCTTCCTTCCTGTCTTCACCGTGCCGTTGGGATGATAGTTCTCCGGATTGTTGGCGCGTCGCTGCCGATCCAGATGCCGCTCGTCTCGCTTCACTGCTCGCGCGTCGGGCAGCAGCTCCCGACAGAAGCGATCCAGCCGCGCCTGTATCGGGCTGACCATCGCAATCGTGGAGGGACCAAGATCCAACCCGACACTGCCCTGGCCCAGCGAGTGCTCAGCCTTCTGATACGGCGTCCCCTCACAGATGAGTTGCGCCCAGAACCGGTTCTTCATCCCCACTTTGCGGCGGACCAACCGGACATACTTCACGCGAGCGGCCAGCCCATGAGCCAGCACCGGATCGCGCTGCGCCACATCACTGGGCAGCTTGGCGGGCAGGATCAGTCCCCGCCACACCACCTGATCGCTCCGCCACACCAGCCCGGTCTCATTGCTCTTGCCTTCGACGGTGTCCAGCTGCTGTGTGCCTTTGAACCGGACCCGGTGCGCCTTCCCGATCGCCAGGGTGAGCACGGCGCCGTAGGCGCGACTGGCCAGCTTCTGCGTCACCGGGGCATCCAGATGCCGCTCGATCCAGCCGGAGGCATGGCGGCAGTCTTTGGCGTACTGCTGCACGGACGCCTCGGTCAATCCCTGCGCCGCCCGAGCGGCACGAAAGGCGTCCGTGCGCTCGGGCGTGTGTCGGGGCAGAGTCCGGGCGTGCTGATAGGCGCGTGACTGCCGCACCAACCGCCAGCGACGCCGCGCCTCTCCCAGGCAGGCGTTATAGAGGGCCCGGGCGGCCTCCAACCGGGCAAGCAGCACTCGCTCCTGCGCCGGGCTCACCCGCAGGGGCACCGCACAGACAAAGGAGGGGGTATGGCGACGGGTCCGGGCGGAGGCGGTGGGAGCGGTGGATGGATCTGGCTCAGCAGCACCGTCCGCGGTCGGGGCGCGGGGTGTGCGCTGCGTGGTCCGCATGACCACCTCCTTCTCTCGGCCCACAGACTGGGCGGACCTCTGCGGTGGGAGGAGCATTCGGCACGAGCAGATGACCGGCTCGGCAGACTGAGAACAAACGTTCTGCTCCTCAGTCTACGCGGCTCGGGTCCCTGGTGTCAAGCTCGGCACCTGCTCACGAGCTCACCGGTGCGTTCATCCCCGGGATGAATCTCCTGGCGCATGGGGCTTTCCGCGCGCCGCTTTGTAAGGGCGCCGCATCACCCCTTCCTGCCTGACCTACAGTCAAGCAGTGATAGATAAACGTGCTGTCCGTAGAGTCTTCAGGCCTCCGGCTTTTTCTCCCCCTGAAAGAACCAATGGACACCATATTTGTCCGCGAGATGTCCATAAGTACCAAATGACAGGTCATGTAAATCGTCCAGCAGGTTCCTGTCTGCTCCTGCGGAGAGCTTGTCAAAGATTTCCCTCAGTTGACTATATGTTCCGTCGTTAATGTACAAGGCCACCGTGTTTCCCTGTTTGGGGGCTCGTGTGAGGTGTTGCCAGTCAGTCGCCGAAAACTCGATGGCACCGCTTTTCAGGTGGGCATGAGCTACCTTGCGCTGCAGCTCGGGTGGCGCTTGGTTGCCCATTGGCATGTCACCGACCCTCGTGATGGTTAGCTCACCGCCCAGACACGATTGGTAAAAGGCCATGGCTTCGGCGCAATTGCCCTCAAAGAGTAAGAATGGCGTCACGTTTATCATACGAACTCCTATTCTAGACCGGTTTTGCAGGGGCACGTCAGCAATTGCCTATTCCTCCCCAAGGGTAAATCGCCGCCATATAGGTGTCAACATCCCAGGTTTGGTAGGGGCGCTACGACTGTTGTGGCCTAGGCAGGGTGGGGTGGTACCGCGCGTGCCGTTTCTGGCGCAGCACGCCATCCGCTGGGTCTGTGCGGCGCGCCTCCGGGCGCTGGTGTGGCCAGAATGGACGAGCGTCTGCCAGCGCGAGCAGTCGAAAATTGGCAGCAAAACCCGCTCAGGTGCGCCCTCGGCTGTTCTAGGAGGAGCAAATACATGCGCACAGCAGTATCCCGAAGAGGCTGTAGGTCTCTCCTACTCGCAGTAGTGCTCATTGCCTTCTTGACTGTCCTAGCGACTGGCTGCGGCCAGACGATCACCACGCTCACCCCTGCCCAGATGCAAGTGAGCATTGATGTCAAAGATTATCATCAGGGAACTGCACCCATCGCCATTCGCTTCGCCGATCTGCACGACAATACGGTCGAGTTTGTCCATGGGGAAACGGTCACCTGTGATGGCGCGTATCTGAAGTATGATAGTGCGTTCATTGCCCAGTGGATTGGATACGGCTCCTTATGTTGGGGAGGTGCAGCGCCAGGCGCCAGATCAGTCCTACACCTTCGTGTATACCGCATTATCAGGGCCCTCGCTGAACATTGCTGTACCCGTCGTGGATGCACCGGTCACGATCACCAATATCGCCAGCGGGGGTACGGTCACCATTCCGACCAGCGGCACCACCTTCATGGTCACCTACGGGCCGAGTGGTCTGGCTAATACCACTATGTATGCGACCGCGACCGATAGTCGCTCGCACACGGCTGTCGCACTGGCGTTCAACGATCCCGGAGCCATTTCCTTCCCCGGGGCTGAATTCTCCCAGTTCGCTTCCGGCCTAGGTCTCATTACGGTCTCGCGGGTAACGACGACCTCGATCGCGGGCACAGCATTCAGCAAAGTCACGGTGAGCTATGAAAACATCGCTACGCTGCCGGTGATGTGGCAGTGACGAGGCGTTTTGTGACGGCTGCTAGCAGCATGGTCGCGCCAAGCAGACGGTAGGCCACTCAACCCTGCAACCCCATCTCGGTGCACGTCGTACGGCAGCTACGGAGAAGAGTCGAAGTCCACTGGATGCACTGGGTGCCTAGTCCACTGCTTCGAGAGAGGAGTGAGCTGCATCCAGTTCTGTGCTGCAGGCCTGTCACTCGAGTATCAACGTCGCAGAAGAGCCTGTAGCATGTGAGCCAGGATCTTTCGCAGAGACCTGAGCAGGTCCACTCTTAGGAGTGAGCCACCAAGCCTGTCGCAGAGGCGTCGTTGCAGCGGATTTTAGGTTCCACCCTTCCTGTTCACTCTCGTTCGCTGACAGCCGCCAACGTGGGAAAAATTGGGTCATCATCACCTACTCAGTTCGCCACAGTTCACCGAACGGTGCTGGCGTTGTCGTCAAAAACGTCGTCACGTACGTGGAATTGATCAGCCTCTTCTCGCTATAGGACGCCAGGAGATGACCAGGTGTGTACGAATCTCTTGTAGCCTGTTCAGGTAGATCCACCCATATCCAGGAAAGCCGGCAAAATACGGCTTTGACCTGCCTGCAGTTGCAGGTCCGTTCCAAAAAATATCCGAATTTCTGCCCCGTGTGTGGGCCCTGTCATTCTGGACCTTGGATTAAGAACAACCATGCATTGGTGACGCCGCTGATGAGTCCGGAGAGGACCGTCGGTACGAGCCAGTAGAGACCGCCACCATAGCCAGCGACCAAGGTTGCACCAGCAACCAGAATGAGCACCGTCGTAATGAGGTTGGGACTGAAGCGGTCAAGCAACTGGGCGAGTCGCGTATCCAGTGCCCGCTTCCCGTGTCCGGCGGCCACGAGGACCACACCGGTGATGAAGCCGAGCAGAATGAGCTCGGTCCCCAGGACCCAGGAAGGCTGCTGCGGCGTCACCAGCAAGATCGAGGCAACCAGTGGAAGCATGAACAGCACCAGGGTCTTCAGCGCGCTGGCACGCAGCGCCGGATTTTGGATGATGCGGTCTCGGTTGAGCGAGACGACGATAAAGAGGAGGCCGAGCAATGCGCCACTGGCGCCGCCAGCGACTTGACCAAACGTGTCCCAATCCTGCATCGACAGTGCCAACCTCTCCAGTCCCCAGTTCGCCTGCGACACTCATCTACGCACGGCGACGACACTACCAGCTCTGCCCACAACCAGGGACGTGACTCCGCCTCGAGATGTCGCCGCCAGTCTTTACAACCGTCTCACATACTACGACAGACTGTGATTTCCCAGGTACGTCCTTGTGCCGCGGCGGGTCACACTCACGGCCCGCGTGGAGGTCAAAGTAGGGGTCAAGCCCAACAGTAGTCAGGCAGGTCAACATCATGCTGTCAGCGTGTTTGGCAGTACTGTGAATGGCAACATTCAGCGCCCAACACGCTGGTAGACGTACAGGAAGGACCTAGTACATGGGTTGCTACTGGAAGGGATAGCCATGAGCGACTCCTGTGCTCACCCTGGACGTCGAGCATGAGCAACACGGTGATGGCGCGCCGTGATCTACTGACGTCCACGGCGAGCGACTGTCCGGGTCCGCTGAGCATTCTCTGCTCCCCCAGTCGCTACACGGATTTCGCCTGGACCTCCTACGTCTCATGCAGCTGGAAGTGTCCAGAGTTTTGTCCAGATATACGCTTGAACTCCCCCACCGTCCGTCGTATGGTTCGCATGCAGACGGGTGACACCACGGGTTTTGCCCGCACCATCTTTGAGCCTTGGCATGCGTGCCTCGCTCTCCGCTTCAATCTCTGCTTGGATCTGAGCCTGCGACGCCCCAAGCGTGCTGACGAACGAGGGGAATCGTCCCCCTCGTCCGTCTCTCGTTGTCCTTGAGCGAACCTACCCGCGTTCGGCCTTCCATAGCAGGACATGAGCGTTTCTCACACGTGAATTCAGTGAAAGGGTTTTTCCCATCATGGTTGCTACCACCACTCTCGAACATCGTCTTGCCTCTTTCCCAGTTGGCTACTATGAACTGCACCCAGATGTCAGCGTCAATTATCAGATGAACCGCTTCTATAACTGGGTTGGCGAGAAAGAGATGGTGGGAGAAATGCGCGCCGCTGCCGCAGGCGTGCAGGATTATCCCACCTTCGCCCGGATCTTCCTCGACCTAGGGGAAACGTACCTCGCCGCGGGGTCACCTCTCAAGGGCGCCTATTACCTGCGCCTGGCGGAGTTCTTTTTATTTGCCAATGACGCGCGCAAACAGCCAACGCGTCGGCGTTTTGTCCAACTGGTGCTCGAGTATTACCAGATCTCCGCTACCAGCCACAGCCGCATTCCCTATGAGTCCGGTTGGCTCTCAGCCTACCGCTTCCCCCACGAGCAGCCCAAGGGCACCATGTTGGTCTTTGGCGGCTTCGATAGCTACATTGAGGAGTGGCTGCCTGCGGCCTTCACCTTCTCCTCTGCTGGCTATGAGGTGATCCTGTTCGAGGGGCCTGGACAAGGCAGCGTTCTGGAGGAGGCTCACCTGACCTTTACCCCGGAGTGGGAAAAACCGGTCAAGGCAGTCCTGGACTTCTATCAGCTGAGCGATGTGACGCTGATGGGCTTCTCGCTTGGCGGAGGTCTGGTGGTACGCGCAGCGGCCTTTGAGCCTCGTGTGCAGCGGGTTATTGCCTACGGCGTCTTGACAGATTTTCTCGAGGGCTATCTCCGGCCATTTCCTGCTCCTATGCGCGACCAACTGCTGGCCTGGCTCGCCGATGGCAATGCGGATGCCTTCAATGCATCTGTCGAGCAAGCGATGACACAGAGCCTGCTGCTAAAATGGGGCATCGAGCAAGGGCTGCACGTCACTGGCTGTCAGACACCATATGACAGTTTCCAGACCTACCAGAAATATCAGACCGCTCCGATTTCGTCGAGAGTGACCCAGGATGTCCTCCTGATGGCTGGTGCCCAGGATCACTATGTTCCGGCGCATCAATTTTATGACCAAAGCGCCACTCTGACGAACGTGCGCTCACTGACCGCCCGCCTATTTACGTCGTACGAGCAGGCCCAGAACCATTGCCAGGTCGGCAATTTCGGATTGGCTTTTCGAACCGTCATTGAGTGGGTCGAAAGTCTCCAGGTCCGCGACGCGAGACTTCAGGAGAAATGAGCGCTCTCCTTGTTGCCAATCAGACTTCGTTATAGGGTACGGTTGGCCAGAGCCAGACTGCGATGCGTCTCGAACTGCAGTCGCGCTAGCGCACCTGGAGCGAGTTCCTGGCAGACCCAATTCCAGTGCAGTGCGACGTAGGCGCCTGGAATCACCTGGTCGGCAAACCCTCGGCCACCCTGTTGCCTTAGCACCCGCATGGGTGTCGGCTCGGCAAGCGCAAGCTTACCGTCCCGCAACGCCAACGACGCCCGTGCCACCACCAACTCTGCGCCCTCCGCGCTGATCACCTGCCCCCAGCTGATGCGGCAGGCATCCATATGCTCCAGCGAGATGGTGGCGCGCTCGTCACGCATCAGGCCGGCGCTGGTATAGACATCAAAGACATGGAAGTTATGGTGCGGTTTCGCCCCAAGCTCCAGCTTACTGATCAGCCAGGAAAAGTTGCTGGGCGTGGCTCGTTGCTTAAATCGATCAGAGAGCGATGTATACAGGCTGGCAGCATCCACGGCGTCTAGATAGCGGTTCCCCAGCCAGTAGGCCTCGACGACTCGACGATCAAAGGGATCGGCGATCTGATTGGCCAGCGCGATCAGGCGCAGATAGGGGAATGCCCCCTCGAAGCGGCGCTCCAACTCCAGAAGGCCACCATCGGTCCGGCGTTCCACTACATACTCGAACAGGGCCTGGTGATCGTCCGGACCGCAGTAGCCCAGGCGGTTGGGAGGGAACGCATAGTGACCAAAGAGCAGCGCGCCGGAGACGTCGGGTGTCATGCTGCTACCGCTTGCTTTGTCTTCGCCCCCGCCCTTCGTGATTCCTGCGACTCGTGCAGCAGGCCGAAAAGCACGATGGCTAAAGTTGCCCCCAGCAGAATGCCCAGACCGATCAGCGTCGTCGCTGGCAGTTTCACGCTCTGGGTGGAGATGACCACCAGCATGGTCGTGATGATGGGCGCTGCCGCTGGAATCGCCGTCGCCGCCGTGGCCGAACAATAGTTGAGCGCCAGCACCGCGGTCACGGTGAAGGCCAGGAGAATCAGACCGGTCGCCAGCACAAACAGCCATTGTTGCCCGTTCAGTTGGGCGATCTCTCCTAAGTGCCCGGTGGCGCCCACATACCCGAAGATAAACAGCGACCCGAGCGACATCTTGGCAGACATAATCAGCACTGGCGACATGTCGTGCAACATGGCCTTCATCATGATGGAGGCGACAGCAAAGAACACCGTCGAGGCCAGGATAAGCCACCCACCTTCATTCAGAGTCACCGCATGCAGATTCAGGCCCCAAGAGGTACCCACCAGCAGCACTGCCAGTGCGACCCACACCAGCCAGCCGACACGCTCACGCAGGAATACTGCCGCCAGGATCGCTACAAACACGAAATTCACGTGGGTAAGCAGCGCATTCGTGGTCGGCGTGGACAGCTGAAACCCCCGAAACGTCAACACATATGGCAGGCTGCCGCCAACAATAGCCAACAGAACCAGGAGCCCCCATTGCCGACCACGGAGCCGTTTGAGCTCGGCGCGCTGTGTGCTGAAGAAGATGACCGGCACAAGCAGTACTACCCCCACCACCCCATTTTTCATGGCGGTATACAACGTCGAATCGGTAAACAGTTTCACGCCGTAGGTATTGACGAAAATAGCCACGCCGCTGATCACCGCGTTCAGAGCGGCAAAGGCATAGCCCAGACGAGGATTGGCTTGATTCATGACCTGATGTCTCCTCTCTCAGCTGCATCTAAGAGCGCTTCCAATTCCTGCGCAGCGGCGATGGTCTCCTGCGCTTCGGCCTCTGAAATGATGGCGATGATAAGATTCGCGTGGGTGAGCACATACTCGCCGACGTGAACGTCCGGCTGGGCAAGGGCGTTGCACCAGGTCTGCCGCCCGTTACACTCCACCAGTGCCATTGGCCCGTTGATCTGGGTAACATAGCCTGGTAGACTGATACACATGACTTACACTCCTTCCCCTGCGATCGGCGCGAGGTCACTGGTCTGTGTATTCAGCATTTCGATCTTGATCTCGCTGGCATAGCACACCTCCTGATGAGCCACTTCCAGTGCGATCCCATCGCAGTCTAGACAGCTAACCGGCTCGGTAACATCGACCACCTCGAAGCGCTTTCCACAGGAAAAGCATTGATACTCGGCCGGCACCCAGCTGATGACCAGTTCGGCGTTCTCTGCCGGCGTCCCCACACTCAGCACCGCAAAATGCTGGCGCACAGCCTCTTCGCTTAAGTGTCCGGATGCGCCAAGCAGCAGATGGACTGAGGTGATACGCTCACCACCTGCTCGGTGCATGGTCTCGATGATGGTGGAGACGACTCCCTGTATGGCGGCAACTTCATGCATACAGCGGCTCCTTTCGCGGCACCAGATGTACCCCCCAGCGCCGTAGCTCAAGCGTTGCCGCTTCGATGAGCGTATCCAGTTGAGCCGCGACGGTCTCGGATAACTCCCAGCCCAACTCGATAGTGTCTGGGCGCAGGCCGAGCACAACAAGCTCAGGCGGTGCCAGGCCACGTAACTCGGCGACCGCCAGCAGATCGGGCAAACCGATCTCATGGGGTGAGGTCCGTATGCCGAAATACCGCGGCACCTCGTCATTGGCCAGGCGACCCATGGTACCTGGAGGGCCATCAACCAAGAGCGCATCGAGCACGAGCAGGTGCGTAGTATCCTCGACCAGACTGAGCAGTTCCAGGCCGAGCGTACCACCATCGATGGCTTGTACACTGTCAGGGACGAGGTACTCGGCTTCGAGACGTTGCAACGCTCGAATGCCCAGGCCCTCGTCGCGACGCAATACGTTGCCCAGCGCCAGGACCATGATACCTTCCGGATCTTCAGTCATGTCCCACCTGCTGACTACTGCGGCTGCGGCGTGTACGGCGCGACGGCACCTGATCAGCGGCATCCGCGATGTGCCGAGCGGTGAGCGCTTTATAGCCGGTGATCATGCTCGACACCAGTCCGCTCCGCTCTTCGATATCGATTAAGACGGCGCTATAGACGTGGTGGACCACAAATGCCAGGAAGAGATACATCAACAGATCATGGACCAGTCTCACCGGTTGAACACCAAACTGCAGAATGATCCAGCCGAATGCAGCCTTCCAGAAGCCACCAGTATCGGGCAGCGACAGCAGGGCGAACCCGGTCGCGATCTGCACGAAAAAGAGCGAGTACAATCCGAGGTAGGTGAGCCCTGCCAGCGCATTGTGGCCCACGACCTCCGGCGGACGCTTGCGCAAGAAGGTGTAGTAGCCCAGCATGCGCACGAGTCCGCGCAGTCGTGCAAGGGTGGACGGTATGAACTGGTGCCAGCGCGCATAGATCCCGCCCATGAAGGCCCAGTAGAGACGAAATAGCACGGCGCTGGTGAAGACGAAGGCCGCCACGATATGGATAAAGCGGATCGTCCCCATCAGGTATTGATTGACCGCCGGTCCGGTGGTGCCGATAAACGGATTAGCGATATAGATGCCCGTCACGGTGAGGACGATAATAGCGATCACCGTCGTCCAATGAATGATCCGCACTGGTACATCCCAGACATAGATGGTGACCTTGGCCAGTTCGCTGCTGGCAACGGCAGGAACATTTAGTGAAGGATGCGGTGATGTATCCAGTGGTGTCGTATCCATGATGCAACCACCTCCACGCTAGCAGGCTCTTCGCTCACAGGGCACGCACGTTCACGTACTCGCGCCCCTTGGGGTCGAGCACATGCACGGCACAGGCGAGACACGGATCGAAGGAGTGCACAGTGCGCAGAATCTCCACCGGACGCGTCGGATCAGCGACCGGCGTGCCGATGAGCGCCGCTTCATAGGCGCCCCGCTGGCCGGAGGGATCACGCGGCCCGGCATTCCAGGTGCTCGGCACGACCGCCTGGTAGTTGGCAATGGCTCCATTTTTAATATGGACCCAGTGCCCCAGCGAGCCGCGTGGTGCCTCATGGTATCCAAAGCCGAACGCTTCCTCTGGCCAGGTAGAAGGATCCCATTTGCTATTGTCATGAATGGTCAGGTCGCCACGTGCCATATTATCTTCCAGCTGCTGCAACCAGGTCGGCAGTTGATTGATCATGAGCTGCGCCTCTATGGCCCGTGCCGCCACGCGCCCCAGCGTAGAGAATAGCGCAGCCGGACCAACTCCTAACTGCGCCAGAGCGCTCTTCACGATCTGCTGCACCGACGATGTGCCGCTGGCATACGCCAGCAGCGTACGCGCGAGCGGGCCAACCTCGACGGCGGTACCATTGTAGCGCGGCGCCTTGAGCCAGCTGTACTTGTCCGTCGTGACGTAGTCGAATGGGGGTGTTGGTCCAGTGTATTGCGGAGTGGTTTCCCCTTTCCAGGGATGTAACCCAGCGGCATTGCCCTCAGTATAGGTGTACCAGGAATGCGCGATATATTCGGCCACTTGCGTTTGAGCCACCGGATTGATGACACTGAGGTTTTGCTGCTGGATCAGGCCGTTGGGGAAGAAATAGGTGGAAGGGAGATCCTGGGCGTCGCTGGCATAGTCGCCGTACGCCATATAGTTGCCCAGTCCTGCGCCTATGCTGGCCCAATCCTTATAGAAGCCCGCGATCGCCAGGACATCTGGGATATAGACCTGCGAGACGAAATCCTGCCCACTTTGGAGCAACTGGGTGAGCAGACCAAGACGGTCGGCGTTCAGTGTGGATTCGTTGTTGGGATTGAGAGCTGTCGCCATACCGCCGACGAGATAGGACTGTGGGTGCGGATTCTTGCCGCCCAACACGGCGTGGATGCGGATGAAATTCCGCTGCCAGTCCAATGCTTCGAGGTAGTGGGCAACCGCCAACAGATTGACTTCTGGCGGCAAGACATACGCTGGATGCCCCCAGTAGCCATTGGCGAAGAGGCCCAGTTGTCCACTATTGATGAACGTCTGCAGCTTGCTCTGTACACCCCGGAAGTAGTTTGTGCTTGAATTTGGCCAGGGCGAGATCGACTGCGCAAGCGTCGACGTTTTGCTGGGATCCGCTTTGAGCGCCAGCGTAACATCCACCCAATCCAGCGCGTGCAGGTGATAGAAATGGACGACATGATCTTGCACCAATTGGGCGCCGGCAATAAGATCGCGAATGATGCGTGCGTTGTCGGGTATGGTAATGCCGAGCGCATTTTCGACCGCACGCACCGAGGCCAGCGCATGCACGGTCGTGCAGACACCGCAGATCCGCTGGGCAAACACCCAGGCATCGCGGGGATCACGATCTCGCAGGATCAGCTCGATGCCGCGAAACATGGTCCCCGAGCTCCAGGCGTCGGTGACCCGGCCGTTTTCCACTTCTACTTCGATGCGCAGATGACCTTCGATGCGCGTCACCGGATCAATAGCGATTCTCAAGATGGTTGACTCCCTTCTGGCGGTGGAGGAGTAGGTTCGACTACTGGCGGGATGGATGGCGACGAGGTCGATGACGAGGAAGAAGACCTGCCTTGCGCGGTGATTGGTTCAGTTGGTGCGCTGGTAGCAAGCGCGCTCTCGTGTGCCAGACGGCGTTGACGGACCACCGAGCCAACCGCGTGGACAGCGGTCACTCCGGCGACAGCGGCAATCACTCCGACGCCTACTTCTTCCGCCGTTACCTCTACGCCAAAGCCCGGCACCGACGGCAAGGTGCTGTAGAAAGGGGTCATCTGATCCCAGAAATTCGGCTGCGCACAGCCCACACAGCCGTGTCCGACACCGATAGGCCAGTTGGTACCGTCATTCCATTGAATTTTCGGGCAGTTATAGTTGGTGGCCGGGCCTTTGCAGCCCATCTTATAGAGACACCAGCCCTGTTGATGCCCTTCATCGCCCCATTCCTCGACGAATTGCCCGGCATCGTAGTGGGCGCGGCGTGGACAGGCATCGTGGATGCGGTCACCATAGGCAAACAATGGTCGATTGAGCTCATCCGTAGGGGGAAGTTCCTTGAACGTCAACCAGTAGACGATGGTGGCGGCCAGGTTGGCACCGTTCATCGGGCAGGCGCTCAGGTTGATGAGGTTCAGTCCAGGCATGGCCTGGGCCACACTGACTGCACCCGTCACTCCACCATTGGCCGCGGGAATGCCGCCAAAAGAAGCGCAGGTGCCCGCGGCAATCGTGGCGTAAGCATTGCCGCAGACCTGCTGAGCAATGTCAATGGCGCTCCGACCACCGATGGTACAATAGATACCGCCATACGCCAGGGGTATGGACCCTTCCACCACCGCCAGATACTTCCCTTTTTGCTGGCTGACGGTATCGTAGAGGGATTTCTCCGCCGCTTTGCCAGCGGGCGCCATGAGAGTCTCATGGTAATTCCATGACAGCAGATCCAGGATGATATCGGAGAAGGTGGGATGTGAGGCACGCAGAGCCGATTCGGTGTTGCCGGCGCAATCCTGGAATTCCAGCCAGACTAATGCGGGTCGTTGGGTCTGCTCGAGCGCCTTGACGATCTTGGACGTGTAACGCATGGGCAAGGCCAGCGCCCCGGTCATAACCGAGCAGAACTTGAGGAAATCGCGGCGCGAGATGCCTCGCCGCTCGACTGCGGCCCACACACCATCGGCCAGAGGAGTAGGATCATCAGAGGAATGCTGCACCATAGTACTCGTCTCCTGTAAGCAAAACAGGGCGAGCGCAGAGTAGAACTGCGTTGCGCCAACACGGCCAAATGACTAGCGTTGTGCAGGTGATGACGATGCGCCCAAAAACGTATGCTACAACAAGATGCCGGTGTATCACCCCCGCTCCTGCCGATGCCGAATGCCTCGGCTACCGATCGCAGACATGTTTGGACTCAGCTGGTCGGCAGCACCTTGGCGAGAACACTCTGGGACGAGATATCACCCGGGTGCTTGCGTCTACGTTCACCTAGGTAAACCAAAAGTGGCGAGGGACCTAGTACAATTCAGCCCAGACTTCCCGGCAATAGTACTAGGCCGCTCGAACTACTGGTGGAGAATGACTTCCTCGAGCACATCGATGTGCCCACTGCCACAGGGAGCACACCAGCGGATCGAGTGGCGAACCAACCAATCTTATGAGGTTTGAGCTTTCCCACTCGCCTGGTTGAACATAGCTCCTGGTTTCCAGGGAAGTCCAAGGGCCGGGAGCAGGAAGCGATCGAGGCCGATCCAGCCGCAGACTCTCCAGGAGAAGACCAGGAACAGTGCAAACATGCCCAGGATCGGGTTGATACTGACCACGCCGGAAAGCAGATAGTTCATGTTCATCAGGACACCGAAGCCGGCGGCGATGCCGGTGAGCGCGCCCAGGAGAACGCCGAGTCCCACCGCAAACTCACCCCAGCCGACCAGGAACGCGAAGAGCCCCACATGCGGCAGCACCCAGTACTGCAGAAAATTGGCGTACCAGCCCTGCACGGAAGGATTCGCGCCACTCGCCCCTTTCAAAGCGAATGCGACGAAACCCTTCAGGGAAGCGCCACTGGCCCAGCCCGCCGACTCGCTGCCAAACAGTTTGGCGTAGCCGGCGAGGAACCACTGGGCACCGACGTTCATGCGCAGGACGAACCACATGGGAGCCGCACCGGCGGAGCCGAAAAAGAACTTGGCGATCGTCGGCTCGGGGAACGGGTCATTGGGCGAGATCGTCGCCTTCAGTGCGCTCCGCTCCGAAGAATACTGCGCGAAGGCGAGAATAACACCCAGGATGAACAGGACCAGCAGCGCCTGACCCCAGTAATCATCAGTGGTGTGGTTCGACGTGTTCCAGATCAGATGAAAGATGGTCCAAGCTCCGGCGATAAGACTAATACCAATCGCTGCCAACCCAAAGATACCGTTCTGCTGACGAGGCATGGGAATAACCTCTTTCGCAACAGGATGCAGACGCATCCAGCTCTTGATTAGGATGAGTGCTCATAAGGGTTCGTACGCCATGGACAAATGACTGCGCCACTTCCTCCATTTCTCGCCGTGAGATGGCCACTTCCTGCGGTTCTGTTAGGAGATCCAGCCGCTCCAGTACGCCGTGCGGAAGAGCCAGTCCATAACAACCAGCAGCACGACGATAGCGAGCAGCCCCGTTCACGCTTAAAGTGCAAGGGCCGAGCCGTTCCTAAAAAGATCGTTGACGATGCCTACGGCAATAACCCAGCAGACCAGAATTGCGATCAAAGCCATGACGGCTCCAGTCCCGATGGGTCTCTGGTACGGTTGGTTGGATCTCGTGAGGCCCGCGGTGATTGTTGCTAGTACGAGGACACCTTCCAGACCTTCGCGAAATATCACGGCAGCATTATCGAGGATAGCCACAGGTGTAGGAGTGCCTGGTGTCGTGGGTTCAGGTTCCCTGCAGCCGTGACGCCTTGCCACATCAAGGCAGCGGCGACCAAGCCTGCGCCAATCACCAGACTAATCCTCACCTAGGGAGCACGCCAATGAGATAGTGATGTTGTGGAACGACTCATTGGCGTGCCCTGCTCCTTTCTTTCGGAGCTCCCTTGTCCGGGAAGGAAACCTCACGGACAACTATACCTCAAGAGTAGCCTAGACTTGAACACAGGTCAAGCCATCAGTTAGACAAAACTCTGGACAAAACTCTGGACAATTCCATCGCTCGTTCATAGGGTTCTCTGCGGTTCAGCAACCTAATGAAAACACCCTGCGTCAACTCCAACACCCTCTTGACATCCTCGGGCACACATGTTAAAATAACACTGTAATCCAAAATAATGGAGTTAAGAAACATGACGACATCCGATGCTTCGCTCTCAACCCGTGAGCAGCGGCTCAGTCACGCCAGTCGCCGGCGGCGAGAGACGCAGAAACAGGAACTGCGCCAGGCGATCCTGGAGGCGGCGAGCGACCTATTCCTGGAGCAAGGCTACGAGGGATTCTCCCTGAGGCAGGTGGCTGAACGGATCGGCTACACACCAACGACGATCTACTTGTATTTCGCCGATAAGGATGCCCTGCTCTTCGCGCTCCTGGATGATGCCTTCGATCGCTTCGGCGCGGCGCTGCACCACGCTTCACTGAGCAGTTCGGAGCCAATGGCGCGGTTGGAGGCCATCGGCCGGGCGTATGTTCGCTTCGGCCTGGAGAATCCTCAGTACTACGAGATGATGTTTGTCGTACGCAGCGATTTCCTGCTGCAAGCGCGGGCCACGGAGACCGAACCGCGCATTGCCAGCTTTCGTACCCTCCAGGACGCGGTCGCCGATGCCATGACTGCGGGGACGCTACGGCAGGGAGATGTTGAGGCGACAAGTTTTTTGCTCTGGGCTTTGATGCATGGCATCGTCGGTCTGGCGATCAGCATGCCGCAGATGTTGACCCCGGAACGCGTTGCGGCAGCCGAACATGATGCCATCAATCTGATTCGCCGGGGCCTGACCTGAATCGCAGCCATAGGCGTCACGCCGGTCGATCGCCGATCGGCTTTGTTTTTGGTGTTCACTTAACGCTGTTCATTTAAAGATAGGAGTTCATCATGGCAACTGATACTACGGAGAACTATGACGCGATCGTCATCGGATCCGGCATGGGCGGGCTAACGGCTGGCAGCCTCCTTGCACAACTGGAGGGTAAGCGGGTCTTGATCCTGGAACGCCATTTCACCTTCGGCGGCTTCACCCATGTGTTTTCGCGCAAGGGGTTCACCTGGGATGTCGGCATTCACTATGTCGGCAATATGGGAGAAGGCATGCCCTCGCGCCGCATGATGGACCTCGTCACTGGCCATGGCGTCGAGTGGCAGAAGATGCCCGAGCGCTTCGACCGCTTCGTCTATCCCGATTTTACCTATGATGTTCCTTCGGACGCTGCCCTCTACCAGCAGGAACTGATCGATCGCTTCCCCAGCGAGACCGCTGGTATCCGGCGCTACTTTCACGACGTCACGAGGCTGGCGCGCTGGCTGGGTACAGAGACCTGGAGCTGGAGTGCTCCCAGCTACATTCAGCTCCCGATGCGCCTGGCCACCACCCGGCTGCGATCCCTTGGGTCGCTCACGACCAAAGCCTATCTTGACCGTACTTTCCGGGATCCCCACCTCAAAGCCCTGCTGGGATCGCAATGGGGCGACTATGGGCTGCAACCCTCACAGAGCGCCTTTGCCTACCATGCCCTGGTCACCGCGAGCTACTTCCACGGCGCCTGGTATCCGGTCGGAGGCGGAGAGGCGTTCGCCGATGCCATCGTCCCGATCATTGCTCGGCACGGAGGAGTCTGCCTGGTGAATCATACCGTCACCCAGATCCTGGTGGAGAACGGAGCCGTGGTGGGCGTGAAGGCTGAGCAGCATCAGGGGCGCCGGGTTACTACGAGGGTTTTTCACGCGCCCCTCGTCATCTCAGATACCGGCGCGGCGATCACGTATGGAACGTTACTGCCTCCAGATTGGCGCGATCAACGCACTGAAGTTGCCACTCGCGAGGAGGCCCCCTGGTCGATGATCTCGCTGTATCTGGGCCTGAAGGAGTCACCAGCGACACTGGGGTTCACGGGTGAAAACATCTGGCTGTTCAACGGCTATGATCATGATGATCCTGGGCAGGGCCAACCAGAAGACGGTTCGCCATCGATGCTCTACCTCTCGTTCCCCTCGCTCAAAGATCCGGCGAGCACGGCGCACACCATGGAAATTCTGATGCCTATCCGCTACGATCACTTCGCCGCTTGGCGGCAGACGACCTGGATGCGGCGCGGTACTGACTATGAGCGCCTGAAGGCGCGGATCGCCGATGGCATCCTCCAGACTGTCGAAGCGCGCTACGCCGGTCTGCGCGATTTGGTCGTCTACCAAGAGGTGGCGACGCCGCTGACGATCGAGGAGTTCACCGGAAATGGCCGCGGTGCGATCTACGGCATGCCGGTCACATCTCATCGGCTACGCGCGCGGATCGGTGCGGCCAACACGCCTGTCAAGGGGCTGTTGCTAGCGGGTGCGGATGCTTGCGTGCTGGGTATCGAAGGTGCCATGATGGGCGGAGTCTTTGCCGCGGCCGCCACGATGGGGCCACTCGGCTTCCCACAAGTGCTGCGCCGTGCGGCCAACCAGACTACATCCTCTCGGCCAGCACACGCCGCGCCTCCGCCACCGGTGGAGGGAAAATTCGTATCCAATGAAATGAAGGAGACTTCCATCGTATGAATCCAGTAGAACAGCGTAACGCGTTTCGCGCGGCAATTGAACGGCAAGACCATGCGGCATTAATGCAGGTCTTCACTCCCGATGTGGTGTTCCATAGTCCCATCGTTCACCAGCCCTATGTGGGGCGCGCGGCGCTCGCACCCATCCTGGCAGCGATTCTGCAGGTCTTCAGGGAGTTTCGCTATCTGGAGGAATACGATTCGACGAACGGCAAGGTGCTCCTCTTTCACACGCGGGTAGGTGAGCGCGATCTCGATGGGGTGGATATTCTCAACTTTGACGCGAACGGGCTCGTACGCGAGTTTTCGGTCATGGTTCGCCCGTATTCCGCGGCGACCGCGCTCCGTGAGATCATGGCCGCACACCTGGCGGAAGGGAACTGACCGTGGCCCTTGCTCAATCTCGATGGAGAGGGCACAGCAGTCGTCCATTCTCAGGTCTTCTCTGCAAGCCAATCGCCAGCACAGCTGCGGCCATGTCGATTCGATACAGCGCAACTCACAAGGAATCACCCATGCCTTTATTGCCGCTCGCCAGGCAGATTCCCGATGTTTCGTCCCGGTTAACAGACGCCGATTACTGCGATGAAAAGGCGATTCCGGCTCGGCCTGTGGGTGAAGAGGGGCCGCATGGCAAAAATCGACTGGAGCACAGGTTTTCTCAGGTTGGCAGGTGGTCCATGTCTACCATCGCGCAAACCCGCTCCTCTCAGGGTTCGCACATTTGGGAGGAGCATGGTAGGAGGTCGAGTGACTGGTTGGAACTCCTTCCAGGGCGCTGTTACCTGCCACGAGTGAGTAGCCTGCATGGGTGCGAGTGTTTCCCCTCGTGGGCCCGTAGAGCTGTTCTTTCTCCATAGGTTGCCCAGTTTTCGACGTTTCGAAATCGAATCGCTCTCGCAGCAGTACCGCCGACGTTCGCCATGCTCAGAGGGGTTTGCGGGCACTCACCACCTTCGTTGCGGCCCAAGGGCCACCGTACCAGAAGCGCCAGGTGAGCCATCGCGTGCTCACCTGGGCCATGCCGAGTTCTCGCAAGCGTTCTGCATACTGGTGCGTCGCTCGAAAGTCAGCAATAACGAGTGCGCCTCCTGGTTTGAGGATGCGCACTGCCTCGTTGATCGCCTGGTTGCGACCGGAGGAATCCTGGATGTTGTGGATCGCCAGACTGGAGAGCACCATGTCAAACGCGTCGTCAGCGAAGGGAAGCTTCTGCATGTCTGCTGTATGCAGCTCTATCCGGTCAGTGACTCCTTCCAGTGCCGCATTGCGCTGTGTGGCCGAGCGAGCGTTTCCTGATTGGTCGCTGGACTGCCACAGATCCACTCCTATGGCCTTGCCCTTAGGGAGGAGGCGGGCTACCATCAGCAGCACGGCACCACGGCCACATCCCATATCGAGGACCTGCTCATCACCCCGCAGCGAGAGTTTGGCCAGAATGGTAGCCCACGCCCAGAATTTGCCCCAGCGGGTGGTGTACAGATAGCTTAGCGTGCTCAGAAGAAAAACGATGGCAGACACGATACTGATCACGCCGAGCATCGCGTCCGCGAATACCCAGAAGCTAAGGAGGCTGATAGCGAGGAAGATGGCACCTGCTAGACCAAGCGCGATCAGCACATACGGAGCATCGACCCCATAGTCTCCGCGCCGACGAGCCAGGTCTCTCCTCACCCGACTAAAAGAACCATTCATCGCATGCTTCTTTCTTGAGGCGCTCCTCGCTCAAAAAGGGATACTCTGGGCATCCTCGGACCAGGAAATCCACTGGACTCCCACGATACCTCAAGAAGCTCTTTCCTTATCTCTGTCAACAGGCGATGATCTCCCTCTGTGAAGCCGCATGAATGGTTGGAAATCAGGTCGAGACATTGTAGCATATATACGTGTTCTCGTCGAGATCGGTACAACGAGCAGTGGTCCGTGACCCTGACGATAGCGTCTAGATTGGTACGAATCGTTGCTATGTTCCCGCTGAACGAGACACTGTAGCAACTGGCATTGGCTCCTTAGGGTTGGAGCCGGCTTTTTAGTAGATGCTCTGTCGAGTTCCGAATTGCTCGAGCCGGTGCACGAAGTCAATGAAAAGCTTGGTAAAAAGCCTCGGCTGGTCCATCGTCCTTATCGCCATATTCAGTGGACGAGCGACCGAGCACGCGGCTCGCCATGGAGTATCTATAGTAGACGACGTCTCCATAGGCTTCTATCAGAGAAATGCCCCCACGTGCACTCGACATGTTACCAGTTGCCGTTCTTGTAGAAGTGCCACATCTCTCGCCTGGAAGCCGTACGTGGCCGACTCATCCGTGTCTTCCTACTCCAGCTGGGCGGTCGTGATCCAATAGATCGAGAGTGCCAGGCAGATACCAATGCTGACCAGTGGCAACCACAAGGCTGCGAGTACGGCCACGACATACGGGGGAAACCCAGCCACGGTCCGGCGTCCGATCCGTTGGACCAACGCAGCGGGCGCCTGTGGCCAGATCAAGTGTCGCCGCGTGGCTACCCACCACAGGAGGATGAACGAACCATTGATCAAGGCAAGCAGTCCAGCATAGACGGCAGTGGCCGTGGTAGCCGCAGGCATACGCAGATAGTCCGCGACTAAACTGGTGGGAAAAGGAAGAGCAGTGACCAGCAAGAGGAGGAAGCCATTAGCAAACATGAAGCTTGGATCGGCTTTGTAAATGAGTTTAAAGAGCTGATGATGGCCGATCCACATGATCAAGATGGTCGCAAAGCTCGTGACGACAGCGAGATAGGTGGGCCACAGCCCCAATAAATAGCTCGCCAGCCCCGCAGACGAATGCGTCGTTCCGGTCGGGGGAAGCGTAAAGACCAAATTCACGCCGAGTAAGGTAATCGCCACGGCGAACACGCCATCGCTGAACGCTTCAATGCGACCGGTGCCTTTTTCCGGAGATGCCTTGTCAGGTTGTTCGGAGAGCATGCCTATTCCCTACCCTCCCCGAGGCTGCACGGCAGTATCGTGTATCGCCCGTCACCACGGGCGGGCACGGTGTTGTTTTACCCGGCGGCAGCCCGGTTTCCGTGAACGAACAGTGCTTGGCTGCATCGTCGAGCTCTACCCGCACGCCGCACACGCCCTCGCTTGATGGCGCCGGGCACATCACCCCGCCGGGCGCTCATAGAGATAGACGACCTCGAAGGTGTGAGGATCCATGTGTGAGGAGTTTACGCCGAACTGCGCGAACTGTTCGCGATAGGTGTTCACAAAGCGGCCAAAGTCCGCCTCAGATCTCCAGTGCGCGTAGTTGACGACCCGGGTGCCGTCGGTGCTCTTGTGCAGCGCTGATCCGACGAAGCCCGGCTCGTCCTTTATCTCTTCGGTAAAGTGAATCCATTGGTCGATCAGCGCCTGCTGCTGCTCCGGTGTGGTCTCAAAGACATTGATCAAGGTCACCACGGTGCCGTCTTGGGAAATGAGCATCTCTTCTCGCCTCCTCTCTGTCTCTACCGTTTCTGTACCGTCATGCACGACTACCCATCACCGCTGTGTGAAAAGACTGCTTATCCTGGCGGACGATGGCTCCAGGCGAAGAGGAGATCTTTCATGGTCTCCTGCAAAAGCCGTTTGGCGCGCTCCGGTCCACCTGCGATGCGGCGAGCCATGGCCAGGATAATGAGGCCATGAATGAGGCCCCGGCGCGCTTCCACCAGATCCGTGATATCTGCGCTCACCACTCCCTTAGCCGCTGCCCACTGCTCCATGGCCTCACGGGCGAGGTGAAAGCTTTGCTTGACTTCGACCGGGGTATCGGGATGCCCATATCGGCCGAAGGAGATCCCTTCTAATCCCAGCATCACCTGGTACAACTCGGGCGCGCGAAAGGCAAAGTCCCAGTAGGCCTCGCCCATGGCGAGCAGGCGTGCCTCAGGATCATCAGTAGACGCGAACGCTGCCTGCACCGCTACCACGAGTTGCTCGTACCCGGAGCGCAGGAGTGAGAGCAAAATCGCCTCTTTGTTCTCGAAGTATTCGTAGATGGTCGACTGGCTGTACTCAATGCGCTCCGCTACTTTACGCGTGCTGACCGCCTGCCAGCCTTCCTGGGCGGCAATCTGCTGTGCCGCCGAGAGAATCTTGCCTCGGATCTCTTGCTTTTCCCGCTCGCGGCGTTCTTTGATACCCATGGTTCACCATAGCTCAAGGTGAACAGAAACTGTTCGACACACACATAACAATCGGCTATCGGAAGTATACGTTGAGCATGATTAGTTGTAAAGAGGAACGGGATAGACATGTAGCAACGGCAGCGCGAAAGGACGATGTTGCCTGTTCCGGCCAACAGCACAGGCAGACTTGCACAACAAGGGTAGAATACGGTAGGGCACAGGAGGTAAGGTACAGGTCGCCTTGGTGAGCGATCCGCCTCATGCCTCGTAGGGACCATTCCTAGAACAGGAGCACGCCTATCTTCCAGAAAACCGTCGCTACCGCGATCGAGATCGCCGCTGTGCCCATGGACGTGTGGGCAGTCCTCACTGATTTGCGTCGCTATCCGGTATGGAATCCCCACATTCGGGAAGGAACAGGGACCATCGCCGTCGGGAACAGGCTCACGTTGCGGATGTACCCGCCGCAGGGCCGCCCCGTCACTCTCCATCCCAAGGTCATCGTCGCCGAACCAGGAGTAGAACTGCGCTTGCTCGGAAAAGTCCCTGGTATCTTCAGCGGTGAGCACATCTTTCGGCTGCACGCCACCGACGGTGGCACGCGGGTGGAGCAGAGTGAAATCTACCGGGGTATTCTCGTACCGTTCATGGGCAAGACGATTGCTGCGTCGCGGACGAGTTTCCAGGCGCACAACACGGCGCTCAAGAGGCAGGTCGAGACGGGCGAGTAGGCAACGCCCCAGCCATGTGACGAGTCGAGGCTATGGAGTAAGTAGTCTGTAAAGGCAGCAGACCAGAGGAAGAAATCGGACGCCTGAAAACCAAGACCACTGCCCTGTTGCGCGAGCAGGTCAAGCTGCTAGAGCGTACACAGTAGTCTTGGCGTTCATATCAGCTGGGTGTTCTTCGCTCTCATCCAGGCCAGGATGGGGATCGAGTCAGGCGTCTGGACCGCACTGGACGCTGAACGGCTTGCCGCATTGGGGGCTGGGCGACACGTGAAAACAGATCACTCGCATCTTGGTAGAGCTGGTATCGGTCAGTGCATGTGGCGCGGTCGAGTTGATAGAAGACTTTCACAGAGCACTGGACAGGCTTGGCCTAGCGGACCCACGACTCCAACGCGGAGATGAGGAAGCACCTTGGGGTGCTCACGAGTGAGTTTCAGAGAGGTGTCGATACCGGGATCGGGCTTGAGGATACCCAGTACGACAGGAACGGTATGTGCACCGCTGGGAATGAGGCGTGGTTCGCGTAGCTCGCGGGCTGTGTGCTGGCAGAGTACGTCAGCAGGTCCAGAGGCTACCGAGATGTGCCGGCTCTACCCGCAGGATGCGCCTTCGGGGGAAGGGCGCACCCTATGGCGTTGCTTGCTCTTTGTATGTGTCTGCTCGATGTTCATGATCACGCTCCCTTGATCTTGATCACGAATCCATAATACACGAACAATACCGCGAAGATGATGTGGATGAGCGTATTCACCCATACCGCCGCGCTGAGGCCATGTGCGAATGCATAGACGCCCACGCCTGCTGACAAAGCGTGAAATGCAAGACAGGTGAGGGCGACTACCCTCAAGCTCCTCGCATCGGTGAGTGTTCTGGCACCGTAGGAGAGCACTGCGAGGCTGAGTGCGGAAGCACCCAGCAAATAGTACACAAAGTCTGTGCCTGGTTCTGTATGAACGCCAACGAGTGACATGATCTGATGTGGCACGAAGAAAAGGATGAAGCCACCCACCAACGTGAAGAGGGCATTGACTAGCAGCAGTCTTGCTAACGTCATGGTGCTGCGCCCTCTCCACGTGCGAACTCCGATGAACGCACCTCGTGGTATGGCATGCGGACAAAGTGCTTGGTGCCACTCAAGTGCAAAATCATTCGTTCGAATACGGGAAACGCTGACCGTGCGGCGTTCACTGCCACCGGCTCGGGCTTCTCGAGCGCGTATCTCCGCCCGTGCCACACCAGCGTACAGTGACCAGCTACCTGCACATTGCGATACCAGTCGACGTCTGGCCCATACGTCAACGCAATCAGGAAGCTGTTGCCCGTATGCTCGACCATGATTGGTGTCTCATACGGCTTGCCGCTGCGGCGACCAACATGACGAACCAGGGCGAACGGTCCACGGGGAAACTGGGCGAAACGGCGAGTTACCCGATTGAGGATGTGCTTATTGAAGGAGCGCATACGGCTTGTCCCGGTCTTCTTCGGCATACGATCATCCCCTTCTTGCAGATAAGATCTCGAGTTTAGATCGGTGGCGCCACCGCGCGCATGGCAATCTCGACAATGGCCTCAGCCTGCTCAGACAAAGGGCCTTTCAGTTCCGGCCCACCCATCAGGAGGCTTGGCAAGGCGTATGTCAGCAATCCACCGAGTAGCATCCGGCTCACCGCGTCCACATTGACATCGGCGATGGCGTGCGCGTCTTTGGCCGTTTGCAAGAGATCACTGACCAGAGCAATACCACGCTGGGGAATGGCAGACAGAAACAGTGGGCCAAGGTTTTGCAAACGCGGCGCTTCGGCGACCATGATGCGCAGCAGCGCAATGTACTCTGCTTGGCACATCACTGTCAGCAGCTCGCGGGCGAGCGTCGTGAGCGCTGCACGCAGCGCTGGAAAATCGCGGGGTGTGGGAAGCGCCGAGCGTGCCGACGAAAAGCCGGGCTGGTCCATACTCAGCTGACTCAGGACGTCGACGAAGAGGGCCTCTTTAGTGGCATAGTGACGATAGAGGGTCTCCTTCGAAGAGATTCCAGCTTCTGCCAGGATGGCGTCGGTGCTCGTTGCGTGATAGCCGTGCTGAAGAAATAGACGCTGAGCAGCAGCGCGAATGCGATCACGGGTCTGTTGGCTGCGCGTGCTTGTGGTCTCGCTGATGGTGCCTGCTCCAGTGCTATAACGTACCGTACGATACGGTACTACAAAGGTACCACGAGAGTGTCCGCTCGTCAAGATGCTGATGGAAGGGACACGCACAGGTGAACGGAAGCAATAAGGTTGCTCGACTCTACACGATTCCATATGTCTGCTGCATGGCTGCTGTCCTAGGCTCTTGCGCGTTTGGTGCAGCCTCTGGTCGCTGGGTCCCCGTCTCAGGCTCTGATGAGGCTATACTTTCCCGATTAGCGCCGATATACAATTGAAAATTGACCTACCCCCGACCATCTCAGAAACTGTACGAGAAGGCTTGCCACCTCGTTTTATGCCAAGCGGACGAGAAATACCCGTCTCCTACAGTTTCTCGGCAAAAGAGCTAACTCCAGGTCAATTCAGATATAATCACGACGTGACGATTGCTATGCGAGGGGAACGCGCATGAGAGGATGCCTGAGTAGGATGACTCTGCCACTGCTGATATTGCTGGCGCTGCTCCTTGGCGCATGTGACCAATCTGGCCTGAGCATCAAGACCTCGGCTCCGCTTCCCCCATCTATCATCATTCCCTATATTGCCAGTAGCAGCGGCACGACGCCGGGAGGTGTGACGGCCCTGCACGGACGTGACGGCACGATCGCATGGCATACTGCGTCTGGAGTGCCGAGCAGCCAGTGGATTCCAACTGCCGTAAATGGCGTGCTCTATGTGGAAGGAGGCACGTCTCAGCCGGTTGTCGGCGGGATCGTCAACGCATCCGTCATCGCGCTTCGCCTCACGGATGGGCGAGTGCTGTGGCAAACACCGATGCCAGTGGGCGACTTTGGGCCGGCTGTGGACGGTTCGCTGCTGCTGGTGGCCGCCGGCGCGAGCGGTCTTTATGCCCTCGACGCAAGCGACGGGGCTATTCTCTGGCATCGAGCGGTGCAGCTCAAAGGAAGCGTATATGCCAGTGGTGGGATAGCCGTGGTGACCCGCACCGATTACGTAGCGCCCGGCACGTACGTCGAGTCGGCGTGTCTGGCTGCCTTCCGCGAGCGCGACGGCGTTCCACTCTGGTGCTCCCCCAAGTGGCCTGACGCGGCGGTTGCCATAACGCCCACTACCGTCATCATCAACGAAGGAGGCCAACTTGTGGGGGCGCTGGCGTCGTCCACAGGGCAGTTCCTGTGGGAGGGCGACGCCCAGGGCAGCATCGTGGCAGTACATGACCAGCAGGTGCTCGTGAGTACCCTGCAGCAAATTGCCGCCCTTGATGTCACGACTGGCCATGTGGTATGGCAGTCGACGACGTCCGTGGCTGACTGGGCGGGAGCGGCCTGGTCGACGACAGGAGCCGCGGTGTACGTTGCCGACCAGACGGAGGTCGTCGCGCTAGGCACAGGCGACGGCACCCAGCTCTGGCGCGCCAGCTACGGCGACTATACACCGGACCAGTTCGTGATGGAAGCAGGCGTACTCTTCGTGTTGCTGGATCCACCACCGGAGAGTAACACTCCTCCGCGTCTGGTTGGCGTTGCGCCCGATTCCGGTGCGGTCTACTGGCGGCGAGACCTGCCTGACAACGCCTCCTTCCTGGCTGAAAATGCCGCAACTTCTTAGCAATCGCAAGCATTTGCTTGTTGTCGGCTGGATTTTGCGTAACATCTACCTCCCCGCTGCGCTTGGCATAAAGCGTGACAGAATCCTTTCTCGTACAGTTTCTTAGCTTGCCTTTTAACTAACAACAATTAGGCAGCCCCATAAAGTAGACAAGAAGAGGCGCGCCCGCTCATACTTCGGACATGCATACTTCCGAAATAGAGGCGCTGCGCGCCTTCCGTTATCACGTGTACCGTATTTTGGGCTGTCGGCGTGACGCTCTCTTTGACCTGATCGATGCGGTGCTGACGACACCGGTGATCGAGTCACCTGCCCATCTAAGTCTGGCCCCCGTCTTTCAACGACACTGGGGCAGTGTCTACGATGCGCGGGAGTGCAGGAACGATGGATCGAGCTGCCTTCGCTGCGCTGATCATGCAGTATCGGCTCCCCACCACGACCGAATGGTATGCGGTCGACGCGAGTGTCTGGCCGCGCTGCGACGCGGAAACGAGCCCAGAGCGGGGCTTCTACCACCATCACACACGCCAGTCGCATGGGCAACCCATCGTCGCGGGCTGGAACTACTCCTGGCTGGTCCAAGTCCCCGAACGCTGTTCCAGTTGGACGGCTCCGTGCCAGGTGCGACGTATCATACCGGGAGAGAACCCACAATCACGTGGCCGCAGAGCAAATCCGTGGCTTGCTGCACCCACGGGACTTCTCCCCAACCTCTGTGCCGATCGTGTCCTGTGATGCAGGCTATGACGCGGTTCAACTTGGCGTGGCGCTCGCAGATGAACCGGTCTGCTTGCTAGTCCGCTTACGGTCGGGCCGCTGCTTTTATGCTGTCCCTTCGCCGATGCCAACCGGAGGACGGCCACGACGACATGGCACGAAGTTCGTGTGCGACGATCCGACCACCTGGCCTCACCCCACCAACCGCTGGACCACGTGTGAACCGCAGTACGGGCAGGTCCACATCCAGGCATGGAGCGGGCTGCATGCGATTCCCCAAAACCATGTCAAGCGGGGAACCCGCCAGGCCAAGCCCGTTGTCACGGGAACGCTCATTCGCTTGGAAGTGGCCCATTTGCCACGACCGACCAAGGAGCCAGTTCCGCTCTGGCTCTGGTGGGCGGGTCCGATGGCCCCGGACTTGGAAACGATCTGGCGGGTGTACATCGCTCGCTTTGCCACCCCGCATCTGTTTCGCTTCTTCAAACAGACCTTGAAATGGACCCTCCCCAAACTGCGCGCTCCCGCTGCGGCGGACCGCTGGACGTGGCTCCTCATCCTGGCCTACCTCCAACTGCGGTTGGCGCAGTCGCTCGTTCACGAGGTTCGCCTTCCCTGGCAGCTGCCCGTCCCCCTGGAAAAACTGACGCCCGCACGAGTCCGGCGCGTCTTTTCCACGCTGCTGCCGCATCTGGGGAGTCCAGCGTGCGTACCAAAACCCTGCGGCACTTCGCTTGGTCGCCCAAAAAGCAAACGCTCACCGCCGGCAACACGCTTCCCCGCCATCAAATTGACACCCTAACGTGGTGATTTTCGGGGTAGCATGCCACCTGCTGCCACTATTCTCGATTGGCAGTCACTTGCTAGTGGGTAAAAGGCAAGATTAGCTACCCACGTTTCGGACAAACATGACTTTTGTGAGGCGAGGATCTTTAGGAGGCGCCGACAGCTGGAATGGGCTCTGCCGAGGCTTGAAAACGGCCGACCCCGACACCCACCCCGACACTCTGGAAGAGTTCGATTCCGGCCCAGGCCATGACCACCATGTAGGCGATCACGCCAAAGGTCCCGGTGGTCCCCCACCACCACGACATATGGATACCCCCACCCCCTGGAAGGCTCAGGAAGCCGAGCACGGCGCTGGCCACCGCGAGGACGATGAAGCCGATGCCGAGCGGGCGCGAGAAGATCCTGGCCCGGATGGTGGCGACTCCGAAGAGGATGCCGCCCAGCGAGACGATACCGCTAGCGACCGCGAAGAAGACGGTGAACGAGCCCGGCCCGTCGCTGAGGGTCGCGGTGGAGACCTGCATGGTCGCGATCCACGGGAAGATCAGGACCTGGATCAACGGGAAGCCGACGAGCAGGAGTATCCCCGCCGCGAACACCGCCACAAAGCCCACAAAGCCGAGGGCGCCGCTCTCCGCGCGCTGCCGGAGGTAGACGGCCGTCCAGCCGGCCATGACGAGCAGGCCACCCAGCAGCACGACGAGTGCCATCGGATAGTACAGTCCGCTGGCGACCGCCGCTCTGGCATCGCCCTGAGGGGCCAGCAGGTTGCCGGCCGTGACCAGTACCGCCCCGGCGACGAGCGCCACCGCCGCTATCCGGTAGAGAACCATTTGAGACATGTCGATCCCTCCATTGGTGGTCTAGCATGACCTGCCCACCGAGGCCGATCCATCCTGCCCCTTCTTTCGCAGCTCCCTTGCTCAGGACGGAACCCTCACGAACAAGTATGCGTCTCAAGCATAGCCCTGACTAGAACGCAGTTCAAGCCATCACCTGGGCAAAACTCTGGACAATTCAATCGCTGCCGTCAAATTGACGCCCTAACGTGGTGATTTTCGGGGTAGCATGCCACCTCCTGCCAATATTCTCGATTGGCGGTCAGTTGCTATTGATTAAAAGGCAAGATGAGAGGGTGCGTGAAATGGCCCTCTACGCCGTCTTCATTGCTGACCCGATGGATCTGGGCGGACCCTAGGGATCCGGCTGGTGTTGGAGTGCACGTGAGAACGGGCGACTGGGTGGGTGATAGGTTGAGCTGACGACCACGAAAGTGCCGAATCGCCGCTGGAGGAGTGTTTCTACCGCGCGTGGATAGGTCGTGAGCGTGATGGAGGATGCCGGCACCTGCAGGGCTGACGCCAGGTCCTGCATCTGCGACGCACTGGGCTCCGTGAGGCGGACTTTGACCTGGCCATGCGCGGGATCGGGTCCCCAGCCACCCATCGACATACCCTTGCTCCGCAGCATGTCGTGGTCGTGGGCAATGGCGAGTGTCGTCTGCTCCAATGTCGCAAAGCTACGGGGCACGATCACGAAGGTGTACTTGGTGCCGTCGGTGGCCTCGTTCGCTACGGCAGTCTTGAGAGCGGGCGTGACCTGGGTGCAGTAGATGGTGTAGGAGCCATCAGGATTTTTGGTGGCACCTGCGAAGATGGTCGGGAACTGCTCCTGACCAATCGTCTGTATCATCCACATCTTTGGCGACCTCCATCGTAGTCCCCTCACCAGGGGAATGGGAGAAGACAGCCCAGCGAGATACCCTACCCGAAACAAGGTTCTGGAGACTCACTTCGGAAGGGATCTCGCCCATGGCCTCTCCAGTGTATCCCAGTGACCTCAGTGACGACGAATGGGTCCTCCTCGCCCCGCTGATTCCCGCGGCCAAACCTGGCCAACGCGCCAAAACTCTGCGGACGCTCGCCGGGTCGTCCCGAAGGCAAGTGCCCGCCGCCCGCCCAACGCTTCCCGGCGGTCAAATTGACCCTTTAGGCTCCCCATCCGGCGACCATTCGCCCTTCTACTGGCAATTATCCTGGTTGCCAGTCGCTTCCTGTTAGTTAAAAGGCAAGCTTAGCTTGCATTGTAACTGTTCAGCCGAAGTTGCACTGTAGTGTAGCAGGTAAATTGTGACGCCAGAAGAAGCCATGCTGCTGCGAGCCGAAAACAGCAGTCGACACAGTGGCGCGCGACACCGAGTTCAATCAGTCCACCTCCCTGCGCGGGCCGTTGACGCCGGAGCTGTTGGATTCCACCTGTACTGCCAATCCTGCACTGGTCTGGCGTGGACTCTATCAAGACTTGACGGGAATGCTCATCCGCGAGGAATCGAAGGACCTTGACGACCGCAGCTGGGATGAGCTTGCGGATGAAGATCCATAAAGCCTAGGGTGTCGGCACGCTTAGCTCATGCGATCTCCACCCGCGCTACCACTACTGGTCCCGCCACCATCGACCGTGGATTTTTCAACACGCTCCGCCGTATACGTGACACAGCGAACAAGGCCGCTTTGTGCCGGTCAATCCTGTCACTTAATCCGTTAATTATTCTGTGTCACATTTATTGCCTGTACAGTTGATTATATGACACTCGCTTGCCGAGATTGAAAGTCCTTATCGTAACAGTTCAGGCAGACGGGTGCTGCTTGTGATACCAGATTCAGACCGGGAGAATCATATCCTGCGCATCATTACCGAGCTGTGATTCCGTCATGATGTCAAAGCGCGAGCCCCAGCAGGGGCTGAAGCACTGGGGAGTCAGGCAACCGAGCGTTAGATGGCTAGCGAGCATGTCTGCTGGTGGGCCTTGCAGTCAGGTTGGAGTCCTTCGTCCACCACTAGGAGACCACAACCCATACCAATTTCAAGCACGACAGCAGATGCTCGACTGCCTTCGGACTATATTTCTGGGTCAGAGCCTGTGAGCAGGCTCTACGTCTATCTCACCAGCACCCGCTAGCTCGGCCAGAATGGGCCTCTTGGGCCTTGTTGGCATACCCAGGTGTTGTACTGATCATGGCCCCTGGAGGTTACATAGCTCAGCTGACCTGGCAGCCACAGTCATGCAGTCCCCGCCATGCATAGCTATGCGACCGGCATTTCCTGCGCTGGACCCACCCCACCTTCCTTTGCCTGCTCCTGGAAGCGCACAACGTCGGAAGCTAGCCGTAGCTGACATGTCGGAGTATACTGGTCGGTGCCATGAGCAGCGTTTGCTCGCTCCAGGCACACGATCGTCGCTCGATTTGAGAATAAGCGTGTCAGGACACCCCGCGCTGGGCATCATGCAGTGGGGGCTGCGGCCGATCTTGCTCGGGCGATGCAGCCACGCACTGTCTCGGCATGTCACGGCGTGGCCTAGAGATTCGGCAGTAGGAGAGGTATGATGGCGTCCATCTTCATGTCCTATCGTCGCGCGGACACAGCCTCGACCAGCGGGCGCATTTACGACCGCTGCATCGGCCGCTTCGGGCGCCATGCTATCTTCAAGGATGTCGACTCCATCCCGCCAGGTGTCGATTTCCGCCGCTACATCGCTGACGTCATGGCGAAGTGTGTGGCGCTCCTCGCCATCATCGGGCCGAGCTGGCTGACGGTGACTGGGGCCAACAGCACTAGGCGCCTCGACGAGCCAGACGATCCAGTGCGCATAGAAATTGAGACAGCTCTCGCCCAAGGTCTGCTTGTGCTGCCCGTCCTTGCTGACGGTGCCCACATGCCGAGTGCAGATGCGCTGCCCGACTCCATCCGCGCCCTGGCCAATGTGAACGCGGTGCGCGTGGGATTCGACCCAGATTTCGAGCCGGGCATGCGTCGTATCCTCGCTCTCCTCGAGGAGCAGGTGACCCCTGGGTCCCCCTGGCAAGAGCGGCGAGATGACTACGATCCGTTGCCCGACCGGCAAGCAGAACTGCTCGCCGCTGTCCAGCGGAATAGCGACGCCGGGGAGCCACCATATCAGGGTGTCGTCGTCCACAGCCGCGGGGAACTTGGGTGGATCCTGCGCGAGCACGCGTGGTCTGGCGAAGCAGATGCACCGGTCGACCAGCACGCCGATCTACGCGGGATTATCCTCCGCCGTGCGCAGCTGATGGGTATGCATCTATATGCCGTGAATCTCCAGGGAGCGGACTTGCGTGGGGCGGATCTGCGTGGGGTAGACCTAGGAACAGCTGACCTCAGTGCCGCCGATCTGCGCGGCGCGCGCATGGACGCGACCACGACGCTGGCCGAGGTGACTCTGGACCGCATGACAAAGCTCGGCGACGTGGTCTGGAATGGTGTGCCGCTGGCACAAGTGCCCTGGTATAATCTGCCGACACTTGGTGATGAACGCTTCATCAAGGCAGCGCTCACCCGCGGTGAACGCAGCCAAGCGATGGAGAACGCGGCACGAGCCTACGCTGGGCTCGCGCGTGCGTTGCGTGCGCAAGGCTTGTATGAGCCAGCGTGGCGATACCGGATGAGCCAACTGAAGTGGGATCAGCGGATCCGGTTACGCCAGCTGCGCTATGGTGACTGGATGGCCAACGCTGCAGCGTACGTAGTGGTTGGCAGCCAGGAGCGGCCAATACGCATGGTGACCATGTGGCTCCTCGTGATCTTCATCTTCGCTGGGGCCTACTACGGGCTCGGGCAGCACGCCACGCAGGATTATCTGCAGGGACTGAACTTCTCGATCAGCAGCACGGGCACTGGTCCCAAAATCGATGGAGTAGAGGCCGTGGTGCTTAGCCTACGCGCGGCGACTGGGCAAATTGCGCCCCCAACGGAACTGGGAGTGCCAGCAGGTGATGTCTTCGCCTTCCAGGTAGTCGGCACCATCGAAGCGTGGTGCAGCTTGCTCATCATAGGCCTGCTGGTCACGACGTGGTGGCGGCGGACGATGCGCGACTGAGATTGATATCGCGCGGGCAGCGCATGCCATGAACTAATTGGCAACTGCTCAGACGATGGTCAGGAAAGTGGGTCAAGTCCAATTTGAATGCTCGAGCGCCGCGACTAGAAGATAAGGCAGCTGAGTCCCGCCGGCTGCCATCCTCGTTGCATACCGCATCCTGTTCCCCCACATCTAGTTGATTGCTCAGTCGCATGCAACACTACCGGCACTCGAGTCGAGCAGCACGCGCGAATCCTGGATTGAACGGCTCGCCGGTCGTAGTAGCGAGGATCGCCTGTCGGTGCTCCAGGGAACGTAACGACCCGTCTACGAGCTCATACGAATGTGCTCCCATGGCTAGCCGAAGAGCTTCAGCGATGACGATAGATGCCGTCGCAGCACCCACAAAGGCAGCTCCAACCGTTCGCCCAGCGAGCAAAGTGACTCCACACGGATCAGCTCCCTCGCGAAGCAGGGAATCATACGCCGGCTGAATTGCTGGCGCCAAATCCGGAGCTACCTCTTCGGCTGTCACGCTGTCCCACACGGCATGCGCGGTGCGGCGACTCGCGGGAAATGTATGCATCTGGAATGCGAGAAACTCCTGGGTGCCGGCACCAAGGCCAGCATCAATAATCCGCTGGAACCCAACTTCTTCCAAGGCAGCGCGCGCCTGTGGATTGTCGACTCCACACAACGCCACGTGAGGCTCTTCGTGGGCAATGTGGAAGTTCGGTGCAAATCGCCGCTCGACGAGACGGGTCCGGAAGCCACGCTGGTTGGCCCACATTGCCATCGCCCGCGTTTTCATTTGGCCGAGTGCTGTCCTATCTGTCAGCAGCGAGGTGCTGTCGTTGGCCTGGACCAACACGTCGAAGTCCTGCAATACCAGCAACATATCCCCAGCGTCCTCATACGGCATTAGGCCGAGAGTCCATAGATACGCCTGTCCCAGATGCCCTAGGCCGATCACCCACAACTCACTAGGCAGGAGATCAAGCTGCGGTCCCCGACCCATCGGTCCAATCCACGAGATGGTCGGCTCTGGTCTCCATAGCGACAGACCCGCGTCCCGTCGTCCAGCATATGAGTTACCCCGCACGTGCTGGAACGCTTCTCCCACCGCCAGTGCCCCGGCTAGCACGCCCGCGGGCGCACATTCTTGCTTCTCTGGCAAACGGCGAGGGTCGTCGGCCGGGAGCACACCGCCGCACCATCCGTCAAATGTGCCGCGCACCGCGAATTCCGTCCCTCCAATGGGCAGACGTCCATCTCCGACAGTGATGCGAGGAAGCCCATACAGCTCTGGCGGAGCTTGCATGGATACTTGCCCATGTAAGTCCGTAATCGCTTCGGCAAGCGTTCGACACTGCCGCCATGGAACCCGCAAGTCCACGGCCTGGACTGGAATAGAGATCAGCTCGTGTTCGTGACGACGACCGGCAACCCCTACGCTCGTACCAACTGGCGGGCGCAACAGTATGTGCGCATGATCGAGAGAGCTCAGTTGCCGTATATTCGGCCTCATGACCTTCGCCATACAGCGGCAACGTTGTTGCTGCTCGAGGGAGTCCAGCCGCTCGTCGTCAGTGAGATGCTCGGGCATGCGTCTGTAGCGTTTACGCTTGCTACCTACGGCCACGTGCAAGCAGGGATGCGTAAGCAGGCCCGTGATGCGATGGAGCGACTTTTTGACCGGATTCCGGGCAAATCTGTGTCAGAAACTGTGTCAAACGATCTGTAGCGCGGAGTCTGGAGATATACAACACCCCATGGATTCAAGGGCGGCCCCGCCGAGAATCGAACTCGGATGACCGGTTTAGAAGACCGGTGCTTTGTCCATTAAGCTACGGAGCCAAAAATCCGCAATTTAAGCGGCTTTGCACCTGGCGACCTACGTACTAATATGTGGTAGAACCAGTGCTCCCAAACACACAGATTCTACCACGTGCGCATGCAGGCTGCAAGACTTAGGCAGCTTGTTTTCTGACTTGAGCCACATATTCCTCGTATATGGCCGTGCAGCAGATGCCTCGGCAGATGAGTCTCACTAGCTGCCAAAGTCTTCATATATGGGCAAGCTGCCGGTGATCACGGTGAGGACTGTATCCTCAACATCGCCTTTCCCGGCACGGTACTGTTCCTTACCGCTATCGCTAGGCGCTCTGTATCGTCTGGTGCACACCGATTGGAAGAAATTGATAGCATCAGAGTAACCAAGAATCGATCGTGACTCCTGTCTCCCGCAGTCCGCCGTTGCCTCTACAGACCCATCTGCGCGGTGAGCCGCCCCGAGTGCACGGCCTCTACCAACGCTTCGTAGTCCCGCTCGTTCTGGTCTGCATACCGGGCGGAGAAGTCTGTGAGCGCCTGGTCAAAGATATCGCCTCTGCCCAGATATGACGCAATCGCGATGCGGTCGCCCGAGCGAGCATGTGCACGGGCGAGTGCCCTTCCACACATTCGGGCGTAGAGCGTTGCCCCCGGCACACGCATAATCTCTACCTCGGCGGCGCCTTTCCAGTCGTGGAGCTGGCGTACGTAGTAGTGGCGGACCTGGCCGTCAATGTCCACCACTCGTTGCCACCCGAGAAAGATGTCACTCGCTGCCTGCATCAGGCGTTGGCCCACGACAACGCGCTGTCCATGGTTGGGGTATTGGCTCTGACCGAGGAACCGCTCCAACACGGAGGCTTGCGCCTCCTTTGCCTGCAGGATCAAGGGATCCTGGTCGTCACGACCCACCAGGAGCAGGATCCAGGAACGGGTGCCGACACTACCAACCCCTACCACTTTCCGCGCCATGTGGACATAGCGGAACTCTTCCACAGGATGATGCTCGTGCGTGAGTGTCCGGAGGTATGAGCGGAGAAACTGACGCATAGATCTCTCGATGGCCTCGCGCGTTGTCCCAGGAAGGACCAGATCTTCGATTGGCACGATCAGCGGCGGGTCGCCGACGATCCTCGGCTCGCCGTTGATTTCGGCGGTCAGCTTGGAAAACGCTCGCGTGCTGTCTCGGGTCCGTGCCTTCGCGACGTCTGGTGCAGCCTCCCTCCCTTCTTTTTTGCCCAGCCGTTCCTCCTTCACTTCGGTGCGGATCCAGTCGAGCATGTGCCTGATCTTCATATGGGCGTACCAGGTGTCGAGGGTACACATGCCTGCAGCATGACGCATCCATTCCCGGTACTCCCGTACCCCTGCCAGGACGATTGCGCGCCGATCGGCTGGGGCAAACCCAAGCTCGCGGCCCGCGATCTCGAAACTTGCGGCTAGGCGTTTCACGTCCCACTCCCATGGTCCAGGGAGCGTCTCGTCAAAGTCGTTGATGTCGAACATCATTTGGCGTTCAGGCGAACCAAACACGCCGAAGTTTGAGAGGTGGGCATCTCCACAAAGCTGCACAGTGAGGCGTGAGCTGGGGGTCGCCGCGAGGTCGGCCGCCATGATCAGCGCCGCGCCTCGATAGAACGTGAATGGCGAGACCAACATCCGCCCATGCCGGATCGGAACCAGTTCAGGAACCCGAGTCCTGGCCTGCTCTTCGAGCAGCGCGATTGGGTCCAGCCGATTCGCCTCCGGCTCCCATGTACCATGGCTTGATCTGGGTGCGTCGCGGCGCGCGGCCTTTCCTCTGGCGACCCTATCCTGGAGGCTGAGGTGCACATGTAGCCTCTCCACCTTCGCCAGGGAGGACGATACGCGCGCCGTACCAATGTGGCTGGCGCTCCCAGAATCACTGGCGCTACTTGTCGTGCTGGTCGTGCTCATCGTTACCTTCTCACTCAATTGAGCATCTCATCCGTGAGTTGGACCAGGGGCCATCCTAATCAACCCTGTCCGACACGGAGTTCGCGGGACTCGTACCGGGAGCACCATACATGTTCGACTGCTGTCACCGCGCCGCACTGCGTGACCTCACCTAACCCGGTCTCAGGCATCTTTCATTTTTCGTGCCAGCGCCGATGAACAGTTTTAGTGCGCTGTTCCTCGTGGGCAGCGCACATACACATCTACCAGCGATCTCGGCGCCGCAAAGTCTGAATCCATGAGAAAGATGCGATGTGATGGAGCCGTACTGTTCCATACAGAATGGGTACTCGGCGAGATTGGTCGCTCGCTCGCACCAATGTTAAAACCTTGTAAGATACTTTGGCAATGTGATACACTATCCGCTAGGGCGGGGCACAGTAGCGTAACGCTGCCGGTTCCTCGCCTGATTTTTGTTACGGCCAGCAGAGGACCAAATCTCATGGAATTAACCTGGCTGGGGCACTCTTGCTTCCGCCTACGTGGCAAAGATGCCACGCTCATCACTGACCCTCCTTCTCCAGTAACCGGGTACTCGCTCGGTCGCAGTATCGTCGCCGACATCATTACCATCAGCCACCAGCATATCGGGCATAACTATGCCAAAGGGATCGGCGGCGACCCGCGTGTAGTGTCCGGACCAGGGGAGTACGAGGTTTCGCAGATACTTATTACCGGTGTCCAGACGTACCACGACGATGAGCGTGGCAAGCGTCTAGGGCGCAATACCGCCTATCTGATCACTATGGATGATGTACAGTTCTGCCATCTTGGTGATCTGGGCACTCTGCTCGACGACCATGCTCAGGAAGCTCTGGCTGGCGCTGATGTACTACTCGTACCAGTCGGCGGCGGTAATGCGCTGAATGCCGAGCGAGCCGCCGAAGTGGTTGCGCAACTCGAACCCAGTATTATCGTGCCTATGCACTATGCGACACCCAGTTATCGACCGGGAGAAGTCGCGCTGGACCCACTGGATACGTTTTGTCATGAAATGGGGGTAGAGATGACTGAGCCGCTTCCTAAAGCAATAATCACCAAAGCCACTCTACCAGCGGAAACCCAGGTGTTAATCTTGGGATATCGAGGGCAGTAGACGAAATGAAGGGGCCGAATCCACGATGAGGGTTCTGGCCTCTTCCGCGTTATTGGAGCATATTCGGAGCGATGTCAAAGTAATCCTCATGTCAAACTAATCATCAATGTAGGGCGTTCATTACCTGTTAATGGGACCTATCAGCGCTCACCTGGAACCCATCCCACGGCAGGAAAAAGGCGATGTGTGCGATGTATGACTGGTGCCGTTACGGCATAACAATGTCAAGACATGTTCAGGGAGAGTGATAAGACATGACAAAATACTTGTTCGTAACTGGCGGTGTCGCATCGTCGGTGGGCAAAGGGATTGCCGTGGCTTCAATTGGCCGCCTTCTGAAAAGTCGTGGACTTTCAGTGGTCATCATGAAGTTGGATCCCTACATCAACGTTGATCCCGGCACCATGTCGCCATACCAACATGGGGAAGTCTTTGTAACCGACGATGGAGCGGAGACTGATCTGGATCTCGGGCATTATGAGCGTTTTACCGATGAGGCGGCCACCCAGGCCAGCAACGTAACGACCGGCCAGGTCTATGCGGAGGTAATCGGCAAAGAGCGCAGGGGCGAGTACCTGGGAGGCACTATCCAGGTGATCCCTCATATCACTAACCAGATCAAGGATCGCATTCACTCTATGGCGCGCACCAGCGGAGCCGACGTGGTGATCTGCGAAGTCGGTGGAACCGTCGGTGATATTGAAGGGGAACCGTTCCTGGAAGCTATCCGCCAGCTGCGCAAGGATGTGGGGCGTGACGACGTGCTGTTTCTGCATGTTACCTTGCTGCCTTATATCGGTGCGACTCGTGAGCTCAAGACCAAGCCTACCCAGCATAGCGTCAAAGAGCTGTTGCGGGCTGGTATCCAGCCGGATGTGATTCTCTGCCGTTCAGACTATCCGGTAAGCGACGATATCCGCGAAAAAATCGCCCTGTTCTGTAACCTCGAACAGCGCGCCGTCATTCCGCTGGTAACTGCAAATAGCATTTACGAAGTACCATTGATGCTGGAAGATGCCGGGCTGGGGAAATTTCTCGTCGAGACTCTCCGTATCCAGCAGGCTGTACCGGCGGATCTAACCGAGTGGAAAGCGCTTCTCAATCGCATCGAAGCCGAGAAGCCGGTGGTGCGTATCGCGCTGGTTGGGAAATACGTGGCACTACACGATGCCTACCTTTCGGTGGTTGAGGCAGTTAACCATGCGGCCTGGGCCAATGGTGTAGATGTCCAGATCGAATGGGTCAACTCGGAGACGCTGGAGTCGGCATGGGCTGACTTCGAGCCGTTGCTGGCATCGGTAGACGGCATAATAGTTCCGGGAGGTTTTGGGCATCGTGGCATCGAGGGGAAGGTCAAAGCGGCGGAACTGGCGCGCACCAAGGAGATCCCCTATCTGGGCCTTTGCCTGGGTATGCAGGTGGCTGTGATCGAGTATGCTCGCCATGTACTCGGTTTGGAGGATGCCAATAGCTCCGAGTTCGATCCGGAATCAGGCAACAAAGTCATTGATCTTATGCCGAATCAGCGCCTTATCGCCGAAAAAGGGGGCACCATGAGACTCGGGCAGTGGGTCTGTTGTCTCGCCGCCGGCAGCAAGGTGGAGGCTGCTTACGGCAAATCAATCGTCTTCGAGCGGCATCGCCATCGCTACGAATTTAATAACAGCTATCGCAAGCCGATGGAGGCAGCAGGCATGTTCCTCTCCGGCCAGTCGGCCGATGGCAGCCTGATCGAGATCATCGAGTTGAAAGGTCACCCGTGGTTTGTGGGTACCCAGTTCCATCCCGAGTTCAAGAGCCGGCCTACTCGCCCGCATCCCCTCTTTAAAGCTTTCATAGCCAGCGCAGTCAAGCGAGCCGGTTTGATGCCAGCGAGGGAGCAGCCGGTGTCCGCAGAGCAGCGGGCAACCAATGGGCACGACGCCGCCGGTGCGACCAGCGCTCGCAGCGGCGGTTTCAGCGATCTAGGCTAGCTACTAGAACTGGCTATGGTTGTTCCACGTTTGACGGATCAAGTCAGGAGCACAAGAGACAATATGAGCAAATTTACTCCTCAGGAGATAAGCTACCTGCAAAGCCAGCGTCTGGGAAGGTTAGCTACTAGTAGCAAGCAAGGTGAGCTCCATGTAGTGCCAGTCAGTTTCCGTTACAACCCGGAGCAGGATACCATTGATATCGGTGGCCACAACATCAAGCCCACCAAGAAATATCGTGACGCAATCCGCCTGGGACGTGTGGCCTTCGTCGTCGACGATGTTCTGCCCCCCTGGCAGCCGCGCATGGTTGAGATACGAGGATCAGTTGAGGGCCTGGACCAAGGAGGAAAGGAAATCATGACCACTTTTTCTCCCGAGATCCTGCGCATCACGCCTACCTATATTGTTTCCTTTGGACTCGATGACCAGCCGGTACAGTCTGGTCAAGGACGTCCCGCCATTCGTGGACGGAAGGTAGAATAGATTAGTCGACCACAACCGGTGAGACCACAGCAAACGAGACACTGGTGGCGGGCGAGTTCAACGGCTCGCCGATCAGTGGCCTACGACGAAGTAGTGCGCGAAAGGCGATATAACCACTATGGCCAAGAAGCAGACCAAGAAACCAATGACGTTGACCCAGAAAATTTTGGCGCAGCATGCCGTGAGTCTGCACCGTCCTTGGGTTGAGACCGGTGACGTGCTGCGAATCAAAGTAGACTGGACTATAGCCAGCGAGCTAGCCTGGAACGGTATGGACCGCACCTATACACTGCTTGGCCGGCCGGCTATCCATAATCCTGAGCGTTTTTACCTGGCTCTCGATCACACGGTTGATCCGGTGACGTTGGCCAATGACGCCCGTACTCGCAAGCTCGCCGATCTGTCGCGCTCATTTGCCCAGGAGAGCGGTCTCAAGCACTTCTATGATGCCAATGTCACCATTATGCATACCAAGTTCTATCGGGAGCTCGTACAGCCCGGCGAGGTTGTGCTGGGGGCCGACTCCCACACCAGCTCGCATGGCGGCATGGGAGCCTTCGCCGTCGGCCTGGGGGGCGCGGATGTCACCGCGGCCATGGTGCTGGGTGAAACCTGGCTGGAAGTTCCCGAGGCGATAGCTGTCGAGTACACCGGCACACCCGGCTTCGGCATAGGGGGTAAGGATATAATACTCCGTACGCTCGGAGCGCTCGGCCGAAACACCGTTGCGATGGAGCGTAGTGTCGAATATCGTGGCGAGGCGGCCGCATCGTTTACCACGGACATGCGTTTTACTATTTGCAATATGACTGCCGAGTTTGGCGGGCTAAACGGCATCTTCGAGCCTAACGAGCCTGTCGCCGAGTGGTTGGCACGCCGCCGGCGCGGGTACAATACTGATGCTCTCTATTTCCGCGCCGACGATGAGGCGCCGTATATCGACTCCTATCCCATACCGCTTGGAGAGCTTTCCCCGCAGGTAGCCAAGCCGTTTGCTCCTGATAATGTCTACGCGGTCACCGACCTTGGGGGGCAGCGTCTCGACGGCGCCTTCATTGGAGCCTGCACCACCACCGAAGAAGAGCTGGCGTTGGCGGCGTTGGTGCTGGACGCGGCGTTGAAATCGGGAGCCAGTCCGATGCCGGTAGAGAGCGGTAGGCGCATAGTGGTACCAGGCGATCTCTGGATCGCTAATCACTTCAAGGAACAAGGGCTCTGGGCTATCTACGAGCAGGCTGGTTTTACCGTCGATCCGCCGAACTGTTCCATGTGTCTCGGTATCGCCAGCCGTAAGGCCGGCAAAGGTGAGGTCTGGCTCAGTTCTCAGAATCGCAACTTCGAAAATCGCATGGGCGAGGGATCGCTGGCGTGGCTTGCCAGTGCGGCGACGGTTGCTGCCAGCTCATTGGCCATGGAGGTGCGAGATCCGCGACCGCTCTTAGAGCACGTGGATCGAGATCGACTAGCGGAGATACTTCAGCGCAAGGTCAACCATCGGGTGCCGGAGATCAGCGTCAGTGAGCCGGAGATGCACGTGGTGCGTCGTGCGCGTAGTAGCCAGTCAGCTGAAGCTACTACTACTGCTACTACTACGGAGGGCGCAGACGGGAGAACCATAGGCGGCCTCGTGCAGCGCTTTGGTGACTCGGTAGATACTGATGCCATCATCCCAGGAGAATTCTGCCATCTCACCGATCTGTCTGAGCTTGGGGAGAAATGTTTCTTCTACGTTCGCCCCGAGTTCTGCGAACGAGCTCGCTCGGGTGCGACAATCGTGGTGGCCGGTGAAGGTTGGGGCTCCGGCAGTTCCCGCGAGCACGCCGTGTGGGCGTTGCAAGGAGCAGGCATCCAGGCGGTGATTGCCCGCAGCTACGCCTTTATTCACAAGCGCAATCTCGTCAACGAGGCGCTGCCCTATCTCGTGGTGACGGATGATGCCTTCTACCAGATGGCCGGTGAGGGTGTAGAGCTGGAGATTGATCTGGCGACTGGCAAGGTGACTGATGTGGCAGGTGGCCGCCAGTTCCAGGCGAAGGTGCCTAGCCCAATGATACAGGCACTGACGGCGGAAGGCGGGTTAGTCTCCGCGGTAGTGCATCATGGTCAGCAGGTCTTTTCCGCCATGAGCCGGTAGCCACACCATGGCGGGGTGAGCGTAGCCATAATAGGTTCAGCTCAACCAGCCATAATTGGCCTCTGGCAGTTCGCTACCCTGAGATGCTACTCTCAGGTGTGCAGCACTTGTGCCGATTTGGGGGATCGCTCGTCGCAGACCAAACTTCGTATGCGACCTCCGGTCCAGCCAGGCTCCGGGTATGCCATGCAACAGTCGCTGCCGACAAGGAGTAGTATCACAGTGGCCGAATTCACCCACCTACACGTGCACTCTGAGTACAGCCTGCTGGATGGGCAATCAGAGGTGAAGAAGCTGATCGCTGCGACTCAGGCCGGAGGTATGGATGCTCTGGCTTTGACAGATCACGGTGCCATGTATGGCTCTCTCGAGTTCTACAAAGCGTGCAAGGATGCTGGCGTCAAGCCGATTCTGGGAGTAGAAGCGTATCTGGCTCCATCTCTGGAGGAGAAAGTCGGACGCTATGACTATAACCACCTTCTGCTGCTGGCAAAGGATCAAGTAGGTTACCGCAATTTGCTCAAGCTTACTACCATTGCTCATACACGCGGCTACCACTATCGCCCGCGTATCGACAAGAAAACGCTACAGGAGCATGCGCAGGGCTTGATTGTTACCTCTGGTTGCCTCTCCGGAGAGATTCCTGAGCTACTGCTCAAGGAGGACTTCGTGGGGGCCCGTCAGGCGGCGCGCTGGTACCAGGACGTGTTCGGCAGCGACAACTTCTATATAGAAATTCAGAACCATGAAGCCCCTGAGTCCCCGCAGATCAAGTTGAATACGCTGCTCTATGATCTACACCGCGAGACTGGTGCGCCCCTCGTGGCCACTAATGACCTGCACTACGTCGCTGCCGAGGATGCCGATGCCCAGGATGTGTTGCTCTGTGTGCAGACGGGCAAGACACTAGATGAGCCCAAGCGCATGAAGTTTGATAGCAAGGAATACTATCTCAAGACCCCAGAGGAGATGGCCCACCTCTTCCCTGAGCTGCCCGAGGCACTTTCCAATACCGTGCGTGTGGCTGAGCAGTGCAATGTAGAGATAGAATTTGGCGCTAACCTGCTGCCGCACTACGCCATTCCGGATGAGTTTCGTTCTCAAGACGAGTATCTGTATCACCTGTGCCTGTTGGGTATCCAAGAGCGCTTTGGCGCCATGAGCGAGGCGCTCCAGCAGAAGCTGGACTATGAGTTCAGCATTCTCAGTTCTAAAGGTCTTGTCTCCTACTTCTTGATAGTTTGGGACTACACCAACTACGCTCGCAGTCACGGCATGCGCTGTGTGGCCCGAGGATCGGCTGCCGGTAGCCTGATATCGTACGCCCTGGGCATCAGCAATGTCGATCCCATCCTATACAATCTACCGTTCGAGCGTTTTCTCAATCCTGACCGTAAGGGATTGCCGGATATCGACATGGACTTTCCCGACGACCGGCGTGAAGAGGTTATCCGGTATGTGGCCGACAAGTATGGATGGGACAAGGTTGGCCAGATAGTCACCTTCAATACCATGGCTGCCAAGGCGTCAATACGCGATGTTGGCCGTGTGATGAAACTGCAACCCGAAGCGGATCAGGTAGCGCGCCTGGTTCCCAACGGCCCCAAGGTGACCATTTCCGGCTCGCTCGAAACCGTCAAAGAGCTGAAGCAGCTATGCGGTAGCAGCCCGGCAATACAGAACCTGGTGGATATGGCCAAGGATTTGGAAGGCACAGTCCGCAGTGTTGGCATTCATGCCGCGGGTGTAGTGATATCACGAACTCCACTTGACGAGGTCGTGCCGCTACAGCTGCGTGACGCGAAGGACCCTTCCAATTCCTGGCTGGTCTCGCAGTACGAGCAGGAGCATATCGAGGCGCTTGGGCTTATCAAATTCGATTTCCTGGGCCTCTCCAATCTGACGATCTTGATGAATTGTCAAAAGTTCGTGAAGCAGACTCGTGGGATAGATCTCGATCTGGAGCGTCTACCGGTCGACGATGCCAAGACCTACGAGCTGTTGGGCCAGGGTGAGACCACCGGCATCTTTCAGCTTGAATCCGAGAAGATGCGCACGTATATCAAAGAGTTGAAGCCTACCTGTATCGAAGACGTGATGGCCATGGTAGCCCTGTATCGACCGGGGCCGATGGAATCGATACCACAGTTTGTCAAAGCCAAACATGGCGAGATCAAGATTAAGTACCTGCATCCTCTGTTGGAGCCGCTGTTGCGGGAATCCTATGGGGTCATCGTCTACCAGGACCAGGTATTGCTTATAGCAGTGCAGCTCGCTGGCTTTACCTGGGGCGAGGTGGACAAGTTCCGCAAGGCGATGTCCAAGAAGATCCGCGAGGAGCTGCTCAAATATCGCGAGAAATTTATCGCCGGCTGCGCTGAGCGCGGCATCACCGAGCCGGTCGCCAGAGAAATCTTCGCCTTCATTGAGCCGTTTGGTGGCTATGGATTTAATAAGGCCCACGCCTGCGCGTACGCCTGGGTCGCTTACCAGACCGCCTACCTCAAAGCCAACTATACTGCCGAGTTCATGGCGGCGACGTTGACCACCGAGGCCAGTGACGCCAAGAAAGTCATTGCCGCGGTGGAAGAATGCCAACGCATGGGCGTGCCGGTGCTCCCTCCAGACATAAACCGGAGCGACTCTGGGTTCTCAGTGGAGCAGGTGCTTGGGGAAGATGGAGAGCCGCGTTGGGGGGTCCGGTTTGGTCTGGTCGCAATCAAGAATGTCGGTAGCCGCCCAATTGATGAGATACTCGAGTCGCGCCGCCTGGATGGCCCTTTTGCATCTCTGGTCGACCTCTTTGCCCGCACTGACGGCAAGAATCTCACGCGTGGTGCCGCTGAATGCCTCATCAAGGCGGGTGCGCTGGATACATTCGGCAAGCGCAGCCAGCTGCTCCAGAACCTGGACCGCGCCCTGGCTCTTGGCCAGCAGCGGCGCAAGATGCGAGAGATCGGCCAGAATAGTCTCTTCGGCGGCATGTCCGACGAGGGTTACGATGACTTCGTGCTCACCGACGTGCCTGAGTATCCGCAGGAACAGCTGCTTGCCTGGGAGAAGGAACTGCTCAACCTTTATTTGTCGGCGCACCCACTGGCCCATGTCGCCAATATTTTGAAACGTCGAGTGACCGTCTACACCTCCGACCTACACGAAGAATGGGCGGGGCAGAAAGTAGTTATTGGAGGACGCGTTACCAGCGTGCGGCGCATGATCACCAAGAAGGGTCAGGGTGAGCCAATGGCGGCGCTGCAACTGGAAGATATGCGCGGTTCGATTGAAGTCGTCGTATTCCCTCGAACCTACCAGATAACGAGTGAGCACCTGCGTGAGGACGCTATTCTGCTGATTACCGGTACTGTGAAGCTGCGAGATGAGGAACCGCAGATCGTGTGCGAATCGGTTGAGGAGTTCGTGCCAACCGACGAAGAGCTGCACCATCATGAGTATCTCTTGCGCATTCGCATCGCCTGCAAAGCGGAGAAGGAGGTACTCGAGCTGGCGCGTGTCGACCAGTTGCTGACCACGTTACTGAAATATCCAGGCGATGACCGCTTCGAGTTGATAGTGCGTAATGGCCGGTGGGAGGCAAAACTCGCGCCGGGAAAGGCGGTGTCGGGCATAAAATTCTGTCCTGAGTTGATGCAGCGACTGGAAGAGATACTTGGACCAAACACCGTCGACCCCATGATACTCCCTTCCGCGGATACCTCGGCGGCAGCCTTCTAGAACTCTGCCAGGCGTTGCCGCCAGCATACAACCTGTGCAACCCTCCAGCAATCGAGAGCGTAATATCTGGTACACTTTTGAAGTGGGGGGCTCGAGAAATGCACGGTGTAAACTCTTCTGCTATACTCACGTTCGGTCTATAGTCAGGAGTACCCATACGTTTTCTTGCCGAAACGAGTGTCGAGTCTTGCGCTGCAAGGAAACTGAAGTGAGAGGCAACTCTTGGAGAATCAGTATTGCTCGCACTGTGGTAGTGCGGTAGCGTCTGGCAGTGAGCGGTGTCCTACCTGTGGCGCCGTGCTGCTGAGATCGAGTCAGCCAGCCAGTGCTCCACAACCAAGTGGCCCGGCGCCGGACGCATCACCTGCAACCGGCGGTGGCGCCGTACCGGCACCTCAGCCTGGCCCTACCACTTATGCAGGCTACCCGGGATATAGTAACCAGCCGGCATACCCAGCGTATCCGGGGTATCCGTACGGGTATCCTCCCAACTATGCCCAGCCTTCGGGCTATGTTCAGGGGTATGCCCCAGCGGGCGCCGCGGCGCGGCCAGAGGTCGAAGCTGGACCATCCGGTGCGGCTACACCACCTGTTGGTCAGGTCTCACCAGTACCTCCTGGTTACCCGGCGTATCCGCAGGGCGTAGGCAATACTGGGGCCGGTTCCGGTTATCCTCCGTACCCTGCCTACAGACCCTATGGCCAGTATGGGGTTCCAATGGCGTATCCTTATCCACCCTATGGTGGCTATCCATATCCTTACGCCAATCCGTGGCCGTGGTACTATCCTGTCGTGGTTAGACCACCACGGCGAGCACCAGGAGAAATCTACGCTCTCGTCATCTCCTGGGCGGTAACGATCGCGGGCGGGCTCTCTATCATCTGTGGTCTGCTCGTCTCTATCGTAACCTTTATCTCCATTCTGCAAGGTAGTAACAGCTTAACCAGTGTTGACACGTTTGTCAGCTTCCTCATTGCGCCGGTCGTCGGTGGTGGTTTCGCCATCTACTTCGGTATACGCGGCATACAGCGCCAGCCGTCTCCGCGCTTCACGCTGCCAAGTCCGGTCCTATTCCTAGGTCTCACCATACTCGTCTACGCGGCGGCCATCTTGATCTGGCAATTCTCACCGGCGCCAGGCTCGGCCTTTCTCGTGTTGCCGCTCGTGGTGCTCAGCGCGGCTATGCCGTCGCTCACCATTCTTTCGTTTGCAACCTGGCGCTTGCGAAATCCTACCTCACGCCGGCATGTCTGGATGTCATTCATCTATGGCTCGACCCTGGCCATTTTGATTGCGCTGATCCTGAATACGCTCGGCGAAGTCGTCGTGGCACTCTTCGAGATTTCCCTGGAGCCTCATGCTACCTCATCCGGTAATCCGATCTCTCCGTCCTCACCAGATAACATCCAGATCATTGGGGCGTTGCTGCTGCTCTCAGTGCTGGCACCGTTGGTTGAAGAGGGAGTAAAACCACTGGGCGTGGTACTGTGTATACGGCGACTTCGCTCACCGGCAGGTGCCTTCCTCATGGGTCTGGCAGCAGGTTGCGGTTTTGGCATTTTCGAGTCGGTATCGATCTACATCGGCCAGGGCCAGGCCGATTGGATAGTGGTGGCCCTTGAGCGCGTTGGCTCGAGCCTGCTACACGGAGTGGGCGCCGGCATGGCCGCGCTTGGATGGTACTATCTCATCAATGGCAAAGGTGTCAGGCTGCGCTGGTGGCGCGGGTTTGGCGCTATTGCCTATGCACTCGCTCAGCATGGGCTGTTCAACGGATTGGCGCTGTTCACCTCGTTACCAGGACCGGTCAGCAACTGGCTGCAGCAGCCGGTGTATATCGCCAACCTTCCCCTGGATCGAGGTAGTTTTGTCTTCTTTATCTACTACGCGGCAATTCTTACGGTGCTGGTCATCGTCACAGGCCGGTTGGCACGCAGCCCCACACCGTCGCCAACTGCAGTCGCTTCAGGTAGCGGCGCAGTGAGTACGGTGCCCAGAGCTTCGGCATCGCCGGTAGGGAGCAACGCATGATGATGTATCCACCGCCTCCACCAAACGTGTTCATGAGCCCATATCCTCCGGCTCCAGTGACTTCGGAGGAAGGGCCGCTGCCGTCCCCCATGCGTGGGCTATGGCCGGGACGCTATAACCGGATTACCGGCATTGTACTGATTGGTGTCGTCCTGATCGCGATTGTAGCGGCGGTCCTGGGGCCGCTGCTCACGGCTCAGTCGGTATCCACTAGCGCTGCTCCAAGCGGCTGGAGCAAGGTCTATACGAGTAACCTCCAGAACACCTCGGATTGGACCGGAGATAGCGGCTGTTCCACCGGACCCGGTGGGCTCGATGTCACTTCCGGCTCCAATGGCTGGGACGTCTGCACCTTCACACCCAGTGCTAATGCCGATCTGGTCAGCCAGGGCTTCCAACTGAATGTGGCTCTCGCCGCGGAAAGCCAGCTGCAGCAACCATTGAGCCCCCTGTTGCAGATCACCGATTCCAACGGTGATGGAGTCTCGGTTCTCTTCGACGACACCGGAGATTTCGCCATCTGTCAGGATACTGGTCAGGATTGTTCAGCCTGCCTGTCCGGCAGTTTTAATCCCTGTGCTGATGTTCTAGCCAGCGATTCAACCGACGCTTGGCACACCGATAGTTATGTTCCCAATACTCTAGCGATCCGCTACCAGCCAAACAACGAGAGCAGCGGCACCTTAACGGTTTTTGCAAACGGTCAGGAGATTACCCGCGGCTCACTAGCGAACGGCCTCTCCAGCGGATTCAGCATTGCAATCGGTTCAGGCGATAGCGGCGAAGCGCTCTACACCGGAGCTACACTCTACACTCCCAGCAGTTGACCCGCCGGCGCAACCAGTGTGGACCTAGTCGGCTGGGCAAGAGACCGGTGGAGACGCGGCCCGCCATAATGCACTAGAGTATACCAATGGACACCAATGGGGTGGCTATTGTGGAACCAATCCGCCGGCTCGGCGCATACATCTACAGAGCCGCGAGAGGCTGGTATGTCCTATGGAAGCGCACGTAGCCTCGGTGGCTGTGGGCATATTTGCCGCATTCGGTACCGGCACTTCCAGAACCATCTCGGATCGCCTTGTCGTGCCATTGTTCTTTCTGGCGGTTTTCGCCTTTCTGGCAGTGTTGTCGACGGTGTTCTGGGTCGGTGGCATAATCTGGGAAACCTGGATACTCCCTCGCGATGTGACCGCCTGGGGTCCTGACCTGGCCGCCGCTGCCCGCCGGTTTCGCCATTGGGCGACCTATGCGCTTGGACTGCTGTTTGTCGCCGATATAGGTCTCGCCGTAGCTGAGCCCGTCGTGATAGCGAACGGCTGGATGGTATCCCACCCGTCACTTAGCTGGTTGGGCATGATCCTTTTTGAGAGTCACTTTGGACTACTCTGGTATATTCGTCAGGTCATCGTCGTGTTGGCGCTCGCTGTCACCCTTGCCCCGGGTAAAGGTGTAACCGCATTCGCGCGTCTGCTGCTTAGCGTAGTGCTGTTGCTGACGTTCGTTGTGCCTTGGAATACCGGTCCAATCTCCTGGGAAATGGTCTATACCACTGCCGCTAATCTGTTGTTTACCGTTGCCGTGGCGGCCTGGTTGGGTGGTCTACTGTATGTCGGCTCTGTCCTTCTTCCCGTCATGAGTGCCATGAGGCCGCTCCAGCGCGCGCGCATGCTGGTCTATAGTCTTCCCGAGTTCAGTAGAGTAGTGGCCGCCGGAGGAGCCTGTGTACTAGTGGCTGGCTTCCTCAGCTCCACTCTGCAATTTATACCCTGGACTGAGTTCCTCACTACCATTTATGGGCGCACACTGGCGGTGGCACTTGAGCTCCTGGTGATCCTTCTGGCAATGGGCGCATATCACACCCTGTTTCTACATCCACGTCTGGTGGAAGCGCTTAGCGCCCAGGACATGACGTCGATGCACCTCGCTAGTGACGATCGGGTAAATGACCGAGGCCATGCCTTGGTTGGAGCAGCGACACGGTTATATACTATGAATACTGACAAGCAAAGCGGGATCGCCTCGGAGGGGAGGTCCGAGCAGCCTGACCTATCGCCAGGGCCGCGCGACCTGGAGGAGCGGCTGCGTGCCTGGTTGCGCCGTGAAGCGCTGCTGGGAGGCGCGTTGTTGCTCGCTGTAGTACTGCTGGGTATCTTTGCTGTCTCGTTGCTGCCGAGCCTTGCTGTCGCTGATACTTCCGGTGGATCGCACGGACCTTATGTGGGGACAGAGACGGTGAGACAGTATATGGTGACTTTAAAAGTCTCGCCGGATATCTTTGGTGCCAACACCTTAACGGTAACTCTCCACGATGCCAGTGGGCGGCCAGTTGCCAGCGCCAGTGTCCAGGTCGAGACCAGTAGCCTGGACATGGATATGGGAACACAGACCGTACGTCTGAATGAAGTTGGCAAGGAGGCACCTGGATCTTACACAGGCCAATCTGAGCTTACGATGGCGGGTCACTGGCAGGCGCAAGTTACGTGTCGGCTTCCTGGTAGCCGCCTACCACTGACGCTGGACTTCCAGTTTTCGGCAAGCTACTGACCTGCGGACTCTGTGGAACATAAGGAGGGCATAGGCATGTTGACATATAGCCGAAAGTGCGCCCACTGGTTACCTGCTCTTCTACTGGCGAGCGTTATGCTCTCGCTTAGCGGCTGTTCACTTCAAGCTGTGGCGAGTCTAAAGCCCACCGTGACCCCTACGCGTCCAGCTTTTGCTCCAGGCGGCGTCTACGTCAATCCCGCACTTGAGTTCAGCATCACCGTTCCGGCTGGCTGGATGGTAGAGCAGAAGTACGGCCTTCGCCAGTTGCCTCATACCGCCGCAGTGACCGTAGTAGACACCAAGCGGCTGTCTGATCAGATAAGCGTGAACGTGACGGAAGGTACCGCTGCCGTAGAGGCGTTTGCCGCGCGAGGTACCGCTCCCGCGCACGTTGGCAGCTATCCTGCCTTTATCGCCGACAGCTCGGCTCCTTCCGCGCAGGGTCGCGGCCCGTGTCTGGTTCGTCTTTTTCTGGCAGGCAACGATTACGTGGTAGGGCAGTGGTGTGGAACCGACGCCCCCTCACATGCCGCCGAATTCGAACAGGTTTTGGCTACCTATCACCCGGCATCGAGCGGAGTCACTTCGCTGATCAGCACGGCGCCGGTCTCGCCGTATGTGGTGTCACAGCCGGAAACCTGCGCCCAGCTTGTGGCCGCCGCCGCCGACCAACCGTCCGACACATCGAACTGGGGCCGTCAGTTGGTGCTGCCAACCGATCCTCGCTGGGCGCCCTACCCATTGCCGGGTGCTTCGGTTTGCAGCAACTTTGTCTACCTAAACGGCCAACCGGAAGGCTATCCGGGCTATAGCTTTCAATGTACCGAGCTGGCCAATCGTTTTCTGGCCGAACAGTGGGGACATGGACCTCTTGACGGCAACGCCGAGACCTATTTCGACTACTACGATAGCAATGGCGTATTCCAGCCTGGCTCGGCCCGGGTCTATCCTGACGCCGAGTTGTCCAGCGACGGTGACCAGGGCACTAGTACATTTGAGCCCGGCCCCGGAGACTTACTGGTCTTTCAGGATGTGCAGGACGGTGCGTCGTGGACGTCGGGCATCATACCCGGCTCCGACGGCCACGTCGCCATCATAACCGCGGTCACCAGCACCGAGGTGTATATGATGCAGCAGAACTTCAGTGACTCGCTCTATTACATGGCGTTGCCGATCACCAAGGTGGCGACCGGCTGGCATATTTCTGACAATGTCAGCGGGGTTACCGGCCGAATTGTGCGAGGCTGGATCCGCTTCAGTGAAAACACCGCCAGCGGGAACGCCGGGCTGCCACCTACACTACCGGCGCAAGATACTTTTGCTGTAGGTTCAGATCAGGACCTTTACAACTATCACTGGGTATCCGGCAGTGGATGGCAACCGGCGCTGAACGTTCGGACGTCTGTTTCTCCCGCCCCGGCGCTGGTTCCGATCACTGGTGAGCCCAGCGTGAATGTGTACCAGTTGGCGGGTATGACCCATGAGAGCGTGTGGGTGGTGGGAAGTGATGGGCACCTGTATGAGTATTGGTGGCGCGTCTCGGATGGCTGGCACCGAGACGATACCAGTTCGGTCTCACCTCCACCAGCCGGGGTGTCCTGGACCGGCTCTCCCAGCGCCTTCACCTATACCAACCCCACCGACCTTCTGCTGCACCATTCCCTGTTCTTGCTTGGTACCGATGGCCATCTCTACTACTACGACTGGGTAGAGACTGCCACGTGGTCGGCCCCAACAGATATCAGCGGCACTCCGCCAGTTTCCTGGAGTGGTGCGCCTAGTGCTCTGGGCTGGGTGGAGAACAAGGCCGAGTATCAGGCCGTCTATATCATTGGCACTGACGGCCAGCTTTATGAATACTCAACCAAGGATGGCGTCACATGGACGGTCGACGATGTCACCTCATCCAGCCAGACTGCCCTGCCGGCAGACGTCCGGCTCACTGGAACGGCAAGCGCTTACGCCTTTACTCCCAGCGGACAGTCGGTTCCACGGCGCAGTGTCTTCGTCACCGGCAGCGACGGCCACCTCTATAACTATAACTGGGTAGAGAATACCTCTGGTGGCGGCACCTGGGACTTGACCGACGTAACTGCTAGCGTCACCAGTGGTCTTCCGGCAGGCACAGCAAACACCGCCGCCCTGATAGGCTCGCCCAGCGCGCTGTATGTACCGCAGGGTTCCAGCCCGCTCTTTGAGGTCTATGACACCGGCAGCAATGGACATCTCTACCAGTACACCTACCAATCAAGTGGTTGGACAGTAATCGACGCCAGCGCAGAGTCCGGGCAGCCGAGCACTACACAGATCGCCAGCTCTCCCTCGGGCTTAACGTCGGCGGGCAATGGCAGTGCCGGTAGTGCCGGACAGACGGATACAATCTATGCGGCGACCAGCGACGGCCAGCTGGCAGTATTCAGTTACCAGCCGCACGCCAGTACCGTCTGGAGCTTTACTGAAGAGAGTGCCCCCCCAGGGATAAGTCTTACGGGTAGCTCGCCCAGTGGCGTCGCCTATGGGTAGACCTATGGGTAGCGCTACGATCAGGCACCGGTGCCTGATCGTAGCGCTACCTTCCAGATATGGCCACAGTCAGTCACCCCCGGTGAAGCCGGGAGCCTCCGCGACCGAGTACAGTGATATACTGTCTACAGTGCCTTGCCGATGCCGTAGCGAACTGGACGACTAGAAGTCGGGTATCCTGTGGCTTAAACTGGGGGCACCGCACCGGATTTTTGAGGAGAGTAGCATACGACCATGTTGCTGAGTGGAAAGACAATCGGAGTCTTTGTGGCTCCCGGCTTCGAGGACCTGGAGTTTTGGGTGCCGGTGATGCGGCTGCGCGAGGAAGGAGCCCGAGCGCTAGTTATTGGTATAGGTATGGAGACGGTCACTGGCAAGCATTGCCTGGCGGCAACGCCGGATATCGTCGCCGGAAAGGTCGACTCGAAGGAACTGGCCGGCCTGGTGATTCCAGGAGGCTGGGCGCCAGACAAGCTACGTCGTGATCCTGATGTACTGAGACTGGTGCGTGAGTGTCACGCGGCTGGTAAGCCGATTGGAGTGATCTGCCATGGTGGCTGGGTCGCAGCTTCTGCAGCCATTGTTACGGGCATGAGGGTCACGGGTTCACGCGGCATCAAGGATGATATGGAGAATGCTGGAGCTATATGGGTAGATGAGCCGGCATTTCGTTCCGGCAATGTGGTCTGGGGGCGAGTGGTAGAAGACATACCCGACTTCTGCCGCGAACTGATCGCCGGTTTCGTCACTGATCTGCGGTGACTGAGCTTGTGATCAGGGGGCTTCGCGTGCTCCACATGCGGGCGGATCTGCAGACGGACGTAGGTAGGTAGGTACTGTAATGGTGGGTCGGTATCTGGAAGCGGTGCGAAAACGCGTCATGGTCTTCGATGGCGCTATGGGTACGATGATTCAAAATCTGGGACTTTCCGGCGCCGACTATGGTGGCGAAGCGTATGACGGTTGTCCAGAGATACTCGTGCTTACCCAGCCTGACGCCATAAGGGACATCCACCGAGCGTACCTCAGAGCGGGCGCGGATGTCATAGAGACCGACACCTTTACCGGCACGCGCCTCAAACTGGACGACTATCATCTTGGCCACCGCACTCATGAGATCAATGCCGCCGCCGCTCGCCTGGCATCTTCGGCGGCGGCGGAGTTCAGCACGCCGGAGCGTCCGCGCTTCGTCGCCGGCTCGATGGGACCCACTGGCATGCTGCCGTCCGGAGACGATCCTTCGCTCAGCCAGATAACCTATCAGCAGCTGGCGGAACTCTATCGCGAACAGGCAGTGGCTCTCATACAGGGCGGTGTTGATTTGCTGCTCATCGAAACCAGCCAGGACATCCTTGAAGTGCGGGCAGCGATCAACGGCATCCGTCGGGCGTTTGCGACAGTGGGACGTAGCCTGCCCATTCAGGCGCAAGTGACGCTAGATACCAGCGGGCGCATGCTGCTTGGCACCGATATTGCCGCCGCATCGACCATACTGGCGCATCTTGGGGTGGATATCGCCGGACTCAACTGTTCCACCGGCCCCGATCACATGCGAGAGCCGGTACGGTACCTCACCGAAAACCTGCCGCTGCCGATCTCTACTATACCTAACGCAGGTTTACCGCTCAATATTGGCGGCAAAGCGGTATATCCCATGCAGCCGGCTCCCATGGCGGAAGCGCTTGCCGAGTTTGCCAGTGAGTTTGGCGTCAATATCGTAGGTGGCTGCTGCGGCACCACCCCCGAGCACATTGAGGCGCTTACTGAGGAACTGGCCCGTCTCGATGTACACGCAGGGCGCAAGCCGATCGAGCGACTCGTTCACTTTGACCCGGCAGTGCGTAACCGCTCGAGTTTGTTGGTGGCGTCGGCGGTGAGGGCCAATTCGCTCAAACAGGTTCCGGCGCCGCTGCTAGTTGGCGAGAGAGTCAATGCTCAGGGCAGTCGCAAGGTGAAGCGAGCCCTACTTGTCGATGACTATGATACGCTGCTTCAGGTTGCCCGCGACCAGGTGGAGGGTGGCGCCCATGTGCTGGATGTGCAGGTGGCGTTGACTGAGCGAGGCGATGAATTGGAGCAGATGCGACTGGCAGTCAAGAAACTCGAAATGGGCATTGAGGCCCCACTGGTGATAGATTCCACCGAACCGGCAGTCATCCAGGCGGCACTGGAAGTCTACCCTGGTCGCGCGGTGATCAACTCGGTCAACCTGGAAAACGGCCGGCAGCGTGTGGATGCCGTACTGCCGCTGGCTCGTGAGCACGGAGCGGCGGTGGTTGCGCTGACCATCGACGAAGAGGGCATGGCCAAGACCGCCGAACGCAAGCTGGCTATTGCCAGGCGAATATACCAGATTGCTGCTGATGAGTTTGACCTCGAGTCGGAGTCGCTACTTTTTGATGCGCTGACTTTTCCCGTCACTACCGGTCAGGAAGAGTTGCGAGACAGCGCGCTCCAGACCCTTGAGGGCATTCGACGCATCAAGGCTGAGCTGCCGGGCGCACTGACCATTCTAGGCGTCAGCAATGTCTCATTCGGAGTGGCCGAGCATGCCCGTGCCGCCCTCAACAGCGTCTTCCTCCAACATGCGGTGGACGCAGGACTGGACGCTGCCATCGTCAATCCGGTGCATATCACCCCATATGCCGAAATACCAGAGGAAGAGCGAAAGCTCTGTGACGACCTGTTGCTGAATGCTTCCGACGAGGCTCTGCCAGCTTTCATTGCTTATTACGAGTCGCACAGCACCGCCGCCAAGAAGGTGGAGCTCGCCGATCCAACCGAAGATATGACAGTCGACCAACGCATTCACTATCAGATTTTACACCGCAAGAAAGAGGGCATCGAATCGCTAATCGACGCAGCAGTAGCGTATCGAGCCACAGGCCAGATGGCCGAAGACTCTGACCCGGGCGCGCGCATCGCCGGAGTTCCCGCTCCTGGTGAACCGCTGGACGGCTGGGCGACCGACTCGCACCTTTCAGGTTGTGCCGTGGAGGTGTTGAACACCGTGCTGTTGCCGGCGATGAAGGATGTTGGCGACAAATTTGGTGCCGGTGAGCTCATTTTGCCATTTGTGCTTCAGTCTGCTGAGGTTATGAAGAAATCGGTGGCACACTTGGAGCGCTATCTAGAGCGGAGCGAAGGCTACACCAAGGGGCGTATTGTCCTGGCCACGGTATTTGGCGATGTTCATGACATCGGCAAGAATCTGGTGAATACCATACTCTCCAACAATGGATACACCGTCTATGACCTGGGAAAACAGGTACCCCTCAATACGATCATCGACAAAGCAGTTGAAGTCGATGCTGATGCCATAGGTCTCTCGGCTCTGTTGGTGAGCACCTCCAAGCAGATGCCGCTCTGTGTAAAGGATCTTGATCGGCGCCACCTCAGCATCCCCGTGATAGTCGGGGGAGCCGCCATTAACCGTGCCTATGGACGGCGCATCATCTTCGTAGGTGAAGATGGCCACCAGGCTCCGTACGATCCTGGCGTTTTTTATGCGCGCGATGCTTTTGAGGGACTTGAGATCATGGATCGGTTGATGGACCTTCCAAGGCGCAGTGCGCTGGTGGAGCAGGTAAAGCAAGAAGCCTTAGCCGCTCGCGAGACTGAGGCACGTGCTTCTGCCGCGCGGAGTGCCGGGACTTCTCCCCGGTCAGTGCCGCGCCCGCAGCTTGCACCAGCTCCATTGGTCACACCACCCTTCTACGGGCCACGACTACTCGATCGGGTGGCTATCGAAGATGTGGCCGCCTATCTCGATCTCAATGCGCTCTACCGGGGCCGTTGGGGCGGTGTTGCTCACGGTGAGGAGTATCAGCGTCTGGTTCGGGAAGAATTTGCGCCACGCCTCGAGAGAATGCTGCGCGAAGCAAGACAGCGGCGCTGGCTGCATCCGCAGGCAGTATATGGATATTTCCCCTGCCGTACTGAGGGCGATAGTCTGCTGATTCTCGATCCAGCTAACCCTGAGAGCGTCGTAGAGCGCTTTCTGTTCCCGCGCCAGGCGGATGGCGAAGGGCTCTGTCTGGCCGACTACTTTGTGACGCAAGACGACCGTTCGAGTGTTGTCGGATTCCAGGTAGTGACCATGGGCGCAGCTGCCTCTCTAGAAATCGGACGTCTGCAGGCGGAGGCCGAATATACCGAGAGCTATTTCCTACACGGTCTCAGCGTGCAGATGGCCGAAGCCATGGCTGATTATGTAAATAACCTGGTGCGGCGTGATCTGGGGCTCTCTGGTGAAATGGGGCGGCGTTACAGCTGGGGATATGCAGCCATACCAGAACTAGCGGATCACGAGCGCGTGTTCAGGCTGCTCGGAGTCACTGAGGCTATCGGCGTTACACTGACTGAGTCCTACCAGATGGTGCCGGAACAATCCACCGCAGCCATTATCGTCCCCCATCCCGACAGCGTCTACTTTGCGGTTCGGGCCTAAACGTCCACTCTTCTGCCTGGGGGAAAAGTTGAGGGAGACAGGTACCCGGTACCTGTCTCCCCATCGATGCGACTAGGATCACATGCCCGATAAGACGCAAGACGTGTGCCGCTGAGCACGCACGCAGTACCTTTTTGCCGGCAGGTTACATCCTACGCTATGTGAGAGATTAAGATGCGGCCAGAAGCGAGCGCAGAAATGCCACGCCAGCGGCAACCCTCTCGGCGGTAGGCGCGCTGTCGACAGCGTTGAGCAGCGCGCTGGCGACCACCGCACCATCGGCAAGCTTGGCAATTTCCCTGACGTGCTGTGGTGAGGCTACGCCGAAGCCAATTGCCAGCGGCAACTGGGTGTGAGCGCGAACCCGCTTGATGAATTCAGGTAGTTGCTCTGGCAGTTGGTCTCGTGCGCCGGTTACGCCACTTACTGAGACACAGTACAAGAATCCACTGCCAGTCCGCGCGGAGATCTCGGCTACTTGAGCTATCCTTTCCTCAGGGCTGGTAGGCGTCACCAGAAAGATCACTTCGATGCCTCGTGCGGTAGCGGCCCGCTGCAGCGGCTCAGCCTCTTCCGGTGGTAAATCCGGCACGATGAGTCCTGCCACCCCCGCACTCCTGGCTTGGTCGCAGTAGCTCTCGAGCCCAAAGCTATAGATGGGATTATAGTAGCCCATCAGCAGCAGAGGCGTGGTAACCGCCTCCGTAATACGTTTCGCCAACTCCAGAGCGGTTGCTGGCGACATACCATTGTCCAGCGCCTTCTGGCTGGCATGCTGGATGGTTGCACCGTCCGCCAAAGGATCGGAGAATGGCACGCCAAGTTCCAGTATGGCGGCGCCCGCGTGACAGAGCGCTACTGCCAATTCCTCGCTGGTTGCGTAGTCGGGATACCCCGCCATACAGTAGGGAATCAGCGCTATCCGGCCATCTCTGCGCGCCTCTGCGAAGGCGGCGGCGATCTTTGATGCGCTCTGGCGGTTGGTTGAGCCTGGATTCATGACGTGTACCTCTAGTCCTCGCCTCATGGGTGCTCCAGCAGCACAGCACCAGTTGTCTGGAGAGCCTCTGCTACAGTACCGATGTCTTTATCGCCACGTCCGGAGAGATTGATGACGACGATCTGATCCGGCCGCAGTTCGCCGCGCTCGCCCATCAGCAACACATGGGCCAGCGCATGTGCCGGTTCCAGCGCCGGTATGATTCCTTCTTCCCGGCACAGTAGCTGGAAGGCGCGCAGGGCAGCCGAGTCGTCAACCGCCACGTAGGTCGCGCGTCCGGTTGCCCGCAAATAGCTGTGTTCCGGCCCCACGCCTGGATAGTCAAGCCCGGCGGAAATACTATGGGTCATGGTCACCTGGCCATCTGCGTCCTGCAGTAGATACGAAAGTGCGCCGTGCAGTACCCCCGGACGGCCGGCTACCAGGGTGGCGGCGTGCATACCGCTCGCGATTCCATGGCCACCGGCTTCAACGCCAATGAGGGCTACCGAATCATCGCCGGCGAATGGGTAGAACAAGCCTATGGCATTGCTGCCGCCGCCTACACAGGCGACGATGGTATCAGGCAAGCGCCCGAAAGCCTCCAGCGCCTGGGAACGAGCTTCACGCCCTATCACCGATTGAAAGTCGCGCACCATGCGCGGATAGGGGTGCGGGCCAACCGCTGAGCCGATGAGATAGTACGTGTCTTCTACGTTGGTCACCCAGTCTCGTATTGCCTCATTGATAGCGTCCTTGAGGGTGCGGCTGCCGTTGTTTACCGAACGCACACGCGCACCCAGCAGCTGCATGCGGAAGACATTGTGCGACTGCCGGCGTATGTCTTCCTCTCCCATGTAGACCACACACTCGAGACCCAGCTTGGCGCAGATGGTGGCGGCGGCCACGCCGTGCTGCCCTGCCCCGGTTTCGGCGATGACACGGCGTTTCCCCATGCGCTCCGCCAGAAGGCCCTGACCAAGGGCGTTATTGATCTTGTGTGCGCCAGTGTGCGCCAGATCCTCGCGTTTGAGGTAAATACGAGCGCCAGTTCGCTTCGATAGCCGCTCGGCAAAGTACAGAGGTGTCGGGCGGCCGCTATAGGTCGACTCCAGACTGGCAAGCGTCGCTTGAAATACTTCATCTGCGCAGGCGGAGGCGTAGGCGGCTTCTAGCTCAGTCACCGCTGCCATCAGGCTCTCGGGAATAAAGCGCCCCCCGAAATCGCCGAAGCGTCCACGCTCATCGGGGTAGATACCGTGCTGATACTGGTGGGATCGATTCTCGGTAATCATGGGATTCTTCTCTCCAAAGCTGCGGGTGCCTGGCACCTATCCCCAAACTCCGGCTCCGGTTCCGGTGCTGGTGCTGGTGGAAGCTCTCCGGCATGAGCCGTCCGAATAAAGGCTCGCATCTTCTCGCTGTCCTTGACCCCATCGGTCTCGATACCAGTGCTGACATCCACACCACGGGGGCATACCGCAGCCCACGCTGCCGCCACGTTTTCCGGCGTCAAGCCTCCGGACAGAATGAGAGGCCAGCGTGCGGCTAGACGCCTCTGCTGACCCCAGTCTCCAACCTGGCCAGTGCCGCCATAGCTGCCGCTGGTTGATGGCGTATCCAGCAGCAACGCGGCGCCGGCCAACGCATACGCATCCAGCTCGTCAGTAGCGCTTTGGCCTACCGGTCGAAGCGCCTTGATGACCGGCACATTGCTTAGAGCGGCGACTTCAGCACAGGTATCCGGCGACTCGTCTCCACTCAGTTGCACTGCCCCCAGACCGAGGCCTTCGGAGATGGAGGCAACCGCAGCGGGAGATTCATTGACGAAAACGCCGACTGCCAGTATCCCGCCGGCCGCTCGAATCACCTGGCGAGCTTGCTGGTAGCTAACCTGGCGACGGCTTGGCGCAAGGACGAGACCGATGGCGTCGGCACCTAGCTGGGCGGCCAGTGTTCCGTGTTCAGAACGCGTGAGGCCGCAGAGCTTGACGAACGGTGTTTTGGACTGGTTTCCACTGGTGGGCCGGCCGAATAGGGCGGCCGGAGCGCCGCCGGAAGCGGTGGCAAATGTGCGAGCCATACCAGTGGCATCCGGTGCTCTCATGAGCGCCTCACCAACTAGTATCGCGTCGGCTCCCCAGGCACGAGCCTGAGTCGCCTGCCTGCGATCGCTAATCCCGCTCTCGGCGACCAGAATACTGCTTGATGGCACCTTGCTCCCCAGGTAGCGCAGAAGTTCGGTATCTACGACAAACGATTTAAGATCACGGCTGTTGATACCGATCACTGGCGCTTTGAGCCGCAAGGCGCTTTCGAGTTCGGTCGCGCTGTGGGTTTCAATTAAGGCTTCCATGCCTAGTAGCTGCGCCAGTTGCAACAATTTCACCAGGTAATCTTCATCGAGCAGACCGGTAATCAGCAAGATCGCGTCGGCTCCCGCGGCACGCGCTTCGTATACCTGGTAGGCGTCAACAATAAATTCCTTGCAGAGCACCGGTAATCGTACGCTAGCACGTACGGCTTCGAGGTAGTCTATCGAGCCAAGAAAGAAGTCGGGCTCGGTTACCACGCTGATTGCCGCCGCTCCACCGGCTTCATAGGCAAGTGCCTGCGCCACTGGGTTGAAGGTTTCGGCCAGGAGTCCCTTAGAAGGAGACGCCCGCTTCACTTCGCCGATCAACTTTGCCGCTCCAAGCCTGCTGGGACGCAACGCCGCGGCGAAGTTGCGCGGAGGCGGTGCCTCTCTGGCTCGCTGTTCCATAAGATCAGGCCCCTCGCTTGCCTGGCGTATCGCCACGCGCTGCCTGGTGGTTATAGCTATGCGTTCGAGAAATGTCTCGGCCACAGCAGGTATCCTCCTCGCTTTCCCTCATGATTCATAAGATCAGAGCTAGACGCTTGCCTGACCCAATGCCTGGGTGAGCGTAACTAGGGCGTCGAGGGTCTGTAGAGCCTTGCCGGATAGCACGTGGTGGCGCGCCATCTCTACACCCTGATGTAGGTTGGGGACGCGACCGGTCACGTAAAGTGCCGCGCCTGCATTCAGAGCTACCATATCGGTAAGTCCGGCCGATTGTTCGCCCCCGAGCAGCTTGCGCATGGCCAGGGCGTTTTCCTCGGCACTGCCGCCCAGTACCGACTCGTGCGAGTGCTCGGCGAGACCGAGATCGGCTGGTATGATCGAGTAAGTATGTAACTCACCGACTATGCCGTCGACCTCACAGACCAGCGTAGGCGCGCTGATAGAGAGTTCGTCTAGCCCATCCTCACCATGGACGACCAGTGCCCGACGGCAGCCAAGCCGGAGCAGTACTTCGCCCATGAGCGGCAGAAGCCTGACATCGGCGACGCCCAGCACCTGATACTTTACCGAAGCGGGGTTGGTGAGTGGGCCTAGAATGTTAAATACCGTACGAATGCCGATCTCCCGCCGTACTGGCCCCACATAGCGCATCGCTGGGTGGTAGGCCGGCGCAAACATGAATCCGAATCCTACCTCTTCAATACATATAGCAACCTGCTCGGGACCCAGCTCCAGCCGGACACCGAGCGCTTCCAGGACATCGGCGCTGCCACAGCGACTCGAGGCGGCGCGATTGCCGTGCTTGGCTACCGGCTGCCCGAGCCCTGCTACCACAAGTCCGGCCGCGGTTGAGATGTTGAAGGTGCCTGAGGCGTCTCCTCCGGTGCCACAGGTGTCTACCGCCTGCATGCGCTCCGACAATGAGACATGCAGCGCCTGATCGCGCATAACCCGAGCCAGGCCGCTCACCTCTTCTACCGTTTCGCCTTTGATCCGCAGAGCGGTCAGAAACGATCCAACCTGCGCCGGCGTAGCGGCGCCAGTCATGATCTCTTCCATTGCCCCAACCGCTGCATGCTCGCTCAGTGTGGCGCCGGATACGAGCTCCGCAATTGCCTCACGAATCATCGAAGTACGCTCCTTTTTGAGCTGAGAAAGTTTCGCAGAAGGACTTTGCCGTGTTGAGTCAGGATGGATTCCGGATGGAATTGCACACCACTAATCGGATACTGATGGTGCTGGAGTGCCATAATAAGGCCGTCTTCGGTTTCAGCGGTAATTTCGAGATCAGCGGGAAGTGACGTGCGTTCAACAATCAGGCTGTGATAACGCGTTCCTTCGAATGGACTCGGCAGCCCTTCAAAGAGGTCACACTGGCTGTGGAATATTCGAGCTACCTTCCCGTGTACCGGAGCCGGCGCTCGCACGACCTCAGCTCCATACGTCCTGCCGATGCACTGGTGCCCCAGGCAGACGCCCAGAGTGGGGATCCTCGGCCCCATTTGCTCGATTATGGCATTTGAGACACCGGCCTCAGCCGGCGTGCAGGGTCCCGGTGAGATGACAACCTGAGAAGGCGCCAGCGCTTCGGCTTGCGCGAGCGTGATGGCATCGTTGCGATAGACCAGGACATCAGCGCCCAGCTCGCTCAGGTATTGGTAGAGGTTGTAGCTGAAGCTGTCATAATTATCAATCAGGAGGAGCATCGTGCTTCTGCCTCCTCTAGTGCCAGCAGCACGGCGCCAAGCTTATTTTCGGTTTCCATGAACTCGGCCTCAGGATCAGAATCGGCAACAATACCGCTGCCAGCCTGCCCATAAGCCATTCCATGTTGCAGCAGGAGTGTCCTGATGACGATACACATATCGAGATTGCCGTCGAAACCCAGGTATCCTACGGCGCCGCCATAAATGCCCCGCCGCTCGGCCTCGAGTTCGGCGATGATCTGCATCGCCCGCACTTTGGGCGCGCCAGAGAGTGTGCCGGCTGGGAATCCAGCTCGCAATGCATCGTAGGGAGTCTGGTCAGGCCGAAGGCATCCAGTGACGTGTGATACCAGGTGCATCACGTGGGAATAACGCTCCACCTCGAGAAATTGAGTCACCTCAACACTTCCGGGCGTACTGACACGGCCGACATCATTGCGGCCCAGATCTAACAGCATGACGTGTTCGGCGCGCTCCTTCTCATCGGCCAGCAACTCTCTCTCCAGCTCGGCATCGCGGCCAGCGTCGGCATCCCGGCGGCGTGTTCCGGCGATCGGATGAACCGAGACTTCGCTGTTTGTGACTCTCACCAGCATCTCGGGTGAGGCGCCGGCAAGCGCGTACTCCCGCTCGGCGAGATAGAACATATAGGGTGAGGGATTGATCGAGCGGAGCGCGCGATAAATTTCAAAGGGCGGAACATGGAACGGCCGGGCAACACGCCGCGACAGCACTGCCTGGTAGCAGTCACCAGCTCGAATGTAGTCCTTAACACGCCGCACGGCAGCTATGTAAGCGCCACGAGAATCTAGAGCAGAGTGTAGCGCAGGCTGTGGAGGTGGTAGAGCGCTCTTTTGCCGGTAGCCGGAGCGATCTGTCTTGCGGGGAATCCTCTGTTCAAGCCGATGTTGCATGCTGTCAAGGCGAAGCTCGGCTGCGGCCAGCTCCGCCTGTCTTTCGGTTGTGCTCTCGGGAGACTCGGCATGAGTGACGAGCTGTACACGGTGCGTTAGGTGGTCAAAGATCAGCAGTGTGTCGTAGAAAGCAAAGCTAGCGTCCGGCAGTCCGAGTGGATCGCGCTCGGGAATCGGGACGGCTGGCTCGAAGCGCGCTGCTGTCTCATATCCCAAATAGCCCACTGCCCCCCCAGAGAAGCGTGGCAGGCCGGGAGTGGGCGTGAGCGGCCTTCGCTCCAGCTCGGCGCGCACAGCTTCCAGAGGATCGGCGCAGCTCATCCGCAGAGCACTGCCAGCAGGTTTACCTCGCAGCCAGCGAAACTCGGCCACGCCACCGTGCACCCGTAGAGTCAGATAGGGATCGCTACCGACGAACGAGTAACGAGTGACGTGCTCGCCGCCTTCGACACTCTCCAGTAAGAAGCTGGCTCGTCCATGCGCCAGCTTGAGGTAGCTTGATACTGGTGTTTCCAGATCGGCAGGCAACTGGCGCCAAATTGGTACGAGCGTCGTCTGACGCTCATGTTTCTGGAGCGTTACTGCCTGCGCTGGCTGTACCGATGCGGCCATAGGTTTGCCTTTCGTACCACACGACGGCTTGGCGTATTACAACGCCCCTTACACGATACCGACCTTATCTTTGACGAGACGCAAAGTGGATTCGGCAATGGGACGTACCTGGTCGGCTCCTTGCCGGAGCAGCGCGTCTAGCTGCCCTGGATCAGTGGCAATCTCGGCATAGTGTTGCTGGATCGGCGACAGAGTAGCGATTATCAGGTCGCTTAGAGCCGCCTTGAATTCCTTGTAGCCCTTGCCCTCGAACTCAGCCTCGATCTGCTGCTGGCTCGCTCCACTGAGCAATTGATAGATCGTCAGCAGGTTGAATATAGCTGGGCGGTTCTCGTCGAAGAGGATGGTCCGCTGTGAGTCGGTGGTGGCACGGGCAATCTTCCTGCGCACGGCATCGGGCGGGTCAAGAAGCGCAATATAGGAGCCTTCGGCATCGCTCTTACTCATTTTTCTCTCTGGATCGTCCAGGGCCATGATGCGTGCGCCCACCTCACGAATCAGTGGCCGGGGCGGAACCAGGGTAGGGCCGAAGCGGAAATTGAAGCTGTCGGCAATGTCACGCGTCAGCTCAACGTGCTGGCGCTGGTCGTCACCTACCGGCACGGCGTCCGTCTGGTAGATCAAAATGTCGGCAGCCATGAGAACCGGGTAGTCGAAGAGTCCGGTGCTGGCGGTCTCACGCTCATCTCCGGCTTTGGTCTTGAACTGGGTCATGCGGTTCAACCACCCTACCGGAGTAAAGCAGTTGAGTATCCAGGCCAGCTCGGCATGCGCAGCAATCTGTGACTGCACAAAGAGCGAGCTGCGGCTGGGATCAAGCCCGCAAGCCAAGAGAACCCCGGCAAGCTGCCGGGTGTTGTGACGCAGTTCCTCCGGGTCCTGAGGTTTGGTAATAGCGTGCATATTTACTATGCAGTAGATGTTGTCGTAGAGATCCTGTTCGGCCACCCAGTACCGTATGGCGCCCAGGTAGTTGCCGAGATGTGGAGTGCCGCTCGGCTGGATACCGGAGAAGACTCGCTCACGGCCGCGCTTTGCCGGTGTACTCCCCGGCAAAGCAGTTGCCGCCGGCGCGCCGTGCGGCATCGATTTTCGCAGTCTTGTTGATGTACTCAATGTCTGGTCCTCCCTCCGCACTGAAAATCAAAACTGAAAATCAAAACTGAAAATCAAATAAAAAGGCCCCTCGTCCCACCTGGGACGAGGGGCCAAAGCAACCCTCGTGGTACCACCCACTTTCGAGCCAGCGCTGGTGAGTAAACTCAACGGCCGGCTCCTCAAGGCGCATTCTGCTTCCACCATGGTAAGTGGAGCGGAAGATGCCCCGCCTCGGTAACGGGAGGCACCCGGCAGACCCTACGCACCATTGGTGAAGCGCGCAGGCTTACGGCTCACGAGGACCATTCGGCGCTGCGCCAGTACCGGTTCCCACCGACCCGGTTCGCTGTGACTGTCGCGAGTTCGCCTACATTACCCGGTCATTGCCGTGCACTATGAGTTGTATCTTCTAGCTTCGTGTAGAGTATATGTGTGACTGCTCACGCCTGTCAAGGTGCAGTAAGCTCCCGCACGATTTGCTGCACGCGACGTCCATCGGCGCGTCCCTTGGTCTCTTTCGAGGCAACCGGCATGACCTTGCGAAAGTCTTTGCCTTCGCGGGCAATGATGGCATTGACCGCTTCACGTAACTCGTCATCGGACATTTGAGCCGGCAAGTATTCTTTGAGTAGGCTTGCCTCACGCTCTTCTTGCAAAGCGCTCTCAGTTCGGCCGCCGGCCCGATAGAACTGCGCCGCCTCCTCACGCTGCTTCACCAGCTTGTCGAGAATGTTGAAGCGATCTTGCTCCGAGAGTGCGATTCGAAAGCTGGCATGTTTTTCATCCGTGCGCGCCACTTCTTCCAGGTGGAAGGCGTTCAGAGCCCCACGCAGCGTATCCAGCCGGACCTGGTCTCGCTGGCGTTGAGCATCTTTGATATCTGATCGCAGCTTCACCGTAAGCGGCGATGTTTCCTGATCGGACATAGCTATTGTGTCTCCTGCTCCTTGATCTGCCTCGAGGCGCGACTCTCATCGGTTCGGCAGATCAGGCATGTGTGGTGCTGGCCACAATCACTGCCGCGAAGATTTGGCTGTCGGCGGCAGGCAGCTGCGGTACGAAGCTGCCGGAGGTGGCGTTTGGGCTCGAGGATGGTATGCCGCTGTCGGAGTGAACTGTAGGAGTGGTAACCTTGAAATAGGCGTATGCACCACCGGACCCCAGGAGCAGCATGAGCAGAATGACTAGAAAGGCCGCTCCGGCGTTGAAGCCACCCTTCTCTTCCTCTGGTTCCTCCTCCTGATGCCGTAGCCGCCGGGCGCGAAGCTCCTCGAGGCTCTGGCGTCCGCCCATTCCGTACCCGGACATCTCTGCGGCCGCAGGATAACCCGGTCGCGGGCGGTTGGGCCTTGCGCCGACGTTGCTCTCTCCCCCGGGTAAGCGACCATCGGGTGGGCGATTGCGGCCAGGGTATGATCCTCGCGGCGGCGACCACGCATCGGCCGCGGCGCGTGTGGGCGGGCGCTGCCCTTTCATTCCTCGCTCGTCCGTTCGCTCGTCACGGGCATCGTACCCTGGCCGGCGAGGGTCGCGAGCTCCACCGCCTCGATAGTCGCGACTTCCTCGGCCGCTTCGGCTATCGTAATCGGCATAATCCTCGCGGCCTGCGGGGCGATTTCTGCCACTACGGTCGACATCTCCGGCTGAGCCGAGAGAACCCCGTTCATCAGCAGTGCGTCGGCCTCCGGCAGCGCCGGAGCGCCCGCTGGAGGTGCCTCGCCACTCGTCCTCACGCTTGGTGGAGCGCTGGCGTTCCGATCCACTCTCATCAGTGTACTGGGGAGAGCGCCGCTCCGAGCGATCGTAGCTGCGAGGATCAGGATCTCCACGTCCAGATCGATCGCGGTCATACGGCCGACCGGAGTTTCGCTCACCGGAATTTGGATTGTCTGCGCGGTTTCCCCGTGAAGACTGGCCTGGAGTCCAGGTCTCGTCCTCCCACCCAGGCTTTCCCATTGTTTGTTGCCTCCCAGATTGTCCACCGTATGCGGCGGCTGCCATGAGCCGCAAGAAGTCGCGTAGAGGGTCGTCACATGTTGGGAATATTCCATCAGGGCGAGTGTACCATACTCTGCAAAAGGTAGCGTTTAGATCAGTACTGGTGGGCAGACAATCGGTGTTGCTCTTTTACTCTTCATCAGGCTCTGGTGTCGGTTGTCCCGGCCGCCCCGGAGTCGTGGCCTCGACAGCGCTCACACTAAAGCCGCCGATAGTCACCGACGAGCGCCGGGATGGCTGTACTGGAATGGTTTCCAGCACCTCCCCGAGCGACTGGACTTGCTGGGCCAGCGTTTCAGGCTTGGTGCCCGCAGCAGAGAGAATGATGCCATCCGCGCCAATATGCACCAGTGCCTTGACAGTATCGGCGTCTGGCGCCTTGTTCAGTATAACCAGCGCGGGGAAGCGAAGCGTCTCGAATACCCAGCGCAGTCTGACGAACTCACTGATGGCCATGTTAGCCAGCGATGACGCTTCCTGGGGAAGCGGCACCACAGCTGCCTGCGCCGGCAGCAGATTTTCGGCGCGCAGCAGCAGCAGCGCCAGGTCGTCTTTTGGAGCTTCTATTCTCACCACGAGATCAAGCTGCTCGACTTCGTCGAAAACTACCGCAGCGGGCGTGGATGGCCCCACCAGGGCGAAAGCGGCTCCTGCCTCCGCTGCCGCTTTCAAAGCGCCAGTGGCCGCCGGACCACCCGCATATTCCACTCCCCAGAGAGTACCAGCACTTTCCAGCGCCGCCGTCAGCTGGCCTATGTCGGCACCCGGAGCCCATCCACTGATAAGAATGCCATCAATCCCCGCTTTAGCCGCGGCCTCAGCGCCGGCGGCATCTCCAGCGCTCAGCATGGCAAAAACCGCCGCCGGGCGGGGTTTGCGAGCCGGAGCAGCCGCTCGGCCCATAAATCCTAGACGGCCTCCGCTAGTTTGACCAACTTGTTGCAGCTTATCGACGAGCTTGCCCATCGTGTGTACACCCTCCATCTCAGTAGGTAGTCTATGGATCAGGACCCAGCAAGCGACCAGTTCGCGTGGGCTTTGCTCACAGTAGCCTATTATACCAGCTAATATAGTTCGCTAGCTATAGCTCCGGCATTCTGCGGGAAGACAGCTCACCATGTGATACCATGAGGCCGGCGCGACACGGTCTACCTGGTCGGGACACCAGGCGACAGGGGATACGAGAGAGAGTATGGTGACGACATGCAGGAGCCGGCCATTCCTATACTACTGCCTCTATTCGAGGAGTTGCGCGGCGAGCGCGTCCTGGTTCGCCCGTACCGCGAGGGCGACGCCGAAGCGTTGCAGGAGGCGGTTGCCGAGTCCCGCGACCACCTACGCCCCTGGATGCCGTTTGCCGACGAGCATCAAACGGTAGAGGAGACGCGGGTTTTCATCCGCAGAAGAATGGCGAATTGGCTGGTTCGTGAAGATCTGAGCGTTGGGCTTTTTGATGTTGAGACCGGCCGCTATGTCGGCGCGAGTCGCTTACATCCGCACCACTGGGAGCTCCGCTTCTTCGAGATCGGCTACTGGATACGCAAGTCTGCCGAGGCTCGCGGCTACGTCACCGAAGCAGTAAGGTTGCTTACTGATTACGCTTTTGACTCGCTGGCGGCCAATCGTGTCATGATTCGCTGCGATGCTCGAAACGCCCGTAGTGCCGCCGTGGCGCGCCGTCTGGGCTTCGTGCAGGAAGCGCTTCTACGCAATGACAGTATCGCAGTGGACGGCACGATTCGCAGCACTCTCGTCTTTGCGCTGACCCCTGATGATCATCGCTGGCCGGCAGCTACTACTTCTGGCTAGTGGGAGCAGTGGCGTTGGCGCCAGCGACGTAATCCGCGTAGGGCCCCCGAGATCCTTCAGGAAGTAGCGCGGCGAGATGATACATGATCTGGTCGGTTGCTTGTGCCACGCTGTCTCGAGTGCGCTTCTCGCCTACCTGGCTGACGGTGAACGGCTGGCTGTACCGAATCGTGACGATTGGGCGAAAGGTTTTAAATACCTTCTGGGTACCAGAAATCGCCACTGCCACTACTGGTGCGCCGGTTCTCATGGCGATGTATCCCGCACCTGGGTGGGCTTTTTGCAGTGTACCATCGCCGCTGCGGTGGCCTTCAGGAAAGATCACTATGGCTTCGCCTTCGGCAAGCAAGCGCTCACCGGTATGTAACGCCTCACGATCACCTTCGCCGCGGCGTACCGGAAAGGCGCCAACTATCCGGAGATACCCCCCGAACAGCGGTGTGCTGAAGAGCTCAATCTTGGCCATATAGTGGTTGATTCTAGAGACAGGAAATGATGCCAGGGGAATATCCAACCAGTGGATGTGATTCATTGCCAGGATGACCGGCCCGCTCTTGGGGATGTTTTCCGTCCCTTCAGTGCGCAGCCTGGCGATAAACGGCAGAACCAGACCGACCAGCAGTCTGGTGAGGCCGTAAAACAGAGAAGATGCTTCCGCTACCCTGGGTTCTGGTTTCGAGGCGGCTGGGTCTGCAGCTCGCCTGGTGTTCAGCGTCTTCATCGATCCTGCCCTCGGTTCTGGCTCTCCGCTATGATTTGAAGGATGATCCGAACTACATCGTCGGCCTCGAGATGGTCGTTATTCAAGACGACGGCATCGTCTGCCTTCCTGGTGTGGGGAGCGTCGATGGCGTCTCGTTGGGCAATCTCATTCTCTACCTCTGCGAGCGTAGGGCTTTCCGAACCAAACTTAGCCACCAGGTCGGCATGTCTGCGTTTGGCGCGTTCTGCGAGGGAGGTGGTAAGAAATATCTTGACATCTGCGTCCGGCAGCACCACAGTGCCGATGTCGCGCCCGACCATTACCACCCCCTTTTCGGCCGCCATCCTGCGCATGTTCTCCACGAGCGTGGCACGTACGGATTCATGGCTGGAGACCTGCGAGACCGCCGCTTCTACCGGGGGAGTCCGTAGCTCTGGAGTAACATCGTGGCCACCCACGAATACGGTGTACTGCCGGCCGTCCAGAGCGGTAGGCGGCGTGATCTCGATGTGAATTCGGCGGGCCAAAGCCTCCAGGGCGGTAGCATCTTGCACTACGACACCGCTCTGGAGCGCTGCATAGGTCAAAGTTCGATAAAAGGCTCCGGTATCTACATAGAGATACCCTAGTTGGTGGGCCAGCCGCTCACCAATGGTGCTCTTGCCAACACCAGCCGGGCCGTCTATTGCGATCTGCAGGTGACTTCGCATCCGTCGCTGCCTCCATCGTCGCCGCGCATACGTCCTGCTCAGTATACCAACACAGAGCATGGCCACGAAAGAGGGAAGTCGGCTTCGCTGGCCGGCGCCCCAGCGCCGCTTACCTTCTCACTTGGCAAGTACTTTGCGTAAGCTAGCCAGGACAGCTGCGGTGGCCTTATTGCGTTCGACGTCTTCTTTGGACAGATCGGCACCCCTTATTGTGATCGCCTGCTCGTACTCACGTAGACGCTGCACCGCGGCGGCTCGTCCCGACTTGCCGGCCTGCTCTTTATAGCGCAGGGCAAGCTGGTTGGCGAGTTCTACATTCTGCGCTCGCGCCGCCGCCAGCATACCTTCACAGTAGAATGCGGCATAGCCGTCAAAGAAGCTGGCCCGCTTCTCGGCGCTTCCCAGCCGGCCGCCTACGCCTTCTACCAGCTCCAGGGAGTGCATGATGCAATTGACAGCCGCTTCCAGCTTGGCATCGTCGAGGAGTAGCCTGGCTTCACTCTGGGTGGCTTCAGCCTCGCCGAGCACATCCCCCATCTCAGAATACAGCCGGTGGGCTTCGGCCAGAGCGTCCCGGGCAAGCTCGACGTGGCTATTCAGCCGGTTGCCCTCAGCGAGTCCAAGATATGCCAGCGCTTGAGCGGCAACATCTTCGGTTGCTCGCAGCCGGGGCAGTACCTCACTATGCGCGGTGACAGCTTCCTCCAGCAAGCCGCGACGCAGCAACACACGCGCCAGCCCAAGGCTGGCTGCTGCTTGCTCGTGTGCCAGCTCTCCCGCCAGTTGCTGCGCTTGGTTATACGAGGTTACCGCCGATTCCAGATTCTCGGCTCGTAGCGCGGTTTCAGCCCGCCCCAGTAACGCCTCCACCAGCGGTAGTACATCATTCTCTCTGGGGGCAGACTCTACCGCGTTCTCTACATGTGTCCGGGCGGCGTCAAGCTGGTTGAGCGCCAGAGCAATTGCTGCTTCGAGAAGAGCGGCAGCACTGATTGGACCAGGTTCGCTGGTGGCCTTCTGCCCACGAGTCGCCAGTGCACGCGCCTGAGCTGCCAGATGCGTGGCCTGGTCGATATCACCCTGGGTTAGGGCCTGTCGTCCTCTTTCAATGACCGCCTGGGCAGCCTGAGCTACGTGCAGGTTGCGTTCTAGCTCCTTCGCCGCCACCTCCAGCAGCGGGACGGCCACATCCCCGCGCCCACGCAATCGGGCTAGCTGCCCCAAGCCAAGCATTGCTGCCGCCGAAGTAGCCGGCTGCTCAGCCAGATCGGCGGCGCCGCGAGCTTCTACGAAGAGGTCCTCTGCCTTGCGGGGCACGCCTTTGCGGCGTTGCGCCTCCGCTGATCCCATCACCGCATGAGCATAGGGGATCTGGGCCTTCACCAGTTTTAGCGCTCGCGCCGCACGGTCAAAGAGCGCAATTGCCTGGGCCAATTGGCCGCGGCGCATGTACACAGCTCCCAACACTCGATTGGATTCCGCCGTACCTAGGACACTTCCACCGTTGCTATACTCGCCTTCAGCACGCTGCCCATTTGCCAGTGCCTGGTCGAGTTTACCCCGATGCAGGGCGATCTCGGCCAGCCCCAGAGTGCCATCGGCGATTCCGAGTTCGTATTCTATGGTAGTAGACAGCTGTATGGCCTCGCCAAAGAGAGTGCCAGCCTCATCCATCTTTACTTCTGCCACTGCCAGGCGACCTTGACCAACCAGTGTATCTACTTCGCCAAAGCGATCCCGAGAACTTCGATAGAGGTCGAGGGCCTTTCCGTAAGACTGGGTCGCGTCCGTATAGTGGCCGCGAGCCACCAGCATATCTGCCAGCCCCCGCTCGGCATCCGCTTCTCCATACCGATCGCCGCACTCGGCGTAGAAAGCACGAGCTCGTGCATAATAGCCGGCCGCCTGCTCCAGCCGCCCGCGTTGCCGCTCGATGTGACCCAGAGCCAGAGCGGAGCTGGCTTGGCCGCTGACGCTGGCCACCTTTTCGAAAAGACGAGCCGCCAGATAATAATGCTCCCACGCCGCCTCGATTTGGCCACGTTGCCGTTCGATATGCCCTAGAGCCAGGGTGGCGGCGGCTTCGCCGGCCGGGGCCGCCGCAGTCTTATAAAATTCAATGGCGCGTTCGTAGCTTGCGGCCGCCTGGTCGAGTGCGCCATTGCGCCTTTGCACCTCCGCCAGTGCACTACGGCTCCGGGCGGCAAGCTCATAGTCGTCTCTCTGCCGGAAGCTAGATTCGGCAACGACGAGAGCCTCGGCAGCTTGCTCCAGGCGCCCCTCCGCCAGAGCCTGCTCTCCGGTACGGAGCTGCGCCAATGCCTCCTGCGTCAGGGTATCCTCTGACTGTGCCATGATGTTCTATCCTCACCTGCTGCTCCGGACACCTTGAATATCTAGAATTTAGTGTAGTACCTGGTAGACCTGCGCGTCAAAACTGGCGGTGGGATCGCCGGCCGGTTACATTACCAGCCGCAACGGACCGATAATTCGTTCACTCGACATGGCTAGCCGGGAGCGCTTAGTCCACTGCTCCAGAGACAACTCTTTGGTGTTTGTCTTGTCGCACTCAAATAGCGCATCCATCTGGCAGGCGAGCTCTTTGCTATAGATCTCGATGTTGATCTCGTAGTTGCCAACCGAGCTGAGCCTGTCGAGGTTGGCGGTGCCGATGGTGGTCCACTGGCCGTCGATAGTACAGGTCTTGGCATGTATCATAGCGTTCTGGTAGCAGAATATGTGAATGCCTGCTCTCATGCACTCGGTGAAGTAGCCACGTGCCACCCAGTCTGCGATGACGTGATTTGATCTCCAAGGCACCAGCACCTGTACATCGACACCGCGTAACGCAGCTTCCTTGAGAGCGTCCAGAAACTCGTGATCTGGAACAAAATACGCGTTCGTAACATAGATGTGATGCTCGGCGCGGTCGATCGCTTCGATATACATATCTCGGATTGGAAAGGTCAGGCGAAGAGCACTATTACCGTGTAGCCGGATGAGAGGGTCAAAATGGCGCCGTGAGCGATACCGTATGAGGTCGTGTCTGCCGGCGTTACGATTCCAAAAGTCTGCAAATGACTGGCCAAGGTCGGCAGCGGCAGGCCCGGCAATGCGCAGGTGTGTGTCACGCCACTCAGTCGCATAGAGACTGCCGATATTATATCCTCCGATGAACGCCACTTGACTATCCACTACCAGTAGCTTGCGGTGCTCCAGCGCATAGCGTCGTGGGTCCAGAATATGCTCGGGACGAACGATCGCCTGGTACTTGAGTTCATGGATAGGGGCAGGAAAAGACTTGAATTCCCGGGGCACCACCAAGTTACCAAAGCTATCCAGGAGCACGTACACGGAGATTCCCTCGGCTGCCTTCCGTATGAGATTCCTTTTGAACTCCTGTCCGACGGCATCATCCTTCCAGATAAAAGACTCAATATAGATGCGGTCTTCGGCCGCATCTATTGCGGCTAGCATGGAGTCGTAGAGATCACGTCCATAACTGAAGATCTTCAGCTGATTGCGACCGACCCAAACTTCAGGAAGACGTAGATATGGAAATCCCTTAAAGGGATGGCGATGTCGCCGCCGTGAGGCGCTAAGTAGTAGTAGCACGGCAGAGACGGTCGCCTGAAGTCCAACCAGCGTCACGATTGCGCCAATCAAGATGCGCCAGAGCCAGAACCTAGAGTGCAACTACTCACCTCGAAGCAAAACTACCGCCGAAGATGCTGGTTGAACCAGCCGGCAATCTCATCTAACCGTATGACGCGCGAGCGCGGATGCCCGTTGCGAGATAGGTTATGTGACTGACCCTCAAAGCGGACGAATTTGGTTTCGCGACCAAGGTATTTTAGCGAAATGAATAGCTGTTCAGCGTCGCTGATGGGGCAGCGCAGGTCGCTTTCACCGTGCAAAATGAGCAGTGGAGTATGGATACTCTCGACGTAGGTAATTGGCGAGTGCTTCATGAGCCGCTCAAGGTTTTCCCAGGGAGTAGCGCCGATCTGATCTACTGCCAGCTGCCAGCCCAGATCACTGGCCCCGAAGAAGGAGGCGAAGTTGACGACACTGCGCATGGTTACTGCGGCTTTGAACCTTTCGGTGTGGCCCACTATCCAGTTGGTCATGTATCCGCCATAGCTACCGCCGGCCACGCCCAGCCGGCTCGAGTCGATTGCGTCGTGTGCTAGAGCAAAGTCCAGGCCCGCCAGGATGTCCTCGTAGTCTTTTCCTCCCCAGTCTAGCTGAACCGCGCCGGAGAAAGCGCGACCATAGCCGGTGCTGCCGCGGGGATTGCTGTAGACAACTTCATAGCCCTGCGCCGCCAGTTGCTGGAACTCGTGGAAGAAGGTATTGCCATACATCATGGCCGGTCCACCGTGAATTTGCAGTATAGCTGGCAATGGCTCAGTCGGATCGGCCTGCGGCGGTCTCATCACCCAGCCCTGCAATTCCCACCCGTCAGCTCCATGGAAACTGAATTCTCGCGGTACTGCAAGCTCGATCTCCTCCAGAAATTGGGCGTTGACATTGGTGACCCGCTGGGTCTCCGCGCCAGCTGGAGAAGCGGGCTCCTGGTTGTGTGCCGGCACGACATAAACATCGCCCGGTATGACCGGTGTGCTGACGCCGAGTGCCAGTAATGAGTTGCTGGCGTCCAGCGAGAAACTGTAAACGTGCCTGTTACCGGCGCTTACGCTGCGAGGGGTCAGACCGCTCTCCGGCTGCAACGCATATACATAAGTATCGCCTCGCATAGATGCCAGGAAGTAGATCTCGCCGTCACCGGACCAGACCATATGAGCGTCGCTATGGGGGAGGCGCATGTCACCCGCGCAAGTATCCTGGCAAGTGGCTACGAAATCGCCAGTGAGCTGGCGCGAAGCGCTGCCCGGTTGTGCTGTGCTGGTATAGAGATCAACATGGCCGCTGCCGTGGCGGCGTGGTGCGGCCAGGTAAGCAATCGTACCGCCATCTGGTGACCAGGTGGGGGCAAGGCAGCCCAGGCTCTCGTCGGTAAGTCGTTGGCAGGATCCCAAGCTGAGATCAAGGATCCAGACGGCATCGGCCGGCCATTGCCAACGCTGGTCACTGCGATCTGCGGTGAAAGCAATCCGGCGACCGTCTGGTGACCAGGATGGATTGCCGTCATTCCAGTCTCCATCGGTCAGCTGTCGCGGCTCGCCGCCGGAGAGTGGAATGGTAAAAAGGTGTGAGCGCTGGTTATAGGTAAATCCACTACCGTCTAGGCGATACACCATCTCGGTGATCGTGCGTACCTCCGGTAAAGCCTTGCCCTGGAGCTTGGCGCGCTCAATCTCTGGATCGTCAAGCTCGCCGGTTGCAGCAGCAAAGAGAATGGCCGAGCTGTCAGGCGACCATACCGGGGTACCGGCGCCACGGCGCATGAAGGTCAGTTGCCGCGCTTCACCGCCGGTAGCGGATATCACATAGATCTGGGGCTGCCCCACCCCGAGCGCCAATTCTTCTGGAGTTGTGGGCCTGGTGCCCGCCGGCGGCATGCGCAGAAAGGCCAGATAGTTTCCATCAGGAGACCAGCGTGGCTGGCTATCCTGTTCGCCACTGGTAAAGCAGTGCGGCAAACCACCGGCCAACGGCGCCATCCAGATCGAGCGGCGATATTGGTAAGTCTCGCGGTCAATCTCCATCAGCACATACGCTACTTGAGAGGCATCCGGCGAGATCTGTGGCTCCTCGGCCAGTTTGATCGAGTAGAGATCTTCCGACGTAATCGCGCGCGGCATAGTGGCTAATCCTCCGAGGTTTCAGCGACGGGACGTTCATAGTTGCGATTCAATTCATGCAGTAGAGCTCCCCGTCGACGCCACATCTGCGGAGTGAACGTGTGATATTCGCCGTCACAGAGGGGAATCGTCTCTCTACACTTGAGATGGTGGCGTAGGCGAAAGCGCAGCTGGTCACCGTGAATGTCGACCCAGATGTGGCGCCTGGTAAAGCCGGTACCCCACTTGAACAAGATTCCCGAATCATATTCCTCGAACCAGCCGCGTCCCTGGAGCGCTTGCCGATTCAGCGTCTGGAGCATCTCGCCAATGCCGCTTTCCTGGATTACCCGCTTAGCATTCTCACGTATCGCCTGGCGACTAAGTCGATCGCCGTCACCTTCACTGCGTGCGTGGTCCTTACCGGCGGTTTGGATCTCGACCGGCTGCTGGTCCCACTGGTTATCTTCCGACATGCAGAGTCCTGTCTTTCGCGTGGTGCGCTTCACCGAGCTTCTGTGGTCTCAAGCCCAGTCGTTGTGCAGGTGGGTTTGATGCCTGTCTAACGTTGACCCCATTATACTCGATACTCTCTCTCGCCTGGTCTAAAAGACTTTCTCGGAGACCGTCGGCGAGCGGTCTAGTTATCGCTGGAGCGCCGGTCTACATAGTAACTGCTGCCGGAGCTGGATTTGGCCTTCAATTTGACCTGGGCGGCGACCCTGCTGATTTCTTCCATGCTGGCGATAGGCCGGTGAACGTTAGTCACGACTCCGATAGAGATGCCGCAGAGCGGGTGTGTCTGTATACGACCTTGGCGGTCACGAGCGATGAGGGTGCCGCGCTTTTGATCCTCAGGAGTGAAGAACGATCGGCTGCTAGCTTCCCAGGCATCGATGAGCGCGCGACAGAGGCGGTCTACTTTATCAGGAGTAGTAATGATGATAAAGTCATCCCCGCCGATGTGACCAACAAAGTCGTTGGTGTTGCCCTCCGTGCGAACACAGTCGGTGATGACGCGAGCAAGCAGACGAATCAATTCGTTACCTCTCAGAAAGCCATAGACGTCGTTGTAGGCTTTAAAGTTGTTGATGTCGAGGTAAAGGATCGACCAGGGGGTGGAGGAGCGCAGCTGGTGTTCGATGGCACGCTCGATCCGTAATCCGGAAGGAAGGCCGGTAAGTGGAGAGAGCAGGCTTTCACGAACATGACGCAGCTGGGTGCGGATGCGGGCAATGAGCTCATCGGTATTGAACGGCTTGGTTAAGTAGTCGTCTACATCATAGGCAAAGGCGCGAACCTTATCAGCGGTGTCATGTCTGGCGCTCAGCATCACCACTGGAATATGAGCAGTCTTGGCGGTATTGCGCAGCTGCTCCACCACGGCGAAACCGTCCATGCCGGGTAACATTATGTCCAGTAGCAGCAGCTGCGGTACCTCTCGTAGGGCAAATCGTAGCGCCTCCTCCCCGCTTGGCACCACTACCACTGAGTAGCCCTCTGGTTCCAGGGTGTTTCGCAACAGGCGTCCCAGCACGAGGTCGTCTTCTACTACAAGAATAGTCGGGGATGGTCCCTCGAATTCTGGAGCGAAGGCTGCGACATCCATCACTGTTCTCCCCATGATGACTGGAGTACCACCGGATGTGCTGGTGGAAATCGGCATGGGCATTTTTGATACCGATGAGCTTGAGCGGGAACAAGCTGGTAATTTCCAGAAACACGTTTCTCACTACTATATATGGTGAGGTATCTATCTGTCCACCGGCGCTCCGACAGTGGTCTACCCAGGCTAGTGCATTTGTCTTCCCGGTACCTGGTTCCTTCTCACCCTAGCCACCGCCTGCCGGCTGCAGTATGTCACTTGGCTCGGTAACCTTGGTCCTCTTCGGTAGAAGTCAGTTGCGCTCGGATGATGGCTTCCTCGCGTCCTAGGCAGGCATCCTGCAGTCGCTCTCGATGCTTGGGCAGTAGATTCTCCGGCAAGGCATCGGCGGCAAACCAGCCCACTGCGCTAACCTCGTCGCTGGTGGTTGGTTCCGGGCTATCTGGAGTGAGGCGGCAGAGAAAGCAGAGTACAACCTCGCGCTTGCGCGGCTTTGAATAGACTCCGACCAGCCGTATAATCTCGATCTCCGCTCCGACTTCTTCGCGTACCTCACGGGCCAAACCTTGCTCTACGGTTTCGTCGTACTCCAGGCCACCACCAACCAGGTTCCACCAATCAATGTCATTGCGATGTGCCAGCAAATAACGTCCATTACTCTCTATGGCGGCAAAGACACCAATCCGGAAACATGCTGAAGTATGGGAGCTGATATTTGGTGATTCCATCACAGACAGTGAACCTTCCAATAGCCGGCCAAAGTCCACGTATACCCAGCGCCGGCGGCCGGGGCGATTCGAGCAAGAGCATCAAATGACGTAGTCTACATAGTCCTGGTCGCTGAGGCCTTCCATCTCTATGGTTGGACCCTCGCGCGTGTGCAGCTTCGCTGGCTGAGCTACGACGATCGAATATGGAGGTATGGATTCTAAGACCAGAGCCATGGCGCCGATCTTAGAATCATGGCCTATGGTGATTGGTCCCAACACTGAGGCGCCTACTCCGATGGTGACGTTATTCTGTATTGTCGGATGGCGCTTTACCGGGCCGTCGCCACGGTGCTTCCACCACCCAGTCGCACCCAGAGTGACCTGATGATACAGCATCACATTGTCACCTATCTCTGCTGTTTCACCAATCACAACACCGGTGCCATGATCTATAAAGAAGCGCTTTCCTATGCAGGCACCAGGGTGGATTTCAATGCCGCCGGTAACGACACGCGCAACTTGCGATATCAGCCTGGGAAGAAATGGTACACCGGCACGATACAGAGAATGGGCTAGCCGGTGCCACATAATGGCGTGAAGACCCTGATAGGTGAACACTTCAAAGATGTTACGTGCGGCAGGATCCTTTTCGAAGATGACGTCTATATCGTCGGGCCAGCGCGTGTGCCTGTGCGCTCTCGCTGTGTCAGCAGGCAATGCCTTGAAGGCCTCGTCCTGCTTTCCTGGGAGAGTTGTATGTGCCATAGTAAAGCATCCACCCATTCTCTGTAGACAGCGCTCGCTCGCCTACAAGCCCATGGTCCAGCGAGATCTTGCGGCGGCACCAACTACCTACTGGTATTGATGGTTCACAATGTGAAGTTTAGTCATGCGACAGGATTAGCGTCAAGGCGCGACCTACTTAAAGCGACCTACTTAAAGCGACCTATTGAGCATGTAGAGCGGATTTTCGTATGCTATACTGTTTCTCGCTCTGCCAAGCTTCGTACTTTCGTCATCTCATGTGCGATTTGCCCGGTGCGCGCGACTTCTCGTGCCTCTAGTGCGGATCAAGCGTTACAACAAGTAAGACCCGATTTGCCTGGCATGCTTTCTAACTTTCTACACGGCGCCTGCAAAGTGGCGATTCTCTAGGAAGCGTAGATTCACATATACGTGTGGTGGCTGGAGGACACGAATGACTTTGAGGAGTCGAGATCGGCGAGCAGTACCACTGGTACTTTTGTGTCTACTGCTCTGCGGTCTGGTACTGCTGTCGAGCATCGGTCAGGTAGAGGCGGCGTCGGTCAGGGTAAAGAGCACAGCCAGGTCGCTGGACACTCGACCATCACTGGCGGTTGCCTTTGCGCGTGTCGCCGTGGTACGGGTGCAGGTCTACTACAACGGTATGTTGAATAATGATCCAGCCCCGATTCCAGTGCTGAGCCCATGTGTTGCCGATGGCGTGTTGGTTGGTACGACCGGAACCAACCTCAATTCGTTTAGCTACGTGCTTACACCAACGGCTGCGGTCAATCCAGTGACGCCTTGTGCAGGGGTACAAGCAGCGTTCCAGCAACTCAACGGCGCTGCTACCAGCTGGAGTATTGCGCATATTGATGTCATGCTCAACGCGGCGTATACCGGTACGGGGAGCAACCAGCTAGGGTCGATCGTCTACAGTATTTATCCAGCCGAAGTGGACTCCAATGCTGGACCAACCGCATCCCCTTTGGAGGCATTGCCGCTTACGGTGCCGGCGGGCGCTCCTTCGCACGACTTGCCGGTGCTCTCCACGCCTCAGCCCTCTGACCCGCCTCCAAATCCCGCTGCCGCCACAGTAGTAGACATAACAAGCATTTACGGGCAGCCGCTTGGCCGAGACTCAGAAACATTCGACGAAGTAAAATCTGATGTGTATCCCATTGCGGTGCCGGCCAGCCAGATCAATCAGGCGCCACAGCTTGCTCCTACCACTCCACCAACCGTCACTCCACCAGAGTTGACGGTGACAGGCGGAACAGCTGAGGCTACCACCACCGAGGCTCCAGCCGTGGCCAGCACACCCTTGCCGCTGAGCACGCAGGTAAGTCTGGGTGCTCCGGAGATCGACTCGAATGGGCGCCTTATCGGGATGGTGGTCGATGATGCAGCGGGAAACCAGGTCCTGACTTCTCTTGCGACTGTGAATCAAGCGATTGGCCCAGTAACTAGCAAACCTGGTACGCTAATGACCGAGTGGCAGCAAGGCCTGGCCAGCTACTATGCCACGCCGCCCCAGTTCACCCAGTCAACGGAGATGTTCCACTCCCTGATCAGTACATACCCCGATTTTGCTGGTGCGCTTCCGTTCTTGACCGCCTCGACAGCGAAATCCACCACCATCACATCGCTTACTCTAGGGCTCGGCACACCTGGTAAGAGCCAGCCGGTCGTCAGCGCCGCAGGCCCCGGTAAGCTGACTGTGGTGATACTCGTTGTCCTCGGGGTGGTGGCCCTGCTCTTGGTCGTGGTAGCTTTGATGTACGTCCTGCGTCGTCAGCAGCGAAGCCGAGATGCTGCCTCCACATATCTCGTTCCGGAAGACGAAGCCCAGCTTGATTTGCTGCCGCGTAACATGCCACTGGAAGACCTGGAGAAGTATCAGATAAGCGAGGAAGCAACGATCCCTCTACCCAGTGTGACCGCCGGGATAGATCTGGTAGATGATCAGCCTACCTTTAAGTTGCCGGCGGCACCGGCAGCTACCGCACGCCCCCGCCAGGGTACTGCCCTTATGCCTCATCCTGCCGGGCAGACTCATCCGGGTATCAAGCGCGCCGCTGATCCTAATCAAGATAGCATATTTGCCGTGCAGGGAATACGTATCGTCAATGGCCGGCCGCAACCCTTTGGCCTGTTCATCGTGGCCGACGGCATGGGCGGCCACCTCAATGGCCAGGAAGCCAGCCGGCTGGCAATCGAACTGATGGCAACCGACATCTTGCAGACAATGAATTCGTCCCAGCCACTCGACGACGCCACATTGCGCGCAGTGCTGACAGATAGCGTTCAGCATGCCAGCATGCAGCTGCGGGATACCAACGTAAGCCAGCGTCTTGACATGGGTACGACCATTACCGCGGCGCTGGTGGCTGATGATTTGGCGTATATTGTAAATGTGGGTGACAGCCGTACCTATCTTATGAATCCCGACATTGGCCTGCAACAGATCACGACTGATCATTCGGTGGTGGCAAGCCTGGTGAGCGCAGGCGTCATACGTCCGGAAGAAGTCTATACACATCCACGCCGCAATCAGATTTATCGCAGCCTGGGCGGCGAACAAGACTCAGTCGAGCCTGACACGTTTGATGTACCTCTTCATGCCGGTGATAAGCTGCTTCTCTGCTCAGACGGACTCTGGGAGATGGTGCGTGATCCACAGATCGAGCATATCTTGCGCGGATCCGCGGATCCGCAGCAAGCTGTTGATTTGCTGGTGCGTGAGGCGAACTCCAATGGGGGTGAAGACAACATCAGCGTCATTGTGGTACGGATGCTGGAAGATGTGCCTGAACACGCGCAACAGGGCCTGCGGGTGATCGTGGCACCGCAGGAGGGCAATCCGGCACCGAGCCAGTCCCAGTCCCAGTTCAACTGAATCAGTGGTTGATACACCCTCTAGGGCGACATCTTACCGGTACTTACGGGAGACCGCGGTAGCCTGGAATTGCTCTCCTCATTGCCTTAATTCTGCTCGTGTGCTAAACTCGCGCTCGTATAGCTTGTACGAGAGATATGGGCTAACCTGTGGGGAGATCCAGATCTTGCCCGAGCTGGCTATTGTTGTAGATACGAAGCCATTCCATTGGCAGTGGTGATCTGCCGACGCGACGAGATAGAGCTAGACCTGATGTCGAAACTAGGGCGGATGTCAGGCAGCGCCTGGTCTCGTGGAGGTGCAATTATGGCTCATGCCAGCTGGGGACAGGGAAGCTTTAGTGAGGCAGATACAGGGATACTGGATGTATTGGTTGCGTTTGTCGCCCAAGGCGGCACGCTCTATGGGGCGCGCCGCTGGAAAGACAATCCTCTCACTCTCACTCATGTCAGATGGCAAGGTGCTTCGGGGGGTGTGCTCGATGCGTTCCGGGAGCCAGGAGGCGCAGTGGCTGCGGATGACGTTGAGAGCCACGTATGGGTGCAACTGGCGCTAAACTTTCCCGCGTCGCAGCCAGGCGCAGCTGGAACAGATGCTCCCTGGCTCCCACTTTCGGTCGGTCCAGCAACCGCTTCGCAGTGGGTGGCTCAGCTCCGCGACAGCTATTCTCAGCGTAGTTCGCGCCCTGCCACGTTGCGACCGCTCTATACGTCTCCAGACTCTTCATTGGGCCCTTTGGGCTCGCGACCTCCTGAGGAAGCGGCGAATCCCTGGCACCTGTTCAATGAGCCCGAAACTGGCCTCGGAAACTTCAACCCGTATAGCCCCTATGGCAAGAGTTCTGGAGGCGCGTCGTCGAACGACGCGCCAAGTCAAGCCGTCCCGCTTGAGGAAACCAAGCAATCCGCGCACGACTTGCATAGGGCGTCTCCATGGCACGAGACCAATGAAACCAGCCGATGGACCGGAGAATTTCTCCGGCCCAGTGCAGAGCTGGGGGAGATAGCGGTTCTGCCATGTATTGAGGTCGAGTTGCCACCGTTATTAAACGCTAGGACAGCAACGGACTATCATCGCGACTTTGCGCGGGATGTGGCTGTCCACTTCCGTCAAGCAGTGGAGCAGTTCCCTGAGGTGCGCGAAGTTCGTGGGTGGATGCGAGGTGAGCGGCTGGTGTTGGCGGCCCGGTTCATATTGAAGATTGGCACGCGAACTCCCAGGCATGCGGATATGGATCAGGTAGCACAGCGTCTGTCCGATGCACTAACGGCACGGACGCTTCCTTACGCTTACCTGGGATTCGCTGATCCCGGCGAATGGATGCAAGGCAGGCCTTTGCCCGAATCCTGATAGCTGAGTGCGTCTGCAAGTACGTAGTGAAGGTTTCAAAGGCTCTGGCTGGTAGCCTCTTCAGAGTTGTGCTCACCGGTGATTTCCCCTTCTGCCCTACGATACATGGGCAGAGGTGGTGCCGGTGGTATTGTGTCAACCGCTGGATCTCCCCGAAACCTGGTGCCTAAAACCCACAGGAACCCCTCTACGAAGATCCTGCGTGACATCTTTGACTTTCCAATCCGGCGATCCATGAAGACGATTGGTACCTCGGCAACTTTGAAACCACGTTTCCAGAATACATAAGCCATCTCGACCTGGAAAGCGTAGCCCTGCGCACGGATCTTATCTAGGTCTATACTGCGTAACGCCGCTGTCCGGTAGCACCGATAGCCGCTGGTGCAGTCATGAGTGGGGATACCGAGCACGAGCCGGGCGTACCTGTTGCCGCCGCCGCTGACAAACTTGCGTAGCGCTGACCAGTTTGGCGTCCCTCCACCGGCGATGTAGCGAGAACCCACGACCAGATCGGCCTGAGTGGACATATTGTAGAAGTCCGGCAGGTATTTGGGGTCATGTGAGTAATCAGCATCCATCTCGAAAACCAAATCATACCCGTGGTCGATGGCGTAGCGGAAGCCAAGCACATAGGCGGTACCGAGTCCCAGTTTGCCTGGGCGGTGTTCGACGTGTACGCGCGGATCCCGCGCTCCAATCTCCTCCACCAGTTGTCCGGTACCATCTGGTGAGTTGTCGTCGACAATAAGGAGATCAGCGGTTGGTACCTCACTCAGCACATCGGTGATCAGCTCGGAGATGTTCTCATACTCATTATACGTTGGAATAACTATCAGTGATTTCACGCATTTCTCCCACTTACCGGGCATGGTGCGACTCGTTCTCGTTCACCCATTAACGCAGCCGTGTACCCCTGCGCAGGCGCCTCACTCTCGACTGGGTGTACTACATTGTACGTCTTGCGGTGCGCATACGTCACGTAGCTGGCGCTGAGAGTACCACACTGGCGCTAGTGTGCTTTTACTTCTGATGTCACGCGAGCAATGTCGACGAAGTCCGATCTCAGGCTGGCTCCTCCGACTAGTGATCCATCGATTTCGGGAATCGCGGCGAATTCAGCAACGTTTTCTGGCGTGACGCTGCCGCCGTACTGAATGCGTACCGTGATGGCGGTGGCTATGCTGTACATGTCGCCAATCACTGCGCGGATTATCGCTGCCGCATCTGCAGCGTCCTGAGCTGAGGCTGCCCGTCCAGATCCGATTGCCCAGACCGGTTCGTATGCTACTACCAGTTCGCTCAAGCGGCTAGCGGGCAGGTTAGCCAAACTCCCACGAACCTGAGTACTGATGACACGCTCAGTCAAATCGGCATCGCGCTCCTCCAGCCGCTCACCCACACAGACTATTGGCCTCAGGCCATATCGCAGTGCCGCCTGCGCTTTCCTGTTTACCAGTTCGTCGCTTTCTCCAAAGTAGGCGCGGCGTTCCGAGTGGCCGAGTATAACGTATTCGCACAGCTCACCAAGCATGGTGGGAGAGATTTCTCCAGTATAGGCTCCCTTCTCCTCGAAATACATATTCTGAGCTCCCAATTTTACCGGGCTGCCGGCCAGCACGTCCCGCACCGCCGGCAGAGAGATGAATGGCGGGCAGAGTAGACATTCGACCTGGGATAACGCTGCCAGTCCATCCAGTATGCTCTCCGCAAACTTGCGTGCCTCTATCGGGCCATAGTTCATCTTCCAGTTGCCCGCGACGATCGGCAGGCGCCTTGACGGATTCGCGCTGCTCATGATAACGCCTCCTCGAGAGTAAGATTAGTTCCCGGTCTGATCTTGTAAAGCCGCGACACCCGGCAATACACGCCCTTCGAGGAATTCCAGCGAGGCACCACCACCGGTGGACACATGGGAGAGCTTGCCAGCAGCGCCTACCGCTTCTACGGCCGCGGCTGAATCTCCGCCGCCTACTATTGTGGTAGCACCTTGTTCGGTCCGCTCGACGAGCAATCCAATCAAGGCGTTGGTTCCCCTGGCAAAGGTGGGAAACTCGGCTACCCCCATGGTACCGTTGAAGATGACGGTCTCAGCGTCCGCTAGTATGTCGCCGAATGCCACCAGTGTCTGGGGTCCAATGTCGAGAATACGCCAGCCCTCCGGAACGTGATCAGGTGTGGTAAGGGCGTGTTCGGCATTGGCGGCAAAGCGATCGGCCACCACAACGTCCACCGGCAGCACAAAGCGTTTGCCGGTGGCCTGAGCTTTTGCCGACAGCCGGCGAGCCTCATCCAACTTCTCGTCCTCCACCAGCGAATCGCCCATGAACAGCCCATTTGCGCGGAAGAACGTGTTGGCCATCCCTCCACCAATGAGGATGGCATCCGCCAGGTCGATCAATCGATCCAGTACCGCAATCTTGTCTGAAACCTTGGCGCCTCCGGCGATGGCCACAAATGGACGCCTGGGGTTCTCCAGCGCCTCGCCCAGAAAGTTCAGTTCCATTTCCATGAGGAAGCCGGCAAACGCTGGAAGATAATGCGTGACTCCCTCGGTGCTAGCATGAGCACGATGCGCAGTGCCAAAGGCATCATCGACATAGATATCGCCAAGCTGGGCCAGCTGGCGCGCGAACTCCGCATCGTTGGCTTCTTCTTCGGGATGAAAGCGAAGATTTTCGAGCAGTAACACCTGTCCGGGCTGTAGAGTTTGGGCCATGGATGTGACCTCAGGGCCTATGCAATCAGGAGCAAACTGGACCGGTCTGCCCAGCAGCTCGCCAAGTCGCTCGGCAACCGGGCGCAGGCTGTATTTTTCATCGATCTTGCCCTTGGGACGTCCCAAATGGCTCATGAGGACGACCGAAGCTCCATGGTCCAGAAGATACTGTATGGTGGGTAAAGAGGCGCGAATGCGCGTGTCATCGGTGATGCGCCCGCTGTCGTCCTGGGGCACATTGAAATCCACTCGCTCCAACACCCGTTTGCCCCGCAGATCCGCTATATCGCGTACGGTGGTTTTTTTCATAACTTATAACCGTTCCCCAATGAAGCTAACCAGATCGGCGACGCGACAGGAGTAGCCCCACTTGTTGTCATACCAGGCAACTACCTTGAGAAAGTTATCGCCGACCATTGGTGTAGACTCTGCATCTACGATGGATGAGCGTTCGTGGCCGGCGCGGGTGGCCAGGGAAGGTTTTTCGGTTGCCTGATCTACTGTATGGCCGGCGATGCCATCCCGAATTGTATCACGATGGCGGAAGATGCCGGGAAGCGATCAAGGAATCTCAGCAGTATTGTCAGGAGCGTCAGCATCGGGGGGAGAGTCCTGCTCACCGAGCAGTTCCAAAAGAACGCCTGCCTGATCGCGGAGCGAGCGTCCGCTTCCACCACGCCGCCACATTTGAAGTTCCGCGGCTATGCTGAGCGCTATCTCATCGGGGGTCTTGGCGCCCAGGTCAAGCCCTATAGGCGCGCGTACCCGTTCTAAATTTTCCGACGAAGCCCCTTCCTTAAGAAGAGAGCGGAAGATGCTGCGCACTTTGCTGGTGCTGCCAATCATTCCTATATAACCGGCAGACGTGGCCAGAGCCGCTCGTAGCGCATCACCATCCGAGTGGTGTCCACGTGTTACCACCACGATGGCCGTTCCCGCATGAGGATGCTGCTTGCCAAGCAGCTCCGCTAGATCGCCCACGTTGGCTTCGACGGTTTCGGGAAGACTGGCGCCGCGCACAAACTCCGAGCGATCGTCGAGTAAGGTCACCTGCCATCCAAGCGGCACTGCCAATCGAGCCAGCGCTTGCGCAACGTAGCCAGAACCGGCAATCACTAATCGCGGCTCCGGACGAATGGGCTCGACAAACACCTCGAGCGACGCGCCGCAGCTGCCGACACTTTCACCACCTTCCGGGTCAAGATGATATGTGGAGAGTAGAGGATGCCCACTTTCCAGGCTATGGAGCGCGTCTTCCACTGCGCGAGCATCGGTAGTAGCCCCTCCCAGTGTGCCGCTGATACGTCCGTCCGCATAGACAAGTAGCCGGTCACCCGGTGCGCTGGGGGCTGCGCCCCAGATTTTCACGACTGTTACCAGCGCTATAGGCTCGCCATGCCCCAGTGCCGTGGCTATCTCCTGAAACATCAGGACCTCCTAGCAAGAATGGCCTATCCCTCATACTACGGCGAATGCCGGGTCGCCTGCAAGGGCGCCGTTGCCTTACTGAACCCAACACGTTGCCAGTGTCTTCGCTTGGGTTGCCGGGGGGTGCTATACTCGCCAAAGGGTTTCGCTCTGGAACTCTCGCCGTTTGCCGGCTTGATCAGGGGTTGCAGTTACCTCTTTTTAGCGAATTTTTCGAGGGATTAATGCATTTGCCAGTTCCCCCTTCCTCAGCTGTTTGGATACGCCCTGGTTTACGTCTCAGCACCTTTCTCGGGGGCGCCGCTTCGCTGGATACGGCTCTCTTCGACGTGGACGGAGTATTGATCGACACCACTCGCTCGTACCGGTACGCGGTAGCGCAGGCTTCTGAGCATCTGGTGAGGGTGGTAAACGGACTCGCGGATGCCCCATCACCCATGGTCAGCACCGATGATATTGCGGCTTTCAAGCTAGCTGGCGGTTTCAATAGCGATTGGGATGCGACACAACTCTTCGCGGCGCTGTGGACTGCGAAGCTACGGGAGTGGCGCGGTAAGCCGGAGGCTCTGGTTACCATTCAAGATTGGGCACTGAACGCTAGCACGGCGGCACGTGAGAAACGGGGTGGTGTGGCCTGGCTGCGAGCTACAGTACCGGCCTCGGCTATTCCGGATAGCAACACTGCGCGCTGGGCCCATGATGAGTTTTACTGGGGGCAGGAACTGGTTCGCCAGCTTTACGATCATGAACCTGACTTTGCTCCTGATGCGCGTGGCTTTGTCCACAATGAGAAACTGCTCTTCACAGGGGAGCTCTTCTCTCAACTAACGCTTGCCGGCATCGACAAATTCGGCCTGATTACTGGGCGTGGCGGTGCTGAGGTAAATTGGGCGGTTGACCGATTGGGAGAGGCCTGTAGAACGGCGGTAACTGCCGATTCACTCGTCTGGTATGAGAGCGGTTACGGCCACTCGCCCTTTGCCGCTATCGTTTCGGCCGATGTATACATCAAGCCAGATCCCCAGGCGCTTATCTATGCGCTGGAGACAGCGGGCTCGTCGGCTGCCCTCTATGTCGGTGACACCGCTGATGACCTTGATCTCGTGCTTCGGTACTGCGAAACGGTAGGCGAGCGACATCCTCCCGTGCTGGCAGTCTGTGTCGCCAGCGGTGACGAGGCGCGAATCTATCGAGAGCGCGGAGCTGACATGGTTATTTCCCAGGTAGGCGACCTCCCGCTAGCGCTGGCCGGCATCCGGTAGAGGCCGCCGTACGACTCGCTTCGCAAAGCGGCCAGCGCCCGTCTGCTCCGTCACGACGGCAGCGCTCGTGTTCATCCAGCGCTTCCTACTAGCGTCTCACTGGGGGTGGCATATGGTGATTCGTTGTAGACCAGCCCAGCATGGGGCCTTCCACTCAACGCGGCATGTATGATGTTTGCCTGGTATACCAGGTCAGTGAGCATGGCGGGGGTAATGGATTGCTCGCCGTCAGAGAGTGCCTGATCCGGGTCAGGGTGCATCTCGACCAGCAGACCGTCGGCGCCTGCCGCAACCGCAGCGGCGGCCATTGGCACCACCAGGTCCCTCCGCCCGGTGGCGTGGCTTGGGTCAACCAGCACCGGTAAGTGGGTAAGCCTGGAGAGTAGCGGCACACAGGTGAGGTCGAGCACGTTTCGAGTCTGTGGATCGAAGCTGCGCACGCCGCGCTCGCAGAGCATGACTTCCCGATTGCCTTCGGCCAGAATGTACTCAGCTGCCAGCAGCCACTCTTCAAGCGTAGCTGCGAAGCCGCGCTTGAGAAGCACTGGCTTCTTGCTGTGACCGACGGCGCGCAGCAACGGAAAATTCTGCATGTTTCGGCTGCCTACCTGAAGAAGGTCCACCAGTTCAGCCATTGCCGGTACCATCTCTGGCTCCATGACTTCGCTGACCACTGGAAGGCCGACCTCAGCTCCCGCGCGAGCTAACAATTCTACTCCAGGCATCCCCAGCCCCTGGAAGGCATAGGGAGATGTACGCGGCTTGAAGGCGCCGCCGCGCAACATTTGGGCTCCGGAATCTCGTGCCCCGTAGGCTGCTGCCATGATCTGTTCTTCGCTCTCCACTGAGCAAGGACCAGCTATTACAATAGGCTGAGGGCCGCCCAGACGGAGTGTGCCTATAGTGACTATTGTCTTCTCTTCTTGAAAGGCGCGACTGGCCAGCTGATACGGAGTGGCAACGGGAACGAGACGCAGTACTGCTGGGTGTGCCAACACCCGCATCTGCTCAGACTCGTTCAACTCGCTGTCTGGTAGACACAAGACGGTATGTGCGCCCCAGGATACTGACCGGATCACGGTCTGCTTGCTGGCGTTTCTGGACAGTTGCCGCGTTATCTCTGCACAGTCGCTGGGAGAAGCGTCTTCTCGTACTACCACGATCATTTCAGGCACTCTCCATTCCGGTGCTGGCGTGAACCGCTGGTGGACCATCTAGCTCTGGGACAACAAAAAAGCAGAGGATCATGACTCCTCTGCCTCCTCTCGCCCGGCCTGCTACCGGTCTGTCTGCAATGTGTTATAAGCGTCACCGCTGACTCACCTCGACTCAAGACCGACGCCGCCAGCGCCGATGAGGTGCCGAGCCGACAGTAGCTTGTAACAGACTGATGTGTTTCCTTATGGCACTCCAGAGTATATGTCGAAGTCATGTCACCGTCAAGATCATGCGAAGCTGGCTGTACGCGTAGCTAAGGTTAGGATAGCTGCCACCGGCGAGACCTCTTGAGAGGTATTGACGCCACAGACTGTGGCGTGGCACAGTAGCTGTTGTTGCTGTCGCACCTGGAGGTGTACGGGTCCCGGTGGGCTCCGCAGTCTTCAAAACTGTTGCACGGTCGCCTCGCGCGGTCGTGGGTGGGTTCGACTCCCATACGCCTCTGCCCTGATTTCATGGTTATTCCTGGCACCAGTCAGAGACTCCGGCAGGCAGCTCAAAGAGCCTGATATTGGGTCACTGCCCGATGCCGATGAAGTGGTGATCCGCCAGGCCCTTTCCGGCAGCGGCCTTCGCCATGCCATGCTCTTGCTGGCAGGTGTGCGTCGAGGCAAGTTGCCCGCGGTGCTCGCCGTACCAGAGCTCGCGAGTGAGACGCTGTCTGAACATCGAGCGGAGCAAGCACGTGCCACGAACCAGCAGAATGGGCGCAGGAAAACGAGGCGCGCAAGCGACGCTGAGAACGAAGAGGAACGCGAGAATGGTGCCTCTGCCCATCGGTAGATATCATGACACCCCTCGCTTCTGTAAACCAGTGCGCATCCAGTCGTCTTGCCTATGGGGAGTCTCTCGGGGAGTCTCGCCCAGCACACGGCCCAAATAGGAGGCGATAGACATGCTACTGGAGCAGAAAACGGCGGTCATCTACGGAGCAGGCGGCGCCATCGGCAGTGCCGTGGCCCGCGCGTTTGCTCGCGAGGGGGCGATGGTATTCCTCGCCGGTCGCACCAGACCCCCGCTCGACGCGCTCGCTCGCGAGATTGCCCAGGCGGGAGGAGTGGCCCAGGCGGCGTCCGTTGACGCGCTCGACACGCGGGCGGTCGAAGAGCACCTGAACGCAATCGTAGCGCAGACTGGGCGAATCGATATTTCGTTCAATGCTATCGCGTCCAAAGCCGATCAGGGCGACCCCCTGGTGGAGATGTCGGTTGACGCGTTTACCCTGGGGATCATCGATGCCATGCAGACCCAGTTCGTGACCAGCACGGCGGCGGCGCGACACATGCTGACGGCGGGATCTGGCGTGATCCTGGCGATCACCGCCACACCCGCCCGCATGTTTGTTCCCAACAGCGGGAACTTTGGGGTGATAGGCGCTGCGATCGAGCGACTGTGTCGCCAACTGGCCGGGGAACTCGGTCCGCGGGGCATTCGGGTGGTCTGTCTGCGCTCGGCGGGTTCGCCGGATGCCCCCGTGGTGGACAGGGTCATGCGCCATCTGGCCCAGCAGGCTGGCGTATCTCGAGACACATTCGAGGCCCAGTTGGCAGAGCGAACGCTGCTGAAACGGATGCCCAAGCTGGCTGAAGTAGCGAATATGGCGGTGCTGATGGCGTCGGATCGCGCCAGCGCGATGACCGGCGCCGTCGCCAATGTGACCTGTGGTGAAACGACGGACTAGGCGCTTCGCTGCTGGAGGAGCCAATCCCAACCCGCCTACAGCCTCGCCGGCCGTCGTCCGTTCCCGGTTGGCGGGAGCGGTACTCGCCAGGAACCGCGACCGAGCGTACTCCACCGCCACAGGCATTGTGAGGCACTCTACCATGCTGCCGCTGTCAAATGCCTTCTGGACTGGGTACTAGTTGCCAACGTACCTTTCACCAGTCGAGAATTGCACAAAATTGTGGTCGCCCATAACCGCCTTGAATTCAGGATTGGCAATAACGGTGACGACAATTTCATACGGCAAAATCTTGCCGTATGAAATTGTCGTCAGTTCTGACCCTCGAGTATAAATAGAACGCAGGATCGTCCTAGCAGCTGCCTCTTATGAGGCAGGGGCCTGCTCGCTCATCAGCACCACCACCTCGTCTCCCACATGGAGTGTGGCCTCCCAGGTAATCGCAATCGCTGCCTTCACGCTCTGATGGGCCGGGCAGCCTTCGGTATGCACCAGCAGCGCCCGTTCTGTCGCCTCCCGCGCCTCGGGAGGGATCGTCAGATAGTAGCGCACTGCAATCGACTCGATCCGAATGGTGTTACCGATTCCGGCAATGTGCCCTTCGACGGTGGCCGTGTACGTCTGCCGATCAAATCGCACTTTGCGCCCTGCCAGGGCGCCGGCAAGTGTGCCGTACATTCAGCCCGCGACGGCGGCCACGATGTGGTCCAGCGTCGAGGCCACCGGCGGCCCCTCCTTGGCGCCATAATACTGACGCAAGGCGCCCTGGACCCCATAGATCACGGGTTCGATCAAGACTCAGACCAGGGTGGAGTGGACCCCTCTGACCGGCTGAGGTTCATTTCTCATCACTGTCTTTGTGCCAGAGCCTAGAATTTGTGACGAGGTGTCCTCCATCGTCCAGTTGTCCTCGATCCTCGTCAGGGCAACGAGATCAGAGGGATGCCACGGGCACCGGAGATGGTACCCTCCCATCTCGCAGCCCTCCGCTGCATCGCGGTCTGAGCTGGCCCCAGTACTTGCGCACCAAGGACGCCTGCCGTATCCAGCAAAAGCTATCTGGGTCGGGTATGCCCGTTGTATGCCGCCGCGTTGGACTGCCAGAGCGGTTGTCCCACTATCTGTTTACCTGTAGGCGCCTTCTGGGTATCCAACTGCATTAGGTGACGCTCCTCTTGTATCCCCAGCCGCTTGATGTGCCATTAACGCTCCAGAAGCCTGGCTAGGAGAGATATCTGAGCCATGCGCTCATCGGCGAGAGACCATTCGCCCAGGAACACATAACGAGCCCATCGCCTCACTACGTTGATATGGCTGCGTGCGGGCCAGGGTACGCACATCTGTATCAGTGCCGTAGCGTCGGGATGCCTGGCATTGATGGTGTCTCCAAGCCATGGATGGCCTCCTGGTAATTCAGCGTTTCGTCACAGTGTCCGTCTATGCTGTTTGGGAACGGACGAGCAATGACTGGCTCATTGCATCGGACATCCCGTCGCTCCTGGCACTCGGCGCCAGCCGCTGCGGGTACCGGCGGTGGCCTCCCAGCATGGCCCGAGGGATGAAACCGAGTGACGCGAGTGAGATACCAGAGCCGATTACTGTGATTCCGGTGTGAGCTATGGGTCGTATCGTTCACTCATGGACGAACGAGGAGCATCGGCGTGAAAACATCTAACGTGACCTCACCGGAAGCCCACCGGAAGCCACGAGTTCAGTCCCCATTGGCATCGCGGTCTACCTGGCTACCGAACCCGCCTTCTCGCTGCTCTCCTTAAGCTCGCAGTATGCGGCGGCGGCAACGAGCGCACAGCGATCTCTCATCTTGGCGGCTGGTCAGGGCATGCTTGCTGAAGAAGTGGGGCCGGGAACCGGCACTTTCATGGCATTCATGCTCATAGGCATTGCCAGTCTGATCGTGGCCGCGGTCATGCTCCGCGGTGGCGTCTTCGGCAATGTGACCGCCTTGGTAGGAATACTGGCCAATGCGATTGTGCTGATCTATTACCTTGGATTGGCTTTCGCCTCTCTACCGCAAGCCGTTGGTGCGCCAGCGTATTGGATCTCGGGTCTGCTTTCCCTGCTCTGGTACATCTTGATTAGCTGGCGGCTCTTGCAACTGGCAAAGGAGGATGTCTGACCCTATGATGCAGAACGGAACCGTGGGGCGGGTTACCGGCACGTTTGGGGTAGCCGGGTTCTTTTTGTTCACTGCTCAGCCTCTACGCGCCAAGAGGGCCGTGAGGATAGTCAGTCCCATCAGAAAGGCTCCCACGACTAGGGTCTGTCCCCAATTCCATCCAAATCCTATCCAGGGATCCTGAACCAGGATCACGACATGTTGAAGCGGGGCGAAGTCGGCAACTGTTCGCAATGAGCTGGGTAAGACTTCCGGTGGGGGTCCGGTTCCAGAGATCAACATCAGGGTAAACCAGAGCATGACCCCGGCTCCCTGGGCGGCGCGAGCGGTCGGTAGGGCTAACCCCAGAAACACGCCCAATATGGCGAACGTCAGAGCTCCGAGGACAAATGCCGCCATCACCCCCACCGGTGAGTGGGGTCCTTTGGTTTGATAGGTGAGGGTGCCCAAGAAGGCTACGAGGAGACTGGCCAGCACGCCAATGATGAAGGTCACAGCTACCTGCGCCCCAAAGACGCTCCCTAGGGGAATCGACGAGGCACGAAATCGCCGGAGAACTCCGCGTTCTCGGTAGGCCGCGATGTGTACGGGAAGCACGATGAGGCCTATAGCGGCGATAACCAGGGCGATATAGGCGGGGACATAATAATTCATCGCCCCGACTCCTCGATAGAACCCTGGGCTCGGTTTGTTCCCGAATACTCCGCCCAGGACATATAGAAGCACCAGGGGAATAGCAAAGGTGAATACCATCGTCAAGGGCTCGCGAATGAACAGCTTCAGCTCCACCCAGGTCATCTTTTCTAAAGTACGTATCATGGCACTCACCCCTCCGCAGACGTGCCGACCAGTTGCAGAAAGACGTCTTCCAAACTGGGCCGTTCCACCCTCAGGTCACCGGGCTCGATACCCTGTTGCAACAGCGCCGCGGCAACATGCTGTAGGACCGGGCCGTCGCCCACTACTTCGATCTGCGCCCCCTGGCGTCGCACCTGCTGCACATGAGCCACTCCCCGCACATAGGATTCAGCGGCGCCATCTCCAGTGAAATACACTTTCACCTGCTGGGCATGCCTGGCGACCAGCTGCCCCGGTGCGTCGAGGTCAACTATATGACCGCGTGCCATGATGGCCACCCGATGGCATAACCGCTCGGCCTCGTCCATGAAGTGCGTGACCAGGACCACGGTGGTCCCCTGATCTCTGATCGCTTCGATCAAGTCCCACGCCGTTCGTCGGGCGGCCGGGTCCAAACCGGTGGTCATCTCATCGAGGAAGACCAGCTGCGGCTTGTTCACCAGCGCCAACGCCACGAAGAGTCGCTGCCGTTGTCCACCTGAGAGGCTGGCAAAGGAGGCACTCCGTTTGCCGGCAAGCCCCCACTCGGCAATCAGGTGTTCACGGCTCGCGACCCCGGCAGTAGACACGGCAAAGAGATCTAGTGCCTCCCACACTTTGATGCGATCAGGGAGTGCCGATTCTTGAAGCTGGCTGCCGATGCGCTGCCGTAAGCTGGTAGTCTGGGTCCAGGGATCGAGTCCAAGCACACGCACATGACCACCATCGGCGTGCCGGAGACCTTGCAGGCATTCCACCGTAGTGGTCTTGCCGGCGCCGTTGGTTCCGAGCAAACCGAAGATCTCTCCGGCTTCGACCTGAAAGGAGATGTCGTCTACCGCCACCGTTCCGCCGTATACCTTGCGCAACTGCAGCACCTCGATGACCTTGCCCATATGCTCTTCCTCTGCCCCGCTGAGACTCGCCATCCTGGTCTTCGCTACCGGTTCCGCAGCAGATCCGCCCCGCGGGTATATTCAGCTCGTGTAAAACAGCGGAACGGGCTTGCAGGATCAAGATGCGTTGTCTCGGCTTTCTCGTGAGAATGCTGTCGAGACGCTCTTCTAGGTCAAGCTCAAGGTAACAGCGAACTCTCACAAAGAACGCACAAAGCAGTGCCCAATCCTCACAGAACGGACTCAACGGGCTACAATTTAGACTGATGAACCATGGACAGGTATCCTCGTGTGTACCTATCTCGTCCCCTTGACACCGGCACTCACATCTGGTACACGTGTCCTAGCAATCTGGCGGTAATAAGCAGGCTTCCGGAGGTCAAGGCAGGGGAGAACAGCAGTGCTGGTGCGGCGGGCCTACAAAACCGAACTGGCCCTGAATGATCTGCAAGTGTCACTGTAGGGATTATGCGACGTTCCTCAGGGGAGGTATACAGAACATGCCCATCAGACAGCTGAAGACGACGACGTGCCGGTTAGGCCACCGTTGCGCCGGGCTTGAGCACGTGCAGGATGCTTGTGCCCTAGAAGAGAATCATTGGCACAAGCATCCGTGCTTACGCAAGGCTCGTCTCTTATCTTCTCGTCGTGATAGGCCCCTTACCGGGCTCTCACCATGCGAGGAGCGATTAGGCATGCAGGACCGACCAGGTCACACCGCCATCGGTGGTCCCGATGAGGCCGGCAGAAGTCACCGCCCACCCCGTCGTCGAGTTCACAAAGTCCAGCTGGGTGAGACCACTGAGCAGCCCCACAGAGTTGCTGCTGGCGGTAATCTTGGTCCAGCTGGTGGCCCCAAGCGGCAACTGATAGAGCGTCACCTGCCCGCTGACTGTGGGAGCGGCAAACACCTCACCACTCGAGAGCACACTGCTGGGAAACGGGTTTGCGGGAACACTCGTAGTGCCGGTGCCAGTGAGGGTTGGACCCAGTTGCCAGCTCGTTCCCCCATCCGTCGTGCGATACAGGTAGAGGGTCGCTGGTCCAGATGAGCCCGACAGAGTGCTGACCTGGAGAACCCCCGCGGTAGCACTAGTGAAAACCGGCAGCTCGGCTGTCACATGGCCACCTTGCACATAGCCGGGCGGAGTGGGCGAGGACAGCCCAGACCAGCTGTTGCCGCCATCATGAGTGACGCAGAGACCGATGGGACTAGCGAGGGGGCACCCATTCGCAAACCCAGTGGTAGCGCTGGCAAAGGAGATGCCCATGGTGCTTCCAAACACCGGATAGGATGCCACTTGCGCCCAGGTGGCGCCACCATCGGTCGTGCGCCAGACATTAATCGGGTACTCTCCCGCCGCCGCTCCTTGTGGAGTAGCCGTCAGCCAGCCATGCAGGCTATCCACGAAGTCGAGTTGCCTCACCGCACCAGTGGGGACGGTGTACGTTGACCAGTGGGCACCGCCATCGGTGGTATGCCACAGCGTGGTGGAGCTGCCACCGGCATACAAGGAGAGCCAGGTCCAGGCCTCGGTGGCCGAGCGGGGATAAAGGGCGATGGTGAACGACGACTCAAGCGTCAGGCCGGTGGGGGTGACGTTGTACCAGGTGTGCCCGCCATCCACCGTAGCGCCGATGCCACTGGCAATATTTGGGTTCGAGGTTAGCACGCTGCCCCAGCCGGTGGTTGCTGAGAACATGGCGATCCCCGAAATTGGAGTGGTGACCACTGCTCCGGCGGGATGGGTTGGAGTTGGGGTGGCGGCGGCAGTGGCCGTTGGTTGCGTCTGGCTGGTCGTTTGACTTCCGCATCCCGCCAGCACCGCCATCAGCAGGATACCGGTGGCGGCCCCCAGGAGACGGAGCCGCTTCTGTGAAGTACTCATCATGCTACTCCTTTTGGCGAATGCAGTGGAAGTGACGCGCCAACTCGACATCCGCAACCAAGCATACTATGCCCGATTTGCCATACAGCCTCAGTATTGAGGGTGCGCCTCTCAAAAGAGGCAAGATTGCTCCCTCTTTTGTCACAATTTTCATCACAAAGAGGGCAAAGACAGAGAATGAGTTCGTGCGTGTACCTCTTATGGGGGAATAGCATGCTAATCGCGTCGTTCCTCAACCGCGATATGCATCTCGACTGGGATATCCTGGCATCTACACAACATACCTAGGCGTCACTGGTATGTAGGCCCCATTGAGGAACATCGCGTCAGAGCCTACATAGCCTTCTCGCTATGCGCGTGCCGTACACGGACGCTCACACGCTGGGCGTCGCCGGCGATTTGCTCGTCCAGCTGGTTGGTTGTCACCACATGGCACATGTGCCAAAATCGTTATGTCAACGCAAGACTCTTATCCGCTCGACGACGCTGTGCCACTGGTAGCCCAAGGCGCATCAAGAGACGATCGGGTCCGAGGAGAAATTACTATCACTCTGGTTGCGAACTACTCCACGCAGAACTACAGCTTGTCCATGGGAATTGGCAAGATGGTTGCCGGTTACATGTAAATGGACGTGCACTCTATTGAACAACCTTGGTCCATACCAAGTAGTAGATATTGGGCGCATTACTCTGTGGTATCTTGGCTACACGACGATAGTGTGCATGTCCGCTTTGAATAGCGGCTACCGCAACATTGGCCACGGGGTCATAAAAGTTTAGCTCTATGACATCAAAGTAGCCAGCATCAATTGCTGCGGTGTAAGCGGCACCTCCAAAGAGAGCCTGTTTGTCCACTTGATACTCGAAGTAGTAAGGGCCCGTATACTGAGCCGCAGTTGTCGTAGCAGATAGCTCGTATTCCAGTACCTCGGCATCTTCGCAGAGACATCTCACGTGCTGACCAGAGAGAAGAGGGGCCATGGTGACAGCAAGCTGTGATGTGCTAGGCCAACTAGCATACTGTCTTTCCGCACTACCTACAGAGAGCGTGAGAATGTGAGCAAGAAGAGCTACAAGCAGAGCAATGCACCCAAGTGCGCCAGCAAATGGTAGTAGGCGATAGGTGTTCCACCATGTAGAGATACGATTCGCAACTACGCCAACCACTGTGCCTGCTACTGGCGCAGCGAAGAACAGTGCAAATGACATGTGCTTGTACAGGGATGTTGACTCACCACTGTAGAGGTGGTAGACCGGCGCAGCCAGAGAGGCGATGAGTAGAAGCAATGAGACAAGCCGCTGCCGCCTCGGTATCAGCAGTAACCCAAGCAGACACAACACCCAGATGAGAGATCCGGCCTGAAGGATGGTGGCCAGGAGCACAGCTGGAGGTTTTGGAATCATGGCCGTACGATTAGTGGTTGTAGAGGTAATACCCTGGAATACGTCATTAGTTATCAGCGGTATAGCACACCATCGGAGAGCAGCAATACCGGCAATTGTGGATATTGGATAGTACCAGCCACGTCGCCAACCTTGCTGTCCAATAGTCTGTACCGCAAGGATTGCGATTACAAATGGCACCCATAATAAGGCCGCATACTTTGCAGCGACAGCAAGGACCAACAGTACAGCAATGAACAGTGACATACCCATCGCCAGCTGATTATCACGTGCTGAGGCAACAGAGACTGCTAGCGTAGTTGCCATGGCAAGAAACATGAGTGCAAGGGCGTCAAAGGTGGCCAGATGACTAAGAAAGAGCGTTGGCCCGGTAAAGGCAAAGAGCGCTGCTGCGGCATAGGCACTTGTGCGATTATAGAGTCGCTCGGTAACGAAGAAAACACAGCTTGTCACAAAAAGCATACACGCTGTGCTAAATAGTCGAACGAGTTCAAGCCCACCCAACAGATTTAGCAAGCCTGCTATTGCTGGATAGAAATCGGGGTAGCCAGAAAAATACGTGGCGTATTGCCCAATAGTTGCCGTGCCTTGTAGCAGTTGCTCACCCGCATAGATATAGGATGCCTCGTCCAAGAATGCTGTGTTGCGAAGCGCGATAATCGATATGGCAGCCTGGGCCAATAAGATTAGTCGGAGTGGGTCCGTTGACGCTAAGTGCTGCATGGCAGATCGCTGTCGCGTCATGAGGTGCATGTTATCGCCTGTACGAATAGTCATTGCTTACGCTCGATATGGAATGCGACACGTGCGTTCACGAAGGTGACAAAGGCTCCTAGTAGAAGGAGCGGGATAAAGACATACGTGTGCAAGACAACAACCCGCAAAGCTGCAAGTGTCGTCCAGGCTACACCGAGAAGAAAGTCAAAGATAAACTGGGAAACCCGAAAAGGCCGAGAGCGAACGTTGCCGCTGCGTGCGGTTGCACCCGTCGGGTTCCATCCCATAGGCCGGCGACGAATTGCGTCCAGGATTGCGGATAGATGTGCCCAGGAATAGACAACACGCACAGACCACGCCTCTGGCGCATAATCCACGCGATGCCACAGGGGAATATCACAAACGAGCTTATCGCCACCGGAATGAACAGACGATAGCTCCAGACTGTGACATCAGAAGGAAAGATAGATAGATAACAACAGCGGCGGAACGATAGGAGCAGTGACGGCTGTTACAGCTGTGCTAATGTAGTAGAGAAAGCCAGTCCAATGGCAAAGCCGTACAACGAATAGGTATGAGATGCCCCAGTTTTGCCCCCAGCGCCAGCGAATTGCGGCGACACCCAGCAACACAGCAGGGACAATCCTGTGGCAAGAAAGAGCTGTTACACGTCACTTTCAGGATAGGCTGTTAGGTCGCCTGTGGGCTGATCATCTCCGTCACATCGATGGTATAGTGCTCAGCTAGCAGGCCTGCCATCGCGGCATCCATTGCCTGGAAGTACCGCGCCTGCATGTGTTGGGCAAGGCCCTCCTGACTGCGCCAGTTCTCCTCCAGAATGAAGATGGCGGGCTGGCCCTTCGCCTGGTAGAGGTCATAACTGATGTTGGCCTCTTCCTGGCGCGTAGGCGCCACCATATCGAGCAAGGTCTGTTTGACCTGCTCTTCCTTTCCTGCCTTGGCGAGGTATCGAGCGACAACCGAAACGGACGCATGTTCTGCCATGTTTGTCTTCTTCCTTCCTTCCTTCCTTTCGTGGTCGCCTCAGTTGGCGGTGGATACTTACGGTCGAGCGCCGCGATTGGCAAGACGTTGAAGGTGTTGCCGTAGCGGTGGCTGAAGCCTCTCGGGCTTTAAGTGCAAGAACGCAGAAGACGCCGGCGCTAGGGCTGAATCAGCGCAAGACCTGAGCCCGGATCAATGACCTTCTGCAGGCGGGCAGGACTCTCGGTCAGCACCACTTCGCAGGTTGGCCGAACGTGCGCTTGCAGCAGGTGACCACCGTGCGCGGTGCCGTCTCGCTTGCCGATCACCATATGGGCATGGACTACCGGCTCTCCGTCCAGCAGGGCCACGTCACCGATCAGTGAAAGGATCTCCATTTGTTCAGCGAGCGTCACCGATGGTTCATATCGCTTGCTTTCAAAGCTGAACCATGCCAAGTGCACTGACGAGAGCGCCCCGATAGCCGTGAAACTGGCGGCGGAGAGCTGCTGGTCCTTTGCGAATCGCAGCAGGCCTTCCGCGAGTTCATCTCCGGTTGCAAACACCAGGATGAACGTCTGCGGCGTATCATCGATCTTCCGGGATTTCATTCGGTGCTCCTTCGTGGTCACTCGTGGAAGAAGCGCGGATATTCCTGCAGAACTTCCTCCGGTTGTTCTTACGCACGTGCGAGCGTGACAGTCCAGCGAACTATGACCGTTCTAGAGGGAGTATGGCACCAAGGGATTCCGCAGATGTTACACGGCGTAACATGTGCGGAACGCTGGCCACGAGGAGGTTACGCTAACTCGGGATAGAGCGGCTAAGCGGCGAACAGTGCCCGTCCCTGCCTCAGCGATGGCATATCCTTTGCAGCGCACGTGGTAGTCGAGATGGTCAAGACCGACGTGGCGGAACGACCAGCGTATGTCCCATGCCCCGATGCCTCAACTAAGTCCAGGGCGCCATGCGGTAGTAGGGGATGCCCAACTACCCTACCCGGGAGCTATAGATGCTGGTGACGAGACACACACCGAGGAGACCAGTGTGGGCTTGAAAGACGGTAAAACGGGCGGCAGCACGGAAACTGCCCGTGACCAACTGATTGCTGTGCTGGGCGAGAAGCGCTACCACGCGGACTGGACCAACAATGGCCATCGCACCCGGCGCCTGGTGAGCGAGTTCATCGGCACCTTCGGCCTGCTCTTCGTCCTCTCAGCGGGGGCAGGCGCGATCACGGCCGGCGCCGGAGGGCCAGTCAGCAAAGTGGCGCTGATCGCCATTCTCTCGCTTACCTCGGCGTTCTGGCTGGTAGCGGTGATCTCCGCTCTTGGAGACGTATCCGCCCACTTCAACCCGGCCATGACCTTCGCCTTCGCGTTGCGCAGTGACATGCACTGGTACATGGCCGTGGCCTATTGGGTGGTGCAGTTTGCTGCCGCCGCCGCCGGTTCACTGCTCGCGCGGGCGCTTTTCGGCACCTCCAGCCATCTGGCGGCCACCATGCCACCGCCAGGCCAGGAGTGGGCGGCAGTAGGATTCGAGGCCCTCATAACCGGTGTGTTCGTGCTGTTCGTACTGGCACTGTCTGCCGGTCCGAAGCTCAATGGGCCGTTTATTCCGTATGTCGTGGGAGCCTACATCTTTTCCCTGGGTATGACCGGAGGCCTCTTCGATGGGGCAGCCATGAACCCGGCGCGCGCCTTTGGGCCTGACCTGGCGATTGGAGACTTCAGCACCCTGTGGGTCTACATCGTCGGACCCATGATCGGTGCCGCGGCGGCAGTGCTGGTAGATACCACGCTGCACGGCCGGGCGACCGCACGGGAGGCCGCCGCCGCCCAAAGCATCGACATGAACGAGACAACACCATTGCCCGATCGGTCCTGAACAAGCGACCGGTGCAACTGACAGTTCGCTCACTGGCCTCAGTCGATGAGCGGACCTGCGGACCGTTCCTGAACAGAGAAAAACCAAAAGAAGGAAGACACAGTAATGGAACAGGTAGTAAAAGATACCGAGATCAAAGACGGCCATGATAAGCCTGGCACACTCCTAGACGGCGGCGCCTACCGGGTCGAGACCGACTCGCTGGGCGAGGTGCTGGTGCCGGCGGATCGGCTGTGGGGCGCGCAAACCCAGCGCTCGCTCATCCACTTTTCCATCGGAAATGATCACATGCCCAAGGCGGTCTACCATGCCTATGGCTACGTCAAGAAAGCGGCAGCTATCGTCAACGCTGAGGCGGGCAAACTTCCCAAGGAGAAGGCCAACCTGATCAGCCGGGTGTCCGACGAGGTGATCGCCGGCAAGCTGGATAGCGAATTCCCCCTGTATGTCTGGCAGACCGGTTCGGGCACCCAGTCGAACATGAACGTGAATGAGGTCATATCCAACCGGGCCATCCAGCTGGTTGGTGGCACACTGGGCACCAAGACGCCTGTCCATCCCAATGATGACGTCAACATGTCCCAATCCTCCAACGACACCTTCCCGACGGCCATGCACATTGCCACGGTCCTGGAGTTCACCGACCACCTCATCCCACACGTCGAGGCTCTGATCCAGGCGATGTGGGAGAAGGCGGTCGTCTGGGTGGATGTCGTCAAGATCGGGCGCACCCACCTGGAGGATGCCACGCCCCTCACCGTCGGCCAGGAATGGTCGGGCTATGTGACGCAGCTCCGCAACGCGCTCGACCTGGTCCGAGCCGCGATGAACGGGCTCTACAGCCTAGCGGCGGGTGGGACGGCAGTAGGCACGGGCCTCAATACACTGCCAAACTTCGGCACCAAGATTGCCGCCGAAATCGCGCAACTGACCGGTCACCCGTTTGTTACCGCCCCCAACAAGTTTGCGGCGCAAGGGTCGCTGGACGCCATGGTCAACGCCAGTGCGGCACTGCGGGGGCTGGCGGTAGCCCTGATGAAAATTGCCAATGACCTGCGCTGGCTGGGTTCGGGTCCGCGCTGCGGGCTGCATGAGTTGAACGTGCCGGCTAATGAGCCGGGATCTTCGATTATGCCGGGCAAAGTCAACCCCACCCAGGAGGAGGCCATGGTGATGGTCTGCATCCAGGTGATCGGCGACGACAACGCAGTGGCCTTTGCCGGCTCGCAGGGCAACTTCGAGCTCAACGCCATGCGCCCCATCATCATCAACAACGTGCTCCATTCGGCGCGCATTCTGGGAGACGCTAGTGAGAAGCTGCGGCGGTTTAGCATTGCCGGAATGACGCTGAACCAGGAGAAGATTGGGGCGTATGTGAACGAGTCGCTGATGCTGGTGACCGCGCTCAGCCCAGTGATTGGCTATGACAAGGCGTCGGCTATTGCTCACCTGGCACAGGACAAAGGGACGACGCTGCGAGACGCCGCCATCCAGAGCGGCGATGTGAGCGGTGCGGAGTTCGACAAGGTCGTGGTTCCTGATCATATGGTGGGCAACCCGCATCAGGACCTGGGCCTGCCGGACGGTGCCAGCTAGCATGAGAATTCCCTATCCTCCATGAAGAGCCGTCTCACGTCACAGCACGTTCGCAAAGCCGTTGTCGAGAGCGTTGCGCTGGCACTTGCGTGCCTGATTAGCTACGAGCTCATCACACAGCTCCTCGCTCACGTCTACTCCGTGTCCGACGCCGACGACCTTCTTGGTGGGATGTGGGCGGTGATTGCCACTATCTTTGTCTACCGATTCAACTATGAGGCGAGCGCAGCTGCCGCAGTCTCACGTGTGGCGGCGACACTGCTCAGCTTTGCCCTCTGTCTAGCCTACCTCTTGATCCTGCCCTTCAGCGTCTGGGGCATGGCGGTGCTGATCGGTCTCGGTGCCCTGGTCATGACGCTGGTGAGCCGCCGGCCTCGCCGCAGCCTGGATTGGCCGGCGCGTGACGTCTGTGTTTCGGCGGACGCTCTGACCGAGAAGGTGACGCGCCGGCGGGAGTTCGTTATGGCAGCACCAACAGACCCAGTTGTACCTTGAGTTGGAGAATGCGGTAGACGGAGGCACGCAGCCGCGCCTGAGAGATACGGCCGGACTGCACGGCCTGCGTCAGTGCCGCCACCACCGCTGCCAGACGATCTGATTCGATGGGACACTCGATGAGGTCATCCCCGGCAAGCACCGCGCGTACGCTCGCCTCGCCCAGCCCCTGCGCCGGGTCCGCATAACCCTGTTGCTGCATATACTGGATCAGCCCCTGGGCATCCAGCGCATCGGTGACCACGACACCCTGGTAGCCCAGCTGCCCACGAAGTACCCCATCGACCAGTGTCGGCGAGAGCATCGCCGGGTTCTGCACATCATAAGCTGGGACCATCACCGTAGTGACCATGATCATATCTGGAAGGTGGCTCAGCAGCGAGCGAAACGGCGCGAAGTCCATAGCGTTCATCTGCGCCTGGCTGGACGAGATGGTGGGCAGAGTGTCGTCGGGATTGCCAGTAGCCGTGCCCAGACCCGGCCAGTGCTTCAGCGTCCCCGCGATCCCCTGCTGCTGCAAGCCGTCCAGGAAGGCGCCGGCATAGGTGGTAACCGCGCTGGCGGTCGTGCCAAAGGTGCGGCTCTCGTCCACACCACCATCCTGGTAGACATCGGCCACCGGCGCGAAATCGACATTCAGACCGATCGACTTCATGCGTTGGGCGTCCGTCTGCGCTTGCCCGTAGGCGACTTGTGGATCGCCAGTAGCCGCCAATTGCTGTGCCGAGGGCGAGCCACCATAGTAGGACGCCAGTCGATCCACCTCGCCGCCTTCTTCGTCAGTAGCCAGCAGGAGTGGCGTCTGGGTATGGCTCTTGAGCCCCTGCACCAGAGCCTGCATTCCGGCGAGGGTGGTTGGCTGTAACGGTCCGCCGTTAAAGTTCGGGTAGATGATGGCGCTGCCGATATGGTAGCTGGCGAGTGCCTGGTTCAGACTGACGGTATCGCTCGGCGCGTAGACGGCCAGCATGAGCATTTGTCCTATTAGCTGGGCAGTCGAGAGGCTGCCGACGTACGCGTCGATGCGCTGGTCGAGCGTGAGACTCAGAGTAGCGGTGGGTAACGGTGTCGCTGTGGCGAGCGGCGCGCTCGTTGGAGACGGCGCAACCGATGAGTTCGACATGGAGCTACAGCCCGCCGTCACCGCGAGAAGGATGACCAGCAGGCTACTCAAGCGCAGCCGATTGATCTGCGCTATTGTCATCAAGCCCCTCTGGTTTTCAGTAGAGATTCTGTGAAGATACGCTAGCATTTCGACCCATGATTGTCCGCGAGTAGGTCAACTACCCAGGCTGGAGAACTCACTACACATATCGTTTCGCCAGGAAAAACCTTACACCCGTTAGTCACGGGTGAATCTGACGAGGACACCAGTGAAAACAGGTCATCGAGCGGATTGCAGCCGGCGGCGGCTACAATGTGGCAACTTGCCCGTCTTCCAGGTCAGCTTCCAGGGAGGCGATCCATCGCTGCTGTGGCATCATGCTGCATTGACCTGCCCCCGAGAGTACCTCGGTGCTGGAGCACGTGTTTTCTGTCTTCATGTCGGTGTTATTCCCTGGCTGAGTTTCACGAGATGCGTCGAGATGTCATCGATGTACCATTGGTTCACGATGCCCTGGCTGTCGATGGTGCCAGTCCCCGCCTGATAGGCGGACACAACCAGCTCATACAGCGTATGGTCGCTCGACGTCGCGGAGAATGGGCAGCTCCACGGTTCACTAGTGGGGAGCGCCCCGAACACCTGTGCCCAGGTATAGGTGCCCCCAAAGTCCGAATCATTGTGTACGGTCTGGTCGCTACGAGGAGCAGCGCAGAAGCTGTTTGGATTGGGTTGGCCAGCGGCCAGTGTTATATCCGGCCAGTTGAGGCCAAGCTGCTGATAATACCACTCGCTCGTGTCCATCGTCGGATCTGCCTGTGATCCGCCTGGACCACCGCGCCAGCCATAGTAGCAATAGAGGAAGGAAATGTATTTGGCACCCATGTCCGCATTGCCCTGGAGCGTGGTTGGGTTATAGGTGTTGTAGGAAAGACCGCAATTGCTGTCGCTAAATTCGTCAATCCACTGCCAATACCCCTGTTTCAGTCCCATAAGCCCGGAATCATATTGGCAAGTGATGAGGCCAGGATTGGTCCACCCACTTTCCTCCCAGGAGATGGCTTCCACGAGTAGAGGTGGCAACTTGTAAAGCGCTGCTGCCGCCTGGAGCGCCGCCTGTACCTGGGCGATGGAGTACTGGGTAGTATCGTACACATAGGGACAGGTGACACAGCCGGCTGGCGTTGGCGTTCCGGCCCCCAGCGGATTGCCTTGCAGATCGACATTACAAAACGGCGGAATCACCGCGAAGTTAGGCAATGGTGGCAGAGGAGTCGCAGTCGGTGGCGGGAGAGTTGGGGTCGAAGTTGGTAAGGCTGGGACGCGAGCAACTCCACCTTGCTGCTGGTTTGGTTTACTGAGGTGCTGTTGTGCTAGGAGCGTCCCGGCTCCCAGTAGGAGCGATGCCAGGAGTACTACCGTAAGCGACAGAAGCAGTGGACGTCCACGCCGCTTCGTGGCAAACGCTGGAACAATCGGTATCGCGGGTGGTTCAGCCGGTGGCAGCCAGAGCCGTTCCGAGATCACGGTTTCCCGAGCCACCTCTGGCTGACACACTTGTCCTGGAGTCGCCAGTGGCATAGTCGCAATCTCTTCCGACTTTGCGGGTGGGCGACGTCTAAACATACCGCGCTACTTTCAATCCAATAGAGCCTTCATGTCGTCATCTCTAGTCACGGCACCATCGCCAGTGCCCCGCAAGAGGCTCGCTTGCATGTATGAGGTGGCGCGGTCGAGCTAGTCCCAGAAAAACCATACCCCGCACTCAGCAACGGACCAGGGATTAGCTCGTACTTTTGGGTTGCCTGTTATGACGACTACACTGCTAGATTCAGTTAGTGACCTGGTTCCGTCCGAGTGCCGATCAATCGCAGGCTACTGATGCACAGGCCCACATCACCGTCATTTGTCCCCGACGACGACAGTGAGCGCACCTGCATCAGCTCCTTGACTGCCCCTGCCACATCCTTGATGGGCGCATTCCGATCAACCCGGTGCTGATAAATCAGGCCGTATTGAAGAAGGTGATGCCGAGGTCAACCGCCGCGTGAAGAAAAGCGATCATCTCCTGCTTGCGTTATCTCCCACTCCTTCTCGTTGTCCACAGCAGTACGATTTGGGCAAGACGAGGGCCATGGCCGAAGGACGACTGTGGGTGCTAGCTGATTGGCTCATTAGTAGCCAAATGCCGTCGGCTCGATCGGTGAAATGATCACGCTGCCCGTGCAGACGTCTACCATGCTGGAAATGCTAAGATTGCCCTGGTCGCCTGGCAGAGGCCCCGGCGGTGTGACCCACACGAAGGCAGCGCCTGGACAATTACCAGAGCCATTAACCGCTGCGTTCCACTCCAGGATAAAATAGGCGGATGCGGCAGGTGCCAGTGTCACTAGTTGCGGCTGCTGATTGTTGAAGAGGTACGCGCTGGTCTGTTGAGTGACCGCGATGGTCAGTGACTGCTGGCTCGCATTGAGCAATTGGACCCCCGGATACCCATCCAAGGTACAGGTTTGTTGAGACGTGTTTTTCAGACTATAGATGTTGGCAAAATTCGATACCCCACTCTGCTGACTTTGAAAGCCAAGAGCAAGTTGCCCTATCTGGCAGTTAGTGAGGCCTGCTGTCAGGGCTGTGGCTGTAGGCAACTGCGTGGTCGTAGCCGACTGCGTGGCTGTAGGCAACTGCGTGGTCGTAGTCGACCCCGTGGCCGTAGACGCGCTTGCACAGCTGGATAGCCCCAAGAGGACCAATCCGATGGCAAGCGTCAGAGCGAAGCCATGTTTTGCTGGTCGCAGAGATATACCCATCGCGAGCTGCCCCTTTCTGATTCGCCGAAGACAGATTCCTCACAGCTTACTCTCAGCGTTGATAGCTCTTGTCTCACATCAAATAATACGTGGAGCGAAGGGCCACAATCTGTTACGGTCGTCACTTTTGACGCGCAGAGTTGTCATCTGGTGCCTCTTCGCTATAACTATCGCGCTGTAGTAGATACAGGGGCGGTTTGCCGTGTAGTGAGGAGGCAGCCTTCGCCAACACCCTCTTCGTCAACAGGACAGGCAAATGTCCGGTGAACGACCGTGGGCTATGGCCGGGGTCTCCCCTCAGTGCCAACCAGAACGACGGTGCGGGGTATGCCGGCACCTGTTGCCCAGACTGCTTCGACCTCGGAGAGGGGAACCGTTTGGGTTGCGATCTCAAAACCACCGGGGAGGGTGGCTTGCAGCAATTCGTCGATAGCCTGCACCTGGCGATGGAGCGGTACACTGCCAATCCCGCTGCCCATGAGTACGATTCCAGATGAGCGCAAGACGGCGCTCGGAAGTGAGATAGCGGGCGCGCTGACGGCGCCAATCTGGACGAAGCGGATTGGGACGGTATCCTTACCTGCCTTGGCTGCCGCGAGCAGCAGCCGTTCCGCACTCGGTCCCCACAGATAATCCAGCACGACATCAATCCCCTCTACAAAAGGCTCCATGAAGGCTTTTTCCAGTATCTCTTCATCCTGAACTAGGGGAATGGTTACATCTGCTCCCAGCGCTACGAGTGATTGCAGCGTTTCGCTGTTGCGGCCCGTGGCGATGACCGTCTTTGCTCCCAGATACTTGGCGATCTGAACTGACAGGCGTCCCGCTGTTCCAGTCGCGCCATTCACCAAGACGGTTTCTCCGGCGACGAGCTTCGCGCGTTCCTTCATGGCCACCCATGATGACATGCCGGGAATGGCAATAGCAGCAGCGGTCACGTCATCTAACTCCTCTGGTAACAGGACGCATTGCGACGATGTGACCACTGCCTGTTCTGCCATGCTGCCGAATGGCGGTGCTGGCAGAATGAAATAGACGCGGCGGCCGTCAGCGAGCCTCCCAACCCCATCGACACCCACAACGAAAGCCTGCTGCTCGGAGGAGCTGTAGTGGATACCAGCTGCCCGGCTTCGTGTCACATGGCTGAGCGCAGCGGCCGTGACGGCAACGCGAGTTTCCCCCTCTTCAGGAACGGGCTCGGTGAAGTCCCCATAGATGGGCGCCTTGCCTGCTTCTACCATAACGGCAGCTTTCATAGATGTGCTCCTGTTCGATGAATCAAGTTAGTGCAACAGATATGTGTATCTTGCACGTAATTACTATACCTGGAAAAACTGGACGAGTCAAAGGAATACATGCATAATACACGTATGGACCAGGACATCCGACAATTTTATGACGCGCTCTTTGACGTTGTGGGACTGCTCAATCAGCCCCAACGCGACGTCGTTCTGCTTGCCGAGGCAGGCGTTTCGCTTGACCGGGCGCTGCTTCCCTTGTTAGTGCTGATCGGACGTCGCAGCACGGTTGGAATCGTGGAATTGGCTGGGCTGGCCGGACGCGATTACACCACGGTCAGCCGTCAGGTTGCCAAACTGGAACGCCTGGGGCTGGTGACGCAAGGCGCTGGCACGGGTGATGGACGGGAACATAAGGTAACGGCAACACAAGAAGGCATGGCAATGCTCAGCGCGTTGGACGCGGCACGTGAACGGCTGATGCGACCCATTCTTGCCCAATGGAATGAGCAAGACTGGAAGACCTTCGTCATGTTACTCCGTAGATTTGCTGACCATGCGTTAGCAGTCACCAAGAACTCACCAGATAACGCTAGGCCCCAGTAACGGCGAACACTTGTGCGCCTTTGGCGGCGCTGGCGCGCGTGGGCCAGCGCCAGACGCCGGAGCCGTTCACGCCACGGGAATCGAAGTCCCACGAGCCCTAGGTGGACAGGATGTCAGTCAATGTACGTGCGGGCGACCGAGATCGACAAAGTATGGGTGCAGGCGACAATGCCGAAGAGAAGCTGTATTGTAGAGCACAACAGCGTCTCAGATTCATAAGGTATTACGCATGAGGTATTACGCATGCCAAAGCAAAGCATCTTATTGACACACGGTCTTGTCGTATTCCTGCTGATTTTGTCTGGTGTGATCTTGCCGCATCAACATAATACAGAGCACACACATACCTTGAGCGTTACCGCAGCTGCAGCAAGACCTGCGGATGGATACGGTATTTACGAAAGTTGCGATCCTCACCGTGTGACTAACTGTGATGGTAGGCTCAACAACATCGCTGCTGCTGGATTTAGTGAAGTAATGAACTATTCTGCGTTTGAATATGATACGACCATAAACGATGTAATAGCCTACGCGTCGTATGCGCATCAGCTGGGTATGAAAATTATCTGGCCTGTAGATGACTTTCTCTATTGGAACAATAGCGCAACTGATGCTCTGTCGCAGTATCCGACTCTGGTACAGTCCATTAACTCCTCCGGACTCTGCTCTCATTCAGTCAACACCAACTATTGGCTGATAGCCTGCATTACCATTATCACAACAGACCATGAAGGTACCTGGGGCTACTACATTGGAGATGAACTGCCGGTAAGCAAAGAACCGCAGGTGAGACATGTTGTTGATGCAATCCTTGACTGGAATAGACATGCTCAAAGGATGTTCATGGCAGAAGATCTTGAAGGGCAACTGAACACAAGCCAAATTGATGCATATGGCAGCTCTTACCCTGATGGTACGTATGCGGTCGCAGATGCTACTGTTATTGCACAGGACTACTATCCAGTAGGCACCAGTCAGCAAAATAGCGCGGCCGCCACTACCCGACAGATTGCGGCGTCTCTTAACTCTTTCGCCAAGAGTCATGACATCTCCTACGGCATGGCATTACAGGCTCACAGTCTCTCTGCGTACCAAAGTGCTTATCCATGGTGTACTAGTGTGGCAGTATGCCCCTATCCAACCGCTGCGCAGGAGCAGTCAATGCTGAGCGCCGCCCTTGACCGGGGAGACCCTCAGATCGTCATGTGGTACAGCTACTTTGATCTTTTAAATTCACCTGACTACGCGACGTATTGGGAGAACCTCATCGCAGTTGTCGGAGGTTTGCCGCCTCTTTCTTCCAGCGCCACTCCAACAGCACACCATTGTTCCTTCGAATCATCTGCAGTAAGGTGTTGACGTGTTCTGGCCTGCAGTACAAAACCGTACCATACTATAATGACTTAGCACGATTGGCATGCTTATTTCTCTTTGGGTTTGCCTGTTACTAGCGGTACTCGGAGTCTCGTCTGATCAAGTGCAAGAGATATCTTTTGGACAAGGTGAAACCCTATGGCTGGATGGGAATTCGTTACACAACAGATCGTTAGCCTGCTGAGCACGTTGCTGCTTTCTGTACCGGTGGCCTTAGTACTCATCTGCCTCATTTTTCGCCGGCCACTCTCCATTGTTCTACAGTCATTGAGCGAACTTCAATTTGACGGCGCGACCGCAAATTTTGGTAAGAAACTCGAGCGCGCGCTACAAGCCGCAAACGCTGCCGCCGTTCCTTTGGTACCGCCTGACCGCGTGTTTCAGCAAGCCACTTCTTCTGGAGAGGGCCAATCCACCGATCAATTGTTGGGATTTGACGAGCGCCTGTTGTCCTTAGCTGAAGTTGACCCATACGTTGCTGTGCACTGGGCATGGAGCCAACTGCGAGCGGCATCGATTCGCGTTTGCACTCCAATTGCCGCAGAATTGCCTGTTCCACTTCCGCTGGATTCCCCCTTCCAGCTCAATGATCTTCTCTATGATGGAATGTATATAGACACGCATGAGTATGCAGTGCTTAATCAACTGGCAGATTTGAGTGCTTCGGTTCAATCCAATGCGAAATCTGCCGGAATATTGCACTTCGCTGACGCTGTCACATTTGGCCGGCTTGCCAAACGAATGATTCAGGTTCTCAACAAAATTCAGGTTCCACGACAGCAGAGCGTTAGTCAGGAACCCGTACCGGTACCGGCGATCCAGCGCAACGTCTCATCATGAGGGAGGCTCAGCATGGCCAGGCTCATCTACTCGGCGATCACGTCGCTCGACGGTTACATAGAGGAAACGGGTTCCGGCATGATCATGCTTTCGTGTCTGCACCAGGTGTCGCTACCATCCATTGCTGGGCAACGGCTTCGAGGAGGCGCAGCTCCTTCTGATAGACGGGGCGCATGATGAATGGAATCAGCCACCGCTCGATCTGGCCTCTGATACCAGGGTGACCCCTCATCGTGGTACTGATATCGACATGTGCCTGCTTCCCGCCATTGGCGGGTACGACGGTGAAAATAGTCTGTGACGCCTCGTCGTCGAGGTCGGATTCGACCAGCACCCGACCTGGCTCCGGCTCCGATATCTTATGGTGAAGCTGCGAGGTGACGCCGAACACGCGCATGGTAACCGTGATGAGGGTGCCAGCTCCCACGCCACCTGATTCGACCTGTATGCCCTGAAAATAGGGTTTTGGAGTGATCAGCGGGTGGCCGGTACGATAATCGGCGATGACGCTATATACAACGCTGGGAGCTGCGTCCAGAGTGTTTTCCGCGCTGATATGTATCTGCTGTGCCATGCTACGTCTCCTGCTGATATGCTGCTGACACGTGGGCAAACGCCCGTTACACTGCACTATATATAGATGGGAGCTGTCTCATCAGGTGTCCTAAACGCGCAGGAGCTGATATCGCAGATCTACGTGGTGGAGGCAACAATGTGGTTCGTTTGCTCATGTTGGGCCATCCGCTTATCTGCGGCTCGGCAGGGCCGGTGCCGATCCCGGCCAAAGCCATGGGATTACTGGCGTATCTCGCGCTCCATCCCGAGCCGCAGCCGCGCGAGCGCCTGATAGAGCTGCTCTGGCCTGACCGCTCTCCCCTCAGTGGCAGGAAGTTACTGCGCAACCTGTTGTGGCAACTCCGGCACGATGTGTGTGCTGGTGTTGTTGGCTCTGAGCGGGATCACCTGGTACTTGGCCGGGCTGTGTGGGTAGATGTGGGTGAGTTTGCGAAGACATCTCAGCTCGCTCTCTATCGTGGAAACCTGCTTGACGGTCTTGAAGTGCAAGACGCGCCGGAATTCGAAACCTGGTTACTAGCCGAGCGCGAGCGCTGGCGGTCGGCCCTCATCAAGATACTCGAGCGGGCAATCGCCGAACAGAAGGCTATCGGCCGCTGGGACGAAGTGGAATCGCTGGCACGTCGCGGCTTGATACATGATCCCCTGGCTGACGTCCTGAACCAGTTGCTAATGGAAGCTATGGCTTACCTGGGTAGGCGCGCCGATGCTATTCATCAATACGAACTGTGGCGAGAGCGGTGGCGAGACCAGATGGCGCTGGAACCATCGAAAGATACTCAAATCCTGTATCAGGCGATCGTTGCCGATGAGATGCCGGTATCGCCGCTCACACCTTCTACTCCATTGCCAGCCGCTACCGTCGAACCGGACAGAGCACGTGATCTGCTACTGCTGCAGGCCGGATCGTTGGGCCTGGGCCGCGTTACAATGTCTCCATATGACACGGTGCTCACTCCGCTGCAACATCTTGGACATGGGTGGCAAATGGCCTGGAGCGGCGATGCGCCGGAAGCGCTGGCGGCATTCGAGGCGGCAGTCGGCGGCTTTATGTCCTCGAACGAAACCCGAGCCGCTGCTCAGGCCTTTTGTGAATTAGCGTCTCTGGCGCTCGCTTCCCGGCAGTACGACGTTATGTCGCGCTGGATGCGGAAGTGTAGCTCTCTGGCTCAGTCTAGCTGTGATCCGGCGTTGCAACGTCTGCAACAATGCTTGCTAGGATTGGTGGAAGTGCAGAATTCCGGTGATGCCGCATTGACTATTTTGGCGGTGGCCTTCACCAAGCAGGTAGTTCCCGAGTTGCTGGCGGCGTCGCGCTGCGAGCTTGCGCACAAACTTGCAGCGCGCGGATTATTGGATGATGTGGCGCACGATGCAGTGGAGCGGTTGGCATTGCGCCGCCGGTGATCAATTCCTCCACAGCACGGGAAGATCACTGAGGTACTCCCCAATGTCAAGGCAGCCTGAGGCCCAAATGACGTTAACGAAGCGAACGGTATACTACGGCGTCACCGTGCACTATTGTAGAGTGGCACACCTCTGCGATGTATCGTGTCCCAGCCTCTCGTGCCGTTCCCTCGCCAGTCTAGAATCGCCAGATGGTAGGCAGGTCATAACCGCCCATGCCGACCGCCAGCTCGCCGCCATGGTGGATATCGTGGCGGAGCACATGCCAGACAATCCATTGGCGGGTGCGCGAGCCGAAGATCTTGCGCTCAGCTTCGGTCAGCTCGGCAGGAGAGGCGAACACATGCCCAAGATCGGCGCCGGTCCACTGGGTGAGGCATCGCTCGATTAGACGCCACGTGCTCTCCAGTCCGGCAATCAACTCGGCAGCCGAACGCAGTGGTTGCCCCTCGTCTTCCCAGTGGACGATGGCGGCCACCTCAGCGCCCCCCTCGCCCATCCACAGATGGAACCACCAGGCCCGATCGCGGGCGATGTGCTGGACCAGCCGCTCAATGGACCAATGGGTCGGCGCCACTGGCAAGGCCCATTGGTCGGGCGTCAGGGGTGCCACGGCATCGAGCAAGTCGCGCTGAAACTCATCCCAGCCTTGGTAGACGACGGCAAGTGGAAGGGTGGAATCGGTCATGGTGTTCTGCATGGTACGGTGCTCCTCGTTGCGTCTAGACGCCTCCACTGCTCCGATGAGCGGTTACTTGGCCAGAATAACACACCAAGTCGTTGAATACTTCTTCTATCTTGCGCTTGTTCCTTCCTTCTGGTAAGGATATGCCACGACGCCGTAGCACGCGCTACGCGGCCACGCCGTAGACCTGAGCTGGTGTCTGATAGCCCAGCGCCTGGTGTGACCGTTCGTGATTGTAGAACTGGAAATACCGAGCCAAGCTGCTCCCCGCTTCAGCAACTGTACGGTAATCTTTGAGATAGACCTCCTCGATAGTCCAATCGCAATTGACAAAAGGGTTGGCGAGCACCACTCGGCGAGGTTGGCATGACGTAGCGGATCTCCACGTCTGGACCCGGCCACATGACAGGTGACCATTTTGGAAAGGCGACTCTCCACAAGCTGACTGCCTCTGTGGTATACTCGGGCAAGCTCTTTCGCTGCTGCCGCTGATGCGCCAACGACGCCAGTTCCGAAGTACCCCTAGCGACCGAGGCTTGTCCAGCCATGCCTGCTTCCGAGCACTTCCAGCAATTAGCCTTGCGCTTCACTGACCCCGTGCAGCACGAGTATGAGGTCATCCGAGGCATCTTCCTCGCGGATGAGACCATTGCCGAGCGCAGCCGGGAGACAGGGCTTGACCGTGCCACCATCGCTGCGAAAGCGCACCGCTTCCTTGAGCAGGGCATGCTTGGGCTTGTCGACCGCCGCACGACCTCGAGCAAGAAGCGGCACTCTCCCTACCCCGAGAACGTGGCTGGCTACCTTCTCTACCTCAAGCAGCTCTACCCGCCGCTCCACGATCGCGAGCTGGTGCGCATCGTGGCACGTAAGTTCGGATACAAGACCAACCATGTGACCCTCAAGCGCTTCCTGGAGCAGCATCCGCTGCCGGCGCCATTGCCCTGGCCGGTGACCGGCTTTCACCAGTTCGACGACGCGTACCGGGCGCGCTGGACAGTGGTGCGCCTGCACTTCGAGGGGTGGCACCAGCGGAGCATCGCCGGTTATCTGGGTCTCTCGCGTCAGCATGTCGGCCACATCCTGCAGGCCTTCGCCCAGGACGGGTTTGCCGGGCTGGAAGACCAGCGCATGCGGCCGCCGACGCACCCGGCCAACCAACTTACGCTTCCTTTCCTCTCGGAGGTCCTGGCCATGCAGCGCGAGTACCCCCGCGCCGGACGCTTTCGTGTGCGCGGTCTGGTCGCTCAACGGATGGGGAAGGAGCCGCCCAGCGAGCGGACAATTGGGCGGGCAATGGCGCTCAACCGGCAGCATCATGGCGCGCCGCCGGCGTGGACGACGGATCGCCCAGACCCTTCCGAGCCAGATGGAGTCGTCAAAGATATGCCCTACGCGCTGACACATCGCCACCGCTATTGGTTCATCGATATCCGCTACCTGGTGCGCGTGGGCGAGCTCGGCGACCGGAGCGAGCAAGAGGATGAGATGCAGGAGAACCAAGAGCGCCAAGGGGAGGGCCAAGACCAGCAAGGCATACCGGTCGAGCCGTGGGTGTACAGCCTCTGCATCATCGAAGGCTATTCGCGCAAGATCCTGGCGGGCATGGCCTCGCCCTATCAGGATGTCGTTGCCGTCCTGCAGTTGCTCAGTGCCGCCCTGTCCGCCTACGGACGGCCTGAGGGGATCGTCTCAGACAATGGGTCGGTCTTCACCTCCGACGCCTACGAGGGCCTGCTCGCTGCACTGGGGATCGAGGTCTGCCATATCGAGAAGGGCAAACCCTGGCAGAACTTGATTGAGGCGCAGTTCAAGATTGAGCTCAGGCTCGCGGACGCGGCGTTCGAGCAAGCAGCAGGCTTGGTCGAGATCCAGGAGCAGCATGCCGCTTTCGTCGAGACCTTCAACACCACCCCGCATTGGGCGCATCGGGAGCGCGCAGATGGGCTGCGGACGCCGGAGGAGACGCTCGGCTGGGTACAGGGGCGCGAACTGGCGCCCGACGCGCTGCTGCGGGCGCTGCGCCCGCTGCAGGTGGCGCGAACGGTCAACCGGGCGGGATACATCAGCGTGCAGCGCTTTTACCTCTATGCCGAGCGGGGCCTCGCACGCAAACGGGTCTCGGTCTGGCTGTACGACGGGCGACTGCACCTCGCTCACCAGCAGGCGTTGCTCGCCCAATATACCTACCACGCCGAGCGACGTGGCCAGCAGATCCGTGCGGTAGACCCCCATCCGCATCTCTACCGCACGGCCTACGCCTCGCCGCAACTCGAACTCTGGGAACTCGACGACGCGCAGTGGCGGAAGGTGTTCGAGCGCCCGCTCTACCAGCGACACCTTGCACCAGCACCGGAGATACCCATCCAGCAACTCGCGTTGCCTATGGTTGGACTGGCCGTCGCACTCCTTTTCGCCATCCTCGGCTAGCAGGCGAGTGTGGTCAGTAGGCAGGCAGTAGTGCGCTGGATCTCGGCTTTCCAACACGGTGAGCGGTCAAACGGTCAGTGGTCATGTGAGCGAGTCCATATCCTTCCTGCAGCACAGCACAGAGCGTTCATCTCGGATTTCGTGGCGGTTCAGACCCATCTACGGAGAGGGGGGCTGAATGTGCGACCACTCCTCCGCTGGTGCATAGCGCTGCAAGTGCCCTGGATTGGTGGTTGCGATCACCACCTGATCCGTCTCCTGGACGGCCAGCACCAGTGCCTGAGCCGCGAGAATCACGTCCCCGTCCAGCGCCAGATTGGGCGCCGTTGGTGTCCCCATCTGGCGCGCCTGCGCCCACAACGCCGCTGCTCGTCGCATCACCGCCGTCGTGAGGGGGACATACCCGCCCGTTGTTTCCAGCTGGTCCAGGTATGCGATGCCCCGTTGCCGGTTGACACGTATCAGCTCACGCCGCAGCTCGTAGTCGGCAATCTCAGGGACCAGCAGCCGTACGCCAGCAGTCGCCAGGCTCGTAGCCCACAGCCGACATGCCGCATTCTGCGCCGTCGCGCGGGGGTTGGTAACTAACCCCAGCGGCCCAGTATCCAACAGCACAATCATGGAAACAGTTTCCGGTAGGAGGGGCGATCCTCATCGAGGAGCCGCTTGACGAGTTCCCATGTCTCCTGCTGTTCTTCCTGATCCTGCTCATCACCGTGGGACCACTCATTCAACAAGTCAACGAGCGGCTGATTCCGCCTGACCTGCTCCTGACGGCGCGTCTCGCGCTCTTCTTCTGTCAGTCCATGTGCTGTCGGTATCACGGGTTCTTCTCTATCTTGCATACGCATTCTCTCCTTCCTAGGCACGGCTCGAGCACAACTCGAGCATATCCCTATCCTACGACATGAGGATACTCCTCCGGCGCAGGATGCAGAGCGGCTGAGATGTTTGATACGACTAGCAAGCAGACGTACAACGTGTGCTGAACTTCGCCTTTCCAAAATGGTCAACTGTCATGTGGCCAGGTCCATCCACGTCCTCATCGGTGACCACGACCTGATCCACGAGTAACTCCACGAGTTGCCGCTTCTGCTCGAAGGTGGCTGCCTCCAATCCTGTCCGGACCTGGGAGCAGAAGGTCTCTAACGAGGCAGCGATCTGTTGCAATTCCCGGCGCTGACTGGCGAGGGCCTCCAACTGCTGGTGCTGTGCTCGGAGGCTGGCCATCTTCTGGTCCAGCTCGCGTCGTTTGCGCTCGAACTCCGTCAGGTCCACAATCTCCCCGAGATAGGCGGTGAGCAAGCGCTCCTGCTGGCGACAGAAGAATCGTCGGGTCCGCAGCATGATCCGAAGCGGATAGTCGCCACACGGCACGTCACGAAACGTCCGTTGATAGTAACTGTGCTGAGCTGTTGAAGAAGTCCGGCACACCGGGCAGTTCGCCGACGGGCTGGTTGACGTGAGCAGGAGATGCAGGGTGCCATTGCTGACAGCGTACTTGGTAATCCGTACCCCACGAGGTAACGAGAGGAGAGTTTCGGCTTTCATAACTGAACTCTACCATAACCGTACCAACCGTTCTCTGTTCACCAGAAAGAGCGAAGAACCAGATTTTGGAGAGTATCATATTACGGGACCGGCCCACAATCTTGCGCAGCAACACAACATTCGGACGATAGATGGCGATCAGCTGGTGACCTTGGTGCAGCAGTGACGTCTTGCAGTAGAGCGCCAAGCGGAGAGAGTGTGAGCAACTCCGGCGTCTTCTGGCTCTGTGCAAAAACAGCTCGCTCCCCAGGTATTTGCCTGGGGCGTTCCGTTTATGTTGCAGTTGGGAGTGAGGTCGGGAGAATACAATGTCCACCTACTCGCAGATGAATCATAAGATCATCATTGGCGCAGCACTTGGAATCAGCATCGCTTTTATAGTTGCCACTCTCGGCGCACCACACCTCGATTTTCTGCTGTCGGTTGCACTCGCAGCATTCGTATTGGCAATACCTCTACTACTTATGGCGTACTTCTTCTTCATGCTTCTTGGTAACAAAGCTGAAATGGAAGGGACCGACGCTAGCAAGGTATTTCGTGCAGCTCGCTTACTTGTAAGGACCAGCATGATCCCCGTCGTGGTGGGGTTTGTTGCAGTTCTCTGGCACTTTGGCTTGATCTTTGTACTGGTTTTCTTCGGAAGTGTTGCTCTTGCATTCATACTCTATTTACGCTCTGTACCAGAGCCGTAGATAAGCGAGGTAATTGCTGGGAAATTCCCTCAGGAATTGCGCCTGGGGAGTTCCGGTTTTTCACCCGTCAGTTGAGGAGCCAGTAGAGAAAGGAGAAAAGCTGGCCTATTTCGGTCGTTCCATATTGACCCTTGTGTTGGACCATTTCGTCCCTTACCCTATCTATCGCTCCCCGCACGGCAATGTTGCGAGTGAGCAGCGGCATCGCATCGAGGGTAAGTGTGGCGAAGTTACCAGGGGGCATTGATCCTGGTGGGTGGTCGGGGTGGGGGAAGGAGCCGAACTCTGTGGCAATCTCTCGAACCAATACAGCCATCTCACGACCATTGTACAGGCTGCTTGCATTGTTGACGTATTCTTGCCACGCTGCCCACCTCTTCGAGAACGGAATCTTTGTTACGAAGTCTTGAACTCCTTTGATTTGCGTCTTGAGATTCCATACTCCCGTGGCGATTCCAGCTGCTCCCCACGCAAGGAAGGCTGCCGCCAATACGCCACCTAGGCATCCGCTTACTATGCCAGTCACCAAACCTAGTATCCACTGGGCCATCATAACCTTCTTTCGTTAAAATCGCGAAAAAACTTGTGTATCTCTCCCCGCATATAAGAAGTAGACTATATATGGATCGTGCAGGGAAGCGTGATCCCGTCTCTCCTCTCGGTCGAACCGTCTTGCGACGGATCAACCTCTCCTCTGGGATGGCCTAGCGGTCCTCCCCTGCCGCTAGGCTATTTCAGTCCAACTAGATGAGCTGCTCATCGGGATGGTCAAAGAGCACTTTCCTATGTCAAAGGGTAGAATCTGGTAGACCGCTTTAGGGAGGCCGATTTTTTTAAGCCGGCTTTTACTCAATCCGATTTTAGGAGGGACATGTGAAAATCACTCAGCGGGGATACACCGGACCCAGCACAGTGGTGGCCGAGGGAACTCTCGGACCTGCGCCATTTTCCGCGATAAGGAGGAACATAGGGGAGCCTCTCGAAGAGACTTATTGGATTTCCATGGAGGACAGGCGAGACCACTTCTATGAGGTAGAGATGGATCGACCTGAAACCATAAAGGTTGTTCAGCAACTCATGGTGAATCTTTTGAAGATATCTAGACAGCCAGGCGAGACTCCTAATGACCGCCAGACTAGGGAAGCCGAGATACGAGCAAAGATCGAGGGCATGCTGAAGTAACTCGGGGTTAAGTAGAAATTTCCCACGCAAACACATACTTGATACGCTCGACTTTGTACATTATGTGTCAGTAGCAGGCCGCATACGCTAACTGTGCAAGGGCGGATCGAGGCAATAAAACCACATTGGGGTTGGAGCGGGATGTGGGAAAAGAGAAATTGCCCCATAGATGGCGCCGCACCACCGCCAGAATATCGCTGAAGGTGGCAGCTGATTTCTGATACCAACTCGCCTGCCGGAAAGCTGGACGCCCATTGGGAGTCAGGGTCGATCCAAAGAGGGTGACAAGGCTGTAGAGCCCGAAGAGCAGCGGAGTCGTCCGTTCAATCGCGAGGTCTGACCACTGCCGTTGGGTCTCGATGCCTAAATGGGCCCGGCTTTCCTCGAAAGTGCTTTCCAAACACCAGCGTTTCATGAAATCACGCACAATCTCTGGGGCAGGCTGGGTCTGGTCAGTGGAAAAGAGGGCTTTGGGTGGTCGTTTTCCGGCGGGATCGCGGGTGAGGACCCAGCGAATGGGCAACGGCGTCGAGCCGAAGCGATACCAGCAGGCCGTGCCGGTACACAGCTGCAGCGTGCGTTCTCCTTGACCATACCAGTCTAGGGTGAGGCAGTCCCACTGTGTACGTGGGTCATGCAGCACCTGCTGGAGGGAAGGAAGCCGCGAGCCGACGACGCGCGGACGCCCGATGGTATGAGCATCGCGCACTGGGGCCGGTTGGTGGATCATGGAGTCCAGGCGAAAGGGCGCAATCAGGGTGACGTGCTGCCGGGTGCAGTGCAGTCCCAGCTCCAGGATGCTGTAGGCCCCATCTCCCAAGAGCTTGATGGGTACTCCTGGCAGCCAGCGTCGCAAGAGGCTCACCACTTGGCGGACCCGCGCGCCCAGGGTTTTATGGCGCAGCCCCAGCTGTGCGCTGACCTGTGGGGTGCTGCCGAGCACGCACAGAAAGGGTAAGGCCCACCGCTGCGTGGTCCAGGGCACCTGCACGACCACGGCCAGCACGATCCACCGCAGTCCGGGGCTGCTCACCGAGCGCTGGTGGCTGGAGCGCACGGTATCGTGATAGTGGCCCCGTTTGCGGATTTTCGGTCCCCAGCGGCGTTCCAGCGTTTCATCAATCGCAATCTCCAGCGTTCCACCCGCTTGGCCAAAGGTCTCGAGGATGAGCGCGAGCAGCTGCCGACTGGCCTGTAGCGGCGACCAGCGGGCGCGGTTGAGCACCTGGTGAAAGACGCTAAAATTGGGGTCTTGCTCATGGCCCGTGTGTCGGAGAGCTACAGTCACTGTTCGGCGGCCGCGGGCCAGCAGGGTGCCTCTCAACAAGGTCAGCATTTTCTTCCAAGTGGGGGCGGTAAACAGGCAACGAAACGGTTCCAACATGTCTATAATAGAGGTAGTACACGGCACGAGCGTTCTCCTGGGCTAGAAGATAGACGTTTGGCAACTGCTATCTTATTCCCAAGACGGTCATGCCGTGTTTTTCCTCCCCAAAATTGTACAAAGTCGAGATACGAGCCTGTTGAAAAAGTGGCTTCTATAGGATAGCCTTCATCGGTCACCATGTCCGCTGCTTACCACGCCGAGAGATCTCGAAATCAGCAGCGATGAGCACTCTGACTCACTGCATAAGGAAGCAAAAAGACAGAAACTGCGAAACACAACGCATCAGTAGCACCTGCCTGTCCGCTGGGAAACGGTCTTCGGCCCCAACCTCGTCTTTGCAGCAGGCGCTTCAGATTCTGGCCTGTAGCAATCAGGAACGCTTCCGTGTTGACGCGCCACAGCCGCCGTAAACGGAACCGCCGCATCTGGTGCCATTGCTTGCCTTCGGCAAACAGTGGCTCGACCCAGACCTGACGCTTGCACAGCGCCTTCTGATAGGCCGAAGTCGACTGGTAGGCCCGCACGCGCTCGATATAGTCTTGCCCGAAGGAGCGCACCACCGAGCGCGCTGATGCCTCACCCGGTGTGCACTGTGCTCGCAGAGGGCAGGCACGGCAGATAGAGGCCTGAGCTCGGTACTGGACGCGCTGCGTTGCCTGGAAGGTGTGCGTTCGGCGCAATATCTGGCCGCTCGGGCACACATAGTGGTCCTGCTCGGCGTCGTAGATGAACTTCGAGGCGCCGAAGTAGGCGCTATTCTGCTCCCAATCGGGCACTGGCATATAGGCACGGATACCCATGTCTTCCACTCCTTGGATGTTTTCCTCGGTCCCATACTTGGTGTCGCCGGTCACCTGTCGAGGATGCAGTTTCCAGCGGAAGCGGACATGCCAGGCCAAGTCGAGCATGGGTTGATTCTCCATGACCTCGCCGGGCGTCACCAACACGCCAAGAATAATCCGGCGTTTGCCTCCGTCCACGACATAGTGGGTTTGGTAGCCCAGGTGGGTGCCGCCACCTTTGAGACGCAGTGGCGTGGCATCGGGGTCGGTCGTACTGATGCGCATGTCTGCCGTGCGTAGGCGGCGGCCGCGCACCTCCCGCTGCTGCTCGCCTTCCTCGGCGATCCAGTCATGCCGCCTGGCGTTGGCCTGCGTCAGGGCCTCCCACTCCGATTCGGGCAGCGGCACAGGCAGTGGTGTTGGTGGAGCTGGCTCTGCCATCTCGTCGGAGGAGCTGTCTCCGCCTGCGTCGGGGGTATGGTCTACCTCGTGCGCGGCGGTCAGCTCTTTGCCGGTGGTCTCATCCGAAAAGAGGGCGGTAAGGTGTTCGTGCAGGGCGGTCCGTGCCTCGACGACAAAGCGCGGGGCCAGCGAATCGAGCGCCGCGTTGGCCAGCACGTGGGTCGCATCGAAGTACAGCTCGCGTCCCCAGACGAATCCCGCCTGCTGGCACTGCTCGACAATCGCCTCAAAAAAGCGGCGAAAGACCTCCAGGCCATAGCGCAGGCGTATGCGGGTCAGGCTCGAATGGTCTGGTAAGGGCTCATCGAGGTTGTACCCTAGATACCAGCGCACGCTCAACCGGTCGGCGGCTAGACGTAAGAGCTGGCGTTCGGAGCGAAGGCCTTCGAAGAACATGACCAGTTGCGGCTTAAAGAAGACGGCTGGGTCAATACTGGGGCGTCCACCGGGAGCATAACAATCGTGGACAAACTCACGGACAAAGGACAGATCGAGCATACGGTCCAACTGGCGATAGAAGTGGTCGTCCGGCACCAGATTGTCCAGCGAGACGGCCGGCACCGGCGTGAAGTGCCGGGTTTTCTCCCCCATCATCGGCAATCTCCTCTCTCAACTGCCTACCAGGCGCCTACGGCTGTGCGCAGCAACTCATGAGATGGCGTAATAGGGACCCAGCCGATAGAGCAGACAGGATACCACGCAGAGAGGACCTGCTCATGCCCCTGCTCGTCAGCGAGCCGAATCAGGGCGTATGGGTGACGAGGCCAGCTGGATCACTCGTAGGAGTAGGCGGAGTCTGCGCGATGCTCCACAGGGCAAGCGGCTGGCCCTGCTCATCCCAGGAGACGGCGAGCGGGCCTCCTGAATTGGAGGGCAGGGCACCGACCAGCACCCAGGAGGACTTGCCGGGCGCGAGTCGATAGACCCCGGGCACAGCGGTAGCATAGCCATTGGGACTGGTCATCTCCGCATAGTAGGTGCCGCTCGGCGTGGAGACCAGCCCCATAATGAGGAGGGACCCCGGCGCCGCCGCTAGCGGCCTCCAGTTCGCTCCACCATCAGTGGAGGTGACATAGTTGCCCGTGTTGGCATTCTGCCCCGACTCGACCTCACCCACAATGGTGGAGCCGTCGGCGAGGCTGACCTCAAAATCGACCAGACGCACCGTCTTCCCCTGGTACTGCGGCTGGAACACCGACCAGGTGGCGCCTTGGTCGGTGCTCACCTTGGTCAGGATAGTGCTTGTACCGGAGCTCGAGGCCACGTAAAAGTCCACGTAGACCGCCGCCATGTTGGCATAGAGGTTGTTGAATTGGCTGCCCGCCGGTACTCCAGCGAGCAACGCCTTCTGGTTCACCCACACCAAGGGTCCCGCGGCCACACTCACTGCCAGGAGAATTGGAGGCTGCGTTCCGGTACTGCTCGGGCCCACGAATAACGTAGATCCCTGCCAGGCCCAATAAAACACTACTGGAGGACTAGAGGCGGAGCCTGGTGCTGGGGGGAGCGCCACGACGTGCCAATTGTGCCCGCCGTCAAAGGAGCGATAGAGCTCTGCGGGGCAGGACACGCTCGCAGAGATGACACAGGGCCACACCTCCAGCAGCAGGTCGTACGCGTTGGTGGGGTCGACATCTACCACGCACGCGGTGGCGCTAATCGAGGTAGCCCACGGCTGCCAGGTGTCCCCGGAGTCACGCGAGTAGCCTAGCGACACCGGTGCCTGGTGGGTCGGATCGGAGTTGCTGGGTGTGCCGCACAGGTACGCGGTGCCGGGAGTGCTGGGCGCGAACACCATCCACTGTGCCCATGGCGGCCCAACAGGTATCCATCCCTGACCCGGCGGGATGGTTGGAGCAAGGGTCGGTGGCGAGGTAGGAGTGGCCAGGAGTGGAACAGTTTCACTCTCTACGGAAGGCTGACGCACTCGCTGGAGGATCGCACCAGCCACCACGACCACCAGGATCGCGGTGAGCGCCAGGGAGAGCACGCGGAGTCCCAGGCGCCGCTGGGGGTCGCGTCGCGGGGGAAACGCTCCCAGCGGTTCGCGCACGAGCGTCGGCTCGCCCTCGGGATCGAGGTCGCTAGCTGGCGGCACAGGAGGTTCCATCGGCGCTGTCTCCCCTGCGTGGTAGCGGCAAGTAAGGACGTATCCTATTCTACCATGCAGTCGAGAGGCTACCTGGGGTGGAACGAGATGTGGGCATGTTCCACGTCCGCGGCAAGCAGGGAGGCTCATTTAACATGCGGAAGGCCGTTTGACAATTGGCGAAAACATGGTGATTCCCTGTCGCCTTTATCAACAGGCTCGATACGATTTTGCGATGGGTTGTGGTAGTATCAGGCTGTCTCAACTACAGAAGTCTCAGCCACAGGCGTGGGGGGTAGTAGTCTACAACTGCGCGACAGGGGGCAACGACTGGTCACCTTGCCGGTGCCCAAGACGCCCGTCTCATTGCCACAAGGGCAAGGGGCAGTACGGTGGTCGCCCGATGGGTCACGCTTGCTCCTCTCCAGTGGGCACTGGGGGCTGGTGGTCCTCTGGGGGGCCAACCGACTGCCCTACTAGCCCGTGGCGGGAACGCCCCGGTGGACTCGTCGGCCGCCGACGGCGCGCCGATGTAAAATAGCCTATCACCGCTGGCACGCTTATGCCCATGTACTTAGACCGCATCGGCGTAGACGAGGTCGCCGCCGGCTTGCGGCGTGTACCCACGCAATCCCCAGAGGCGAAAACCGCTCGCCGTGGGTGTCGCGTGCCACACGTCCACCTGAGGTCCGGCAACCAACGGCATCCAGCGAGCATCAGGGGAGCTCGGCTGCAGGCGAAGGACGCCAAACTCATCTGGCTGGGATCCATCGGTTTCGGACTCTGACGCGAGCTCAATAGGGGCAAGCGCCGACCCATCAGGGGCTGCGCCGACCATGTTGATGCTTCCGTCCATGTTGCCCGTGTTGAGGTCCTGGATTGAGAGATCTTGCAGGCTCGTTGCGCCTGGCAACTCGCTCCAGCTCGCACCGCCGTCCGAGCTGTACAGCAGCCCACTCGCTCTGGCGCTGCTGCCGTAGTCGATGCCGACTCCGTAAAAGGTCGCGCCGTCGCGGGCGCGGGCGAAGCCGAACAGGTCTGGGTGGTTGGCGGCCATTGAGACATGCTCCCAAGTGCTGCCGCCGTCAGTGGAGCGCCAGATCTGCGCGCCCGGGACGGGTCCGGAGAAGGAGGACTGGAGGCGAGAAAGGAAACTATCGCTGCTCTGATGCCCCATCGCGTCGGCACTCGCGCTCGTACTGGGGCTGGTTGGGTCGGGGTAGGCGCTCACCACCACTGCGGTGCCCGCTTCAAGCAATCCGCTCGCGACGAGCCCCTGCGCCGTGAACGCCTGATCGATCCGCGTCCACCCCTGCCCGTCAGCCTGCAACGCATACAGTGCGAAGGTCGGGATGCCAAGCTTACCGGACGCTGGGCAGGTCTCGATCTGCACCGCGGCGAGGACACGCTCGCCCAAGATGGCGACGCTGTCGACGGTGTTGCACGAGCCAATCCCTTCGATCAGCGGGAGCCCTGGCAGTGCCGTCCACGTCCGCCCACCGTCGCGGCTCCGATAGAGCAGGCGTGGCGCCACGATCTGGATATTACTGTTCGGGTCAAAGGCGCCGAGACCGAGAATCAGGTTCGCAGCGTCCGTGTCGTCGACAAAGAGTTGGCAGTACGTGCCCTCCCCATCTGGGAGCGGCGCCGTGCTCTTCCAGCTGGCGCCTCCATCCGGCGTGACGAAGACACGAAGCTTGCCCCCTGCCGTCGTGCAGGCGTACCCTCGGCGGGGGTCGGACGAGGCGAACGTGTAGTCCACGATCCCGCGGGGAGCAGCCTGGGAGAGCTGCCACACGGCGGGAAATGCCGCCGGCAACGGGCCTTCGGTAGAAGTGTCGCCGGTACCTGAGCCAAGTCCACAGGCCGCAAGCGGGACACAGAGCAGCACCAAGGACATGACCACCGTCGCAGCCCGAGCTATCATCGTCCGCACCTGCATCGTGCCGCCCTCCGGTACCGGCGTTTGCGTTCGTCAATGCTCAATTAGGGTTGCAGGTGAATCTGGGGTGCCATTGCCAGATTCTACCATAACCCATCCTGCATCCGTATCATCCATCAACAAGGCATTCGCTGCCACCTGAAGTCGATGTTGATCACGTCAGGCTACGTTACCATCCACGAAGACTGGCTCGATGCTCCGGTGATGTTGCAGCGTCGTGAACCATGGCTGACCATCGTAGATTTCATGCACCTGACTGGTGGCGGCGCATCTCCTCAGCGAATTCGTACTTGTTAGCAAACACCCGATCCCCACCCAGGATGTTGCGCCGGCGCAGTGGCTCTGGAGTCGTCCGCTCCAGGCGGGTACGATGCTCCGGAGTGCACACTGCTGGAATGCCGAAGCTGTACCAGGGCTCAGTGAGTGTGTACTCGGGATTTTGAGCCCAGTCTGGGCACGGTACGTTGTAGCGATTACATAGATAGTCCGCGGCAGCAGCGCAAAAGACCGCCCAGCGCCAGTGTTCTGCACTCTCAGCCGTCTGCTCCGCTCGCACCAGGTGAGCAGGATTCTCACAGACGATTGGATCAGCCACCAGCAGGGCACGCTGGTCGACCGAGTAGCCAAACCACTCGTGAAAGAACTCATTCAGTGCGACCCAGGGCAATTCACCAGCACGGATGTCGGCATACGCCTGTGTGAGCGTTTGGATACGCCGCTGATTGTTGGGTGGCGTGCTCTCTGTGGCCATGCAACTGTCTGTCCTTCCCGTACGAAATCGTCACGGGTCACTGCTGTGGAGATACGGTGGCACGCTGTCTCCCCACATGATTGAGCTGAAACGTATTATACACGGGACACGCCAGAATCTGGACGATCAGCCGCAGGCTTCGGTCGCCGTAGGACTACCTAATTACCGCCTAGCTGCGCTCCGTGTGCACGAGTGCTCAGAATAATCGATCCAACCGGCATGCAAAACAGATGACCTGGCTGACGCGAACGCAGGATGCAGAGACGCGCAATGCTGCTCACTGTTTCGCCAGCCGCTCAATGGTGGCGATATCTGCGTCCAGCTCATCTGAATTGTAGTCAGGCAGAATTTCCCGATCAGCGAGGGTTCGCTGGAAGTTTATTCGGCTGCATCCGGCTAGTGGTGCTGCCCCGGCTAGGCTGATCGTTCAAGAAGCGTAGAGCCCCCCGGCTAAAGCCATCTGAGCCTGCTCTTCGGTCATTCCCAGGTCATACGAAATCTCGATGTACATCACTTGTCTCTGCCTCCTGGCTATGTACCGTTTTGCAGGATTAGGACGATACCATGTGTGACTGTCACATCTCATACTGACAGCGTCGGAGTGCGAGTTATGCCAGGTCCAAGAAGACCTGTGTGATAGACCGGCTGAGCCCTGCTGGCTTGGATAAGAGGCCGAATGCGAAATGGAATGGCAGGACTGAGCTGCTACTCAACCCAGCCAACTGCTGGAGCACACGTGCTTCGCGCTGCATCCTGTCTATCCTCACATAGGAATGAGCTGGATAAGGGAGATGCTCGCAGATCGATCTCATCAATCATGATGGGCCGCTTCCACGAAGATACCGTGTTCGCTACACCCCCATGGGCCCTTCCGCTAGGGTTTCACGGAACTGGTAAAGGCTACCTAGACCCACTCGTCTTGCACGGTTTTCTGTGCCTTCCACCAGCATTGCTCAGGATACATATCATATGCCTGGCTGCATCTGCCGACATAGTGGGTGTGTGACTATAGTGTGTCTGTCTGGTGGTCCTCAGCTTTCTGAGGTTCTTCCTCAAGAATCCCGTAATACCACACGGTGCCCTGCTGCACACACGGTGAATTGTTCCTCTGGCCTGAAAGCTGCCAGGCTCCACAATGGTCACCTGTTCGCCTTCTTGGAGCTTTTGTAGGTCAGGAAGAGCGCTAGGTGTGCCCAAGGGGATGCTCAGCTTCCGAATGAAAATCGCGGGTTGCTCCTTCATCTGGAGAAAATCGGCATACACCGCGTGCTTAGCCTTGTACATACTGAGCTCCATTCCTGGCTCTATGCGCCAGCTGGGCTGGCACCGTTGTGAACGGCTCTATCCCAGGCGTAGCTGCACCTCTGGGTACGACTGGGCGGCATCTCCTCTGGATGAGCGGCAAGCGATGATGATGGAGCAGCCGCGGCCAATTCGAGTGCCGCAGGCTACTGTACTGTATACATACGTTCAGGTCACATAATGTATCCCGAACATATGTTCGGGATACATTATGTGACCTGAACATGGGTTCTATACGCTGTGTTACAGCGCCATATCTAGGGAAGACAGCGTTGTGGATGAAAGTGATGCCTACGACGAGCAGCGTGGTATGCGGGACATGACTGTATTGACACACTCTCTCACACACTCAATGCCTGAATTTTTCGGTGCTGGGCACGGAAAGTTTGGTAGGGGGTTCCGTAGCGGTAGTGGCAACGCATATGGCTGCTCGGTTTCGAGATCTACGCGTACGCTCTGCGTGCCAGCAGAAGTATAATCGCTGCCTAGAGTACGCGGTAACACACGCCAACAGACGGATCAGGCATGCTCAAGTAAGCAAACAGCCAGCGATAACCAGACTCGGAGGTCGGGAAGATCAAAATCGCGCTATACTAACAGCACCGCGGATATAGTCTGGGGTGGTATATCAAAACCACCAAGCTTTGAGAGGCAGTTCCATGCGGGCACGCGCACACCGAGACGCAGCGCTGAATCTGGAGCGAATCATTGAGGCAGTCAGCGATCAGGCGATCAACCCGTATGCCGGCCGAGCAGTGGTTGAACTGGAGTGTAGAGCGGCGTTTCACTGGATCGCCTATGGATATGCACAGAAGCATCATGCACACCCCGAGACGGCTGATGGCCTAGACATCTCCTTGCGTCGAACTGGTGAGCCTGCGCTTGCTGATCTCTGGTTGCGGATCGATGCCATTCGGCGAGCAGCACGTAGTGCACCCAAAGCATCACCGGAAACTGCGCATGCAGCTCTGAACGTTCTCCCCGATATTCGCGCGTGGGCGTCTCGTTAGCGAAGCGCAGTGCGGTGGGTCCATCACGTACACTGGCGGTGCCAGTTGGTGGTGTCAGTGTAGGGGAGCGTACACTGTTCCTGTTGAGAGCACCTGCGCGCCCGTACAGACGACTGATCCGTGCTACGAAAGGGTGCCGGGATGAAGTACTTCGTGGTCGACTTTAATCGGGTTATTACGGATACAGTCCGACATCTCACCGACGCGATACCGCTGGGGTACGAGTATCTGCTTCCGGAATTGGCACAGGTCGCTGACGGCGAGCGTATTCTCGTGGACATGCCAGGCGAGCTCTGGGCAGAAGCCCGCACCACGTCTCGCCGGGATGATCGCGGGTGCTACTGGTATGGGGAGCTAGCTGGTCCGGTTCACTATTACGATGAAGGGGGTGTCCCCATGCACTGCGGGTTGTAAGGGCCGACTTTTATCGCGAGCTGCCGCCACGGTACCCGCATCACCCACATCACGCTGCTCATACGCGAAACAAATAGGAATTGTAGATATCCGTTAGCTATCATCTAATTCTCAACACGCAAGTTGTTCTAGCTGCTAGCTTTTCAGTGGTTGGGCCAAACCTCCCAGCCATAGGGCCGTCAAGAGTGTTACGAAACATCTGAGTCTCAGAAGAAGTGAGAATCTCTCTCCTGTTTGCGGAATTCAGCTACCAGAGTGTCAATCACGGATCGCAAGTGGCTCATGGGCGTAGATTGTGCAGCAGGCAAGGAAGCAGACATAGTAAATTGATATGCTGATCTCCACGATCCTTGCACGAGTGGAGGTCCTCAACCAGCAGCACCTCAGCGACCATTCTTCCCGATTGGTGCTTGCATGGCTCCTTGGCTTGAGTACCTTTCAGCACACCATTATCACCACCGTCGCTTTGACCGCTGCCGGCTCGACCTCGAGGCGATGCGGCGACCTGTCCAGTCCACCTACGTACGCTATATAGCCGACCGCTCCTGCCAGGGGATCACCTTTCACTCAGAATTACGCGCAGTTATTGGCGATCAGGCCTCTCTGCTCTAAAGCGTGGTGGTTGTCCAAAGAAGGTTCACTTGAACGATGGTTGGGCTGTCCCTAGCCGAAGCGAAGCTCAAACGTGCCTGCAGGCACAAGTCACTCCCAGGATTGGCCAAAACGGCGCAAGGAGATCTGCAGGCGTTGCACCATCACATTGCAGTTTGCCAGGGCATGCGCCGTCGGTGCCAGGGCGTTTCGAAGTCCGGTGTTCTACAAGGGTGTGGAGGAGATGCAGTATCAGAAAGTGGTGGAGAAGGCGTCCCGCAGAGTTTTATGCCAAGTAAAGGATTTTGGAGTCAACCATGCGGTGCTCGACATTCGGCCTCGTCCCTCTTGGGGACATGGATTCAACCTCTTAATTTTTGCGATTAGCGTTGATCTGGCAATCCTAAAGCTTTACGAATCAATGGAATACTGCTCTCATGGATAAGAGTATAGCGTCGATCCTCGAAATCTGGCTGGGTCTGGATAGTTCCAATCCGTTCAAGAACTGAAACGACTTGGCGGACGGCGTTTAGCTGAACTCCCAACATCTCGGCGATTTCTTTCTGCTTATACCAGCGTCCGCCTTGATCCATTGCCATGTTAGTATTTCCTCTCTGCTTGATGAGGGTCGTCGATCAGTCAATTCACCAGCTTTGAATAAGATACCACGAACTGCTTTAGGTGGCATACGAATGCCACGAAAGATTGATAGTGGTATATTGGTACTAATATATCGAACATATCATTGCAGTTGCATCGTTTCCATGGCATAATAGGTACTGTAAGCAGCTGTACGAGCGAGAACCACCAGTTCATTGAACTGGAGTCGGTTTGAATAGCTCAGCTATGCGAAAGGGGGTGAAAAGATGAGGCGTAGACAAGGGCGGCACAGTCTTGCTGTGACGCTTGTATTCGCTTCAGGGCCAGACGCGCCAACGCTGGCCCAACGGCAGGCCCAGGCATTCCCGGCGGCTGACCCTGTTATTCGTGGCGGTATTGAGACACCGCTTTGCAGAGGACGAGATTAGCTGCCAATGGTACGATGAGGCATGTGCTCGCTACGTACCGGCGGACGCGGTGCCGCGCTTGCATACCTCCGGTGCTTTCGATAATGCGGGTGAACTACCCCTGGGCTAGACCCAGTGGCTTCGGCCCGAGTTCACCAGACTCAGGTACCAGAAACGGTGCCTCCGTTCGGAAGGTCATGACACCTGCAGTTGACGCATCAGACTGCTGCTCTGTCGCTCGTAGTTAAGTAGGGCTGGGGAAAGGCCCGGTGCTACGCGGCCAAAAGCCTTCTGAACCTTGTCGAGATGAGGTCGGATTCCACTCATGGTCACAGTGAGCGGATACGCATCACCTGCCTCTGGCAGAGCATTTTTCCGCAAGGGAGGAGTAAGTGCATGCAACCGGTTGTGTATGTCTTGGCACCAGACCGGCGTCCTCTGATGCCCTGTTCCTGTATCATAGCCCGCCTGTTACTCAAAGAAGGCAAGGCCAAGGTGCTGACAAGGACGCCGTTCACGATCAAGCTCTTGACAGAGCCGAAAACCACCTATACCCAACCGCTCACCCTGGGAATCGATACCGGCAGTACTGTCATTGGCTCAGCAGTGGCCGATGAGCACGGCTACGTGGTGTATCTCTCGGAGATCATTGTCCGCAATGATATTCCGCAGACGATGAAACAACGAGCCACGTATCGGCGAAATCGGAGGTGTCGTACCACGAGATACCGACCAGCACGCTGGCGCAACCGGCGCAATTCCATCCGTTCGGGTCGGTTCTCACCCACCCTGCGGAGCAAGCTGGATGCCCATCTGCGCGAAATTCGCTTAGTGCACTCCCTCTTGCCCATTTCCACGATTGTAGTGGAGACCGGTACCTTTGATCTACATGCACTGACGAACCCGGCGGTCTTACAGAACACGCTCCTTTACCAGCAAGGCATAAATTATGGCTATGCCAATACGAAAGCCTATGTCTTAGCCAGGGATAACTACACCTGTCAGCATTGTAGGGGGAAATCCAAGGACCCTCGCTTGCACGTGCATCACCTTGTACATCGCAGTCAGCAGGGTAGCAATGAAGAATCGAACCTGCTCACGTTGTGCAAGACCTGTCATGATGGGGTACATGCGGGAACGATTGTGCTCAAGCAGAGGGGTAAGAAGAAAGGAACTATTCGGCATGCGACCCAGATGAATAGTATCCGAGTCCAACTGCTCAAGCAGGTGCCAGCGGCGGAACAGACCTTCGGGTTCATCACCAAGGAACACCGGCAACGGGCCGGACTTCCTAAAGCTCATGTATTTGATGCCACGATGATTGCCACCAGAGGCCAGGCTCCTACCTTCCTGACCACGGCAGTCTTGGCCAAACGATGTATCCCGGATGGAGACTATCAGCAAACCAAAGGGGTGCGCAGTCAACGTCGGCTCACTACTCGGAAGATGGCGGGCTTTCGCAAGTTTGACGCCGTGCGCTACCAGGGCCAGGAATATTTCATCAAAGGGCGCATGGCGACGGGCTATGCCATCCTAATGGATATTTGGGGAGTCACGGTAGATCTCAAACCCATCCCCACATTTGCCATCATGCAGAGGGTGCGTGCGCGTACATCCTGGATGATCAGACAAACTGCCCTACCTAGTGTCTGATTTTGTATTATCTCATCTTTGCAAGCATGTAGCGGATGCTGGTATGTGCGCAGCTAGGAGAAACGTTCAGCATGGTATTTGTTCCAGATCGGCACGTCCTGTGGAGAGTGTCATCGAAGCGAAAGGACGGCGATTCATCCGCAAAGCTGAAGATTTCTCGGTTTTGTCGTCCGGTTCTTATAAAGTGGCTGGCGCTGTGGCGCGCTCAGGCTTTCGGGTGCTGCGGGTGCTTGATGAGACCGTCTCCTACCGGTACGCGTCTGCCGAAGAATGGTGGGAGACCCGGTGGTCGCACTTTGGTCGTCTCCGTCTCGAACACTTGAGAGAGGAAGCGCTCACAGCATTCAAGGCTGACGTCTTTGCCCATCTCGAACGCATGCAAACGGCAGGTGAATTACGATCCGATATGCAGGTGCTTTATACTATCGCTGCAAAGGAGTGACGGCGCGTTTGGCCACCAGCCGGCTGCTAGTGTGAGCCGGCTGGTGAACCTGGCCAAGCCAGGCTAAAGGTTACTAGCGCAATGAGCATGGCGTTCATGGGATGGAATGCTGAGATGACTGGGATCAGGCGTCCGGCATCGATCAAGGCGCCTTGCAGGATCATAAGACCGGCCAGTAACCATGAGCTCCGCTGGGTGGTGGTGGTGAGATGCCCGCGCCAGGCCATGATCGGCAATGCGAACGAAGCCACTACTAACAGAGTACCAAAAATGACGTGGGGCAGAAAGCCGGTAATGCCGAAGACGCCGAGACCGGCCAAGAAGAATTGCACGGCGATGGCGCCAAGTAGCACACGAGCGATGTACCGGTGGACGCGGGCAACTCGGTTGGTTGCACCGTGACCCGCTTGATCTACATCGACGGTGACGGACGGAGCCTGAACAAAGTCCTGAGATACTGTGTTGCGCATTGGAGACCTCCCCTTATGCTGGGTGATTTTTATTGGTCTGGTTTCTGCTTCAACTGTAGCTCGGGAGGTGTTCCGGAATCGTTACGGCCGGCGTTACGGAAAATGAGATCCCGAGAGGTCATCTCGTGATCCAGCTGCTGCCACATGCGCAGAATCTCGGCCACTCCCCAGGCCTGGGCAATGCAGCCCCTAGGCAAGTGGGGGGGATCTCCCTCTAGAATCTCGGAGATCGAACCCAGCCCGGCGTCTCGTAGATGATCCTCGCAGGGTGTAAGCAGTGCCAGGGCCGCAGCTGGATCGCCGTACGTGCGGTAGTACGCTTCGGCATAAGCAGCGAGCAGCCAGGTCCAGACCGGTCCCTGGTGATAGGCGGTGTCCCGCTGATACTGGCTGCCAGAGTAGGTGCCTCGGTAGGCGGAGTCATCCGGGCTGAGAGACCGTAGACCATAGGAAGTAAGCAGCACCTGCCCAACCGCATCCACAACTCGGGCTGCCTCGGTGCCTTCGAGTAGCGGGAAGGGTAAGGAGACAGCAAAGATCTGATTCGGGCGCATGGTGAAGTCATCGCCGGCTGGTCCATCGATCACGTCGGCGAGGTAGGTGTGTTCGGGGTGCCAGAAGCGGGTCAGGAAGGAGGTGCGCACACGAGCCGACTGTGTCTCATACTGCGCTGCCGAGCTGTCGCCGCGCGCGCTGAGAAACTCTGCGAGGATTCGTAGCATGTTATACCAGAGTGCATTGATCTCTACTGGCTTGCCGATACGCGGCGTCACTACCAGGTCGCCGACCTTGGCGTCCATCCAGGTCAACTGTACCCCCGGCTCACCGGCGTGCAACAGACCATCTTCGGGATCCACGCCAATATGGTAGCGCGTCCCTCGTGTGTGCCAGGCGACAATGTCCTTAATTACCGGCAGCAGCTCGTCGACCAGCGCTCTGTCACCGGTGGCCTTCGCATAGCCATGGAGCGCAATCACATACCAGAGGGTGGCATCGGCAGTGTTGTAGCCAGGGATCACTCCTGAGCGGTCAGGGAAGTTGTTGGGCAACAACCCATTCTGTACATACCGGGCGAAGGTCCGCAAAATACTGGCCGCGTCACCAGGCCGGCCTGTCGCCAGCGTAAGACCGCGGAGTGAGATCATGGTGTCGCGGCCCCAGTCGTTGAACCAGTGGTAGCCGGCGATAACCGTCTTGCTGTCCTGTTCGGCGGCGTCAGGCGATCCTGCTTCGCCTGGCGAGAGCGACCGGCCGTCAGCAGCCATAGCGGCATCACCGGGCACGCTCTGGCGTGTGACTATAAACTGATCGGCCGCTAGAGTGAGCTGCTGCACCACCGGATGCGCATTCTCCGCTCCAGCAGTGTGCAGCAGTTGGCGCTGCCGTTGGCGGATGTCGCGGAGAGCGGAGTCAACTGCGGCAATTGGTGCTACCTCGCTACTAGTATCGGCGGTCAGCGTCAGAGCGAATTGGCCACCGCTTTGAAGGTAGGTGGAGAATGTGCCAGGTGCGTAGAGATCGCCGCGATCGTGTAGTCCCCGCTCGGTCTCGGCCCGGTACTTGAAATTCCACCACCAGGTGCCTCCAGTAGCGAATCGGCCATCGCTTGCCAGTAGCGCAAATGGCACCGCGCCGTCGAAGGGGCGTATGACGGCTTTCTGAGCTGAAGCCTCGACGCCAGGCTGCCAACCTTGCCCTGAAGATAGGCCATGAAAGCTACGGTAGGTCACCAGCGGGGTGATCTCGAGCTGCATTTCAGCTGTTCCGCGCAGCAGGCGATAAAGCAGATAGGTGGTATTGGCGCCGGCTGCCATCCAGATACGGCGCTCAAGCAACGCGTTGCCCAGTGCAAATGTCCAGACCGGCAGCATGCCCTCTAAAGCAAAGGACTGTAGATAGCGGTAACCCTGCGGTTCTATAGTTCCGTCGGCATATTCGGCAGCCGAGAGGCAGTAGCGATGCCCCGCGTAGGTGACCCATTCGACCATGCCGCCGACCTGCACCGTCCGGTCGACCGGCGGATTAAGCGCAGTAACCAGCAAACCATGATAGCTGCGGGTATTTATTCCGGCCAGAGTACCGGAGGCGTAGCTACCAAGCCCATTAGTGACGAGCCACTCGCGCCTTAATCCATCGGCAAGATTGCCGCAAATCTCGCGGCCGAAATGGACCAGTGGCAGGTCGAGCACAGTAGTTGTCGATCTGGAATCAGTCATGATGCGCTCCTGGGACTCGCCGAGGATTACACCAACGGCCTGGTACCGCACGGTACCAGGCCGTTGGTGTAATCCTCGGCGACTAGAACTGGTTGGCAGCTAAACTAAGGTGCGCTTCCGACCGCCTGTGGCTGCTCCGGTTGGCTCATCAACAGGTCGACTATCCGTTGCCCGACCATGGTACCCATACCCGGTATCAGCACCGCCACTCCTCCGGTCCATCCAGTTTGATGGCTGGCCCCGATTCCCGCGCCGTTGTCACCATGGAAGTACTCGTAGAATAGTATCAGGTCGCGCCAGTACGGGTCAGTCTGGAACTTCTCAGTTGCTCCGTAAATCGGCCGATGGCCCGCGGGCTGACCGTCGGCCCCACCGCCTTCGCTGCGCGTGAAAATGGAAATTACCCGCCTACCCAGTTCGTTGGAGACGTCGCGCAAATTGAGCATGTTACCCGATCCGGTAGGACACTCGACTTTGAAGTCATCCCCAAAGTATACCCCTAGCCTGGCAACAGCCTCGATGAGGATGAGATTCAGCGGCATCCACACCGGTCCACGCCAGTTGGAGTTACCGCCGAATAATCCGGTGGATGACTCGGCCGGTTCGTAGTCTACCCGATACTCCTGGCCACCCCAGTTCAGGATGTAGGGATGGTCTTTGTGGTAGCGGGAGATGGAGCGAATGCCATGTGGCCCTAAAAACTCCGATTCGTCCAGCATACGAGCGAGCAGACGACGTATCTTCTCCTGGCCAAGCACCGAAACCAGCCTAATACTGGCCGGTCCCTGCTGTGCAAAGAGACCAATCGAGTTCAGCTCGGGATGGATCTGGGCGTAGTCTTTAATGATCTGATGGACCGGTCCAATGCGTTGCTCAGCCGCGGGAGTAACCAGCACACTAGCGGCGAGCGGCAGCAGACCCACCAGGGAACGAACCTTCAGTCGCTCGGCATGTCCGTCAGGTAAGCGCAACAGATCGTAGAAGAATCCGTCTTCTTCGTCCCAGAGCGAGTCGTCGCCTAGGCCTTCATGCTCCATGGCAACGGCGATGTAGAGAAAGTGTTGTAGGAATTTGACCGCCAGCTCCGAGTAGATAGGATCATCAATTGCCAGTTCCAGGGCAATCTGCATCATCGTCAGGCTGTAGAATGCCATCCAGCTGGTGCCATCGGACTGCTCGAGAGTGCCCCCGGTGGGCAGCGGCGCGCTCCGGTCGAAGACGCCAATATTATCCAGGCCAAGGAAGCCACCCTGGAAGACGTTGTTTCCCAGGGCATCCTTCCGATTCACCCACCAGGTGAAGTTCATGAGCAGCTTGTTGAAGACCGCCTTGAGGAATTCTTTGTCCCCTCTGCCTCGCTGCTCCCGCTCCATCAGATACACCCGCCAGGTCGCCCAGGCGTGAATAGGAGGATTGACGTCGCCAAATGCCCACTCATAGGCGGGCATTTCACCATTGGGGTGCATATACATAGCGCGAGTCATCAGGTGCAGTTGATCTTTGGCGAAATCCACGTCCACTTCCGCCAGAGGAAGCGTATGTACCGCCAGGTCCCAGGCGGCAAACCAGGGGTACTCCCACTTGTCGGGCATCGACACTATATGCCCGGAGTTCAGGTGATACCAGTCCTTGTTGCGGCCGTACTTGTGCCCTGCCGGCGGCTCCGGCTGTAGGGGAGAGTCTCCCCTTAGCCAGCGTTCGACATCATAGTTATAGAACTGTTTTGTCCATAACATGCCTGCCAGCGCCTGGCGCATGACGTTTCCAGCATCTTCGCTTACTCTGGAAGGAGTAATACTGGCATAGAAGTCGTCGGCATCAGCCTTGCGGGCCCGTAGGATCTCGTCAAAGTCGTGGCCCACAACGCTACCGGTTCCATTCCAGGATGGCAAGGCACCTGGCGGGGTATTGGAGAGGCGCAGTCGAATGACGCTGGTGTTACCTGGGCCAATCTCCAGGCGGTATTGGGCAGCTGCCTTGGTCCCTACGCGCTCGGGATTGACCGCCTCAGTGTCTCCCCACACGATGTAGTCGTTGATACCGTCCTTGACGTAGCGCGACGTGTTGGGGCTCGCAAAGAGGCGCTCAGTATTGGTCTCGTTTTCAGTGAAGAGCAGCTGGTCGGCTCCCTCGCAGTAGAGGTAGCGTGGGCCTAGCGCCGGGTGTACGGCTTCAACCACATGCCCTTCCCCGCCGATTTCCACCTGCTTGAGCTGTGGCTTTGTCTCGCCTTGGCTCCAGGACCAGGTGTTGCGGAACCACAGTGTTGGGAGCAGGTGGAGCACAGCGCTGGTATCGCCGCGGTTGCAGATAGTGATCTGAACGAGAATATCTTCCGGTGACTGTTTGGCGTATTCAACAAAGACATCAAAGTAGCGATTCTGGTCGAAGACTCCGGTATCGATAAGCTCATACTCAGGCTGTTGCCGGTTACGCTGCCGGTTGGTTGATACCAGGTCGTTATAGGGAAAAGGTGCCTGCGGATACTTATACAGATACTTCATGTAGGAGTGTGTAGGGCTACTATCCAGGTAGAAGTAGTATTCCTTGACGTCTTCTCCATGGTTGCCTTCGGAGTTGGTCAGCCCAAACAGCCGTTCTTTAACGATAGGGTCGGCGCCATTCCATAAAGCAAGCGCGAAGCACAGCAGCTGGTGGTCATCCGAGATGCCGGCCAAACCATCTTCCCCCCACCGATAAGCCCGCGAACGCGCCTGATCATGAGTGAAGTAATCCCACGCGTTACCGTAGGGACTGTAGTCCTCGCGCACAGTTCCCCACTGGCGTTCGCTCAAATATGGCCCCCATTTTTTCCAGGGGGCCTGTTGCTCTCGTGCCTCTTGGAGCCGCAGCTCCTCGTGCGTAGCCATACTAGATCTGCTCCATCTACTCCGTCATGCTGTGCCGTTGCCGTGCTCCATGAGAGAATACGCGCCCTCCAAACCGCCATGCAGATGGCGGGCCGTATCCTATAGAGGATGGTAGGCGGCGTCACCCGGGTGGGGGCCGTGCGGAAGGTGGGTTTTGGAGGTCAGTCTCTTACTCGCCTGAGGGTTAGTCGCCGTGGAAGTTGCTCTGGCCGCTCGCACGAGTTGGTCACGGCAGTATATCATTAGAGGACTATAGACTGGTGCGCGAAACACCAGAAACGAAGGGTCGGCGTCTATGGCAAGATGTGCAGTTGTGACCGGTGCGAGCCGTGGTATTGGGCGGAGCATAGCTCTGGCATTGGCTGAGGCGGGTACAGATGTGGCGGTGACTGCCCGCAGCCAGAGTGAGCTGGACGAGCTGGCGGAACGGATACGAGGGATGGGGCGCCGAGCGCTTGCCATTTCCTGTGATGTCACCGACCAGGCGCAGGTGCAGCGACTGGCAGCCAGCGTCTATGAGTCTCTGCCGCAGGTAGATATTCTGGTGAATAATGCTGGCGCGTCGGGTAGTTCGAAGTTTATCAGCCATGACGATGAACTCTGGCACAAAATGATGTTGGTCAATTTGACGAGCGTCTACTATGTGACCAAGGCGTTCGCGCCGGCAATGGTGAGCCAGCGCTACGGACGTATCATCATGCTGGCTTCTATTGCCGCCCGCACGGGTTCGCGGTATGTGGCTGCTTATACCGCCTCTAAGCATGGATTACTGGGGCTGACCCGCGCGCTGGCTTCCGAGCTTGGACCGGCAAATATCACCGTCAATGCCATATGCCCCGGATACGTGGATACCCCGATGACCGCCCGTACGGTTGCCAATATGATGCGTCTTACCCGCATGAGTGAGGAGGAAGCGCAAGCTACGCTTGAAAATCGTAATCCGCAGCGACGGCTGATCTCTGCCGCGGAGGTGGCACGTGTGGCGGTATTCCTGGCCGATGAGGCTAGTGGCGGTATCAATGGCCAGGCCATCAATGTTGATGGCGGCTCGGTCATGTCCTGATGCTGATGTACGAGTCAGCGCCGGCGAGGAGAGTAGCAGACACATGAGCTATGATTTTCTCTACGAGGTCGAAGATGGCGTGGCGACGTTGACCTTTAACCGACCTGACGTGCTCAATGCTTTGACATTCCAGGTATATGCGCAGTTACGCGATCTCTTCGAGGCGGTGCGCTATGATGATGCGGTCAAAGTCATTATCCTCACTGGCGCCGGTGACGCTTTTTGCTCGGGAGGCGATGTCCATGCGATTATCGGCGAACTGCTCAAGCGAGATACCAAGGATCACCTTGACTTCACCCGAATGACCGGAGCCGTGGTAGCGCAGATGCGGCTGCTCGATAAGCCTATCATTGCCGCCTTAAATGGTATGGTAGCAGGAGCGGGATCAGTGCTTGCTCTGGCATCCGATCTGCGTATTGCCTCTGAGCGGGCGCGCTTTGCATTCTTGTTCACCAAGGTTGGCCTTACTGGCTCAGATATGGGCGCGGGTTATCTGCTGCCCCGTATTGTTGGGTTGGGACGCGCTTTCGAACTCCTGCTCTTTGGTGATACGATAGACGCTACTGCTGCCGAGCGAATTGGGCTGGTGAACCGTGTAGTGCCTCACGATGAGCTTCTTCCGACCGCCAAGAGCTGGGCGGAACGGCTGGCGACGGGACCGACCATGGCCATTTCCATGACCAAGCGCATGCTCAATAACGAGCTTTCAATGGATCTTATATCGGCGGTTGAAGCCGAAGCGCAGGCTCAGGCTCTACTACTCCTGGGAGAGGACCATCGCCGCTTTTACGAGTCATTCACTGCCAGACAGCAGCCGCGCTGGACTGGACGGTAATGGTGAGGCGCGAAATGGACGATGGGAAAAAGCAACTTATCAATCCAGGCTCGCTGCCAGAACCGCGGGGTTTCAACCATGGGATACTGAGCGCCGGAGGCAAGCTGCTGTTTCTGGCGGGTCAGGATGCCAGCGGGCCAGATGGGAGTATCGTCGCGCCGGGTGATATGCTGGCGCAATGCGAGCAGGTACTGCATAACCTCTCACTAGTGCTTGGTGCCGCCAGTGGGCATATGAGTGATATCGTCAAGATGAATATTTATGTGACCGACCGCCAGGCGTACAAAGCTCAGCTACAACATCTCGGCAAGCTATTCCACTCCTATTTCGGCGCTTATTATCCGGCGACAGCGCTCTTCGAAGTCACATCGCTCTTCCAGGATGACGCCTTGATAGAGATCGAAGGGATGGCAGTCATCGCTGGTGACCCCCAGTAGAGAATAGAGGAACGCCCTATGGATTTCGAGCTTACCTTCGAGCAGAGACGCATCCAGCAAGCGGTACGCGAGTTCGCGCTGCATGAGGTAGCCCCGAAAGCGCGCGTTGCCGACGAAAATGGCGTCTTCGACCTGTCACTGGTCACACGAATGGCAGAGCTTGGATTGCTGGGAGGCCCACTGGAGGCAGAATATGGCGGCTCCGGCATGGATTATGTCAGCTTTGTGCTGGCCTGCGAAGAACTGGGTCGAGCAGACTCCTCGGCTCGAGGCTTCCTGACGGTACACGCGGGACTGGTGACGGGCTGTATCCGCTCCTCTGGCACTCCGGAGCAGTGCCGTTACTACCTGCCAAAGCTGGCAAACGGAGATATGATCGGCTGCTACTGCCTGACCGAGCCGGAAGCCGGGTCGGATGCGGCGAGCCTCCGCACGACTGCGCGGGAAGACGGGGACGGTTATGTACTTGACGGTGAAAAGATCTGGATTACTAATGGAACTATCGCCGATATCGCCGTCGTCTTTGCGAATCAAGATCCGGCGGCAGGCCGTAAGGGCATCTCCGCTTTCCTGGTAGAAACCGGTGTCGCTGGTTTTCGGCGTGAGCGGCAGCCCGGCCACGAATTGGGACATCGCGCCTCGGACCATGCTCATATGGTCTTCGAGGACTGCCGGGTACCGAAGTCTGCCCTGCTTGGTAACCCCGGCGAGGGCTTCAAGGCGGCGATGTCGGCGCTAAATGTTGGCCGGCTGGGGGTCGCCGCCGGTGCCGTAGGGATAGGACAGGCGTGCCTCGATGCCTGCGTTGACTTTGCGCGCACGCGACGACAATTTGGCCAGCGTATCGGCGATTTCCAGCAAGTGCAGGCCGCTCTTGCCAATATGGCGGCCGATGTCGAGGCAGCCCGATTACTCACCTATCACGCGGCCTGGCTCACCGATCGTGGCCAGTCTATGTCCCGCGAGGCGGCTACTGCAAAACTCTTTGCTACCGAGGCCGCCATGCGTGCCGCCTCGGAAGCTGTATTGTTGCACGGCAATCGCGGTTACTCCAACGAGTATCCCGTCGAGCGTTACTATAGGGATATCAAAGGTTTGCAAATATATGAAGGTACCAGTTATATCCAGCGTATGATCATCGCGCGGGAGTTGCTTGGACGTGAGTAACCCGGCGAAGGTGGCCGGCCGATTCGCCGGCCGAACGACGTGCTGTAGCAGTGTTTGGCGAGAACGAAACCCCGGAACCAGAGGATAATGGAGGAGACAATGGCGTATTCCCCATACTGGAATCCCAAGAACGAGACCCTGCCACGCGAGGACTTGAAACGTCTTCAGCTGGTCAAACTGAGACGCATGGCAGACTGGGCATATACTCATAGCCCATTTCACCGCCGCAGCTTTGACGGTGCCGGTTTTCACCCCGAGCAGCTCCAGACTCTAGACGACCTTCGCCGCATCCCATTTATGACGCGCGAAGATTGGATGGCCAGCATTTCCCAGCAGCCCCTCTATGGTGATTTGCTTGCTGCTCCTGCCGAGAACGCCATACGGTACCATCTTACCTCGGGCACCAGTGGCCGAACTCCTATCCGTGTCCTGGACGGTACCAAAGATTGGGGTTGGATCAGCGAGATGTGGTGTTACGGCATGTGGGGTTTTGGAGTTAGACCAGGAGACGTCGTGTATTTCGCGTTCGGGTATGGGCATTTCATAGGGTTCTGGGGCGCTCATTACGGCTGCGAGAAGATCGGCGCGCTGGTGATTCCCGGCGGTGCCCAAACTACCGAGGCGCGTGTGCATCAAATCTTAGACATGGGGGTGACCACGCTCTGCTCGACGCCCACCTACGCTCTGCGTCTCTGGCAGCAGGCCAACGAAATGGGGATCGATCTCGCCGCGCAGAGTAAGGTCGACAAAGTCATGCTTTCGGGTGAGCCGGCGGGATCGATTCCGGCGGTCAAGCGCCAGCTCGAAGAGGCGTGGGGCGCCAAATGCGGAGATAGCGCCGGCATGACTGAGCTTGGCACCATCATGATTTTCGAGTGCGATCACCAGCCTGGTGGGACGCACATCATCGAAGACCACTATATTGAGGAGGTCGTCAATCCAGCTACCGGCGAGCCAGTAGGGTACGGTGAGTTGGGCGAACGCGTGGTCACCTCTTTTGGTCGTGGGCTGATTCCGGTGCTGCGCTACCGCACCAAAGACATGGTGCTGAGAGTACCGTACTCCACCTGCGACTGTGGACGCACTGGTGATATTTACGACGGAGGTATACGAGGGCGCTGGGATGACATGAAGCTGATTCGCGGCACCAATGTGTATCCACGCGCCGTCGAGTCGCTGGTACGCGAACACGACGCGATCGACGAGTTCCAGATTTATATCTGGCGGCGTGACGGTATTCGAGATGAGATCACCATTAAGATAGAGCTCAAGCCGGGACGTGAGGAGGAGTGGCTGGAACTGGAGCAGGCGCTGGCCTTGGAGCTTGCCGAGGCTCACGAGGGTCTGCATTTCTTAATCGAATTGATGGAACCGAATACACTGCCCCGTTTCGAACTCAAAGCCAGGCGATTGCAGGACGTCCGACCCGCAGCGAGCTACTGATACTATCCGCCTGGAAAAATGGCAGAAGGAGTAACGACAGATGGCAGAATTCACCGACTTGCTGGGTATGCCTCTGCTCGAGCATGAGCGCGAAGCCCTGCGCGTCTACGAAGAATTGAAAGCGCTGGCTGGTCGAGATGATCTACCGCCTTGTGTGGCTCGCAACGTGCGGCAAGCGCTTGCCAGTATGTGGCAGGCTACCAATGACCTCAATCTGCAATTCGAGCAGCTCTATGACCTGGGTGTGTAGCCAGCCAGTTACGACGTGGTTTGCCTGGAGGCTGCCATACCGGCTTCACCCGGCTCGGCGTGGATAGTCCGCTCATGCTGGTAGGTGACCATGCCGGGGCTACCGCCCTTCATGTGGCGTACAAAACGTTGCTCGGTGATATCCACCGGGACGCTGGTGGCGCTGCGCGACTGGCTGTAGTATGCGGCGAGGGCAGCCGCCTCGCGGACGGTGGCTTCCGGCACCTGTCGCCCGCCGGACTTAACGATGACATGAGACCCAGGGACTCCACGCGCATGCAACCAGAGGTCATTGGGGTTTGCCAGGTGGAACGTTATGTCTTCGTTTTGGCGGCTATTCTTGCCTACCAGCAAGGCAAAACCGTCACTGGACTGCCGGCGAACTGGTAGGCCCATGTCAGGGGTGCGCTTGGCCGCCGCCTTGCCTGGTTTACCCCCCTTCTTGGCTTTCTGCTTCTGCCCCTGAGCCCGACTCTTCGGCTCTTTTCTTGTACGTAAGTAGCCGGCTTCAGCAACCTCGGAACGAACCAGCGCGATGTCAGCCGGCGACTCGGCCAGCGCCAGATCGGTACCCAATTGTTCCACTCGAGCAAGCTCCAGCTGGGTGGTTTCAAGCTGCAACGGTATGTGGGTGCCGGCCCGTTGCAGTTTATGGTAGCGATCGTACTTTTTGTTGGCGTTTTCTATTGCCGAAAGCCGCGGATCGAGCGTGATAGTTAGCATCTCGGCGGGGTCCTCTGTTGGAGTAAACGGGTTCTGCACGACAAAACGGCTAGCCTCCTCGGGGATCTCCGACTGGTAAGCCAGCAGGATATCGGCTTCCTGGCGGAGTTTGGGCATCTCCGCCAGCATGCCCAGTTCATTCTGCAGGGCTTCCTGCTTGCGGAGCGCACGATCTCGTTGGGTTTGCAGCAAATGGCGGAGGTTTTGCTTGGCCCCTTCGATGGCGTTGTACCATTCGGCTTCCTCGAAGTAGGTAGCCAACATGGCATTGGCACTTTCCGTCCCCCGTAAAACCGCCTCCTCGCCGTACTGCTGTGGCTGGTACGCCGCGAAGGCGTACGGTCGAAGCTCCGGAACAGCGTGTTGATACACCAGGGTAGGTTGCCATAAGCCGGAAATCGGAAGCTCGGCTAGCGTATGTACCGCTTCGGCGACTTGGTTCCAGTTGACGTCGCCGGTCAGCGGTGCGGCTGGGTCGGCTAACGCTCGCACGGTAGCCTCTGCCGCCAGCTCTCGGCTAAAGCCGGCCAGGTTGGCCAGGAGGACGCTAGTGACCAGAAGCGGCTCGGTGCGCTGTTTCTTGCGTCTCGGCGCTGGAGTACCTTGGGTGAGCATCTGCATGCCCGCTGTCGTCAATTCTCCCGGACTGACGGTCTCGGGTGCTAATCGTGGCAGCAGCTCGTCACCGAGCATGCGGGTCTGTGGGGGTGGATAGCGATAGGGTACATGAGGTGCGATGGTGCGAAAGCGGTTCTCGCCAGCGCCGACATGGCGAAGTGCACCTAGAATGTTGCCGCTGTCGTCCCGAAGAATCAGGTTGCTGAGACGCCCCATTATTTCTATGATGAGCCACACTGGATAGTGGTCAGCTCCCTGGTCCGCCGGATGCGGGTGCTGCAATCCGATCTCAAGCAGCCGCTCCCAGTGTGGCTGTCGTACCACAGAGACGCGAGCGCCCTCTAGATACTTGCGTAGGAGCATGACGAACGATGGCGGTTCCAGCACCAGTTTGCGCGGCTTGCGTTCGATATAATGTACCCGAGCGAACTCTGGATGGGCGGAAACGATCAGCCAGCGGTTGCGACCGCCGCCGTAGGTCTGCAACGCCACTGCATGTGGTGTTGGCTGCACGACATCATCAATGCGGGCGCCGATTAATGTGGAGCGAAATTCACTGGCCAGCGCGGCCAGTGTCAGAGCATCAACCTGCATGAATGCTAACTCGCTTTCAAGCGACATGACGCGACTTTATAGTATAACGTGTAATCAACGGCACATGGCTGTGAAAATAGTGAGATGTGGTCGGATATCTCAGGGTAAGGGGGTAGACTAGGCCGTGACACATACCGGCGAGAATTCTCTAACCGAGCAGCCACCCTCCGTACCGGTTAAGACTTGTCCGCTTTTGGTGGTGCTATCCGGCCCGTCGGGCGTGGGTAAGACAACAGTTACGCAAGCACTGGTGGAGCAGGGATGGTCCGGCTATATCGTTGTAACGGCGACGACACGGCGGCCACGCGACGGTGAGATGGATGGCGTGCACTATCAGTTCTGCACGCACCAGCAATTCCAGCAGATGATCCAGACTGGGCAGTTGCTGGAACATGCTGAAGTGCATGGCAATCAGTACGGCGTGCCGTCGACGCCGGTTCGCGAGCAGCTTGCTGCTAACCGTGACGTTATTTTGACTATTGACCCTCAGGGCGCGTACACTATTCGGCAGCGTACCAAGGGCGCGGTTTTCATATTTCTCGCGCCTGAATCCATCTCAGATCTTACCAGCCGGCTTGACATGCGTGGTCAGGACTCTCCCGAGCAGCGGGCGTTGCGCCTGATAAATGCCGAGCGCGAGATGGCACAGCTGCCCAGCTATGACTATGTTATCATCAATCGGCGTGAGCGCCTCCAGGATGCTATAGAGCAACTGAGGGCCATCATGCTGGCGGAGCACTGTCGAGTGAATCCACACTGTCCGGAGGTTTAGCATCTGGACCGTGGTGGGAGCCAACACATCATCACGTACCAGTAGACAAAGGTGGTTGCGGATGCAGACTGGGGAAAATGGATTCGAACGCTCCAGCACGAGAGAGCGTAACCTTGGCATGGAGTTGGTGCGGGTTACCGAGGCAGCCGCCTATGCGGCCGGACGGTTTATGGGGCGTGGTGATAAGGAGGCGGTGGACCAGGCTGCGGTGGACGCGATGCGTAACGCTCTTGACGGCGTGGATATGCACGGTCTGGTGGTGATAGGCGAGGGAGAGAAGGATGAGGCTCCCATGCTGTATACCGGCGAGGAAGTAGGCAATGGGTTGCCGCCGGAAGTGGATGTCGCTGTGGATCCCGTAGATGGCACACGTTTGACTGCGCTGGGCCTTCCTGGGGCTATCGCGGTGGTAGCCATTGCCGATCGTGGCTCGATGTTTTCCGCGCCTCCGGGCGTTTTCTACATGCGGAAGCTAGCGGTTGGACGGGCGGCGGCGGCAGTGATCGATCTGCAAGCTTCGATCGCTGAAAATCTTTCACGCATTGCTGAGATTCGAAGTGTCCCAGTTCCGGATATTACGGTGACAATTCTCGATCGGCCCCGCCACAAGGAGATCATCGATGAGGTACGTGCGACTGGTGCTCGCGTTCGCCTGATTATGGATGGAGATGTCGCCGCAGCCATCCAGGCAGCCATGGAAGATTATCAGGCAGTAGACGTCTACTTGGGCATAGGAGGTGCGCCAGAGGCAGTTCTAGCTGCAGCTGCCCTGAAGTGTGTCGGCGGTCAAATGCTCTGCCAGATCTGGCCGCGCAGTGACGAGGAGCGTTCCCAACTCGAGGCAAGCCATATCGACCTGAGTCGTGTCTATACGGTTGACGACCTGATTGCTACCAACAATGTGTCATTTGCCGCCACCGGCATAACGACGGGTGAATTGCTCGAAGGTGTCGAGTACACTGGCACTGGCGCCCGTACCCATTCGGTGATGATGCGTGGACGAACCGGAACGATCCGCTATATTGAGGGCATTCATCGCTGGAAGCGCTAGAGCACCAGAAGGAGCCGGCTGGGCGAGTACTAACCGGCTTGCTCCAGGCTCAGGCCGGAAATGCCAGAGAATGGAGTGACCTCGAGGCCTTCGGCTCGCAGCCGGCTGATGTATGGATTCACCCCGAGACTGGCGGTTGGCAGTCCGCCGAGGGTGAGAATCGTCCCCGCGATTCCCAGTAGCTCTGTGTCTTCCCCAGCAAAACTCGCGCATATCAGCGTGTTGACACCGTGTTTGAGATACGCGTGAGCGATGGGAGCGTCGGGCGGAAGGTAGGACCCATGGGAGACGGCTACTACCCCGGCGGGCTGTGACCAGTCTCCAAGCGCCAGTCGGGGTGACGTGGGTACCGTTTGCCATTCCGGCAGTTTTAGAATGACGTCGCGCAATTGGGCGACGGTGATGTCGGGATTGGCTGCCTGCGCATCCTCGACAATTTTCCTTAGATGGTGCCGCGCAATACTCTCCAGCGGCGAGTGAATATTGATTAGTGGCATCTCCAGTAGGCGGGCAACTGACGGAGTCCGATCATAATTCTCCAGCAGCGCCGCAGCCTCGAGCTTCTCGATGCGCCTGTCAACAGCCGCTCGCGCTATGGTATGGGGCACGCCGAATTCCTCCATTTGGGCGATATGGCCACGATAGACATCCCAGACCGGCCCCGGGTATCCAGAAGGCCGGTGCGCAATCACCGCATGGTAGCCAAGTTGTCTTGCCATAAAGAGTTCGGCCGATCCCACGTCGATACCGAGTAAGATATGGCTGATTCGAGCACCAGCGTAATAGACATGGCTATCCGCAGGCGTCTCCTGGTAGCCTGCCATCTCCAGCGCTATATCCATGAGTCGTTGAGTCGTTACCGCTGCCATCGTCGACTGCTCCTTTTTGCCGCTGGTACGTGTGGCGACACGGTGGCCATTTCAGAGCCTGAGTTCGAGTGCGTGGCTACCAGTAAAACCAAGCTCCTGATACAGCGGCCGGCCCATTTCCGATGACCACAGAATCAGCCGTCCAACGCCTTCCTCGCGTGCCGAAGCTATCAAGAGATTCATCAGTTGGCGGGCGATTCCTTGCCTACGGTAGGCTGGCCGGGTATAGACACTGGAGACAAAACCACGCTTGCGCAAGAAATCATCGAAGTTAGGAGGCAATGTCCACCAGACGAGCAGTACGCAGGCTACCGCGTGGCCATCTGCCTCAGCTAGCCAGGCGCGATACCTTCTACCTTCTATCTCATTTCGAGTGGAGGAGGAATAGATCTTCGCGTATTCGGTTGGGTCTAGCGCTTCATTGCCCTGTTCGACTTCCATTTCCCAGCGTAACATCGCCAGGGCGTCCATATCGTCCAAAGTCGCTGCGCGGTAGGTGATTGTTGGCATGGACAATGACTCCTTGGTGTCGTTTATGCATGGCCGCAGGCAGTATAACATAACGCTGCCTCAGTGGTAGACTGCCCGGCCAGACTTTTCGGGGGATAAGCTGGGTGCTTCCCAAGTGCTGTGTTATAATTGCAGATGTTCCCTGAACCTGGTTGGCCGGCACTTGGCGCCCGCATAGGTGCACTGCAATGCCCGCACTGTCATGAACATTTGGTAACTCATCTCCAGGAGTGTAAGAAACCGTGAATGATGCCCAGATTCTTCCCCCAGGCAGAGCCAACACCGTCTCCAAGCATCGTTCATATGTCATCAGGGAGATCATTGAGACCATTGTTCTCGTCTTGCTCATCTTCTTTGCGGTGCACTTCTCGATACAGCCGTTCCGCGTGAATGGGCCAAGTATGCAGCCTAATCTATATACCAACAATCTTGTAGTGGTCAACTTGCTTGCCTATGATTTTGGCTCACCGCAGCGCGGAGATGTCATTGTCTTTCACCCACCGATAACCACCGATCCAAATATATATTATGTTAAGCGAATCATTGCTATACCGGGAGATACCATCAGGATTACCGCCACCGCCGTCTACGTGGACGGCAAAAAGTTAGACGAGCCGTACATCCACAACCTTGGATCTACTACTATCGAGAACCTGGTTGTGGTACCACAGACAACGCTGAAAACGAACCAGTACTGGGTTATGGGAGACAATCGCCAGGATAGCCAGGATTCACGTTTCTTTGGCCCTATTTCCCGCCGCGCTATTGTCGGCAAGGCGGAGGTAGTCATCTGGCCCATGAACTCGCTCGAATGGCTGCGCAACTATGCCTTCGTCTATGCGGGTCTGCGGTAATGGGTAGAAGCCACTTTGTGGTGACGCCGAATATGACGGCCGGCGACCGAAATCAGGCGCGAGTGGTGAGCTAAGGAGTTTGCTGTGGCGAAGAAACGGTCGCCGGCCCCAACCCGGCTCGCGTCTGATAAGCGCGCTCACATCATGCGAGAAGTGGTTGAGACAGTGCTGTTTGTGGGGCTGGTCTTCTTGATAGTTCAGCTTGCTATCCGCCCAGTGCGCGTGGTGGACGGCAGCATGGAGCCCCATCTGTATCCCAACCAACTGGTGATCGTCAATCGCGCCGCCTATCTTTTCTCTGGACCTTCGCGGGGAGACGTTATCGTATACTATAATCCTCAAAATCTTAGCGAGGAATTGATAGGTCGGGTCATTGCCATACCCGGCGATAAGATTTCGATCTCAGTTTCCACGGTCACCGTCAACGGGACTGTACTCAACGAGACCTATGTGGCGCCCACCAGCGGACAGCTGAATGAAGGAGTGGTGCCGCTAACCAAACTTGGTCCCGACCAATTCTACGTTATGTTTGATAACCGGGAGTATAGCAGCAACGATTCCCGAACCTTTGGGGTGTTACCTCGCCAAAACATACTGGGACGAGCGGTGCTGGTCTTCTGGCCGTTTAATCAGCTGGGTGGCATCTCCAACTATTCGGATGTCTTTCAGAACGTTCATTGACGTAGAATAAGAAGCCGGGCAATTCGAGCAGCGGGCTGTGAAAGAGAAGTCGAGGCGGCTATGGCGTCGTGGACCGTTCTAGCAGTTGTGATCACGGCAGTTCTGCTGGTCGCGGCGATTGTTCTGCTTGCTGGAAGCTATGTAGTGGCCCGTAGAATGCTGCGGCCACTGCGGACCTCCTTGAAACGTACTCCCGAAGCTTACAATCTGACGTACGAGGAGGTCAGAGTACCCGGACCAAGGGGAGTCCTGGCCGCATGGTACCTACCAGCTCGTAACGGTTGTACGCTCATCTGCTGCCATGGTATTCATGATAATCGTGGCCAATGGCTAGAGCAGGTGGCGCGCCTGCACGCTCGTAGTGGCTATGGAGCGCTTCTCTTCGACTTTGCTGGGCATGGCCAAAGCGATGCCAGCATGGTTACCTATGGTGTGCACGAAACCAGGGACGTTGCCGCAGTCGTCGGCTATCTCCGCCGTCGTGGCGACGTGGATATGCAGCGTCTAGGCATTATGGGTTACTCGCTTGGCGCAATTACTGCCGTATTGGCAATGGTCGAGCAGCCCGAGATACGCTGCCTGGTTATCGAGAGTGGGTTCGCCGATGTCGAGCGCGATCTTACCAAACTTTTTAGCCGCTTTACTGGGTTGCCCGGCTTTCCCCTGGCGAATCTGGTGGTCTTTTGGGGTGAGAAGATTACCAGGGTGAGACTCTCGGAGATACGTCCAGTGCAGGTTATCCATCGGATCGCGCCACATGCGGTTTTCATCATCGGCGATCAGCTCGATCAGGTCGCCGATGAACCCTATGACAGCGAGACGCTCTATGCTGGCGCGCGCGATCCCAAGCGATACTGGCTGGTGGAAGGTAGTGGACACGTCCAGGCATTCTTCGACCATCCAGATGATTGGATCGATCGCGTGGGCGACTTCCTGGACCAGTATCTGGCGACTGGAGGGCAATCAGAGGCAACCACCAGCGCAGAGAGCCGGCACACACCGCTATAGGTAGCGGAGAGATAGGTACCGAGAGCTTGGCACTTGAAACGGAACCGCAGACACGATGCCTGAATTACCCGAGGTCGAGTACGTCTCCCGCCAGTTGCGCGCGGAGCTGATAGATAGGCGAATCGTGCATACCTGCACGTACTGGGCTGGCAGCATTCGGGACATGGAGCCGGATGCGTTTGAACGTGCTCTTGCCGGAGAAAGAATCAGCCGGATTGGCAGACGCGGCAAATACCTGCTGATGTGGCTAGGACATGACCAGGTGCTGATTATACATCGGGGTATGTCGGGTAATCTCTTGCTCGCAGAGACACCTACCAGCGCCTCGTACGTTCGAGTAGCCTTTCAGCTCGACGACGGCCGTTATCTGCTTTACACTGATCCGCGAAAGTTCGGCCGGTTACTGCTGGTACCGGTGGAGAAGCTGGCCGATCGTTTCGCGCGGTTGGGTCCGGAGCCGTTGGATGAAGCCTTTTCCGCCGGGACTCTGGCGGCCAAACTGGCGGGCAGGAAGCGCGCCATCAAGACGGCGCTGCTCGATCAGCGAGTCGTAGCTGGACTGGGCAACATCTACGCCGATGAGGCGCTTTTCGCGGCCCGCATTCACCCATTACGGATTGCCGGCGAGCTTGGTGGGGATGAGATCACGGCACTGGCGGCATCCATACCAAAGGTATTACAGACCGGAATCGAGCACGGCGGCACCACCTTTGGGCGGCACCGAGACGTGTATGACCAGGCCGGTACCAACCTCGAGCATGTCAACGTCTATAGAAGGACCAACCAGCCGTGCCCGCGTTGCGGCTCGGCCATACAGCGCCTAGTACTCAGCCAGCGCAGCGCGCATTTTTGCCCAGTCTGCCAGCGCCTGCCCCCAGCCGTGGCGCCGGCTCAGCCGGTGCCATAGAGCAAAGAGAGAGGTCAATCACGGAGTAGCGGTGGCTGACGCACCAGGGGTGCCACCCGCCGGTCCGGTTGGGGTAGGCGATGCCATGGGATTGGGTGTGAAGAATGTCTGGGCCTGGTAGGGGACGCCGCCGTAGTTAGTTGAAGCATACACAATAATGGGTACACCGGATGTGGGATCGTTCACCTGAACGGTGAAAGCGGCGATGCCGTCCGAGGCAGTTGGCTCAGTTTGCGGCGCGAAACTGGCGGCGGCATTAGCCGCGGCTTGAAAACTCAACAACACCACCACTCCGGCTGCCGGTTTCGGGGGATTCACCATGGTGGGATCTTGAATCCGGCAGATAACGTAAATAGTGATGGTGTCATTGTTTCCCGGTGAGTATTGAGATGGCCACGCACCAATCGTGAAGCCTGGAAAAGTGGGCGTTGGCGTGTTCAGAGCCGGGTTTGGAGTCTGAAAAACATTGCTGCCGTTCTCGCTGCTGGGGACGTTGGTTGACGGCGCTGCCGGCGTTGCGCATGCCGCCACTGCTAACCCAATGAGACAGAACGACGCCAAAAGCAACCCAAGCCGCCGGGCATTCCTCCACATGTTGCTGCCTTACCTCCGAGGTCGCCTACCCATGGTATCCTGATGTTCACCTGTGGCTCCATACACCTTGCCGGTGCGCATACCTTCAGTATAGCGAGCACCTGGCTACAAGGCAAGTTGAAGGACCAATTAGCAATCACCATGAGGCACTAAGGCCGAAAAATCCAGCAAAACGACGATTCGACCACTCGCGTTACTGTTACCTGATTGGGCTACTGTGGCGTCGGAAATCATACACCCACCTCCAATTTTCGCTGCCAGACAGTCAAATAGTTGCAATCACAGCCCGCGTGCTATTATTATGTTATTGTAACCCCAACCCGTCTGTCGGCTGAAAGCCATACTATGGTGTATCTCCGAAAGTAATCTCTGCAGAGGTGAAGCCGGATGACCATACCATTCCTGCCCAGACGAGGATGCTCGGCACACGAATAGCCGATAGCAGCGATATGCCGGTCGCTGAATAGGTGCGGCAGATGGCCGCCTGGGAGAGGACTCGCTGCCAGAGCTGTGGTTTGGGGTATAGCCGTTCTGCTTCACATTGGCAGAGCGCCAGTCAACGAGTTACAGTTAGGCAACATAGTGGGCAGTGGTCGGCGATGGATGCACGAAGCAGCCACTCTGGCATACATCCTGCGATAAGCCTGGCAGTTTCCGTTGAATGGGCGGCCCACGGTGGGTGGTGTCGCTTGCGTTGGTAAGACCGTGAAAAGTGGAGCCCATTACAGAGAGGTGTATGACAATGGCAACAAGCAAACGCGGACCAGAGCCTGGCTCGCAGAAAGCAAAGCACGGTGGACAGGCCGTTCGCGAGAAGTACGGCCCAGAGTTTTATAGCCGTATCGGCAAGAAGGGCGGCGAAGCCGTCAAAGAGAAGCTAGGGCCGGCCTTCTATGCAGAAATCGGCAAGAAGGGCGGAGAATCGACCAAGCGGCAACAGGGCCCAGAGTTCTACAGCCGCATCGGCAAGAAGGGCGGCGAGCGCGGCCGCGGTACACCGAAACAGCAGGCGTCCGACCGAGCCGCTGCAGCGGCTCAGCACCAACATCCGTCTCGCTAATGCCCCTTCGCTGCCCTTGATTTAGGGTGCATGTAGGACGCGACCAGAGTATTTTTTGTCCCTGGCTGCGTCCTACATGTTTCTCGTGTTCGCAGGCAGCGCAATACCCGGATATACGGCCAATGCAGATTTCTCGGCCATCACCCGAGCATTGCCGATGATTCGCTATAGCGCTCGCCATCGCCTTCCTGTACAATACCACTGGCTGTGCCGACAGCTCTCTCGTTTCGGCAGGCATGTGGCTGTACCGTCGCACCTCTACAGCACTGGTTCTGCAGATGCGCGGCGCTTATCAATCGGGGAGGCGAAGTTCATGTCCCATCGCAATGCGCATTACTGGCTATGGTTCCTAATCTTTGGAGTCGTCGCCGGACTACTGTCCTACAAACAAAATCACGCACTGAGTTCTGAATCCATCTGGCTACTGGTAACCGGTTTACTAGGGCTGGTGGTGGCCGCGAGGTGGCTGAACGATGGCAAGTTTGCCCGGCCATACGATCTCATTATCGGACTCATCTTTGCTGCTGTCGGCATCTTTGGCATTCTGCTGAACTTTGGTCTTTTCAGTATAAGCTCAAGCACCCTCCCCAATGGCCTCATTTCGAACGATTCGCTGCTCGGACTCAGCCTTGGAGTCTTCCCAGCACTCATCCACACAGTCCTGGGACTTGACTCGCTTCACCATGGATCAAGCTCCAAGTAGTCCGGAGTGAAGGGTAGAAGCACCGGGACGGCGGATGGACCAGAACTACCCCCCCACCTGCCGTCCCGCTGCTTGATCTGCGGAAGTAGACTAGGAAGTCGTCTCGTTTGGGTCTTCTCTACCCACACCAGCTGGTTCTGCCCTGAGAGCGCGAGCTAAAATCTCAGCTATGTCCTCCACGCCAAAGTGATCCTGGGCATCAACTGCTTTGATTCCATCCTCAAACATGGTGATGCAGAATGGGCAGGCTGCCGCTAGCGCCTCAGCGCCGGTATCCAGAGCTTCCTGCACACGGGTGTTGTTGATACGCTTGCCGATCTTCTCTTCCATCCACACTCGGCCGCCACCTCCGCCGCAGCAAAATGACCGGTTGCGATTGCGACGCATTTCGGAGACGCCGCCGCTATTGACGGCATTCAGCACCTGGCGCGGCTGGTCGTATATGTCGTTCCATCGCCCGATGAAACACGGGTCATGGTAGGTCAGCTTTCGCGTGTCGAAACCGGAAGGTAGCTTGAGCTGGCCAGAGTCTATCAAACGGCTAATGAACTCGGTGTGATGGACAACTTCGTAGTGGCCGCCAAGCTGCGGATACTCGTTCTTGATGGTATTGAAGCAGTGCGGGCAGGTCGCCACCACTGTTTTGACGTGATACGCCCTTCCAGGTTCTATTCCAACGCCGTGAGCGCCGTTACTCTGATCCTGGGGATGGCTGCCGGTAGCGCCGGCTTGTTTCCCATCATTGTCCACGGCATCCCGGTTGAAGCCGTATCCATTGAGGACCTCGACATTCTGGGCAGCCAGCATCGACCACAGGTACTCGTTTCCGATACGACGAGCTGGGTCACCAGTACAGCTCTCCTCGGGGCCGAGAATTCCGAAACTCACGTTGGCCGCCTGCATCACCTGGGCAAAGGCGGTGGCAACCTTGCGATTGCGCGCATCAAATGATCCCATGCAACCGACCCAGTAGAGGACTTCAACATCCGGGTCTTCGGAGAGAGTCTTGACGCCGAGCTCTCTGGCCCAATCAGCGCGGGTGTCATTGCTGATCTCCCACGGATTCTGATTGCGCTCGAGATTGTTGAAAAGTGGAGTAACCTCGGGCGGGAATTTGCTCTCCTCCATGACCAGGTACCGGCGCATGTCATCGATTTTCTGGACATGTTCAATTGAGACTGGGCAGATCTCCACGCAGGCTCCGCAGTTGGTGCAAGCCCAGAGCGATACCTCCTGTATACGCCCTCCCACCAGTGGCTCTTCCAGGATCTCCTCAGTACTGTCCTTCTCGCTCACCTGACGTAGGTGTCCGGTAGCAAAGAGATCGTCTTTGACTCCTAGAATGATTTCTTTCGGCCACAGCGGCTTATCGGTGGCCAGGGCCGGACACACGCTATTGCAACGGCCACACTCGGTGCACGCGTACCCATCCAATAGCTGCTTCCAGGTAAACTGGTTGATTTTGTGCACCCCATAGTCTTCACGCTCCTCCAGATTGGGGATCATATCGAGCGCACCTTTGGGGCGGAGATTGCGGAAGAACACGTTAAATGGGGTGGCCATGAGATGCAAGTGCTTCGAATTGGGAATATAGATGAGGAAGCTCAGAACCAGCAGTACGTTGGCCCACCAGAAGACACTGGCCAGCGCCGTGGCGGTCTGCACCGGAATTCCGCTCCAGGACGAGCCGACAATCGCCCCAAAAAGCGTCCAGTCATGCCCACCAGTAGCCACATAACTGAATACCTCGAAAAAGAACAGGGTCACTAGTACCAGGCAGATCATTCCCAGAATGATGAAGGCATCAGCCATACCATGGTGCTGGCTTTCCAGTTGCTTCGGGCGAAGTACCAGACGGCGATAGGTAAATTCTATAAGCGCCAGAAATGCGAGGAAGACGGAGATATCGAGGATGACTGCAAAAGCGCGACTGGAGATCACCGGCAGTGTAAAATGAAACCCCTGGGCCCAGAGGTTCAATGCGTCGAGCTGAATGATTATAAAGCCCCAGAACGTAAAGAAGTGGGCTATGCCGGGTAAGGGATCCTGCAGCACGCCGCGCTGGCCCAGCACCATCAATATGAAGTATTTAACGCGCTCATCCAGTTTATCGAAGCGGTTCTCGGGGCGACCGATCTGAAGCAACGCTACGAGCTGGCGTATACGCAGAGCGAATGCTACCCAGGCGGCGACAAGCACGATGGCGAAGATCACCGCCCCAAATACACTGCCTGTCGGCCAGATTGCGGGTTGGCCCATGGCTTTAGCTCCTTTGCTTCACTGCGAACTCGCTATATGCCCTTACGGCGCTTGACTGCGTCGGTAAGTTGCGGCACCACCACATTTAGATCGCCGACAATACCCAGGTCGCAGAAGCTGAAGATCGGAGCATCCTTATCTTTATTGATCGCAATAACCAGGCTCGAAGTTCCCATACCCGCTTTGTGTTGAACGGCGCCGGAGATGCCGCAGGCGATGTAGACGGTAGGCTTGACGGTCTTACCGGTCTGGCCTACCTGGTGGCCATACGGAATCCAGCCAGCGTCAACTGCCGCACGCGACGCGCCGACGCTGGCTCCCAGCGCGTTGGCCAGAGCTTCGATCTGCTCAAAGCCTTGCGGGCCGCCTAGGCCGCGGCCGCCGGAGACGATGATTTGAGCCTCTTCGAGGTTGGCCCGGGCGGAAGCGGGCATCCAGATATCATGACCATCAGGCGCCTTGCCCAGGTGACCGGCCTCAGCTGCGCCTTCGGTCCCGAACGGCCCAGAGATCTCGGCTCCGCCCGCAGGCGGCGCCGGTGGCGAGATGATTTCCACCTCGGCTGTGCCGCCAGCCTTCACGGTTGGAAAGGCATTCTGCCGAGCTCCCAGCAGTCGCGTGCCCTCTCCCTGGAACGCCATTCTAACCGCCTGGGCACCCCCAAACGCGGGCACAGTCATGACCACACTTCCAGCTTCGATGCTCACATCGCTTACGTTGTACTCAAGTCCCAGTCCCAAGCGAGCCGCCACACGAGCCGCCACATCGCGCCCATAATTGGTGCAGCCGAAGAGCACGAGCTTCGGCTGATGCTGCCCAATGAGGGTGGCCAGCGTCTCGACCTGCGGCTGTACCAGATACTCATTGTAAACCGCGCCCTCAGAAGCGTAGACCGTCGTTACTCCACAGGCGCCAAGCTCGAGGGCGGCGGCCTGGGTATTGGTACCCATTGCCACCGCCGCCGAATGACCGCCAAAAGCTCCCGCTAACTCGACAGCCTTGCTGGCAAGCTGGAGTGAAATGCCGGCCAGTTTACCGTCATTGATCTCTGCTAAGGCCCAAATATCGTTTGACATGTTGGTATTCCTCTATATCACCTTGTTCTCGACTAGAAAGGCCACGACACGATCAGCGGCACCGTCGTTGCCGGCGTAGATCTCGCCCTTGCGTGCTGTGGACACCTTCTCCGCGCCGAGAACTTTCTCGGCGGCGGCGGCGGCGCCAATCGTCGTCGTGTTCAGCCCCAAATCGGCCACTGAGAAGGTGTCGAGCGGCTTCTTCTTCGAGGCCATGATGCCCTTCATGGAAGGGTAGCGAGGCTCATTGATCGATTTGACCACGCTTACCAGCGCGGGGAGTGGCGCTTGCACGGTGTAGTAACCAACCTCAGCCTGTCGTGAAATCTTGGCGGCGCCAGCCGATACGTCGAGCTCGCTGGCGTAGGAGAGTAGCGGTTTGCCTAAGAATTCAGCGACTGCGCTCGGCACCACACCACCGTATGCGTCGGCGGCGGCGCTGCCGAAGATTACCAGATCGTAGCCAATCTTTTCGAGCGCCGCAGCAAGCACACGCGCTGTGCCGATGGCATCGGATCCGGCAAGTGCCGGGTCCGTCACCACTACTCCGCGATCGCCTCCCATTGCCAGGGCCTTGCGGACGGTATCGGTGGCAGAGGTGGGACCCATACAGAGTATGGTGACGGTACTGCCGGAATTCTTCTCCTGCTGGCGTAAGGCTTCCTCAATGGCGTATTCGTCAAACGGGTTGGGAATGGCATCTTCTTTTCGCCGCTCCAGCCGCATATCACCGGTGAATTTTTTCTCAGCCGTGGTCGACGGCGTCTCCTTCATGCAAACAACAATGTTCACAGCAGTACCTCCAAACAGCGGGCTGCCAACGCAATACATTATCGGGCAGAGCACGCTGGGGTAAGATAGTAGTCTTTGCTCCCTGAGACGAGGCTACAGGCCATTGTATCTGGGCAGCCAGTGAGGTGTCAATGTGTAGCTGGCTGACAAGGAACGGCCGCTGTCCATGCGCTGCCCATACTGTATCAAGGGCAATGGGCAGTCGCGGGGCGTGCGTTCTCTTAGCCGCCTATCATGGACATCGAGCGTGCGGTACGGCGGAAACTCTGGTCGCCAATGTAGTGCTTCAGTTCCTTGTGCCAGACCGCCTGGCGAATTGCCTGGGCGACCTCCCCATCGCTCCCACCGGAGCGCAGAATGGAGCGCAGATCAGTCTCTTCATGTGCGAAGAGGCAGGTACGCAAATGCCCGTCGGCGGTCAGGCGTATGCGGTCGCACTGAGAGCAAAATGGCTCGCTCACTGGGTTGATAAAGCCTACCTCACCGATACCATCGGAAAAGGTATAACGCCGTGCGGTCTCCGACGGGTCACCACTGGGTATGACCTGCAGCGGACCAAATTCCGATTCAATAATGGCTTTTATTTCATTTCCGCTAAGAATGTCCTCCTGGCGCCAAATTTGGTCAGCATCGAGCGGCATGAACTCGATCCACCGTATAACATACGGCTTACGCCGGGCCAGGCGAGCAAAGTCAAGAACCTCGGCTTCAGTAAAGCCGCGCATGGCGACCGCATTGACCTTTATCGGCCGAATGCTAGGATACTTCTCCAGTTCTTCCAGGCCTGCCAGCACCTGTTCAAGCGCATCTCGACGCGTCAGTTGCGCAAATGACTCGCGCGCCAGGGAATCTAGACTGACGTTTATTCGAGTGAGACCGGCCTCGGCCAGCGGTCCTGCCAATCGGGTAAGCAACACTCCATTCGTGGTCAGACTGAGACTTCGCAGCCCGGCTACCTCATGAAGCATGCGTATCAATTCCGGCAGATCCCGCCGTACAGTAGGTTCGCCCCCGGTAAGCCGAATCTGCTCGATCCCGATTCCCACGACAATTCGGACCAGACGGGTGATTTCTTCGTAACTGAGGATCTCGGAACGTGGCAGCCAGGCTAGACCCTCAGCCGGCATACAGTATACGCAGCGAAAGTTGCACTTGTCGGTGATGGAAATGCGTAAATTCTTGATGCGACGTCCGTAGCTATCAACCAGAAGGCCACTGCTGGGAGGCTCTTGAGTCTGCTGATCCATGGATTATGTCTCCTTGCCGGTTGATTCACTCTTCTAGCTGGAAGAGCTCGGGCCATTTAGGAAGTCTCGCCTAGCCGACGCTTTCTCCAGGATGGAGTTCTGCCACCTCTACCTGGCCAAGACCGAGCGTGTCCAATTCTTTGCGCAGAGCTGCAGGTGTGCCGGTAAGAGCGGGAAACGTGCCGTAGTGTGCGGGTATGACGCCATCTACGTTGAGCAGGCGCACAGCATGAGCGGCCTCAAAAGGTCCCATGGTGTAAAAATCGCCGATGGGCAGAATAGCCACCTGTGGGTGGTACAGCTCTGCAATGAGACGCATGTCGCCGAAGACGTTGGTGTCGCCGGCAGCGTAGAGAGTACAGCCGTTGTCGAATCGCAAAACGTAACCGGCCGCCTCACCTCCGTAGATTAACTGGTCGCCATCAATTATGCCGCAGGTATGATCGGCAAAGACCATTGTCACTTTCACCCAGCCAAGATCAGTAGTGCCCCCTTTATTGATGCCGAGAGCGTTTTCAACTCCCTGCTTCTCCAGCCAGGCGGCGAGCTCGAAAGACGTGATGACATGATCCGGCTGGCCCTCCTGGGCAGCCGAAACCGCATTTCCAATGTGATCGAAATGACCGTGGGTAATCAGAATGGTATCAAGTTTGCCGGGATGTTTTTCCGTGTCAGGGCACGCGGGGTTGTCCTGCAGCCACGGGTCGAGCAAAATGGTTTTGCCTGCCGGGCTATTGATCTTGAAGGTGCCGTGTCCAAGCCAGGTAACTCGAACTCCTCGCAGCTGCATAGGTCATCTCCTTGGCGGTGCAACCGAGCCGACGGGCTCGAATTTTGCAGATGGTGCGATGCTCCACACTGTCTCTGTAATGGTATCACGTGCGCCGTCTGGCTTGCGTACTTGACAGTGCCTGCTGAAAGTGGCTAAAGATTTCAGCGTGGCGCTATGCTCTTCACAATCCAGCTCATGAGCTGGACGCAGTTTCGGAAGCGACGGTGAGTTACGTCATCCACAGCAGATCTCATTTTGTCTTTGATCTTTGGCATGGGTCAGGTCGTGTGCGGTGCCATTGTAGCCCGTCACAGCCTACGTCAGGGAATTTGGGGTCAGGCGCGACACTTTTTCATATTGCTGGTAAGTGTCTGGTTTATGTGCAGCGGCTGCCTCGAGTTGCTGGTCTCAGGGCTGGAGACTACCACTCGTCTTGGCGCCAGTGTTTCGATCGTAACGGTGGATCTGTGGCGAGCTCGGGCGGACACGGCACTGGCCGTGGTCTCGCTCGTGCTGCTACTGAGCTTGCTGGTCTACGCAATCGCTCGGCGGTCGCATGCCGGCTCACCAGGCCCAGACGGCGAGTCCGCATCAAAGTAGCCTTCCGGCTGGGCACATAGGGGCAAGAAGTTAGCCGTTGCAATAGGTTTCTATCACTCCTACGTTTCTATAACATGAGACCTTTTTAGCGCGCACTCCTCTTGACTGCTGGCGCGAGAGTAGCGGAGTAGGTAGAGAGCATATGTTGGGCTTATCGCGCAGGTGGTGGGCATCAGGGTTACGGCTCCGGTACTCCTTTTATTGCCTGGGCGCCGCCCTGGCAATCGCGGCAGGCATCTTGACTGTGCTATCGGTCGCCAGTGATGTGCAGGCTCAGCCACGCAGCACTGCGCCCAGCGCTGACGCATCATGCGCAGCGCTTGCCGGGGTGAATAGAACTGCCACTAACGGCTCGGATTGGGGGCAAACCATTCTACCAGGGCATGGCCAGCCGGGTGGTTGGTTTGGCGTCGACGTTTGTGCGAATGGAATCAGCGTGGTAAGTGGTAACAGTTCCAGCGTAAGCTGTGATCATATGCCCACCAACTGGAATCGAACAGGCTGCGCGCCCGGAGAGCCAACCAGTGACGGCTATGGATGGACCTTCCAATGTCCTGAGCTCGTCGTTCGCTTCTCGGCCTGGGCGTTCGGCGATAGCCCTGGCGATTGGGGGCGTACCGGGTGGGGAAATGCGCCGGATCTGTGGGAAAGCGACAACCATCCTACTGATTTTGTGACCTATGCCAACGGCTCGAGCGAGCCGCCGGTCCCTGGTGACATTCTCGTCTGGGGATCGTTAGACAGTAAAGGCCAGCCCTGGCCTGCTGGGCCGGATGGCGAGCATGGCGGCCATGTAGCTGTGGTGGCTGCCGTGACTAACGGCTTTGTAGTGACTGCCGAACAAAACGTGACCTGGGGGATTCAGGACCACCCCAGTGATCGCCTGGCATTGTCGGATGTGGAGGGTCGCTGGATCCTCAGCGGGTCTCAGGTACCAGCAACCCAGTTGCCTACCTATCGCTGGCAGAGTACCATGGGGGATTCCCGGGCGACCTATGGTTGGCTGCACTCGGTTCGCAATACTGGACATTTCCCTAGCTCATCCGGCACTACATCTGCGGCGGCCGGTGGCAGCAATGGCACCAGCGCTTCTCTACCGCAGCAACCGTCGGGAGGTCTGCCCTCACTGGATACGACAACTGTTGTTACCGGCACCGGCGAGCTTGCCGACCTCGTCTGGTCGGAGAGCGATTTCTTTAATCCAGCCTCCACCGCGGATGGTCCGCATGCTGCAATTCGGAGCCTTGGTGCGCCGCCAGGCACGGCCCTCATGACGGGATGGAGACCGGCGACTATCTCGCTCTCCGATGGATCGAGCCTGAGCTACATTGTGGGTATGAATGGACATCTCTTCGTTCTTGACCTTGTGCCCACGGCATTTGGCGTTCTCTGGACCGATCTGGGACACCCTGCCGGTACTTTACTGAGCGGTCCGATCTCGGCGTCTACGTTTGCCGGTGGACTTGGCGTAGTCGCCCTGGGGAAGGACGGCAATCTGTGGTGGCGCACCGGCGTCTCCGGCCAGCCGGGAACCTGGCAGGAGATCGGCAGGCCCAACGGTACATCGTTAACGCAGAGTTTTGTACTGGCAGGGGCGCCGGGTGAGGGAGTGCCGCTGATACTGGCGGTGGGAACCAGTGGCCGCCTCTACCAGCGAATCTGGATTGATGCTCAGTTTGCTGCCGATGGTTCGGTGACGGTTCCTGCTGGGTGGAGTAATTGGACCACGCTAAGCCTCGTGCCGTCCAACCTGGCACTCGGCGGAACTCTGGTCGCTGCTACGGAGACGGCAAAGTCGGTCGATTACATTGGTTCCTGGCCCGATGCCCCACTGGATATCTGCCTTTTTGATACCAGTGGCCGCATCTGGTGGTTACGAACTGCGGCTATACAAGCGGGTTGGCAGGTCTCCCAGGTTGGTGCTCCACGAGGATTGACTGCTCTTCTGGGCGCAGCGATTGTCGATGGTCCTGGCATCGCGGCTGATCCCGAGCGACAGCTGCAGGAACTGCAGGCATACGCTGCCGGTTCCGGCGGGTCGGCCATGGTCTCTTTACCGGTGCCGGAAAACAACATGGTTCTGGCTCCCAAGGGCGATTGGACCTTGCTACCACCACCAGTTTCTCCGGATGGTGCAGAGCAGTCTGGCGCCGTCGTAGCGCTGGGCCAGGGCAGAAGCGCCATAGTAGCAGCCAGCGGCGGCAATGTTCTTGTGGGCGGAACCCCCCAGGCGCTCTCGCTTCTGCTTCCGTCAGCATCTCTCACAGAGAAGACCTGGACATCGGTCGGCGTTGATTCGACCGCCCCCGCCTTTGCCGACACCTTCATGGAACGGAAAGTAGACAGTCGCTGGGAAGTGTCCGGGACCACAGGGGATCTGGTAGCCACTACTCGGGGACTGAGTTTGTCAGTTGGCTCTAGTGGCGCAGCCGCCTTGCTACAGGCTGCTCAGGCCGGCGATTTTGTTCTATCGGTGTATACCCGGCTTCCGAACAACTCTAGGGTTGAGTCGGGGCTTGTGCTCTACACCGATGACAACGATTGGCTGACTCTGCTGTTGAATCAGCAGGGGCACATCTCATTTTGTGGGGAGGTCCGGCAGAGGGTCATGCCCTGCACTACCTTAACGATGCCGGCAAGTGCGAAAGTAAATGGTGTCTGGCTTCGCATCGCTTACCAGGGAGACCGCTTCGCTGGTACGGTAAGCCAGGACGCGGTAACATGGCAGCCAGTGGGTAGCTGGACGCCGCTATCTACAGGCAGTGGCAGCGCACCAGCCATGTCCGGCGCTGAGTCACAGTCTTCTCTTGCTTTCACCAGTTGGGGAATACTCTCGCTGGGAACCATAGATAATCCACCTGCTGCCTGGTTCAGCGATTTCGCCATTTCACCTGGCGGTTCCTAAATAAGGGAATCTGGGCTACTGCCTGAGGTAACCTGCACATGTCAATGGTGATAAACTATCCAGCAATAGGAGTTTTCCATACTGGAGGTGCGGCATGGAGCAATCTCCGCTGGTAGTTACGGGTGACAATCCAGATGAGATCTTCGACCTCATTGACCTTGACGACCAGGTCATAGGTACAGTGCGGCGCAGCGATGCCCATCGTGACCCTAGCCTGGTGCATCGAAGCGTTCAAGTGATGGTTTTCGACTCCTCCGGTCGTGTGCTCTTGCAACGGCGATCGGCGACCAAGGACCTCTTTGCCGGCTACTTTTGCGCCTCAGCGTCAGGGCATGTAGCAGCTGGAGAAGACTATGCTGTGACGGCTATGCGAGAGACACATGAAGAATTGGGGCAGACATTTTCGCTTGCCTACGTCGGCAAGGAGCTGGTGCGCTCGGCCTATGAGACCGAGATGACCGCTCTATTCCTGGGACGCTCGGATGGTCCCTTTGCTTTCCATCCTGTCGAGACGGCGGGCGGGGTCTTTTTTGCGCTGGCCGATCTGGAGTCCTATCGACCCGGTTCTGCCGTGGCGTCGACACCGTTAACGCCTGCGCTCATGACTGCGCTGGATGTGATCTTTCAATTAAGCCGCGACGGAGTACTTGAGCTTCTACTCCCTGAAATCTAAAGAGGTTTTGACGGGCTTATCACCCGGGAGTATAGTGAGGGAATACCGATGGATTTTCGACTGCGGTGGAAAGTCCGCTGAGCTGTCTATAGCGCACGTGGCGACGTCATAAGTAATGTCATGTTATAATAAAGGGGCTACGAGGAATGTATAGCGAAGAAACACAGACAGCGGTCGAAGTGGTAGGTGACACCGCAATATCCGTAGATGATATTTTCGCAGCGTTACGTGAGTGCTATGACCCTGAGATACCTGTCAATGTCGTAGACCTTGGGCTGGTATATACGCTACGAATTGAGCATGGTGCAGTAGCGGTGACTATGACGCTTACCGCTATTGGGTGCCCGGTCGCTCCGGAAGTGATGGCCGAGGTTGAGGCAAGGATCAAGGAGGTAGAGCATGTTGAGTCCTGCGACGTGACATTGACATTTGATCCGCCATGGAGCCCCGAGCGCATGACGGATGATGCTAAGTGGGAGCTTGGCATTGGCTAGCGGTAGCGAGTAAACCGAATCTTTGCCCGGTCTTTGGTTATATTGAGATTGAGCCGTGGGGCTCATTCTAGCCGAGGGAGTATGGTAAAGGTGACATACGGGTAGATCGGCCATAGGCAAGGCAGAACAGGCGTGATGTATCTGGAACAGATGCAGGGATTAAGTCCGCAGCAGGGATTGAATATCTCAGCGAAGCTGATTGCTTCGATAAAGATTTTGCAATACTCGGCTGAAGAACTGGAGCAGTCGATAGCTCAAGAAATAGACCAGAATCCGGCTCTCGAGGTGGATGAACAGGCCCAGTGTGTGCGCTGCGGTTCAGTGCTGCAACAAGGAATGTGCCCCACATGTGACTGGCAAGCCGGCGAGACATTTGCTGAGCTAGCACGGAGCCTCGCCGATGGAGATGATGCTGATTTCTCAGGTCATGACCTGACGGGTGGTGACGAGAACGAGTATGATCCGCTGGACTTCGTTCGAACAGCTGGATCATTGAACGAGTACCTACTTCGCCAACTGGGGACCATATTGCCGCCAGACGATCAACCAATTGCTGAATACCTGGTTGGAAACCTGAACAGTCATGGCTATCTCACGGTGTCAATTGAGGACACTGCACAGACCCTCAATGTCAGTACGGATCGAGTTGAGTCGGTTTTGCGGGTTCTGCAGTCGCTTGACCCGCCAGGAATCGGTGCCCGCGACCTGCGAGAGTGCCTGCTGATTCAGCTAGACAGCTTCGAGCAACATGGCATGTCTCCGCCTATTGCCCGTCGCCTGCTTGAAGACCACCTAAAGGAACTGGGTGAGCATCACTTTGCCGAGATCGCGCATGACGTGGGAGTGAGCAGTTCGCAGGTGAAAGTTGCCTGGCGTTTTATTCGCTCTAACCTAAATCCATATCCCGCGCATGCCTTTGAGTTTGACGGTGTGCCAGAACTTGGGCTCGATGTAGTGGCGGAGCGGAGTGTGGTGGTACGGCCGGATGTGGTCATTCGCCGTGTGGAGCAGGGATTTGAGGCTGAGGTGGTGGAGAGGCGGAGATACCGGTTTAATCTCAACTCGCAATATCATGCTCTCTACCAGCAGAGCAAGTCGCGTGCGGGAGAGCAGCTTAACTTGAGCGATGAAGAGCGACAGCACGTCCGCCGTTATGCCTCGCGCGCTCGTTTCTTCATGGATTGCATTGCTCAGCGCTGGGATACGCTAATGACCATCGCCGATGCGTTAATTGCTCATCAATACGAGTTTCTGGATAAAGGGGTCCGATTTCTCAAACCTTTGACGCGGGGCGAGTTGGCCTCGTATGTGGGGCTGCATGAGTCTACAGTGAGCCGCGCAACCGCCAATAAGTACGTATTGCTCCCGACTGGGCGCACTGTTCCTTTCGACGATTTCTTCGACGGATCTCTGGCTGCCAAGGATGCGATACGCGAAATTGTAGCTACAGAGGACTCCGCTAAGCCCTACAGCGACGAGGAGCTTGCCCGGATTCTAGGAGAACGCGGCATCCCACTTGCTCGCCGTACAGTCGCCAAGTATCGCGAAGCCTTGGGACTCATGCCGTCGCGCTTCCGCATTTAGGCTTCCGCATTTAGGCTTCCGCATTTAGCATGTAGCTTTTTTCTCAGCCAACACCACGCCGCCAAGGTATCGGACGGTGCCCACTACTCTACACGGCTATCCAGCATACCCTCCACCGCTCTTCGTAGTTGCTGCTGGTGTTGCGCCACCGGCCGGAGAAGGTTGGTTCTGCTCTGACGGAATGACATATACCCATACCTGACCATCCTCCACCTTGGTCTGGATCGAAGGAAGCGGCTGGTAGGCGAATGGCGAACCTGGCGCAGAATTACCCTGTTCAGTAAACCGTCCGCCATGACAGGGACAATCAAAAGTACGGTCGCTGGCATTCCAGAGCAACAGACAGCCCATGTGAGTACACGAGCCCGAGATCGCTGAGAATCCCGCCGCCGTATGGCGGACGAAGCCGATAACAAAATCGGTCTCGAATCGTTTCACCTGACCAAGTGGTAGGTTGGTGACCGACGCGACCGCAATCCAGGCGCCACTGCCGCTAGGAACCAGCGCAACGGGGTGACTGGTGGGTGGTGGAGTATTTGAGAGGCGTTCGATTTGTGCGCCGGTGGCTACCCCGACGGCAGCGGCAGCGCCCAACCCGGCTCCCAGCAGTAGTCGCCGTGACAATACTGGCCTCGGCGACACGTGGCGCGGTTCTGCCCGTTCACCCGCCACCGGAGATAGGGACGGGCTACTGGACGAATCCGGTAAAGCGGCGCCACGGTTATTGGCTTCGGCCAAGAGACGGGTTTGCAGATTGGCCAGAAATTCGGGGTCAGGGTCGCTGGCTCCTGGGGCTACCGCTCGTAGGAAAGCGGCCATATGATAGGCATCTGCATCCTCAGTCGGAAACGGCTCGGAGTCAGCGTGAGATGTATCTTGCTGGAGCTGTTCGATAAACTCATGCAACCGGACGTAGCGCTCGACGCTACCTGTATCGTCTACACGATCGGGTTCGCTCGTCGGTTCACCGTCCCGCTCGATTGGTGTTTCATCGTGAGTACTCATAGTAACCCCGTATAACGACGCATGGCCGATAATGTCCCTGTCTCTCGCTTAGTCTTGCGGCCAAGCCTGCCAAAGTACATAGCCCACCTAGGTTGCGCTGGCTCATGGCACAATCATGTCTTCTTCGGCGGCCCGCTTTAGGGCGCGGAACTGCAGTACCTTTACATTGGCTTCGCTTAGCGCCATTTTCTCGGCAGTTTCTTTGATCGTATAGCACAAGAGAAAGCGATAGGTAAGCACTTCACGATGGCGTTCGGTCAAACGGCTCAGAATGCGCTGCACCTGCTCTACGTGGTGATCCTGCGGCCGGCTGCCGCCCTCGAGGGCAGCAGCCTCCCATCCCGTGGAGAGTAGATTGTCAAGCGAATCAGCTCGTAATCGATAAGCGCTGCGCCAGTAATCGGCGACTGTCGTGCGGGCAACCTGGAAGAGCCAGTGTTGCACGCTCTGTGCGTCTCGGGAGCTATCTACAGTCCGGATAGCCTTCATGAATACCTGAGAGGTAAGATCCTCGGCTTCTTCGCGGTTGCCCACCTTTGAGTAGATGAAGCGATAAATCGCGGTGACGTTGTCGGCATACATCTTCTGGATGCTGCTCTGGTCAGGCGGTAGGCATGATGATGTTGCGGCGGCAACTCCCTCGTGCACTTGCGAGCTCCGCTGTGCCACTGCATCTCCCCTCAGAATGTCTAGTGGAATCTATGCTACAGTGATAGTACGCAACCGGGTTACAACATACCAGGGGAGGCAGTAGCGGAGCCACCGACGTGCGTCATGCATGTGTTACTTATTTGCTCACGGCAATCCGTGCACGAGTCTGCAGCTGCGCCAGTGCCTTCTCAGCGCGCCCCTGCGCATAGGTCGCCGTTGTCGCCGAGACTTCTGCCGCCTGCAACTTCTGAACGTTCCGTGCTTCTCGGAAGTCGCGCCACTCAGCTGGAGAGATAGCCGAGATTCGTGAACGCACGGCGTCACAGCGGGCAAGCATCTCTTCAAGTACCGCTTTACGCCAGGCAGTGTAGCCTAGCTCTCCGGTACCTGGGGTATGTTGAATCTGTTCTAGCGCTTGCTCGGTGACCGCGGCCAGATGCTCCGCGCGCTCCCCAATCTCGTCAAAAGTCGCTGGATCCGCCGTCATGAGCAAGCTGCCGTCACGCCCTTCATGATCAGCAAAGCTGGCATTCCAGTCCGTTGCCAGTGTCTCCCAGGCTAGAAATGCCTGTGTGGAGACGGCCGTAGCTGAAGAAATGGTCTCCACTGCCGCAAGCAATGCCGCCCGGTTTCCGGTCTTGCGAGTGTTGACGGCGTGCGAGAGGGTGTCTTCTAACCGATCAAGTTCGGCAAGCACATGCCCGCGTGTCGAGTCCGCCTTGAGAGCTCGCTCCTCGGTAGCTTCCACTTCTGCCGCCAGCTCGAGAGTATACGCAGCCTCCAGCCTCTCAAGCCAGGTACCGAGCGATGATCTAGCCAGGACGGTGACCCCCAGGCGCTCGGCCGTGGCGACCGCTTCGTCACTCGCCGGCGCCGTCGTCAACAGCAGAGCTGACAGCTGTGGATCTACCGCCCGAAGCGCTGCCACGTTCTGCACATCAATTGCGCCGATGGCCATGCCACTCGGTAAGCGAAGCGACGTGGCGGCAAACCGGCGGCCATCTGATTCCCCAAAGAAGCGTACCGAGGCGTGTCCCAGCTCGCTGCGCTGGCACGTGTATCCCATTCGTTCGAGCAACCACGCTGTAAAGAGCTGCCAGGTTTCCGGCGACATGCCGTCGAGATCTTCAATATGCAGCTGCTCGCCGTGTGACAGCCTGCCGCTTGTGGGAGCTGATTGCGGATCGTCGTACTGGCGGTGTGCTGGTGTCGGTCCCCCCAGGCGCTGAGCCGTGCAGATTGGACACTCGCCGAAAGACGTGCCAGTCGGTGTCTCGAGCATACAGGCGACACAAGTCACATGACCCTGGACGCAGCACTTGCCAATCTCCAGAGCGCGCCCACAGGTGTCGCAACGTAGAGGCACCAGGCAGGCGCGGCCAAGGTCGACGTGTACCATTATTGACTTGCCTGTGGTATCGCGTAGCGCAACTTCGGCAACCAGACTGGAAATGATTGCCACACTATCCAGTCGTACATCGACATCTACGGCGTAGGTGTCGGCAAGCCTCATCAGTTCGCGTTGGAAGGCATCATGAATGGTATCGCGCTCCTCACTCCCCTCGCGAAGCAGCCGATCATAGGTAGTGCGTACATCCTCGCAGCGCCGCTGGTAATCCTCAGCGTCTCGCAGGCGCAAAAATCTTGCCAGTGCATTGGCTGCGGGCAGAAGCAATGTCTCTCCGTGACTGATGGCTTTCTCGAGTGCGGAAAGCAGCCCATCATCCGCCAGTAGGTCGTTGTCAGTCTCCATACGCAGCACTGATTCCAGAGATAGTAAGGCAACCTCGTGTCTACCGGCCAGGTCGAAGGCGACGCGTTTCCACTCGTCGTGCCGCCCGCTCCGGTCGGTGCTCACCACATGGAATGTTAGTTCTATGCTCCGACTTTCGACACGTCGCTGTATCTGGCTTTCGATGATAGGGCCAAATCCGTCCAGCACCGTTCTACCTTCTCGCCAGGGGCACCGCTCACAAAGCTCCCGGTGAGGTGCCGCAGCCTTCGTCGTATCTGCAATCGGGCTCGGGTGGGCGCGACTGCATCCACTGCAGGTAGGCAGTGGAGCTGCCAGTGATTCAGTGGCAATGGCCAGTGGATCTCCGGACTCCCACAGACGCAGCGCCACGACACGGGAGCGGCTGGCGCACTCATCCAGGAGCTCAGCCAGCGTGGGTCCGCCTTGCACCAACAATTCGCTGTCTTCCTCAGTTCGTGCTCGCGCCGGCGAGGTAGTGTAGCGTACGTGACGGCCGTCGGCCAGTGTTGCGGTGAGGAGATCGGTATCTTCTACCCGCACCCTGGCGCCGCTGGCCACCAGGTAATCTCGGGCAAAACGCAGTAGCTCGTCTCGTGGCTCGACTGGGGAAGTGAGGGGGTGAGTTGCCACGTTGGTGCGAGCAGTAGCCCGGTTGGCCGCTCCGGTCGAACCGGCTACGGTGATGATGGTAGAGTCCTTTGGTGAGGCATTGTGCTCTGGCTTAGGCCGGCGTAGCCATTTGAACCACTTCATCCAAGCACTCCTGCGGTCAGCGTTTCGGCATATCTCTGGCGCTGCAGACCATCGCCGAGCGCTTCTCCCAGATTCTCGATCTCTCGGGCGACTTGACCTGGACTGTCAGTATGAAGCAAAGCGTCCAGAATGCGCTCCTCGATATCAAGCTCGCCCTCTTGCACCTCGCTCAGCACGGTCTCCAGCGCTCCAATGGTCATGGTAAAGAGATTGATCTTCTGATACAGCAAACGCAAGACATAATCGTCGATGGTATCGCGAAGGGCGAAGTTATATACGGCAACATCCTGTAGCTGGCCTAGCCGGTGGATACGCCCAATGCGCTGCTCGATCCGCATAGGATTCCAGTGCAGATCATAATTGAATACTACGTGGCAACGCTGCTGTAAGTTGAGTCCCTCAGCGCCCGCATCGGTGGCAATCAAAGTATCGAGTTCGCCGGTAGTAAACTTTTCCACGATTCGTTCGCGCTCCTCGCGAGTGAGCGAGCCAACATAGCAATCGGCGCTGCGACCGCGAGCGGCAATGATATCCCGAAGATGGGCGGCGGTTTCCAACCGCAAGGTGAAGATCAGTGCTGGCTCCGATCCAATCTCGTCCAGTACATCCAGTAACAAACGCTCCTTGGCGCTTTCCACACCCCGGCAGCGATCAGCGAGCGCGCTCAATATGCTACGTTCATCGGGATGGCGCTCCGCGCGACGCTGTAAAGATTGCAGAATGGCCTGTGGGCTGCTGCACAGGGATTGTTGCAGTGCCATGATCTCACGTATTACCGCGCCACGATTGAGCCGTGCGCCAGCGGAAGACGTTCCGCTTGCTGGGGCGGCTGAAGGGGACGCTTTGGGAGACCCTGAGGCTCGCCAGCCTGGCGGAGGCAGCCGGCGGTAGAGTTGTCGCAGATACTCGGTGATATCGTTTATGAGCGCATCCTCGGTGGGAGTTGCAGCTATGGAACGAGTGTGAACGCTTCGGCCGGAAAACACGATATCGGTCTCTGCCCGCCGTGTGCGGCAGATCACCTGGCGCACCGCCCCGCGTAACTGTTCCGCTTTATGCGGCTTCAGCGTGCGCGCGGTGCCTGGGTCAGCGACATATTCATCTTCGAACTCCTTTTGCGTGCCAAGCATTCCCGGGCGAACCAGGTCGATCAGGCTGTAAAGGTCAATGAGTTTGTTGGAAATTGGCGTAGCCGTCAGCAACAGTCTCCAGCGAGCGCGTAACCGAGCTACACAGTGCCGTCGCTTGGAGGCTGGGTTAGCCAGCAAGTGGGCCTCGTCAATGATTACCAGGTCCCAAGGCTTCGACGCGATCTTCTCAAACGAGCGCACGAATTGCGGCAGCGAGCAGATGACACGTTGATGGGCCGTAAAACTCTCGAAGCGCTTTTCATCGGTCAGCACAAAATCTTCGTCGAAGTGTTCCAGCATTTCAGCCTGCCATTGGCTAAGTAATGCCTTGGGTGCGAGAATCAGCGCCGAGCGGACCATTCCACGTAACATCAACTCTTTGTAGATGAGTCCTGCTTCAACGGTCTTGCCTAACCCAACTTCATCGGCCAACAGCGCAGCGGGTGCCTTTTCTCGCAGGACCTGCCCCACTACCCGTAGTTGGTATGGGTGGGGCCGGATCCGGTCATACAGCACCGTGGGAGCCAGTAGGGTATCAAAGGATGGCGGTGTGCGAAACGCTTGTGCGCGCACGTTGAGCGCATACCAGCGATGGGCGGTAGCAACCGGGGCAGGTGCACCTGACGAAGGCTGGAGCAGTAGGGCGCGCACGTTATATGGATCAGAAAGGGTTACATTAACTGGTGGAGGAGGCGGTGATGCCGGTTCCTTTATATTGTCCAACCTGACCATCCCGAACAACTGCGGAAGCACTTCGCTTGATATTCTCCAAAGCGGAGTATACCACTTATCTCTACGGGCTCGGCAGTTTGCCGGTAAAGACTACCAGAGTAAGCGGGACGTTTAGCCGATATGGGTCAGCCAAAAAGTCAGTTCGACATCGACCCCTTGCTGGTGTGGGTCCGGTCAAGCGGCAGGCAATCAGTCGGCATCGCTGGTGACTGGCGGTACCATAGTCTATGTTAGAATAGCGCCCGGCAATCCGTTTTGTAAGCAGATGGTTCTGAAATTCCAACTCCGGTTGACTGCATGTGCTCTTGGGACGTCTAAAGCTAAGAAATGTAGATGTGTCTGGGCGTGTATGCACAACATGCTCCCCGAAGCCATAGGAAGGCGCTCGACGTGTCGGATTCTTCAGGTAGCGACAACGAAATCAATTACACTAGAGATGACGGTGCCGTGAGGGAAGATCTCGAGCCCACTGTACCGGCTGTACGGAAGATTCGTCCACGATCTCCTTCGACTAACCTCTCCATGAGGAGACTTCGCCGCTCGGTGAACAGCCAGCGAGTTGTCGCAGCGATTATCTTGCTCGTGCTGGTGGCGATTTTGGTAGCTATAGTACTGCATACTCTTCCTCCTAACCTGCGTTATACCAAGGTAGTCACTGGTAATCTCACCGTTAGCTTCCCCACCACAGGAGTTTTACAGAGCAGCGTATATGGAGCAAACTTTGTGGAACCTGGCACGCTCGCTGAGATCGACGTCACTGTGGGGGAAACAGTTACCGAGGGAGAGGTGCTGGCCAAGCTCAACACCAAACTACTCCAGGATGCGGTAAACTCAGCGCAGGCACAAGTTGATGCTGCACAGGGCCAGGTTTCCGACGCCGAAACTACGCTGTCGACGGTTATGCAGCAAAGCAGCGCCAATCTAGCAGTGGCTCTGGACACCGAGCAGTCGGCTATTGCCGCGTGTGAATCAGACGCTACTTGCATTCAGAATGCCCAGGACGCGTACAGTGCTGCCCAGTCAGGAGCGGCCGCTGCAAACCAGGCAGCGCAGTCGACGGTAGATGACGCGCAGGCTAACTTGACGACGGCGGAATCGGAACTGCAGCAGGCGCAGGATGCGCAGGCCAGCGCTACGCTCAAAGCCAGCCACTCCGGCACTGTTTCCTCCATCTCTGCCGCTGTCGGCGATACTGTCGGAGGTCCGGGCTCCACCTTCATCACGCTGGTCGATCTGGCAGAAATCCAGGTCAAGGCTACTGTCAACGTCGCACAGGTCTCCCGTATCACCACTACCACTGTGTTCAGACTGGTGGTGCCATCGGTTGGAAAACAGCAGTTTGGTGGCACGCTCGACGGTATTTCGCCCGTAGGCGAGCGGATAGATGGCGTACTAACCTATCCACTACTGATCCAGGTAGATATGCTGTCCACCAATGGCGCATTTCTACTTCCTGGAATGAGCGCGAATGTGCAGGTGATCACGGAGCAGCGGACTGGTGTACTGCTGATACCGGCAAGTGCGGTAAACTTCGCTCAGGCAGCCGGCAATCCCCACTTTGGCGGATTCCTCACACACAATCAGGTTGCCAATGCCCAGCGGCAAGCCCGGCAGCTGTTGGTTGGGTTGCAGAACTCCGGTTCCGTCACTTCGGCTGATAATCCCACTCCTTCGTACGTACTTGAGTTCGGCAAGGGCAAATGGACACTTAAGCCAGTAGTGCTGGGACTCACCGATGGTCACGTCTACGAGGTGCTGGCTGGCTTGAATGTGGGAGAAAAAGTGGTGTCCAGCGAGGCGGGAGGGGCGGTAACGGTACCTACTCCGACTCTACCGGTCACCAGCTAGAGATGAAGCTTTATGACCAAGCCTGAGGAAAGGGTTCGCGCTAGCGAAGATTGGTCGCCGCATGGCGGAGCTGGCCAAGACACGGCAATCATTTTGGCTGCGCTGCGTGAGGAGATGGAGCGTCTCTACGCGCTACGCGACATTAGCCTGCCGTCACCAGGCCTTGCTCACCACGGCGAGCCATTGGTGGTTACTTTGCCCGCCGATCCTGATGCGCCGCTGGATCACTTCTCTGCCTCGCCCGAGACCAGTAGAGATGGGCTTAGAGGAGAGCAACCTGAAGACATGGCGGCCGAACAGGCGCATGCAGCAGTGGCGGCGGGAATTCATATGCCGTACTGGGGACTGCTGTGGGCGAGCGGGCAGGCGCTGGCTGAGACGATATTGGCGGAGCAGGAGCAGTTTCGCGGCAAGCGCGTGCTGGAGTTAGGCTGTGGCCTAGGACTGGCCACCGCAGCGGGGCTGGTAGCTGGAGCTTGGCAGTGCGCGGTGGATTGCTTTGCCGAAGCCCTACTTTTCACGCGCTATAACGGGCTGCGGGCTGCGGGCCGTATGCCGGAGACACGACTACTTGATTGGCGGACGCCGGTGGGGCAGGAAGCCTGCCAGGCGCTAAGACCGTTTGATATAGTGGTGGCTGCCGATGTGCTCTATGAGGAGGAAGACCTCGATCCACTGCTTGAGCTAATCCCGACTCTGCTGAATCCATCCGGAGTCTTCTGGCTGGCGGAACCGGGACGCAGAGTCTCGGGCAAGTTCGTGAATGCGGCGAAAGGCCGAGGCTGGCAAGACCGCGAGTGCAAATTTCAACGTAGCTGGCCTCCTGATGAAGAAGTGGTCCAGGTGGTGGTTCACCGTTTGAAGACGCCGGGATAGGCGTCACTTGGTGAAAGTCACCGGCGTCTCGAATTTCCTAAAGAGCGGCGAGGGAGTGGGTAGCTGCTGGCCGTAGTGTAGGACGGTAGCCTCCCATGAGCAATTACTGACCTGGCCGGAGTAACCCAGCAATTGATGGAGCTTCTGCGAGGAGAATGGAAGGTACGGGGCAAAGAGTACCTTCAGCCCATTCAAAACCTGCAGCATGACATACATAGTTGTCGCCGTGGCTTCCAGGTCGGTAGCCATGCGCTTCCAGGGAGCTTGCTCTTCAAGATAACGGTTGGCACTCCGGGCTACCTCCATAGCTTTTTCTAAGCCGTCGCGCAGGTGTGCCCTGGAGATGTCGTCTCCCACCGCCGCAAAACCGTGCTGTACCTCCTGCACTATTGCTTTATCTCTGGGGCGCAGCGGCCCTGGCTGCGGAACAGTGCCACTGAAGCTGCGCTGGAGAAACGTCAGCGTACGGTGCACTACATTTCCGTAAGTAGCTACGAGTTGGTCGTTGTTGTGGTGTACCAAATCCTGATAGGAAAAACTGGCACCGCGTTCTTCGGGCAGTGCGCTCGTCAGGTAGAAGCGAAGGCTGTCGGCGCTATAACGGTTCAGCGCGTCCTCTACCAGGATGCTATCTGCCTGGCGGTGGCTGGACTTGAAATCACCCATGGCTATGAACTCGACGGCAGTAACGTCATAAGGGAGAGCCATATCGCCGAGGCCCATGAGCACGGCGGGCCACAGGATTGTGTGTACGGCTAAGTTGTCTCGACCAGTAAAGTAGTAGGTGCGAGCCGGTGGGTCTGCGCCCATGAGCTTCGGGTCCCACCACTTCGTCCATGCCTGGGAATCACCCTGGTGTTGTGCCCATTCGACAGTGGCAGAGTAGTAGCCAAGAACGGCATCAAACCATACCGAGAATCGCTTCGCTTCGTAGCCGGGTAGTGGCACGGATATTCCCGAGTCCAGATCATGGGTAAGTGCGTGCGGCACCAGACCTTCTTGTAGCCATTTGAGGGCAAAGTTGAGGGTGCCGGGGCGCCAATGTTCTTTACCAGACTGAAGCCATTGCCGTAGTGCATCGGCAAATTGAGGCAAGTCTAGAAAAAAATGCTCGGTTTCGCACATCTCAATTCTCGAGTTATCGCAGAGCCGGCAGCGCGGATCCAATAGCTGGGCCGGATCAAGCCTACGACCACAGTTCTCGCAGCAGTCACCATGGGCACTAGCAAAATTGCAGTAGGGGCAGGTGCCTTCTACACTATGGTCGGGTACAAAGCGTTTATCGCTGGCGCAGTAAGGAGCGTCCGTGGAATCCTTCACAATGTACCCGCGGTCAAGCAGCTTGAGAAACACCTCCTGGGTGCAGTGAGAGTGGTTTTCGTTCGTGGAGTTGGCACACAGATCGAACTCCACTCCAAGTTGCTCACCAATGGGCAGAATTCGCTGGTGACACCGTAGGGCCGATTCCTGGGCCGAAGAGCCCGCGTGGTCGGCCGCTGGTGAGCTGGGGGCTCCAGCCATATCGCCACCCAATACCGTGAGCACCATGTGGCCAGACATACGGTGATACCGGGCGAAGATATCGCTGGGTAGGATTGATGCAGCGACCTGTTCGGCATCGGTGCTGCTCCGTGCGTATGGCCAGTCCGCACATACCAGCAAACGCTCTTGAACAGGTGTGTTTCTCATAAAGGAGTGACTGATTCCTCACCAATGATTGTAAAGTATGGCTGCTATTATAGCACAAGGCACCAGAAATCAATCACTTCTACACTCGTAGAAGCAACGTCCGTCGTTAGTACCATTGTGCGGTGCCATACTGACGGAATTTATAGCCGAAATAGGCTGATGCGCCGCCCGAGCATGATGGTGTAAACTATACTGTGGTGATGGGGCAATGTGCTGCTTACATAACCCTCGCACGAATCTCTATCGTTCGAGGTAAGTGAGGAAAATGTCACTTTATTATCAGAATGAGCAATCGGGAGCTGAAATACGTCTTGGACGTACAGGAGCTGGTTTCTATGTCGAGGCCTGGCATCCGGATTTTCTTCTTCCCCTGCGCAAGACCTATGAATGGTATCAGCAAGACATTGCGATGCGAGATTATGAGTTGCTCCGTGCGGTAGTAAGCGCGGGCTCTCAGCGGGAATCAGCCCTCGCGCGCTAGTATGTCAAACCTTTGGCGTACAACGAGGTACTCCAGCCGTCTTTACGGCGGCTTGAATAAATTTCTTTCTAATGTACACTCTGCAGTAGATCAGCGGCCCGCCGGTCAAGGTACCGGCGGGCCGCTGGCATGCTAGACCTTCTCGTTCGCTAATAGACGTCGATCTCAGGACCCCAGCTTTCCAACCGCCGCTTGATAGCTACCAGGAACTGAGCCGCGGTCATGCCGTCGAGTATGCGGTGATCGAAAGAGAGCGACATATACATCATGTCTCGGATGGCGATGGCATCGTTGCGCACCACTGGACGTTTGCCTACACTATCCATAGTCAGGATCGCAGCGTTGGGCTGGTTGATGATGGCCATCGAAATCAGGGTGCCAAACACTCCCGGATTGTTTACCGTGAAGGTGGCGCCCTGCATGTCTGCTGAGGTGAGCTTGTTGGCGCGGCCACGAGCGACAAGGTCGCTCATCGCCCGAGCGATTCCAGCCAGATTGAGAGTATCGGCGTTGTGAATGACTGGAACGATCAGCTTGTCGTCCAGGGCAATCGAGATACCGATATGAATCTGCTTACGGAGCACGATCTTGCTGTCCTCGGTCCAGGAAGAGTTCACGTAGGGATATTCCTTGAGCGACTCCACCGTCGCCTTAATGGCAAACGTTTGGTAGGATATGCCGATTCCCTCGCGTTGCCTGAACTCATCTTTATGGAGATCCAGCCAGCGCGCTAGCATTGTCATATCTACCTCGACCAGAGTCGTTGCATGCGGTGACGTGTGTTTGCTGCGCACCATGTGCTCGGCAGTGGCCCGGCGCGCCGGTGTGGGCGTTATGATTTCATCTCCGGCGAATACCGGAGCCATCGGTGGCGAAGCCAGCGTACCCGTCACCGGTGAGGGCTCACCGGCAAGCATTCCTCCGATTTGTTCCCCTTGATCCTGCATGGCGATATACCCAAGTATGTCCTCTTTGCGAACTCGTCCGCCCTCGCCTGAACCTGTGATCTGTGTGAGGTCAATCGAGTACTCCTGGGCCAGGCGCCGCGCCAGTGGAGAGATCTTCTCGCGGGTGGCTGAAGCAGCATGTTGGCCGTTGGTTGCCACTGCTGTCTGGGTAGCGGAACTGCTGATGCCTGGTGTGACACTGCCGGCTGGGCCGTTGCCGGCTGGCTCGCTCCGGTGCGCACCGGGCGCAGCCGCTACCGTTGCTGACTGGGAGGCGGCCGCTGACGACTCCATGAGTGCGATGTCGGTGCCAACCTTTACTGTCTGGTTTTCCTTTACCAGGATCTGTACCAGCGTACCCGAGAACGGTGAAGGCATTTCTTCGGTGATCTTATCGGTGATAATCTCAACCAGTGGCTCATCCTTCTTGACCGCGTCACCCTCTTGCTTGAGCCAGCGCCCGACAGTTCCTTCGCTGACCGACTCGCCCAGTTGCGGCATCGTAATCTTGGTTGGCATAACTGTGCTCCCCCTCTCTCGCTCACCCACTATCGGCGCCCGCTTCGCCGGCGGCCAGTGAATGAGTGACATACCACCTACACGCCGGTGTGTTCGGTGACGATCAAGATTGTATACGACCCACTCTCTCCAATGCTAACACGCATAGTCGAAGGTGGCAATTGGTCTGATGCGGCTTTTATGGGTGTACATTCCGTCGTGTTCGAGACTATAATAGAACGTAAATTCTACATCTCTTGGATGGGGTCGCTGGCGTAGCCGTTTCCATTCTCATCCCAAAGAATAGTTTGTTGTGAAGAGCCATTGGGATGCTTCTAGAGAGCATATAGGAGATAGGAGAAAACCGTGGAAGAAGCTCGACAACAATTTCCAGCTAACTGGCAGATCGGGCAAGATTTTGACCCGAACAACCACCTGATGCAGATCGAGCGCTTTGATCGGAGAACGCAGCGAAAAGTATACGCCGATTACCTCACCGTTCAAAACCGCTTGCTCTGGTTCATACGAGATCAACGCGCACTCATCGTGGCTGGGCTAGCCAAGCTCGCTTATTCGGTCGAAACCGAGCTGGTGGAGCTCGATCGAGAAGCCGGTTGGGCGCACTTCAAAACCACAGTTCGGGACGTTCTTGGCAATATGGTCACAATGTATGGGTCCGAATCAGTCAAGGACTTTCCTGATTATGCCGAGAAAGCCAGCACCAAATCTCTGGGCCGTGCTCTACTGGCCCTCGGCTACGGTACTGCTTTTGCCCCGGAGATGGATGAGGGTGAGCGAGTGGTAGATGCTCCGGTGGAGCGCCCTACCTCCACGCCGGTGCGCCAACAGCCGATGGTTGCTACCATTCGTGAGGCGCCAGCGGCGCGCAAAGCCACTGTAGCAGAGAGCCCGGCAACTGAGAGCATCTCCGCTCCCGGAGAGGTCCCCGCCACTGAGCAGCAGATGAACAGCATTCGCAAGCTGTGCAATGCGCTCGGTAAGGAGGTGCCGGCAGAGCCAGTTACCTACACACAGGCGCGCGAATTACTCTCGCGGCTTAGCGGAGAATACCGGCGTGTGCGCCAGGCAAGCTAACTGCCGAACCCTAGTCCGGCTGGTAAGAGACTTGCTGCTTTAGAGCTGGACTACTTCGAGCTGGACAGCTTACCAGTAACGCTCCTCTTTCCAGGGATCGGCGCTATTGCTGTAGCCACGAATCTCCCAGAAGCCGGGACGGTCCTTTTCCATGAATTCCAGTCCACTGAGCCACTTGGCGCTCTTGTAGGCATATAATTTGGGCACTATCAAGCGGATCGGTCCACCGTGCTCAGGCGCCAACTCTTCTCCGTCATGCTTGAGAGCAATCACTACGTCGTCGTCATCCAGAGCCGATAACGGGAGGTTGGTTGTGTAATTGGTGAACGAGTGAACCATCACATAGTTGGCTTCAGCTTTAGGGCTGGCGCGCCGTAACACCTCGCGAACCTGCACACCTTCCCAGGTATTGTCGTACCGGCTCCAGGTAGTCACGCAGTGGAAATCGGAGGTAAGTTGCACGCGGGGAAGCTCTAGAAACTCAGCCCAGGTGACTTCGAAAGGATTTTCGACGGTTCCCCAAACTTTGAAGCGATACGATGAGGGATCGAACTTCGGCGTGGGCTCATAGGTCAGAATGGGCCATTTCTTGGTATGGTACTGGCCTGGTGGCAGACGATCTCGTCCGTCTGGACGCTTCTCCACTGCAGCTCGCTCTGATTTCTGACCAAACAGATGAGAAAGGTCCACTGTCTTCTCCTGGTGGTACGCGTGGGTTGCTGATTTATACGATACGGCCGCATAATATCATACTACGCATTATGCGTACTACGGATTATGAGCAGGCTCGCGCCACTCGCGCAACCGGTGGCCGAAGATAGAAGATATAGGTGAGCAACGCGAAGCAAAGGAGGTCAGGTATGGATCTGCAGCTGGCAGGAAAGACTGCTCTGGTCACTGGGGCAAGCCGGGGCATAGGCCTGGCAATCGCACGGGCATTGCACAGTGAGGGCGTTGCACTCGTACTGGTCGCCCATACCGACGAGACATTGCAAAAGGCCGCACGCACCATCACGAGCCTATCTAGCGCGGGTAAGTTGACCAGACCAGCTCCTGTCCATCCTATCGCCGCCAATCTCAACCACCGCGCAGAGATCGACCGAGTTGCTGTCCAGGCCATTGAGCGGCTTGGCCATATCGATATATTGGTCAATAATGCGGCGCGTGCGCGCGCCGGTCGATTTTTCGAGTCCGGCGAGCGGGATATGGAGGAGGTCTGGATAGTAAAGGGCTTGGGCTATGTGCGAATGGTACATGCCATTGCCCCCCATATGATGGAGCGCCGGAGCGGAAGCATCATCAATGTCGTGGGAAGCGCTGCCCGTACACCTGCGGAGGAGTTTATCATCGGCAGTATGGTCAACGCCGCGCTCGTCAATTTTACCCGCGGCATTTCGCGCGAGCTGGCACGCAGCAACGTACGCATCAACGCCATCAGTCCAGGTTTGACGTTGACCGAACAGCAGCAGCATCTCATGGAGATGCAAGCTGCTGCTAAAGGCGTGTCGGTCGACGACATTGAGCGCTATGAGGCTCGGGGGGTGCCTACGGGCCGCCTGGTCAGAATGGAAGAGATCGCAAATCTGGTGCTTCTGCTGGTATCCGACAAACTACCGGCGCTGACTGGAGAAGACATCATCATTGACGGCGGCGCCACTTCGGCGATATAGCGCGAGGAGCATGGCGTCTAACGCCGCGGGCCTACATATGGAGTTGCCCCCCACTTGCAGACTAACGAGCTTGTTCCGTATAATGGCGCCGGTTGATGCCATAACGGCATCACAGCTATAACTGTCTGCTACCTGTTCACGCGGCGGTATTTTTCACCAAGCAGGATCAGGTGCGTATCTACGGCCAAGCTGTAGAAAGGATGACACTAGTCCATGGAGATCAAAGGCACCCATAAGTTTGCGGCTTCTCCCCAGGCAGTCTGGGATGCACTGCATGACTCCACTGTCTTGCAGAACTGTCTACCTGCCGGAAATTCCGCGCAGTGGCAGGGATCCGATGCCATAGCTGCCACCGTCGGTATCGGTCCTATCAAGGGCTCGACCGTCGCCAGGGTGACGCAGCAGACGTCGCCCAGCCATATGAAGGTCGAGGCCAATGGTGGCGGTGTGGCCGCCTCACTGACCGTAGATCTGGCTGCCGACGGCGCGGGGACCATCGCCAACTATAGCGCCGTCGCCGAGGGAGGCGCTGCTGCAGGCGCTGGCCTGGCAATTGCTAAGCCTGCAATTGACTCCGGCATCAACAGCTTCTTCTCGAAGTTGGAGAGCCAGATCAAGTAATCCTTACTAAGATCCTAAAGACTGTAGGGACGGTTTCAAGCTCGTGTGCCTGCGAATCGTCCCTCATGAGCGATTTGCCGTAGATTGACCGGCAATCGAATAGGTTGTTCTCACGATGCGCCCCTCAATGCCATCCATGGCGCGTCTGCGGCGTGGATTACGGGACCTGTTTCCCGCTATCTATCAGGAACATATACCACTTGAAGGCTTGAACATTTTGCCTTTGGGGGTGAATATCGCGCCCCAGGAGATGCCCATACCGGCGGCAGGTGAGCCGGGCTGGCGGCCCATTGCGCCCGGGGACCGGTGGGGCGGCAGTGATCAGAACGCCTGGTTTCATGGTGAAACCACTGTGCCTCGAACATGGTTAGACCAGATTCAACCGGATAGCGGCGCGGCAGTAGTGCTCCGACTGCTGCTTGGTGCCAATGTCGGCGGTCACTTTGGCTGGCCCGAGGGTCTGCTGTACGTGAACCATCGACTGCAGCAAGGTGTAAATGGTCACCACCCGGACGTATTGCTGCCGCACCATACGCTCATCGCCGCTGCCGGCAGACTGGTGGTAGACATTCGCGCCTGGAGCGGCCTGAATCATCCCGACCAGACATTGGAATACGTCGAGATAGCCTTACTGGATCGCAATATCGAGGCGCTCTATTATCTGCTTCAGTGCGGCGCCGATGTGGTGGACGCGCTATCTGAGGATGATCCCCTTCTGCCCCTGTTAGCCGATGCCCTGGATAGCGCCTATAACCAGCTCAATATGACGTCATATCCCTCCCCTGCTTTTCGGCAATCTGCTGTCGAGACACTTCACCGCCTGCGCGAGAAATTGGCGACCTTGAAGCAAGAATACACACCCACGAGCCGTCCGGTGGTGAGCGTGATAGGTCATGGGCATCTTGATGTGGCGTGGCTCTGGCAGACGCATCATACCCGTGAAAAGGCCGCTCGCACCTTTAGCATTGCGACTGCGCTCATGGAGAGTTATCCGCAGTACGTCTTCTTGCATACTACCCCGCAAGTTTATTCCTGGCTCAAGCAAGATTATCCGGAGCTCTACCTTCGCGTACAGGAGCGTGTAGCCGAAGGGCGTTTTGAGGCGGCGGGTACCATGTGGGTAGAATCAGACTGTAATCTAGTCTCGGGCGAGTCGCTGGTACGTCAAATCCTCTACGGCGAGCGATCCTTGCGCGAGGAGTTTGGCCGCTCGTATGATGTCCTCTGGCTGCCGGATACCTTTGGCTATAGTGCCGCGCTGCCGCAGATCATGCTGCGTTCTGGCATCCGGTCCTTCATGACGACCAAGCTGAGCTGGAATGATACCAATCGCATTCCTGCCGATACCTTCCGGTGGCGAGGTATCGACGGCAGTGAGGTGCTGGCGCATTTTCTTACTACGCCTACATTGGGCGCTCTCCCACCGCTAGAGCAGGCCGATACCTACAACGGTGACATGGATGTGTTCACCGTAGCCGGAGCCTGGAATCGATATCGGCAGAAGGCACTTAACGACGAAGTACTGGTGGCATTTGGAAACGGGGATGGTGGAGGCGGTCCAACACGCCAGCATCTGGAAGCCGCCAAAGCGATCAGTGCGCTGACTGGTGTGCCGGATCTCCATGTTGGCCGGGCAGACGAATTCTTTGCCCGGCTACGGGAACGGGTCTGGAACAATGACCGCTTACCAATCTGGGATGGTGAGCTGTATCTTGAGTACCACCGAGGTACGTATACCAGCCAGGCGTGGATTAAGCGTCTGCATCGCCAGTGTGAGCAGAGATTGTTGCTGGCAGAGACGCTTGATGCCTGGCACTCTCTGGCGGTCGACGGCACCACCCCTGAGCGCCGGCCAGTACTGGATGATGCCTGGCGCACTCTCTTAATGCATGAGTTCCACGACATACTTCCTGGCTCCTCAATTAGTGCAGTATATTCTGATGCTCGTGAAGCACTCACCCGGCTCTACCAGGAACTGGACGCTCTAATTGATACGATACTTCCGGCCATCTCCGGCCGGACGCGCGGAGTCGTGGTCTTCAACCACAGTCCCTGGCCGCGCAGCCCCTTGATAGAGGTTTTGGCTGAGAAGAGCCGAAAGAGGAATGGTGCCGCAGCGTCACACGGCTGGATAGACGGCGTCACCGGACGGCCGCTCCCGATTCAGCACACTCGTCGAGATGGTCCTGAGACGCTTTTGATTGAGGTACCGACCATACCGGGCCTCGGTTTCGTCACTATCTCTCCAGGCTCGACATCGGTGGCTGCGCAAGATGAGCCTGCAGTCGTCTCTGCGGATATAGCCCTGGAGCCGGCTCGAGGAACATCAGGCAGCTCACCAGTGCTGGAGAATGCCTACTTTTATGTTCGTTTCAACCAGTATGGAGAAATACTCTCCTGTGTGGACAAACGTGTGCCCGGCGGCCGTGAACTTCTGCCTGCCGGAGCGGTCGGCAATTGCTTCGAGGCATTTGATGATCGCCCGCAGAATTTCGACGCCTGGGATATTGATGCGACCTACAGCGAGAAGCAGTATCCCGCCGGCACCGGGGATGGCAACGGAATCGAGCTGGTGGAGAGCGGGCCGCTGCGCTCCACTGTGAAGGTACGGCGTTCGCTGCTATCCAGCTCGATACTGCAGTATATATCGCTCTACCGAAGCGAACCCCGTATAGATTTTCTGACCCATATCCAGTGGCACGACCGGCATGTACTTCTCAAAGTGGCATTTCCGCTTGATCTGCGCACCCGGCAGGCTACCTACGAGATGCAGTATGGAGTAGTCGAGCGCCCAACTCATCGCAATACTAGCTGGGACCAAGCGAGATTTGAGACACCTGCCCACCGATTCGTGGATCTTTCCGAAACCAGTTACGGGGTCAGTCTCTTGAACGATGGGTGCTACGGCCACGATATTCGCGACAATGTTCTCCGCCTGACGCTCCTGCGCTCGCCTACCGAACCCGACCCGGCGGCTGATCAGGGCGAGCATACACTCACGTATAGCCTCTACCCCCATCTGGGAGATTGGCGCTCCGGCGGTACAGTTGCCGCCGCTTATGGGCTCAATCGCCCGCCGGCTGTCCTCTCGATCGACCAGCATGCGGTCGCCGAAGGACCGGAGCACAGCGACCGCGGCCCCAATGAACGTGCCGCTATGCCAACCGCGCTGTTTCGAGCCACTCCGGAAAACGTGGCTATCGAGGCCGTAAAGCGGCAGGCGGATGGCGACGGTTACATTGTGCGGGTCTATGAGACGCACGGCAGCCGGTGCTGGGCGCATGTTGAATGTCTGGCGTCGTTTTCCGGAGTTACCGAGTGTGATCTGCTCGAGCGTCCGATGACGGAAGATGCCAGCCCCGCTTATGCAGAATGGCTAGCTTCAAAGGCCGCCTCGCATGATACGCCGGTCTGGCAAGGATCCGGCTGGTCTTTTTCGTTACGCCCCTTCGAAATTCGAACCTTTTTGCTGGCTAAACCCATCTAGCGTACGGTGACGCTGATAGCATCATAGCCGGAGGAGCCGCTAGGCAGCGGAGGTTGCAGATCGTTCTGCTGGACATTGCCCTGCCCGTCTGTAGCTCTCACCACGATAACAAAGATGCCGCTACTTGTCGGAGTCCAGTCGTACTCCCAGAGAACCCAGGTCAAGTTGCCCAGCGGCCGGCGCAGCGTGGCCGGATGCCAGGTCTGGCCGCTGTCGGTCGACACATCCACCTCGGCTATGCCCCGATCACCGGCATAAGCAACGCCAGCGATAAATGTCGGTTTGGCCAGCAGTAGATCGGAATCGTTCGGCACATCGATGCGAGACATGGTGTTCACTACTGCTTCAGCGTTCCAACCTTGCTGTTCCCAGTAGCCAGTATAACTACCGGAGCCTACCTCAAGTGAGGTGACCCATTTGCAATTCTTCATCCCATAGAGGCCAGGAACCAGCAAGCGCGCAGGATAGCCGTGCGACTGTGGTAGCGGTTGCCCATCGATCTGGTAGACGATCAGCGAGCGCGGGTCGAGAGCCTGGCTCAAATGCCAGAAGTCGCTATAGCCGTCGGACGCGGTAAAGATCATATCGCTGGCGCCGGTCTTAATACCGGCATGCTGAAGTATGTCGGCAATGCTGGCGCCCACAAACAGGGCATTGCTAATCAGGTTGCCGCCGACTTCGTTGCTAATGCACTCCAAAGTATGATACTGCTCGATCTGAGGTAAACTCCGCAGCTGGTCAAAGGTGAGACTGTAGGGATTCTGGACGAGGCCGCCAATTTGTAAACGCCAGGTCGACACGTCGATATTCGGGTCACCTGCCAGGTTCTTAGAGACGTAGTAAAAGTCTTGTGGGCTGGTGACTTCCGGCGTCAGCCCTGGAACTGGGGTCCAGGGACCGTAACTAGGAACCGGAGGCTCCACGTGAGCGGGAACCGAGCCCAGGTGGAGCTGCGGCTGGTTGGTACCGCCACCGAAGAGGCTTGCCGCGCCTCCAGTGATGAAATCCCATGCCAGCGCGCCACCGGCGATCACCAATGTTCCAAAGCCGATCTCCTGGAGAAGGCGACGCCGTGAGACCGCTGCCCGGGATGCCGCAGTGCTCATACTGGAAGCCGAGAAGCCGGCGCGACGTAGCAACACAATGAAGGCGATTGCAAAAGCGACATTGGGAATGAGCTGGGAGACGAGTACATTGGTCCATCCGCCAATCATGCCGGCGCCCAAAAATCCGGCACCCAAGATTGGGGCCACCAGGCCCGCCGAGACCAGCCAGAAGAGGATGGCAATGACCGGCACTTCGCGCATATTAGGCTCCCCGTCGGGAGAGAGCATGCGCTCGACCTGGGGATAGCGCGGCAGCACGCGCATTCGCAGGTAAAAGTAGAGAACACCGGCAAGAGCTGTAACCAGTGCCTCGGTAAGTAGTAACCCACCAAAATAGAAGTGTTTGGCGTTGCCGCCAAATAGGCCGAGGAGTCGCGAGAAGACGGGCAGCGGAATAAAGCGGGTCAGCCTGTCGCCGAAGACTTCCGCTGGTGTGCTGACATTCAAGAGAAAGCGCGCAAGTAGAGCCATCGCTACGGCGATCAGGCTCGCCGCAATGGAGCTTTCAACTACTTCAGCCGGTACGTAACGCGCAGTGTCCAGTCTGGCTGACTTCGATATCGGTGTATTGTCCGAGCCCATTTCAATCCCCGTTTACCACAGTATTGAGCATATGACGCTACCGGTTGCCCCGGATGAGCGCCACTTTCCAGAATAGAGTTCGGCTCAAGGTTACTGACTCTTTTGTATGCTAACAGCAAGAGATTACCTATAGCTTACAGCACGCCCGTGCGTCCATCCATCCATCCATCCGTCGGAGCCTTCATTCGCAAGGCGGATCTGTCAGGTCAAAAGGATTGCTGCGCTGATGGGGAGAGAGCTTGTAGATACAGCACCACAGCTCCAACATGTGCGCAGGGCAGATGCCGGCCTTCGTTTGGCTGGCAAGTACAGCTGAAGCGTCTTTGCGGGGCGAAGTGGTAGACGATGTGTGAGCGTCGTGTCCGATCGTCTTCGAGCACACTATACAGATAAGCCCCGCGCGCCGAATGTCCAGCGTAGGTAGCCACACTTCCACTTCGTGCTGCCAGGGCTACACACAATTCGTACCAGACCCAGGCGTAGGCCTCCCGCATCAGCGCCGCCATTCGTGCCTGGTCGCTACCCTGCCAGCGATTGTCTCCATTGCCAGAAGTCGTATCCATAGACAGTACGCGCGATTCCCACTCTTCGCTCTGGCAGGAACGCGCCCTCCTTTCCCTGAAGCAGCAGGCTGGTGTGGAGCCTGCCGGACGGTACATAGCCCGCGGCACGGGCGCACCAGTGGCACCGTGCCGTTTTCCGATACCGCCGGCCCGCGGTATCGCAGCCGGCTGGAATCACACATAGGTAGTACCGGTACGTGGAGAGTTAGCGGAAAAAGAGAGGCGAGGTCGAGATCGGTCTTGCGCCCGCTACCCGCAGGCAACCGCTCGTCCCTGATCAAGGGTAAGGACCTGGCAGTTTGGCAAATATCTGGGCTGACGGTGCGCCAGAATCAGCGTGGTTCGGCCAGCCATGAATGGTGTCAGCGCTCGCCAAATCGCCTCCTCGGTTACAGAGTCAAGGTGGACTGTAGCCTCGTCAAGCAGCAGAATGGGGGCGTCTTTGAGGATGGCGCGGGCGATCGCCAGACGCTGGCGTTCCCCGCCGGAGAGCAAGACGCCGTTCTCGCCGATCCAAGTGTCGTATCCTCGCGGCAGGCTCGCTATGAAGTGGTGGAGCTTGGCCTGTTCGCATGCAGCTTCCAATTGGTCGTCTCGGGCATCCGGATTGGCGAGCAGCAAATTGTCACGCAGTGTGCCGCTGAAGAGGTAGGTCTCCTGGGCGACAACGCTCATGAGGGTGCGTACATCGTCAGCATGGTAATCTCGCAGCTCGCATCCACCCACGGTGATCGATCCGGCCTGGTAGTCCCAGAACTTCAGCAGAATGCTAACCAGGGTAGACTTACCGGCACCGCTGGGGCCTACGATGACTCGGCAACCGTGGTTTGGTACGCAAAACGATAGGTCGACCAGCACCGGAGCTTCATCAGCTGCGTAGGCGAAGCACAGGTGCTTCACGTCGAGGCTATAGTCGCCGCTAGATAGCGGTAGCCGACGCTTACCGTTCGGGAGAGGGGCTGCGACGCCAGCTTCGGCCGGCTCCTGGTCGATGATCTCGAAGAGACGTCGAGCTGCCGACCCACTAGCTTCCAGGTTTTGAAACGCTGGCCCCAACGTCTGCACTGCCTCAAAGCTGGCGATAACCGTCAGTGGAAGTACTGCAAGGAAAACGCCGTCGATGCTGCCTCCGGTTACCAGAGGAATGGCCAGAAACAGCACGCTTAATCCGGCCAGGCTGGCCAAGAGTGTGCCGAGAGCGGCACCGCTCCCACGTAGTACCGCCATGTGTTCCTGTATGCGGTTGAGCTTACGGCTCAAAGCTAGAGTTCGCTCGCTGTAGCGGCTCCTCTGGCTAAATGCCATGAGATCTGATATACCCTGTGTCTCGTCCACCAGAGTGGCATTGAACTCGGCGCGTACGGCAGTAAGTTCAGCTGCCGGTGCCCGGCCGAGCCACTGGAGGCAAAGCGGTAGCGCGACGCCGGCTAGCAGAAGAAAACCCAGAAGGACAATCCCCAGCCATACATTGAAAGCGCCGAGAACGACGCAGGACAGCGTTGTAACCAGTGCTGCCACCAGGGGTGGTACCAGCGTGCGCGCATAGAAGTGCTCAAGGGTGTCGACATCCGCCGTGAGACGCGTTAGCACGTCTCCGCTTCGGCGCCCGGAGAGCCGTGCCGGCGCCAAAGGCTCGAGGCAGGCATAGATCCATGACCTGAGCCTGGCCAGAATCCGGAAGGTGGTGGCATGGGTTACGTAGCGCTCCGTATAGCGCAGTGCGGCGCGCGAGATGGCGAAAAGCTGCACCGCGGCGATGGCGATCGAGAGGTCAGCCACCGATCGTACCAATGCTGCGCGCGAGATGAGGTACGCCGACATCGCCATGAGTCCGACGCTAGTGCCGATAGTCAGAAAGCCCAGCAGTATGGAGAGCGCAATCCACCACCGGAATGGTGCCATCACCTTAGTCAAGCGCAAGAATATCGTCATGCCACGGTCTCCTGGTACCTGGAGACCAGCGTAGGATACAGGCTAGCTTTGGCCAGCAGCGTCCGGTGGGTGCCGATCTCCACCACCCGTCCCCGGTCCATCACCGCAATCTGGTCTGCGCCATACGCCATGTGGAGTCGGTGGGCGATAATGAGCGTGGTTCGGCCTCTCAGCAACTCTCCGAGACTTTGTTGAACCAAAGCGTCATTCTCGACGTCGAGGTGAGCGGTCGCTTCGTCCAGAATGAGGATAGGCGCACTTTTCAGAAATGCGCGAGCGATAGCAATTCGCTGCCGCTGGCCACCGCTGAGGCGAGCGCCATTTTCATGCATGGGAGTCTGGTAGCCAGCTGGGAGCGCCTGAATGAACTCATGAGCGTGAGCGGCGCGCGCTGCCGCCTCCACCTCTTCGTCGCTTGCGCCTGGTCGTGCCAGCTGGATATTGTCGGCGATGGTACCGTGGAAGAAATGTGGGTGCTGTGGCACCCAACCAACCAGGGAGCGGCAGGTCTCTGGATCAAGGTGCGCGAGGGGTATATCCCCGATCCGGATTACACCGGCGGATGGCTCGATGAAGCGGAGCAGTAATATCGCAACTGTAGTCTTACCCGCCCCCGTCGGCCCCACCAGTGCAGTGGTTTGAGCCTGGGGGAGGGCCAGGGTGACACCCTGCAAAGCGGCTTCTGCCCTACCATCGTAACTGAAGTGAACGTCTTCGAAGCGCACGTCAAAGCGCTGTGAAGGTACCGAGCTGTTTACGTCGATTGTCCTTGATCTACTGAGTGTTGCCGGCGAAGGCACTTGGTCCGCCACCGAGCACGTGTCGAGCACTGCGAAGATACGTTCGGCAGCGGCCTTGCCCTCCGCCCCGGCATGGTACTTCAGCGCCAGCTGCCGTAGCGGCAGAAAGAACTCCGGCGTAAGTAGTAATACCGTTAATGCCTTATCAAAGGGAAGCCCTCCCTGCATGAGGCGCAGGCTGACCTCCAACGCGACAAATGCGGTGGCCCCTACCGCTGCCCACTCCAGCATAAGTGAGGTTTGGAACGCCGTCCGAAGCACCTTCATCGTGCTCTTGGCAAAATCCTGGCTGATGTCCTCGATGGTCTCGACCTGCTCACGGCTGCGTCCGAACATCTTCAGCGTGGTGAGACCTTGCACCATATCCAGGAAGTGCGCGCTCATCCAGCTCATTTCCAAAAAACGGCGCCGACTTAACTCCCTGGTTCGGGCTCCGATGACCGCCAGCAGTACCAGCAGCATCGGGCCGGCAAACAGTAACACCAGTACTGTCAGCGGGTCCAGCAGCATGACGATGGAGAGAATCAGGACGGGAATGAGGCCGGCCAGTATACGCGCCGGCTGATACCCGGTAATATACTCATCCAGTGACTCTACACCCTCCACCAGAGTATGTACCAGTTCTCCGCTGCGCTCACGGTGCGTCCGGGCTGGTCCCAGGGCAAACAGCTTTTCGCTGAGTCGCGCTCGCAGTGTGTCCTTTATGCGGCCGGCCGAGAGTTGGGATATGACCTCACTGATCCAGATCAGGGCGGCTCGCAGTGTCACAAGAACAAACATGGTGACCAGGAGCGGCAGCACACTTTCCAGGCGCAGGTGAGCGAGAAATATCCTACTTATGGTCTCGCTCAGCAGCCACAGGGTAGCAATGAGCGTTCCCGACGCCAGCACTGCAAGAGTCACAGCCCCATATAGCAGCATCCTGGCCTGGTGGTCCAGCCGTAGAATCCGCCGATCGAGTGTGATGGTTGGGATGGTGGTGGTTCCGGCGGGGCGCTTCCTAGTAGCTCTCATGCTCAACCCTGACCTTCCCTTTGAAGATGTAGTACACTCCAACCGTGTAAAGCAGCACGATCGGTATGCCTATCAGCGCAATAATGAGCATGATAGTGAGCGAATTGGGGGCCGAAGCGGCGTTGAAGATGGTCAGATTGTAGGAAGGATTAATGGTCGAAATCAGCAGATTTGGGTACAGACCGGTGGCTACCGAGCCTATGAGCAGAGCGATCACTGCGCTGGTGGAAACGAACCCGGCCATGGGACGGCCTTGACGGATCAAATACCAGGAAAGTATCAGGGCCAGGAGGGCCAGTGCCGGTAGGATGGTAGGCCAGATGTCACTCAGGTATCGCTTGGTCACCTGCAGGTGTAGCACCAGGGTCCCGGCCACGACCAGTGTATTGAGAAGGAAGAAGGCGATCATAAGACGTGGTAACCAACTCAGGACTCGGTCGTGTAGCTCACCTTCAGTTTTCATGATCAAATAGATAGCTCCGTGCATCGCAAACATACAGATAGTGGTTACGCCCACCAGCAGCGCGAATGGCGATAGCAACTGGATTAGACTTGCTGAGACATTCCCGTGGGAATCTACCGGTAGACCCAGTATGATATTGCCAAGGGCGACCCCGAGTAGCAGCGCCAGCAGCAGCGAGGCCAGGAAGAAGACGTAGTCCCAGAATGAGCGCCATGCCGTGTTTTCGCGCTTGCTGCGAAACTCAATCGCCACCGCTCGCAGAATCACGCACGTCAGTACCAGCATGAATGCCACATATAGACCCGAAAACAGTGAGGCATAGACGAGGGGAAACACGCCGAAGAGCACGCCGCCGCCAACAACCAGCCAGACCTCGTTGCCGTCCCAGACCGGCCCAATGCTATTGAGGACCATACGGCGCTCGGTGTCATTAGTAGCGACAAAAGGATGGAGAATACCGCACCCCAGGTCAAAGCCGTCGAGCACAAGGTAGCCGGCAATGATACAGCCGAAGAGCACAAACCAGACAACATTTAGCCACATGGTCTTACCTCGACTTACCTCGCCAGTGGCCTGGGTCTCTCGAACACCGCTCGGAAGGTATCTGGTAGTTCGGCACCAGGCTCTTGCTCTTCCAGTGGTTCCGGCCCTCGCTGTATGTCCTTGTTGAGCAAGTAGATAAACAGAACAAGCAGTATGGCGTAGAGCACGACAAAGGTCACGACCGAAAATAACGCCTGCGGTACGGTAAGCGAGGGCGATACCCCATCGCTGGTTTTCATGACACCGAAGACGATCCAGGGTTGGCGCCCGAATTCCGATGTCCACCAACCGGCAAGAGTGGCCAGCTCGGTAAGGAACACGCTTGACACCAGGAGCCACAGAACCCAGCCGGTGTGAAAGAGCCGGCGCCCCCAGAAGTAGTAGATGGAAGCCAGGACTCCGATGAGAATGAAGAACATGCCCAGGTCGATCATAAGATGGTAGGCCTGGAACGTTATCTCTAGCGGGGGCCACACGGTGGAGGAGAATGACTCCAGACCGGTAACTGGAGCATGAATGTTGAAGTAGTCGAGATAGCTCAGCAGACAGGGAACGGCGATACCGCTGGTAGTATGCCCTGACTGGTTCACCCACCCGAAGAGGTAGAGCGGTGCGCAGCTCTGGCTAGCGGGCCACAGGCCTTCCATACCCGCGAGCTTGGTCGGTTGATAGTTGGAGATGACTATTGCAATCCAGGAGCCGGTGATAAACACCTGTACGAAGCTCAGTACCGTAAAGACCGGCAGAGCCACCTTGATGGATGCGGTTGCCAGTTCCACGTGGCGATTCTTCAATAGATACCAGGCGCTTGAGCTGAGAATCAGCGCAGAACCTATCAACCAGGCGCTGACCAAGATATGGCAGAGGTTGGCCAGGAAGGAGGGCGTAAAGACAACCGCGGCGAAACTCGTCATAACCGCCACGGTCCCGTTCGGTGTCGACTGGAGTCTATAACCGGCTGGTGTCTGCATCCATGAATTGGCCATGACGATCCACAGAGCGCTAAAGTGTGCTCCAAAGACCACGAGCGATGTGGCGAGCAGCCACAGCCGTGGACCCAACCGGCTACCGCCAAACAGCATCAGGCCGAGAAAGCCGCCCTCCAGGAAAAATGCGAAAATGCCCTCAGCTGCTAGCAAGCTTCCGAATATGTTGCCCACGAAACGCGAATAATCGGCCCAGTTCATACCAAACTCGAACTCTTGCACGATACCGGTGCCAATGCCTATGGCGAATACCAGACCGTAGACGCGAACCCAGAACACCGATAGCTGTCGCCATTTGGGATCATGAGTGCGAATGTGCAAGGTGCTAAAGATGACTAGCATCAAGCCAAGGCCCATGGTGATAGGCGGGTAGATGTAATGAAAGCTTGCGGTGAGCGCAAACTGGAACCGCGAGAGCAGCACTGTGTTCATCGGTCCGGCCTCCAAAACGTGAGCTTCGGCAAATAGCGGAACTGGAGTGGTTGAGTCCGGCCGCGCCGCAATTGGTCTCGCGAAGAGTATCCTGGCAGATTCTCGGCCAGGACGCGGTGGCGAGCTACCTCCACTGGGCGGGTCCGTATGGCTGGTTTCGTACTGATCCGCCAAAGTGGCTGGCACCTGGCCAGGGGGTGAGTGCTAGCTTGCGTCGCTCGGCATGGATCAGCGGCTACGTTTCTGATCTGAAAGCTTCCAGGCCGCCAGCAACATGCCGCTTCCCAGCACCACAATCCCAATTCCCAACGCCAATAGCGGTAGTGGCGTGAGGGTAAACCAGAAGAATTGAAGAGGAAATACGCCGCCACTCTGGGGCATATGGGGAGCAATCGGATAGGGGGGGCCAAATGGGTACTGCGCCGACGCATACCCGTGAGCAAAAGTACGCAGAAAGGCGTATTGCCAGCTCAGACGGAGGACCCAGCAGGATAAGGCCAGGGGGCTGGCGCGTAGAGATGAGGTAAGGTTGCCGAATCGATGCAGTGAAAGCAGCCAGTACGTATCCTCCATCAAATAATTCACGCTCACTCCCAGGAATTGCACGAGTACGCTTATGCTCACCAGCCCGATGGTGGCTCCGCGAACCAGCCAGTGCGGCCAGCGGTGTCTGTCGTTGCGTTCGTCCTGCGCTACGATAGCCTTGCTACTGGCCCGATTCGCCGGGCCGAAGCAGCCGAGTGGCAGTAGTGGCAGTAGTAGATAGGGTAGTGCCGGCACCAGATAACGCGGTCCCCAAGCGGAACCACCGGTCCAGGCGTGGTAGCCTGAATAGAAGAGTAGTGAGCCGCAGAAGAGACCAAGTGGTAAGAGTGCTTCGCGTGGATGGCGCCACAGCAGCAGTGGTAGCGCTAGAAGACCGGCAAAGAGCAGTGGGTCATAGAACAGCAGCCCGGCAAACGGACTTATCAGCAGTCCGGAGAGACCGACCGGAACTGATCCGGAGAAAGGGCGATCAGAAGGTGCATAGCCAGTCATCCACGGCGAGCCAAATCGCAGCGCATCAACCAACAGTACCAGCGAACCGCCGAGAACTACCGGTATCAGGAGAGCGCTCAGACGCTGCACCAAGACACAGCGAGTTGCCCACAACTCATGGGGAAGGTCTCGGAGCGCGACACCCGGAAGTGGCAGTAGGAAATACACGAGGAACACGGGAAGATAGATCACCGCCGCATATTTGGTCACCACTCCGATACCCAGAGCGATTCCAGTGATGAGATCGAGCCTCAGGAGATCTTGCTGCGTCCGGGTATCTCCGGTAGCCCGTTGGCCGGCGAGAAGCCTGGCGGCCCGTAGTGCGCAGAGCACTGCTACCGCGAGCGATAGTGCCAGTAGCGGCTCGCTAAAGTCGGTTTTGGAGTAGGGCCAAAATGATGTGGCAATTCCAAGGGCGAGCGTTGCCCAAATTGCGGTAGTACGAACATAGCCAAGCTGGCGGACGATGCCGTAGAAGACTGCACAGGTGGCAGCCATAATCAAGGGGTTTGTCAGCATGGCCACTGACTCGGCAACCTGTGCTGATTTTGCTCCGGCAAATAGCCCAAGCATCTTGCCCATGAGATAGAGAGGTAGCTCGGCAAGACTCTGGCCGACACCGTACTTCGAGTAGTAGAGGCCGCCGCGTCCGATAGTTCCGAATGCGCTGGCTGAAACGCTAGAGATAGCCAGCGTGCCGTGCTCCACGAGGGAGCGCGTGGTGGCAAACATAGATTGGCCATCATAACTGTTGGAACGGCCTTGATAAGTTAGTATGTACAGGCAGCTAAAGAAGAGAAAAATAGTTCCGGTAGTGGTGGCCGCCAGAGTCCGGAGCCCGTCAAACCAGAGACGAACTTGCTGGAGACGGTAACGCATTCGCTTTCCTCATCGTCGCTCACTAGCCGAATCGAGCATTGTCGCGGGATCTACGGTAGCGGGATCTACGGTAGAGTGTCTCTCACGTGTGTCCCCGATGCTTAAGACACCGCTACTTCACCCGCCATGAATTACAACGTGCGAGCGTAGGAAGGTATGGTACATGCTCCAGCCCGAAGCGACAGAGAAACGCTGCGAAATTGGAGCTGCTGTGACGGCCTGGCTCCAAACCTACATGGCACTGAATATGCAACAGCGGCCAGCCGGGGCAATGGACCCCCAATGCGCCAAAGCTCATAGGTACGGTATTTGCATCTGCTGGGGGGCAGCAGAACGCTAGAGATCGGATGCCTGCCTGCACCGGACCGGAAAGGAAAGACCCTATGTCGGTACGCCCTCATGAGAGTGGTAATGATGCCACCAGATCTCTCACCGATGCAATCGCGACTCTGACCGCCGGGCATTCGGTGATCATCGCCAGTAATCGCGGCCCCGTCGAATTTTATCGTGCGACCGACGGGCGACTTTCCACCAGGCGTGGCGCCGGAGGTGTGGTAACGGCGCTGGCTGCCCTGGCACGTGATGTGCCGCTGAAGTGGGTGGCGACGACGATGACGGTTGCCGATCGAGAAGCATTCTCAGAGGCCCGCTCGGCAGCGCGTACAGTCCGGCTGGGCCGCCAACCGCTGCAGGTTCGCTATGTTCCCATTCCCACAGACATGTACAAGCGCTACTATGATGAGACCAGCAATGAGATCCTGTGGTTTCTACAGCACTACATGTGGAGCCCAATTCAGTGGCCGAACTTCGGCGAGGAACAGGTTCGCAATTGGGATGAGGGATACCGGCCGGTGAACGAAGCAATCGCGTCGGCGATTGTAGAAGAGGCGCGCGCTAGCAGCACCTCCGCTGGTGTTCATGAAGACGGCTCCAATACCATCGTGTTGCTGCAAGATTATCACTTATACCTCACATCCGCTCTCGTGCGTGCGCGCCTGCCACGGGCGACTATACAGCAGTTCATACACATTCCGTGGCCAGCTAATCGCTACTGGCAGTTTCTGCCCGACCGGTTCATCCACGAAATCTATGAGGGCCTTTCTGGAAATGATGTACTTGGCTTTCAGACCGCCAGTGATATGCAGAATTTTCTGGTAGGCGCGCAGGAATTTCTGGCCGGAAGTCGAATCGATTTCGAGCACCAAACAGTCGTCTGGCGACGACGCCGTCTAGTGGCACGTGTCTACCCGATTCCTACTGACGCCTACGATATCAGGCGCACTCTGCTTACTGCGCCCGCGCGCACGGGAGCGCAGGAACTCGGCGATCTCCTGAGTGAAGAGCGCCAGATCATCATGCGGGTGGACCGGATCGACCCGAGCAAGAATATTGTTCGTGGGTTCCTGGCCTACGAAACGATGTTGCGGCGATGGCCCGAACTACGCGGCCATGTCTGTTTTCTGGCGTTTCTCATCCCCTCGCGCCAGAGTCTACGCATCTACCGCACATACCAGCGCGAGATTCGCGACCTTATCCGGCGCATCAATACACAGTACCGTACGCCAGGATGGCTGCCTATTGTGCCTTTCTTCGAAAACAATCGGCCTCGTGCGCTGGCGGCCATGCGGCGTTATGACGTGTTGCTCGTCAATCCCATTATCGATGGCATGAATCTGGTAGCGAAAGAAGGTCCGGCGGCCAACGAACGTAACGGAGTTCTCGTGCTTTCGCGTACTGCTGGAGCGTTTGAGCAACTCTCCGAAGTGGCGTTGCCGGTTACTCCAACAGATATCGACGAAATGGCGACCGAACTCTATGAGGCGCTCACCATGTCCGAGCGTGAACGCGCACAGCGCGCGGAACGTGCACGCGCGATTGTCGAAGCCGAGACTCCGGCCGACTGGGTGCTCGCACAACTACGTGATGCTGTGGAGCGCCGGCGCGCAACATCTCGTCGCCAGTCAGCACGCGCTGTGCGTTCACGGCAAGCGCCGGTGGCGTAGCCGTGCTGGTCGTTGCCATTGTCATGAAGAAAGGATGAGCAGGTTGGCGCGGACTAGACATTCTCATCGCCGGACTTCGGGACGACGCCGCACGGGCGAGACTGGAGCCGGCAACCTGCTCGCAGCAGTAGGATTGTGTATCATGCTCGTCATCGCGCTACGCACTGTCGAAGCGGCGCTCCGGCAGGTCGCTGCTGACCCGCTTGCTGTCGCATTCGCGCTCCTCATGGCCAGCATCGTTGTCGCCGGCGGCGGATGGTGGTGGCTGCGCCGGCGGCGAGATCGGGCGATAGAAGCGCAACGGCGCTTCGAAGCGAATGTTACACGGATCAGCACCTTGAGCGGCTTGTTGTCACTCTCGCCAGTACAATTTGAGCTTGCGATCCGGGACCTGTTATGCTTTTGGGGCTTTCCGTACGCCCAACACACTGGTCGAGGGGGAGATCTTGCTGCCGACATCATTTGTCGAGACGCTGCCGGCTATGTCACGGTGGTGCAGTGCAAGCGGTATTCCCCTGGCAATCTCGTCGGCTCTCCTGACGTACAGACATTCATTGGCATGATTTACGCCCACCACTCTGCCCATCACGGTATCTACGTCACCACCTCTGGCTTTACCCAACCAGCTCTCTCGCTTGCCCGCCAGCACCACATTCAAACGATCGATGGAAACGAGTTAGTCTGGCATATACAGCGATGGCGCTCAGCCATACAGCAAGCCGCCGCGGCAGACGGCATAAGCCGCCGACAGAGGCAACGCGGCACGTGACGTCTGCCACATCCTTGACCCTATATCCCCGCTGTGCTATATTATTGAACGACGAGTCAACCAAAGGAAAGCCAGGGTCAAGCCATGCCGCGTCCGCCAGGTGAGAACCAACGCATCCGCGACGAGCGACACGAGCAAATCCTGCGAGCGGCGGCTCGTGTTTTTGCTCGCAAGGGGCTCGCGGCAACTAAAATTACCGATATCGCGGAGGCAGCCGGCACCAGCCATGGGCTGGTCTATCACTATTTCACCAGTAAGGAGGAGATCTTCCGCCAGTTGATCACTCGCGCCCTGGGCGGCATGTCACGCCTGCTTGCCGAGGCTGACTCTCGTGGGGGAACGGCTACCGAGCGGCTGGGTTGGCTGATTGGTGAGCTGACTGCCAGTGCCAAAGAAGCAGAGGACGATGCTCTACTGATTCAGCACGCCCTCATCAGCGACAGTGTGCCGGCCGATGTACGCCAGCTGGTGATGCGGGAGCCGCCCAGACTGCTTGCACAGCTCAGCGGTTTGCTCCGCGAGGGCCAGGAGGCAGGCGACATCCTGGCCGGAGATCCAGGCCAGCTCGCCTATTTCTTTCTTTCAGGCATTCAGGGAATGGTCTCCAACCAGGCGCTCTACTCTGATCCGGACCATATAGAACCCGGATTGTTACTCCGTCTCTTCCAGGCGCGTTAATTTTTAGGCTCATAATTTTGGCCGACTAGTCAATCAACCAAAAATGTGGAGGTGCATGGTGGAAACCCGAGTTTCCCAGGCTGTTCTACCATTGGAGTCAGGACTCTCACCCCTGGTGCTGGCCGGTCTACTGGTTGGGCCCTTCATGAGCATGATCGACTCCAGCGTCGTGAATGTGGCCCTGGCGGCGATCGCTCGCAGTCTCCATACCGACCTGGCCGCAGCTCAGTGGGTCATCAGCAGCTATCTACTAGCACTCGCTCTGGGTCTACCGGCGAGCGCGTTTCTGGCCAAGCGTTTTGGGACCCGTCGCGTCTATCTGCTCAGCATCCTGGCATTTAGCGTGAGCTCCCTGGCCTGCGCCTTCGCTCCAACGCTTCCCCTGCTGATCGTGACCCGAACGTTGCAAGGCTTCTCCGGTGCCCCTCTCGTTCCGCTGGCGATGAACATCCTGCTGGATCCGAACGGAGTCGCGCGTCGAGGGATACCGCCAACTGCTGGCATTGTGCTCTTCCTTGCTCCGGCCCTCGGCCCTACACTTGGCGGCCTGGTGCTCAGAGTGGGAGGAGGCGACGCGTGGCCCTTGATCTTTTTGATCAATGTGCCCGTCGGTCTGGTCGGGCTACTCGGCGCTGCCCATATCAGCCTGGATCTGGCAGGACGCGGCGATGGCTCGGCCCATTTTGATCCTGCCGGCTTGCTACTCCTGGGCGGTGGGCTGGCTATGATGATCTATGGGGCCACAGCGGCTGTGCAAACCAGTTGGTTGGCGGAAAATGTCTGGCCGTTCTGGTGCGGCGGCATTGCCTTGTTGCTGACATATGCCCTGTATGCGCTCAACCGACCCAGCCCAGCCCTGGATCTCAGACTTCTGCGGCATAGCCAGTCGGCCCTGGCTCTCTTTCTGGTATGCCTGGTCTCGTTCGTCATGTCGGCAATGCTGCTGCTGATTCCCATCTATCTGCAACTGATCCAGGGAGCTCCGCCTCTGGTCGCTGGTCTGGTGTTGCTGCCTCAAGGACTCATTATGGGCCTGGGAGTTTTGCTGGGCAATGTTCTAACCTCGTGGTGGGGCGAGCGCGTATGCATCATATTTGGGACGGTGATCCTGGTAGCCACAACCGTGCTGCTGTTGATGTTAGCTCTGAGTACTCCGGCCTGGATGACGGCGCTGCTGCTCACCGGCCGGGGCTTAGCAACCGGTCTGGTGCTTCCGCCACTGCTTGCAGTAATGCTGCACGGGCTGGCTCCGCGTGAGCTGCCGGATGGGAATACACTCTTTACAGTGACGGATAATCTGAGTGGCTCGGTCGGGATCTCGCTCTTGGCGACACTCTTTCAGCAACAGGCGGTAGCGCACGTCGCCGCTGTGTTAAAAGCGCATGGTATAGCTGCGGATACCATCCAGAATCTTGGTAGCGCAGGGACGAGCGCAAGTGGAGGAGGTTCGCTGCTTCCAGCTGCGCTACGCCACCTCTTTGGCGAAGCCGCCATGGCCGGACTGCACGATACCATCCTGGCAATGGTAGTGGTGGCTGTCTGCGGTGTCATCGCTGCTCTGTTTCTGCAGTCGCCACCCCATGCGAGAGAGATGAATGTGAAGCAGCCCGTCGATCATGGCAACGAACTGGAATAGCGTGATGGCCGACTCCAGATGGGAGTTGCGTGCGCGGTCGGAACAAGATTAGGCGTCAACCGCTGTAGGAGAAGTCTTCCTTGCATGCTCACTGGCGCGCGATCCGGCGCCGATAAGGCGTGTGGCAAGACGGCTCGGCGCCAGGCGCGACAGTTGCGCCATGATGGCGTTCGCTCGCCCATCCACTGCCACCGTCTGATTTCGAGCTACGGCGCGTAAGGCCGTCGCTACCACCTGTTGCGGCGTCCGTCTGCGCCCTGACCCCCAAACTTCACCGGCCACCGAGAAAAAGCCCGTTTCCGTCGCGCCAGGGCATAGCGCCAGTACTAGCACCCCTTGCCTGCCAAATTCCTCCGCCAACGCTTGCGAAAAACTGAGCACAAATGCCTTGCTGGCCCCATAGACGGCCATGTAGGGCACGGGCTGAAACGCTGCCAGCGAAGCGACGTTGATGATTGCCCCACGCCGTTGGGCCAGCATTGCAGGAGCAAAGGTGTGCGTCAACGCTACCACTGCCGCCACATCGACCTCTATCTGCTCACTATCCCGCTGCATGGGGATCGTCTCGAAGTGTCCCTGGTTACCGAACCCCGCATTATTCACCAGGATATCGATGCTGAGCCCACGCTGCGCTATCGCCTGCGCGACCGTCGCAGCCGCAGTCGGCAGCGAGAGATCGCTGGCGATGGCCGTCGCCTGCACTCCATAGCGCTCTATTAGGTGTGCGGCAAGCGCGGCGAGTCGGGGCGTAGAACGTGCCACCAGCACGAGATTGATGCCCCGCGCCGCAAGTGCCTGGCTAAACGCTTCCCCAATACCTGAAGATGCGCCGGTAATCAGTGCTGTCATTCCGCGTGACAGTTGCATTGTCATATCCTTTCGTGAGAAACGTAATAACTATAGGTAACGACGTTACCACCATGCTATCCTAAATGGAGAGCAGACTCGTGGCACTTCACAGCTAGGCATGGCAGCTACATGAACAGGACTGTCCTACAAGCACGCATGATTTCAGTCAATGGTATCCGCCTGCACGCCATGACGGCGGGCGAGCAGGGGCCACTGGTGATTTTGCTCCATGGATTTCCCGAATACTGGTATTCGTGGCGGCACTATCTCCCGTTTCTCGCCGAGGCAGGCTATCGCGTGGTTGCTCCCGATCTGCGCGGATATAACCTAAGCGACAAGCCTAAAGGCATTGCGCAGTATCAGACTCCCATTCTGGCACGAGATATATACGAGTTGATTCACGCGCAGGGCGAAGAACAGGCAATCCTCGTCGGGCATGATTGGGGCGCGGCCATTGCCTGGATGGTTGCCATGTATTACCCGCAGGCAGTTGAAAAGCTGGTCATTTGCAATGTCCCTCACCCGGCGTCGTTTGCCCGAGGCATCCGCACCTGGCGGCAGCTTCGCAAGAGTTGGTATATTTTCGCGTTTCAGCTTCCCTGGCTGCCGGAGTATGTTATACAGCGCAACCTGTACGGCACCCTTGAACGCGTCTTGCGCGGTAGCGCTGTGCGCAAGGAAGCTTTCAGCGATGACGACCTGCGCAGATACACCGAGGCGTTACGACAGCCTGGAGCTCTCACCGCCGCACTTAATTACTATCGTGCGCTCGTCAGATGGAGCTGGCGCGTGCCGGTCCAGCCGATCACCGCGCCCACACAGATCATCTGGGGGGAAGACGACATCGCTCTGGGAAAAGAACTTACCTACACCGCACACGAATATGTGCCCGACCTGCGTGTTCACTATATCCCGAACTGCGGGCATTGGGTGCAGCAGGAAGCGCTCGAGGAGGTACAGCAGGTACTGCTCAGGTTCTTTTGCGCTGAAGAACCTCAATAAATGACTGGAGCACGAGGTTTACGTACAGTCATTATGCCTAGTGGTCGGCAGGATTGGCGCTCGACAAACTGAGTGGGGAGCACCACGCGGGGCATTTCCAGTGGCTCGCCACTGATCAGGCGCAGGAGCATTGTCGCTGCGGTACGCCCCAACTCCAGGCGTGGCGCGTGCACTGTAGTCAGAGGGGGGCTAAGTAGCTCCGTGAACGGGAGATTATCGAAACCGATGACACTCATTTCGTCGGGCACGGTTATGCCGAGTTCGTGCAGCGCCCGATACACACCCGCTGCCTGGCGATCGTTGCCAGCGAAGATTGCGGTAGGAGGTTCCGACAGCTCCAATAACGATTTGGTCCCCGTGTAGCCATCGATTTCACTAAAAGTGCCGTCGCACTCTAACTGCGGATCACTCGGCACATTGGCCGCATCCAGGGCGGCGCGATAGCCGGCGATACGCTCGATCGCGTCACGCGCCGAGGTATTCTTGCCGATGTAGGCGATTCTCCGGTGTCCAAGGTTGATCAGGTGTGTTGTCGCGATGAAGCCGCCTTCCCAGCTGGTAATCCGGACCGAAGGCACTGTGGACAGCAGGCCGCCCTGATTATGGATAAGCACAAAGGGCACTGCCGAACGTTCAAGTTGCTCGATAGCCGCCTCAGACGGCAGGATCACCAGGATACCATTCAAAGAGTGATAGGAACCTGTATCGATTCGATTCACCTCAGGTTCGGGGTAGTCGCTGGATGAAGTCAGTACCAGGCGAACCCCGGCCTCGCGCAGCACCTGGGCTGCTCCCTCGAGAATGGGCAGAAAATATTCATCGTCCAGGCGAGGTAAGATCAGATCCACTAGTCCAGTGTGTTCCTTGCGCACTGCGCGGATCGCACGACTCTGCACAAAGCCGTATTCCTCAATCACCTGCTCAACTCGTTTTCGGGTTGGCCACGCAACGTCGGCACGGCCATGCACCACCTTTGAGACTGTTGCCACCGAAACGCCGGCAAGTTCTGCAATCTGTGAAATAGTAGGGCGTCCATCGGTGCTATGCCTTTTTGCCATCGCCACATTCTCCGAAAATTTTAGAAAGTTTCTCTTGCGATTATAACATGTCAAGAGAGCAAATGCCGCACTCTCTGCAAATTCGCCAGCTTCAAGAACAGGTCTGCCGATTACAAACCAGGCCGTGTGATATATCTCTCGAAAATCAGTATATGTGCTCTCATGATACTAACAGCAGTTTCGCAAGTTATCGAAAACTGTCGCAAGTTATCGAAATCCCCCCTGCGCTTGTGTGGCCGCTCAAACCTCGAAGCGTCTCAACTTCAGGCCCGCGGTGACTCGGTCAGGCGGACAGGGTAGCTGCTAGGAGTCATACACCTGCCAAGCCACAAAAATATTGCGCTCACCAACGGCCCCAGTATTGAAAAACCAGTGTCTGGTAGATAGACCTCTCTCGCCCGGACCTCCTCGTGCGTTAGCCGGGCTGACTCTCACGGGAAAGCGCACCGTCAGACATATGCAGCACCCGGTCGGCAGCAGTCACGACATTCATATCGTGCGTAGCCACCAGAAAACCGATATTGAACTGGTGCGCCATCTGGTGGATCAGCTCGATCACCGCGCGACCCGTTATCGAGTCCAAATTGCCAGTCGGCTCGTCGGCCACCACGAAACGCGGCCCATGAGCCAGAGCTCGCGCCAACGCTACCCTCTGCTGCTCTCCGCCCGAGAGCTCCATGCCCCGGTGATGGGCTCGCTGCCCTAGCCCTACATATTCGAGCATTTGCCGGGCTTGCTGCCTACGCCTAGCCGGGTTGGCACCCGCCAACCGGAGCGGGAGCTCGACATTTTCTTCGGCGGTGAGCAGGGCAAACAGATGCGCGTTCTGGAACATCATGCCGATGCTCTGGCGGCGGAGGCGGGCGCGTGCCGTCTCGCTCATGCCGGCAAGCGGTCGACCTAAGATCGTGACTGCGCCGCGGGTCGGATTGTCTAGACCGGTCAGGATGTTCAGTAATGTAGTCTTACCGGAGCCGGAACGACCTCGCAGGGCTACGAATTCTCCCGGCAACACGGCAAGACTGACTGCCTGAAGCGCATGAACCACTCCCGATCCGAAGCGGAAATCGCGGCTGACGTCAACGGCTTCAGCTACCGCATCAAGTTCCCCATGGGGTCCTTCATCTGTCCTTCGCGTGTCATAAAGTGCCATGTCTATCCCCTTGTCGCGGCCCTCCGGCTAGGACATTACCGCTCTTCATAACTGCTCGTAGCTCCTATCGGCCAGACTTCTACATGGTCATTCTCGATGCGCACCTCGGCGCGGCCATTGAAATTGATGCGCTCGACCGCTTCTCTGGGTAACTGGAGACGTCCCACCCGGTCAATGAGCACCGATTCGCGGTGCGTCTCGCTGGAAAGGCCGATCACCGCGCTGGCGCTCGCCGGTGTGCCCGGCGCTAGTGGCGCCTCACGGCGAACGGTTTCGGTACTGGTGCGTCCATCTCGTATAGCGATAGTGCGGTCCACGAGCCCGGCAATGGCGGCGTCATGAGTGACGATAAGCATGGTCAGACCCAGGCTGGTATTCAGCTGGCGCAGCAGGGAAAAGACCTCGCCCGCGGTAGTCGAGTCCAGTTCGCCGGTGGGTTCATCCAGAAGCAGCAGGGTGGGATTGTTGGCCAAAGCAACCGCTATACCCGCCCGTTGCTGTTCACCTCCGGACAGTTGGATCGGCTTCTTCTTCTGCATCTGACCCAGGCCAACAGCTTCCAGCAATTCTCGCGAGCGCCGGACTCGCTTTCCCGCCGCCACTCCAGCCAGTGCCTGCGGCGCTTCGACATTTTCCAGTAGCGTCAATTCTGGCAATAGATTGCGCCCGCTTTGCTGCCAGACGTGTCCAACCTCGAAGCAGCGGTAGAGTGTTCGCTGCTGTTCGTTCATGCGCGACAGGTCGTTGCCGGCGACATAACAGCGTCCAGCGCTGGGCTCATCCAGGCCGCCAATGACGTTGAGCAGTGTGCTCTTGCCCGATCCGCTTGCTCCGACCAGCGCCACCATCTCGCCGCGCCGTACCTCGAGATCAAGGCCCTGAAGCGCCACGACCTCGAGGTCATCAACTTTATAGATTTTCACCAGGTTGTCGCAGATCATCAGGGCATCCGGCGTGCCCTGCAGTGGCTGCAACAGCTGCATCATTCCCATGTTGTAAGTCTCCTAGCCGCTAGTCGTTTACCGCCGTCCCCCGGTAGCCCCCCGCTGACGCGTCAGCGGGAGGCTGGCCGCATGCTACTTCCCTGCCTCGCTTCGTCGGTCTCAGTCCTCATTTAGTCGCAGCGTCTTCCCAATTGAGGCCCGAGCCACTACCGCCGTCATTACCACGATTGAGATCAGGCAGATAACTGCCAGTGCGCCAAGAGCCAGACCGAGATGCTGAAGCGGATAGACGGCGTGCACTGGTGGAACATCCAGGTTGGAGGCGTTGAATGTGCTGGGACTAGCTATGCCGTTGGCGATCACCAGTACCGGCAGTGCCAAAATGGAGAGCACAATCCCCACGACTACGCCCAGCACAATGGAGAGGGCGTAGATAATTCCCTGCTCCACCAGAAGTATCCGGGTAAGCTGCCTGGGCTCGCCTCCTAGTGCTCGCAGCATGGCAAAGCTGGTCAGCCGGTTACGCGCGCTCAGCCAGGAAGCGAGCAATACTCCCAGCAGAGCCAGGAACAGCGCGGTAGCCGCTCCGAGGTCCAGTGTGCCGAACAGGTCGACGATTAGCGGATTAGCCTCGGCCTGGGCAATGAGCAGGCGCCGGTCACGCAGCTGGTCCACCGCCAGCGCTCCTTTGGAGAGCGCAGTTCGCACTGAAGCGAGTGACGACTTGTCGCTTCGCGTGCGTAGCCAGACCAAGTTCAGTGCCGGCGCTGTGTTCCCCGTATCCAGATGGTAGACAGTTGCGAAGGTCTGGTAGTCAACCAGGAGACCCCCGTTGCTGCTCCCGTTATCCGCTGCGTCTGGGTCATCATAGAGGGTGGGAATGTTGGTAACCACCGCCAGCACGACGAAATGCATCTCTTCGTTAATACCGTAGCCGCTAGGCTGGGTGATGAAGCGACTTCCAGCTCTGAGCTGCAGACTGTTCGCCAAAGCCTGATCGATCACCGCCGGTACCACGTCGGCGCCAGTCGCCGCACGTCGCTGGGCGGCGAGCCGCCCAGCCAGGACGGACGGCGAGACTCCCAGGTCGGGCCAGATGACGGTTTGGGCGTAACTGCTGGTGTCGGCGGCAATAATGTACATATCTAGCGCGGTTGTTGCGTTCGTGTCGGAAAATTGGTCCTCGTAGGCCGAAGTTGCCGACAGTACACCGCGGATATTCTGGTAGTGCTTGGTAATGTAGGCCGGTGTCTCGTTGCTGAGCTTGAGCTGTCCGCTGAAGTCCGCACCTACCTCAAACGCCGAGACGTCCAGAGTTCGCTGATACTGCGTGGCGGAGAAGGTCAGGGTAAACAACGCGAAGGCGGTAGACAGCGCCAGCAGTAGAATCATGCGGCTGGCCTGCCGTGGCGAGCGTGCCATCTGGCTGATGGCCAGCACTGGGGCGGCGCTGCGACTTCTGGCCGCGAGCTTGGCCGCCAGACTGAGCAGCGATGGAAAGAAGCGCAGAAAGAGCAGCGCCGCCCCCAGTAACAGGAAGATGGGCGCGACCAGCGCCAAAGGCGACAGCAGTATCTGGACTGAGGGCGGTACCTGGTTCACTGCATACACATAAATGCCGTAGCCTACCAGAGCAATCACCGCGAAGACGATATCCAGGTTGAGACGTTGCCAGAACGGCGGGCGAGTGCCTCGGGCGGAATCGCGTCGCAACGCCAGAATGTTTCGGTTGGCAGCCTGGTAGGTGGAGACCACCATGGCGACGAAGGCGAAGATTACCGCTGCGAGCGCATACCAGCGAAGTCCCCACGCGGCGGTGACCGGCTGCCCCAGCACGACCTGGAGCGCCCCGTATTGCTCGTTGCCGAGGGCACGTCCGGCGATGACGTCGACCGCCAGTAATGACAACACTGGTCCAACTATCAAGGCGAGCAGGCAGAGACAGACAGTCTGCACCGTCATCGAGCGGAAGATGAGCCCTCGTGGCGCGCCACGGCTGCGCAATACCGCGATCGCCTCCGCCTGCCGCTCGACCAGCAGATTGATCATCAGGCTGATGAACAGCAGTATCAGTCCAAACACCTGCAGGAGCAGGAGCACTACCGGCACCTGAGCTATGGCAGTTTGCGCCTGGAACTGGGACAGATCAGTTTGCAGAGTGGTCGGCGGCTGGTCTGGCGAGTACCCAGGTAGGCCCTCCAGGTTGTTGAGGAGGGTGTATATCCGCTGCGACAGATCGCCGATATTGTTCACCGTTACGCGCGACAGGTCGATGGTGTAGTACCAGTTGAATGGCGCTGAACCTGGAAAGACCCTTCCCGACCCGGTGTTGTTGGATCGACGCGGTTTTTCTGGTCGGCTGACTGGACACCAGGCTCAATATGGCCTGGTTCGACGCCACCGCCTTCACCAGGACGGGTAAGCCGCCACTAGGTCCGGCTTCCACTGGTTGGCCCTGGATCCCGCTGAACTCGCCGAATCCGCAATAGAAAACGGTGCAGCTAAAGAGGGGATCGTCGCTTTGTCTAGTCGCGTAGATTCCGGTAACCAGCAACGGAACCTGTGCTCCCTGTCCCCCAAATTCCGGCAGGTCGACCGTAAACTGGGTCCCTACCTTGGCGTTCAGGCTGTTGGCCATGTTCTGGGTCAGCATGATCTCGAGGGCGCCTGGGACGTCGCTGGGAGCCGCGCCGCGCACCACCGACACGTGCTCCGGGAGCTCGTCGCTGTCGATACCGACGATCTGCAGCGGATATCTGCTGACGCTTTGTCCCTTCCGGTACGCAGAGGAGATAGTGAGCTCGTTCAGGGTAACTGAGAACGTCGAGCTCTGGGGAACGTAGCTTCCCATGTCCCGGTGCACCAGCTGGTCTACCTGCTGCCGCTCCTGCGCTACCTCTGCGGTGCTGGACAACTCGTTATTCGTTTGCACCACCAGCTGAGTGGCGCCAGGATCGCTGGCCAACGCGCCACGTAGCCCAGCACTTAAAGCGATTTCCGAGAACAGCGGTACCGCGCAGACCAGCATCACCGCGGCGACGGTGCCCAGCCCGGTGAGCAGCAGCATCCGCCAGGTCTGGCGCAAGCGCCACAGTGACAATGTAAGCGTTGGCAGAACTAGGTTCCTGCGTCGGCGCCGAGGCGGACGCGTCGATACCTGCGGCAGGTGATTTGTCTCTACCATGTGCGAACTCTTCTCCCAAACCTCTCTGATCCGCTGCACAATGCTCACTAACTATTAGGATGGCAGCGGTCGGCACGACTGGCGCTCGACAAACTCCGTGGATAGCACCACGTGGGACATTTTCAGCGACTTCCCATTGATCTGGCGGAACAGCATGGTCGCCGCAGTTCGCCCCAGCTCCAGGCGTGGCGCATGTACCGTTCTCAGCGGGGGACTCAGCAGCTTGGTGAAAAAGTGGTTATCGAGACCAAACATCGGATCACTGGGCAGGCTGGTAGTATCCAGGGCGGCGCGATAGCCGGCGATGCGCTCGATGGCGTCCCTGACCAAGTTGGACTTGCCGATGCAGGCGATGCGGCGATGTCCGAGGTTGATCAGGTACTTGGTCGCCACGAATCCGCCGTCTTGCTCGATCGTCTGCTCGACTCGTTCACGGGTTGGCCTGGCTACGTCCGGGCGGCCGTGCATTACTGTCGAGACCGCTACCACCGAGACGCCAGCCAGTTGCGCTATCTGCCAAATGGTTAGCCTCCCATCTGTGCGATGCTGCTTTGCCATCCCCATATTCTCCGAACGTTTCAGAAATTTTCTGCCCGCAATTGTAACACAATCTCCTGAAATTGCACACCGTCGCCTTGGGTATATTGCCTACCCGCGAGTATCTCATGGAACGATTGACTTGCAAGCATGATCTTGACAAGCTCTCCCTAAATCAGTATATTAGCACCCAGAGTGATCATGCTTGCAAGGTGTCGACAGGTGCCGAAAACAATCGAAATTATCCGAAAGTTTTGCATCGGGTGATGTCCTCGCTTCTCGTAGAACTGAGACGGTTCAAGATGCGGCAGCGGTGACTCGCGAGGGCAGAGGCAGAGAAGGGAGGTACCGCGTAGGAAGAGACGCGCTAAGCGACACAAATGGTGGGTTCAACAGCGGCCTTTGACGCAAAAGGCCAAGTATCTGGTCGATAGGTCTCTCTCGCTCACGAGTGAGCTATCACGGTGTAGTTGACAGATCCAAAGGAGATTTCCGACAATGCAGTTATTCTCCTCTTCCCCCCGGGTGCATCGCTTGGCATCCGGTATTTCCTTCGTCGCCGTCGCGTTCATGCTTCTGACTACCGTATCCGCTTGTGGTAGCTCAAGTACGGCCGCTTCCGGTCCAGTGACCTTGACCTACTGGGCCTGGATACCAAACATGACCAAACAGGTAGCGCTCTTCAACGCCGCACATCCTGACATTCACGTCAACGTGGTGGACGTTGGATCCGGCCCTGTCGAGTACGACAAGCTCTACACAGCCATCAAGGCTAATGATACTCCCGATGTAGCCGAGGTTGAGTACGAGCTCCTACCGACTTTTGAGACCACCGGCGGACTCCTCAATATCGCGCCCTACGTCTCCAAATCCTCGCTAACCACCGACTTTGCCGGCTGGGCCAACACCGAGGTCGAGCAGGGCAGCGCCATTTACGCCATCCCCCAGGATAGTGGCCCTCTGGCCATGTTCTACCGCGCGGATATCTTCCAGAAAGACGGCCTGTCAGTACCCACTACCTGGGCGCAGTACGCGCAAGACGCAGTCACGATACACAAGGACAATCCCAGCGACTACATCACCGACTTCAACCCCCAGCAACCGGGGCAGTTCGCCGGGTACGCCTGGGAGGACGGCGCCCACTGGTTTACCATCAACGGTAATACCTGGGACGTCAGCATCAATGATCAGGCGACTATTGACACAGCAAACTACTGGCAGAACATGATTAGCAACCACCTGGTGAAGACCGAACCCGACTTCACCAACGCCTGGTACAACGATCTGCAGACGGGTTCGGTAGCCACCTGGATCACCGGCGCGTGGGGCGCGGGTATCATCGAAGGCAACGCCGCCAAGAGCTCGGGTGACTGGAAGGTCGCTCTGACGCCGGCGTGGACGGCCGGTTCCGTCGCCGACGGCGACTGGGGTGGATCTACCACTGTGGTGTTCAAGGATACGAAGCATGCGGCCGCGGCCGCCACGTTTGCCCAGTGGATCAGTGAGAACCAGGGAAGTGCCGTACAGGAGTTCGTCGGCGGCGGGGCATATCCGTCCCTGCTCAGCTCTCTGCAGTCCTCCACGATCAACTCCCCGCAAACGTTCTACGGCGGTCAGGTAATCAACCAGGTGTTCTCGCAGGGTGCCGCCAACGTGGACGAAAACTTCACCTGGGGTCCGACCATGAATCAGACGTTTACCGACCTAGGCAACGACATGGCCGCTGCGGTGAATGGTAACGGGACTCTCGCCGATGCCATAAATGAAGTGCAGGCGAGTACCATTTCCTACATGAAGTCGCAGGGCTTCAGCGTCAATAATGGGTAACCGGGGTGGTGCCGCGCCTGGCGCGGCACCACATCGGTGACGAGCTTTTGACTGTCGAACGTCAGGACAGGAGCGCGGAACAGGGTAAGTCTCTCTTCCCGACGGGAGGGGCTTACCCCCGCTGGCATCTACACCGGAGGAGCCGGGCAACGTCAATCCCCCGCCATCTCTCTTACCCGAGAGAATCATCAACACGTGCCTCACTATGAAGAGAGGAGCGAGTACAATGGCTCGCGAGGCTGTAGCACCACTGCCTCCCCGCGCACGAGCACTAACGTGGACTCGGTGGCGACGGGGGGCGGTGCCCTATCTCTTTCTCCTGCCCTTTGGGGTGATGTTTCTGCTTTTTTTTGTCTTACCCGTCATCTATTCGATCTATGAAAGTGTGTTCCGCACCCAGCGCAGCGGACTCGGGCTGACACCGCCGACTACCGTATTCAACGGTTTAGCCAACTACCTGCAGGTCATCCATGATCCGCAGTTCTGGTCGGGTGTGGGCAGGGTGATGCTCTTTGGTGTGGTGCAGATCCCCGTCATGCTGGGCCTGGCGCTGCTCCTGGCCTTAATCCTGGATTCGGCGGTGGTTCGTTTCAAGCCCCTGTACCGCATCGCGTTCTTTATCCCCTACGCCGTACCCGGAGTCATTGCCGCCCTGCTCTGGGACTATCTCTACGATCCCGAGCTGAGTCCGATCGTCAAATCGGTGAGCTCGCTAGGTCTGGGCACGATCGACTTCCTGGGGCAGAAGATTGTGCTTTGGTCGATCGCCAATATTGTGACCTGGACCTATGCGGGCTATAACATGCTCATCATCTTCGCCGCCCTACAAGCCATTCCCAGCGAGCTCTATGAGTCGGCGCGCATAGATGGGGCTTCCGGCTGGCGTATCGCCTGGTCCATAAAGATTCCGCTGGCCGCCCCAGCCTTGATCCTGGCCACCCTCTTCTCCATCATCGGCACCTTCCAGCTCTTCACTGAGCCATCGGTGCTCCAGCCGGACTCCACCAGCATTACCAGCTTTTTCACCCCTAACCTCTATGCCTACAACATCACCTTCGGCAACGACAACTTTTACTATGGCGCGACCATCGCGGTGGTTCTGGCCCTGGTGACGATGGTGTTCTCATTCACCTTCTTAAACTTAAACCGACGACAGCTAGGAGTGTGAGAGGTATGACCGAACAAATTGCCACCATCCCGATAGCCGCCACCGCCAAACCGGTGACCATCCGGCGGCCTCCCCGGCCTCACTTCGACAGTATCGTCGCCATGACGGTGCTCTCTGCCTTCGCAGTCTACTGTCTGGTACCCTACTTCTGGCTGATCACCGCTTCGACCAAAGACTCCACTGACCTGTTCGGCACATTTGGACTCTGGTTCGCGCCCCACTTCAACCTCTTCACCAACCTGCAGCAGCTCATGAGCAACGAGCAGGGAGTCTTTCCGCGGTGGCTGTTGAACACCTTTTTCTACGCCGGAGTAGGAGCGGTTTGCAGTACTGGGCTCTCGGCGATGGCCGGCTACGCCCTGGCTAAATATAAGTTCCGCGGCCGGAACCTGATCTTCTCCCTTGTCCTCGGTGCCATCCTGGTGCCAAGTACCGTCCTGGCAGTGCCGTTGTTCCTGCTGTTCAACAGCGTAGGGCAGACGAATACCTACTGGGCGGTGCTGCTGCCCAGTATGGTTGGCCCATTCGGCGTCTTTCTCTCCCGCATCTACGCGACGGCGGCGGTACCCGATGAAATTCTCGAAGCGGCGCGGGTCGACGGCGCCAACGAGTTTCGCGCCTTTACCATTGCGCTCCGCATGATGGTCCCGGCGCTGGTGACCATCTTCCTCTTCCAATTCGTCGCCATCTGGAACAACTACTTTCTCCCCCTGATCATGCTCAGTGACGAAAAGCTCTTTCCCATCTCAGTCGGCTTGACGACCTGGAACGTGACCGCGTCAGGATCCAACAAGGATTTTTATAACCTGATCGTCACCGGTGCATTGATCTCGACGATTCCGCTGGTCGCGGGCTGTGTCGTACTGCAACGCTTCTGGCGCGGCGGACTGACCGCCGGCAGCATCAAGGGCTGATGGCGAGCAGAGAATTCCCGGTGTTGACAGCAACCAACAACGAACAGGAGCACACATGAGCATAACTTCCGAGACGCCGCTCCAGACTCAGGTCGAGACTGACCTGGTCAGCAGATTCCCCAGACAGTTCCTCTGGGGGGCCGCCACCGCGTCCTATCAAATCGAGGGGGCGGTCCGCGAGGATGGCCGCGGATCCAGCATCTGGGACGATTTCGCGGCTACTCCAGGCAAGACCTATCAAGGCGAGAGCGGCGAAGTGGCGGCCGACCATTACCATCGAATCGAGGAAGATACCGATCTGATGGTGCAACTTGGCCTGAGCGCCTATCGTTTCTCGATTGCCTGGCCGCGCATACTGCCCGAGGGAGTGGGTGCCGTCAACCCAGCTGGCTTGGACTTCTATGATCGCCTGGTGGATATGCTGCTGGCGAAGGATATTGAACCCTTCGCGACGCTCTATCATTGGGATCTCCCCTCGCCGCTGCAGCGGGACGGCGGTTGGGTCAATCGCGCTACGGCATACGCGTTTGCTGACTATGCTGAGATCGTGGCCGAGCGCCTGGGGGATCGCGTCGGGCACTGGATAACCCTGAATGAGCCGTGGTGCAGCGCGTATCTTGGTTACGGTATCGGGGTACACGCGCCCGGGCTGCGCGACCGGCAGGCGGCCATTGATGCGGCTCATCATCTCCTGTTAGGTCATGGCCTGGCGGTGCCGAGAATGCGCGCACATCTGCCGTCCAGTGCGCAGGTCGGCATTACCCTTATCCTGAATCCAGTTTATGGTGCCGACGACCGGGCGGAGACCGCGCGAGACATGAAACTTGCGGATGAGTTCAACAACGGCTGGTTCCTCGATCCGATCTACCGCGGTGTCTATCCCGAGCACTTCTTTGAACATATGGCGCTTAACCCGCCGCCGGTCCAGGACGGCGACCTGGCTACTATCTCGGCCCCGCTGGACTTTCTGGGAGTCAATAATTATTCACGTATTCTGGTGCGAGGCACCCAGACGCAGCCACTGGCTGATAGCTGTGCCAGCGTAGCGCCCATACCTAACGCCTGTTATACTGACCTTGGCTGGGAGATCTATCCCAACGGCTTGCGCGATGCGCTCGTCAAGGTAGCCCACCAGTACCCGGTGGGCAAACTCTATGTGACGGAGAACGGTGCCGCCTTCCCCGATGTCTGGGATGGCGGCGATACGGTCAGTGATCCCCGGCGCGTAAACTACTTACGAGCGCACATCACGGCATGCGCGGAGGCCATCGAGCAAGGGGCTCCTCTGGACGGTTACTTTGTTTGGTCGCTGATGGATAATTTTGAGTGGAGCGAGGGCTATGCCAAACGTTTCGGCATGGTTTACATCGATTATCCTACCCAGCGCCGGACAATTAAAGAGAGTGGGCATTGGTATGCCGCTCTGCTCAATGCGTTTCGTACGGTACAGCCCTAAGCCGCTGTCCGGATGTGTATTGAGCTGAGTGCATGAGGCTTTTCGCATGCGGCTTCTCGCGACTACAGACTAGAACACTGGGAACTAGATCTTACCGCAAATGTGCATTATAGTTGACACACAGCTGTAACGTGCCTGCCAAGGGGGCTAGCGGGGCATCGGCGCTGCCATGCACCGTGTCCAGCTCGCCCCGTCGCCAGGCCGGCACCAGGCTGATTGGCCGTCAATCCTGAGGGTTGTTACTCGGGCTACACCGTTAGGCACGCCAGAGACGCCCTTCATCTCGTGAGGAAAGCAGCACAATGTATGGCAGACGTGCGATTCGACCATGTGTCTAAGCGTTACGGCGAAAACGCCTTCGTCATTCGGGATCTGAATCTGGAGATCTTCGACCATGAGTTTCTCGTGCTGGTAGGACCTTCGGGCTGTGGCAAGAGCACGGCGCTGCGCATGATCGCCGGACTCGAGGAGATTACCGAGGGCGACCTCTACATCGGTGGCCGGCGGGTCAACGACGTCGCGCCCAAAGACCGCGACATCGCCATGGTGTTTCAGAATTACGCGCTCTACCCGCATATGAACGTCTTCGACAATATGGCGTTCTCGTTACGCCTGCGGGGTACACCGAAGGCGGATATGCAGCGACGAGTGAATAGTGCGGCCGACATGCTCGGACTTCGCGAGTATCTGACCCGTAAACCGAGGGAGCTCTCGGGGGGCCAGCGCCAGCGCGTGGCACTCGGGCGAGCCCTGGTCCGCGAGCCCAAGGCGTTTCTCCTGGATGAGCCGCTCTCCAATCTGGATGCCAAGCTGCGGGTGCAAACGCGGACTGAAATCAGCCGGCTACACCAGACGACAGGCACGACCTTCATCTACGTCACCCACGATCAGGTCGAGGCGATGACCATGGGCGACCGCATCGCCGTACTGAACGCTGGAATCATCCAGCAGTTAGGCACTCCTCAGGACCTGTATGAAAACCCGGCCAACCTGTTTGTGGCCGGCTTCATCGGCAGTCCTGCTATGGACTTCTTCGAGGGTCGCCTCCAAAAAGACGGTAGTGTCTTCGTCGTGATCGGCAGCGGCAGCGACGCCTGCACGCTCCAGCTCACTGGCAGGTCGGCTGAGCAACTGAGTGGACAGGCAACACGCGAGGGACGCCCGGTCGTCGTGGGCATTCGCCCGGAGGATTTCCGGTTGGCGGATGGTGATACTGCGGGTGCGGCCGCAGGCACCATGACAGGAATAGTGGATGTCGTAGAGTACCTGGGCAACGAGCAGCTCATCTATGTACGGTTGCCGGGATCATTTATACCAGAGCCTGTGATCGCAGCCAGGGAGGTGGCGAATAGCGCAGAGGCGGCTGGACAAGTCGCGACGGTGACCGCGTCTGCAGCTACCGCACGCCTGGGAGCAGCGGCGCGTGTAGAATTGGGCGCTCCGGTACGACTGAGTGTAGATACCGCAAAATTGCACCTTTTCGATCCCGCCACCACGAAGCGTTTTGTGTAGTTCCAGGGAGTGCCGTGTCGGTTCAGACACCAGAGCGGCTGATATGGCGGAGTGAAGCTGGATTCCGGCAGCCGGCCAAAACTCTGCCGCACAGCAGAGCCTTGAAAAAGTCGCACTTGGGCAAACGTGCTGGGAAGCCACCCACGCGAGAAGTGCCGCTAGCTGAGTCGTCCCGCCAGCGCTAGCTCCGCTGGCCGCAGGATATAATTGGCAGGCGGCGTGGCTGAGGGATGATTCAGAAAGCAGGTGACAATCTTCTCCAGGTAGACCGGTAGCGGCTCATGCTGAAAACCCAGGGCTGCCTTCGCTTTGGCTGGATCGAGGAAGGACATCCAGCGACCGCTGAAAGGGGACACCTCGGCGAGATCGAGATGGTTGGCGGCAAGCGTCGAGGCGGGCACCACCACCTGTCGTGTGGGCGCGCCGACCAGTCCCGCCAGGATGGTCAGCAAAGCCGCCAGGGTAGGCGTTTCGTCCTGGCAGAGATTGTACGCCTGGCCAAAGGTAGCCGACTGGCCCAAGAGGCTCGTGATAGCCTGGACTACGCTGTTCCCATAGACATGGCGAGTGGGTTGTGTGCCACCATCGGGCAGCAGGAGCGGTCCCCCATCCAGGATGCGCCAGAGGTAGCTTTCCAGGCGGCGGAAGTGGTCGCGCTCGCCATTGACCATCGGCAAGCGCAGCCGCGTGGCCGGAAAGCGGCGCTCTTCCCAGGCGGTGATCAGGGTGTCTTCCATGGCGCGCTTGTCGATCCCATAGCGCCATTCCGCCTGCTCAATGGGATCCTTCGCTGGTTCCAGCAATAGGGGTCCGTCATAATCTGCCTCTTGGGCAGGCCACGTGCACCCCTCGCGCACTAGGTAGACTTGCCCAGTGCTGATGACGACATAATGCCCGGCGCGCCCGTTGCCGAAGGTGGCGACGCTCTGCTGGGCGTCCGCGGCGGTATACGCGGCAAAATCTACGACTGCCTCAAAGGATCGGCCCATCAATACCTTGTCAAAGTCTGGGGTGGTGCGGTCGGCAATTAGGCGTTCCACCCGCTGGCCAAACGGGTCCGGAGTGTGGCCGCGGTTGAGTAACGTCACTTGATGGTCGGCGGCCAGCAGCCGCCAGGCAAGCTGATAGCCAACGAAGCGGGTACCGCCAATTAGCAGAATCTGCATAGGAAGGTCCTTCCTTAGGGAGAAGAATCGGTGCAGTGCTGAAAGGATAATAGCACATCCTGGAGCGGCACATTTTCGACATTCTCCGCCCTGTGGCGTGCTCAGCAGGGATTACGGACACGTATAACAACCATGCCTACCCCATTCTCCCTCCCCTTGACAGCGGTGACAATTATTAGTACAATTGTTCTAGTAGCGGGGTGGCGATACCCGGTGAGCAATCAGACCAGACAGGAGATGATCAAGCATGAATGGCGAGAATTTCACACTACCGCGTCAGATTGTTACCCAGCTCTCCGAGGCCATGACCCGCTCACGGGCCATACCGGGGCGTACGCCGCTAACCAAGACCGAGAGAGACTATCGAGCACAGCTTGGGCAGGCCTTCGAGACATGTGCAGCTCTTGACAGGAGAGTCTTGTGGTATGCGCTGGGCGAGCTAGCCGAATATACTATCCTAGCGCCGAATGGACAGGACCGAGAGGCGGCTGACCAGCTCATCAGAGCACTACGCCGCCTCAAGTAGACATTCTCGGCGAAGACGTTCATGGAGCCGCCAGTCGAGCAAATGGTGGGATGACCCCAAACCTCACGGCATCCGCGTGGCGCCGCGTTCCTGCTCCAGCGCCTCCTGAAGCGCGGCCAGAAGACCAGTGAAGTCGTAGTTACCATCATGCCGCCGGCCGTTGATGAAAAACGTGGGCGTGCCGTTCACGCCGCTGCGCACCCCGCTCAGGAAGTCCTCCCGCACACGCTCTGCGTAGGCATGAGCGGTCATATCCAGCTCGAACTTGGACATATCCAGACCGAGGTCTGCCGCATACTGCACGAGGTCGAGATAGTCTAGCGCATCCTGGTGTTCGTATAGGGTATCGTGCATCTCCCAGAACGTGCCCTGTCCACCTGCCGCTTCGGCCGCCTCTGCCGCTGACTGTGCATGGTGATGTATCTGGGAGAGCGGAAAGTTGCGGAAGACAAAGCGCAACTGGTCTCGCAGACGGTCCTGCACTTGTTTCACCACCGGATAGGCTGCCCCACAATACGGACACTCGTAGTCACCGTACTCCACCAGCGTGAGAGGCGCCTTTGGGTTCCCTTGAATGTGATCTCGCTCGCTCACAGGCAAGCTTAACCGTGCCATGTTGGGTGCTCCTTGCTATTCCAATCGATCTGCCTGCAGAGTGACAGGTGTTCATTCTCGCCGGCAGAGCTCGCGCTCTAGCGACTCGTCGGGGCTGCCGGCTGTGCCGGCAGTGACTCCAATGCGTCCAGAATGCCGTCGGCGCCGGGGTTGACGCCGATCGGCGCAACATAGCTCCAGCGAACGATTCCCGCGGCATCAATCACGAATAGTGCCCGCTCCGACACGCCATCTTGCCGCCGGTAGACACCATAGCTCCTGGCGACCGCTCCCTTGGGCTCGAAGTCTGCAAGCAAGGGAAATCGCAGCTTACGGTCATGGGCAAAGGCCAGATGACACCAGGCGCCATCGACGGAGATTCCCAACAGCACGGCATGATGGCGGCCAAACTCGGACAGCACCTCATTGAAGAGGGTGATCTCGTCGCCGCAGACTGGGCTCCAGTCTGCGGGATAGAATGCGAGTATTACCGGCTGCCCTCGAAAGTCGGATAGCGACAGGGTCTGGTCCGGCGTGGAGTGGAGGCTGAAGTCAGGCGCCCTCATCCCAGTCGACAGTGCCTCAGCCGGCTCTGACCGGTTCCTGTAGTCGTCGCCACGATTGCGAATGTTCTGTGCCATAGTCGTTTCCCTATGGGTGCATCCGAGCCCTGAGGCTCGGCCTGGTGTGACGAGCGTGCTGCCCGCAGTACCTGGACCAGCCGGCACGGCAGCAGCAGGTCCTCGCTACTATCATTGGACGACACAACTCCGGTTCCCGACACGGGCTCCGATAGGCCGTGCATGAGAGAAGTATAGCTCCACGTCGTGCGTTCGTCTGTTCGCTGGCGAACATAGCCCGCCACAGACCCCTTGCCTCTAGCGTTCGCTCGCCGCTACATCCAGTGTCGTTCTCACGGCGCGGCTTCCGCGGTAGTCAAGCGCTCTGCAGGTTCGATTGGCTGGTAGGTCGCAATCACCACGCCGGTGGTCGTCATCTTGGCCCCGAGAAGTCGCAGCGTGGCGAAGGTGCCGCCTTCGGGAAAGAGGCGGCGTCCCGATCCCAGTACCAGCGGATGGATGAGCAGCACATACTCGTCGATGAGAGTGGCCCTCATTAGCGACTGGACCAGCTCTCCGCTGCCCATGATCACCAGATCTGGGCCTGGCTCCTGCTTGAGCCTGGCCACGGTCTCGGCGGCATCGCCCTTGAGCAGCGTAGAGTTGATCCACGGAAGCGGCTCGGGTAGCGTGGTGGAGGCCACGTACTTCTGCATATTGTCGAGGAGCGCCGAGAATGGGCTGTCCTTGCGCTTGGGCCAGACGGCATAGAAGTTCTCGTAGGTCCGGCGGCCCAGCAGCAAAGCGCCGATGCTGGGAATGCTTTCCGGCTGTGCCATCGCATTATAGGGAGCACCCCAACCGCCGTACGCGAAGTCGCCTCGACGATCCTCGTCCGGTCCGCCCGGTGCCTGCATGACCCCATCGAGGGTCAGATTGGTAAAGACAATGACGTTGCGCATGGCCTAGGTCCTCCTCCTGCCTCAAACACCGAGTCTTCACTTACGGGTTAGAGCATACCGTGTTCCGCCGAGGATGGCTGGAGGCTGCAGGATTAGAGTCTGGAGGGACTGCATAGACTACCTTTCTCCACGTGATACGCCCAAACAGGACGAGTGACATCCTCTGCTCTCTTCTTCTGTTACGCATCTACAAAGCTGGTAACGACTGGAGAACGAGCGCGCCGCTTGCTGTGAGACAGGAGACCTGCTACACTGCCTCCTGATACCGACGGGGAGCGCATCAGCAATGGGCGCCTGGTGCTCGGCCTCGGCATTGGCGATGATACGAACGAGTTCGCCCAGCTGGGGATCGAGGCTCCCCCCGTGCCCATGCGCCAGCAAGGGCTGGAGGAGGTGGTCCAGATCGTCGAGGGCCTCTGGAGGGAGCCAACGTTTACCTTCCAAGGCAAGCACTTCCAGGTGACCGGAGCGAGTGCGGCCCCGGGTCCCATGCAGCAACCACATGTACCGCTGATGATCGCCGGGGGTGGCGAGCGCGTGACGCTGCGCCAGGTCGCACAATACGCCGACGTGTCGAACATGGCGGCCAGCACACTAGCGGGCAGCGCGTTCACACTCGAGGATGTACGGCGCAAATATGCCGTCCTCCGGCAGCAGTGCGAGGCGGTAGGCCGTCCCTACGACTCGATTCTGCGCACGTACTTGAACCTGCCGGTCATTCTGGCGGATACCCACGCCGCCGTGGAGGCCAAGGTCGCCACGATGCCGCCACCGCTCCGGGAGCTCTTCGATACAAGCCTGCTCGCTGCAACCCCAGCGGAGGCAATTGACCACTATCGCAGCCTGGTAGCAGCTGGGGTGCAATATTTCATGGCCTCGCTGTGGGGCCAGGATCATGAAACCCTGCACTTGCTGGCAGAGCAGGTGATTCCAGCGGTCAACAACGCTGACGCCTCGGCTGAACCGCCTCCCGACCAGACCCATAGCGCCCCCGTTCCCGCGACGGGGACTCTGGCGACAGCGACAGCGGCAGAGCCCACCGCCCAACTAGCATCCGCCAACCGCCGCTGGTGGCTGTGGGGGCACTAAGTATGTGCGTGTGTCCAGTGGCATCGACCTGTGCGTCGGTTGCAGGGTTGATAGACTGGCGATCGGTGCTGTCACACGATGGGATATTGTCCAAAAGGTAGGTTGGTGTCGGGGATGCTGCCAAACAGTGGCGTAATTGCTGGAAAATGGTACTGATAGTTTCTGAGTCTGCAGTACTGCGAAGACTCCTGCGCGGTTGCCGTATGCTCGCATCTGTTACAAGATCTGGGTATGGATGGGCGCCGACCTGGTCAGGCTGTCGTGCTGCCTTTATTCAGTCGCATGTCCATGCCGATCCCACTCGTCTCGATCTCGCATCTGCCGAAAGCGCTTGCTGCAGCGAGACGCTCGAATTGTTCCGGCGTATAGGCCCGTCGTTGGAGCATTCGCAGGCTCCGCCTTGTCATGAAAGCGTTTAAATGACCAAGTTCCATCCGCTTCACCTCCTGGTCAATTTCAGCTTTGGACGTAGCCTGGTTCATGTCCTGGATCACCGCTGTCCCTCCCTCACGCAGGACCCGGTACATCTCGTCGATTACTTTGCCAGGTTGGCTGAAGTTCTTGAAAGCAGCCTGGCAGACGATCAGGTCGAAAGAACCTTCTGCGAAAGGTAAGCTCGATGCGTCGCCCTGCTGGAAGTCCACTTTCACCCCAGCCTGTCGGGCGTTCTCTTGGGCGATTGCCACGAACGTGTGACTGATGTCCAGCCCGGTCAGGTGAAACCGGCCGAGTCGCGCCATCTCGATCGTGAAATACCCTGGTCCCGGTGCTACCTCTAGTATGGCGGCGCCATCCGGCAGATCGCAGGTAAGCTGTGCTGCCTGTTTATTCCAATCCTCTATCTGATTGCTGGAGCGGCGTATCCTCGCGTACCAGCGTGCCACCATCCCCTCCATCGCCATCCCCTTGTAGCCCTTCTGTCGCGTACCGGTCGCCTGCATGTCATTTACCTCCGCTAAACGGTGTTTACCTCGCAGTAGCATAGTACACTAAACGCCGTTAAATTGTCAATGACGAGATCTCGCCCAACGATGTTAAACTATAAGGGTAGAGGGGATGCATCACGAGTACGTGTAGGAGGACATATGGGGGAGAGTACAGTGCAAGGGAGCCGCAACGCGCTTGACCGCGAGCGATTGGTTCGTGTCGCCCTCGAGCTGCTCGACGAAGTTGGGCTTGATGATCTAAGCATGCGACGCGTCGCCGAACGGCTGGGCGTTACGGCGGCTTCGCTCTACTGGTACGTGCAGGACAAAAATGAGTTGCTGACACTGCTGGCAGATGCGATCAGCGCTGAGGTGCCGCTACCCGATAGCGCCAGTCCCTGGCGGATGCAGCTTGAGGAGGGTGCCCGCAGTTTGCGCCGGGTTGTGCTGGCTCATCGGGACGCTGCCCGCGTGCTGGCTGTTACTGCGCCCACCGGACCGCACCGCCTGCGCGTCATCGACGCGTTGCTGGGATTGCTGAGCCGAGCCGGGTTTCCACCTGCCGATGTGGCAGACGCAGGTTACATCCTGAACGTCTACATAGTCGGTTTCATGCTGGATGAGACGCTGGGACCACGGTCGCCGCAGACAAGCCTATCCAAGAGCGACGTATCGCGTAACACCTTGGCCCATGGATGCCTGATTCTAGAGCGAGGCGCAACTAACTTCACGGTCCGAGGTGATTCATCTCTGCCTACACTCTATGAGATGACATTCGAGGGGCGTCCACCCGAGGTTGAGGCGCAGGAAGGAACAGTGCGCGTCAGGCAGCGACACGAGCGCCGGGGCTCTTGCGACCTGAAGTTGGCTGGTGCCATCGGCTGGGAAATCCAAGTCGACGGTGGTGCGTTGCGGTTAGCTGCCGACCTGAGGGATCTTTCGCTCTCGTCTTTGCATATCTCGGGTGGCGTCAGCCAGGCGATGTTGCAGCTTCCGAAGCCAGTCGGAGCTGTTCCCGTGCGCATCGATGGCGGCGTGAATAAACTGCGCATCGAGCGGCCACCGGGGTCGGCGATCAAGCTGCGGCTGAACCGGGGATCCAGTCGCATCACTCTAGATGGCCTGCGCCTGGGTGCAGCCGGTGGGGGAACGGACTGGGAGAGTCCAGAGTATGCAACTACGAGTGATTGCTACAATCTGGAGATGGGCGCTGACGTTAATGAACTCACTATTGCTACAACTGCGGTTGAGCCGACCGACAGTGCCAGCGACGACACCACGCTCAACGCACACACGAACAACTGGTTTGCCGATCAACCGTCGGAAGAGTATCCCAACTTGGTGGCTCTGTCCAGCTACCTTGCGCAGCTAGACCTGGATCGCTGCTTCGAGCTCGGGCTGGAGCTCTTGCTGGACGGCTTGGAGCGCCGGCTTGCCGCGTCCGGAAGGAGTTCTCATTCGCTAGAATGAGTAAGTGCCCTGTGCGCGGGGGTGACTTGACCTCGAGAAGTAACGCTGGTAGGTCGGCTTAGTGCCAGTGCGGGGAAGTCTTCGAGAGCTTTGGCTGTCAACAGCCCTTAGTTGTTGTCAGAACGAAGATCCCTTTCAGTCAGCACGATAAGGTACTTACTTGTAGTTCCGCGGGGTCGATCACGCATTCCTTGACACTGGCCACCAGCCCATCCAGATCTGGATAGCAATAGAGATCCAAGATACGCGGCGCTTGCCGCCACTCTTGCAACCAGATCGGCACGCTGCCCCCTTCCTCCATGAGCGGTTGCACCGTCACCGAGGAGAGATTGGAAACGATGCTGACTACCTCTTGGGGAAGGTTACTGACATCGGTGAGGTCAACGATGAGAAAGCGCGCCGTTCGCGCCAGCGTCGAGACCATTTCTGTCACATCCCCAGAAGCCGAGGCCTCGAAGTTCATGACCAGAGGCGCATACTTCTGACGGCGAAGCTCTGTGCGCAAGGCATCGAGGACTACTTTCCTCTCTACTGAGAAACAGCCCACTATCAGCACGAACCTGCTGGTAAGTCCGTACACGACTTCGCGAACATGCTGGTGGTTGAGCATGAGGGAGATAAACTGGGCAACCTCCAGCTGATCGACGGTAATTGCCGGTTGTCCGTGTGGCATGATACAAAGAGCCTCTTGGATGGCTCCGTCTAGGTTGACACGCAAACTGGTGGCTCCATGCACCCGGCAGTCGGACAACGTTGCCTGCACGAATACAGTGTCCACGCACAGTGCATCGCTCAAGTCGGCGCCGCTCAAGTCTGCTCGGCTCAAGTCCGCACGGGTGAGGTTAGCACCACGTAGATCAGCGCTACACAGGTTTACTTCGCACAGAACCGCTCCAGTCGCGTCCACTCGACGTAAACTGGCTCCGCTCAAATATCCCTCATGCAGATCGGCCTCGCGCAGATCAACTTCAGTGAGATCGGCTGCAATCAAGTTAGCCGCGGACAGATCTGCACCAACGAGGTTGGCCTTGCGCAAGTTGGCTTCGCTCAGATCAACTCCGCGTAAATCTGCTCCGCTCAGGTACGCACGGTACAACTGTGCGCGGTGCAAATGCGCGCCGTGCAGATCAGCTCGATACAACTGGGCATTGCACAGATTAGCCCCATGTAGTTGCGCCTCGTGCAGGTCCACATCCCAGAGCTCTATCTTCTGCAGATCAGCTTTGGACGGGGGGCGGCGCCCGCCTGCGGCGTGCAGCGTCGGGCTCTCGCCCTCTACCCGTTGCGAGGGGTGCGAGAGCCTGCGAGGGGTTCCCGATAACTTTTACCTTTTAGTACCCCTAATCCATAATCTAACGCTAGACCACTCGCATGGGGTAGCACCCCTCGCAAACCCGCACCCCCGCAACCCCCAAACGGCTGAGCTTGGCAACCCTCGGTACCTCCTGTCAGCCCCCGTGCCACTCGGCAACCTACCGCCAGTGCGCCTAGTCACTTTGTGTGTCCCGCCGCCTCCCTTGCCCCAGCAAGAGGAGTAAGCCCAGTAGTGAGGAACGGGTACTCTGGCATACCTGCCACATACGGATGAGCTAAGTCTTTGTGGTGACCCTTTCTCCAAGTCCACAGTCTATGTCGACTCTACTCGGGTTGTGATTGCTTACGAGACGATTGACGTGGAATATAGCCGACCACACGATCTCCTATTTTCACGTAGCTTTCTTCAGGGTCCAATGGTGGAGGCAACGCTGCGTCTTCGATTCGCAGCGTCTCTACTACTTCTCGCGGGCCTGCCGCACCGGCCAGTTGACTAAGGGTGAGAGCGGCACTGAATCCAATACCTGGTATCAAGGTCTTCTTAAAAGTTGAGCAGATAGTAATGCGGGCTCGTACTTCCTTTGCTTCGACCTCGACTTTTACACGGTCGATCTCATCAAGAAGTTCGTTAGTATCCGGGTCGTATATTAGTTGAGGCGTTTGCGCTAATATTGAGAACTTCATTCCTTGTGTTACGCCATCACGCTTTCCGAGGTTAATTGCTACTTCTCGCTCATTCAGTATCTGGGCCACTTTCCCCAAAACTTGATTCTGTTCAGTGCTCATCTAGGCGCCTCCGTTTGGGTCAGATAGCAGGAAGGCAGTAGCATTGAGTGGGCTTTGTATATGTGCTTCCCCATGCTCATGAAGGTATCCCCACCAAACTGCGTTAACAATTTGATACTCTTCTGCAAGGTAGCCATCCTGGCGTGTCCCGTTGATGATGAACACTCCCAAGGTCTCACCCGTGAGAATGTCATGAACAACTACCTTCCTTCCAACTGGCAGCCCTGCAACCGCTGCTCCAGTGTCACCTTGGCTGAGAAGAAGTAGTAGCTTCCCATTTTTCTTGATAACATTAGTCACCCTAAATGCCACTATCCCAATGGCCGAGAACGATTGAGTTACTAGGCTCGCAGTTTGAGTCGCATGTGTAGCCTGCTGCCGGTATTGTTCAGCAAGCGAATAGATTTGACTATACTGACTTACGCGAGCAAGTACAACTCTTCCGCTGTTCCAGAGCTCAAATATGACTACCGGCAGAACTAGGCCGATCAAGATCAGAATAATCTTCATAAAAACAGAAAGTTGGGTAACGCCAATCAAGCCAACTGCCGCTATAGTAGAAAAGATCGTAGCTATTCCAGTCCATACTGAAAGATCAGTGAATCTCCATTTCGGCCATTCAAGTCGTGGCGGCAGGGGGCCGATTTCCAATTAGCCTTACTCCCTCAACACTCATCTGCCAAAGGCTGGTTTATTTTGTCAATTTCTGCGTTACCAACTTGGTTATCTTCGCAAATAAGCCATTTAATAGACAGCTAAGCACATATTGTAGCAGCTTTTACTTGCTTGCTCCAGTCTGCTCGCGGAATTGCGCTGCGCTCCTGTCCCACTGCCTAGCATTAGCGTATCTGCTTAAACTCTTGCTTCTGCGCCCAGGAAAGTATCTGTTCACGTGGAATGTCTAAGAACGAATGTATTTTTGAGTTATCCATCGGTCCAGGTTCGTGTAGAGGGCCATGGAGACGTGTCTCACAAATGGTCTCTTGCATTTGACACATGATGGACAAGAAATAGACGCTTTCGTCAGGGTAAATTTCCCTCGATATTTCAATTATCTGTCCGTTATCCAGTTTTAGGTACGCGACTCCATGATCTGCCACTCTCTCAAGACCAATGTTGGTCCATTTATCAATGGTACCGGGCACAAAGCGAACTCCATGTTTATAGGAATTGTAGGCATCTAAACCATCCAAGTAGTAGCGCGCCATAGATTCTATGAGCCAAAAGGCGTTGTCCAAATTCTCATCCCACCTTGCCCTCGCTTGCTCATCGTCACTTACCATGTCGCTGTATATGCTTGTCATGATGAATTGCCGTTTATCGTCCGTATGGTTATTGGTAAGTTCTCGTAACTGCCTCCTCAGAAGTTGGTTTGCCGCAGTTTTCATATCGCCCGGCTTGTATGTGGTGAGGTACACCCAGTGTGGTAGCGGCTGAAATATGGCAAGAACAATGGCTAAGAACGCCTCAAACTGATGAATAGCAGTGAAATAGAGTTCTGCTTGCAGCGATTGCATAAACTGATGGGTAGGTTTCCACGGCCGTGGATTCTCCTGCTGCTCGTGCTCGCGATGCCATTGCCAATAAGAACTAGGGGTGTCAAGCACATAGCTTAAGGCCTGTGCCTTGTGGTAAAGCAGGGCAGGGTCAAATCCCACGTAAAACCATCGATTGAAATTATCAACGCTCATGTGGGTTAATGTCGATTTTGCAGGGCTTTTTCTTGAATTAGGCAGGGTTGCCAGCCAATCAGTCTTGTACACGTTGTTGACTTGTTGCCACTTCCTGCGAAGGTAGGCTAATGGTATGTTACCCATTTCATATGGCGCTCTGCTAGTTAATAGGCTTGTTGCCTCTTGCTGCGCAGTTCCTCTACTTTGGCTTCTGCCGGCGCAATGATCGTTTCTTGGATGGAGGCCAGTAACTGCTGCTGAGAGACGTACTCTTGCACAGGAAGTACCCACTCATAGCCCCGGAAATCGACGAACATCGCCCAGGCCTCGTATCCCAGTTCGATAAGTGGTCGCACGGGTACTCGAACGTGTGGTACGATAGCCTGCAATTCTTGGGGAATACTGCTGGGCAGTGTCAGGTCGGCGATAATAAACTGGGCCATGCGGGCCAGCAAGGTGACGGTCTCCGTATAACCACGGTCACTGGGACGCTCGAAGTCAAAGACGACTGGGAGATAGTTGTGCTTGCGTAGCTCGTCGCGGAGGGCATCCAACACAGCTTTGCGCTCAGGGGTGAAGCGCCCTAAGATCAACACTACCTTGCTGGTGATAGTGTCAACAACTCGCCGTATATTCACATTGTTGAGCAAAGAGTAAACGAACTGGGCAACGTCGAGATTGTCTACAGTGATCTCTGGTTGGCCATAGGGGGTAATACAGAGGTTTTGCTGAATGGTGTTATCTAAGTGCACATCCCAACAGGAGATACCATATATGCGGCAGCCTGATAACGTGGCCCCTGTGAAGTCCGTTGCAACACATATTGTGTTAGTCAAGTCCGCCTGACTCAGGTCTGCCTCGCGCAAGTCCGCCTGACTCAGGTCTGCCCCAAACAGGTTTGCCTCGTGTAGGTCCGCAGCGCGTAGGTTTGCAGCATCCATGGGCGCCGCAAGAAGGAACGACCGGAGCGCCACCACACCCAACAGGTCCGCCTCACTCAGACCCGCTTTGGGGATTCGCGCGGCGCGCAGGTCTGCCTCGCTCAGGTGCGCGTCAATCAGACGCGCCGCGCGAATGTACGCCCAGCTCGGGCCCTCAGCGTCGAAAGGCTCACTGATTGCCCCTCGTCCACTCAGGTCCGCCCCACTCAGATCTGCCCTGCTTAAGCATGCGTCGCTTAAGTCTGCTCCGCGCAGGTCCGCATTAATCAGGTTTGCTCCGCGCAGGTCCGCCTCGCTTAAGTCTGCTCCACCCAAATGTGCTCCACTTAGGCACGCAACGCGCAGGTCAATCTCGATGTCTGGATGCTCTTTGCGCCAGAGGTTCCAAATTGCTACACTCTCGCTCAAGGTAGCCAGCTGCCACTCTTTGCCATAGGACTCTGCCATGCGGCTCCTCCTCACGAGTAAGCCAACGGAGTATCAGTCTGCCTGCATGATACGTTGTCAGACGCCTGGCAGCAACAGCATTTGCCGAACGAGTGCGGAGATTATCAACCGGATAGGTTGCTGATACTTGCCGCAAGCACTACGTCGCGAGTTTCAAGCAGTGACGTGTGAGGCTGGCCGAGCCCCGACATGTTCTGATAGGTGAACGGCAACGCAGCCGGTGCACGTCGGCCTAGCGCGGCGTCGGGCTGGGCGCGCCTCTGTATCTGTGCTGGTGTTGGTCCCGCGATGCGCTGCGGCTCTGGGTCTGGTAGGCGCGGGGTCTGTCGGCTGTGTACATCTTGTTCGGCGAGTTCGCGGGCTTTGCGCTCGACATCGGCAGAGGTCCACATACCGGCATGCGTTTGCAGAAAGTATCGTGCAGACGCCCGAAACGCCGGGACCAGGGCGGTTACTTCACTTTCCCAGGCATCATGTGGTGCCCACTTCTGTTCTTCAGTCTGTTTTGCCTCTCGCGTTTCTCGTAGTAGTTCCTGCGCCGTTTCATCAGTAAATCCGAGTTGCCGCAGAGCTGTGTAATATTTTCCGAGCTGATTATGAGGTGAACGCAAGGGCGGCGAACTGACCGGCGCAGGTATGCGGGGTATGAGCGCACGAGGGCCACTGCCGGAAAATGTGTTACTCCGCTGAGTAGACACGCGTGTGACTATGGCGCGCTCAGTTCGGCGGCGCTCGGTCTGCCTTCGGTTCCATGTGCGTTGTGCGGCAAGTTGTTGGGCACGGTCTTTATAGGGCATCGTTTCCTACTTTCGGTTCTAGCCGGGTTCTGCATTTTTATTTCTGGGTTCTGCTGTTATGCCTATTTCGACATCGTTTCTAGAGCGGGTTCTACACGGTTCCGATTGCGCTACTTTCGTGCAGGAGCAACGCTTAATTTATTTCCGCTCTCGTTTGCGTAGATGGCCAGGATAAGGTTCTGTAGTCTTGGCAGCAGGTTCCGACCCGATTGTTGCCCGTGTCGAACATGCCAAATCGTAGACCGTGAGGAAGCGGTGAGATGCGAGATTGCCTCATCAGATATTCCCATTTCGGACCAAAGCCACTCCACGATATCCGGTGCGCTGATTATATTTGGATACTGCATGGCGACCTATGCCTCCGTAACCCAAACAGAAAGAACCTGCTTGAAGTTGTAGCTACCTGTCTGTGATACGACATCCTCAATAGTGCCGGGACCTGCTAGTGCCGCTTCCAGTTCCGGCTTTGGAACAAAGTAAGTAACGTAGACATTCCCCAGGCTATCTAGTGGCGGTGACGTGCGCCTCTTAGTGTCCCAGGCAGGCTCACCATAAACCCGCACCTCAGTGCGTCCATCTGCAACGGATCGTAGAGCGCCCTCAACGCCGGCTTTAGTGGGGTATGTTCCGGTTAAGAACCGCTCTCCAGTTCTTGGGTCTATGCGTCCCTTCTGTCTTGGGTCAAAACCTACCCGATAAAACACTCTCCGCTGCTCTGCTGGAGATGGTCGATTAATTGGACCGGTGGGCGCTTGTTCTGACGCTTTCCCAATCCGCTCCCGGTAGACCGGCTGAGGCGGCGGTCCCAGTCTACGGGTAAACTGGCCTATCGCTTGTCCGATGCGTTGTACTGGTCCGCTCATGATAACCGCTCCTTGATACTGGCCAGGTCAGTTTCCTCTTGTGGCCACACTACTGGCCCAGGTAGATACCCTTTTTGCCGTAACTGTCCGGGAGTATGCCCGTCATCGGGAAAGTTGGGGTTGATGGTCATGTACATCGCATCAAGCCGGAACGCTACAATGCTCGATAAAGGCAGCGTCAGTGCGCCAGAGAAACGCTTCTGACCGTCTCTGCGCAGAAGCGTACTCGCCCTCTGATGCGCCCATATCTGGCTACTCCACTCCGGACGGTCATAGTCTGGTGACTTCGGGGTAAATCCTTCTTCTTGCCAGAGGTATATCTCGTCACCACTTGGTGAAAGCACCCTCTGAAGCGGTGTACCACTCGGAACCTGGCGAGTGTTGCTAGCAGTGCGAGTGATGGGCCTACGCGTACCGTGGAGTGAGCCGACAGTGTGCACGACAATATTACGCACTGCTGCCTGAGCGAGCATGCTCGGTCCACACGCTTCTCGTACTTCGATGAGCTTTTCAGCCAATGTGCGCAGTGGCCGTCCCTTAGTGAAGACGATGCGCTCCAGGATATCTATATGCCAACCATGCAGAGGGCAGCGCCTGCCATCATTGGCAGTGAAGATTTCCAGGCACGTCGGGCAGGTAGTTGGAAACGGAGCCAAGGCTATACGCATCTCCCAGGCATCAACCCACGTCTCACCAATGTAGCCGGGCTGTCTCGGGAAGTCGAGCCCGATAGCTTCAGCCCCCTTGACGAGTTGCCGCTGCATTGGGAGCACTCCGACGTGATTCCAGTTATCAAGTACACGGAAGCGCACATGGTACCGAGCCGGAGTCCAGCCTGCATACTGAGAGGATTGTTCTAGCACTGCCGGACCAATTCCAAGCTCTTTGCATGCTTGAGCCGCATAGGCAAAGCGGTCATCGAGGTAGTAGAGTTCCGGTGCATAGCCGTCTGGTGTCGGGCAGGGTAGCATCTCAAATCGCCCTTGGCCCGAGGTGCGGTGAATGAGGTTTCGTAGCTCCTCGGGGAGAATTTGGTACTCCAGGCTCGTATATTTTCCGTCAGGCTGTTTGCTCATACCAATCGAGGATCGCCATAACTCTCTTCCGGTTAGCGATGGGGTCTTGAGCAGGGATGCGTTTTCCCAGTTATGTTGCTGACGTAAGGCCGACGTAACGATAGTGAGTTCTCTAGCCGCCTGCTCCGGTGTTACCTCATTGGTTGATAGCCAGGAGGCTACAGTCCGTACATCTACTTCATGGCCATCAGAACGCTGCATGACCACCATTGCCTCCGCGTGATCGACCCCGGATGAGAGGTGCATACGTTCTGGGTAGGATGCTACAACCCAGGAATTGAATGGGCTGTATTCTTGCGCATCTTGGAGTCCAACTTGAGGCGCTGACGGCAATGTTCCGCAAAGGTAGACCGTCGCTATCTCTACCGGCAATTTTTCTACTAATTCCCGTAAAGGCAGCGATCCGGTGTATCTGAAAATCTCCCCGGTAGTAGCAATACCATAACCGGCTACCGCATCGAGGTAGATCGCTTCTTGCTGCCTCTGTCGCCAGCTATGCCAGCTGGTTCTAGGAGTAGGTGGTTGATTTGTAAGTATGGTTACCATGTGTTCAATGCTCCTTCCAAAACGGGGCTATAACTGCCTCCATCTTTCCAAGGGCAACGGTAGGTAGGTAGCTCCTTGCTGCCTGCTCCATTAGCCGTACCATGAGGTCTGCTACTGCTTTCGCGTCTTGCTCTAGAGCTTCAACAAGAATCTCATCGTGGATTGCTCCAATGAGATAGGAGCCTAACGGCAGCTCCCGGAAGATCAGTGAGAGGGCAGTCTTGGTGATGTCAGCAGCAGTGCCTTGGATGGTGTGATTGACCGCCTGCCGCCTGACTCGACTCATGGCTATACGCCACTCTTGTCTTGCAGCCATAAATCCATCCCAGGTGAGATACTGGCGCCTCTCTGGTTCTGGAATGACTCGGAAGTTGCGCCTACGTCCACAAATAGTGGTGGAGTAACCAACAGAGAGGGTGGCTTCGGCTGTTCTGTCCTGATAGCGCTTAATGCCGGGGAATGAGGCGTAGAAGTCCGCTAGGTACATCCCTGCTTCTTCTTCGCTGACGCCTAAGTCATGACCTAATGACCGTGGCCCCATGCCATAGCTAACAGCTAGTGTAAGCACCTTCATAGCCTGGCGCAGGTTACTGTCACCAAACGGAATCCTCTTAGACTCGTCTTTGGTCGTGCCTTCAGGTGCGAGTCCCACTGCTACGGCGAATGCCGTGTAGATGTCCTTACCCCGTTCGAATATATCAAGGAGCGCCGAATCCTGGGAGCGCTCGGCGAGTACGCGCATCTCCTGCTGATTGAAGTCAACGCCGATGAGCGTGTGTCCAGGAGAGGCTACAATGTGGTTCCTGATGAGGTCACCAGCGATAGGCTTAGAAGGTAGATTCTGAAGGTTTGGTTCGCTGCAACTACTGCGCCCGGTCGCTACTCCACTGGCCTCACTGCCGATCTGCCTCCAATTAGGATGCAGCCTGCCATCCGGGGCAATCTTAGCTAGTAGCGATTCCCCATAAGTCCCCAGAATCTTTGCGAGCTTGCGCCACTCTACCAGGAGAGCTAGAGCCTCTACGTCGGGGTAGCGGCGATACGCTTTCTCAAGCTCATCCGCTTCAGTTGAACAAAGCACAACCCCAATGAGAGAGAGAGCTTCCTGTAGTTGCACATGTGATCCCAGGTTGAGCTTACCTGGTAATGCGTCCGGCTTCTTAGGTCGTGGGGAACGCGCACGGAATGCTGCGATGGCATGCTTGCGACATTCACCCCAACCGCAGGTCTTTGTGCCTTTGGGGAGCTCTTCATACTTTGCCTTCTCAGCTACAAGGAGAGCATCCTGCTCGGTCTGCCACTGTGCGAGTGCAGCGGCTTGCCTCAGGTGTTCCGCTCGCTTCTGTCTCAGGTATGTGGGGAAGAGCACAGCCTGGATACGCTGTTCAAGGTCTTCTGACTGGGTCTGTACCTTCTTTAGGTATTCTCGGTAGCCTGCTGTCTCTACCCCAACTCCGTGTAATTCCATTGCCATGTAGGCACGAAGAGCATCCATCTCCAGGGCGATAGAATTCGCCAGCCCCCTATCCTTGATGAGCCTGGCCTGCCCGGCGCAAACAGAGGGCAAGGTAGTGATGTCACTCGACATGTAGAGCAATTGTTTGGATGGGAAGGGCACGTCCCATTCTGGACGTGTATCCAGGTCCACAAACCAGTTCCGGGGGTCTTTGGCCAGATGGATACCGTAGCGGCTTGCCGTGGCATCCAGAGACGCCTTCTCCCGTGCACCAGTATCTGATTCCAGTCCACCCAGGATGACCTGCTCTGCCAGCATGGTATCGAACATTCTCAAGTGCCGGAGGTCATCTGGAGTCATGGCCAGATGCACCGCAAGCGCGAGTACGTCAAACTTTCCATTATGGGCTAGCAACCGGACTTTGCCGGAGAAGAGCAGTTCTGCAGTCTCCCGGAAAGCCTGTCTTGACCCGTTTGACTGCTCCCACTGCCTCAAATCGGCAATGTAGACGCACTCGGAATTACCAAGTTGCAAAGTTATGAGCTTGCTCTGCCAGTGATCAGTACCGGTTGTCTCAACATCGACTCCAAGAGACTCATCTGCGTCGATGAACTGCTGCACGATGCCCGGCATATCCGGTATAGGCACCAGACAGTAGGGGGTTGCTACACTGGTTAGGGTAGAAGCAAGGTTACTCATTTGCTGCTTCCTCGCTACCGAGTATCTTGCGGGCAGCTTCCTCTTGCTCTACAGTCAGGGGGACATCCTCCAGCGGAGTCTGGGATACATCCCCGCCCACAACACACCACGCTGTAGTGTTGGCGTGTTTGTCCTCCCTTGCTGTTATCCACATGTCTGGACTACCATAGTGGACGCCCTTTAACTTCTTGAGGAGAAGCCCAGCCCTGGTGGTAAAGGAAGAGCGGATCGCCTGCACTTCAGCAAGCTGCACGGGAAGCGCCCCAGAAAGTGGGTTATTTGGCTGGGCAGCGTCCCCGAATAGCTGAGCTGCCCTAAAGTGTCTATGCCCGTAGACTTGCAGCAGGGCAGATAAGAAGCGCACCATCTCGCTTTCGCCCTCATCGGCACTCGCTGACAGGTCTGCCTCATTCTCAAGAAATCCGGATATCTCAGCATAGGACAGGGCACCGCCGATGAGACGCACCCACTCCTCGTAACCGCCTTTGCGCGGTAGATTATCGGCTCCTGGCATACCAGCTTGGATGTACCCACAAAGCAACGTGAATCCAGCCAGTAAAAGCTCATGCCGATGGTCACGGGTGAATCCCAGGATATTCTCGTGCCGGAAGATTTTCCGATCCTGGGGTCTGGAGGCTCTGGCATCTAGCAAGCATCGATAAGAACGGGCCAGTAGCTCAGTTGTCGCCTCCAGTTGATTGCCGGTCGCGGCCATTACATAGCCTGCTCGCATATCTGGGGCATCGTTAGTTTTCAATATCCGGTCGCTCACCATGCCAGTGGTCAGGATACTGGCCAGCGATGCTGAGTCAAGCGTACCGTTCACATTATCGAATACAACGTAGGACTTACCATGCAGTGCGTAAGAAGCGAGTAGCTTGCGCATCTCCGCCTCATCAGTAGGCACGGATGTGAGAGCCGGGAGTGTTCCCAGAATAGCCAGCAGGAGAGCTTCAATAAGCAGGGTCTTACCAGTTCTGGACTTGGTTGCGACAATCAGTCCTAGTGGCGTATTCCCGTCGATGGCTGACCGTGCGAGCAGAGTTAAGAAGAATGCCAGGGCGTGGGCTGTCTCTGCTGGTCCAGCAAACGGGAAGTCAAAGAGCCAGTCATCGAGCACCTGGACAGCCCGTGCTATGTCCTCCCGAGTGATATGCTCAGGGGGTATGAATGGTCGATTTGCTAGGACTCCAGACGGCTCATACCAGAATCCGGTAGCAGCGTCATAGCCAGGCGTAGAATGCAGGCTGCCGTCTTTGCGGAGTATTGGTGTTGCTGAGATACCTTTGAGTGCTGGCAGTGGCCAGTCACCATGACTAGCGATATCTTCAACCACGTATCCAGGGGGTTGAATGCGCTTTGTTTGCGCCTGCCCCCATACCAACGCTTCAGCCTGCCACATAGCCGACCGCGCAAGCATACCCTTTAGTGCTGACTGGGATACATCTGCAATGGTTGGCAGCCCATGCTCATCCGGCACAACGCGGGTGAGCCGACCATACCGCTGAAATAGGTAAGCAGGTTGGTTTGTATCACGTAACGCTGTGAGTGCTGCCAGGACTGTCTCAGGTCCAGCAGGGTAGTCACCGATAGTCAGATTTTGCGCACTGGCCCTCATCTGCCAGGTTTCTGGAATACCCGGGCTCGACAACGGTTTGCCGATTGGCACCGGGTTA
>CAWGVQ010000006.1:0-58542 GCA_963826075.1 uncultured Chloroflexia bacterium
TAGTGTCCGCACGCTTGACAGCAGCCGTGCGGGGGGCATGGACTCAGCTTTCCCCACACAGGTAGTTATCGACGAAAGACAAAGCGTAGGAACTTCATCGGGCCGCTATCGTAGCCGACCTTACGCAATACAGTCCGCTTTGTGTTGGTCCCCCACCGAAGCGGTTTGGTCAGGGCGTAATAGCCAGTTGCCTTCTTCAGCTGCCGCTTTGCTTTCGTGATACCTACTACCGTGTTGACTGATGGTCTGCGATACCGGAGCAACGTGAACCGTGGCATAGATACACCTCGATCAGGATTATGAGCCTAGGAATACTCCACGATATAGCCAAGCAGAGGATTTTTTAGCTGCGATCTACTTCCCCTCCACTCCCTTGACGACATCCTGTTCGAGATCCTTGGCGCCACGCAGAACGTCGCGCACCAGAGTGGTCAAGCCAACCGCATAGCCAGCCAGCAGGGCAATGACCGCGGCTATCACCAGGGCGAGAGAACTTGGCGGCCAGTGAGAGGTAGTAGCGTAGGCCACTCCCAACACTACCCCACCAGCAATGACGGCAAACAGGACGCCCAGGAACACCATATGGACTACGGCGTGAAATACCGAAGGAATCAGATGACGGATAGCGAACATACTCGTGCTTCCTTTTGACTCATGACGACTTGTCGGGCCCCGATCTCCAGTGATCAGCACCCACTATCTGCGGTTGTAGGTTGTCGTCTCATCTCGGTAGCGATCGCTGCTGCCGCGCGACTCGACCGGGATGAAATGCCTGGGCATGGTGCTGGGCTACCACCGCGCGTGGAAAGACGCCCAGTAAGGCATAGGCGGCGATGCCGACAAACGCCCAATCGATGACCGCATCCGTCGGCAGACTGATGGCTGGTCCAACCACAGGGAGCACCACGGCGAGCAATGCGGCGATGATGCCCTCGGGCAGCAACACGGCGAGGAGGAGCAGCAGCATCGGCACAATATAGAGGAGTTTGCGGAGAAGAGAAATGTGCGGGTCTCGGCGCAGGCCATTGACGAAACGCAGGGTCTTGAACGGGTGTTCCACCATTTCCCACGGATGCGGGCGTGCACTGCTGACTGGACTCGCGATTGGTGGCTCTACAGGGACGGCAGGCCCGTGTGCGGTATCCCGCAGACCCGGCTGATCGGTACTTCTCGTTGTCATACTACGTCTCCTTATTCTCGCTGGGTCTCACCCATTTTTCTCCATAGCTACCTGGGGTCTTCTGACCCACGTCGGTACAATGCGCGTCCCAATGTGCCCACAGCCGTCACGTCACCATCGTAGGGGCACATACGCCTCCTGCTGCTGCGTCTTACTGTTGCGTCTGCTTCTTCAGCGCCTTGAGATACGCCTCGGCACTCGCAATGTCCGCCGTGCTATAGTTGGTGAGCGCGATCGGCAGGGAGGCGATATGCTCATGCCAGGACGCCACAGTATCGCGGAGTCCGCTGAGCGCCGTAACGCTAATATCGACGCTCGCCAAGACATTCGTCGCCGTGGTCAGGGCTGCCAGCAGCACTGCCAGCCCATCCCCTCCAATGGTGGCGACCAGTTGGGCCAGCGGCAGCACCAGGAAACGCACCGCCGCCTGGGTGATCTCTGCCGCCTTGATCGCCTCATCCAGGGTGATGCCTTCGAGCGACGCTAGTTCATGCGAGAGCGCTTGACGGCCCAGTGCGGTGGCATCTTGCTCTAGGGTGTTCCTGATTTGAGGGACTGCCAGAGCCGTGACCCCACACACGCCACAGACGCCTACGGTGGCTGTAACCGCCAGCAGGGCACGCCGTCCCACCGCTCCGGATTTGGGTGATTTGGCTGATACAGTTTCAGTAGCGGGCTTCACCGTGTTCATTATGGTCTCCTTTCATGAAACCGCCACTCCTTCTCTCCTGCTCGCCTAGCCGGCGCTGGCTGTCTCTGGTGGAGATGGCAACGATGGGTGTACTGGCGTTGCGGGCTGACTCTCTGCCGTCTTGCTACTCTTGGGGGTACTTTTGTGGTTGGGCCACCACAGCCACGCGGCCAAAGACCCAAGGCTCAGCAGGAAGCCGAAGAAGATCGCCAGGTAATCGAAGGTCTGGGACTGGTACGGGATGAACCCATTGCCACTCATGACGCTGAGGCCGACCTGCTCGCTGGCATTCCCGGCTGTGAATGACAGAGTAGCCAGCCCAACGGTAGTCGGCGTCACCTTCCAGGTCAGAGTAGTGGAATGGGTCGGCGCCAGCGCGATCAGGCGCTGATTATCTTTGGGCTGGAGCGTGAAGGTGGGTGCCACCAGACTGAGGGTGATGTCACACTCGACCGGGTCCTCATTGGTGACCTGGGTGCTGATGGCTTCGGTCTGAGAGACCATGAGCACGCGTATCGGGGCGTTCACCGTTAACCGGGGATTGGCGCAGGGTTGAGCGGAGGTAGAGGCAACCCCCTTATCTTGCTGCAGGGCCTGTCGCTCGAGCGTCTGAAAGCTCTGCAGCGTGGTGCCGTTCACGCTCAGGGTGGCAATGACCAGAATGAACGCGCCGATGAGCGCTCCTATAATTGCAAAGATGTGTATTCGCATAGCACTCACTCGCCTTTCCGATGAGGCGGCTTCATGACGGTCCCGACGAGCACACCGGTCCTTTCGTAAACCGGTGTGCTCGTCGGGGATCACGCGGCTGTAGCTGCTTCGGGTCGCGACCGGTTTATGCGCTGGTGTTACGACGCAGTAGCTCGCCCACGACTTCCGGTGAACAGATGCACGATCACAACCAGGAGAATGGATCCGATGATCGCAAGGATGAGCGCACCCAGCAACCCATACTGAGCCACGTTGAACAGATTGAAGTGGCCCACCAGGAAGTTGGCGCCGATGGCGCCAATCACGCCAAACAGCAGGTCACCAATCAGGCCAAAGCCACCCTGTACGACCCGGCCAATGATGCCGGCGGCAATCGCTCCGACGATAATTTGCAGAATCAGCGTAGTAAAGGTCACAGTAAAATCAGCGAGAACCATGGCAGTGCTCCTCTCTCTGGCAGCCACTTCCTGTGTGTGCTGCCGATGCGTTGTCTTAGAGCGCCATAACGGTTGGTCCATTCTGTGATGTTCTCTGTGGGCCAAAGGGGGATGGTAGCTAGAATACAGGAGACGACAGTCATCATCTGCGGCACCGGGTGCAGTTGGTTTCCCATATCCCTGCTGCAGGAGGTTCAGGCTGCCATGTGGGGAAAGCACTGGAGCAGTCTGCTCCGCACCACTAGTATAGGACAAGCTGTGTGCGAGTTCAAGCTTCAACCTCGACAAAAGCCTGGACAATTCAAGCAGGGAGTGTGCTACCGGAGGTGAATGGGGTCCAGCAAGCGATCCTAGTAGCAGACGCGAATCTAGGACGATACCAGTGGGAGCTGCGTCAGCATGGCTACACCTAGGATCTGTGTAGGTTCTGTTGCGCTGGCTTGACCACCAGCGAGTCTCTGCAAGCGCTCCACTGCTTTGCACGCTTCAAACTCAGCACGGTCTCGTTCTCACTGGGTGGCATGGAGCGCTGGTAGTGATTTGGCGACGCAGGTAACCACTGCTTCGCGGTACAGTCTCTCGAGAGCGAACTCGTTTCGTATGGGACTATCTCATCAGTCGCCATCGCATCCAGCAGTGGTGTACCTTACCTGAGCGGGAGTTCCTGCCTCCTGATCTGACACGACTCTGAACAGGAGAGTGCCCTGGCCACGGTCTGATTTACCAGGGTTGAAACGTAGGGTGATTCCCTGGGTGGCGCCAGAGCCGAGTGATCCACTTGCCGGTGTAACAGCAACGTTAGAACGGTGAGAAGACCTGGTCTCGGCTACCCAGGTGACCGCTTCTGGCCCAGTATTGGTTAGCTGGAGCGTCACGCTCTGCGTCGATTGGCAAGCAATCGTTACCAGGGTGGGAGAGAGCACCAGCCAATTCATGGGAGGAAGAGGAGTGGAAGTTGGTGGGACAGAGGTAGCAGTCGGGATAACTGTGGCTGCTGCACGCTGGCTCTCCGCAGTCGGCGAAGTCAAGACTACTCCGCTGGGTGTGCCGCTCGAGCTGGTAAGCGCCGCCTGAACGGTAGTGATACGCTTTTCGCATCGGTAGTTGTCGTTCGGGGTCGAAGGAGGTCTTATGCGGAAGGTCGTCCAGGTCCTGCCGTACGTATCGCGGAGCCTTGCCGTCTGCGCCGTGCTGGCCGGAGTAGGCGTAGGGCTCCTCGACGTGTACGTAAGTCCTCTCGTCTGCTTTGACTCGTGTCCCGACCGAGATTTCTATTTCTCGTACCTCGGCCCGACCGCGGTGCGGGTGATGACGCCCTGCCTCGTGCTCGGAGTGCTGGCGCTGGCGGTCTTTGTGACCTATTGTCTGGCCACCCGACAGGGAGGGCGTGCCGTCCTCGCGTTCCTCGTCCTGCTGGTGGGCGGTCTGGCCGGCATCGCTGCGCTCGTCGCGCTCCTGCAGCACGCCGAGGCCACCCTCCCCAGTGCCTCGGGCAGCGACTGTTGCGCCCTGCTCCCGGACCAACTGCGAGCGTGGGATGGCCTGTGGGGATGGGCTCTCACACTCGTCGCCGGCGCCTGGTCGGGCGTCCTGGCCTACCTGCAATGGCGCCGCTGAGCGACACCGGTTCCCTCAGGGCCCACCGGCATGCGCCAACGTCAAGGCCCGAGACGGAACTAGTATCACTTCTCAGCATCACCGACTTGTGGTACAGTAGTGCAGCACGCCGGTTTGTTGGTTACGCCAAGCGACGTTGGCGTTCTATCAAGCATCAACACAGGAAGAAGTGCACTCATATGGAGGCATCTGAGCTGATTGCCGAGGGGATGGCGCTGGCCAAGCAGGGCAACCATGAGGAAGCGTACAGGCGCTACGTTGTACCTCTGTGCAGCTCACCGCTAGAACCCGCGCACCTTCGTTGGCCGGATGCGTAGCGCGACCGGATACAGCCTTGCCATGTTCTCTATCGTCCCGAAGTTCTCGTCGTCAATCCGCTGCTGATACTTCGCCACGTATTCCGGTATCTCGTGGGCAAGTTTCTCGTTGGGATTGAGTGTCGCCTCGCCGGTGATAATGACCAGATCACTGCCACCATCGGCAGTAGTGTTAAAGTTGAGCGCGACCCGTGGATTGCGTGCGATATGTTGCAGGCGTTTGGCGCTCGTTTGATTGAAGACCAAAATCGTCTCGCCGTCCCAGAGAAACCAGACGGGGTTGGGTTGTGGTGTGCCGGTGGTGTCAATGGCGGTGAGCCAGATGATACGCTCGTCGCGCAATCGCTGGGCAACGCGCTGGCCAAAAGGGGTGGTTGTATCGGGAAGTACGCTGCTCATGAGGCAATCCTGGTTTCCTTATCGCTTGACTGACGAACTGACTGTGGCCAAAGGAGCCACTATACCAGCCACTCGTGTATTATAGCCTGCCCTTCTCGCTTGTGCTACGTTGCCGCGTCAGCGTCCTTCTCGTCTGCTCAGCATCACAGGTTGCCGCTCGGGCAGTCGCCAGCGGATGCTGCCGAACTTCTGCCAGCCACGGTGCGCGGCACGGGTTTTGGGACGTTGGCCGCTGTCAATGGACTGGGTGAGAGACCGTTTGGGAACTGCTGCAGGCACCGTCTGTTCGCTTCTTAGAGACGAGTAGGCAGTAATGATGGCCGAAGGGTGGGCGCATCACTCCAGCTGGGCTAGCCTACTCCCTGCCAACATCGACCTGCTCGGTTGACGTGCGTCAGTCGGCCTGACCTCGAGGCGATACCCTACGTGGTGTATACTTGGCAAACGAGCTGCGCCCTGTGAGGATCTACGCAAAAATAAGGGTCCCTCAGCCTGTTTGATTGGAGACACCCGTGAAGCGAACTGACGCTCCCATTCTGGGGTGTCTGCTTGTATGTCTGGTCTTCTTGCCCAGTTGTGCACCGGCAGGAAGCAGCACTACGGCATGTAATGTGGCGACCCAGTGGCGCCCACCTGCCGACAATGTCCAGCTCCGTGACGTGGCCATGGTGTCTCCTGACGAGGGCTGGGCTGTGGGCAATACCTCTACCCTCTCTGGCTCGTCTGCCGGCGTCATCTATCATTTCCTTCATGGTCAGTGGGTGCGGCTCCCCCAGACATATGCGAATTCTCCGCTGGCCGCGCTCTCGATGGACTCGCCGAACGACGGATGGGCGTTCTCGGCGCCAAATGAGTCCCCCATCGGTCGGGTGCCGGTCTTGCACTATAGCCTTGGAGCATGGCGCCCAGTGGATATTCCGGCGCTGGACAAAATAGCGAATACGGGCGGCTTCTTTAACCAGGTGTCGGTCCAGATATTTGGGCCGAATGCTGGCTGGATGTTTGCCCAGCTTCCCGGCTACACGCCAGATCCAGCCGACCCCAATCCTACTAATGGTATGTCACTCGCCGTCATCCTGCGCTATGAAAATGGCGTCTGGACGCCGATCGCTGCCCCACCGTTCACGAGCAGCACCGGAATCTTTGACCTCTCAGCCGCCTCCGCGAACGACGCCTGGATCGTGGGCGTGACTCCCATGGGTGGCGGCAATCAGACCACCGTCTTTGCCCATTACCTCAACGGAGCCTGGAGCCTGTGGCCCAGGACCTTCGCTGGAGTTGCCGGCGAGAGCATCACGATGCTCTCGCCCTCGGACGGCTGGGCAACGGCAGACAAAGCTGGGGAGGCACCGGTGGTGTTGCACTACAACGGGACCGCATGGGCGCCTGTCGTCACACCGACCCAGTGGACCAGCCAGGGAATCTTCATTTGGAGGACCAGCCAGGGAATCTCCCTTTTAGGTGTGGCCCTAGCACTTGGCTCCGATGTTACCTGGATTGGGATTACTCCAGCACAGGGCTCTGAGGTCAGACCGGTGCTGGAGCAGTATGCCCACGGGCACTGGAAGCAGATCACCTGGCCCTTCCCGACCGTTACTCCCGAAGCGCTGGCCGCAGCTACGGCAAGTGGAAGCGAGCTCTGGGGCGTGGGCAATATCCTGCACCAGGAAGGATGCGGTCCGGCGCTGGTCACCGATATCTTTCAGGGTGCCTTCCTGCATTTCCAGCAAGGACAGTGGAGCGAGCAGATGTTGCCCTAAGAATACTGGTACGAGACCCGCGGTCGACAACGATCAAGTCCTAGACCTTTAGCCTGTACATAAAGGGTCCCTGGGAGTTAAAGCACTCCGGCGATAGTGAAAGGCTAGGTGGGCCTGCTCATGCGCCAAGCGTTTGAGCTTCAGGCGGACCATGCTCAATGAGATCCAAGCGTCACTGGAGGTCGTCAGGAATGCATCATCTTTCGGACAGGCGGTTGCGTGAGGGTCTACGCAATCGTTCGTTCAACCACCCACCTGCGAGAAAGCACGTGGAAACCCGGGGTCGGCAGGTATAGGGACCAATCAATCTGGTCAGGCGGGATGTCTTTCGGTACCCAGTAGTATTTGAAGCGATGCGTCGCATGCAGGACCTCAACGCTCCAGCCCACCACCGTCTCGACCCAGTCGCTGCCTTTGCCGCGTCCGTTGTAGCCCTGCATCGCGCAGAAACTGATCCAGGTGCCGGCTGAGCAGTACATCGGTCCCGCGCCGAGCGGTCGTCTCGAGAGCCCAGTCATTGAACTGGCGCACGGCGGGGCCATCGCCGATCAAGAGCGTGCTTTCGACCGATTCCACCCAACCACCAGGCCGAGTTACCCGCGCCAGCTCACCGAAGATCCATGGCCACTTTGCCGCTGGCATAGAACCGTAGAGCAGCCGTTCGTGAACAAAATCGAAACTTACGTCGGCAAACGGCAGCCTTTGCAGCACATCACCTTGCACAAAGACATAGTTGTCGGGGCGGGAGCGCGGCGCGGCGTCCCCTCCGGCTTCGACTGGAGGCACGGTGATATCTAGACCGACGACATTGGCAGCCGGAAATAACTCGGCCATCTCCATCGCCCAGCGCCCGTTCCCGCAGGCCACGTCGAGAATGCTAGACGGCCGCTCCAAGGGCGCCGCGAAGTTTCCGCCCAGCGCCGAGCGAAGCAGAAAATGCTGGAAGTCAATCCGGTTCGCCTCTGTCAGGTCACGAGGCAGAATGTAGGAATCGCCCACCAAGAAACGCCGGCCATCTATCATGGTGAATGTGGGTTCATTTCCGGCCGGTGCAGTGGTTTGCTCGACTCGTGCGCGCTTCCGTCCCCATGGCCACCACCTCATCGTCTATCTCCTCTTTCAGTTACGCATCCTAACGCACTTCTCGTGGCGCTAGACGATGAGCGGAGCGCACCGAACCTCAGATCTTCGCGGCTCGTGCTGCGACTACGTGGTCAGTATACGGTCAAACGTCAAGTAAGAGCCAATCGTGGCCAGGGTCTGCTCTGTGTCAACTGTCTTCTTCACCCGATCACCGCCCTCACTATGCACGCAGCTTGTTCAAAACCATCTGGGCGAGCTGATGTTCCATCCCGGATACCGATGAGGCTGCGGATGAAGTGGCCTTGTTGATGGCGATCATTAAGTAAGACTTTCCCTGCCGGGTGACCAGGTACCCATCCCCCTCGTACGCGTCATCTCCCAGTCCGGTGACATGCGCTAGGCCGGGGTACGAGTCCAGACGCTGGTACATCCGGCTGACTGCTGATTCTATCGCTGTGCCCTGAGCAACACTGAAGTTGACGGTGATCGGTGACCTGGTGCCGGTAAACGCTATGGTGGTCATTTCTATGTCCGGCACTGCTATGCCGAAGAATGACCCACCCTGACTCTCGTGGGTTGTCCTACGGTCGAGCGCAACCGGCTCTCCCAGCACTGAAGCGACTTCGTCGGCGGTGATCAGCCCTTGGCCCACCAGGTCGGTCTCTGCATTCGCCGTTCTCGCCGCCATGTTCATTGTCGTCGTAGGGGCCGGTATCGCCGCTTGCCCTGCCACCGCCCCGGCGTCGCCGCCGGCAGCGGGTCGTCCCTGAGACATCCAGGTAAGCAGTCCAAGGCTTGCCAGGCCTACTAGCAGCGCGCTTCCATATACCGGCAGAAAAGCCCCGCGTATATCTTCCAGTATGCCGGCGTAGGGTGCGAGCGTCGCTGTGGCGATGTGAGAGAGCACCCAGGCTCCCAGCACTATCGCCACTATCGGCCAGGCGCCATGGATGACTCCCTTCGCCAGCCCGGAAAGCTTCTGCTGGCTGCGATTCAACACCACCGCTACTAACCCTAGCAGGATGGCCAGTCCCCAGAACCAGGGCAACAAGCCTAAGAGCCGCTGATGACCGGACGCTGTGAACGTGGCTGGAGTCAGACCGGTGAAGATGAAGAGGGGCTGCACGAACGGCGGCAACTGCGCCACCGTGGGACCGCCAGGAATCACCGGGACAGTGTCAGGATTGAAAAGCGCGAAATTGGGCAACTCCTGCTGGAGCTGGGCGGGCACACGGAAAGCGGCCGCAGCTCCGCCATTGTAATAAACGGCCGCTACCCTGCTAAATACCAGATGAACGGTGTCGGCGTAGTCTCGGCCGACGATCTCGCGTCCCAGGACCCGCACATTGAGCACCGACAGGTCGAGGGGTTGCTCGGGATTCGCCCGGGCGTTCGCTTCCAGAGTGGCATAGGAGCTAGGGCTCAGACCCAGATCATGGTCTACCAGAAAGGGATTGAGAATCTGGGCGCCCGCCTGGGTTAGCAGATCACTGGCGTTTGCCGATGAAGAAAGCACAGTTAACGAGGTCACCCAAAGTGTCGACAGGATCAATGCGCCGAAGAGCGTGTAGACCAACCCTTGCACCCCACGACCGCTGAAGATTCCAAAGACCATATCAATAATCCCCTCCCTACCAAAACCCTGGAGCTAGCTTCTCACTCGCTGGCACATCTTCAGGTCAGCGCACTGTGCTCCAGGGGCAGTGGCCTTGCAAGCGCCGGTACCTTCGGTCTAACTCGGGAAGACGGCGGTACCGGCGCATAACGAACCTGAACAAGCTACCCGGCGGTCCAAACTGCACTCATTGTAGCTATCCTGCGCGTGGCTCTTCTAGAGACAAAACCACGAAATGACTGGCGGAAATAGATGTGGAACGGGCAATTCAAGTGGACGGCGAGCCAGCCCGTGTGGTATTCTTTAGAACGCAAGTCCTACTAACGCTATGCCCACCCACCAGCAGCCGGAGCCGCCTGTCCTGTTTACTAGGCTGAAGGGATGTGCGCCCACCGGTCTACCATGCACCAAGCCACAGCAGGAGATGAGCTATATGGCAGAAGACAGCTTCACGCTCACAACGTTCTACCGCTCGTGGAAAGAATATCAGGGCCATATCAAAGAGGCGCTGGCGCAGCTCACCTCCGAGCAACTCGCGCTACGCGCAGCGCCGGACTTACGCTCTATAGGTGAGAATGCCATGCACATGATCGGCTGCCGCATCGGCTGGTTCACCGACACGCTGGGCGAGGACGGCAGCGCGTACGACCTGCCGTCCGAGAGCTGGGGCGAGCCGGGGTCACCAGCGCCCACCGCCGCTGAGCTGGTCCAGGTCTTTGACCGCACCTGGCAGCTTATGGCCGATTGCCTGGCTCGGTGGACTCCCGCCGATATGGAAAAGACCTTCCCCGATGACTGGGATGGCACGCCCGTCGAGGTGTCGCGCGCCTGGGTGGTCTGGCATGTACTCGAACATGACCTGCACCACGGCGGAGAGGTCTCACTCACCCTCGGCATGCACGGGATCCCGGCGGAATTCGCCATCTGAATCCCAGCGGATAAAGGCATTTCCTATATAGGGACTGGGAGAACGGTATGCAGCCATCAGACCAGAGAAAAGCGCGGGCTGTGGGCGCAACTGGTTCCGTCGTCGGCATCGATCTTTCAGAAGGAATGGTACAGGCTACGAACGTCGAGATTGCCGAGCGGAAAGTCGGTAAAGTTTCCGCGCTGGTTATGGATGCCGAACAGCTGGCATTTCCTGATGCAACATTCGATGCCGTTACCTGTGGGTTTGCCCTCTTCTTCATGTCCGAGGGCGCCTGCACTGGCGGAGTTTCGCCGCGTCTTGCGTCCCGGGGCCAAGCTGGCGGTCAGCACCTGGGCTCCGGCTAACCAATCCCCCGACGAGATTGCACGTTGGGGCTGGTACGACGACCTGCTCAAGCGCTATCCGCCAGCATCTTGCAACGCTCCAGGTTGCGCCAATTCAGCGCACATGCAGACTCAGGAGCAGCTCGCCGCTCGCATTATGCAGGCCGGCTTTGCGCATGTTGAAGTCCAGAGAGACTCGGCAACCTTTACCTACGCTACGCCGGAGGAATGGTGGCAGGAGCGCTGGTCACTTGTCTTTCGGGCGGCGCTGGAAGCGCTGTCGCCCCCTGCGCTCGCAGAACTCCAAGCCGAAGCGCTTGTCCATGCGCGACAGATGCAGGAGCAAGGGCAACTGATCACCGAGTTGACCGCGGTGTATACGCTCGCAAGCTAGCAGGTATCCCAACACCCAAGTGCGTCATTTCTCCACGACCTTGACGCGCAGATGCACTACGTCCAGCGCGTCTTGGGGCCTGCTGCACTGCCCAGTCGAGCCCAAACAGGCCGCGGTGCCAGCTCAGCGACTATGCGATTCTCGGCGTGAAGGGACAACTCCCTCGTTGCAATTCGGTGCACCAGTGGTATATAACGGAGCTACCGAAGTACTGCCGTGGTTTGCACTTCAGTCTCACCGGTCGAAACAGCAAACAAAAGGAGCGCCGTGATGGACCGTGAAGCGCTGCTGGCTAAAGCCCGTGCCGCGGCGCAGCATGCCTATGTGCCGTTCAGTCAGTTCCGGGTTGGTGCCGCACTCGTCGTTCTTGACGAACGCGGCAAAGAACACGTCGTTACCGGGTGCAATGTGGAAAACGCATCCTACGGCCTCTCCTTTTGCGCAGAACGCAATGCCCTGTCGACCGCCGTTACCCAATTCGGTGCCGCCCCTAGTAGCAAGCCCCAGATCACCCAGATCGCACTGGCTTGCATAGATGCACCAGCTGATGCTGATGTCTCTCTTCGTGCACCGTGTGGTGCCTGCCGCCAATGGATGGCCGAGCTCGCTCCCAACGCAGAGATTAGCATTGACACCTATTCTCGGACCCTCTCATTGGAGGATTTGTTGCCCTTCGCGTTTCGCTTAGAACCGTCTTTGCGGTGACGCTGCTGCGTTCACCGCGGATTCGGGGAGGTCGATGAAGTGGACATCGCGGATGTGGAGCTGTTCTTCCCCGGCTACTCGGGGGCGGTAGAGTCGCTGAAACGTAAATTCGACCAGCACAGAGGCATGCCGCTCACGCTGGCGGGGGAAAGTAAGTATTACTCGACCACTACCGCCACAGCTCTACTCGCGCTCGACCGCATCGGAGCGCTGAGACCCCTAGAGCGTCAGCAGTATCAATCTTTGCTTTTGCATCTCCGCTCGAGTCAAGTAAACCGAGGTGGAGTGAGACGGCGGAAGGAAGATGAGCCCGCTTGGGATGTGCAGGAAGGGGCTTCCGTTTGGAATACAAGTGTCGCCATTTGGGCGCTTGCACGCACAGGCTACCGTGGGCCACAGGTTGATCAAGCAGTTAACTGGATTATACACGCTTACAACATCGAAAATGGCTTCTCTCCTCTCAGACATGATGTGAATCTCTTTATCGCGGCATGTGCTGCACAAGGCCTCCGACTTGCGGCCCAACCCGACCTTATCAAGGACATTCTTCAAACTCTAGTGTCGTGGGTTCGGCAGAGGGCTCAGCCCGTCAACGGTACGTTTGGCTGGGCTAACTCGGTGGAAAAATCGGCAGACCCGCCTGCCCCACCGGATCCGACCGGTACGCTGAGCGCTCTTTGGATACTCAGTGATTGCGGCGACAAAACGTTGGATGCGCACCAGATAACAGGCGCCAAAGCTTTCTTGCGGAGCGCCTTACGAGGAAGCCATGGAATATGGCCGATGACGAACGTTTACGCCCGCACGCCGACAGAGGACCACGATGCGCAAGTAGTCAATAGCTACACCCCCAGCTTTATAATACCCCTGCTGCGTATGGGGGTAAACCCTTTTGATCCCATGATTCTTGAGCCGATTCGCTGGCTCCGGGCACATGCCATCGTCAATGACCGCAGAAGTATAGTTGGTTGGGACAACGCCGAGCACCAATCAGTGCCGTTGTCGTTCACAACTGCGTACGCGCTGTGGGCGATTCATGATTGGGCGAAGGCCGTTGCCAGGTCGGCCCGTGGAGAGATCGAACATGAGCGCACGCCTACCGTTTTCGTCGTGCATGGACATGATCCCCTGCAAAAGCGAATGGAGATTCGCACCCATCTCGAGCAATGGAGGCACCCAGATGCTCTTTTTGTCATGGAGGAGTCCAGCACGCTCGATACCATCTTTTCGCGGGTAACTTCGGCCGCGTTGCTGTGTGACTACGCCATTGTCCTGGCGACGCCCGACGATGTCGTAGCGTTGGCCGGCTCCGATCGACCACTCGAATCGCGAGCGCGACAGAATGTCATCTTTGAACTGGGTTTGTTCTTGGGTCTCTATCGCAGGCACCGTGTCAGTCTTTTGACGTACGGAGAGGTTACGCTCCCGAGCGATCTCCACGGAGTGCTGAGGATAGAAATGGAGAAACCCGATTGGTCTGATAAGCTACATCGCGCGCTACGAGTTGCCGGTGTCATCGAGTAGCCGGACTTATAATCGCCAACAAGTACTCGACTGTACAAGGGTTAGTAGCGTCTGCATTCTCTGTCGGCTCTCTGGCGTTGCCCATTACGAGGTCTGCAAAGAATATGCTCACAGATGGGTGATGGTGATATTCCCCCACTTGGCCTGGAGATACTTGAGGATGAGCCGGCGATGACAACGCTCTGCAGTCGTCTCGCTGCAGAGAAGCACAGTAGGTACGGCGAAGAGATCGGGACTGATACGCTCCTCGATGCGCCGTTCCGCCAGAAGTGTGAGAAAAAACCGCTCGTACTCCTCCCAGCTATACCGGCGCTTGCGGTAATCGTCCAGCAGCGACTGAGTCGGCGCCAGCAGAGACTCGTGCCGGTACTGCGCCCGGCAGATCTCTCAGCCGTTCTCCAGACCCTGGACGACCTGCAGCAGCTCCTGACTCTCCTTGAGCCAGGTCTGCGGATTGGTGGCGCGCTTCAGATACGCTATCTTGCCGTTTCGGTCCACCACGACCGCGGCCGTGCGTTGAACGACCAGAAACACCCTCTCAAGATCGAATCGGTGATACACCTCGTGCTCAGGGTCGGCCAGGACCGGAAAGGGCAGGTGCAGCGAGGTGCCGTATCGGGAGGCGCGGTCCAGTGAGTCGCCTAAAATGACCAGCACCTCGGCGCCGGCGGCCTGGAACTCGGGGTAGAGCCGCCCCAACTGGGCGGCGTGCGTGCGGCATTGCATTCACTGATAGCTGCGTATGAAGAAGAGGACGAGAGCCGAGCGGCTGCGAAAATCACTCAGGGTCCATAGTGCTCCTCCTATCGTTCGAATCCGACTCGTTCCAATGCAACCCGTTCCACTGCTGTGCTCTCGATGAAGGATAACTCAATGGGTCAAAGACGGCGAATTGATTTCTCGCTTATACCGGCTTGCCGTGCTGCTCCGCACTCCCAGTGAAACCGGCGGGTTGGGCTTCGGTAGGCGGCAGGTCCGGCTGCTCAAGAGGATTAAGCCAGCCCAGCAGTCCACCTCGCCTGGCTCCCAGCAATTCCCAGGCGCGCAGCAGCCCAAGAGCGTAAACCACCAGGATAAGGGTGGCGAGCGTATAGAGGGCGGGGGCAGGGCGCTGAGGATTGCCAGGATTGTTAATAAGCTGGATCGCCGTAGTGAGTTCTAAGACATAGATGACGAGACTGCCGGCGACCAGAAGAAGATCGCGCGCGATACGGAGCCACAACCTGCCCGCACTGTAGCTCCGGCGGTTCTCCCATCGGCTCTGGGCGAGACGCCTTCCGAGCGACAGACTGTTGAGGGCGCCTACCAGCGCGAGGGCCACGGCGACATCCCCAATGTGCGTTCCGGGTATCAAGCCGGCGGTGGAAATAAAGAAGGCATTGGTCAGGGCGGTGAAGGCGCTGGTTGCCACCGCGGTGAGCTCGGGAGAAGCCTTGGCTGAAAACACCCGCTCGGGGGAGATGGAGGTGGCCACAAAGAGCAGGCCTATCAAGGCGGCTCCGCCACTGGAGGTCGCGAGAAAGAAGTTGGTGAACGTACTGGGGACCATGAACCCTCCTTCGGGATTTCGGTTACGGCAGCGGCTCGATGCTGACGAACTGCTTACTTCTGGGCAGATAGTAGACGCGATAGCGCTCTCCCGTGACCAGCGCGGCAAAGGCTCGCTCGCCGACTCGAAACTTCAGCTTCTCCACGGTGTAGTAGTAGTCTACGCCGTCGGTCGTGTCCTTGATGCGGTGCACCAATCCATCCGTTGAGACCACTCGGCCCTCCAGCACGTCTAGTGAGCTCCGAACCAAGAGGAAGACTATAAAGAGCGCTACCAGGGCGAACACTATGATTACCAGCAGGTTGGTATGCAGCGCAGAAACGACTCCCCCAATTACTATTGCTGCCAGGAGCACGAGAATGAAAAACAGACCGCGCACCTTCTTGAGGCGCTGGCGACCGGAGAGCCGTCCCTGGCGGTTCATCTCCAGCTCATCCAGGCTGAAGCCGTTCGCCTCCGCCAACGCCGCCAGCAATCCTGCCTGGGGTCCATCCGGCTCAAAGATCTCCTGCCGCTCGGCGGAGAGTAGGCGACGCGAGAGGGGCAGATAAAAGAAATGATAAGCCCCAGGCGCCAGGTCAACCGCGGCGGCTCCGTCCAAGCTGCTCAGAGCGCCCCATGAGGTGCGGGCAATATAGCCGTGTTTCTTGCCAAAACCCACCTGGCCGTCATCCTGCGCGATAAGGCCTTCTGCCAGGTCGTGGCGCAGCCGTAGCTTGGTCAGGAGGCGCCTCAGGTTAGGGACCAGCAGATACGTCGATATGACCAGCAAAAAGACGACGTAGATGCCGAGAAACGGCCAAAGTATGGTCAGATCACTGGTGGAGAGGGGCTGGGTGGAGAGCGGTAACACGATGAAAAAGTAAGCGCCGAGCACAACCAATACGGCAAAAAACACCAGCGCCAGTGTCGAGACCACCAGCGATGGTGGCTTTAGATACAGGCGTTGCCAGGGGGTGAACCGCCCGTCACGATTGGCGGAGATGGCCGCCGGATCGGTCAGCCCAGCGTTCGAGGGAGTAATTGCCATTGTTCGCTCCTCCAAACTGTCTCATTCTTGTACCAGCTGCTACACTTCCGATATTTTTGCGTCTCCCCCCACCCTGCCTCTCGGGCACGAATGATGGCCTGGGCGTGATCCGGAGCACAGCCGGGGAGCGCTCCTCCTCTCCTGACATTCCAGGCGGACAGGCAGGTGATCTCAAGTGTAGCACGGTCGGCTACCAAAACCACAACATTATGCCAGCGATCTATGAGCGCCAGGGCGGTGCCACATACCAATCAAAGGCAGCATCTCCGATCACTAGTGAAAATGAGCTGGGCGAGGTAACTGTGCGACGACTACGGCCGTATGGTATGCTGGACCTGCTGAGGCCACTTGCTATTGAGTATTCTCGGCTTGACGCCTGGTGAGAGCCAGATGGTTTCGGCGTCGCTCGCGTGGGGCACGTCCAGAGAAAATTCTGGAGGATCATATGAGAGGTCTTCGCACCGTCGTCCTGGTCACCTCCGCTGTACGTCTTCGCATCGCCGTGCTGGTCACTGCCGCTATAGGACTGGGACTACTTGTCCTGGGTGGCTTGCTGCTCGCGGGTCCAGTCTCCTCCGCGCTGTTCGCAGGCCCCAATTGCGCGCACGTGTGTGGCTTACAATGGTTGCTCCTCGGCGTCCTCGTCGCGATGTTAGGAGTCGCCGCGTCCTTCGCCGCGGTGATTCTCGCGGTGATTGACGCAGGTCAGCGCGGTGATTGGCTCTCCGTTTGTCTGGTGAGTCTCCCGCTGGTACTCTCGGTCGGCGCCATTGTCTACCTTATTATCGTTGTATCCGTGATAAACGGCCCGGGAGGACCGATAGCCATTGCCCCTCCCGTTCCCGCCGCGATCTGGCTCGCCGTCATTGGAGGGGCCTTCTCCTGTGTGCTTGTTACATCCCTTTCGCCCGTGGTCTACAGCATCCTGCGCGACCTGACCACCGTTCACCGGATCGCGCTCGTAGCCCTGGCCGCGCTGGTCATCATCGTGCCATTTTTAGTGGCGCCGCCGTGGTCCGTATACAACACCGCCACCGATGTGCCGGTACTTGCCCTGAGTGCCCAAAGCTTGACCGTGCCGTGTACCGGTGGCTCCCACCCATTTGTCACGCTGAAGAACACCGGGAGCGCACCACTGCAGTGGGCGGCCCAATCTTCTCAGCAGCCTCTACTGGTACCCGTGACAATCAGTCCCTCCAGCGGGTCGCTACGTCCGAACATGACGCAGCCGGTCACTGTCACGTTCCAGTCGACGGTCCCAAACCTCGCGAGCTTTTTCGTGCAGTTTAAATCTGACGGTGGTGACATTGGCGTACTGTATAGATGTACGTGAGCGGCGGAAGCGGTGCTGCCCCGGTAGCGAACTGGGCCAGGAGCGTGCGGCGAACGCCGCACACAGCAGCGCCTGATGCTCGCCCAAGGCCTCCGCGCACGCGGGACGAAGCCGCTGGAGCAGCTTAATGCACCTCTGAGGCATTACTGGTAGGTTGCCTGAACCAGGTGTGACATTAGCTCTCCAATCTACGCTGCTAGGACGCAAGTTGATAGGATGGCAGTGCTTCGCATGCAGAAACCAACACCAATTCCCCTCGCTCTAAAGTGAAACGGAACTGAGAGTATGTGTCATGATGAGGTAGGTGGCGACGCCGACACTCACCGTTGCGAACAGATACGCGACCGTGAAGATTACCATGAGCCTACGCTCAAGCCCAGAGAATCCGAAGTGCGATCCCGAGTAATAGAGATGCTCGGCTTCGACGGTAAAAATGCCGGTTCGCTGCGTCACCGGTGCAGGTGAGTCCAGACTGGTCTCGACCGAACCCACAGCCGACATCGCCCTGTCCTTATCCGTCCTGGCCGGCTTGACGGGATAGGGCGGAAAGTCGGCAAAAATATCCTCATTCCTCAGCTCGCTCTCCAGCTTCTGCATATAGTGGATACGCAGTTCGATCAGCCGCCGATAACGATCGTTGAGTCGAGCCCAGGTCAGGTTGAGAAACAAGGCGAGTACTGTGATGGCAGCGTACAGACCAGTCACCCACCAGCTTTTGAGATGGGTGGTATAGAAGAGCGCACCCATTCCAGTAAAGAACACCACGTTAAGACCGACAAACAGATCGTTGGTAGTCTGGCGACGGTCACTGAGCTTGGTCGTATCCGCCATCAAGGCGAGATAATAGGAAAAGCGCGGTATGGTCGTGTCTGAGCCCTCGTCGTCCACGCGTCTCTCCTCCCTTCAGGGGCTGCCTGATCGCTCTACTATACGCGTTTACCACTCCCTTGTCTAGCGCGAGAGTAGGCAGCTGTCTTCACGTGGACTTTAGCGCCCCAGATAGTCGGGGCTGCTCCACATGGTAGTCGCCGTGGCAACCACGGAGTGGCATCACCAAGGGCACCTGATCGAGTATCGCTGTAGCGGCCTTAACTTTACTTTACGCGTAAAGACTGCAACTTGAGCCACTGGAGTCCAATGATCGGGAAAGCCGGATTTGCGCGCCGCCATCAGAGAGATAGTGGATGAGCTTGAAGTGGCAACGGTTCCGACTCGACCGGCGTGAACAGCGGCGCTTTGTACGGCTTGATAGTAGGTGCAGGCCTCAGCCATCATATGGCCTGGACACAACACAGCCTAGAGGATCTGCTGGGCAATTCGGCCTCGCCAGTCCTGATGCTCGCCATCTAGCTTGGTTTCCAGTTCATTTACGAACTGTCCCCATGCGCTCGCTGCCAATGGGCCATTTAGAGACATGTCTTGAGCCTGCGTGCGCAGGACTCCCAGTTCGCGAGCCATGGCGCTGTAACTCTGCGATAGATCACTATAGTGCTTGGCAGCAAGCCAGGTGCCCACAGAACCTGCTGCGGTAGTCATGGCAGCGAGGCCGTTGAAAGGAAGAAGAAGAGCGCCCACACTATAGCACCCTACCACCACCCAACGGAGCCGATTGCGTGAGGTATGAAATTGATGCGCCTGCTTCATGTAAAAGTTATTCTGGTCGTCTAGGCGATATGCGAAATACGACGTTCGCTTATCTGGCACCGTCTCCTGCCGGAGTGCACGCATCATTGGGGTGATAATGTCGTCTACACCGCTAGGGGGGGGCGGCAGATCCATACGCCGGGCGCTTTCGAGCAGTACGCCGTACTCCCGTGCATAGCCGCCATCGCCCTGTGCAGCAGTGGGGCTGGCGCCCGGCAGTTCACCTGCCAAAGCCTCCATGCTGTACCGCCAGGCCAGACCAATGACAGATTCAGCCAGGGCGCGTCGCTGATACCACTGCTCGTCGAGCTTGAGATAGAACCGAAGTGCTGCAGCTCCAATAGCGAAGAGGACGGCCGCCGCTGATACGAGCGAGGCAGCCACAGTGTTGGTCACAGTGGTCGAGCTAAAGCTGAATCCAAAAATCTGGATATTCCCCAACTGGAAATGGATGAGAGCGGCGATTTGCCGGCCGAAAGGATGGAGCGCGAACTGGGCAATGGCGGCCACAACGACCGCAATGAGTTCGACGCGGAGCAGCAAAAAGTATCTACCCTGAGACTGCTTGGCACCGCGCGTTGCCGTGCGATACAACTCCGGTAGAGATGGAAGCTCTCCTGCTGGAGTTTTTCCGCGCCGCAACCCAAGTGCTGGCGCCGTGGTCGCCTGGGTAGCCATGTGTACCTCCTCAAGAGTGTAGAGCTGACAATGTGACTGCTTGAAGCACGCCCATTCTATCACGCTCAGCTTACTAGAATACCAAGATCAAATAGCTTTCGGCCCTGAACTTGCGAGCTGGTGGTCCGCAGGCACGTACCGAGTCGCCCGTGGCGCTGATCCGGGCGTAGGAACAGGCCAAATTTAGGTGATACGATGGTAGCCACACACCGATGTATCACTAGCGAGGAGAACGAGTATGAATGCACCTGCGCCGGAAACGAGTAGCCAGAGTAGCACCCAGGGTATGAACGTAGTCGCGCTTACCGGGCGCCGCATAGATGCTGCAGGTGCGGCGAGTCCTCGCTTTCCACTGGATCATACAAGTCTTGTGCAGGAGAGGATTCGAACGGTTTTGCGGGACACGAAAGCAGGTATGCTAGTCAGCTCAGCCGCGTGTGGAGCAGATCTACTGGCGCTAGAGGCTGCACGGGAACTTGGTCTGTGTATGCGGGTGATTCTTCCGTTCGCTCGAGAGCAGTTTCGCCAGACGTCGGTGGTCGACCGGCCGGGAGACTGGGGGGTGCTCTTCGACCGCCTCATGGACACAGCGGAGCGAGAGGGAGCGGTATGCCAGTTGGAGGTGGGGCTCGATAAGCATGATGCGTACATCAGAGTTGTAGACACCATCCTGGACGTGGCCGCAGACTGCGCCAATCGCACCCGTAAAGGCGAAATAGCTGACGTCCCGGGGATAGTTACCGCTGCTGCAGTCTGGGATGGGCAGTCACGCGGCTCACGCGACGTTACCGGGGCATTTCTCCAGGGAGCCCATGACCGCGGTATCACCGTGCGTGATGTGTACACGTACTAGCCGTGATGTATGTGTCCAAGCATCGTGAAGTGTCAATACCGGTGTAAAGAAAGTTAGAGCTCCTGCACATCCGATGAGAATAGTAGCTTCCTTCTAGACGCTACTGTGCAGCACCATTTCGGTAGGCAGGAGTCTCCAGCACCTTTCCGCTATACTTTACATATATAGCCCAACTTATATAGCCCACATACTAATCAGTAGACAAGCACGCACAAGTGCACCTCTACATCGAGAAAGACAGATGATTGTGAATCCCAAAGCGTACCGGCTGCCGCATACTGTTCTGCCTCGCCACTATGCAATTGAGATTGATGCTCGAATCGGCACTAGTGCACTGCGCGGACGTGTTGCCATCCAGCTGGACATAACCATGCCATGCACCACCATCGAGCTCCATGCGCGTGATCTGCGTATAACCGAAGCCACGCTTGTCCAGCAAGGACGGACGCTGGTGGGCACGGTGACTCTGGATGTGGATCGCGAGCTGGCCATCATTGAGATGCCTGAGACCATACCCACAGGGACCGCCTCGCTGCACCTGCAGTATACTGGTCGCATGAGCAAAGGGCTGGACGGCATGTATCTCGCCACCAATGGAGCAGAGCAGATGATCTGCACCCAGTGCGAGACGGTGGGGGCGCGCGCCATTCTTCCTTGCTTCGATGAGCCTGACTTCAAGGCCCGCTTTGCCTGGCAGGTAACCACCGCAGCAGATGCCGAGGTACTGACGAATGGCGTGCTGGTCTCGGTAAGCGAGAGCGCCGATGGCATCTCGAAGACTTGGACATTTGCGCCGACCTCGCCCATGTCGAGTTATCTGCTTGCGGTTGGTATCGGCAACCTGGCCAGCACACCGGTAGAGGTGGTGAATGGTGTGCCGCTCCGTATCTGGACGTCAGCAGGCAGGGAACGCACGGGGCAGTTCGCCCTTCACTTCACTTCACGTCTACTGCCCTGGTATGAGGACTACTTCGCCGTGCCCTACCACTTCAGCAAACTTGACCAGCTGGCGGTGCCGGTCTTCGTTGCCGGAGCCATGGAGAATGCCGGCCTCATTATGTCCCAAGATGTTGCTCTCTTGTTGGATCCACTGACCGCATCCTGGGGGCAGGAGAAGCGCATTGCCAGGGTGATTGCCCACGAATTCGCCCACATGTGGTTTGGAGACCTGGTGACCATGCGCTGGTGGGACGACGCCTGGCTGAACGAGTCGTTTGCCAACTGGATAGCCTATCGCACGGTCGACGCACTGTCGCCGCACTATCAGATCTGGGACGATTTCATGGTAAGTGTGGGTCAGATTCTGCAGACCGATGCGCTGGCCCATACGCACCCCATCTACCAGCAGGTCGAAACTCCCCAGGCCATAGAGGAAAATTTCGACGACATAACCTACATCAAAGGCTGTGCGGTGCTGCGCATGGTAGAGCGCTTCCTGGGCGAGGACGCCTTCCGAAATGGAATTCGCACGTACATGCGCGAATTTGCGGAGAGCAACGCGGTAGGAAGCGATCTCTGGCGGCACCTGCAGAGCGCGTCAAGCGAGCCGGTCGCACAGATCATGGAAAGCTGGATCATGCAGCCGGGCCATCCCATTGTGCAGGTAGAGGTTGACACCTCTGCGGGTACGACCAGTCTACGGCTGAGCCAGCGGCGCTACTACTCACGCGCTGGGGCGGGCGCTGGGAATGAACAGCTCTGGTACGTGCCGTTGGTGATCCGGTACAGAGATGATGCTGGAATTCATGAGACCCGTCATCTGCTCTCCGGGCCTAGCGTGTCGCTGCCGCTCAATGTCACTGGTAAGCTGGTGTGGTGCTATGCGAACGCTGGCGAGATCGGATTCTACCGCCAACAAGTGGACCAGCGATTGACAACTGGCTTGCTCGCGCACCTGGACGAACTGGAGCCGGCAGAGCAACTTGGGGTGCTACGCGACCAATGGGCGCTGGTGACCAGCGGTAACCAGCCCATTGAAGCTTTTCTCGATGCGCTCGCTGTCATGGCGCAGAACGATGACTATCGTATCGTGCGGGAGGTCATGATCTACCTGGGGATGATCGAAAACTTTTTGGAAGCGGAGGGCAGCGAGCCGGCACTGGAGGGTTTCTGTGCATGGGTCGCCGAGATCTTCGGGTCCAGGTTAGCCGCGTTGGGTTTCGAGCCACAGGCGGGGGAGGACGAGGGCCGGGCTCAGACAAGGTGTTTGTTCGTCGATGCGATGATCCGCTACGCGCACGATCCAGCTACCATCGAGAAAGCGCGGGCCTGGGCGGCACGAGAGTCCGAGAATCCTCGGGCAGTAGACGCAAACCTGGCGCCGATCTTCGTTGGGGGAGCGGCGCAGTTCGGTGACGCCGAACTGCAGAAGCGCTACGTATCCATTTACCAGCAGCGCAAGGCGGCGGACGCCTCACCGCAGGAGATAACCCGCTATGTCAATAGCTTCCCGCGATTCGAGCAGCCTGAGATGGTGCAGCGCATCCTTGGGTGGATTGACGAAGGTGTCTTCCCGTTTCAGAGTACAATCGTCATAATCAGGTTGATGATGTCACAGCCACGTACGCAGAGGGCGGCCTGGGAGTGGATCACGTTACACTGGGAATTCCTAGTGGAAGTTGCCGCCTCTCTGCTTCCTCGCATCGTTCAATCTACCGGACAACTGCCGTCCGATCTTCGGCCCGATATCGAAGCGTTCTACGACGAGCACCTGCATGGCGAGCTACAGGCCAGCGTGGCGCAAGTGCTGGAACAGATTGACCAGACAGCCGAGCTGAGATCTACGACCCGCGATGGTCTGCTCGCCTGGTTCGTGGAGAAACGGCATCCGAAGAAGACTGGAGACTAGACACGCAGGAACCGGTGCAATAGATCTTCGAGTTCGACCACCATAAACGGTTTGCGCAAGATAGCATCGGCTCCCGCTTGCTCGGCGCGCCGTAGTCCTCCTGCCGTCATTAAAATAATGGGGGGCAGGAAGTGCCCGGTACTGGCAGCCTCAGCACGGAGCGCGGCAATCAGTTCGACACCGTCCAGAGACGGCATCATCAGATCGGTGAGAATGAGGTTCGGATGCTTTTCCTGCGCCAACTTCAGCGCCTCGGTGCCATCTCTGGCGACCACGTACTCATAGCCAGCGTCTTCGACGGCGAATACGATCGCCTCCGCAATCGACTCTTCGTCTTCAGCGATTAAGATCAGCGGCGGCTGCGACCGGCTGTGCGATCCCAGCCCCGCCACTTCTTGATCCTGGACGCCTGCCTCCTCCTGAGAGCCAGTCGCCGTCTTAGGCGGTTGTTGTTCATGCACGTACGTTACCTGACCGTTTCTGCTACTCTGTCTCCTCTGAGTTCTGGTCGCTCCCCTCACTGGACGGGAGCGGGTCAGTAACAGGTTTGCTGCCCGAAGGCTGACGCGGGTGCGGGCGCCTGGGGCGATCCTCCTCACCGGCCTCGGTCCCGGCGTACCCCTGATGGCTGGTTCCTAACTCGCCTGCAAGTGTGCTCGCCACCGTATCAAGCACCTCGTCATCGCTCTCGCTGGTGGAGAGCAACTGGAACCCTTGCGGTGCGGTGATAGTGAACTCGCGCAGTGTACCGCTATCGTTGGGAGAATACCGCGTTTTCACAACCGACAGAATGCGATGCAGCCATCCGTCGCGCTCCAGTCGCCGAAGGAGCAGTACATTTTCGGCCATCACAGATATCGGGTTCTCGGCAAAATCCAATTCCGGCGCGCTGATCTGGGGTATCTCCTTGGTGAAGAGCGCGGTTACCCCTCGCAGACGCAGCGCCTCGACCAGTGCGGTGAGATAGTTCTCCAGGCGCTCGCTGCCAGATTCGCTGACAGCCCGCTCGAGCTCAGCGGCGCTATCCACGATCAGGCGACGGATGCTCAGCGTATCCAGGATGTCCAGCACCTGAGAAGCCAATACATCAGGATTGAGTTCGATCGGTGACCAGCGTACCAGTGTCAAGGAGCTGCTCGTCTCCAGGGCTGTCCGCAACTCAGCCCCGAGCGTAAACGGCTCGGTTTTGAGCAGTAGCTGCCGGTGGCTCTCGCGGAAGCTCAGCAGCAGGGTCGGCTCACCAGCTCGCACGCCGGCTAGAGTGAAGTGGAGCGCCAGTGTCGTCTTTCCGGTGCCCAGACTGCCGACGACCAGCGTGCTGGTGCCACGGGTGAGACCTCCACCCAGCAGCTCATCCAGGTCAGGCAGATCGAAGGCGGCACGGCCGTCGAGGTGGCCGCTTTGCTCCAGAAGATCATCCGCGCGATCGGCTACGCTGAACTCTCCTGTACGAGTACCCTGGGTCGCGGCGGCGATCCGTGCCTCCAAACGGGGAAAGACGACGATGCCCTCACGGTTCAGGATCATACCATGCAGACCAGCCAGCGGTGCCGCTCCGCGCACCTTGATCGCTTCGAGGCCTCGAAACTGGCGCACGCCGCGCAAGACATAGCGCAATCCAAGGATCATGTCGCCGGTCGTTGCCTCGGGAAAGAAGGTCGGGTCCCGTGGGTCCGCCTCGGTGGTAATGATGGTAGTAGTTCCCAATACACTGAGGGTGGTGCCTACAGTGTAAAGGAACTGGCGTGCCGCTTGTGGATCGTTCTCGACTCCCCGTACACCGCGAAAGCCATCCAGGACGACGAAGGTCGCGCGTCCGTGCCGTACCGTGCTGATGAGCGCCTGCTGTGTTGCGTCGAGTCCATCAGAGAGAAATTGCTGCAAGCTGAGGTATTGCAGCTCATCGCCGACTAAATCATCGTCATAGAAGCCAAAGGTCCGCAAGTGGGCGATAAGCTTGCTGGTTGGCTCAGAGAGCGCCGTCAACACTATCGACCGGCGCCCAGCCCTTGCTGCGGCAAAGGCCATCTGGTTGGCGAGCGTCGTCTTGCCGCTCCCCGGTGGTCCCACGACGATCACCAGTGACCCACGAGGTATGCCCCCGCCAACTACCTGATCCAGGTTGGGGATGCCCGTCGGATCGACCCGCAAAGCGGACCAGCCGTTTTCGGTTTCAGGGGACTCCTGAGGATCTTGCCGCTGCGGAACTGGTGTTGGTTCAGTGCTCACGTACTATGTTCCTTTCTGTCACGCCCAAGCTCAGTTCTCCTCTGCTTCCTCCTTTAAAGTGTCCAGTACGGGTCCACCAGAGGATAGCATACAACGCCGCCTCATTTCTATTCTATGGACGCAGAAGATAGTGTGCCCGCTAGCGCACTTTGACTGTGAAAGCAAACAGTGAGCTGCATTTGCGCTTACCAACTGGAGGTGAGAAACTGCAAGTAGAGCCAACCGTAATGACGGCACACGAGGTCGAGGCGGCGGATAGCGAACTCCCGCAGTGGGCCGCGCAGTGAAGGGAGCAGGCAGCATGTAGCCAAATGAACACCAACGCATGCTTCAAGCGGTACACATGCCGGCGACCGGCTCGCCGAATGCCAGCCAGCGCGAGCACCTGCAGCAACCCTCCAGCTCGCCGGAGTCATCGCCGCGAATCAAGTAACCTGCCAGTAATTAGACATACAGAAGGGTGGATATCCTTGAAGGGCAGAGGTGCGTAATGGCGGCAGAGAATACCCGGGAAATGGCTCGGCATGCGTATCCGATTCTGGAGTTCGATAGTGCGCCCGAGGCAATGCTGGAGCCGAAGCGGCTGATCAAGCCGCATGACGTTCCGGAGCACGCTGTCGCCTGCTTTTTCCAGGACGTTATCTCGAAGCTCGTCCAGGAGCATGGGGCGCGCGTCGTCAATCATCTGCGCAGCGAGATAGGTACTCACCCGGTTTATGAACTGGCGGTGGACGGCCAGCGGCTCGCGGTCTTTCATCCTGGAGTCGGTGCGCCGCTCTGCGCCGGCATGTTGGAGGAAGTTATTGCGCTTGGCTGTACCAAGTTCGTGGCTTGTGGCGGCGCGGGCGTACTCAAGCCGGATATAGCTGTCGGTCACGTGCTCGTGCCGACGAGCGCAGTGCGTGACGAAGGCACCTCGTACCACTACTTGCCGCCTGGACGCGAGGTGATGGCTTCACCCGCTGCGGTGGCCGCGATCGAGGAAGCGCTACGCGTCGATGGCGTTGACTATTTGCTGACGAAAACCTGGACCACAGACGCCATCTATCGCGAGACGCCTGAGAAGATTCGGCGCCGCACGGCGGAAGGTTGCCTCACTGTCGAGATGGAAGCAGCCGCATTCTTTGCCGTTGCCCAGTTCCGCGCAGTGCCGTTCGGCCAGATCCTCTACGGCGGCGACGACCTCAGCGGCACCGAATGGGACTCACGCCATTGGAACAGCCACACCGACGTCCGTGAAAGGCTCTTCTGGCTCGCCGCCGAAGCCTGTTTGCGTCTGTAACTCGGGCATATTCGCCGTGGACTCGGGTGACCTCCAAACCATCAGCGGCACGGTATCTTCGGTGCCTTGATGTCTACCTCAGCTTGGTCTTTGGAACAGCGCATCTGGACCAGGGAAATTTTCATACTGGCATCGTATCACCAACAGCCTACGATGACGGGTACATCGAAATGAATAGAGAAGGCCCACCGTGGCTGGTGGGCCTTCTCTATTCGCAGTCCCAAGATCTGCAAAAATGCCCGGAAAACCTGTGAACGCCGCACCCTCGCGGCCGGACAGCATCCGTGCTCATCACGGTGAGCGTCATGCTCACCTCGAACGCCACATCCTATGGCCACCCAGCATCTTGCCGCCAACATTGAGCATCATGCTCACCGGTTACTTCTGCACAGAATGTGCCAATCTGGTGACCTCATCTTTCACCTCTCACCTCATTCCCCGGATGGGCGCTCTTGCAGGGAATCCTGCTGGACCGGCTGATCGCCTGGCCACCCCTGGGTATCAGGCGTCCACTCGGTGCCGCCCTCTTCAATCCGTGGGCCGCTTGGAGGCCTCTCCTTCCAGATCTTGGCTCCACGTTCCTCGGCATCGCCTTCGCTTTCACCAGGAATGCGTTCCGGGCTAGAGCTCATCTGCGGAACAGGCATTGGATTGGGTATCGGGTTAGGAGGCGGTCCCGGCTCCGGTTCAGGTATCGGGTCGGGCTCCGTTCCTGGCGGAGGCATAGGAAGAGGTTCGGGTTCCGGGATCTGGTCGGGTCCAGGCACCTGATCAGGGTTAGGACTGGGGTCGATTATCCGAGATTGGTTCTCATGCTGCCACATTGTCACGTCTCCTTATCGCATCTGCGGTCGCCTGGCGTAGCGCCTGGATGACCAGCATAGACTAACAAAGGAGGCGCAAATCTTGTGCCATTCTTGGCCGCTGGCGCGACAGCTGGGCGCAACCGGGGCTCACAGCTCAGCTATGCACCGGTAAGGGGGGATTGCGCACTGCGCAGGAGATGGGCGCAGTCTCGCCCGATAGCCTGGCACCCAATTTGCTACTCGTGGAGGTAGCGCCGGCAGTTCTGGTATGTGGAGTTGTGCCGGCCGTGACCGTGCAATAGAGTCCACTCTCTATGAGGAGAGCGGAGCAGGGAGGATCATTATGGATAATGACAAAGTCCGCCAAGATTCGGACATGGATCAGGAAGCAGAGCCGACTGGAGAGGACCTGGGGGATCGCGGTGCAGCGGACAACGCACGCGGCAAGCTAAATCAGGCAGGCGGCAAAGTCCAGGAAGGCCTTGGGAAGCTCACCGGCCAGAAGGATCTGGAGCATGAGGGACAGGCACGCCAGTTGAAAGGGAATGTACAGGATACTGCCGGCAATGCCGAGCGCAAGGTGGACGATGCTCTAGATCACTGATGGTCTTGATTTAGGTAACTCTGACCACTTGGTAGAACAGGGAAACTGCAACACAATGCTGGGAGGGATGTGCACATCCCTCCCAGCATTGTGTTGCGCTACACGACTCGATCCTCCTCCAGCTCGGCGTGCTTCACCGTATCCAGCTGAAACGGAGAGAACACTTCTCGCTTTGCGGCCCGCTGGCTCAAGAGGGCCGGAGTGACGCGGTAGACATCTCGCGCCAGACCCAGGCGCTCCAGCGTCCAGATGAGGTAACCAGAGCAGTCAAACTGCCACCAGTGTAAGCCATGGAACGCCGAGCGGGGGAAGGCGTGATGATTGTTGTGCCAGCCTTCTCCAAATGCTAGCAGTCCCACCATCCACTCATTGCGACTGCGATCGCTCGTCTCGAACTCGCGCCGTCCAAACGTGTGGCACACTGAATTTACGCTCCAGGTCACGTGGTGGGTCAGGCACATGCGCACCAGGCCACCCCACAGCAATCCGGTCCAGGCGAGTGCCCAGCCGCCTACGAGCCATCCGATGCCGAAAGGGATAGCAAGCGATAAGGCAGCCCAGAGCAGCCATGTCTTACTGGCGAATATCACAATACCGTCGTTCAAAAGGTGGCGGCAGTACACCCGGGGATCGTCGTCGCCATCGCGAAAGATCCAGCCCAGGTGCGCATGGAAAAAGCCATCGACTGGGCTGTGTGGATCCCCCTCACGGTCCGCGCGCGCATGGTGTTTAGTATGGGTAGCCGCCCATTGGAGAGCTGGGCCTTCAAAGGCCATCGAGCCAAGGACCAGCAGCAGAAGACGCACTGCCGGATGCGCTCGGAAACTGCGGTGCGTCAGCATTCTATGGTAGCCGACGGTGACTCCGAAGGCAACGAGCGCATACATCACTGCAAGCAGAATAAGGTCCGGCACATGTACGGCCCGCTGCCAAAGTAGCCCAATCGCCAGAGCCGTGGCAAGCAGAGGAATGAGCACGACAAGTAGGATAATAGTCTTGTATACGCTCCTGTAAACAGGATTGGACTGCGCATACGCCGGAAGTGATGCCACGCGATCTCCTAGTGTTATGCCCCACCATGTTCGTGGAACAGTACTAGGAGCATGTTCCCTCCACAATTGTTTCGTCCCGCATCCTGCGCAGTTCACATCGGGCAGCCTAGCCGCAATGCCGGAGACTCAAATGAGATGGACCGGAGCAGTACAGCCCGATCTGGAGCCGGCGCAAGCAAGATTGACACCGGCAGCACATGCGGGGTATACTGTGCTCGCTGTATGGTATGAGCGATTTGGTGGGCATGGAATTCGTGCCGCATTCGCCCCTCAGTGTGTCTTTCCCAGTCGGCCTCGTGTGAAGCTTTGCTGCGCCATCGGGCACAGTGAAGCTTTTTCTCTGACGCGTATCCGATCCATGTGGTGAGATGAAGCGGTAAGCCCGTATCCCATGTAGGGCCGGCTTGCCTGGAAGGAATACGCGTGTCTAAGACATTGTCCCCACGAAGCTCGTCAGCTGTATCTCAGGCACAAAGCCAAGCCGATACAACAATCGTCTCCCCTTTCGCGCAACTCGGTGCGCGCGACGCTACTATACGCGCGCTCGCCCGTCAAGGCATCGAACTCCCTACCCCCATCCAAACACGAGCCATACCACCTCTTTTGGCCGGTCGCGACGTCATCGGCCAGTCACGCACAGGCTCCGGCAAGACCATTGCCTTTGGGGTGCCGATCGTGGAGTCTGTGAACCCCGGTCTCCGTCAAGTGCAGGCTCTGGTGCTGGTGCCGACGCGCGAGCTCGCCGGCCAGGTGGGGGATGTGCTCAGCTCACTGGACGGCGGACGTGGCTTGCGCGTCGCTCAGCTGGTCGGAGGCCGGCCACTTGGGCCACAACGCCAGGCGTTGCTCACTGGCGCTCAAATCGTGGTAGGCGCCCCAGGCCGCGTGCTGGATCATCTTCGCCAGGGCACCCTGGATCTGACCCGGCTCCGGCTGCTTGTCCTTGATGAGGCCGATCAAATGTTGGATGTGGGATTCGCACCCGACATTGAGCGCATCCTGGCCATGACACCGCCGACGCGCCAGATGGCGCTGTTCACGGCAACACTTCCGGAGTGGACCGTTCGTATTGCCAAGCGTTACCTGCACGACCCGGTGCGCGTAGAAGCCGGCGAAGGCACGATTCAATCGACACCGCACATCGCTCACGTCATCTACGCTGTCCCGACTGGGCGGCGACTGGACACCCTCATTGCACTACTGGACCGCCGCAGCGCCAACGTGGGATCCACACTGGTATTCGGGCGAACCAAGCATGGTGTGAGGAAGCTGGCCCATGAACTCGCCATCCGAGGTTATCCCGTCGCTGCACTACAGGGAAATATGAGCCAAAACGCCCGTGAGCGGGTGGTCGCCGACTTCCGCGCCGGCACGGTTCCGGTGTTGCTGGCAACCAATGTGGCGGCGCGCGGTCTCGATGTGTTGTCGATCGAGCAGGTCATCAATTACGAGCTGCCGGAATCTGCCGAGCTGTTCACTCATCGGGTTGGGCGCACCGGTCGCATGGATCGCGAAGGCGAGGCCATCACTCTGATTACGCCCGAAGATATGCCAGCCTGGCAAAAGATCCAGCGAGACCTTGGTGGCAGGCTGCAGCTCCAGCCATGGCCACACCAGGTCATGCCGCTGCCGACCTCTGGCTCGCCGGTGGTAAGCACTACCAGTGGTCCGAGACAAATGGGAGCCGGAACTCCACTGCGCGTCGGCTCAAAGGATTCAACACGGGTATGGAAACGACAGCCGCAGCGCGGCGCAGTCAGCAATCACCGGCACATCACTACTCGACCTGACGGCGGCAAGCCCAGTGTACCATAGCCGCCGCGCAGCGTTTCTGCCGCTCGCAAGCAGGAGCCATACGACCTACCAACCAGTCGTCCATTGGGCACATCTACTGGCCTGCGCCGTTGTGACGGTTGCTCCGGCGAATCCAGCTCAGCGGCACACGCACTGGGGTGGCCATGAGATAGAGCGTTGTGCGCACGCCAGCATTGTGCCAGACGTTATTCGCCTGTGACCACTGAATCCTGCGATCTACACAGATCGACTCGGTTTCAACGTGAGGCTCTTGGCAGCCCAGGTACCGTGCTAGAGACGCCAGAGTGTTCTGCCAGAAGCGGTCTTCATTCTTGGAAGCACCTAGCCGGAAGCCCAGCTCATAGATCGGGTCGTTTGCCCGAATCAGCACCAGCACCTGGGCAACGGTCACCCCGTCCACCTTCTGCGCGCTGAAGGTAATCCAGCCGGCAAACACGTGCCCCTGCGGTGTCATGAAGGTGAAGGACTCGTCATCGGCATATAGTACAAGAACACCGGTCGAGAGGGGCATTCCGCCTGGTAGCGCCATGTTGATCAGGCCTACCTCGCCGGGAGCGATGCCGGTCAACGGCCCATAGAAATGATTACCTTTCGGCCAGAACTCGGGAAAGTGCTCCTTCCACGTCTTGATGACACTGGTAGGCTCTACGTCGACGCCAGTCAGGCGTACCCGGTAGGTTTTCTGCCACATTGGGCCAAAGCCTTGCAAAGGACTTACCGCGTGTTTTCCCGTCACGTTCAAATTAATGGCCGTGCTGGGTACCGCGCCCAGTTGTAGCGATGATCCAGTCTGCGCCCAGTTGTCAGCGTCGCGAGGTTTGTTTTCGTTGGATGACGTCGATGGAGTACTCATATCGGTATGCTCCCTTTTGCTGCTAGAGTCCTGGCACCGGATCGGGTTTGGCCACGGCTATCGTATTCGCCATCTGTTGCATTGCCAGGTCGTCTCACTGCGGCTCAACTATACACTGAACATGCGTTGTCTCACCAGCTATGTTAATTCAAGACTCGGTCCTCATTTGGTCATCAATTCTGTTCGCCTCCTTTGCACCAGCCGGCCGGTGCAGCCAGAGCGAGACCTGGGTGGTATGGGTGAGCTGCGCCAACTCGTTGCCATGCCATCCACTACACGATTGATTCCGTACTGTGCTTCCTCTGCTTCAGTATGCCAGGGGAACGCCCTGGAAACGTTACGAAAAGAGTTACGACTCAGCCTGCCGTCTCGTGGATACACCAAAATCGTTTTTGCGGTGGGTAGGAAGGCAGAAACCGTTCTAAGGGGCCACGTCCAGCTTCACTGTCGCCTGATGCAGAATCGCGCCTGGCGAGTCGAAGACTATTTGAATCTCCCAGTGGCCCGCCATCTCGAGGCTGCCTTGTGCACTGTACTGTCCAGGTCCATCTGGATTTAGGGCAAGCTGATCGGTTCCCATATCCATGTCAAGCATAGTAGTAGCGAGGCGCACCTGCAGGCTGGAAACGGCCTGTCCAGTAGCGGCATTCTTGACCTTTACCGTAAAGGTATTCAGGCCAAGCCGGTTGGGGGTTAGACTCAGCTGGTCCACGAACTGCTGGTCGGATGTCTTCACTGTCGTCTGGTACGCCGCCGTCTGAGCCGCACTCGGTGTACCACCTCCACTGCTACATGCAGCAAGCAGTAGGCAGCTGCAGAGCAGCAAGAGCGCGCTTCTTCCGATCGCCAACCGGAGATGGATCGGTGCCATCAAGATCGCCTCCTCATGACTGGCCAACGCTTGCGTCGTTCACCATTATAGCAAACCCTGCGGGCAGTGGCCTCACTACCACTACTTCCCTGGCGTCGTCTGAATCAGCAGTTCTCCGCAGCGGGAATAGAGATTCCTCTCCCGTGTGTCTGGCGCTGGGTACCGGTATGGCCGTAGGCGGAGACGTGTATCCGCCACCCTCCCTGATGGCTTGGATTGTGGTAGGTAACCGTAGTCGTCTGGTATTTTGCCCAGCCCAATCCCTAGGCATGACCTTGAGTGGCGCTTCTCCCCCCAACGCAGGGAAAAGCCGAGACTAGGGTACCTGCTGTAGCTGTTTGCCTGGAACCGGCTTCTTCCAGCAGAATGGACATAGCCAATATGTCTCCGTACATGTCGGAAGACGTGCCAACCCGTCAACAGTCTGAGAGCGGGTTAGGCGGCGTTCTATCGTGATGCATCGAATATGACTAGCGCAATATGCACGCGCACAGCGATCGCAAAAATGGACAGCTTCCTGGGAACATTGCTTGGCATGGCAGTCCGTCTGTTCGCCAATGCTTTCCGATTCTTCCCCCATGTCCTTCCTCGTCTCTGGCCCGTGATACTCTGGCATATTACGCGTCTAGCCAGAACGGACCAGTCTCGCATCTATGCAGCAAATGCCATCGACCAGGCGAGCGATTCTGTAACGGAATTGCCGGCAAACCGTATTACCAGCGACGCTGCCTGGATCGATCGCCTGACGAATCGCTGCGCTCAGGCCGTGGCTGGGCTTCGTTGACGGTTATGGTGCGGTCGTCGAGCCCGGTGCCATTTAGCTGGTCAATTGCCTTAAGGGCGCCGGCGTCGTCCATCTCCACAAAAGCGAAACCCTTGGGCCGACCAGTTTGTTTATCAGTAACCATATGAGTGTCGGACACCTCGCCAAAAGGCGCAAAGAGTTGGGCAAGCTGTTCCCTCGTGACAGAATAAGGCAAATTTCCGACATAGATGCGCATAGAAGGCTCCTCTTCCAATACATGGAGGCGTGTGGTGTTGTCACCCAGAAATGGCAAACAAAATGTTGCCTTTTACCTCAGTTTGTGCGCTAGTGGGAGGATTCATGGGAAGAGGAGGAATCAAGATTCTGCCTGTCTCCACAAAGGCTGCACGCAACGAACTGCTCACCCATTCTACCACATGCGCGTTGCCTTCGTGGCTATTGGAGTCTCCATGCTCTCTATACCATTGGCGAGTGACGAGGTAGAGGAGGCACGACTCGCGATAGCCGCATACAGCATGGTATAATCTATATCTTGACGGCATGGAACCAGGTTGGAAGTCGTTCTTCGTAAAGGTGCTGTCTAATTAGAACCGCTGCAATGCAGAGAAAGGAAGGCAGCCTTCGGATGCAAAACTCGGTCTTCGTACCCAGCTGCCTGCGACAAATTTGACACAGATATTGATCCGAGACGGCGAGTCGTTTGAGGGAGCCGTCAAACGTTTTACGCGTAAAGTCCAGCAGGATGGGGTGCTGTCAGAGGCCAAGCGCCGCCGGCACTATGAGCCACCCAGCGTCAAGCGAAAGCGCAAAGCGGAAAATCGGGCGCGCAAGGCGCGCAAGGCCTTAGCTAAAGCAGCTGCTCGTGGATTTTAGGTCGTGGTTCAATTGGAGCGAAGGACTCAGCGGGTTCTTCGCTACGGCCGATCAGGCAGCCAACGAGGATACTGGTTTCCCGCTGGACATCAGCTCCCTCGAGATTGCCGGGTTCTACAAACAGTATATCTCAACAATACACTATACATTAAGCCGCTTGATTAACGTTGGCTAACAGTGTGACATGAGTTGTGCTCAGTGTGGTCAGGCAGCATTGTCGCGCGTCCTTCGCCATTGAACGTGTTAGCTGCCACACCTCCACCATTTCAGCTAGGTGACAATCCTGAAAGTAGTGACTCGCCCTCGCGGGTTTTTGAGTCAGCATCTAGGCCCATAGTAAGGAAGCTGTAGGTAGTGGCTGGGAGGCCAAAATCGATCGATTACCTGCAAACCAGGAGCGGCGGAGCTATCCAGAGATGAGGAGCTAACTATGACACTGGAAGAAACGGTGGAGCGATTAACAGCAGAGAATGCGGCAATGCGTCCTATTGTCCTGCGGATGGCCGAGGGACGCATGTGTCGCGATAGCGTCACCATGATGGAGTCGTGCCCGCACTGCTCCCTCAAGCGCGGGGGGGAACACGGCTATAGTGGCACCCACGACGAAACCTGTGTGGTGAGCCAGGCACGACGATTGGGATTTTGAGCTCATCTAACACGCCGTGCGCATTGCTACCGACCATGTCAAGGCAGATATATCTTGTCGAGTTGGCCCATCCTATATGTAGCCACTCCATATGATATGCTACAATACTTTACAGATGAGTGCTTTTCTAAGCTCTCTCTAGTAGGGAGAAGCAACTAGTGGCTCAGCACGAAATGCCAATTTCACCCGAACCATTGTCGGTGACAGAGGCCGGATACCAGATGGGTAAATTGATCGGTACGCGGTACCCCTACTTAACTATTGATGAGCAAAACCGCCAGGCACGAGACGATATGAGGAACGAAAGCCTTCCCTATACTACCAAGCAATGGCAATATATTCAGGGGTGGCTTAAAGGTTACGGAGATGTTTGCGCTCCGAGCGGTGAGTAACGTCCTTACGCGACACGACGCGCAAGATCTATCGCAAGAGGAGGATGCGTGCTGAAATTAGGCGTAAGCGGAGTCTGCCGTATTTGTGGTGCAGTTACTATTCTATTACCATCTGGTGAGTGCTTGGCGTGCCATCAGCGACGAAACCAAGAGGCCGATGAGGCATTACAGGCTGGTGACAACGACCTGTGGAAGAGGCTGCATGCAGATCGCCAGGCCTATATGGAGAAAGTCTTCCGCAGACATGGTGACGTACAATGAGTAGGCTCGACACAGAAGAGGTCGCCCGCTGATACCGCCGACAGGAGTTTACTATGCCGTCTCTTCCATCCGGCTACCTCATCGTAGGGGTCGTTGTATTCATCCTCGTCGTCATGCTGCCCGTGTCATTTCTGTTAGGCATACGTTTCGGCTCACGCCGTGACTCGGGGCGAAAAAACCAGGCGACTGAACTCGACCGTTCTACTCTTCTCCGCCAGGGCCTCCGACTGCAAGCGACCATCACCAGTATCCGCGCGGCAAGCGGTGGCAAATTCGTCACCACTGCCGAGGCTACGGATCAAACTACCGGCCAGATGAAGACCTACACACAACGCAGTGCGTCAGTCCTGGGACACCGCGGGGATCCCATCACGATCCTGGTAGATCCTACCCGCCCCAATGTCTACCTTATGGTGCGGTCGATTGGTTGAGGACCACGCTTACTGCTAACAGCCCTCACTCCCCGCTCGGAGGTTACCACTTACATGAATGTCAGCGATGCCATCCGTAACAAGCGCGCTGTCCGCCGCTTTGCTCCTGAGCCATTGCCCGATGAGGCCATTACTACCATTCTCAACGCGGGACGCCGCGCCCAAAGTTCCAAGAACACACAGCCCTGGCAGTTTGTAGCCATAACCAACCGCGACATTCTGGAGAAGCTCTCCCAGACCGGTGATTTTGCCGGCCACCTAGCGGGCGCAGCTCTCGGCGTGGCGCTGGTCACATCCGACGAGGCCGAGCGGCACGAGTGGCGTATGTTTGATATGGGCCAGGCGGCTGCGTACATGCAGCTCGCGGCATGGGAACTGGGCATTGGCTCGGTCATTGCCACCATTTATCAGCCGGAACGTGCTCAGGCGGTCCTCCATATTCCCGCCGGGTATCGCTGCGATGTTGCACTCTCCTTTGGGTATCCCGCTGACCGGCACGACCTGGAGACACCACCGCGACCAGGTGGACGCAAACCACTAAGCGAAGTCGTGCACTGGGATCAGTGGTAGTACACACTGGCTTGCGCCCATCATTCCCTATTGGTCCTCGCCAGGTTCAGAAGTTGTAGCACCGTGTTCCAATTTCTGGCAGTCCCTACCGTTTTCAGCTTCCGTTCAAGAAAGCTATGAGAGAGCTGCGAGCGGCCGATGCCACTCGGATAATATATGTATACCTCTCTACCATCTACATAGAGCTCCTCAGGTCCGCCATATGCACGGAGCAGGTCGTCCTGCGCCTGATCGGTAACCGCTGCAGCCAGAAACATCACCACCAGCCACTTTGAATCCCTGTCCAGTTGCTTTTGGAAAGGATTCCTGGCAACGATACTGGCCAACTCAGTGGCGCTCCGAATCAGTATATCGGCGTGAAAACCAAATCTTCTGGCTAGGCCATCTTCGATCTGCCCGGCCACTGCCGCCAGATCCGTCTCCTCGCTTTTGAACAGCACATTACCGGATTGGAGGTAGGAGGTGACGTCTTTCAGGCCCAGAGACTGATACAGATCCTTGAGCTCATCCATCCGAACCTTCCGGTGACCTCCCACGTTGATGCCGCGTAACAATGATACTGCTACCAAACTCGCCATGTTCCAAGCATCCTCGTACTACTACGACTCTCGCGGGCAGAGAGACGACGCTCCTACAGCCTGGTATATCGTTTACCTTCCTGGAGCGTATACCAACCATAAACCTGATTGACTGGCTCAATTATGCGCACCTCGCTATTATACCCTGGTCGATACTGAATCCCCTTGACGACCGTGAAGCTGGCAGCCGAAGTTATAGCTAAAGTGCAAATACGGTTGGATTGACTACTCCAGTTGCAAAATGTCGACGAGGTGTGGTACTCTCTACCTGCTATTTGCCGGAGGTTGCAGGCAAGGCAGGAAATCTTGCTTTCAGCGTGTGGCATCTAGAATATGCAGGCTGTATCTCCCGGCAAAGAGGGGTAGACAGTAGGTGTACACTGTTGCTAGCTGGCAAGGGCCCTGCGGATGCTGCACATAGCTCTTTGGGACGTCGGAGCTACAGTTGGGGGAGCTATAGTAATTTAGGAGCCACTGGCCACCGAAGGGGAGAGGTCATATATGCGAGCGCTGCGTCTGCTCTTTATTTTCATGGTACTGGTCGTGCAGCTCTTTACTTCCATTATCGTGACCCTTTCCAGTGAGCAGATTCTGCGAGCGTTGCATACGCCACAGACTCTGACCGGGCTGATCAGCGGGAGTCTTAGCGTCATTATCATGGTAATTCTCATGGCCGGCCTGTTCCTGCCGCAGTTTGATCGCATGACCAGATACATTCAACTGGTAGAGACCGCCCGTGATATCGTCGAGCGTACACGCACCAACCAACCAATAGATCCACGAAAGATTAGCTCCTATCACGATCTTGTCAAGGCGCAAACTTGGGGAGCAGATGGGAATACCCCTACCCTACCCACTACCAGACACACCGCCGCCGTCCGCCGCCAATCGCCAAATTCCCAGGATGAATGGCCCTACGGTAGGTAGGGCGCCGTGAGAATCGGCAGTCGCCTAGCATTGTCCCTACACAGTCGCCGTAGTCAACCAGTCGATGCCGCAGAAGGAGTGTATCCGTGCACGGCCATTATACGCCTACTTCCCCACCAACCCGCCCCCCGCGGCGCACTCAGCCGGCAGGTATGCGCATCAACGTCGGTATGCGCGACGTACGCTCGGTCTACCTGGGCGGCAATATCACCCGTAACGACTGGCGCCGCACTCTCGTAGCTGGCCTAGGTGCGGTCGGTGTCGCCCCTGCCTACCCCACGCCTGGCAACTCCCTGTGGCCGGTACTTCCTACCGCAGTCATCAACCGTTTCGATTATGTAGGTCCCTATTCCATATCTGGCGACCCCAGCGACGACGCCGAGTGGAACAATGAGAATGCCGATCCAGGGACCGAGTGGGTCTTCAGCGGACCCCTATATGCGCCGCAGCGGGGACCCCGTGTCAGCAGTGATCCAGCCGCTCCCTACATGCAGGGAGGGCAAACCCAGCCGTCTCTCACCCAGACTACCGCCTCCCAGGAAGTCTGGTGGCCTCTGGTTCGTGCTGCCCGTCAGGTCAAGCGTTTGACGCTGGATGCGTTACGGCAGACCGATCTATACTTTGCCTGGCTGGATACTCCCATGTGCGCCTCCACTTTGACCGAGATCGGCTGGGCGCAGTCCAAGGGCAAGATCGTCTGGGTGGCCGGCCCACAGGCCTTCGACGAGCTGTGGCTGGCTTACACCATGGCCGACCAGTATTCCTTCCGGTATCCCGCGCCGGGCGACGCCTTTCAGAACATGCTACAGTTGGCCCTCTCCAGCGGCTTCTAACTACCGATCCGCGCTAGCTGCCGGCAGGCGTTGACGGGGCATTGTCTGGAAGAGCTGATACAGGAGAACGGTATGAATTATCGTCGTCTTGGAAAATCCGGCCTCAAAGTGAGCGAGATGTCGTTCGGCGCCTGGGTGACGTTCGGTACACAAATGGATCTTGATCTGGCGCTGGCGTGTATGACGGCTGCCTACGATGCGGGCTGCAACTTCTTCGATAATGCCGAAGCCTATGCTGCCGGTCGAGCCGAAGTGATTATGGGCGAGGCACTCAAGAAAGCTGGCTGGCCGCGCGATAGCTACATTGTGTCGAGCAAAGTCTTCTACGGCTCCCAGACCGGTGAGCCCAGGCCAACACAGATTGGTCTCTGCCGCAAGCACATATACGAAGCTTGTTACCAGGCAATCAAACGACTGCAAGTCGATTATCTCGATCTGTTCTTCTGCCACCGCCCCGACCGGGAAGTTCCGATCGAGGAGACCGTTCGCGCTATGACCGAATTGATTCACCGGGGCGATGTGCTCTACTGGGGGACATCGGAATGGTCAGCGCCGGAAATCATGGAGGCATACAGCGTCGCCCGGCAGTACAATCTGATACCACCGACGATGGAGCAGCCTCAATATAACTTGTTACATCGGTATCGCGTCGAGCAGGAATACAAGCGCTTGTATGAAGTCATCGGACTAGGGACGACTATCTTTTCTCCTTTGGCGACCGGTTTTCTGACCGGCAAATATAACAATGGCATTCCTGCTGATTCGCGGGCCAATCTACCGGGATACGGATGGCTTAAAGAACGACTGCAAGGCAGTGCAGGCGAAGCTCGTCTGGCGGCGATACGAGAACTGGCCAAGATCGCGGACGAACTTGGCACCACTCTCGCGCTTATGGCTTTGGCATGGTGCCTCAAGAATCCAAACGTCAGTACGGTGATCATGGGTGCATCGATGCCTGAACAGGTTCTCGAGAACCTGCAAGCCATTTCAGTGGTGCCGCTATTGACTGACGAGGTGATGACCAGGATTGACGCCGTGAATCTGCACGGCATCGAAGTTGATTAAACTGACCTGAATTGAAAAAGCGACACCCCCATTTTTCGAGACCACTCGCGCCACGCTGGTACGGGATATCACGCGTGCTGCGAGACTCTACTCCCCTTGCTTCATTTTTCTTCGCAGGTCGAGGAGGTCCTCGCGGGTTGCCGCCGCATCAGGGTGCTGAGCCCCCAGCATTTTCTCCTGGATAGTCAGGGCCTGCTGGAAGAGCGGGTCTGCCTCCGCATATCTGCCCTGATCACGATAAAGTCGGGCCAGGAATGCCTGGGTTATGGCAATGCGGGGATGCTCCGGCCCCAGTATCCGCTCACGGATCGACAGAGCTCGCTGGTAGAGAGATTCTGCCTCCGCACTTTTGTGTTGGTCACTATAGAGGCGAGCCAGATTATGGAGAACTAGTGCTGTAAAAGGGCGTTCAGGCCCCAGCACTCGTTCCGCGATCAGAAGAGCTCGCTGATAAAGCAGTTCTGCCTGGTCGTTCTTGCCCTCATGGTGGTAGAAGTTTGCCAGATTATTGAGGCTTTCTGCGGTTTCCTGATGCTCAAATCCAAGGACCCGCTCACGGATAGCCAGCGCTCGCCGGTAGAGGGGTTCTGCCTGCTCGTACTTGCCCTGGTAGTACGAGAGTACTGCCAGGTTATTGATGCTCGTAGCGGTACGAGGATGCTCGGCTCCAAAGAGGTGTTCGTGGATAGCCAGAGCCTGTTGGAACAGCGGTTCGGCCTGCTCATACTTGCCCTGCTCATGGTAGGTTTCTCCCAAGTAATTCAGGCTCTGGACCGTCTGGGGGCTTTCGAATCCCAACACCTGCTGGCAGATGGGGATACTCTGTTGCAGGAGCAACTCCGCGCTCCTATATTGTGCCCGCTCTTGCGCATGCGCACCGGCCCTTTGAAGCAGGAGTGCCGCGTCAGCAAGCAAGAGGTTATACTGTTCGATGACTTGTGCACAGGCCAGCACATGGGGTAGGCACTCCTGGCAGCGATTCCAACTCTCAAAATACCCTTCCGGGAAGGCTGCATTCACCGCACACACTGCTCGTTCTGCCCATTGTCGTTGCATCTGCTCGTCCATACTCTCTTTGAGGACTGCTTGCACCAAGCGATGGATGATCAGTGTTTTGGAGTCGGGGTTACGTCGAACTAGCGAGTACATGCGCAGGACTTCGAGGGCGGAGTTGAGCGCGAGGGCATCGGATGCGACCGGGCCTAGGACAGGCCCAAGTTTCGTGCTCCCTTCAGTGATTACAGGCTCAGGAATGGCGTCGGGAGCAAGAAAAGCGCAAAAGCGCAACAGATCGGCCGCGGCAGGGTTGCTCCGCTCCACTTTGAGAAAGGCCAGGCGCCAGGTGACTGCCACCGGTTCGGGATGATCTGATGAGCCAGTGCTTCGGCGTTGCAGGAGGTAGGTGTGGTGGGTGCGGTACAGCTCCTGGTAGCCAGCAAGGCCGCAGCTTGTTTCCTCGATGTAGGCGCCCGCCTGGTCAAGGGCCAGAGGAAGACCACCCATAGCCGCGACAAGCGTTTCCGCTTGTACCCGATCTGCTTCACTGACCTGCTCAAGCGGAGCTTTGGGCGCCAGCAATTGGGCGCGTCGGAGTAAGAGCAGTGCTCCCTCCGCTCCGCTCATCTGCTCAATGGGGATGCTCGGGGCCAGCCTGCCAGTCGCCTGCGCACGCGTGGTTAAGAGAATGTATCCGGTATCCCCTGTCGGGAGAAAGTCGGTAAGCAGATCGAGTTCATCGGCATTATCCAGGATGAGTAGCCAGTGCTCATGTCTTGCTAACCATTGTTTGACGGCGTCGACGATTAATTGCTGATCCGGCAGATCCTGGACTGGTAATTGGAGCAGGCGTGCGAGTGCCAAAAAATCGGAGTGCAGTGTCTCGCGGGTGGCAGCTGTGACCCAGAAAACAGCGTCGTAATCGTCCCGGTATCGATGAGCGTATTCGATGGCAATCTGGGTCTTGCCGATGCCACCCAAACCACTAATGGCCTGCGTCTGGTTCAACGCGACGGAACTGTTGGCTGTAAGCTGATTATGAAGGTAGAGGAGCACGTCTTCGCGGCCGGTAAAGAAAGGATTGCGACGGTAGGGGACGTTCCAGAGGGGCAGGAGTTGGTCAGGAATGAGAGCAGGGGCAGCGACTGGGGACGATATGAGAAAGGGAACGAATTCGCCGGTTTCGTCCTGCGCTGGGCCAAGTAGGCCAAGTTCAGCGGCAGTTAATCTGAAGAGGTCACACAAACGCCGAATGTAGTACGGGCGAGGAAAGGCAACTCCACTTTCCCAGCGGCTAATGGTGAAAGACTGTGAGATGCCAATCCGATCCGCCAATTCTTGCTGAGTCCAGCCATGGTGCTCGCGGGCCGCTCGCAAACGGTCATTGGGACTGGCTCGTGTTGCCTTTGCCCCTGCTTTCTTGGCCATGGTGCCCTCACAGATCTCGCATGGCGAGAGGAAGAGGTGGTTCCTCAAAAGTGATCCTGAACGAACCAAAGCGCATATTAGGACAACTATATCATACGAAGGCCTCCTGTTAACTTCTTGCTTATCCTTGCAAGAGATAAGAAAGATATTCACCCCCAACCCCAGGCATAGGTATGCTCTCGGCAACACTGGTGTCTGCCCAGGAACATAGCTAGTTTTACCGGCGCTCGGGCACACAGCAGGGGAGACTGATTGGAGCGAGGTAAACCATGTGTGGCGAGGTGTCGCTCATCTCTCCACACGGATTCGCAGTAGTTGGCACGAGGGGGAATACTATGGCAACGACAAAGGTGACGCAAGACCTCGACGTCAGTGCACTGACGGCGAGTCTACGCGGAGAGCTCATTCAACCAGACGATGCGGACTATGAGGCTGCCCGCAAAGTCTACAACGGCATGATCGACCGGCACCCTGCCTTGATTGTGCGCTGCGCCGATGTGGCCGATGTTATTGCTGCGGTCAACTTCGCTCGGGAGCACGATCTCCTGGTTTCGATTCGCGGCGGCGGACACAACGCCGGTGGGCTGGGAGTCTGCGACAATGGCCTGGTCATTGATCTATCACTCATCCGCTACGTGCACGTCGACCCGCTCGCCAGAACCGTCCGAGTCGGGGGGGGCAGCACCTGGGGCGACGTCGACCACGCCACCCACGCCTTCAGCCTGGCCGTCCCCAGTGGCATCATTTCCACAACCGGCGTTGGTGGGCTCACTCTGGGGGGAGGTCTGGGGCACCTGACCCGCAAATACGGCCTCGCTATCGATAATCTGATCGCCGCCGACGTCGTGCTGGCTGACGGCCGCTTCGTGACTGCCAACGAGCAGAATAACGCCGATCTGTTCTGGGCGCTACGCGGTGGTGGCGGCAACTTCGGGGTCGTCACCGAGTTCGTGTTCAAGGGTAATCCAGTTCATACCGTCTATGGCGGACCCATGTTGTGGAACCTGGACCAGGCACCTGAGATGATGAAGTGGTATCGGGAGTTCATTACCCAGGCTCCCGATGACCTCAACGGCTTCTTCGCTTTCCTGATCGTGCCACCTGGGCCACCGTTTCCCGAGCCGCTCTACAACAAAAACATGTGTGGGGTTGTCTGGTGCTACACGGGACCTATGGAACTGGCCGAGGCAACGTTCAAGCCGATCCGGGAGCAGTTCCCGCCAGCGCTGGACTTCGTTGCTCCTATCCCCCATCCCGGGCTGCAGAGCCTGTTCGATGCGCTCTACACCCGAGGACTTCAGTGGTATTGGAAAGCCGACTTTGTAAACGAGCTGAGCGACGAAGCCATCGATCGCTACGTGCAGCACGGCTCTCAGTTGCCGACCTGGCAATCGACGATGCACCTCTATCCAGTCAACGGGGCGGCCCATCGGGTGGGCCGGAACGACACGGCGTGGAGTTACCGCGATGCTACCTGGGCTGAGGTCATTGTGGGAGTCGACCCCGATCCGGCAAACAAGGACCTCATTGTCAACTGGGCTCGGCAGTACTGGGAGGATGTGCATCCTTTTTCAGCAGGAGGCGCGTATGTCAATTTCATGATGGAGGAGGGCGAGGACCGCGTCAAAGCCTCCTATCGGGACAATTATGAGCGCCTGGTGGCCGTGAAGAACACGTACGACCCAACCAATTTCTTTCGGGTGAACCAAAACATCAAGCCCACCCCTAATGGGTGAGCCTGGAGCTTGGCAACAATTGACCTAGAAATACTGGTGCCCTGAGTGCTGCAATCTTCAGCGTTCAGGGCACTTTTGCATGCTTGGGGTGACCGACGGGTTTTGAACCCGCGACCTCCAGAGCCACAATCTACGGCTAGCCGCTTTGCAGGAATATTCGGCTTTCGTGCCTATTATGTAGTTCTTCGTTCACCAGAGCGGCAAATCTTGGGCTCTGGAGGTTGGAACCTGTGCCAGGTCGACCTGGAGGACACATGATTAGATAAGGATCATTCCCGAGAGCATCGGATGTTTGGTGCAACAGTTTTGAAGTTATACGCCGTCGCGTCATCCTGTTGGAGAATGGCCCGCTGCTCCTGTGGCGCACGCGCGGCTTGGCACGGCGGCAAACTACAATGGTGTGGTATGACGCGGTATTATTTAACGCCTGTTCGTCTTACCTCGTTCTGATGCCTCAGGCCAGAGAATTTTTGGTCTGAGGCAGTCTGGTTCTTCGTCAATTTTCATCTGATAACGCATGGGTTGGGGTCGAAATTGGGGTCAGACCTATTGTGCGATGCTCGGCACGTCAAGCAGCCAATTCGGTTATGCGAACTCGCGACACACGGTTTGGGAATTGGATGCACGTCGTTCATGGGCGTACACTCGCGGTCGAAAATTGCGAATTTATTGGCGCTTTCTCTGCGCTTCTGTTCACTCGAGTTCATCTCAAGCCGCTGGCGTTGGCGTAGTAACTGGCGTACTGAAAGAGTTTGCACCCGCGGTTTTGAAGAATGGCAGATCCCGTCCATGGTCATCCACGGGCCTGTCTTCCCAAGGTGTTTCCGGTTCTCGCCAGGGTCTGTGTCCGCGGCTGTGCACTGGTAGTCTCTGAATTTGAGATGTTGTACGGCCACCGAGATTTCCTCACCTCCAGTGATCCCTATCTCGGGACTCAGATCAGCGATCCCGCGACGGATACCGTCTGATCTGTCACATAATCGCCTTTCCGCCGACGTTATAGGTGCGTGGGATGTTTATACGAATCAGCCGTGCGGCCATGTCTCGCGCGCGACTAGTGTCGAAGATTACTGATGGGAGGCGACATGCTCGATATTGTGTCGTGGCTACCTGCAGCCGTGAGGCGAAGACAACCAGGACAGTCAATACCCGGAATTGTGCTGAGGCCTCGGATGTTTATACACCCTCTCCTGGCAGCGCTGGTGAAACGTCCCAGCGAGCCAGAACCGCGGCCGGATTCCAGCACTGCTAGCATTTCGCTATCGGAACCCGCTGACCCAGGCGCGCGAGTGGACGACCTCTATGTGCGGTATGCCCGTCCGCTGCTCAGCTACCTCTATCACCGGCTGCCGTCACTTGCCGATGCCGAAGACATACTGGCGGAGGTGTTTCTCACGGCGTTGCGCGCTTCGACTCGTGGCGCAACGCTTGGCGCTGGCTGGCTGATGGTCGTTGCACGCCGCTGGGTTGCTGACTTTTACCACGAGCGCCACCGTGAGCCCCTGACAGAGGACCAGTTGCACGTGGAAGAGTTGCTGCAAGATCCTGAATGGATGGCATTACGTGCTGAGGAGCGTATCGAGCTTCTAGCGCTGGTGGCTCAGCTTCCCATAGAGCAGCGTGATATGCTCTCGCTGCGGTTCGCTGGCGGGCTGCGTTCGGCGCAGATCGCTGAGCTGATTGGCAAGTCGGATGAGGCGACGCGTGCCCTGCTCTCACGGGCCGTTCGCCGGCTGCGCAAGGAGTGGAGAGGATGAGCGAGCGATTTACAGAAGACTCAATAGATGGCGATATCGAGGAACTTCTCTCTCCGAATGCCAACGGAGACGATGCCCGCTTGACCCATGCGCTGGCCACCCTGTACGCACCACCGGTTGAGGCTGATGCTGCGCTTGAACGGGTACACGCGCGTGTGCTGAACAGGTTCGACACTGTAGCAGGGCCAGCTAGCGTAGAGCTAGGGACACAGCTCACGTCTCCACATTCACATCTACATCAGCGTCTAAAAGGCCAGTTGAGCGCTTTGGGTGCGGTGGCGACGGTGGTAGTGGTTGCGGTGCTGGCTGTCTCGCTCTTTTCGCGGGGACCACTCCTGCGCGTCGGCTCGCAGCCTACATCCACCGTTTTGGTGCCGACGCCCACCGTCTCGCTGCCCACACCCATCCCCGTGAGCATACCCACAGTATCTGTCTTTAGCGCACCAGGGCCAAATGACGACGCTCAAGCAGTAGGTCCGGATGGATCATTCGCGTATATTGTGGGCAACACGTCTGCCAATCATCCCGAGCTGGTCTACGTCTCGCCTAGCGGCACGGTCACGACGTTCAAGGTCCCCACGGTGCCGGGGACCGGAAACGACGTACGCATAACAATGGACGGCAAGGGAGATATCGTGGGGAGCACGAGTGCGTACATATCGGCTACCAAATCAGTCAACATCACGTGGCTCCTTGATCCACGGTCAGGCGCCGTCAAGGATCTCCCCGGGAGCTGGTGCCCGGCTCAAGGGTGTACGTTAGGTCCGGATGGGTTCTTCTGGACCTACTCCTTCACCGGAAGCTTGGGAGATCCTACCGGGCACTTTCTGGGAGTCATCTCCCGTATCAACCCCGATACCAACCAGACGGTCTCGCAGACTCCGGTACCGGCGTGGATACGATCGCACGTCACGATGAATGAATCGGGAACGACCTTGCTCTTCTTTGGAGCGGGATCCGGTGGACTCACCTGGTTTAGCGTGTTGTATGCATCCCATATCTGGCTCGCCTCGTTCAATGTCAACTCTGGCGTGTTCCATACGATTGAGTTGCCGAGGTCTTTCGCGACGGTGCCAGAGGGGTCGCCAGCCGAAATGCTATTCGGTATGGAAATAACAGCCAGTATGGAGGAGGAGCCAGTGGTTGCTCCCGACGGCAGCCTCTGGGACGTGGTACAAAGTCCCGTGTGCTCGGGCTGCGCGTATCAACAGTCGACGATCTATCGGTACACGCCGGACGGGCACCTGGCGTCTTTTCCTAATCCTTTGGGAGATGGACATGTCCCGGACGGCCAACCTGTGTATTTTCCCTTTCCTATGATGCTAGGAGTCTATCTGGGGTATTACGTCTCGGACCAGGACAGCAACCTGTGTACCTTCGTTCTGACGGGCGTTGCTTCCAACGGCACTGGGGGGGTGTGGACCTATCACTGCCTCTCCCCGCAAGGAGCTATCCTGACATTCGGACAAGTGACAGCGGACAGCATTGACGGTGTGGGCACCGGGCAAGTCGCCTACACAAACTATCACTCCATCTGGGTATCTGGAGTGGAAGTAGCTCTCGTCGAATTTCCCCTAAGTGTCAGAACACCTGCTGGCGACGTGCCGTAGTCCCGAACGGATCGCTACCAGGGAAGCAACCTGCCTTGTATGCACCTGGGTAGAAACACCGTCGCCAGCGGGCCGGTTCGCCGAGGGGGATGTGGCGCTAGGTCGATCGCCCGATTTGGCGCCAGGCAGAACAAAGCGCGAGCCCAAGATGCTTAAATCCTGGGCTCTTTTGGTGGAGATGGGGGAGAGTCGAAAACCATGGCGTCCTGTCGCTATGTGTCGAGACAGTACGATGGGCTGGAATATCTCAGGGTTTACTAGGTGTGTATGATCGCTCCGTGTCGCACCAGTTCATTCGGGCTGTGGTCAGAATTGACATTGGTGGCGAAGTCACAGCGAAGCCGAATTTCTGATATATCGATACCATGAATTCTGGGCTGGTGCAAATACCTTCGACTTCGCCACCAGTATCAGAATTGTGGTCAAGGCGACCTTCCCTGTTCCCCACTCACGTTACAGAACCCGAGAACAAGTTCACTGCTACTGCTTGTTAACTTTCTCGCCCGCTTGCCCAGCATGGCTGGAGCGCGACCTGCTGTTTTCGACATAGCATCCGCCAACGTGCATACATTTCGGTCTGTGCTGTCCGCTCGTATTCGGAGTAACGCGTCGACAGTCGCCTGGGTTGGTGTTACTGTGCTTGTTGGGTATCCCTAGCGAGACCTGTCCAGCAGCCAACTGACGTGTTTAGCCGCGCGATCCTTTGCTCTTTTACATGTCATCCCCTATACTCAATATATCAGACTCTGAGATATACGTGGAGAGCGGTGGCTGGATGCGCGAGTTCAAAAAGGGTTCACTGAGCTTGTTAGTGCTGCAGCAGCTGTATGAAGGCCCCAGCTATGGCTGGGAGATCTGCGAGCGGTTGCGCGAGCGCAGCAGTGGCACGCTGAGCTTTGAGGATGGGGCTGTCTATCCTCTCCTCCATAGCTTCGAACGGGACGGCCTGGCGGAAGGTTTTTGGGAAAGCCGCACAGAAGATACCAGCCACAAAGGCGCCCGTCGCCGCTACTATCGCCTCACGCCGAAGGGATTGCAGGCCTTGCGGACGGCGTTGCAGGAGTGGAGGCAGTTCACCGACGCAGTAGGACGCGTGGTGGGCGAGCCAGCCAAGGCTGGAGAAGAGGGTGGGCGGTCGTGACCATCGATGAGTACCTGGCGCGGCTCTCGAGGCTTCTTACCGTACAACCAGCGACGCGCGACGAGATTCTCCTAGAAGTGCGCGATCACCTGGAGGATGCCTCCCGCCAGCTCGCGCGCGCTGGCATGCCTGAACGAGAATCCGAAGCACAGGCGGTCGCCGAGTTTGGAAACGTTGCGTCAGTCGCCCTACGGTTCAACGCGGTGCATCCGGTGTACTGGGATCGGCGGCGATTTGCCTTGGGCCTGCTCGGGGGTATCGTGGCGACCTGGGCATTATGGACGCTCCTCTGCTATCCGTTGCTGGTCCAGCTCGCTGTGCAACGCCCAATAGTTTTTCCTGGAGATACCGCTCCCCCCTGGTCGCTGCTCTTTTCTGCCACCCCGCTCGGGTTCGGGATGTTCTCGGCGCTGGGTGAGACCAGGTATTGGATTGTAGCGCTCTTTCTGTTCCTGTACTGCCTCACGCCGTTTCTGTTGGGGCGCCGGGCGCAGAGCGGGTGGCAGCCGGGGCTGGCTTTCGGACTGGGCACCGTCCTTGGTTTTATCTGGCTGCCTGCTGTGATCATCGCCCAGTGGCCGCAATACCAGTCAGCGGCCGTCTTTGTGTTTGTCGGGGCGATCGGGCTGCTGGCGCCGGTGGCGATCGTCGCTGCATGGGTGGGGCGCCTCTCGTTGGCTTGGAAGCCAGGCACCGTCCTGCCAGGTCGAGCTGGTAACGCGATCGCTCGCTGGATGCCCAGCCGCATGACGCCAAGTACTGCCGTAATTGTCTGTCTGGGTCTGGCGCTGGTGGGTACGAGTGGCTGGTCCTTCGTGCGTGATGCGCAGCACACGACACTGCCACCGATCTACCAGCAGATCCAGGCGGCTCAGGCGAATCTTTCGTTCGACCTGCGACAGCCGACCTTTCTCCCACCCAGCATGGTGCTGACCTTTGTGGTCGGGAGTCCGAACCGCTGTAACAAGCCGTGCGACCACATCTACTGCCAGAATGCGTGCGCTGTGCTCTTCTACCAAGGAGCTCACGACGCCAGTCTGACGATTACGGAGGTCGCGATGACCCCGATCCCATTGGGACTCCCGCCATCTGAGGGATATCAGGTGACGCAGCAAAGTAGTAGTAGCGGCAGCATGGGTCCGACGTGGTGGCTGGGCACGTGGGTTCCCTGCTGCAACGCGATCACTATCACCTGGGTACGGGATGGGATTGCCTTTACTGCGGACTCCACTGGCACTGTGTGGTCGGAGAAGGTCATGGAACGCATCGCCGATAGCCTGCAATAGCGACCTACAAGTATATGGCTGGTTGATGACCGAGTGACTTCAGAGTCACCTTTCCGAGATTGGGCGCCCCTAGCTAGGCAGTATCCAAAATGTCATCGGCACGTAGGTGATAAGAGAGAGCTGGCGTGGTATGAGTTTTGCTGCTAGTTTGGCTGTCTATTGAAGGCGCAACAGTTCCGACCTACACTGATATATTGTCGCAATCCCGAATATTAGCCAGCTTGTGAGTGGCGGCCCTGCCGAGAATCGAACTTGGATGACCGGTTTAGAAGACCGGTCTAAGACGGTCACTTCATGTTGGGAGATGTCGCCACGTGCTTCTAGTGCCACACGTACGGTTCGTGTTGTGGCGTCCAGTGTCACGGGGTGTCATCCCTGTGGTGGTCAAAATGGTGGTCAGGTCGTCCGGGAAGGCTAGCACCTGGTCCTCCGGGCAGGACCAGGTGCTCAAGCTCAGAATCTGGCCACGCGCTCATCATTGGCGAAGCTCACTCTGCCAGTCGCTCATTCAAGTGTTGGACAAATTGTGCAAACGTCAACTCGCGGTTGACGACCTGTTCCAACCAGATACCGAGCTGCGGATCGTTCAGACTTGTATCGATATCAATATACCCATTGAATTGCAAGAAGGTCATACCCGCGATGTATCCAGCGCGCTTGTTGCCATTAAGTTAGCAGAAGTATCCAACGAGAGTACTGGCAAGGTAGACGATAGGGAGTAGACCTTGTTATGGTGATGGTGAGTTAATCCAGTATTCCCTGCTGGATTGTCTTAGTACTGGCCCAGATAGGAAGGGATGAGTGTCTCCATTTTCGACGTCCGTTTATCGCAGTAGTCGTAACAGGTGTTTGTACACGGCCATAAATGCTCAGCTTACGCGGCTCCATTGCTATTAGGAGTGCAGTGCTGGGGAGGTGCACAGGATGCATCAAAGTCGAGGCGCACGCGGGCAGTTCGTCGCACTCAGCGGAATTTACCGGGTCCGAGGTCCCGCAGATAGCGCCTACTCAGTGCTGCTGGTGGACGAAGCTGGTCTGCCGGTCGCTCACCTCAGCGAATGGTATCGCCTTAGCGATCTACCGGAGAGAACGCGTGACACCTACCTTGATATGCTCCGGCCGTTTACAGGATTTCAGCGGCGCGGTGGGCATGTGTGGAGTGCGCCGCCACTGGTCATTCAAGAGCAGGTGCGTCAATTCCTGCGCGCGGATCTCCACTGCCTTGTTCCAGCGGCAAGCAAAACTGCATTCGACACATACATCGTGCGGGCAACAGCTGCCACGCCGTTGACTGACAGCAGTCTTAAGGTGTTGCTGGCCGCGCTACGTCATTTCTATGAGGTCATGCGTGAGCAGCACCTCTACGCGTACCCAAATCCCATGCAGTCGCAAGTGCTCGCTGCGTGGAGACGTGAGCGAGCTCACGTAGTGGAGAATGCTGGTGCGCCGAACACCGCAGGAGTTCGGGGTATTCCTTGGGAACAGCAGGACCTCGAGCCACGGGCAACATTCCATGTGCGAGCAGCGCGTTGGGAGCCGGCTATGCCGCTCCAGCCAGAGGAGGCCCGTCTGGAATTACGCACTTCTCTTGCGTTTCTCATTCGCCACGCACCATCTCGGCGTGACCGGCTTGTTCTCCTGCTGCTCGCGCAGACAGGTGCACGTTTGTCGGAGATTCTTGGACTCAGTGCCGGAGGGCTGCGCAGAGGAGTGTTCTTGTCGGCGGATGGACTGTACAAGGCGAAGGTGCGTAACAAGGGCAGTGGGGGGCGCGAGACCAAATTCATCTATTTTACCGACCGGGTATACCGCGAGTTGCTGCGTTATATCCGGCATGAGCGTGCTGCCTCGGATCCGCACAGGCGAACGCGGCTCGAACACCTTGGTGATGATGATGCGATCTTCCTCACACAGGCCGGTCGCCCTTACACAGCACCCGCATTTCGGTACCACTGGCGTACATTGATACGCCGCGTTCCGGTGCAGCGGATGAAGGGGTTTACACCGCACGACATCCGTCATTTGGTTGTGACGGAGAATATGGCGCGCATTCGTGCTGGCACTCAGCATGACCCCGAACGGCGGCATGCCGACACAGCTGGATTCGCTCGACTCATGGGATGGCGTGGCCGACGGACGATCGAGGCATATGACCACTCCTTTGCGCAAGCAGACGCACTGGGAATTGTCGCGCAGTGGCATACCGTGCTTGAGGACGAACTTACCCAACGTCAGGCCGTAGGGCACTCAGAGCCCGGGCCGCAGAACACTGATGAGCTGGAGACCCCAAGGACCGAAGCGGATGACGACGTTGACGGATTGGACCATGTGAACCAGTTGGAGCGGTCACCGCGGATATTTAACTTCTGGGAGAACTAGCAGATGCCTACACAGCAAGCAGTGGCTGCGCCAACACGTCTCGCGGGCGAGGGCGAGGCGGGCACTTATGTTGCCAGGCCAGCCCGATTACGTTCGACAGATCGTGAAGCGATGCGCACGGCATTTTTCGAGTGGTTGCCGCCCGAGGTACGCGACGCGCCGAACATTGAGTGGGAGCAGGTTCCGCCCGCCGTAATGGGCTATCTGGTCCGAACCGTGGCAACTGCCCCATGGGCCGCGCATCTCGCGGTCTGCGCAGCAGTGTGGGAAGTACGTCCCCGTATGGTGCTGACCAATATCGTCCTGGTACATAACCTACTCCGTAGCATGCAGCTCACCTGCAGTCTCGTGCGGGTCGAACAGCTCAACGACCTAGAAATCTGGGAAGCCGTGTTGACGAACGCCCCGAAACTCCGGTCGCGCTCGGACCAGGTCCGCGCCTATGTTATAGGCACCGGAGTGCATCTGCGCACCTACTTCGCGCGATTGTCAGAAGAGGACGAACGGCGCATGACACCGTATCGCCTTCCCCAAGCACCGGGCCGATTCTTGGTCAAACACGGAGTTCTTCGTGCAGTCAACGCCGAGACAGAGCAACGGCGCAAAGCGCGCAGCGATATCCTGGTGCCTCTGTATCCGGTCCTTGTCTGCTTCATTCAGTGGAGACACCAGGCTGCCCGCCGCCTCATTGGGGTCTATCGGGACGTCTGTCGCCGTGTGCGAGAGGAGCATTTGTCCCTCCCCTACAGCTTCGAGTACGATGATACGAGTGTTGAGTTGAGTCCCGACGCACGAACAATTGCGCAAGTCCGTGTCACTGGGCGCCCGGTACACCTGCAGTTCACCCTCTGGGACCGACGTAGCTGGGTCCTTGCCCACGCTGATACCTACGGAAGCCGAGTCCTGTGGGAAGCCAGGAGAGGCTGTGAATCATATGACGCAGAACACAACACCTGCTTCCTCGAGTTTACAGGGCAGCCCAAGGATCTCCTCTGGTTCGGGGACCTGGTCGCAGATGGGCTTCTCCACTCGCTCACACACGACGTGAAGCATCTTGAGGGTGCCTACCGAAAGCGTCAGCAACAAGCTCGTGCGTTCGGAGCCACGACGGGTTTTCGTACAAGTCGGGCGGGCCTTCTCTCGATGGATATGTCGAGTACCATGTTTCTGGTGCGTGCGAGGCAGACTGGGTCCCTTCTCTTCGATCCGGATCCTCTGTACCGCGCCTCGCTCTATGGATCGGCCCTGCTGCTGATAAGTCTCACGAACGGTGCCCGTGTGAACGAGTTGCTGCAGGTGAGTTGTGACCGTTTCCGCACGCGCAACGTCACCGTCCAGGTGCGCCAGGACAGTGGTCGGGTCGCCAAACAACGCACTATCTATCTCCAGCACCTGCTGCCCAAGGGACACCACCAAGAGAGTCAACGGATGCTGTTTCCTATGAGCATGCAGGCGATGGAATTGCTTGAAGAGATTGCTGGTGAGGTGCGTCAGGCCCATGGTGGTACGATCCCCGTGGTTGCCCCAGCGAGCGATCACCTGAAATACGCTGAGCTTCGCCCTGAGCGCTATCTGTTCCAGTGGGGAGCTACGGCAGACATATCTCTTGGCGCCGTGCGACCATCTGAGGTAGTGACACTGATGCGTTTCGTGCTTCACGGACTGCAACTCACAACGGCGGAGGGTGAACCCATCCACGTCGGGGCCCATCTGCTCCGTCACGTGTTTGCTACCACTGCTCGCCACCAGTATCATGTCCCCGCTGAGGCAGTTGCCTGGACCCTCCACCATGCACAGGGAACTGATCCGGTTACGGAGGGCGGCCATGGTCACCATGTCCCAACAGCGACGGAATACTACAGTCAACAGACCGAGACACAAGCACTGGAGCATGTGCAGGAGTTCCACCGTGCGCTTGAGCGGGAACTGGAGGGGATGGAACTCGCTGTTCCAGATGAGCGCGACCTACAAGCCATGAACGAGGACTTACGGACTGTGTTTGCTCGCTGGCACACGTTGCACCCGACTGCGTTCGGATTCTGTGGATGCCCGTATTTGTGCCCACGCGGCGAACGGCGGGCGTTGTGTTTGGGCTGCTCCTACCTTGTGCCCGACCCTGAGAAACTCCAGGATGTCCTGGCCTGGCAGGAGTCGTACACGCACCAAGCAGCGGAGTTGGAGGAGGCAGGCAATGTGCGCGACGCCGCCGAGGTCTTGCGCACGATTCAAGACCTCGCGGATATCGCCAATGTCATGCGACTCTCGCTCGAAGCCGAGGCCTACAGGAACTATCGCCCTTTGTTCAAGACGTTGCTCAGTGGGGGCGCACAGACTGCCAAGGCGAACGACTGAGCGCGAGACAGGTGGCTTAGGCGCGAGAGCGAGGCCAATGAGTGCTGGCTGGCTATGGCGAACAGACGGTGTTTCCGCTTATTCGGAAAATGGCCATGAGCACGACCCTTGGACCGCCTGCTGGCTGCCTGAGCCGCTAGACGGAGCGCCGCAGGCACCGAGTGCCTAGCGCGAGTGGAAGGGGTGAGTCCAGGGCGGGGAAGGCGGGTTTCGCAATGCAGTTCCGCTGTCCCCGCCCTGGCCCCCAGAGGCGCGGTGGGATAGAGCGTACCGCCAAAGTCTTGCAGAGCAGCACATATGGTACAGATACCTTTGTAGCTTAGCGCGTAGCGTAAGGTGCATGGCACCTCAGGGAGTGTACGATGTCTGGTGAGAATGTCTATCCTCCGAACCGCCTGGTGGGTCTATTTGCACATACTGAACGGCAGCGACACGCGACAGTCGCGAAGTTGCAGGTGGCCATTGATAGCGTAAAGGCGAAAGGTCAACCTGTCGGGGCAAGGATGATCTATGAAGAAAGCGGTTTGCATTACGCGTCGTATGCGCGCAATCCAGAGGCACGCGCGCTTTTTCAAGCACAGAGTTCACACCTTGCCAAGCAGCGGAAGCAGCGGGGGCGGCGTCAAGGGAGGACCGTACCACACGGACAGATAGAGGAAACCGTCAAGCGCGATCCATTGCTACAGCTATCTAAACCACGACTCGTTGCACGGCTACGCAAAGAACAGCAACAGCGAGTTGTGCTGGAACACCAATATGCAGTACTCCTTGAACAACAGACGAGGCACGACCTCGAATCTGCACGCTGGGAAGCCGAACGTGAGCGGTATCGCGGACTAATGCGGAGGATGGGATTGGATATCGTGCCGCTGCAATGACATCTGAACCCACCCTTGTGTCGCCACAGTTGTTTATTGCAGACGTACCAGCAAGACAATTGCTGAGGGAGAATCAGGGGTTTGAGATTTTACCACGCACTCTCCACCAAACATCAACGAACGGATGGTTGAGGGCGATGCCGACCATGTAGAGTGCAGCTTGCGTGATGACATCTGCGCCCTCGTAATAGGCTGCGTTCTGCGGTCGTTGCACGGCACTTTCCAGTAGCCCGCGGTCGCGTAACGCCGCTGGTAGTTGTCCTGCCTTTAGCATGATGACAGAATGGAAGGCGATCACTTCGCCGGCGGTGAGGTACATGATAGGCTTTGGATCCGTCACCGCCTATTTGTCCTTCAAATACTCCAGCACAGCGGGCGAGTGATCCAGTACGCGCTCAAAAGCAGCCATAACCTTGGATCGCACAGTATCGGATGTGACGGGTGGCTGGCGCAAAGCCATCTGTATGGCAGCTGCTACACGGTCCTGCTCCTCAGGTGGCAGAGCAGCGATCTCGTCGATGAGCTGCTGGAGGCGTTCAGTGATCATGGTACAGTCTCCTTCGATGATCTTCAGTATACCATCGCTAGGCCGCCGGAGCGCTGACTTCCCTCAGAAATGGGGGTTATCCGAACAAAGAGTGAGCCCAGGAAAGAAGCGTTATGGGCTCGGGTGATGGAGATGGGGGAGAGTCGAACTCGGCGCCATCTGTTCGTCGGCGTCTGCTGACATCCGCCAGCACCCACGTTTTCGGGGTTTCTTGTGCTGATGTGTTCGTCACTGTTCGCGCAAGTTCATCGCTGTTGGGGTCACGGTTGGGGTCAATCGTGACGGTATGTAATTCAGACATTCACGCCTGAGCAAATGGCCGCTATGCTGGATTCCTGTGACGTCAATACGCCGCTCGGCTATCGTGACTACGCAATGTTGCTTGTCCTCATGGACACCGGCATACGCGCTGGAGAACTGTGCGGATTGACAATCGAGGACGTTCACGACGGGTACCTCACAGTCTTCGGCAAGGGATCAAAAGAACGTGAGGTAGGGATCGGTCCCACGGCCAGCCGGGCGTTGTGGAAATACTTGCATCTCTACCGACTGCGTATAGTTCATAGCGAGCATGAGCGGCACGTGTTCATCGGGCACGGTGGCGCGCCGTTGCTGCGCAATGGGGTCGGGCAGGCTCTGCAGCGCATTGGCGGAAATGCCGGCATTGAAGGGGTGCGGATGAGCGCACACACCTTCCGGCACACCTTCGCCCGTGGTTGGTTAGAAAACGGTGGAGAGATCTTCAAGCTCTCGCGGGTCCTGGGTCACTCCGAAATGCAGACGACCCAAATCTATTTGCGCGACTTTCAGAGCCGAGAAGCGCGGGCAGACCATGCACAGTATTCACTGGTCGAACGACACCATCTTGGCAAATCGAAACGGGGCAACGGACGACGGGGATAACTTGACAGGAGTACTTGTGTCGCCTCGTCACCCCAGCGGGCTTGTGCTGTGCATTTTTCAGAGCTTGTAGTCGCCAGGGGTGCTGGTTGATACTGTTTTATACGGCTAGGATGGTGAAATATGCAACTGCCCTATCTCGACAATGCAATTGTTGAGGAGCAGAAAATCAGATCATACCTGCTCGCCGAGGAACGACCTGAAGGCAAGGCGGCGTTCTTTTTAGCCTTTGGCTTTACACCTGTCCGTTGGGAGCTTCTTCGAGGAGCGTTGCTTGAACATGCGAGATCCAACGAAGCAGTTCGATCAATGTTAAGCCCTCATGGTATGAAGTATATCGTTGAAGGGCCATTGAAAACGCCGGATGAGAGAAACCCACCTGTGCGTGCAGTATGGATTATCGACCGTGGTACTGACGTGCCCCGCCTGGTGACTGCGTATTCATTAGAACAGGAGAAATGAATGATCCACGAGCATGATCGCATTGTATTCAGTGTCGATCTTCCACAGTATCGATTAGCCGCGGGGGATGTTGGGACGGTTGTGCATATTTATCAGGACCAGGCTGCCTATGAAGTAGAAGTGTTCACGCTTGATGGGCGTACGTTCGATGTAGTTACCGTCGAGGCAGCACAGGTGCGTCCGGTCAGCAGTCGCGACGTCGAGCATGCGCGAGAACTCGTAGGATAAAGCATGAAGCGCCTATTTGTCGACTTCAATACCCTGGCGAGCGAACCAGTTGGATTGGTCAAGTACCTGCAACAAGGTGGACAGCCGCCACTCTGGGAAGGTGAGCGTGTCCTGCTCTGTGATGCAGATGGGCTCGAGGTAGAGGCAAGGTAGCAGCCTCCTAATTTGCTGAACACCATGAACTGCAGATAAAAACTATGAAAACAGTGTCGCCGATATGAATCTGGAGGTCGCGCCAGGTCGAAAATGACCTCCAGAGACCTCCAGATTGGGGTGTTTTGGGAGCAATTATTGACACAATCTGCCCAGATAGTCGAATGCCCTGAGTGCTTTTGAATTCAGCACTTAGGGCACTTTTGCATGCTT
>CAWGVQ010000007.1:0-406197 GCA_963826075.1 uncultured Chloroflexia bacterium
TGTGCTATGCTGTTTGGACCGCCGGCAAGCCAAGGAGAGTCATGGAGAGTCATTTGGTCGAGTCTGGTACAGAGCCGGCGATATCCCATTTACAATTATTCGTCAGGATATTGGCTGTCGGTCTGGAGATGTCCCCCACTATGCGAGTTGCATTCAATGGCCTTTTTCTCCAAGAGCCCAAAACGGGAACTGGGCGTTATGTCTACAACCTGTTGGAGTCGCTGGGACGAGTTGACGGCGTCACCGAGTACAGCATCCTGAGTCCAGCGCCGCTGACGCAGGTGCCGGAGTCGCCCTCCACCTTTGAATGGGTCGCGGTTCCGGTTGGGTACCTGCGCCATGCTGGAGACAACCTCACCAAGCTAGCGTGGGAGCAACGCACGTTTCCGCGGGCGGCTAAAAAGCTTGGCGCCTCGGTGATGCACGTACCTCACTTTGCGTCACCGCTGCGGACCTACGGTATACCGACCATTGTGACCATACACGATATCATCCCCTTGCGCCTGCCAGCGTACCGTTCCTCACCGGCGGTCTCTGCCTACGGTCAACTGGTGGCGCGAGCGGCGCGCAACGCCGCCATGGTCGTTGCGGTCTCCGAGTACTCCAAGCGTGACATTATCGAGGTGTTAGGCATTCCTGAACAACGGGTACGGGTGATTCGCGAGGCGCCGGCGCCGGGACATCGTCCGGTCGCCGATCCGGCGCGTTTACGGGCGGCGCGCGAAAAGTATGGACTGGGCGAGCGCTTCGTCCTCAATGTCGGAGGCATGGATCAGCGCAAGAACATCGCGGGCCTGGTAGGCGCGTTTGCCGCGGTCTACCACGACATCAACGATCCGGAGCTACAGCTCTTCATCGCCGGAGATCCGGGTCGCCTGGGCACTTCCCCGCTCTTTCCCGACTGGCGCCCACTGGCACGCACCTTCGGTGTGGCCGACTCTATTCGCTGCGCTCCCATAGACGAGGAGGATCTGCCCGCCCTCTACAGCGCCACCTCCTGCTTCGTGTTTGCCTCACTGTATGAGGGATTTGGACTTACCCCACTGGAGGCGATGGCCTGCGGCGCGCCGGTGGTCTGTTCTGACCTCACCTCACTGCCGGAGGTAGTAGGCAGCGCCGGCATCCTGGTCAATCCCGAGGACCCGGACCGTTTTGGCCGCGCGATTCAGCGGGTTCTAACCTCCGCACAGCTACGCCAGGATCTCGCCGCACGCGGTGTGGCACGAGTGAAGCAGTTTACCTGGGACCGTGTGGCGGTAGATACCAGCACGCTGTACGCTGAGGTCAGCGGTACCAGACTGTGATGGTTCGAGGTAAGGGGCATACCGGCACATAGAGCGGGTAAGGGGGCGGACTGGGTAAAGAGTATGGATGTGTCGTCCTACGCCGCGGTAGACCTGCATCTGCACACCACGTATAGCGATGGCCAGTGGCTACCGGACCAGCTGCTCGACCATCTGGCTACCGAGGGGTTTCGCGTGGTCTCGATTACCGACCACGACACCTTGGCTCACCAGGATGAGCTGCAGCTCCAGGGAAAGGCACGAGGCCTCACCGTGCTGCCTGGCGTCGAGGTGACCTCCCGCTGGCGAGGCATGATTGCGCATGTGCTTTGCTACGCGGTGGGGAACACTTTTGGCGGCGAGTCTCTGCAGGAGCTGGTTGACGGTACTCGAGAGCGGCAGCTGGAGAATACCCGAGCCGTGTACGCCGAGCTGGAACGACGGCGCTACGCATTCCCCCAGCGTGACGAAGTGCTGTCAGCGCAGCGGGGGGAGCTACTCCGCCCGATTGACAACGCGCGCCTACTGCTGCATCATGGATACGTTACCGACATTGCGAAGGCTCTGGCTTTGATTGCCGATGCCGGCTACACCATCGACGCTGCGCCAATCGAAGCCAGCGTGGACGCGGCACACGCCGCGGGAGCGGTGGCATTGCTGGCCCACCCCGGGCGCGGAGGCGATGGCGGTGAGATACCGCGTTACCCGCCGGAGCTGGTGGCGGAGATGCTTGGGGATACGCCGCTGGACGGCCTTGAGGTGTGAAAGAAGCATCTACGAAATATAGTCAGATATGGACAAGGTACGTCAGGCGTGGTAGCATGAAGGCATGAAGCTGAGTGCGTATGCGAAGAAGTTGGGCATTTCGTATCGTACTGCTCACCGTTTGTGGAAAGCGGGACAACTCGATGCCTATCAATTGCCCACCGGAACGGTGATCGTTCAGGAGCATACCAATCCGCTGCCAAAGGTCGCCGTATATGCCCGTGTCTCCTCTGCTGAGATGAAAGGGACTCTGGATACTCAAGCAGAACGGCTTGTACAGTATTGCGAAGCCAAAGGGTATCAAATCGGCTTGGTGGTCAAAGAGATCGCTTCCGGGGTGAATGACCACCGACCCAAGTTCTTAGCCCTGTTGGCCGACACGTCCATCACGATGATTGTCGTCGAGCATGAGGACCGAGCCACTCGATTTGGCTTTCCCTATATTGAAACCCTGCTGGAGAAACAAGGCAGACGGATAGAAGTCGTCAACTTGGCCGAGAACGGCCAAGAAGACTTGATGAGCGATCTCGTCTCCATTATTTATAGCTTTAGTGCTCGGCTCTACGGACCCCAGCGGGCGAAGCGCACAACCGAAAAAGTGCTGGAAGAACTCTCCAAAGACGAGCGGGAGGGCGGCCGGGATGCAACTGGTGGAACAACATCGGATTGATCAGCACGATCCGCGATGGAAGGCCATTGACCAGGCCGCTTTTGCCAGTAAGAACCTCTATAATGTGGCGTCATACCTCAAACGGCAAGCCTTTATCCATGAGAAGACCATTCTGTCCCTAGCCCAAGTCTACCAGTCGGTCAAAGAGACGCCGCAATATCGCGCCCTTCCCGCCAAAGTCGCCAACGGGGTTCTCCAGCAAGTCTTTGCGGCCTGGAGCAGCTATTTTGCGACGTGTGAGGAATATGAGCAAAACCCGGCCAAATTTTTAGGACATCCCAAACTGCCGGGCTACTTAGCCAAAGATGGACGCAATCTGCTCTCCTACGAAGATAAGGCCTTCAGCCGGAAGAAGAAAAATGCCGGTCTGGTTCTGCCTTCTGGACTGGACATTGTGGTCCACACCAAACAGCCCCGGCACCGCATGGCCATGGTCCGCATCGTTCCGAAAGCCACACATTATGTGGTCGAAGTCATTTATGAACAATCGGAGCAGCCGGCGTCGGTCCAGCCAAATCTTGTAGCGAGTATTGATATTGGGGTCAACAATTTAGCGGCGATAACTTCAAACAAGCCAGGTTTCCGGCCTCTTCTTGTCAACGGTCGTCCGCTGAAAAGCCTCAATCAACACTATAACAAGACGCGCGCTCGCCGACAACTAGCCCTTCCTGGGAAGCACGAAACCTCTCGCTTCCTCGACCATCTGACCGATCATCGCACGCGTTCCATCCAGTATTACCTCCATGTGGCCAGTCGGGCGATCATTGATCTCCTCGTCCAAGAAGGCGTTGGCACGTTGGTGATCGGGAAGAATGATGGTTGGAAGCAAGAAGTGAGTATGAGCAAGCGGAATAATCAGACCTTTGTGTTTATTCCACACGCTCGCTTTATTGCCATGTTGCAGTACAAAGCGGCTTTGGTGGGCATCCAGGTGCTCTTGGTACAAGAGAGCCATACCTCCAAATGCAGCTTTCTCGATCTGGAACCGATCGGCCATCACGACCAGTATGTGGGCAAACGCGTGAAACGCGGTCTGTTTCGAAGTGCAACCGGGAGCTTGCTCAATGCCGATGTGAACGGCAGTTACAATATCATGAGACGGGCCGTTCCCTCGATCGTGGCGCAAGGAACGCCCTGCTTCCTGCTGACGCCTACCTTTCTGTCCTTTCCTGACCGGAAACAGGATCGGTCCAAGCAGCTTCCGAACCGAGTAGGAAGTCGTGGCTGTTGCAGTCAGCCTGCCGGATAGGCGAACCTGACCCTAGACGAGTCATACTTGTCTCTGCTAAAGGATACTGTATTATCCCAGCCATTCCCCGGCACAGACGGAGGCATACTACCAGCTGGCTATAGAACGGGGTATACTGGTGAGTGCTGGTTCGGACTCGCATGGCCCGCAGGGGCGCCTTCCCATCCATTACCGGGCAGAGCAGTGCCGTGAGTTGTTGACTCGCTGTGGCGTGAACGTGACCGACATTAGCTAGGTTTTTCGGGAAACTCGGGGCGCACTGGTTTCGTTTGAGCTACTGGCACAGGGATTGCTGAATCAATGCTGGTAGAGCCACGGCTCACGAGGATTTACGGCTAGCGCGAGCTAGCACAGGCAATAGGTGGAGGAGAAAAGAAGTCAATGAGAACCATTAGGGCATTTATCTGGGGCAGCGCCATTGGTGCGGTGCTGGGCCTGCTCTTTGCGCCGCAGCGCGGTGATGTGACCCGCGCGCAGCTGCAGGAGCGAATCAACCAGTGGCAGGGACAGGCACAGACACAGCTTGGAACTCTCAAGGAATCTGCATCTGGAGCTATCGAGTCCAGCAAGAAGACGGTCAACACCGTGCGCGATCAGGTTCAGAGCATGACCGGCTCAGTCCAGTCACAGAGCGGACAGCCCAGCCTGAAAGATGTAACCGACCGAACCCAGAACACCCGCAGCTCGTCCCCGACTCCTTCGGTCTAGGAGCACGTCCAAGTAACCCAAGAAATGCCGCTTTGACATCGCGCGCATGGCAGGGATGATTCCAGCAAAAGGGGCGCTTCTCGCGCCCCTTTGCATGTGCGTTGTATCCCCCGTTTAGTTTGGTCCATCCCCTTTCGCCCTCTTCTGCTCTCTTCTGCTCTGTCTCCTGACTCATGCTAGTAGCTTGGAACCACTTTGGAACCATGTTGCGACCGCTCCTGTCACCATAATCCGCTATCGTTGTCTAGGTGGAACAACCACACGACCGCGTGAGCCGGCATGGAGAGGCAAGATGGGAATCACACTAGAGCATGTGATGAAGCGCTATGACGGGCGACTGATCGTACACGGGATCTCACTCGAGATAGCCGAGGGCGAGATGTTCGTCCTGCTCGGTCCGAGCGGTAGTGGCAAGAGTACGGTTCTCCGGCTGATCGCTGGACTCACGAACGTGGATTCCGGAAGCATTCGCTTGCTTGGACAGGACGTCACCCATCTACCACCCCAGCGTCGCGGTATAGGCTTCGTCTTCCAGCACTATGCACTCTTTCAGCACATGACTGCAGCCGAGAACATCGAGTTTGGAATGCACATCCAACGTATCGGTGGCAGAGAGCGGCGCCTGAGGCGCGACGAACTGCTGGAGATGGTGGGCTTGGCGGGATTAGGCAACCGACTTCCGCGGCAGCTATCAGGTGGTCAGCAGCAGCGAGTAGCGCTCGCACGCGCTCTGGCGACACGTCCTAAGGTACTGCTTCTGGACGAGCCCTTCGGGGCTCTAGACACCCATATCCGCGGAGAAATGCGCACCAGCTTGCGTTCGATTCAGCGCGATCTCGGTATCACTGCCATCTTCGTGACCCACGATCAGGAGGAGGCGTTTGCCTTAGGGGACCGGCTGGGCATAATGCGTGCAGGGCGACTTCTGGAGGTGGGACCACCCGACGAACTCTACCTGCGTCCGCAGACAGAGTTCGTGGCAACCTTTCTGGGCTCGGCAAACCTATTGGTGGGCACAGCAAGCAGTACCGGCCTGGAACTGGGTGGCGTCCACTTTCCGCTCAGGACGCTTGCGGAACAGACTGCAGAGCCTCGGCGCGTCCAGGTGTTGTTTCGGCCTGAAGACATCTCGCTGGCACCAACTCGTGCAGAGTTAGGCGGTACTGCGCTCGGTCAGGCCAGTGTCCAGCAGTCAACATTTGTTGGCAGCTTCGAGCGCCTGCAACTGCGGCTGCCTATGATTCCCGGCGTGCGGCCAATATCGCCACCGGTACCCTTTGGTGCTGATTACCTACCGATCGAGGCTACACGCTCTCAGTCGCAGGCGCGACAGTACCCACTGGCGACCGGCGACCACGTGTGGCTAGGAGTATTGCGCCTCCATGCACTCGCGCATCCCGGTATGCAATTTCTCATCGCGCTGCAGAATTCAGCGGCCGACAAGACTGTCCTTACTTTTGGGCACGAGCTGGCGCGCCTCGCCCACGCGCGCGCCACGGTGCTTGGTGCTGGCTTCGACGAGCCTTTACTGCATACATTCCTGAGCACGGCAGAGCACTCCCTGGGCAACCTACCTGGGCTACAAGTTCGAGTAACTCCATACCCAGTCGGCGACGCGATCACCACTGAGGTGGAGCGGGAGCCGTACGACCTGGTGATGCTCGGAACAGTGCCACCGCCCATGGAGACGATAGAGAAAGTTCTGGGAGCGGGCGACCAGCACATTCTGCTCATACCGCCTGATTGCGACCGCATGCCTACACGGGCGCTAGTCTGTGTCGCTGGGAACGAAGCGAGCAAGTTCGGAGTCGAGTTCGTTGGGCGTCTCTTCCGCCATCTTGGGATGGAGGCGACACTGCTCACGGTTATGGCTGACGACTCGCCAGAGGTCGAGACACCTGATCGGCAGCGAGCCCAGAGGTTTTTGGAGGCCAGCGAACGCTCATTGTCGGTTCTTGGAGTAAAGTCCCAGAGCATAGTGCGCTCCGGATCATTGCGCGAGACCATCAGCGGAGAGATGGCTCGCGGCGGTTATGAGCTTCTGGTCCTCGGCGCACCGCTGCGCCCCTTCAATACGGCACGCATTCGTCCATTTCTAACTGGCCAGTCAAACTTTAGTGTTCTTATCGCCCGCTCACCGTATGCGGCGGTTGGCTCGCACGGCGTTGTAGTTAGCGACAATCTTGTCGAGGAGTCTCTTTGAAGAAGTATCTGGTCTCCTATCTTGCCGCGGCATGCACGTTGCTCGTCTTGTTGTCTGGTTGCGGCGCGAGTTCTTCGGCCAAGGACGCGCCCATTACGCTAACACTCGGCGCGTTCAGCACCCCGAGCACTGTCTACGCCAAGCTCATTCCCATGTTCGAGGCACAGTGGAAGCAGCAGACCGGGCAGACGGTAACTTTCCGTCAGTCCTATGAGGGTTCCGGTACCCAGTCGAAGGCCATAATCAATGGGTTCCAGGCCGATATCGCGGCTCTCTCGACCGCGCCGGACATCAACGCCATTGCCAAAGCGGGTCTGATCACCCATGATTGGACCGACACACCCACTGGGGGCATGGTCAGCGACTCGATAGTTGCATTTGCCATGCGTCCGGGCAATCCTAAGGGCATCCACGATTGGGCAGACCTTGCTAAGCCAGGCATCCAGATCCTCACGCCCAATCCACAGAGTAGCGGTGGGGCGCAGTGGAATATCCTGGCTCTCTACGGCGCCGCGTTGCGCGGTGAGGTAAGTGGCGTCCCCAAGGGGGATCCTACCGCGGCGTTTAATTTCCTAAAGGCAGTGCTCAAGAACGTAAAGGTGATGGATAAGGACGCGCAGACCAGCATTACCGACTTCGAGCGGGGCGTCGGCGATGTGGCGATTACCTACGAGAGTTCGGTAATCACCGGTCAGAAAGCTGGTGCCAAAGAGCAACTAGTCATTCCCACGTCGACCATCTTGATCCAGAATCCGGCCGCGGTCGTGGATGTATACGTGGACAAGCACGGCACGCGCAGCGCCGCTGAGGCCTTTGTCAAATTCCTTATCACTCCACAGGCACAGCAGGTCTATGCGCAAATTGGCGGACTGCGGCCGGTAGTCGCCAGTGTAGCGCAGGCCAACGCCGGCGAGTTCCAGAGCGTGGTCGATCTGTGGAACATCGGCTATCTAGGAGGTTGGAGCACTGTTACGACCCAGTTCTTCGGCGCGAATGGCATCTATACCAAAGCTATCAGCCAGGTAGAGGGGGGCTAGTAGACAATGTCGGCAGCACGCTCAAGTCTACCAATCCGCGCCGCCCGCTGATGTGGGGCCGATGGAGTCTGCGTGCCGTCGCGCTCCTGTACCTCGGCGTCATACTCATCGTGCCATTGGCTGTCATAGTCCGCGATGGCCTGGATCAGGGGCTGGGTGGACTCTGGCAGGCGGTGACACTTCCGATCGCTTGGCATGCGTTGCTGCTGACACTCTGGACCTCGGCCCTCATGGCGCTCATAAATGCCGTGATGGGCACCCTTACAGCCTACGTGCTTGTCCGTTATCAGTTTCCTGGTAAGGCGCTCATTGATGGTATTGTCGATCTGCCGCTAGCCATCCCCACACTGATTACTGGTGTGATGCTGCTCATCCTCTTTGGTCCACAGGAGGCAGTAGGCGCATGGATTAACCGGGTCTTCGGCATACAGATCATCTTCGCGCCTCCAGGCATCGTCCTTGCCCTGCTTTTCGTAAGTTTCCCTCTGGTAGTACGTGCGGTGCAACCGGTTCTCCAGGAACTCGATCGCGAGCCGGAGTCGGCGGCGGCGACTCTGGGAGCGCATCCGTGGACGATCTTCCGCCGTATCACCCTGCCGGCCCTTCGTCCGGCAATTGTCGGCGGCACGCTGCTCAGTTTCGCACGCGGTATCGGCGAGTTTGGCGCCATTGTGATTATAGCGGGTAACATACCATTCTATACGCAGACAGCTTCCGTCTATGTCTATGGGGAGGTAGAGTCGCAGGACCAGCTTGGCGCAACCGCGATGTCGCTGGTCATGCTCGCGATCGCCTTCGCTCTTGTCATGCTCGTGGACGCTTTTCAGCGGTCAAACCAGCCTGCAGGAGAAACGCCATGAGTAAGGTGCGAGAACTGTGGAGACGGAAGGATGGACCAGGAGAACCAGGGAAGGATGGACCGGCGAAGGGTGGCTCCTCATGGGGGCGCTGGCTACTGATTGGCATCGTCTATGCCTATGTGGGCGCTCTAATTTTGGCACCGATCGGGGCGCTGGTCGTCGGGGCGCTAGGAAATGGGCTCGGCGCCGTTGCCGCAACCTTTGCCGACCCCGCAGTGGGTGAGGCATTCAGCCTGACACTACAGATCAGTCTCATCACGGTTGCTGTCAATGGTCTCTGTGGGTTGGTGGTGGCATGGGTGATTGTACGCCAGCGCTTTCCCGGGCGCCACTTAGTCATTGGGCTAATCGATCTGCCGTTTGCGGTCTCACCGGTCATTGTCGGCTATATGCTCATCCTGCTCTTTGGCCGTCTGGGACCGCTGGCCAACATTGAAGACGCGCTTGGACTTCAGATCGTCTTCGCAGTGCCAGGGATGGTACTCGCCACGATTTTCGTGACATTGCCGCTCATGATCCGTGAGCTCATACCGGTGCTGGAAAGACTCGACCGGGAGCAGGAGCGCGCTGCGGCCACATTGGGAGCACCGCACTGGCAGATCTTTCTGCGCGTGACGCTGCCTACCATTCGGTGGGCTATCGTCTATGGTCTAATCCTGACGTTCGCGCGCGCAATCGGCGAATTCGGTGCAGTGCTGATTGTGGGCGGCGACGTTCAGGGGTATACCGAAACTCTTCCGCTCTACATCTTCCGCGCCCTTGACCAGCGGAGCTACATCCCAGCCTACACGATTGCACTTACACTGGCTGCCATTTCTTTCGTACTCGTAGTGGGCATCGAGCGGTTGCGCACTCGTGGGCATCGACCCACCTGAGTGCAGAGTGTACAAAGCAACTCCAAACCATTTGTGCCATGGCTGAGCGGGCTATCCGTGTCTGTGTTAACATAGAGCCTGCCGATAAAGGCTGTGCTTGATTCGGCGCTCGCTACTAGGTTCGTCCACCCTGACACCGAAGGCTCGCTATGCGCGCGACTAGCCGTGTTCATTTCCGCTTCATGCTTGTCGCCATCAATGTCATGCTGCTTCTGCTTGTGGTGGCTTGTGGTGTCTTGTTCCTGATCCAGCAGCCCGGTGGACCGCTCATTCTGGGAGCTTCGGCGACGCACAGTGACAACCCACTGCGAGAGTTCGCGCTGCCGTTGTTGTTCCTGACGCTGATGATAATCGGCCTCTCGGCTGCCATGAGCTTCTTTCTTGGTCGACGGTTCCGCTCTCCGCTCCGCCGCCTTGCCGTCTCTGCGCAGCGCATGGGTAGCGGTGATCTAGCAACGCCCGTCGCGCCCGAACACGGTCAGGACATGGGCACTCTGGCGACGACGCTAGAGGAGATGCGAACGCGCCTGCAGCGCACCAGTGTAGAGCTCAGTCGTCAGCAAGCCGAAGCCCACGCCATCTTGAGTGGCATTGTAGAAGGTGTCTACACGGTTGATCGTGAGCGACGGATCCGCTATCTTAATCCACAGGCCGCGGCTATGCTCGGTATCTCGCCTGAGGATGCTATTGGGCATTTCTGTGGCGACGTGCTCAAGCCCTCGCGTACTCATGGTGTCCAGCCCTGTGATGGGCAATGTCCAATCGTGCATGCCCGCTTTCAAGGCACGGCGCGTGCCAGCGAGAATCTGTGCCTGGCGGGGGGTGCCCGTCGCTCGGTTGTGGTCTCCAGTGCCGCTCCCAACGACGAGCAGCAAGTGCAGGTGATTCGCGACGAGACTGAGCTGGAGGCGACACGACGCCTGCGTGATTCAGTGCTGGCCAACATTTCGCATGAGTTTAAGACGCCGCTCGCAGCCCAACTTGCTTCTATCGAGCTACTGCTCGATCAGCTACCTGAGCTCTCTACTGAGCAGATCGGCGAACTCGTGCTGGCTCTTCAGCGCGGCAGTCTCCGGCTTACCCAGTTGATCGATAACTTACTGGAGAGCGTGCGCATCGAGTCTGGACGTGATCACATCCGCCACCAGTGGCTCGCGCTAGATGAGATTGTGGAGGAGAGCATCGCGCTGACGAGACCACTGATCGCTCAGCGCCAGCAGGAGCTCGATATTGTACTCCCCTACCCACTCCCGTCGCCAAGAGGGGACCCGGCGCGCATGACGCAGGTGTTTGTCAATCTGCTCGCCAACGCCAGCAAGTTTGCCCCGGCCGGGACGACCATCAGCATCGGCGGTGAGGTGGGGCAGGAAGAGATGACGCTCTGGGTAGAGGACGAAGGACCTGGCATACCACCTGGTGCCGAACAGACGCTCTTCGAGCGCTTCGTGCGGGCGACCGACGACGAGCCGGAGCAGAGTGGCATGGGACTTGGCCTCTGGATCGTCCAGAGCATTGTCGACCGCCATGGCGGTCGCATAAGCCTGCAGCAACGAGCAGCAGGTGGAACGCGTGTGGCGGTGACCTTGTCTTTGGAGCGAGTACATGAAGATTCTGGTAGTGGATGATGATGCGGAACTCCTTGGGTTGATCAGTTTTTCACTACGCGGAGCGGGTTATGACGTGGCTGAAGTGACTGATGGCCCCGCGGCACTGGTGCGCTTCGGCCAGGAGCAGCCCGATCTGGTCATTCTGGATGTCAACCTCCCGGGCATGAACGGATTCGAGGTCTGTGCCCACATGAGGGCCGAGGCTGCCACACCTATTCTCATGCTAACTGTGCGCAATACCGAAGAAGACCATGTGCACGGACTTGACGTGGGCGCTGACGACTATTTGACGAAGCCGTTCAGCCCACGTACACTCCTCGCGCATGTGCGCGCGCTCCTCCGGAGGCAAGGCATCGAGCCGCTCACTGCGTTTACTGTGGGGGATATGCGCATCAATCCCGAGGATCACACAGTGGTAGTGGGCGGTGTCCCAGTCAACTTGACCAATCGTGAGTTTCGCCTACTGCAATATCTAGCTGCCAACATCGATCGTACGCTACCCACCGATCGGCTTACGGTCCATGTGTGGGGCTATCAGGGCACAGGCGACCGGCAACTGCTCAAGCAAGTCGTCCATCGATTGAGACAAAAGATTGAGCAGGATCCAGCCGATCCTCGCTACCTGATCACCGTGGCTGGCGTCGGCTATGTTTTGCGATCACCAGTCGCGCGCTCGGACGATAGCTCCGGGCAGTGAGCATGTTAAGCAGCGACGGACCCCCGTTTATGGCAGCAATGGAGCAGAATAGACCGACTGCGGGACACGGACCGAGGCTGCATCTACCTGGAGTGCAGCCGTGACTTGTGGCTAACACCTCTGCCTTCACATAGCCGGCATGCATAGACTGCTGACTCGGCAGCAACTGAGCATATTGCAGATCGGATTGAGTTGCATTCTCTTGCCCAATCGGCGGACAGCTGCTCCAATGGCCGGAAGTGGCGTGTGAGCTCGCTCGTGTAGACCGTCGCACCTGGCCCTGCACCGTCCCACCCAGTCACCACCTGAGGAGGCTTGCCATGGCTGCTCCAGGTGCCATCTACCTAGCATCATGCGTTCACTGGCAACTACCCGCTGTGGCGCTCCTGGTCCTCATTCGGGGCAGCCATCCTGCGCCACACATGCCGGAGCACGAAGCACTCGACGCCCGTTCCTACCGTGGGCCTGTCTGTCGCCAGCTCTTCGCCTGCCAGGCAGTCTACCGTAGCTTGGCTGAATTGTTACGGTACTCCTGCACCATTGTCCTATGCATTCATACTATAGTTACTCTAGAAACAATCAAACGTCACACCAGTGAAAATCTAAGAATATAGCCTCACGTTGTTGCTCAGAAGCTGTTCGCCTGATAGCAAGTTGTAATGTCGTCGCTCTCGGTGGTAGACCAAGTAGCTAATCGGAGATGCAGTCAGGGGATGATTAGGATATTCACACTCATAGGCACAATTTGGCATGCAGATCCAGCGACGGTAACTGACACGTTTCAAGATAGGTACTTTGCCTTAGTTGTGCGGATGAAGGAGGCTTCTCCAAATTGAGCTCAATTTGAATGTTACAAGTTGGCGATTGAGTCAGGCTTATAGTATTTTAGCTGTTCACCATTGCAACCGACTGGTGCGGTCAGCGGCAAAGCGCTTCCCATGGTTTGGCGGCTGTACGCTAAGTGGGGCCTCTCGATCGCTTTGGCGAGTCACGTCCTCAAAAAACTGTTTTCCAGGAATTTGTCGTGCCCTGCGCCTCGGTATGAACTTCACACCGCCATATTCGGCGGTGTGATTGGTCTTCTAGCCTGGGCTCTTGAAACAGATGAGGCTTCTACCCGTGTTCAGATCGATTTCGCCCAACAGAACCACGTGGTCACTGTGCTCCGCGCTATTTGGATTGGTACTGGCCCTCACCATGGCCGGTGCGACTGTGTCGGCACATCCGGCGGGAGTGCAACCTCCGCCTGCAAGGATTACTTTGAAGGGACAGCTAGTCCCTGCGCTCCAACACCTCAAGCCGGTCGGCGCTACTCCCAGTGCTGCAGCGCTGCAGCTGTCTATTAGCTTGCAGCCGCGCAACAGCACTCAACTGCAAACTCTCCTGGTTCAACTCGATGACCCAACCTCGGCGAACTATCATCACTATCTGACCCCAACAGAGTATACTCAGTCATTTGGGCGCACCTCCAGCGAAATCCAGCAGATTGAGAGCTATCTCACTTCGCAAGGTATACATGTTACGGCGGTGGCGCCGAACAATCTGCTCATTGACGCGACGAGTTCAGTTGCGACTGCTGAACAGGCGTTTGACATATCAATTGCCAACTACTCCTTCCACGGACGCACCGTCTACGCGCCTACCGACGAGCCGAGTTTGCCTGCTGCGATCGGTGGTATGGTGCTCGGAATCGAGGGCCTGGACAATGTCGGTGTGTGGCAGTCGCACGATGTTGTAGGTGGTTTGGCGACGAATCAGAAGCAGCACCCGAATATCGGCGGCACTGGTCCAGGCGGCTACTTTGCGCCTACTGACGTGCGCACCGCCTATGACATGAATCCGCTGGTCAGCAGCGATTCGGGGGCAGGCTCGAACCTCGCGATCTTTGAGTTGGATGGTTACGTGTTAAGCGACATACAGGCCTACCGTGGCTACTTCGGGCTACCTAGCCTGTCTTATACCAATATCCTAGTGGATGGAGCCACGAGCACGGCTGGCATGAACGCCGTCGAAGTGACACTGGACATGGAGGTTGCCTCCGCTATCGCCCCCAACGCCACGCAGGAGATCTATATTGGACCCAACACTACCTCGGGCGTCAATGATACCTACACCAAGATTGCGACAGACGACACCGCCAAAGTGGTGAGCACAAGCTGGGGCCTGTGCGAGATATATGAAGGTTCTTCGGAGGCATCTGCGCTCGACGGTATCTACCAGGAGTACGCCGCGCAGGGACAGGCGCTCTTCGCGGCAGCGGGCGACACTGGCGCGTACGATTGCACGAGAGACGGTGACTCGACCGATCTATCAGTCGATTCACCGGGTTCGGATCCCTATGTGGTAAGCGTAGGTGGCACGACCCTCAACGTGGGTTCGGGCGAGTCCTATTCCTCGGAGACGGTGTGGAACAACTCCACTGGGGCTGGCGGTGGCGGCCAGAGCGAGTTCTGGACTATGCCTACCTACCAGCGCGGTCCAAACGTGGTCAATGACTATACTTACTCGGATGGTAATGCCAGCCGCGAAGTTCCGGATGTTACCGGCGACGCCGACCCGAATACTGGCTGGGCCATCTTTTGCTCGGCCACACTTGCCGACTGTGCGTCAGGTGGTGCCTGGTACGCGGTGGGCGGCACCAGCGCTGCGGCTCCCTTGTGGGCCTCCATTGCCATTGACACCAACCAATATCTCCAGGGCCTGAGTGACTCGACACTAGGCTCTGCTAGCGCCGACATCTACCAGATCTTCAATCACCCACAACCCTACGATGCCTACCACGATATCACCAGTGGCAACAACCTCTACTATCCGGCTGAGACGGACTACGATATGGCCAGCGGGGTTGGATCGCCCGACGTGTGGAACTTTGCTCGCGACGCAGCGTCCGCAGCACCGACTACGCTCTCAAAGACGTGGTACTTTGCCGAGGGCTATACCGGAGGTAAATTCACAACATACCTAACATTGGCTAATCCCAATCTGGCCACTGCCACGGTCACGGTCACCTACCTACTCGGCAGCGGCAGTCCCATTGTGGCGACTTACACGGTCAATCCGGTTTCGCGCCAGACTATCGATGTTAACGGGGTAGTAGGAGCCAATGAGAACGTGTCTATGGTCGTGAGTTCTAACATCGGCATCGTCGCCGAGCGACCGATGTACTTCACATTCGGCGGCGATGGCCTGAATATCCCCGGTGGCAGTGATGTCCTTGGGGCCACGCAGTTGAACACACAGTTCGACTTTGGCTACCTTGACACAACTACAAATCACGCGACATACCTCACTGTGCTCAATCAGAATTCCACTGCGATGACGGTGGCGGTGTCGTATTACCCACAAGCAGGTGGGTCACCGACAGTCGTTGACCACACAGTTGGTGGCAACTCGCGTGGCACCATCTTTGTCAATAGTGACGTGTCAGCGGGTATTTACAGTGCACAGGTGTCGCTCTCTGAGTCTGGACTCGTGGAGCGGCCCATGTATCTGGTAGATTCAACCAGCGGTTATACAGGTTCCGCGGATGTCATCGGCGTCCAGAATCCCTCAGAATCCTGGTATTTCGCGGAAGGTTTTACCAGCACGAATTTTTATGAGCGCTACATTCTCTCAAACCCGAATAGCGCCACCGCACATGCGACCGTGACCTACCTGCTCTCCGGTGGCTCAACCGTTACGGACAATGTCACGATTAATCCCGGCGCGCTGGTCATCGTGAACGCCAATAGTGACTTGGGCAGTTCAGGCGTCAACAATAGCGCGACCGTTACCGCTGACCAGCCAATCGTCGCCGAGCGCTTCATGAGCTTCACCTACCATGGGCCGGTAGGCGTGAGCACGCCCTCCTCCTCTATTCCAGGTGCGACCGATGTAATAGGCGCAACGCAGGCGGGCTATTGGTTCGGCTTTGCTGAAGGATATTCGGGCGGCAGCTTTGGCGAGTATCTGACGTTGGAGAATCCCGACCCAACCAACACCGCTTATGTTGGGATAACCTACCTTCCTGCGAGTGGTGCGGCGCCCACTACGCAGGTAATCTCTATCGCGCCTCACAGCCGGTACACGCTGTACACGAACAATGTGATGGTGGGGCAGTCCTTCTCCATGATCGTAGAGTCTGGTTTGCCAATCGTGGCGGAGCGCCCGATGTATTTCGTATTCAGTGGCACACAGACCGGCGGCACGGATGTCGTCGGGTATCAGCTCACTTAGCAAGCAATTCCGGCATACGTGGTAAGTTGGGGTTTAAACGAACTGTTCTTCATGGATTTGCCTCGTATGCCACCCACTTGCTTGTGAGCGTCTCAGCCAGAAGGTTTGAAAGTCGAAATAGGCTTGCAGCTGGGGCTCCTTGATCTATCATCTCGGGGTATCTAACAGCTGCACCGTTTACCATGTAGTCTTGCCAGATAACAGACGTCGGCAAGGTAATATTCCACCGAGCTTGCCCCATTCACTCGTAACAATTCAGGAGAATCGCCATGCAGTGTAGCAAAGTACTGCGACTGTAGAGCCGGACTGGGAGCAATATGGCACGATTTGTGCGCACGGCAGGTTGAGTAGGTTGCCTGCCATGACCATAATGGAGGACGATGGCATCTAGTTTCTAATTCACCTTGTAAGCTCGACTTTGTACATTATTCGTCAGTAACACGCCGCATGAGCTAACTGTGCAAGTGTCGCACGCGGCAGTAAAACCACATTGGGGTTCGAACGGGATGTGGGAAAACGAAAATTGCCCCACAGATGCCGCCTCACCAGCGCGAGGATATCGCTAAAGGTCGCAGCTGGCTTGTGATACCAGGCCGATTGCTGATGTGGGGGACGTCCATCCGGAGCCAGGGCAGATCCAAAGAGGGCAACGAGGCTGTAGAGCCCGAAGAGCAGCGGAGTCGTGCGCTCGATCGCCCGATCCGACCACTGCCTTTGGGTTTCGACCCCTAAATGGGCGCGGCTTTCCTCGAAGGTCGTTTCCAGACTCCAGCGTTTCATGAAATCGCGCACGATCTCCTCGGCCGGCTGGGTCTGGTCGGTGCAAAAGAGGGCTTTGGGCGGACGCTTTCCTGTGGGGTCGCGCGTGAGCACCCAGCGAATCGGCAACGGAGTCGAGCCAAACCGATACCACCAGGCAAGTCCAGTACACAACTCCAGCGTCCGTGCTCCTTCGCCGTACCAGTCTAGCGTGAGGCGCTCCCAGACGGTGTAGGGATCACGCAGCACCTGCTCGAGGGAAGGAAGCCGCTCGCCGACGACGCGCGGACGCCCAATCGTGTGGGGATCGCGCACCGCAGCTGGCTGGTGGATCATCGAGTCGAGGCGAAACGGTGCAATCAGCGTGACCTGCTGGCGGGCACAGTGCAGTCCCAATTCCAGGATACTGTAGGCTCCATCTCCGAGCAGCTTGATGGGGACTCCCGGCAGCCAGCGCCGCAGCAGGCTGACCACTTGACGGGCTCGCAGGCCCAGTGTTTTGTGGCGGATCCCCAGATTCGTGCTGACCTCCGGGGTGGTGGCGAGCGCCCCCAGAAACGGCAAGGCCCACTGTTGCTGGGTCCACGGCACTTTCACGACTACGGCCAGCACCATCCAGCGCAGTCCCGGGCTGCTCACCGAGCGCTCGTGACTGGAGCGGACGTTATCATGATAGTGCCCACGTTTGTGAATCTTGGCACCCCATCGGCGTTCCAAGGTCTCGTCGATGACGATATCCACGCAGCCACCGGCTTCGACAAACCTCTCAACGATGAGCCGAAGCAAGTATCAGCTCGCCTGTAGCGGGGACCAGCGGGCTCGGTTGAGGACGTGGTGAAAGCTGCTGAAATTTGAGTCCTGCTCATGACCGGTCTGCCACAGCGCCGCAGTCACCGTGCGGCGTCCGCGCGCAAGGAGCGTTCCCCGCAAGAGGGTCAGCAGTTTCTTCCAGGTTGGGGCGGTAAATAGCGGGCGAAACGGTTCGAGCATGGCTATAATGGGGTCAGAACGCGGCATGAACGGTCTCCTAGGCAGATAGAGGTTTGGCAACTGCTATCGTACCCTCAAGGAGCATCATGCCGTGTTTTTCCTCCTGAAATTGTACAAAGTCGAGGTAAGAGAGTGTGGGAGACTTGACCTTGACAGTTTAAGAGAGCAACCCCATGCCAATCGCGGCAAAAAACATTGCAGAATAGCGCGGCGCGCGAGAACAGAGTACCATGTGATAGACTCAACTGTTTCATGAACGAATATCTAAAGGTAGCTGGAAGTCCTCATCGGAGGTGCAAGGAGGCAAACGATGGACATGCCAGAATATGAAGCCAACGATATGCGTATACTGGCTAAACCGCTTGTTACTCCTACCAGGACACAGCCTTTACGTTACGGCACGCTGCTCACCCGACGCTGGCACTGGGCATTGGCAGCATCTTTGATTCTAGTAGCTCTCGTCGTGCTTGTCAGTGTCTGGCCACCCTCCCAGAACCTGCCGCACCCCGTCGCAGGAGCTCCAAAGGACGCTTCGTTGCGCCAACTCCCAAATCCACATCCGGTTTATTTTGGGACAGAATTTGCGAATGGATTTGTACAGTCAAGTCCAAGTACCTTCCTCCCTGCTGTACAGCGGGAGGAAGCCAAGATACATCACGGATTGTCAATTGTCACCAGTTATCAAGGATGGGGATCGACTGCCAATCGGCCATTCTTTACACAGATGTACGAACTCATGAGGGGGCATGGCTCAATTCCGATGATCTCATGGGCACCAGAAAACCCTAGTGAGCCACCGAGTAACCAGCCAGACTATACCCTTGAAAGTATTATCGATGGAAGCCATGATACCTATATTAACCAGTGGGCAGAAGCAGCAAAAGCCTGGGATCATCCTTTCTTCTTAAGATTTGGATGGGAGATGAATGGGAACTGGTACCCATGGGATGAATTAATAAATAACAACAAGCCGGGACAATTCGTGCAAGCATGGAGACATGTGCACGACATCTTTACAAAGGACGGCGTAACAAATGCCACATGGGTATGGTGTCCAAATAAGGAAGCCGGAAATCTTACCTATCCAATTTCGGAATTTTACCCGGGCAGTGCCTATGTTGACTGGACCTGTATTGATAGCTACAACACTGACTCTCCTCCAAATGGCTATGTCTCATTTTATACTGCTACACGGCAGACATACCTCGACATATTACAGCTTGCTCCCAATAAACCAATGATGATCGGTGAAACGGGAACTGTTGAGCAAGGAGGAAATAAGCCTGCGTGGCTCACCGATCTGTTTTCCGAGGAGATTCCCTATAATTTCCCAAAAATTGATGCGGTCTTGTATTACGATGTAAACATTTCAAACCAGGATCCAGGTCAAAACTACCTTGTAAGTAGTACTCAAGCATCTCTGAATGCCTTTAACCGGGCAATTACATTACCTATCTATACATCAAATACCTATAGCAATTTGCCATCTGGAGTTATTCGTGCTCCATAAATTGCCTTTGGATTCATTCTGCAGCGATGCCACCTACTATCTCTGGAAGGCCCAACATTGGCGGCTTGGAGGTCAGTGAACTGGAACGGTTACGCCACTGTCGAAAATGCACCACCTATGAGCATGCGGATAGAACACCACGAGAGCGGACCAAGCGGCAATCGACCGCGCCGGCGGCACAGCGGCGCGTCCAGCGCTTGACAAAACAGGGGGACATCCCCCTGCCGCGTCGTTGCCAGCGCCAGCATCCACTGCTTGAGATCGGCGCGACGATCGCGCGAATACCCGTAGGTCACCGCCAGCGTGTGCGCATCCAGGTCTGCCTCGTACTCCCCACTCACCGAGAAGGAGGTCGTGTTGTCGGCTCTTCCGCACATTCGATGAACCCCTATGGGGAGAGAGCGAGCTCCGTGGTAGGATCAGGAAATGAACATGTAGCCATTGTTCCCTGGCAGGTTCCGTATGCTCGAAACCACGATCCTTCCTGATCCGAAGCAGTTGTTGTTGCGCCTGCTCGTGCAGGAGCAGAACGCTATCCGCGCTGTGGTCGCCACCAGAGGTGCTCAGGCAGACTGTCCAGTCTGCGACCACCCGTCGGCCCGGGTGCATTCCCACTACGTCCGCCAGATCGCGGACCTCCCGTGGCATGGCGTGCCGCTGCGCTTAGAGTTGCACCTGCGCCGATTCTTTTGTGAGCAGCCTAACTGTCCCCGACGGATCTTTGCCGAGCGGCTGCCCAGCGTCGTCAAGCCGTATGCACGTCGTACCGTCCAGTTGACCCAGGCATTGACCGTGCTGGGCTTTGCGCTGGGCGGTGAAGCGGGAGCGCGGGTGGCTCGGCGTCTGGCCGACGTGAAGAGCAGTAGCAGTCCGGATACGCTGCTCCGGTTGATTCGCCAGCAGATGCCGGCCGCGGCACCAACGCCACGGGTGCTGGGAGTAGATGATTTCGCCTTCCACCGTGGGATCCACTACGGGACGATCCTGGTCGACCTCGAGCGGCATCGGGTGGTGGATCTGCTGCCCGACCGGAAGGCACGCACCTTTGCTGCCTGGCTACGTGCTCATCCAGGAGTCGCCTTCGTCAGTCGAGATCGCAGTAGTGCCTACGCCGAAGCCGCTCAGCAAGCCGCACCTGGAGCGGTGCAAGTGGCAGATCGCTTCCATCTCTTGACGAACCTGGGGATGGCGCTCGACCGGCTGCTCACCCGCGAGCACCGCCTCGTCTCCCAGGTCGCTCGCCAGATCCAGGCCACAGCCCGACGGGAGCAGGCTATGCAAGAGGCTGAATCCGCCGCAGAACCACGGCTGCCAACCACGCGTGCCGACCGGCTGCATCTGGCTGCCGACGCGCGCCGCCAGGCACGGTATACCCAGATCGACGAGCTCCAGCAGCACGGGCACTCGCTTCGGGCCATTGCTCGTCAGGTTGGGGTCTCGCGCAACACGGTCCGACGGTACCTGCGCAGTGGTGGCGCGGTCGAGCAGGCCCTGCGAGGCCGACGCTGGCATGCCTGTGATCCGTACGCGTCGTATCTACGCGCTCGTTGGGAGGCGGGTGAGCACAACAGCGCCGTGCTGCTCTCGGAGTTGCGACCTCAAGGCTTCACCGGCTCGCCGTCCACGCTGCGGCAGTATCTCATGGCCTGGCGCACCGGGCCACATCGCCCCGGTCGCTGCCCGACCGACGCGGATGGCTTGGCCAGTCCCGTGCCGCGTCGTCGCACCTTCTCGCCGCGCCAAACGCGCTGGATCTTGCTGCGGCCGGTGGAAGAGCTCACCGACGAGGAGCGGACCTATCGCCAGCAGCTGTGCCAGGGGGCAGCAACCGGCTCTTCCGCACATTCGATGAACCCCTATGGGGAGAGAGCGAGCTCCGTGGTAGGATCAGGAAATGAACATGTAGCCATTGTTCCCTGGCAGGTTCCGTATGCTCGAAACCACGATCCTTCCTGATCCGAAGCAGTTGTTGTTGCGCCTGCTCGTGCAGGAGCAGAACGCTATCCGCGCTGTGGTCGCCACCAGAGGTGCTCAGGCAGACTGTCCAGTCTGCGACCACCCGTCGGCCCGGGTGCATTCCCACTACGTCCGCCAGATCGCGGACCTCCCGTGGCATGGCGTGCCGCTGCGCTTAGAGTTGCACCTGCGCCGATTCTTTTGTGAGCAGCCTAACTGTCCCCGACGGATCTTTGCCGAGCGGCTGCCCAGCGTCGTCAAGCCGTATGCACGTCGTACCGTCCAGTTGACCCAGGCATTGACCGTGCTGGGCTTTGCGCTGGGCGGTGAAGCGGGAGCGCGGGTGGCTCGGCGTCTGGCCGACGTGAAGAGCAGTAGCAGTCCGGATACGCTGCTCCGGTTGATTCGCCAGCAGATGCCGGCCGCGGCACCAACGCCACGGGTGCTGGGAGTAGATGATTTCGCCTTCCACCGTGGGATCCACTACGGGACGATCCTGGTCGACCTCGAGCGGCATCGGGTGGTGGATCTGCTGCCCGACCGGAAGGCACGCACCTTTGCTGCCTGGCTACGTGCTCATCCAGGAGTCGCCTTCGTCAGTCGAGATCGCAGTAGTGCCTACGCCGAAGCCGCTCAGCAAGCCGCACCTGGAGCGGTGCAAGTGGCAGATCGCTTCCATCTCTTGACGAACCTGGGGATGGCGCTCGACCGGCTGCTCACCCGCGAGCACCGCCTCGTCTCCCAGGTCGCTCGCCAGATCCAGGCCACAGCCCGACGGGAGCAGGCTATGCAAGAGGCTGAATCCGCCGCAGAACCACGGCTGCCAACCACGCGTGCCGACCGGCTGCATCTGGCTGCCGACGCGCGCCGCCAGGCACGGTATACCCAGATCGACGAGCTCCAGCAGCACGGGCACTCGCTTCGGGCCATTGCTCGTCAGGTTGGGGTCTCGCGCAACACGGTCCGACGGTACCTGCGCAGTGGTGGCGCGGTCGAGCAGGCCCTGCGAGGCCGACGCTGGCATGCCTGTGATCCGTACGCGTCGTATCTACGCGCTCGTTGGGAGGCGGGTGAGCACAACAGCGCCGTGCTGCTCTCGGAGTTGCGACCTCAAGGCTTCACCGGCTCGCCGTCCACGCTGCGGCAGTATCTCATGGCCTGGCGCACCGGGCCACATCGCCCCGGTCGCTGCCCGACCGACGCGGATGGCTTGGCCAGTCCCGTGCCGCGTCGTCGCACCTTCTCGCCGCGCCAAACGCGCTGGATCTTGCTGCGGCCGGTGGAAGAGCTCACCGACGAGGAGCGGACCTATCGCCAGCAGCTGTGCCAGGGGGCAGCAACCATTGCGCACGCCCAGCACTTGGCCGAGACCTTCTGGCGTCTGGTGCGTGAGCGGCACTCGAGGGGTCACGACCCTCAGGCGGTGAGCCGGAAGCTGCAGTCATGGGTGAAATCTGCTCGGTCTAGCCAGATCACAGAACTCGTCAGCTTTGCCAATGGGATCCAACGGGATTTTCCGGCGGTCCTCTCTGCGCTCATTTGGGAGTACAGCCAGGGCCAGACCGAGGGCCAGGTGCATCGGCTGAAGCTGATAAAGCGGAGTGGGTTTGGTCGGGCAAAGTTCGACCTGTTGCGGCAGAGAGTACTCTATAGCCGCCCATAAACGGAGCTGACGACCTTCACGGGGCAGCGGTCACTTTCATCGAATGTGCGGGAGAGCCGTGTTGTCAAGGACGGTGGCGATTTGACCCACAGGCGCCGACCAGAATTGACCCACTCCCGACATGGTCACCTGGGTCAGTTTTTGTCGGCGTTTGGACGTGACGTGTCATCGCCGATGGAAAGTTGACCCACCCGCTCCTTTCGGGCGAGCGGCTGCCGAGCCTCCGCTCCGGTTGCCGGCAACTCGGGAACCGCGCGATCTTTCATCCGGTAACTGCGGCCGGCAATGGCAATCAATGTCGTTCGACATGATACGCACCTCTCTCTACTCAGGCAAACGTCAGGGTTCGGTTGGAAGGACATAGAAGCGCATGCTGGTTCCTCGAAGGAGTCGATAGATCGCGTATCGTTCCTGCTGAGCCCAGGCCAACACTTGGTCTGGCCGCTTGCCCTGTACCCGGCATAGCGCCTTCACCGACACCATACGTGGGTCTGGCGTTGCGCCCCCAGCCAGACGGTGTCTCACGTCCTCAGTCCATTGAATCCAGAGTTGAGCCTGTCTCTCCGCATGTTTGCCAGGAAGCAGGCCAAGCTTATACCACTTTTGGATGGTGGTTTGACTCACTCCCAACACCGCGGCTGCCTCCGCCGTGGTCAGATAGCCACTCTCCCGGGTGCGCAGGTCGACCTTGGTGGTGAAGCCGGAGGCAATGGCATTAGAATGGCGAAAATCCATGACGTGCCGGGCGGTCCAGGTTCGCCCCTTCACCGTCTGGATGCCAGCACTACTCAGCAGCACGGCAATCTCCGCGTCCGTATGCTCCTGCGCCAGCTCGCGGATCCGGTGATAGAGATAGGGGGAACTGAACAGATACTTCGGCACATCCAGGTCACTGGTCGCTCCTCCGAACCAATGCACCCGAACCTGCATCACTTTGCCGCGACTGTGCACCACGACAGCTTCTATGAGGCACCGCATCCATTCCTTGCGCTCCGCACTGCTGACCTCAGGGGCGTACCACCACTCGCGCAGATGCTCGACCACCTCCCGCATCTGCGCGAGTGTAGTGTGCAGCGGTGGTTCTGCTGCTCGCTGAGCCGCATACGCCTGCCGGGCCGCTTCGAGTTCGGTGAGGCGCTCATTCCAGGCCGTCTCCAGCGTCCGGGCGACTAATCGGTTCTCGGGATCGACCAGTTCGTAGCGCCGGCGCGCGAGCTCTGCTTGGTACTCGAGCCGCTGCAGCTTCTCCCGCCACGTGCGCGCGACGAGCCTGGTCTCCTGCTGCATCTGCTCATGAGCCGCCACCGAGAGGTCGAGGGTGCCCGCGTTGACTACGCGCAGGAATAGTTCGGCAACCAGCGCGTCGACTCGCTTAGCGCTAGCGCGGCCACAAATCGGCTCACCAAAGCGCCGGTGGGCAACGTCGCAGGTATAGTAGGGCTCGGTGTGACTGTAGCGAACCCGCATCTTGTAGCCGCACTGTCCACAGCGCACCAACCCCTGTAGCAAGGCTGGGCCCCGGCGTGCTGTTCCTTGCCCCTGAGGATACTGGTTGTGGTTGTGCTGCATGATCCGCTGGTTCTCCTCAAACTCGGCCAGGGAAATATAGCCCGGATGGTGATCCACCAAGAAGGCTTCCCAGTGGCTGGGATGAACGGCATACACGTGCTGGGTATGGGCTACAGGATCCTGCTCCTGCCGTCGGCGGCCGTAACAGTATACGCCCGCATACATGGGGTTGCGCAGCAGCGCATAAATCGCATCGTAGACCGGTGGGCGCCACGCGATGTGGGTGCCTCGTCCTCGCTGCGTCTGCCGATACGGCAGTTCCAGCCCGGCTCGATACAGATAGCGGAGCACCCCCCGCAGCGAGTGCAGGCGACGAAAGAGGTCGAAGACCAGATCCAGGCTATGGCGCACACTTTCGTCGCTACTCACCTGCAGGGCTCCTGTCACGGCGTCCCGCTCATACCCCACGGGTGGTTGCCAGATGAGGTCTCCGCGACGGGCTTTGTTCAGGCGACCACGGACCATTCGGGCGCGGATCTGATATAACTCGACCTCCGAGATTGTCCCCTTCAGCCCGAGCAACAGCCGGTCATTGAACGCTGCTGGGTCGTAGAGCCCGTCTTCATCCGCAATCAGCACATTGAACGCGGCGGCCAGTTCCAAGAGTTGGTACCAATCGAGGCTGTTGCGAGCCAGCCGCGAGACCTCCAGTCCCAGGACGATTCCCACCTGACGCAGTACCAGCAACGAAATCAGGCGCTGGTAGCCGGGTCGGTTATGACTCTGGGCACCGGAGATCCCCAGATCCTCGTCGATGACGACACACTGGGCGGTCGGCCATCCCAGCGCCTGGGCTCGCTCGACTAATTGATACTGCCGCTGCTGGCTCTCGCGGTTGCGCTCGACTTGCAGGGGCGACGATTGCCGAATGTAGATGACGGCCTGACGGTTCAGATGCGTCGGCAGTACCCGGGACTCGCTCATGCGGGCTCCCCTCCCTCCGCTGCTGGAGGACGAGGAGCGCGAGGTGGTAGCTCAGTCTGGCCTTGTTCTCGGTTGGGATCTGCGCCCAGATGGATGTCACGTGGTTCATCTTCCCCGGCCCTCCTGGCTTGTTCTGTGAGCAGAATGATCTGCACCATTCTGTCCAGAGCCGCTAGAGGAAGGCAAACCGTGGGGCAGGTCGGCATCCAGGCAGAGTCGGGCGGCGGTGAGCTGAGTAACCACCGTTCTGGCACCTGGTAGTGGAACCCGGAATGAGCACCATCCTGGATAATACAGCGAATGGAGGTCGCCGTTCTCCGACGACCCAGGATCTGCACCGAGCGTCCATACCAGGGATGACCAGGCAGAGCCACAAATCGCTCATCTCCTGTTGGCTCTGGTGGACTATCCCGCGTCTCACCTTGATCGCCATGACCTCGGCATGGTGCAGTAAGCGGTCGAGCAGGGCCGTCGCCAATACCTCGTCGCCTAAGAGCATGCCCCATTCGGTAAAACTGCGGTTACTGGTCAGGATCGTCGGCGCCTGTTCGTAGCGGGCCGTCACCAAGTCAAACAATTGCTGAGCTTGACTGCTCGTCAGACGCAGATAGCCGACCTCGTCAATGACCAACAGTTTCGGGCTCAGATACCGCCGGCGTTGTTGACGCCAGCTGGTCGTCTCGAGCTCGTCGGCGAGCTGGCGTAAGGTGGTAAACCGCGCCGAATAGCCCGCTTCCAGGGCCCGCGCCAGGAGCGCCAAGGCGAGGTGCGTTTTGCCGACACCTGGCGGCCCCAGTAAGACAATATTCGTGGCGGTCTGCACGAACCCTAGTGTCGCCAGCTCCCGGATGAGCGGTTCAGAGAGGGTCGGCTGGAAGCCAAAGTTGAAACTCTCCAGCGAGGTGGAGAGTGCCGTGCCGGGCAGGTGGGCGGAGCGCACGCGCCGCTCATAGGCGCGTTGCGCCCGCCCCTGCACCTCAGCTCCCACCGCCTGCTGCAAGAACACGTCGTAGGTCCATTGCTGCCCGCGCGCGGTCTCCACCAACTGGGGCAGGGCTGCCGCCAGCGTTGTCAAGCCTAACCGCCGTAAGGCGTCGGGCAAGACCGCGAGGGGCTCGGGACCCAGAGCAGCAGAAGCCCCGGGATGCTGCTCAGGACTCATGAGGCCACCTCCTCGGGCACCCGCAGGGCGCGCGGCACGCCACACAGCTGGTCATACTCCCACAAGGGGCGTTGAACCACCACGGGAGCCGGCACCTGGTGCCCCAGCGGGATCTCTGGGCGCCGGGCGGCTGCGGCCGGCAAGATGCCAACAAACTGCTCGAGATGGGGTACGACGCTCCCACTTTCGGCCCGCGCGCTGACCTGCAGCACCGCCTGCCCCTGGGACCAGATGGTGACCTGGCCAGCCCACCGACTGACCTGAACCCGGCGACCCGCCAATCCCGCTGGACCCGGCAGGCCGTAGAGCACGCCGTCGTAGGCGACGTACCCATCCCAGCTCACCACCCGCTCCTCGGCACTGAAGCGCTCGCGCGCCCAATTCGGCTGAGACTGCTCGTGCCAGCTCGTCGGCACGGGACGCAAGTGCTCCTTGGCCCAGCGCTGCACGGGAGCCTCATGCGTGGTGGCATGCACCTGCTGGTTGAGCGCGTCACACCAGGCACGGGCTTGCCGGTTGAGATCCTCCAGATCGGTGAAGCTGACCCCTGGCCAGAAGGCGCTCTTGACCAGGCCAACACTGCGCTCGACTTTCCCCTTGGTTTGTGGCGTCGCCGGCTGGCAGATCCGCGGACTGATTCCCAGGCTCTCGACCAGCTCTTGAAAGCGTGGATGCCACCGGGGCTTGCCAGTCTGCATCTCCAAGAGCACGGTCTTCATCCGGTCAGTCAGCACCGCCTGCGGCAGCCCGCCAAAGTACGTGAACGCCTCCAAAAGACACCGCACGAGGGTGGGGGCGTCGGTGCGTTTGACAAAGAGCACCAGCCGCATCCGCGAGTAACTCAGCACCGCGGTGAAGCCGAACAGCTTGCGGGTCTGCCCCTCCTGTTCATAGAGAAATTCGCCCCAGTCAAATTGCAGCTGCTCACCGGGAGCCGTCTCATAGCGCAGCACCGGACGGCGCATCCGACGCACCACCGGCCGCAAGGGATGCACAAAGTCTTTGAGAATGCTCTGCCGACCCGTATAGCCGTGGGCGTGCAGGCGCCGGTACATCGTCTGGCAGTTATACAGATGATCCTCTTGGATCCACTGCCGGATCTGCTCCTTGTAGGGATCCAACTTCGACGGCCGTGGCGGACGGGCGGCGGCCTCGGTCGGTCCCCGGACATACTTGCGCACGGTATTGCGAGCCAGACCCAGCTCTCGGGCGATGGCTCGCACGGGCTTGCCCTGCACCGCCATCTCGCGTATGGTGTTCACGATTCCACTCCTCAGCATCTGCCGTCCCTTTCGTAGTGTTGTCTTCTACAAAAGAAACGGACCTGGGGAGTGGGTCATTTTTTATCGGCCGCCTGGGTCAAGTCTACGGCTCTCCCGCACATTCGATGAAAGTGACCGCTGCCCCGTGAAGGTCGTCAGCTCCGTTTATGGGCGGCTATAGAGTACTCTCTGCCGCAACAGGTCGAACTTTGCCCGACCAAACCCACTCCGCTTTATCAGCTTCAGCCGATGCACCTGGCCCTCGGTCTGGCCCTGGCTGTACTCCCAAATGAGCGCAGAGAGGACCGCCGGAAAATCCCGTTGGATCCCATTGGCAAAGCTGACGAGTTCTGTGATCTGGCTAGACCGAGCAGATTTCACCCATGACTGCAGCTTCCGGCTCACCGCCTGAGGGTCGTGACCCCTCGAGTGCCGCTCACGCACCAGACGCCAGAAGGTCTCGGCCAAGTGCTGGGCGTGCGCAATGGTTGCTGCCCCCTGGCACAGCTGCTGGCGATAGGTCCGCTCCTCGTCGGTGAGCTCTTCCACCGGCCGCAGCAAGATCCAGCGCGTTTGGCGCGGCGAGAAGGTGCGACGACGCGGCACGGGACTGGCCAAGCCATCCGCGTCGGTCGGGCAGCGACCGGGGCGATGTGGCCCGGTGCGCCAGGCCATGAGATACTGCCGCAGCGTGGACGGCGAGCCGGTGAAGCCTTGAGGTCGCAACTCCGAGAGCAGCACGGCGCTGTTGTGCTCACCCGCCTCCCAACGAGCGCGTAGATACGACGCGTACGGATCACAGGCATGCCAGCGTCGGCCTCGCAGGGCCTGCTCGACCGCGCCACCACTGCGCAGGTACCGTCGGACCGTGTTGCGCGAGACCCCAACCTGACGAGCAATGGCCCGAAGCGAGTGCCCGTGCTGCTGGAGCTCGTCGATCTGGGTATGGAGTTGACCCAGATCAGTGGACACATGTACAGTTGGGGGTGAAAAACCCTGCAGGAGGTGTCCATGGCAAAGGGATCGAAGCATGTCCAGCCGTATCCGCCAGAGTTTCGCGCCGAGGCGATTCGGCTGGCCAGAACGAGCGGGAAACCGCATGCGCAGATTGCCCAGGATCTGGGTATGACCAGCGAGACATTGCGATTGTGGCTCAAGCAGGCAGACCTGGATGGGGGAAACCGCCACGATGGGCTGACCAGCGATGAGCAGGAGGAGTTGCGACGCCTGCGCCGGGAGAACCGGATTTTGCGGGAAGAACGCGAGATCCTCCGAAAAGCCGCGGCCTTCTTCGCACGGGAGACCGACTCGATCCGGTAAGGGGGTACGAGTTTGTGGAGCGTGAGAAGGCCTCTCATCCGGTGCGTCGAATGTGCCGCGTGCTGGGCGTCTCCCCCAGCGGCTATTGGGCGTGGCGGCGGCGCGAGCCCTCAGCTCGCAGCCGCGCCAACGCCCAACTCACCAGCCACATTGGGCAGATTCACCAGGCGAGCCGAGGGACCTATGGCGCCTTGCGGGTCCATGCGGAGCTCGCGGCACGAGGGATGGCGTGCGGGCACAACCGAGTGGCTCGGCTCATGCGGCGCGCGGGCTTGGTGGGATGCCATCGGCGACGTCGGGTACACACGACGCGGCGAGACCCTGCGGCCCTGCCGGCGCCGGATCTGGTCCAGCGGAGCTTCAGCGCCTCGGCCCCAGATCAACTCTGGCTTGCCGACATTACCTATATTCCGACCGAGCAGGAGGAATTTCTCTATCTCGCCGTCATCCTCGATGTGTTCAGCCGACGGGTGGTCGGCTGGTCGATGCAGGACCATCTGCGCACGGAGCTCGTTCTCGCGGCGCTGGAGATGGCGGTCTGGAACCGCCATCCGAGTGACGGTCTGATTCATCACTCGGATCACGGCTGCCAATACACGTCGCTGCTCTTTGGCAAGCGGTGCCAGGACCTGGGAATTCAGTGTTCGATGGGATCGGTGGGAGATTGTTTCGATAACGCCATGGTGGAGAGCTTTTTCGCCACCCTGGAGTGCGAACTCCTGGCCCAGCACCGTTTCCATACCCACGATGAAGCTCGGGCCGTGGTCTTTGAGTGGCTAGAAGCGTACTATAATCGGCAGCGACGCCATTCGGCGCTGGGGTACCTGGCACCACAGGTCTATGAACGAACGTACCCAACCCACGCCCCAGGTGTCGCTTGAGGGAAACAGTCCACGAAATCGAGGTCACTCCAGTATACCGTGCCTGGCGGCGCGCGTCGGCAGCCAGATGCAGCCGGTCGGCACGCGTGGTTGGCAGCCGTGGTTCTGCGGCGGATTCAGCCTCTTGCATAGCCTGCTCCCGTCGGGCTGTGGCCTGGATCTGGCGAGCGACCTGGGAGACGAGGCGGTGCTCGCGGGTGAGCAGCCGGTCGAGCGCCATCCCCAGGTTCGTCAAGAGATGGAAGCGATCTGCCACTTGCACCGCTCCAGGTGCGGCTTGCTGAGCGGCTTCGGCGTAGGCACTACTGCGATCTCGACTGACGAAGGCGACTCCTGGATGAGCACGTAGCCAGGCAGCAAAGGTGCGTGCCTTCCGGTCGGGCAGCAGATCCACCACCCGATGCCGCTCGAGGTCGACCAGGATCGTCCCGTAGTGGATCCCACGGTGGAAGGCGAAATCATCTACTCCCAGCACCCGTGGCGTTGGTGCCGCGGCCGGCATCTGCTGGCGAATCAACCGGAGCAGCGTATCCGGACTGCTACTGCTCTTCACGTCGGCCAGACGCCGAGCCACCCGCGCTCCCGCTTCACCGCCCAGCGCAAAGCCCAGCACGGTCAATGCCTGGGTCAACTGGACGGTACGACGTGCATACGGCTTGACGACGCTGGGCAGCCGCTCGGCAAAGATCCGTCGGGGACAGTTAGGCTGCTCACAAAAGAATCGGCGCAGGTGCAACTCTAAGCGCAGCGGCACGCCATGCCACGGGAGGTCCGCGATCTGGCGGACGTAGTGGGAATGCACCCGGGCCGACGGGTGGTCGCAGACTGGACAGTCTGCCTGAGCACCTCTGGTGGCGACCACAGCGCGGATAGCGTTCTGCTCCTGCACGAGCAGGCGCAACAACAACTGCTTCGGATCAGGAAGGATCGTGGTTTCGAGCATACGGAACCTGCCAGGGAACAATGGCTACATGTTCATTTCCTGATCCTACCACGGAGCTCGCTCTCTCCCCATAGGGGTTCATCGAATGTGCGGAAGAGCCAAGTCTACATCGCCCTGGACAGTGTCCACGTGCACCTGCCGCGACTGGACCCCAAATGCCCGCCGCGCCCGCAGCGCGATGCCGGCAAACAGCGTCGTTGGGTCATGCGCATACAGCCAGTCCAGGGCCCGTCCCAGGCAGTCGTCATTGAGGTCCTCGGCGGTGATGCCTGGCCCTAACAACCGCTCGATCGCCTTGGCAGCGAAGAACTGCGGCACAAGATACAGCCGGCGATTGCTGAAGCCCAGCCCATTTAAGATCATCGCCACCGTTGCTGTGCCGATCCCGACCCGCTCGTGGCTCTGCTCGTCTTGGGCATCCAGCCACTCCACCAGCCCAATCTCGTGGCAGACTCCCGCCACGATGCCCAAATGATCCAACCGCTCCGTCTGGTACGTTTCCTGTCCGGGTCTGCCCACTCCTGCCCCCAGTTCACGGTGTTAACTCGTGTGCCTCCTCCTATTCTCCAAAAAGTGTCAAGCACTCGTGCGGAAAGTGAGGTGTACCCCATTCTTCGACAGTGAACAGCCCGAAATACGTTAAGAAAAGCAAGAGAGCGCTGCGTGCCTACGCTACCCCGTAGACCTGGGCTGGAGTCCGATACCCCAGAGCTTGATGCAGTCGTTCGTGGTTGTAGAAGCGGAAGTACCGCTCGAGGCCACGAACGGCTTCGGCCACCGTCTCATAGTCGTGCAGGAAGATTTCTTCGTATTTCACCGACCGCCACAACCGTTCGATGAAGACATTGTCCAGTGCCCGGCCTCGGCCATCCCAACTGATGCGAATGCCGGCGTCCGCTAACCGTCCGGTAAAGGCTAGACTCGTAAACTGTGCCCCTTGATCGGTATTGAAGATCTCTGGCTGGGTTTGCGTCAAGGCGTGGTCCAGAGCGGCGAGGCAAAACGCCCCATCCAGCGTATTGGACAGTTCCCAGCTGAGCACGAAGCGACTGTACCAATCCAAGATGGCCACCAGGTAGAGAAAGCCGCGGCGCATCCGCACGAACGTGATGTCCGAGCTCCAGACGTGATTCGCCTGCTTGATGGTGAGATCGCGCAACAAATAGGCATGGCGCTGCGGCGTCGCTCCTGGTCGACTGAGTCGGGGCTTGGGATAGATCGCCTCGACGCCCATGAGCCGCAGCAACCGACTCACCCGTTTGGGATTGATCGCATAGCCCTGCTGGCGCAGCCAGGCCGTCATCCGGCGACTCCCATAGAAGGGAGTGCGCGTATATTGTTCATCCAAGAGCCGCATGAGCACCAAATTCTCTGCGCTTTCTCCCGTCGGCTGATAGTACCACGTACTGCGGGGCACCTCCAGCAGGTCGCATTGGCGAGCCACGCTGATGGGCGTGTAGGTCGGATCGATCAGGGTCCGCGCCGCTCCGCCAAGATTTGGCCTTTTTTTCGCAGCCAATCCAACTCCACTTTGAGCTGGCCAATCTCCTGGTACAACTGGGCCAGCAACGCTTCGTCGGCGTGGTGCTTCTGGCTGGCTGCCCCCTCGAAGAGGGTAGGCAAGCCAGCCAGGGCCTGCTTCTTCCACTGGGTGATCTGCACCGGATGCACCCCGAACTCGCTGGCAAGTTGGCTCAACGTCTTCTGCCCTTTGCAGGCTTCCAGTGCCACCTGCGCCTTAAACGCTGCACTGTACCGCTTCCGAATCGTTCCCATGATCGCTGCCTACTCCTCTATACTGCTCTCTTCCTAATTTTAACATAGGCAGCTGTCCAACTTTCGGGGGGCACCTCAGACTCTATGCCCACAGTGACAGAAGAGCAACTGTGTCAGTGCGCGCTACGTCCTGGCAGGCTCAGGCGGCCTGAGCCTGCCAGGACGTCTGGTGTCTGACCATGGCGTTAAGAATGGTGAGCAACTTGTGCATGCAGGCCACCAGGGCGACCTTCTTGGCTTTTCCCTTCGCCACGAGCCGCTGGTAGAACACCCGGATGAGGGGGTTGCAGCACGTGGCGCGCAGCGTCCCCATGTAGAGCGCTGCCCGCACTGCCGCGCGCCCGCCCCAGATCGTGCGGCGCCCTCGCCAGGTCCCACTCTCTCGATTCAGAGGCGCGACTCCCACCAATGCGGCGATTTGGGCATGCGAGAGTCGGCCCAGCTCCGGCAGATCTGCCAGCAGCGTGAGGGCAACGATTGGGCCCACCCCCGGAACGCTCCGCAGCAAGGTCTCGCGCTCCTGCCATAACGGGCTTGCCTGCAATCGGCGGTGCAGCTCGTCGTCCAGGCCCTTCAGGTCCGCATCCAGCCACTCCAGATGGGCCTGAATATGAGCCCGAACTTGCGGGATTCGGGTCACTCCGAGCCGATTCTGCTCGGCAGTCCGTAGCGCCACCACCTGCCTGCGGCGCTCGACCAGCGCCGCCAACTCCTGTCCCTGAGCATCCGGCAGCGGACGGTCGCCCGTCCGCAGTGCTTCAGCAAAGTGCGCCAGGACCTGGGCATCGATCCGATCCGTCTTCGCCAGACGCCCACTGGCTTTGGCGAAGTCCCGTACCTGACGCGGGTTGACCACCGCTACCGCGAGTCCGGCCGTGCCCAACTCCGCGACGACGGGCACTTCGTAGCCGCCGGTCGCTTCTAGCACGATGACCTAGGGCGCCAGTTCCTGCAGCCAGGCCACTACCTCCGCAATCCCCAGCGCATCATTGCTTACCTGCCGCTGCTCTCCACTACGCCGGACCGCGAGGTCCAAGCGGGCTTTGGCGACATCGATCCCCACCACCACGAGCGGCTCGCTCATACGTGTTCTCCCTTGCTCTCAGCGCTGTCCCAACCTTACTGGATGCGGGCTCGACGCGAGGCCGGCCCAGGCAACTGTTCGGGCTTGCCACTGTGCAGGGATGCGACGACCTCGACTCTTCTGCGGCCTGTGTGTGGCCCAGGGATACACGGCCTATCGCACCCACGTGAACTTTCTTACGACCCTATCCTAACACCAACTCTGAGATATAAGGGATGAATTGTTACAGTTAGCCTAATCAAGCATATCGCACAAACCCGCTTAAATTCGGTGTTTTGTGTGCGTGATATTGTAGAATGCCATCTTGAGTTGACTGACTCCGTACAAGGGCGCTTCGGCCATAATGACTGATTCTGTATAATCTGCGTTTTATGAGCTGTGCATCATCTGCAAATGCAAAAGGCCTCTTACTGAGCGCGCACATACGCCAGAAGCTCCTGGGATTGCATGTTTCAGGAGCCGTAGTGTTCGGTGAAGGTGTACCAATCGCCAACCTCAATCGGTGACCACGTCCCGACCACCCATACGTCGCTGGTTGAGATGGTGGCGAGCCCTGCGAGACTATCACTGTTGTAGCTCGGAATCTGCATAATTGACCAACTCGTTCCGTCCCAGTGTTCCATTAGTGGTTCAGAGCCTAAGGCGTACGATGTCGCTCCCGCCGCCCAGATATCTGTAGGCGACACTATTGCGATAGCATTCAGGCCACTAGCGACTGGAACAGTAGGTGTGGAGACAATGCCCCAACTCGTTCCATCCCAGTGCTCTACCAGCGGCGCGTTGCCTGACGACCCCACCGCCCACACGTTATTTGTGGCAGTGGCTACTACGTCGCTTAACGTCGTACCGCCGGGATTAGAGACTATTGTCCAGGAACTGCCATCCCAATGCTCAGTCAATGCCTGTAGAGACCCACAGGCGGCGCTCTCATATCCGACTGTCCATACGTCATTCGACGCGATAGCAGTTACTCCACTAAGTGCCACTTCAACACCGGGACAGCTGTCTGGGGACGAAGCTGGGTTACTGACGGTCGTCCAGGAACTGCCATCCCAATGCTCAGTCCAGGCATATTCGACCGACGAATCTACATAGTACCCTACGGCCCACACATCGGTCGGCGAAATGGCGCTGACCGCGTCCAGCGCGCCTATAAATGTTCCGGTGGAGCCAGGGTTGGCTACTACAGTCCAACTCGCTCCGTCCCAATGTTCGATCAGCCCATACGCTCCAACAGCCCAAACATTCGATGCCGAGATAGCGACAACAGCATTCAACCACTGGGCGTCAACCTCCGGGCTCACCACGACGCTCCAGTGCGTGCCATCCCAGTGTTCGATCAGTGGTTCCCAAACGCCTGTAATAGGGTCAATATAGCGTCCTACTGTCCAAACATCGTTTGTGGAGACCGCTGCTACTCCGTATAGGTAGTTTTCGCTGTAGGCGGGATTCGCACTGCCCTCAATATTCCAGCTTGGAGGCGGCGAAGCAATCGGCGCAACAGGCTGATAGCCCACGACATCGGTCGCGCCCGTCTGACCACTGCCATAATTGAAGTACATCGGCCGCTCCGCCACTATCGGCTGATCGGCCACCACTGCCATGGAGAAGGATTGCGAAGGCATTACCGGATTGGTCAGGATCGTATACCGGCTCGTCGGATTGACTGTGTAGGCCACTACAGTTGGTGCGCCCCCGTTTTGGGGGAGGTACGTCACCGTCACGTGCGCCGCGCTGGTGTTGGGGTTCTCCAGCGTCAGGTACTCCCCGAAACTGCCCCCAGTATTCCCTTCGGCAAAGTAGAACGCGTATCCGGGTGCAGCAGCGCCCAACACGTCCGTCGCTCCAGGAATCGAGGACGACTTCGCGGTACCCACGGGCCCTGTGTAGGTGAAGCTCATGAACCGCTCCGCCAGGATCGGGTTGTCGCTCATCACGCTGGCACTGTTATTGACGTCGGCGCCCAACACATTGTTGGCGTTCACCACCTGCTGCTGGCCAGGACTCAGCGTCACGCTCGCAGTGGCTGTCGTCCCGTCGCTCTTGTAGAAGGTGACGGTGGCGTGGGCCGTCGCCGAGGCGCTGGGATTGGACAGGATATACCGCTCGCTGAAGTTCGTGTTCGTGTAGCCCTCGGCGAAGTACCAGGCCGTAAGCGGCTGCGTGACGCCGACGACGTTGGCCGCGCCCGTATAGCCAGTCAAACTGTCTACAAAGTACATCGGCCGCTCGACCAGTCCAGGTGCCGAGAGCGTGACCAGCGCGCTGTAGCTGCCCGGCGCTAACCCTTCGTTATTCACATTCACTGTGCCGCGGCTATTGGCGGCGATGGTGTGCGTGATGGTCTTGGGCGCGCCCCCGGCGGCAGCGTAGTAGTTGACCGTCGCTGTCACCGCGCTACTATTGGGATTGAGAATGGTCAGGTAGGTAGCATGACCAGGGCTGGTGTCGAGATAGCCGAAGTCAAACTGTGTGCCCAGACTCGTCGCCCCTAGGACATCGGACCCACCAGGGATGGTGTATCCTTTCAGCCCGGTGTAGGTAAAATACATCGGGCGCTCAGCGACGATCGGCAGGTCAGACGTGACGACCATCGAGACATTTTGTCCCGGCCCAACGGCGTTGTTGACATTGATCGTGGAGCGTCTGCCGCCAGCAACAGTATAGGTCTGGGTGATCGGCGAACCAGCGCCCAGCAGGTATTGGACCGTCACAGTTGCATCTGTATTCGACGCTCCTGGATTCGCCAGCGTCAGGTATTCGGTGAAACTGCCTCCTGTATACCCTTCGGCGAAGTACCACTGCATGGAGATTGTCGGTACGACCACGCTCACTGGCAAAGATAGCGGCGCATAGATGCCATCCATATCGTAGAACTGCAGCGTCGTCGTGTACGTTCCAACACTAGGTATTGCTCCCTGGTCCCAGAGATTCACACTTAAGGTCACGGTAGCGCCAGGAGCGAGCGAACCGGTATTCGGGAGCACGGTCACCCAACTCGGTTCCTTGCCCAATATCCAGTTATATGCCGCCGTACCACCGTTTGTGATGGTGACAGCCTGCGAGGGTGGTGGCGTGTTCGGCAAGCTGGTCATCCCCACCGTGGTAGGCGAGAGCGTCGGCATGAGACTTGTGGCGGCGGTTCCTGACGCTGAGCTGCAGCTGGTTGTACTGTTCGCGCTTATCACCTGCACAGCGTTAGCTGGCTGCCCGCCCCTCTTTTTCGCAACGTTGCGCGTCGCCCCGGTTGTCAAACAGGCAGGCGACTCATAATTGAATTCATCGGCGAACAGCGGGAACGACGCCGATGAGCTCTCGGGCTGGATGGTGTAGTCATAGACCCCATACGACGCGGCGCTCAAGTTATAGCTAAACGCTGTGGTCGCTGTGGAGAGCCCGTCGATGAGCCGGCCATTGACATCGTAGAGCGCGACATTGTAGGTCTGCGCACCCGTCACCGCCTGCCAGGAAAGCGAGACGCCAGAGGTGATGACGCCGCCCTCGTAGGGCGCGGGCGGCGTCATCAGAAGTGTGCTCCCACTCACCCCACCGACCGAGCTCTGTAACGCGCCGCCGGCGATCAGGCCATAGTTGATTTGCAGGATGTGCGTGATCGGCATCTGCCGGCCGTACTCGTCATACATCACCGTGGAGCCAGGATACTGGTCATAGGCGCGGTTGTGCGAGGTAAACAGCGGACTTGCCGCGTTGGTAGTGTTGGTGACAATGGCCGTGTGGAGGAAATCGCCATCCTGGGTGTTGCCATAGATGATGACGCTGCCCAGCGTCGCCGATGAGAGGCTCGTTCCGACGTCTGTCGCGACGCCGGTGGCGAGCAGGAAATGGTAGAGCCCACTCACGAGGTTCAGATTGTAGATCGCGCTGCTATAGGTGACGTTAGCATAGTCGGTAGCAGGTCCCGTTGGTGACAAGGCACCGATGGGACCACTGCTGGCGAGCGAGCGCGCGACAAACTCCGCGCACTGGAACTGCGGCTGGAAGCCACCGGAATACACCTGGGGCAGCGAATTGTCATAGATCGCCCATTGCCAGTGACTCTCAGCGAAGGTGACCGCGCCACTCACCCCTGCGCCAGCGCCAGCGGGGTGGGGACTCACCCCCGCGCCAGCGGCGTGGGCGACGCCCAAGGAGCCGCCGCTGTTCATCGCGACCAGCGACGCAAGGGCAACCGGGAAAATGGCCTTGCCCAGAGCTCGACGCGCGCGTGTCGCCAGACGCCCGAGACCCATCGACTGAAAATGCCACAGCCGTAATGCACGAGATTCCCGCCCCACCGCGACGTACTTGCCAATGCCCGAAAGTATCACAGCCACCATAGCCACAGCAATGAGGGGATCCATAAGTGCCACCTTCTGATACTTTGTCGCACCCTACCATTGTAGTTTGGGCAACTACAAGGCGCTCTGACTCCTGAGCTGAAGCGCCGGAACCCTACGCAGGCATAGACCGTTTATGAGAAGCCTTCTGGATCGGTCTTTGCGCATATTTATAACAAGATTGTTGCGTCAACTTTGACATGATTAACCGTTCAAAAATGGTAGGATCTCTTTGAGGAGCTACTAAACTACAGCTGAACACAGGTACAGACCTTCAATTGGTTTTGAATATACTAAGAAGTTGATTTGCTGCTGCGGGCCTTGCATACACAGAAGCTGGCCCTAAAATATGACTTCGAATTGCGTCTGCCGATGGACTTTCGAAAGAACTGGGTGAAAACCTCCAAAAAGTCTTGTCAACTACGACGTTCTCGTGGGGATCCTGGTTAAATAACGGGTAGAAACTCTTCCTAACTAAGGAAACACTTTACCATTCAAACCATGGCTTGTCAACCAGGCAGTGCTCCTTCTGCAACGGTATGCCGCAAAACCGTCCCTCTCACTGCCGCAAGGTCACTAGCCCAAATCATGCTTGTCGGTAAAGTGACCTAGTGTCCGTGGCTACATCTCCAGACCATTCACCTCCTCTTGTGCCTAATTCCTACATTTGTCATCTTAGGCACAGAGTCTGCAAGGAGAACTGGAGGAGAGCACACGCAAGCCCTCTCTAGACTAGGAGCAGCCCGTCACGACCAGAATCCGAGCCGCCACACACACGGTTGGCTGCATTGATGCGTATTGCGCGCACTACCGCTCGGTGTTTCACAACGTGCGCCACCTCGAGCAGTTCACCCAGCTGGAACTGGGGATGCTGGCCGAAACGAAGCGCAAGTCCTGGCCAAGACGGTGCAAGGCGATCACCAAGCCTTGCCCCATTTTCTCGCCAACGCCGAGTGGTCGACGGAGGAGCTGCGGGCCATTCGGCTCCGGCTCACGCGAGAGGCTTCGGCTGGGCGGCCCTTTGTGCTGTGTATTGATGAGACTGGCGACCGCAAGCAGGGGCACACCACCGACTATGCGGCGTCCCAGTACCTGGGAGGGCTGCACCGCGTGGAGCAGGGTATCGTCTCGGTGAATGCGTACGGGGTGCTGGACCATGTCACCTTTCCCCTCGCCTTTGCCCTGTATAAACCCAAGACGCGCCTCAAGCCCGGTGACCGCTTCCAGACCAAGCCCGAGCTGGCTCTGGCCCTGATCCAGCAGCTGCTGGCCCTCGGGTTCCGCTTTGAGGTCGTCCTTGCCGACAGCGTCTATGGCGACAATGCGACGTTTATCAACGCTCTGTACCACCTGGGACTCCGATACGCTGGTCGCCATCCGCTCCAACCATGGCGTCTGGAGGACGCCAACCAACGGATCCGCACCACCCCCTGGCGAGCCTTCGAGCGGGTCTTCGCCGATGGGAGCAGCCAGGAGCGGTATCTGCGGGAGACCATCTTTGGCCGGCGCCGCTCCCTCCGGTATTTTCAGATCACCACCGATCCGGTGCATCTGCCCCCCGAGAGCACCTGGCAACTCATGACCAACCTGCCCGGCAAAATCGAGCAGTCAGTCGGCAACACCTTCGGGCTCCGTACCTGGATTGAAATAGTCTGAACGCAAATGACTAAAACGCACCTGCTCCCCTTTGGGCGAGGTGGGAATGACGTAGCGAATCTCAACTTCCCCGTCGGTTACGACCACCCGGTCGATTAACAACTCCACGATCTGAGTTTCTGTTCAAAGCTCGCACCCTCCAAGCCCTGCCGAACTCGTTGGCAAAAGTCCTGGATTGACTCTACCATGCCGGTCAATTCCTTCTGGCGGTTCTCCCCTGCTTCCAATTGGCGCTCCTGACTCTGGACTGCCTCCGCTCGCTGGGTCAGGTCTGCCTTGCGACGGCGATACTCGTCCAACTCCAGTACACCGGCCAGATACGCCTCGGTGAGTCGCTCCAGCTGCTGCGCCAGACTCCTGGCGGCTTTCTGCAGGGTGGCGTGTCGGGCCTGCAGCTCCTGCGGCAGCCAGGCGCCGCCGCGTGCTCGCCGCAGTGCCGCTTCGATCTGGGCCGGATGGCTCAGCAACTCGCAGACATCCTGCCAGACCACTTCGTCGAGTTGCGGCGCCGGAATGAAGCGGGCCGGGCAGCGCTCATCGCGGCAGGATTGCGTCGCTGACCCTTTCCCGCGACAGATATAGTAGCGATACGGTCCCTTCGCGCAGCCGCCGCACGCCAGTTGGCACACCCCACAGCTGACCAGATTCCGTAACAGATAGGGATGCGTTGTGTTGTGGCGCCTGGCGAAGCGCTGGTGGTGGGCGAGCTGGGCCTGGACGGCGTCGAATTGGTCCTGGCTGACCATGGGAGGCACCTGGGCGACCAAGATCCAATCGGCGGGCAGCGTGGTCCGGGAGTAGCGCTTGTGGCCCACCGGTCGCAAGGCCGACTGCCGCGCCCGAGTGTCCACACAGCGCGTGCGACCGGCATAGACCATTCCGGTGTACGCCGGGTTGGTGAGCAGGTCATACACGGTCGACTGATTCCAGCGGGTGTGCCCACTGGGTGTGGGAATGCCGCGTTTGGTCAGGTTGGTCGTGAGCCCACACAGGCTGTGTTCACCCTCCACATACATGGCGTACAGCTCCGTGATCACTGCCGCTTCAGCAGTCTCCACGCGAACGCCACTCGGATCGCGTGGCCGGTCCGGATCGGTGCGAAAGCCATAGGGGGCCCGCGTCCAGGGGAGAAGCGAACCCGTCTGCAACTTCTGCAGCCGCCCGCGCCGCATCCGCTCGGCAATCAGGGTTCGCTCGTACTCAGCCACTGCTCCGCGAATCTGCAAGAGCAATTGATCGTGGGGATCCTGACTCATGGGGTGTTCCAGAAATTCGACGCGACAGCCACCGCGTTGCAGTTCCTCAATCAGCCGCACCTGGTGGACATAGTTGCGAGCCAGGCGATCCGGCGCCGTGACCAGCAGCAGATCGATCTCGGCCAAGGCCACGCGGTCTCGCAATGCATCCAAGCCTGGGCGCGTGAGGCTCGCTCCGCTGTAGCCGTCATCACGGTAGATGTGCCGCTCCTGGAGGGTCCATCAGTGCTCGTGGACGTGCGCCTGCAAGCGGGTCAGTTGCTGGTCGATGGTCTGCGTGTGTCGGGTGCTGGAGACGCGGGCATAGTGTCAATCACCGGGCTATAGTGGGTCATACGCACATTTGGTGATCCAAGATCAGGCTCCCGCTGAGAGGCCCAACTCGCTTTCCTTGCTAGTTGGTTGTTGAGACGACGAGGCGCACGCGGAGGAGGTCAATCTTGGCGCGGCCGTACATGCTGCGCTTGAGGAGCTTCAGCTTGGTGATGAAGCCCTCGGTTTGCGCTTGACTCCACCGCGAAGTGAGTGCCTGGGAGACGGCTGCCTGGTCCCGCCGCAGACTGCGGGCGAAGCGGACAAACTCGGGAATACCCGATTCCTCTGCTATCAGTAACCATCCGTCCAGATCGGCGACGCGGTGCTCCCGGATGAGCATTCCCAGGCGTTGAACCAGCGGGTAGATCACCGCCGCGTCCGCACACACCGCACACAGCTGCGCTCGGTACGACTCGTCCTCCGGGGTGAGCAGCTCCGGCCGGCGAACGAGCAGCCACATGGCTTGCCGTGGCGATTTGGGACGCTGGGTTGGTGGTGGGCTCGGAGGCGGCACGCGATAGCGCTCCTTCTCCCGCTGCGGCCAGGTGCGCGGGAGGTGCAGACTGTTCATGGCGCGGTAGAGACTGGACAGGCTCCCCCGATAGCCTTGCTTGTGGAGGTCGGCTAGCAGCTGGACGCCGATGTGACAGCCCGCCGCCCACTGCTCTAGGAGGTAGGTCTCATAGGGTGCCAGGCTCGAGATGGTCTGCGGTGGCCGGCTCTTCACGGGTACCTGGTCGGCGACCAAGTAGCGATGGACCGTGCGCCGGTTGAGGCGCAGATGGCGGGCAATGCGCAGCCCACTCCAGCCTTGGGCGGCAAGCTGTTTGGTCTGTTCGAACAATTGCTGGCGCGGCCGAGGCGGGAGAGCTTCCGGTGGCAATCTCGCCGGCTCCGCGCATGTCAGCACTACAGCCTGAGCCGCCGGGGAGTGATCGGGAGGTGAGATATCTGCGGCGAGCGCCTGGGCGACCATGCGTAAATCGTGCCGGTGGCGTTCGAGGACGGCCTGCGTGACTTCACTCAAGTTGTGCCACAGATGCCACCGGTCGGCAACGTGGATGGCCTGCGGAGCGGCACGGCGTGCTGCCTCAGCGTAACTTTCCCCTGGATCGCGACTGAGGATGGCGATCTCCGGGTGGGTGCGCAGCCAGGCAGCAGCTGCCGTGGTGCTGGTGTCGTCGAGCAGATCCACTACATGATGGCGCTCGAGATCCACCAGAATCGTGCCGCCCTGATGGCGCCGGCACAAGGAGAAATCGTCGATGCCCACAATGGTGAGTGGTGAGGTGGTCGGCAGGGGCGTGCGGCGGATGATGCGTAACAAGGTGTCTCGGCTGACGCTCGCGCTGCCGTGGCGCAGTCCCGCGATCCCCAAGCTTCCCACCAGACGTGTGCCCGCTGCCCCACCCAGGGCCAAGCCGACCTGCTGGAGCAGATGTGCTAGCCGCAGGGTGGTACGGGCAGAGGGAGCCACAGTCCCTGCAAGGCGCTCGGTGAAAATCCGCTGGGAGCACTCCAGACAGTCACAAAAGAACCGGCGCACATGCAGCTCAAGCCGAAAGGCGACGCCATGCCAGGGCAGGTCCGCCACGCGGCGCACATAGTGGGAATGGATGCGACGAGATGGGTGACCACACTGGGGACAACTCGAGGTGGGGGCGATCGCCGCGACGGTGGCGATAATATTGCGGTCGTCGCCGACTAACCCCAGAAGTCGCAAGTGCTGTGGGTCGGGAAGAATCGTCGCCGGAGTGCTGCTCATCGGGGACCTCCACTGCTGCTGGGATGGTGGAGGTCAGCATATCACCATGTTGTACCTGTCTACGCTTGCTTCCTTGTCTGCTTCATCAAATACGCGCAAGAGCCACTTCCGTCCGGTGATTGACAGGATAGAGAGCGATCTGCATGGGTATCCTCCTGATTGGCCTGGTGATTGGGGGCTTCACGGCTCCACTGGACGAGGCGCTGATAGACCAGATCCCACCGCCGCTGGGCGTCGCGGGTGTGCACGAACTGGCGGTGGACCTGCCACTGGTGGTGCTTCATCGGTATATCCTCTCACGCCAACATGTTGGTTGGCAGGATATACCTCGGGAGCAACGTCGCTGAGGCGCAGGCACAACGGGCGGTGCCAATGAGACAGATGCAGCCGAGCCAGGCGGCTCAAGCAAAATTTGTCATTTGTAACCAGACCATCGAATATGGATTTAAACAAGCCAAGGATGAACTAGGCTGGGCCGATTTTCGTCTCACCGATGCCCCCAGTATCGAGCGCTGGTGGGAGTTGGTGATGTGTGCCTATCTATTCGTGAGCCTGCAGGCCCCGGCCTTGGCCCGAGCATCGTCTGACCCAACAGCATCTGCGTCTCCTGCTGCCGCCCTGCAGCACCCGGCCTGGACCGACGACGCCAGCTGGACACACCGGCTCAATAACCTGCGGTTGCTCTTGCAGCCGTTTGCCTGCACCTGTCTCTTGCTCCGTTGGCTACGGCTCTATCCCCTGCCTCACCTCACCGCTGTCCTGGCCGATCTCTGTGCCCTCATGAATACCTATCGCCCGCTCTACCCAACATGACAAATGTAGGAATCATGCCCGCGATTTAAGCCTAGACTAATGACAAGTGCTGAACCGAAGTTGATATCAATAGAGGAGCACTCCTTTTGGACAAGAGCCTCTATTAAGAATAGCAGTCGCAGACGGTAAGTCGCATAGAGGATAGGTGCAGAGCAATTCAGTCATGACTCAGGCTCACTCGCAGTGGCACCGTCATACCGAAAGATGATTCTCGTTCTCCCAACAAGTAGCTCGTCGCCATCACGTAGAGCACCCAGGGAAATGTATTGGCCATTCTTGCGTGTACCGTTTGAGCTATGTTCATCTCGCAACATATACTGGTCATAAGCATCCCTGTAAATTGTAGCGTGATGTCGAGATACCAGAGGGTCCGTCACGATAATCTCGCACTTTGAACTCCGCCCTAACTTAACTGGAACCGACTCGAGCGAGAGTACCGAAGATGGCACCGAGCCGGGCTCTTCGAACAATTCCAGCAATGGACCACGGCTAGCTGGCAGTGTGTCATCGAGCTTACCGGTTGTGCGAGCCATAAACTCTTTCGACGCCGCGGCCTTGGCCCAGTCACTTTCAATCACTGGCCGAACCGACGCTTCCTGGGAGAGCCACATACCTGGCACCCACATCGGCTGCGAATCAAATTGCGGTACAGGTGGCAAGGCCGTTACCGTGGTGACGACAGCCTTGCTGTCTCCTTGCCATACACGTATGACAAGTGGCGCGGCAAGACCCGCTTCGATTACGAGGGCAGTAAGCCATCCGATGGTGACACCTGTCAGCCCTAGGTAGTGTGCCCCAAGCACGGCGCCTGATAGCTCAAGGACGGCACCTAGGGCGCTTCGCCAGGCTGCCGAAGCGGACCGTCGCTGCACACGGCGGATATTGACGAAGTGATCTTTCACGATCAGAGGGAAGACGGCCAGGCCTTGGAGGCGAAGGCACCAAAGGCCATGATTTGCATACTGTATCCCATACACCGAGAGCAGGAGATGTGCGCCGGGAAAAAGTATCAGGTTAGTTACCACACCCACGAGCGCGGCCAGTGGCAGCGTAAAATGAACACGTGCAGTCAAGGTTTCTGGATTCGCAGCGCTCACCGCGTACAGTGACCAAGCAAGGGCAAGCGGAATCGCGAACACAAAAGATCCCCACACCCAAGTTGAGTAAAAGTAGGCGTTACTCGTGACCGAAAGGACTGAGGCGACTACTACGGGTAGAGCAAAGAAGGGTACCTGCAGTCCTAAATTGAGCGCATAATGCGACAGCGATGTCAGCGCAAGTTGGCGTACACGCGGCCGTAACATCACTGTGCGCGGTGCTGGGCGTCCTTGATCTGTTGTCACTTGTTTCTTGTGGCGCCTGCGCGGAATAAGTAGCGGAATAAGTACTAGAACGCCCATCGAGAGAACCAACCCGGTGACCCACGTCGCATAGATTGTCATGGTTCCGAACGTCTGGCGGAATAGCACCCAGTACGCGCCAACAACAACCAGCATCCCCAACTTTATTGCGGCAAAAACGAAATTTCGCCCTACTTGTAGAGGCCCCCTAAAGAGTCCAAGTAGCGCCTGATCTAGCACTAAAGCGACAGTTGTGAGGCTAACCCCTACTGCGAATAGGGATATGGCCGGTATACTGATGGCAAGCGGTGCTAGGTTACTTGAAATCAAGGGTATGAGGTATGCACCTCCAACGCCGACCCCCAAGCCAATTACGCCGATGATGAGGAGCACGCTATATAATAATGTTAATTGGTGATCAGTTTGGCGACGCAACTCCCCCATTAGCAACGTACCAGTCCCCATGTTTGCGAGCGCTCCAATGAGCGTCATGCATGAGATAGCCGCAGCTGTGAAACCAACCTCAGCGGATGGAAAGAGGCGCGCAGCGGTCGCCCAATACAGCCAACCCAGTCCACCTGTAATCGCCGTGGTGATAAGCTGTGAGCTAGTAAGTTGCAGAATAACGCGATGCACGTCGACCTTACGGTGCCTTCCACTGCTTGAATTGTTCGCTTCGTCCTTGCGATTGCCAACTGAGTCTTCTACCGGTACATCTGGCTTCGTGTACTGGGCAGACTTGCTTTCAGTTCTAGTCATGGTTACTTGGTCCACAGCCAAACTGTACGATAAACTTGCTTGAGCATGTCGGTGAGACGTGGGCCGCTACCCATGCGAACCCTGGTAGGAGCACGACTGCGATTAGTCCTGCAATCCAGTCCAGCAGAAATCCCTTGCGAAGCAGCACACGCTATGGCATTATTCTCCCTTCCCTGAAAATTGGCGAGGGCAGAAGGGAACAGCCCGCAGGCTGTGAGGAATGTCAGCAGTGGGAAGGCGCCAAGGGAGGCCGCTGTTAGTTCATTGCTTCTCGCAATATCTTTAGTAGCTGGCATCACAGACAATGCGTAATCCACATGCACCAAACCCTTCAAATGTGCTGGCCTGTGGCCGCTAAGGTATGCGTCTATTGGCTGTCTTTGGAATAGGAGATCACAGATCGCATCCCTCAATTATGAACGAAGCATACCCGGCTTAGTCTCATAGTCATGTAATTGTAGGCGGTTGTCATTATACACTGTATGTCTACTGCATTAACACATATTGCATGCTGTTGCTGCCGGCAGCACCTACGCAATGTCTCCACTTTAATTCAATCAAGCCGCTCCCGTATCCATACGCAGTGGTAGCGAAGCCAATAGCAATCGCCCAGGCGCGCAGGATGCCGCTTCTATCGCCGCGTGTAGTCCCGAAGAGTCCCCGGCTCCTTCAGGCTGCCCTCCTGGCCACACGCCTTGCGACAGGTGCAGAGCTGGCTTGATCCGTGGCACGTCCTGCAGCGCTGCTGGCAGACCTGGTCACAGGCCCCACCACCCCCAGCGTCTCAAGCCCTCCTGGAGGCGGTAGCGAGCGGACGATCTCTGTACCTCTATCTCCAACTTTAACAAACTACCGATTAGATCAACTCCATTATTCAAGAGAGCCGATTTCATGCACATGTCCTGACATGTGCATGAAATCGGCTGCAGTATCCTTGCACCTGGACAGCGCAAGGGCCAACCTACGGGAATCAACCACCACCGACCTTGAACCTAGCTTGACGCTACCAGCTGTCCTACCAGTCTCTACTTGTGCCGTCGGATATAGGCAACCGTGACGGAGCATGCGCCAACCATACGGTGCACTGCACGAAACATATACCGTACATTACTACGCGAGCTTGCCATCTAGACAGGTGAAGACTTGTGCTAATTGGTTCTCAACGAATGGACGGGCCAACATCGCAACTGCAGTGAGCGGGCCTCCTAAATCAGCATGGGCTTGGTAAGAGAGAAGCGTGCCCGTACCATCGGCGGCAAGGTCGACTGTCGTTGTCGCGCTCACGTTAGGACTCTTGCCTTCCAAGCGGATGTGCGAGGGTGCCTGATGCTCAATCACCTGGACGGTGAGCGTTGCACTTTGGTGAAATGCACCCAAGCTGATACCTGCCACGACATGAATTGCATTCTCGCCCTGCCAGTCTATCTGCTGTGCGCCCGGTATGCAACTCTGCAGTAGCGCTCCATTATGCAGTGCGTCCCAGACTTTGTCGGGGCTCGCGCTGAAGTGATGTGTTCCGCTGATGTCCATTCGTTCTCTTCACCTCGTCAATTCGAGCTCGTATCGCTCGTAACTGCTCACGTTCTGCACTACTCTCAATACACATGCAGTCTAGTGTCCGATAGCAGGAACCTAGCTTGTGCTGCGCATTAGGATACACTGATCGACAGCACACGTCAATACTGAACAGTTGTGAGCTGAGCTGACCAGATCCGGCAGTAAGTCAACTCAACCGTGGTCCTGTGGTAGACTGTTCACAGTGGAAATCTTTGTAGAGAAGATAGAAGAAAAAATGTTCGCCTGCTGGCTTGCAAGCTGCACAGACAGCTGGCAGGTGGTTTGGCAATACCGTATGTCCACTTTAGACTGTACTCCCGCTTGTGAGTGAGTTGGGAGCTCGATCAGGTGCTGGAGAGTTAGACACCTGCTGAAGAAGAGTATTTGACCGAGGATGTGCTGGCGCGTCTGCAGGCGGCAGTGAGCCTCGGGTGACTGACTGTGGATGAAGAAGGGTGAAGGCGGGTGAGCGAGTTGCGTAATGTCCCGCGTCTGGACTTTGGGCGGCGGCTTGAGCCCAGCGGTAACGTGGTACTGCATGGGGCAGGTCAAGGTCCGGAAGACTTTCAAGAGTATTTTGAGGCAATGAGTGAGAACAACAAGCCGGTACTCTATATGACCTATGTGTCGCTCAAACACGAAATTCTCAGCTATTTCCAGTGGCTTACCAAGCTGCTGGATCGCTACCACCCGTACGTATTGATTCCACAAATTGGGCTGAACCTGACAGGAGGCACACAGGTTGATCAGCCTGGGCCGCACTACGAACAGGAAGTAGCCGACGGTCAGCTCGATGAGCAAATTCTTGCCTTCTGCCAGGGTCTGCAGCAGCTCCAACGCCCAGCCTATGTCCGCATCGGCTATGAATTTGATGGCCCGTGGAACGGCTATGAGCCAGAACCCTACCAGGCGGCATGGAGGCGCATTGTGTCAACGATTCGTTCCGCTGGTTTGGACAAAGTGGCTGCCGTCTGGTGTTACTGTCCACGGCCCAGCAGCCGAGAACATGCGCAGGGGCGTGATCGCGACTATCTACCATTTTACCCAGGAGATGAATACGTTGATTGGTGGTCTATCAATCTCTTTAGTATTGAACAGTTCCGACTGGACAACACACAGGCCTTCATGCGTGATGCAGAGCAGCACAGGTTTCCGGTGATGATTGGAGAATCGACCCCACGGTGGGTAGGCGGCGTCCAACTGGGTGAGGTGACCTGGCGCAGCTGGTTTGTCCCTTATTTTACCTTTATCCATTCCTGGCCATCGGTCAAAGCCTTTTGCTACATCAATCGCAATTGGGCACAATATCGGTCTTGGGCTGATTGGGGGGACTCCCGAATTGGGATCAATGAGTACATATTGACACAGTACCTACAAGAAATGACTAATCCCCTATATCGACACGCACAGCGAGTGGAGACGAGGTAGTCGTCTACTAGGTCTTCTGCCTCTGCTTGTTAATCGTATTCCCCGAAATTGGTCTCACATCGTGGGAGAAAAGCTGATTCTTATCGAAGCGTGAGCGACGTACGAGGACGGTGGGCGTCGACTTCCTGCGCTCCACCCTTGTCGCTCGCACCTGCCGAGGATACCATAAGCCTAGGTCAATGTGTGGGGCGCCAGCATCTCCTAACACCGCGCTATCGCTACTGCGGCTCATATCCGCCAGGTTTATGTCCTCTGACACTAGAGCTTGCACTGCGGACCGCTAGATCAACAAGCGCCATTCGGAAAAAGCGACGGCTCCGGAGACCCGTGGTCGCAGAACTCGGTCGGGAACAATCTTGTTAGTCGTGTCCCTGTCACTACTCCAGGTAACGACCCGATAAGGGGGCGCAGTACGACAGGATGTCGGTTAAGACCATAAACATTGTCTTCATCGGTATCCTATTACCTCCTGCCGGCACAAATTTAAAGGCACGGTCTGTCCACCGCACTGCTCACCTGGCACGGCGAAATAGGTTCCTCGATGCTGTTGCCCGGGAGCGTTGGCGGCGACAAGTGGTTTGCCGTGACCTTCGTTGCGTCTGCCAAAGGGTGGAGAAAGAAGCTGTCTACGGTATCGAGCGCTTACTTCGGAAGGCACTCGTGTACCGCTCGCTGTCCGCAGCGGCCGCCCAGTTGGAACATCCTGCGCTTACTTGTGTTGACAGCCCGACTGTTTGACAGTCGAGTTGTCAACACAAGTAAGCGCCAATTATCTTCTATTTGGAAATAGCTTGCGCCTCGACCAGCACGGGTTTAGCTCGTCGATGCAGCCGTGCAGTGAACCTAGTCATGCAAAATGCGCGTGCCGTTACACTCAAACCAACACATATGGCCCATGCGCGCTGCACACCTGAGACATCTCCATGGAGCACCAAATCGGCTAATCCCCTTACTACGCCGCGAGGCAGGGTGTGCTGTACATACGATTGTTCTGTTGATACCCCATCAGAGCCAACAAGCTGTACCAGCTGCGCCTTAGACTCGCCTTCGTAAGCACAGCGTCGTAGGAAGAAGCTCCACTCGGTACGTGACGGTGCCACGTGGTGCCGTACCTTAGCGCTGGAGAGATAGACCACCTTTCCTTCAGGCAGGCGCTGGCGAAGCCGTATGCAGAATTCAGTCTCATCAGTCCCTCGTGGCTGGCCGCCGACATGACCAATACCGAGGCGGAACCCTCCAACATCAAAGCACGCTTGGCGGCGCACAGACATGTTGCAGCCAATAGCATTGCGTACTTCTGCGGATGTGGTAGGCAAGCCCTTATAGCTGCAACCATACACCCACAAAAACTCATCCGGAAACCATGAAGGGCGTGGGGCATCCCAAATGGGCTCGATGTGACCGGCAATAACCATTACCTGCGGATCGGTGAAACCAGCGAGAATAGCTTCGATCCACGTCGGGTCAGCGGAGGCATCATCATCTAAGAAGGCAACCAATGATCCGCCTACCAAGGCAAGTCCGGCATTCCGAGCACTGTTTGCCCCAGGTTGACCCTCATTTTCAATGACTAGCGCGGGTACCTGCGCTGACTGAAGCATCGAGAATAAACGGGGATTGTGATCAATAACCACTACCACCTCTCTTGGAGGCACTGTCTGTTGATGAGCCGATGAAATGGCCTCAAGCAGGTGGTCAAAACGTTCTTCTGTATAAGCACATATGACGACCGAGATATCTTCTCCCCTCCCGACCGCTTGTACTTGAGAATTAGGTCGTTCGAGAGTGGTAGTGCTCACATGTTTCACAGACTGATATATAGGTTGATTTTCACTCACTGACTCGCTCCTTCAGGACACTACCAACCATTGGTAACATCTTCTTCTGCTAGTAGATGAAGTGCGTGTAGTAGATGAAGTGCATGTCATAGCGCTGGGCAAATTCAGCCAACATACCATATCGGTTTCTGCGCCCGCGCCTCATTTCTTAGTAGTTTGGACAACATGCTTATATAGATGTATCGATTTTTGCTCCTCTCTGTCGTTATGATCAAAATGCCCGCCAGCTTTCTCCCCATCGGCGCAACTGGAACCCGGGACTCGCCGCTGCGCCCCAACTGATAAGACGGCACTCTGGTTGCGCACACCCAACAATGACCAGTGGAAACTGTACTAGCAGGATGGGTGAAACAAGCCAGCACCATCTTACCAGTGTCTCAACAATTGTCAATACCAGCGTCTCAGCATTTGTAACTAGTCATACGGACTTGCGGGGCGAGTATAGCCTAAGGGAGGTGTACCTGGGACAGCTGCCTATGTTAAAGTGGGGAGGGAATTCATCGAGGAGTAGGCAGCGACCATGGGAATCGTACGCGAGCGCTACAGTGCCGCTTTAATGCAACAAGTGACTGTGGAAGCCAGCAAAGGGCAGAAGACCCTGAGTGAACTCGCCAGCGAGTTCGGCACGCACTCCGTCCAGATTACTCAATGGAAGAAGCAGGCCTTGGCTGGCTTGCCCACCCTCTTCGATGGGGCAGCCGGCTAGAAGCACCGAGCCGACGAAGCGTTGCTAGCGCAGCTCTATCTAGAGATCGGCCAGTTCAAAGTCGAGCTGGATTGCTCCGAAAAAAGGGTAGATCCTGCCGGAGCGGCGCAGACCCTGATAGAACCGACCTCTGAGCCGATTAGTGTAGCTCGGCAGTGCGAACTGCTGGACATGCCATGCAGTACCTGGTACCGTCACCCCCAAGCCTGTCTTGCCGCCCAGTGCCGACGGTTGGCGGCACTGGGCGGGGCAAAACAGGCAGCAATGGCCGTCGCGCACACCCTGATCGTCATGGTCTTTACGCTGCTAACCTAGGAGATTGCGTATCACGAGTTAGAGAGCCAGTAAATTGATGAACGTGACCGGGCTAGCGGTGCAGCGTCGTTCGGTGCGCCGCCTTGAGGCCCTGGGTTACGCAGTGCCGTTACAACCTACTTCTTCCCCGGCCGACTGACAACAGGTCCCCATTGTCACACCAGTTACTGTACGTCTAGCTACGATGAAAAGAGTGAGCAGTCGACTCAGTTTCCTCGAGTGGGCAGCGTTATCTCCTCAGCGAGCAGACGAGGAATCATGTGCGGTGACCGCTAGCGCCGCCGATACTAGTGGTCGCTGTGGTTGGGATCTTCGAACTGGAAGCAGCGTGGTAAACTGTGCTCTTTAGCGCCAAGCACCCATATGTCCAAACAACCAGCCGTTACTGATCCGGCGACGATTATGCTGAGGTGTTTCCTCAAGTTGCGCACATCCTGTGCGAACGCCCGATGCACGCTGTGCGGATTAACCTGCTGCCACATGGTCGGCACACCAGTGCTGGTAGCTCTGCGTCCGGCTTCAAACTCCTTTAGAGCTGCGCAAGCTATACCAAACTCTTCCGCTAGCCTGCTTATCATGAGATCCTGCATGATCTCTCAACTCGTGGTATACCTGCTCGATCTTTGGTATGACAGTGCTTGCCTTGAACATCTGCGCCCGCTCTCGGGCAGCCTGGCTCATGCTCTGACGCAGCTGTGGATCAGCAAGAAGACGTCGGATACCCTCACGCAGCGCTGACACATTATTTGGAGAGATGAGCAAGCCGGTAACGCCGTCGGCTATGATCTCAGGCAAGCCGCCCACGCGAGTGCCTATCACTGGTATCCCGGCTGCCATTGCTTCTATTGCAACCGTTGGCGACGAGTCGGCAACGATAGACGGCACTAGCGCCAGCGTACTCGCAGGCCATGCCTGTAGAACTGCTTCATGAGGCCAGCCGGGGATGAGTTGCACATTAGGAGGTAACGCAGTTGGGGTTTCAGGATAGATGCGACCAATTAGGACTAGCGGCGGGAAGTTAGTGATACCAGTGACAGCCTCGAGGAGAACATCAATACCTTTGTCGCGCTTGAGATCGCCGACAAACAGGAGGAAATCACCTTGTGGCAGAGACTGCAGCAGCGCACGAGTGTCGTTGCTTGGTGTGTCTAGATCGTCGGATACAAAGTTGGGAGTAATGCGATACGGTAACGACGTACCAACAAGTCCGTTCCCCAAAGCTACTGCAGGACTTACAGGTAGAAACATGTCCACCGCGCGAAGCTCAGCTGGGCGTGTAGCTTGATGAGCCGTCACGGTCACAATGCCTTTCAATGGTCCGTAGTACGTTGAGGCGCATCTAAGACACTTGAACACCTGCGGCCCGTCGCAGTTGGTATCGTTATACCTCAGCCGCTTTTGGGGGCAGCGCAGGCTATAATCATGCAACGACAGCACCAGGCTGGCACCACTGCGTACCTTCAGCGGCAAAAATGAGTGAATAAGCCAGTTATGCGCATGAACTATTTCCGGCCGCTCGCTCTTAACTATCTTCCAGAGAGCTCTCTGGGTACCAGGATCGGGGAAAGGTGGAGCGAACCGGCGCTGCGAGCTGAACACCTGCGGAAAGCGTTGTGTGGTGCCACCGACTCTGTATACCCGCACTCCTTCGTCCATCATGACATCTGGGGACTGGCCATCGCGAAGGCAGGCAACGGCAACATCATGTCCGCGCTTGGACAATTCGATGCTGAGTTTCCGAATGTGTTGCTCTTCACCCCCCACGACAGGCGGATAGTTTTGCCCCAGCATCAAGATACGCATAACTTCTCCTCTAACACAGCAGTGCGTCGAGATCTCAATCGAACTTGGATACTTCAGTATGTCGGTTTCACAGCCGTTTTCGAGCTTGCTTCGTCCACATGTCCTGTTACACATCCTCTACAGGCTAGACAGCTCTGTGTACTCGATAGGCCAGGTGACGGTGCCAGGTGCCACCAAGAGATACGTGAGTAAGCTGCGCTTGATTGGCTGCGGTGCAACTTCAAGGAAAAGATTGCCCTATTCCTGAGCACGCTGCCGACTACTTGTTAGCGTTACGCCGTTGTCCATACCCATACCGATCTATAGGCCTGATTTGGCGCATCGGACCGATACAGGTCAGCCTCGACGAGTGTGTCTGGCGGCAGTGCGGGGATTGAAATAGATTCATTCCAGTTGTGCCCTGCCTTGACCGAGAAAGGGCGGGTATGTTCAATAGTCTGCCCATTTATCACGATGACAGCGTAAAATGTGGTGTGCAATGCGGGACCGTACTCGCTCATGCCAATGTGTACCTGCGTGGAAGTGCCAGCCTTGATCTTGGACGGTGCCATCCAAAACTGGACGACCTGTTGAGCGGCGACCGCACTCGTGGCGCTGGAGTAGGCCACTGCACCTGCTACGATAGTCACTACAAGTGCGCTGATGAGCATAGATATCTGTATCTTTGTCAAGGCAATGCGGCGCAGTGCAGGCATGGTTGAAGGGGTTTGGACTGCGGAACCCCGAAGTTGCCTTAGCGTCACCAGCACGGCTCCCACGTATGCCACCACACCTAGCGCCAACTTCCACGTCGTTGGTGTGAGCCCCCACGGGATAAGATTAAGTAGGAGACCGCAAACCACCGCGAACGACAGACTCACGCCGACATACAGTATCGCTAGGTAGATAGGGCTAAGCGTTCGAGTGGGAAACACGACAGTGACCCACGCATACCCCGGCAGGAGCAGGACTAGAATAGTTCCAGCAATCCACTGCACTGGAGAAAGGACCGAGAAAGCCATCGAAGCGTAAAGCACTACCTCTAGGAGCGCCACACGTACGAGCATCAAGTCCCACAATTTGCGCCATGGAACCGCCACATCTCACCTCATACTTTATCCCACTACGCGCCTGACAAGAGCCTCATTCTTCCATCCTGTGCTGTCGCCGCATATTCTAGGAGTAGCGGCATCCATCAGCCTTGCCAGGTCGAGCTAACGTCATACAAGCGAATATTCCCACTATCAAATATCCTATCGACTCCCTGGATCGTATCGAACTTGGTCAGGTCGGTGACAGGTAACGCTGTCTGGTGATTCCCTGCGCCAGGTTCGGCTGTGTCGAAATAGACGCCCTCACGGGGCAATTGTGTTGTCAAACGCATATCCACCAGCAAGTACTGGACTCTGCCTTTACGTAATAGCTGAACATCTGCCGGTACTAGAATGGGAGAGAAGTACACGTAGGCGAGTTCCACGTGATCGCTCAAGCTGGTGACGACATACTCGTGCCCGTAGGAACCCATGATCAATCCATTGACGCGATCTGCGCCGAACCGGCTATTCGCAGGCAAGTGCACCTGTGCCCAAGAGGCTGCAAGAACGCTCTCCTGTGTTATCGAGTGATCATCCGCAGACACGAGGTACGGTCCGGGGAGGCGTTCCCAGTCCGGTGCCGTCTGGTTGACCCCTCCGATGAAGAGCACGAGGAGTGCCAGCGGCGTTAAGAGGATTGCCATGCGAGTTCGACGCATATCCCACATTCCTGCCAGTGCGAGGCTTGCCATTACTGAAAGTGGAAAGAATACGAACTCTGCGGTGCGCTCCGAAATCTCGACTGTGGCTGACGACAGCGCCAATACGAGAGTTGCGGGAAACACCAGCGCGCACAGGCTAAGCGTGACTATAAAGCTATTCGTCCGATGCGATTGCCAAACACGCCGTATTCCTACAGCGAGCAGCAACATGAGTAGAAGCGAGGACAAAATGGAGGATAGACGCTCCCAGACTGGCTCTACCGAACCATACTGGCCGAACAAAGTACGGGGAAGCGCCTTTCCAGCGAGGATCGCCGCCCACTCCTTCGCTCCAGTCCTGATGACAGGCAAGAAATATAAGTCCACGGTGTGGAACGTCACCAATAGCCAGGCCCCAACAATACCGACTGCAACACCCAGTAGCGGCCCCGGCCCTGCTACGCGCTGTTGCGCCGGCACTCGCAACTGAATCGCGTAGTGAATGACTGTCCATGCTAACAAGAAGCCTACCAACAGGAATGAGGTGACGGGGTGGGTGAAAGCGGCAGCACATACCCCAAGCGCTCCTATCAGCGTAACAGGGAGACGCAATCTATTCGGCACCACCGCTCGCAACTGAGCCATCACCACAGAGAACAGCGCAAATGCGATCGCCAACGACTCATACGCAAAGTCTGCATCAAAGAAGAGAAAGTGCGGATTGCAGGCATACACGGTAACTGCAATGCCGGCAAGACGCGCTGAGTGCGTAAACGATTCGACAACTACAAACAATGACAGCACGGTGAGGATTCGTGCGACACCGACCAGCATCAGCCCAGAATAAAAGATGGGTAGACCTGTCACTCCACTCAGGGCGTTAGTAACTATCTCCAACCCAGGATATAGTGCACTGATGGGTAGAAGTGGATTTGGTGAAAACAGATGATGGGTTATTGCAATATCTTCTGCAGTACGCAGGTGCAGGAACTCATCATAAAAGGCAACAGAGGTAGGATATTGCAGAATCTTGAAGATGTATAGCCCAAGTCCAAGCACCGCAGACAGCACGATGCGCTCTCCACGAGTTGTTTGGCGCATCAATAGGCGCACAGCCGGTGGTAACGCAATCAGACACAGCCCGGCCCAAAAGAGGACATATGCGCCTCCCTCGTTCAACCGTCCGAGCGTATCAGCGAAAGACGATGCCAGCAGACCACACGCGGCAAGAAGAATAATGAACGGCGACCAACCAAGCAAGATCGCTGACGATCCCAGTTGTCCCTCGCCATGCGGTGGTACTGTCACAGTAAGCGGGGGAACGACTGTGTCTTCGGTATATTCCATACTTCTTAGTCTCCACCGCTCAGACAAAGCATACTGTCTCCACCGCTCAGACAAAGCATACTGTCTCCACCGCTCAGACAAAGCATACTCTCCGCCGCCCTCTCACTACACATGCTCAACTTTCCCTGCGCAGGAACCTCGACTATGCGCCCTTGATGACCACCGCAGGGCGCACTGAACCTGCCAATATACTTAAACCAAAGAGTCGGCTGCTCTATGCGACCAAAGGTGTGGGTCACTCCTTCAGAGCATGGAGTTCATTGGGCAGGAGAGAATGATTTGCGAGAACATCGAAATACAATTCGTGCAGTTTAGACGCACAAGCTTCCCACGTTGGTAGCTCTACTCCGTCAGGATACCACGAGTGCAGCAACTGCTCAACCATGACATAGCCTATTGAACGATCAGAGTCCTTAAGAGATACGGACTTTGCCCACCCTTTATCCGCAAGTTCCTTCATCCCGGAGTTGTCAGCCACGAGAGTTGGGCGTCCTAGAGCAAGAGCCTCCATGACCGATACGGGATGAGCCTCATACTCGCTTAGTAACGTCACCAGAGAGGCCCTGGACAGTAGTCGAGCCATCTGTGCTCGATCCCCCGGCGATACCGAGGTAATGTCGACACATGACGCGAGATTTGTTTTCTTGATTTCACGTCGTAAGCGGGACTCCTCAGGGCCTGATCCAACGATCAGCAACCGCGCCTCTGGGATCTGTTCGTGCACGACGGAGAATGCTCCCAACACGCGATGGTGGCCCTTAAATCGCTCCAATCGACCAACAGAGAGCACGAGCGGACCTGACGCGTCCTTGAAGGCATCCGAACGTACCTCACCGTTTCTAAATGTGTCGGTCGCCATTGGCAGTGACCCGCCGTTTGGAATGAGAGCAAAGCGCTCGCTCGGTAATCGCAATTGCTGCCGAAAGTAGCTAGCTTCGAATGCTGAAACTGCTATCAGCCTGTCGGCGTGACGGAACAGTGGAATTTGTGCTGCCCATTGGACCCCACGAAAAGCCGACCGTACTCGGGAAGAGTGGCCACCAGAGTGAAATGTGAGAACAAATGGAATCTTCCGTCGTATAGCAGTGGCCATAGCAAACGGAGGCACGAATGAATGGCAGCCTTGGCAATGTACAAGGTCGGGCTGAGATGCCTCAATGGCGCGTGGCAAACGTGGAGCGATATAGAGATCGGACGACCTGGGATAGGCTGGCACACGTGTGATCTGCATGCCCTCGAGATCCTCTGTGACCGGTAGCTTACCGCTTAAATCTGTGGTCAACACCGAGACGTTCAGTCCCGCTCGAATTAGACGGCGACCTACTTCGTACATATGCGACTCAAGCCCGCCCATGATTGGAAAAAAGCGGTTAGAAACCATTAGAATGTGAGGGCCGCCCATTTCCAGCCAACCTTCTATCACGACTAACAAACAGCATCAGAAAGCGTGACTCATCGATAGCAGTCGGCGGTATCTGCCATACGCATTACTAGAAACCGCATCGTGCAGAGCAGCAGGGTCCACATCTCTCTTGAGTCACGAGATATCGATCGTCGTCCGCTGGCGTGACTACGTCTTAACTCCCCTGCAGAAGTCATTAGCAATACAGCAAACGGGCTCAGCTAGATTGTATCCAAACCTAGGCTGATGGCTTGGTCAGACATACTCTGATTCATTTGAATTGCTTCTGCCCTAAAGGAGGCGGTCAGTGCTGCGCATGCGCTGATTTCTCCCATTGAGTACTCCTCGAGATTGACGTCATCGAGTACGATTACCAGCAGGACCACATATCGAGCTTTGCTGTAATACTGCAACGCGCGGTCGTGGGACATATAAAGGGAAACAGGGCTAGCTGTGACAAGTCTAGCATATCCTGCAAATATTAGTGGATCGAAAAGACGATCGTGCACGTTGTGCCACTTCACTCCTGGAACCCAGTTGGGCTACCAGGTCCCATCCAGCGCCAACTACTGATATAACCTAACGGGTACTGTGATCGAGATATGTGGCGCTTGGCAGGTGGGCAGTGCTCAGTGGCAGTTCGGCCCCTCGAGTCTCAGAGGGGGAGAAGGAAAGGCAGAATGACTGAGTATGATGGGTGTCCTCCACGTACTATCGGCGCATGGGCGTACAGCCTCTTGAGGCCACGTACCCGGCCTATTGAACGGCTCGCCTATCTCCTACTCATCGGCACGATGGTAGTTGTCGTCTCCGGTTGCGGAAACAATGTGATTCCTGCAGCCCAGGAAACGCTCCCAAATAACTTGGTCGTCAATGGCTCATTTGACTCACTGAGCTCATGGAACTTCAATGTGGATCCGGCGGCACGGGTTTCGTTTACTCAGGATAAAGGTGCTGGTGCCGGCGATGGATATGCTCTACATGCGCACGTGACAAAGATACAAGTCGTATCGACTGACAATAACTGTCCCAACGACGGCGACACAGGCAACGCATGGTTGGTTCAGGCGACTCAGGGTGGCATTCAGCTACGCCAGGGCCAGCACCTTTACTTAACCTTTTATGCCAAAGGTGACCAAGCTCTTGCCAACGGGTGCGCTGGCAGTAAGCTCGCCACATCGCTCATCCCGCGCTCGTTTGTACAACATCAAAGCCCTGTCACCGCCACCTTGTATTCATTTTTCCAGGCAGATCTACAGACCACCTGGCAGCGCTACGTAGTGGATGTGGTTCCTTCTGCATCTGATGACGACGCACTTCTCACGTTCAACTTTGGCACGTCTATCAGCAACATCTGGGTCAGTGATGTGAGCCTGTCACCACAGGTACCCGCTGGCGTGTCGTGGGCACCGGCTGCAGCCACATCAGGCTCGCTGGCGACGGGGATCGCTCCCTCTCTTCAGGGCTGGAAGATGGTGTTCGATGACGAGTTTACCGGCGAGCAGGTGGATCCTTCGAAGTGGAATATAGTGAGCGACTATCCAGGCGGCTACACCAATTCGAGCCTGCCTGACTATAAATTAAAATCATCACCTGATGCAGGATTTTGGACGCCCGCCGACGTGAGACAGGTCAATGGCTCACTCCAAATCATATCGCGGGCGCGACCTATTGGCACATCCAACTCTAGCTCCGGGGCGCTGACAACCGAGGGTAAATTCAGTTTTACGTACGGCCGGGTCGACATTCGCGCTCGCCTACCAAAAGGTGACGGCTTGTGGACTACATTCTGGCTCTTAGATGTCCCGCCGCCAGGTCCCGTGATCAGAAACGCGGCAACACAAGAGATAGACATGATGGAGTACCTCGGCCAACAGCCCACAAAGCACTATTTTGTATACCACATAGGCTTCACCGGAGATGAATCTTGCCAGTACAACAGTGAAGACCTATCGCAATCCTTCCACGTCTATACTCTAGTGTGGACCGCTACCGCGCTGGACGAGTACGTCGATGGGATCCACCGCTGCCACGTGACATCCAACATTCCCAAGGTACCCATGTATATGCTGATCGACACGGCTGTCAATGGGGGGTTTGGTTTGAATGCCGACAGAACGACGCCATTCCCACAATATACTAGTATCGACTACGTGCGGGTTTATCAAGTAGCATAGTGCAGGTCAAATGAACGCTCTCCTTCGCAACACAAAGAGGGGGAGCAACACTCCATTCAGGCTGTGGCTAGATTGGCACCGGCAGCGCACCTGATGCTGAGTGGGGCCTGTCTTCCGATAAACTTATTTGTGCCTGGCGAGATTTACAGCGCTCTGACTCGGCGGGACCATGAGCCTACCCGATCCGCCACTACCGCCCGTGGGGGTGCTCAACGTCGATGATTTCTTCCTCTGGCGCGGCCAAATCTACGGAACTAAGCACGTAGATTTGGAACGACACCAGGTGATTTTGACTTCATGCCCGACCGTTCGCAACACGAACTTCGCCCTGTGGTTACGCCAGCATCCTGAAGTACGATACATTTTCTGCGACTGAGGCGCGAGTATGCGGCTGCCGCAAGTCTTGCGGCACCTTAAGCAGAACAGATTGCCGACCGCTTTCACCAGTAGGTGAAGTTGTGGAGCGGTACCTGACACGGTATCACACGAGCCTGCGGCAAGCTGCCCGCGCGGTCATGCCGGAGGAGGCCGCGCTGTGCACGACGCACCGCATGGCGACTTCTCACGCCAGCTTGCCTTCGCCAAAGGTACGGTCCTGTCACATCTGCGTGCCCAGTATTTCCCTGTTTAGCGAATATTGCCTCGATACTGAGCCAACAGTTCACGGTCAGATATAGTTTGCGCACTCTTTGAGCCAATAAAGTAAAGGCCAGATGCAGCATCATACCCGCCAGGCTTCGAGACTAGCAAGTAATCGAGATACTTCAGCCAGAATGCAGTAATCCTTGCGAATCCACGAGCTACGTTGCGAAGCATTTTGCCTTGGACAAGCGCGAGTAAGAAATATTCGTAACTCCATGCAAGCGCCATCCCAGGGCCGCACGCAACACCGCGACTAATTTCTTCGAAGTTCCGAAACAGCCGGCGATGTCCAAGGTCTGTATAGCGAGTAAAGTCATATTTACCCATGTGTACTTGTTGCATAAAAGGCGTCTCTGCATAGACAATGCCGCCGGGTTTTAGCACCCGGTAGATTTCTTCTACGCAACGAACCGGGTCAACGACATGTTCCAGAACAGCTTGTGCAATTACGCCATCAAATGTGTCAGCAGCAAACGGTAGGTCGTGGGCATCACAGACAATGGCTGTCCTCTCTCCGAGAGCTACATCGGTCTCGACTAGCTCCAGATTGGGATTTGCAGTGAGTGCTGCCATACCACTACCAAGAATACTGGCACCGATAACAAGGACTTTCGGATGGTCACTGCGCGACGATAGAAGATGCGAGAGTTGGCGATACCGGGTGGCAGACCTAATATTGCGGCTTATATCGGGAAGTATTGCTTGCGCGAACTGATTGATTCGTCCCAGGGGAATAAATGTTGTTGCGGCATGCTCTTGAAAATCTGCATGAGAAAACAGGCTCCTCGATTCATTGATGAGAATAGGCTTGCCGTCCACAAAGGGGAAAGAAGCTCCACAGGTAGGACAATCTAGCTGTGAGGATATCTCCAAATTTCCTCGGCAAACTGGACAACAAAGAGAATCTCGGAGAGCAGATATCCGAATATCCTGTGCAATCACAGGATGCCTCCTATCTGGCAAACACTGTTAGATCAAGTATGCACTGCGACATTTCCTAAAGAGACAGCTACACTGTCACCCAAAGTCGCAGGCACTGGACGCGTGTAGCTGTCTCTTTTTCTTTTCTCAATGATACAACATATGGCAAGTAGGACATCGGTTTCGGATGGACGCAGTGTCTACTGCTAGACATCGTCTTAGGAGACGGCATAGGAAAAGGTCTACAAGCTTCCGGCCTATTGGTACAATGTATGTGCGATCGTATGTTACCTGATAGTGCCACTGTGAGTTAAACTTGTATGTCGGGTTAGGTTCTTCAGTCATCCACTGCTCCTCTGCACTTTGCTAATCCGACAATGGGATTGTTCCGAGTCGTCTTTCCATGATATCCATCATGGAGCTGATCGGCGTAGCACAGGGCCAAAGTAGTTCCTAGGCTAAGTCGAGGAGATCTGAGGAGATGGTGAACATCTGCATTGTAGGCACGGGCTACGTGGGACTCGTCACTGGAGCTTGCTTCGCCAAATTGGGAAATAAAGTCGTGTGCCTGGATATCCAGGAAGAAAAGATCGCACAACTTAGAGCAGGTAAACTATCAATCTATGAACCAGATTTGGACTCAATCGTAGAGCGCAATTGCAAAGCGGGACGCCTGAAATTTACTACGAGGTATGAAGAGGCAATACCCAACGCCGACTTTATTTTTATTGCTGTGAACACTCCTCCAATCGAAGGTGGATCTGGAGCGGACATGTCATATGTCAAATCCGCAGCCTGTTCTATTGCCGCCCATTTGCTCCATGACGCTATTATTGTCAACAAGAGTACGATGCCAATAGGTAGTGGCGATCTGGTTTCGGCGGTCATTCGCGAGCATCTTCCTAATCCTAGTCTTCATATTGCAGTAGTATCAAATCCTGAATTCTTGAGCGAGGGCATCGCTGTGCGCGATTTTCTGCATCCGGAGAGAATAGTGCTGGGCTCGGTTGATCGCGCAGCGGCGCAGCGGGTGGCGGCACTCTATCTTCCGTTGAGGGCGCCCATAGTCATCACCGACCTTTACACTGCTGAGATGATAAAGTATGCATCTAATGCCTTTCTGGCGGCCAAAATCTCGTTCATCAATGAGATCGCTCGCATTTGCGAACGGCTCGGTGCAGACGTGAAGGAAGTTGCTGCCGGTATGGGGTGCGATCAACGCATAGGCAACCGATTTCTGAATGCGGGCCTTGGCTACGGGGGAAGTTGCTTCGACAAGGATGTAAGGGCCCTAATCCATATGGCCGACGAAGCTGGATTACATCCGCAGTTACTCAATGCGGTGATGATCATCAATCAGGATCAGCGCCATGTTGTCATCGACAAGCTTCAGGCGGAGCTGGGAGGATCAGATAATATATATGGGAAGACGATTGCTATATTGGGTCTCGCTTTCAAGGATAACACCAATGATATGCGTGAAGCTCCCGCGATCGACATCGTCAACTGGCTCATCGACATGGGCGCTGACGTGCGCGTCTATGACCCGGTCGCCATGGAGGCAGCGCAGAAGCTGAACCCGGACTGGCAGGTGACATATGCCGCAGACGAGTATGATGCCGCGACTGGCTGCGTGGCTATAATCTTTGCTACAGAGTGGAAACAATTCGCGGATCTCGACTTGGAGCGATTGTGCGCTGTCATGTGGCCAGACGAAAAGGGTCCAATTTTCATTGATGGACGCAACCTCTTTGATCCGTTGCAGGTCGAGGAGTTCGGTTTCCGCTATCACGGTATTGGCCGTGGTAAGACCCAGCCGAAGGCTCGGCATGGATCCAGTCTCGCCTCTTCCGTGACCGATGTAGGTCTGTCAACTGAAGCGGGTAAGGTAGTTGACACTCATCACGGCTTCGAGTAGCGTGAGCTCAAGCTCAGCACAGCTCTATGTCGGCGATCGTAGAATATAGGGAATTTAGGAACATGGTGAAACCAAACTTCTTCGTTGTCGGCGGAGCTCGCTGTGGAACGACATCTTTCGTACGCTACCTTCGCCAACATCCTGACGTCTTCATAGCCCCAGTAAAAGAGACCCACTACTTCGCCTCTCAAGAAATGCCGCTGCGCTACGGAGATCCAATTGTTCCAGGGGCACCTCGCCTCGAAGATCGCATTGTCCGCACCGAGGTCGAATATCAGCGCCTGTTTACCGAGGTGCAGCAGGAAGCAGCCATCGGCGAGGCCTCGGTCTACTACCTGTTCTATGCAACCGCCGCCGAGCGAATCAACTTGGAAGTTCCTGATTCCAAAATCGTGATCCTCCTACGCAATCCGATCGAACGTGCCTACAGCGCCTACGGCTTACTCACTCGCGACCACACGGAAACTAGATCATTCGAGCAAAGCTTGGCGCTCGAACCAGAGCGACGCCTGCAAAACTTCGAACCGATATGGTACTACACTGAAGTGGGCCTCTACGCGCGGCAAGTCGAGCGCTATCTGCACATTTTTGGGCGCGAGCGCGTACACATTATCTTAACCGACGATCTCGATGCCCATATAGACACCGTTATGGGAGGGGCGTTCCGCTTTCTCGGCGTGCGCCCCGACTTCCGGGTCGACACTTCATTGCGAGTGAACAGTGGAGGCATACCACGCTCCTCAAGTGCTAGACGGGTTCAGGACATAGTCTTCTCGTCAAATCGTACTCTTAGCCTTGTGAAGGCACTAATCCCAGCCGAACTGCGCATGCGTTGGGGCCACCGAGTTCTCTCTGCTGTGCTCGAGTACCCGGAAATGGCCCATGAGACACGACTTCGCCTCTGGGATGTCTTCGCTGACGATATCGCGCAGCTTGAAAGATTGCTCAATCGTGAGCTCAACCAGTGGGAGATAACACAAACAGAGACTAAGCGAACCTAAGTTCTCATGAGTTGGAGCAATACTCCTTGCACACACCCATTTACGCACCAGCCATCTGTCGCCATCCTAACGTCGAATGAGGCGCTGTATCCAGCTGCGGTGCTGCGGCTCCGACTGTGCCACCGAGATGCCCGCGTTAGACAGCAACTGGTACAGACGGGCGGGAAGCTCCGTGCCGTCCCAATGGTTGACGTCAGTCCGGACATGTGCCCGGTAGTAGAGTTCCTCCCGATCCGGGTGGCGTGTGCTCGAATACCACGGCGTGTGGCGCGCCACATACGGCTCTCCAGTGCGCAAAGCGCTCACATATCCGGACGTTCCTGGGCGGTACAGTGCAAAGGTGGTGTCGATGGGTGCATCGTACACACCTGGCTCAACCGGCTTCGTCCAGAACTGCCCCTCCCAGGCCTTAACTTCCGCCGCGAACTTGTAGCGAACCGGCAGGTCGTCGATCTTGAGACCGAAACCTACTTTGAGTCTCTCAGGGTAGCGGTCCAGAATGCTGTAAAAGTGGGCGAGCGCATCGGTCGGGCAATACTCGACCGGCACGATATCAGGGTCCGTCATCACGTAATACTGGTCGTGGGCAACCTCCTCGACGATGCCCCGGGTCCATGCCGCCAGGTGGCCGACATTCTCACCCAAGTGAATGACTCTGTAGGGGCAGCGGGGATAGTAGGCCAGCAGCGGAGCATAAGAGGAGTCATTATCGATGATGACGATGTTACGGTGTCCAGCCCGCTTCAGCCACGTAAGAAGCTGACGTAGCGGCTCGAGCCGATCGCGATTGTTGATGATGATGGGTATTTGTGACATCGTTGCCGAATTCATCGCCGTTTCCCGTGTCCCTATGTTATCTGGTATTCATCACGTACCGTAGTTCAGTGCTCCACGTCGGCTGCTAAAGTCCGGGCAATAATACACCCTATGGTCCAGCAGGCACAAGCGTGGTAGTGTCCCTGTGGGCTCTACCATTGACTTGCCACTCGATAGCTACATGCATAGAGTCCAGCCTGATTCTCAACCCCAGGTGCGCCTAGACTGCAGCACATTTCACAAGGAGCGTTACCCGAACAAAAGCGATGCGTTCATGTTATCAGCAAGCACCCGATATCATTTCGCCTATTGTCTCGCCTAGTCGACCTACGCATAACTCCGCGCGATCGTAGCAGGCTGTGTGCGCTCTACGCACCCATCACTCGATCAGCATCGGCAACTGATAGCAAAGCATCTGCGGATCATCTCAGGCAATGGCAGCAAAGTGGGTTACCGAGCGTAGGTTAGCTTATGAAAGCCAGGTCCATGATGCGCTCCCTTCGATCTTGTCCATTAATTAGTGAGCGCCAAAAATTCACTTTCTCTAGTCCTGATCTATAACTTCTGTTACACTTGCACGGTAACTCAACGCAGCTTTGATAAGGGGGTTTTTGTGTCATCTCCTCGTAACGGCCTCATCACGCCCTATGGCGAGCGCTTAGTGGATCTTCTCGTACATGGTGAAGAGCGGGCAGCACTCTTGAAGGAAGCTAATCAGCTTCCCTCAATCCAGATTACTACTCGGCAGCTCTGCGATCTTGAGCTGCTGGCGACTGGCGGCTTTTCGCCGCTCGATCGCTTTATGAGCCAGTCGGACTATCAGCGCGTCATATCTGAGATGCGGCTGGCCAACGGCATGCTCTTTCCTATCCCAGTTACGCTCACGGTAGATCCTTCGCAGCTGCCTCCAGTAGGGCAGCGCATGGCGCTTCGCGACGCACACAACAACGTGCTTGCCGTGATGACTGTTGAGGAGGTGTTCTCCTGGGATCGGGCCACTGAGGCAGAATGGGTGCTGGGTACAACAGATCCGCGTCACCCACTGGTGGCCGAGATGGCATCTTGGGGACCGGCGTGTGTGTCAGGTCAATTGCGCGTGTTGCATGTCCCGCGTCCGTATGACTTCGTGGAGTTGCGTCTGACACCCGCACAGGTGCGCGAGCGCCTTGGTGCAATGGGCGCCGAGCGTGTGGTGGCCTTTCAGACGCGCAATCCACTGCATCGCGCCCATGAAGAGCTGACCAAGCGCGCTGCGGCCAGCATTGATGGAACGCTGCTGCTGCATCCTAGCGTCGGCATGACTAAGCCCGGCGATGTCGATCACTTTAGTCGCGTGCGGATCTATCGAACGCTCGTGGAGCAGTATTACGATCCGCAACGCACCTTACTTGGCCTGCTGCCGCTGGCGATGCGCATGGCCGGACCTCGCGAAGCTGTCTGGCACGCGATCATCCGCAGGAATCACGGCGCCTCACATTTTATCGTCGGACGCGACCATGCCGGACCGGGCAATGACAGTCGCGGCAAGCCGTTCTATGCGCCCTATGCTGCGCAGGAGCTGATAGGGACACACGCCGACGAGATTGGCGTCACTCCGCTCTTTTTCCAGGAGATGGTCTATCTCGCCGACGAAGATCGCTATGTGGAGGTTGATCAGGCTCCGCCAGACGCGCGTGTTATCTCAATCTCCGGCACACAGGTCCGTGAAGACTATCTCTCCAAAGGGCGCTTGCTTCCTGATTGGTTTACTCGTCCCGAGACAGCGCGTATCCTTGCCGAGATCTATCCGCCTCTGCACCATCAGGGATTTTGTATCTGGTTCACCGGTCTCTCTGGCGCTGGCAAATCTACTATCTCCGACATACTCACGGTGCTTCTGCTGGAACGTGGTAGGCAGGCGACCATGCTGGACGGAGACGTCGTACGAACGCACCTTTCGAAAGGGCTGGGATTTAGCCGAGAGGATCGCGATGCTAACATCTTGCGTATTGGGTTTGTAGCCAGTGAGATCGTCCGTCATCATGGCATCGCGATCTGCGCGGCGATTAGTCCGTATCGAGCCACACGCGATCAGGTGCGAGCTATGGTTGGGCCGGAGCGTTTCTTCGAGGTTTTCGTTGATACTCCACTCGATGTCTGCGAGCATCGCGACACCAAGGGAATGTATGCCCGTGCCCGTCGAGGTGAGATCGCGACGTTCACCGGTGTCAACGACCCCTACGAGCCTCCGGTTGCACCAGAAGTCACTCTCGAGACCGTTAGAGTCACTCCCGAGCACAACGCCCGGGTGCTAATCAGTTTGCTAGCTGAGCGTGGCTATGTGCTCTCTGCAGATTGATGCACAGATGTGATGGGAAACTTTTCGAGAAGGCTTCTCTCAGCGTTCCATGCCAAGCGGGCGAGAGATGCTGGCCCACCGACCGATCAGACAACGCTGTCCAACCATGGTAGGTGCGAATAGCATCATGTAGGATATCACTTTGAAAGTGGTGACCTCGACAACGACATTGGCGGCGCTGCCGCCGATGTCGTCCTTGACCTCTTCGCCGTCGTCGCCTGAGATGAGCGAGCGGGCGGGCGCACGAGCATATGCCAGCATTGGGGCCCGGTCCCGCTGTGGTCCCGGGGTCTGAGCAGTAGACCCAGGGACGGGTCTATACCACCCACTCCTTGAAGAACCAGCTCACAGCAGCCAGACCCATGTATGCCTCCTTTGTATGCATCCTGCGTGTTGACAGGCTCGCCTGCCACTTCTATACTGGCGCTGAGAGTGAGCGAGCAGTCCGTGTCCCACAGCACGTCGACCGGGATGCACAGATGCGCTCGCTCGCTCGCTTGATGATCTCCTGGTAGTGTGGACCAGGCGCCGACCGCGCGCCCCTTCCCAACGGACGTATGCATGGGCGCCTCGCGATCTCCCCCAGCGCTGGCTGGCGGGAGTGGTTGGTTGTCCCTAGCTCGATTCGACGGGAGCGGACGGGCAAATCTGATGGAGGCGAAACCCATGACGGATGCCGAGGCGGCGATGCAGGCCTTGACCGAGCAAATCCAGGCGCTACAGCATGAAGTGTCCCAACAGCAAGCAGCGATGACTCAGCAGCAGGAAGAAATTTCCCAGCAACTCGCCGTGCAGCGGCAGACCATTGCCCAACAGCAAGCGGAGCTAGCTGCACTGCAGGCCCGGACGGAAGAGGCCGACCGAGAGCGTCAGGTGGCGGCAACCGCGCACCGCGGCAAGAAGACCAGCCGGCGCCGGTTACTCACCACCGCAGGAGCGGCAGCGGCGGCAGCCACGGCAGCGGCAGTAGCATTGGGGGCCGGCAATGCCTCCATCGCTCATGCTGCCAACGGCGATCCTCTGCTGCTGGGGAAAGACAATACTGCCTCATCCATAACCTCACTGGCCACTACGGGCAGCCCAGGAACGAGTCCTCTGCTAAACCTTAACAATACGGGAAGTCCCAGTGGCGCCGTTGCTTTACTAGCTTCAGTGGGATCTCAAGGAGTCGCCGTGCAGGGCACTGCAACCGGCGATTTTTCCAGAGGAGTCTTGGGCCAGTCGGACACCGGCACTGGGGCGTCCGGGATGTCTACCAGCGGGGTGGGAGGCGTTTTTAAGGGAGGTCGAGCGCCGCTGAATTTGGCGCCGGCTGGGTCGCCGGGCGCACCTGCCTCAGGGGCGCACGTCCAGGGCGACATCTTCGTCGACAGCAACGCCACGCTGTGGGTCTGCATCAAAAGCGGCACCCCCGGCACGTGGGTCCGCCTGACCAGCGTGCTCAACGGCACCACTGGCGGAGCCACCACCTATCTCAGCAAACCCATCCGCCTGCTCGATACCCGTAGCGGCGTCACCGATGCCAAGAATAATGGCGGCGGTCCCTATGCCGCTGGCAGCACCCACACCCTGACCATTGCCGGGGTCACCTTCAACGGCGTCACCGTCCCCAGTCTCATCGCCGGCGCCATGGGCAAGATCACCGCCACCGACACCGCTGGCGGCGGCTACATCGCCTTACTGCCTCATGGCGTCGCTTTTAGCGGTACCGCCAACCTCCCCTTCGGCCCTGGGGAGACCGTGGCCATCTGGTTCAATTCGGCGGTGGTCAGTGGCGAGCTCGACATCTACATCGGCAGCAGCGCCACCGATGTCGTCCTCGACCTCTTCGGTGTCGTCTCCTGAGATACGCAGGCAGGCGTGAGATATGATGGAGGCAGACCCGGGCAACCCTGGTGCGAGTCTCCAACCACTAGGCACTTCAGGCGGTGTTCGCACGCGTGTCAACAACCGGGCGCTGCCCGCCGCCATATCCACACCCCAGCCATTCTCCTTGGCACCGACCACACCGAACGCCCCCACTACCTACTTTCCGGGGAGGCCATGGTGGACTCGTCGAAGAGAGATGTGGAGATAGTCAGTTTGGGGGGCTAATTGTCATATTTCCCATTTGCCTTTACAATGGGAGCCACGCTTAACTATACCGTCCTACTACTTTACATATGATTACTACTAATGGAGTGTGGGTGTGATTGACCCAGGAAATCCTGACTATGAAAATACCCCAGCCAGCAATGCCCGACCTTCGTATGACTATACATCTCGCGATCGTGGAATACCGCTCGTCAGCGTCATTACGCCGTACTACAACGTTGGAGAGGTATTCTGGGAAACCGTACGCTGTATACAACGGATGTCATACCAGCATCTCGAGTGGATTATCGTGGACGACGGCAGCACCAATCCAGACAGTTTGACACAATTGGATACGCTTTCCGCCACCGACACGCGCGTGAGAGTAGTCCACCAGACCAACCAGGGTCCAGCGGCGGCGCGCAATCACGCAGTCAGGCTGGCGCGCGGACGCTATCTTCTGCAGCTTGACGCCGACGACCTGGTGGAGCCGACCTTCGTCGAAAAAGCTCTCTGGCTCATGGAGACTCAGCCGCAGTTTGCCGCGTGTTCAGCGCACAATGTGACCTTCGGAGTACACTGCTTTCTATGGAATCATGGTTTCCAGTCCTACGAGCACAACCTCACCAAAGAGAACTTTGTGACCAGTCAGGCCATGATACGACGGGATGCCTACCTCCAGGTTGGTGGCTACGATGAGTCGATTGTGCATGGGCACGAGGACTGGGATTTCTGGCTCAATCTGGCGGAGGCAGGCTACTGGGGATATACCATACCTGAGTATCTCACCTGGTACCGCACCTGGCATCAGTCGCGCGTGCTGGAGACTGCCAGCAACACTCGTAGCACACAGGCGTTTCGCAATTGGCTGGTACACAAACATGCACATTTGCTCAAGAGCTTCCCGCATCCCGAGTTTATTAGCGGCGCGGATCTCCCGCATCCGGCGATCTCCGACCAGTTTCCCTTCAGTAACTCGTTAGTGAAGCCTGCAGGCAAGAAGCGCATCTTGTTTCTTCTCCCCTGGCTTCGGATAGGCGGAGCCGACAAGTTCAGCCTCGATCTGGTTCGCACGCTTTCGCTCCTTGGCTACGAATTTACCATTGTGACCACGATATCCTCGTATCACTCATGGCTTCACGAGTTTGCCCAGATCACGCCAGACATATTTCACCTACCCAACTTCCTCCAGTATGCTGACTTCCCACGTTTCCTGAATTACCTGATTGCCTCTCGCCAAATTGATGCTGTCCTCATTTCTGGCAGTGAACTGGGGTATTGCCTGGTGCCGTTTCTGCGGGCGTACTTTCCCCATCTACCCATTTTGGATTACATGCACGTGGAAGAGGAGCACTGGAAAAACGGCGGTTATCCGTGGATGTCGGTCCGATTGGGAACTCAACTCGATCAGAGCGTTACCTGCACTCATCACCTGAAAGAGTGGATGGTGGATCGCGGCGCTGACCCGGAGCGCATCCGTGTGGTGCATGCCAATATTGACTCCGGTGAATGGGATCCGGCGCGATACGATTCAAGCTTAACCCGGCAGCGCCTGCGCATCGACGAGGATACCGTCATTATTCTATATGTAGGTAGGGTCGTCGATCAGAAAAGGCCGCTGGCCTGGGCGGAGATTCTGCGCCGGCTTGCCCAGACTGAGAAGAATTTTGTAGGGCTGGTAGTTGGCGACGGTGACCTGCTCAACGAGATGCAGTCATTCGTGGCGCGTAACCGGCTGCACCAGCAGGTCCGATTCCTGGGCGAAATGAGCAACGAGGATGTACGCGAGCTCATGGCGGCTGCCGACATCCTTCTGTTGCCGAGCAAGTATGAAGGGCTGGCCCTGGTGCTCTTCGAGGCAATGGCTATGAGAACAGTGCCGGTCGCCACCACTTTTGGGGGCCACCCTGAGCTGGTTACCCCCGAGTGCGGATACCTGATTCCATCCACAGACAGGGAGCTCGACGAGTACACCGACGCGGTGCGACAGCTGGTGCGTGATCGCCGGAAGCGCGCACTCATGGCCGCCGCAGGACGTGAACGAGTTCAGCTGCATTTCGAACTCGACGACATGGTCGACGGTATGGAACAAGCTATCGCTCAAGCAAGCGAAGTGGCAGCGTCGAGATCCACTGTAGGCGCCGATAGAGATCTGGCTCGCCGCAACGCATCGTTTGCCATCGAGTATTTGCGCCTGAATGAGCTCAGCGATAGACTGTGGTATGAGCTACATATCAAACCACAGTTGTCTCAGGTGAGATCTCTGGGCGACCTTGTCAGAATAGCTCGAGGCAGAATCCTGCCGATAGGCACAGTCCGCTACGAAGTGTATAAGCGGCTACGGCGTACGCTCTTGCCAAACTTCCATTATGATGAGGAGTTCGGTAGCCCGGTCTCAGGCTCAGGGTCAGCCATCCCAAGTCAGGCAACTCCAGAGTCACTTCACTCAATTGAGCCGTTGACCTATCTGGGTACGGCCAATGAGCCACCACTGGAGAGCATACATGTCCGCACAGAAGCATCCACCGATACTTCCTGTGCTGATGGAGACGACCAGCACAGTCCTGATGCTGACTTGGTGTCGGAATAGCACGGTGACTGCCCGGCAGGCTTATTCCGCGCATCTAAGTGGATAGCCACTCGAACTTGGAGGAGGTCACGCCCGTTCGGCGTAAACAGTCCTCGGGCGGAATCGCATCCAACCAGGCGAGCGCACGGATCACCAGCTCGGTGATGTCAGCATAGACCCGATTGGCGGCGACCACCGCCTTGAGTTGCCGCCACAGGTCCTCACAGGGCATCAGTTCGGGAGCCCGAAAGGGCAAGAAGGCAATCTGGATGTGCGCCTCCGCTGCCGCCTGCTGGACCAGTTTCGGATGATGCGGCGGCGCATTATCCCAGATGAGCAGCTTGGGCACCTCGGGCCGCACCTGGCCGAGCTTCTCGACGAAGGCCGCCGTATCGGCGGTGCGACACCGCTCGCGCACCAGGCGTACCACCTGGCCGGTCACCACATTGAGGGCTCCGAGCAGTACGCGGTAGGGGTTGCGACCACTCACTACCACCCGCTTCTGCTCGCCCCGCCGCGACCAGCTCGCCCGCAGGGGTGGAAACTCCCGCAGCATCGTCTCGTCGCCCATCCAGATCTCGCCTCCTGCCGCCACCACGCCCGCTATTTGCTCCACAACCGCGTTTTTTTCGCCTCATAGGCCGGGTCAGGCCGGCCCAGTTCGTAGCGCGGCCGCTTCCAGCGCCACCCTAAGCGGTGCAGCGTCCGCCGCAACGTATGCTCGCTCACCACATAGCCCGCTTGGCTTAGATGGGTCAACAGCAGGGGAACGGTCCATTCGGTCGCCTGTTCTCCGCGCTCGTGCGGATCGGTCTCCAGCAGTGTCTCCAGCTCGTGCTGCCCCGCGGCGTCCAGCCGCCACGTGTGGCCTCCATGGTGGTCTTCATGCAGCCCCGCGTTGCCCCGGTGCGTCCAGGCCACCACCCAGTTGTAGACACTCGACACCCGACAGCCCACCGCCTCGGCGACCTCCACTGGGGTCTGCCCCTGCGCCAACAGCCGAATCGCTTGATACCGTCTCCAGTTGCGTACTCCACGCTCCTGCCGCTGGGCGTGCTCCAACTCGTCCCACTCCTGCGTACTTAACGCTATCTCCATGCTCGAGCCCTCCTCTCGGGGGCTCTTCTGCAGATCCTGTTCCACCCTCGAGTGGCGACCTACTTAGTCTACTACAGGATCCATCCTCAGTAATCGCCGATTCCATAAAACCGATAGAAATAGGAGATAGGACAATCGCAACAGAGCGCCTGAAGAGGAAAGCAACTAGCAATATCGCTGGCATCGCTCAGTCGTGAGACTCGCTCCAGAAAGAATGCTGCTGCGGCCTCATCTATACGTGGTCCACGCCGCAGAAACTGTCCCCATAGCCCAGTGCCGTAGAGCAGTGGGTCCCCTACCCAGGTATACCGAGGCTGTTCGGGTGCCAGGATACGCCTGTACTCCACACGGTTGAGCATCCATGTCCCGTCGCAAATGACCCGCTCGGCGTCGGGATGCTCCTCGCGAATGTACGCAAACATCGCCCGAAGCTCGGCCATACGCGCCTCTATCCGCTGGTGGCTCAACGGGCCAAAGCCGGATGTGTCCCTATCAGAGAAATGGATGTCGACACCTTTCCTCTCCACATCGTAGTCATGCGAGAAGCAGCCCCAGAGCAGTCGACCCGGCGCGTTGTCCAAAATCAACCCCTGATCGTAGCGCTGGCTGAAGAAGCTGTAAGCTTCCTCGATTGCCAGTCCATCCGGAGGCAAACCGGCGGTGAACTGCTGCCACACTGGCAGGTCCTCATCCCACTTCAAACCGAAGATGCCGTACAGGTCGGTGTTGCGCAACAAGGATTCAAGATATGGTATGCCGGTGAACTCGGCCATTGTACGGGCGAAGACCATCTGAAGCTCCAGGTATGGCTTGGGGTACAGCGTCTTACCCTCCTTTCGCAATGTGTAGATTTGCCAGCGTGCTACCCCTATTGGGCATCTGCATTGGAACTATCATGTTGTGGAACAATAAAAAGGCATCACCGATCGCTCATTCTGTAGGTCTTGCATATTAACGACGACACTTCCTGTGGGGAGGTTCTTTATGCTGTCTTCTGAAATGACCTTTACTAGAACATGGTCGTCAGCAGGATCGATCTCTTGCAATGCAAGGTATACCATCGGGATTGAGTTCCACGACGCGTCTGATGAAGGCACACCAAATTCGTCGTAGCAAACAACTGGCGCAATGGAATCTGTCCAATTGGACGCGACGAAATAAATCACGCGTGGATGCTGTTGAATGACCGGTTGGAGTTGACTATTCAAGAGCTCTAACTCCGTGTACTGTGGCACGGCGAAGTCTAAAGCAACATTATGAGCTGCAAACACTCCTCCGGAGATAGCAAGCACTGCCAGGGGAATCGTAATAACTGCGCCCTTTACCTGTGGCAGTGAGACGTAATCAAGGAGGCGGGCAAATCCCATAAAGGCAAGCGCATAGTAGAGCACGATGAGCGACCCCAGTGCTACGAGGGTACGATATGCTGCCCAATTGTCAATGGTTATGAGATTTGGCAGATAACTTATGGGCAGTAGAAATAGTGCTAATACCAGCTTGGCCAGCCGGGAACCGATACTCCCCTCGAAATAAAGGAACAGTCCCGCAATAATGAAAGCCCCAATGATGGCACCGGTTGCATATGTGGGAGTAATAGATGTTAAGTTCAACGCATTGTTCAAAGGCTGTCTGAAGAACCAGCCTATTTTACCTGGGATATTTTGCACTAGTTGCGTACGCGAGGCAGTGATGTTTACGCCTAGGATAATTCTTGGAAGTGTGTGTAAGGAAGCATCGTCTAGGCCAATAGCTACTGCAATGACCCCTAAATAGGCCCCCAAACACTTCATCGACTGAACTACGCTCAGTTGTCGGACAAAGATCGTAATGGCACCAAAGAGCAAAAGCGTCATAGCTGCTGGTTGGTAGATCATCATCGACGCTAATTCCAACAGGGCAGCAAGCGGAAGCAAGAGCCAGAACCTTTTCGTAAAAGGTGCACCAAGAGCGCGTTCGGTAAGTATGAATGCCGCACCAGCCAGGAGAATCGCGCAGGCATGAAATGCACACAACGACCAGGAAGCAAACACCTGATAGGTGGGGAGTGTAAAAATCATTACCGGAACGAAGAAAGCCGGCCAATAGCTCAGGCCCGCACGGCGCAACAGCAAGTAGACTAACCAGGCACAAAGAGCGATTCCAATTACACTGACGAGACGTAAATAGCGGAGGTCGCTAAGGTCATGCATCGCTGCAAAAGTCCAGTCAAACAGGTACCCCAGAATCGGCCGTGCGTTTTCGACTGGACCAGCCAGGTCCCCTCGGCCTCCCGCGGTTTCAGCAGTGTACAGATTAGCATAGTCATCGTAAAACCCATAGGGGATCAAATAGCAAACTGAATAAATAAGTAGAAAGAGCACTAGATAAGCGAGCAACTCACGCGCTCTGCTAGGATATTCCTTCAAAAGGAGAAAGAGTCGGACAGCACGTAGTTGGCTGGAGTTTGCAGTTGCGCTGTCATCTCTAGGTAAGAAAGAGGGTTCTTGCTCCACGGCGACAACTGGGTCTGATGGTGCACTCACGCCGTTCCCCCCCAACAACCTCATCGTCTTGGTCAACTTTATTCAGGGCGCCCGTCCGCGCTTGACGTCACTTGGCTCCTCGCGCACTGGTAGATGAACCAGTAATCTGCGCCGCCCAAGCGTAGCAAACCGCAGTCTTGATGTCAACTCAACATACTCGTCGTCCAAGCTGCAACCTGTTCCATTTGGCCTGCTGACTACTCTTTGGACACAAGATTTGTCACTTTCCCTGCTCTTCGTAACATTGCCCACATGCGCTTCACTGAGTCCAGGACTTTCCCCTGCGCGGTCTTGGGTTGTGCCAGAAGTTCAGATATGTGCGCCTCCCGCTCGGCAGCTAGCGCCTCCCAGCGCAGACTCTGCTGCTTGTGCCACTCGACTGCCTCTTGCAGCTCGATGGTCCAGCTTTGCAACTCGGCAAACTGAGACTCCCGCTCGGCTGCCGCCTTCTCCCAGTTTTGGCTCTGCTGCCGATGCCACTCCGCCCCCATTTGCAGCTCGGCGATCCAAGCATGCTCAGCAGCCATTTGTGCCTGTTGCTCGGCGGCCGCCTTCTCCCAGTTATCGCTCTGCAGCTTATGCCACCGCACTGCTTCTTCTAACTCACCGACTCGTGCTTTGCTGGACGTGATCTGTTCCTCCAGCTTGGCAGCATTCTGCTCCAAGTTCGCGATCTGTTGCCGCAAAGCCGGTATATCCTGTCCCGCCCTCCTGCTCGCCGCATGATGTTGCCCCAGCAGCAGTGCCACCAGATCGGCTAGCCCTACCTCTCGCAGTTTGGCTTCGTAATGTCTCGCGACTCGACTCTCGTTCTGGTATTCGCCACCTGTACGCATCCCGCTATCAGTGCGCAGCCGGCAATTGAGCAGAAACTCCGGTATGACATCCAAGTGGTAACCGGCTAGTGAGAGCCTAGCAAACAGCTCACGGTACTCGTAGTTGGTATCATTGGGCCGGTCGGCGACGAAGCCTCCAAGCTGCTCGAATACTGACCGGCGTATAACGCATGTCCCATCGCCGTAAGGATTTTGCACGACTCCGAGCGAGGGACAATTGCCAATCGGCACCGAATGGAACACAGGGCGGCGCAGTACTCTTGACGACGTCAACGGCGCGCTGTCGTTCGCAAAGCAGTACCGATTGCAGGTCAAGCAATCGTCGCCCGATTTGAGAATACCTTCAACAAACCGTTCGATCATGTTTGGGAGGGTGATGCTATCTGCGTCGACGAAGCATATGAGCTCGGTAGTTCCAAGGGATGCGGCGAAATTCCGCGCGTGGCAGGCACCTTTATGGTCAGTGCTAATGAAAGTCCAGTTCGCTCGTTGCTGATACTGCTCCGCCAGTCCCTCGAAATTCGTTATTGACCGGATATCGGTCGAGCCGTCGTTAACGACGAACACGTTGAAATCCTGAGACGTTTGTGCCTCGAGTGACGTCAAGAGGTGCGGCAGGTACTGCCCATGATTGTAATAGGGTATACAGACATCGACATTAGCGCGACGTTTCGCCGATGGGGTAATAATCTGAGTGTTTTGCCGGCCTGGCCCATCAGGTGACTGCACTGAGCGGGCGTAAGCACAGACTTTGTCGTGAAATGCCAGCCATCGCTGGTTTGCCGCCGCCCAGTCATACTTTCCCAGGCGAGAGGAGTCGCGCGGTCCAGCTTGGAGCCACTGATCTATTTTCTCGGTTAGGGACTCGACGTATGGATCGAACAATTGATCGCAATCATCAGAGCCAAATATTTCCGGTATACCGCCAGCATTGGAACAGATGATATTCAGGTTGTTGATCAATGAGGCTTCAATTGCCGAGTAGCCCAGCGTGTCGGCGCGGCTAGGTATTACCACCAGCGTCCTTGACGCATTCTCCGCCAGGAAGCGTTGGGCCTGAACCGAGGTGAGGTCCGTATAGGCCGCTATACCAACGCCAGGTATGTGGCTGCGAAGTCGCCCTACAATGTCGTCTCTTGACCCATAGACGTTCTGACCGATTGCTCCCAGTAACACGATCTCCCTGATAGACTCGAGACCACGACCATTGCTCAAGCCAATGAGCGATTCGACAAATAGGTCAATGCCTTTGCAGGTATCCTGGCGGCCAAAGAATGCTATGCGGTCAAAGGTCTGGGAAGATGGACCTAATTGTTCAAGCAAGTCCGGATTGGGCAGAAAAGGTAATCCAAGCACCTGTACACGATCACTGGGCGGTAATACCCATCCGTCGTCCTGAGCCCACGAAACGATGTATTGACTGGGTGCGGCTACAAAATCGCTATGCTCGACGGCGTAGCGTTCCTGGAAGTCGAGCGCGAGTTCCTCGGTGGATTCCGGCCAGAGCTGCATTCCCCAACGGTTCCATTTCGAACTACCGTGAAGAACAGTGACGCATGCTGGTACTTCGTTCGCGACAAATCTCCGCTGGCGTACATAATGGAGCCCATTCGCTTCCCAATCGGCGAAATAGACTACCGCTGCGTCCTTGGGTAGCCGCTGGGCAACGGCTTCGGAGATGGCTTGCAGCCTGTCGTAGCCTGTGGGAATAATTAGAGGCGCCGTGTCCTCGTCGATACACACTACTGGAACCTCGAGCTCCCGAAACCGACCTTGCCATTCCGACCTGGGCACTTCGGGTCGGTGCGTAAAAATGATCTGCACCTCATCGCCATGTGCCCTTAGTAACCGAGTAAGGTTCTCGGTGAAGGTCCCAATTCCTCCGGTTTTAAAGGCAATGGGTATTTGAGGTGTGACAATAACAGTTTTCATTTTTGTTGTTTTCTGGTTACTCTATTCGTCAATTGTGTGGCCCTTGGCATTATAAGCCGCAGGGCGACTGGACATCATAAGTTACGCCCACAAGGCTTATATCGACATCTCGAGTGCGCCTGTGTAGGTCTCCAGCAGTTACAGTTTTGCCATGATGTGGCACTCCAAAGAGTCCAGATCAACGGAAAAATTTCCACGCTGCCACCGTACCACTTTGCATTGCTTCATCTACTGTTAGTTGAGACAGCCCAGCATGGTGTTTAGTAATTGAGGACAGGCATAAATGGCATAGTCGAGGGATCTGTTCGATAGAAATATGGTTGAATCGGGTGGATCTGTGCGCGCCCCCAACATTGCGGCGGGATACCGGCAGGACAGCAGGAGTATTGCCTCACACCTTGTCTACTCTTCGCATTCTGCCACTCATCTCGTGGTTTTTTCTCTATGTAACCGCCCGCAGTGTAGTTACAATAAGTGCGGGTAGCACTGCCGGACAGCTTATTCATTTTTGTAGGGCGCCGGTCCAGTTGTCCTGCCGATTGACATGCCCTTCGGACCTGGGGAGACAGTGGCTATCTGGTTCAATTCGGCGGTGGCCAGTGGCGAGCTCGACATCTACGTCAGCGGCGCTTCCACCGATGTCGTCCTCGACCTGTTTGCCGTCGTTGCCTAATCCGCATCGCATGCCATCACACGAAACCGGCTGCTCGATCAGGTCATGAACACAATCCTGGAGGGCCAAGTATGTGACCAGCTCGGCGCAGACCGGTTGTGAACGCTTCGAGGGGCGGCAAGGCCTTCGCAAGGGGCCGCTCCTAGCAATCAGCATCCTGTGGGAGAGCTGGCGTTCCCCATTGTCATCACAGTGGCACTCATTCGTAAGTCTCGCAAAGCCAAGCGGGCTCCTGCGGAAGAATACAGAGGGCGTTAGACGGCACCTGAGTGATTCCCCCGCTTGCCCCCGTTCCAGCGGACCATGCGCTTCAGGAGCCCGAGCGGTCCTTTTTGCCGCAACAAAGCTTGTGCCGCCCGCGCCTTTAAGACCAGCCGCGCTCCGCGCGCGGACTTCATTCCGGCGATCTGGCACTGCAGTCCACTGACTGCTGCTTGCATTCGCTCAAGCTCGACCGCGGACTGCTGGCGAACTTCGGCCAATTCGGCCTCTGCACGTGCGTGGGCATCGGCAAGCTCAGCCTCTGTCTGCCTGCGAATCTCCATGATCTCAGCATCGGCCCGATGTCTCGCCTCAGCAATGTCTGTGATGTAGCGGGTCATGATACCTCGATAACGCACAGCATTTACCAGAGAGCGTTTGACGACCAGTAGCTCATACATCTCCCAGCAAGGAAAGAGAATGCGGTCGACGAGAGCCCAATTGTCACGAGATAGTACCGCAATGGATGCAGTCTTACCCACCACGTCTTCGCGCTCAAAGTTGTTCGGACGTGGCACGCTTTCACCGACGAAAAGGAAATCATCTGTGATAGCAATCCCCCGTGCGTACAGGGCCAGCGGATCGCTGCGCCGTATGAGCTGTCCAGTCGGGGTATATTGGTGGACTTCGCGGTTCAAGGAGCTACAGATGATCCAACTGCCCTCATGGTAGCGTGGGCTGTGTGGCTGCACCAGACCAGAGATGACTATCTGCCCGGTGTCGGGTTGAATCAAGATCCCCGTTTCCTTGCGAGTCTCTTTGGCCCAGCCTCGATGCTCGGCAAATTCTCCGAAAGCCGAAACGAATACGTGTGAGTCCTGCAGACCTAAACAATTGAGATGCCATGCATCAGCTTCGGCCGGCACCGTCCATTCACGAACTGTCTCGCCGCCCGGAGCAATCCATTTGACCGAGTTGTCATCGGTAGAAACCACCACCACGTGGGTGCCGTCCCAGATGACGTCGTGCGGGTCTCTGACACCTTTGAGAGGCCATGTGTCTACATTGCCCTCTGCATCATACACCAGCAGCTGGGTCATGCCCTCTGAATCAGGCACCTGGAGCAATCGAAACAGACGCTCATCACCTATACAGATGCCCGTAGTACTTCGGCTATCTATGCTTTCGATCTTTTCGCCATCGAATACGGCAAGACCAGGCGTGATGCCATCACTATTGCAGCAGGATATCATGATGGCGTACTCACTACTCCCACCAACTTGTATCGGAATCCGACGCACGTACGTTCTCCCCTATCGCCGTTGTAAGTTGTATGCCCGACCTGCTAGGAAGCGTAGTCACCACGGAGCGACCACCCCAGAACCAAGCGAGTTCTCAGGTGGATATGCAGGTCCGCTTTATCTTGCCTTTTACAACCGCCTAGACAACTGAAGAGTAACTGGAACGTCCATTTAGTTGGTCGCGACGAAGATCCTCCATCTAGGACCATGTATGCCTCGTTTGGGCGCATTGGGGGAGTTGACATGCTCCCTTGCCACTCCTATACTGGTGTGCGGAGCAGGCTGGCAGTCTGTGTCCCGCATCGCGTCGGTGCGAGGCAGGGATGGGCACGCTCGCTCGGTTGACGTTCTCCCGGTAGTGTGGACCAGGCGCAGACTGTGCGTCCCTACCGAACAGAGACGCGCACGCTCGGGCGCCTCGTGATCTCCCCCGGCGGTGGCTGACGGGAGTGGTTGTCCGCAGCTCAATTCTTCGGCAGCGGACAAGCAGACATGGTGGAGGCGAACCCAATGACGAATGCCGATGAAGCCGTACGAGCCTTGGCCGAGCAGGTGCAGGCGTTAGAACAGGTGATGTCCCAGCAGCAGCAGACCATTACGGTCCAGCAGCAAATGATCGCACACCAGGAAGCGGCATTGGCCGCCTTGCAGGCCCAAGTGGAGGAGACCAACCACAAGCGCGAGACGGAGGCGGCTAGCGGACGCCGGGGCACCAAGACCAGCCGGAGGAGCTTGCTCAAGATGGGCGGGATAGCAGCGGCGGCCGCCACCGGCGCGGCCCTGGTAGCCAGCGAGCAGACTGCCCATGCCAGTCCCCTTACCGACGGCGGCAACCTGGTCATCGGCACTGCCACCAGTGCTGAGGCGAGGACGACCCTCTACTGGGACGGCACGAGTACCATTCCTGGATCAATGCTTCAGATACTCGATAACGCAGCTAGCAATGTGCCAACTGAGGGAAGCGTCATCGCTGGTCTCGTCGGTGCCAGCTCCCCTTCGGAAAACACGATCGGAGTCACCGGTTACAGCGAGTATGTTGGTGGATATGGTGTCCAGGGTGCGGCGACGAGCGGCTACGGAGTTTACACCTACACCGGAGACATGACCGGTAATTATGCCGCGCTCTACGCAACCAATGAGGGGGCTGGGGACGGGGCCGACATCTTCGGCGCCAACAACGCCAACGGAGTCAAGGCAAGCGTCGGCGGAACTGCCGGGAATGGTGTGGAGGGCGATGCCACGGGTACGTCTGGCTACGGAGTCTGGGGTATGAGTGACTCCGGCTATGGCGTCGTTGGTCAGGCAAGTACCGGCATCGACCTCTTTGCTGGTGGCACTGGACGCATCTTGCAAAGCCTCGAAACCCAGGTGGGGTCGCCCAGTGGTGACCACTTCGGAGGTGAGTCCATCCGCGACGCCAATGGCGACCTGTGGCTCTGCCTCTCAGGCAATGGAACGACTGCGGGCATCTGGGCCAGGGTCACTCATGTGGTGCCAGGCGCCACTGGCGGAGCCACCAGCTATCTCAGCAAACCCATCCGCCTGCTCGATACCCGCTCGGGAGTCACCGATGCCAAGAATAATGGTGGTGGTCCCTACGCCGCGGGCAGCACTCACACGCTGACGGTCGCCGGGGTCACCTTCAACGGCGTCACCGTCCCCAGCCCGATCGCTGGGGCCATGGGCAAGATCACCGCTACCGACACCGCTGGCGGCGGCTACGTCGCCTTGCTGCCTCATGGCGTCGCTTTCAGCGGCACCTCCAACCTGCCCTTCGGCCCTGGGGAGACCGTGGCCATCTGGTTCAATTCGGCGCTGGTCAGTGGCAAGCTCGACATCTACATCGGCGGCAGCGCCACCGATATCGTCCTCGACCTGTTTGCTGTCGTCGCGTAATCGCTATCACAGGCCACCACACGAAAGGACAGTCCCATGGCTCATGCCTCACTGCCGCGCTCCAATGGGCCGATCCCGCTCTTGCCTGCGCCTACCCCGACGGCCAAACTGCCGCGACCATCAAAGGGGCAGCCCGCTCCCCAGGTACCGGCACGCCAGGGGCAGGGTGCCTTCGATCCTAAGCACCCATCCAAGGGGCAACCCGCTCCCCAGGTACCGGCACGCCAGGGGCAGAGTGCCTTCGATCCTAAGCACCCATCCAAGGGGCAACCCGCTCCCCAGGTCCCCCCGCGGACAACGACCTAACAAGGAGCTAATCACCGCCAAGCCGGTCGTGGCGGCCCTGTGAGGAGGCCAGCCACGACCGGCCTCCCAGGGATGGGAGGTCATGCTGCGCGGCGCAGCGCGTCCGTGATCCACGGGCTGCTTCCACACCGCCTACCTTGCTCCCGCTGGCGAGAGCAGCATTTATGTTCTGTTACGAGCACAGTAGCCTCATTGGCGGTGATGTTAGGCGTCCACATTTGTGCTCGTTGTCATACTATGAGCCACAGTGCCCGGGTGCGGGTGCTACTCCTGAGTTAGCAGATACTATGCAGGCCTGGACCCACTTGTACGCCTCTTCAGATGTGGTTATGAAGATACTCGTCGCAGGCTGAGTTCTCGGTGCCTAGTTGATGTTACAGTATGGAAAAGCTCCGGCGCAGACTCGTAGCGTCGCGTAGGCCGGCTTGAAGGGACCGCATCCATGACAATTCGCCCCAGTGCGTTTGCGGAGCCCGTGCATGTGACCCGCCCAATCTTGCCGCCGCTCCACGAGTACGCGGCCGAGCTGGAACAGGTATGGCAGACCGCTTGGATAACTAACGGCGGCCGGTGTCACGAGATGTTGGAACAGCGTATCGGCGAGTACCTGCGCACGGAGTACCTATCGCTCTTTAACAACGGCACTACTGCTCTCCTGGTGGCCTGCCGAGCACTGCGCCTTTCAGGCGAAGTTATCACGACGCCGTTCACGTTTCCAGCAACGCTTCACGCACTGAACTGGAACGAGATCACGCCGGTATTCTGCGACGTAGACCCCAGCACATTGACGATCGATCCCGCGAAGTTGCGGCAGCTCATCACTCCGCATACATCCGGCATACTAGGCGTACATGTCTACGGCATGCCCTGCGACGTCCGGGCCATCCAGGAAATCGCGGATGAGTACAGCCTCAGCGTCATCTATGATGCGGCCCACGCTTTTGGTACTGAGCTCGATGGGCAGCCAATCGCCAGTTTCGGCGACGCGAGCATGTTCAGCTTCCACGCAACCAAACTCTTCCACACCGCCGAAGGCGGCGCACTGGCAGTTCATGACGAGCAACTCAAGCGTGAGATCGACCTGATGAAGAATTTCGGCATCAGGAACGAAATCGAGGTCGTCATGCCTGGAATCAACGGCAAGATGAACGAGCTTCAGGCGGCCCTAGGTCTGGTAACCTTACGGTATGTAGACCAGGAACGGCAAGCCAGGACTGAAATAGCTGCCGTCTACCGCAGCCGTCTAGGTGCGCTGCCCGGCGTTTCCTGCTTAGCTTTCCCCGATCGCGTGCGCAACTGTATGCAGCACTTCGTGGTGCGTGTCGACTCCGAAACATCAGGCGTCAGCCGCGACCGGCTCTCGGCGAGTCTGCGTGAGTACAACGTGTTCGCACGCCGCTACTTCTATCCGCTTTGCAGCGAATACGACTGCTATCAGGCGCTGCCTAGCGCATCTCCGGAGCGTCTCCCAGTGGCGTACCGAGCGTCGCGCGAAGTGTTAGCTTTACCCTTCTTTGGCGGGCTGGGGCAAGATGGCGCAGACCGCGTATGCGACATCATCGAGTATATCTGCAAGGCAGGGATCGAGCGCGATCGTGCGCCACACAAAGTATGACTCCAAAATTCTCCATTATTCTGACATCATACAACTATGGCCGGTACGTGGGGACGACCATCGAATCCGTTCTCAGGCAGTCTCTCTCCGATTGGGAACTGCTCATCGTTGACGATGGGTCGACTGATAATTCCTGGGAGGTCATTTCTCTCTACTCTGACCCGCGAATTCGGGCCACACGATTCGATGGAAACCGCGGCGCCTGCGTGGCGTACAACGCAGCATACTTGAACGCTCATGGGGAATTCATCGCAAGCGTGGATAGCGATGATGTCTACCATCCCGACAAATTGCAGCGACAGAAAGCCTTTCTTGACTTGCATCCCGACATCGGGATTTGCGGGACGTATGTAGAGGAGATCGACGCCGACGGAAATGTTGTACCGCCAGACACAAGCACGTATGTCGCCTGGTACAACGGGCTGCGTGATTTAGATAGCCCGGACACTTGGATCTGGCAGAATCACCTCTGCCATTCGTCGGTAGTGCTACGCAAAGAACTTCACGATCGGATCGGCCCTTTCAATTCGCGCCTAATCTATACGCCGGATTGGGAATACTGGATTCGATCGCTGGTTGGGGGGGCGCGCTTCCACGTGATTCCCGAACCACTTGTCCAGTATCGATCACATGGCGATAACATCACCGTCAAAGGCGAGCCCGAGAGACTGCATGAGTATGCGGACATTTGTAGAGAAATACTGCATCCATATTTGGCACAGGCAGGACGGATCGACCTAATACTTAGCAATGTTATCAAGTTCCTAATACAGCCCTCAATAGTCCAAGGCAGCCACCAGCAGGCTACCTCATTGCTTGATCTCCTGTGCCTTGCGCCGTTCCGGCGAGTTGGCTCCAATGCGCAGGATGAGGATACTGGCAGCGAGATCCTAGTGAAACTTGCGCTTTGCCTCTTCGACACAGTGAGATGGCATGATCAGCAGCGCCAAAAGTGGGAGGGCGCCGCGGGCGAACTCGCAAGTGAAGTAGCGGCCCTGAAAATCCAACTTGAGGAGCGCGAAGCTGCCATGAGAGCAATACCGCCTGAGCAGATGCTGAGACGTGCAGTCCGCCAGTTAGTGACACCTGACGGCAGCTACAGGGATGCGGTATATGTGCAAGTACGCAGCTTGCTCCGGCGCGGGCGATCTTGGGGCGCAAAGCTCTCATCTCGCTGACTCGAGGGGTACATTTCGCAGATAGCTGCCTGGCTGGATTAACGTGGAAGTGCTCGACTAATCGGAAAATGAATGACTCTACGCCGCTGGAGGCCCGCTGGGGGGCGCTTGAAGGGTATCGTATGACAGCCGCAGCCACCGGATTTCTGCACCCGATTTACGCCGCTTCCTTCGCCGAAGTCGGAGTTGTCCGTCAGCTCAATCGAAGCGGGGCCTGGCTTATTCAGAGAGCTGTAGCGGGCAGTCCTAAGTTCGATGCAATGGGTATGTATCCGATGGTCCTGTGTCAGGACTGGTCAGGCCTCGCCGCTGACCTGGATGAGATTCGTGACGAGGTGGTATGCGTTGGGCTGGTTGCCGACCCATTCGGCGACTACGACGGCGCCTGCCTCAATCATTGTTTCCCCGATTTGGTTCTGGCCTTTAAGGACCATTTTGTGGTGGACCTGCATCGGTCTCGCGAGGAATTTGTCTCGGCACATCATCGTCACAAGGTCCGCAAAGCCAACCGTGCGGTATATGTCGAGGTGTGCTCTGATCCGATGGCCCTTGCGCATGAATGGATCGAGCTGTATGGAGTCCTCGTGCAGAGGCACCACATGCGCGGTCCAATGGTATTTTCGCCACGTGCGCTGACTTCGCAACTTACCGTCCCCGGCCTCGTAATGATGCGCGCCGTACAGCGAGGAAAGACGGTAGGGGCTCAAACCTGGTATATCGTTGGAGACGTAGCATACGGCCACCTCGCTGCCTACAATCAGCTGGGCTATGCAGCGAGCGCATCCTACGCTCTTTACTGGCTGGCCATAGAGTACTTCGGCGGCCTGGGTCTCCACTACATGGATCTAGGCGCCAGTCCAGGCGTTGCTAAGACCGAGACTGACGGTCTTACTATCTTCAAGCGTGGTTGGGCTACCGAGACCCGGAAAGCTTATTTCTGTGGCCGAATCTTCGATGCGGATGCCTACCAAGCAATTTGCGCGAGCGCGGGTGCGGTGCAGGATGGATACTTTCCTGCCTATCGGCGGGGCGAATTCGTTTAGTGCACAGTTTGGAGAAATGGCATGCCTGAAGCCGAACACATCACGACGCTGGAGGACGCGCTCAGATTGTTGCGCACCGGTGAGGTGACGGCGGTCGCGCTTGCCGAGCACTACCTCGCCTGCATCGACGCACGTGATCCACGCGTGCTCGCCTTTATCACGGTGACACATGAGCGAGCTCTGGCAGACGCGGCAGTGGCAGACGCGCGCCGAGGCACTGAAGCGGAGCGGCCGCTGGACGGTGTGCCCATCGCGGTAAAGGATATCGTTGCCACACGTGGCATCCGCACAACGGCAGGCTCTCGGGTGCTAGCAGAGTGGGTGCCCGACACAGAAGCCGCAGTGACAAGGGCACTGGCGGCGGCGGGAACGACGCTGTTGGGTAAGACGAACGCGCACGAATTCGCCTTTGGTGCGATTACGCCGCCCACTCGCAATCCCTGGGATCTGGACCGTATACCGGGTGGTAGCAGTGGGGGGTCGGCAGCAGCTGTGGCGGCGGGAATGTGCCTGGGTGCGGTAGGCACCGATACAGGCGGATCCATCCGCATGCCGGCGGCATGCTGCGGCGTGACGGGGCTCAAGCCGACCTACGGGCTGGTGAGCACGGATGGAGTAGTACCGCTGAGTTGGTCGCTGGACCACATCGGGCCGATCGCCCACTCGGCCCGCGACTGCGCTCTACTGCTCGACGCCATGGTAGGTGGCGAGCCATTCGACTCACTTAGGCCAGTCCCGGGCTTTCCAAAGGTCCGAAATGTGCGCTACGCCGATGTCGCCATGTCCAGGTCAGACATCGCCGGGCTAAAGCTGGGCGTACCCACTAACTATTTCTTCAGCTACATCGAACCGGAGGTAGAAGGGGCAGTGCGCGAAGCCATCCGGGTTCTCGCTGAGCTGGGAGCCGATGTCCACGAGGTGCAGGTGCCGGAGGCGATCGACGACCTGTTCGCGGTGTATCTCGCCATCCAGCGTTCGGAAGCGCGAGTCGTGCACGAAGACGCTGATTGGTTCCCGGCGAAAGCTGAGCAGTACACGCCGTCTACGCGCGGGGCACTGGAGCGCGCGCTGGATGTCAGTCCAGCTGACTACATCCGTGCTCAGCGAGCTAAGCAAGCCTTTGAGCGGGAGATGGACGCCCTGTTGAGACAAGTGGATGCATTGGCCACACCAACGCTGCCGGTAGTGGCACCACGCCTGCTGGACCTGGAGCGACCGCTGAGAGTGGCGGGCCGTGAGGAGAGGGCGGGTCCGGCGTTGGTGCGTCTGACCTTTCCATTCAACATCAGCGGACAACCAGCGCTGACGCTGCCGTGCGGTTTCAGTGAGTCCGGACTGCCTATTGGACTGCAACTGATCGGCGCGCGCTTCGACGAGGCGACGCTGTTGCAATTGGCCTGCGCGTATCAGGATGAGACGGACTGGCACCTACGTCACCCGCAGTGAGCGCGACCTACATGGTAGTTGACCTACATGGTAGTCGCGGCTATTCTATACCATCCAGCGGCCCAGTAAGAACTGAGTAGTGCATACGGCTTGCAGGAGCACGCCGCCATAGACGAGAAGAGTTTCAAGCGATGGATGGCGGCCGGACCACCGGCCTAGAGCAAGCCATATCGGCAACGAAGGAATAAGATAACGACCCGCGCTCATATACCACACCCAATCAGGGCCCGCCACGGGTTGGGGAGCCGCAATAATCATGTATATGAGTGCAACCATATACAGCGTGAACGCTGCCGGCTGCCGGACGCTCAATATGATGGTCAAAGCTATCGCTGCAACCAGCGGAATAAAGTCTGTCATGTTGTGGAACTGTTCAAAGCTCCACGCAGTTCGCGTTAGGTAATACGCAAAACCATCTCGGAGTGATTGCCAGACGGGCAAGCTGACGCGACCAAAATAGGTGTCATCAACGTGTATCCAGAGGAGCGGATCACCGAACCGACGCCAGCAATATAACGCGAAAAGGCCGAAACCGAGTGGCAGTGATGTTACCACTGCCAGCGCGGGTAAGGCACGCTTCAACAACCAGAGACTAGCGTCGTGCCAGCGAATCAGATCCCGTCCCCAGTCATTCTGCCGCGCGAATTCAAAAAGAACCGGTAGATATAACGCGAACCCAGTCGGTCTACTTAGCGATGCTAGGAACGCGCAGGCCGCCGCAAGCCACCAGTTTCCCCTGCGCATTGCCCAGAAGGCCCAGGCTGCTGTCGCGAGCAGTAAACCTTCGGTGTATGGCGCAGCTAGGAAGAAGGCCAGCGGGTAACAGAGCAGTAGCATCAAGCTACGCTTCGAGTCTCCACGATCGCGCGTTTCTTGAAACACGAAGAAAGCAACACCAATACATCCCATAAGCGTGGCAAAATTGTTGATAACCATCCCGACCAACCAAGCGTAGGTAGCACCGGTGAAGGCAATGCCGACGTGGATCAGCATCGGGAACAGAGGAAAGAAAGCCGTAGCAGTGGGCCAATAACCCTTGGTAGCAATCAGGGTATACCAGTTGGCATCCCACTGATCCCACTCCATCAACATGTGACCAGGATGGAGGCTGACCGCCGGGAAGTAGACGGTGGGTGGTGTCGAATGGGCAGCTTCAAACAGGCTAGTCATAAAGGTAAAGATCAGCAGGGCAAAGCGTGTCGCAGCCCAAAGCCCAACGCCGAGGAGCACTAAGGATCGTGCAGAAGCCGGATTCAGGTCACTGATTCCACTTGGTCCAGCTAGGACGCGGGATGCCGTTCGGCTCACCCAGCTTGTTGGCAACGGCTCCAATTCGCCTCCGCTCTCGCGTCCGTGGCCTGCCACGCTAAGAGGAGCCTCTATGGCCACTTCTCCCCGAGTGCCTACGGACGTGTCGGTCGTAGCCAGTTTCCATTGTGTTAGTTCGAACCGAAGGCTATTCAATTCCTTAAAGGCTCGTAACACGACGCGAGGGTTAGCACCCGTAGGACTACCCTTCTCTCGCGGCTTATGCGTCACTGGGACTTGGATGATCGGCACGTGCATGTCCCGGAGCTTGATCAACATCTCCGCATTGATAGAGGCACCTTCGCTCGATAGGGCACACCTGCGTACCGCAGCGGTTGGGAGTAATTTGAAGGCACAATCAATATCTCGAATGCCGCGCAAGCCGAGGGTTACCCACGTCACTTGTTTCCAGCCCCAGGCATTCAGCCGTCGCATCAGTGTGTCACTTCGCTTCGCACGATATCCTGCAATAGCGCTACCTCGGTTGATCCGAGCGATCGTGAGCAGCTTGCGTATCTCGCTGGGCACGAACTGGCCGTCACTGTCCATGAAGAAGGTGTATTCACCTCGACTCGCCGCGAAGCCTGCGCGCAGCGCTCCCCCATACCCACGGTTCGGCCGGTTGTGTACCGCGCGGATACAAGCATTCTGATCTTCCAGGCTGTCGATGATCGCTCCCGTATCATCTACGCTGCCGTCGTCGACGATGATGATCTCGGCATTAGGGCAGGACTGACGTATCGCGGCAAGGCAATCGAGGGCCGTTTCAGAAATGACCTGCCCTTCGTTGTAGGCTGGGAGGACTAAGGAAACGGTCTTCCACATGACGGCATCGGGTAGGGCAATACTTATGCGTTGTAAGTCGGCAATCGCGTCACGGTAGGCAAACTCGTGAGCGCTGAATTTTGATGGTGTGCCGAAGTACAGCGCAGTGAAGTGTCGATAGTAATCCGCAGCCTCTTCATAGCGCGCGACCACATGTGCTATGGCAGCAGCAAACAGACGTTCTCGATCAATCTTGTCGCTGTCCATATCTGTAGTGATCGAATACTCAAATGCTGCTCTCGCGTCCTCATCCCAGGCACTTAAACTGCTGCTGACATATGCTCGGATCGCGTGAAGATGCTCATCATAGATTGCGCTGAGCTTTCTGCTGGCCATCCAAAGATTTGCCTGCGACAAGGCTCGAAGACCTGCAAGCATGGCAACCCAGAACCTATCCGCTGCACCGTCGTTGGGCAGGACCGGTACGTGCGACGACTCTGTCGCAAGTCCCTTCTGCACCGCAGCATGTCTGCGTGCCGGCGAAGGGACGGTATCGTACATCTTGAAGCTAGTTGTGATGATAGGTGCTGCTCTCCCACCTAAGGCGGAAGCTATCGGCTGTAGGCTCGCGTCCTGCGCACAGAGGTTGATAGGCCGAACGAAAGCAAAGAAGTATGCTGCAGCGAGGCAGGCTATGGTCACAGATGCGATCGACTTGTTCTGGGTTGTCAGCGAGGTAAGCCACAGTCCCTGGACCAGGCCGACCATCAGCCACACTAACACGATATGCATGCCGAGCGATGAGCGGATAAAACGCGGAGTACGGGCGGCCGTACCTTCAACATCAATCGTCGAATTGCCTAGACTTGAAAGGGTCTTGTAAACAAGTGCCAGCAGGATCCCAGTAGTGGCGATGAAAGGAACGAGTAGGTACGGCTGGTGCGCTCGTAAAGCTAGTACTTCAAATAGCACACTGCCAAAGAGAGCGGCAACACAATCGGCGCATACAACAGCTCTATTGCGTACCGCCCTTCCGTACCCCTTCGTCCTGACGCTAGCGATAGAGGTCATTCCACTATCTCCTACCCTTCACAAGTCTGATCATATGCCTACATTCACTGCGCATCGAGATGGTCGTGTGAGGCTATAATGCGGTGTACTCAACAATCCGGCCTACATGTATAGCGACGGTTTGGCAGGTCGGTAACGTGTATGGAATACTGGGGGATACGTGTCAGCTCTACCCAACGAGGAGCTTGAACCGATTCACCCGCCCTTTGGTCCGGCCCTACCTGTAGTTCATGAGCTGTGCGGCCACTACTGCCTCCAGTCGCATCTCCAATTCACAGAGGGCTCACTGCCAGTCTTGGCCACCACAATCGCCGCGGCGATAGAGCAGCTCGCTGGTCAGGAATTACTGTTTAGGCTATCCTGCTGAGTAAGAGCGCCAACTGGCACCGCGTCACTATGCACAATACTTCGATATGGTTCTGCGGAGGCCTTTTTCGGGATACCGAGTGACTTAAGTCGTAGAAAAGGCGCTTCGACAAAACGATAGCTGATGTAGGCCAATGGCAGCGTGGCCACGACTCCGCTGAGCGCATAGAGCCATATAGGAAGAGACGCAAGACCAAGCTGCGCAAGCAATTGCTGCGTGGGAAATGCATAGATGTAGGTTCCATATGAGATGTCGCCTATACGGCGCAACTGTGAAGCTATACTGACCCCAACGCGGAATCCTACTGTTAGCATCGCGTAGGAGAGCAGAACCGCTGCCCCCAGCGGCCCGAGTGAGGTTGCCGTCAGGAGCAAGAAGCCAATAAACGCACCCAGTGCCACCAGAGGTGAGAGTAACAGGTACCGTCGGTATAGGTATGCAGAGGCGCCAACGAAGAAACACGTGTAGAGCTCAAGGTTCAGCTGCGTCGAATCCATGAGATCCCAGAACACTGTCGCCTGCGGATTCACAGTCAAGATAGCAGGATCAACGAGTGTGGCGATCAAAGCCACGAGCAGAAGCACCGTGATGGCAGGGATAAGCCAACGGGCGGAACGCAAGACACCAAACGCGCCAATTGCACCCAGAACGAGGTAACATCGAAACTCAACCCATAGTGACCAGAGCGATCCATCGAACGCATGTGGATATGGAATGCCTGTTGGAAGTCCAGCGATATCCCACTGATGGATATTTATGCCCCAGTTGGCGACGATGTACGCGAAGGGCCCATCGGGAGCCGACCACAGCGTATGCTGTGGCATGCCAACCAGCTTGGCGAACACTGGCGCCAGAATGAACGCTGTGACTAGCAAGCATACCCATAATCCCGGAAGAATGCGCAGCATACGATGCCACAAGTATCTCGATAGTGATAACGACTTCTCATAGCTGCGCGTAATGAGATAACCACTGAGAGTAAAAAAGCCAGCAACCGCCACCTCGCCAAAACTCGTCTGACCGTTGCTCCACAACGCTAGCGGCTCATTGTAATGACCTGAGAGTGGGTAGGCATGTGAAAGAATCACAAGTATGGCCAACCCGAGACGTAGCGCGTCGACACTATTTGTGCGCAGATCCTCATCGCTCACAGTGCTGCCGATGAGCCACGCTTGCGTCGGCAAGTACCGCCGCAGACTGCGCATATCGTTCGCCATGTTTTACCCCAGAAAAATAAATGGATGTGCCTCCATGAACACATCAAACAGTGCGTGGGCGGATTACCACGGCGGCTCTCACGAACCGCATAGTGCCACGGCATGCCTCGTCTGGACAGGTGAACTCACTGACTTCAGTAGGGCGGTCTCATCTCATCAATCCCGGCTAGTATATCATTGGCGTCAATCAAGTATTCGCTTGCTTCTCGTCCCCTTGCCGTAAAACATGGTGGGAAGCGATGTCATACAGTTTGTAGTCAATCGACGAACCCAGCAATATCGGCAAGTAATTGCCGGACTACCGGCTCTGGCACCTGTCCGTCATCTTCGAGCGAATCCAGGATGCGCTTACCAGCTGCGACCTGGTCCCGCAGTGTCAGGGTGAGAGCAATGCGTTGTGCCTCTACTACGTCACTAGCCGGATACCGTATATAGATTGTCTCCATGCCAGCCAGTGTTCGAGGCCGGTTGGCAACCAGGCTGTCAGCTCGGGTCAAATAAAACCGATACTCGCACGTGATTCGACTAGCAGCAAGGAAGCTTCGTCGTTGCGCTATACGAATGAGGAAATCCCAATCTTCCATCATATCCATGTCGGTAGCAAACCCACCCACTTCTTCCCACACTTTTTTGTCATGTAGCCATGTATGTATCGGTAGGAAGTTCGAAGTGAGCAAACTATCGTAGTCGAAATTCCAGGTAGCGACGGGGACGCGCGACACAGTGGCTGTGTGATCTGAAACTAGGGTTACCAGCGCACGGTTATAGTCGACGTATGCGAACGTCTCTCCCTCTTTGCCTTCCATGATCGTGTTCAGAAGCGTCTCCAGATGGGTCGGATATACGATGTCATCGTCGTCAAGGTAGGAAATGTATTTGCCAGTAGCATGGGCCACACCAACGTTTAACGCCTCACTACGACCTATGGGCTCTGCTTTATGCACATAGTGAATGCTGAGATAGGGTGAAAAATCCTCGAGCAGGTACTGTATGTCCGGTCCGGCGTCACACACAACAACTACTTCAAAACTATCGACTGTCTGATTGGCAAGACTTGTCAGCGCCAGGCGCAGTGTCTCCGGACGATCCACCGTGCGCACGATGACACTGATGATGGGCTCGGTGACGCTTCGGCGGTGGGTTCTGGGCGAGAGCAAACTGGACATGACGCTCATCATGTTTAGATAGCGCAGCAGATCCCGGCGCTGGAGACCATCGTAATCGGCCTGGTTAGCAGTGAGCAGGCTTGGAGTCAGGTCTGCAGATGTGGCAGCGGTGTCTGGACGCCTTGCACTTCGAAGAACCGCCGGTTCACGAAATGCCTCCGAGCTGCCGTAACCTCTTCTGCCGGAGAGCCACATCAATATGCGACGTGCCGTATGGAACGGACCTTCGCGCTGAAGGAGGTATCGTGTCGCACGAGCTAACTTTATAGTTTTGACGCCACGAGATGACTCAGTCCAATTCAATTCATTAAGTCTGGCCGTTTGTTCTCGTGAGCGGTCCACAAGGATTTGGATTTGCGATTCGTACCAGGCACGGCTTCGACGTTCACGCTGCACTGCTTGCTGTTCGCGCAAGTTCAGCAACTCGCTTGTTTGCTCGGGGCTCGCACTCGGAGCAGCCTGTCTCTCACACTTCATCGCTCTCAACTGAGATCCTCGTTCTTGACACAATGTCCGCAGAGTGTCTTTTTGTTCATCCGTACAGTCGAGTAATTGTTGAATCCCAGCTGGCACCGACGAACCCACGCAGACGAGTCCCAGCCCATGTCCATGTGTAAACTCAAAATACGGATATCGCTGAGTAATTTCCTCCCAGAAGCGCCACACGCTGAAGTCCTGGTGACGTTCAGCGATGTCGTGCACTAAGACAATGCCTCTATCGCTCATCTTAGGCAACCATGTCGTGAAATCTCGGCCAACTGCTTCACGCGTTTGGTATGCATTAAGATGAAGAAGATCAATGCTTCCATCGGAAAACATGCCTACAGCGGCATCGAAAGTTGACTTAATGAGCTGAGAAAACTCCCCATAACGCGGATTATGGTGCTGCTTCAGCGTATCCAGTACCTCGTCACCAAATGGGACGCCACGCTCATATCCGCTCCAAGGGTCAATGGCATAACATCTAGCAGTGATTTTAAGACGCTTGACAGCTTGGCAGAATGCGCAGTATGAAACACCAGCTTTTACACCAAGTTCCACAATCGATCGCGGTCTCGCCAGATCAATCAGGAGCATCCCGAACGGAACATGCTCAATCCAGTCGGAAGGAGCCTCAAGTTGCGGGATTTCGAAGATGATTGGATGATCGATGGGGTTGATCGCCATAGGTTGGTAATCTCTCCTTTGGACGGAGCATGTGCCTCTATGCCGGCATTGCCGCGCCCCGAGGCCAGCTCACTCGAGGCTTCGCTTCGTTCGGAAATTATGGTATGAACGAATCGCGGTGCGCGGACGCGCGCCGCCGATCTCGCCAGGATTCGATGAGGGCTGTGCAAAACGCAGTTTAACATCGGTTCGTCAGCAAAACAGCGCAGCGCATCGAAAGTACTGTATGCATTAGAACGTCGCTGGCAGCGACGTGATGTCTGCTTTCTCATGCACGTAGAGATAGAATGAGCTGTGCTGCAGACCGCTGCAGATGCGAATCACTCGGCCACGAAATGAGTACCAGTGCGTTACAGAATATTGTATGAGGCGTTCTCACGAGTGGAAGCTAAGGATATATAGGTTTTTTGCCCGTGGGGGGATAGTGGTGGATAGAGTAACTGCCTTTAATCCGATTGAACATCCAGTATGCTTGCTTGCGCCCGACAGACTGACACAGAGCGCCTGGTCTCAGCATGTTCCATTCGCCATGTTGCTCGTCGACCTGGTTCGCCCACGGGAGATTGTCGAGCTTGGTACCTACCTCGGCGCTTCTTATTGCGCATTCTGCCAGGCAGTAAAGCACCTGGGACTCGAGACCCACTGCTACGGAGTTGACACCTGGGCGGGCGATGAGCATGGAGGCTACTATGGTTCAGGGATTCTAGCCGACCTGAGAGCGCATCACGATTCACGCTATGACACCTTTTCGACTCTTATCAAGTCAACCTTCGACGATGCCGTCTACGCGTTTGCCGATGGATCCATTGACCTGTTGCACATTGACGGCTATCACACGTATGAAGCTGTACAGCATGACTTCGAGACCTGGTTGCCCAAAATGAGCAATCGGGGAGTGGTGTTGCTTCACGACATATCTGAGCGCGATGACGACTTTGGCGTTTGGAAGTTATGGTCTGAACTAAAGACGCGTTACTCGAGCCATTTAGAATTCGACCATGGTCACGGCCTTGGCGTTGTTGTGGTAGGAACCCAAGTACCAGAGGGCTTGCACGTGTTGCTAGATGCGCCTGCTGGCGAGCGCGTTGCCACTCGTGAGTTATTCCATGAGCTCGGTCTACGCGTGGAGTCCGCATACACGGTGCAGTTGATGCAACGCCAACTTGATCAGAACGCAGCCGAGTCTACTGCTTTAGAGGCTCAGATCACGGAGCGCGATCAGAAACTTGCTGAAGAAGAGGTCAGGTTCAACCACGCTCTAGCTCAGGAAAAATCTGAGCGCACCATACTTTCCCGGCAGCACGTCGCCGAACTTTCCCTCGTTCACAACCAGGTCGCATCTCTCGAGGCGCGTTTAGGTCAAGCTCTGTGGCAACTCAACTGGTTTGAATCGTCGAAGGGTGTGCGCGCCATAAAGCTAACGCGCGCGGCAAAAACGCTCCTGATACGCAAAGGTCCGTTTTCACTGTCGAAGCATGCTATCCTATGGCTTTTCGGAAGGCGTGGATACAATCTTCGTGACATAAACGACGCATCAGTGCATCAATCAAAGAAGTCACAGAAGCCGGCAATTCTAGCTGCATCAGCCACTATTCCTCAGATAGCAGCCCTACGTGCCGGGGAGCGAGGCCACCGGCTGCCCAGTCCCGACTCAACATTTATCGGGGCAAGCATCGTCATTCCAGTGTTGAATGCTCTGGATTATGCTCGAGATTGCGTTCATAGCATCTATGCTGCTGGAGCGGACATTGATTTTGAGGTCATTGTTATCGATAACGGCTCACGCCCGGACGTGCTCAGCTGGTTGCAATCCGAGAGCCGTCTCCACCCGAACTTCTGGTATGTGAGTCTGGCGGAGAATCTCGGTTTCTCTAAAGGCATAAACTTGGGGATCGAGTTTGCCCGAGGGCAATACATTGTCTTGCACAATAGCGATACTGTCGTAACCAAAGGCTGGCTTGATAAACTCGTGTCTGCGCTTGACAACGATCCAGAGCTTGGTGTTGTCAGCCCTATGACCAATTATGTCGGCAACGGTCCCCAGATCGCTGAGGATGCCCGCCGCCTACCGGTCGACCAGGCCGACAACTATGCAGCCAGCATCGCCACGCGGGAAGGCGTGGAGTATATAGCTGATCGCTTGGTGTTCTTCTGCGTGATGATCCCTCGACGGGTCATCACGATGCTAGGTGGGCTCAGCGGGTCGTACGGGCTGGGAAACTTTGAGGACGACGACTATTGTGTGCGCACCATTACGGCTGGATACAAGCTAGGCATCGCGCGCAACGCTTTTGTATATCACCATGGTTCCAAGACGTTCACCGCGAACAAGATCGATCACGATGGGATTCTGGATAGGAATCGCACGATTTTTGTAAACCGCACAAGTAGACTCAGTTCGACACCGCTGCCAGCACTGTGGCACAAGAAAGCCGGTGACAATCCACTTGTAAGCGTGGTCCTGCGAACGATGGATCGGCCCGCACCACTGCGACAGGCGCTAGTCAGTCTGGCCAATCAAACGTTCGATCGATTCGAGGTAGTTGTAGTAAACGACGGACACGAGGATGTATCTCAGCTGCTCCGTGACTTCGAACCGAGGCTCAAGTTTCAGTACATTCATCATGATAATCCCCGTGGTGCCAGTGCAGCGCTCAATACCGGACTCGAAGCCGCTCGAGGCGAGTGGATGGCCTATCTAGACGATGACGATATCGTCTATCCATATCATATAAACGCCTTATGGTCGACTCTGGTGGCATCTGGATCACGATTCGCCTATAGTGACCACACACGTGTATTAGTTAAGACCGGGCCCGGGGGTGTGCCTGTTCCCATGCTGTGGAGACCGATTCCTACGTGGGAATTCAGCCTTGGTGACCTGTATGTTCAAGACCATCTTCCCATTCACACGTGGATGCACTCCCGTTCGGATGCTCTGGATGTGGGCGGTTTCAGAGCCGACCAGGAGGTACACGAGGACTGGGATCTGCTCCTCCGACTGGCACAGTCGTCCACATTTGTACCTACAAGGCAAGTCAGCGCTGAGTACAGATTCTACGTTGATACCGTTAGCAACTCTATCATTCGGCGCCGCTCCCGCTCGCTAGAGTTGTTGGAAGTCATGTACGAACGATATCCCGTGCCGGAGTCGTCTTTAGACATACTTGAAGCACGAGAGCAGGTTCGCACGACCGTACAAAGTCAAATCAACGAGATCGCCGCACTCCAGGAAATGGCCGAACGAGGTGCAATTGAGCAGCACGATGCCCGCAGTCGCATGGTGGCCGTTGTGACCGGCATGGAAGTGGAAGCTCCCGCGAAGCCCATGTGACCATGACCAAGCTGGGCGCCTACTCGGTCATGCGAGGTCCAGTGCACCCAATCCATCGCGTACACCACGTAGGGGTGTATCGTCCCACTCGTCTGCTCGCAGCGAACGCAGGCCACTTCGTAAGGGACGTTGAGCCGGCTGGTTCAGTGCAGCCGTCGAGGTGACATCGATCAAGCGCTCATCCAGTCCATATGACGAGGCAATGACTGTTGCCCACTCATACCGGGTAAGCAGATCAGGTCCAGCTACATGCACAAAACCCTCGCTGCCGCCTTGCGCCAGATGCAGAAGGACAGCGGCTAGATCATCGGCAACCGTAGGCGTGTTGACCTGATCACTGACAATGTTTACCCGTCTGCCGGCACGCAGCTCGCTCACGAGCCATTTGACGAAATTGGTGCGACCCCCAGGAATATGACCATAAACAAGGGCTGTACGCACTACCAGCCAGGACACACGCCCTTCGCCGGTCTCTTTGATAGCGCGTTCGCCTTCGAGCTTGGTCCAGCCATAGTAGTTGACCGGTCTTACCTGGGCGTCTTCGAGGTAAGGGCCAGGCTGTGCATCATCGCCGGGAAAGACATAGTCGGTCGACACATGGATGAGCCGGGCACCTGAGTTGCAAACACGCCTCGGCCAGGTGGCGCGGACCGGCAGCGTTTGCCGCAAACGCTTCATCGCGACGCAACTCACAGGCATCGACATTCGTCATGGCCGCGCTGTTGATGACGATATCAGGATGGACACGCGCAAGCGCATTGGCAACTGCAGAGGAGTCGCCGAGTTCAAGCTGCTGCCAGGTGACACGCGACGATGCCGCAGCAGGGATAGCGGGGATGGGTCCATGGGTAAAGGCGTAAATCTGCCCATCCGTCTGCGACAGCGCCTGCTCCACTAACTTCGCACCCAGGACTCCGCCAGCTCCGACAATTGCCAAACTTTGCCACTTTCACGCTACCTTCCCGCCGGGGATTTCCGCCAGAGCGAGCGCACGATTCAAGAAGCTATCCTGGCGAGCGAAAACGTGGTCCAGCCAGTCGGTGTGAGTACGATACCAGTCAATCGTCGAGGCAATACCCTCCTGAAAGCGGACCGTGCGGCTGCCATCCCAGGATTCTTTGCAGCTTGGCAGAATCTACCGCGTGGCGGCGTACATGGCCTAAGCGGTCAGGCACGAAGCTGATAAGGTCATGGGACTTGCCCAGGTGATCCAATATTGCCTAGAGCATTCTCCAGAATACTGCGTTCTTCAGCAGCCCCTACGTTGAAGACCTCTCCATTGACGAGCTCCGATGGAGCTTCAAGAATCTGCCGTAGTGCCCGACAGTGATCGACGACATGTATCCAGTCCCGAGTATTGCGGCCATCACCGTAGACTGGCAACGGGCGATCGGCCAGCGCATTGGCAATGAAGAGCGGTAGCTGCTTCTCAGGATATTGATATGGTCCATAGTTGTTGGAGCAGCGAGTAACCACCACTGGCAGGCCGTAGGTAGCCCAGTAGGAGAAGGCCAGGCGATCCGCTCCTGCCTTGCTGGCGGCATACGGCGAGAGAGGCTTGAGCGCATCGGTCTCAAGGGACGGACGGCTGGTACCGTCTGGTGCCTCAGCGTTACCATACACTTCATCAGTGGAAATCTGTACGAAACGCTCAAGTCCAAGCTCGCGGGCAACTTCCAGCAGAGTGTACGTTCCTTCAACATCAGTGCGCACGAAGGCGCCAGGGTCCAAGATCGAACGATCTACATGGGTCTCCGCGGCAAAATTTACCACCCAGTCGCAGCCTTGCATCGCCTGGCGCACGATCTCTCGGTCGCAGATATCGCCACAGATAAAGCTAAAGTTGGGATTTGTCGCGCACTGGCGCCAAGTTCTCTTCATTGCCGGCGTAGGTCAACTTATCGAGCACAACGACAGCAGTATCGACACGTTCGCCGAGCAGGTGTTGAACGAAGTTACTTCCTATGAAACCGGCGCCACCAGTCACCAGAACGGTTTTGCTCACTCCTGTGCCCAAGATCTCTCCCCTTATATCTGAACACGTCGCTGTCCCAACATGTCCAAATACCAGCTATTGGCCCCATAATGGAGCTAATCACACGGGTCGAGGACTACTGCTCCATGAGGCCAACTTTGCTGTAGTCGCCGAGCATCAGCTTGTGGGCACGCGGTCGCTGCGCTTCGGCGTAGACTTCAACGTTGCGACCAATCAGGCTTGCCTCGATGCGAGTTGGAACGTTGTGGATACGACTGTTTTCCAGCACAATGCAGTATTCGACCTCGCTGCCCTCGATGGTCGCATCATGGTAGATTGAAGAGAACGGACCCACATAGGCATTCTCGATGCGAGTGCGTTCACCGATGATAGCCGGCCCGCGAATGACACTGTTCTGGATCCGGGCGCCAGCCTGGATAGTCACATTTCCCTGTATACGAGAAGCTCGCGTCGATCTCAGCGGTGGTGTCGATGCTGTGCCCAATGGTGGCCAGCACCTGCCGATTGGCCGACAGGATGTCCTCCATTTTGCCAGTATCTATCCAATAGCCATCCAATAGGTGTGGGCGAACGTCATAGCCGGCATCGATGAGCCACTGAATCGCATCGGTGATCTCCAACTCGCCTCGCGCGGATGGCTTAATACTCTCGGCCGCCTCAAGGATGTGGGAGTCGAAGCAATACACACCAACCAGAGCTAAGATTGCTCAAAGGCTTTGCAGGCTTTTCGACTAGGCGGCGAACACGTAACGCGTTATCCGGTAGCGCACCGCTTGAGTTGCCTCTGCGTCGGGAGCGCGTCAAGTTCGGCGACTCCAAATTCCGATGGATTCTCTACTGGAGTAAGCAGGATGCGGCAATGATAGGAGCAGGAAGGATCTTCAAATGCTTGCACAATGGGATTCAGTGACTCGCCGATCAAGTTATCGCCCAAGAAACATGATGAAGCGATCGTCGCCAAGGAAATCACGCGCGGTAAGTACTGCATGGGCCAATCCTAGAGGCGCCTCCTGCTGAATATACTGGATACGCGTACATCAGCGCCCCAGCGCGAGCCATCACCCACAGTGGCACGAATTTCCTCGTGGGTATCTCCTACAACTATGCCCAGATCGCGAATGCCAGCTCGATACGAGCGCCTCGATCGCATAGAAGAGCACTGGCTTGTTGGCCAGGGCAGTAACTGCTTGGCGCGAGTGTAGGTGAGCGGGCGTAAACGAGTACCTTTGCCGCCACTCAATATCAGGCCTTTCACGTCTTCATACCCCTCTTGTCCTGCGCTAAGAGCCTGTCGCGCGCTGAATGCTGGCTACTTGATTGGAGGACGGCTTAGCCAGTCATAGCCAATTGTTGGGTCATCGTACGAAATGCGCCCCTCTTCTTCTGGGTTGTATGTGCATGATGTGACATAAAAGAGGTGCGCAGGATGTCTCGCCAATGACGCGGCAGCCATGGGCTACACCAGCAGGAATCTTGAGCAGGACTGGTGGCAGGTCATCTCCCATCTGCAGCTCCTGTGTGATGCCCCGGGTAGATGATCCCTCACGCAGATCATGCAGTGCCACGCGCAGCCGGCCAGAGGCAACATACCACCAGTCGATCTGGGTCTTATGTATATGCCAGGCCTTGATGACTCCAGGAAACATCTTTGAATGGCTTAACTGCCCGAACCCTTCCTCAAAAAAAGAATCGGTGACTCGAATTAACTCTTCAAAGTAACCGCGATCATCAGCGTGACGCGCCAATAGTTGCACAGTCACACCCTCAATCGTTCCTGCAGGCATACTATGCTATACTCCTTTTTGGCAGAAATCGACACAACTTTCATGACCAGTAACGAGTGCATCTTGCTAGAGTAACCCAGGGTGCGACCGCGCTCTATCACTCTCTTAGGCTTCAGACCTGTCAATTTTAATCCATGGTCTGCGCCGTCTTACAGATGTATAGCCAGTTTGGACGTGGAGGCGAGTACCTGCGCGCTCACGGCATCAGTGCATCCGAAGCACAGCTGACGCTGGTGCCAAATTACGAGAACGTCGATGCATACGAATCGTCTTACGCGGACATGCATTATTCGCTGCTTGCTGATAATCTGCTCCTCGGGTGTGGTTAGTCCCTAGTCACCAAGCCCTCGGAAGAGCCAGTTCCGACTCCATGCCCAAAATCACGAATCAGGCCCTAGGCACGGACTCTGGTCGGCATGAGGGACATTGAGGTTGAAATAGGGATCGCCCTGCTCGATAATGTCAGCAGCATCATGACAGAATCTTCGCAGATCCTCGTCAGGCGAAGGTTGTTCTGGTTTGGCTCCTGCTTGATATGCAAGCCTGGCCCACGGTGTGTACATCACGCGTCGACCTGCACGGCCGATCTGAAGACACATCGCGACATCAGCAAATGCCGCCTGATAGCTTCTCATCATACCCACCGACCAGTTCAAATACGTCTCGAGGGATCATCTGGCATGCGCCACTAACGGCACTATAGTTGCGGTACCACTCTACACTTCCAAATGGTCCCCATGGGACGTTCGTTACTTCCCGCAAACACACGTCCTACGGGGGTACCAGGTCCAACAACCAAACCAGCATGCTGAATGCGTCCATCGGGCTGCAGTAGCTTTGCTCCAACCACTCCGATATCTGGAAGCTCGGCCCAACGAACCAGTTCTTCCAGCCAGTCGCTGTGCAGGACCTCCAGACTGCCATCCAGAAACAGGAAGAGATCGCCTTCGGCGTGTGCTGCTCCAACATTATGTGCTTTCCAACGGCTGGCTGAGGCATCACATTCCACTACCCGTGTGCGTTGCCCCTTCTCACATAAACCATAGAAGTCGGAGGTTTCCTGGCCTTTACTGCCGGTGTCCACCAGGATGATCTCATAATTCGGGTAAGCCGTCAGCGCCCGTATTGACAGAAGACTACGCCACAACAATTGGACATTGTCATGGGTAGGAATGATCACTGACACCAGGGATCCGCGTGGCTGCCATGTGATCTTTATTGCTTCAGGGGCGGCAAACACTGCTTTAGCATCAGCTAAACCTCGCCGTCGCATATGTTGTTCGACTGCCGTTAGCTGCCTTTGCGTAGGCGTACGGCTTTGCCTCGTGCGACGCGGCTGCTGACGTCGAGTACCTGGCGCCAATGGTAAAGCACCTTCGGAATGCGTAGCATTGCACTGGTGCGCTCGGCCAGCCGCAGGAATAGATCCCAGTCTTGCGTACCGTCCATGGCCGGGTCAAAGCCTGCCTACTTCAGTCACCAATTCGCGTCTGATCACCGCATGCGCAGGATACGGTGATGTGAGTAGAAGTTCAGGTGACCATGCCGGCTTAAACAGCGGCCACTCGTAGAACTTGCCGTCTGCCGATACCATGTCCTGGTCGAAGTACACAAAGTCGGTCGTCTGGGTGGGCGTTGAGTGCGACGGCGACCTGGTACAGCAAGTCAGGCTCTATAGTATCATCGTGGTCGAGCAACGCTATAAAATCTCCCCGTTGCCATGTGCCAGAGCAGCATTGGAGTTGCCCGAGATGCCAAGATTATGATGTTAGGTGTCTTAACCTTACCCTAGCATCTCGGCGCGCAAAGTCATCGAGTATCTCGCAGGATGCGCTTGTTGCTTGGGTCACCATTTACCAGGCAGAGTTCCCAATTGTCGTAGGTCTGCGCAAGTACCGCCTCGATAGTATCCCGTAGAACACGCGGAGGTGGATTATAGACAGGTACGATGAAGCTTATGAGTGGGCGAAAAGAAAAGTTAGCGGTCCGTTGCTGCTGCATCTCGACTGGTGTAGCTCTTTGGCGCAGCAGCCACTGATGGTAGTCAGACTCTACACGCGCTTGCGATGGAGTCAGTGACGCGAGAAGCAATTGCGCCTGCCTGGCCTGACGAGCGACCTGGCGCAGCGCAATCCACGCCTTAGCACGGGTGCTGTTGAGGTGGTATGGCCTGGGTGATCACATTTTGCATGCGCTGCAGTACTCTATAGCTGAGCCGAGACTCTATCTCTCTGAGGCGGCCATTTAGCTCCTCGACCTCGCGATCAGATTTTGGCGCGCCCGTATCTCCTCGACTCGCCACGGTGACAATATATTCCTGGCTAGCCGCCAGCGATTCCTCTAGACGACTAGCTAGCGCCTCCGCACGCTCAGCGCGTTGGATTGCCTCCTGAAAGCGAGACATGAGTTCCTGGCGATCCAGTTCTACGTCGTTTGAGTGACGTCGCGTTGCGTCTGTGCCAGAGCCAAAAGGTGACGATTTCTCCTTGCCAGCTCCTGTAGGTCGCTCTTGGGGTACAAGGTGGATCTGCGTAGCGACCGAACTTGCCGAGGGGAATGTGTTACCTGCTCATGGCCGTCTGCTTTTGTACCTCGAAGCCTGACAATTGTCAAGACTGTCTGCAGTCTCGCCGTTGGCTTCCATCACCCATACTCCATATCACCTCAGGCTAACACAAGGCGCTGCATCCGCATAGCTCTGCGATCGATCATGATGATCGGATGTCGCACTGCGCTAGACTACTAGGGAGCTAACCGCATGTCAATTCAGTATGCTTTCGCCAACTGCTCGCTCACAGCGAACGAGCGATTCAAACGTGCCACTCGCTAGGCTGGTAAGCCTCGCGATACTTGTGGTCCTGCCAAACTTGGCCCCATTTCTGTTCGAAGAGTGCCCGGTTGACCTCAAACAGCTTGCGATATTCTTCGTCTGCCATCTTGCCGAACGAGGATCGTCCAAAATGGTGAACGAACACGTCTTCCGCGCACACGACACGATATCCTGCCTGACGCACTCTCACGGCATAATCGTCGTCTTCAAACATGCCCACTCCAAACCGCTCGTCGAGCGGCCCAATCACCTCGACCACCTCTCGCCGTAGTGCCGCACAGTACATCGCTAAGACTGAGATGTCGAATATTTGGCCTTCGTGCTCTGTACTGTAGCGCCGAGCGAAGGCATCGATTTCACCAAGGGTAGTGTAGTCGACATTGATGCAAGCCTCATTAGCGCAAGAGTTGGTAACTGGGCCTACCATGCCTATACCTTTGTCACGCAAATGCCAAATGAGCCGTCCCAGCCATCCAGGTGTAACAATCACGTCGTCATTGAGGAGCACAATGTAGTCGCTTTCGGTTGCTTGGTCAATTCCAATATTGTTGGCGGCTGCGAAGCCAACATTTTGGCTGTTGAATACTGCGGTCACCTTCGTGGGATGCTGTTCAGCAACCGAGGTGAGCAGATTGCGCAAATCCTCATGTCCACCATTGTCCACGACAATAATGTGGTAGTTTGGGTATCGCGTCTTCTCTAGGATGCTATTGAGCGTTAGGACAGTCTTGGCAGTATTGTTAAAGGTGACGATGACAATCGAAGCCTGGCCATATAAGCTCTGGATGTGTTTCATTAGAGTTTCAGCTGCGAATGGACCAGGTATTCTTTTTGGCCAGTTCCCGTCGGCGCGCCTCGGCATCAGGAGCGGCGTCATCCAGTGCAGACTCAAGCTTCCCTACGAAGTCCTCAGGCTGTTCGTACAGCCACACGACATCAGCATATGATCTCCCATTCAGGTAGATTACGCGCCACGACAGGCTTGCCGGTGGCAAGATAATCGTAGAGATTGACCGAGTTCGTTGCCTCAGTGAGCAGGAAAGGATTGGACTGGAATCGTGCAGACATCGAAGCCAGCAATATAGGACGGCAAAGCGTCATACGGCTGTTCAGCGAGCACATGCACATTCGGAAGAGTCTCCAGGTCACTGAGATTGGCTCCGGCGTGATGACCAATAAGGACGAACGACCACTCAGGGTGACGTCTCGCAGCTGCGGCCATCGAGTCGGCGTCAAACCACTCGGACATCTCCCCGCAATACCCAATTACAGGGGCTCGCAAGTGCGCAATGGGACTACGCTCTCGAGGCAGAATCGTGGCAAAATGGTCGTAGTCCCCAGCATTGGGCACCAAGACACAGTTATGATGCTGCGGGCTCAACTTGTCGTGCAGCATACGGGACGTCGTGACCAGCAAATCACTCGTGCTTAAGAGCCGGCTTTCCTGCGCTAACACCTCTTCACTACTGCTGCCAAGCTCTCGTGGTCGTCCATGCAATCGTAGACGATCTTCCAGCCATATGCCTGCTTGAGGGCAGCAGCCAATGGTTCCCAGAATCGGTGGTGCACGATGCAGACGGCGTCGGTAACATCTTCCTGCCGGCAAAAGGATTTCAGCGCACGCAGAGCACGACGAAGAGTTGCTCTGCCCATGCGATCCTTGTGGATGGCAATCTCACTGTCACCGGGGAGAAACACTTCGTTCAGTCGGGTACCAATTTCACGCGTGCGCACGCTTGATTGATCGAAGCCGATGAAGTGAGTATTCAGGTAATAACAACGATGTCCCATGCGGGCAAACTGGCTAAGCAACTGCTGAGGTCTTTGAAAAGCAGGGTCCCAGTCACTGACGGGAAAGCAGATAACGTCGGGGCCGATGGCTTCTGTCATCGTACTCGTAGCCGCGTACGCACTCACTATCGAGTCCCTACGTGCCAATTCTTGTGCCGCCGCCTTGCTTCGCTCCTCTTCCTCTCGAGCAACTTGCACGCGATAGGATACTCCTTTATGACGGCGATACCAAAGGTCGCGGCGCAAAGTAAAAGGCACCGTAAGATTATATCCGACACGAAGTCCATACTTTGCGAATTTAGGTGCAAGGTAGAAAGGCCCGACGATACCCTGATTGCGGGCACTCCGCACGGCTTCCGACAGTCGCCAAGCTTTCGAACTGTATACAAGGTTGAGCTGTCTTAGGTACTCATCGCGTTCGTGCAATCACGGACTTCTCGCTGAGAGCAGCCTGCGATGTCAGGTTATTGTTCTCCGCGAGCAGAGCCTCCTCACGCTCATCCATTTCGGCATACAGTCGATCTCGCGTCTCGATGAGTGCTACACGCTGTTCTTCTTTGAGGCGTTCGGTGATCTCTCGAACTAATCGGTGTTGCTCAGCCAAAAGCGCGTTCCCTTCCGCGGCCTGCAGAGGCGTAACCGGAGGTTTCCTCGCATTCAGGTATGTACTTTCTCTCTACGCCGTGTGGAGCAAAGGCTGTAATGTAGAGTCTCCGCAATACTAGCATAGTCCTAGCGCCACCTATTCCCCATTGAACGCATAGTACTACGCAGATGACGTTGTGACTGCGTCCGTCTCTAATGAGTCGGTTGACAGAGAAAGATCGCTCCATTAGTATGGTGTGGGCGAAATAGGGTGCCGGGAAAGGATTACACGCAGTGCGGCCTTCCGATGAAGAACTGGCTGTTACCAAACCTAGTATGCGAGCCAGACCAGGGCGTAATCCTTTATTGCCGAGGGATGTGACGGCAAGTTCTCCGGAGAAACGGGTTGTAATACTGGGTGCCGGGCCAGCCGGTTTAACCGCTGCCTACGAATTGGGCGTCAGGCATCGCGTACCGGTTTGTGTGGTGGAAAAGGATCCCGAGTACGTTGGGGGTATTTCGCGCACAGTCGAAGTGAATGGCTATCGATTTGACATTGGTGGGCCATCGATTCTTCTCTAAGAGTAAAGAGGTCGAGGATTTCTGGACTGAGATTCTTGGGGACGAGATGCTGGTGCGACCAAGGCTGTCACGCATCCTATATAACGGGAAGTATTTCGATTATCCGCTAAAAGCCAAAAATGCGTTGCTTAACCTGGGGCTGGTCGAGACGGTCCTGTGCATGTCGAGTTATGGCATAGCTCGGGCTTTTCCGGTAAAGAATCCGCAGACCTTAGAGGATTGGGTAAGCAATCAATTTGGAAAGCGCCTGTTTCGGATATTCTTCAAGACCTATACGGAGAAAGTCTGGGGAATTAGCACCAAGGAGCTCTCCGCTGATTGGGCAGCCCAAAGGATCAAAGGGCTCAATCTCTCAGAAGCCATCAAGAGCGCCTTATTACCTAAGCCAAAAGGTAAAAAGAGCGGTCCTGTCATTACCACGTTGATCGACGAGTTTCGCTATCCCCGGCTTGGGCCTGGCGAGATGTGGGAGCGAGTGAAGCATATTCTGGTTGAGCAGGGTCAAATTGTGGCGATGGGTCAGGACGTGATCGCCATTCAGCATGATGGGCAAAATGTTACCGGCATCGTGGTTCGAGGAATCGATGGTCGAATTCAGAGACTCGCCGGCACGCACTATATCTCAACTCTGCCCATTCGGGAACTGGTAGAGAAGTGTGATCCACCTCTGCCAGAGGAAGTTCGTACTGCAGCACAGAGTCTGAAGTACAGGGACTTTCTGACGGTAGCCATGGTTATAAACAAGGAGCAGATTTTCCCCGACAATTGGATCTATCTGCACGATCCCGCGGTAATTGCCGGGCGCATCCAAAACTTCAAGAATTGGAGTCCAGAGATGGTGCCCAATCCAAAGACTACGTGCTTAGGGTTGGAATATTTCTGTTTCGAAGGTGACGGGCTCTGGACGTCGTCTGATGAAAGGCTGGTAAAGCAAGCCAGCCAGGAACTGGTCAAATTGAATATGTGCAGGCTGGATGAGATTCTGGGAGGGGTCGTAGTCCGCCAGCCCAAGGCCTACCCGGTATACGATGAGTACTACAAGAACCATCTAGCCGTAATACGTGACTACGTTCACAATCACCTAGGTAATCTGCAATTGGTTGGTCGAAATGGCATGCATCACTACAACAATCAAGACCACTCTATGATGACTGCACTCATTGCCGCACGCAACATTGCCACCAATGCGGGCTTAGATCCGTGGAAAGTGAATACGGATGCTGAGTATCACGAGGAGGCGAGATTTGACGAGAGCGACAAATCGGGACGACTAGTCCCCCTGAGAATTCCCTCCGTGGCCGAGAAGTAATGCCCATGCAGATGCAGAGCGATACCTTGCGGCAAGGCAGGTGAGAAAGGTACTAAATGTCCACGCGGCCCAGATTCATTCCCATGAGCGTAGTGGAGGCCCTACCGGAAGATCAAGAGACCATCGAGACGGTCAAGGTGCCTCGGGTCAGGCCATCTTTGAACGCTGGACGACAAGGATTCCTTAGCCATCCGCTTCTGCGTCATATCCCTCTCTTGCTCATCTTGGTTCTGACTTTGTTGCTCATGACCATAAATTTCACTCAGCCTTGGGTATCGGTTCACGAAGATAATGGACTTGCCTTCACCAGTGCGGCCATCAACAACTTGCGCTATGGCTTGGGACCGGCGAAGGGCCTTTTTCTGATGGATCAGGAAGGGCTCAATGCAACGCAGAATTTAAGTATACCCGGAGTTCCGGCCAGCCACGAGTTTTATTTTCTGGATCACGGTGCAACTCACCCTTTCATTTATCCCAATCACCCGCCGCTCTTGGGATGGGTGGTTACCGCCTCGCTGGTTATCTTCGGTTTTCATTTCTGGGCAGTACGCCTGGTGCCCTTAGTTTTCTCTTTGGCCACCATCATACTGCTCTATTTCTTGATGATCAGGGTATTTAACCTGGCCATGGCACAGATTCACCGCTTTCCTCATGGGTACGTTTCCTATGATGGCCTACTTCGGCAGGAATGTCTGCTTTGAAGCACTGGTTCTCTTCTTCACCATCACGCTCTTAACTGGCTATGTGTATTGGTGTAAAACTTCTCAGCGAAGATGGCTATTTCTGATGGCTTTCTCGGTGGTACTTGGCTTAATGACCGACTGGCCCATGTTCTTCTTCGCGTTTATACTCTTTGGAGTCCACTGGATAGCGGAGAAGCGCTTTAGCTTGCCGCTCTTCGCCTCAACTATTGTGCCTGCCATAGTGACCTTTGGCGCGATATTCGCCGAGATAGCGTGGGCGCTCAACGGCAATCTTGCGCCAATCAAAGAGATCTTCCTGATCCGTAGCGGCGGTACCGGATATGGAGGGGCTCCGATCAGTATCTTTACCTGGTTTAACCAAGTAGTCAATTGGAATGCCGAAGGTTTTGGAATCTGGAGCCAGTTGCTTCTTCCATTTGCTATGCTCTTCGTCCTGTTCCGGTTCAGCAAGCAAGGGATGTCTCTGCAGGTTCGCCTGGTTATTATGACCCTCCTTTTCGGTGTCAGTAATATCTTGGCTTTCCGTGAGGGTGCATTTGAACACGCCTACTGGCAGCAATACCTTCTACCTTTCTATGCCATCATCTTTGCCTGGGCATTTTCCTATCTCATCGAGAAGTACATCAGAAACCGCTACATGCAGGTCGTACCCTACGTTGTTGCCGGCGCCTTGATACTGGCCTTAAATCTGCCGACCATAGTAATGCTGTATAGCTCACGTTCAGGCGTGTTCGTGCCGCCACTACATCTTTGACGCTAGGATCACAGTAGTACTGTCATCGGAGAAATCTTGCAAAATGGGTGCATCCTCTGCTATTGTGGGTGCCGGTCGATACCGTTTGGAAGCATAGAGGAAGTATGGAGCCCAGTTGCACTGAACGCGGTTTGGAATGCCTCGTGAGTCGTACGGTTGAAGGAGATATTATTGGCTTCTCAGACTCGGATTGCGGCTCCAACCCAGCCTGTTCAAACTGACGAGCCCGATGATGTGGTCAGCCCCTTCAGGCGAGCCTACAATACCCTCCACTCCTACTATCTCCTATTGGTCCCGAAGCCCATCCGGCAGGTCCTGCGAAAGGTGGTGCGGCCTCGTCTCAGCCTCCCCGCCTTTGCGTTCGATCGGTACAAGCGCCAGCGGCTGGCCATCTACAATCCTGATCTCAGTTCGCTGCACACTCCAGCGACGCCGGGCCTGGTTTCGATCGTACTTCCAGTGTACAACGGCGCCGATATGCTTCACGAGTCAATCGAGAGCATACTTGCTCAGACATATCCCAACTTCGAACTCATCGCCATAGACGATGGCTCTACCGATGAGACGGCTGACATCCTCGAAGACTACGCACGTAAAGATGCTCGCATCCGTGTTGTCCATCAGGAGAATCGCAAGATCCCACGTACGCTCTCCCGTGGCTTCCGCCTGGCTCGAGGAGAATACCTGACCTGGACCAGTAACGACAATCACCTCAAACCTGACTTCTTGCAGAAGATGGTTGATTTCCTCGAGCGCCAACCCACGTGCGATATGGTTTATGCTAATCAGGACATTATCTCTGAAGATGGGCTTCCTCTCCGCGATTCTGACTGGTACAAAGGCTATCAGCAGCCGGCAGGCAGCGAGCATATCTATTTGCCGGCGGATCCCTCGGAGCTGAACATTCATCCCAACAATTATGTTGGCGCCGCTTTCCTCTATCGAAGTCGGGTCCCGTGGTTACTAGGGGACTATAGCCCGGCTCGTTTTACCATGGAGGATTACGATTATTGGATGCGCGTCAATGAGATGTTGACTCTGCGCCACAGTGATTTTCAGGCTCCGGTCTACGAGTACCGTTTCCACTCCCGCTCATTGACCGCACGCGACAAGGAACTGGGCATCACCAGCCGCCGCACCCACATGATGGTCTTCGACGATTTCCGTCGCGACTTTTGTCTCAGCCCGCTCATCTGGATTGTAGAAACTAGAGGGACGCGACCCGAACTCCAACAGGCCGCCTCCAAGCTCCGCCAGCAAATCGCCGGCTCCGGTCACCTGGTGTACGAAGTGGGCCAGTGCGATTTCTCCTACTGGCCCCGCCTGTGGATTCCTGTAGCCTATCTACGCCTCACCGACGATCCGGCAGCGCTCGAGTCCCCCTCACAAAATATTCCACCTCAGGCTGTGAAGATCCTGGCTCTAGTCACCGATCAGGAGCCTCCCAACGAGGTAAGCACCGAGTGGGATATGTGTCTAGCCCTGGGCAACGCGGTCACGACGCTTCCCCGGCTATCCCGTGACTACCAGGGATGGTTGGCCACTCCTGATACGGGAGTTCTTTTCAGCGTGGTCGATATCCGCGTCCGCTCGCAACATTTGGCCCTCATTGAACATGAGGCTACCTCTGCCCCTGTTACACCTGCTCGATACAAGATCTCGGTTATCATCTGTGTTTACCAGCGGATTGAGGACATGCTCCAAGCGCTCACCTCAGTTGCTCACCAGTCCTTCAACCCAGCTGACTACGAGGTAGTGGTCGTCAACAATGATCCTGATGACGTTCATTTCGCTGAGCGCCTCGACGAGGTAAGACAGCTTCATTTCGCCACGAATCCTGAGCGGCTGCGCCTGGTGGTCTGCCCACTGGTGGGGCTGTCTCATGCCCGAAATGCGGCCATCTCGGAGGCCAGAGGCGAGGTACTCTGCTTTCTGGATGACGACGCGCTGGCGAGCCCAACCTGGCTGGAGCAGATCTGGGAACCTTTCCGCGACCATCCTGAAGCTGGCGTGGTAGGGGGGACCATTCTGTTGAAGGTGCCCGAGCCGCGGCCAGCAGCGCTCCTTCCCGGGGCAGAAACCTACTGGAGCCATTTTGTAACCAGCCATGATAGCTATACCCCAGTGCGTCACTGGTGGGAATATCCTTGGGGAGCCAACTGGTGTGCTCGTCGCCAGGTACTCTTCGAGATCGGTGGCTTCCGGACCCGCTACGGTCGTCAAGGCAAAAATTTTGCGGGCGGTGAAGAGACACTCGCCGCTGCTCTTATACACCAACTGGGCTATACTGTTGGCATCGCCCCTACTGCGCAGGTCTATCATAATCCCAATCCCGATCGCTTTACCTGGGAGCATGTGCGCAAGTCGTTGGTGGCTGGTGACATAACCAGCTACAGCCTACAGCGGGACCTGTATGTCCGAATGCAAAGCAGTATCCTACGTACTCTCCGTCTCATTGTATTTACGCCGATCAATCCCGCGATCAAAGGCTCAGCGGCCGCTATGCTAAGGTATCGATGGTACCGGAAAACGTCATATATCCAGCTCCTTAGGCAGCAGTTGCGTGACTGGCGGGCACGCGGGCAAAAATCAATCTCCTACCAAGAGTTGCGGAGAAACGCGCTGTAATAATGGTTCCAAGCTATCTTCTGCTCATATGGCAGCGTTGTCTCCATCGAAGCAGTAGCGAAACTAAGGTGTGTTTGTAGGTCGGTCATACGCTGCAGGAGTGGTGTATTTTTATGCCTGTCCTTACTATCTTTGGCGCCTGCGCTGTGAGCATCATGCTCGTCTCGTACGCGCTCGAACAACGATCCAATTGGTGGATTTTGGTGTTTGCATTTGCCTGCGCTGCTTCCTCGGCATATGGCTGGATGTCTGGTACGTGGCCTTTTGGCATCGTGGAAGGTGTTTGGTCCCTTGTGGCGCTGCGTCGCTGGTGGCTTCAGCGGACGTACGGCATTGCTATCAAGTCCCACTGAACCCATGTATGTCTGCGCAGTCGTTTGCTGGTACTGTGGCCCTGTGTGCAGGTTTTTCCCAGAGCGGCCATCAATCTACGACGGCATGTGTCCGTGTCCAGTCAAATGAAAATGTTACCGAGAACGGACCCTTGAGGGGTGATTCCCTCAAATGAAAATGTTACTGGGGGTGGTGGTCGCTCCTTTCCTGCATCTAGGCTGCCGGTGACGGCTCAGCGGGGATCGGGGGCGCCCCCGATCCCCGCTGAGCGCTCCCCTTCAAAACCGCGAGGCGATCGTAGATGTGCTGGCGCAGCGCGCGGGGGTTCGTCTGGTCATAGAGCGCTTGGAGCCGCGTCCGTTGGGACGGGGCCAGCGTGCCCGTGGCGAGGAGGCGCTGATAGGGAGTCTGGGCCACATCCCAGCGTCGTCGGATCCGGCTCGCGTGCCCTTCTCCTGCGGCGCATACCGTCTTCTCCGCCAGGCGCAGCACTGGCTGGAAAAGGTTGTAGTAGACCTGCATGTCAGCATACAGCCCATTGAGGGCATCCACCTGCTCGGGCGTGTCGAACCGCTGGTAGCCGACATACTGGCGCACCAGCGAGTCATTCTTCTGCTCGACGAAGCGATTATCATTCTTCTGGTAGGGACGACTGCGCGAGAGCTGCACCCTGGGCACGAGGGCGCTGTAGAGCCGCTTGAGATGGTTATTGAAGAACTCGACCCCATTATCAGGATGCAGCTCCACCAACGGAAACGGGAGCCCAGCAAACGCCCGCTCACAGGCCTGTGCCATCGCCGCTTGGCCGCGTCCCAGCAGCGCTACCCGCACGCTCCAGCCGGTGGCCACATCCACCAGTTGCAGCGTGTGGGCGTATTCCCCCGCACTGCTAGCGCCCGCATGATGCACCAGATCCACCTCACAGTGGCCGGGCTCGTGGGTGTCCCAAGGAATGCGCCGCATGGGCACGTCTTGGGTCACGCTGTTGGCACGCTCAGGTCCGGTGCGCGGCAGGCGCAAGCGTTCGGTGCGGTGTCGGGCCAGGAGCCGGGTCACACTGGCCTCGCTGATCTGCCCCAGCTGTGCCTCGACCTGCGGCCCCAGCGTGAGCTCGCCAAACCGCGCCAGATGCCGTGCCGTCGGTACCAGACTCGGCGTGAGCCGCTCGGCACACACAAAGTCCAGGCTCTGCCAGACCTGCAGCACCACCCGCTCCACCGCCTCCCCATACGTTGGCCCCCGTTGCCGCCGGCGCGGCTGCCGCTCTAGGCTTACGATTCCCAGTAACCGCAGCAGGCTCTTGCGGTGCAGGCCCGTCACCGCTTCCATCTCATCCAACAAAGCCCCGCGGCCCACACGATCTGCCTGACGATACCGTGGACGCATCCGTTTCAGATACGTTCTCCGCTCATTGATACTCATCTGTTCGTCGTCGCCCACGCATGCTTCCCTCCGGTAACATTTTCATTTGAGGGAACCATACTCACGTCGGTAACATTTTAGCTGAGGGAATACGGTGTCTTGACTTCTCGCGCGCACGGGTATTACGATAGACGCGCTGGAGAGTCGTCATTTTACGACGAGGAGAGTGGAGCAAGCATTGTGGCCCAACTGGCTCCGGGCAGAACTGTCGGCACCTACTTGGTGATCCGTGACCTGAGCTACGGCGGCATGGGGCAGGCGTATGTCGCTCACGATGCCGACGGCCATCAGGTTGTGCTGAAGTTTCCTCACATCAGCATTATTGGCGATCCCGCATTCTACGATCGCTACCGTCGCGAGCTGGAAATCGGACGCAAGCTGCGACATCCCCACATTCAGCGCGTGCTCGACTCTGGCGAGTACGAGGGTCAGCCCTATATGGTGACCGAATACGTGGAAGGCGAGACGCTGCGCACCTATCTCTCGTTGCATGCACCACTGCCGATGCCAACGGCCTTGGACATCCTTGATCAGCTTTGCCAGGACGGTTGCCTATTGCCATGAGTCCGGAGTGATCCACCGCGATCTGAAACCGGAAAACATCCTAGTTACCGCCGCTGGCGAGGTCTCGCATTATTGATTTCGGCATTGCCTTGCTGCGGGGGGCGCGGCGCATCACTTGGGCGGGCCTCACCACGGCGGTGGGGACGCCGGACTATATGGCTCCGGAGCAGGTTCAGGGCAAGCGCGGCGATGCCCGCACAGACATCTACTCGCTTGGGGCAATCGGGTACGAACTGCTGACCGGCCAGCCGCCGTTTTCTGGTGACAACCCGCTCGCAGTGATGGGCCAACATCTCTATGGCATACTGCGCCCGCTCGCCGAGGTCAATCCACAGGTGCCGCCGGCGCTCGCCCAGGTGATAGAGCGAGCGCTGCGCCGGGAGCCGGACCAGCGGTTTCAGTCGGTTGAGGAGTTTCGCCAGGCGCTTCTGCATCGTGCTGAGCCGGCGCCCCCAACGGCGTACCTAGATGAGCGGCGGCCACTGCTTGCGGGTCATCCGCTCGTGCACCGGACTCTGCGCTACGCACTGGTTATCTTCGTGATTCTGGCCTGCATTGTCCTAATTGGCGTGCTCGCGCAGCTCGCCCACGGGCCCCGCTAACTGGAGCCATCGCTTGTTGACCGGCGCGCTCATCACGAGGCCCAATAGACGAAACCCAGCCGATCCTCCGCGTCGGAGTCCCAGAGCCCGCCATCGATGTTGATGCAGCGCCCGCCGTGCGATATCGCCGGCTCATGCCCAAAGAACGGAGAGTGCCCGTGGACCAGCCGCTGGCCGCCAAAGCGCTCCAGCAGCCGGTCCACATTGGCGCGCTCACACAACTCGCCGCGCCTGCTTAATAGATCGAACAGCCCGGCGGTCCGAGCGAGATCGCCACGCTCCAGAATGTCCCGCACTGTGTCGTTTACCTCGACGACGGTACCGCCTAGATGGAGATAGGCGACAGTATCGCTGTGCAGATACAGCGTGTCGCCGAGCAGTAGCATCGCCGGCAAGCGTCTTGAGCCAAGCTTCAGCTGCGCCATCGCACTCCATCGCCTCCAAATCCAAAAAGCGCCCGCCGTTCAGCAGCCACCGGCCCGCCACCTCGCCATATGGAGTGACACGGCGCTCCGCGAGGACACCGCACATCAAGACGTCATGGTTGCCAAGCAGCGGTAACAGCTGGCCGCCCGCCGCATGTGCCTCTTCTTGGAGCCGGCGCAGCACTGCCACGACGCCGGCGCCATTCTCGCCGCGATTGAAGTAGTCGCCGACACAGACGCCCACCGTCGCTCCGGCGGTCCACTGCTGTGACTCGCCAACGATGCCTGCCTCATTCAGCAGCTCGATGAGACGCGCCCGTTCGCCGTGGATGTCGCCGATGGCCCAAACACTCCTGGCCACTGCGCCCCGGTCTCCCGGCGCCTTGTGCTCACTCATGCTGTCTCCCAGCACGTCTGCTGCTCCCAATCGGTGACGTAGAGCTGAAACTCCCGCCACTCGCGGCGCTTCAGCTCGATGTAACGACTGAAGACGTGCTCGCCAAAGGTCTCGCGCATGAGTTGGCTGGCGCTGAACCTCGCGAGCGCATCCCCGAGCGACTGCGGCAGCAGAGCAACGCCGAGTGGAGCACGCTCGGCATCCTCGAACGAATAGACCAGCTCCTCCGCCGGCTCGCGCGCCGGCAACCGCTCATCTATGCCGGCGAGGCCTGCCTGGATCAAGGCAGCCAACGCAAGATAGGGATTACACGCGGGATCGGCGCAGCGCAGCTCTACACCAGCTTGGCCGGACGCAGCATTCTGCAAACGGCTCACGCGGATGAGCGCACCGCGGTTCTCGTGTGCCCAGGTGACAGTCTTGGGCGCTTCATAGCCGCCGATAAGTCGCGTATAGGAGTTGACGAGTGGGCACGTCACTGCCACGAAGGAGGGTGCGTGTTCAAGCTGCCCCGCGATGAAATGTAACGCCAGTTCGGCGACTTCGTGGCGGGTACGTCCGGCGAAGAGGTCGGCGCCATCCGCCCGTGCGAGCAACATCTGATGAAGATGCAGTCCTGAGCCGCTTCTTCTGGTGAACGGCTTAGGCATAAAGGTGACCTGCATGCCCCGCCTGCGCGCCATCAGGTGCGCCACGAACTTGAGCGTGACTATGGCGTCGGCTGCTCGGAGCGCATCCATCGCGGGCAGGTCTAGCTCATGCTGGCCCGCCGACACCTCATGATGGCTGCTGAACACGTCGATTCCCATCTCCCGGAGTGCCGTAACGAGGTCGTGGCGTAGGTCAGTGCCAGCATCCGCAGTGAGATCGAAGTACCTGTCGGTTTCCTCCGGCAGCGGCTGGGGACGGCCATGCGCGTCGACGGTGCAGAGGTAGAACTCGACCTCCGGCGCCACAGTGTAGATATAGCTGCGCTCAGCGGCGCGAGCGAGAGCGCGCCGCAGCACCCACCGTGGGTCACCCGCGAACGGGTGTCCGTCTATCGTCTCCACTGCGCAGATGACCCGCGCAATCGGCGCCTCCTCCTTATCCGCCGGAAACAAGGCGAACGTCGTCGCGTCGGGGCGCAGCACCATGTCGCGCTCTCGAAAGCGCACGAAGCTGTCAACGCTGGAGCCATCTATCTGGCAGCCATGCCTCAAGACGTCGCCAAAATCGTCAACGGGAACGCTCACCCCCTTGATGCGCCCGGCGATGTCTACGAACTGCAGCAAGACGGTATGGACCCTCTGCTGGGTAAGCCTCGCCATGATCGGCTCAATCTCCGAGGCTTGTGAGGCGGCTTCCGGTGAGCGTTCCATCCATACCTCCAATTATGTCATTTAAGGCGGCAGGCAGTCGCACACCTGCCGATTCGTACGGTGCTCCGAATGGCTGGTAGACGCACCTGGGCGAGCGATCGTCTATCTCTGTCGTGTGCGTGGGTGCGAGCGAGACGACGATGGCGCTGGCATCGTCCGTGCCACCACGTGCCTGCGCCTCGCAGGCAAGCGTGTGTGCCAGAGAAGCATCGTCCTCTTGCTCGGTGGCCAGCATAGCGATGTGTGCCGCAGAAACAACGCACCAGATGCCGTCGCTGCACAGAACGAAACGGTCCCCGGATTGGACGGCGCGCCGACACGTATCTACGTTGACAATCGGCTGGTCGCCGAGGACGCGCGTGAGCGAGTGGCGTGCCTGTCCGCCAGCCGTCAGTAGCGGCGCCCGCAGCAACCAGCGCCACACACCCGCTTCGTGCACCTGCGAGTGATCTCGCGTCAGCAGGTGCGCCTCACCCGCACGTAGCACGTAGATCCGGCAGTCGCCCACATGGGCAAGGAGCGCCTCCTCCGGCGTACAAACTAGAGCGCTTAGCGTGGTCTTCATCGGCAGATTGTGCTCGATTGCCCGCTGCCAAAGCGCCAGATTTGCCGCTTGCACTGCTCGTTTCAGCAAAGCGACCCACGGACCGCGACGATGCATGGACTCCACAATATGTGTGTGCACGAGCGAGGTGGCGAGCATACTCGCTACCTCGCTGTGGGCGTACCCACCCAAGCCATCGGCGATCACGGCAAGCAGCGACTGATCGTCCAGCGCATGGACAGTGACATAGTCCTGGTTGACCGCCCGTTCCGTGCCTCGGGCGCTGCACGCACCTGCACTCAGTTGCATGTCACACACCTTCTCCGGCAGCAATCGCCCGACTTTCCTCTACTGCACCCTCTCTCACCGGCCGCTCCCCCAACAGTATGGCGCGGTTCTGCTGCTTGCTGGTCATGTACAGAAGGACGCCTCCGCCGATCATGAATAGCACCACCACGCCAAGCGCGATCTGGGCATCGGTTGCCGTGGTGCCGCCGGCGACGACCGAGAGGTAGATGACGAAGACCAGCATTACCAGATTTGCGAGCAAGCCAAGCGCCGGCACCAGCTTATGTTTGAGGGGATGATACTCCGCAGTGGCTTCGCGCCGAAATGCGAAGAGCGTGATCGCGCAGGTCATACCGTAGAGCAGAAAGGTGCCGATGTTGCTGACCAGCGTGACTTGGGTGAGGGTATCGGCACCGCTGAAAGGTCCAATGCCGGTCGAGCAGTAGACTCCGACTACCGCCGAGAGCACCGTAAGCACGATCACGCCGGTATGCGGAATCGCGTACTTGCCGTGCATCAGCCCGAAGAAGCTCGGAATCTCCTTGTCGCGGCCCATTGCATAGGTGACGCGGACGCCTGTATTAAGGCACGAGAGCGTCGTGCCGATGACCGCGAGAATAACGGTAGCGGCAATGATCACCGTGAGGCCGGTGCCAACTCCGCCTAGCCAGTTGCCAATGATGCCGGCCATGTCGCCGATCGGCGCCTGCGAATTCGCGGCGGCGTTGAGGCCAGTGGACGTGACGGCGCTCTTACCGCTGCCGGTAACGATGGCGTACTGGCTGCCCATGAAGAAGTTCGAGGCGAAGTACTCGAAGACATAGCAGATCAAGCCCTGGATTACCAGCGAGAGCAGGATCGCACGGGAGATGTTCCGCTTGGGGTTTTTGGTCTCGGCTCCTAGGGCGGTGACGCTCTCGAAGCCGACGAGCAGCAAGATGGCGATGGTGGCTTGGAAGAACACGTTACTAATCGAGTGCGGCCTGATCACGTCAAGCGCACTGCTGTAGGTGTAGTGGATGCTTGTATGCGTCAGCCGGTAGGCGATAGCGAGAATACTCAACACGACCAGAGCGATGATCTGGATGACGTTGATGCCAATGGCCGTCGCAGTTGAGCCAGTAATGCCACGATAGGCTATGCTGCCGACGCCCACCGCCATAAGAATGGCGACGAAGTAGGCGAACCAGTGGTCCGCGGCGAAGCCGAATCCAAAGAGTCCGAAGAGGTACTGTACTAGCACCGAGAAGAACCCGACCATGAGACCAGGATAAACCCAGTAGTAGAGATGCGAGGTCCAGCCTACGACAAATTTGGCGAGGCGGGCGAACCGGTAGTGCTGTCCCTCCTCGCGATTGAGCAACGCCGCCTCGGCGAAGTAGTAGCTGCTGCCCGTTCCGGCCTTCGGGAAAAGGGTGGCGAGCTGCGAGTAGGAGTACGCAGTGAGGAATGCGAGCACAAGTGCAAAGAGCAGACCGGGGAGCATGTCTGTCGCGGTGGTGACTCCGCCGACCTGTTGTGCTGCCTGAACCTGGAAGGTAATCCATAAGAACGCACCGGGCGCGATGAGCGCCATTGCGTTGACGGTGACGCCCGTCAGGCTAAGTGTCGCTTTCATGCCGGTTGACGAAGTAGTTGGTGCGGAGCTTGCCATCTCAGTCTCCTAGTGTTTGATACACACACAGCCGTAGACGCGGGGAAAGATAGCGTCAGTGCAGGGGTGAACCATCTTCGGTGAGGAGGACACGCTCCCTTGCCCACAATCGGTTGGGGCCGTCCCGTCATTGGGAATAGCGGAAGCATGACACCGCGGTTTGTGTGCATACTGTACTACAAAGCAATCATACCGAGGGGCACTGCGCTTCACAATGGGCAAACATCCAACAATATTGTCAGCATTTATTGTGCAGTTTGCATAATAAATGCTGACAGCAAGCAGGCGTCTGATGAGGGAACACAGACTCTTGCAAATCACTGTGTGTTCTGTTACGCTAGGCGGCGGTCGATAACCTTTGAAGTTGAGATGATTGGTGCGCACAGCTTGTACAGAGCGTCTTGTAGGCATCATATAGCAACCTACAGGCGCTGCTAAGCAGTGGTAACGGGCCGCGATTTGCTGGCCTACTTGCATGATCGACCATTTTACTGTGCATTAGCCGTGCAGCTGTCGTGCTAGTCGATCTATAGTGGGGGATGCAATTGAGTAGAGGACTTTCGATTACTCTTATCGTCATTGCGGTAGTTTTGGTGGTGTTCGGTCTGGCCGAACACTATTTCTTCCGTATCACAATCGTGCCGCACCTGGCTATTATCTTAGGTGTCGTCGCAGTGGTACTGGCAGCGGTTGGTATCTATGGAATGATGAGCAGTCAAGGGGCGACCTCCTAGTCCTAGTGTCTGACAAACCTAAAGAGAGCCTACAGGACAGCGGAGCACTAGGCACCCTGGTGTGTACAGCAGGGCGGAATATGTCTGGTGCCCCGCCCATTTCTTTCCGGCCTAGTGGATTTTCCCACGACTAGCACGACTACCGAGAGAGCATTATGCAGCCTCCTCTTCCATATGTAAGCGTCGTTATCCCCGCCTTTAATCGAGCGGAATCGCTTCGCCGCTGCCTGGCTTCTCTCATTTCGCAAGTCTATCCCTCAGACCGCTTTGAGATCATCGTAGTGGACGATGGATCGACCGATGACATAGCTACGGCAGTGCATGAGGTCACAGACGGCTGGAATGGCAGAGTCTCTTGTTTGCGGAAGGCCAACGGTGGTCCTGCTAGTGCACGCAATGCTGGCATCAAGGCGGCCATAGGCGACATCGTTGCGTTCATAGACTCGGATTGCTCGGCCGAGCCTGACTGGCTCTCCCAGATGGTCGAGGTACTTGAGCGAAGATGCTGCCAGTGGCGTTGGCGGTACGATTACCAATGTTATGTCTCCTGGCTGGATTGCCCGGTATGTGACGTGTGCGAAGTTCTACCGTCATCGGGAGCGGCAACGGTAAAGTGGATTACTTGATTACCGGGAATGCCGCTTTCCGCCGTTCGGCCTTAGTGCAGTGTGGGGGATTCTACGAGCAGACTGGTATCTGGGGGGAAGACGCGGACCTATCTTTCCGGCTTATCCAGTCAGGACACCGGCTGTTACTGGCGCCATGCGCTCGCGTTACACACTATGGCACTCCAAATTCCTTGTATGGATGGGCAAAAGAGCTATTCCGTTATGGCTTGGGAAACGCGGTTCTCTCCCGAAACTGGGCTAACCGGCGTAATCCGCTGACCGAGTTTATCAGGCATGGAGGCGCTCTTCTGCTCGCTCCAGCGCTGGCATTGAAATATGGGCGTAGCGCCGGACTTCTGTGGGCTATAAGTTTCTGCCCGCTGATTGTCGTCGAGCATGGTGCGTTCATGGTGGGGATGGCTTATGGAGTCACGCGGCGAACAAGCGCACCAGCCAGCGACATTACCTCTGTGTCATAGAAGCGCCTGTGGGAATGAGGCAGGCTAGGACGTTAGTTGACTGGATGCATGCCAATCTACCTTAGTTTCACAACCAATTTTTCGCTTGCGCATTCGCGCTCATTGCTCAACGGTGATGAAGGCAAGCCTGGTAGGGCCATAGAGGAGTACTAGGCATGTGGACAGAATATACCAGTCAATGTTAGAGTTGCCTTGGGCAGAGCAGGCGCTCTGGTGGCAGGATCACCCGGAGCGACAGGGCTAACGGAGGGGGATTGAGCACGTCCATGCAAGCTACAGGTACACCTCAAGCTACAGGTACACCGACGGCAGAAATGCCCGTATATGACACTGGTGCTATTCGATCGCAGGCCCTTTTTGAACTAAGAGAGCTTTGGCGCTATCGCTATCTGGTTACCAACCTCGTCTCCCGCGACCTGAAAGTGCGGTATAAGCGATCCGTACTGGGCTTCATCTGGGTCATGCTCAACCCGCTGCTCACCATGGCAGTAATGGTCGTCGTCTTCTCCGCCTTACTTAGGTACAGCAGCCTGGTGATCTATGATTTTCCCGTGTACCTTCTCTGCGGCATTTTGATTTTCACTCTCTTTGCGCAGGGCACAGTTGCCGCCATGGCAAATCTGACTGGCAATGGTGGAACCCTGAGCCGCATGTATGTGCCACCAAGTGTGTTCGTGATATCCTCCGTCGGTAGCGCACTCGTGAACCTCATGTACTCGATCATTCCCTTCTTTATACTGGCGCTGTTAACCGGCATCCATCCTAGTGTCACCTGGATATTCATCGTCGTGCCCTGTCTAGAATGCGCTGTGTTTGCGGCTGGAGTCGGGTTGATCATTGCACCCATGATGGTCTTCTTCCGCGACACGTTCGAGATATACAGCGTTTTCGTGACGGTGTTGAATTACCTGACGCCAGTTTTCTATCCAGTCACTATTTTTGTGACTAAGCTACCGCTGGTTTACAAACTCGAACACTACAATCCCTTATTCTTGTACATCGATACCGCTCGCAACGCGATCATGGGCGCCTATCCAACCTATCGGCCATTCTACTCAGATCCTAGAGAGTTGATTCTGGCCCCACTTTTCGCCATCGGCATGTTCATAATTGGCTGGCTGTTCTTTACACGAGTGGAGGGCAATTTTGCTTACTACTTCTAATTCCAGAGGTAACCAGTCAATGTACCGCAGGAGTAGCAACAACCAGCCGGCCATTGTAGTGTCGGATTTGTCGGTGTGTTATCGCCTGCCTACCGAACGCATCACCACCTTGAAAGAGCAGGTCATACGCCAAGTCACCCGTCGCAAAGTCAAATTCAACGAGTTCTGGGCTCTACGCAAGGTGAGCTTGACGGTGAATCGCGGCGAGGCTTTGGCTCTAATCGGGCGCAACGGCGCCGGCAAGAGCACACTGCTTAAAACAGTTGCTAAAGTGCAGCGCCCCACATCTGGACGTGTCTGGGTGCAGGGCCGTATAGCACCGATCATCGAGCTGGGAGCGGGATTTCACGAGGAATTGACTGGGCGGGAGAATATCTTTCTCAACGGCGCTATGCTCGGGTTTTCGCGTAATGAGATGGCGAGGAAAGTAGACAACATTATTGAGTTCTCCGAGCTTGCCAACTTCATCGATTCGCCGCTGCGCACATACTCATCCGGCATGCACGCTCGCCTTGGCTTTGCGGTAGCCGCCGAGGCGGATCCGGATGTTCTCATTATTGACGAGGTGCTTGCCGTGGGCGACGAAGCTTTCCAGCAAAAATGTATGGATCGTATGAACGGCTTCCGGGAGCGAGGCGTGACCATCCTCTATGTCACCCACGGGCTGGACAGCATTCGTAAACTCTGTAATCGCACCGCCTGGATCGATCAGGGACGGCTGCGGTACATGGGTGAAACCGATCGCGTCGTAGAGATGTTTCGTGACGCCATGGAGTACGAGTCGGACCTGGCGACTACCCAGCGACTTCAAGTTGTTCCGGTCACCCGCCGCTGAAAAGGATCGCACCCAGTTTTGGCTTGCATGAGCACCAACCTTCCAAAGGATACTAGATGCCGACCATTCTTAGCGTGATTGGTACGCGCCCCGAAGCCATAAAAATGGCGCCGGTGGTCAAGGAGGTGGAGAAGCATCCGCAGCGCTTTCACTCGGTCGTCTGCTCCACCGGCCAGCACCGGGAGATGCTCGATCAGGTACTTGGGCTCTTCGCGATCAGGCCGGATTACGATCTCAACCTCATGCAGGCCAATCAGAGTCTCGCCCATCTGACTGCCCGTCTCTTCACTTCCCTGGATGACGTACTCGAGAAGGTCAAGCCAGACTGCGTGCTGGCACAGGGCGACACCACCACCGTTCTCGTAGCCTCGATTACTTCCTTCTACCGCCACATCCCGTTCGGCCACGTCGAGGCCGGTTTACGCACCGGCGATAAGCTTCGGCCGTTTCCGGAGGAGATCAATCGCCGCCTGGCCGATGTGGTGGCAGACCTCTACTTTGCGCCGACCCAGCGAGCTCGCCAGGCGCTACTGGCCGAAGGCGCTAGCGCAGAGAACATTTTCGTCACCGGGAATACCGTCATCGACGCGTTGCTCGAAGTGGCGGCCAAGAGCTACATCTGGGAGAGCGGCCCGCTGGCCAGTCTACCGCAAGATCGCCGGTTCGTGCTCATTACCGCTCACCGGCGCGAAAGCTTTGGCGAGCAGTTCAGGCAGCTGTGTCTGGCCATCAAGGACCTGGCCCGAGAGTTCGAGCCAGAAGGTATCCATTTTGTCTATCCGGTGCATTTGAACCCCAATGTGCGCAAACCGGTCGGGGAAATACTCTCCGACGTGCAGTAACGTCACACTCATGGAGCCGCTGGACTACGACTCTCTGGTGCATCTCATGAACCAGTCAGTGCTCATCCTCACCGATTCCGGCGGTATACAGGAGGAGGCACCAAGCCTCGGAGTGCCGGTTCTGGTCATGCGCGACACTACCGAGCGTCCCGAGGGTATCGAAGCGGGCGTGGTACGGCTGGTGGGCACCAGCCGCGAGCATATCGTTAGTGAGGCGCGGCTCTTACTCTCCGACCCTCTGGCTCACGCGGCCATGGCCACACGGGCCAACCCGTATGGAGATGGGCACGCCGCCGAGCGCATCGTAGCGGCGTTGATGGAGCGGTTCTCATGAGCACGCCGGCACCGGAACCATCATCACCACTCATCTCGATCGTGCTGCCGGTTCACAATGGGTCGCAGTATCTGGCGGAGTCGATTCAGAGCTGCCTCGATCAGACGATGGCGGACTGGGAACTGGTGGTGGTTGACGATGCTTCCACTGACCTCACTCCGGACATCGTGGCCAAGTTTGCCGCCGCCGATGCTCGTATCCGCTGCGTGCGGCACCAGATCAATCGGCGGTTGCCGGCGGCGTTGAACACCGGATTCGCCACACGCCCGTGGGCAGTACTTGACCTGGACCTCGGATGATAATCGCTATCGGCCGCAGGCGTTAGCCGAAATGCTTAACCGTGTTGGAAAGCGACCCATCGGTTGATTTTGTCTACACCGACTACGATGTGATCGACGCCGACGGCCAATACGTCAAGACAATGGCCGCCGCACCTCCCGCGCGATTCCTCGAAGGCTATAATGCAGTTCCCTGTTTTCTCTATCGGCGGAAACTCTATGAGGAGCTGAGCGGCTACGCTGAGGACCTATTTCTGGCAGAGGACTACGAGTACTGGCTGCGTATCTACGCCTCTCGGCATCGTATGTATCCACTCCATGTGAATCTCTACGAGTACCGCAGGCATGCTCGCTCGCTCACCGACGAGCACCGTGGCCGCACCTTCGCCGCCGCCGAGCGAGCGCTGCTCCGCCAGCTACCGAACCTGGCCTGGGCGGGGTCAAAGGTTCGAGGTGAGGCCTACCTCCACCTCGCATCCCTGGCGTCCTGGCAAGGGCATCGCAGTCGCGCCCTGCGATACGCGCTACACGCAGCACGCTACCAACCGTTACAGTTTCTGGCAAAGAACCTAGCCTACATATCCAGGAAAGCGCGCCGTAGCGTCGCCAGCAACCACCAGCCAGACGTCGTCAGCGCGGGAACAACTATCGAGGCCGGCTAACTCACCACGCCACTTCGGTAAGGTCGGTTGATGCCGTTCTGTATTCGTATGCATCTAGGGTTTCGTATCAGTGCGCCGGACAGCCCGCCATTTGAGAGTTTGCATCTCCCATGGCTTCAGTGTGGGTGTTTCAAGAGTTGGCAACTCACTTTGGTCCACGCTGGGATCTGCCAAAATCGTCGTTAGGCCTTGCTTGTCGCTGAGTATAGTCGGCAGCGGCGTCAGCACTGAGTCAGATAAGTATGACGAGGTATGGAGTCTCATAATTGCTTGTGTCAACATGATCCCAGCAACCAGGATCATCGCCCAGTCGGCAGGAAAACGTACTCGATAGAACTCGGCATAGTTGCCAAAAGCTGCAGTAGTGATAAAGTAAGCGACACACACAAGCAACGCGGCATACATGAAGTTCTGCACTGAAGCACGATTTCTCCACATTAAATACATGGCCACAAGGAAGAGAACGGGGAACAGGTAGTAAGAGGCCTCCAGCGTATAGGTAGACAACATGAGCAATAGGGTAACCCACCATGGCTCATAAACGGTAGATGCTCCACCGTGGTCAAATACGGGGACGCTCGTGAAACCGGGCACCGAGTAGCCCGGGAACGTCGAATCCAGCGCAACGTGCCCGTTTGGAGCGACGTTAAACGCTGAATAGAGTATGGGTGTAGCCTGCCACGTAACAATGACATCCCGTAGGGATCCAACAAGAAATGGCAAGGGATGACGCTCTATGAGATCTTCAGCAAACTTGCCCATCGGAGTGAAATTCCCATTGGCAGCGTAGTATGCATTCCTAGCGGGACTGAATGCATCCATAAATGCCCAGGGATCTGGTACGTCAGACGGGTCCCTTTTCCTGAAAGCCGCATCAAATTGAATTGTGTCTGCTTGAATAGCTCGAAACTGGGGATCCACTGACAGTGCTTGCATTTGGAACTCTTCGATCTTTCCAAATAGGGTGATGTTACTGTCATTACTTAGCTCAAACTGGTGATTGACGTAGTCGTTGAGTGCCATGTAGCCTAGCGTAAGTCCATAAACGATTACCAGGGACAAAGCGACTTGCCGCAAAGCCACGGCAAGAAAACTGTTTCGCCATCCCCAGAAGACGATCATCACAGCCAACACTGCCGGCAGCAGCACCATTTCTGGTCTCACCATTATGGCCACGAAGCAGCAAATTCCAAACAAAGCAGCAGTTACCAACCTCGGATAACGTATGAATATGAGAAATATGAGCAATAAAGTAACCAGGCTCCAGTAGGCCAATAACTCTGAGTAGATGACACGCTCCCAGCTAAGAATATAGATATTAAGGGCTACAAGCACGGTCCCGATGGTGGCAAGAAGTCGATTCTTCGTTAGGAGATACGCCAAAGCATACACTTCATATGTGGTGATCACAGCAACGACCATCTGTGCTATGACAACGTAGGATAACGTAGATGCTTGCTGGAGCCCATTCCAGGGGGCAAGGTTTGAGTGCCCAGACACATCAAAGACGAATGCTAGGAAACTAGGATACCCTGGCGTACGAGTAAGTTGGGCAATATTACGCTTGCTCACCATAATATAGAATGCGGCATTGATGAATGACAGGGTATCATCAGCAGTGGTCACGAACTGATGCTGAATGAGCATCGCCGCCTGACCTAGTATGATGGCTAACGTCACAAAAGATAATGGGAATTTGTGCTGCTCGAGTTTGGTACGAAGGGCTTCTAGCATTGTTGACTCCAACAGTTCAGTGATAGAAGGAAACGATGATTCCCAATCAGTATTTTGACGCTGCTTGTGATGTCCAGTAACAAAGTGACATTCCCCATTTGGTAGGTCAAATCCACCTCTGAGCTACTCTCTAATTAGGAGATATCACTCGCACCCGAGCGTGATTCGAGATCCGCGAGTCCGCGAGGTGTACCGATGGCTACACATGGAATCCGTAGGCGTAGCCAGCTACCACCGTTCACAAGCACCCAATGCGCTATACTATCTCTGGAAAATAGTCGAGAACCGCACGGCACCAGGAGCGCACATGAGCACGTCGCACGACAACCAGCAAGATCCGCCGAGCCAGGAACGTGATGGCGACACCAGCGGCGGCACGGCCAACGACCTCCAGGCACCAGAGGCGCCACGCGCCTTTTTCGAGTACTGGAACGAGACGGCCATGCTCAGCTGGATGGGAGCCCGTATTACCGACAGCGCTGACGGGCACGCCACTGTCTACTTCGAGCCGGATAGCCACCACCGAGGGGCCGGAGTCGGCGGACGCGCCGTTACCGGGGCGGTGCAAGCCTATATCTTCGACATCGTAACCGGTGCGGCGGTAGCTTCGCTGGCCCACGGACTCAAGCCACAGGTAACCGTCAAGCTCGACGTCACGTTTGAATACCCCGCTTATGAAGCGCCGCTCACGTTTGAGGCACACGTGCTCAGTGGTGGTAAACAAATCATCTTCGTCGACGGAATCTGCCGAGATAGCAATGGACGTGTCTGCTCGCGGGCCCACGCCATCTACCGGCGCTTCGACCGGCGAATAGTCATTCCAGATGAAGTCAAGGATAAGCTGCCAGGCGTCACCGACAAATAGTTGGCAACCTCCCTGTGGCAGGCTACTGGCCTCCGTTTTGACCATTTGGGTCAGCACTGTCCAGCCTAGCCCGCGGCTGCTGGCTGTACCGCTTTGGGGTGGTGCAGCTGTTGCAAGACGTCATGCATGTTGATTACCAGTACGTTTGGCGCTGTCTTAGCAGGTGATGAGTTGGCCTCATAGATGATGATCCGGCTCAGGTCCTTTGGCGCCACATCCTGCATAGCGCACGTCGTGATGGGCACCACGTAAAATGTTTCTGCCGAAGTCGGCAGCCCAAATTCATCATGATGAACCTCGGTCGAGAGCCGATCGGTAGTCAGCGAAGGAACAACATCGATCGTATTGATCTGCGCCAGCGGTGCTGCCTTCAACTGGGCTACGACCGCCTGATATTCGCGCTCCTGGGGGATAGCGAACTCAGCAGTAACATTATGCAGCGCATACGCCATGCTCGCAATGGTCAGTACCGCCAGCAGCGGCAACGCTGCCCGCAGCGATAGCACCGGCCAACGGCGACAGTAGCCGATACCTCCCAGCACCGCATACAGGGCGATGAGTGATTCCATAGCCACTTGGCTGCGAAACGAGCCGAAGTTCTCGGCCACCAGCAGATTGGGCAGATAGGCTAAAGGAATCAGGCAGAGCGCCAGGGCGGTCTTCTGCAGGCGAGTGGATAGCGTGCCCCTGAAAAAGCGTGGCAGCCCAGTAAGGATCAGGAGACCCACCGCCAGGGCGATGAGTGCTGCGGGCACCAGTTGAGTCTTGTCGACGAGATGGAACAAATTCAGGCTCTCGAGCAAGGGCTGCAAGAAGAATACCAGCTTTGATGTAACGTTGTCAGTAACGGTTGCGCGGGAATAGAAATACGGATGCGCATAGAGAAGACCTGGCAGCACTCGGGCCAGCAGAAAATCGCAGATGAGCGCAAATGCCATCATCGCCACAAGGAGAGCAAAGAGCTTGATCGTCTCATTCACCGATCGCTGGTGCACAAAGAGGACGACGGCGGCGAAGACCCAGAACACCATGGCGGTAGGTTGATAGAGACTAACCGATACCAGCAGAAGCGCCACCGCACCCAAACCCTCAGCATAGCGCCGCAGTCCGCTAGCTTGGAAGGCCCTATCCGCCATGATTACCGCCATGCCGGCGAGGACGGCTGAAAAGGGGAAGAAGGCGGTGATGCTCCAGCCAGCGAAAACCTGGTAGGCAGGCAGCATAACGATGAAAAGTGGTGTTATCCAGGCGATGATCCACGGCAACCCTGCCCGCAATAGGGTTTGATACAGCACCCAGGCAAGCAGCGTTATACCAAGCAAGCTATCCAGCCGTAGTGCCCACAGGTCGCTCACGTGACTCATCTCGGGCATGGCTAATCGGAGCAGAAGGGCATATACCGGGCGACCGCCGGCAACGATTGGGTACACCACATCACGCAAGTTGCCCGTCACCGAGGCCGCGAGATAGAGGTAATCATCGCCGAAGCCGTACGGGATAAACAGCAAAGCGCCGTATACCCCACCCACCAGCGCGCCATACAGCAGCAGCGCACCTAGTTGATACGCTCCGCCAAACACTGCGCTCAGCCTCGCGCCTGCACTAGATGCGGCGACCCGCCGCTTACTCGCAGTAGCAGGTGGCATCGTGGCACTTATCGCAGACAAGACGCGCTCATTGGCTGGCATACGAATGCACCTCAACGGTAAGCGGGAGATAGTCTACAGCGGCATCGCGTGGCAGCAGTATAGTCCTGTTGCTACCTCACGTCAAGAAAGTGTGAGGTCAACGAAATCCTGTACCTTTGAGTATCTTTCCTGCACTGACGCTGCTCCGCGCCCGCCCAGTTGGACCTGTGGTAGAATTTGCATAGTGATGGGTGGCCGCAGTGGATGAAAATGGCAGCTGCCCATAGCAACGGAGTTAGTGTATGCCCCGTATCCGTCCAGTAGACGATAACGACGCCACGCCCGAAGCGCAAGGTATGTTTGAGCACTTCAAGCAACAGCGTGGCAATGTCCCCAATATGTTCCGCACCATGGCACTGCGCCCCGAGATTGCCGTGACCGCCGCCGCGCATATGGAGGCCATCTTTAGCACAGGTACGGTTGACGCTAAGCTGAAAGAGATGCTGGCGGTACGGGTCTCCCAGATCAACGATTGCATGTACTGAAAGGCGTCTCATACTGCTTTGGCAAAGCAGCTGGGAGCCACTGAGGCATTGCTCGATGCCATGTACCACATCGATCAGCACCGGGACATGTTCACGCCGGCAGAGCAGGCGGCGCTGGCATTCGCCGAGCGCATGACCACCGACGCCCATGGGGTCTCCGAAGATACATTTATCGACCTGTCCGAGCATTTCGACGACGGCCAGATCATCGAGATCGCCGCGGTTATCGGACTATTCAATTATTTCAACCGATTCAATGATGCACTGCAAGTCGACGATCACTCCGCCGGGGGTCAAACCGAGCAATAGCGGTGGCGGACCGTCGTCCCAGAGCTGAACGGGTGACTGGTACTCTCCCCGCGGGCACCACCACCCGCCGGCTACACTACCAGCGACTCGTAGAGCTGGGTGTAGCGAGCGGCCAGCGCCTCGATCGAGTAGTCGTGGCTGCTTTCGATACACGCCTTCGCCATCGCCCGTAGCTGAGTCTCCGGCAGGGACAGTACCAGGGCCAGTTTCTCGGCGAACGCGGAGAGATCGTGGGTGGGAACTACCCAGCCGGTGCGCTCATCCTCGATAACGCCGGCGCCGTTGGCCTCCTCGGAGAGGATGACCGGCCGGCCCGAGGCAAGGGACTCGAGCATGGCAATCGAAATACCCTCGAGAATCGTGTAGAGTAGAGTGGCGTCGCTGGCATGGTAGTACGCCTCCGGCATCGAGGTCTGGGGCCGCTGAACCACCACATCGTCGAGTCCAGCCGCCAGTATGGCCTTCTCAAGCTGGAGCTGCAGCGCGGAATCCTCTACCTGGCCCAATATGCAGACCCGTATGCCGGCGGGTAGGCGTCCCTCACGCTTGAGCAAACCAAGCGCCTCGGGGATGAGGTGCATGCGCTTCTGGGCAGAGATGCGCCCCACGCTCAGCAGCAACCGCTCACCATTGGGCGCTAGCTCACGCCGCAGTTCGGCGGTTGCCGCCGGGATTGGGGCGAACCTGTCCAGGTCCACGCCATTGGGGATAACGACCACCTTGGCTTCGGGGGTTCCCGCCCGGTCCACCAGCATACGCTTCAACTGTGGACTGCTGGCAACGATACGCGAGCAGGCCCTCTGCCCCAGCCGCTGGTAGATGAGCTGCTTGGGAGTTTCGATGCCCCGCACCGTGCCAATGATCTTGGAGGGGCCAACCAGGGGCCGCAGCACACGAGTCAACAGATTGGCATGGTAGCCCTCGAGCTGAATGAGCTGTGGCCGCAGGCGCCGCACAGTCTGGCGCGATGCGGCGGGCGGCGCCAGCTTATCGAGAGCTCCCCAGCCAATATCCTGCACCTCAAAAGGCGATGCCCGCCTCCTCGAGCCGGCCGGCGAAGTGGGGAGCCCGGCCCGACCGCGCACCGTAGAGGCAGAGGACATGGGGATCTAAAGCGGGTACGATCCAGCCGAAGCAGTAGATCTACCAGCTGGGACTCGATTCCCCCCGCCAGCAGGGTATCAGTCACATACAGGATTCGCGTCTTCACTGTCACTAGTGATCCTTACTCGTGCCGGCAGCCGGCAACCGTTACAATTGACTCGCAGTCGTGGCCATGATACCATGGCAGCATACACTCCGCCGGATTATACCCAGGCAGATCCCTCACCGGCAGGCGGGCAGAGACTGGGGACGATCTCGAGTAGATCACTACGGGAGCGCGATACGTATATCGGTTTTTGGTTGTCGCTGGAAGAGCGGAGAGACTAGACACACACATCATGGCCTATCCGACAGATGGACCGACGGCGCAGGCACAGCTGGAGGCGCTCCTGAGCGATCTAAACCAGCTTTCGCGTTACCTGACCGACCGCGGTCAGCATACCTACGAACTGGCGCAGCGCTTCATGGAGAACGCCCAGCGCAACCCTGGCTCGCGCAGCTATGACGAGCGCCAGGCCACAATGCTTGAGTATCAGCACTGAATTTCGCAGCAGGTCGCCGGACTGGCCGACAAACTACTAGTCACCTATGGCGGCGACCACGAAGCCGAGCACCAACGGTTCAGAGAACTCTGACGGCCTGGACTCGGACCAACCGCCAGGCGAGGGGAGTAACGTATGACAGACTCACCGCCCAACCCGCCCAACCGACCAGTGCCCCCAACCAACGCTGGCGATCGGCAGACGCCGCAGCAACCCAACCCGTACCAGCAACTGCAGTCGGACATATTTCTGCGCACCGCCATTACCTTCGTCTCCGCGCTGGCGGGCGTGGCCTGCTATTATGGAGCGGAAGCTATCGGCTTAAATCAGACGGTGGCGGCGATCGCCGGTCTGGTCTTTGCCCTGCTGGTCTGGATCGCGGCTCGCTCACTACTTCGTGATTTTCGCACGGAAGCCCGGCGCCGGCAAGCGGAGAACCAGGATCGCCGGCAGTCTTAACATTGCCGGGCACTGCGTTACCCTGCGGGCCGAGACGATTCTCCGGCACCACTGGTGTCCCGACCTGTACTTGTACATCAGTGGGGAGGAAGTTGTAGAAGGATCGGTACTGCGCTACAAGCAGGGGATGGATACCAAGGGAGGCACACCATGTCGGAGTTGATTGCCGGCGACGTCGAGTTCTTCATTGCCGCGCCGAATCTACCGCGGGCGGTCGCGGCGCTCCGCGCGGAAGCCCCCACCGCCGACGAAGCTTATGGCTTGTACTCATGGGGCCAGAAGGTGCTGGAAGCGTCGGAGGAACAGGAGCCGCCAGAGGCGATCCGGCGTATCTTTGACCGGTGCGGATGGAAATTACAGTTCGACCCTGATGGCAACGTGGTAGACATGCAGTTGACGGACTCCGGCTCCGTGGATCCCAATACGGAATCCTACCTACATCCGCTCTTTTACACGCTGGCTCCCTTTGTCCGCGAGGGATCGCGGGTGCAGATGCAGACTGAGGACGGCCTCTACGTCGTGTACCACTTCCACAACGGCAGGTGCACCTTCAATACCAAGATGGATCAACTCCCTCCCTATCTCGACCCTTCTTCCGAACGGGAAGTGGTGATTGGACTGGATTTGGCGGAGCGGATCCTCGATCTATCTGCGAGCAGAGTGAAGTTACCGGCGATGGAGCTGGCGCACTACTGGCGGCGGAGTTAGAGCGCGCCATGAATCCCGATTGAGACCAGCTACTCGCTCCCTCTGCCGGTTAGTCTCCTACTACCTCTCACGCCGACCGTTCAACCAGCCGTGCTGACACCCACCACTCCGCCGGCACCTGTTTGTGGGTAAACGAATGAAGATTGAGCTGCTGGACTCCTTCCGTAACGATCTGGGTAACGCTCTCATCACGGTCCACAGGCTACAGTGACTCTTGACCCTAGTAGAGCGTCCTGGTGAAGTTCCTGGGGGCACCGGTTCAAAGGAGCAGGCTATGTTACCATCCCTACGTGTTGCCGCGCACCCGCGTCTTTTGCAAGGGGGGACCGCGCTGTTCGACATCACTACTCCGATCAATACCGTTCGGATTACTGTTGTGGCAGCTACGATATCAGCATGTTAATTCAGATCTGCACTAAAGAGTTAGGAGGCTCGCCCTATGGTCATCGACGTTCCGCATGAATCCAACTCCGCCGCAGGCGCGCTCGGACCCGAAATCGAGCAATTGATTCAGGACCGCGTGGACACCCTTGTCGGCGAACGGTTCAACCAGTTGATCGCGGAGCAGCTGGCTGTGGCTATGAAAAAGGACCCAGCCAAGAGCAAAGTTGCGATCATTATCTCGAAAGGCACACTAGACATGGCCTATCCGCCGCTGATCCTGGCCTCAACGGCGGCAGCTATGGGTGAGGACGTTACAGTGTTCTGCACCTTCTACGGCTTGAATATCCTGAAGAAGGGGGAAGCCAGGCACCTGAAAGTCGCGCCAATCGCCAATCCCGCCATGCCGGTGCCCATGCCCACGATCATTGGTATGCTCCCAGGTATGACCTCCATGGCAACCTGGATAGTGAAAAACCAGTTCTTTGCCAAGCACCAGGTAGCTCCCATCCAAGATCTGCTGCAGGAGTGTCTCGACCTCGGAGTCAAGTTCATTGCCTGCCAGATGACCCTCGATGTGATGAGAATCAAGACAGAAGACCTGATCGACGGCGTGGAGGTTGGCGGCGCGGCGACCTTTATCAACACAGCTAATGAGGCGCACATTACGCTCTTCATCTGATACAGCTGGCGTTGATCACCCGCCCTGCACAAAGTTCAGAAAGAGTCAGTGGTATGGCTACGACAATTCAAGCTGACAAGGTAGTGGATGCCAAGGGCCAGGCGTGCCCAATGCCCATTGTAACCCTTGCCAAAGCTTTTAGGGACCTCGCGCCAGGTCGGGTACTGGCGCTACTCGCGACCGATCCCGGAGCGAAGAAAGATGTAGCTGCCTGGGCCGAGAAAACGGGCAACCAGTTGGTGGAGATGGTCGAGGCCGACGGCGTCATGACCTTCTTCCTGAAGAAGGCCTGACGTGGCTCTTCCAATTGCCTCGTAGCTGTGAACCGTACGACCTAACTTGATCACACCGCTGCCGGTGGTGGTTGCCGCTCCGGCTTCACCTGTGGCCGGAGCCAGAGCGAAATCTGGACCGGGTGCATGGTGTCTTCTACCGCCCCAATCAGCTGATGAGTGACAGCTGCCAGGTCCACCTCGTTTTGCAGGCCGGCGGCAAAGTCCGCAAGTACCTTGGCGGCATCATACTTTCTCCGATAGAAACGACGATCAATGACGCGCTGAATGCCAAGGCGGAGGGGCCGAAAGACGGCGGCAATCAGCAGCGTAGAGGCGACAACGATGAGAGGAGACTCGCGCGCGGTACGGTCGACCACTTGAACCAGAGACTGCAGCACGACCACTCCAACAAAGTAGATGAGAGCGAGTGCGCCCGTGAGCACGCCGTAGACGAGCGTGCGGTTAATGAGTACATCGATATCGTAGAGGCGATGCCGCAGTATGGCTACCCCAATAGATAGGGGCACCAACAGCATCACTCCGTAGGCGGCAGCCTGAACGTACGGACCGCTGACGACGGATTCGATCTGGTTGGGCAGAAACACCGGCAATAGAAATGTCAGTGTGAGAAAACCGGTAAGCGCGACCCCTAGGCCCCAGATAACCCACTTGGTCTGCTGCCGCTCCTCCGGACTGGAAACGCGCCAGTAACGATAGGTCTGAGCCACGACAACCGAGGCCACAAATCCCAGGAACCCTGCTGCTTGGAGCCACGGAGGATACAGGTTTGGATTCAGCGGCGAAGCTGGCCAGAAGAATTCGGGAATCTGCGGAAGAATCCACAGAACCCCTACCACTCCGGTCCATTTAGGAACGAACTTTCCGTCAGGAAAGAGATAGCAGAAAAAGCTTAAGCAGGCTGACCCGAAAATCCGCATGGTCTCCACCGGTAGCCACCAGGCGGGATTGCCGGCAGCGAGCGCGGTAGGGGCGTCGGGAAACCGAGCCAGCCCAAAAACCACCAGGGTAAGCGCGGCAAACAGCGTCATCGGCTTGCCCGGGCCGAAAAAGAAGAGTACGGCGGCGACTGCGCACCAACACACTCCGGAGACAACTGTAAGCACCACAAAGATGGTCGCGTATCCGGTGAGTGAAATACCCAATGTGCCCAGCTTCTGGGCCTGCAGTGCGCTGAGCTGTCCGGACACACACTGCGATGCACCTGCGCAGACCGAGCTCAGGTAGGAATAGTAATCCGGTATGCTGGCAACGAAGATTCCCAGCGTGAAAAGACTTAGTGCCGCGCATACCATCCTGAGGCCGAGATGCCTGCGCGGCTGGCTCGGCCCCAGTACTGTGGTCTCAGCTGCCCCTGCAGGTGTCGTCATGCCTCCTCCAGACCGATCTGGGTCACCGGGGCACGATGGCTTCACCGTACTCGTTGTACTCGAGGTAGGCAACGTCCCGCACATAGGGATGCTCACGCAGCCGCGCGCTTATCTCCGCCTCGGTTCCTGGGGCTACCAGCGTCAGAAAGCCGTGCTTGCGGGGAATCAGGCGAATCGGTCGCGCGCGGCTGGCGCCCAGCAGCGACTGAGCCTGCCCGATAGTGACGCCCTGCTTGAAGAAGACGGCGATGCGGCCTGGACCCAGGAGAGGAGCCTGCTGGCGAGCCTCGGGAAACTCCAGCTTCTCCACCAGTGCGCTGGCGGCGCTCTCCGCCTGAGCGTGCAGCTCCTGCAGGCGAGTTATCCTGGGAGCCATAGCCGACTGAGCCCGGCCGGTCATGCCACGAGCCGAGGCTGCCAGCCGGCCGAACGCGTCACCTAGCCGCGAGCCGGGAGACGGAACATAGGCGGGAATGGGGTGCGATCCGCTGGCACGCGCCTCTCGCTGATAGTTCAACGCGCTATTCAGTACCGGCTGCAGATCGTGCCACCACTGGCGCACCATGTCGGCGATCGGACGGCCGTCTCCCGGACCGCGCAGACCATCTCGGTGAGCTATGCGTTCTTCGCGCAAGTACTGGAACCGCTCCATATGCGGGTCACGTAGAGGCGCCCGCTGCGGACGCGGCCGGTCGACCGGCGGCGGCGTATCCGCAGTGGGATGCCGGCTGGAAGTGCCGGAGGACGACGAGAACGAGGAGGAAGGGGGGGGCAGGCGGCGGGTAACGCTTGCCTGACGATCTCTCCCCGGAGCGGCCGGAGGTGCCGGAGGTGACGAGCGCAGGGTGGGCGGTGCGGCCGGAGGCGCCAGTGTACCTGGTGGGGGGGTGGACGGGCGGGTGCGCCCCCGCGGCCAGCTCATTAATCGTGGCGCCAGGTAGACGGTAGGCTGATCGGCAATGGACCACTCATCAATTTCGTCCACTAATTCGTCCGGAATCCCCGAGCTGGGTAGCGCGGGGGTAGGAGCTGGTGATTCCACTGATTCAGAGCGCCCGTCGGGCGTAGGTGGTGGCGTAGCTGAAGATGGCGGCTGGGTGATTGCCATGGCCAGAGTGGTCCTACGGGGACGCGGGCGTGGTATTGGGTGAATCAGCGTCTCATCACCATCGTCCTCGCTCAGTCCAGCGAGTGGTCCGGTGACCGGCGCGAGAGCCGAGGGCAGCTCCCTGGTCACCGTCGTGGCCCGTTCTGGTTCTACCTCCACCGGATTGGCTGCGTCCAGCTGGTCACCGGTCTCGCTGGAGATCTCAGCGTCCGCTGATAGTTGGCCCTGCGGCTCGGAATCGCCCGGAGCAGCATCGTGCGCTGATGGCTTCGACCGCTTCGGTGGTTTCGTCATTCCTCACATCCCTTCGCCACAACCCCAGCGCGTACCCTACCGGCGCCCCTGGAGTTCACACACCAATCCCTAATTTTTATCTTCCTGATAGCATACCCTGCGACCACTTGGTGACGCCGAGTCACCATCCTGGCAGGCATCAGGAATAGTATAGCTTTCTCGGTTGACGGTAACAACGCGAGCGTGGGAAGAAAATACTACTTCTGCTCGAGATATTCACTGATCAGCCGGTCGGCGTGGCGGGCAATATCCGGCTTGAGGGCGTAGTACGTCATTCGGTCTCGTTCATAGAGGATGACGAAACCGTTGGCGCGCAAAATGACCATGTGATGCTTGGTAGTCGCCTTGGTGAGGCCAAGCCGTTCCGAGAGCTCAGTAAGATACATCTCACGCTCGGAGAGCAGACGCAGTATGCGCAGCCGAGTCTTGTCCCCCAGAGTCAGGAAGAAACGCGAAATCTCTTCGCCGGGCGGGCGCAGGTCGGCAGAGCTGGTCTCGGACTCCAGAATACTCGTCTCTACCGGTATACAGAAGGTCAGCGTTCCCTGCCATTCGTGATAATAGACAGCAGGCCGGCAGAAAAAACTGGGCGCAAAGAGTATGCGGCGGAATCTAACTGGTGACTGCCACTCGACACCCCGCATAGCCAGCTTCATGAAGCGCTCAGCTGACAATTCGGAACGCTGGCGTTCAAGGAGCGCCGCCTGGCGCTGCACCAACGGCATGATGCGCGGAAGCTCCAGAGCAAACACTTCTCTCTCCCAGACCCGCAGCGCCGCCAGTAGCTCGGCGCGGCTGGCCTCTGGCTGGCGTAACACCATGGCTACCGTAGGACGCACCCCCGGCGAGAAATTCTCGAGCAGCTGCCGCAGAGCTTCGCCGTCGGCGTCGCCGGCCTCCGTCTCCATAAGGGCCGCCGACAGCTGGTCCTGCCAGCCGGTATCCTGGCCAGCATGGTCGAGCAGCACGGCAACAAACCGTTTTATAGGTATCTCCGCCAACCAGTCGAGGAATTGGAGAGGCTCACGCGGCGGCGGGCACTCCGCAACCATGGAGATGAGCGTGGCATACAGAGAGTGAGGTAGCCGGTGTCCCAGATAGCGATCCAGCGTGGCCAGAGCGGCGCCGTCGGCCTCATCGCAGCGCTGGCGCGCCCACTCAATCCATTGCTCTCCCACATCGTAGTCGGCAAAGGCGTACTCCGGCGAAGCCAGCGCCACCTGCAGACTCAACAGGAAGTCATAGGTCGAGCAGGCAGTGATTTCCATGTCGGGCGCGCGGGTACGTCGCAGGTCGACCACGGGAGGTGGCGCCTGTCTAGGCGGCGGTTGCGGCTCCGCTTCTCGCCCTCGTTGTTTATCCACCGGCTCTCATCGCCTCTGCCTAACTCCACGTCACGCTGATTCGCATTGCCAATTCACATCGCCAATTCACATCGCCCCAGGTATTGGCCGCTAGGCTTCCTTGGGGTTGGATGTCGCCCGGATCTTCGGACTAGCTCGGCTCTATTCTAGCCCGTCCACCGCCAAACGTCGAGAAGGAGCTATCTATGCTATAGCCCGCCTGTGCTGCCGCCTGTGCTTTAGCGCGCCCAAGAGCGTGCGAAGTCCTAAACACGGTTAGCTGATTGGCATGCCACATGCTTTGCAGACAGACAGTGGGGTGGCGTTCCCTCGCTAACCAGGGAAGGGAATGACCAGATTAAGTAGCCTTGGCGCTACACCATGTGCAGAACGAGCGGTAAGCTAGTCAAGAAGGGCCATCATTGCTATGCTCGCGCAAATAACTACATTACACCGGGCCTTCGCCGGACCGAGCGTCGCGATCTTTCCCAGCAACGGCAGCTTTCCCGACCTGCTCTTCCACAAGACCTTCCTCTCTTTCCAGATAATGGGCCAGCCTGTCCCGCCGTTCAGCATCAATCTCATCCAGTTTTTCATCGTGCTGTTTCTGGCATTTTCCGTAAACGGGGCGACCGAGCGCATGACTGGCCGTAAAGTAAGCATGATGATGGCGGTCATCGTGACGTTGTTCGGATCGTGGCTCTTCGTCAGCTTTGTCAGACTGCCCTACGACTTCTCGGTCGAGGGCGTGCCCATAGTTGCCACGCTCCTGGGCGCGCTCATCGTGGCCGTTTTCTATACCCTGACCCTGGGCAAAGCCTCTGACGCGCTCAAAAAATAATCTCTCCGCTAGTAGTGTCTCCGCACGTAGTCTCTCCGCCTGTAACCTCTCCTACTACCAGGCCGGCCAGCTTTCTCTAGGCAATGCTGCCAGGTTGCTATCTACCTGTCTACCTATCTACTAGGGACCTCTGCTGATGTGATATACTGGTGCGGAGTTCGTTGCCCGGCGCGGGCGGTAGGTTGCCCACGTCTGTCGGGCGCAAGCCAAGCGGAGCCTCATTCCGGCGTGGCCAAGTGGTAAGGCAATGGACTTTGGATCCATGATCCCAGGTTCGAATCCTGGCGCCGGAGCCATCGGTATATCTCCAGCGTGGAGAGGATGGCAACTGAGGAATCCTTGAGGAGAAACATTTTCCTGTATGAGACGTGTTGGAACCGTCGTCCTGGCCGCGGGTAAGGGAACGCGCATGCGGTCTCGTTTCCCCAAGGTGACCCACCAGGTAGCCGGCCGAGCTATGTTAGAGCATGTTTTGCGGACCGCTAGCGAGGCCGTGGCTTTATCTTCATCTTCTCCCTCTCCTTCTCTTTCATCTGCTGATTCGGAGTCAGCGTCTTCTCCGCGTACTGCTGCCAGCGACGCCGCCGAGGACCATAGTCCGCGGTTCGTCGTGGTGCTTGGACACGAGCGTGATCAGGTTCGCGCTGCGCTCCGGTGGCCCATAGCAGAGAGCGATGTGAGCTTTATCATACAGGAGCCGCAGCTGGGCACCGGTGATGCGGTGCGCTCCGCCGCCGGAGCCTGGGGCAGCTGGGACCCGACCACCATTCTGGCGCTCTACGGCGATACACCGCTGCTGCAGGCGACCACACTGCGCGCGCTGCTCGACGTGCACGCGCATACTGGCGCCACGCTGACGTTCCTGACCGGTCAAGCCGAAGACCCCACCGGGTACGGCCGGGTGCTGCGCAGCCAGGAAGGCGAAGTAGTCGGTATCGTGGAAGAGCGGCACGCCAGCCCTAGCGAGGCGGCCATACGCGAAGTCAACTCAGGCGTCTACTGTATCGAAGCCGGTTGGCTCTGGCCCCACCTGGATCAACTGCAGCTGCATGCCAACGGCGAATACTACCTGACTGATCTGGTCGGCATGGCGGTTGCGGATGGACAGAAGGTCAGCACCGTCAGCGTCTCGCTCGAGGAGACTATGGGCGTGAACGATCGCGTGCAGCTGGCGGAGGCCGAGCGCCTCATGCGCCGGCGGGTGCTGCACGAATTGATGCGCTCCGGAGTGAGTGTGGAGGACCCGGAGACGACCTACGTGGACGTAGGGGTTCAGGTGGGACAGGACTCGGTGCTGCGTCCAGGCACCTGCTTGCGGGGGGCAACCGTCATAGGGGAGCGGTGTGAGATTGGACCCAGCAGCGTGATTACCGACTCTACCATTGGCGACGACTGCCGGGTACTGGGTTCATGGCTGGACTCGGCAACGCTGGAGAGCGGCGTGCGGGTGGGACCAATGAGCCGGCTTCGCCCGGGCACACTGCTTTCGCCAGGCGCCTTCGTGGGCAGTTTTGGTGAGGTCAAGAACGCGCGTCTAGGCAGAGACGTGCAGATGCATCACTTTAGTTATGTGGGCGATGCTAGCGTCGGCGCCGGTACCAATATCGGCGCCGGCACCGTGGTGATGAATTACGATGGGAACGCCAAGCATCATACCGAGATTGGCGAGCGAGCGTTTATTGGCAGCGGTACCTTACTACGAGCCCCAGTTACCATTGGCAGCGACGCCGCCACTGGCGCCGGTGCAGTCGTGACCCGGGACGTACCACCCGGTATGCTGGCGGTCGGCGTGCCTGCCCGCCTCAAGCATCGCCGGCCGCCGGGAATCCCGGCCGAAACTTCTTCACCGCCCATGGGCGACGCCCAGTCCGGCTCTCCTGGGCATGAGGAAAGGGAGTAGCTACCGACACCATGGAGAGTTCAAGTTGGCCTTGGCTACATCTGTATACACTGGCCTCCGTTATTAGACAGACGAACAATGCCACTCTCGACTGGGTACTGGTTCTTGTTCTGCTGGTAGCGCTGTTTCTCGCTGCCAGCGCCTCGGCCGCCGAGACCGCGCTGACCTCAGTCAGCCGTATCAAGATACGCAATCAGGCCGAAGAAGGTGACCTGCGCGCACAGCGTATTCGCAAGATGCTGGAGACTCCTCAGAACTTTCTCTCGACGATATTGGTAGTAAGCAACGTATCAGTCATCGTGGCCACCACTGTCTCGACCATTCTGGCAATCAACCTCTTCGTAAATTATGGCGAGATCATCTCCACCATCATTCTGTCCTTTGTGGTCCTGGTATTCTGTGAGATTACTCCCAAAACGATCGCGGTACAGGCGCCGGAGACCTGGGCCAAACGAGTGGCGGGTCCGGTCGATGGGCTCAGCAAGGTACTCCATCCAATCATCGTCGGCCTTACCTTTATCACCACCGGCCTGGTGCGTTTGATCGGCGGCGGCGCCGTACGTCGGGGCCCATTCGTCACCGAGGAAGAGCTTCGCCTGCTGGTAGAGGTGGGTGAGGAAGAAGGCGTGCTCGAAGAAGATGAGCGCGAGATGATTCACAACGTCTTCGAGCTGGCGGACACGACGGTACGCGAGATCATGGTGCCCAGGATCGATATGGTGACCATCGAAGGCAGCGCCAGCGTAGATGAGGCTATGGATCTCATAGTGCAGGGAGGGCAATCGCGTATTCCAGTCTATGACACCTCCATCGACAATATCATGGGTGTCCTCTATGCCAAAGACCTGTTGCGCATTATACGGACCAATCAGCATCCCCAACACGTACGGGAGATAGTGCGGCCGGCTTACTTTGTGCCAGAATCAAAGCACCTGGATGATCTGTTACGAGAGTTACAGCAGCAGCATGTTCACATCGCCATCGTCATCGATGAGTATGGCTCGGTTTCCGGTCTGGTGACCATCGAGGACCTCGTCGAAGAGATCATTGGCGACATACAGGATGAATACGACCGGGAGGAGCAGCTGCTGGAGCGCATCAGCGACGACGAATACCTGGTCAATGCCAAGATCAGCCTGGATGAGCTCAACGAGGAGCTGGGTAGCAACCTGACCAGCCAGGACTACGACACGCTCGGCGGCTACGTCTATGCGCACCTCGACAAGATTCCCACCGTTGGGGACGTGGTAGAGGGTGGCGGCTTCACCATGACCGTCATGAGCACACGGGGGCGCCGGGTGACCAAGGTACGATTGGTTCGGCAGCGACCTCAGCAAGTGCGGCCGGATGACCATGAGTCGAGCTCCGGAGCGACGCCGAGCCCGCCGAATTCGCCGGTGGATTCAGCAGCCATCTCTCCGGCGGTGAGTTCTCCTGCCCAGAACGGCGCTGAGCCTCACTATTCACCTCCTCCCCAGGCCTCGGCCTACAACTTCGAGGCCGCCGAGGAGACTGCCAGCCGTCCGCTTCGGGTGCGTACCGCCAGCGGCCGGAGAAACCAGAATCATTCGTCACCCCAGGCCCGCAGACGATCCTGAAATACCTGAAGTAGTTGCCCGTGCACCCAATTGACACTTGCTTGGAAATGAGTTACAGTTACACCAACAAATCGTATACGCCTAATATACATGGTATGCCCGGTGCACCGGGCGGTGAGTCAGCCAGATCAACAAATCCTTGCCGTTTCCTGCCCTTTCTATGCAAAGACGGTTGTTGCTATTTATCCGCCGATGCAGTATTTTACTCAATAGTAGATCGGAGCAACGCTACCTCACTAGCGGCGGTTTCTGGGCGTAGGCTCTGCCTATTTATGAAAATAGGAACGGTCGATTAGGGATGTACCAGCCAATAAGGCGAACTCGCAGAGACACGTCTGGTATTCTTGGAAGCGCCCAACGCACGTCTGTATCCTGGTTGACTCGCGCGCAGCCGGTAACTTTGTAGAAAACGATCTTGTAGTCTTATTTTATTGTATATTCTCACTCTGGATCAGGGCTCGCTCTTTTCTCGCTAGCTGCAGGAAGCGTTACTAGTCGATTTGGACCTTCCAGTGAGTTAGATACCCTAGTGGCCAGGTGCACGCCCCCAAAGGAAACGCATCTGTGGCGGTTGGCAGTGGCAGCGATAGAGGAGAAGTCTGACGGCAAGGCACGTCACCAGGAGTTCGGGCACGAGAGGAACGTCTCGAGGTGAGGGCAGTGGTTTGTGTAGCTGCGCTCATCGGTGAGGAGGGGGTAATCAAGGTATGTTGGTGCTACGTAGGAAAGCCGGTGAAGCCATAGTTCTTAATGGCGTCATCACGATCCATGTGCTTGCCGTTGAAGGAGAACGCGTTAAGCTAGGCATTAGCGCGCCGCCCGAAGTCGTGATCGTGCGGTCAGAGCTGCTAGACAATCAGGGCGCGATAGGTGGACCGGGCAATTCGTATAGCAACGTTCCCGCTCCAATGAGAGGGAATGCGCCTCGTCCCTATCACACGCAGGATAACGAGCCGCGTGGTCCGGGCATAGTCCCACCGCAGAGTGGATACTCCCCCTCCCGGTACACCACCCCACCACGCCCCACGTATCCAGCGGAATCGAGCGACGCTCCGGCGCCGTTTCCTAGCGGCCCGCTGCGCTACCGTTCGTAGGAGCGCCTTGCAGTGGTTACTGCACTCCGCTAAGGCTCTGGCTTACCCGCCAGAGCCTTCTTTTTGTGTGGCCGGCATGCTTGTCAATTTCGACTCAACTATGTTACACTCCTTTCATCATGCGTCCCAGCATGCCAGCGTCTGCGGCACCCCGTACGGCACGTGGGCGGCTTTCCGCGTTGCAGTTGATCTCCTGGTAAGCGCAGCGGCCCTGCCTCAACAACGCAGCGCAGCGTAATCTAGCAGAGACTAGGTGTAGAAGGGCGAAAACACTTGTGAACGGTATTAACGGCATTATGCTCTGGCTGATCGTCCCTATCGTTGCCAGCGTGGGTGGGATAGGGTTTGCCTACTATCTTTCACGCCAGGTGCTGGCCTACGATACCGGCACCCCCGAGATGCGTAAGGTATGGAGTGCCATCTTCAGTGGCGCACAGGCGTACCTGCGCCGGCAGTATATTACCATTGCGATACTGGCGCTGGTAGTGGGTATCCTTATCGCCGTGGTGGTTGGTCTGAGCTCCGGCAGCAACGGCCTTTCCCTTGGTATCAAGACCCTCATCGCATTCTATATTGGAGCTACCTGCTCTGGAGTGGCCGGCTTCATCGGCATGCAGGTGGCGGTGCGCACCAACGTGCGCGTGGCCAGCGCCGCCGGTAGAGGCCTGGGCGAGGCGCTCATGGTCTCGCTTCGCGGCGGTGCGGTCTCAGGATTTCTGGTCATTGCGCTGAGCCTGCTGGGCGTGACTGTCGTCTACATTGCCTTCGGCGGCCTGAGTAACAACGCCGCCGCGCTGGATACACCGGCAACCATCGTAGGCTTCGGCTTCGGCGCCAGCTTTGTAGCCTTGTTTGCGCAGCTTGGCGGCGGTATCTATACCAAGGCCGCCGACGTGGGCGCCGATCTGGTAGGCAAAGTCGAGGCCGGCATTCCCGAGGACGACCCCCGCAACCCGGCGGTCATTGCCGACCTGGTAGGCGACAATGTCGGCGACTGCGCCGGCCGTGGCGCCGACATCTTTGAGTCCACCGCGGCAGAGAATATCGGCGCCATGATTCTGGGCGCCTCAGTGGCGCTGGCCATCGGCAGCTCCAACCAGTACGCACGCGGCTGGGTTATTTTCCCACTGGTCGCCGTTGGCATTGGCATCATCTGTTCAATGGTCGGTCTGCTCTCGGTGCGTAAGTCGGCGGTGACCGAGCCGGCGCAGGCGGGTGGGCGTGACCCGGGCGATATTGCCATGGGACAGCTCAATGTGGGCTATTTCGTTACCGCGGGTCTGGCGGCGCTGGGGGTGTTCGGCGCCTCCTATGTGCTGATTTCGCCGACCAACTCCCACTGGTGGGCCTTTGGCATAGCCGGACTGGTAGGCATCGCCAACAGCATCGCCTTTGTCTACATCACCCAGTACTACACCTCCGGCACCTATCGACCGGTGCGCCAGATCGCTGAGGCCGCCAAGACCGGCCCGGCCACGGTTATGATCTCCGGTCTGGCAGTGGGCTTTGAGAATACCGCCCTACCGACCTTTGCCATCGTCGGTTCGCTGGGACTGGCCTACTATCTTGGCTCGCTGGCCAACCTGGGCACGCACGGCGTGGTCAGTATCGGGGGCATCTACGGTACCGCGGTGGCCACCATCGGCATGCTCATGAGCGCCAGCTATATTCTGGCTATGGATACCTTCGGACCTATTACCGACAACGCCGGTGGTATCGTCGAGATGAGCGGCGCGCCCGACTCGGTGCGCACCATCACCGATGCTCTGGACGGGGTCGGCAACACCACCAAGGCCCTGACTAAAGGCTACGGCATCGGGTCGGCCGCGCTGGCCGCCTTCCTGCTCTTCAGCGCGTACCTCGACATTATCAGTAAAGGGAAGGGCTCTGCCTACTCGGTAAACCTGGCCAATCCACCCATCTTCATAGCGGGAATACTTGGCGCCATGCTGATCTTCCTCTTCAGCTCCCTGGCCATACGGGCAGTGGGCACCGCGGCGCAGGGCATGATCCAGGAAGTGCGCCGGCAGTTCAAGGCCAACCCGCTCATTATGGAGGGCAAAGCCGATCCTGACTACGGCACCTGCGTGGACATCAGCACCCGGGCAGCGCTACGGCAGATGATCGTTCCCGGACTTCTGGTGGTCTGCTCTCCCGTACTGGTAGGCGTCATACTAGGCCCACAGGCCGCTGCCGGCTTTCTCATGGTGGCCACCATCGGCGGCATCATGATGGCGCTGGTGATGAACAATGGAGGCGGCGCCTGGGACAACGCCAAGAAGTATATCGAGGCGGGCTACTTGAAAGACGAGAACGGCAACGTCCTGGGGAAGCGGACCCTGGCACACGAGGCCAGCGTGGTTGGCGACACCGTGGGCGATCCATTCAAGGACACCGCCGGCCCATCTCTACACGTCGTGATCAAGCTGCTCAGCACCATTACTCTGGTGCTGGCCCCGCTATTCCTGGCACTGCACAGCTAGGTAGTTACTCGGGTTAGCGAGATTTTGGGCGCGAGAGCTGCCCCATCACTATGGTCAGCAGCGCGAGCGCCCCAAAGATCGCCGACAACGTCAGGTGCGGTGTGGTATGGAGAACGGTGTCGCTGGAGAAGGGATGGTATATCCCCGGCACCAGGTAGAATCCGGCAATGAGAGCATAAATCAATGCTACGACCAGCGCCAGAGTAAACATTCCTCCGCGGCTGTCCATCGAGCTCTCCCCCTCCCCTAGCTAGCTTCCACTCGACCTGGAGGCGCTCCCCGCAAAGCGCGAACCAATGGCGCAGAGAATCGCCACCGCGAAGAATACCACCGCGTGCGTCACATGCCTACCAGTTGGGGTACCACTAAAGGTAAAGGGATGATACGGTCCTGGGATGAAATAGTAGACGGCCAGGGCGAGGCAGACCACTGCCACCACAATAAGCAGCGTACGCACAGCGTTTCTCTCCAATCAACAATGCCTACATAGGCATGCATAGGCATGCGGGCACCATGCCCGACCCGTTTATTTGGCTGTCTGCTGGCTCCCCCGGGGGGCCAGCGTGAGATCAATGTACCCCCCACGGAAGGGTGTACCAGCCAAGAGACAGCGGCAGGAAGAACAAGAATGAGACCAAACCTACGGCCATTGAATAATAGGCAAAGGGCGTGAGCTTGCCGATTCGGAAGTAGCGAGTCAAGAACTTGACGCTGAGGAAGGCCGCGACTCCCGCCACTATTCCGCCCAGCAGCGCGGCCAGCTGGGTGTCGCGGCTGGCGGGGATGAGAGCTGGCACCTCCAACAAAGCCGCCGCCAGGATGACCGGTGTGGCCAGGAGAAACGTGAAGCGAAGGGCGTCCTCGTGGTTCAGTCGCGCCCGCAAACAGGCCACCATGGTCACGCCCGATCGAGATAGACCGGGAATCAGCGCCAGCGACTGCGCGAGTCCAATGAAGAATGCCTGAACAAAGCTCAGCTCGTTGATACTCACCTGCACCAGGCCAGTCTCTTTCCCGGCCGGAACCTCCCCAGTGGCCCTAACTCGTAGGCGTTCCCCCAGCAGTAATACGATGCCGTTGAGGAAGAGGAATGCCGAGGGCAGCACCGGCCAGGCCGCCGCAAAAAACGCATTCTGGATGACTTTTTGCAGGAAGAGGCCCAGCAGCCCTACCGGAATGGTACCGACGATCACCAACCAGATGGTCTTTCCCTGGGGATCGGCGTCGAGACGCCCGGCGAGAGAGGTCTTCACGAAAGCGCGTAGCAGCGCGGCCCAGTCGCGCCAGTAGAAAATAATGAGCGCTATCGCGGTTCCCAGGTGCAGTGTCACCACAATGGGCAGGAAGTTCTTCGAGGTAGTGAGGTTACCCCAGCCCAGGTACGCTGGTATGATGACCGTGTGGCCAAGGCTACTGATGGGGAAGAGCTCGGCAACGCCCTGCAGCACTCCCAGTACGATGACCTGTATGATCTCGGTCATGCGAAGCGGCCCCCCTTGTGTACCAACTAAAGCTTCCAGCTGTACCCAGCGCTAAGCAACCATACCACAACTCACTTGGCGCCACCAGTCGGCGGCTCATTTTCTATAACGCACGAGACATGCCCACCAGGGACCAGGCTCTAGCAGCTAGTGGAATTCTGGTCGGCGGCCTCGTTGGCATTAAAGTCGTTGTCATCGGTGAAGTAGAAGATCTTGCCGCACTTGTCGCTCACGAAGTAGAAGTAGGGCGAGCTCTTGGGGGCCGCCGCCGCCAGGATCTCAGCCGAGACCGGATTGGCGATGGGGCCAGGCGGCAAGCCCTTATGCGTTGGAGAGTCGGTATTGTAGTCGTTTCTGGGATCGACATTCGTTCCCGCATCGGCAAGGGGCGCCCACCACTGCCCGTTGGTGGGAGGCGTATCTGAATCGCGCGCATACTCCGCCGAAGGATCCGATCCCAGGATTCCGGCGGTGCCCCCATCGTTGGTGCTGTAGCCGGCCGCGTAGAGATACCGGTTGTGATAGACCGAGACGACGCCGGCGGCATCGCTGTAGTGGCTAATCTCACGGGCGGCGAACGAGGCAAGTATCAGGGTATCATAGATAGCCTGCGTATCGTTCTTGGTATGGTAGGCGTTCTCCATCGTCGTAAAGATGCTGGTCGTCCCGATCATTGCCGGGTGCCCCTTGCAGTCGGCCAGCGTATCGATGTACTGGGTGGGATTGCTGGCTGGACCAGGACAGAACTGAGAGCCCATCTCTTCGATCATCTTCTCCACCACCGCAGTGGCGTCGTCGTTGTTGTCGTAGTAGTTGTGGTCGGGATAGAGATAGCCTTCCAGCGCGTCAACGACGTGTTGCTGCGGCGGCTCGACGAACCAGTATTTCTCCCAGAGCTTGGTCCCGTCGGGAAGTATCCCGGTCTTGGCTATTTTGTTGAAATCGGTAGCGCTGAAGTTGGGAAGGCTGGTGAAGTACGGCGGATACTGGGTTAGCCGCAGCCCATCGGGGACCCCGGCCAGCTGCTCGTCGGGCTTGCCGACCTGCAGGGCGACCAGTATGGAACTCATGCTCATCGAAGGATTCAGGAGATACACACCCGGCTCGATACCCTGGTCCAGGTGCTTGAAGCGGGCGTAGAGTCGAAAGACCAGCGCATTTCGGATGAGCCCGTCTTGCTGCAGGTGCTCGGCTACTACCGCGGTAGTGTCGCCGCTATTCACTATGAAGTGTATCGTGGTAGTGGCATGGGAAGAGGGCTGAGTCACATCGAGCACCGCGGTGGTGCCGATGAAGCCAATGCCCAGAGCCAGTAACGCCAGAAAGATGGTGATGACGACCCCGGCTTTCTTCATCCTCGACGTGCCTCCCCTGAAAAATCTATCTCGTCTTTCGTGTGGCGGCGCTGGTCCAGGTAATCCTGTAAAATCACCGCCGCCGCCGCCGCGTCGATACGCTGAGCGATACGCTCGGTCCGCACCCCGGAGGCACGCAGCATCTCCTCGGCGCGGACCGATGAGAGCGTCTCATCGACGTAGACCAGCGGCACGCTGAGCCGCGTCTTCAATTTCTCGGCAAATAGTTGCACACTGGTGGCCTGGGCATGTAAATTGCCGTCGAAGCTGACCGGCAACCCCACAACCACGAGACCGGCATCAGTCTCGTCGCGCGCGCGAAGGATGGCATCAATCGCCGCCTGGTCGGAGCGCCGCCGGATCATGCTGTATGGTGAGGCCAGAAACTCGGATTCGTCGCTGGTGGCGACGCCAATGCGCACTGACCCTATGTCGAGCGCGAGCATTCTCACGCTGGGTGGCTCACTTTTTCAATCATTTCTCACTGGTGCCGGTAACACTGCACTGGCTTGTCAGTGGCGTGTATCGCCACAGGCATTGTATGGCTACTCTCTACGATATGACAAGCGATGCGGGTGCACCGGCTTCGCTCACCAGGAAGTCCTATCTGAGCGCGCTACATCTCGCCACTTTGGCCAGATTATGATAGACTCGACAAGCGAACACGTGGGTCAAGGGGCCGCACCAAGGCAGTGCTTCATCCGCTACCGGTCTAGCTGTTTCTTTCTCATACATTCACTATAGAGGAGCGAGTCGTGACCCCACTCTGGTATTTCATTATCGCCCTGGGTTGCCTGGCGGCCGTGATCAACTTTAGCATAGCTGCTTCCAGGCGCAAGCAACCAATGGTAGCTATCGTGCGGGTGGCGGCCGGTTTGGTCAGTCTGGCGGTATCGGTCGGCATCATTATAGGCAAGACCTTTCGCCTGCAGCATCCGACGTTGCAGTGGCAGGAAGTGGTCATTGGCTTCGGGGTCTTCATCTTTGCGGTACTGCTGCTTCCCTCCTATGTGGGTCGCGACGACAACGTGGAGAGTCCGAAGCTGACGTTACAGCAACGAGCCGCCCGGCCAGTAAATGCCACTGTTCGTCTGCGAAACCCCCAGACCGATGAGTGGGTGAATTAGCAGTATTTCGCCCATCTACTCTCCGGTTAGCCGGCCCCACGGCACACTGCCCACAGGACGCGCCCGGCACCGGGCACGCGCCAAACAGCGAGTCCATGCAGCAGGAGACACACAATCTAGGGCCACACCGTGGCGAGCAAAAATGGGAGGATCGAAGGGGGACACATGGCCAGTGAAGCACAGGTCACCGAGTACCTGCGACAACATCCGCTGCCGGATATGGGAGAGCCGATCTCAGTCAAGCGCGAGCCTGCGGATTTCCCCGGTCAGCGCTATCGCGTGAGTTCGGGAACGATCCGGTGCATCCTGAATCGCTACGAGCCGTCGGCACTGGAGAGCGCCAGGCGCGAAACCGCCGGTCTGGGCCTCGCCGGCAACATGGGGCTGGCTCCCGCCCTTCTACGCAGCGACGAGACGGCAAACCAGCTCGGTGGACCGATAGTGATTTATGAAGCGCCGCTCGGCGAGGCACTGGGAACCTCCCGCTTGAGTGACCAGGATCTCCAGAGCTGGCTGTTTCTGCTGTTGACGCTTCACCACCTGCCTGCCGACGCTGCTCCCTTTCCCTCCAGCATGAGCCCGGATGCCACTACCTGGTGGCAGCGTAGCCAGGCCTCCTGGGAAGCCTGCCGGGCTCTCTATACTGCCGGTCGATATCGCGCCCTCATGGATGTTCTGACCAAGCTGCATGCTATAGTAGGTGCTCGGATTGAGGCACGTCGCGACCTGTGGGCCAACCTGACGCGCCGGCCATGCCACGGCAACCCGGTGCCCGCATCGCTCTTCCGAAGCGGACAACGGCTGATGCTGACCGAGTGGGAAGGCTTCGGCCAGGGTGACATTGCTCTGGAGTTTGCCAGAGCCGCCGGCCTGGCGGCGCTGGCCGGTGACCTCGACGCCGGACAGTACGTCCGCTTTGTCGCCGAGTACCTGAATGGCATGCGAGATACCCGCGACTCTACCCTGGAAGACCGGGTGCAGGTTTTTGCTTCGGTGCTTCCCCTGGGTTTCTGTTTTGTCATGCTGAGCGTACTGGCCGAGGATAAGCAGGCTACCGCCGAGGAACGCGACGCGCGTATCGCCGAGGTGGAGCGAGCGCTCACCTGGATACACGATACGTTAGGTGTCGAGCTCGGTGACACCGAGCTGCTGGTGGCGCCGCTGGCCTAGTAGGGCCAGCCAGAGGATAGGCAATCAGCGCACGCTGGTGGCCTGGCGCCCATCCGATCCTGCCCGGCGCATCTTGAGAGCTTCGGCGCGAGCGACGGCATCGCCGGCGGCTGGTGCGGCTCCACTGAGTTCGTGCTCCAGAATGCGGCGGAGTATGGCGATGGTGGCGGCGTAGGTTGAATCCATACCATAATAGGAGAGACTGCCCGCGCCCAGATTCTTACCCCGCGTATAGGGTGTATCCGACGCGTAATGGATGACGCCAAGGTCAAACGGTAGCTTCGCGAAGTTGATGTTCTCGTTGGTTGGATAGCGGGTCATATACAGGCTCTCGTAGACCGCGTCCAGATACGGGCCCACCTCCATCTCGACCACGCTATAGTTGGAGCGGTAATAGAAGTCCAGGTACGAGCGATTCTGCAAGAACGTTCCCTTACTGGAGACCGCCTTCTGGTTGTCAAGCACTGCGCCGAAGACCAGATGCTTGCTGACGTCGGAGGCGCTGAAGCAGTTGTCCAGCCAGTACGTGTTCTGGCTATGCTCATCCAGAACCACGTTGGAGATCATGACGTCCCCAATGCTGCCGTTGAGGGTAGCGGCTTTCCCCAGTATGTAGATGCCCTTCACTACTATGTTGTTTTCCAGCACCTCGCGCAACACCCGGTAGGCGGCCATGCCCAGCGGATAGTCGATGTTGACGATGATGCCCCGGCTGTCCGCGATTCGATCGAAGCCCGGCACCCGTACCCGGGGATCGAAGTCGGCCGGCCTCAGCTTAGACAGATCAAGGACCTGCACATCGAGCTCCAGGCCATAGCGGGCTCCCAGAGTCCAGATGCCGCGCTCCTGCTCCTCAACCGGCCGGCTACGCGCGTAGCCCTGACCGGCGTTGGTGCGCTGGTATTCTCGAGCGGCAAAATACAGGAAATTCTGCCAGTTTCCCGAGACTCGCCCCTCTTTCAGCTTGCGATACTCCTCGGCCAGAAAGCTCTCGGCTCCGGTGGTGACGAAACGGGTCAGCTCTTCTTCGCGATGCAGCACCGTGCCGGAAAGCAGATTGGAGAGGCAGTGGGTATTGCTGGAGACGAAGTAGACAGGGCGGCGACCCAGCCGTAGGTCATCCAGCAATTTACTCACCGGCGCCCACCATTTGCGGGTGGCGCGCACGAATCCCACGTGGGAGCCGCCCAGCATTCGGAGTGAGAAATTCTTGCGCTCTCTGCCGATGGCCAACAAGTTCGTCCAGACGGTATCACCCCAGATGACTTCCAGCCGTCGCCAATCCTCCGACGAGACTTGCAGGCGCTCGCGAACCACCTTGGTGATCTCGGCATACACTGGCGACGACCGATCGACACGGCTCTCCAGCAGCTGCATGGTGGTCGGGTCGGAATTGAGCAGCCAGTGAAACTTGTTCCATTCGATCTGCAGCGCCACCAGCGTGGGTACGATGTCGTCAGTGTCGCTGACGCTGGCGATAAAGGCGGCCATGGTATTCTTGCCGTCAAAAAACCACTTGCGGCGCCGCGCCGAGGCGGTTACCGCCTGCCACTGCTCTACCTGGAAACCCTGCTGCGCGAAGACATCCTCGGACTGGCCTAAGAGCACACGGGAGCACGCTAAGATAGCGGTGGGGACACGCAGTACCGCGTAGATAAACGCCGACATATCGGGGACGTTGGCACGGGCCTCGGGATGCAGCACCGAGTTGATGTTGTAGTGCGCCTGCACCAGAGCTTTCAGCCCCACCTCGCCAGAGCTGCGCAGCAGCGTCTGATAGGTGCGTATATACATTTCGACTTCGCGCTTGCCGGCTTCATGCAATTCGTCAAGCGACTCGTTAACTTCTACATCCGCGCCTGACAGGCTACCCAGCCCACCAGTAGAACGGGCACCATTAAAGCTACTTGCCAAGTTCATATCCCTCCCGTTTGCCCATCCGCCAGCGCTCTTATCGTTGTCGAAGATTTCAGCCATTATACCAGGATACCGCCTCGGTGAGCCACACGGATGGGACTTGGTCGGTACGCGGATTAGCCGGCGGCGGCGCGTAGTCGCGCGATTCCGGCCGCCACTCCATCCTCGGCCCCAAAAGTCGACGTGCCCGCCACCAGCAGGTTTGCCCCAGCCCGCACTACTTCGGCCGCGGTTTCGCTCTGTATGCCGCCGTCCACTTCCAGATCGCAGGTGGCCTGGTGCTGCCCAATCATAGCTCGCAAACGGGCGATTTTAGGAAGCATACTGGTGATGAACGGCTGCCCGCCAAAACCGGGATCCACGGTCATACAGAGCACCTGATCCACATCGCCCAGAATCTCCTGGAGCATCGCCAGTGGAGTGGCCGGATTGATGGCCACGCCCGCCTTCTTGCCCAGGCGCCTGATCTGCTCAATGGTGCGGTGCAGGTGCGGTGAGACCTCCTGGTGCACGATGAGTATGTCCCCTCCGGCGCTGGCAAAATCAGCCAGGTGGCGCTCCGGCTCGACCACCATTAGGTGAATCTCGAGCGGCAGCTGGCAATGCTTACGCACTGCCTCCACCACCAGCGGGCCGAAGGTAATATTGGAGACGAACTGGCCGTCCATGACATCGATCTGGAGGCGATCGGCGCCTCCCGCTTCCGCGGCTTGCACCTGCTCCGCCAGCCGGCCCAGATCCGCCGACAGAACTGAAGGAACCACCAGCGCCATAGCAGTTTACTCCTTGTGGCTTTTCGTCACGAACTTACTCACCAGACTGCCGGGTAAGTTGAGTTGCCGCCGTCTGGTCGACCAGCCAGTAGACGTCGCCGTCTACCGGAGCAACCAGTTGCGCTGGATACTCCTCGGGGTCAGCCGGACCCTCCAGCACCGCGGCCAGAGCCGTGGCTTTGTCTTGACCCGCCACCAAAAAAGCGACCACCGCGGCGTTATTAAGCACTGGAGCGGTCAGCGTAATGCGTGAGGTATCAAGTTTCGGCACGAAATTCGCCGCCACCAGCCGGTCGGTCACCGATAGCGCCTGGGTATGCGGGAAGAGCGAAGCGGTGTGTCCATCTGGTCCCATGCCCAGGTAGATTAGGTCAAAGCGGGGAAGCTGTCCCGCTGCCAGCTGGAAGGCTGACCGCAGCTCTTCGTCATAGCGAGTGGCCACCACTTCTGGATCATTCAGCTCAGTCGGAATCCGGTGAATCTGCGACTCGCTGACCGGTAGGCGAGCCAGCAAGGTTTCGCGGGCCATGCGGTAGTTGCTCAAGGGATCGTCGGGTGCGACACACCGCTCATCTCCCCAGAAAAACTCAATTTTTGCCCAGTCCACCCGATCGATATACGCTGGAGAGGAGAGCAACTGATTGAGCGCCCGTGGAGTGGTGCCGCCGCTTAGCGCCACGCTAAATCGGCCGGCGTGTCGCTGGCTGAGTTCCACAAACAGGTCGGCGCCACCCCGCGCCACTCCGTTGAGGTCGGGAGTGATCTGCAGGTGAATCCTCTTCTCCTGGTTGCTACTGGTCTCTGGCATGTAGCTATCTCTTCTTCCACACTAGCTGGCGGTATGCTTCGAGGTGGTGCCGGCAAGCTGTGACGCGGTTGCCAGCGCTTCCTCATAGACCTGATCGTGACCCAGATTGCGCAGCTGTTGCGAGATCGGCTCTCGCTCGCCCACCGAGTCGAGATGGATAGTCTGCGAGGGCACTACTGCGTCCGGTAAATGGCAGAGCGTGGTCGCATAGGCGAGATCCTGCTCACGGCCCACGGTAAACGTCGCCCGCTTACCGTCCAGTTTGGCCACAATGCGGACCGACATCAGGGCACCGGGACGTACCCAGGGAACAGCTCCGGCCACCGGTTCCTGAGATCGGCTGGGCTGTCCCGCTTGGTCCAGCGACCTCGCGTATATGTCCCGCTCCCACCAGTTGCGCTGGTTCACGCCAAATCGTGGATTGATGTCCAGGGCAATAGCTCGTCCGGTTGCGTCACGCAACACATGCTGCCGGTTGGAATCCAGACCGGTGGCGTGCGCCTGCTGGGTCTTCCATCCTAACCTCGAAGCGAGCCAGCCGCCAAAGAGATAGGCCTGCCCGCTGTTTTGGTGACTGTCTTCGTCGCCGGCGGCAAATTCAATGGTTAGCCGTTCGATGGCTCCAAGGTACGGAAGCACCTGCGGCATGTCAAAGAACTGCGCCACCAGTTCGCGCCAGGGAGTCTGGGCGGCCCAGGAGGTGTCGCTAATGGCGCAGCGCGCCGATTTGCGCAGCATGAGGTGTTCCAGAGCGCTCAGGCTGAACTCGATGTGAGACATCTCGGCGATATCCACGATCAAGCGGTCGCTGCCGTCGACCAGAGATTCTAGAAGCTCGCTGCCCCAGGGGGGCTCGCCCGGCCACCAGAGAAAGGAGGGGAGGCCGGAGACGATCAATGGCAGCACTACCCCTGGTAGATGTCTCACCGCCTCGGTTTCGGCCTCGAGGACGATGTCTTCACCGTAGCTACTGGTCTCGGCGTTGACATACGTGGCGATTCGGGCCTGTATCTGGTCTCCCTTCTGCTGCGGATCCGCCGCAATGATGATTGCCCGGGACGGATGCTGTGAGCTCAGGGTGTGTATGACCTCGAGCAACTGGCCGGCGGATGACCGCCCGGTAGTGTAGGCCACGAGGGTAAGGACGCTGTTTCGAGATACGGCAGGCGCGCCGGTCGCGGCCAGGTGAGCATTGGTCTCGCGCCACATGATATCGAGCTGCGGCTCGATCGCACCAAGCTCAATGGCGCGCATCGAAGTAAATGGGTCGGACACCGCGGTCATAATCGCCTCCACGTTCGGCCGTCACGTTCGATGAGGGCGTCTGCCTCCTTTGGCCCCCAGGTTCCAGGCTCGTACTGCGGCAGCGGCGCCGTCGAATGCGACCAGGCGTGCTCGATCACATCCACCAGTTGCCAGGAATGTTCGGTCTCATCGATACGAGTAAAGAGAGTCGAATCACCAAGCATGCAGTCTAACAATAGTCGCTCGTACGCCTCTGGAGGTTCAACCCCAAATGAACTGCCATAGAGAAAGTCCATATTCACGCTGCGCAGCTGCATTTCCTGCCCGGGCACCTTTGCTTCGAACAGAAGTGATATTCCCTCGTTGGGCTGTATGCGCAGCGATAACACATTCGGCTGCATCTGATCGGCGCCGCTGTCACGGAAGAGCAGGTACGGCGGCCGTTTGAACTGTATAGCTACCTCAGAGATACGTTTAGTCAGGCGCTTGCCGGTTCGCAGATAGAAGGGTACTCCAGCCCAGCGCCAGTTCTCCACTGACAATTTTAGCGCAACAAAGGTCTCGGTGCGAGACTTAGGGTCCACCCGCGGCTCGTGGCGGTACGCCACCGATGGCTGGCCTCCCACCATTCCAGCGCCGTACTGGCCTCGAACCGTATCGGCGGTGATCTCGGCCTCGGCCAGCGGCGGAATGGCGCTGAGCACCTTGACCTTCTCGTCTCGAACCGCGTTGGCGCCGAAGTTGGTAGGCGGTTCCATGGCTACCAGAGTGAGCAGCTGCATCATGTGGTTCTGTACCATATCTCGCATCGCGCCGGCTTCCTCGTAGTAGTCGCCGCGATTCTCGATGCCGATGTTCTCTCCGACGGTTATCTGTACATTGTCTACATAGCGACGATTCCAGATCGGTTCAAAGATGCCGTTGCCAAAGCGGAGCACCATGATGTTCTGCACGGTTTCCTTGCCCAGGTAATGGTCGATACGATATATCTGATCTTCGCTGAAGGCCTTATTGAGCTCGTGATTGAGGGCCATGGCCGACTGCAGGTCATGGCCGAAGGGCTTCTCTACGATGATTCGCGACCAGGCCGATGCCTCAGTGTCTCCCTGCGCCGCCAGCCGAGCACGGGCGAGGTTATCGGCAATGCCGGCATAGAAGCTGGGCGGGGTCGCCAGATAAAAGATATGATTGCCGCCGGTTCCGCGCTCTTTATCCAGCTGGGTAAGGAGGTCGGATAGGCGCGCGTACCCTTCCGGATCGTCGAACTGTGACTGATGATAATAGAGGCCTTTGGAGAAGGTCTCCCAGACCGCCTGATTCACCGGGCGCCGGCGGGAGAACTGGTTGATGGATTCCAGCGCCTGCTGGCGAAACTCGTCGTTGGAGAACGGTCGCCGAGCTACTCCCACCACCGTAAACTGGGGTGGCAATGGATGCTCCAGAGCCAAATTATAGAGCGCAGGCAGCAACTTTCGGTGAGTCAGATCACCGGTCGCTCCGAAGATGACCATGACGCACGGTGCCACGCTGCGGGCGCTGCGCATGCCTACACGCAGTGGATTCTGCGCGGCAATCACTGTCGTATCCATTTGCCATCCTTTTCCTACTCCGGCCGGTGAGGCGGCCCACCAATACCTAAGGCACCACGACCTTAAGCAATGATTACGTTTAGGTTAAGCTTTGCTTACGGCGGTACTCGCGCCCCTCGGAAAGGACAATGTATGTATGTATGTATCTGTCTGTCTGTTTAGGCCTGATGCTTCACCCCTCCGACCTCGCCGGACTCGAAGGTGACGGCATGGCCGCCAAACTGGTTGCGCAGCGCCGCGATGACCTTGGCGGAGAAGGACTCGGGCTGGCGTGAGACAAAGCGCTGAAGCAGCGATAGCGTAATCACCGGCGCGGGCACGTTCTCGTCGATGGCCGCTTGAACCGTCCAGCGGCCCTCACCAGAATCTTCCACGTAGCCCTTGATGTTGGCGAGCGTTGGGTCGTCGGCGAAGGCCAGCGCTGCCAGGTCGAGCAGCCACGAGCGGACCACGCTGCCGTGCTGCCAGACCCGGGTCACTTCGCGCAGGTCGGGTGAAAACGGCGACTTTTCGATGATTTCGAAGCCTTCTCCGTACGCCTGCAGCATGCCATACTCTACGCCGTTATGAACCATCTTGACGAAGTGGCCCGCTCCATGTCCGCCCATGTACCCATAGCCGTCCACCGGAGCGAGCGTCTTGAATATCGGCTCGCAATGCTGGAATGTTTCCTGCTCACCGCCGATCATCAGGCTGTAGCCTTCCTTCAAGCCCCAGATGCCGCCACTGGTGCCGCAGTCCATGTAATGCAAGCCCGCGGCAGTCACCTCACCGGCACGACGAACGGTGTCCCGCCAGTTTGAATTGCCACCGTCGATGATGATGTCTCCAGCTGAGAGCAGCCCCATAACATGGTGCAGTGTATCGTCGGTAACCTGGCCGGAAGGCACCATGAGCCAGACGATCTTGGGCGATACCTCAAGCTTCTGCACCATCTCCTCGATGGTGTACGCTGGTACCGCGCCCTCCGACCTGGCCTCGTCCACCGGTCCCGAGCTCCGGTTACCGGCCACCACCCTATGCCCGCCCCTCACCAGGCGAACGACCATATTGCCACCCATTCGTCCAAGTCCGTAGAGACCTAGCTCCATTTTGTCTCGCTCCATTTCCGCATCTTTACTAGAAAAATCGTGGTTTTAGGGTACACCGGTTCTGGGGCTACCGGCCGGCTGGGCACTTAGCTGAGCTGTCGCAGCTGCGCGGCATCAATCGCCTGACGCAGCTCTCCCAGACCGTCGGCAATACTAGGCCCTAGATTTATCCTGACGACGCGCCGCTCATGGTCTTCCAGCGCTTGCAAGTCTCCCAGAGCCTGCGCCGCCTTGAGCACACCGAAGGTATAGGGAGCGTCCGGTATGGGGACATCCACGTGATCTTCCGCCACCAGCTGAATAAACACGCCGTTGTTGGCGCCCCCCTTGTGCAGCTGCCCGGTTGAATGTTGGAAGCGTGGGCCGTAGCCAATCGTCGTCGCCACCCGGCACAGGTCACGCATCTCGAGCCTGATATGTTGCAAAGTCTGCGCGGTTTCGGGTGTTCGTTGTATGTAGGCTAAGATCGCGATATAGTCACCGGGTTTGACCAGGCTGAGATATTCTTCCACTGCCGCCTGCAGCGAGACCGCTTCGCGAAACAGGTTCGCCTTCTCCGTACCTACCACAATACTGATGCGCTCCGTGCGCAAAATAGGCGGTGGATTAGGAATGGCCTTGGTTTGTTCATAGGTGGCCAGAACCTGGTTAGTTTTCTCCTTGGCCTCCGCCACATTGGGTTGGTTAAAGGCGTTAATCTGCAGGAAAGCTCCCGCGACGGCAGTGGCAAACTCCCATCGGTAGAACTCACCACCCAGATCATAAGGATCGGCGAGTGTGAGGGTCACTACCGGCTGCCCGGAGGCTTCCAGGGTCGACAGTGCCGTATCCTGGGCCGGATCGGCGCCTTCCTGGGTTCTCAGATACACGAATAGCCGGTCACTGCCGTAATTCTTCGGCTCCCCGAGCGTCTCCCCCTCTACCGGAAGTATTCCCTTGCCTTCCTTGCCGGTGCTCTCGGCAATGAGTTGTTCGACCCAGTAGCCGAAGGTGGCTATAGGCGGCGACATCACCAGAGTAACCTTATCGTGACCGCTACGCGCCAGCGTGCCCATGACGGTACCCAGCCACAGGCCAGGATTCTTCTCCGCCGGCGCCAGTGGGCGGCAAGCATCTCTCATGGTGTCGGCTCGCTGGAGCAGTTTGACGAGATCAACCCCGAGAATAGCGGCGGGAACCAGGCCGAAGAACGAGAGGGCGGAGTAGCGTCCGCCAATGTCAGGCGGATTCAAGAAGGTGTCCCTGAACTGAGAGTCTTTCGCCAGCTGCTCGAGCCCGGTGCCGGGATCGGTAATGGCCAGGAACTGCGACCCAGCGCTGTCTCCTCTTCTCTCCCGGACCTTGGCATAGAAATACTTGAACTGAGAGAGAGTCTCTATGGTGCCTCCGGACTTGGAGGCCACGATGAAGAGCGTATGCTCCAGATCTATGGCTTGTTCCACCGAGAGTATGGTGGCGGGGTCGGTGGAATCGAGCACTAGCAGCTGTGGCTGACCATCGGCGCTGCCGAAGGTCTCGCGCAGTACCTCGGGGGCGAGGCTGCTGCCACCCATTCCCAGCAGCACCACGTGGGTAACACCGGCCTCCCGTACGTTGTCTCGCAGCTGCTGCAGGCGGGGAAGCGCCTCTCTCATTTGATCGGTTACCGTGAGCCAGCCGAGACGATCGACGATCTCGCTCTGGTCAGCGGGCTTGGGTTTCCATAGACTAGGATCCTTCTGCCAGATTCGCTGCGCGACTTGCTCCTCCGCTGCCCAGCTGAGTCCAGCATTCACATCCGACTGTAGGGATCCCAGTGAGGCCTGCGGCCCACGGGTCACCGTCGGCTCCGGCGAAGCCTGCAGCTCGCTACGCAGCTTCTCGACTTTGGTCTTGGTGGACTCGATGAGACTCTGGTAGGAATCGAAGAACGACTTGACACCGTCCAGCTCGAGCTGCTTGGTGACACCGTCCATATCGATGCCGGCCGATTTCAGCTTCTCCATGATCTCGGCCGACACCGAGATATCCTCAGCATCCAGCTTGGAGCTGACCTCACCATGATCCTGAAACGCCTCGATGGTCTGCGGCGGCATAGTATCGACGGTCTCTGGTCCTTCCAGTTCCTCCACATAGCGGACATCCCGGTAGGCGGGATTCTTGGTACTGGTGCTGGCCCAGAGACAGCGCTGCGGAGCGGCTCGCTGTTCGCGCAGCGCGGCGAACCGCTCGCCGTGGAAGATACGCTTGTACCGGTCATAGGCCAGTCGGGCATTGGCGATGGCTGCGGTACCCAGTAAGGACTTCAGCTGGGCTACGGCGTTTTCGTCGCTCGCCGCGTTGATCTTCTCTTCGAGCAGCTTATCCGTCAAGGTATCCACCCGGCTGACAAAAAAGCTGGCTACCGAGGCAATTCCGGAGACCGGCAGTCCTTCCTTGAGACGGTGCTCCAGCCCGCGAATGTAGGCCTCAGTGACTTTTTCATAGGACTCGAGGGCGAAAATGAGCGTGACATTGATATTCACGCCTTCGTAGATCATCTGCTCGATAGCGGGCAGCCCCTCGGCGGTACCGGGAATCTTGATCATGACATTGGGGCGATCCACCTTCTTAAAGAGGTGCCGCGCCTCGGAAATGGACTTCTGCGTGTCGTTGGCAGAGCCCGGAGACACTTCCAGACTGATATACCCGTCAAGTCCCTCCGTCCGATCATAGGTGGGACGGAGCACATCGGCGGCCATCTGAATGTCTTTAACCGCCAGTTCTTCGAAGATGGCCGCCGCGTCGGTAACACCGCTGGAGACCAGTTCGCGAATGGCATCGTCGTAATCGGCGCTACCGTCGATGGCATGCTCGAAGATAGTTGGATTTGAGGTGACGCCGACGACGGCATCCTCGTCGATCAGTTTCTGCAGGCCCCCCGAGGTAATGAGACTGCGCCGAATATTGTCATACCAGATACTCTGACCTAGCTGGTATACAGCCGCCAATCGATTGCTGACGCGATTCTCGTCCATATGTGCAACCTCCACTCTTAGCAGAATAAAACACGGTTCTCCATATTTCCACCTAACTATGGCACATTCCAGCATAGCCTGGGCCACTTAGACGCTACATCTCCGGAAGAGACCGGCGCAGGCACGCCATCGGCGGCAGGCCGCTAGACGCTACCGGTGTGACACAAAAATCGGCGCCGCCCACCGAGGCACAAGTACTCGGCCAGGGCGACGCTGCCACCATCAGTGTAGCAACCGGCAACATGCCGGCGCAAACTCATCCATTGATAAAGCGGCAGCACGGAGTACCTTGACGTCCCGCAGCGCCTCGCGTAGACTGGGCGTACCGGTTCCACGAGGCACTGCGCGGTAGACCCTATCAGAGACGAGGGTGTAACATACCATGACCGACACCACCACCGCATCGCCCTACAGCTTCGCCGAATTCGACCGACCATCATTGACCTACCCGGATGTGCCTTTCCATGAGATGCTCGCGCGTACCGCCATGCGGGTGCCCGAACGACCGGCCATCTACTGGCGCGACATCACCCTCACGTACCGCGAGCTCTACGCGCTCTCTCGTTCTACCGCCGCCGCGCTACACGATCTGGGGTTGCGCAAAGGAGATACACTCTGTCTCCTCATGGCCAACCGCCCTGAATACTCTATCGCCTGGATGGCGGCCAGCATGTTGGGCATCGTCCTCAGCCCGATGAATCCCTCCTACAAGGAGCGTGAAGTCAGCTACCAGCTCCAGAACTGCGGGGCCACTGCCATTCTGGTACAGCGCGAGCTACTGCCGCTGGTTCAGGCTACCAGGCACGAGACGCCGGCGCTCCGCTACGTTCTGGCCACCGGTAGCGAGCCGGTCGAATCCGACCCTTCGGTGGTCGCCTTCGGAGACTTGATTCGCCGCCATTCGCCCTCGCGAGTCCCTATCGTCGAGATACACTCGAGCGACCTGATTGCGCTGCCTTATTCCAGCGGCACCACGGGTTTGCCCAAAGGAGTGCGGTTGACTCACCGTAACCTGGTGGTCAACTACCATCAGTTTATCTCGGCCGCGCGGGTGACCGAAGACGACGTCTTCATGGTTTTTCTGCCGCTATACCATATCTACGGCGTCGCTCTCATGGGACAGGCTACTTTCTCCGGTTCGGCTCTAGTGCTCATGGAACGCGTGGTGCCCGACGAGGCGCTCGCGCTGATCAAGCGCCGGGGTGTCACCATATTGCCAGTAGTGCCGCCGATACTCCTGGCCTTTTCGAGCATGCCCAATCTGGGGCCCGAGCTGTTCCCGCGAGTTCGCCATATGCTCTGCGCCGCGGCTCCCATGGCGCTGGCGCCAGCGGCGAAAGTGGCGCAGGCCACCGGAATTCCCGTGCTGCAGGCCTACGGCATGACCGAAGCTTCGCCGCTCACCCACCATAGTCCCATAGAGCCCGAGAAAATCAAACTGGCATCCGGCGGTACACCGGTCAGCGACACAGAGCAGAAGATCGTAGACCTGGAAACCGGTGAGCGTAGCCTAGGAGCCGGCGAAACTGGTGAAATTTGCGTGCGCGGCCCGCAGGTCATGCAGGGTTACTGGGAGGCTGAGGCCGAGACTGCCAGAGTGCTGCGTGACGGCTGGTATCATACCGGCGACGTGGGCTACGCCGACCAGCAAGGATACGTCTATATCGTCGATCGCGCCAAGGAGATGATCAAGTTCAAGGGCTTCGGCATCGCCCCGGCCGAGCTGGAGGCGGTGCTGCTGGAGCATCCGGCGGTGGCCGACGCCGCTGTCATTGGCTGGCCGGACGCCGAGGCCGGTGAAGTGCCCCGTGCCTTCGTGGCCAGCCGGCCGGGTACGGCCGTATCCGGCGAAGAGCTGATGCTCTTTGTGAACAGCAAGCTTGCCAATTACAAGGCGATTCGAGAGGTCGTGTTTGTAGATACTATCCCCAAGACGGCATCGGGCAAGATACTTCGGCGCGAACTCAAGGCGCAAGGGTAGAAACCATCTACCTTGCACCCACGTCTCAGGGACCGGGAGAGAGCTGTCATTCTCCCCGCTCCTGCGCCGTCATGGCGCCCATGAGGCCGGCCAATCGCCGCATTGTCACCTGGAGTTCGGGTGGGAGTCCACCGGTGAGCACTGTTGGCAGCCAGTACATGAGCGCGCGCGCAAAGTGTGGACTGACAAATGCCGAGCGCAACCAGAGGAGCGACTCGGGTGACGTATCACGCAACTGTGTCGCTTCGATGGTCTCCTGATAAAGTGGGAGAAAGGCTGCGTCGCGCTGACGCTGAAACTCGCCCAGGCTGGCTTCCCAATCGTCGCCGCGCAGAGCCGCGTCAAGCGCCTTGGCCCCGGCAAACAGCGGTTCGACCCAGACTTTGCGCAGCGCCTTGTGGTACGCGGCGGTCGAATGGTACGCCGGCCCGCCGTACCCAGGTACTCTTCCCCGGTACCCGTTCCAGGTACTCTTCCCCGGCCCACCGTACCAACGAACAATGTACACCAGGACGGTGGTCTTGCGCTGGCACGAGATAACGTGGCATACTCTTCCTACATAACGAAACGATACGTATCGTTATGTTATGTGCTGAGATGCCAGGACCCTAAGGAGGTTCCCTGGCCGAGTGGTCTGACGGCGTTGCCAGGAGGTCTTTGCCTCCCAAGCTGCCACAGAAAGCAGAGTAGTCACGTGATGACGGGTCAGCACAACACCGCAAGTCGTCGCCCTCTGGGCATTACTCTCGTCGCCATCTTGATGATCCTGTTCGGATTGATCGAAGTGGTGACGTCGTTTACTCACCACTTCGTTGGCATTTCGACCTCGCCTACCCTCCTGTTCACCGCCTCCGCCGCCGTCATTGGTCTGTGCTACGCAGTAGGTGGCGGGCTCATTCTGACCATGAAGAAGGGGGCGGCAGCGCTCGCGATCGTGCTGCTCCTTGTGGATATCTTGGGACGTATCGCGCTCGTGGTGGTAGGTCTGTACCCATTGAATTCGCTGGAACAAATCATTGGCATCGTGGGCGGCACCGCCATTGCCATTGCCTTCGCCGTCTACATACGGACGCAGTGGGCGGTTTTTCGGTGAGGCTGGCATGCGATGTCGCAGCGCCAGCGCCGCACCCCTGACTGGAGATGTCTGCACGAGGCGCATGTAACCATAGTTAGCAATCTGGTGGCAGTTCTCAAGGGGTAAGTCCGCGGGTAGAGGCAATGTATTCATGACGCAGTCCGGCTCACCGCGTCCATCAGGGCGCCCGCGCAGCGTCCAGCGAGACCAGGCGATCCTAGCCGCGGCGCTGCAGGAATTGACCGACATTGGCTTCGACGCGATGAGCATAGAAGGCGTAGCGGCACGCGCGCACGTCGGCAAGACCACCATATACCGGCGCTGGCCATCCAAGGAAGCACTTGTGCTAGCGGCGATCCAGAGCCTGCAAGCCGAGGCGCCTATTCTCGACACGGGGAATCTGCGGGCGGATCTACGCGCAATGGTTGAGCACGCCTTAGCGCTCGGCAGCAGCAGTCCAGTCCTCCAGAAGTTGGCATTTCGTGCCGCGACTGAGCTGGCTGCCAAACCTGAAATGCTCCAGGGCTTGTTGATGCAGGTATTGCCCACGCGATTCCACGAATTTGCCGAGCTCATCGAGCGAGCCAGGGAGCATGGTGAACTGCGTGCGGACCTCAATACGGATGTCGCGCTGGGGATGATTGCTGGTCCGATCTTCTATCACTGGCTCCTGGGCGGGATCGTGTCGTCCTCACTACCGCCTGCTGATCTCGCCGAGCAGATCGTCGAGGCGATTTTTCACGGGTTGGCCCGAACGAGAGAGGGACCTCATGGAAGTCCGGGGACGAGGTGACCACCACTGGCTCTACCGACCAACCACTTTGACTAGCCACCTGCCAGATGATCTGGGTGTCTTACGGCAATCTGGGTCATTTTGCAACACGCTCGACTCATTTATGGTTAACCGAGCGAGGTTTGGGATATCCTACGCTTAAGCCTGATCCGGACAACGTGAGGATATTATGATGGCACCAACCCTTCACATCCGCTTGCTCGGCGATTTCAGCCTTATCTACAGCAACCAGCAGGTGACCAGTCTCAATACCTCGCGCCTGCGCTCACTGCTCGCCTATCTGGTGTTGCATCGCGATGCCCCTCAAGAGCGCCGGCATCTTGCCTTCCTCTTCTGGCCCGACGCAACCGAGACTCAGGCTCGCAATAACTTGCGCCAACTGCTCCATCTGTTGCGCCAGGCACTTCCGTCTGTGGAGCAATTCCTCTCTGCCGATACGCACATGTTGCACTGGCACCCCGTCACGCCATTCCGTCTCGATGTTGCCGAGTTCGAGCAGTCGCTCGCTCTTGCCGATGCAGCCACAGTACGGAGTGACCAGCACCTGCTGCAAACCGCCCTGGAGTCGGCAGATAGCCTGTATCGAGGCGAATTACTTCCTGGCTGCTACGATGAATGGATCTTGCCGGAGCGGGATCGGCTACGCTACCGTCACCTGCAAGTACTCGAACAACTGCTCCACCTTTTTGAAGCACAGGGTAACAATGTCTCCGCCATACGGTATGCCCAGCGCTTGATCGGACTTGACCCTCTCTCCGAAGACCTCTATCGCCGCCTTATGCGACTTGTTCGAGCTGAACAATGATCGCGCCAGCGCGCTGCACGTCTACCACACGTGTGTCACTACCTTACAACGTGAATTGGGAGTCGACCCCGATCCGGCGACTCGCGAAGCTTACGAGCGACTTATGCGGCACGAGATGCCGGTCGTATCGGCCACCGCCCAGCCAACGCTGGTCGCCACTGCCCCGACACTCATCGGACGTAAGCCGGAGTGGGAGGCTCTGCAAGTTGCCTGGAATCGTACAACGGAGGGAGTGCCTCATTTCGCGCTCGTCACCGGAGAGGCAGGCATCGGAAAATCACGTCTTACCGAGGATTTCCTGGTGTGGGCGAGCCAGCAGGGCATTGTCATCGCAAAGACGCGCTCCTACGCGGCTGAGGGTCAACTCTCGCTGGCACCAGTGACGGCCTGGCTGCGCAGTGAGGGTATTCGCCCGCATCTTGGGCAGCTCGACCCAGTATGGCTCACCGAGGTGGCGCGGCTCCTGCCGGAGCTGTTCGCCGAACGGCCAGATTTACCTCGCTATGAGCCAGTGAGCGAGTACGGTCAGCGCGAGCGCTTTTTTGAGGCGCTGGCCCGCGCAACCCTCGTCGCACGGCAACCGCTCCTGTTGTTGATCGACGATCTGCAGTGGTGCGACCAGGAAACGCTCGAGTGGCTCCATTTTCTGTTGCGCTTCGACCCAGTGGCACCGCTGCTCGTAGTTGGTTGCGCTCGTACGGAAGAAGTGCCACCGCACCACACGCTGCGTAAGCTGTTGCTGCATCTGCGTAGTAGCGTGGCGGTGACGGAAATCGTGCTCCAGTCGCTAGATGCGGCAGAAACCGCGAGATTGGCCGCGGAGGTGGCCAAGGGTGAGTTGGATGTTGACACGCTCATGCACCTGTATCACGAAACCGATGGCTATCCACTGTTTGTGGTCGAAATGGTGCGAGCTGGCTTGGGTCGTGCTGCGGCTACCGCGCCCGAGGAAACTGGCCAGCAGACCCACCCTCCTCTGGCAGGTGCCGAGAGGCTCCCACCACGCGTCTATGCCGTGCTGGCCGGCCGTCTTCTACAACTTTCGGTCTCCTCTCATGAGTTTGTCGAACTAGCAGCAACTATTGGCCGCGAATTCACTTTCGAGCTCTTGATTACCGCCAGTAACGCCGAGGTCGACAACGCGGTACACGCGCTGGATGAACTGTGGCAGAAGCGCATCATACGCGAGCTTGGTGCGAACAGTTATGACTTCACCCATGATAAGCTACGCGAAGTTGCCTACGCTGAGATCAGCGCGCCACAGCGCCGCCTGCTGCACCGTCGGGTGGCGCAGGCGCTGGAAGCTCTGCATGCTGAGGACCTCGACCTGGTCAGCGGCCAGATCGCATCGCATTACGAGCGCGCGGGCATGCTCGAGCAGGCAGTCCCGTTATATCAGCGCGCGGCAGCCGTGGCGCAGCGTCGATTTGCAAACGAGGATGCCATTGGCCTGCTTCTGCGCGGTCTGGAGTTGCTCGGGCGGCTGCCTGCCGGTTCGAAACGCGACCTGCAGGAGCTCCGCCTGCAACTGGCACTGGTTCCCATCTATACCATGACGAAAGGCTGGACCGCGCCCGAACTGGAGCGAGCACTCGATCGCGCTTTAGCGTTGTGCGACGCGGTTGGTGGCGACACCGAGCGGGCGCAGGCGCTCTTTGGTTTGCAGTCGCTGTACGTCGTGCAGGCCAAGCTGGAAAAAGTCTACTTTGTCTTCGATGAGCTGCATACCCTGTATCAGCACTCATTAGGCACAGCGCCACCACCGCTAGCTGGATTCGTCTTGGCCGGAGCGCGCCTCCACATGGGTAGGATCACCGAGGCAAATGAGCAATTTGAACAGATCATCACCGCACAGGCTCCAGATCAACTTCTTCGACTGCAAGAGTCGCAGGGGGTGAATTACGTGGTACAAGGGTGGGCATGGCAATCACATGCACTGTGGTGCTTAGGCTATGCGCAACAGGCACTCACTCGAGGGCTTGAGGCGGTCAAGCTAGTGCACGATCTAGACCAGCCTTTCAACCTGGCGCTGGTGTCAGCCTACCTCGCCTTACTGCAGCAGTTGTGTGGCGACAAGGCAGTCGCACGAGAGCACGCTGAGACCGCGCTCGCGCTCGCGACCAAGTACCAGGCACCCTATTATCTCGCATGGGCAAGCATCTTAGTCAGCTATGCGAGAGCCTGGGAGCAGCCGGATGAGGAGGAGATCCGTCATCTGCGCGAATCGATTAGCATGTTCAAATCCTCCGGCGCCCAATTGCGTCTGCCGTATTATCTCTCGCTGCTGGCGGAGGTTTATCAAAAGGCCGGGCGTGCTCCGGAGGGACTCGCGTGCATCGACGAGGCGCTCTCAGAAGCACGCGCGCACAACGAGCGATGGTGGGATGCGGAGTTACACCGGCTGCGGGGCGAGTTGCTGCTGGCGCAAGGGGCTGAGGTCAATGATGTCGAAGCCTCCCTGCTCCAAGCGATCGAGATCGCAGGGTCCCAGCAGGCCAGGTCGTTGGAACTGCGCGCGACGACAAGTCTGGCGCGGTTGTGGATCGCGCAGAATCGATCCGACGAGGCCAGGCGGCGACTCAGCGACCTCTATAACTGGTTTACCGAAGGCTTCGATATGCCGGACCTTCAAGCCGCCAGGCTTCTTCTGGCAGAGCTAGCCTGACCACACAGACCTGGTGTCATGACTATAACGCATTGCTAACGCGTTCCGGCGCAAAGCTCCGGTCTCTGTCCTTATGAACATCTCCTCATCGCGTGTCACCAAACGTTTAGCTAACGCTACTCCTGTTACTCTTGCGATATCGACCTGCGGAAGTGCTTGACGGCAGCGGACACTTAGCCCGCGATACACCGCCACCGCGGGTCGCGCGCTCAGCGCTGGAGCATGCAGTCCAGATAGTGACTGTCGCGTGCGCTGCTTGCTCGCGCACGTATAGACAAGGGAGAACGGCAATGACTTCAAAGCAAGACACCCCTATCACACTCGAGGAATCGGCGGTAAGCGAACTAGCGTCGCGCCTGCGCGGTACGTTACTTCGTCCCACCGATGTCGACTACGATGCGGCATGCCGGGTTTACAACGGCATGATCAGCAAACGACCTGCGCTCATTGTTCGCTCGGTGGATGTCGCCGATGTTATCGCCGCGGTGAACTTCGCCCGAGAGAATGAACTCACCGTGGCGGTGCGAGGCGGTGGGCACAGCGGACCCGGCCTGGGCACGTGTGATGATGGCCTCGTAATCGACTTGTCGGCCATGCGAGGCATTCGCGTCGATCCATCTGCCCACACGGCACGCGTCGAAGGTGGGTGCACCTGGGGCGAGGTCGACCACGCCACCCATCCCTTCGGCCTGGCCACACCCAGTGGCTTCATTTCGACCACCGGCGTTGGTGGGCTGACGTTGGGCGGAGGCATAGGCTACCTCTCGCGGACACTGGGCCTGACGATTGATAATCTGCTCAGCGTCGACATGGTGCTGGCCGACGGTACGTTCGTGGTGGTCGACTCCGAGAACCATGCCGACCTGTTCTGGGCAGTACGAGGGGGCGGCGGCAACTTCGGCGTGGTCACCTCGTTCCTCTTCCAGCTGCACCCGATCAGCACCGTCTATGGTGGGCCGATGCTGTGGCCGATCGAGCAGGCGGCAGAGCTGATGCCCTTCTGGCGCGACTTCATCCTAAGCGCTCCGGAGGAGATCAACGGCTGGTTCGGATTCGTCACCGTGCCGCCGGCGCCTCCCTTCCCAGAACCGTTTCACTTGCAGAAGATGTGCGTGATTGTCTGGTGCTATAGTGGCGCGCTGGAGCAAGCCGACGAAGTATTCAAGCCAATCCGAGAGCAGTTCCCGCCGGCGGTGGACTTTGCGGGACCGATCCCCTGGCCGGCGCTGCAGAGCCTGTTCGACGCCCTCTACCCGCCTGGCCTGCAGTGGTACTGGAAGGCCGACTTCTTCAATGATCTCGGCGCTAAAGCGATCGATCTTCATGTAAAGTACAGTGCACAACTCCCAACCATGCACTCGACTATGCACCTCTATCCGATCAATGGGGCGGTCCACCGAGTCGGCCCGAACGAGACCGCGTTCAGCTTCCGTGACGCCAATTTCGCCGAGGTGATCGTCGGGGTGGATCCCGACCCGGCCAACAACGAGCAGCTGATCCAGTGGGCTCGGGACTACTGGATGGCGTTGCACCCCTTCTCGGCGGGGGGCGGCTACATCAACATGATGATGGACGAGGGAGCAGACACTGTGAAGGCAGCGTACCGTGACAATTACAGCAGGCTCGTGAAGATAAAGACGGAGTATGACCCCACTAATCTGTTCCATGTGAACCAGAATATTCAGCCTGACAGATGATGATGGACTGCAGACCCTGAATCACCGCCTGATTGTCTTGCTAGGGAAGGCCCAAAGAACAAAGCTGCGTGATTCTTCTTGGAGGAAAAACACGGCATGACCGTCTTGGAAATAAGATAGCAGTTGCGAACGTCTATCTTCTAGCCCAGGAGAACGCTCATGCCGTGCACTGTCCCCTATTATATCCTTAAACGGGTAAATCATGTGTCGACCTCGGCATGAATGCGTCCTGCTTTCACGGCGGCCACCAACGCTGCATAATCGTGCTCGCTCTGGGTCGCATAGGCGAGCGCAAAGGTGGTGATGGCATCGTCAAAGGCAGCCGTCTTGCCTAAATAGCCGCCGATGGACGCGGCATCTCCCGAACGTGCGTGGGCGCGTGCCAGGGCGATGCCACATAGGTGCGCATACCCCACCAGTGTCTTGGGATTCATGATCTGGATATTTGCCGATCCCTTCATGTCTTGGAGCTGACGAACGTAGTAGTCATGGTGGTCAGCTCGCGTCCACCCCAAGAAGATATCACTTGCCGCTTGCATCAAACGTTGCCCAGCGACGACGCGCTGGGCGTGATTGGGATAGACGCTCGGGCCCCAGGTGGCCTCTAAGACCGAAGTCTGAGCCTCCTTGAGCTGGAGGAAGAGTGGCTCGCGATCGACATCGTCCATCAGCAAGAGGACGTAGCAGCGCGTGCCCACACTTCCGACCCCAACGACTTTCTGCGCGACATCGGCGATCTGGTAGCGCTGCACCAAGACTTGTCGATCATCCGCGAGCGTCGCGTAGTAGCCCGCCATGACCGTGTTGAGATTCTCTACTACCTCATCATCGGACGGGTGCGTGATTAAGGGAGGATCATCCTTGATGCGAAACTGCTGTCGCTCGGCCACGACCAACTTGGGAAAGGCATCGAGGCGGGTATGTTGTTCGGCCTTCGATATCAGTTGGTTGACCACCGCGCGATGTTGGCGATCGGCGTGAGCTTGAATGAGATCTTCCGCCATGCGGAAATACCAGATGTCCAAATTCGGCATTGGTGCAAAGGCCAGCATGCGCTCACGATAGGCGCGGACACTGGCAGCGGCGCAGGCCGTGTTGACACTATCAGCGAAGCCATTGCTGCGTCCAGCAAGGATGCAACTGGTGGCTAATCGTTTGACATCCCACTCCCATGGGCCTGGCAGCGTTTCATCAAAATCGTTCACGCCAAAGACGAGATGACGCTCGGGCGTCGCATACGCCCCAAAATTGCTGAGGTGGGCGTCGCCGCAGGCTTGCACGCGCAGATCCGTCACTGGTGTGGCTTGCAGATCGGTGGCCATGATCGCGGCCGCACCGCGGAAGAACGTATAAGGCGACGCCAGCATGCGCCCATAGCGAATAGGCACCAATGCAGGGATGCGCGACCGGTCGGATGCTTGCAGGACCTCCAGCGGGTCCGGGCGATTCACTGGAGGGGTCCACGCGGCATGCGCCGAACGTGGCACTTTGGCGCGCAAGGCTTTGCCAGCGCTCATCCGCAGGGAGCAGGAGGCAGGTACGGCGTGATCAAGAACGGACATGTGCGAGCTGGCCTCAATTCGGTCGATGCTGACGTGGTCACAAGGCGACGTGCAGTTCGTACGTGAGGTTTTGGCCCGTGATCTATACTCTAACACTTCCGCGAGGTACGACCATCGTCGCCAAGGCCAGTAAAGTTTCAGCGAGATGGTTTAGCTACGGGATTCTCTTCGCTCATACGTTGATTCGACCTACCTGTGCAAAGTGACTCTCGGAGAACCAGATATGCTGATCCGGCCCAACAATAATCTGATTGATACTGTCGTTTCCAGGATTGGCAAACTGGGTTACTACGCCGTTAGGAGACAGGCGATAAACCGTGCCTAGTTCGACTGGTTCAGGCGAGCTAAACCAGAAGGTGCCGTCAGGACCGGCTATCAGATCATTCCAGGGCTGCGGCGAGCCATCCTGTGGTTGGCGATCGCGGAGCACGGGCTGGCCGTTTGGCATGATCTCCCCCAGTATATTCGGCCCATGAGAACCAGAGATTACCATCCGGGCCATTCATCAGCCCCAGGGTATCGGCGGTATCAATCGTGTAGAGCTGGTGTTTCCCCAGCGTATCAATGCTCACCAGCGTGTTCCCGGTAGCTGTCCACAGCGCGCCGTCTGGTGCGCGGTAGGGGCAGGAGGCTCCCGCATTCACCTGTACAGTAGAATATTGGGTGGTGGTGCCATCCGCTGCTACCCGCAGAAAAGTTAGTGCCGTCGAATAGCGCTCGGGATGCAGTGGAAACCACATGGCTCCATCGGCGCAGAATCGCGGTGCTCCAGCGGGGAAAGAAGTAGCGGGGAGCGAATATTCGACGATGGTTCCCTGTGGGGAGATCTTGCCGTAACGGGTTCCGGAGTCAATAAACCACAGATCTCCATCCGCTCCCAACACAGCCGGGTAAGAAATCTGGCTCCCCGGCGGGAAGCGGAATACTTTTCGACTGCCCGGAAGGAGTGATGCGCCCGATGAGTGCGCCATCGTATAAGGTGAACCAGACATTGCCATCCGATCCGGCGACCAGGTCCAGCTCCGGTTCATTGATGGCTGGTCCGGGAACAGATACCAAATAATCCTTCATCGATCCCGCAGGCGTGATGCGCAGGATATGCGCTATGCTGCCATCAAGAGCCGAAGCCCAGATATTTCCGTCAGGACCGCGAGTAAGAGAGAAAACCTGCTCTCCAAGCGAGGGAAGCGTATACATCTGCAGGAGCTGGTGGTTCTCTCTCGTCACCGTGTTGCCATTAATACACCCACTGAGTAGCACCACCAGGCACATACCAGCACCAAGAAGGATGAGGCTTCGCTTTCCAATTTGCTTCATAACTACGCCCCTATTCCGAGAAACTGCTCGAGAACTCCCTGCCGCTGTTCGTACCGCACCGGCTCCAGCTCCACTTTACTATGGAGCACACTACTGAAGACGGCTAACGTCTTCTCGGCATCGTATTTCGTCCGAGAGAACCACCGGTCAATAAACGCCTGCAACTGCTGGGACACATCTATTGGGACAATTCGCACTCTAGTGGCAGAATACTGCGCGCTCGTTACGCAAGCGTTACGAACTGCGTTACGCAACCCATCCAGGACGTCCACCCACTGATTTGCTAGCACCTGTGTGGATGAGCCAACGGGATCGCATCGAGCAGGCATTCCTCAGCTCTGATATGCCTTAGGGCATGTCATACCGCTCGGTTGCAGACAGTCGGCTAGATCTGCAGGGTGACAAAGGATCAACTTTGTCCATCCCTTGCTGATAATACCTTGCTGGTAGTCACCGTTGAGCGAGGTGGCCGAGCTCCGCATGCTATCCTGTGAGTAGAGTTAAGCAGACGTTCACCCGCAACGCCTTACCAAACAAGCGCATATTTGTCGAGACTCGTTTGGAAGGCGGCGAAAGTGGTCGCTTGCTGTTCAGCCTGGGAGGCCATATTATGTCAAATTCTCTGAAAGCGACTTCCTCCGGCAGCAACGGGCTGTCGCTCATCAGCTTCATCGCTGGGATTACCTCCCCGGTTGCGATTGCGCTCAGCTGGCTCATCACGTATTCACCGCTTACACTCGAGGCGTACACCTCCTTGCAGACAATTCTTGACACTACTTTAGACATCATCGGTGTCATCGCTGGTTTAACCGCCCTGTTTACCGGGATCATCGCCCTGGTCAGAGCCGGACATTATCCCAGGGGGAAAGCCCATGTAGGCTACGCTATTTTTGGGGTCATAGTTGGAGGGCTGGAGGTAGTCATCTTCCTCCTGATAGCATTCGTTCTCTTTGAGGTGGCCACGCACCATAATCCATGATCCACCCATGATCCCACTGCGGATGCGCCTCGACTAGGCACTGCTGCTGATTTGGCGGTGCCCTACAGGTACCATGCCCGCTCTGCGAGTGTCATTTGCCGTTACCTTCGAGAACTCGATGAGGACGCATCTCATGTTCACACTGCGCCGTTATACCTCTGCCGATCGAGAAGCGGTTGAATATCTGCATGTCCATGCCCTGGTGCAGGCGGGAGCCTACCTGGGGCGTGGCCCCTGGGACGATGATGTGTACGCCATCGACGATGCGTACCTCAACAACCAGGGAGAATTTTTGATCGGCGAATGGGACGGCGTCCTGGTGGGTATGGGTGGCCTGCACTGCACCACTCCAGAACGCGCCGAAATCAAGCGCATGCGCGTCCACCCCGACTACCAGGGCCGCGGCCTCGGCCAGCTCATCCTGAGCGAACTCGAAAGCCAGGCTCGCGCTCTAGGCTACAAGACGTTGCATCTCGATACCTCTATCCTACAGGTACCTGCCCAGAAGCTCTACCAGAAAAACGGGTATCGCGAAGTCGGCAGGGATAGATACCGGGATCTCGAAGTGATCTTGTATGAGAAAGAGTTGGTGTAGCAGAGCTCTACCTCTTACTTCTTGTGCATAGCCAGCTTGGTCATCAATTGCCACTAGTATCGTTTCAGTGCTTGACCCATTCGCACATTAGTGTGTGCTAGATTATTATAAGATTGCGTGTAATGGCCAACAAGATAAAGTATGGCCTGCGATGCCAGTGATCGACCAACCCCGATAACCATCACATATGAAAGGTAGTAAGTAGATGGGGCAACTCTGGAGCGTCCTCGAGCCGTTCGTCGATGTCGCCGGAGTCATTCTTGGCTTGATTGGCCTCATTGGTACTACTGTGACCTTCATACGTCAACATTCGCCTGTCCTTCTTCGTCTGCGCGGTGTTTTCATTGCCATCTTGTCAATTGCCGTCATTGTGCTCGCCGGGTTTGGACTTGGGGAGGTATTGCTGCACCCTGCTCCTCCTCCGGAGTTCCCAAATGCGGCGAAGATTCAAACGCTGAGGGTAAATCTCAGCGTTGGCACTCAAGATATCGCCTCTTTCGATCCAGCATTTGCTGACGATACTGCAAACTATGCTGTAGACAGCTTGATCTTCCCTAGTCTGGTCATGCTCGATGACCACCTACAAGTTGAGCCCTGGGCGGCGAGTTCCTATTCTATTAGTCCGGATGGCAGGACGTACGTTTTCAACTTACGGCCCGGCCTCAAGTGGAGCGATGGCAGCCCCATCAATGCCTATTCCTTTGCGAACGCGCTTAATCGTACCCTGAGCCCATGTACTCAAGCGCCGCTCGCGCGATACTTGTTCGGCTTGCGAGATGCTCTGGCATTTCACAGCCAAACGTGCGCTAATGGAGTGATCTCCGCGGCTCCAGGGCAGCCCTTGATCCTATCATTGACCAACGACCCGCTAGGTGACTCCATCGTCGTGCCGAATGACCTGACGGTGGAACTGAACCTCAGCGTAGCTGTCCCATATTTCCTTGATGTGCTGACCTATCCTTGCGCGTACGCCGTACCCGATGCCGCACTGGTATCGGATGACTGGGCTCAAAGCTTGCTCGAGCATGGTAGCTTCGGCGGCAATCTGTTTCTCCTCAGCCAGCATGGTGCAGGTACGGTTACCCTTCAGCGCAACCCTGCGTTTTGGGGTGCCAAGCCTCAACTGCGTACAATTGTCTTGGATGTCTCTGGCTCCGGCACGGTAGATGGCAAGGCGGACGATATTGGTGTTTGCCCGTCGATCACTGGCACAGGTTGCGTCTCAGTGCCGAGCCTCGCGATCACGTATATTGGGCTCAACTGGTCCGTGCCGCCTCTGGACGACGTGCGCATGCGGCAGGCGCTCGCCCTAGCTCTTGATAAGACGCAGTTTTACGATCCCGCTTACGGCACTGCGACCAATCATATCGTGCCGGATGGCATGCCCTCTTACAGCAATCCATCTCTCACTGGTCCAGACGGCACCACGAGTCTGACTGGCGACTTGGCGCAGGCCAAGCAGCTGGCCGCGGCATATGCCGTCGCTAAGTGTGGCAGCAGATTAAGCAGCTGTGCCTCGATCACCCTTTCATACCCATCCGGTGGGTTCACGGTAGCGCAGACCGCGCAAACCCTATGGCAAGAGGCGTTCCCTGGACTACAGGTAAACTTGGCTGAGAGTAACGTGGACGTCTACACCACGCATACCTTGCAGGCGTGGGTGAATACTTGGGACGCTGATTACCCCGATCCTCAGGACTTTCTTTCGCTACTATTCTTGCCAGAGGAATACAATCTGAACGACGTGGATCGTACTGCGAACGCGCCCGTTTACGACCTGTTGAGACAGGCTGATGTGGAGCTTGATCCAACTGTTCGAACCTTTGATTATCAACAAGCGGAGCAAACTCTCGCAGACCAGGTGGCTTGGATCTCTCTGGTCCAGCTGAACAATCTTTACACCAAGCCTAGTTATGTGGCGAATTATCGTATCACGGCGACTGGTCAAGTCTCCCTTGATACCTGGCAGAGCGTGTATATTTTAAAGCACTAACGAGCCGGTGCCAGGCTTTCGCCGATGGCGATCAGTCGCATGGCCCGTGCAGCGGCGGCTTCGAGGAGTGCGGGCGCACGGGCCATGCTCTCTTCCAGGGAGATGGGTCCATCCACGATGGGAAGCGCGGCGTCAATACCCAGGTCGGCGAGCGCGGTTTCGCCGAGCTGGGCGTCAACGCCACCAGCCAGGACCACCACCCGAGCGCCGGCTCGCCGCGACGCTCGGGCCACCGCGGCCACCGCTTTCCCATAGGCAGTCTGGGCATCGAGGCGTCCTTCGGCGGTGATGACCAACTCCGCACCGGCCACCAGCGAGGAGAAATCCAGCGCATCGAGTACCAGTTGCGCACCCGGCACCAGGGTTGCCCCGGTAAAAGCCAGCAGTCCCGCACCTAGCCCCCCAGCGGCTCCAGCGCCCGATACCAGCGCCACATCGACCTCAAGGTCTCGGTAGAGCACTTCGGCATAGCGGCCGAGCGCAGCATCAAGCTCCTCCACTACCTGGGGGGTGGCACCCTTCTGCGGCCCGTAGACCCGGCTGGCGCCAGTCGGACCACAGAGCGGATTGGTGACGTCGCAGGCAACCTCGACAGTGCTTTCTCGCAGCCGCATGTCCAGGCCGGTGGCATCTACGCGGGCCAGATTGGCCAGCCACGCACCTCCCGGCGGCAAGGGCTGGCCATCCTTGTCCAGCAGCTTTGCCCCAAGGGCCACCGCCATACCCGCGCCGCCGTCATTGGTGGCGCTGCCGCCGATACCTATCAGCAGATGCCGGCACCCGAAGTCCAGGGCAGCTCGAATGAGTTCGCCGGTGCCGTAGGTAGAGGTCATGCGCGGGTCGCGTAGCTGTGGCGGCAGCAGCGGAAGTCCCGAAGCCGCGGCCATCTCGATAACCGCGGTCTTGGTTGATAGGTGCGGCGTGGGCGAGCTGGCGGCGCGCGCTCCCAGAATACCCCACTCGGCATCCACCAGCTCGCCGAGCGGCCCATGGACGCGGCTCGTCATCAGCTGGCCGCTGGTTGCCGACACCATGGCGCGCACTGTGCCCTCACCACCATCGGCAATGGCAACACACACCAGCTCAGCCTCGCCAAAGACCGAGCGCACACCGGCAGCAACCGCGCTACCTACCGCCTCGGCGTCCAGGCTGCCTTTGAGCGCCTGCGGTGCCACCACGATCTTCATAATGGTTGGTCATCATTCCGGGTTAACGGTTCACCCAACCGGTTCGCTGGTTGACATCCGACCAGGTTCGGCTGGTCATGTCGCGCAGCACCGTCAGGACCACATCATACCCGGCAACAATGCCGGCGTACAGCATCGCTTCCGGTCCGGACTGAACTTTCTCCCAGGCCTCGAGGGCACGGGTCCGGTCCCCAACGATTTGCTGCCAGATGTCTACATCCGCGAGTTGAGAGCTGGCCAGAAACGTAGCCGTGCTTCCCAGCACCTGAGCCTGTCCCTGCCAGTTCAACACGTCTTCCCGCGTATCTGCCTCCTCGGCTTCGTGCTGCGCCTGGTCGGCCCAAAGTTGTAGTCGCTGGCTCATCTGTTCTCGATTCACGTCTCGACTCCTCTGCTGGCTATCTCTACATGTATGTCACTTTAGGTGATTTCGCCCGCCTTGCGCGGCAGGGGCGCCACCAGCCCAACTGTGCCCGTAATCCGCAACGCCCTTGCCACTAGCCCAAATAGCCGTAGCCACGATGCTCACCCGTTAGGTACAGTGTCCTGTACGACTACTATCTTGGCAAGCTCTCGGTATCATATGGCTTTGGCTCTGACCAGTTGATAGGAGAAGGGAGAGAATACGCATGATGCCGCCACGTCTTGCCCTCATCGCCTGCGGCACACTTGCTCTTACCATCTACTGCTGGACAGTCACTCTACCGTCTGGCGCAGGCCAGTCGTTGGGTATCATACTACATACCGCATGGTTAGGCGGCTCTATAGCCATGCTCTTGCTGGCGGCGCTGGCCAAAGACCTCCAGTTTCCGGCGGAGGTGCCCGCCTATCGCGCGACATCGGCCACACTGATCGTTCTGCTCGCGCTGGCTGTGGGCGGCAGCCTGACCATCGGGGTGGTCACCGTCCGCACGATCACCCGTGCCAATCCTGATTACTCATCAGACGCCGCGGCATTCAATCACTTTAACGCCCAGCTGGTGCTGGAAGATGTCAATCCCTACACCGCCGGGAATCGCTTCTGGCATGCCATTGCCGAGTTCCCCTATGCAGGCGCTACGCCGCTGGACCTGGGCCGGTACGCCGGCTCCAGATACCAGCCGTATGGGCCAAGTCTCACCCAGATTGTCTCTGATGTACAGCAGGAGCTGGCCAACCCCGCTCTCCGGGGTCCCGAGTACGATCCCGCCACGCTGCATAGCTATCCCGCGCTGGCGTTTCTGGTCTATGTGCCCAATGTCCTGGCCGGCTGGCCCAGCACCGCTCCCACTGGTGTAGTGTTTCTCCTGCTCTTTGGTCTGGCCACGGTCTGGGGAGCGCCCCGGATGCTCTGGCCCTACCTCATTTTGGCGCTGCTGGCCAACCAGTTCCTGGTGCTGGGAGCGCTTCGCGGAGAATTCGAGGCGGTCGCCTACCTGATGGCCATCTGCGCCTGGCGCTTGCGGGATCGCGGGCCGGTCACCTCACCGGTGCTGCTCGGGCTGTCGGCAGCGGTAAAGCAGATAGTCTGGCCGCTGCTGCCACTTTACGTTATTATTGAGTGGCGGCGCCTCGGGATGAGAGCGGCGCTCACTCGCCTGGCCATAGCCGTGGCGGCGTTTCTCGCCCCCAACCTGCCGTTTATCCTGTCTTCTCCCAACTCCTGGGCCAGCAGTATGCTTCTTCCAGTGACCTTGCCGCTGTTTCCGTCCGGAATCGGTCTGGTCGAGTTGACCCATGGTGGCCTGATGCCGCTCTGGCCGGCAGCGGTGTATACCGCGGCGGAGCTAGCCGCGCTGCTAGCCGTCTATCTCTGGTTCGCCCGGTCTCGAATTCCGCTACGTCCTGAACTGGCTCCGTTGCTGGCGCTGCTGCCATATTTACTGGCCTGGCGAAGCCTGCTGGCGTATTTCCTGGTATTGCCGCTGCTGGCGATCTACGCTAGCTTGCCATTGCTGGGTGGAAGAGTCGCCATCGACGGTGATGCCCCAGTGACTGAGGTTTCGCCAGGCCGAGCAGTGGCATCACCCGGTGCGGCCAGCGGCGTAAGAACGGGCACCACCGGGGCGGGGGCAATCTGAGACGGCGCTCGGCGAGTGGACGGGGGGATATCCGATCCATCAACGTAGCTGTCGGCTGCCCCGGTGGCTTCCACTGGGCTGGCGTCAGTCCGGGAAGCAGAGATCCCATCAGTGTCCACTTGCGCAGTAGTGTAGCCGGAGTCCAGGGTTGCCGGTGGTGAGAAGAGAGATGAGGACTGGGCGGACGCCGCCTGGCTTATGGGAAATGGTATGCGTTCTGCCACCATGGTGGCGCTGGGATCCAGAACGGCATTCAGCATGGGAAAACTGGCGAGTGTGGAGAGCGCAGCGGCACTGGCCACCGTCTGACCATGGGCCTCGAGCTCACCCTCCAAGCCCTCGGCACGCAGCGCTAAAGCATGGCGCACCTCGGCCAGCATTTCGGCAATCTCCGGGCGCTTTTCCAGGTTACCCTTGGGTATGCGGCTCCAGACTCGCAGCGCATCATCGTAGGCGCCTTCGCGAAAACAGTAATATCCCAGAACTGATCGAGCATCAAAAACGCTCATGCGTTGCCACAGAGACAACCGCTCCGCCGGGTTACGGAAGCAGGTCTCGGTGATACGGGTGGTATCCACCTCGCCATAGAGCCGGCGCCCAAACAGACGGAACGGAAAGCCGTAGTAGAGTCCGAGGGTCAAGGGCGCCGCCTCGGTTACGCGTTTGCCTGCCTGGCGGTGAAGGCCCATGAAGAAGCTGCGGGTCCAGGGGCCGGTCTGCCAGACACACACAATTACCAGCAGCGCCGCAAAGCGAGCCAGGTATCGTTGCCAGGTAAAGGTGCCGATGACGCTGGCGACGCCCAGCACTCCCAGGCCTGTTCCCAGCAGCCAAGCGCCATACACCAGCCGCTTACGGTCCCAGCCCAGTAGATCATAGTGATGGTGCATTGGGGTCGCCAGGAACGGCAGCGGAAACTCGGTATGCAGAAATTGTCGGCTGCTGTTATAACGCTCCAGTCTCAAGAACCTGCGGAAGAAGCGCACCAGTATTCGAGCCGAGATGAGCGCCGAGAGACCTTCCAGCACGAAGACGCCGCCAATAAAGACCAATACGATTTCCAGGCGGCTGATGATCGCCACCAGCCCCAGCAGGCCGCCCAGCGCCAGCGAACCCGAATCGCCCATGATGATGTGCGCGCGACGCCGGCCCACGCCCTGGTTGCGGGCTTTCCAGGAAGACGGCCAGTTGAACGGCAAGAACCCCGCGGTTGCCCCGGCGATCGCGAGCACCGCAATGGCGCCGGGCCACAGAGCCGTGTCATTTTCGCTGAGAAGTATGGCTGAGAGCGAGAGCGCGGCGCTAAACATCAGCCCACCGCAGAGACCATCCATACCATCGCTGAAATCTACCGCCAGAGCGGTAGCCGTAGTGACCGTGGCGGTCATGAGCAAGAAGAAGACGATCCAGGCATACTTGGCCTGTTTGAGCAGCTGGCCGAGCAGCGGAATGTCGCTGTACGGCGGATAAGCCAGGCGGGCGGAGAGCGTTCGAGGCACAGCAGGATAGGCCAGCAGTCGATTGAGGGCTATCCCGGCAATCAGGGAGATTAGCATCACTCCGGCAAACTTCTGGATCTCAGAGATCCCCTCGCCGTGATGAACCTTGCGCCAGTCGTCGATGAATCCCACTATCCCGAAGCCAGCCATGCCGAAGAGCAGTACGCCGAGCATTTCCCACTGAACCCGAGACAGTCCAAGATTATAGGCGGCCACAGTAGTGGCGACGACAATCCCGAGGAGCATAGCCGGCCCGCCGACGGCAGGAAGTTCAGTAGATTCCGCGCGAACTCTCACCTTCTGCGTGCCCTTGTGTGAGCCCTTCAGGGTTTCGATGCGGTAGGTTCCAGTCGATTGATCAGGACGGAATGCACCTGCTTTGCGCTCTCCGCTGCGGAACAAGGGAAAAGCCTTCATCGCCACGAAGCAGGCAACCGCGCTCGTCGCAAACGCGACGACCAGCACGCTCAAAAATATTGGAATGGTCATATCGATTCCGTCCACTGGCTACCCAGCCCCTCCCCCATATCCGAGCGCCATTAGTTCATCACGCGCAACCACACGATCATCCCAGGGTAATTTCTGCCGTCCAACGATAAGACTTTGTTCGTGCCCTTTACCGGCCAGGAGTACGGTGTCACCAGGTTGAGCCATCTCAAATGCGCTAGCTATGGCCAGGCGTCGCCCGACTATACAGACAAAGTCACTGCCCTCACGCGCGCCGATTTCTTCGGCGCCAGCGGCAATCTCACGCAATATGCTGGCCGCGTCTTCCTCTCGTGGATCTTCATCGGTTATCACCGAGAAATCTGCCAGTTTAGCGCCAACGGCACCCATCTCGGGGCGTTTCACCCGGTCTCGCTCACCGGCAGAGCCGAAGACGGCAATCAATCTGCCTGCCGTCAGCGGTCGCAGCACCTCCAGCACCTTTTCCAGGCTTTCGGCGGTGTGTGCATAATCCACGATGACCGCGAAGCTCTGCCCAGCCTCTATGCGTTCCATGCGCCCGGGGACGCCGGAAAACGTCGCCAGCGCCTCCGCCATGACCGGAGAGGGGATTTCGTGCAGGTAGCCGACCGCCAAGGCCGCCAGGCAGTTAGAGATGTTGAAACGCCCCACCAGCTGGGTACGAACTGCAAAACTCTCTCTTCCCGGCATATGCACCCGAAAGCTCGTACCGCCGGAATCGAGAATCGGCTCTTCCGCCCGTATGTCAGCCAGTCGCGTAATGCCGTAGCTCACGATCGGTGCGCGGCAAAAAGGCGCGAGATACGCGAACGAAGTATCGTCAGCATTCAACACACAGGCGCGAGGCACGCGCGGGGTCGCCGGCAGGTTCTTTTCTCGAGCTGGATCTACTGCTTCAAAAAGCATGGCTTTGGCGCGCCGGTAATTTTCTACCGTACCATGCACCTCGAGATGTTCGCTGGTGATGTTGGTGATCACCGCGATGTCGTACTCTACTCCCCAGACCCGGTGCAGCTCGAGCCCGCTGGAAGTGGTCTCGACAACGGCTACCTCCACACCACCCCCCACCATTTGCCGGAGCAATCGCTGCACATCCGGGGCTTCCAGTGTCGTGAAGCGGCTGTTATTGGGCCAGCGGTCGTTGCCGATCTTGAAGTCTACCGTGCTCATGAGCCCGGTGCGGCGGCCGGCAGCGGAGATAACCCTGTCTATCAAGTTGGCGGTAGTGGTTTTTCCGTCAGTACCGGTGACCCCAATAACCTCCATGCTGCGGGTAGGGTACCCGTAAAAAGCTGCTGAAAGTGTCCCGAGCGCGCGCCGAGCATTGGGAACACGCACATAGGTATACCCTGGGGTGTACTCTTGGGTGTACTCCGGCGCCAGGCTCGGCGGCGGCGGTTCCTCGCCCACTATAAGAGTGGCTCCACGCGAGAGCGCATCAGGGATGAAGCTATGCCCATCAGTCTTACGGCCTCGCACCGCGACGAACGCGGCGCCCGGCGCCACTTCATCCGACGCATAGCAAATTCCGGTGACCGATCCGCTCCGGCTACCAGTCGTCTCGCTGGGCGCCAGCTCCGCAATCAGCTCAGCTATACCTACGGTCTCGACTGTGTCCACGATCAAGGCTCCCCCCTGCACCTGTCTGGAAGCAGTGTTTCTCGCGCCGGCTGCCAGATCTCGCCGGGAAATTTGACGTCATGGTAAAATGATCGTGCCCTCGGCCACGAGAACTGCCTCGCCACCTACCCGGACGTCACGTATCGCATGAGCTGGGTGTTCAGCTCCGGATTCACATGTGAGCGCCACTTTGATCAGGCTGGGACGCCCCATCTCGACTCCTTGCTGTATGTTGAACCGCACCTCTCCGTACCGGTCGGGCAGAATCTGATAGTGCCGAAGTAGATACGCTGCGAATGGACCGGCAGCGGCACCAGTGGCGGCGTCTTCGCCGCTGCCCATACGCGGCGAGAACATGCGGCTGCGCCTGGTCGAGCCGGTAGAATCCAGTGGCTCGACGCTGAAGAGATAGGCGCTACGCGAATCGTCGGAATCAATGCGCGCATCCAACAGTGCGGAGTTACCAGGAACGGCCCGCTGGAGAGCAGCGAGACTTCGCAGTGGAACGTATGTGAATGGCGCGCCAGAGCTACCGGTCTCGATGGGCAACTCCGGCGCCAGGTCCTCGGCGGAAAGTCCGAAGGCCGCCATCAGCCGCTCGCGATCGCCTTCCCACGGCACGAATTCTGGAGTTGGCTGGTGCATCCAAACAAAGCTCAGGTCATCTCCCTCAAAGAGCAGGTCCAGCGGCAGCGATCCTATACCTAGCTCCAGATAGATTGGGAGGATGTCCCCGCTTCTGACAGCCTTGTCATGCGCCAGCGCGAAGGTGGTGCCGATGACTGGATGCCCGGCAAACGGCATCTCGCTTCCAGTGGTAAAGATGCGTACCTTGCGAACGGCTTTGACGTCGGTCGCCGGAAGCACAAACGTGGTCTCCGAGTAGTTCATCTCCAGGGCGATTTTCTGCATCTCTTCACTGGTAAGGTCACCGGCGTCGAGGATGACTGCCAGCTGGTTTCCGCCAAAAGGCACGTCAGTAAAAACATCATATTGAACAAAGCGAAACTGTCGCATACGACTCCTCTTGCATGGAGATATGGATTAGCTACAGCGTACCGCATTCGGCGCCAGTTGAAAACATCTGGCGCCGAATGGGTCAATCGATCGCCGGCACCGCCAGAGACCGCGGCGCTCGGCACCGCCTTCCACTTGGTAATGCTACAATGCTGGCTATGGAGACTTTATTCGTCGAACGAATCTATCTAATCGGCCCCTCCGGAGGCGGTAAGACTACGGTTGCTGAGATACTGGCCTCGCTGCTGGGCTGGCCTTTGATTGACACCGACGCCACCATCCAGAAAAATGCTAGACGCAATATACCTGCCATCTTTGCGGATATTGGCGAGGCCGGTTTCCGCAAACTCGAAAGTGAGGCGCTGGCAGAGACGGTACAGCTGGAGCGAGCGGTTGTCGCCACTGGTGCCGGGATCGTAGAGAACCCAGAGAATCTCCAGCTCATGCACCGCTCGGGCTGGCAGGTCACTCTGGCGGTCTCCCCCGAGGTTGCCTACCGGCGCCTGAGCGCCGTCTCCTCTCTGATCGAGTCGCGACCCATGCTGGCGGGGAAGCACCCCCTGCAAGGCTGGCGGCAACTCGAAACCAGGCGTCGCGGGCAGTATAATGCTGCCGACGCGACCATCGCCACCGACGATCTGGCCCCCCAGGAGGTCGCCGCTCGTGTGGTCGCTGCGGTCGTAGGAAGCGGACTGCTGTCGCCCGAGACGGCCACCGCCACTACTCGCAGGATACGCATCGAGAACGGCGCAAGCTACAACAGCGTTACCGCCTGGGGCGGGGTAGGCACGCTGCCGGCTCTCTTGCACGATCTTGGTCTGCCGCCACGACTGCATGTCGTGAGTGACACCAATGTAGCGGCACTTTACGAGGACTCACTGATGTCGTCACTGGTGCGGGCGGGCTTTGCGCCGCTGATCTACCGCATGTCACCAGGTGAGCCCAGCAAATCGCGCGAGCAGCTAGGATTGGTCTATGACTGGCTGGCCGAGAGGAGAGCGGAGCGCGGTGAGGCGGTAGTAGCCGTCGGCGGAGGAGTGGTCGGCGATTTGGCGGGACTGGCCGCCGCTACTTACCTGCGCGGCCTGCCTCTGGTACACGTTCCCACCTCACTCCTGGCTCAGGTGGATGCCTCGATTGGGGGAAAGGTCGGCATCAACCATCCACTGGGCAAGAACCTCATTGGCGCTTTCTACCAGCCGCGTCTGGTGCTGGCCGACCCGGCACTACTCCTCACGCTGCCCCGGCGAGAGCTTCTCGAGGGCTGGGCGGAAGTCATCAAGCATGGCGTAGCGCTCGACGGTAGCTATTTTGCCATGCTGGAGCACGAGTCGGAGGCGCTGCTGGCCCGACGGCCCGAACCGCTGACCAGAACCATTGCGCACTCTGTCGCTCTCAAAGCCGGCGTCGTTGAGGCGGACGAGCGGGAACGAGACGGAGGTGGGCGACATCTGCTAAACTATGGCCACACGATAGGGCATGCAATCGAGTCGGTGACCGGTTATGGACACTGGCTGCACGGCGAGGCGGTTGCCGCCGGCATGGTAGCCGAAGCTCAGGTGGGTCTGCGGATGGGCATCACTCCAGCAGAGGTGGTGAGTCGCCAGTCAGCTCTGCTCGAGCGCTTCAGCCTGCCCACCCGCCTGGCCGGCCTCTCCGCTCCCCGGCTACTGGCAGCCTGTCTGTGGGACAAGAAGGTGAGCCGCGGCAATATACGCCTGGTATTGCCGAGCGCTCTGGGCGAGGCCGCGCTGGTTTCCGGTGTTGGCGAGGCCGAGCTGCTGGGCGCTCTCCTGGCAGTTGGTGCTGACGGATGAGGTGACGCATAAGGCAGGGCAAACCACGACGGTGGGGCGGATTTCTGGCGAGGTAGTCGAACGGAACGAGATAATGAGCAGTAGCGAACTTGGCGCGATACGCCTGCACATTCTGGTGATACACGGACCCAACCTGAACACACTTGGGAGGCGTGAACCCGGTATTTATGGGCGTATGACCCTTCCCCAGATTAATGAGCGGATCGTGTCCTACGCCGCCGAACACAACTGTGAAATCACCACCTTCCAATCCAATCACGAGGGTGCGATGATCGACTTTTTGCAGCAAGAGTCGCCAGACGCTGCGGGCATCGTCATCAACCCTGGCGGACTGGCCCACACCAGCGTGAGTTTGCGGGACGCGCTGGCGGGAACGGGCAAGCCGGCTATAGAGGTCCATCTCTCGAATATCTACGCACGCGAGCCCTTTCGCCATACCTCGTTGCTCGCACCAATCTGTCGCGGCCACATCAGCGGCCTCGGCTGGCGTGGCTACCTCTATGCGCTTGATGCGCTGATTACCAAAGGAGCTGATTCGCCATTATGACTACTTCAGCAACCGACCGCCTGCTCACGTACGTCAACCGCGTGGACAAGCTTCGCTTGACCTTACGAGAGCAGGGCATCGATGCTCTGCTGGTAACCAATCCAGAGAACCGCCGCTATCTGAGCGGCTTCACCGGCCATGACTCCGGAGCCGATTCCGCCGGTTTGCTCATAGTCACTGGCAGCCGCCTTCTGCTGGTCACCGACGCCCGGTATCTGGAGCAGGCTGAACGCGAATGTCCTGGTCTCGAGATCAGAGCACGCGAAGCCAAGCTGGCACCGCTGGTGGCGCAAGAGTTGCGAGCTGCCGGCGCCGCGCGTGCCGGCGTCGAGGCAACTCACCTGCGTCTTTCGCTCTTTGAGGACCTGGAGGTGGAACTCGGCACCGAAACCGAAACCGGAGCCGGAGCCGAGGGGGAGGGGGGGCGAGCGGCTCCAGTCGAGCTGGTAAGCACTCGTGACCTGGTCGAGCAGCAACGCATCGTCAAGGATGCCCTAGAGATCGAGGCCATTACCAGAGCGGTAGCGATTACCGACGAGACCTTCGCCTACCTCTGCGGCTACCTACGGCCCGGCTTGACCGAACGGCAGATTGCGCAGGAGATCGAGCGGCATATGCTTGGGCTTGGCGCAGACGGTATGGCATTTGAGCCGATCGTGGCCAGCGGCCCGAATTCCGCGCTGCCTCATGCCGTTCCCGGCAACCGTGAGATTGGACTGGGAGAGTTCATTACCATTGACATGGGGGCCCGATATGATGGCTACTGCGCCGACATGACCAGGACTGTCTGTCTGGGAGGGCCAGGGCCAGAGCTGCAGGGACTCTACGACCTGGTGCTGGAGGCTCAAGAACGGTGTGAGCGCGGGCTGCATCCTGGTCTCAATGGTAAACAGGCCGACGCTCTGGCACGAGATTACTTCCGTGAACAAGGACGTGAGGAACAGTATCTTCACGGCACTGGACACGGTCTTGGGTTGGAGATCCACGAGAATCCGCGACTCTCTAAATTTGGTGAAGAAAGCGTGCTCGAACCAGGAATGGCGGTTACCATTGAACCGGGTCTGTACGTCTCCGGCGCTTTCGGGGTACGCATTGAGGATACCGCCATCATTACCGATGACTCTGTGCGGATCCTGACTACCGCACAGAAGCGTCTACAGCTGCCCGTGTAGAAAAGATGGTAGAATAACTTCGACTTTTTCGGCGACTGGCATTTTGAGGGAAGAGAGATCGCCACGGCGTTGTTTGCCAAGGTGGGAGAAATAGAGGGATGCATGATTTCAACAGGCGACCTAAAAAAGGGTATTTCCATCGAGATGGATGGGCAGCTATTCACTATTGTCGAGTGGCAGCATGTGAAGATAGGGCGCGGAGGCGCCATCGTGCGTATCAAGCTGCGTAATTTGCGGAGCGGAGCCATCATAGACAGGACCTATGACGCCGGTGAAAGGTTCCAGCGGGCCTACCTCGATCGCAGCACGGTGCAGTACTCTTACAAGGACGACGATACCTACTATTTTATGGACACCGCGTCGTACGAAATGATACCGTTTACTGCCGCGCAGTTGGGCGATGCGGTTGGCTACCTGCTCGATGGTATGCAGCTCGAGGTTGCCAGTTATAACGGTGAGCCAATCACCGTCGAGGTTCCCATTACCGTCGACCTTGAAGTCACGTATACCGAACCGGGATTCAAGGGGGACACCGCTACCGGCGGCACCAAGCCGGCAACTCTGGAAACCGGGCTGGTAGTACAGGTGCCGCTCTTCGTCACCACCGGCAACAAGATTCGGGTCAAAACCGATACCGGCACCTACGTTGAGCGAGTTGTTTGAGCCGGCAAGGCTACAGTAACCGGTGATGGCAGCGAGACACGTCTCTTACCGCCAGGCAGGCGGATGGTCATCTGTGCAGTTGGAGGTATCTGACATGGTGCGTGAACAATCTCCGCGGGGAGGCGAGGCCACGCCCTCCCAACCACCGGCCGGTGTGAGTATTGCCGAGATTCGGCAACTGATTGGTCTCATGGAGACGAGCAATATCAGCGAAATATCCATCGAGCGTGAAAGCGAAGGCCTGAAGCTGCTGCTTCGCCGTCCGGAACCGAGTCTCGAAACCACGTCGGATGAAGGTGACGAGGAGGCCTATCTCGAGGAAGGCTTGCTGCTGGACGGCGACAGAGTTCATGCTGACAGCGTGGAAGTGGGAGCGCCGCTGGTAGGCGTATTCCGGGCCAGCATGAACGGCTCCGGTCCGCTGGTTTCCCCGGGCGACAAGGTTCGCAAAGGGCAGATCATTGCCGCCATTGAGGCGCTGAATCTACTCAACGAGGTCGAAGCGACGACGGCAGGGCGTATAGCCGAGATTCTGGTATTGGACGGACAGGCAGTAGAATATGGCCAGCCCTTACTGGTCATTGACGCGAGCTGAGCTGGGGCAACGGTAGGGCTGGTTCCATGCGGATAGTCGGCGTCAGCGAGATCACCGGGTACGTCAAGTCACTGCTGGAAGAGGACTATCTCTTACAGGACGTCTGGGTGCGCGGCGAGATCAGCAATTACACTCAGGCAGGCTCGGGCCATCGCTACTTTGACTTAAAGGACGCTTACGCTGTACTTCACTGCGTGCTGTTCAAAAGCAGTGGCAATCCGCTGCTCACCGTACCAGCTCTACAGAATGGCATGTCAATTCTCGCTCACGGCCGATTGAGCCTCTACGAGCAACGGGGCAACTATCAGTTTTACGTCGACGGTGTGGAGTTGGCAGGCGAAGGTGAACTGCACCTGCGCTTCGAAGCGCTGAAGGCGCGACTGGAAGCCGAGGGACTCTTTGCGCCGGATCGCAAGCGGCGTCTTCCCGACTGCCCCGCCGCTATCGGAGTGGTCACCTCTCCATCGGCAGCCGCACTGCGTGACATCGTACGAACACTACGCCTGCGCTGCCCGCTAGTGCACCTCATACTGGCTCCGGTTCTGGTCCAGGGGGACGGTGCCGCCCCGCAGGTAGCCGACGCCATCGATCAACTCAACGCCTTCGGTGGGGTGGATACGATCATCGTGGCTCGTGGAGGTGGCTCATTAGAGGAACTGTGGACTTTTAACGAGGAGATGGTGGCCAGAGCTATCGCTCGCTCACAAATACCAGTAATAACCGGTATCGGCCACGAAACCGATTTCACCATCGCCGATTTTGTAGCTGATCTGCGAGCGTCGACCCCTACCGCCGCCGCGATGGCCGCGGCACCGGATGCCGCGGCCTGGCAGGCCGCTCTAGAAGAGAGTAAGGATAGGCTACGGTACCTGATTGAGGCACGGCTGCAGCTGGAGCGTAGACGCTACTCTACCAGCCGGCGTGAGCTGGAAAGAACCAGTCCTAGCCGAGTGCTGGCGGCAGCACGCCAGCACGTAGACGAGTCACAGCACCAGTTGGAAGGTGCTCTGCGCCACCTGGTACAGCTTCGCCAGGAGCATCTGCGGGGCTCGGCGCTACAGCTCCACGCGCTCAGCCCATTGCTCACCATCGGGAGGGGATTCGCGGTGGTGCGCCGAGCCGCTGATGGGCGGCGAATCACCAGTGTTGCCGATGTAACCGCGGGTCAGGGGCTGAACATACGGGTAGCTGATGGGAGCTTCGCGGCCATTGCCGGGCCTCGGCTGGAGACCAGCACACCCGATGTGGAGAGCGTCGAGACGCCGTCGCCGTCCGCAGCTGATGCCACTTCTACCAACCACGTGAAGAGATCGAAATCCGGAGGTCCCCATGGGAAGTAAATCAGGACATGAGGCAGGCGAAAGCCAGCCACGGCCGGACGAGGAAGTGATCGAGCCGCTGGCATTCGAAGAGGCGCTCGGGCGGCTCGATGAGCTGGTGGAGATACTTGAGCAGGGCCAGATACCGCTGGAGGAGGCGCTCACCCTCTACGAACAAGGGATTTTGATGGCGCAGCGCTGCCAGCATCTGCTGGATCGGGCGGAGCTGCGGTTGCAGCGGCTGGTCCCCAGCCAGGAAGCCTCTAGGGATGGTAAAGAAGTGTTTGTACTCGAGTCGTTCCGAATAGATGAGGATAATTAGTTTCCAGTATGTCACCTTTGAATCAACTGGTTTCCAATCGCGTGCTGTGGTGCTCTATTGCCGCCTGGTTGGCCGCCCAACTCATCAAGACGTTGCGGGCGCTGATCCTGACCCGGAAGCTCAATCTCAGCTATATAACCGCATCCGGAGGAATGCCCAGTTCTCACAGTTCGCTGGTGGTTGGTCTGGCCACTGCTATCGCGCGGCTCGACGGCCTGCAATCTACCAGTTTTGCGCTATCGGCGGTCCTGGCAGGCGTGGTCATGTATGACGCCGCCGGTGTGCGCCTCGCTGTCAGTAAGCAAGCAACAATCCTAAATCTCATGCTTGAAGATTTTTTCCATGAGCGCGGTATCAGGCAGCAGCGACTCCACGAACTCATCGGCCATACTCCGGTGCAGGTCTTTGCCGGCGCTCTGGTCGGAATAGCATTTGGCCTGCTTTTTACTCTGTAATCCGTACCCTCTAGAGCTTGCAGCGCTGCGAAGGTCTGCAAGTACTTTTTTCCTTATGTCTATCTCTCCACCATTCCTGTGCTACATCATATCCACCAGGTCTAGTGCGTGTTCGAGACAACGTCGTCGGCTTTCTACGACAGAGTACCCGGACAAGGGAGGGGTGGATGAGGAACGAGAATACAGGACAGGCATCTTCCGACTTCCTTGCGGGGTTACGCGAGCCCGAGCGAAGCGAAATGCTCGACTTTTCGGATGTCTTTCCGGCGATAACCCGGGAATTTCTCGCCGAGCACGATTCGAAGCGACCCAGATCCAGATACACCACGTTTAGCTCCGCACCACTCCCTCTCCACTTCCGCCACTTCGCCCGCCACTTCCGCCACTTCCGCCACTTCGCCCACCGCTCCCACCGCGGAATCCCGCCAATCACAGTCCCGCCAATCACCAGTATACCGCCAGAAGTAGCGCCAATCGCAGGCCACGTGCTCAGGCGGCGAGCGAGCCTAGATCGGAGCGCCGTAACCACTTTTCGGTGAGCCGGAGATACCGCAGGCTTCTGGAGCATTACCAATCGGAGCAGTGGCTGGCAGTGACGCCGTCTGGAATACTTCAGCAGTTGCAGCGGCTGCGCCTGTCGCAGCTGCTGAAGCTGGTGCCGGTGTGGATGTTGATCAATCTGGTGTTGTTGGCAGTAGTGTTAGCGGCACTGGCATCCCAGACCGTCCCCAAAGTTCTGCGGCGGGCGACCACATCCTGCCAGTGGTATACGGTGTCGACCAATGAGACACTCTACGCTATCAGCGCTTCTTTCCATCTCTCCCCAAGCTCGGTGGCCCAGGCCAATCATCTGAAGAGCTATGGAGCCATTCATCCAGGGCAGCGACTCTGTATTCCCTCGGGACTAGCCCGCCTGTTACCTGAGGCGCAGGACGCACTGGAGGCTCCCAGCCTGATTGCTGCCGGACCGGCAATCAACGGTGAAACGCAGTTCATTCAGTTTGCACTGCCCTACGCCCAGAGTGCGCACCAGCAGACGGGGTGGCCGGTCAGCATGATCCTGGCTCAGTGGGGACTGGAGCATGGCTGGTCAGTACCAGGCTTCACTGGCTATAACTGGGGTAACGTAGGAGCCCTTCCGGGCGCGCCTGAGGTGGCCAGCGGCGGTGCCGTAGGTGCACCGGCCTACTTCGCCTACGCGCCCACACCGCAAGACGGCGTCAACTATTATGTTGCGGTAGCCGGACTCTCCTACTACAGTGCCGTGGCGCCGGCGGCGAGGTCAGGCGGACCGAACGCAGCGGCGACGGCACTGGGCGAGTCTCCCTGGGATGCCACTAACTACACCGCCGTGGGTGACCCCGGATCTTCGCTCATAAACCTCATGCAGGCCTACAACCTGTATCGCTTCGACAGCTAGCCGGGGCAGAGCCCGAGACACGGTACCACCCCAGGCGCAACTCCGCTTTATGGCCGCGCGTACTATACTATAGATAATAATGTATAGGCACGCTAACATGAGTACGCGAGACACAACTACTAAGGCGAGCGCCCGCCGGCTTTCGCTGGCATTACCCGTGCGATCCAGGCTATGCTATGATCTTCTGTATGCGCGACATGTCCCTGCGGCTACGATGTCTAGCTCGCCAGTTTGTCGCAAGGATAGCCGCTTCTTGCGAGTGCTCTGAACCTGTGCCTGATGGAGGCCATGTGTGATTCAACCGCCCAACCAATCCAATAACGATAATGGCGCGCCGCGACAAGGTCCCGGCCAAACGCCCCAAAACCAGCAAGGACAAACGCCTCGTGCCGGTTTCTGGCGGCGAAATCTGATCTGGATCATCATGCTGCTGGTGGTGCCCTGGGGCATTTTTCTCTTCTGGCAGGCCAATTCCAGCACCGCGGGGTCCGAACCGGTCAGTTATACCCTCTTTCTCAACCAGGCAGCTGCGCATAACGTGGTCTCGGTGACGCTGACCGACAACTCGGTAACCGGCACCTTCAAGAATCCGGTGGCCTCTGACGATGCCAACCAGACTGCCACCAAGTTCACCACCAATATCCCCAACCTTCCCGCTGAGAACCCGGTTCCCCAGCTAAAGGCAGACGGAGTCAAGGTGAACGTTTCCCAGGACAACAGCAACAACATCTGGTTGACCTTGCTGCTGCAGTGGGGGCCGTTCGTGCTGCTGGCGGTGATCATTTACCTCTTCATCCGCCGGTCCAGCCAGGCTCAGAACGGCATATTCAGCTTTGGGCAGAGCCGTGCCCGTATGTACATGGGCGGTAAGACCAAGACCACGTTCGCCGACGTCGCCGGCGTAGACGAAGCCAAGGTAGATCTGGAGGAGGTGGTAGACTTCCTCAAGAATCCCGATCGCTACATGCGCCTGGGCGGCAAGCTTCCCAAAGGCGTTCTTCTGGTTGGCCCTCCGGGCACCGGTAAGACGTTACTGGCCAAGGCGGTAGCCGGAGAGGCGGATGTGCCCTTCTTCTCCATGTCGGGCTCAGAGTTCGTGGAAATGCTGGTAGGCGTTGGCGCCAGCCGCGTTCGTGACCTCTTCGAGCGCGCCAAGAAAGCCGCTCCCTGCATCGTGTTCATCGACGAGCTGGACGCGGTCGGCCGCCAGCGCGGCGCCGGCCTGGGCGGCGGCAACGACGAGCGTGAGCAGACACTGAACCAGATACTGGTGGAGATGGACGGCTTCGACGCCCGCCAGGCGGTCATCGTGATCGCCGCCACCAACCGCCCCGACGTGCTCGATCCGGCGCTGATGCGACCGGGACGCTTCGACCGGCAGGTGGTGGTAGATCGCCCCGACCGGCAGGGCCGGGAGGCCATCTTGATGGTGCATAGCCGTGGAATGCCCCTGGCCCCGGACGTGGATCTGCGCATACTGGCGCGCAGCACTCCGGGAATGGTAGGCGCCGACCTGGCCAACATCTGTAACGAGGCTGCACTGCTAGCGGCCCGGCGCAACCGGTCGCTCATCGCCATGCAAGAGTTCGAGGATGCGATCGACCGCATTATGATGGGGGCGCAGCGTCCGCTGCTACTCTCCCCAGAAGAGCGAAATATCATCGCTTACCATGAGGGGGGCCATGCCCTGGTCGCACTGCTCACCCCAGGCGCCGACAGCGTACGCAAGGTGACCATCGTGCCGCGAGGCCAGGCGCTGGGCGTGACTCAGTTCATGCCGCTGGACGACCGCCACAACTATCCACGAAGCTACTTGCTCACCCGCATTGCTGTCGGCCTGGGTGGGCGCGTGGCTGAACAGGTGGCCATCGGTGAGATTACTACCGGAGCCGAGAACGACCTGCAACAGGTTACCAACCTGGCGCGCGAGATGGTCACTCGCTGGGGCATGAGCGGTAAGATAGGTACCGTGTTCTTCGGGCACGAACGGGACGTGTTCCTGGGTCGCGAGATGAGTCTGGGGCAGCAGCGCGACTACTCGGAGAGCACTGCGACGGCTATCGACGGCGAGGTGCGCCAGATCATCGCCGAACGCTACAGCTATGTGGAGATGGTGCTGACTCGCTACCGCCCGCTGCTCGACGAGATTGCCAAACGCTTGCTGGAGAAGGAGGTCGTCGAGGAAGCCGAGCTGCGCGAGATCGTGGGCACTGTCTCGACCGCCGAGATCGTTGCGCTGGTTTCCAGCGTGGGCGGATCCGGTGTCCCCAGCGGCTATGGAGTGCTGCCCAGCCCAGAGTCTGCCGACGGCGCCAGCTCCAAAAACGGCGCCAGTGGTTCGGTTGCGCTGGCAACCAATGATACGTCGGGTGGCGAGCCTCGAAGTTAACGAGCAGACGTACTGCAGAGCTCGGCGGCTCTCGCCCTCAGATGGGGGCGAGAGCCGTTTTTCTCCACTGCCTTAGCGAATTCTCCGCTGGCCCCCGGGAGAAAATGCAAGCTGGTACCAGACGTCTCAACCTCGAAGGAGCAATGCTGCTATACTTCGGGTGTACGGAAGAACATACTACCGCCACCGGCCGCGGTATCGATTAAATAGTGAACGCCTGCTAGAATGGAGCGTGACTGATGCAGCAACGTCTGGTGAATAATGGCACCCAACCGGTACCCTCCAGCAGGGCGCTGCTGCGAGTCGAGAAGCTGGTGAAGGAATTTCATCTCGGCGGAGGTACCATTACCGCGCTGCGCGATGTCACGTTCTCGCTGGACGAAAGGCAGTTCATAGCTATCCGCGGCCGCTCGGGTGCCGGCAAGACGACGCTTCTCAATGTCATTTCCGGGCTGGATGACCCTACCTCCGGGCATGTCTGGCTAAAGGGAAGAGACATTGGCACGCTTGGCGAGCGAGAACGCACTGAGCTCCGGCGCAACGAGCTCGGCTTTGTCTTCCAATCAGCCCATCTCTTCCCATCGCTAACCGCACGCGAGAACGTGGAGGTGCCGCTTCGTCTGGCAAAGATTCCCCGCAAGCAGCGTGAGCAGCGCTCGGCGGAGGCACTGGCTCTGGTTGGGCTGACTGATCGCATGCAGCATCGCGCGCCCGAGCTCTCCGGAGGCGAGCAGCAACGAGTCGCTATCGCCCGTGCCCTGGTCCACGCACCGCGGCTGGTACTGGCCGACGAACCCACTGGCAACCTCGACACGCACACCGGGCTCTCGATCCTGGAGCTGCTGGTCAACGTAGCTCACAGAGCCGGCATCGCCTTTGTGGTTACCACTCATGATCCCCAGGCCTCTGCTCTGGCCGACCGGATCTATGACATCAACGACGGCATCCTAGCTCCCAGCGCAGGCTAACTCACCGTGGAAATCGCCGAGACCAGACCAGGCTCCCCGAGCCGAGCCGATGAAGAAGAATGGCTCTGGGGGTGGGACCCCACCCCAGGCATCGTCTCGATCTGGGCTGGCCCCGATGGCCGGGCGTTCCTCTGGAGACGCGAGCCCGCCACCGGGCAACTGCGGCGGGAGGAGCGGCGATTTCGCCCCTGGCTGCTCCTACCGACTCTGGATGACCTGCAACATCTAGGCACTCTCCTGGTTCCAGAGGACAGCCATGATGCACAGGCAATAGCTGCCGCCACCAAGCTGGTTACCTATCGCACATTGAACGGTCCCGGCCACCTGCGTTACCTGGTAAGCGCGGCAAATAGCCAGGTACTGGAGTCGGCCCTGCGCACCGGCATGCGGCTACGCCTGGGCGGCCAGGTGACCCGGCTTAGCGAGTTGGGTGAGGACGGAATTCTCCAACTGCCACTTGAGGAACAGTACCTGGTGGCCACCGGCCAAACCTACTTTCGCGACCTTGGCTTTGACGACCTGCACCGGCTGCAATTCGATCTGGAGACCACCGGACTTGACCCGGCCACGGATAGGATATTTCTGATAGCGGTGCGAGACAACCGTGGGCTCGAAAAGGTTCTGGAGGTGGCGCACGTCGGCACCGGAGCGCTTCCCGATCCCAAGTCCGAGGCCGACCTCATCCGGCGACTGGCCGCCTTGATTCGAGAGACCGATCCCGATATCCTGGAGAACCACAATATCCAGGGGTTCGACATACCCTTTCTGGCCAGGCGCGCCGAAATACTTGAGGTCGGTCTGGCGCTCGGTCGGGCCGGGGTACCTGGATTACTGCGCCGGCCGGCGTCGCGGGGCTACGGACCAGTTCGGGGAGAACCAGGCGGCGAGGCGGCCGGTTGGCAGACGACAGAGCGTTCTGCCGGCCGTGCGCGTGAGGTGCGCTTCGTCATACCGGGGCGCGAGATCATCGATACTCTCGACGCGGTGAGGCGCTACGATTTTGCAGCACGTGACCTCGCAGGACACGGACTCAAGGCAGTTGCCCGTTACTTTGGCCTGGCCACGCCGTCACGTGAATACATCGATGGGCCGCGTATTTACCAGACCTGGCAGGAAGACCCCAGCCGGGTGAGGCGGTATGCCTTCGACGACGTACGCGAGGTAGAGGGATTGGCCCGCGTGCTGGGTGGAGCCGCCTTCGCGCTCGCTCGAATGGCACCGCGACGCTACGAACGCCTGGCCGACGCCGGCCCAGCTACCGGCATTCTCGATCCGTTGATCGTGCGAGCCTACCTCCGTGCCGGAGAGGCTCTGCCTGCCTATGCTACCAGCGACGGCACCGAGCATACCGGGGCGGCGCTCTACCTCTTTGCCGCCGGCGTGGCCGAGCGTGTCGTCAAAGCCGACGTCTCCAGCCTGTATCCCTCCCTGATGCGCCAGTACCGAATTGGCCCAGAGTCTGACCATATTGGCGCGCTGTTAGCTCTGGTCGACCGGCTGGTAGAGCAGCGGTTGGCCGCCAAGCAGCGCGCTAAGTCCGCTCTACCCGGCTCCGCTGAGCGCTACACCAATGAGGCGCTATCCGCCGCTATGAAGATTCTCGTCAATTCAGCCTATGGCTACCTTGGCGCTGTGGGATTGACGAGACTGGCGGATGTCGCGGCCGCCAACCGGGTAACCTCTCGTGGAAGAGCGGTGCTGGGGTTGATCTGCCGGGAGCTAGCGCAGCGGGGGGCCGTTCTTCTCGAGGCCGATACCGACGGCGTCTACTTCGCCGCGCCCGAGAGCTGGTCGGAGAGCGACGAGCGGCGCGTTGTCGCCGAGGTGGCCACCCTGTTGCCCCCACTGGTGCGGCTGGAATTTGAGGGTCGCTACGCGGCAATGCTCTCGCATGAGCCAAAGAACTATGCGCTGCTGCGGTACGACGGCACGCTGCTTCTGCGAGGTGTTGCCTTCCGTTCCAGCCGTGTCGAGCCCTTTGGCGAGGAGTTTCTGCAACGGGCTATCTACTGCCTGCTGGTTCGGGATACGCCAGGCGTACGCGCTGCCTTCGCCGAGACTGTGCTGGCCTTGCGCAGCCGAAGTATGCCGGCCGCCAGACTGGCTGCACAGCTGCGACTCACCAAGTCTCCCCAGCAGTATCTGGCCACCCGGGCTTCCCGCCGCGAAGCGGCCTACGAGGCGCTGCTGCTTAGCGGTCGTGAGCACTGGAAGGTAGGCGAGAGGGTCAGAGTCTATCGCGCCGCCGGAAGACGGGCCGCGCTGCTCGAGGAGACCTCTCCGCTACCCAACGCGGGCGAAGGGGAAAACGAGGGGCCTCGCGACTATGACGTTGCCTACTATGTGCGACTGTTGCGGGAAACGTTCGCCGCGCGGCTGGCCCGCGCCTTCTCCGCGGAGGACTTCGCGGCGCTCTTCGCCGACCCGGAGCAGCCGTCACTGTTTGACCCGCCGGTAGCGTCGATACAGGCGCGCTTGAGCCACCTCATGGACCCCCCTGAGCTGGCACCGGAGCTCCCGGCTGTTCATATACCGCGTACTGTCCTCGGCTAAACACCAAGCGCCACTTTTCAGCTTTTTCAAGCACTGGAACCAGGGTGGGCAGCTGATTCGGCTGGTCGAGCTGCCGCAGCAGGTTGTCGACCACGACATAGCGGGCATCTGCCAGAGACACCGGATATGTCCAACGCCAGCTGGGTAGCCCGGATGGATAGAAGGCGGCACCCTCTCCCGTCTGAGCCAGTGCCTGAATAATATCGGCTCCATGGGTATGCGGAGTTCGGTCAGGAGAGTCGAAGATCCAGGCTATTTCGGGAGAGGCTAGTACGAGATCGCCGTTATGGGAGTGGGAGAATATGTAACTGGATACGGCTTCGGCGTCGGCTGGGGTCCCCAGTATGGCGTCTTGCCTGGTACTGAACGTATTGGTCTCCAACTGGACAATGTCAGTGACCAGAACCATGGCGACCGGAGAAATCACTGCTACAAATACGATCAGTGTGCCACACATCCTGGAGAGCGCTTCACGCCGCTCTCCTATGATAGGGGGGAGCCAGTCCCCAAGCCAGCGGTGGAGACGGCTCACTCCCAACTCCAGGAGGGTGCCGGCTCCCAGCGCAAGTAGCGGCAATAACGGAACCGTCGTGTGCAGACTCAGGCCTACCGGGCGAACTTTGAGCACGACCAATCCGAGCACGGCGGCGGCGCCCAGCAGCAGTCCTCGCGTACGAGCCGGTGCCAGGAAGAGGCCTACCACACCGAAGAGCAGCCATGGATCGGCTGAGAGAAACTGAGAATAGTTGAGGAGCAACAGCACGATCTGGGTGAGTGGATTGCCGCCGGCGGAGCGAGTGAGGGTGGTAGCCAGATCCGCCAGCACCAGGCCAGGGTCCAGAACCACGCAGCTGAGCAGACCAAGTAGGGGAATGGCCAGCCCCACCGCCAGAGCGAGCCCTATATCGCGCCATCGCCTCTCGGGCTGCCAGAGTGCCACCAGCACGACCAATGCTACCCAAGCGATCCCTTCATAGTCGCTAAAGGTAGCCAGGCCGGCAAGCGCGGCAGCGGTGAGCAGCCAGCGCAGCTGGTTATCCCCCTGCCGGTACCTCCACAGCGCCCCCAGACAGAGCAGCCCAACCAGGGCCAATTGCGTGTAGCTGTAGCCCCAGCGCGTATTTGCCAGCAGCACCGGTGCGATGCTATAGACCGCCATTGCCCAGAGTGCGGCCCCGGCTCCTATAAGACGCCGTCCCACGAGGAAGACCGCCGCATCGGTGAGCACCGCATAAAACGCCGCCAGAGCGCGCAGCGCGGTCATGTCGTACCCGAAGAGATGGATACTTACTGCCAGCTGCAGAAAGAAGAGTGGTGGATGCTGTCCGAACGCCGAGGTGAGCGAGAAGAGACGCAGTCGCCCATGCGCCAGATTCCAGGCGATGTCCAGGTTGTAGCCTTCCTCGGGATCCCACCCCGGCACGGCGCTGAGCTGGTACAGATGGAGGAAGACCGAAAGGCTAAGTAGCACGACCGCCAGACTGGACTGTAATGTCCTCCGGATACGCTCATCTCGTGCGACTAGCGGGCGCTGATCTAGTTGGACCACGGCACTGCCGGCCACCGCTACTCACCTATCGCCTTTCGCACCGACCGCAGCACCACCTGCCACTCCGGTGTACCTGGGTCAACGATCTCAAAATGGCCGGAGCCCGCCAGCGACACCAGTTCGGCCATATCTCCGCTGGCGGATGCCGCCTCCGCGTACTCCCGACTGATCTCGTAGGGAACGCTGGTATCCGCGGTCCCATGTATGATGATCTGTGGCACTCCCAGGGGCAACAGCTCCCGTGGAGAGGCCACCCGGTACCGTGCCGGTACGTCGTCTGGAGAGCCATCCAGTAAGCGGCCGACTACTCCCTGGCTGAGACGTAGCTCGAAGGCACGGCGTAGGTCGAGCACACCCGCTAGCGTTACCACCGCCGAGATTGGTACTGGGTTGCTTGAGTAGAGTAGCTGCCCGGCGGATATACGATGTCGAGCGGCCAGCCAGCAGGCGAGTTGACCACCAGCGGAGTGCCCAATCGCCAGAACACGGCCCAGGTCAAGCGGGTACCTGGTGGCGAGCTCACGCAGATAATCGGCAGCAGCGGCGGCGTCCAGAAACGTGCCGGGCCACCCGCCTCCGGGGTTACCCAGCCGGCGATACTCGACATTCCAGGTGGCCAGGCCCGCCGCGGTAAGGGCGGAGCAGACATGGCCGAAATAGCCCAGATCGTATCTGGAGCGATAGTAGCCGCCGTGCACTCCAATCACTACTGGATACGGGCCGCTGCTAGATTTAGGCAGGCGCAGCTCACCAAATTGATAGGTGCCGTCGCCATACTTCAGCTGGATATCAGCTGGTGGGGCGGTAGTATTCAGGACGGCTTCGCTAGCGCTCATGAGTGTTTCGTCTTCCAGTCGTTGGTCTTCGCCACCCTACGTCTGCTCAGGTGCTCTGCTTACGTCCTCCAGGCGAGTTGGGCAAGAAAGATAGCGGGAACAAGCAGCGCTGTCCGAATCAGTGTTCGATCTACTCTAACATAGCCCGTGGCTAAGCCGCTTAGTGGTAGGAGAGTCTGACATGTTACGGTCTAGAGATACTGTAGCCGCCTCAGCGAAACACGCTGTTCCGGCCAATCACCGCTACGTGGTATCGAATATGCTGTTCAGAGGCGAGTGACGGATGTGAGAGTACGCTCATACGAAGCGAGAAGATTTAAGCGAGAAGATCCATGCGATACCAGGACTCACAGCAGCATGTCCCTTGGGGGAGGCACTCCAGCCAGGTAAGGGGGAGCACATTGACCCTTGCCCTGGCAGCCGGCGCCGGTCTGCTCTTCGGGACCACCGTAATGCTGGTCGTCGACGTCAAGGCTACCTACGACCGGCTCCATGAAGCAACCAGGCCGGGGCGCACGATGTCTGCACGTGTCGAGACTCATAACGGACTGCCCTTGACGACAGTTACTCATAATGGCAAGCCAGGGGACCCAATCAACGTGCATCTCGAAGCCACTGACAGCCAGATCGAAGCAGCATTTGCTGGTGCCGGATGGTACCGAGCCGACGAAACCGATCTGGTCACCGCTCTGCGGATCAGTATGGATTCGCTGCTTGGTCGATCATACTCAACCGCTCCAGTTAGTGACCTCTTTCTGTTTGGCCGCAAAGAAGACCTGGCATTCGAGCGGCCGGGTGACTCGGTTCGCCACCGCGACCACATAAGGGTCTGGAATAGTGGTCAGCAGACTGGGAGTGGCCGCCCCCGCTGGATAGCAAGTGGCACGCATGACATAAAGGTGGAGCTCAAGAAGACCGATCACATGCCCACGCATGGTATTTCACCTGACGTTGATGCCGAGCGTGACCTGGTGGTCTCTGAGTTAGCTCAGACAGGCTTTGTAGTAGGAGAGGCCAGGGCGGCAGGTTTCGGTCACGAAACGCAAGGGCACAATGGCGGAGGCGACCCGTACTTCACCGATGGTCAGATAGCGGTAGTGACGATTGCCGACGTCCGGCTACCACCCTTCTTCCCGCCGGTGAGAAGCCGGCTTGGCGGTCGAATCGCACGGCGGCTGGCATCTTTTGGACAGCGCTGGTTGCCAAAGGAGGGACTCGACCGGGCAGACCGTGAGTTTGCCAAGCTCCATACGCATCAGCAGCCGAGCAAAGTCCCAGGCGATCGCTCTAGCCCATCCTGGTCGAAACAGTCCTGACTGCAGTAGCCAGTGGGCATATCACGCGGCTCACACCCTGCGCAGGCAGCGGGCTCCTTGACGCTCCAGCCGGATCTGGTGTAGACTACAAGCCGCGGGTCTGCCGTCTGGCACCCGTGCACAGCCAGGCGCATTCGTCTAGCGGCCTAGGACATCGCCCTCTCAAGGCGAAGACCACGGGTTCGAATCCCGTATGCGCTACCAGTGGGCCTCATACCTATGTATGGGGCCTCTTGTTTTCCCTTTGAATTCAGACTTCATGGTTGCCGCGCAGCGGGCCGCCAATCGCCGTCATAAAAAACGAGATCTTGCCAGACATCGGCCGCCATGCGCCTGGCTTTCTCTTGTCGCTCACGCTGCCTTTTGAGCGAGGAGGAAGAATACATCCCTGTCCTTGCCTATGTCGAATTCCCAACCCAACGGGGATGGCGGGAGACGCTGAGCGTCGATCAGGACGGCTTTGCACGGTGGCTGACCAAAATCCAGGCAAGCGGCGTCAATGAGACCCGGCGGGAGAAACTGCGAGCGTTCCAACTGGGGTGCAGGTCATACCACAGGGCCCCACCCACAACGGTGGGCCTCTTGTTTTCCTTTGGGTTGCGGCATTGCTGCTTACAGACTACGTTGCTTGAAATAGCTGCGAGGACATAAGACAGCAAAACTGACGACAAATCAATTCTGGTGCCACAGCAACACCTGCGAATCGAAGTAGGGCAGAAATTTACCATTCCGCTTCCGGTGCGAACTCACGTCGAGCGATTGATGGTGAAGGGTCGCTGTAGTTCTAACGGAGGCTTGGTAGAGATGGTAGCATAGGAGCAGGTCCAGCGAATAGTATGAACGACGCATCGCGCAATTGGAAGCGGAGATCGTGGCCTTACGCCACATTGCCAGCGACTTACAACGGGAGAATGCCGCATTAGCATTACCGGCGCGGTTAGCGAAAGATAGTCACAATAGCAGCAAACCGCGGTCCCATGACGGGATGAGACGTCGCTCACATGGGAGCCGCTCTCGAAGCGAGAAAAAAACCGGCGAACGGCCAGGACGTCCTGGGCAGACGTTGCACCTGCCCGTTGCGTGCATCCGCTCCGATGCGCAGACAGGAGCCTTCGTTATGCGCGATGACCTCCTTCAGCATAGCACACGACAAGCGCACACCCTTCCCCCTAGTGTGCCCCTCGCAATGACGGCGCGACTCGGCATGCTATCCATTGCTCTGGTGCTGCTGCTCGGCGGATGCGCCGGCGCGGATCACCCTGTCTCGCAACGCATCACCCCTGATGTCATCTCGGCGCGCGTTCCCGCCACGCTACCCTCTGACACACCGCCGGCATTGCCCGCTCACGTTCCCGCTATCATTCGCGTCCCCGAGGATTATCCCACCATTCAAGCCGCTGTTGATCACGCGGTGCCGGGGCAACTTATTTCCATAGCGCCCGGCGTGTATCATGAAGCGGTGCGCATCAGTACACCTCATCTCACCATTCGCGGGCGTGACCGCAACGGTGTCATCCTCGATGGGCAAAAGACGCTTCCCAACGGCATCTTTATCGGTCCGGGCGGCGACGATGTCGTCGTGGAGAACCTGACCGTGCGCTATTACGTCGGCAACGGCGTGTTATGGTATGGCGTGACCGGTTATCGAGGCAGTTACCTCACGGCGTATGACAATGGCGATTACGACATCTATGCGTTAGCAGCGCGGCGAGGGCAGTTCGATCATTCCTATGCGTCGGGCAGCCCGGTTTCCGGTTTTTATGTCGGCCAGTGCTTCCCGTGCGACGCACTCGTCACACAGGTTCACGCAGAGGACAATGCGGAAGGCTTCTCCGGCACCAACGCGGGCGGCAATCTGGTGATCCGCGATTCCGTGTGGGACGACAACGGTTCGGGCATTCTGCCAAATACACAAGACTTCGAGGCGCTAGCCCCGCAACATCAAGTGACGATTGTAGACAACCTTGTCTATGACAATAACAATATCAATGCCCCCTTTGATCGGCTGGATTATTCCATCTACGGCATCGGCATCGGCATTCCTGGCGGCAGCGACGATCTGATCATGGATAACCGCGTCGAGGGGCAGCAGAACTATGGCATCGCTGAGATGCCCGACGTCGATACCAATGTGTGGACAGACAGCGGCAACACGGTGATTGGCAATGTCGTCACCGGCTCCGGCGTCGCCGACCTCGCGCTGATCGCTCCCGCCGGCCCCGACAACTGCTTCTCAGGCAATCATGTCGCCAAAACCATCCCCGCGTTCTTGCAACAGACGAACGCCTGTGACACCGTAGGCGCACGCATGCCGGGCGGAGATTTCGGCGCAAGCATTGCGCTGCTGGGGCACTTCCTGCACGCCAACGGTTCCGCTTTTGACGCGACAGCGGCCTATGAGCGTTGGACGACCGCGCCTACCCCGCCGGAGCAACCTACCATGCCCGGCGATGTGATGGCGCCTGCCGGCCCGATCTTCACGATGTCCTGGACGTCAGGCAGCTATACGACCATAATGCCCGATGATCCCCACGCAATAAGTTCAGAAAAGGCGGTGGCCGCTGTGGGACTCAGCTCGCTCATTGAAATTCTCCTCGGCTTCTATAGCTATCTACTGCCCATCGCGCTATATGCCGCGTGGGTCGGCATCGGCCTGTGGGATATTGCCCACCGAGACAAGATGAATCCCGTCCTTCGCTATGGCTGGATGGCCGTCATCGTCGCCATTCCCATCTTCGGCGCCATTGCCTATTATGTGTTAGGAAAACCTACCCTCTCACGGGGATTTCGCTGGATGCTCGTAGGCGGCACAGTTGGCATCTGGATCGTTGCGACGACGATCCTCATTGTCTTAGCGTCCGTTGTGCCTGCATAACCAGATAGTGCTACGTTCCTTACTTGAGACATACGATCTGAACGCATTCCGGCGTCGCCGTCCCCCAGAGATGCATGTGGCCGCGTTATGAGCGCAATACTGAGAAACGTAGCGCATAGTATGTGTTGAGGACTTGAGTAAAGCTGTTCAAGCCCCAGCTCGCCCGCCTGTATGGCCGGGCCGCATCAATCGTGCTCCCATACCGGCGACCAGTGCCCGCGGGGCGAGCCGCACTGAGTTGGCCTGCAGCCAGTTTGTGCGGCCCGAGATAACGGATGGGCGGCCCCTCTGCAGCGCCCGCAAAGCCACCTGCACCACCTTTTCGGGCGTCTGCTTCGCGCCCAGACTCGCGTCCTCGGTTCCCGCGACATTGAAAAAGTCGGTGCTGGTTGGACCTGGACACAAGGCGAGCACGCGGATCCCTTTGCTACGATACTCAGCCCAGAGTGCCTCGCTAAACGAGAGCACAAATGCCTTGCTGGCCCCGTACACCGCCATGTAGGGTATGGGCTGGAAGGCCGCGGTAGAGGCGACATTGATGATGGCGCCGCTGCCACGGACGAGCATAGCGGGGAGAAAGCGGTGGGTGAGGTCGACCACGGTGGCGACGTTGAGCAGAATTTCCTGCTGCTCGCGCTCCGCATCGAGGCGATCGAAAGCGCCATAGGTCGCGAAGCCGGCGTTATTGATCAGGATGTCGATGGGAAGGCCGCGTTGCTGCGTGGTCGCGAACAGTTGCTGCCCTGCCTCGGGACGACTGAGATCACAGGGGAGCACCTCAGCGCGAATGGCGTGCTGCGCGGCGAGGGCTGTGGCAAGGTCGCGCAGCTTCGCGTCGGAGCGGGCGACGAGGATCAGGTGCGTGCCCTGCGCGGCGAACGCACGGGCGAAAGCGGCGCCGATACCCGATGAGGCCCCCGTGATCAAGGCTGTTTTCTCGGCATACAGAGTCGTTGTGGTCACCATCGTTCTCCTTTCCATTCTTCACGCCCGAGCGGCAGCGAGGCCATAGGCTACACACACGAGCCATGCTATGGCCCAGGCTTGTGAAGATCATCATCACCAGGATGAGCGCCACCAGTGTCAGCCGGAGATCAGCAGCAGGATCTAGCCGGGTTGGCGACGTAGTCATGCATGAACTTGACGCCGCGCAGGGCGAACTCCAGGTGCCCGGGGTGCTGGGACGCCCGCGCGAACCAAAGGGAGTAGATCAGGTAGAAGCCGACGCCGATGATAGCCAAGAGGGCGTGAAAGAACAGCACGACGTTGATCATTAGCTGCCCCTATCTACCCCTCGTGGGGGCATACGTGAGCGATGCTCGCGGCTCACCAATCGTTGTAAATACCGCGCCAGCTGACCTGAATCCAGGAGTGGTCCTTGCTCGCTTAGCATGATACACCCAACCTCCGGTTGCGCGCTACTCACTCGCTGTCGCGTCATCCAATTGGAGAATGGCTTTCCGCTCCTGTGACGACTTCCGGCCTGGTGGGGCAATGAACGAAAAGAGCCTGGTGAGATGCTGTATCACTTCTCTTGTTTTCCGAGGAACCCTGGCACCAACGGAGGCGAGCAGAACCGGATAGAGGCAAACACAAGCCAGCTAGAAACCGCGGAAAATCAGGGTTGGCGAGTAGTGGTGAACAGCAGCGAACACCAAACCTCAAACCTCGGATCAGGTCCCCCGGAGCACTACTCCGAGCCGCGAACCAACATGTGGGCACCACACCGACAGCAAAACTGACAGCAAACTGGGCGAACAGCGGTGGACATTGACAACCTGAGCTCCTCCAACAAGGGCCTTGAATTCAGCGTTTGTGGGCAACCGGCGGACAGTGACAAACAGCCACTGTCGAATCCCGTATGCGCTACCAAGAGGCCCCATATACCTGTATGGGGCCTTTTATTTCCTGGATTTCTGGCGGCGATTGTTTCCATTAACAAGCGTCCTGACACCGATTTTGACACCAACCGGAATGTTGACACCAATTCACGGATCCTGTTCCGTTGCTCCTCACTATGATCACCTTGTACGCACCGAGACCCAACGGCAGTGGTCGGACCTGGCGATCGAGCGCACGACACCGTTGCTCTTCAGGCTCTACAGCCTCGTAGCGCTCTTTAGATCTGCTCTAGCTCCGCAGGGGCGTCCCCCCCACCAAAAAGCGGCCTGATATCGAAAGCCAGCTGCAACCTTCAGCGATATTTTGGCACTGGTGAGGCGGCACCTGTGGGGCAATTTCGATTTTCTTTCCCACATCCCGTTCGAATCCCAACGTGGTTTTATTACCGCGGGCAACCCTCGCGCAGTTAGCTCATGCGGCGTGTTACTGACAGATAATGTACAAATCTGCATGCAGCACTGCTGCACCCTCGCCGATGAAAATGAGCGAGCAGTGCGCTATAGTACCTCCAGGCCAGGCGAACGCACACAGGTTGGCGTCTCGACGTGGTGCCACGAGCCCGCTACAAATCTGACCCAGGACGTTTTCAGGCACTCCCGTTTGTCGCTCCCCGCCTGGGGAAGCACGTAGAGAAAGATCTCACGACAACGAAACGTCCGGTTCGTCTGGTCCTATCCACTGAGTGAGGAGGAGACGAGATGGACGTCGTGTATCGCTGCTGCTGTGGGCTCGATGTGCACAAAAAGATGCTGGTCGCGTGCCTGCTCTCACTCGACGAGCAGGGGCAGCGACACAAAGAGATCCGGGTCTTCACCACCATGACCCACGAGTTGCTGGCCTTAGTCGATTGGCTCGCAGGCGCCGACTGCACCCATGTGGCCATGGAATCCACGGGAGTGTATTGGAAACCCATTTTTGCGCTCCTGGAAGGGCAGTTTGCGGTCATCCTGGCCAATGCTCAGCATTTGAAAGCCGTGCCTGGCCACAAGACCGATATCAAAGATGCCGAGTGGATTGCCGATCTGTTGCAGCATGGGTTACTGCGCCCCAGTTTTATCCCTCCGCGCACTCAGCGGCAGCTGCGGGAGCTGACCCGCTATCGAAGCACTCTGGTAGCCGAACGCGCCCGCCTGGTCAACCGGCTGCATAAACTCCTGGAGGATACCAACCTCAAACTGACGGCTGTCCTCACCGATGTGACCGGCGTGTCGGGACGGGCCATGTTAGCGGCGTTGCGGGGCACGGCGAAACCGATCCAGCAACAGTGGCCAATCTTGCTCGCGGCAAGCTGCGCAAGAAGCAAGCGCAACTCACTCAGGCGTTGGACGGTCGGCTCCAAGCCCATCATCGGTTCCTCTTGAGCACCCACCTGGCCCATCTGGACAGCTTGGATGCCTACATTGCTGCGTGTGACGGCGAGATTACCTCCGCTCTTCGTTTGGAGTCGGACGATGCCGTCCAAGCCCAAACAGCGGTATCTGACCCATCCGTTTCCCCGCCTTCCTACCTCGAAGCGATCCAGCTCTTAGACACGATTCCTGGGGTCAATCAACGGCTAGCGGAAATCATCCTGGCCGAAATAGGACCAGATATGCGTCGTTTTCCTAGCGCACGGCATCTGGCTTCCTGGGTCGGCATCTGTCCGGGGAACCATCAAAGTGCCGGCAAACAGTTGAGCGGCAAGACCCGGCAGGGAGATCGCTGGTTGCGCCAAGCATTGATTGAAGCGGCGCATGGAGCCATGCGGACCAAGGATACCTATTTGAGCGCTCAGGGACGTCGCCTTAGCCGGCGACGGGGCAAGCGTCGGGCAGTGGTCGCTGTCGGGCATAGCATCGTGATCATCGCCTATCATGTGCTCAGCCGGAAACAGCCCTACCAAGATCTGGGCAGCAACTACTTTGATGAGCGGGACCGCACCCTGGTAGCCCGTCAATCCATCCGGCGTCTTGAACAATTGGGCTACACGGTGACCGTCGAAACTCCCAATCAGGTCGCCTGAACTGCGGCAACGAACACGTTGGCGACTCCTGCCACACGTTCACTTGGCTATTTTCAGAGAAAGTCGAGGTGAGAACAATCCGAGTAATGGCGTCGCGATACCGCTCCACATGCGACTCTGAGCCGTTCGAACCTCGGTCTGTGCGCACGGGAAAGATGTCTAAGGCCACCGTCATCACGCTACCCAGGCGTGAAATGACAGAAAGAGAGACCAAAACACATGCGATTAGGAAAGTTTTCACTCTGTCTGAACGTGAAAGACCTTCAGACCTCCAGGGTTTTTTACGAAACGCTGGGTTTTGAAGTTCGAGCCGGCAATGAAGCAGACCATTGGCTCCTGATGACCAATGGAGAGGCCTACATCGGCTTGATGCAAGGCATGTTTGAGAAGAACATGCTCACCTTCATTCCCAACCAGGACCACTATGGCCAGCAATTACCAACGTTTACTGACATCCGCGACATTCAAAAACAGCTCAAAGAAGCCGGTATTGCATTTGAACAAGAAGCAGAGGATGGGACTGGACCGGCAAGTTTTCTCATTCTTGACCCTGATGGCAATCCGATTCTGGTCGACCAACATGTAGCTAGCTCCCAATAAGACTCATCCGAAGTGCGCTGGAAGTCGAACATGGTGGTGTTCTTCACCCAAGCGCGATGAGGAATTCCCCTTCGTGCTCTGTCAATCGTATTTTGATCAGTGGCGACTGAGTAGCTATCGGCCTATCCAGTTGGTTCTTATGGGCAATCACTGATCGATCTTTGTTTGAGCGCATCCAAACCTTGGCGCACAATTTTCAGGTTTAGATGCGCTGACCCTATCCAGACGACAAGAACTCCTGACCAGGCCACAAGCAATCTATTTACAACCTTTCGTTCTAGGAACGTATCTCATAAACGGGTGGTAAGGTGCATCTTCGAGGAGGATGCAGCGACCATGGATTTAACAGATGAGCAATGGACCGTCCTCGAACCGCTGATCGGCGAGCTGCCGCGGCGAGCTGACGGCCAGGGGCGACCCTGGCGCAGCAGCCGGGAGGTGTTGAATGGCATCGTATGGATCTTACGAACAGGTGCCCAGTGGGCCGATCTTCTGGACCAATACCCGCCATACCAGACCTGCCATCGGCGGTTCCAACGTTGGGTGCGAGACGGCACATATGAACGGATCTTAGAGGCGCTCGCCCGCGACCTGAAAGAGCGGGGCAAACTGGACCTCTCGGAGTGTTTCATCGACGGCACCTTCGTGGTGGCGAAAAAGAGTTCATATTGGATGTCAACCGGCCAGTTCCGGAACTGGCCGGTTGACCAATCGAGGATCATAGGTTTCCCTTGTGCGCAGCAGGTGGTAAATGACCCGCAGTAGCGCACGAGCGAGGATGTTGAACGCCTCCTTCTTGGCACGCCCTCGGTCGAGGAGGCGTTGGTAGCGGACCCGCCACTCCGGGGCACAGCGTGCGGCGACAAAGGCCGCCAGATAGAGCGCATGGCGCAGTGCGCCAGGGCCGCGCTTGGAGAGGTGCTTTTGGCCGACGAAGGTTCCACTCTGGCGGGTGCGTGGATCTAAGCCGGCGTAGGCCACCACCTCATCGACACAGCTGAAGCGACTGATCTCGCCCAGCTCCGCACGAATCGTCGCAGCGCCGGTGGGACCGATCCCAGGAACTTGTTGGAGGCGTTGGCCGTCCGCGTCCTCATCCAGCAACGCGGCAATCGCCGTCTCTAACTCGACAATCTGCGCCTGCAGATAGAGCGACTGCTGGGCGAAGGTCCGCACCACCAGGCTGCGCGCGGCGACTGCCCGGGTGCTCGCTGCGGACTGCTGCGCTGCACGCTGCAGCATCTGCGCCTCTGCCGCACCCCATCGTCCAGCGCTCACCTCATGCAACAGGGTTTCTACCGTATCAGGAGGGGCGCTCGCCAGCGCGTGCGCGGAACTGTAGACCGTCAGCAGTCGCAGGACACTCGGCGTGCCCAGGGTGGTCTGGCCTGGCAGTTGCACCAGGAGCCCGGCGAACTCGGGAAAGACAAGCACCAGTTCGTCATGGAGCCGCTGCCGGGCGGCCGTGCGCGCCTGGACCAGATCGCGTCGCGCCCGGGTCAATTCGCGCAGCGCCTGGATGTCCTCCGCGGGCAAGGTACTGGCCCGGGCCAGCCCGGCGAGCAGACCTCGGGCCAGCGTGAGGGCATCGGCCTCATCGGTCTTCGCCCGTAGCCCGAGACTCGCCGCCCACGAGGCGGTCTGGCGGGGATTGAGCACCAGGACGCTATAGCCCGCCTGGGTGAGCGCGTCATAGAGCGGTTCCCAGAGCACTCCGGTCGCTTCGAGTCCAATGAGCACGGTTTCCGGCTCCGCTCCCCCGCGCCAGGTCGCCAGCCAGGACAGGAGCAGCGCATAGCCGGCAGCGCTCGCCTCAATCGAGCTGGGCTTGTGGCGGAGGGCTCCACTGGGCCCCTCCAACGCGCAGACGACATGGGCCCGTTTGGCCACGTCAATCCCGACGATGCAGCTGAATTCTCCTCCCGTCATGACTCATCCCTCCTCAGGTTTACTCTGGCCTCGTCACGCCTGAGCTCGGCTGGCAGGGCGCTCACCTCCCGACCGCGGTCCCCTTGTCCATGGGCGCTCACCCAGCCCTAACGGAGCCGGGCGGCGCAGCAGTTCGGCCATCGACCGTACGGACACGAGAGGCAGGCCTGGTCGGCTTTTTTGGTCGGTCACTCACGCCGAAGGGGGGCCGCAGACCATCACCTGCCACACAGAACCTTAACCGACACTTCTGCCTACAATATACAAGGGGGCAGATGCGTGGGAAAGACCAAGCGGGGCAAAGGTACGAAGCTCATGGCAATGGCAGACCGTTCTGGTCTTCCTCTCGCCACGTGTGCCTCCTCGGCTGCGCCTCATGAGGTTACCCTTGTCGCGGCCACGCTTGACTCCCGCTTCGTCCATGACTTCCCCCACAGAGTGATCGGCAATCGTGCCTAGGATGCTGACCCCTTGGACGCGGCGCTCTTGCAGCTGGGCATTGAGATGATCGCTCCCCACCGTCGGGGCCGCACGCGTCCCAAGACCCAGGATGGCCGTCCGCTGCGCCGCTACCGGCGGAGATGGAAAATGGAACGTCTCTTCGCCTGGTTGCAAAATTTCCGACGTATTGTCGTCCGGCAGATTCTCGTGCTGCTGTTCCAGTCTGGGAGCACATGGCTGTAGATATCCGAGGTCATGCCGATGTCGCTACGGCCAAGCATCTCCTGCACGACCTTCGCCGGAATCCGATTCACAAAGAGGAGCGTCGCCAGGGGGTATGCCGTAGATCGTGCAGACGAATCCTCGGCAAGCCCAGACGCGCACAGAGAGGCACAAAGTCCCGCTCCAAGATATGGTTGCCGCGCAGCGGGCCACCAATCGCCGTTGTAAACCGGCTGGTTCTGGCAAGGTCCACGCTCTACATTTGGAACCCATCCGGCCTTGGGAGAACCTCCTCAATTCTTGACACAGGTTGTCATGATTCCTTGCTACCATAGAAGTGATGGACCAGCACCATGTCGATTGACAAAGAGCCTGCCAATCACGCGAGGAGAAAAGAGAGTGAGCGAGTCAACCTTGACGCAGCAGGAACAGGATGGCCGGGCAGATTTTGATTTCTTCATTGGCTCCTGGAAGTTCCGGAATCGGTGTCTGCGGGAGTGGCTGAAGGGGTCAACGTCCTGGGAAGAGTTTGGAGGCACATCGGTAGCTCGCAAGATCCTGGGAGGACTGGGCCATATCGAGGAAGTCACACTGGAACGCGCGTCTGGGGACACAGAAGAGCTGGTGGTGCGTCTCTTCGATCCCCAAACGCAGCAGTGGAGCGTCTATGAAGCTGACAACAGCAACGGCTTCGACCCGCGGCCAGTGGTTGGCGCATTCAAGGACGGGCGCGTCGAGGGGTATGCGCACATACCCTGGGAGGGCAGGTACATTTTTCGTCGCGTGATCTGGTCGGAGATCACTGCCACCTCGTTCCACTGGGAGCAAGCGTTTTCCGTTGATGGCGGAAAAACGTGGGAAACCAACTGGATTGCGGACTTTGTGCGCAGCGGCTAGTGATGAGGCGAAGGTCCGCGCAGAAAGCGTATTACCACATAGAGGAGGACAGCAAACCAGCCGAACGGAATGGTGAGCACTGCCCAAAGAATTCCCGGCTGCCCAGAGTGATCAGCATCCAGGCGGAGCCAGGTGAAGCCCACGAAAATGGAAATCACCGGGCGCGGAGGCTCCCGGCTTCAGCCGGGGGAGGAAGCGCCCGACTCCCCTGCGCGTACCGGTACCCATCCACCCGCTGCAGCGGGCGGCAGTATTTGATGGAGACTCCACCCACTCGACGGTGTTTTGTCGTGATGTCACAGGACCCCGTGGCTCGGACGCTGATGGTGCCCACGTGCACCCCACGCGTCGTAAGCGGATCGGGCACGACCGCCCGCACCAGATCTCCCGAGCGGAAGCCCCCCACCACACTTGTCGCTTTGGCTCGGCCATGCGGAAAGCCCCGCCGATCTGCATGGACCATCTGGCGGTTATGCCGCCCCAGCGCCGTGATCTGCAGCGGCTGCACGCTCTGCCAGCGGATATGGTCCGGCGTTGAGGCGCCGACACAGACGGCATCCAGCCAGTGGGTCTTGGGGATGCTCCGGTTTGACCGGTTCCATTTCGTCCTGCCGCCCGTGCCCGTCTCGACTGGCAGACCGAGCGCCTTCAGCCTTCTGTAGAGCGCCCACCGGGTACTATTGACTGCGGCGGCATCGCGCAGCGGTGCCTTGGCCTGGGCTTCCACCTCGGGATAGCCGAATTCGGCTGCCGTTCGATTGCCCTTCTTGTCATTACACGGGTGGCAGGCGGGAGCGAGATTACTTGCCCGGTTGGGACCACCCCGAGACCGGGGCAGCAGATGGTCCAGCTCCAGGGGAACCTGGGTCTTCCTACAATAGACGCACTGTCGCCCAAACTTCTCCAAGACATACTCCCGGATTTCATAGCCCGCCAGGTCGCCCTGCTGGTACTCCACGCCAGAGATTTCAGGGTTCTGTAGCAACTGGGTATCGAAGCGGACCAATTCCTGGCTGATGGCTCCGATGGGACACAGCCGTTGTACCCGCTGCACCCAGCCCAACACATTGGCGATCCGACTTTCCAATGAAGGTGGGAGCCACCCCGCCCGGCGGTGGCGGTTAAGAAAGCGGGCAGCTCGGTAGCGGGTGGTGCGTTGCCGGCGAGCCCGGCGGCACGCATGCCGCTTCTGCAAACGGGCGCGGACCTCCTGCCCCCGATGGGTGAGCTCGGCTGCCCAGACTACCTCGCCACTGGTTTCGTTGAGCACCGCCAGGCCGGTGGTGACGCTGCCCGGATCAATCTTGAGCCGCAGCGGACTCACGACGGCATCCGGTCGTGCCTCATGCAGGATGATGGTAAACGGGGCAACGCGGAACACGGCTGCCCGCTGGTGGCTGAGCAGCCACCGAGCCCGCGCCGGTCGGCAGGGCATCAGCGGTCGAAGCTCGGCATCAAGGACAAAGACGCGTTGCATGGAAGCACTCCTCGGTGCGCTCTGAGATTCCCCAGGGGAAATGGCCCAGTAACGGGCCACGCTGATCACTCAGGTAAGGGTCCCCTCGTTCAGATAGCCGCTGGTTTCCGTGGTGTGTGCACCGCATTGGCCTACCACCCCTAAAGCGGAAGTTTAACGATGCACCGTAGAACCTGAGACTGAGGTGCCATCCCAGGGTACCTATCCATTCAGCGGTATCGGCTGCCGCACCCCGAGGGGCAAGGCGAACTGGTCAGTGTGGAGCCTGATCGCTCAAGCTCCCGGCTTCAGCCGGGGGTGACTGACATATAAGATCATGAGAAAAACGGGAAAGTAGGAGAACCCTAAGCCCATACCGATTCCTCCACGAGCGCGTTACATCACGCAGTTTACAGTGTAGCACGCGAGTGGAACTCGGCAATCGCCTCCCAGACCGCCTTTACAGACTGCTGAGCATCCAAAATCAGCGGCCATCGCACCGGAATCAGCGTCGGTCTCACGTGGAGGCGATGGTAATCATGCTGGCGGCACTGGCAATGTCGAAGGAATAATGCGGGCCGGTCGTGGTGAAATCCGCGCTGTGCAACATCGCATTGTTGCCCATGTCGGCGTAGGTGCGGTCATCGAAGACCACCATAGAGGCCGACCCTTTGAGATGCACGCGCGCGGCCACGCCTGCCGGGCGTCGTACCGTGATCACAGACCCTCCCCCGCTGATGCGGATGGGCACCATACCGGAAGGCACCGGAAGATTCAGACGGATCATGCTTCCCCCTCCCTTGACCTCGAGGTCCCTGAGATCCAACCGCTCCAACTCGGCGGTGAAGTCCGCTCCGCCCCCCTGAATCACGATCTGCCAGGAGATGGTGGTGCTCAGTGTGACCTCCGCCGCGCGCTTTCCCCCAATCAGGTTCCACAGACGCCGGGGATACCGAATGGCGACCTCTCCTGCTGTCACCTTCACGTCCGGCACCGGCCCGTCGAAGTGGGCTTGAAATAGATCGGTCATGCCGTCACCCGTACGGACCAGCAGTTGGGCACCGTCTACGATGACGAGCCGACCGCTCGTCACCTCTCCCATCGGAGCCGAGGCGCTGTCGCCCGCCCGCTCTGGGGCCGATTGCAACCGGACGAGTTCCTGTCGCGAGTTCGCATTACTGCCCGCGAGCACCTCTAGTAGGAAAGAGAGGTGCTCATCGTCGTACGGGGCAGTCAGATCCCCCAATGCCTTGCTCAGTGCATCGAAGGTGGGGGCGATTGCTTGCAGTGGATCTGCACCCGAAGTGAGTTGGACGATGACCCGGCGACCATCATCCGGGTCGCGCTCCCGGCGTACCAGCCCAGCCTCCACCAACCGGTTGAGCAGCGATGTGGTCGATCCGGTCGTCAATCCCGTATGATCGGCGATCTGCCCTGCAGTCATCGGGCCGCTGCTTTGGAGGAGATCCAGGACCTGCACATCGGTGACGGCCATCCCCATTCGACTTGCCGCCGCCCGCCAGAGCGAGGCGCCGAGTCCCGTGCTTTGCCGGAACTCGCGCGCCAAGGTGCGAAGCATGTCCGCACGTGATCGTTCTGCACCACTTGACATGGATGGCCCTCCTCATGTATAACCTTGATCATCGAGATAATATTGCGATATTAACTGCAATGTCAAGTTAATAATACGAAGACACCTTCATCACCTTCAGTATACCAGAGAAAGGGGGTCTATCAAGCGACGCAGAGTAACCCGCAGAATCTCACCTGTCTGCTGAACGGGCGCGGCGGAGCGCAAGACGTACACGCAAAACCGTCGCGAGGCTTCGAACCGCGACATCATTCAAGCACTCGGAAAGGGGAACAATTCTTACATGACAAACATGGCCATTCAAGTGAACGGTTTGCGAAAATCGTTTAAAGACACGCAAGTCCTGAAAGGCGTTGATTTTGCAGTGCGGCGCGGCGAGATTTTCGCCTTGCTCGGCTCGAACGGCGCGGGCAAGACGACGACCATAAACATCCTCTCAACCCTTTTGCAGCCCGACGGTGGTAGCGCGAGCGTCTGCGGCTTCGACGTGAAGCGTCAATCCGAAAAGGTACGCGAGAGCATCAGCCTTACCGGGCAATTCGCCGCCGTGGATGGCATCCTCACAGGGCGTGAAAATCTCGTGCTGATTGCCAAACTGCGGGGAGTTTCCGACGCGCACAAAACCGCCGATACGTTGCTTTCTCGCTTTGGGCTACGTGACGCGGCGAACCGTCGGGCAGTCTCGTATTCCGGCGGTATGGCTCGCCGGCTCGACATCGCGATGAGCCTTGTCGGAACGCCCGCGGTGATCTTCCTTGACGAGCCGACGACGGGACTTGACCCAGAGGGGCGGCTGGAAGTCTGGAAAACCGTCAAGGAACTTGCTGACGGCGGTACCACGATTCTGCTGACGACGCAGAATCTTGAGGAAGCGGAGCAACTCGCTGACCGAATCGCTATCCTGCACGGAGGGAAAATCATCGCGATTGGGACACTTGACGAACTCAAAAAGCTGTTCCCGCCCGCGAAAGTCGAATACATCGAAAAGCAGCCGTCATTGGAGGACATTTTCCTCGCCATCATTGGTCAACCGGAGGGCAACTAAATGAAAGTTGTGCACGATACCGCACTGCTGTTCGGGCGTTTGATGCGCCATATTCTGCGCAGCCCCGACACGATTATCACGGTGTTGATTACCCCACTGATGATCATGTTGCTGTTCGTCTATGTGTTCGGCGGCGCAATCCGTGCAGGAACCAGCAACTATGTGAATTACCTGTTGCCGGGCATACTGCTGATTGCCATTGCCAGCGGCATAGCCTACACCGCCCTGCGGTTGTTTACGGACAGACAGCAAGGGCTGTTCGCGCGGTTTCACTCGATGCCGGTGGCCCGTTCGTCAGTCCTGTGGGCGCACGTGCTGACCTCGTTGGTTTCCAACGCTATTTCGGTTGTGGTGATTATCCTCATCGCCCTCATAATGGGCTTTCGCTCAGGCGCGGGGGTGTTGGAGTGGCTTGAGGTAGCGGGAATACTCGTGCTGTTCACGCTGGCACTGACGTGGCTCGCGGTGATACCCGGACTGACGGCAAAATCCGTCGAGGGCGCAAGCGCATTCTCGTACCCGCTCATCTTCCTGCCGTTCATTAGTTCCGCATTCGTCCCGACCGCGACAATGCCCGCCGTCGTCCGCGTGTTTGCCGAGAACCAGCCCGTAACGTCTATCGTTGATACGGTGCGTTCTCTGATGAACTCGCAACCTATAGGAAACCAGATATGGATTGCCCTTGCGTGGTGTGTCGGGATTAGCATTGTGGCGTACATCTTCGCCATGAGGGCGTACAAACGGCTTGCGTGAAGCAGGATAACGCGGGGTACCGCACAAGCGTCGAAAGGGGGGAACGTTGTAGTTCCCCCCACGCACATCAATTTTACTGGCAAAGAAACCAAAAAGCTTCTCCGATCTTGCTCACATCCTCGGCCCGCTGCCGGCCACTACATGTGCCGAAGAGTGAGCAGGGAGATCGATCTGAATGGCTGTGCTGCTCACATTCCCTGTATAACTATTTCGCCCCCCTGGAAAAACATGTATACTCGTCTAGACCCAAGCGTGATGTACCTGCTGGTGGCGGTGCAGGCAGCATGAGGTGATCGCGTGGATGGATCGGAGATTCCTATGCCCGGAGGCACAGCGGTGGAGGCATTAGGTTAGGTATGGTTAGGTATGGTTAGGGCATTTCTGCTCGTCCTGGGGGCATACGCAGCGGCGGGCATTATCGCGGTGGCCACGGGCGTAGTGCTTCGCAACCAATCGCCGATCATTGTCGTAGGCGCGGCAGATCTCGCCGCGACCATCGTCATCTTCATATTCAGCGTCATCCTACGCAATTCCAGCATGTACGACCCGTATTGGAGCGTCGCTCCTGTACCCATCGCGCTCTACTGGCTATTGCAGCCTGGCTCAAACGGCCTGGCCAACCCGCGCCACTTACTGATCTTCGTGCTGGTATGCCTGTGGGCGCTGCGCCTGACCGCGAATTGGGCATACCAGTGGCGCGGCCTGGGGCATGAGGATTGGCGCTACCGCGACATCAAGCAACAGACAGGCAGTTTCTATTGGCCCGTCAGCTTTGTGGGCATTCATTTGATGCCGACCATCCTCGTGTTCGGAGGCTGTCTGGCGCTGTGGCCCACGCTCCGCGACCGGAATGCGCAACTAACCTGGTTGGATGTGGTGGCCGCGCTCGTGACTCTCACGGCCATCGTCATCGAGGCCACAGCAGATCTGCAGATGCGCCGATTCCGCCGTAGTAGCCTGCCTGCCAAACGCGACTCCATGCCCTGGGGGCTGTGGTCCGCCTCTCGCCACCCCAATTATTTCGGCGAGGTCCTTTTTTGGTGGGGGCTCTACCTCTTCGTGCCCCTGGCGTATCCGGACTTCCGGTGGGTGATCCTCGGACCGTTGCTAATCCTCGGGCTTTTCCTGGGAGTCAGCATTCCACTCATGGAGCGCCACCTGATCGCCGGGCACCCCAACTATGCGGAGTACCAACACCACGTGGTGTCACCATTCTTTCCCTGGTTCGCTCGCGCAAAGAAAATACCGCTCTAGCACGATGGGGACGACTTCCGCCATCAGGTAGGCGTGCAACGGTAGCCCCTCACCTCACCTCACCTGATCTACTGCGCGCTTGAGGCATGGATGCACCTCGTACAACGGAACGGAACGGAACGGACTACCGGTGGAACCTTTTGGGGGTGTTCCGCAAAGTAGAGAGCGAGAAATGTTGTTATCCGCAACAGATGGAAAGGGATCTCTACCGAATGGAGGAGAATCTCATCGTCTCCGCCCAGCAGGGCGATGCTGAAGCGTTTCAAGCTCTTGTCGAGCGCTATAGCGACGTGGCCTGGCGGGTCGCGCGGGTCTGGCTGCCGGATCGCCAAACAGCGGAAGATGGGCTTCAGGAAGCCTGGCTGGCGGTGTGGCATGGGCTCCCCAGCTACTCTACCAACCGACCGTTCCGCCCCTGGTTGCTCACGGTGGTGGCCAATCGCTGCCGCATGGTGTATCGGCGGCAGTCGCTAAAGACGATACCACTCCGATCCGAAGAGGCCGAGAGCATTGGTGCACCAACCAATGTAGAGGCGGATATTCTTGAGAAGGAGCGGGACAGCGAACTGGTGGCAATGCTGGCTGTATTGACCGAGGAACAACGCCGGGTGTTGGAACTACGCTTCTTTGCCGATCTCGAGCTCACCGAGATTGCGCAGGTGATGAATAGCCCGCTGGGAACGGTGAAATCGCGGCTGAACCGGGCGCTGGCGGCACTCCGCGCCGATATCGGTTCTGGCTGCAATCCGTATCTCAGCGCGGGTCCCAGCGAAGGCACCATCGTTCTCGCTACGCTAGCACACACAGCACGTCAGGAGGAACCACATGAGTCGCGATGATGGTGAAATTGAGGAGCGACTGCGCCGACACTATCACTCCTCCTTTGGACCGCCTCCGAGTCCAGCAGAGATCAGGAAACAAGTAGCTCGGCGCCTGGCTCAATCGACAACCACTGATATGATGGAACGTGATAGTAGCGTACATAGACACGTGCTAATGGGAAGACTACGTGCCGTACTGCCGATAGGCGCACGGGAACGAGTAGAGCATCCAACTTCGCGCTCCGGTGGACGCTGGCCAGCGTTCGTTGCTCTGGCTGCTACCTTGCTGATAATTGCTATGGGTGGTACTGTCTTCGACTTGCTGTCGGCGCATCATGGGACCACGGCCAGCAGACCTACCGAGACTTCCAGTACTGTACTGCCCGGCAACCTGGATGAAATCGTGGGGATACAGATGCTCTCGGATACCAACGGCTGGGCGATCGGATACGCCGGGATCCCAATGCAAGTACAATCAGCGTCTGTACTGCATTTTGACGGGTACCGCTGGAGTGTGGTTGATACCCTTGCCGATACCAACCTCACAAGCATCTCGATGGTTTCCGCAACCGACGGCTGGATAGCGGGTTATAGGATAACGGGTTATACCATAACTGCCGGGCAAACTGAGCAACAAGACCGTGTGCCATTTCTGCTGCACTTTACCGCAGGACACTGGGAACAAGAACCGGCGCCGCTGGGACTGGTCACGTTTGCCCTCACCATGGTGACGGCAAACTTTGGCTGGGCTATGTGCGTAGTGCCTGCCACAAAGTCTGTTCCGCACGCGACAGCACAGATTGCCGTCTACCACGATGGCGTCTGGACACCTGTAGATATTCCCGGGACTTTAAATGCATGGTGGTTCACATCGCCCACAGATTTCTGGGCCGCGACCTATGACGGCAGCAGTACCGATTCGACTTTTTACCCCTTCTGGCACTACACCGACGGGCACTGGTCTCAGACTACACCCACCATACCAGCTCGCGACGTTATTACTGGCATTGAGATGACCAGCCCCACCAATGGCTGGGCTATTGGCTCCTATGCTATTGGCTCCAACTATGATGCCGGTCCGGCGCTGTTTCATTACAATGGAGTCGCCTGGACGCAGGTAAATGTGCCCCCAAGTGAGACACCACTGGGTGGATTGGTAGCATTCACGGTCGTTTCGCCAACCGAGTTTTGGGCCGAGGGGACTTTATCTGCTCCCATGTCAAATTCGCCGCAGTACTATCTGATGCACTATGCTAATGGAGTCTGGTCGGAAGTGAATGAGCCAGACGGCTTCTTCGCCTGGCAAGTTGGTCCTCCTCCTGCAGCGGTATCATCGAATGACGTGTGGGTGAGTGGTAGCGTCATATACGGTGATAACGTAAAGTATGACGGTTACGGGAGGAGTAAGGCTGCTATAGTACATTATGCCAAGGGCCAGTGGACAATCTACTCGTGACGTATGAGGTTCAGTGCTATCCGGTTGGTTGCGCGGCTCCTCACCCGAAGAAACTCCTTACTCTAACGGCGCCCCGGTCCAGACGGCTGCGGCGCCGGCTCGCTGTCTGTCGCTGCCAGGGCACCCAGCCACTGCCCCTTGGCGAGGCTTTGACGCTGGCGTCGCAGATCACTCATCTTCCGAACGCTTCTCTGCCATCGACTCTAGTGCCCGGTTGGCATGTCGCTCCGCGTCATGGGCGGACAGCACCAATGCCACCACTGCCAGTGCCAGATCCTTCAGCAGGAATTCTCTTGTAAGCGAGAGATTGGGGAAGCCCGCGATGCCATAGGTCACCACAGGCGCGGTGAGAAAGATGGTCAGGGTACCGATAAAGAGCAGCACCACCAGCAGCCCTACGTAGCGGACGGCGACGTTACCTACCAGCAGCATCGCAGCCACAATTTGGAGCGTACCGAGCAGGTACACAAACCCATTGGTGGCCAGAAAGCGGAGCAGGAAGGACGCCTGGAGCAGTTCCACGATAGAAGCGGGGTGAAAGTATTTCAGCGCGCCGATCCAGCAGAGGACGAGCCCGAGACTGATCCGGAGATACGGGTAGACGATCCGCTGCACGATGGCAAAGACCCCGTTCATGAAGCGGCCGCTTGACTTTATCGTGCCGGGCATGGACGTGGGCTGGCGCATGTGGTTAGAAGCTGTGTTATCAGAAGGCATGGACGACGATGTCATTGCTGTTAAGAAGAATCTCCTTCCTTGGTGTGGGCACCTAATCGTACCTGGATCTCAGCATGCAGCACGCAGATTGCGTGTGGGACAGCGCATGTTACGAGTGTCATACAAAATGGCGCCCAACTGGTACATACCCTTGCTGCGCTCTGCTGTGGAAGCTCGGCGATGGGCTTCACCGCACAGGATCGGCGAGGCGTCCGAGATTGCCAGGAGAGCGCGGCGTATCTTGCGCGTGCTGTACGCCGCTTAAGTTCAATAGGTTGGTGGCTATAGTCAGTAAGGGGTCAATGTCGCGCCAGCTCCAGACTCGCGGAGGCATTGGCGTAAGCGATGTGCAGGATTTTGCAAGAGCGCTGCAAAGAGTATCAAGTACGATTGCAATGTCTTCGTAGTGGCGTGCGGTAGGGATGAGCTACGTACGTAGTGCCTCGTAGGCACACCACGATGAGTGACAGGAGTTCCCTGTGGAGACAACAAACAGCAACGCGACCGAACCACCGCGGGGGGGCGATCTGCGCTTCGACGATCTGGTCATCCGCCCACGGCTGCACGTGATCGAGCGTGACGGCGTTACCATTGAGTTGAGCGCCAACTTGTTCGATCTGCTCTACTTCCTCGCCTCACACCCGCGCCAGGTGTTCACCCGCGAGGAATTAATGAACGTAGTGTGGCATTACCACTACCTCGGCGACTCGCGTACCGTAACCGTGCAGATGTCACGACTGCGCGAAAAGTTGGAGCCGAATCCTGCCAACCCAAGGCACCTGCGTACCGTGTGGCGTGTAGGTTACAAGTTCATGCCCTAGCATCACTTCAGCCGGCGGCAGCATGCACACACAGACAGAAATTGGCCGGCGGGAGAGCGCTTGCCACCGAATATGTTCGAAACCTGTAGGCAATTGTTACACGACAGTTAGGCTTACACCCTACTATCGAGGTATCCATCGTTCCAAGGTCGCAGTAAAAGGATCTTCATGTTAACCCATCTGGCCTCTGATATTAGCGTGTTTCTGGGAGCAATTCGCCACTGGATCTGGCCGGCAGTGGCGCACACGTCGCCGGCGCACGTCGTGGAGGGGGTCGGAGTGGCCTGGTTCATCTTCGTCCTGGCACTGCTGTTACGTACCCGCTCCGACCGAGCCGAGCCGCTGGACCGCGAATCGCCGGTCCGTGTCTCGCCGGCTGACGAAAATGACTCCACACCAGCCAGTGACGTGTCGCCACGCCGGTCCTCGGTGTATCCACCAGTTCCCCGCATACCCACGCCGCCGGGCCTTCCCGCCCTCCACCGCTCGCTGCTGGATCCCCCGTATGCAGCTGCCGACAACCTTGGCAGCGATATCGCACCGGTCAGCCGGGTCAACGGCAATCAACAAGGACATCTGCTGGCACTTACTGGGATTGCGACCAGTGAGAGGCGCCCCATGCCCTATGGCTTGTTCCTTGTTGCCGAGGATGTGGCTGATAGCTCCAGCAGCGGTGAGGCGAGCCGGCGGACCGTTGACGTCATCGCCACCCAGATCGCCCCATTGCTGGCACACGACGCAGCGTTGGAACGCGAGAGTGTTGCTGCGCTGTTCGAGATGGCAGTACTGCGCGCGAGTATAATGCTGCTGCATCATCGCATGCGCCAGGCATCCGATCTCGGGGCCGTAGTCGCGGGTATGTTCGTCGTGGGCAACGACGTCTACGTCGTCAAGGTTGGGCATTGCCCTGCCTACCTCTTCCGCCCCAGCACCGGGCTACTCGAGATCACCCGGGATCAAGGGGTGATTTCCTGTCCGGTGAGGACCGGCTTGGTCCCACCGGCGGCGCTCTACCAGCATCCGCGGCACGATCAGATCTACCGTAGTGTAGGGGGTACCCAAGCGGCAACCGAGGTGGACACCTTCGCACTAGGCGTGCAGCGTGATGACCAACTGGTGGTCTGCTCATCCAACTTATGGCAATCGCTGAGCACCAGTGAAATCGAAGCTATTGTGCGCATCGATACCGATCCTCACAGCACTGCTGAGCGACTGTCCAGTGCCACATCTCGTCACAGTGGGCGACCTGCAGGCGTCATCGTGGTGCGTCCGCTGGAGGAATGGACACCTTCGTTCGGCATGTCAGCAGCGTAGAAAACATCGACCAACGGGGGCACATCGTGTACCGCCATGCCGGTCCCCACGGGGACGGTCCCCAAGATGCGCCGGCAGCTATGAGTTCTGGACGTCTTCGACGCAGCCCGACGGCTGTGTAAGCACGGTGAATGTGCGTGTTTGGGTGACACCACTGGGCCAATGGGCGGTGACCATGTACACGTGCGAGACGCCGCCGTCTTCCTGGGCGTGTGTGCCGGCATGCGTCATGGTGAGCCGCACACCTTGTTTCGCCATAGCGGTGCGCTGCTCGTCCGCTTGTTGGACCAGGGTATCCAATGGTATCTGCGCCTGGATGCTAGGACACAGTTGGTGCCAGCCAAGAGCACCGTCGTCGATCAGAATGGATTGCATAAACCGATCGGCTGGCGATGTCGGTGCGCTAGAGGTCGATGCGAGGCCTGACGTGGTCGCAGATGCCGCAGGTGCTCTGTGCGCAAGCGCAAAGAATACCGTGGGCACCGCGACCACGAGTAGCACCGCCACGACCAGCCACGCCAGCATGCCGCGACGAAGGATGCGACTATGGGCCCGGCGGTCACGAGACTGGCGGCGATGTTGGTCGTGTGGGGTGTGATTACGGTCGATAGCGCTCGACATAGGTAGCTCCCTTTCAGGGCATCGCGCAGCTCGTGCGCTCGTTACAAACGTGTTCAACATTCAAGGACAAGCTCCCGCGTTGCCGGCGGGCCGTTCTCGTTTGAGGGCATCGCCCCCCTGGTGGGCAGTGCCAGTACCGTTCTTCTCCGGGATAGCCGTTGTCTCCTCGTGGTTTCTGCGCCTTTGCTGCGGCGCAGAAACCACGGTGTAGCCGTCACGGTGTGGTGTTGTGGCTCACCGTAGGCTGGACGCTGCTCTGTCCCATTGCCTGGACGGTGAAGTCTACCGTGGTGGTCGCCTTCGACCACTGGCCGACGAACGTCAGCACGTTCGTGCCGCTTGCGCCGCCCGGCCACCAGGTATCCTGCATGACAAGCTCACCTGCCGGGTCCGCCCGGACGCGTAGCACCGGAGTCCCATGGAGCGAGTTTAGATAGACGAACACCTGCTCGCCGGGCGCGAAGCCGTGCCCACTGAATCCCGTGCGCTCGCCAGGCGCCAGCGTGTAGCGATCCAAAACGACCCAGGGTGTGAATTGCTGCACGTTGAAGCCGACGACAACCGGCATCCGGCCAGTTTCTCCGACCAGCTTCAGCGTGTAGGTGCCTGCGGGAATTTTAGGAATCTCCAGGAGACCGGTGACTGCGCCCCCAGCCTTCACTGTCGTCCTGAAGAGTGGAGCTGACGACGATCCGAGATAGACCATTACCGCCTCTCCCGGTATGAATCCGCTGCCGGCGAAGCCGACAGCTTGACCAGGCGTCGCAGTGTAGGCATCGAGCGTTACGGTTGGAGGGATATCATTCATCTGAAAGGTAGTGCTCGCTCTACGATGGCTCGTTTTTCCGACGACGATTAGCCGATAGGCGCCGGCCCCTAGCTGCCCGGGTAGCGCCAGCGATGTCTCGTGTAGGCTGCCTTCTTTGTCGGCTTGCAATGTCACCTGTTTGTAGAACTGCCCCTGCCTATCCTGAATGGCCACTGCAAGCGGCTCGCCGCTCAGGAACCCCGAGGCCATCACACGGAGTGAGGAATCAGGGGTGACGTCCTGCGCCGCGAGCTGTAGCGAGACAGGGCCGAGACTGCGTGGGGAGGCCGTTGTTGTGGTGGGCGTACGCACCGGTTGCAGCGGTGCAATTGGAACTCTCGCCAGCCGTGCCGTCGGGTGCGAAGACGCCATGGACGCCGCGACGACTGCGCCAAGCACTGCACCAACCAAAACAACAGCCGCGAGTACGGCTAGCGCACGGCGCCTAATGTCGAAATTCGCCATTCTCCTCGTCTCCATCAAATTCCGTCAGCACAGCTCACGCACATGTCAGATAAGGTTTGGTGTTCATCCTGTGGCTATAGCGTGCAACGCAAAGGTTGCACCTGGGGGAGCGAATGTTACGAGTAGCATACAGAACGGCTCGATGCCCTAGGCGGCGCGCGCCACTCACTGTCAATGCACATTCACTCACGACACTCCGTGCCGAGTTAGGTGGGGCAGCTCGGATGGCGCAGTATGGGTGAATAGCCAGCAGGAGGCACTCAGGTGACTTTGACAGCAGGTGGAGTCCAACTATGCAGATAGGGCAGTATGGCGAGCGTGCTTAGGTCTGTGGTCTTCCAGTTTTTTTCGAGGAGGCCGCTCGAGCCCCGCAAATTCGGCGACCAGGACCAATAGGCGTAGCTCATGCCGTAGCGCGCTATGTAGGAGGTCATCGCTCGCACCCATTGCCCGTTTTGATCCGTGCCGACCGAACTGCTACCAAATTCGCCCACGATCACGGGAGCAATCCCCTTCTGCTGCAGATAAGCCCAGTGCTGCTGCCAAATTCCGGGCAGATTCTCGGGAAAGTCCGATGCCTGGAACCAGATCTCGTCATAGACTTCAGGTCCGTAATCATGGGCGGAGTAGACCAGCTGGTGCGGCACGGAGAGCACGACTGGGTACCGCTTGGCCCCCTCCAGATTACCGCCCCACCAGTACTGGTCCCCGTGGTACGTCTGGATCCCTTCTACGATGATGAGCCAGTTGGGATTAACTGCCAGGACGGCGTTACCGCCCTGCTCCGCCGCCAGCCGCCAATCGGTGGCCGGGTTGCCGTCGCCCCAGGTGGCGGGATCATGGGGTTCATTGTGCAGGTCAGCGCCGATGACGATGGGATTGTTTTTGTAGTGCTGGGCCAGCATGACCCAATCGTGCAGCCAGCGAGACTGGGGCATCTGACGGGTGTACCAGAGTTCAGATTGGTTGGAATCGTCAGGCCGGTGCTGGTCGAGGATCACGCAGAGACCGGCTTTCTGGGCGCCGTCGACGATTTTGTCCATGAGCGCCAGGCCCTGCAGACCACGCAGGTCAGGGTTGAGGCCGTAGTTGATGCCGGTGGGTACGCTGCTGGGATCAAAGAGCTGGTTGCTGTAGGGCAGGCGCAGGGTGTTGAAGCCGAGGTGGGCCATCTGGTCGAGCATGTCCTGGTAGTTGCGCACGTTGAGGCCCTGAGGGGCAAACGTCTGCGTCTCGAAGCCGGACCAGTTCACGCCTGCCAGATGCACTGGTTGTCCCTGCGCATCTACGATCTGGGCGCCAACCGTATGTAAGGGTCCACAAACGTGCTCAATAGTGGGCGCTACGCGATGTTTCACCACGCGTCGGTGGGTTGACGCGACGTCGTGTGCGATATATGCATATACGGCTGTTGACAGCAGGAGCATCGCCAACGTCACCGCAATAACCTTGCGAGCGGTCGTGCGCTTCAACATGGCACGGTTGGTTGGGTAATAGAGCGTGCTATGAGACCACCTCTACTATTTCTATCTGCAGATGAGCGCACGGCAACGCTCTGGAAGACCTGTACAATATCGATCGGTTGATATATCCTCGGACTACGTTAACTGTCATCTGCCGAACAACGTAGGCTGGTCTCTTTGGTTTCTCTTCCTACGCGAAGTGTCTACCTCGATACGATGCCCGGAGAATCTTACACGAGGGCCGCACCGTATTACATCGGTGTGACACATTGCTAACTGGTTCTGCGAATATCAAGCATACTATGAGGTGACCTCTAGGCTATTCCGATCCGCGTATACGCTAAGATACTCCTTGAGGCGCGGCAATACCGGTAGGAAGGTATCATATCCCCCAAATCAAGCCAGGAATATTACAGGTCTTACAGTTACTGAGGACAATTGACATAATTGAAATAGATTTGTTATTCTCTTGTAACTCTTGTTAGATACGGTTCATACATTGTTCGTCTCGGCGCTAGCAAGACCATTTGAGTCTCTGTGGCGCCGACCAACATTGGTACCTGTCAACCGAAACGGTAGGTACGTTCACGGAGATGTCTATGATGTTTGGTTTGATCATTGCTTCTCGACGTCAACGGAGTACGAGGGCCGCGTGTCAACAGACATTGCCGTCACGTCTAGCCGCGAGTAAAGCGAAAATTGGAGCCATCGGCAGCGTAATCGTGCTGGCCACCACACTTGTCGCGTGTTCTTCCAACGCCTCAGCCTCAGTCATGGTTAAAGGCCAAGACAAATTGGGCGCCGCTCAGCATACCTGTGGACCGTTGCATACTGATGGCGCCCAGATCAAGAACGCACAGGGACAAACGGTCGAACTCACCGGAGTGAACTGGTTCGGCTTCGAGACGCAGACGTTTGCCCCTCAGGGCCTCAACGTGCGCAACTACCAGGACATGCTCGACCAGATGGCCCACCTCGGCTTCAACACCCTGCGCCTGCCCTACAGCAACCAGCTCTTTGATCCCAGCAGCGTACCCACCGGCATCAACTACGGCCTCAACCCTGACCTGCGTGGTCTGCAGGGCCTGGCGCTCATGGACAAAATCGTCGACGGCGCCCAGAAAGCCGGTCTCTGCGTGATCCTCGACCAGCACCGGCCTGACGCCTATGCCCAGTCCGCTCTCTGGTACACCCCCCAGGTGCCCCAGTCCGTCTGGCTGCACGATTGGGTCATGCTGGCCCAGCACTACAAAAACAATCCCACCGTCATCGGCGCTGACCTGCACAATGAACCCCATGATCCCGCCACCTGGGGCGACGGCAACCCGGCCACCGATTGGCGGCTGGCGGCGGAGCAGGGCGGTAACGCCGTCCTGGCAGTTAATCCCAACTGGCTCATTATCGTAGAAGGGATCGCGACGTACCACGGGGACTCGTACTGGTGGGGCGGTAATCTGGAGGGGGCCAAGCAGTACCCAGTCGAACTCTCCGTGCCGCACCAGCTGGTCTACTCCGCCCATGATTACGGACCTGAAGTCTATGATCAGAACTGGTTCCAGGCATCGGACCTTTCCCAAGAATATGTCCAGCGTCTGGGAGACCCATTGGGGCTACCTCCAGACGGAGAACATCGCGCCTGTCTATCTCGGCGAGTTTGGCGGCTCGATGAATCAGGCCCAGGAGGCTGCCTGGCAAACGACGCTAGTGAACTATCTCAGTCAGAATCATATCAGCTACACCTACTGGTGCTGGAATCCCGACTCGTCAGATACAGGAGGCATTCTCGAGAGCGATTGGACTACCGTTGATCAGGCCAAGATTGATATCCTCCGCGCCTATCAGTGGCCTCTACTCGGTACACCACAAACATAACTCACCTGTGCTGCACCTCATTCGAGATCAAACGGGTGTAAACGGCCGGCGCTCTGCTTCTGGCAGAGTGCCGGCCGTGTGGTCTCCCCAACTTTCTGCAGAGAATATGACCGCTGCCGCCACCTGAGTCCGCTCAACGAGGCCATTTGTGACCACTGCAAGAATTACTAGTTCATGACACAGCAGTATGCAGCCTGAAATACGTGCGGTACGACCGTAATGCTATACGTCTTCGGGGGCGTGTTCCGCTCCGCCAGAGTTGCTAGGACTGTACATCTTCGGGGGGCAGATGCCGCTCCACTTATCGTACGTTCTTGTTACAGACGCCAGTAAGAGTTTGCGGTAACGACGCTTAGGTAGTTACTCCGACCACGATGTGGTGGATGACTTTGTGCCGACGTCCAAATCTTGAGCCCGCCCAACCTCGTCCTTGCAGCGCCGAGAGCGGAGTAGCTGCTTTCTCGCCGGTTCTGCGAGTAATCCGACACTGTGAAACGGAGGAGGGGTATGCAAGTGCGTGAGATGATCGACATCAGCGGCCGTTCGTCTATCGCAATCCTCGCGAGACGTCGCCCACAACAGAGTCGCAGGCGCCTGCAGATTCAAAGCACTCAGCCCGTGCCGCGTACGCACACCATGAAGACCACACCGAGTATGCGCAATATGAGCGCGCAACATACCGCGCAAGACGAGATGAATGGTGCGCTAAGACTGGCCAGTCACGAACTCAAATCTCCACTGACGACGATTTTGGGATGTCTGCAGTTGCTCGAGTCGAAGGTGGAGCGCTTGGTATCGTCGCCATCCGACTCTCCCGACGTCGGCAAGACCCTCACGAAGTTCCAAGAACTGCTGGCGCTGGCCACTCGGGAGGTCGAAATTGAGGATAGGCTCGCGACCGATCTGATTGATGCGTGTCGTATCTGGACTGCACAGCTCACCATGCGGCCGAGGCTCTGCGATCTTGGACACATCGTCGCGGAAGCCGTGGCTGGACAACGCGCCGTATCACCAGGACGGATTATTCATCTCGATCTGCCCGACCAGGACATTCCGGTCAGTGCCGATCCTAGCCGGATATCTCAGGTCGTCACCAGCTACATCGCGAACGCGCTGCAACACTCGCCTGCGGACCAGCCCATCGCCATACGGGTCACGGTGCTCCACTCCTGCGCACGGGTGTCGGTACGTGATTTTGGGCCAGGGTTGGAGCCAGCGGAGCTCAAGCGTGTGTGGGAGCCGTTTTACCAAGTGGGCGGCGCTAGCGCGCAGAGTGCCACTGGTGCCGGGCTCGGATTCGGCCTGTACATCGCACGCGAGGTAATTCGTGGGCATGGTGGTAGAGTGGGTGTCACGAGCAAACAAACAGAAGGCGCTATGTTGTGGTTCACAATGCCCCTCGTCCGCTCTCCCTCATGACCAGCAGACAAAGAGACATGAAACAAGACGCCATGCGTAGCTATAGATCGCTATCGCTTGCAAGCGAGGTGCTGGGCAGATGACAGACTTTCAGATTACGCCACACAGTGCATTCTCAGTTGCTGGAGCGGCACATCCAGACCACAAACGGCGAATCCTCATCGCCGACGATGACGAGCCGGCACGCCGTGTGCTCGCCGAGTATCTGGAACAGGAGGGGTATCTGGTCGAACAGGCGGCCAACGGCCGGCAGGCACTGGCCGCAATGACCAGCTTTTTGCCGGATCTCATCATTCTAGATGTGAAGATGCCCGAACTCGATGGGCTGGAAGTCGTGCGCCGCGTTCATGCCACCAGTAACGTTCCCATCATCATCACGAGCGGGCTCGCCGACGACATTGATCGCGTGGCTGGTCTCAGCGCCGGCTCAGATGACTATGTGACAAAACCGGTTCGACCGCGCGAGCTAGTGCTGCGTCTCCAGGGACTGCTCCGTCGTGCTGAGGCGGCCGAAGCTGCCCAGCCGGTCCTCGAGGGGGACTTGCGCTTCGACGACTTGATCATCCGCCCTCGCCTGCACGTGGTCGAGCGCGACGGTGTCTCAATCGAGTTAAGCGCCAATGAGTTCGACCTGCTCTATTTCCTCGCGTCTCATCCCCGCCAGGTGTTCACCCGCCAGCAATTACTCAACAGCGTCTGGCAATATGACTACCTCGGCGACTCAAGTACGGTGACAGTGCACATGTCACGACTGCGTAAGAAGGTGGAGCGGGATCCTGCCAATCCACGGCACCTACGCACGGTCTGGAATATCGGTTACAAGTTCGAGCCCTGAGCCCCTCTCCCGGATGAATCCGGGAGGTTCTGGCTCACACCACCGTACCCGCTGCCCGGCTCTCACCCCCGAAGGGTTACAGCATCCGGGCTCTTGGGTTTGGCTGGTGAACCTTCCGCGGACGACCAGCTCCGACGCCGGGCAGCCTTCCGCCGCCAGACGTGGGAGGCACCGTTGGCACCTCCGCTCGCCAGTTGATGAATGGGATGAGCCTGCTGCCACGCCACCGTGTCCGCGCTTCTCCCAGGCAGGCGTTATACAGCGCTCGTGCCGCTTCCAACCGGGCCTGGAGCACCCGTTCTTCGGCAGGACCGACCCGCAGCGGGAGCTCACAGACGAATGAGGGGGTCCGCCGACGTCTCGTGCCTGCAGCCACCACGTCCGGGGTCGCTGTCTCCTGGCTGGCGGCGGGACGTGGAGCCGCGGATGCGGGTGCGCTGGGTGTGTCTGCCTCCAGTGGTCACCGCGGTACCGGTCCGGCAGGGACTGCGGAGCGAGGTGGAGTGGGGTGCCGGGACATCGTCGGATGCTCCTCCTCTCCGAGCCAGCTGCCGCGGGGTGTCACCAGGAACGAACACATGTTCTATCCTCGCCAGTGTACCCCAGCGGAGGAGATCTGTCAAGCGGCGTCCCCCACAGCGCAGACGGTGCGTCGCACCGCAGTGAGTACTGGGTCACCCACGGGCGCGTTCATCCCCCGGATGAATCCGCAGGGCATTCCGCGCCGTCCCGTGTAATGCGGCGGCTCGAACTTGTAACCGATATGGTGCGTCACCTAGAGCAAGGGAAGGCCTAGCTCAAAGCAGGCCGCGTTGCGCCGCCACCGCCACCGCCTGCGCTCGAGTGTCGACCCCCAGCTTGTTGAAGACCGAGGTGAGGTGGTAGTTGACCGTACTGGGGGCGATGAAGAGCTGCCGCCCAATCGCTTTGCTGCTCAGCCCGTCGGCGACCAGCCGCAGTACCTGTTGATCGCGCTCGGTCAGCGCACTCTGCGGGCTGCGACCCCGGTGCGGGGACAACGGTCCCACGGTCTGTTCCATGGTCTTGGCCCGCTCCGCCACCGCTTTATGATCGGCATGTGGCAGCCCCTGGACAACCTCCTCCAGCACCCGCAGAGCCAGCACCGCCACCTCGCCAAAGCGCAAGGCGCGCCCCTCACGATACGCTGCCTCCCACTCCCCCTCCGCGGGCGCGAGCCGCGCCCGCAGCTCCACCACCTCCTGTCCCCCCGGCATACCCTCCCACGCGAGCGTCGCGCCGGTTGCCTGCCGCAGTGCGTCGGCCGCTCCCAGCAGCCGCGCTCGCTGCGCCCACCTGGGCGGCTGCGTTGCGCTAACCAGCACGCTCGTCGCGCCCGCAGCCAAGCTCAGCATCCAGCGATCCTGCAGGTTGACGCTAGTCTGCACCGCGACTTGCACCTGCGCCACGGCGCTGCGCAGCTCCCCACGCCTCCACTCCGCCATCCCGAGGGAGCAGTGGACGAACCCGGCCTGCTGTGGGTCCCCCACGGCGCCCAGCCGCTGCAGCGCCTCGGTGTACTGCTGAGTAGCTTCCTCTATGTCCCCCCTGCGCTCGGAGGCAATGCCCAGACCGTACCGGCTCAGGCCAACGCCATGCGAATCGCCCAGAGCCTCCCAACGAGACAGCGCCTCCTGCAGCTGCCAGCTCCCCTCCTCCTCCTCCCCACCCAGTACCGCAGAGAGCCCCAGGCACCTGTGGGCCTCCGCGATCGCCGCCGGATCCTGCCACTGCTCAGCCAGCTCCAGCCCCTTCTCCAGCACTGTCCGGGCTCGAGCGAATGCACCCTGTACGGCCAGGAACCTCCCCAGTGCTACCAGCGCGCGAAACTGCACAGCCGGATCGATCCCCTCCCCCCGCGGTACCCGGGCAAACGCGTCTTCCAGCCAGCGCTCGCCCTCCGCATGGTAGCCGCGCCGCCACCAGAAGTCCCCAAGCGCCCCAGCCAGTCGAAGTCCCATCTCCCACTCAGCCGGAGTGCCGTCTGCTCCCTCGGAACCGCCCTGATCCAGCAACCAGCCGAGCGCTGCTCGCAAGTTGTCGTGTTCACGCTCCAGGCGGAGCAACCAGGCCCGCTGGGCACCCCCCTGCAGCTGGGCTGCGGCCCGCTCGGCCAGGGTGAGGAAGTAGTGGGCGTGGCCATGGCTGGCCGTCGCCAGCTCGCCCGCGGCGGCCAGCCGCTCCTGGGCGTACTCGCGCACCGTCTCTAGCATGCCGAAGGCCGGCTCCGGGTCCTCCTCGTTCACCTCCTCCTCCTCAAGCCCGGCCTCGTGCCCCGGCTGGCCACGCAGCACGTCGTATTCCTCGGGCCGCGCCGGTAGCACCAGACTCTTCTCGGCCAGCGAGAGCAGCCGCGGCAACGTGCGTCCTACCTGCACCACCTCGGCTTCGCTGGCAGCGGCTGCTGCCCCATCGCTCTGTAGACTGACCGCGCTCACGACCGCAGTGATGGCGTCGAAGGTGACGCGACCCATGAAGACCCCCAGGCAGCGGAAGAGTTGCCGCTCCGGCTCAGACAAGAGGTCGTAGCTCCAGCCGACAGCCGCTTCCAGACTCTGCTGCCGCGCCGGTCGGTCCGGCGCCTCCGACACCAGCAGCCGCAGCCGGTCCCCCAGCCGCCGGACTAGCATCGGCAACGATAACACATCCAGCCGTGCGGCCGCCAGCTCCAGCGCCAGAGGCAGTCCGTCCAGCTGCACTACCAGCTCCGCCACCAGCGGCGCCTGCTTCTCGGTCAGCACGAAGTCCTCGCGCCGCGCCCGAGCTCGCTCGACGAAGAGCGCTACCGAGGGCACCTGCGCCAACACCTCCAGCGGGGGCAAGGTGGAATCCAGTGCGGGCACCGCCAGCGGCGGCACACGCAGTGTCTGCTCCCAGCGCAACTGCAAGGGCACGCGGCTGGTCACCAGCACCGCCAGCCCCGGACAGCTCGCCAGCAAGTCGGCAAGCACGGTGGCAGCGTCAGGAAGCACCTGCTCGACGTTGTCCAGCACCAGCAGCACTGCGGCCCGCTCACTCAAGAAGGCGCGGATCCGCTCAAGCAGCGAGGGATGCCCGGTGTCGGCGAGAGCAAGAGTAAAGGCAATAGCCGGCAGCACCAGCGACGGCTCGCGGATTGGGGCAAGATCGACCACGATGACACCGTCGGGGAAGCGCTCAGCAACCTGCTCGGCCGCGACGGCTGCCAGAGCCAGGCGCGTCTTGCCTACCCCAGCCGGCCCCGTCAGGGTCAGTAAACGCACGCCCTCAATGGAGAGCCGGTGTACGATCGCCGCAAGCTCGCTTACCCGGTCGACAAGCGCGGTCGGCTGGGTTGGCAGGACCGAGGAGAATGATGGGGGTGTGTGCATGACGTACCTCCTGGGGTCCGTGCCCCTGCTACCGCGCTAGCGCATGTCCTGCAGTATACCCCATAGGGATCCGTCTCGAGCCCGTTGACCCACAGGCCACATCCACTGGTGTGGCCATCCGGCCGGTCTATGCGAGTCTCTGTAGGTCTCACATCCCCCCGCTATCTCCATTCTGCAACCACGCCCTAGAAGTCAAGCGATGCCAGCCCGCGCGGCGGCACGATACTTGGCGAGAAGCAATGTGAGCTGCCCGGTATGGCCGCGAAGTGTGTATGGTTGTGCGGCCACCGGCGGATGGCGTTAGGGCGAAATGAAGGCGCCCATGCACTCGGCGGCGCTCACGATCGATTCCAACACCTGGACCAACCGAGCTAGCTCTATGGCGCTGCCCGCCGGTGATGCGGCGACCGCGAACTGACGACAACAACATCCGTGCAGACGCGCACATGGCATGGGCCAGGCGCGCAACCCTCACCTCACCGACTGCACTCGGCGATCTGTTCGCCACCTGTCTGGGTAAGGACGCAAGCGTTGATCGCTTTCTCGGTGCTTTGCTAGCAGCGTCCGGCGGCACTACCATTGCCAACAGGTAACTGCGCCAGATGAGGAGGCACGTTAGGATCATGACCGCGACTCCCCATACCAGCCCAACTCCCACCACAATAGACATAACTTTGGGAGAGACTACCGCACCGGCAAGATCAGCTTCGGGCCGCGCGCGTGCCAGTGGACTCATGCCAGATTGCGCGGCGAGCTGGTGGCTGGGCGGCGCAACTCTGCCTTGCGCCCCAGCGGCGGGCGTTGACGGTTGGGACGGCTGCGCTGGCTGATCAAGCGGGCAGGTAAAGGGGGCCTGTGCAGGCGTCTGTATTGGCGCCGGAGGCGCAGATACGTTCACTGACGCAGTGCCTACGCCGCCGCTCTTGGCGCCGACGAGCGCAAACCCCAGCGCACCCTGGGCGTTCCCGGGGATGAGATACGAGCCCACGTCGGCCGCCTTGCCCTGGCCGTTCGTCTGGAAGCAACCGACCATATTTCCCAAGGTGCTCTTCGTATGTCCCGCGTAGACGTGCACCACCTCGTTGGGCGCAAAGCCAGTGACATAGAAGCTGATCGCCGTTCCAGGAAGTCCGCCATAGGTGCTCGGTTCGACCACTGGAGAATAGGGCAGTATGGTAAAATTGACGCTGTCTGGAGCCCGGCTCTGCTCACCCATGAAGATCAGCGTTTGCTTCCCTTTGAGGACATATGGTATCACGAACCCAGGAGCGTTTTTGAAAGAGCCGTTACCGTCGGCAGACACCACTGCTAGCGGCTGGCTTTCCGTGCTGTTCAGGAAGACAAGCACTGGCTCGCCTGGGCCGAACCCTTTGCCTGTGAATGACAGAAGATTGTCCGCTTTGAGGGCGTAGCTGGAGAGCCTGACCGTGGGATACAGATTGAGCATGAGGAAGTTCGCCGCGACTAGCGATAAGCTCTTCGCACCGACGAACAGGAATGTGTTCTCGCCGACCGCGCCGTACGGCACGTGGAGCTGTCCCTGCCCGACGCCACCACCACCATTCGCCTGGAGCGTGGTAAGGGGCTTACCACTCATGGTGTTCCAATAGACGTTGATGGTCTCCTCAGGAGCGAAACCGTTTAAGGAAACCGTGACCACCTCGCCGGGCTGACCCACTTGTGGTCCAAGCTTCACCTGCGGTGCCCCTCCAGCGACCGAGCCGATTGCCTGCGCACTGGTGCTACTGTTGCGCTCCTGGGCTACTACGTTGAAGCTGCCGGCACTAAGCGAGTTGGGCACGGCGATGGCAGCGCCATAGAACCCGCCGCTCTTGTCGGCCTTCACCACTGTGCTCGCCAGCGCAGCGCCAGATCCCTGGCGCGTAATCGACAGAGTAACCACTGAGTGGGGGGTAAAGCCGGTCCCCGTCACGTTGACATCCGTACCTTGCCGTACCACACCTGGGTTGAGCAGGATGAGCGGTCCAATAGCCGTTGTGACGTCATGGTTGTTCCCAATTTGCACACTCGAAGGACTAGGGGAGCTTGCCGCGGTTGAAGGCGTGGATTGTGCGCTGGTGTTTCCCCCGATCAAGCCAAGAGCGTGGGAGCCAAGCGATGACCCTAGCACCTTGTTTCCCACGTATAGCAGGGCAACGATCGCCAAAACCGTCAGGACAATAACCTTCAAGCGCTTATTTCCGGTTTTCGGCGGCTGGCTCCCTGGCTCCGGCGTGGACCCCTGTCTGAGCTCCTCCGCCAGCTCCTTCTTCAGCTGCTCCCTCAGCTCCTCCGTCGTCAGTGCCGGCGCGCGCCTTGATGTGGGCAACGCTCCGCGTTCATTCGGTGTGCGCTCGGGCACGCCTGGGTGGGTCGGCACGCCCATCTCCGCCGTCTCATATTCCGGCACATACTCGGCAGGCTCATCTACAGTCCCACCTGACCGATCGCCCTGCGACACCATGGGGGTCAAGTCTACGATGTCGCCTGAGTCCTCCTGAGGCGAATTCGCGGGCGTCATATCCACAATCTCGTCTGACGTGTCGTCTGGCTTCTGCGGAGGTGTCATCGAATCCTCCCTCCTTTTCATTCTGTTCTAGTCATCCGTCTTGATCGATTACTTCTGTACCTGCCACACTTGGAGGGTGACGTCGCCGCGCTTGAGCTGCCAAATGAGCGTTGAGTGGTTGAGCGCCTCTAGGATGTAGCCCTCCCCTGGTCCGTTTTGCTGCATGGCCGCCAGCATTCCGTTCGACATCACGATATAGTCAATGTCCTGCCAGTTTTGGTGCAACAGCTTGATGCTCACGTCCGGATCTGACGCTGCCTTCCAGTGGGAGTTGGCGTATGGGTAGTAGGGACGCACATCGTGCAGAGCCACCCATAGGTCGTCGTCCATGACGATCCTCGAATCCGGCGGGATGTGCTGGCGAATGAATGCAATTTGCTCGTTCTCCATGAAGGTTTGCGGCAGCTTGTAGAGGTCGTGCAGCACAATCGTTCCGCTCGAATTGTGAACGAAGACGTAGCCGCCAAACGGAAGGAGCAGCACCATGAAGACTGAGCCAACGATCGCTGCCTGCGCGACCATAGGACGCCAGTCGACACGGCTTTTCCCCACGAGGTCGTCGAGGAGGCGGCTGCCCAGTATGCCGATCGACATGGCATAGAACGGCACGAGCGGCACGACGTAGAAGTCGAGTATGACACTGCCGCGAAGTAGATAAAACGCGTACCCAGCTGCCAGCCCTGCCGCCACCAGTGTGCCTGGATCGCGTGCACGCTCGCGATATCCTTGCACAAGAAGGACCGCTGTGGCGATGCTACCGGCGAGCAAAATGAAGGTATCTTTGGGTAGCCAGGTCCCCAGTGAGAACTGCCAGACTAGACTATTAGAATTGAAGATGCTGCCCTGGCTACGGTGCAGTTGGAACCAGGCCTCATAGAGCAGTGACGCGTGATCGGTCGGCGGATCGCTGAGGTTGAAATTTAAGCCTGTCGGCAGCAGCTCGTTCTTAAGCACAGAATATAAGAAATATAGGGACACGACCGAGAACATCGCATAGCTCCAGAATCCAAGCCCAAATCGGTAGCTGAGTCGTGGTCGCACATTGCGATACACAAGGTATGCGATGGCGGGGATAAAGAAGAGGGCATTCTCTTTCGTCACGATGCCAAAGCCAAGCGTCAGCCCACTCAAGACCGGCATGAGCACGTGGTGTTTAGCGCTGCTCGTGGCAAAGTATAGGCTCAGCAAGACCCAGAACACCATGATATTGTCCAGCAGCACCATACGCTGGTAGAACACAGCCAGCGGCGAAAAGTTGAAGAAGAATGTGGCAATGACGGCGGCTACCGTGCTGTGTGAGAGTCGATAGGTCGTCTGAAACAGCAGGAAGACACTCACCACATGGATGATGAGCATGAGCACACGTCCGCTATTGATCGGGTTGCCAAAGGTCTCGAACTGATGCGGAAGGACGCTGACCCATGCCGCGATAACCAGCCAGCCTCCGGGTGCGTGGTCATAGATATAGGTGTAGGGGGACAGACGTCCTTCGCGCATCACCGACCATGCCTGCTCCATGTAGATGCCTTCGTCGGTGATGTAGAGGGGATAGATGAACAAGTGATAGCCGTGTGTCAGCGCCCCCGTCACCATCGCGAGCACGAGAAGTGCGCGGCGGGCACGAGTCTGTCTCTTCTCGGTGTCCACGTCAACCGTTTCAGTCGTCGTGGGCTCGACATCTCGCACGACGGGCGCCGGCACAATTTCCGGCCGACCGTTCTCATCCCTACGCAGTACCCCAGGATTCATTGGTTTAGGCCTTTCTAGGCCGCCGCATCTCTGGCGGTGTCGCTTGCTCCGACAGGCCGTAGTCGCTCGCGATGGGCGCCGACGTGCTGTGTCTTCTCCCAGTTGTTGACGCCGCGAATCTGGCGCATGGTAGCGCGCACCGCGGCGTAGGACAGTATCCACTGGTAGGGCAGGTAGCCAATCGCCATGACCACAAGCGTCGTCCACCGCGGTTTGAGTCCGTGCGCATCGGCAAAATCAAATAAGCCAATCGCTGATAGGCAGAAGTGGGCAACCAGCAGATAGCAGGGCAGGAGCAGGATAATAGCATTCTGCACCGGCGTCTTAATCGTCACCATAGCAATGACCGCCACCAGGAGATACGGGCCTAACATAGCCTGGATGCTCGGAAAGCTTAGGGTGTACACGGCGAGGAGCCGCTGGCTGAGCGTCGGGAACCGCCTCCACTCCCCCTTCACCAGGGTCTGCAAAAATCCTTGACTCCAGCGCGTGCGCTGCTTGACAAAGCTAGCGAGTGTTGGCGGCGTTTCCTCGCGCGTGACGTAGCGTTCGTCGTACACCACACGGATAGGCTCGCCCTGACAACTGATTCGGATACCAATGTCGGCGTCCTCAGTCAGGTTGTGCTCGTCCCACCCGCCGACACGCTCAAGCACTTGCCGGCCGAAGAAGACGGTGTTGCCACCCAGAGGGATCGACCCAATGTGGGCGTGATAATGCAGGCGACTCTTGAACCAGAAGAAATACTCCAGTACGTTAAGCGCCGAGTACCAGTTGGACTCATAGTTCATCAGCTGCACGCCGCACTGGACGACGTTGACGTGTTCCGACACCATCAAGGTGTTGACGACATTGAAAATGTCGGGATGAATATCGTCCTCGGCATCAAATATGGTTACCACGTCGTTGCGCGTGGCTCGTATGCCGGCATTGAGAGCATGCGGCTTGTTAATTGGTGCACCGCGGTACGCAATCACCCGTACACACCGGACACCCCGCTCGCGCAAGCTCGCGATCTTCTCTTGCGCTTTTGAAATCGTTCCGGTATCGTCGGGTGTACAGATAACCAGCACCTCCAACAGCGACAGTGGGTAGCGCGCTCTCACCACACGCTCGATGGTCGACTGAATGACACTCTCTTCGTGGCGGCATGGCAGGAGGACGGTGAAAGACTTCTGCGCTGAGAGAAATTGGGAGGGTGCCTGGGCCTTGCGGTAGGCGTCTGGCCGGTCCCACACATACAGCATGAGATACAGTGTGTAGGCAGATTGGATGGTCAAGAACATTGAGATACCGAGCGAACACACAACATACAGACTGGCCAGTGCCTGACCAGCAACGCCAGTAACGCTGGTCACTCTGATGAGACTGGTGACACTGCTGACACTACCGAAGACGTCGACTTCCGTTAACATGTCTGTCTAAACCTATCCATCATGTACTCGCTGACGATGCTTAACTGCATCGTTCAGGCTGCCTCGATAGGATCGCTTGTTTTGCAAACCACATGGTTATCTGGCGCGGCGTCGCGATGACTATAGGGTAAGCGGTGGCCCTTGCGAGCGAGCTACATCTGGTTACAGGTTCTGGGGGTTTTCTGTAATGTGACAGTAATAGTCACTGCACCGCCGCCAATTTTTGAGGTAGCTAATTCAATCTTTGGGCAGCGGGGCAGAGTGCCGTATTGGCGGCAGAATCCAGGCTAGGCCAGGTAAAAGAGGCTCCCCTGTAGAAACTATTGGGGTAGGTGAAAGTCGTAGCTGAGACTAACCTGCGCATGAGCTACTGGCAGAAAGTGACGCGATGTCATACACTCTTGGTTGATTGCACACCCCTCATATTGCTGGTGCGCCGGGAAGCCTGGTCGGCAGGTCCCGGCGTTTTTCTGTGCGCAAGGGCTAGCCGGCATCGCCCATGAAAGATGCCCCATTCGCCGTCAGGCAACGAAAGTAATCAGCATGACTTACCAAGAAGATCTCGGTGCTCGGTGATGGTCTTTCTTCTCATCGGCGTCTTTGCGCTCTCGCTTCTGGTTGCCATCAGGGCTTCCTCCTCGTTCACGCGGCGCTTAGAGGTGCTCAGCGATCTCTTTGAGTTCTCACCTGGACTGCTCAGCTTGCTGGGAGCCCTGGGTGCCAATATCCCCAACTATGTGGCTGCGCTCTCCGCGGCAGTGTCCGGGCAAATTGAGATAGGGATAGGCATTATCATCGGCTCGAATATCTACAATATTGCCGTCATCCTCGCGGTGACCCTCTTGGCTGCCCCTTCACGCCAGGGGGTGACGCTCTCACGACAGTCGGCCGGCGATACCCGCCAGGTGGGCCGGTGGACACTCGCCATGATGATCTCCACTACCCTCGCCGTTACCTGCTTCTACTGGAGGTCATCGACCCATCCCGCCCATCTCGCCGTACCTATCGCACTACTGGTGCTCAACCTCGTGACGTTGGGACTCTTTGCTGGACTGACTGTCCATGCCCTTGGCCGGGCGCCGGAGACGACAGTCCCGCTGGTCCCATCAGTGTCATCCAACGGCCAGGCCACAGTGCAGGATAGCCACGCCAGCGCAGAACTCGCTCCTGGCACAGTACGGACGCTGCCGATACTGGGCCAGGCACTGCTTGCCTTGCTGGTTGCTCTAGTGGGAGTGGTCATTATGGTCCAGACGGGAGAAGCTGCAGCAGTGGTTATGCATCTGCCACCGGCTATACTCAGCCTCATCGTGTTGGCCATAGCTACCTCCATGCCTAACACGGTCGTGGCCTTTACTTTGATCCGGACCCAGCGGTCCTCAGCCAGCCTTGAAGAGATCTTTAGCAGCAACAGCGTGAACGCTGCGTTCGGAATCGCAGTGCCATTGTTGTTCTGGGCTAGCGACCACGCTACCGCGGACCCGATCCTGGTCGGGCTGGATGGACCACTCATGGTAGCCCTCACCGCGGTAGCGGTGCTGGCAATAGGCAGGGAACACCTGAGCCGCTGGTTGGGACTGTTCTTTCTGCTGGTCTACGCTGGCTGGATTGTGGTGCATCTGATGCTCTAGCGCGCTCACCTGCCTGGCCGCATTGCAGTGAAATTCACTACACACCTCCTCTGGCCGCGATGTGCTAACTCGTTACCTGGACATCCATATTTCGTTGTAAAATCGAAAACTGCCAGGCTTTAGTACCCATGCTACTAGTAATACGAGCGTTACTAGTCGCGTGTACGACAGTGAATAGATATATATACAGGGTGTGAATTGGGAGGGATACATGGCACGTGTCGCGTCGCTCGATCTTCGCACAGAGGTGGCAGCAAAGAGCCGTGTGGCAGGTGTCGTCGAGTTCATGAAGACCTGGGGTGAAATACTGCCGCTGGCGGTACTCGCACTAGCTCTTCGGTTCTGGGGACTCACCTGGGGGCTGCCCTACACCCTTCATCCTGACGAACCGGTGGTCTTTAATACGGTTGCCGGAATGCTTCAGCGCCATTCTCTCAACCCACAGACCTTCACCTATCCCTCGGCACTGTATTATTTCTTCTTCGCCATTGGTTCGGTGTACCAGCTGGTACACGGCACCACCGTAGGCATGGCCCTGAGCACCACCGGCGTGGGAGCCATGGCAGGCGCAGGTCAGTATACCAGTCCAGGCGCAGTGTTGTGGATGCGGATAGGCGTGGCGCTCGTCTGCAGCGCTGCCATCTTGCTCGTCTATTTTGCCGCCAGGCTACTCGTCGGTAGGTGGCCGGCCGCCGTGGGCGCGGGATTGCTGGCGGTTTCCGCACTGCATATCAACCTCTCGCAGATCGCGACCACCGACGGACCGGCAGCAACCGCCATGGCACTGGTTGCCCTCCTCTCGATAGTGGCGGTACGGACTGAGCGCGTCTGGGCATTCTGGCTGGCCTGGATTGCAGTTGGCCTGGCCACGGGAGTAAAGTACAATGCCGGCACCAGCGCTATCATGCCACTGGTTGCCTATGGCATCGTGGTGGCACGGCACCTGCAAGCAGGCCGGCGGCTGACCCTGGAGGATATCCTCACCGATAGGCGCTTTCTCGGCTTCGTCTTTGCCCTCATGGCATTTCTGGTGACTACTCCGTATGCGATACGCGATTCACACGAATTTCTCCACGATGTGAAGGGCGTGGTTCTGCACTACACCATAGTGGGGCAGCTGGGGCAGTCGGGATCATCGCTGGCCGACACCCTGCAAGATATGTTCTCGTGGCCTGAGCTACTGATCGGGGGACTGGCAGTGCTCGGTACCGTGAGCGCAGTGCTGCGGCGGCGCTGGGAGGTGCTGATCATTGTCTCGGGCGCTGTGGTTTACTTCTTGATCGTGGCCACTCCCAAGATATTCTTCTTGCGAAATCTCGCCCCACTGTGGCCGCTGCTGGCTATCCTCGCCGCCGAGGGCGTCGCCTGGCTAGCAATCCTGCTGGGTCAGCTGCTGACGCAGAGCCGCGTTCCCTCGCTCAGGCTACTGAACCGGCCTTCGGTGCGCATAGCCCTACTGGGCGTCGTGGTGGCAGTAGGACTAATTCCCATGGTGGGCAAGACCGTGCAGTTTGATAGTTACCGCTCGTCGGTGGACGTTCGGGTTGTCGCCAGCCAATGGATCACCGCTCACATCCCTGCCGGGGCCAGCATTGCCGACGAGGCTTATGGCGCCACACTCGATCCACAGCGCTATGTGATCACTTTCGAAGGCACCGGCCTTTATCTACATCCGCTTGCCTGGTACCCTGAGCACGGAGTGCAGTATGTCGTTGCCAGCGACATTTTCTTTGGCCGCTACTTCTCACACGGCAGCCCGTACCTGGCAGCGCAGCAATATTACACCACGCTGATCTCGCATTGGGGAACAGTGCTGCACGTCTTCGTCGGCCCGGACGTGGTCGGTGGCAACTACGGCGCCCACATCTATGTGATAAAGGCGCCGCCGCCGCCACCACCAGCAGCGCCCTAAGCGCCTCCGGCCCCACCACGGGTCTCTTATGCCATAAGGTCTTGTGGCATGCCCTCGGGAGCGGGGCCACCAATTGGTTCAGCATCCCGCAAAATCTGCTCGACCTCGCCCAGCGTTTGCGGCGTAAGGTGTATCTCGGCCGCAGCCGCCGTCTGCGCAAAATGCTCGGCCCGATGAGCTCCCACAATGGCAACATCTACTGTGGGATTGGCCAGTACCCAGGCCACGGCAAGCTGGACCAAGGTGATATCCTGTCGAGCGGCCAGAGCTTCGAGCCGCTGCACCACGTCCAGGTTCCGCCGTAACACATTCCCCTGGAAGTCGCGATCCCGGCTGCGCCAGTCATCGCCGGCGAACGTCGTCTGTGGCGTGAAGGTGCCGGAGAGCAGTCCATGAGCCAGTGGGCCATAGACCATGACCGCGATGCCGTGCTCGCGGCAATAGGGCAGTATCGATTTCTCGATGTCGCGCCGGAAGAGATGGTAGGGTGGCTGAAGCGTGTCGATCTTCCGGGTACGCTCGAACTCTCGCATCTGCGCAGCATCAAAATTGGAGACGCCTACGTAGCGAATCTTACCCTCCAGAACCAGCTCCGCCATGGCGCTGGCCGTCTCCTCCATTGGAGTCGCCGGATCGGGCCAGTGGAGGAAATAGATATCGATATAGTCGACGCCCAGATTGCGCAGGCTCGCCTCCACTCCCTGGCGTAACCACGCCGCGCGAGCATCGCGTACCGGTCTGCCGTTTTCCATGCGCAGACCACCCTTGGTGGATATGACGAACCGGTCCCGCTGGTTGCGGAGCTCAGACTGAAGTGCCTCGCCAAGCAGGCGTTCGGCCTGACCGAAACCATAGGCCTGCGCCGTATCGAAAATGTTTACGCCCAGTTCGAGCGCCCTGCGCACGGTAGTCTTACCGGCCTCCCATTGCTCGGCATCGACCTGGCCCCAATCACCGCCGAACTGCCAGGTTCCATAACTTATCCTCGACACCCGTAGCGGAGTGCTGCCAAACTGTGTGTATTCCATCTCTTTCCTCCAGTTTCCAGTGGTTAACTCTAGCGCGTGCTCTCCGACTCGCCACTCACACGTGAGAGGTCTTCCATGAACTTCATCATGATGGAAAAGTCAGAGGTGCCCATTCCTGTGGCTACCGCCGCGGTGTACATTTGCTGCGCCGCTGCAGTGGCCGGCATCGCCACCGCTAACTGATAGGCCTGCTCGAGCACCAGCGCAAAATCCTTGTGCATGAGCGAGAGGGCAAAGCTGTTGGGATACACCTCCTGGCGCACATTTTGCAATTTCGACTTCTGGCCGGGAGTTAGTACCGCAGTCTGGTCCAGTACCTCCAGCAACAAATCTTTCTCTACTCCCGCTCGCTCGCCCAGTGCGATCGCCTCCGCCAACGCCTGCATTCCCAGCCCTAGCATCGTGTTCACTACCAGCTTCATGGTGGTGCCCATGCCGCTGCCGCCCATGTAGAAGCTCTGCTTACCTAGCACGGACAGGACCGGTTGGCAGCGTTCGAAGATCTCGCGGTCACCGCCCACAAAGATCACCAGGCTGCCCTGCTCCACCTGGGGGACGCTGCCCGATACCGCGGCATCGAGCACGCTCACCGACTTCTCCTTCATGGCCTGGTAGAGACGGCGCGAAGCCTCTGGAGATACGGTGCTCAGATCGATCACGATGGATCCGGCACGAATGCCGGCCAGCGCACCCTCGGGTCCCAGCATCACCGTTTCCTGAGCTCGGTCGTCGGTGACACAGGCCATCACCAGCGAACAGCCAGCTGCCAGCTCCTTCGGGGTATTGGCCACCTGCGCACCTCGCTCGACTACCTCCTGGGCCCTTTGTGGTGTGCGGTCGTATACTGCCAGCGGATAGCCGGCGTCCAGCAGTCGCTGCGCCATGTGCAGGCCCATATGGCCCATGCCGATGAAGCCTATAGGCGGTTTAGCAGTCTCATCTGTACTGGGTTGCCTCATAGTGGTGTCTCTCCATTCTTCTCTCGCTACCGTCCAACCCTCCCACCGTTTTACCGCAAAAATAGAACCACGGCGCAAACTTGACGGAGGGCTCTCTCTCTCACCAGGCACCGCCGTCCCGCTACTCGAGTTGCTGCTCTTCCAGGTCGAGCTCGCGCAAAACGACTCGCATAGCGCCGTCGCCGACTTCGCCGCGATTGCGCAGGTCGATCACCGCTTCCCGCTGCACCCGTACCAGGTCAAGCCGCAATGCGATCGCCGCCTCCAACTTGGCATCAGCCGCCTCATCGCTCATACCGCGAGCCATCGCATCGTGGTGCCGCGAGCGCCGCTCAAACCTGCCGCGTAGCTGCTCTGCCAGCTCGCGTGTAGCCCCCAGCATTCCATCTGCCGGGTCCGCGACCGCCGCAGCCACTTCTCCCGACTCGAGCAACTCGGACAGGCGCTGTAGTGCCGCCTGCGCTGCCACTGAACGAGCCATGGCCTCCTCACGGCCGTTACCTTCACCCCCCTGAAGTCCCAACCAGTGAATCAGCCACGGTAGGCTGGTCCCTTGCACAACGAGCGTCACCACAATCACCACAAACGTGAGGAAAATGATGAGGGATCGATCCGGGAAGGCAGCGCCGGTCGAGATGGTGAAAGGCAAGGCCAGTGCAATGATCAGTGTGCTGGCTCCGCGCATTCCTGCCCAGGTCAATACGGCTGAGATCTTCCAGGCTGGATTCTTGCTGCCATCGCCCCGGCGGTTTGCCTGCGACGTTCCCAGATACGGCAGTGCAAACATCCAGGCAGCGCGCACCACCAGAATGGTCAGCAGCACCATCGCCGAATATCTGATGAGCTGTAGTACCGGCAGCCCAGAGATTCCGGCCAGAATACCCGGTAGGTAGAGTCCAAGCAGCACAAATATGAGGCCATTCAGCACGAAGATCATGGTATTCCAGAAGGCGGTTGCCTCCAGCCGGCTCGCCGGCTCACGCCCCGGGTTGACGCGCCAACCAGCTACCAGACCAGTGGTGAGCACGGCCAGCACACCCGAGGCGCCCACCTGGTCGGCGGGAATGTAAGCCACGAAAGGCACCACCAGCGTGAGGGCCACCTCCAGGGGCGGATTTCGCACCCACTGTTGAAGCCATTCGTAGGCCAGGGCAACCACCACGCCGATGGCAATACCGATGACGACCGCAAGCACAACCTGAAGCATAGCCGCGCCCAGAAAGAAGGCGCCGGTGACGGCAGCCGACACCGCCGTACGGTATGCCACCAGGCTGGCAGCATCATTGCCGACACTTTCTCCTTCAAGTACGGTCACTATGCCCCGCGACAGGTGCAGGCGGCCGGCAATCGTGGTGGCGGCGATCACGTCGGTAGAAGAGACGATCGCGCCCAGCACAAAGGCGGCCGGCCAGGACATGCCGGCGATGGCGAGATGCGCCACTACCGCTACCACCAGCAGTGTAGCCACCACCAGGCCAATCGACAGCAAGATGATGGGCCACAAGTAGGCCTGCACATCGGTGAGTGATGTGCGCCAGCCCGCTGCAAAGACCAACGGCGGTATGAAGAGAAGGAAGAGCAACCCCGGATCGATGGCGACACGAGGCAGTCCCGGTAGTAAGCCGAGAGCAATTCCACCGAGAACCAGGAGAATCGGGTAGGCAACGCCGATGCGGTCGGCCAGAGCCGCCAGCGCGACCGCCATAGTCAGGGCAATAAGGATGACTTCGACAGTAGCCATACGATCAAACTCCGGCAGTACTCCGTCTCGGCAGACTCGTCGTCTCCAGTATACTCCGTTAGCGGCCTGGCGACGGAGGTGCAACTTCGGTTCACGCCAGACCTTGGCCTGCAGCAAGGTACCTCCTCAAGTGTCATGCGGTATAATGGTGGCGAAAGCGATGTTTGCATCCTCTGGTCCCTCGTCTTTCCACGTCGGCAGAGTCGCTGCTTTTCGCGTAATTGGCCGACTCGCTGGCCCCGCATGGCTCTTTCTGAAATAGCGCAACTCTGCGCGATGTGCGAATAAAGCAAGCTCTCGACCTGAGAAGAAAGGGTGTAGATGGAGAAACTGCAGTGGCCTACCGTGAAGCATGTGAGCTTTACCGGGCGCCTCGAGGGGCGAGGCCGCCTCTTCCCCGAGAAGAACGACGCTGCCGACCCCTGGCAATTCACCAACTTTCGGGTCATTTGAGCCGGACGGCTCCGCCGGTGTGGCAAAAAAACCAATCGGCGTCTCTCGCCGCAAGACTGCAAAGGAGAAGGAGACAATGGGACTGGTTTCGAGATTCTCGACGTACATCAAGAGTGTCATGAGCTCATCCCTGGACCGTGCCGAGGACCCGGGAATGACAATGGACTATGCCTACGAGCAGCAGCTGGAGCAGCTGCAGAACCTGCGGCGCAGCATTGCCGACGTCGTCACCAATGAGAAGCGCCTCGAGCTGCAAGAAGATCAGATTCAAGTGCAGATGCAGAAGCTGGATACGCAGGCCCACCAGGCGGTCTCCGCTAACCGGGAGGATCTGGCGCGTGAGGCCCTCACTCGTAAGACGCAGCTGCAGCAAGAACTGGCGACCTACAACCAACAGATCGAGCAGCTTAAAGCCCAGCAGGACAAATTCGCCGACCTGGAGCAGCGCCTCACTACGCGGATAGAAGCGTTTCGCTCGCAGAAAGAAATGGTCAAGGCGCAGTACGGTGCCGCCCAGGCTCAGGTTAAGATAGAGGAGTCCGCCACCGGCATCTCCGAAGAGATGACCGACGTTAACCTCGCCATGCAGCGCGCGCAGGACAAAGTGCTGCAGACGCAGAGTCGAGCCAGCGCCCTGGACTCGCTCATCCAGTCGGGTACGCTTCCAGAGGTCGGGCCCGGTGAGCAGGACGATCTTGACCGCCAGCTTTCCGCCGTATCTGACAAGGCTGAGGTAGATAAGCAGCTGGCCGAGCTGAAAGCCAACATGCAACTTCCTTCGGCCGGAGCGACTCCTCCGCAGTTGTCTCCGGCAGCCGGTGAAGGTAGTGCTAGCGCTGACGCTGGATCTCAAGCCGCGAGCGACAGCCAGCACCAGTCCTAGACTGGTAGGATTGGGCTTTGTCGTCTCTTTAATGGATACTGACGTCTGGACAATGGCTGTCGGGGCGGTGATGAGAAATGAGCGGAAGCGCAGGCATCAACTGGTACCAGGCGTCGGGTAGTCGAGCTGCTCCTCCCGCACGTGTGCGGATCATCACTGACAGCGCCTCGGATATCCTTCCCAGCCACGCCCGTGCCCTCGGAATTATTCTCGTACCGAATCGTGTCGTTCTGGACGGAGCGGTCATGCGAGACGGCGTCGACTTGACGGCAGCGCAGTTTTATGCTGCGCTCGCCCGCACCAGAAGCCTCCCCTATACACTGCCCGCCTCTCCCGAGGACCTTTACGCCGCCTATCAGTTCGCTTTCCGTCAGGGCGCAACCGATGTCGTATCCCTTCACGTCTCTGGACGTCTGAGCCAGGTAGTAGAGCATGCGGCCGCCGCTCGCAATGCCCTGCCCGGCGCGCCGATCGTCGTCATCGACACCTATCAGGCGGGTATTGGTATGTGGCCGGCAGTGATACACGCGGCGCAATTGGCACGCCAGGGAGCGCCAGTGCGCCGGATCGAGGACGAGGCGCGAGCAGTTCTGAATCGAACTCGGCTCTTCTTCATGGTTGAATCGCTAGAGCATCTGCGACGCAGCGGCCGCATCGGGTGGGCTCGTGAAATCATCGGCACACTTCTGGACGCCCATCCACTCCTTACACTGCGGGATGGCACCATAGCGCCGCTGGAGACTGCACGGCCGCGGCAGCGGGCGTTGGAAAGGCTACGTGACCTGGCACTGCAGTCCGGACAGGTGGAACGCCTGCTGGTCTGCGGCACCAGTGTCGAGTTGATGGGCCAGATGGAAGCAGCGCTCAGGCCACGCTACAACGGCATCGTCCAGAATACCTGGCTGGGACCTACGCTCGGAGCCAACACCGGGCCGGGAGTAGCCGTCTCTGTGGTGGTCCCACCTCCCCAGTAGCCGCCGAGAGCAGAGAGTACCGGAGAGCACAGAGAGCACCGCGTGAGGCCGGCGCCCTAAACAGCTACAAAGGCAAGTGCCGCTACTAACACCGTCCCGGCGGCAATCGCGATAGCTGGTCCACGGGTCTTAAGCTGCTCAGCCCGCAGCCGCAAGAGGCCCTCTCGCAGCAGAGTATACGCCGCGAGAGCCGCCACAAATAAAGCGCCGTTTGCCGGGCCGTGAGCCAGAAACACGATCAGGAGCAGCAGTCCTAGAATCAACGCCGATCCAGACTCCATTAGCTGAGTGGGAATACGGCGTACGCCGATGTGCTGGTCGGAGGACCAGATACCCCAGGGCGCATCAGTTGGTCGTCCTTCGCAGCAGCCGCCAAGAAAGCAGCCAATTCGGCCGACTGCCATGCCGAACATCAGCCCGGGAGCGCTGGCATCAAGCATGGTAAGCGTCGGAATATGGGCCAAAGTGAAGAAAATGACCGCCGCTGGAGCGACTCCGGCGATAAATCCCTGAATACACCAGCCTTCAAACCGGTGTTCACTTCTATGCTTCACGATGAACCAGAGCTTGGCTCCGGCGACACCTACTGCTATGGCAAGCAGCGTCCAGGCCCAGACCGGTCCCAGCCGAAGGTGATCATGGGCAAGTAGCAGCGTCTGGACCACCAAAGCCACCACGATGCCCAGGCCGACCATAACCGCCCAGACCAGCGGAAACGCTCCCGGCACATGGACGAACGGCTCCAGGCCGGTCTTCACCGGGTTGGACCACTCCACCGACGGCGCCCAGCGTCGCCAGAACCAGGTATCTACTCGGGCAGGACTCTCCAGAGCGAGAGCAGTACCGGTCGGTACGCGGGCCTGAGTCTGCCCGCGATTCGGATGTCGCGAGGAGCGGGTTGCCTGGGTAGGCTCGAGTATCCGCGCGGTCACCTCCCACTCGCCGGGCTGTATGTCGCGCAACTTGGCGGTAACGGAGATGGGGCCGCTTCCCGGAATAACCTGCGGAATAGTCTCGTCCTGTACGAAGCGATCGCCGTTACGCGACTTTCCCTTGGCGCCGGCCCGGTGCCCGGTGAACCTCACTGTCACTGGGTAGGGTTCAGGATAGTCGGCGGCAGGCTCAAACCAGTAGGTGACCGCCAGTATCTCCTGTTGCGCCCGCTGCAAGAGGGCGTTAGTCGCAGTATCTATCTGAGCCAGGTTGCCTCCGGATGCCACCGTCTCAACCTTAGACGGTGTCTCGGCTGCCGCCTGGCTCGGGTGCATATAGGCCATTGGCTTTCGTGTCATTCCAGCCATAGCAATTCTCCTTGCGGGGAGCGAATTCGTTTGCAGGACTAGGACTTCAGTCGCCAAACCAATGGAAGTATACCAGTGTGGCGCGCATACGGCAAATGCCCACCGTCGCTCATGGTCCTCGGGGAGCATTTCCCATTGTCTGCCGCAGCTGTATCAGGCTTTGCTGGCTAACGGTGATGAAACCGCTGTAGGGCCGGTCCATGTCGATGATAACCACCGCAACCAGAACAAGGATGAGAGCAAGCAATAGGGTGGCCAGAAACGACTGGCCATGCTCCAGTCCAGCAGCGTACCCATGCACCCCCATACCTATGGCGGAGACGGCATACAGCAGGTAGAGCACGGTGGCTGGAAGTGTATTCAGCCGGGCGGCGTCGCGTGTGCCTTGCGCGTCGATGGCGTCATTGAGGGCCTGTATGTAGAGTCCAGTAGTTACCGAACGCTGGTCGATTTCACCGGCGGCCACAGCTTGCGACCAGAGCTGCTGCTGCAGCGAACTGGTCTGGTTCTGAAGTGAGGTGTCCAGGTACCAGTTCGGACGCCCTGACGCTATTCGGGTATCAAGATACTCACGCCAGAGTGCGACGGTGGCGGACCGCTCCGGTTCGGGGAGCAGCTGCGACCTGAGGTAGGCGGTCCCGATGGCGTTCGTCTCGTCTACCAGCGTCTGCCTGCGAGCATCGAAGCGCGAGACTGCCATGGAGAAAGTGAACGCCAGCAATAGGCCAAGCACCGCGAAAACTATCGTCTGCACCGTGTTCATCTGCGACTTGCGGGCGGTAATTGCCTCGCTCCTCTGGCTAGACATGCGCTGTCCAGCCCAAAACCCGACCTCGCCGGCGGCGGCCAGAACCAGGAAATAGAGGAATCCGAGTAGGTATTCATTCTTGCTGTAGAAGAAGTCTGGAGTGAGCATCGGCGCCGTCTCCTCTCGTGCTCTGTGCCTGACCTGACACGCGCAATAGTGCAAGAACGATGCCCGATGGGAGCTCAGCCGTAGCGTAAGTGGCAAGCTACCGCCCAGGCTGGCGCAGCGGTTAGGCCATCTGATGTTTCCAGTAGTGGAGGCGGCCAGCCAGAAAACTCCGACCCAGTGGTCTGGGAGCGGGCCGATGCCCGACCACTAGGCCGGTATTCCCCAGACGAACGAGAGACGAGAGGTCAGAGGGCTACTTGGTATTGTCGGCGCCCTGTTCCACCTCGAAAAGGAACCAGGTACGTCTCTCGGCCTCATCGATGAGGGTCTCGAGTATGCTGGCGGTAGCGTAATCATGGCACCGGTCACACACGTCATGCGCCTCACGCTGGGCATGCGCCAGGTGAGCGTTATCCTCCATCAAGCGCCGGACCATTTCACCAGGAGCCACATACTCGTTGTTGTCGTCGGCAATCGTCTGTAACTGGCTGACATGCGACACGCTGCGAATGGTGGTTCCACCAACCCGTCGCACCCGCTCGGCCAGCAGATCAATGGCGTCAAAGATCTGGTCGGCGTGCTCATCGAAGAGCAGATGGTAGTCGCGGAAATGAGATCCAGCCAGATGCCAGTGGAAGTTTTTGGTCTTGAGGTATAGCGCGAACAGATCGGCTACCAGCGGATTTATCGCCTCCGTTATCGCCTGGGAGTCTTTAGCCGCCAGATCAGTCTTGGTGGCGAGCTCAGTTGGCGCCGGGTATGATCGCTTGACAGCGGCCCCAGAGTTGGACTGGCTTTTATGAGCCGTTGGGTTGACAGTTGTTGCCATAGATCTTGTTCCTTTCGTCTATCTCAGGCGTTACGGGCGGCTTGGCCGGTCGTCTGCGACATTTCCCCGTACACGAATCTGGGGAGATTTGCCAGCGGATAGCGCCCCCAACCTGGCTCGCAAGGAGCGTGCCAGAGCCTGTACCTCTCCCCGGCTTTCACTTGCCGCTCGCCATGGACGAGCACTTTGCCTTTACAGTTCCAAACCAATAGGGAACTATTGATCGGTTGGTACGATTCACGCTGCTGCCAGCGCCCTAGGCTGGACTGACCAGGCAAACGTCAACCATACAGGCCGAACTGCAACAGCCTCTATCCCATGGGCAAATGCCGTTGGGAGTGCTTTGCGCAAGATGTTGTACGACCCATTGACATCCGCGTTCAACGTGCGCCCATCCTTCGCCCGATACAGGCCCCGGTTGATGCGCTTCCCAGTAAAAGTCGGCGACTCCTCCCGCTTGGGATCATAGGTGGGAATGGCATCGCCGTCTAAGAAGCTTGCCTTGCTGGTGTAGCTCTCTTCCTGGACAATACAGCGGATGCCCGCCAATTTTGCCTTGTACTCCAGCATGCCAATAAACCGGGCATGCGGCAATCCGACAAAGTGCTGGTTGTTGACCTTGCCTAACTCCGCTTCCTGCTTCCACAGTGGATTCTTGCCCACTACCAGCGTGCCAATGCCTTCTTCTACCAGCAGGGCAATAATGGCTTTGCTCGCAGTGTGCAGGTAGTGGTTTATCCGGCGTGTCCGTCTGGTGCTCAGGCGGTCCATCCGCTTGGTCGTGCCGGGATGGCCCAGGGCTTCCTGAAATTCCGCCCTACGCTTATTGTAGTAGTGGTTGGTTGATTTGATCGGGCGACCATTTACAAGCCGGGGCACAAAGCCTTGCTTGTTTGAAGTTATCGCGGCCAGATTATCAACGCCAATGTCTACTGCAGCATACAGGGCAGGATCACTGGAAGGCGCGGCTTCCGCCTGCTCATAAACGATTTCGACGACATAGTAGCCCGCACGCGGGACAATGCGGGCTTGCTTCACCTGACGGTGAGCGGTCTGGACTTCAATGTCCAATCCAGAGGGCCGCAGCCGCCCACGCGCGAGCGCCCGATGGGAAAGGGCCTGGATGTCATAGATCAAAAGAAAGCGGCCCTGCGTCTTATGTTTGTACTTGGGCAATTTCGGGCGACCGACAAACGTGCTTGGGTCTTCCCGATACGCCTCACAGGCCGCGAAGAAGGCCCGCCAGTTCTTATCAAGCTGGCGTAAGATGTCATTGGAAACTTTGCGCGGCAGGGCAGTGTACGCATCGGTCTGCTTGATGAGATGGAAGACGTCCGTGTAGCCTAGGTACCGGTGCTCAAAGATGAAGGCTTGCCGAACCAGATAGTTCGCCGCGTTGTACAGATTTTTGGCCGCAAACGCCGCGGTGTCAATCGGAGCAAAGCGGGGGTCGGCACGTTTGATGATGTGCTGCTCAACTAACTGCATGCTCGCCCTCGTTTTCTCCCGCTTCCAGCGCGCGGATGACGGTTTCCGTCTTGCGCTTTGCCCGCCGCTGCCCGTAAAGGCGAGCGCAAAAGCTATAAATAATGCTCGTTAGGTCCGCCAGCAGGTCTTCCGTCTCGTTCCCCGCCTCGTTCACGACTTCTAGTGCCCGGCCCTGCCCACGCAGCAGCGTATCCAGATAGCGGAAGCCAAAGCGTGTCAGGCGGTCCTTATGTTCCACCACAATCAGCGTGATGCCTTGGTCCTCTAGCAGAGACAGCAGCTTGGGGCGGCTATCATTGACGCCGGACGCAATCTCTTTCACGACCTTGTTCACCTGATAGCCCTTCGCCGCGCAGTAGGCAACGAGGCGTTCTGCTTGCCGATCCAAATTGGCCTGATGCTCGTGGGAAGAGACCCGCGTATAGATGGCAACCCGCGCTGGCTTCGCCTCTTCTAGCAGTGTCTGCCTTTCCGTGATGATGATGGTACGTGGCCCCACACGGCGGCCCTGGATTTTCCCATCTCGAAACCAGCGCCAAGCCGTTTCGTAACGCACGCCCATCTGTTTGGCATACTCTGAAAGCTTCATGCTCGTATTCTAGCGCACAGCACAATAACTATCTAGAGAAGTAGCCAATTCGCTAGAAATCCTGCAAATGGTTTCTATACATGCCGGCATAACTACCCAACCAAGAGTGTACAATGAACTGCGCGGTTAGTGGCGTACATCCCAGGCGCATCTCACCTAGTAAACCAAAGGAGCCAGAAAGTAATGCAACCGCCAATCTATCCGGTACAGTTCTCGGTGGACTATCCCGACCGGCCGCTCGACCGGGTGACCACGTTCTTCCGCTTGTTTGTAGCCATCCCTATCCTGATAGTGCTGGGAAGCGTCTCGGCAGCGACATGGGAATGGACCTCGCAGAGGGGCGTAGCTACCACCGTAGCCGGCGCCGGCGGACTTCTTTTCTTCGGTCCCTTGCTGATGATACTGTTCAGGCAGAAATATCCTCGCTGGTGGTTCGACTGGAACCTGGAACTGCTCCGGTTCAGCAACCGCGTGAGCATCTTCATGGCACTGATGGATGACCGCTACCCATCCACCGATGAACAACAGGCGGTGCATCTCGATTTTCCCTATCCCGATGCCCGGGTAGATCTCAATCGCTGGCTACCGCTGGTGAAGTGGTTCTTGGCTATACCTCACTACATCGTTCTGTTCTTCTTGGGTATCGCCCTGCTACTGGCAGTGATCGTCGCCTGGTTTACTATACTGTTCACTGGGCGATACCCAAGGGGCATATTTGATTTCGTGGAGGGCGTAATCCGCTGGTATAACCGGGTCATCGCCTACGCAGTGGTGCTGGTCACCGATAGATACCCGCCCTTCCGGCTCTCACCCTAGCCAGGCATCAGTCGGAACCGCCGGCGCTGCTGCTGTCCCGCATTGACGTGGGTGCGAAGGCGTTCTATAGGTATTCCACCAGTGGCTCGCTGAGTCACCGAATGCTGACGGCTACCACGCTGGTCATCGTGCCGACCAGTACGGTACTCTGGTAAAGCGTTGGAGTGGCAAAGCGAGAGGTGGTGCCCACCATCAGGCGAGCGCGAACGGCCCCAGAGGTCGAATTGAGGGCGTAGAGTACACCGTCTCCAGGGTCCAGACTGTACACTGTGCTGGCGCCTATGACTGGAGAGCCGGTGATCTGGCTCTGTGCCTTCCACCCCTTGGCCAGCCGAGCTTGCGAGCCGCTTCCGCTCAGTTGGAGTTGTTGCAGCCCATCGGTGCAGGGCACATACAGCGAGTCTCCACGCACCGCCGCACCCCCAAACGCCGCACATACCGGGAGCGTCTGGAGCTGGCCGCCGACTCCGCCCAGGCTGCCCGCCAGCAGTAAGTATCCGTTCCCTGATTTTCCATCGGCATAGACGAGTCCGCCGGGGAGGAGCACCGGTCCCATAGAGCCAAGATCCCGGTCATTGGCATTGTCGCTCGCCCAGCTGTTCGGCGCAAAGGCACCTTCTTGATTGAGCGCGGCTGAGAGTCGCAATACCGAATCGGAGTCATCCCAGGTACCGGAAGTAGCAGCACCATTACCCACCGACACGTACAGGTTTCCCCCCGAATCAATGACCGGACCGGGAGTCGCCCAGATTCCACCCGTCCGGGCAGTCGGCACCTGAAAAATAAGCAGCGCCCCCGAGCCGTCGGCACGCGATCCGACAACCAGACCGTGATAGTCCCCACAATCCCCATCCAGCCCACCAAACGGCACATACACCAGATTCCCGAGCAGCGCCAGCGCGCCCCGCTGCTGATGCACCCGCGGGTCGGCGCCAGGGGGATCTACCGAACGTCGAACTTTTATCTGGCCGGTAGCAGCATCGATGCCAATTAATAGGTGCGCCACCGCGTTTCCTGGCTCGAGTGTCTCGGCGACAGCGTAGACCAGTCCAGTATCCGGATCATAGACCGGCGTACCGGTAATACCCAGGGGATTGATGTCGCCGCAGGGAAGATCACCCAGCGGCACGGGAGTGCCAACCGTGGTACGCCACTGGACGCTACCGGTGCCAGCGTCAAGCGAGTAGAGCGTATCACCTTCGGTGGCCACGATCACATGGCCGGCCACTACTAGCGGCTCGGCGTAGACCGCCCCATTCAGCTTCTGGCTCCAGAGCCTGGAGAGCCCGCGAGGATCCGAAAAGTTGGACACATAACCAGTGCGGCTCGAATTCTGGTGGTAGGTAGGCCAGTCGGCGCTGCTTAGCGGAAGCGGCGTCGTGGGACCGGTGGCCAGCGTAGCGGTGGAAGTGGCGATGGTATCGGACGGCGACGTTCCCCCACAAGCGGAGACCAGCAACAGCGACATGCAGGAGAAAAGCAAGGCTAGCGGAGTGGCGGCTCGTCGCATGAATGGACCATCCTGACTCATGGTGCTCGTGACTGCGTGCGGCTACGTGTAGCAGCGGCTTATACCGCGCCGCCCAACGTCCGACTAGGCCCGCTGGTCGTGCGGCATTGGGCGGCGCGAGCTGATAACTCCGGTGTTCAGACCAAACCAGTTCATGCGCCCCAGATGCCTGGCGTGCTCCACCTTCAGGCACCGATCCATGACTACCTGTAGACCGCCACGTGAGGCAATAGCCGCGCCCTCCGGACTGATCACGTCAAACTGCAGCCAGAGGGCCTTGGCGCCGATGTCTACCGCTTCCTGCGCAATACTGGGCACGGCGTCGGGCGCGCGGAACACGTCTACGACATCCACCGGATACGGAACATCCGTAAGCGTCGGGTAACTCGGTACTCCGAGTATCTCTCGCTCATTGGGATTGACGGGAATAACCTTGTACCCATGTCTCATCAGATAGTACCCCACAAAATAGCTGGGTCGAAGTGGGTTGGGTGACAGGCCGACCACAGCAATGGTCCTGGCCTGATGTAGTATGCTCTGGATGATTCGCGCGTCTTGGTACTCCGGCCGCTCGATGTCTCCGAAATCGAGATTCTCTTCCGCCATAGCTCGCTCCGCTCCTCTCATTCTCCAAGCTCGGGCTTCACCGGCATCGCCTGCCTGGCTGCCAGTAGCCCATGTTCCAGGTCCCAGATCAGGTCATCCAGAGTCTCCAGGCCCACTGAGAGCCTGATTGTTCCCAGGCCAACACCGGCGGCCTGCAGGTCCGTGTCGCTCAGCTGCCGATGGGTCGAACTGGCAGGGTGTATCACCAGACTCTTGGTATCGCCGACATTGGCCAGGTGACGCCAGAGACGTAGAGCCTCGATAAAGCGCTGTCCTGCCTCGCGCCCTCCCTTGAGATCAAAGGAAAAGACGGCCCCGGCACCCTTGGGAAGGTATTGCTGGGCGAGAGCCCGATAGGGACTGTCCTCCAGCCCAGCATAGCGGACTCGCTCCACCTCAGGACGTCCCGACAGGAAGCGCGCCACTGCCATGGCGTTCTGGACATGCCGCTCCATACGCACCGGTAGAGTCTCAAGGCCGAGGATGTAGAGAAAAGCGTGAAACGGGCTGAGGGGAGCTCCCAGGTCTCGTAATACTTCGGCGCGCAGCTTCATTAGGAAGGCGTACATCCCAAAGGTTTCATAGAAACGAAGCCCGTGATAGCTGGGCGAAGGGCCGGCTATGGTTGGAAACCTCCCATTCGACCAATTGAATCGACCCGAATCGACCACTACTCCCCCAATGCTGGTGCCATGGCCGTCGATATACTTGGTTGCCGAATGGACGACGATGTCGGCTCCCCACTCGATCGGCCGGCAGAGGTACGGAGTTGCAAAAGTGTTGTCCACAATGAGAGGGAGTTGATGAGATCGGGCAATCTCGGACACCTGCCGCAGGTCAAGCACATTTCCGCCCGGATTACCTATGGTTTCGGCAAAAAAAGCCTTGGTATTGTCCTGCACAGCTGCCTCCCAGGCGGCAGGATCATCAGGATCCACGAAAGCGAAATCGACCGAGAGTTTAGACAAGGTATTCTTGAACTGCGAGATTGTACCACCGTAGATGGCCCGAGACGCGACGATATGGTCGCCCGGCTGTACCAGGGCAAAGATGACCGCAGCCTGGGCAGCGAGACCACTACCAAACGCCACCGCGCCGGCACCACCTTCCAGACTGGCAATGCGCTCTTCAAAGGTCGCCACCGTCGGATTCATGATACGCGAGTAGATGTTGCCATACTCCTGTAGGTTGAAATAGGCAGCTGCCGCCTCGGTATCTTCGAAGACGAAGGCAGCCGTCTGGTAAATGGGGGGAGCACTGGCACCGGTGTAAGGGTCGGGTTGCTGACCGGCATGTATGGCGCGAGTGTGGAAGCCAAAGGCATGTGGCGTTCCACCATCGTCTAGTTCAGACATGAAGTTCTCCAAAGGTCTCCAACGAGGCGGCGACAGGCACCGTCCTATCTTATCTCGACTCTCTCAATCAGTATCTTACCGTATACTCCAAACTAGAGTACGAAGTTTGTTCGATGCGCCTTTAGCCCTCCGTCTCGATGATCCGGTAGCTCGTGGTGATGTGGGCGGTTTTGGCAACCGTCTGGCTGACTGAACAGTATTTCTTCTCGGAAAGCTCGATGGCTCGGCCAAGCCGGGCTGGATCGATATGTTGCCCGGTTACGATGTGTTCCACCTCAACGTCAACGAATACTCTTGGATGCTCATCGGCGCGTACGCCGTGCACTCGTATTTCGTAGTTGGATACCATCTGGCGCTGCTTGCGCAGCATCGAAATCACATCCATACCGGTGCAGCCGGCCAGTCCCATGAGCAGCAGTTCCATAGGGGTCGGTCCAGTATTACGACCACCTTCGGCTTCGGGTACATCCAGAGCAACCATGTGTCCCGTTGCTGAAGTGACATTCCACTGCATGGGACCAACGAGTACCCCATGAACCTCGATTTCTTTGGCCATAGCTGTTTTTTTCTCCTTGTCGTCTCCTTGTCGCGTGGCCACCCTGGAAAGACCCTCCAAAACAGCGCCGTGCTGCGCTACTGGTTGCCAGTGCTTGACCATTTGAGCTAGACTGAAGACGCCGTTTGTCTGACAGATCGGCTCGTGCTGCGCCTTATGCTCGTATTTGGCGCGTAGACCATGCAGCATCGACCGGTTTCTCGGCGGAAAGAAAGCGAGTAAACCCTATGGCAGATCAAGCCTCTAGCATGTTCTCAGAGTATAGTGCCCTCGCGGGCAGCGAGCGCAAGCTCGTGCCGGGCTCGGGGTTGATTGGTCCCAGTGATCCAAACGAAGTCGCCACTGTATCAGTTCGTCTCCGTTCGCGGCGTCCGGGCTCCGAGCTTGAGGCGCACGCCACCTCGTTGGGGCTGCAGTCGCCGGACGTGCGAAACTACCTCTCGGCCGAGGAGTATACAGCTACGTATGGCGCCGATCCAACCGATGTAGCCAAACTGGAAGCCTTTGCAGCACGGCACCACCTTTCGGTAGTGCGCGCGGATCTCACCCAGCGAATCGTCGTACTCTCGGGCACAGTCGAAGCGCTGAGCGCGGCCTTCGACGTCAAGCTGGTGCGGTATTCCTCACCAGAGGGGGAGTATCGCGGGCGCATCGGACCTGTCCACCTACCGCCAGACATTGCCCCTAGCGTCGAGGGAGTTTTTGGCCTGGACAACCGCAAGCAGGCGCGCCCGCACATCATATTACCCTCCACCGCTGAGCGACTGCGAGCCGGTGCCCCGGCGAAGGCCACCCGCAGCGCCGCACAACCGGTGAGTTACATGCCTCCGCAGGTGGGCGGTTTCTACAACTTTCCGTCAAACCTGGATGGGTCTGGGCAATGCGTTGGGCTGATCGAATTTGGCGGCGGCTTTGGACAGAGCGATCTACAGGCCTATTTTGGCCAGCAAAACATGTCGGTGCCCAATATCACCGCCGTCTCCATAGATGGGACAACCAACCAGCCTGGAGCAGACCCTGACAGCGATGGCGAGGTGCTGTTAGATATCGAGGTAGCGGCATCGCTGGCGCCAGGGGCAAAATTTGTGGTCTATTTCGCGCCCTTTACCGAGCAGGGCTGGGTAGACGTGCTCGCCGCGGCGGTACACGACACTCAGAACAAGCCTCGGGTGCTGTCCATCAGCTGGGGGTACACCGAAGGACAGGACATCTGGACGGCACAAGCGGTACAGGCGGTGAACCAGGCTTTCCAGGCGGCGGCGCTGCTGGGTATAACCATCTGCTGCGCCTCTGGAGACGATGGGTCCGAGGACCAGCTCACCGATGGCCATGCCCACGTGGATTTCCCGGCCTCCAGCCCGTTTGTGCTGGGCTGTGGGGGCACCTCAATACAGACGTCAGGTACTACACTTACTAGTGAGAGGGTCTGGAACAACGGTGAACGCTCCAATGGCGGCGGCGCCGGCGGCGGCGGCATCAGCGTAATGAACGCACTGCCTTCCTGGCAGCAGGGAATTGTGCCACCGTCGGTGAACCCCGACCATCATGTGGGTCGTGGAGTACCTGATGTGGCCGGTGACGCTGATGAAAATTCCGGTTACACCATTATCGTCGACGGGCAAACGGCTACCAATGTAGGGGGCACCAGCGCGGTAGCTCCGATGTGGGCAGCCCTGATAGCCCGAATTAACCAGCAGCTGGGCAAGCCGGTAGGCTACCTCACGCCGCTTCTGTATAGCAAATATGGCAAGTCCTCGGCCTTCCACGATATCACCGTTGGCAACAATGATCCAACCGGCCATATCGGCGGATACAATGCTGGGCCGGGATGGGATGCCTGCACCGGCTGGGGGAGCCCGGACGGCGCCAACCTATTGGCTGCCCTCTCGGGCGGTGCCTCCAGTAGCGGTGGCGCCGGAACGGGATCGAGCGGTGCTTCCAGCGGCAACGGCCAGCCTGTTCCGGTCGGCTCGACCGGTCCGGCTACGCCGGTATCCAATGCTAGCGCCGGGGGTAGCGGTCTGATGTGGACCACTATCGCGCTGGTCGTGCTGATTCTGCTGGCAACGCTCGCCGCTTTGTTGGCCAATCACGTGCTCTAGCGGAGTCTGAGGCTATCCGCAAGCCAGCACCATAAGCGCTCTCTAGCGGAGAGGGTCGAGTTCTCCCGGCTCTCTCCGCTTCCCGCGATAAGCGGGAAATCCAGGATACGAGAGGAGGATGAATGCACCAATGGTAAAATCAGTACCGGCCTCTGGGCAAACCGGTGATCCAGCGACCACGCCAAGCGCCAAACGCCGGACACGCCGGTCAACGGTAACGGCCAACCACGCAATTTCTCCTGGTCCCCGGTCGGCGGCACTGGACGCGGAACGCGAACGCTATCTCCCGCGCGGCGTGTATACGTACCACCATGTGTATCCCGCCGCCGGCTATGGCGCTGAAATTGTCGATGTGGATGGTAACCAGTATCTGGATTTTGCTGGAGGCATTGGAACACTCAACGTGGGATATAGCCACCCAGCAGTGGTAGCAGCCATTGCTGAACAGGCCGCCAGATATACCCATACCTGCACTCATGTCATGACGCCTGAGCCGTACCTGCAGCTTGCCAAGCGTCTGGCCGAAATCGCTCCCGGCCGGCGCGAGATGAAAACTCTCCTCGTCAACAGCGGCGCCGAGGCAGTCGAGAACGCCGTCAAGATTGCGCGTGCCGCCACTGGCCGGCGGGCGATAATCTCGTTTGAAAACAGCTTCCACGGACGCACCAACCTGGCGCTGGCGCTCACCGGCAAGCTGCACCCCTACCGCCAGAACTTCGGACCAGTTGCCGGCGACATCCATATCACACCGTACCCCTACTGTTATCGCCAGGGTCACTCCCCGGACGGCACTTGCACCTGCGGCTGGGAAGAATCGCTGTCCCGACTCTTCCTCTCCCGCGTAGCGCCGGAGGAGGTCGCCGCAGTCATCGTGGAGCCGGTTCAGGGCGAGGGTGGCTTTGTCGTACCGCCGCCGACCTTCCTGCCGAGGCTCCACGACATCTGTAGAAAGAATGGCATTCTCCTCATCGCCGACGAGATTCAGACTGGCTTTGGGCGCACCGGCCGGATGTTCGCCTGCGAGCACACGGGCGTCGAGCCCGATCTGATCCTCATGGCAAAATCGCTGGCTGGCGGTCTTCCCCTGGCAGCGGTGGTTGGGAGGTCCGAGATCATGGACGCACCTTTGCCCGGTGGTCTGGGAGGTACGTATGGAGGCAATCCCGTGGCCTGCGCCGCGGCTCTGGCGGTGCTGGATGTATACGCGCAGGAAGGGCTGCTTGACAACGCGGAGCGTCTGGGAGCTTTAGCTCGCACACGTATGCTGCAGTGGCAGGATTCCTTCCCCCTGGTCGGCGATGTCCGAGGCCTGGGCGCCATGATGGCCGTCGAGCTGGTGCGTGACCGGGCCGGCCGCACACCAGCCATCTCCGAAACCGCCGCAGTGCTCACCGGCGCTCGCGAGCGCGGCCTTCTGCTCATCAAGGCAGGGCTGTTTGACAACGTCATCCGCCTGCTCATGCCCCTGGTGACTACTATGGAGCAAATGGAGCGCGGGCTCGACATTCTCGAAGCCACGCTTGCCAGCGTACTCCCGGATCCGGCTGGTTAAGTCGCCGGATACGCACCCCGAGGGGGCCTCTGAGACTCGCCCTGCAGACTATTCGCGTAGCGGCGTGCCTCAAATGCGAGAACACAGAGGGCAACACCTTCCACGATGGCATAAATGCCGACCAGGAGGATGACGGTGCGTAGACCCACCGCGGGCCAGGCAAACATCACGATGCCAAACAGCAGCGCGATGACGCTAGTCAGCCCCAGCAGCCAGGCGTGGGGTACCGGTCTATCCTGGGCAAACGCCTCGACAATTCCCACAATGCCACCCACGATGAGCCAAATTCCGATGAGATAGAGTACGACGCGTACACTAACTCCCGGCCACCGAAGTATGGCAAGACCAACTAAGACACCCAGCAGTGCGGCTGTCAATTTCCAGCCCCATGGTTGGTGGGTTCCCGCTGCTCCAATCGCGGCAAACACGCCGACTATGCCGCTGATCAAGGCGAGTAATCCAAACAGCAACACAATAACTGCCAGGGTCGGGCCCGGCCAGAAGAGTGCGATGAGACCAAAGACAATGGCCACTACCCCTTCCAATAAGAAGATCCACCATTCTTGACCCAATACTCGTGCGGTTGCTTGCATGCTCGCACCTCTCTTGTCCTGCTGTGAAGCTGCTGCAGTGGCCAGCACTCAAAGTATGAGCCGGCCACCCGCAAGGCAAGTCTGCCTCTGTTTACGCTTTGCAGTTTTTGGGCCAAGGAAGGCGGCATACCTCAACTGGTAGGTGGCCGGAGAGAAAACGCCGGATTTTGACACCAGGAGTACAATGCACAATAGTCACCGTCGGCGGCGTTTTTTCTTGAAGCCATTTGTGCTACACTCCGGCAGGACGCTGGATGAGGGAAGCCACCGACCGAAGATTATCTCTTCATGGCACCGCAAACGCAAGAATAGACAGCAAATATCCGCGGCATTGTCACCAGGTCACCGCAAGCAGCAGATACCCAATATACGAGCAGAACAAATGTGCAAGCAGAATAAAGGAAGAATAGTCGATGCCAGCTCCCGAGCCCGTTCTTGCAGTGGATGATAGCGCGCCGATTCGCGAGATGATCGTCTCAGTGCTAAAGCCACATGGGCACCACGTCATTACCGCGGCCAACGGACAAGAGGCGCTGCTTCGCTTGCAAAACGTACCCGAGCCTTATGTGGTACTGCTCGATATCGTCATGCCGGTCCGAGACGGAATCGAAGTGGTGCATGAGATACAGGCCAATCCCGAATTGCGCGACGCAGGACACAAGGTCATTCTGATGTCCTCGACTGTGCGCCTCTCCGCTCCAGACATTCCCATCACCGCTGGACAGCTGGTAAAGCCATTTTCACGGCAGCAGCTGCTAGACGCGATCGTCGCTACCAGGCAGTCCACTCCCTAGAGCGGCGGCTACTCTCCCACCCGGCTACTCTCCCACCTGGCTACTCTCCTGGCGCCCTTCTGCGCAGAAACTGCTCAGCGCCTATCTGCGCTCCCTGCCGCGCTATGGTCGATCCTCGGCTGAATTCATTGGCGAGCGCCTCGTCCAAGGGCAGCTCCCATTGCTCATAGACCGAGCGGCGATCTGCACGCAGGCATTCCTGTGGGAAGCGCGCTATCTCAGCGGCCAGAGACTCGGCGGCCTGGCGGGCCTCTCCTTTGGCCACCACCCGGCTTACCAGTCCCATGGCATACGCCTCCTCGGCCCCGACCGCGCGGCCGGTAAGAATCAGGTCCAGGGCGCGACTCTGACCGATCAGCCGCGGCAGGCGCACCGTTCCACCGTCGATCAGCGGAATCCCCCAGCGGCGGCAGAAAACCCCCAGAACCGCATCTTCTTCCATGATACGCATATCACACCATAATGCCAGTTCTAGACCGCCGGCCACCGCGTAACCGGAGATAGCGGCGATTACTGGTTTGCGGAGCAGCATGCGGGTCGGCCCCATGGGGGCGTTCCCCTCTCGCTCCAGGCGATTTTGCTGGCCAGCGGCTATGGCTTTCAGATCAGCTCCGGTGCAGAACTGGCCACCTGCGCCCCAGAGGACACCTACAGCCGCGTCGGGATCGACGTCGAATTCCGCAAACGCCTGGGCTAGCGCTTCGGCGGTCTCCCTATCGACGGCGTTACGATGCTCCGGCCGATCGAGTACTACTGTGCAGACTGGACCATTACGAGCAAGTGAAACCGGCATCTCGCTCAATCTACCTTTCCGAAGAGGACAATTCACCCGAGCGCGTCTTCCCTGGCTAGTCGGGGCCGGGCGCGCTCGACGATAGCCGCGGAGTCAACCTGTGGCGGCAGAGTGCCATAGGTGTACCCCCAATCGCCCCCCAAACGGGTGGCGCAGAATGCGTCGGCCACCACCGATGGTGAGTACTGTACCAGAAGTGCCGCCTGAAGTGTGATCGCCAGACGCTCGACCAGACGGCGGGCCTGACCTTCCTCGGCTATCTCACTTCTCGGTTTGGTAGTAAGCTCGCGCTCGATCCTGGTTAGGCTGAGGTCCACATGTGGGTTTCCGCCCCGCGCCTTCATGACTTCGTGGCAGTAGGCATCGACTGTAGCCGGTTCCTTTACGAGAGCTCGGTACACATCCAGACAGTTCACATTGCCGGCTCCCTCCCAGATGGAGTTTACCGGGGCCTCGCGGTACAGACGAGGCATGAGGCTCTCCTCCACATAGCCGTTGCCGCCCAGGCATTCCATGGCCTCGGCGCTATGCGTGCTTCCGCGCTTGCAAACCCAGTATTTGCCAATGGCAGTGCCCAGACGCTTGAGATGGAGTTCATGCGGGTCCGACTGCTCCGCACCATCGGCGGAGCGCGCCAGCCGCAGCAGCAATACGGTAGCTGCCTCCGCTTCGAGTGCCAGGTCGGCAAGTACATTCTGCATCAAAGGCTGGTCAGTAAGCCTGTGGCCAAAGGCCTGGCGATACGCGGCGTGGTGGCAGGCCTGAGCCACGCCCTGGCGCATCAGCGCGGCGGTACCGGCAATGCAGTCGAGCCTGGTATAATTGACCATCTGAGCGATGGTGCGCACCCCTCGTCCTTCTTCGCCGAGCAAGATGGCGAACGCTCGATCCAGCTCGATTTCTGCCGAGGCATTGGAGCGATTGCCCAGTTTGTCTTTGAGCCGCATGATCGAGATTCGGTTTCGTGTGCCGTCGGCAAGCACCCTGGGCAGCAAGAAGCAGGAGAGCCCGCTGCCTCGAGCCTGCGCCAGCACCAGAAAGACGTCGCACATGGGAGCCGAGCAGAACCACTTGTGACCGGTTAGGACATACTCTTCACCAGAACCGCCTTTCCCGACCGGCTCGGCGACTGTGGTATTGGCCCGAACGTCAGATCCTCCCTGCTTCTCAGTCATTCCCATGCCGCAGAGGACACCGTTCTTCTCTCTGGCGGGCCGCAGGCCCGGATCATAGTCCAGTGAAGTCAGCATCGGCACCCATTCCGCGGCCAGCTTCGGCTCCAGCCGCAGAGTCGGCACCGAGGCAAAGGTCATGGAGATTGGGCAGCCGTGCCCGGCTTCGACCTGAGACCAGAGGTAAAAGGCAGCAGACCTGGCCACATGGGCTCCCGGCCGGCTATCCCTCCAGGGAGAGGCGTGCAGTCCAAAGGATACCGCTTTTTCCATGAGTTGGTGCCAGGCCGGGTGGAAAACCACCTCGTCAACGCGGTTCCCATAGCGATCGTGCGTTGCCAGTACCGGAACGTGGGCGTTAGCGTCGATGCCCCACTGTATTGCCGTGGCGCTTCCGGCAACCTCGCCAATCATGCTTAGCTGATCCTCCGACCAGCCGGCATTCTCGCGCCGAATGCCTTCCATAAGTACGCGATCCTGCAGAAAAGTGTTGAGGCCAGCCAATGGAGGCGGTTGGTTGAACACCTGGTGAGTTCCCCGGTGCCAGGCAGCTGCGGGTGTCTCACCACCATCGGGGGAGCTCGTCGAACTCCCCCGCTGCGCTTCCATAAAAGTATCCATTGGCGCTCCTCCAGTCTGATAGCACTTCACCGCTGGCTTACTGCTCCGTAATAAGACCAGCTCAGGATAGCGAGAGAGCACGAGCAGCATGTGGCCAGCTCAGCATAGCCCAAAACCGGAGGTTCGGGAAGGGGGCCACCAAGACTTTTGGGCAAAGCGCACGCTGTAAGTAGGCGCGGCTTCATGCTATACTAGAACTGGTGTCGGTATTCTCGAGCAATCTCTCGCAGCAAACGGAGGGTCGCGATCTGGAGCCTGCTGAGTTAGCCAAGCTGATTGTAGATGTCGCCTCGGATAAGAAAGCCAGCGACGTGGTGATGCTGGATATCCGCGAGCTATCGGTAATTGCCGATTACTTTGTTATCTGTACCGGATCCAATCCGCGACAGATTCAGGCGATTGCCTCGGCAATCGATGACAAGCTGGCCGAACAAGGAACCCACCAGCGCGGCCGTGAGGGTAGCGCGGACGGTGGCTGGCTGTTACTCGATTTCGGGGACGTCATAGTCCATATCTTCGGCCAGATGGAACGCGAGTTCTACCGGCTCGAGCGGCTCTGGAGCGAGGCGCCAACGGTGGTATATCTACAGTAATTCATCGATGCACGTATATGTTTTCTCTTCCGGTATTGTTTGTGTAGAAGGGAACGCCCATGGCGACGTTACGTAACCGTTTCTTTCTGGAAGGTATTTTGCTTGGATCACTGTGCGGTGTCTTCCTTGGCTCGCTCATCGCTTTCCAGGTAGGAAATGAGCGAGTAAATGACGCGAGACGCAAAATGGAGAGAGCCGTGCGCCGTGACCCTCCGGTGCCGCTGGAGTTGATGCGCCAGTAGCTCATCCCACCTCGCCCCGCACCTTCTACTTGCTACTTGCTACTTGCTGCCGTTCGCTTGATCAGATTCTTCTGGCGGCGATGGTCGGCCGGCCAGCCGCTCTACCCATGCCCATGCCGGTATCAACAAGAGACCGGCTAGGATCCCCAGGGTAATGCGCTCAAGCATGAGTTGTCGGGCGGCCGATTGCTGGCTGACGACCTGTTCAGAAGGCGTCGCTGGTGCTGCGGCAATGATATGAGCCACCAGCTGAGACGGAAGCGCGCCGCGCCAGATAGTAACGTGGCGGAGATCACCGGCCTCGACAGCCGTTGACGTAGCCTGAAGAAGCGCGCTGGCACCTTCCGGTGAGGTCCAGCCGGCGGTCACTACCACCATATTTCCGGAATTGGACCAGGAGAGGTAGCGTTGGAGCTGACTGGGTGAGAGATCGTGAGGGCTACTTGTCCCCGGATTCTTGGCCAGAGCCGCATTGATTGCCGGAGCGAAGTCGCTGCTCACCATCGTAAGCCGGCCCTCGGCTAATGCGTGGCCGATGGTCTCAGCCCAGACACTGGCCTGATAATTATCGTACGAGGTGGAGGCTCCGATGGGGCTTACCAGGATGTAAAAGGACTGGCTGGTTTGATAAAGACGCTGGCCGCGCAGATACTGAGCAAGCGAGAGGGCGCTCACCGTAATGACAACCACTGCAAAGAGCCACCAACCACGCTTGAGTGAACTGGCAAGAGCCGCCCACACTTGCCTCCAGGCCGGCCCGGCATGGCGCGCAGACGGGGGGCTGATACCGGCGGTTCTTGGCGCTAACCGATCTTCAGTGCTTTTCATCTCCGAGTGCTCCCAGTCCGGTCGGCCGAGATTCGGCCCGCACATAACTCTCATCAGGATGTCGATATTCCGAAAGTGAGTCCACCGGCGACCTCTTCACCCTTGTGCTCTCTACCAGACGTAGAAATCGCTGGCTGAACTGCGCGGTATCGAAAGTAAGGGCATGCTGGCGGATAGCTTCTGGGTCAAAGTCGTCGTCGCGAAAGGCTTCGACCGCCAGCGCCAGCGATGTGCTGGTAGGTGATTGGAAGAAGATGCCAGTCCGGCCCGGAACTATGCTGGCCAGCGCGCCACCGGCGCCGTAGGCGATGACTGGACGTCCGCTTGCCTGCGCCTCCAGCGGCGTCAGACCGAAATCTTCGTCGCCGGGGAATATGAGCGCTCGGCATCTGGCCAGCTGCCGCCGTACCTCCTGGTCACTCTGGCGTCCCAGGAACTGTATGGTGGGACCCGCCAGCCGGCGGAGCCGCCGCGCGTCTCGTCCACTTCCAATGATGCGCAACGGTAGACGCAGCTGATTGAATGCCAGAACGGCAAGATCAACTCGCTTATAGGGAACCAGGCGAGAGACGACCAGGAAGTACTCGTCATGGCTGGGAGCGATCTCAAACTGTGAAGCATCGACTGGTGGGGGTATGTAGACCGAGTCACGCCGGTAGTATTTGGCGATTCGCTGCGCCACATTGGGAGAGTTGGCCACGAAATAGTCTACCCGCGCCGCAGTAGCGTAGTCCCACTGGCGTAACAGGGCAATGGTAGGAGCAAGCGCCGCACGCGCCAGCGGTCCCAGGCGCTCACGTTCAACATAGTCGAAATAGTTCCAGGCCCAGCGCATGGGAGTATGGCAGTAGCAGATATGAAGCGCGTTTGGAGCGGTAACTACCCCCTTGGCAAAGGCGCTGCTGTCGCTAATGACCAGGTCGTAGGCACGCAGATCGAGTTGCTCGAAGGCAAACGGGAATAGTGGGAGGAAAGGCTGGTGGTGCTTCTTCACCAGCGGCAGCCGCTGCATGAAGCTGGTGCGAATGTCGAGGCCGCGAAAACGACTGTCGACTCGGTCAGGCGCATAGATCGAGGTATAGATCGGAGCCTCGGGAAAGAGTTCATGCAACGCCAGGAGCACCCTTTCGGCTCCGCCCATCTGGTTGAGGTAGTCATGAACTAGCGCTATTCGCAAGACTCTCGCTCCTCCGGTACAGACAGGTCCGGCTAGTAGGCACCGCGTCTGCTGAGAACCGCGGGCATCGTCTGCAGCAATATCTGAAAATCCAGACGAAGGCTCCAGTTCTCAATATAATACAGGTCCATGAGAACCATCTCGTTGAAATCTATGTCGCTGCGACCCCGTACCTGCCATAAGCCAGTCATCCCCGGAGGAAGCTCCAAGCGAGCCTTCTCCCAGTCCTCATAGCGCTCATACTCACTGGGCAGCGGCGGCCTCGGCCCCACCAGGCTCATATCGCCCTTGAAGACATTCAAGATCTGTGGTAGTTCATCGACGCTGAATGTGCGGATAATGGTGCCTACCCGCGTTCGCCTGGGGTCATGGCGCATCTTGAACTTACCGCGCTCGTCGGCGGGAGGTATTTCTGTCCGAAGCTTCTCCGCCATCTCATCGGCATTCACGTACATCGAGCGGAATTTGAAGCAAGAAAACGGCTGCCCGCGGTATCCAAGACGCGTTTGGCGCAACAATACCGGTCCAGGACTGTCGAGCTTGATTGCTAGGGCAATGAGCAGCCAGACTGGCGTAGAGACGACTAGTATAGCCATCGCCCCGAAAAAATCGACCAGGCGCTTAACTCGATACTGCCAGGTCTGAGTCAAGCTACGCTTGAGCCCAATGAGCGGTATGCCTTCTACAGCATCCACATCAATGCGCGACAAACTAAGCTCGTACAGGTCGGGGACCAGTTTGAAGTTGGCGCCTGCCCGCTCACAGATGCGCACAGTACGAAGAATCTGCTTATGCTGGTGAGAGGGGAGAGCAATGATGACCTCGGTCACTTTATTGCCTCGAATGACCTGGTCAAGGTCGGACATGATACCCAGTGCCTTAAACCTACCGAAGTCATTGGGAGGTCCATCAAGGTCGTGAATGAACCCAACCACGCGGTAGCCCAGGTACGGGCTGGCGGTCACCTGTTGCATCATCAACTTGCCTAGACGTCCCGAGCCTACCACTATCAAATTGGTGAGCCCGATGCCTCGGCGGTAAAGTGCGCTCAGCATCGCCGAGACCAGCAGTCGTGTGAAACTGACCACGATGATGATGGTCACCCAGGTAAACGCTATAATGGCCCGGTTCTGGCTGCGAAAGAGATCGGTATCGTGAAAGATGTATTCAAATGCGGTGTACAACGCAAACGCGGTGGTTGTGGCGGACGCGATGGTCCAGAACTGTTTGAACCAGGTTCCGGTGGCGCGTAGCCTGTAGAGCCCCTGCATCCAGAACAGCATCAGCAGACCGACGGTGACGATGACCTCCAGCTGACGAAAGGCAGAGAGCGGCTCATTAATGAAGGGAGTGCTCAGCCGCACGCCTTTCAGAAGTTGGAAGCGCAAGAGATAGGCAGTCACAAAAGCCAGGTTTAGCCCTGCGCCATCCAGAAGAATCAGCACCACTGTACTGGCCACGCGCCGCAGCGTTCGCTTACGCAGTCGCTCGTCGACACTAATAACCGGCAACACCGGGCGCGCCTGTGGCACCGGCCAGGCCGGCATTGTCTGCGATGTCTGCGCCGATTCCGACAAAAGGTCCGAGGTCTCCGGTGCTGTGATTGGCAGCTGTTGTTCTATGTCCACTGTGCTACCTTCCCTGGTGAGCCAGGGGCCTGTGCTACCGCGCCTGCTGCGTTCTCATAGATCTGCGCGCACGCGCCAGCGGCCCGCCGGCGGGAAAACCGCTCTGTCCACTTTGGTCCTTCACTTTGGGCGCGAGAACGCGCGGTCTCATCAGTAAGACTACTTTGCATGGTACATGCCAAGGCTTCGGGATCGCCCGGAGATACCCGCAGAGCGACTGGTCCGCCAGCCTCCGGCAGACTGGATACACTCGACGTAATAGTAGGGATTCCGCATGCCAACGCTTCAGCGACCGGAATGCCGAATCCTTCATACAGCGATGGGTAGACAAAAAGTTCTGAAGCAGCGTACCACAGTGGCTGCTCCTCGCGTGCAACATAGCCAGCAAAGGTGATATGAGGCTGGAGACCGAGGGCACGTACCCGGTCGAATGTAGCCTGAAAATACCATCCCTTGGCTCCGGCCAGCACCAGTTGCGGAGCATTAGGCTCGCGATGACGAAGGCGGGCATACGCCTCCAGGAGACCGGCGATGTTCTTGCGCGGTTCCAGGGTACCCAGGAAAAGAATGTAGCGATCAGGCAGCTGGTGCTGTTGGCGAAATGCGCGCAGTCGCTCTTGATCGAGACAAGGCTGGAAGTCTGCGTCCACCACCGGATAGACCACGTCTATCACGTCAGGCCTAAGGTGGTAAGCGTCCACCAGGTCCTGCTTGGTAGCCTCGGAGACGGCAATGACCCGAGTCGCACGCCGCATACTTCGGGCAGTGAATACCCGCTGATAGACGCGGCGGGTTGCCCGGAAATGCTGCGGGTACCGCAGAAAGGCCAGGTCATGCACCGTAACCACCGACGCGCACCGCAACCCGGTGGGCAGCACATTTACCGGTGAGTGGAATACCTGAACGCCTCTCCGTCTCACTTCTGTGGGCAGCACGAACTGCTCCCACCAGATACGTTGCGCCGGGCTAAGACTCTTCGGACCCGCCGGCACCAGGTGGAGGCGTTCCTCACTGTTGCCAAGCGCGCTTCCGTGAGCCGCTTCGGCTTCGCCGGAGTTAACAAATGCGGTATAGCGTTGTTTGGTAGAGAGCTCGCTGAGGCCAGCCAGAAGAGTGTAGGTGTAACGGCTGACTCCGGCGTTGCGGTAACTTTGGGAAAACGAAACCAGCTGCGCATTGATCGCAATGTGTAGAAGTGTGTTCCTCACATCTAACCGCCCGTCTCCTATACGCCTCCAGCACCACCTACCATGTGTTGACGGTTCCTACTTGGGTGGGTAACTGAGGCTCCCAGACAGGTACCACTACTCCCCGCACTTCTTCCGCCCACAGCCACTAGCCAGCCCGCTTGGCCAGTCTGCGGGCTAGAGGCAGACCATGAGTCCACGCTGAGTACAATACCGGATGGTAGACGTCATCAAATGGGCCGATCCACGAGGTCTCCACTGGGCCGAATCCCTGCTTGAACTGCGCGATTCCCTCATTGACCCGGCCATTGAGATCGTAGACCTGGTAGCCAGCCTCTTTCATGTCTCGTATGGCATGCCACTTCAGCAGATAATTGCTTTTCCATTCCTGGCCGGCATCGGAGACACCACCGTAGAACTCGACAGCATGTCGTCCGGCACCAACTAGCCATAGAAACGACAAGATGTCGCCGTAGCGCACGGCGACATAGAGATATTGCCGTTCGGCGGGAAAGTACCGATACAGATCCTGATAGTACCTTTCCGGATGCAGACCAAAGTGTGCGCGCGCTGCGGTCTCCTGGTAGACACGGTAACAACCGGAGAGCTGGTCGCCGTTGGTGTCACGCACAATGTCGGTATCTTCCCGCTCGGCCTTGCGAATGTACTGGCGAGTCTTGGAACGCATGCCTGCCAGTATCTCTTCCTCACTCTGAAGAAGGTCGATGGTATACGTGTCGGTAACCTGTACCGTCTCTGCACTCGGCACAAAACCGACGGTCCTGAGCGCATGCTCACTGGTGGCGGGCCAGGCCGGATCTACTTTACAGAAAATACTGCGGCGGTTGCGGCCATGCCGCCGCAACCCTTGCGCCAGAATGAGCAATGCGGCGGAGTCGGTGGGCTCTATAACCGGTCCGCGAGGAACATAGGTCATGGTGAACGGCAAGCCGGCGAATGTTCGAGTCAACACCTGCGCACCCGCTCGAAACGTGTCGCCGTCATAGACGGCAATGCGGTCGGCGCGCCAGCTGGCGGCGGCTTTCACTTGGCCCCAGGCCCAGCACTGCAAAGGATGGCCATTGGGATGGCCGGAAACCGATGCGTCCCAGGCGGCGGCATCAGTACACTCGCGCAGCTCCATGCCTGCCCCTTTTCTCTTCAGTCGGGTACACATACGCTTTTCAGCCAGGGTCTGCCCTAGGGTATTTTACGGATATCCGCATTTGACGCCTCAAGAACAGGTGTGCTATTGTCCAGAGACACCGGCTGGTCTATGCACATCCTGGCAAGTTTCTGCTCTAGCGTACTACCGCAAAGGATAATACCATAGAATCACCTACACCTCCGAATGGAGAGCTACTTCGGCGGGCGCGCGAGGCGCTGGCCGGCCAGGGTGTGAACATGGACACCGCCAGTTTAGCCAGGCATATCTTTGGCGGCCGCGCCTCCGGCACTGGCGTCTCCGCTGCCTGGGAACGACTGGCTGACCAACTGCTGCGCTCATCCTCCGTATTCCTCTCCGATGGAGAAGGCAACTGGGGGCTGGCATCCTGGGGAGGCGCCGAGCGACCACTGGAGGATATCGAGTTTGCGGTTGTCGACGTCGAGACTACCGGTCTGGCGCCGGGACGCCACCGTATTATCGAGGTGGGAGCGGTCATCGTGGCTCACGATCAGCCAGTGGCCAGCTTCACTAAACTCGTCAACCCTGGCAGGTCGATCCCCCGGTTCATTACCAGCTTCACCGGTATCAGCGACGCCATGGTGGCGCGCGCGGCGCCGGCCGAAAGAGTGCTGACCCACCTGGCTGAGTTCATCGGCGACCGGCCCATCGTTGGACACAACATTAGCTTTGACCTGAATTTCCTCAACTTCGAGGCCGATCGCGGAGGAATGCCGCTTGGTTTCGCCGAGTCCGGCGTCGACACCATTAGGCTGGCGCGCCGCTACCTTCCCGGCATGCGTCGCGCCCGACTCGACTCGGTGGCGGCAGCGCTTCACGTGCCGGTAACCGGCCGTCACCGGGCACTCGCTGATGCGCAGGTCACCGCCAAAGTCTTCGCGCTGCTGCTGGCACGAGCGCGCGGAGAAGGCTGTATGACACTGGCCGACCTCTATCGCGTCCTGGATGGTATGGTGCCGGCGCCAGAGGTGCACGGTACATTGCTGCCCACCGGCCGCATGTATCTCAATCCTGCCTGGAGACAACGCTTTCCCTCTAGCCCGGGCGTATACCTGATGAAGGATGGAAGTGGTGAGGTCATCTATGTCGGCAAGGCCAAATGCCTACGCGACCGGCTGGCTTCTTACTATAGCCAACCTCTCGGCTATACCCGAAAGATGGACGGGTTGCTGCAGAGCGTACAAGAGATCGAGACCCGTGAGCTTGGCTCGGAGTTAGAGGCGTTGCTCGTCGAGTCGCAGCTCATTAAGCGGCTGCAACCACGCTTCAACGTGGCGCTGCGCAACTATGAGCACTACCCGTTTATCAAGGTTGATACCCAACAGCCCTATCCGCGCTTCCTGGCCACTCGCGAAGTAGCCGCCGACGGTGCCCGCTATTTCGGACCATTCCGAAACGGGCGCATTGTCGACGCCACCCTTGAGCTGATCCAGAAGGTATTCCCGCTTCGCACGTGCACTCGCCATCTGCCCCCAAAGGCTCCCGCCAGCGACCCTTGCCTGCGGTATCACCTGAAGCGCTGCCCAGGTCCCTGTCGTGGCCAACTGCCGCCAACCAGCGAGGAAGAATATAGGAATGTGGTGGAGGAAGTCTGTGCCTTCCTGGGTGGCGAGCGCGAGGACCTGCTGTATCGGTTGAAACAGCAGATGCTGTCCGCCTCGGCCAGGCAGGATTTCGAGCGCGCCGCTCGCTTGCGCGACGCCCTGCGCGACGCCGATCAGGTGCTTCTTGGGCAGCGACTGGTCACCGGGGCGGTCTTGGCCAACAATCTCCTGATCATGTATCCTTCTCAGCAAACCGACCATCTGGAACTATTCCTGGTACGGCATGGGCGGCTGGCTCGCCAGCACCGCGCCGCCCGGCTCAGTGCCGCACTCGAAGCCGAGCTGCGAGCCATACTGCGCGAGGCCGCGGAACTGGGCGCTCCACCCGCCCAGGTGGGGGCGGAGGAGGTTGACCAGATCAACATCATAGCCCGCTGGATTCACCGGCATAGCGAGGAGGAAGAACGTAGTTTCTTTCCGCTGCCTGACGACCTGACCAATCCCGAAGTCGTCGACAGCTTCGTGGAGCGGGTACTGTGCGGCGCTCTTCCGGTGGCAAGCTCCGAGCCCGACCAGGAACTCGAGGTCACCCGTCCGCTACCGGCCGACGGAGTATAGCGCACGAAAGGCACACTCGGCTTGACACGCCCACTGCAGCGTTTCTATACTCGGTGCTGGGCGCAACAGTGGAGTTGCCGGCATGAGCTCGGGGGGCGCAGATGACACTTCAGGAAGGCAGCACATTAGGCCCGTACCGCTTATTTCGACGCCTTGGTGGAGGAGGAGCCGGCGAGGTGTACCTGGCGGAGACACTGGTCGGCAAGGCAGTTACCAGTCCGGAGCGGGTTGCCGTGAAACTCATCTACGGCACCGCCGACGATCCCGTGGCGCTTGGAATAGCTCGGGACGCCCAGTCTGCCGGTCGACTCAACCAGCCGCACATTATCCCATTTTACGGTGTCATCACCGACGAAAACCGGTTGGCACTGGTTATGGCCTTTGCGCAGGGAGGGTCACTGGGCGACAGTCTGCGGGCCCGTGACGCGCAAGGCAATCCTCTACTCTCGCTGCCACTGGGCGCTGCCATTGTGGCAAGACTCGTCTCACAAATCGCCGGAGCATTGGAGGCGGCACACGCCGCCGGCATCTGGCATGGCGACCTGAAGCCCACCAATGTCTTTGTGCGCACGTCGCCACACGGCCGGCCGCTGGCAGCGGTCAGCGATTTCGGGCAAGCGGTATTGGTTAACGTGGCGTCGGCGATCCTGGCCGGCGGAGCCAGCGGCGTCTCCGCCGAGCAAAGAGACTGGGCAGCCCGGCAACTTCAGTTTGCTGCGCCCGAGCAGCTGAATGGCGTAACTGTGGGCGCTAGCGATCAGTATGGGCTGGCGGCACTCGCCTACTTTTTGCTGACTGGCACTCCCCCAATCGCAGGGGACGGCGCCCGCTTACTACAACTGATCAAAGAAGGAATGGTGCCGCCGCCGTCTGAACGGAACTCTGGGCTGCCGCCTTCGGTTGACTCGGTGTTACTTCGCGCGCTGGCCAAAGACCCATCGCAGCGGTTCGCCTCGCTGGCACTGTTCGCCGAGGCCCTGCGCAACGCTCTCTCACGGGTAGCTGCCACTGAAGTGACCGATGCCTTTGCGCTACTGTCCGGCGATGGCGAGCCCGTTGCTCATACCGGCCAGGGCTGGGAAAGTCTGGCAGAGGCAGCGAGAGTGGCACCGCCAGCAGCGGCCGCATACGCAGCTCCGGATCGCAAGCCCGGGCGAGCGGCCGCTGCCGTTGTGCCCGATACCCCTCCGATCATTAATAAACGCCTGGCTATCATCACCAGTGTGGCTCTGCTGCTCACTGTACTGGCTTGTGTACTCGCCAGCCAGACATTGAACGCTACCTCGTTTTTACCGCACATTACCCTCGGCAATCAGACACCAATCGTAGATACACCGGTAGTTCCCACTCCTAACGCCACGGAGCAGGCGGAGGAAAAGGCGGGGCTAAACGATTTGCAGAAGGTAAACAAGCAGACGCCGCTATTGGTCGACAGCTTGACCAGGAACAACTCCGACTGGAAGACCGACGGCAAAACCTTGTACTTTGCCAAGGACGGCTATCATATCTCCACGTGCCAAGCAAGCACTTCACTCTGCGCCGTCGACACGCCTGGCAACCCAAACCAGCCCAACCTGGCCATCAAAGTCGACATTAGGTTCGACAAGAGTCAACCGGGGAATTTCGGGGGTTTGCGCTACTTTGTCAGCCAAGGCCGGAGCGGATCATCGGAAAATTATTACTGCTTCCTGATTTCCATCGAGGGGCGCTATGCCGTATGGGAGCACGCCGGCTCGTCAACTCCCGAGTGGACTTTTATTTCTAGCGGCTACTCCGACAGTCTCAAGACTGGTTTACACCAGACCAACACGCTCGAAGTCCTGGCCATTGGTTCCGGCAGCCGCCCGCGAGCGATTTTCTTCGCCAACGGTACCTACATTACTCAGATTCCGCTTGCTGGAAGTCTTATTCCCGCTTTCGGTGGTAGTGGCCTCATAGTGTTCAACGATAATACCGAGGTAGTCTTCAGTAACCTGGCGCTCTACAATGCGAACAACGTGGCGGGAAGTTGAGCCTTCGCGGTCATGCTACACACGGGATAAAGGGGATGCGGCAATGCTTAGCGTAGAAGAAGCCCGCCAGCGGATTCTGGACCACATACCTTCCCAGTTGGCCTCCGAGGAGATCCCTCTTACCAGTGCGGTGGGGCGCACGCTGGCCGAAGATGCCGTAGCCAGTGAGGCTCTGCCACCATTTACCAACAGCGCCATGGACGGCTACGCGGTTCGCTCGGTTGATACCAGTGGAGCCGCCCCTGGCACTCCGGTGGTTTTACGGCTGGTAGGGGAAGTGCCTGCTGGACGCATATATCCGGGCCGGCTGCAGAGCGGTGAGGCGGTGCGCATCTTGACCGGCGCCGCGCTACCCGATGGCGCCGACTCAGTTATTCAACAGGAGCTTACCCAGGCTGCCGGTGGAGCCGTGTCGTTGCTGGCCGAAACGTCACCGGGCATGAATGTACGCCCGGCTGGCGACGACGTAACCGTAGGTGAGCTGCTGGTGTCGCAGGGCACCGAGCTTGGGCCTGCTGAAATCGCTCTGCTGGCGGCGCTCGGCATACATCCAGTGAGAGTGCATCGGCAGCCACAGGTTGCTATTCTCTCGACCGGCGACGAGTTGGCGCCGCTCGGAACTGCGCCGGTTCCAGGGCAGATACGCGAGAGCAATGCGCTGTACCTGTCGGCGGCGGTGCAGCGGGCGGGAGCCATCCCGCTGCTTCTCGGTGTGGCGCGTGACCGGCCCGAAGAGATACGGTCGCGGCTGCAAGCTGCCAAGGGGGTCGATATGATCCTCACCTCCGGCGGTGTATCGGTAGGCGACTACGACCTGGTCAAACAGATTCTGGCAGAGCAAGGCACCATCGACTTCTGGCGCGTCCAGATGCGTCCCGGTAAGCCGCTGGCTTTTGGAATGCTCGGTGAGCTGCCTTTGCTGGGTTTGCCGGGCAATCCCGTCTCCGCCGCAGTCACGTTTGAGCTCTTCGGCCGCCCCGCGATTCGCAAGATGCTTGGCTCTCGAGACCTCCTGCGGCCGGTGGTCGAGGTTGTGCTGGAGGGAGGAGACATCGAGCGAGATGATCGCCGCCAGTTTGTAAGAGTGGGTTTGAACTCTCGTGGCGGGACTCTGGTGGCCACCACTACGGGATCTCAAGGATCCCATCGTATACACTCGCTCCTTGGAGCCAATGCGCTTCTTATCATCCTGGAGGGCGAGGGCACGGTTCGTCAGGGCGACCACGTACCGGCAATATTGTTGGACACTGCCTGGGCTAACGCCTGAAGGCATAGCGCCACCTAATTACCGGCCGGTCTGCGAGATGCGTCCAACCACGCTTACGATGCCAGCGGCGTGTAGCTCGGCTGCTAGCCGCAGGATGGCCACCTCTGGCGCAGCCAGGTCTGCTATGATGGCCCAGAGGGGCATTTTGCCGTCTACTGCGGTCAATAGCCGCCACTGATCTCGATTAAGTTGAATGGTGGTACCGGTATCGGGGTCGATATCGGAAAACGCGATGACGGTCTCGGGAGAGAGCGGAACCACCTCTCGCGAGGGAAGAGTGCCTCGGCTTCGCGCGCGTAACAGTGCCTGGTTCACCAGCGCCGATACCGGCAGCGGGAGCGCCACGCGTCCGGACGGCAGCTGTATGCCTTCGACAAAACTGAAGTCCCCGTCCGGCCATGTCAGCAGGGTCGCGAGCAGCGCGGCGGCATCATCCTGTCTAAAAGCGCGCAGCTGTTCCTGAGTCAAGACATGGGAGCCAATCAGGGATCGTATCACCTGCATATCCGGAAGAGATGTAGCCTGGACGAACGGGACGCCGGTAGCAATCTCGAACTGCTCGCTACTCACGTAGCCTGCCTGAACCAACTGTTGCACCAGCGAGCTTCCCAGTCCGACTCGTTCACCCAGCAACCATTGTCCTCCCGAAAAATATATAATCGCCTGCAAACGGCCATGCGCCAGCGTCAGCACGCCGCTTCGCTGCCCATGCTCAATCATGCGCAGTACATCGGTCAGCGCAATCTGGCGCAGATTTCCAGCCAGTGGCATAAGAGATCGTGTCCCTTCCCGCTTCGTAACGTTCCCTGAGAGTGTACCACGGCCGGCGGAGAAGCGCAGCAGCGAGAGCTCTCTATCGCCTCCCGGTGCGCCGGGACTATGATCTGGATTAGGATTTAGTACAATGGGATTTGATAATAGCTGTATGGAGGACGACCTGACGATGACGACCGACACCGGCGAACCGGACACGCGGCCCCGTGTCATGGCAATCTTTGCCCATCCCGACGACGCCGACTTTATCTGCTCCGGCACCATCGCGCGCTATGTGGAGAGCGGCTACCGGGCGCAGTATGTACTGGCAACCAGCGGAGACAAAGGCAGCGACGACTACAGCGCCGTTCCAGAGCAGCTGGCAGCTACCCGAGAAGCCGAGCAGCTGGCGGCAGCGCACGTTCTCGGAGTGGAGGAGGTAACCTTCCTGCGGCATCCCGATGGAGAGGTCGAAGTCGGCATACCGCTGCGGCGAGAGCTGGCGAAGGTCATCCGGCAACATCGCCCTGACGTACTCCTCACCTTTGACCCATGGCAACGCTATCAGATACATCCCGACCATCGAGCAGTGGGACAGACTGCTCTGGATGCCGTCGCCGCCGCCAGGGACCATCTGTATTATCCTGACCAGCTCGACGCGCAAGTACATGAGCACCGTGTACATAACGTCTACTTCTTCGCTACCGACCATCCCAACCATTACGTCGACATTACCAGCACCATTGAGAAGAAGATACAGGCGCTGCGCTGCCATGCCAGCCAGGTACGCGGAGAGGGGCTAGAGGAGCGAATCCGCAGCCGCGCCAGATCGGTAGGCCAGGAAGTGGGCTTTGAATACGCCGAGGCGTTCCATTTTCTGCCGATGGTGCAACCGCCGGCTCTGGTGCGCCACCCTAGCTGGTAGCGCACGAGTACCACGAGAAGGAGAGATGCCACATGCGTGTACTGGTCATTGGATCGGGAGCCCGCGAGCACGCTCTGTGCTGGGCGATCTGCCGATCACCCTTGTTGACCAAGCTCTACTGCGCCCCGGGGAATGCCGGCACCAGCCGGATTGCCGAGAACGTCAGCCTGAATCCCATGGACTCGGTTGCCTGCGCATCCTGGGCCCGAGATCATGGCATCGATCTCACTATCGTCGGTCCCGACGACCCACTGGCCAATGGCATCGTCGACCACTTTCTTGCTACCGGCCTGCAGATTTTCGGCCCTACACAGGCGGCAGCTCGCATTGAAAGCAGCAAGGGATGGGCCAAGCAACTCATGCGCGAGCGTGGCATTCCTACAGCCAGCGCCGAGAGCTACCATGATCGTGCGGCCGCCGAGCAGGCGATTACCCGGCGTGAGGGTAGGGGGGCCTTCCCAGTGGTGATCAAGGCTGACGGACTGGCAGCGGGAAAGGGAGTGGTCATCGCCGCTGAGCCTGATGTCGCCCGCCGGGCTCTGGACGACCTGTTGGTGGAACACCGGCTTGGCAGAGCCGGCGATGAAGTCTTGATCGAAGATTATCTCGAAGGCTGGGAGCTTTCCTTGTTTGCAATCAGCGACGGAAGCCGCTGGTACCCACTGGCCCCGGCCTGCGACTACAAGCGAGCTCTGGATGGCGACCAGGGACCAAATACCGGTGGCATGGGCGCCTACTCACCGCCCATGGCCGCAACCACCGAGCTGCTAGACCAGATACACGCCGACATCTTTCGACCTATCTTCTCCGCTCTGGAACTGGCTGGCACACCTTTCCGTGGCCTGCTCTATGCGGGACTCATGATTACCCGCGATGGCCCGTACGTCGTCGAGTTCAATGCCCGCTTCGGCGATCCAGAGACGCAGGTGCTGCTCCCGCGCCTGGATAGTGACCTGCTGGCCCTGTGTGCAGCGGCCGCTGAGGGACGACTCGACCAGATGCCACCCCCCCGCTGGACCAGTGGTGCTACGTGTGGAGTCGTTCTGGCCTCGGGGGGATACCCGGGAGCATACGAGACTGGTAAGCGTATTACGGATCTGGAGAGTGTGGATGAGGATGTTTTGGTGTTCCATGCCGGTACCCGGTATGACGAGAGCAGCGGGGAACTGGTGACTGCCGGCGGAAGGGTGATGTGTGTGGTCGCCGGCGGAGCAACGTTACTCGAGGCGCGCCAGCACGTCTACGCTAACGTTGATCGCATCCATTTCGCCGGCGCACAGTGGCGAAGCGACATCGCGGCACGAGAGCAGAGGTGAGCCCGGTTTGAGCGGGCGGTACACTCCCTGATTGACCACCCGCCGCTGAATTGGTATACTCACGTGGTATGAGAAGCAGCGACGGAGGAGTTATCGATGTCACAGGCCAACCTCTATCCGATTCCTTCCTGCACCGAATGTGGAATCGAGTCCGCCGGTCGTTGCCCGACCTGCCATCACAATCTCTGCGTAGACCATTTTGGGTGCTCCGCACATCAGCCGTGCGCCACCAACCTGGTCACGCGGTCCAGCGAGCGGATCTGCTACGTTTGCGGCGTCCCAGTACTGCCCGACCAGTGGTCTACGTCCTCATTCTCCCACTACGTCGATGAGGGCAAGTGTGCCGGCTGCAATCGTTACATCTGTGACTCCCTGCATACACGATTGCGTACCGAGCGTGTTGATCTGGTGAGAGACAGTTTGCGCAGCCAGCGCTATCATATCCAGGAGCGGTACTGCGATGTCTGTGCGCCGGTGCGAAGTGTCGGCGGTATCGTAGGTGCCGGGCGGCTGGTTGCGGCTGTGGCGATGATCGCTGCCGTGGCACTCTTTATTTGGCAGCGTGTCTAGCCAGGCCGCCACAGGTAGTCCTGCCGGGTTGTGCATATCGCCCCGCCCTACCGGCTCCTCTCCTAGAAAGCAGATAATGTCCATAAACAAGCGAGCCTCTAAACGGGTCAGCGAACCTTCGACCAGAAATGACGCCAGCAGGCCAGTAGACAGCCCGGAGAGCGACATTGAAGGGGTTCTCTCGGGGTACCGAGAACTTATAACTCTGGGTCTACGCGGAGCGGTCGGAGCGGTCCGAGCGCGCGGGGAGCAGCCACCCGGCTCGGCAGCCAGGCGGCTGGAGGAGTTCTACGGGCAGATCGAGTACCACCTTGGCTGGCGCAGCCCGGACCTCTCGCCAGCCGACTACAATCCAGGAAAGCTGCTGCGTCCGACCCTGGTCCTCATAGCCTGTGATCTGGCGGCGAGCCGGGCTGGTGTTACCCAGGAGTCCAAGCGCAAGGACCTGTTGCGGCGTATTACCCCAGCTGCGGTTACCATCGAGCTCGTGCATAATTTCTCGCTGATTCACGACGACATCGAAGATGGTGATGAGGAACGGCGGCACCGTCCTACGATGTGGAAACTCTGGGGCATACCTCAGGCCATCAATAGCGGCGACGGACTTTTCGCCTTGGCTCGTACGGGACTGTGGCAACTTGCCAGCACGGGAATCCCGGCTGCGCAGGTGCTCCATCTGGCCGAACTTCTCGACCAGACCTGCCTCGAGCTCTGCGAGGGACAGTTCCTCGACATGCGCTATGAGGGTGGTCACGACATTTCGGTAGACATGTATCTGGATATGATTGGCCGCAAGACGGCGGCGCTCATGTCTTGTGCGACTGAGTTCGGCGCCTGCCTGGGTGCGCCGGATGACACCGACCTTCAGGCCCACTTTGCCCGCTTCGGCCGGGCACTGGGCATAGCCTTCCAGCTCCGTGACGATCTTCTGGGGATCTGGGAGGCGGTACGGCTCGGGAAAACCAGTGCCGGAGACCTGCGTCGTAAGAAAATGAGCCTACCGGTCATTCACGCGCTAGAGACCGCGAGTGTCGCGGATCGTGCCGCTCTGCTGCGGATCATGAGCGGAGCCGGCCCGACCGCAGAGGAAGATATCGGCGAGGCACTGGCCATTCTGGATCGGACACGCGCACGTGCCCGGATTAGGGAGGCGCTTGCCGAGCAAGGAAACATTGCTCGCGCTGCACTGGAGGAGGGAGCGCTGCGTCACGCCACACTGCCGGCGAACCAGGCCTACGGAGCATTTCGGTCTCTCCTGGATTTCGTGCTGGCGACGCAGTGAAGAGCGCAAGTGGTACAATGATTTCGCGAGCGCGCTGCCCCTCAGGCAGCGCGTCGTTTGATACGTGCTTTCTTAGCGGACGATAGGGTGGTACACCACAAGGGGGCGATAGGCGATGTCAGGTCATTCAAAATGGCATCAAATACGGCGCCAGAAAGGCGTAAACGACAGCAAGCGCGGCCAGCTCTTCACGCGGCTTGGCCGTGAGATCGTAGTAGCGGTGCGCGAGGGTGGTGGACCCGATCCCGATGCCAACTTCCGCTTGAGAATGGCGGTGCAGCGAGCTCGTGAGGCCAACATGCCCATGGACAACATCGAGCGTACCATTAAGCGGGCGAGCGGCGGTGGCGAGGGCTCCAATCTCGAAGAAATCACCTATGAGGGGTACGCTCCTGGTGGAGCGGCCATCATGGTACAGGTCATGACCGACAACCGTAACCGGACAGCCGCCGAAATTCGAAATGTCTTCAGCAAGAATGCCGGCAACTTGGGGGAGGTTGGGTGTGTGGACTGGATCTTTGAGCCGCGCGGCATCATCGGCGTCGCCACCCAAAAGCATGACCCGGAGGAACTGACGTTGGAAGTCATCGATGCCGGAGCTGAGGACGTCGATCCATTTAATGACGGCGATGACGAACTCACGGTCTATACCGAGCCGGCGGATCTCGACAAGGTACGTACGGCGCTGGAGTCCAAGAAGCTCACCATCACGCGAGCGGAAAGCACCCTGGTTCCCAAGACCAAAATCGACCTGCCTGAGAAGGAAGCGCTGCAGACTCTGCGGCTCATTGACCGGCTTGAAGACCTCGACGACGTTCAGAACGTCTACACGAACGCTGAGATTGCCGATGAGATCGCCGACAAGTACGCGGGCTGAAGAAGGAGCCGAGCCCGCAGCACGGCGGACTCTCGGCATCGATCCAGGGACGGCGCGGCTGGGTTATGCTGTGGTGGAGAAGCAGCAGAGCAAGCTGGCACTCATTCAGGGTGGAGTAATCGAAACAACCAAGTCGCTCTCCATGCCCGAGCGGTTGCTGCTGCTCTTCCGAGAGCTTTCCCAAATCATTAGAGAAGCGTTGCCGGGCGAAATGGCGATCGAAGAGTTGTTCTTCGCCAAAAACACCACCACGGTGATAAGCGTCGGTCAGGCACGAGGCGTGGCACTGCTAGTCGCCGCCGAATCCGGCCTTGCCGTCTATGAATACAAGCCCATGCAGGTCAAGCAGGCGGTGCACGGCTATGGACTGGCGACCAAGGAGCAGGTAGGGGAAATGGTACGGGTGCTTCTGGGATTGCAGGAACCCCTTCGACCCGATGATGCCGCGGACGCCGCAGCTATTGCCATCTGCCATCTGCACACCCTGCACATTCCTCCCGCTGGGTGAGGCACGGGTGCGCTGACCACGAGCTGTCTACGACTGGGCTTCCGGCTAGACTAGAGGGTGAGGAGGAGCTCGCATGATTGCAGCGGTACACGGTCTTCTGGAGGGCAAAACCGTCGACAGCGCGCTGGTGAGCGTGGGTGGCATCACGCTGCGAGTGCTGGCTCCGCTTACCACGCTAAACAAGCTCACCGTTGGTGAGACGGTACATCTGCAGACGCTGCTCTACGTCCGTGAGGATGTCATCTCGCTCTTTGGCTTTGCCAGCGCTGCCGATCGCGAGACCTTTGAGCAGCTCCTGGCGGTTGGCGGCGTCGGGCCACGTATCGGGCTGGCGCTGCTCTCGGCTCTCTCTGGAGAGGGTTTACGCGAAGCCGTGCTTAGCGATGACATTGTACGGCTGACGATGGCTCCGGGCGTGGGTAAGAAGCTGGCAGCCAGGATGATTCTGGAACTGCGGCCACGCTTTGAAAAGATGAGTGGCAGCGGAACGATCGGCAGCGGCGCCCCAGCGGGGAATGTGAGAGGCCAGGTAGCTGACGCCCTCACTGGTCTGGGCTACACGCCGGCGCAGGCTGCCGCAGCGGTGCGTAACCTGCCCACCGATACCAACGAGGGTCTGGAAGACCTTATCATGCGAGCGTTACGCCTCATGGCCACCGAGTAGAAAGCCGAGCGTCCTCGGATCCAGTCACGCCGCCTGTGGCGAGCCAAACCCGGAACTTGCCATGAATGTCCACAACGTCTTACCGCTGCCAGCGTTGAGGGCGTAGAGCTTTCCAGTGGAATCGCCGATGTACACCACACCATTGTTGACGCTTGGCCAGGAGCGCCCGGTACTGGCATACGAGCCGGTGGTGCTCTTCGTCCAGAGCGGGCTGCCATTGGCCGCGTTCAGCGCATAGAACATCGATGAGTTGGCGATGTAGATGGTGCCGTTGTTGAGATTGGGAGTCGAGAGAATGCTGTCCGAAGTGGAAAAGTGCCAGACGACTGAGCCATTGCTTGTGGAGAGCGCATAGACGTTGTGGCTACTGGAGCCAAAGTACACCACTCCATTGGACACCGCCGGGCGGCCGCCGATCTGGCCTCCGGCTTTTTGGTAACTGGTGATGACATTGCCGGTCATGGCGTTGACCAGAGTAAGCGTGCCCGAATCATCGCCGATATAGACAACGTTGTTGGCTAGCGTAGGAGAAGTAAACTCCACATCGGTCTCGAGCTTTGTCTTCCAAGCCAAAGTGCCGTCTGACTCATGAATCGCATAGAGGTATCCGTCCACAGAGCCGGTATAGACGAGACCATTTCCGGTAGTCGGCGCTCCGCTAATCGAACCACCGGTAGCATACGACCAGTTCACCGAGCCGTCTCCAGCGTCCAGAGCGTAGAGCGATGAATTGTCGGAAGCGACGAAGACCTGGTTGCCGTCGACGGCGGGCCGGTCATAGAAGATACCTCCCGGAGTCACGTTCCACAGCGAGGATCCGTTGCTGAGCGCTGCCACATGGCCGCTATCGGTCGCCACATAGACGATGCCGTTGACCACAGTAGGCTTTGAAGCCAGCCCGCCAACTGGAATGCTCCACTGCAACGTACCGCTGGCGGCCTTTACAGAGTACACGGTACCGTCGCTCGCGCCTATGTACACGCTCACCGAGCTGCTGCTGCCCCCGGTACCGCCGCTGGTTGCCGTAGCGCTCGCCGCACTTGGTGTCGCGGTGGAAGACGCGACTCCGACGGTGGGCGAGCCGGCAGAGGTAGCTGTAGGCCTCAGCTGTGACCCGGTCGAAGATGAACAAGCGGACACTACGAATACCAGCATTAAACCGAGTGCTGTACCAAACAGCCGGGCAGAATTGCTGGGGCGAGAAGTGGCCGATGAGTGATGCAGGTGCAGCACCTTGCGCAACGTATACATTGCTGAGCTCTCCAATCGTGCAAATATCTTGCCACTAGTATAGCCAGCAATGGCTCGCTGGTGCTGTGTCCTGCATCACTCTCGCGGCGCGCATTTGGGGACTATTTGCAGTGCTTGGGCGCGAGCCGCTCGCCTAGTGGTGTAAGCCACTTAGGAAGCCGTGGACCGTCGCCTTCCTGACAGAGACAGCAGAAGCACCACCAAGCCGACAATAGCCACAACAGGTCCTAAGATCACCCACATCCTCTCCCCGCTCATGGAGCTACCGCCGAGGATATTCAAGCCCTGCAGCGTAAAGATTACCCCGGCGATAAGTACGAGTACACCAATAACTATCCCAAGAATCCTCATAAAATAACCTTCCTCGATCATGATCGAAATCCGTCGCAAGACCAAGATGGCACGGCCGGTCCAGATTTAGCGCGAGTACACGCTTCAAACTATAACGAGTCGCTTGTAGTGGCAACAACTGAGCCGGCACCGTCCGCAGCACCTCCGCTAGCGCCGTCTTCTAGCCATCGCGTCCGGCTATGTCATATGCTAATGCAATGCGAATGGATGTCCATTTGATTGCCACGTTGCAGCTCATCAGTCGCGGCGTGGCCTATCTTTACTTGCTCAATGCTCACGGGGCAGTACTCGCCAGCGAGAACTGGCAGGTAGGCTGGCCTCCGGTATGTCGAAAGCACCAGCACAGTGCACAAAGGCGGGGAAATGTCGAGTGATCCGGGGTTCATCGGCCCGCTAGAGAGCAACGGCGACATTCTGGCGTCGGCCGGGCATGAAAGCCAACTGGGCCAGCAGCCTGAGGTTACCAGCATTGAGCGAGAAGTCAACGCACGGCTACGTGACCTGGGCAACCTAGCTCCCGATGCGATCATTGTGCTTGATTCCAAGGGCCAAACAACCTACGCGAACCAGCAGGCCAATGCGGTCTTTGGCTACAGCGGCGAAGAGCTTACCGGCAAGCCGGTCGAGCAGCTCATTCCCGCTGGCCTGCACCTAGCCCAACTCATGCACCATGCTGCTTACTCCTCCACCCCCACACTGCGCTCCCTGGGTAGAGGCCTACAGCTTGTCGGCCGGCGTTTCAACGGAAGTGAATTTCCCGTAGAGATCAACCTCGGGTGCATCGAGCTGCGGGGCGCCACCAACATCATCGCCAGCTGTCGTGATATGACTGAGCGGACACGGCTGGAGGAGGCGTTACGTCTCAATAACCAGCAACTCGAACGGACGTTTGAGGCCATGAGCGAAGGCGTCTACATCTTTGACGCCGCTGGAGAACTGGTCAAGATGAACTCGGCTGCCCGGACACTCGCCGCATACTATTCGCGTGCGGAGCTGGAAGGGTGGCCGTTTCACTCGCTCCTGCCTCCTATGCAGGTTCGCGATTCGCTCGGAGAGCCGGTGCCACTCGAGGCCTGGCCGATGGTGCGCGTGCTGCACGGGGAGACCATTACCAATCTCGAGCCGGCTGAGCTGCACGTAGCGAATGTCGCCGGCGACGCACTGATCCAGAGCGTCACCGGAGCGCCTCTGCGAGATGCCGCTGGGCAGATTGTGGGCGCGGTGATCGTGGCGCGGGACGTGACCAAGCAGGTTCGCATGGAACAGGAACTGGCAGAGCGGGCGCAGGAGATCGAAAGTATCGTCGAGGCCGATGCCGATGGGGTTATGCTCTTCGATACCGAAGGACGTACGCTACGTATGAACAGCGCCCAGCGCCGTCTTCTCGGTTATGACGTAGCCTGCACAACGGCGAGCAATTTCTTGCCCGAACTGCGCTCGGGGTGGTTTCACCTCTCGGACGCGAATGGGCAACTGCTGCAGCTGGAGGAGTGGCCAATCTATCGGGTACTTCGGGGAGAGACGTTTACCGGACCGCAGGCGGTGGACATGCGGCTGCGGACATTAGATGGTCAAGAGAAACAGGTGAGCGTGAGCGGAGCCCCGGTGGTCGATAGGGAAGGCAGGATTATCGGCGGGGTGACCTCTACCCGTGATGTTACCGTACAGCGCCAAATGGAACAGGAGCGTTCCGACATTCTGCGAGTAGTGACCCATGATCTGGCCAACCCCCTGGCCAGTATCAAGACGTATCTGCAGATGCAGCAGCGGCGCATGGAGCGCGGGCAGCCGGTGGCGACGCCGGATGAGAAGGTAATGGCTTCGCTGACTCAGGGAGTGGTCCGCATGCAGCGCCTGCTCGACGACATGCGCGTGGTGGTCGGTCTGGAGGCGCACGAACTGTCGATTGAAGTTCGACCCTGCGATCTGGGAGTCCTGTGCCGCCAGGAAATGCAGGGGATCCAGATGGCCAGCGGGCGCTTGGTCCAGGTAAAGCTACCGGCCGAACCCATCGTGCTGCTGGCTGACCCCGATCGAATCGGCCAGGTGCTTGGAAACCTGCTCTCCAATGCCGATAAATACTCCCCAGTGGGACGACCAGTTACACTTACAGTAGAGCTCGAACCAGGGGATCCGCAACCTCCCGACCAGCCACCCCTCCGGCAGGCGCGAGTACAGGTGCGGGATGAGGGACCAGGTATCTCCCCGGACGAGCAGTCGCAGATCTGGACGCGCTTTCACCGCGTAGCCCACGTGCAGGCACGGCCAGGCACAGGTGGCAGCCTGGGGCTAGGCCTCTACATCAGCCGCCAGATCATCGAGCGGCATGGCGGCAGCATAGGGGTGAAGAGCGCGCCGGGAGGCGGCTCCACCTTCTGGTTTACTTTGCCCATTAGCCAAAGACTCGACGCCTAAGCCGCCTACCAGAGCGGGCGAGATGTTACGGCCGTGCACTCCCGCCAACAGTGCCGTAAAGCGAGTGCAGAACCCGCGCCGCCGGGAGGTTATTGGGGGCAAACTTATCGGAGCTGAAGTTGCCGCTCCCCCAGTTCCAGAAGTAGATACCGTCGAGATGGCTGTCGCCGAGTGCCGCGGATACCGCCGCCTGATAGGCATCTGCCTGGAGTTGTGGATCCGATGGGCCAGGCAACGGCGCATAGGGACCATAGGTTCCATCGGGCGAGCCATAGAGCGCATACTGGTCATTCCAGTACCCAACTTCCGTCAGGATGACCGGTTTATTCCCGCAAGCCGCGCTCAACCCATCGAGCTCCGGCAGGAACGTATCTCTCCACACTCCGGCAATCTGCGCCAGTGTGAGCGGTTGCGGCTCATAGACGAGTGGCTGGTACATAGACACACCAATAAAGGACAGATCAGGATCAGCCATCCATGGCTGCGTCGTCCACTGGCTGGTACCCTGCCAGTTCATATCGTATCCCAGTGAATGGTGATATATCGAGCGCGCCTCGGTGATAAGCGTTTGCCAAAGCGTCGGGGATGCCTGCTCGATGTGCAAGCCCGGTGAACCACTGTTGCACTCGTTACCGAGCGCAAACTGCTCGACTCCCTCTTGCTGCGCCACTTCGAGGTAGGGCCTGAGTGCCTGCCAGTAACTCGCAAACCAAGCCTGGGCCGCGCTTTCCGACTGCAGGACGGCTGGCCCACACCAGTTGAGCGCCGAGCTGGTACCCTCCTTCAGGTGCGGTACGATGAAGACGTGCAAACCGTCTTTATGCGCTTCACGTACACCGTTGGCAAGAGCGTCTGGCGGGGTGGTTGTAGGTCCCTGGTTGGTTACATTGGTCCCGTAGATACCGTCCTGATAGAGATCGATATCCATTTCGACCCATCCAGCGTCAGTCTGCTGGCGCATGTCGACAAGCCCTGCGGCGAAGGCGGCATCGGTCGGTCCGTAGGGTATGCACGTAGGACAGCCGTAGCTGATCAGTGCGACTCCAGCTTGAAAATGCGCGTGATCGACGGGAATGCTCTCGGATGATGGGGTGGTTGTCGAGGTGGCGATCATACGAGCACGGCCAGGTCTTGGCGTGAACTGCCCCGATGTCCACAGCACGCCAAAGGCAACTATAGTCAGCACTAGCAGGATCGGGGCAACGACCATCGCCGTTCGGCCTATGCCCATGTGCTGCTTCTGATCACCCACACTCACTGTCTTCCCTCTCTGCCTGTATGTAAGTTGTAATAGGTGGAGTATAGTCCAGTCATACCTGCAGTCAAGCGTAGTACACGGTCAAATCAGGACCATGCCCGACCCTCGCCGGAGCCATCCTCGACTTCGTCTCAAACGACTAGTACTTTTGCTCCACACATGACTCGGTAGGAATCTGGTCACGAGTTCGCATGGAAATCACTGTGGCGAGCTCGCCCCATGCTTCGTCTGAAACCCATAGGCAACTCCATTGCTTGCATAAGACGCATTGTGCAAGTTCGGAGTACCCTCGCCTGTGCTAGGTGAACATATCGACTTAGGACGAGTCGCCAAATGCTTGGCATGCGTAATCGCTTGGCATGCGTAATCGCTTGGCATGCGTAATCGCTTGGCATGCGTAATCGCTTGGCATGCGTAATCGCTTGGCATGCGCAACTAAGGTACTGTGGTAGGTAGGTGTGGCTGGAGGAGATCGAGGGTAATGGGCAAAGAGCTAGAGCGTAGCCAGGGGTTGGGGGTTAACTCAGTAACAATACCTCCCCGGCAACGCCGGAAGTCTGCGCCGCTAGCGAGGGCATCATCGTTGGGCAAGGTCGCTGCTGATGAGCAGCGGCTTGGCGACGGTGGTTCGCCACCGCTGGCGGTACTATCTCCAACGACACAGCTGAAAGAAGCTGATGTCGAGACGAAACCAACGATGGAGACCGACCCGCCGGTGACACAAGATCAGTATCTGCCAGAGACTGATCTCCGGTCAGCGATTGCGGCGCATCTGCAGGGAGCGCGTGCGTGGGTCAATGAGCACGTACGCCCGGTGCATGTTGTGGCTGGCAGCGCGGTGATACTCAGCGTAGCCAGCTACGCCTACTATACGCACCTCGGCGTCACGCTCGCGTATGACGATGCCTTGAGCCATATGATGATCGCCCGCCGCGTCGTAGCTGGACCGACCCCAGGACTTGCTCAACTTGGGCAGTTCTGGTTACCTCTAACCCATCTCCTCATGCTGGTGTTTATCTGGAATGATTGGCTGTTCCACACAGGGCTCGCTGGAAGTATACCGTCGATGGTCGCCTACATCGTGGGCGCCGTGTATATGTACCGTCTGGCTCGAGAATGCTTCGGTACCGCCACTGCCGGTTGGCTGGCTGCATCCGCCTGGATGCTCAATCCTAGCCTATTGTATATGCAGGCCACGGCAATGACCGAGGCGCCGCTCATCTGCACCGCCGTAATTGCGATTTACTACGCGGTTCGTTGGGTGAAGCATTACACTGCCATAGACCTGGTAAAAGCCGCCGCCGCGGTCATGGCAGCCACGCTGATACGGTATGATGGGTGGCCCCTGGCAGTTGGACTCGGGGTCATCGTGCTCCTAGTTGCCTGGCGCCGGGAGAGGTCCGACGGCACTATCGCGAACGGTATCCTCTTCGGTGTCCTAGCATTTAGCGGGTGTGTAGGATGGATACTCTACAACCAAATCCTCTTCGGCGATGCGATCGGCTGGTACAATGGCAAGTACTCTGCTGCTTACCAGGAACAGCGCATCGCTGCCCAGGGCGGCTTACCAACGTACCACAACCTGCTGCTGTCGTTCCATGTGTATCTGCAGACGGTAATCGACACTGTAAGCTTGCCGATCATCATTCTTGCTGTGCTTGGCATCGGTTTCTGGGCGTATACCACGCGCCTGCGCATGTCCACCTGGCCGGTGTATCTTCTCATAGTGCCATTCGCTTTCAATTGGCTGGCGCTCGTGCAGGGAAGCACTATTATTCGCACCGCTGAAATCCCGGTGAATGGGGCAGCCACCTGGTTCAACGTGCGCTATGGCATGGAAATGATTCCGCTCGTCGCACTCTTTCTGGGAGTGCTGGTAGCTCACCGCTTCGTACTGCTGCGGCGGTTGACGCTGGCCATCTGCCTGGCCTTGCTCGCCTTCTTGATGATTACCAACACGTTTGGGCAGCTTCCCTATGTCCTGTTCGACCCTCTCCACGGCAGCAACGCGAATGCGCCAAACGAGCAGAAGATCATCGGCCAGTATCTCGCTAAACATTATTCAGGTGGCTTGATGCTGCTGAGCTATAGCCCCTTTGCCCCAGCGGTCTTCTACTCGGCGTTGCCAGATGATGACTTCCTGACCGATAGCAATGGAGCCAGATACAACTCTGCCCTCGCTGACCCGGCCAAGGCGAACGTGAACTGGATTCTCATGGATCCCAACAGCGAGAACTTCGATCCCATCGCGACCGCTGCCAAGTCAAGACCAAACTTCCTGCAAGGCTATGTCCTCACCGCAACATTTGGCACTGCAAAACTCTACGAAAGGACCTCCAATGCTTCCGCAAATCGGTAGGCCCACCAAGCCCCGCCTAGGGTGGGATTCTCCTCTCGCTCCGCAGGAAGAGGAGTCGGAAGATGCCTGGCCGCAATTGCCGCTCACGACTGAGCCGATGTTCGCCATCAGCAAAACGACCCAACCTCCGCGAAGCAAGACAGCCAGCTCAAGAGGCGTCGACGACGGCGAGGGAGTGTGGGGCACAGTCACCAGCAACGATCTAGTGAGTGCTGACGAGACTGGTGGGATGGATAGCGATGGCGGCTCACGTAGGTCTTTGGCGGACACTCCCTTTCCGGCTGATCTGCTCAATCCCGCAGAAAGGCTCAGCACGCAGGCGGCCGGCCTCGCCACCTGGGGTGCGGCTCGAAATGGCGCGCGCGTCGTTCTCACCTCATCGCAGAAAAACCTATTCGTGATACTTCTGGCAGTGTGCGCGGCGGTGCTGGTATTGGTTCCGCTGATCACACATCTTGATGGCCTGGTTGTCCTCTTGGCACTGGCCACTCTCATGTACTTCGTCTCTGGCCTGCACAAGGTCTGGATGCTCACCCGTGTCGCCAGCGTGCATGGGTATGCGGCGCATGATACACCGCTTGCCGATGCCGATCTCCCCACCTACACGGTTCTAGTGCCGCTGCATCACGAGCATATCATGATGCCCGTGCTCATCCAGCGGCTCTCGGCTCTTGACTATCCCACCGACCGTTGGCAGGCGCTGCTCTTGGTCGAGACTGAAGATGACGAGACCATCAACGCCCTCACAGCCCTGCAGCTGCCAACGAATTTTCAGATGCTCCTCGTGCCGCCCGGAGAACCCAAGACGAAGCCGCGCGCGCTCAATTTCGGTCTGGCCCACGCGACCAGTGAGTATGTGGTCGTCTACGACGCGGAGGATGAACCCGAGCCCGACCAGCTGCGCAAAGCCGCAGCGGCGTTTGCCCAGTTGCCGCCACAGGTCGTCTGCCTCCAGGCACGGCTCGACTTCTATAACCGCAAGCAATCGCTGCTGGCTCGGCTCTTTGCGCTGGACTACTTGCTCTGGTACACCATGATGCTGCCCGGGCTTACCATGCGCTCGGCGTTCATTCCTCTGGGTGGTACCAGCAATCATTTCCGAAGGGCGCCGCTGGTACGCATTGGGGGCTGGGACCCCTACAACGTCACCGAGGACTGCGATATCGGCGCGCGCATTTCCCGTGCGCGGCTACAGGTAGCGATGCTCGACAGCGTAACTGGCGAGGAGGCGGTGACGCTGCCGCGCCCCTGGACTCGGCAGCGCTCACGCTGGATCAAAGGGTACATGCAGACCTACCTCGTACACATGCGCCAGCCGATCAAACTCCTGCGAGACACTGGACTACTTGGCTGGATCGACTTCAATCTGCTCGTCGGTGGAACGGTGTTCGCGCTGCTCGTCAACCCGCTCATGTGGCTGATGACCATTGTCTACATTGCCGGAGCCGGAACGCCAGTGGACGCCTGGATCCAATCACTCTTCCCCGCGTGGATCTATTACCCGGCCGTCCTCTGCCAGATTGCCGGCAACTTCCTGTTCATCTATGTCAATGTCTACGCCTCGGTGCGCTACAAGTACTACGATCTCACACCGATTTCGCTGCTGGGGCCGTTCTACTGGGTGCTCATGAGCGCCGCAGCCTGGCGCGCACTGGGCAGCCTGATTGTGCATCCCTTCCAGTGGAATAAGACTACACATGGCGTCAGTATTCCGTTGGACCGGTCAGATCCGGTGAATGCCAGAGTCGAAGCCATGCAATGGTGGGTCGAGGCGTCGCAAGACCGGACCGGCGCGCCGGCACTCTCCTTCGTTCTTCCCGCCTACAACGAAGAGCAGAATATCGAGCGCACGGTGCGTGCCTGCTTGAGCGTGCTCAACCGTATATGCCCGGCAGCCGAGGTAATCGTCGTCGACGACGGCAGCTCCGACCGCACCGGAGCGATTGTTGATGAACTGGCGCAGGAAGATCTGCGGGTGCGGCCGCTTCATCAGCCCAACCAGGGCTATGGAGGCGCCCTACTCGCTGGGATCGCCGCGGCGCGGGGCCATCTCGTTTCTTACATGGACAGCGATGGGCAGTTCGACCCGGATGACCTTGAGGGGTTGGTCCACGCCCAATTGGAGAATCCGAGCGCCGTCGTGCTGGGCTATCGCCAGCGGCGCGCCGATCCATTCATCCGCCGGATGAATGCCTTTGGGTGGAAGCGAGTGATCCGCCTGAGTCTCGGCCTGCGTGGTATTCGCGACATCGATTGCGGCTTCAAGCTCTTTCCCACGCATGTCATCCAGGCGTGCGCTGTCTCGGCCCATGGTGCCATGGTAAGCGCCGAGCTGCTGACTAAGGTGCAGCGCCTGCACGTGCGGGTCGTCCAGGTTCCGGTGCAGCACCTGCCTCGGCAGTACGGGCAGGCGACTGGCGCTAATGTGCGGGTGATCCTGCGGGCGTTCAGCGAGTTGCGAGTGGTGATGGCGCACCTGCGCAACTGGCAGGTGCCGGTGGTTGTGGCCAGCGATTGGGCCAGCGACCGCGGTGGGCCGTACGCGCCCGCTGAGACGCTAGACGAGACCAAGCCCGAGACCAAGCCTGTGGCCAAGCCTGTGGCCAAGAAGGAGACTGCCAGGATCACCGCCGTCAGTGCCGTGCGTTCCCGGGTGCTGAGCCGTGTGCTAGGGGCACGGCGCCTTACCACGCTATTCTTAGGCTTGAGCCTGCTGGCTCTGCTCGCCGGCAGCACCGGACTCTACAACGTACATGCCCAGGCCGCTTCGCCCGGTGCGACTTCGCCGGGGGACTGGCCAAAATTCCTGTACGACTATGCCAACACCTCGGACGCCGTGAACGAGACGCAGCTCACCGCCGCAGGTGCGTCCGGCATCTACAATAAATGGCAGGCAAAGACCGGTAACACAATCGCCGCCTCCCCGACCGTGGTCGGCGGTGTGGTCTATGTCGGGTCGTGGGACGGCTACGAATATGCCTTCAACGCTTCGACAGGCGCGAAAATCTGGAAGACCTTTTTGGGGACTGATACCCAGCCGTGCAACCCGGGCACAATTGGCGTGACCTCGGCGGCTTCGGTAGTGAACGGGGTGGTTTACGTCGGCGGCGGCAACGACTACTGGTACGCGCTCAATGCGACCAACGGCGCTATCCTGTGGGACGTATACACCGGGGATACTACCCAGGGCTGGTATAACTGGTCCAGCCCGGTGATTTACAACGGCTTCGCCTACGTCGGTATCGCCAGCGACTGCGACAATCCGCTCATACCGGGGCAATTATGGAAAGTCAATCTGACGACCCATAACGTCGATGCGACCGTCAACTTCGTTCCACCTGGCGAGGTCGGCGGCGGCGTCTGGACGACACCGGCCATTGACACGGCAACCAATACTGTCTTCGTCTCGACGGCGACCCAGAACCAGATGGACCAGACGATCTCCGAGGCCATCGTCTCACTCGACGCCAACACACTGGCGGTAAAAGGGTGGTGGCAGGTGCCGTTCTCGGAGAAGGGGAATGACTCTGACTGGGGGACGAGCCCGGTTCTCATGACCGACTCGCTGGGACGACAGCTGGTGACGGCGACCAACAAGAACGGCGTGCTCTACGCTTTCAATCGCAACGATCTGAACCCGGGGCCTCTGTGGCAGGACAATGTCGCCTACGGAGGCGACTGCCCTCCCTGCGGTGACGGCAGCATTTCCAGTGGAGCCTATGCCAGCAACCTCACTATCGGCTCAGTTACTGGCGTGCTCTTTGTAGCCGGCGGTAATACCGAGATCAACGGAGTCGGCTACCAAGGGTACGTGCGCGCCATCGATCCCGCGACGGGTAACATACTCTGGCAGCACGGCACAACCAATGGCCCGGTCTGGGCCTCATTGGCCTACGGCAACGGCGTCATCGCCGAGGCCAACGGCCACTACTTCGAGATCCTCAACGCTACAACCGGCCAGAGCCTCTACACCCAGAACCTCGGCGGCGTCACCTATAGTGCGCCGACGATTTCCAACGGCAACATCTACATCGGTAGCGGCACCGGCCGGCTCTGGGATTTCGCCATTGGTAGTCTCACCGTGCCGCCGCCTGATCCCAACTGCCCGTCAGGATGGACCTGTCAGGATATGGGGACGAATATCCCCGGAAGCGAGAGCGTAGCCGCTAACGGAGTGCTGACGGTGAACGCGTCCGGCTACAGCAACCTCAATGGCACAACCGACGAATTCCGCCTCATCACCCAGGAGCCGACCGGAAACTTCCAGGTCGTGACCAAGATGCTTACCCAGAGCATGCAAGGGCCGACCAACGTATTTGGGCCGGAGGCCGGGCTCATCGTACGCGAGAATAATACGCCGGGCTCGCCATTTTACGGCATCTTCGAATATCCCGAGAACAATCCCGAAAATCAGCCTCAGCCTACCATGCGCATCTGGTACCGCACCGCCTTTAGCTCGGGTCCGGTCCAGGCAAACCGCTACTATCCAACGCCACTGCCACAGTGGCTCATGATTCAGCGCAATGGTGACACCCTTAGCGCCGCCACCTCCACCGACGGTACCCACTGGAATCTGCTGCCTGGCAGCCAGACCCAGGTGGTCATGCCGGCCGCGGTCATGGCCGGGATAGCACAGAACGCGATAACCAGCACCACCTCAACGCCACCGGTAACGCCACCACTGGGTACCAACACCTATTCGAACTACAGCGTTGGCCCAATTACCGTGACGCCGAATCCATCGGGTGTCGGCACCGGGTGCCAGACCGGTTGGCAGTGCCAGGACGTGGGCACACCCTCGCCTAGTGGCAACGAGGCCTACAGCAGTGGAACCTGGACCGTTGACGGCACTGGTCCGCAGATCGGCTACCAGACGGATTCGTTCCATTACGTCGCACAGTCGCTCACCGGCGACGGCACCATCAGCGCGCGAATCACATCTCAGCAGAACACCGCGAACGGCGCCGTGGCCGGCCTGATGATGCGCGCCAACTTCAGCTCGGGGTCGTCGAACTACGGTATCTTCGTGACTCCCGGAGATGGCATGCTCCTCCAGTACCGGTTACATAACGGTCTGCAGACGTACCAGCTTACACCGCCTACTGGGACGCTACCAATCTGGTTGCGTATCACCCGGTATACCGATACGACAGTATCGCCGTCGCAGCAGATATTCAGCGCCTACACCTCGACCGACGGCATCAACTGGACCTTTGTACCCTGGTCCAGCGTGGCCATACCAGAGATGTCCGGAACCATCCTGGCCGGTATGGCCGCCGACGCCGACTCCAGCCGCAGCACGAGCGCCGTGACCTATACCAACGTCACCACCAGTACGGCGTCCATCTCGCCGCCGACTACCTGCCCGGCAGGCTGGAGCTGCAACGACGTCGGCTACCCCATCCCCGCCGGCGGCCAGTCGCTGCAGAATGGCACCTGGCAGTTGTCCGGCGGAGGCGAGGATATCTGGAGCACCTATGACCAGTTCCACTTCGTCGACCAGACACAGCCAGGGGATACGACCATCACCGCCCAGATCACCGGCCAGACCAACGACGATACCTGGGCGAAGTCGGGGGTGATGCTGCGGGCCAGCACCGATCCGCAGGCGCCCTACTATGCGGAGTTGATGACACCTGGTAACGGCATCGTGATACAGTACCGGCAGACACAGGGTGGCACGACCGACCAGATCGCGCTCAGCGGCACCGTACCGGCCTACCTGCGGATTGCCCGCTGGGGCGATACCAGCACCTCGCCGACGACGGAATATTTCACCACCTATACATCTACTGACGGCACGACATGGCAGGAGGTCCCTGGCTCCACCGTCGTGCTCAACATCACCGGCCCAATACTGGTGGGAATGGCGGATACGCCACACGACACGGCGGGGCCCAGCGTCGCTACCTTCGATAATGTACAGATACAAAACACCGCCGTAGAGCCCAGTACCGTCTGTCCCTCCGGTTGGAGCTGCGCCGACATCGGCAACCCCACACCGGCGGGTTCCCAGGAATTGAACGGCGCCAACTGGACGATCGACGGCGGGGGCGGCGATATCTGGGATACCAGTGACGCCTTCCACTACATCTACCAATCTCTCACTACCGACGGGAGTGTAAGCGCGCAGGTCACCTCCCAGACGAACGCCAGTCCCTGGGCGAAGGCGGGAGTGATGCTGCGCGCGACCACCGACCCTGGCTCGCCCTACTACGCGGCCTTCGTGACACCCAGCAACGGTATCGCGATCCAGTACCGCGCCGCCCAGGGCGTGACCACCAGCCAGCTGCTCATCGCCGGCACCGTGCCGGCGTACCTGCAGGTCTCGCGCTATACCGACACCAGCGTCACGCCAAATGTCGAGTACTTCACCGCCTATACGTCTCCCGATGGCGTGAACTGGACAGCTATCAGCGGAAGCACTGTCTCCATCAACATGACCGGCACGATGCTGGCAGGAATGGCGGTCACCTCGCACAATACCGGGGAGCTGAGCGCGGTAGGGATGGACGCGGTCACGGTGGGAGCTCCCGCGGTGCCGCCGGTGCAAGCGTGCGTCTCCGGCTGGAGCTGCGCCGACATCGGCAACCCCACACCGGCGGGCGGGCAGCTCTATGAGAGCAGCACCTGGACGATCTTCGGCGGGGGCGGCGACATCTGGGATACCAGCGACGCCTTCCACTACATCTACCAATCTCTCACTACCGACGGGAGTGTAAGCGCGCAGGTCACCTCCCAGACGAACACCAGTCCCTGGGCGAAGGCGGGAGTGATGCTGCGCGCGACCACCGACCCTGGCTCGCCCTACTACGCGGCCTTCGTGACACCCAGCAACGGTATCGCAATCCAGTACCGCACTACCCAAGGTGCCACCACCAGCCAGCTGCTCATCGCCGGCACCGTGCCGGCCTACCTGGCAGTCGCACGTTCGGGCACCACCTTCACCGCCTATACATCTCCCGATGGAGTGACCTGGACGGCGGTACCCAACTCGGCGATCACGATCAATATGACCGGAACGCTGTTGGCGGGAATGGCGGTCACCTCGCACAATATCAGCGCCACAAGCACGGCCATGTTCGATGCAGTACAGGTGGGTAGCGGAGGTCCCAGTGCCAAATCGTCGCCCGCTGCAACTTCGACACCCAGTGTCGTTCCAACCGCAACCCCTACTCCGACACCCAGTGTCGTTCCAACCGCAACCCCTACTCCGACACCCAGTGTCGTTCCAACCGCGACGCCTACCCCGTCGCCCAGTGTCGTTCCAAGCTCAACCCCTACTCCGTGATGCGGGTAGGACAGCCACCAGTGGGGTAACTCTCTTGAGGGATCTACTCCACTGGCATTCATCCGATCAGCCGAAACCGTCGTTACTGTGCCTGCGGACGCTACATCGTGAGTAGGCACGCTTGGTTGTTAATTTAGTGGAAAGCAGGCGAGGCATGCCACCCCGCGTTACGAAGTGGTCAGCTTGTTGTGGGCTTGTGCTCATGTTGCTGGGGATCACCGCTATGACCGCAGCTTCAACTCACGCCGCTGGAAGTCAATCGTTGGGAAACACAGCTGGCGGCTTGTCGGTCTTTGTCGGATACGCCGAGGACAAAGAGACGAACAATCCAATTCCCGCGCAATTTCCCGTACCATGGTTAGGCGCTCCGAATACCATATTTCTCGGCAATCCCATTACCGGTTCGACCAACTGTGGCAAACTACCCAGCTGCTATGACGCCGGCGCGATTCGGCTGGACAACCCAGGCCCCACCGCTGTTCAGGTTAGCAGCGTGGTGGTGGACGACCACTCCTCGCTACTGGGCGGCAAGATCTTCAACCTCTGGGGATCGTTCACGGTACCGGCTCTAGAGAGCGTGATTCTGACCCAGAACCCGCCCGGTGACGATCCAAGCTATATCAACTTCGATACCAGCGGCTACCCCAAGAACTGTGGAACGCCGCTGACCGTTGCCCCTACAGTGACACTGACCATAGGCGGCAGCGCAACCACGCTGGTCGACAGCACCCACGTCCTCGATACGGGTGGTATTGATCGCGGCTCCTGCCCGCCGAAACAAAACGAGTCCACGCAATGGCGCCCCATCGGTGCGGCAGGGTCCAACGCCGCCACGCTCACGCTTGGACCAGCCACGACCAGCAGCACCGTTGGCCAACTGGTCACCGAGACCGCGACACTACTGGATGGTGGAGGAGTGGGACTGCCAAACGCTGCCGTCCAGTTTAGCGTGGTCAGCGGACCCAACTTCGGTCAGACCGCTACAGGGTTCACCAATGCTTCGGGGCAGGTGACATTTGCCTATACTGGTGCCGCAGCGGGCATAGACACCGTCGTCGCTTCGGTATCAACGGTCGGCTCATTTGCCTCGAATGCGACGACGGTCACCTGGACTGGCGGCACCACAACGGGACCGGTGCAGCTAAGCAATCTGGTAGTCAACGACACGACTAATGCCGCCAAGTGGTCACTTCAGCCAAACATCCAGGTGGGAGACGTGCAATATGGTGATCGCAGCTACACGCTCGCCAGTGTGCCGGCGGCGCTAACTGGCTCACCATGGATTAGCACCGCTAACGGCTCCAAGACCTACACCGGAAACCCCACCGTCAGTTTCACCATCAACCAATCGGCAACCGTCTACGTGGCGATGGATACCCGGCTGGCACCGCCCAGCTGGATCGATAGCTCGTGGATGAACACCGGTCTAGTCCTGACCGACAGCCAGGCGGCTGGTCACAACAGTTTTGCGCTGTATGCCAAGACTTTCCCGGCAGGGACGGTCAGCCTAGGTCCAAATGACAACGGCACCACCAGCGCCAACATGTACACGGTCATCGTGCAATAACGATGGCCACAGACAATTCAAACATACAGAATATAACCCATGAACGCAGGCGCAGAAGGGAGCCTTCGATGTCGATCTGGCCGTCTTTTTTGCAGGCACGCTTTCTCAAGAGCCTTACGAAATCGCGTGTGCGACTACTCTCCTTGTCCGTCGCTCTCCTCGTCGTTAGCTCCTTCGCTCTCGCCTTCTCGGCGATAGCGGCCAACCGCAACACGCAGAACTCCGCAGCGGCCACAGTTCCCAGTGGGTTTACCCGAGTGACGGTGGCCAGTGGTCTCACTGATCCGGTGCAGACGCGGTTTGCTCCCAACGGCGACATGTACGTTGCCGAGCAGTGCGGCACCATTCGCCTCATTCACAGTGGCGTTTTGGTAACCACGCCTGTCATTTCGATCCCCAATACCCAATGTGACAACGAGCGGGGATTGCTGTCGATTGCGCTGGACGGCAACTTTGCGTCAAACGGCTATTTGTACGCAGCCTATACCAACAGCGACGGACATAGCCGGCTCTCACGATTTACCGTCGTCAATGGCGTCGCCAATCCCACTACAGAGGACGTGATCTACGAGTTCACCACACCATCGGCGCAGTATCACAACATTAACGACGTCGAATGGGGACCAGATGGGAAGCTCTGGGTCGAAGTCGGCGACGGTTACACCTGCGGCAGCGCCTGCGGCACTCAGGCTCAGGTCCTTACCTCAGCGGATGGGAAGGTGCTGCGCATGAATCCCGACGGTTCGGTCCCCAGCGACAATCCCTACCCCACCGCCGCCACACCTCAGGCCTACGTCTGGGCCTTAGGCTTCCGCAGTCCATTCCGCATGACCTTTATGTCCAACGGCACGCTGATGGTGGGGGATGTTGGCGTCCACCAGCCGTCAGAGGACAAGTGGCAGCGGTTCTATTATGTGCAAAAGCTGAGCAATTTTGGGTGGTCGTCTTTCGAATACCACCAGCCGTGCACGTCGCCGGCGCAGGCCAACCTCTCCAATTGTCCCTTTTATGAGTACTACAACGACCCGGTCGGCTCCAACGCGATCACCGGCTTCCTGCAGTACGAGGGAAGCGCATATCCCTCCCTATATAAAAACGTGCTGTTCTACAGTGAGTATGGCACCCAGACGCTCCACTACCTGACGTTTACCGACAGCAGCTTCACCACCGTCGCCTCCGACACCGTCTTTGACAGCGCCGCCGGTACCACCGTTGACCTGGAGATGGGGCCTGACGGCGATCTCTATTCGACCGCTATTTATCAGGGCTCAATCTATAAATATGTCTACAGTGGTCCGCCCAATCCGACGCCGCCGGCGAACCCTCTGCAGTTAAACAATCTGCTCGTCAACGATACTACCAACGCAGCTAATTGGTCGCTCCAGAGTAATCTCCAGGTCGGGAACACGCAGTACGGCGACGAGCCCTATACGCTGACCGGCGTACCGAGCGTCCTCCTCGGCGCCCAATGGGTGCAGACCGCCAACGCATCCGACGCCTACACTGGCGCTCAGCTTGCGCACTTTAGCATCAACGACGCCGCGACGATTTACGTCGCCATGGATAGCCGGTTGCCCAAGCCGTCTTGGATGGACTCGTCCTGGGTTAATACCGGTATGAGCCTGACCAACAACGCGCCTGGAGGCCCCTTCCCGCAGACGCTGTATGCCAGGACCTTCGGCGCTGGTTCCGTCATCCTGGGACCCGATGCCAGCACTGCTACAACAGATCTCATGTACACGGTGATCGCGGTACCGGTCGTGCCTACTCCGACCCCAACGCCCACGCCGATCGGCACTCCGCTGCAGTTCAGCAATCTGCAGGTGGACGACACCACCAATGCCGCCAACTGGTCGATACAGTCGAATGTCCAGGTGGGAGACGTGCAATACGGGGACCGCGGCTACACCCTCACCACTGTGCCATCCTCTCTGGCTGGCTCGCCCTGGATCCGCACGGCCAATGCCTCCAAGACCTACACCGGCAACCCTACCGCTACCTTTACCATCAACGAGGACGCCACGATCTACGTCGCCATCGATAACCGGCTGGCAAAGCCCACCTGGATGGATAGCTCGTGGACCAACACCGGGCTGACGCTGACGAACACCGAGGCCACTCCACCATTCACGCAAACGCTGTTCGCCAAGGCGTTCCCGGCCGGTACGGTCTCGCTAGGGCCGGTGAGCAACAATTCCGCCAATACCTACCTGATGTACACTGTGATTGGCGTGCCAACCAGCGGAGGCGGGACTCCCACGCCCACCCCCACGGCAACGGCGACGGTGTCCCCGACGCCGACGAGCACCCCTACCATCACCCCGACGCCGACACCTGTACAACTGAGCAATCTGGTGGTGAACGATACCACCAATGCCGCGAACTGGTCCCTGCAGACCAACCTGCAGGTCGGCGGCCGCCAGTACGGCGACCGGGGCTACAATTTCAGCACGGTACCCAGCTCTCTGGTGGGAGCAGCCTATATCCGCGCGGCCAATAGCTCCAAAACCTACACCGGCAATCCCACCGTCACCTTCACCATCAGCCAATCGGCCACCGTCTACGTGGCGGTGGATACCCGGCTGGCTGCGCTGCCCAGCTGGATCGACAGCTCCTGGACTAACACCGGGCTGACCTTGACCGATAGCCAACCGGCCGGTTCCAACACTTTTGTGCTCTACTCCAAGACCTTCCCGGCGGGGACGGTCAGCTTGGGTCCCAATGACAACGGCGCCACCGGCGTCAACATGTATACGGTCATCGTGCCCTGAGCAATAGGCCAGCCGAGCAGACACATGGCCACCTCCGTGGGCATGCCGAGTTCGCCTGGTCTATCCCTGCCGGCGGCCTGGCAGAGCCAGGCCGCCGGCGTTTCGCTGCAACTCGGCTCTACGACTGTGACGCATAGGAGGCTTTAGATGCTGAAGATGCGGAATATTCCGCTAAAGATACACGTCGCGAGGAAGCGGCTGGCGCTTGCCGGCACTCTGGCGCTGGCGGTGGCCGGCCTATTCTTATTAGCTCAGATCGCCGCTCCCGCTAGCTCCGCCTTCGCGGTACAGACTACTGGCGAGGACTGGCCCACCTACCTCCACGATGCTGCGCGCAGCGGGGCGAGCGGTGAAACGGTCCTGAGCACCGCCAACGCCGCAGACCTGGTGCCGCTGTGGAGTTACCAGACCAATGGCACGGTAGCCGCCCAGGCCGCCGTTGTCGGCGGCACTGTCTACGTCGGCTCGTGGGATGGCTATGAGTACGCGCTTAATGGCGCGACCGGTGCCCTGATATGGAAAACCTTCCTCGGCCAGACCTTCCCGAGCAGTACGTGCAGCCCACCATACGCGGGCATCACCTCCTCGGCCTCCGTCCAGAATGGGGTAGTGTACGTCGGAGGTGGCGACACCAACTGGTATGCCCTGGATGCTGCCACCGGCAACATGCTGTGGAAGGTCTATACCGGTGACAACAGCGTCACCGGCGGCCACTATAACTGGGCGAGCCCGCTGCTCTACAATGGGTACGCCTACGTTGGCGTTGCCAGTTATGGCGATTGCCCACTGGTGCAGGGCCAGCTGCTCCAGGTTGATCTGTCCACCCAGCAGATTGTCAATACACTCGACATGGTGCCTAGCGGTAATGTCGGAGGTGGCATCTGGTCCTCGCCTTCGGTGGATGCGAGCACGAACACCATCTACGTCACCACTGGGACTTTGGCCGGCGGTACCACATTTCCCCTGCCACAGGCAATGGTAGCCATCAACGCCTCCACACTGCAAGTATTGAGCTCCTGGCAAATTCCTGCCGCGCAAGCCGTCACTGACTCGGACTGGGGAACGACGCCACTGCTATATACGGACACCAACGGCACGAATTGGGTAGCAGCTATCAACAAGAATGGCATTCTCTACGCCTTCCATCGCTCCACTGTCAGCGCCGGTCCGGTCTGGGAGTACCAGCTCTCGGTCGGCGGCGAGTGCGCGGTCTGCGGCCAAGGCTCGGTCTCGTCGGGGACACAGGGAGGCGGGCGTATCTACTTCGCAGGCGGCAATACCACCATAAACGGCACCAGCGCAGGGGGTTCGGTGCAAGCCTTCGATCCGGCTACGGGCGCTGTCCTTTGGCAGCACGCCACCAGCGGTCCGGTAATTCCAGCCATCACCTATGATAATGGCTTGATACTTGTCGGCGCGGGTAATCAGTTTCAGGTTTTGGATGCCTCTACCGGTAATCAGCTCTACAGCTTCACTGCAGGTGGCACCTTCTATGGTCCTCCATCGGTCTCTAACGGCATCATCTACGCGGGCGCAACCGATGGTAAGCTCTATGCCTGGGGCCTCGGCTCCGGTTTCCAGCTCACTAACCTGCAGGTGAGCGACTCCGCCAACGCCGGTAACTGGTCAGTACAGGCCAACCTCCAAGACGGCAGCATCCAATATGGTGATCGTGGCTACACCCTAGCTGGTGTGCCGTCGGCGCTGGCCGGCTCCCACTGGATTCGCACCGCCAACAGCTCCAAGACCTACACCGGCAATCCCACTGCCACGTTTGTCATCAACCAACCGGCAACCATTTATGTGGCACTCGACTCCCGCCTGGCTGCGCCGCCCAGCTGGATCGACAGCTCCTGGAGTAAGAGTGGGCTGACCCTGACCGATAGCCAACCGGCCGGTCACAACAGTTTCGTGCTCTACTCCAAGACCTTCCCGGCGGGGATGGTCAGCTTAGGTCCTAACGGTGGCGGCGCCGGTGTCAACATGTACACCGTCATTGGGGTACCCACCGGCGGAGGCGGCACTCCCACACCCACTCCGACGGCGACGGCGACGGTGTCCCCCACGCCCACCATCACCCCCACGCCGACTCCCGTACCGGTGCAGCTGAGCAATCTAGTGGTGAACGATACCGCCAATGCTGCCAAGTGGTCCCTGCAGACTAACCTTCAGGATGGCGGCGTGCAATATGGCGACCGGGGCTACACCTTCAGCACACTGCCCAGCTCCCTGGTGGGGACCGCCTGGATCCGCACCGCCAATGGCTCCAAGACCTACACCGGCAATCCCACTGTCAGCTTCACCATCAGCCAATCGGCCACCGTCTACGTGGTGGTGGACACCCGGCTGGCACTGCCCAGCTGGATTGACAGCTCCTGGACCAACACCGGTCTGACTCTTACCGACAGCCAACCGGCTGGTTACAACAGTTTCGTGCTCTACTCCAAGACCTTCCCGGCGGGGACGGTCAGCCTGGGTCCCAATGGTGGCGGCGCCGGCGTCAACATGTATACGGTCATGGTCAAGTAAACTAGAGGCCAATACACCTAATCGGTCATCGCCGCTCTTAGTCAACAGGGGGGCGATGACTCTGGCCAGGGCACGGCGACGGCTGGACCATGCGCCGCTACCACCTGCCAGACGGCCGGTGTGAGCGGGCTGACATCGTAGCTGGTATTACCGATCTGGCATCCAAGATTCCAGAAGACGAAACCAGTAACGCCGTTCTGCTCACCCTCGGTGTAGACGTTGGTGTAAAACTGCGCCCGGCTGGTTGTGATGCTGTTGTAGGACTTGCCGGTCGCTACTGCGTCGCCAAGGTCTTGTGGCATGCCGAATTCTTCGTCTATCAGGGGTTTGTTCAGCTGGTGAGCGAAGGCGGCAATGGTGGGCATCAGATTGAGGTCGTGCTGCGAGTAAGTCTTGAAGGAACAGAGGTCGTTGTGGGGAAGCGCGTAAATCTGCTGCCACCAGTGCAACGCCGGCGATTCTTCCATATGGGTGAAGCCACCGGCGGTGATCAGGTGATGGCCGCCGTCAGCTTGATAGAGTTCATCGGTGACACTCTGATAAAACGAAATGAGGTTGGTGGCGGCGGCGGTAGTAGTTGGTGGTGGTGGCTCACCCACGATCGAGTAGAATGCTATTGAAGTCGCATTGGCGTAACGCGCGCCGACGAAATCGAGATACGCCGTCCAGTTTGCCGCGTTGTAGGGATCCTGACCCTGGCTCTCAAGGAGCTTCGCGTACGCTGAGAGGTCCATAATGACAAACATGCCATGCTGCTGCGCGGTCTGGACAAGATAGTCCATGTTCGCCCACACCGTCGGATCGTTCCACACTTGCTGCGTATTGGTGGAATCCCAAAAGTCGGTTGGACGCAGCAGATTCTGGCCAGCCATCTGGCCCATGGCGATGACTTTGTCGATGTACTGCGTAAATGAGGCTTTGTGCCAGGCCGACGGTCCGCCATTCAGGGCAGGATAGAAGGTGTAGCCGTACAGGTGCAGCGGCTGCCCATCATAGAACAGCTGCGATCCATTCGCCGTCACAAAGGTCCCAGGGCTTTCCTGTACCGTAGTGCCGCCTCGAGCGGTAGGCGTATGAGATATAGGAGATATGGGAGCGCGGACGAATAGAAGCTGACGGATGCCTAGCGCCGACGCGCCTGCACCTACCAGGACCAGTACCACGATTAGAGCGATCAGCGGCAACCGCTGCCTGCCACCATGCTGATTGGTCGCGCCGTGTTGAGATTCTCGTTGCTCCCCCATCCCGGCATGCTCCTTTTTCGCGTCCTTCTTGTCCCAGTTGTAACCGTCAGCGCACTCGCATCGTCTCCTACATACATAGGACGCATACGACGGCGAGATGGTCATACGCCCGGTAGTGAGGGCCAAACTCCGTGCGCATCGGCCACGGTCTAATCATTCATGCAGGCACACAGCAACGAGAACTGCGGTTCAGGTCCATGGTTCTCCGGACTACGACCAGCCGGCGATGCGCATTCGAGGCGCAGTGACAGTGATAGAGTAGCAAGCTATCATGCTGATAGCGCCACACGGGGTGAAAAGATAAGGGGCGCACATGCAACGACACCGGAGCGAGGTGCAATCTACATGAGCGAGCTGGAGCAGTCAGAATTGGAATCCGAGGTTACTGAAGTGGTCAGAACTTCAATGCGGCCAACGCCGTGGGCGAGGCCGACGGTCATCCTCATCATCGTCATGATCGCCGCCGTCATCGGCTCGGGGTTATTCGCGACCCATCAACTTCTCACCTCGAGCTCGCCCACGTCAGGGGTCTCGGGGGGATGGTATGGGGAGTATATGATCTCTCAGCCAGGGACCGGGAAATATATTGGCGGCTACAGTCTCTATATTGTGTTTGCCACCGGTCAGGGGCAGCAACTGTCGGCTACAACCAACAGCTGCACTACTGCATCCAACGGGCTCTACACGCAGGCTGCCACACCCGGTCAGAACTATGCGGGGACTATAACCGGCTCGCAATTCAAGATGTCGTCACAGCCGGGCGACATTGAAGCTGACCTTTCCTGGGTGGGTACGTACCGCACCAACAAAATCCACATTGACTTCTTCCCCACTGATTCACCCGGTTCCCGGATCGCGTACGCCAATCTCCAACGGGGTACTTTTCGTGATTATCTGGCTACCTGCAACGTTAGATAACGTAGTGGATTTTGAGGATTGCCTTTCTTACGCATTTGCAAGCGACCCGTGCCAGCGGGAGAATCGTGACACAAGAATAAAACAAGCGGGTACACAAGGATCCCTGCCACATTAGCCACTGTCCGCTATTTAGCCTGGGAGGTAGGAGCAATGCTACGGTTTTGGAAGTCCAAGCGCGAGCCAAACCAACATATCGACGAGATGGTGGAAGAGGCCAGCCAGGGCAAGGTATCGCGCCGTCGCCTTGTCGCTGGGCTGACCGCTTTGGGTGTTTCAGCATCGGCGGCGGCGACTTTCGCTGCGGCGTCTGAGTGGCAGCAGCGACAAAAGCACAATGTGCAAAAACATGACCAGCACCTCGCTGCCCAGAAGCAAGGCGCGAATACCACGCCCAATAGTGCGCCGACATCAGCAGCCCTGAACGATCCAGCGTTCCAGAACAGGCTGGATGCCATCCTGGAGGATTACCACCCCGATGCGGTGGTGAAAGATATGCTCTCGCGCGAACCAATCCAGGGGTATGCTGCGATTCGACGTCACAAGGCAGCGGAGTTCCTCACCTTCAGCAAGCTGAATTTCCAGATCACGCACCGAGCGGCTGTGGGTGATCAGGTGGTCGCCGAGTGGGTGGCATCCGGCATACTGACCGGAGAGTTCAAGGGGCTGACCGGCAACGGAGATTCATTTGAGATTCCCGGCGTAACGGTGGTGTCGCGGGACGCCAACGGTAAGATCATTAAGGAATCTATCTACTACAATCTCTCGTATGTGCAGCGCTTCCTGCGCTATACTCCAGTTTCTGAGTAGTGACAGTCCTAAAGCACCAGTTCAATTGGTGAGGTCTCCAGTGGAAGACCCCACCAGTTGTGGTCCTAGGCTCTGGCGTTCCGTAGGCTACACCGAAGCTACTGGATCGCCCGCGTGTACTGGTGGTGTCTCGCTGGCCACCGCCACTAGCAAGTGCATAAGAAAGGTTGAGCCTTTCCCGGGGACACCGGTACTCTCCACCCAGATCTCTCCGCCCATCGATTGCACAAACTGCCGGCACAAATAGAGACCCAGGCCATTGCCCACGACATTCGAGGCAAGATCCCGCTCCAGCCGTACGAAGCGCTGGAACAATAGGGGGATTTGCTCTCGAGGGATTCCCAGCCCATAGTCGCGCACGGCGATCTGCACCATGGACGGCTCGAGCAGTCGTGCCTTCACCTCGATAGGTGTTCCCGACGCCGAATACTTGGTGGCATTCGACAGCAGATTCAGGAAGACCTGCTGCAATCGTCCGGCATCACCCCAGATGGCTAATCCCGGTGGGATGGACACACGCAGATCCCGTTGCACCACATCGCCTTCTCCCGAAGGGACCAGGTCCACGGCCTGATCGAGGCAGGCTCGGATATCAACCGCCGCTGGAGTAAACGCATCGGCCGATTCGATTCTTCGAATGTCCAGTATGCTTTCTAGCAGCCCCCGCATCTGTTGGCCTGCGACGAGCGCGCTCTCCACATATTGCTGCCGCGCCTCATCATCAAGATGCGGCCACGCTCGGTTCAATGTATCAAGGTTCCCCAGCAGCGCCATGACTGGATTGCGTAGCTCGTGATTGACAGTGATGATGAATTGATCCTTCAAATGGTCCAGTTGTCGCCCTTGCTCGATGGCATAGCGCATGTGGCCGGTGTCCCGCGCCATGCGATAGAAGCCGCCCTGCAGCAGCAGTGTATAGGTGGCGAGTCCCAGGAGAATCAGCAGGCCGGTCAGCACGGTGCCGAGCAGCTCATGATGGGGCGTGGTATCGCTACCGTCTACCAGGTAGTAGCGTAGCAGCACCATCACCATGTAGGCACCGCAGACCAGCGTGAGACCCACGACCATGGACCGCGTGCCGATTGTCGCGGCCATTACGATGACAACGCTGTCGGCGACGAACATCATCCAGGCAATAGTACCGAACTGGTCGTTGAAGACATAGGCCGTCTGCACAACGAGTATGACCGAGGCGGTTGCTGTGATCGCCAGAGCAGCGGCGTGATTTGGTCGATCCCTCCCGGCGAGCACATACGCAATCCAAAAACAGCCCGCCAGCAGCAGGACAGCTGCAAAGATCGCGGAACCGACTACCGGCGTCAAAAAGCGAATCGAGCCAAACAAGGCGATGGCCAGAAAGACCGCGTTACTGATAATGGCGCTGAACACCTGTATAGGCGCAAAGAGACGAATGAGTCGCACGCGCCGCTCACGGTTATAGCGGCGCAACTGAGCATCTTGGAGCTGTTCCAGTGAGAGCATGCGCGAACCACCTCTCTACCCGGCGCGATACTCAACGTATACATTGCTCTTGGGCCGGCTGAGTGGGATATACACCTGGCTCAGATCCTGATTGGGTAGAAGCCGCAATGACGGAAATCGCCGCAGCATGCTGGTCAGCACCGTTTTGATCTCCACTCGCGCCACGCCTTCCCCCAAACAGGCATGCCCGCCGCCGCCAAACCCAATGAATGCATAGGGCGTGGCCTTATGTTCCTCACGAGGGGCCAGGAAGCGATCCGGATCGAACTTATCCGGGTCGGCAAAATAGTCGGGCCGGCGGTGGGTATACGCCGGAATGATCATGGCATTCCAGCCCTGCGGCATGGCAACCCCGGCGAACGTATCGTCGGCAGCGATCCCTCGGATGAACTGCATCACCTGGGGATAGAGCCGGAGCGTCTCGTTGATTATGGCGTCCAGCAAGGGCTTATTCTTGAACTCGTCTAGCGTCACCGGGGCACCCTGTTCCTCCGAGTGCACCTCGGCGCGCACCCGTTCCAAGAGGTCTGGATGGAGCAGCAACTCGGTGATGAGCCAGGTAACTGTTGCCGCCGTGGTCTCGTACGAGGCGAAGAGAAAAAATCGTATCCAATTGACCAGCACGGAATCGGACATGGGATTGCCGGAGTCATCGCGTATGTCGAGCAGTAGCTGCAGCATATTGGCTTGCCTGGTCGCCCGCTGTTTGGCGATGATGGAGGCGCCCAGAGCATCGATGCGACGCCGCGCGATCAACGCCCGCCCCCACGAAGTCAAGGGTCCGCGCACCCGCACGACCGCTTTCAGGCCATCGGCAAATGGCTGCCAGAGACTGAGTAAGCGATGCGTCTCATCATTGACTTGCAATCCAAGGAACAGGGCGGCGCCAATCTTGAAGCTGATGCGGGACATCTCGGTGTAAATGCCGATGGTCCCCTGACCACCCCATGTGTCGAGTTGCTGCCCGACTATGCGATTGATGGTATCCAGATAGCCGGTGATAGCACCAGCATGAAAGGAGGGTGTGACCCACTTTCGTTCCTGACGATGGAAGTCACCGTCGCTGAGCAGCAGCATGCCTTCCAGCAGGGGAGCGAGGAATCCATACCCAGAACCGGCGAGGTAATTGTCTTGGCGTGTAACCAGAATGTGCTCCTGGCCGGCGGCGGTGAGTGCCACGATAGTGCGCTTTCCCAGGGCACTCGTTACAAAAATCTCCCCGTATTTGGCTCTACGCCGAGCGGAGAAGGTGTAGGGATCGGAGAAAAGCTCGAGCGTCTCGCCCACAATAGGGAGCCCGGAACTTCCCTTCAGCTTTTGGACCATGCAATCATTCTCCTGCGTCGGAAAGCAATTGGTGAACCATACCCTTAAAGTCGCGCCGGCGCTGCTCACTGCTGATCGCTATGGCCTGCTGGATCGCGACGATCAGATCGTGGGGCATCACCGGCTTGGTAAGATACACGTCCGCTCCCGAAGCCAAGCCGCGCATCCGATCGTCGTCTTGCGCCATTGCCGTCAGGATGATCAGCGGTACCTCGGCGGTTTGGGGGTCGCCTCTCAGGGCACGTACCAGCTGGTTGCCATCCAGCTGCGGCATTTTGACGTCGATCACAACACAGGCCGGATGTGGCTGCGTGTCAAAAAAACGTTCTAGCCCCTGTGCACCATCAGTGGCGACAATGACCTGCAAGTCACCTCCCAGGTCACGAAATGCTCGCTCGTAGAGAGTTAAGAGTTCAGGATTGTCATCCACGATCAGGACAGTGCGTGCCATCATGCAACATCCTTTCTAGACGGCTGCTCCAGCGGGCTTCTCATCATCGCCGGACTCACGGCGGAGGTAGTCAGCCGGTATACCTTCGTATCGCGTCAGCTGGTCATGAAGCGCTGGCGTCGACCTCTTTGACGTAACTGATGTGGAGGTATGAGAAGAATAACTCTCCTTGTTTCTGCCCGGCGAGGGTAATGCAGTCGGGCGTCAGCGTCCAGATCAAGGGGGAAAATGACATCACAATGTCCTTTCGAGAATGCCCCAGGAGCACCCGGCACCGGTAATCCCCGGCATCGGTATCCCACGCACTGCAGAAAATCTACCAACCTGGAATGTACTATATCAAGCTTCCCAGGTTTCTGCAATCCTCACCGTCGCTTGGCACCGGTACCTTGGCCAAGGTTACTGCTGGTGTTTAAGCACAGGCAAGTGTAGTCATCCATGCAGAAGTTGCTCGGCGATTGCCTGTAACCGGCTCGGAGACATGCCCTGCCGCTGCTCCTGCGCCAAGGGATGCTCTTCGTCGCCAACGATGATCGTGGGGCGCTCACCCACCGGCATGGTCTGCACCGATGTGGGCAAATTCAGGGTGGACGAGTACACCGGCAACTGGGTGCTCAACCACCCAAAATAGGGTGGCTCCGATTCCCGTCCCGGCGACTCCCAAAGAGCGAGTGTCCGTTCAAAGTTCGGCTGGCTGAGGGAGACCCACACCAGCCAGACAAACGGATCCGGTGAGCCGTCTATGGGAATGCAGATGCGACCGAGAATGAAATAATGTTGCCCATCGATGACGCACAGATCGCTATCGAGATGTGCGCGCGCGTCGCGTTCCTCGGCGGGAATCGAGGCATACATGTCCGGAGCTTCCGCTCCGAAACAAAGGGGTAGGTCATCATGCGTCTCGCCACACGTCGAGCAGGTCCACATCTGTACTTACCCCCTCCGGGCAGATCACTCGCTTGACACCCACACCGCTTTGGCGCCCTACCAGTGTATCATGCAGGCTGGCGTAATACCATTTCTGACCACTTCGTCGCAACCGCGCACAGGCTGGCAGTCCTTATTCGTTTTATGCGCTCGCACGGTACGCGCGATCCCACCCGCGCGACAACCCACCACAGTACCGCGGAGCGCGGAATGCTATACTTAACTAGGACCGTGCTATTTCTTCCCCTACTAAAGGTAATGCCATGCGGGAGATCACCGTATTCAGCGGCAGCGCCCACCGCGCGCTCGCGCAGGAGGTATGCGACGGCCTCGGTGTCGACCTCAGCCCGTCCACGATTCGGCGCTTCAGCAACGATTGTCTGTATGTACAACTCAACGCCAACTGCCGAGAGCGGGACGTCTTCATCGTGCAGCCGCTGGTTCCACCGGTGCAGGAGCACCTCATGGAGCTGCTGCTTATGCTCGATGCGTCCCGTGACGCCTCCGCGCGGCGCACGACGGCAGTGATACCGTACTACGCCTATGCCCGCTCAGATAAGAAGGATGCCCCACGCATTTCCATTGCCGGGCGACTCGTCGCTGACCTGCTCACCTCAGCGGGGGCAAGCCGGGTCCTAACGCTGGCTCTGCACGCGCCGCAGGTACATGGCTTCTTCCGCGTACCTGTTGACCACCTCAACGCCCTCAACATCCTGTGCGCCCACTTTCGAGACCGCGATCTCTCCAATACGGTGGTCGTCTCACCAGATCTGGGCAATGCCAAGTCGGCCTCACACCTGGCACGCCTATTGAACCTGCCTGTGGCAGCAGGAAGCAAGCGCCGCATCGACGACCAGCACGTGGAAATCGACCGAGTCGTGGGAGATGTAGCCAGTAAGAACGTTATCCTGCTCGACGACGAGATAGCCAACGGCGGGACAATACTGGAGATGCTGCGGCTGCTGCGCGAGCACCAGGTTGGCAGCATCGCGGTGGCGTGCACGCATGGGCTCTTCACCGGCTCGGCCATCGAGCGGCTCGCGGCTCAGCCTGACGTGACAGAGGTGGTGACGACGAATACGGTGCCGCTCACACCGGCGAAGACCCGGGCGTTTCCGCAGCTGCGCGTTCTCTCGGTGGCTCCGCTGTTGGCGGAGGCCATCAAACGCATCCACGACGGTGACTCGATCAGTAGTCTCTTCGACCTATAGGGCCTTGGTTCGGTCGCCATCAGGAGAAGAATTGTCCGAGCCAGCCGAAGTGCTCATGGGGAACGAAAAACCCAGGCGACAAGCAGACTTGTGACCTGGGCGTGTACTGGAGTGCGGGCTCCTCGGAGGGGATTCGAACCTCTAACCTTGCGGGTAGCTTGCTGTGCAAGCCCTGAATTTAACGGGGTTTGTGGTTATTTTGCCCTGATCTGGGAGTGCTACCTGGTAACCAGTTACTTTTCAGTATACGCCCGCAACCTTTCAACAAGCAGGTAGACATTACCAGTGCAAAGCAACCTAACGATAATCAGAAAGGAACCGGGTGAACCATGAATTACTTCCAAATTACCGCGAAGGTCGAAGAAGTGAACGAGTCTTCGTACACGGTGCAGTCAACGGGTGAGATCGTCACCAAAGTGCAGCTCTCGCTGGTCGTTCCCAGCATGCACGATCGAATATTGTGCGAGCTACCGCTAGACAAGTCTCCAAAAGCGGATATCCTCGACCAGTGGGAATTAGACGAGTCCTGGGTGGTGGTCTCAGCCGAAGGCATGCGGGCGTTGGCCTTTGAGCGCAGCAACGCCCGCGCTGGAGAGAAACCGGTAGGTGCGCTGGTCGTCTTCCAGGGAGTTGAGGCACGCGAGGCGACCGCCGACGAGCGCAAGGAATTGCAGCAAGCCCGAAAAGCTCAGAAGGTCCAAGCCAAACAGCGGAGGGCCGCTCGCCAGGCAGAGAAGAAGACCCCGAAAGATGCTGCACCTACAGCTACCCAGCACTCCGCCTAGATGTCGCTCTGTTGTCGGTTGACGTAAAAAAGCGGCCCCGGCTCGAGCAGGCGATGGACAATCAATGGGACAAAGGCAATGATGACCAGTGGGACTAGCTGCGGAAGAGGGCGCCAGATAACCGCCTCAAGGACACAAAAGAGCGACAGCCATACGTTTGCCCATGTCCTAGTCCACCTGAACAAGCGGGGTCGTAGTGATAGCACGATGATACGCGTCGACGGCAGAGGCCTCCGGGCTTGCAATATGCCAATCAGCGCGGTATCTGCAAAAAGAACTGCCAGCGAGCCAACGGTCACTCGCGAGAGAAAGAAGGCTAGGTACAAGGGCTGCCTGTCTGAGTAGTTCGGCTCAGCCATGACACACGCAAGTGCACCAATCAGACTCGTGATGGTGATGGCCAAACAGATGACTGCAACCCACACGCGGACGCCCATCCAACACCGACCACCAGGACGTATGAGTGTTGGCCCATCAGGTTGCTGGAGCATGACGCTACGCACTCCCTTCGGTCTCTCACGAGCTAGTTCGTCGGGCAAGTTTCACCTGACTATCAGTATACCCGCCAAGGCAACGGCAGTGTGAATGGGGTCACACCACTGGCGGCGATAATCCCGAGCTGAAAGGAGAGGATACACATGGCACGAATCACACATACGGCGAGCGTCGGCCCTGCAAGCCAGGCACACATTTCTGTGGTCGATCGGCTCGAATATTTCCTGCGGTCGCGAGCATCGAAGGTCGTTGTGCTGGCGCTGGTTGCCAACACGATGGTCGCCCAGCTGCTCTACAACTCTGCCGGCCAGCTGGTGCTCGGGGATGGCGTCTTGCTGGGCTATCTCATCATCTCGGCATGCTGCTCGACGGTGGCGTTTGCCCTCTTCGAGGTGAGCACCATCTTTCAACTCCACGACCTGATGAGCTTGGACAGCTCCATCAAGACCGAGATTGGCGCGGAGACGCTCATCAAACGGGGCTACTTTGTTTTAGGCGTCTCCTCGGTGATCAACTTCCTCTCGGTGCTCTACTTCTTGGCACTGGCCTGGCACAGCACCACCGGACATTCTGCTGCGTTCCCGCTGGATAACCTGCCCTCGCCCTGGAACTGGCTCTACTATGCGGTCCATGCCAGCGCCTACACCGCGGTCTTGTTCCTGGCAGGCATCTTCGGAGAGCGGCCCAAGAGTGGCAAAGAGGTGATTCTGGCCACCCAGCGGGACTTGGAGCAGCAAGCGCTGGAACGCTGGCGAATGCAGAAGGAAGCACAGATTGAGGACATGATGCACCGAGGAATCCCACTCGGTGCCGTGGCGGCGGCGCTGGCCAGCCCTGAGACCGCCGAGCGGATTGCCGTCTTGGAAGCCGCTACGACGGGCACCATGTCTGCCCTTGATGCCGCTCGGCTCAACGTCCAGCGGGCTGGGCAGGATTTGACATTGCTTGATGGGCTGCGCGCGGTCGGGGAGGCTCTGCCAGCGCACGATACTCGATCGGCGAATACCGATGAGGAGTTCGAAGAGCCGGAGAAGGAGGTAGCCGTCAATGGGAAGAGCCCTTTGCCCCTGGCTCGCCGCCGGTAGCTCCAGCAGGACTTCCTCCGGCGGCAATGCAGCTGGTCGTGGCGTTGACCGATCAGCTGCCACAGGCACAGGGGCGCACCTGGACGGAGGCGGACTATGCCATTCGTGATGCACGCCTGCAGGCACTGGGCCTCGTCTCAGCCTACAGAACGCAGATGGAACCGGCAAAAACATGACTCACGGCAGGCTCGGGCCCTGCAGAAACTGGACAGGTGTTCGGATGGGGATGCTGTCATACCGTCCCATGGAGAGCAAGTCACTATCCCCACTGACGATGACGCTCGCGCCGCCACTCACTGCCAGCTCGAGGACAAAATTGTCTTTGGGGTCGCGCACCACGTGCAGTTGCACGGTGATCGTAGTCAATGTTCCTACCGTGGTGAGCAGGTTGACGAACTGTACGCGCTGGGACGGGCTGGCATACTGGTCGAACTTTGGGTACTGCAGCACGCTATACAGCTCGCGGAGCAACGGCAGCGAGATGAGGAGTTTGCCGTGGTCAAGAGCGAAGTCAACTGCCCGTCGAGATGTCGAGGTCGGAATGAGGAAGGCGCTGATGAGCACGTTGGTGTCAAAGACGGCGCGCACCTCAGACCTGAGCGTCATCGTGGCTCGTTCGTGGGGTGCGCTTCCTCGGCCTCCCGCAGAAGTTCCTGCAGCCGCTCTTCGGTCAAGCCGCAGTCTTCAGCCTGCTTGCCGACGGTGTCCATCAGCTCACGCAAGGACTGCCGGCTCGTTGCGGCCTCCAAGAGGTGCAGACTCACCAGCGCTTCCAGTTTGCGCCGCATCTCAGGAGTTGCCTCCTTGAAGACACGCGCTGCTGCTTCATCCAATTCCAATGTGACGGGTTCCGTCGCCATACGCTTTGCTCTCTCTCACCACTCTACCAATCCACCTCCAGTATGCCACATCGGGATGCTGCGGTGGGCGCCGAGTCCAGGCCTCCGGTGCGGTGCGGCCAGCCCCGACCGGCTCGAGACCCGGCAAAGCGGCCGCGACGAGGGGCCCGGTCAAGACTGCCGCGCAGCGGCACCCCGGAGCGGAGCGGAGGGGTTTAGCCTTGACTGGGAGCGGAGCGGCGCTAGGGTCGAAGAGAGTCGGGCGGGGCTGGGGCCGAGCCACAGAGGCAGCACCTCGGCCACGGCAGCGCAGAGGGCGCCGAGGGAGGCAGCAAGGCGGCCCCGTTCCATTCTGGAGAAAGGAGGCAACACCATGGGCAAGAGAACGATGAGGAGCCTAGTGCGGCAGGGGCGACTCCCTGGCCTGCAAGCTGATCCTACCTACCTGGATCTGGCTGGCGATGCGATGCTCTCGGGGATGACCCGAGACCAAGTCATTGAGCAGCTGCGCCAGCGCATCGAGCGCGATCTGGACTATCTAGACTATCGCAAGGCAACCGGGAAGCACACGCGCTACGACGAGGAGGTGACCCAGGACCTGCGCGCCCTGGCGCTCGCCGCCGTCCTGCTGGGAGATGACCACCAGCAGAAGTAAGATCGAGGTCCGCCGGCACGATGCCGGCGGGCCGAGGGGCCGAACTGGGTAACACGGCCCCCAAGAATACATGAGTGAGCTGGACGATGACTGAAAGCGAGAAATAGAGCTATGCCACTTGAGGAACACCTTCGGGCACTCACCCAGTTCGTGGACACGTGCCCAACAATACATCGCCCGCGTGAGGCACACGAGGGTTGGGTGGACGACGCCCTCCGGATCCTCATGGCTGGGGTAGATACCGTGCATCTGAGCTTTGACGTCGAAGTGAGTGAAGCGATGTTCCAGTACCTCGTAGGGGAGCAGCAGCAGGCGCGGCTGGCTCAGCAGCAGCGCAACGCTGCCTACTGCTCCGAATGGCTCAATGCCCGTGTCGCACCTACCGGCGTCAAAGGCTATGCGATCCTCATCGATCGGGAGGAGTGGTCGATCAAGGTGGCCTACGACAATCCCACCCGTCCACCGATCTTTGTTGAGCTCCGTTCTCTTGCCTTGCACACTCATCCGGAAAAGGTGCTGGGGGCTTGTGAAGATGCCTGCACCTTCATTCGGGACGTCCTGTTGGCTGACCGCTCGGACGAGTTGCGTACTCAGGTGAAGCTGGGCAACGAAAAGCTCTCGCGACTGGATCTGCACGTGGATTACCAGGGGGGCTGGCATCCGGATCTCTCGGAGCAGGAACGCCGCCAGTTCATCAAACCGGGACACGCCAAACTGAATGGCCACCTGGAGGGAGATCGCTGCACGGGCTACGTTCTGGGCAAACGACGGATTGTCGCCCGGATCTACAACAAGACGATTCAGGCCAAAGAGCACCAACTGGACTGGTACTTCACCTTGCTCGAGCAGCAAGCTGGAGACCGCTACAACCCCGATCAGGATGTGTGGCGCCTGGAGTTTGAGCTCAAACGGGAGGGAGTGCAAGGGTTTTGTCTCTACACCAAACCGGAGGTGAGTGACCCAGAGGATATCATTGACGCGGAGCTCGAGGCCGAAGACTTGCCTACCACCGGAACGATCCAGAAGGCACTCTACTGGGCACCGCATCTGATCCACTATCTGATGACGCGCTGGTTCCGTCTGGTTGTCCCAAGCGAGGATACCAACCGGGCAAGATGGGCAACCCATCCTACCTGGCTTGCGCTCAAAGAGGGCTTTGCTGCCGCGATGACGGCCCCAGCGCTCTCCCAGGAACAAAGCCTGCTGGTGCGTGCGCAGCGGCACACAGGCTATAGTCGGCTCATCAATCGGATGGCGGTGGGCATTGCCAGTGCTGCCGAATTGCTCCTGGACACGGATCCGTGCTCGGTTCTGCCAGCGTTTGTCGCGAACGTGGAGCAGCTGGCGGCGCAGATTGTCGCCAAACAGGAGGAGAAGCGCAGGCAACTGAAGGGGGAATCTCCCTATGACGCCCGAAGACGGCGCCATTTTCAGGACGTGCAGCATCTCGCGGCGATGGCACTTGGCGTCTTGACCCAAGCAGGGGTACTCAAGGCGGAGTTGCCGCGAGTGGCTTGTATTGGGGATGTGCTAGCTGTTCTGGAACCTGATCTCGAGCAAATCGCCAATGCCAAAGGGGGCATCGGGCAGGTGCTCTACGACAAGTGGTGCAAAACCTATAAAGTCGTGCCACCACGCGGAATGTTCACCATGCATGTGCCTCGGCAGAAGGCCCAGGCGGCCTGACAACAGGTTATGCTACAGCCACTGTATAAGGTCGTCTGATTTTGTAAGATCTGTGTTTATAATGGAAGCTAGGTACTGTGACCCAACAAAGGATGAAATCCGCTAACTTGTGCTGTAAAATTACCCGCTCAACCAACGGGAATGGCATGGTTTGTGATCGCTGATCTCACAGACGCCAAGCACATCCCGCAGGAATTGGAGCGAAGTGCTCATCATTTCGCGTTGTTGGCAGAGCAGCCAGTCAGCCAGCAAGATGAAGCTGAGCCCGCCATCAGTGTGGAGTCGATGAGCACAAGCCGCGAAGTCGGCTGCCGATCATTCGAGTTGGTTATCGAGAACGTCGTCAGGAACTTCCCCTGATTTCCTAAGGGATACACCACCTGCCCTATGCCATTAGGCTCTAACGTATCATTCGGATCGAGACCAACGGCATTGGCATACGCGGCTTTCGTCACATAGTTCACCAGATTCAATGGCAAGAGCTGCTGGGGATCATCACCCATGGAGGTCACTAGCCAATCACCTGACACCGCCAGAATGCCGCCCATCGTCGATGGCGACAGGCCGGTGCCCCTCACGGTACCAGTGGCCACATCCTGGATCACATAATCCCCTGATGGGTCCGTTGCGGGCGGAGTAATCGTCAGGATGTCGTGAGGTCCGACCCAGTCCAGCGGTATGCCTATTACCGCGGGGAGCTGTATTGGGAGCTGGAGCACCTGGTTGCCCACCAGCATCATGATCTGCATCTTGCCCAGCAGCAGGAACAATATCTGCCCATCGGGAGAGTTGAAGACCGTTCCTTGCGGTGCCTCAGGGTCGTCGTCGCTGGCCAGTTGATAGAGGAATAGCGGAACGCCACCGGCGGGGTCGACAGCATACAGCTGGCTGCCATATCCGCCGGTAGTGTAGATGGCTCGATTATTCTGCCAGCCCATAAAGACGCCCTGTGGTGCCAGTATCCGCGCTGGTCCTCCGGTGCGCGGGACGATCTCGGCACCATTGTTATCTCCATTGCTCGTCATAACAGTACCGCCGATCCATCGGCCATCTTGAGAGAGCTCAGGGTAGCTGATATCCAGCCCGGTAGACTGGACTCGCCCCTGCCGGTCCATAATGAGGAGTAAGCCAGAACTCCCAGAGATAAAGAGCCCAGACGAGTCCGGAAGCCAGCTAATAGGAGGCCCAGCCCCAAGTTCGCCTGCTGGGAGAGTATACGGGGTACCTTGCTCCTGTCCCGCCAGCGTATACAGCTTGATCGTTGAGCCATATTCCGCCGCGAGCAAGGTAGCATCAGGCGACGGGTACAGGTCCCCCGTTGGTGGAATAGGTAGTGTCTCAGTGCTGGACTGAGGAGTTGCCGTCGGCCGAAGCACAACGGGAGTCGCGGTAGGGGTAGTCACCCTCGCTGAGGAGGGGGCGCAGGCCGCCATGAATCCGCAGAGCAGGAAACTGGCGAGCGCCACCATCAGCACTGGTGAGCGATAGCCCGTATCGAACATGTGGCCTCCTTGGTGATGTGTCCGCTCGCTAAAATTAGCGGCTATCCTGACCGGTGATAAAGCCAGATTGGCCTGGCGACACGGAAGGAGCGGTGTGCGTGGTTGACTGCTATGATCGTCTGCACTTGGTTTCTGGTAGGGTGTAACTCCTAGTAAGAGATGAGCACATCCCACTGTGATAGTGAATAGCAGGTGCGAATAGTCTACTGGAGAAAGCAGCAGGGCGCAATACCTAGTGATCCGTTTCCAGCTGGCAACTACGTATGAGAGGGCCTCCCTACCACTTACCCCGGAATAACGCTCCAGGCGCCGTTGATGTAGTGGAGCATAACCGGCACCACACTCGTTCCAGACTGCATGTCTGCTGCAGCGAACCCCTCGGAGTCAGAGACGAAGGCTACTGCGCCTATTGTCACGATGTGGTCCGGTATCGCTGTCCACGTCCAAACGCCGTTGCGGTAATGCGCAACCTGATAACTAGAGCTATTGCCATTGAGCCAAGGTGAAGAAAGCCCAGGAACAAAGGGAAAGGAACTGCCGGGGAACGCCCATACCTCGTTTGGCGACAGGGCTGCGATCCTGAAAAGATCATGGTTATTCGTCTGCTGATTTACGTAGTTCCCGACGTTTTCACGAGTCAAGTTGGTGCCATCGTAGTGCAGCACCAGCGGTGCGGTTCCGTTACCGCTGGCATCCGTGAAAGCGTAGGAACCGGCCACCCACACGTCAGTCGGTGAGGTCATCGAGACGGCATACATGATGGGGTACTGCACACCAATCTGTGTCCCTGACCACGTCGTCCACATGCCATTCTGGTAGTGGGCCACAGCAAAGTCGCTACTGGTGCCGGTTCCGGTGCCATAGCCTACGATCCAGCAATCGTCCGGCGTGAGAGCCGCGATGTCTGTGAATATGAGCGCTCCCGACGCATCGAAGGTGAGCGGCACCGATATCCAGGAACCATTCTGAAAGTGCAGTAGTGTATACGCATACTTTGCCGTATACGGATTGATGTGCGACTTTCCGCCATCGATCAGCATCCACCCGTCACCCGACGAAGTCATATGGACTGTTATACCGGTAACTATGCCAGTGGTGTTGGCAGTGGCTGGGAGAGACACTTGCAGCCATTGGCCGTCCGTGTAGTGTAACGCCAGTGGCTTGGCATTAGATGTAGTTCCTACCGCCCAGCCATCAGTTGCGGATACCATGGACACGCTGAGCAACTCGGCGTTGGGAATACCCACATCAACTGGCTGCCACTGGCAATTCTGGAAGTGCAACAGCAGTGTAGCAGTAGGCACGACAGCGCCTTGTTGGGTGATAGTCTGTATCCAGCCAACCGCCCAGCCATCACGCGGCGAGCTCATACTGATGTCTTGGATGAGCGCATTGGGAGGGATGGTTGCGCCCAAAGCGCTAGAAGGACAGGCAGAAGGCGTTGGTGTGCTACTGGTGGCCACTGCCGGGGTATGGCCGTGGCGAAGCTGTACGCCGAAGTATCCAAAGAGCGCAGCACTCAGGGCGACGAGTAAGACGGCGGCCAGCACAGCGAGCGCTGGGCGATGGGATGGGCGTTGTGGTGGCCGTGCTACACTAGTAGCCTGCTGGGAGGCAAGAGCACGAGAATCCGTGTCATATTCTACAACACCGGCCTTTGTCCTCTGAGACACCGTCAGTGGGGATCGCGAAGGAAGCTGGTCGCGAAGGGCGAGCCAGGCATCAGCAGCGTGGGAATCGGGTGGAATGCGGTTGTCCTCGTCAGCCAGCGTAGTGGCGATGGTGCCCCATGCCGCTGCCGCGCGACGGCAGGCCGCGCAACCAGCAAGATGACGCTCTACAGCCGACCCCTCAGCCAGCGAGAGGCAGCCAGCAACATGCCAGGGGAGGCGCTCGCGGCAGGCGGAACATGTCAGGTCGTCAGGCATCATGACGTAACTCCTTCACCGGAGTAGCGTACAGCTCACGCCACAATGCCTTGCGGGCGTAGTTGATCCGGCTTTTGACGGTGCCAGCGGGCACGTCGAGAATCTGGGCGGCTTCGTCGAGTGAGAAGCCGTGCTGGAAGACGAGCGCCAGAACTTCACGGTGTTTAGGCGAGAGGTGGTTTAGAGCCTCGTCCAGGGCCATGCGATCGAGCACAATGTCGTCGCAGGCCGCGTATGTCGCACCAGGCTGGACCAGGGTATCATCCTCGTTGTCGGAAGAGTCGGGCGGTTGGCTGCCGAGATGGCGGAGGCGACGGCGCCTGGTGCCAAGCGCCACGTAACGGGCGATCTGGTAGAGCCAGGTGGACACTCGGGCCTCAGCGCGATAGCCGCTCGCGGTACGCCAGACGGCCAGGAAGACGTCTTGCAGGGCCTCCTCGACACCAGTAGAGTCGCCGTCGAGCTGGTGCCAGAGGTAGCGGCGCAGGCGCGGGCGATAGGCGAGGTAGAGCTGGTGCAGCGCCTCCTCGTTGCCGGTTGCAACCTGGGCTAGTAGCTGTTGGTCATCCAGCACAGGCGTTCCCCATCGGCAAGTACTCCCGTCCTCACGATACAGTCCGGCGCTGCATCTGTCGCTGTCACAAGTGTTGACGAAGAATAGGTGTGTCGATAGGCCCGAATGGTTCAAAGTGCTTCGCTAGTAGGACTGAAAAGGGTCTGATACGGTTTACGCGTGAGGTCTTGGAGAATGGAACCATGGCAAGCGTGACGCAATTGAAGCCGCTCAATGAATCGCTGAAGGGTGATACTGGGCTTGATCTCTCAACGATCCGTCCCTCGCGGTCAACGAAGTGATGGTTTAGGAGACGAGGAGAAGGCGAGGCCGCGTTTGACGTGCTTGCATGTGCCAGAGCACTCCATCAGCTTGGGGCGACGTCAGTCATTCCGTAGCAATGCACTGCCCTATGCGCTCAAGGAGCTCATCGGCGGATAGGGAGATGCTCCCCAGTCCAATGTTCATTTTGACCCGTTGCTTGCCTCCGTAGGTGGAAACTCTGTTGGGCTTGAGGATAAAGGAAATGGTGAGCGACGTGATTCGATACAGGCCACCTACCCCCAACATTCGCGTCGTGGTGTACGCAGCGATATGGTCCACATCCCTCCAATAGATGGTGCGGAACATACCTGGAAACGGATGATACACCAAACTCGACGGAGTCACGTGCAAAACTGGCTGGGATGTGAACGTCCAATACAAGCCAAGCGGCACGGGGGTGCCACAGAGGAGTACCACGCAGACGAAGACTATGGTTGCAGCTGGTTGCTGATACTGCCACGGATGCCAGCTGACGGTTGGGGGTGTCCAGACAAAATACACCAGGAACGCAACGACCACGACACCGGCAAAGATCATGGCTGGCAGAAATGGCTTCCAGCGCGTCGCATACACGCGGACATCATGTGGTGTTTGTACCACCATGGGAGGCCTCGATTCCTCTACAGAGATGTGCAGTACCTGCAGCTGTACACCTTCCTCCTGGTAGGACATCACGACGAGCCGGCGTGCTCGTGGTGACGCGGAGGCCCTTGGCGTTTCTTCAGCCGCTGCGGCCACCAGGGAAACAGCGTCGCTGAGCGGATCAGTGCTGGATGGCGCTGCAGCACCACACACCGCGCGAGCTGCGCCTCTTCGAGTTCATTGATATCGGCAAAACACTGATTGACCAGGACCTCGTTGCTGAACTGCCACAGGTGCTCGGCCGGCTGCAACTCCGATGAGTAGCCCGGCAGGAACAACAGATGCACATGCTCGGGGACCCGCAGGTGCAGACTGGTGTGCCAGCCGGCACGGTCGAGGATCAGCACGATTTCTTTCTTCGGGCCTGCTGCCACCGTCCGGGCAAAGGCTGCCAGTTCCGCCTCAAAAAGCGGAATCGAAACGCTGGTGGCCAGGTGCCAGACGGTCCGACCCGAGGCGGGATGGACAAAGGCCACCAGATAGCGCCACACAAAGCGGTGGCGCACCGGCGCCAGCGGGCGCTGACCAATCGGTGCCCAGACCCGACGCAGCAGCGGTTTCAAGCCTATGCGATGCTCGTCCATGGCCCAGACCTCGACCTTGGCCTGCGGAAAGGCTGTGGCCACCTGCCTTAGCAAGGGACGGACGTTTTTTTGAAGGCGGTCTGCTCCTCGGGATCGGCTAGGGCATGCTGCGGTCGCGGCACTTGTTGGCTGTGCTTGAGGCGCTGCAAGTAGTCCCACCCACGCTGGACCCGCACCGGTCGGCCTAGCTTCGCGGAAATCCAAGCGGCCACCGCCCGGGCGGTCCACTGCTTGCTGTAGTCGGGTGCGGGTCCAGCAATCGCTTGACGCAGTTCCTCTTGGAGCTCTACCGAGAGCATTGGGGCCGGGCGCCAGGAAGTCGTGTGTTGCCGGTTGCGCATGCCAGCTGGACCTTGCTCGTTATAGCGCCGCGCGATCTGCCCAATCCAATAGCGGGAGTAGCTGGTGCTATCGGCAATCTGCTTGGCGGTTTGGCTGCGGGAAAGCAGCCACAGAATCTGCCACCAGCTCCGTTCATGCGGCTCTTTGGCGGACCGGTAGCGCTCTTCGAGTTGTTCGGTCGTCAAATGCGGTTGAAGATTGATGTGTCTTGGCATGCCCACATTCTACAATATCCCGAACGGAAACCGTATGAGGAGGCACAGACAATGCGCTCTAAGGCAGACCGATACCCAACAGTTGCACCTACCTCGTTGATGCTGTACAATCTGCTCACGCGAGAAGTGCCCATTTTAACAGGCTTTGCCGCATGCGAGCAGCGAAATGTGGGTACCTGCCTTCCAAGCAGATCTTCTTAATGAACTGGCGCTACCAGATGGAAGGTTCAATGAAATCTGCCGCTGGTCGCCGGAGCGCTTGGGTGATCCGCATGGCCAGCCGCATGCCGGTCGCAAACTTGATAGTACGGAGGTCCATGAGCTGGGAGGGCGTGCAGTGCAACCTTTCCGCGACCTGCCGCCAGGTCTCGTCTCGCTCGGTGCGGGCGCAATTGAGCGCAGCGTAGAGTTTCGCTAGGTTCCATCGCAGCCGGTGCACCACATCAGTCACAGGGAGGGGGACGCCGGTTGTGCCAGACCGTGGCTGGACCACAAACATCTCAGGGGGGCAACCCAGCCATCTTAGCAGAAACAAGGCGTGCTGGCAGGAGCCTCCGCCCTCTCCTATGTGCCTGATCGTCGAAGGACTGATCGGATGATCTCCAAGCTTGTCATTGAGTACCTGTGACTGATTCCACACATCATGAGCGAGTATGTCCCAGCTTAGGGCTTCTTGACGGCGTCGCTCGTCAGTGGCAGTGAAGAACGCCTGGGCATCGAAGCCGCCAGGATGGGTCACGCCTCCCGCCATAACCTGCCTCCTGTGTTGGGTATTGCCACCTTCACGTTGTGCATTTCAAGAACAGCATTGGTTTTGGGAGTGCACTGACCGGCCATATATCGCTTATACCATTACATATTTCACAGCCCAACGGCTTAAGCAGGCATGAGCGCCTGCACAACCAGCTCAACATCCTCTTTGCTGATGAGCTTCTTACGGCTGTCGCTAGGATCTCCAATGAACTTGATCTTTCCCACAATTTGAAGTTGTGTCATTCTCTTCTCGACAATAAATCGCCCGACCCCCAAACGTTGCGATCTTTGCAGTTAGGCTCCGATCCCAATCAAGAATTCAGCCCGGGGTAAGGGCCGTCACAATTGCGTCAACATGCTCTCTGCTTATCAGCTTCTTGCGAATATCACGTGGATCGTCTACAAAGCGGATCTGTCCTGACTCTTCCATCTCATTCATTTTGCGTTCGGCAACAAATCTGCCCACTCCGGCTCTTTGCATGACTTCCATGATTGCCTGGGTTTTACCAATGTACTGTGTTGCCATTTGCGTTAACCTCCAAAGCGTGCCCTTTGTCGCATTATACAGCATGCATTTCCTTTATGCTCATGTCTACTCAGTTTCTACTGGGTTTACTAATGTTAGCGCAGTTTAGCGCAGATTTCCTCTTTAAGTACTTGACATGGGAATATCAGCGTGTATAATACAAATTGGAGGGTAGCTATGAAGATGGCAGCCGCAATCCGGGGTTTTTTGATGGACTGGGAGCTGCGTGAGCATTCGCCAAACACGATTCGACTCTATCGGTCGTGTTTGAACGTATTTGCTCGCTGGCTCGAAGAACAGGGCATTACGACGGTGGAGGACGTCACGATTGCCCATCTACGCGCATTTATGCTCTATACCCAACAACGCCCAGTCGATGCAGTGAACCCGAGCCATCCCACCGCAACAGATGGGCGGACGCTCAGCACAGCAACCTTGCAATCCTACGTGAAGACCATCAAAGTACTGTTTCATTGGCTCGTAGACGAGGAGGTGATTACGCGCAATCCAGCGCTCCGCTTACATAAGCCCGTCGAGGCAAGGCGGGTGGTGGTGACATTCTCGCATCAGCACCTCAACGCCATGTTTGAGGCCTGCGATCTCACCAACTCCCTGGGCTTTCGTGACTACGTCTTGATGCTCGTCCTACTCGATACCGGCCTTCGGGTGAGCGAACTCTGCGGCATCCAGCTGGATGATGTCCATGAGGCCTACATCAAGGTCTTGGGCAAGGGGCGTAAAGAGCGCGAGGTTGGCGTCAGTCCAACCACCGCCAAGTTCATCTGGAAATACATCCACCTGCACCGCGTGACAGCGGATGACGCGGTAACGGCCCTGTTCACAAACTTTGCGGGCCACGGACTGCGACCCTCCGGGGTCGAAAAGCTCATCAGGCGGGTGAAAGATGCCGCTGGCATTACCGACATTCCGGTGACGGCGCACAAGTTCCGTCATACTTTCGCCCGCACGTGGCTGGAACGGGGCGGTGAGGTCTACAGCCTCTCGAGGCTCATGGGCCACTCGAGTGTGAAGGTCACCGAAATCTATCTGGAAGACTTCAAGAGTCGGCAGGCCCGTCTACAGCACGCGAAGTTCTCGCCAATCAGCCAACTGAAGCTCCGCCAGAAGGGGCGCGGCCGCCATACCTACAAGCGCCAGCCGCAATTTGGGGATAATGATGAGAAGCAGGAGAACGGCTAAGCGGCGTTGGGGTCTGTTACCAAAAGGTAATTGCCCAATTCCGCCCACGAAGGGCCTCCAGTGGGCTGTAACCTTACCTATTTTAGACGGTTTTGAGAGGGGGTGAGGGCAGTCGCCGGGGAATGAAAAACCCAGGCGACAAACGGGTTTGTGACCTGGGTGTCTACTGGACTGCGGGCTCCTCGGAGGGGATTCGAACCTCTAACCTTGCGGTTAACAGCCGCCTGCTCTACCGTTGAGCTACCGAGGAATAGGTAGTTACTGGATGGGTCGACTCGCCAATGCATCGATCGATACCACTCAGCTACAACCGGGTGAAGTATACACGCTATCGTCCATGCCGTCAAGATTCGTGCCGATCTACTGGTGCCGACCTATAGGTACAGATCAAGCGCATTTGGCACCGCCGCCCTCTTCGAGAACATCCGGACCGAGACCGGTACGGCATCATGGAATTGGCAGCTCACTCCCGCGGATCACCTGAGCCAGCTAATCCTGCCAGCTGCAAGGGCGGTTCCGATATAGCGGTGGCAGGCATCTCTTGCGACGATGGACGCTCGCCCATACTCCGTCGGTTGAGAAATGGCCGCTCGACTAATTGATAGGACAGGTAGGCTACCAAAAAGGCCAGGGGAAGACGGCGCAATGGAGTAGATAGATAGTTTTTTATTGCTGGAATCAACGGATGGATAATAGGCACATGCCACATATAAAGGCTATAGGAGATCAAGCCAATGAAACGGAGTGGATAAAACTCAAAAGGAAAGCGAATCACCTTGTGACCCCATACGATCGCCAGCAGTAGCGACCCATATGCCAGACCTATGAGTCCAGGAACGACAACGCCTGGCACTCCCATGTTGGCACCTGGGGCATACCGAGTCGATGCGTAGACCTGGTATGGGATGAGAGCCGCGATCAAGACAATTGCCCCAAGTAGCACCAGCCACGCTAAACGGTGCTGTTGCGTGATCGTTAGCCTCTTGTCCTCAACAGTGGCCACATATAGAACTGCACACAGCATCCCAATAGCGAATACTTCGAGAAACTTGCCCAATGATCCCATCGTAAGCAGGACAAAGATCTGGCCAATGGCACCTAGCGTACTTCCCAGGCTGGGCAGCTGCGCCATGACCAGCCCATCCACCGTGCGTAATGCAAGCGCGAACACGATTATACCGGCGACCGCACCGATTAGTCTCCCAACGGACCGAGTAGCGCCGACCACGCGTGACAGCAGCAGCGCGAGTAGAGGCAGCGCTACGTAAAACTGCGCTTCCACCGCTAGCGTCCAGAATGGACCCTCAATTTCTTGAGCGAAGCGTGGGAAGTCATCGTGAATCAAAAAGACATGCGTCACAATGTCTTCCACCCACAACCAGCCATTGATCCCTGGAGCTCTGGGTTCGAAAAGAATCAGCAGTGTCAAGCAGACCAAATAGGCGGGAAGAATCCGAAGAGCTCGACGCTTGTAGAAGCGCTTCGCCAACGGCAGTGGCGCAGCATGCAAGATAGCACGCGCATAGGGGAGAAAGAGCAAGAAACCCGAGAGTACAAAGAAAAGATGGACCCCTGTGGCCAGGAAGTAAAACTCGTTGGCCGCGCTTTTCCCCCAGGAGCTAGATTCAAAGTGCTCGGCAAGGTAGAAATGGAAGGTAACGATGCTCAGGGCGGCAAGAGCGCGAAGCCCGTCAAGTGCCCGAATGTCACGCGAGCCGGTGTCCATCGGCAAAAGCAACCGTGCAGCACGCTTCCAGCGCGTGGAGTGTTGCTCAGCCCAGTCCTGCATTACCCGATCCCCCCATCAATGTCCCGGTTACAGTGCGCCACCGCTAGCATGTCTGTGGTACCAAGTAATCTTAACAGCACAGCAGTACTCCAACACAACTGTACTTAAGAAATGCCGCAATTCCACCAGCATATACGCCCTGACAGACTGGTCACCGTTGCGTCATACCGATCCCTGGTCGTGGAACCGCAAAGCGAGTGGTACCGAGTGGACAAATCTGTCCCTACAGTAAATAACGTCCTGATATAGCTACCTGAGTACAGCGTGGTAAACTTTCCGACAGCACCAGGACGATTGGTACAGCTCGCCGGTTCTATATAATTCGCATATCAGGATAATTCGCATATCAGGCGCGTGGTCGCTGGCAGGGCGGGAGCCGCTGCTGATCCGGGCTGCCGCAGCGACGTGTTCGAGCACCTGCTCACACGTGCGAACAGCGTGCCACTGGTGGAAAGTCAGACAGCTGGAGGAGAAGAGGCCCAGGACTTAGAAGAGGCGCTGGAAACGGTCGTTCTAGAGGCCTGGCAGGCATTTCGGACGAACCACCGAACGACCTGAGCCAGCCAGGCGCTACACACTAGACGCGCGCTCTGGCGACCGGACGAGGTGCACGCCGCTGCGGCTCGGCTGCTGCCGATCTTCTCAGCCAGGGGAACCAGTTTCGGTACTCCCCGGTCTGCCAGACATAGAGGATCATACTGGCGTTGAAGATCGAGGAATAGGTGCCGGAAGCAATACCGATAAGGAGCGCGAGCACGAATTGCTGTATGCTCGAGCCGCCGAAGAGCACCTCTGCAGTCAGCACCATCAACACCGTAAGGGAGGTATTGAGCGACCGCGATAGCGTCTGGATCAAGCTGGTATCCACCACGGTGCCAAAAGACTCCGAGGTTCGGCGAGAGAGGTTCTCCCGTATGCGGTCGAATACCACGATGGTATCGTGCACCGAGAAGCCAATCACCGTCAGGATAGCTGTCAGGAAGAGCGTATCCACTTTGAAGTTAAAGAAGTGGCCAAAGATCGCCCAGAGTCCCAGCACCACAAAGGCATCATGCAGCAGGGCGATGATGGCGCTGGCGCCAAAACGGAACCGTAGACTCCACGCACCTACCTTACGGAAGGCAATGGTGATGTAGAACAGAATGAACACCGCGGCCAGTGCGACCGCCAGTATGGCGTTCTGGGTAGTTTCACTGGCTATGGATGGACCAACTGAGCTGTGATCCTGGATATAGACGAACCCATACTTGCTTCGCAGGTTTGCCAGTATGGTATTGAGCTTTGCGCTATTGTTGGTGACCAGGTCAGTCTGCGTATTGACTTCGTAGGTTTTATTGTTCGCGCCGATCTGAACCTGGCTTACCACCACCGGAAATGTGCTGGAAGAAGAACTCGAGGATGATGCTGCCGGCGTAGCCGTAGCCGTAGCCGTGGCTGCTGAAGTGGGGGTTCCCGCCGCCGGCGTGCTAGTAACCGAGCCAACTGGTGGTGCGTCGGTTTTGGGTAGGTCCTGTAGTGCTGCCTTGACCTCGGAAGCGGTCACTGGCGACTTGAAGAGCACCACCATGAAGGCAGTGGTATTGTTACCGCTTCCTGCTGCATACAGGGTATATACCGATTTATCGCTACTTAGCGCCGGAAGTTTATACTTGGATTCCTGCAGGCGAGCTAGAACTGTGCTCTCCTCGCTGGTACCGATCGAATGGTTGAACTCGATGAATGCGTAGAGATTGGCTTTCGGCTGGTCAGAGCTGACCGACGGGTACACGCTTACGTCCTGAGCCTTCTCATGCTCAAATGTCTGTGTGATGACCGCGGGTGAGACATTGGCCGGCTGGAAACGCAGGTCAATAGTGGTACCCTGGGTGAAATCGATACCCAGATTCAGATGCCAGAAGATCAGCGCCAACAGACCAGGCACGATGACCACCAGCGAAAGGGCGAAAAAATAGTAGCGATAGCGGGTTAAATTGTACACCCTGTTCTACTCCTCCACACTATCGGACGCTTCGCCAGGCGTCTGGCGGCGTAGAGTTGACGGCCTCCGCCCATTCCTGACGTTGCCCACTGGCTCCATCTCAGTGGCGCTGCTTCCACCACTTCCCAGATCGTCATCCTCCTCATCAGCGTCAGTGTCACCTTCGGCATACCGGCTGCGGCTGGCCGCCGCGCTGGAAGACCTGGCCACCGCCGGTCTCGGAGCTACTCGCGAAGTTGGTCGTTTGTAGTGCCCAACATTGAGCGAGCTGGTCGGCAGACCGTAGAGCCACGGATGCAGCGCCACTCCCTGCAGAAGCAGTAGGTTGAGGAAGGTACGGGTAACAGTAACCGCGGTGAAAAGGCTTATGGCGACACCAATACCCAGGCTGATGGCGAACCCGACAATGACCGTGGCGCCGAAGTTATTGCCAAACCAGTACAGGATGACACAGGTAATCATCGTCGACGCATTCGAATCACGTATGGAAGGCCAGGCACGCTTGAAGCCGAGATCGATGGCCGACACCATGGTTCTGCCCGCGCGCAATTCCTCTTTGATACGCTCGAAGATCAGTACGTTAGCATCTACCGCCATACCAATGGTGAGAACCGTCGCGGCGATAGCCGGCAGGGAGAGTTGTATGCCCAGTATCTTAATGACGGCGTAGAGGAAGAGAGCGTACAGGCAGAGCGCCACATCCGCAATCAGTCCCGGCAAGCGATAGTAGAGGAGCATGAACAGCATGACCATGCCGAGACCTATTATGCCGGCTATCAAGCTGTTATTCAGTGCCTGTTGCCCCAGGGTGGGAGCGACCTGGCTATCGTCGATAACTTTGAGAGGCAACGGCAATGCACCGTACTTGAGTAGCGAGGCCAGGCTCTCGGCCGAGGCAGAGGTCATGTTGCCGCCGCTGATCTCGCCAACGCCGGTGATCTGGCTCTGGATGGTTGCCGATTCGATGACCTTGTTGTCCAGCGTAATGGTCAGGTAGTTACCGACATTGTTCTGGGTGTAGGTGGCAAAAGCGCTCTCGGCGTTTCCCTGGAACTCAAACTGTACGATAGGCGCGTTGGTGGTGGAATCCAGCCCGGCGCTGATAGAGCTTGGATTGAGTTCGGCACCGGTAAAGACGATCTTATACTGTCCCGAGGCGCAGTTCGTGGTGCAGGTCTGGCCGGTTACATCTTGGCCGACATTCAGCCCAGTGGAGCCGGTATCGATGATATTCATCTCGCCGGTGGTGCCGAGCAGAGTCAGCGCCGTTTGCTCGTTCTGCAGGTCAGGCAGCTGGATCAGCACCCGGTTGCCGCCTTCTGTGCGCACTACCGCATCGTTGACTGCCAGCCCCTCCGAGATACGCCGATTGAGATTGTCTATAATCGCGCCCATCTGAGGGGCGATTTGGCAGTGGGGCTGGCTGGTCGGGCAGTACACCTGCATGGTAATCTGTACGCCGCCCTGCAGGTCAAGGCCTTCCTGAACCTTCAGCGAGTTATTGTATCCGGCGAGGTGGATGCCCTTGGTATTGGGCAGGTCCACGAAGATAGCTCCCGCGGCCAGTACGGCGATAAAAAGGAGCCACAGATAAGTGCGACGATGCATGAAAGGGCCTCTCCCTCGCTACTCAGCCTGGGCACCGGCAACGTCAGATCCTACTTACAACACACCAGCCCAGGGAGATGATCACCCGCTGTCTACCTGATGCGCATCACCGGTACCACCTCGGTAAAAGATCGGATATATTCAGGTTCAGTATATCGGAGAGCCGGAAGGCATGTCAACAAAAATAGTACGCGCCGACTCCGCTCTACAACAGCGATTGCCGGTACATGACTCTCGCGCCTTCAGCACTCTCCCTACGTGGGCACCACCGCCGGTCGCGGTTCTCCCTCTTCCTCCCGCACTACCAAAAGTGCGGAGGAGATGACATTTGCGCTGCGGCCGAACACCGCCCGAACGGTCGCCAGGACCAGCAGACCATTGCGGACAATGAGGATGCTGTCCACCACAGTGTAATACGCATTGAGGGGTAGGTGATGGCGCAGCGGCAGTATTAACGGATACTCCACCAGAGTCAGCCCGCAGATGAGCAGCCAGATACCGTCGAAACTGTCTACCGCAACCACAATCGGGATCAGCCAGATGAAGTACTGCGGGCTCAGGACTTTGTTGCTGGCTACTACCACGCAGAGGCAAGCTAGAAATGCCTGCTTGAAGCTTAGCTTGCCACTCAGCTGTCGCCAGTAGACAAAGAGGCAGCCGCCTATCAGCAGCACTGTAGAGAGCAGCTTGAAGGGACCGTCGTCAGGGCTGGCCCAGTTGAAAGCACCATATCCATATTCCAGCCGCACCGGTATGCCGAAGAAGTGGCTGATCCACAGCAGGGTGGCTGGCACCGACTCAAACTGAAGTGGACGCTGTGCGGCAAAACGAAACTCGGAGAGCGTACCGCCGGCATTCAGCAGGAGCGAGGCGGCAAATACCACGGCTACCAGAACCAGGCATAGGGCAACTCCACGTAGCATGGCCAGCAGTGCACTGGGCGAGAAGAGCGCACGGAGACGCTGCTGCAGCTGGATTGCAGTTGCGCCAAGGGGTGCCGCACCGACAGTGGCGAGTTGCTCAAGCGCCACTACCGGTAGTAGCAAGAGCGGATAGAGCTTGAGGAGCACGCCGATGGCAATCAGGATGTAGGCCAGCGTAAATCGGCGACGCTCAACTGCCCAGAGCGCACCGAGAGTAGCCAGCGCCGGCGCTACATCGTACGAGATCAGCAACACGGAGCCAGTAGCGACCAGGACGGCCGCTGCCAAAAGTAGAGCTCGAACCGTCCCTTCAAAGTGCCGGAAGAGAGCGTAGCTCATGAGCGCCAGCACCGCCATCCACGCGGTAAATGCGTTGATGGCCATGATTGGCGACAGGATCGGCGGCACTATGGTGAGGCTAAAGAGCAGAAGCGAGAGTGGCGGGTATTCTGCCGGTAAGATATGGAATGGAGGATTACCCAACCAGAACGAGTGGCCGTAGTGATAAAAAAGCAGAACCTGCAAATCATCATGTGATAGTGCCGACATGGCCCGCATCAGCGACAGTCCGACTACCAGGGCAACAATTTCAATAGCGATCTGCAGCCGCACTGGTAGCCGCCCCAATATCATGCCTCTTCTTCCTTAGCTTTGGAACATAGAATGCACTTCGCAGCCCGATGGCTAGCGACTCGAGGAAGCAACCCCGACCGACTCAGTAGCAAACACGCCGATATTTCGGTATCGCTGATAGCGTCGTTCGAGGAGCTGATCGATTGGGTAGCGGTTCAACTCAGACAGCTGATGAAGAATTGTCGCCTTCAAAGTCGCTGCCATCTCGATGTGGTTCCGGTGCGCGCCACCCAACGGTTCCGGAATGACCTCCTCGATCAAACCGAGACGGAGCAAATCGGGTGCGGTAATCTTCATGGCCTCGGCCGCACTGGCGGCAAAACTGGCATCACGCCACAAGATGGAAGCGGCCGCTTCCGGGGAGGCCACCATATAGATCGCGTTCTCCAGCATGAGGACGCGGTCAGCTACGCCAAAAGCCAGTGCGCCACCGCTGCCGCCCTCGCCGATTACGATAGAAAGTATCGTGGTTCGCAGCCGCGGCATGACCTGCAGATTCTCGGCAATCGCCTGGGAGATACCTCGTTGCTCATCTTCAAGCCCGGGTGATGCCCCTTGCGTATCGATTAAAGTAACTACCGGCAGATGGAATCTCTCCGCTTCACGCATCATTCTGAGCGCTTTACGGCAACCTTCGGGATGGGTCAGACCAAAGCTGCATTCGGTCTTCTCTTTGAGGTCGCGTCCCTTCTGGTGTCCCAAAATGACCACCGTCTGGCCATCGATGCTCGCAAGGCCTCCCTGTATGGCGCGATCGTCACCGTAGCGACGGTCGCCGCGCATCTCGAAGTAGTCTTCGCAGATGAGCTTGATGTAGTCATTGGTGTAGGGACGGTCGCGATGGCGGGCAACCTGAACTCGCTGCCAGGTAGTCAGACTCCCGTAAACCTGCCGGGTCCGATCGTCGAGTTGCTGCTCCAGGTCGCGCAGAGTAAGACGCTCATCCGCCTTCAGGTGGCTGGTCTTCTTTTGCAGTGCCTGAATGCGCTTGTCGAGGTCGGCAAGCGGGCGCTCGAAGTCGAGATCGAATGCCATCAGCGAACACCTCTTTTCTCTAGTGCTTGCTTCACCTCCACCGTCCGTTATTGGTAGCGCTACGAGTGGCAGGGAGGCGATGATGTGAACGGTCAGCTTACGGCGCCCCTACTCGGCGACGCGGCACTATGATACAGTCGCAGAATTTTTGCCAGCGTTGGCCGTAGCATGCGGCGATGCACCACTGCGTCAATCATGCCATGCGCCAGACCAAATTCCGAAGTATTGGTATCTTTAGGTAGGCGCTGGTGCATGAACTGTTCGACCACACGCGGTCCGGTAAACCCTATCAGGGCTCCAGGCTCAGCCAGAATGATGTCGCCTAGCGAGGCAAAGCTCGCCGTCACTCCGCCGGTAGTGGGATCGGTCAGCAGCGATATGTACGGCACACCGCTCTCCGCGAGGCGAGCCAGTGCCGCGGAGGTCTTAGCCATCTGCATGAGGGAGATGAGCCCTTCCTGCATCCGCGCACCACCGGAAGCGCTGATGATGAGCACCGGAATGCGGGCTTCCTGTGCCTTCTCGATGGCGCGAGTGATCTTTTCGCCCGCCACCGATCCCATGCTGCCCCCAATGAATCGAAAGTCCATGATGGCCAGCGCCAGGGGCAGACCTTCGATACGTCCGGTGCCGGCAACCACCGACTCTTTAAGGCCCGACTTGGCGCGCTCGTCCTGGAGCTTTTGCTTATACGGCTTCGAGCGGCTTACGAACTCGAGCGGGTCGGCAGGAAGAAGATCGCCGGCTAGCTCTACAAAGGAGCCCTCGTCCAGCAGCGACTCGATGCGCTGTTCCGCACTGAGCCGGAAGTGGTGGCCGCAACGCGGGCAGACCTGGAAATTCTTCTCCAGATCCTTGCCGACCAGCAACTCCCGGCAATTCTCACATTTGACCGCCAGGTTCTCGGGTACGGCGCGTGTACTGGTGGCGATTGAAGGATTGATCTCTGGGTGCTTGCCGTTCTCGCTAGTTGCCGGCAAAGCCGGACGTGACTCATCCTTCACCTAATACCCCCTGATCAGCACCTGGTGTCCGCCACCAGGAAATCATGCTGGTGCTATCTTCTCGTACTTTGTGTAGCTAGTCAACAGGCATTCGCTGTATTCACTCGGCCTCGAAGAGTGCGTCAACAAATTGAACTGGGTCGAAGGGAGCAATGTCGCCGATTTTTTCACCGGTTCCCACATACTTTATGGGTAGACCCAGCTCAGATGCCACGGCGAATACGATACCACCACGCGCGGTGCCGTCCAGTTTGGTCAGGATGATGCCACTCACACCGGAATCCTCGACGAACTGCTTAGCCTGAATAAAGCCGTTCTGGCCAGTGGTGGCGTCGATGACCAGAAGCACCTCATGAGGCGCCTCAGGATCATACTTCTGGAGGACTTTTAGGATCTTCTTTAATTCCTCCATGAGATTGAACTTGGTATGGAGCCGTCCGGCAGTATCTACAATCAATACATCGGCGCCGCGTGCCTGCGCCGCTTGCATAGCGTCATAGACTACCGCACCGGGATCGGCGCCGTGCTGGTGGCTTATCACGGTCACACCGATACGGTCTCCCCACGCCTTAATCTGCTCGGTGGCAGCGGCGCGAAAAGTGTCTCCAGCAGCCAACATGACCCGATGTTTCTGGCGTTTGAGCAGGTTGGCTAGCTTGGCGATGCTGGTAGTCTTGCCTACTCCATTTACCCCTACAACCAGATACACTGAGATGGGAGACGTGTCTGAAAAGACTAATGGCTCAGGTTCTCCAAGGAGTATCTCCAACTCTTCCTTGAGCGCATCACGTAGCTGGCGACCGCGGGTAAGATTTTCGGCACGAACGCGCTCGCGTAACGTCTGCAAGAGCCTATCGGTGGTCTGTATGCCGACGTCGCCGGTTATCAGGGTCTCTTCCAGCTCGTCCCACAGCTCGGGAGAGATCTCGTCATTCTCCAGCGCCTCATTCACCTTGCCGAAGAGCTGGCGAGTGCGGCCTAGACCAAACCGGAAGGGATTAGCGAAGAATCCTTTCCGGCGAGGCTCTCCGGGAACGTCGTCCTGGTCCAACTCCGGCTCGGCCCCACTTTCATCCTCGGTATCAATCTCATCCTCCTGGGTCGGGAGCGCCAGCGCCGCTTCCTGGCTGCTGCGGTCGGTACAGCCATCCGCCGCCGGATAGGACTCCGCCTCCTCGGCCAGTTGCTGGTCATCCTCTTCGTTGTCGGGTGTGTCTTCGGGGTACTCTTCACTTCGCTTGAAAAGTCCCTCTCGGAATCGCTTGAACATGATTTATGCGTGCTCCGTGTAGATGGATATCGTCAGGTTTGGGGATGAGTTGCGGCCTGTCCGTCTTGAAGGGATGCCGCGGCCGCGGCCGAGCTCACCAGCTGGCACTGGGCAGATACTGCAGTACGCAATCGGGATGGATACTCCATCACTTGGGTGTGTGCATCAGCGCGAACCACGGTACGAAGTATGCATCGAGCCGTCACTGACCGGTTCGTTAATAATGATGTCACCGTTGCGAATCTTGACATTGTACAGGCAATTGGGATTGGTGCAGACCCAGGCCTTAAACTGGATAGATGCACCCTGACTCCCGAAATCAGAAAGCGGCACGAGATCCCCTGCACCACACTTCCGACACCGCGGAAACATGAATTCCACGCCCATCTTCCCTTCCCTCAGCTCCGAACCTCAGCCGTACATCCCGTGTATTGCACCATGCAGTCACAGTGCAGAAATGGCAGCCAGGGGAGCTCACCCCATGTTGTCCGCCGCTTGCTAAAAGCGCGCTAATTGCCTGTAACACTATACCACACTCGCAATTTAGAATGAACGGACACCACCAGTGCGCCCAGGGTCTCCCCTCGTTGCCATAGTACTGCTCGACATTCGTGGCCTGCTCACCTGCTCAACCGTTATCACAAGCAGGGTTGCTTGATACGGCGGACTGTCCTAGTCGCCCTGTGAGTAATTGTCTTTCACCGTTCGCTGGGCTATACTAGTGCCGTGCAATCTTCCTGAGGTGGTCAAGATGGCAGCCGGTAAAATCGGCATTACTGTGCACGTCTAATGACAAAGGATGTTTCCGATATATGGATAGTCACCACCGTACGGTACGCCGGCCGCGGCGCACTCGGTCTGCGGTGATACCCCAACACGGACCTGAGTACGAGCTGGCGCGAGAGTATGGATCCTCCAGCAGTACTCCATTCGACGCCGGCACCACTCCCACCGGCTGTACCGATGTCTGGCGTGATCTCCCCGTTTTGCCAGTTCGAGGTACCGTGGTACTTCCCGATATGGTGGTTCCGCTGTTCGTGGACCGAGACCCCGCCCTCAGGTCAATCGAAGCCGCTCTGGCTGCCGATCAGGCCGTGCTGCTGGTCGCCCAGCGATCGGACCACACGACCGAGCCTACGTACCAGGACATCTATGGCGTCGGCACCGAATGTCACATCAATCGAGTCTTGCGCATGCCCGATGGAACGGTGAGCGTTATGGTGCAGGGTATTCGGCGGGTGCGTATAGATACCTGGATACAGCAGACTCCATTTGGAAAAATCCGGGGAATCATCTCTGATGAAGCCGCCGCACCGAACGCGCAGACCGAAGCGCTAGTACGAGCGGCTCTCGGCTACTTCGAGCAGTGTGCCAGGGTCAGCCACCGGTTGGACGACGAAGTGTACGGACAGGCTTCCGCTATCGAAGACCCCGGAATGCTGGCGGATTTCATAGTAGCGCAGTTGGAGCCACCCATCGCCGTGCGCCAGGAATTCTTGGAAACCTTCGACGTCTTGTCGCGGCTTCGAAAGGTATGCCGGCTGCTGCAGCACGAGCAGAGCGTTTTGGAGTTGGAACAGAAAATTCACGCCGAAGTACAGCAGGAGTCCGATCGAGGTCAGCGTGAGTTCTTTTTGCGTGAGCAGCTCAAGGCCGTACAACGAGAACTGGGCGAGCAGGATCCGGCGGCACGTGAGCACAGCGAGCTATGCGCCAAGATAGAATCGTCTGGCATGCCGCCACTGGTTCGGGAGCGAGCTCTCAAGGAAGTCGAGCGGTTGCAGGCCATGCCGGCGGCGGCTCCCGAATACAGCGTCGTTCGCAGCTATGTGGATTGGCTGATTTGCCTGCCGTGGAGCCAGCGCACTGCTGACCGGCTGGATCTTGACTACGTGGCGCAAGTCCTGGACGAGCAGCACTTCGGGTTAGAGAAGGTCAAAGACCGAATCGTCGAGTTCATTGCCGTACGCAAGCTGGCTCCGGAAGGCCGTTCGCCGATACTCTGCTTCGTTGGCCCGCCAGGCGTAGGCAAGACGTCGCTGGGGCATTCAATTGCCGATGCGCTGGGCCGCAAGTTTGCCCGTATCTCGCTGGGTGGAGTGCGAGATGAGGCCGAGATTCGCGGTCACCGCCGCACCTACGTCGGCGCGCTACCAGGCCGTATCGTCCAGACCATGAAGACGGTTGGGACGGTAAATCCCGTCCTCGTGCTGGATGAGATCGATAAGCTGGCGTCGGATTACCGGGGCGATCCAGCAGCGGCTCTCCTTGAGGTATTGGATCCAGAACAGAATAACACCTTCTCTGACCATTATCTGGAAGTGCCGTACGACCTGAAAAACGTCTTCTTTATCCTGACTGCGAATGTGCTGGATACGATTCCCGCTGCCCTGCGAGACCGGATGGAAGTCATCGAGATTTCGGGATATACGGAAGAAGAAAAGGTAGCCATCGGGCGCCAGTTTATCGTGCCTAAAGTCATACGCGACTGTGGCCTCAGCCCCGCGCGCATCGAGTTCGAGGATGCTGCGCTGCACCGGATCATACGCGAGTACACCTTTGAGTCCGGGGTACGTGGCTATCAGCGCGAGATCAGTGCCATCGCCAGAAAGATCGCACGCAATGTCGCCGAAGGGCGTCGCGCTCGAGCGACCATCTCCAGGAAGCGGGTCCCGGATTACCTTGGACCTCAGAAGTTCTTCCCCACCGAGGCTGAGAGCGAGGATGGGATTGGTGTAGCCACCGGGCTTGCCTGGACAGCCGCCGGAGGCGATTTGACCACAGTCGAGGTCATGGCGGTACCGGGGCATGGCTCCATCATACTTACCGGACAGCTCGGAGAGGTAATGCGCGAGTCGGCGCAGGCGGCACTGACATTTACGCGCTCACGCGCCGCTTCACTTGGCTTGCGCGAATCCTTCTATGAGTCCTTCGATATCCATGTCCACCTTCCGGCTGGGAGCATTCCCAAAGATGGTCCATCGGCGGGCATTACCATGGCAGTGGCCATGATCTCCGCTTTGACCGGTAGACCGGTTCGCAGAGATCTAGCCATGACCGGAGAAATTACCTTGCGGGGCCGGGTTCTGCCGGTTGGAGGCATCAAGGAGAAGGTGCTGGCTGCCTATCGAGCTGGAGTGCAGACGGTGATTCTGCCAAGACGCAATCTCAAAGATCTCGACGACATTTCCAGCGATATTCGCAGCCGGCTCAAGTTCGTAGCGGTAGAGCACATGGATGAGGTGCTGGTACTGGTGCTGGCTTCGTCGACCGGACGGCCAGGGACCGACGTTGGGATAGTACCTACCGCGGTGCCGGCCACTCCTCTGGCGCGAGCGGTATTGCCGCCACCACCCGATATCGAGCCGGTGGAACCCATTGGGCGCGTCGCCCGCTCCCGAGTACGGCGTGCAGAGATCATCGCTGGATCGTGACCTCCGTCTAGCTACGCAAGCGCGAGTACTCAATGGCTGTGCAGCGGTCCTCCACCACGAGCAGTCCAGCTTTACTGGCCCGCAGTTCAGCCTCCGGGTCGCGAACTCCTAGCTGGGTCCAAAGCACCTTCGCTCCCACCGCAATCGCCTTCTCCACAATGTCGGCCACATACTCAGAGCGCCTGAATACGTCCACGATCTCGGGCGGTTCCGGCAGGTCGGCCAGACTCGCATACACCCGTTCGCCCAGCACAGTCTCTCCAGCCAGAAGAGGATTTACCAGGAACAGGCTATAGCCATGCCGTTTCAGGAAGCTGGCCACGCTATGACTGGGACGGCTAGGGTTAGCTGAAATGCCCACTACGGCAATGCGTCGGTACCCTTCTAGAATGTCACGCAGCTCCTGGTCGCTCGATACAATAGGCATACTGTATTGTCCTCCCAGTATGGCGCAATGAGAATGATATGATGCAACATATTCATTTCGAGGCTCTCGTTTTCCCAGGGTACACCCGCACCCATTATATAGAAAAATCGTAGTAATCATGATTGCACCAGCTCGACGCCAGTACCTCGACATCAAGGCGCAACACCCCGATGCCATACTGCTCTACCAGGTGGGCGATTTCTACGAGACTTTTGATGATGATGCGCGCATCGCCGCACACGAGCTACAAATTGCGCTGACCGGGCGATCGTATGGGTCGAGTGAGCGAGTTCCGCTCGCCGGCGTGCCGGTTCATGCGCTCGATAATTACGCCGCCAAATTACTGGCGCGCGGCTATAAAGTGGCCATCTGCGAACAAGTCGAAGTACCCACTCGAGGCCTGGTGAAGCGAGAGGTCACCCGTATCCTAACGCCGGGAACCGTGGTCTCTCCAGTTATGGTGCCTCCCGGTCGCGACAACTACCTGGTAGCGATCGCCACCGCGCCGACCGGTTCACCCGGACGGGGTAGAGGACCACTAGGTGGTGCCGGACTTGCCTATATTGACGCCAGCACCGGTACCTTCTGTTGCACGGAATGGCCGGCCAGCCATGCGGACGACTCACTCCGCGCCGAACTGGAGCGGCTCTCGCCGGCCGAGATCATCATCGCCGATGGGCTGGCGAGCAGTCCAGGTTCCGGGGGCGCAGTGCTTGGGCAGCCCGCCAGCTACACCCTCACCAGCTGTCCGGATCATTTCTTTTCTCTGGAAGAGAGCCGGGAACGACTCTGCCGACATTTCCAGACTTCTACCCTAGCCGGCTTCATACCGCCGGCTCGAGTGCTGGCAATTGCCGCCAGTGGGGCTATACTGGCCTATGTCGAGCGCATGAATCCCGCGCTGCTTTCGCTGGTAAGCGGACTGTCGTATTATGACACCAGCGATCTGGTGCAGATCGACGGACGCACCTGGCAGGCTCTGGAAGCGGTCTCGCCAAGCGCTGCTGGAAGCCTCTACGCCGGCGGGTTCGCAGTGGCCGCGACCCGGAGTGAAACCCCGCCGACTTTGCTCTCGCTACTCGACAGAACACGCACCCTCATGGGGTCACGGCAGCTGCGCCGAACCCTGCTTTCACCGCTCAACGATCGGCCGGCCTTGGAGGAGCGACTGGATGCCGTCGGAGAGATGTATGCCGATCTCGATCTCTGCCAGCGATTGGCTGCGCTGCTGGACGGCATGCCCGATCTAGAACGTCTGGCCGCTCGCGTGGTGCAGGGGAGCGCGGCCCCACGCGAGCTACACGCCATACGCCTCGGCCTGAAGCAGTCAGCTGAGCTTTCAGTGGAACTACGCTTGGCTCAGGCGCTGGCTCTGCAACGAACACAGCAGGCGATAGAGCCGTGCCCGGAGGTCTGCCGCCTGATCGAAGAAGCTATTGCCGATACGGCAGGACAGACCATCCGGCCCGGTTACTCGCCCGAGCTTGACGGCATAAATGCTTCGATATCGGAGGCACGCCTCTGGATCGCAAGTCTTGAAGCTATCGAGCGCGATCGCACCGGCATCAAGTCACTCAAGGTCGGCTTCAACAAGGTCTTCGGCTACTACCTGGAGGTCTCGCATGCCAACCTTTCACGCGTACCGAAAGAGTACCAGCGCCGGCAGACGTTGGTCAACGGTGAACGCTACATTACAGCGGAGCTCAAAGAGCGTGAAGCAACGATACTCCATGCCGAGGAACAGATCGGCGAGCTGGAGTCCCGCCTCTACCGGGATATACTGGAGAAGATTGCCGCCTATCACTCCAAAATCCGCTCTACCGCTCTGGCGATTGCCTCGGTGGATGTCTGGCTGGCCCTGGCACAGGTGGCACTGACACGCGGGTACGTGCGTCCCGAGCTCTCTGATGCGACCGAACTCTATATTCAATGTGGCCGCCATCCAATTGTGGAAGCGTCCCGGGGCGGCGCCGAGTTCATCGCCAATGATACTCACCTCGATCCATTGGCGGACGGCGGCAGAGGAACTCGTATCATGCTGTTGACCGGACCCAACATGGCCGGGAAATCTACCTATCTACGGCAGGTGGCTACCATCGTGCTTCTAGCACAGATAGGCTCATTCGTTCCCGCCGAGTCTGCTCGTCTCGGCCTGGTAGACCGAATTTCCTGTCGAGTAGGAGCGGAGGACGACCTGGCTCGTGGAATGAGCACGTTTATGCTGGAGATGGTCGAAACCGCAGCTATACTGCGGCAATCCACCCCGCGCAGCCTGGTGATCCTGGATGAGGTAGGCCGCGGCACCAGCACTCACGATGGACTAGCTATCGCTCGCGCCGTCACCGAATACCTGCACGACGCTCTCGGTGCCCGTACCCTGTTTGCCACTCACTTCCACGAGCTGGCCAGATTGGAGGAGAGTCTGGCAGGGCTGTCTATCTTCCGGATGGAGGTGGCCGAGAGAGACGGCGAGCCGATCTTCCTACACCGGGTAGTGCCTGGCGCCAGCTCGGAGAGCTACGGCATCGAGGTCGCGCGTATGGCTGGGCTGCCGCCATCGGTGACCAGACGCGCAACCGAGGTCCTGGCGGAATCCCTTACGCTAGCACCCCAGTCAGCACAGGCTAGGTCGTTGGCCAACCGCTCGCGCCGCCAGCGCCCCTACGAAAGCCGCGTTCCGGCCACCATCATCGCGGAAGCGGAAGGACATGCATATACCGCGGCCAGAGACCCGGCCAGAGCGGTGGCCGTGGCTCTGGCAAGTCTGAACATTGCCGCCATGACTCCCATGGAGGCACTCAATGTACTCTTTTCACTTCAACAGGAGTCGCTCGCGGTCCTAGGCTACCCTTCGCCACGCCCAGGAGCCCACGACGCACCATAGCCTAATCTGAATTGGCCTATACGTCAGGAGTCACCCGACAATGGAGAGAATCAAAAAGAGATGCACCAAATGCAGTAAGGTCAAGTTACTGATCGAGTTCGACACCAATAGCGGCACGTACGATGGACTGTACAGTTGGTGCAAATCGTGTCAGAGAATCTTTAAGAGCTTCCATACGCGAAACTACGGCAAAAATGCGCAAACCAACAAAGTTATGCAAAGGTTGCAAATGGACAGGCATGAAAGGAATTTGGCAGCAAAAAGAAGGTCAAGAATGAAATATATGTATGGAATCGCGCCGGAGCAGTATGACAAAATCTTGGAGGAACAGAATTATCTCTGCGCGCTCTGCGGCTGCGAACTGACACACGACGCCGTGCCCAGCATTGATCACAGCCATACATTGAATGAAATGCGTGGAATTGTGTGTAGGAAGTGTAACCTCATGATCGGTCTTGCCGAAGATAATCCAAGAATATTGTACCTGGGCATTAAGTACTTGCATCAGTCTTCGTAGCCAGCGGCGGCAAACCCAGCGGTCCCGACTCCTCCAGGGCAAATGCCTGATACGCCTCCAGCTGACGGGCTTGCTCTTGGGCCGTCCAGCCCAGTGGAGCAGCCATAAGCTCGGCGACGTGTGGGGCCACCGCCGAGCCGCGGAATCGTTCCTGAATGGCAATATGGGTTCGCCGCGCCAGCACATCTTCTATGGTGAGAGCCAGCTCGGCCAGGCAAGCGTGCACCACCTCCGCGGCGATATACGGCAGGTCAGGAATCAGGCGTTCCGACAGCTCTGGACGAGAGGCGATCAGGTCCAACAGGTCACTCGCGACGGTTCCATAAGCTTGACTCAGATGCTCGGAAACCGCGCTGTCGAGTCCCAGCTGGGCGGCGCGCCGGAGAAACGCAGCCCGTGAGTCAAACCAGCCCGCACCGCCATACAGCGACATCTTGGTAGTGGGGTGGCCTTTGTGATGGCCCTCGTGGATATCGATTCGGTCCATTACGTCCTGAGCCATACGGCGATAGGTGGTCAACTTGCCACCTGAGACGGTGATGAGGCCGTCTTCACCTTCGACTACGGCATGGCTCCGCGAGAGCCGAGCTGGTGTCCGGCCGGTGCGAAGCTTTAAGAGCGGCCGGTAGCCGGAGTATGTAGCCAATATATCGTCGCGCACCACCGGCCGGCGTAAGAAGCGGTTGAGGTGGTCGAGGATATAATCGATTTCCGATTCGGCAGCCACCGGTGTCTCGAGGTCTCGAGCAACATCATCAGTGGTGCCGACTAGCGCGCGGGAGAGCCACGGCACGATGAAGAGAATGCGCCGGTCCTCGGTCTCCGGCAGCACGATAGCTTCGTCGCCCAGATCAAAAATCTCGCGGGCAAAGACCAGATGGGTGCCCTTGCTGGGCACGATCTCCAGGCCGGGTGTTTCTCTAGCAAGCCGCTCGGTCTCTTCAGCCCAGACACCGGTGGCGTTGACGATATATCGCGCCCGAATGATCAGCTTCGCAGGTAGATTTGGGAGTGTGCTTTCGGCTACCACTCCACGCAGTGCGCCGGCTTCCTGCAAGAAACCAGTAGCGCTGCAGTAGTTCGCCAACAGCGCTCCGCGCTCGGCGGCAGAGAGAAGCACCGACATGGTGAGGCGTGTGTCGTCGGTCTGGGCATCGAAATACACAAATCCAGTCTTCATTCCTGATGGAGTTAGACAGGGCGCGCGGCGTATCACCTCGTCGCTGGTAAGCCGATGATGAGGGGCAATGTTCTCCTGGCCAGCCAGCCCGTCGTAGATATTCAGCCCGGTATCCAGTATCAGGTCTAGCCCGAGCCCGAGCGGTGGAGCAATGGGCAACCCCACCGGCCGTCTGGAGCTGGCGTAGAGTGGAAGTATAAAGGAGAGTGGCTGTACCAGATGGGGCGCGTTGCGTAGCAGGCGTCCTCGTTCCACGAGCGCCTCGCGTACCAGCGGAACATCGAACTGTGGCAGATAGCGTATTCCACCGTGTACCAGCTTGGTGGAGCGGCTGCTGGTGCCGCCAGCAAAATCACGCCGCTCGATCAATCCGGTGCGATAGCCGCGCGCCACCGCGTCCAGCGCCACCCCCGCGCCGGTAATGCCCCCGCCAATCACCAGCACATCAAGGGGGGTGCCGGCCATCTCCAGCAGAGCTTCCGCTCTGCTGGCCGCTCCGAGCCTAACCATGTACCTTGCCGCCCTGTCTGGCAATGCTTTCAGGTGATTGCATACGTGATCTTTCATGAAATTTCGTGATAGGCGCCACTAATGGCAAGCGTAACATCAGAGCGGTGACCAATGCCAGTACGTGCTATACTCCGGTTATTGTCACCAGACCCCACTGATCACTGTAAAGGATATCGCGACGACGTGACAGCCGAGCCCACTTCTCCCGTAGGTCGCAATGGACGCTATATCAAAGGGCGCTACCGGGTAGCCGTCGACACGCTAGGCGCAGACGGGCTGGCTTCTGGCCCGGTGATCCAAAGTCTCCAGCAGCCGGCCGCCGCCGACTGGGCACCGCTCGGCGACCGAGAGGAGCTCGGCGCACTGCCGCCCGATAGGCTCAGCTTCGTTGGCGCGCTACCCGGCGAGGTGGTGGAGGTCGAGGTATCCTGGAGCATCCCGCCTCTTCAAACCAAGAATCGAAGACGAAGCAGACGACATGGCCGACGCCCACAAGAGCCAGTGGTGCGGATCACATCGGTAATCGAGCCATCCCCGCTACGCGTGGAGCCGAAGTGTCCCGTATTTGGCGAATGTGGCGGTTGCCAGCTACAACATCTCTCCTATGCCGCCCAGCTGCAGTGGAAAACCAGGCGGGTACAGGAGGCGATGTCGGCCGTAGGTATGGAGAATGTGGTGGTGCTACCGGCGATCGGCGCAAGCTATCCCTGGAACTATCGCAACCACATGCGCTTCTCGGTGACCAGGCGAGGAGAGGCCGGATTGACCGCGCGCGTGACTCACCGGATTATCCCGCTGACAGCCTGCCCGATAGCTCACCAGCGCATCAACGATGTCCTGGAGCTGGTCTCGGCGCAGCAAGCCAAACTATCACCGCCTCAGCTGGTGGCTCGCTACAGCGAGGCCAGCAATCATCTGCTGCTTCAACCAGCTCCCAACGGCGAAATTGCCGCCAGGCTTGCCGCTTCCGGTGTCGAGATTCGATACACCGACATGGAGGAGTCACTTGCCGGCAGACAATTCCGTATTCGTCCCAGCTCGTTCTTTCAGACCAATACCCATCAGGCCGGCCTGATGGCTGAACTGGTGCTGGCACGTATACCGGCGGGGCGCGGCCTCACCTGGGTAGACGCCTATTGTGGAGTAGGAACATTTGCCCGGCTTATGGCGGATCGGATTGGTGACGTAGTCGCCATCGAGGAGTCGGCCAGCGCCATTCGCGATGCCCGTTGGAACCTGCGTGACGCCAGTAATGTGGTGCTGCTGCAAGGCAAGGTAGAAGAGCTTTTGCCGAAGCTGGAACGCCAACTAGATGGCCTGGTGATCGATCCACCTCGAGCCGGATGCGGGCGTCCGGTTCTAGATGCGCTACTCGCCCGCCGGTTGGCGAACGTCGTGTACGTCTCCTGTAATCCTGACACACTTGCCGACGACCTCGCCTACCTCACCATCGCTCACCGCGGGTATGGCGTTGTCTCGGTACAGCCGCTGGATATGTTTCCGCAGACCTCCCATATCGAGACTATTACTTTGCTGGAGGCCCGATGATGTCCAAGCAGTCCTTGTTTCCGCTCTACCTGGCCTCGACTTCTCCTCGCCGCCGAGAGCTGCTGGCGCGAGCCAACATAGCCTTCGAGCTCCTGGCAAGCGAGGTGGATGAAGATGGTCTTACCGCCGACTTTACTGGAGAGTGGGAGGAGCTTGGCCAGTACCTGGCCACGGCGAAAGCACTTCAGGCGCGATCTCATTTGGTGAGGCAGCGGAAGTGGGGGCGGGTCCTGACGGCTGATACCACAGTGCTGCTGGATGGCCGATCATTGTCCAAGCCGCATGATCTTGTCGAAGCGCGAAGGATGTTGCGCGATCTGCGCGGGCGCGAACACGTGGTCGCCACCGGGGTGGCTGTGGCGGAGCTGAACGGCTGCATAACCGCTGCCACCTCTACCACTCGTGTTCTGATGCGTGACTACAGTGACGATGAGATCGAACGCTACGTAGCAACCGGCGATTCTCTGGATAAAGCGGGCGGTTACGGAGTACAGCATCCGGACTTCCAGCCAGTCAAAGCCATTTACGGATGCCACCTGGGAGTTGTAGGGCTACCCCTGTGCATGGTGCACGCTCTGCTGGAGAAAACGCCGTTGCCGCCGCCGAGCGCGGCATGCCCCTGGTCGGAGAATTGCACCGATTCGCCGGAGCTGCGAATGCCCGGTGGTGCCGGAAACGACGGCCGGTTGCCATGCTGAGGGACAGTCCGGTGCGGGGACGGTATGCGCCCTCTCCCAGCGGTAGCCTGCACCTGGGGAATCTGCGTACCGCGCTACTGGCCTGGCTGATGGCTCGACATGAGGGCGGGCAATTTATATTGCGCATCGAAGATCTTGACCGGCCTCGGGTGCGCTCCGGCGGGACGGCGAGCATACTGGCCGATCTCAGCTGGCTTGGGCTCAGCTGGGATGAAGGGCCTGACATCGGCGGGTTCGCCGGGCCATATTACCAGTCGGAGCGCGAGTATCTTTACCGTGCGGCGCTGGCGCGTCTGGAGGCGTCGGATCTCATCTACCCTTGCTACTGCACACGTGCTGAGCTAGTGGGAATTGCCAGCGCCCCGCAACCCGGCGAAGATGGCCCGCGTTATCCTGGAACCTGCCAAAAATTGACACGGCGGCAGCGGCGGCAGCTTGAGGCAGAGGGACGAAACGCCGCGCTGCGCTTCCGTGCTCCCCAGGGGACACTGGCCTTTACCGATGCGGTTGCTGGACACCAGGAGGGCTCGGTAGCCGAGCGCTTCGGCGATTTTGCCGTACGGCGCAGCGACGGCGTCTTCTCCTATCAGCTAACCGTGGTGGTGGATGACGCTTTGATGGGCGTAACCCAGGTGGTGCGCGGCGCTGATCTCGTACCATCCACATTCAAACAGCTTGCGCTGTTCGCCGCGCTGGGCTACGGCGCCCCCAGCCGGTTCGCCCATGTGCCGCTGTTGTTGGATCAGTCTGGAAGGCGAATGGCCAAGCGTGCCGGCTCCGAGGGGCTGGAAGCGCTACGATCACGAGGCATGCTCCGCGAGCAGGTGCTGGGACTACTGGCCCATAGCTGCGGGCTCTCCTCCTCCAGCCAACCTGCCGACCTAGCGGAACTCTTGGCCACATTTGACGTGGCTCGGCTCAGCTGGGCGCCCAGCCAATAAGTGAGAGTCGATTTGACACAGGTGACCCGGGTCTTCTAGAATGCTTGGATGATGTGGTTGCCGCAGCCGGCAGTCAAGGAGCGGGCAATGGTGGGCGCACGAGCGAAGAAAGCCGATAAAGAGCAGCTAGACGAGGATGTGCGCGAACGGTTTCTCGACGACGCCGGCCATGAGCTGCGTACACCTATTACGGCGCTCAAAGGCCAGATACAGCTCATGCAGCGGAGACTGCGGAAAGATACTGCTCGCCAGGAGGATCTCGTTGACCTCGATCGTATGCTCTATCAGGTGCAGCGCCTCAACCACCAGCTCGATGTGCTTCTCGCTGCAACTCACATCCGGGAGAAGCGCTACAGCGTGCTGCTAGGTCCATGCGACATTGTGGCGGTAGCGCGACAGCTTGTGGCCATCTACGCCGCAGGCACCACCAGCCACACCATACGCTTTGAAACTTCGGTCGATGAGCTTATCGGTGATTGGGACCGGCGGCGAATTGAAGAAGCTCTCTCTGCGCTGCTTTCCAATGCCATAAAATATAGTCCTCCTGGTAAAATCCTCGTATTGATAACTCGCCTAGGAAATGTCGCTCATATCGAGGTACATGACGACGGAATCGGGGTACCTTCTCGTGAGCGAAGCTCCATTTTTCGCCCCTACACGACCGGCACCAGAGCGGAAAGTGCCGGGATCGGCCTGGGCCTATACGTGGCGCGCGAGGCTGTCAGATGCCAGCATGGTCGCATAGGTGTTCGTTCCGGCGACGGGAGAGGAAGCAGTTTCTGGTTTGACCTTCCACTCGAACAGCCGCTTCCTCGGCCTCGCCGCGCGAGCCCAAGCGGCCGTTCTGCTCATAGTGCGACTTCAGGGGAATTGGAAGGCTCGGAGGCGCAAGCGACCGAGACTGCCGAGGTTCCCGCGACCGCCCCACGCCTGGCCGCAGCAGTGCTGTAAATGCCTTGCGGAGTCGCTGCTCGCCCGCTACAATGTCGATGACGACGAGTTTTTTGGAGAGCAACCACCTATGTCTCGCCTGCTTCAGCCAGTGCGACGCTCATGCAGCGTGATGCTGGCCGCTTTGTGTCTGGCGCTTGGTTTGTCCAGCTGCGGTCTCACTATTCATCCTGGCGGTAGCGAGATCGCCTTTCTGCGTGGTGGCACAATCTGGGTGATTCAGCCTGACGGCAGCAGTACCCGCTCCCTGACCTCTGGCGACATTACCAGTCTGGCTTGGTCGCCTAACCATCATCAGGTGATCTACCGGATGCTGGAAACAGCGACGACGTTTCCCGCTCCTACCCAGACCCGTCCAGTGCCTGACGCCAGCGCCGGCATATCGGTGATCGGCATCGATGGCGGCTTTCCGCTGCTGCTTACTCGAGACGACGCCGCTACTCTGCGGAGCGATCCCTGGTGGAATCCTGACGGCAACCGGCTCATCTATCGGCAGGAGTTCGGCGCTTCGCCCGACGCGGTCAGCTATGTCGTGTCACAGAGTGATCAGCCGGCAGGCATTGCCAGTAAGCCTCTGCTTGGTGACGCCAGTCTGCCAGTGATCTCCAGCGATGGTCAGCAAGTTGCCGTTCTGGATACTGGTGGAAATCTACGGCTTGGAGCGCCGGGCAGTCCTGGCGCAGTTATTGCGCATTCTGCACTACTGACGCTACCCCTTACCGGCCGCCCAGCACATCTGCTGTGGCAACCCGGTCACAGTGCATTACTGTACCCGGCAGCTGGCGGTTCAGGAGGGGTCAAGCTGACGCTGATTAGTCTGGACGGTCAGGTGCGCTGGACGCTGTCGATACCGGAACTTCTGGACGCCGCCTTTTCTCCGGACGGGTCGCTGCTCCTGGTGCGTACACCCAGCGAATTTGAGGTATTTACGGTGGGAAGCTCTACCGGACTCTTTAGCTGGAAAGAGAGTGACCCTTATGCGCTTCCTTGGTGGGCACCCGACAGCAACCGGCTGCTGGTACTGGACCAATCCGGTATAACCCTGGTCGATGTCCACGGGCATGTTGCCAAGCCTCTTGGAGCACTGACAGAGACGGCTACTCCTTCCGACCTGGCGGTTCGCAACTGGTGGGTGCCTGCCGCCAGCGACCCCTGGTCCGCCGACGGCAGCCAGATAGTCTTTGCGGCGTCTCGGGGAGATACCTGGCAGGGTGGTAGAGCGCTCCCAGTACCCCACACCGGCAATCATGGGTTGTACGTCGATTCTATCTCCGGCGACCGGCCAGCCTTTCCGCGCCTAATCGACAGCGGCAACGATACTCTTCCCACCTGGAGTTATCCCGACCCATCTACGACGTTCTTGATTGGAACATGAAAATCGACCAAGCGCCCGGTACTCGCTGGAGGGAAAGGGAACGGTAGACTACTATGACAGATCAGCGCAACAAACCCACTCACGATTTCGATGATGATCCGGGTCTCGACGAAGACGGCTTCGATCCAGATGAGTACGATGTCATGCTGGAACTGGAGCGGCTCGAAAGCCTGGAAGAAGAGATGGTAGAGATGAAGGTCACCAATCTGGAGGACGTTCGGGAGCGCATTGCCCAGCTGCACCAGCAACTCGGTGAAATGGAGTGACAGCCAGCGGCCAGCGGCCGCCGGAGCGGAAACTCACTGCCACTCTGTAAGAACGAAGGTGGTAAAGACCACTGGAGGTCCGATTGCGTTCACCTCCAGAGCTACTCCCTCACCGCTCAGAGTAGCGTCGTCGCCGGTACCAACCAGGGAGCCGTTGACATAGAAATCCATTTGCGCGCCGCTTTGGTTGATTGCCAGCGTATTTGTCGCATGTGACCCCTTGTTCACCGCAGAACAGGACAGGTTGTCAAAGAACGTCGTGTTGGTAGACTGGTCTTTTGCCACGCAGGCTCCAATGGAGGAGATGAAAAAGCTATACTGCGGTGACAGTTGGCCGCTGGGAATTCTAAATCCGATGCCGGCCCCCCCAAAATCCTGTCCTGCATACGTCATTTGCACCGAGATGTTCACGGTGTCGCCGGCCATGACTGGAGCCAGACACTGGGAGCCACCGTCGACATCGTAACCGGTTGAGCCGAATGAGCAGCCATTCTGGACTGGCCATCCATTGGTGTTTCCGGTCAGCGGGTCCGAGAAGATGGTTACCAGTTGTGGCGTAGCGGTGGCCGGTATAGGGCTTGGCCCCAGTGTGGGCATAGAGGTGGGCGAGGCAGCGGGCAGACTTGTGGCGCCGGTTGCCGTTGTTGGACTAGGCACGCTGGTCGGGGTAGACGGTCCAGCCACGCGGGTCGAGGTAGCGGCGGTCTTCGGGGTGGTTCCTCTCGTTACCGTAGCTGGCACGTGTGCCGTCTGCCGGTGCGTACCTCCGGCAACCAACCGGAGCACTCCCCCCGACACCACCAGCAGAATCACTGCCGCCGCCATGGCTATGCCAAGAGTTTTGCGTGATTTCCCAGGCGACAGCCGGGGGGAGGCTGGCTCCTTGGGAGGTGGCTCCGCCTCCCAAGGAGCCAGTTTGGTCAGAGAAGGCGACGTGAGATCAGGCCACACTGCCTGCTGGAGCGAACTGGCAGGCTCTGCTGGATCTGTTGAAGGCGCCAGCTTGGTTACTCTTGGATCCTGGCTTAACGGGGAATAGAGTGGGTGGCCACATTGCGGGCAACGCTCAAGTGATGCCACCGGTATATTCAAGCCACAGCGCGGACAAGTCATGTGGCGTCGCCTCCTCAAGCAGGTCCCGTTGGGTACGAAACGGTGATCGCTGCTGCAGTAGCCGGGATAACCTGCAGTGGCGCATTCTGAGTGCTAACTATTATAGCCTGAAGATATTTCGGGCAGCAGGCCTCCGGTACTTTCGCACCGAACCTGATGACTGGCAAACCGGGGACGCCCATATGCTATACTTCCTCGCGGCTGAGCGGACTCCAAATGCCGTCAGCCGTTCTTGATTGAGCCCGAGCAGTAACCGGTCAAGGAGAAGAACATGGCATCGCATGCGCGCGTCACAGCCGTCAGTATCCAGGTGGACAAAGTCGATGAAGTGGTACGTGTCTATGAAGAGAATATCAAGCCCGCCGTTATGAGCCAGAAAGGGATACAGCACGTGTATCTGCTGATTAACCGCGCCACCGGCAAGGGGTTATCAGTGACAATCTGGGAGAGCGAGTCGGATGGCCAGACCTACGAGGCCAGCGGATCATACCGGGAACAGGTGGCCAAGGTCGCTCCATTCTTCTCGTCACCGCCGTCTCTGGAGACTTTTGACGTGGGCGTTAGTGGCTGAAATGCCTGGCCAGCCGATGCCATAAACACGTAGCTTCCGGGCGACATGTCACAGGCTTGGCTGGCCGACTCCACGGGCGATTACGCGTCGCTGGCACCTTCAGAGCTGAAAGCGGCAAAAGCCACCAGCAACCGCGCCATCTGCCGCGTCGCCAGTTCAAGCAAGTCGACCGAGATGCTCTCGTCCGGCGCGTGGTTCTTGCTGAGCTGATCACCCGCCCCAATCGTGACCACCGGCGTCCCCAGGAAGTGGCGGAACGGCCAGATGGGGCCGGTGCCGCCGGTCATGGGATCGATGACCACTCGCTTCCCAAAGACCTGGCTGGCAATGTTGGCGGTAAGCTGGACCAGTGGGTCGTCCGGCGGAGTGACTCCGGCACGCTCGGCCCCGAGCTTGGTAAGCTCCACGTCGGAGAAGCCATGCGCGTCGAGGTGCTGGCGTAAACTGGCGAAGATGGCGTCGGGATCCTGCTCAGGCAGCAGGCGAAAATCCATCTTGGCCATGGCCTCAGCTGGAATTACGGTCTTGGTTCCTGGACCCTGCCAGCCGGCACCGATGCCCGCGATATTAGCGGTTGGGTTATACACCGCCTCCTTGTATGCCATGCCGGTATGTCCCCCAACAAACTCGCGCACTCCAAAATTCCGTTTCGTCGTCTCCTCGTCAGAGGGCAGATCGTCCAGCAACCTGTACTCCAGAGGGCCGGGCCGGCGCAGTCCGTCGTAGAAGCCGGGTATCAGGATACGCTCCTGCTCATCCTTGATGGTCGATAGGGCTCGCAGTAGCCGCCAGGCGGCATTGGGTAGATTGTGAGCGCTGCCCGAGTGAGCATCGAGGCTGAGGGTGCGCACACGCAGCTCAACATACAGCAACCCTCGTAGACCCAGGTGCACCAGTGGATGTCCCTCGTGATCTACTCCGCCAAACTCCCAGACGCAACCATCGGCGGCCAGCAAATCTCGGTGCTCCTCGACAAATGGTTCGACGTGTGGGCTGCCGATCTCTTCCTCACCTTCTACCATAATCTTGACGCGGCAGGGCAGACCACCCAGTACTTCCGCTACCGCGCGCAGCGCCGCGATTCGCGAAATAAGCTGTCCTTTGTCATCTGAGCTCCCTCGCCCGTATATGCGGCCCTCACGCTCGGTTGCCTCAAAAGGAGGCGAAGTCCAGAGTTCGACCGGATCCTCGGGCTGGACATCGTAGTGGTTGTAGAGCAAAATGGTCCGGTTGCTCGCGCCGGCTGCCTCGGCATAGACCACTGGGAATCCACCGGTGGGCATGATGCGCACGTCGAAACCTGCGGCGGCCAGTAGCCTACCGACGTGGCTCGCCGCTTCCTCCATGTGCTGGCCTTTAGCCGAGACACTGGGAATGGCAATCAGGTCACGCAGATCGGCGAGCGTCTCGGGTAGACGCCTTCGGATGGCGGCGTCCAGCTCTGCCGAAATCTCAGGGGTGTCTGCGGTAGTCAAGATAGTTGCGCCTTTCTATCGTTCGGGATCCACCTGCCTGGGTCAATGTAGTGCCAGTATACGCCAGTACAGTTGCTCATCGAAACCGGTCTTTTCTGTTGTTCCAGTATGGCTCCACCGTTGCTCCACGTCTCACGTGCCAATCGCCTTGCGCCACCGTGGCCGTAAGCCGCATACTTAAGGCAACTTGAGGCAACTTAGGGTAGCGACGACAGCCTTTTAGAAGCTTGGGAGATGGACGAAGGATGATAGCGGTCAGAACTTGCTCCACTGGAGCGTTAATCCCACGGTGCAGCGTATGCGCGGGGTAGACGGCACGGAAACGGTTCTGCCCTGCGCTAGCGGGCCGCATGCGCCGAGTATGGTGCGACATCCCACCTTGGCGGTTACCCTCGTCCCCATTGTGGCGCTGCTGGTGTATCTGGCCATGCTGTTCATCCGGCTACCGCAACTTTACGTCGTCTATATCTACTGGAATAGTGATGCGACTACGTATATGTTGCTTTCCAGGACACTGGCGCACGGTGTGCACGGTTCTATCTATCTTTCCAACGCGCCCTGGTACACCACTATTCTGATAGACGTCCTGACCTACCATATGCCGAGCTACCAAACGATCTGGACGCTTTGGCCGGCTGCCGCGTATGTGGCCGGCGTGAGTATACTCATCGCGGCAGTAGCTCATCTCGCCGGTCGCTGGGCAGCGCTGACTACGGCCATACTATGCCTTGCTCCTTCCCTTCCAGTGCTGCTGCCGTTCCTCCAGCAAGCGTTCCACGAACTCACCGTGATCACCTGCATACTCCTGGCGGTGTTTCTGGTACGCCTGGTCGAGCAGGGTGCCGATATAACAGGGCGTACGCTGCTCTTCGCTACAGCTCTTGGCATCTTCACCGGGGCCAACGCAGCCTCAGACCTTCTGCTGGTGGTGATCGGAATCATTCCGTTCGTCGGCGTGGCGCTTCTCCTATTGGCGCTCTACCGTGACCTCGCCTCATTCCGCACCGCCACAGTATGTCTGGTTACCGTCGTCGTTGCTATCGGCGCCGGGTGCGCGACGGTGGTAGCAGGCAACGACGTCTCTCTGGTTCCGCATGTGGTAGCTACCGCTTTGATTTCGCCGCCGGATGTCACCGCTCACCTGGAACTTGCCGGAGGTGTGCTCTTCGAGGAGATCGCCGGCGCGTGGCAGTATTTGGCGGTCGCGTCCCCGTTGTGGGAGCTCGTACTCGGTGTTGCTGGACTGTGCGTGATACTGGCGGCGGTAGCGAAACTGGCGATCCAGCTGCAGCGCTCGACTCCTCCCGCAACCGTGTCGAATCGGAGTCGAGCGCTGCAGGCGCATTATCTGATCTGGGTTGCCATAGCAGCCGCGGATTTCGGCGCGCTCGCCTTCACTCTAGTTCCTATCGACCTTAACGCAGTACGCTACGCCACTGTACTGTGGATAGCCGTTGCGGCGGCGCTGCCGCCATACTTCGCGCGCACAAGCACCCGCCGGATTGGGTTGGCTTTTCTGGTTACTTTCCTGGTTGCCATGCACGCCTGCGCACTGTACGCGCCGCAGGTAGCTCCGGATGCCAACTTGACGGCGGCAGTGGCTTACCTTGAATCTCACCACGTTCGCTATGGATACGCCGACTACTGGGAAGCGAATTCGATCACCTGGGTGACGAATGGCGTTCTCACGCTGAGACCGGCCAGCTCTTGCAACGACCACGGCTTGTTATGTGCAACCGAGTTCGCGGACGCCTCCTCATGGTATGCCCCCCAACCCGGTTGGTCGGCGGTCATCGTTGATCCGAACCACACACTCACCATCTCACCGATCTCAGTCTATGGCGCGCCCCGTGAGGTCCACAAAGTGGGCCAGTTGACCATCTACGTGTACGACCATGATCTAGGACCGCTGAGCCTGCGCCCATTGGGATATTAGGGCGCTGGAGCACGAGACAGCTCGGTGCTATGAGTTCGCTTGGCTCATAGCACCGGGCTGTCCAATGACACTTAGAATATTGGCTTTAGAATATTGGCTCAGGTACGGCTGGCGGAGCCGCCTCGGAGAGCTCACCGTCGGCCAGAGACGCCAGGCCGGATGATGGGCGCGTGCGTAGGGGAATCTCCCTGAGGAAGATCGCGACCACCAGCGCACTAATCATCATGAACACCCCTATGGTAAAGGACAGCGTGATGGACGAAACAAAACTTGCCTTGACGTTGACGGCGAGCTGTTTCAACAGCACCTCGGTCTCCGGTCCCAGATGGGCGGCAGCGGCCCGTACATTGATCGCGCTGCCGTTTTGATTCAAATTGGCCAGCGCGGTAACGTTAACGTAGGGCTTTAAGGGAGCCGGCACGCTGGCAGCGAGCTTGCTGGTATACACGTTGGTCACAATCGCACCCAGTACTGCGACGCCGATAGAGGCTCCCAGCGTGCGGAAGAAGGTGATACCGGAGGTAACCTGCCCCAGCATGTCCTGGCTAAACGCGTTCTGTACGATGACCGTGAAGAGGCTCATCAGCACGCCAATACCGAGACCGGTGACGATCATGTTGCGGACCAGTTCGCCGTTGGTCGTGCTGGTGGTCATGCGCGAGAGCAGGAACATCCCCAGGGCCGCCACCGCAAAACCGATGAGCACGAGAAACTTGTAGCGACCGGTACGAGCCAGCAGCTGCCCACCAAGGATACTGCTGACGATAAAGCCCAGCATCATCGGCGTCAGGATGATTCCGGTGTTGGTGGCGGTCTCTCCCAGCCCGATCTGGGCAAAGTAGGTCAGATAGGAGATGGCCCCAAACATGCCGGCGCCGAGCAGGAACATGGAGAGGACAGAGATGGAAAAGATGTCGGTCTCGAAGAGGCGCAGGTCGATGATGGGCTCCGGCTGGCGAAGCTCGGCAAATATGAACGCCGCCAGTCCCACCGCCGCCAGCGCGAAGAGCGAGATGATCTGCCACGAGTTCCAGGCGAAGTTCGTCCCGCCGAGCGAAAAGGCCAGCAGGAGGGCGGTGGCCCAGATCACCAAGAGACCGGTGCCCAAGTAGTCAATCCTGTGCATAACGTGCTTCACGCTGGCCGGCAAGAAGAGACCGGCGGCGATCAGCCCCACCAAACCCACAGGCATGTTCACGTAGAAGACCCAGCGCCAGCCCCAATTATCGGTGATGGCGCCGCCGATGAGTGGTCCCACGATGGCCGCCAGCCCGAAGACCGCGATGAAGTATCCCTGCCACTTAGCACGCTGTGCCGGTTCGAACAGGTCGCCAATGACCGCCAGCGCGATGGGCATGAGGGCTCCAGCTCCCAGTCCCTGTATGCCGCGATATAGAACCAACTGTCCCATATTCTGGCTGGTGCCGGAGAGCGCCGAGCCCGCCAGGAAGGTCACCATGCCGCCCAGGAAGAAGATGCGGCGCCCGTAAATGTCGGATAGCTTGCCGATGATGGGTATGGAGACGGTCGAGGCCAGCAGATACGAGGTCACGACCCAGGTGATATTGGTGCCGCCCAGTGCGGTCACGATCCGCGGCATCGCCGTGCCGACCACAGTCTGATCGAGAGCAGCCAGCAGCATGCCGAGCAGCAAGCCGACAATGACTAGCGCCAGCCGCGCCTTGCCAAGCGACTCGGCTGTGGCGTTCTGGGCCGGTAGGGATACATCATTCACCGTGCTAGATTGTGCCATTTTCGTCCCTTTACCGAGTAGTAGTAGTCGTCTGTACGAAGGTATCTACGGATGCATTGGCTGATTCCGCCACCGCTACCACGGCCTCAAGGCCGCGTCGCAGTGCCGCCAGATCGTCAGGTGTGAGGGCTGAATACCACTGCGCCAGACGCTCGACATTGCCTTGATGAAGTCGAGTGGTGAGGTCGTTTCCGGCTGTGGTAAGCGTCACCAGGGTCCGTCGCCGATCTGACCCGTCTTCGGTACGCTGCACCAGTCCCTGCTGTACGAGCCGATCCACGAGAATGCTGGTCGACGGCTTACCGATGCTGAGCGATTCGGCAATCTGCGAAATCGTCATACCGGGATGGCCGGCCAGAATCATCATGACTTTGAGTTGTCCAATGGTCAGCTCAAGCTGCGCCCATTCCTGCATCTGGGTGCTGACGACGCAGCGAGCCAGCTTGAATTGAGCTTCTAGTACCGCCCGAATTGGCTCTGGATAACCCGATATATCATGCCTCATTGCCGTATCCTTTCCGTTAAGGTATACATTCATTATAATCCAAATGATTGCGATTTGTCAAACTACTGTATAAATGACAAATGTTTCAAAAAAACCTGCTCATCCACCGAGCCAGATATAGTCAAATTTTTCTGCGTAACGCTCGTCCTGGTCTCCGCGATTAGCTGATTAACTACTATACTGGTTAGGCACCGGTATAGCACGCATCGGCTACCCCTGGAGAGGAATGAGCACATGACCGAGTATGTCGGCACCGTGCCTGCGAGTGAGGAACTCGAGGCGCGACTGGCCGCGGAGCGCCCGCGGCTGGTCGGCCTCTGCGCACGCCTCAGCGGCAACACAGCTGCAGCCGAAGACCTGGCGCAGGAGACACTCGCAGAAGCCTGGAGGTTACTGGCTAAACTGCGCCAACCGGAAGGGCTGGCTTCGTGGTTGAACGCCATCGCGCGCAACATCTGCCTCCGCTGGGCGCGCGAGGTTGGCCGCGACCGGGCACACACCGCACCGCCCATACCATCGCCTCATCGGGCCGAGGACGAACTGGATACCTTGCCCGCCGAGGAGGACGAACTTGACATAGCCTTAGAGCGCGGCGAACTCATCGCTCTGTTGGATCGCGCGCTGTCCTTGCTGCCCGGCAACACTCGCGCCGCCCTGATCGGCACCTATGTGCGGGAGCTACCCCAGGCGGAGTTGGCCGCCCAGCTTGGCCTAAGCGAAGGTGCCTTGCGCGTACGGCTGCACCGCGGGCGCGTAGCTCTCCGCCATGCCCTGGCGAACGATCTGCGCGACGAGGCAACCGCGCTCGACCTGGCGTTGCCCGATGACTCACCAGGCGAGGGCTGGCACGCGACCCGGATCTGGTGCCCGTTCTGCGGCCGGTATCCATTGGAGTATCGATTGGACCATGAGCATGAATCGTATGGTTACCGCTGCGTGGGGCGCTGTCACTATGGTGGTGTCATCGCCGGCTCGACATTTCATTCCCAGATGGCAGCCCTCTCCAGTCCCAAGCCTATTCTCACCCGCCACTGCCTCCTGCTGGATCATCAGTATCGCACCATCCTGGCGACCGACCACGGGCGCTGCGACGCTTGCGGTGCGGCTCTAGACATCTACCGGTATACTCCCGAACGGCCGTTGGAGCCGCTGCCGCCCGAGTACGGCATCGAGCTGGTATGCCCAACGTGTGGTCCCGTGGATGGTGCCTCTGCGTGGCACCTCGTCCTCGACACACCCCAGGCTCAGCGCTTCTGGCGGCGCTATCCGCGCATGCGCGCCGTGCCGGCGTACGAGGTAGAGGCTGAGGGCTCGCTCGCCCTGTGTACCGGCTTCGAGAGTGTGGAGAGCGAGGCACGGCTGGTGATCATGTCTGACCTCCAGACCTATCGAGTGCTGCGCGTGCAGGGCGAAGGAGCGAACACGTGATCAAAGCGTTACGCCAGCGCGACTTCGCCCTGCTATGGCTCGGCGGGCTCATCTCGCTCGCTGGAGACTGGGTTCTCGCGATCGGCCTACCGATCTACGTCTTTGTGCTGACCCACTCGATACTCGACACCGGTCTAACGCTACTGGCAGGACGCCTACCGGCAATCGCGCTCGGGTCGGTTGCCGGGGTCTTCGTGGATCGGTGGGACCACAAGCGCACGCTAGTGGCTGCTAACTGGCTGCTCGCTGTGGCGTTGTTGCCACTGCTGCTGGTCGTTTCCTCCGACCGCATCTGGATCGTCTATGGAGTCGCTGCCGTCGAATCCATGCTGGAGCAGTTCGTCACGCCCGCGGTGAACGCTCTCATTCCGGTCTTGGTCACGGAGGAACGACTGGTGGCAGCCAATTCATTGAACGCGCTCTCCAGCAATCTGGCGCGGCTGGGCGGACCGGCTCTTGGCGGCGTCATCGCAGCAGTGTGGGGTCTCTCAGGCATTGTGCTCGCCGACGCGGCCTCCTTTCTGCTGGCGGCGTTGCTGACCGCCGGTATCGCGGCGCGTCAGGCTCATGTGGCAGACCTGCAGAGGAGAGAAGCTCGCCCCACAGCCAAGGAGAGCCCGGTCAGGCGACTGGCAGGCGAGTGGGCTGGCGGCGTGCGGTTGATCTTTGCCGAGCGTCTACTGGTGGTGCTCTTCCTCGCCCTGGCCATTACCAGCCTGGGCGAAGGCGTGATGAGCACGCTCTACCCGGTCTTCGTCAATCGGGTGCTACACGGCGTGGCGCTGCAGATCGGTGAGCTAATGAGCGCCCAGGCTATCGGCGGCCTGATTGGCGGACTGTGCGCCGGCTGGATCGGTGAGCGGCTGCTCTCGAAGTGGCTCATCGGTATCTCCAGTGTACTCTTTGGGCTGCTCGACCTGGCCATCTTCAATGTTCCGGCACTGGCAGCAGGATTGCTACCGGCCACGGTGCCGATCTTTGCTTTTGAGGTTGGACTCTTTGTTGCTGTCGGCATCCCTGGCATCTGGATGGCGACCGGTGAACTCTCACTGTTGCAGACGAGCGCGCCGGATGCCTATCGTGGACGCATCTTTGGCCTAATCGGCACCATGTTCAGCCTGCTCAGCGTCATAGGGATTCTGCTCGCCAGTACCATGACTGACCGATTCGGCGTCGTGCCTGTGCTCAATATCCAGGGCGCCGGCTATGTGGTGGCTGGGCTGCTACTGCTGTGGCTGTTGCCGCGGCGCAGAGCTGCTCCGTCGCGGGAAGTAACCTCGGTCAAGGCGCAGGCTGCTGGTTCTCCGATGAGAGCTGTCGGCAGAGCCGAGCGGTATGTAGAGCATAACGCTAGCTGCGCTGGTCACCACGTAGCGGCAGGGTGAACCAGAAGGTCGAGCCCTGGCCAGGCGTGCTCTGCACCCCTACCTGCCCGTGGTGCTGCTCGATGATCGTCTTGCAGATGTAGAGACCCATGCCCAAGCCGATCTGCGAGCCGCTCTGCCACGCTATAGCCTCCGCCTGATACAGGCGCTCCCAGAGGTGTGCCTGCTCGTCCAGAGGTACCCCGATGCCCTCGTCATGAACGGAAACGCGGGCCAATCCGTCCGCCGTCTCCACACGCACTTCCACCGCCTGGTCCTCGCGCGAGAACTTGAGCGCGTTGCTCAGGTAGTTGGCCACCACCTGCTCAATACGCCCAGCATCGGCGATCACCGGGACCGTGCACGCCGCGGCCATCCACCGAATCTGGCGTGTTGGGTTGAGCCGCGCCTGGTCTTGCACCATCTCCGTGACTAACGTGTCCAAATCGCAGGGTGCCATGCGGATCTCCAGTCGACCCTGCTGAATGAGGGCCGTATCCAGCATATCGCCAATCAGCCGCCGGAGCCGCAGCAGACTGTGCTCGCAGCGCTCGACCAACGTGCGTAGCGCCACCACCGCGCGGGTGCCGTCCGGAGGATTGCCCCGAGACCGGGCCAGGGCATCCAGTCGGCGCGCCAGCAGGTCGATGGTCGTCTGGAGGCTGGTCAGGGGAGTCCGGAGTTCATGGCTGACGAGGCCGAGGAACTGCTCCATCCTCTCATTCGCCAGCCGCAGCACCGCCTCCCGCTCAGCCGCCGCGTCGCGCTCGCGCCCGAGTTGCTGCTGCTCGACGAAGAAGACCACCGGCCGCAACAGCGCCAGGGCGAGGAGGATGAAACCGACCAGGACCGGGATGCAGAGCCCGGACCGGCTCGGCTCCGTCACCAGCGCGTGGACGATGATGACAGCGCTCGCCCCGAGGGCGGCGATGCCCGGCAGCACAAACTTGGTGCCGTGCCAGAGGTCGCGCCAGCCCAGGCCCTCTGAAGTGCGCTCTGGCCTGGGGGGGATTTCGGCCGGTGCGAGGCGGAGCCGGACGAGGCTTGCGAGGGGGAGAAGCAGGTAGCAGATGGACCAGAAGAGGTCGGGCGGGCTCCCCAGCCGGCGGGTGTGCGGCGGAGTGAAGAGCAGCACGGCGGACCAGGTGTCGGCAATGAGGAGGCTGGCGATGGCCACGCAGACGAGAGAGTTGACCAATTGGTCGGCGATCGTGTGGTGACGATGCATGAGGACGAGGACGATGCCGTAGAAGAGGACGAGGTCGGCAGCCTGGTAGCCCATGCTGATGGTCTTGGCGAGCTGGGTCTCTCCATGCTCTCCGGCGATCGGGTTGAGGACGAAGTACCAGGTGAGGGCGGTGATGGAACTCATCCAGAGGAGGCCGTCCACCAGCGTCCGCAGACCCACGGCGAGACGTATGCCTTCGCGGACGAGGAAGAGGGCGACCAAGAACAAGGGGTATTGGAGCATGAAGAAGTAGGAGGGGAAACTCGGGAACGGGACGCCCTGCGGGTAGACGGTCATGGCAGCAATCGTCCAGAGGGTGCGCGCGATGGCATACGAGAGCATCCCGAGGGCCGTGAACATCCACGCGTTGGCAAAGCGATGGCCGGCGCGCTGGAGGGACATGGCGACCCAGGCCACGACGAGGAATTGCGGCCAGGCGAGCGCGGTGCGGAGCCAGTCCGTGATCGGCCCGAACCAGGAGGGTTGCACCAGGGTTATCGTCAACTGGAAGCTGATCAGCAGAGCAGAGAGCAGAAACGCGCTGAGAAGCACACGGTCCTCTTGCAGCGCGCGGAGCAAGGCTCGGCCGGTGGTGGTACGTGATGCGTTCTGCGGGAGTGGAACATGCATCGTGGAGGTATCCGCCACGCCGTCACCAGACCTTTCTACCCCGCGCCTTGAGGCCTAGTGTCAGGTGCTAATGTATGGCGGTCGCGCCAATACCCGTGGGGATAGACGGGACGCCTACCGAAACCACTGCATATTCCTGAACCACTGCATATTCCTGGCCACGCATTTCGCGGGCCTTCCGAAGCGCACCGAGAAGTTTTGGACAGGCGAAACCACACTTGGCTGCGAGCAGCTCGATGACCTCAAGCTGTATGCTGTGCAGCCTCGAACGGTATGGCCTCGACAGTGGCTAGTTGATGATTAGCCGTGAGACTGGGGGCAGTCTGTCGAACCCTATGCGTAGCGCTCAGCCCAATTATCGTTTGCTCCACACAATTGCCGATTCCGGCAATCTTCGTGGAATTGGTCAGTGATGCGCGGAACTGTGTAGGCGTATTTGCCATCATGGTAAATATACAGGGATCCGGTAAAATGATATTCGACCACATAGGTCTGAGCCCGGGTGATTGCCGGTCCAGCTGCGCTGCCGAAGCCAGCGGTTTGATCCGGCCATGTTTGTGGCCACGAGCTGATAAGGATGTCATCTTGAGGCCGGATACTTACAATACCCGCAGTATTGGGATTGTCTTGCTTGATCCTTTTGATGGCATCTTCGATTACTTGCTCTGCCTGCGAAATAAACGCCCTGGTTACTTGATCCACAGAATATTCCTCATCAATCGTTGGCCGTTCTCCGCACCGCGTTCTGGGCCACAGTTGTTACCAATATCGTGAAGACCCATCCACTGGCCAATGCCGGATACAATAACTGTGCCATGGTTCTCAACCGGTTCCAATGGCGCGCTCCACCGAACGGCTAGGAACGTAGCAGGCAGCCCACTACGTGGTTGCGCTGTGATCAATCGGGATTGCTCCTCCGCTTGACTGGTGAGCGCAATCTGGCCTACGCTAAAGAGCGCATTGATCCGTCAGTCAACCGAAAAGAGTAGTAAAGCATGTCGCCACGCACCGAAGAGACCAATGCGCGCATACGGGAGGAGCAGAGAGACCGCCTGCTCAAGGCGGCCAGGACGATCTTCGCGTACAAAGGGTATAGCGATACCAAGATGACGGATATCGCCGCCGCTGCCAAAGTGAGTTACGGATTGGTCTACCACTATTTCAAAGACAAGGATGAACTCTTCACCAAGATACTAGAAGCGGCCCTAAAAGGTTGGATCGCGCTGATGCAACAAACCAGGACCAGATCGGGCACGCCCTGGGAACGCCTGCACTGGTTGACCTCACAAATGTTGCAGGGAGCGCGGGAGCAGCCGGAGGCTTTTATGGTGGTGATGCAGGCGTTCGTGAATGACGCAGTACCTGATGAGGCACGATCAATTGCCTGGGAGTCGAGTGTGGCGAGCCTGGAAATGATGAAACAACTGGTGGTCGAAGGGCAGGAGGCAGGAGAGCTGATCACCGGCGACCCGGACCACCTGGCCAGCGTTTTCGGCTGGTGTCTTCAGGGCATGGCATTAGGTATGGGCTTTGTGAACCGACAGCCGGCTGGCCCTACCCCTCTTCCAGCGACTAGTTTTCCGACCGCTGACGACATCCTGCGAATAGTGAAGGCGTAACCAGCGCGGCGTTGCCTGACGAGGCATCTCCCTAGAAAAATTCCACTGCGACTCAAGATGTCTTCCTCCTGTGTCACTCTCCTCCTGTGTCACTCTCCTCCTGTGTCACTCTCCTCCTGTGTCACTCTCCTCCTGTGTCACTCTCCTCCTGTGTCACTCTCCTCCTGGCGGCTCCGCAATGGGATCTCCTTGAGGAAACACACGACAACAAAAGTACCGAGCATCAGGACCAGGCTGAGCAGTATCGCATCATGGATGCTCTCCGCCAGGCCGAGCTTTACGGCATGCAGCACCAGGTTAAGGGCGGCGTGGCCCTGGGCACCGTAGCGTTCGAAGCCGGCGCGAATGGGAGCCATGATCTCTGGCGAGGTGAGCACCAGCGGATTGTCGAAGGCTCTCTGCAGTTCCAGCGGCAGCGCCTGCCGTAGCTCCGGCGGCAGCGCATGGTGAAACGCCGGGAGGTACGACGTGGTCACCACCGCACCGATGGCGACCAGCCCGATGCTCTGGCCGAGCTGGCGGAAGAACACCACCGCCGAGGTAGCTTGTCCGATCCGGCCCGGCATGGCATTCTGGACGACGATGGTGTAAAGCGACAGACCGGAGCCGACGCCCGGTCCGAGTACCACCAGCGCGATCACCATGTCCTGACTGGTAGAGTGCACGTTCAGACGCAGCAGCAGCAGGACCCCCACGATCATCAGGACGGCACCGGCGATCGCAATCCATTTGTAGCGGCCAGTCGCGGTAATCAACTGGCCGCCGATCACTGCGCCTACGATAGAAGACAGCGCCAGAGGTATCAATACCAGCCCGCTGCTTGTAGCCGAGATTCCAGTCACGCTTTGCAGGAAGACCGGCAGGAAGTAGACACTGCCCAACAGAACAATACTGATCAGCATCGACGCCAGCAATGAGACGCTGAACACGCGGACATCCTTGAACATACTCGGCTCCACGATCGGTTCACGCCCCAGGCGCTCCTGGCGGGCACTGTAGATGACCAGGAGCAGGAGAACGATGAGTGAGCTCCCAAACAGCCCCAATGTCTGCCAAGACAGCCAGGAGAATGTGCTGCCTGCCCAGGAGAAGGCCAGTAGCAGCGGTACGACTCCCAGCACGACCAGCAACGCGCCAACGTAATCGATTATGATGCGTTGCTTGGGCGTACGGAGCGTGGGCATGACGAAGGCGAGCACGAACAGGGCGATAAGTCCAATGGGCAGGTTGACATAGAAGACCCAGCGCCAGGAAATCCGGTCGGTGAGTAGTCCGCCCACCAGCGGGCCGATAATCGATGCGAGCGCATACGAGCTGCTGGTTATGCCGATCCACCGACCTCGCTCCCGAGGTGGGAAGAGATCACCGACGACGGCGATAGCAGTCGACTCGAGCCCACCTGCTCCGATGCCTTGAAGCGCACGGAATGCGATGAGCAGCGTCATGCTCTGGGCAACCCCACTCAGTGCGGAACCTGTCAGGAAGATGACCAGAGCGCCCAATAAAATCGGTTTGCGTCCAAACAGATCGGAGAGTTTACCATAAATTGGAATGGTGACTGTCATGGTCAACAGGTAGACGGCCGCAACCCAGGCGATCTGGTCAAACCCCCCGAGATCGGCGCCAATACGCGGCAGCGCCGTACCCACGACCGTCTGATCCAGAGTGGCAATAAACGTCACCAGCATGGTGCCCATGAGGGTAAATGCGATTGTGCGCCTGGAAAACCGGCGCGTTTCAGGCGCAGCCTCTGCCAGTGGAGACGACGCAGCCCCAGGGTCAAGCGATGCGTTGCGTGGCATGGTTTTCGTTCCTACTCATCGTGCTTCCTCATAGTGATTCCGCGGAAGCACTTGCCTAATCTATGATTGATACATCAGTCAACATCAAGGGTACCTGATTTCAGCTTGCTGGTCAAGTGGAGGAGCTGCCGTGTATCAGAGGTTGCCAGGAGGTTGGTAGACGGGTACGCGCCGCAGTGGTGATGGCCGAGCGAACCAGTACCGGTAGCGCACCGCTATGCAAACACGAGAGGCATCTGGTGAGCCTGAACAAAGAATGATGATGTCGGGCGCTATGCTGGCGCTGATCAATAGCAGAGGCTTGGGGGGAGAGAGAGAGGGGCGAGCTCCTCTCTCCTCCCTGATGGCGCTTGTCGCCTCTCTGCTAGAGATCGATGGCAGCCAGGCCATGCATGCCGAGTGAGAAGGAGAGTTCTCCGCCATGATGCAGATCATGTTCGAGCAGATGCCAGATGACCCATTGACGCGTAAAGATCTCTTCCTCGCCAGTGTCCTCATCTACATCTCGGAATGTCGTCTCCAGATCAGCAAGAGTCCAGCGATGAAGCGCATCGTCGATGACGTTCCAGGTAGTTTCGAGTCCACCGACCAATTCGGGCGCAGTCTTGGCAGGCTGATTGGAACGATCCCACTGGCCAATGGGAATGAGCTGTTCGCCACCCTCATGTAGCACATAGTAAAGCCACCGAGCACGTACCGCCACCAGATGCGTTGCAAGCATGCCGATAGAACGAAGATCTGGTGTTGCCTGCAATGCCAGTTGCTCAGGCGATAGTGGGACAAGAGCTTTGGCCAGATGGCGCTGATAGCTATCCCAGCCCCGGTACAAGGGGGCAATCACAAAAGGAGGTTCGGTCATGTATGGGTTTCCTCACTTCTTTTTTGTCACGGCAAAATAAGCGGGCGGGCACATGCTGTCCGCTTGAAACGAGTGTTTTGTCCATATTGGCCCTCCTTTCTGCTCTGCAATACGCCCGGCTGAGTATACCATATCAGCCATTTCAACCCTAAGCTGCTCCGCACCTATGGCAGCAACGCAGGCACAATACGCTACTTGCCTGTACATTCAGGTGCGGCATCTCCAGCTCAATCGGACAGTTTGACGAGCTGCCAAGGTCGTGGTAGGCTTTGAACAAATGTTTCATCTGCGAACAGTAAGAATAGGGGTGAATCCGCTATGGCAACTGTGCAAGTGCGCTACATTGTTCACAATGTTGATAGTGCCATCGAGTTCTATACGAAGCTGCTTGACTTCACGCTCGAGATGCACCCGGCTCCTCCCTTTGCGATGCTCTCACGCCACGAGCTGCGACTCGTGCTTAGCGCCCCCAACCCAGAAGGCGGCGGCGGACAAACAATGCCTGACGGCACCAAGCCCGAGCCTGGCGGGTGGAATCGATTCGCGATTGAAGTCGATGACCTGGCTGCTACCGTGGCATCGTTGCGGGAGGCAGGAGCTCACTTCCGCAATGACATCGTGACCGGCATTGGTGGCAAGCAGATCCTCCTTGAGGACCCCTCCGGCAATCTTATAGAGTTGTTCCAGCCAATACTGCCTGAAGCTCGCTTAGCTTCGAGTTGATGCACAGCATACGCAGCTATGAGAGAGTGGGTCTTGCCCCTCTCGCTCGTCCAAATAGGAGGTTCGGAAGAGGGAAGGACGCGGGTCGTCCAAGCACGGAAACAGAGATTCGTCTGGTAGACAGGGATGGACCTGCGACCGGTGCAGGCGCCATCCCTGGAGGAGAATAACATGGACATGGAAACCTCATGGGGCACCGTCCTGTGGCGGCAGTTCGGCGCCGCCATCGATATGCTCGACAACGCGGTGGCCGCCTGCCCCGCCGAGCTGTGGCAAGAGCGCCTCTGGCGCACCGCACCGCCCCCGGATTTCCCGCCGCAGTTCGCTGAGTTCTGGTATGTTACCTTTCATACCCTGGTCTGGCTTGACCTGTATCTCTCAGGTGTCCCGGAGGAGGATTTTGCTCCCCCGGTTCCCTTCGCCCAAGGGGTGCTCGATACCGTAGAGGCGATGCCCGAACGGCCCTACACCAAGGAGGAGCTGCGCACCTATCTCGCGTCCACGCGCCGGAAGTGCTATTCCACACTGGCTACGCTCACCGACGAGCAGGCGCGCCGGCCCGTCGAATATCCCTGGTCAGAGGGGCAGGCAATCAGCTTTCTGGAGCTGCAACTCTACAATCTGCGCCACGTTCAGGGGCATGCGGCCCAACTGAGCCTCTTGCTCGGGCAGCACACCACCTCGGACGTGGACCTTGACTGGGTCGCACGCGCGAAGGATGACGTTGGCAGCTACTAAGCACATGCGCAGTGGGCTACCTGTCCCACTGATCCGCCACTCTCACCAGGGCAGAATCGGTAGGCCGCAGCCCACGTCGGCGACAACGTCCTATCGTGCGTAAAATCATCGTCTACAACGTCATCTCGCTGGATGGGTATCACACAGGGCCAGGCAACGATGTCTCGGTCATGTTTCCCATGATGGGCGATGTCTACGATACCTACAATGCTGAACTGCTGCGTGCAGCCGACGTACACCTTGTAGGCCGTGCTTCCTTTGAGTTGTTCCATAGTTTCTGGCCGAAGGTCGCCGAGAATCCCGACTCTCCGGAGTGGACGCCCGAACAGAGGGAGATGTCACAGGCGGGCCAGTCCGTCAACACCATCGTCGTTTCAGATACGCTGAGTGGAAACTGGCCCGATATCCGCATCATCAGGCGTGCAGACGCCTACCAGCAGATTTCCGAGCTCAAACGCCAAACTGGCAAAGATATTTTGGTGACAGGCAGCAGGACCCTCTGGAACGATCTGCTGGCGCATAATCTGATTGATGAGATCCATCTGATGATTGGCAACCTCCTCTTAGGCGACGGAGTCCCGGTCTTCGTAGGCAAACCAGAGGTGACGCTTCGGCTCATCGACACCCGCAGCTGGGAGGATTCCGATAACGTCCTCCTTCGCTACGAAGTTCGCTATAAAAGCAGCTAGAGGCCACCTTTGCGATGGCGGCAAGCGGAGGAGGAACGATGTCGGCTGAGTACCTTGCATTGATCGATACGGAGACCCAAGGGCCACGCTAGACGTCACACCGCGAAGGGACGTGTCACCCGTCCAGCGCTGTACTGCTTCGTCTGTGCTCCTCGGTTGAATTCTGGCTTTGCGTGACCCGCTCATTGTTTTGTACTAGCCACCGGAGCTAAAGATCGACGAGGTCATACGTTTTCGACTCTCTCACCGTTGCCACCGAAGCCAGAGCTTTCACGCTCTGCGCGTGCTGTGGTCTGTCGGCCTCCAAGTCTTCACGGCTTGCCCAATGGCTAATCGTGAGCAGCGTACCTTCTACACGGTTTACATAAACTGAGAGGGATTGAAAGCCATGCTGTTGCTGCAGGCTTCGCAAAAGCTGTGGAGCCTGAGCAAGTAAACGCTCTAACTCGCCGGGAACAACCTGCCACGTGACTGCAAATGCAACCATAAAAACATCTCCTTTACGGAAAGACTAGCCAGGAACCTCCATCCGGGTCCTGGTAGACGGGCTGCGTCTCGCGCATCTGGTGATACCAGTCATACGGGGTGTACCGTGATTCTCGCCTGGTATTTGCCTGCATAGGTCACCCCTTCTTTTGACTTTAGGATGCCATGGGCAGAGCGCTGGTGCGTTCTGCCTCGAGCTCTTCCGCTACCCTGCGCTCTGCCAACTTTTGCGCTGCCAGCAGTGCTTTGGCGGCGACGAGGTTGGTTCGCTGTACAACGAAGACGCTGCCATCGGCAAGAACGACGCGATCCTCGGTGGCACGACGGTCCTCTTCGTTGTGGCGAAAAAGAGTAAACATGATAATGACCTCCTGGACGGTCTCCGTCCTTTTGCTTATCCCTTCCGCACGTCGCGGAACGGGCAATTCCAATTGAGTAGCTCCTCTCTTCAGTGGCCATATGAATGCCAGCCTCACTGCACTCGAGAAGGAACACCCATAGTATGTGGAATATAGGCGGAGTGGCCCAGACACAATGCTCACAGCGGCGCGGACAATGTCGCATACAATACTATGTCCTGCGCACTTGTCCCCAGGTGAAGGTCTAAGCGCAAGTCCCTCCGCGCAGGCCAGGCTATACCACCTGACGGACTGGCGAGTGCATCCATCCGCCCACGTCCAGGCTTCCGTGGGGATGCCACTGGGTGACCTCGGCTTTCCTGGTGAACTCGCCCTCGAGGATCTCCGCATGACCTTCGCCACCAATGTCAGTTTTGCAATCAAATAGCTTATCTCATCCTTTGTCAGAGTAGTAGTTGATCGTGTGCTTGATTAGCGGGGAGGTGTAGGATTATGAAGAAAGCGGGCTGCAGGGTGGTCCGCTTTTGCAATCACCAGTGGCTATACCAAGCCGTAGAGATTCATACGGCATAAGGCTGGGTTATGGCGGAATAGGACGCAGAGGTGCCGGTTGACAGCTACTCACGCCGCAGGCATACTACATACAGAACCATGTTGCTGCAGAGACGGCTCCTCTCAACCTCGATGGAACGCCGTGGACAACAGCCGGCCTCCTCCCGCGTAGAGCCAGGCCGAGAGGAAGGGACAGGGAGAACCTATGTACAACATGCGGCGCACGCTTCTGCGCCTATCCGACGGACGCAACCTCGAAGTATTCGTGAGCGGACCAGCATCAGGCCCCGTGCTCCTCTATCACCAGGGCACACCTGGCAACCCGCTCCGCAGTCTGGTGGACGCAGCACAGACGCTCGGGCTGCGCTTCGTTACCACGTGGCGGCCGGGGTACAGCGAGTCCACCCGCCGACCCGGCCGGATCGTGGCAGATGTTGCTGCCGATACCGAGGCCGTGATCAACTTTCTGGGTGTGGGCCGGTGCCTCGTCGCAGGGGCCTCTGGGGGCGGTCCACGAGCGTTGGCCTGCGGGGCCCGGCTCCCCTATCGCGTCGCCGCGATCCTGGTCATTGCGAGCCCGGCTCCCTATGGAGCGGAAGGCCTGGACTGGACCGCGGGGATGAGCAAGGACAATGTTGAAGGGTCTGGTGTGGCCCTGCAAGGCGAGGCGGCTCTGCGACCCGCCGACGAGGAGGGCCGTATGCAGATTCTAGCGGCCTCGGCAGCGGATCTGGTCGCAGGCATGGGCGAGGGACTCTGTGAGGCCGACCGAGCCGTGGTCACCGAGGAGGGTGCCGAGGATGTAGCGGCCAACTTTCGCGAGGCCTTACGGGTCTCGGCGGATGGGTGGATTGATGACGACCTGTCCGCGGTGAAGCCCTGGGGCTTCGATGTCGGCGAGGTAGCGATGCCGACGACGCTGTGGCACGGCACAGAGGACCGGCTGGTGCCGGTCACGCATGGTCAGTGGCTGGCCGCACGGATACCGGGCGTGGTGGCGCACTTCGAAGAGGGTGAGGGTCACCTATCGATCGGCGAGAACAACATGGACCGGATGCTGCGGGAGTTGGTGACTCTCTCCGCAGGACGGCTATGACATTTCGCAGACTTACGCCGCAAGCAACTATGATCCAACGCGACATGGAATCACCTGATTCGAGGGAGAGCTGATCGGCAATGACTTAGTTTCTGAAGGAGGAATAGCGTGGTCATGGTCGTTCGCTGGTTTTGGCGTCAGAATTGGCGTCACGTCGAGCAAAGAGTGAGCCCAGGAGGCTTAAATCCTGGGCTCTTTTGGTGGAGATGGGGGAGAGTTGAACCCGCAGTTGCCAGTTCGTCTGTGTTCGCCGAAGTTCGTGACTACCCAATTTTTCGAGCATTCTCCTGCTGAGATGTTTGTCTGTGTTCGTAGTGTTCCGCCGGCGTTGGCGTCAGCGTTGGCGTCAAGGTGCCGGCCAATAGTAGATGCTCTGCTCACGCGAAGGCTGTCTCGCGGCGCGGGCCGAAGAGGGCAAAGATGAGGAACACCTCGGTAGCCACGAGTGGCACCGGTGTAGCGGCATCCACTATCACCCCTGGTATGGTAGTGGTTGAAGTGGTTGCAAAAAGCGCGACTACCACGGCAGCGCACAGCGTGAGTACGCTCACTCCAATAAGGGCAAACGACCAAGGCCAGTGGCGGCGCCTTGTCGCCAACGTAATGCCACTTACCATCACAATTGGGTATAGCAGTATCCCAAGGAGTACAGTCACCGTGATGATCGGCTCAGCGGCCCCGATCGTGCCGAGCAAGACTTCTCTGACAACGAATTCGAAAAATGCACCTGTCAGAATCAACATCAGGCCAGCCAGCACAGCAAGCGGTATACTAGCCGGACGCCACGTCAATTTGGTGTTGATCTGTTGGACGAGCACCATCAAGTCGTTGACGAAGTACGGCGCCGCGCGCACGGGAAACGCCTGAAATTGCGTCAACCGCCTCACGTCCGGAGGTAGTTCGCTGGCGTTCGGCGCATTGACTCCGTCGTCGAGCGTTGGAGCGATGAGTTTGCGCATCCCCAACGCCAGCGTGAGGCCGATATGGATGGGGTCATCTGGTCGCCAAAGTAGCGGTACTCCATCTGGATCACGAGCAGTGGTCCAGGATGACCCCAGGATGAGCACAATCACATCGCTTGACTGAATATCGCGTGTCGCTTGTTGGGTGTACTCTGATATCGTTTGCCCCTGACTACCTCGAATGACGTTTTGGGCGCCATAGCGCTCTCGCAGACGCTCCGCCAGCAAATCGGTGAGGTCATTGGCGTCACCAGGTCGGCTAAGCAAGTAGATCCGTGGCATGCGCGCTCATCTCCTTCTGTTCTCGCTGGGTGATATGTCGGTCTGCACCAAAGGCGAAAAGGCCCAGTGTGACGACGGAGGCGACAATCGAACAATACAAGACGATGAGGGATTGGATGAGCAGGCCATCTACCGCGACAAAGACACAAAAACTGATTGCAGCAAGTGAACCAGATACAACCAGAGCTGGAATCCAAAGCCACCGAGCGTGCAGGACACTCTGTAGCGTGGCATACATGGTCCCGGTCACTGATATGAGAAGACAGGCAAACAAGTTGATTGCATAGAGCGCAATCGGTGGCTCATAGCGTTGGGCCGCAATCAGCGCCTCAAAAATCAGCGAGACGCTGACCGCAACGCCTGCGATCAGCGCGCACCCGCCTGCGAACCACCGCGTGGCGCGGATACGCTGCCAGGCAGGCGCATAGGCTCCAAGTCGCCGCGGTCCGAAGATGGCGAACGCGACCATCGTCGCTGGAGCGACGAGTTGCAGGGAAAATGCGAGGTCTCCAAACAGTGACATGGCGCCCGTGTTTTCCGCTAAAATGGAGCCGATTTCGAGCAAAATTGGGATCACACCGAGCAGAGCAAGCGTCAACCAGATCCATGCGCGTGCTACAGCGCTGATGACAGCGAGCAAAATGCCACCAAAAATCACGAAGAGCACGACATACGGATCAATGGCGGCTACCTGCAGACTGGCGTCATAGCCTGCGATCACCCCCGCGAACGTGGAGAGCGGTGTGAGTATGAGCGCTAGAATGCCCCAGATGAGCAGAATCAGAGATGGGACACGGCGCCACGCCGCAGGCTTGCAAATGGCGATGATGGGTTGTATGTCGTTGTCAAAGTATGGATCGGATCGCAACATGAAGGGCGGAATATCCGCCAACGCCGCCAGATCGGGCGGCAATTCGTGGCGTTGAGGCATGCGTGCGCCATTAACGAGAACCGGAATCACGCGCTTCCGTTGCGCCAGGGCGCTAGCTAGCTCTAGGCGCACGAAGTCGGTTGATTCCATAATCCGCGAGCGACCTTGAGAGCCAGCCCACTGTGGCCCGATTAAAGCGACAACGACGTAGCAATCCTCCAGCGCCGCTTGCAGGATATGGCGCCAATCACTGCCGACGTAGATCGCGCTGGTATCGCGAAAAACGCTTTGCCGCCCAAACCTAGAGGTAAGGCGACCGGCGACGCGTTCACAGATGATACCCGTATCATCGCGCCGATAGGAGAGGAATATCTCCGCCATAATGACTCCCTGCCATTGAGCCCCCATTTATAGCTGGGCGACCTCTTCACGCCAGCCGTGAGTATGGTACAGGACATTATGCCTGGTTGGCAAGTGGTTGTCGGTGATGGCATGTGGCTCTAGTGCCAACTCAGCCAGAGCCAGCTAAGAACTCGACATAAAAGGAACAAAGTAGTGGAGCATCAAGCACGAGCAAGTGAGGAAGTGATAGCAAACGACGGTTGTGGCCAAGCGGTCATAGTCGTGAGCCAAGCGGCGGAAGCTCGATCCAAATAAAGCCACGAATGGGAACAAGGAGGAAAGAGCCGACGCGACAGAGACGACAAGGATGGCAGCAAAAAAACGCTTGTACACCGGGTTTGGAGAAGGAGGTGATTGGCGCAAGGGTTGGGATTCGAACCCATGGTAGGACGTAAACCCTACAGCGGTTTAGCAATTCGCGACGTATGGTTCAGTCCCGTTCATAGATGTTCATAACTCCCTTCAAAATGGGAGTTTCAGACGCACTTCAGTTCATTTGCGTTCATCAGCGGCCACCCTGGTTGGCGTACGCATTGGCATAGGACTTTGATGGCACGTCCTCAGGTGCCGCTCCTCGTGGACAGTCTTGACTGTGTATGCCAATGAGCAGGCGGCTCTGCGGTGAGAATCTGGAGCTTGCTTCCGTAGATAGAGTGAATCACCCACGCGCACCATCGCCGATAGGAACAGCGAGGCACTTCATGGCACCTCCCATCGCGCCCACTCGCTGCACAGCATGTGGCGGCTGCCCCATTGCGCTTAGCCGTATGCTCCCTACTGCCGGGCTCCTACTCGTCGTCCTCGCCGTGGCAAGTTGCAGCGCGCCCACTGGCCTACATGGCACCGCATCTCCACGCCCGTCTTCACCCACGGCAATGCATGCGCCGCCGTACCGGCCGATGGTCTCTATCACTCAGGCATGGGGTCCACACGCCGCGACTGACACGTTCTCGACGCAACTTGACGCGACCCACTACATGCCGAACTTCGGCCTTGCTCCTGATGGCCACAGCCTTGATGGCTATATGCTCACGCAGGTTCCTAGCGCCCGCATCGCCTCCACTCCGGCTGAGGCAGGTATTCTTGATATTGCCTCCCACCAATTTACACCCCTAGGCGTCGCCAGCCTCCCCAAGTGCTTTGGGTCGTCCTGTCAGGACGCAGGGGCCGCCAGTTACTTCCTCAATTGCTGTAAATCCGACGGGCGCTTTCTCATTGCCCAGAGCACCGGCTACCCTGGCCCAGATTGCGGTGGCTGCCTATACTCTTACGATCAAGATACCGGCGCACTCTACGAAGTCATTCCAGCCAACCAGTATCAGGGTGTCTCCACGTATCTGCTCGATCGGGGTGTGCTGGTCGCGGGCACAGGCGCTGGCATCGTTATCGCTAACCTCGCCGGGCACACGCAACGGCTGACTGGCACAACAGGCAACACGCAACTTGACGCATTCTCCTGGCCGTATGTGGTCTACGGCACGCCAGGAGGCAGGCAGGGGACAACCACGACAACTTCGCCACTCGAGGTCTATGATGTCACTACTGGCGCGACCAATGCCCTGCCTCAAGTGACCGGCAGCATCCTCGCCCTCGCCGATGATATCCTGTACTATGTCGCTACGCCTGACAATAGGCCCCCTGGTGCTGCCACCCTCTACGAGCTGTACGACCTTACGGTACCAGGCGCCCAGCCGCGTGTACTGGCTAGCCTGCCCTCAGTCTCTGGTACTGGCTTACCGCAGTCTCTCGGTATCACAGGTGGCATCCTCTTCTACACGGTCAGGATCGGGCTACCGCAAGGTAGTGGCTGCCTGCCGGGATTCGGAGTCGTGTGCCCGACGCCAGCGCCTGTGCCCCCGCCAGTGACGATGCTCTATGAGGTGGATCATCTCCTCTCCGGCACCCCAAGCGTGCACGCCATTGCCGCATACGCTGCCGACCTCGGCGATGTCACGATGGCCAACGACCGCCTGGTTGCCCTCACAGGCGCAGTCTGGGACCGCGCTGAGGGACGTTTCGTATCCCTGGGAACCATCGGCGGCCTGGGCGGCAGCACTCATCCCTCTCAGCAAGACGCGACAGGCAACTTCCTTCTGATTGCGCACTCCCTCATGCAGGACTGGCAATCGCCCTTTCAGGTCAGCATCTATGACACCACGCGCCTGCCGGTCCTCGCGAATTGACTGCAACTGGCTGTTGACATCAGGAGGATGCTGATGGTTGCACGCACAAGAAGCTTTGTAGAGTAGGCCGCCACTGCTGGGCGCAGGGAACGTTGGAATAGTAGGTCGTCTTGGTAGCGCATACGGGATTCGACAGTGGCTGTTTGTCACTGTCCGCTGGCGTCCATAAGCGCTGAATTCAAGGCCCTTATTGGAGGAGCTCAGATTGTCACTGTCCACTAGTGTCCGCCCCGTTTGCTGTCAAGCCGTATGACGGGGACCGTCAGCGCAGCGGATGAAAATGAGGCAGACTAAGGGTAAGCTGGTGCGACAGGTTGACGCAAAAGTGGTGCTACGAGCCCGCCTGTCAAGCTAACGAGGTGAACCGCCTCGAGAAGTTGCTCGAAGGCGCAAACACCAAGCTTGCTGCGGTCGCCACCAGTCTGCTGGGCAAGAGTGTGCGGGATATGTTGCAGGCGGTGCTCAGCGGCGAAGCGGATCCCGCCGTCCTGACGGAGTTCGCACGGGGACGCATGCGAGCCAAACTGCCCCAGTTGCGCCAGGCGCTGGAGGGGAATGTGCGCCCGTTCCAGCAGGTGATTCTGCGGCAGATCTTGGCACACATTGACTTCTTGGAAGCCTCCATGGCTCAGTTAGAGAGCGAGATCGATCAGCGGCTGCAGCCGTATGCCCAAGCTGTTCAGCTCTTACAAACCATTCCCGGCGTCAAAGGGATTACGGCCGCCACCCTGGTCGCTGAAGTGGGCGTGGATATGAGTCAGTTCCCAAGTGCCGCTCATCTGGCGTCCTGGGACGGGGTGTGTCCGGGCAACCGACAGAGTGGTGGGAAACGGCTGAGTGGGAAGACCTGCAGCGGCAATCGCTGGCTCAAAGCGGTCCTGTGTGAGGTGGTCTGGGCCAATGCTCGTAGCCAGACGTCGTATCTGGGAGCGCAGTTTCGCTGGCTCTCCCGACGCCGGGGGATCTATAAGCCCTGATTGCCGCCGTTCATGCGTTGCTGGTCATGGTCTATCATGTGCTCAAGACCAAGCAGCCCTACGAAGAACTGGGTCCAGACTACTTCGACAAACTGCAGCAGGCTCAGCTCGAACGCCATCATATTCGGCGTCTCGAACAGCTCGGCTATACCGTCACGCTGGCACCGGCGCTAGCTCCCTGAGCCAGACTTCAGAGGATTTTCAAGGGAGTTATGCTGTCAAAGGTCCAAAACGGGCAAAAGCGGCTCTGAGTTGAGCCACTCAAAGCCGCTTAAATTCTGGGCAGGTGGGGCAGGAATCGAACCTGTAACCTGCGGTTTTGGAGACCGCTGCTCTGCCTAATTGAGCTACCCACCTAAGCAAATGCAGAATACACCAGGGTTTGTGGCTTGTCAAGGAAGATGGATCAGCAGCCGGTTGCTCGGACTTACTGGCCACATTCAAGCGTCCGCTCACCGGAAAGCTCTCAAGGCAGTTGGCGTAGCAGTCGGAACCGGTAGACTGGGTGGCAACTGCTGGTCGGTTGGTGAAAACCTCTGTTTTTCATTGTGGGCTACCGGCTGGAGCGTCCACAGAAAGAAATAGTCTGGCATGATGGAGCCACGGTGCTTGTTGAATGTTGTGAAGGCTCTCATACGTCAAACACCGCAAAGGAGAATACTACATGCCAGAAGTCGACAAGAAGGCGACGAAGAAGCCCACGAAGGCGATCAAGGGATTCACGGACGAGGAAAAAGCCGCGATGAAAAATCGCGCCCAAGAGCTGAAAGCGGAAGCACGCACGAACAAGAACAAGGCGGACGGAGAGGGCGACGTGCTCGCGAAGATTGCCGAGATGCCGGCACCTGATCGCGTCATGGCCGAGCGGCTGCACACCATCATTAAGGCAAGCGCGCCAGCCCTCTCGCCGAAGACCTGGTATGGCATGCCCGCCTATGCCAAGGACGGCCAAGTCATCTGCTTCTTCCAAAGCGCGGAGAAGTTCAAGACGAGGTACGCGACGCTGGGCTTCAGCGATAAAGCGAACCTCGACGAAGGCGCTATGTGGCCGACTGCCTTCGCGTTGAAGGAGTTGACTGCCGCCGACGAGGCGAAGATCGGGGCGCTCGTGAAGAAAGCGGCGAGCTGAGGGCGCGCCGCCGCCCGCCCAGGCTGCCTCTGTCAATTCCCCACGTCCCACCATCGAGTGCTCCTCGTTCTTCCACATCGAGAACGAGCGTAGCACGCTTCCCCTCATTCGTCAGACATGCACTAATATCGCTGTAGCCCTCTACGCACTGGTCAGTTAGAGCAGAAGGATCGTTCACTGATTTGGAGGAGCTGCCGCAGCAGCTGAGTAGCACAATACAGGCCAGCTGGCGCCCCCATACCAATAGGGGTCATGGGGTTTGACAGAAAAAGCCGACTTGCGTACAATCGCGTGGCAGAGTAGTAAGACCAATAGTGGCATGACTTGCTACACCAATCAACACCACCGCAGGTAGCACCCGACCAGTTTCCACCATACATACATACATACGTCGAGCAAGGAGCGGTATTCATGAGAAATCGCGGCAGAGGTCATTACCCTGTGGCTCACTTCGCGTCACGAGTGCTGTTGGCGCTAGCCGGCCTCACGGCACTGTCGCTGGCGGGTTGCAGCGGCAGCAACGGTCAGGTTGGATTAGCAAAGGTCCAGACTTTTACCTGGCCATATGTCAATACCACTGCGTATAACAATCCTAAGCTCGATGTCGCCGTGCTGGATCCGGCGGTCATAACTACCCTTCCCGATCTCAGCAATATTGACATGCTCTACTCGGGATTAGTGACCCTGAACAGCAGCACGCTGCAGATCGAGCCTGACGCTGCCCAGAGTTGGACTATAAGCCCCGACGGCAAGACTTATACCTTTACCCTGCGGCCGAACCTGTTCTTCAGCGATGAGACCCCCATTACTGCATCCGACTTTGCCTACAGTATCAACCGCGCCATCGAGCCAGTCGATGCGCAAGGTAACAGTGTGCTGTGCAGTGTTGATGACGCCAAAACGTACTTTTTAGCCGGCAACTGTGCCGGTCAGACTCCAGGGAGCTACTACCTGCCCTTGATTGATGGGGCGCAAACCAAGATGGGCCTCACACCAGCTCAAGCAGCTAATTACAGCCTCCCTGGTGTGCAGGCAACCGATGCGCACACCTTGGTCATAAAGATCGTCCATCCAGCCACGTATTTTCTCGATGCTCTCGACTACCCCACCTCATTCCCAGTCGAGCAGTCGCTCATCAATAAATATCCAGGCGGCACCTGGGTAGATCATCTCAACCAGGGTGGTTGCTCCGGGCCATTCATGGTCAAGAACTATATAGCGGGCAGAGAGCTGCAGTTGGTTCCCAATCCTTATTGGGAACGCGCTTGGGGAAAGCACCTCACGCTGACCGAGGTTGACCGGCCATTTATCAACGGCGGCCAGGACACGGAATACAAAAGCTACGACTCCCAGGACATGTATGACTATACCGACGTACCTGGCGACCAGTATATCTTCGCTCTGGGCCAGAGTGACTTTCACCAGGTGGCCAGCCTCACCACCGATTATATTGGACTGAACTTCAAAGCGCCTCCTTTTGACAACCTCCAGGTGAGGCAGGCGTTTGACCTAGCGCTGAATAAGCAGTTACTGGTGGACCGCGTCTACAACGGCGAATACATTCCCACCAACCATATCGTGCCTGAGGGCAATCCGGGCTACAACGCACAGCTGGTCGGGCCTGACGGTACTCAATCGGTAACCGGCAACCAGACCAAGGCGCAGCAACTCTTGCAGCAGGCTCAGAGCAACTGTAAAGGTCCGGCACTCACCCTGCCGGATTACTGCCCGTATATCGACAACGGAGCGAATTCACTGCCCATCAAACTGTTGGTCAACGTGGAGGACATACCGTCCAACAAGGAGGTTGCCCAGATTGCCACCGCGGACTGGAGCCAGGTGCTTAATCTGAATGTGACCACGACTCAGGTCAGTGACCTAACCGCGGTGATAGATATTCTCTTTCCCACCAGCGGAGGCGGCAACACTACACAAGCCTGGCTGATTGGCTGGGTAGCCGACTATCCTGACCCACAGGACTGGCTCTCGCTCCAGTTCTACAGCAATGCACAGGATAACATCTCGTACGTCGACGATCCAAATCTGGATCAGTTAATGGACCAGGCCGACCAGGATCAAAACCTCACTCGGCGCCTGAACGAGTATCATACCATCGAGCAGGATGTGGTGAATCTCTGCGCCTGGATACCCATTGACCAGGAGAAGACCTCCTGGAGGCTCCGACCGTGGGTACAGGGCTTTGGGCTGAACCAGGTGCTCACCATGGAGGATGTCGACTGGCCTAACGTGTATATCCAAGCCCACTAACTCGACCCATCCCCGCCACTATCCTTGCCGGCTCCAATCTCGCCGGCGGCGAGCCCCAGTGAGTGAACTCCTCACTGAGGCTCGCCGCTATTCGTACTCCACACCGGCACCGCATACCGCCGTGGTATGCTCTAGATAGCGCCGCCGCGCCCGTCGGGGTGCGATCGGCTTGCAGTCAACAATCTTGCAACCAATAATAGGCGCATAGGTGAATGAATCTGTAACGCTGCCTACACAGGGCGCGTATCTGTTTCTACATGGCTTATAACTCTGAGCAAACGACCTGACCGTACTCTTCAGACGACGTCCCAAGTTTTCCACTGCTGGACTAGATCCGGTTGATCAGTCTGGAGAGGATCGGCGGATGCCGGCGAAGAAACATGGAGGCGCAACAAAGTAGATGACACCTTTTGACCAGACCAGCCCGACAGAAGATAGCAACCAATCATCACCACCGAACTCCAATAAGCCCGCAACGCAGGGAGTCGCGCAAGTAGCAATTACCGCAGTACTGGTGGCGGTAGCTTTCGCTGCCGGCTGGTTCGGCAACGGCTACGCCAATCGGCAGAACACCGCCACTGGCGACCAGCGGCTGGTCTTACAAGCCTGGAATACTATTGACCAGAACTATGTGGTCACCAGCGCTATCAACCAGAAGGCGATGGCTTACGCCGCGATTGACGCCATAGTGGGAACCCTTGGCGACACCGGTCACAGTCGCTTCGAGACTCCGGAAGAGCTTCAGCAGGAGCAGGACGATCTACAGAACCAGTCAACCGTAGGGATAGGGGTCTATATCAGCGGCGGCGGCAGCCAGCCATTAACTGTAGATGCGGTGATTCCCGGCTCACCGGCCGCCAAGAACGGTAAGCTCCTTCCAGGAGACGAAATCATCGCTGTGGACGGCAAAAGCATAGTAGGTATGAGTGAGACCGATTCCCACGCACTCATAGACGGTAAGGCTGGAACTAACGTCACCTTGACTATCGTCCGGCCAAGCGTCAGTACCAAGCATACCTTCGACGTAACCCTCACCCGCGAGCCATTCACTGCCCCAACCGCTCCATACTACATCATTCCGGGAGTGAACATCGCCTTCATACAGCTCACCCAGTTCTCGCAGGATGCCGACAGCTCGCTGCGCCCCGAGCTAAAACAAGTGCTGGCCCAGCATGTTTCCGGCATTATCCTGGATCTGCGCGGCAACCCTGGTGGGTATCTCGAGCAGGCACAGGACGTCGCCAGCGAGTTCATCCCTTCCGGCCCAGGAAAGAATGTTCTCATCGCGAGGACACGTACCAGCCAGCAGCCTCTCCCGGTGTTGCCAGGCGGAGTTGCTACCAATGTGCCGCTGGTGATTCTGGTTGACAACAACACCGCCAGTGCCGCGGAGATTACCGCCGGGGCCATCAACCAGCTGCGGCCCGATGTCAAGCTGGTTGGTGAGAAAACCTTTGGAACCGGCACGATACTCTCCACCTATGTGCTTTCCGACGGCTCGGCGCTGATTCTGGGCACCGAAGAGTGGCTGCTGCCGAATGGCGAGAGCATCTACCATAATGGTTTAACGCCTGATCAGACGGTAGCGCTGCCCAGAAACGTCGTTGCCCTGTCACCGCTGGTCGCCAAGGAAAAATCGCTCACCTTACCACAGATCAAAGCCTCAGGCGACACCCAGCTGCTCCAGGGCATCCAGGATCTTACTGATCAGAAGTAGAAGGTTGGTCGAGGTGTACGGCCGCCAGCCAGCTGGAGAGCGCGGCGGCGACAGCTGCCGGTTGCTCGATAGGGACATAGTGGCCGGCACCGGGAATTAGGGTGAGTTTAGCGTGGGGCAGATGCTCGCCCAGAAACCGTGCATATTTGGGCGGCGTCAACTGGTCCTGCTCGCCGGTTATGATGATGGCCGGCTGAGTAATGGCGGCGAGATCGGCCATCATGTCGAATGCGTCGCAGGCAGCAAGGTCACGATACAATATACCGGGCGGTGTGGGTGGAACCTGCTCGCGATACCGCCTGGTCAGCTCTTCGTTGCCGCTCGCCACACCAAGCTCATCCAGCATCCGGGTAGCTGACTCGGGATCGGTGCGTGCCATCTCCAGTAGCTGAGGCGCTACTCGGAGTCTGGCACCGGTACCAATCAGGGCAAGACACCGTACTACCGGGGCGGAATTGAGAGCCAGATTGATGGCTATGGCCCCGCCCAGCGAATGGCCAGCCACGCATACCTCCCGTAGGCCACGCCGTCCCAGTTCCTTCTCTACTTCGGCGGTGTAGTCGCCCACACTCATTGACTCAGGTCCCGGAAGGTCGCGCAGCTGCCCGTGCCCGGATAGGTCCAGTGTGATCCATCTCTGATCAGGCAGGCGCTCGGTTACTGCTTTCCAGACCAGCGAGCTATCACCACTGCCGTGTATGAATACGATAGTCGGTTCCTCATACATAAATTTGCCGGCGCCGTTCCTTCCGGAGACTTGGGGAAACTGCGCCACTCCTCCCTCTTTTTAACTGGTTGCTCCAACAGGATCTCTGCATGTCATGATACATCGGTGGAGGATGACTCTCGGGCGTAGCACGGCCGGCGTGCGGCCCTGTCTCACCTACGCCGCGTTTCGCTCGTACATAGAGCAATCGGCACATTCAAGAGTCTCAACACCGAGTTTAGTCCCAGCGGAGCTAGTTTTACCGGGAGGCGGTTGAGTGGGTGAAAAACCAGTCAGAGTAGCGGCCGAGAGTTCGAAAGGTCGCGGACCCGCCGCCGGCACCAGCGGCCTACGCAGCGGGAGTAAACAGTTTGGCGAGAGCGGAGAGCGGCTGGCGGCTGGCTGGCTGGCGGAGAACGGCTACCACCTTCTCGCCCGTAACTGGCGCTCCGCTCTAGGCGAAATCGATATTGTCTGCGAGCGCAGTGGCGAGCTTGTCTTCGTTGAGGTGAAGGCGCGCCACAGCATACGTCTAGGGGCGCCAGAGGAAGCGGTGACCCCAGCCAAGCGGCACCGGCTAATCCGGGCGGCGCAATCATATCTCTTGAAGCATGGCGAGGAACAGCGTCCATATCGCATTGATGTGCTGGCCGTCTACGTTGCGCCATCGGGAAGACTTCTGGATATACGTCACTATCCAGGCTGTATCGAATCGGAAGGTTGAAGAGTCCATGCAAGACATTTTTGAGAACGCCAAGCGCGTGGCCAACACGGCAGTCGAGCGAGCAGCATGGGAAGCGGATAAGCTTCGCCGGGCTACCGCGCGCCAGCGTGAGATCGAGTTGGCGCAGCGAGAACGCACCACGCTGATTGAGCAGATCGCCACCACGCTCGTGGACCTCGACAAACGCGGGCAGGTGACCCCGGAACCCCTGAAGATGTTGGCTCAGCGCCTACGCACACTTGACACTGAAGTAGCAAGCGGCCATGACGAAGTCAAAGCTATCCGCAACGAGACATTTCAGCCGGGAACGATCTCAATCAGCGTAAACCGGCAGGGTGCGGAGGGGATGTCGGCCTGTCCCACGTGTGGAAAGCCCACTCGCAACAACGCATCGTTCTGCTCCAATTGCGGGGCGCGCCTACGTTAGGTATCATGGGCGTTGTATAATCAGGAAGGCATGATTCGTTCAAAGGACCATTTTTCTGCATGAGCGTCATATCAGAACAGGACTCACCTTCGAGTGACGGCGGAGCGCTCGAAAGAACAGTAGAGATCAAGCTCCCAAGCAGCAGTGTAGAGGAAACGTGGCGGCTTGGTGCCATGCTGGGAGGTCTGCTGGCGCCTGGTGACGTCGTGCTGCTGGAAGGAGACCTGGGAACCGGCAAAACTGCTTTCACCCAGGGCATTGGCCTGGGACTTGGGGTAGCGTCGACCATTAACAGCCCTACTTTTACCCTGCTCAAGGAGTATAGTGCCGGCACTCCGCTGTACCACTTCGACTTATATCGAATTGACCAAGCCGAGGAGTTCGCCATGCTGGGGTTCGATGACTATCTGGGTGGAGATGGCGTCTGTGTCGTCGAGTGGGCCGAGCGTGCCGAAGTTACGCTCGAGAATGAACCAGGCACCGCAGACGGTCCATGGCCGGTAGCTGGCTATGTGCGAGTGCACCTCTACCGCCGGGGCGAAAATGAGCGTACCCTCGCCTGCGCTGGAGAAGGGGAACGTGGCCGCGCTGTGCTGGCTGCCTTCGCCCAGGTAGCGGCCATGAATGGAGTCAAGTAAGACGATGCTGCTTGCCCTTGACACGTCCACCGGTTTCGCCAGCATGGCGCTCGTGCAGAACCACACTGGGCTGCTGGCGGAGCTCAACTGGTATGCCGGCCAAAGCCACTCTCAGGATCTCTTTGCGAACCTGAGCTGGCTCATGGCGAGTCATCACCTGACACCAGCCGATTTAACCGCCGTAGCTGTCGCCACTGGACCTGGCTCCTTCAATGGGCTGCGCGTGGCTCTTGCCGCGGCGAAATCCTTCTGCTTCGCTCTCGGGCTACCGCTCTATGCCTGCCCTACGCTGGATGTGATCGCTTGGGGCTGCGCCGCGAGCGGCAGGACAGCGCCGGCGAGAATCTGGGCGCTGCTGGATGCCGGACGTGGCCAGCTGTATGCCGCACAGTATCCAGGGATACCAGGAGACGACCCGTTTTTGCCGATCAATGGCTATCACGTGCTCACTCCCACCGAATTGGCGGAGCAGATAGTGGCTGAATCATCACCAGAGAGTGTGCTCTTCTGTGGCGAGTGGCTCCCAAGTGCCCAGGCAACGCTGGCGGATATTCTGGGCGGCCGTGCCATATTTGCCAGCACTTTCCCCGGCCGCCGTGCCAGCTGGCTGGCCGTACTGGCGCTGGAGCAAGCCAGACGCGGTGAGGCCGCCGACATCATGTCGGTGGAACCCCTGTATCTGCGCCGTCCGGCTATTTCCAAGAGTTCTAAACCTGAGCTACTATCTCAATCGTTAGAAAGCGCAAGTCGGGCTGAAGGTAGTGAGACATTGCTGGGCACGAGAGGAGACATGCATGCGCTACATCGTTGAGCGGATGACCATGGCCGATATTCCGCGGGTCGTAGAGGTAGAGCGACTGGCCTACACTACGCCCTGGCCGCCCAGCGCCTACCGTAAGGAGCTTGAAGAGAATCAGCACGCGCACTACATTGTGCTTCGGGATAGCCACGTCCGGTCAGCAACCGACGATGAATCGATGACGCAGCCAGCGCAGACGCGTCGCCCATTTCCACTCTCTTTGCTTCCTGGGAAACCAGCGCAGACGACGAATTCTAACTTGGCCTCGATAGTTGGATTCGCCGGTCTCTGGCTCATGCTCGACGAAGCCCATATCACCACTATCGCCACTCATCCCGAGTATCGAGGTCACGGTCTTGGCGAGCTGCTGTTGAGCAGCATGATAGCTATTGCCTACGAAGTTGGCTCAGAGCGCGTCACTTTGGAGGTACGGGTCTCCAATTCAGTGGCGCAGAACCTCTACCGGAAGTATGGATTCGTGGTAGTAGGGACGCGGCGGCGCTACTACAGCGACAACAACGAAGACGCCTATATCATGACCACCGAAAACATAAACTCCCAGAGCTATCATGCACTCTACGGCCGGCTGCAGACGCAACTCATCGACCGGCTGGCTTCCGACGAGCGGACGACCTCTTCAGCGTGGCGCCCCGGAGCCGATAACTAAGCGCGGAGTCAACGCGGTTCTAGACAAAGAGAACGTACATGCGCATCCTGGGTATTGAAAGCTCGTGCGATGAGACCGGAGCGGCCATAGTCGAGCATGGACGAATCATACGTGCCAATGTAGTGGCGTCACAGGCCAGTATACATGAGCGATATGGCGGCGTAGTACCCGAAGTTGCCTCGCGACGCCAGCTAAGCGCCATTGTGCCGGTTCTGGAGACCGCACTCGAAGCATGCGGCGCCAGTTGGAAGGACCTGGACGGCATCGCAGTCACCTACGGACCGGGTCTGGCAGGCTCTCTCCTGGTGGGTATAACCTCCGCCAAGGCGCTGGCGCTGGCTCGAGGTCTTCCACTTATTGGCGTAAACCATCTCGAAGGGCATATCTACGCCAACTGGCTACGGCCGGATCCGCCATCTGTGGATATCGCAGGCGGTGACTACGGTGCAGAGTGGCCGGGCGACCCATCTTTTCCGCTACTGGCGCTGGTGATCTCAGGCGCCCACACCGAACTCGTGCATATCACTGGCCATGGTCAGTACCATTTGCTTGGTCAGACGCGTGACGATGCCGCTGGAGAAGCATTCGACAAGGTTGCGCGTCTCTTGGGTCTGGGCTATCCCGGCGGCCCAGCCATAGAGCGGGCAGCTGCACTAGACGATACCGACGGCGTTCACAAGGGTAGTAATCCGTATCGTTTGCCTAGAGCATGGATTCCGGGAACCTATGACTTCAGCTTTAGCGGCCTCAAGACCGCAGTGTTGCAGTTTCTGGAGGGCGCGGAAGCCGATGGCGGACGGAGCGCCGGCAATAGCCGGTATGCGCGCCAGGCGGCCCAGCAGGATCGCATCTCGATTCCCAGAGTTGCCGCCGCATTCCAGGACGCGGTGGTAGACGTTCTAGCAACCAAGACTGTCCGCGCCGCCCGTGCCTTGAAGGTTCGCCAGGTGCTTATGGCCGGAGGTGTCGCCGCCAATATCGCCTTGCGCCAGCGACTGGCGGATGAGCTCTCGGCCAGTGGAATACAGCTCCGCTATCCGCCGATAGACTTCTGCACCGATAACGCGGCAATGATTGCGGCGGCCGGCTACTTTCACCTGCAACAGGGCTCTTCCAGCGGCCTTGAACTGGATGTAGCGCCTAATCTCCAGCTGCCCTTTGCGGTCGCCCGCTAGAGCGAGCCTTGCCCTTCAGTCGCGCCAGGTTCGACGGCTGTTGCCGGCATAGAACTGTTGGAAGCGTCCGTTTGGGGCGGTTCCAGGCGCCAGTATATCCCGCGCTCTCTTGCCATATATTTACCGGCGATGAACTCGCGGCGAAGCGTGGCACTGTCGGGATGATAACCAGTCAGTATCTGGTTCACTTCTTTCTCAGTGTAGGTTCGCCCATAGGCGAACTGTTCGATCAGCCAGCGCAAAATGATCTGGCGCTTCCGGCGATAAGCGGGAATATCCTTTAGCCTGCCCTCCTGTAGGAAGTCGCTCAGGACCTTGCGCTCCCAGGCGTCCATCTCCACTTCTTCGAGTATTACCGCTCGTTCCGGACGTGTCAGCAGCGAATTGATACGTCCCAGGCCCTTGCCGTTCATCCGGTATATATGGGTGTTCCCTTCGGCCTTCATGTCCACGAGATCGATCTCTTTCAGCCTGCTCAGATGCCAGGATACCGTCGATGGCTGTAGGTTCAGCAAGGCTGCTAGTTCCTCCACGCTGCGCCTCTGGGTGGCAAGCAATCCTAGGATGCGCAGCCGCGTCTGATCTGCTAGAGTCTTCAAGTACTGCAGCATTTGCTGCATCTCGACCCGATCCTCCACCGGATCTGATTGAGTTTCCATAACTTCTCCCCTGCTATTTCGATGATAATCTATTTTGGCGAATATCAAAATAGATTATCATCGAAATAGCCATGCAAGTCAAGCTATCGCCGGTGCACCGCTTGCTTGACATACAGGGCTCTACGAGCCAATACTGGGGGGAGTATGTACCCAGGAGAGAGGCCAGTAACCGGCTGGAAGGAAGAGATCTGTGATCTACAATGTTGCTCAGTTGCTCAAAGCGCCGGTTGGAACTGCACAGCGCGCCGAACTCGACGACGAAGACGGACTTGAGCTGGAAGACGACCAAGCTCGGTTAGCTGGTCCAGTTAGCGGGCAGGTTCGCATGCACCGTACCAACCAGGGAATCTTCGTGGATGGCATCGCCGAGGTACCCCTCGAGCTGGAATGCACTCGCTGCTTAGAAACCTTTACCGAGAGTTTTTCAGTTGAGATACGCGAGCTCTTCTTCCCCACGATCGACGTGGAAACTGGGGTTCCAGTCCCACCGCCGGAAAATGATGACCTCTCGTTCCCCATCGACCGCAACCACCTTCTGGATATGCGCGAGGCCATTCGACAGAATCTCCTTCTGGCGATGCCAATAAAGACGCTGTGCAGGGAGGATTGCGCCGGACTTTGCCCGCAATGTGGCAAGGACCTGAATACCGGCGCCTGCGGCTGCGTACTCGAATTTGACGACGAGCGTTTTGGCTCGCTCAGGCAACTGCTGGAGCAAGGGGAGATGTAGGCTCGGCACATGCGCCTACGAATCGGCAGTTGACCGGTGTTCGCCGGTCAAGAGAGACCGCAGATCCACGCGCTCATCCGCCAACGCAACCTCGGGCACTCTAGTTCGGGCGCGAATGAGGTCCTGACAGGCACGTAGCTCAGAATCGGCCTCCAGCTCTGGATCACCGCCGCGATTCAGCCCAAACACCGCCTGTAGGACGCCCTGTGTCAAGTAGAAAACCAGGAATTTCCTGCTCTCATAGGTACCTCGTAGTACGGTGCGCTCCCAACTTCTGGCGAAGCCGACATATTCAAGGCTATGTTCGTACTGGTCAGACCAGAAACTGTACACATAGTCATACGGCTGCTGGTTGCCCAGAATGGTTCGTGCCGCGGCACGGCCCTGTTTCTCAGCATTGTTGAAGTGCTCCACCCTTGCTCGCCCAAAAACCGGGTGTAATACATTAGCCACGTCTCCTGCGGCTACGACATCGGGCACGCTGGTTTCACAGTGCTCATTGACGAGTATGCCGTTGTCCAGAGCAATCGCGCTCCCAAGGAGCGCCTCCACGGCAGGCTCGATCCCAATACCGGCCACTACCAGATCACAATTCAGGCGTGCGCCCTTGGCGGTTAGCACCTGCTCTACTCGCCCTCTACCCTCGAGATTTATGACCGTATCGCTCGTTATAAGCCGGACACCATGCTCACGATGAATCGTGGCCAGCACGGCTGCGGCCTCACCTCCCAGCACTTTGACAAGCGGCGCCTCTCCTGGAAGAACGGCGGAGACTTCTACACCCATCTGGCGGAGCGAGGCCGCGACCTCGGCGCCGATGAATCCCATTCCGATTACGACGGCATGGGCACCTGGGCGGGCCACCCGCCGTATGGCGTCGCAGTCGGCGACCGTACGCAGCTGATAAACACCAGGCAGAGTCGGTCCGGTTACAGCAATTCGACGGTTTCTACCGCCGGTACAGAGCACCAGCTTGTCGTACCTCACCGCCTCTTCACCAGCGAAGAGTACCTGCTTCAGATTCGTATCTACCTGCTGCACAGCGGGACCGGTGAGGAACTCCACGCCATGGCTGGCATACCAGTCGGCAGGCTTTACAAACCAGGCGCTCAGGTCTTCCTCCCCACGCAGGTAGGTCTTGGAGAGTGGTGGCCGGCCGAACGGAATGCCCGGCTCAGCTCCCAGCAGAATGATTCGTCCACGCCATCCCTCTTCCCGAAGAGTCACCGCCGCGTTTCCCCCGGCGATACCAGCGCCTACGACAACCGCTACTTGATTGACTGCTACTCTCGAGTTCATTTCCAATGCTCCTCTCACGCCTCTACGAGATCGACCTGCCAAAGCGCGCGAGCACTTCCACACAGGTTGGTATGCCGGCGACGCCGAGCTGCTCTACTGAGCAAGCGGCAACCTGGTTGGCGAAATCCATGGCTACGGCAGCGTCACCAGTCCTGTACAGGCTTACCAGGAAAGCAGCGGCAAAAACATCGCCGGCACCGGTTGGGTCCACTTCAACCGCCGGGTAGCCCGGAAACTGACGGGCCCGCTGGCCGGCCTGGAAAAGCGCTGCTCCGGCCGCCCCGCGAGTGACCGCCACCTGTGGCACGGTCAGCGCCCAGGTAGATAGCAGTGCTGTAGCCCGATCCAACTCTTCTCGCCGGTCTGGCGACTGAAGTAAGTCTTCATAGCTGAGGATTATGGCTCCCAGATGGGGCAGAATCTGCTCTGCCAGGTCGAAAGGTGCCGCCGAGACCGCTCCCCTGTCGTCGACGTGGCGAAGCCAGCCCTGTAGAGTCGCGGCCACCAACCTCTCTGCAGTGCAGTCGAGCGTCGCCGGCAGATCAGGTCCTATCTCTGCTGCGAGTGGCGCGAACAAGATTAGCGGCGCCGCTCGCCACGCGAGCGGTACGTCTTCGAGCCTCAGCGGCTGAGCACGGCCCCGCAGGTATTGCTGGCGCAGGCCACCAGTGTAGATGTTCTCGAAGACGGTGGCCTCAATCGACGGTACCGCCGCGATTTCGATGCCAGGAAGAGTCTGGTGCAGAGCCTGTATGACATCAGGAGGACCGCTGGTAACTACGGCGGATCGTAATCCCAACCGGCTGGCGGTCAGCGCTGCGAAGGCCACACTGCCGCCAAGCCGCCAACCTCCGCCGGGGAGCAGGTCACGCGCCGCATGCCCTATGGCCACAAAATCGGGTATACTCTCGATGCGATCATCCGGTGACATGTATCACGCCTCGGCCAGCGCGGAAGCGAGCACGTCAGGTGCTACATTCCCACCCGATAGGATGAGTCCAGCCCGGCCTCCATACGGGCGCAATTTGCCGGAGAGCGCTGCCGCCACTGGCACCGCACCGGTGGGCTCAACCACCAGCTTGAGCCGCAGTAGCAAAAAGCGCATGGCTGCGCGAACTTCCTCCTCAGTGACCAGCACCACGGCGTCTACCCGGTCACGAACCAGCGGCCACGTTAAAGTGCCCAGTTGCGCGGTGCGAATGCCGTCGGCCAGGGTCTCCGGAGGCGCGATCAAGACTCGCTCATTTTCCTGCTTGGAGAGATACGCATGGTTGGCAGCCATTGTCTCCACACCAATCACTTTAATACCTGACTTACCAGCTCCACCCGCGGCAATGGTGGTGCCGGAAATGAGGCCGCCACCGCCTACTGGAGCGGCCACCAAATCAAGCTCGGGCACCTCCTGTAAGAATTCCAGCGCCACGGTGCCCGCTCCGGCCATGATCATGGGATCATCATAGGGAGGAACCAGCGTCAGCCCGCGCTCCTGGCCGAGCGTGGCCGCCAGCTCTTCTCGACTCTCGGTCTTACGATCATAGAACACAATCTCGGCCCCATATTCTCTTGTTCCGGCAACCTTTACTGGGGGCGCATCGGTAGGCATGCAGATTACCGCGGTAATATGAAAGATGCTGGCGACCAGAGCTACCGCCTGCGCATGATTGCCGGAGGAGAAGGCGATGACGCCGCGCTGCCGCTCAGCAGGATCAAGGGTGGCGATGCGATTGTAGGCGCCGCGAAACTTGAAAGCACCAGCACGCTGAAATTGCTCGCACTTGAGCCACACCGACTGGCCGGATTCCCTGTCAAGACTCCGAGCGGTCATGACCGGTGTGCGATGCGCGTGGCCCAGGAGTCGCCCAGCCGCCGAGCGAACATCGTCGAAGCTAGGTACAGGTGTTCCCACTGTTTGGTTTCTATCATCAGCTGTCATAGAATATTCCCCTTATACACTAGGGGCCAGAAAGCCCATCCCGTTGATGGGATTGGGATGAGAGCCCGCATCGCTGTGTGCGTACGTTCCCGGCCACTCCAGGAGAGCGCGTCGGAGGGTGTCTGCCGACTGCTCCGCCCGAGTCGAAGTTGCCCATCCAGTTTTTCCGCTTTGTCTCCCACCTCCTGTATTTAGTATACAGGGAGAACACGAACGAGGTGGGAGAGCCCATGGAAACGGTGCGGATCTACAGCCTGACCGGTTTGCGCCCGCGGTGCCGGGCTCGGCTGCGAGCGGCCCAAATGGAAGCGGCCCAGGTCTGGACGCTCTGCCGGGATCTGCACCTCGCCGCTCGGCAGCAGCATACCCCCTGGCCCTCAAAAGCCGACTTTCACCAGGCGACCAAAGGCCGATTCGCCTTGCACAGCCAGACCGTCCAGGCCATCTTTCGCGCGTTTGTAGGCAATATCGAGACGACAAGGGAACTGCGCACGAAGAATTCGCGGATCCGCTACCCCTACAAAGACAAACGCTATTACCCGCTGCCGTGGCCGGCGCAGGCGGTGAGCCGGGAGCGAGGGCGGATCGTGTTGCCGATGGGACGGGGACGGTCCTCGTTGGTTTTCCATCTGGAGTTGCCCGAGCAGAGTGGGGCATGCAAACTGGTATGGAGGGACGGGTATGAGCTGCATATTTCGGTTACGGCTGCTGGCGCCGATGACCAGCCCGGCTCTGCCCAGGCCGCGGTGGACCTGGGGGGGATCCACCAGGCGGCGGTGACCACCACCACCGGAGCCGCGCTGGTGGTGTCCGGCCGGGGTATCCGCACCCTCAAGCGGCGGCACAATAAGACGCTCGGCCAGATTGCCAGGAAACGCCACCGGTGCCAGAACGGCTCCCGCTGCGATCGGCGGCTGCAGGCTGCCCGACGCAAAGCCAGCGCTCGCAAGCGCCGGCAGATCCGGGATCTGCGTCACAAGGGGACGCGAGCGGTGATCACCTTCTGCCAGCAGCAGGGGTGGGTCATCTGTTCATCGGCAATCCTCATGGGGTTAGAAACCGCAGGAGCGGACGCCATCATAACCAGCGGATGAGCCAGTGGGAGTACGGCAAAGACATCGCCTATCTGACCTATAAAGCGACGTTAGCCCACATCGAGAGCTTCACCGGCCCTGAGCGGGGAACATCGAGCCGGTGTCCAGTCTGTGGGTGGAAACAGAAAGTCCGGGGACGCGTCTGGCGCTGTCGCCGTCCTGGGTGCTCATTTGTAGGGCACCGCGATGTGGTGGGCAGCATGAACATGCACCCTCTCGCCTTTGGCCACTCTATGGATGTTCCCGCTCACGTTACGTATCAACGGCCCGGTCCCCTGCGGGTCCGTCCTCGGAGTGAAGAGCCGGGGACGGTGCTACAATGCAGCCGGCACGTTGTAGTCGCCCGGACACGGGCCACCAGCAGCTAGCTGCTGGCGTTGTCTTGGTGAGTCGTACCCTCAACCGCCGCTCCGACGAGCGGGTCTCCCCGGAGACAGGCTACCAGAGCGATGCTGCCAAGAAGCTTATCCCGTCTACGGGATTGAGAGTGTCATACGATACATGCGGGAGGATACTCGAGAAGAAGAGGTAACGAAACACCGTTTCTACCGTTCGGCGGCACCACATAGTAGCGATGAGTAGTACAATGGGCCTGTTCACGCGTTATACTAGATGGGCCAGTGGATGCGCTCTATGAAAAGTGTCTACTGACCAAGCAACCTTAGTCGCGAATACTAGCGCATGGACTGGCAGTGGAGGATGCCAGTTGACGAGGTGAGGGCCGTTCGGAGAGTCAGCGGGGAGCCCTCAGGGTGCAGCCACCACCCTTATCAAGGTCGCGGGCAAATCCGGTGGGCGACCCCCGGGACAGGACGCGGCCGGTGGCGAAGCATAGAAGGGAAATGCCTCACATGTGCGGCATTGTGGGCTACGTCGGCCCAAAAAACGCCACCCCAATTTTGATCGATGGCCTGGCTCGCCTGGAGTACCGCGGCTACGATTCCGCCGGCATTGCCGTCATCTCCAACCAGGGAGCGCTGGAAGTGCGCAAAGCAGCCGGCAATCTGCAACATCTGCGCTCGGCAGTAGCCGTAGCTGAGCCGGAGGGCTCTACGGGTATCGGGCACACGCGCTGGGCAACTCACGGGCGACCCAACGATACCAACGCTCATCCGCATTCGGACTGCAGCGACAACGTCACGGTGGTTCACAATGGGATCATTGAAAACTACACAGAGCTACGAGATAATCTGCAGGCGTTGGGCCATACTTTCCGCTCGGAGACAGACACCGAAGTACTTTCCCATCTGATAGAGGAAGCACTCTCCGGCGGTGCCACCACTCTTGCCGAGGCAGTTCGCCAGGCGCTTCGCCAGGTAACCGGCTCATACTCGATCGCGGTAGTCAGCCGAGATTTTCCCGACCGGCTGGTTGGCGCGCGCTTGACTGGCCCCCTGATTGTGGGGTTGGGCGACGGTGAGAACTTCCTGGCTTCGGACATCCCTGCCATACTTCGCCACACGCGCGAGATCGCCATTCTGGAGGAGGGCGAGATCGTCGAAGTGACGCAGACATCCTATACAATCACCGATATCGACGGCAACGTTATCTCCCACCCGACACAGCACGTCGAATGGGATATCGCCGCCGCCGAGAAGGGTGGCTTTCCCCATTACTTCGTAAAGGAAATACATGAGCAGCCGCACGCGGTGGCTCGAGCTCTCTTGGGGCGAGTGCAGATGCGAGAGGATGGGCTCGCAGCAGTGCGGCTGGTCGAGCTTGATCGCCTGGCGAGCAGCGGTGCACTCGACCAGATACGCCGCATCGTCATACTTGGTTGCGGTACATCAATTCACGCCGGCATGCTGGGCAAGTATGCGATCGAGCGCTGGGCGCGCCTGCCGGTAGAGACCTGTATAGCCTCTGAGTACCGCTATGCGGAGCCCATTGTGGGGCCGGACACACTGTGTATTGCACTTACTCAGTCGGGTGAGACCACCGATACCCTGGCGGCGACCCGCCTGGCCCGTGAGCTCGGCGCACCGGTAATTGCGCTCACCAACGTGGTAGGCAGCGCCGTCACCCGGCTGGCCGGCGCGGTGCTGTATCTGCAAGCTGGCCCAGAGATCAGCGTGACCGCCACCAAGACCTATGTCACCATGGTCACCGTGCTCTACCTGCTGGGTTTATGGCTGGGCGAGCGCCAGGGAACGCTAGCCCCGGAAGAACGACAGCGCATGCTAACCGCGCTTCAGGCACTTCCCGAACAGATGGAGCAGGTCCTGCAATCTCCAGGGCTGGAGGAGCCGCTTTCCCAGGTGGCGGCGCTAATTTCCACCCGCAAGAGCTGCATGTTCATTGGTCGAGGCGTGGGTTATCCACTGGCAATGGAGGGTGCGCTGAAGCTGAAAGAGATCTCATACATACACGCCGAGGCATACCCTGCGGGTGAGCTGAAGCACGGTCCCATCGCGCTGCTCGACCCGGATGTCCCGCTGGTAGCCATGGCTCTCAACAGCCACACCTACGATAAGCTCATCAACAACGTCGAGGAAGTGCGAGCCAGGGAGGCGCAGGTCATCGCCGTGGCTACGATCGGCAACGAGGATATTCGGCGGCACGCCGACTATATCTTGACCGTGCCCGAGGCGCCCGAACCGGTGACGCCGCTCCTGGGGATCATACCTTTGCAGCTGCTGGCGTATCATGTCGCACTGGCACGAGATTGCAATATCGATCAGCCACGCAACCTGGCGAAGTCGGTCACTGTGGAGTAATGTGAGCAGCAGACGAGCTGTTGTGTGTGCCGAAATAATAAAGTCGTTCACTGAATAATAAAGTCGTTCACTGACGATATGTTGCGAAGGCGACGGATATGTTCCACGATCAACACCGTAGTTATAGGGGATACTACGTCGACGACATCTTGTCACAGCTAGCGACACTTCGCAACCGAGGGGCACCAGACGAATGATGTCTGGTGCCCCTCGCTGTCTCTCCCAGTTGCATCACCAGCCCCTAAGGAAAAGTGTACTGGTTGTCGTTCCACCGGTGGCGTCCAAGCGGCAACTTCGTTTCATCCGCACCAGGATGACGCTATGGACAAGCCTGCCTCCTAGGCTGGAGTGCCTCATTATGCTGACTTGCCGATTGTGGACCAGGTGACATCGCATCAGCTGCTGGGGACCCTGCGGACAGTCCCGGCTTCGAGTGCAGGCTTCGGGGCTCGTGTGGCGCTTACGTGGCGTTACTTATTCGGCGGCGTTCCAGCCCGAAACTCTTGCATCATTTCCTAGAGTTCGTCAAGCAAGTTATGCAGGCTGCCGCTGCGATGGTTACCAAGCAGGTAGTGAAGCAGCGGACCGAGAGATTTTTCCAATCGGTGGTCGACAAGCTCGAGGAACTCGGCATCCGGGTGGAGCATCTCGAACAGCTGCAAGAGACCTTTGCCTCACGCATCCAGCAGGGGATTCTGGCGGCACAGCACACCCATCAACAGTACCATGCTATGCGCCTTTCGCCGACTTCCTGGCGCGTGAGCTGCTTCCCTGGGCACGCGAGCGCTACTGGGTCACCTCCGATCCGTTGCGGATGGTGGTGGCGGGGTCGAGCTATGGAGGGCTGGCCGCCGCCTACGCTGGCTT
>CAWGVQ010000008.1:0-1116464 GCA_963826075.1 uncultured Chloroflexia bacterium
TAGGAGCGTCTCTTCCTGTTCAGCGGATTGGAAGGACTCGCCGCAGTGGGCCTGTTGCTGCTTTGCCTGCTCTGTCTCATCGCGATTGGTGCAGGTGCGTATGCCCATGCGGTGCATCAGGCAGTCCGTGGAGCGCGCTGGCTCTGGCTCGGAACAGCGGTGCTCGCGCTCGTGCTGACAATGATTGCCTCTGTTGCCGATGTAAACCTTGGCGCCGCTTCCCTCGTGGTGCTCTTCGTCGACCCGCTTCTGCCGGCCCTCGTGCTGGCGGCGCTGGCCTCTGGGATCGCTGTGACGTGCTGAGTCGATGCACTACGACACCACCGCTGGTCCGCCTGATCACATGCTTCCACTAGCAGCTCAAACGCATTCACAAACGATGAGGGCCGAAACGGACTTGGGATCATGGCGTTAGGGTCAGGTGTGGCACTAGACCCTAACGCGTGCGGTCTGGTGCCGCTCCCGCCCAGTAGTACTAGCCAGGCAATATCTTGAATATTTTGGGGCCTGCGCGTATGATCCCCCCTGAGCAGCGCCAGCACGATCGCCAGGGCGTAGATGGGCCGGGACAGCGCATGTCGTATCCCTCGCAAAAGAGGCCACTACGACGCCCAGTATGACCTAATCCATGCACAGGAGGGCCGCGCCATGGACCGACCACTCAACTCCGACCGATCGTCACCATCCCATCCTCTCCGGCTGGTCACGACGATCCTGCTGGGTGCTCTCCTGCTCAGTGCGTGTGCCGTCGCCGGCACGCGATCGCCTGCGTCTGGGTCGCTGCGGTGGCGCTTTCAGGCAGACACCACGGCGCACCCGGAACCGGTGTCAGTAGCCGTGACCAACGGGATCGTCTATGTGTGTTCGGCGGACCATTTCCTCAACGCGCTGGACGCACGGACCGGCGCGCGGCGCTGGCGCGTCCCTCTCAGCACGGGTGAGTCCTTGGTCTTGGCGGTGGCAGACGGCGTCGTCTATCTCTACTCGGTCACCCTCAACGTCGGCTATAGCATCGATGCACTGGACGCGCAGACCGGCGCACTACGGTGGCGCTTTGTGACGGGCGGCAACGCACCGTCGCTGGCCATCGTGGTGGCTGGTGGGCTCGTCTACGCTGGCTCGTGGGGCGGCACCGTCTACGCGCTCGATGTGAGCACTGGCGCGCTACGCTGGCAGGTCCAAGTGCCTGGGAGTACGTACGAGGGGCCGGCAGTGGCGAACGGAGTCGTCTACGTGTACGCGCAGGGAGATGGCGCGCTCTATGCCCTCGATGCGCGGACCGGCGCGCAACGGTGGCGCTTCCAAACGGGCGAAGGCGCTCCCAACGCGCCAGTCGTGTCGGATGGGGTGGTCTACGTGGGCTCGGAAGACTTCTTCGTCTACGCATTGGATGCTGCAACAGGACGACAGCACTGGATGGTCGAGGCCAGCCATGACCTGTACTCCACGCCAGCCGTCGCGAACGGCATGGTCTACATCGGGTCCTTTGATCACCAGGTCTACGCGCTGGATGCCGGTACCGGGACATCGCGGTGGCATTTCCAAACCGGCGATCGGATCATCGCAACACCCGTGGTAGCCAGTGGCATCGTCTATGTGGGCTCGACGGACGCGAACGTGTATGCGCTAGATGCGCACACTGGTGCGCAGCATTGGCGCTACCGAACGGGCGAGGTCGCTTTCGCACCCGCAGTAGCCAATGGCATCGTCTACGTCGGCACCGGTGAAGGCTACGTCTACGCGCTCAATGCCTGAGAGCGAGCCGCTGGCATAGGAGCGTGTGCAATGTCTGCGGATGACGCCAACGAAACAGTGCATGCTCGTCGGTGGGTGTGGCATTGCGATAGTCGCCTATGACAACTACCGAGCCGGAATACGTATGACTCGTTGAGCTTCCTTGCAAGCCATCTCATATACCAAAAAGTGGCTGACCCATCGACGGCGCTTCCTCCCTTTAACTAGGAAGCCTCCCCAGTTCCTGGTACCAGAGCTTCGTCAGGAGGTGCCGATTTTGGCATAAGTCTGACTAGTCCTAGGCATAGAAAGGTCATGACGATTACAACGAGAAGGCTGACGCTCATACCCGTCGTGCCGCCGTCTTGGCGTTGAAGGCTGAAGTAGATAGTCGTTACCACTGCCGACCCGATGGCGGTGGCGAGTTGCTGTACCGCACTTAGAGAACCGCTGGCACTGCCAGCTTCATGATGCTCGATGTTGCCGAGGGCCACTTCATAAATGCTGCTGAAGCAGGCACCCATGCCAAACCCAAGGACAAGAATAGACGGAGCGGTTAGCCATGGGCTTACTTCCAAGCCTCTGACGATTATCGTCGTCCATAGACCGAGCGCCCCAACGAGTGTAACCATCAGCCCTATAGCTACCAACTTGCGGCCGAGTGTCGTGAGCAGTGGTCGGCAGACAATGGCAGCGCCAATGATCCCGATAGCCAGCGGCGACAAGCCGATTGCGGCTTGAGATGGTGTAAGGTGAAGCATGAGTTGGAAGAACAGTGAGATGACATAGGCGAGCCCGCTTACTGAAGCGAAGAAGCCCAGACCCACGAGTAGCCCGGCGGTGAATCCCTGATTGGCCAGCAGTGACGGTTGAATGAGGGGGTTGCGAGCCATGCGTTGGCGGAAGGCGAAGGCGACGAAGAGCGTGGTACCAGCGACCAGGCTGGCAATCGGTAAGGCTGTCCAACCATTCGTTGAGCCTTGAATGAGGCCGAAGATGAGAGTCAGCATCATAGCACCGAGCAGGCCAGAGCCAATGACGTCGATGGGTTCCTGGGAGATCGGTCTGTCACGAGGCAGTAGCTTGGCGGCCGCAACCACGCCCGTTATTCCAAGGACGATGTTGATAAGGAAGACGGGTCGCCAGTTCAGTCCGGCGATGTCGGCGGTGATGATAAAGCCCGCCACGATGGGTCCGATGACAGCCGCAACTCCCATGAGCGGTCCAAACGCGCTAATGGCTCGTGGCAGCTGATCGCGTGAGAAGGTAGCCATGAGAATACTGATACCCTGAGGGATGAGCAGTGCTCCGAAACTCCCCTGAATGAGGCGCCCGATGATAATCATTGTGGGGTCAACGGACAGGCCACACAGTGCTGACGCTGCCGTAAAGCCGGTGATACCAATAAGGAACAGTCGACGCTTGCCGTAGCGGTCACCGAGGCGGCCGCCAACGACAAGAAGTACGCCGATCGCGAGGGCGTAGCTCGCCCCGAGCCACTTGATGAGCGACTGGCCGCCGCCGATGTCACGGACGATCGAGGGGGCGGCGATGTTGGTAATCGTCGAGTCCATGAGGTCGAGAATATCGGCGATGAGAACGATGGCCAAGATGGCTCGCAAGTGCCATGTTAACTTCGTAGGATCACCAGGTGTTTCCGAATGTACGGAAACGTCGTCGACGCTCGCTGTTTGAATTGCTTCTGCCATAACTGATACCTTTCCTTCTAGTACGATGTACCTTTAATCGTACGTCGTACGAAACCAATATAATAGTACAATGTACGAAAGTCAAGGGAGTATTTTTTAGAGGTGCAACGATGGCACAGTCTGAGCATGAAAAGCGTTCTAAGATAGATCTGATCTGGACCCGCCCAGAGCGGACTTCACCGGCAAAAGCTCCACCGTTGAGCCGGGAGTACATTGTGGCAGCTGCGATCGAAATCGCTGACGCCGAGGGGATAGAGGCCCTTTCGATGCGGCGCATCGCTGGGAAGCTTGGCGTAGGTACGATGTCGCTGTACTGGCACGTTCCCAGCAAGCAAGACCTGCTTGAACTCATGCTCGATGCCGCCCTAGGCGAGATCGAGCTCCCTGAGCAACTGTACGGCGACTGGCGCGCGGATCTGCGCAAGGTCTCCCTGCAGATGAGGAATGTGCTGCTGCACCATCCCTGGCTCGCGTCGCTCTTTGACAACCGATCTTCACTCGGCCCGAATGGTTTGCGCCACAGCGAGTTCTCTCTGGCGGCCATCGATGGTCTGGGACTGGACTTCTTCACGATGAAGAGAGTCCTGGTCACAGTAGACAGCTATGTGCTCGGCTTCGTTCTCAACACGGCGGCTGAGGAGGAGGCGAGGCGTCGAAGCGGCTTGAGTGAGCAGGAGTGGCAGACAGCGGTCGGCCCCTATCTGCGAGAGGTGTTCGCCAGTGGGAAGTACCCTACCTTTGCGCGTCGCATCAACGAAGAGGAGGAATCCAGTGACCAGGAGGCGGACTTCGTCTTCGGCCTGGACTGTGTTCTTGATGGCATCGCCGCTCACATCGCCAAACACCGTCCTCCCTCAAGCAACCGAAATCTTCCCTAAATGCCCTATGCGATGTCTTCGTCGACGAGCCACCCCATCTCGACAAAGCTATGGACACCATATGGGCGGTGATAGAGAGCCTGCAAACGCCGTGCCAGTCAATATATTTCGAGATGCCCTAGAGAGAGATGGCGCCAGCTGGGCAGCTAGTTACGCTCACCCCGCGGACGCCTCTGGAAGGTTAGCGCCATAGGGCCGGCGCGGTGCTCACCGCTTACTTGAAATTAGGCGAAGTTGGTCACGGGCGAGTCGCGCCTCCGACGCGCCGTTCAGGCTTCCCGCCTGGGCACTGCGCCACGCCGACGGTAGGGCTGGCTCTCCGAAGTCGAGTACGTGGTCATCGAGCTGGTCCATGAAGCGGCGCGCAACTACTCGGCCCGCTGTGCATACCAGGAACGCTCCCAGCGCTCCTGCCCCTACTCCCATGGTCGCACCAGAAACGAGGGCAACCATCTCTGTCCGCTGCATTGCTGTGTCCCTCCTTCTTCATTCAACCGCTCCGTCTCCGTTCTGCGCTGGTGAAGACGCGGGCGGCGCGTGCCTGTCCCGTCCTCGTATGGCCTAAGTGGTCTGAGAGCTTCCGCGTCGGAGCCACCGGCGCCGTTGCCAGTAGCGTATAGCCGGTCGCAGCACATACCATGCCAACCGGACGATGGTCACGTGTAACCAGGAGCGGGACGGTCGGCGGTTTCGGTGTGCCGTTCTAGACAACCAATGGGAATTGGCATGCCATGTGCTGTACAAGTGACCTGCGAGAACGAGGATCAGTGACGGCTGCGTGAAGCTTATTGGCCATAGGACGCGCGTGTTTGGCGTGAGCAGGAGGCTCTAGCGGAATGCAGGATGCTGGTCTAGTCGCTAGGAAGCGGTATTCATAGAATTTTGGTGGCAGTCGCCTTGACCATTGGAAACCCTGGAAGAGTGTAGCCATCGCTTCCCCGCACAATCCAGAGGGTGAATTGCACAAAGGCTCCAGCAGGTATATACGATAGCTAGGCAATACTGTATTCTGTAACACTTTCTTATAGGCGATGCATCACTGTTGCTGAGAGCAAGAAGAAAGGCGGCGAAGTGGAGCCAAAACACAGACCTGAGTGGCCAGACTCAACCGCATGGAGAGACCCTCTCGGCCCAATGATCATGGGGCTCATGGTGGTGAGTGCTCTCATATTTGTGGCGGGCTATGTCCTTACTTCCTCAGTCCTGCAGACTCTAGGTGCTCTCGTCTTCGGCGCCGGGATCGCGGCACTGGTCGGTGCGTTCACTGGCCGCTGGGCCATTCGTCTGCAGGGCGCCAAGGAGGCGAACATATGGCGCAAGGAACACACCTATGGGCCGCTCTACGCTGAATTAAAGGCTGGGTGCACCGCCTTGTCAGAGGCCAAGGCGGGCCAGGCGCCTGATCCCCTGCGGATCGATAACGGTGTTGACGTCCCGCGCGCCATCATCTTCTACCAGCCATGCTCCCTCACGTTGCATGTGTGGCCGGACTTGCGGCGGGGGTACCATGATACCGACTTCAAGGCTGCAACCAGGGACCAACTCGACCGGGTGGACGAGAGCGTCACGATCTATAACACCGCTAACGAAGCGGCACGGCAGTCGGCCATCTCTATTCTGGCGGCCTACATTAATGTTGCCTTCGCCGCCGTGTCGCAGCGCGAAGACTACCAGGAACGGCTACAGCAGTCCAAGCAGCAGTCACATCGCATTCCAATTGGCCATGCGCAGAGTGTGCCGCACGACTGGTTTGGCTACCTCGAGTTTGTGGTCGAATTTATGGCCGCGCCGCGTGGGGACACGCCGGGTAGCCAGCTGGCGGAGCTATGGCTCAGTCACTGGCCTGACCCGGTATCGGTATCGCTAGTGCCCGGATGGCTGCTAGCCGTGCAGCCAGGCAAAGCGGCCGAGTATGTCGTCCAAAACTACCCTGCAGCCATACAGAGTTTACCGCAGAATGCACCGCCGCCTTCCGACTGGATTGCGGGCATATTCGAGATGGCATGGCCCGAGCTCCAACAGGACCCTCAGTTTTGCAAAGCACAGGATGCCCGGGAGACCTTGCTCAAGCATGTACTGATAGCCGTAGACCTCTTGGACCGTGGGCTACGTGACATTCAAAAGCGGTATGAAGGAGGTGACCCACTGGTCTGAAGCATCCTCCCCTCAAGGGGCTTAAACTGGCTAGTTGCCTACTCAGGTGCTGCCCACACCTCAAGGGCAGGGTATCTTAGAGTTGTGGTGTCGCATCATCCCTGTACTGGCAGAAGCGAGCAGGCAGAGTTCCAATTCACCTTTGCGCCAAGAATCCCAGGTCATAGCACGAAATTGGCACACAAGTTGCTTGCATTCGAGAATGGGCTGGCCTTTATTTCGGCCAGGCGTGAAGCTGTTTGGACATCCAAGGAGGCAATGCAATGGCAGCTAGAGCGTCTACCGTAAAGCATTCCCGCCCATTTGGGATCACCATTCTCGCCATTCTGCTGTTTGTTTCTGGTGTGGTTGATCTTGCGGTGGTCTTGTTGGCTCTTTTGGCCATACAGATCTGGCATGTGCGCTTCGTTACCCCGAGCATGACGCAGGTGAACCACACATCAGAGGTCCTGGTAGTTGTTATACTGGTGGCCTTGTCGATTCTGCCACTGCTGCTGGCGCGCGGACTTTGGAACCTCAAGCCGTGGGCATACTGGGGAATGGTGCTTTTGGAGGCGATCAACGTGGCCTTTGGGGTCGTTAGTCTGATGAACCATCAGCCAGAGCAACAGACACTTTTAACGCTGGCACTGCCAGTGCTTATTCTGCTGTATCTGCTGCTCGACCATAATGTGCACGTCGCTTTTAGCCGCTAAGTCCATACCTCGTGGGGTACTGCTGGCTGTGCAAAGCTGCGGTTTTGGGTATCATCTCGCGCAGCCACCTGGGGCTGCGACCCACTCGCACGGTAGGAGTACGAACGCATTCGCACTTTTGATTTGTCCACACTTTTGATGCATAAACAGTCTTGACAGATTAGCCGGCGCCAACTATACTCCGTTGCCAGAGGGAGTGAGAAGGCCATGAATCGAGTCGCTGGCCGTACCGTGTCAAGCCTACGCCCACGACAGCATACTACCGGGCACGGTACCGACCTGCACCTGATGCGCGAGTCAAATTGGTTACTGGTGCTCAATTGCGTCCGCGAACACGGTATGCTTCCCCGTGCCGAACTGGCACGCCACACCGGTCTGTCACGTACAACGGTCGGCAATATCGTCGACGAGTTGCTGGCTGAGGGCCTTGTTTGGGAAGGCGACAGCGAACGTGCCATTCCTAGCGGCGGCCGAAGGGTCATCCCCGTTCACTTTAAAACCGACGTCGCCTATATTCTAGGCGTAGCCATCGGCAGGCACCGGCTTATCATGCTGCTGACTGATCTGGCCGCAAACATTATCGAGCGCTCTGAAGTGCCTTTCCCTTCCCATGAAGGGCCAGAGGTATGCCTGCCGTTGCTAGCTGCCTCGGTTCGTCGCTTCGTGCAAGACCAGGGTGTTTCGTGGTCCAACGTTATCGGAATCAGCATCGGCATGCCGGGTGTCATAAGACAAGGCGTGGCCTATTATCCCACCATTCCCGGCTGGGCTGGCACCAATATAAAGCAAGCTATCGACGATTTACTGGGGCGTTCAGTCTACATTGACAACAACGCAAATCTCGGCGCGCTGGGCGAGAGCCGCTTTGGGAATGGGCGGGGTGTCGAGAGCGTGCTCTATGTGCGCGCCGGCACCGGCATCGGCAGCGGCCTGGTGCTAGGTGGAGGCATTTTTCGCGGCGGCGCGGGGAGCGCTGGAGAAATCGGCCACATGGTGCTTGATCCCCATGGCCCACTCTGCCCATGTGGGAATACTGGATGCCTGGAGACCTACGCAAACAAGCAGGCTATTATCGATCGGGTACGATATACCAAGCCCAAGATCAGCGATATCGTGGAAGTGCTCGACATGGCGCAGAATGGCGATCCTCTCTGCACTGAATCGATCCGTATCGCTGGAGAAAGCATTGGCGCAATTGTAGTCGGTTTAGTCAATTTCATTGGCCCGTTGCTCATCGTCATTGACGGAAGCACCATGCGGGCCGGTGAGCTACTGCTGGCACCGATTCGAGATGCGGTGGCCTCCAAGAGCCTGCCTACACCACGCATGCACACGCGGGTACTGGCGGGGGCGCTCGGCAAAAACGCTATCGCTCTGGGGGCAGTGGCCACCGTACAAGATTCCATTTTCAGCAACGGTGCCGCACTGCATGCCGCAATGGCCGCAACCGCCGAATAAACATGGTTGACCTTTCGAACGCACAAGGCTAGCAGGCGCCACACCAGACGAAACGTTCATGATTCCTGCGTAAGGCAGGTGGGAAGCCAGCAGACAATGCCGTCACCTTACTTGATAAAGAGCCACGGATTCCAACCGGGATATCACTTGATAGCGGCGCCGGTACAAACCCCGTTGCGATGGATCACTTCCGGCCGGCTAGGGCTACGCAATGGATCGGCATGGGAACATTTTACCGCTCAGCAGGAACTGGTGGCGACACTGCTCGGCGGCGCGGTTAGAGTCGAGGTGAATGGCCAGGTATTTGCGCAAGTGGGCGGACGCGCTGACATGTTTAGTGGCGGCCCCACCTATATTTGTTTGCCGCCGGGCAGTACCTGTCGTTTCACGGCCACCACAGCAACCGCCGATCTACTTATCGTTCAGGCGCCCGCCGAACTGGGCCAGACAAGCCGAATCGTGAGCCCGGAAGACGCGCCCGCGCGGATAGTCGGGGCGGGCAACTGGACACGTACCGTCTGGCCTGGTACCGCCACCACGGATGTGACCCAGCGTCTACTTGTCGGCGAAACCGTCAATCCTCCCGGTAACTGGTCGTCATATCCGCCTCACAAGCATGACACTGATAATCCGCCGATCGAGGCGGTATACGAAGAGGTCTATTTTTTCGCCATTAAGCCGCCAGGTGGCTTCGGAATTCAGCGTCTGTACGAGCACCGCACCGGTGATGATGCGCTCGATGAAACCTTTGCCGTCGAAGATGGCGATACCGTAATCATTCCGCGCGGCTACCACCCGGTGGTTGCTGCGCCTGGTTACCAGCTCGGCTATGTCTGGTCGCTATGTGGGCATGGCCATGCGTATGGGGCATGGAGCGACGATCCAGCGCATGCGTGGCTTCGGGCCGTAGAACCCATACTTGCGGCGCGCTAGGAAATACGATATATGACCGCACCTAATTCACTTGATTTATTCAGCGTCAGTGAGCAAGTCGCCGTCATCACCGGCGGAAGTGGCGGGTTGGGAAGCGCCATGGCGCGAGGGCTGGCAAACGCTGGCATGCGAGTTGCCATCCTGGGACGACGCCTACAGCCCTGCCAGTTACTAGCTGAGGAGATTATAGCCAGCAATGGCATTGCGCTTGCGCTCGCCGCCGATGTGCTCGATCGTACGGCGCTCGAAGGGGCGGCGGAGGCAGTGGTCACCACATTGGGACCAATCGATTTGCTGGTCAATGCGGCTGGCGGTAACCAACCGCTCGCCTCGACCGACAGCGAACATTCCTTCTTCGATCTTGACCCGTCGGCCGTCGACTCGGTTCTGCGCGGCAATTTCACCGGCACACTGCATGCCTGTCAGGTCTTTGGGCGAGCCATGGCGGTGCGCGGACGGGGAACAATTGTGAACGTTTCCTCGCTGAGCGCGCTGCGGCCCCTTACCCGCGTTGGCGTATATGGTGCGGCTAAGGCGGCGGTAACTAATTTTACTCAATGGCTCGCCGTGTATATGGCAGAGGAGTATAGCCCGGATATCCGCGTCAACGCCATCGCTCCAGGGTTCTTCTTGACCGAGCAGAACCGTTTTTTGCTAAGTGATGAGGCAACGGGGCAGCTGACGCCACGGGGTGCGACTATCATTGCGCACACGCCGCAACGTCGCTTTGGCGAACCTCAAGATCTGGTTGGAGCATTACTATGGCTGGCAAGCCCGGCCTCGGCATTTGTGACCGGCATAGTGCTACCGGTCGATGGCGGTTTCGGGGCTTTTAGCGGCGTATAACGTGGTACATATTCCGCGATCCTTTGCTTAGGCTGGTGCGGTCCAGCAGGGGAGCTCAAACGTGAATGTGGTGCCGATGCCTTCGCGCGACTCGAACCACATCCGGCCGCCTTGTCGCTCAATCAGTTCGCGACTCAGATAGAGACCGAGGCCGGTACCGGAAATACCGCGCTCGCGGGCGTTGCTCGCACGGCCGAAGCGACTGAAAATGCGGTCGAACTGGTCAGCAGGAATCCCCATCCCGTGGTCGTGTACCGACACCCGTGCCCACTCACTGGCTGTGCCGGTGGCACCAGCAGCCGAGGACTCCGTGTCGACGGAACGCACAGCCTCAACCTCAATCGTGCCGCCGTCTGGACTGTACTTGATGGCGTTGGAGAGAAGATTGGTGAGCACCTGCTCCAGGCGCTGTGCGTCCGCATCGACTAGCAACGGCTCTGTTTCCGGAGGGAGCGTCGTCTTGAGGGTGTGTCGCGCGGTTGCCAGGCGCTGCCGTTTGACGACTCGCCGCACTAGTGCGCCCATCTCCAACGGCTCGACCCGTAGCTCTAAGCGATTGGCCTGCAGGCGGGTCGTGTCCAGGAGGTCGTCGGTGAGCGCGGCCAGGCGGCGTCCGGCCTCCATCACCGCCGTTGCGGCCTCTTCCTGCCACTCCCGTGGGATGGCTGGTATGCCCGCACTAGCAGGGCTACCAGAGGCATGAGGGTTATCGGCTCGGCGAGCAGTCGGGTCCGCCAGTGGTTCTGTGGCCTGGATAAGCACCTGGGCATAGCCCAGCAGGGATGCCACAGGATTGCGCAGCTCGTGGGCTGCCATAGCGACAAACTCATCTTTGACCCGCTCGGCCTCGGTGAGCGCACTCACATCCTCGTGCACAACCAACACGACTGGAACCGGGGTGTCCGGATGTCTCTCTACATCGCTCAGCAAAGGAAAGATGTGTGGTTCAAGCGCGACGGCATCTACAAGGATGGACAGCGTACTCCCATCGGCATGGCGGATGACCTCTTGCTGCCCTCGGATCGACTCGCCGCTGCGAAGCGCCCGAAGCGTGACCAGGCGCTCGGAGGGCAGCTCGCGGCCCTGCAAGTCGAAGACTCGCGACCCGCTAGCGGCGATGAACTCAGTCAGCGGCTGGCTCTCCGGCCATGCTGCTCCCCAGATGGCCGATATCTGGCGATTGGCGAGCACCAGCTCAGCATTCCATCCCTGTGCCAGATACACACCTACCGGTAGCTCGTCCAGTACCGTTTGCAGCAAGGCCAGATGCCTAGCTAACTCTTCGCGCGCATGCTGTTCCAGCAGACGCTGCGCACTCACATCCCGAATGGTGCAAAGGACCAGTGGTGTGCCGCCAACAGTGATAGGACTAAGGCTGATTTCCACGGGGAATTCCGTGCCATCCTGGCGCCGGCCGAAGAGCTGCAAGCCGGTGCCCATGGGACGCAGGTGGGGCTCGACCACGTAGTTGGTGCGGTGGGTGGGATGTTCCGAGCGGAAGCGTTCGGGCAGGAGTACCTCGACAGGCTGGCCGAGCAACGCCTCAGCGGAATAGCCGAAGAGCGCCTGAGTCTGGCGATTGACGAACTGGATGCGACCTGCCTCGTCCGTGATGACCACGCCATCGGGAAGTGCATCCAGGAGGTGACCCATCTCCTCTCTCCAATGACCGAGGACGGTACCCCGGGTGGCAGCCACCATTGGTCCCTTCTTTCGCGGTGCTGGCGTTGTTTTCGCTGCCCGCTGTACCTTTTCGGCTTCCCGCTCCTGTGTGGCCACACTCTCATGTGCCCGCGTCTTCGCCGTGATCAGTGTGGAGATCGAACGAGACGCAGGTCATCGTCACAGACAACAGCTGTGGCAATTCCCATGACATAGTGCTCTGGATGGGTCGTGCGATGCCATGTAGCTCACGGCGACTCTCCGACCCTGGTGACACCATACCACAGAGGCAGACGTGTCGGACCGGACAAGCACGCCGAGCCATTGGCCGGAGAAAGGCAGCCTCTCATGAACTCATGAGAGCTCACCCGGATCAGACTGGCCGAACTGCGTCACAGGAGTGTCACAAGATGCGCCTATTCTCTCCCAAAGTCATCACAATACCAGGAACCCACATGTTGACCGTCTAGCGATAGGTTGCCAGGCGATGTTGGATACAGGATCTGCCTGCCTGTGCTGACCCGAAGTTCGGTGGCCCTCTGTGATGAAACAGCGCGCTGTGCCTCAATTGTGAGGAGTGCATCAAACCTTTGCCCCAAAAAAGGCATGGGCATTGCTGTCATCAACTATACCTGGTGGACTCGCACAAAGAGGATGATCCAACGGTGCGGTGAACTGCCCAAGGAGGATTGCCATGAACGCACGATCGGCTGAATTTCCCCTGCGCCACGACCTGTCTCAGCCAGAGACGCAGTCTCCCGCAGCGATGAGAGACGCAATACCCAGAGAGATAAATCTGCCTCTGCTCTTCCGCGCTCGCACGAATCGCTATAGCGAGATGATACGCTGGCGGCAGCGATATGGGCAGGACTGGCGCAGTACAACCTATCGCGAGAACCAGCAGCTAGTGAACCATCTCATGTGTGGCCTCGATGCGCTAGGTGCTCGTCTTGGGGAGGCTATCGGCATTCTCAGCGGGACACGATGGGAATGGCTAATCGCCGACTGGGCAGTCATGGGGCTAGGAGGCTTCACTGCTACGCTGTATGCAACACTCACACCCGAGACCATCTTGTTCATCCTGCGCGATTCTAGGGCAAGGTACCTATTCATCGACAATGCCCGGCAGTATGAGAAGCTTCGCGGTATACGAGCGCAACTCCCGCAACTCGAGAGGATCATCATCTTCAATGAGGATGCACACGTTCTCTCCGATCCCATGGTGATTTCTTTTTCGCAGCTGCTGCGGCTGAGTACACGTACCGACAAGGAGGCAGACGCATTCGCCGCGGATCGGGCGCAGCAGATCCAGCCGAATGATTGTGCGGGATTGGTCTACACCTCAGGCACGACTGGGGAGCCCAAAGGGGTGGTGCACACACACCACATGATTCTGGCTGAATTGGCTGGTGCGGGTGCCATGCTCTCTACTGTGCGTGCTGGGAACACGGACGTGCTCTGGCTCCCGCTTGCGCACGGAATGGGGCGTCTGGAGCACATTTTCACGCTAGACTATGGCGGGGAGACAGTCGTCATTCCCTCGCTGCTCTCTCTCATGCGCGATCTGAGTGAGGTGCGTCCCCACATGATGCTCGCTGTGCCACGGCTGTACGAGAGGGCCTATGCGGGTATGATGGCTCGCGCCGCCGCTCTATCCGCTCCGCAGCGCTTGCTTTTCGACTCGGCGATCAAGGTGGGACAACGGGCGGTAATGCTCCGACAAGCACATCGCCCGCTTCCTCTCAATCTGCGTCTACAACTGGGAATCGCCGACCGACTGGTGTTCCGCCAGCTCCGGGCGACTTTCGGTGGGCGACTGCAGTTCGCCCTTAGCGGCGGTGCACCGATCGATCCTTCCATTGTGACCTTCTTCCACGCAATAGGTATTCCTGTGCTCGAGGCCTGGGGGTTGACCGAAACCACCACAGCGCTGACTCTCAACAAACTCGACTGGTTCCGCATCGGGACAGTAGGGACCGTCTTTCCCGGGCATGAGGTTTGCCTCGCTCCAGATGGCGAAGTCTTGGCGCGGGGGCCGTGTGTCTTTTCGCGCTACTACAATAATCCCCAGGCGACGGCCGAAGCACTGGATACAGAGGGCTGGCTGCACACCGGCGACATTGGCGCACTCGATCGAGACGGTTTCCTGACGATCATAGACCGCAAGAAGGATTTGATCGTCACAACTGGGGGAGACAAAATCGCGCCACAGCATGTAGAGACACTGCTGGATAACATTCCCGTAGTGGCTCATACGTGTGTGTGTGGCGACCGTAAGCCGTACGCGGTAGCTCTGCTTACGCTTGATCGGGCTGCTGTGCGCACCTGGGCGGTTGGGCGTACACTAGACGTGTCCGATATGCACACGGTGGCTCAGTCCCCAGAATTACGCGGGTATCTGGATGAGCAGGTGGCCCGGGTGAATGCCACGCTTCAGGTCTTTGAGCGGGTGAGATCCTATCATATCCTGGAAGATGAATTCACCCAGGATAACGGCCTGCTCACGCCCACGGAGAAGATCCGCCGCAAAGAGATCCTCGAGCGCTATCGCAAGCAGATCGAGGATCTCTACGAGACTACTCCATCCGGACCGGAACCTAGCGTCTCAACAGTGCCCTAGCTGTCGAGCTAAGAACCTGCCAGGCGCAGCATCAGTAGGCGCAGCATCAGTAGGCGCAGCATCAGTAGGCGCAGCATCAGTAGGCGCGGCGTCGCATGAGCACGCGCTTGCCAATTTCGACCAGCAGGAGATAGGTGCCGGTGGCCACGATGAGGTAGAGGAAGAATAGGGGCGAGAGCGGCGTGAACCCGAGCGGTCCGGCCAGTGGCGTATACGGGAGCACCATGCCGATCACGACAATGAGGATCACCGCGATAGTGAGCGAGCGGCTTGGCCGGCTGCGGAACGGGTTGCCGCTGGTACGAATGACAAACAGTACCAGTGTCTGCGTTGCCAGCGACTCTACGAACCAACCGGTATGAAATGTTGTCTGCCCCGCATGGAAAACTGCCAGCATGACGAAGAAGGTGAGGAAGTCGTAGATCGAACTGATCGGTCCGATATAGATCATGAAATCACGGATGAGACCGATGTCCCACCGGTGTGGCTTCTCAGTGAAGGTCTCGTCTACGTTGTCGGTCGGGATTGTCACCTGCGAGACGTCATACATGAAGTTGAGGAGCAGAATCTGCGTAGGCAGCATCGGCAGGAATGGCAGGAAGAGTGACGCACCAGCCATACTGAACATGTTGCCAAAGCTGGAGCTGGTGCCCATCAGTAGAAACTTCATCACGTTACCGAACGCCTTACGCCCCTCCAGCACCCCGCGATGCAAGACCGCCAGGCTCCGCTCGAGCAGGATGATTTCCGCAGCATCCTTGGCGACGTCCACCGCGGTCGCAACCGAGATGCCGACGTCGGCCACATGCAGCGAGGGCGCGTCGTTGATGCCGTCTCCCAGAAATCCGACAACGTGCTTGCGGGCTTTCAACGCCAGCATGATACGGTTCTTCTGTGCTGGCGACACCCGCGCAAATACGCTGTTCGCTTCAGCGACGTGCTGCAGCGCCGTGTCGCTCATCTCGTCAAGCTCATCACCCAGCACGATGCGACCACCGTCCAGCCCCACCTGCTCGCAAATATGGCGGGCTACCAGATCGTTGTCGCCCGTCAAGATCTTCACCTCCACGCCGTCGCGCCGTAACGCGTCCAGCACATCCGCGACTCCCTCCACTGGTGGATCGATGAAGGCGAGAAAGCCAGTGAGTGTCAGATCCACTTCTTCCGTGGCATGATAGGCGTCCTGCACGGGCACTGGTCGGTAGGCGACGGCCAAGGCGCGATAGCCCTGAGCACAGAGAGTTTGGTAGGTCGCCTCGCATACGACGCGGGTGGGAGCGTCGAGATCTCGTACGGTCCCGCCGACCTCATACTGAGTGCAGATCTGCAGCACGCTCTCCGGCGCACCTTTGGCAATCAGCAGTCGTTGATCTGGGGCGGATACGACGATCGAGGAGCGCCGCCGCTCGAAGTCGAAGGGGATTTCGTCGAGCTTCTGGTAGCCGGCGGCATCCGGGTGAGTGTGGTGGAGGACGGCCGTGTCGAGCGGGCTCTGGATACCGGTTTCAAACGTGCTGTTGACATAGGCCAGCAATAACACCCGATCTGATGGATGGCCCAGCGGGTCTACATTTCGATCGAGCACCAGGTCGCCAGTGGTCAGCGTGCCGGTCTTGTCGCTGCAGAGGATGTCCATGCTGCCGAAGTTCTGCATTGCTGCCAAGTGCTTGACGATGACCTTATGTCGCGCCATGCGCAGGGCTCCCTGCCCGAGGGTGATGGTAGTGATCATCGGTAGGAATTCGGGGGTGAGGCCCACGGCTAGCGATACAGCGAAGAGCAGGGATACTAGCGCCGGTCGGTGAAACGCGATATTCACCACTACCACGAAGAGCACCAGAAACAGGACGGTGTTCATGATGAGGAAACTAAAGCCACGCAAGCCCCGGTCAAACTCGGTCTCCGGCGCCCGTGCCGCCAGACGTGCGACGATATCTCCAAAGGCGGTGGTGGCACCGGTGGTGACGATGACGGCGCTGGCCGTGCCGCTCACGACCGATGTACCCAAGAGCACGACGTTACGCGCCTCGGCAGGCGATGGCACGGATCCCGCGTCATCCACCGCCTCCTTCTCTGCCGGGACCGATTCGCCGGTTAACGCGGCCTGCTGCACGTGTAGATCGCGCGCTTCCAAGAGGCGCGCGTCCGCCGGTACGAGGTCGCCGGCACTGAGGCGGATGACGTCGCCCGGCACCAGCTCTCGCCGCGGAACTTCGCGCCACGCCCCATCGCGCCGGACCGTCGCCGTCGGCGCCACCTGTGACCGAAGGCGGTCGGCGGCTTCCTGCGAGCGGTAGGCCTGCGCGAAGTTGAGCACCACGCTGAACAACACCAACATCACGATGATGGACGCATCGAGCACGTCGCCAAGCAGTCCCGTAATGAGGCTGGCAACCAGGAGAATGATGACGAGCGGGTTGGCGAAGAACAGGACGAGCTGCACGATTCCCGCCCGACGCCGGGTCGACGCGGGCTCATTTGGACCCACTCGAGCCAGCCGCCGTGCAGCCTCGGTGCTCGTCAGGCCGTCTGCAGAAGCTGCCAGCGTGGCTAGAAGCTCGGCACGTGTGCCGTGCAGGAGATCAGCCTGGCGGACCGCGGTGGCTGAGGGAGCAGCTGTCATACTGGCCTCCGGATAAGTATGGAGATATCCTCGTACGGAGATATCCTCTGCTCGAGGACGGTGTACGTCCTTCCCTGCCGGACAGGACGCATACGTACATATCAGGAGATGCGCGCCAGAATCACAGCCACGGAACGAAATGATGCCGCTATATCACGGACATATCTCAACGCTCTCCTGGCTTATCAGCTGGAACGACCTGCGCGAGCGCAGGTAGCGAGCTCGCATTACGCAAGCTGCTTAGCTGACAGACAAGCAAGCCAGTCTTCCGCGACGCGATCAGCAACCATCCGCGCACAGACGAGGGCGGTAGGCACTCCTGTTCCAGGGTGGGTGCTGGCCCCAACGAAGTACAGATTATGGTAGTGGGGATGGCGATTGTGCGGCCGCAGATATCCTAACTGTGTGAGGGTATGGGAAAGGCCGTGCGTCGCTCCTTGCATCAGGTTGTAGCGCTTACGCCAGGAGAGCGGAACGTAGCTCACCTCGAACTTCAGATGGGCTTGCAGGTCAGTGATCCCCAGCAATGCCAGCCGGTTAAACACTGCCTGCCGTGCCCGCGCCCTGATGCGTCGCCAATCCTGCTTACCCGTCTCATCCAGGTGCCCAACTGGAACGACAGCGATCACTGTATCCTGTCCCGGTGGGGCGGCTTCTGGATCCAGCCGCGCAGGTGCGTGGATGTAGAGGCTCGGATTGTCGGGGAGATCCCGCAGCTGCGAAATGCGCGCGAAGTTCTCCTGATACTCGTCGGCGAGAAACAAGGTATGGGGCTGTAGCGCAGGATAGGTTTTATCGACGCCCCAGAAAAAACTGACGGTTGAACAAGAGTACCGCTTATGCGCCAGCTTCTTCGCAGCGGCGTCGGGTGGGAGCAAATAGTCGTAGACATACGGCAGGTCCGCGTTCGCGACAATTACATCAGCTTCCAGACGACGGCCATCGGCAAGCACGACCGCGCGCGCGCGCGCTCCCTCGACCTCTATACGCGCGACCGGCGCGCGAAAATAGAACTCCACACCCGCCTGCCGAGCAATGTCCATTAATGCTGCCACTACGCTATACATACCGCCCTTGGGATACCAGACGCCATGGGCCAGTTCGGTAGCTGCCATCATCGAGAAGGTGGAGGGAGCCTCAAATGGACTCAGACCCATGTACACGTCCTGGAAGGTAAAGGCGGCCTTGAGACGCGGCTCGGTAAAGTAGGCCGACATATGATGGTAGTGGTGTACGAGTGGATCCAAGCTAAATATAAGTGGGATGTTGCTAAACGTGAAGAAGTCAGTCGCCGTTCGAAAATCGCGCTCCACCAGACGTTCCATGGCTACTGTGTAGTGGCGATATCCCTCGCTCAAATAGCGCAGAAATCCCGCAAAACTGCCTGGCTCAATCGCTTCTAGTTGGTCGCACATCACTTTCAAATCCGAGGTGAGGGCGAGCTGGCTGCCATCGTCGAAGACGAGATGGTAGGTCGGATCAACTCGTTGCAAGTTCAGCCGCTCACGGAAGGAGACGCCCAACGCCGCGAACTCTTCTTCATAGACGTGCGGCATGATGAGCAACGTGGGGCCAGTGTTAAAATGGTGGCCATTGCGCTCGAACTGATCGCACCGCCCTCCAGGCCAGCGATTCTTCTCAACTACCTGCACCTGCATCCCGCGCCTGGCAAGATGCGCCGCGGCGGCAATGCCGCCGATTCCTGCACCGATGACAATGACTGAAGGGGTTTTCATCGTTTTCCTCGTAGAAGCGTGTTGAGTACAACTGAGCCACCCACTCGCAGCGCGTATGCTGGGTTCATGAATTCTGTATAGGTAGGCCGGAGCCGATACTGTTCGCGCTCAATTGCATCAAGTACGCCGGCGAATCGTGCCATATAGGCATACCCTGCAAGCCGACAGCGCACGCTCTTCACCTGATCAAGGTAGCCTGCACCTGCTTTGAAATAGGAGCGGGCCAGCTGCACTCGACCTTTGACCCAGTCCCTGTAGGGCGCAGATTCAACGTCTCGGGGATCAATACCGCTGGATGCCAGCACTTCGCAGGGCACATTAAAGTAGCCTAGTGCATAGTCTTCAAAGGTGTCGCGCAGCATATGCGTCACATGCGCAGCCATCGCAGGGAAGTACCGTGATTCACTTTGCGGAGGGGTGCATGTGTGGCCGATGAAATAATGCAGAGCGTCGGTGACCGCTATGGAGAGGTGCTGTGTATACTCGTCTAGTTCTCGCTCCGATACCAGCCGCCCTCTGCGATTCGCATCGAACGCCATCACCGCCATCATGTTGCTGATGTAGGATTGGAGGCCGCTGTTATCTTGGTTGCCGCTCTCAATCAAGTCCGTTAACATCCGCTCTTCACGCGTTAGATCGCTCCATGGCCGCTCGCTATGGTAACTCCTTTCTACTACAGCCTGCTGGCGCTCGATAAATGCCAGCCGTTCGTTCCGCTCGGACACGAGCTGGTCAAGCCGATCATCCACCCAGCGGAAATAGGCATACGCCCGATAGGCGTCAAGAGTACGGTCACGATCGGCCAGAAACCGAACAGTATAATATGCCTGTTTGCTCGCAGCTCGGGTGATGAGTTTGGGCAACGTGAGGGAGGCATCTATATCCCACTCGCTCGTGCTGGATTGCGGCGGCTGCTCCAGAAACTCACCAGACTGCGGATGCGTCAACGTTATGGGATCATGGATCATCTGTTCCCTTCTCCCCTTTCTGGTGCTTCTTCTCGTCGTATGCACACCCGAACATACAATACGTGAGGAAGATGCCCAAACTGATCACATGCGCATCAAGGAAGATCACAGTCACTTCACAGTACAGGAGTCAGGCGGCGCGGAGCGGGGGAAGCTGCCCCTGCCTGGTGGGCTGTGGCTCGATCTCGAGCCGGGTGTAGCCAAGAGTCCAGTAGGTCGAGGTAAATGCGCTGACCGCTCCAGAGAGGATCAACAGCAGGCCAAGCCACAGTAGCCCAAGGAGTGCCCCCGCGGCGACGGCGGCCATGATGCCTCCCACCAGGTATGCCGCCGCCACGAGTCCAGCAAAGAAGAGCAGTACCAGCACAGCGACTACGCCACTGGCAATCCCAGCCGCCAGACCTAACCCAGCAATAATCAGCCAGAGCAGCGCTACCCCGCCCAGGTGCTGCCGAATGATCCGAAATCCACTGCCAAATGCCGCTGAGGCACTCGTGCCCTCCAGTACCACACTGCGTACCGCAAACAGGACCACCACCGCAAAGACTATCGAGGCAGGTATCGCGGCAAGGGCGAGCAGTCCAGCAGGGATACCGAATACTACCGCGGCCACAACTGCGCCCTGCGTCGCCAGGAGGGCAGTAAGGGCAATCAACCCACCGATCACCACAATCGCGGTAATGGCTACCGCTACGGTGAAGAGTTTCACCTTTAGCACTGGCCAGAACGTGACTAACCCGGCGCTCCATGCCTGGCCAAGGGAGAAGGGCTGTTCGGCATCGTACTCAGCACTCGCCTTAACCAGGGCTCCGTTCACCACTGCCGAGAGCAGGACGAAGGCGATGGTGACGGCCAGGAGCAGGATTCCCGCGATCACCAGCAAGAATGCATGGGTAGCGATCCAGCTGGTCACTGTGTTCCATACCTGGACTGGTGTCATCGTCGGAGTGGAGGTACTGTTGGTGCCTGTCGATGGACGGCTGAAAGCGCTGAGAGAGATGCTGGTTGTGCTCTCACCGGCGAAGAGGGCCAGCAGCCACAGATACTTGTGGCGCCAGGTAATTGAGAGCGCCCTGGTGATGACTTCTCCGTATTGCATGGCGTAAGCCTCCTTTTGACTAGGTCGGCTCCATAATCGAATACGCTGGTCACGCCTGTATCTCGCTGGAGAACCACGATGACACGTTGGTATCACAATCCATCGGGCAAAGTCGCCTTGGCCAGATTCGTCGGTAACCTAAGACAGCCTACAACTCATGATCGGCATGTTGGAGTTTCACGGGGTGAGAGGGGTGCTCAATCGTCCAGAGGTACACGGAAAGTCCGGAGACCACCAGACCGAGACCAAAGTAGAGGACCTCAATCCAGGATACTCCTTGCTGGAGCATCACGACCTCCACGACGGTGTACCCCGCCGTGATCAGTCCCGCCACGAGCGACGCCAGTACGCCTATACGGCGACCGGTAAAGACCGTTACTGCAGCGAAGAGAGCACTCCCGCCTACACAAACCGCCAGCATCAGTGCCGGAACAGTGTAGTCGCTGAATGGTGTGTTTTGTAGCCAGGCCACGGGGAACTGCCCCCGTCCCCCCGCTTCTGTCAGCACACCATTTTGATAGGTGCCGCCCAGTAGAAGTATGCCGCCTGCGATCGCCGACAGGGCAATAAATGCCGCCGAGGCACCCATGACGATGCGAACCACTGGGTATTTCATCTGCTTTCTCCTGCGACCAAGACTCGTATGGTACTTTCCCGCACTTCGTCACCGGAAGGTAACCTGCAGCACGCGGTGTCTGCCTTCCGGACTATATGCAGGCTCTTCACTACGCAGGACCAGGACAGATCCCTTCCGTTAAGGCTGCTGACCACCTCGGTCGAGGTGGCCAGCCACAGACACGTCTAGCGCTCAAACCGAGGTCGGAGTCTGGGGCAGTGCTGCAGTCTCACCGTGCCCTTTGACCTTGACTGGAATCTCCGCAGGCTTGACCTGAGCGGTTTTAGGTATGCTAACAGTCAGTACACCGTGCTCGTAGGTCGCAGTCGCCTTGCTCGCGTCTATAGGACCGGGTAGGCTCACAGTTCGGCGCAGCTCGCCTTCGTAGCGCTCGCGCCGCATATACTGGCCTTTCTTCCCGCTTCTCTTCTCCTGCTGCTCGCGCGTAGCTCGAATAGTCAGCAGATTGTCGGTCGCGGTAATCTGCATCTCTTCGGGCTTGATTCCGGGGAGGGAGGCTTCGATGACATACTCGGTCTCGGTTTCACGAAGATCAATCGGAACCAATTGGCGGAACGGATCCAGATTGTTGGATGTGATGAAGCCGTCTTCGAATAGGCGGTTCATAGCCTGTCGAAGTGACATCATGCCGGTAAACGGCTCGCCCATGACTTCATCAAACGGATCAAAAGGTGTCATTGCCATAGCGATAGTCCTTCTTGTGGGATCTCTAGACTCTAGACCGTGGTACTGGTACCACTTGCAGTAGCATTACCCACGCCTGCAGTCTCTCATAGCAAGATCTCGGCGCCATCACGCCGGCAATCGCCATCATCACAAGATGGTCACGGCTGTCCAATTGAGCCAAGAGGAACCGAAAAGAGAATGAGTTCGGACTGTGATGCAGAACTTCAGTGCTGTGTCCTGCATGTGATGTCTATGGGGCAAAATGATCCAATACGGCAGAAGGACAACAGGGGAGGTGCACCATTATGAATATTAAGAACCACCATACGCCTTCCGAGGTGAAAACTGGAGCCCAGCCGATCTACCTGTCCTGCTTGGCTGAGGATCTCTTACTGGTGGAAATAGAGGCTTGGGAACGCGGATTCAACCAGGCGGACACTGATTCCAACGCCGCTCTGACGGATATCCAGGCAATCGAGCAACTTGCTGAGCATATCTGCGACCACTGTCTGGAGATCTATGTTCCACTGGACCTGGCTCGCTTTCGCGAAGTCTTTACCAGCGCCTGGTGTTCTGGGTACCGCACCGGATTAGGCGGGAAAGAGGAGCCGCTCACGCGTAGAGCAAGCCAGTCCTCAACAGGTCTTCGGGCACCTGAATAGGCGACACGTGCAGGATACCCAGCTCCATGCGGTCGTCGTGATATCCGGAGGTACCTGCTTGGTTTGGTCCATTGCTTCGGGCACTTCTGCTTCAGGAGTTCTTGTGTCTATCAGCTACGCACTCCCATGACCAGAATCATGTGCGGGACGAATTAGCAGCAGCGGCAGTTGCGTATTTTGAACTACTCGTTCGGTGATACTTCCCCAGACCCAGCGCATGATGCCGGTGCGGCCATGCGTCGCCATTGCCAGCAAGGTGTAGGGCTGGGTCGCCAGTCCGTCGCCACTCGTGCTGGAGGCTGGCTGTAGCTCTTGCCCACCACCTGGTTCAGCGCCGTGCAATACAGTAATGAGAGATTCAGCAACGTCTGCACCTGTCACCACTTCCCAGGTAACAGCCACATCGGGATGGGCTTCTTGTAGGCTCTCCGCTACCTCCCTGAGGTAATGCTTTGCATTCATTACCAGCAGCGCCTCCGGCAAATTCTCCGCAAAGCTATCAAAGGGGCGTACCACCAGCGCGAGATGCAGGCGACAGTGTATAGATCCTCGGGAAACCCTGATCGCTTGTTCTACTCCTCGCACCAGAGACAGTGCGCAACTGGCGGCCGGTTCCAGCGCTGCTTCCGCGAGCGGCGAGCCATCCAGCGGCACCAGGATACACAGCTCCGGGAGTGTCGCGGGTATTCCCGGGGCAGTAGGTGACTCCACCAGCTCCGCTCCGTCGGTCCAGAAAGCAAGTTGCTGCTGGCGCAGCATCAGCACCGGTATTTGTGCCTGGCGAGCAACGTGTTCGGCTACGCTTCCGAATATCCACCGGTTGAACCCACTGCGGCCATGGCTGGTCATGACGATCAGGTCGGCGTGGTGTTCCGCGGCCGCGTTGAGGATAGCCAGCGCTGGCGTGCTGGCAAGGACACAGGTCTCGGTTGGCACTCCAGAAAGCATCGGCAGCTCGGTCTGACGGGTAAGGTACGCCTGAGCATAGCGCTCCTGCTCCACGTCGGGCAGTGGGATCGCCTGAGGTATCAGGGGAGATCCATACTCAACCGGCGCTGCCAGTGCCTGGACCAAAATGAGCATGCCGTCGGTCGCTGTGGCCAACTTCACAGCCACGGGCAGAGCGCGTTCTGCCAGCGGAGATCCGTCCAGCGGAACTAAAATACGTTTCATGGTGGGGCTCTCCTCTCAGCTGACCCAGTGCAGAGACCAGGTCGTGGTACCGTAACTGATAGTGCTGTTACGTACACTACTCACCCGAACTCACAGTATCGTCACGAGGTTGCGAGCAAGGCTCACGGCTAGATCACAACCCGCAGCCGGCCTGGTTAACCAAGACGGCGGCGCTGTGTGGGCGTGACCTGGCCCAGCCGGCGTCTACCTTGAGCATGATCTGCGTCCGCTTGAGCCACGGAGTCCACTGAGTGCTAGAACAGATCCTGCCACATACGCAGCTCGCGCAGTTGCGCTGTCTTCTTGCTCTGGTGGGTCTGCATCTTCAGCAGCACATGGTGAAGTGTCTCCACCGCAAGCGGCAGATACGGCCCTTTGTTGAGCATGACGCATTCGGCTCGTTCGCTCATGGCGGCATCAGTGATCTCCGCTCGCGATGGAATCCCTTTCTTAATCAGAGTCTCCAGGACCTCAGTGGCCCAGATGACCGGTACCTGTGCCGCCTCACAGAGCCACAGTATCTCTTCCTGTATCTCTGCCAGCCGCTCGAAGCCTACCTCCACCGCCAGATCGCCGCGGGCGATCATAACGCCAAAGGGCACGCGACCGGCGGTGCGTGCCACCACATCGGGCAGGTTATGGACACCTCGCTTGGTTTCTATCTTGGCTATAACCGCCGGCAATTTATGGTTGGCTTCGAGGCGTTCGGGCAGCGCCGAGAGGAGCAGGTCGATGTCGCTGGCATTCTGAACAAAGGAATAGTCGATGATATCGGCCTGGCGAGCGACGAAGTCGAGATCGTGCCAGTCTTTTTCCGTCAATGGGCTGAGATCGATGGCCGAATCAGGGAAATTCAGACCCTTGTCCGGCGATAGGCGCTCGCCCTTTCTCCGAGCGTGCGTGATTCGCAATACCATACCCTCCGGCAGGATCGACTCGATGACACTACCGATCTTGCCGTCGTCGATCCAGACCGGCTCCCCGACCTTTACCTGATCCAGCACCTCGGGGATCGAGCACGCTGCCTGAAATTCAAAACGCCCGCCAAATTGGGCGCGCGTCCTGGCAAGGAATAGCCGGTCATCCGCGCGTATGCGCGCCTCCGACGCGGGCAGCCGGACATCGATAATGCGCGGCTTTGGTCCCCCCAGATCCATGGCAATCTTGACACACCGCTCGATCTCATTTTCGGCTCGCCGCACGTTGGCGATCATGGCCGCCCAGGTACTTTCGCAATCGTGGGCGCAGTTGATGCGTACGCAATCGACGCCCGCCTGAACCAGGTCATGAACAAACGTGTAGTCGGTTGCCGCCTCGGTGGGCAGCGTGGCCATGATGCGGATGGAGCGATGCTGGAAAGTCCTCTTGCCGAAGAGTGTGTCGGTATTGTGTTCCAGGGTGTGCATCCCCTGGGTGAAGGCGCTCATGCTGGGGCGTGGAGGTAATTTCTCCGGTGGCTCTCCACTCAAGGTTCCTAGAGTCGCGATGACGGCGTCCAATGTCGCCAGCACGCGCGACTCGCTCCGTCCAAGAGAAGAGAGCCCCCAGGGCGCCAGGGCCGCCTGTGTGGCTCTCAGGTCGTTGCTTCGAAGCGCCAGATAATACGCCAGGTTACGGGCGCTTGACAGGAAGGGACGCTGGCTTATGTGCGGCTGCCACCGGTGGAACATCTCTTCGCCCTGTTCATACACGTTCTGCCGCAAGCGCTGCATGCTCAGCAAGAGTTCCCGTGGATTGACAATGCTACCGGCTGTTTTATCGGCTGAGGCTATGGGTGATTCGGATGATGTTAGCATAAATGTCGCCTCCTTAATAGGCCTCCTAACCCTTCGAGTTCTCTACAAGGATGCGTCTCATTTTCGTTGGATGGCCGCACAGCGACATCACGATGATCGCACTTGGTCTCACAGACCACTCACAACCGTATGCGAGAGCAGATCGAGTGCCGGGCCGGCGAGATTCTTAAAGATGACTTTGTGTGATTGGCCAGCCGCGCCGTTATGCAGGCGTGGCTCGAGCACGGGCGCTGCTGCGCTGCCGACTCGTGCAGCAAATGTGACCTCCCCAGGCTAGATCGTGATCGCGTTGTGACGCGCGCAATCGATACTAGGGCGAGGAGCGGCGTGAACCGCCGAATATGGAGTGAGAAAGCGAGCACGTGTATGCCAACGACAATCAGGCCCCGTAGCGATCTGGACATCCAGTCGGATGTCCTCGACGAATTGAGTTGGACGGACAACGTCAAGGCCAATGAGATCGGAGTAGCAGTGAAAGAAGGGGTCGTTACTCTCTCCGGAACTGTGGCAAGCTATCTGGCCCGTCAAAGTGCGCAAGATGCGGCTCTGCGGGTGCGCGGAGTACACGCGGTAGCCGATGAGATCGAAGTCCGCCTGCATGCGTCGGCCGAGCGCACTGATAGCGATCTGGCACTGGCGATCGTGAACGCCCTTAAGTGGGACGCCGTCATTCCGACCGACACGCTGGAGGTGGCGGTCGCGCATGGCTATGTGACCCTCAAGGGAAAGGTGGAGTGGTACTACCAGCGGGAGGCCGCGGGTCGCGTGGTGCAGCGGTTGGCCGGAGTCAAGGGAGTCAGCAATCTGATTTCGGTGGCGGTCCATCCCGCACCGGAGGATATCAAGCAGCGCATCGAGCGGGCGTTGGTCCGTAGTGCCGAGCTGGATGCCGACACGGTGACGGTAACGGTGGAGGGAAACGTGGCTACCTTGAAGGGCACCGTGCGCTCCTATGCCGAGAAGGTTGCCGCCGCACGCACCGCCTGGCTGGCTCCAGGAATCGCTACGGTAGACAACCAGATCAAGATTGCCTACGAAGACTAGAGGCTAAAAAGTCCAGACGTAACCATTGATAGAGGATGCCGCATGCAGCCTCGGTGCAGGCATAGCCGGTTGCCGCCACTGACCGTATCTCCGGGCTGGCAACCGGCAGTTCATGTCCCCCGCACAGGTTCCGTACTATCGCAGCCACTCGGTGGCTTTCTCAGGACGCCTCTCTCTTTTTGGGATACCCTATTCCGGCGACAGTTGCACTTACCGGTGGCATGACGAATAGGAGAGCTGCGAGAGGGACTCGTGACGATTTCTTCGATGGTTGTGATTCGATTGTGAGCTGGAAAGGCAATCGTTACTGATGTTGGCGCGTCATGTGTAATGCTCTTGGCTTGGCTTAGCTAAGGCCGCGTTCTACAGAGGCGTGGAAAGGGTACTCATGAAAATCGGCGTCCCAAAAGAAATACAGGCCCATGAGACTCGGGTCGCTCTTACCCCTTCAGTAGTGCCGCTGCTGATAAAGGATGGACACGAGGTGCTCATTCAGTCCGGCGCGGGCGTACAGTCGTATTGCGCCGACGAACTCTACATTCAGGCCGGTGCCACTATACTGCCTGACTGTCTAGCGCTGTACGAGCAGGTAGATGCGGTTTTCAAGGTGCAGCCGCCCGGCCTCCTGGTAGAGAGCCAGCAGAACGAAGCCGAGATGCTGCGCCCCAGCACTATCTATCTCGGATTGCTTGCTCCGCTTGCTAATCGAGGCGTCATCCGCACCTTTGCCCAGCACGGGATTACCAGCTATGCGCTCGATTACGTGCCCAGACTCTCCCGTGCGCAAGGCATGGACGCGCTCACCTCGATGGCCACGGTTGCCGGCTATCAGGCGGTTTTGCTTGGAGCCGAGCGGCTGGGCAAGATGTTTCCGCTGCTGATGACGGCGGCAGGGACGATTTCACCGGCCAGCGTCCTGGTGCTCGGTGCTGGAGTAGCCGGTCTGCAGGCCATCGCGACCGCCAAGCGCCTAGGCGCCAAAGTGGCCGCCTTCGATCCTCGCAAGGCGGTGAAGGAGGAGATCCAGAGCCTGGGTGCTACCTTCGTAGAGATGGAGATTGCCGAAGACGTCGAGACCTCCGGCGGCTATGCCATGGAACAGTCAAGCCAGTTCCTGGAGAAGGAGCGAGCAGCCATACGAGCCAAACTGCCGCGTATCGATGTGGTGATCTGTACCGCCCAGGTCTTCGGCAAGCGAGCGCCACAACTCATTACCGAGCCAATGCTACAGGAAATGCATCCAGGCAGCGTCATCGTCGATCTGGCGGTAGAGCAAGGCGGCAACTGTGCCCTTGCCGAGCCGGATGCAGTAGTACAGCGCTATGGTGTCACCATCATAGGGGCGGGAAATTTGCCGGCGGCGGTTCCAGTGGATGCCAGTCAGCTCTTCGCCCACAATGTCGTGAACCTCTTCCGGTACCTGTATCCGGCTGGCTCTCTGCCACTGGATGCCCAGGATGAGATCGCGCTCGCCACTTGCATCACCCGCGGAGGCAAAATCGTCAAGCCGGAGCTGGAGGCGGTTGCGGCAGCTACCTTGGATAGTCAAGCCAAAGGAGCAGCGGTATGAATTCCACACTTATTCAATCGCTATACATTGTGATTCTGGCCGGATTCGTCGGCTACGAGGTGATTCGACGGGTACCGCCTCTCTTACATACTCCCCTTATGTCGACTACCAACGCGATCTCTGGTATCTCGCTGGTAGGCTCTCTGGTAGCCGCGGGCAGCAATCAAGGACTGGCCAGCATCATACTGGGCGTCATCGCGGTGACCGCCGCCACCATAAACGTGGTCGGCGGCTTCATGATTACCGACCGGATGCTCAGGATGTTTCGCCGCGGTGATCCGAGGCGGGAGGAACACCAGTCGTGAATACGCTACTGCTTGATATCTGCTACCTGGCCGCTGCGGTGCTCTTCATACTTGGCCTGAAGGGCCTGGATTCACCGACCACCGCACGGCGCGGGCTGGTGCTGGCCGAGATCGGTATGCTGCTGGCCGTAGTCGGCACACTGCTTAGTCACGAGATCGTACAGTACCAATGGATCCTGGTGGGACTGGTGGTGGGCTCCGCCATCGGATCGGCAATGGCCATTTTCATGCCCATGACCGCCATGCCTCAGCGGATTGCCATCTCGCACTCATTTGGCGCACTGGCGGCAACACTGGTGGGCATCGTGACCTTCATTGCGCGAACCGGAAGCCTCGAGCACACCACCATGATTGCGCTTGGCTTTGAAGTGCTCATGGGCTCACTTACCATTACCGGCAGCCTCATGGCCTTCTCCAAGCTTCAAGGTATACTTCCCAGCGCTCCGCTAACCTACCGCTTCCAGAACATCATGACCATTGGGCTCTTCGCCATCGCGCTGGGATTATACCTGCTCTTCATCGTTGGCCTAGGTACCAGCGCCGTCTTCTTCGGCATGATAGGAATCGCCCTGCTCATCGGCGTGCTGCTGGTGCTTCCCATTGGTGGAGCAGACATGCCGGTAGTGCTGGCGCTCCTGAACTCCTACGCCGGTCTGGCGTCGGCGGCAACCGGCTTTGCGATCAACAACGATGTGCTGATCATCGCCGGGGCGTTAGACGGCACCTCTGGCTTTTTCCTCTCCATGATGATGAGCCGCGCCATGAATCGTTCCTTCACCAACGTGCTCTTCGGCGCCGTAGGCGCGCCTCTCCCACAGGAGGCGGCCGGCGAAGCCGCCAAGACGGTGATTCACTATACGGCTGAGGATGCGGCCTACATGTTGGAGCAGGCCCAGTCGGTGATCATCGTGCCTGGCTATGGTATGGCGGTGGCACAGGCCCAGCATGCAGTGGCGGAGCTTGCCTCGCTGCTGAGCGCTCGTGGGGAGCAGGTTCGTTTTGCCATACATCCAGTGGCTGGTCGCATGCCAGGACACATGAATGTGCTGCTGGCCGAGGCCAATGTATCCTATGACCTGCTCTGCGAGCCCGATCAAATCAACGACGACTTCGAGACGACCGATGTCGCCTTGATCATTGGCGCGAGTGACGTGGTCAACCCTGCAGCGCGCTACAAGAAGGACAGCCCTCTCTACGGCATGCCCATTCTCGATGCCGACAAGGCTCATACCGTCATTGTCTTGAAGAGGAGTCTCCGTCCCGGCTTTGCTGGTGAAGATAACGAGCTCTTCTATGAGCAGAAGACGATGATGGTGTTTGGCGACGCCAAGGCCACCTTGACATCACTCGTGCAACTGGTCAAGCAAGCTGATCAGCCAAGTGGCAAAGCTCGGCAAGTTGCTCCAGGCCAGCCGTCAGAGCAGCGTGGTACCGAGAAGATTGGCGCAGCCTCCTGATGGCGAGATAAGGCCGGGGAGAAGACTACGTCATTGCTTGTGATATCTGCGAGATGAATTACGCCTGAGTTGTGACTTCAACGTGAGGCAGGTAGCCTATGCTGACCATGTCGGATAAAAGCCACGGCCAGACGTCTTACGTGACTGGCAACCTTTATCCAGACCTAACCCAAGAGGAGATATTAGTATGAGCAGTACCATGCAACGGGACGGGATTGATGCGTTTGCGCCTCTTCGTGAAGCGGTCAGTCGCTTCATGGAGGGTGGCTTCGCCGGGCCGGAGCGCGCCGTGTTTATGCTGGGGCGCACGTTCCCGGTCGATATCCTCGAAACCCCTGAGGAGTATGTGATCGAGGCGTCTCTGTTCGGCATACGCCCGGAGAACGTCCAAATCAGCACCACAGGCAATACCCTGACCATACGTGCTGGCCAGAAGGCTGCCAAACCAAGCACGGACGGGACCTACCTGCGGCGAGAGCGGATCGAGGCCTTTGTACCTGACGTCGGACGCACGATTACGCTTCCGGGTCATATCAATCCGGAGAAGGTCAACGCCGAGTACGAACACGGGGTATTAACCATTCACGTGGGCAAAGATGACGAGATCAAAGATCATAAGATTCCTGTCCACCTGAAAGAGGTAAAGGATGGATCCCCACGGTGAGTGATCGCTTGGAACGGTGGCTAGGCGGTACACCTGCTGCCTAGCCACCGTTCCACTACTTGCTCCTCTCAGGTGACGCGAGAGTAGCCAAGTGCTCTGGGCGGAAGAGGAGGCGGCGGTATGGCAGCGACAGCAAAACCAAGAGCGCCTGGGCGCGGTCGAATGAACCGATACCGGCAAATCGTCGATATCTTAGCCCGTCAAGGCCTCGGTTTCCTCATAGGAGCACGGGCGTCGGTACCCGTGCTCTCTCTACCCCGATCACGGAAACTGGTACCGACCGTGTCCGAGAACAGCCTATGCGGCGGTTCCGAAGGCAGGTTGAGCACCGAGACCAGTCACCATGCGACTCGCCCCGAGCACTTACGCCGGGCCATCGAAGAGCTGGGTCCCACCTTCATCAAGCTCGGGCAGATACTCTCCACCCGAGGTGATCTGCTGCCTGCCGAGTACCTGGAGGAGCTCGCCAAGCTACAGGATGGCGCGCCGCCAGTGCCAGTCGAGGCTGTAAGACAGATACTCTTTGAGGAACTGGGACGGCCGGTGGATGAGGTCTTCGCACACTTTGACCTGCATCCGCTGGCATCGGCTTCGATTGGACAGGCTCATGCGGCGACCTTACTGGATGGTACCCAGGTGGTGGTCAAGCTGCGACGTCCAGGCGTGGTAGAGCAAGTGGAAGAAGATTTAGGTATCCTCCTCGACCTGGCCGCCACCGCTGAACGGCACTGGAGTGCGGCTCGCTATTACGATCTGCTGGTCATTGCTCAGGAGTTCGCCCAGACGCTACGTGCCGAACTGGACTATCTTCAAGAAGGACGCAATGTCGAGCGGTTTGCTGCCAACTTCGCTGCCGATGCCAGCGTCCATGTTCCCAAAGTCTACTGGGAGACGACCACGTCGCGTATGCTCACCCTCGAGCGCATCTACGGCATCAAGATCAGCGACGTTGCCGCTCTGGAGCAGGCTGATCTGGATCGGCGGGCTGTTGCCGATCACGCCACGCGCGTTTTGCTTTCGATGATTCTGGAGTATGGCTTCTTTCATGCTGACCCTCATCCTGGTAATGTGTTTGTCGAGTCCGGGGGCCGCATCGCGCTGATCGATTTCGGCATGGTCGGCGAAGTCGATAGCGCAATGCAAACAATCCTGATACGGCTGCTTCTGGCGATAGCCGAGCGAGATGGCGGTCGTCTGGCCGATGTGCTGCTAGAGATTAGCCGGTCGCGTCAGAGTGTCGATCGCAACGCACTGCGCCGCGATATGCAGCGTATGCTGGTGCGGTACTGCGACCTACCACTGGGAGATGTGAAGCTCAGCGCCATGCTGGGCGAGCTCCTGACAATACTACGCTGGCATCACCTCCGGTTGCCGCCTAATCTGGCCCTCATGGTTAAGACTCTAGGAATGAGCGAGGGGCTTGGTGTGCAACTGGATCCTCACTTTGATCTCATGAATGTGTACGTACCATTTGCCAAGGAGCTGGTGCAACGCCGTTTTTCTGCCAGAGAGTGGGCGGGTCAGCTCATGTTCGCGGGCATCGATGCGATGGAGCTGGCGCTAGGACTGCCGCAGCAGCTACACCACGTCCTGGGAGACATCGAGCGCGGCGGGTTCGAGGTCACCGTGCAGCCGCAGAGCTTCGAGTCCTACCTGCAACGAATGGAGCAGCTGGCAAATCGGCTCATTTTGGGGATCCTGGCAGCGGCGTTCACTATAGGCTTTACACTGCTGGTGGCAGCGTATCGCCCGTCAGGCTGGGACCATATGGCTCAGTTCCTGTTGCTTCTGGTGTTGGCACTCTCTGGCGGCTTTGGAACCTATGTGCTGGCGCTCATTCTTGGTTCCAGGCTCCGAAGAAGCGACTAAGAACGTATCTGGTCCGCGAGCAGTGGGAAACGGGCAGCCGTCCAGCTGCACCCGACCTTCGTTGTGTATAGATTGTGAGAATGCACTGCATCATGGAGAGTCTGCTGTGACAGCTGAGTGGCATGCTGTATCCAGGGTAGAGTACCTAGAGATATCCAGACACCCGAGGAGATGACATCATGAGCCCCTCCAGCATCGCAGCAACATCGTCAACATCATCGATCCCGTCAATAGCTGACGAGACGGCGCCGGCATTGACGGCAACCCCTACGCGAGCTACTGTCACCGAAGCCGCAACCGTACCCGATCCGAACGAGCTCGCCCGCGACTCCCAGGCATTTGCGGCCACCGCCTACGCTGAAGTCGCCTCTAGTTACTTAGATTTTCGCCGCAAGATATATCATGAAGAGCGACCGAGCTTGACGACCAATCCACCCACCGACCCGCAGCTCGCACGCTCGGAACTCGCGCTCTTTGCAGACAATGCGCTACGGCTATTGCCCCAGGCGGCAAAGTCTGCTCCCATTCTTGGGGGTCTTCTTGAACACCTGGAACAGGTAGCTGATCTGCATTCGCTCTCTGCCGCGAAATGTCTTATGCTCCACAATATGGCGATGGCTACGCTCTACGGCGTCACTGATGGCCTACAGGCCTGGTATGTCGAGTGGACACTCGCTTCCGCGCATCGCCTCAGCCAAGTGGATCAGGACACCTACTTCTTCGCCTTTCCCTGGGATGCCTGCCTTTACACACCAGCAAGTGAACTCGCTGCGTTCGACACCGCTGTACGCACAGGAGATAGCGCCCAAATCGAACGACAGGTCGGGCGGATCGGGGATCGGCTCGTCGCCGCGTTGCGTGATCCTGTGGGAGTGCAAGCCCAGTATGCGTTTACTGGAGCGGAAAGTGAATGGAGAAAGCTGGTCTTCCACCTGAAAACCAGTGCAGCGCTGATGTTAGCTGCGTATCTGGTGACGGACGAGGCACGCGCTTTACTGCAGCCGCGTCGACTCAAGCCAGCGCCAACTTCGGTGCTTGCGCCACTACCGCCTACACTGAGCACACGGCTTGTGCCCACAATTTCCGCATAATCATTCACGATTCCATCACCCCAGTATCTACTTTCCAGGTAGAGGAAAGATGGGCGCCCGGGAGAAACCTCCGATCGTGCGGATGTCGTCCACGTGCTTCTCCGGAGACCGAAAGGCAGGGAAGTGGCGCTGGCACACTCCTTGATAGGCGGAGCGGGAACCGCCGCATATCGCGCAGTCAAGCAGACACTCACGTGCGTTCAGGATCATTGTTGTCGGGTAGCGTAGCCACTCGAGGTAGGGAATAAGGTCGGCGGGATGGCGATACTTCACAAGCGCACCCAGCATATAGCGGTAGGCAGGCACGTCCACATAGTCGAGATCGGCAGGAACAAAGGTGAGTGGATTGATGCAAACCGTGCCGTCAGCGCGCTTCCAGGCCAAATTCTCCACGACGTCGAGCGGTGTGCTCTCTCGCAAGGCCTGCAGCAATTGGCGGCACGGTTCTTCAGTAGAGTCGCCACGCAGGACGAAATCCACCGATGGTGATGCCATGAGTTCTACATGTAGGTAGCCGAGAGCCCGCCCATGAGAACGTAGCTTTCTGGATGCAACCGTTTGACGAGATCGGCGATGGCGAGCGCCCCCTGGGCATGTGGCAACCAGTGCAGATCGATACCAAACACCGCCGGATGCAGCGCGCGCAGATGGGCTTCAACGTCATAGCGGCGGTCACGCAGCATCCGGTTGGCCAGGTTGATGATGCGTACATTGTAGTTGTTTTGCTCCAGGTAGGCCGCGATGCTCGTGAGTCCAATGGGATACATCTCGAATTCATCGGTTGACGGTATCACGTCGGCAATGGGGCCTTGCAGCAGAAGCCGCGAACGGAAATCATAGACGGAGGGCGCATGGAGCAGGACAAGGTCAAGACGAAACGGGTTGTGTATTGTTCTTGCAACCCTCATAGCAGCGCAGCTCCTTGGTGACACGCGTGGACGCCGCGAGCGGCATAAAATTGGAGAGACTTACGGCATAGCGAGGCACCCGCCGAAGTAGCGGAAACGACACTGGCGGCTGCCGCCACTCCTCCCGATCACTGCCTCCCAACTGCTAGTATGAGCGCTCATCATCACGGCGGGCACACGATTCGGGTCCCCACTATCACGCCCAGCACACAACGTGCGACCGACGATGCCAGCCCGGCCAGTGTAGCGCAAGCCACACCTCGCTCTGCCGGCATTTGCGACAATGATCTACTGCCCTAGAATGCTAACGCCTGCATCACAGAAAGCGAAGCGCAGAAGGTACAGCCCAGCAGCATTGACCGCGCTCACCAGCAACCCTGCACGGGTAGCTACCCAACTGGTCACTGTGCTCCATACCTGAGATGGTGTCGGGGTCGGCGGCTCATTATGAGGGCCATACTGTCGCCGAGACGATTGCCGCCGAGACGATTGCCGCCGAGACGATTGCCGCCGAGGTGCAGCATCGCCCCTTGCAGCATCAGTATCATGGGCGTGTCACCTGCTTCCTGGAGACAGGACATGGGCAGGCTACCTTCCTCTGGTTCGACTATGATCACCCCCCCAAAGCCTCCGAAGTTGTGACGGATGTGGCATCTGGAGAAGGCAGAGAGGAAGGTCGCTTGCACGACTTCATCGACATCAGTTTCGCTGCCGAGCATATGCACTGCCTGACGAGACCAGGGATGGACTCTCAATCCCTGGTCATACGTACGCTACCATGCCACTCCCACGAGGATGAGCCTGGATCGTCCTCGGCCGGCTAGACGCAGGAGAGACCCCGGATAGCTCCGGAGTCTCTCCTGATGAACTGTGCTCACCTGAGCGTTGCCCGTTTAGTTGACCGAAGCAAGCTCACGCTTGATGGTAGGTTCCTTGGTTCCGGATGAGCCGTTCGCCGTCACCACGATCGCCTCGACGGTCTCTTCGCCGCGGACTGTCTCGGCAACCTCAAAGGCCAGCGTGCCGAGGACGATGATCCCTGCTGCCAGCAGCACCCAGAAGGCGATGAACGCGATCTGCCCGATGGTGTAGAAGGTCCAGGCGGTGTTGAGCATGCTCTGCAAGGTATCCCCTTGGAATATCGTGGTGGCAGTGGCTTCATCTTTGGCCGCCTGCGTGGCGTTGGTAGTGGACCGCGCCAGGCCGCTCCAGTAGGAGTACGGGTGGCCCTGACCGATCTCACTCAAGTGCAGCCCGATGAAGTCCTCCGCATAGGCATGCGCCTGGTCGCCATTGACCACTTGCTGGCCGGCATAGGCATTGAGGTCGGCTGGCAGCCCCTGCTTGGCGTTGGCGGGGAAGAAGATTTGCTGAGGAGCCAACTGATCATGAATCTGGGTCGTGATGAAGTTGCTGGCATAGAGGGCACCGCCGGCGGCAAAGCCTAAGACGAGCACCATAACCGCTTGTAGCACGATGACGCGCCACCGAATTGCCTTTGTCATGTGAAAGTCTCCTTCGTGTGTGATGAGTTGCAGTGAATGATGATTTTTATGGAGAGCCATCGGCTTTTGGAGCATTCTGACCTCTCGTTGTGAGAAAGCATACCTGCAGTTCATCACGGCTGCCTCACGCCACGCACCGAATTCATCACACCGCTATCACAGCTCCACTTCGGATGTTCCGGATGAGTCGTTGATCTTCTGTAGGGGGCCCACAAAATATGTCATAGGGCATCGTACACCGTCAGCCGGACATACAAGGAGATTGGGGTAGACATCACGGCAAGCATGCGAGAATTCATCTATATACGGCTATATACAGCGGCCACAGGATCGCCGCAGGCCACGTAGATTAATACCAAGCGGCCTGCGGCGACTTTTAATTGGCCCGTGCTCAGGGCTTAATAGTCTGGCATACTCGGTGCGGCCTGGACTGGATTCTTCTCAGGCAGGTCAGTGATCAGCACATCGGTGGTCAGGATCATCGCCGCGATAGAAGCAGCGTTCTCCAGCGCGGAGCGGGTTACCTTGGCCGGATCGGGCAAACCCGCCTCAATCATGTCCTCGGTCTTACCTGTCAGCACGTTATAGCCGATATTCTTGTCCTTCTTCTCTTTCTGCGCGCGCCGCACCTTGTCTACGACGACCGCGCCGTCCTGGCCAGCATTCTCGGCCAGTGTGCGGAGTGGCTCTTCCAGAGCACGGCGCAGGATAAGCACGCCGGTCGCGGCGTCTCCCTCTAGATGAATCGCATCCAGCGCATCGACGGCGTTCAAGAGGGCCACACCACCGCCGGGCACAATCCCTTCCTCAATGGCGGCACGAGTCGCCGAAAGTGCATCTTCGACCCTGGTCTTGCGGTATTTGAGCTCGACCTCAGTACCGGCGCCAACTTTGATCAGACCGACACCGCCGGAGAGCTTGGCTTGGCGCTCCTGGAGCTTCTCCTTGTCGTAGTCGCTGGTGGTGTTATCGATCTCGGTGCGAATCTGCTTGATACGGGCCTGGATGTCCTTGCTGTCGCCCTTGCCTTCGACAATCGTCGTATCATCTTTCTTGGAGATGACCCGGCGAGCCTGCCCCAAGTCCTCCAGCGTGGCATTCTCGAGGCGACGTCCGGTCTCCTCCGAGATGACCTGGCCACCAGTGAGGATGGCGATATCCTGCAGCATGGCCTTGCGGCGATCGCCAAATCCGGGAGCCTTGACCGCCAGCACATTGAGAATGCCGCGCAGCTTGTTGACCACCAGCGTCGCCAGCGCTTCCCCGTCGACATCCTCCGCAATGATCACGATATTGCGGTTGCCGATCTGCGTCAGCTTCTCCAGCACGGGAAGGATGTCGGCAACCGCGCTGATCTTCTTGTCGGTGATCAGGATGTAGGCCTCTTCGATGACCGCCTCCATGCGATCCGAGTTGGTGACAAAGTAGGCCGAGCTGTAGCCTTTGTCCAGCTGCATGCCTTCGACATACTCGGTCTCGAAGCTGGTGCCGCGGCTCTCTTCAATGGTGATGACCCCATCACGCCCGACCCGCTCCATCACATCGGCGATCAGCTGCCCAATCTGGGGGTCGGCGGCGGAGACGGTCGCGATCTGGGCAATCTCCTTGGGGCCTTCCACCGGGGTGGCGGACTGGCGGATGTACTCCACAATCGCCGCGACCCCCATCTCGATGCCGGCGCGCAGCTGCATCGGATTGGCGCCGGCCGCCAGGTTACGCAGGCCCTCATTGACGATGGCCTGCGCCAGCACCGTAGCGGTGGTGGTGCCGTCGCCAGCTACATCGTTGGTCTTGGTGGCGGCTTCCTTGAGCAGCTGCGCCCCCATATTCTCGAAGGGATCTTCCAGCGAGATTTCTTTGGCGACCGTCACGCCGTCATGCGTCACCGTTGGGGCGCCAAACTTCTTATCCAGAGCGACATTGCGCCCCTTGGGGCCGAGTGTCGTTTTGACGGCATTGGCCAGGATATCGATGCCATTCTTGAGCGAGCGACGTGCTTGCTCGTCAAAGATCAGTTGCTTTGCCATCGTGTCTCCACATTTCTTGCGCGCTTATCGTCTTCTGCGCTTTTCTGTAATTCTGGGGTTTTTACATCAACGCATAGTAGGTGCTGAAAACCTGTCGAGCGTCCGGGTATGGAATGCTCTGAGTGAGCCTCTAGCCTACTTTTCACCGGTGAGAACTGCCAGAATATCCGACTCGCGGAGCACCAGAAGATCCTCGTCGTTGTGCTTGAACTCGGTGCCACCGTACTTGGCGAAGAGCACGCGGTCGCCCTCTTTTACTTCGAGAGGAGTGCGGTCGCCTTTGTCGTTAAACTTCCCCTTGCCTACGGCGATGATCGTGCCCTCCTGAGGCTTTTCTTTGGCCGTATCAGGAATCACGATGCCACTCTTGGTGACTTCTTCCTTCTGCGCAGGCCTGACGACCACGCGATCTCCCACAGGGCGAATCTTGCTAACCATGCTTTTGTCCCTCCTAGTAGCTCTGGTAGGTGTCGTTTTCATTGCCATACCTCTGCTCTATTGTTCTTAAGGCGTTTCAGTCCCCACGCTTCTCCTGTGTCACGTCAAGGCTGTCTGTCCAAGTGAGCTTGCGAGAGCGTACGACGCTCATACATGAGGTAGGCAAGGATTTACATAATCTACCAAAGGTCATTATGCAACATGAGGTGTTAGAACCGCGTGCGAAACCCGTTAGATTCGTGTTAGAGTCGTGTTGTACACTTGCTGGTGGAATTGTCCAGGCTTCTGTCCAGGGTTCTGCTTGTTCCCGGAGCAGTGTTGACATACACTAGCCTTATGACAAACTATCACCCGGTGGACACTTGCTCTATCCGAGGCGCCAAAGGCTCCCGTTGTAGTGCTGCTCGCGGATAGCAGACGTGGCGCCGAAGCAAGGCTGTATCTCTCAGACTTCTATCCCTCCGTCTCTACCTGCCTACTAGCAGGCAGTTCACCTGGTTCTTTTGTGCGAAAGGGTATTCTCCATGACGAACAGAATGGATGAGGCTGCTGAGAGTGCGGAGCGGGAGGAGACCGCGCTGTACCAGCTCGTCGTCGTCGGCTCGTCGGCAGGCGGCGTTGAGGCCCTCTCGACCCTGGTCGCCGCCCTGCCGCCTAATTTTCCTGCGCCCATCGTGCTGGCCCAGCATCTTGATCCTACGTATCCCAGCCATCTCGGCGAGATTCTGGCGCGGCGCAGTACCTTGCCTGTCCGCACGGTCATTGATCCGGAACCGTTGTTGCCCGGAGTCGTGTACGTCGTGCCGGCGGATCGGCACGTCGAAATCACCGATCATGTCGTGCGTCTGCGCACCGATGGTGAGACGAGTAGACGGGGTCCCAAACCTTCTGTCGATCGGCTGTTGACGACTGCCGCACATGTATACGGCGAGCGGATGATTGCCGTGATTCTGACTGGGACCGGCTCGGATGGCTCGTTGGGGGCGCGTGCGGTGAAGGCCGCTGGAGGCCTGGTCATCATCGAGAATCCAGTGACCGCCGCCTACCCAGGGATGCCTGAGTCTTTGGCTCCTTCAACGGTCGATCTAGTAGCCGATCTTGTCCGCATCGGACCGCTGCTCGCTGACCTCCTGGCTACTCCCTCCATTCGTGCCTCCGGCCCCTCTTTTGCCCTGTCCGCCCCGACTGCGGCTGAGGAGGAGGAACGTTCCTTCCAGGCGCTGCTCACTCAGGTGCGTGAGCGGAGTGGCATTGATTTCAGCCGATACAAGCGCCCCACGATTCTGCGCCGGCTCCAGCGCCGCCTGGTAGCTACGGGCATGCGCCAACTTCCTGACTATCTGCATTACCTCGCGCGCCAGCCTGAGGAATATGCCCGGCTGGTCGGCAGTTTCTTGATCAATGTGACCGGGTTCTTCCGCGACCCCGCGCTTTTTGCGGCGCTACGCGACCAGGTGCTGCCCGATCTCATTGCCCATGCGAGGACCCACGGAAACGAACTACGCCTCTGGTCGGCCGGCTGCGCCACCGGTGAGGAGGCGTACTCACTGGCGATCCTGGTAGCTGAGGCCCTGGGCGAGGAGATTGACCAATTCGCCGTTCAGATCTTCGCCACCGATCTGGACGAGGAGGCGGTGGCATTTGCGCGGCGTGGCCTCTATTCGGCGGCTTCGCTTGCCAGCGTACCCGAAGACCTGAGAGCCCGCTATTTTACCTTGCTCGACCGGAGCCTCGCCAGAACCGTAGATGGCCGTCTAGAGAGCAGCCCGGTTGGTCGGTATGCTGCTCTCTACGAAGTCACGCCGCACCTGCGTAGTCTCGTCGTCTTTGGGCAGCACGACCTGGGGCAGCGAGCGCCATTTCCGCGTATTGATCTGGTGCTGTGTCGCAACGTCCTCATGTATTTCACGCCCGAACTACAAAAACGCACCTTGCACCTCTTCGCCTTTGCCTTACGAGATGGCGGCTACCTGGCATTAGGCAAGGCCGAAACATCTAAACCGTTGGGGACGTATTTTGTGGCTACCCATCAGCACCAGAAACTCTACCGCCGCCATGGCGAGCGGGTGCTGGCGCCAATTGCTCGAATGATTGCCAGCGCCGCCTATCTGCCCGTCTACCTACCAAGTACTCTAGGTAATGGTCCGCCAACCAATGGGCATGTGCCGCCAGCGATCGCTGCCCTTCGAGGGGCACTCGTTCCGCCTGCACAGGTTTCCCACCTGACACCCACTCCCTTGCCGGGAATGCAGAATCGCCCCAACGGAACCAGAGGAGGTATCCATAGCCGTTCCAGTAGCGAGTTCCTGGGGAACCTGCTCCTCGAGGCGGAGGTTGGTGTGGTAGTAGTGGATCAGGATTACACTATCCAGATCATCAATTCGGCGGCCAGGAACCTGTTGGGCATTTATGGTGTGGCGATGGGAAGTGACTTGACTCATCTGACACAAACGGTGTCGGCTAACACGCTGCGCCACATCGTAGATGCTGTGTTCCATCAGAGAGAGGCCGAGTCGGCGGCGTGGCGGGCAGCTACCAGAGGGTCGCAGCCAGACGAATCCGACGCGTTGGCGACAGAAGACGGCGACACCAGCGCCACGGTGGAGACGGTCGGCGGAGAGCCGAGGCACCTGCAAATCAACGGCTATCCGCAGCGACAGCGACCCCCGAGTCTGGATGGCCGAGTTGGCGAAGACACCGGCGATGACTCAGGTGGTGCACCAGAGCCAGTGGAGCGGGTGCTGATTGTAGTAAATGACGTCACTCGCCTGATACGTCGGCAGCAGGCGGCCACTCTACAGGCTGCCGCCGAAGCGTCCGAACTTACGCGTGTCCAGGCCGGCGAGCCGGGAGAACTCGAACAAGCCTACGCGGGCAAGATTGCGGAAGTTGAGCGGTTGCAGGCCCAGATGGGATCACTCTCACGCGCCAACCGTACGCTTTCTCGGGCCAATCAGGAACTGGCCGAGGCCAATGTGGAGTTGCGAAGCGCGACTGATGAGATCCTGGTTGGCCGTGAAGAGGCGGAGGCCAGCGCTGAGGAAATCAAAACCCTCAATGAGGAATTGCAGGCTACCAACGAAGAATTGGTCACCGTCAATGAGGAGTTAGAGGCAACGGTCGAGGAGTTACATACCGCCAACGAAGACCTCGATGGGCGCAGCCGCGAACTCCAGCGACTGGCGGCCTCACTGGGGCAGCAACGCGAGGCCAGCGAGGCGGCACGCGCGCAGTTAGAGGCGATTCTGCTGAGTATGGGGGATGCGCTGTTGGTAGTTGATAGGAACAGTGCGCCCATGCTTACCAATGCTGCCTACGTTCGCCTGTTTGGCAGCGCAGATACCTATATCGTAGCGGAGAATGAGGAGGGCCAGCCTCTGCCACCCGAACAGCAGCCGAACTACCTGGCGGCACGTGGGGCCGCCTTTCGCCTGCAGTTTAGCCTGCGTTCGGCAGGTGGCACTCGCCGGTGGTTCGAAGCTACTGGTGAACCTGTTCATAGTGGAAGCATCGAGCACGGCGGCGTCATCACCATCCGCGACATTTCCGACCGCCTGCCGCCTCATCAGTAGGAGAAGGGTCTATCATCCGCGGCTGCAAGCAGTGCCTCCAAAGCCTTTGACTTGTGTTGCTCAGCCGCAAACAGCCGGTCGTTCTCGACTCCCATTACCACGGCGTCAGCACAGGCCTCGAACCAGGCACGCTCGGCCGCATCCCAGATATGCGGCACACTCAGTCCCACGGAAAGTGCTCCCACCAGCTTGTCACCGGAACGAAGCGGTACCGTAGCCCAGGAACGGATGCTGCTGGCCTTCCAGACTACCAGCCCAATAGCGCGCAGCCAGTGGGGCTGTACACCGTCAGGCGAGGAATAGATCGGACCTCCAATCAGCAAGTGCCACCAGGGATGCTGCCGGTTCAGCGGAACAGCAGGAGCATGGGTGCCACTCCGCTCCACGCCAAAGGCGCCCACTCGCCGCAAAATGTCCATCTCCTCGTCCAGAAGATAGAGCGTCGCACTTATCACTGGTGTGCGCGTGTGCGTGACCAGTTCGGTCAGGATCCGATTGGCGCGACCCTCAATTCCATTTGGATCAGGACTGCCTGCCGCAGCGTGGGTCACCGCGGCCAGGCAGGCTTCACGCTCATGTTGGCGATGCTCCGCAGTCACGTCGTGTCCCACCGCCACCGCTCCCAAGAGCTCTCCCTGTGCCGTTCGCATGGGGGCCGCATCCCACGAAACCAGCCGTTCCATTCCATCGGGACAGCGATGCGTCACCGTGATAGCATGCACTGCGCGGTTCTCCTGCAGAGCTCGTGGCAGGGGCAACTCGCCCAATGCAGGAAGGCCAGTTGACGTGCCAGCGACACCAGTTGCACGGGAGGCGCCAGGGTGACTGCTGGAGGCGACCAGTACACTCGCAGCCGGCTCGCTCAGCCAGAAGAAGCCAAAGCGCGCTACCCACGGTTCACCATGCGCAGCCGGTTCCGCTTCGGGAGGGGAACTAACGTCCGGCCACCCCAGCACCTGCTGGCAGGTCGGACTGATATAGGTGGTTGACTGCGTACGGTCGCAGATACAGACGAGCGCAGGTAGATCGTCAACGGCCGCCTGCCAGCGGGCGCGATGCGCTTCCGCCTGCTCCCGAGCCACCCGTATTTCAGCATGCAGACGCGCCGTCTCAATGGCGAGGGCCGCCTGGACAGCGAAGAGTCGCACGCGCTCCAGGTCATCGGAGTCGAAGCGCTCAGGATCGAGCGCCTCGCTGAGTGAGAGCACACCGATCGGTGTGCCACTGCTCGCGAGGAGCGGGACGAGCAACAGCGCCGCGTTCGGCATGCCCGCGTCCCATTCTGGGTGGGTTTGCCTGGGGTTGACTGGCGATGAGGTAGCCAGCTCATTCACAATCAAGCCATGCCGGCTATGGAACGCTTGCACAACGGGAGCTTGCCGGTCGTCAAGCGACACCGCGCGTGGCATTGCGCTCGTGTGCGGACCATAGCTCGCCGTCGCAACGAGAGTGAGCGGGACCACATCGCCTTCATAGATGTGGTGTGCGCCAGTTTTGCGCTCAGTCTCCCTACGAGTGTCAGGCAGAATTGCTAGCAGAGAGAGAGGGGAGTTGATTAACCAAAGGACGGAGTCCGAGACGCCAAAGGCTCGACACGCTTCGCTACAGATGACCTCCAGCACCTCCGGCAGGGCGCGACCGGAAGCCAGGGCGTCGCTGATGCGAGCGACGGCATCCAGCGTACGTCGCTCGCTGCGTGCCTCATCCTGCTCTTCCTGGTCTTGCACGAAGTCGTCCTTGGAGTTCCCACTATCTCTGTCAGCGACTCCTCTTGCTGCTCCTGTATCAGATCGACGAGACGCGCGTCCCAATTTCCCCCCCCGACGTGAGCGGCGCAGGCGTGCCGGACCTGGGGCATAGTCCGCAGCGTCAGGCCGCAGGTCTCCGGACTGGAGTAACTGCGCGACAGCGCGCCGGGAATACCCACCCTCCTGCAGGGTACGGGCAATGAGACGGATACGCGCGAGGTCATCGTCTATGTAGCGGCGGACTCCAGCGGTTGACCGGTGAGGGGTCAGCAGGCCTACCCGCTCCCAGGCCCGCAAGGCATCGGCCGATAATCCGGTGAGGGTGGCAACGTCGCCAATGTGGTAGAAGTGGGCGGTGTTCTCAGCCTCTTGCTCAGGCATGTTTGGAGAACTCCCGCTGTTTCTCGTCCTCCTGCTGCTCATGGTAGTCCCCCTGGCGACAGCTGGACATGTCGGTTAGGTATGCAAGCCAGTTTACTACATCAGTTGGCGAATAAGTAGAAGCAGCCCACCATGCTACCTGCAGTAGCGCACATTCTGCCGGAGATGTCGAGGCCCTTGTCCTACAGTTGCGCCTGCGCTCGGTGACCTTCACCGAGCGGCGGTTCGAGACTGGGAGGAGGTGCATCGCTAAGCCATCCTACTATCCGTGTGGCACCAGGTGGTCTTCCCGGTGAGGTCGTATAAGCCGGATCGTTGCCGAGTCAATTCGCCAGTACAGTGGTGTGTTCCTGGTACGTACTTGCGACCGACTAAATAACGTCGCAAAATCGGTCGGCTCGTCCGCTTGCCAGCCGTTGTGATTGGCTGCCGTGAGCGCCGACGCGATCAACGGTTGTACCCGCGTGGTGGCTGCCTGTATATAGTTGGGATGATGCCAATGGCTGACAGTGAGACCCAGTGGGATTACGAGATCCTGATGCTCCCATCGCTGGATACCACCTGGCAAAATTAGCTTGTTCATCTCTGCCGTCTCCTGTCTGTCTATCCATCGCTGCCCGCCGCCCTGGTAGGGTGGCCACTACTTGCGACTCGTGGAATCCTCGGCGGCAGCCTGCTCCAGGTTGCGGGTCGCAGCGCACTGTATTCAGTGATCCAGCAAGCGTAGCCTGGCACTAGCCTGGCGAATGCGGCACCACTGGTGTCAAAGGTGACGTGTGATACCGCTGCCTCATCTACGGATCATCGAGCGCAACTTTGACAATAGAAATTGAGGAGGAAGTAACGGGGAAGTGGAGTGACCATCATTACCTACCCCTGCTCCCCTGCACGCACTTTTGTGCGTACGGGTGTCAGGTGTGATTGGCATCTGGCACTCAAGGCGACTTTCCCGCGAACTGTCGCAGGAAAGTGTAACAGCTATAGTATAGCACATTGGCGGAAAAAGGGAGACAGGGCCGATTCAGTCCGGGACAGCGCCGATGCAGCAGACGGCAAAATTCAATAAATAGTATGGGTAAAACCACATATTCTATGTAAGGTTGCTTGACTAGTAATAGAAATGAGCGCTACACTTAGTGTGTTCCAGCGGCTGTTCCGAGGCGTCCCTTGAGGCGCTTACTGGACAGTGGTGATGGGGACGGAAAACGAGACCCGTATGCAATATACCTATGTAGAAATCATGAAAGTACAGCCTGGGAAGATGGATGAGACCCTGCGCAAGGTGGAGACGGAACTCTTGCCTCTTTATCGCCAAGCGCCTGGATTTGTCGCCTATACTATTGCCAAAACCGACGAGGTATCGGCGACCGCTCTCAGTATCTGGCAGACTCGAGAGCAGGCTGAACACGCTCCGGCGGTACGGGAAGCCTGGATACGGCAAGGGACGCCGACATCAATCGACTCGTTCCAAAATGCTGTCGGCTCGCTACCCTTCCTGGCCTTCACCAGAGAACTGGTTAGCTATTCCTCGGCGGTGCTCGCTGCCGCCAGCCGCCACGCCTAGTACGGCAGCCGAAGGCACTCATTTCGAGTACTGGAGTTGCTCATCTTTATAGAGTACTTTTTTATAGAGTACTTTGCACGTAGGAGCCCACTATGTCGATACTAACTCCCGAATTGCCCACATTTCCTCTTGTGTCACCTCAGGTAGAGACTAGTGATGACCAGATTGTGGTGACGTACCTCGACAGTAATCATCTCTGGAAAGATTACGTCGTCGGGCCGAGTGACATCGTCCATCGGCAGATCAGCGTCTCCGAACAGGAAATCAGCTGCGATATCCCCGAGTTTTGGAGCCACATTTCTCCGACTTCCCATATCAAGCACGTGGGATGCACGGTAAATGGCCAGACCTTCCGACTGATATGGCCGCCAGCCACACTAGATCCGCCCGCAGGAGCGGCATTGACTCTCCATATGCTGGTTCATGAAGGCCTTGACGACACTGCCCTCACCTACGCGAAATGGCAAGAATCATCCCTCCAAATCAGCTAGATACTGGGCATCACCGCTTAAAAAACAAGACTGCCAGAGTGGCCGCCGCCAGAGTCATTGCCAACAAAGTAAGGATTCCGACGCTGTTGGCAAGCCAGCCATTGGTATGCGCACCCATGACCTTGCGGTTATTGGCCACGAGCAGTATCAATACTAATAGCGGAACGGCGACGATGCCGTTGATGATCGCCGAGTAGACCAGTGCGGCGATAGGGTTGATGTGCAACAGATTCAGGAGCATCCCTACCAGAGTTGCTATCCCAATAATTAGGTAGAATCCAGGCGCCTGGCGAAAGGTCTTGGCAAGGCCCTCCCTCCAATGGAACGCCTCGGCTACGGCATAGGCGGCAGATCCCGCCAATACAGGAACACCTAAGAGCCCCACCCCCAGAATACCCGTCGCAAAGATTACCTTGGCAAGGAGCCCGGCAGAAGGGAAGGTATGCACGAGGGGTTCGAGCGCTGCCGCCGCCTGGTCGGCGGTCGTAATAGTGGTGATACCGTGGGTATGCAGCACAGTTCCCGTGGTGAAGATGATAAACCAGGTGGCAACCTCCGATGACAGCATCCCGATGGCAGTATCGAGGCGCAGGAGACGAATCCGTGCCAGGAGCACCTGTCGCTGGCGTACCAGATCTACTCCCCGAGGCTCACGGTGGTGCAGCTCCACCTCCTCTACCTCCTCGGAGGCTTGCCAGAAGAATAGGTACGGACTGATGGTCGTGCCCAACACGCCAACTACCAGCGCCAGAAACACCGGCGTGAGCTGGATATGCGGAACGATGGTCGCCTGAATCACAGCAGTTCCTTGCGGACCGACGATGAGGCCGGTGGCAACATAGGCAAGTAGCGAGAGCGCCAGCACCTTGAGCACGATGGCGTACCGTCGATACGGAATGAAGATTTCCAGAGCCAGGATGCCAATGGAAAGGGTAGCGAGCAGAATGAGGAAGGGTGCCACCGGTATGAGCAATTGAACGGTCGCCGCCATTGCGCCCAGATCGGCGCCGATGTTGAGGATATTGGCTACAAACACCAGGCCAACTGCCGGTACCAGTATCGCGCGACTGTACTGTTGCCGAACGACCGTGGCAATGCCCTCGCCAGTTACCAGGCCAATACGAGCACACATCTCCTGCACCGCAATCAAAAGCGGTAGCATGTACAGCGCTAGCCAGAGTTGGCCGGTGCCGAAGGCGGCGCCGGCTTGGGAATAGGTGCCGATGCCTGACGGATCGTCGTCGGCTGCGCCAGTAACCAAACCAGGCCCCAGGATGCGCAGCCACCGTTGAATGTGCGGTAGCGGTGTGGGGCGACCACGAGGTGATCGGAGAGGGGACAGGATCGGCACCGTGCGCCCTGGTTGGTGAGTACTCGAGTCAGCACTCGCTGGACTGCCCAGCGGGAGTTTCGTCGACATGGTAAACCTCCAGCCAACAGGAACAGCGTCAGCTTCACCGCCCGCTCGACGCAAAACCATGGCTAATTGAATGTGACTGCCCCGCAGAGATCATAGAGATGTGTCGTATGGCAAGGGTACTGCCAGAGCATACGACAGGTCATACGCAGGCTCAAGTGTAGGTCTGGACAAAAGTCTGGACAAATTTGTTTCTTTTGACCAGGCGCTGAAATTGTCCAGACTTTTGTCCAGGTTTACGCTTGCGCACGCATGCCGCTTGCCCTATGTTACTGAAGCGGGGCAGACTCCTCCTGTCTTTTAAGTGTGTCCGGAGCGGGAGGTCCAGATTATGTCTGGTAGTGGAGCGGGCGCGGTGGACCGATCGACTTGGGCTATATGGAGAGATTATTTGGGAGCTGCTGGAATAAACCATAACGACTTTGAAGGTGACCTACTGCGCGATACTGGTGATGACGCCGACGATACAGTTCTCCACGCGGTCATGAGAGAGCAATGTGAGCGCAGCAACTCTCGCTCGCACGGAGAGCGGCTCGGATCTGCTGATTCTCGGTCTGGTCCACGCCTACCATGGGGCGCTGACCGCGCTCGTGCTCAGGTGTCGTATTTGCCGGATGAGGTCCCCCAGGAGAAAGGATCATTGGCTATTCGCGTCCTCATTATGGAGGATGATCCAGAGTCGCAGGAATTCTTCTCGCTGCTCTTAACCCCTGAAGAGGGGTTCCAGATGCAATACGTGTCGGAGGTTGCGACGTGCCTGGAGCGCCTGCGGGCGACAAGCGCGTGGAGTGATTCTCCGTCCAGCACCGACCAACTACGCCAAATACCCTTTGATGTGTTGCTCCTCAATGTGCGCCTACATGGACGACACCGAGGCACTGAGGTGTTCGCAGCGGCACAAAAAGATCCTGGACTGCACCTGCCTCCCACGGTGATCTGTACGGCGCTCGTAGACCGTGCATTGGCCGCGGTGCTGAAGGATTGTAGAACGGGTCTTCTGGCGTACAACGTGCGGGTGGTCCTTAAGCCATTCAACAGTGACACGCTGAGGGCAGAGCTCCGCAGTGCAGCGATTTCCCGTAGTACAGTCCTTGCCAGCGCATACCGGCCTCGGTCGAGAGGGGTCGCGCTCGCTGAGGCTACGAAAGGAGCACTGTAGTATGTTCGACCCTCAGCGACCAGTTTTACCAACGTGGAGTGTGCCAGATAGAGTCACTCTGCCGTATGATCGTCAATATGATCGCCAGCTGTACGTAGGACCACGCAGCTCTCTCGTTCACCAATCGCTGCCTAGTCAACCCTATCACCCGATGACGTCGCACCATCGGTATCGTGAGGTGCAGCCTCTGGCGGAGGGCGGAATGGCCCAGGTCTATCGCGCCTATGATAGGAAGCTGCAACGGGAGGTGGCCTTGAAAATCCTGCCAGCAGTATGCAGCGATGACCCGGTGATGCTCGAGCGCTTTCGCCTGGAAACCCTGCGTCTGCAAGCCTTGCATCATCCCCATATTGTGCCGTTGCTGGATTATGGTCGCTACCGACATCGTCTCTTTTTCTCTATGCCCCTCTATCCAACCAACGTGCAGCAACAGGTACTCCAGTATGGTATTCCTCCGCTCGGGGTAACCGTCCATCTGGTTGAGCAACTCGCCACGGCGCTGGACTGTGCCCATAGCCAGGGAATTATTCACCGAGACATCAAGCCGACCAATATTCTGCTTGACCAGGCAGGACTAGCCTATCTCGCGGACTTTGGCATCTCGAAGTCCACTCTCCGGGCAGAGTCCAGGCTCAAGACCGGAATTCTCATCCGTGAGATGGAGTACGAGGAGGAGCAAACCTCCTTGCTCTTTGCGACTCCTGACTATTGTGCTCCTGAGCATCTGATGGGACGTGCGGTCGATGCGCGCACCGATGTCTTTGGTCTTGCTCTCGTTCTCTATGAATTGCTCACGGGGCGCAAGCCGTACTGCCATGACGATGATCCCAGTCCTGGCCAGCAGACGCGGGAACAGTATGCCAACCTCTTATATGACCGTATACAACACGAGCGACCCATATTGCCGTCGCAGCTCGTGCATTTGCCAACGCGCCCAATTGCTGAGCGCGTGGATGCGACCATTCTACGTGCGTTGGATCCACAACCCAACCGGCGCTACGGAAGTGCCGGCGTGCTAGCCGTGGCACTCGTTGCGGCGCTTGCGGCGTAGAGAATCCGCAATGACCGATGGCCACGCGGGCGAGCGATCGCCTCTCTCGCGACTACGGCTGACTAGTCACAGCAGCCCACAGCCAGCGAGCAGCAGCAAGAGCAGGCGGAAGAGAGCCATAAGGAAGTGGCCCTGAAGTGGTGTAGCCAGCCATGCCGAACGAGTAGAATTGCCGTATGGGGAAGGCGCTAGGGAGATGACATGTCTGCCTGCTTCCCGCCTACAGACTTGGTGGCGGTACGCAGCTCGCGGTAGTGCTCACGCCAGATCAGGCGATATACCCCCAGATACTCCGGCACACGCCGAAGCCCGGGAATATAGGGAACGAAGATCAATGCCAGCGTCAGGATAGCCATGGTGACCCAGACGGCAATATCGCCATTTGGCCCATTATAGGGACCGAACGGCACTTGATACCAGAACGTGTAGAGCCATAACCAGGCCTGTCCTGGGTACGCTCCAGTCTCATTCATCATGCCCCACTGGCTACCCAGGAGATTCAGCTGCCCGGCACGATTGGGCAGTGCGTCCTCGCTCAAGAACAGCAGCGGTTTGGTATAATCCGTCTGGTAGAATCTGCCGTCGGTGAGTAAGAGGCCATCAAGGGCTCCACTGCGCGCGATATCCACTAACGCCCCAAACATCACCGGCAAAGGTCCATAGGTGCCCACCGCCACCTTGACATGCCCGTTGGCATCCAGTGACCCGTTGGCATTGCCCAGGGCAGTCGCATAGTTGTTTTCCCAGGTCGTCTGTTGACTTGCCGATGCCGCGGAGAAGGTCCGCAAAGCGGCCGCAACCGCAGGATTCTGTATGGTCTTGAGGGGGTCGAGGACATAGACGGCTGCCGTATCAATGGGCAAGCTGACTCCGGCGAGTTTCTGGGGCGAGAAGGGACCAATGTACTGCACCGAGCCGGTACCGTTGTTGTAGGGTGGTCCATACTGGGCAATCACACTATTGCCTGCCAGCTCCGACAGGGACACGGTGACGAAGCCGACGGGATCGGACTGGGCCACGCTTTGCATCGTCAAGCGGCTGGTCATCAGGCGACGAGAAGACCGAAGCAAGCACCAACACGACCACCAGCACGACCACACCCGAAATCGCCACCTCGCGGAGCAGGTCATAGGGGACCATGCGCACGCCACGGTAATACTGTTCCTGGGTCATACCTTCGGTGTACGGTTCCCGAACTTCGCCTTTGGCGGGGTACGGGCGCACCACACCACGCAAACGGACCAGCACGATGTGGAAAACAACCAGCGCGACCAGCAGAACCGGCAACACCAGGATATGAAAGCCGTACATCTGGCCAAAGTTCAGCACGTTGAAGAAGCCGCCGATACCGATGGCATTCATCGCGTCTTTGGCAGAAACGGCGATCCATTGGGAGTCGAAGTTGCTCTGCGAGAGGTAGCCGGTGAAGGCGGTGCCGATGCTGACCACAAACGCAATGGCTCCAAACGCCCAGGTACGCCCGCGTCCGTCACGCCAGGCACCAAGATAGAACATGCCCCACAGATGAATCACCATACAGAAAAAGAAGGCCTCGACGCTCCACAGGTGCAGGCTGTTGAAGAAGTGTCCGATGCCATTGGTATGCCACCACTGGGGACCGAAGATGGCCAGGACGGTGCCTGTCACGATGATAATGGCAAAGCTGGCAATCGTCAGGGCTCCGAAGAGATACACCGCTGAGCGGACATAGGAGGGTTGTTTGTCAGGTAAGACCTGGTCGGGAGGAAAATCCTTGGCGAGTCTTTGGCGCACGGCCAGAGTCCAGTTGGTGCTCTTTACCGTGGCGAGTCTTTGGCGCACGGCCAGAGTCCTGTCAGTCCCCATCATCTGCCCCCTTCCTCGTGCTGCTGCGCAGGCTGATTGGAGGCCTGATCAGCGGGTTCAGACTGCTCCTGCGGCAGAGACAGGGCAATGGCGAGAGCAAAGACCACTAGCATCAGGATGATAACGATCAAATTGGGGACAGTAATCAAGAAGATGCCGAAATGTATATACTGTGCCACTGAAGTCCTCCTGCTGGGATACAGTAACCGGGCAATTATGACCTACTTTAGTGATGAACGACTGATTCCCGTGGGATAACGGATGCAGGTCCAGTTCAACTCACAGGTGGTAGGCTCTCTCAAGGAGAACAAAGACTATACGGGACGGTATCGCTGTTCATCGCATGACTAGGGCTTCGAAGGCTTGCTGATTCAGGCTCGGATGAGGCATGCGCGCCAAGACAATGCCGGGCAAATTCTGGTGCCAACCTGTCCGCACTGGTAGCATAGAATGGACCGCGCCCGAGTTCAAGCATAAATCTGGACAAAACCCTGGACAATTTTTGGAGCAGGGATGCTATCCGACTATGTAGACTATCGAATGAGGAGGAACGCCAGCGCCACCCCTCTGCACTCCAATTTCTGCAGCTAGCAGGTAAAGATCCACCACCGGAATCGCTCTCTGCTCATCACTCGCCTCCAGGAGTGTACCGGCTTCTAGAAGTGTCCAGACTTTTATCCAGGTTTACGCTTGCGCTCGCGCACCGCTTGTCATATGCTCCTGGTGCGGAGCAGACTGCTCCAGTGCTTTTCCCCCACCTGGCAGCCTGAACCTCCTGCAGCATGGATATGGGAAACCAACTGCACCCGGTACCGCAGCTTATGACTATCGCGTAGTGTATTCTATCTATCCATCCCCCATTGGTCCAAAAGAGCTCTTCAGAATGGACCTGCCGCTATGGCATCCATAGGACGACGTACGACAGCGCACACGGGAAGTGCCTGTCAAAGAGAGGAACAATTCATGGTTATCTTCGATTTTACTGTGAGCTTTAGTGACCTGGCTCTGCAAATTATTGCCGGAGCGATCGTCGCCGGACTCGTCGGCCGAATTCTACAAGGTGGCGGCTTTGGCCTGATTGGTGACCTGCTGTTTGGCGTCATTGGAGCCATCGGCGCCAATTTTGTGGTGAGTACGTTCAGTCTGTTCAACGTCGCCCATTATGGCTTGCCGGGTGAACTCATCATTGCCATCGTTGGAGCCATCCTCCTGGTGGTGATCGTACATCTGTTCACCTATCGCCGCTCCTCCCGAGCCGCGTAAGTAGCCGGACCGATTATTGGGACCCTCAGGGACCATTACGGGGCGGCCTCACCAGAGGTCGCCTCAGGGCAATCATAAGGAACTCATCACGGAGCCGTCGGGGAACCGTCGGAGAAAGGGTACTCAGGTATCGATATGCGTGTACGGATCTTGGCAATGGTAGGAGCGCTCATCGGCGCAATTATCCTGGTGGTGGCCACGCTGAGTGTGAACGGAACGACGCTGCAGAGTTTTCAGAAGCTGGATCAGCAGGCTCGGCAGCAAGATAAAGGGGTTGCCTCCACCTCCGCTCAACCCTGCGCCAATCCCCGCTTAACGGTGAACGCCCCGATACGCGTGCTCATGGTCTCTCAGACTGAAGCCATCAGCACCCAGGTCACCAATGAAGACACCGTCGAATGTGACATCACCCTCAGTCTGGTGGCACCCACCTTCGCGCTCCAGCCCAAAGATAATCAGCGCCTGATCGCGCTGGCGCCGACCCATTCCACTACTCTGACCTGGAAGGTGACGCCGACTACCGTTGGGCTGGCTACTCTGTCATTCACAGCCGGGAATGCCAGCGAGCAGGTCGGCCTCAATGTCGTGAGCGGCAATGGATTCTTCCCGTACCAGAGCCCGACCTTCGACTACGTGGCAATCTTCTTCGGCTATCTGCTGACACTTGGGTCTCTGGCCGCCTGGCTGTGGTGGCCCACCCGCAGAAATACCACCCAAGGGACAGCGACGGGAGGGAGTAGTACGCCCGCAACGCCGGTACACCCAGCATCGGTATCAACGACGGAGCCGGCAAGTATCCACTAGGCAAGCAGCGAACGAGGATATTGGACGCCCGGCCCGGTACCGGGCAAGTTCAACCGACCGGAGATCCGCTAGGAGACCAGACAGGAGACCACAATGGACACCGTGAAGCCAGCACCTGACATGGCAACCGTTTCATCAAGCCCAACCGGCTCAGCATCCCAATCACCCAAAGCACCCACATCCCCAGCGGTGGGACGACGGCGCGCCCTGTTGGCTGTCGCGGCCACTGGCGTCGTTGGGGTCACCGCCCTGGCGGTCCCGCAAATCAGGACGACGCTGGAGCAAGATGCCGAGGCACTCGGCCGGAAAGCACTCGCCCACGAGCTCGCGTCGCTGGAAGGCATCGGGCTGGATGAGGCCATCAAAGCGGCCGAGATCACCCAGGCGGCGGTGCGTTTCCTGGTGCTGCCGCTGGCCCAACTGGTGGCCACCATCGGGGGTGATGGACTGGCAGTGCTGCTGGCAGCCCTGACCACGGCGACGAATGTCTTGGCGAGCGTCGATATTAGCGTTACGGCGCTCAGCGGACTGCGCGATACTGTGGCGTCCTGGCATGAGCATATCGCGTCACTGCCGATTGCGCTCACCAGCTATAGTACCGCGAATATTACGAACGCGGAGGCGTATCTCAAGGCGCTTAAGAAGCAGACGCAGCAGTAGATGCATTAGAGGGAGCACCCGACGATTCAATTTCTTCGCGAACTGGCGCAGCTGTTGCTTAGTATTTTCCATGTGCACGAACTCGCTACGCTCTTCGTCGCCATTCTTGTCGAGGAATCCGGCATTCCAATACCGGTTCCCGGCGATACCTTGGTGACGCTTGCCGGAACACAGGCACCACATACCATCGGGCACGCGCTGGCGGTTGTGGGAGTCTCGAGCCTGGCCATCTTTCTGGGCTCGTCTCTGCTGTTTACGGTAGTGCATCGGGGCGGACGACCTCTGCTCACGAAATACGGCAAATATGTCCTCTTGAACGAGCAGCGTCTCGCTCGTATGGAGCGCTGGTTCGCGAGCCGCGGGCGCATCGGCATTATCGTTGGGCGATTGATTCCAGGCTTGCGCATACCCACTACGATCATGGCGGGTCTCAGTGGCGTTGCGTATTTCGAGTTTGCGCTGACAATGGCTCTCACTGCGGTCGTCTGGTCCGCCTTCTACTACATCCTGGGAAGTGTGCTTGGTCGGACAGCGCCGGTGGTTTTGGCGCTGATTGCCGATGTCCTGGATTATGTGCCTCGTTGGTTCATCGTGGTAAGCATTCTGATCCTACTGGCCTATCTGGGCGCAGCGGGAACTGCTCTGAAAATCCGGCAGGTACGCCTACGACGCCTGAGACGTCCAAGGCTTCCAAGACACCTACGACCGTTTAGGCAGTTGCGGCAAGAGGGCAGCTCCGCATTGCCATCTCTACGCAGCCAATTCCTTGGACGCCGTTCTCTGACTGCTTTACGGTACGGAAGGTATACAACAATGACGACGATGAATGATTCAGCTCATCCGGTGCGCGACTTCCCTAAGGGGCTCCCGATCTACGACAACCAGGACCAGGAACTGGGGACGGTCAGTGCCCTGGGGGTGCAGAGTACCTACCTACTCATGCGTACCGGGCGGATTGTCCACCATCATGTCTCCATACCGCTCAGCGCGATCCAGCGCTCGGATGGGCAGGGGATCTATCTCAATAGAACCAGGGAGGAGATCCACAACCTCACCCTGGGCGGCTGGTCCAGCCTGGGCAACGTCGACCTCAACACCGGAGCACGCGCCAGTGACGACAACGACGCAGCACTCGACCCCGCAGCGAACGTCGCCAGTGGCGACAATTCCAGTAGCGATGCTACACCGAAGAGTGAGCCCGCCGTAGCAGCAGTGCCGGCGACGCGGGACGAAGTACGAACTAACTAGCGACACTAGGGAGAAATACTATGACTTCGAGACGTCTCGAACAGCCGGGTCACACGGACGCAACACCAGCACCAGCAGTTGCGGTGGCACCACCAGTCAGCACTCCACGCCCGCATCCGTGGGAAATGGTGCTGCATCCATTCAAGACGGTGCGTTTCGTCAATGACCTTCGCCAGGACCCGCACATTTCTCTTCTCCGCAAGCTCCTTTATCTGGGGCCGATGCTGCTGCTGGTGCTGGCCGTGCTGCTGCCCGAGGGCATTATCGCCGCATTGCTCGCCGTGGTGCTCCCTGTGGTGGGACCAGTCATCAGTCTGCCGACCGATGCGGTCATCGATTGGGCGTTTATCGGCATCGCTGCCTATGCACTGCTGGGCATTTTTCCCCGTGCGGTGGTAGCCCAGCACCATGCCCAGGTGTTTCATCCCGGGCGAGTCGCGCGGCAGCAGCGATCGTTGCCAAGATGAGACGGCAACCTACAAGGGGAGATGGGGCGTCCTGACGACTGTAGATCGGGACACCAGAACTAGTCATGAGTCGAAAGAAGTACAAGTATGTTCGCATTCCTTCATCTGATTCCGGCGGCACTTCACGCTATAGTACGTATGGTGTTCCTCGGCCTCCTATTTGCCGTCATTGCCGGCGGAGTGGTGCTGGGAGTGGCCTACGCCAATACCCCCCACTGGCCACCGAGTTCCCTCACTCTGCTGGTAGCCGCGGTCATTGCTGTGCTGGCTGGCTATGCGGTTGGCTTGACCACCCTGGTGCGCGAAGTTCTGCATGGCGCCAAGGACCTCGAACACGATGTCGTCAAAGGAGTGGAGGGCAAGTAAGTAGCTCGCGAGGAACGCGGCGCTCCTACATGAGTAATTCGAGTGAAGATCAAGAGAATCGGAAAAGACAGTGCCGCCACCGGCAGATACAGTGTACTAGACGCCCACTCAAGGTCTTATCGCTGGTGTGTGGTATAGTGTGTCTAGTTCTAAACCAAAATGTGGTAAGCACATGGTGAACACCGTAATGCGCGCCTCAAAGCAGTCTCCACAGGCGTGAATCTCCACTGGCCCTGCGGCACGAAGGCAGTAGTACACAAACGCTCGGAAAGGGCAGAAGAAACGCGCCTTATTTACCTGCCGCTGAAACCGATGTCGACGCATCGTTGCTACCTCACTCACTCCTTGCTAAGGTACGAAGATGTTCCTCTGCAAGTTGTCGCCCCGTTCGGCTGACTGATCGCCGAGTGAGACCATTGCCATATGTACTGCATTGTCTCCGCTCGGGCAATCTCGCGCTTAAACGCCCTGCAATGGGCATAGGACGGTGGCTCTTGCCGAACGAGGAGGCACTTATGTCGAGAAGAATGACAGGTATCTAGAGAATGATTCAGACGCATGAGTCACCCAAGTCAGGGATTCGTCAGATCGCTGTGGTCGGCACCTACCTACCCCGCAAGTGCGGAATCGCCACTTTCACAACGGACCTCTGCGAAGCACTCGCTGGCCAACTACCGGACGCCACGATCTTCGCCATTCCAGTAAATGATATAAGCGAAGGGTATCCATACCCCTCAAGGGTCCGCTTGGAAATTGCTGAGCAAGATATCGCGTCCTATCAGCAGGCGGCAGAATTCCTCAACACGAACGGTGTCGATCTGGTCCTGCTGCAGCACGAATTTGGCATCTTTGGTGGGCCTGCAGGCAGCTATGTACTCGAAATGCTTCGCCGACTGCACATGCCTGTCATTACAGTACTTCACACTGTGCTTTCCGATCCTGACCCCGACCAACTCAAAGTGTTACGCGAGATTGCACACTTATCTGATCGACTTGTCGTGATGAATCATTACGCCAGTGAGCTTCTGCACGACATCTACCAAGTGCCTCTCGCGAAGGTTACCTACATTCCTCATGGTATACCTGATCTCGCGTTCATGGATCCGAATTTTTACAAGGATCAGTTTGCGGCAGAGGGCAAAGTGGTCCTGCTTACTTTTGGCTTGCTCTCGCCCAACAAAGGCATCGAATATGTTATCAGGGCTATGCCGACTATCCTCAAGCGCTATCCAAACGTCATCTATATCGTTCTAGGCGCCACACACCCGCATGTCCTGAATCACGAGGGGGAAAGCTATCGTCTGATGCTGCAAGACCTCGTGCGCCAGCGAGGTATCGAGTCCAATGTCGTCTTCTACAATCAGTTCGTCGAGTTACCTGAACTCTTCGAGTTCATCGGCGCAGCGGATATTTACATTACTCCTTATCTTAACCCAGCGCAGATTGTTTCGGGTACGCTTGCCTATGCGGTCGGCACTGGCAAGGCGGTCATCTCCACCCCGTACCGGCATGCCTTAGAACTCCTTGATGAAGGCCGCGGTCTACTCGTGCCATTCCGGGATTCAGCTGCCATCGCAGAGCAGGTCATCGACTTGCTAGATAATGAGTCCAACCGTCATGCCATGCGCAAGCGAGGCTACCAGCTGGGCCGCAACATGGTATGGTCTCGGGTTGCCCAACAGTACCTCGAGTTGTTTGCCGAGACTCGAGACGAGCACGTACGTGCACCTTCAGCCATGGACACCCCACAGCGCGAGTGGCTCCCGCAGGGATACCTTCCTCTCAACCTAAAGCACTTACGCCGCATGACGGATGGCACCGGTCTGTTGCAGCACGCTACCTTCTCTGTCCCTAACTACCGGGAAGGCTATACGACGGATGACAATGCCCGCGCTCTCATCGCTGCGATGTCGCTTGGACAGCTGGACAGCAGCGATGTGCGCCAGACCGCAGATGACCTGTCGACGTGTTATCTGGCTTTTCTCCAGTACGCGTTCAACGGGGATGTTGGTCGCTTTCGCAATTTTCTGTCCTACGACCGTCGTTGGCTGGAAGAACTGGGGTCAGAAGATAGCCATGGTCGGGCACTGTGGGCTCTGGGTGACGTCATCAACCATTCGGATAATCCCGGATTTGTCGGTCTGGCGAACGACCTCTTCACACGCGCACTACCGGCTCTGCGGACATTTACTTCACCGCGTGCCTGGGCATTCAGCCTCCTTGGCATTCATGGCTATCTCAAACGCTTCAGCGGCGATCGTCAAGTCCAGCAGATTCGCGCTGAGCTGGCAACCCAGCTTATGCATCGCTACGAAGTATGCAGCACAGTCGACTGGCCCTGGTTTGAGGATATCCTCACCTACGACAATCCCACGCTGTCTCGAGCATTACTTCTAGCCGGAGATGCCATGTACAACCAGGGGTACGTTGAAGCGGCTATGAGTTCGTTGCGTTGGCTCGTTGACATTCAGTACGGTGGACCCGGGCACTTCGTACCTATTGGATCCAGTGGTTTTTATCATCAGGGTGGAATCCGCGCTCGATTCGATCAGCAACCTATCGAGACCTATTCCATGGTCGCCGCTTGCCTGGATGCCTATCGTGTCACTCGCGATATGCACTGGTACAACCAAGCCAAGCTTGTCTCCGACTGGTTCCTCGGCCACAATGATCTCCACATTGCGCTCATCGATCAGGCTACTGGCGCATGCTACGATGGTCTCCAACATAACTGGGTAAATCAGAATCAAGGCGCTGAATCAACGCTCGCTTTCTTGCTTACATCACTGGACTTGCGCCAGGCGGAGATGGAAGTGGCTGCAGACGTTGCCGAAAGGCTACTGGCGGCCGGGAGTGGGGTGGAGTTGCCTAGTTAGCCAGACCCAAGCAGCGGTGTTCGGGGTCTACATCGGAAGGCTCCGGTTCCCTCTACTACTACTGCAGTAGCAAAGCTCGGATAGTGACATCTAAGACACGATCGGTTTGGCAATGTTGTCAGATCCTAAGAATGGCGGAGTGTCTCTCATGGTAGACAAGAATACACTGTATGAGGTCCTCTTTCACCGGCATGCCAGTAACCCAATCCTTGACTCGTCTCACTGGCCGTATCCCGCCAACACCGTCTTTAACCCTGGTGTGACCCGCCTGGCCGACGGCACGACGTTGCTGTTGTGTCGTGTCGAGGACCGCCGCGGACTCTCGCATTTCTGCGCCGCCCGCTCCCGAAATGGCGTTGACGGCTGGCAAATTGATCCCGTGCCGACGCTCAGCCCCGATCCAATACATCACCCCGAGGAGCTTTGGGGCATTGAGGATGCACGCATAACCTATGTGCCTGAATACCGGGCCCACTTCATTGCCTATACCTGTTTTTCGCAAAATGGACCGGGCGTGTCGCTCGCGAGAACAGAGGATTTTGTGCACTTTGATCGAGTTGGGGCTACCATGCTGCCCGAAGACAAAGATGCCGCGCTGCTGCCGCGTCGCATCGGCGACCAGTGGGCACTCATCCACCGGCCGGTTGGCCCCAGCGGTGCTCATATCTGGATTTCATACTCTCCAGATATGCGCCACTGGGGCGATCACCGTCTGATCTTGCAGGCGCGTGAAGGAGCCTGGTGGGACGCCAGCAAGATCGGGCTTTCCTGTCCATTGATCGAGACGAGTGAAGGCTGGCTTATGATCTACCACGGTGTGCGTACTACCGCCTCCGGCTCGCTTTACCGTCTCGGACTCGCCCTCTTCGATCTTCACAATCCAGAGCGCTGTTTGCTGCGCGGAGACGAGTGGGTCTTCGCGCCAGAAGCGATCTATGAGCGGGAAGGCGATGTCAATAATGTTGTCTTCCCCTGCGGACACACAATCGATGACGATGGCGACACACTCTCCATGTATTACGGCGCAGCAGATAGCTGTATTGGCCTGGCAACGGCAAGTATAAGTACGCTACTTCACTGGCTTCGTGAGCATGGTCAGCTGCCTACCGCGCTAGTTTTGTAAGGTATGTGGAAGGATTTCATGTGCGTTGATTTGCTCGCCACTATTGTCATTCTGGATAACACGCGCTCGAGTTTATGTCGGATGCTCCTATCACAGGCATCACATCAAGCGGTTCGGCACGTATGTGCTTGATCTGGAAGACCCTGCCCCAATCCATTTTGGTTAATGCTTGTCGGCTGTTTTGCGCAGCCGACGCCTAACCTCACGCCGTACTTGTTGCAATTGCTTGAGCGACGCAAGCAGATAGCGCGAGGCACCCGATAGTCTACGGATGTGCTGCATCTCTTCGCTGGGCTGGCCAGCGGTTGGGCCAGCTGCGCCCTGTACGGAGCGATGCGCCTGGACGGCATGCAACATGGCAGGAAGATCTGCTGCAGTCTCGCGCTGTCCTGCTGCCCAAGAATTGATCTCTGCGCCCAGCAATAAGATGAAGGCGATATAGTAGAAGAAGAGCAGAATGACCACCGCGAATCCGGCAACGCTGCCATAATTATCGGGATGCAGAAAGAGCTGCTCGTAGAGCGGGAACACCAATTCGTATCCGATCAAGAGCACAGCAGCCACCAAGGCACCTTTCCAGTTTCGTTGCCAGCTGCGCCAGCGCACCAGCCGGTGGGGAACGAACATGTAGGTTGCGCCAAACAGCACAAAGGCGGTCAGAAATCCAATGAGGATCCGGCTGGCGCTCAGGACTGGGCCGCCGATAGCGCTCTGCCGGTGGGGATCGAGGAGGTTGATGAGATCTGCTGGGAGGATGGAGATGAGAAAGAGGACAGGCAGCAGTACCAGATAGAGCAGCAACATGCCAAAGGCCATCCGGTTTTGCCGAAGCACAGTGCGCCCGCCCAAGCGAAAGATGATGCCAAAGCAGTTTTCTAACGTAAGGAACAGACGCGAACCGGTGATGAGTGAAGTGACGATTCCAACGAGTAAAAGCGGTCCAACGCTGTGTTTCAGATGAGTGGTAACGCCCTGGATGATGATATTGCCGACGCTCTGCGGTAGGGCGCTAGCGAGGTACTGCTCCAGAGTCTGCTCGGTCTGTGGCGACGTGTGATTGAGGATGATGCCGAACCCAGCGATGAGAAGCAGCAGGATGGGGAATAGCGCCATTAAAAAGTTATAGGCCAGCAGCCCGGCCAGGTTGAATATCCAATCGTAATTGATTTTTTTCCAGAAGGCCCGCAGTTCTTGAACGAATCCCCAGCGATCCCTGTCTTCTGGTTCCGTGTGGGAGGCTGGAGCAGCGTCATTGGTTGATGGTCTATCCATGGAGCTTCCATTGTGTTCTTCCACTACGCTGCCGGTCTCCAGTCTCTCGCACACACGATCAGAAGAGACGAGTGCGCCAACGTCTCTCAAACCTATTCTCACAGATCTCGTGCCAGCTTGGTTGCCTGCCGCCCCACCGGAAGGCAACGGGCAGAGAGGGGCAATACCCCACGTCCCGATTGCCGCAAGGAGTGTTCAGCGCTTCCGTGGTCATGTCCATGGGGTCACATCTATGAGGTCTGTGGGTATCAGAGTAGTCCTGGCTACCCGGTTACTAGTGCATCGGTATTCTGGGTTGCCCGCTCTCGCATCCGGCTATAGCCCTCTACCCACCCGCTCTGATAGTTGAGAGCATCGCTTGGAGCTACGCGCCCAGGCAACGCTGCCCCAGCGAACAGTGCCCGTTCATGTATTTGGGCGTTATCCACCCCTAAGGTAGGCGGCATATCGAACGCCGCCTTTTTGCCGTCGGTGAGGCCCTGTGTGAAATAATCGGTTCGAGTTCGACGCCAGAATCGCATGGTGGTACCTCCGGTCGTGATTGTGAAACAACAACACATGAGATCAACAGTACGTACGGTGTTCACCGGCAAGCTCCCGGGGGAAGTGCGACCTACGTCTAAGGGGTCGCACTTCCCCCGGGAGCTGACACGGCTGCCGATGATGCAGCCCTGTCAGCTGTGTGCGCGGTAGTCTTACGCGGTGGCTCGCGCGCGGCGTCCGCTGACCAGATGCACAATCACGACCAGGAGAATGGATCCGATGATCGCAAGGATGAGCGCACCCGGCAAGCCATACTGGGCGACGTTAAACAGATTGAAATATCCCACCAGAAAATTGGCGCCGATGGCACCAATCACGCCAAACACCAGATCACCAATCAGGCCAAATCCACCCTGTACGACCCGGCCAATGATGCCGGCGGCGATAGCCCCGACAAGAATTTGCAGAACCAACACAGTAAAGGTCACAGTAAAATCTGCGATAACCATTGCAGTTTCCCTCTCTCTGGCAGCCACATCCTCTGTGCGCTGCCGATGCGTTGTCCTAGGGTGCCATAACGGCTGGTCCATTCAGCGATACTTCTGTGGGCCAAAGGGGGATGGTAGCTAGAATAAATCAAACGTTAGTCATCATCTGCGATACCAGGTGCAGTTGGTTTCCCATATCCCCGCTGCAGGAGGCACAGGCTGCTAAGTTGGGAAAACACTGGAGCAGTCTGCTCCGCACTAGGAGCATATGACAAGCGATGTGCGATAGCAAGCCTAAACTTGGACAAAATCCTAGACAATTCAGGCAGGGAGCTAGAATCGTAGCGTGCAGGGTCGCAAAGATGGCTCACACTCGCGACAACTTCGAGGAGGAAATGGAGAACTGCGCATCATCGTCGGTCATCAGGGCTGTTTGCTGGCTCACACCCGCCTCCAGCAGCGCACATTCTGTTTGAACTGTCCAGGCTTTTGTCCAGGTTTGCCCTTGCACCCGCGCAGCGAGCGTACTACGCTGGTGGTGTGGAGCAAACCGCGCCAGTGCTTACCCTCACTTGACGGCCTATAGGTGTATGACGCCGGCACTGAGGCTGGCTCAGCTGCTCTTCGCGTCTACTCCCATACGACGTGCGGATAGTGTTAAAGCCCTTCACTATTGCTACCTTGACGATGGAGCTGCGCAGTGCAGCGAACTCCCGTAGTGCAGCCCCTTCCCATGCATACCTACGTAGCGTGTGAGAGGTTCATGCCTTCCCAGGCCCGGCTCCCGAGTACACCCGTGGAGTGCGTCGACTCGCCTAGACGCATGCCATTATGCCCAGTCACCAATCAGCTGCGGATAGCTGATGCGACTAGCTGATTCCGTGCCTGGGTACGGCACAGGCACTCGCCAGCGCTCAGCAGGAGGAGACGCATGACCCAGGTCACCGAGCACCAGGACACGACTACTTTGACTTTCGACCCGTTCTCCCGTCATCAATTCTATACTGAGGTGAATCGCGCCCTCGTCGAGCGCACGCTTGATGCGCTTGAGGTCACCACGACCCCGGGTGAGGTGGTGTGTATTGTCGAGCTAGCCTCTGGCACCGGCGCCGTGACCGAGCTCATCTTGGATGGTCTTGCGCGGCGCCAGCGCCCGGCAGTCGTGGTGGGCGTGGACCCCTCGCCCGACGCTGTCCAAGAGGCAACACAACGGTTGGCCGGTCGTCCTGTATCGTTTGTCGTGGGAGATGTCACGTATCTTGGCCAGACCATCGTCCAACCCGACGCAGCCTTCTTCTGTAATGCGATCCATCTGATAGCGGACAAAGAGCGCTGCGTGGCCGCACTGGCCCAGGCCCTGCCAGTGGGTGGAGTGCTGGCCTGCAATACGACCTTCTATGAAGGGGCCTACGTAGCAGGATCAGAGCCCTTTTACTTTGCCTTAACCCGCCAGTCGATTGGCTGGCTCCGGCAGCACCATCCAGAGGTGCGAGTGACTCACCGTGGCAAGGTCACTGCCCGGCAATGGAACTCAGCGGAGGAGTATCGTGCCATCGTGGGAGGCCACGGGCTGAAGGTGACCTATCTAGAGGAAGTGCCCGTTCGGTTCCCGTTGCGGGCGATCCAGGACATCGGGCGGTACTCGCTCTTCATTGAAGGCGCACTACCAGGTGTCGAGTTGCCGATTGGTGCTGAGGCGCTGGCAGCGGCCGCTGCAGCAGCGTTCGCTGACCTGCACCTGGAATTCGTTCCCCGTAAATGGCTGCAACTGATTGCGCGTCGCACCGCATGACCAGAAGACATTAATTCTCAGACTTGACAGGCGCGACCATCAATCTTGACAGAGAGGCGACCTGTAGTCGCAAAGACTGGAACAGTGAAAAGTGAGGTGCACTGGTGAAAGCAGTTCCCATATTGGCGGCATTCCGTCCGTGGAAGTGGCTCGTCGGCGCGTTCTATATCGTCTTGGCGGTCGTGCTGCTGGTTCTTGGCCGCATCCCTCTATTTGAGGCCGCTGTTCTCTTTGGTCTCGGCATCATCCTCGTGTGATACGTCCTCAGGTGTTGAGAAAGGGAAGGCGTACCTCGTCAACAACCCTCTAGGTAGAAGCCCTGGCTTTTATACACATGTTGCACACTTGGATTGGCCAGCGTTGATGTCACCCTGCTTGCATGCGCTGCCATAGACCAAGAGGAGGCGCAGGACAAGACCCGTTCGCAAGAGCTGTCAGGAGCAGCTTAAATTCGGACGCCGAACACGAGATACACAAGAACCAATTGGGCGCCCTTTCGACTTTGAGATGGACGATTTTGATGCGTAGGACTCCAATATAGTTCAATCCGACAATGTGATCTAGCCTTCAGACCAGGCGTCCAGATCGAGGTTGCTCGTTCGCTGGAACGTTTCTACTTCTGTAAGAGTATCAAGTTGGGGAACTGTATGGAGGATCTGGAAAAAATCATTTCCTCCCCATACCCACATGGTAAAGTCGCCACTAACTCCCATTATGCGAATTGGAACCTTACCCGAACAGTTGATTGCGGTGCCGCTCTGAATTGCTTCATTGAATCTCATTGGCTACTCCTTCGCGCTACGTAACCCGATGGGTGGGTTTTTCATGAGGCCACCACTCGAGCAAGTTGCAAGGGCGGTTGGTCGAGATCAACGTCAACTAGGTATCGATGAGCCGCTCTCGATGTTGCTGCTCACTGCTAGTCCCTTGGCGGCGTCGTAAGAGCGGTGAGTAGCTGGTGCAGCGTCGGCGAGGGCAGCGGAGGGAGTGCTATCTCGATCATCTCGATCATCCACATGATCGAGATGATCATGGATGATCAGGAGGGTAAGTGAGCGGGTGCCAGAGTCTTGGGGCGGGAGTCGAACACCACTCCTGGTTTCCAGGGCATTCCAAACTCAGGGAGGAGCCAGTGATCAAGACCGATCCAGCCAGCAGACTCTCCAGGAGAAGCAGAGGAACAGCGCGAACATGCCAATGATGGGATTGATGCTGACGGTACCGGCCAGCAGGTAGTTCAGATTCATCAAGACACCGAATCCAGCGGCGATGCCGGTGAGCACCCCCAGGAGTAAGCCCAGTCCCACGGCCATCTCGCCGTAGGTGACCAGGAAAGAGACGAGACCGACATGGGGGAGCACGAAATCCTTGAGGAAATTGGCGTACCAGCCCTGAACGGCGGGGTTGGCTCCAGTACTCTTGGCCAGCGCTCCCTCGACGAAGCCTTTGAGGGCGACGCCGCTCGTTCCCCAGACCGCTGGCTCTTTGATCTTCTCGTAGGCGGCCAGGAACCAGGTAGCGCCGACATTCATGCGCACCACAAACCACAGGGCCGCCGACCCGCTGGACCCGAAGAAGAACTTGGAGATCGCTGGCTCGGGGAAGGGCTCGTTGGGAGAGACCGTCACCGGTACAGAGGTCCGCTCCTGGAAAAAGCGAACGAAGGTGAGAAGGAGTGCCAGGACAAAGAGGACCAGGAGCGCCTGGCCCCAAAAATCGTCCGTGGTGTGATTGGACATGTTCCAGATCAGATGGAACAGCGTCCAGGCCGCTGCAATGCCACTAATGGCAATGGCTGCCCAGCGCCACAGCGCCAGTTGTTGCTGCGATGACATAAGAGTGCCTCGATTCAAATAAGCGGTGAAACCGTGTCGCGCTCGGTGCGTTGCTCGCGTTGGCTCGTGTTTCACTGTGATTGCCCGTCGTCTTTCCAGGCGGGGTAGAGAGAGGTAGTCAGCATGATTCCTATCCGAACGCCAGGTGTAACCAGGGTCTCACCCCTTGGCCTGTCCGCGTGGCCACTACCCACTGTGCACTGCGCACTATCGTGCGGAGCCCATTGCGCGCCGATTGTCTCTACTATGGACGCTGCGAGAGCCGCTGCTGCCGGGCTACCCGCTTCGGATGAAATACCTGGGCATGGTGCTCGGCTACCACCGCATGGGGAAAGATGCCGAGCAGCGCGTACGCGGCGATACCAACAAACGCCCAATCGATGACCGCATCGGCCGGCAGATTAATGGCTGGCCCAACCAGAGGGAGTACCGCGGCTAGCAGAGCGGCGATAATGCCTTCGGGCAGCAGTACGGCGAGCAGGAGCAGCAGCATCGGCACAAGATAGAGGAGTTTGCGGACGAGAGAAATGTGCGGGTCCTGGCGCAGATCATTGACGAAACGCACCGTCTTCAACGGATGCTCCACCATTTCCCAGGGATGCGGGCGTGCACTGCTGACTGGACTCGTGAGTGGCGGCACTATAGGGGCGGTAGGCCTTTGTGCGGTATCACGCAGACCTGGCTCATCGGTATCTCTCGTTGTCATAGCACTTCTCCTTGTTCTCGTTGGGTCCCACCCATTTTTTCTCCATAGCTACTGGGTCTTCTTCTATTTCTATTAGCTGTCCTCTTCCATAGGTACTGCGGCCAGTTTCAAGGCTTGCGCCCGGACGCGACGGCGTCACCTATTCCGTTCAGCATGGCTCCCTTTCTGAAGGGGCGACCTCAAGATAGTTCAGGATGGTCCCAGTGAGAACTGGGGCCTCTTGGAGGTGCCGACCTCTCACCGGGTAACGCAGAGCTGCAGGTACTTGAAGTGGCGTATCTGATTACGCGGTGGTTCCGGCGGAACGACGGAACGTGAACAGATGCACGATGACGACTAGGACAATAGCTCCAATGATGGCAATGATGAGCTCGCCAGGCAAGCCGTACTGCGCGACATTGAAGAGATTGAAATGGCTCACCACAAAATTGGCGCCGATGGCTCCAATGACGCCAAACAGCAGGTCACCAATCAGGCCAAAGCCGCTACCCTGAACGATACGACCGATGATGCCGGCGACGATCGCTCCGGCAATAATTTGCAGAGCCAGGTCACTAAAGCTCACAGTAAAATCGAAGATAACCATGAAATTGTTCCTCTCTGTGACAGGCACTTCCCGTGTGCGCTGTCGTACGTCGTCCTATGGATGCCATAATGGCTGGTCCATTCTGAAGATCTCTTTTGGACCGATGGGGGATGGTGGGTAGAATACACTCAGCGATAGTCATAAGCTGCGGTACCTGAGTGCAGTTGGTTTCCCATACCCATGCTGCAGGAGGTTCAGGCTGCCATGCGGGGGAAAAGCACTGGAGCAGTCTGCTCCGCACTAGGAGCATACGACGGGCGGCAGAGGAGTGCAAGCACAAACCTGGACAAAAGTCTGGGCAGCTCAAGCAGATTGCGCGCTGCTGGAGGCTGGTGAGGTCCAGCAAACGACCTCCTTATGGCGAGAAGACCTGGTTTCCGCTGCCCAGGAGATCGCTGCCGGTCCAGTATTGGCCGGCTTGAGCGCAAAGCTCCGTGTCGATCGGCAAGCTACCGTTACCAGGGTTGGAGTGATCATGGTCTGGTTTGCGATAGCAGTCACAGCGGTGCGCCCGGGAAGTATGCTCCAGGTTCTCCAGTTGGACTCAGCACCACGTGCATGCTTAGGCCACAGGGACTCGTAGCGATGGAGCTCTCGTCGGCGCTGGCCTCATCGGTCAGAAATTCTGGGTCCATCGAGTAGCGCGGTAGGGCGCTCTCTGGCAGTGGCCATGTGAACTCAAAGAAGACCTGTTCTGTGGCAGCCAAATCCGGTCCCTTGGGGCCAGCCAAGATAGAGCCGCCTTCGACTGCCGCACCTAGAGCTCTGGCGAACTGACTGGCGGTGGCAGGGCGATCAGCGGGGTCCTTGGCCAGTGCCCAGAAGATCACGTCCTCGACTCGCGCTGGGATCTCCGGGCGCAAAGTCCGCAGCGGCGGCGGCGGCGATACCAGTTGGCGCAGCAGCACCGCGGGCACATCCCCACCGGCAAAGGGGGTCTGCCCCGCCAGCATGTCATAGACAACAATGCCCAATGCATACTGATCGGCGGCCGCGGTCACCAGTTCTCCCCGCACCTGCTCAGGTGCCATGAATTCTGGCGTCCCTATCGCCGAACTCGCCACTGTAAGGGTTGTGTTGCTCCTGTCGCTCCCCGCTCCCCGAGCTAGCTTGGAGGTCAGGTCGGGCAGATGTACCAGGCGAGCTATCCCAAAGTCGGCCAACAGGACCCGCCCGTCCGGATGTACCAGCATATTGGAGGGCTTGACATCGCGGTGGATGATTCCCCGGGCATGGGCATAATCCAGCGCCGAGGCCACTTGCTCAACACACTGCACTGTTTGCGACAGGGGCAGAGGTCCTTGCCGTTCGAGCCAGGTCGAGAGCGAACCGCCCGGCAGGTAGGGCATGATCAGGTAGGCAAGGTCGCCTGTCTCGCCAAACTCATAGACGGGCATGATATGGAGGTGATCGAGCGTCGCGGTGGCGTCGGCCTCCCGCTGAAAACGGGCCAGGTACAGCTGCCAAGAGTCGGGATCACTGGCGAGGTGCCGATAGATGACTTTGACGGCCACAGAGCGACGGGGACGTTCCTGGCGGGCCAGGAAGACCGCTCCCATGCTGCTGATGTGCACGGGCTCTTCCAGAATACAGGAACCCACCTGGGTGCCGTTCACGGCGTCCGGGTTCCAGCCCGTGCTTGCCACTTGCGTACTCACAGGCATCCGTCTACGAGTATCTACGAGCGGCGCCGCTGCAGGATCTCGATGCCGCGTACGATCCCCCAGGCCAGCAAGCCATAGATGACGATGGCGAGCAGCGCTGCCAGGTCGAGCACGTTGCCTTGACTCTGTGCGTTGGGAAACACGCCCGCGAAGAGCGCGACAAATGGGTTGGTCACCCCATAGATCAAGGTGGTAAAGCCAGCAGCGGGATTGGCGGCCAGCAGCTTCAAGACCACACGAATAACGAGCAAGGTGTCGATGATACCGGCGATGAGGTAGACGATCTGTGGCACGCGATTGGGTGCCCAAACCGTGGGACCTGCCGCCTGCATCCGAAGCGGAGCGACACGCTCGACGCTCTCCACCTGGTACACGGGCTCGATAGGTTGGATGCCGGCAGCGCGCTGGATGGGTTGGCGATATTCCATGGGTTCCATAGAGCTTCTCCTTTTCGTAGCCCGCTCGCACAGGCGAGCGGGCGCTCCTTTGCTAGGTGGACCAGGGTGTACCCCTGGACTTACGTCCTTGCTGACGTCGTCCGGCCTCGAACAAGACGGACGATGAACAGGAGGATGACGGCTCCTATGAAGGCGATCACGACGCTGCCAAGGTTAAATCCCGTGAACGCAAAGCTACCAGGCAGCAGCAGCGTCAGGAGGAAACTGCCCAGTACCGCGCCAATGATCCCGACGATGATGTCGCCGATGATCCCCAGTCCCGTGCCCCGTACAACTATACTGGCAAGACAGCCAGCAATACCTCCGACAATGATCCATGCAAGAATGTTCGACATTGGTCTTGTCCTTTCGCTTAGGCGTCTCCGTTAATCGTGAGCGAACGGAGGGATGGTATACGATTCATAGCTGCTTGTGTCTGCTTGGTGAGCACCCTGTGCCCTGGTTAACGCACTCCACGGCTAGGGAACCGGATGCTGGGGGTCGAGCATACTACAGTGCGCCTTTCGTAGCCCTAGCGAGCGCGACCGCTCTCGCCCCAGGTATATATGTGCTGGCAAGGACCGCAGGACGCGACCTCGCTGCACTGTGGACTTCTGTGGTCAGCGTGTCAATATCGAATGGCTTGTGGACTACCCGCATGTCATATGTGAGCAGACTCACTGCGCAGTCCTTCAGCACCGCGGCCAATGCCCGGTCAGGGAGGGCCGTGCAGATCACAATGGGAGGCAGATACAGTCCAGGTTCTTGTTGTGCCGTCGCAAACACCTCTGTGCCCAGGTGTCCATCCTGCAGGCGCACATCGAGGAGCAACACATCAAACGGTAGTTGGGGAAGTCGCTGACTGCTGCTCCCAGAGTCACTCCAAGCGCTCGTCGAGTTCGTGGCCCGGAGGCGCTCCAGGCACATTGTGAGGTCCGACACGCACTCCATCTCAAACCCCTCTTCAGAGGAAAAAAGGAACGAGAAGGCCTCCTGCAGTGGCAGATCATCCTCCAGAATGAGGACGCGAAGAGCAGGTGAGCTGGATTCCTGGTAGGCCCCATCCGACAGATGAGACAACGGGGTATAAGCGCGGCTAGTGCCCGATGGTAGGCGTGGACCCCGTCGAGAATCCGCAGAGGCAAGCCGCTCCATGTGCTTGAGATACTCGAGGCGCTCGAACCGTGCTCGCATGAGATCGGGGAGGTCCGTATCCTCAGCGTCATCGTCAATATCGCATGGTAGGCCATCTACAAAGTCGGTCATGAGGGGCGCCTCCCAAAGATTCTCACCAAATAGTCCAGATCATTCTGTCCACGCCGCAACTGGGCGTTACAGATACAGTGTGGGATACGAGCCAGATGAAAGTAAGACATCATCCGCTGCGGTAGCTGGCGCAGGTTCTGATCCCTATGGCACAAGCTACTGGGTTTTAAGGAGAGGAAAGCACTGGAGCAGTCTGCTCCACACCAGCAGCATAGTACGCCCGCTGCGCAACAGCAAGCATAAGTCTGGACAAAAGCCTGGACAATTCCCGATGTAGGCACACTCCTGCAGGCGAGTGATGAGCAGAGACCGACTCCGGTGATGACGGAACTTTACCCGCAACCTGAGAGAAATTGGAGCGCTGCGGGTCCCGCGCTGGCGATCCTCCAACTTCGACTGTCTCACTACTCGGATAGTACATCTGGCCAAAAATTGTCCAGATTTTTGGCCAGATGAGCTCTTTAATGCGGGAGAGATCCATTCTATCCTGCAGATGCAGACTGGATAGTACCACAGGTATTGCCGGACGCGCGACGGAGCTGGCTGCTAGGCCGGAGCGTGAATGTCGGCGACACGGATCAACTTCTTGTTCACAAATTCTTGGATACCGAGACTGGAGAGCTCCCGGCCATATCCGGAATGCTTGATACCCCCAAACGGAAGCTCGGCAGTCGTCCATGTCGGATGGTTGATAAACACCATACCGGTCTCGATCCGGCTGGCCACGCGCTTGCCGTGGGCGATGTCCCTAGTGAAGACCGATCCACCCAAGCCAAAGCTTGAGTCATTGGCCAGGGCCACGGCCGCGTCTTCGTTGGGCACCCGGAAGAACAGCGCCACTGGCCCGAAAAATTCTTCGCTGTAGGCGGGAGTTCCGGGAGCGATATCCGTCAGGATGGTCGGTTGCATGAATGCGCCGTTTCCCTCGACCGGCTTGCCGCCCATCACGATACGAGCCCCCTTGGCGACCGACCGATCCACTTGGCTCACCAACTTCACAAGTGCCTCAGTCGAGGAGAGCGGGGCGAGCGTTGTGGTTTCGTCCATGGGGTCGCCTGTCTTTAGTCCACCCAGAGCTGTAGCGAATTTTTCAAGAAAGCGATCCGCGACCTGCTCGAGCACGATGAAGCGCTTGGCCGCGACGCAACACTGCCCGGCATTGTTGATGCGGCCCCACAGCGCCCACCTGACGGTCTCATCCAGATCCGCGTCTTCGAGGACGATGAACGCATCGCTGCCACCAAGTTCCATGGTCGACTTCTTCAGTGCCCCGCCGGCCTCTCCCGCAACGATGGCGCCGGCCGCCTCACTTCCGGTCAGCGCGACGCCCTTGACGCGCGGATCGGTGATGACGCCTGGGATCTGAGCCTTGCTGATCATGAGGTTGGTATACGCGCCCATCGGCGCACCGGCCTCGATGAACACGTCCGCAAAGGCGGTGGCGCATTGTGGCACGTTCGAGGCGTGCTTCACCAGCACCGTATTGCCCACCATCAGATTGGGAGCGACAAAGCGCGCGAGCTGATAGTAGGGGAAATTCCAGGGCTCAATGCCGAAAATCACACCGAGTGGACTGCTTTCGATGATCGCCTCGCCGGAAGCAGGCGTCAATTGTTGTGGGGCGAGAAAGCGCTCGCCATTCTCCGCGTAGTAGTCGAGGATGGAGGCGCTAAGTGCCACCTCGCCGCGGCTCTCGTCTATGAGTTTCCCCATCTCGAGCGTGATAGGCCGTGCGAAGTCCTCGACTCGTGAGCGCAGGATGGCGGCGGCGCGCCTGAGCACCGCGGAGCGCTCGGCGAAGGTGGTGTGTCGCCATGTCTGGAAGCACTGTTCCGCGATGGAAATAGCAGTCTCGAGTTGCTGGTCGTTGAGCTCGTCAAACGTCTTGAGGATGCGTCCATCGTAGGGGTTAATACTTTGGTATGTCATGTTCTGCTCCTAGCTGGGCTAGCCCAGGTGTTGCGGGGACGACGACGCTCGCCTGTCCCCGTGCGGGTGGGTCCTGCAGGTTAAGTGTGCTTAGATAGCGAGGCATGCGCGATCATGAGGGTAAGTGAGCGGGTGCCGCTCCGGTGACTTCTACGTCAATTACCATCACGGCTGGCCTAGCTGAGATTTCGGCAGGGTCGATAGCCATGGGGCTCGGGGCTATCGACCCTGCTCGCAGCGATGCCGAGCATTATACGAATGAGCGCAGACGCGAACAACAAGAAATCACCGAGGAGAACGAAGCAGAAGAAGCAGAAGAAGCAGAAGTACGGGATGTCTTCAGCTCCTACGGTCTCAGCGAGGTGGAAAGTGCTCCGAATCGCCCAAGGTAGGGCGAACAGACCCACGATGAGTTGTTGATCAAACTACTGCATCCAGCATGCCGTTTCTTAGCCTTGAGCTACGGATGATTCAATCGGACTGTCCGTACGCACGACCTCGATGCTACACTGAGTCAGCAGTGCTCCCATGGCTCCTACAGCGGCCAGCCACGGAGCGACCAGTGTGCCGACGACGCCGACCGTCAGCGGAATCTCCAGGACGCTGTGCCCCTCATGCTTGATGATGATGCGACGCACATTGCCCTCGTGCAAGAGTTTTTTCATGGTGGCGACCAATTCGTCGCCCATCACTTGCCATTCCTCATGCGTACCTGGTTGCTGTGGCCTCTCAGTGGGATCTGGATTTGCTTGTGTCATCAGTATTCTCTTTTCTTTCCAAGTTCCTCTGCGATGCGGTACTTCCGCGATCGCAGGACGGCTTTTTTTTGCCAATGGCGGCTTTCTAGTTTAGACTGAGCCGCTACCGGTCAATTCTTTCTCCGAAGGGTTGATAGGAGGGGCCCCAACGTGGGCTTCTGGCTGTTGTTGCCGAATTTGTCGGTCAATCGAATCGAGCACGTCATGTAAGGCAGTATGTTGCAGGAGTGCCCCGACTGCTGCGGTAATCAGCAGCGGATGGATCACCAGACCAACCGCTCCGACTGCCAGCTGGTCTACCCAGTCCTGCGCCCCGACTTTCACCAGCACACCACTCTCGACCCGCTGAAAAGAAATCGCCAGTGCCTTGTCAAAACCGGTGATGGTTCTCAAGGTGTCGGCTTTCTTGAGTTGAACGGTGGTCTGATTGACATCACCAAATTGTTGTGCCTCATACCCCTTCGCTTGGTACTCAGAGACCAGCGCCTCCGCAATTGGGACAATACTGATCTCCGGGGTCTGATAGAAACGGGTTTCCATGGTAGTTCGTTCCTCTTTATCTTGATTCATGTTGCTTTGTTGCTTCTTAACGCTTGTTCGTTCCTGCATGCGATGTGCTCCTGTGAGGCTTTGTCAGCCCTTGCACCGGCGCCGAGCTATTTCACGAGGGCGTTGCATCAGATTCCCGGCTGGGCACACGGGACGTCGAATCGAGAGCATCATCTTTTTGCGGCTTTCTGGATCCTTTGTACGCACGTGTTAGCCGCTAGGCGGCTTTCGTTTGCGTTTGTACGCGATACCACTCCAGAGTTTGGCGGACCGCCTCGTGGTGGGGTGTGGCAATATCGCCGAAGGCGTGCACGAATTTGCTGCTGTCTACCACAAAAGGCTGGTTGAATTCATAGAGCATCTCCACGACTTCGTGTACCAGCGGATTGACCAGACCCATCGTCCTCACCATGAGATCGGGGATAGAACTCATCTTGGGGGGGAGATGGGCCTCTTCGAAGAAGAGTGTGAGCATCTGGCGCGTGGTCAGCGTCGGAGCGTTGGGAATATGCCAGCTCTGGCCTAGCGCTTCCTCATGGGCGCCCAGCAGAACCAGTCCTTTTCCGAAATCGCTGACATAGGTATAGGTATGAGGCATATCCAGCTTGCCTAAGACCGACACGGTCTTGCCAGCGAGCAGGGGCGGTATGATCCGGTCGCCGAAGATCCCTTGCGCACCCGCTTGCGGTCCGTAGAAGTCGGAGGCGCGCCCGGAGGTCGCTTGCACAATCCCCGCCTGATGAGCCCCCATTAGGTCCTCGGCCATTTTGGTGCGCACCCGCCCCTTGCGCGTGGTGGGCCGAAAGGGGAGCGTTTCGGTGATGGGGCCGGAGACCGGGCCATACATATAGAGATTCTCGGCCACGACCAGCTTCGCCTGGGCCGCTGCCGCGCCCTGAATAATAGCGGCCTGCATGGGTGGTAAGAGCGCAGCCCACTCACTATAGGGTGCGCCGACACAGTTGTAGACGACGATTGCGTTTCGGCATACCTCGCGTGTGCTTGTGGGGTCGGCAGCGTCGCCTTTCACGACTTCGACGTTCTGTGGCGCCGATACGGCTAGGCCGCTGCGATTGACCAGGCGGACGCGTTTTCCCTGCCCGTAGAGTTCGCGCATCACCGCGAGACCTACAGCTCCGGTGCCAAAGACGACGTGGAGTTCATCACGGGGCATCATAGATTACTTCCCTTTCTCACTACACGTGTTGGATATCTCTTGACTACTCAGCTGAATGCCAAAGTAGAGCTACGAAAATGTTGGCGCGATGCATCCACGCAGCGCTGCGATGCCACGGTGGCGTCGAAATGGCGCAGTAGATCCTGTTCAGCCTAGGGGTCTACAGAGCAGTGAAACCAGGCGCGACACGATCTCGAGTGCCCCACCAGAGGTCACCTACATGGACACAGGACGGATCCTCCACTCTTCCCATGTCTATAGTCATGCAGGGGAAGCATAGCCCAGAACGCAACACGGTTGAAGCTATCACTTGGACAAAACTCTGGACAATTCAATCAGTGAGTTCGGCGCAGTGTTGTGGAGTGAAGCAAGAGTCAGGGTATGTAACCCAGGAGTGCAAAGGGGCATAAACGGTGACTATGTCCTAAAGGCGCACACATCAGACGCATAGGCTGCAAAGCCAGAGGCACAGTGAGTGTGTCCAGGACGTCGACGGCTCGTCACGCGAGGATGGCGCCAAGACCGAACAGAACAGCAGCCTCAAAGATGGAGATGCGGCCAAGAACGAGCAGCACGACTGCGAGCACGATATAGATCACCGACGAGCCACTTCCACGCACGGAATGCCGCCAATTTGGTAATCGCTTTCATCAGTGCACCTCACCTTTCTTTCTTCCACTCTTCTAACTACTGGTCACTTCGCTGTCCATATTGCTGGTGGCGTCTGACACGCCCATGGAGTGCCCGTACGATTGGCAGCCGGGCGCGTGTGCAATGCTGTGCATTGTGTATTGGTCTTCCGGCGCAGGGGGTGGTCACCGCATCATAGCCCGTCTGGGAGTGGTCCAGAGGAATACCGACGATAGCGCATCGGTAGTGTGTTTGACCCACTCCACCGTAATGAATGGACTTGCTGCGGATCTGACATACGGTGTATCTCCCTGGTGGTCTCAGGAAGCAGATAAGACAACAGCGCGCTGGCGCTGAGTGGTCCATCGCTACGGTAGCTCGTGCCGATTCCTCATCTATGCGGCATGCGATATCGGCTGCCAAGAACAGGAAAGCACCGCAGCACTCTGCTCCTCATCAGGAGCAGAGTACGCTCGGTGTACCAGTTCAAACACAACCCTGGACAAAAATCTGGACAATTCCAGCAGTGAGCATAATTCGTGGTGCGCCATCACCAAACTCTCGTACAGCAAGAGGCTTCTCGCCAACAAGTCAGCTGGTAGTTAGGGATGGAGTTGCCGCATCTTCTTGCTCCAAAGAGGCACTCAGATACACCAGCGCTGGATTGTTCGGCCGCCTGGAGGCCAGAGTCGTTACACTGCCTATGACCTGTTCGGCATACGGCGGGTGCGACAGAGTTGGGGCTTGTACACGAGAGGTACGCAGTCCGGGTCGGTCTGCACTGTTGTTCGCGACGCGAACTCCAAGAGCGTTCATGAGCACCATATTGAGTGTTGCGAGTGCAGGATGCCGAACGGAAGCATAGAGTGGTGTCTGCAGGTACGTCAGCTGTGCCTCGATCTGCTGAACAGTATGGCCATAGTGAGCGCACGCCGCGCTTACCTGATGGCTCAGGCTCTCAGGAGAGAGCTCGAAGATATCCGCCAATGCGAGCGCCCGGTTCCAGGCGCGATTCACTAGAACCACTCGTCCGTGTTCTAGACGTCGCAGCCACATCTTGTCTTCGCTCCGCATTGCCGCCTGCATGCAATTGGTAATGTCTGCGAAGGACGCGAGTACGAGCCTGTGTTCGAGAAACGCGACCACGTCCGCAGTTTCGCCTTCTTGCCAGCTCCGCAGCAGTTCAAGTGCACGACGCCCATCATACCGCGAAGCTGTCCGGGAAACGCTGAGGAGCAAGTCTTTGCATTCACAGATCCACAGAGCATGGAGATAGTGTACCGTAGACGCGACTGAGAACGACGGGAACCATTGCTGCCCCTGCACGTTCTGGATATAAGCAAAACTCGCCTGGAAGTCTCTGCTGAGGCGCTCAAAGGCGATCTGCTTGTCGGCGATGATACATGGTACCGGCGCCTGACCTGATTGCGCCACTCTATGTGTACCTTTGACCCTAACCATGGTTCTCCTCCAGTGTATCGCCTTGCCTCATGCGCTTCTCATGAGACAGCGTGCGCTCATGTGTGTGAGGATGCAGCTTGTGGACGACGTACTGGAAGCATAATATAGGCGAGATAGCAGTTCAAGCGCCGATCTGGACAAAACTCTGGACAATTCAGGACAGATGTGATTCCCGAGCCCAACAACCTGCACTGACGGTGCGCGAAGCAACCGACCTAGTAGATAAGTATGGAATAACGGCACAAGAGCTTGCTCCTCGCGTCTGCACGGCAGGAAATGGAACCATCCGAAAGGCTAGCATCTTCCCAAACTGTCCTGATGGCCACTCAGAGCAGTGCGTGCCCAGATGACCACAGACGAGCATCATGTCATTTCTAAGAGATCCATGCGAAAGTTCTTGAGAAGCGACGTGCATCTCGTGCTCCACCTTCGCTGAGCGAACCTGAAGACGACCTGCTGCATCGGCTACTGACTAGCACCACTCACCGAGAAGAGCACTTCGGGGTACTGGTGTGCCGAACCATCTAGCAGGGCTTGCAGGCCCCCCTCCAAATGCTGCTCAAAAAACGCCAGCGAGTATGCGTTGACGATGGTAGACCCTCGCTGGGCATTGATCGGCCCGGAAAGACCTATCTGCTGAGCAAGCGGAGTAAAGTACGGTGCATCGGTAAAGTTGACGTGAAACATCCCGGGGATCGAGACATAGTACCCATCTCCTACTGGTTCTTTGTTGAACACATCCTGCATGGTGTTCAGCGTTTGGGCGATGTCGGCCGCTGACCAGTCTTCGAGGCGCATATCGCTCGCAGGCCGGGTGATCCACATACTCGGCTGCTTCAATCCTGCCTGTACAACATCGGCCGGCATCGCGGCGTCCATCATCAGGCAGGCCTTCAATCGTGGGTCCGTATGACAGGCTTGACTGGCCACCATTGCCCCCAGCGAAACCCCAAATATCCCGATGCGTTGCAGGTCAAGCCGCCCGGTCAGAATCCCCTTCCGGTCAGCGGTGTTCAGCGCAGTCAGCTGATCGATAGTGAAGCTGACATCTTGGGCGAAATACGGGATGATGCCATTCGTGAGCGCTTGACCGTTCACCATGGGTGCGTTTGCCGTCGGACTCAAACTCTGTTGGATAAGCGGTTGCATCCGGTCCCTGGACCATCCGAGGATCTGCTGGCCACCGGGGAACACGACCGTTGCCGCCGCATAGGGCTGGTCGATGCCCACGACGATGAAACCGTGTGAGACTAAGTCTTCGACCTGGAAGGTGTTCGACTGGCGAAAGCCGGTTAGCCCGGTCAAGAATATCAGTACCGGATAGCTGGGCTCCTCATGTGCCACCGGTGCAGACGGGATAGCATTGGTGGTGACGTCTTGAAAGGAATCGAAGGTGAAGCTCGGCACACGCAGCGCTCCCGCCAATGCGGACGAAAGGGCACTCGCATCCTGCACGTAGGGAGCACGCGCGGCTGAGGTGTCTCCTTTGACCGGATACCAGATCTGCGCTATCAGCTGACGGCGGGCAGTCGGATCAGAGCTGAACAGCTCGTGGCGACTGGTGTCGACCCAATGATAGGTCACCGTCCCGATCTGATAGGGTCCGGTGGGGCGAGGAAACTGAAAGACCGGGAGCACGGTGGGAAGCGCGACAGAGAGTCCCAGAGCAATGATACAGAGGACGATTGCGCCACCTGCGACCACTCGCTTGGTGAGGATCCTCTTAACGCGTCCACCCGCTGGGGTCAGATGCTGCACGCCCCACACGGCCAGAAAGAGTCCTGTCAGCACATAGGCTGGAATCATTGGCCACCGTGGCCCCTCCACGAAGATCTGGGCTATGGCCACAGCAAACGTGATGAAGACGATGTATCCCAGCCAGCGGATCGCACGGAGTCCTGGCGCTACGAACACCAAAAAGGTGAGGAGATTGGCTACAACCAACAGGACTTCCAATGGTCTCAACTTTGTCTGCCTCCTTGTTGCATGAAACAGCTGACCGGCGAGCCGTGCCTGCCAGCGAGCGTGAGAACGACTGCCCTGACGATGGCGAGGCCGGTGCTGCAGAGCCAATAGGTTCTGCATCGAAACATCTTGCGCCCTGTCCCTTTTCTTTCGCAGCTCACTTGTCCAGGTCGGAACCCTCACGAACAAGTACACGTCTCGAGCATAGCCCTGGCTGGAACGCCGTTCAAGCCATCACCTGGACAAAACTCTGGACAATTCAATCGCTGCCGTCAAATTGACGCCCCAACGTAGTGATTTTCGGGGTAGCATGCCACCTCCTGCCAATATTCTCGATTATCGGTCGGTTGCTATTGGTGATTCGTAAGAATGCTGAAAACACGTCAAGATTGCGATAACAATTCGGTTCATGCGCTCTTTTTGATGGCCGGATACCGCGGAGCTGTGCCCGATTTCCGCCTCTTTAGCTTGCAGGCTCCGGTCTTAGCCCGAGTGCCTGCCGTCCCAGCAGCGTCTCCTGCCGCCACCCAACAGCATCCAGCCTGGACCGACGATGCCAGCTGGACCAGTGGAGGACGTGCTCGGCGGAAGGTGGCAGCTGCCAGACGAGCACGAAGAGGAGGCGCCGCACCTCCAGCTCCACTACAACCGGGAGCGGCCCCATTAAGGGGTGAGCTGTGGGAACCAACCTCCACCAGTGGCGCATCCTGAGCTCCCCCAGCGCCCAATTTTGCCGGAGCAGGTCGATCCGGGCCGATGGCTGCACGCCTATCGTGAGCGCTGCTTTGCTCGTCGAGTGAAGCCCAATGGCTCGGTCGTGCTCGACGGGCAAGCCTATTACGTGGGCAGTCGGTATACAGGCGAGGAGATCGTGGCACAACTGGATGCCTCTGCTTGCCAGGTCCAGTTTGTGCATCAGCGAGTGGTCATCAAGAGGAATGCCCTCAAGGGATTGGTGAGTCAGCTGCTCCACCTGCCCCAGTTTGTTATCTAGTGCGAGCGGAACGCACGGGCATTGTGGCGTCGTTCCCTTCATCAGCGCTACTTGCAGAGGCCCAGTTAAGAGCCATCGCCTAGGGAAGAGAGTTTAAACCGGAGAGCAGTATACAAAGACAGTAAACCGGGTCACGAAGGTCGAAAACAGTTCACGGGAAAAATAGGGTAATCAGCAGCGGCTATGTTCGTCATAGTTCACCGAAATGTGCCGGCATTGTCGTCAGAAACGTCGTCACGTGCGTGGTGTTGATCAGCCTCTCCTCGCTATAGGACGCCAGGAGATGACCAGTCAGGAGATGACCAGTTATGTACGAATCTCTTGTAGCCAGTTCAGGTAGATCCACCCATGTTTAGGAAAGCCGGCAAAATACGGCTTTGACCTGCCTTCAGTTGCAGGTCCGTTCCAAGAAATACGCGAATTTCTGCCCCGTGCGCTGGCCTTGTCACTCTGGACCTTGGATTAAGAACAACCACGCATTGGTGACGCCGCTGATGAGTCCGGAGAGGACCGTAGGTACGAGCCAGTAGAGACCGCCGCCATAGCCAGCGACCAAGGTTGCACCAGCGACCAGAATGAGCAACGTCGTGACGAGGTTGGGACTGAAGCGGTCAAGCAACTGGGCGAGTCGCGTATCTAGTGCCCGCTTCCCGTGTCCGGCGGCCACGAGGACCACACCGGTTATGAAGCCGAGCAGAATGAGCTCGGTCCCAAGGACCCAAGAAGGCTGCTGCGGCGTCACTAGCAAGATCGAAGCAACCAGTGGAAGCATGAACAGCACCAGGGTCTTAAGTGCGCTGGCACGCAGCGCCGGATTTTGGATGATTCGGTCTCGATTGAGCGAGACGACAACAAAGAGGAGGCCGAGCAACGCGCCACTGGCGCCGCCAGCGACCTGACCAAACGTGTCCCAATCCTGCATCGACATTGCCAACCTCTCCAACCCGCAGGTCGCCCGCGTCACTCATCTACGCCAGGCGACGACACTACCGGCTCCGTCCACGACCAGGGGCGTGACTCCGGCCCCGAGATGTCTCCGCCTGGCTTTACAACATTCTCACATACTACGACAGACTCTGATCTTGCCTTTTAACCAATAGCAACTGACCGCCAATCGAGAATATTGGCAGGAGGTGGCATGCTACCCCGAAAATCACCACGTTAGGGCGTCAATTTGACGGCAGCGATTGAATTGTCCAGAGTTTTGCCCAGGTGATGGCTTGAACTGCGTTCTAGTCAGGGCTATGCTTGAGGCGCATACTTGTTAGTGAGGGTTCCGTCCTGAGCAAGGGAGCTGCGAAAGAAGGGGCAGGATGGATCGGCCTCGGTGGGCAGGTCATGCTAGACCACCAATGGAGGGATCGACATGTCTCAAATGGTTCTCTACCGGATAGCGGCCGTGGCGCTCGTCGCCGGGGCGGTACTGGTCACGGCCGGCAACCTGCTGGCCCCTCAGGGCGATGCCAGAGCGGCGGTCGCCAGCGGACTGTACTATCCGATGGCACTCGTCGTGCTGCTGGGTGGGCTGCTCGTCATGGCCGGCTGGACGGCCGTCTACCTCCGGCAGCGCGCGGAGAGCGGCGTCCTCGGCTTTGTGGGCTTGGTGGCGGTGTTAGCGGCGGGGATACTCCTGCTCGTTGGCTTCCCGTTGATCCAGGTCCTGATCTTCCCGTGGATCGCGACCATGCAGGTCTCCACCGCGAACCTCAGCGACGGGCCGGGCTCGTTCACCGGTTCTTCTTCGCGGTCGCCAGCGGCATTGTCTCGCTGGGCGGCATCCTATTTCGGAGTCGCCACCATCCGGGCCAGGATCTTCTCGCGCCCGCTCGGCATCGGCTTCATCGTCCTCGCGGTGGCCAGCGCCGTGCTCGGCTTCCTGAGCTTTGCAGGGGGTGGGGGTATCCATATGTCGTGGTGGTGGGGGACCACCGGGACCTTTGGCGTGATCGCCTACATGGTGGTCATCGCCTGGGCCGGAATCGAACTCTTCCAGAGTCTCGGGGTGGGTGTCGGGGTCGGCCGTTTTCAAGCCTCGGCAGAGCCCATTCCAGCTGTCCGCGCCTCCTAAAGATCCTCGCCTACAAAAGTCATGTTTGTCGGAAACATGGGTAGCTGATCTTGCCTTTTACCCACTCGCAAGTGACTCCCAATCGAGAATAGTGGCAGCAGGTGGCATGCTACCCCGAAAATCACCACGTGCCGCTGTCAATTTGATGGCGGGGAAACATGTTGACGGCGGTGAGTGTTTGCCTATTGGGCGACCAAGCGAAGTGCCGCAGGGTTTTGGTACGCACGCTGGACTAACCAGATGCGGCAGCAGCTGTGGAAAAGGCGCGCCGGACTCGTGCGGGCGTCAGCTTCCAGGGGGACGGGCAGCTGCCAGGGAAGGCGAACCTCGTGAACGAGCGGACTGCGCCAACCGCAATTGGAGGTAGGCCAGGATGAGGAGCCACGTCCAGCGGTCCGCCGCAGCGGGAGCGCGCCAGTTTGGGGGGTCATTTCAAGATCTGTTTGAAGAAGCGAAACAGATGCTCTATGGCAAAGCGAGCGATGTACACCCGCCAGATCGTTTCCAAGTCCGGGGCCATCGGACCCGCCCACCAGGGCTAGAGCGGAACTGGTTCCAAGGGCGGTCGCGCCAAATGCGTCCACTTCGTAGCGAATGAGCGTTCTCGTGACAACGGGCTTGGCCTGGCTTGTACCCCGCTTGACATGGTTTTGGGGAATCGTAAGCAGCCCGCTCCATGGCTGGACATGGAGCTGCCCGTACAGCGGGTCAGACGTGGTCCAGCGATCGTGAGGTGAGACCAGGTAGTCAGGATCGCTCCGCACACGAACTTCGTGCCATCTCGTCGTGGCCGTCCCCGGTTGGCATCGGCGACGGGACAGCACAAAAGCAGCGACCCCACCGACCGTAAGCGGACCGCTGACCTGTTCCTCTGCGAGCGCACGGCAAGTGACCACCGTGTCATAGCCTGCATCAAAGGACACGATCGGCACGAGGTTGGGGAGAAGTCCCGTGGGTGCAGCAAGCCGCGGATTTGCTCGGCGGCTATCGTAATTCGGGTTGTCTCCCGATAGGATACATCGCACTGGCGCGAAGCCTTCCAACTGGAACAGCGTTCGGGGACTTGGACCAGCCAGGAGTAGTTCCAGCCCGCGACGATGGGTTGCCCATGCGACTGGCGCGTGTGATGGTGGTAGAAGCCCCGCTCTGGGCTCGTTTCCGCGTCGCAGCGCGGCCAGACACTCGCGTCGACCGCATACCATTCGGTCGTGGTGGGGAGCCGATACTGCATGATCAGCGCAGCGAGGGCAGCTCGATCATTGCTGCAAGTAACGCACACTATTCACCGCTGCAGTGATCGATGAAGGCTGCGGCCAATAACAGCAGGTAAACCGAAGACGGCGTGGGTCTTGAGCCAGGCATCAATGTGATTGGTCAGGGCGGACGGCGATGGCCGGTTGACCCTTGACCATAGGTCTGCCAGCATTACGGAGAGGTGCAGGGGAAAGTAAGCTGCCCGCTGACTTCGCCCAATGTGTCGGTCTGCAATGTGGCAGGACGTAGTACTTGGAAACTTGTGGAGCCGTCACGTCGTCCCCCAATACCGAGGAAACGAGCCAAGTACGACCCGGCCACGTCCGACAGCCGCCGTAAACTCGCTCGGCGCCAAAGGCGTTGTTGAGCAAGAACAGTACGGTCGGAGGCGGCAGTGTTGGCAGTGATAAAGGGCAGCACAGCGGGTGACTTGCTCCAAGTCGAAACGGCGACAATGAGCAGATCATAGGCATCATCTGAGAGCCAGGTGGTCTACTGTCATGATGAGGAAGTGGTGCTGCACCTGGCCAGGGTCCCCCGTGTCCCTCGATAAACAGAGCCCCATGCTACGTGGAGATCGACAAGGTGTTGACCACGAGCGAGGATGGTCACCTGCTGGCCAGCCTCCTGCAACCAGGCGGCATAGACACTGACCGATGACGCCTCCAAGCCGATGACTAGGAAATATGTAGGGGAAATTCTTGTGCCATTGAGATTGTGATGACTGCTTCTGACATATCATGTACGCCTCTTTCCGATCTGAGCGCTTCTCTGTGACTGCCAATCTGACTTCTTCATAGAGTGCGGTTGGCCAGTGCCAGACTGCGACGCGTCTCGAACCGCAGTCTGGCTAGCGCAGAAGGAGAGAGTTCCTGGCAGACCCAATTCCAGTGCAGTGCCACGTAGGAGCCTGGAACCACCTGATCGGCAAATCCTCGGCCACCCTGTTGCCTCAGTACACGCGCGGATGTAGGTTCCGCGAGGGCAAGCTTACCATCCAGTAACGTCAATCGGGAGCGTGCCACCACGAGTTCTGCTCCCTCCACGCTGATCACCTGCCCCCAACTGATGCGACAGGCATCCATCTTTTCCAGCGAGATCGTGGCGCGCTCGTCGCGCATCAGCCCAGCATGAGTGTAGACATCGAAGACATGAAAGTTATGGTGAGGCTTCGCTCCAGCTTCCAACTTGCTTACCAGCCACGAGAAGTTCTTGGGCGTGACGCGTTGCTTAAATCGTTCACTGAGCGACATATACAGCCCGGCGGCATCTACCACCTCCAGATAGCGGTTCCCCAGCCAGTAGGCCTCAACAACCCGGCGATCAAAGGGATCGGCGAATACGATTGGCAAGCGCAATCAAGCGCAGATAGGGGAATGCGCCCTCAAAGCGGCGCTCCAACTCGAGGAGGCCGTCATCCGCTTGCGTTCCACCACGTATTCGAACAGCGCCTCATGGTCGTCCGGTCCGCAATAGCCCAGCCGATTAGGGGGGAACGCATAATGGCCAAAGAGCAGCGGACCAGGAATGCCAGAGGTCATACCATCACCGCGCCTTTTGTCACTGCGGTCTTCTCACGCTCTTGGTGAGATTGGCGTGATTCATGTAGCAGGCCGAAGAGTACGACAGTCAGGGTCGCAATCAGCACAAGACCCAGACTGATTAGTGTTGTCCTCGGGAGCTGCAGGCTTTGTGTCGAGATGGCCACCAGCAATGTGGTGATGATCGGCGCTGCCGCTGGAATGGCTGTCGCCGCCGTCGCCGAGCAATAGTTGAGCGCCATTACGGCAGTGACCGTGAAGGCCAAGAGGATCAACCCGGTTACTAGCACAAACAGCCACTGCTGCCCGTTCAGGTGCGCGATTTCATCCAAGTGCCCGGTAGCACCCACGTAGCCGAAAATCAACAGTGACCCGAGTGACATTTTCGCCGACATGATCAGCGCGGGCGAAAGGTCCTTCAGCATCGACTTCATCATGATGGATGCAACAGCAAAGAACACGGTCGAAGCTAGTATAAGCCACGCGCCCTCATTCAGGACCACAGCGTGCAGATTCAGGCCCCATGAGGTGCCCACCAGCAGCATTGCCAGTGCGATCCACACCAGCCAACCCACGCGCTCACGCAGGAAGACTGCCGCCAAGATTGCCACAAACACAAAGTTCAGGTGGCTCAGTAGAGCATTCGTGGTGGGCGTGGAAAGCTGGAATCCCCGAAACGTCAGGATGTAAGGTAGACTACCGCCGATTATGGCCAGGAGGACCAGTAGCCCCCATTGACGCTTTTGCAGCCGTTTGATCTCGGCCCGCTGCGTGCCAAAGAAGATAAGCGGAATGACGAGTACCACGCCCACTACTCCGTTTTTCAAAGCGGTATAGAGTGTGGAATCCGCGAAGAGCTTCACGCCGTAGGTATTGATGAAGATGGCAAAGCCGCTGATTACTGCGTTTATGGCCGCAAAGACGTATCCTCGGCGTGGATTGGCCTGATTCATGACCTGATACCTCCTCCATCGGCGGCATCGAGCAGGGCTTCCAATTCCTGCGCAGCAGCGATGGTTTCCTGCGCTTCAGCCTCCGAAATTATGGCAATGATAAGATTAGCGTGGGTCAGCACATAGTTACCGACCTGCACGTCCGGTTGCGCCAGGGCATTGCACCAGGTCTTCCGCCCGTTGCACTCAACCAACGCCACTGGCCCGTTGATTTCGATAATGTAGCCGGGCAGACTGATACACAATGCTTAGGCTCCTTTCACTGCGATGGGCGGCAGTTCCCTGTTGGCGGGTTACACACCTCAATCTTGATTTCGCTGGCGTAACACAGATCCTGATGGTCTACTTCCAGCGCAACGCTATCGCAGTGCGGGCAGCTGACAGTTTCTGTGACCTCGATGACTTCGAAGCGCTGCCCACAGGAAAAGCACTGATAGGTTGCGGGCAGCCACATGATGATGAGCTCGGCGTTCTCCGCCGGTGTGCCTGCCGCGAGCATGTCAAAATGCTGGCGTGCAGACTCCTCGCTCATATGGCTCGATGCGCCGAGCGAGAGATGGACAGAGGTAATGCGGTCACCTCCTGCTTGACGCATAGTGCCGACGATGGTCGAGATGGTGCCCTGCATGACAGCGATTTCATGCATGCGTTTGCTCCTTTCGCGGCTCAAGGGTCATCCCCCAGCGGTGGAGCTCCAGCACTGCCGCTTCGACCAGAGTATCAAGCTGGGCCGCAATAGGCTCGGACAACTCCCAGCCCAATTCGATACTGTCTGGGCGCAGACCAAGCACGACCAGCTCGGGCGGAGCCAGGCCGCGTAACTCGGCTACCGCCAACAGGTCTGGCAGAGCGATTTCATGGGGAGAGGTTCGCATGCCGAAATACCTGGGCACCTCGTCATTGGCCAGACGCCCCAAGGTCCCAGGGAGGCCCTCTACCAACAGCGCATCCAGCACGAGCAGGTGGGTAGTATCCTCAACCAGACTGAGGAGTTCCAGTCCCAGAGTACCACCGTCGATTGCTTGCACGGTGTCAGGCACTAGGTAACCGGCTTCGAGGCGTTGCAGCGCCCGGATTCCCAGGCCTTCATCTCGGCGCAACAAGTTACCCAGCGCCAGTACAGTGATGCCTTCAGTCATAGTCATGTCCTAGCTGCTAACTTCGGCCGCCGTGTTCGTGGCGTGTTCGCACCTGGTCGGCGGCATTGGCGATATGCTGAGGTGTGAGCGCTTTATAGCCCGTGATCATGCTCGACACCATTCCGCTGCGCTCTTCGATATCGATCAAGACCGCACTATAGACGTGGTGAATCACAAACGCCAGGAAGGCAAACATCAGGAAATCATGCAAAAGGAGCACAGGTTGGGTGCCGAACTGCAGAATAATCCAGCCAAACGCTACTTTCCAGAAGCCATCATGAAAAGGTAAGGAGAACAGCGCGAAGCCTGTCGCGATCTGCACGAAAAAGAGCAGATACAACCCGACGTAGGTAATCCCTGCCAACGCGTTGTGACCCACTACCTCCGGAGCGCGCTTCCGCAGAAAGGTATAGTAGCCCAGCATCTGCCGTAACCCGCGCAGTCGCGCTCGTGTGGACGGTATAAACTGGTCCCAGTGGGCATAGATCCCGCCCATGAAAGCCCAATAGATACGAAACAGCACGGCGGTGGTAAAGACGAAGGCCGCCACGAAATGGATAAAGCGCACCGTCCCCATCAAGTATTGGCTGGTCGCTGAACCAGTAGTGCCAATAAATGGAAAAGCGATATAGAAACCCGTCACGGTCAGCACGCCAATGGCGATCACCGTCGTCCAATGAATTATCCGCACCGGCAAATTCCACACGAAGATGGTAACCTTGGCCGGTCCGCTCTCGGCACTCGCGGGAGCGTTCAATGGTGTATCTATCGGTGTCTCCACTACCTAATCACCTCCACGGTACCAATCGCTTGGCTCACAGTGCGCGCACATTCACGTACTCACGCCCCTTGGGGTCGAGCACATGCACGGCACAGGCGAGACAGGGGTCGAAGGAATGCACGGTGCGCAAAATCTCAACTGGTTGTGTGGGATCAGCGACCGGCGTGCCGATGAGCGATGCTTCGTAGGCGCCACGCTGGCCGGAGGCATCACGCGGCCCAGCGTTCCAAGTGCTCGGCACGACCGCCTGATAGTTGGCGATGGCGCCATTTTTTATATGTATCCAGTGCCCCAGCGACCCGCGTGGCGCCTCGTGGTATCCGAAGCCGAACGCTTCCTGTGGCCAAGTGGACGGATCCCATTTGGAGTTGTCGTGGATGGTCAAATCGCCGCGGGCCATATTATCTTCCAACTGCTGCAACCAGGTCGGTAGTTGGTTCATCATCACCTGGGCCTCTATGGCGCGTGCCGCCACACGACCCAGCGTGGAGAACAGCGCTGTGGGCCCTACCCCTAATTGCGACAGGGTGCTATTCACGATTGGCCGCACCTGCGGCGTACCGCTGGCGTACGCAATCAGCATACGGGCGAGCGGGCCCACCTCGACGGCGGTGCCATCGTAGCGTGGCGCTTTGAGCCAGCTATATTTGTCGGTCGTCACATAGTCGAAGGGTGGCGTTGGCCCGGTGTACTGCGGGTCGGTCTCGCCCTTCCAGGGATGTAGCCCAGCCGTATTGCCCTCGGCATAGGTATACCAGGAATGCGTGATATATTCGGCCACTTGCGTCTGAGCTACCGGATTTATGATGTTGAGGTCTTGCTGCTGGATCAGTCCACCGGGGAAGAAATAGGTAGAGGCAAGGTCTTGCGTGTCGCTGGCGTAGTCACCGTAGGCCATATAGTTGCCCAGTCCCGTGCCTATGCCGGCCCAGTCCTTATAGAAGCCCGCGATTGCTACGACGTCGGGCAAATAGACCTGCGACACGAAATCCTGCCCGCTTTGGAGCAACTGGGTGAGCAGTCCAAGACGATCGGCGTTGAGTGTGGATTCGTTATTAAGATTGAGAGCGGTTGCCATGCCGCCGACGAGATAGGACTGCGGATGCGGATTCTTGCCACCCAAGACGGCATGTATGCGGATAAAGCTCCGCTGCCAGTCCAGCGCTTCGAGATAATGGGCAACCGCCAGCAGATTCACTTCTGGTGGCAGAATATACGCTGGATGCCCCCAATAGCCATTGGCAAACAGACCCAGTTGCCCGGAATTGATGAAGGCCTGCAACTTGTTCTGTACACCCCGAAAGTAGTTCGTACTGGAGTTCGGCCAGGGTGAGATCGACTGCGCCAGCGTTGAGGTTTTACTGGGATCGGCTTTGAGCGCCAGCGTGACATCGACCCAATCCAGAGCGTGCAGATGATAGAAATGGACGACATGATCCTGTACCAATTGGGCGCCGGCAATGAGATCGCGAATGATTCGAGCATTGTCAGGTATGATGATATTCAGAGCATTTTCGACCGCACGCACCGAAGCCAGCGCATGCACGGTCGTGCAGACACCGCAAATCCGCTGGGCAAACACCCAGGCATCACGCGGATCACGATTCCGCAGAATCAGCTCGATGCCACGAAACATGGTGCCGGAACTCCAGGCATCGGTGACGCGGCCATCCTCCACTTCTACTTCGATGCGCAGATGTCCTTCGATGCGGGTCACTGGATCGATGGCGATTCTCATGAGGGTTGCCCGCCTTCCGACGACGACGATGGCGGGATGAGCTCGGCCGCCGCGGGGCTGTGAGACATCCCAGAAGAGTCCGCTGCTGGGACGGCTGTGGGCACTGCGCCGGTTTTAGCTGTACTTGATCTCGTGACCGTGACAGATTCATGAGCCAGACGACGTTGACGCACCACTGAGCCAATCGCATGCGCGGCCGTTAATCCGCCAACGGCGGCAATGAGCCCCACCCCCACATCCTCTGCCGTTGTCTCCACGCTGAAACCAGGCACTGAAGGTAGCGTGCTGTAGAACGGCGTCATCTGATCCCAGAAACTCGGCTGGGCGCAGCCCACACAACCATGCCCCACGCCGATAGGCCAGTTCGTACCGTCATTCCATTGAATTTGCGGACAATTATAGTTGGTTGCCGGGCCTTTGCAGCCCATCTTGTAGAGACACCATCCCAGTTGATGCCCTTCGTCCCCCCATTCCTCCACGAACTGGCCAGCATCATAGTGGGCTCGGCGTGGACAAGCGTCATGGATGCGATCGCCATAGGCAAATAGCGGCCGGTTGAGTTCATCAGTGGCAGGGAGTTCCTTGAAGGTCAGCCAGTACACGATGGTGGCGGCAAGGTTGGCGCCATTCATTGGGCAGGCACTAAGATTGATGAGATTGAGTCCGGGAATAGCCTGGGCCACACTGACTGCTCCGGTCACTCCGCCATTCGCCGCCGGTATGCCGCCAAAGGAAGCGCAGGTGCCTGCGGCAATCGTCGCGTAGGCATTGCCACAGACCTGCTGGGCAATGTCGATGGCGCTGCGACCACCGATAGTACAATAGGTGCCACCAAACGCTAAAGGAATGGAGCCTTCCACAACGGTCAGGTACTGGCCTTTTTGCTGGCTGACGGTATCGTAGAGTGATTTCTCAGCGGCTGTGCCAGCAGGCGCCATGAGAGTCTCATGGTAATTCCACGAAAGCAAGTCCAGTATGATGTCTGAGAAGGTAGGATGTGAGGAGCGCAAGGCCGATTCAGTGTTGCCAGCGCAATCCTGGAATTCCAGCCAGACCAATGCGGGTCGTTGGGTTTCCTCAAGCGCCTTGACGATCTTGGGTGTGTAGCGCATGGGCAGCGCCAGCGCACCGGTCATGACCGAACAAAACTTGAGGAAATCTCGACGTGAGATGCCCCGCCGCTCTACTGCAGCCCACACGCCATTCGCCAGGGTATCGGGATCAGAGGAATGCTGTGCCATAGAACCGGTCTCCTGTACGGAAAACAGGGCGAGCGAAGAGTTGACCTCCATTGCGCCAACTCCGCCAAAACACAGAGTTTGTATCAACAGATCAGTCAAGAGGTGGTGAGCACAGTCCCTACCAGGAAGCCGGGTGTAGCCAGGGTTTGAATCCTCGCTGCATAAGGTTCTGGCGCGGTACAACGTGTGCACGGGCTAAGCAGGCTAGATCACGCGGTCAACACCGCTAAACTCTGCTATTGGACACACTATCAGGACGCACTATGTAGACAATTTGGGGATGGTAGTGAAGTGATAATACGATGGCGCACCTGCGGTACCTAATGCAGGGGGATCTCATAATTCTTCCGCACGGCGTACAGGTCGCTGCGCAGAGGAACAGCACTATAGCAACCTCCCGCGCATCAAGAGGATAACATTGCTTGTGCGCCAGTTCAAGCGCAAACCTGGACAAAACTCTAGACAATTTGAGGCCAGCATAGGTCACCACCAGAGTTGTTTTCGGTACATATAGACATCCGGTGGTGGCTTGCGTAAACACGGCGAAGGCCCTGGCTAAACACTAGCCAGGGCCTTCGCCGTGTTTACGCAACAAACGATGGGAGCGGAATTTCGATCATCCAGAGGATCGAGAGGATCAGGAGGATCAGGAGGGTAAGTGAGCGGGTGCCAGAGGCTTGGGGCGGGACTCGAACACCACTCCAGGTTTCCAGGGCATTCCAAACTCAGGGAGGAGCCAGTGATCAAGACCGATCCAGCCACAGACTCTCCAGGAGAAGCAGAGGAAGAGCGCGAACATGCCGATGATGGGATTGATGCTGACGGTACCGGCCAGCAGGTAGTTCAGATTCATCAAGACACCGAATCCAGCGGCGATGCCGGTGAGCACCCCCAGGAGTAAGCCCAGTCCCACGGCCATCTCGCCGTACGTGACCAGGAAGGAGAAGAGACCGACGTTGGGAAGTACGAAATCCTTGAGGAAATTGGCGTACCAGCCCTGAACGGCAGGGTTGGCTCCAGAACTCTTGGCCAGCGCTCCCTCCACGAAGCCTTTGAGGGCGACACCGCTCGTGCCCCAGACCGCCGGCGCTTTGATCTTCTCGTAGGCGGCCAGGAACCACTGGGCACCGACGTTCATACGGATGACAAACCACAGGGCCGCCGACCCGCTAGACCCGAAGAAGAACTTGGAGATCGCCGGCTCGGGGAAGGGCTCGTTGGGAGAGACCGTTGCCGGGACAGAGGTCCGCTCTTGGAAAAAGCGGACGAAGGTGAGAAGGAGTGCCAGGACAAAGAGGACTAGGAGCGCCTGGCCCCAAAAATCGTCCGAGGTGTGATTGGACATGTTCCAGATCAGATGGAACAGCGTCCAGGCCGCTGCGATGCCACTAATGGCAATGGCTGCCCAGCGCCACAGCGCCTGTTGTTGCTGAGATGACATAGGAGTTCCTCGATTCAACTAAGCAGTGAACACGTGTCGCGCTCGGTGCGTTCGCTCGCGTTGGCTCGTGTTTCACTGTGATTGCCCGTCGTCTTTCCAGGCGGGGTAGAGAGAGGTAGTCAGCATGATTGCTATCCGAACGCCAGGTGTAACCAGGGTTTCATCCCTTGCCCTGTGTGTTGGTACAGCGTAAACGTAGCTGCGGCCGAAACGAGCCAGAGTACATGGTCAGCCCTGATATTGGACGTGACATCTAGACGTGGATATCTGAAGCACTTTGGAGGATGAACATTTAGGCGAATGTTAGAAAGTTGTACACTGCGGTACCGTGCGCAGGAGGCTCTCACGGAACTCCACTGCATGAGGCACAGGCTACCATGTGTATTGGTTGTACACCATCGTAGCAGTCTGCCACGCACTACGAGCATAACACTGTAAGTGCGCCAGTTCAAGCGCAAAGCTAGACAAGAGTCTGGACAATTTCCGCAGAATGTACGCTACTGCGGGTAGAGACAGTATCTCGAGAAGGCACCGCCAAGAGGTGGGCTAGGCCCATCTCTCGGCGTGAAGCGCTATTCATCATCGAATAGCGGTTTCCTCATACGGCAATTCTACTTGGTGGGCATGGCTGGCGGCCACTACCTCGGGGCGCTCGGACTCGGCAGTCGTGGCGACTGCGCCTGACGTGTCCGCTCCATCGGCGTTCGGCGTTTCCGGCGTGCCCGACCGCCGCGGCATGAACACCAACGCCAGAATGAGGCCAACCACAGCGATGGCAGCGGCTACCACCAGCGCGACATCCATTCCCTCCACGAAGGCGCTGCGCACGGAGCCCAGCAGCGCGACCGACCGGAGTTGCGAGGCCACGGCGATTCCGGCGAAGAGGCTCTCCCGAATGACCCGCGCCGTGGCCACCGGTAGGCCAGCCAGCGGCAGCTGAGCCTGGTAGACTGTGCTGAGCACGCTGCCCAGAATCGCTGCTCCGAGCGGCCCACCCAGCTTCTGCAAGGCCTGCAGCACTGCAGAGCCTACCCCGCTTCGCTCCGGCGAAAGCTCGGAGAGCGCCGCCGAGGCTGCAGTGGCCATGGTGAGCCCCATACCCATTCCCACAATAGCCATCCAGACGGCGACAAAGCCGCCGCTAGACATCACACCGGTAGTAGCTCCGACGATGAGCCCAACGGCGAGCAGCGTGAACCCGAGCGCGACAGTGATCTTGGCTCCCACCAGACGGACGACACGATCCGCCGGGATGGCTCCCACGACGAGCCCACCGATCAGCGGCAAGAGCCTGAAGCCGGAGCCCATGGCATCGGTTCCCAGCACTCCCTGGAAGAATTGCGGCAACGTAAACAGCACCCCCAGCATGGCCAGGGCCGCGACCGCCGCCAGGATAGCACCCCAGGTGAAGCTCGCCGAGCCAAACAGCGCCAGATCAACCAGCGGCTGCCCACCTGGACGTAGGCTGAGCCGGCGTTCCCACAGGAAGAATCCCATCAGAAGCATCAGGCCCACGATCAGGGGTACCAACGCGCTGGCGCTTCCCCAGCCACTCTGGCCCGCTTCGATCAGCCCATAGACGACTCCGACCAGTCCTGCAGTCGACGCCCCTATCCCCACCAGATCCAGTCCGGGACGCACGGGTGCACGGGACTCCGGTACGAGCGCCAGGGTCGCCAGCAGTCCCACCAGGGCAACCGGAACATTCAACAGGAAGACCCATCCCCACCAGTAGTGAGTCAGCAGCCAACCGCCCAGGATCGGACCAATCGGTAGAGCCAGAAAATTGGCGGCTGCCCAGATCCCCACTGCCCGCGGCCGTTCCTCCTTGGTAAAAAGCACGGTGAGCGCCGCCAGCGCCATCACGATAATACCTGCGCCCGCGAGGCCCAGGAGTACCCGAGCCGCGATGAAAGCGCCAGCCGAAGGCGCCAAGGCGCAGGCGGCCGAGCCTGCTCCAAACAGCACCAGAGACGCGACCATCACCATCTTGCGGCCATAACGATCCCCGAGCAATCCCATGGGCAGCATCGCCGCTGCCAGCACCAAGAGGTAGCCGGAGGAAAACCACTGCAGATCCGACTCCGAGGCATGCAGCGCGGTAGCCAGCGTGGGCAGCGCCACGCTCAGTACGGTGCCGTCGAGACCGACCGCGAGAACGGCCAGAGTGAGCGCGCCAAGCGCCCACCATTTGCGTGTGCCAAGTGCATTCATAATAGTCACATCCTTTTGAGTGTCTAACTCTAGGCGCAGTATGGATCGTGCGCCACTTCACGCGAAAATCTGGGCCAACGGGGGATGGTCGCTAGAATACGCTACGCGATAGTCGTAGGCTGCAGTACTCTGATGTAGTTGGTGCCACATACTGCATGAGGTTCAGGCTGCCAGGTGGGGAGAATGCACTTGAGCAGTCTGCTCTGCACCCCGAGGGTATGACATGCGGTGCGCGGGTGCAAGCACAAACCTGTACAAAAGCCTGGGAAGCTCAAGTAGGGTGTGTTCTAGCAATAGGTGGGAGGCGATAATCAGACCGGCTTCTGAGAGACGAGTGAAGTCTCACCATGAGCCTCCGCCGTCGTTAACGGCACCAGCGCTGGAACAATAACCTCAGCAAACTGGCGCAGATTATGATCGCGCCACGCTTGCCACAGGGTGGCAAGAAGTACTTGCAACAAACTCGCAACTAGAGCTGCGAAAACCGCTTCCCAAATGCCGAAGAGGCCCGCGCCAGCGACGGGCGCGATGATGGAAATGGTAGGGTGTACCCAACATGCCCAGGCCAACGAGCAGGCAGATCAGGGTCGAGAGTATGAGGTGGCCTCGAATGTAGTGGGGCTGCCGTTCCCAGACGCAGCAGGATGAGATAACGAGCAAGATCGTGGACGTCAGGCGGCAGATGCTGGCACCTGGCTGGAAACGCTGGGCGGATTTTGGATGACGATCAACAGCGACTCGAAGTTATTCTCCTGGAGATGCTGAGGCATATGGATTATGGATGTATCGTTCATTTGTCTACGAGTTTACTGTATTTTAGAAATACTGGACTTCCACCAACATTTCTGATATACTCCAGGGTAGCCCCCAACAACATCACTCTCCTACGCACTTGCCTTCCACTGTGAAGATGTCACGCCTCGCTCCTGTCTCACCATGGATACGAACGAGGCCCCACCTGAAGCGCCGTCTGATGTATGGGTCGACAACGATGCAAGCGATCATCTGACCACGTCGTCGCAACGACCAGCCATCTGCAGGTGGCCTCGTTTGAAACTCTACGATCTAGGCAATAGCTCACAAGGAGAACATTCTATGTTTGAGCAGAACAAAGCGAACTTTCGCGCTATCCCTGAACAATTGGTGAACACGGGCAACCTCGATACTGCCGACCAATATTTCGCCCCTGATTTTGTCGACCACACGGCCCCTGCTGGGATGCCTAACGGACTAGCCGGATTCAAAGCGTACGTCACCACGTTACGCGGAGCCTTCCCAGACCTGCATCTCACCGTGGAGGATGTGGTGGCGGAAGGGGAGACCGTGGTACTGCGGGCAACGGCACGCGGGACGATGCGAGGGGATTACCAGGGGATGAAAGCGACCGGCAAGACGGCGACCTGGACGGAAATCCATATCGGTCGTCTGGCAGCAGGCAAAGTGGTAGAGCACTGGGCCGCTATTGACCAACTGGGGGCACTGCAACAGCTAGGCCTCGTTGCCATTCCAGAACCGCAAGTGATCGCCCCTGCTGGGATCAAAAACTAGCAGTGGTGCGCCTGGAGGCAACGACGCCTCCTCGCCTCATCTAAACAGGCTCCTCCGCACTCCAGGTCCCAGAACGGACGTAGAGTGTGGAGGAGCGCTTTTTATTAGTACCTGGCAGGTGCATTACGCTCCTCTAGCTCCTCGCGGGCCGCGGTAGAGATTGTGGCGGGACAGGCAGCCTTAAGCCAGTGACCTGAAAGAAGCGGGGCAAGCTCGATCTTTCGGAGTGCTTCATCGCACGTATATTTCGTCCTGTTCCTCGTGTGTTCGTATGTGTACGCGACGTCTGCCTGAGACCCCGATGCGGGTCTGCGCCCGCCCCGCCCCTCGCGACCACCCTTTCGGGAGACCGAATTCGGTGTTATAGCAACTCTGTCCGGTACTGTGGAGCAAGGGCCTCAGCTCTGGCCTTAAACGCTGCCTGGGCGTCTTCGTCGAATTCAGGTGGAGGCGCCGTCCGGCTCGCGACGGGAACACCAATAGCCATGAAGAATTCCTCCTGCCCAGACGGCGAGCAGATGCAGAGTAACCGGGAAGGTTGCTGGGTTTGGTTGTGGAACTGGTGAGGTGCGTTGGAGGGAATATTGATAGTCTCACCGGATCGAAGCACCGATTGAGTGCCGCGGAAGGTGACGGCGATCTCGCCTTCGAGCACCGTGAATGATTCCTCAAAATCGTGGCGATGGAGTGCTGGTCCACTGCCAGCCGGGACATACATATCGATGAGGCAATAGTGACCGTCGGTATCCTTGCCCGCAATCAAAATAGTGTAGGTGTCTCCTACAATCCCAATGTGTGGTAAGTTCTGATCTTCGTTGGGTCGTGCCAGCACGAGATTCCGCCGGAGGTTGTCGGGCGGAATGGTCGATGTCGCATGGGATGACGCGTTTGCGCTATTGTTCATACTATTCCTCTTGTGGTTGGCATAGATTTTTCCCGAAACTGTCAGAGGCACAAGCGGTAATCAGGGGACTGTCTGTACATGTTACCGCAGCAATATTCCCGCATGGAACACGCCACAAATGATCGTCCGGATGTTTCTTTGCCACAATGGGGGCCGCACTCTTACTTACTTACTTACTCACGTTCTATCGCGGGCAGCTATGCACCATCATGGTTTTTCAATTAAAACCTTCCTCGCATGCATCCAGCAGGTACATATGTGAAGTCTGCCTCAGTTGGTGAGCTGAGTTCCAGCGGCGAGTTGCTCAAGGTAGGCGCGCAACGTTCGTGGTTCACGCCCCAGAATGGCACCGCGCATCATCCTCGGTCATCAGGGCCGCTCGATGGATCTCTTCCGACTCCAGCAGCATACGTTCTACTGCGATTGTCCAGGCTTTTGTCTAGGATTGCGCTTGCACCCACGCAGCGAGCGTACTATGCTCCTGGTGTGGAGCAGACTGCTCTTATATTTCCGCTGCCTGGGGGCCAGGAGCTTGTGCCTATGGACGGGAACGTACACAAGCTTCCGCAGTGGACGATGATCAACTCTTATCTAACATGTGTCCTTCACCGTATCCAGGTACTCTTCACTGTGCCCGAACACCTGATGAGACGACCGGTCGAGGCGAGCACCGATGTCTTTGGTCTCGGTCCACTGCGCTGTGAAGTGCCCACCCATAAGCGTCTGCAGCAGACCGTCGCGGGTTTTCCTTTTCTGGCGTTCGTCTGCTTGATGCGTCACGAGGTGATTCGCCTTGGCTTTCGTTCATAACAGGCTCTGGATAAGAAATGAGGACAGAGGACGATGAGGATTGCGCAGATAGCGCCTTTGCAGGTTGCAGTCCCCCCTACGAGATACGGTGGCACTGAGCGGGTCATTTCCCAGCTCACGGAAGGGCTGGTCCGGTTGGGGCATGACGTGACTCTCTTTGCAACCGGTGAGTCACAGACAAGCGCACGGCTTATTGCAAGCATTCCCCAGGCAATCAACTTCGATCCTGAGGTTGAGGCTAGCGCTTACCACCTGGCACTCCTGGCGGAGGTGTACCAGCGTGCCGATGAGTTTGATGTGATCCATTCCCATCTGGACTACTTAACTCTCCCATTTCTTGCGACTACGACGGTTCCGACCGTGATAACCCTGCACGGTCGGATAGACCGGCAGGAGTTCCGGCGAGTCTTTGGAGTCTTCAATCAGGCCACCGCAAGGTATCCTGCTCATTACGTGGCGATCAGCCAGAGCCAGCGCCGTACCCAGCCGCAACTGAACTGGGTGGCAACCATCCACCATGGTATTGATGTCAGGAGCTTCCCGTTCTACCCCATCCCCGATGACTATCTCTGCTTTGTGGGGCGCATCACACCCGAGAAGGGACCGGATCGTGCTATAGAAATCGCGAAACGAGCCGGTGTCCGGCTCAAGATAGCAGCGAAAGTGGATCCCAAGGATCGTGCCTACTTTACTGCCGTGATCGAGCCCCTACTTGATCACCCCTTGATCGAGTTCTTAGGCGAAGTGGATGAGACCGAGAAACGCCAGCTCATGGGTAAAGCGCGGGCGCTCGTATTGCCAATTGATTGGCCAGAGCCGTTTGGCCTCGTCTTCATCGAAGCGCTCGCCTGCGGCACTCCGGTGATTACGAGTCCACTTGGAGCCGCGCCTGAGCTGCTCCGCGACGGAGTCACGGGCTACCTGCGTGACACGATGGATGAGCTAGTCGAGGCGGTTGCCAGGTTGCCACAACTATCCCGCGCAGCGTGCCGCAGAGAGGCTCTCGAGCGATTCGACCTACGGCGTATGGCGATGGAATACGTCCAGGTCTATGCACGATTGTGCCGCTCTCATTCCCCGCAGACCGTGCCCTCTGCTGCCCGTGGTTCCTTTTCCCGTGGTGTTCCTGCCTGATCAGATGATGCAGTTGGCTCTAGCATCCCAGTTACAGTGGCGTGCCTCTCGCGTGCCACCGCGTTCGGCGAGCGTAAGGATCGAGGGTGACATGATGGAGAAACTTGTGCAAACGCTCTGGCGCCGGTCATTGTCGCCAGCTGCTGTGGTCACATTTCCGAAGCAACTCGAGCGCCCGTTTCGCGTGGTCGTCTTTGATTGGGATGGCACCGCTGTCGTTGACCGACGGGAAGATGCCTCGCCACTGGCACGCCTGGCTGAAGATCTACTCTCCCGGCAGGTCTGGCTGGCGGTGGTCACCGGCACGAATTTTGGCACTATTGATGGGCAGTTCTGCCAGTTAATTACTCCTGAGCTGCGCCACTACCTGCTCATCTGCGTCAATCGCGGCTCCCAGGTGTTTGGGTTCGATAGCCTGGGCCAGCCAGTACGCCGCTTTCAGCGAGTCGCCACACCTCTGCAAGACCGCGCTCTGACGGTGATCGCCGATGGGGTTGCCCAGCGTCTGCGCGATAGCAACCACCTGGCGGTCCAGATCGTGTATGACCGGCTCAATCGTCGGAAGATTGATCTCATCCCTGTTCCGCAGTGGGACGATCCACCCAAAGCGGAGATCGTCCCACTGCGGAAAGCCGTGCAGAGGCGCTTACGTGCGGCACATGTGCGTGGCGGCCTCCAGGGGGTGATTGGATTGGCAACACAGTTGGCGCGCGAGCAGGGTCTTGAGGCACGCATCACCAGTGACGTCAAGCATATCGAGGTCGGACTGACCGACAAAGCGGACGCGATGGCCTGGCTCAAACACGAGTTGTTGCAACCTGCCGGCATCCCTTGGGGCGATGTGTTAATTGTTGGGGACGAATTCGGTTCGGTCGCTAGTTTGTCGGGAAGTGATGATCGACTGTGCCAAGGCAGTGCGGATGCGCCCGTAGTCTCGGTCGGCGTGGAGCCAAACGGGGTGCCACGCGGTGTATTGTGGCTGGGAGGAGGCCCAGCGCGTTTCCGTGCCCTGTTGGCGCGCCAGGCCACCCTCCACCAGTTCGCCCAGCTAGCAGCCACTCGCCTCCCCGACCAACAGGCGCTGCAGACACGTCGAGAAGGGCTAGCTCTGGCACTGGCTACCACGCCAGATCCCAGTTGGTCGCTGCTCATTGGCGGAGCCAATCCAATCGGTGAAGAAGGCGCAGAGAGTCGTCTCACGGTGGCAAACGGTCTACTCAGCATCCGCGGCGCGCTTGAGATACCCGCACCCCACTCGCTGCCGCGTCTGCTCGTAGCTGGTCTCTTTGCGGCCACGGACAATGCCCAGCATCTCCCAGTGCTGGTCTCCGCGCCTGATTGGACGCGGTTGCGTATCACTCTCGACGGCATCGAGGTCGCGTCAGGCAAGGCGAACATTACGCGCACGCTGGATATGAGGCGCGGTGTACTCCTGTGCAGTTGGCGCTTTTCGACGGAGGATGGCACGACGCTCACCTTGCGCACGCTACGTAGCGCATCCCAAGACCAACGTGCGCTCGCCTGGCATGCTGTTCGGTTGGATGTCGACCGTCCTGCCGCCATCATCGTGGAATCCTGGTTAGAGCCGCTTGATTCCCTACTGGTGCGAGAGACTACTGCGCAAAACGGGGCCATCTGGCGGACCGTTGACGGTGCACATACGCTGGCACTCGCCACCATGTCTGCTCTGGATTTGTCTGCCAGCCCTCTCATGCCTCTGCGCACCGACCAGTACACCTACGCGCGCTGGGAATGGCAGGCCCAGCCTGACCAACCCGCCTTCTATTCGCGCCTCATCGCAGCGGCGCGCGATGAGGACGCGCTCCCCAGTGCAGCCGTGGGCGTCACGCGCCACGACACACTCGGAGATGCGCAAGCGACAGACATTGGTCTGCTCATCGAAGCTCATGAGAGGGCCTGGCAGGAGCGCTGGCAAGAGGCCGACGTGGTCCTGGAGGGCGACGAACGCCTCCAAATTGCCCTTCGCTTTGCTCTCTACCATCTTATCAGTGCCGCGAACCCTAGCGACTCTGCCGTCTCGATTGGTGCCCGCGCGCTCACCGGTGATGCCTACCACGGCCATGTCTTTTGGGACACCGAGACCTTCCTGCTGCCATTCTACACCTTCTGCTGGCCAGCGGCGGCGCGCGCCCTGCTGAGCTTTCGCTATCGTACGTTGTCTGCCGCTCGCCGCAAGGCCACGCAGATGGGCTATCGTGGCGCACTCTATGCCTGGGAGTCGAGTGATACCGGTGAGGAGGAGACCCCCGATACAATTATCGACCCGAGGGGCAAAGTTATCGCTGTGCTTTCCGGGCGTAAAGAACAGCACATCAGCGCCGACGTTGCTTATGCCGTTTGGCAGTACTGGACGGCGACCCAGGACGTGGACTTCTTACTCACCGCTGGCGCGGAAATCATTCTCGAAACGGCGCGGTTTTGGGCCAGCCGCGCTACCCATGAGCAGGACAATCGTTTCCACATTCGTGACGTCATTGGACCAGACGAATACCACGAATCGGTCGATGATGACGCGTATACGAATGGGATGGCGGCGTGGAACCTGGACTGTGGCGACACGGTCGCACAGTTACTCGCCGCGCGCTGGCCCAGTCGCTGGGCAGAGCTATGCGCGCACCTGGCACTCACGCCAGACGAGCTGGCAGAATGGCACACTGTCGCCGTTGGACTTATGCCCATTCCCGATCCCACCACGAGACTCATTGAACAGTTCACCGGTTTCTTCAAGCTGGAACAGGTGGACCTGACGCAGTATGGCGATCGGAGAACGTCGATGGACATGGTGCTCGGCCACGACCGCATCCAGCATGCCCAAGTTGTGAAGCAAGCTGATGTTGTGATGCTCCTCGCCTTGCTCTGGGATCGTTTTGATGCGGAAACACGTACCGCGAACTTCCGCTATTATGAGCCACGTACAGGTCACGGTAGCTCACTCGACCCGGCAATCCATGCGTTGGTCGCCGCGCGCCTGGGTGCGGCGGAGCTTGCCTACCACTACTTCCATCTAGCAATTGACATCGATCGTCAAGACAGTCGCGGGAATGAATCGCTTGGGGTGCATATAGCTACCCTGGCAGGTATCTGGCAAGCCACCGTCTTAGGGGTTGGGGGAGTACAGGCAACGACACAGGGCATCCGCCTGGACCCTCATCTCCCCAGTGCCTGGACATCGTTGCAGTTTCCACTCCAGTGGCATGGCAGCCACCTGGTGATTATCCTCACGCGCGACCCGCGCACGGTGATAGTTACCGTCACCGGTTCACCCGTTGACCTCGTGCTCGGAGCGCTAGAGACGCAGCTTGCGCCGGGTCCGTCCCATCATTTCGTTTGGGACGATGCGGATCAGCACTGGCACGCGGCGACGCCGCCAGAAGCCAAGCGTTAGGACCAGGGGGAGCGCACGCTTCAAGAATCTGTGCTGCGAGTGCATTGGCTATCTTCTGGCTACCTTCTGGCTATCTTCGAACGAGATCTTCGAGGCGGATAGGGTCGACAGTTTCATCTGCGCGGAGAGGCTCTGAGAATGCACCGACAGCGTCCAGGTAGCACCACTGTCTGGCCTCTTCCTCGGTTGCAAAGCGCAACGCGCCCATAGGCACGCCCTGGAGATTATGCACACTAGGGCCAATGGATTCTCGCCCTGCACCTACGTAAATCGGCGACCAGACTTCATGCCTGAAGAGTGTAACTTGATAGCCATCAGGTAGAGCAGAGTTAGCGGGATAGGTCATGTGAGTACCTCACGCAGCGTAGAGTTGAAGGATAACATTTGTTACTTCCCCTAAGAATACCTAGTAGCAGGTGCACTGCGCTACCTCGGCAGTGGTGTTAGTCGCCGTAATAATCGTGCTCAAACTGGATCTGGTAGTCTGACGTGCGCATGTCCTCTTCAGGAATGTCGCGCGCGGCGCACCAATCGCGGAAGGCGAACCAATACTGGTCATAGCGTATAAAGGCGTCGTCTCGCTCATTGTCGTCATACTGCTTCGGATCCACAGCTGTAGCCGCTTGTTTATCATCCTGTTTCATTGGGCACTGTCTCCTGTCTGCTGGTGGGTGCAGTTGCACTGACGCCTCGATGTGGAAGCTTATTGAAGAAGTCCGGCGACGCAAAGTCCCGCAATACAGATAGCCCCTGCTGGGTTCTCAGCATGTCCCCAAAAGGATGACCCATCTTTGTCCATATCACGAAAGTCCGCATACGCGATCCTTGGGATATCCCAATCTCGTTACGAATCTTGCAATCTCGACTTGCGTTCACGAATGTGACCCAGCCCGCCGCGGAACTGTTGATTATCGTGGTGCTGCTGCTCGGTCGGCACCTCAAGCAGGTCCTCGGCATCGATGAACACATACGAGCCATCCGCCTTCTGCAGCACATGTATGTCTAGATGGCCTGGCATACGCCCCATACTGGTCATCGGCTCATTTTCGTCGGGATAGTAGAAGATCTTCCCATTGGTCGCATACGATCTGCCCTCTGGATCGACTCCCTGGGGCATGAGTTGGCGGCTCCGGATGCGTTCCTCATAGTCCTGCATGAGTTGCCCGTCGTTGCGGCGGTGCTTTGCAAGTGCTTCCTGCACAAGCGCGTCACGGCGTTCCTCCGGCGTGAGGAAACTAATGAGATTGCGCTCAGCTTCAGTTGTTTCCGCGATCCGGATCTGCTCATAGCTGCCCATGGTCCCTACCGCCCACCTTTCTTTCAACGCTTTATCACTTGTCAACAAGTGTAGCATAGTGCAACACAGTGCGCCAAGCACTTGCAGGACCAATTTGCCGGTGCCGACAAAAACCCGTAGGCTGTCCGGAGCACTGCAAAGTTTGTGTAACATTCTGAGGCGTGGTGTCCGGCTGTTTCGGACACTTGCACCGGTGGAAAGGAGACAGGCTACCGGTGCGATGCTGCCAAGAAGCTCATCCCCTGATGCACTTTAACAACGTACATGGGTAATAACCAGGTGTAGCGTACCAGATCAGTTGAGGCGGTGGCGAACTGATCGAGAACGGCTTGTGACTGTGCATTCAAACGCCACGCTGCTGTATGCGAGAGATGAGTGTAAGAGTGCTGAAACATCTCGTTAACTTCTTCGCGATATGGTGATAGATGATGTTATGTCACGTAGTTTTCTGGCGCGAGACGCCTGAGCACGGAGGAGCCACCCGCAGAAGGTCAGGGAACAGCTGCGTTCCAACAAGTGAGAGCAATCCGATGAAACCGAAGAATATCGCCCGCGTACCGTCGTTGTCCACGCGTCCGCGGACACAAGCTACAGACCTCACAGACACTCTTGAGGCGGCACGCGCCGAAGCTAGAGATGCACGCGCCGAAGCTACAGAGGCGCGAGCAGAAGCGGCAGTGACCCGCTCGTGGGCAGAGGCGACCAACGCTCAGCTGGGTGCGATGCAAGCCCTGACCGACACGGCCCTCTCCCACCTTGCGCTCGATGACCTGCTCAGCGAGCTCCTCGACCGCGTGACGGCAGTCATGGGCGTGGATAACGTCGCCATCTTCCTGCTCGACGAGGACGACCGGACGCTGAAAGCGTGTGCGGCACGTGGACTCTTGGAAGAGACGGTCGGCCAGGCGCGGATTCCACTGGGGCACGGGATCGCCGGCCACGTCGCGGCGGGCAGGGAGCCCATGATCGTGGACGACACGTCCGTTTTCGACCTCTGGGGGCTGTCCTCCCACGTACGGGAGCGGCTGCGCTCGATGGCCAGCGTGCCATTACTGGTGGAGGAAGTAGGAGAGGATAGCCTGGTGAGACGGCTGCTGGGTGTGCTCAACGTGGGCAGCGCCGCGCCACGCCACTTCAGCGAGGCGGACGTAGCGCTGCTGCAACGCGCCGCCGATCGTATCGCCCTGGCCATCGACCGTGCCCGCCTCTACGCCGCCGAGCAGGATGCCCGCCAGCAGGCGGAGGCAGCGCTGGTACGGGCACAGGCCAGCGAGGTACAGGCGACTGAGCGTGCCCAGGAGCTGCGCACCATCCTGGATACCATGGCCGATGGGGTCTCCGTGTGCGACACGGAGGGTCGCATCACCCAGATGAACCGGGCGTACCGCGACCTGCACGCGGTGGAGCGTGCGCCCGCCGGGTACGAATCCCTGTCGGACCGCGACTGGGTCCGCCTCCTTGATATGCGCGACGCCTCGGGTGCACCGCTTTCCGTCGAGGATCTCCCCATTGGCCGGGCGCTACGCGGGGAGGTGGTCACGGGGCCGAGCGCGGATCTCCGCATCCGGGCGTTCGACGGCCGCGAGCTGGAAGTGAACGGCAGTGCGGCGCCACTGCGAGACGGCAATGGGCGTATCGTGGGGGCCGTCGTGGTGGTCCGCGATGTGACCTGGCGCAATCGCCTGGAGCGCGAGCGGGAGGCTGCCCGTGCCGACGAGCTGGCTGCCCGCGAAGCCAGCCGGCGCATGGAGGCGTTTGTGACCGTCGCCGCCCACGACCTGCGCTCGCCGCTCACCGCCGTTATCGGCTATCTTGACCTCGCCCAGCGCCAATCCGAACGGCTGGCCGCGGCAGCGCGGGAGTCATACCCGCATTTCGCCTCAAAGGTGGAGGATGTGGTTGACCGTATGGAGGACGCCGCCCAGGGCGCCAAGCGGTTAACCCGGCTGCTCACCACACTCTTCGACACGGTGGCGATCCGTGCAGGCAGACTGGAGCTCCGCCGGGCGCCGTGTGACCTGGCCGCGCTGGTGCGCGAGCAGGTGGCGGCTCTCTGTGTGGCCGCGCCGGAGCGCACCATCCGCTTGCAGCTGCCGGAGGGCGGCGCGCCAGTACCAGTCGAGGCCGATGCCGACCGCCTGGGACAGGTCATTACCAACTACGTCTCCAATGCGCTCAAGTACTCACCCGTGGATCAGCCGGTCGAGGTCAGCGTGAGCGTGCGCGGGCGGCGGGCACGGGTGACGGTGTGCGACCGAGGACCGGGGCTCCCCAAGGAGGAGCGGAGACGGGTGTGGGAGCTGTTCCACCGGGCACCAGGCGTGATGGCACGGGACGGAGCACAGGGTGGCAGTCTGGGGCTCGGCTTGCACATCTCCCAGGCCATCGTCTCGGCCCATGGTGGCCGGGTGGGCGTCCAGAGCACGCTGGGGCAGGGCTCGACCTTCTGGTTCACCCTGCCCCTCGCCGGCGCCCGGACCTTATCCGCTGGCGCGGCGGCCTGACGCGTAAAGATGCATGGTCGTTCGGCTTCGCGCCAGAGCTCGCGGCTCCGCAAAGTGTGTTTTGGGGACTGGAGCGCATCATGCAGTAGCCATGAATTGGGCCTGATAACCCGGGTCCGCACATGCCTATTCATATTCATGACCATGGCACCAACGAGGAGACTGGTGAAGTATGACAGCACCACAGAGAGCAAGCGTGTCACAGCTTTTAGATCTTACTGGTAAAGTAGCAATCATCACCGATGGAGCCCTGGGAATCGGCCAGGCGATCGCCTTTCGCCTGGCCGAAGCCGGCGCATCGGTGATGATTGCCGACGTCAACCTGGAGGCCGCCCACGACACCGTCATGCAGATTCAGCTCAGAGGAGGCAAAGCTAAGGCGACCCAAGCAGATGCCTCCAGGGCGAGTGATGCCAAGCGAACGGTTGAGGAAACGGTTCAGGCTCTTGGGCGCCTGGATATCCTGATGAACACCGCCACCGCCTACCCGTTTGCCCCCGTACTGGAGGTGACGGAAGCTCTATGGGACAAGACGGCGGATATCACCTTCAAGGGCCTCTTCTTCTACAGCCAGGCGGCCGCGCAGGAGATAATCCGCGAGGACCATGCGGGGAAGATCATCAACGTCGCATCGCCGACCGGTAAAGTGCAGCATTACGATGCTTCTAAGGCGGGAGTAGTCACGATAACCGCAGCGCTCGCTCTCGAGTTTGGCCCGCGCAATATCAGCGTCAACGCCATTGCTCCGGGCAGCATCCGGCCCCCCGATGTGGCCGGCGTCTCCCCCTTGGATGAGAGGTACCGGGCGTTCGTCGCGCGAATTCCCCTGCGGCGCCTGGGCCATCCTGATGACATGGCCAAAGTCGCTCTCTTCCTTGCTAGCAGCGCATCGGATTACATGACCGGGACTGTCGTGGCGGTCGATGGGGGAGGATTTCAGCAGGCGTAGAGGGTATCTGGTTGCTCGGCACAACGACTTGCCAGGCCTCAGGACGCCACTTATCTGGATGTTTGGTCGGCCGGAATCCGCGTTGCCGGTGAGGGCTGGTGATCAGAGCCAGATATCGGAGGTACAATCGCCACCGGGGTAGCGCATCTCGTGGGCGCGGGCGGGTCCTGCAGGTTCCGTGCCGAAATCGACGTAGAAGCGCTCGTTGATCTGCAGCCCGCCGGTCTGAGTCGCGCAGTCGATCTGTAAGAGATACGACCCGGCGCGCGCCAGTTCGGGATAGAACTGGTTGTCCCAGGAGCTCAGCAGCGAGTTGGTGACGTAGAGCCGCTTGCCGTCCAAGCTGAGCTGCAGCATGTGCGGCCCCCCCTGCAAGGTGTGCCCGCGCACCGTGCCGCTCTTGCCCAGCACCCCGCCGCACCAGACCTGGCCGGTGAGCCTAGGACGCGCAGGATCGCTGATGTCGTACTGGCGGATGTCGCCGTGCAGCCAGTTGGAGAGGTAGAGATAGCGGTCGTCCATGGAGATCAGCAGATCGGTGATGGGCGCTGGCAGCGGGAAAGGCCAGCCGTCGACCTCGACCGGTGGGATGGTGACGACCTTCTCCACCACCCAACGCCTCTCAGGGCGGTGCATGTGCCAGAGCGAGCTCCCCAGCACGGTACCGACGTAGCCATGCGGGCTGTCTGGGTTGTGCTGGAAGCGTACTTCGAAGGGAAGCAGGCCCTCTTCGCCCAGGTCGATGGTCTGGGTGAGGGCGTGCGCCTGCCAGTCCCAGAAGTGGATCTGCCGTCCATACTTGCCGGCGGCCGCCTCCTCCAGGTTCAAGCCGGGCAAAAAGGTCTTGGGGGCGGCAAACTCCGTGCTGACCATCACGTTGTGGCGGGGTTGGTACCAGAAGTCGTGATTGAACTGCATGCCGGTCGCATCCTGCTCCCACCGGCCGGCAACCTCGAAGCGCTCGTCGAGCAGGAGAAAGCCCCCCGGCCCATTGCCCTCGCCGTCACCGAGCATCGCGATCATGACCTGGCCATCGGCGAGGCAGTGGACGGTATGAGGCGCGGAGAGATTCGTCTTGGCGACGATCTCCTGCGGCTCGATGACTTTGTGCACGGTCGGCAACCGCTTGTCGGATGTATCGACGATGTGAACGCGGCCGGAGCGAAAGCCAGGCATTATGAGGAACCGGCGCGACTTGGTCTCGTCGTCGTGACACGAGCTGCAGGCGTTCCAACCGAAGTGGTGCAGCTCGTCGCCGACATGTGGCATCGGGGTGCGGGTGATCACCTGGGAGTACGTCGGTGAGGCAGGGTCGACGTCAATGGTTGCGAGGTAATCGGGCTGCTGGATGCCCGTCCCGACATAGACCGCAGAGGTGTAGAGGACGGTCTCCGGCTTGGCCTGCATCGCCTCCTCGGGTGAGGCGTAGCCTGGCCCACAGCAAACATCTTCGTCACGAGCATTGTCGTGATCGCCGTTCAGATGGCGTTCGGTCATGTGCTCGTCGGCGGTCATCAGGAGCTCTCCTTCACGCGGCGCCAAGGCAAACGCAAGCACCGATAGCGAGCTAGCAGGATGCCATATGAACCCCTGCGGCTCGTGTTTCGCACAAACCGATCCATGGACCCAACTTAGTCGATCGTCTGGCGGAGCCTCTGCCATCTCGGCGCTGGGCACAGTTTGCCAGTTCCATCACCGCGGTGATTATTTCTCACATACACTGCGTCAAAGGCTTCGGCCTGGTGACCTTCCTGGGAGCGACGGTGCTGTGCTGGTGGCACATAATCTGCCCTACTCCCCAATGCGATAAGCGCGAATGAAGTCCCAGACCCTGATGGTGAAGCTGCAGAAGAGCTCGGTACTGCTGCGCTGCTATGCTGTAGCACCAACTTACCAAGGAGACCAGCATGACCCAACCTGACATATCCCCAGAGCCCGGCGTGACCCCACCACCCGGCATGACTCAACGCGACGTCCGCCCGTTCAGCTTCACTGCTTCGGACGAGGCACTCACCAACCTACGCCGCCGCGTCGCGGCGACCATCTGGCCCGAAAAGGAGACGGTCGCAGATTCGTCGCAGGGCGTGCCGCTCGCGACGATGCGGGAACTCGCACGCTATTGGGTGACGGACTACGATTGGCGCAAGGTGGAGGCGGGACTGCACGCCCTGCCGCAGTTCCTGACCGAGATCGACGGGCTCGACATCCATTTCATCCACGTTCGTTCAAAGCATGACGGTGCGTTGCCGCTCATCGTCACCCACGGATGGCCCGGCTCGATCATTGAGCAGCTCAAGATTATTGGCCCGCTAACCGACCCCACGGCGTACGGCAGCAGCGCGGAGGACGCCTTCCATGTGGTGATTCCGTCGCTGCCGGGCTACGGCTTTTCGGGCAAGCCGCAAACTCCCGGCTGGGATCCTATTCGTACCGCACGCGCGTGGACCACGCTGATGAAGCGGCTGGGCTACACCCGCTTTGTGGCGCAAGGCGGCGATTGGGGGAATGCAGTCACGGAGCAGATGGCGCTGCAGGTGCCGCCGGAATTGATTGGCATCCACACCAACATGCCGGCCACGGTGCCACCTGACGTTGACAAGGCACTCCAGGCCGGCGGCCCGCCGCCGTACAGCCTCTCTGTGGAGGAGAAGGGCGCGTGGGATCAGCTCGACTTCTTCTACAAGCACGGCCTGGGCTACGCCCAGGAGATGGCCAATCGCCCGCAAACCCTGTATGGCATTGCGGATTCACCCATCGGCCTGGCGGCCTGGATGCTTGACCACGACGCGCGCAGTTTGGAGCTCATGGAACGCGTCTTTAACGGGCAGTCCGAGGGCCTGACACGAGACGACGTCCTCGACAACATCACGCTCTACTGGTTGACGACCACGGCGCTCTCGTCAGCTCGTCTCTATTGGGAAAGCAAGCTCCCATTTTTTGCCCCGAAGGGTGTCGCGATTCCGACGGCCGTGAGCGTCTTTCCCGACGAGATCTATGCCGCCCCGCGCAGCTGGACAGAAAAAGCCTATCCCAAACTGATTCATTACAACCGGCTCCCCAAAGGCGGGCACTTCGCAGCGTGGGAGCAGCCGCAAGCTTTCACGGAAGAGGTCCGCGCGAGCTTCCGGTCGCTGCGCTGAACGGAGTGCCATGGGGCTACTGGCATGGGGCACACGGTCTGCCCCTGGTCCCACCCTACATTACATTCCGTCAGGTCCCTGGTACGCTGCATCTTGCCGTCGGATGCGGCGTACCACGCCTTTTGCCGGATCCGCGAGTTCCTCTCAACGCTGCGCAAGCATGCCCTGCTCCCGGCGCTCCTGACCGTCTTCACCGGTCGCCCACCCATCCCTGTCTGGGGCTGAGTAGTCCCTGAGAACGTAATAAGCGACAATAATCGCCCCAATAATACTCAAAAATAACATCGGCAGACTAATCCAAATCCCTTCTTGAGCACCCAAAAGCCTTGACAGCTCCCTTGAAAATCCGTATAGTTGCTTATATTTGACAGGGATGTATTTCGTAAAATTGTGAAAACCCAACAAGATTGTCGACCGTGACTGTTCGTAGTCGGCCGGGTTGTCTTGGCATGCGTAGCCTGCCTCAGCGCGGAGGATTCTGCGATGCAGACGCAAGCAAACAACCTCATGCTTCTCCAGTCCAGGAGAGGGGCTATCTGGGCTATACAGGTGGGTGCACGCGACCCGCCCTGCGCCCGGTCGCTGCAACCCCGCTCCCTCCGGAAGTTGTTCCAATTCCTCTCTAGTATCCCGCGGCAACTGGCCGAGGCACTGTTTTTCGTCACCTCACAAGGGCGTGGTTCTGCTGTTAAAGCAACTAAAAGGAGATGTCATGGAGACCCATCCTCTCGGTGCTATGCTGCGCCGGAACGCGAGTCGACAGCTGATTGGGTTGTGCATCGTCCTCTCTATCGTGGTTGGCCTCTTCGCCACCTACCTATTGGTCGCTCGTCCTTCTTCCGTTGACGCCGCGGGGGGTGTCCAAATAAACGCTGGAGGCGGAGCCGCTTCTCCCTTCATTGCCGATACCGACTATTCCGGCGGTAGGGATGGTACCGCTACGACCAAGACCATTGACACCAGCAAGGTAACCAACCCCGCGCCGCAGGCGGTCTACCAGACGGATCGTGTCGGCAACTTTACCTACACCATTCCCAACCTTACGGCAAGCGCGTCCTACACGGTACGACTGCACTTTGCCGAGATCTATTGGACCGCAGCCGGCAAGCGCATCTTCAACGTGAGCATCAACGGCACTCAGGTGTTGAGCAAATTCGACATTTTCGCCACCGCCGGAGGGGCTGATATCGCGGTAATCGAGCAATTTAGCGCCACCGCCTCGACGACCGGCACCATCACTATCCAGTTCACCACCGTCACCGATAATGCTCAGGTCAACGGCATCGAGGTCCTTGGGGGAACGTCTTCAACTCCGACCCCGACCCCAACCTTACCACCAACCCCTACGCCGACCCCAACGTCCGGGCCGCCAAACTTCGGTCCGAATGTGATCATCTTTGACCCGTCGATGTCAGCCTCATCAATACAGACGACGCTGAATAATATCTACACCCAGCAGGAAACGAATCAGTTCGGCACACAGCGCTATGCCGTCATGTTCAAGCCCGGCACCTACAGCGAAGGTATCAACGTTGGCTTCTATACCCAGGTGCTTGGTCTCGGACTCCTGCCCGACAACGTCGTCATCAACGGGTATGTCAACGTGAATGCCGGCTGGAACGGTGGCAACGCAACCCAGAACTTCTGGCGCGGAGCCGAGAACATGGAGGTGAACGAGACTTCCGGGAGCGCGATGTGGGCAGTGGCCCAGGCCGGGCCGTTCCGCCGTATGGATGTGCGCGGCAATTTGCAGCTGTCGGATGGTGGCTATTCCAGCGGCGGCTTCATAGCTGATACGAATATCTCCGGCCAGGTCCAGTCCGGCTCCGAGCAGCAGTGGATGTCAAGAGATTCTACCTACGGAAGCTGGTCTGGGGGAGTTTGGAATATGGTGTTCGTGGGAGTCAACGGTGCTCCGGCACAAAGTTTCCCCACCCCACCGGAAACGGTCGTTAGCCAGGCGCCCGTGGTGCGCGAAAAGCCATTCCTCTACATTGACTCCTCCGGCAACTACAACGTCTTTGTGCCTGCGCTGCGCACCAACTCAGCGGGCACCAGCTGGGCCAGCGGGTCGCCGGCGGGAACCTCGCTGCCCATTAGCCAGTTCTACATCGCCACGCCGAGTGACACGGCAACTACCATCAACAACGCCCTCGCGCAAGGGTTAAACCTGCTCTTCACGCCGGGTGTGTATCAGCTCAACGGCACGATTCAGATCACCCGCCCTAACACGGTAGTGCTCGGACTTGGTCTGGCCACACTCACTGCCGAGAACGGTGTGACCCCCATGACGGTGGCCGATGTGGACGGCGTCACGATTGCGGGGCTGCTCTTCGATGCGGGTCCGGTAAACTCCCCCGTTCTGCTCCAGGTTGGGCCAGCGGGATCTTCCGCAAATCACTCGGCCAATCCTACACTTCTCAGCGATGTCTTCTTCAGGATTGGAGGGGCTGGAGCCGGAGAAGCCACCCAGTCCCTGGTCGTCAATAGTAACAACGTCATCCTGGACGACCTATGGCTGTGGCGAGCCGATCACGGAACGGGTGTCGGGTGGACCGTTAACCCGGCGATCAACGGCCTGATCGTGAATGGCAACAACGTCACGGCCTACGGCTTGTTCGTTGAGCACTACCAGCAGTATCAGGTGATCTGGAATGGTAATGGCGGTAGTACCTACTTCTTCCAGAACGAGATGCCCTATGATGCTCCTAATCAGGCGGCCTGGATGAACGGGAGCAGTGACGGATGGGCGGCCTACAAGGTGGGAGCCTCTGTCACCAGCCATCAGGCCTGGGGCGTGGGTAGCTACTGCTACTTCAATGTGGATACATCGCTGATCGCGGACCATTCCTTTGAGGCGCCCGACACCTCAGGGGTTGCGTTCCACGATCTGGTCATCGTTTCCCTGGGTGGTGTGGGCACTATCAACCACATCATCAACGAAACGGGTGGGCCGGTAAACAGTACAACCCAAACCGCCTACATGGTAAGCTACCCCTAATATCTGGCAGGGTCCAGATGCTCGACAGAGCCGCAGGCGCAACCGCGCCTGCGGCTCCGTCATGCCATCCAGGCGTCACCTTCTCAGGTAATGATGGTACACCGTCTCCCAGGCTAGCCAGCCGACGACGATCAAGCGCCAGGCTCAGCCGGTACGTAGCACATAAACGGTCTCTTATAGGCCAGCGTATCACTGGCCTTCTTCTCGATTGCTAATCGTCAGCACCTCGGTTATACTAGTGCAGCGACAGTGGTAGTTTCCTGAATTATATCCAGTCCTGGTGTTCCGTGCTGTCCCATTGTCAGTAGGTAGGCAACGATACTCCGCTCCAGGCGCCGGTTCGCGCTGGTGAGACATACTCCTGGACGACGCCCGCCTTCTTGGCAAGTGCAGTACTCTCGATACCACAGAGGTGTGAAAGAATTCACCACAGCCGATACACTCATCGAGATCTGAGCGAGGTGAAAAGTGGACGAAAATACTCGCGGGGATAACGACTATCCGACCTGGCAGGAACCATACGAGCGACCAGACAGTAATCAGCCGCCACCGAACTCGCATCCCTCACGTAATCCCTATCGCTCCGGCGGCCCAAGAGGTTTGCCTCCGCGTTCGGAGTACCCAGGCAGACGCCTCGCTGACGACAGATCTGGACGCAGAGGACAGAACGACTACCAGGGACAACCTTCCTGGGATGGCGAGCAACGTGGAAGTTTTGAGAACCAGGAAAGCGTCTGGACTCCAGCCTGGCAGCAAAACCAGCCGGGTGGAGGGCAGAGAACGGATCAACCAGGGTCCTCCGGGCGGGGCAAGCGGCCGGCTGGCCAGAAACCGGCACCGGGAACTCGTGGCGGGCGGGTCGCCGCTCTAGGGGAACGCTCGGCCCAGCTTGGTAAGCGTGCCAGCAGCCTGGGGGAGACCGGCTACGTGTGGGCCGTGACCCAGAGGAAGCGCATCCTGAGCACCCGCCGTGGGCGCATCATCACCGCGGTGATTGCGGCGAGTCTGCTCCTGGCTACCCTGGGGTCGGTCGGACTGGCGTATGCCGAGTACCACCATGTCAAGTCTCAGGCCTCGGTCGCCTTAGCCGACCTGAAAGCAGCCGAGACCAACTTAAAGCTGCTGGAGACCAACCCCTTCGATCTCACGGCGATTGCGCAGGCCCAGGCCGACCTGCAGCAGTCCAACGTCGCCTTTGTCCAGCTGAACGACAGCATCCAGCACATTCCCGGTGTGTTGGGCATCACCCCGATCGTGGGCTCAGATGTGGACGCCGTCTTGCAGATTGGTCCCATCGCGGTGGAGGCCACGCAGGCAGGCGTGCTGGGCTGTCAAATTCTGGGGATCCTGGCCCCCAAGCTGCAAAAACCCCTGGCCACCAATATTCAGGGACTCAACAGCGCCGATATAGCCGCCGTGGACGCCGACTTCAACACGCTCTACGGACTGGCCTCGACCATCTTGCAGCAGGTCGAGCAGCTGCCGTCCTCAGCGGCCAGTCTCGATCCCCGTCTGGGTTCCTTGTTGTCCGCGGTCAGCACCAACCTGCCCGCGTTTCAGCAAGGGCTGCAGGATGCCAAGAGTTTTATGGCGGTGCTTCCCCAGCTCCTGGGAGTGGGCCAGCCCGCCAACTACCTGCTGGAAGTGATGGACTCCACCGAGCTGCGGCCCGGCGGCGGCTTCATCGGCAACTTCGGGGCTCTCACCATGAGCGGTGGCCGGCTGCAGGGCAAGCCACAGGTCAAAGACGTGGACCTCGTCGACAACCACAATTGCGACATCGGTATCACCCTTCCCTCAAATTTAAGCTGGTTCACTGCAGGTTGCCGTACAACACTTCAATTTCAGGACTCCAACCTCTACGCCGATTTCCCAACTAACGCCCGGCGGGCAATAGACCTGTATAATATTGCCGGAGCATCGGCTTTCCTCAGTAATAGCGCCGGACCCATCAAGTCCTTTCAGGGAGTTGTCGCTATCACCCCTTGGCTGATCGAGGATATGTTAAAAATTACCGGGTCAGTCACTGTCCAGGATAAAGACGGCATTAACGTGGTGATCACCTCGACAAACCTCATCCAGGAAATCCACTACAACCAGCTTGAGTCTGGCCAGGGCGGATCGGATACCTCAATTGATCCCAATCCCAGCTGCCACGGCACGTCGTATCGTAAGTGCTTCACCGCGTCGATATTCTATGCTCTCCTGGCACAGCTGAGTACGGTAAGCACCACGAACTTCGGTGCATTGGGTAAGCTCATAGTAAACTCGATACACACCAAGGATATTCAAATCTACTTCGCGGCACCCGGCGCGGAGGCGCTGCTGCTGCACCACGATCTGGCCTCGGCCCTGAACGCTCCTACGTTGGGGGATGGCTTGATGGTGGTGGATGCCAACGAGGGTGGTATCAAGGCCAACGACCAAATAACCTACACGTGGAACGACCAGGTGAGTCTTAGTTCCGTGGGGAATGCCACCCATCACCTAGTCCTGACCTACTTTTGGCCCGACACCTCCTACGACCTAGACAACTCCTATCCAGCACACCAAGGCCAGTATGTGTATCAGGACTACCTTCGCATCTACTTCCCATCAGACGCAAAGATCACTTCAACGCCTGATACTCTTGTCCCTAATGGAAATGCGCCGACCATTACCACAGATTCGACATCTGGAATGAAAGTGGTCGAAGGCCTGATCTACGAACCAATCGGGACATCGTTTACCGTCTCCCTGAGCTGGACCGTTCCTCATGCGGCTATCCAAACGGGCGGCGGTGGCTGGCTCTACCAGTATGCAATTGAGAAGCAAGCGGGCATCACTTGGCCGGTGAATGTGGCGTTGACGTTGCCATCCTGCGCTCACGTCCACGGCACACTACGAGGATTTACTACTCCAACCGACCAGACCGCCGTCTACAAAGAGCAGCTGGATACTGACACAAACCTTAGCCTGCAGTACAGCTGCTGATGAGGCGGGATGGGTCTTCTTGCCGGAAATCTATGAAAACGGAAAGAGACGTGTCACTCGAAGTCACTCTCGGGTAAGCGTCTGTGGCGACACTGTCGGTGTAGGCACGAACAGTGTGCCCTACTCCCTGGTGAGTGGGGCACCCTACTCATAAGAGGTGAGGACATGGTCATGATCCGCCCGACCGAGCGGGAAGGGTGACACGGCTCCACCGGATGCCTCCTGCAGGTGCGAGAAGCGGACACGCCCAGGAGCGTCGCAACCTCGCGTTACTTGTACGGTGAGCAGCAGAAGGAGCACTGTGGAATGCCACAAGCCATACAGTATTATGATGCGATAGTTATCGGGACTAGCTATGGAGGCAGATTCCTCTCAACCACCTTCGCGCAGGCAGGCCGGAAGGTCGCACTTATTGAGCGTGACCTCCTCGGCGGTACCTGTGTCAATGTGGGGTGTACCCCCACCAAAACGATGGTTGCCAGCGCTCGTGTGACTTACCTGGCCAGGCGTGGCGCTGACTACGGCGTCCACACCGGCTCCATTTTGGTCGACATGCCGGCCGTAGGCAAACGCAAACGAGCCATCGTCGAGGGCGCCCGCAGCAATTTCGAGAGCCTTGTCAACGGGGCACAAGAGTCGGTGCCAGGGCTGGATCTCCTGCTGGGCGAGGCTCACTTTGTCTCCCCCCAAACCCTTGAGGTCCATCTCAAGGGCGGCGAGATCCAAAAGATCACGGCGCCGCTGATTTTCATCAACGTCGGCACCCGGCCAGAGCAGCTCTCGATCAAGGGCGGCGAGCGCATATCGATGCTCGATTCTACCTCGATTATGGAGCTGGACACCATCCCCGAGCATCTGCTCGTCGTTGGGGGTGGCTTTGTCGGGCTGGAGTTCGGACAGATGTTTCGTCGCTTTGGCAGCCAGGTCACACTTATTCAGCGCAAACCCCGCTTGCTCATGAGCGAGGACGAAGATGTGGGTGAGGGTGTAGCGGAGATTTTGCGCCAGGATGGGATCACGATCCTGACGAACACCACGCCACAAAGGGTTGAGGCGCAGAGCGACGGGCGCATTCAGGTAACTGTGCGCACACCTGAAGGTGAAGAACATCTTACCTGCTCGCATCTGCTGGCGGCAGCCGGGCGCGTTCCCAACACCGATGCGCTCACCCCCGAAGCTGCTGGCATCCAACTGGACAAAAGGGGGTACATTCAGGTGAATGAGCAGCTAGAAACCAATGTGCCTGGCATCTACGCGCTGGGGGATGTGAAAGGTGGACCTGCGTTCACCCACGTCGCGTACGATGACGTTCGCATTTTGCTCGCTAACCTGCTTGAGCATGGTAGCGCCAGTACGCGGAATCGCCTGGTTCCCTCTACCATCTTCATTGATCCCCAGCTGGGACGTGTTGGCATGAGCGAAACCGAGGCCAGAAAACAGGGTCGCAACGTTCGCGTAGCGAAACTTCCTATGAAGGCGGTGCCCCGAGCTCTGGAAACCGGCGAGACGCGCGGCTTCATGAAGGCCATCGTAGATACCGACACCCGCCAGATCCTAGGCTGCGCCATCTTAGGTCTGGAAGGTGGCGAGATTATGGCCATAATCCAGGTGGCAATGATGGGGAAGCTGCCTTATACCGCGTTGAAGGACGGGATTTTCACCCATCCAACTCTGGCTGAAGGCCTCAATAGTCTATTTATGACGCTCGATGCGTAGGAGCACTCAACCGGCGCATTGCTTCGATATCCATTCGCAAGAAGGACTACCCGTGGTCACAGGCCATACCAGATCGCTCGATCTACTCCTGTTCGACCACCGCGCGTCATATGCCGGAAGCGATTGCGCCGTCGAAGAGGTTTTGCCACGCTAAGGAGGAGTGTTATGAGTCACGTTCTTTCCCAGGTCACTGTGCCTGTGACATCTGTCCACAAGGTTGAAGCGGATGGAGTCAAAGTCTTCTACCGTGCGGCCGGCGATCCGAGTGCGCCGGTGGTACTCTTACTTCACGGATTCCCGACATCGTCGTTCATGTTTCGTGAGCTGATTCCACGCCTTGCCGACCAATACCGAGTGATCGCACCAGACTTTCCGGGTTTTGGATTTACCGAGGTATCGGTTGAACGCAAGTATATCTACTCCTTCGACGCGCTGGCGCGCACACTGGAAGCATTCGCGGAAGCAGCTGGAATTAGCCGCTATGCGCTCTATGTATTCGACTACGGAGCCCCAATAGGTTTTCGTCTGGCAATGGCTCATCCCGAGCGAGTCTCGGCCATCATCTCGCAGAATGGCAATGCCTACGAAGAGGGACTCGGCGATGCGTGGGAACCGATCCGGAAATATTGGGCGGACCCGACAGCAGAAAACCGGGAAGCGATCCGACAAAACATCTTGACCCTGCATGGTACACGCTGGCAGTACACGCACGGCGTAGCGAGTCCAGAAAACATTGCGCCGGAGTCGTACACGCTAGATGCGGCCCTTCTGCAACGTCCGGGAAACAAGGAGATTCAGCTTGACTTGTTTCTGAATTATGTGTCCAATGTGAAGCTTTATCCCAAGTTTCAGGAGTATCTCGGCACGTCAAAGCCGCCTTTACTTGCGATCTGGGGTAAGAACGATCCCTTTTTTATTCCGGCTGGAGCGGAGGCTTTTAAGAAAGACCTGCCGAATGCGAAGGTTCAGTTCCTGGATACGGGCCATTTCGCGACGGAGACGCACGTCGTGGAGATCGCTAGGGCGATGAGAGAGTTTCTTGAGGCGAACATCATGCGCAGCAAGTTGGATAAGGCGGTCCGGCGATGAATTCTTCATTGGCTCCCTCTAACTTTTGGGGATTCCAGGAAAACGAGATTAAGACTAAAGACAACACCGTCTTCCTTCGGACACAAGGCAAAGGGCCAGGACTTCTTTTGGTGCACGGCTTTCCGCGTACCAACCTGATGTGGCGGCATCTGGCGCCAAAGTTGACCGACCGTTATACGGTGGTCTGTGTGGATCTCCGCGGCTATGGACATAGCGGTTCCCCCGTTTCGACAGATGATCACTTTCCCTACAGCAAACGGGCTATGGCAAGCGAGCTGGTGGAGGTCATGGAGCGGCTCGGATTCAGTCGGTTCTCAGTGGTCGGACACGATCGCGGCGGACGAGTTTCCTATCGCATGGCGCTGGACCATCCGGAAAAGGTGGAAAAGCTCGCTGTATTTGACGTCATTCCGATTCTGGAAGCTTGGAGTCACGCGGATGCTACATTCGCTCAGACATATTGGCCGTGGAGCCTCCTCTCGCAGAAGACTCCGCTACCTGAGAAATACCTGTTAGGTGCTCCCGATGCCGTGTTCGACAACCCCTTCGGCGCGGGTTCCTTCCCTTCAGAGATACGAGAGCAATACATAGAAATGTATCGCGATCCTGTTCGAGTACACGCCGTCTGTGAAGAGTATCGAGCCGCAGCGACGATCGATGTCGAGCATGATCGAAACGACCTTGAGGCCAACCGCCACATCACATGCCCGATGCTCCATTTGTGGGGTGCCGGTGGGCCACTTGACACCTTGTACGCCAAGGCTGGTGGACCGCTGGGTATCTGGAGACGGTGGGCATCGAATGTCCAGGGGCAAGCAGTGACCGGTGGACACTTCTTCCCCGAAGAAAATCCGAGTGATACTGCTGAGCTATTGACGAAATTTCTCTAGGCACTGGTGTGTGGGTGGAGTAGACAATCAATGGGCTACTGGTCCGATAGCACGCCACTGCGATCTGTTGCCGGGTGGTGGCACTCGCCTACCGTGACACGGAATGCGTTGGTGGTGTTACTAGCAGTCGCGGCAGGATTCTCGGATGCGCTCGGCTATGTAGGTCTCGGTCGTGTCTTCACCGCCAATATGACCGGCAATACGATTCTGCTGGGGCTGGCGATCGGCCAGGGCGAGGTGGCGGCAGCGCGGCGATCGGTCGCCGCTCTGGTTGGATTCATCCTCGGCATCGTGCTCGCAGGCTCAATAGTCGCGCGCACTCGTGACCAGAGCATCTGGTCGATGACCGTGACCGCTACGCTGGCTGGCGAGTGCCTTGTGCTGCTGGTCTTTACGGTGTCGGGAACGATTGCCTCTCCCAGCCCAAATAGCATGGCGAACGTCGCGCTTATCGTGGTGCTCGCGATGGCCATGGGTATGCAGAGCGTCGCCCTGCACGTGCTCGGGATCTCCGGTGTCGCCAGCACCGCCATCAATACCACCTGGATTGAGGTCATCTGCGGCTTAAGCGGCCGCTTTAGCATGATTCGGCAACTCCACGCGCGTGCCTCGGCAGAGGGTAACCATCTTGCCGGAATAGGAGCGCAAGTGGCAATCATTGGCGCGTATCTGGTTGCGGCGGTTGCCGCTGGTATGGCGGAGAGCCGGTGGCATTTAGCCGTGGCGGCGATACCCACCGGTGTGGTCGCGTTCGTGACCCTGGTCGCCTTTCTCCGGTTTCAGCGAGTGCCAGCTCAATAATCTCCTTTTGAAACGACGTTGCGTGGTTGAGTGCCTAAACCAAACGCCGCCTTCGCGTTTGGAGGTTACTAGCCATCCACTCGAAATGATCTTACGGAGCAAGGGTTCAGGACGTTGTAGCGGGGCTCGAAGCCCATGTTGGATGGTGCCATGAAGAACGGTGTATCATGTTTCCTGGCGACGCGCCGAGCGTCCGACTAGCCAGATGGGAATGTGTGAAACTGGAGTCCAGCATGGACAGGAGGAGACCATGACCACACTCGAGAACCGACCGAACACCGCACTTCTCGTCGTCGACGTGCAGAACGGCGTCGTCGCGGTGGCCCACGAGCGCGACGCGGTCGTCGCGAACATCGGCAGCCTTGTCGACAAGGCGAGGCAAGAACAGGTCCCGGTCGTCTGGGTCCAGCATTCTGACGAGCAGCTTGCAAGGGGCAGCGACGAGTGGCGGATCGTCCCCGAACTGACGCCGGGCGACGCCGAGCTCCTCGTGGAGAAGCACTATGGCGACGCTTTCGAGGACACCACTCTCGAGACCGTGCTGTCGGGAATCGGGGTCGGGCGACTTGTCGTCGTCGGCGCACAAACCGATGCCTGCATCCGCTCGACGCTGCACGGTGCGCTCGTGCGGGGATATGACGCGATACTGGTCAGCGACGCCCACACGACCGAGGACCAGACGGAATGGGGGGCGCCCCCGCCGGACCAGGTCATCGCTCATACCAACTTGTACTGGACGTATCAGACGGCGCCAGGGCGGACGGCCGGGACGGTCGAGACCAAGGACGTCGACTTCGGCGAAACGTCCTAAAAGCCTATGCGACGCTATTACCCCTCATAGCCTCCAATCCTACTGCTTTAGCCAGGCAGTGATCGCCACGCGGGATTCGTCTCGCCAGGCGATCACTGCACATGGTAGAGTATTCTTCAGTATTGGAAAGGAGCGGGCGCATGGCAACGACCCAATTCGATGAACAGACGGCGGTGACGCGCCTGGATGCCGAGACCTTCACAGCGGAGATCGAGCCATCCTGGTGGGTAGCATTTGGCCCCAATGGCGGCTATCTTGCCGCCATCATTCTGCGCACCATGAATCAGGCGCTGGCAGACGAGGCGTGGCAGCCGTCCTCTCTCACCATCCACTACACTGCCGCGCCTGCGGTGGGTGCCTGCCAGGTCACCACACGCATCGAACGCAAAGGGCGCTCGCTCGCTACCCTCTCGGCGCGCCTGACACAGGGCGACCGGCTCTGTACGCTCGCTTTGGCGGCCTTTTCGCTTCCGCGAGCGAGTGCCATTACCTTCTCAGAGCGCACCATGCCAGTTGTGCCACCGCCGGACCAGCTAGCGCCTATGGCGGGCATAGAGACTCTGCCTGCCTTCACCGGGCGATTCGACTATCGCTGGGCAATCGGCGATCCACCATTCTCAGGTTCGGAGCAGGCTCGAGTCGGCGGCTGGATACGCCTTGCGGAGCCGCGTCCTATTGACAGCCTGCTCATTGCAGCATTCCTGGATGGCTGGGTGCCCGCAGTGTTCCCACGCCTCTCTCGGCAGGAAGCCGTGCCGACGGTAGACCTGACAATTCACTTCCGAGCGCGCCTCCCACTGCCCAACTCCGGCGCGCAGGACTTCGCGCTGGGCGTCTTCACGTCGCACTTCGCCACCGGCGGTTTTTTCGAGGAGGACGGCGAACTCTGGAGCCCAAGCGGCGTGCTACTGGCTCATTCACGGCAATTGGCGATTCTGCGCGCTGGCTAGAGCTGTGACCATACATCTGGCAGTCAACCAAGTCAAAACAAGAATTTGTGGTGCATGTCCCCAGAACATGGGTAGAGCTGCCTTTGATCGATGACATGGCACGACTCCTGCCCTTGCATGGTACGTGGGAGATCAGTAGACACGTCACGCCGATAACTAGGCACGAACCTGAGGTGATCTTATGCAGGACATGCAGGATAAGCAAGATGAGCAGAGACTTCGTGGCCAACTTGAGCAAGAGGAACTCAAAGAGGCGACGCGTCGCTTCGTCCACAGCCTGCTGCAGATTGGGAAGGGTGCACCGCTTCGTCCAATCGCCCGAATTCCACAAAAGCCACGCCAGCATTTCGTGGCTGCCGGACGTGAGTTCACGCGCGGCTGGGCTGCATTGGTACGCGAATTTGCTGACGGCATTGACCAGTTAGCTTCAGGGAATGGCGCACCGAACCACCATGGCGAGAATGCCCATAATCCTGACCGTGGACACGTTCTCGTCCGAACTCACGACAAGGAATAATCCTTTTGGTCGCCCGCTCCCCTGGAGAAGTAGGCATGGACCCGCATCGTTTTGGCAGGAAGAGTGCTGTTAGCTTGCTACTTCCGGTGCTCTTTGGCAGGAAAGGTACGGGTGAGATGGCGACCCATTCTCTTCGGATCAGTCGACTCCGCCAGATAGAACGCTTTCTCAGCCTCGTACGACTCTTCGTGTGGATCATGTGGGTCATGTATCGTGAGCAGCGCCGGGTGATCAAGGCACGGGCTTCCGGCAATGTCGAGGCTCACGCCAATGATGACGCACTGGTTCGTGTAGCCACTGCTTTGCGCGATGCGGCAATCAAACAGGATGTGGTGCTGATCAAGCTGGGACAGTTTCTCAGTACACGCGTCGATTTGCTGCCGGAGCGAGCCATCGCCGTCCTCAGCACGTTACAGGACACGGTACCTCCGGCGCCCTTCGACCAGATACGAGACGTTGTCGAGTCCGAGCTGGGTAAGCCCATTGCCGAGGTGTTCAGCGACCTTGACCCCACGTGCATCGCGGCGGCCTCCCTTGGCCAGGTGCACCAGGCCGTTCTAGTATCTAGTGGTGACATAGTGGCCGTGAAAGTCCAGCGTCCCCGGATTGATCGGGCAGTCAAACAGGACCTGCGTGCCCTTCATGCAGTGATCTGGGTCATCACCCGCTTCGTTGGTTCTCACAGTGCCATTGATCTCATGGGATTCTACGCCGAATTTGCGCGCACACTTTATGAAGAGCTTGACTACGTGCGGGAAGCGGCCAATGCCAGGCGATTCCAGGCCATGTTCCAGGATGATCCCACGATCTATATTCCGCACGTCTATGATCAGTATGTCTCGCGGCGACTGCTGGTGCTGGAATGGGTCGACGGCGTGAAGATCGGCGACTGTGCCGCTCTTGACGCGGCAGGGATCAATCGCCATGAGCTGACCAAACGGATGGTGGGTGTGTACTTCTATCAGTTCTTAGAGATGGGATTCTTCCATGCCGATCCTCATCCTGCTAATCTGTTGGTCACCACAGGGCAGGATGGGGACGATCCGATCATCATCATGGTTGATTTCGGAATGGTCGGGGTGTATTCGCAAAAGATGCGGCACTTCATGAAGGAAGCGTTCCTGGCTATACTCGCTCGCGATGCACAAACTCTGGTCCGGGCCCTTTCAGTGCTCGGCTTTGTCGACGAGGGAGCCAACCTAGCCTCTCTAGAACGGTCTCTATCCTGGCTGCTGGAGTCCTATGCCGGAATGAGACTTGGCACGGTGAAGGAGGGCGGGCTTGCTTCCCTTCTGCAGGATGTTAGGCTGCTGCTCTATGGGGAACGGTTGCGGATTCCAGCCCAGTTTGCCCTCACCGGGCGGGCCATCGGCCTGTTGCTGGGTGTGGCAACCGAACTGGACCTCGAGTTTGACTTTTTCCAGGTCGCCACCCCGTATGCCCGTGCCTTCCTAGGGCTTGACAGTACGGCAGTGGAGCAGCTTGCAGAGCAGGTCCTTAGCCAGTTGCTGAGCACGGGGACCGCACTGCTCAAGCTGCCGCAGCGGCTGGAGCAAGTCATGGCACGCGTGGAATCAGGAGAGCTCCAGGTCAAAGTGGATACCGAACTCCGAGGACCTCTCAGCAGGCTCAGGCGAAGGAGCGGAGGCGACTCCGGAAATGATGGTTTTACCTGGCCTATAATGTTCGCGGCCGCACTGGCTGGAGGAATTCTCTTTCTCACCGCCGGGCACCAGCTGCTGGCGGCCTGGTTCTGCCTGGTGCTGGCCGGACTCTGCGTCGTGCGGGTGGTGGTGAAAGGCTGATGCGCCGCCATCCGCGCGCTGAAACCGGGCGAGTTGATCCGCGTCTTCAAGCGACACGTGATGATAGACCAGCCGCCAGCCGCCTTGTTCAGCGATGAAGCGAAAGACGCAGATGGAGCGGCCCTCAGCAACTTTAGACATCGCATCGTGCTCGCTGTCGGGCGTGTAGGTGGCATGCTCCCGCTCGGTGAAGACGACCAGCTCAGGCGTCACGTAGGCCACGATGTCCTCGAGAACGGTCTGTATCCGCATTGAACCTGAGAACAAGCGCTCACTGAGCGTGGCGATACCTGCATGGCCGCGAACGAGGCCCCCGACCGGGCTGTACACCTGGACGAGGGGATCGTCGGCCCAGATTCGCTGATAGAGGTCTACCGACCGGGTGTTGAAGGCGTAATAGAACGTCTCGAGCGCCGCACGCGCTCCCCGGATGCCGGGCACGGCAGCATCGGCCAGCAGGTTTTGCTCGCCGCGCACGATTACCCCGCCCAGCTCGGTTGCCACTGACCGATCATCTGCATCGGCGTTTGTCTGCATCATCGCATCTCCTTGTCACATGGAGCGTCTTCTGCGGGTCACTCTCATGACACAATGACACCGCGCAACGGAAGGATGTGACACATGAACGAGAAGCAGAACGAGTGGCTGGCGAATCGATTCGAGGAGCATCGTGCCCATCTGCGGGCGGTGGCCTACCGGATGTTGGGCTCGCTCACCGAAGCCGACGACGCCGTGCAGGATTCCTGGCTACGCCTCAGCCGAGCAGGGGCGGACGAGGTCGAGAATCTGGGGGGATGGTTGACGACTATCGTCGCCCGGGTGTGCCTGAACATGTTGCGTTCGCGCAACATGCGCCGCGAGGATTCCTTCGGGGTCCACTTACCCGACCCCACCATAAGCGCGGATGGGGAGCTCCAGCCAGAGGAGGAGGCGTTGCTGGCCGATTCGGTTGGCCTTGCGCTCCTTGTGGTACTCGATACCTTGTCTCCGGCTGAGCGACTGGCCTTCGTTCTCCATGATATGTTCGAGTTGCCCTTCGAGGAGATTGCTCCCATGGTTGGTCGAACTCCTGTGGCGGCGCGGCAGCTTGCCAGCAGGGCACGGCGACGCGTGAGGGGCGCCGATATACGGGTTCCGGACACCGATCTCGCTCGACAGCGCGACGTGGTGGACGCCTTCTTTCTGGCTGCTCGTGAGGGCAATTTCAGCGCACTCGTCAACGTGCTCGATCCCGATGTCGTGGTGCGAATCGACGCCGGCGCTAACCTTCCCATAGGCTCCATGGTGGTCCAAGGCGCAGCGTCCGTTGCCAGGCAGACACTCAAGGGTCTGGCCTCGAGCCTCGCGCGTCCAGAGGTCCAGCTGCATCCTGCAATTGTGAATGGAGCCGCCGGAGTGGTGGTCACGATGCGTGGGCAGCCCGTCGCAGTGATGGGATTCACTGTCGCCAGGGGCAAGATCGTCGAGATCGACTCCATCGCCGACCTCGAACGTCTCCCCAGGATCGCCGGGGCAATCGTCGCCGACGAGTAGCCCCACGAGCCGAGACCGCACTCAGGCAGTGGATCGCAGTACCAGGGCGCCGATCACTGGCGCCACGTACACCAGTGGGTACGGGATATGGGAGTACCACCCCGCACGGACCACGGTGATGACAGCTCCGGCGAAGTACAGTACTAGGCCGATCCCGGCCACGACACCAATGATCGGCACGAACAGGCCGACCAGCAGACCCGCAGCGCCCAAGGCTTTGGCTGTCGCGAGCCAGGGCCCCCACGAGCTAGGGATGCCGTAGCCGGCGAAGTACTGCACAATCCACTTGGCGTGGAAAAAGACGGATCCGGCCGAAAAGCCAACCATGGCGGCAGCCAGAACGGTGACGACGACGTAAACAATGGACATCTAAGATACTCCTCATCTGACGGGATGCCGATGCGAGTTCGCATCGGCTGGGTGTTGTGCGTTCCCTGCTGCCATGACCCGCCACGAGGCAGCAATGTGACAGATGAATGACCACGATCTGATTAAGTGTGTAGGAAATCTGAATGGGGAGATTGAAGAGATTGGCCATCAGGTGGTTCTCGCCGGATAGTGAACCATGCCTGGCAGACGAGGACCGACCGATGGCCGGTGAGAGGGGCAAGGCACTTGATGAGCGGTTGCGCAAGGCGCAGATGAGAGACGACGAGGACCGCCCGCTTTCGGGAAGCCACCTAGGTGCAGGCGCTTATGGAGGCTGAGAGGCCGGCAGCGGCCCCTCCGACCTCTCGGTGGCTACGACGGACCGGCAATCTCCTGGCAACTCATCACGGCTTGGCTTGAGGATCGGAATCCGCGGCATCGGGCTGATTCAGTGTCTTACCAAAATTTGCACTCCGGCGTACCGAGCTGGCGCTGTACCTGGTAGTGCTGTGCGCAAGCCTGCGGAAGACATCTGCGGTGGCATTTCCCGCATACGCAGCAACATTCCCGGCGGCGAAACCAAGACCCTGTGAGGCGGCCCAGGCATCCTGGTCTGCACCCAGATACACAAATGTCCAGTTCCCGGCTGCTTCGCGGAGCTTAATCTCGGTGGCCACTTGTTCCTTGGTAAAGCGATGGGAGGAGTTCTCCTCGCCGTCAGTCATGACGATGACCAGCGCCCTGTCGCTACCGTACGCGTTGTCCTCACGACGGATTGCACCGGTAAGTTCGGCTAGGCTCACGCCCAGAGCGTCATAAAGCGCGGTGTTGCCGCCGGTTCGATAGTTCGATTCATTCAGCAGCGGCACCTGGGTTAGGGGCACATCAGTGAAAAGAGTAGTCACTTGAGTGTCGAAGGTCACGGCAGTGAGCCGATACTCGCTTTGTGTGTCTTCGCGCAGGTTGGACACGTAGCTGTTGAAGCCGCCGCGTACGTCAGTGGCCTTAGGCTCCATCGAGCCCGACGAGTCAATGACGAACAACACATGGACGGGAGTGCCGTCCAGATCCTTGGTCTCCTTCGGCCAGGTACTAGGATCGAGAGAATCATAGCTGGACATACCTATCTCCTTTCGCGGAGCTCGCGGATGTTCTCTTTTCACCATAGTATCACGCTTGCTTGAACTCGGCACGGCTGCAGCTCAGCGTCCAGTCCAATAGCACGCGTTCTAACCTGTGCCGAACCTGGTTGTAGCCATAGCTTAGTGTTTGTCCTGGCGACAGACGAAGATCGAGTAAGCAGCCATGCAGCCGGAGACAGGTTACCGGTGCGATACTGCCAAGAAGCTCATCCCGTTCACGGGATTGAGAGTGTCATGCGGTGTGCCGTTGCAGCGCGACGACCGGGATGATGCGGGTGGTCTTCTTCTGATACTCGGCGAATACTGGTGCACGCTCCACCTGTGCGGCCCACAACTGATCACGCTCGTCACCGGTAATGGCGGTCGCGGTCACGTCGAACGTCTCGGTTCCGACCTCGACGGTTGCGGTTGGATTCGCCACTAAGTTGTAGTACCATGCCGGGTTGGTGGGTAAACCACCTTTCGTGGCGAAAATGATCATGCGGTCGCCGTCGGGCGCATATCCTACCGGCACTGTGGTCCGCTTCCCGCTTTTAGCTCCAGTGGTGGTGAGCAGGAGCAACGGCACTCCCGCAAACGGTCCACCGACTTTGCCTCCGTTCGCATGGAACTCGTCCATGATCTGGCGGTTCCAGTCGCTCATATTCGGACGGCTGTACTCCGATGCGTCTGTCATGAAATTCTCCCTCTGATTAGTCGATACGCGCCACAGTGCAGAGTATGCCAGATCGATGGCACAGCGGACCATGCACAATGCTCACAGTGATGACCACACTGCTGACTACAATACGCCATGCACTGTTCCCACAAGCTGTGCTCGGTTCTCTACGGCATAGGCCGTTGGCCTGTAGCTCGTCCACACGCAGGGAGAGCCACTTATTGGGTCAGTGCCGAGGGTGATCGAGGAAGTATTGCTGCGCATTGATAGGCGGGGCATCCTCTGGAGTTAGCCGGAGGTACGTTCCATCGCTTTGCAGTATTCGCGCCTGGGTATTGTCTTGCAGATCAATCTCCAACACTGTGTCCCGAAGGTAGCGCTTGAACTGCTCCTCTTCCAGCGGAAAGAGCACCTCAATGCGCCGATCCAGATTGCGCTCCATCAAGTCGGCGCTTCCCACATAGATCTCTTCCGCGCCGCCATTGAAGAAATAGTAGACGCGGCTGTGTTCCAAAAAGCGCCCAACTATACTGCGCACATGAATCGTCTCGCTCACCCCCGTGATGCCCGGTCGTAAGCAGCAAATTCCCCGAACGATAAGGTCTATCTGTACCCCGGCCTGCGAGGCCCGGTATAGCGCGAGGATCATCTGCTCATCTGTGAGCGCGTTGCATTTGAAGATAATCCGACCATCACCCGACTGTCGATGGCGAGCTATTTCACGATCGATCTTCTCCAGCAGCGGTTGACGCAGGCTATGAGGCGCCACCAGGAGCTTGCGATAGTGTGTTTTATCACTGTATCCCGTGAGTACGTTGAAGAGATCGCTCACGTCAGCCGCGATAGTTTCGTCGATTGTTAGCAACCCGAAGTCAACATAGCCGAGCGCGGTCCCGGCATGGTAATTGCCGGTTCCCAGGTGGACGTAACGACGCAGTCCGTCATCTTCTTTGCGCACGATGACCAAGACCTTCGCATGGATTTTGAGTCCCTGCATTCCGTAGACGACATGCGCTCCACGCTCTTCAAGAGCACGTGCCCACTCTATGTTGTTTGCTTCATCGAAGCGAGCCTTCAGTTCAACCAGCACTGTTACCTGTTTGCCTTCGTCCCGCGCCGCTACTAGTGCGTCAACCACTGGTGAATGGCGCCCGACCCGATAGAGCACCTGTTTGATTGTCAGCACCTGTTCGTCGCGTGCCGCCGCCTCGATCAGATCGATGACTGGCGTAAATGAATCAAAGGGGTGATGCAGCAGAATCGGCTGTGTGCGTATAGCGGCGAAGAGATCGTTGTCAGGATTTTCAAGCGCTGCCGGTCGGTGGGGCGTAAAGCTGGGATACTTTAACTCCGGTCGGTCGATCTCGTACAGTTCCATGAGCGCACTGAGACGTAGTGGCCCGTCTTCGAAATAAACGTCCTCCGGCCCCACCTCGAAAATAGTCGTCAGCTTCTCCCTGATCGGTGGACTCGTGTGTTCGTCCAAGGTGAGACGCACCACCGATCCAAACGAGCGCTGGCGAACTCCTTCCTCAACGGTTTCCAATAGGTCGGACGCTTCGTCTTCCTGAATCTCGAGATCCGTGTCTCGCGTGACGCGGAAGGTAGAGACGTGCACGATGGTTTTGCCGGGGAAGAGCGTTGCCAGATTCGCAATGATTAACTCTTCGAGCCATATAAAATTCTCCGTCAGCAGGCCACCGAGCCTGGCTTCGGCAGAAGGAGGAACCTTGACCAGGCGCGGTAGATCCTCAGGCACTTTCACCCGTGCCAGCAGCGAACTCCCGCCGGCATCGATCAGCTCGACGAGGAGATTCACGTTCAAGTTAGAAATGAACGGAAACGGATGGCTTGCATCTATCGCTAGAGGCGTCAGGACAGGGTAAACCATGCGCTCATAATATTGGCCGGCAGCCTCGCGCTGCTGCACATCCAGATCAGCAAAGGCCAACAGATTGATACCCACCTGGCGCAGTGCCGGCACAAGCTCGCTGTTGAACAGACGCTCGCGTTCAGCCAACTGAGGCAAAACGGCCTCGTGCACGGCGCGATATTGCTCTTGCGGCAACAGTCCCGATGGAGCGGGCTGATTAACGCCGGCCTCTATCTGTTTTTTCAGGCCTGAGACGCGAATCATGAAGAATTCATCGAGATTGGAGCTGAATATGGCAAGGAATCGGACGCGTTCAAGAACCGGATTGCGCGGGCTTTGAGCCTCTTCGAGGACGCGCTGATTAAACGCAATCCAACTTAACTCCCGATCGAGATACAGGTCGGGATTGATGCGCTCCGGCTGGTTGGGTAAGGTAAGTATCGGCAGTGGCGACGAAGTCATAGTGAAAAACTCCCCTTCGTTGCTTTGATTGGTATGACAGTATCGGCGTATTTGCGGCCTTGTGGGAGGGACGCCAGCCCTGTACTCAGTATACCTAACTCACCACTGCGCATTGATCGAATAGATACGAGAACCATTGGTCAACTGGCACCTTGTCCAGTCGTAACGCACGACGCAACGCCAATGCGACGAGAACATGACATGCTGGCACCGTACTGGGTTGACAGTCTGTTCGCTGTAGGCCGTGCAGGCTATGTTACTCCCATTGACCAATATATGCTTGCCTGATAGAATGCCACCAGGTTCTGATGCCGATTCCGGCATGTGAATGTGCCGGTGCGTCCTGAAAGGCGGAAGACGTGAATCCTAAAGCCTACCGGCTGCCGCACACTGTGATGCCGCGCCACTATTCCATTGACATTGACGCCCGAATAGGCAGTGAAGAACTGCAGGGGCATGTGGCCATCCAGCTGGACATCGTGGCTCCCTGCACCGCCGTTGAGCTCCATGCCCGCGAGCTGCAGATACGCGAAGCCACTCTAGAGGTGGAGAGCAGGAGGCTTTCGGGGACGATTTCTCTGGACCCGGACCGCGAGCTGGCCATTGTCCAGTTTTCCGAGAACCTCTTGCCGGGATCGGCTACACTCCACCTGGCATACAGTGGCCGGTTGGGCTCCAGACTGGAAGGCATGTTTGTCTCTGCCAATGGGCCCGAGCGTATGATCTGCAGCCAGTGCGAGACAGTATACGCCCGCGCCATTTTGCCATGCTTCGACGAGCCGGAGTTCAAAGCTCGCTTCGCCTGGCAGGTCACCACCAATCGGGACGCCGTCGTCCTGACCAATGGTGCCTTGCTCTCGGTCTCCGAAAGCGCGGATGGCCGCTCCAAGACCTGGTCGTTCGCACCGACCGTGTGTATGTCCAGCTATCTGCTAGCGGTGGCCATCGGCAACCTGGCCAGCATCCCGGAAGAAGTAGTCAACGGTGTACCACTGCGCGTCTGGGCCTTGGCTGGAAGAGAGGACACCGGCGCCTTCGCTCTGCGCTATACCGCGCGGCTCCTGCCCTGGTATGAAGACTACTTCGGCGTGCCCTACCACTTCGCCAAACTGGATCAAGTTGCCGTGCCGACCTTCGGTCCTGGTGCGATGGAGAACGCCGGCCTCATTATTTCGCAGGACCGTCTTCTCCTTCTAAATCCACAGACGGCCTCCTCGGAGCAGGAAAAAGACCTCACCCACGTGGTCGCGCATGAGTTTGCCCACATGTGGTTTGGGGACCTGGTGACTCTGCGCTGGTGGGACGACGCCTGGCTCAACGAGTCTTTTGCCGAGTGGATCGCCTTCCGCGCCATCGACGCGCTGTCACCCGAGTATGACGTCTGGGACCAGTTCACCATACGCGTGGACCGGGTGCTCGAAACGGATGCCCTGACCAACACCCACCCCATCTTTCGACCGGTCGACACTCCGCAGTCCATTGAAGAGAATTTCGACGAAATCACCTATGCTAAGGGCTGCGCCGTTCTGCGCATGCTGGAGCGCTACCTGGGAGAGGTTGCCTTCCGTGCCGGTATTCGTACCTACATGCATGAATATAGCGAAGCCAACGCGACCGGCGACGATCTTTGGCGGCATCTGCAGAGCGCATCGTCTGAGCCGGTTACCGAGCTAGTACGGAGCTGGATTCTCCAGCCCGGGCATCCTATTGTACGGATAGAGCAGGAGATCGGTGATGCCGGCATTTCCCTTCGTCTCAGCCAACAACGCTTCTTTTCGCGGCGGGATGCGGGCAGCGACAATGAGCAGCTGTGGTATGTTCCGCTGCTGATCCGGTATCGAGACGACGCCGGGCTGCACGAGATCCGGTATCTGCTCTCCGAGCGGGACGCAGAGCTGCCACTCGATGTCACCGGCTCGCTGGCCTGGTGCACGGCCAATGCCGGCGACACCGGCTTTTACCGCCAAGAGCTCGACACCAATCTGCTCGCTGGTCTGATTGGCCACCTGGATGAGCTGCAGCCAGCAGAGCAACTGGCTCTGCTCCGCGACCAGTGGGCTCTCGTAGCCAATGGGTCACAGTCGATCTCAGCCTTTCTCGATACACTCGTTGCTGTGGCGCAAAGCGACGACTATCGCGTCATCCGTCAGATAACCTTCACCCTGGGCAGACTGGAAAACTTTCTACTAGACGCACAGGAAACCGGCGCAGAGGCGCTTATGAGTTTCCGCCGATGGATCTCGGCGAGCTTTGGTCCCAAGCTGGCCGCTCTTGGCTATGAGCCGCATGCGGGCGAGAGTGCGGCTCAAGGACAGGCGCGCGCCTTCCTCCTCGACATCATGATCCGCTTTGCCTACGACCCCGCAGCTATAGAGCAGGCGCGTGCTGCGCAGGTGCGAGAAGCCGCCGATCCTCGGGCGGTAGACGCCAACCTGGCGCCGGTCGTGGTGGCGGCCGCCGCCCAGTTCGGCGACGAGGAGCTTCAGCGCCAATACCTGGCCATCTATCAGCAGCGCCGGGCGGAAAAGGCATCGCTGCAGGAGATAGAGCGCTACGTGAACAGTTTTCACCGGTTCCAGCAGTCAGAAATGGTAGAGCGCACGTTCCAGTGGATTGATGAGGATATCTTTCCCTTTCAAGACATGCTGTATGTCACCGTGCCCATGATCTTTCAGTGGAGTACCCGTAGAGTCGCCTGGGAGTGGATCAAGTCGCATTGGGACTTGTTTGACGTGTCAGTGGGAGCCGTTATTCCGCTTATAGTGCAAACAATAGGGTGGTTACCGGGAGAACTTCGGTCGGACGTAGAGGCATTCTTCGCTGGGCGCCTGCACGGCGAGTTCCAGTCCAGCGTAGCGCAGGCACTCGAGCAAATGGATCAGTCGGCTGAAGTGGAGGCCCGGACGCGCGACGACTTGCTGGCCTGGTTCACTGGACGACCGCAAACGCGCTCAGGTCGCGCAACGGCCAGCCAGTCCGGCTTGCAATAATCTGCACTCGCGGGTGGCTCATTCATAGTTGGAATGCTATAGTAGAGTAGGCGTTCTAATCTCTCGCTGGGGCTCCGACCGTTAGTAATACCGTTATCCAGCTTCGATTTGAGCCGGGTAACGGCCTCACTGGAAAGGAAAAGAAGGATGACCACCCCAATGGACCTCTCTGCCTATCGCACCGGCAAGATTTGCTACCTTGAGATTCCATCTCGCGATATCGGCGAGTCGTCGCGGTTTTACCAGCAGGTTTTTGGGTGGCATATTCGGGAGCGAGACGACGGCTCGACCGCATTCGACGACACGGTGGGTCAAGTGAGCGGCACATGGTTGCTGGGTCGCCCGCCGTCGCGCGACCTTGGTTTGATGGTGCATATCATGGTTGCGAGCGTCGCGTCCACCAGCGAGGCCATCGTAGCTGCCGGCGGCGAGATCGTGCAGTCGTTCCACGACCAAGAGATCTACGCGTTCTTCCGGGATCCCTCCGGCAACATGCTGGGCATCTATCAGCAACCGGGCTTAGCGGAGCAAGAGGCCGAGTAAAGAACTGCCTCCTGGTCTGTTTCTTCTATCCTAATTCAATCCAGAGGGGACGTTCATGAAGGTTGAGATTTGGTCGGATGTGGTCTGCCCATGGTGCTATATCGGCAAACGCCGCTTCGAGAAGGCGATGGAGCATTTCTCCCATCGAGAGCACGTGCAGGTCGTCTGGCGCAGCTTCGAACTGGACCCGGACGCGCAGGCGCGCTATCCGGACACACTGGACGAATTGCTGGCGCACAAGCTACACACTACCCCGGAGCAGGTGGCTGTGCTCAATGCCCGCATGATTCGCCTGGCCGCAGAAGAAGGGCTGGACTATCGGTTCGACTGCGCCCATCCTGGCAATACCTTCGCGGCCCACCGCCTGCTCCATCTCGCCAAGGCACGCGGACTCCAGGCTGCAACCAAGGAGCGGCTGTTACATGGGTATTTCAGCGAGGGCCTGCCCATTGGTGATGCGGAGGCACTGGTACAGGTAGTGGCAGAGGTTGGCGTGGACGCCGATGAGGCCTGTGCCGTGCTGGCCGGCGACGCTTACAGCGCTGAGGTCCGTGCGGACGAGCAGCGGGCCTTGGCCTTTGGCATCCGTGGTGTGCCGTTCGTTGTCATCGACGAGCAGTATGGCGTCTCAGGCGCACAGCCATCCGAGGTGTTTCTCCAAGCGCTGGAGACCGCTTGGGCGGCGGCGCACCCCCTCACGCTGGTGGGCACTGCCACTGAGGCCGCGGATGCTACCAATGAAGCCGGCGTCTGCGCGGATGAGAGCTGCGCGCTCTAGTCAAGGTACTGGTGCCCAAGCCGCAGGTTCAGAACAGGAATTACGAGGTACTTCCATCAACCGTAAACGTCTTTTTGCAAACATCCATACTTTCCTCTATCGCCAAACGAGAGGAATGCTCGGCCATCATCTTGGCCCTGCCCGTATCCTGCTGCTGAACACCTTGGGATATAAAACGAGCAAACAACGGATTACGCCCATTACCTATTTTCCCGATGGGAATACCTTCGTCCTGGTCGCCTCAAATTACGGCGCAGAGACTGATCCGATATGGTTACGCAATCTCCGCCAACATCCACAGACCCACATTCAAGTAGGTGCAAGGGTGATACCGGTGGAGGCGACAGAGGCTAGTGGGAGTGAGAAAAAGCGGCTAGCTTCCCTGGCCGTGCGCCACAATCCCACCTATAACCAGTATCAACAACGTATCAACCGTGATATTCCGCTGGTCGTCCTTCGTCCAAGTACTATGCCTTCCGAGTGAGCTGAGCTACGTCTCAAGCTCCTTCGGCTCTCCAATACCGGCGTTTGCGCGACCACGCCCCCAGTACGCCTTGGACGAGATCTGCTGGCTCGCGAAGTCGCGAGCCTCCAGGGCGCGACGGAGTGCCCTGGCAACCTGAAGCTCTGCCCCAATATACGCATGGCCGGGAGACGACGTCGGCAGCTCCGCCGACTCCACCGTAGCTACCAGGCCAGCAGGATCGCCCGGAGCCGCATCACCGCGATGGATCCACGTGAGGTGCACATCCGCGTTCACCACTAGCGGCTGTTCCTCGTGGGAACTTGCCACTTCGAGAAAAGCCCACGCGGGTGTCCCTTCTGGCAACGCCTCAAGCATAGCAAAGGTCGCTGGAAGATACGTCTCGTCTCCGGCAAATAGATGCCAAGGGGCGGCTACCGGCGAGATCTTCCCGCGTGGGCCAACGACCTCAACCACATCGCCAGGTCGAACCGTCTGCGCCCAGTTCTCCCCCGGCCCTCCCGTGCCATGTTCGAAGATATCAAGATCAAGTACCCCCGCCTCCCGGTCGAGTTGTCGGATCGAATAGCGTCGGTAGAGCATCCGCCCTCCATCTGTGGGAACCCAGAGCATCACATCCTGTCCGGGGCGATGGTCAAATCCCCCAAAGACCTGCCCTTGCAACCTGATGCGGCGCATTTGAGGAGTGATCATGCGTGACTCCACCACCTCCAGTGTCCACCGCCCCACGCCCTGGATCATGGTCACCAACTCGTCCGGCCTGCTTACGTCACTCACTGCTCTCTCCTCCAACTCTTGCGTACTCATATTTCCCTCAGTGGTTGGCCTCAATTCCTGCCCTCTCCACTGACACCCAAGCTGTCGGCTAGTTGGCTCCTTACCTTCTCTATCATACGGCAAGCTGCCTATTCTCTGTTCATAGCAGTCGCGCTCGCCTGTTTCGGCCAGCATCGGCATTTCATGGCAGGGTCACACCCGTTTGACCCTGGCGTCACTGCTCGCCGTGCCAATCTGCTTCTTGTTGGGCCACGACGATTTGAATCTTCACTGTTTCCGGACGCATCTGCAGGAAGTACTCAAACGCTTCTATCGCTCGATCAAATGGAAAGACGTCAGTGATGAGGGGATTCACATTCAGCTTGCCGCTGGCCATCAGCGCCAGAGCACGTGGATAGACATTCGTATAGCGGAATACCGTCTCGATGTGCGCTTCCTTGACCTGTGCAGCCACTATGTCCATTGGCACTGGACCCTCGGGCATCCCAATAAAGACCACTCGTCCACCAGGGCACAAAGGGCCAAAGACGCTTGCTGCCGCGCTCGTATTGCCTGTGGCCTCGAAGACAATATCCGCTCCCCAGCCTCCAGTTACGTCCAGCGCTACTTCAACCACATTCTGTTTCGCCACATTGACTGGAGTGATGGCGCCCAGCCTCGCCGCAAGATCCAGCTTGGGCTGCTGAATATCGGTGATAATGATGCGGCTACACCCTCCTGCTAAGGCGCATAGTGCGGTGAAGATGCCGATAGGACCAGCTCCTTGCACCACAGCCACGTCGCCCGGTTGCACCTGTGCTTTGGTCGCCGCATGCATCCCTACCGCTAGCGGCTCGACCATGGCTCCCTCGCCGAAACTGACATTGTCGGGGAGCTTGTAGGTAAACGCAGCCGGATGCACCACGAAGGGGCGCAGCACGCCGTGTACTGGAGGTGTGGCCCAGAATCTCACTGCGGGATCGAGGTTGTAATGCCCCAACCGCGAGGCGCGGCTGGAAAGGTCGGGAATGCCAGGCTCCATGCATACTCGGTCGCCTGGCTGGAACGTCTTCACGTTGGCTCCGCAGGCGGCGACGACACCTGAAGCTTCATGGCCCAGCACCAGAGGGTCCTGCACGACAAACTTGCCTATAGCTCCGTGAGTGTAATAGTGGATGTCGCTACCACAGATGCCCACGGTATGCACCGCAATCAGCACCTCATCCGGCCCAGGAGCGGTCGGTAGGTCAATTTCCCGGAGGTGCAATACACCGCGGCGTTCTAGTACGAGGGCTTGCATAACTCGTCTCCTAGCGGTTAGCCAGCGACTGGTCGACCCTGAGCCAAGGCGTTGACAACAGCTCGCGCTCCCTGATCGCGCAAAGCTTGCAGCGCTGCGAGGTAGGGTACGGTGAACGCGGCCTGATCAACAAGGTCGCCGAAGAGGTCGCGCACACGTAGGAAGCTGAGTGGATCGTTCACCTGGTTCGCCGCCGCACGCACCACCTGGTCGTGCAGCCGATCTACGACGTCGATTGGTGTGCCATTGTCAGCCCGGCCTTCCGCATAACGCGCCCAGCTTGCTACGATCGCCGCACAGAGATCCACAGAACGCCCGGCTGCCATCTGGGCACCGACTACCGGCAGGAGGAACTTGGGAATCCGATCGGAGGTCTCTGCCGCCAGTCGAGCCACGGTATCGCGTACATACGCGTTGCTGAACCGCTCGATCAGACTGGTGCGGTACTTGCCGAGGTCGACGCCGGGGACGGGCCGTAGGGTTGGCGTCGCCTCCTCGACCATGTATCGCTGCAGGAACCGCGCAAAGTCTGGGTCCTGAGCCGCTTCGTGGACGTAGTGGTAGCCGGCTATTGCAGCGAAATACGCGAGAGCCTGGTGGCTGCCGTTTAGGAGCCGGAGCTTCATGAGCTCGTAGGGCTCGACGTCGGCGACAAGTTGGACACCGACAGTCTCGTACGCGGGGCGTCCGCCCGCGAAATCGTCCTCAAGCACCCACTGTTCAAATGGTTCGCAGACCACAGGCCACTCGTCGCGGATGGCAAAGTTACGTTGAATGTCCCGGGTGTCCGAGAGGGTAGTGGCCGGGGTGATGCGGTCAACCATCGAGTTTGGGAAGCGCACCACGTCGCCAATCCAGTCCGCCAGCTCTGGATCGCAGAGGCGCGCGAACGACGTGAACGAGCGGCGAGCGACATGCCCATTACCTGCAATGTTGTCGCAGGACATGACAGTAAACGGCGTGATGCCACGTTCGCGTCGTCGGCGGAGCGCCAGGGTGACGAAGCTGAAGACTGTGGTAGGCGTTGCTCCCGGCTCGAGGTCGGCGCGGACCACTGGATTGCCGGCGTCGAATTCACCAGTGACCGCATGAAAATTGTACCCACCCTCGGTGATGGTGAGTGAGACGATCCGGGTCTGTGGCGCGGCCAGCTTCTCCAGCAGCAGCTCGGGATCGTCCGGGGCGTAGAGGAAGTCGACAATCGCGCCAATAATGCGGGCATCCTCGCGGCCATCGGAGTACCGCAGGACCAAGGTATACATGCCTTGCTGGTCGCGCAACACATTCCGCATTCGCTGGTCTGCCAGCGTCACTCCAGCGCCACAGATGGCCCAGCCCGCACCGTTTCCCGCGGTGAGCAGCCGGTCAACGAACATGGCCTGATGCGCACGGTGAAAACTGCCGACGCCGAAGTGAACGATTCCTGCCGCCAAGCCGTCACGCTTATAGCTTGGTACGACGAGTGGCCGCAGACCAGGATTCGCGGCGACTTCTGGAACGCTGCCCAAGCTGGTAGAGTTAGTCAAAGTGTACCCCCTTCGCCAGTGCTGATAGCTCGTCGAAGATCATAACAGCTTTGCTATCTTCCTCGTGGTAGGCTGGCCATCCTGGGTCGCCCGTGCGTGCGAACCGCGAAAACGCGCCGTGGATAGCGTTAGCCGGGGCCTACTGCCGAGATCGGCTACCGATTGTCCAAGCTGGAGTCCGGGTTGAGGTAGTGGACACGCGTCAATAGTGCTGGTTACTGTAGTGCTGGTTACTGTAGTGCGCTCTCACTGTTATTGGGAGTTTACTTTGCGGTTGTTTGGTTGATATCCCGCTCCGTCGAGGCCCCAACTGATAATCTGGGTCGGAGTAATGCGGATGAATGCTTCGTCCCAATAATCGGCGCCTCCTCCCACGTCGGCGAAGATAGCTTTGCCACCGCGCTCGATAGCCTGGCCCTTGCCGCGAATCTCGATGCCGCGTGGCTGCCAGGGCGGCAGGACATCATCAATGACCAGCGAAAGCTCAGGGTGCTGTCGCACATTGCGAAATTTCTTGGTTTCATGCATCATGCGCCCACCAATATCGATGACATCGAGCTCGGCATTGTATTTGAATCCGACCGGTGCATTCTGTGGCTGCAACTTCTCGTTGACGGTAGCGAGCCGGCTCAGGCGCTGGCTACGCATGTATGCCAACTCTTCATCGGTGAAGTGACTCATGGGTACCTCTTGTGGAGTGATCGTCGTGTAGATTTCGGCGTTTATTGCGCTACGGAGACCTGCCGGCAGGATGCCGCGTGCACCCTGCCGGTATTTTCATTCGCAGAGACCGATCCACGCAGATGGGTCAATCTACGACACATCGGAAGTCGCGATATCATGGTGCTCTCTGCGTCCATGGGAGCGTGCTGGCTACTCGCCGATCACCGCCGGCCGTGCCTCCGGCACTGCCTCACCGCGGGCCGCGGCGCGCTTGGCTGCCTCGACCGCTGGGTCCTTACCAAGGAACAGCGCCAGCAGGATCGCCAGGGCACAGCCGATCATCGAGACCACGAAGGCAACGTTGATTCCATGGGTTTGCGCCACCGGTACGACGTGCTGCGCCACATACCTCGCCGCGAACTGCGCCGCCAGCTGAGGCCCGTGCTGTGCCGCGTACGCCTGCCCATAGTGTTGGCCGTATTGCAACGCCGCCTGCTGCACGCATGCCTGGATCTGTGCCGTATGTAGCTGCGCCGTAGCGCCGTAGGGCTGGGAGCAGGTCGCGGTCAGTTTGCCCAGCGGGGTCGTCGGATCGGATGGTGAGCCGCTGGTGAACTGCTGCACCGCCTGCTTGGTAGCAGCACGCACCTGATTGCCCACATACGCCGTCGTTGCCGCCTTGATCTCTGGAGTGAGCGTTGTGGCGTAGTCCGTGGCCTGCTGGACGAAGATGGTGGTCAGAATAGTGATGCCGATGGCGCCAAAGACCTGCCGAGTGACGTTGATCAGCGATGAGGCGCGCGCCATCGCGCGGTTGCTGACCACCGAGACTGCCAGCGTCTGCAAGGGAATATTGGTGAAGCCCAGACCCAGGCCGCGCAGCAACAACCAGATCTGGAGCGATTGCCAGCTCGTGTTGACATTAAGCTGCGTGAGGCCGAAGGTCCCGATTGTGACCAGCACGAAACCCATTGCCACCAGTGTGCGTGGGCCGACTCGGTTGTAGAGCCGCCCAGCAATGACAGTGGCGATCGCGGCACCGAGGCCCTGCACGATCACGAACTCGCCCGATTGCAGCGGTGAGTAGGCCTGGATGTTTTGGAAAAAGATCGGCAACAGGTAGATACTGGCGAAGAGAAAACCGGAGACGACCCAGGTCAGCACATTCGCCACGGCGAAGGTGTAGTTGCGGAACAGCCGCACGTCCATCACTGGATCTCTGACCAGCAGTTCGTTCACAATAAAGGCCACCAGGAGCACGGTGCCGACCACGAGCGAGATAACCACCGTGCGATCAGTCCAGCTTGTCAGCGCCGCCTCGGAGATGCCGTAGACAAGCGCGGTGAAGCCCACCATCGAGAGCAACAGACCGAGGACATCAAATCGACTGCGGGTGGCTGGTTCGCCTGCTGCCGCGTCAAGGCCGCTCTCAGTGCGCTCAAGCGCGCCACCATGCAGCACTACGAGCGAGCCAATGAAGGCGATGACGCCAACTGGAACGTTGATGAGGAAGATCGCGCGCCAATCGAAGGTCTGAGTGAAGAAGCCTCCAATGGTGGGTCCAAAGGCCGGCGCCAGCAGTACCGGCACGCCGATCAACGCGCTGGCTGCACCGCGCTCGGTTGGCGGAAAAACGCGGAAGACAATGGCGAAGGCCGTGGGGAAGAGCGCGCCGCCGCCGATCCCCTGGAAGACGCGGAAGGCGATCAGCCACTGCTCGGTAGGCGCGAGCGCGCAGAGCCCAGAGCCGAGGGTGAAGAGCGCCAGCGCCGTCATAAACACCGTCTTGCTGCCGATGCGGTCGCTGACGAAGCCGGTGATCGGAATGACGGCGGCCTGCGCCAGCAGATACGCCGTCGCGACCCAGGTGATGGTATCGCGGTTAGTATGGAAGTACGCTTGCATCTGGGGCAGCGCGACCGACACGATGGTGATGTCGAGCACTGCCATAAAGAGACCGACGGCGACGACGATTGCCGCGCGCCACTTGTAGTCCAACTGCATGTTATGCCTCCTGGGTAGGATATGCCGGAGCTGTCTGGGTGTTGTGAGATGCTTCAAGTATAGTGGAGTCCGGAGTAGCCGCGGTCAAGATGCCGTGCAGCACTAGGTCGGTGATCTGCTCACGCGCTTGGGCGAGAGCAGCAGGCGAGGTGAGATCGGCACCAGGGAACATTGCCGCGAAGCGCGGCAGCGAGACCAGGTGAATGAGTGGCAAGCTTATGAGGGTGGTGAAAAACACTACGGGATCGAGCTCGGCGCGCACGATCCCTGCCGCTTGCGCGCGTTTGAGAAGTACCAGCACACGCTGCGACCAGATCTGTGGCTGGGAGGGCGCACAGCTCGCAAAGGTTTGCCAGCCCTCAGCCGCCTCCCAGGCAAGAATACGTACTGCCTGAGGCTGCTCGGCACCGAGTTCAAACAGCGCGTCCAGATACTCAGCAGCGAGCATGCGGACGTGCCCAGCAGTGACGCGCTCGCCGGCATCGGCGATGATGCGGTCGAATGTCTCCTCGAAGCGCGCGAAAAGGTGCTGCTTGGTGCGCAACATCAGCGCGCGGTAGAGGCCGAGCTTGTCGTCGAAGTAGTGGAAGATCAGCGCCTTCTTTACATCAAGTCGTACCGTGACTGCGCGATGGTGTAGTGCTATTGCGTAGTGCGTCAATCGTAGTGTAACCCCCTATCCGCAGCTCGGTCGATTTGGCTGAGCTATTTGTGTGCTTCACATTATAAAGCCGGATATGTATTACAAAGCAACAAACAAGTCCTATACCTTCGAGGAGGAGACTTTAACATGGCAACGATTCAAACATCGGACCCCGAAGCCACCACAGAGAAGTTGAAACCGCTAGCTGTAGCAGCTATGCAAGAGTGGGCGAGGAAACGTTACGCCTGGCAAATCACCAATGAGACGGTCGGCTGGGAGGATTACCAGAACTGCTTTTCCGTGATTATCAATGTACCGCACGGAGGCCGCATCTACCTCCAGGCCGAGGTAGTTGACTGTGACGATGGGACTGCAGATGTCCACTTGACGCCGACATACATCTACCCGCTAACGCTACCCGGGGAGGAGAGCTAGACATGGCCGATATTGAAAACGTTTGTAACAAGCATGCCCAGGAGGCGGCAGAGGAGCTGATGATTCAGTTCCGATCGCAGTTGACTGCCGCGTTGCTACATTGGCTGAAGTGCCACAACATCGAGGCAACACCAGATGACATCTACCGAGACGAAGACAGCTATCGTGTCGCAGTTGATGCTCCCGCAGATGGGACGTTCCAGGTGAGGATCATCCCACGCCTCACGTCTTGTAGCATACCAGACTGCGATTGCCGGGTAGTGGTGGCCGCACGAGCACTGTTTGCCGCCGACGCTACCGCGTTGTATGCGACCATCCGCGCCCAAGCGGTCGCAGCCCCTCGCGACCTGAGCAGTTTCGAGGCGCAGTGCACCTTGCGGTTTGTGAAGCGTGAGCTTGATACCGCGATCACGCGTGCCCTGAGGGCGATACATGACACCCGGCAGGATGCTGCACAGCACTTACCAGCGCGGTTGCACAACTTCCTGAAGGCTGAGCGCGCAAAGCGGGACAAGTTCACCCTCACTGTTAGCGCTGTGAGAAGCTTCGAGGAACGCGACGCATCCGAATCTGAGGCAAGGCCGGGGGGCGTTGTGCCACGTGCGGTGCCAGCCGCTAAGATAGTCCGCATCCCGCCGCCAGGGCATCCAGACCGCGACCGGCTGATGGCCGAAGCCATGGCCGCACGGGAGGCAGCCGAAGCTGAACTCAACAAGCCGCTGCCTGAGCCGGAGCCGGAACCAGACCTTCCGGCGGAATACCTTTTACCGGAGCTAGTACCTTCTGCTCGGGTTGCTGGCACCTCGGCGGCACGTTGGGCGGAGACGGAAACAACCGAGTAGAACGACAGACTGAGAGGAATGCAATGGACTTAGAGATAAAGAGGCTACAGGTCGCCAACTTCAAGGTGACAAGTGACGCTTCTGGCACCTTTACGGGTCATGCGGCCGTGTTCGACAATCTCGACTTCAATGGCGATGTGATCGAGCCAGGTGCCTTCGCCAAGACCTTGGCCACAGCCTATAAGACCAGGGCGCAGAACAGGGCAGCGTACCTGTACCCACTGCTGTGGCAGCATGACGAAACGGAACCGATTGGTGGCATTACCGACGCCAGCGAAGACAGCACCGGTCTCGCCATCTCCGGTCAATATGACGTGAGCACGGTACGCGGTGCCCAAGCCTACAGCGGTGCTAAAAAGGGCTACCTTACTGGGCTCAGCATTGGCTATCGCACAGTGAATTCCATGCTTGGCAGTGACGGTAACCGACACTTGCTGGAGATCACTTTATTCGAGGCGTCTCCCGTCACCTTCCCAGCGAACGCTGAGGCGCAAATTACCAGCGTCAAAACGCGCCGCTCCGGCACACACCGCGCAGACCGGGCGGACCTGTCATATGCCGAAGCCGTGCAGCGGATAGTGCACAAGACTGCCCTAATGGCGCTCGAAGCCAAGGCCGCCAGCATCCTGCACAACAATCCCGAAATCACCGTCGCCCTCAAACGGTGTGCTGAGATAGACGCGGAACAGGCCCAGATACGCACGGCGATAGCGGCTTTGTCGTCACTGCCGGAGTCTGCTGAGCTTGTGGCCAAACTCCGCACCGATCTGGCCAAATTGGAACATGAGCGCGCCGAGGCAAACCATCTGCAAGCTAAGTGGCGGGACGAACTCCGCGCCATACGACAGAGGTACACACTGGAGCGTAAAGCCCGCGCACGAGGTGAACGCGTGCCTAACCTCCAGGCCAACCCGGAAGCATACGTCGTGTGGCTCCAACGCCAACGCGCACTTCCCTACATAGACCTGGCACGTGATCTCAACGAGCAGAACCGAAGAGGGCTGCGGTGATGTCGTCCCAAAGATCCGGAGCCAAGTCAGAACGATCCGTCGGCGGGTGGCTACTGAGCACTGCGTTACAGGTACATCACACAGCTATTGCCCACGTAATACTGAAGCCGGTTGCGATTGAGCTGTGTTACTTGTGAGCATCTCTACTATGTACTCGATGATGCCAGGCTTTGTCAGCCGCTTCGGCTTTGTGCCTGGGTAGCGCTGCTGCATAGCCGGCAACGTTTGCTTAAGCTTGTCGGGAGAATAACGTCCGAGCGCTAGCAATAGCTGGGGATCACCGTACAGGCGCTGTAGTGCCCAAGGATTCGGCGGTGCATACGGGTTGAGCTCGGATTCGTCCACTGTCCCTATCGGGATGAGCTCTACCTTTTGCTTACCGCTGCGGCGAGGTATTCGGTTGGCACTCTCTTTTGGAGTTGTTTTCTTGGCTGGCTTCTCAGGAAGCAACGACTGGTAGAGTGAGCGGATGCGCCGCCCGAAATCTTCATTGCGTCGTGTTTCGTCGGCCGCTACCCTCGCTAGCGCCACGGTCAAGAGCTTTAGTTCCGCCGGCTTCAGTGTTCCAAGCCCGAGGGCTTGACACAATTCTCGCGTTGCCGCAGCGCTTTGTTGTTGAATGGTCATAGTAGTCGTGTTAACTTGGCTCGACATACTCGAGCACCTCCTTTACGACAGCCTCGTAAGCATCGCTGGCTCGGTGCTGTGTCCGACCTTCCGACTTTTCAATAGTAACATCATACGGTATGCTCGTCTGCATGATCCTACTTCGGCGGTTGTTGAATATTTCCTGGAGTCGGGTATACGTGTCCCGTGAATGCTGATCCTCGGCCCAATGTGTGACCAGACACCCCAGCAGCTGCGATGGCGTTCCCATCAAATCGCCCATAGTGTCCATCGTGCGCAACATATTCTTGATTCCGGCGAGTGACGATGGCCGCGGTCGTGCGGGCACCAGCACATAGTCTGCCGCTGCGAGTGCGGCTCGCGTGAACAATGAGATTGCCGGTGGAGTGTCGATGATGATCCAGTCGAACGGCTGCTGATGTGTAATCGTCGAGACGGCGAAGGCATCATGCAGGTCACCTGCGAATAGCATCTCGACATCCGGCCTGCCGGCCCCTCCCGTGTCCAGCATACTAAGGTCTGGGTGGGCCGGAAGGATCGAGAGCGAATTCCCGTCTAGAGTGTATGCGGTGCTGATCAACTGCGATAACGTGCATTGGCCTGCAAAGTAGTTCGCAAGGTTCGGCGACACCAGGGTGCCTGGATCGGTAAAGTTTTCTGTCAGGTTACCCTGAGGATCCATATCAACAACTAGCACCTGCTTCCCTTTATCTGCGAGACCTGTGGCTAGGTATCGGGCTGTAGTGGTCTTGCCGACGCCGCCCTTATTGTTGGCGATTGTGAGCACCTTAGTATGATGCGGTGCGCGAGGTAGACCATTGTTTGGCCCAGCGAATAGATCAGGCGGGATAGTCACGCGGATGCCAGTTGTCTCATCGTAGCGGGATCCCCGCACGTAGCGAATGTATCGACAAAATTGCTCTCCATTAAGCAGGTACGTGCGAACTCCATGGAGGGCCATATCATACGCAGCCTTATTAAAGCTACTGGTGGTAACAAGGTAGCCAGACGCACGGCCCCGGCGCACGACGGGTGCGCCCATGAGCTTCTGTACTATTTGAGCTGAAACGGCCTTGTCCTGTTCGAAGCGCTTGACCTCGACCCCTCCCGAGCGTGCACGTGAATTACCAGCGAATATCTCCAGATCAACGCCCCGAGTGAACTTCAAGCCGACCTCATTGACGTCATACCCTGACCGCCGAAAGACATAGGCTACGAACTTCTCAAACTCCCTTGGCGATAGCTCGTACATCCCCGACACTGTAGGGTTCTCGAAGAGATCTTTGAAGCGCTGAGGTTCTGCTGGACCGGCCATGCTCCACTCTCCATTTGGCCACGGTCTTCCCTTACCCACCATATCCCTCATACTAGAGCGACCAAGCACCAATGCTTGCGGAGAGTCTCGCACACCACTTTAGTTTTGTCAAAGCGCTTGCACCAGAGTGGTAAGCGGAGTGGACTTTCTTAGGAATGGAGACTAACAAAGACGACTTTTGAGATCCTCGGTGCACTTATGCTCCTCATCGCGCCCACACTATACCCCGCTTTGTTACAACAATGTAGCGCCAAGCGCGTGGGGGCTTGGCGCTACTGAGTTCTACTGCCAGTAGATCATAACCAACTACTGGGGATAACAAAGGCTAGCTCATCTTACCCTCTACCCCACGACATGGTGGTCATTGGGAGCTAGCGTGCCCCCCGCCTGCACCAGGCGGCCCCCACTTGCGTAACGCACCAGAATGTGACATACTGAGAGTAGTATGCACTCGCACTTTCCCCATGATGCTTGTACGCAGCAGCGGTAGAATACTCCGTGCTGTCACTTCGGCCCATGACAACACGCTCCTCAAAGCCGAGCAGCGCTTAGGAAAGCCTGCGGCTTGCTTTTGTTACAACGTATTATCCTGAAAGCTGTAACCCTGATCCTGGCAATTCGGTACTATTGTGGTACCCGCTGCGGCGGCATGTCGTCTGAGAAGTGGGCGAAACGATCGCTCAATCTCGCGTAGTACATCTTTCAAGGAGATGGCATGGCAAATAATTCTAAAGCGAGTGCAACTGCTGATGAGCGGCCTCCGTCACTCTTCCCCTCAACTGCGGACGCTGCAGAAAAAGGCAAGCGCCGTTCCAATCGCAATTACCCGAGCATGACCTTGCAAGAAGCACTGGTGGTTTCGTCTGCGATCCAAGAAGATGCCTCTGGCACGGCCGTCAGCCGGCTAACGTTGGCCGACCTCGTGAAAAAGTCACCGGAGTCTAGTGCTTTTCGAGAGCTCATAATGGCGTCGCGCCTCTATGGGTAGACTACCGGCGGCGCGCAAGGTGTAACCTTCGAGCTCACCCCATTGGGTAAGGCTGCAACTGGAGCTGACGAAGATGCACAACGTCAAGCACTACGAGCAGCGGTCCTCAACATTGAGCCGTATAAGCTCTTCCTCACCGCCTTCAACAACAAAAAGATTCCGGTCGAAAGCGTGTTCTTGGAGAACCTTACAAAGCAGTACCAAGTCCCTGTTGACCGTGCGAAGGAGTGTATGAAGTTCCTACTCGCCGACGCGAAGTATGTGGGCTTTATCCGCAAAATGCAAACAGGTGGCGAGCACTTCGATCTTGCTGGTGCGAAACCGCCTACCTCGGCGGCTACCGCTGCCCAGATCGAAGATGAAGATGATAACGGCGGCGTAGCCACTATGGAGCGGGCAGTGGTAGTAGAGACTCCACGACTAAAGGTTGTGCCGCCACAGGACGATGAAATTCCTTCTGCACCCGCCCAAACCAAAAAAGTGTTCATCGCTCATGGGAAAGACCGCGGACCGCTGGAAGAGATAAAGAAGATACTCGACGAGTTCAAGGTCAAATATGCTGTAGCAGTAGACGAGCCCCATCGCGGTCGCCCTATAAGCGCAAAAGTCGCCAATATGATGCGTGAAGACTGCTCCTCCGCCATATTCATCTTCACACCCGATGAGCATATGCAAATCATCGACGAGCTGGGCAACACGGTAGAAGTATGGCGCCCAAGCGAAAATGCTGTCTACGAACTCGGAGCCGCTTCCATTCTCTACGACAACCATATTGTGATTTTGAAAGACAAGCGGGTCACGCTAGGAAGCGACTTCTCTGATCTGGGATACATCTCTTTTGAAGCAGGACAGATCGCCATGCAGGTGGTCCCACTTTTGAAGGAACTGGTTGCGCTAGATGTCATGGAATTTCGCGCAAAGAGCTAGCCGATAAAGCGGGCAAGGATACTGGATCAAGCGGACGAGCAGCTAAATCAAACTGTTTGCTCGTCTGCTTTGCGTTTTCGTCTTTTCTCCTACGCCAGCCTGATCCACAGATACCCAGCAATTGCCACCGAGCGATAGCACAAGCCCATCAAACCTGGGCGCCCACGAAAGATCGCGCCGTAGATAACCGAAGCCTATTTCTCTTGGCGCCTCTGCAGGGTGTTACCTTCTGAGCCTCGCGGGTTGTCGTTATGTAAACTGTGCTACTGGTTCGAGATATCAGCAGACGCTGGCACAGGGATTGGTAATGTGAGTAGTCCACGCCGCTGGAGTTCGTCGATCACAGTTTTACCGAGGGTGACAATCTCTTTCGCCTTCACGATGTAACCCAGATGCATCATCATCGGCGTCACGGCGATCGGGGTTTGTTTTGTTGGAATATCCACAATCTGTATTGAACCTTCCGCAGTGACCTGAGGACCAGCGAATAACACCCCTAGAAGGAGCAATCTCGAGGCGCCGACGCGTGTATTCCCTTGCTTGTCCATATACATGCCTGAATCGTGGAGGACAACAGGCGATCCAGACGACCCGGGAAAGCATGCAGCATCAATCACGGTAATGCTTTTGCCGCCGTAATCTATGGCTGGGTGGCTGGACGTGATTCCTTTGCGAAAAAGGGGTAGGTTATTGACTTCGTCCCACAGCGCGTTAGGATAGCCGATCATGAGGATGTTCTCTACAGTGCTCAGGCCCTCAAGTACTTCTTGAGACGGGATCAGAGACTCATTGAACCCTGTCAGAAAAACTTTCCGTCCTTGAGTCCCCGCTGTCACCGCGTTCAACAACGGTTGTAAGGGCGTGGCACACAGGTCCACGTCAGGGTCTGGGTGCATGAAGAAGCTCTGCTCGAAGTTTTCAAAGTTTATGTCTTCACTTTCGTCAGACACCAACAATGGGTCATTTTGATCCGCGAGATGCACCCTAAACTTGCCGCGAGTGGCCCCCTTCACCACATGCTTATTGGTGACTATGGCAGGGATTTCGTGTTCATCATCTAGCTTGAAATTGAAGCGGAAGGCTGTGCCATAGCTGGTTCCCTGCGTCCCTAGGTCGGCTTCTATGCGCATCGTAGTGTACATCAATTGTTCAGTAGCGGTCTGCGGTTGAATCACTTTTCGCTCCTCACCGGCTTATATGTGGCTTGCAACCTATTCGGTATCTTAGCGAGGGTGACACATTACGGAAGCCGACTCTTGAGGTCGTCTATACGCTTACGCTCCTGATCGCGACGCTGCTTTTCGGCCCCTATGGCGCGCTGCACCGTACCAGGCACCCCAGCGTTGTAGTTCTCCAGCTCAACGCAGAGTCTCCCGGAATTTACTCGCAGATTGTCCAGAACGGCTTTTGAGGCCTGAACCACTGCGTTACTGTCGCCGGTATCCTTGGTGTAGAACGCTATTGCACCGTCAACTCCGCCGTTCTCAGCGAATACCTCCGGAGTGCTGTTGAAGCTAAGCATTTGAATCTCGCGTGGGCCGATCTCAAGCAGACGAACGTCACCTTTAACTGGCAGTGTGTATTTGACTAGCTGTTTGACTTGTACGCCACTTGCCGTTAAGCCATAGCCGGGTACTGTACCTGCAAGGACAAAATCATGTGTCTTGTGGTCGAAGTCAATAATTGGGATTTTTACCTGGCAAGCTGCAGTTATCCTGGTTACCAGTTCGCCTTCATCGGTATCGAAGAGATCTTCATCCGTCAGCTGCTCTACGCGCCGGGTAATGTCACGATTGTGCAGGGTCTGAAACTCATGGATAGACTGGCCTCCGAATGCAGAAAACCCTGATCCATAAATTGGCATAGCTGCCCCATTCCTTCTTGCGATTATTGGTTGTAGGCTACCGCGCCGCTACTATGTGGTCGACACTACGCAGACGAGGCCATGTTCAGCGACTTGTGCAGCATACCTCGGCAGCTGCTTAGCAGGTGGTCGTCTCCCAGTCTATGGCCCGAAAGTCCTAGCGGAGGTCCTGGCGGGCACGGTCGCGTTCGGGGCGGCATAAGTGAACACTTGTGCTAGCCTATATAGGCTAGCATCACGGCCGGCTAGTCCTGTTTGCCTTGGTGCTAGTCAGGGTAGCGTACCAGCCTTTTCTAAATCCATGTATAACCGATTTGCTCTGAAATTGCCTGCTTTGCCGGCGTGCCCTTCCTGTGTAACTGCATTATAATTAAATTAGAAAAGATCGAACAAATGTTCAAGTAGCAGAGGAGTTTCAAATGGCAGTAGCAACCAAGAGCACGGCACCAGGAATGGACGCGCCGACGATGCCGAACTACACTGCGCCAGTAAGCATCTTCAAGCAGGAGACCAAGCGCACACGCAAGCCCAAAGTTGAAGCAGTCGTCGAAGAGCCGGTAGCAGTCGTCGAGGCTGCACCGGAGCCCCAAGCAGAGCCAGTGAAAACACGCCGATGCCCGACGCACACGCCACTTCCCAAATGAGCCACAGATGCTTCCACTCAGCGAGTTCTGCTTCTCGAACTTCGGAACACTGCAAGGCACCTATTGCAAGCGATGCCGGAACATCCTACACCGCCTGTACACGCAGGATCGCCGCAAAGATCAGCGCGGACCAAGCCTCCAGCAACAGCTCAATGAGGCGAACCAGTGCATCAGCGACCTACGCGCACAGATAGCTGAGCTACAGGGCCACATCAACACCTACGAAGCCCAGCAGACCGCATAACGAATTACACAAGGCCAACCAAGCCGGATGTGAGGAGCATCCGGCTTTCAGGCGTTGTATCATGAGTCAGGAGGCAAGCATCATGGCTACACGGGCAGATGACAGATACATCCCCATAGATCAGCGGGACCAATCAACAGTCAGGGCCTTGATCCTTCCCCGCACCAGTAAACCTGGCGGTGCAGAGGACGATGTCAAGAGCCAGGTCGAACAAAGCCTGCAGTTTATACAGCAGATGGGTTGGAAGCTCATACACCCCGAAGACCCCTACAAGTACATGGACACTAAGTCCGGCATGAAGCGGGTACGACGCCCGGCCCTTGACCAAGCACACAAAATGGCCGAACGCGAAGAGGTCGATGTAATAGTGTGCCTCGACCCGAAGAGGCTTAATCGGAAGCCCGACAGGCGCTACTGGGCAATATACGTGGCAGAACGCTTCGGAGCTGAGTTCCGCTTTGTGGTGTACCCAGAGACGAGAGGCAAGCTGCCCGACGACGAAGCGGCGTACCTCAAACGCGCCTTCGAGGACTGGCAGGCCGAAAGGGAAGCAAAAGACATCGTAGACCGCCTCACGCCGGCGAAGCTAATGAGGCATGAGCTTGGCTTGCCACACGGTGGGAGCAACGGTCCTAACTACGGGTATAAGGCTGGCATACGAGGCTACAAGACGCTGCGTGGTGGCGGACAAGGCAGACCTATGGGCTTGCTCACCTGGGAGATTGATGAGCCGAGAGCAGATGTTATCCGGTGGCTCTTCGCCACAGTAGACGAAACCGACATTAAGGAACTGAGCTATCGTGGACTGGCTAAAGCCCTTGAAACGGGAATTTGGCGGGGCAAGCCAACACCCATCGGCCGTGCACCTACAGCGACTGGCAGAGGGCAGTGGGGCACACAGCAGGTAAAGGACTACCTTCGCAACGGGAAGTATGCAGGTGTGGGCCGTAATCTCCGTTACCAGGTCCTGCCGGACAAGGTGCGGGACATGAAGACCCATGAAGTGTTCGACACTACACGTACGACGCTTCGAGCCGAAGACGAGACGTACCCTGTGTCCGTCGAGGCCATACCTCCGATCATCACGGACATCAACGTGTGGAACCGGGTACAAGAGAAGCTCGACAAGCTAAGAGGCGAGAACAATAGAGGAGAGGTGGACGAATCAGAGATAGCAGCACGTCCAGAGCCTATGGGGCTTCTGAACAAGGGCTATGCACGTTGCGGGCACTGTGGTAGCAAGATGACAACCTTTTGGGATAATCGACCAGGGAGACAGCACTACATGTACGGGTGTAGGAGAAGTGCCGCCGTACCGGGGCATCCTTGTAAACCACACCACGAGATACGAGCCGCCGCCACCGATGAGCTAGCCCTGCGACTTTTAGCACAAGCCTTGACAGATCCTGAGAAGATACTCGAACTGGCCGATGCTGCCGAGAGTCAATATGAGGATGCGTCGGCCGAGGCCTCTCTCGCGGAGGCAAGTCTAGCTGCTCATACCAAGCGCCTCGAGGCATTGAGAGAGGATCAGGCAAAGCTGCGTAAGGTGCTCGACAGCCTCAGAGGCATGGAAAACGTAGATGCGGTGATTGCTAGCACGCGGCAAAGCATACAGGAGTTAGACACCAGGATCGCCGAGGTAACAGCGGAAGTGAGATATGTTACACCATACCGTGAGCGTGCCGCTGAGCGTCAATCGTTCCTTCGGCAGGTGCGCGAACAGGTCTTTTTCAGTGACGACCCAGTGCGTACGGCGATGAACACGCTCCTTGCGCTAGGTGAGGGTCAAGATGTCACGGCATATGAAGCGGCGGAGTTGCTACACGTGTCAGAAGCTGAGCTTGCGACCATGATGCAGGTGAAACCGGCGGAAGTAGTGCGTGAAGTGGTCAATGGAGAATATTCGGTATACGAGGTGGAGCCTAGCGTGCAGCGGAACGACGTGGTATACTGGTTGCTGAGACGTCAGTCACGCGAAGGCATTCGGAAGCTGATGCGTGACCTCGATGCGGTAGTGTTGATACGTCGCTCACGTAGCCGAGAGGAATGGCGTCAGCTCGGAGACACACCAGCTGAGGAGCGCGTCTCACTGAGGTTGTTAGGCGCAGTTGAAGTACGTATTGATGTAAGGAAGATCAGCGCCTTGTTGTAGCCCGCGTGGCGCGCGATGTCGTCCACCCGCGCGCCACTGAAGCCGTCGCGGGCGAAGATCTCCTGCGCAGCATTGAGGATTGCTTCTCGGGCGGCCTCGGCGTCGCGCCCGCGACCCGTGCGCTGGCTGCTACGCTCTAAGGTACGTTGCATGAGTGTTCCGCCTCGTGTTAGCTAACTAACTGATTAGTCAAACCAAATGGTTAAACCAAATGGTTAAACTGAATGGTCAAACCCACTGGTTAATATAGTAGTGGATACTGTCAACCGTGGCCAACCGAGTGGCCTCGTGGATGAGTTGGTTTGAGTACGAGACATAGACTGGTATACTGCTGTTGACTTTAGAAGGTGACCTTCTGCCGAAACTACGCTGCGGTTGGGTAGCGCAACCGTGGCGCTTATATGTAAAGAGGTGCGACCCAATCATGGCGCGTATTGACGGGGTGAACCCGGAAGAGGTTGAAAGCTCTATCAAAAAGGTCTTCGACGCACAGACAAATACCTGGGGAGCGCCACTGCTCAACCATCTGGTCTACGCCCGACGGCCCTCGATTTTTCGTGGGGCACGTGCGATGTGGACGGGTATCAGCGCCTCGGGCTTGATTGATGAGCAGCTACAAGCACTGGTCAACCGGCGCGTGGCAGCACTGAATAAGTGCGAGTTCTGACAAGACATCAATGCTGCCGTGGGCAGCCAGCTAGGTATCTCGGACGAGAAAATCATGGCGCTGTCGGATTACATGGTAAGTCCGCTGTACCACGAGGCGGAGCGGATCGCGCTAGAATATGCCGATTGCATGACAATAACCGGACGTGAGACGAGCGACGAACTCTTTGCCCGCCTGCGCCAGTTCTATAACGACGATGAGTTGGTCGAGCTAACAGAGATCATTGCCTGGGAAAATGCTTCCAGCAAATTTAACCGTGCGCTGCGCATTCCTTCTCAGGGCTTGTGGAAGCGTCAAGACACGGACAAATAGGGAAGACGGTTCGATTCGTGAGCTCGATTCAGCTGCGCTCTCCCCTTGTTCGGCCATAAGCGAATCTCCACTAGTGTTTTTCCCCGTACATTCCTTGCATGACGTTGCCCATGATCTGAATCGCCAGCTTTCGGGGCAATAGTCGTCGCAGCGCGAATGCCGAGATCCGATTGGTCAGTCCGGGAATAAAGCTCGGAGTAGAACCCAAGGCCGCCAGTGTTTCGGTTACTACTGCCGCCGCGGACATGGTGCCAGGCGACGATCTACCCGGACCGGAAGCCAGGTAATTAGGTGTTGTTACCGCCGGAGGACAACATGCCATGACGTCGACTCCGTTCTTGCGCATCTCTTCCCATAGCCCCTCGGCGAGAACCTGGTTGTACGCCTTGGTCGCTGCATAGTTTGCGATCAGCGCCGACCCCATGGTGGCGCTTAACGAGGACATGAGCACAATGCCCCCTCGCCCGCGAGCCGCCATTTTGCGGCCGAGAACATAGGCCAGTGTCATTGGACCTCGGCAATTGGTCTCGAGCTCACGGAGGTGGTCCACCAGTGCGGTCTCGAAGAAACCACCAATTTTCGAGAGTGCCGCGTTGTAGACCAGGAGACCAATCTCGAGATCAGCAGTTTGCTGCTCAATGACCTCCGCCGCATCCTCTCGAGCCAGGTCCAGCTCTATACAGCGTGTCTGTATCCCGTGCACCGATGTAAACTCTTGAGAAAGTGCGGTCACGAGTGCAGCCCTGCGCGCGACCAACACCACATTCAATCCGCTTGCGGCGAGCTGGCGCGCGTACTCCTCGCCCAGTCCCTGTGATGCGCCGGCGACAATCGCCCAGGGCCCGTATGTGGCGCGAAATTTCGTTCGCGACCGGCTCATTGTTCGGCCTCCGCAGATGTCGTCCAGTCCGGTTGAGTTGATGCCAACCTGGCCGCCTGCGCGTTCGGATCCGCTGTTACCGCAGCGGGCCGTGACCCGCTAAAGGGCTGTTCTGACCTCCACATGCGACCAATGATGAGCAAGGGGAATACGATCCAGGCCAGATTCGACAGCACCACCATAAGGAAATTTGGGGCGGCCCACTGACCAGCGTACTCTTCTCCCAGGATGATGGTGACGTTAGTCAGAAGGACGCTGGCATAAATAACGCTGGGCAGGCGGATCCAGTTCCTGCCCGTTACATAGGCGTAGATCGCCACGACGTAGAACGGACCGAACAGCAGGTCGTCAATCCAGATGGTCATCTTCCACCAGACGGGGCGCGCGAGCAAATCGTGATCATTCATGCGTCCATAGGCCTGCACCAAATCAACGATAGGTCGAGGCGGCCAAAATGGATAGGTAAAGTGGGCGGCATAGGGAACCACTAGCTGTTCGAGATCGATGAGATAAGTGATAAACAGCAAGTTGATGAGGAAGAACGCGACAATCAGCATGTCCAATTTCCGGCGTGTGAATGGAATCGCCTGGTGTTCCACGACATACTCCTCTCGTACAAGTTACTACCAAAGCATAGTAGGCGCCCAGTTAGATATAGAGACGCTTTATGCACTGCTCATTGGCGATGAGACGGCAAAACGTATAACGGCGTGCACCCGTGCCTGCGACCCTGTGAACCTAGGGATGATTATAATGGAATAAGCAAACTAAACGGTCAGTAGCGTGAGGTGAAGGTTCTTGGGAAGACTCCTGACCAATGGAGGCATAGGAGAGGCATAGGATATGAAGGCACCATGGTTGCCCAATGACGATATGGATGAGCCTGGATCTCGCCCGGCGGCGCCGCCTAGGCCTGAGCCACGTGGCTTGCTTTACCCGCTGCAGAATCACGTCCGCAACGTGCTGGATCTCTCTGGGCTCTGGCAATTTCAGCTTGATCCACAAGAGGAAGGCGAAACCAAAGGCTGGTACAGGGCGCTGCCCAACCCGCGCTACATCCCGGTGCCGTCCAGCTGGAACGACCTCTTCGACGATGCACGTGACTACCTGGGGCTCGCCTGGTATCTGACCGGCGTATGGATCCCCTCCGGCTGGCGGGGGCAACGGATATGGCTGCGCGTCGGCGCGGCGAACTATGCCGCGAGAGTGTGGGTCAACGGCTCCCTCGCGGCGGAGCATGTGGGCGGGCACGTGCCATTCGTCGCCGACATCACCGATCGGGTGGCGTGGGATCAGGAGAATGTTGTTGCCGTCAGCGTCGAGAACAAGCAACTGCCGGGGCGCATACCCCCCGGGCCTTCGTCCGCCGGGGGAATATTCGCCGGTAGGTTCTTTCCCGAGACGACCTATGACTACTTTCCCTACGCCGGATTGCACCGGCCAGTGCAGCTGTACTCCACCCCAGCGGTGCATATCGACGATATCACCGTCCACACCTCGATCGATGGCGGCGACGGTATCGTGACGGTGACGGTGCAAACTGTTGGGGAGTACTCCGGTAGCGGCACAGCGCGGCTAAACGACAGTGAAGTTGGTCTAGATTTCCAGGGTGGTACTGCAGTGGTGAGCGTGCGAGTGCCCTCCGCGCGATTCTGGAGCCCACAGGACCCCTATCTCTATCCCCTGACTGTCACGCTGGACGAAGGAAAGCGCGCCACTGATGTGTATACGCTCGATGTCGGAATCCGCACCATCGAAGTGCGAGGCGATCAGCTTCTCCTCAATGGTCAGCCCATCAGCATGCGGGGCTGGGGCCGGCACGAGGACTTCCCCCTTAATGGGCGCGGACTCCACCTCCCCGCGGTGGTCCGGGATTACGAGCTCCTCAAGTGGGTCGGCGGCAATGCCTATCGCACTGCGCACTACCCTCACTCGGAGGAGGAGATGCTTCTGGCCGACCGGCTCGGGGTGCTGGTAATTGACGAGATTCCTGACGCGGAACTCAATTTCGCGACGAGCGACGAACAGATCGCGCAGTGGCGTACGCAGTGCGAGCAGGATCTACGCGACATGATTACGCGTGATAAGAACCATCCAAGCGTGATCATGTGGTCAGTGGCGAACGAGCCGAATGTGGGTGCAGCACAGGAATCGGGGGTCTCCGTACCGCGCAGCGCCGTCGAAGCTGGTCAAAGATTCTTGAGCCACCTCTATGAGCAGGCGCACTGGCTGGACGGAACCCGGCTGGTCACCTTCGCCGGAATGCAGCAGAGCCCGCCTGAATGGCTTGGTATCGGCGACGTCACCTGTATCAACCGCTACTATGGCTGGTACACCTACCACGGGCGGCTAGACGAGGCCGCGCAGGCGCTGGCACGCGAACTCGACGCGCTGCACCAGTCTCTGGGCAAGCCCATTGTCTGCACGGAATTTGGCGCCGATGCAATTGCTGGCGCGCACAGTACGCCACCTGAGATATGGACCGAGGAGTATCAGGTAGATTTACTGCGCACGTACCTTGACGTAGTGGCAGCGAGGCCATTCGTCGTAGGAACGCTGATGTGGACGTTCGCCGACTTCAAGGCTGGCCAGAACCTCGGGCGCGCGGCTGGACTCAATCAGAAAGGCGTATTCACCCGCGAGCGACGGCCCAAAATGGCTGCGCACTTCCTGCGATCTCAATGGGCTGGAAAGTAAGTCACCCCCAGCCGAGAGCCTCCGCGCCCGAGTACGGTGAGACTGCAGCGGTGCGTTGGCGTCACTCGAGCGAGAGTGACTACAATTACAGGCGTCGAACCATGTGTAAACAACGGGTAATGCTCACCGCGTCAAGTAAGTAAGGAGAGGAACGCACGACCATGGACACGCCATCGGTTCCCAGCCCGAGAAATAGTATGCCTTCAGCGACTTCTGGAGTTCAAGAAGCGCTAGTAGATCGACTGATCCGCTATGTCCAGATCGACACCCAGAGTGATGCATCCTCCACCGCCTCGCCAAGCACACGTAAACAGTTGGACCTGCTTGGGCTGATAGCGGATGAACTGCGCGGGTTAGGTGCGCAGGATGTGACGCTGACGGACTACGGCGCGGTCCTGGCTACGATCCCGAGCACGTCGGCAGTTCCAGTGCCTACCATTGCGTTCCTGGCCCATGTGGATACCACGCCGGCTTTCAGTGGTACTGGAGTCAAGCCCATCGTCCATCGCAACTACGCCGGCGGCGACATTGTCCTGCCCGATACTCCAGGCGTTGTCCTCTCACCCAAGCAGTTTCCCTACCTGGCTCAAAAGGTCGGTGAAGATCTCATCACCGCTAGCGGGACCACGCTATTGGGCGCGGATGACAAAGCGGGAGTGGCTGTCGTTATGACTATGGCTGACTACTTGCTGCGAACCCCCGCCCTCGTCCATGGACCCATTCGGGTCGCCTTCACGCCGGATGAGGAGATCGGCCGGGGCGTCCATGCCAATCTACCGGGCGACTTGAGCGCCGACGTAGCCTATACGCTGGACGGCGCCGAACTGGGCGAGATCGTGTATGAGACGTTTTCAGCCGACGAGGCGATCGTGCGTATTCAGGGCGTTGCTGCCCATCCGGGCCAGGCCAAGGATACATTGGTAAATGCTCTGCATCTGGCCACTAAGATCACGCAGACGCTGCCCCACATTACGCTGACCCCGGAGACTACCGACGGTCGCCAGGGTTTCATCCACTTATACCAGATGAGTGGCACGGCGACCTCAGCCGAACTCCACTTTGCGGTGCGCGACTTTGAACTGGACGGTCTGCAGTCCCATGGCGAATTGATTAGCCAGGTTTGCGCCACTGTACAGGCCACCGAACCTCGTGCCCACATCAGCTGTGAAATTACCCGCCAGTATCGCAACATGCGCTATTGGCTGGAAAAAGACATGCGTCCTGTCGATCTAGCGATCGAGGCGTGTCGCCAGGTGGGCGTAGAGCCGTTCTCCACGCCCACCCGGGGCGGTACCGACGGCTCGGTTCTGACAGAACGGGGCATTCCCACCCCGAACCTTTTCGCCGGAATGCAGAACATCCATGGACCGCTCGAGTGGGTCAGCGTCCAGGATATGGCTCGTGCTACCGACCTGTGTGTCCAGCTAGCGGAGCTGTGGAGTGTTGGCGAGAGGGAATCGCGAGTGAGCCAGCCGGCCGCCACTACGCTCACCGCCCGAAAAACCTCTGAGTGAAGGTAGCAATGAAGCTGATTTCGATGAGAAGACCAATGATGGCCTCGGCTGCGGCTATAATCGCCACCGGGTCCCCCAGACTCTGCAGCGGCTGAAAGAAGCCGCGGCCGTGGAAACTGCTGATGCTGAGCACTAGCGCCTCATACCAGTGCAACGGCCGTATGGATGAGGGAGATAGTCCGAAGGTGAGTAGTCCATGGGTAGCCAGGCCATAGGCGACGGCAAAGCCCACCAGAACGACGATATAAGCGATGAGGCCACGGACGGGCTTGTAGCCATAGCCGGCCAGGCCATCGAGTAGCCGAGAGAACAGATAGCCGCCGAACTTGCTCTGGCGACGCAGCACCTCTTGTTGGAGGAGTTGTGCGCGGTAGGCAAAACGGTCAGCATCCTCGCTTAAGCCCTGGTTCCCGAGCGCGACAGCCAGCACGCGATTGGCGCGCACGGCTGATTTGTACTCGCGCAATCGGGTAGATCGGTCCTTGGACTCCCCATTGGCATAGGTGGGTGTGCGGGCGGTTCGTTCGTCTCCCAGAGTATCCACCAGACTCCAATCCACCAAAGTCAGATTGGTGTTATCGAATGTGACTTGATCGAGGCTAATGCCCGTGAGAACGGCATTGGTAAGACGCGAAGTCTTATCGAACCATGCGGCCCTGAGGTTGGCCCCCTCCAGATTCGACCCAGTGAGGTTGGCTCCCTCCAGATGTGCTCCGCCGAGGATGCCACCCTCAATATGTGTCTCGCTGAGGTTAGCTCCCTCCAGATGTACCCCGCGAAGGTCGGCTCCTTCCAGGTACGCCCCACGGAGGCCGGCTCGCTTCAGGTTCAGGTCCGAGGCTCGCCCGTTCTCATCGTGCACCGACTGGTCTACAAGCCAGTGCACATCCGCACCGGTAAGATTGATCTGGTCGAACGGACCCGTACGCTCACCATGGCTGGTCTCTGCCTGCCATTGGTCGAGATCTCCCCGAAGCTCTGCCTGCCGTCCTGGACTGATCGGGTCGTCCCATGTATCGCTGGTTGTGGTCACGCTCTGCTGTCCGCTTCGTGCGGCTTCACCGCTCATATCTGCCTCACTCTCCCGCTTTTCTGCTTTTCTGCTTGATTGCCACCTGCTTGCTCCTAGCATAGCGGGTTTGTCAACGACGTGCGGATCGAGAAATTGACCGGCGGCAGGAAAGAATGGTATACTAGGCAGACTGTCGCTCAGCGGGAAGAGATAAAATTCGAGGCTCGAAGAGTGGGCAGGGACACGGGGTAGCGCCGCGCTATCCCGCATCACCGCGTGTTCGGAAAAACGCCGAATCGAGCGAACGCCGAATCGAGCGGCTACACTATAGCAAACCAGTACCCCTCACCAGTACTCCTCCAGAGGCGGATGCTGGGTTTTTGTGCTGTCCGCCTCGGCTAGAACCAGTGAGGTGATGAGATGCTGCGTTTCTACTTGGAAGTGGCGCACACCGCTTTCAGGCGCCAGTTGATCTATCGCTGGGCAAACCTGGCAGGTCTGGTCACCAATGTCTTCTTTGGCGCCATATTCAGTTACGTGATTATCGCTCTCTTTCAGTCGCGGCCGGTAGTAGCTGGCTATAGCGTGAACGATTCCTTGCGCTATATCTGGCTGATCCAGGCCATGATTATGGTGGTACTGCCCTTTGGCTGGTATGATTTGATGCTCACCATTCGCTCGGGGGAAGTGGTATCCGACCTGAGCAAGCCCTGTAACTTCTACTGGTACTGGTTTAGCCGCGAGATGGGCCGCAATGGGTATTATTTGCTCTTTCGCGGCGTGCCCACCTATCTGGCGGGGATGCTGCTCTTTGGCATCGGGGCGCCGGGAGAGTGGCGTTCCTGGCTGGGATACGCCCTGGCTCTCCCGCTAGGCGCGATGCTGGGTGTCGCCTATCGTTTTCTGTACAACCTGGTGGCCTTCTGGACCACCGAGGCGCGGGCAGTGGCGCTGCTGGCGCAGATTGTGGCTCTCTTTTTTACTGGTTCCTACATTCCCATTCCGTTCTTTCCCGTCTGGCTACGTGCTATTGCCGCCTGGCTACCCTTTTCTGGCCTCATGAATTTACCAGCCGAAATTTTTCTGGGCAAAGTCGCTGGGTCCGAACAGCTGGGGTTCGAGCTTCTCCGCCAGCTCCTGTGGCTGGTTATCCTGACACTGGCGGTCTACCTGCTCAGCGCAGTAGCCGTCCGGCGCGTGAGCATTCAGGGTGGATAGTAAGGAGCAGGAGATGATGTTATCCGGCTGGCGAAGTGATCTTCGCTTATATCGTCGCCTCGTCGAGATGCAGGTGCGGGCGCAGGTACAATACCGGGCGCATCTGGTCATTGATATCGCGACCTACATGGCACTTACCACACTCGAGTTTACCGCCATCCTCCTATATTTTGGAGCGTTCCCGACGCTGTTGGGATGGAGCGTTGGCGATGTAGCGTTGCTGGCGGCACTCACCTCGCTGAGCTTTGGCCTGGGAGAAATAGTAGGCGCGGGTTTCGACCACTTTTCGGAGATCATCCGGCGCGGCGAGTTCGACCGGGTGCTGCTGCGACCCGCTGGCGCGTTCATGCAGATCACCGGCAGCGATTTTCGCCTCCGCGGAGTGGGGCGTATGATTGAGGGCTGCCTGATCTTTCTACTGGCGCTCCATCTGCTGCCGGTAGTGCACTGGACGCCTGCTAGCTTGCTTGTGATGCCCCTAGGCGTGGCCAGCGGGTCGGTCATCTTCATGGCGCTTTTTCTGCTGGGGGCGACCATGTGTTTCTGGACCGTAGAGACGAGCGAACTGACCAATATTGTGACGGACGGCGGGCGCGAGATGCTGAGCTACCCGATTAGCATTTACCATCCGGCTCTGCAGGGATTCTTCTTGTTTGTCGTGCCGCTAGCCTTCGGCTCCTATGTACCCGCGTGCTACATCCTGGGTCGCCCGCTGCCCTTTGGGCTGCCGGCGGAGCTGGTGTTTGCGGCGCCGCTGCTGGCACTGGCGTTTGCGCTGGCTGCGGGGATCATCTGGCGATTTGGTGTACGGCACTATCAGAGTACTGGTAGCTGATCGCCCGGACGGGTCGTGGAGAAGAAAGAAAGAAAGAGAACAGTGTGCCCATGGAAGCTGAAGCCATGATTACGGCCGAGGGCCTAAGCAAGTCATTTCGGGTCGCGCGCCGGCGACCAGGGATGCTGGGCGGTCTGCGCAGCGTATTCGATCCTGACATACGCCAGGTGCAGGCAGTACGGGGACTGTCGCTCTCGGTGAAGCGCGGCGAGATGATAGGGCTGGTTGGACCAAACGGAGCCGGCAAGAGCACGACTATCAAGATGTTGACCGGCATCCTAATGCCCTCCAGCGGGCACGTGCGGGTGGCCGGACTGGAGCCCATGCCAGATCGGCGTGAGCTGGCGGCGCGAATTGGGGTGGTCTTTGGGCAGCGCACGCAGCTGTGGTGGGATTTGCCGCTGATCGATTCACTGCACCTGCTGCGCCACCTCTATCGCGTGCCCGAGACGCGCCATCAGACGAACCTGGTGCAGCTACGCAGCATGCTCGACTTGGACGAGTTTCTGCAGACTCCGGTACGCCAGCTATCGCTGGGTCAGCGCATGCGCGGCGATCTGGCCGCGGCGCTTCTGCATGATCCTGAGCTTCTCTATCTGGATGAGCCGACGATTGGACTGGATGTGGTGGCCAAGGCGCGCATACGAGAGTTTTTGCTGCGCTTGAATGCCGAGCAGGGTACGACGGTGCTGTTGACTACACATGACATGGACGACGTCGAGCTGCTCTGCTCACGGATGGTGATCATCGATCACGGCCTAAAGCTGTACGATGGCTCGGTGGCTGACATTCGCGAGCGCTTTGGCGGCGAACGGACACTGATTGCCGTGCTCGATGCTGCCGACAGCGCCCGGCTCGCACATATTGCCACCGGCGGGGACCCATCAGTGGAACGAGTCGTGCTGGGAGAACTTCCCGCAGGGACACGTCTGGTGAAGGTCGAGCTGCCCCGCCTGTGGATCAGCTTTGGCCGCCAGTCGATGCCCGCGCATGAACTGGTAGCCTGGCTTGGTGCGCGCTATCAACTGCGTGACGTGACCTTCCGAGAGCCGGAGATCGAGGATATCATCCGTCGTATCTATGAGGAAGACCTGCTCCTGACCGAAGCCCTTCCCAGATACGGGGTGGATTGATCTCGCTATTTTGAGATATAGTGCGAGAAAGAGAATCCGCAGACAAGTCTTATGAACGAGTAGCATTTATGGATCCAATTGCTGGTTCGCCGTCGGACGCACTGGTCTTCTACGGGGCCACTGGTGATCTCGCCGAAAAACAGGTCTTCCCGGCGTTATATGCCATGGTGAGGGACGGTCACCTGACAGTGCCGATCATCGGGGTGGCGGGCAGACCCTGGACCTCCGACCAACTGCGCCAGCGGGCCCAAGAGAGCGTGACCGCCGCGTACGGTACCGTTGATCCTGCGGTGTTCGCCAGACTAGCCGCTCTGCTCACCTATGTGGGCGGCGACTATAACGATCCCGCGACCTATACCCGTTTGCGCGCGGCCCTGGGAGCAGCCAGGCGACCGTTGCATTACCTGGCGATACCGCCGGCGCTCTTTGAGACCGTCGTAAAAGGATTGGGGCAGTCGGGAGCAGCGACGAATGCTCGTGTCGTGGTGGAGAAACCGTTCGGTCGTGACCTGGCATCAGCACAGGAGCTCAATCGGGTACTCACCTCGGTCTTCCCCAAGCCGGACATCTTCCGCATCGACCACTACCTCGGCAAAGAGTCGGTGATGAACCTGCTCTACTTCCGCTTCGCCAACTCGTTTCTCGAACCGATCTGGAACCGCAATTATGTCGCAAGTGTGCAGATCACCATGGCCGAGAGCTTCGGCGTGGACGACCGTGGCAAGTTTTATGACCAGGTCGGCGCCATCCGAGACGTCCTGCAGAACCACCTGCTAAACGCCGCCGTCCTGTTGACCATGGAGCCACCAGCTGGCAGCGTGCCCGACGGGGTGCGCCGGGAGAGGACGCACGACATGCTAGCGATGCTGCCGCTTGACCCGTCCTCCGTCGTGCGTGGACAGTACCGCGGCTACCAGCAGGTGACCGGCGTGGCTCCCGACTCAACCGTCGAGACATTCGCCGCCGTTCGTCTGTTCCTCGATACGTGGCGCTGGGCGGGAGTGCCATTCTACATTCGAACGGGCAAGCGCCTCCCAGTCACCGTGACCGAGGTGCTGGTCGTATTCAAGCGACCGCCGCAGGCGGTGTTCGGCGCACCTGGGGCGGCCCACCCGAACTACATGCGCTTTCGTCTCAGTCCCACGGTCGAAACGGCGCTGAGTGCGCAGAGCAAGATCCCTGGGGAAGCAATGCTCGGCGAAGAGGTCGAGTTGCTCACGCGTCGTGACACTGCCGACGATATGTTGCCATATGAGCGACTGCTCTCCGATGCCTTGCATGGCGATCCCTCGCTTTTTGCCACCGAGGAGAGTGTGGAGGCGGCCTGGCGCGTGGTCGATCCCGCGCTCTTCGATGCGACGCCTCCGCACGAATACGAGCCGGGCACCTGGGGACCGGTCGAGGCCGATGCGTTGATCGCACCTGACGGCCACTGGCGCGCCCCGATCAGCTGAACCGTTTTGGAAGAGCTGGGGACGGGAAGGGGCTTGCACCAACTGCCGTCTGACATCAGTCGTCCAGTCGTCCCTCTAACCACTCATGTCCCCACTGCGCGATGTCGTGGACGATACCAGTCAGCGACCGCCCCGCGTCCGTGAGCTCGTAGACGACACGCACTGGTGGCCCTGGCTGCACATCTCGCGTCACCATGCCGGCGGCCTCGAGCTCACGCAGCCGCTCGGTTAGCAGACGGTCGGACAGATTGGGAATGCGTGCCAACAGCTCGTTGAAGCGGCATGGGCCGTCCAGGAGGACGTACACGATGACGCCCAGCCAGCGGCGGCCGACGAACTCGATGGCGCGCTGAAAACTGGTACACCGCGCGACGGTAGCAGCTGCTGGCGATAACCGCTCTGTTACCGATGCATCGCATTCCTCCTGTGTCGTTCCCTGCAGGAGTGTTTCCTTCTGCTGCTGCGTCATATCCTCCCCCTGACTGCGCACGGCGACAGGTTGCGCCAGGATTAACCGAGTTCCGCGTCAATTGTACCATATACTTACCTTCTATTGCCTACCAACTTGACGTGTCCTGCCTCGCTGAATTACAATGCGTATGTAGGCAACGAAATGTAGCTAGGCTACAACGAAGTCGATAGTTAGCGCGATGAGAAGCGGAAAGGATAGGGTACATCCATGGCAATAGCATGGGCGTTGTTGATCATTCGTGTGGTCTTAGGTCTCTCCCTGGCGGCACATGGGGCACAGAAACTATTTGGCTGGTTCGGCGGGCCCGGGTACGCCCGTATGGAGCAGGGATTCCAAGCACGTGGTTATCGCCCGGCATGGCTGTGGCTCGCGCTGGCACTCCTGGGCGAGCTGGGCGGCGGCCTCTCGATCGCCTTCGGCTTTTTGACTCCCCTGGGAGCGGCCGGTGCGGTCGGCGCGATGGTGATGGCAGCCTCCACCCACTGGACGAACGGATTCTTCGCCAGTCGGGGCGGCTTCGAATATCCCCTCGCGTTGCTGGCGATGGCGGCGGCCGTAGGCATAGCCGGACCGGGCACCTATTCGCTGGACGGTCTCTTCGGAATCGCGCTGCCTGCTGTGGTCTTTGCGGTGCTGGCGCTCGCGGCGTTGGTCGTGGATGGGATTGGCATTCTGATGACTCGCTCCGCCAAGGACGCCGCGTCGTCGGCTCACCAACCTCGCGTTGCGTAGGAGATCGCCGCTCTCTCGTTCCGTGTGGTGAAATCAGTCGACGCATACGACCAGCTTCAGCCCGCAGGCCTTCGGTCTTGATCTTCACCTCCAAGGTCATGGATTATCTGCGCGATCTGATGTCGGTTTCCCCTAGCGCTCGAACTCGAATATGACAGAAGGTGACAGGATAGCCCGCTTATACTGATGGCATGGCGAGGAGCCGCTTCTACGGGCAACCACCCGAGAGTTAGGTGCCGCGAGCCATAGGTGTTTTGGATAGGCTACTTGAGCGAGCAGGAGGAGCAGATGAGATACGCCTTCGTCATCCCCGGTGGAGATGCGCATACGATACTCGAGCTGGCGCAGCAAGCCGAGGAAGCGGGATGGGATGGAATCTTTTACTGGGACGGAATCGACATCCCGGGAGCTGGGCCGATGTTCGACCCCTGGGCAATGTTAGCCGCCATTGCTTTGCGTACCGAGCGCATTCGCATTGGTGCCATGCTAACGCCGGTCTCCAGACGGCGCCCCTGGAAGCTGGCTCGTGAGACGCTAACCGTCGATCATCTTTCCGGGGGACGGCTGATCCTTCCAGTGGGATTGGGAGCGCTCGATGACGGGGGATTCACCAAAGTAGGCGAGCAGACGGATCGGAAGGTCCGTGCCGAATTGCTCGACGAAGGATTGCAAATCTTGACCGGCCTGTGGAGTGGGAGCCCCTTTAGTTTTCAGGGCACGCATTATCATGTGGAGGAAATGACCTTCACCCCGCCCCCGCTGCAACTGCCACGAATTCCCATCTGGGTCGTTGGAGCTTGGCCAAGTGAGCGATCGATGCAGCGTGCAGTACGGTATGATGGAGTAATGCCCACTATTCGGCAAGATGATGGATCCTTTGATGGAGCAACTCCAGCCGATGTGGCGGCTATACAAGCCTACTCGGTACAGCATCGCGCTTCAACAGACCCATTTGATATCGTCATTGAAGGCAGAACATCGGGTGACGATCGTGATCAGGCGGCAACCACTATACGCCCGTATGCAGATGCGGGGGCGACCTGGTGGATTGAGTCTATGTGGTCCGCCCCCAATACACCAGAGGATGTCAGAACTCGCATCAGATTGGGACCTCCACGTATAGACCAGAAATAGACTAGAAAGACTATAAGCGGATCCCGCCCTCCGGTCCTGTAAACACGAATACGGTACTGGAGGATATCAGCGGTGCGTGAAGTCCCGGGCGTCCAAGATCTGCATCGGCTTCCAGATATAGCTGCACTCGCGGGTGTAGACATGCGAGACCGGCCAGGCGGAGGCGGCGTCAAATGGCGCCTCGATAAAATACGCGGCGAAGTGCTCGTCAAGTTCGAGCCGGTGTAGGAGCCACTCACCGCGCTCGATCTCCAGGTCATAGATCAGCTGGCGCTGGGGATCATAGGAGTAGGCATGGAAGAGCTGAACCAGCGTCTTCTTCTCATCGGCAATGCTCGCAAATCCATCTGCCGGTGCCATCCCGGTCGCCGGACCGAGGTTGCGCGCGTGGGCGACAAGATCTCCCCCTTTATCCTTGGTCTCCACGCTGATGAGCAGGTCGTCGCCGCGAGCGAACAGTGCGATCGCGCCAGTATGAAAGTAGTGAAAACGAAACTCGGTCAGCCGATTGCCGAAGTAGCTCATGACCGGATCATTGCTGTCCGAGCGCAGGAAGAAAACGCCCGGCAGCACTTGCCCATTGTGGTGACATAGCTGCACCACCGCCCGATATACAATCTGATAGTAATTGGTACCCAGAAACTCAGGCACAATGCCGGGGCGCATACCTCGCATGTTCCCCACGACGATTGAGATATAGCTGCGACCGTTCCGGACATAGGGCTGAATAGGTTGGGGTAAGAGTGCCGCCAGCCGTTCGGGCGTGACGGCGTAGGTCAGCAGCAGCAGATCCTGAAAGACCGTCTGCATGGTGAGAGGCAGGCGGTGTGAGGATATCTGACTCATAGACGCTTTCCTAGATGCATCGACTGCGTCGCACGGAAATAGACTCCCATCGAGATCAGGATAACTGCCCACGAGCCACCAAAGATGAGGAACTGGTCACTGCGCATCAGACTCATCGCTACCATCACTGCCAGAAACAGAATCGCGTAGATGAGGAAGTAGCGATGCGTCACCATTGCCATGATCGAGAAAGCGAACGCTGCGAGCAGCGCCAGGACCGGTGCGGTCAAAAAGATGGGTAGTCCAGCGAGCTGGTTGAAAAGCGCGACGACGCCGCCACATAAGATGAAGCTGGCCCAGATCCACCATATATAGAGCTCAGTTGCCGTTCGCTGGCCGCCTGCGCTACGGTGGATGAAGAAGATGATCGGCGGGATAAGCGCCACGTGCACACCCCACAGCGCGACGTACACCATGGTGCGCGTCTCGCCCTGCCAGAGCAGCCATTGGGTGATAGATGCCGTCACCAGGATCTGGGCGCCCAGGACAATCCAGACCAGCCACCACCGCTCCGACACTATGCGCCCGCGCAAATCGCCGGCGAGCTCGGCTACCAGGGCAAAGACACGCTCCGCGTCTCGGCGCTCCATCGGATGAGATACCTCCCGCTAGGTCACCCACCTCTGAGATTGTGCTGAGCCGATTATACTGTACAGTACCCAGCACACGTGCCCCGTCAGGACTCAGGGATTTAGGTTGACCTCGGCAACTCCGGATTCCGCAAGGTATGCCAATGACTATTCACCCCTGGGGGGCCTACTCCTCGGGGACAGATGTGCGGCGGGTTCGTTTACGAATGCCGGCACGGCGCTTTTCCTCCAGGCGGCGCTCACGGCTGGCGGTGGTGGGCTTAGTGGGGAGGCGCGGCTCAGCGACGTACTGGATCTCCTCCAATTTGGCGGCCATGCGATCATAGGCGGCCTCGCGGTTAGCGTGCTGTGAGCGCCGCTCGGTCGCGGTGACGACGATGCCGGTGGGGCGATGTGTCAGGCGCACGCCGGTTTCCACCTTGTTGCGGTGCTGCCCGCCCGGTCCGGTCGCGATGAAATACTGGATATCGGAGTCGCGTTCGAGGGAGGCGCGGTCAGTTGGATACACGTCAGGCACGGACACCCACTCGCTTCTAGAGTCACATGTCAGCATTACACGGCGCTAGCATACCACGTCTGCCGCTGCTGACTTGACCCTGGCCCGGTAAGCAGGTTAGTCGGTATAATATAGGTCAGAGCCGTAAACAGGAGGTAGATCAAGTGGCACACAACATCATTGGTCGCCAGGGTCGTCTCTTTGGGGAGCGCGCACCTGGTCAGGATGAATCCGTCTTCCAGGTTGACAATACCAGCGAGGCCTATTTCCAATCGCCCTACTATAAGCTACATCAGTTGCAGATCCAGCCGGTGCCCGCGCCCCGTGTGTCCCCGCCCCGCATGAACCTTGCGGATGTCGTGGATGATGCGTTCGTAGCCGCCATTCAAAGTGCCAAGCGGATCGTGTTTCATACGGTGGGGGATACCGGAGCAGCCAAGAACAACAACCCCGCGACTGAGGCGTCGGTCGCCGACCTGATTGCGGCCGACGTTGCTGCCGGTGGAGCCGGTGCGCCGGCATTCTTCTTCCACCTTGGTGATGTGGTGTATTACTTTGGGGAAGGGCAGTACTACTACGACCAGTTCTATGAGCCGTTCCGTGCATACGACCGTCCCATCTTCGCCATTCCAGGGAATCATGACGGCATGGTGTTTGGCGACAGCCCGAGTGCACCTGCGCTGCCGACGCTGCAGGCTTTCTTGCGCAACTTCTGCGCGGCTGAACCCGCGCCGTCCCCTGACGCCGGGACGCTGGTCCGGAGTGTCATGACACAACCCGGCGTGTACTTTACACTAGATGCCCCTTTCGTCTCGGTCATTGGGCTCTATAGCAATGTTCTCGAAGGTCCCGGTATCATCTCCTCGCAGGGAGGCAGGTATCCGCTCGGGGATGAGCAGACGCAGTTCCTGACTACCGAGCTTCAAAGGCTGAAGGCTGACCACGACCAGGGGGCTCGTGCCGTCGTCCTGGCGGTTCATCATCCACCGCTTTCAGTCGATAGTAAGCATGGCGGCAGCACCGGTCTCTCCGATGCGATTGATGCCTGCTGCGCAGCGGCTAACCTGTGGCCCGACGTGATACTCTCTGGCCACGCACACCTGTACCAACGATACTCACGCACTGTCGGCGACCGATCTATCCCATACATTGTCTCGGGCAGCGGCGGATTCGCGGCGACGCTGCCACAGGATGACATTCAGGCGCCCTATACCGACGGGGATGTTACGCTCGTGCATGGTCCGGTGGTGCAGTTCGGGTACCTGACGGTGACAGTCGACCTATCAGGCCCAGCCAAGACGCTGAGCGTTGTCTTCACTGTAGCCGGCGAGAACGGTGAGAAGCGGGTGGAAGATGGCGTCACCGTCAATCTGCCGGCGATGTAGAAGATTGCCGCCCGCTGCCATTAAGCTACCAGGTGGTGCCTACGAGCAACAGTGCGCCGGAGTCCAAGGGATGGACTTCGGCTAGCTGGGCTGCCACCAGCCGAAGGATGAGGCAACGGTCGAATAGAGCAGCCAGATGTTCAGACTGAGAATGACGGCACTGCAGGCAATGGCTGCCCACGTGGTTATCGCCTTGTTCACCAGGGAGCCCATGAGATCGCGGCGGCGCGTAAAGATCACCAGGGTGATCACCGGCAGCGGCAGTACGAAACTCAGAACAACCTGGCTGACTACCAGGGTGCTGGTTGGATTCAAGCCAATCGCAGCCACGAGCACGGCAGGAATCATGGTCACCAGACGTCTGACCCAGATGGGAATAGTAAAACCCACAAAGCCTTGCATGATCACCTGCCCAGCCATCGTGCCCACGGTGGAACTGGAGAGACCCGAAGCAAGCAGTGAGATCGCAAAGACCAGGCTGGCCGCCTTTCCCAGGAGAGGAGTGAGGGTCTGATAGGCGCCGTTGATGTCGGCCACCTGGGTCAATCCGTGAACATGAAAGGTAGCAGCGGCCATGTAGAGCATAGCCATATTGACGAGTCCCGCCAGGCCCATGGCAATCACCACGTCAGGAATACTCCAGTGAAAGATACGCCGCGCTTCCGATTCACTGCGGGGAATGATGCGCCGTTGGGTGAGGGAGGAGTGCAGATAAATGACGTGCGGCATCACGGTTGCCCCAATGATCCCCACCGAGAAGAGTATGCTTTGTGTGCCGCCCAGCCAGGGGACCACGCTATGATAGCCCACCTGGCCCCAGTTGGGATGAGAGAAGAATGTCTCGATCACGTAGCACGCTGCAATCACCCCGACGAGAGCGGTGATCACCGCCTCCAAAGGACGGAAGCCACGGCGCTCCAGTGTCAGGATCAGGTAGGTGGCGAGCCCGGTAATGAACGTGGCATAGAGCAAAGGAATGCCAAACAATAGGTTAATGGCAATGCTGGCTCCCAGAAACTCGGCCAGATCTGTAGCCATCGCCATGAACTCGGAGATGATCCACATGGCGTACACTACCGGCCTGGGGAAGTAGAGGCGAGCCATCTCCGCCAGGTTGTGCCCGGTTGCCACGCCCAGTTTCGCCGACATCGTTTGTAGGAGCATCGCCATCAGGTTGGCCAGCACAATGACCCACAGCAAGTTATAGCCGAAGGCGCTGCCTCCCTGTATGTTGGTAGCGAAGTTGCCGGGATCGATATACGCCACACTGGCAATGAAGGCAGGGCCTAGGAACGGAAGTAAGGCCAGAAGTCCTGTCCTGCGCCCGTCAAGCACTGCGCGCGCCGCAGCCCGTGTCCCCGCTTCTTCAGGGAGGTGCGAAAGCTCTTCACCTGCGCTTTCAGACAAGGCTGTTCCGGCTTGGGGCGGGGGAGCATAGCTTCTCACACTGATTCTCCTGATGGAGTTCTGGCGACATCATGAAATGTTTTATTCATTGATCCACACAACACATTTTTATATTTGTTAAAACAGACATTACCATTACGAAACTGAACTGTCAAGCGTCCTCAAACTTGACGCTGAATCTTCCACTCGGTATCATAGGTTAAGCGGACCACTCTGGCACAGTCCACGCTGTCGAATCACCTTGCCTGCCTGCGTGGTTGTGGCCTGTTCACCACGACCGCAGACGACGTTCGGGCCTGCCCCTATAATGATCAGAAGGAAGTGGGTTGCTAATGGCAGAAGAACTCCCTCTGCTCAATACGCCCTACATGGCGCAACTGGCTACGGCACGTCAAGGTGATGTCCGCACAGGCATTGGGATTGAACTGGCCACGATTGTCTGGATGACTCTGGAAGCCAGCATCGCTCTCACAGTAGGCTTTTCCTCTGGCAGTGTCTCGCTGCAGGGCTTCGGCATGGACAGCATCATCGAGCTGATTGCTGGCGGCATACTGCTCTGGCGCCTGCTGGTTGAGCAGCGAGGCGGGGAAGTGGCGCGCATCGAGCAAGCCGAGCGGCGCGCTTCCTGGGTAACAGCGGTAAGCCTGTTTGCGCTGGGTGCTTACCTTGTTGGCGATAGTGCCAGTGTGTTGCTGACCCACACCCGACCGGAATCGTCCTGGTGGGGGGTGGGTCTGGCAGTGGCCGCGGCCATTATTATGCCGCTACTCTGGCAGGGCAAGCTCCGCATTGCCAAACGCATGGGAAGTGCTGCGCTCAAGGCTGACGCGGCTTGTAGTGTCACCTGTGCCTACATGTCTCTGACACTGCTCGTCGGCCTCCTGCTGAATAGACTCTTGGGGTGGTGGTGGGCCGATCCGCTTGCCGCTGTGGCGTTGGTGTACTTTGTCGTGCAGGAGGGACGTGAGGCCTTGCATGAGGCTCGTACGGGTGAAACGTGCAGCTGTGGGGACGACGATTGCTGTGACTGAGCGCAGGTTCGACACAGACCTGCCATTGACGGTAGTCGGGCTCAACCGGAGCCGCGGGCGCGGTGCAGCAGCACCTCCGCCGAGCTCAGTCTTACGACGCACGCGGGACCAGTTCCAAAGCGGACGCGAGCCGCGCATTCTGAGCCCGATAGCTCTCCCCTTCCTGAGAGCGAATCGTGCTCACCCACTCGACCAACGCCTCCAGCAGCTCGCGCAGCGCTACTCGAGTATCCTGATCGGTGAGCCCTCCCTCGTCGTCAAATGCCGCGTCGGCTTGAGATAGGGAGAGTTCGGGCTGGGCCAGCGTACACGAGCCGGCGTAGACGAGCGCCGAGCGCAGCTGCTCCTGTGCCTGAATCGTGGATCCCCTCCCCGCGGTGGCGCCTAACACTGCTACTGGCTTGCAGTCAAGCGACGATCTCCGGTGCGGCCGCGACGCCCAGTCCAGTGCGTTCTTGAGCACACCTGGGATTCCATGATTGTACACGGGGGTCGCGATAAGGAGCGCATCGGCGGCTCGTATCGCCGTTTTGAAGGCCACTACCGGCTCTGGATCTCCCGCCGCTTCCACATCGCCGTTGTAGAAAGGTATGGAAGCAATGTCGTAGAGCTGTATCTCTACTCCGGGCGACATTTCCTCCTGCGCTGCTCGCAATAGCGCGCGATTGTACGATCCCGCACGCAGGCTCCCAGCTATGCCCAGGATATGCAAGGGAGAGGAGAGGCTGGACTGGTTTGAAGAAGTGATCGCCACTTTTTATCTCCGATCTATCGTAGCTGTGTCTTGAGCTCCAACGTACCCTGGCTGATCGCCAGTATCGCAATGATGCCCTCGAGGGCATGGCTCAGGTCCTCTCGCAAACTCCATGCCCTTCACGTCCGGCGTGTTATTATCAGCGAGCGGAGGCTGAAATCAGCTACGCTGTAGCACCCACTGCTAGTCGGCTGCTACTGCGCTGCTACTGCGCGAAAGGGTGCCGCGGTGCCTCTACACCAGCAACTCAGCGCGCAGGACAGTGACAGCCTGCCCTCCAATGGCAATGCGTTCACCATTCAGCCGCACCCGCAGTACGCCCCCGCGAGGTGATGCCTGGTAGGCAACGAGCTCATTCTTTCCAAGCCGCTGTGCCCAGAACGGACCAAGTGCGCAGTGCGACGATCCGGTGGCGGGGTCTTCGGGAACTCCTACCCTTGGGCCGAAGAAACGCGAGATAAAGTCATATTCGGCAGAGTCGCTCCGGCTGGTGACGATCACTCCACGCACTGGTATATGCTCCAGCTGCTTCATGTCTGGCCTGAGCGAGCGCAGCGTAGCTGCAGAGTCCACCTCTACCAGATAGTCGAAGGGACTCTTACCAACATAGGCTGGTTCGACACCGAGCGCCTGGATAAGCTCGTCCGGCGCTTCGGCAGGGGGGGCGGGAGTAGCCGGGAAATCTAGCTCAATCCATTCACCCTGGCGGGCTGCCGTCAGTAGTCCGCTGCGGGTATAAAAGCGCGCCTGCTCATCGGCTTCCAGATGGCCTTCTTCCCAGAGGACATGCGCGCTGGCCAGGGTAGCATGTCCACAGAGATCCACTTCTACGGCTGGCGTGAACCAGCGTAAGTGAAACCCATCTTTCTCTGGATACAGAAAGGCGGTTTCGGCCAGATTCATTTCCTGCGCTACCCGCTGCATCCACCGCTCATCGCGTGGCTCGGGCAGCAGGCACACGGCAGCTGGATTGCCCCCAAAGGGAGTACTGGTAAAGGCATCGACCTGGATGATAGGTTGTCCCATGACTGGTCCTCACAGTGTCTCTAGGCGCCAGCAACTGCCGGCGCGACGTGCTCCCTAATAGTAGCACTGCTTCTGCTCGCTGCGAGTGCTTTCTGGCATTTGTTTCTCTCCCAGGACCAGACCCAGACGCGCCGGGCTCACCTCCTTCAGCTCTTCTGCACCCAGCCTTTTTTCGTGGCTGAACCCTACACGGCTCAGCCCGGAGCTTATGTACCGTTGCCCGAGACGCTCCACGGGTTCGCCGCGATTCTCGCCGGAACTTATGATGACGTTCCTGATGAACTGCTAACCTTTCAGGGGTCCTTGCCGCCCCATCCTTAGGCTCCACTCTCGGGAGCTTGCTTGTTATGAACTGCGGATAATCTTCTCCTTGTCATGTTCGGAAGTAGCCGCAGCACTGGTGCTAACGTCAGTCCCAGGGGCAACGGCCTTGCCTTCGTGGCCCTCGCTTGTGGGAGCCAGCTGCAGGAGCTGCGCCCGTGCCTGGGTCTGCAGCGGTAGTCCCCAGAGCTTAATGAAGCCGATGGCGCTCTCGTGATCGAAGGCATCGCCATGGTCGTAGGTTGCCAGCGCCTGCTGATACAGTGAGTAGGGTGAGCGCCGTCCCACCACAGTACAGGTCCCGCGGAAGAGTTTGAGCCGCACATCACCAGTCACGAACTGTTGTGAGCTCCGCATAAAAGCCATGAGATTGGCGTGCAGTGCGCTATACCACTGACCGTTGTAAATGAGCCTGGCATACTCGCCGGAGAGCAAATCTTTGACGCGCGCCTGATCACGACCGAGGGTCAGCGATTCCAATGCCTTATGCGCGATCAGCAGCACTACTGCGGCTGGAGCTTCATAGACCTCGCGTGACTTGATGCCGACCAGCCGATTTTCCACGTGGTCGATGCGTCCGATTCCGTGCGCGCCTGCCAGAGATGTGAGCTGCTGTACCAGTGCAACTGGGCTCTGTTGCTCGCCATTGAGGGCCACTGGTATTCCCTCTTCAAAGCTCACCGTTACCTCGGTAGGTGTCGCGGGCGTCTCCAAAGGATCTACCGTCCAGTCCCAGACTCCAGCCGGGGGCTCGGCCCAGGGATCTTCCAGGGCGCCGCATTCGACGCTGCGTCCCCAGAGATTGGCGTCAACGCTGTAGGGGCGCTCGGAAGTGGCAGTCACTGGTATCGCATGTGTGGCCGCGTAGGCCAGTTCAGCATCTCGAGTCATCCGCCATTCGCGGACCGGTGCGATGATCTTGAGATCCGGAGCCAGCGCCATGATGGAGACGTCAAAGCGCACCTGATCATTGCCCTTGCCGGTGCAGCCGTGCGCTACGGCGCTGGCGCCCTCCGATCGCGCGGTCTCGACCAATAGTTTGGCGATGAGTGGCCGGGCAATCGCTGTGGCCAGCGGATAGGCGCCTTCGTAAAGCGCATTGGCCTGTAGCGCCGGCCAGACAAAAGTCTCCAGGAATTCCTGGCGCGCATCCACCGTCAGCGCCTTTACCGCGCCGATCGCGCGTGCGCGTTCGGCTACCGCGGGTATGTCCCTCTCGTTGCCCACGTCTACGGTTAAGGTGATCACATCCATCCCGTATGTCTCTTGCAGCCAGCGTATCGACACCGATGTATCGAGACCGCCGGAATAGGCGAGTATGACCTTAGAGGGAATCCGGTTTGCCAGGTCTGTCATAGGTGATTCTTGCTCCATTTCCAGGGTGTTTCTCCGTGTGCCGTAGGCAGTATCTTAGATGCCCAGTGCGATATCTCTGGTGGTCTCGCGCACCGGTGGCCAGGTCAAAGCATCAGCTGGAGTTGCACCTTCCGTCTGAGGTTGAGACTGGACCAGAGCCGCAATAGCCTGGGCAAAAGCCAGGCGGCGCGTCTCCCAGCTCGCCCGTTCCTCGGCAATCTGAGAGGCCAGCGCCGCAAGCTGCAAGTTTCCAGGCATTCCGGTAGCCGTGCGCTCCCGTAGGCGGGTTTCGAGGTCTGGCTGTTTCTGCTCGCTACTGGGCGTTGCCGCATGTTTGTAGGCCTCGCGAAAGGGCAGCCCGGAACGGACTAGTGCAAACGCGCGATCGGCGGCAAAGAGATCGTCACTACAGGCGGCACGCACACGCTCTTCGTTAACGGTAATACCGCTGGCGAAAAGGCTGACGATTGCCAGACTCTCGCTGGTGATGTGCAGTGACTCGATGAAGGGCGCTTTGGTCTCCTGATAGTCCATGTTATATCCAGAGGGCAAGCCGGTAAGCAGTGTCAGCATCTGCGACTCGGCCGCGATCACTGTCTGCGCACGCGCCCGTACCAGTTCCAGCGCGCCCAGGTTTCGTTTTTGCGGCATCATGCTGCTGCCTGAGCATAGCTCTTCCGGAACCTGAAAGAAGCCGAACTCACTGGTGGTATACAGCAGCACATCCTGCGCGAACTTGCTGAGGTCCAGCATGATGAGGGCCAGCGCCTGGACCACCGTGGCTTCAGTCTTGCCGCGTGAGTTAGCCGCCGCGAGCACGTTATGCTGCGGTCCGGTAAAACCGAGAATTTGCGCGCTATATTCTCGATCAAGCGGCAGCGGCGAGCCATAAGCGGCCCCAGAGCCTAGCGGTGACCGATCATTGAGGCTGTATGCAGCGAGCAGCGGTAGGCAGTCATCCAGCAAAGCCTCTACGAAGGCTGAGGCCCACAGACCAACCGATGAAAGCATGCCGCGCTGCATATGGGTGTAGCCGGGTAGTGGTGTCCATTCGTGCCTCTCGGCCAGAGCCAGCAACTCGGCCGCGGTATCCAGCAGCCTCTCTACCACATGGAGTATCGCTTCCTTGGCATAGAGTCGCAGGTCGGTGAGTACCTGGTCGTTACGAGAGCGCCCAGTATGGACTTTCTTGCCGATGTCGCCGAGCATGGCGATCAGCGTGTTCTCCACCAGGGTGTGCACGTCCTCTTGCTCTGTCTCGGCAATCAAAGTTCCGGCCTCAGCCTTCTTCAGGAGCTGGCGGAGCGCGCCCTTTAGCGCATCGGCCTCGGGTTCGGTCAGCAATCCCACCGCACGTAGCTGGGCCACATGTCCGAGCGATCCCCAGATGTCGCTGCGAGCCAGCTCGATGTCGAGCTTGACGTTTCGTGCCGCTTCATAACGCTCGACCAGTGGCGCAAGATCGTAACCTTTATACCAGAGCTTCATTGGTCAACCTCACCGGTGCGTGCCGAGCGGCCTCATCTTGTCCAGCGGCAGCAACCAGCATCTTTAGAATAGCCTTCTGCATATGGAGTCGATTTTCGGCCTGAACGAAGACTCGCGAGTGTGGACCATCGAGTGCTGTGTCACTAATCTCATGGTTTCGATGCGCGGGTAGTGGATGAAGCACGATCGCGTTTGGGGAGGCCAGCTTGATGAGATCAGTGTCAAGTCGAAAAGGCGCGAATATGGCTTCGCGCTGCTCAGTCTGATGCTCCTTGCCCATGCTGGTCCAGACATCGGTGTAGAGGACATCGGCGCCGACAACCGCCGCCAGCGGGTCGGGCATCAGGGTGACGCTGCCGCCACGCAGGCGAGCTTGCTGCTCTGCCTCGGCCAGCAACTGAAGATCGGGCTCGTAGCCGGCAGGTGTGGCGAGGCGCAGATGCATGCCGAGCTTGGCAGCCGCCTGCATGAGTGAATGGGCACAATTGTTGCCGTCGCCCAGGTAGGTCACGGTTATGCCCGCGCGCGGTCCACACTGCTCCAGGATGGTGAATACGTCGGTCAAGCCCTGGCAGGGATGGTGGGAACTGGAGAGGCCGTTAATGACGGGAATGGTGGCATGTCGCGCAAATTCCTCGATAGTCGCATGTTCGAAAGTACGCAGTATCACACAATGAACGTAGCCGCTGAGCACACGTGCCACGTCGGCCACCGATTCACGCGTCCCCAGTCCCACTTCCTGTGGGGAAAGATACAAACTGCCGGCACCCAGCTCGGCGGCGGCAACCTCAAAGGACACACGTGTCCGTAGCGACGGTTTTTCAAAGAGCAAAGCAATGGTGCGGCCGGAGAGCTCCGGTTGTAGAAGCGGTGAAGAGGCTCCGGAGGCGGTGCCGCGCGCCTGTTTCAGGGTCCGTGCCTGGTCGCATAACTCCTCGATTTCCGTGGCGCTTATGTCGGCGAGAGTCAACAAATGGCGCATGTACTCTATCCCTTCTCTGTTTGGGTTGGGCAAACAAATGCCTCTCGTTCCCCACGACCTGTTTTCGTAAGGGACGAGAGGCAGGATATATGCGAATCTCTGCTCCCGCGGTACCACCCTTGTTGCCACAGCACGGTCTTTGCGGCTTCGCGGCGGCCGGCACGACGGTGTGCGGCAGTCAGGCTCTGTGACCTCTCCTGGTTATTGCTGGCGCGGTAACCAACCGCCTGAGCCTACTTGCCGACTCCCGGCGGATCGCACGGTGTCGCGCTTTCTTCGGCCAGCCGCTCACAAGCGCGTTCGGTGCCTGTTACCGGCCGGAACTTGCACCAAATCATCCGGCTCGCTCTCAGGTGTCAGACACCTACTTCTCTTGATCTACACGGTACCGATCACATTGAAGTGTGGACACGCTATATCACAATGTCGCCCAGTTGTCAAGAGTAGCGAGATCGCCGATTCCTAGCTGTCGACGAAACCGGCCAGGCCGCGCAGGATGAATTGCTGCAGCAGGTGCGCGGTCTCAGCTGGCGGCATCGGCTCGGACATTGTTAACCACCGTTTCGCTACCCCGCGTATGGTATTGGTGATGGCATGAGCGACCAAGTCACGTGTGGCGCCGTGGGAGGAGATGCGTAGCGGGCCCGCTTCCAGCGCGCGAGCGATGTACCCGGCGATGAAGTCTTCCATAACCCGTTCGGCTGAGCTATCGGCATGCACCAGAAGGGCGCGATAGGCTGCCATGTGGTCCGCCATGTAGTCAAAAGCTGCACGCAGGCGATTTTCCGGGGAAGCATCGGCCGGCATTTGCGCAAATAAATCATCGATCATCCGCTGCTGGCCCTGCAGGAGAAGATCGCGCTTATCTTGGCAGTGCAGATAAAATGTGCTGCGGTCGACTTTGGCTCGGTCGGTAACGTCCTTGATTGTGATCTCGGTAAAGTCTTTTTCCGCCATCAAGGAGAACAATGCCTCGCGCAGGTCATTTAACGTGCCACGTCCTCGCTCGGTTACATGGGGCAATCGTGGCATGTGCTCTCCTTCATACATGCGCCCGCGCAGGTCACCACACTGGATTTTAAGTCCGGGCATAAACCACGTCCTGGTATGATAGCACATGCGTAGTGTCTATCGCCGAGCACTCCGGCACTGTAATTCAGCTCAAACTGGTGGTAGTGTTTAAGGCAGCGGCCGACAAGGGATTAGAGAATCAAAGAGGGGTCAGTTATGTCATATTCGATGGTTGGCGCCGATCAGGCCGAGGTGCGGCAGCGAAGCATCATTAGCCAGGCGTATCTATGGATGACTGTGGGTCTAGCCATTACCGGTGCGGTGGCAGCGCTCACCTTTTCGTCACCGTCCTTGCAGGACATGATTTTCGGAAATGAGCCTGTCTTCATCGGCTTACTGGTGCTAGAAATCATCCTGGTGTTCACGCTGGCGGCGGCGGCCATGCGCTTGCCGACCGGTGTTGCCTTCGCGGTGTTTATCGTTTACGCCGCTCTTAACGGCTTGACTCTCTCGGGGTTACTTCTCACCTATACTGGACCATCGCTCGCCTTCACCTTCTTTATCACCGCCGGAACCTTTGCGGTCATGGGGATCTATGGCTACACCACCAAGCGGGATCTTACCCGCATTGGGAACCTGGCGCTGATGGCGCTGATTGGCCTGATCCTCGCCAGCGTGGTCAATATCTTTTTGCAGAATGACATCGTCTACTGGATCACTACCTATGCGGGGGTGCTGATCTTTGTCGCCCTGATCGCTTACGATACCCAGAAGCTCAAGCGTCTGAACGCGGCGTCCGGAGGAGACACCGCCGGCCGCCTCTCGATACTGGGCGCGCTCATGCTCTATCTCGACTTCATCAATCTGTTCCTGTTCCTGTTGCGGATTTTTGGTCGCTCAAACGACTAGAAACGTCTAGCGACCATAGAGCGTGCACATCTCCGCCAGCTGCCGGCACCGAGCCGGGTCGAGCTGACTCTCCGGGCAACGCCACTCCCAATTGCCGAAAATGCTGGAGGGGCAATTCATACGCGCCTGGCTGCCCAAACCCAGAACGTCCTGGAGGGGTAGCACCGCCACGCGGGCCACCGAGGCCAGCGCCGCCCGCATGAGTTCGATGACGGCCTCGTCCTCGGTGGTATGGAGATAGCGGAGCACATGGCGCCGTTCATGCTCGCCGCACCTGAGAAACCAGCCAAGGGTCGTGTCATTGTCGTGTGTGCCGGTGTAGACCACCATATCAGGGGTGTAGTGGTGGGGCAGATGATGGTTGGCGGCGTTGCCGCCAAACGCGAATTGAAGCACACGCATACCCGGTAAACCCAGGCGTTCCCGCAGAGCATTCACTCCCGGTGTGATGTACCCCAGATCTTCAGCCAGAAAATTCACGTCTCCCAGGCGCTCTCGTATGGCGACAAACAGGTCTTCACCAGGTCCCTTTACCCAGTGGCCTTCCACCGCGGTTTCCTCCTTGGCCGGAATCTCCCAATACTTGTGAAATCCGCGGAAGTGGTCCAGGCGGATGATGTCCACCTGCTCAAGCGCATGCCGTACTCGCGCGATCCACCAGGCGTACCCGGAGTCACGGAGAACCTCCCAGCAATAGAGCGGGCTCCCCCATCGCTGGCCATAGACGCTGAAGTAGTCGGGAGGTACACCTGCCACCACCAGCGGATGGCCTTCCGGGTCAAGCTGGAACAGCTCGCGTCGCGCCCACACATCGGCGCTATCCTGGGCAACGAAGATGGGCACATCCCCAATGATGGCAATCTGGCGCTCTTCCGCCGCCTGCCGAATAGCGCTCCACTGGGAAAAAAACCAGAATTGGAGGTATTGCTGTAAGGTGACCTGGTTAGCTAGAGTACGGCGCGCCTCAGCCAGGGCACGCGGCTCGCGTGCCGCCAGACCGCTATCCCACTCCGTCCAGGCCGCGCCCTGGTAAGCGGATTTAATGGCGGCAAAGAGCGAGTAGTCGTCCAGCCAATCTCGCTGCTCCCAGCAGAAGGCGTCAAACCGATTGTGTAGCTCGCAGAACTCGCCGCCGGCACTGAAATGATTAAAGGATCTCTCCAGAAGCTCCATCTTCCAGGTGATAACCGCTCCGTAATCGACACGTTGCTCCGAGAACGCTGGATACTCGGCCAGCTCGCTGGCAGTGAGTAGCCCGTTTTCAAAGAGCCGCTCTGGAGAAATCAAGAGTGGATTGCCGGCAAACGCAGACAGCGTCGCGTACGGAGAGTTGCCATAGCCAGTGGGATGGAGCGGCAGCACCTGCCAGTACCTCTGACCACCGGCTGCCAGATAGTCGAGAATTGTCACGGCTCCCGGCCCCAGGTCGCCTATGCCGAACGGGCTGGGAAAAGATGTTGGATGGGCAAGGATGCCGCTGCCCCGCAGTAACTTCATCGACTATAGCCCCGTTCAAATTTTGACTGCCTAGACGGAACCGGCCAGACATAGATAGCTAAATAACGCGGTCAAAGCAGCATCCTGGACGCCAGCTACGGACTCGGCGGACACTTCTAGACTAGAAAGGGTCGAGCAGGGCGAGAAGCTGTTCGGCCCGATGCGCATGCTCAGTGATGTCTGCGGGAGTGAGTATGCCCTGTTCGGTAATAATCTTGCCGATGAGTGCGCAGGGAGTCAGGTCGAAATACACATTGCGCACCCTCACCCCAGTCGCTGGAGCGGGCAGGAGCTCTGCCGCATCCATTTCTTCAAAGATCAGCGCAAAGTCAGGAGCCGCGATCTTCATAGTTTCACACAGTACATAGACAGGCACTCCGGCCTCACGAGCCGCCAGCGCCAGTGGAAACGTTCCTACCTTATTTACCACGCTGCCGTCAGACCGAAGACTGTCGGCGCCAATTATCACCGCCTCAGCGTCTCGGACGAAGATACCACTGGCGGCGTCCGCCACCAACCAGGCATCCACACCGGCCTGCGCCAGTGCTATTGCCAGTGCGGCGCCCTCGTCTCCGGGATGGGACTGGCTCAAAATCACTCTGGTGCTTTCCGTTCCGCGCTCGAGCGCCAGGTGGTTGAGCGCATATTCCACCGTGCCCGAGCGGCTGTGGGTATAGAGCACCTGGCCCAGAAGCGGACGCACGTGCGTAAATATGGCGCTGGATGCGCTGGACCAGGAGGCTCCCACCTGCTCTGCTCGCTGATGTGCCCGCTCAAGCCGCGCTCGAGCCTCGCCGGCCGAATCCGCTTCGGGAAGCGGATATATAGCTCCACAGATGTGCGCTACGGTATTGGCTACAGCCGCCATGCTGGGACGCAGCTTGGCCAGCGAGCGCGCTGCGGTCTGTAGCAGCAAGAGACGCTGGTAGGAAGTAGTGTCCGGCGCCGGCATCGCTGCGTCCGGCGAGCTGGCGCCGGCCAGTATCGCCGCCGACCGGCGGGCCAGCCAGCTTGCGCCGTGCTCACGGTCGTTGCCGACGCCGGCGATAGCTGTGGCGATATCAGGTGGCAGATTGGGACTAGGCCTGGTGGTCATGGTTGCCCGCCTGATTTGGCGCCGAGACTGGGTAGACTTCGGCGAGCGCTTCCTGCAGCTTGGGCACGGTTGTATAGCTCGGCAGGTCCTCAGGCTTGATCCAGCGCATTTCCAGGGCCTCCCAATCGAGGCGCGGCGTCTGCTGGTCGTCTACTGAAAATAGGAAAGGATACACGAGCCAACTGAGGTGCTGGGACTGGTCATCTACCGGCAGAGGTGGTCCGGACCGTACCAGCTGGAGGATGCTTTGGTCGAATCCGACCTCTTCACGTAGTTCAGTATAAGCCTGTTCCAGGGGCGTCACTCCTTCTTCCAGATACCCACTGATACCGGCCCACGCCCCATGATAGGTCCGTACGCGCTGGCTACGTCTGACCAGCAGTATCTCATCTCCGCCCTCCGCGTTACGGCGCAGTAAGAATGAAGTCACGACCGAAGTCGGCGTCTCCGCTTTCTCGTCATTCTGGTTCGACATGATGGTTCCCCTAGGGAGTTGATGTGTGGTTGGGATAATTGTGCCATGAATGCCGGCCATACATGCTTAGCGCCGTTACGGCCAGCAGTCCAATGCCGAAGGGCAATAGGAACCAAATTTCTTCAACTGCAAGGATGAGCGACCAAACGAATAGTATCAGGCCAAGTCCCATCGTTGGAACAGCCTGTGAGACAACGCCGCCCTGTACGGGTACGTGCAGCCAACGCCATGCCGGCACAGCGGCCAGACGACGTGAGGCCAGGTAGCCCAAGATGAGCAAAGCGTATCCGGCAGCCGAGATCACCAGAACTCCAGTGATCCTTCCGGCACCTCTGCCCGCAAAGCTCACCATACCATACCCGATTATGGCGGACAGTGCCAGTGCATATTCTACCAACAAGGTAATCCGGTTACTCCGCCCCGCCGGCTGCTCAAGAATCGGGCTTCTCCCTGAGCTGGTAAGGGGATGGTGCGGATCGCGCGGGCGGACTGCGGCACTGGACGGTACCTGCATGAGCAGATAAGCGCCGAGCGCAACTGCGCTGATCGCGAGCAGCACGATCAGGTTGCCGATCCAGGCAGGAATAGACAAGCGTTCGAGCGGTAGAAAGAGGAGCGCTGGCAAGGAGAGTACCAGCAGAATGCCGGCGCAACCGCCCAGCGTACCCTTATTCAAAGGAGAGGTTGGCGACTCACTCGCGGCACCAGGTATGAGTCTATCGGTTTCATCTCGCTCATTCATCTTGTCGCTTGCCTTACGCTACGTCTACTGGGTGTCACGCTGATCACTTTACAGGATACTCTGTAACGGCGGCCAGCGCTAGCCGGGTCGCCGTGCGCTTTGCCCGGCTGGTACTGTGGTGAGTAGAGGAATTTGCCGAGGCGGCATCCTTCGTGATATGCTTGCAGAGATAGATTGACTATACGTGATAGCTTTGAGCGAGGAAAGTACGATCTGCCCCGAAGATAGAGAGCCGGCGGTAGGTGTAAGTCGGTGTTCGCGGCAATCGGAAGCTCCCTGGTTCGCTGCGCTAGTGAAACACCTTACCGGTGAAGTAAGTGGCGCCGGGTACTCCCGTTATCGGGTTGGGGTGTGTTGGCACCCGTAGAGGCCGCGGGCGCGAGCCTGCGGCAGACCAAGGTGGTACCGCGGAGCGTCGCTTTAGTGCTCGCCTCTCGCCCTTGTGGGTGAGGGGCATTTTGTTTCTTGCTCTCTCCTATTGCCTTTTCGCCCATTGGTGCGACAGATCACCGGAAAGCAAGCAGGTGCGTCTGCCTGGGACCGGCCGGCAAAGGAGAAAAGTGAAATGGCACGAGCAGCAAAAGCAGCGAGCTCATCGGCGATGGGCCGCAAATTTGATTTCAAGTCTATCGAAGAGAAATGGCGTGCGCGCTGGCAGGAACAGCGCCTCTATGAGCCGGACTTAGCCGGTGCCAGGCGCCCGTATTACAACCTCATGATGTTCCCCTACACCTCGGCCGAGGGTCTGCATATCGGCAACATGTATGCGTACATCGGTTCTGATGTACAGGGGCGTTTCCAGGCGATGCGCGGCTTTGACGTCTTCGAGCCCGTCGGCTTTGACGCCTTCGGCATCCACAGTGAGAACTACGCCATCAAGGTGGGTGCTCATCCACAGCAGCTGACTGAAGCCAATATCGCCCGGTTTAGACGGCAGCTGGAGCGCATCGGCAATCGTTTCGATTGGTCGGCGGAAGTTCAAACAACCGACCCTAGCTATTACCGCTGGACCCAGTGGATATTTGTGAAGCTGTGGAAAGCCGGGCTGGTTGAGCGCAAGTTGGCTGCCGTCAACTGGTGCCCCAAAGACAAGACGGTACTGGCCGACGAGCAGGTGATCGACGGCAGATGCGAGCGATGCGGCACCATCGTGTTGAGACGCCAGCTGGAGCAGTGGTTCTTTAAGATTACCAACTATATCGACCAGCTGTTGAGCCACCTCGACTGGCTGGATTGGTCGGAGACGGTAAAGGCACTGCAGCGAAATTGGATAGGCCGCGCCGAGGGGCTTGAGTTCGAGGTTGAGACTGGGTTAGCCGAGACCTCCGAGCGACTCAGGCTGTTTACCACGCGCCCCGACACCATGTTTGGCGCTGTTTTTGTGGCGCTGGCTCCTGATCATCCGGTGGTCGGCAGCATAGTAACTGGTGACTGCAGCGAAGCGGTACAGGATTATGTGGCGAGAGCTCGCGAGGCGTCTCGATCGGTGTCAACCGCAGGCGGCCATGACGGTGAGATCACCGGGGTCTTCACCGGCGCCTATGCCGTTCACCCGATGACCGGTGAGTCGCTACCGGTCTTTGTGGCGGATTATGTCATGATGGAGTATGGGTCCGGCGCCATACTGGGGGTGCCGGCGCACGACGCTCGTGACTTTGCGTTTGCCGAAGCGATGAACCTTCCACTGCGCCAGGTGGTAGTACCAGTTGAACCGGGTAAGATGGAGCTCAATGCGAAATTACCATTTACTGATCGCGGGGTTTTGATCGATTCCGGAGAGTGGACCGGCATGACCTCGGAGGCAGCGGCAGTGCAGATTGCAGCGTGGTTCGAAAAGCAAGGCACCGGCGGGATCGCAGTACACTATCACCTGCGCGATTGGCTGATCAGCCGGCAGCGATACTGGGGACCGCCCATCCCCATAATCTATTGCCCTCGGCATGGCGCAGTACCGGTGCCTGAGGACCAGCTGCCGGTGCTGCTCCCCGAGATCGAGTTGTACCAGCCGGACGGCAGCGGGGTCTCACCGCTGGCGGCGGACTCGGAATTTGTGTCGACTACGTGTCCGATCTGCGGCGAGCGAGCGCGTAGGGAAACCGATGTCAGCGACAACTTTTTGGACTCTGCCTGGTACTTCCTTCGCTATCCTTCCAGCGGTGATGACACTCGGCCCTGGGATCCAGAACTGACCGGTAAGTGGCTGCCGGTTGACATGTATATCGGCGGCGCCGAGCATAGCGTGCTCCACCTACTCTACAGCCGCTTTATCACCATGGCGCTGCATGATTTGGGCTACCTAGACTTTGCCGAGCCGTTCCAGCGTTTTCGGGCTAACGGCACCATAACCCGTAACGGCGGCAAAATGAGTAAGTCCAAAGGGAATGTCATCTCACCAGACACCTACATCGATCGGGTTGGGGCGGATGCATTTCGTACCTACCTGCTGTTCATGGGTTCCTACGAGGGTGGCGGCGATTTCAGCGATGGCGGCCTGAGCGGTGTGAGCCGGTTCCTGGATCGTACCTGGCGGCTGGTGGCGGCGACCAGAGGGCTAGCGCGTAGTGCAGCTCCTGCGGGCGAGGCACGGCAAGTTATGCATCAGACGATTCGCCAGGTAACCCATGACATCGAGGAGTTAAAGTATAATACCGCGATTGCCGCTCTGATGAAGTATCTAAACAGTCTGCAGGAGCGGCCTGCGGAGGCGACTCGCACTGAAGTGCGGACACTGGTGCAGTTACTGTCGCCGTTTGCCCCCTACCTGACCGAGGAGCTGTGGCAGAATCTGGGCGAGAAGGGTTCGGTACATACCTCATCCTGGCCGGAAGTAGATGAGCTGGCATTGCAAGTGGCGACTATGCGTATCGTGGTGCAGGTCAATGGGCGTGTACGCGGACACATTGATGTGCCTCGCGACCTACCGGATGCTGAAGTAGAGAGACTAGCCCTGGCTACGGAGTCGGTACGGCGTGCCCTTGGCGATCTTGTAGTATCAAGAGTCATCTATGCACCCGGACGGCTAGTCAACGCCGTAGCCATACCCCGGCAAAGTCCGTAAGTAGGCAGCAGATCTCCGACCTCGCTCGCGACCTGACCACAGTTACTCTGCGCCAGGCACCTCTACACGCTTGTTGCTGAAGGTCATGGCGGCCGCGACCAGCAAGAAGGGTACGGCAACCACAGCCCACCAGCCAACAACGAAGAACAGCCCAACGGCTGCCACGAACAGCATGATCGCCGAGACGATGGGGAGCGGTGTCGCCAAGAACGCCCCGACTGCCGCCAGCAGAACGAGAAACAAGCCCCAGAAAAAGTGGACGGTGTCGTGCGCGATGCCAGAAACCTCGGCTAAAGCGTGGAAGACGCTGTAGAGGAGGACAATAGCGAGCGCCAATATCGCCCCAATGAGCCCTACAATCATGGCGATGACGCGCATTGAGAAGCGCGCAGCACCGCCACCGCGGCCTGGATTCACCTGTGCCACGGGCCACCCCTTTCTCATTTCTCAGGAGCCAAAGACTCCAATGTAGCAACCTCACATGCCCAATTCATAGAGACAGGCCTTCTGCAAAAGAGCAGACTCAGCCGCCCGAGTGCTGGCCTCGGAGCCGACTTAGATCTACCTGTCCGGCGCCATGGTCAAGCTGGTAATCCAGATTAATCGCGGCGTTGATCAGTGACAGGTGGGTAAAAGCCTGCGGGAAATTGCCCTGCTGGTCGCCGGTAAGCCCGATCTGCTCAGCAAAGAGTCCCAGGTGGTTGGCATAGGTCGCCATCTTCTCGAAGACCAAGCGAGCTTCTTGCAGGCGCCCAGAGCGGGCCAGCGCATCCACGTACCAGTAGGTTGCGATCGAGAAGGTGCCTTCATGGCCCTGAAGACCATCGGGGGAGGCGCTCGGGTCGTAGCGATAGACCAGACTATCCGAGACCAGCTCTTGATCCATCGCGCGCAGCGTCGAGAGCCACATGGGATCCTGCGGCGCTATGAAGCCCACCAGCGGCATCATTAGCAGCGAGGCGTCCAACACGTCGGTATTGTAGTGCTGCACAAAGGCGCCGCGCTTGGCGTTCCATCCTTTCTCCATGATCTGGTTGTAGATCTTGTCCCGCTCGGCGGTCACTCGAGCCTCGTCAATAGGCAGACCCTGTATTCTAGCGACACGCAGGGCACGGTCCATGGCTACCCAGCACATCACGCGGCCATAAGTAAAGTTCTGTCGCCCGCCACGGGTCTCCCAGATGCCTTCTTCGGGCTGATCCCAGTTGGCGCAGAGCCAGTTCAATATTCCTTGCAGCCGGGTCCACCCCACATGCGCTACCTGAATCCCCTGAGTAACGCCCAGGTAGAAACTATCCATGAGCTCGCCGTAGATGTCGAGCTGCAGCTGGTCAGCCGCGCCATTCCCAATGCGGACCGGCCTCGAATCCTTGTAGCCCTCAAATTTCTCCAGGGTCTCCTCACGCAGCTCCGACGACCCATCCACGCGATACATGATCTTGAGCGGCGGCGCCTTGCTATTCTCGCGTACATGGTCAGGTACTCGGTCGCGCGCCCACTGCACAAAGGCAAGCGCCTCGTTGGTGTAGCCGAGACCGAGGAGCGCGTGGACCGAGAAGGAGGCGTCCCGTATCCAGGTGTAGCGGTAGTCCCAGTTGCGTTCGCCGCCAATCTGTTCAGGTAGACCAGTGGTCACGGCCGCCACGATCGCTCCAGTGGGGGCATAGGTCATCAGTCTGAGCGCCATGGCCGAGCGACTGACGGTTTCACGCCAGCGCCCCTGATAGGTGGAGCGACTCAGCCACTCTCGCCAGTACTCCGCGGTCTGGGTGAACATGTCACGTACTTCTTCGGCCGTGATCTTCCCAGGCTCGTTCTCGGTCGACGACTCCAACACCACCCCCGCGATCTGGCCGGCCTGCAGGCTAAATGATGCGTGGACGTCATTCTCTTTACGGACCAGGTTGAGTGGCTCGGCATCTGCAGAGGCTTTGGCATGCAGAGTCAGGGTGAGAGCGGGCGTGCGAAAGATGGCACCATGTTTGGCCATTTCCAGTTCGTGAGACTGCCGCGCGTAGTCAAAGCGCGGCAGGCAATCGAGAGTAAAGCGCATCTCACCGCGCACCACCCGGACCAGCCGCACCAGCATGTGGTGGGCGGTTACGTGTTCCGGATGGTCAATCGGCATAAAGTCAAGGACCTCGCCCACGCCTCCGGGCGCCATGAAACGAGTAATAAGAATCGCGGAATCAGGGTAATAGAGCTGCTTGGTCACATGGTCACGCCCCTGAGGCGCGATACGGAAGTACCCGCCGCGCTGAGGGTCCAGCAGCGACGCAAAGACGCTGGGTGCGTCGAAGCGCGGGCAGCAGAAGAAATCAATGCTGCCATCGGTGGTGACGAGCGCCGCAGTCTGCAAGTCACCGATCACGCCATGATCAGCAATCGGGGGAAATTTGTCCATCGTGTCTCACCTCTACCGAGCTGTGAATCAGGTCAACTGGCCACAGAGCAGGAGTGCCATTCTCCCTACCACTACCATAGGCCCAGGGTGTCTTCTCATCCCCATGTGAACGGTGGGATTCGCAGTACAGTCTTATCCTGGGCGGAAGGTGAGTCGTGGATCTGGCTTGTAGGTGAGTGCTAGCTTGACAGAGTGGGTGACTCCCAAATCAGGGTGAAGGAGCAGAGTATGTGGCATCGCACCTATTGCGGCTACTTGCCCGCAATAGGTGCGATGCCTGGTCAACTGACATGCATCCTGTAACAGTGACCAGTGGGCCTGGGATTCTGGCCAGCTAGAGTATTGGCTGCTCACGCATCACATTGACATCGGTTCTCTGCGATGTAGTTTCCGCTTCGACCATCCGCTGGCGCCAGCGGAACACATAGGTAGCCGCCGCAGTGACGAGCGCTCCGAGACTGAAGACCAGGGTATGGCTAATGGTACCGTTGACAGTCTTCCCGATGTTGTTTGCCGCACGTGAAGCAGTTGCCTTAGTAGTCACTGCCTGGGACCTGGCGGTGTGTACGTATGGCTGCGCACGGGAGAGGGCGAGTCTGCGCCACCTATCAGCCGAATTGGCAGTCAGCTCACGCCAGCCGGTGACCGATCCGGTAACCAGATCACTCCACCGGCCGATCGATGCGGTAGTCAGGTCACGCCAGCCGGTGACCGAATCGGCAACCAGATCGCGCCAGGCGGCGACCGAGCCGGTAGCCAGGTCACGCCAGGCGACGATCGGGTCGGTGACCAGGTCACTCCAAAAATTGCGCCGCGCCTGAACTTTCTCGACGGGGTTGCGAGATCTTTGCACGCCTTGCTGTATCAGTCCACTAGCTTGAGCGAGAGTCTGGCGCACCCGCATGGCTTCCAGCCAGTTGCGTGTAGCTTTGGCGGCAGCGGCAATTTCGGCTGCCTTTAAGGCTCTTTGCCGGCGGCGCTGAAGCAGTACCACGGTAGTCACCGTAGCACCGGTAACTGCGGCCACTGGAGCGGCAATATACCACCAGCGAAAGCCACTAGTGGGCATGTCTTCGGCAAAGTAGCGGGAATCTGGCGACCTGGTTTGGCGGCCTGGCTCCTGGGTGAGCACTTCGATGACTACCGCTTCTTCCGCGCCTCCTGGATTACCCGTTTTCTTGGCGCGACCTGCCTCTTCATTAGTTGGTGGAGACATGGGCGCACGCTCTGACGAGCGAGTTTCGGTGGTGTCCGCCTTTCCGGTCTCTTTCACCGTGCCGGTGCCACTATCATTCGTCGTGTTAGGCTGGTTAAACATATCGGTCTCGTGTGTGCCACTTTTGCCCGGAGTATTCATATCTACTTAGTTTCTCCTTCACCTTCAAAGATTCTATTGAACCAAGAATGTTCGTAGCACGTTCTATGCCGAGAAAGATGTGCCCGGCTGAGGTGTCAGAGAACGAGACGCACAACCTATCAGCGATAGAATATCTGTACGCGTCGGTTGGGTTCTTTGCCATGGCTGCGAGACTCCAGGTTATAACGACCGGCGATCTGGTGCTGAAGTCGACGCACATAGGCATTCTGAGGCTCCAACTCAACCGAATGGGTGTTCTGATTCAGCATCTGATGAATGGCGTTCTCTGTCGCTTCCATTACCTGTAAAGTAGGATTGTGGGTCTCGCCGGCAGTAAAGACTTCCCCTTGCTGGCGCAGTTCGAAGATTCGCGCCAGGCACTCCTGCATTTGGGCAATCGTATTGGTGCGTAGTATGTAGACTGGTTTGCGCTCGCTCTCGGCGCTGCGCAGCTGCCCTGACTGCCTACGATAGAAGGTCTTGAGCGTCATAACGGCGTCGGCGTTATCCTGATCGCGGCTGATCTCAACCGGCACTCGCAACTGCCGGACTGATTGTTCCAAGCGATCTCGGCTGATACCAAAAGGATAAATGCGAAGCCGGCGCGGTAGCCCCAGGTTGCGATAGTCGGCGCCGGTCGTCCCAGTCGGCTCGGCCATCTCGAGGGTTTCCTCCTCGTACCCGTCGGCCACGTAGGCAGGTTCGGCAATGGCGATTCGGCGAGGATCGTGCAGGCGTGTTCCAGCCGCCCAATTACCGGCGTTAAAGCTGGGCGCAGGCATACGCATGTCGTGGCTCAGGGTATCGCTTCCAAATCCACCAAATGCCGAAGGGGCATTCTCCGATCGTGCCACTACCAACTTGGAATGGATCTGGTCAGCCTGGTCTCGGGTGCGTTGCTCGGCGGTTGGGGCATGCCCACGCAAGATCTCGTCGACAGCAGAGGCTACATCCCGGTGCAGAGTAACCTGCTGCCAGTTTTCTTGTTCGACCAGAACGTCGAAGGTGGGAGGGGCCTTGCGTTCGAGGACGGTTTTCTGAGTGCCGCGGCGGCGGGCCTCCTCATCGCCCAGGGTGACGGCCTGGATGCCGCCGACCAGATCGGAGAGGGTGGGATTGATGAGCAGATTATCCAGGGTGCGGCCATGGGCGGTGCCCACCAGCTGGACCCCGCGCTCGGCGATGGTCCGGGCGGCCTGCGCCTCCAGCTCGGTGCCGATCTCATCGATGACGATGACTTCGGGCATGTGATTTTCCACGGCCTCGATCATGACCTGGTGCTGTTCGGCGGGGCGGGCCACCTGCATGCGCCGGGCGCGGCCGATGCCGGGATGAGGCACATCGCCGTCCCCGGCGATCTCATTGGAGGTATCGACGACCACGACGCGTTTGCCCAGCTCATCGGCCAGGACGCGGGCGGCTTCGCGCAAGAGGGTGGTCTTGCCGACGCCGGGGCGTCCCAGGATGAGGATGGACTTGCCCTGTTCGATGACGTCGCGGACCATGGCGACGGTGCCGCGCACGGCACGGCCGACGCGGCAGGTGAGGCCGACGACCTCGCCGCGCCGGTTGCGGATGGCACTGATGCGATGCAGCGTTCGCTCGATCCCCGCCCGGTTGTCATCTCCAAATTGTCCAATACGCTCCACTACATACTTCACGTCTTCGGCGGTTACCGGGCTCGCGCCAACGGTAACTTCCTTCTCGGGGAAGCGCACTTCCGGTAACCGACCGAGGTCCAGGACAATCTCGAGTATTCCGTCACAGTCATCCATTTGTACAACCGCCTCGCGCACGTGTGGCGGCAGCACAGCCAAGAGAACGGAGAGATCATCGGAGGTCACGTGTTGCATAGTGTGTCATCTCACCTTTGCTCAGGTGCGTCGGGGTATTCCTGAGCCCCTGGGCACCGTACACTACTCGAGGTTCCATGGCAAGAACCTCACGTTTCCGCAACGCTCGCAACGTAAGGTGGCGAACCAGCAGAGCCTGCGTTCCGCTGTGCAGGAAGCCAGCGCCACGCAGAGCATTTGCTACTCCACCGTCATACTCACGCACTCGACATATCACCGGACGCGGTCCCTCCTTTGCCAGGACGCGCAGGCCAAATTGCAGCAGCGCCGGTGAAACATCAGGTTCGTCAGGATGCGCCATCAGCCAAAGCTGATGCGGTTGGGAACCGCGCCCAAGGCGCAGTCGGATCCAGCCTCCCAGTCGTACACCGCGATCATTTACAAACGCTAGGCTGGCCGGTTCGACCAGAGGAAGCGACCACCGGCGCGTGCCACCGGCAAGAGTATAGAGCAACTCGTCGCTGGTCAGGCACTCAGCCATCTGCACTCGACGCGGTGTGGAGGCATCGTAGAGCCGGAGCAATCCCCATACGTCGTGGCGGTGCCAGCGCCGGAGCGGCACTTTAGACGCGTCATCATCAGACGGCATTTCCGGCCGGCTGCCAGCTTGCCGTTCGAGCGTCGTGCCACTATCGGGATCGAGTTGATACCCATCCGCTTCGCTGGGGGGCAAGACGTGTGAGCGGGCCGCCCGCTCCAGAGTATCCAAGCCTTCTTGCGAGGTGGAAAGCCAGTAGGTCAACTCGCGAGCATACCGCTGAAAGCCAAGCTTGCTGAAGAGTTCGATCTCCGGCATATCATCCTGAATGCGTGCGAAAAACCGATGAACTCCTCGTGTGATAGCCACATTCAGTGCATACTGCGTGAGTTCCATCAGCACCTCGCTCGGTGACGTGCTGGGCGAGTGGCCGCCGGGATTGGTCAGCGCGGCAAGATAGGATAGATCCCATGCCTCACCGCCGGGGCGCGCATGAGCTTGAGCCAGTCCGAGAATCTGCCATCGATCTTCGCAGAGCCAGGTGTAAGCGGACGGCACGGAGAATAGGGCTCGGAAGAGTGCTGGTATGCTGCTTTGTTGCGCCGGAGGGGTCGGAGCGATTACGAAGTGTGCGAACTCACTATGGCGCGCCTGCGCGTGCCGGTCAATCGCGTAATAGATGCCAGGTAGGTTAACATATGGTACTGGTCGGATCATCCGAAGGCAGAACCCCCTAGCGTAGCTCTTTGATTTCTACCTTGAGCGGCTACAATCACATAAAAAGACAGCCGCCTCGCAACCCGGGATAGACATAATAAGCAAAACGCGAGCCACTGCTTAGTGGCTGCCCCTATACTCACGTACGATCCCGAGGAAGTATTCGTGAAAGCGTGTGTCTCCTGTCACCTCCGGGTGAAAAGCCGTTCCGAGCAGAGGTCCCTGCCGGACCGCCACGATATCGTGCCCAGACTCATCGCCGGTTTCAAGACGCGCTAGCACCTGCACATTATCGCCGACTTCCTCGACCACCGGCCCGCGTATAAAGACCGCATGAAACGGCTCATCGCCCAGAACCGGAACATGCAATAGAGTCTCGAAGCTCGCGCGCTGTGGACCGAATGCGTTACGTCGGGTGCGGATATTCATCGCTGCCAAAAGCGGCTGCCCCGCCAAGGCGTTGTCGGTTTGTCGGGAGAGCAGGATGAGTCCGGCGCAGGTTCCCCAGACCGGTAACCCGCCGGCGACCAGATCACGTACCGGCTGGTCCAACCGGTAGGTAAGCATTAACTTGCCCATAACCGTGCTCTCGCCACCAGGAATTATCAAGCCATCCACATCTTCCAAATCGGCCGGCAGCCGCACTGGAAAAGCACGGGCCCCCCGCTCACGTAGAACATTCAGGTGCTCGCGGAAGTCCCCCTGTAAAGCTAGTACGCCGATACCGCCCATGAGTTGCACGCGCTCGCTTTCTTCGCACATTCCGGAAATAGCGCATGCCCGGTGCCGAGCCGATGCCCGCGTACTAATGCTCTCGTACTATTGTACCACGAACATCTGCTCTTCAAACCGGACACTTCCGAGTCAACGTCCCTACCAGCCTCTGGCCGCCATGAGCTGGGTCTCGGGGATAGCGCGAAGCTCGAGGCCGCGCATTGGCTCACCGAGTCCCGCAGAAACCTGTGCGAGAATCTGGGGATCCTCGAAGTGGGTTGTGGCCTGTACAATCGCCTTTCCGGTACGCAGCGGATCGGAGGACTTGAAGATGCCCGAGCCCACGAATACTCCGTCACTTCCCAGACGCATTACCAGCGCGGCATCGGCAGGCGTAGCCACGCCTCCGGCGCAGAAGAGTACGACTGGAAGACGCTGTAATTCGCGAACTTCTCGCACCAGCTCGTAGGGCGCGCCCAGGTTCTTGGCCTCGGTCATGAGCTCCTCCGCCGGAAGTATCGTCAACCGGCGAATGCCGTCTGTGATCGAACGCAGATGACGAACCGCTTCCACAATGTTTCCGGTTCCGGCTTCTCCTTTGCTTCGGATCATCGCCGCTCCCTCGCCGATGCGACGCAGCGCTTCACCCAGGTCTCGAGCGCCGCACACAAATGGCACGTCGAATCGGCCTTTGTCGACATGGTAGGACTCGTCGGCGGGTGTCAGTACCTCGGACTCATCAATGCAGTCGACACCGAGCGCCTGCAAAATCTCGGCTTCGACAAAATGGCCGATCCGGCACTTGGCCATTACTGGTATAGTAACTGCGCTCTTGATAGCCAATATCAGCTCTGGATCGCTCATGCGGGCTACCCCACCGTCGCGGCGAATGTCGGCCGGCACCCTCTCGAGCGCCATGACTGCCGAAGCTCCTGCCTCTTCGGCGATGCGCGCCTGCTCGGCATTGACGACATCCATTATGACCCCGCCCTTGAGCATTTCCGGGAAGTTGCGCTTGACGCGTGTGGTGCCTGTCTGTTTTTCCATCGCTGATTCCTCCGCTAAGTGGTCCGGGCAATTGGCCTAGTCCAATTATGACTTTTTTGCTGATCGAGTAGGCCATATCTCCCCGTGATTGTATCACATCTGCGGCAAAAACATGACACCGGGAGAAATGCCTTGCCTTATGGCCCAGCGGTGAGCCAGAATAGATCGACGGCATCGGCGAGCTGGCCATAGCCGTTCTTCCGGTGCTTCTTCCAGTTCAGTTAGAGTGGACTTGTAGATACCTATGCGCATAGCTCTCCTGGCGCCGCTGGTCTCACCAATTGCGCCCCCTTTTCTGGGTGGGGCACAGGCGCTTCTAGCTGATCTGGCCGCTGGCCTTTCCCAGCGTGGACACGTGGTTACACTCTATGCCGCCGATGGATCGTCTGTACCTGGGGTACAGACGCCGCCACTGGGCATCGATTCCAGGCAGCTCACTCCTGCCCGCCTGGTGGGACCGTATCAGCTTCGCGCTCCTGACGGAGGTGTAGACCTGGAGCCCGTAAACGATACTCGGCAGGAACGTGACCGGAGAAGGAGGAGGAAGAGGAGGAGGAGGCAGGGCTGCTGGGTGGACTGGTGCCGCTCGATCACCAGCTCTATCTGGACGATTATGCGTTTCTCCGGGCCTACCGCGCCATCGCCGAACATTCCGACCAGTATGATCTGGTGCACTCCCATGCGTATGATGCGCCGGCATTTGCGTACTCTTCCATACAGCCGCTGCCGGTTCTGCACACGCTGCACCTACCGGCACTGGACGAGAGCATTCGTGCCCTACTGGCAGTGGTAGCGCCGCCGAAGTCCGCGGGAGAGACCAGGCTGGTTACCGTCTCCTCGGCATGCGCTGCGACGTACCTGCCGTACTGCCGCGTCGACGCTGTCATTTATAATGGTGTACCGGTGAACGATATCCCCTATGCCGCTGCACCAGCGACGGAGGGGTATCTACTGTTTGCCGGCCGTATCTCTCCCGAAAAGGGCACCTTAGATGCGCTCGACATTGCCCGACGTGCCGGCAAGCGTCTCATACTGGCCGGCGGTATCTACGACCGCGATTATTATGAGCAATGTATCGAGCCTACGCTCCTCGCTCGGCAGGCTGATACCACCTATCTGGGGCAAGTACCGCGGCAGCAGCTCTGGCAGCTGATGGCAGCCGCCGAGGCTCTCCTGGTTCCTAGCTACTGGGATGAGCCGTTTGGGCTGGTAGCTGCTGAGGCACAGGCCGCGGGCACACCGGTCATCGGGTATGCCCGCGGCGGACTCCGCGAGGTGGTTGCCGATGGAGTCACCGGTCGGCTGGTAGCTCCAGGTGACCTGGACCAAGCCGTGGAAGCGGTCGAGCAGCTGGGCAGCCTTGACCGCGCTGGCTGCCGAGAGTGGGTGGCTAAGCACTTCAGCCTGGACAGCATGCTCGACGCCTACCTCGAATTCTACGCCGGCATGCTGGGTGCCTAGTGGGCATATACTTGGAGTGACCAGATGGAATTGGAAGATGCGAAGTTGATCGAAGCTACCGGAGAGCCGCGCACTCGTTCTTCACTTTCGGCTGACCTCAGGGAACTCGGCGTCGAGCCAGGAATGACTCTGCTGGTGCATTCTTCACTGCGCTCACTTGGCTGGGTCTGTGGAGGTGCGGTGGCGGTAGTGCAGGCCCTGACCGATGTTCTGGCCCCGGAAGGTACGCTGGTGATGCCCACCCATACCTCGAATTATAGTGAGCCGTCTTACTGGCAGCATCCGCCGGTTCCCGAAGCTTGGTGGCCGACTATACGTCTATGTATGCCGGCTTTTGATCCGCAGGTGACGCCGACAACCCAGATGGGGCAGATTGTTGAAGTCTTTCGTACCTGGCCGGGGACTCGACGTAGCTCGCATCCGCAGCTGTCCTTCGCAGCCCGTGGATCCGGTGCTGAATTCATCACTTCGGGTCACCAACTGGCTTATGGGCTCGGCGAAGGTTCGCCGCTGGCACGTATCTATGACCTGGATGGTTACGTGCTGCTGCTTGGCGTCGGCCACGCAAACAATACTTCCTTTCATCTGGGAGAATTTCGATCCCCAAATGCAACGCATACCACGCAAGGGGCAGCCTTGCTGGAGAATGGCGAACGGATCTGGAGAACGTTCGCTGATGTGGATTGGGACTCCGACGACTTCGCCGAGATTGGCGCTCTCTTTGACGCTACCGGTAGCGTCCGATTAGGTCGGGTAGGGTCTGCTGACGCACGACTATTTCGCCAGCGAGCTGCCGTAGACTTTGCCGAGGAGTGGATCGCCACGCGACGGGTGAAGTAGCCTGCCCACGGCAACGGCGTGATGTGTTATACTGCCGGCAACGAAGCCGTTATGACGGCATACACTGGCGCATTGTACCCAAATACACTATCTCTCAATTTCAGTGTACCAGCTGGATAGCTGGCGAGACTGATGCCATTGATGATACTTGCGAACATTAAGGAAGGCAGGAGTAGAATATATGCCGACACGCATAATCGTCGCCGAAGATGACTCGGTCATTCGTATGGATCTGAAAGAGGAACTGCAGCGCCAGGGGTATCTGGTAGTCGGCGATGCCGGAGACGGCCAAAGTGCGGTGAACCTTGCTCGCGAATTGCGTCCGGATCTGGTGGTCATGGATATTCGTATGCCGGAAATGGACGGCATAAGCGCGGCGGAAATTTTGACGCGCGAGAAACTGGCACCGGTAGTGCTGCTCACCGCCTATAGTGATCAAGAGTTGATAGATCGCGCTCGCAGTGCCGGCGTGGTCCATTATGTTACCAAACCCTGGCGCACCAGCGATCTCAAGCCGGCCATCGAAATCGCTCTCAACCGCTTCCAGGAATTTCGAGCTATGGAAACCAAAGTGCGTGACCTGGAGGACCACCTGGCAACACGCAAAGTGGTGGAGAAGGCCAAGGGTGTCCTAATGGAAAAATACGGTATCGGCGAGCAGGAAGCCTTCCGGCGTATTCAGAAGGCGAGTATGAATAATCGCAAATCCATGAAGGACGTAGCCGAGGCTATTCTGCTGGCTGAGGAACTGGAAGGCCAATAGGGTGCGCTTATGGCAGAGCCGATAATGCAGACCACGACTGTACCGGTCGTGGGTATCCGTTTCCGTCCTACTGGACGCATCTACTACTATGATCCTTCGGGCTATGATCTCAAGACCGGTCAGTGGCTGGTCGTCGAAAGCAGTAAAGGTATTGAGTGCGGCCGGGTAGTGATAGCCCCACGACAGATAGCGTTCTCTGAAGTAAGCGGCGAAGAGCTGAAGCCGGTACAGCGTCTGGCATCCGAGGACGACTTGCGCCAGATGTTGGCCTACAAGTCCAAAGAGAAGGATGTGTTGCGGCGTTGTTCCGAACGCGTCGAGCATCATGCGTTACCGATGAAGCTGGTGGAAGCCGAATACACCTTCGACGGCAGTAGACTGACGTTTTACTTCACTGCCGAAGAGAGAGTAGACTTTCGCGCGCTGGTTCGCGATCTGGCTTCGCTTTTTCACACTCGAATAGAACTACGCCAGATTGGTGCCCGGGATCATGCCAAGCTGCTTGGGGGTGTAGGAGTCTGCGGCAGGACGCTGTGCTGCAGCTCCTGGTTGACCGAGTTCAATGTTGTCTCGATCAAGATGGCCAAGGAGCAAGGGCTGCCGCTCAACACCGCCAAAATTTCCGGAGTCTGCGGCCGGTTGATGTGTTGTCTGGCCTATGAAAATGACGACTACACCGCCGCCAAGGCGGTGATGCCCAGCTATGGAGAGGTCCTCATTACCCCCAGCGGTGCGGGGCGAGTCACCGGCGTCAATGTCCCCAAAGAGACAGTTGACCTTACCCTTGAGAGCGGTGCGGTAATCGCCATGCCTCTGCGCGAGCTACCTGGCTATGACAAGCCCGCCGAACCACCGCCGAATCCGCACCAGGGTGAGGGCTGTGGAAAACCCAACTGCGGTCGAAATCGGCATCGCCAGACTACTACTCCCGGAGTGCACTCTGAGCAGATGGATCCGGCAGTGGCGCCGGATTATCCCCAGCCGGGCGAGTAGGTCAGAGCGATCGTATTCGTTCCACAAGACGAGTGGTGGTGGCAGGGAAGTTGCAATGCAATTCTAGATATGCGAACATCACCACAGGCTCCGATCCAAGATCCTGGTAATGTCCAGAATTTGTCGCGCCGCTGGCATCCAGACAACTTCCACTTGCATAAGCCGGCCCCGGACTGGGAGACCCCTTACGCCTGGTTGCCCGAAGTGCGAGTCTGGTCTCCAGCGGTTGCGCCGCCGGTGTTGGGTCTGATTCTGGTCTTTATTGCCACCCTCCCGGCTCCGGCGTCTCAGTCTGGAGGGTCAGCCGCCGCTTCCCAGTCGTTACCCATGCTGTTCCTCATCTACTTTGTCTGCGGCGTAGTCTACGGGCTGTTCCTCTATCTGGCGCCGTCGCTCAACAGTTGGGCCAAACTCCTTCTGGGCGGTACACTGCTCTATGCTCTGGCGGCGCTCTGGTTTCTTGGAGGCGCAGTTCTGCTCATTGGGGGGATCATAGTCTGCACCGGGCTTGGATTCTTCTACCTGTATAGTTGCCGGCGCGATGTGCCTGCCGACACGCTGCATATCACTGTTTTTGCTGGTCGCTACTGGCGGGCTATACCATCCGGGCGGGCTCTCCTGCTGCCTGGTGAGTGGGTGCATAAGCAGCTGCCCAATCCAGCTAGAGAATATACTGCGCCACTGCTTCAAGTGTATCTGTGTGATACTGCGGGAAATCGGTTGGTCATTCAGGCAACCGCCACTGTCAGTTACCGCTATGCGCCGGTCGATGCGTTAAGTAAGCGGCCTATGCCGGACGGCTGGGAAGACGATCTGCAACGGACGATACGCGAGATACTGCGGGACGCACTGGCCATCACCGGACATGCGGCGCTGGAAGACTCGGCGACTGGGCAGCTGATTCCTAGTGGAACTGTCCAGAGTCTGCCACCGATGGCCGGCCAGCAGCTGGCTCAGACCCTGCTGGAGCAGTTACGACGCCACACGATGAGCCAGGGTCTGGCTATCGGCTGGGTGCGGGTGCGGGACTTGCTTCTCTTGCCTGATCCACGCTTCGCCATGGCTGATCCACTGCACGCTACACCGGTGGTGTTGCCACCCCTGGGACTACCCACCAACAACCAACCGAGGGATGCAGCCTCGTTACAGCTGCCGGCTGAATCCGCGGAACCAGAAGAGGTTCCGGTAGAGGCATTGCTCGATCTGTATAACATGGTACAAAGCAATTCCATCGATGACCCGGAGACCATTCGCTCCATTGCGCTGGCCTGGAGGGCCCTGGGCCTGGACAAGGAACGCCAAGCCTCTTGCCCCTACGACTCCCAGGAAGTAGCTACGCTTCTCTTCCAATATGCTGCCTCACTCGAGCACTAGCCGAGCAAGCGATCTACCAGGGTGTCACAGAATGTACCGGCTCAGGTCCTCATCGGCCAGCAGTTCCTGCAGGCGGCCACGCACAAATGCTGCGTCTACCAGGATAGGCATGCCAGTAAGGTCGGGTGCGTTAAACGACACCTCCTCCAGCACCTTTTCCATGATGGTCTGCAGGCGACGGGCGCCGATGTTCTCTACCTTCTCGTTCATGCGGTGGGCGCAGTGAGCGATCTCAGCCACACCGTCATCGGAGAACTGCAAGGCAACATTCTCCACGCTGAGTAGGGCCTCATACTGTCTGGTCAACGCATTTTCCGGCTGGGTAAGGATGGCTCGGTAATCAGCCTCCGTCAAGGCGCTAAGCTCGACCCGCAGAGGTAGACGTCCCTGAAGCTCGGGAATCAGATCGGAGGGCTTGGCATGATGGAAGGCACCTGCGCAGATCCAGAGTATGTGGTCGGTCTTGATGGGGCCGAATCGGGTCATGACGGTAGAGCCTTCGACAATCGGCAGCAGATCGCGCTGCACTCCTTCGCCGGAGACATCCGGCCCCAGATCTACCTTACTGCCTACGACCTTGTCCAGTTCGTCGAGAAAGACCACGCCGGATTGCTCTACTCGTTGTGTTGCCTGTTCAGCCACCTGGTCGAAGTCAATCAACTTGTTGGCTTCTTCCTGGGTGAGTAATCGGCGCGCTTCCTTTACCGACACCTGGCGACTGCGGCGCCGGCTACTTGGCATCGAGCTGAGGAATTCCTGGAAGCCGTCGCCCAAGTCGTCGCTGGTCATACCGGCCACGAACTCAAAGACCGAGCCATACGACTCATCCGGCTCCAGTTCAATCTCTATGATTTGTTCGTCAAGTTCGTTGCGGGCCAGTCGCTCGGCTACTGCCTTGCGCACCTGTTGTTTACGTTTCCGGACGGTGACCGGCACTGCCGCGGCATTGGCACTAGCTACCGCTGCGGGAGCCAGTGCCGGCGCCGGCACCAATGCCGCGGCAGTCTTGCCTTTGCTGCGGCTGCGCGCCGGCGCGGCATTGGTCGTAATCGAGAGCTGGTCGGCAGCGGCTTTTTCGGTCAGGATGTCGAGAATACGCTCCTCAGCGACCTGTGCGGCGCGCTCACGCACCTCCAGTACTCGCTGCTCGTGAACCATACTGATGGCAGTGTCCATCAGGTCACGTATGATAGACTCGACATCTCGACCAACATATCCCACCTGGGTAAACTTGGTGGCCTCGACCTTGATGAAAGGTGCTCCGGCCAGCTTGGCGAGCCGGCGAGCAATCTCTGTCTTTCCGACCCCGGTAGGGCCGATCATCAAGATGTTTTTGGGCGTAATCTCCGCCTGAATCTCGGGAGATAGCGCCAGGCGGCGGAATCGATTTCGCAACGCTATGGCCACGACCCGCTTGGCCTCCGGCTGTCCTACTATGTAGCGATCCAACTCCGCCACGATCTGTAGTGGAGTCAGTTCCCTCATACGTTCCATGTCTTCACCCACAAGTGCCATCATTTCGGTCTCAGTTACCTCAGCGACGTGTATTTGCGAGACGGTTTTTGGGCCTGTCCCCGGCTTGCCCCCGGCTTGCCGAACCACCTGGCCGGCTCAGGCGCCCACACGCGCGGTGTCTTTGCCGTCTGGCGTCGCCGAAGTCGGCGCGTCGCTGGCTTTCCGGCCGCCACGTCCGTCCAGAGTAAACATCGTGATCTGATCATTGGTATATATGCACATCGAAGCGGCAATCTGCATCGCCGATCTGACGATCTCAGCGGAGGTGAGTGAGGTATGTTTCACCAGCGCCTGCGCGGCGGCCTGAGCATACATGCCGCCTGAACCTATGGCGGCAACTCCCTCATCTGGCTCGATGACATCGCCGTTACCAGTTAGCATCAGCAGCTCGTCTTGATTTGCTACCAGAAGTGCGGCGTCCAGCCGCCGGAGAAACTTATCCGAGCGCCACTCCTTGGTAAGCTCGACAGCGGCGCGGCGCAGATTCCCCTGATAGCGTTCCAGCATGCTCTCGAATTTGTCAAAGAGCGTCAACGCGTCGGCAGTTGACCCGGCAAAGCCGGCAAGCACCTGTTCTGCCGCCAGACGGCGGATTTTGCGCGCAGTATGCTTCATTACGACTTCGCCAAATGTCACCTGGCCGTCGCCCGCCATGGCCACATCACTGCCTCGCCGTACCGCAAGGATTGTTGTCACCAGAATTCGTCCATTCTACGGGCTCGCCGCGCCAGTCCGACGAGAATACATCCTCGTCTATTGTACTACAAATTGGGGACGTAGCCCGTTCAAGAAGCGGCAGTTCGACGTGCGCTCTTAGCGCCAACCGCCGACTCTCGGGCGGAGGCGGTGGGTTTTTTGGCCGTAGCTCTAGTGGTGCGCCGGGCCGGCGCCGTGCGGCTTCGAGTAGCCTTTGCCCCCGCTTCTGCCCGAGTACGGGAGCTGCGCGGAGTGGCACGCTCATCGTCTTTAGGACGGTGACCGACAACCGCAGGCTCTCCCTCAAGCGCACCCCGTACCAAAGCGCCACACTGGTAGCAGACGGCTTCGACTTTGCCGTTTCCCAGGGTAAGCAGCCCGCCACATTCAGGACACGGTAGCGGCAGAGGTCGATCCCACGCCACAAATGAACACGTCGGAAAGTTGGCGCAGCCATAGAAAACTTTGGCTGACTTGCGAGACTTTCTCTCCACCAGCTCACCACTGCATTGTGGGCAGACGGCTCCGGTCTTGACCACAAAGGGCTTTTTGAACGAGCACTCAGGATAGCCGGAGCAGGCAATGAACCTCCCAAAGCGTCCGGTACGGATCACCAGCGGTTTTCCGCAGTCTGGGCAGATCTCATCGGTCTCTTCGATGGGCTTCTGCACTCGATCCATTTCGGACTCGGCCTTGGATAGCTGGTCTTTGAGGGTGGCGTAGAAGTCCTTGAGAAACGCGGTCCATTCGCGTTCTCCCTCCTCCACAGCATCCAACCGCTGCTCCATGTTGGCGGTGAAGTTGGCGTCTACAATCTGTGGAAAGTGCTTGATCATCAGTTCATTGACCGTCTCGCCCAACCAGGTAGGTACAAAGCGTCGATCCTGTTGCTCCACATACCCTCGTTCCTGGATGGTACTGACAATCGGTACGTAGGTGCTGGGGCGTCCTATGCCCCGCTCTTCCAGTTCCTTGATCAGGCTCGCCTCAGTGAAGCGCGCCGGCGGCTGAGTGAAGTGCTGATCAGAGTTCAGCTTGTGGAACTCCAGCTTTTCGCCTACCTCCAGCGGAGGGAGGGTATCGCCGTCATCCTCGCGCGGCCAGATCATATAGAAGCCGGGAAAGGTGAGGGTGGAACCGTTGGCGCGGAAGAGAAAGGCTCCCGCGTTGATATCGGCGCGTACCGTGTGAAACACCGCCGGGGCCATAAAGGCGGCAACGAAGCGTTGCCAAATCAGCTGGTACAGCTTGAACTGGTCATTGTTGAGATAGGGCTTTACCTGCTCGGGCGTCAAATTTACATCGGTGGGTCGAATTGCCTCGTGGGCGTCTTGGATGTTGGCGCCGGTTTTGGGCTTGGCGCTACGGGCGGAACCCGTATAGTCTTTTCCAAACCGATGGGAAACATAGAGCTTAACGGCGGCCTGTGCCTCATCCGAAACCCGGGTGGAGTCGGTCCGCATGTAGGTGATGAGCCCCTGATGCCCTGAATCTCCCAGCTCGATACCCTCGTAGAGCGCCTGGGCCAGTGCCATCGTTCGCTTGGGCTTGTAGTGTAGGCGGGCCGAGGCATCTTGCTGCAATGTGCTGGTAGTATACGGTAGGTACGGCTGGCGGCGAACATCCCTTTGCAGCACATTGCCGACTGCGTACTCTGCGGTGCGCAGCTCGGCGACGATGGCCTCCGCCTGCTCCTTGGATACGATACGGAAGCGATTGCCTGGCGCTCGGGTCTCGCCGCCGTGAGCGCCATTCTTGCCGGATGCGCTGGTCTGCTCCTCCTGTGGCTCGAGCTCGTCGCTGATTTCCACTCCGCCCTGCCGGCCGATAAGCACGGCGTCGAAAGTCGGCTTTGCCTGCTGTTTGCTGAGGGCGGCGGTTATCGTCCAGTACTCTTCAGGTACGAATGCGCGAATTTCGCCCTCGCGCTCGCAGATCAGCCGCACTGCCACCGACTGGACTCTTCCGGCGCTGGTACCGCTCTGGACCCGGCGCCAGAGCAGCGGGCTGATCTTGTAGCCGACCAGACGATCGAGCACACGCCGCGCCTGCTGGGCATTGAAGAGATTTTCGTCGATGTCCTGCGTGTGGTCAATAGCCTCCTGTACCGCACGCTTGGTAATCTCGTTGAAAACCGCCCGGCGAGGATGGCGGAGTCCCAGCATCTTCTTTAGCGACCAGGCGATGAATTCACCCTCTCGATCAGGATCGGGTGCCAGATAGACGGTTTCGGCCTTTTTGCTGGCATCCTTTAGTTCCTTGATGAGGTGATCTTTTTTTTCGATCACTTCATAGCGCGGAGCGAACTCGTGTCGTGTATCGACCCCAAGACCCTTGCGCGGCAGATCGATGATGTGCCCCATCGAAGCACGAACCTCAAAGTCACGCCCGAGGAACTTTTCTATCGTTCTGGCCTTGGCGGGTGATTCAACTATTACCAGATTTTTTGCCATCCTGTGGACTACCTTATCTACCCATATCTGCTACGAGAGTCAGCTCGTTACCTTGTATCGTTCATGTGTCAATGGCCGGCAGCTGCCCGGGTGCAGTCGCGGCTAGAAGCGCTGCCTGTTGCCGCGGTATGTGGTACTACATCTCGCATTGTCATGATGTGTACCACACTCCGTCATTCGACAGCCGGCTCATGCATGCGCGTGTCGATCTCCCGGTGCCTTCCGGAGACTGAATTGCCGCCACCTGTCTCCGAGAGCCAAAGACTACCTGGCTTCAGGAGTCCCAGTATGTCACATAAATGCCACTGGTGAGTAACGTCGGCCACACCATTGCTCAGGAATTATACAGAAAAAATAAGTGAGCACAACGTCCCGGAGATTCCATTCCCGAAGAAACTGCTTATCTCCTTCCTGCCGTCCTGGCCGGTGCTGGTTGGAGAAAGAGCAACAGGCGCCTGCTCAGCCGTGACGCCGGCACCTGTTGCTTCGGCAAAAATGCCCTCTGCACTTAGTTTTCTAAAGGTACTACGAATCAGCCTGGTCTTCGGTGATACCCAACTCTGCCATACGCGAAGCTGCCTGGTTATGCAGTTGTTGGCGTAATCGCTGGCGAACCGGTTCTGGATCAGCGTCGGCGTCGATTAATTCCTCCGCCGAAGTCTCGTCGATCACCTCTCCGTTGACTTTAATCTGGCGGGTAACGCGTATCCGCTTGAGCAGGTGAGACGAATGCTCAATTTCTTCATCGGCATGAGCAACCTGAGGTGCGGCTTCAGCGACCGGTGCACCGGCAGAGAGCGCCTCCATTCCGGCTACCCCGCCGGCGGTACCGGCAGCCAGCCCAGCCAGCTCGGCCAAGGTCTCCGGCTCCTCCGACCCCGGCTCCTCTACTGCCGTGCCGGCGGGCTGTACCCCGGAGTCAGGAACCTGTACTACGGGCACGACTGGGGGAGTATAGGATTCGGACGGTATGGTGGTCACATCCTCCGAGGCAGCCGCCACTCCGTCAGTGGGAGTAGCATCATCTCCCAGAGATACGATCAATGGCATCGCTCCGATAACTCCCACGCCATCGACGTCGGCTACCCGCTCCGACCCGCCCATATCGGTGTAGTCTACCGCGCCCGCAGAGGCCGCCAGCCCCATATCGGTGTAGTCTACCGCGCCTGCAGAGGCCGCCTGCCCCATATTGGTGATGGGCGGCAGGTTCGGCCAGGTAGGAGCTTCGCCCTCGGCGGTGGACATGGGGGTCATATCCGCGGTGATTACCGTGTCCTCTGACTCCGCAGCGCTGGCGCCGACCTGCGTATCTGCGCTATCGGTGACGCTAAAACCCGACTCAGTGTGGGCACGAATTACCGTTTCATCCAGCCGGATGCCTTCGGCCTCGCCGCTCTCGGCGAGAGGCTCTTCCGAGACTTCATCTGCGGCCAGTTCGCTTGCAGTGCTGGTGTCGGTCTCACTCCAGTCGCGAGTGCCCGGTTGCACTGGTTGCTCATCCGCTGGCTTGGAGTCCGGTTCGTCGCCGGCACGTGTCACCGTAGTGGCTTCGTAGCGCTCAATGGCCTCTCCGGCTCCGCCTTCGATTGCCATGGCCGCCACATCGCCGCCGGTGGAGGTCTCGGACGAAGCTGCGGCGACCTCAGCCGCGGCATTCTCACCGGTGGCAGCTTCTTCCCGTTCGGCGGCCACTGAACTTTTCGCTGCCACGTTATGCACTATTTCGTCCAGTTTGTTCTGGGTAGCTTGAATTACGGAGGTGTCCGCCAACATGGAGCTGGCAATCAGCACTTCGGCTACTTTGAGGTTGCGAGCGGAAACTTCATCGTCGATGTGGAACAGGTCGATTATTTCCCAGATGAGAGCGGCCAGGCCGAATGGCAACGCCGTCAGGACGACCAGCGTAGGATTGAGATTGGCCAGTACTCCTACCACGATTATGCCGGCCATAATGACCACTATCAAGAGATGAATGAATGCTTGACCCCACTGGCGAAGATAAAAGCGGTGAGCGCCCATCCAGCCGAGAAAGAAGCACCACAGGAATGCCGCAGTCCCATTTTCCTGCTGCTTCTTATACGCCTTGGCGATCTCATCTTGCTGGCTGGTGGACAGGTGTGCTGTGAGCCGCCTGATATCCACTGTCATAAATCGAACAGCTCCCTTGCGCAAATGCGCCGGACTCGGTAGATTGATCCACCACACCGGTGAATCTAGCGGGCAGTAACCCGAGTACTGCTGTGATGGAAGAAATGATCCTCATAGTTTCGGCGTTACTCTAGCATACCTGGGGAAAGCAGTCAATTTAGGCCCTCGGCTATTCGGCAGTCACCGGATAGAGGAGCGGCACTACTTCTGATTCGGTTCGTGGTGTGCCATGGTGCGCAAACCAGATTTGTTGGTCAAATGGGGCTTCACCGTGAGCCGGCAGAATACGCTCATACGTACCGTTGCTGAGCAATCGCCAGGCATTGGCGGAGTCTCGCTGGTAGGAAGACAGGGCAAAGCCGGTGAAGTGAGCACGTAATCCCGGGTCTTCCACCGGCACTAGTACCTCAACCCGGTGGTCAAGGTTGCGCTGCATCAGGTCCGCGCTGCCGATCAGGATTTCTTCCTCTTCAATACCGCCATTGGCAAAGTAGTAGACACGGCTATGTTCGAGAAATCGTCCCACCAGGCTGATCACCTGGATATTCTCGCTTATGCCTGGTATCCCTGGACGCAGACAGCACATACCTCGCACGATCAAATCTACTTTTACGCCCGCCTGTGACGCGCGGTAGAGCGCGCGAATGAACTCCGGATCCACCAGAGCGTTGATCTTGAAGATCAGGTGCCCAGCACCGCCCGCCTGCTGCCGTTCTATCTCTCGATCGATGCGCGCCAGGAGCCCCAGGCGAATGCTCTCGGGGGCCACCATGAGCTTGTTGTAGACCACGCCGCGCGCATAACCGGTCATGGCATTGAAGAGGTGTGAGGCATCCTCGCCGATGTCGGCCCGGCAGGTCAGCAGCGCATAATCTTCGTAGACTCGCGCCGTGCTGGCATTATAATTACCGGTCCCGACGTGGACATAGCGGCGTAGACCCCCTGCCTCTCGTCTTACCACCAGAGCAACTTTAGCATGGGTCTTCAGTTCCACCTGCCCGAAGACCACGTGCACACCGGAACTCTCGAGGCGTCGTGCCCACTCGATGTTGTTTTCCTCGTCGAAGCGCGCCTTCAACTCCACCAGAACCGCCACCTGTTTGCCGCGGTCATTGGCTTCTAGCAGTGCGTCCACAATGCGAGAATTCTGCCCCACTCGATAGAGCGTCTGCTTGATTGCAACCACCTGGCTATCGCGAGCGGCGGTTTCGATGAATTCCGCGACAGTACTGAAGGTGTTGTACGGATGGTGCAATAAAATGTCGCTTTTCTGGATGGCGGAGAAGATGTCGGCACTTCGGCGCAGTTCCGCTGGCACCGTTGCCACTATGGGCTGATCCTTGAGATCAGGCCGGTCAAGTTCGCAGAGGTCGAGGAGATCCCCCAGACCCAGCGGCCCATCCAAATCCATGATATCCTGCGCATCTAGCTGAAGGTTTTCCCGAAGTAAGTTGCGAATAGACTCAGGCATATCCGGTTGCACCGCCAGGTCTACCACCACCCCAAAGCGACGGAGCTGTACGTTCTGCTCAACCGTCTCCAGTAAGTCGCCAGCCTGGTCTCGCTGTATGTCAAAATCGGCATCGCGCAGTACTCGGAACGGATACGCGCTCTTAATCGACATGCCGGGAAATAGTGAATCCAGGTGGGCAGTAATGACTTGCTCGATCCAGACGAAGGCGAACTGCTTAGGGCTGTCCGGCTCCGAGCGGCGTGACCGTTCGCGGGTTCCCTGTGGCACCGGTATCAGTCGCGGCAGGAGCGACGGCACTTTGACACGGGCAAAGAACTCAATGCCCTGCGGGTCAGTGAGCGACACGGCAAGATTTAGGCTCCTGCTGGAGATATGCGGGAAGGGGTGCGCTGGATCTACTCCCAGTGGTGTCAGAACTGGAAACACTTCCTGCTCATAGTAGATGGCGGCCGCTTCGCGTTGCGCACGCGAAAGCTGGGAATAGTCCAGAATGGCGATTCCAGCTTCGAAGAGCTGAGGCAATAGCTCATGTATCCAGCAGCGATGCTGGCTGCTAAAAAGACTCAGCAACTCGGCTCGAAGCGCATCCAACTGCTGGCCGGGCAGCAGTCCATCGGGGCCGACTTCCTTAACCTGAGCTATCTGCTGGTCCTGTAAGCCGGCGACTCGTATCATAAGAAACTCGTCGATTTGCCGGCTCACGAAGCTCAGAAACTTGAGCCGCTCCAGAAGTGGGTGACGTTTCGAACGAGCTTCCTCAAGCACCCTGCGGATAAAGCTGACGGACGACAACTCGCGGTTGATGTAGAGATCTGGCCGGAACAGGTCCCGGTCATGCTGATGAGATTTACTACTGCTGACCATTTTTGCCGCCGCTTCCCTCACCCCTGCCGAGCCGCTGGAGTGGCTTTTTCCCACAGCTCATTCTCGTTTTGGAGTTCAGCCGGAAACGAGCACGCAGGCGAGTATCAAAGACCGCACCTGGATTCTGCCTGGATTTTGCCTGGATTTGTCTCTTCAGTTTCCAGCAGCAACACCTATGCCATGTATCCATGTCATGTATCTATGTCATGTATCTATGTCATGTATTTAGCGAGGCCGGTCACGATGCCTGGCCCATCGTTGCTGACCTGGAATGCCACATAGGATGTATGGTGAGAATGCCTGGCTACTCTCCGCTGTCGCTCTTCGAGTCCTGCTATGGAGAGTGTGAAATTACCTACCATGGGAATAGTAGCAGTGCATCCAGATAACCAATAGTTTACAACATCACCCGCAGATTTGTCTCCGTATCTGGGTAACGTCCATTCGGACTACCGCCGCAGAGCCATGGCGCAATCTTTTTCCCGCATAGAACAAGAGATGTTTCAAGAAGTGGTATAATACACAAAGGTACCATATGGCGTTTATGGTAACTAACTTATGTATAGTATACTGGGCGCGCGATCCACGTCGCACCTGCGCCGGTTTCATAAGACACCACCGGCGGGGCCAGAGATCGTGGCGCTTTGACCTCTCTATGGAGGAGAGTAGCGCGGTTATGCCAACCTATGAATATCTGTGCCAGTCCTGCGGTTCGCGCTTCGAGGCCTGGCAGAAAATTACCGACGACCCGATAGATACGTGTCCAACCTGCGGAAAACCGGTCCGCCGTATTATCTTTCCAGTAGGTTTGGTCTTCAAGGGTTCCGGCTTCTACATCAACGATGCCCGCTCGGTTACATCGGCGGCGGTGCCTGAGCCCAATGGATCTTCGGCTTCCGAGCCCAAAAGCACTGAACCCGCCAGCGCCAAGCCTTCTGCGACTGATTCCAGTTCCGCAGGCGACTCGGCTGCCTCGAGCAGTACTGCTCCACCGGCAAAGAGTTCCCCAACTCCGGGAACATCAGGCAAGTAGCCGGTGCGTGCCGTCATCCAGCGCTCCACTACCGCGAGAGTTCTGGTCTCGGGAGCAGTGGTAGGTGAGCTGGCGCCGACTCCGGGATTGGTGGTGCTGCTTGGAGTGGGGCCAGAGGACACCAGCGCCGAGGCCGGTATTATGGCCGGCAAGATCGCTGGGCTACGCATTTTCGCCGACCAGAAGGGCAAAATCAACCAGTCACTTCTTGAGGTAGGCGGCGGAGTGCTTTTGATCTCCCAATTCACTCTCTATGCCGACGTTCGACGTGGGCGTCGCCCTGGCTTTAGCGGAGCGGCGACGCCAGAGATTGCTGGGCCGCTGGTAGCGCGCGTGAGCCAGGAACTGGACAAGATTGGAATTCCGGTACAGGGCGGGCGTTTTGGCATGCATATGCAGGTAGAATTGGTCAACGATGGTCCCATGACCATACTGCTCGATACTGATCTCTGGCGTGGTTGAGCGATGGTGTGCTCGGCCTGCCGCCGCTGCCCTTGACGTATGGCAGTTTGACAGCATCTCGGCGCGACACCTATAGTACTAAACACACCTATAGCCAAGGCCCACCGGCCGCGAACTGAGAGTTGACTACCGCATGCTGATAGATACCCACGCTCATGTGCAGGTTGATCGATTTGCGAGCGATCGCGACCAGGTCATACAGGCAGCGTTTCAGCACGAGGTAGACCGGCTGATCGTGCCTGGCATAGACGTGGACACCAGCCGGGATGCGACTGCGCTGGCCGCTTCCTATTCCGGCCAGATATTTGCCGCAGTGGGTACCCATCCTCATGACGCTGCCACGCTTACTGCCCCAGCATTCTCCGCTGAGCGAGATCTGGCGAAGTTGCCGGGAGTAGTGGCCATCGGCGAGATCGGCCTGGATTATTACCGCAACCTCTCGCCGCCAGAGTGGCAGCGCCAGGCGTTGATACAGCAGCTGGCGCTGGCGCGAGAGCTGAATCTACCGGTGATCCTGCACAACCGGGACTCGCACGAAGACATGATTTCCCATCTGCGCGAATATGGCCACGGCCTGCTCGGCGTTTTCCACTGCTTCGTTGGTGACCAGCACATGGCTCGAGACGCACTGGACCTGGGCTTTTACCTTTCTTTCGCTGGACCAGTTACATATCCCGCTAATACGACGCTGGCAGAAGTAGCCGCCTGGGCCCCTCTCGATCGGATACTGGTTGAGACCGACAGCCCATACCTTTCGCCAGTTCCTGTACGCGGCAAGCGTAATGAGCCTCGCAATGTGCGCCTGGTTGCTGAGCGCATAGCTGCACTGCGCGGAATCACCCTCACTGAGTTGGCAGCTAGAACTTCGGCGAACGCCGAAAGGCTGTTTCGCCTGCCGGCTCCCCCCGTGGAGAAGGGAAATTAAGGCCATGCGTCTCTTCAATACCCTAAGCCAGCGCATCGAGCCGCTTGACGTCATGGGCGGCACCGAGCGACCGGTTACTCTCTACGTCTGCGGTATCACTCCCTACGACACCACTCATCTTGGGCACGCCTCCATAAACGTCATCTACGATTCTCTGGTCAGGTATCTGCGCTGGCGTGGCGCTGGCGTACGCTACGTGCAGAACGTTACCGACATCGATGACGACATGCTGCGTAAAGCGCGCGAGACCGGCATCGCCTGGGACGAGCTCGGCAGACGTGAAACCGAGCGCTACCTGAACGATCTTCGTGCGCTGAACGTCGCCATGCCCGATTATTACGTGCGCGCCAGCGACGAGATAGTGGCCATGGTCGGCATGATCGAGACACTTCTCTCCAGAGGATATGCCTATAGACGTGACGGCTGGGTCTACTATTCGGTGCGCCAAGATCCGCGGTTCGGCAGGCTGGCTGAGGCTGCGGGCTACGTAGGATACCAGAGCTGGCTGGAGACTGCCAACGCTCGGGGTAATTTCCCGGATGACCCTCGTAAAGCCGATCCACTGGATTTTGTTCTCTGGAACGCGCAACAACCAGGCGAACCGGCCTGGCCAAGTCCCTTTGGACCCGGGCGGCCAGGTTGGCATATCGAGTGTAGCGCGCTGGTGAACAAATACCTTGGTGAGCAGATAGACATCCATGGTGGCGGCGCTGATCTGATATTCCCGCACCATACCTGTGAGATTGCCCAGAGCGAGCATGCCACCGGCAAGTCGCCATTTGTGCGTACCTGGATGCACTGCGCTATGGTAGCGCTGGATGGCGTCAAAATGAGCAAGTCGCTGGGTAACCTGGTTCTGGTGCGAGACCTCCTCCGAGATTATAGCCCGGATGCTATTCGCATACTGCTGCTGCAGCACCATTACCGAGAGTCCTGGAGCTATACCGGCGAAGATATGCGGGTAGCGGCCGAGCTGGCCGCCCGGCTCAAGTGTGCCGCCGGAGGCTCGATTGCCGACGGTACCGACACCGCAGCTATGGGTGAGGCTGCCACCCAGTCGCGTATCGAGTTTATCGCCGCTCTAGAAAATGACTTCCAGACGCCGCAGGCGCTCATGGCACTCGGCAGGTTGGCTGACCAGATCGCCACCGGCTCATCCCCGGCACACGGGCAGATCGCTACCCTCATCGAGCTGTCAGCTATTCTGGGTCTGCAACTTCGTTGAGACGGTCGCGGTCTACAGGTCAGCCGGCTTTCACCGACGCCGTGAATTTGGCGCGTAGCGCCAGCAGCAGTGCTACTCCGGTCAGGATCCAGATGGCTACGACCGCCGGGATGTAGTTGAGTGGCGGTTGGCCCGGAGAGGCCAGTGCTGCCACCACGATACCAGCGCAGACGAGAGTTCCCAGGAGCGGGCAGACGGCGTGGCGGAAGAAACTGAACTGGTCGCGTCGCTGGCGCCAAAAAAAGCGAAAGCATGAGATATTGATCAGAATGTAGATCAACAGTATGAAGAGCGCGTCAAGGGTGCCCAGAAAGGCGAATGCCTCGATGGGAGTAAACGCCAACCCCAGACCGATGCCTACCACGACGCCGATGACGCAGAGTGTGATTATGGAACCGGCCGGTGTGTGTCGCTGGGGGTGTGTCCAGGCCATCCAGCGCGGCAGCAGTCCGTCACGAGCGACGCTAAACAGGATGCGTGCACCACCGTTGATAATGGCCAGCGCGGCGGTAAAGAAGGAGAGAACTCCTACCACATCAATGAGTACCGCGAGCGAGCTGCCGCCAAATCTGCGACTGATGGTGTCGAAGGGCGCGGGATCGGAACCGAAGCCGGTGACCATGTGATTGATTCCATAACCTACGGTAGCGGCATAGGCCATTATCACGTAGAAGATGCCGACCGCGATCATGGATGCCAAGATGGCGCGCGGGATATTCCGGCGGGGATTGCGGGTCTCTTCACCGAGGGTTGCCGCGGTTTCAAAGCCGATGAAGTTGAGCACGCCCAATACGATGCCTATGGCCAGGTCTCCGCTGGGAGGCACAGCGCTTGGAGAAAACGGCACCGCGGTGAGCCCGCCCTGCGAGCCGACATGCAGCAGCACTATCAGCGCCAGAACCAGGCATATCCCGATCTCGAAGGCCAGGAAGACCATGTCCACACTGAGAGACTGCCGGACGCCCAGATAACTCATGGCGAAGACGATGCCGATAGCCGCTACGAAGTAGAAGCTCCAGTGCACATTGATGCCGAACCAGCGAGACATCAAGATCTGCAGATTGGCGCTCATGAAGACGAAGGAATACGGCGCGCCGATCGCTATGGCGATGAGTCCGATCCAGCCAGTGAGAAATCCCCACCGCTGCCCCATCCCTTCGGTGACGTAGGTATAGGCTGAGCCGCTCGAGGGCATTTCGCGAGAGAGCTCGCTGTACTGGTTAGCGGTCAAAAGGGCAACCACAAAGCCGATTACGAAGCACAGTGGTACTGCGGCTCCGACCAGATGAGCCATGGGAGTAGTATTGAAGAAGACCGATGCTGCCGGCGACATCACCGCCACTGAGATGACTATGGCATGGCGCAGATCAAGCGTATCTCGTTGGAGCATACTTTTGGGGGAGCCTGCCGGCGGAGACCCTGCGGACTCGACCACGGTGGCCGGCGTTTGATTGCTGGGAGACATAGGTCAGCTCCTTGTTAATGTGATTGTTAATGTGATTGCCGGGGTGTATCGTCTTGTGTCCCTGGATTCTCTCCTATGTCCGGCTCGAAGATCGACCGAAGATAGTCGTTGAGAAACAGTCCAGTGGGATCAAGAGACCTACGTATCCGGCGGAAGTCTTCCCATTTGGGATAGAGCGCCGCCAGCTCAGCGGCGGTTCGGGTGTGCAGCTTGCCCCAGTGTGGCCGGCCCTGGTAGCGGCGGAAGATGGCCTCGATATGGTGAAAATAGTCCTGATACGGCATGCCCCGGTACATGTGCACGGCAATATAGGCTGAATCTCGCTGGTAGGCAGGGCTCAGCCAGATATCATCACCGCGCACGAAGCGGCACTCAATGGGAAAGTGCACATTGAACCGTTTCTCTTCGATGCAAGACTTGATCTCGGCTAGGGCACTACTAAACTGGTCGGCTGGCAGGCTGTATTCCATCTCCTGGAAGCGGACCATGCGCGGAGTGGCAAAGAGCCGGTGGCTGTAATCGACCTCCTCTACCGGCGAGATGGCTTCTCCCGATATGCGGGCAACGGTTTTGGTGACTCCGGGTGCCAGACGACAGCTCTCGGAGAGCAGCCAGTAGACCCAGTTCTCCAGAACGATCTTGTTGATGTTGCCCCAGAGGGTTCCCGAGGTTGCTGGGGCCTTGGTCTCGTTGAGGAACTTGGCCTGTACATACCTGGTGTACGGAAGCCAGAAGAACTCGAAGTGACTGTTCTCCCGCTTGTAGGTCTCCAGATGGGCAAGGCAATCCGACAGCTGTTCGCGCCGCACCTGGTAGCGGTGATGCGTGGCCGGCACCACGCGAAGCTTCACCCTGGCGATGACGCCGAGCATGCCCATCGAGACCTGCGCTGCCTTGAACAGTTCGGGGTTCTGCTCCGGTGAGCACTCGATCAGGTCGCCTGCGGCACTGACCAGCGTCAGACCGGCAACCTGCGTGGAGAGCGAGCCAAAATGGACGCCGGTTCCATGCGTGCCGGTGCTGATGGCTCCAGCGATGGATTGCACGTCGATATCTCCCAGATTCTCCTGGGCGAACCCTTGGGCCAGCAAGGCCGCACCCAGCCGCTTCAACTGGGTCCCACCCAGCACCGTAGCCATTCCGTCCGCAGCGTTCAACGACTCGATACCCTGGAGGTTTTCCAGGGACATCAACACGCCGTCGGTCTGTACCAGGGGCGTAAATGAATGTCCGGAGCCCACCACACGAAGCTGGCGGCCATCGGCACCACAGCGCTTGACCAGGCTGGCGAGCTCGTCGATACTCGTCGGACGAAGCAACTGGCGGGGACGGCATCGTACCGATCCCGACCAATTGGACCAGCTATGCCCGCTCCGGCTCCGATCGCGCTCGTCCGGAAGTAGTGTGGCCATTCGAAGGGCTCCTTCGGCTACAGGCTAGAGCTACTCATCTGCAAACTCACAGGAAACACTGACCATCACCCCGGTAGGTAGCCACTTCTTCTACCACAGCACCGCTCTGCACCAGGGCGAGAGTGGTAAACCGCTCACATAATTCACCGGCTTTGCTGTGGCGCAGAAACACTGGGTCGCCGAGACGCAGCGGCACCGTACCTGTATAGCGAATGGGAGTCTGCACCTCGCCGGCGGCTTCCTGAGGAATGAGGTGAGCGCCCTCTGGGAGGTAGGGTTCAGGCAGTTTGTCGTTGCCGGCGGCGCCCGAGGCCACGTAGCCACCCCCTAGGCAGGTGTAGATGGACGGCGCCGGACGTCGCACGATTTCAATGGCAAAGCCAGCCGCCGGCCGATAGCGGAAGTCCTGGTAATTGTCAAAGAGAGCTGGGCTATAGAAGGCTGAGCCGACGGTGACTTCAGTCACTGCCGGCTCAGCTACCGTGCTGGCCACGCTGCCGGTTCCGCCGCCGTTCACCAACCGTAATCCGAGACCGTAGGATTGCACCAGATCGACGATTGCCGAGCGACGGCGGGCCACCTCGCGAGCTGAGCGTTGCTGCAGAGCTCGAACTACCCGGTTCTTCAGCGGCTTTCCCGGGTAGTGGTTGCCGACTCCGGCTATCTGGGCCTCATAGCCCATAATGCCGTCAAGTCTAAGGCATGCTGAAGCCTGGATGAGCTCGACGAGCGGGCGCACCTGGTCCGGTGTTTGTAGCGGCGAACGCCAGACGCCGAAATGTAGCCCCGGAACCGGAAGCGACATGTCAATGTCAAGGCAGACCGGTATGACGCACTGGTGATCCGCCGCTATCTTCTGGATGTGCTCGAGATGTGCGGTGCTGTCGACCATTAAGGTGATCTCGGCGCCACCGGAGATGGCTCGAGCCACCGCGGTTATCTCATCATGGTGCCAGGTCGGATAGCCGATCAGCAGGTCTTGAAACCCCTGACCGGCCAGATAGACCGCCTCTGGTGCCGTAAAGCACATGATACCCTGGAAGCAGGGATCGGACGCGGCAATTCGTCGCAATACGGAGACGCTCCGTATTGATTTGGAGGCCAGCCGAATTCGCTTGCCTTTAGCAAACGAGATAACCTGGCGAATGTTCTGCTCGAGCAGATCCAGGTCGAGATAGGCGAAAGGCATCTCGCGTCCCGCGAAGACCGCTTGGTAATAGCCATAATCCAACGGGGATGCTGTCTCCTCTCCGGCTGGCGGCGCCAGGGAGCTGTACCGGCTTTGGCACCAGCATTGTGGTGACTCCGGCCAAAAATACCATGCGCCGGCTGTACTGTCAAGACGGCAGCTGCCGCGGCTGTCAAGCATCATCTCTACGGCCCAGGTAAGCCGGGGAAGGATCCTGTAGGTTCAACAGTGGTCCTAACGAAAAAGCCACCATGCGGTAACGCGCCAGCCCCCTTTTGGGCTATGGGGTATTGCTACACAAAAGGGGCGGCTATACTGGCTCTTGTTGAGGCTGAACTTGGCGCGCAAGGTATCTGCCTCATAGGTGAGGATCCTGTGGCGTGCAGAAACGGCACAAGATACACAAGAACCAGGTAGAGAGGATATCACGTCATGCAGCACCAACGCATACGGCAGGAGAAGCATAGCGCGCCGCCAAGTGGCCAGGAACTGGGAGCAAAGTCCTGCTGGTCTCAAGCGTCCGCTTGGTCCGCCTGGGCAGCAGCATTTCCGGTAGTGGCCTGGGTGATGGTTTTAGCTGCGGGTTTGATCTCGGTGCAAGGCGTGGAGCAGATTCTGCCGGCCCAGGCGGCTGGTCTTCGTGCCCACCCGGAACATGAGTCGGAAGCCGTTGCGGAGACGCCACACAGCGAGCAGCAGCAAAACGCGTGCACGCTGATTATTCCCCGCGATCCGCTTACCGCACATGGTCTGGCGACCCCGTATCAGCTTGAGCCCAGCTCCTCCCCGGGCACGATCTGTGACGAAGCAAATACCAGCGTAGCGGTGTTTGTACAGGCAGCAGTACTTGATCCGGCCACCGGTCAGATTTCCATCTATGAACCGTTGGTTATCAACCAGGGGACCAAGCCCGCGGTGGCGCCGGTCGTTCCGCAGCTCCCCAAGCATGCCGTTGTCGGCATCTGGTTTGGCTCGAATGGTACGGACCTTCACCTGCAAGGAGCCGGTCGGGACACATTGCGCAACGCTCAATGCGTCAATGGGCTCGGAGAATCCGACTTTGGCCAGGTAGCCTACTGTCACGCGGTCGCGTTCTTCAGGGAGGCGAACAGCTTGGTTCAAGCCAAGAAGCTTATACCGCCGCAGCTGGGTACTGCCGCAGGCGGTATGGCCTGTCCCACAGTCCGCGACTATTCGGTGGTGGATCAGGATCCTAGTGACAATGTCACGACCACCTATCTACTTACACAAGACGGTAGGTTGGCGCAGAACACGTTGGCAAACCAGGCGCTACTCGCCGGAAGCACCGCGTTTGGAAACGGAAGCGATAACCGGCTGCTAGCAGTCTTCCTGGATGACGCCATCGGCTGTCATGCCTGGGAGGCCCCCGATCTCGCGGATCCTGGCCAGATGGTCACCGCCCTCCCGTTGGATGAACTGCAGGCGGCGATGGACCAGGGCGCTCCGGTGGCGCTGGTGCCCAGCGCAGATCCCATGGTTCTGGTGAATGGGCAACCAGACTTGACCAAACAGAACCTCTATCGTGCGGGTGTCGATCAACCCCGAGAAAAGTCGGCGGCACAGGCCAGTGCAGACGAGAAGCACTTTTGCCAGATGGTGATGAGCATCGCTCCAGCCCGTCTCGAGGAGGAAAAGGTATGGACCGCTGCAGCCGCATCTCCCGACCCGGCAATGGCTACTAATCTCTTCACCTTCCTGGCCTCGCGCCTGTCGGTGACGCTCGGCCCCGATGGAGGGTTGAACTGCACTGGTCTGCTTAATCTGACCAATCCTGTTGAGCTCACGCAAACTAACGGAATTGTAGTAGGTGCGTCATTCAGCGCACCTACTACGCCGGGTCAATCTGCCGTGACGAGTACGCCGAACGTGACGAGCACGCCGAACGTGACGAGCACGCCGAACGTGACGAGCACGCCGAACGTGACGAGCACGCCGAACGTGACGAGCACGCCTGCCGCAACTGAGCCCGCGAAGGGAGCGTAGCCGTATGCGCTTCCTTGCCCGCTTCCCAACTTTGTCGGCATGGGTAGTGGCGCTTGCGCTCATTGGATGCGGGACCGTTGTGGCTCTCCAGGGAGTACGGGCGCTCGAACCGAGCACCCCCTCTCACCTGGACTACCTCCATGGGGTCATTGTCGCAACGCGCGCAGGAGATCTGTTCGCCGTCGAAACTCCCGCACATACACAGCCTATCTGGTTTCGTGTTGCTCCAGGTGCCCACGTCTCGTTCGCCCACGTCTTGCGGCATTTGCGCGAGCATGCACCGACAGACATCTACTACCAGACGGAGAGCCATGGGTTGCCTTGGGCTTGGATAGCAGACTAGGCATTAGGCGATAAGCAGAGCAATATTGCCGAAGCTCGCTCAATGCGGCAGAACGCGCGCAACTGCTGACTGCGCGCGTGAACGAGAGAGGGAGGTACACTTGACGTTTTCGCAACATACGCAGCCATCCCAACCATCCCAGCCACCGTTGTCGCTTCACCAAGTGAAGGCGAAGCCACGACCAGTGCTTTTTCTCAACCAGGCTCTACGACGGGGTGAGCCACCAGCGGCGGCGACGCCTTATGGCTCATACGATCCGCTTGCAACGTTTAAAACTCCGAGTGTGGGACGTGGTCGTCCAGTAGCTGAGGCCAGAACCGTGCCCATCAAGGAAGAGCCAGGCGCGATAACGGGTGGCGCTGACCTCATAGTGATCGGCAATGGTATCGCAGGGTGTGTCGCTGCGATGGAGACGCGCCAACACGTGCCGGACGCTCGCATCCTGGTCGTCACGGAACAGAATCACCCCACCATCAATACGCCGGCCCTGAAACAGTTTGGAGCCGGGCAACTGGAACTCGAACACCTGTTGGCCTACTCCGCGGGCACAGAGCGACAACTGGGAATCGGCGTAGTCCACCAGCGTGCGGTGGCGCTCGAGCCGTCAAAGCATAGGATACGGCTAGCCGATGGTCGTACCATCCATTACAAGAGCCTGCTGCTTGCTACTGGGGCCAGGGCGACGCCACTTCCACAGGAACTGCCGGGGCGTACCTTTGATGGGGTCATCACCCTGCATACGCTCGGCGACTACCTGGATCTGCGGCGGCGCTTGCCTACGGTCTCATCGGCGGTGGTGATTGGTGGAGGGTATCACGCCGCTGAAACCGCGATGCTCCTGCGTCACCAACGGGTGAAAGTAACCTGGCTGATCCGAGGACGTGGTCTGCTGCCGCGTCAGCTGGACTCTGCCGCGTCAGACTTATTACTGCGGCAGGTCCGCCACCAGGGTATTGACGTCCGGCTGGAGACGGAGGTCGCCGGTGTCGTCGGGCGCTTAGGAGTTACGGCAGGCGTAGTGACCACCACGAACGAGTTCATCGCTGGTGAACTTGTGGTAGCCGCGATCGGCACCCAGCCCGACGTTGCGCTTGCGCAGCAAACGCCAATCACGCTGCAGCCTGGTCACGGCATGCGCGTGAACGAGCGCCTTCAAACGGTGGCGCGAGATATCTACGCGGCGGGAGCAGTAGCGGCAGTGCGCGACCCGCAAACTGGTAAGTCGGAGAGCCGTGGCCAGTGGTACTTCGCCGTCCAGCAAGGGCGACTCGCGGCGGCAGTAATTGCCGGGGTACCCATTTCGTCGGCCGCAGCAATGGGAGCGGTCGGCAATTTCTGGCATGCGACGCAGTTCGACAAACTACATGTGCTCGTGGTGGGCGCACCCATGCTCGGAGAGCAAGAACATTCTGAGAACGAAACGCTCACCAACGGATCCGGCGCGTTCTATCGTCGCATCGTCGTGCGCCACGGTCACCTGGTCGGATACCTTGCCGTGAGCTCCGACCCTCCTCCGGGACTGACCATCAAACGATTGATAGACGAGCGGATCAACATTGATGAGATTAAGCGCAATCTGCTCACGGAGGACTTCGATGTGAGGTCATTCTTCACACAACGGCGCCTGTATGCGCTCGATACGGGCAAGAGCAGCGCGGTTCCTGGGCCGGTGGCGGACATTACTCGCGCTCACCAGGCCCTCGATAGCGACGGTCGACTCACCGTGGTCGGGTATCGTCAGGCGGGTGACCGGGCAGTGTGAGCCATCTGTGTGCTAAATCAAGTCAGCCTATCGGCCGGAGCTGGTGTGCGGGTGTTACGCTTGAAAGGTAGGTTGGCCTGGCATAGAAAGGGTAGCGGAACCATGCATCGATCACGTTCCCAGGTCGCGGAGGAACTGGCAGCCTGCATTTGCTGCAACGAGTGTCTTGCAGCGTGCCCGGCGCTCCCACAGCGAATCCCGATCGAGACGCTGAACCGCGAGTCGCTGGGCGAGTACATTTCGCCGGAGACCAGGCACTTTGCTGAAGCATGCTACCAGTGTGGCGCATGCGTCCCGGTTTGCCCTGTTGGCCTGCACCGAGACGCGATGATGTTCTGGCTCAAGATGCGACTCCTGCAGGGGAATGGCGGCAACTCGACCAGTAGCGTTCGAGCGTTCCCGGCGCGGCCGTTACCAGCGTCAAGCCAGCTGTGGGCGACCGGCGATAGCCAGGGACGCGAGCGGAACCGTTCTGGGTTGCCTACGGAGAGCAGTGCTGAAGGAAGATCGGTCGGGAAGATCGGAAGGGTTACGCCATGGCGCTAAAGGCGACTGCCCGGCCACAGTCCGTGAGACCGCCTCGTCTTCGGTGGCTCACCAGATGGTCTCGTAGCCAGAAGCAAGCGGCAATCGGTGGGCTGTTACTGGGTGGAGGGCTGGCTTACGTATACGCTTATTATCTGCGTGGCGGAGACGTGTCTCCTGATAGTCGGTACGGGTATATCTTCGCCATCGCGGGGACCTTGCTACTCATACTGGTCGGTATAGGCTATACACTGCGCAAGCGGCTGCGAGGAGCACGGTGGGGGCTCCTGCACGCAGCACTCTCCTGGCATATGGTGGGCGGCGTCCTCGCACTTGCGCTTATCCTCATGCACGCCAGCGGCAACTTCAATCCGCGGACGGGCACGTACGCGCTGTGCAGCCTGGTCGCGCTGGTCGTGAGTGGGATCATCGGGAAGCAACTGGATCGTGTCGCTCCGCGTCTGGCGGCTCAGGCTGCCCTCAAGACCGTGACTAATGCGGGGGACGAGCGACTCGAAGCTCTCGTCGGCGCTCTCCACACGACACAGAAGACACGCCCTGCACGCCTGGAGCGCGGCGAGCGACGAGTGACTGCTGGTGAACAGACCGCTGATCGAGACTCCGCGAGCGCTCGCTGGAATCCCTGGGATCTGGCCTACTATGACCTGGATGCACCAGCCGATCAAATACCGTCGCTCCTGTATCAGCCGCGCCCCACCAACGCACGCTCTACTACGCCGGGCGAAACGGCAGCGATGGTGTTCGAGTCGCAAGAGATACGGCAGGCTATAGGCATTGAGCGGTTCTGGCTGCATCTCATCCGTGTCTGGCGGTACTTGCATACCGTGTTGAGCTGGCTCACGCTGATCCTGATCCTCTGGCATCTAGAATTCGTCGCCACGCTGCTCATAACCGCTCGGTGACGCTCCGAGCTGCAATACCTGCTGGGGCGCGGCCATCCCGGACGAGGAGACGGGGGAGGAGAATGGGGAGAATAGGCCGGTAGGTTCATTGCAATCACCAGTGGAAGCATGTTACTATAGATTCAGTTCTATCGCTGCGTTGGAACAACGCCTTGGCGGTGAACCTTCAGGTGAAGCTACACTGGAATGCTGACAACTCCCCGATATCCTGACCGGTCTATTGCTTGGCAGTGGAGACAATCGAATGCCTACTTCCGGAGGGTCCCCAGTGACCTACCATACGGCGCTGCGCGAAATGCCAACCGATGAGCGGCCCAGAGAACGTCTTGAGCGCTACGGCCCGCAAACTCTGCAATCGGCGGAATTACTGGCGATCATTCTGCGCGTGGGGACGGCAAAAGAAAACGCGATCGAGCTGGCCTCCAGACTCCTCCGCCAGTACGGTGGTCTTGGTGGGCTGCTGTCAATGGATTTTGCCGAGCTCTGCCACGTGCATGGACTGGGAGTAGCCAAGGCGGCTCAACTCAAGGCGGCTTTAGAGCTGGGCCGGCGCGTGACGCTTCCCGAGGGCGCGCGTCCCAAGATCGAATGCTCCGGGGATATCGCGCTGCTGGTGACCGGGGAAATGGGTTTCCTCACCCAGGAGCAGCTGCGCGTGCTCTGTCTGGATACCAAGAACTTTGTGGTTCACCAGGAGATAATCTACCAGGGGACGGTCAACAGCAGCGTGGTACGTATCGCCGAAGTCTTCAAGCCCGCCGTCACCCGCACCTGCCCGGCAATCGTGGTGGTGCACAACCATCCCTCCGGTGACCCTACTCCCTCAGACGAAGATGTACGTACCACCCGACAGCTGGTGCAAGCGGGTCAGTTGCTGGATATCGAGCTGCTGGATCATGTAATCGTGGGCCAGTACCGCTACGTCAGCCTGAAAGAGCAAGGCCTGGGATTCTAATCAGCTCATCGCGTCAGCTCATCGCGTCAGCTCATCGCGCCACCCTCGGCTATCTCCAGGCCGATCCGTTATATGGCACATGCATCATGTGCCGTGACGGGAACCTTGCACGTCCCTGTCACGTCGTACACGTGGAAAGAATGCGTATCATGCATTCACAGGTCAGTCAGCCTGACATGCTGGAGGAGTCAGTATATGCGCCACGATCGGAATACTCTCGGTATCATTACCACGTGTAGTGCCCTCCTGCTCCTGATGTCGGGCTGCGGAGTGACTACCTCGGGCAATGCGGGTACGTCGCCGGAATCCTCCGCTACCAGCGCGCCGGCTCACGGCACGCTATCGGGGCAGGTGGTGGCCCGCGCGTCCTGCGGAGCGCAGAACAGCGTTACGCCTTGCCCACTTGCCCCGGTGCCGCGCGCCGCTTTGAATATTCTGACTCCAGCCGGAGCCGTCGTTACATCAGTCACGAGCGACCAGCAGGGCCGCTTCAGCGTAACGCTTCCGCCCGGTAGCTACATGGTGCAACCGGCACCCACCAGCGGCACCGCCGGCATCAAGGGGCCGGCGGTCGCCGCCACCGTGGTCGCGGGGCAGACGGTCTCCATTCAGGTGGTGGTGAGCGCCGGTCTGCCTCGCTCGTGAACCCGGTTCAACCCCGAGCCGGTCTGAACCTAACCCTTTGCCGGCACCGGTAGTCTCTAGCCGCACACCAGTGACGTGAACCAGTGGAGCGGCGGTCCGGACATCCACTGATTTCGCTCCTCATTGCTGGATTGAAAAGTTCGCGCCGGGCAGCTGCAGCTGCCACATTCCACGTCCATGAGTTGCGGCCACAACTCCGTTGGTAGTCGGGTTGTAGGCCAGCATATAGACCTCGGAATGCGGTAGTCCGGCGTCGATGCTGAACCAGTGGCCGCCGCCGTCAATCGAGACGTAGACGCCATAGTCGGCGCCTACAAAGAGCACGTTGGGAGCCTGCGGGTCCACCAGCACACTGTTGGTAGGCACGTCTGGCAGTGTGAACCGGCTGCCGCTGTTCTGGCCGTCGATCTCGGTAAAGACCGGCGACTTGCTGCCTATGTGAGTGCCGATGAAGAGATGGCCGCCGCCGCGCGGATCGTTTTCGTTGAAGCCGGAATAGGTCACGTATATCGTGCTCTTGGAATTGGGCGCGAAGACGACCTGTGTAATAAACCGGCTGGGCATGGTCGAGGTATCGATCTCAGTCCACGTCGGGCTGGCACCGTTGGCGTTGGTGCTTTCCCAAAGCGCGCCGCCGCCGGTGCCGACCACCACCACGTTGGCATCAACCGGCGAGACGGCCACGAACGAGATGCAGTCGAAGCCGCAGCCGTTGACCACAGCATTGGTGCCGGTGAGATCGGGGCTGATAGCGGTCCAGTCGGTGCCGGCGCCGGTACCGCCTTTATCGTCGGAGCGCCAGACCCGATAGGTGCCGAAGTACAGAGTGCTGGGCTTGGAGGGCGCCAGCGCGAACGGCGGGTAGAACGAGCTGGAGTCACTGAGGAATGGGAAGTCGATCTCGGTCCAGGTCTGGCCGTCATTATCCGAGCGTTCCAGGCTTACGCCGGCATAGGTATGGTAGATGGTACTCGGGTTGGACGGATCGATCTGGGTGAGACCGCCGTCACCGCCGTCGACGTTGGTCCAGGTGGTACCGCTCGCCGGAGTAAATTGCTCAGTGCCGTTGTCCTGGGTTCCGCCGAAGATCTGCCCGTTGGGGCTGACCGAGAGACCCTGGAACTGCAGCGTGCCGAGACCGGGGTTGAGGTCGTTCCAGCTGTGGCCGCCATCCGAGGTGACGAAGAGGCCGCCGTCGGTGCCGGTGAACATGATGTTTGGATTGCTGGGATCGAAGACGATGGCATGGTCGTCGGGATGCAGAGTGTACTGGCCCTTGGGGAACCCAGCATTGGGTCCGCTGGTAATGACGTCACCCAGGCTGATATCCTGCCAGGTCTTGCCGCCGTTAGTCGATTTCACGATAGTAGCGTCGCAGTCGCTGGGCAGGTTGGAAAGCGCGGCGATGGTCTCGCAATCCGGAGTTCCCGGGAAACCGAAGAGGTTGAAGATGTAGTCGTAGTTAGCGTTGCCGCCCAGGAAGACGGTATTGGGATCGGTGGGACTCACCGCTACCGGCATGTCGTACCAGCACTGCCCGTCGCAGACGTCGGGAGCGTTGGACAGGAACTTCCAGGTCTTGCCGCCGTTGCTGGTTCGGTACACTTGGCTGTGCTCGTTGGTGAATACCTGGTACGAATACATGCTATAGAGCACGTTGGGATTGGACTGGGAGATGGCCAGCTGAATACGATCGAAGGGGCTTTCGGGAGCGGGTAAGCCGCTGGAGCTGCTGGCGTTGAGATTGGTCCAGGTCTGGCCGGCGTTGGTGCTCTTGTAGATACCCTCGTGCTGCTCGGCAGCATAAATGATGTCAGGATCGGTCGAGGATATGGCCATATCGCTGGTTCCCAGCTCAAACGGGAAGTCGACAAACGAGCCGGCGCTCAGCGTCTGGGTGAAGGTCTGGCCGCCGTCATTGGAGACGAAAACGCCGTAGGGCGGATTCTGTCCCGCCGGCCGCGACCCGTCACAGGACTCGGTGGAGCTATTCGATCGCCCGGCGAAACCGGCGCCGATGACTAAATGCTCGGTGGCGGCGTTGCCTTCATAGCGAGGGTCAAGCAGTATGTTGCCGATGCCGGTGCCGGCAAAGAGACTCTGACCCAGCACGGTCCAGGTCTTGCCGCCGTCGGTGGAGCGAAGTATCCCCATGCCCTGATACGAGTCGCACGAGATGTTGTCTTCGCCGGTGCCGGCATAGATGATGTTGGGGTTGCGGCTGTCGATGGTAATGCTGTTGATCGCCAGCGAGGGCATGAAGTCAGTCAGCGGCTGCCAGCTGTGGCCGCCGTTGGTGGTCTTCCAGATACCGCCCTGCGCCGAACCGATGTACATGATCTGCGAATTTTGAGGATCAATGCCGATGGCCAGCAAGCGACCGGAGACCGGTTCGGGGAAGTAGTTGCCGTTATTCAGGGTATCCGGACCTAGCTCCTGCCAGGCAAAAGCGTTGCCGGCACTGGCCATGGAGTTGGATTGCTGCTCGGCGTTGGCCAGCGCGTCAGGCGCGATGTACCCGCTGGGAGCGGCTCGCTCTCCGTAAGCAAACTGGTCGGGAGTGAGGCCCGAGTCATCGTCATCGCCTAAAGGGCCGATGTTGTGAGTCGAGGCGCCATTGGCCTCCGCCGCCCCTACCTGTACCGCGGCGTTGGCGGAATTGATGGCGCTTGTTGTGCTACCCTTTAGATAGTGGGCAATGGTGTCATGCGTCTGCTGATAATAGGAAGGCTTAGTGCTGGGCTGGGCGTGGCCGGCATTGAGCCACAACGCAAACGGCGCGATAAGCACAAGGCCTACCATAACTACGGTCGCGACCACGACGAAGGGCCGATGTCGGGCCCCCCATCTCTGGAGGGTATGTGCTGGTCCCATGTTTGGTGTTAACTCCTGTTAGCTTCGTCCACTAACAACTTTTACCGGTCACACGAGGATTTTTGCAGCGTTACTTGTCGCAGGAGAACATACAGGGTCCTTCAACGTCTTGCAGGCATGCGCTTGCGTTTCATAGGCAGAGCCCCCACTCTACTCCCCCCACTCACACCGAAGGGCCTCCGAATATTGATTGCATGGACAGGCACTATGCCTTCATTGCCAGACGCCGTCGAAGTATCACCTCAGGCGCGGCACACGTCCAAACATTGCCATACACAATCAAATTGAACTGAGCGAGGAGACAGCACAACACACGCTGAAAGGTCGACGGGTTGCCTGCATAGATTGAATCTAACATGCGCTGTCAAGGATTATGTCGTCCCGAGACTAGATTGCTAAGCAATTTGGGCTACCACCCGAAGGACTTTCAGGGGGCTGGGATTCTAATCAGCTCATCGCGCTCACGACTCGAAGCTCGGCGCATACATCAGACAGAGATCAGCGCGGCAACCCGCCAGTATGGTATTAATCTGGTTGGCGGTAGTCAGGTAGCCGCCGACCAGCGTGGTTATGCCAACCTCGTTGCGGATGCGATCGCTGAGCGGTGTCAAAAACCCCGGTGCATAGGCCAGATCGGTCTCCGGGATAGTCTGACCCGCCAGCACAGTGATAAGGTCGCAACCCTGCGCTTTCAGCGTAGCGGCGATCTCGACACTCTCAGCTATCTCCAGGCCGCCAGATACACCGTCGGTTCCATTTAAAGCCACTGCCAGCGGCTTAGATGCCGGCCACACCTCGCGCACCGCCGCGAAGACGTCCAGAGGAAAGCGTTGCCGGTCGGCCAGCGCCTCACCACCATACCTATCGCGACGCTGGTTGGTGAGCGGCGAAAGGAAACTGGAGAGCAAGTAGCCGTGACCCATGTGCAGCTGCAAGATGTCGAATCCGGCTTCATCCGCTAGCAGTGCCGATTGGACATACGCCTCACGTACTGCGTGCATACCAGCCAGACTGAGTTCTTCCGGAGGCCGGCTCTGTGGCAAATATGGTATTGCCGAGGCCGCGACGAGAGGCCAGGCACCCGAACGCAGTGGTCTATCCAACCCGCTCTCCGGTGGGCGAACCGCACCGCGCCTTCCGGCATGGTTTAAGGTCATGCCCAGCCTGGCTCTGGTAGTGGCGTGCAGCTGGTCCACCAGCGAGCGCCAGAGTTTCAGGTGCGTGTTGTGGTAGGCACCCGGGCACCGCGGCGAGATGCGGCCCTCGGCTGTGACCGCCACCATACCAGTCATCACCAGTCCGGCGCCAGCCTCGGCCTGCCGCCGCATCTGCTCCTGATAGCCTATGCCCGCTACCCCATCCTCGGCCTCGGGCAGGACAGTAGGAGACTGTACCAGCCGATTTTCAACTTCGACCTGGCGCAGACGCAATGGAGCCAGTGCCGGCGGCCCGGCGATCAACCGGGGCGCGAGACGCTGCGCGTTGTCTCTGGTAGGCCGGGGGTACCTGGCCTCGAACCAGCGGTCGACGCTCTCGCCGAATGAATGGTCGCGCGACCGCAGGTCGTCATAGCTCAGGCGACCGCTGCGAGTGAGCAGATTGAATGAGAATTCGAGGGGCGAGAGCCCAGTGTAGCGCTTGACTGACTCGAAGTAGGCCTGGCTTTCGGCTGCGGCGGTCTGAAATACCTCGGTCACCGGTTTACGCACGGCTTCATAATCACGCAGCGCCGCCTCCAGGTCGGAGCACGTCTCGAGAGAATGAGCAAGGGCAATGGCATCCTCCATGGCCAGTTTAGTTCCCGATCCAATGGAGAAGTGGGCCGTGTGGGCGGCATCGCCGAGCAACACCGTATTTCGATGATGCCAGCGACCGTTCTTTACGGTAACGAAGTTGGTCCATCTCGAGTTATTGGAGAGAAGCCTGGCGCCGTGCAGTTGCGGTGCGAAGAGTTGTTCGCAGTAGGCGATGCTCTCTCGCGGGGATGCGCGGTCAAGTCCGGCATTTTGCCAGGTCTCGAGGTTGCACTCGACGATAAAAGTGCTGGCATAGCCGCTGAACGGATAGGAGTGTACCTGGAAGAGGCCATGCTCGTTCTCTCGGAAAATAAAGGTAAAGGCATCCAGCACCTTATTGGTCCCCAGCCAGATGAATTTGGCTTCTCCAGCGGTTAGGCTCGGCTGGAACGTCTGGGCATAGGTAGAACGAACCAGACTGTGTACCCCGTCGGCGGCGACGATGAGATCAAATCCATCGAGCTCGCCGGTCTCCGCTACCTCAGTGTTGTAGGCGAGCGTCACTCCTAGCTCGGCGCAGCGGGTCTGAAGCAACTGGAGCAGTAGCTTCCGCTCGAGTCCGGCAAAGATATGCCCGCCACACCGGCACAGCTGATCCTGGTAATGAATATCTATGGCGTCCCACCGGACAAACTGATCGATTATCGCCTGATAGCTCTTGTAGTCGGCTTCCTGGAACGCCGCCAGCGTACGATCGGAGAAGACGACGCCCCAGCCATAGGTGGCGCCCGGTGGATTGCGCTCGATGATGGTGATGTCGTGTACCTGGCTGGCTTTTTTGAGGAGTACGCCGCAGTATAAGCCGCCCGGCCCACCGCCTAGAATTGCCACTTTCACTATACACCTCGGCTGTCCATCATCTGGGCCAGCCGGTCGAGCTGCCCAATGTCGGCCACTGTGGGGAATAGCACCAGTTCATCGCAGCCGGCATCGGCATAGCCACGGCAGAACTGGGCAATAGCCTGCGGGCTGGTTAACAGCTCTTCCACTATCCTCTCGGCAAAATGGCCGGTAAATGCATAATAGTGTGCCAGGTACTGCTTGCCACTGGCTACCGTCGCCTCATCGCCGAGCGCGAAGTAGCCCTGCGCCCACAGGCGTGGTAGACCTGGTCTACCGGCGTCTACCCACGCCGTACGCGCTTTATCGGCGGCGCGGGCAAACGCTCGCGGCGGCCCTCCGCCATGTACGTACCCATCGGCGTACCGCGCTACTCGAGCAAACGTGCGCTCACTCAGGCCGCCAATCAGGAGCTCGGGACCGTCGCCCCGCGGTATCTGTGGCATGCTGCCGCCGTCTTCCCACTGCTCGCGCAGAGTCGAGAGCTGTTCGACCAGCCTCCGTCCCCGGGAGTGGTAGTCTACACCCGCCGCCTGATAATCGTCGTGACGCGCTCCCACCGCTACACCCAGGCTCAGCCTACCATTGGAGAGCGCGTCAATCGAGGCTGCCATTTTACCAAGCAATGCCGTGTTGTGCAGCGGACTAATGAGGATCGTGGTTGCCAGACGTACCCGACTGGTGATACTTGCCGCCGCCGCTAGCGTGGTGAGCGGATCGTAGCTACTGTAGAGCAACCGGTCGAGAACTCCCAAGCTGGTGAATGGCCCTGTATCGGCCTGCCTGGCCCAGTTGAGAATCAAGGCACCATTTGCGCCGGGTACGGTAGTGGGAAGCCCAACGCCAGTTTGCATTGCGTACGTTGCCTTTCAAAATGCGTTCGCATGTGAGGTGTTGATGGTTGCTGGCGCCCCCACAGCCGTCCGATGATCAGACCGGTTAGGAGTCCCAGAGTCCGGGCGCTCCAGGGTCTACCCGGTAGGGTATCGACAGGTGCTCATAGGCCAGACGGGTAGCGACTCGGCCACGTGGAGTACGAGCGAGGAACCCCAGCTGCAACAGATACGGTTCCAGAACGTCCTCGATGGTTTCAGACTCCTCGCTAATACTGGCAGCGATGGTTTCGATACCTACCGGACCGCCATCGAACTTCTGGATGATAGCCTGCAGTAAGGTACGGTCTGTGGGGTCCAGTCCTCGGTCGTCTACCTCGAGCGCATTGAGAGCGGCCCCGGCCACCTCCACGGTAATCACCCCATCTGCTCGCACCTGAGCATAGTCACGCGAGCGCCGCAGCAGCCGGTTGGCGATGCGGGGAGTTCCCCGCGAACGTCGAGCTATCTCGCTCTCGCCCCCCTCATCCATCTCTACCTGAAGAATACGGGCAGAACGCCGTATGATCGTCTGCAGCGACGCTTCATCGTAATATTGCAGCCGGTACAGGGCTCCAAAGCGGTCGCGCAAGGGGGCGGCAAGTGCTCCCAGTCGTGTGGTCGCGCCTACGATAGTAAACGGCTTAAGTGGCAGCCGCACGCTCCGGGCGGAGGGTCCCTTGCCGATAATGAGATCCAGCGCAAAGTCCTCCATGGCCGAGTAGAGCCGCTCCTCAACGATTCGGCTCAATCGGTGAATCTCGTCAATGAACAGCACTTCTCCCTCTTCGAGGGAAGTCAGAATGGAAGCCAGATCGCCGGCATGCTCGATGGCCGGTCCCGATGTCATACGTATGTTGGCACCCATCTCGGTGGCAATGATGAGGGAGAGTGAGGTCTTGCCGAGTCCAGGCGGTCCATACAACAAGACATGATCGAGTGCCTCACGGCGCTTGAGTGCAGCTTCGATGAGAATGCGCAGATTGCCCTTGACCATATCCTGTCCAATATAGTCGTCGAGGCGGTGGGGACGTAGTGATGTCTCCTGATAGTCTTCATCGCCTGAGTTGGGCGATACGATGCGATCTGCCATAAGGGTTCTCCGGCACCTGCGCTGTCTTGTACCCGTCTAATCTCTTCTAATTGGGACCGGAGCGTAGAGAACTGTTGTTCTACATTACCGTCCCGGGAAAGTATATCACGTGGCTATTCTCGTCCCTGTGCGCGCACACGGTAAAATGGAAATGGCAGAGCTCATGCCGCACGCAGTGAGCCCTGCCATTACCTGGTATCTCGAGGTTATTTGCCGTGGTGGGTCAAATAGCGTCTGGCGGCAAAGGCCGCCAGAGCCCCAACCGCTATCGCACCACCGGCGATGAGCACGTCTCGCATCAATTCGGGATGGTTCGTCTGCAAGAATCCGTGCATCTGCGACACCTGATGCGGTGTAGCTGTGCTGGGGTCGATGGCAGCCAGTTGCGCTGCCTCTGGAGAGCTGCCGGCAACAGTCTGGAGCTTGTCCTTCAACTCCTGTGCGGCATCCTTCAACTGGGCTGGTGTCATATTCTCGTAGTGCTCGGTCGTCACCTGTTGCACCAGAGCTGGGTCCGCATTCTGGTGGAAATCCTGGACCGCTACCGCCGCCTGTTGGACGGGGATCGTGGTCGCGGTACCTGCGTCATGCTGGCTCGCCAGCTGCGCTAGATCTGGGTGGCTTGGATCTTGGAACATGGATGTTCCTGCCTTTCTCTGTGAAACACGGAGATTCCTGCGAATGAAGAGACTGCGCTGTCATGATCACGTTGCCGATCGGGCGACCCCCTGACCGGCAAGCAAGCGGGCCTAGTTGTCCAGCATCGACAGCAGGTCTCAGGCATCATGGTCATGGTGATACCTACGGCAGTGTATCACACCACAAGCGCTCGCCATGGTCACGCCCATGACCTCCTGGCCGGGGCAGCAATTTCAGCACCCGAGTGCCGGGCTACACTTCCCATCTGTCGATGTCGTTTGGAACCATCACCTGGCCTCCACTCCAGGCCTCCAGGGCTTCGGCTCGGGCGCTATCAGCTGGCGGACCAAGGTGTACCAATGCCAATTGCCCGGCTCCATACTCCTTGGCCAGTTGTCCGGCCTCATAAGCGGTCAGGTGCCGGCCGGCGCGCGCCAGCATTTCCTGGGCATGAAGAAACGTGCATTCGGTAATCAGGATTCGGGCGCTCTGTCCCAGCCGAGCAATGTTCGGATTAGGTTCCGTGTCACAGGTGTATGCCACCACACCGCCGGGAAGCTCCAGGCGCAACCCCATGCTGGGAATCGTGTGGTCCATAGAGACTGCGTGAGCGGTTATGCCAGCCAGGGTAATCGATTGCCCATCTCCGACCTCGCTGAAAGAGACCTGGTAGGTCCAGTTATCCAGGGTGAGCTCAAAATCGTAGGCATCGATCAGGCGGTGCGCCACCGCTAACACCTGGGGAAGCGCCCAGATTCGCAGTGGTGCCTGGCGTCCTGCAATCCGCAAGCTCTCGAGGAGAGATGGCAGGCTACCGATGTGGTCGATATGCGCGTGGGTGATGAAGAGGTCACTTATGGTATCGGCCGCTATGTCGGCTCGCAACATCGAGCGGTATACATCGCCACCGCAATCAACAAGCAACCCACTGCTGGCCGCTGTACCGTCGGGCAAGAAGGCAAGCGTGGTGTTGGTACGTGTAGCGGTAGGGAGAGCCGCTCCGGTGCCGAGAAAGATCAATTGTGCCATGGTGATATCCTGCAAAAATTTGGCCGCCAGTCCCGTGTTCGGGCCAGCAAGCGCGCAACTCTTCTCCTACTGGCCGCGCCGATCCCGATCTACCTGCCTTGTTCTGGTAGGACGGCCTGGATAGGTTGGCTGGTGACCGCGGCCATCGTAGTTCTCGCCAAATCCATCAGTCTGAGTATAGCCCGGGTATCTGGCAGAATTACCACTGGAGTTCGGGCCGCTGCGTCGTCGTTCGACCCGCTGCCCAGGCTCGGTGGGCGGTGGCGACCCCTGCGAATTATTATACATTCGGCTGGGTAGGCGTGGCTTCGACAGCGTATTCTGGTACGGCGGTATCGGCTGCGGACCAGTTTCCGAGTCCCGACCTCGACCGATGAGCAGCCCGGTGAGTAAGGAGACTCCGAGCAGCAGCACGGCGCAGAATATGACGGCAATGACTATGTGAATGAGCTGTATGGTGGTCAACGGCTGCAGCAATCCCAGGCTTGGGGCAATGACAATCAGCGAAATGATGCTGATCGCATAGAGTAACGCGGCAATACCGCCCGCAACGCCGGCGCCCGCTACCGGCTGGGATGAGCGCCCACCCAACATACCTGCGGCGACGCCGCCAAGCATGAGTCCTGCCACGAGAGCAACTGCGCCGATAAGTACGGGATTTTCAAAGTAGTAACCCAGATACGTGGCGACATTTATGCCAACCAGCGGGAGCGCGCCAATGATCCAGCCGGCGATGCCGCCCATGACACGTCTTCGCATATACCTTCCCTCGCTGCCGATTTTCTCCATTGCCTGTAGCATCCGAAGTGTAACTGGATGCGTCGGTGCCGTCAAGCCGGCAGCCTGTAGGTCATAGAGCCGGCAGGCCAGTCACCATCTGGTCTCATGGCAGCTGTTGTAGGGTCAGCCGCGCCCACTCCGGCAGCGCGCGTGGGTGTCCGGTGGCCGGATCTATGCTGACGGTGAGAGTCGTACCGGCAGCGTAGAGTATGCCGCCAGGTTGGTCACAGACGGCGTACTCCATTTCGATAGCGGCGTGTGTAACCCGTGAAGAGCGTACACCGACTACCAGTGGGGTCAGTGAGGAGATGGGTCGCAGGTAGGTGCAGGCAGCGCTCGCCACGACGAACGGCAGATCAGGCGAGTGAGTACTGGGTATGGGCGAGGTGCCGCCGGTTCCCGCAGTCTCCATAGCCACCTGGTGGCGCGCTCGCAGCTGGGCGAAGAAAGCCACGCGTCCCTGTTCGAAATAGGTGAAGAAGGTCGCATTGTTTACATGCCCCTGGGTATCGAGATCGCGATAGCGTACCTCGACTGGTACCCAGAAGCGCATCTGGTCGGCCATGCGGGTGGCATCGACCTTAGCGATTTTAGTGGCACCCTCTGCCCGATGTCTCGAGGTGGTCATGTGTTGTCGGCTTCTGCATGAGATTGGCGACTCACTGACGGTTCCACCTGCGGGGTCAGGCTGGAGGTTATACCGGTCAGTTGCTCGCTGACCTTCCAGAGCCGCTCGGCGGCCGCCAGAGAATATGAGGCGGCAGAGGAGCGAGCGGGTTTCTGCAGGGTAAAGTACTCGCCGCTGCTAGTTTCGACTTCGGGCGAGCTGGCGAGGTAGATGGAGGTTTGTGCGCCTCGCTCTGGACTTATGGCAAAAGGGCTGGCTAAGGTCATGAGAGCGCTCATAAGGGGACCGCCCTTACCAAAGTTGCTGGCTACGAAGCCAGGATGCAGGGTATTGGCGGTAATTGTCTGGCCCTTGAGCCGGCGCGCCAGCTCATAGGTGAAAAGGATGTTGGCCAGCTTAGATTCCCCGTAGACGCGAAATGCCCGGTAGCGGTGGGTTGTCTGCTGTAGGTCGTCGAATGGGATGGTGGTACCGCGGTGCGCCGCCGACGCCACGGTAATGATGCGGGCGGGTGTGCTCTGCTGCATGGAGGGAAGCAGTAAATTGGTCAGTAAGAAGGGCGCCAGATGGTTGAGCGCCAGGGTCATTTCCAGGCCGTCGATGGTTTCACGTCGCGACCAGAAGACGGCCCCGGCATCGTTGATGAGGACGTGTAAGTGAGGATAGCGCTGGGCGAAGTTACCGGCCAGCCGGCGAATCTGTTCCTGGGAGGAGAGGTCGGCTAGTAGATAGTCTATGGAGTCGTTCCCGGTTTCTTTGCGTATACGGCCGACCGACTCCTGAGCGCGACCCTGGTCGCGTGCTACCAGCGCCACTGTGGCACCGCGCCGCGCCAGCTCCCGCGCGGTAATGTAGCCGATACCGGAAGTCGCTCCGGTGATCAGACAGACGCGATCCTTCATCTCACCGCTTGGTGATGGTGTCATGAAACCATATACCTCCGCACAAAAATGGGTCTGACAACCAACCGGTCAGACCCACTCCTGCCAACTGCAAGCTGCTATATACACCCTACAAATTAGCACGTCGCGTTAACTTCGCAACCGTTCCAGCACCTTGGGGTGCCGCAACTTGGCCAGCGCACCAGCCTCGATCTGGCGTACCCGCTCACGGGTTATACCGAGCTGGCGTCCTACCTGTTCCAGCGGGAAAGTATGCCCGGTATTGCCGAGGCCAAAGCGCAGCTGCAGTACCAGTCGTTCCCGAGGTGTCAGGACATCTTCGAGAACGTCCTGGACCTCTTGTTTCATGGTGCGCGTGGTGGCGGCCTCTTCGGGAGAGGTGCTGGTCTCGTCGGCAAGCACATCTCCTAGTTCCTGCTCCTCGTCCTCGCCAACGGGAAGTTCCAGCGAGATGGGTGTGCCGGGGGCGGCTTCAAGCTCATGGAGGCGTTCGACATCCATCCCCAGAGCATCGGCCAGCTCAAATTCACTGGGTTCTCGGCCCATTTCCTGGACGAGTCGCTGCCGCTCGCGCCGTACCCGGTTCAATGCAGTGTTGACATAGACAGGTAGGCGAATAGCTCGCCCCTTGTCGGCTACCGCCCGGCTGATGGCCTGGCGAATCCACCAGGTGGCATGAGTACTGAACCGGTGGCCGCGCCTCCAGTCATAGCGCTGTACTGCGCGCATCAGTCCGATATTGCCTTCCTGGATCAGGTCCAGCAGCGAGAGCCCCCGGCCCACGTACCGCTTGGCAATGCTTACCACTAGGCGGAGATTGGCCAGCACGAACTGCTGCACCGCTTCCTTGTCACCCGCCTCGATACGTTTCGCCAGATCAATTTCCTGCGCGTGGCTCAACATCGGTACCCTGCCGATTTCACGCAAGTAGGCGGTGATAGCATCTACTTCAGCCGCTTCACCCCGCTCGGCAGCGCGTGCTACTTCCTGCACTCGACGTAGGCGAGCCGCGCTTACATCGGCTTCATCGGGCATCTCGACCAAGGGAAGGCTATCAGTCTCCATGGCATGAATGCCGCTTTCAATCGCCTCATCGTCCCGCACTTGAGCCTCCTCTTCCTCGTCGTCGACGATGTCAACGTCCGCGGCAAGGAGCTGCTCTACGGCAGCATCGAGGTCGCTCAACTCCTCGATTTCCGGCGCCACGTTCTCTTCTTCTTCTTCGGCTTCTTGTTCTTCTTCTCGTCCGCGATCGCGAACATCATTGAGTGCCAGGGCATGAGTGCCAGGCGGATCGGCAGGAGACTTGCGCAGCGCCGCCTCTAGCTCTGCCCGGCGTATATATCCACGCTTTCGCCCTTCTTCGATAAGGCGGGCAATATCTTGGTTATTGGTGGTATTCATTGTAGGCATTTTTTTCTATCCACCACTCCAGTTGGCACCACTCCGGTCACATGCACCCTGGCCATGAGCAAGCGAGCGAGTGAGACAGAGGTGTGGCCAGCAAATTGCTTATACAGAAGTATGACACTCATCAATGTTCAGGCGTGGCTGCGAAATTGGTTGCCGGCACTCTTTATTAAGAGACGCCACCACCCAGACACGAATGACACCACTGCGAAAACAGTGCCACCATAAAGAATAGCGCGACGTCTCCATGATTGGAGACGCGCAGTACATCCACTACGGTTTCACATACTATACGAAATCACGCTACACGCGGTTACACAAAAGAATACAATACCACGTCTGCGAATGCTTGTGCACCAACCTACCGTACGCAACCGGGTAGGAAGCAGGTAGGCGAGGGCCAGGGACGCAGATAGGCCCGGCAGCGTCAGTAATGAACGCTTAACCGGGCCACTGGCAGCCAAGATTACCGTTCGATCATCTTGGCCACGACAAAATTTACGGCAATCGGCCAATTAACAACCGCCGCAAGACGAGTATGGGAAGTCAAGAAGATTTATCTCGATTTTGCCGGGCGAGTATCACAACGAAGTTGTTGTACAGCTAGCCACCAGGGCTAGAATGACGACGAAAGGAGGAGCCAAGCCGAACGACCATTAGGGGCGGTAGGCTAGAGCCCGTTACCGGGCGTACACCTCCGACCTAGCAACCACGTAGTCTACGTGGGGTCTTGTCTGAGCGGCGGACCGCTCAGGGGAAGGCTCATCTTGGGGTCGGCTTCGCGCTTAGATGCGTTCAGCGCTTCTCCATTCTGGACGTAGCTATCCGGCAATGGCCTGGGCAGGCCAACCGGCACACCAGCGGTCCAGCCGCTTCGGTCCTCTCGTACTGGAAGCGACTACCCTCAACCTTCCTGCGCCCGCGACGGATAGAGACCGAACTGTCTCGCGACGTTCTGAACCCAGCTCGCGTGCCGCTTTAATGGGCGAACAGCCCAACCCTTGGGACCTACTCCAGCCCCAGGATGCGACGAGCCGACATCGAGGTGCCAAACCTTGCCGTCGATGTGAACTCTTGGGCAAGATAAGCCTGTTATCCCCGGGGTAGCTTTTGTCCGTTGATCAACGGCCGTTCCACACTGGACCGTTGGGTCACTACGCCCGACTTTCGTCTCTGCTCGGCTGGTAGGCCTCGCAGTCAAGCTCCCTTATGCCCTTGCACTCTTTCGGGTGGTGTCCATTCACCCTGAGGGAACCTTTGGGCGCCTCCGTTACACTTTGGGAGGCGACCGCCCCAGTCAAACTACCCACCTGGCCCTGTCTCGGTGCCAGCTTCATGGCGACCGATTAGACACAAGTCCACGCAAGAGTGGTATTTCACTATTGCCTCCACGCCGTCCGCGAACGACGTCTCACCGGCTCCCACCTATCCTACGCAGGCCTGGCCTCGCGCCCAGACCAGGATGTAGTAAAGCTCCACGGGGTCTTTTTGTCCTGTCGCGGGAAACCCGCATCTTCACGGGTACTTCAATTTCGCCGAGCCCTCGGTCGAGACAGTGCTCAAGTCGTTATGCCTTTCGTGCGGGTCGGAACTTACCCGACAAGGAATTTCGCTACCTTAGGACCGTTATAGTTACGGCCGCCGTTCACCGGTGCTTCAGTTTGGAGCTACGAACACCCCGCCCTTTAACATTCCGGCACTGGGCAGGCATCAGCCCCTATACGTAGGCTTGCGCCGTGGCAGAGACCTGTGTTTTTGGTAAACAGTCGCTTGAGCCGATTTTCTGCGGCCCCCTCACGCATCTCGAGACGAACTCGAGGACGCTACCGGGGCACCCCTTCTCCCGAAGTTACGGGGTTAATTTGCCGAGTTCCTTAACCGAGGATCGCTCGTCCACCTTGGGGCGTTTACCCCTGCCCACCAGTGTCGGTGTGCGGTACGGGCTGCAAGATCTGATCAAACACTTAGAGGCTTTTCTAGACGGCCTGGGCACGACGCGGCTACCATCCCCTCATCGGAGACTCCCGACCCTTTTTGAAGCCTGCTGGGACCGGATTTGCCTGGTCCCGCTCCGCCAAGGGCCAACCCACCCTGTCCATTCGGTGTGGCCCGCGCTCCCTACCGTGTCCCCCCCTCGCTCTCAGATCGCAGGTGCAGGAATATCTACCTGCTGTCCATCGCGTACGCTGGATACCAGCCTCCGCTTAGGTCCCGACTGACCCTGGGACGACTGCCGTGGCCCAGGAACCCTCAGGCTTTCGGTGTGAAGGGTTCTCACCTTCAATGACGCTACTCATTCCGGCATTCGCGCTTCGGTTCGCTCCACGCCTGCTTACGCTGACGCTTCAATGCTACTCCCGAACGCTCCCCTACCATGACCTCCCACAAGGAGAGGCCATCCGCGGCTTCGGTGCTGGGCTTGAGCCCCGTTACGTTGTCGGCGCGGGATCACTCGACCAGTGAGCTATTACGCACTCTTTCAAGGATGGCTGCTTCTAAGCCAACCTCCTGGCTGTTTTAGCGATCCTACAACCTTTCCCACTAAGCACCAGACTTGGGGACCTTAGCCGGCGGTCTGGGTTGTTTCCCTCTTGGCAACGAAGGTTAGCCCCCGTCACCTCACTCGTTACGATACGCTCACCGGGGCATTCATGGTTTGATTGGGGTTGGTAACCAGCACTTGGCCCCGAGCCCATTCAGTGCCCTACCTCCCCGGCAGCTCGTAACGGCTGTACCTCCATACATTTCGGGGAGAACCAGCTATCTCCGAGTTCGATTGGAATTTCTCCTCTATCCACAGGTCATCCCCCAGTTTTGCAACACTGGTGAGTTCGAGCCTCGACGAGGTCTTACCCTCGCTTCACTCTGCCCATGGATAGCTCACCCGGTTTCGGGCCTCATCGCCGCAACCACTAAGCGCCCTCTTCAGACTCGCTTTCGCTACGGCTCCACGGCTTTACCGCCGCTTAACCTTGCAGGCTGCATCGATGAACTCGCCGGATCATTCTACAAAAGGCACGCCATCACCCCGGCCTCTAGAAAGAAGAGACCAGCGGGCTTTGACTGCTGGTAAGTGTAGGGTTTCAGGGACTATTTCATTCCCCTCGCGGGGTGCTTTTCACCTTTCCCTCACGGTACTCGTTCACTATCGGTGGCCAAAGGTAGTTCGCCTTGGAGGGTGGTCCCCCCAGCTTCCCACAGGATTTCTCGTGTCCCGTGGTACTCAGGTACAGTCACCCACACGCCCCACTCCCCGCACCGGCTACGGGACTCTCACCCTCTCTGATGTGGCATTCCAGACCACTTCGCCTGCGGGCGTGTCCGCCTGCTGAGCACTTGCGCACTCCATGACTGCCCTACAACCCCAACCCCGTCTTGCGACTAGGCTGGTTTGGGCTGATCCCGCCTCGCTCGCCACTACTACGGGACTCTCGCTTGATTCCTCTTCCTCGGGGTACTGAGATGTTTCAGTTCCCCCGGTTCCCCTCGAGCCTCTATGCATTCAAGACTCGATCCGCCCGCTCGCACGGACGGGGGTTGCCCCATTCGGGTTCGGCTGGCTCATCGCTCGCTTGCAGCTCCCCAGCCACGTTTCGCCGCTCTCCGCGCCCTTCTTCGGCCTTTGGCCCCTAGGCATCCACCCTACACCCTTCTCCGCTTGGCAATCCATGATCGTAGTCATGAGACCCCAGTCGCAAGAAGTACATCATCCTCGTTCTATTTACTCGCTTCGGCAAAATCGAAGTAAATCTTCCGTTTCCATACTCGTTATGCAGTTGTTTAGGTACAGGCTGCAGCTTTATCGGCAATACCTGGATGCGTATCCCGAAAAAAGACCGATTTCCCATTGTCGAATATGGGTAAACCGGTTGCTCATGCAGTGACTACCCTTTACAAGGGTGCCTCCTGATTGTGCCATAGCTGCGAGGTAAAGTCAAGAGCTGGCGGTACCATTGGCCACGAGCCGCCTAATTCCTAATTTACAAAGCGGAAGCGTACGAGGGCCCAGATAGCGGCGAAGCCATCCCGCCAGGTGATCTTCTTACCTTCAGCGTAATCACGGCCGGCATAATATATCGGCACCTCATAGATCCGGTACCCACGCTTCAGCACCTTGGCGGTGATCTCCGGTTCAAAGTCGAATCGGTTGCTGCGAATGCGCACACCCTTCAGGACTGGGGCTAGGAAGGCCTTGTAGCCTGTCTCCATATCGGTAAGGATGTTGTTGTATAACAGATTGGTAGTTATGGTCAGCAGCTTATTGCCTACATAGTGATGAAGCATGAACGACCGGTGAATGCCGAGGAACCGGGATCCGTACACTACGTCAGCCACGCCGTCCTGTATCGGCTTGAGCACCGTGGCAAAGTCGCTGGGGTTGTATTCCAGATCGGCGTCTTGAATGATTATGACGTCCTTGCTGACGGACCCCAGAGCGGTTCGAATAGCCGCGCCCTTACCCTGATTTTTCTGGTGATAGAGGATATGTACGTTATCCGGCCACGCCGTCTCCTGCAGGATTTTGCGGGTACCGTCCGTGGAGCAATCGTCAACGACGATGATCTCCTTCTCGAATGACTGTTCCTCTACCCGCCGTATCACCTCTGCTATAGTGTTATGTTCGTTATATACGGGAATAATGACGGAAATCTCCACTTCAACACACCTTTTTTGTTGCCAGGCTCCGTCCAGCCTACCTCTCCTCCCGAGAGCCGGTAGGCCGGTCTCCTCTAAAGAGCAAGCAATCAGGCTATTTCATTTGAGCCATACATGATGGCGCGCTTTACTTCCTCGATAGCGTCGGTCACCGGTATACCACGTGGACACGCCTCGGAGCAGTTGAAGATCGTCCGGCAGCGCCAAACACCGTTGCGATCTCCCAGCAGTCGCAAGCGCTCCCCGGCTCCCCGGTCACGACTGTCGAATATAAAACGATGGGCATTGACGATTGAAGCTGGGCCCACCCATTCGGCATTGGCCCAGACCGAGGGACAGGATCCAGTACAGGCGCCGCAGAGAATGCACTTGGTGGTTTCGTCATAGCGCGCGCGTTCTTCCGGCGACTGCAAACGTTCCGTGCGCGGATCGGGCTCGTCGTTGATAAGATACGGTTTGATCTTCTCATACTTGGCAAAAAATGGCTCCATATCAACCACGAGATCGCGAATCACTGGAAAACCCAGCATGGGCTCCACGGTAATGTGGTTCCCAACATCTTCTACAAGCAACTTGCAGGCCAGCCGATTGCGGCCGTTGATCCGCATGGAATCAGAACCGCATACTCCATGTGCGCAGGAACGCCGGAACGTCAAGGTGCCATCCTGCTCCCACTTGATTTGGTTGAGTACGTCGAGTAACCGGTCCTTGGGGCTCGCCTGGACACGAAACTCCTGCCAGTACGACTTCTTGGCTTGATCAGGCTGATACCGCTTGATTCTTACCTCGATGTTCCGTGTGCTCGCTACTGCCTCTGCCATATATTACTTCCATCCCCTCTGCTGCTCTTGGCCATTTTGCCGCTTCTTGGCTCTGCTAACACCCGCCGAAGATGCTGCCGCGGTCGGCCGGTTGCCTACTAATACTTACGCTCTTTGGGCGCAAACTCGGTAATCACGACCGGCTTGTAATTGAGATTCGGCTCACCCTTCTTATCGGTACGGAAGGCCAGCGTATGCTTGAGGAAGTTGGCGTCGTCACGAGTAGGATAGTCGGAACGATAATGACCACCTCGGCTCTCTTTTCGAGCCAGCGCACCCGCCACAGTGGCTTCGGCGCACTCGATGAGATTGCCCAGCTCGATGACTTCCATGAGCTCGGTGTTGAAGGTGCGGCTGCCGTCCATCAAACGAACATGATCCCAACGCTCCTTCAACTCGGCAACCTTCTGCTGCATTGCCAGCAGGCCAGCCTCATCGCGCTCGACGCCTACTTTGCTCATCATTTCATCTCGCAGTTCCTGCCGGATCAATTCCTGCGTTTCCCCCGACTTGACCTTGCTCTTCGACCGTGAGAGCAGACCCTCTACCAGTTCGGTCGCATACGCCTCGGGATCACTCGGCAGCGGGGCGAACTCGGCCTCAGGAAGCCACTTGGTGGCGATATGCTTGCCGGCCCGCCGGCCAAACACTATCAGGTCCACCAACGAGTTGGTCCCCAACCGGTTGGCCCCGTGCACGGAGACGCAGGCTACCTCGCCGGCGGCGTAGAGACCGGGCAACACCGAATTCGCCTCGTCTACCACGACTCGCCCCTCGATATCAGTGGGAACGCCGCCCATGGCATAGTGCGCAGTTGGCTGTATGGGAACCGGCTCGTAGTAGGGCTCTACGTTAAGATAATTACGGGCGAAGTCGGTAATATCCGGTAGCTTGGCATCTATCACCTCTTTGCCCAGGTGAGCCACTGAAAGGTAGACGTAATCCTCCCCGTTGATGCCTCGCCCCTCGGCAATCTCCTGCATGATGAAACGCGACACCATGTCACGCGGCGCCAGCTCCTTCAAGGTGGGGGCATAGCGGATGCAGAACCGCTCACCATCCTTGTTCAGGATGTAGGCACCCTCACCGCGAGCGGCCTCGCTCAGTAAAATGCCGATCCTATACAGCCCGGTTGGATGGAACTGGTACATCTCCATGTCTTCCAGGGGTATGCCTCGCCGGTACGCCACCGCCATGCCGTCTCCGGTGCAGGAGAGCGCGTTGCTGGTGATTCGCCAGGCGCGTCCATACCCTCCAGTGGCCAGCACTACCGTCTTGGCGTGGAATACCTCGATGCTGCCATCTCGCAAGCAGAGCGCCACCACGCCGCAGGCCTGTCCGTCGTTGATCAGGAGGTCGAGCATCATGTACTCGTTGAAGAACCGTACCTGGTTCCTGATTGACTGCTGGTACATTGTCTGCAGGATCATATGGCCGGTACGGTCGGCGGCATAGCAGGAGCGACGCACCGGCCCTTCACCAAAGTTTCGGGTATGGCCGCCGAAGCGCCGCTGGTCGATCTTACCCTCCGGGGTCCGATTGAAGGGCAGCCCCCAATGCTCGAGATCGTAGACAGCGTCGATGGCCTCGCGCGCCAGCACTTCGGCCGCGTCCTGGTCCACCAGATAATCACCGCCTTTGACGGTATCGAACATATGCCACTTCCAATGGTCTTCTTCCAGATTTCCCAGCGCGGCCGCGACGCCCCCTTGGGCAGCGCCGGTATGCGAGCGGGTAGGATACAACTTGCTGATGACGGCGATACTGGAATTGTGAGCCAGCTGCATGGCCGACATGAGGCCTGCCCCACCGGCGCCGACGATCACCACATCAAACTTATGGTACTTCATGCGTCACTCCCTTTTTAGATGGCCGATGGAGAGCTAATTCGGTTGGCTTGGCGTCATGCCACTCAGCGGTGCAGCAAACTCAGCACGGACTGAGCCAGCGTACGCCCCGGCTGGAAAGTAACGATCGTCATCGTGCCCATCAGCCAGAAAGTCAGTGCGACCAGAAATAGTCCCGATTGCACTAACAGCCGGGTACCATGCCCCTTGATATAGTCGTCACAAACGATGCGCAGTCCATTCAGCCCGTGGAGAAGTGCCAGAGTTAACAGCAGCAGGTCGTACACTCGCCAGAATGGGTTGGCGTACCGCGCTGCGATGTAGCTGTAACTGGTCGCTGACACGTCGTTAGCAATGTGCATATCGAAGACATGGAACAGGGCAAGGAAAAGTAGCCCCACGCCCGATATGCGGAAGAAATACCAGGAGAAGGTCTCCCATCCGCTGCTCCCCACCCCGGGTCGCGCGGTGATACCGTATTTGTTTACTCGGGCCGCGGTAGGCGCCGACGTCGTAGCTTCACTTGCCATAGAAAGTACTCCTCATGTACCCTATACTCGTAGTGTATCTCTTCTTAACACTGAGAGGGCACGACTCACATCGTCGCCGAACAGTACCCGTGCTGCGGGCATGCCCCAAAGATCGGTGCCAGGATAAAGATGCCCGAGCCTATTGTGCAGAGTACGCTCAGCACCAGGACGATATAGAACATCTGCTGCTGAAATTTGTAGCCGATGGGCCAGAAGTCCACCAGAATGATACGAACCCCATTAAAGGAATGGTAAAGTAGCGCGCCGATGAGCGCGAGGGTGAAAATGCGGAATGGCGCGGTGCTGAAGACCTTCAAGGCATCGTTGTACACGGTTGGCCCAAAGCCAATCAGTGTGATGTCTACAATATGAATCAAGAGGAAAATAAGGACCGCCAAGCCGGTTACCCGATGAAATAACCAGGACCACTGACCCGATTGGCCTCGATACATATTCTGCTTCTCCTACGAAAACTAGCCATTTTAGAGGATGCCGCCAGGATACCCGCTTCTGTACCAGCGGTAATCCTGCACGCGATGCCGGGGTTGGGGTAAGGGGCGTTCGTTGCGAGCTGCCGGACCCCATCGTCACGGCGAAAGGCGCGGCACCACCCGGCGCCACGCCACTAGATTATACGCCTGCGGCAGAGCCGGCACAAGACGCCACCCCTACTCTCGGGGTCTTTTCATTATCAGGCATCCGATCACGCCGCCAGCTCCGCAGCGACGTCTGTCTCGTCCGGTGGCCAGGGTTCGCGCCTAGGTTCGCGTCGTGTGCAAGCCAGCCCAACACTGGCGACGTCGCCACTATGGGGCGACGACAGTTCAAATGTCCATACCTTCTCTGCCGTGCATCCCAAGCACGTACGAGAACTCTCCCCCATGGTGCATATCGTGTTCCAGGAGATGCCAGAGTAGCCATTGACGTGTATACGTTCTCGTGACTCCTTCGTCCTCATCCTGAAACACCGTGTCCAGATCGGCGAGAGTCCATCGTGCCAGACCATTCTGGATTGCCTGCCAGGTGGTGCGTAGGCCGCTGACTAGCTCTAGGGCGCCGCGCTCGGCGAAGCCTGGTTCATCCAACGTAGCCAACTCGGCAATGGTGGCCGTGGTCTCGTGCATGACATAGTGAAACCAGCCGGCGCGGCACCCAATAATGTGGGCTACTAGTTCACCGGCGCTGCGCAGGTTGGGAGCTGCGCGCCAGGCGAGCTGCTCGGCGGTAAGCGGTTCAACTGTCTGAACCAGGAGATCCTGGTAGCGATCCCAGCCCTGGTAGACTTTGGCCAAGGTGACCGTGTGTTCATCAGCCATGGTCGTGCTCCTCCAACGGCGCTCGCGAAATTGCAGTATTCCGCGGCGCATAATCCCGCTACTAGAACGTATGGTAGTGCTACACGATGAAGTGGTGGCATACATACTGTATCCTACTCCACCAACGCATGGTGATTCTGCGTTGGCTCTCCTTACGGCAGCAGACATTCCTCCTCCGAGCTGCTATCATCATCTTCAGCAGAGATACGCCTGGTCGACGGCGCCGCTCACACACCGGTGTTTAGGCCAGCAAGGCATGGCGTACCCCTGCTGCCGGTAGCCCGTCCCACCAGTTTCTTGGCCCCATCATGGTCTATGCAGTGGACCGACGAAACTCGTACGATTGCAATAGCAGAGATCGTCAAGCAAGAAAGCAGATCACGCCAATGAGAAACATGTCGCCCGATGAATATCGCGCCTTCCTTCTGGAGGGGAGCCGCACTGGCAAGCTGGCCACTACCCGCGTCGATGGTCGTCCGCACCTCGCTCCCATCTGGTTTACCCTCGATGGAGACGACGTCATCTTCACCACCTGGCATACGACCATCAAAGCGCGTACCTTGCGCCGCGACCCCCGAGCCGCCTTTTTGGTGGATGATGAGCATACACCCTTTGCCTATGTCCTGGTCGAAGGGCGGGTCACGCTCAGCGAGAATCCAGGTGATCTGCGGCACTGGGCCACCAGAATCGCCGGCCGCTATGTCGGGGAAGATCAGGCGGAGAGATTTGGCGAGCGCAACGGTGTCCCGGGCGAATTGCTGGTGCGCCTCACTCCTGAGAAGGTGATCGCCCAGACGGGTATCGCCGACTAGCCGGCGTAGCAGCCAGCTCCGTGTACGAGCGGGTGCAAAGAGGGGTCGGAAATACCACATGTCGTCCTCTGTTGATAGAAAATGGCCGTTTACAGCGTATTTAGAATGACAAGCAACCCAGGAGACAGAAAAAAAGTTTAGGAAGCGCACGTACATATGACACAGATACCACTCCCATATTTACACTCTCTGCCCGAGATAACATTTCGTCATCTCTCTGGTCCAGAAGATGCTCCCGCCTATGTCACGCTCATGGAAACATGTCGCGAGATTGATGCAATTGATCCTCTCTCCACACTGGAAGAGATCCCCACCGTAGTGGAGATGCGCGCTTCTTTTGCTGATCGTGACCCGCAGAATGTGCTCTTCGCATTCCACAGCGATGAAATGATTGCCTCCATCCGCCTCTCCTGGTGGACAGAAGCAGATGGCACCTGGCTCTACCTGCATCTGGGTCGGGTCGTGCCACAATGGCGCGGGCGTGGGCTGGGCACGGCGATGCTGCACTGGGCAGAGCGGCGTATCCGCGCCCTTGCCAAGGAGCATCCCACGCATGGCAAGGGTGTTTTTGGCGCGAACGCTTCGAGTACGGAGAAAACCGCCACCGAACTCTTGTTGCACGAGGGCTATCGCTGTGTGCACATCAATGCCCAGATGGATTTCACTGACTTTGGGAAGCTCACCGAGCCGAATCTTCCCGTGAAGATTGATCGGCGTTCGGTGAGGCCCGAGCAACTTCGCGTGATCTGGGAGGCGATCGCCCGTTTTTGGGCTGGAACCAGTTGGGGAAATCCGATTCCTTCTGAGGAAGAGTACCAGGAATTCCTCCACCAACCTGATCTCGATCAGACACTGTGGCAGGTGGCCTGGGATGAAGATCAGCCTGTTGGCATGGTCCTTGGGCGGATTTCCAATGGCTGTGGCTACATTGACGAGGTGAGTGTAGACCCTCTGTATCGACGCCAGGGCATTGCCCAGGCTCTCATGCTGTACGCACTCGCAGACCTGCGCGAACGTGGTGTGCAACGCGTCCGCTTGCACACGGACGCCAACAATCGCCATGGAGCCAGGTCGCTGTACGAGAAGATCGGTTTCTCTGTGGTCAAAGAATTTCCGCGCTATCGCAAACCACTATGAAGGTCAACTCGCGCAGATGATGGATGTTACACAGGGGATGCCGGCAGGAGACCCGGGCACCATACTTCGACCAGCTGGCGTGAACGCTCACACCGGTGGGGTTTGGTAGAATGCCGTTGGCCTCGAAGCCGTGCTACGCTGTGTCGATCAATGCGAGTTGATACACTGGCTCTCCCCAGCGCTCGGCGCCACTTGGGCTGAAGCCCGCCGCAGTATAGAGGTGGCATGCCGAGTGATTCTCCGGGTGGACCACCAGCTGTAGCAGGTGGCAGCTCGGATGCTTACGCTTGACCAACTCGATGACGCGCTGCAGTGCCGCCTTGCCATACCCGCGACCTTGGTAGCGCTGGTCGATGAAAAAATGGAAGATCCAGCAGTGGGCGGGGGTGGCAGGTTCGTCGGCAAGCTCGACGAACCCGACCATCGTGGTGCCATCATAGATGGCATAGGGGGTCCATATCGCACCGCCGAGACGAAGGTAGGCCTTGGCGAGCGCGATGGCGACGATGGGGGTGTACTCGGCAATGAAGCGCTGCTGTTCGGGGTAAACAGTCAGGCGGAGCGCCTCCCGCCAGTTCTCTTGCGTGACCTCACACAACTCGAGATCATCCATGGCGTTCTCCTCCTCACCAACGACAAGACATGCGTGGAGCCAAACCTAAATCCACGACGAAGCTCACCCCTGGCCCAGCTTCCAGATTTCCACATCTTTTCTCACTACGAGGAGGTTGTTTCCATTCGGAGACCATGCCAGTGGCGACTGGCCAGCAAGCGGCACAGCCGTCGTTTCGCTCACTCCCCCATCGTACATGGCGATCCGCCTACCGCTGGACACTTCAATGATGGAGATGACATCGTACTTCGTTGTATACAATCCCGTGCCCGTGCGGGCCCACACGGCGATCCGCCTTCCCTCGGGCGCCCATGCCTGTGCGTACAGAAAGCCATCTACGGTATAGGTTGCCAACCTGCGCCCGGTCTCCACATCAAAGACAGCCGTCCCTAGCGAGAGTGACTCCCCATCGCGTGACCAGGCGATCACACCAGAGTCCTGTGGGGGTGTCCCGAAGGTCTGTACTTCCTTGCCAGCAGGGGCATCCCAGATTTGCCACGCATGAGTCGACGGAGCTGGACCAAATTGAAGTGCGGATACGGCCAGCTCGCTGCTAGCGGGTGCCCATACCATCTTGTCTATTGAGTCATAAGTGGATTGCACAGGCCCATCCAGTGTGGCGACCAGTCTGCCTGTTGCGAGGTCCCACACTTCGATGATGTCGAGTATAGAAGGGATTGGTGTTGCCGGAGGCGCCGGTGTTGCCGGAGGCGCCGGTGAGATGAGCGCACCCATCCGTGCGGCGCCCTGGTGTTGAGCAGCGGGTGTCGCCACCGCAAGGTAGCGTTCATTCATCGCCCAGGTGGTCGCGGTCCGCAGCACCGGGATGCTCTGCACACGCTGCCCGGTCGCTGCATCCCACACCTGCACTCTGTCGATGGCGGAGCTCGCGGGATCTTTGACAATGGCCAGCAAACGTTCTCCATCGGTGGACCAGACGACACCCGCCGGGGCCAGACCTGTCGCCGTATCCTCCGATGTGCAGATCAGCAGCCTCTTCCCCGTAGTCGCGTCCCAGACATGTACCGCTCGGGGATCGATACCCTCGCCGTAGGGCGATCCGGTCGAGGCCACGCGCGTACCGTCGGGTGACCAGGCGGCGTCCTGGGCACTGCCATGAGCCGTATAGGTGAGGATCGGTGGACGCGGGCCAAATTGCTCCTTGGCCATCAGCGTATACACGAGATACGCTCCCCCTCCGAGCTCGGCGACGGCCACGGCGGCGATCCCCCCCAACAGCACCCTCCGTGACATCGTCCGCTGCGACCGCGATGGTGCAGCCGTGAGCTGTCTCACATCGCTCTCCGGCGATGGCTCTGCGGGCAACCGTCGCCCGCAGCGGTGGCATCGCTTTGCGCCAGGGTCGTTGGCGGCGCCGCAGCGAGGGCATGGGAGGAGGGTAGGCGACATCGCTTCATTCCTTCAACCTACGGATTGCTTCAGCCGGCACCTATTGAGTATTCAGCTGCCTCTAGAAGTATGTCACCTCGCCGCAAAACCTCACAGCATGTGCTGTGTTGCTGCCGACCGAGATCACGGGCAGCGTTCAGCTGAGAGAATGCCTATGAAAGTATGCTTAGGGCCGGATATGCGAGGGAGCCAGAAGCAAATTCACGGCTGTGGCGGCATGCGCGGCCTAGTCAACGTATTTCAGAAGGTTTCTTATAATGGGACTCTGAACGATCAGCCGCAGAGGTGTCCATTCTGGATGCCTCCGTGCGCTGTACCTCATATGGCGGGGAGAAGCGGGCGGCACAGTTCGCAGCCGCCGCGAACACGAAGGTACGAGTGAGCTTCGCCGGAGAAGATATGCAGGCCAATAAGGTGTCCACATCCGACGCCGTGGACATACCCACTGCTTTTGCGACGCTCGTTCGAGAGTATGAGCGGCCGCTCTTTGTCTTTCTCTCCGAGATACTGGACGATCCTGAACGCGCGAAAGAGCTTCTCCAGGATACCTTCGTCGATGCCTGGAGGTCATTCCAGCGCGGCGCTCCGCCCTTCGTGGCGACCTGTGAGCCAATCGAAGTACGGCGTTGGCTGTTTCATATCGCCTATCATCGCGCCGTGACGGTGCTGCGCCGTCGCCGGCTCATTCGCTGGGAGTCATTGGAGCGCAGCTTGGTGTCCGACCTCCACGCACTCCGCGATACAGGCTCCTTCGAGGATGCGCTGGCCGAGCACGATCTACTGAACGGGGCCCTGGCGTATCTTTCGCCGAAAGATGTAGCCTGCCTGTTGCTGACCGCCGTACATGGCTTCACCGCCGCCGAGACGGCGGAGATTATGAAAGCGCCGCCGCAAGCCGTCGCCAAACGCATCTCGCGTGCGCGCCACCGATTGATGGCTGCCTATCTCGAAGAATATGCCCGTACGCAGGAGGACGAACGCTCATGAGACATCCTGGAAGCCGCATGAGCATGCCGGTGCCGCCGCCAGGCTCGCGCTGTAAACAGTTCGAGCTACTGCTTCCGCTCTTCTCGACTGAGGGGCTCCGGGACGACGAATCGCTGGAAGCCGAGGCGCTGCGCGAGCATCTTGAGAGCTGTGCGTACTGCCGGACCGTACTGGCGCTCTACGACGTACAGACCGCTTCGCTCCGTCGCAGCCACTCGGAACGCATAGCTGCCAGCCCGAGTTTCACTGACGACATCTTCAGCCGCATCGAGGAGGTACCCGTGGTGTCTCGATTACCGGAACACTCGACGTCGGAACCGGGGGCGGCCACGCCGCTCCTGCACACCAACAGCACATATGACGGAACTGACATAGCCCGGCGCCGCATCGAGGCGGCGCGGCTCGCCATGCATCCGCCGAAGAAGCGCGCCATCGTCGGCGTCGCCGCTTGGGTCTCGCCACTGGTTGCCGTAGCGCTGATCGCCGTTCTGGTCGCCGCGCTCCTTTCCGCTCACCATGCCGGCCGATCGGTAGCGATTGCGCCCTACAGTCTGCCTTACGCTCCCAGCGTAGGTTTCGAAATCACCGCCATGAGCATGACATCGCCGGGTGAGGGATGGGCTATCGTCACGAGCGTGGTTTTCGATCAGAATGCGAGCATGCCGCCGCAGTACTTGTTACACGACCACGAAGGAACGTGGAGCACAGTGCGCCTCGCCACCACAGCTCCGCTCACCGACATCTCCATGGTCTCGCCTACCGATGGCTGGGCCGTCAGCTCGGACGGCTCAATACTGCACTATGATGGTCGTGACTGGACTCCCGCCATCAGCCCAACCGACGCGCAGCTGCTGAGTATTCGAATGCTTTCGGCAACAAATGGCTGGGCGAGCGGAGTTAGCAGGCCCGCCAGCGATGCACCGCTCATCCTCCATTATGACGGCCACCAGTGGACCATCCAGTCGACGCCTTCGCTGGCGCTGGCACCGGCTACGTGGCCGGAGATGTTGTCTACCCCCTCCATCCAGCCCGAACCGGATGGCGAGGTCTGGGCACAGGCGACCTGGCAGCTGTTGCTCAATGGGAGCGTCCCGCTTGGGCCACCGCCGCCAAACCTCACCGGGTCAGCCATTCTACGCTACAATGGCCAGCAGTGGCAGGTGCAGACCTCCATCCCCGGGGTGCTTCTTGGTGGCCTCTCCATGGACTCCGCCCAGGACGGTTGGGTTATGGGCATATCCGAGCCAGCAGATACCCAGCAAAACGGCGGAAGCGGGCGAGAGGTTTTCTACCACTACTCCCACGGTCGCTGGGAACTGACACCGCTGACGTTACCGTCAAGTGGCGGGGCCACGGTGTCGGCGCTCTACGGCAAACTGGATATGGTTTCGCCCGGCAATGGATGGATGTTAGGCACGACAACGTCGAGCGCCCCGGCGGGCTGGGCGCTGCACCTTTCGCAGGGACGCTTGCAACTGGCGACGCTCCCAACGCTCCCTACTCCGCACGGCTGGGAGCTCGACGGGCTCTATTTCCAGCCGGACGGAAGCGGATGGATCTTCGGTATGGCAAGCAAGACGATTACTCGGAAAGGCAAAGCGTCCTTCATCAGCTGGGTGCCGCTGATGCTGCGGTATGCCGGCGGAACATGGAGCATACAGCTTGATTAGCGAGGCCAGCAACCAAGCAGGCTTCGAAGCGCCAGCAAAGCGGGCGATGATACATCCTCTCTTTTGCGAGAAGAACCACAAGCAATAATGTAGAGATATGTATATATGTGTGCACATCTCTGCTCGTGGAGATTCACCTCTGCCTCATCTAGCTAGCGGCTGAGCGGCGGTCAATGGGCTTCACATCCCTGCGATATTAAGCCGCCTGGAACAATCGCTAACTCCGGCACCAATAGTGCCGACACCGGCCCCAAAAATTGCCGTACAATAGACCTGGCCGGAAGAATATCCTAGAAGAATATCGGATGAAGAACGGTATCGATTTGTGCCTTGCGAGATGCAGGGAGGTGTGGCGTGCGTGATTTACCAACAGGCACTATCACGCTGCTGTTTACGGATATTGAGGGTTCAACACAACTGCTCGAACAGCTGGGCGAGAGCTACAGCGACCTGCTGGCCTCGTGCCGTGCACTGCTGCGAGGCGTCTTCCAGGGCGAGCAAGGTTACGAGGTTGATTCCCAGGGGGACGCCATTTTTGCTGTCTTTGCCCGTGCCAGCGATGGGTTGTCCGCCGTGGTAGCCGCCCAGCGTTCTATCGCCGCCCATTCCTGGCCGCAAGGTGTGACGCTCCGCGTACGTATGGGGCTGCATACCGGTGAGCCTTCTCGCGTGACCGAAGGCTATGTCGGTCTGGATGTGCACCGTGCCGCACGCATTATGAGCGCCGCTCATGGAGGACAGGTGCTGCTTTCCCAGACAACCCGCGATCTGCTGCCGGACAACGGTGAAGAAGGGGTGAGCCTCCGCGATCTCGGGGAATACCACCTCAAGGATTTCGAGCAAGCGATGCGTCTCTATCAGGTGGTCGTTGCCGGACTACCTGCCGATTTCCCTCCCCTCAAGACGCAAGGTGCCCGTTCTGATACTCTGCCTGTGCCGCCAACAGCGCTAGTTGGACGGGAGGATGAGCTTGAGCAGATCGGGAAGCTCTTGCGTCGCGAGGATGTGCGCCTGGTAACCTTAACCGGACCGGGAGGCACGGGAAAGAGTCGCCTGGCGGTCGAAGTCGCGGCAGGACTTCAAGATGTCTTCAGGGGCAGCGTTTTCTTTGTCTCGCTCGCTCCAATCTCCGATCTCTCGCTGGTCACGCCTACCATCGCGCAGGCGCTCGGCATTAGGGATGGGGCAGGGCAGTCTCTAGTGGACCGTCTGGTAGAGACACTGCAGGGGCGACCCGTACTGCTGGTGCTGGACAACTTTGAACAGGTAGTTGGAGCGGCGGGGCAGATGGCGGATCTTTTGGCGTCGTGCCCGCGACTCAAGGTGCTAGTGACGAGCCGGGAAGTGCTGCATGTACGTGCTGAGCACGAGTTCGCGGTGCCTCCCCTGGCGTTGCCCGATCCGGCACATCTTCCCGCGCTTGCGGCACTGGCGCGCTGCTCCTCTGTTGCGCTCTTTGTGGAGCGGGTGCAGGCCGTCAAGCCCGAGTTCCGTTTGACGACAGCCAATGCCAAGGAGATCGCCGAGATCTGCGTTCACCTGGATGGCTTGCCACTTGCCATAGAGTTGGCGGCGGCACGAATGAAGCTGCTGTCTCCCCAGGCTCTACTCGCTCGCATGGGGCAGCTCCTCACGTTGCTGACAGGCGGTGCGCGAGATGTTCCGGCACGACAGCAGACGCTGCGCAATACCATCTCCTGGAGCTACAACCTGCTGAGTGTGGAGGAAAAGCGAGTCTTCCGCCGGCTCTCGGTGTTTGTAGGCGGCGGCAATATGCAGGGTGCCGATGCTGTTTGCGCCGGAGCCGGCGATGCAATGGACAGCATCGCTTCGCTGATCGATAAAAGCTTGTTGCGATCCATCTCACAACCGGCAGGAGAAAACGAGGAGCCACGCTTCCTCATGCTTGATACGATCCGTGAGTATGGCCAGGAGCTTCTCACCAGCAGTGGGGAAGCGACCGATGCTCGCGAGGCCCATGCTGATTACTTCCTGCTGCTGGTGGAGGAGGCTGTGCCAGCGCTGGACGGACCACTGCTCAGTTCCTGGCTGGACCGCCTGGAGCAGGAGCATGACAATGTGCGGGCAGCGCTGAACTGGTTTTTGCAAGCGGGTCAGGTAGCCAAGGCCTTACGCCTCAGTTCGGCACTGGAACGCTTCTGGGTAGTGCGCGGCTACCGTAATGAGGGGCTGGCCTTCTTAGAGCGGGCACTGGAGGGAAGCGCGTTCGTCTTGCCATCTATCCGTGCGAAGGCGCTGCTTGCCGCCGCACGACTCTCCTTCATGCAGAGCGACTACGACCGCGGCAGGGCTCTAGCCCAGGAGAGCCTGGCTCTGTTTCGCGAGCTGGGTGAGAAGCGTGGTATCGGTCTCGCTCTCAATCGGCTCGGCGTTGCCGCCTGGCGTCATGCCGATTACGCAACCGCTCGGGTCCTGATGGAAGAAGACCTTGCCCTGTACAGAGAGCTCGAGAACGCAGATCGCATCGCCTGGTCCCTCTTTGCCCTCGGATTGATCGACATCAAGCAGGGAGAGTATACGAGAGCTTACACCTCATTTGAGGAAGGCCTGGCACTTTTCAGGAAGCTGGACAACAAGCGGGGAATAGCCGCCTGCCTGACCCAGACGGCAGCCGCGCTTTTGGTTTCAGACCGTGACCAGACGATGGTTTACCCTTTGCTCGCGCAAGGACTCTCACTCGACCGAGAAGTGGGCGACAAGGAAGGAATGGCAGTCTCCTCTCTGCTGCTGGGATCGGTGGCGCTCAAAAAGGGAGACACTACTACGGCTCGTGCGCGCGTGGAAGAGGGACTGCTCCTCTACCAAGAGATGGGATATCGCGAGGGAATAGCGGAAGCACTGTCGCTGCTCGGAAAGGTGGAGGTCGCTCGGGGGGATCTGGCCCTAGCCCGTGCGATCTTCGAAGAATGCCTGACCATGGCGAGAGACGTAGGCCAGAGAGAGCTGATTGCCATAGGATTGGAAGGCCTGGCGAGTATCGCGGCTTCGCAAGGCGACCCCGCCCAGGCGGTCCGAATGTTCGGCAGGGCGAAAGCCCTGCGTGAAGCGCTTGGCGCACCACTGCCCGCGGTTGAACAAGTTGACTATGATGCTGCCGTGGCTGCTGCTCGTGACCACCTTGGCGAAAAGGCCTTCATCGTTGCCTGGCAAGAAGGAGGCCGGCTCCCAGCCGATTAGATGCTCTAATCCGAGTGTACTTTGCCGTGGACAGGATCGAGTTTAGGCGTAAACCTGACGGATCTGCTCGATTCGCGACGGTGTAATGAGTTCCGGTTGACCAACTTGGAGTGCCTGATGATAAACTTGCATCCCGATTTCAGCATCGTAGGCAAGTTCAAAAGCGTTGTCGAGGTTCTTGCCGATAGCGACGAGGCCGTGATTGCGGAGAAGACAGATCTTAAGCTCGGGTCGACTACAAAAGATATCGACAGTCACTACTCCAGCTTCGGCTGTACCCGGACAAGCCCAGGGCGCGACAGGAATCGGTGCACCACAGGTAAATAGCTCGAGTGAGACCATCGGAACCACTTTGCCGAGCGTGGCAAAGGTGATGGCGAAAGGCGAATGCGTATGCAGAATCGCATCGACATGCGGTAGACCACGATAGATCGCGGTATGCATTGGTGTTTCCGAAGACGGCTCTTTGGGCGCGTCGACCCAATTACCCTGTACATCGACAATCGCAATTTCCTCTGGTTTAAGCACATCGTAGGCTATGCCGCTTGGCGTGATTGCCACCAGCCCATCTGGAGTGCGGGCGCTGATATTCCCAGCCGAAAGCCGAATCAAACCATTCTTGACAGACTTTATGACGGTCGCATAGACCTGTTCGCGTGCTTCTTGATACTTCATTTCCTTTCCCTTTCTAGCGTCTGTTCGATGAGTCTCACCAGTCTCAGGCGTAATCGCTGACCAGGACACGGATCGGCGCTTCGTCTTCTTCCACCTTCGAGAAGCGCTCTATCTCCTCGTAAAATCGGTTATCGGTGGTATCATCGTTGACCAGGGAAACCTCCCCAACCAGGGCCCGGCTCTCTTCCGCCCAGAAGGCGTGATAACAATACTGTGGAATGGTGATGCTCTCGCCGGGGGACAGGCGGAGCGTGCCGCCTGCAGCTACGATACGCGTAAGCCCATCGCACATAATGACGACATCACTTTTGGCTAACTGCTCATCGGGCGTGGAATTGTACAACTGCACAACCAATGTGCCGCCGCCGCGATTGATGATGTCTTCCATCTTGACGCGGTGAAAGTGGAGCGGCGTCACCTGGCCAGCGTTCACAATCAAGATTTTTTCCCCATAGGTTTTGCCGTGATGGGTCGCCAGATTTTCCGGACGTCCGTTGCGCAGCGTAAAGACGGCCAGGCCAACACTGCGAAATTCTCCCTGCCCGAAATCGGTCACATCCCAGCCGAGGCGACACTCGAGAATCTCGCGGGCAACTTCCCGTTTCGACTGCCAATCCTCCGGCGTCCAGGCAGCAAAGGGCGGCAGCGGAAAACCGCTGAGCCGCAAGAATGCGTCGGCATCGCGTAAGATCGCGTTGATCTCAGACCGCTTCATTATAGACTCTCCTCTGGGTTCTGCAGCGCCTCGCCCAGCGCACGTAAAAAGAGCGCGGCAACTGCGCCGTCAGCGACACGATGATCAACGACCAGGGTTACCTTCATTTGTCGGACAATGCGAAGCTCGCCATCCAGCACCATTGGCTGGTCGGCGACGCTCCCGAGCGCCAGGAGAGCCGTCTGCTCCGGATCGACAATCGCGGTAAAGCTTTCCACGCCATACATGCCCAGATTGCTGACCGTGAGCGCCGCCTGAGCCAGATCAGCGGCAACCAGTACGCCGCTTTGTCCACGCTCGATGGCAGCGTCCGTCACGCTGACCAACTCTGCCGGCGCGAGCCGATCAGGCTCGGGGATGGTGACGACCAGGAGAGCATCATCGGCTGCCACTGCCAGGCCAACGTTGGCCTGGGCAAGCTGCCGGAACTGCGGGCCGTTGGCCTCCCATAACGTATTCATGCGCGGCTGCTGCCGCAGCGTCTGGGCAGCGGCGCGCAAGACTAGATGCGTATAGGTCAACCGTGTAATGCCCCGCTCGCGCTCGACCAGCAGAGTCGCGTGTGCGCGCCGCATATCCAGCACAGCCGTCACGGCTATCTGGGGAATCGTTTGCACCGACCGTGTGAGCCGCTGGGCAATGATCTGGCGGTGATGCGGAACTGGCATCAGCAGTGATGGGGCCGTGCCTGCAGTAGGCATGGCGGCTCGCTGAAGCAGCGCCTCCACGTCGCGGCGCTCGATGCGACCACCCGGCCCGCTGCCTTTCACCTGGACTGGGTCGATGCCATGTTCCCGCATCAACGCGCGTACCGGTGGCGAGGCCAGCGGCTTGTTACTGCCAGATGGCTCGGCTGCGGTTGGGACCGCTACACCGGAAGCCGAGGCAGTCAACGCCGCGTGGCCTTCTGGAGCTACTACCTCTGGCGATACTTCGCTGGGTAGCATATCGCCAAGCTGGCCGATATATGCCACCAACGTGCCTACCTTGACCACCTCGTCCGCTTGATGAACGATCTTGCGCAGTAGGCCGCTGGAGAACGCTTCCACCTCCAGCGTGGCTTTATCCGTCTCCACGGCAAACAGCGGCTCGCCCTGCTCAACCAAATCACCTTCGTTTTTGAGCCACGAGATGATACGAAGCTCATCTGTTGTCTGCCCCAACGCTGGCATACGCACGCCCTGCAACACGCTGCATGCTCCTTTTTGATTACTCGAACATGGTTTGAATCACCGCGCGGATACGCTCGATACTGGGCACTACCGCCTGCTCCATGATGGGCGCAAACGGCAGGGGCGTATCCAGCGCGGCAACGCGCTTGACCGGCGACTCCAACGAATAAAAGCACTCGTCGGCGGCGCGTGCCGCGATTTCCGCGCCCCAGCCGCCTGTCAGAGTATCTTCGTGGACGATGACCAGGCGCCCAGTTTTGCGCACCGACGCCCAGAGCGTTTCGGTATCCAGCGGGACCAGTGAAATTGGGTCGATGACCTCGCACTCAATGCCCTGCGCCGCTAGTTCTTCGGCAGCCGCCAGCGAGCGGTAGAGACTAAGGTGGGTCGCTACGACAGTTGCATCCTTGCCGGTCCGTTTCACCATCGCTTTGCCCAGGGGAATGAGATATTCTTCAGCCGGAACATAGGCCGTTAAATCCAGTCCTCCGGCCTGCTGACGTCCCTTGCTGCCGTAGAGTAGCTTATGCTCGAAGACGAGCACCGGATTGTCGTCGCGAATGGCGCTCTTCAGAACGCCCTTGGCAGAATATGCATCGGAGATGCAGACCACTTTCAAGCCGGGCACATGGATAAAATAGCTCTCCGGGCATTGCCCATGCTGCGCGCCTCGATTGGTCGTGCCGACAGGCGCGCGCATTACCATGGGCACGCTCAGCTTACCACCGGACATATAGCGCATTTTAGCGGCCTGGTTGACCAGCTCATCCATACACTCGAAGAGGAAGTCGGCATATTGCATATCCGCTACTGGGCGCATGCCGGCAATGGCGGCTCCGACAGCCGCGCCGGCAATCGCTTTTTCACTGATAGGCGTGTCGATCATCCGTTCGGGCCCAAACTCATCGTTCAGGCCAAGATACACTCCAAACGCGCCTCCAAATCCACCTTTGACGCCAATATCTTCGCCAATCAGAAAGACTGAAGGGTCTCGGCGCATCTCTTCGGCGATGGCTTCGCGCAACGCCTCGCTTATGGTGAGACGGTGCGCGCTATCATCTGGGGTGTTTACCTGCGGAGCTTCGTTCCCGCTTACTGTCGTCACGCGTATACTCCTTCCAGGGCCTGCTCAGAGGTTACATCAGGAGATGTGCGGGCAAAGTCGGTGGCCTCCTCGAGTACGGCATTCACTTCAGCGTCAATGTCAGCAAACAGGCTTTCAGTGATGCCTCCCTCGGCCGTGAGTATCTGGCGCAAGCGCAGAATGGGGTCGCGCTCTTTCCAGGCGTTCTCCTCTTCTTTCGTCCGATACCCCCGGGCGTCGCTGCGGCTGTGGCCCACAAAACGATAGGTCTTGCACTCCAGCAAGATCGGGCCTTCCCCTCGGCGTACTGCGGCAATAGCCTCGCCTCCGCTTTTGTGGACCGCCAGCACGTCCATGCCATCAACTACCTCGCCGCGAATGCCATACGCGGCAGCGCGATCAGCTACGTTTTCTACTAGAGACACCTTGCTATATGCTGTCGAAGCACCATACAAATTGTTTTCACAGACGAACACAATCGGCAGATGCTGCACTGCGGCAAAGTTCAGGCTTTCATGGAAAGCACCCTCGTTGGTTGCTCCCTCGCCAAAGAAGCAGGCTGCAACCTGTCCCGTTTGCCGTAATTTACAGGCCAGACCGATTCCTGCGATCACCGAATTTCCACCGCCTACAATCGCAATGGCAGGCACCATACCCACCGACGGGTCACCCAGGTGCATTGAGCCACCTTTGCCGCCGCAGCAGCCTGTCGCTTTGCCATACAGTTCGGCCAGGGCCTCGCGTGGCGATATCCCCTTCGCCAGCGCATGGCCGTGAGGGCGGTGCGTGGAAGTAATCCAATCGGAAGTGGCAAGGTGATCGCAGATGCCCACCGCTACCGCTTCCTGGCCTTGATACTGGTGAACGGTTCCTGGTATTTCACCCTGCAAATAGAGCAGATACACCTGGTCTTCAAAACGGCGGATCAGTGTCATCTGACGGTATAAAGAGAGCAGTTTATCTGTACCCAGATCGTTGAATACGCTCATTTTGCGTTTCCCTTATTTTTGCTAGGAGACTGCGCCGCAGTCATTTCACGCTCTCTGCCAGCAAGACTTCGCCGGCATGACCGCTGCTCCCGTAGAGTTGCATGAATTCCTGTACTTTGGCGCGCACCCGTCGTTTGCCCTCCAGCAGATAATCCTGTTGCCGATGCGACCCGATGAAATCGTGGACATTTACCGCCGCGTCGAGCGCCAGCACTGCGTCGTAGACGCCAGCCGCAAACACCTTCTTCAGGATGGTGCCAACGTTGAACTTGGCCGCGCCAGCACGGATGGCCTCCGCCACCGCCTGGGGCGGGAAACCCGTGCCGCCGTGTATGACCAGTGGTACACCAACATGCTCATAGATCGCTTTGAGACGGGCGATATCGATGGAGGCGAAACCATTCGTAAGCAGATGGACGTTGCCAATCGAGACGGCCAGGCAATCGACACCGGTCCGTTCAACAAACAGCGCCGCTTCTTCCGGGTCGGTCAGCGCGGCCAATGTGGCATCGATGCCCTGCTCAGTAGCGTCTGGTAGATGACCCAGTTCCGCCTCGACAGCCACCCCCTGCTCGTGCGCCACCCGAACCAATTCGCGTGTCTGCTCCATCGCAGGCCACCATTGCCACGTGGACGTATCAAGCATAACCGTGTTAAATCCTGCCTCCATCCCTGCCAGGCACTCTTCGTACGTATGGGCCTCGTTAAGCAAAAGAGCCGCTGGCACGCTTGTTCTCTGGGCTAGCGTGTGGCCCAGACTTCCCAGCCATTCGATGCCGCCGGCATCCAACCAGGGTTGGGAAACCATCATGCAGCCAAAGCCAAGAATAACCGGTGCCTGCTCTGCCTCGGCAGCCTCAATGACGGCTTCCAGCGAGTAACTATCCCAGGCTTCAAAATAGCCTAGGGCATAGCCTGAGGCTCGCGCTTCGGCAAGCAGATGTGGTAGTGGTACGAGCATGATTCATCTCCTTCGCTTCTATTGTGTTGAGAAAACGACTGCCCAAACAGGCTGAGCATCATGTTCGGTGGGATGGCACTGGTAGCAGATGAGTTTGCTCATAGGCTGCGGCTTCGTCGCGGGTGAACACGCCATCGGCACAGCCCAGACGAGTACAGGCTGAGGCACCTATCAGGTTGGCGAAGCGCAGGGTCGCTTCCAGCGACCAGCGTTCCAGCAGACCCACAATTAAGCCCGCGACAAATGCGTCGCCAGCGCCCGACATATCCACGACCTCGACGGGAACCGCCGAAATCTCCAGTATTTCAGACGCGCTCATCAGCAGCGCTCCTTCGCTACCCCGGGTTATGACGGTGATCCCGCAGCCCGCATCCAGAAACCTTCGTGCTTGCCTGGCCGGGTCGGTTTCACCAGTCAGCATAGCCGCCTCTGCCGTATTCGGCGTGAAGACATCTACATACGGCAGCAGTGGCCGAAGGTCGTCCAACGTAGGCGGATGCTCGCTTGTGGGCACTACCACATCGAGCACCGTCTGAACACCGCTTTTCTTTAAACTCGCAAGCAAGCTGGCAAAGCGCTGGGGGTTAAACGCAGGCAGGACAAAGTAACCACCCAGCGCAAAGACCTGAGCATGCGTCGACAAAGACTCATCAATGTCGTCCGAGGTGAAATCAGCGTTGGCCCCGATGGTGTGGATGTAGCGTCGGTCTTCATTGGTCACCGGCAAAATCACCGTTTTAGAGGTGCTGAACTTGGATGAACGTTTCAAGGTCTCGGTGCGCACACCTCGGGCATGTAAGTCGCGCTCGACAGCATCTCCGAAGAGATCGCTGCCGACTTTGCCAGCCACACTGGCCGATACTCCGAGTTTCACCAGCGAGGTGGCCGTATTGGCCGCGCAGCCACCGGGTTGCACCAGAAAGTCTTCCGTAACCACCAGTTCCCCTACCTGTGGGAGCCGCTCCAGTGGGGGAACAAAAATATCAGCGACCAGGATACCAGCGCAGACGACGGACGGGGGTTGCATCACACTTCTCGCTCGCTTTCTTCATGGAGTTCCAGGATCTCACGGGCGTTATGCGTGCTGGTTGCAATGACCTGCACCAGCCCCGTGCGCAGCGCACCGAGAATCGCCTGGACTTTTTCTCCTTCGCTAGCAATCGCCAGCACACAGGGAATGCTGCGCAAGTCCTCCGCGCTCAGGCCAACCACCCGATGTTCCATGCCATCGGCCACAGGCTGCCCATGAATGTCGAAGAAAAACCCCAGAATATCGCCGACTGCCCCTTTCTCACGCAGCAGTCGCATCTCACTACTGGTAAAACAGCCGATTTGCACCACCGCACTGCGGTCATAGGCATCGCCTATGCCGACCAGTGCAATGTCGGCCTGGCGCGCCTTCTTCAGGGTGCGCTGAATCGTGGCATGGCTCATGAACAGGTCGCGGATGGTTGGCGACTCGACATATGCAGGCGCATAGAGACTTTCGCTGGTACCCCCGAAGCTTTCTGCCAGCCGGCGAGCCACCTCATCAGGGTTAATCACCGACTCGATCTGTGGCGACCCTCCGAGCGCACTGATAAAGCGGCATGCCCGTGACGGGACATTGGCGAGGTAATTGGGAATGGCTCCGATATTACGCCCCATGCCGACAGTAACCACCATGTTGTCTTGCAAGCGGCGGGTTAGATAGTGGGCGACCATCTGCGCCACCAGCGAGCGCTGCACTCCCCCATCATGCTGATCGCTGGCGAGCAGCACTTCTTGCAGGCCAAAGCGCTCTTTGAACTCCGCTTCTAACGAAAGGTTCAGGCTGGGGTGAGGATGAATTGCAATCTCAACAATCCCCTCTTCTTTGGCCCGTTTTAACAAACGCACCACCCTGGAACGCTGCAAGCCCAGCTTTTGCGCAATCTCTGCCTGCGTATGGTCCTCAACGTAGTAGAGCGTCGCCACGCGGGTCATTAATTCAAGTGTATTGCTCAGGTCTTTCTCGGGCTGTTTCATAACCTTGCACTGCGTAACCTCAAAAATGAACAAATGAGCACATACTGCTCAAATGTACAATAATAGTGGTCGGTGCGCTTGTCAAGACATTCTTCTGCGCTAGCCTCTGTGAGAACCATTCAGCCAAAGCTGGGATAGAGTGGCTGTCCGATGAAGTGGATCTCTAAGGGTGAGTTGGTCTTCGGTCATTTTTCTTCTCGGCCAGACCGGTACCAGTGCTGGTCTTAACTTGCCGGAGCTAGCGGCGACCGGATGTACGCGTATCATATACTAGGGTGTCGTTCAACCGGTAGTGAGCCGAAACGCCATGTCGAGTACATCCCACCGTGAGCGCGAACAGCCAGTACAGTCGGCTCGACTGGGTAGCTCTTCGGCCACAGACAAGCAAGGGAGCATGGCATGGGACCAAAGAATGCGGAGGACCGAGATCTTGGGAGCTCGATCGTCGCCGCGGGAGACTCGGCGGTCATCGTGCGGCTGGGTACGGACATCTCTTTGGCTACTCATGCCCGCGTCATGGAGCTGCTCCGCAGGCTAGATCTAGCCGCTCCTATTCCTGGTGTCCTGGATCTGGTGCCGGCGTACGCCTCAGTGATGGTGCGCTTTGATCCCTTGCTCACTGCTTACGCCGACATCGAACGGCAGCTCCGATTGATTCTGGTCGCGAGCCAGCCAAGAGTGAGGTCTACCCGGCGTGGTAGGCTGGTCCGAGTACCGGTGGAGTATGGAGGCGCGGCCGGGCCGGATCTCGAGGAGGTAGCGAAGCTTTCCGGTCTACCGCCCGATGAGGTAGTCCACAGGCACAGTAACGCCGAGTATCGAGTCTATTTCGTTGGGTTTCAGGCCGGTTTCCCCTATCTGGGTGGACTGCCTCCCGAGTTGGCCGTGCCCCGTCTCGATCGACCTCGACCAGAGGTCCCAGCCGGAAGCGTGGGAGTGGCAGGCCAGCAGACCGGGATCTATCCGGTTTCCGCGCCGGGGGGATGGCGGCTGATTGGTCGCACGTCGCTCCGGTTGTTTAATGCAGCTCTTAACCCCCCAGCGCTGTTGCGGCCGGGCGACATTGTCAAGTTCGAGCCTCTCTCGCCGGCAGCAGCGGGAATACCGGCCGACATACCCACCTGCCAAATCAGCTCGGTGACCAGGGAGAACGCCGACGCTGCAATACCGTGGCTGACGGTGCTTCGGCCCGGACCCCAGGCCAGTGTGCAGGATCTAGGCAGGTATGGATACGCTCGCTATGGCGTCTCGGCCTCGGGTGCAGCCGACACCGACGCGCTGCGGATGGGGAATACGCTACTGCAGAATCCACCGGGCGCGGCTGCCCTGGAGCTTACCCTGGGGGGCGGCGAATTCGAGATCATGGCTCCTTGCCTGGTGGCCCTTACCGGCGCGGACTGCGATGCGGCCTGCGCGCGAAAGCAGCTTCAGCTATACCGTCCTATACCTCTGCAAGCAGGCGACCGTCTGCGGCTGGGGCCAGCTCTCCGTGGCGTGAGAGTCTATCTCTGCGTGCAGGGCGGAGTGCAGGTCGAGAGCGTGCTGGGCAGCCGCTCCACCGATATCCGTGCCGGCCTGGGTGGGACCCAGGGAAGAGCCCTGCAACCGGGCGATTCGCTCCGGCGAGGCCTGTCTACGGCGCCGGAAGGCGGGGCAGTCGGTTTGGCGGTACGGCCCAGAATAGATCACCGCCCGCCTGCAGATGGGGAGTGGGTCATCCGTGTGCTACCCGGCCCACAATCCTCACCGCCTCCAACCAGAAGTCTTTTGCCGGGCATGTATAGTGTAGATCCCTATTCGGATCGGGTGGGTGTCCGGCTCCGTCCGCTGGAGTCCACTTGTGAGACGCTAATCTCCCCTCCTCCGGAGATGACGATGATCTCTGAAGGAGTGCCGCGTGGAGCGGTACAGATACTTCCCGGCGGTGAGCTGGTCATCTTGCTGGCGGACCATCAGACCACCGGTGGATATCCGGTAAGAGCGGTGGTTGCTTCAGTGGATATGTGGCGTGTCGCTCAGCTGCGTCCTGGAGATCGGGTACGTTTTGACCGTATCTCGCTGCAGTCCGCTGTCCACCTGCTCGATCTCTTCCAGGAGAGGCTGCAAGATAGCCGAAGTACCCCAACCGCTGGGTCGATCTTTGCGCCGGTTGCGGAAGTAAAGGCCGAGCCTGGGGTGGAGGAGCGGCTGATGCGAGGCTTTCTGGAATGGAGCGATGAAGATGATGGGCGAGGGTGAGGAGACTCAGGGAACACTCAGGTCCGGTCAACCGGCCGCTCTGGATCTGAACTGTGACGCCGGTGAGTCATTTGGTCCCTGGCGCATGGGGGACGACGAAGCGCTCATACCACTGGTGACTTCGGTTAATATCGCTTGTGGTGCCCATGCCGGCGATCCGCTGGTTATGAGACGTACGGTAGAGCTGGCTCGCCGGTCCGGGGTAGCCATCGGAGCCCATCCCGGTTATCCCGACCTGCAAGGATTCGGGCGCAGATCGCTTGCGCTCAGTCCCGATGAGGTCGAAGCCTGGATTCTGGCTCAAATCGGAGCGCTCTCCGGCGTGACTCGAGCCGCTGGAGTGGCCCTAGAGCATGTTAAGGCGCATGGAGCCCTCTATAATCAGGCATCGGATAACCCTCTACTCGCCGCGGCGGTGGCGCGAGCCGTACGGGCCTTTGATCCTCATCTCATTCTGATTGCGCGGTCCGGGTCGCTCCAGAGCAACATCGCGAGAGATCTCGGACTTGCGGTGGCCGAAGAGGTCTTTATAGACCGCGGTTATGACGGCGAGGGACGCCTTCTGTCCCGGCACGCGGAGGGTAGCATCATCACCGCACCGGATGCGGTCTATGGGCGCGCTGCTGAGCTTATCCTGCGGCATGGCCTCCATGCGGCCGACGGTACCTGGCTGGACCTGCGGGCTGACACACTCTGCATTCATAGTGACACTCCCGGAGCGCATCTTCTGGCGGAGCGGCTCCGGGAGGCGCTAACCGAGCTAGGCACCGAACTCCTGCCGGTACGCAGGCTTGCCCTCTCCTAGCCAAGGCCTTAGCCCGCATTGCCTATCAGGCATCCCTTGCCCGGCACGAATTGGGTGTGAGCGGGTGGCGTACCCGACGTAACGAGAGGAATGGTGATCCGCCAGATTATGACTCTTCCGCAGACTCGCTGAGCTGGGAAGTGCCCGTAACGTTTTTGAGACGCAGTGATGCTACACTAGATCAGGATAAACGTCATGAACCAGGCCGTGCGCGAACGCGCTTCTATGCGGGCAACACGACGCCGCTTAACGTACGGCAAATTATCAGGAGCTTGTCCTGCAGCGCTATATCGTTGACGGCAGGGTGCGGCTCGCGGGGCTGCTTGTGGTAGAAATATCCACCCGAAACCTGTGCGGCTGGGTCGTTGCTGACTGCAAGCCAGGCCTGCGTGGCCGCACCCTGCGACAGATCATCCGGCGCGCCGGGGCCGCCCATCTTAGTCGCCACCCAGCCGGGCTCGACGGCATTCGAGCGGACGTCCGGCCAGAGGCGGGCGACGGCTGCCGAGAGCATGGCATCGAACAGTTTCGAGTCCGAGTATGCCTGCGCCCCAGTCCAGGGTTGCGCTTCCCACTGCGGATCGTCCAGATCCGCCGGATCGCCGCCGCGATGCATGCCCGAGCTAAGATATACCAACCGTTTGGGCCGGGAGATGAGCGCCGTCAGGATGTAGGGGGCCAGGACATTGATGGCGAAGACATGCTCCACGCCATCATGCGTGACCTTACGCCCTTCGCGGTAGCCGACGCCAGCGTTGTGAATGACGGCATCGAATGCGCCCAGGGCATTCACGTGCCCGGCAAGTTGTTTCGTCTCGGCGATGTCGGAGAGGTCGCCGGTAACTACAGCGCTGGCTTGCGGCAGCGCTTTCGCGGCCTGGGAAGCTCGCCGTTCGTGGCGCGCGTGCAGTACCACCTCATGCCCCTGTGCGACCAATTCTTCGGCCGCCATAAGGCCTAAGCCGTCGCTGGAACCTGTTATAAAAACTCGTGCCATATCCTTTTCCTTTTCCAAGAAACTGCGCGCACCGCCGCTAGGCCGTGCCGCGGACACGGTGCTGTGCGGCCCATCCCCCTAATCGACTTGAAGAGCTGCCTTGCCCATGACGCTACCCCGCTCGCGCTGCACCTCCGCTACACGTTCGAGTGGAGATGTCGCGCAGACCACTACCACCAAGTCACCAAAGGATCAGCAGCAATAACGTAGAGATGTGTATGCACACGCGTGTGCATACACATCTGCCATGTACGCAGAATCTAAGCCAGTTAAAGCGGTGACTGTGTCACACGGGAGTTAAGCCGCCGTTAACACTCACTATAGCCGCAGCTCACACACTTCTTGCAGCCTTCCTCCATGTACAGTGTGTTGTTGCCGCACTGTGGGCACAGATTTCCGGTAATGGTGTAGAGCGCACTGGTTGCCGAATTGAATCCATGGCCGTTGGACTGCCCACCGGCGTTACCATGTGGCGCGGCTCCTCCCCGTGAACCATGTGCCTCACCACTACTAGTACGAGCGCCGGTCTCTACTTCCGCCTCCTCCTCCTCGGGCAATTCTGTGGCGTTACCCGAACTGCTACTCAGGTAGAGATACAGGGCGCGCGCCACCGCGTCAGGTAGTGACCGAACCCGGTTAGGCCCAAAACCAATCGACGTGCTACCGCCAATGGCGCTGAGCTGCCTGGCAACCTCGGTGGCTCTCTGGTCCTGAGTCAACGGGCTGTCGATCTGCAGGAAGCGCGAGATCAGCCGGCCAAGCGCCTCGGCCAGAGCTGAGATATCCGAGCCGGCTTTGCCGACGTTCACGAAGACTTCGAAGAGCCCTTCGGCGTCGCTGTTGAGAGTGATATTGACAGTGCCTTCCGGCGCCCGCACCTGCCGGGTATACCCGGACATGACCTCGGGTCGAGGCTTGATGCCGTTGGGATACGCTCGGGAGGAGACAGGTTGTGCCGGCACCAGCTGCGCGGCTTGCTGAGGTGTCGCGGCTGCCACGACGGCGGGAACGAGAGTCGGAGCAGCCACAGCCTCGGAACTCGCGGCCGGAGTCTCAGCTGCCGCTACCGGTGGCTCCGCGACGACTTTCTTCTGCTCCGTGTTATTCACTCCAGCGTTAAGCACTTGCTCTCCCTTACTACCATCCCGGAAGATGGTTATGCCCAGGCAGCCCAGGTTCCAGGCAAGCATATACGCTTCACGCACGTCTTCGTAGGTCGCGCTGTTGGGCATATTGATGGTGTTGTGCGACACGATCCCATTGACTACATACTCGTGAGCATCTTCGACCTCGATGTCGTAAAGGGAAAGTATGCCAGCATCCTCAACCGAAGTTACCCGGAACACTGGTGTTTCGCTCGACCAGCCTAAGCGCACGGCGGTTCGGTTGTCGCAGTTCTGAGGTTGCCGCTGTTTGATCGAGCGCAGTGCTGCGTAGTATGAGTGACTCGTGGGAAGCTTGGTCTGAGTTACTAACTCTCGGTCTATTAACACCTGATAGGTTGCAAAGTGAGCTTCACAGTTCTTGTGGCGCTCAATGCACATAATGCGTTCTTGCAACTCATTGCTTACCAAAACCTTGTAGACAATATTGCCGGTGCTGGCCACCAGACCTGTGTGAACACGGACCAGTGGAAGTCCAAAGCTGCGGCAGATTTCGGCGACGCCATAGGCCAGTTCCTGTGACATGCCGCTGTATACATACAAGCCATATCCATCGAGATGGTAACCGTCGAGCGAGATGCCGCGAAGGAAAGCAAGTTTTTCGTCCTCGCTACCGGCCAGCACTTGAACTGGAACGTGCTTTGTGTAGGCGCCTTTGCCGATGAGCTCTCGTACCCAGCGACAGAGCAGTCGTGAATTAAGCGTCAGATACTGTACGTTGTCGTTGCGTTTTTCGATGGTATGACGGGGAGTAAGGCCGAACAGTTGCTGGGCGAGCAACTTAAATTCGCCCAATACTTCTTCGTCTGCACTGGTGAGTCCCAGTGCTCCGGTGAGGAGTGTTGTATGGCCGTCAGCTGCCACCATTCCCAGGAATTGCGCCAACGGAGGAGTCATATGTTCAGGGAGAGTGACTGGTTTGGCATTAGTACGCAAGATGCCGCAGGGTGGCAAACTAGCACCGCCAGGACCATGTGCCTCCTCGAAACGACCTATGACGAGATCTCCTGGTCGCAGATCAGCCATCAGCTTCCATCCATCCGGAGTAAGCACGCGGTGGCTTTCGGTTGACCCTACCAGATCAGAACCATTGTCCAATCGGATTCGCGTTGCGGGTTTCTCACCGGCATAGTAGTGAGAGAGCACCCGATGACCGCCTACACTAATGCCTTGATCCGCAATGGCGATAAAGGTATCAGGTTCCTCCACACTTGAGAAATCTTCAATCGGCATCAGGCCACGCGAGGTTGGAATCAGCGTCCCTCCTGCAAGGCATTTGCTAATGGAGTTGTCAACACCTTTCTGAAAGCTGGCCTGCATACGGATATGCCAGTCGGGAGCGATCTCATGGGCGGTGACATATGGCTTGAGCGACGGGTGCTCTCCGGCGGGATGCCCGTGTAGAGTGCCATGAGCCCTGACGTAATCCAGGACACTGGCCTTGTCGGGGATGTCGCTGGTCTCTAACGCCTGCTTGAAGAACGGATTCACAAAGTCAAGCACCCGATACGATCCATCGGGCTGCTTGACCCGATGCTGAAACGCCAGGGCAAATATGGGCTCAATGCCGGAGGAGCAATCCGCCAGTATGCTGATTGACCCAGTCGGGGCCACGGTAGTGCGGGTGGAGTTACGGAGCTCGGGGCCGTCTTTGTAGATGCTCCGTGGGAAATTGGGGAAGGCTCCCCGCTCCTCCGCCATCTTGCTAGATTCGTCAGTGGTCCAGTCCCGTATCTGGCGCATGAGTCGTTCACCCAGCGAGACGGCTTCGTCGCTGTCATAGGGCAGCCCTAGCTCGAAGAGCATCTCGGCCCAGCCCATGACACCCAGACCGATCCTGCGGTTGGCATGTACCTTGGCGTAGACCTCAGGCAGCGGGAAGGGATTGATCTCGATGACGTCGTCGAGGAATCGCGTTGTCAGCCGGGTCACGCGCTCCAACTCGATCCAGTCGATCTCACCACCGGGCTGGACGAAGATCCCCAGGTTGATGGAGCCCAGGTTGCAGGCATCGTAAGGACCTAACCACTGCTCACCACATTGTGCGGTCGCTAAACCATTGACGATGATACTGTGGGCTTCGGGCACAGTGGTATCGTAGACATCCGCGGTGCCCGCATCCTCGATTAATGCCACCTTGGTTGTGAACGACTCACAGTTGGAAGTGCGCTTCTTGTTAGCAATCCACGTTGTGAGGCAAGCCTGCTTAGATGGCTGCATGAAACCGATAACTTCGGCAAAGCGATCTCGGTTGGCCTTATCGATCAAGACTTCATACTGCGCCTGGGTGTGATACTCGGCAGGCTCACGGCTGGCATTGGGCATAAGTCGAATCTGAGCCTGCCGACGAAGTCTAATAGCGCTTACAATGCCCAGATTGAGCAGCAATTGCGCCACGTCTTGCGCCAGCCCTTTGGACGAGGTCGCCAGCCTTACGCTGCAAGTTCCCTTTTCAATTGGACCGGCTTGTACGCTACCATCGGCGCTGAACAGCCCGCGCAGAAAGCCAATCACTGCCTCGCGTGGAGCGGCAAAGACACTTTCCGGTATTCGCTTCAGGTGTGCGCGAGAACTACTTATACCTAGCCCTTTCAAGAAGGTAGCCGCTGTGCCCGCATACATTACTTGCAAATGCCCTTGCCTTCGAGTGACATTGCCGGCTGCTCCAAACCACCTCGCAAACCGCTCTTGAAGGAGGGTGGCTATGGCCTCATCTTTTTCGTCCACAGCTATGCCAACGACATCGCAGGTATCACTTCGGCGCACATAGCCGTCGCCCAGAACGTAGCCCAGCACTTCGCCGAGTTCGGTAGACCACTGTGTAGGAGGCTCGATCTTGCCTCCGGCAATTCGGGAGCGCAAGCGGATGGCGCTACGTTCTCCATAAACAATATCCGGTAGCTTCAACTCGGTGGACCAGCTGCCCTCTCCACTTTGCATCAAGAGGGTATCACCATACTCCAGTTCGTCGAGGCGCTTATAACCTTCGGAAGTCAGAAACCGATGATAGGGAGTGGCGGTAATCTCTATACCGTGGCTGGTAATAAGCTTGCGGACAGGAACCCTCTCGCCGGTCTTGAAAACCGGTACCGCCGGAAGTGAGACCACTCCTAGCTGAACGCCTGGAACGACGCTTCCGTTCGCGACCGCGAGTGCGGTATTCTCCAGCGCCCGCGCATCGGCCGTCACCAGTAACTCCTCGCTACTTGCATACAGCGCGTCCATCCGCACTAGGCCCCGGCTAGTGGCTAGACGAGTCTCGCCAACAACACATGGGTTGGTTGCTTCCAGCAGCTCGATGTCCGGCGTTGGGTTGGCGGTGGAGCGGTTGGCGCGATCCAGGAAGACCAGGCCGGGATCTCCGGTAGCCCAGGCGGCGGCGACGATGGCGTCCATGACCTCTTGGGCACGCAGCCGCTCAACCACCTGACCGGTATGGGGATCCACCAGATTGTACTCGCCGTCGGCTTCCAGGGCGCGCATATACTCGTCGGTGATGGCCACCGAGATGTTGAAGTTGGTCACCGAGCCGTCGCGCTTGCAATCGATGAATTGGCGTATGTCGGGGTGATCAACCCGCAATATTCCCATGTTAGCGCCACGGCGAGTGTTGTGGCTGACGAAACCATTGGCGATATAAGTGTGATTTTCTTCAACGGAGAGGTCGACGGTCACGGCTTCGTCGTCTTCCACCGAGATTACCTGGTCATAGAACTGGTTATTGGTAAGGAACACCGCCAGGGGGCTATTGCGTACCGCTTCATGTTTCTCCGCCAGTGCCTGCAACCGAAGCCTGGTCAACTGGCGAGGGGCAGCAACGTTAGGCAGATAGTGCTGGATATCTCGGTAGAGCTCGCGGTCAGCTCCCCGTGAACCCCGGTCCGGGCCACTGCCGCGCCCCGGTCCATCATAAAGATTGGCGACCACCTGCTGCTGGTTGGGAATGATGTCATTGAATTCCCAGGCCTGGTCGAGGCCGGCGTCGAGCCGGTCGTTCTTGGCCGCGGCCATGAAGCCAATCCCTTCAGCAAACTCCCGTATCCCAGCACGAGTCATGGGACGCAACCTATAGACTGGATTCTTTCCCAGCGACGTCTCACGGCGCTCATTAACGCTGACAGTACTGGGAATACCAAGTGCTAACAACAGTTGCTGCACATCCTCGACCAGCGCACGTGAGATGCTGTAGAGCTGTGGGTACCCGTCCTTGGAGGTGGCGCCGTCGGCGGTGAAGAGGCCGCGGAGGAAACCACGCGCAAACTCGGCGCCGGCCTCGAAGACTACCTCGGGCACGCGTAAGGCAAGCGTAGAGGGCTTGGTCACGCCAATATGCTTGAGCCAGGCCACCAGCTCGGTCGACGCGAAAAAGTAATTGGTGCTGGCGTCGTTCGGCTTCTTGCGAGCCGTGGGCGTCACGCCAAAGAGCTCATGCGCCAGGTGGAGCAGCCGGGTTGCCACCTCCGGTTCGGTATCGGCAACGGTAAGGATGAGGCGGCCCGTAGCACCACCACCGTTGTAGTAGTTGATGCAGCCGTCACCGATGAGATAACCAATGAACTCGCCAAGTTCGGCAGTCGGTCGTTCTGGTACTTTGATCTGCCTGGCATTGAAATGCGGAATGCGGTCGGAGGGACCGAAGCGGTAGTCAGTGCTGTCGGGATAGGTATGCTTCTGCAATGCCACCCAATCTCCGGTATGTAGCTCGCTCAGGTGCCGCCATACATACGCGCCGGTCTCGTCGATGACCCGCACCCGGTGCTCCGGAGTACCGGTAAAGTGGTAGCCATGCCGGGTACGCACCTCGCGGACGGCCGACCATCCGTTATGGTAGAACTCCTCTGCCTTACGGCTGCCTTCGTCAGTACAGACGGTAAGCGGCTGCTGGAGCGGGTGCCAGCTCTTGGCCTCAGCTTCGAGCGGGCCTAGACTTCCAATCGGCACCAGTCCGGTTGCGGTGGAGACGCGAGTCTCCGGAACGACGCACCCTCCCTGTTTCACCGCTTCGGTTGCTTGATCGAATATCCTCATGAAGCTGACTGGACCGGAGGCGACGCCATGAGTGGAGGCCACCATGCTGCCGGCGGGACGCAGCCGCGAGAATGAGAAACCGGTGTTGTGGATGGCGGTGAGGCCGTTGGTGCCAGCCAGGTAGGTGCTATGACCGGCCACGGTGAAATCGTAGAAGGTAGCGCTAGTTTCGGGTGATTCCACTGCCGTGACCATGGTTGCGCCCTGCGCCAGGTGCTCGAGCACATCCAGGCGGCCCTGATAGCGCAGGTCAGCGATTGGCCGGAGGGCAGCGACCACCTGGATCAGCTTCTCGGCATTGACCCCCTGCCCTTCCTTCCAGCGATGCAGCCAGATCTCGGTCTCGCCAATAGGCAGCGGCTGACGGTGGATAAGCGTGCTGCCAGTCACCGTCCCAATGCTCTGCAGGATGTCCTCGATGGCGGAGAATGGTATGGGAAGACGTGTCGCGGTTGAGTGCTCGTGGCTGCCGCGGGTTTCCGCCAGTCGCTCGACTTTGAGGGGATCGTTGAGATAGGGTCCGATCAGCTCCCGGAGGTCGCCAACCAGTGGCTCGGCGGCCAGCTTCACCTCGTAGACCACCGAGCGTCCCTTACCATAGGGCTGGCGGGTACGAATACTTGGCGCCAGGCCGAGGAGGCTGCACAGTGTGTGCACTTTGCTGGCCAGCTGCCGAGCCTGGGTGGTGAAGCTCACCCGGTCGCGTGTGCTATCCACGTACCCATCTGAATCCACCAGTCCGGCGAGGAACGCGCCAACCACCGAAAGGGGCGACTTGGCAACCATCTCCGGGAAGAGCAGGTCGAGCTTGGGGCCTGGTTCGGCCGGCAAGAGAGCGCGGAATCGCGCGATGAATCCGCTATCGGTCGTGGCCAGTGAGTAGAGGCCACGCGTATCCTGCTGCACGCTCAGATGGATATCAAAGCGCTGCGCCAAAACATCCCGCGCCCGCTCCAGAGAGCCGGTTCGCCCGTCGAAGAGGCGCCAGCGCAGCTTCTCTCGTCGTGGCTCACTCGCCGGAACCTTGGCCCAGCCCAGCGAGCCATCGCCTAAGAAGTAGCCCAGGAGCCAGGCGATCTCTTCGTCAAGGCGCATGCCTGCCACTTCCCGATATTCCCTATGAGGCCACTGGCCGCGCACGGAGCTATTCGGCGTAGGCAACACATCGCCGACATGCAGCTCGTCTGCGCGGCGCTCGGCGAGGCCAGTCCCGTCGAAGACCATGAAGGGATGCCAGCGGCTGGTCGTGACCTCCAGGCCATTGGCGCCCCGCACCCGTACCTGGTCGGCCAGCGGCACGTCATAGCGCCACAGGTGCGTTACCTGGGCACGTTCAAACGTCCCACTCTCCGGGACCAGCGCCATCGTCTCGATGCCCAGATCCCGAACATCTATGACGGCGTGGTCGCCATAGGTTGCTTCGGCTTGGCCGGTCGCCCGTACACGCTGATAGAGCGTGGCTATCGCCTCTACGCCGCAGAAAGTGGTGAAGACGTGGGCGTCGCCGGCGATGCATCCTCCTCCTGACTGATGGATCAGGGCAGCGTGCTTTACCCCGTCGAATATGCCGGCCAGGCTATCCTCGACCGGTACCACATAGCAGGCCGAGAGCTGTAGATTATTGCCTTTGCCCGCGTTCATCAGCGTCGGCGAATTCGGCAAGAACTTATGCTCGACCATGACATCGTAGAACTTCTTCGCCATCTCCTCCGGAGTGACGCCAGTCTTTTCCTGCCACTCGCTTTCGGCGGCAGCCACCGCAGTGGCCACTCGCCAGCAGAGTTCATCCGGTGTCTCCACGACCGTACCGTCGGCGTCGCGTAGGAGATAACGCTCGCGCAACACTCGAAGCGCTGCCTCAGACCAATTACCCTGCTCACCTCGCGCTGGAACGACGGCCTCATTACTGCCGGCAGCGCCTTTTTCTGCTTTCACGGCTCTTCCTTTTTCCTGATTGGCTCTGTATGTTTCGCGCCTGGTCTCTCGCAGGTTCAACCCGCACTCGTAAGCATACCCGCTACATGTAGATTTTTCAAGGACAAAATCACTACATATTGTAGAATCTGACTCTGCTGTAGCAAATTCACAAGATGTTGTGCCAACTCGGCATAACAAGCATGACTGATAGATGGGGTCACTAGCCCGAAAGAGACTTGACGCGGTTGCCGTGGCTCAGCACAGATCTGTGTGTGAGAAGCGCTATGGGAGAATTGTCTGGAGATTATGTCGTATGGTCACTGCGGCGAGTGTGTGCCGATGTACATGCCGCGTCCTTCGATCCATTCGCTCTGGTAGCTGACCTCGAGTCCAGCCTGCCTGAAGGCCGCCTGGTACTCCTCCTCGGTAAAGAGTCCCAGCTCGTGGCGCTCGGTCAAGTGCTCCACGCCTTCCGGCGTCGCCACCAGGTAGTGGAAGTCCAGAATGGCAACATTGCCGTCTTCGAGTCCGCTCACGTTTAAGCGCGCCAGCTTGAGATCCGGTTGATCGACGAACATAGCGTGCGGGTGTCCGGGAATCCATTGCTGCGGCGTGAAGAAAGCTCCCACCAGTAGCACACCTCCCGGCAGCAGGTGCGCGGCGAAGTTGGAGATAGCCTCCCGCAGCCGCGGCTCGGTCCTCGTAGCCGCGATGGAGCTGAAAAGACAGGTGACGACGTCAAACCGGCGTCCAAGGGCGAAGTTCACCATGTCGCCCTGATGGAAAGCGATGTCGGGGAAGCGTCTCTGGGCCAGTGCCAGCATCTCGGGATCGAGATCCAGTCCTTCATAGGCGAAGTCGTCGCGCAGATACGGTACATGACTCCCAGTGCCGCAGGCGACATCCAGCAGTGTGTTACCATTCGAGTGCTTGTGCTCGGCTATGAGTCGCTTGAGTAGGTCCGCCTCACGGGCATAGTCCTTCTTGCCATAGACCGCATCGTAGTATCTTTGTGACTTCGAAAACACTGCTGGCACCCGCCTCTTCTCTCTCTGGATGATTTCGGCTGAATCTTCTCCCATTTACCGCGGATCCGGGCCAAGCGGTGACGTGCTGGGATTCGCATCGTACTGCGCTTGTCCGCAGTGGTACAATCTGGCAGAGCAGCTACCAAAAGTGTAACGACCAGTGGGGAGATAAGCAATGCGTGCGGAAATCCTATCCATCGGCACCGAGCTGCTGCTGGGGCAGATCACCGACACCAACGCGACCTACGTGGCACAGCAACTCGGCGCACTGGGAATCGATCTCTACTTTGTCTCACAGGTAGGCGACAATCTGGAGAGGCTTACCGAGACCCTGGCTCGCGCCCGAAACCGCTCCGATATTGTCATCATGACTGGTGGTCTTGGACCAACTGAGGACGATCTGTCACGCGAAGCCATCGCCGCGGTGCTGGACGAGACTCCAACCATAGACGCCGACTACGAGAAGACCCTGCGCGCCTTCTTCGCCAGCCGTGGCGTCGAGATGCCCGAGCATAATATCAAGCAGGCCTGGGTCTTGCCTTCGGTTACTCCGCTGGCCAACCCAGTGGGCACTGCGCCGGGCTGGTGGGCCGAGCGAGACGGCAAGATTATCGTGGCTATGCCGGGTGTTCCTCACGAAATGAAGCGTATGTGGGAACAGCAGGTGGTACCCCGTCTGCGGGAGCGGTCGGGAGGCTCGGTCCTTTTCACACGGACTCTGCGCGTTGCCGGACTCGGAGAATCCACTGTTGAGGAGCGGCTTGAGTCACTGATCCACAGCCACAATCCCACCGTTGCCACCTATGCCAAGGCCGATGCGGTCGACGTGCGTATCAGCGCCAAGGCCCAGACGCGCGAGGAGGCTGAGAGGTTGGTCGGCGACTTCGAAGAGCAGGCCCGGCGTGTTCTTGGACAGCACGTCTTCGGTGTCGATCGGGATACGCCAGCCAGCGTAGCGCTCCAGATGTTGGTTGAGCGCAGTCTCACTCTGGCGACCATGGAATCCTGCAGTGGTGGGCTGCTTGCCAGCACGATTACCGACGTTCCCGGAAGCTCAGCGGCATTTGTGGGGGGGCTCGTCGCCTATGCCACTGAATTGAAGGTGCAGTGGGGCGTACCGGCTGAGATCGTCGAAGACCATGGCGCCGTCAGCATCGAGACTGCACGTGCCATGGCTCTCGCCATTCGCGAGCGCCTGGGCGCCGATGTCGGCATCGGTGTGACCGGAGTCGCCGGTCCAGCTCAGCAAGAGGATAAACCGGTGGGTACCGTGCACATCGCGGTAGCCAGCAGCCAGCATACCAGCGACACCAGCCAGCTCTTCCGCGGCTCTCGCGACGAAATCAAATGGCGTGCGGCTCTTACCGCGGTTAACGTGCTGCGGCTTCATCTTTTGCGTGAGTCCAGCTAACGGGCACTGGCCACACCGCCTATCCGTTCTCAGTCTCGTGGCAGGTACCGGTTAGGAACTGCCGCATGGCGAGTTTAGCAGGAGAAAATCAACTGCTGCACATCGATCTCGAGAGTCTGGTGTTTCCTGGTAAGCGCCAGCCCGTCTTCGCTCCGCACGGCGCGGTGGCTACCAGCCAGCCGCTGGCCGCGCAGGCCGGTCTTGAGGCGCTCCGGCGCGGTGGGAACGCAGTCGATGCCGCGCTGGCCACCGCTATCACGCTGAGCGTAGTAGAGCCGGCGTCTAATGGGATGGGCGGCGACGCCTTCGCTTTGATCTGGGATGGCGCCCGGCTGCATGGTCTGAATGGTTCGGGTCGTTCCCCGGCAGCGCTCACTCTGGATACGGTAACCAGTCGCGGACACCGGAGCATGCCTGACCATGGCTGGCTTGCCGTTACCGTCCCCGGCGCGCCGGCGGTGTGGCGAGACCTGCATCACCGCTTTGGTTCGCTGCCCTTCGAGACGCTCTTCGAGCCGGCCATAGACTATGCTGAGCGCGGTTACCCGGTCTCGCCGATCTCGTGCTGGCACTGGCGCTACTCGGTAGAGGAGATCCATCCCCGGCTGGCAGGCGAAGAGTTTTCGGCGTTCTTACCACTGTTTGCTCCGCAGGGGCGGGCTCCAGCGGTGGGCGAGCTCTGGCGGAGCCCGGAGATGGCACGAAGTCTTCGCCTGATTGCCGAGAGTGGAGCTGAGGCATTTTACCAGGGAGAACTGGCCGAACGCTGTGTCGACTTTGCAGGGAGGACCGGCGGCCTTCTCACGCGCGAGGATTTCGCGCGCCATACCAGTTCATGGGTGGATCCGATCAGCACCAATTACCGGGGCTATGATGTCTGGGAGATGCCGCCGAACGGGCAGGGTCTGGCGGCGCTGATTGCCCTCAATATCCTGGAAGGCTTTGAGCTTGGCGGCGGTGACGACCGAGAAGCAATGCCTCGAGAGTCGACCCAGAGCTACCATCTTCAACTCGAGGCTATGAAACTGGCTTTTGCCGACGCTCACCGTTACATCGGCGATACCGAGCATGGCATCGCGGCCATTCCGGTAGCGGAGTTGCTCTCCAAAACCTATGCCGCCCGGAGACGCGCCCTGATCGGCGACCGGGCGATTGTGCCCGAGCCCGGTAATCCACTCGAGAGCGACACCGTCTATCTCTGTGCCGCCGATTCATCCGGCATGATGGTGAGCTTTATACAGTCCACCTATGATTCGTTCGGCTCGCACGTGGTGGTGCCCGGCACCGGTATCGCCTTACAGAACCGCGGCAGCGGCTTCTCGCTTGATCCGGAGCATCCCAATTGTCTGGCACCGGTAAAGCGGCCGTTCCACACTATCATTCCCGGTTTTCTGACCAGGAACGGCGAGGCGATTGGCCCCTTCGGCGTCATGGGTGGTCATATGCAGCCACAGGGTCATGTCCAGACTATTGTCAACACCATCGACTACCACATGGATCCACAGTCCAGTCTAGATACCCCGAGATGGTCCTGGTGGGGCGACCGCTTGATAAAACTCGAGCCCTGCGACCCTCGCATTGTTGCCGGACTGCGCGAGAGGGGACATGAGGTTGAGCTGGATCCGGAGGTAGACTGGGCCGGCCGTGGCCAGATCATCTGGCGTTTGCCCAGCGGCGGCTACATCGCCGCCAGCGACACGCGTGGCGACGGCCAGGCCGCCGGCTACTAGGCATGCTCCCCCGTAGAGCCTGGTCCTGCCTGCTGTGATGCAATCTAACCCGCCGGAAGCACAGCGACCCGGGGCCAGACCTGCGTCAGCACCTCGGCGAAAAGCGTTCGCTCGGCAGGGGTACCCACGGTTACGCGGACACAGCGATCAAGCGGGGGAGCACCGGGCATGCGTATGAAGACGCCTTCGTCGGCCAGTTCAGTAAGCAACGTCTGGGCCCTTCTCTGGCCACCCACATCCACGGTCACGAAGTTAGTGGCCGAGTCCAGCGCAGCCAGCCCCAGCTCTGCAGCCAGAAGGGCGTAGTCGCGTCTTCCCTCGGCAACCGCCGCTACAACGCTCTGGAGATAGGCGGAATCTGCCAGCGAAGCCAAGGCTCCAGCCTGAGCGATTCGATTCACGCCGAAGTGCAACCGGACCTTGTCGAAGGCGCCATTGGTCTCGGCAGAGGCTATGGCGTACCCGATGCGGAGCCCGGCCATACCATGAGCCTTGGAAAATGTCCGCAACCGTATGCAGCTCCTATCTTCCGGCTCAAGTGGAGGAATGGCATCGCCCGGGGCAAAGTCGCAGTACGCTTCGTCGAGGAGCAGCAGGCAGTCGCCCGGCAAATTCTCTCGGAAGGCGGCGATCTCGCCGGCGGTGTGCCAGGAGCCGCTGGGATTGTCGGGATTGGCCAGGTACACGATACGCGCACCGGTGCGGCCGGCGGCGGCGGCCAGCATCTCGAGGTCATTGCGGTCGTCTCGATAGGGAACTCGTTCGAGTTTTCCGCCGTAGCCGGTGACATGGAAGTTAAAGGTAGGATAGGCACCCAGCGAGGTTAGGGCGGTGGCGCCTGGCTCCAGGAAGGTGCGTACCACCAGTCCCAGGAGATCGTCAATACCGCTGCCGACCATGATCTGATCGATATTGACTCCGTGACTCTCCGCCAGCGCGGCGCGCAGCTCAAAGTTCTCGGGATCGCCGTAGTTCGCCGACTCGACGACAGCACGGCGCATGGCTTCCTGGGCCTGTGGGGAAGGGCCAAATGCGCTTTCATTGGCGCCAAGCCTGAGCCTGATGGGCCGTCCAGTCCGGCGCTCTATGGCCTCGGGCGCAACAAACGGTACGGTTGCCGGTATACCGGCAACCAGACGTGTCACCTCTACGCCGCCATGCTTCCCCACCATTGCTGTATCACAGTCTCTCTACCCGGCACGAATGCCTTGGATACACTCGCCCCCGCCGTCGCCGTTTCTCACCACCGCTACGGCGACAGTTTACCTGATCTTCAGGCAGCTGTGAAGACAGCGAATTCACCGGATCTGGGCTAGCAGCTGGGCACAGGTAAGCGCCGGCTCCCAGCCGGCTCCGCCATCCTCCACAAACCACCAGGCGGAGAGCACCGCCTGGGTCAGACCCCAGTCCCTTATCCGTTCCCGCTCGAAACCCAGCTCTTCGGCCAGCTGATCGATACGTCGAGCGAGGAAGCGTTCCGGCTGAGGTGCAGTCAATATCCTGGTGATGGGATCGCGCAGGAATATACCTGTATCGTAGACCGTCTCGCCGATGACGCCCTTGGGGTCGATGGCCAGCCATGGCTCACGCTGCGCCGAGCGTACATTCCCAAAATTCAGGTCGCCATGGAGCAGCACCGTCTCGCCTTTGGTCGCCTCGAGTTCGGCGAAGAGCCGCTCGGCTCGCTCCACCAGCGTCGTCGGAAACGGTCCGGTACCTCCGCCATAATGCACGCGTAACCGCGCAAACCCTTTGCCCCAGTCGCTGGTCAGCGGGAAGAGGTTACTCTGCAAAGCTGGCACTGGTTGCCACAACTGGCGTAGCACTGCGGCAGCAACTGAGATAGCTTCTTCGTCGCTCTCAAGCTCGCCGATCGGCGTGCCCGGATCTAATCTCTCCAGCAGCATGACACCCTGTTCAGGGTTGGTGTCTAGCAGTTGCACTGCGCCACGGCCCTTGAAGAGGGTGAGGGCCGCCATTTCGGTCATGAACTCTTTGTCCAGCGGTATGAAACCGGCCTTGATGACTACCGGAGTGCCGTCCCCACGGGTGGCCGGGGCGGCATAGTTATAGGTGAGGTTGGGAAAAGGCGGCTGCAAGTCCAATGACCAACGAGCGGCGCAATCGGACAGAATTCGCGGCAATTGCTCGAGCCACTGCTGACCAGCAGCTTCGCCGTGTAGCTCGGTGGTTGTCTGTATCAGTGTATCGGGAATCGCGTACAAGGTACCTCCTACCACTCCTGACCCTGAGGAGAGACTGCGCTCAGGGTAGCGAGAAAGGTGCTGGCGCCTGTGGCGCCTTCCCGAAGCTAAACGTGTAGTCGGTATTGGAGGTGACCTTGTACGTGACCGTTTTGGTTCCCTCGGCTTTCACATTCGGAGCCGGGTGCAGCGTGACTTGCAATCCGTAGAATGTGCCACCCTCACGCTGGACGAGCAGGGCATACGGCACCGTGCTGCCCGCCGCACTGCCTGCTGGATGCGCCGACGTGGTCGTGGCGGCGATATTGGGCACATACCAGCTGAGAGTGAGGGTTGCCGTGCAGCCCATGGGTATCACGACGTTTCCGCCCCACATCGCCCGGCCGGGAACGTCAGACTTAGTCTCAGTGGGGTAGCCGGCATAATAGAGCGGTGGGTTGGTATCGTTGCCAAGCGTAGTAAGGGTACGCGGGCCGGGATTGTAGTTGCCGCTTGGGCAGACCAGCTGTCCGCCCGGATAGGGATCGGCTGAGCAGCCAGGCGTGACGCACATAAATCCGCTGGCGCTCTCCAATTTGGCCGTCGGAGGCACGTAGACTCGGACATAGTCGTAGTACGTGGTGAAGTCTTTGGTGGGATTCGGCGCGTAGTAATCGTCAATGGTGATGGTCAGGTGGTGAGTGGCTCCGCCCTTGTCGTCAAGGGTGACGTTGTCGACCTGGTTGACATTGACGTGGGCGTTGACTTTGCCCGCGCTCCAATTGGTATGGATGACCGTGAGACCGTCTACTCCCGGCGTTGTGGAAATCTGTCCTGCTGCCTCATGGCTGATCAGGAGATTCTCCAGGGTCGGGTTGGTCAGATAAACGCCAATATTGTGGGCCTGGATGTCAACCAGCGCCTGCTTCGCCAGCGAGGTCAGCTCGCTGAAAGGCAGCTTAGGAATTTGCTGCTCCAGAAGCTGAGCGACCAGTTGCGCGAAGCGCTTGCGGGCATTGGCGGTCGTCCCGTCCTGCGGATACAGCCGCAGATTCTCCGCCTGACCGGCTGCGGTGAGCTGGTAATAGTGGATCTTATCTACCAGGTTCTGGGCGGTAACGGTCACGTTGTATCCGGGAACATACAGCGGACCGGTAACATTGAGCACATTCGCGATTGCGGTCGGCGTAATGTTGATGAGGCCGTCGAGCTGCTGGCCTCCCTGGCTGACTAGAGATGGAGCTTGGGCAGACTCATCCTTGAAGACATTCATCACCATCTGGGCATTGGTGGGAAAATCAGCGTTCAGATTGGAATCGCGGAGACCCCAGTTGGGAATCGCCCACCAAGCAGTAGGCTGCCGGTGCAGGCCGTCCATTTGGCCTTCCATTGTCAAGGTTCCAGTAGTCGGTGAAGCCGCCGTACGCCGGGGCACGATAATCGATGAGATCTACGTTATAGAGGGTCGGCGGCGCGATCTTGCCGTCGCTAATAGTTGCGATTCCAAATTCACCGGTAAAACCGCCGGTTGGTCGCAACTCGGTATCGTCCAGTGTCTGGACCAGGAAGTGCCGAGGACTATCCACTCCCAGCAACCAGCCCACAGGCTGAATCAGTGTGCTTGCCTGGCCGAGCAAGTGCTGTGCTCGTGGTAGCTCGCCCGCCAGCTTGGTGAACTCGGCTTTCTCGGCGGCGCATACTGGAAGGTCATTGATATTGATCTGCTTCAGCTGCGCCTGCACATCGGTCAGGAGCGTCAACGAGTCGTCGGTTGCATGCTGCAAATTATTGATGTCGGTTTGAGTTAGCAGGGTCTCGTTTCCCAATGAATGGCCGTGTAGACGGCCTAGTACCGGTGTAGCGGCGCCTAGCAGCTCGATGCCCATAGTCGAGACGTCGTAGCCAGCGTTGGCGAGCGCAGTAACGGTGTCGAGCTCGGTATGTACACCTGGAATTTTTGCGGCAGAACTCAGAACCCAGTCGGGATTAGCCATACGGACCCGTAAGGCCTTGAAATCCACCTGCGCCGCCTGGAGCTGGGTCTGTGCTAACTGTAGCTGCGCCGTATCGGGTATTGCCGTCGTGCTGGAGGAAGCTGCGCTGGTCGAGCTCGTGCTGGTAGACCCAGAAGTCTTACTGGCCGTGGCAGTCGGTGCGGCGGCGGTAGAGCACGAACTGCTGCTCGAGCTGCTCGCGGTGGTTGACGATCCGCCAGAGGTAAGGTCGTCCTTGGCCGCCAGCAGGTGATGAACGCCAGAAAGCCCCAGGGCTTTGAGCGACGAGTAGTCTTGTTCCGCCGTAAGTATGGCAAAGATGCTGGGTACCAGCAGGACTACCAGCACGGCAAGTGTTACCAAAAGCATGATAATGCGACGCCGGCGACGCGTCGCGCTATCGACTGGACTGCCCGTTTTTTTGAACGGCAACCACCTTCGCTTGCTCAGGGCAAGGTAGGAATTCGCAGGTGTTGAAGGGCTGAATTCCTGCGGTGGTTGTGTCGATATCTGTGTTGTCTCTTCTTCTGGTTGTTGTTGTGTCGATATCTGTATTGTCTCTTCTTCTGGTTGTTGTTGTTCATCCATGCTGGAAATTCGTCTCCCCTGCTAAGCACAGACCACCCACGGAATCGGCAACAGTGCCTATCGCGAGGAATATAGGCAGATGTTATTATCGTCCAATTAGTGCAATACGATGAGCCAGGCGCCGCAGCAGCCTCCATGGTACTAGACGCACGAAGCTTGCCAAAATACTACGCCTACGCCAAATGTACAGTGAGATCAAGCGAAAGGTGTGCGCGCGGGGATGACCTCCTACGAGCCTCATCCTCTGCCGGCGTCAGGTTTGCAAGGCATATGACCAGAGATCGAAGGTATCTCCGTCACCCGTCTGGGTGAGAGCCCATACGCTTGACGGCGTGCTCATGTGAGCGGCAATGAGCCAGGGTCCGGTGCTATCCACAAGTGGCCCCACCTCCGGCAACGCAGCTAGCGGCGGCGAGACGACTCTCCAGTTTGTCATCCCCGGACGCCAGGCCGCAAAGGCAATGCTCCCAGATTGCGGAATGCTCGACAGGCTGCTGATCAGCCGCGTATCAAATATCACGATCAGCGAACCATCGCTCGTCGTGCCCAGGTACCATGGCGCCACCATCCCAGTGCCCAGAGGATCGGCGGATGGCGCCGCCTGCCAGGTACTTCCGTTGTCGAGACTGGCGTAAACGTTGTCGGAAGCGATGGCTTGCCCCGACTGGTACGTGTCTATCGGATACGAGGCGCCCTCGGGGAACTTGGCGGTAGCATAATAGACGACGGCGTTGGTTCCCATGAATCCGGCGCCGAAGAGGAAGGTCGTACCCTGGGGATCTTGGGTCTCCGGGAATTGTCCTAGATTGCTCCAGTGCGCGCCAGCATCATCGCTGCGCCACAGCTCGCGACTGAACAATGGGCCGAATGCGGAGCTCAAGGTGGTCGCAAAGAGCGTTGATCCGGTTGGCGTCGCCACATACTCGGCCACTGTCAAGTTCTGGGCGACCAACGGCGCGTCGGCCAGATTCCAGTGGACCCCATCGGTGCTGGTCACCAGCCGAAAGCCCATTGCGGTTGGATAGGTGTTGGCGAGAGTAAGTGCTGAATACAAGCGATTGCCCTGGGCAACGAAAAGCGGACTGATCTCTGATACGTCACTGGAATGAATTTCCCCCAGTGTTCCGTTAACCGGCAACTCCGGCACAGTCCAGCTGCTTCCGCCATCGGTACTGACGTACTGGAAGATGGGAGTGTAATTGGGTGTGAACGTCGAAGAGCTCACGAAGATGACATTGGCATTCAGCGGGCTCACATTAAACTGGAAATCCGGGTACGAGGAGATGCCGTTAAAACTCTGTCCTGGTATGCTATAGGTCCTCCACGTCTTGCCTCCATTGTCGGACCGCTGGAACATCACAGGATCGAGGACCCGGTAGACTATCCGTGGGTCGGCGGGAGTGACCACGAGCGTGCCAGTTGAGTCATTAAGGTGGTCCTGCTCCACCCAACCGCCTGGATGGGTCATGATCGTCGTATGCTGTGTGGGCGTGGCTTGCCCAGGCGCCGCTTCCACTTCCATATGAACGATCAACACAAAGGAAGCAATGAGCGCGAGAACTAGGATGACGGCACTACCGGCGAGGAACACTCTCGCCGCGGATGCCCTCCGAGAGTCGTGGTGATCAGGAGTCCGCATGATGTTTCCTTTGCTCAGGTACCCGGCATGGGGATTCTACTACCAACCAGTAAGACGGGACTACTCGATGCGGCTTTACACATTCGCCGTCCGTGCTATGCATATCGGCAGCACGAGCCGGTGCGAACCTGCGGCGGAACCGCCGCGCGCTTACCGAACCAGGGCCAGAGCGTGATACTCACTTCTATGAAATTAGTTATCATGAAGGGATTGCCTGGCACTGGGAAAAGTAGCTTGGCCGCGGCCATTAGTAGACGACTCCAGTGGCCGCTCATCGATAAAGATGATGTGAAAGATGTCTTACCTATGGCGCTGGGCTCCGCTGGCGCGCTGGCGTATGAGGTGATGTGGCAAGTGGTACGGCGACAACTTCAGCAGGGTTTGAGTGTTATCGCTGACAGCCCATTGAGTCATCCGGAAAGCTTTACCCGAGCCAGCAGCCTGGCCGCCGAGACGTCTGCGACTTTAGCCATGATCGAGTGCATCTGCCCGGATGAGCGGGACTGGCAGCTGCGCATTGAGCAGCGCAAGTCATTAAACCTTCCCGAACATCACCAAGTGGACTGGGAACGATTTCAAGCCGTACGCGCAAATCAGCCGCCGGCCTATCCTATTTCCTGTCCGCATGTGCAGCTAAACACGCTACGCCCAGTGGATGAGCTTGTTCTGGAGGCGTGTACGTGGTTGCTGGCGATGTAGGTAACTCAGGGTGTCCGCGAAGACGAAGACATGCGCAATGCCAGCCGGGACGGGCTTGCTGGCTTCTCCGACTCCCAACATGTACGTTAGACTGGGGTGAAGGGAATATCAGGGAGAAACTGATCAGGATGATAGGAGTCAGGGAGCCACAGAGTCACTGTTATCATCTTGGTCCTGGGAACCGGTGTGAACTGAAGTTTGCCGCCCACCTGCCTGATGGCGCTCTCCAACGCGTGAACACGAGCAACATTCTCTGGCTGCGCGATTAGCGCTTCATAGATGACCAGTTCCATACCCTTGCCGGCACCTTCCCCATCGGACCAACATATGGGAAGCGACTCCAGTCTGTACAGGCCACAATGCCACTCTCAGATGGTGCAGAGTTACTCTGTCTGGTCGCTTCCCGCCTCAGCATCTGTGTCGCTTCCGTCTGCGTCCCAGCTCGCGGAACCTAGCATCCATCCAACCAGCGTGCGGTTATCGCAACCGCTGGCCATAGGCAATATAGACAGGAGCGATGCAGTGCCCGCTCGGCGAGGCAAGTTCCTGGGTCGCCTGCGCTATGGTATGATCGACCTCGGCCGCTGACACCACCTGTTGTGTCACGAGTAAGCCCCCAAAAGCCTTCATCCCGGAGAGGTAATCCTGTGCGACCATTCTGCCCAAGCGCCCGCCCCATTCGCCACAACGCAGGTTTATGCGATGGGAGGCCACTTGGGCTAACCCCGCGGAGCCAAGCATCCACCCAACTTGTCCACCATCGGCCATCTCGATCCCACGTCGAGCCATGACTGGACGTCCCCATGTCTGAATCTTTTCCAAAGCTGGGCCCCCCTGTTCCATGAGCGTGGTTTCCACCGACTCTATCCATCCACCGATACGGGTGACCCGTACCAGTTCGCTGATGACGCCACCCCAGCGTTCATGGGGGATCGCACTGACCAAGAGGCGCATGTGCACAAAGTCGAAGGCGCTGTCGGCAAAGGGAAGACGCTCGAGAATATTGCCGGCGACAAATGCGTAATTGGCTGGGCGCAGATCATCGCCGCGCCCTGCTTCCGCCGCTTGATCCATTGGCGGCGGGTTCACGTCGATGCCCACTAAATTGGCCTGGGGAAATTGCTGAGCCATCTCGCGCGCCCAGCGCCCCGTGCCCGTCCCCACATCGAGAATATCGCGGGGATCGTCTCCAATAGGCGCCACAAAGTTGCGCTGCAGGGCCTGGCGCAAGAGGTAGTGCTGGAAATCAAGACGATTGGTTTCTTCAAGATCGCGGGGCATCACGTAGGGTATCCCACGTGTGCGCTGTCGCCCTCCCACCAGGGCGACGGGCAGCCCTTCTACTACGTCGCTGTCTCCCGGGTTACCTTTATGCCCGTTTCGTTCCTGTGGTGAGCGGCGAAGCCATCCAAACCAGGACATGGCTATTCCCTCCTAGCTACTCTCCTACTGATCAGCTATCCTGTGGGGCGTTACTGCTTGCATGGTGAAGTCTAGCACGATTATGCGCTGTTGTCACCGGGTAGATTTGCCGCAAGGTTACGCATACTATTGACAAACGCAGAAATAACATTCTACCCCTGGGACTGGCAGACGAGCATGGCGAGCAGGAGGTATAGCATGAGCAGAAAAGAATACCAATTAAGAATGCTGAGCCAGTGCCGCAAACCTGAGCCATGGAGTCTCAGGGCCGTCTGAAGGCACTATACATGCGAGTGAATAGGGCTGCGCTACCTACCAGAGCAACCAGCGTGGCGAGTACGATCACCGTCGGCGCTGCTTCTGGGTGACCTAGAAGGTGCACCGCCCACCGCCCACCGATGCTCAGCACCACATAGAGGAGGACCGCCAGTACTATCGCTCCGAGCAGTGAACCCACCGCAGCCCACGGGCGTGCCACCCCCTCAGGTGCCGTTCGCGAAGGTCGTCGATGACGCCGGACAGGGATGAGGAGGGGCGAGAAGGCCCCGGCAATGACCAGCGTGGACGCTATTATGACCAGCGGGTTCTCAACCGGGAGTATGTGGTTCAGATACGCTGCAACAACAGGGACCAGCGCACAGTAAGACAGAGTCGCGGCAATGTGCAGTGCTCGGGGGTGCCAAGAGGGTGGCAGCGGAGGCGGAAGTGCCTCCGCATCGGCTGGCTGAGAGTCGTTCGCGCGCATATGCAGGCTCCTTGGCTTGAAGAGACTACTCCTGCAGCGGACAGGCGAGCTGAATCGGTGTGACCACGTTCATGCGCTGTCCTCGTCGTGCCCGTCTGTAGTGTGCTCTACCCGAGTGTACCAGTTGAGGCGTTACCGGATCGTTACGAGACTCTCTGCGAAAGATGTGGTGACGAAGAGGGATCCATCCTAAGCCGTTTTCTTTATGATCTCCTCAGCGCAGCTCTTCCCGCGCCTCTGGCGTTACCGTTCCGCTTCTGATGGGCTGCCCACGGGCACTGTAAACCAGAAAGTTGACCCCAATCCGGGGACGCTATCGACGCCCGCCTGCCCACCATGTTGCTCCACAATCAGGCGGCAGATGTGCAACCCCAGCCCAAGGCCAACTCCTATGCCCTGCTGGGCCTCGATTCCCTGGACACGATGGAAGGGCTGCCAGATGCGCTGTTGCTCCTCCACAGTCAACCCTGGCCCCTGGTCGCGCACCCAGACCCGCCCACGCCTCGGTTCTACCTCCACCCCCACCTCGATGGGGCGCTCCGCTGGCGAGTATTTGAGTGCGTTGGTCAGATAGTTGGTGACCACCTGCTCCAGGCGTCCCGGGTCGGCATAGACCAGGACCGGCACCTCCGCTGGGGCGTGGAAGGTGATACAGCGGTCTGACACGGCCTGACGCTGCCCTTCGACGGCCTCGTGGACCAGGGTAACCAAGTCAACCCATTTCCGTCGCAATTCGAGCTTGCCCGCCTGGATGCGCGAGATGTCGACGAGATCCTGCACCATCCGTTCGAGCCGCTCCACCTGCTTTTCCGTCGTCAGGAAGGAGGCGCGCAGAGGTTCGACCAGCGCGGCTGGGTCTGGGGAAGCTTCTGCATGCTGGATACGCCGCCTGGTCAGTTGAAGGTTGAGGTTGAGCGCTGTGAGCGGCGTCCTGAGTTCATGGCCGGTCACCCCTAGAAAGGTGTCAAGGCGCCCTCTGGCCTCTTCCAGCGCTGCAAGCGCGGTGCGTAATTGGGCGGAGTGTGCGTCTGCCTGGAGGCGTGCCTCATCTGCCTGGAGGCGAGCCGATGCCACTCGCCCCGTCAGCATGCTTACGATGATGCCGGCTACCAGGATCAGGACAAAACTGGCCGCCTCGTTGAGACTGTTGATGGAGAAGGTAAAACGCGGCGGATAGAATAGATAGGAGACCAGCGCTGACCCCACCACCGTTGCAACCAGGCTGGGGCCAATTCCCCAGATGAGGGCCACCAGCACCACCGCCAGGAAGAGCAAGGGGCTAAACGAGGTGAACCCTGGTACCCACAGAGACAGGAGCATAGTCAGCCCAGCAGCGACTCCCGCCAGGACGACAGCCGCCAGATACCCAATCAGCGGGTGGCGCAGGCGCGCCGGCGCCCAGTAGGGGGTGAAAGTGTTGGTGTGGATCCAGCCGCTCAGCTGATGCCACGTGGTGCTGACGAAACCGCCCTGATCACGATTTCGAGGGGCGTTGGTGGGGTAGGAAGCCAGGTGTCTCATAGACTCTCCTCCCCTTAGCCCATAGGCATCTGCGACCACACACACGCGAGGGTATAAGCGCGCACATACTGCTCAGCCAGAGATCATGCGTACCAGATGGATGCTGAATGCGGTTGAGCGCCCAGGGAACCAGCCTTCCCAGTTGAGCTGCGCCAGCAAAACCGGTTGGCATGGCGCAGCTCAGCTCCATTCACACCTGCAATGAACAGATCTGCATCACTCGGGCCAAGAGCGTGGAACGCAAAAGAGCTGCGAATTCGTATCCGTTGTTCTGACCCTGCCGTCGCCATAGCCGCCCAAGCTGGCAGGATGGCTCAATCTCATCCGTTCGTGCAACCACACGTTGCCGCGGCTGGCCAATATTTCCCAGGCTGTCCTAGGCAACTTCTTGGCTTGCCGCCGGACTCGGGGAAGATCCAGCGGGCTGCCGCTGAACGGGAAGCAGAAGAGCTGCCACCAAGCCGATGCAGGCAAAGACGATCATCACGACGAGGGCGAGACCGTAGGTCCGGTTCCCAGCGAGAAGGTCCACCAGCAGTACCGAGCCTACGACTGAAGTACCCAGCGAGGACCCCAGATTGGAGATGCTGCGGGAGAGACCGGATATCTCCCCCTGGTCGCTCTCAGGAAATGCCGACTGTACAACATTCACCGACATGGTCAGCATGACGCCGATTCCAGCGCCCATCACCAGAAGTCCGGGTATGAAGGCTAGGATGTTTGTGGTGATTGGCGCCATGAGTAACAGCAAGAGGGTACCGGCAATGGTGGCGATAAAGCCTGACACAATAAGAGTCCGTTGGGGCTGCCGTTTGGCAAGCCTACCAGCGATGCTGGATGTGACCAGTACCCCGAAGGTCGCCGGTATCAGGATAAGCCCAGTTTCAATGGCATTGTAGCCGCGAACCGTTTGCAGGAAGACAGAGATAACGAAGAAGCTACCCTGAAGAACGAGCCACTGCACCAGCTGGGTGGTAAGTCCCAGATTGGAAGTCCGGTTACGGAATAGCCTGGATGACAAAAGTGGTTCTTTGCCAGACCGCTCGAGCGATCGGATATGCCAGAAGAACCAGAGCAGAAACAGTCCCCCGATAGCCAGGTACAGCCACACAGGCGAGATACCCCCTTTGGGGATCACCACGACCGTACCGATATAAAATGCCTGTTTGGCGGTAAACCAGCCAAAGGTGCCGGATTGGAGCACTCCAAGCACCACAAAGAACAGTCCCACTGCCGAGAGCACCGCTCCGGTTACGTCCAGCTTGGGGACTGCGCCCTGTACGCCAGGATCGGCGATCCTGAGGCCGACCACGAAGATGAAAGCTACCACCAGGACCTGAAGAATAAAAGAAGCGCGCCAACTAATCGCTGTGGTGATGATACCTCCAATGAGTGGCCCTGCCGAAGCTCCAATCCCGGCGGCGGCGCTGACGATGCCGAAAGACCGGGCTCGAGCCGGCAATTCGGTAAAGCATACTGTGACCAGAATATAGATAGGCGGTATCATCAGCGCAGAGCCTACGCCTTCCAGTACTGAATAGCCCAGAATCAAGACGCCGAGAACCGGCGCCAGCGCCGCCATGAGAGCGCCTACTCCATACACGGCAAGGCCGAGCAAAAAACAGACCTTGCGGCCCCAGATATCCGTCAGCTTGCTGCCAGGGATCATGAGAGCCGCCATGGTAAGGGTGAATAGGCTAATTGCCGTTTGAACTCCGTGCACGGATGTGTTGAGGTCCTGTGCGATGCTGCTTATAGCCACGTTCATGTTGCTGGCGGCATAACTGGCAATGAACTGGGCCAGCGCGAGCGGCAGGAGAATCGCTGACGACGAGGGCCCGGAGGTTGTGAGCGCGCTGCCCCGAACATCCACATGGGTATCCAATTCACCTACTCCTTCGGTCTGGCTCCCCCCAGGCACACCGGTGGCGAACCTGCGACTGATTTGGCTACAACTGCCTTGCCAGCGTAGCATGTAAGCCCACAAGTCACATCCTCCGAGTGGGCAGTACGCAAGGCTAGTATCCTGCCTAACCCCTGGTTAAATTGAGCCTTGAGACTACCGACCTGTGATGTGCAGCCTACCGGGAGCGCAGTGCCACATCCCGGTCACGCACTGCCTCTTGCGCCTCGGCGGTGCGGCCCAACTGTGTGAGCACGTCGATCATGTTGTTCCAGATATCGGGATCTCCAGGTGCCAGGGTCAGTGCCTGCTCGTATGCCTCCAATGCTTCTTCAGACCGGTCCAGGTCTTGCAGCACAGTAGCCTTGTTGTACCAGGCCACGTCGTACTCCGGATCCAGTGCCAGCGCCTGCTCGTATGCCTCCAGCGCTTCCTCAGGTCGCTGCAGGCCTTGCAATACCGTTCCTTTGTTGTTCCAGACATCGGCGGCCTGAGGATCCAGCGTCAAGGCCTGCTCATAGGCGGAGAGTGCCTCGGCAGGCCGCTCCAGGACCGCCCAGGCATTGCCTTTGTTATTCCATACGTTGGCATTCTGCGGATCCAGTACTAGCGCCTGCTCGTAGGCTTGCAGTGCCTCGGCAGGTCGCTCCAGGTCATACAGCACGTTTCCTTTTTGGATCCAGGTGTCATCCGCCTTCGGGTCCAGCGCCAGCGCCTTCTCATAAGCCGATAGCGCCTTCTGGTACCGATTCTGAGCATATAGGCCGTTACCGCGCAGAGTGGCCTCCGCTGCCGTCTCCCCGCGTTCTGGTAGTGCAGTGGCAGCGAGCCCCTCTGCCGGCACCATCCCGAGCATGCCGCCGACCCGTCGAGCTGCCTCGGTGACGCTTATCGCTGTATCGCCTGGACCGCAGACCCGCTGGTAGTTCCACCACTGAATGGGGATCTCCGCTTGCTCGGCCACTACTGGTACGATGACCCGTTCCGCATTTCTATCTCGCAGACTGATGGCGGCATCCATCTCGCGACGAATCCAGGACTTCGTAACTGAGGCAGGCGAGAGGATTATGATGTACACGGGGCAGGCCTTCAGTTCTCGGTCGACTTCCTCAGCCGAAGCCCCATACCCCAGATTATGCTCGTCGTACCAGACGGCTGCCCCTGCCGTTCTCATGATCTCGACAAAGGTACGGCACCAGGCATGATCCTCGTGGGCATGACTAACAAAGATCCCAGCAACTTCAGCCATGTGCCTATCTCCTTAGCAACTAGGGCAAAGAATAGCAAGTATCTCAAGTCTACGTTAGCCGAATGCACGTTTCAACTGGGCCAGCGCGTATTGAGACTGTTGCTGCAGTTGGCGGTCACCTTTTCCTAACTTGTAACGCGCTCGCCGAGTGTCGTCCTTGTCTCCAGTGGTGCCACAGCCAGAGACCGCCAAGCAGTACGGCAAAAGCTGCCAGAACCAGCCAGCTCCATGCGCCCCAGCGAGCTGCGGCCGCAGCGTAGGAGCGCCCTAATAGGACACCCAGTACTGTCCACGTGGTGATCCAGACCAATGAGCCCGCCGCAGTAGCGCCAAGGAAGACAGGAAACGGCATGCGAGCAGCCCCGGCCGGATAGCTGATGAAGCTGCGCACGACGGGAATGAGGCGCCCAAGGAATACACCCCAGGCACCGCGCCGGCGGAATTGTTCCTCAACTGCGTCGGTCGCCGCCAGTGTAGGGCGGATGTAGAAGAATGGCTTTTGCCAGTTCGTCGCCGGAATCAGCTTTGGCCGCGCCAGCGACGAGAGCGCAATCCGGCTCCCAAGCCAGTAGGCGATACAGGAGGCCAGCACTTTGCCTACGAGTGCGATTACGATGACCGGAGCAAGACTGATGGTGTTATGGCTGCTCAGATAGCCGGCCAGAAGTAGCAACGGCTCATCGGAGATGGGGAAGCCCGTGCTTTCTACAAAGAGCCACGCAAAGATGAACCCGTAAAGCCCGAGAGCCGGCAGCTGGCTGGCCCACTCGAAAATGCCAGAGGTCGTGCTGGTCATGCGTCTTCCTTTGCAGAGCTCTAATGAGTCTGCGCTTCGTGGACAATCTTGCCCATGTGATCACCTGTCCTTTAACCGTGTGTAACCATGCCAGCACGCTGTATTGCTGCCAAGCATGGTCAGCCAATCCAATGAAGTTGCGCTTCTTAAGTTCCTTTTAATTGCGCTTCTGCCTGGGAGCAGTTAGCTGGGCACAGACCTTCGTACTCACAGCGCTCGTATCTGGTGTGCCGCCTGGTCACGGGTAATGTGACCCGCCACCAGCTCGTCTAGAATACTTTCGATAGTGTTGGTCGATATCGGTTCGGTGGCAGCATCCGGTGTCACTACTGCCCCAACCTGGACCACTGGCTTTTTCGACTCCACCCTTTGGGAAGCGCGCTGCGCCAGTGCCTGCCTCCCATATATCAGTAGCATCACGACGCCGATCGCCAGCCCGCTAGCCGCTGCTCGGGCACTCTCTTGCCACCCGGGGAGCGGATTACCCAGGACGGCGGTGAGGGTCACAAACAACAGCAGAATGACGGAGATGACCGTATCCAGCATACCTACCGCCAGCAAAGCAAGCTCAAACGCGCGCTTGGGTGCGGATGCAGCTCCGTCACGTCGGGTTCGCGATCGTAGCCATAGTTCTAATGGAATATAACCTACCCCAGTAAGTATGAGCGCGAGCGCCGTGGTCAGCGAAGGGTTGGATCCCCCAGGAACGAGATGCTCGAGCACATCGTACACTAGGATTATGCAGCCTACCCAGAAGGGTAGCGCCACCAGAGTAGCCGTAACCGCCAGCGCCGTCGACAGGGTCGTTCCAGATCGCTCGGACGACAGTGTATCCCTGCCAGTGCGCAAGAGGAGGATAGAAGCTCCGACAATGACTAGGCCGCTCAGGAGTGGAGAGATAAAGTCGAAGGGTTGAACGAGATCGAGGCCGGTCAACCGTTCTCCCATCACAACGTTGACTACCAGTTCAAAGGCCTTTTCCAGCCCTACTAGTATCACGACTACTCCGGCGGCATAGCCGAGAAAGTGCATGGTGCTGACGGCATTCGAGCTCCGATCGCCCAGTCCTAGCAGCCAGTAGATGAGCCATGCCAGCACTACCAGACCCACTACAAGCCACTCGCTCAGTGCAGAGGTGCCAGCGCCCGGAGCAGTGCAGCCGGGGCCGTAAGTGGTGTATCCGGGGCCGTAGGAGCATACGGACACGGTCCCCGTGTTGGTAAGAATCAGGTACAGTGATGTCGAGAAGGCATTCAGCAGCGACGGTAAGATAAAGAACACCAGGAAAATGAGCTGTAGCCCCGAAAGATGTAAGCGCTGAAATTCCAGCGAAGCTCCCTCGTTCGCCGGTAACCGGCGCCGTTCAAATTCGAAAAGTAAAAAGAGCGCTGCGAAAACGAGTAAAGTCGCAAAGCTAACGGTCGCTCCTGAATTTTGCGTAATTTCGTCTATGGCTATGATTCCAGCAACGACGGCTACTAGGGCCGCAATGCCCTCGCTGAGATTCAAGAATGCCGCTCGTACTGCATCGTTGGCCAGGTCGCCGTCGCTGCTCTGGTTACGCCGGAGCAGCCAGTAATGAAAACCGCCAACTGACAGCGTAAGGATCCAGGAGACGATGGCAAAAACCGCCGGTTGGACAACGTCGCTGGAAGTAAGGGTAGCAGGCGCGAGGCCGTTGATAGGTGTCGCCTCCAGCAAGACAGAAAGAATGACCACTGTGGCGATCGCGGTGAAGTAGAGTAAAACAACGATGATGCCGTAGAGATACGCACGGTATAGTGAGTGCAGCATGAGATAGGCCTCCCCCCAACACCTAATGGTGTAGCTGCGATACTTCGTTCCCTAGATACTACACGTCGGAATAAGTGTCGCTTACTACGTCTCACCTTGCTACTTTGCCTGAAGAAGTCTACCGCTGGCCCGGCACCGGGTTGAGAGTGATGCCAACTCCGGACGCGTTACGATGATCTGAGCCGCTTCTCGAGAAAGCGGGTGGCGCGTCGTTTGAGAATAGTTCCCTGGGCCAGTAGAGCCAGACCAACAATCACGCCGATGAGGCCCAGCAGTGTAGGGAGCGCAGAGGCGAGCTCGCCGGCTCACCGGCTCACCAGCTCACCAGCGAAAACCGTCGGACAGGTTAGGTAGGGCGGCTAGGCAACACTGGACTGGGTTTGTGGCGACGCCCAGGGCAGAACTCGCCACTACTTACCGGCACAGCAAATGCGGTGATGCAACTAGCATATGGATCGCTTCGATTCGGTGCCTTACTAATGCAGAACAAGAGGAGAAGAACTTGTGCAGAATTTGACTCACGACCGGCCCGCGACGGCGAGCGGTACCTTCACCATTGGTAACGACCTACAGGTCTACCGACTTGGTTTTGGATCCATGCGTCTTACCGGCAAAGGAATTTGGGGCCCGCCGGAGGATAAGCAAGAGTGCCTGGCAGTGCTTCGCCGCACGCTAGAACTGGGAATAAATCTGATCGATACCGCCGACTCCTACGGCCCGGAGGTGAGCGAGTCACTCATCGCCGAGGCGTTGTATCCCTATCCACCGGACCTGGTCATAGCCACCAAAGGCGGTCTGTTACGACCTGGCCCCGATCAATGGGTGCCAGACGGGCGTCCAGCGCATCTGCGTGAGGCGTTGGAAGGAAGCTTACGGCGGCTTCGTCTCGAGCGTATCGACGTCTACCAGTTCCATCGCCCGGATCCCCAGGTTCCTTTTGAAGATTCGGTGGGTGAACTGGCCAAGATGAAGAGCGAAGGCAAGATTCGACACGTTGGCCTCTCCAACGTCACCACCAACGAACTGGCCCGCGCTCAGAAGATCGTGCCGATTGTCAGTGTTCAGAATCACTATAATATGGCGCAGCGCAAATCTGAGCGGATGGATGTTGAAGAGTCGGAGGCGATGGTAGACCTATGTGAACGCCAGGGTATCGGCTTCATTCCCTGGTCTCCGCTGGCCTTTGGCAACCTAGCACGCACCGGTGGAGCGCTCGACCAGATCGCCAGGAAGTATGATGTCGCGCCTGCTCAGGTGGCGCTTGCGTGGTTACTCAAACGGTCCAGATCGATGCTTCCCATCCCTGGAACCTCCCACGTGAAGCACCTGGAAGAGAACACGGTAGGGGCGAGGCTCAAGCTCACCCAGGAGGATTTTGACGCCCTGTCTCGACAGTCTCAGTAGTCCTGCATGAGTATGTGCACTCCAGTGGTAACTTTGGGCGCTAGCGGTGCGGTGTAGCCCACCGCTAGCGCTTGACCAGCTGAATGGTGTACAGCTGGTCAAGCGAAGGATATCCCAGACCGGTGAAGGCAAACCCGGCAACGGAGGGGTGGACGTCATAATAGTCCAGGCTCTGACCAATGGGTATCCAGGCCACATTGCTCACCAGCAGTTGCTCAGCCTGGTTATAGAGCGAAGCGCGCTGATTGGAGTCCAGTTCTCCATCAGCCTCTGCCATCAACGCGTTGGCGATGGGGTCATTTACCGACCCGGAGTTGTTGATTGCTGCCGGAGCAAACTGCAAGGAAAGCCAATCCTCCGGGTCGGCATAGTCTGCGGACCAGACTGTGCCATAGACCTGCGGCACGAAGGTGCTGTAAACTTGGGACAGCACCTCGCAGCCTCCTCCAATCCCTCCTCTGATGGGATACCCTGGAAATGCCTGCTGCCACATTTGTACCGTTCTTTCTTCGGAGGCAATAAACGTGGGGTCGCCGCCACCAAAACAGGGGCCGCTGCCATATACCATGGTTACTGGCGGGCAGCCACTGAATCGACCTCCGCACTGGTCGTCGGCGTAGGACTGCAGCAGCTGCCGCGCCAGCGCCACATTACCGGTGGTATTCGTGGTCTCATCCGGTCCTAGCAGGGTGGGGTCGTAGCCGGGCATCCCCGCGGGCACGATATGGTTGGTGGGCATCAGGCCCAGCTGATCGGCCAGCGTCTCTTTATCGAGCGCCAGGGCAAACGCCTGTCGCACCCGTAGATCGCCAAAGGGAGCATCGGCCCAGTTGAGTTGCAGATACGTGATCTGGAGCACCGGCGCTGCTGTAAACGTAGAGCCTTTACTGGAATCGCGGAAGGATGCCGAAGGAAACGAGGCCACATCCAGGTGTCCCGGCTGATAGTCGACCTGTTCGTCCAATGGTGTCTGGTAAAAGAAGAAAGCCAGCTCATGCAGGCGAGGCGCTCCAGTATGCTGGCCAAAGCCTCTTGCCACTCCAGCGCCGCAACTGGAGAGACAGGCCACCAGATCGAGGTGGCCCTTATGGTCCCAGCTCTTCACCCGATAGAGATTGCCTCCAAAGCCGCCAGTGTCCGTCAGATGATCGACCCAGGCTCGATTTCCATACCGTTCGATGAGTTGCTCGGGCTGGGCAAACGCTATTGGAGTCGTCAGGGCGGCCAGCAAGTATGGCGCCGGCGCCGTAAGCTTGATGAGCAGAGTGTGGTCATCGGGAACCAGCAGCGAGTCGCCGATTAGACTTTGAATCGTACCAGTGATGGCCCCATTAGTACACGTCTGTGTCGAGAAAGCTGGAGCATCCTTGAGGGGATAGAGGTAATACGCTGTCGGCGACCCAGTGCAGGGGCTAAGTGACCGGTTGAGCGAATAGGCATAGGTGGTGGCGTCGATAGGGGTACCATCGCTCCACTTCAAACCAGGACGTATGGTGAATGTGTAGGTGTTGGTGCCGGCATCAAAGGTGGGCATAGCCAGGGCCGCCCAGGGCTCGGGGTTCAGGTGATCGTTCATGGCTAGGAGAGGCGGGAAGATCAGCGACGTAATAAAGCCCTCTCCTGGGTCGAAGTTATAAGACTGTGCCGGGTCTAGCGTGTTCAGATCCTGGCTGTAGGTGACTAGGCCAATGCGCAGCACTTGCTGGGCGGGTGGAAGTGAAGCCAGCTGGCTGGAGGCGCCAATGCTGCAGCCTGTCATCAGCAGGCCGAGTGTGCCTACCAGCAGAGTGGTCAGTACCAGGTAGGCCGAGAATGATCTAGATGGTGCAAGGAGTGAATAGTGGTGCATCAACAGTCCAAGCTGCGGGCAAGATTCTCAGCTTTGCTGTTGGTTGCGGCAGCTTCCTGGTCATAGGTCGCGGCTGCTGACAGAGCCGACCGCAAGTCTGTCTGGATGGTATTCACCTGTTGTTGGGCAGTTGCCAGCGCTGTCTGGGCAGCGCTCAAGCTGGCGGCCACAGTGGCAGTGCTCTTCACGCTGGTGGAGTCACCCTCTACCAGTCGGAGAGCCCCCGCGAGCGCAGCACTGTCGGTTTGGACTTGCGCCACATCTTTGCTGGTCTGGCCGCTCATCGATGCCAGAATCACATCGTCGGATTGAAAACTGGAGAGATCTGCCGTTATCTTCCCAGTATCTACCGATTGTACCTGATGGGCGTTGCCGGCAACTGCACAGCCTCGCTTAAAGTCGGTTTGTTCTTGCTTGTAGTCTGCTTGCATCTGCTTCCAATCCCGCGCGTAGAACGCCAGTGCGTAATCGAAGTTTGAGTCCTGTGCTAGAGTGGCGACACTCCGGGTTAGCGCTAGGTGGTCTGCAGCCAGGGTCTGCTGCTGCGACGTCACCGTGCTTTTGACAGCGGCGGTAGCAGTAGCATTTGCCGAGGCTGCCTGGTTCTGGATCACCGCGCTGGCCGCGGAGCAGATCACCGCTGCGGCGCATAGAACGGCTAGCGCTCCGGCGAGAATGGCAAAGACTGCCAATCCTGTTCGAGAATGCCGCCGCTGCTGTTTCCGGCCGGTACTCGGTATCGGCGGTGGGGGGGGCAGCCGTGTACCTGGTGGTGGGACCGGTATGCTAGGTACTGGTAAGCTGGGTACTGGAGAGGTTAGGTAGGGAGGAGCCGCCGGCCGTTCCAGGCGAACAGTGCTGATCAGCTGAGCTATCTGACGCAGTGACTGGCGAACCTGGGCTATGCTGGCGGGGCGATGGCTCTCATCTATCTGCACCATGTTCAGCACCAGTGTCTCCAGCTGGGCAGGGGTCTCTGGGTTATACGGTCGAATGGGCGGCAATGCGAAAGGCTTGAGCGAAGGGTCCTGACCAGTCAGCAGCTGGTGCAGAGTTATGCCAAGACTGTAGATGTCGCTCTGTACAGTGGTTTGTGATCTGCCATATTGCTCGGGAGCCGCGTAGCCCGCTGAGCCCAGGGAAATAGTGTCGGTGGCCTGGCCGGGTTTGAAGAGCCGAGCGATACCGAAATCGATGAGGTAGAGCTGCCCCGCTGGCGTAATCATAATATTGCCGGGCTTGAGATCCCGAAAGATCACGGGAGGAGTCTGGCGATGTAAGAACTCGATAACCGCGCAAATCTGGTCGCCAAGACGCAACACCTCAGTCACCGGTAGACCGGGAGTGCCGAGGCGAGCCAGACGCTGCTGCAGAGTCTCGCCGTCGATGAACTCCATTACCAGATACCAGCGCCCACCAGCATTGAAGTGATCATGAATGTTGGGTAAGCTGGGGTGATGAAGGCCAGCAAGCAGCCGCGCCTCCCGGTGGAAGGTTTCGGTGGCCTCCAGAACTTGCTCTGGTGTCAGGCCGTACTCGCGCATCTCTTTGAGGGCTACCGGCCGCTCACCCAGGCGGAGGTCTGCTGCCCGGTAGACCGCGCCCATGCCCCCGGTGCCGGCAAGGCCCAGGATGTGGTAGCGCCCGTTCAATACAGTGCCCGGCGCCAGCAATCCCGTGGTGGTCACACCGCTGCTCGCTCCGAATGGAACAGGAGGCATGGGTGCATGATCGGCAGTAACAGGTGGAGTGATCGACACTGGATGGCCGCAGACCGCGCAGCGCAAACTCCCTGCTGCGTTCAGCTGGCCGCAGTTACCGCAGGGAATTGACAGGTCGGGCATAACCGCGTACTCTCTCCAATCACCCAGCTGCCCAGCCGGACGGTGTCGATGCGTCTAGTATAGCAGAGAAGTCGGAGGCGCACGCAGCAGAGTAGGAGTAGTCGCCCAAGCTCAGATGCCGGCAGATGGGCCAGGAAGATCAAACATGAGGACCTCAAAGACCAGGCGGGCATTCACATTCTGGTCCAGTGATTCGCGAGCCGCCAGCAACGCGTGCAGAAAGGAAGTGGCCCGGCCAAGGCCGACGGAGCGCCCCAATCGCTCCGCCTCCTGGCGAGCGTCGCCCGAGCTTAACAGGTCAGTGATTGCCGACGCGGAGAGCAGTACGTCACGCCACCAGAGCGTCCAGACTTCCAGCGCTTCACGGGCGGTATCTCCATCTTTGGCCAGCACAGCGGCCACACGCAGCCGTTCATCTGGCGCAGCAGCCGGCAAGCCCACAACATGGTCGAGAAGTTGAGAGCGCTCCTCTACCAGGTCGGGGTGAGCATGGGCGCGTATCGCCCAGCCCGGGCGTCCCTGAGCCAGCATGGCCAGATTCTTGGCCTCGTCCGGCGCCTCCTGATAGGTTCGCATGAGGAGCTCCGTGATGTCGTCAGTGGCCACCGGGTGCAGGGTAAAAGCCTGGCAGCGTGAAATGACCGTCGGTAGTACGCTCTCAGGATCGGCGGCGGTGAGCAGCAGCACCACGCCGGGAGGAGGCTCTTCCAGGGTCTTGAGCAGAGCATTGGTAGTATTGGCAGTCATCTGCTCTACTTTAGGGAGCACGAAGACTCGCCGTCGAGCCTGCGCCGGCGCCAAATTAGCCAGACGAACTACGGTGTCACGCACTGCGTCCACGCCGAGCAGCCGGTTTCCTTCAGCGGCTTCTACCACAGTCAGATCGGGATGGTTGCCGTGCGCTATTCTCCGGCAGTTAGGACATTCACCACAGGAATCGCCGGATACTAGATCGGGAGACTCGCACATCAGCAGGCGGGCAAACGCCAGCGCGAGTGTAGTCTTTCCTATACTCTCCGGTCCAGTGAAGAGATAGGCATGGCTCACCAGATTTGCCGCAACTGACCGTGCCAATCGACTGCGCAACTGCGTATGGCCGGCAACCTCGCGCACAGCCCGCTCCTTTGTTACTGGCCGTAGTATTCCCGAAATGGAAGAACTCCACACTCGTTGGCACGGCTGCCATTCACCATGCTACACTCTTCACTGTATCATTTCACACTGCGTAAGTGTCGGCAAAACCCTGGTCATTCCTCACTAACTCGACGCTGGCAGGCACAACGAGAAGAGGAGCGCGAAATGTCTGACGAGCTATTTGAGGTTCCTTTGTTTCCTCTCAATGTAGTTCTGTTTCCGGGTATGGCGCTGCCTCTGCATATCTTCGAGGACCGGTATCGCGACATGACCGCCGATTGCCTCGCCGACCAGGCGCCATTTGGGGTGGTGCTGGCGTCAGGCGAGGAGGGCGCAACTGATGCCGTACCCGCTCGTGTCGGCACCCTTGCCCGTATCGCCGATTACGAACAACTGCCTGATGGACGATACAATATGCTTGCCCTCGGCACCAGCCGTTTCGAGGTCGTGGACTACAAGACCAGCAAGTCCTACCTGGTAGGCATCGTCCGGCCACTGCGAGATCATGTCGAGTCCGCCGGGGACCTGAACGGGCTGGTGACCAGTGCGCGCGAGGCCCTCAATGACTATCTGCATGCCATGCTTACTCTGGTCGGCAGCGAAGACCGTCACATCGAGGTACCCGGTGAAGCGTACGACCTGTCGTATCTCATCGGGACATGCTTGATGTGTGAAGATCATGAAAAGCAGCAGCTTCTCGAAACCACCTCGCTCCCGCTGCGCCTGAAAATTGGCACTAGCCTGCTACGTGCCGAGGTCGAGCAGCTCACCTCGCAGATCGAGCTGGGCCTGCGTTTCTCCGCCGATTCCGACCGATCACTGCTCAACTAGAGACGTATGTAGGACGCCGTAGTCTTAGACCAAACTGGTGTCGTACTGCTGTATACGCCAGGTGCCGTTCACGTAAACCAGCGTAACTTGAGCGGATTGCGCCTGCTTTGAGCCCCGTGCAATAGAGTAGGTTACCGTGGAATGGATGCTGTCGGGCTGCTGCAAGCTATAGGTGCAACTGACTACCTTGCCGCTGATGATATCAAGTTCTCGCTGGCTGGCGGTAAACTGAGCCGGTGGGTCAGTGCCTTGCTGCTTCAGCGATGGCGACAATACCGTGTAGAGCGACGCGTAGTCGGCCGAGCGCAGATCGTTACAGATGGCGTTTGCGGTAGGCTTTGGTGAAGGCACCGGCCTCCTAATCACGATGATTATGAAGAGCGCGGCAACGCAGACAACTATGCCGGTCGCCGCGCCGAGCAGCCAGGGTAGATACCATCTGCGCCGGTTCCGACGGTCTGGGGGCACGGTAGCTCGCGTATTTCCTCGGCCGGCCTGTCGAGAAGGACTTGCCATGGCGGTCCTGAAATCCTATCTGTACTCGCGAGTGGCTATGGAGGTAAACCGCATCGAATCAATTACCGTCACGGTACCACAGCGCCAGCGGACGAGTACAGCACGTAGTCAGGATCTACTGGTGACGAGGCTGTACTCGTACTGAGAATTGAGCTGTCAGCCCAAGGTACCCGGTGCGGAGGGATCAGCAGATGAGCTCCCACTGGGATCTACTGAGGCATTAGGCGTATTGGCAGTGGTAGGAGCGCTGGACGCTGCACTGCTTGGCGGGGGATAAGCGGGATTGGGTGGATAGGTCGGATTAGGCGGATAAGCGGCGTTAGACGGATAGGCCGGATTGGGTGGATAAGCCGGATTGGGTGGATAAGCCGGATTGGGTGGATAAGCCGGATTGGGTGGATAAGCCGGATTGGGTGGATAAGCCGGATTGAGCGGATAAGCCGGATTGGGCTGGTAAGCCGGGTAGGCAGCCGCTGGATTAGGTGGATAGGCTAACGGAGTTGATGGTGCTCCGGGCTGTCCATAACTGTATGGTGCTGGGTACCCTGGGGGCACGCCCGGCATATATTGAGGCCACATGGGCTGCACACTGGCTGGTGGGGCGCCTCGTCTGGGGCTGAACAGATTGGCCAGGCCACCGCCGATGCCCATCGCCAAGAATGTCTGGAAAAACGCCACTATGACCGCTAGGATAAACACGCCTACGCTGGCGTACGCTGATGTGCCTGTGGTAGATGTGAGCAGCGCATTGACGAATAGGGTGAGCGGGATCGTGCCCAGCGTGACATAGGTCAGATGCCGCCATCGTACTACCCGATCCACTCCTAAACCAAAGATGAGAAAGGTAATGGCGGCTACCACTGTCCCAAAGAAGAAGACCAGAAGATAGTCAACTCCCCGACTCACACCGGATACACCGACGATTATACCAATTATAAGGCCAACGATGTTCACGACCAGTTGGAGAATGCCGACCTGTAGGAGCACCTTACTCAAGTTTACCGCCGGCGCCTGAGGCTGCACCGGATAGGTTCCGCCGGCTGTGAACATATACTGTGATGCTGTGCCGCCGTACAGAGGTGGCGCTGCCGGCACCGAGGCCTCCAAGCCGGTCCGTGTCCCTGCTGCAGTACTCCCCGCCTGAGGCGGCGTCGCCTGGGCAGGTGCTTTTGTCTTTTGATACCAGGCAAGAATCGCGCTGCCGCCCCATGACAGCAGGGCGATCACTGTTGAGGAGACAACCGACGTAAGTATAGCTTCTGCCATATCTCTTCCCCGGGGTCTGGACGATGGGTACGCAACAGGGATGCGCTACGCCGTCAAGCTGGCTAAGAACCACTGCTCCTCCTGCGAAGGAGACAAGCGCCACTTCAGTATAAAGGCGCCCGGCGGCGGTGTCAAACGAGCCACCGAATACCTGGACAAGATGGGGGATAGATGGGCTGGTCCACGGCCCTTGCATCATGCATGGTGAAACCAGAGCGCGCCCAGAGTTAGAATCAGCCAGGCAAGAAGATGCCGGTGCCCGCGAAGAGCACGAAAAAGGCAAATAAGAACAGGAGCAGAAGGAACGCCGCCAGTACGCTGGCACCCACGATGATGAGCATGGTGCGGTGACTCATGGCCGGTGTGGCCTGCATCCTTCCCATTTCCTTGTAGAGAACGACCAGCCAGTCGTTCATTGGCCGTGTGATGGCGTCGATAGTCAGGTAGGCCGGGTGAGCCGGGTCACGAGTGTACGCCGTGTCCATGACCAGATCGATCCTGATATGTTGATTGCGTTTGCCGTTGCTGACATCTTCAGCCTGCGTGGCGCCGAAAGCCCAGGCCTCCAGCTGCATGCGGGCCGAGCGCTGTGCTGCCGGAGTGCAGATGCGTAGAAACACGTCCCGCCCGGAAATCTCCTTCTGTGTCTTGGTGGAAAGTTGCGTCTCGGTGTCCTCGGGCGAGAGAGCGGTCCAGCAGTCGATCTGCTTTTCGGTTAGCTTGGCGACCAGCAGCGCGTACTTGTCCTGGTCTTCGGGGGTATGGCTGATGAAAACCTTGCCATTGCGGTGAATCATGATCGCCCCTCTCCCCCTCTTCCACTGATGCGCTGCTTCTTGCCACCACTAAGGCCAGTATAGTCGCTCATCGATGGAGTAAACAACTGCCGTTCGACCACACACTCAACATATACGTTGGCCAACCGCCCATTCTCTCTCCGACTTGACACTTGTCCCAGTATTCGCTATCATTCCAATACCGACTAGATAGTATGTAAATGATGGTTGGAGCATGCGGAGCATGTGTCTGCCGGTAAGCTATGGAAGTACTCTGGTCCCCTGGCTTCCGGATTAGAGAGAGCGTGCCGGAACGATAGAGGTGATTACAGCTATCTTACCGGTTGGAGTGAAGCCAGTGTATCCAACTACTACGGTGCGTTGGCTACGGAGGAGGCAACCAAACGTGACCATGATCGAGACCCACGGATTGACCAAGACGTTCCAGGCCAGGCGAAAGGCGATCCAGGCGGTGCGTGGCGTGGACCTGCGAGTACAGGAAGGCGAAATCTTTGGCTTTCTTGGCCCCAACGGAGCCGGGAAAACAACTACCATGCGCATGCTCGCCACTCTGCTGGACCCTACCAGTGGAGCGGCCATGGTCTGCGGGTATGACCTACGGCGCGAGCCACGTAAGGTCCGTAACCGGATTGGGTACGTGGGGCAAAAAGGCGGTGCGGAAGCGATGGAAACCGGTCGTGAGAACCTGGTGCTGCAGGGCAGGCTTTACAGCATGAGCCGCATCGACGCCGAGCACCGGGCCACCCAGCTGGCCAGCAGGCTCGATCTGGACCCATTTGTCGATCGTCTGGTTCGCACCTATTCGGGCGGTCAGCGCCGCAGGCTGGATATCGCCATGGGAATGATGCACCGTCCTGGCCTGCTAATCTTGGATGAGCCCACTACTGGACTGGACCCTCAGAGCCGGGCGCGCATCTGGGATGAGGTGCGCCTCTTGCGCTCCGAGGGCATCACCATCTTTCTCACCACCCACTATATGGATGAGGCCGACAACCTCTGCGATCGTCTGGCGGTTATCGACAACGGCAAGATTGTGGGAGAAGATACGCCGTCCGCGCTCAAGCAGAGCATTGCCGGAGACATCATCTCACTGGGACTGGATACGCAGAACGGTGCCGGAACACGGGTGAGAGAGGTGCTCAGCGCTCAGCCCTTCCTGCGCGAACTTCAGGAGACCGACTCGGGACTGCAGCTCTACGTGGAGCGTGGCGAGGAGGTACTTCCCGATGTACTGCGTCTGCTCGACCAGAACGGCGCCACTATTCGAACAGTATCACTGGCTCGCCCGACACTGGAAGACGTGTTTCTTCGCTTAACCGGCCGCTCGCTACGAGAAGAGCAGAGCGCTTAATCAGAAGGAGTACTCCGTGCCAAAACTCATACGTGATAGCTGGCTCATCTTCGGTTCGGCTCTGCGAGTTATGCTTCGCAATCCCGCCTGGGTATTCTTTGGGCTTTTTCAGCCGGTTTGCTACATGCTGCTGTTCGCACCACTGCTCAAGAGTCTGGTTGGCGTCCCCGGTTTCCCTAAGGGCGGCGCCTACAATATTTTTACGCCTGGCCTGATGATGATGATGGCGATCTTTGGCACCGGTTTTGCCGGCTTCACCGTCATCGGGCAGCTGCGCGAAGGAGTCATCGAGCGTTTGCGCGTCACTCCAGTAAACCGGCTGGCGCTTATGATAGGCATGATCTCAGTCAGCTTACTCAATCTCCTGGTGCAGACAATGTTGCTGCTGGGCATCGGATTGCTGCTTGGCTTCCGCCCGGATACGGCTGGACTGGTGCTGCTGGTGGTGCTGCTGCTGATCGGCGGCTTGATGATGGGCTCATGCTCCTACGCCGTGGCTCTCCTGGTAAAAAATGAGGCGTCTCTGGCCGCAGCGGTCAACCTGGTGGCGCTGCCCCTGCTGCTGCTCTCCGGCATCATGCTGCCGCTCTCGCTGGCACCAACTATCTTGCAGAATATTGCCAAGGCTAATCCCTTCGCGTATTCGGTAAATGCTGCACGGGCCCTGGTGGCCGGGCATTTTGGTAACGTAGCGGTATCCCAAGCCTTCATCATACTGGGTGTTCTGGCGATCATGGCACTGCTGTGGGCCACGAATTCGGTACGCAAAGCCGCCATGTGACGGCGAGCGAGCCAATAGGGCCAAGGTCATGAATCGACATAATGAATCGCAGGGTGTGGCCGGCCAGCTGGTGGAGGAAGCTCGCCAGCTCCTCTCCGAGGAGTTGGATGGGTGGCCGCCGGTGAGTTCGCCGCTGCTATGGGCCAGGCTCCAGAATTGTTCGGCGCGGCGGCCGTCGGGGGGAGCTCAGGTCCACTACATTCGGGCGGCACGCGAACTAGGAGAAGAGCGCGTTGCCCGAGAGCTCTTCGTGCTCCTTCTCCAGCAGATAGAAACTGCCTGCGCTGCTTGGGCAGCCGGATGCATTGCGCGAACCTCCAGCATTTCCGGCGCAGAAGGTCTGGAGCTACAAGAGGAGTTGCGCCAAGAGCTGGCGCTGCGGCTCTGGGATCAGATTGCCCTGCGTAACGCGCCCGGCTGGGAACTCTTCTTCCGGCAATCGCTGGCCTTTGCTGAGCGACATACCGCTACCGCGCTGCTGCAGCAGCGCGGTTACTGGCCGCTTGCCGGTGCGGCGCGGCCCGAGCGTGTAGCGGAGCGTCTGCTCGTCCATCTAGGTACAGGCGGGGACGACATCACCGAAAGACTGGATAGGACAGTCCGGCGGTTGCCAGCGAACGGGGGTGCCGATCCCTTTGCGGAGGCCGAGCTGGCCGACCTTCGCCGGCTGGTGCAGCGATTGCCCGGACGTCTACGGACTGCTATAGTGTTACGCCATTGGCGGGACGCCTCCGAAAGCGAGATCGCCAGAGTTCTGGGTGGAGTCACGACCCGGACGGTGCGCAATTACCTCCGCCAGAGCTATACTCTACTGCGTGGCTGGTACGTCGGCGAGGAGAGTGAGGTACAGACGCTCACATGAATGCGAAGCAGGGTACACACGAGATGAATGATCCGGAGAACACCGCAGAAACCGAGCTGCTGCTCCTCGCGCTTCTTGAGCGCTGGCAGGCTGACCGCGCGCTGGGGCTGGCCTCCGATCTCTCTATCTACTGCTCAGCCAATCCCGAGCTTGAAGAAATCTTCCTGGAAATGGCGCTGGCTACCAATATGGAAGAAGGTCTGGCGCAGGCGGCGGCTCACCCGTCGGAGTCGTCGGTGCTCGCCCCACTCTCACCCGGTGTGCGGCGTGCTCTAGAGCGCATTCCAGGGTTTGCGGCAGAGACGGGGCAGGTATCGGAGGCACCGCTTAAGGAGAGGAAGATAGCCGAGTCGCCAGCCCAATATAATAGCGATACCAACGTAGAGTGAGCGCCGGTGAGCGCCGAGGAGGCTCTGTATGCCATGGCCGAAGATCCCTAAACTTTCCGACATTGCCCAACCATTTCCGCCCTTTGGAGAGCAAGTACGCGAACACCGCACCCTGCGAGGCATGACGGTGGATCAAGCGGCGCAGGCAGTGGGAATTGCGCCCAGTGCACTTCGCGAAATTGAGAATGGAATGCGCAGCGCGCCTTCACTCGCGCTCGCCAAGAAGCTGGCCGATGTGCTTCAGGTGACCGGTGAGCAAAAAGACACGTTTCTGGAATCTGCCGAGTGGGAGTCCGGATTGGTGGCTCGTGTACTGGGAAAGCAGCGCGCTACTCCCTCACCGGCAGTCCTTCAGGCGGCTATACTGGTTTTTCTCATCGCCGATATTCGGGGCTACTCCCGGTTTACCCAGGAGCATGGAGATGAGGCGGCAGCGCGTCTTACCACCCGTTTTGCCGAAATCGCCCAATCCGCCGTGGAGCGTTGGGGGGGGCAGCTGGTCGAGATGCGGGGCGATGAAGTGCTCTGTGTCTTTGCTTCTGCCCAGCAGGCGGTGAAAGCTGCCGGTGATCTACAGGAGCGTTGTGCGGAAGAATCGCTGGCTAACGCTGAGCTGCCGATGGCGATCGGCGTCGGCCTGGATGTGGGTGAGGCGGTGGCGGTGGCCGATGGCTACCGCGGTGCGGCTCTCAATCGCGCCGCCCGCCTCTGCAGCCTGGCCGGCGCCGGCGAAGTGCTGGTCTCCACCGGCGTGGCGTATCTGGCGCCGCAGCTGGATGGTATCGCGTTTGTAGCTCGCGGCCAAGAACTGCTCAAGGGATTCGCCGAGCCCACCCCTATTCTACTGGCAGCGCCAGTCGAGCGCACCGCCGAAGACTAGAAACCAGGAGTAAATGGACTTATGGAATCACTCGCCGTGCTTCGCACGCCCGAAGAACGCTTTGCCGAGCTTCCCGACTTTCCGTATGCACCGCACTACGTCGAGTTGCCTGATCTGCGAGTCCACTACATCGAAGCCGGCCTGCCTGATGCGGCGCCAGTGGTGCTCATGCATGGTGAACCCAGCTGGTCATTTCTCTACCGCAAGATGATACCGGTAATTGTCGCGGCCGGGTACCGGGTTGTGGCTCCCGACCTGGTCGGCTTCGGCCGCTCGGATAAGCCAGTTGAACGTAGCGCTTACACGTACCAGCGGCATGTGGATTGGATGTGGTCGACGCTCGACAGCCTAGGTCTGGACCATATGACGCTGGTCGGCCAGGACTGGGGAGGGTTGATCGGTCTACGTCTGGTTGCCGAACATCCGGAGCGCTTCCTGCGGGTAGTAGCCGCAAACACCGGCTTACCAACCGGAGACCAGCCACCGGGACGCGCCTTTCTGGCCTGGAAACAATTCTCGCAGCGTGGTGAGACTCTGGACATAGGCGGCGTGCTGCGGAGCGGCTGCCGTAACCCGCTGTCCCCAGCGGTGGTATCGGCCTACGAGGCGCCTTTTCCAGATGATCGCTATAAAGCTGGTGCTCGCCAGTTTCCACTGCTGGTACCATCCACACCCGATGACCCGGCGGCGGAGGCCAACCGTCAGGCATGGCAGGTTCTAAAGGGATGGAGCAAACCCTTCCTGACCGCGTTTAGCGACGGCGACCCGGTCACGCACGGCGCCGACAGCTACTTCCAGGAACAGATTCCCGGAGCCAGAGGGCAGAACCACCGAGTGCTGGCCGGAGCCGGGCACTTTTTGCAGGAGGACCAGGGTGAGGAACTGGCTCGTATCGTGGTGGAGTTCGTGCAGTCAACTCCGTGAGACGGTCAAGCCTCCTTCTCCCCGGCCATTGCCGACTTCTTGGCCGCCAGGAGCTGGCCCACTTCACGGTTAGTTGCCAGCCGGGCACCAGCTCGTATCATTGCCAGCCCGGTGTCGGAGCGAGCATCGAAGTGCTCCCGGTAGCTACCTTCGTACTGTATCCATTGCGGCCTCATCCCAAATGCCCCCACAAAGGCGCGTAGCTCGGAGTTGCCTTCCGGCCCCAGGCGATCGGAAAGTACATGGTACATTCGGTCGCCTTTATGAACGCCGGCTCGTGACCAGTTGTGGGTGGCACGCGCTGGATGCACCAGAATAGCCATAGGCAGCAAGATTTCCTTGTAAACACAACGCGTACTTGCTGAGCGCAGCATCTACGCCAGTTAGTAGCTGAGCAGGGCAAAGACATCATACCCGGGCAGCCGAGATCGTCCCTTCAAGCTGGTGAGTTCGATAAGGAATGCCAGCGAGACCACCTGCGCTCCCAACTGCTCTACCAGCTTGACGGTTCCGACAGTGGTTCCTCCGGTCGCCAGAAGATCATCCACCACCAGTATGCGTTGCCCAGGGGTAATTGAATCGGTATGGATCTCCAGCACGTTCGAGCCGTATTCGAGCTCGTATTCCACGCCAATCACTTGTGCGGGTAACTTGCCCTTCTTGCGAACTGGCACGAATCCAGTGCCTAGAGCATAGGCAAGGGGTGTGCCGAAAATAAAGCCGCGAGACTCTATACCCACGACCTGGTCAATCTTCGAGTTTCGATAACGATTGGCCATGATATCGAGAGTGAACCGTAAGGTGGCGGCGTCTTGCAGCAGCGGCGTGATGTCGCGGAACAGAACGCCCGGCTGGGGATAATCGGGCACGTCACGAATGTAGTGCTTCAGCCACGCGGATTGCTCCGGGCTCGGGGTCGTGGACGGCGCGAGTGTTGTCGCGCCGGTGTCAGGTGTGACTGGCTGGGTCATAGAAAATCACTTCTCCTAAAGACAGACCGATGGACCAGGGAAAAATGGCTCTAGGGCAGGCTAGAAGGCTACCGCTGCCTGAAGCAGTATACCATCTGCCATTTGCTCGGTTGTCCCTCGGCGCCTTTCTGGCCGCTTGACAGCTTCGCAGTAATTTTCATATAGTGTGGGGAACCGCTGGTTTATTGTCGGTGGTGCATGGCACCAACAGATAATATGAGAGATCACCAGCTACCATTGGTTATGTCAGTTAATTTCCTCTTTCATTTTCGGTAGCCTCGCGGAGGTTTCCTATACGTGAACGCATTAATGGACTTCGTAGTTGCTCTGGTGATTCTGGGTCTGGGAACTTTTGGCGGATACGTGTTTGCCAGAGAGCTCACTCAGCGCAAGCACGTTGAGCAACTCAATCAGCAGAAAGAAAGCGCCGAGGCTCGGCTGCTGGAGATACAGGCTCAGCAACGAGACGCGCTTCGTGAAGCCAAAGAAGAAACAACCAAAATCCGAACCTCGCTCGAGAACGAGAATCGCGAGCGACGCCAGGAAATCAAGCGGCAGGAGACGAGACTCCAGCAAAAGGAGGAGCAGCTCGACCGCAAAATCGATGGCATAGAAAAACGTGAACGCCAGCTGAACCAGCAGCAGCAGGAGCTGCAGGGCTATAAGGAGCAGCTTGAGAAGCTCCATAGCCAGCGCGCTGCTGAGTTGGAACGGGTGGCGCGCATGAGCCAGCAAGAGGCTCGTGAAGAGTTAATTCGAAGTGTGGAGGAGACCGCGAGACGCGATGCCAGCCGCCGCGCACGCCTGATCGAGGCTCAGGCGCGCGAGGATGCCGAAGTCAAGGCTCGTGAGATCATAACCCTGGCCATTCAGCGCTGCGCTTCGGACCAGGTCTCTGATATTACCATTTCGGTAGTGCCACTGCCTAATGATGAGATGAAGGGACGAATCATTGGGCGTGAAGGCCGTAATATTCGTGCGCTGGAGGCCGCCACTGGAGTCGACCTTATTATCGACGATACCCCCGAAGCCGTCATTCTCTCAGGCTTTGATCCGGTACGCCGCGAAGTTGCTCGCATCGCGCTGACCAAGCTAATCCTCGATGGGCGCATCCATCCGGCCCGAATCGAAGAAGTGGTCATGAAGGCGCAGCAAGAGCTCGATAATGTCGTGCGCGAAGAAGGCGAGCGAGCCTGTAACGAAGCCAATGTTACCAACCTGCCGCCGGAACTGGTAAAGATACTCGGCCGGCTCCATTTTCGCAGCAGCTACGGCCAGAATGTCCTCAACCACTCAATTGAGGTATCGGTACTGGCGGCTACCATGGCTGCTGAGCTTGGCGCCGACATTACCGTCTGCAAGGTGGCTGGATTGTTGCACGATCTGGGCAAGGCTATCGACCAGGAGGTTGAGGGTCCGCACATGCTGATAAGCGGCGAGATTGCCCGTCGCTTCAACCGCTCGCCCAAAGTGATTCACGCGATCGTGTCGCATCATGCTACCGATTCCGAGCCGCAATCGCTCGAAGCCGCCATTGTGCAGGCTGCAGACGCTATCTCTGCCGCCCGGCCTGGAGCACGGCGCGAAACCATAGATCTCTATATCAAGCGACTAGAAACGCTGGAAGATATCGCCAACTCGTTCACTGGTGTGGAGAAGTCCTTTGCGGTACAGGCCGGGCGTGAGGTGCGCATCATCGTACGTCCTGAGGACGTGGACGAGGATGCCGCCGACCAGCTAGCACGTGACGTGGCGCGTAAGATCGAGGAAAGCATGGACTATCCCGGACAGATCAAAGTCTGCGTCGTCAGAGAAACCCGCTCAATCGACTACGCGAAGTGAGGAAGAAGTCGTCATCTTGCAACTAGACACCAGTGCTGGCATAGACCTGCATACTCACTCAACCGCTTCAGATGGCCTCTATTCGCCGGCTGAGCTCGCTCTGCTGGCGAAGCAGGCCCATCTGGGCGTAATCGCCCTCTCGGATCACGACAGCACCGACGGCATCGAGGCCGCTATCGCCGCTGGGCAGCGACTCGGCGTGAGCGTCATTCCCGCCCTGGAGATAAATACCGATCTACCGGGTAGTAGTGAAGAGGCTCATGTGCTGGGCTACTTCATCGACTATCAGCAGTCCGAGCTGCAAGAGAGCCTGCGCCTTTTGCGCGAGGCGCGACGGCAGCGCGGTGAACGGATGGTAGAGAAGCTGCGCCAGCTGGGCGTCGATATCACCTGGGAGCGGGTGAGCCAGCTGGCGCAGGGTGCGGTGGGGCGCCCTCACGTGGCACGCGCGCTCATCGAGGCGGGCTACGCCGAGACAGTGAGCGAGGCATTCGAGAAATGGATAGGGCCGGGCCGTCCCGGCTACGTCGCCCGCTACAAGCTGTCCCCAGAGAATGCCGTACGGTTGATTCGTAGCGCATATGGAGTGCCGGTGCTGGCTCACCCCGCTGCAATCATGGCCAGCATACCCGATGCCGAGCAGCGGGTCGTAGCTCCGCTTGTGGCCGCGGGACTGCAGGGGCTGGAGTGCTACTACGGCGACTACGACGACCAGACGGTCCGGCGTCTAGTGGAGCTGTCCGAGAAGTACCACCTCGTCCCCACCGGCGGCAGCGACTACCATGGCCCCAACATGCATCCGACTCCACTGGGCGGCCGGTTGGTCCCACCGAGTTCTCTGGAACGGCTACGGAGCCAGGCAGCGGCTAACCGGCAACAGCCGGCGCAGCGGTTCGTGCTGCCGCCACCCGAAGGTGGCGGTTGATCCGCCTACCTCACCGGACAGGCCTGGAACTGCTGAGGTAAGCGCTAGCGCTTACTCACCAGTGGAATACCGTCGCCACTATCGGCCGGCGATATGCTGCGACGCGAAGGCGCCAGCAGGTGCTGCCGATTGCGCAGCGAAGAACAGATAATAGCCAGACCGCTGATGGCAGCCGATGCCAGAAATGCCCGTCCCATGCCGCTGGTGAACGCAGTGGAGATAGAAGGGGAAAGGCGTCCAACCGTGCCCAGGAACACCGCATTCATGACAGCGGGCGGCATTGCGGCGGCAGCGACCGCCAGCGCCAGTGCAAAACTCAACATCATGCCTAAATTGCGCATGGTGTTAAGGGTGGCTGAGGCTACGCCCAGCCGGTTACGGGGAGCCGCCCCCATGGTGATACTGGTATTGGGTGACCAGAACAGTCCGCCTCCCAGACCCAGCAACGCCAGCGCCAAAGCTAGCACCAGATACGGTGTTACTGGCTGCAAGAATATCAGAATCAGGAGCGCCGCGCACTGCACTGCCAAGCCCATGGTCGCTGGCATGACGCCTCCCCGCCTATCCGACCAGCGCCCGCTTAGTGGACCGACAATGGAGGTTACCACCGGCAACGGCAGAATGAGCAGCGCAGCTATGAGCGGACTGTAGCCGCGTACGCCCTGCAAGTAAAAGATCAGCAGGAAGTTGACGGCGAAGACCGACAGGGATTGCAGCGCCGCCGCCGCCACTGAGAAAGCATACCGGTGGTTGTCGAACAGGTGTAGATCCAGCATGGGGTAGTCGACCCGGCGTTCGCGCATGACAAACGCTACCAGGCACGCTAGTGAGACGGCAAACAACGTCAGGATGCCGGGCGACAGCCACCCTGGGCCAATTCCACCAGTTATACCAAGCAATAGCGCCACCAGCCCTGCACTAAAGAGGAGGGCGCCGATAAGGTCGAAGCGCTCGCCTTTGGGGAGAGGCGCGATATCATGAAGAAAAAGATAAGCGGCCAGTGTCGCCACTATGCCGATAGGCAGATTTACCAGAAATATCCAGCGCCACGAACTGACCGTCAGGATAATTCCCCCTAGAACCGGTCCGAGCATGCTTCCGAGTCCCCAGGTGACGGCGTTGAATCCCATAGCCTGGCCGCGTTGCTCCGCCGGGAACACCTCGGTGATGATGGCCATGCCGTTAGCAGCGAGCATGGCCCCGCCTGCCCCTTGTATGAGGCGCGAGACTATGAGCATGGTATCAGTCTGTGCCAGGCCGCAGAGCACTGATCCCACGGTGAAGACTATGAAGCCGAGATTATAGAGCCGGACACGGCCGAACATATCGGCCATGCGGCCAAATGTTAACAGGAGAACAGTGTTTACCAGGAGGTATCCAATGATCACCCATGTCATGCGCACCAGATTTGAGTGCAAATCCTGGAGCATATTTGGCAGAGCTAAAATTACTATCGTCGAGTCGATCGCGACCATCAGCGATCCAATTGTGGTAACTGCCAGTGCCACCCATTTGTAAGCCGGTTTTTTCATGACCTCAATCCTAACAGCGGATTCTGTGAACCTAAAAACTTTCCCATCCTCTCAGCTTAGTGCGCGACGTTTCCCAAGACACTGGACTGATTGCCAGTATTTCGCCACCAGTTTTAGCGAGGCATCTCTACTCCAGCCGCCTTACCTCGGTTGCGCGCTCGGAGCAGAGAGCGGTATACTGGCAAGGCAATACATTTTGCTATTATGTTCTGCCTCTTTTGTGTTACGTGAGGGGGAAGGGATCGCCAGCAGATGCCGTCACAGTCTCAGACCAGCAATACCCGTTCTACCGGCGCAGCCAACACTAGTGCCACTAGAGCCACACTCAATAAGCGCCAGGCGCGCGCCGCGCGCCGCGCCTATGAACGCCGCCGACGTGCCCGTATCTTTCAGGGTTTTCTCGCCATTGTCGTCGTAGCTGGCGTCGTGGTGCTACTGGTCACTCACAATCCATTTGCTCACCTCGGCCATACCACCGCTCACCAGACGGCTTCCGCCTGTCCTGCCCCCACCGCCACGCCGGTTGGCCCGGTGCCGGCCCTGAATCCACCGCAGTCGCCTCCGAAGGTGACTGGCACTATCGTGAATGGCAGTAGCGGTCTCCAATACATCAATGTTCAGCCTGGCTGCGGCACGGCTGTCAAATCTGGAGACAACGTGACGGTAATCTATACTGGTTGGCTACAGTCTAACGGCAAGCTCTTCGATAGTTCCTATCTGCATGGTGGGACCTTCCAGGTGCAGAACGTCGGGCAAGCACAGGTGATTCAGGGCTGGAACATCGGCCTGATCGGCATGAAGCCCGGCGGAGTCCGCCGGCTGATCATTCCGGCGGCGATCGGTTATGGATCGCAGGGTTCGCCTCCAACCATTCCGGCCAACGCCACGCTGATCTTCGACATCACGCTGGTGAGCATCGATTCCTAAGTAGTATTCGAGGATTACTCGCCGCCGCGGCGGAAATCAAGAAGTGATTAGGGCAATTCGGCCTGGGCCTGCTTCAAGATTTCTACCTGCGGCGGCGCCGGTGACCCCGGCGCGATGTGGGCAATGGTGATACAAACGAGTTCAGAGGCCGTAGCCAGCAATCGGGCCACAAACGCCAGCACGGTGGCAATGGCCACGCCGGGCACCAGATTCGACGCGGTAAGCAGCACGATGATGGTGGCTTCCCTGAAGCCGAGGCCACTAGGTGTGACAAAGGATAAGAAGCCCACGTCCCAACCGATCGCGTAGATCCCGATGGCGACCGCCAGCCCAGCCGGAGAAAGCGAGATGCCAGCTATCGAATCGATGAGAAGGTAGAATCCGGCGCCAGCGATAAGCCAGCTTGCCATCCAGAAGGCGGTGACGAGCAAGATATCACCATAGTGCAAGGTAATGCTAATTTGCTCGCGTCCCAACTTCCGCAAGATAAAGTTCAGGGATGCCTGCAGTAGAGGTGGGTAGAGACCGCCCAGCAGCAGTGGTATCAGTATGGCTGCGGCGATGGCGATCACCGAGTGCGGGATATCCAGCCGCGAGGTCAGCGCACCGACATTGGGCCAGAAAAAGAGGCTCAGGACGAAAATGAGCGCAGCGCCGGTGATCTTGGTAGCCAGCTCTACGACCATACTGGCGAAGCCGACCGATTTGGGAACACCGCGCTGCTCCGCCCAGAGTACCCTGGTGATGACATGCCAGACGTTGCCGGGGATGTACCGGACGAACTCGGCGCCAAGGTAGATCCGCTGGCTTGAGACGATGTCCAGGTGGCTTCCTAACCGAGCCAGTATGCCCCGCCAGATGAAGCCATAGGACAACTCCTGCGCTACCAGGAGGAGAAACGCGGCAACGAAGAGCCACCAGCGCACGTGCCAGTGATAGTGCGAGAGCGTCGACCAGCTGCTCCACACTCCAGCACCCAGGAAAATGGCGATAAGCGCCAGCACTACTACTGTCACCAACCGCTTGTACCGTTTGAAGAGCTCCGCTGCTCCGCTCAGCACCCGATTCAGGCGAGGCGCAGCCTCACGGCTGGTAGTGGCAGAATCGGGATAGGGCCTCCGGTCGCCGTTGCCTGGCACGTTCAATCCAGCACCTGCCTAACACTGTATTCTTCCTCAGGTCGATAGGCAAAGTGACGGATCATCTCGCTCTGCAGCCCGGTAAGGATGAAGCTGACGCCGAAAATGAGTAACATGACGCCTACAAAGAGCAACGGACGGTTGTGGATGGGTTGATGCGAGCCAAACGGCAGGTAACGGTCGGCCACGATGTAGAGATCAACCACCACGCCGGCCAGTAGGGAAATCAGACCGAGCACGCCGAAGAGTCGCAGTGGCGTGCGCAGGTAGGACATGAGAAAGAGTACGGTAAGCAGATCGAGAAAGCCGCGTAAGAACCGCCGGGCGCCAAACTTGGACTTACCGTACTTCCGCTGGTGGTGGAGAACCTTGACTTCGGTGATGTTGAAGCCCCGCTGTTTCGCCAGAACCGGAATAAAGCGGTGCAGTTCGCCGTAGAGCTTGATGTCCTCGATGATTTCTCGACGGTAGGCTTTGAATCCGCAGTTGATGTCATGAAGTTTGACGCCGGTAGTAGTAGCGACCAGCATACGATTGAAGATGAAGGACGGCAGCGTCTTGGTGATGGGGTCATGTCGAGGATACTTCCATCCACTCACCAGGTCATAGCCTTCGGCCAGTTTGTCCAAGAACTTGGGCATCTCGGCCGGATCATCCTGCAGGTCGGCATCCATAGTAAAGATCACGTCTCCAGACGCCCGCTGAAAGCCGGCGACCAGCGCGGCCGTCTTGCCGAAGTTGCGCCGAAAACGGATGGCATGAATGTGGCTATCCGACTCGTGCAGCTGCGAAATGGCGGCAAAGGAGCCGTCGGTGCTGCCGTCGTCGACGAATATGATCTCGTACGGTACCGCGATTTTCTGGAGCTCAGTTTTCAGAGCATCATACAGCAGTTCTAAGCTCTCCCGTTCATTGAAAACGGGTACCACCACCGATATGGCAACTTTGCTCTTCTGCCCTTGCCCTGATTCTTCCGTGGTCGACATCGTCCGGGCTACGCTGTCTGTATGCTGCATAGTTATCGCTGCTCCGCGCGTGCTGTGGCGCATCCTGTATCCCTGGCACATAATCGCTGCCATTATGGCACTGTGTACTTACTGAGTCAACCAATATGGGAGAAAACAGCTGTCGCTGTGGCTACCTCAAGGCATAATCCGTACCGTTTGCAGCCGTGGTAACCAGGTTTACCTGGCGGCTTCGCCTTGGCAGGTAAACCTGCCCGCGGTATACTCCCCCACGTATCCAGCCGGTGACGAGATACACCGTGACGGCGTGAGGTAAGTCACGGCCGAGAGAAAGTATCAAGGGAGCGTGCTTTTATGGAACTCAAAGAGCTAAAGGTCATTGCGCTGCAAAGGCCCGACGGCATCAATGTGATTTTAGGGCAGAGCCACTTCATCAAGACGGTTGAAGATCTACATGAAGCGCTGGTGGGCACAGTGCCCGGCATACTGTTCGGGCTGGCGTTCTGCGAGGCTTCGGGACCGGCGCTCGTCCGCTGGAGCGGAACCGACGACGAGCTGGCCAAACTTGCCAGCGCTATCATGCTTGAATTGGGAACCGGGCACGCCTTCTTGATACTATTGCGCAACGCCTTTCCCATAAATGTGTTGCCCGCCATTCAGCGTGTGCAGGAAGTCTGCGGTATCTACTGCGCCACCGCCAATCCGGTCCAAGTCATCGTCGCGGAGAGCGAGCAGGGACGGGGCATCCTCGGAGTCATCGACGGCGTGCCCAGTAAAGGTATTGAGACTGAGCAGGACATCGCCGAGCGCAAAGCCTTGGTCCGCCAGTTTGGCTACAAAGGCTAGCTGCCGTGAGCCAGCAGCTGCTCAAGCACCACGGCGACGCCATCCTGGTCATTACTGGGAGCGATGCGCGAGGCCGCCGCTCGCGCCGCCGCGGTTCCGTTCTCCATAGCCACCGCCAATCCCGCTTCGGCTAGCAGAGGCACGTCATTGTCACCATCACCGATGGCAATCACCTGCTCTTTGGCGATGCCGAACTGGGAGCGGAGCGCAGCCAGAGCTAAACCCTTGCCTGCCTGAGAATCAAAGAACTCAAGAAAGTCAGGAGTTGTAGTGGTCATGGTGGTCCGTCCGGGGAGATGATTCTGCATGTTCCGACGCAGTGCCGCCAGTTCGGCGGCATCTCCATGCAGCAGAACTTTGGCGGTGGCCGGAAGATCGTAAGCCAGCAAGCTGGGAACCAGCACCACCGGCTTTTCACCGTACTCGGCGAAGATACCGCTGCGCGGATGTACGCTATCCATGTAGATGGCGTGCAGCCCGAAACAGGAAACGAGCACATTGGGATCGTGGTGGCGAACCGTCTCGATGACGGAGGTGCGGTCCGGTACCGCCAGCGGGCGGAAGCGTATCGGCTTGCCAGTGGTGCTCTCACAGATAGCAGCGCCGTTCAACACGATTTGTGGGCCGCTTATCTTCATCCGGTCTAACAACGGTTGCACCGAACCGAGCAGCTTGCCGGTGGCCAGCATGACCTGGAGTCCCCCGGCAGCAGCTTCACTTACCGCTTCGGCAACCCGTGGCCGCAGGACATGTCGCGAATCGAGGAGAGTGCCGTCGACATCCAGAACCAACCATTGATACTTCATAGGCGCTCGCTTGCTGCTCCACCATAGCAAGAAAAAACGCTCGGACCAATGAAAGGTCCGAGCGCGCATAATACCAGGGTTATGCTTACTATGCGATACTTTCGCGGCTCTACCAGCGGGACCCGTAGCCGCCGCTGTTCCGGCTGCTGCTACCGCCGCCGCCGGTCTGCTGAAAACAGTTGCTGCAGTAGACTGGCTTGTCGCCCCGCGGCTGGAACGGCACGCGTGCCTCTCCACCACACGAGGAGCAGGTCGCGGTATACATCTGGCGAGGGGCACGATCGCCCCCGTAGGAACCTCCGGACATAGACGCTTTGCGTGCGGCTCGGCACTCGGGGCAGCGAGACGGCGTGTTCATCAAGCCGCGACTGGCATAGAATTCTTGCTCACCAACCGTGAAAATGAAATCACGGCCGCATTCGCGACACCTAAGTGTCTGATCGGTGGCCAAACTTGGTTTCCTCTCTTACGGCTCATTCACGCCTCTAGCAAATGAACCAATGTTGTCCCATCACTCTAAAAATGGGGCATACCCTACTAAGGGGACAGAACGCTGTGGGGGAGAACTGAGGGACACCGTCCCAGTATTCGAGGCTGACGTGTTACCCATGCAGGCCACCGACGAGCGTCTAAGAATATACGTGAGATCCCCATTCACACGCAGAAGAGGCTGTTCGCATCTTCGCGGCCAGTATACCATGACCGAACGGTGTATACAACCCTCAATAATATTTTGCGCCTTCTTCCCTTGCAGATTTCCGCCTACTCTTGTACCATGCGAAGTGGCATATTCGTTGAGTTATTCAGTAGAGAAAGGCACACTGTTACCATATATGCATGACGTTTCAATGGACGCTCCTGGTGTGGCGAACGGGCAACCGGATAGACCGACCAGCAAGCTCCACAAGGCAGATCTGCACATGCACACCAATCTGGGCGATGGTACCGCCAGTCCGCGCCGGGTGCTACAGGAAGCCAGACGTCGCGGCTTGAGCGTGATTGCGGTTACCGACCACGACCATATGGAGGGTGCCAAAAGAATACAGGACATCATCGATCGTGAAGGTAGCGAGATCGAGATGATTTGGGGCAGCGAGGTGACTGCCCGCGAGGGCCATTTTCTCGGCCTGTTTATGAAGCGGCCGGTCAAGTTCCTCATGCACGTTGAAGGTGCGATCGAGGCTATCAAAGAGCAGGGTGGCCTCTGTATCATTCCCCATCCCATGGGACGTCTGGTGCCGAGCCTGAGCCGCCAAAAGATTGAGGAGCTGCTGCGCCGGGGCTATCCTATTGACGGCATTGAACTCTACAACCCTTCGCCGGCCAACGCCTGGGTGCGCTCACGGGTTCGCGAGCTGAATCAGCAGTGGGGATTTGCCGCCACCGGCAGCAGCGACGCCCACTTCTGGCAGCACATTGGCTCCGGCTATACCCTGTTCCCGGGAAGTACCGCCGCTGACTTGCGCCAGGCCATTCTCAACAAGCGAACCGTGGATGGCGGTCAAGAAACGAAACCCGAGCGGTTGCCGGTCACATCCTACATTGGGCAGTGCTTCTGGAGCATGGTGCTCGATCCACCGCGCAAACTGTCCCGTATGGCGTTCGGCCATCTGGCCGAAGCTCCTGACTCGGCGGTGCTTGATCCGGTCCGGTAACTACTGGTGGTTCTCTGGTAGACGAGAATGATACATGGATAGAGTTGGGCTGCGCTTCTCCCGGCGAACTGTGGTCAAGGGAGCAGCTGGGCTGGCGCTGGCAGCTGGTGTTACCGGCGTGGCCGGGTGCGCACTCTTTGCCAAGACAGCACCGCAGACGAGCCCTGAGCCGGTGATTGGAGGAGCAGTGCGCGGGGCGCCGCTGGTGATCTACCGCGGCCACTCGGCAGCGGTGAATGAGGTGAGCTGGTCGCCCGACGGCAGCAAGGTAGCCTCAGCCAGCGACGATAAGACGGTGCAAATCTGGAATGCCGCGACCGCCGCGCACATCTACACCTACACCGGTCATTCCGCGCGTGTCTGGTGCGTAGCCTGGTCGCCGGACGGCACGAGGATCGTCTCCGCCGGCAGCGATGCCACGGCACAGGTCTGGGATTGGACCAGCGGCAAATTAGTCTGTAAGTACACCGGGCATACGGGCGACGTAGATGACGTCACCTGGTCGCCCGACGGCGTCTATTGTGCCAGCGGCGGTAATGACCGTACCGTGCAGGTCTGGGAGGCGGCCAATGCCCATGCCCTTTACTCGCGCAGCCACTATCTTCGCTATGTTGCTTCGGTGGCGTGGTCGCTCAACCAACTTCGGCTCGCCAGTGGTAGCGGTGACTACTCTGCCCAGGTCTGGGATGCGCTAAGCGGTGACCATCCCCTCTTCTACCGCAATCACACCCGCGAGGTACTTGGGGTCAGCTGGGCCTCCGATTCCCAGCGAGTGGCCTCGTGCAGCGCCGATGCCACGGCTCAGATCTGGGACAGTGCAACCGGCCAGACTCTCTTTACCTACACCGGGCATACCGAATCGGTGAACTGTATCGACTGGTCTAAAAGCAATGGGCTGATTGCCAGCGGTAGCCAGGATGAGACGGTGCAGGTGTGGAATCCACAGTCCGGGAAGCGGAGTTTGACTTACACGGGACATATGGCATCCGGTCAAGCGAGCGGCAACGTGCCCATTGGCTCGGTAAATACCGCTCGCTGGTCTCGAAATGCGCAAGCGATTGCTTCGGCCAGCAATGACAAGACAGTGCACGTTTGGACGCCGACGTAATGTTCATGTTGCTGCATGGAACTGATGAGTTTACTGCCCACGAAGAACTGGCTCGGCTAAAGGCTGATCCCGACCTGGCTTACGGCATCGATACCTTCAGCGGCATGGAAAGCAGCCTGGAGTCGATTCTGGCGAGCTGCAACACTTTGCCGTTCTTCTCTAGCCGTCGCCTGGTGGTAGTCGAGGGGTTGCCCAGGCAGAGACGCAAAGAGGCTGCGGCGGAAGTGCAGGCGTCGGGAGGTTTGGTTCCGCCGGAACAGGAGCAGCCCAGTAAGGCGGTTGCCGCCAGGAAGCGAAGAGTACCCGCGCACGACTTCCGGTCATTTACCGAGGCTCTGGCGCGCCAGGTACCACAACTTCCCGAGTCAACACTGCTGGTGGTTGTTGCCGGTGAGACCCTTGATGCCTCCAACCCGTTGGTGAAGGCGGCCAAGAGCTACGGTACTATACACGTATACAACAGTCCACGCGGTGCTGAGTTGGAAAGCTGGTTGATAAACCGGGCCCGGATGGAGCAGAGAGAATTGACGCGCGAGGCGGCGCGTTTGCTAGCGCGGGATAGCGGCGACAGCTTGCGGTCAGTGGCAGTAGAGATTGAGAAGCTCAGCACCTACGTCGGGCCGGGAGGACGCATCGGCATGGAGGAAGTCCGCGCGCTTACGCCGGCTTCGCAAAACGCGCGTATCTTCGACCTGACTGATGCACTCTCGCGACGCGACCGGACGCGAGGGCTTTCACTACTCCATGAACTACTGGAAAGCGGCGAGTCGCCGGTGGGAATCGTGGCGCTTACCGCCGGCCAGACTCGCTCTCTCATTCAGATAAAAGTCTTGGGCGAGCGCGGCCTGCGCATGCCAGCTATAGCTCAAATTACCGGCATAGCACCTTTCCTGGTCCAGAAGCTGCTGCCGTTGGTACATCAGTTTTCGCTTGCCGAGCTGGAGGCCACGCACCGCCGGTTACGGGACATCGACTACTCGCTGAAACGCAGCAAGATGACCCCGGAGATGGCCCTGGACCTCCTGGTGATTGAGTTTGGTACCGGTACCAATTCCGGTTGACAGCCTGGAATGCGCCGATATAATAGCACCGAGTCCGCTACCTTCGGAAGGTGCCCAGTGCGCTCACCAGCGAAAGAGAGTAATGATAGTGACCCAGGCCAGCAGTGTGGCTAAGAAATCGGCAGCCCCCAGCTTTGTCAGTTGGGTTGCCCGGGTGCCGCTCGAAGCACGCCTGGTAGTTTTGCTCTGCGCACTTGCCCTCGTGTTACGCCTATTGCCGCTAGGTGGCATCGAGACCGATTACGACGAGGGCGTGTACTGGCAATCTCTACGGGCAATGAGTAGTGGCCACCCGCTCTTTACCAGCGTCTTTAGTTCGCAGCCACCCTTTTTTCTGCTCTCCATATACCCGTTATACCGTCTGTTTGCTTTGTTCTCAGGCCAGACTCTAGCGGCGGCTCGCCTGGCAATTACCCTGTATTCACTCGTGGGTCTGGTTGCCATCTATGTGGCTGCCCGTGTGATCGGCGGTCGCTGGGTTGGATTGTTGGCGCTGGCTCTCCTGGCCGTTGACCCTTTCTATCTGAAGGAATCGTATACGCTCCAGGCGGAGGCGCCGTCGGTGGCCTGGGAAATCCTGGCTTTAGCGCTGGTGGTAGTGGCGGTGCGCGCTACGAGTGCGCGTAGGCACCTACTGCTAGTTGGGAGCGGAGTGGCGTTAGGATTGGGTATCCTGGTCAAGCTGTTTGACGTTTTTGTCATCATCCCCATGATTTTCTACCTGTTAGCTCCAGTGGCGGCGGCCTGGTACGGGCCGGGAGATCGCCTTCGCTTTCGTGGGTGGAAAGAGGTCACGCCTGCGCTAGCCTCTTCTCTGCTAGATCTAGGCTGGCTGCTCGCCGGGGCGCTGCTAGCTTTTTTGCTGGTTCTGCTGCCCTTTGCTGGAAGCTGGGGCACTCTTTATGATCAGGTCGTGCGCTACCACCTTGCGGCCAGCCAGAATGCCGAACGTAGTATTGGCTACAACATAAAGCTCATTTTTTCGGAATTCACCGAGTATCCGCTGGTTATCCTGGCACTGGTCTCCACTTTGTTCGCCATGAGCCGGCGCGCCTGGGGTATCATTCCGCCGCTGGTCTGGTTCCTGGCCTGCTTTGCCTTTCTGCTGACTCAGCAGCCTCTCTTCAACCATGACCTCCTCCTGCTGGTGCCCCCGATAGTTCTACTGGCCAGCTTGATAGTCTCGTACTACCATCCGGCTTCACCCGGCCTTCCCCGGATGAGCCTTCCTCGTATGGGGGAGTGGAAACCTGATCAGGTGAATCTACTGGTCACGGCGGGCGTGCTGCTGGTAAGTCTGCTCATTGGAGGAGTTGCCGCTCACCGAGATGCGGTGCGTCCGCTGCCACAGGTCAGTGTCGAGATGGCGTCCGCGCTGCAGGCGGCTACTCTACCGTCGGATCTGGTCGCCACCGATGACCAGTATATTGCCGGGCTGGCCAACCGTGACGTGCCTCCAGAGCTGGTAGACACCTCAATGGTGCGCATTGTCAGTGGCTACCTGACCGCTCCTGAAATGGAAGCGGTCATTGCCAAATATGATATACGGGTCATACTCTTTGCCAGCGGTCGCTTCTACCTGGTCCCCGGCTTCGCCAGCTGGGTGCAGGCGAACTATACGGAGATCGCGCAGTTCGGTAACGGTGACGCACTCTACATGAAGGAGCCGCATACCCCGCAGACGGCGCGCGCCAGCACCTCCAGCGCTCTCACAGAAGCTTCCAGTAGGCCAGCCCGGTAATCAACGGCACGCCCAGAAGCACTGCCCAGTCCGCCAGTCGAAGTCGACCTTCGTGCAGTAGCGTGGCCTCGCCGGTTGTCCCGTAGCCGCGAGCCTCGAGCGCCGACGACAGGTTGTCGGCTCGGCGCAGCGCTCCCTCTACCAGCGGCACCAGCAGGCTTCCCAAGCGTCGAATGCGCTCTCCCAGTGACCCGGTAGTGAAGTCGGCACCACGCGACATCTGCGCCTTCATCAGCTGTTCGGCCTCCTGTATCAGCACCGGGATGAAACGGAGCGAAACCAGAGTCATGAGTCCGAATTCCTCGACTGGGACTCCCAGCCGGCGAAACGGGCGCAAGAGCAGCATGATTCCTTCCGCCAGAGCCACCGGCGTGGTGGTCAGCGTTAGGGTGAGCGAGCCCAAATAGAGCAGCAGGAAAATGGCGCCAAAGGAGATCACGAACCAGATGCCATCATAGGTTACCACCACAGGCCCCACCGAGAGCGAGACGTCTTGCAGTCCTAGCAACTGGTCGAAATGAAGCTGGATCGGCCCAAACGTGCGCCAGGTAGTTCCCGGCGTAAACATCAGCGAAAACGGTACCCCGATTAAGAGGAGTACTATCAGAAGTCGCATGCGTTTCCAGAGATAGCGGGGATCCACTCGTGCCAGTAACAGCCCAACCCCGAGCAAGCTAAAGGCCGCTATATAGGCGCCATAATGAAACTCCCGATGATTAGCCAGAAAACACAACAGCGCCAGCCAGACCAGGACCAGAAGCTTGGTGCGAGCACGCAGCCGGTGCACTGGTGTCTGGCCGGGCACGTATATACCGACCGGTAGATTGTTCAGCACATTTTCTGCTCCCCAGGTAGCCAGCCGAAACTGACGGCGCACGCTGGCTGCCCATTCCACTCCTTCAGCTAAAGCTGGTTCGCGGAGTGCCGGAATGGCGCTCAAGGTGATCGGCAAGTGCGACGGCTACCCGCTCCGGTGTGAAGTGCTCCGGTTCTATGTTCCAGCCATGCTGGTTGGCCAGCATGGTCACCTGGGCAAGAGTGGGCGGCAGCAGGCCGCAGTCCATGAGTTTGCCCGGATGGCGAAAGATATCCTCGGGCGCTCCGCTGAGTTTGAGACGCCCTGAGTCCATGACGAACACCAGATCGGCCAGTGCGGCGACCTCCGCCATATCGTGCGAGATGAACACCAGGGTCAATCCATCGGAGCGACGAAGTTCACCTAGACGGGCATAAAGCTCGTCTCGCGCCTCAGCATCCAACCCTGCGCTAGGCTCGTCAAGTACCAGTATTGGAGGACGCATGGCCAGCACACCGGCTAAGGCCACTCGCCGGCGCTGGCCGCCACTCAGCGCGAACGGCGAACGTTGCAGAAAGCTACTGCTGGTCTCCAGGGCTACCGAAGCCAGAGCATGGATCACTCTCCGGCGAAGATATGGCTCTCGGACACCAAGCTGGCGCGGCCCAAAGGCGACGTCGTCATAGACGGTGGGAGCAAAGAGCTGGGTTTCGGGAAACTGAAAAAGCAGACCAACCTCACGCCGTAACTGTCTGAGATCGTGGGTACGTGAGCGCTCGCTGGAGACCTCGATGTTGCCTACGCGAATGCGTCCCGCGGTAGGTCTGAGCAATCCATTGAAGTGTTGCACCAGTGTTGATTTTCCTGAGCCAGTAACCCCTACGATCGCCGTACACGAGCCATCCTCTATCCGTAGGCTGACACCGGCCACGGCGGTGCGGGCGCCCGGCGTGTTGACGTCATAGATGTAGGTAAGGTTCTCGACTTCGATGCTCAAGGCCGCCCCTCTCTTATGGTTCGTGGGTAATTTGCTTCTAGTGTAGCGATCAGCGCCGCCGGGGTTAGCGCTCCCACCGGCACCAGAACGCCAAGACCGCGCAGCTGCTCGGCCAATAGGGCAATATCCGGTATGTTCAGACGTAGCCGGCGAAGCTTACCGAGATCGGCGAATACCTCAGCTGGTGTGCCCGAGAGCGCGACGTGGCCCTGGTCCAGCACGATAATCCGGTCAGCGAGTGCCGCCTCTTCGAGAAGATGAGTCGTATGCACGATGGTTATCCCACGTCTCTGGCAAAGATCGTGGAGCAAACCGACCATTTCCCGCCGCGACCCTGGGTCGAGCAGCGCAGTGGGCTCATCGGCAACTATGCAGTCTGGCTCAAGCGCCAATACGCCGGCGATAGCCAGCCGCTGCCGCTGCCCACCGGAGAGCAGAGAAGGCGAAGCATGCCGCAACTCCAGCAGCCCTACCGCCGCCAGCGCTCGGTCCACGCGCTCGTGGATCTCGCTTAGCGACCAGCCTCGTGCCGCCGGCCCCCAGGCAACGTCATCCTCCACCACCGTAGCGATGATCTGGTTGTCGGGGTCGGAGAAGATCATGCCTACCAGTTCGCGTATCGGTTTGCGGGCCGCCGCCAGTCGGGTGTCCAGTCCTGCAACGATCACCCGTCCGCTGGTCGGGACGTAGAGCCCGTTGATGAGCCTTGCCAGCGTAGATTTCCCACTGCCGTTGTGTCCCAGAAGCGCCACGTACTCAGCCCGGTCGAACGCTAGAGTTAGCATGTCTAGGGCCGGCCGGTGATCGGCGGCCGCAGGCGAACCCACAGCGGCCGCTGGGTAATAGTAGCTGACAGCATCAAAGCTAATCAGAGGAGAATCCATGCGCAGCTACTCCTTGACACGTTTCCGCTCACTCGCCTCTCCGCCCGGCTGCAATTGATGAATAAGCCAGCTGACTGCCCGAAGGGGCAGGGCAACGGGCAGAGTAACCACCAGTACCGCGAGCCGGACCAGTCGCGTGAAGCCATGGGAAGGAAATGCCTGCACGTCGTGTCCCAATACCTGGGCGGTAGCGTTTGCCAGAATGTAGTAGCAAGCTACCACAGGCACGGCGCTGGCGGCAATAGTTAGAAACAGTAGCACCGGCCATGCTCGAAGTCCAAGGAGACCCAGTGCTACCAGAGTGGGACGAAGAGCCAGCCACTGCCTCCCGAAGCCAAAGAGAGACGCTCCGGCAGCGACCAGCCCGGCTACAGACGCCATGGCATCGCGTAGCTCATTTACCACATCGGAAATGGGTAGACCGGTAACCACTATGACGCCCAGCGCGGCCACAAAGGTAACTGCGGCGACCAGCAGTGTCCCCCCGGCGAAGGCCACGCTGGGGCGTATGCGCGAGCGCATTGCCCAGCCCAGAAGTAGACCAATTATGGCCTCCAGACCCATGCGCCACCCAAAATGCGGCCCACTGAGAACGGTGATGAGGAATGTGGCCACCGCCGAGGCAAGTAATGTAACTCGCGTACCGCGCCTGAGCATCAGGATGGCAAATGGAGTGGGAACTGCAAACGAGAGCAAGGTCCCCACCAGAGGAAGATATATGGAGGCGAGATCAAGCACGATACCAACATCCGCCAGAAGGCCGCCTTCGGCGAGACCAGCGGCGGTAAGCCAGCCAACTCCCGGTGTGGCGTCGATGCCGTCTGCCAGACTACCGAGTGAGTCGCCTACCGGGGATGTCTCATCCGCCTGAACCGGTGTCACTTGTGGAGAGGCAAACCGTGTATCATCAATGTCAGACGCTGGCTCAGGCAAAACTCTGTCCCCTTAGAGCGGCTGCGGTAATGGCTAGGCCATGGTATCCGCTACGAGCTCTTCTCGTCGCTGCCACCGGGCCAGCGGCTCCGATTGGCCGTGGCAGTGCATTCACCTTATCATACGATGAGGCAGGTGCGGTAACCTGCACTTCAGGTACTGGACATCGAAATGGGAAGCCAAAATAACCGGCAGGACGGGACTGGGGAAGAGCCGCCCCTTAGCCCATGGAAGACCTATGGAGAGCGGGAGGTCTACCGCAATCCCTGGTTGCATGTGGTTGAATACTCGGTCCAGCGTCCCGACGGCAAGCCGGGTATCTATGGTGTGGTATATCCGGGTGACAATGCGGCGGTGGTGGCGCTTGACGAGCAGAACCGGGTCTGTCTGGTAGGTGAATTTGTCTATCCCCTGCAGCGCTTTGAATGGATGATTCCCAGCGGAAAAGTCGAAGAGAGCGAAGATCCGCTGCGGTGTGCGCAGCGGGAACTGGCGGAAGAGACCGGGCTCGAGGCTAGCCGCTGGGAGTCGCTGGGGGACTATTACTTGAGTTCGGGTATCTCACCGCAGACCAGCTATATTTTCCTGGCTTCGGATGTGCGCTACGGCGTTCCTCAGCCGGAAGGGACCGAGCTCCTTCAGATCGAGTGGCGGCCGCTCAGCATAGTCGTTGATTCCTGCCTACGTGGTGAGATACGAGATGCGCCCACGGTACTGGGTATTCTCCGTGCCCGCATGCTGCGCGCCTAGTCTAGCCCGACCTTTCGCTCTACCAGAGAATCACAGGGGGGTAGCCACCCCTGCAGTAGCGAGCACGGTTACTCCTCTGCTAGGCTGGACTAGGTGCAGAGCTTCTGCCGCTTGCATAGAGAGTGCGTCGCGGGTATGATACCATGTTGTGGAGTGAGGCCACGTCGCGGGTGAGATGAGCGCCAAAATGGACTCATCAGGATCAAGCTGACGACGAGGAGGAGGACAGGTATGCAGCTGAGCTTTGACCTGGGTGATCCTCAGGCGCCACGCGGGCATGCGATAGTCTATGCCCATGCTGGCAACGATCCGAATCATGTTCTGGCAACCTATTGTGTTGTCTTGCCTATACAGTTCTCAATCGGTAAGTTTCTTCCCCCGATGCTGGCCGGCCAGCTTCCGCTGGAAGGTCTGCAAGATGCACAGGCGATGAACGTCGTGCCGATACCCCCAATCCTGGAAGACTCTCCTTCTCTCGACCAGTTGCGACAGCTGGCGGAGCGCCGGTCCGACGATCTCTGCGATATCGGCACTATTTTTATCTCAGACGATGGCCAGCGTATGACTTATGCGGCGGAGGCCTGCCAGTCGTACGCACAGCTCTTTGCCGAATATTCGCAGCGCTGGCCGGCGACGTCCACTGTGACGGTTTCCTCTCCGGGTGAGGGTGCGCCACTCGATGATCTAAATGTCGAGGAGGTTCTGGCGGGAGTGCTCTCCGAGCGGGACCGCCTGGCGGAACTGGCGCGAATGGTGGGACAAGCGGGCTACGCCAGAGAGGGCCATGATCAGCGGCTGCTGGATGAGGTGACACAGTCAATGCGTCGACTGGCGCGCACGTTGCCGGAGAAGTACCGTGCCAACCAGCTCATAGATGCGGTGACACGCTCCGATGCCACGAGCTCACGGCTGGCCGAACTGTATATACAGCGCGCGTATAAGCTTGTCGACGAGGAATATGCTGATATCCCACCGATCGACACTGAAATACGCGCCCTACTCGACAGTGAGCAGGGTATCGGCAACTGATACCGGAGCATTCCATAAAGGAGCAACACACCAGTATGGTAGCAATTGTTAGCGCCGACATTTCACCTCTACTCGAGAGTATCGTCTCTGGCGATGAGGATGGGATGATAGGCGAGACGCTGGCTCTCCTGGGCGCTCAGAAAGTGCCTGCATCCAAGCTGGCGGCCCACGTCGGTATACCGGCCGCCTGGGGCGACGGTGATGGGTACCCGCTATCTACGCTGTCAGTTACCGGACGTGTGGCGCAGTGGATGCGGTGGATTCCCATCGGGCCGGAGCCGGGTGCAGAAGAGCGACGTGCGCTGGCGCCAGCGCTGCCGTTGACCCAGGGTTTCATGGCAGTGTCCGCAAGGGTGAAGGCGGGACTGGTTGAGCCCCATCCGATTCTGCCTGAGCCGCTTATGCCTCGCGATGTAACGCATACAGATGGGCCACTCGGTGCGCTCACCGAATCTCTGGCATCACATGATGTGGAGTCTGTACGCCGCATACTGCTCGGATACTATGCTTCCGGCACCGACTATCGCAACGTGCTTACCGCCATTTATGCCGCCCTCGCGCTATCCTTTCCAGAAACGGGAAGACCGCTGTGCTTTGGGGTCTCGGGAAGCCGCGTGCTTGACATGGCGGACTGGGGCGACAAGATGCCGGCCTTCATCTACTGGTACGCGCCCCTGATGGTTGAGGTTAAGCCGGGCACTTCGGTTGAGGATACCGCTCGCGCGTACGCCCAGTCTACGGCACATGATCTGGGCTGGCTGCGAACCCGGATCGCCATACCCATAGAAGAGGCGGCGGGCAGTAGTTACCGCCGCTCACTCGTTGCTGGAACCGCTGAGGAGGCCTGTGAAGCTACTTTACAGGCGCTTGTTCAAGGTGCTACTCCCACAGGAGTAGCAGCAGGTATTTCTCTGGCGGCGGCGGAGCTGGTAAATAGTGTAGATGCCGGAGATACTGACGGGCTGTATAAAGCCGCGGAGGTGCTGCTCTACACACATTCGGTCCACGTAGCTGCCACGCAGACTCAGGAGCCGAAAATCTGGCCGTTACTCTACGTTGCTGCCTCCGCAGTAAATATCGCCCAGAGCTCCCGCGGCCGTGGCGCGGCGCCGGCAGTCTCTCGTTCAGTTCCTTCAACGCCGGTGGGCGGTCTGATTGCCGCCAGTATGCTCCGAACTCTGGAACAACTGGTCCAGTCCGGTGACACCGCCAGCGCAGTGGCGGTTGCGCATCGCTACCTGCAGATGGGCCACCCTGCTCGCGCTCTGGCGGGCATTATTGGGAGCGCGGCTGCTGGCCACGACGCGGCGGTGGGAAAGCCGAATACTTTCCATCCATTGGTACTCGCCGCCGCTGCCGTCGAAGAGTACCTTACACTGCCGAGTGTGCTGGCAGAGGGTGGTAAAAATCCGCTGCTGATCGCTGCCATTCGCCTGGCCGGAGAACTAAGTACCGGGCATCAACTGGCCGATAAGGTGCGCTATGCTACCGACCAGGAGATGGGCAGGAGAGACGCGTAAGAAGCAAACGTCCAGGTAAGAGAGTTCCACTGCCGCGGCGGTGCCGCCACGAGTGGGCCAGGCCAAGGTCTGAGAGGTAGCCTGTTATGGGAAGAGACATTTCCTATGTTAGCGAGAATGTAGGTGACTGGGGAGTGCCGAAGGCCGCACCTTCGGGCAGCTATGGGACCGAGACGCTGGCGATGGCGGACGGCACTAAGGTATTCTACCGCTACTGGCGTGTCGCCGATCCCCAGGCGCCGGCGCTGGTCTTCCTGCATGGGCTCGGAGCGCATACCGGTTGGTTTATCGACATGGGAAATGAGTTGGCAAGCCGTGGGGTTAACGTCTATATGGACGACCACAGAGGTTTTGGACGCTCTGGAGGCGGGCGCGGCCATGTACGGCGAGGGGGAATCTACCTTGACGACATTCAGCGTTTTCTGGAGCAGGTGAAGTTGCTGCAACCTCAGGCGCCGTTGTTTCTCTGTGGGCACAGTATGGGTGGGGTCTTTGCTACCTACGTTGCCGCCGCCGACGCGCAACGGGTGACTCCCTGGATACAGGGACTCATCCTGATAAACCCCTGGATCAAGGACCGGGTGCCGGTGAAGCCTACTGCCCTGGCGGGCGTTCTTCTGGGCGGCCTCAGCGGCTCTGACCACCTTGTCGAGCGTGACGTTCGAACTGAGGAGATGACGCTGGTCCCGGAAGCTGTTCGCTTGCTCAATGCCGATAGTTACTGGGTGCGGCACCAGAGCCAATCATTTCTGTACCAGGTAACGCTGATGCGCCAGAAGGTGCTGGGACAGGCTCGAAAAGTTCGTGCGCCAGCGCTCGTTATCCAGACCGAGGCAGACCAGACGCTGGTACAGTCGGCGACTCGCCAGTGCTACCTACAACTGGGTAGCAAGGACAAGACATGGAAGACCTATCCAGCCCTGGCCCACGATTTTGAGTTCGAACCCGGACGCGACGCACTTGACGCTGACATAACCGACTGGGTCCTAGCGCACGCGGCGCATACCTGAGATACCAGCGGTTCTCCGGGCACACACCTATAGGCCTACTACGCGCTTGGTCTGGTGATCACCAGCCGGGGCGTGCCGATCTACTACCAAGAAGTTTTGTCGCAATGCTAGAGATAATCTTATTGCTTGCGGAGCGATTCCGCGACCAGGGCTATGAATTATATATGGTGGGGGGTGCGGTACGGGATCTGCTGCTCCATCGCGACACACCGGCAGCCGATGCTGACCTGGCGACCAACGCTAGACCAGATGAAGTGAAGCGCCTGGTGGCACCTACCCATCCGTTGGCGATCGTCACCGTGGGCGAGCAGTTCGGGACGGTTCGACTGCACTATCCCGGGCCCCAGACCGCCGTGCAGTTGCCCGCTCCTCCGGACTCGGCAGCGCCGGCTCGCGGCGCCGATTCCCCTGATATCATCGAGATCACCACCTATCGTAGCGATCGTTACGACCCGCATTCGCGCAAGCCTGAGGTCACTTTTGGAGACACCTTGGAAGATGACCTGTTGCGCCGGGATTTTACCATCAACGCCATGGCGCGTGATCCACTCTCCGGGCAAATACTGGATCCTTATGGTGGACGAAGCGACCTGGAGCTGGGTCTGATACGCGCTGTCGGGAATGATCCGGAGCGACGTTTCGATGAAGATCCTTTGCGGCTGCTTCGGGCCGCGCGGTTCGCGGCTCAACTGGGCTTTACTATAGAGCCGGCAACCCGATTGGCGATGCAGCGGCAGGCTGCTACTCTCGAGAAGATCAGTCGCGAGCGCATTCGGGATGAGTTTACCAAATTGCTCTTGACCGGTAGGCCGGGTCTGGGTATCCGGCTACTGGTAGATGTGGGCCTGATGCCGTACATTGTGCCCGAAGCACTCGAGTTGCGCGGCGTCAGCCAGAAGCTTGAGACTACCGCTGCTCGGTCGAAGGATGTGTATGACCATGTGCTGAAGGTAGTGGATCGCATACCGCCGCGCTCGGCAACTCGGTGGGCGGGGTTGTTGCACGATATCGCCAAGCCGCGTACTCGTAGCGTTGAGGACGGCAAGATACACTTCTTTGGCCACGAAGATATCGGCGCCAGTATGGCACGTGAGATTTTGCGCCGTCTGAAGTTCGATAGGCCCTTCATCGAACATGTCAGCCTGCTGGTCAGGATGCACATGCGCGCCAACTCGTATGCGCCTGACTGGACCGATGGTGCGGTGCGCCGGCTGATGCTGGATGTGGGAGATGCGTTGCCCGATTTACTTGATCTGTCACGCGCCGATATCACCAGTTATCGCCCCGAAAAGATCAGCCGCGCCGCCGCGCGTATCAATGAACTCGAGGCCCGTTGCCGATGGCTGCGCGAAGAGGCCGAGCGCGTGCCGTTGAAGAGCCCGCTGGATGGCCACGATCTCATGCAGCTATTCGGACGAGAACCTGGTCCCTGGCTTAGGCCGATCAAAGAGTATCTGCTCGGACTGGTGATCGACGGCAAGCTTGCTCCCGATGACACGCTATCGGCCACAGCACTGGCGCGCGCGTTTCTCTCCGAGAGTGAAGCGAGCGCTGGCGTATCCGGCGTGCCGGAACCACGTATGCGAGAGGCGGCGAGCAGCAAGGCCGAGGCTCGCTCGGTCACCCGCCGCCGGTCCAGAGCGCCCAGCTCCTCTGCAGACCAATGGCCTTGCTGATTGTGTGTAAATCCGGCTCCACTGCAGCGTCATAGATGGTGGAAGCACCGCTTCGAACGCGGTCAACTGATGGAGTGGTAGGTGTTAATGAGGCTGGATGCCCATGGTGCCAATGGTATACTATCGGCCTCAGTGCTCACATTTCCTGGTAGCGGGCCGGTGAGCCCACCGCATGACCAGGAGGAGTTCGGCAACGAGGAGACCGATCCGCAAGAGGCAGCGGCTTCGGAAGCTTATGCTGAAGCACTGTTGACTGAAGCATACGTGCAGTACAGCGTCGCCATACACAGTTACGCCTTCCGGTTGCTTGGCAACCAGGAGGATGCAGACGATGTGACTCAGGAAGCCTTCATCAAGGTCCACTACCGTCTTGTCCAGTTGCGCGACGCCGCAAGGCTGCGCCCCTGGCTCTACCGTATCGCAACCAATCTTTGCATGGACCTACTGCGTAAACGATCCCGTACCCGCCGGATCCTGGGCCTCTCTGTGCCGTTTGAGTTTGGAAGTAGCGAGGGCGACGGTGGCAGCCCGCAGGAAGTTGCCCAGCCGGGGAGCACAAGCGCTATCGACGGCGTTGCCGAACGAGACGTGATCGTCCGAGCTCTACGGCGTATGGATCCCAAATATGCTGTCTGCCTGGTGATGCACAGTGCGCAGGGGCTGAGTTACCGCGAGATTGCCGAGATCCTCGGCATCACTCCAGGAGCCGCCGCGGTGCGGCTGGCCAGGGCCCGTGATATGTTCGGCCGTTACTATGAAGAGCAGAGAGGAGACGAGAAGCCATGAGCAAGCCGGATATGGGCTGCCGTGAAGCGCGACCGTATCTCTCTGCATATATCGACGGTGAACTTGACAGTGCTTCGCAGGAACGGGTGAAGGAGCATCTGGCTTCATGCGCAGCCTGCAGGCAGACGATAGCTCGGTACCAGGCGGTAGACGATATCCTTGGCGAGCTACCGGCCACCAGCCCATCTCCGGAGGTACTGGACCGTGTGCTGGGGGCTACGTATAGCGTCAATAGAGAGCGAGCCGTACGGCAGTCATTGTACGAGCCTGACAGGCCAATATCCCCCCACTCGGTGCCGGCCTTCCTACTTGCCGACACCAATCTGGCCGCGCCGATTCGACTGGCGCGACAGTCTCGGCAGCGAGTTCGGTCCCAGGTACTGTCATTCGCTCTGCCGGCTCTGGCGGCGCTCCTGATTGTCACTCTGACGGTGATTTTGTTTAACAGCCGTCGGGGACAGATCTCCACCAAGACGGCTCCCCCACCCCAGTACAGTATCGCCAGCGAGGTGGCGCTAACTCATCAAAAGGTCTACAGTACCTTGGCAAACCAACTCGGCTCACTCGGCTTCACACCGGTGTTGCCGAGCACGTTACCGGCAGGAGCTAAATATAGCAGAAGTTCCATCGGGACAGGAAGCGGTGGTGCTAAGTATCTGGATGTGTTCTGGACACTGGATCCGCCGTATACCAAGTTGCACCTTCGCGAGACGACTGTGCCGCTAGACCAGAGAGCCGACTACGTCATCACCGGACCCAGTGCAGATTCTACCTGGCAGATACCGGGGGATCCGCAATGGATTACCATGACAGATGGCGGTGATACCGGCCTACTGGTGGTGGGACAGAATCAACCCAAGTTCAGCATAACCCTGGATGTCGAAGGGCGCGGCGGCAATCTCTACCCGGACAGCCTGGATGCACCAGGGGCGCTGACGTATCTCAGGCTCACCAGCCTCTCCATGGATGAAGCCTACCAGCCGATAGATTCGATTGCCGCGCCCGACCGCTCGCTGGTAGTGCATTACCAAATGGCAACGACTGGTGAGAACGACAGCATACCGTACCGGTGGGACGTCTACTGGGATCCGCAACATGGCAAGGGCAAAGCCGCCCTGTATGAGGCCACTGGAGGCAACACTGCGGTGGGCGTCCCTATCTACACCGACTATTTAATGGGAACTGTGTTGACTCGCTGCAACATGCAAGGTTGCGAGCGGATTCAGTCCCAATCGGGCACTGGTGATCCATTTGCGTTAGGCACCAAGGTGGACAGTTTCTTCGAGAACATCACTGGAGATGTTCTCGATGGCGAGCTGTGGAATCTTGGCATGATGACGGCGCCGCCGGAACTGGGCATCGGCAGCCAGCGCGTCTATGCGCTGGCCTACGTGGGCGGGCCTTATCCTATCACCATCTATGTGTCCAGCATAAGTAAGCAGATAGTCGGCGCTATCTCCCAGATCGGCGCCAGCAGCAGCCCTGGGGTCCCTGATGCCCAGTCTCCATTTGTGGCGATAGGCAGTGTGTGTCCCCAGGTCAGCTATCCGCTGATTGCCTTTGGGTCCGCTACGTCGACCGCTTTCCAGTGGACGACGCCGGTCTCCCCAGTGGGGAGCCAGAGCCAGCCCCAGATAGCAACTGTCTCTACCTGCACTCAGGACTGACGCTTGACCGGTGATTTGGACCTGGCGGTAGAAGGAGCTGCAGGCTCCTGGGGCAGCGTCTCCAGATAGGCTTCCAGGGCGCTGCGATCCTCGGGCAGCAGGGTCAACTCGAATTCCTGCTCGAGCTTGCCGCGTTTGAGAGCCGGTTCCCAGCAGGAGCGGCGGGCGCAGAGATAGGCTCCGCGCCCGGACTTCTTACCGGTACCGTCAACCTCGACGTGTCCTTCAGGGGTCCGGACCACCCTGATCAGCTCTCGCTTGGGGCGCACCTGCTTGCAGGCGATGCAGGTGCGCTGGGGAACGTGCCTGGGCTTTTGCGATTTAGCACGCCGGCGTGGTGTGGCCGCCGAACTGCCGGCAGACTCTTTAGGGAGATTGGCTGGCATGGCCGGCTACCCTACCCTTCCATATGCGCCGGCGGCGCTTCTACCGCCGACAAAGAGGCCTCCAACTTGTCCCCGGAAGTCTCCGGGCCAGCTCTGCCGGCGCGCGCCACGTCCACTCGCCAGCCGGTGAGCCGAGCTGCCAGACGGGCGTTTTGTCCTTCTTTACCGATCGCCAGTGAGAGTTGTTTCTCCGGAACGGTAACCAGGGCAGTGTGGTCGGATTCTCTGAGTTCCACGCTTATGGGCTTGACGGGACTGAGCGCATTGGCAATAAACCGAGCGTTATCGGTATCCCATTGTATGATGTCAATTTTCTCACCATTGAGTTCGTTGACTACGTTATTGATGCGGGTCCCCCGCATGCCTACACAGGCGCCGATGGGATCAATGCCTTCCTGCCGTGCCCAGACGGCTACTTTGGACCGGCTGCCGGGCTCGCGTGCGATCGCCTTGATTTCTACCTGTCCGCTGAAGATCTCCGGGACCTCGAGCTCGAACAGGCGCTTGATGATATTGCGGTGGGTGCGTGAGACCATCGCCTGCACTCCTCGGCCGCCGCCCCGCTTCAGATCATAGACGTAGACACGTAGCCGTTGTCCGATGCGAATCCGTTCACCGTGCATCTGCTCCTTTTCTTCAAGGACACCTTCGATCTTGCCCAGATCCAGAATGAAGGCTGAACTATTGCGCTCGTCGCGGCGCACTACCGTGCCCATCACCAAATCGTCAAGCCGGTCCTTGAAGGACTCAAAAAGGTAGTCCTGCTCGGCTTCACGAATTCGCTGCAAGATGATCTGCTTGGCGGTCTGCGCGGGAATGCGATCAAATATTTGTGGGCTATCTACCTCCATGTGTTGCCCCAGTGCGGCATGTTGGTCGACTTGTTGAGCTTCGCCCAGTGAAATCTCCTCCGCAGAGTTGCGCACCTGAGTGACCACTCGCTTGGTGACCCAGACTCGTACCTCGCCGCTCCGCTCCACTTCGATGCGCACGTTTTCGCCGCCGCCAACGCTTTTGCGGTAAGCAGCAAGGAGGGCATTGGCAACCGCTTCCGTGACCACATCCTGTGGCAGTCCTTTTTCATGCGTGAGCTGTGCGATTGCCGCCTGATACTCTGTCCTCATGGTATAACCCCCTCCCGGCACTGACAGACACTTTTCGGTAGCGAAATGCGAATAAAGTTCCACTGGCAGGCTGGAGAAGACAGAGTGAGGGCGTGAGTTTGCCCCACGCCCTTTGCATCTCTGTCCGGCTGCCTTCTAGCCGCCGTTTTGGGATATATGCGCGAAATTTGCGCGTACTCAGCTACATCGTTGCTATCTTCTAGGCCTGCTAAGCAAAAGAAAAGTGGGCACGCCCACTTTTCTTTCCACCAGTGTCTATTGCATTTGCCGAACCTCAGTATATCACCGGCGACGGGGGATTCGCAAAGTCACCTTCGCTGGTTCCACCGGCGGTGGAGTGGGGTTAGCGTCGAAATTGACTCGACTTGGCGCCGCTGGGTATAATCGTGGCAGTGCTAGCGGTGATGAGTGTCTTGACCCGGCAAAATGGGTGGCGAGGCTACGCGCAAAGGAGCGATTCGTATGGCCATCTCGACATCTGATGAAGAGAGCATGTTGCTGGATATGGTGCGCGACCTGGTGCGCGAGAAGATCGCGCCACGGGCGGCAGAGATAGATGAAAAGGGCGAGTTTCCCTGGGACATTAAGGAGCTGCTGGCGCATCAGGACATTCTGGCCATGCCGTTTCCGGAGGAGTACGGTGGGCTTGGGTCCAGTGAAGTCACCATTCTCAAGACCATCGAAGAACTTGCCAAGGCTTGCGCCACCACCGCTCTTATGCTTTGTGTGCAGCAGCTGGGGTCGCTGCCTATCTTACTGGCGGGCACACCAGAGCAGAAGCAGCGCTTCATCCCCGGTCTCGCCTCGGGACAGTGGCTGGCTGCGTATGCGCTGACCGAGCCTGGTTCCGGCTCGGATGCCGCCGCTATGCGCACTCGGGCCGAAAGACGGGGAGATGGTTACGTCCTGAACGGTGTAAAGCATTTCATTACCAATGCGGGTATCGCATACATCAATACAGTATTTGCGGTGACCGATCCGTCGTCCGGCACCCGTGGCATAAGCGCCTTTGTCGTCGAAAGTGATCGACCTGGATTTCGTATGGGCAAGACCGAGAATAAGATGGGAATTCGCGGCTCCCAGACCGGCGAGCTGATCTTCGAGGATTGTGAGATTCCAGCAGAAAACCTGCTGAGTGGGGAGGGTGAGGGCTTCAAGATCGGCCTTATGACACTCGACCGCACTCGCCCGGGTATCGCCGCGCAGGCCCTGGGTATCGCCCAGGGTGCGCTGGATTTTGCCGCAAGTTATGCCAAGCAGCGAACGCAGTTTGGCAGGCCGGTCTTCGAAAATCAGGCCATACAGTTCATGCTTGCCGATATGGATATCAAGGTAGAAGCCGCTCGCCGGCTGGTTTATTATGCCGGCTCCCTTATAGACCAGGGGGCTTCGCGCTTTAGCCGTGAATCGGCGATTGCCAAGACTTTTGCGTCGGACATGGCCATGGAGGTGACTAACGACGCCATACAGGTCCTGGGCGGTTACGGATATATGAAAGAGTTTCCGGTGGAGCGTATGATGCGTGACGCCAAGATCTGCCAGATCTACGAGGGAACCAACCAGATACAGCGTATGGTGATTGCGCGCTCACTTTAGGCAGTGGTAAGTGGCAGCCGGCACAGCCGATATTCGGTCTTCAACGAGGGCGAGTGTGGGAGGCAAAGGGTAGGCCCATGGCTTTGTTCGTCGATAGCGCGATGCTTGAGGATATCGCCAGCCTGGCATCGACATACCCCATCGCCGGGGTAACCACCAATCCAAGCATACTCCTGGCAGCATTCGAGCGAGGCCAGCGCCTGCCGGATTCCCAGTTGCTCCGTGAACTGCTGGGGATTGTTGCTGGACCGGTCTTCATGCAGCCGGTTGGTGACACTCCGGCGGACCTCCACAAAGCCGCTCTGGCGTATGCTAGTGTCGACCCGGAGCGAGTGGTAGTGAAGTTGGCTGCCAATGCTGCTGGTCTGCGAGTGGCTCGCGACCTTGCACATGACGGTGTCCGTTTTGCCTGTACCGCCGTCGCCTCTGTCGCCCAGGCGTATCTGGGAGCGATGGCCGGCGCTGACTGGGTAATACCGTACTTCTGTCGTTTGCGCCAGTCCGGCGTAGACGTGAGCCAGATTATAATCGACATGTCGCAGCTGCTCCGCGGCCAACAGAGTGCGACCCGTATACTGGCAGCCAGCCTAAAAACTCCCAATGATATCGTCGAAGCTACGCTGTCCGGCGCGCACGATATCACCGCGCCGCCTGCCGTAATCGGCACCATGGCCATACATGCACTGACCGATGCAGCGGTTCGGCAATTTTCGGACGATTGGCAGCGAATGCGCAGAAGAGAATGAAGCAGTGTTGGCGTCACCTTGTGTAATAGGTCAGCAGTTGGCATGATTCCTGCGCGTAACCGGTTCAAAGGTGTAGATAGACGTGGGGAGGATGCCGGCTTGTGCGAGGAACTGCCACCAATCGAAAATGAAAACGAAGGCCCGGATAGTCGCACGGGCGAGATACCGGGTAGTATGAGTAGCAGAGAGAGCGGAGCTGCGCTACAGTCAACCGCTGCGCCACCAAAGTCGGCTGGCTACCGGGCGTTACGCTCGCTCGCCGGTAGTCTTCCAGGAACACAGTTTCTCGGGCTGCTCCGCTATGAGCCCGGCAAAGGAGGGCAGCCGGCGACACTGGCGCCGGTCTCGGTCATTCGGAACGATCATGGTCGCTGGATCACGTCTGCTGCGCAGGATCTATTTGATCCGCAATTGACGGTCAGGCTCGCTGCCACGCAGGCGGTAGAAGGCGCGGTTCCCTCGTCACCGATGCTTCACCTTCCGGGTACGCTGGTGATTTTCTGCCGGGAGGAACAGGTCAGGGTACGGGGGGTAGTAGTCGTCATGCCTGATCCGTACAGGAGGGGCGCCGATGAGCGACCTCCCGCAGGGTTCCTCGATCTCCTAACTACTCTGGCACTCCTGGCGCTGGAAGTAGAAAGCGCTTCAGCGGAGCTTCTCCATACCAGCCAGGTTGCTGCCGATGAGGTGCACGCTCGCGAGACGTTTGTCTCGTTTGCCGCGCACGAGTTGCGTAGTCCGCTAACCGCGTTAAAGGGATTTGCCCAGTTGCTGGTGCGCCAGTCACGAAAAACGCCGCTACCTGAATCTATGCAGCGCTCGGTACAGGCTATCGAACAGCAAAGTTCACGCATGTCCGAAATGCTGGGGGAGATGCTCGACTCAACGCGAATTCTACGCGGCAGCCTGGAGCTGATACCCGGGGCAATGGATCTGGCGCAGGTGGTCAGGCAGGTGGTCGAGCGCCGCCGGCGATTGTTTCCAGAGTACAATTTTGCGCTGTTTGGAGCTGATCTGCCTATTTCTGGTTACTGGGACTCCGGACGGGTTGAACAGATCTTGCGGGACCTGCTGGACAATGCCGCCCACCACAGCACCGCCGGGGACACCATAGTCGTCACTGTGACTCGAGAGCCGCGTCAAATACTGGTCAGCGTACGCGATGAGGGATGCGGTATTGAGGAGGCTGACCAGCCATTGATTTTTGGACATCTCTACCGTACTGCAGATTCCGAGCGACGCAATCTCTCCGGACTCGGACTCGGCTTGTTTGTCAGCCAATATCTGGCCAAACGTCTGGGCGGAGATTTGTGGCTAGAGTCTTCCAGCACCACGCTTCCCACCGGTAGCGAGTTTCGCTTTAGTCTACCGGCACGCTCGACGGATTCCGCCGGGGCGAGCGAGGAAGGTGATAGGGTACATTGATCACCACGACGCCCGGACGAGCATACAAGGCGAGTTTGAGACGAAACGCAGTTTGATTATGTAGGATGCGTTCCCACCAGTGTGCAGGGACGAATTCCGGTAGTATGACGGATACTGTGGCATCAGGATGGTCTTCGCGCATCGCATCGATATACTTGATCAAAGGCGCCAGCATTGATCGGTAGGGTGACTCGATGATGACGAGACGTGGTTCCACCTGTTCCCTGGCCGCACTACTGCTCCTGGCCGTTCCACCACTGTGATCGGCGGCACGATTCTGTAGAAGACTGTCCCAGGTAGTCTGCCGGCTATTCATCCAATTGTCCCACTTGGCTCGCAGCTCGCTTTCTTCGTGAGGATCGGTAGCGATGTGCACAGCCTGCACCTCGTCGGTAATGGAGCAGGCGTAGGCAAGGCTCTGCACCGCCGGTAGATTGAGTTCAGCAATCGGTACGATGACAAGGTGCTTGAGCTGCTCGGGATACAGCGGGGTGGGCGACACTGTGGCTACCTTGACATACTGGTAGTGGTGGGAAATACCACGGAATGTCAGGACCAAAAGGGGAACCAGGATGACCACTATCCAGGCCCCACGATCGAACTTCGAGATGGTGATTACCGCTGTCACGATCCCCGTCGCTATTGTGCCCAGCAGATTGATAGCTAAAGAGCGCCTCCAGTGTGGGCTGGCGCTATCGCGCCGGCGCCACCATCGAATTACCATGCCGAACTGCGACAGCGTAAAAGCAGTGAAAACTCCCAGCGCATACAGATTGATCAATGCGTCGGTGTTACCTTCAAAGCGGATCAGCAGCAGGCTCGATAAAAATGCTAGTACTACGATCCCGGTGGTGAACGCCAACCGGTCGCCTCGATACGCGAACTGATGAGGAAGATAGCCGTCACGCGCCAGAATTGAGGATAGACGGGGGAAGTCGGCAAAGCTGGTATTGGCGGCCAGAACCAGGATCAACAAGGTAAATACCTGCACCACATAATACATGAAGCCGAACTGGTTGACGAAGAGCAGGTGGGCGATCTGCGAATCTACAGTCGGATTCTGGTTGGCTACCGGAACAATGCCAAATCTCCAGGCCAGATAGGTGATGCCCAGAAAGAGCGTCACCAGGATACCAACCATCCAGGTGAGTGTGCGCGCGGCATTGATTGGCTCCGGTCTCTTGAAGGCGGGAATACCGTTGGAAATAGCTTCGACGCCGGTCATTGCCGAGCAGCCGGAGGCGAACGCCGTCAGGATGAGAAATACACCCACATGCTCGTCGAGCGCCCACCCGTTATCAGTGCCATAGCTAGGCGTGAACGCCGGCGGAACGGCGTGAAGCAGCCCGCCGGTTGTGAGGGCATGTATGATGCCTACCAGGATCATTATCACAAAGGAACCAATAAATAGGTAGGTGGGGGCGGCGAATATTGTCCCCGACTCCCTGACCCCGCGCAGATTGACGACCATGATGATCAGGATAAAGAGCACACCTAGAGCCACTGAGCCGGAGACTGCGACGACTCCCAGATGAAGTGAGGCATTGAGCCGAGGTACCGCCGATATCAAGGCGTCAACCCCGCTGGAGACGCTTACCGAGACGGTAAGGATGTAGTCGATGAGTAGTGCGGCGGCGGCCACCAGCCCAGGCAGCTCTCCCAGGTTATCGTGGGCGACGATATAGGAACCGCCGCCATTCGGGTACGCATGAATGGTCTGCCAGTACGATGTCCCGACTATCATCATCAAGAGCGCGATGCAACCGGCTATGACCAGATTCACCTGAAGCGTCTGCAGTCCGGCGGCAATCAATATGCCTAATGAAGCCTCGGTGGCGTAGGCAACTGATGAGATGGCGTCTGACGAGAGAACCGCCAGGGCTTTTACCTTGGTAAGCCGCTCATTCTCCTGTTGTCCGGTAGTGAGTCGATGTCCCAACAGGAAGCGCTTGACCCGCGCGGCCCCCCGGCCCACGTTTGATCGGGGGTCCAGGGTCCGCTCAGTGGCCTCGAGAACTCCATCCGAGCGCCGTCGAAACTCCTCCATGTGGGTAAACTGCTTGCGGACATAGTGGCTGCCGAGCTTCTCTCCTTGCAAAATGGCCCGTCGCTCTAATACTCCTGGCGGCCTTGAGTTGCCGGAGTGGGAGGAGGAATCGGCGGCATCAGCGCGAGAGACTGCTGGGGTATCTTCTGCGGCGGTGGATGGATCTGAGTGTACCGAGCCCGGTTGCTCGGTTGACGCTGCTTCTTCTTCATCACGCTGACTTGGCACTGGCTCTATATCCTCGAGTCAATTGAGATAATAGTGTTCGGCACCGGGCTGGCTTGGTTGCCTTCTGCCTCTATCTATAGCGCCAAACGCAAATGCGGCATCGGCTAAGAGAGACGCGCTCTGCATAGATGATGCCGCCACCATTGTACCATGCCTATGGCTATGGGGTACGTCCAGGCCGCCACTAGTGGTGAGCAGTAGAGCCCCTGGCTCTACTGCTCATGACGTGCTGATATCGTTTATGAGCCAGAGACTGCCGTTATACAGGCCTAGAATCAGCGACTCGGTCTGTGAGGTTTGGGGGCTGCTGGCGCGCGTGATTGCGATCTCTACAGTCGCGCTGCCGGCGGTATCTCGCTGGATTGCCATCTGGCTGGTCTTGACCTGAACTACCCGGCCGAGCTGTGTGTCGTCGGAGCGCAGGCTGGCAATAAAACTTGATTCGGAGACAGCGTCCGTATAGGAATCAGCCGAGTACTGCCAGGCAAGGTCATAATTCTGTGCCTGTACTGCCGCAAAGTAGCCGGTAACCGTCGCCTGCGGGCTAGAGCGGTCCGGTGGTGCCGAGGCGTTATAGAGTAAGCCGCCCACGACCAACGCCACCAGCACCAGAATCGACGCTACGCTTCCCCAGATCCAGGGAGAGCGAAACAGACTGCGTCGACGTTCGGGCTCGGAGGGTGCGATATCCGCTTTAGTCCCAAGCTCCGGCAGCGAAGACCGGCGCTCGAGGTCATTCATCTGCCGGCCGGTAGACGGGCGAAGCGACGGCTTACTAATGGAGGGTAGCGGAGTACTGGGGATCGAAGTCAAAGCCAGTGGTGGAGTTGGCTGCGCCGCTCCCTGGCCGGGTCCGGGGCGAAGCGCCGGTCTCACGTAGGAGGGTTGCGAGCTAGACCACTGACCTGGCGGCAGAGCGTTGGCGATTCGTCCAGTGGGTCCGGCGAGCGCTTCGGCAAATGTCTGCACTGACTGGAACCGATCCACAGGCCGTAGCGCCAGCGCCCGGAGCACGGAGGCCGAAACCCAGGCGCTTATCCCTGGATTAACCTGCTGTGGAGGCACCAACCTCGAGTCCAGTGCAATTCGCTCCACAGCGGTAGGTGGAACTCTTCCGGTCAAGAGCTGATAGAGCGTCGCGCCCAAACTGTAGACATCAGACCAGGGACCGGCCTGACCGGAAGCGGTGTACTGTTCTGGGGGTGCATAACCTTCAGTGCCGGCTTTTCGAGCGAACGTAGAAGTCAGATTGGCGCCCGGTAGGTGGGCTTTAGCGATGCCCAGGTCGACCAGCACCACGTGACCTTCCGGAGTAACGATGATGTTGGAGGGCTTGATATCACGGTGCAAAATCGGCGGAACACGCGTATGCAGGTAGTATAGAACTTCGCACACCGGCATAATCCAGCGCAGTACCTGCTCCTCAGAGAATGCGCGCCCATCCCGCTGCGCAAGCTTCTGCTCCAGGTTCTCACCATCGACGAAATCCATAACCAGGTACATTCGCTGATGCCACTCAAAGTGCTCACGTACCTTGGGGATATGATTGTGATCGAGCGACTGCAGCCACTGGCTTTCCAGTTCAAATTGCTTGCGCGCCCCTGGCGACTGGTCGATGAGTTCTTTGAGCGCGTAGGTGTTGCGTTTGCCGTAGAGAATGTCTATGACTTGATACACGGTGCCTATGCCACCGTGCCCAACAGTGGCCATTATGCGATAGCGGTCATGCACGACCGTTCCTATTGGAAGCGAGTTTAGGGGATCTTCAGGCATATAACTGCGCTCCGTCTTACCGCACCGCACACCCGCTATCTCATCCACGACTTGGTTGCCGCCCTAGTATAGCTACCAAAGAAAACAGTCGTCAATGTGATTGGTACACACGTATCCCTTGAGTCATCGGCTACGCAGCGTGGCCACCCACCGGCCCCGGCGCAGAGTGAAGGTGTGCATGGCTCACCAACAGGGCGTCTGGTGGTGCTTTGCGCAGCAATCTATCTCAAGATCATCCACACCTATGCAGGAGGGCGTTGGCCCCAGGCCAGGTAATAGGGCCAGATAAATTGTCCCATCGCAATTTCTTGACGTGCGGATTCCATAACCGTCTCAAATGTCTCTGGCGTCGTGGTACCGTCGGCTACCAACCGCGCGAGAATGCCGCGATGGAGCGCATAGTAGTTGGTCTCCATCATGCTGCCGGAGCGACCGCCCCATTTACCTAGCGGCATGGGCAAGTCACGCTGATAAACCGGTCGAGCTCCGGCTAGATTCAGGAAGCTCGCGATCTGGGGTGTCACCAGAATATTGACCCCTCTTGTCCGGCCGACGCCGACGAGCCAGTCGTAAAGCGTATTCATAGCTGGACCGCCGCGTGTCGGTATGGCTTCGAGCAGCTCTATCCAGCCACCGGGGCGGGTCACGCGGAACAACTCGCCGACCACTCCCCGCCAGCGCGCCTCGGGTATAGCGGCGACGAGCAATCGCTGGTGCACGAAGTCGAAGGTGGCGTCGGGAAAGGGTAGTCCATCTAGAACATTGCCCTGCACATATATATAGTTTTCCGGCCGCTGATCCAGCCCATTACCGAGTTGAGCGGTATTATCGGCCGGGGGTGGGATGATATCCAGACCAATGACATTAGCTTGCGGAAACAGCGCCGCCATTTCCATGGCCCAACGTCCTGTGCCTGTGCCGACATCCAGTATGGAGGCAGGGGCGGTCACTGGCGCTGCATAGTTGCCTTTTAGGGCATACCGGAAGAGATAGTGCTGGAAGTCCAGGCGATTGACCTCTTGCCCATCTTTGGGCAGAAAATAGGGAGCTTCCGCCACATATTGACGGTCTTGGAGCGTCTGCAAGGCACGTGCGCCTCCGGCCGACCCCTGTGCGTCGCCATCAGCGTACTCTTTACGGCCACGCTTGAACCATCCAAACCATCCCATAGGTCTCGGCTGCCCTTCTCTGGTCTCACCCCAGTCCGTCGCCCTTCCCTGGCTGTGCCAAACAGCCGAACCTCACTACGGATCTGATTGTATCAAGTGCGTCAATAGGCCGATGGGTTACAATGAGAGCTGGGGGACAGAGATGCTATTGATTGTTCCACCCTTTACCAAGGCTGCCGACCTTCGGCCCTTCGGCCCTTCGGCAGAGTCTTTCGTCGTGATGAATGTGGCGAGCGTCACAAGGAGATCTTATGGCTGATCACCCTTTGGTGCCGGCGCGACCGGCGTCGGCGGTCGTACTAGCGCGACCGGCGGCAGGCGGTACGTTCGAAGTCTTCATGGTGCGCAGGCATGTGCGCAGCGAATTTGTCCCCAATGCGTTTGTCTTCCCAGGCGGTTCAGTGAAGGCCGACGACGTGATTGCCGAAGAGACTGCTAACCTCTGCGCACCGGCAGGCGCCGGGCCGACCGGGCTGGGAAGCGGTTTCCGGGTGGCGGCCCTACGCGAGTGCTTCGAGGAGGCCGGCGTGCTGCTGGCCCGGCGCGGTTCGCAGGTACTGTCGATGTCACCGGACGTTGTGGAGCGCTTTGCTCGCTATCGAGACGCCCTAAATTCAGGACGCATGACCCTGATCCAACTTGCCGAGAAGGAGGGGCTAACGCTGGCAACTGATGAGCTCCTGCATTGGGCCCACTGGATCACGCCTGAGCCTCCGCCAGGAAAGTAAGGGGCCGGCCGGCTGGTTATACCTCACCGGCCGCCACCCGGGCAGCCTCTGCCAACCGATCTAACTCTTCGATTTCCGCACTGCCGAGTGTGACTGGTACAAACCCCTCACCAGGGCGGTAGGTAGAAGATTGCGATCTGAAGTACGTATTGTACAGATGTGCGTAGTATCCACCCTGCTCTAAGAGACCATTATGAGTCCCCTCCTCTACGATCTTTCCCCGCTGCAGAACCAGAATCCGATCGGCATTCCTGATGGTCGAGAGCCGGTGAGCGATAAGGATGGCCGTGCGATCCTGGAGTATGACGTCCAGACCCTCCTGTATCTGCGCCTCAGTAAGTGGATCTATGCTGGCGGTTGCCTCATCTAGAATGACTACCGCGGGATTCTGCAACAGCACCCGCGCCAGTGCTACCAGCTGACGCTGGCCCATGGACAGACTTCGACCAGTTTCTCCTACCTCGGTTTGTAGGCCGCTGGGCAGCGCTTCGAGCCAATCACCTCCGCCGATGTGCGTGGCTACATCTTGCACTTCCTCGTCACTGGCTTCGGGCCGTGCGTAGCGAATATTGTCGGCTATGGTTCCGGAGAAAAGGAAAGGGACCTGAGGCACAATGCCGAGCTGACGATGGTAATCTCCCAGATTGAAAGAGCGAATGTCCTGACCGTCGACGAGTAACTGGCCGCCCTGAAACTCGTAGAAACGGGCGACCAGCTTTGCGAGCGTGGATTTACCGGCCCCGGTATGTCCGACGACCGCGACTGTCTGGCCGGCAGGGATGGTGAGATTGAAGCCGTGCAGCACCTCGGTTGAGCTGGTATAGCCAAAATCTACGTCGCGGAACTCTATTCGACCCTGAATACGCCCCGGCGACCGGTCACTGTGTTGCACGATACGAGGCTCGGCATCGATCAGTGCGAAGATGCGCTCGCTGGCCCCAAGACCAAGCTGAAACTGGCTCCAGAATGAAGCGATGCTGGTAAGCGGGAACCAGAGTATGCCAATGGCTTGGATGTACAGGTACCAGTAACCAGGTAGCATGCTTCTATCCAGCACATCGAGTCCCCCAAAGTACAGCACGATCACCGTCCCAATACCGGCGATGGTGTTTAGCAGCGGAAAAATGCCGGTGAGAGTCAGCCCCTGCCGCAGATTCACCCGATAGGATTGCCTGTTGACATCCTTGAATTCGGCATAGATCGTTTGTTCCTGCCGGAAATTCTTGGCGATGGAGATTCCGCTGATCGTCTCCTGTACTATGTTATTCACCCGCGCCAGGGCTCGGCGGGCACGCCGCGTCGTGTTCCTGGCAATTCTCCTAAAGCCCAGCGCCACCAAAACGATCACCGGCACGATGGTTAGCGTCAGCAGGGTAAGTCCGATGTTGATATAGAAGAGCACGCCAAAAATCAACACTACCAGAAAGATTTGGCTGAGCAGATTCAGCGTGAGCGTGACCACCGTGGCGAAGTCTTCAGTATCTGAGGTAACTCGACTCACCACTTTGCCCGACGGCGTTTCATCATAGAAGGACATATCCCGCGCCACCACCGCCTCGAAGGCGTCCTGGCGTATTTTCAGGACGACATCGCCGACGGCACGGGCGGTGTAGTAGCTGCGAATAAAGTTGAAAGTCCAGGAGAGCGCGCCAGCTACCAGTATGGCCACGATGATCCAGGTGATGGTTGACCGAATGCTACCTGGTAAGACTAGTGCATTGATACCTTGCGAAATCAGCACCGGTAACACGGTGTTCGCCACCGACGACAGCGAGATGGTGGCCGCGACCAGCAACATCGCACGCCGTTCGGGAAGAAAATATCCCAGGATGCGCGCAAGCAGCGCGCGGTCGCTATAGTTCCGGTCGTAACTTTCGGCATCCAGTCCATCGAAAATGAAACCCATATACCAGCCCTTCGCTTTGCTTCTACCGGTCAGCCCATTCTGCTCGCCGGTGCCGCCAGTGTTGTGGACGGCGCCGGATCATCGTGCGCGAAGATGCGTTGATAGAGTTCGCAGCGCCCCAGTAGCTCTTCATGATTGCCTTGATCTACCAGTTCGCCGCGCCGCAGCACCAGAATGTGGCTGGACCAGCGAATCTGCGAAAGCCGGTGAGTTATGAGGAGCGTGGTTCGCCCTTCGAGGATTCGGCGGATCGCTTTCTGGATTTTGTCCTCGGTGGCGCTGTCAATGGCGCTGGTTGAGTCATCCAGAATCAGGATGCGAGGATCGGTGAGCAATGCCCGGGCAATGGCTAAACGCTGGCGCTGCCCCCCGGACAGCGTGACGCCACGTTCACCGATAATCGTGTCATACCCATCGGGCAAAGTCATGATGAAGTCATGGGCCTGCGCGTCGCGAGCTGCCTGCTCGATTGCGTCGCGGCTTACCTTCTGCCCCAGCCCAAATGCAATATTTTCGGCAATGCTGCGCGAGAACAGAAAGACATCCTGTTCAATGGTCGAGATTTGGGAGCGCAACCCGTCAAGACTCCAATCTCGCACATCGACGTTGTCGATGAGAATGCGGCCGGACCCGATATCGTAGGTACGGTTGACCAATTTGGTCAATGTGCTCTTGCCTGAACCGGTCTGCCCGACAATGGCAATCGTCTGGCCTGGAGTGGCGTGAAACGAAATGTTCTTAAGAAGAGGCGTCGCACCAAATCCAAACGTCACATCATCAAAGACAATATCGCCGCCCATTACTGCATGGTTGCCGCTCTCATTCTCGTCAAGCTCGGTTTCCTCTTTCATCAGAGTAAGGATACGATTGGCTCCCGCCAAACCGAGTTGCAGCAGCGCGAAGGTAAATATCGAGTTGAGAGTCGGTATTTGCAGAAGCGTCATCAGCCCCATGAAGGCAATGAGGTTGCCGATGCTGAGCTGGTGGTGCGTATAGAGGAAGGCTCCCTGTAGGAAGGCGCTTACCAGAGCCACCGCCATCAGGAGCGGCGGTAGATACAGCGCCTGTACCTGTCCGTTGCGCACGAAGTAGTCCCGATACGCGCGGGCGTTACGAGCAAACTTGCGTTTCTCGCTTGACTCTTGCGCGGTCGCTTTGACTACCTCGATACCGGTAATCGTCTCTTCGAGTGCCGCGTTCATCTGGCCGAACTGCTGGCGCATCTGCGCCGACACCGGATGCAGCTGGCTACTATAGTGCCGCACCGCCACCAGGAAAGCCGCCGTGAAACAGAGCGGCACGATAAGCAGGTCGAGCCGGATCAGTGCTATGAAGATAATTGGGATAATCAGTCCGGTAAAGGATTCAAGCGATAAACTGAGTCCCGGATTGATCATGGGATTGAGCTGGCGCACATCATTGGCGGCTCGCGCCATGATGTCGCCCACACGCTGCTGATTGTGAAAAGTCTGGCTCTTGCCCAGCAGGCTGAGATAGAGTTCATCTCGGGTATCGCGCTCCATGCGCTGCGCCAGAAACTCGCTCGAAAAGGAGCCGGCGCCGCCGACAATGAAGACGCCGATGACCGCCGCCAGAACTTCCAGCGCTACCTGTAAGAGCATCTGCCGGCTTGGATTGGCTTGCAATACAACCGTAAAGGCGGTTCCGGTCAGATTGGGAATGACCGACTGCAGCACCTGCGCCAGAGCTGTGCCCAGGATGAAGCTGGCCAGAAACAATTTATGCCGCAACAGATGTGACACTATCCAGCGGATGGGTCCCCCGCGATGGTAGCGATATTCGTCCGCGATGGTAAACTCGCGATTAGCCAATCAAGACTCCTTCCGTCACGGACCGCTCGACCAGCTGGATTGCGGCGGCTGATGCCAAGCCGCACCTGATCCGGCTGGCTCCGCTGGGCACGCAAAAACGCCAGATACGAGTCCTGCACCCCTCCCCGTATCCGTGTATCGCCGCTGGTTGGTAGCGAGCCGACAAGCGCCCTTCTCGTATAAGACGATACATCACCTTGGAAATTTAACTCAAGTGGGAAATCTGACCGAATCAATGAGGAGCGCGGCTCTTCTAACTGGCCGCGCTCGCCAGCAGAGCAGTGCCGGCGTAGGCAACGCTTGCGAAAATCTCCTTTAAGCATTGACCAGTGGCGCTGGCCTCCACTGTCGCTATCTCTTCTGGTGACCCTTCGGCCAGAATGTAGCCGCCTCCGTGGCCGCCCTCGGGACCAAGGTCGAGAATCCAGTCGGCTGAACAGATGACATCAAGGTTATGCTCGACGATGATAACCGTATTGCCGGCGTCCACTAACCGGTGCAGCACATCGAGGAGCCGCGCTATATCGGCAAAATGCAGCCCGGTGGTTGGCTCATCGAGAATATAGATGGTACGGCCGGTAGCTGGGTGGCTGAGCTCTTTTGCCAGCTTGATACGCTGGGCCTCGCCGCCGGAGAGCGTGGTTGCGCTCTGCCCGAGCTTGAGGTAATCAAGTCCCACATCGTTGAGAGTCTGGAGCATGCGATCCATTTTGGGGACATTGGCAAAGAACGCCAGTGCCTCAGGCACCTCCATGTTGAGCACGTCTGAAATGTTCTTGCCTTTGTAGGTCACTGCCAGGGTCTCACGGTTGAATCGAGCACCGTTGCAGTCGCGGCAGGTAATCCAGACATCGGCCAGAAAGTGCATTTCGATCCGTTTCTGACCAAGGCCCTGGCACGATTCGCAACGCCCGCCCTTGACGTTAAAGCTGAAACGGTCCGACTTGTAGCCGCGTGCCCGCGCCTCGGGCGTGGTGGCAAACAGCTGGCGTATCTCATCAAAGAGCGCTACATAGGTGGCAGGATTGGAACGAGGCGTCCGGCCGATGGGGTCCTGAGTGATATTGATGATGTTGTCACAATAGCTCATTCCCTCGATACTCTGGTACGGCCCCGGCACCGTCTCGGCATGATGATAGGCGCGGGCCAGCGCCGGATAGAGTGTCTGCGAGATCAAGCTGCTTTTGCCGGAGCCGGAGACGCCGGTGACGCACGTCATCATGCCAAGTGGTATTGATGCGCTAATATTCTTGAGGTTGTGCTGGTTTGCACCCACTACGCTGAGCCAGCGCCCGTTTGGTATGCGGCGAGCGTGCCGATCGGGAGAGTGAGAGACGCGCAAGTCGCCACGAAGGTAGCGTCCGGTCAACGAGCGAGGGTTTGCCGCTACCTCACCCGGCGTACCGCAGGCGGTTACTTCCCCTCCCAGAATGCCGGCGCCGGGCCCAAGGTCGATTATCCAGTCGGAGCTTCTCATCATGTCAGCGTCGTGCTCGACGACCAGCACGGTATTGCCCATATCTCGCAGCCGCAATAGCGTGTCGATGAGAGCTCTGTTGTCGCGTGCATGCAAGCCAATCGAGGGCTCGTCGAGTATGTAGAGTACGCCCACTAGTCCACAGCCTAGCTGGCTGGCCAGCCGTATGCGCTGCCCCTCGCCGCCGGAGAGCGAGGGCGCCGGGCGATCCAGGGTGAGGTAGTGGAGGCCAACATTGAGCATGAAGCGTAGCCGCTCGCGAATCTCTTTGAGCACCTCGCCGGCGATCTCGAGCTGGTCGCCAGATAGCGTCGCGCTTGCCGACGATGCTTCATCGTCACCAGCCGATAGCGCCAGCATCCAGGTATATGCCTCTCCGATCGACATGGCGGTGACATCGGTGATGGTCTTACCGCCTATGGTAACGCCACGGGCCGCAGCGCAGAGGCGAGTGCCCGAGCAAGCTGGACACGGCTGCTCGGTCATGAAGCTTGCGTACCAGCGACGGGTCTGCTCTGAGGTGGTTTGGCGATAGAGTCGGCTGACGGTGTGAACGATGCCTTTGAAAACGCGGTTGCTCTCGCCGGAAAACGTACCCTCACTCCACTCGCCTTGGTAAGTGAAGCGAACCTTCTCTTCGCCGGTGCCGAAGAGTAGCGCGTCGCGGAACGTTTGGGGCAGATCGCGCCAAGGAGTTGCTAGGTCGACTCCAAAGTGCGCTGCCAGACTCTGCGCCTCACGACTGCCCATGGAGTCCTTTTTCTTTCCCAGCTCACCATACCAGCGAATCGCGCCGTCCAGTAGCGATCGGTCGGGATCAGTAATGATTCGCGAGGTGTCCACGGTCATGCGCACGCCCAGGCCAGTACACTCAGGGCACATGCCCAGCGGTGAATTGAAACTGAAGAGCTGAGGAGATGGATCGGGGAAGCTGATGCCGCAGTGCGCGCAGGCCTGCTGCTCGCTCAGACGTAACTCACGGCTGGTGCCCAGGTCGGCTACCAGCAGGCCACCGCCGGCGCGTAGCGTCGTCTCCACTGAGTCGATGAGTCGTGTCTGGAATGCTGTCCGGTCTTCACTATCATCCTGCGGGATAACCAGGCGATCTACGATTAACTCGATGGTATGGGTTTTGGTCTTGGGTAGAGAGATGGAGCTTTCCAGCTCGATGGGAACGCCGTCAATGCGTGCGCGTATGTAGCCACTCCGGCGGGCTTCGGCGATGACCTCGGCATGAGCGCCCTTGCGCCGGTTCACTACTGGCGCAAGCAGTTGCAGTCGAGTGCCCGCAGGCAGCGCGGCCAGCTGGGCGGCGATCTCCTCTGCGCTCTGGGCAGAGACCGGGCGTCCGCATTCCGGGCAATGCAGGATGCCAACTCTGGCGTAAAGCACACGCAGATAATCGAGAACTTCGGTGACCGTCCCCACCGTCGACCGTGGATTCTTGCTCACCGTCTTCTGTTCAATAGAAATGGTAGGGCTGAGCCCGCTGATAGAGTCTACTTTGGGCTTCTCGACCTGCCCCAGGAACTGGCGTGCATAGGATGACAGGCTTTCAACATAGCGTCGCTGCCCCTCGGCATAGATGGTGTCAAACGCCAACGACGACTTGCCGCTGCCGCTCACCCCGGTGATAACCACCAGGCGGTGGCGTGGTATGGTGACGTCTATCCGCTTGAGATTGTGCTGCTGTGCTCCGCGCACAATAATACTGCCCGGTTCCATATATGCCAACTCCACCTTATAGATGCTGCGTTGCAGTTGCAGCCGTAGTCGCTCGAGTGGTGGCCAGAGCCAGCTCTAGAAGCTACCATACACGGTAATACCTGTCATCTCCTGTCAGGTATAGAACAGGTAACCTAAATGTACTTTGATATGGTCAAGTAGCCATATTTGCGGCTAAGTGGCCGTGAGCGTTCCGGAGTAGTCCATCCATTCTCTGCGGGTTGACCGCTGAGCAGACAATGAGCACAAAGCATGCATGTTAATGGTACACTTGCCGTAGCGGGGACTGTGTGGCTGGTGTGCAGGCACACCAGGTTAGCCCATCTGCCGGGAAGGGGAGTAGAGCATGGCACGCGAGATCCCAGTAAGCGACGATGATTATGCCACTCCAAAGCATATGTCTATAGCCCCGAACCTACGCGCTGAGAACGAGAGCAGCGCTGCAGAAAAGCCGTGGGCTTCCGAAATGGTGAGCGAAGACCGCGAATCGCGCGGGAGCCAGCGGACGGCGCTCTTGCCGCTCGCCGACGCAGAGGCCGCCTTCCAGGCGTCCTATCCCGACTACGCAACCACACATCACTTGGACGAGCTGCGCGCCAGTGACTATGCCCGCTTGGATCGCACCGCGCAGGTGTACGTGGACTACACGGGTGGTGGCCTCTACGCCGAGTCCCAGGTCCGTACGCATATGGATCTGCTGCGGACGAGTGTGCTGGGCAATCCACACTCCACCAATCCTACCTCGAGTGCGATGACCCAGCTCGTCGAGCAGGCACGCGCCTCTGTGCTGCAGTTTTTCCACGCCTCCGCGGATGAGTATGCAGTCATCTTCACGCAGAACGCCAGCGGCGCGCTCAAGTTGGTGGGCGAGTCCTATCCATTTGGGCCGGGCGATCGCTATCTGCTGACGTTCGATAACCACAACTCCGTCAACGGCATCCGTGAGTTCGCGCGTGCCAAAGGGGCAGAGGTCATCTACGCGCCTGTTATCCTACCCAACATGTATATCGACGCCGACAAGCTCATGGCTCACCTGGAGCAGGCGCATCCTGATAGGCATAACCTGCTTGCGTATCCCGCACAGTCGAACTTCTCGGGTGTACGGCACGAGCTGGAGTGGATCGAGCGTGCCCAGAGCCACGGCTGGGATGTGCTGCTGGATGCTGCTGCGTTCGTACCCACCAACACGCTCGATCTGACGCAGTGGCATCCCGATTTTGTCACTCTATCGTTCTACAAGATGTTCGGCTATCCGACCGGTGTGGGCTGTCTGCTCGCGCGCAAGGCCGCGCTGGCGAAGTTGCACCGACCGTGGTTCGCTGGCGGCACGATCACCGTCGCGTCGGTGCAGGGCGATCGCTATTACCTGCACGAGGGCGGCGAGGCGTTCGAAGACGGCACACTGAACTACCTCGCGCTGCCGGCGGTAGAGATCGGGCTGCGGCACATCGCTGCGATTGGGTTGGATTCTATCCACACGCGTGTGCACTATCTCACCGACTGGCTGCTGCAAATGCTGAGCTCCCTCCGTCATAGCAATGGCGCGCCGTTGATCCATGTGTATGGGCCGGTAGACTCCGCGCGACGTGGAAGCACAGTGACGCTGAACGCCTACGATCCCACCGGACATTTCATCGATCACCGTCTCGTGGAGCAGCGCGCGAATCAGGAAAACATCTCGCTGCGTACGGGCTGCTTCTGTAATCCCGGTGGAGGCGAGCTGGCGCTGGGCATCTCCGCCGAAGAGCTCTCTAGCTGCTTCGTGCGCCATACTGAGCGGCTAGAGCTCGATGAGTTTCGCCGCTGCATCGACACCAAGAGCACCGGCGCCGTACGGGTCTCGCTGGGCCTGGTGACCACCTTTGCCGACGTGTACCGCGTGGTCCAGTTCGCTCGCCGCTTCTTGGACTAGCCCGCTGCCGACTGTGGACCGCTGCTCTCAGCGGCTACGCTGGTGGCAACCAGTTCACGTTTTGCAGCGCGAGATCGGCATCGACGATCTTGAGTTTTATGGAAGGAGTAGCCCAGTCTCAGGGCGAGACGTTGACGAATACCACGTCAACCAGCTTCGCCGTCTGTCTCGAGCAGGCGGCTGGCGCCTACTTCTCCGTTAAGGTTACAACAAACAGTGGCAACGTGTGGTTGATGAACCAGACCATACCGGCATATAGCAGTCCCACCTGCTAAAAGCGCCGCCATGTGGAGTCAACCGCGAATCCTTCTGCCTTGGTATCCATTGGCCTGCCAGAGCATGATCAGGATTGTCCGCGGTTGGCCCCTTGAAATATGTCCGTAACGGCCGTATACTTAGTATCATGAAGACAGACAGGCAGCACGCACCGCTCACCCCTGCGGTATTCTACATCTTACTCGCGCTCGCCGGTGGCGAGCGGCACGGCTACCAGATCATGAAGCAGGTCAAGCAGGATAGCCTAGATCAGGTTACCATGGGCACTGGTACGCTCTACGGCTCCCTCAAGCGCATGCTTGCGGACTCCCTAATCGAAGAGGCGGACGAGCGGCCTGATCCCGCACTGGACGATGAGCGTCGACGCTACTACCGGCTCACCGATCGGGGACGGCAGGCGCTGGCTTCTGAGTTACAGCGCTATGATGAGGTGGTGGCGATCGCTCGCCAGCGCCGTCTTCTGCCGAAGTTCTCTCTGGAGGCGGGCCGGTGAACCAGTCCCAGTAAGCGGCGCAGCGCGCCCGCCAATGAGTCGCTGGAGCAGTCAATCTTCGTCCGTAGCGGGGGCTAAATCGGGGTCGTCTCCAATAGGATCCTTAGGAATCACTGGTCTGTCGCCGGTCCCTTGCCAGGGATGCTGATGCCAGACCCGCCTCTCGTGCGGCAGGTCAAATAGCTTCTTGAGACCGACGAGAATGCCGAATCCCACCGCTGCGAACACCGCGACCGGCTCATGCAACACAATCGCGGTGACGATGATAGCCAGTGGACCAAAGATGATGCTGAAGTTGGCGTCGCGGGTAACGGCAAGCATCACTCCCAGAACTGCCAGGCCGGCCAACGCCGGCACCAGCGCCAGACCGAGCAGGAAACCTTCTATAGTGGCAAGACCTTTACCGCCATGTCCTCCCCAGAATAGGGGAAACTGATGACCAACGGCAACGCCGAATCCAGCCAGCAAGATTCCCGGCACGGTAGCATGAACCACCGCCGAGCTAATCTGGTACGTTAACCATCCTTTGAATGCATCGAGCAATCCCGCCGCCACACCCCAGACAGGGCCAACAATGTGCCAGACATTGCGGGCTCCTACATTGCCTTCACCTACCTCAAACAGATCCTGCCCGGTACGCCAGCGCGTAATGACGGCCGAGAATGGAATTGAGCCCACCAGGTAGCCAGAGAGCAGTAGACCGGGGAAAATCAGCGCCACTTTGGTTACCTTTCTTTACTCGGGGTAGTCTTCCACAACTGCTCTTTGGCTACTCGGTCGATGCCCGCCCTGCGCAAGGCTTTCAGCCAGCACAGGCTTCTGAACTTTTCCCATTGCGTTGCGCGGTAAACGGTCCAGAAATATCACCCGGCGCGGTGTTTTGTAGCCGGCTAGCTGTTCACGACAGAAAGTCAGGAGCTCTTCGGTGCTGGGTAGGCTATCGGGCTCCGGAACTATCACAGCGACTACCTGCTCCCCCAGATCTGGATCGGGTAGCCCCAGTACGGCTACCTCGGCTACCCCCGGGTATGTCGAAAGCACATCTTCAACTTCGCGAGGGTAGACATTATAGCCTCCGGTGATAATCAATTCGCGCGATCGGCCGGTGATGGTGTAATACCCATCCGGACTACACCAGCCTAGATCGCCGGTCTTAAACCAGCCGTCGGTGCTGAACACTTCTGCAGTGGCATCGGGCAATTTCCAGTAGCCGCCAAATACATGCGGACCCCTAACTTCGATCTCGCCGATTTCTCCAGCCGGCAGCGGAGCTCGAGTGACCATGTCAACGACGCGCGCCTGCTGCCCGGAAAACGGGACACCTACCGTTCCTGGCCGTCTCCGCTCTTCTTCGTAGGGATTGGACATATTCATGATGGTTTCGGTCATACCGTACCGCTCTAGAATTGGCTGGCCAAACCATTGCTGGAACTCAAAGAAGAGGTGGGGACTGAGTGGTGCGGAGCCCGAGACGTACAGCCTCAACTGGTGCGAGGGCGCTCCGAGCTCTTTGGCCTGTGCCAGCAGACGCGCATACATGGTAGGTACGCCGAAAAATAGAGTAATGGACTCGTCGTCTTGCAGAGTTGACAGCACCTCAGCGGCAACAAACCGTCGCCGAACGATGGCGCTGCCCCCTGAGTAAAGGGTGCCGTGAAGGCCCACCATCAGCCCATGAGTATGGAAGAGTGGCAGCGTCAACAGTAGGCGGTCGGTTTCAGTCCAGTGCCAGGCGGTAGTCACCGTGGCGATGTTGGAAATCAGGTTGCGGTGGCAAAGAAGTGCCCCCTTAGCTCTGCCGGTGGTGCCTGAGGTGTACGCGATGACCGCAGCATCTTCCGGAGAGGGAAACACTGTCGTGGATGGTGGGCCGGCGGAAGCACTGGCTACAAACTCAGCGAAGCTAATCTGCTCCAGCTTCTCCTCCAGCGGCAGATTAGCGCATTGCCCCGTCGCCACGACCAGCGTACTCAAGCTTTCGGGTAAAGGTAGTGACCGCAAAAGCGCGGCTCCGGAGGCACTGGTCACACACAGACGCACGCCGGAATCGGTAAGCGGATGCAGTAATTCCATCTGGCGATAGTCGGTGTTGAGTAGCACGACAATCCCTTGAGCAAGCTGCGTACCTAGGTAGGCAACTACAAAGGCGGGGCTGGCCTCCAGAAACAGCGCAACCCGGTCACCCGGCCATAGACCCCAGGCGGCCAGCGCAGTAGCAAACTGCTGCGCGGCAGACGCAAGTTGCCCGTACGTCAGCATTTCTTCTTCAAACCAGAGCGCCGGTCGTTCCGGATGCAGAGTGTGCCCGAACACCGCTTCTACAATCGAGTTCACTGAACTTGCACCTTAGCTATTTCGGCGGCTTAGAGCGCCCACTGTAGCAATAGTAGCATACGGTGCTACAGGCGACACATGTGTGCCTGGTGGGAGGCCGGCGTGCGGTATTGCCGGCCGCCGGCTACGATGAGTATAGTTAGGGATGTGGCAGAGGAATTCCCCTCGGGAAAATCTGCGCATTCATGAAGTTCGGAAGGTTTGACTTATGACTTTCTCGATTGTAGGGCGCGACCCCGAGACCGGAGATCTGGGCATCGCCGTAGCGTCCAGGTTCCTGGCAGTAGGTGCAGTGGTGCCCTGGGCTAGTGCTGGCGTAGGTGCGATTGCCACGCAGTCTTATGCCAATACTGCGTATGGGCCTGATGGGCTGACGCTGCTGGCTGGCGGCAAGTCTGCGACCGAGACGATGGAAATGCTTACCGGCCCCGATCCCCAGAGCGAACAGCGCCAGGTAGGTGTTGTGGATGCCAGTGGCCGCTCATCCACCTATACCGGCGACAGTTGCTACCAGTGGGCCGGCGGCATCTGCGGAGCGAACTTTGCCGCGCAGGGCAACATATTGGTCGGTGAGGCCACTGTTACCGCGCTGGCGGAGACGTTCCAGCAGGCGCGTGGCCCGCTCTGGCACCGGCTGGTAGAGGCGCTGGCCGCAGGTCAACTCGCCGGTGGCGACAGCCGAGGTCAGGAATCGTCAGCACTCCTCGTGGTGCGCGCAGGGGGAGGCTATGGCGGCTTCAACGACCGGATGATCGATCTTCGCGTCGACGATCACCTTGAGCCTATCAAAGAGCTGTTGCGGTTACTTCAGCTCCATGAGCTGTATTTCCAGAATCCGGAGCCTGGGGATTTCTTGCCGCTTGACGCCGAGCGCACCGCCGAGCTGCAGGATCTGCTGATACGTTCCGGGGACCTGTCTGGCCCCATTTCCGGCATTTTCGATGATCAGACCTTCGCCGCCCTTCAGCGCTACGGCGGACGCGAGAACCTCGAAGAGCGATTGCTGCACGAGAAGTCGGATGCCCGGATAGACCGGGCGGTGCTCGCCTTTATGCACGGCAGTCTCGATCCGAGCAGTTGAGGGGCGGGCGGGGCGTCTCTCGACACATCCGTTTCCTGACAAGAGGCAACACCCGTATACCATCAAGGGGAAACCGCAACGATGTGGGCAACTCAAGCGCTATATAGAGTAGCGAAGTAGATAACCATGCAGCCGGCAGCCGAGAGCAAGTAGCATGCGTGGCCTAGCTTGAGTCACGTGTATGATGTGTTTATGGCATATTTTTTGCTCACCAGTGCACCGCTAAGCTTCAAGCTTCAGCTGGCTACTCTCTCCGGCCATGAAACTCGACATATTGAGTTTACGTAGTGTAGAGAAGAGAAGCCCAGTGCAGCACACCAAATCTCGCGGTGCCAGCCGGACTCGGCAGAAGAAAGCTCGTTGAGGACATAGCTATGGAGTTTGCCAAGAAATATCCGGTTCCGGTTGCCATCGTCGCCGCCCTATTAATCATCGTGCTTGCCTTCGTCATATTGGCCACCATCTTCGGCTGGTGGCCAGTAGTGCTGGATATCGTACTGGTGATTGCGGCGCTGGTTTCCCTGGTTTTGCTGGCGGCGCTGGTCTACGCGGTGCTCGCATTTACCCGAACCGCTCTGGAGATCAGGGACGAGCTCATGCCGGTGCTGCAATCACTCAAGACCACCTCCAACGCGGTACGCGAGGGTGCCAAGACTGCCACTACCTTCGGCGTGAGCCCAGCGGTTCGCACCGCAAGCTTTCTGGCTAGCGCCGGCTCGTTTGCTACCGTCGTGCTGGGACGCGGGCAGGCGCTAAAACGCTCCGACCGGCGCCAGAAGCGGCGCTTGCAGATTGAGCGCGACATCGCGAAGGGTGAACTCCATGGTCGTAGCTGAGGTGCCCTGGCTGCATACGCTTGGCCAGATTGCCGGTGTCATACTGGTCATAGAGCTGAGTCTGGCGCTCATCATAGTCTGCGCCTTCATGCTGGCGTTAGCCTTCAGTGCCCGATGGCTGCACGTACACGCCCTACCCCCACTACGTGAGTACCTCCCCAGAGCTGAGCAGGCAATGACAATTACTGAGCACGGTAGTGATTCACTGGTGCATGGAATCGCTGAGTTCTACGGCCGGCGTCAAGCGGTTGAGACTGGCTTGCGGGTGCTGCTCTTCGGCAAGCACGATGCCGAAAATTTCCGCGAAGAGCAACGTATGTATGCCGATGAAGCGCTGCAGCGCATTGAGCCGCGTGAAAGCGCCGGCGCCTTGAACCCTGCTTTGGACGAGCGCAATGGAGACCACCGTAACGGCGCCAGAGCACCAGCCGCAGACGGCGCCAATTGAGGGCATCGGTGTCATCCTTGCTGATCTCCTCTCGACTAGTTCGCGGCTTGGCGTATTTCGGCAGGGAATGGCGACTGTTCCACCGCAATGCCAGACTGTACGTGATCTCAAATACCTTGCAAGCGGCCACTGCTGGTACCATAGGTGTGCTCTACACCCTCTACCTGGCGGCGCTCGGGTACAAGACTGATTTCATTGGTGCCGCGCTCATCGTTGCCACAATCGGCGGAGGATTGGGGATAATTCCCGCCAATCCCCTGGTGCGACGGCTCGGCTGGCGCACCATGTTGATCTGGTCGGATCTGATCGGCGGAGTCTCTATTGCGGTGCAGATCATCTTCCCGACCGTTCCCGTCATTATTGTAACCATGCTGGGTGTGGGCGCATCCGTGGCCATTGTGCTGGTCATCAATACCCCACTGCTGGCGGCCTATAGTAGTCCACGAGAACGAACACTGCTCTTTGGTATCAACAACGCCACCAACGTTCTCGCAGTCATCGTAGGAACTCTCATGGGCGGAATACTTCCCGGCTGGTTTTCGCAACCGGAAGTCGCGCACTCGCCCTTGCTGGTATGGCTTGGCCCGCTACTGGTGCCGGGCGCAACCGCCCGCAGTTATGAGCTGGCGCTGCTGGCCGCTGGTCTGATAGCAGTCCCCTCAATCATACCGGTTCTGCTCATGCGGGATGCCCCCCTAGATACGCCTGACGTACCGGCCACGAGTTACTCCAACCAGGAGTCCGTGCCGCCAATCGCTCTGCCAAAGGCGCTGGCCACGACATGGCGGTCCGCTGCGAGACGTTTTCGTTGCTGGCTGACCGACATGCTGGGCAATTTTTCGGGCATCACCGGGAGATTCTCGGCGACTCAGGCGATTTTGGGCTTTGGAGCTGGCCTCATCTTCCCCTATGTAAGTCTGTATTTTGTGAACACGCTCCGGACCTCTGTAGCCTACTACGGCATCTTGAGTGCGCTCGTATCACTGGTGGTCGCCCTGGGATCACTGGTTGCCGCCCCGGTGTCGGCTCGTTTCGGCAACCTGGCCACCGCGGTTGCAGTACAGGTGTTGTCGATCCCTTTCCTGATGCTGGTAGGTGTTGCGCCGTGGCTCTGGCTGGTCTCTGGAGCCTACATCTTGCGCAGCGGATTGATGGCGGTAAATAACCCTCCACTGCAGAGCTTTCTCATGGAATCGGTAGACACCGACCAACGTGTGCTGGCGAGCAGCGTCTATAACGTAAGCTTTCAGGTGTCCTGGGCCCTGGGAGCTGGAGTTGGAGGCTGGCTCATCACCATTGTCGGCAGCCATCTGCCCTTCTTGCTCGCCGCGCCGTTCTACGCCGCTAGCGCGTTACTCCTGGTGGTATGGTTTCGATCCTCATGGATTCACCGCTCGTCAAGGGGAGCACCACCGGCATTGCCGCCCTACGATAAGATATGACAGACTGCTTCTAGACACTTGCCACTGCCTGTAGAAAGAGGTCCGTCATGTTGCCTCCGCTAACGCCTGAGCCGGCCGACCAGATTCAGCGACTCGCCTTTCCGGACGGCTTCCTCTGGGGAGCGGCTACGTCGTCCTACCAGTACGAAGGTGCTAATACTAACAATCAATGGTATGCCTGGGAGCAGTCCGGCCACATCAAGACCGGCGATCGTTGCGGATTGGCCAGCGACTGGTGGGCGCATGCCGAACGTGACTTTGATACTGCAGAGGCAATGGGACTTAACGCGCTGCGTCTCTCACTGGAATGGAGCCGCATCGAGCCGCGCCTGGGAGTATGGGATTCACGCGCTGTCGCCCGCTACCGGCAAATGCTTCAAGCACTGCGCGAGAGGCGCATAGTGCCGCTAGTGACGCTGCATCACTTCACCGACCCGCTCTGGTTTGCCGAACGGGGAGGATTCCTGGCACCGGATGGCATAGCGCGTTTCACCGCCTACACTACCCATGTCATAGAAGAGTTAGGCGACCTCTGCGACTTTTGGTGCACCATCAATGAGCCCAATGCCTATGCGGTCGCCGGCTTTCTGACTGGGGACTTCCCCCCGGGACACCGGGGTAACATTGCCGCGGCAATTCGAGTGCAGGCGGCTATGGCGCGAGCTCATGCACAGGCCTATCAGGCTATTCACCGTCTACAGCCGGAGTCGCGAGTGGGCTGGGCGCACCATTTTGTGATTTTTGACCCGGCGCGGCCAACTTCCCGGCTTGATCGCCTGGTTGCCCGACTGCAGGACTGGGGCTTTAACGATTTCTTTCCTCGGGCGGTGCGGACTGGCGCCAGTCTCCTCCCCTTGGGCTTACTGGCCGGGGATCTTCGAGCACTGCGAGGTTGCTGTGACTATGTGGGGATCAATGTGTACTACCGCGATCTAGTAACGTTTGATCCGGGGCACCCCTCCGAGCTCTTTGGACGCCGAAGTGTCGCCGCCGGAGCTCCGGACGGGGATCCACCAGTGGAGGGAGTGCTGGGTGAAATCTATCCAGCCGGTATCGCCCGTATCGCCGCGCGTGTGGCCGCAGATCTCGGCAAGCCTATCTACGTCACTGAGAATGGCGTTGCCGACCGGACCGACCGGCTGCGCCCCTGGGAGCTGACTGCGGCTCTCCAGTCAGTTCACCAGGCCATCTCACACGGGATCGATCTCCGAGGGTACTTTCACTGGTCGCTGGTTGATAACTTCGAGTGGGCCGAGGGCTGGGGACAGCGCTTTGGCTTGATCGAGCTTGATCCACAGACGCAGGAGCGCAGGCCCCGCCGGAGCGCCGCGCTCTATGCGGCCGTTGCTCATGCCAATGCCCTCACTCCCGAGATGGTTCGGGAGTATGCGCCAAACGGTGCGAAGACCGTGGCGTCACCGTCGTGGCCCGCCGCCAATTAGTGTGATATTTTGCAAATCACCATACACGTCGCTGCGCCGATTGGCGAGGGCAGGAATACGCCGGCGTACCTCCGCAACCCGGTCTAAGTCGATCTCCGCAACTACCACTGTCGGGTGGTCGGGAGCCTGAACCAGGATAATGCCCCAGGGATCCACGATCATGCTGCGTCCATAGGCCATGCGCCTTGGAGGGTACTCGCCGACCTGGCCGGCCGCTATCAGATAGCAGGCATTCTCAATGGCCCGGGCGCGTATCAGGGGCTCCCAATGGTCTCGTCCAGTCTCCAGCGTAAAGGCCGAAGGCAGCAGCAAGATCTCCGCACCCCGTAGCGCTAGCGCGCGAAACAGCTCAGGGAAGCGCAGGTCATAGCAGGTGGCCAGCCCCAGCTTGAGGCCTTCAACCTCCGCTGTGACTATCGCGTTACCGGCAGAGACGGTGGCGGATTCTTGATACGGCGCCGCGGTCTCGTTAGGCGCGGCGTCGAAGAGGTGCAATTTGCGGTAGGTAGTGAGCAGCCGGCCATCCGGCCCGAAGAGCAGAGAGGTATTATACGGGTGGGCGTCGCCCTGGCTACCAGGAGGTAGCTCGAGCATGCTGCCGCCATGAAGCACCAGCCCGTAACGCCGGGCGAGTGCGGCAAGCAGCTCGCTGACCGGGCCGGGAATGGGCTCAGCGTTCCGGCGGTTAGCTTCCGCTGGACCTAGGTACGTCCACAACTCGGGCAGCACCACCAGGTGTGCGCCCAGCTCGGCGGCACGCGTGATGCCAGCCTCGGCAGACGCTATGTTGGCTGATTTATCATCTCTGGAGTTGAGTTGGACCGCTGCTACCCGTAGCTGCCGCATGGCACTGCCTCACTTTCCTGTGGAACTCGCTACTTCCCCTTGGACTGGATTGGTCACAGTAGTAGTAATAAGCATACCGAAGGCTGCGGAGCGCAAGCTCAGCTGTTAGGAGCTTGCCGGAGTGCGGCTGCTATGGGACTGGCGTTGGCGTAGGCTCCAAGGTCGATACAGTAGCAGTAGGCGTCAACTCGGTAGCATTAGAGGTCCAGGTCGGTGATGATGCAGCCGGCGGTTGCGTGGTCGTGGGAGAGGGGGTGGAGCAGTCCCCACCTTCGCCTATCGGTGTGACGGCGGCAATCGGTGTCGAAGCTACCGTCGCCGTCGGCGTTGCAGCAGATGGTGGTGCTGGTGTGGCAGTCGGCGTCGTGCATAGGGTCGCTGGTGCCGGCGTGCCCGGCAAGAAAGAGGTGTACTTGATGACTATCAGCGGAACAGGCAAGGTTCCGTATTTGAGCAGAGCGGCGAGGTTCTGCGCATCGGCGGAGGTCATGTTGCCGCCGCTGATCTCACCGACGCCGGTGATCTGGCTCTGGATGGTTGCCGATTCAATGACCTTGTTGTCCAGCGTAATGGTCAGATAATTGCCGATATTGTTCTGGGTGTAGGTGGCAAAAGCGCTCTCGGCGTTTCCCTGGAACTCAAACTGTACGATGGGTGCGTTGGTGCTGGGATCCAGCCCGGCGCTGATAGAGTTTGGATTGAGTTCGGCGCCGGTAAAGACGATCTGGTACTGGCCCGGTCGGCAGGTGGTAGTGCAGGTCTGGCCGGTTACATCCTGGCCGACATCCAGCCCAGTGGAGCCGGTATCGATGATATTGATCTCGCCGGTAGTGCCCAGTAAAGCCAGCGCCTGTTGCTCGTTGACAGGTCGGCCGGCAATGTCGACGACAAGATGATTGGAGCCGTCAGTCGTGACCAGCGTATCGCCTGGATTGATGCGGGTAGCGAGGCGCTGTTTGATGATGGGAATGTCTGCTGAGATCGGCGGCGCACCGCGCGTGCTGGCCGCTGTACCCAGTACCAGCTGTGTGCCGCCTAGCTGTGACAAGCGTTGCTGGAAGGAAGTAGTACCGGAGCTGCCCGAGCCATGCATGCTGTAGAGCAGCACCGCAATCAGGGCTACGACTATAATGGCAGCCGCTCCAGCGGCGACGGTAGAAAGGCGCTTGGGCGTCATGGTCGCTGCTCCTCGTGGTATGACTAACGGGCTGAGATAGCCAAGCTCAGTGGTGCGCCGCACCGGGACTAGACCCACAGTCATAGCCGGGGAACGCGCATGTGCAGCTCGCTGGTGGAGCGCCGAGGTGATCCGCTCTTCCAGCTCAGGTGGGGGAACGTCTCCGGCATGGGTGCGTTCCAGTTCGTAGATGAGCGCCACCAATTCAGGATCGCGTGGCACCGTGCGGCTGAATGGCAGCAGATCGGGATATTTCGCGGCCAGCGTATCATCGCTCATTGCATCGTCATGCATCATGGTACTGTCCCTTGAGCTCCGCCAAAATACGAGTTAATTGCTTCTGGACGGCGGCCGGACTTTTGCCGACGACCTCAGCGATCTCGGTGGAGGTGAGTTGACCGGCAAAGCGGAGCGCTAATAGGTCCCGCTTAGGTTGGTCAAGCCTATTCAACATGGTGTGTAGCTGCTGCTCTCTCTCCCGCTCCAGCAATTCTGACAACGGATCGCTGCCACTAGCGGGGTGGAGAGCTTCGGGAAGCTCATCGAAAGGTACAGTGGCATTCTTGTGCTTACGGTAGCTATCGATCACGACGTTTCGCGCGATACGGAAAAGCCAGGCGGCAAAAGGCAATCCCCGCACCCGATATGCGGGCAGCGCATCCAGAGCCTGGAGGAATATCTGCTGGGTCAGGTCGGCGACGTCTTCCCTATCTGGTACCTGAGACCGCACGTAGCGGTAGACCTGCGGCAGGTAGCGGCGATAGAGCGCGTCGAAGGCGAGCGGATCCGTCTGCGCTGCGGTTACCAGTTCCGCTTCGCCGGCGGCGCTCTCTTGATTGGTGTCCGGCTGGCCCTTACTCGACCACACAAGCACCGTCTTCCCAGTTCCGTTTTCTTCGCATGCCTCTCGCTCGTAACTCTCTCTTCCGGCACCGCCGGGTCACTGTTCCGCACTAAAGATCTCGTGAGTCACCAGTTATAACGCCATGATCGCCACATTGGGACAATCGAAGCTGGACAGGAGAGACTGTCCTTAAGTTCAGTCGAGATCATGGCCCGTTGTACAAGCCAAATACGTATTGCGCAGAGTAAGCTATAGCCAGATCTTTGCAGTCACGACTGGCTGCACGTTACTGCTGTGAATCGCGGCGCACGTGTCTGCAGCCGGACAATTCTGCAAGCGGCCGGAAGTACAGCGAAGAGGGCAGGTAAAATAGATATGGCAGGTACGACTATATGACGGAACCTCGGAACCAAACGGCACGCACGGCCCTCATCACTGGAGCCTCTCGAGGGCTCGGTCTGGCGCTGGCTCGCGCGCTGGCTGCCGATGGCTGGAGCCTCATCATCGACGCGCGTGGTGCCGGCGAGCTGGAGGCGGTTCGCGCTGAGCTGGCGGCCAAGGCGCCTGTCGTAGCTCTCCCCGGTGATGTCGCCGACCCGGCTCACCGGGCAGCACTGGCCGAGGCGGCGCGAGCCGCCGGCAGTATTGATGCGCTGGTCAACAATGCCAGTATCCTGGGACCAAGCCCGCAGCCCGCGCTGCTCGACTATCCGCTGGATGTTCTGGCGGAGGTATACCTCACCAACACCATTGCTCCACTGGCGCTGCTACAGGCCCTGCGCGCGACATTCCCTCCAGGCGCCCGCATCATCAACATTACTAGCGATGCCGCCGTCGAGCAGTATCCAGGATGGGGAGGGTACGGTTCCAGCAAGGCTGCGCTGGAGCAACTCTCCCATGTGCTGGCAGCGGAAAAGCCAGAGTGGCGCGTCTACTGGGTAGACCCCGGCGATATGCGCACCGCGCTTCATCAGCTGGCTTTCCCAGGCGAAGATATAAGCGATCGACCGTTGCCCGAGGTCAGCGTGCCTGGGTTGCTGGCGCTCTTGCGAGACGATCTTCCCAGCGGGCGCTATCGCGCCCGTGAAGTGCCTGGTGGCGCCGCCGGCCAGACGGGAGTGCGTGAGCTGCGTGTGGCGCTAACCGTGGATGATTTCGAGACCGCAGTGCGCCTGTATCAGCAGGGCCTGCAGCTTGAAACGGTGAAAGCCTGGGATACGCCGGAGGGACGCGGCATCGTGCTGGCCGCCGGCCGTGGCACCATAGAGCTGTTGGATCAGGCGGATGCCACATATACCGATGAGATCGAGGTGGGACGTCGTGTCTCCGGTCCAGTTCGGCTGGCTCTGGAGGTGGGCGATGTAGGAGAGACGACCAAAGCCCTCCAAGAGCATGGCGCAGCCATACTACATGAGCCGGTGCAGACGTCATGGGGGAGTCCCAGCCAGCGCCTGCAGACGCCGCAGGGCATGCAGCTGACACTTTTCCAGCCGCCAGAATCCGGTGAGCCATCATGAGCAATTTGAAGACTACACTCCCCAACGGGTTGGATTTTATCTTGCCACCCGAGCTGGAAGCAAGCGAGCCTCCGGAGGCGCGTGGCCTGGCGCGTGACGAGGTACGGCTCATGGTCTCGTACCTCCGCAGCGGCCGAATCATTCATACCCGCTTCAAGGAAATCGTCCATTATCTGGATGGAAACGATGTACTGGTCCTCAACACCAGCGGTACGCTCAACGCTGCGCTTCTGGCGACACGGGCCGACGGTACGTCGCTGGAATTGCATCTGTCGACCCACTTGCCGAGCGGCCACTGGACCATCGAGCTACGAGCCATCGGCCCGAATGGAACCATACCGTTTGGCGAGGCTCACTCCGCTGAGACACTCAGCCTGCCCTGTGGCGGCACCGCCACCCTGCTGCAGCCCTATACCACCGGCCGGCCGAAGATGAACTTCATGTCATCTACCCGGCTCTGGCTGGCTACGCTCGACTTGCCAGAGCCCCTGATCCCCTATCTACAGGAGTGCGGCTTCCCCATTCGCTATGGCTATGTGGCAGGTGCCTGGCCCTCCAGCTATTATCAAACGGTGTACGCCGATGAGCCGGGTAGCGCTGAGATGCCCTCAGCTGGTCGCGCTTTTACCGGTGAGATCCTGGAGACGCTAGCCGACAATGGGGTCCAGATTGCCCGGTTAGTGCTGCATTGTGGCGTAGCCAGCCTGGAAGAGCATGAACCTCCCTACGAAGAACCATATCGAGTAGCAGAGGACACGGCTCGGCTGGTAAACGAAGCCCACCGAAGCGGCCGGAAGGTAATTGCGGTGGGCACGACGGTGGTACGTGCTCTCGAAACCGTGGCCTGCGGTCCAGGCATGGTCGAGCCGGGCGAGGGATGGACTGACCTTGTGGTCACCCCAGAACGGGGCCTCCAGGTGGTGGATGGTCTGCTGACCGGATTGCACGAGCCACGCGCCTCTCATCTGGCTCTGCTCGAGGCTCTGGCCGGGCGTGAACACCTGGAGGCTACCTACGACGAAGCTCTACGTGAGCGTTACCTCTGGCACGAATTCGGAGATCTGCACCTCATTCTGCCCTAGAGCAACTTTCAGGTAGCTTGAGCAGACAGGGTGTAGCCGACATGGGCGAACCAGGCCGCCGCATCCTCTTGGGTGATGGCCTCGACCGCCACCCGCATGGCCTCCCAGAGCGCCTCCGTGGTGCGGGCACCGATCCGGCGCAGAATGGCCTTGATCTTGGAGAACGCCTGCTCGATTGGCGTGAAGTCGGGGGTAACCTGGTGGATAGGATATAGTCCTACCGCTAGTAACCATTGCCCGAGACGGTAGTTGGAGTAGGACTCGAGCTGCTGCCGCTAGTAACCGTAGCCTGATTTGGAAGTCGGAGTGGGAGCTGCGCCACCGCTGCCGGCACTGCTTCCCAGTGTCGCAAGATTCACCGTGGCGACGAAAAAGTTGTTAACACCCTCTCCAGTGGTCATGCCCGGTGCAGTATCGTTGGCGAAGGTATAGAGTGGGTGACCGTTGTACGTGACCTGCATGCCGTTGGCATCGCTGATGACGCCGAGCTTGCCGGGAAGACTGGCGGAACTGGTAGGTGCTCCACCCGGCGAGAGCAGTGGAGGCCAGGCACTGGCGCAACTGCCCGTGCAGGCTGAGGTCGTGGCGGTATCGGGCTTGAAATAATAGAGCGTCAAACCTGTTGAATTGGTCAGAATGGTGACTGACTGGCCGTTTACAGTTGCGGTCGCACTGCCGACCGAAGCGGCACCGCTGCTCGAGGCTGTGCTGACGGCCGATGATGTGTATAGTTACGCTGCCGACAGTGCTACTGGTAGCGCCGCAGCCGGCAAGTATGACTCCGATCAGAGCCGCTCCCAATGTCAGTATAGCTAGTGCCCGTAGTTTTGGCATGTACTTCTCTCCTTTAACCTGGTTCGGCTGGCTCTCTATCCAGCCCCGGTGAAGTGGTTGCAAGGATGAATACGCAACCCTGTTACACTCCCTACCGAAGGGTTGTGACGGCACAGTCAGTCTGATGGAGCGGAGGAAAGCCGGTACCTACCCCGTGATACAATGGGGCTGGCTCTGGCGGCAGGGGAACGTTCGTTGATGAAAGCAGGCTGGGTGATGCGACATATCGCGATTCTCGCCGAAGGTAGCTTCAACTGGCAGGATGCGAAAACTGCCGTCGGTATACTTCGGTATAGCCCTGACACGGTTGTCGCGGTCATCGACAGTGCCAACGCCGGACGAGACGCGGCCGAGGTGCTTGGCCATCCGGATGGCCCGGGTAGAGGCGTGCCGGTGGTGACCGACGTCGCCGCGGCACTGGCCCACCGACCGGACACGCTGCTTATCGGCATCGCTCCCATCGGTGGTCGGCTGCCTACGGCCTGGAAGACCCAACTGCTGACGGCTATTGCTGCCGGTCTTGACATCACCAGTGGGCTGCACCAGTTTCTAGGCGACGACCCCGAACTCGCAGCTGCGGCACAACAGCACGGCGTAACTATCTGGGACGTACGTCGCCCACCCCAGGAACTGGCCATGCGCATCAATGAGGGAAAAGCGCACCGTCCAGGCAGCCATGTAGTGTATTTTGCCGGCACCGACTGCAATGTGGGTAAGATGACTGCGGCGCTCGAATGTGTTCGCGAGGCCAAACGGCGCGGTTTAGCAGCGGCCTTCGCCGCTACCGGCCAGACCGGCATCATGATCGAGGGTACAGGTATACCAGCCGATCGCTTCATCAGCGATTTCCTGGCCGGAGGCGTCGAGGCAATGGTTCTTGACCTTGCCGAGAGATTTGAGTGGGTCTTTGTCGAAGGACAAGGTTCACTGATTCACCCTGCCTACTCGCCGGTTACGCTGGGCCTCTTGCATGGAGCGGCACCAGACTTCCTGATTCTTTGCCACCTGGCTGGACGAGATCATATTCGCCAGTACGAGGTCCCCATACCGCCACTCTCCCATGTGCGTGCCATCTATGAAGAAGCGACTGGATGGCTAAAGCCGGCGACCACCGTTGCCATAGCGTTGAACACCTACGGCATGTCGTCGGCGGACGGGCAACTCGCTATTCAGGAGGTGGAGCGCGAAACCGGTTTACCGGCCGTTGACCCGGTTCGTTACGGTGCTGCCCCTATCATCGATGCGTTGCTGGCGACGACGGCGCAGCCTGACTAGTGAGATTGCCGGGAGGCATTCCAACATGCACGTACGTACCTCGCCGCTGGATCTCCAGTTGCGTCGACCATTTACCATATCTCGAGGCACACAGACCTATGCGCGTAACCTGCTGGTCGAGATAGCTCACGGTAACCGTACTGGAATTGGAGAGGCAGGACCCGACAGCAGCGGCTACTATGGAGAAACTCGTGAAATCATGCAGGCAGCTCTGGACGAGTTTGCTCTCCTACCGGGCGACGATCCTATGCTCATTGAAGATGGGCTGGAGTCGCTGGATAGGCGCCTGCACCACGGCAACTCGGCGGCGAAATCTGGGGTTGACATGGCACTACACGATCTGGTAGGCAAGACGCTGGGAATACCATTATACCGTCTCTTTGGCCTGACCCCGGCTGCCGCACCAGTTACATCTTTTACTATTTCGATCGACACTCCCGAGGAGATGGCACGCCAGGCTGCCGCCGCCGCTGCCGACGGGTATCCCATTCTGAAGATTAAGCTCGGCACCGCCCAGGATATTGAGATCGTAGCTGCCATACGAGAGGTGTGCCAGACGGTATTGCGAGTAGACGCCAACGCTGCCTGGACTCCCAAACAAGCGATCAATGTCATCGAGGCGCTGGTGCCCTACGGCATCGAGCTGGTCGAGCAGCCGGTAGCAGCCGAGGACTTAGAGGGTCTCCGCCTGGTTCGCCAGCATAGCCCGGTACCCATCATAGCCGACGAGAGTTGCCGTACTGCCAGCGACATACCCAGGGTAGCCAGCTGTGTCGACGGCATCAACATCAAGCTCGCAAAGTGCGGCGGCCTTCGCAATGCCGTCAAGATGATTCATGTCGCCCGAGCGCACCAACTCAAAGTGATGCTGGGTTGCATGGTGAGTAGCTCGCTGGCAGTAACCGCTGCAGCCCACCTGAGCCCACTGGTGGACTTCGCCGACCTGGATGGACCCTTGCTCCTGCAAAACGACCCTTTCGAGGGTGTGAGCTTCCAGGCGGGAAGAATAGTCCTGCCGGACAGGCCTGGAATAGGGGTATGGCCACGGGAGTAGGTCTGGGTCAGACTAGGCGTGGCTGCAATGAGAGATCGACAGAACAGTACAACTGAACGGGAGGGACGCAAGCGTGGAGCTTAGCTATCAGGAGGCTTTGGATCTCTTGCGAGAGCACACAAAGAATGAGAATCTGGTCAAGCATGGAATGGCGGTGGCGGCGGCATTGCGGGCCTATGCCCGCAAGTATAGTGAAGACGAGGTCAAGTGGAGCGTTACCGGACTGCTTCACGACCTGGACTATGAAGAGTACCCCACACTCGAGGAGCATACGCTGGTTACAGCGCGCTGGCTTCGCGACCGTGACTATCCCGAAGATGTCATACAGGCGATCGTGGCACACAACGATGTGCATGGCTTACCCCGGGACAACAAGCTGGCGCATGCCCTGTTTGCCTGCGACGAGCTGACCGGCCTCATCACCGCCACCGCTCTCGTTCGTCCCGATAAGTCGGTAATCGGTCTTCCGGCCAGCGCCGTCCGCAAGAAGATGAAGGATAAGGCGTTTGCACGCGGAGTAAACCGTATGGATGTGATCAGAGGCGCCGAGGAGCTGGAGGTTGATCTCGACGAGCACATAGCCTTCGTCATTGCCGCCATGTCCAAGGAAGCTGAGTCTCTGGGTCTGGCAGGCCGAGGGGAGCTGCGAGACGTTCAAGACGTACGAGACGGGGAGGACGGTGGGCTACAATGAAGGCATCGGTCGAGCGAGTAGTGAACGCACTGGCCCAGGCCGGTATTACCGCTGAGATCAAAGAGTTTTCCGACAGCACTCGTACTGCCGAAGAAGCCGCTGCCGCCATCGGGGTGAGCGTAGGCCAGATCGTGAAGTCACTGGTGTTTCTTGCCGGAAGTAAGCCAATATTGGCTCTGGTCTCCGGCCCCAACCGCGCCAGCGCCGAGAAGCTAACTGAGTTGACCGGAGCCACTATCTCGCGGCCCGATGCCGGCACGGTCCGAGGGCTTACCGGTTTTTCCATAGGAGGGATACCGCCCATCGGCCACTCCGACCGTTTGCCCACCTTCTGCGATCCGCAGCTACTTCAGTACCAGGTGGTTTGGGCGGCGGCCGGTACGCCACACGCGGTCTTCGCCCTCTCGCCCTCCCAACTGGTCGAGCTCTCCGAAGCGAGGGTGGCCGATATCTGCGTCTCCGAGTCACCTGCGAGTGACTTATGACGGCTCATCGAGCTTGGCCACCTGCTCAGACTGGACCAGCACCGCTGTCTTGGTGCGGAAGATGAGATGGCCCGGATCGCGCAGATCAACAGTCAGGCAGTCGCCTGGTCTGATGAGGCCGCGCAGCACTCCCTCGGCCAGGCGATCCTCCAGCATAGTCTGGACTACTCGCCGGAGAGGTCGTGCGCCAAATTCCCTGTCGTAACCGGCATCGGCAAGTAATGACTTGGCCTCCGGCGTGATCCGCAACTCCACTAGTTGCTCGCCGAGCCGGGCCTGTACCTGGGACAGCATGAGGTCGAGGATCGTCCTGACCTGCGCTCGGTTAAGAGCGTGAAACGTCACGATATCATCAACCCGGTTCAAGAATTCGGGACGGAATATATCATGTAGACGGGAAAGGACGATCTCGCGCATCCGGTCGTACTCAATCTGCTCGTCGTGCTCCGCCGCCTGATTGGCTTGCCGGAACCCAACGCGGCCGCTCCGTCCCAGCTCTTCGGCACCAACGTTGGAGGTCATGATGACTAGAGTATGGCGGAAGCTCACCTCGCGGCCCTTGGCATCGGCGAGACGACCTTCTTCCAGCACCTGCAGCAACAGGTCGAAGACCTTTGGATGGGCCTTTTCTACCTCGTCAAAGAGGACGACACTATAGGGGCGACGCTTGACTGCCTCGGTCAGCTGTCCCGCCTGGTCATAGCCGATGTATCCGGGAGGAGCGCCAACCAGCCGCGCGGCATGATGGGCTTCCATGAATTCTGACATGTCAAGCTTGATCAAAGCGTCTTCGCTGCCGAAGAGCGCGGCGGCCAGCGCTCGGGCAAGTTCGGTCTTACCCACTCCGGTGGGGCCCACAAAGATGAACGAACCTATAGGTCGCTTCTGATCTCGTAAGTGGGCGTGCGAACGGCGTATAGCCCGTGCCACAAGGCTCACCGCTTCCTCCTGGCCCACCACCCGCTGGTGCAGTTTGCCTTCCAGATGCAGTAGGCGCTCTGATTCTTCTAGAGACACCTGGGTGGCGGGAATACCCGTCCACATGACGACGACCTCGGCGATCTCGCGCTCGGTCAACACCGGTAGGTCTTCGGCTCCCCGAAGCTGAGACCAGGTGTCTTCCTGTCTAACAATCTCTTTGTGCAGCGTTAGTTCTTTGTCTCGAAGCAGCGAAGCCCGAGCATAGCTGCGCACGCTCACCGCGGCGTCTTTCTGTTCCTGGATGTCCCGCAGCTGGGACTGCAACGTTCTGACTTCGGAGGGCAGAACCGACCGCCCTACGCGCAACCGCGCCGCCGCTTCATCGATCAAGTCGATGGCCTTGTCGGGCAGAAATCGGCTTGGTATATACTGCTCGGCCAGCTTTGCTGCGGCCTGTACGGCGCTGTCGGTGATATGTATGTGGTGGAAGCTCTCATAACGAGGTCGCAGCACCTGTAGACTATGTACCGTTTCGTCCACAGTCATCTCGCGAACCAGCACGGGTTGGAAGCGACGTTCTAGCGCAGGATCTTTCTCGATTGACTTGCGATAGTCGTCCAGGGTGGTGGCGCCGACACACTGGAATTCGCCTCGGGCCAGCATCGGCTTCAACAGGTTGCCAGCATCAATCGAGCCCTCGGCCACGCCCGCGCCTACCAGCGCCTGGAGCTCATCAACAAACACAATGACGTTCTTCGCCTCAACGATCTCATCCAGTATCCGCTTGAGTCGCTCCTCGAAGTCACCTCGATACTTGGTTCCGACGGTCAATAATCCACTATCTAGCGAAACAATCCGCTTGTTCTTAAGCGCATCAGGAACTTTACCTTCCACCATGCGCTGGGCTAATCCTTCGGCAATCGCGGTCTTGCCTACTCCAGCGTCGCCGATCAGCACCGGATTGTTCTTGCCTCGGCGGCTCAGAATTTGCATTGCCCGCTCGATCTCTGCTTCACGCCCGACGACCGGGTCGAGTTGGCCGGCCAGCGCCGCTCCAGTGAGATCGCGGCTTACCGTGTTGAGTGTCGGAGTCATGACATACCGGGCCTGATGTTCTGCTCCAAAAGCGCTAGAGTCCGTTCCCGGGTGCTGCAGAGATTGCAGCTCCTTCCGGATTAACTCAAGGGTGACTCCGAAGCTTTCTAGTACTCCTGCCGCTATGCCTTCGCCATCACATAACATGCCTACCAACAAGTGGTCGGTCCCAACTTCCATCGCCCCCTGGCGGCGAGCCTCCTGCTCGGCCACATCCAGGGAATGGCGAGCTGCCAGGCTAAGAGCGGGCTCCGCCAGTAGAGATCGATTACCTTTACCTATGACAAACTCGAGAGCCTGATGAAGGCGTGCAATGTTGACCCCGAGTGTGGATAGGAGTGCGCTTACCTCAGGATCGTTGGCCTCCAGCAGGCCACAGAGCAAATGCTCGGTGCAGATGGTTTTATGGTTTAGACGCAGCGCTACTTCGCGAGCCTGCGATAGGGATCTTCGGGCATCCGCGCTATATCGATCAAAATGTCTCACAGTGGCCTCTCTTCCTTCTACCCGCGTCAACCTCCATACACCCAACCGGCTGGGTAAACCTGACAGTTGCGGGCTTGATGAGGGTGTGTAGTAACTAACAAAAGCAAAGAATATGCCACCTTTGGCAAGCACACCCGGCAAATTACCGAAAACGGCCTTCAACTCCCGACATTCCGCTCGCAATAGTGCCCGTGACGTATACTGATGTAGGCTAGTTGCAGCGGCGCGAGAGGCCACATCCTTCTCTAGCGCCGCACCAGTGATACGAGGAGACGCCAGGGACATGACCGAACCCGAGAGCAGCGGCCCAATCGGCGAGTATGTGCATCTGCGCGTAGAGCGTCGCGGCATCGCCGCCTATGTCACACTGAGCCGGCCGGAGGTGCATAATGCCTTCAATGCCCGATTGATACGGGAGTTGCAGGAAGCCTTCGAGACTCTGGGCAATGACGACGACGTACGAGCGGTGGTTCTGGCCGGTGACGGGCCTAGCTTCTGTGCTGGAGCCGATCTCAACTGGATGAGGTCGAGTCTCGGCTTCGACCACGAGGAGAATGTTGCCGATGCGCTCGGTATGTTCGACATGTTCCGAGCCATAGATAGCTGCCGCCATCCAGTTATCGGAAGGCTGCACGGCGCGGCTCTGGGGGGAGGGTCGGGTCTTGCCGCGGTCTGCGACATTGCTATCGCCGCGCCAGATACCCGGTTTGGCTTTACCGAGGCACGGCTGGGGATTTCCCCCGCAGTCATCTCGCCGTTTGTACTGCGCAAGATTGGACAGAGCCACGCCCGTGCGCTTTTCGTGACCGCCGAACGCTTTGATTCCGCGCGCGCACTGGCTATCGGCCTGATCCACCAGGTGGTGCCCGCAGGTGAAATGGACGAGACAGTTCGCGCCACTCTTCTCCATATAGGGAAGAATGGCCCAGCCGGAGTGCGGGCCGCCAAGCTAATGGCGCGCACCGTGCCATTTCTGGGCGAGCAGGAAGCCCGTTCAACCACCGCCGCCACCATTGCCGGGCTGCGTGTAGGCGCTGAGGGGCAGGAGGGTATTCGCGCCTTCCTGGAGAAGCGCGCCGCCGCATGGGTGAGCGAGGATGTTTGAGTCGGTACTTATCGCCAACCGCGGCGAAATCGCGGTCCGAATCATGGCGACCTGCCAGGAGATGGGAATACGCACTATTGCGGTCTACTCTGAAGCTGACGTCGACGCATTGCATGTACGCTGTTCGGACGTCGCTTATCTCATTGGCCCGGCTCCGACGCTGGAAAGCTACCTCAATATAGAGGCCATTCTAGATGCAGCTCGGCAGAGCGGTGCCGCAGCCATACATCCCGGTTACGGCTTTCTTGCCGAGAACGCCAATTTTGCACAGGCCTGCGCCGATGCGGGCATCGTCTTCATAGGTCCATCTGCTGAAGCCATTGCTCTCATGGGCTCCAAGACCACCGCCAAGCGTATGGTTGAGGCGGCCGGCGTGCCTACTGTACCAGGCTACGCAGGCGAGCAGCGCAACCCAGGCCGTTTGCAGCGTGAAGCCGCGCACCTCGGCTATCCAGTGATGATCAAGGCCTCGGCCGGAGGCGGCGGCAAGGGGATGCGCATCGTCGCGAGCCGGGAAGAATTTGGCCCAGCTCTGGCTGCGGCACAGCGCGAAGCGCTAGCGGCTTTCGGGGATGACAGCGTCTTTCTGGAGAAGCTAGTCACGGCACCGCGACACGTCGAATTCCAGATATTCGCCGACCAATCTGGACACACCGTTCATTTAGGCGAGCGGGAATGCTCAATACAGCGGCGCCACCAGAAGATCGTCGAGGAGAGCCCGAGCATAGCCCTTACTCCGCAGTTGCGCGAGGCAATGGGGCAAGCAGCGGTAAAGTCGGCCCAGGCAGTTGGCTATGTCAACGCAGGAACCTGCGAATTTCTGCTCGACAGCGACAATCAATTCTATTTTCTGGAGATGAATACTCGGCTGCAGGTTGAGCACCCAGTCACCGAAATGGTAACTGGACTGGACCTGGTGCGGCTCCAGCTCTCAATTGCCGCCGGACAATCGCTGCCCTTCACCCAGGAGGAGGTTAGCTCCAGAGGACATGCCATCGAGGTTCGTCTTTATGCCGAGGACCCTGCCCATGATTACCTGCCCTCCACCGGCAAGCTCAAGTATTTCCAGCTCCCGCAGGCCCCCGGTCTGCGCGTTGATGCTGGAGTTGCCGCCGGCGATGAGGTTTCGGTTCACTACGACCCGATGCTTGCCAAGTTGATCGTCTACGGTCGTGATCGAGCTGCGGCAGTCGCGCGCTTGCAGTGGACGCTCCAGCACTGCGCCGTACTGGGCGTCGCCACCAACGCGCCGCTGCTGCGGGCTATCGCCGGCGAGCCCGATTTTCAGGCCGGTGCGACTTCCACAGCCTATCTACCAACGCATTCCACCCTGAACATGTCACTGCATCCGGAAGTTGCCCCAGTAGTGTTGGTCGCCGCCGCCTTGTGGGAGACTCTCTTGGTGGAGAACGCCAGGATTTCGGCAGGTGAGCCGAATAATGGCCAGCGTCCTTACAATCCCTGGACCGGTACCGTCGCCATTGGCAGCAAGGGAAGCCGCACCTTCCACTATCGCCAGGGTGAGCGGGAGTTCGTGGTTACGCTCAGCGCGGTTTTTCCAGGGGCAGGATACACGGCGACCGTAGATGGCGAGCCCTTCACGCAGCAAGAGGATGGCGCCGTCCTCACCGCTACTCTGACTGCCGGCAGCCTGCTCACCATGGCGATGGGGACTGTTCGCAGGCAGATGGCAGTAGTACGAAGCGGTTTCGACCTGGAGATTAGCTATCGCGGCGAGAACTTCCTGCTCTCTAAGCCGCGCCCATTGGACGTAGACGCTTCAGCCGGCTCTCGCCGTCAGGAAGGAGGGCGTCTGTCGCTGACCGCTCCTATGGCCGGCACGATCATCAAAGTGCAGGTACAGGAAGGGGACACGGTCACTGCCAACCAGCCGCTGATCATCCTGGGGGCGATGAAGATGGAGCATTCTATCAGTGCCCCTCATGCGGGTCACATAGTGCGGGTGACTCATGCGGCTGGTGATGTGGTACGCGGCGGTGAGGTGCTCGTGGTAGTGGATACCAGTATAGTGGTGAAGGGCCGAGAATAACTCCTCTCGGCGGAGCAGCAGCAAAAGGCAGCGCTTGAAATGGAAAATGGAACGGTACCTGTAGTACCCAGTGAGGTAACCATCGTAGAGGTAGGTCCGCGTGACGGTTTGCAGAACGAAGCCGGTGTAGTCTCTACCGCCGACAAGATTGGTTTCATTGACCGGTTGAGTGCTGCTGGTTTCCCGGTGATCGAAGCCACGTCTTTTGTCAGCGCCAGAGCGATTCCACAACTTAGCGATGCCGGCGAGGTAATGGCCGGTATCAGCCGGAGGCCGGGGACCAGGTATATGGCGCTGGTGCCCAATCGACAGGGTATGGAGCGAGCCCTCTCCGCCCAGGTGGACGACGTGGCAGTGTTTACTGGAGCATCGGAGTCATTTGTCCGCCACAACATCAATACGACGATTGCCGGTAGCATCGAGAACTTTCGTCCAGTGGTCGAGATGGCGCGTGCCGCTGGCCTGCGCGTGCGAGGCTACGTCTCAACTGCTTTCGGCTGCCCTTACGAAGGGGCCGTTGAACCGTACGCGGTACTTGGTGTTACCGAGAAGCTGGTTGCGCTTGGGGTCGATGAAGTTTCCCTAGGAGACACTATTGGGGTGGCAACTCCCTACCAGGTGATCCGCCTGGTGCGGGAGTTGCGCAATACTCTACCGCTGGAGCGGATAGCTCTGCACTTTCATGACACTCGGGGTACGGCGCTCGCCAATGTGCTTGCGGCCCTCGAAACCGGTATCTCGATCTTCGATAGCTCAGCGGGAGGTTTAGGTGGGTGCCCGTATGCGCCGGGTGCCTCCGGCAATCTTGCTACCGAGGATCTCTTGTATATGCTTAATGGTATGCATATCCAAACCGGTGTTGACCTTGACGCTGTGGTCAGTGCCAGCCAATTTCTTTCACGGGTACGTGGAGCGATACCTTCCAGCCGCTATTTTGCCGCTGCCACCTCGTCCAGTGGCGAATAGCCTGTAGGTCCCCTTTTGCTCCGGTGAACGTTGCGTTTAGGCCCCTCGAGAGTCTATCCTGCCATCTGACGATGCCGCGTGCGTGATGCCGAAAGCAAGCCATAGGCCGGCACTGATGAGTGAGAACAGTAAAAGGTTGGTAGAGGGTTATGAGCCAGCAGAAACCGAGGAGGACTCGCGCACAGGAAGAGAAGTGGCGAGAGACGGTGGTGCTGCCGCTGGTTACGCTGCCGACGCTTTCCGCGGTTCGAGCGCCCAAGCAGCATGAGTTCCCCAGTGTAGCTGAAGAAGCTGATGAGGCTGATCTTTCCTTCTACGAGTTAGACGAATATCAAGACGGGAACGAAGAGGCTACCGAGCTGATGGCTCGTCCCCGCGAGAGGACTGTAGCTCGTCCGCTGCAGGAAGAGCAGCGGACGGCAGGCGGCATTGGATCACGCAAAGCAGTAAAGCAATATAATAAGCGCGCTCACCCCTTCGAGGTTCTACTGGTTCCAGGACGAAACCTTGGCCATCATATGCCGCCCAACCTGCGCTACCAGGTGAATCGCGCGATGTACCAGCTGGAGGTTGTGCGGCGCAATAAGACGCTACTGGTAGTGCTGGCACTGGTAGTTGTGCTTACCAGCACGTTGGTGGCGGTCTCGAACACGAGCCAAGTCTTGAACGATCTCAACCAGACAGCCTGGGAGACTGTCAGTGGCGAGGCGCCTGCACCTACCCCGACTCCGCCTCCGGCGCCCGATATCACCGCGGCCGGGCATTACGTCGATAAGTACGGCTTTGATTGGCCGGTAAATCCGCAGACGCTGCCGGCAGGTGAGCGCCAGCGCATACTCTTTATGCTGCCTTTTGCCTATCAAGCGGCGGCAGCCTATGACCGGCGCTACCATAACAGTATCGAACCGGAACTCCTGGTGTGGTGGACTCACGCCGAGGGAATAGCCGCCAACATCAATTACAGTAACTGTGCCAACAATGGGAGTCGTCCCGGTACCACCTATTTCACCGATATCGAGAATTGCCCCGATGCCGGTTTCTGGCAGCTGGGCTACGGCAACCAGTTTTCGGTCATCTATGTTCTGAAAAATGCCTTCACCGACATGCATGGCGATCCCAATAACACCGCGCTGGTCCAAAAAGTCGGACAGTGGGTGCTGGACTATGATCGGCAGCAGGGCACGGTTCCACTCTGTGGCGGTTATTCCTGTACTTTTCCCAAAATGACTATCGACCAGATTATGTCCGGCATCGATGAGACTCCCGGCGTGGAGACGGCGGATAACTGGTGGGCATCCGTGCTCTCGCGCGACCCAGCCATCAATTGCTATATGATCGCCCAGGCTTTGAGCTTCTTTAACCACGCCGCTACCCTGAACTGGGTAGGTTGCTACTATTATGAGCCCTGCTGGGGATACGAATCCAACAGTCTGGGGGATATTCTATCGGCATGGCCCGGGCTGCGCGCGGCGGATCATCTGTGAACCGCCTCCCAGCTTGCGTCGGTTTCAATGGGCACAAGAGGCAAGATATCCATGGCAGAGTATTCGCTGGTCGCCGATACTGTGCGCACATCCTGGTCACTTATCTTATAGCAACTACCCTCAACAACCGGTGCGATCTGTCCATTCGCTATAGCCTGGCACAGGTCGGCTATGCACAGTTTTCGCCGGGGAGAGCGAGAATTACCAGTGATTACTCCCATCAGGCATGCTCCATTACATTAAAGTGTGTCAACTCATAACTACTTCCATAGCATAGTAAAGGAAGCGGCATTTACAGCTCACCTACCGCAACTTCTATGCCAGGTACTCTGGACGGTTCCGAGGTTGGCGACTACTCTGGACATTCGGGTCTGCCGGTCTCTGGCGACTGCCCTTCCGGCGCAGTGAGAAACTCTTCCATAGCGTCGCGCATGGCCTGCATCCCTACCCCGCGTCCCTCGGAGAGGGTTTTCATCAACTCGGTTCTCCGCTGCCAACTCAGAGTAAACTCAGCGGTAGCTAGTCCCAATATTCCGGCAATGTCCGCCAGCGCCTCCGGTGCCGGCGGCACGAAGTCATCGGTAGTGGGGTCCCAGCTCACCAGCGGTATGAGCTCCCGGGATTGGTCTACCGGGGCCGCCGCCGGACGCAAGAAATTCACGGTTAGAAACCGGCGGCGTGGTGGCCACAGTCTGCCCACCAGGCCGATGTTGATGATCACTCCTAGCCGCTGAATGTCGCTTTCCGGCACCTTGAGATCGTGACGTAGCATGAGGAGTACATCGCTGACGGTATCAGCGTGGCAGGAGGTGGCAATGGCGAATCCCTCCTGGGGAAGCTTTAGTAGACGCCGGGCCACTCGCCCCCACATATAAATGGGTAGATGGTTGCTTACTTCGTTGGCTAAAACGCAGGTGGTTTCGGGCTCTACCTCGCTGGTAAACTCAAATTCCTCGTACATTCCCACGGTATACACCAGGGTTGAGCCGCCGGGTAGAAAGCCAAGCAAGGCATTGAGCGTGGTAGTTTTGCCGACGCCCGGAGTCGGATCGGTCGGGCCGGACACTATCAGCGACTGATGGTGTTCGACAAGCAGCCAGAGCAGCGCAGCGGTTGAGGCATCCAGGCTGCCTAACGCGACCAATTGTGCCACCGAGAGCGGAGCGCCTGACTCGTAGTGCCACATCCGGCGATGGTAAGAACTGCGTGGATCAAACATCGGCGACCTCGCTCTTCAGTACAGAGCGCCACCAGGACCCTGGGGCGGCGATAAACTTACGTTACATCTCCTGAACCAGCTTGGGCGACCGCCGCATCGCTGACTGCGGCCGCGTCAGGGACCGGGGTGGAATCCTGCCGGGATTGCTGCTCCTTAGCTATGGATACTGGAGAGAGCCAGTCCGGAAGCGCATTCCAGTTCAGGGCCAGGAGATGCGGCTCTCCCTCCGGCGGAAAGGCCAGCGCGCTAATGGAAGCATTGCCAATTACCAAAAACCGTGCGCGCTCCGAATCCAGTCCAGTGTAATAGGCAAGCAGCACCTTGATGACGTCGGCATGCGCTACCAGCACGATATAATTCCCCAGAGTAGTATCCTGGCGAATCTCCTCGACGACGGGTACTGCCCGGCTCTGTAAAGCGAGAAAGCTTTCGACACCTTCTGGTGGGAGGTTGGGATGCTCGACAAAAGACCGCCACTGCGGGTCGGTCTTGTGCAGTTCATCCAGCGTTTTGCCCGACCATGGCCCGACATCGAGATCCATGAGCCGGGGGTCAAGCTGTACGTGTAGTGCCCAGCCACGCGCAATGATCTCGGCGGTATCTCGAGCTCTCTCCAAAGGACTGGCGATTACGGCGCTGAGCGGCAGTCCGGAGAGCACCACTGCGGCACGCTGCGCCTGGCGCCGGCCCTCGTCGGTCAGTGGAATGCCGGGTAGCTGGCCGGGTAGCCGCCCCTCCTGGTTAAAAGTGGTCTGGCCGTGGCGCACCAGCAACAGCAAGCGCGTATGCTGACGAGGCGGCTCCGCCGGCGGAGCCGCCTCGTCAAGGTTGGCGGCTACCTCAGTATCAGAATTGTGTATTGTTTCCATGAGCCATTTCGCAAAGCCGTGTCTGGTACGCGGCACCCATAAGCCAGCGAATCCAACATGGAGATACCAGTGGACTAGCGGCGGCATGACGGCTCTCCCGGCGAGAATGTCTCGCGCCTCATCTTCTAGCGCTTATTGTAACAGTGCCGGCAATCATGTTGCTACCATGGCTACTCTAGAACGGCTACGTGGCCGACGCATCGGCCACGTGGATGACGCGTTGTGTCATACTGGGGAGACAATAGTCACCCTCTTCGTACCGTCTTTTGGTTTATGAGGGCGGCGGCCGCATAGAAAGAGAGTCAATTGATGACGCAACAGACAATACTTGAGGTGGAACGTCGTGAACAACTGGGGAAAGCGGTCAAGCGGTTACGCCGCAAGGGATTAATTCCGGGAAACCTCTACGGTAAAGGGAAAGAATCCCAGCCGGTTCAGCTGGATGGCCATCAGTTTAGCAAATTCATTGCTGTACATGGACCGTCTACGCTAATCGAACTTCGCCTGGACGGCAGCAAAAAGGGCGAGACGGTCATGGTCGCTCAAATTCAGCGTGAATCGGTCTCTCATGACATACAACATGTAGATTTTCTCTACGTCCAGATGTCTAAACCCATGCGCCTGCGTGTTCCCATACATATCGAGGGTGAAGCGCCAGCGGTCAAGCGCGACAACGGCGTGTTGCTGCATGTCCTGGAATACGTCGAAGTCGAGGCGCTGCCGGCCAGTTTGCCCGAAGCACTGACTCTAGATATCAGCGATATGGAAGAAGTGAAATCCACTCGCCATGTGAGTGACTTGCGCGTGCCATCCGACGTTATTTTACTGACGCCTCCCGATGAGGTGGTGGTGAAGATCGAGGCGCCACATAAGCTGGAAGTTCCAGCTGAAGCGGCTGAGGCTCAGGCAGCCGGAGCTGGGGTATCGGGGGCTGGATCATCGGTGGAAGAGTGATAACCCAGACCCTGTACTTGGCTGGAAGCCTTGTTGCAGGTTTTGGCGCTGGTAGCGTGGTGAACGTACTCTCCGACAGAGTCTACGACGATGAGGCGCAGTACCAGACACAACAGTGCCAGGCCTGTGGAGCCGTGCTGCCCGCGAAAAGACTCGTGCCGCTGGCGGGATTCGGCCAGTCCTATCGACGCTGCCGAGCCTGCGGCAAGCTTGCCTCGCCGCGTGCCGCCATCTGCAGCGCAGTGCTGGGGATTGCCTATCCCTTGCTACTGGCTCATATCATCGCCTCAGGCAGCGCGCCAGGGCTTCCCGTTCCGGTGGTCTTTCTGATAGAGGCTCTGGCCCTTGCTCTTCTGGCCTTCATTTTTGTGGTGGACTTGGAACATAAGCTTATACTTGATGTTACAGTATACCCCGCGGTAGCTGCTCTACTACTCATTGCGGCGCTCTTCGACCACCATGCCTTCGCCGCCATGCTTACCGGTCTTGCCATATACGGTGGTCTCTTCGTTTTTCTGTACGCACTCGGGTTTGTGATCTATCGCACCGAAGCTCTTGGACTGGGAGACGTCAAGCTGGCGATGCTGATCGGACTGTTGGTAGGCTGGCCCGCCATTGCCCAGGCGCTGGTGTTAAGCGCACTCTTCGGGGCGGCGGTCAGCCTGTTGCTCTTGGGAATTGGAGTGGCCGGGCGCCGCACTTATATACCCTACGGCATCTTCATGGCGACCGGCGCCTTGCTGGCTCTCTTGCTGGCAACTCCGTACTGGTGAAGCCGCGCCCGCCCCGCTGTGACGTGTGGCGTGCCTTTCTGCCTTGGGGGGACTACTTTTTTTCCCGGCTAATGTGGTCGAAGCCTGGGCAAAATTCCCGATGAAGACGCGGCCGAAGCCGCTGGCCGCTCTGGGCGCCGTCGCCGGGTCATACTCCAGAAAATCGTGGCCGTGGTTACCAGAAATGTCACATAACCGACCACTTGCAAAAACGTCGGCGATTCGGCGTAACCAAGCAATGTGTGGAGCAGGTCGCCGATCGTGGTGCCTTCCGGTAGGATTGCGGCCGTATTCCACAGTGGAGTGGATCCCAGAGTAATCCAACCTAGCTGCTGTAGATTCTGAATCGCATCGGCCAGCAATCCGGCCGCAAAGAAGAGCAGCAGTATACCCATGACCCGGAAGAAAACTCGGAAATCCAGACGGTAGCCAAGTCGGTAAATCATGAAACAGAGCACGATTGCCGCTGCGATTCCAAGTACGCCTCCCAGGAGCAACGTCGCGGCATCCTTGAACGCAAAAGCGAGAGCGAAGACAGCGGTCTCCAGGCCTTCACGCCCTACTGTTGAGAAAGCCAGCAGGCCAAACGCCATGCCCGAACCTGCTGTTCTGGCTTTGGCCTCGATTTCGTTCTTGAGGCTACGACTGTGCACCTGCATCCAGAAGGTCATGGTGGTCAGGAGCACGACCGCAACCAGATAGGTGATGGTCTCAAAGACTACCTGGAAGTGGCTGCCGTCATATTGGGCCACCACCCGAAAAATCACCGCAGCTCCTGCTATCGCGCAGAGTATGGCGGCAATCACTCCTATCCAGACGGCGCGCATGTGACGGGTCTCACCCAGCTGCCGAAGCGCCGCCAGCAGAATGCTGACGATCAGGCACGCTTCAAGCCCTTCCCGCAGGAAGAGAACGAATCCAGAGACAAAAGCTGACAGCATGCAAGCTTCTTTCCGACCAGCTACTTTTCCGTCTCGCACTCCAGCGCAAAGCTCACTAAATCCTACTGGCTTAGTCGGATATTAGCATGACCTAATGTGTCTGGTCAAGAGGGGAAGGTAGTGACGTTGCCAGAGCCAGCGCCTGCTTCCATTCCAGGGGCGAATTGGCATTAAGGGTGGAAAGTCCGCTAGGATCGCACTCCTCGACCATGGTCTGGGGAAATTCCTGGACTCGCAACTGGGCGAGCAGCTGGAAAAGCGCATAGTGGCCGGACTCAATGCGGCGCGTTACCTCCGGCAGGCATGACTTGCGGTATACCGCGTGCAGCGGATTGTACCGCTCCATCAGGGGGCTGCCGCCACTGAGGGCCACAACATCTGCTTCGGAGTGGTCTACGGCAAATCTCAGCATAGCCTTGACCAGCTCGGGATTGATGAACGGCATATCACAGGCTACCACGAAGATGAGTTCTGTGTTTGTGGCGCATAGGGCAGCTTCAATGCCTGCCAGCGGCCCGATTCCGCGGTGAAGATCGACCAGTACCGGCAAGCCGGGAACCAACTGTGACAGATCCGGCGGCCCGATCACCAGCACTTGCTCCATCGCTAAAAGCAAGCGTGTAGTTATTCGCCGTAGCAGTGGCTCGCCGGCAATCCAGAGCGCCGCTTTGGGTTCTCCCATGCGCTGGCTCTGGCCGCCGGCAAGGACGATACCAGTGGCGCCGCTGCTGGGGGCGGCGCCGGTCTGCCCAACTGTCAAGACTTAGCGCACTTTCTCCGAGATGGACTTCGCCTGGGTAAAGAGCAGTAGATAGTCCCGGCCTCCGGCCTTGGAATCGGTTCCAGACATGTTGAAGCCGCCAAATGGATGAGCGCCTACCATCGCACCGGTGCATTTGCGGTTGAAATAGAGATTACCCACGAAAAATTCCTGCTCGGCTCGCTCTATCCGCTGGCGATCACTGGAGAACAGCGACCCAGTGAGACCGTATTCAGTGCTATTAGCAATCTCCAGTGCCTGGTCGAAGTCGCGGGCTCGACTAACTGCAAGTACTGGTCCAAAAATTTCCTCGGTGGCGATTCGCGCATCCGGAGCTACATCGGCAATGATGGTCGGCGGGATAAAGTACCCTTCCCCTGCTTCCGTCTCTCCACCAAGCACCAACCTGCCTTCCTGTTTGCCTATCTCAATGTACTCGTTTATCTTGCGATAGGCCTGTTCGTCGACGACCGGACCCATGTAGATACTGGGATCACCGGTGGCGCCTACCGTCAGTGGACGAGCACGCTCGACAATCTTCTGCAGAAGAGTATCGTAGATCCCATCGACTAGAATGGCTCGTGAGCAGGCTGAACACTTCTGGCCCTGGAAGCCAAAGGCCGAGGCTACTATGGCGGTGGCAGCGGCATCGAGATCAGCGGTCTCGTCGACGACAATGGCATCCTTACCGCCCATCTCCAGCACGGTGCGCTTGATCCACTTCTGAGTGGGGTGCGACCTGGCCGCCAGCTCGTTGATGCGCAGGCCGACATCCCGCGAGCCAGTGAAGGAAATAAACCGAGTCAATGGATGCTCGACCAGTGCATCACCAACCACCCCGCCCGGCCCAGGTAAAAAGCTAACTACGCCGCGAGGCACACCCGCATCGCCGAGGAGATCCACAAAGCGGGCGGCGATCCAGGCTGCGGTGCTTGCCGGCTTGAGGATAACGGTATTGCCCGCAACCAACGCGGACGTAGTCAGACCAGCCATGATAGCGCAGGGGAAATTCCAGGGAGGGATCACGACGCCTACTCCCAGAGGAATGTAGCTAAGAGTACTCTTCTCTCCGAGGATCTGAGTGACCGGCTGCGGCTCACCGAGCCTGAGGGCTTCTCGGGCATAGAACTCCAGAAAGTCTATAGCCTCAGCGGTATCGGCATCTGCCTCCACCCAGCTCTTGCCCACCTCATAGATCATGAGGGCGTTGAAATAGAAGCGTCGCTCTCGCAATAACTCAGCCGCTCTACCGAGATAGCCAGCGCGCTCGGCTGCCGAGGTATACCTCCAGGTTTGGAAGCGCTCCCAGGCGGCTTCGACCGCTTCCGCTGCCTCCGTGGGCGTGGCTTTGGCAAACCTTGCCACCACCTGCTCAGGCCTCGCCGGATTGGTGGAGGTAAAGGTCTCGGTGGTCATACGTTCGTCGCCGCCGATGATCAAGGGATAGGTGTGGCCGAACTCTGCCTCAACCTGGCGTAGCGCCGCTGCCTGTGCCTCTCTACTTGCGGGCGCAGAGAAATCGGTAAGCGCGGTATTCACAAATGGCCCAGCCAGGGCCGATACTTTGGACTCAGTAGTTACCATACTGCTCTCCTTCGAGTGTTGCTTCTATGGATGCGTTGCCGGTTATTGCGTCTATACTGTATCACGTCTCAGCTGCCCGGTTGCCGGAGGAGGTCTCAACCAGGCACTCTATTGCTCTTGGGATTGGCCGAGGAGCAGTGATATAATAAACTGAATTGCTTATGCTAGTTTAGCCGCAGCTTTAGCTACAGCTCTGGTTTCTGGGCTTGTGGAGGTGTCGAGGGATGGCACAGGCGGAGGATGTATTCACGCAGACGCCACTGGAATTGGACGGCAACTCCGAAGAGGAAGCGGATGCCGCACTGGGAGCGCTCATCCATCTCTATCTGCGAAGCTCGTTCGATAAGAGGGCCAGCTGTTGGCCTGGTCGCGACGAACACGATACGCTGCGGCGCACCTGCCACGCCGTCGAGCTGCTCTACCGACTCAATTTCGAGACTGACGCCGTTGCCATGGCTCGCGAGGCCGGTAACTGGCTCATCAATCTACCGATACGCGACCGCCTGCTGCATACCGAGTGGGACAGAGCGCGCCTGTATCCCAGCCGATTTAAGACGTTGGCGTACCTGCAGCGATTTGACGACGAGGAAGTGCGGCGGGACTTTGACGATCTGCTGGCCAAAGAGGTAGGTGGCGTCATTCGCGGCGTGACCGAATCAGACGTCCAGACAACCTGTATCGTTTTGGACACATTGATTACCCTGGAGCGGTCAGGAGTGGCGCTCCGCCAGGAAGTCTGCTCAGATGAGCGGTACTTCGGCATCATCGCCGCACTTCGCTCTCAGTTCAAGCACTGGCGGAGCGCCAATGCGGTGCAGAGGGGTCGCCGAAGCGGACCGCTCGCCTCCGAAGGAAGCCTTAGCGGATCGCGGCGCACTACCACTCTCTCTGAGATCAACAATCCGCGCGACCTGAGTTACGTTCTGGGTTTGCTGCTCACTGTGGACCAGGAGAACCTTGCCGCACGTCAGATTTCGTTAGTTATCACTGAACTGGCCGACGCCATAGAAAACCGAGACCAGAAGCGCACTGCCGATCTGGGTCCCGCACTGTACTCCGCTCTGCAGCTGGCCGAGCACTGCCGTGACGACCAGACGGTACAGCACGCCATACTCGAATTACTGCATGAGGTTCGAAATGTGTACAGCATGGCTGACGCCTCACGCCACTGGGATTTCTCCCATCACACGCTGGTACTGCGCTTGCTGCTTACCTATCATGGGGATGGTCCACTGACGCGAGCGATCGTTGCTAGACTCCTACGCGGCGAGGAAAGCCGTCGCGCAGTGACCCGGAACACCCTGGAAACTGAGCTGGCTGCAGTCATTCGCGAGCGCGTCAAAGTGGACATTGGCACCGTCAGTGAGCTCTCCGGTGGATTTACCTCCGACCAGATCTTCCGGGTACCGTTTACCTATTGGTACCCAGTACCGGGCTACGATGGCGGCGAGGAGTACCACAGATATCAGGGTCCGACCGGGGGTGCCCACGAGGCTTCGGTGATCATCAAGCGCAGCACCAGCGATGCCTTTCACGCTGCCACCGAGAATTACCGGCAGCTGCCGCCAGCCGTGCGTCGCTTTTTCGTCCGCTACCCGGCGGAGTCGCAGGTCTATAAGTCAGGGTTGTCGCCGGCATATTATCTGACCATGGAAGACCTGGCGAATCTGTATACTCTGGAGGATGTCGTCAACGAGCGCGATCAGCGCGCGATGTCGGACTACCATGTGCGTACGCTTCAGGGTGCCGGTGAGCTGGTGACTGACGCGGTTTTCTCTCTTTTTCGTGAGACCTATCGTGGAGGAGCAGCCTTTCCCGGCACCCAGATTGCGCGGCTCTATCTCTCTGGAATCGAGGGGAAGCTGGATCGCGCCGCCTCTCGTATCCCCTGGTTGAAGAACCCGCTGCAGCGCTATTACGTGGGCGACCAGCGCTTCAAAGGCCTGGATTATTATCTAGGAGTGGTAAGCAAGTACACCCAGCTCTTGCAGCCGCACTATCTGGGTCTCACTCACGGCGATCTGCACGCGCGCAACATCATGCTCGACCATGCTTGCACCCAGCTCAAGTTGATCGACCTGGACAAGCTCAGCTGGAATGGCGACTACCTGGCCGATCTGGGCAATCTACTTACTGATGTCTGTGTCTACCGCCGGGTCGCGCAACCGCAGCGTGACTTCGGGCTGCCCCGTGATCAGATCGAGTTCGTGACCAAAGCCGAGGTCGGTACCGCCGAAAATACGGTTCGCTATCCAGCGCTGGGCCGGCCGGCAACGCTGGTGTTACAGCAATTCATGCTGAGCAGAATCGCGCAGTTCGCCGAACAAATTGAGGATAGATCGTGGCGGCCGCGCCTGTTTTTGGCCTCAGCTGCGGCGCTTTTTGCTCGTATCGTGTTTCATACCGAAAAGGAGGTGGCGGCGGTCCTCTATGGTGAAGCGATTCGCCTTATGCACGAGCTCTGTCGCTATCTGGAGCACAATCAGGAGCTACCCGAGCTACTGGTTCCGTCCGCATGGCCTACCGTGGGCGCCAGCTATCCTGCCGGCGATCTACCCGATTGGATTGGCGGCACCGCGGTGCTTCAGGCAATCCATGACGGAATGGCGATTTTGGGACTGCGGTACGAGTCTACTCCCAGTTCGGTCAGCTATTACTCCGCCAGGCAGATGACCTCGGGGAACGATAGTCCAGCCGTGTTGCTTCGGACGCCCCGCAGGGAAGGCATCGCCCGCATGTTCCTGCCAACCTCTGGGGACGAGCTGTTGCCCAGTTCTCTGAAGGTTGTGCAAAACCCTCAAGCCGGAGATCCCCTCGGCACCATAGTTATTCTAACTGAGTCCACCAACGTCAATGAGGCGCTGCATCTGGTACGGACTTGTCTCGACGGAGCCGTTGACTGAGCCATGGTGGGGTGCCACGGCCCCAGCCAGCCGGGTCACCTGGTGATGAGTTGGGACCGGTAGTTTTCATACGCGTTGACGGCAGTGACTCGGCGCGCTTCGCCGACATTGGACGGCCAGGCTCGCATCACCCCCAGGTGGACTCGGTCCAACAGGCCAAGCGGCAAATCTAGCGGCCGCTTTCCCTTAATTTGCCAGCGTTCGCGGGCGATCTGCTTGCCCAAGTGCGTGGCGATGTAACGGTACAGATCTACCAGCATGTCGGTGGCTTCGGCGGCTGCGGCATCCTGGTCCAGTGAGGATTCCAATTCCTTGGTGCACAGTGCGTACAACTCGGCGATCCCATCCGCTATTGCCAGCACCCAGCGGGGGTCGTCGACCGCCCAGCTCCGGTGGTCCCGCCAATAGCGCAGCAAGTAGGGAGGGTGTGATGCGTCGCCACGGCACAATGCATGACGTAACCCACTCCAGATCGGATTGATTCGCTCCGATCGAGAGTGGACCTCCCGCAAAAGGCCCGAGAAAACATTGTGCTCGGGATCATCCAGCGGCACTCCTACCGCTGCGCACTGCAGGAGAGTTCCCGCCGTAATATACCCCAGCTGGTACGCTACGGCGTTAGGTGCGGCGGCGGCATTCTGCGCGCAGGCCGAGAGTAGATTTTTGAGCGCTCGGTACCGGCTGCGATTGTAGGCGTTCTCGGCCTCGGCCCGTCTGTCGCGCACACCGGTAAGAAAATAGCCGACTGCATATGTCAAAACGCGAACGGTACCCAGGTCACCTCGTCCACTGGCTGAGGTGATGGCTGTCTGCAGCGAAGAATAACTATCCAGAGATTCCCATGAATCTATAGGTGCGCGCGCCAGATTACGCAGTGCCCACTGCGCGACGTAATCTCCCGAGAGCCGCCAGGGCAGGTCCCACAGATAGGCGACCATCAGGATAACTACCGCGGCGAACCAGCAGAGCATCTGCCAGAGTTGCGCCACATAGAGGGGCGGTAGCAGGAAATAGACCAGCGCTACACCAGTTGTAAGGCTCCAGCAGAGCAGAAATGGGGTAAGGGAGAGTAGAATGACCCTTACCAATGAGAGGGAATGGGCCTGTCCGGCGATTTGCAGGGTAGTCGCATTAAATCCGATGACCACCGCGATGATCACCGCCAGTGCGGTGATGTCGGCTCCCAGATAGCTGCTGGTATCCAGATGAGCGCTGGCAATAGTGGTTTCGGCCGCAGAGAATATGCCGTTCGCGAACCCCGGTGGATCCACGGCTGGTAGCAGCCAGCCCACCACTGCACCAGCCACCAATGCGAGTATTCCCAATAGAGTGAGTAAAGTGGCAATGCTCCGAATCTGCCTTGACTGCGGCCTAAACATGTACCCCTCACATCTCTAGCACTGCACACGATCGCATTCTGCCAGTTTAACACGTTCGGCAAGCTTGCGCGAGCCGGTCGTGGCTCCTCTAAGCGGTACGCGAACCAGCGAGGATTGCCTGGCCGGTTGGGCAGTCGGCGGCGATGACGCATTCAGTGCAGAGCGGTTTTCGTGCGTGGCAGACAGCTCGACCGTGGTAAATGAAAAGATGGGAAAGATCGAGCCAATCTGCGCGTGGCACCTCTGCCATCAGGTCCTGTTCGATCTTGGCAGCGTCCACATTCGTGGTAAGGCCTAGTCGCTGCGCCATCCGGATATTGTGAGTGTCCACGATGTAGCCTTCCACCTGCCCAAAGGCGTTGCTCAGAACCACATTAGCGGTTTTGCGAGCGACACCCGGCAGAGCGATCAGCTCAGACATCGTCCTAGGAACGTTCCCATGATACTGATCTACCAGCACACGCGCCATGGTGCGAATATTCTTGGCCTTGTTCCGATAAAAGTTCACCTGCCTGAGCGCCTGTTCCAGTTCAATGGGGTCGGCTTCCGCGAATGCTTGTGGCGTGGGATAGGCAGCGAAGAGTGCGGGCGTGACCATGTTGACCCGCTCGTCGGTACATTGGGCGGCCAGAATAGTGGCAACCAGTAGTTCGAACGGCGTCTTGAAATCCAGGGTACAAGTAGCGCCGGGGTAAGCGCTGCGTAGTGTGGCGATAATCCGAGCGATGCGCTGCTGCTCTTCAGTACTCAGCATGTTGTCTCCGTTCGCGAGTCATACGTCTTCATGAGTTTGCCGAGGCACTGTTCGGCGCGGCACGTAGATGTGGAGGAGGTCGGGCTGCCGCTCCAGGTCGACAACCGGCGCCCCTGTCCAACTGGCGTTGTATTGATCCTGATGGGGAGGTAGCGAAGCCTCGAAGTACCAGAAAAACGTCCGAACCGTGCTGAACAGTAGGAAACCTAGCAGTAATATGCGTCCTATCTGCTCGGGCGTGGAAAAAACCCGTGCGCCGTGAATGCGATCCAATACTATAGGCAGATGCCCGAGACGGGAGACAAGCTCGTATAACCCTAGTGCGGGCACAATGCACAGCGCAGGAAGTACACTGGCGGCCTCAATGACGCTGGTAGGCGTACCCACCGCAACGCTGGCAACCAGAGGCAGTGCGATCAGCAGGAGTAGGACCTGCGATACGAAGCTTCTCCAGCGAATCAGTATGACGAGAAGTCCCAGAAAGAAAAACGGACCCAGCAGAACGGGAATTATCGTAGCGCCACCCGACGAAGGGTAGCCAGCGGTATAATCTTGCGATATTAACAGGTTGAGCGCTCCACCGAAGTTGTGCGCCGCCTCTATCCAGAACGGCTCGGCGAGCAGCGGGTGGAGATTGGCGGCGATACTGGTGCGAGCAAGGAAGCTGCTGCCCTGGGGAAACCCCACAATATTGCTGAGGTAGTACCAGATAACTGGGCTGCCTACCACTAGAGCCGATCCGACCAACCAGATGAGACCGATAGCCGGCACCGGCGACTCTTTGGGCATGCGCCAACGCCAGACCAGGAGCAGGCCGGCGATGACGAGCGGCACCAACCACAATCCAGGCTCGAGGTCGCAGGCCAATCCAGTGCAGATCCCGCAGCCTATGTAGTAATACAGTGAGTTTTGCATGCCGAAGTGGACCGCGGGCGGTGCCAGTTCAGGTTGCCTGCTACTGGCACCGTCTGCTCGTGCCATGGCTCGCCGGAGACGCTGCGGCACCTGGAATCTCCGTCGTGCCGCAGCGTAGAGCGTGAAGGCCGGCGCCGCCCGCGCCAGGCTCTGGTTAGGCGCTGATTTGCGCAGTGCCAGTAACAGCCAGTACATAGCTGTGCACATAAGGAGTGGCAGCACCACGACTTCCATGCCGGACCGGCTGAGCGACACATGCCACTGAGAGGTAGCCGCCAAAAGAGCGGCTAGAATGGCAATGGTGCGGTGGCTGGACAGCTCGGCGTGACGCATGATCTCGCTGGTCATCAGATAGATGACCAGCACCGTCAGGGACCCTACGATGGCTGAGGGAAGCAAGACGGCAAATGCAGTCTCACCAAAGATGTGCACCAGAACCCCTTGAACCGCCACAAAGGGACCCTGCAGCCCCTCAGGGTCAGAGACATAGAGCCTGAGATCGCTGCTGGCCTGGCTGAGTATGTTGGCTTCGGCACTGCCGACCGGCGTGGCAGCAAAGAGGTTGCCGAGTCTAACCAGTCGAAGCAAGATGGCAACGATGAGGACCAGGACTAACATGAATCGTTCCCAAAAGACGGGACGCTGTACGAATACCTGGCCGATCAATCCCAGATAGCGTCTGAATATGCCGCTCCATCCCTGGTCATGGGGAGCTGCTCGCAGGAGCAGCAACGGTCCGAAAGCAATGATGATCTCGAAAAACTGGACGAAAAATCCCTGAACGAGGTTGGTATCGCCGACGAAGAGAAAGTAGGCCACCGAGTAGGTCATTAGGGCGCCGGCTGCCAGAATGAGAGCCTGCCGCCGCACAAAGGATTCCTGCGCAAGCGGCGCAATAGGCAAGATCCAGACCACATACCATGGCTGGAACCAGAAGGTGATGAGCAGCAGCGCTGCAAACATGACTTTGGCCGAGGCGGTTATGACGTCGCGTATCGTTGCCTGCCGACCAAGCAGCCACAGGCGCTGGGTTTGGAGATACGCATAGGCAAAAAAGAGCGCATAGAAGATAAGCCGTAAGGTCTTGTCAAGCGCCGTGTCCTGGCTCTGTGGCACCAGCAGCTGCAGGGGAGCAGAGATGAATCCAACAATAGAGCTGTTGTAGTAGAGTGGGCGCAGCTGCTGCCCCAGACCGGTAAAGGTATTGAGTCCCACCCAGAAAGGGGCGTAAGCGGCTATGATCAGCGCTAAGCCGATTCCAGTGGCGCTGGCTATGAGGGTGAGCGCGGCACCGGGATCGATTTCTCGCACCGTGCTGGCAGCTTCACGCACCCATTCGATTACCATTTCACGGCTGCGTTCCCCAAAGCCGGTTTCTCCAGCACTGCCTGTCTCGGTTTCATTCTGGGTGACTTCGGGCTCCGCGGGGTCTGCTCCGGCAGTCGCGACCGCCGCCGCCGCCAGGTTCGCCGCCGCCAGGTTCGCCGCCGGCACCGCGGTTTTCTCGCGCGAGCGCCTGCGCAACTCGTAGATCAGCCAGAAAGGTATGACAATGACCGACACGTATTTGATGAGCGCACCGATCACCAGTAAGGCGAATGCCAGGCGAGCCCGCCGGTTGAGCATCAAGGCGAAAGCGGCTAGCACGCAGACCATCATGATGATGTCGTTATGCCCATTGCCTATCGCATCAAAGATCACCAGCGGGCACCAGCTGAACAACGCAACCGTACGGAGCCGTCGTTCAGGGTACAGCTTACGGGCCAGGTAATCCACCAGCCAAATCGATGCGGCTACTCCGGCGAAGGCTATCAATTTGAAGATCAGCATGTTCCAGAGCAAGTTATTGCCGGCGACTTCCGATACCAGCCCGGTTACCAGTATCCAGGCAGGTCCATACGGCGAAGGCGGCCGATTGACGGTGAGGCCGCCGGGAAGCAGCGTGGCGTTAGTAATCATCGGGTTCAGATGCAGCTGCGCATACAGGTATCCGCGCGCGACGTACCCATACAGGTCGGTCGTGGTTACCGGCTGCATCCATATCATGATGGCGCCGAACAACAGAGGAAAGAGAAAAACCGAGCGTCGCAGCCAGACTTGCCACGTGGTCGACTTTCCTGCCTGAGGAATACGCGCCACACCCTGCAGCACCGCAAACTGGCAGGCGAAGAGGAGTAGTAGCGCAGTGACAAACGCCAGCGCCGCCAGCGGACTATAGCCGGTAATGCGGCCCAGGTCGTTGATGGCGTTGGGATCATTCGTGGTGTGAGGACGGTTCCACCACATGGTGATGGGAAAGGACAGAACAAATAGGAGATAAATCGCGGTTGTAACAAGCCCCGCGCCAAGGATCAGCCAGTGTGCGGGTATACGGCGGAAGATATTAGCAAACCTGTCCTCGGCACGGGGAGCGAAACCAGGTATTGATGGAATATGGGCGCTAGGTTGTGAGCTTTCCGTGCCTTCGCGGTTTGCTTCGCTCTCCGGAATAGTTGTCTTCATGACCCCACTCTCCTAGCCTGTTATGGCTTTTGACCTCTGCATAGGCCGCCACAAGGCCAGCAACAGCGAGGCAAAAACCAGTATCCAGGCACCGTTGCGCAGTGTCAGCAGCAAAACGCCGGATGGTTGGAGCAACACCAATTGGTGCCAGACCATGGTGAGTAGCTGGCCGGCTATAGAAACCGTTATGAGTGATGCCAACCAGAGACGTTGTAACCTTAGGTTGGGCAACCGAACCAGGGCCGCGATGGGAATGATCGCCAGCAAATAATGGGCCGGCAGTGCACGAAACGACAACAGGAAGGCCAGAAAGATAGCCAGGATGCCCATTCCTGCCAGCTGTAATAAATCATCTGCTGTACTTCCAGCAATTTTGTGGGTCCGGTACCGGCGCAGAGCGCGCCAGCATGCACCATATGCCAGCAATAAGGATACTGCCAACACCGCTAGAGAAACAACATCCACGGCGTTATCAAGCGAAGATTTTACAATACGTGAAAGATCTGACGGGTTGAACATGGTAGACACATGCATCCCCGGAAGCCAGCCTAAAAGTAGCAAGCCATTGGCATACAGGCTCTCGATCTCGGTCCCGCGGACCCCCTGGTACAGAATGCTGTGACTAATACCCGCAAAGCCAGTAAAGGCAGCTACCAGCAGCGTCCAGGCGGCGATGATGGCACCAAACCAGAGCAGGCCGGCCAGCAGCGGCCGGGCGCGCTCGACTAGCGCCTGCCGAAGAGTGGGGGCGCCCGATTGAGCGAGCTGGTAGCCGATCAGAAGCGGAATCGCCAGCACCGGGAATCCTTTGATGAGTGTTGCCACCGCCAGCATGCTCCACGCAAGTCTATTACCTCCGGAGACCAGGGCCAGTAGTGCCACCAGGGTGATCATACCAGCCACCAGATCGAATTTCTGCAGAAGCGCGCCATTACAGACTATCAACAGAATGTAGAGCAGACCGGATCGCACTCCAGTGGGATCTCCCGGCACATACTTGCGCGCGGCGCGCTGGATCAACCATAGGGTAACGGCGTCGAAAATAAGCATCTCTATGGCGAAACTGATACCGTAAGCCCCATACCGTACCGCGTTCGGAACTGGAAGATGAGTAGTGATGTGGGCAAAGGCGGGATCAGGTCGGGGCGCGATGCTGCCAAATGGCAACAGCGGTATTGCCGGCAACAAGATCAGCAGCATCGCCACTGGTGGGTATTCGACTGGCACCGCGGCGGTATATGGCCACTCTCCATTGGCGAACTTGCCCGCGTAGTTATAGAATGCCGGATCGCAGTAGCTATGGCCGATCAACATGCCAATCAGGAGAGCACCTCGAGTAAGCGCCCACGCAAGTATCAGCAGGCGTGAGGCGAGTACCGGCTGACTTTCCAGCCGGTGCCAGATGTGTATAATCCGTCTCCACACTGGCAGTATACTGAGTGACAGAGTCAGGGTTCGCTGCATCTAACTCCCCCTCTCTAAAGCCGGCGAGGTTAGAGTTCCGGGAGAGGGGTGTGAGCTCTGCGACTGATCTGCCGGTACGTCGCTCTCTGCTTCTACCGACGGTGGCGCCGTGGGAACCAGCGGCAGCTGATGCTCACGGTACCGCCGTCCTAGCAAGAGGATAACCGCCGGCAAGCCTACGAAATAGAAATAGGTGGTTAAGCTGCGCCAGGCCAGAAACAGCGGAAGGATGGCCAGCGCCAACCCGAGCTCCTCAGGCTGCTCTGCTCCGTGGCGCCAGTACCAGATGACGGCGGACGCCAACGCTACCAACTGGAGAATGGAATAGGCGCCTTCGGGTAGGAGAGGCAACACACCAACAGTGGAGAGGTGTATCAGGCCGCTGCCCGAGGGAAACATACGGGGGTTCTCCGGAGCCAGTATTCCGGCCAGCCAGGCGTGTGGATCATTCACGATAAACCAGCCATTTATGACAAGGAAGATGGCACTGGCTCCGGCCAGGCGCCTCACCGCCTCTCGCCACCCGCACTGTCGCCAGATGAGAATTGCGTAGAAGGGTATGAAGAACCAGGCGAGCTGCTTTGTCGCTATCGCCAGGCCCAGGAAGATAGTTGAGAGCACCGGTCGTCGCCACCATCGCCAGGCAATGACTAGCAACAGGATGTAAAAGAGATCGAGCACGCCCCCGACAGCGGAGTCCAGCAGCGGCGCATCGGCCAGCGCCAGTAGCACTACCCAGAGCCGTAGCTCCACCGGCACCGACAGCACCAGCAGGAGGATGAGAGCGAGGAGACATAGCACAAAAAACGGCGTGACCGTTGGCAGACCCGACCAGACCAGGGGCACCAGCGGCAAAAAAGCCAGTGCTGGATAGCTGAGATGTGACTCAAACTCTACTACCTGATCCGGGTGGCCGCTCGGCAGAGTGTAAAAAACCTTCCGCAGCAGTTGCCCATCGGGATAATTCAGGGGGAAAAGCGCGGCAAACGCACCTTCTCCCAGCGCGGTAGTATGTTCCGGGTCCTGGTGATAGAGCCTGATAGCCGAGACGATGTCGGTCGTGATATATGGGTTGTGGCCCTCGAGGAGCTGCTGAGCGGCATAGTGGTCCAGGGTGGTGCCGTCATTAGGGTAGAAGGGTGGCGCAAAGGCTGAAGTAGCCATTTTCCCGACCTGGAGCATTCCGGTTGGGCAGGCCGCAAGTACTACCAGCAGAACCAGCGCCTGCACCCGGCGGGAATACAGCCACCGCCACCTGGGGATCTGCGCCCGCAGCGCCACTACCAAAAGAACGAGCGAGCCGCCTAATGCCAGAAAGACGCCGATACCCAGAAGCTGCTCCCAGGGAGCTGCGTGATAAGACGGCCTTGGTAGCTCGAGGAGATTTTGCAGGCCGATCACTAGACCTAGCAGCGTCAAGCGCGCTGCAGTATCTCCTTGGGGGAGTGCCAGCAAACGACGCATCAGTCTGTCTGGCGGAAGGGTAGCATCAGAAGAGCCGCGAAAGCCGCCACCGCTGGTATCATATAGAGCAGCGCCTGAATGACCGCATCACGCTGATCGGATGGTTGCAAGGTATGGACATTGACAAGACTTACCACGCTGAAGATTCCAAATCCCGTACCTATGAGGAAGAGCATGAGAGTGCTCTGGAGCTTTTTCGACATGAAGGCCCTCACTTCAGCTTCCGTGTAAGTGACTGTGCATACACCGGGTAGCAACACCGATTCAATCCATATGATCACTTCGAAGAAACGACACTACCGGAGTATTATAGCATGTAGTGCACATTCACCCAGCAGGATGTACAGCCGGAGACAGGGTGTGATATGCTGCTGGCTGGCCAGAGTGTAGAAAGGTGGAGCCGTCTCATATGGGGAACAGCATGGACCATGAGCATCCATCGTTTGATGGTCAGAGCCGTCCAGAATCATATACTCGTGAGGAGATGGAGTATATCCTGTCTGGTATCGGACCGCGCCGGCAGGCTTTCAGCAAGACGCTTACCAATGGATTGGAGTTCGTGGGTGGCTGGCTGCGCCGGCATTGGCTGGCGGTAGTGAATGGCGCGCTACTCGCGTATATTGGTCTGGCGATCCTTACACCGGTAGGCTTTGCGCTTGGATTTAACGGACCTGCCGCCGATATTTTTCATGTGTATCGTTTCTTCTGCGATGAGTTGCCATCTCACTCGTTTTTCATCTTTGGCTATCAGGTGTGCCTCTGTGAGCGGTGCCTGGCCATCTACTCGAGCATGTTGATATCCGGATTGACACTGGCTCTGGTGCGAAACCGGCGAAACCTCCCGACTATTACCTGGTGGATGTGGGTGATAGCCATGATACCCATGGCCTTAGACGGTGGAACGCAGTTATTTGGCTTGCGCGAGAGCAATGTCTGGTTGCGCCTGCTCACCGGCTCGATTTTCGGAATCGGAACTGCTCTCTTTACGTTGCCACAGATCGAAAAAGCCGCCAAAGAATTTGACGACCGCCAGCCGGTGATCGGCTGAAAAAGTCAATAGCCTGTAGCCGTGTACCTGGGCTTTCTACGCTGCAGGAGAGTCCACCTGCCAGAGCGTGATCGTGTTGCCGGTTTGATCAGAGAGCAGAATTCGTGTGCCATCCGGATCCGGCGACCACTGCAGGGTGAAGTTAGGGTTGGGGTAGTCCCCCAGAGCCTGGCTGAAATTGTATGTTGAACAGCCGGGATCATTCGGGCTGAGTTCTAGCGGTAAACTGCCAATCAGTGTGCCACTCTCTGTGTCACGTAATTGGAGGGCAGGGCTGCTGTCGTGTGTGCAGTTTATGCTGGCCAGCATAGTCCCTGCCTCATTCCAACCTGTCATGGCCCAGCCCCCGGCTCCGATCTCCTGCTGAACCGCTACCAGCGCCGGATCACGGGCAGGCACCTGGGTAAATTCCTGCGGCAGCAGAAGTAGAGGGACGGCGGTAGGGCTGGTTGGAGTAGGCGCGGGTAGCACTTGATACTGGCTGTCCGGTGGAGAAAGTTCCACCCCGGCTACCACCATGGTCGCATATTGTCCACTGGGAATCCAGGTTGGGAACTGGGTCACGAACACATCGTCGCCGAGAAGAGGGGCTGACCCACCGCTAAACACTTCTGGGCCAGCGACGATTCCGGGTTGCCAGATTGTGTAGGTGGAGTCGGTACTTGGGTTTCCCACTGGGAAACCGGGTCTGGCGCGTGTCGGTAACTGGACGAGCGGCTGGCCAGTCAGGGGTGACTCGCTCTGGGGCTGACCATCCTCTGACCATCCATAGACGAGTGAGGGTGACACGGGGGTTGGGGGAGAACTGGTAAGCTGCGCCAGATCCCAGATGGCATAACCAGCGTAGGTGCCGGTGGCGGCATCAAAAAAGCCGGAATCTCCATTGATGATGACTGCGGTATCTGATTTGACTGCTATCAGCAGCAGTCCAGAACAGACCACATCATCAGGGGACACCGTGTCGGCGGTCGTGTATGAGGCGTAGTCAAAGGCGGCATAAAGCACCGCGAAATGCTCACTATCTGGAGACCAACCCAGGCTGGTGAATTGCAGTGCGCGCACCTCGGTGCGATCACAATCCGGTACAGAGTTCAGCTGAAAAAAAGAATCCAACTCGACAACATGCAGCAACGCACCGCTATGCACGTCGAAGATCGCCAGTTTGTGCTCGCCTTTAGCAGGGAGCACCGCGGCGGGATCGGTACACGGCATTCCGGTTCCCAGCACTGCAAACCGCGTGCCGTCTCCGGAAAAACTGGGAGAGGAGGGGCAGTAGAGCTGTGCGGCGCTCGCGGTATCTATGCGCAGTGCGGTGCTCAGATCACCACGAGAGCCAACCGCCCCGTGCGAGGCGAAGCGCCCGGTAGCCGCAAGCGTTCCAATGACGCTGGCTACCACCACTGCCATGGCCAGAACCCCCATCAGCAATCCTGCGCGGTTTCTTTCTGGTCGCCGGTTTTGCATGAGTGCTACTCCCAATGCCCATACATACTGCCCTTAGTATATATAAATATGTATACGCTTTACAGGCCTTAATTGCTCACATGGGATATGTATGCGGGAGGAAAATCGATCATGCGTTTTGTTCAGCCCAAGTATACCCAAGGTTGCGCTCTGCTGTACGATAGGCCGCCGCAACTCGACTCCGCACGCATAATACGCGCACTTGACCCCACCCAAGCTCTCGGCTGCCGGGCGCATTTTGTCGGAGGTCACGACCAAGGTAGTCTGGTCGTCAAGGGACGGATCGATCTGGGTGAGCACCACGTTGACGTGGTCTCGGTTGCCGCGGCGGCTGACGATCAGGCGACGAGGCTCGCTCTGCAGGAGTCTGCGCTTTCCGCCGAGGACTGCCAGGCTCTGATGGATCATAGGGCCTACATACATTGCCAGTACATCGGCGAGCGTAAAGCGCCATTGGAACAGTTGCGAGCGCTATATCGGGTGGTTTTGGCTCTCCTCGATTCGTGTGCTCCAGCCGAGGCTCTAGGACTTGTCAACGTTCCGGCTCTGCTCGCGTTTACCAGAGCCGAATTGCTCGAAATGCTGAGATGGTTAGATGCAGATCCTCCACCAATTGGACTGTGGCTGCGAGTCGTGGCACTTGGTGGAGAGCCAGCCGGTATATGGCTGGTAACACGGGGGCTGTTCGCATTCTTGCAGCCTGAAATTGCCGTTAACGGAAACCATGTGGTGGATGAGGAGGGAGGCGAGTCCTTGCTCATGAGCATCGCATCCTGGCTGATTCAAGGGGGTGCGGTGCTTCGGCCAGATGATACTCTGGAAATGCTGGCAGAAGAAGACCGAGAGAGTAAGACCAGCCACTGGCATTGCCGCGTACCCACTTCGCGGCAAGGCTTTTTAGCTGCGCCCCATGGTACACTCATTCTCGAACCAGCCTCATAGTGTGATTCTTAGTTATTCTCGAGAGCGAGATGATCTATGCATTTTGCCACGCGTGCTATACACGTCGGTCAAACCGCTGATACAGCGACTGGAGCAACGATTACTCCCATATACCAGACCTCGACCTACACTCAAGACGGGTTGGGTAGCCACAAAGGTTTTGAGTACTCTCGGACCGGCAATCCCACCCGTGCGGCGCTCGAAGCCTGCCTGGCATCTCTGGAAAACGCCACTCACGGCCTGGCTTTCAGTAGCGGAATGGCGGCAACCAGTGCGGTCCTGAGCATCCTACGGCCCGGTGATCACATCGTTGCCGGCGATGATCTGTATGGTGGTACGTACCGGATCTTCGAGCGGGTTCTGCGGCCTATGGGCATCGCCATCGACTACGTACCGGCAAGAGAGACTTCTGCCTACCAGGCGGCGATACACCCAGAAACCAAGCTCATCTGGGTGGAAACCCCCACCAATCCGCTGCTATCTCTCGTAGATGTTTCGGCGGTGGCGGAAATTGCTGGCCAGCGCACCATCAGGCTCGTGGTCGATAACACGTTCGCTACCCCATATCTGCAACGCCCTCTGGAACTTGGGGCCGACATAGTCGTGCACAGTACCACCAAGTACATTAATGGACACAGCGACGTCGTCGGAGGTGCGGTTCTCACTTCGGATGAGGCGGCATATGCCGAGATGAAGTTCTATCAGAACGCCGCCGGAGGAGTCCCGTCGCCTTTTGACTCCTGGTTGGTTCTGCGTGGGGTCAAGACCCTCTCGATGAGAATGCGCCAGCACTGCGAAAACGCCCAGTTAGTGGCCGAGTTTCTGAGCACGCACCCGCTGGTCGGTACCGTGTATTATCCGGGTCTGGTGAGCCATCCTGATCACGAACTGGCTCGGCGGCAGATGTCCGGATTTGGGGGTATGGTCTCCTTTTCGCTCAAAGGAACGGCAGCCAATGTCGATACCTTTGTGCGCAGCCTGAAGATCTTTGCATTGGCGGAGAGCCTTGGTGGCGTGGAATCCCTGTGTTGCCATCCTGCCAGTATGACGCATGGCTCTATACCCCCAGAGGAGCGCGAACGGCGTGGTATCACGGCGAGCCTGTTGCGCCTTTCTGTGGGGATCGAAGATGCCGAGGACCTCATAGGCGATTTAGAAGAAGCACTTCAGGCGGTAGCGGTTTGACCCTGCGGGATGGCTTTGATAGAATGCACTGTAACGCTACTTCGACGCTGGAGATCGGCGCGCGCAGGCGACAAATGAACTGGGAACTGGTGGCGGGAGGAAACGGCATACTATGAATTTTCTGCGGCAATTTCTCTTGACGGATCCCCAGACAGCCACTGGAGATCCCAATCATCCCGAGGTATTTCATTATACCTGGCAATGGCTCGCTTTTTGTGGTGTCCTTCTACTCATCTGGTTTTACTATCAGGTTGAAGGCCGCAAACGTATTGTAGGCAACAACTGGTTACTCAAGAATATCTTTGACCGCCTTCTGAACCAGTATGCGCTCCTGGCTTTCGTGGGGCCGTTCATCTGGTTTGCCCGCGAAGCCATGGACAGCTCGTTTCTGTCCTGGCGTATCTGGCGCTACGGCTGGCTGCTCTGGCTGGTAGTGCTCACCGGTTATTGGTTATACTACTTCGCGTTCCGGTACAAAGACCAGCGCGACAGCTACCGGGCTTATCAGATCAGGCAGAAGTATGTGCCGGCACCAAAAGGTAAGCGGTCGGCCCGCGCCAGCGCTCGCTAAGACGGCGAGCGCCCCGGATGCTCACAGCCGGCGCGCATGCCGTCTTAGCGAGCTGTGGTGGTGATGTGAGAGGCAGCGCTCGTAACCTAGCGCCTGATGATGCGCAGGAGAATGATGGAGAGCTCGAAGAGTACGGTGAGGGCGATGCCGAGGATCACCGGACTGTAGGGATCGGCACCGGGTGTGATGACGCAGGCGAGTATCCAGAGCCCAAAGAGTATGAACAGCCGCTTCTCGCGCAAGAACTGGCTGCTAACGATGCCGAGCACACCCATGAAGGTAACGACGAGCGGTAGCTCAAACGCGAGTCCAAATGCCAGCAGGAAATAGGCGACGAAGGTAAAGTAGCTGTCGGCGGATAGCAGCAGGTGAAACTCTGAACCACCGAACTGTACCAACCAATTTACCGGAAAGCGGAGCACAACGTAGCCGACGATGATGCCGATCACGAACAGCCCCACTCCCAGCAAGGAAAAAGGCATAGCATATTTGCGCTCTTTGCGCGTCAGCGCCGGAGTTATGAAAGCGCCAACCTGGTAGAGCACCACCGGTGAGGCCAGCACTATCCCGACGGCAAGCGCGATCTTTAATGCGATAAGGAAAGACTCGCCGATACCGTTGACAATGAGTGGGGTGGTTGCACCTTTACTTGTTAGGCCATCGGCGATGTATGGTAGGGGTAAGGTGAGCAGAGTGACGACACGCTGCCAGAAGATGAAACCGATAACCGATGCCGCTAGTATGGCCAGGCAGCAGATGAAAAGCCGGTGACGCAACTCTTCCAGATGCTCCACCAGCGTCATGACAGCGCCCTCTTCCTCCTCAGGCGACTCGCTACCCGATGGGGACCCCGTGGACGTCAGTAGACTGTCCTGTGATGAATTTCCGTTATGGGTCGCATCACTTGTCGCCATACCCGTCTCCTCCGTGCCACAACGCTTAGTGTCAACAACAGGCAGAGGCCCTGGTTGCACCTGCACTAGTAGATACGACGTACCAAGGGCACTGTAGGCACAAGAAGATGACTCACGGCCGCCTCGAACGGCCTGTGCACCTATGCCATGTTACTGGTGGTCAGAGACTCCCAGCATGCGCCGCGCGGCCAGCGCGGACCTATTCGGCGTTGGCGTCGGGAGTGGCTGTGCTTGCACTTGCCGCGATCTGCTTTTGCTTCTCGGCGGCTTCGCTATCTTCTTTGACCTCTCGCATGGATTTCTGGAACTCTTTGATGGTCTTGCCGATCGCTGATCCCATCTCTGGCAGCTTTCTCGGTCCCATGATCAGGACGCCAAATATCAGAATGAGGGGAATCAGAATTTCCGGACGAAACATGGTAGCTGCTCCCATTCTTGGTCGCTATGAGTTTGCGACCAGTGTACCGCGACAGGTGTGCCGCAGTGAAAATCTGAGATCATTATACCTTACCTCTATGTCGGTATAGTAATGCACCACGAGCACTATTATCTGGACGTATCATTACAAAGAGGAAGTGCAGATGCGCCTACGTGGCGACACCACGCAGGCTGTGCTACCATCGAAGTAGGTATGTCTCGCGTTCACAGCCGCTGTGTCTTACTCTACATTTGAGATTGGGTGAGATCATGCAATCTCATGCGAAGCCAACCGATAAGGAGCTCACTATGCCGCAAAAATTCGATATACGTCTCAGACAGGAGTTATTGAGTGAGCAACGAGAAGCGGCTCTGCACCCCGAAGCTCTGCTGAGGCGCCTGGGACTGCACAGCGGACAGACCGTGGCCGACATAGGCTGCGGACCTGGATTCTTCACCATACCGGCAGCCGAAATTGTTGGGGATGAAGGTGTCATTCTGGCGGCCGATATTCAGGGCGAGATGCTGAGCGCGGTTAGAAGTCGCGCCGCCGAGCACGGTCTAACCAATGTCCATGTCGTGAAGACCAGCGACAAAGAGATTCCCATTCCCGATGCCAGCTGCGACATGGTTCTCATGGCCTTCGTCCTCGATGAGGTGGCGCAGCGATCTTCCTTCCTGCATCGTGCCGCCCGGCTTCTCAAGCCTGGAGGACGGCTGGTCGTGCTGGAATGGGAGAAGGAGCAGCAGCCTGATGGCCCACCACTCACCGACCGCATCTCACCAGAGGAATTGCTGGCCGATGCCAGCGCAGCCGGTCTCTATCTGGATGAGCAGCGTGAGCTCAATGACCAGCAATACATTTGCGCCTTTACCCGTACCAAAAGGTAGAGTCGGTGATCGCCATAGAGTGACAGTGGCGTGACATTCGCCGTATAATCAGAAGCTGGGATGAAAAAAATATCCAGGCGCGTGGCGCTACCTGGTAGAATGAGAGTCGGGGGTACTTGAGAGATGGCTGGCGCTTTGAAAGGAGCAAGGGATGAACGCATATGAGCAATTGAGCTTGATTCGGGACCAGCTCGAACTCAACGGAGCGCATGAAGATACGATTGCGCTGGTGGAGAAGTTTGTCGTGCGGGCTGAGTCGGAACGATTAAGCCAGACAACCGTGCCGCAAATCATGATGATTCGGCATCTTTTGAAGCAGCGCGAAGCTCTCGATAACTATGCCATCTATAACGATCTTCAAGAACTCATGTCCGTTCATGACGCGCGCCGGCAGAGCGACGACGATGTGCGGCCCGCTTATGAAGATTCCGAGCACCATCCGCGCCCGCATAGTTATTATAAGAGCCAGAAAGAGAAGGCCAAAGAGGAAAAGAAGAAGTAGGCGCGCTCAGCGGCATATTCCCGTGGCGCCCTTTACCGTTTCTCATGCTGCTCCAATGTCTCTGTGGCACGATCGAGGTACCACTTTACGTATACTGAAACGTATACTAGGGTAGGCAACTACGCAAGAGTCTCAGAAGCCGGTTCTCTACACCGGCGGCGCCATAAGTGCCGGATTGCTTGCTCAACTGTAGGAGAATCCTGCTCATGACAACTACTGCACGTCCCGCCTGGTATAAGCCGGACCGTGGCCTGGGCTTCCGCATGCTGGTGACCATGTTCCTGCTCGGAGCCGTGTACATAGTCTTTGGCTTCATCATGTGGCAAATCGGTTACGCCCTGTTATTTATCCCCCTGGCTATCTTGATCGGGGTGATACAGCTCTTCTTTGCTGATAAAATTGCGCTGGGTTCGATGAAGGCGCACGAGGTTAGCGAAGCAGAGCAGCCCCAGTTACACGATATGGTTGGAAGATTGGCGGCACAGGCCAACCTGCCCAAACCGAAATTGTACGTTATCGATTCCAGCGTTCCCAACGCTTTCGCGACCGGACGCAACAAGAACCACGCAGAGCTTGCCGTTACTACCGGCATTCTCAAGCAGTTGCCTGAGCCGGAGCTGGAAGCGGTAGTGGCCCACGAGCTGACCCATATCATCAACCACGACATGCTGGTGATGACTATCGCCACCTTCTTCTCGATGGTGCTTGCTCTGCTCATGAATAACCTTCTCTGGATGGGTATGATGGGCGGAATGGGTATGGGCGGAATGGGCCGAGGTGGTGGCCGTCGCGGTAACAATGGTGGGGCTATCATACTGGTCATCGTAATGGCGACTGCGGTAACCTACTTCCTCAGCTTCCTTCTGATTCGTCTGCTCTCGCGGTACCGCGAGCTTGCCGCCGATCGCGGTTCGGCTCTGATTACAGGAGCGCCGCAGAATCTGGCCTCTGCCCTGCTGCGTATCGACGGAACTATGCAGAGGGGCGGGATTCCCGACGAAGACTTCCGCCGCGCTCAGACGGTTAACGCGCTCTGTATTGTGCCAGCCGTGCGTCGTGATCCCCGTGGCGGTGAATCGATGGGCACCCTGTTCTCGACACATCCCTCCACTGAGGAGCGAGTCGCCCGCTTGAACGCAATGCAGCGGTACATGGAGAGCCAGGGCCAGGGTCAGGGACAGATCGGGTAGTCAAGGGATCCGGCTGCTGGTTAGGCTAGCCTTTCGTCACCGTGAGGGTGAGGAGTATCGGACGAGTTATGGGATTTCTCGACAGTCTCTTTGGCCGCCAGAAGCCGGTGCCGGTAGGCCCGGAGCGTCTGTTTGCGATGAGTACCGCCCAGATAACCCTCGAGACCAGCCAGAGCTTGACCCCGACCGGTTCGGCGGCGATGTGTTTCAAGGGAGTGGCCTCGGGGCCGTTCGCACAAATTCAAAGCGAACTGGAACAACTGCTCAAAGTAGCTGCCAAGAATGACAACACGCTTCACTACCGGACTTTCAAGGATGATTTCGGCTACTCCTGGCTCATTTTCGAGAGTGCTGACTTCCAGGAACTGGTGACTACGGTCCATGTGGGAAGCCGCACCCTCCTGGATGAGGGCTACGGCAGCCAGCTACTCTTCGCCATTTTCCCCTTCAAGACGTCGGCAGGCACGACGATGTACTGGATCTACAACTACAAGCGCGGCACCTTTTTCCCCTTCGTGCCCCAGACCAGTAGCAGCGATAAGCTACGCCGACGCAATAATCCAGAGGAACTTCGGCTGGCGGCGGCAATGGATAAAGAACTCCCAATGGAGCCCGATCTCGAGCGGTGGTATCCAGTCTGGGATCTGCCGTTCTAGCCCATCGCCGTAGTGCATCCATCGAGACCGGTCAGGGATAGCCGCCGGTACCACTCCATGTCTACTCTTCCAAGTAGCCGGCAAAATCGATCAGCGCTGCCATCCCACCGTGCCGAATGAAAAACGGCATATAATACAATACATTTGATATGGCACGCGTGATCTCTTTTTGGCAGTCTCCAACAGAGGAAAGTGAGTGAGGTGGATCGTGACAGATCCAGTGGGATATGACGGCGAGCGTATCTGGTTGCGCCAGTCCGTTACTGGAACGAGAGACGGCCTAACCCGTAGCGTGGAGATAGCTGTCTCGGTGCACCCAGGTATGTCAGCCAACCAGGTGGACGCGCTGCTGGGTGAGGCCGACGTTTGCATGCAGGTTCTTTCACGCCATCTGAACAACTATCTGAACAACGACTGGAGTGATGCTGATGGTCGGGAGCCGGCCGGCACCCCTACGTCAGGCGAGCGGGCGGTAGCGCCTCCCCCGGTAGCGCCTCCCCCGGTAGCATCTTCCACTCGACCGTCTTCGACACCAGTCAAGGAAAAGCCTGCTGCCGCTCCAACTTCAGAGCTTTCGGTGAAAGACTTCATAGCCGCAGTGCGCGCCGAACTCGATTTGAATCCCAAGCAGGCGATGGACAAATTGAATGTCAAGTCGCTCACCGGTGTGAACCTTCGAGAGGCGCTGGAGACGCTGCGTCTGCAGCCCGGGCAGTCCAGTGAGAACCCTTCCCGCGGCACCGGGCAACCACCGGCCGCAGCGGCACCAGCGCGCGCCAGTGCTGTGCCCCGATACTTCGAGGAGGAAGACAGCGAATTTGATGTGACATTTAGTTTGGACGGAGACGTGCTGGACGGTGAGATTGAGTCGGCCAATTCCGTCCATGCAAGGGTGCCTGACTTCGGAGACGAGTTCGACCTCGAAGATGTGCCCGATTTCACTGCTCTGACGCCCCCACCGCAAGTCACCGCCCCCGGAAAGACGGGACAACTTGAAGTCTCCGGCAAGGCTGGTGAAAGCCGGTTCTCCGAGAGCTTTCCCGACTCGGGAAGATCGCAGGCCTTGCAGATCATCAGTCAACTCCGCGCTGCTGCTAAAGGTGGCGCTCTTACCTCGCAGCAGCGCAGCGCTTATGGAAACATCATATTGCAGGAACTTGGCGAGCTGGCGGCTAAGACGCTGGTGACGGGACTGTGGCGTGTACCCGCTGAACGGCTTGGAGCTGAGCAGCTAGATGCCTTACTAAGCTGGGGTAAACGGGACACATTCGGCGAGGAAGCGTCATTGGTGCTGGAGGCGTTGCGAGCCGAAAGTGAACGCGCGACCCGGAGACCGGGGACCGCAGGCAGAACGCCTTCCGCCCGACCGCCAACTGGAGGCGACTGAGATGCGTGTGGTGGCAGGAACTGCCAAGGGGCGTAGACTGAAGTCGCCGGAGACGAAGGGGACGAGGCCGGTTATGGACCGCGTCAAGACTGCGCTCTTCGATATTCTCGCTTCACGAGTTCAAGATGCGCAGTTCCTTGATCTCTTTGGCGGCACTGGTAGTATCGGTATCGAGGCGCTTAGCCGGGGAGCGTCGGCGGCTACTTTCGTCGAGCTGGAACGGCTGGCCGTGACCTGTATACGCGATAACCTCGAGATCACCGGCTTCACCGGCAAGTCCGAGGTTTGGCGCGGCGATGCCTTCACCTATCTGGAGCGAGCCAGCGCCGCTGGAAAACGATACGACATCATTTATATAGCTCCGCCACAATACCACGGACTGGCTGCGCGCGCGTTGTCAGCGCTAGACGCCGCACCTCTCACCGATCATGACGGCCTGGTCATTGCGCAGATCCATCCTCGCGAACGCAGCAATCTGGACAGTTTGCCGCTGGCGTGTCTCACGTTGGTCGATGAACGGCGCTACGGCAGTACGCTGCTACTCTTTTTTGAACACCATACGGCTGGAGAGGTGATGGGGGGCGGCGGCCAGCTCCCGGCATCGGCCGCCCAGGCGAGCTGAGACAGAGAAATCGGGAGAGAAAGTAGCACAGTGGATGATAAATCAGAGTTCACGCTTTGCCTTTGTGGACGAGGGCGAGGCGCTCCGCCGGCTCGGCATTGACCGGGATACACTGCTGGCATTTGTCCAGGAGAAGCGCCTGCGCGCCTATCCGGGGGTAGGCAAGGGCAATTTCTACAAGCAGAAGGATATCGATGCACTCTACGCCGAAGTCAACGCCGGCGCCCCAACCGGGGAAGCGGTGGCAACGGACGGCGAGCTTTCAGTAACCGGCCGCAAGCTCTTTGACCCCGCCTACAAGGTGCAGGTACGTTTGCAGGCTGACCTCAAGTGGTACGACCTTGAAGATCAAGATCTGCAAGCCTGGGTGCGGGAGTTGCATGCCGATGGTTACGTTCGCCAGCGAGCCAACATTACCAGGGTGGTCGCCAAGCTACAACGTCTGGTCGAGCTGATGGATCAGGCCGCCGCTAACTGGCGAGTGCTGGAAGCACCCGTGCCAGCGCCAGTACCGCAGGAGACCTCGCCAAAGCGGGTTCGAAAACCGTTGCCGATGGCCACTCTGCCTTCACCCTCTGCGGCATCGGCAGCTCCTGCACCCCTTGAGACTGACCAGAAGGGTCCAACCAGCGAAGGCGGGGTATAGGCCAATTAAGATTGGCTGCTCCACTGTGAGAGAGTGGAGCGTTTCCTTGCTGCTCGGTATGGTAGAGTGTAGAGCAATGATTGATGGTAGACAGTTGCGTGACTGGGTGGTATGGAAAAGAGGCAGAGATGGCACAGACGGAACGCCTGCTGGGGAAAGTAGCGGTTATTACCGGCGCCGGTTCTGGACTCGGACGAGCCATGGCGCTACGCTTTGTGGCCGAAGGCGCCAGCGTGCTGGTTGCCGATATAAACGAGGCAGGAGCGCGCCAGACGGTAGAATTGATGGGTGAGGAGGGCCGTTCTCATGGCGACTTCCGGAGGGTAGATGTCACCAGCGAGGAAGATTGCGCTGGGGCGGTTGCCCAGGCAGTAGAGCGGTGGGGGCGGCTGAACATACTGGTGGCCAATGCTGGCATTGGGACACCCGGTTTCATCTCCAGCATGGAGAAGGCAGACTGGGAGCGCGTCCTGGCCGTCAACCTGACCGGTGTGTTCCTCTCGGCCAAGCATGCCTTCCTGGCGATGCGCGAGTCTGGAGAAGGTGGGGTGATCCTTACCACCGCTTCGGTCGCCGGTCTGCAGGGCACGCCACATCTGGGGGCGTACGGCGCCTCCAAGGCCGGCGTCATACAGCTGACCCAGACGCTGGCACTCGAGGGCGCGAGGTTCGGCATTCGGGCCAACGCCATATGCCCGGTCTGGGCGGATACTCCCATGATCGGCGAGTTTACCGCCGGATCGCGCGCTACCCCTGACGACGTGCGGGCCCGTCTGCTCTCCGCCGTTCCGCTGGGGCGGCTGGCCACTCCTCAGGATATAGCCAGCGCTGCCGTCTACCTTGTCGGAGATGAGTCCGCTTTTGTGACCGGCGTCGCGTTACCAGTCGATGGCGGCCACATGGCCGGTCACGGCGGCTGAGAAGAGGTTCTTCAACCGCTAAGGCGGACGAGCAACCCGTAGAGCGAGGGCGGCTAGGGCCGGGGAGCAGCTCCCCGGCCCTAGCCGGCGATGACGGCTGGTACAGGCGCCGCGACCGGCACTATCTCGACGATGGCGTTATAATCCGGTACGCCGGCGGCCACGTCGCAGACACGGCGGCGGATCAGCAGATTGCACTCCGGCCAGTATGCCTGAACGCTGCGCGGCTGAATCTGGTCGACACGTATCGTGAACTCCATGCTGGAGCCGTTGTCGCTCTTCACCAGAACCGGGTCTCCAGTGGAGACGCCAAGTTCAGCGGCATCTTGCGCCGAGATGAGCAACGCATCGCGTGTGGCTCCATTGATGCTATCTTTGCGCGCGTGTATGATGCTGTTGAACTGCTTGCCTCGCCGGGTGGAGAGTATGAACTTACCCGGCGGCAGCTCGAGCTCAGGTGGGATCAGCGCCGAGAAATGGCCTTTCTGATCCGGTGTCTCGAATATTCCGCCGGCGTAGAGATAGCGGCCACCGTACTGTACCTGATCACCTTTCTTGCTTAGTCGCTCGATGCCGGCATAGACCGGCATGGCTTGCGCGATGTCCTGCCGAATCTGCTCCGCGTTCGCAAAGCTGATCAACTGGCGCTGCTCCGGCCGGACTCTTGCCGCCAGTTCCGAGAAGATCTCCCACTCGCAGCGAGCTTCGCCAATGCGCGGGCCGGGAATCTCGGGCGAGAAAATGATGCGACGCTCGGTGCTGGTCTCAGTACCGCCGCCCCGCTGTTCGTACCTGGTCTGTGCCGGCAGCAGCACGACGGTATCTGCGGGCTCAATCAGCATCTGGGCAGTCACATAGATGTCCTGGTGTACGCGTAGCGCTGGTTTGCCAAGGGCATCCCGAACGTAGGTGGGATCGGGTAGTATCTCCACAAAGTTGCCGCCACTGCAGTAGAAGACATCCAGCTCACCGTCGGCGCAGGCGTCGACCATCTCTACAGCGCGTATCCCCACCCAATCGGGCACCGGGAACCCCCAGAGCTTGCTGAACTCCGCCGCGGAGTCAGGATTGATGGTAACTCCTCCTGGAAAATTATTGGGCACCGCCCCCACCTCGGCGCCGCCCTGTACGCCACTATGGCCTCGTATCGGCACCAGCCCGCAGTGCTCTTTGCCCAGCCAGCCCTGTGACAGAGCCAGGTTGACTATAGATTTTACCGTCTGTACTCCAAAGCTATGCTGGGTGACTCCCATGCTCCAGACCAGAATTCCGGTGCGCGCGGCGTGTATACTCTCGGCGAACCGCCTCATGTCTTCGCAGGTAGAACCGCTTGCCCGCTCCAGTGTAGGATAGTCCTGTGCAGCGAGCGTGGCTTCGAGCTCTGACCAGCCCACAGTATGCTCTCGAATGAAATCATGGTCCACCCAATCGCGCTCGATCAGGTATTTCAGCGTACCGTTGAGAAAGGCAATGTCGCCACCGGTATTGATCTGGTAGAACTCATCCATGAGCCGGGTACCCATCACTGCGCTATCTGGTACCGAGGGTACCCAGTACCGCACCATACCAGGCTCTCTATACGGATTGATCACCGCCAGTTTGGCGCCCTGCTGCTTGGCATAATAGAGGTACTTGGTGGTTACCGGCTGATTGTTAGCCACGTTGCTGCCGATGAATACCAGCAGATCGGAGCCTATCCAGTCCTTATAGGAGACGGACGAGGCACCAACGCCGACGGTTTGTTTGAGGCCCACGGTGCTTGGCGAGTGGCAGACTCGCGCGGCATTGTCGATGTTGTTGGTGCCTATTAAGCGAGCGGCCTTCTGCGCGGTATAATACACTTCATTGGTCAGGCCGCGAGATGTCAGGTAAAAGGCAATGCGCTTCGGGTCGGTCGCGCGCATGCGGCCGGCAATGAGAGCCAGGGCCTCATCCCAGCTGGTGCGAGTAAATCCTGGATCACCGCGCCGGCGGACCATGGGGTAGGGTAGCCGTCCAAGTTTGCGCAACTCGGCGCTGGAGAGGTGGCGCAAGTTCTCCAGATCGCTTGTCAGACGCTGCCAGGGCATGGCCTTCATGGTGTTCAACTTAAGCAGATCGAGGCGTATAGTACACAGGTGTATGCCGTCCATAGTCCAATCATGCATGCCGGTGGTTCCCAGCGCACAGCCATCACAACATCCGTTGTTCAGAATGTTCCAGGCATACCGCGGATGGCGTCGGTTCTCCCAGGCAGTCTTGAGAATCTCGCTGAAGTGGTGAGGCTTGGTCTCACCAAGCCCGAACGGTTTCCAATCCGCCCAGAGCGACGGTGATATCAATTTCTTCGGCGTGTTGTTCTTGGCCATCGTGCACATCACCTCTCTGTGGTTGCTGCAAACAAGGTCACAACGGAATATTTCCGTGCTTCTTCGGTGGATTAGTATCTCGTTTGTTCTTGAGCATATCCAGGGCTACAATCAGCTTCTCCCTGGTGTGGCGCGGCTCTATGACCTCGTCCAGGTAGCCGCGTCCAGCGGCGATATAGGGATTGGCAAACTTCTCTATGTAGTAGTTTACCAGCTCTGCTCGCTTGGCATCTGGGTCCGGCGCCTGCTCGATCTCGTCTTTGAAAATAATGTTGACGGCGCCATCTACCCCCATCACCGCAATCTCAGCGGTGGGCCAGGCGTAATTGATGTCACCGCGTACATGCTTGCTGCTCATGACATCATAGGCGCCTCCATAGGCCTTACGGGTAACGACTGTGACCTTGGGTACAGTGGCCTCACAGTACGCATACAGCAACTTGGCTCCATGCCGTATGATACCGCCGTGCTCCTGCCCAACACCCGGTAGGAAGCCGGGCACATCTTCGAACGTGACTATCGGGATATTGAAGCAGTCGCAGAAGCGCACAAACCGCGCGGCTTTATCGGAGGAATTGATATCGAGTACTCCCGCCAGCACGGCCGGCTGCTGCGCCACGATACCAACCGGGTGGCCGTCCAGGCGAGCGAAGCCCACGATGATGTTTTTGGCCCACTGCTCTTGCACCTCGAAGAATGAGTGCCGGTCCACGATTCGACGTATGACGTCTTTCATGTCGTAGGGGCGGTTGGGATTATCGGGAATGATCTCGTCAAGTTCTTCGTCGGCACGGTTGATGGGATCGTCGCTGGCCACAACTGGTGGGTCGTCGAGATTGTTGGACGGAAGGTAGCCGAAGAGAGTGCGTAGAGCCTCAAGGCACGCCGCCTCACTGGGCAAGGAGAAGTGAGCGACCCCGCTGGTGGCGTTATGTACGCCGGCACCGCCCAGTTCCTCAAAGGTCACTTCCTCGTGGGTCACGGTTTTGAGGACGTTGGGACCAGTGACAAACATATGGCTGGTCCCCTCTACCATAAAGATAAAGTCGGTGATGGCGGGAGAGTAGACCGCGCCTCCGGCGCAGGGCCCCATGATCGCCGAAAGCTGCGGGACTACACCGCTTGCCAGTGTGTTGCGAAGGAAGATCTCCGCGTAGGCGCCCAGGCTTACCACTCCTTCCTGAATGCGAGCGCCGCCTGAATCATTGAGCCCGATTACCGGCGCACCGTTCTTCACAGCCAAATCCATGACTTTGCAGATCTTTTCGGCATGCGCCTCGGAGAGTGAACCGCCAAAGACAGTGAAGTCCTGTGAGAAAACATAAACCAGGCGACCGTCGATCTTGCCGTAGCCAGTGACCACGCCATCACCGAGCACCTTCTGCTCAGCCAGGCCGAAGTCGGTGGTTCGGTGAGTGGCGAACATATCAAGCTCCTGGAACGAGCCCGGATCCAATAGTAGATCGATCCGTTCGCGAGCGGTGAGTTTGCCCTTCTTGTGCTGGCTCTCGATGCGCGCTTTGCCGCCACCCAGGAGCGCCTGCTCGCGCAATTGGTGGAGTTCCTCTAGTTTCTCGCGTGTCGTCTTCATAGACACTTAGCTCCGCTTGGCTATCTCAACTCTTGGCTATCTCAACTTTAGGGTCACCTGGAAACAGGCAATGGCGGTGCCCACGGTCACTTGCCGCTGTCTGCTGAGCGCTGGATCAGTTCCAGCAAGACCCCGTTGGTGCTCCGGGGGTGAAGAAAAATGCCGCGTCCGTCTGCGGTCAGTCGAGGTGCGCCGTCCTGCACCGAAATGCCGGTATCCTGTAGCTGGAGTAGGGCATGCTCGATATCCTCCACCTCCAGACAGATGTGGTGCATGCCCTCTCCATGTTTCTGCAGGAAACGGGCGATGCCAGTATCGGCACTCACTGGTTCCAGCAGCTCGATTTTACTGCCTGCCGGCCCCCCCACGGGCAGGAAAGCGATTTTGACCCCCTCGCTCGGAAAATCCAGCACACGTGATGGCATAATCCCGAGGACGTCACGGTAAAAGAGGAGAGCGGTCTCAATACTGGCTACCACGATTGCCACATGATCAATGCGCTTGATGCCTAGAGTCGAGCTTAGAGTCGACATCCGTTGGTTACCTCACGTGCAGTCTATCAACGCGCCTTTTATCCGCCAGAGGGAAAGTCCACCGTGCCGCGCCGTGCGCCAGTCCACTCATCCTACGCCTGGATGCTCGCGTGCGTCAACCGAGAGAGCCGGCAGACGACGGCTCAACCAGCAGCAGATGGTACCTATTCTTCCCGATTCGCAGCAGAATGGCTCGGCCGAAAAGAGCATCATCTTCGGAAAGCGCTGCTGCAGGGTCGGTCCAGTCCCGGTCGTTGACGTGGAGGCCGTGCTGTGTGATGAGCCGGCGAGCCGCGCCTTTAGAAGGCTGGGCGCCGCAAGTGATTAGGGCGTCCAGTATGGGTAGGCCGCCGGCAAGCGTAGCGCTTGGGATAGTAGTGGCCGGCACTGCGCCGGCCAAATGCGGCAGCACTTCCGGGGTCAGCTCCGCTACACCTCCGCCGAACAGCACATTCGACGCGGCGGCCACTGCCCGAGCGGTGGCTTCACCGTGAATCAACTTGGTTAACTCGAAGGCCAGCCGCTTCTGTCCCAGTCGCTGATCGGGACGCTCGGCGTGCACTCTCTCGAGGTCCTCGATCTCTTCGAGCGAGAGGAAAGTAAAGATTTTGAGATAATGTCCCACGTCCCGGTCGTCGGTATTGACCCAGTATTGGTAGAGCGTGTAGGGTGTGGTCATCTCCGGGTCCAGGTAGAGCGCATTGCCTTCGCTTTTGCCGAACTTGGCGCCAGTTGCCGACGTAATGAGCGGCGCGGTCAGCGCATGCACACGCACCTCGTGTTTGCGTCTGATTAACTCCACCCCCGAAATGAGATTGCCCCACTGGTCGTGGCCGCCAATCTGTACCGTAGCGTTGAATTCTTCGTAGAGGTGCAGGTAATCGATGGCCTGAACGATGGTATAGCTGAATTCGGTATACGAGATCCCCTGGTCGGGATTCTCCAACCGGCTCCGCACAAAGTCTTTGGCAATCATAGAGTTGATGCTGAAGTGCTTGCCGAAGGCGCGCAGGTAGTCGAGCAAGGCAATGTTCTTGAGCCAGTCGGTGTTGTCCAGCATAATGGCTGCGTTATCACCCGTAAACGACAGATAACCGCTGACCTGCGCACGGAAGCGCGCCGCATACTCGCGTACCTGATCCTCGCTCAGTAGTGGCCGCTCGATTGATTTGCCGCCGGGGTCGCCGACCAGAGCAGTACCACCTCCGATGACCACGATTGGGCGATGCCCCAGACGTTGGAAGTGCGCCAGTGCCATCAGCGGCACCAGATTGCCTACATGCAAGCTGGGAGCGGTCGCATCGAAGCCAGCGTAGACGCAGAGCGAGTGGCTTTGAGCCGCCTGAGGCAGGTCGCTCTCGGTCATTTGCGACAGCAGACCACGCTCTTGCAGGACGTCGATCACGTTCTTCTCTGCCGGCGCCCCCTTCGACTTCATCGACTTCGCCATCATCGCCATCTCTTCTACTCGTCCTCATCCAGCCGGCGCAAATCCACCAACTCCATGCCTTGCACTCGCAGTAGGCTCTGGATGACTGGGTCAGCCCGCACTTCCATCTCCAACTGTGCCAGCTTGGTATCACCGGGCGCCGCCGGCGCCCGGATTGCTTCCACGGTGACGGCGACATCTGGCGGCACCGGGGCGGGATGTCGCCGGATTGGAGTGATGTTGTTGCCTGAAGCCGGCACATCCGAAGCATTGTGCAGAACTGCCCCGGTTGCCGCAGTTGCACTGCTGGAATGCCCGGACCGTGTGGTGTCCCTGGCGGACTCTATGCCCCCAGTGAACCCAGCGCTCCCTAGGCCCCTAGCGTCCACCGGACGGCCATTATTTCCATTAAGTCCGCTATCTCCGCGCCCACCCGTACCGTCGCCCTGGCCGCCAGGACCGCCAGGAGGTGACCCACCGCTGCCGTCGCTATCTCGGCGCAGAATGAGCTTGACTCGCACTGGTCGACTGAGCACCTGCTCAAGTGCCCACTCGACCGCCGATCGGCTTGTCGGCTCTCGTAGTTTGTCCAGGTGGAACTGGTATGCCGCTTCCAGCACCAGAACCTCGACCTCTCCCTGCTCTACTAGAACCGGGTGGGCGGAGTGAAGTAGCGCAGCCACGCTACGGCTCTTCTGCTTGCATACCTGCTTGACTAGATCCCACTGCGCCTGTGCTTGAATCAGCGTCTCTTGAAATCTGTCGCCAGTGCCGCTGACAGCCGTCTTGGGCACGGCACTCACGGCAACCGCCGGAGGATTTCCCGGAGTATGCTCGAGCGGCAGGGTGGCGTCCAAATCCAGTTCTTCAGCGGACTCCCACCTCAGCGACGACGGGCGGTGAGGTGCCGGCACCGGAGGCTTCGGTGTTGATACCAATGCCGTAGCTTGCTGCAGCGGAACTTCCCGCGGAGTCACTCCGGGTATGCGCTCGGTCCGTACCTGAATGCAGTCGAGCAGTGAGAGTTCCAGCGCCAGTTGGGGAAGCGGCAGACCGCGAGCCGGCGACTCGTTGCGCGCAAAGATGCGTGCACAGGCGGTGAGCTCTGCGAGCGAGAAGCGCTCCGCCAGCAGATTGATCTCGCGCACCTCATCCGGGTTGCGCTCCGTCAGCTGGGTGATATCGGCCCCGGCTCGTGCCAGCAGTAGAGCTCGCCATTCCTCACCTATCTGGCTGTTCAATTGGCGTAGATCCGCACCGGAATCCACCATACCGCCCACCAGATGCAGGCCGCGAGCAGCGTTGCCATCGGCAACCGACTCGATGAGAGATGTGACCAGAGCGGGATCGGCAAGCCCTAACATGGTCCGAGTCAGTGCAAGGTCAATGCGGGTGCCGCAGAAAGCCATGGCCTGGTCAAGTAGGCTAAGAGCGTCCCGCATGCCGCCCTGTGCCGCTCGCGCTAGCAGCTCGGCAGCACCGGCGTCAAGCTCCAGACCTTCCTGCTTCGCCACATACTCCAGGCGGGACTGCAGATCTTGGAGTCGGAAACGGCGGAAATAAAACGGCTGGCATCGGGAGACAACGGTTGGAGGTACCTTATGCACCTCGGTAGTAGCCAGCACAAATATGACATGCGGAGGTGGCTCCTCGAGGGTCTTGAGCAGTGCATTGAAAGCCTGGGTAGACAGCATGTGCGCTTCGTCGACAATGTAGAGCTTGTAGCGACCGCCGACTCCCAGTAAGTTGACGTTCTCACGCAGGTCACGGATATTGTCTACGCCTGTATTAGAGGCGGCATCGATCTCGATAACATCCGGCGAATGGCCAGCCATGATTTCACGGCAGGAGAGGCACTCATTGCAAGGCTCACCGTCCACCGGACGAGCGCAATTTACCGCCTTTGCCAGCAGACGGGCAGCGCTTGTCTTTCCAGTGCCGCGTGGCCCACAGAAGAGGTAAGCATGTGCCAGGCGGTGATCCCGCACCGCGTTCAGTAATGTCCGGGTTACCGCTTCCTGACCAATGAGGTCAGAGAATGTCTGTGATCTCCATTTGCGGTAGAGAGATTGTGATGCCATTCCTCTATTATAGCCTCAATGCTTACCAGCAAGAACGTTTACCCTCTAAGACGAGGCATTTCCCAGTGAGGGAGCAAGGAGTAAAATAGTACGTGGAGGAAGTAAAACGATCGTGCACCTGCCTCCGATTCGAGCTGCTGGCTCCTCGAGACGCTCCAGCTCAGACCCGGCAATCCCACGGCACCCAGAGAGGCCCGCTTACCGCTGCTTACTTCCGTACCTGACGGGGTTCGCAGGCATCTGCCGCGCGGGGACCGAATCCTCATAACCTTCGCGTCCTTTAGAGCCGGCTAGCGAGAAAAACCTCGGGCAGGAGTTCAGTCCCGCATAAAGAGCGTTTCGGGTATAGGGCAGCCCCAGCTCCCCACCTAGCACGACCTCACCGTATTGTATCGTCTCGAGTTGGCGGCGTCAAACCATGTATGCCGCTTGGCTGCCCGATCCGCCGCAAGGACGCGCGGACGTGATAAAGTGAGAGCGCCTGATCAATAGATGTGTTGGGGAGATGTGTTCGGGCTTGAGGAGTTTGCTGGCAGTGGCAGCAGTAGGACACGCGCTTATACTTCGCACTGATGGAGCATCACGAGGTAATCCAGGGCCGGCCGCCGCTGGAGTGGTCATTGAATCGCCAAATGGTGACCTTGTCGCGTACGGTAAGAAATATCTGGGAATCATGACCAACAATCAGGCGGAATATCGGGCGCTGATTCTGGGATTGCGGGCGACTCTGCGCTACCAGCCGGCGGAGGTCCATGTCCTTATGGACAGTGAGCTGGTCGTCCGCCAGATGACGGGACAGTATAGAGTGCGGGACCAATCGATTCGCCCCCTGTTTGAAGAGGCTCAGGCGCTGGTACACCAATTGCCGTTGGTAACGTTTCAACATGTGGTTCGAAGCCTGAATGCCCGCTCTGATGCGCTGGCCAACGAGGCACTGGACCAGGAAGCCAAGCGAGCAAACCCTGAGTCCACTCGAGAGTGAGACCGCGCGGAGGTACCATGGGGGTCAAGATGAACGACCAGCAAAATCCAGTCATCTGGCCGCTGCCTGGCCAGAAGAAAGGTTCGAGCCGCCAGGAGTCCTCTGCCGTGCCTCATCCCCAGCACTCCTGGAGGCACCGGTTGCAGAGACTGGTGATCGGACTGATGGTTGCGGCGCTGGTTCTCTTGGCTGGCTGCGGGGTACTTTTCTGGCGGCTATCGGCCACGGTCACCAGTTACTCCGGTTCGCATTTTAATCTTCACCAGAACGGCGTGTGGCTCGAACATTCTTGGGCCGGCCAGCCCCATAGCGGTGCGGAGTATGATGTGCTCGCCCAACAGCTCGCGGCCGAGCAGATCAGTTATGTGTACGCCCATGTAGGTCCGCTCGACTCCGATGGCACTATTCCGGCCGATCTGGCACCTAACGCCGCCACCCTGGTAGCTCAGTTGCACGCACGACTGCCTCATCTGCATGTGCTGGCCTGGATCGGGCAGGTAGAGGCGGCCGGTGGTGGCCCGGGAGAGGTGACCGTCGATCTGAGCAACTCGGCGGTACGAGCAAATATTGCCGCCACCGCGGCGTACTTTGTCGCCGACCTGGGCTTCGACGGAGTACAGTACGACATCGAGCCTATCATCAACAATGACGCGCACTACATCGATCTTCTCGACGAAACCCGGGCTCTTCTGCCGCCGGGCTCGATCCTGTCAACCATTGGTCAGAAATGGGCACCTGACGCGCGGCTCGCCGACTTCTTGCGAAGCCAGGGCAAAGCGGATGCCTGGTGGACCTCCTACTACTACGCGGCGGTCGCTGCTCACGTCGACCAGATAGTGCCGCTCATCTACAACAGCGCGATGCCGACCGGAAGCGCATATGAGTTCTTTGTGCAGCAGGAGACGGCTCACATTCTGGACGCGGTGCGCAGCGCCACACATCCTCCACAGGTGCTGATCGGGGTGCCTACCTATTCTGGAGACAGCTTCTGGTTCCACGACACCGCTGAAAACATCACCACCAGCCTCAAGGGCATAGTCGCCGGCCTCAACAGTAACCGTGATACCGCTGCTTTTACCGGCGTATCGATCTATAGGTTTGCCACCACGTCCACCAGCGACTGGTCCATTTACCAGTCGCTGTGGCTGGGAACTAACTAGGACTGCTCGGCGGTGCCCAGCATGGCCAGCGCGGTGGCGACGGTATCCTCTGCTGGAACCGTCCGCTCGGTTCGGCCGGCCAGATCGTGTAGGGTGACCGTGCCTGCGGCGACTTCGTCCGGACCGGCTATGATCGCCAGCGGAATGCCCTTCTTATTGGCAAAGCTAAGCTGGCGCCGCAGTTCCCGCGGTTCAGCCGAGATCTCGGTGCGAATACCCGCTCCGCGCAGCTGCCGCGCCAGCTCAATGGCTGTACCCATAGTCTCCCGAGAGAAGAGCGTCACCAACGCCTGGGTGAGGGTAGTCGTCTGCTCGTCCAGTAAATGCAGCTCACGCAGCCCATCGAGAATTCGCTCAACACCGAAAGAGATGCCTACGCAGGGTAGGTCGCGGCCGGTGAACTGCCCGATAAGCTGATCGTAACGGCCGCCGCCGCCCAGACTGCCCAGCTGCGCACTGGCGGTATCGGTGAGCACGGTCTCGTAAATTGTGCCGGTGTAGTAGCTTAGTCCCCGTACCAGCGAGAGATCAAAACTCACCTGCTCCGGGGAGACGCCCATGAGGGCGGTATACTCAAACACCTCAGCCAGATCGTCGAGCGCGGCTCTACCCTCGGGTAGGTGCTCCACTTCCGGCCGCAGACTCTCAATCATTGCCAGAGGCGATCCGGAGACGTCGATCAACCGCAGCAGCCGGCTCACGGCCGCGCTGCCCAGATCCAGCCTCTCGAGCTCGCTTTCTACGCCGCTCCGTCCGATTTTGTCGAGCTTATCCATCACCGTTAGAGCGGCGACGCGCCTGGGCTCGGGTATGTCTCCGACTATCATCAAACTGGTCAACAGACCACGGTGATTGATCCGGGTTACGAACCCAGTCAAGCCGAGCCGCTTGAACACCTCGGCGTGTATGGCAATCATCTCGGCATCAAGCGTCAGAGAGCTGCTGCCGACGCAGTCTACATCGCACTGGGTGAACTCGCGGTATCGACCCCGCTGCGGCCGGTCGGCTCGCCAGACCGTCTGCATCTGGTAGCGCCGGAAAGGCAGTACCAGATCGTTCTGGTGAGCGGCGATGACCCGGGCAAAAGGCACCGTTAGATCGTAACGCAGCGCCTCATCGGAAAGGGTGCGAGAGAGCGATCCAGCGCTGTAGGCTCCAGGAGCGGTAGCCGTGGCTAGCGATCGCACCGCCTTTTCCAGGCTGTCTCCCCGCTTGAGGATGCGAAAGAGCAGTCTATCGCCCTCTTCACCATATTTTCCCTCTAGTACACTGGTGTTTTCGACTGCCGGCGTTTCTAGTGGCTCGTAGCCGTGGCGCTCGAACGTCTCGCGCAGCAAATTGAAGACACGATTACGTTGCACGAGATCTCGCGGCAAGTAGTCGCGAGTGCCTTTGGCGTTGTTGGGAGCAATACGAGCCATTCGTCTTCTCTCCTGGAACGATCTGGATGCGTCGTACGGTGTGACGCAACCAACCAGCCTTGCCCTCTACAGGTATTTTGGCGGGCTCCACCTTAGCATACCACACCACTCTGTCCGCTTGCCCGGGCGGGAGTCTGGTAACCGGCCACCCCAACCCCCCTCGCCAATCGGCTCCGATTTGCTGAAACAAATGGCGCGAGTTCAGACTCAAAATGGCTGGATAGTTAGGCAAATATCGAGCTGTCAATATGAGGAGGCGTCGTGGCGATTACAGTCGTGGGTTCGGTGGCATTGGATACTCTGGAGACTCCTTTCGGAAACGCGAGCAATGTCTTGGGTGGTGCTGCGTCGCATTTTGCGCTTGCCGCTTCCTACTATACGGAAGTTAATCTGGTGGGGGTTGTGGGCGAGGACTTTCCCGATGAATTTGCGAGCTATTTCCAGAGAGCCAACATCGATCTACGCGGCTTGCAGGTAGTTCCAGGCGCGACCTTTCGCTGGGGCGGGCGCTATCATCTGGATCTAAACACCCGAGACACACTCTTCACCGAACTGGGGGTATTCGCTGACTTTCACCCGGTACTCCCTCCCGACTATAGCCAGGCAGAGGTCATTTTTCTGGCCAATATACAGCCTTCCGTACAGCTTGACGTGCTGCAGCAGGCCTCTCAGCCAGAAGATCATCCCCAGCTACGTGCGCTTGACACAATGAATCTCTGGATCGATATCGCTCGCGACGAACTTGAGCAGGTGATACGGGCCGTGGATATCGTGCTCATTGCCGAGGAAGAAGTACGCCAGTTCACCGGCGTGCCCGGCTTACAGGCGGCGGCTCGCCGTATCCTGGGTCTGGGTCCCAAGTTCCTGGTGGTAAAGCAGGGATCTTATGGGTCGCTGCTCTTTGGGGCCGACGGTACTTTTTTTGCTGCGCCCGCCTACCCACTGGAAGATGTACGAGATCCTACCGGAGCAGGCGATGCTTTCGCCGGAGGCTTTCTGGGTCATCTAGCCGGCTGTATTCGTGTCCATGGTTCGGTGACCGCCGGAGACTATAAGCGCAGCTTGATTCATGGCAATATCATGGGATCTTTTTGCTGCGAGGAGTTCGGCGTGCGCAGGTTAACCCACCTGAGCGCTGAAGAGATATCCGAGCGTTATCGGGAGTTTGTCGCCTTTACACATTTCGATGGAGCGTAGTACACTTGCAGACAGGAATGCGCTAAGAATCAATCCCGCGGCGGCGTTTGCCCGCCATTTCGATATACTGGATAAAAATTTCGGCCGGAAGCCAGATTGCCGGTACGCGCCGGCGATACGGCTCTACCGCCACTGTTTCCGTGACCTTCGCGAGGTGGAGCGCCTGGAGGAGCGTATCGCGAAGCACCCGGCAGAAAGCGGTGGCACTAGTGGCGCGAGGGCTCGCGCCGGTGAGGTGGCTGTCTACCGGCGACAGCGGACCTACCCTAGCTATGTTGTCTTCTTGAGCAGTGCAATAGGCAGCGGGGGCTTCTCCAGGCCGACCGTTGCCGCATGTGCATTTTGCAGCGCATTATGCACATGCGAAATAAGGAGTATCGCCAGTGAGTTCCACCACTAATACCCGGGGCGACGTCAAAGATCTGTCGTTGGCCGAGCGCGGCAAATCTCGTATCGAGTGGGCCGCCAAAGACATGCCGGTGCTCGCTCTCATACGAGAGCGGTTTGCGCGCGAGCAACCATTGCGGGGACTACGCATGTCGGCCTGCTTACACGTCACGACCGAAACCGCGAATCTTGCCCTAACTCTGCAGGCTGGCGGGGCCGATTTGGTGCTCTGTGCCAGCAATCCGCTTTCGACTCAGGACGACGTTGCCGCCGCGCTGCTGGTGAATGAGGGGATTCCTACCTTCGCCATCAAGGGTGAAAACGACGAAACCTATTACCAGCATTTGCGCGCAGCGCTTGCCCATGCCCCGCAAATGACAATGGACGATGGCTGCGACCTGGTCTCACTGCTTCATAAGGAGCGGCAGGACCTCATACCCGACGTTATCGCCGGATTGGAGGAAACGACTACCGGAGTCATTCGGCTGCGAAGTATGGAAGCGAACAACGTGCTGCGCTTCCCGGTGCTGGCGGTCAATGAATCCGACACCAAACATCTCTTTGATAATCGCTACGGGACGGGCCAGAGTACGGTAGATGCCATCATACGGACAACCAACGTGCTGTTGGCCGGGCGCAACTTCGTCGTACTGGGTTATGGCTGGTGCGGCAAGGGCGTAGCTTCCCGAGCACGCGGCATGGGCGCCAATGTGATAGTCACCGAAGTCAACCCGGTGCGGGCGATCGAGGCGGCAATGGACGGTTTCCGAGTGATGCCAATGCTCGAAGCCGCTCTGATTGGTGATATCTTTGTCTCGGTTACCGGCGACCTGCACGTCATCGATGAAGCGCACCTGGAGCGCATGAAGAACGGCGCGATTGTCTGCAACTCGGGCCACTTCAACGACGAGATCAACATTCCGGCACTGGAGCGGATTTCCACTGGTGGCCACCGTCCAGTACGAGACTTCATCGAGGAGTACACGCTGGCCGATGGCCGTCGCATCTATCTGCTGGCCGACGGGCGACTGGTGAATCTATCAGCAGCCGAGGGGCATCCCGCCAGCGTGATGGACATGAGCTTCGCTAATCAAGCGCTTGGTGCCGAGTACATGCTCCGGAACGCGGTTACACTTGAGCCAAAGGTGTACACTATTCCCACAGATATCGACCAGGAGATTGCGCGGCTCAAGCTGCAATCTATGGGTATGCAGATCGATACTTTAACTGCTGAGCAGGTAGCATACCTCTCGGCCTGGGAATCGGGCACCTAGGTCCACTAGATTGCGCTGCCTCCTTCTCCACGCTTCGGGGAGGGGGGCAGCGCTCCACTCGCCTTGACACATGGTGTGCCGGTGGTGGCGTTTTTCGAAGACTCGAGTCAATCAGCAAGAGGAACGGCGAGATGTCCAGTAGTTTTATGAGCAATCCGAAAACATACTTTACCAGTGAGAGCGTGACCGAGGGCCATCCGGACAAGCTCTGTGATCAGATCAGCGACGGCGTACTCGATGCCCTGCTGCGTGATGATCCACTAGCACGCGTAGCCTGTGAGGCCGCTACCACGACCGGTCTCATACTGGTAGCTGGTGAGATCACCACGACTGCCTGGGCGGATATTCCCGAAATCGTACGAAACACCATCAAGCAAGTGGGCTATATTGATGCCCGCTATGGTTTTGACTACCGCACCTGTGGTGTGGTGACTTCCATCGGCAAACAGAGCCCTGACATCGATCGCGGCGTGAGCAGCTCGGTGGAATACCGAGAGCGCATGGCCGCCGGCGCTCTCTCCGACTCCGAGCTGGATGCCATTGGTGCCGGCGATCAGGGCATGATGATCGGATTTGCGTGCAACGAGACGCCGGAGCTCATGCCCACTCCCATCAGCCTGGCCCACAAGCTGACCCGGCAGCTCTCCACCACCAGGCGCGCGTCTTGGGACGGCAATGGCCCTATGCCCTATTTGCGTCCCGACGGTAAGAGCCAGGTGACTGTGCAATATGAGAACGGTCGGCCGGTCCGGATCGACACCGTAGTGATCTCGACGCAGCATGCCGCGGATGTGTCGCAGGAGCAAATTCACGCCGATGTCCTGGAACACATCATCGGCCCGGTGTTGCCGGAGCAGATGCTTGACGAGCGCACTCGCTATTTTGTGAATCCCACTGGTCGCTTTGTGGTGGGCGGACCGATGGGCGACGCTGGACTCACTGGCCGTAAGATCATCGTAGACACCTACGGCGGCATGGCGCGCCACGGCGGTGGAGCCTTCTCGGGGAAGGACTGCACCAAGGTAGACCGCTCAGCGGCGTACGCCGCGCGCTACGTTGCTAAGAACATCGTGGCGGCGGGTCTGGCCGATCGTTTCGAGATCCAGATCTCCTACGCCATCGGCGTCGCACGGCCGCTATCCATCTTTGTCGAGACCTTCGGCACCGGAAAGGTCTCCGACGAGACTCTCATCGACCTGATTCACGAACACTTCGACCTTCGCCCGGCAGGTATCATCCAGACCTTCGATCTGCGCCGGCCGATCTTTCAGCCAACCGCTTCCTTTGGTCACTTTGGTCGCACCGACATCGACGCCCCCTGGGAGCGCACCGACAAGGTCGAGCTATTGCGGAGCGCTGTTGGCAGCGCCACCACCACCACTACCGCCAGTATTCGCGGGTGAGAGCAGCATATTGAGAGGCCGTCTGGTACAGGATCGGGGTAGCGCTGGGTACGACACACAGGGGGAAAACCATGGCAAACCGGCCGGAAATCAAGATCTATCCTGTGGAAACCACCTATTTCTCGCCAACCGGTGAAAGCACCCGAGGCCCGTGGGCAGGCATGCCTCATGGATGGAACCGTCAGGAGATCCTGAGAGGGGCCAGGAGTGCCCCCTCTTACTTAGAGCGGCTGGTCGGAAAACCGGTCACGGTTCACACATCGGGAGCTACTGAAGGATCAGGTCATCATCCCGGAACCGCTCGTGCTGGCATATTTTCTGGTATCCTCGAAGAGGTACTGGCCGACAGCATACTCATCCGCTCCGCGCATGGGCAAGTGCTCATCTTTTACGGGTCTATTGTGGCGATCGAGAGCCAGTAGACACGTGCCCTGCGTGGGCATCGCCTTCAGTTCTTAACCTTCTACTCATTGACTTATAACATTGTATGCCTACCATTCTGGCAATGAGGTAAGTACAATGGCGGAATTGATTGCCCTCAACTGCACATGAGAACGCGTAAGCTCACGTATTATGTATGCCGAATCATGTGAAAACCAAACTTCTACATATCAGAGTTAAGAAAGCCATCTACGAGTAAAGAAAGCCGCCGACAAAAATGGACGAGACGGACGAGACGGACGCGACCCTCACACTGGAGAAAATGGCGCACATTCAGCTAGTTGTCTTTGATCTGGCAGGAACGACCGTCAGCGATGAAGGTGGAGTCGTGCTGCGCTGTTTCGCTCTGGCGGCGCGGCTTCACGGATTGCCTGATACTCCCGATGAATTGAATGCTCTCATGGGGATGAATAAGCGCGAAGCCTTCGAGATACTAGCGGCGCGCCGCCGCCCAGATAGCCCGGCGGCCGCAAGCGAGCTTGCCGCCGAAGCACTGCAGACCTTTCTCGGGCAGATGCGGGCCGAGTACGAGCTGCACCTGGCTCCCATATCTGGGGCGGAAGAGACATTTACGTTCTTGCGCGCACGCGGTGTCAAGATTGCCACTGACACGGGATTCGATTCCGACATTGGCGGCTTGATTCTGGAGAAGCTCAATTGGCGGGGGAGGCTGGTCGACTATGCGGTGTTCTCGACGGACGTTGCGCGTGGCCGTCCCGCGCCGTACATGATCTTTCGCGCCATGGAACGTCTGGACATAGTGAACGTGCGGCGGGTGATGAAGGTCGGTGATTCACCGGTGGATCTCGAGGAAGGGCACAACGCTGGTTGCGGCGAGGTGATAGGAGTGCAAAGCGGTGCGCACACCGCCGCCACTCTGGAACGCTACCCACATACACGCTTGATCGAGTCGGTCGCTGATCTACCGGCGCTGTTTTCTTGAAATGGAGCACCGTCGTGAGTAAATCGCCCTCTGCCGATGCCGTACGCGCTGATGTTATTGTCGTAGGGGCAGGAGTGCTTGGCACGTTTCACGCGTACTATGCCGCGAAGAAAGGCTACAAGACGCTGCTGCTCGAGCGCAATGCTTTTCCTGGCGATGCCTCCACCCGGAACTTCGGCATGGTCCTGCAGACCATCGTCGAAACCAGCGGCGAGTGGTCAGCGTATGCGCGCTCCACTGCGGCAATCTACCGGGCGATGCAGCAGGAGCGCGACCTTGGGGTTGTGGGCTCCGGCAGCCTGTATCTCGCGTCGACCGAGGTTGAGCGGCAAGTCCTGCAGGAGTTTGCCGAGCTTTTTGCAGAAAGGTATGATTGTCGCTACCTCACCGCTAGCGATGCCTGCCGGCGCTATCCATTTGCCAATGCATCGTATTGCCAGGGAGCTCTCTACTTCGCCAACGATTTGACCGTCGAACCACGCCGGCTAGTACGAGAGATCATCTCGTATCTGGTTGAGAGCCACGTCCTTGAGTACCAGCCGTTTAGCTCCATCGTCGCCGTCGAGCCGGCGGAGAATCACTGTCTCGTGAGAGACGCGCGTGGCGCGGTCTTTGTCGCCGATCACGTGTTCGTTTGCGGCGGCGCGGAATACCGCACACTCTTTCCCGACATCTTCAAGGCCAGCGGGCTACGTGTCTGTAAGCTCCAACTGATGCGCACGGAGGCGCAGCCTCAGGTATTGCCCCATGCGCTGCTCTCCGGACTGTCCATCCAGCGGTATCCTGCCTTCAGGGCCTGTCCATCGTATCCAGAGCTTGCCGAACAAGCAATGGACGAGACTCTACGCCACTACGGTATTCACTTGCTCATGAAGCAGGCGGCCGACGGCACCATTGTGATTGGGGACTCGCATGAGTACCAGTCATTTGAAGAAGCCTCAGCGGTGGAGGAAATCACCAGCGCTGGAATCAATCGGGCGGTTCTGGAGTATGGACGGCGTATGGTGAGCCTACCCACGTGGGAAATCCAGAGCATGTGGAATGGCTACTACCTCACCCATCCAGAACGGGAAATCTTCACCGAGGATATCGGCGGCACACTTCACATCGTGACCGGCATCGGCGGCAAAGGCATGAGCACGGGGCCAGGTTATGCCAAAGCTCATGTTAACAGTGTGCTCGGTGAGTGAATTTTTTGGCGATCATTTCTGTACCCGAAGATCAGCCACAAGTGAAGGTCGGATAGTTAGCGGGGTGGCATGCGAAGAGCGCCGTCGAGGCGAATGACCGTGCCATTCAGCATCTCATTCTCGACGATGTGGTGAGCAAGTGCGGCGTACTCGGCGGGTTGGCCCAGCCTGGGCGGGAAAGGCACCTGCTCGCCCAGCGCCGCACGCGCCGGCTCGGGTAGTCCCGCCAGCATCGGAGTGTCGAAGATGCCGGGCGCGATGGTTACCACTCGTATGCCGGACCTGGCCAGATCACGGGCAATGGGCAGGGTCATGGCGGCAATTGCGCCCTTGGAGGCTGAGTAGGCCGCCTGGCCGATCTGTCCATCAAAGGCGGCTATCGAAGCGGTGTTGATGATTACCCCACGCTCGCCCGCCTGGTTCGGCTGGCCCTCAGCCATCAGCGCCGCCGCCAGACGGATGACATTGAATGTCCCAATTAGATTGACCTCGATAACTTTGGAGAACGATGTTAGCGGGTGTGGACCACCCTTACCCAACACTCGTTCGGCAATCGCCACTCCAGCGCAATTGATCGCCACATGTAAGCCGCCGAAGCGTTCTTTAGCCAGCGCGAGCGCCTTCTCCACGCTCTCCTCTTGCGTCACGTCGGTCTGGGCAAAGACCACACGTTCCCCCAATTGCTCCGCCAGCTCGCTTCCAGTCTGAGCGTTGACATCGGCGATTACAATATTCGCTCCGACCCCGGCAAACTCGCGAACGCATGCGGCACCGAGTCCCGATCCGCCGCCGGTTACCAGAAATGTGCGACCAGTTGGCTCCATTTTACTGCTCCATTCAAAGGTGAGTCGGCACAGGCAAATGAAACGCCAATATCATGGCCGACACGCCAACCAACCAGCCGAGCAGGACTTGCCCGCGAGTGTGGCGTTTGAGTTCGACACGTGACCAACCGACCAGCAACGTCGCCGCCGATGCCACAATCGCCAGGACCACGAATGGAGTGGCAAACCAGACGAGCGCGCTGCTGGCGGCAGCTCCGGTTGCATGCGCGCTCACCTTATAGAAGAGATTTACTATCCCATCTACGACATTGGCGATCACTAACGCATATCCCGACCGGATGGCGACCGCCGGTGCGTCGAAGTGAGCATACGATAATGTGAGAACCAGCATACAGGCAATGCCAAAAGGATACAGCGCGTACCGCTGCCGGCGAACGCTCACATCGAGGTCGCTCCATTTGCGGCGTATCACCTGGAAACCTACCAGTAGGGTAATGGGCAACGAAGTCAGGGCCAGCGCCATCACTATCCAACCCAGGGTGGCGGCGACAGAATCAGTGGCCAGATAGAGCGCCAGACCCAGGGCGAGTAGCGGGAACAAAATAGGATGTACGATGATGGAAACCCATCGGGCTACCTCGGCGCGGATAGAGGGTCGCTCCGTAGTCTCCAGCTGCATGGGATGACTCGATTCTTGCCGATAAGATCCTGTACATACGGTAACCAACAGCTGATCAACCATAGCCATAGGCCACGGCCCATTGTAGGTGTCTGGCACTGAAAGTGTCAATGTTTCGAGCCAGAACGCCAGAGTTCCTCCAGGACAAATCTATAGCACATCGAGCGTCCGCTCGACCATGGTCCGGTCGAGCCGGAAGGGGTTCTGCTCAGGCTGCAGTCTACCGATAAGAGTGTCGACGACAATCCGGCTACCTCCTGCGCTCCCCATGATGCCATGCCCGCTGTAGCCGCAATTGACGAAGAGCCCCTGGATAGGGGTAGGACCCAGGAATGGCCGATGGTCGGGAGTGTAGGTATATTGGCCGGCCCGCAGCCACCAGTGATCGGTATTGCGCTCCCAGACAAGTCGCCAGAATGGACTGATGCGGGCGACACTGTGTTTGCTCTCGGGATCAAGCAGCCCAAAGGCAAAGTCGTCGCTCGCCGGCACATCTTCGAGCGGCGGCCCCGGCGGAACATCTGGCGATGTCCAGAGCAGGTTGGCCCCAGTCGCCGTCGGGCGCCAGTGAGCACCGGTCTCCTCGTCAATCGTCATGGGCGCCGCCAGGGGCACTTCCGGGATATCGGCCATGTTCAGCCGCTGCCGGCGTACCAGGCTCAGCGGTAGCTCCAGGCCAGCCAGTCGTGCCACTTCCTGCGAGAAGGGGCCGGCCGACACTACTGCGGCAGCACACGAGATGGTACCGCGATTCGTTTTGACACCGGTGACGCGGTCGCCACGGGTCACAAAGCCGGTTGCGGTTGTCCTGGTGGCAAAGACGGCATGGCTGGCAGCGGCATACCCAATGGCTAGTCGGCGTGGATCCAGCCAGCCATCTCCGGAGCGATATCGAGCCTGCACCACCTCAGGAGCGAGGTAGGAGAAACGGGCACGGGCCTCATCTCCGCTGAGAATCTCTACGTCCTCAAGTCCCCACGCGTGCTGGCGCTGAACCATCTCGCGCTGACGGCGAGCGGTAGCTTCACTGGTGGTCACCCACAGGTACCCCTGCTGGCGAATACCAATGTCATATCCTGGCAACTCGGCAATACTGGCAAAGTCGCGGAAGAGTGCCACACCTTCACGCACCAGCTCAATCTCGTCGGGGTTGTCGAACTGTATGCGGAAGGCCCCAGTGGCCGCCGCAGTGGTAAGCGTGGCCAGGAGTGGGCGCTTCTCGATGACCACCACCTTCAGCCCGGCCCGTGCGGCGAAGTATGCGGTAGCTGCTCCGACGATCCCGCCGCCGATAATTACGACGTCGGCCATGTGGGGCGGGTCCTGAGTCAACTGTACCTGATATTTGGCAGTCATCTGTCTACTCGCGGCACTGGCTCACCAGCGCCTACGGCGCAGGCGGTGGAAGAGTCCAAGGTTCTTGGTATCGTAGCGAACCTGCAGCAATCCATCAACTCCATCAGCACCGGCCGAGCGTGAAAGCTTGTGCGCCATCTGTCTAGCCTTGGCGGCCAGGTCGAGCTCGCCGGCATTCTGCAGGCGCAGGCTGGCGGTATCTATTTGCTGGACCGCCTCACCAGTCTTGCCTGCCTGCATGAGAGAATCCGCCTGCACCTCGCAGCGGTAGGCGGTGGCGATCTGCAAGGCCAGACGCACGTCCGCATCGAAGGGCACGGGAGCTTGACTCGGTTCGATCACCGTGATGGTCACGTCCTCTCGTAATTGCTCCGTGCGGTTATTATTCTGGGTGGCGGCATAATTGGCGCGCAAGCGGCCCAGCGAATGCTCGCCCGGCCTACCAGCAATCTGCCTTGGGTCGAGCAGCAGCTCGAAGAGCACCACTGCAGTCTCTAGGTCGGGGCGGCCCACCAGCGCCCCGAGTTCGACGGTGACGCTTGCGCTGGCGCTGATCTTCGAGGATGGCAACTCGGGAAGCTGTTCGGTTGGGATGTTAAATGCCTCGGCGATATCCGGGGCGACGCGGGTTGCCCGGACGACATGGACTCCTCGCTCGGGCTCAAATGTCAGTTGCATATTCAGGGCGAGCGTTGCTCGAAGCTGGTGAATTACATCCCGGAAGCGCTGAGTAAGCTCCGCCGGTTGGGCGACATAGTGGGAGCTGCCTCCGCTAATCGCCGCCAGCCGGTCCAGCAGGCTGCGATTCCACTCGGCACCCAGTCCCAGTGTGGTGATAGATACGCCGATTTCGCGTGCTCTGTCCGCCAGATCGAAACAGCGTTGCTCGTCACCATACGTTCGGCCATCGGTGAGTAGAACCAAACTGGCCGCCCGAGTGCGAGATTCGCGCGCGGCCAGGCAGTCGATAGTCACTGCGAGTCCGTTCGCCAGCTCGGTACTCCCGCGTACCCTGATGCTCTTGAGCGCCTCCTCGATCCCAGGCCGGCTCTGCAAGGTTTCCGCGTCCGCTACTACCTCGACGAAGTCGTCGAAGAATACCAGCGTCAGCAGGTCATCCATGTGGAGCTGGTCAAGAATGGACTGAGTGGCGTGTATCGATTCGAAGATCTTCTCGCCTTTCATCGAATTGGAGCGGTCCACCAGAAGGGCGAGGTCGAGCGGCTCTGGATCGATAACCGCCGGTAATCCCGAGGGGCCAATCTCGGCCAGCACATACACGCGCGTCATATCGCGTGGCGTCCGGATCTGCGGTTGTCCCGGGGTCGCCTCCAGCCGAAGAGCGGGTTTGGCTCCCGCCGGTACCGGCATTACCGCAGCCGCGTGTGCCTGTGTTGACTGCTGACGTGGCGATTGGGCCATTGCTTCGCCGGAAGCGGCAGTCGGCGAGTCGTGACGCTGGTCGATGAAGCGCAAAGCATTGTCATAGGCTGAGCGCAGCTGAGGTGTGCTGAGCACTTGATACGCTTCGGCAATGAGTTTGAAGCGATCGCTATCCGGTTCGCTGGCCCTGGCATCGGGATGGTGCTGGCGAGCCAGGTGATGATACGCCTGGCGAATCTCGTCCGCCGAGGCCACGGGTGACACTCCCAGCACTGCGTAAAAATCCGGACGTATCATAGCTAGCCATACCCCCACCCAGGTGTAGGTCACAACCCACAACTCTCGCGCCCGGACGTGCGGGCGGCTACTGCCTCTCCCTAGAAGTATGCGCCTCCGCTTTGCATTCGCGCTCTAGTCAGGGTTTGGCGCCTGCATGGATGCCAGCCGGTCAGCGTCGACCGGAACCGCGTACACGAAGACAGCAAGCGCCGTACTGTTGTCGTTGCCGCCGGCGGCATTGGCCATCCGTACCAGTTGCTCCGTACAGTCGCGCGGGTCTCTTGCCCCTGCCAGTGTTTGAGCGAGCACCTGCGCTTCCAATTCATCCCAGAGACCGTCCGAACAGATGAGCAACCGATCGTTCGGTGCCAGCATAAACTCAAGCGTGTCGGGGGTGGCATCTTCCTCCTGGCCTAGCGAACGATACAGCGTGTTTCGTGGAATAAACAGATCCGGGTCGCTGAGCAGTGGGTGGTCAAGCGCCTGCAGACGAGCCAACACCGAATGGTCTTCGGTCAGTTTTACCATGACATCTCCCCGCAGCAGGTAGGCGCGACTGTCTCCCACATGGGCCATGGAGGCGTGTTGGCCTTGTACGGCCACAGCGGTGAGAGTCGTGCCGGTGACCTTACCGAGTTGCTGGGCGAGCTCGCGGATCTGCTGGTTGGCTCGCGCTACGGCGCGTACCAGCGTACTGGTGAGCTCCAGTCCGCCAGGTGGCGTTGGGGCGCTGGAACCATCCGAGCTCTGACGATCGGTGTCCGCAGATTCGTCCAGGTCAAGCGCCGGCTCCGTAACTGTGGGCAGAGCGAAGTGAGATGCCATTTCCGCCAGCACCAGGCGCGCAGCAATCCGGCTGGCCCACTCACCGCGGGCTTCACCTCCCATGCCGTCGGCCACCAAAAAGATAGCGACGGGTTCGCCCTGTGATCGGTCGTCGGCAATCTCAAAAGTAGCTGAGGCGCAGGCATCCTGATTCTGGGATCGCACACGGCCGATAGTAGTGGCTGAGCCTATGTCCAGCGTGATATGGGCAGGCGTATTGCTGGAGAGATCGGGCAATATGTGCGCTACCGACTCAAGCGCCACGCTGCAAGCGCCCGCCAATTCGCCGGGTGATTCGAATCCGCCACTTTCGCCGTACGCGGCGATCCGCCGCAGATTGTCTTGTAAGAGATCTTCGTCAGGTACCTCGGCGGCGGGAATGTTCCCAATGACGGCCATAGTACGCGCCAAAAAATTTGCATCACGCGCGACCAAGGTCGCCGATTCGGCGTTATCGGGATCGAAGTAGCTGGCCTGCTCCAGACCTATGAGATAGGCTCGCCCATTGAAGATGACCACCGTATCTGGAGACACGTGGAGGTGAGTGATGCCGTTGCGATGCAGGTAGTTCAAAGCATCAGCCAGGCCCGCTCCAGCCGTGAGCGTGTTTACTAGCGGTAGCCGGCCCCCCTCGCTTACCAGCCGTGCCGGCTCACCATCCTCTCCGACCAGGTTCTCTACCACGACGTATTCACGTCCATTCAAGGGAAAGAGTGCCCGCGGCACCAAGAGGCGTGAGTGCCGCAGCCTCATGGCGACCAGCCGCATCAGGTTGGTGTTGAATCCAGACTCCGCCCTCTCGATGAGCGTGACGTAGGACCCGCGTTCGCCATCCTCGCGGATGCCTACTGCCAGATAGCTATGTTCGTCGGAGGTAGAGCGCAGAAGACGCTCGATAATGTAGGGACCAACCAGTGTTCCGTCGGCGAGCGGTTCGCCTAATTGCTGGTGTGGTGGGACGGCGTCCATCTTTAGTTGCGATTCCACCTCGGGCAGCTCGGGTTCCGGCATGTGGTTTGTAGGGCCGTCCGCGCCGCTTTCATTTTCGGCGTCTCCGGGCACCGTGTCACCTTCCGTCGCCGCCGTCATCTTTTCGACTGTGGATTCGTCGGTCTCGGGTGGCGTCGCTCTGAGTTCCTGGTGCGCTATGGATTCGTCGGCCGCAAGTGTGACTTCCGCTTGGTCCTCTATAGGCTCATGTTCCAGGCCTGCTCCCTCAGGCGGTCCTCCGGCTATGTTGTTGCTCTCATCGTTGCCCTGATCCACGCCACCCCCCTCGCTGGGAATTGATGCTCCTCATCGACAGTATCTAAATATCTATACCTGTTATCGCAAGGAATTGTCTACAAGTAGTTACACGTATTCAAGTAAAGGAAATAGTTGGCGGCTACCTCGATGCCGCCCGTGTATCACAATTCAGTGGCATTCTATACTAATTTCCCGCCTGCTCGGTCGAAACCTGAATCCTGGCGATGGAGCGCAACCTTGCCCGCAATCCTCTGCACAGGGAGGGAGGGGCCATTCACCCATCGGCGCGCAGAGCGTAGACACAGCCGTCAACGCTTCCGACATAGACGATGCCATCGTAGACACAAGGCGACCCCGGCACTATATCTCCAGTCTCGTAACGCCAGCGTAGCTTACCCTGCAAATCCAATGAGTAGACGAAGTGATCATTACTACCAAAGTAGAGCGAGCCATCGTCGTAGGCGGGGCTGGAATTGACCTGCCCAGCGGTGGCGTATTTCCAGATCACCTTGCCGGTGCGGCGATCCAGGCAGTAGAGGTGGTTGTCGGTCGAGCCGATGAAGAGTTGCTCACCCACGATTGCCGGGGAAGACAGCACATAACCATCAGTAAGCGTACGCCACGCCTGCCAGCCGGATTTGGCGTCTACCGCGTACACCGCGTAGTCCATGCCACCAAAGTACACATAGCCACCCATAACTTCGGGCGAAGAGATCACCTCGGACTGTGCGCGGAACCGCCACTTGAGTTCGCCAGTCAGGGCATCGATGGCGCAGACCGATCCATCGCTCGACCCTATGTACACGAGTCCATTGTCGTAGGCCGCCGATGACCAGACTTCACGGAAGGTCTGGTACTTCCACATCATTACTCCGTTGCGTGGCTCGATGGCATGGACATACGTGTCGTCCGAGCCGATATAGAGTCCCTTGTCGAAGATACGTGGAGAGGAGTGAACTCGCTGCCAGGTTCGGTAACGCCACGCTTCCTTCCCCGTACTCTGGTCAAGGGCGTATACACTGAAGTCCCGTGAGCCAAAGATAACGAAGTTTTGCCAGAGCGCCGGGGTGACACAGATCCCGCCTTCGGTGGGAAACTTCCAGCGAAGGTTGCCGCTAGTTCGATGTATCGCGTGCAGGTTGTTGTCGTATGAGCCGATGAAAACGGTATCGTGACTTACCGCCGGTGTGGCGCGTACCTCGTTCTCGGTCTGGTAGCGCCAGACTAGTGTAGCCGATGCATTACGAGGCTTGTGTGGGGTTGGTGCGATATTACCTGAAGTACCCTGCTGATCGTACCAGTGGCCGTAGGAGCGATGCGGCCCGTAGCCGGCCACCGCTTCCAGGGCCTGGCTCAGCTGGCGAACGGTTGGGTAGCGCTTCTCGATCAGCGGCTCCACGCACTTCATCACCACGGCTTCCAGTTCAGCGGAGACCGCCGGGTTGTACTGACGAATAGGATACTGGTGGAATGTAAATGGCGCCCGGGTTCGTGGATCCGTCCGGGTGAGCAGGTGATGCATCATTGCGCCCAGGGCAAAGATATCCGAGCGCGGCTCGGCCCGGCCCTCATACATTTCGTGGGCGGCATAGCCCTGAGTGCCGACATTGGTGTCGATAGCACCGGTCTGCTGCAGCAGCTTGGCAATACCAAAGTCGATCAACACGATGTGGCCATCGGGTGTCAGAATAATGTTGTTGGGCTTGAGATCACGAAACACGACCGGTATGGGTCGCTCATGTAGATATTCTACCGTACCGCAGAGCTGCAGCATCCAGTCGACCACTTCCTCGGGTTGCGGTACGCCGGGCATGTCGTGAAGCACGGCTTCGAGATCCTGCCCCTCGATATAGTCCAGTACCAGATAGGCCCGGCGATAAATAGTGAAGTAGTCGTAGACTCTGGGAATACGCTCATGGCGTAGCGAGGCCAGTACATTGGCTTCACGCTCAAAATTGCTGAGGTTGGTCTGCTCATCTAGCTTGCTGATCATCTCTTTGAGAGATCGCTGGTTGTTCGGATGTCGAAAATGTTGATCGCGGGTAAGGTACACGTTGCTCATGCCGCCCTTGCCCAGTGCCCGCTCAACAAAGAAGCGACCGAGCACCAGAGTACCCGGCGCCAGCTGGTGGATAGTGCCGTCACGTAACTGTGCGGTAATATCGCGGCCGTTGTATTCCAGGGGACTCGAATGTAAGCCGCTGGCCGCTCCATCGCGCATGCCGCCCACGATACCGTGCGCGGACGTGTCCCACGTGTTGCCGGTGGAGGGTACTGAGGTGGGGTCGATGGTATGGTCGTTTACCCAATCGTTGGCTATGCCGTTGTAGTGACGCTTGTTGTAATCCATGCCGCCCTCTCTCCAGCTCAAAGCCGTCTGTTGGCGATAGCAGGTCTCTGGCAACGATCGTGCTGCAGCTCACGTATACGAGCAGGTACCGTCATTTTGACATTACCGCAGCACGAAAAGCAAGAGTAGTTTGTAAAAGCTGGCGCCTCTCACACTACGTCATCTGAGCTTATAGTAGTGTAACGAGTAGTTTAAACGATGAGCGAAACGTGTTCGACGCAGGCATACAAAGGTACTGGAGTCGGATTGACCTCCTTGACGGCAGGCATCCGCCGTCAAGGAGAGATGTCCTGGATAGGGGCGAGCAAAGCTTCTGCCTCTCTGGCGTATGGACCGCCGGGACGTAGCGCCAGTGCGATCCGAAGCATTAGGGCGGCAGTGACGTAGTTGCCCTCGTTTTCGGCCTGTGCTCCCAGCAAGACGTACGGACCGGGATCGGTAGGATCGAGGCTTCGCGCCGCTTCGGCGGTATAATAGGCGTTGGCCGCTTCGTTGGTTCCGGTGAAGATCTCAGCAAGCAGAAATTCCAGTGTCTCATTGCCTGGCCAGCGAGTGACGGCGGCAATACCGGCATGACGCGCCGTGCCGTCCAGAAAGCCCAGGTGGTAATCCACGTAGATGCTGAGCAGCGCAATGGCTTCGTCGGGATTGTTGGAGAGGTCGCTCGCGGTCTGCATCATCTGCTCGGCGCCGTAATAGTCACGCAACTCCAGTGAGGCGCGGCCGGCTTCTTCCCAGAGAAGCGGGTTTGCTGGGTCGAGACCGGCGCCTTGTTGAAAATCACGCAGGCCGAGAGACGGCTGTGCCTGAGCCATCGCCAGTTCACCGGCAGCGAACCAGACAAAGCTGGTCGACGGAGCGAGCTCAAGGCCGCTGGCGATTTCTGGGTTGGCGAGCGCTGGTTGTCCAAGCAAAAGCCAGGTCTCGCCCAGGTAAGCGTGCGCCTCCCCGTTCCGCGGCGCCAGGGCCACGGCGCGCTGCCAAGGCGCTAGAGCCAGCCTGGGCAGATTGGCTGACAGAAACGCATGCCCCAGCTGACCTTCGCTCTGAAAGCTATTCGGTGGCAGCGTGAGGACGGTGTCGAACCCGTCGGACTGCAGCCAGGAAGAGCTCTCGCTCTGCTTTGCCAGTCCCAGATAGCGCTGGGCGCTTGCCCAGTCACCCTGCCACAGAGCCAGCATGCCGAGATGTGCCGGAGCTTCCGGGTTGCTGGTGGGTATTTGTCGCCACAGTGCTATGGCTCCAGTGACATTGCCCTGCTCCTCGGCGGCCAGAGCCAGCTGTTCCACCGCAGCGACGTCGCCCAGTTTTGAGCTCCTCTGCCAGGCGGCCAGCGCACCGGTCTCGTCGCCAAGCTGGCTACGGGCGTTACCGAGCGCCAGCCAGGTCCCGTCGGCTGCGCTGTCCAGGGACGCACAGTGCGCGTATGCCGCCGCAGCTTCCTGCCACTCCTGTTGTAAGCCAAGCACCTGGCCCTCCAGACAGAACGGCTTCGGATCTCCGGGAGCCAGACGGCTGGCATCGGCATACCGTGCCAGAGCGAGATCATAGCGGAGGTTATCTCGCATGTGTGCGGCAGCGACGAGATACTGCTCTTCAGCCGGATACGTGGGGGCGCAGACAATTACCACTCCCAAGAAGGCTAGTGCAAATCCGGCCAGACATACATACCACCTGACGGTCCGTACTCCCTGTGGCCGCGCGAACAGCGAGAGGCGAGCAAGGCGTGCGCTGCTGATGGCGGTGGGTGGACGGTTGGTGGACATGCCTCTAGAATTCTCCCCGCGCGGCAGACGCCTCGCGCATGGTGCTCCCGTCAGAGTACGCTACACTAGACCGTAGAAGGTAGAACGGCGGTATCGTAGCTCGGCCAGCGCGACAAGTCAATCGGGAACGAGTAGGGTATCAGTCCTTGACCCGGCCAGGCTTCCTGCGGCATAATTGGTGCCAATATGCACGTATGCCGCACATGCCGCGCCTGGCGGCGTGATCTCTTCATCGCTACTTTGTTTGGAGGTCACCAGCATGTTCTTTCGACGACAGCGAACCTCAGCGCCTGCATCTGCGCCGGAGATCAACACCATGGCACCGCCTAGTAACCTGGCGCAAGCCAACGGTTCGGCGCCTGCCGCAGGACCGACTTCGTCCTTTGCATTTGATAGCACCATGATGGACTACCCTTTGACCGTACAGTATATTCTGCAGAGAGCTACCCACTACTTCCCCAAGCGTGAGCTCGTGACTGTGACTGCCGAAGGAATGGATCGGTCGACGTACGGTGAGCTTGGAGTTCGTGTGGCGCAGCTCTCCGGAGCACTGGCAAAGCTGGGAGTAACACGGGGCGATCGCGTGGCGACACTTGCCTGGAACACCACCAGGCACTTTGAGTGCTACTTTGCCATACCCTGTATGGGTGCTGTCCTGCACACGCTGAATTTGCGCCTGCCGTCGGATCAGCTGGGCTTCATCATCCAGGACGCCGCGGATAAGGTCATCGTCGCCGACGCCGATCTGGTGCCGCTACTCGAAAAGGTAGCGGGATCGCTCGGATCGGTCAAAGCCATTGTGGTCATGAATAGCCCGGCAACTGGTTCGGCTGCCCAGATCTCCGGGCTGCCGCCGATCTATGACTACGATACCCTTCTTGCCGAGCAGCCGGGCGAGTTTGCCTGGCCCGAGCTTGATGAGCGTGAAGCCTGCGCGATGTGCTACACCTCCGGAACCACGGGCAACCCTAAAGGTGTGGTATACAGCCATCGCTCGACTGTGCTGCATGCCATCTGTACCACCCAGGCCGATACCATTGGTATCTCCGGACGCGACACCGCGATGCCGATCGTACCCATGTTCCACGTAAACGCCTGGGGATTGCCCCACGCTGCGGCTATGGTTGGAGCCAAGGTTGTCTTCCCTGGCAAGTACATGGACCCGGCTCGCGTGGCTCAGGTGATGGCTGATGAGAAGGTCACGTTCTCCGGCGGCGTTCCTACAATCTGGCTCGGCCTTTTGCAGGTGCTCAAGCAGCGGCCTGATCTGGATCTTTCCAGCGTAACTCGTCTGGTCTGCGGCGGGTCCGCAGCTCCGCGAGCGCTCATCGAGGGACTCGACGCCTACGGCCTGAAGCTGCTGCATGCCTGGGGGATGACCGAGACCTCGCCCATTGGTACAGTCTCCAATATCAAGGCTGGCCTGGAGAATTTGTCTCCCAGCGAGCAGGTGAACTACCGAGTTAAGCAGGGGTACCCGGTACCTCTGGTAGAGATACGCATCGCCGACCTGGTTACGGGTGAGGAGTTGCCCTGGGATGGAGTCTCCTTCGGCGAGATACAGATACGTGGACCCTGGATCACCGCAAGCTACTATCACGATGCCAACCCCGCCGAGAAATTCGTCGACGGATGGTTCCGAACCGGTGATGTGGCGACCATTGACCCGGAGGGGTATCTGGAAATCGTCGACCGCACCAAAGACGTCATCAAGTCTGGAGGTGAGTGGATTTCGTCCGTACAGCTGGAAGGCATCATCATGGGACATCCGGAAGTACTGGAAGCCGCGGTCATTGGGCTGCCCCACCCGAAATGGCAGGAGCGCCCAATCGCCATTGTCATGCCCAAACCCGAGTACGCCGACGAACTCACCCCCGAGATGATCAGCGCCTATCTGCAAGATAAAGTAGCCAAATGGTGGCTGCCTGACCGGATACTGGTCGGCATGCCGATTCCCAAGACCAGTGTAGGCAAGTTTGACAAGAAGCTTCTCCGTTCACAGCTTGCCCAGGAAGTGGTGCTGGGCACAGAAGCGGACTCAGGAAGCTAGCCTCATCTTGCCAGTAGTGGGGACCGTGACGAACCGGGCAGTATAAGCGCCTGTGTGCTGTCCAGTGCAAGTGAGCGCTGTATTCTAAACACTGTGTCTCTCTTGCACTGGACGCACCCAGGCGCCACCGAGGGCCCATATGCAGCTACGTATTGGGCTGGTAGGACAGCCAAAGAGGAGGCGAGGGGGCATCTGCCGTGCCTGCGAACAGTTCGAACCCTCCATTGTATTTCGCCGTGCGCGCGATTTCTGTTATCGCGAACACCGAGAGTGGTACATCATTTGTACCACTTACGGTCTCGTGTCACCCCAGCAAGTTATCGGCCCTGATGCTCCAGCGCTGCATACTCTGAGCTCGACCGAACGAGCGCAGTGGGCGGAAAAAGTTACTGGACAACTGATGCAGAGGCTGGAGCGGAGCCAGGAGCCTATCACTTTCGTCCTCTATACCAACCAACAGTACGCCGACTTGTTGCAGCGCGCCGCGCCCCAGATTCTCTTCGAGCTTCCTCTGGCTGGACTCAGTTTACATGAGAAACTTCGCTGGTATGACGCTCGGCTCAGTATACATGGGCGGGTACTTCCTTAGGGCGTCACCGCACCCTGAGGCATGCCTGTGCTTGGTGTGGTTATGGGTAGGGTGAACCAGAAAGTGGCGCCCTCTCCCACCCTGCTCTCCACTCCGACCTGACCGCCGTGGTGTTCAATGATCGTCCTGGTGATGTAGAGCCCCAGGCCGAGGCCGATGTTGGAACCGCTCTGGTGAGTGATTTCGGGCGATCGGTGAAACCGTTCCCAGATCCGTACCTGCTCGTCTGGTGGAAGACCAGGCCCGAAATCCTGCACGGTAACTGTGGCCAGATGCTCATCCCGACGCAGTGCGACGTGTACTGGCTTATCATCAGCGGAGAATTTGAGGGCATTAGTCAGGTAGTTGGCGATGGCCTGGCGAATACGGTCGGGATCTGCCAGCACCGGCGTAGGTCCTTCCGGCAGGTGCAGGGTAATGGTTCGGTTCGGAATCGCTTCACGTACATCGAATACGCAATCAGAGACCGTTGTCCCCAGTTCAAATGGCGAGGGGCGTATGATCAGCTCGCCGGCTCTAATGCGCGACACGTCCAGCAAGTCGCAGGCTAGCCGTTCCAGCCGGTCGGCGGCCAGAGTGGCACGCTCAACAAGCGGTAGTAGATCAGATTCCATCTCACAGCCGCTCGCGTTCGCCCTGACGAGTGCCGCCGGCCGGCGGCGCAACCGGCGCGTGACCAACTGCAGACTGGCTTTGAGGACGGCCAGCGGCGTTCGGAATTCGTGGCTGGCAATGCCGATGAACTCGTCCATTCTGCGAGTGGTCTCGCGAAGTACCTCTATCTCGGTGCGACTCCGGGCGTGGGCAACCTCCTCCGCCAGTTCCTCCCGCAGACGTACCGACTGCCTGACCAACAGAGCGATGATCGCCAGCAAGAGCAGATCGCCAGCGAAGACGACAAGTATGATGAATGTCGTCTCCCGCAGCACTGCCGCCGCCTTGGCGGCGGCACGCACCAGCAGAGAATTCTCGCTGTCGATCATCTGGTCGATGATGATCCGGCTCGAATTCACGGTACTTACTCCGACGCCGGAGCCGATGAGTCGTATGGCTGAGCTGGTGTGTCCATTCTCGCGCAACACGACGACGCTATTCACACCAAGCATTCCACTAGGGATGAGGCGTTCCAGCTTGCGTACGCGTAGCTCTTGCGTTGGTGATATCTTCGCCAGTGCTGGCAGGTGCACCAGCTCGCTATTCAGCTCGTTTCGAGACTCGAGATAGAGCTGGAGTTCGCTGGGTTGTCCGCTTATGACGAAGTTAAAGGCATCTGCCTGCGTCCCATTGAGATCGGTATACAGGTTTCCAATGGCCACCAGGGCTAGCCGTAACTGGTTGACCTCAGTATCCTGGTCATGTTCAATGCGGATTCTCTGGTAGGAGACGACGCCGCTGGACACGAACAGCACAGCCAGGATGGCAGCTGACAGCACCGTACCATAGGCTCGCATCCAGCCTTGATACCATTTGGTGTTTGTAGTGTTCGAAACTTTGTGCACGTGCGTCCCACCTGTCGTCTCGTTCGTCTCGTTCGTCTCGTCCAGCTGGCCATTGACCCGCGGGACCGCTACAGCGAGGTGACGGTACCTTCATGGTGTAGGGTATCCCGCCTAGTCACTCTGGGCGCCAGAGCCGTCGGGAGCGATTAGGAGTCGTGTGGGTACACTTGCAAGAGACATGCCGCCTAGGCTGAGAATCTCACTAGGGTCTCTCACTCTGCCCGTCTGCCAGTGAAGCGATGTACGAATCGACAGTCACCGCAGGGCGGTGCGCATTATCGGCCTTGAAGACGCGGAAGAGAAACCAGAGAGAGGGGAGCAGGATTGCCAGACCGGCGATTGACGAAATCAGCAAGAGAGCCAGGCCAAGTGCCGAGGTCGCCGCATTATCGATGGTGACGTCGGGGATGACTAGATAGGGATACTGGGCCACACCCCAGGCGGCCAGTATGCAGAACGTTTCGCCCACTACTAGCAGGCGGGCGGCACGGATGTAGGCGAGAAGCAGACATGCAGCGGTAGCCAGTCCAATGAAGATGGCGCCGAGCGCCAGTGGTAGTGCCTGGCCAGTCAATCCCCTCCAGAGTAGCGGTGACTCGGATATCGATAGCGCGGCGGCGACCGCTCCAATGGCTGCCGTGACCGCGCCGGCAATGATGGCACGCTGGCGGAAAAGATCCCGAAGTTCGTGGTCCCCCGCCTGCTCAGCTTCTACCGTCAGGTAAGTGGCGGCTAGCACCGAGCAGAGACCAACCGCAAAAGCTCCGCAGCTCAGCGCGAATGGCGTAAGCCAGGTCGTCCAGTAATTGGTGCTCACGTGGCCGTTGTGCACGTAGATCTGGCCACCGGCGATGGCTCCGGCGGCACAGCCCAGAAAGAAAGGAGTGATGGTGCTGCCGATGCTAAAGCCTCGTGCCCAGGCCTTGCTCACCCATTTTTCACCGCCGAATTGCCAGCGGAAAGCAAATGATGCCCCACGAAAAATGATACCCACCAACACCAAGGTGAGGGGTATAAACAGTGCCGTCGACAGGGCGGCGAAGACAATGGGAAAAGCTGTCCAGGTGACCACCAGAACGAACACCAGCCAGACATTGTTTGCTTCCCAGACCGGCCCCAGGGCATGGGCAATGAGTTGCCGCTGGCGCCCCGCCAGAGGTCCGCGCGCCGCCAGATCCCAGACACCGCCACCGAAATCCGCGCCGCCAAGAACGGCGTAGGCGATGAGCGCCAGGTCGTCCAGAGCGGCGCACAGTATCGCCAGTTGTGCGTGCGACATTAGGCACCTCCGCTCCCACTTTCTAGCGTGCCGGATGCTTCGGGTTCCTCTCCGAGCTCGGATGAGTCCCGGTCGTTTACCAGTCGTCGCAGAAACCCGATCAAGGTAACGGCGAGCAATACGTAGATCCCGGTGAACAGAAAGAAGAATATTCCCAGACCGCCGACCGGCGTTACTCCATCCTTTACCAGCATGACATTGTAGATGATCCAGGGTTGCCGCCCCATCTCGGTCACTACCCATCCAGCTTCCATGGCAACAATGCTGAGCGGACCGGCAATTGCCAGTCCGCGCAGTAGCCAGCGGCCCAGCGGCACCGGCCTACCCCGCCGGTAGTAGCGATAATAACCTAGCCAGCACAGAAGCGGTAGCAGTATCATCAAGCCGCCAAGGCCAACCATGATGTCGAATGCCCAGTGCACCAGAGGTATAAAGGTCGGCCAGTCGCTGTGGGGAAAGGCGTCCAGTCCGGCCACGGTGGCATTGAAGTTACGATAGGCCAGGAAGCTCAATAACCTGGGGATCTGCAGAGCAAAGGTGACTTTCTCGGTGGCTACGTTTACCAACCCAAAGATCGTCTCAGGTGCACCCGAAGTGGTGTGGAAAAGAGCCTCCATAGCCGCTAACTTCACCGGCTGGTTCTTGGCCACCATGACGGCGGCGGAGTCGCCGGCAATTGCCTGTAAAGGTGCAGTAATGGTAGCAAGTACTAATCCAAGGAAGAGTCCGCGCCGATAGTAGACGCTCCTACGCCCCTGCAGAAGCGCGACGGCGTAGACCGCGGCCACGGAGAATCCTGTCACCTGGTAGGCGGCGATCAACATATGAATCGGCTCGGCTGGCGTCGCCGGGTTAAACATAGCTGCCAGCGGATTGACATCAGTGAGCTTGCCGTTTACCAGCTTGAAGCCTGCTGGCGCATTCATCCAGGCATTGGCTGAGACCACCAGCCAGGTTCCGGCGGCTCCTGACAAAACCAGCGGTAAGGTAGCGAGCCAGTGCACCATGGGAGTCAATCGGTCCCAGCCATACAGATATATTCCGAGAAAAATCGCCTCCAAGAAAAACGTGAAGCCTTCGAGAGTAAACGCCAGACCGATGACTCCACTGGCTATCGCCATGAAGCGCGGCCAGAGCAATCCCAGCTCAAAGGAGATGGTAGTTCCCGAGACTGCACCGACGACAAAAAGAATACCCACTGCCTTGCCCCAGCGGCGGGCAAGCTGATACCAAACCGGATCGTGCCTCCAGAGGCCCAGTCCTTCGGCCGCGCAAAGCAACACCGGCATACCTACCCCAAATGCCGCAAAGATGATATGAAATGCAAGCGAGACGGCGAAGGACGCGCGTGCCGCGGCCAGACTGTCCACCAGAGCTAACTCCTCTCAGTCAGTTACCAGTCCTATGAAGTGGCCGAGTCTCTCTCCAGATCATAGTCTCAAGATTCCATCAACTGACAGCATTTTGGCTAGCGGATATGGAGATTCTTGTACATAGTCACGGGGTGGTGAGTAGTATAGGTGGGTAGTATATATGCATCTAGGAGACTACACATGTTGTCACCGCTGGAGGTAGTTGGCTGAATGTTGAGTCGTTATGCCTTCATGTCCTACTCCTGGCGCTATACGATCTTCATAGTGCTCGTCATCGCTGCCATACTGGTCGTCGCCATCATACAGGGTAACCCGCTCGCCTATGTCGTCTCCGGTGTGCTCCTGGTTTTCGTGTCGCCGCTGGTACTGGTGGTGCTGCACAATCGTCGTGCAGCACAGACATTGGAGAGATTACACATGGATCATGCTGAACGGTACGCGCTCATCGCCAAATACAAAGAAGGATATCAGGTAGTGTCTGAGGCGGTGGCGCAGCTGGGTGAGGAACAGCTGGACCGCCGCCGGGCCGAAGGCGAGTGGACCCCGCGCGAGATCGTGCATCACCTGGCTGACAGCGAGACGATCGGTATGGCTCGGCTTCATCTCCTGCTAGCGGAGGAGCTGCCCCTGATCCAGGGCTACGACGAGGAGCTCTTTGCGCGCAAGCTACACTATGACCGTCCGATTGGCGCTTCGTTAGAGCTGCTACGTAGTATTCTTGCCGCTAACGGCGAGTTACTTGACTGGTTGACCGAAGAGGAATGGGCGCGCGAAGGAGTACAAAGCGAGCGAGGGCGCTACACTGTCGAAGACTGGTTACGAAGCTATGCCGCACATGCCCATGAGCATGCTGCTCAGATACTTCAGTCGGTGTGAACTGAAGGACCTATTCAGGTCACCTCAATTGACAGGCCGGTCGTACCGGACCTATACTGGGCCACGTCTATCATGCCCAAAACACCGTGAGACTCTATCAAGATTCTTTACTAGGTTCTGCACTAGCGGTTGAAAGGCGAGCCTCCCCATGAGCGACGGCAGCACGCGGCGTCGGCAGGATCAGCGTAGGGTTAGTCCTGATAAGTCAGGTCGAATGGCCAGCCCCGATGGACCCTACGCGTCCAGCCGTATGCCCATCCCTCGCCCGGATGGCTCCGGGAGGAGCGCAAATCCATACCGCCAGTACGATCCCCAAAACCCGAACACCAGCAGCCGCATGCCGACTCTAGGATCGGCTACCGTCTACGGCGCTGTCTATGGCAAACAGAGTGAAGTCTGGACCTCCGCTCGCCTGGAGGCGGCTGTGGCCCATAAGCACCGCCTGGGTCTTACCATATTTCATGACGGCAATCCTGGACATCTCTGGCGGGGCGAAATCGCCTCCCGATTTGGTGAAGTTCTGCTAAGTGTGGGAATGGTGATATGGCTGGCGGCAACGCTCCAGTCTGCTATGGCGGTAGCCGTGGCCCTGATTGCACTTGGCTTGCCGTTCTTGCTGGTAGGACCGTTTGGAGCCGGGCTTGAGAACGCCAGCCGTCCAGGAACCGCGCTCAAGTGGCTCAACAGCCTGCGTCTCGTCCTGGTGCTTGGCTTGGCTGGACTCTTCTTCCATTTCGTCGCACCGGCGGTGTTCGCGCTTCTCTTCTTGCTGTCTCTGTGTGGACGGCTGCATGATGCCGCCCGAATCGGTGCCATGCGCTCTTGTCTTGCCCCCGGAGAGCCCGAACATGTTGCCAACGATATCTATACTGGCGAAGTGCTGGCCTCGGTGCTTGGTCCGATTCTGGCTACTCTCCTCTATGTGTTGGCTGGAGAGCGAATTATAGCGGTTGACGTCGTAGTTGCGGCGGCCTTCCTGGTTAGCGGAAACTCCGAAGGCCTGCTGGATGCGTTACCCGAGGAGCGCCGAGCATTCTTATTGGCGACGCCGGAGACCCTCTATCCTGGCGGCGAGGTACCGGCTCTGGCTCACACCCCCGAAGAGGCTGACCTCCTGGAGGACGAGGAGTGGCGAGAAGAAGCGTTACCAGTCTGGTATCAGCAGGGGCCGTCCTCAGTAGGCCAGGCGTTTGGCGAGGTTGGTTCCGGCCTGGGACTGGCCGGCTCTTCACCGAGCGCAAGCCTCGCCCTCTGGAGCGTGGGCGGGCTGGCACTGGCTGGCGCAGCTTTTGCCACGCTCGCGGTCTTTTATATTACTGGTGAACTTGGTTTACCGATTTTCTATCTCGGGCCATTCGCTGCGGCTGAGGGCGCTGGTGTAGCGCTGGGTGCGCTGGCGGTCATGTCTGATGTGACCAAAGCGTGGCGACTGCAGCTCTGGTTTGGAATGGCTGCTACCGGCTTCTTCTTTCTTGCCCTTGCCATCTTGCCGCTCCTCTTGATTGATCTGGGGCTGGCATTGCTCACTGGCCTTATGACGGCTCTGGCGGTTTCGGCGGCTCGGCGGGCTTTATACCGGGACTTTGATCCGGTGGAGCAGAGAGCCATATCCGCCGCCGAAAGTGCGGTGGCGGCGCTGGGTGCGGTGATCGGAACGCTGTTGGTGGGGCTCTTTCTACAGGGCACCAAACCGTTGGCAGGAGCGCCCAAACTTCCCGGGTGGTCGGCCAGTGAGCTACTCGTACTGCTCGGCTTTGGCCTGGTAGTCGGGGCGTTGCTGCTACTGGTAATGCCGAGTGGTAAGTCCGGACGGAACGGTGCGTCCCGGTCGCGACTGGACCGAATAGGAGCGTCTAGAGAGATGGGCGCGATCGGGGATGAATTTGACAGCAGTTATGCGGGGGCGGCAGCGGACGATGACGGTGGCTGGGGCGCGGCGCTGGACGAGACGGAGGAGGCAGAGGGAGACGGCTGGGACGCGAGGCAGTATGGCGGTGCTGGTAATGACGCAGAATACTACACTGGATATGGCACGAGCTACGATGCAGTACCGGGATCGGACGATCAAGGGCCGTCGGCGCGCCCTGGTCGCCCGGGCAACACCAGGCGTCCACGCTGGTGAGAACTGCCGTTGACCGGCAGAGCCTTCGGATGGATTGTCCGAAGTGGAGCCTAACGAAACAGATCCATCGACTCTGGCATGATGAGATCGGCTGCGCTACCCTCACCACGAGGGTAGTCGTAGCCTCGTACCACGACAAAGGGACAGCGGTTGGTCTTCCCTGAGACCAGCTCGGCGGCGCCGGCGATCTCATCGGCGATCGCCAGTACGCTGGCGCTCATGACTCGTCCAAAGTCGTCCGGTTGGCCCCGGTAGTCCGCCAGCGCCGCCATGCCGGCTACGCCTATAGCAACATTGGTGATACCACTTCGCCACGGCCGGCCAAACGAGTCGGTAATGATCACCGCCAGATCAATTCCCAGCTGTTGTTGTAACTGTCTGCGTAGACTTCTCGCCGAGGAGTCAGGGTCCTCGGGCAGCAGGCAGACGATCTCGCCTCCGCTGACATTAGAAGCATCCACCGCGGCATTAGCGCAGGTCAGTCCATGGCGAGTACGCGAGATGACCAATCCGCGCTCCATACGCAAAATTCGGGCGCTCTCCCGTAGCACGACTTCGATGTACCTTGGATCTTTGTTCCCTGCTTCGCCAAAGCGCCGGGCCAGTTCGGAGGGCTCAATAGTACGGAGATCTACCAGGGCGCCCTCCGCCTTGGAAACCACCTTGTGGGTCACTACCAAAACATCGCCCGGTAGCAGATCCATCTCGCTGGCTTTGGCAGCCGCGAGCACGAGCGCGGTGAGGTCGTCGCCCGGACGTACCTCCGGCACGTCACTGAGGCCAATGATCCGAATCTCAGCGTTTGGTGGGACCTGTGACATATCCGCCTGCCTCGCTCATGCCGCCATTAGTGTGCCGTTACCGGGTTGCTGTCGGTGGTAATCATCGGCTGGTCGTGGTCTCCGGGCATCCAGATGCCGAATTCATAGAGCATCGAGAGATCGGCAAATGAATCGACGTCGAACTCCAGTCCCGGTGACTGGAACAGCACTGTAGCGGTGTGCAACTCTCTGGCCAGCCTCTGGTGGCGTCCGAGACTTCCAGCTCCAAAAGCAAAGGGCAAACTAACCGATAAGTGAAGCAGCAATCCATTGGTACCTTGCGACAGCTGGTCAGGAGCAAGCACGAGTGGATGCTTGCTTCCACACTCTTGGAAGTGAGCCACCTCGTCCGCCGACAGGCACGGCAGGTCGCCTAGCAGAATCAGCAGCGCTTCGGCTCCTGATTGCTGTGCCCACATACGTCCCTGCTCGAGCCCAGCGTTGAGTCCAGTCGCGCCAGTCTGCAGCAGCGGCTGAGCCGTACGTTGGGCCGCCCAAGAGAGAACTTCAGGGTCGGGGCTCACCACTGCCACGCGCTCCACTTGTCCAGAATTGCGCACAGATGACAGCACGCGCTCTGCCATCCAGTAGACCAGCTCACGCCGTTCGGCCTCGCTCAAATGATCGGCAAGTCGTGACTTGGCCGAACGCAACGCATTGATTGGAACAACGGCAGCGGTCTTCACTGTTTTTCCCCTCGAAGAGTATCGCCTGGTCCAGGATGAAGCCGACCGGCAAACTCCAGAACCTCACCGGCCAGCCGAACCCGGTCATCTACCTGCGACATTATAGTGTCGGTTACCAGCACCTCGATACCCAAGGCCTCGATGTGCCGTGCCAGAGAGGCATCCTGCCGGTCAATCACCATCCCGTCCAGCAGGTCACGGTATAGTTGGGCCACGGCGACACAGGAGGGCTCGTAGCCGAGCCCGGCAAGCATCCTGTCAGCTGGACCACGCAGCGCATGCCCGGAGACTATCGGGCTGACTGCCACGATCGGTATCCCCGGCGAAGCAAGTAGCTGGCGCATGCCCGGTACCGCCAGAATCGGACCGATACTGACGATTGGATTTGACGGACACAGTACTATCGCTTCGGCAGCAGCGATCTTCGCACGGGCCTCTGCGCTAACGGCAGCTGCCTCGATGCCCGAGAAATGTACCCCGATAACTTCATCGGCGTGGTGCCGCCGTACGAAATAATCCTGGAATGCCAGTTCTCCGCTTGGAGTTTGCACGAGGGTCGCGACGGCGTCGTCAGTCATAGGGAGAATGGTGGCGGATACCGTGAGCGCCGCCGTCATCGCGGCCAGCACCTCGGTTAATCGCCAGCCGGAACGAAGACGCTGGGTGCGCAAGACATGTGTGGCCAGATCCTGATCACCAAGTAGGAACCAGGTGTCCTCTCCGTAGCGACGCAGCGCCTGTAAAGTCTCGAAGGTATCCCCCGCAATACCCCATCCGGTTTCGGCGTTCGCCAGTCCGGCCAGAGTATAGAGGACGGTATCCGCGTCAGGACATATGCGCAAATTGTACAGATCGAAGTCATCAGCGGTATTTACGATGACGGTTAGCTCTCCCGGCGCAGTCCCCTGATAGAGCCCGTGCGCAAGTTTGGCCCCGCCGACACCGCCGGCAAGCGCGACTATCATTCCTCGCCGTCTAGCCCCCGTTCGATGATCGTTTGTACTGGTAGACGAAGCGTGATGCGGCGTTGCTCACTGAACTGATTTCGCGCCTGCTCCTGACCGGCTTCCTCTCCGTGATAGCGGATCGCCAGCTGGCGGATATCCTCCTGTGCCACGGCCTGATCCTCGATAGTCTCTATGGCTCCAGATATAGTTACGAAGCGATAGCCGTCTTCGACGCAGACCGAGGCTCGCATGTCGCGGCGCAGATTGGCATCCTTCACGCGTCCGGCAGCGGTATTCATGATGAGCTCATCCCCACGAAGCAGATACCACATGACTGTCTGGTGCGGCAATCCATTCTCGTTGATAGTGGCCAGAACGGCAAACCTCTTCTCGGCCAGAAAAGCCCGGGCAGCGTCACTGAGTGGCATGGCGCGTCGTACTCCCTCTTGTCACCGGCAAGAATCACAAAATTGATCCTACTACACTATAATTTCTAAAGCGTGTGATTCGCAAGCGGCCCCGGTGTAGATTTGCCCACTGCTTGCGCAGTCGACGTACTGGGCCAGAGAAGAGTACTATACATCGCAGAGAAAGGCAAAGGGCTACAGTATGGAAGAATCGGTCAAGAAGGAGGCGCTGCGCCTCTTCACCTACGGGCTGTACGCGGTGACGACGGGGACCCTGAGTCACTGGAACGCATTCACCGCGAACTGGGTCTCGCAGGTGTCCTTTGATCCGCCCCTGGTGGTGATGTCAGTGGAGAACGCCTCAGTTTCTCTGCCCATCATGCGGGAATCCGGCCATTTTGCGGTACATGCCTTTGGGTCGCAGCAGCGAGAATTGGCTGGAAATCTAGGCAAGACCTTTGCTAAGCATCCTGAGAAGCTGGATCAGCTCCAGACGAAGGTTGGAGATACCGGGTGCCCGGTGCTAGTGGAGACGCTTGGTTGGGTCGAGTGCCTAGTAGAAAATGAGATGCCTGCCGGCGACTCCACTCTGATATTGGGCAGAGTGGTGGCCGCTGAGGTTCCGCATCAAGCGGCCCCACAGGAGCCGCTGACGATGCGCGCTGCCGGGTTCCGGCACGCCGGGTAAGCACGCCCGTCTACTGCTCGCGCTCTTGCTTGTTTCTCTCTTGCTTACGGCGCCGCTCCAGCCAGGCCTGTATGGAGGCCTCACCGCCCTGGGCACCCGGTTGGTAGTAGGCACGCTCCCGTAACCGCTCCGGTAAATAGTCCTGCAAGCGTTCCGGCGGTGGACGGAGCGGGTCAGTCAGGATCGGGTTGGCCAGCGTAGCTGTCATGGGCGTATTTGTAGCCCTTGCCGTACTCGAGCTGCTTCATCAGGCGGGTAGGAGCGTTGCGGAGGTGGAGAGGAACTGGATCGTTACGAGTCTCCGCCACATCGCTCGCCGCGGCCCCATACGCCGTATAGAGCGCGTTGCTCTTGGGGGCGGTGGCTAGGTGGACAACGGCTTGTGCCAGCGCCAGCGCCCCCTCCGGCATGCCGACAAAATGGACAGCTTGCTGTGCCGCTACACAGATCAGTAGCGCTTCCGGGTCAGCCATCCCGACATCTTCGCTGGCGAAACGAATGAGCCGCCGCACCACGTAGAGCGGATCTTCGCCGGCCTCCAGCATGCGCGCCAGCCAGTACAGGGCGCCGTCAGGATCTGAGCCGCGTAAGGATTTGTGGAGCGCGCTAATGATATTGAAGTGCTCCTCGGCGTTGTCATATAACAGTGCGCGTTTCTGCAGAGCTTCCTCGGCGATTGCCAGAGTTATCACATTTTTGCCGTCAGTATCCACGTCGGTATCGGCACTTGTGTGGGTCCCTGGAGTACTGTTCGCGGCCAGCTCCAGGGCATTGAGCGCGGCGCGTGCGTCACCATTGGCAAGATTGGCTATGTGACCCAGAACCTGGTCACTAGCCTCAATATTCGCCCCGCCAAGGCCTCGATCTCGATCGGTAAGTGCTCGGTGCAGCAGTAAGGCGATGTCTTCATCGGTTAGAGCGGCGAGGGTGAAGACGCGGCTCCTGGACAGCAGCGCGGCATTGACTTCAAAGGACGGATTTTCAGTAGTCGCGCCGATCAGGGTGATGGTGCCTCGTTCTACGTGAGGCAATATTGCGTCTTGCTGTGACTTGGAGAATCGATGAATCTCGTCGATGAATAGAATTGTGCGCCTGCTGGACGCCCGTAGCAGCTTCGCCGCGTCTTCCACCACCTGCCGCAAGTCCGCGACACCGGCGGTAACCGCGCTCAAAGCCACAAAGCGCGACTGCGTAGTCTCGGCGATGACGACGGCAAGCGTGGTTTTTCCGCTACCGGGCGGCCCCCACAGGATCATCGATGGGACCATGTCTCGTTCAATTGCCCGCCGCAGCGCCCTATCCGGGTCCAGCAAGTGCCCTTGTCCTACTATCTCCTCCAAACGGCGGGGACGCATACGGGCGGCGAGCGGTTGCGCCTCTTGTGGAACCGCACTGGCTTCCGGAACTGCATCCATCAGACTCGATTTGGAGGCGGAGCCCTTTTTGCCCCTGGGCGGTGGCGCTTGCCCTACCACGTCTCCAAAGAGAGTTGGTTGGCGCTCAAGATCACTCATGGCCTACTCCCCCTACCTTCCTGGTGCTGGCTTTTGCAGAGCAACAGCTCGATCCAGAATAGTATCCGGGCCGTCCATATAGCAAGATTTCCGCCGGAGCAGTAGTCTCGGGCTGGTGCTCTACCACTGTGTGGTAGAGATATAGTATGATGGACGGGCACACGAGAAAGGCTCATGAGCTGCCAGCGCCAATACGCTGCCGGCGATACTCTATACCTGCTATTTTTTGATAATGGAGGGCAGTGCAATGGCAGTTTGCACGCATTGTGGCCGCGCAAGCCAGGGGTACGAACGTTTCTGTATGTCCTGCGGGCAGCCGCTCGAGGTCGGCGCTGCACCGATCTCCGCTGTGGTCTCCGCCAGTGTTCCGGTCTGGCAGCGCGTCACATCCGAGTCTTCAGGAGAGATGGTGGTGCCGGAGCCGCAAGCGGCTCCAGCCGCCGGGAACGCATCTCGGCAGGAGCCGCCGAGCTCTGCTACTCCCAGAAGTCGTCTCATAGTGCACCGTCTGGCCTCCGCCGACGGCGGGTCTCTGGACGGCCCCAGTATCGAGGTAGGCGAGTTTATTCTGGACGGACGTGACATCGCCGTTGGACGCGCTCCCTCCTGCGATATTGTGCTTGAAGGCGATCAACTGGCCTCTCGCCGGCATGCCCTGCTGCGTAGCCGCGCCGACGGCTACACTGTCGTTGACCTGGGAAGCAGCAACGGCACGTACATTAACGATCTAGAGATACGCGAAGCGGTGCTGCTGCATGAGGGAGATCGTATAAGCATCGGTGGCCACGAGCTTATCTACTCCATGTCGCCAGCCAGCCCACACGCCTCGCTTGCTGGAGTGAAATTGGGCGAAGCTGAGATCGCTCCCATGGTCGATACTGATCCCAACGCCCCCGCGGTGAGCGCCGGCGACACCGCAATGTCGCCGGTAGCCTCGGGAACGGCCGCCCCCACGACGACGCCGGCTTGGGCGCTTCCCGAAGCCAATGCTGACCTGTCCGCTGGAATATTCAGCAACCATGAAGAACAATCGAGCGCGAACGCCGGGATACCGGAGGGGGAACAGGTGATGCTACAACCGAGCGGTGAGGGGCAAAGCGTTGCCACTAGCGAAGCGCCATCCTCCGGGGCAAATCAAGACCTGGACATGGCCGGAAGTGGCATAACCGATGCCGACTATGAGGCATTGCGCCTGCAACTGGCGGAGGTAAGTGAAGCGCTCGCTCGCAAGGCATCCGCTGAGACTCGAGTCGTTAAGCAGCTACGCGCCGCGCTCGCTTCGGCGCGTGACCAACTAGCGGCGCTGGCGGCGCAAACTTCGGCAAAATCGGAGAACTCACCGGTAGACGATAAGGCAGACCTGATTCACATTGCTCGCCAGGCTGCCGAAAATCCGCGGCATCTCGATTATCTAACTGCGCTGGCCGAGCATGCGAGTGAGATTGCCGACGCACTGCAGAATACCCCTTCAGGCGCAGAGATTCCTGCATCGGATCTCGAAGCGCTTCGATCGCAGTTGGATAAAGCACTCGGCTAAACCAGAGAGTTGCCTGCATGTAGCCTGGAGCACAGAGAGTCTTCATGCCTGACGAATGCTCATTCGATGTGATCGTGATTGGGGCTGGGCTTGGCGGCCTGCTGTGCGCGGCGCAGTTTCTCCGGCTGGGGCAACGGGTAGCGGTGGTGGAGCGGTTGTCTCATCCCGGGGGGCGCTTCACCGCCAAGACATTCCAGGGAGCTCAGGTCAGCACCGGAGCGGTGCATATGCTTCCCTTCGGCACCAACGGTGAGCTGGCGGCGATGCTACGAGCGCTCGGCATACCTCATCGCATACATGATGCTGAAGTGTTCGCTTCCTTCCACGCGCGTGGGCGCCAATACGTCTGCCGCTCGGTCCTGCAACTTGCCGGGGTGCTTGGCCCTCGCCAGTTCGGTGAGTTCGTGCGGCTTGGGTATGCCATGCTGCTTCGCCCGTCTACTCCGGCAGAGTCGAAGCTGAACTACCGTGAGTGGCTGGATCAACGTATCTCAGCCAAAAACTCACCAGAACTGTATAAATACTTTGAGCGGGTCTGCCATTTTGCCCTGAGTGTGGACCTGGATGATGTCTCGTATCCTGAGATTGTCGAGACTACTAAGAACATGTTTCGCTACGGCGCCCCAGGAATCGTAGACGGCGGTTGCGCAGCGTTGACTGGAGAGCTTGAGCGACGTGTCATCCAGAGCGGCGGTGATCTGCGCTTACAGCAGGATGTGCTGGCGATCAGAACGGATGGAGGCGCAGTCACCGGCGTGCGACTGCGGGATAAGCTAAGCGGCAATGAGACAGTGTTGCGGGCTCCGTTGATCATCAGCAATATCGGCCCAACGGCTACGCAGCGGCTGATCAACGGAGCTGAAGCGCCTCTTATTGTGCCGGCTCGGCGGGAAGCCCAGGGCTTAAAAGTACATTTACTCAGCGAGGGGTCAATCATTCCCCACCGGGGAATCATGTACTGCCTGGACACCGAGCGTATCTGCGGCGTGGTACAGCCGAGCAATAGTGACCGGCGTCTGGCGCCTCCCGGCAAACATCTGATCATTACCCATCAGCTGATGCGCAGCGACGACGTAAATCAGGAACGGGAGGCGGCCCGCGCCGATCTAAGACGGCTCTTTGGCGACGACTTAGGGAGCAAAGTCACCATTCTCACCATGAGCCAATATCGAGGTGAGTGGCCAGTAAACCGAGCGGTACAGGGCGCGGACCTGACTCCGGATACTGGACTGGCTGGACTCTATCTGGTCGGCGATGCTATCAAGCCATCAGGCTACCTTATGGTGGAGGGCGTAGCCCAGAGCGTCAACGCACTGCTGGATCTCCTGGATGAACCGTCGGCAGGCAAACATGCCCATACACCTCCCAAGCCGCCAAAACGACGTGCCTTCCATTGGCTGGTCGCGCCGCCGCCGCCTCATTCTGGGTCGTAGCTGCTGGCAACCCAGTGCGCGCCAGCGTGTCGAACCCCGGGAATTGAGCATGGATCTAGATAATGAGCATGGATCTAGATAATGAGCATGGCGTCGCCAAAGCTATAAAAGCGGTAGCCTTTGGCAATGGCTTCCTCATATGCTCTCAGTACCAATTCTCGTCCGGCGAAGGCGCTGACCAGCACAACCAATGTGGACTTCGGCAGATGGAAATTGGTTAGCATCATGTCCACAGCTCGGAAGGTGGAGCCGGGACGCAGAAAGAGCGAAGTGCGTCCCTGAAATGGCTCAACGATGTCTCCGTCTTCCGTCCGGTGATCTGGAGCTGGCTGCGAAGCGGGTTGCCGGGAGGCGACTTGCTCGGCCACGCTTTCCAGAGTTCGGACCGCAGTGGTGCCCACTGCCAGGATACGTCCACCTGCCGCATGCGAGGCATTGATGCGGGCAGCGGTCTGGGCATCAATCTCGATCTGTTCGCTGTGCATGACATGATCCTCCAGCTGCCCTACTCCTATGGGCCGGAAGGTATCCAGCCCAATGTGCAGGGTTACAAACACCGTGTCGACACCCCGTTCCTGGAGGTGCGCAAGCAATTCGGCGGTAAAATGTAGCCCAGCGGTGGGGGCGGCTGCCGATCCGGGCTGGCGCGAATACACCGTCTGGTAGCGCTCCCTGTCGGCGAGTGGTTCATGTATGTAGGGGGGGAGAGGCACACTTCCGAGCGCCTGGAGCGCGGCGGCCACATCGCCGTCCGGTGCCGCTAGTCGCACCACGCGCTCGCCTGAGGGAGTGCGAGCGAGAACATCTGCAGTTAACCTAGCGTCAGTTAACCTAGCGTCACCCACGATAATTCGCTGGCCTTCGTGGATGCGTCGACCCGGGCGCACCATTGCCTCCCAGCAGTCCGGGCCGAGATCTCCCCGAATTCCCAGGAGGAGTATTTCCACCCGGCCCCCCGAGCCGGCCTTAGTGCCCAGAAGTCGAGCCGGCAGCACTCGGCTCTGATTGGCCACCAGGAGATCACCGGGGCGCAAATAATCTCCAATATCGCGGAATACACGATGTTCGACCTCGCCGGTGTGGCGATGTAGCACCAATAGCCGTGAGCTATCGCGAGGTTCCAGAGGTGTCTGTGCGATACGTTCCTGCGGTAGATGATAGTCGAAATCCGAGATGTTCATTACTGACATTGTAGCGCATAGCTACGAGTTCCGGCAGGCTACAGCCTGGACTGTTCCCGCCGGAACTCACTAGGCGGCATCGTAGACGAAGATATCCTGATCCGAACCTTCCAGCCAGGTAATAGACGAACTAGTGGCGCTTGCCAGAGTGGCTGAATGCACCGCTGCGTCGGCTGCTAGGGGCGTCTTACTGCTCAGGTCATAGGCACGCGTCTCGGTGCCGCTTTGCCAGAGAAGGAGCTGACCAGCTACAACAACGCTATCTACCTTGGCCTGGCTGCTCAATTGCCATTGCCGGCCGGTTATAAGATCACGCTCGTCAAGCAGACCGCCGAGCAAATACAGTTGCGCGACATCACTATCTGGAGTTGCAGCGCCCATGGTATCAGTCATGTGCTGTAGAGTGGCAGCTGCCACTTCTACCCATACCAGGGTATTTTGTGACACTTGTGGATGGAAGGCGGCTTGACCAGCAGAAAGGCTCTGATTGTGGCCAGCGCCGTCTCCCTTCCAGATGGTGCTATGCAGGCCAGTAGCGCTATTCGACCAGACATCAGCCCAATAGTACGTGCCGTGGTCAAGCGAAGGGTCGGTGAGAACGTCCCTGGAGAGCTGGCCACGGGCGATGATGGTCGGTGATGTATCGCCTGCGGATAGCTCGATCTTGAGCAACTCTCCTGTTCCAGAGCGTGGAGCGCCGGCAACCAGCACGGTGTCATCGCTGGCCCACACTCCACCCAGAGTAGCGAGAGAATCGGGAGCGCTTGCTTCGCTATCCACCAGCGTGATGGGTAGAGCAAAACCGGTAGTGGCTAGAGGCGAGGCGTAGAGACGCCACCGCGAAGCTGATGTACCGTCTCCCGCGGTCCAGATGACCCAGTGGTCAGTGAGGGCGCGCACAGTAAGACTTTCGTTGGCGGGTGCTGGTAGGAGCTGTTGGGAATCGCCTGTCCGCCGGTTCACAGCGATGATCTCGCGCAGATGGTCCGCGTTGGTTGCGGTATAGACTAGCCACGCAGCCGTCGCCATGGCGCTGTTTGGCAGAAAGTAGTTACTGCTCAGGGGATAGTGAGCAATCTTGGGCTGGGCCGCTCCGCTCAGGCTGGCTGCCGAGCCGCTGAGCGCCGACGATCCGATCAGTGAGATCAGGCGAGCTCCCAGCAGGCTGATGAGTAATACAGCGGCCGCAGCGACCAGTGAAACTCGCAGGCTCAGACGCCTGGAGATCAGTGGTTTACGCTGGCCGATCGACGCCGGCCGGATGACTCGGACCCCCGGTAGCGAGACTACTGGCAGCTCTGGATTGGTTGCCGCTCGGCTCATTCCTGCCATGGTGGGCGCCTGGCGAAGCGCCTCATCTCGAACCGCCGCGAAAACGGCGGTTCTGAACGCAGGAGGAGGTGTAATTGCGGGTAGCCGGCGTATGAGTTCGCCACTCTTCAGGTAATCAGACTGTACCGCCTGGCAGGCAGCGCAAGTCGCTAAGTGGTCCAGGATACGTGGGCGGTCCCGGCTTTCCCAGTCCTGCTCACGGGATGCCGCCAGCTGCTGCCGCACCCAGCTACAGGTTACCGGATTCATCCCCCGGTCTCCTGTTTGTAGAGGGCTATGAAGCGCTCGCGTGCGCGCATCAAGCGCATCTTGACCGCTGACGGGCTGACGTTTAAAACTTCGGCTATCTCTGCGCATGAGAACCCCTCGTGCTCGTATAGCAAGAGGCAGGTAGCATACTTGGGAGGTAATCGCTGCAAGATGCTCTGAACGATCTCCCGATCCGCCACCTGCTGCTCGAACCGGCCTCCATCATAGTTATTGGCAAAGGCAGCACCCGAGCTGGGGAAATTCTCCTCAGCGAAGGCTTGCTGTTGGGAGCCGGCGTTGTCGACGCCTGGAATGCCGGCTCCCACTCCTCGATCCTCGTTAAATAACGATAACGGCAGCCACGAGATCAAGCGCCTGCGCCGTAGCGCATCGGTTGCTGTGTTGGAAGCTATCCGATACAACCATGACGAAAGCGCGGCAGCTTGAATGGTAGTCCCTGACGAGAGCGCGCGATATGCCTTAACAAAGACATCCTGAGTCAGGTCATATGCCTGCTCGCGATTGCCTACCAGACGGTACACAAAGTTGGTCAGTGGAGTTTGAAAACGAGTGAAGATATCTTCAAAGTCTTCGAAACCCACAACCGGCGCGGGCTCTTCAGTCCGCTCCGGCAGGCCGTGAATCAACCCCGTTTCCGCACCAGTGGCGGCTGGCAGCGCAGCTTCCGGCCCCATGGCTGGACGCTCATCCGTCAAAATCTCGGTTGCCGGGACTTCGGCCGCTTGATCACGCTTCACCGCCCGGCCGCGTTTTGCCGGCTTCCCCGGTCTTGGCGGAAGTTCCGCTGGTACCGGATCGGCAGCCGGCTCCACTGGGAGACGATCGGCGACCTTGGACCGTCGACCCGAGCTTGCCTCGCTTTTACGAGGCCTACCCGAACCATTCGGTCTATAGAGACGAACGGGTGGTTCCATTGGTTACACCGTTGCATCAGGTTGGGGAAAGGCAATGCCCATCCCGGTGATGATATCTGTGTCCCGGTGGGCTAGAGCGTTGCAAGAGACTCCCGGGTTGCTGCCCACCTGCCAGTATACGCGATATGCTCCATAGGGGTGCTTTGGAGCCCTACCATCTTTCCTACTCAGGTAGCTGCGGCCTGGTTCTCTTCATGAACTTCCAATGCTGTAAACCTTTGTGCTATACTTTTTGTAGTAGTGCATTTATCCACGGTACAGCCATGCCTTACAAGGAGAGCAACTGCCTCATGTCCGCTTCGAAGTTAGATAATGAGACCGGCCCGGTACAGAACGGTCAGGATATCCTGATGTACACCACATCCTGGTGTGGAGACTGCCGGCGTGCCAAGAAGGTGTTTGCTGAGCGGCAAGTCGCCTATACCGAAATTAATATTGAGGACGAACCCGACGCGGCCGACCAGGTACGGCGACTCAATAGCGGCATGCAGAGTGTGCCGACAATCGTGTTTGCCGATGGGACTGTACTGGTAGAGCCGTCGACTCCGGCGCTGGAGGCCAAGCTGGCCTCGCTGGCAAAGGCCGGGTAGCAGCCAGCAGTCATCGCTCCCACAGGGTCCATTGGTTGGCATACCCCGTACGGTACTACAGATTCTGGGCGTCACACGACTCGGCTGGCGGCCCGGATGAAGTGGGTTAGAGAAGGTGGCAAGGTAGCTGGGTAGTGCCTGCAACTCCACCCACAGTTAGGGCGTAGTTGTCTGTAGTTCTAGAAGAACCTGCCCTTTTGAAGGGCAAGACAGCTACATGTGGAGAACGTGGAGAACGGCAATGCGCACCTGCCAGTACTGTCACACGGAGAATCGTGATGACGCCGTGTACTGCAATCAGTGCGGAGCTTCGCTCATTGGCGGTCCGCCGCCGCCGCTAGGCTATTCCACCTCGACGGGAGCGACTCGCTCCGCTAATGCCACTGGCCGGCTGCCTCCTCAATCCCAACTGCGGGGCCGGTACTTGATTCTGAGATTGGTGGGGCAGGGTGGCATGGCAGCGGTGTACCAGGCAACGAGCCTGCGTAACCAGTCCGCCGTCGCTATCAAGGAGATGAGCCAGGATGGGCTCACACCGACAGAACTTCAAGAGTCGCTGGCAAGCTTCCGCTTCGAGGCGGTTACCTTACAGCGGCTTAGGCATCCCAATCTGCCACGTGTCTACGAATTTTTCTCCGAGAATACGCGCCACTATCTGGTAATGGACTACATCGATGGTGAGACGCTCGAGCAGCATCAGCAAGCTCATGGAGGTGCACTTCCCGAGGCAGAGGTGTTGCGCTGGGCGAAGCAGCTTACGTCGGTTCTTGGATACCTCCACAGCCGACAGCCCCCAATCATCTTCCGCGATCTAAAGCCTTCCAACATCATGCTGGCCAAGGATGGTCAGATAAAGTTGATCGACTTTGGCATCGCCAGAGTATTTGCTCCAGGGCGCTCGCGTGACACTCAAGTGCTGGGCACTCCTGGGTTTGCGCCACCTGAACAGTATGGAAAAGCCCAGACTGACGCACGCGCCGATGTCTATGCACTGGGCTGCACTCTCTACCAGTTGTTGACCGGTTATGACCCTGGTACGACGCCTTTTAACCTGCCGCCGATGAGTGCCCGTAACCCCAGTATATCGGTGGGGGTGCAGCGTGCAATCGAGCGGGCCACGAAGCTCGATCGAGATGAGCGCTATCCAAGCATGGAGGCATTTGCGCACGATCTCACTATCGGGCCCGCCGCGTCGCAGACGCAGACGAATCGCCCGCCGGCATCAGCCGGCAGCTCGGCGAGCAGCTCTACCAGCGCCCGAACCGGTACCCGGGGAGGTGTCGGCGCGGCGGCGCATGTAGCTCAGCCAACTACCGCGGCAGTTGTGGTGGTTCAACCTCACACCATTGACTTTGGCACGCTGGTTTCCGGGCAACGCGGAACCCAGTCGTTCACCATCAGCGGTCAGGGGAATGTCTCTGTACAGGGACAGATCAAGGTGCTTTCGTCCTGGCTGTCTCTCGACCAGAGTCGCTTTACCGGCCCCAGTACTCTGGTGCAGTTGGCGGCAGAGACCAGCAAGCTTACCAGGACTGGAAAACAGGTTAGCACCCTGCAGATTGACTGCGACCGCCAGCACCTCTATGTGCCAGTGACGTTGAATATTGTGCCTGCTCCCGCCCCAGCAACCAAAGTTGTGCCGGCGGTAAAAAAGATGACTCCCAAGATCACTCCCAAGTATACGTTCGCGTCAGCCTCGCCGCCCCGGCGGAACCGATTGGTGAGGCTGGCGCTGTCGGCGACCCTGGCACTGGGAGCAGTCTGGGGGCTGCTTCTTGTTCTCCAGCGACTGGTTGGAAGCGGGCAGCTGCCAATTCCGCTCACGCTTCCGGTTGCGCTGGGCGGTGCGTTGCTTGCCATCTTCCTGGGATCTGCGGTGGCTATCGTCGGCTCGGGCGGCAGTGGCTGGAGTGGGCGGCAGGAAACCACCGTTTTGACCGCCGCTGCCGCAGTAGTGCTGCTGATTCTGGCTAACGGCCCCTATCCATGGGTAGGTATCTCTGCCGCCTGGCAAGATTCTGTTCATATCCCCACCGATGTACTAAACCTGTTTCCGCTGGCGGTAGGCCTGGGAGCGGCCATTGGAGCAGAACCCACGCTCAGCCGCTGGATGCTGGGGGCAGTCTCATTCGTGGCGCGTTTTCCCCGTGCCTTCATCGGTCTTGGTGGTGCGGTAGCCTGTGGTATTGCCTGTCACAATCTTGCCTGGCCCGGAGCGGGAAGCTCAGCCGTCTCATGCGTGACGATCACTGGCGCCCTGATCGGCGGCTTGCTGGCTTACCGTATCGCGGGAGCCGTGCGCAATGCTGCTCGCACACACCCCTAGCGGGGACCTCCTCATGCCTTTCGATCTGCCAGCAGCAGTCGTGGTACAATTGGCACCATCGGAATTACAGACCTAGCCCTAGGTAGTCGAGTGGCTAACGCTCAACGAGAGGAATAACAGCTGTGCCGCGCTCTCCTGAAGCTCGGACCGGAACCGCAAAGTCGCGGACAACTTCGGCACGGAATACCACCAAGACCCCAAGAGCCCAGGCGAAAGCAGGGGAGCCTGGGCTCGACTTGCTTCGCTACCGAAATGAGTTCCCCATTCTGCAACAGAAGGTCTATCTCAATAGTTGTTCGCTCGGGCCGCTCTCGCTCCGTTCAATGGCTGGGCTGACACGTTTTCAAGAGCTCTGGAACGAGCACGGCGCACAGTCTTGGTACCGGCTCTGGCTAGGTGAGATCGCCGCAGTACGCGCCAAGGTCGCCGCCATCATCGGCGCACAGCCTCATGAGATTGCCATTGCTCCCAGCGTCTCGGTCGCCACCGGCGCCATTGCCAGTGGTCTGGATCTAGCGGGACGCCGCAAAATTGTGCTGGCGGACATGGATTTTCCCACACTGGCCTACCAGTGGCTGGTCAAGCCCGCCACCGAGATAGTCTTCGTTAAGAGCCAGGACCGCATGACCTTTCCAGTAGAAACCTTTGCCGAAATAGTGGATGCGGAGACCGGTCTCATCGCCACTTCACGCGTCTTCTTCCTGAGCGGTTATATTCAGGATGTGGAGCGCCTGGCAAAGATCGCGCATTCTCAAGGAGCGTTGCTTCTGGTAGACGACTATCAGGGCACTGGTCAGATTCCCATCGATGTGAAACGGCTGGATATTGATTTTTTGGTGACTGGCACTCTCAAGTGGCTCATGGGCGGACCAGGCCTGGCCTTCATCTATGTTCGCGAGGAACTGATCCCAAGCCTGCACCCGACGGTTACCGGGTGGTTCGCGGCTCGGGATCAGTTCCAGTTCAGCACCACTGAGTTTGAGTACCGCGACGACGCCGCTCGCCTTGAATCCGGCACGCCGGCGGTGGCGGCGATTTATGCTGCTAGCGCTGCACTGGATATGGTACTGGAGATCGGGGTCGAGGCCATACGCGAGCGGACGCGCTTCCTGGCGGACGATCTCATTCGCCGCGTCGCGGAGAAAGGGTGGCCCATTCGTAGCCCGCTGGACAGCTCGGTTCGTAGTTCGATTGTGATGCTTGGACTAGAGCGTCCTGACGAGATAGTGCATGACCTCTCCGAGCGAGGGATCATAGTGGACTATCGCCCCGGGTTACTGCGTATCTCTCCCAGTTTTTACAATACTGTCGAAGAAAACCAGACTATCGTGTCGGCCATTGAAGAATTGCTTCATGCACGCGGAGACTAGGTATGCATAGTGCATCTACCACCAAACGTGAGAAGACAAGACTTCTCAAACTCCCAGGAGGCCTAGCGGCAATCACTGTGCTTCTGCTCTTGTTCTCCGGCTGTCAGGCGGGTCAGGGCGCCAGCTGGGAGTCGATTGGACCGGAACAGGGGGGTATTATACTCTCGCTGGCCACTGATCCATTCAATAGCCATCTCGTCTATGCCGGCAGTTCAACTGGGATCGTCTACGTGGGCAGTGCAGACGCTGGGCCGAACCTGGTTCCGGGAACCGGCATACCTCATACCGCGCTGGTTGGCGCTCTTCTGGCTGATCCTATTCACAAGGGCACCATCTATGCCGGCACCACCGCTGGTCTGTATGTCTCCACCGATCAGTCGGCCAGCTGGCGAGCTCGCGGTACTGGCTTACCACCCGGCGAAACTATGGATGCGCTGGCCTATGCCAAGGGCCCGAATATTCTATTCGCCGGAAGTTCGTCTCACGGGGTCTATGCCAGCCACAACCAGGGAGAGACCTGGCTGCCGCTCCGCAATGGATTACCTGCAGACGCCGACGTAAATGCGCTGCTCTTCGAGCCGAGCACGCAGATTCTGTATGTCGCGGTCGATGGCGCCGGAGTGTTTGCTTCGACCAACCAGGGAGCCGCCTGGAGTGAGCGCTCCACTGGCCTGCCTAAAGAGGTATACGCTCTTACGGCGCTATCCGGCAGTGGCCTCGCCACGCGAGGCGTAACCCTGTACGCCGGCACCGAGCAAGGCATCTACGCCAGCACCAATGATGGAGCCAGCTGGGCTGTTTCCGGCGCTAGCCCCAGGCAGGCGATTTACTGCCTCGCCACCTATGGGCCAGAACCGAGCTGGATCTACGCCGGTACCGAGACCGATGTCCTACGGTCCGCAGATGGTGGCCGCAACTGGGCAACGATAGCACCTGGCCTATCTAATCGGGTGCAGTCGGTTGCCTCCGTTCCAACCACACCTTCGCCATCAGCGCCTCCGTACGTCATTTTTGCGGCGTCTGCCAATCTCTGGCGCTTTCCACCAGAGCAAGGCAGCGGTGGATCAGGGGCGTTGAGCTTTCTGGTTGATGGGCTCGTTCTCGTGGTCATGATTGGTCTCGTGTTGTACTTTGCCCTACGTGCTCGGCGTCACATGGTTACTCCGCCTCTGCAGACTGGCGCCGTAGGTCCAGCTGGGAGGGAGGCGCTGCCTGGCTCGGGTGCTGGAGGTTCGCCGACCGCACGGCGCGATGGAGGCACAGCGCAGATAAAGATCAGCGCCAATGGGCATCGGCCGGCAGTCCCTAGGACATCGGGCGATTCATCGAGTGAGATTCGCACTTCGCGGACCGATGATGGGCAGAGCAGTCCTGGCTCCCCCGGGGACGGCAAATCCCCTTCTTCTTCCTAGGCGCGCTCCAACCGGCGTAATGTTGAATTGATGGACACTCTGAGGCTCTCGACTACACCGCGCCCACTCACGGCAACTGCCTCAAAGCTGGGAGCGCGATACGGATTGAGGTACTGTTCCAGCACCGGCACCGGCAGAATGTCAGGAAGGTCGCGCTTGTTCCATTGCATCACCAACGGGAAGTCGCCCGGGCTCTTACCCATTCGCCTCAATTGCTCATTCAGCTCGTTCCAATTTTCGATGTTCTCTTGTAGCTTGCTGGCCTGGGAGTCGGCCACGAATACCACGCAGTCAGCGCCCTTGAGCACAGATATACGGGTCTGCTTGTATAGCACCTGGCCCGGTACGGTATAGAGCTGAAAACGGATCTGGAAACCGTGTACCCGGCCCAATTCCAGGGGTAAGAGGTCAAAATACAGTGTGCGTTCGGTTTCGGTATCGATCGAGACCATATCACCCACGTCGTGGGGAGTCACCGTCTTGTGGATGTAATGGAGATTGGTCGTCTTTCCGCTAAGACCGATACCATAGTAAACAATCTTGCAATTTATCTCACGCTTTGCCATGTTTATGAGTGACATCGGAATTCCTGCCTCAAGGGTGGTAACTATATCGGCGCACCGAGTTTCTAAACGCTTCGCGCGTGCATGTTTGAGCACGGTACGACTTGCAACTGCCAAGTAGTGGTATTGTAGCGCACACCTCGAAGGATGCAACTAAGAGCACCTGCCATAGCAAAGTTTCACCACTCGTACCGGTCAAACTAGGTAAGGAAGGGATTCGGCTAATGAGTCATGCGGTGCTCAGCGCCTTCATTCTAGCACCTTATCGTCACTACGGGACAATCGCCCACTGGTCTGGCCAGGGAGGGTGTCGTAGACTACCTCCCGGGATGAGAACGCCTGACCGAAGCGCCATTGGGTGTGTGGCAACGGGGACATCGATCTTGAATCGGTAGTAGGCTCAGTCTGCAGTTGCTGCACTCCTGAGCTATCGAGTGATGGCAGCTCTGGCAATACACCGAGTCGGGTGCAGTCAATTGGCCGCAGGTCTGGCAGACATGCAGCAGATTACCGCTCCCCAGTCCAGTGGTGCTGCCGATGTCGCTAGCCGGCCCAGCACGGCGATAGGGGTCATAGGTAGCGGTTTCAGTCTGCAGCGGAACTCGGGGAAGAGAATAGCGATCAGAATTATCAGGGATTTTGTCGACGTACGGATCGGGCACGGAACTGTTGGTAGCGTTCCAACTCGATATTGGTATGGTGGGCGGGCTGGGACTCGTTGCTGGAGACACTGCTGGCGGATTTGGCACATAGCTGTCGGTTGGTGCCAGCGGTGAGGCTGGCGGCGCATGTGATGCCATGCTCCCGGGTACAAACGGCACTTCATCATCAGCGTAGATCGAGCGTGGCTTCGGTGGTTCCATGGGACCAGGAGCCGCCAGCGGCGGGTATACCTGGCCCGATACCGGGAACGTCCAACCCACCGGATGAGTCTTGCTCTGCTCAGCAAGGTCGGCAGCGCGCAGTCCCGTGGGGCGCCGCACCGTTCGCGCTTCCCTTGCCGAGAAGATGCCGGCGGTGATGTCGGGCCGCATAGAGGGGGAAAAGAGTTGGTCGTCAGATTCGGTGTCTCTCGACTCTTCGACGAAGCGGAGAGAAATATTGGGAGCGAGCACAATCTGGTCACCGTCGCTGAGCCTGTGCTCCTGGATTCGCTGGCCGCGCAGGTGCAAGCCGTTGGTGCTGTTGAGGTCGGCGATCCACCAGACGCCGTTGATTCGCCGCAGCTCGGCGTGCTGCCGCGAAATTTGGGGTGAACCCAGGGTGATATCATTGTAGGAGAGCCTTCCAATGCTGAGGCGCTCGCTACTTAGCGCCACCTTGCTCTCTCCCTCGCCGGTCTCGATCTCCAGATAGGCCATGCGCGTGCTCCCCGCCGGACTCGCTACCCCGATACCAGAGCAGATCTCATCGGTTCTCGGTATCGCACTGCTAGTATAGCAGGTTGGGGCCAAGATAGCGTAACTAATAGGCCCGGGCAATCTCTTCCAGAGCCTCGGCGCTCTCCAGGGACGATAAATCACCCAGGTCAGTCTTGCCCAGGTGTCGCGCGCGAATCAGCCGGCGCAGCACTTTGCCGTTTCGGGTCTTGGGCAGAGCCCCGGCAAACAGCACCGTCTCGGGCTTCAAGGCGGGGCCCAGCACCCGCGTTACCTGCGACTGTATCTCGGCACGGAGAAGTTCGGACGCCTCCACACCCGGCCGCAGCACCACGAAAACTACAACCGCTTCACCCTTTACTGGATGCGGCACGCCAACCGCCGCCGCCTCGCTCACATCGGGATGTGCCACCGCTGCCGACTCAACCTCCGCCGGGCCGAGTCGCTTGCCTGCTACCTTGATAGTATCGTCGGAGCGGCCGAGAATATACCAGAAGCCATCCTGGTCGATAACCGCAAAGTCACCGTGCACCCAAAGTTCGGGGAATCTCTGCCAATACGCGCCTAGATAGCGCTGATTGTCTCGCCAGAAACCACGGGTCATGCCTGGCCAGGGTTGGCGGATAACCAATTCACCAACTTGACTCCGCACCGGATGCCCGGTGTCGTCTACAACGTCGGCGTCCATTCCGGGCACTGGGCCGGAAAAGGAGCAGGGCTTAATTGGCATCAACGTAGTGCAGCCGAGTATTCCGCCGGAGATTTCAGTGCCACCCGAATAGTTGATGATTGGGCACCGACCACCGCCAATGACCGAAAACGCCCAGTGCCAGGGAAGAGAATTCCAGGGTTCGCCACTGGCTCCCAGGATACGCAGCTTGCTAAGATCGTGCTGCCTAACCGGTTCGTCGCCATAGGCCAGCAATGACCGAACCACCGTCGGCGCGATACCCATCACAGTAACGCCGTGACGCTCGGCGAAGTCCCAGAGGCGGTCGGGCGCGGGGTAGTCGGGAGTGCCCTCATAGATGGCCAGGGTGGCTCCCAAGATCAGCGCACCGCTTATGGCCCACGGGCCCATCATCCAGCCGATATCAGTCAGCCAGAAGAAGGTATCTCCCTGCTGCACGTCAAAGAGATGAGCCATGTCCTGTGCACCCTTGATTGGGAAACCCCCATGAACATGGACTGCCCCCTTGGGCGTTCCGGTAGTGCCCGACGTATAAATAAGCATATAGGGATCTTCGGGGCTGGTCTCAGCCGTATCAAAGGTCCCTGCCTGCCGCGGGATAATCTCGTCCCACCAGTAATCCCGATGCGGGGACCACGCAACCTCATTGCCGAGGCGGCGAACCACCAGAATGTGCTCAATTGCCGGTGAGGCCCCGGCGGCAGTGTCAGCGACTTCTTTCATGGCTACTACCCTACCCCGGCGATAGTAGCCGTCCGCGGTAATCATAACCTTGGCTTCGCTATCCTGAAGTCTGGTGGCCACCGCGTCAGCGCCGTAACCGGAGAAGACCGGTAGATAGATCGCACCGATCTTACCACAGGCCAGTGTGGCGGCGATGGTTTCAGGAATCATCGGCATGTAGACGGCAACACGGTCACCACGTCTGACCCCAAGCTCCACCAGCGCATTGGCGACACGGTTGGTCAGCGTAAGCAGCTCGGCATAGGTGAGTCGGCGAACCTCGCCATCCTCTCCTTCCCAGACGACCGCGGTCACGTGACTTTCCGTTCCAGTAGCGTGCTTGTCCAGCGCAGATACCACGTAGTTGAATTTGCCGCCACCAAACCAGGTGGTCCAGGGAATGCCGCGCGAGGTATCCATGACTTGCGTATAGGGTTTCTGCCAGACCAGTCCCAGATCCCGTGAGACCGAATCCCAGAACCAGGACGGATCTCCAGCCGCCTTCTTCAGGAGCGAAGCGTAGTCGGCAATGCCGTGATGTTGCATGAAACGGAGCAACCGGCTCTTGTTCAGATATTCGTCGGTAGGGTACCAGGCTACCGGTTCGCTCAGGCTCTCCCAGTTGTCGACGTTCTCCATACTGTACTCCCTCCACCGTTGCTAGAATCTACTACTATCCGTACTATCGGTACTTTACGCACTCGAAAGGATTTTCTTCCTGATGGCGGCAGTGGACAACAAAGCCAGGACAGGACGAGGTTGTGACGTGCGTAGGGCGATGGTATAGGACCAGCCAGCATAGTAGATCTTCTTGCCCTCACTCGGGCGGGGGGTGATCCCCTGCGACGGCAACCGCAACGTCGCTCCCCGCCCGATATACGAGCAGGGGTTGACCTCCACAGAGGTCATGCGGTACGACTGGTACCGCTGGGTTTGTTGGTAGGTGAGCAGAAACGCTAGCCCTAAGCGGGCAATGTTGAGACTGGCGGCATAATCGCGGGAGCCATTCCAGCCACACTGCGCACACCACAGCCATGCGCCCCAGTCTACTGCCTCCTGCCGGTCGGCGGCGGCGGGCGAGCGATAGGTGTTGGCGGGCTGGTGGCAGTGGGGGCAGGTGTGGCTGGTCTGGGGCGCGTATTCCGCTCGGGTTCGGATGCCCAGCAGGTAACATTTGTACTTCAGTACCCGGCACAGCTCCCCGCGCACGGTGGTATTGATGCGCCAGTGCTGGAAGCGGCCCCGCACGTCCTTGCCGCGCCCCCGCTTGGTGAGCGTGCGCAGATCCTCCCCGCAGATCAGCCGGCACTTCTGGACCAATGCCAGCACGATCAGCAGGTTCGCGGCCAGATGGCCCAGTTCCCGGTTCCGCCGCCCATAGGCTTTCCAACAGGCTTGGCGGCGGTGTTCCAGCGCATCTGCTTTTGCCTGCCACAGAGCGAAGTGGGCCGGGAGCGGCGTTTTCTGCTCCTCAAAGGCCTTTTTGGCAGCGTCTACCAGAGTCTGGTACTGGTCACGCTTGGCCTGGAGTCGGGCAATCTCCCGCCGCAGTCGCGCTTGCCGACCGTCCAGCCCGCCGCTGTCCAGAAAAAGCGGACGACTGATTTGTCGATACGGCTCCTGCCCGAGGTTTTGCTCCAAGATGGAGACGGTGATGAGGCTGCGGACGCCCCAGTCAAAGCCGAGCACCCGCTGGTCCTGCTGAAGCGGCGGCACTACGCGGGCTGGCACCTCCAGCACCACGTCGAGGACCACGAAGGAGCGGCCATCCGTGCCTGCCACCTCCCGCAGTGTCGGCGCCTGGGTGGTAGCGCCTGCTCGCAGGTACTGCTGCACACACTCGGGCAGAACCAGGGCGTGCTCCTCAGGCCACCAGCCCCACACCCCCTGCTCGTTCGGTCCCCGCAGGCGCACGTGCCAGATCCAGTCCTCCGCGAGAATCTTGTGGGTCGTTGCATCAGAGCGCTCGGGACGATGCTCGGTGCGGATACGATAGGTCTGGCCGGCGGCCATCCCGTCATCAGCGGCAAAGGTGAGTTGGGCCACCTGCTGGACAGGGATCGGCTGCAGCTCTTCGTAGGTAGTCGGGAACCTCCCGGTCTGGAGGAACACATTGCAGGCTTGTTCGACCACATTGGTCATGAGGAGAAACGACTCGGTCTCCTGCGTATCGTCACGCAGGCTCTGTACCGCCGCCTGGATCGCCCGATACTCCTTGCGGGCGGGACGTTTCCCTTCTGCAGGCTTGATCAGTCCGTCGGTGAGCAGCGGCAAGATGGTCTGGAACACCTGCTTGCGGGTGGCCTGGGCGCGCAAAATCCGGCCGGCGCTCTCCAGCTCGCAGCGTTCCTGCCGGTTGCCATGCCCAGAGCGCTGGGTGAGGTGCTGCTCCACCTGTTTCCACGCCTGAGTGCTCCGCACCCCGGCAAAGGCATCGAGCTCCGGCCAGAGCAGGGTCACGATGGCATTGATGGCATCGCGGCTCGCATGCAAGAGGCGAAGCGCCCCTGGCTGCATGGGCTTGGGCACACGCACCGGAAAGGCCAAGGTCTGCGTCTTCGCCATTCCTCCACTCTCCTTGCCGGCTCATGCCAGCAGGGCATCGCCCTGAATTTCCTCCGGCCTACGCACCGCATGGCTCAGGATAGCTCAGGGATTGTTGATCACGGCTTGTGCACACGTGAGGAGGGCCTTTTGTTTATGCGAACGCATCCCGTAGAGGCGCCCGGAGAACGAAGCGATCAGGGCAAGCAGGTCACCTGTCAATTCCTGCTCCGGTGTTTTCTCTTCTCCTGGTTCCAAGACGGTGAGCGCCACATTAAAGCAGGCAAACAGTGTTTCCAGATATTCTTGCCCGAAGCGTGTTAAGCGATCTTCGTAGGTAATGGCCACTTCGGCCACTGTATCTTCACAAACCAGCTTGAGAAGCCGCTGCAACTGTCTCCGCGAGGCGTGAAGTCCAGAGCCGATATCAGCAAGCACGAGCGTCTCATGCCCCGCACGCTCCGTTGCTGCCCAGGCTTGTAAGCGCTGGAGTTGAATGTCCAGATCATCTTTTTGCCCATGCCCACTCACCCGCCCGTAGAGAACCACGAGTCGCCCCGGTATGCTCCCGACCAGCCGCTCGATCTCTGTGCGTGGCACACGCAGTTCACGGCCGACCTGCACCACCTGGATACGCCCTGCTTTGATCCAACGCCGCACGGTCATCAGGTGCAAACCCAATTCATGCGCCGCTGCACCCACCCGCAAGAGTTTCGGTCCTTGTTTTGCCATCCTGATCGCTCGTACGTAGCAAAAAGTTGCAGACAGTATACGATAATCTATATATCTTGGCAACTGTCAGATACCCTTTCCGCCCCATTGTAGCACGCTCGCCAGATGCTCACTCCAGCCTACGTCAAGCCTTGGCGGCATGCAGTGCCAGAGGGAGCTCTGGGAGTAGATCGGAGGCCAGCAGGCCGGCATCACCAATCCGCTGGGCGACCTGCAAGCCGGAGCGGCTATGCAGGTACACTCCCGCACAGGCAGCGTCGACGGGAGCCAGGCCTTGAGCAAGCAATCCCGCGATAGTTCCGGCCAGCACGTCACCGGTACCGGCGGTGGCCAGCAGAGGATTGGCCGGCACATTGATCGAGAGGGAGCTACCTGCGCCCGCTATAAGGGTATGGGCGCCTTTGAGCACGAGCGTCACATTCCAGTCCCGAGCCGAGCTCTGGCTGATCTGCAGCCTATCGATCGACCCGCCGGAAACCGGTGCGCCGTTTCGCAGGCGCGCCATCTCGCCGGGATGAGGAGTGATCACCGTCTCAGCCGGCAGTTGTTCCCACCATCGGGGAGTGGCTGCCAGATTGTTCAATCCGTCAGCGTCTACGAGGATGCGTGGCCGCGTGTCTTCTGGCAGCCGGAGTATGCCGGCAAAGATCGCCAACAGAAAGGTCCTGGTGGCGTCGCTCTGCCCGAGTCCGGGCCCTATGAGCAATGCCCGGTAGCCATGTAGCGCGGCCAGAAGCGATTCGGCTCGGCCACCTGGCGTCTCGCTCGAGGGCGGAAGCAGATGAAAGGTCGTCTCGGAGAGCTTGACGGCGTAGATGGGGGCCATCTCGGGGGTCACTGCCAGCGTTACCAGACCAGCACCGATGCGACCTGCCGCCGAGGCTGCTAAGAAGGCCGATCCAGGATAGGCGGCTGAGCCGGCCACCACCATAACTTTGCCGTACGTGCCCTTGTTGCTGTCCAGTGGTCGCCTGGGCAGCATATTGCGCACCATGTCCGCGTCCAAAAGCGTTAATCCAGGTGGGACGGCCAGCTCGGCTGGTAACCCGATGCCGCCGATTTCCAGCTCGCCGACATAGCTGGCGCCTGGAAAGAAAAGCAAACCTTGCTTGGGAAAGGCCAGCGTGACCGTGATGTCGGCGGCAAGAGTTCCTTCGTCAACCGCACCAGTATCGGCGTTAAGTCCCGTGGGAAGATCCAGCGCCAAAATAAGTAGCTCGGGGCGCCGTGCTTTCTCGCCTCTGACCAGAGCCAGCAGCTGACGCATGGTAGTGTCAAGGGGCCGGGAGGTGCCAGTGCCTAGCAGTGCATCAACAACGACGCTGCTTTCTCTCATCACAGCCAGCAAGGCTTCATCACCGGCTCCGGCTGTGGCCGTATCCGGCGAGGAAGAGGTAGCAGCCGGCTCGCCTTCAAGGCGCCGCTCTTTCCATAGGTAGTAGGAAACCCTGGCGCCCCACTGTGACAGGTAGCGGCCCATTACTCTTCCGTCACCGCCATTGTTTCCTGGACCTACCAGAATGAGAATGGGACACTTGTCGATTTTGGTGCCCAGTCTCTTGGCAAGCGACTCGGCGACACTCCGGCCGGCATGTTCCATCAGGATATGGCTGGTCAGCCCGTAGTCGCGGTTAGCTCGTTCTTCGATGTCCCGCATTTCGGAAACGTTGACAACCCTCATCGCCCCTGTCTCCTCGAGATCGCTCACCTCCCGGCAACCAGATGAGCCTGGCTGGGCTCTGCTCGTTGGCCCGCGAGATGGCCGAACAAATTCAAGTAGTTTCTTAAATTGGAGGTGGAAAGAAACTTCTTTCGAACCTGCTCTCGCCCGAACGCCCCCATCTGGTGAGCCAGCTGAGGATTGTGAATGAGCTCTAGTGAGCGCTCAATGCCCTCATCGACAGTGCTTACCAGAAAGCCTGACTTACCATCCTCGATCTGCAGCGGAATACCGCCGACGTTTCCTCCAATTACGGGCTTGTGCTTCCAGAGCCCCTCGGCAACTGTCAGGCCGAAGCCTTCGCGCAGAGATTTCTGCAGCACTACTGTGGCAACGTTTTGGAAAGCGTTGACCTCTACATTGCCAACCCCGTCAAGATTAGAAAGCAGATGAATATCCGGATCGTTCTCGGCATAATCCTTGGTGCGCTGGTAATATTCCATTCCTTCCGGGTCGTCGTGAGCCATCGAGCCTATCAGTACCAGCTGCACCGAGGGAATATGGCGCTTGACGCCCCGATAGACATCTATCACTCCTAGCGGATCTTTCCAGGGATCGAAACGGGATACCTGAACCAAGAGAGGATCGTCGGGATTGACGTTGTACATGGCAACGATGCGGCGTGCGTCTGACGCGCTAATCGGCGCATTCTTGGGACTGAGTGGATCGATTGCCGGCGGAACAATGGCGATTGTACCGATACGTAAGTCTGGTTTGGCATAGGAAGGCATAGTAAATATTGCGGCATCATACATTTGCACAAAGGGTCGAAGAAATTCCCAATACGCAGGGTTGGCGTCGGTCAGGTCAATATGGCAGCGCCAAATCCAGCGGCCACTTGCAGTAGGCAGGAGCATTCGTAGCGGGGCCGGTTGCGGATCATGAACGATGACATAATCAAATTCATCTTCAAAGTACACGGCGTTGTCTACATTGGAATGGAGGTAGATGGCACGCATCGATGGAGTCAGCTCAAGCTCCATGCCCTGTAACGCGTTATGCATAGATTTGGTGACAGTAAAAAACTCGTCGTTGCCGGAGATCACTCGCCATTCAGCCTGGAGTCCGGTGCTGCGCATGAGTGGGATGAGCGTGTGAAGCATCTCGGCGACACCGCCGCCGTACGCGGTTGACGAGATATGGACGACTCGTGCTCCCTGGAACGGCCGCGCCAGACTCTCTAACTCGGCAATAACATCATCTCCGACAACTGGTGCATAGTCGGTCAGTGATTTGCTCGAAAGTACGACATTTTGCATTCCAGGCCTATGGATTTCCTGCATGAGACAGAACTCCTCCAATGCAGTGCTCATGGATATAATAATTAAAACCGAAAGTGACTGATCGAGAGATCAATCCTCCGCCTCGCTCGGGGTGAGTGGAAGCAGATTCAAATTTCTGCTGATAGCGTACCACGTGGCGCGAGGAGATACGTGACTGGCAAAAAATGGGTCACTTGTGCACCGTGCCTGGTAAAGCAGGGGGAACTGATCTGCTCACGGGCAACGAGCCCTATTTGTCGTATTCGCTACTGGTTATCGAAAGCCTGCTTGCCCAAGTGGGCATAACTCTCCTGTCTGAGGAATAGAAGTTGCCACTACTCTCGCGATTATAGCTAGGCAGTGACTACTAACATAGCTCATCAGGAGTCGTGATGTCAGATATACCGTTCTTGCATGGGCCACAGAGACTGAGACGCCAAAAATCAGGATTGTCGCCTATGCTCGGTATGAGCGAACGCAAGCTCGGGTGGCTTGAAGGTGAGCTTGCCGCCAGTGTAAAGCAGGCTGTGCCCATATGGCTGGTAGGCCGTGTCCTCTATATTCTTTTCACCTATCTAGCGGTTCTGCTGACGATTGGCCGGTTACATCCACTGGCGACGTTTCCACCGTACCACCTGCTCATGCTGTGGCAGCGCCGGGATGTCAATTGGTATCTCTCGATCGCGGCGCGCGGCTACACACGCTCCGGCCCCGACCAAGCAGCATTCTTTCCGCTCTACCCCGCACTCACTGCGCTGCTAACCGCGCTGGTAGGCGCCGGCAACCGCCTGGCCGCTGCCATGATTGTCGCCAGTCTCGGCACCCTCGCGGCATGCATCGCAGTAGGATTGCTGGCCGGCCGCGAATTCGGCGGTAGCAAGGAAGAGACCTCCAATGACGGTGTCATGTCGGCGAGTATGCGCGTTATGCTGGCCTATCCACTGGCGCTCTTCATGTTTGCCGGCTATGCCGACAGCCTCTTGGTAGCACTCTGCGCATTGTCGCTCTACTTTGGGCGGCGCGGCTCCTGGACCTGTGCCGCACTCTGCGCGTTTGCGGCGGGGCTGACTCGACCTACTGCCATAATTCTGGTAGCGCCACTCTGTTTCGAGTACGGACGGCAGTCCGACATCTGGCAGCCGTTCATGCGCGCCAACATCCCGGAGCTGGTCAAGCGATTGCACCCGCGTTTGCTGGCCAAGTGGCTGTTGGTGACGGCCGCCGCTCCATTGGCCATCGGCCTCTATGCTGTGTACCTGTGGCACATTTATGGGGATCCTTTGCTGTTTATGCACCTGCAAGTCAGTGTCTGGCACCGGCATCTTGTACCTCCATGGCAGCTGCTGTCATTGATGGTACGCTCATGGCATCAGGCTGTTCCCTGGGGATACCTGCATGCTCGTATGCTTGTAGACGAGGTTCCCGTGGCCGGCTTCCTAGTGTTGACGTACTTTGTCTTCCGCCATTTACCGCGCATGTACACCTGGTATATGGCTGGAGTGCTGGTCTCTGCAGTTGCCACCCCGATGGTCTCCCAGCAGCTACCGTTTGCAGCGGCGGGACGCTACCTGCTCCCCGCGATACCGGTCTACCTGCTGCTGGGTTCGTGGGTGATCCGGCGTCCCTGGCTAGACCAGCTCATCATAGGTGGCGGCATGGCTGTTCAGGCCATCCTGGTGGTTTTCTTTCTGGGCGGCGGCCCGCTCACTTGAGCCGCTCTAGTCCAGATCCACATAAATATTTTTGACTTCGGTGTAGAGAGAGAGGGCGTAGAGGCCCAGCTCACGTCCCATGCCGGATTGCTTATACCCACCAAAGGGCGCCTCGGTGTGGACGCTGCGATTGGAATTGATGCTGAGGACTCCCGAGCGTAGCCGACGCGCAGTACGCAACGCCCGTCCGATATCCCGCGTCCATATGGATCCAGAAAGCCCGTAGGCTGAGGAATTGGCCAGACGGACCGCTTCGTCTTCGTTCGAGAACGGTATGAGACATGCAACCGGGCCAAATATCTCCTCACGAGCCACTCTCATGTCATTGTCGACGCCGCCCAGAATAGCCGGCAGCAGAAACGAGCCCCGTTGGAGCTCGGCGCCTCCGCCTGGCTCACCACCTGTCAGTAACGTGGCTCCTTCCTCGGTACCGAGCGTCAAGTACTCAAGCGACCGGACCTTCTGCCCGGGCGAAACCATCGAGCCGATTTCGGTCTCTTCCGCCAGTGGATTGCCCACTCGTAGCCGCGAAGTGCGAGCAACAAAGCGCTCGGTAAAAGCCTCCAGAGCACTTCGCTCCACGAGAATGCGGGTGCGGGCACAGCAATCCTGTCCAGCGTTGGCGAAGACGCTGTAGGGGATACGATCGGCTGCCCGCTCGATATCGGCATCGGCGTAGACTATGCAAGCCGATTTTCCGCCGAGTTCCAGCGAAACTCGTGTGATATTCTGCGCCGCCGCGCTCATGATCTGGCGCCCAACATCAGTGGAACCGGTAAAGGCGACCTTGTCTATGCCGGGATGTTGCGCGAGTGCCATACCGGCAACGCTGCCTTCGCCGGGCAAGATGTTGACCACTCCTGCGGGTATTTCGGCTTCCAGGCACAGGTCGCCGAGCATCAGTGCAGTAAGGGGAGTGAGAGACGCTGGCTTGAGTATCACTGTGCAACCGGCTGCCAGTGCTGGCGCCAGTTTCCAGGCAGCAATGGCTATGGGAAAGTTCCAGGGTACGATGAGGGCGGCGACCCCAACCGGCTCACGCAGCGTAAAATCCAGACCGCCCGCTGCAACTGGAATCGTCTCGCCGCCGAACTTATCCGGGGCACCAGCGTAAAACTCAAACGTACGCGCCGCGCCAGCAACTTCGTCGCGAGAGTCGGCTAGCGCTTTACCGCTGTTGCGGCTCTCCAGCTCGGCCAACTGCGGCAGTCGCTCGCGAATGAGACGGGATACCTCGCCCAGTCTGCGACCACGCTCGGCAGCGGGTAGACCCGGCCATGAACCCTCATCGAAGGCGCGGCGCGCCGCCCTCACCGCGCGCTCGACATCTTCCTTTCCTGCCAGTGCTACCTCGGCCAGCACCTCGCCAGTGGCCGGCTCGTAGGTCAGGAAGCTACGCCCGTCGGCGCTGTCTACAGGTTCGCCATCGACAAGGAGTCTATAATGGCGCGGTGCTTTGATCGATGACATCCTGTTCGTCTCCGCTCTTGCGCATACTAGAAGTAATTGACGGTGATTCCGCCATCAACCATAAATGTCGTGCCAGTCACCCAGGACGACTCATCCGATGCCAGAAAGATGCCTGCCTGAACAACATCCTCCGGTGTACCGAAGCGACCAAGCGGAATGCGGTTTAGGCGCTTGTCGCGCTCCTCTTCGGAGGTCCACAGGTCGCGCAGCAGCGGAGTTTCAATTGGTCCAGGGCAAATGGCGTTAGCCCGTATGCCTTGCCGGCCGTATTGCACCGCCAGCGAGCGAGTCAGCGAAAGCACTCCGCCCTTGCTGGCAGTGTACGCGTCTTGTGGGACGGTGCAGCCCACAAGCGCCACGAACGAAGCGATGTTAATGACTGAGCCGCCCCCGGACTGTAGTAACGCCGGTATGCCGTATTTGCAGCAGAGAAAGACTCCCTTGAGATTGACATCCACGACTCGGTCGTACGCGTCTTCGCTAGTTTCCTCCACCGAGGTATCGTCGCTCGGCATGATGCCGGCGTTGTTGTAGAGTACATGCAGAGCCCCGAAGGCGCGCATGCCCTCGGTTACTGCGCGCTCTACGTCGGCGGCTACCGCAACATTGCCAGGTGCGCCGAGAATAGTGCCGCCGAGCCCGCGAACCAGAGAGACCGTTTCTTCAAGCGGTCCCGGTGCATAGTCATTGGCGACGATGCGAGCACCTTCGGCGGCAAACATCTGGGCGGCTACCCGCCCCATGCCACTGCCCGCCCCGGTTACCAGAATTACCTTGCCAGCCAGTCGCATAGTCTATCTCCCTATATTTCTGGTAGTTGTCATGGCCGTACTCGTCGGAGTAGTCAAATCCGTTCGAAGTAGCGGTCGCGCTCCCAACAAGTGACCGCACGATCATAGGCATGCTGTTCTTCGCGCGCCGCATTGAGGTAGTGGGCAAATACCCGCTCACCGAATGCTTCCCGCGCCAGAGAACTGGCTTCGAAAAGGCGAATCGCCTCGTAGAGAGCTCCGGGAACCTGTGGCACATTGCGGTGCAGATCGGACTCGTAGGCGTCACCAGTAAACATCTCGGGCAACTCCAGCCGCCCCTGTATTCCCGCTATACCGGCGGCAATCGTGGCGGCGAATGCCAGGTATGGATTGGCATCGGCACCCGGCACTCGATTCTCCACCCGCAAGCTGTTGTGCTCACCGATGACTCGCAAGCCACAGGTGCGGTTATCATGTCCCCAGACTAATCGAATGGGAGCAAATGTCCCTTCACGATAACGCTTGTAGGAGTTTACGAATGGCGCGTACAAGTACATCATCTCACGAGTATAAGCCAGCTGGCCGGCAAGATAGTGCTGGAAGACCTCGGACATACCTAGAGGACTGCTTTCATCAAAGAATGCCGCCCGTCCGTTTGAATCCCACAGACTCGAGTGGAGATGGAAGCTACTGCCCGCCTGATCGGCGTCCCATTTAGCCATAAAGGTTAACGCGAGGCCATTCAGGGCGGCGATTTCCTTAGCCCCATGCTTATAGAGCACGTGGCGGTCAGCCATTTCCACCGGCTCAGCATACTCCAGATTGAGCTCCTCCTGGCCAAACCCCCACTCGCCTTTACTGCCTTCAACGGCAATGCCGGCGGCGTTCATGTGATTTCGTATCTGGCGGACGATGATTTCTTCTTTGGTCGTCTGAAGAATGTGGTAGTCCTGAATGTATGTCCCAAAGGTCGCTAGATCGTGGTAGTGTTTGGCGCGTGCCGATTCAAAAGTCTCCTTGAAGAGGTAAAACTCCAGCTCCGAGGCTACTTTGGCGGTGTAACCAAGGGCTGCCAGCCGCGCTACCTGCCGCTGGAGTACCCGTCTTGGCGACTCCTCGACCATCTCTCCGTCATCGGTGATGACATCGCCTAACACTATCGCGGTCTTCTCCAGCCAGGGAGCCGGTCGCAGTGTGCCCAGGTCGGGACGCACTTTGAAGTCATGGTAGCCGGTGCGCCAGCTAGTCATGGTAAATCCCGGCAGAGTAGTCATCTCGACATCGGTGCCGAGCAGGTAAGAACAGGCGTGCGAACCATCTGTTGCCACGTGTTCCAGAAAAAATCGTGCAGTCAGTCGCTTGCCCATCAGCCGTCCCTGCATGTCAGGGAACGTTGAAAGTACGGTATCAATCTGGCCGTCGGCTACCAGACGTTCCAGCGCTGCCAGATCTAACCGTCCGTTGGTCGCGGCGGCCATAGTGACGTCTCCTTCGAGAGAGGGGAGGAACGAGTCCGCAGGGGCAGCGTCCCTCCGAAGTACCCACAGCATCATACGTCTGCCAGAGTGGCTGGCGGCTACCCAGTAATGCTTGGCTCTTTGTAGATGCTTTCCTGATTTATCTCAGCCTCGATCTTCTCCAGCGCGGCTTCGTCGCCCTGTACAATCGGCCCTTTGAACCACTTGCGCACGCTGACCAGCCACCAGATCGTAAGCAAGAAGATGGCGCCAAACACGACCACTCCAGCGTAGTTAAACGAATCGCGAGTGATGGGCGTTGCCTGAGGCAGCACGAAGAGTATGGTAATGAAGACAACCCACAGTACCGCGATCCAGCCAATCACCTTACTGAATCGCCCCAGGTTCCAAGGCCCGGGAGTGAAATCGCGGCTTAGCAGCCGCGTAAACGTCGGCAGAACATAGGCAATGTAAATGGCAACCACTGAGATTGAAACCACCGCCAGGAACACGACGCTGTTCCAGAGGACCGGAATACCTAGCACGAAGGCGGCGCCGCCTGCCAACCAAACGGCGTTAGCGGGGATGCGGCGACGGTTGAGGCTGTGCCAGAGGCTGGAGCCAGGTACGGCGCCATCTCGGGAGAACGCGTAGATCATGCGTGAGTTGGCAGTGACCGAGGACATGCCGCAGAAGAATTGCGCGACCAGAATCAGGCCGAAGATCACAAACGCGGCGTCGCTACCCAGTCGAGTAGATAGAATGTACGGTACGGCGCCGATGCCCAGAGTACCTACCGTGGCCAGGCCCGAAGCCTTGGTCGTAGGGTCCACGTCGGGAATGGCAATGGTCAGGCCGACCAGCAGCACGAGTCCAGCGACGGCCGATATGACGATGGACATAATGATGCCCCAGGGGGCACGTCGCGCGGCGCCGACGGTTTCTTCGGTAACATGAGCCGAGGCGTCGTAACCCGTCAGGGTATACTGCGCCAGCAGCAAGCCGAGCAGAAAGCCATACCAGATGGGGAACTTGAATGGATCGGCGCCAATGTTGGCGCTACCGGAGAACAGGAATCCAAAAGCATTCGAGTGGTGCGGCGCAAAGAAGAAGAGCGCACCAACGACCAGCAGGACACCGCCGACGTGCCACCAGACGCTAATGTCGTTCAGGATGGCTACTACGCGGATGCCATACACATTAAGGATACAGTGAAGTGCGAGAATAATCGCGTAGGTCAGCAGATTCCAGCGAGCAATGTAGATAACATTAGGGTTACTGATAGCGGCCTGAAGAAAGCTTACCTTGGGACTGAGCCAGATATCAACCAGCAGCGCCAATCCGAAGTCGATACTGGCGGTCACGGCAACCTGGCCAATCAGGTTAAACCAGCCGGTATACCAGCCCCAACCCGGACCGCGCAGCTTTGATGCCCAGTAATAGAGCCCGCCCGCGGTGGGAAAGGCTGAAGCCAGTTCGGCCATCGAAAGACCGACGAACACCACAAAAATAGAGACCAGCGGCCATCCAACAATGGCGGCAAGCGGACCGGCGGCACCTATCGCGAAGCCATACGTGGAAATGGCGCCGGTCAGAATTGAGATGATGGTGAACGAAATCGCGAAGTTGGAAAATCCGCCCATCTCACGGAAGAGTTCCTGTGCGTAGCCAAGGCGGTGCAAGCGTTTGATATCTTGCTGGACGAGCTGCTCTTTGGTTTCTACCTCTACTGACATGTGTCATTACCCTCCTCGCCTATGCCTTCTCCTGGAAAACCGGTCAAGGCATAGGTACAAACGAAACGTTGGTTGCTCGTGCAGCGAGCTTGATCGTGACAGGCCACTGGTATTCTTGCTTCTCCCCCTCTCTGCTGACAGTACGGCAACTTGCGCCTCCCAAGTGGGTGAGGCGAGGACCCGCATACGCTCAAGTGACGGATAGCCCTCAATCGGAGCAGATAGCCGTGATTAAACCAGCAAGCAGTGCTGTGCGAGGGACAATGAGGCCGTGTAGATATATTCTTGAGAGCTATGATCGAGGCCACCAATCGGCCCCAGCCCACCGAGAGTGGGAATGCCTATGAGCCATCCACAGTATCCCCCCTGCAGCGTCGGCGTGGCGTTGTAATGTTGAGTTGCAGTATAGAGCCATGCGCAGCAAAGTATACCTATCCAAATGGTGAGGTTTTTAGCCAAGTAGACCCCATTCCCGCGCCTGGTTGAGCGCTTCCACCCGTGAGTGGCTCTGCAGCTTCTGGTAGAGGTTGATGCTGTGAAACTTCACTGTTGCCGGGGAGATGCAGAGTTGCCGCCCGATCGCCTGGTAATGGAGCCCGCTGGCCAAGAGCTTAAGCACCTCTCGCTCGCGCGGTGTGAAGTGGCTAGCCTGTGGATTGACCAGCAATCCAGAGCGATCTCGCAGCCTGTCCGCAATAGTGGGTGAGAGTGCCAGGCGCCCGTGATACGCCATTCTTATGGCCTGCGCCAGATCCGCGATCTCGATGTCCTTATTCAGAAATCCCATGGCACCGCTGCGCAGGGCTTCAGTGATATACGCGTCGCCAAAATGTGCGGTCAACATAACCACGCGGACCGGTATCTGTTCGAGGCGCAACTTCCGCAAAATAGAGATGCCGTCCAGGTCGGGTAGCTGGACGTCAAGCAGCAGGATATCAGGGCACAGCTCGCGGGTGAGCAGAAGGGCTTCACCGCCTGAAGACGCAGTACCGATCACTCGTAACCCGGCAACTTTGGAGAGGGCAAGGCGCAGTCCGCTGCGGAGCGCGGGATGGTCATCGGCCAGCACAATGCGAATGGGAGTATCCGCCGAGGAACCCGCCAGTGCAGCCTCTGGTTCCTCATTCTGGTCGATCGGTCGATGGCGCAGTCCTTCACGGTGTTCAGAGTGCGGCGGCTCTCTGCCCGGAGCCAGTGTGGTTGCCGCTCTGTGGCTGAGATTGGGAACGGTCAGAACGACCCGGGTCCCCCAGCCGGGAGCACTCTCAATCTGCAACCAGCCATTGAGGAGCCGTGCCCGTTCACGCATACCCTGTAGACCGAGTCCACTGTTAGACGGAGCCAGTGGCTTGTTACAGTTCTCTGCTGTGTCTTGACCAGTGGAGTGGCTCTCGATGCGGCTCCCAGTGACCAACTCCGGGCGCATTCCGGATCCGTTGTCCCTGATTGAAAGGCTAAGGCCGGATTCAGTAAAGGCTAGAGTGACCTCGGCGTGACTTGCCGAGGCGTGCTGTGCGATGTTGCTGAGAGCCTCGCGAGTAACGTGGAGTAAGTCCATAGCTCTGGTCGGCTCTATAGGGGTGGGTGTGCCGCTAAGCCGGTAGGTTGCCTCTATACCGGCTCGAGTGTGCCAGAGTTCCACATACTCTTGGATTGCCTCCGGTAGGCTACGATTTTCGAGTCCGGAAGGCGTAAGATTCCAGATCGATCGACGGGCTTCATCCAGGCTTTCCTTGGCAAAGAGCCGAGACTCTTCGATGGCTTGCGAAACCGCGAGCGGAGCAGCGTCGAGCTCTGGACTGATGGCCTCGAGCGTCCTCAAGATACCCAGTATCGATTGAGCAAGCGTATCGTGAAGGTCACGGGCCACTCGGCTGCGTTCCTCAATAGCGCCCATCATGCGGCTGCGCTCGAAGAGATCGGCGTTCTCGATGGCCAGCGCGATATGGTTGGCGAAGATTGAGAGCAGGCGAGCGTCGTATTCGGTAAACTCGATCGAACCATGTGTGCGGCCGATACTCATGACTCCAATGGTTCGCTCACGAACTCGTAACGGCGCGGTGAGGTAGCGAGTAATACCGTTGCGCCGGCAAAACGCGCGATCAAAGCTACTACGTGACACTAAGCGGACGTCGTTTACAGTGACCGGCTCACCGTGCATAAACACGGCGAACTGTGGGCTGCCGTCCTCGGTTATCGCGATATCGGCCCCTTCGTCCGTTCGGTTGCCAAAGAGCGCCCTGACTTTCAGGCGACCATCGTCATCGGGCAGAGAGATCCAGCTCAGTTGGCAGGCCAGCAACTGCGCCACTTTGGCGACGGTAGTGTGTAGAATAGTCTCCAGCCGGAGACTGGTGGCCAGCGAATCGCTGAGAGCAATGAGGGCAAGTAGCTCGGCATTTCGCTCCGCAGTCTCAGCGTAGACAGCGGCGAAACGCGAGCGCCACTCCTCGTGCCAGGCTGAGAGGAAGTTCAGCGATTGTGCCAACGGAGCCAGCTCGCGCTCGGCCCGCAGCAGTGCTGGTCGCTGCGACTGGAGGAAAGCCGCAGGATTCGCAATGGCCGGAGCAAGATACCGGGCAAATCCTTCGATGAAGTGAAGGTGCGACGGGTGGAACGCGTTGATCCGGCTGGCCCCGGTATCGATAATAGCAAGCACCTCATCACCAACCTGAACCGGTACACAGAGCTCAGCTCGCACCGCCGGGTCGGTACGTACATAGCCCTCCACCAGAGTGACGTTATTGGAAAGCACCGAGCGTTTGCTACTATGGCATTGGCCCAGCAGGCCGGTTCCAAACGGCTGAGTATAAACGCCTGGTTGGAATCTGGGGAAATAAGCGCCTTCACGAACGATCAGCCGGTAGACGCTCTCTTCATGGTCAAGGACCACGAAATTCATCTCCTCAAATCCAAAGAAGGTGGCTAGTGCGCGCGCGCTGTCAGCGAAGAGCGCTTCGATCACTTCCTCGCGCATGCTCGCAGGGAGCGCTGGGGTGAAATGCAGAGGCGAGTAGTCGCTCTGGTCAAGCGAGCCCGAGGTGCCATGCTGGGTGCCATGCTGATGGTAGAACTGTATCGCCACCCGGTTGTAGGCATGTGCCAGCAAGTCATAAACAGTTATATGCAGTGCACCGTCGGCGAGCTCTTCTGGAGTTCCGCTCGAGCTGTTCCGGACCTTAACCTCACGGTATCCTCGGCGTCGCGGCCCGGTGCTCAACTTCTGCCCCTCCCAATTCGCCTGCTGAGACTGCGCCCGCTACGTATTGCTGCCGCTCTCGGCGCGCTTCTTCGGTACCGCCAGTATACTCCAGCGACCATACTCAGACTATCTTAAGCATGCGCTCAACCGACTCTTATCTTTTCATGGCAAACCATATGGCAGGTATACCCTTTTTCCGATTGTCAGCGACAGCGCAGTGTAGCCTGACATGCGCAACCGCGCGTAATACCGCGTAATACCAAGAAGAGAGGTATCTAGTGAGACAGGATTTCTCGCCGCCATCAGCGCCGCCGTACCGTCGGGCAAGCAGATTTGTACGGGCCAGCTATGTCACTGGTCTGTTGCTTCTGGTCGCCGGGCTGCCCTTGATTGCCGCCTGCGGTGGTTCAGCCACCTCCACTCCGCCGGGTCAGGCAGCCTACAAGATCAAGCACATCATCATGATCATGCAAGAAAATCGATCCTTCGACAGCTACTTCGGGACATACCCGGGAGCTGATGGTATTCCCATGATCAATGGGGTGCCCAGCGTCTGTGTCAACGATCCTGCCACTGGAGAGTGCGTCAAACCGTACCATGATCCCAGTGATCTCAATGGCGGCGGCCCTCACGGCGCCGCGAATGCGGTAGCGGATATCAACGGTGGAAAGATGGATGGCTTCGTTGCTCAGGCGGAGAAGGGGCGCAAGGGCTGTGCCGCCACTGATAATCCGCTCTGCACCGGCTCCACAGCGATCGATGTAATGGGCTGGCACGATGCGCGCGAGATTCCCAATTACTGGACCTACGCACAAGATTTCGTCCTGCAGGATCGTATGTTTGAACCTACCGCCTCCTGGAGCCTACCGGCGCACCTCTTCACCGTCTCCGGCTGGTCGGCATACTGCTCGGTGGCAGGACTGGCGTCCAGTTGCGTAAACAATATTACCGGACCAGTCAGTGTAGCGAATGCACAGCCGGGAAAGTCGGACTACGCGTGGACCGACATTACGTATCTGCTCTACCACCATGACGTCAGCTGGGGCTACTACCTCTCCGCGGGGGACGAGCCGGACTGCGACGACGATCAAGAACTGTGCGCCCCCAAGAAGCAGAGCGTTAACGTACCAGGCATCTGGAATCCGCTGCCCAACTTCGACACTGTCAAGCAAGATAACCAGCTCAGCAACATACAGGATGTGTCACATTTCTTTACCGCCGCGAAGAACGGCACCCTACCGGCGGTCTCCTGGGTAGTGCCCAACAGTAAAGTCAGCGAGCATCCACCTGCCCTGGTAAACGTCGGAGAATCGTATGTAACCTCGCTTATCAATGCGGTTATGCAGGGCCCCGACTGGAGCAGCTCAGCTATCTTTCTTACCTGGGATGACTGGGGCGGCTTCTACGATAACGTGGTACCGCCGACGGTAGACCAGAATGGCTATGGGCTACGCGTACCCGGGCTGGTGATAAGTCCCTACGCGAAACGTGGATATATTGATCACCAGACATTGAGTTTCGACGCATATCTCAAGTTTATCGAGGATGACTTCCTGGGTGGACAGCGCCTCGATCCCAAAACTGATGGCCGGCCCGATCCACGACCCGATGTGCGTGAGAATGCCGCAATACTGGGCAATTTGCTTAGTGATTTTGACTTCAACCAGTCGCCGCGAGCTCCAGTGTTGTTACCGCTGAATCCATCGCCTGGTCCGGCCTCGATCCCCGGCACCTAGACCGTCATACAGTAGCCACATTTCGGTAGCCGCGAACCCGTACAACCAGCCATGACGCCGGACCTTCAAAGGTCCGGCGTCATCTATTGTGGGCACTCTTTCTGCGTGTACAAAATAGTAATACAGAGCGGCGTAACTAGTCGGCGTAGTACTACATGAATGTGACTTGTACAGCAAGCCAGCAGACTTCACGTCCAATTCTCTGTGGCATACTCTACGCTTAATCGGTCGGAGAGGCGTTATGAGCTCAAAGCGTTCCAGGAGTTTCAAGCACGGGCCAGGGCAAAGGTGTTGTGTTGCCGACTGCGGCAAGTGTGCCCGGGCCTATTGTTTTGAATGCGAGAAGCTCTACTGCAGTAGTCACCTCAACCGCATACGACTTCGAGCTATCGGCCGCACACAGGACTTCCTGGTCTGCTCCGCTTGCCTCGCGATCTACGCCAGCGATCCAACGCTCTCTCCGATTCTCAAGCTGGGCAAGCCGGTTGCTGCGCCACTAGTGACGCACATCCACGTGACGGCCCAAAACTAAGCAGACGCAGCGCAGCCATCTCATTCATGGTGATGCCCTAACCGACGATTCTGGCCCAGGACATCGCAAGCGGCGATAAGCGGGCAGAGGTGGAGTAGGTACTATGCCCGATGCCTTGATCGTCATTGATGTGCAGAATGACTTCTGTCCCGGCGGGAGCCTGCCGGTGCCGGAGGGGGATCTGGTGATACCGATCCTAAACCAGTACCTGGCCGGAGCCGCATCCGCCGGCATCCCCATATTCGCCTCGCGTGACTGGCATCCGCCCGACACGCATCACTTCATTGCGCACGGTGGCATCTGGCCGCCACACTGCGTGCAGGGCACCCCTGGCGCTAACTTTCATGCCGATCTGCGCTTGCCTCCGTCTACAGTAATCGTGACCACAGGGGACAACCGGGAAGACAATGGCTATTCGGCGTTCGAGGGACATCTAGCCAACGGCGAGACGCTGGAGAGAGCATTACATGAGCATGGTGTTACCCGAGTATATGTGGGAGGGCTGGCCACCGACTACTGTGTGCTTCACACCGTAGTTGACGCTTGCCACGCCGGGTTTGTGGCTGTCTATCTGCAGGATGCGTCCCGTGCGGTTGAGGTACAGCCTGGAGATGGCGCGCGAGCCGAAGAGAGCATGCTGGCAGTCGGCGCCGTAGCCGGAACGCTGGCAGAATTCCACCCCAGTTCTGCCTGAAGGATTCACGGCCGGAGAATGATGCAGGTAGTCGAACCGTGGGCGTAGAGTTTACCGGCCGGGTCCAGGAGCCGGCCGTCGGCGGTTGCCGTCCGGGAACCAAGGTGTATCACGGTACCCTCACAGCGCAGTTCGCCGATATCCAGGGTAATTGGCCGTACAAAGTTGACTTTGATCTCCAGCGTGGTATACCCCACTCCTGCCGGCAGCGTGGTCTGGATGGCACATGACATAGCCGAGTCGAGTAAGGTGGCCGCCAGGCCGCCATGCACCACTCCAATGGGATTATAGTGGTATTCCGCCGGACTCGCTGCAAAGAGCGCCCGTCCCTCATCGACCTCAGCCAGTCGAAAGCCAAGTACCATCGCGATCGGGGGCGCCGGCAGCTTACCCGAGCTCACCGCGCGCAGAAACTCCAGACCGCTGAGTTGCCGGCCTGCCGCCGCCGTCGGAGCGGGATCCTCCCAGGTGATAGTCCGGCTACGGATGGCAGGCGTCGGCTGGGTGGATTCTTCGGAAGAGGTGGCGTCTCTCATGCTGCGTACCGGTCCCTTTCACGGGCATGCGTGATTATTACTTGCTCGACGGACTTGGTTACTGGAGAGATTGTACCTGGCTGGCGTACCCAGGGCAAGTGGCTCGACAGTTACCCTAAACCGAGCTGATATTGCCAAGCCGCAGGCTACTCGGTATACTGCTGCCCGGTAGGTAGTTGTTGGACTACACTCAACAGGATGGATGTATACCGTGGCAGATATCTTCATTTCCTACTCACGCCAGGACAGCGCCTTCGTGGAGCAGCTGAGCACCGCGCTCACCAGCCGTGGCCGCAGTGTCTGGGTTGATACGTCGGATATAGCCCCCACCTCGGTCTGGCGACAGGATATCGTCAATGCCATCGAAGCCGCCAGCGCGGTGCTCTTTGTGCTGAGCCCATACTGGCTGGCCTCCGAGGTGAGCCAGCGCGAGCTGCAGTATGCGGTGAACATGCACAAGAAGCTGGTGCCGGTGGTCCATCGAGACGTGGACCATCAGCTGGTACATCCGGCGCTGGCGGAGATCAACTGGATTCTGGCCCGGCCCAGCGACAATCCCGAAGGCGCGCTGGAGCGGATCCTGTTTGCCGTCGATACCGATCTGGGGTACTGGCGCCAGGGGGGTGATCTGCTGGCTAAGGCCAGCCAGTGGAATGAGGGGAAGCGGCAGCCGGCCTACACGTTGCGCGGCGAGGCGCTGCGTAAGGCCGAGCAGTGGCTGGCGGAGGGTGCGAGCAAGCGTCCGGCGCCGAGCGAGCTGCAGATCGAATACATCACCGCGGGCCGGCGGGCTGCCGCTGCCCGACAGCGAACCACCATCGGGGCGCTGTCGGTGGGCATCATCATAACCTTGATTTTATCGATCGTCGCCAGCACGCTCGCGGTGACGAACCAGCGCCAAAATGTGGTTCTGACGGTGCAGAACATTAAGCTGGCGCGCGGGACCATGGACAATGAGGCACGTGCGCAGTATAACGGCAACAAGATCGATCTGGCCGTCTTGCTGGCGGCAGCCGCCTACAAAGAAGGCCCAGCCGACGATGCCGCCACGCGTAACGCGCTCTTCTCGCTGGTCCACCAGTCGCCCCACCTGGACACCATTCTGCAGAATACCAGCAATGCCTCGATCGCAGATGTGGCCACCTATATCGGCTACAGCGCCGATGGCAATACTCTCGCCTATGTCAACGCCCGGGAGGTCACTGTCAAATACGCCACAGGCAGCCGGCCACAGATCAAGTTTTCTCCCCCACCGGCGCCCACTAGTCCTAACCCCAGCATACTGGGCGCGGCGCTCAGCTCCGATGGCACTCTGATTGCACTCAAGACTGAAGATGTGAACAACGGTTCGCATATCACACTCTGGAGCACGACCACTGGGAAAGAGGTGAGGCAACTGGATGGCATCACCTACGAACTGAACATCGAGCAGCATGGTCTGGCATTCAGTCCCGACGGCAGGTTTCTTGCCTCGGCCATCTGTCCCGACCCGGCCTGCAACACGACCCAGTTTACTATCTGGAACGTCAACACCGGCAAGGTCATTGCGCAGATTCCGGGAGAGTACTCTATCGGTACCGCGTTTGGAGATAGCGTAAGTTTTAGCGCGGATAGCCGGTATGCGGCCTTTAGTGAAAGCGCTAATGACGAAGTAGCCAGAGCTGCCGGCCGGGTGGTGGTCTTTGATCTGCAGCAGGATGCGCCTACCTTTGTCCTCAACAACACTAACCAGATCACCACCGTTTCCTTTACCCCAGCTCCGGACATTATGGCGGTGGCCAGCGTGGCGGGAACCTTGGGTCAATTGCAGCAGGTGGCCTTCTGGAATATCGTCAAACAGACCCAGGTAGGGCCGGTGACGACCATCGATGACCTAAATGTCATCCAGACCGTTGAGTTCGACAGCCAGGGCATATTTATGCTAACCGCTGATAGCGACCATACCATCAATCTCTGGGAAATCGACACCAGTTACGCCACCGTTCTGCTTACTGAAGACTTTACCACTATTCGCAGCGTGATTACCGCAGTGGCATTCTCGCTGGATGGAACGAGGGTGGCTACCGCCTCGGAAGACGGCCAGATCAATATCTGGAGACTCGCCCCCTTCACCTCGGCCAGCCCGGATGCCAAGCTCACCTTGCTTACTCAACCTTACGTCGCGTACAGTCCAGATAGCCAGTCGCTCTTGTTCAATGACGACCTCACTAGCACCATCGATTCCTGGAACATGACGCAGGGCACGGCCGGACAGTCATTGGAGGTTCCACCCGGCAGCGCTATAACGCAATTGGCAGTCAGCCATGACGGCACCAGGGTGGCGGTCGTCACGACGTCGGGCGAGCTGACTACAATCAGCCGCACGACCGGCAGCGTAGAAGGCTCGCCCTGGACATCTCCACTCAGCGTTATCACCTCTCTGGAGTTTAGCCCGGATGGCCGGAATCTCCTGGCCTGCGGCTTTACCGCCTCTTACCGAGAGGTATGTCTACTATGGGATGCTGCGTCACACATGCAGGTCGAGAGTTTTGGTCAGGTGAGCCCAACAGAGCAGTATGTGCAGGGATTTTTCTCAGCGGGCTTCAGTCCTGATGGAAAGTCGATTGCCTTCGGCACGCTAGACATCGCTACAGGCACCAGCGAGATCGAGGTCTTTAATGTAGCTGAGCAGAAGGTAGCTGCTACCCTTCAATTAGGGCAACTTCTCCCGCTGGTGATCCACTGGAGCGCCGACAGCCACTTCGTGGGCTACCTGGCCGACAGTGGAAATATTGCGCTTTGGAATCCAACGGCAGGACCCCACCAGATACAGGTAACCAAACTCCAGAGCGGGTCATTTTTTCGGAGCACCTTTCAGTTTATTGCTGCACCCCCCGGCACCGATTCCAAGTCGCTCTGGATCATGGCGGCAAGCGGGCGAAGTGTTGGTTTGTGGCGGATCGACCAACAGGGCACGGTGTCGACGTATCTCGATCCGCTGTACTTCGACAACACCATACTTAGCGCTGGCGTCAGCCCCAACGGCAAGTACCTAGCAGTTGCTGAGTATGGCGTCGGCTTAATATCAGTCATCTCGCTTGATCCCATCGATTGGTTGGAACAGGCGTGCAGTATAGCCGGCCGGAACCTGACGCGGGCGGAGTGGCAGACCTACGTGCAGACGCCGCTGAAGACGGCCACCAGCGCTCCCTATGTGACGCTCTGCCCCGGCCTGCCTACCTAGCGGCGGTGGGGGTAGATAACGTACGTTTCCACAAAGAAATCCATAAGGACCAGTGCCATGACTTCACCGGGCAAGCACCAAAATCTATCACTCCAGGTGACTCCTGGTGAAGGCGCGGTACTCGCAATCGACATCGGCGGCACCAAGCTGGCCGCAGGGGCGGTGTCGCCGTCCGGAGAGGTGCTTGCCTACCGGCGTGAAGCTACCCCCAAAGCAGGGGATGCCGAAGGATTGTTCGACACCGTCGCCCGGCTGGCCGCTGCGGTGCGTAGTCAATGTCGGGAGAAGATAGTCGCCCTGGGGGTGGGCTGCGGCGGTCCTATGCTCTATCCCGAAGGCATAGTCTCCCCGCTCCATATTCCCTCTTGGCGTGAATTCCCTCTGCGTGCCAGGCTGGCTGAATTCTTCGAGCTGCCAGTGACTCTCGACAATGATGCGAATGCCTTTGCGCTCGGAGAGGCTCTCTTCGGGGCGGGTCGCGGCTCGCGAGCGCTACTCGGTATGGTAGTCTCCACCGGCGTTGGGGGCGGCGTGGTAGTAGGTGACCGGCTCTACCATGGGGCCAGTGGCAACGCGGGTCACATCGGGCACTCGATCATCTCCTATGGCGGGCCGCGCTGTGACTGTGGGGCACGTGGCTGCCTCACTGCGTATGCCTCTGGCACCGGCATAGCTTCGCGGGCGCGAACGTTGCTGCGGCGAGGCGTGTCAAGCACACTGGGCCAGATTCCCGAGTCAGAGATAAGCGGGCGGGCGATTGCCGCTGCCGCCAGGGAGGGTGACCCCCTTGCAGGTAAGCTTATGAGTGACGCATCGGCAGCCCTTGCGCGATCCATCGTCGACGCCGCCTATCTACTAGATCTTGACAGAGTGGTTCTGGGAGGCGGGCTTTTTGTAGGTGCTGAAGACATCATGCTTCCCGCGCTACTGGAGAGCGTGGCGCGGAGGCCCCGCTTACCGTTCTTGCGAGATCTGAATATTGCGGTGGCCACACTCGGCGAACGCTCTGGAGTCATCGGCGCCGCCGCTCTGGCCCTCGCTGCCCGGTGATAGATGCGAGCTACCCATTTTCTAGGCTGTACCACCAAGTCGCACCTGGTTAAATAATATTTTATTATTAGAGACTGTAGCAACGGGATAGCGGGTAAGCCAAGAAGTGCAGGCTTTTTGAGCCGCCTACGGCGCATATGGGTGGAGAGTGGTTCTGGAGGAAGGGCTACTCGAGGAAGGGCTACTAGAGGAAGCGTTGCTGCGCCATCTCCGTCAAGGGAAGCGGTGCATACGCGTGCTGGAACTGTACAAAGAGAAAGCGCGCATCGGACATGACGGTAGGAATGACCTCTAATTGCCAGCGCTGCGCTCGGAAGATGAGGCGGTCATGTAAGAAGGTATTGGTCAGCTGTACATGAGGGTTGGCCCAGCCGCCTTCGGACTCCAGACTGCTGCGAATCTCATTAGACATCTCGAGGAATTCCTGATTATCGGGAACAGCCAGAGCCTCAGCTTCGGCTGTGGCTGCCTGGATCCAGGCTGGGCCGGACGGTGAATGCCAGTGCTGATTGAAGAGTGGCAAGCTGGAACGCCAGAAGCGAATGAGGAAGTATCGCGCCAGCTTGTACCACTCATCGGTCGCCAGACTGGCTCGTAACCGGCTCCTGCGACTGAAGAGCAGCACCAGGAAATTCAGATTTTCCTTGAGGACGAGGAAGCTGTCTTCCCCTGTACTTTCCGAGTGGTGGTCATCCGGACTACCGTTCCGGCCGGGTGTGGGGAGGAGCGACGAGTAGGACGGTGCTGAAGCGGCCTGTAGCGATGGATCTGGCCGCTGTGCACGCACGGATGGTGCCGGCATCTGTGTGGCCGTGCTGCCGTCATAGTAGGCGGCAAACGGCTCATTCCAGGCCACCAGTTGCCAATGAGCATTGAGTATACACGCCGGACTGGAAAACTCCAGCATCGTAGCGGCAAAGCGGAGAATGACACTCTGCTGCTCAGTGGCCGAAGGTGGTATATCCGCCTGACGCAGCAAGTACGATTCCTCCCGCGGAGAAAGAGTGTAGAGACGGGTAAATTCTTGCACAAGCCCGCGATCAGGGCGTGCTGGCCACGTGCCCCCTTCGAGCAGGCTAATCTGTGGAGGAAAACGAAAGCCAAAGCTCGCGAGTAGCGGCGCCACATCTGCCTGGCTTAGCCCGCGGCGCCTGCGGAACGCCGCGACCAGCTGGCCGAAAGTCTGTTCCTCCAGCGAGTCGAGTGACCAGAACATGGGCTGTGGCTCCATTTACAGAAATATTGACCATTCCTTTGATTGTGTAGCTGGCTCAAGCTCTTTGTCAAGAGTTGATGCCAGGTGCTCCCGTCAGTGGCCGGATTCCCCGCAATAAAAAAATATTGACAACCAACACCGATTACGCTACAGTAGTTAGCGTGTACAGCCATTTGAGGCGTGTGATAGTCTGCTTAGTGGCGGAAATGCTCATAATTAAATATTGGAGAGGAGTGACTACTATGTCGCTGGACTGTCGTACTGTCCCGGTGGGGGACACCGCTGTTGCGACAGTGCCGCTTGCCGCAGGGCGTCAACTGGTGCTGGTTCCCCTGGAAATGCCGGGACAGTTGCAGGGCCTTCTCTGCATCGGCACTACTCGCGAATATCTCGTCTATCCCCATGATCAAGCTCCGATGAGTCTCTACCAAAGGCTGAGAGCCAGCTGTGGGGGGCAAGGCAGTGTCTTGCTAGTCAGCTGTCGAGGTTGACATGGTCACCGGTCGGCAACCGCACGGCGGAATTGCACGAGAGCGCCGGCTTGCTCTTCTCCAGTTACTCTCCATGGCTCCCTTACAGGGCGCGGCTGGCCTGGCCTCTCTCTTAGGCGTATCTCCAGCGACGGTTTCGCGGGATCTGGAGGCGCTCACCAGGAGTGGACTCATAGGTCACCTGAGTCCAGCGTTTCTGGGAGCCTCTGGCCGGCGCGTCTATTACCGGAAGCATGGACGCGGTATCGGCACGCCGTCCGCAGCGAGTGGTAGGATACTGCGCATGCTGCCGCGCCTGCCCTATTATCTTGAGCTGGAGCAGCTCGGTGTACAGCTCCACGACCTTTGGCTAGGTTGGAGGCTCGGCGGAGGATCAGCCGCCGGAGTGGCACAGGAACGCGCTGATAGTGGTGTTGAATGGCGGTGGTTTCGAGACCCACGGCTAGCCATGCGTTACCATGGCCGCACCACATACAGCTCACTGGACGCCCTGCTGGTAGCGTCCTGGGCGGTAGGTCCGGCTCAAGCGGAATTCCTGCAATTCCACATGGTCGGTGTCTACCTTGACGACGGCTTGAGCGACTCTCGCCTATTACTGACACGTCTCCAAAAACTTTATCGGTTTCGCTACGAACTGGGAATCGCCGCTGATGAGTTTCCGCCGCTTTTCGTTATCACCGCATCTCGACGTCGAAGCCAGGTCTGGTGTCAGGTAATCCGGGGCCTGGCCCGTAAGCTGGCCGTCGAGCCTCTGGGTGGCCTCGTCTGGGCCTGCGCCGACAGCGCTCTTTCTCGCATCTGGCCGCTGGTCCAGGATGGTCTGCCGGTACTTAGCGTCTCGTCCAATCCATCTGAAGAACAAGTCTACGACCTGGGCAGCGGAGAGCCACTTCTGCCCGCCTCGCGGTCGGATCGCCACTGGAGCGAAGGTCCCGGCTGGTCTGCCGATACTCAAATGGCCCTCTGTACGCGACTATGGGCAGAGCCATGCCGGAGATGGGTAGTCGACGTCATTGGTGAAGCGCTCCAGCTCCAAACGCCTATCCGTGGCGCATATACCCAGGAAGCAGGTATGGACGACTTTCCATCCGGCCATACGGCAGCGGCATCTCGCCGCTCGCTCTGGAATATGAAGATCACGGCCATGACATCGGCTACAACATGGCAAAGTCACACAGGTCTCGTAGAGCCGAAGTCGCCGGGAGCCATCTTCTGGCAACTTAGCCGGCAGCATCTGATATTGCTCTGCCTTATTGCCTATCATTCGCTGAGTACTCCAGAGGATCTGGCAGCCATAGCCGGTCTCGGGTTAGGGCGTGTCGAGCGGCTTCTGGCTCGGCTTCGCAAGATGAAGCTAGCTCTGCATCTGACCCTTCCGATAGCGGCGCGTGGCCTGCCCACGGCTCGCTGGGAGCCAGATTGGCAGGCAGCCGTAGACGCGCACAGCCAGACACTTAATGCACTCTACATATCCCCCCTGGGTAGCCAGTTACTTGGGGCCATGTACCGGCTGCCCTCCGCTCATCTGCCCTTTGCCCGGTCGAGATGGGAGAAGCATTTGGTGCATGACGTGGGCGTACGCCGATTGCTAGGGCTACTTTTGCAGCAAGCTAGTGAAGTTTCTCGGCTCACCAGTGAGGCGGATGGCGGCGGCGGCACGCGCGGGATATCGGTTGCGGTGACCTGGTGGACGAATGCGCCAGATGTGGCGCTACGCTTTATGACTGCTGGCGAGACCACTACTGTTTTTCCGGATGCCGCCGGTGAGATAGGCTGGCGTCGGTGGACACAGCGTCCGCCAGCGCTGATCGCCGCTGCTGGACGCCTTCGCTTCTGGGTCGAATGGGATCAGGGTAGCATGAATACGCGTGACCTCTGGGATAAGCTCCTCATGTACCAGCGGTATGCCGCTTTTTGCTCTGCCGCCAGTCATGACGGCCCGGACGAGCAGTACGGCTGGCAGGTACTGGATACGCCTCCGGGGGAGACCTCTGGCCTTCCGGTGCTCGTCTTCGTCACGCAGGATGAACGCCAGGAACAGCGTGTACTGAGAATTCTCACTGGACTCTCCAGCCGAAAGATCACAGATGCAGGCGAACCCAGCGGGCGCTTGAATGTCCGGCTATCCACAGTGGATCGACTGAGCCAGAAGGGCCCATTGGGGGACTGCTGGCAAACCAGCAGCCTGGCTTACTGACACGACTCGCTGGCCTCACTCGAGTGCTGGTGATGGCCACCGCCCGATCGGGAGGGTTGAAGTTCCTGGAATAGAGCGAGGTAATTGCGCAGGTTGGCGGTCGAGCAGCCATTCATCCCAAGGGTCCGTCTCCGATCCGACTCAATCATGTGCTCGCCTCCCATCTCATCAACAGCGTCGAATGGTGCTGTACACGATCTTCTCTTGGGCCGAGTCCCATCTTTCAATGGTGCTTCGGAGTCACCCTTCTGTACAGTGGCACTCGCAAGCTCAGCGTCCCCACCCAGACCGAACTCTGCGCTCTGTTGACGACCGTTTGCTACTTGGCTCCAGCATGACACAGCCGCGTAAACCAACGTTGGGTTCGCACCCAATATCCACTAGCTGCCCGACCATGAGCATACACAAGGGTCAGCCCGACGCCCTACTTAAACTAATTCAGACGCGGTTTCAGCACTCCAGCAATCATATGTTAGAGATGGATCATCGTGTCTCGAAATCTGCACACCTATGGCCGTATGGTAGCAGCACTCAGTGATTACACGTAGTGTACTGGCCAATCTCTCCGCTCATTCCTTGCTCGATACGTTGTCAAAAAATTGACCAGAAATTATACGCAAACAATACGCAAACTATGTATTGACACGCTTGTTGTTTTTTGCTAGACTCGTGCCAGCTTCGCCTGCAACTCGCTAAAATGATGGTTAAGTAGAGGGCGTTTTAGTGAATCGAAGGGAGTTTGGCCAGTCTTGGCTGTGTGTGATCGTCAGGCGTACGAAGGAACCTCGAACGTACTCCCGTCCTGTCGCACCGCGAGTCACATCCCCGTATCATAGACCCTCGTATTCCGCTTGCACCGAGCAAGCGTAGATCTTCCCACGCGTATCGCAGAAATACCCTTCCCGCAAACACAACTGAAGAGATCGCAGCAGATGAGCTGGCTGTCTCATTCCATTTGGAAATGAATGCTGCTCACGCCGATGCCTTGTGATCTTTGTGGTCAGGAGCAAGCACATCGCGCTTGCTACGTGCTATTTGTGCGCCTCGTTGCTAGGAGTATCGTCTCATGAGTGTCCCATCCTTCCTCCGCCGCCTTGGCCCTCGTTTCTGCACGGTGGTTTTGCTGCTCCTGACCATCTTCGCATCGATGTTGGTCAACGCGAGTGGCTGGATCGACACCGCCTCTGCCCACTCGGCGCATCTCCAACCGCCCGTATCGCCGGGAAGTAGTCGGTTCACCCCGCAGATGGACACCCAAGCTCCGACACTCCCCGTCAGTTCCTGGACTCCCAAGACATCGACCAAAAAACCCCTACCCGCCGGTAAATCAATCGGCAGCGCAGATTCCGCCAGCGGACGCAAACCGGGCGAGCAGCCCGACCTGCGCACCGCCGACACCTCCACCTACCTCAATGCCAATGGCACTTGGACCCTGAAGGAATACAGCGTCCCCGTCCATTACCAGGATGGCAGCGGAGCGTGGCAGAACATCGATACTAGCGTTGTCTCCGATACCTCCGACAGTGGTTATGCGCTTGGCAACAAGGCCAACAGCTGGCATGTCCACTTCGCACACACTGCCGGGGGCTCCAAGCTGCTCCATGTCCAGTACCCTGGTGCCACCGTGGCCGATACCCTCGAAGGAGCGGCCAAAGTCAACGCCACCACCAGCTCCAACTTGGTGATCTACCCGCAGGTCTTTCCCAATGTCGATCTGCAGTATATGGTCGGCAACTCGACCCTGGACGAGACCTTGCTCCTCCAGAGCACCCAAGTCCCAGCCAGCTACACCTTCACCTATCAGGTGCCTGGAGCCACCGCCAAGGAAGATGCGAACGGCAATATCGTCTTCTCCGATGCTAAGGGGAATATCCTCTTTGTCCTAGGCGCGGCCCAGATGTATGAAGCCACTGCCCAGGGCCAGCCGCTGCCCAACGCCCAAGGTACGACCGACGTAACCATGACCCTCTCGGGCAGTGGGCCGAGCTACCAGGTCACGCTCACCCCGAGCCAAAGCTGGTTGAATGCCGCTGGTCGTCGCTTCCCGGTCGTCATCGATCCCACGTTTTCGGGGCCGGACCAGGACCACAGCGATAGCAATGGCAACGAATACGCGGATACCTTCGACGAGAGCGGCAATCCCACGCTCAATTTTTACACCACGAACGCGGAGCGGGTCGGCGGCTGTAGCGCGCTGCCCTCGGGGGCTCTGGGCTACGGCACTGGCACCAACCGCTCCTACATCAAGTTCCCGGTTGGCTCGGCTCCCACCAACGTCCACGTGACCTCGGCCACGCTCTCCCTCTACCAAACCACCTCCTATGCTGGGGTCCAGCAGTTGAACGCCCAGGCCATCACGGTCCCCTGGAATGAGGAGACGCTCACATGGAACACCCGACCGACCGGTAGCTTTACGATTGGGACTGGCAACACCAGCAGTTCCTACAATGTCTGGGATACCATCGACGTCACCGACTTAGTCTATTCCTGGTGGCAAGCAGGATTGGCCATCAATGGGTTGGAAGTCCACTATTCCAATGAAAGCGAGCCCTGTGACTTCTTTGCCTCCGATAACTACGGCAGCCACTACCCGTCGCTCAGCGTCAACTATGTCCAGGATCTGAGCGCGCCAGGCGGCAGCCTCTCGATCAATGGCGGATCCCAGCTGACCAACAGTCCATGGGTGACCCTTTCGCCCACCGCTGTCGATGGTGGCGCCACTGATGTGTGGAACAGCAACTGGAGCAGTGTCAATGGCGTAGGCTCCAATGGCGGCACTCAGCCTAGCTGGAGCGCGAGCGGCGGGAGTATGCTCACGGCCAACACCTCCACCTGTGGGAGCTCCAACTGTGCCGTGCAGACCTTCTTTACCAATACCATCTCCAATATGTCGGACTTTCCCACCTTCACTGCCTCCTTCCAGAGCGATTTGGGGGGACCGCTCAACGTGGGAGTGGTAGGTAGTGGGAATGACTCGACGCGCTACGATCTCGTGGCTCCAGCCGGGGGGTCGGCGTTTACGACCCTGGAGTACTCGACGAGCTTGGGAAGCTATACCCACACCAGCGTGAATATTCCCTTCAGCGCCAACACCTGGTACAATGCGCAGATCGATTTCCCGGCGAGCAATGTCGGCGAAATTTACATCTGGCCCGAAGGTCAGGCGCGGCCGTCAACGCCGACCGTGCACAACACGATGATCGCGATGAGCAACCCCGGGCTCAACTTCTGGGAGCAAGGAGCGAATGGGTCTAATCAGCACCAGTATGAGATCGGCAACGTCACCATTACCGATGGGACCACGGGCTATGGAGCCTGGGGCGTTTCCTACTCCAACGACAACGTGAACTGGCTCTGCCCCTGGCCGCCAAATGGCACGTGCGCGACGTGGGCGGTGGTCTCAAACCAGCAGCTGGGCTGGTACCTCGGCTCGGGCGATGGCCTCAAAAACGTCTATTTCCGCTACGTCGACAACGCCGGCAATGTCTCTGGCACAGGCCAGTATCAGATGGTGCTGGATACCACCCCACCAAATGCCAACTTCACCTACCTGCCTGCCGGCCAAGAGGTGCGCGGTGTGGTGACAGTGAATGCCACAGCCTCCGATACCGAACCTCCAGATGGCTATAATTCCGGGCTGGCCAGCGTCTCGCTCTTTGCAGACGGGCAGCAAGTCGGATCAGCCGTCACTACATCGTCCACCCCCTCGTTCCTGTGGGATACCTCCAACCTGGCACCTGGTCCCCATACGTTGCAGCTCGAGGCGATCGATAACGCTGGCAATATCGGCTGGAGCCAATCGGTTACGGTCGATGTGAGTAACGCTGGGCAAATGTCCTATGAGACTTTTGACATGCAGGATCTGCAAGCCGAAGACATCTCGGCCGGCGTAAACGTGGCCACAGGCAATGGATTGGTCACCGAGCAGGACCTCGACGTTCCTGGCCTGGGACCAGATCTGACCATCGACCGCGACTATAACAGCATGGGGCCTATCGATAACCTCTTTGGCTGGGGTTGGACCAGCGACTTGGACGAAGGGCTGGTGACCAACGCCGACGGCTCGGTGACTTACCGCGATGCCAGCGGCGGCTTCCACATCTTCCTGCCCAATGGCAGTGGCGGCTTCGTGACGCCATACGGGCTCAATCTCACCCTCACGTCCAATACCAGTACTGGAGGCTATACCCTTACCGCGCGAGACCAGACCCAGAATATCTTCAACGGGAGCGGCTATCTCACCAGCGTGGTGGACCGCAACGGCAACACCCTCAGCATTGCCTATAACGGCAGCAACCTACCCACGACAGTGACCGATGCCTCAGGACGCCAGCTCGTGATTACTACTAGCGGTGGCCATATCACTCAAATCAATGCGCCGGGCTCCCGGATCTATCAGTACGGATACGACGGGAACGGTAACCTCACCAGCTACACCGACCCCAGCGGCGTGGTGACAGAGTACGGGTACACGGGTAATCACCTCTTGACCACGATCACCCTGAACTACCAATCCGGAGGAACGACCGATCAAGAGACCAATGTGGCGACTACGCTGAGCTACGATACCGATAGCAGGCTGCTCAGCCTGGTGGACCCACTTGGTTATCCTATGGACGTCTCCTACGGGTCCCCAGGCTCGGGCACGACCACGATCCAGCACTTACAGACCAACTCCACCACCACGCCCTCGAGCAGCAGCCCGGTGTACGCGACCACAAGCTATGTCGCTGCCACTAACAATAATTCAGGGGCGATCGGGCAGGTCACCGATCCTATGGGCGGCGTGACCACCTACTCGTATGACCAGAATGACGACACCTCACAGGTCACCGATCCCGACGGCCATGTGATGACCGCAACCTACGACAGCAATGGAAATCTGCTTACGCAGATCGTCGACCCGGGAGGAAGCGGACACCTGGCGCTGACCACAACGTACACCTATGACGCCGACAATAACGTCCTGAGCAAGACCGATCCCGACGGCATCGTGACCCAGTACACCTACGACAGTCCAGCCGCCGGCAATCTGGTGAAAGAGGTGGAAAATTACGACGTCGACGGCCCAGTCAACAGCAGCACCAACATCACGACGAGTTATACCTACAACAGCTCTGGCGAAATGCTGACCCAGACCGACCCCGTGGGGATCGTAACCCAGCATACCTATGACTCCCAGGGAGATGTACTGTCGACTACCCAGAACTATCAGTCCGGTGGATCGACCAACAGCAGCACCAACGTCACGACCAGTACCACCTATGACGTACTGGGGCAGAAGCTGACCATCACCAACGCACTGGGATTCGTGACCCAGTATACCTACGACGTCATGGGCAATCTGCTCAAAGAAGTCGACAACTATGTCTCAGGTGGTCAAACCGACCAGCAAACCAACGTCACGACCAGCTACGGTATCGATGCTCTCAACCGTGTAGCGACTGTGACTGACCCGCGCGGGTATGTGACCAAGACGGTTTATGATGCCGATGGGCGGCCGATTCAAGCCATTCGGAACTATGTAAGCGGGAGCGGCAGTACCGCTACTACCAACGTCACCAGCACCACTGCCTACAATGCTGCCGGCGACGCGACCCTCTCGACCGACGCGAATGGCAATACCACCACTACCAGCTATGACCTGGATGGTCGACCTATCGAGGTCAAGGTAGTGGGTAGTGCAAGTAGTGGCGGCCAGCAGGTGTCGGAGACCCTGACCACCTATGACCATGACGGCAATGTGCTCACCAGCCAGGTAGTGGATGGGGCCACCTCCCCCACCACGAGCCACACCTATGACGCCGCTGGTCGAGTGGCGACCGAGGCAGCGCCCCCAGCGGACCCAGGCGCCTCGGGGCAGAGCGGACAATCCAACGTCACTACTACCACTTATGATGCTGACGGCAATGTGCTGCAGAGTCAGGTGACCAACGCGGCGCTAAGCGCGCCGGTGAGCACTACTACTCAGTCGTATGATCCGCTGGGCCGGGTCCTGACTAAAACTGAGCAGTCCGGCACCAGTATCGACACCACAACCACTTACACATACGATGCCGATGGGCACCAGCTGACGCTTACCGATAACGCGGGCCATACTAGCACCATGACCTATGATCCGCTTGGTAGGGTTACTGTACTCACCCGACCGGACAACAGCCAGACCACCACCACGTATGACGCCGCCGGTGAACTGCTGACGGTGAGCAACAGCGCGGGCACCACCTCCAGCAGCTATGATCCGCTGGGTCGACTCCTGGCCCAGCAGATCACCAATGGCGCGGGAGTCGTGCAGACAACGGTGGCCTATACCTACGACGCCGACGGCAATATGGTGCAGAAGCAGACCACCGCTGCCAACAACTCCACCACTACGGTGAATGCGACCTACGATCCGCTGGGGCGGCAGATCACCATGACCGACGGCAACCGCAGCTACACCTACGATGCCAACGGCAATGTGCTCACCATGCAGGTGCAAAACAGCGGCAGCAACGTGGTCGGCGCCACCTACAGCTATGATGGCGGCAACCGACTGACGACCATGACCACCACGGTCGGGCCGAGCAGCACCGAACTGCACAGCTACAGCTATACCTACGACGGCGACGACAATCTCCACACTGCTACCACCGACGGCAGCACCACTACCTACACGTACGATGCCAACAACCAGCTGACGCAGGTGCAGGACAGCAGCGGCACGACCAGCTATACCTACGACGCCAACCATAATCGGACCAGCATGACCACCTCTGCAGGCACCTCAACCTACACCTACGATTCCTCGGCGGATGTAGAGCTGACCCAGATGACGGATCCGAGCGGGAAAGTCACTACCTATGGCTATGACAGCAACGGCAACCTGACCACCGAGACGTATGATCCATCGAGCTCCGACCAGGTGACGACCTTTACCTATGACCAGAGTAACCGACTCACAAGTGTGGATCTGCCCGACGGTACCACGGTTAGCTATACCTACGATGCCAACGACGACCAAACTAGCACGACCGTGACGACTGGCGGCGCCTCGCCGACCACCACCGTGGTGAACAATATCTACGTCGGCGGCAAGCTTACCCAGCAGACCGACGGCAATGGGAATTTGCTGGCCACCTTCACCTACAACGCGGCCGGCGAGCCAGTGAGTGTGCAGGTCGGCAACAACTTGAGCACCGCGCTACGCTACTACTACATCTATGGTGGGCAGGGGAATGTGGTAGCACTCACGGATGCCTCAGGCAATGTGGTGGCCAGCTACAGCTATGATCCATTCGGGGTGCTGCTCAGCTCGAGCGAGAATTTCCCGAACGGCTGGAGCAATCCTTTCCGCTATGATGGCCGAGATGGGGTGCTCTACGACTCAACGGCCGGGCTCTACTGGATGCAGGTGCGGGCCTACGACCCGACGTTAGGTCGATTCCTTTCTCGTGATCCGTTGAGTAAGGCCCCACTATTCTTCCTTGATCAACCCTATGCATATGCTGGCAACAATCCGGTGACTAATGTGGACCCCACTGGACAGATGTATTTTGCTCCACTTGGGGGCGGAAGTCCACCACCACCACAGCCAGTAAGTAACGCTCACGTTAGCCAGGCCGTTTGGAACTTCATCAGCCAAAATGACAGCTATTCGAGTCCATTGCTGTGGGGTAGTGTGGGAGTCGCCAGACAACAGGCTCAAGTAAGTGCAGCTGCGAGCAGAGCTCCGGCCACGATTACAGAATTGATCGAGAAGCAAGTTGCCTTCCAGGATCACCTGGCACCCGGCGGGGTGCCTCGCCCAGTCACTGTAACTCAGACGCAAACGGTAAACAATCCCGATGTAGCTGACTTATCAGATACAGCCGATGGTTTAAGTGCTCTTGCCGGTGGGCTGACACTTCTTGGTGGGGCCGCAGATTTCTTGGCTCAGGCCCACGATTACTCGATTGAGCATCCGGATGCCCCGGCATGGAAACCGATCGCCTATGGTTTCTGGCACGCGGCTATTTCGACTTTGTTTATCCTTGGAGCAAGCCTAATACTTGGTGCTATTACTCTCCCTTTAGCTCCCATCACCGTACCACTACTTACTATCGCATCTGCCGCTATTGGCAACAAATTGGCAGATGCTACTACTCCCTGGTTCGTTGACCAGACTGGAGGTGCGATTGCTGCAGGCTCCCAGTTAGCCGGGGTCTGGTATCAGCAGAATTTCTCTCAGCCAAGCTTTGAGCTCGGTCCTTTTTCACTCAATGTTGGTCAACTGTGGTAGCGCAATAAGCCGCGACAGCCGTTAGCTCAGTGGCTAACGGCTGATCTCTCTGATACAACGTGGCCACCAGTCTGCAATCCGTGTGTAGACAAGGCTACAGTCCCACATTTCTAGAAGTAGTGTGACCTGGGGTCAGTGATATACTTACCTTGGCATACGTGCAGCAAACGGGCACAAGAATTCTTGGTGACTGAGTAGAAAGTTAGATTCTCACCAACATTCCCGGAACATGTAGTTGCGATACAGGGAGGTCTGTGATGGCATCTCATCCGCCGATGGTGGTTTATCCAAGCACAACCAAGCTGGCTTTGCTGTTCTCCTCGCAAGTGCTCCTATGCATACTGTTCACTCTCGGCTGTATCTGGGTTGTTTCGAGTCCTTCAACTGCAGCGACTATAGTTGGTGTTGGGGTCACTAACCTAATCGCGATTGTGTGTACCATAGGCGGGGTAGGGGCCCTTGCTGTAGTCGCTGCAGGTACCGGATACCGGCTGTTTGTCCCCAAACCGGCAGTGACGGTGACCAAAGACGGTCTGATAGATGACTGCTCGTTTCTTATTTGCGGGGTTGGACTCATTCGTTGGGAAGACATGCAAGCGGTTTATGTCACTAGATATAGCAACTCGCCTGGTCCAGCTCGCATCAAATTTCAGTATCTTGTAATATGTCTCCGAAATGAGAGCAGCTTTTTTGAGCAGCGGGAGGCAATGATACAGCGTTTGCATCGGTTATTCGCGTTCCTGATGTTTACCCATTATATTCTCATACCTCAGTACATGCTGCCTTGGACTGCGGAGGGTATATTGGGCACCATGCAAACGCAGTATCAAGCACAACGCGACAAGGACCACCATTTACAGCATGTACCAGAGCCTTCATTTGCCTAAGACCCTATGGAACTTGCACCATGTTTCTGCAGCGGAAACGGCAATTGGAGACGAAAACTGAGCTATCAGAAGTGTTCCTCTGTTCATAAGGTGAGCAGCAACTATGCACGCTGGGTTGTGGTGTAGTGTGGCATGGAAAGCATTGAGGCGTCCCGAAATCGTGGGTGCACGCCAAGCTATGATGCTCCCTAAAAACTGAGTCAGGCCGTTAGGCAGACCAACCGAAGAGATTGTCTCACATTCAGTGGCCATTGAATCGCGGAGCACGTCACAATTTCGCTGCCCGTCCGTCAAGTTATACGGTTTCCGTTCGGGATACTGTAGAATGTGGGCATGTCAAGACACATCGATCTTCAAGCGCATTTGACGACCACACAACTCGAGGAGCGCTACCGGTCCGCCAAAGAGCCGCATGAACGGAGCTGGTGGCAGATTCTGTGGCTGCTCTCCCGCAGCCGAACCGCCAAGCAGATTGCCGATAGCACCAGCTATTCCCGTTATTGGATTGGACAGATCGCTCGGCGCTATAACGAGCAAGGTCCAGCTGGCATGGGCAACCGGCAACACACGACTTCTTGGCGCCCGGCCCCAATGCACTCAGTAGAGCTTCAAGAGGAACTGCGTCAGGCGATTGCTGGACCCGCACCCGACCACAGCAAGCGGTGGTCGGCCCGGACGGTGGCCGCTTGGATTTTCGCGAAGCTGGGCCGACCGGTGCGGGTCCAGCTCGGGTGGGACTACGTGCAGCGCCTCAAGCATAGCCAACAATTGCCGCGACCGCAGCATGCCCTAGCCGATCCCGAGGAGCAGACCGCCTTCAAAAAAACGTCCGTCCCTTGCTAAGGCAGGTGGCCACAGCCTTTCCGCAGGCCAAGGTCGAGGTCTGGGCCATGGACGAGCATCGCATTGGCTTGAAACCGCTGCTGCGTCGGGTCTGGGCACCGATTGGTCAGCGCCCGCTGGCGACGGTGCGCCACCGCTTTGTGTGGCGCTATCTGGTGGCCTTTGTCCATCCCGCCTCGGGTCGGACCGTCTGGCATCTGGCTACCAGCGTTTCGATTCTGCTTTTTGAGGCGGAACTGGCAGCCTTTGCCCGGACGGTGGGAGCTGGCCCCGAGAAAGAGATTGTACTGGTCCTGGACCGTGCCGGCTGGCACACCAGTCTGCACCTACGGGTCCCCGAGCATGTGCATCTGTTGTTCCTGCCGGCCTACTCGCCGGAGTTGCAGCCGGCCGAGCACCTGTGGCAGTTCAGCAACGAGGTCCTGGTTAATCAGTGTTTTGTCGATATCAATGAACTCGAAGAGGCGCAGCTCGCGCGGTGTGTGGTGCTGCAGCGCCATCCAGCACTGATCCGCTCAGCGACGCTGTTTCCCTGGTGGCCGCAGCGGCTGAAGAAACGCCAAGGGCCTCCGCGTCACCACGAGCACGCCGGCTCGTCGTGATGTCCTACCAGGAGGAAGGTGCACAGCTGCAGGTACTGCACGTCTATGTAGAGGAATCGAGGCTTTCCATGGTGGTACAAATGCCACATGATCTCCGCGTGTATGCGACGCGCTGGAAGCCATTTCTGCCAGCCATGATCTTTGCCGGTGTCGTGGTCGTTGTCTTCCTGGTGTATTTTGTCTGGACACCCCCAACCCTCAGCTGGCATCCGTGGCAGTATCAGCAACCAGCCGCAACCATAGTCTTCGTCTGCGTGGTACTTCTCTGTGGCACCCCCGTGCCGCTTGGATTGTATTGGACGTTCACATCCCAGCCAGTTTTGCATGTGACTCCGTCGAGCTTGGTGTATCATCCGTTTCCAGGTATATTCCGCACTATCTATTGGATGGATGTGGACGATATCGCCGCGCACACTGTGATGCGAACGTTGGGGATTGGTGGTCTATATCGAATCACGTCGCTCACCATTTCCTTTGTCCTCAAGCCCAACCGCATTTCCGCCTATGGAGGCAAGCAACGGGTCAAAATGGACATTGGACTGGGGAGCATTCCTCTATCCGCCGATGAACTCCTTGAGCGCATAGGGCAGTGTATTGCTTCGGAATGACTGACGTCGCCCCAAGCTGATGGAGTGTTCTGGCACATGCGAGCGCATCAAACGTGGCCTCGCCTTCTCCTCGTCTCCTACACCATCACTTCGTTGACCGCGAGGGACGGATCGTTGAGAGATCAAGCCCAGTATCACCCTTCAGAGATTCATTGAGCGGCTTCAATTGCTTCACGCTTGCCATGGTTCCATTCTCCAAGACCTCACGCGTAAACCTTATGAGCAATCATGCAGTCATCAATAATCTGGTAGCCGCGAGGTTTCCATACGCTAGGTCCGGGTTCGGGCAACCTGAATGACCTCACGGGTTTCTGCATGCAGTGCGCTCAAGATCCCAGTGTGCCATGCTCCGATATCCAGCCCGATCTTGGTACGAGTAGTAAGCGGTTCGTCAAGCTCATAATGCCCAAAGATCACCGGCTTCCCCCAATCGTAAGTGGAGGTCAAGAAGCCAGGTGCGCCCCAGACATAGGCGTCCGGCGACTACCAGAACAGGACTCCAGGCTGAGCGCCGGCATGCGAATACCAAGCGTAGCCATCTTCATGAGAGAGGACAGTGCGAGAAAGAAACTCACCAATGCGTGGCGGCACCAGTCCGTGGTACTGTTCCCAAATCGGGCGAGCCCCAGGGATGTACGGACAGCGGGTGAACACTGAACCATTCAAGGTATCGAGCCGTGCCTCATCATGATTGCCGCGCAAAAAGATACAGTGGCAGGACTCTGCGAGTTTGGTCAATATTTCGACAGTAGCAAGCGCATCTTCGCCGCAGTCGAGATAGTCGCCCAAAAGGACGATTGTATCCTGCTGCCAAGGAGCGAGTTGATCGAGAAGTCGCCTCAGCAAGGCGACCTCGCCATGCAGATCGCCAACCGTGTACGTGGTCGAACCTGCATCTTCACCACGATGCTGCGATGACTGATCGTCCGATGCCTGGTTCATGAGCGCTGCTCCCTCGCTCAATTCATTTCGACCCTATCTGATCTTCCAGTCATTGTCGCACGAGTGGTTAGCCTACGCCAATTCGACCTGGGCACATGATGGTGTAAACAGTCGTCTTCTAATGTCAATTAGGTGCAATATAGGGTAGCTCATAGCGTTATGCGAAGAGTGGATAATTCCGCCCAGTTGCTGCGTTCCCTGCTGAACCCAAATCACATAGTCCATTTGCTATGCTGGGTAGTTCGCCGCGTTTCAAGACTGTGATCGGGTTCCAGAATTCTCTCTAATACCTTCATATTAACGGCTATCCTATTAACCTGTTGAAATGATTGGCCCAAAGTCTACTTGCTCAGGGATATCAACCCAGCGGGCGAGAGTGAACTGATCAGCAAGCGATTGTTGCTCTATTGACCAGCGGAAATTCCGTACTACCTGTTTGTCCTAACCAATCCCATAGAGGAGCTTGGCCTCGATGGCCTCAAAGCTGTAGCCATGCCCATTGCGGACAGCCAGCTTGGCCAGCCCGTTGAGCGACTCTGTCGTGGCATTTGTGACCGCCGCAGCAGGACAAAGCGGTCGTGCTTGAGCATGCCCCGCTCTCGGTCACGGTTTGCTAACTGGGTCGCTGCGGGTCGTGGGCATAGAGCCTAACGAGCCCGGCAGTTACGTGCACACAGAAGCATGGTGATATGGATCTTCGCCGTCGACTGCGCAATCGGCAGCATTCGGACGATCTCGTTGTTCTCTGCCATGCGATCGCAGCCGCGCGGTACCTGTCCAGATTCTCGTGTATTGGTGACCCGACAGCGGCCGGCGAGGGCTTCATGAGCACGACGAGACTGGGCTTTTCACGGCGTACTGTGCGGTGAGGCTCAGCCCGAGGCGCGGAGCGCGTCAAGAAATTGCGACGTAGAGTAGTTGCGGCCGGCGGTCAGCGGCGGCGGCGCCGGCGCCAAGGGCACGATCAGATCGTCATGGTGTGAGGTATCCTGCAGCCAAATCGCCATGACGTACATCGCTGGCACCTCTAGGAGCGCCGCGTTATAAGAGCTGGCAGAGACCGTGGGATCCGCGCGGAGAACACTGAGCCGGTGTTCAAGATCGCTCGCGAACGGGCTCTCGGCGACGCCGACAAACACGTGCTGATTCGAGCCACGAATCGCGGTCTCGGCCAGCGCCGGGCCGGCGGGATCGCCGGTTGGGAGGAGATGCTGCCAACCAACCTGATGGGCGGCCATGACGCCTATGCGGACATCGGAGAGGTCAAGCACGTAGAACGGCAAGGAGATAGCGGAGCGTGCCGTCATGAACTGTGTGGCGGCGGCCACGGCCCGCGGCAAACGAGCCGCCACGGCGGGGCTGGTGGCGAGTTTCGGCAGCGCCGTGTCGAGTGCCGCCACCGCCTCTTGAGGAACGGCTGGGATAGTCAGTGACATAGGTTCCCCCTTAGGCCTTAGTGTAGAAGGAGTCGGTCCACGAGCCGGTGCCGTGGTAGCTGTTAGCAAGCGTCTGGTATGGCAGGGCCGAGGGACCATAGATGGGATCCTCGACGATCACCGTGTCTGGCAACTCAACGCCGGTGGCGGCGATGTAGTGTGAGCCGCCACCCGACCAATCAATATTGATGCAGACAGGGCGTCCTGCGCTAAGTTCGTTGAGTAAATCGGAGATGTTGACCACCGATGCAGTCTCGCGGTTCAGATTGCCGGTTTGGGTCAGCGCCTTACCAATATCTCCGGTGTGATTGCAGATGCCGGTAGGCGTGGCCGCCAATTGCGAGTTGACGCCATCGAGGGCATATTCCGAACTCAACGAGTACGGGTTTGCCAACTGCTGCGCTAGTCCCGGCGTGGAGGCGAGAAGTTGAGCATCAGGACAGCATTGTCCTTGCATGTGGAGCGACGCGCTCGCCTGCAACTGGGCAGTCGCCAATGAGCATTGGGCCCAAGCGCTCGCGGGGTCATAATAGTGGTTAATCGCGGTCGCAACAGCGATCCAGCACCAATTTTTCATCAGCTGGTATTGCATCTGAACTCCGGTCGAAGCGAGCGCGGGCTCGGCGCCCGGAAAGCCGGTGACAAAGCGTAGGCGGTAACCCTGCTGCAGCAGTTGGTCGAACGTGTACTGATACCCCCCCGCGGTCATGGCGTGATGGGCCACCCAGGCTGACCCCGACTCCTGTTCCCAAAGTGCCGCGTAGAGGTCGTCGCCTCCGGTATTGCAAGCGCTGATGCACACCGGCCGGTAGCCCTGGCTCAACAAACCATCAAAGGTCGACTGGTAGTCAGACGGATTCATGCGGTGATGCGCCTGCCAGGCAGGGCCCTCGGATTTGTCCCAAATCGCGGCGTAGAGATCTTCGCCGCTCACGGCGTAGGTGCTCACCCAGGTCAACCGGTAACCCTGTGAGCTGAGCTGATTGAAGGTGGCCTGATACTGATCGGCGGTCATCCGGTGGTGCGCCTGCCAGGCCACACTATCGTCCTTGTCCCAAAGGGCTGCGTACAGATCCTGTCCACCGACCTCATAGCCGCTCATCGTGCGCAGGCGGTATCCCTGCTGCGCCAGCTGATTGAAGGTTGCCTGATACTGATCGGCAGTCATCCGGTGATGCGCTTGCCAGGCAGGGCCGGTGCTCTGATCCCATAACGCCGCATACAAGTCCTCGCCGTCGGGCGCGTAGCCGCTCACCATCCGCAGCCGGTACCCCTGCGAGGCGAGTTGATTGAAGGCGGCCTGATACTGGGAGGCGGTCAGCCCGTGGCGCGCCTGCCACGCGGGTCCCGATGACGTGTCCCAGACAGCGGCGTAGAGAGCTGAGATAACCATAGTTACTGTCCTTTTCACTTACGATGTACGTTCATGGGATGGTCGCGTGTGTCTGGGAGCCGCTTGGCATCCCGTATGCTCAGCGTACAGCCGCTGGACGCACGTTCGCATCGTCGAAATAGAGGATTGTTGGAACCGCCCTCATCGGCAGAGAGGATCCCCTAAACAGAGGATAAACACCGCCCTGTTGCTGGCAAGCCCAGGGGCATGTCTCGTCTGTCTGGGCTGCAGGAACAGACCGGTGATGTAGCGTGGGGGGTTATACCATCCGGTGTTCGAGCGCATACCGGGTAACCGCTGCACGGCTGCTCAACCCCAGTACCCTTCGAGCCAGACGGACCGTCAACCGGACCACCAACGTAGACATGAGAGAAGCGAGGAGAAAGAGGTATCTCGGTGTAGAACGAGTGATTGTCTCATCCACACTCGAGCCTACCAGGAGATACCTCATGCCCCAGTTTCGCACACGGCAGCGCCCGCCTGTCCTGCTTCCTGTCCAACCGCAGCTCGTGCCCTTTGACGCCGGTCGCCTGACCTCGGATGGTGGTTTGGCCTGGATTGCCCAGGCCGACGCCGCTCTGGGGCTGTGTGCTGCCCTGGCCGGCCAGATACAGGACTGGCGGCGGGGACCGGTCCAGCATTCGGTGCAGACGCTGGTGCGCCAACGCGTCTTCCAGATCACCTGTGGCTACGACGACCAGAACGACGCAGACACGCTGCGCCATGATCCGCTGCTCAAGTGGGTCTGTGGCCGCCGACCGGAGAGTGGGTTGGACCTGGCCAGCCAGCCGACCCTGTCGCGGCTGGAGAATGCCGTGCCGGCCGCACCTGCTATCAGCTTGCCGTAGCGCTCGGCCACATCTATGGGCAGCAGCGCGAGCAGCTCAGTCGGCAGCAGACCGGCGGACCGCCGACCCACATTCTGCTCGATCTGGACGGCACCGCCGACCCCACCCACGGGGAGCAGGAAGGCACGGCCTACCATGGCTACTACCGCCAGCATATGTATCATCCCCTGCTCATCTTCGACGGGGACACCGACCAGCTCATTACCGCCATCCTGCGACCGGGGACGGTGCACGCCAGCCGCGGGGTAGTCGCCGTCCTCAAGCGGGTCGTGCGCGCGCTACGGACCCGCTGGCCGGGCGTGCAGATCGAGCTGCGGGCCGACAGCGGCTTTGCCGTCCCCGCCCTCTCTGCCTGGTGCGAGCAGGAAGGCATTGCCTACACCATCGGTCTGCCCACCAATCCGCGCCTGGAAGCTCTGGCGGCGCCGCTGCTGGCCGAGGCACGCGCGCAGCACCAGCAGACCGGCCAGAAGGTGCGCCTGGCCGGTGAGAGCCTCTATGCCGCCGAGTCCTGGCCGCACCAGCGCCGGATCGTCTACAAAGCCGAGGTGCTGGCCAAGGGTCCCAATACCCGCTTCGTGGTCACGACCCGTCCTGACCCCCCGCTGGCTCTCTACAACTGGTATGTCCAACGCGGCACCGCCGAACAGTGGATCGAGGACCTCAAGCATGGCTGCTTTGCCGACCGGCTCAGTTGCTATCGTTTCTGGGCCAACCAGTTTCGCCTGCTCCTGCATGCCGCCGCGTACTGGCTGCTGGATACCCTGCGGCGCTGGCTGCGGCAGATGGGGCTCCCCCGCCTCCAGCTCGCCACGCTGCGCCTGCGTCTGATCAAGATCGGCGGCTGGGTGCGCGAACGAATCCGCGGGGTGGCCATCCACTGGCCAGCAGTCATCCTGGCGAACTTCTCTGGCACTTACTCGCCGCTCACTTTGCTATGAATAATGCTAGGTGTTGCTCATGATTGCCTTCTCCTTCTCAGGTTGCTAAGAGCACTGCGTACAATCTCGGTACGCCAGCGAGGTCCAGCTAACGAGTGTCCACCACCATTGACCTAGGACACTGGCGACCGCTCGCTTGAAGATCTCGATGGAGCGGGATGATCCGCTCTACCATTTCCACACGACAACGACACTATTGAATCAAACACCAAGTACCGTTGTAGGAAGATAGCGCCCAGCAATTCTAAGGGCCGCCTGGTGCCCATCCGGTCACGGAGATCTGCAAAGCGCACGAGTGCCGCGGTTGAGCAACAGGCCGAAGGTATTGATGAGCAGATGCCCGCTTGGGCTTGTTCACCTTCCTTGTCCTGTTAAAGTCTCGCGGCTATCCCTTGACAGCACCTGATCGATCGACCATTGATGATCGTGGCTACTGTCGGGCGTGCCCTGATGGTAGAGCAGAACCCGGCCATCCGCAGGGCCGCTCGCGAGCACATCGAGATTTCATCCATTAGCCAGCCGCAGAAGCGTTTGCCGCGAGTTGTTCATGGATATACCTTGTCCATCTCTGCCCGCCTGCTATATACATTGGCCGAGATTGGCTACGCCCCACTGGACCCTGTTCCCAAACAGGCTCTGATACCAAATTTGCTTCGACACTTGTAGTTTGCCCGGATTCCAGCCCCATGACTTCAGGACTGGGACGCATCTTTGTACAGGTGCCGACGCAATTTCCGTATCACTGTCTTACTCCAAGTATGCCAGCACTCAGGTGAGTTCACCAGGAACTTCCGGCACTTTGACCGGCACTTTTCTTTTGGCGTTCTCTTGATCGAGACCCGGTGTGGTGGTATGCTGCGGCTACCAGCAGCCGGCCGGATACCGTGGGAAGGCGAGTGCGGACCCGCGTAGGAGTCATGTCCCGAGATCTGGGTGGATGGGGCACACGAGATGGCGCTCGAGCGATCACGCACGTTTGCCGACCTGCTGCGCGACTACCGGCGAGCGGCCCAGATGACCCAGGAGCAATTGGCCGAGCGTGCTGGCCTCTCGGTGCGAGCCCTGCGCAAGCTCGAGAGCGGAACGAGTCTGGCACCCCGTCGCGATACCATCGACCTCCTGGCCAGCGCCCTCAAGCTGGCGCCAGACAAGCGGTCCCTCTTGGAAGCGAGCGCCAGCCGGCAGCGATTCCTGTCCGGCACCATCGGTCCACCGCCAGTGGACCCCCTGTCGGTGGCCCTGGTGGGACGTCCCACGGAGCTGGCGCTGCTGGAGAAGCACCTTGCTGGGAAGGTCCCACCACTGCTGGTGCTGGCCGGCGAGCCCGGTATCGGCAAGACCCGCCTGCTCCGTGAGGCATCTGAGCGAGCACGCTCGCAGGGCTGGTCGGTGCTGGAAGGAGGCTGCCATCGACGGAGCGGCCAGGAGCCCTACGCTCCCTTGCTTACTGCCTTGGCTAGCTCGCTACGCAGCCAGCATGCGGCGCACCTGTGCCGCATGCTGGAAGGCTGCACCTGGCTGGTGCGGCTCCTGCCCGAGCTGGCGGAGTCCTCGCTGGTCCCATTGCCCGAATGGCAGTTGCCCCCCGCGCAGGAGCGGAGGCTCATGTTTGCCGCCGTGGGGCGCTACCTGGCCAACCTTGCTGGACCCTCGGGCACGCTACTGGTGCTGGATGATCTGCAATGGGCGGGGCAGGATGCGCTCGATCTGCTCGCTGACCTCTTGCGTGCCCTCGACGAGCAGACGGACAGGCACCTTCGGGTGGTGGCAGCCTATCGAAGCACCGAGGTCCTCCCAGCAGATCCGCTGGGTATACTCCTGGCGGATCTGGCCCGTGAAGGGCTCGCCGCCCCGGTCGAACTCGGTCGTTTGACGCCTGAAGCCGCGGATGAGCTCGCGACGGCACTCTTCGTCGATCTTCCCTGGGGCGATCGGGACGAGCTGCAGAAGCAAATGGTCGAGCGCACCGGCGGCGTACCCTATTTCCTGGTGAGCTGGGCTCAGGCACTGCAGAGCCAGGTGGACGCCGGGGTGCCGGAGAATGAGAGACAGGGGGGACACAGTGCGCATGGCCAGCTACCCTGGACGGTGACCCAGAGCATTCGGCAGCGGCTGGCGCTGCTTCCAGACGCGGCGCAGGACCTCATCAATATTCTAGCGGTCACGGGTCGCGAGGCGGCCATCTCGGCGTTGCTCACGGTAGCCACCCGGAGTGGTCTAGAGCACGCGGAGATGCTTGAGGCACTCGAGCTGGCAGGTCAGGCGGGTCTGCTGGTCGAGGCAGAGGGAGGGGAGAGCTATGCCTTCGCCCATGATCTGATCCGTGAGGTAGCTCTGGCTGACCTGGGAGCGGCTCGGAGAACCACCCTGCACCGCTGGGTTGGCGAGACGATCCTACAGGTGACCCCGCCCGGACGCGAACTGCGAGCGGCGGAGCTGGCCTGGCATTTCGCCAGGGGTGGCGAGCCAGAGCGGGCCTTGCCCTACGCGCTACAGGCTGGCGAGCAGGCCGAAGCGGTCTACGCCCATGCTGAGGCAGAGCGTCACTTCCAGGTAGCGCGTGAGCTGGCGCTGGATCTGGGGGACAGGGAGCGTGAGGCAGACGTGTTGGAGAAACTGGCCGAGGTCCTCTGGGGTGTTGGACACATGCGCGAGATGCTCCACGTGCTGGAGGCAGCAGCCGACCTCTATCGGGCAACCGGGAATCCAGATAAGTACGCCTGGGTGGTTGCTCATATGCAGGGACCGTATAATATGATGAGGCAACCTGAGGTCGCTCTGAAGCGGCTTCAGTCGGCCCTCACCTTCCTGACCACGCGGATTGAAGTTACGCAGGGTGCTGCCAGCGCAGGAGAGGCGCATGAGCTCCCGCTCCAGCCCAAGCGGATTCCAGAGGGAGTCCTCCTAGCGGAATCGACAGAATACCCACCGCCCTTTGACTCGGGGGCCGAGTTGACTGAGCAGGCGGTGTCTCTGCTCTCGGCGCGAACCGCGGGTCACGTCTACTACACTTTGGCTATTTGCTTATATGACTTGAATCGGTATAAGGATGCTGTCCCACTGGCTCAAAGCGCTTCGAGGTACGCCCAGGCCGCTGGCGATCGTAGGCTCCTGGTGCGGGCGCTCAACGTGCTAGCCTGTGCCTGGGGATATGTCGACTACGGGAACAATGTCTTGGCGACGTTGGAGACGGCCCTTCCGGTCGCTGAGGAGGCCAAAGATTTCGAGGGCCTGAGTATGGTTGAGGTAAACCGTGCGGAATGCCTCATGGTGAGGGGGAAGTTTGCGGACGCGGAGCAGTCCATACAGCGGGGATTGGAAGCGGCCGAACAATATGGCATGCCAGATCGAGTTGCATATGCGCTGAGCATCTTAGCCACAATGTCTGTCGCTAATGGAGCATGGGACCAGGCGCTTGATTTCTGCCAGCGCTCCACTGAGGCGGCGCGTATACTTGACGTTGCTTCTCCCACCCAGGCTGAGTGGGTCGGGCTGGTCCAAGGGAGGATCTTTCTCGCTCGCGGCGAGGTCCATCCGGCTTTAGAGCATCTGCAAGCGGCGTTGCAAATGACAGAGGGTCTTCTCGCGACGTTGATCCAGGTACAGGCGCACGCGACACTGGCAGAAGTCGATCTCGTGCACTCCGCCCCCGCGGCCGCACTGGCCCGCCTGGCTCCCTTGCTCGACCGCACGACTGCTTATGAGCGAGCTGCTACCGACCTTATCCCCGTGCTGGCCTGGGCCTATCTGGAGCTGGGCGACGAAGACGAGGCTGCCGCCTTGCTATCCGAGTGCCTCGCAGTGGCACGGGAACACCAGTACCACATGCTGCTCGCTGATGCTCTCCGCATTCAGGCGCTGCTGCTCCTCCAGCAGGGTCGCCGGCAGGAAGCGGAAGCAGCCCTTGACGAGGCTATTGCGCTGGCTCACGCGATGCCGTACCCCTACGCCGAGGCGAAGGCCCTCTACGTCTATGGCAACCACTATGCTGCGCAGGGTGAGTGGAAGCGGGCTCGTGAGCAGTATTTGGCAGCGCTTGCCATTCTCGGCCGACTGGGCGAGCGGCTCTATGCCGAACAGGTCGAGCGGGCACTAGCTGACGTGAGTCGTTCGTAATTGCGCATGAACGCCGGCACCCCGGGCAGACACCGATAAGCGGACTCTAGCCGGATATCATTCAATGACTACACCGGCACTTGTGAGTCGGAGCATTACGTACTCTGGGTTAGCAGTGAGCGACATGAGTGAAGTCTGGAAACCGCCCATATCACTCCATTCGACGGGTCATGTCGAACGAAGTACGGTGCAGTGTCGCGCTAGTACGTGCACGTCCGAGGACGTACCCCGTTTGTACATCTTTGCGCTCCTCAGTCGTTGCTACAGTGCTCAGGGTGATGGAATGAAGTGGTTTCCATCTAATGTGAACAGATGCCAATTAGAGCCATCTGTGAATATCACTTCAAAGATTCCCGGGAGCGTCAGTGGCGCAGAAATGGTGGATTCATCGGCAATGCGGTACCGTACATTTATGCTAAAGCGCACATCAGCCAGACTCGTCGTAGTGATTTGCAACCCAACGGTGTCAGCCTCTCCGGATGCCAGTTCTAAGATGGTCGGAACGGGAGTATCAAACGTCGCAGGTATCATCGCTCCCGCCGTCTGCCCAGTAAAGTTGGCAACGAATGGGTAGTTCAGATACTGGGGCGATCCTCGATACCAGACATTGAGTGACTGGGGAGTGATCGGCACGTCTTGAATATTCACAGCAATTTGGTCAATGATAATGTCATATCCGCTACGACGCACACTATGGAGCGTAAAGATCACGCGATACGACTGGGTTGCCTCCTTATCTACACGAACCACGCCAATGCTATGGGGGGCGTTCGTAGAGTTGTATTGGGCAGGATTCCCCGGGATGGCATAGTAATCGGTTTGCAGGTCGGTGTAATACATCTCCAAGTTGCTGTCATGGACGCTATTTTGGGCATAAATAATACTGGATGGTGGGCACAGGGCAGCTGGACACCACGACGGACGAAGAAGAACTGTTGCCAGTAACGAGGCGAATAAGGCGAAGCTTGTCGTAGAAATAATGGTGGGAAACGCGACGTGCGGCAAACGCGGTAGCGATGGGCGGTCATTTTGGCGGCTTGGTTGAGGATTGCCAGTGCTGCGGATGAGTAGAAACGAGAAGACCGTAATGGTCACAAAGGCTAGACAAATACCCACCGCCCAAACCGGATCACTATGAACAAGTGCAACGAGTGGAATTGACTGCGGCAACGAGTTCAGTCCCAGCAGAATGGAAATAATCCCAGCGAAAGCAAGGGAAGCTATAGAGGCAACAAGACCGTTCCATGCTTGGGCAATGCGATGAATTGTGCTCGCAGTGCTGCTTGTGGTGCTGCTCATCTGAGTACCTCACTGCCTGTAGCTTTAAACGCAGTTCGAATGAAGGACGGGAATCTGAACCAATTTGTCGCCAGCCACGGCATAACAGCTAAATTGGCTGGGAGAGTCAAACACTAACGCATCGTCGAAGGAGTTTGGCAGTGTGATTTTGGTGCCGCCGCCTAAAATGAGCGAGATGCTCGCCTTGTATAGTTCGCTCTGGGGAGCAGAAGTAAAGACGAACTGAATTGGTGCGCTTTGTTGCGGAGTAACAACCAGAGGTTGTGGGCAATCTTGTTCTACAGATGATCCCGCTTTACCTGGAGTAAGCCGGAATGCTAGATGACACCCTGGCACTCCCGCACCTAGTTGAGGGCAGTTTGGCTCATATGGAGCGCAATTATACAAGTTATAGTGATACGAGTTGGTCACGGATGCGACCACATAGGTGACGGCAAGGCCCTTAATTGTGATTGTGCTATTGCTCACATTAGTTATGAAAATAATTTGATCGCAATAATTGGGTGACCCAGCGTCAGCTGCACTGGCATCACCGGGTACTTGTTGAAGGACACCTGATGACCAGTTGCCGGCATCGTTGTCGGTTTGTATCGATTGAATTGACCCGGCATCATACTTGGTAGGGTTGCCTTTGAGAACAACTGCAGCCCCACAGAATGCCCCCCCTTCTGCCGTCACGAACAAATTGTCAAGCGTGGAGCTAGCTCCACTACTGTTAAAGGTAAACAGTGCCGACACCGGAGTTGCGGTTGGAGACGGGCGGTGGGTGGCAGTCGGCGACGGCCCAATCCCATCGCCATTGTCGGTGCAGGCGAGGGTAGTGAGCGAAAGCACGACAATCATCAATGTCAGGAATAACACGAAACGTCGTTGGAGCCAAAGTTGCGCCATAGCTGTGCCTCCTCATGAACTTGCCGAACAGAACAGATGTGTTGATACCGATTGTGGCTGAGCCGTTGGAGATCGCCGGCCCCAGTCTCTGCAGGCCGAGCGTTGGCCCTTCTGGGTCATGCGCACAACCTCTAGCTGCTGGGACCCGATTCCGTATCCAACGTACCCGCGATAACCTGCGCTGACCAGGCACTATCGGCACTTTGACCGGCACTTTGACCGGCACTTTTTGCGCTCGGCATGCTCCTCTTGCCGTCGACCCGGAGTGGTGGTACGCTGCAGCTGACATCAGCCGAGACGGATAAGGTAGTGCGTCCGTGCCAGACTTTGGACTCTCGTGGGAGTCGTAGCCCGAGACCATGAGTGGATAGGGGCGTAGGAGATGGCGCTCGAGCGATCACGCACCTTTGCCGACCTGCTGCGCGAGTATCGGCGAGCAGCGGAGATGACCCAGGAGAAGCTCGCCGAGCGAGCTGGCCTCTCCGTGCGAGCCCTGCGCAAGCTGGAGAGTGGAGCAAGCCTGGCACCCCGGCAGGACACTATCGACCTGTTGGCGGCAGCGCTCAAGCTGCCGGACGAGAAGCGGACCCTCTTGGAAGCGAGCGCCAGCCGGCAGCGGTTCCCGTCCGGCACCATCGGTCCACCGCCAGTGGACCCCCTGTCGGTCGCCTTGTTGGGACGTTCCTCCGAGGTGGCGCTGCTGGAGAAGCACCTTGCTGGGCAAGGACCACCGCTCTTGGTGCTGGCCGGCGAGCCGGGTATCGGCAAGACCCGCCTGCTCCGCGAGGCGTCCAGTCGGGGAGGCACCCAAGGCTGGTCGGTGCTGGAAGGAGGCTGCCATCGACGGAGTGGTCAGGAACCCTACGCTCCCTTGCTCACGGCCTTGGCACGCTCGCTACGCAGCCAGTCTGTGGCGCAGCTACGCCGCTTGCTGGAAGGCTGCACCTGGCTGGTGCGGCTCCTGCCCGAGCTGGCGGAGTCCTCGCTGGTCCCCGTGCCCCAGTGGAAGTTGCCCCCCGCGCAGGAGCGGAGGCTCATGTTTGCCGCCGTGGGGCGCTACCTGGCCAACCTTGCTGGACCCTCGGGTACGCTGCTGGTGTTGGATGATCTGCAATGGGCGGGGCAGGATGCGCTCGATCTGCTCGCTGACCTGCTGCGTAGCCTCGACGAGCAGACGGACAGGCACCTTCGGGTGGTGGCAGCCTATCGAAGCACCGAGGTCCTCCCAGCAGATCCGCTGGGTATACTGCTAGCCGACCTGGCCCGTGAAGGGCTCGCCGCCCCGGTCGAACTCGGTCGTTTGACGCCTGAAGCCGCGGATGAGCTCGCGACGGCACTCTTCGTCGATCTTCCCCCAGGCGACTGGGGCGAGCTGCAGAAGCAGATGGTCGAGCGCACCGGCGGCGTACCCTATCTTTCTGGTGAGCTGGGCGCAGGCACTGCAGAGCCAGGTGGACGCCGGGGTGCCGGAGAATGAGAGACAGGGGGGACACAGTGCGCATGGCCAGCTACCCTGGACGGTGACCCAGAGCATTCGGCAGCGGCTGGCCCTGCTGCCTGAGGCGGCGCATGAGGTCGTCAATGTGGTAGCAGTCTCGGGCCGCGAGGCAGCCATCTCGGTGCTGCTCACGGTAGCCACTCGGAGTGGTCTAGAGCACGCGGAGATGCTTGAGGGTCTCGAGCTGGCGGGTCAGGCGGGTCTGCTGGTCGAGGCAGAGGGAGGGGAGAGCTATGCCTTCGCCCATGATCTGATCCGTGAGGTGGCGATGGCGGATCTGGGAGCTGCCCGCAGCACTGCTCTGCACCGCTGGGTTGGCGAGACGATCCTAAAGGTGACTCCGCCCGGACGTGTGCCGCCAGCGGCGGAGCTGGCCTGGCATTTCGCCCGGGGCGGTGAATCCGCGCGGGCGTTGCCATATGCCATGCAGGCCGGCGAGCAGGCGGAGGCGGTCTTTGCGCACACCGAGGCGGAGCGGCACTACCAGATGGCGCTGGAGCTCTCACGCGAGCTCGGGGACACTGAGCGTGAGGCGGAGGTGCTGGAGCGGTTGGCCGATGTTCTCCGTGTGTCCGGGCGCATGCGAGAGACGCTGGCACTGCTCGAGGCGGCGGCTGAGATCCGCCGGGAAGCCGGGAATCTGGATCAGTTCGCTTGGGATAGTGCCCACATGACCAGTCCGATTGGATTTTTGGTGCCACCAGAGGAGAACCTAGCCCGGCTGCGGACGCTTCTCATCTACCTGGCCAGGCAGGCAGGCGTCACACAGACTGAGGCTACGCAGGTCGCTGCCAGCGCAGGGGACATGCACGAGCGCGCGCTCCAGACCGAGGCTATCCCAGCGGCTACTGAACCAGCGGACCTGGCGGACGCTGTGGCGCAGGCCGACACACTGATGGAGCTGGCCGAACGGGCGGTACCGCTCCTCTCGGCACGTACCACCGGTCGCGTCTACTTCTCTTTGGCCGCGTGCTTCGGTGCCCTGAGTCAGCATCGGGAAGCTATGTCGCTGGCTGAGCGTGCTCTGAGCTATGCGCAGGCCGCCGGTGAACCTTGGCTCCAGGTGCGGACGCTCAACTTTCTTGGCTGCACCCTGAGCTATTGTGACCATCCGGCCGAGGCACTCGCAGCATTCGAGACGGCGTACCCGGTTGCCGAGCAAGCCAGAAATCTCGAGGGACAGTGCCTCATTCAGGCCAACCGTGCGGAAGTCCTCATGGACTTGGGGGATTGTGCGGACGCGCTGCGCTCGGCACAGCAAGCACTGGAACTGGCCGAGCAGTATGACATGCCGGATCTCGTTGCGCGGATGCTGGGCACCCTGGCGGGTCCTTTGTTCATAAGCGGAGACTGGGACCAGGCACTTGACTCGGAGCGGCGTGCCGCGGAGATCGTGCGTGCACTCGACGCTGCCTCCCCTTCTCGGGCCGAGGGTAGCGCACAGCTCCAGGGAAGGATCTATCTGGCCCGTGGCGAGGCCCAGGCAGCCGAGGAATGCCTGCACGCGGCGATGCAACAGAGTCAGGACCCCAACTCCAGGTTGGTCCTACTCCAAGCGAATGCAGCACTGGCAGAAGCGGATCTCCTGCGTACCGATGCCACAGCTGCCCTGGTCCGTCTGGAGCCGTTGCTCGACCGCGCCAGTTCCTACGAGCAATCGGATACTGACGTGGTACCACTGATAGCCTGGGCTTGTCTGGAGCTGGGTGAGGTCGAGCGAGCTGCTGCCATGCTAGCCGAGTGCCTGAGGCATGCACGGGAGCGGCGCTACCATGTGCTCCTCGCTGACGCCTTGCGTATTCAGGCGCTCCTGGATCTGCGGCAAGGCCGCTGGCAGGAAGCGGAAGCTGCCCTCGACGAGGCCCTAGCACTGACTCGCTCGATGCCCTACCCCTACGCCGAGGCTAAGACGCTGTATGTGTACGGGGATCTGCATGCTGCACAAGGTAACGTGGAGCGGGGTCGCGATCACTATGAAGCCGCACTTGCTATCCTCGGCCGCCTGGGCGAGAGGCTCTATGCCGAACAGGTCGAACAGGCGCTGGGTAAGGTGAGTCGTCCCGAGTTGCACAGGAACAATAGGACTGCAAAGGGCAACAATGATGCCGAGTAACTGGCACAATACCTCTAACCATCCGTGTAAAGTCTACCCTAAACTGACGTCAGGCGATGATCCGCATTTGGCGGCCTGGGGCGTCAGGTTAGAGTCCATTTTTGTCTTTCTTGACACTGTGGTGCCAAGCCTATAGAGTTCAACTAGACAAATTGGTAGGAATGAGAGAGCAGTATGATGGGCCAGCTGGAAGTGCCTTCAGAGACAAACAAAGACTGCGCATTCTGCCAAATCGTCAACAGAACTGCGGATGCCTGCATAGTATTTCAAGATGAACTCTCATGTGCGTTTTTAGATCGACGGCCCGTGTTTCTGGGTCACTGCTTGGTGGTACCACGAGCACATATTTCCTACTTCGGGGATCTTCCGGTACCGGTTATTGGACCGTTCTTCACCAACGTACAGCTCCTCTCCGACGCAGTAAAACGTGCCATGGCGGCCGATGGCACGTTTGTGGCCATGAACAACGAAGTGAGTCAAAGCGTGCCACACGTTCACGTGCATATCGTGCCGCGGAGATACAAGGATGGTCTTAAAGGATTCTTTTGGCCCAGGCAGGTCTACACAGGGAATGAGATGCAGAGTACCCAACGTCTACTCATCTCGACTATAGAAGACTTGAGATCCCAACGAGGGATCGAACAGAGCTAGCATACCAACACTGTGGAATCGATAGTGTCGAAAGGGTCTCGCAAGCCATTTTTTGGCTCTCATCTTCTGTGGCAAACCGAGACTATTTCTGCATTCACGACACTCCTTTACACACCTTCCAGATTGTAGAGTTACTTTGGACGAAATTTCGGGCGGCAGTACTCGGCATGGCCTTTTAATCGTAGACACGGTCGAGGATCCAGCCGTCGCGTACGGTATCGAAATAGATCTCACAGAGGAGATCAGGCGAGCACTCGAGCCGGTAGTATTGTCGATCGCTCTCTAGTGCCAGCTCTGAGCCTGTGTGTCTAAAGGACTTCCCTTCCCACCAGCGGTCCCGCAGATGCCACATGGCAAGAACCGCCTGCACACGATAGGTCGTACCACGCCAGATGAAACATCTCGGTTGGTTGCCGGAGGACTCGGCGACCAGAATAGGATCGCCATATCGTCGTGTCATGTGAGATTCCTCGTGTGCGTCCTGTCGCGGGACGTTCATGTCAAGAGTTGCATCTGGGAACTCCGGCTCGTGTGCATAACGAGCCAGAATAGTACAGACCTCATGTGCCCGGTTGTTGACGCACCAAGAAGAACATACGTTCGACTCTTGTAGAGATTATGATGCCTGTTTGTGCGAGAGGAAAGCAAGAGTCGCAAAAATATCGTGGCAGATTTGTCACCATATGACGGCGAAGTCGCGACTGGTCTGGCTGGCGGGAGCGGGCTGAGTTGAGTGTCAACGCGAGTCAGCGCTCCTGGTTGCCAGCAGGTCGGTTTCCAATTCAGGCCGGCGACATCCGTGTCTGCTGCCGTTGCCCACTTTCCGCACGTGGTCTCCCTTGTGCTGCTTTACGCGGTGTCTTTTGGTTTGCTCGCTACCTTCGGTATACTACAGCTGCTGACCCGGTGTTGCTTCCGACGAGACGTGAGCGAGACAGCGACCTGCGCACTGGTTGTGTTGTACCGCCGCATCTGGGTACCAGAACCCAGAGTGGGTTTGGCATTCGAGGACTTGCCCTACAAGCCAGAGTCTAATGCATCGTTTCTCAATTGCGCTCGCTCTTCAGTTGGAAAGCAGTGATGTGAATCGGCCCAGATTTCCAACTGTGTGGAATACGGAGGCTGTTACGGAACGTAGCAACTATAGTAGAATTGCAACACACTCGCTTTCGCTAGGCTATCTCAACGCTGCATCTCCAAAAATACTATCCAAGGTGGTCAAAGGTATCTAAACAAAGCCAACCGTTCACAAATACGCGTGAGTATAAAGCGCAAAGAGAATCCTCCAAATATGATCAATCAGACTGTACTGCGGTTCTTCGCAGTTCGTTATCAACAAACATAGGGTGCGACTACAGTGGCATGGGCCCTAGTGGCGGAGGGACAAATAACACATGGCGCAATTGAAAATAGCTGGCGAGTTTTCGACTGCTGGCGAGAAAGCGGCGGCGGAAGCGCTCAAAGTATTGCCGCACGATTGGGTGGTCATTAGCAACAGGGTGTTGCCTCAGTCCAGTGGTTACACGTCATATGAGATGGATTTTGGTGACTATTTAGCCGAGCTTGCAATGTAGTGCAGCATGGGAGCATGACGCTCGAAGATTGTACGGGCGATCTTTGGTGATGAAACCGCTCGACTCTAGCTTCGCCCGAATGGTTACCCAAGAGAGATTTCTCCCTAAGTATGTTCACTCGCCTGTGATTGTATTTATCATTTCGATGGCACTACAACCAATATGTGGTGTACTTTGCGTCACTTTATGCTTTCAATTTGTACTTTGCGACACTTTATGCTTTCAAAATCTGTGTGGCGCTTATTTTTCGCCCAGCATGAATCCGCTTGAATTGGGGTACCCAACGACACTTAATGCTTCCACGAGGCGACAAGTTATGGGTATTGTCACAATAAGCTCCTCATGTACCAGCGGTATGCCGCTTTTTGCTCTGCCGCCAGTCATGACGGCCCGGATGAGCACTACGGCTGGCAGGTACCGGATACGCCTCCGGGGGAGACCTCGGGCCTTCCGGTGCTACTCGTCGTCACGCAGGATGAACGCCAGGTACAGCGTGTACTGAGAATTCTCGCTGGACTCTCCAGCCGAAAGATCACAGATGCAGGCGAACCCAGCGGGCGCTTGAATGTCCGGCTATCCACAGTGGATCGGCTGAGCCAGAAGGGCCCATTGGGGGACTGCTGGCAAACCAGTAGCCTGGCTTACTGAAACGATTCGCTGGCCTCACTCGAGTGCTGGTGATGGCCACCACCTGATCGGGAAGGTTGAAGTTCCTGGAATAGAGCGAGGTAATTGCGCAGGTTGGCGGTCGAGAGAAACGAACGCCTGACCAGTTCGCGGCCCCGCCTACCCATCTCGCCGGCACTTATCGGGTGGTTTAACATTTCTGCCGTTCGTTCGATGCATTGATCCACGCTCGAGACCAGGTAACCAGTCACACCGTCCTGGATCTGCAGTGGGATACCCCCGACGTTGGCCGCGACCACCGGCCGTTCCTTCCAGAGCGCTTCGGTTACCGTCATCCCAAAGCCCTCACGAACCGACTTCTGCAGCGCCACCGTAGCGAGCCTCTGAAACGCGTTTACTTCTGGCGCTCCTCCAGTGTTCAGGAGCACGTGTATATCGGGGTCGTTGCCGGCATATTCACGCGTGCGCCAGTAGTATTCGGTACCCTCGGGGTCATCGTCGGCCAGCGCGCCTAAAAGTACCAGCTGTATACCCGACATGTGTCGGCGAAGCCCACGGTAGACATCCACTACTCCAAGCGGATCTTTCCAAGGGTCGAAACGCGAGACCTGCACCAGCATCGGACGGGCGGAATCGATTCCCGAGCGCTCAATCAGGCGCCTGCTCTCCAATTCGTCCTGGGAAGCGTTCTTGGGGCTCAGGGGGTCGATGGCCGGCGGAATTATTGCCCGGTGGTTTATCGCCAGATCAGGTCTGACGTACGCTGCCATACTGAAAATAGCGGCGTCGTAGGCCTGCACGAATGGACGGAGAAAGTCCCAAAAGACAGGGTTGGCTGCGGTTAGGTCGATATGGCAGCGCCAGATCCAGGATCCTCGGTCGCGAGGCCGTAGCATGCGCAAAGGCACCGGCTGCGGATCATGTACCACGACGAAATCGTAGCCGTCCAGAAAGGCGGCGGCGTTATTGGCGTTTACCTCCAGGAAGGTGCGCTGCATTTGAGAAGATAATTCGATGGACATGCCATGCAGTCCGTTGTGCAGACTCTTGGTAACTTGAAAGAACGGTTCTGACCCGGCGATGACCCGCCATTCAACGTCAAGTCCCACGCTCATCATCAGGGGTACCAGAGTATTCAAGAGTTCGGCTACGCCGCCGCCGTGAGCCGTGGCCGAAACATGAACCACCCGCGCGCCTCGCAAAGGCGCCGCCAAAGCTTCGATTTCAGCGATGATATCGTCGCCCGCTTCCGGTGCGTAGTCGGCGAGAGATTTGTCGCCAACCGCGACCAGACGCATTGCTGTGGTTGAGGATTCTGGTTCCATACACTCACCTGTGGAGCAATTGTCGAGATGTGCCGCTCCCGGCATCTGTAGCCTGTGTTGCCGTAAGCGAAGTGTAGGACATGCGGATTCGGGACGCCCCAGCTTACCTGGTGGGTTATCGGGGTAGTGCTTGGCCCAACCAAAGTAGAGTTCACCGCCGGACTACAGGCAAACGCCCAAATTGCTTACTCTGGCCTTTGGCGCTGACGGTCTGGTGGAGATCCAGCCCGTTTCCGGCGGCGATCGGGCCCCAGGATCTGCTCGAGTCGTCCCTGTGCCGCCTGCATGGCGGTCGGGTCCCGTCCAGGACCTCGAAGTATATAGGCGAAGCCGACCGCCAGCAGCCCGCCAAGGATCGGGCCGGCAAGGTAGACCCAGAAGTGTGAGAAATTCAGCAGCACCAGATCCGGCCCGAACGACCGCGCTGGATTCATCGATGCTCCGCTGATGGGAGCCGCCCACAGTCCGGCGAGTATGATGTAGGCACCTACTCCAAACGCTGAGATCGGCCCCAGGTTCTGGGCGCGCGAAGCGGTTCCCAGTATAGTGCTCACCAGCCCAGCGGTCAGGACAAACTCGATAATCAGCGCCTTCCAGTCGCTGATGCCGGGACCGGGCTCGGTGGCGCCCAGTAGCCCCGCCTTGCCGAAGAGCGCAAAGAGGAGCAGGCATGCCAGGGTGGCTCCCACCAGCTGGGCGATGATATAGTGCGGCACCCGCCGCCAGGGGAAATCTCCACGAGCGGCAAAGGCGATGCTCACCGCGGGATTGAGGTGGGCGCCGGAGATCGCTCCCATGAAGAGGATAACTGCGAGGACCATCAGGCCGGGTGCGGTGACTCGGGCCGAGAGACTAATCTCTCCGTGGCTCACCGCGTTGACTACATCGGCTCCAGCCGCAACCAGCACCAGCAGGAAGGTTCCAAGTAGTTCGGAGAAGAGCCGCCGGCCGGCAAACGCCGGGTTCTCGAAGTCCTGCTGTACCTTATCTAAAGCGGTCGAGACCGGGTCGGAAACCTCTGATTGCTTCGACTGCCCAGACGGCCCTTGATTGCTGCTCATTACGGTTTCCCTCTCCAGCGCTGTGCGGTACGCCTGAACAACGATGTGGCGCTACCAGTGTCACACTTCGGTAAGGTCCACATTTTACACCACCGCACGGCGAAGGATGGTCATGCCCGCATGTCGGCGAAAGATCGGCTTTCTCATGCTTTCATATCCCGTGAACATTTTCGTCGCCAATGGGTACGTATACTGAGAAAGCACACCAGATGGCTCCGGCACCACGTAGGCAGGTAGAATCACGCGGCGTGCTGGACCGTTACGGTAGGCTGGTGTTAGCAACTTGTGTAGAGAAAAGGCTGGGTCAGTGGCAGCACTCGAAGCTGAGGGGACCGAATGGGTGAGCGACGGGGAAACCGATAGCGATCTTCAGCTGGTCCGCGCGGTCGCACGGGGCGACCGTCAGGCTCTCGAGGAGATTTACGCGCGCCATGGCCAGTCGTTACTCCATTATCTGATGCACTTCACCAGCGACCCTGGAATTGCCGAGGAATTGCTGCAGGATACTCTGGTAGCGGCCTGGAAGAATGCTCACAGTTACCGGGGAGATGCCCGTCTACATGCCTGGCTCTTTGGCATCGCCAGGCGCAGGGCCGGAAAACGGCTTCGACAGAGTGAGCCGCCGTGGGCCGAGCTGGCTGAGCTGGCAGCCATGCCGGCGCCAGATCTGGAACCGGAGACTGCTCTTCTGCGCCACATCGCGAGTGAGGAGATCATGGCGGCGCTTCGGCAACTCTTGCCCATTCACCGCGAGGTACTGCTACTGACCTTTGTACACGAGTTGACCTACGCCGAGATCGCGGATGTGCTTGAGGTTCCGCTGGGGACGGTGAAAAGCCGGCTCTCGACCGCCAAGCGCTCTCTGCGCGCGTTGCTTCGCGGTAGAGAAAGGGTAGACGAATGACCTGGGATGACACATTCGGCGAGTGGAATCGCCCCGAACATAACCGGCATGTCGGTGATCTACTTCCTGCCTACCTCAACGACACGCTGGCTGAGTCCGATCGTTGGCGTGTACGAAACCACCTGGCTGCCTGCCAGCACTGTCGCGATGACCTACATTCGTGGCAGATTCTGGCTGAAGTTACCCGCGTGGTCGAAAATCCGGTTCTGGTGCCACGCCCCTCGCCACAGCTCATGCATGCTGTCTGGGCGAAGGTAGATGCTCCGCGCACGAGCGTGGCGCCGTCCACTACGGCCGCTCGCTCGCTAGTAACATGGTGCGCTCTTCGGCTGCTACTCGCGAGGAGTCAGTTGCGAGTGATTCGGCCGGGCATCTGGGTTGCTTCTACCCTGGCAACCCTCATCTGTCTGGCCCCACTTCTCTGGCCGGCGACCTTCTCTTCGCCGGGCGCCAGCCTGCACATCGCCATCGCGCAAAGTTTTCTGACTCCTCTGGTTACCGCTCTCGGCCTGGCCTTTTTATACGGGCCCGAGACTGACGCCGGGCTTGAGATCGCCCTGTCTACGCCCGTGTCGCCGCGCCAGGTCCTACTCTGCCGGTTGCTGCTGGCTGTCAGCTATAACGTAGTTCTCTCGCTGGCGGTGACGCTGGCCGCAGTGACGCTCCATGGCGGAAATTTTGGGCTACTGGTCACCTTCTGGGTGGGTCCGATGTTGCTGCTTTCTGGTCTCAGCCTGACCCTCTCAATCGGAGCTGGCGCCGTGGTGGGCGCCTCCGCTTCGAGCGGGCTCTGGCTGCTACACTTCTTTGTCTCATCAATTTCGGCGGTGGCGGCTACCGCTGCCGGCGATGGTACTCCACTGGCAATAATCTGGCAGACGACGCCGGCAACCATCCTTATCGCTGGTCTGCTTTTTGCGCTGGCGGTAGTGTGTGTGCCGCACCAAGCGCCGCGCATCGCTTCTTGAGCCGCTCAGTTAAATTCGGAGTTTGTGGAATGCGCGGTATATATATCGGTTACTTGCCGGTGCTCTGGAGGGCAATATGGGTCTTCGGTTACGGTGCCGGCTGCTGCGCCACGAAGCTCTGGTGGTCGGCGCCTGGCTCTTTGCGCTACCTGCACTGGTAGCCTGGCTCTTTGCCATCACCCTTACCATGATGGCTCTCCGGCACGCAAGTCATGGTGACATCAGCAACATGGCAATGGCAGGTATTGAGGGAGCGGTGCCACTGGTGGCAGGCATTGTGGTGTGTACAATTGCCTCGGTTGAGCCCGCGCTGGAGTTACAGCTTGCCATGTTGATGCCGTATCGGCTGACGGTGCTGCGACGAATTGGGTTGTTTCTTCTCTGGTGCGCACTCATCGAGGTGCTGGCGGTGGTTCTCATGGCGCACATCTGGCCCTGGGCGCTCAAGCGAGACGGTCTGTCCGGCTATCTGCTTACCTGGTTCGCGCCGCTGCTCTGGTTTAGTGCCTGGGGCGCATGTCTGGGTCTACTGCTGCGAAGCCGTGGGGCTAGCATTGCCATACTTAGCGTGGTCTGGACCGTCGAGCTGCTCTTTCATGGAGCGCTGTCAAGCTCGGCCTGGACTCAGGCTGCCAACGTATTCGCCACCATGTTCGACTCGGGTGCGAGTTACTGGGGCGCCAACCGTATTGAGCTACTGCTCACCGCGCTGGTCCTGTTCGGGGGGGTCTGGTTTTGTCTGTATAACAGTGAGACGCGCTTGCTAGGAGAGGAAGTGTAACCTATGTCTCAGCTGGCAGTAGTACTGGGAGCAATGCGCTACGAGTATCGGATGCAGATACGACGTAAGTCGCTGTGGGTAGTGCTGGGATTGATCGGTCTGGTGATCTTTGGAATATGGTACGGCAATTCCGATCTACTCTATGGGTTTCACACCCACGCCCAGTCCAATCATACCGCCCGCTGGGTACCTCCTGACCCGTCCGAATCGCTGCTATACTGGGCTCAGTATATGGCGATGTTCCTCCCGCTGGGAGTCGGCTTGTTGCTGGCTGACCGCCTGGCTCGAGATTCCCGTCTGCATGTAGATGAGCTATTCAACTCGATAGCGTCTTCGCTTGACGCTCGCCTCACCGGAAAATTCTTGGGCAGCACTCTAGCGACGCTTACGCCGCTGGCCATCATCTACTTTGGTCTGGCGATCTACATAGAAGAACAGAGCAAATCTCTAAGCCTATTGCCGTTGGCGCTGGCGCTGTTTGCCGCAGTGGTGCTGCCCGGTTCGCTCTTTGTGGCCGGCTTCTCGGTGACGCTACCGCAGATATTGCGAGTGCCAGTCTATCAGTTCCTCTTTACCGGCTACTGGTTCTGGGCCAATTTGATGAGTCCCAAAGTTGGAATCCCCAGTATTGTGGGCACGATGTTGAATGCCGCCGGTCCCTGGGCTCTTGAAGGTATTTTCAAGTTTTCCTGGACATTCTTGCAACTGCACGCCACACCAGCGCAAGGCTTTGCCAGCATCGCGTTGCTCATCGGGCTCGGCTTCGTGGCCACCATCGCTATGTCAACCTATCTGCGCAGGCAGTCGCTGCTGCGCTAGACGGCAAAACCGCAGCCGGCACGGCTGCGGTTTTGATTTAGTATTTGACGGGATTAGAGTGAAATAACCCATGAACATTACCACAGTCGCCCTTACCAAGGTGTACCATGGCGGCGTACGCGCGCTTGACGGCGTGAATCTGTCGATTCCCAGCGGTATCTTCGGACTGATCGGTCCTAACGGTGCCGGCAAGACCACGCTAATGCGGATTCTGGCGGGCATTCTCCATCCCAGCAGCGGCACGGTCAGCATCGGCGGCCGGCAGATAAAGAGCGAGCATGATCGCACCGAAGTCAAGCGCATACTGGGCTATCTACCGCAGGAGCTGGGAATGTATCCTGATCTTTCGGCGCGTGAGTTCCTCGACTATATTGGTATCCTCAAAGGATTGGAGTCGGCCACAGCACGCCGCAGCCGGGTGGAGGAGCTGCTCTCGACAGTGAGTCTGACAGAGGTGGCGAACCGGAAGCTCAAGACCTACTCGGGCGGAATGAAGCGACGGATCGGTATTGCTCAGGCGCTCTTGAACGACCCCAAGCTCATGATAGTAGATGAGCCTACAGCCGGGCTCGATCCGGAGGAGCGTATACGCTTCCGCAACCTTCTGGCCGAGCTGGCCGGCGACCGTACTGTGTTGCTCTCGACTCACATCGTAGAAGACATTGCCCAGACTTGCCGGCAGGTTGCCGTCATGACTATGGGTCGCGTGATCTTCCAGGGTGCTATCACCCAGCTGCTGGCAGAGACTCGCGGTCATGTTTGGTTGGTCAGCACCTCGCCAGGCTCCAAGCCCTCGGGTAACTTCACCGTGGTCTCCAGCGTTCCGCTCGCCGACGGCCGCATCCACTACCGGCTAGTGGGAGATCCGTCGACCGGCCTGGACATTGTACCTGCAGAACCCACTCTTGAGGACGGCTATGTCTGGCTGATGCGACGGCCGCGAACCATCGCTGCGACACCTTCGGGGGTGTTCACTTCGCCACTCCAGATGGATTGAACAGTACTTACGAGGCAGACAATGCACTGAGGATCCGGTGAGACGCGCGTGCGGGCATGGTCCATAGGCGTGCTGTTGACAGCGCCCACTCTCTCGCCTAGACTTGCGGTAACGCCGCCGAGACGAGCGCCTAGTGGCTCAGCTGGCTCGGCCGCAACATGTTCGTATAGGGAGGTGCACCGGTGGCCGAACCACAGCGTGGACGAGTGAACCTTGAGAAGCAGCGGCGGGAGATCGAGCGACTGCGCGCCGAGATGAGTGCGCAGCCGGTAGAAGGACGCAGCATCACAACTCGTGCGGTGGCACGAATTGTTGACGACGTACATCTCGAGGGCCGCATGGGGAAATTCATCGTACAAGCCGATGAGCCGCTCTCGCGTGGCGGAACTGAGCAGGGAGCCTCACCACTACAGTATTTCATGGTTGGCGTCGCTTTCTGACTGCTTACCCAGCTGGCGCGGTTCGCGCCTCTCTACGATGTTCCCATCGATGATGCCTCAGCCGACGTACGAGCTACTTTTCGAAATACCGAAAAGTATGACGTCGACGATGCACCTCCCTACTTTGAAGAGGTTACGATAGTAGTCACCGTGGACAGTCCGGCGCCGGCTGCTCAGCTGAGAGACCTGATAGGTCATGCCGAGCGGGCTTGTCACGCTGCCCAAACCCTGCGGCACGGCGTGCCGGTAACGCTTACCGCGACGCTTAATGGCCAGGTATTGCTACCGGAGTAGCATGTTAAGCGTCTCGTCTCCCAGCGCCAGTTCCGGTTCAAGCTCCTGCGCCATGGTCTAACCATGGGGCAAGATGTTCTGGTTGAGATGAAACAAATTGGCGGGGTCGTAACGCTGCTTGAGCGCCGAGAGACGAGCATAGGCCGCTTCCGGGTAGGCCTCATGGATTCGCTGCTCACCTTCATCTCCCAAAAAATTGACGTAGACGCCGGTCCCGTAAGGACGCACGGCCCGCCAGACCTGGTCCACGCTGGCCCGCAATGGACCAGCGCTCTCCTGCCCTGGCGCCATGCACGAGACCACGAACATCAGCTGCGCGTCACGGTGGGCGAAGGCGGTAGCGCCGGCCAGCACCCGGCTCATCGCGCCGCCCAGCACCTGGATCTGTCCAATCACCCCTGGAGCTATGCCTACCAACATCTCGGTGGCAAAGGCAGCCAGCGCGTCGTCATTTATGGTGTTCAGGAGTACCGAATAACCATAGTGTGAAAGCCCCCTCACTGTGCCATCTACAGTCATGGCAAACATATTGGGGTAGGGCATGGGCGCAATCATATCAGCGATGGGTGTACCCAGCGTGCGCAACGGAGCTACCAGCCGCCGGCCTTCAGCCAGGCGACCAGTATAGCATACCTGTATGGCTATGACTGGCTTTCCCCAGTATTCTCGGGGAATAAAGGGCGCGGGTGGTGCAGTGAGCAGCAGCGCTGCGGTAGTCAGCTCGTCGGGGGCGCATGCCGCCAGATGGGCATAGGCGCGCGCCATCAGGTCCACATTGGAAGCGTCGTAGAATACCGCTCCTCCCAGCACTGTTCCGGCAGCATGCAGGTCCACTTCAAAGGCAGTGGCGACTCCGAAGTTGCCGCCGCCACCACGAAGCCCCCAGAAGAGATCGGCGTTTTCGTCGGCGCTGGCGCGTCGTAGGCAGCCATCTGCGGTCACCAGCTCCACCGCACGTAGCCGGTCAATGGTGAGCCCAAACTTGCGGACCATCCATCCAATTCCCCCGCCCAGCAACAGACCGCCGACGCCCACCGACCCCATATTGCCTGAGGTCAGCGCCAGACCGTACGGGTGGGTAGCCGAAGCCACCTCGGCCCAGGTGAGCCCCGGCTCCAGCCGCGCCGTGCGCTGGACTGCGTCAATGGCAATGGCCTTCATCGGTGAGAGATCTATGACCATTCCACTGTCGTTGGTGCCGTGACCGGCTATACTATGCCCACCGCTGCGCACCGACAGGCTCATTGCGCACTGGCGGGCAACATTCACTGCTGCCGCGACTTCGGCGGCGCTGTGACAGCGCACAATGACTTTGGGGCGGCAATCTACGGCTGCATTCCAAACCTGTCGCGCACCATCAAAATCGTGGTCGCCGGGGAGCACCAATCTTCCTGGCAGCCCAGCGGCCAGTGCCCGCACCTCATTCTCCTGGTCGACGGTGGCGGGCATCGTGATAACCGCACTCATACGCTTTCTCCTCATTTCTACTGGCGGTCTTGGGTAGAAAGGGTACCCTAGGCTCTGGGTTCGACGCCGGTGGGGGCATCCCGCCATATGCCTCCGGGCTGCAACACGTGCATCAGTGACCGAGCGGTGCCGTGTAGTGTAGTTCCAAATCGCTGAAGTGCAGCGGCTTGCTGCCAAAAACCGCCGAATGCTGCGGTCTTGACCGGTTTGTCCAGCCGAGCCGGGCCGAGCGGCTGGGTTGCTCGGGATACTGGCTCGGGTCGTCGGGGCTCTGGGGCGCTGGTAACCGCGCCGGCTGTTTGTCCATGGTATTCGCCGGTCGCCACGTAGATGACCCGCTCACAAATACTGGCGGCATGGTCGGCTATCTCCTCCAGGTACAGAGCGGTCGCGAGCAATGGAATGTTGATAGTAGCTTGTTCGGGATGCTCTCGTGTGATGTTCCGGCAGCTGTTGACGAAGCTGGCATAGAGATGATCCACCTCATCATCGCGTGCCCAGACCATTAGAGCTTCCGGTACGCTGGTTCTCCGATAGGCGCCCAGCGCCGCTTGCACCTGACCGCGCGCCGCCGACGCCAGACCTGAGAGCTTTTGGCGCAGAGTCGCCTCGCTCGCAGGTACCTTCGGCAATTGTGTCGCCAGTACGGATACACCTTTGGCGAGGTTACCCACCTGCTCCAGGTCCTGGGCTGCGTTCATCGCCGCGAGCGCAGCACGCAGATCGCCAAGCGTAGGCTGTTGCAGAGTTATCACCAGCGCGGTCATATTCTCAATACGCAGGCGCTCCTGGTGAATCCGGTCAGCTTGGCATGACACCGCACGAGCAACGCTGGGGTCGGCCGTCTGCAGCGCTCCCGCACTCTGCACAATTGCGCTGTCAACCTTCAGGCCCATGTCGGTCACTGCTTCTTTCAGTTCGGCAAGCTGTCGATCTAATACGGTTCGATTCATATTGTTCCTCTTTTCGGCACGCTGAGTCGTGATGAGCCCGTCCTTTGGTAGGATCGGTTGCTACAGCCGGTATCGCGCTCCGGGTCGAAGTGCGAATTTCTGGTCTTACTATGCCCTGCCCAGCCGGAGCCGCCCAGGCACAATGCGTACAACCACGAACACAATCGCGAACACAATGCTAAGCCGGCGGCCCCAATGGAGGCGCAGCAAGCGCCGTGCTATAATCAAAGGGGAGGAGATGCACCCCACCCGCCATGTTGTCATCCAGTAATCTGTCCTGATTGGCTCGGCCAGGTTATGGGCGTCTGGAGGGATGTAATGGACACCGGCGGTCGCTCCGCGCCTTTTGGCGACGTACTCGCACGCTACCGTAAAGCCGCCGGTTTGACCCAGGAGGAACTAGCCGAGCGGGCGAGCCTGAGTCGCAACGCTATCAGCGCCCTTGAGCGCGGCTCCCGCCAATCGCCCCGTAAAGATACCGTGCTATTGCTCGCAGCGGCACTTGGGCTCTCCAGCGAGGAACAATCAGAGTTACTGGCCACTTCTCGGAAGCATCGAGCTGCCGGCGTCGCGACGGAATCCATCACTGCTTTTGTGGAGTCTCCATCTGCTCCATTAGAGCCACCTCCAAGCAATCTTCCCCTGCCGCCCACGCCCCTGATTGGACGTGAGCGAGAGATTGGGCAGGCTATGGAGCTGCTTGGCCGCGAGGACGTGCGCTTGCTGACCCTGACTGGAGTCGGTGGTGTAGGTAAGACTCGGCTGGCGGTGGAGGTGGCCTCGCTGCTTCGGTTGCGCTATTCCGATGGCGACTTCCTGGTATCTCTGGCAGCGCTTACCGACCCCGACCTGGTTGCGCTCAATATCGCCCAGGTGCTTGGCGTACGTGAGCAGGGCAATGTGCCGCTCCCCTATACCCTTAGCGCTTTTCTTGGGGAGAAGCGGCTGCTGCTGGTGCTGGATAACTTTGAGCAGGTTCCGGCCGCTGCCTCGCTCGTCGGTACCTTGCTGGCTGGCAGTCCACAGCTCAATATTCTGGTCACCAGTCGCGCGCCGCTACAGCTGCGCAGCGAACATGTACTGCCGGTGCCGCTGCTGGCCGTTCCAAAGAGCAGGTCGCGACGACGTGGTGCCGGCATAACCGACCTGGCCGGTGTGCCGGCAGTCGCACTGTTTCTCCAGCGGGCCCAGGCGGCACAGCCCGGCTTTACACTCACTCGTGAGAATGCTTCGGACATCGCCGCCATCTGTGAGCGTTTGGATGGAGTGCCGCTAGCACTCGAGTTGGCTGCTCCCTGGGTCTCCCTGCTCTCCCCGAAGGCATTGCTTCGCCGGCTTGACCAACCGCTTGCCGTGCTGGTAGGCGAAGGATATGACCTACCGGAGCGCCAACAAACCTTGCGACGTACCGTACAGTGGAGCTATGACTTGCTAGGTCCTGCGGAGCAGGCGCTATTCCGTAGGCTTGCTGTATGCGTGGATGGCTGTTCCCTTGAAGCGGTGGAATCAGTATGTCTGGCGGCGGGTCCGCTGGCGGCGGGTGAGCAACTTCTCCAGCTGGTGCGAACTCTGGTGCAGAAAAACCTGGTGGTGGGGAGCTTTGGCCAGGGGAGCACCGAGCCGAGGGTGGGGATGCTGGCGACCCTACGGGAATACGCGCTGGAGCAGCTTGAAGACAGTGGGGAGGCCGCGGCGACTGAACGAGCACATGCCTGGTACTATCTCCGCCTGGCAGAGCAGGGCGAGTCGGCTCTGCGTGGGGCAGAGCAGACCGCCTGGTTACCCCGGCTGGAGCTGGAGCATCCCAATTTCCGGGCCGCGCTGCAGTGGTCGCTGACCAGGCACGAGCCGAAGCTCGGCTTACGGTTGGGGTATGCGCTCTGGCGATTCTGGTATCTGCATGGTCACTTCAGCCTGGGACGCCGCTGGCTGGAGCGCCTGCTGGCTGAGGCCAGCGCCGTGCCTGATATCGGCCAGGATCTGCTGGAACAGCAACCGGTAACCAGCGCGAATAGCGATGGCGGCGGCAATAGCAATGGCAGCGCCGCCGAGGCCGGCGTACTGGCCGGAGCGGGAATTTTCGCCAATCAGCAGGGTGATTATGGTCACGCAGCCGCGCTGCTCGAGCGCAGCATTGAGATGGCGCGGCGCCTGGACGACCATTGGCTGTTGGCGGCAACACTGAATGATCTCGGGAATGTGCGCTACGAACAGGGAGATAACCAGCAGGCAACGTCGCTCTACGAAGAAGGGCTGGCGCTCTACCGCTCGCTGGGTGATTCCTGGGGCATTGGTGTTCTGCTGGGCAACCTGGGCGGCGTGTATCAGGAGCAAGGCAAGTACGGGCGTGCGGTTGGGCTCTATGCCGAGAGCCTGGCATTGTACAGCGAGGTGGGAGACCGGCGCTACATCGCCTATGTGAAGAATAGCCTGGGGATGCTCTTGGGCCTGCAAGGCAGTTACCCGCGGGCGATGGCGCTATGCCGCGAAGCACTGGCGCTGTTCCGAGCTGTCGATGACCCCTGGGGTGTTGCTTCCGCTTTACAGAGTCTGGGGAAGCTGGCGTTCTGGCAAGGAGGCAAGACCAGGCAGGGTCAGGTACTCGTCGAAGAGAGCCTAAAGCGCTTCCGCTGGCTGGGGGATGTCCAGAATACCGGCGTGTCGTTAGAGATCCTAGGGAACATAGCCCGTGTACTCAATGACCGGGAGACTGCACATGCACGGCTAGTCGAGAGCCTGGAACTCGCTCGCAGGATCGGTACGCGGCGGGGAAATGCTGGAGCGCTAGCCGGCCTGGCAGAACTATCGCGGGTCGAGCATGAGCTGGAACTGGCGGCACGTTACTACCGAGAAGGTCTGGTGGTCTATCATCAGCTCGGTGCGCCGGAGGGGATCGCGAGGTGTCTCGAAGGGCTGGGAGCAGTTGCCGACGCGCAGCAGCTGCCGGAGTTCGCCGTGCAGTTGCTCGTAGCCGCAAACGAGCTTCGCGAAACTCTGGGAATACCCGTGCACTCAATTGACCTTCCTGGCCACCAGGAATTGCTCACTACTCTGCGGAGCACGCTTGGACAGGCGAGGTTTGCCCGTGTCTGCCGCGCCGGGGCGCCTGACCTATTGCAGCAGGTCATGCAGACCGGCCAGGTTGAGCCAGCCCAGCAGTCTGAAACTGGCGCATAACCATACGCACCTGAAATACGCTCCGGCCGGTGGCTAGCTCGCGCCTGGCTCGGCCGTCCTTGGCGCTCGGCGGCGTCCGAGGGCCTCCTGGCCCGCCGGCAGCAGCAACAGAATGAGGCCGGCCACGAAGATTACCAGCATCACACGGTGGTAGGTAAAGTTGAACGGGCTGGTGCCGTTCCTGGTCGAATAGATCCCCAGTATGAAGCCCAGAATCGAGAAGACGTGTGCGACGATCGCGGACGACCGCGTCCAACGCGCCATCCGGCGGTGCGGTCTTCACAGTGGCTCTTGGCGGTGAGGCAGGTGATGTCTTCCTTGCCGAGCCTTGATCTCTGGCTGTCTATGGCCTATACTTGGTCCGCCAAGGATCGTACAAGACGAGCTTGCACCACCAGCTTCGGTTTGCGGTAGGCGTTTGGTACTATCTACTCTGCCAGGGCGCCGCCGGTAACAATCTGGTCAGTATACTAGTGGAGCGATGATGCTACAGAGTTCACTGCACCGGTCTGACGATTTGGGCGAACACGGTGAGACCCATCATAACGCCACGGTCGCATACTTACTGGGGCAGGCCTACTTATGCCTCCGCGGAGCACGGCACCGGACAGATGCCTACGGTAAAGCTCATGATTTTGCCATGGCCTGCTGTTCCTTGTCGATGTCTCAGCGCCAGCGAATGCGCTTGCACTATGCACTTGGTAGTGCGAACATAGGCCTTCAGCTCTACTCCGAAGGAATCGCAGAACTGAACCAAGCGATAGAATGGGCTGCTGAACTGCCTGATCCTGGCGCCTATGCCGAGATGACCTACCTGGCGGCGTGCGCCAGTAGCCGGCTCTGCTACTACCGTGCAGCGAGCGAGTACGCAAGCATAGGTATTGGTATACTGCGTTCACTCGCTAAAGGCCAAGGCAGCGTGGACGTCGAACTGGAAGTCGATATATTGGTGCAGCTGGCTTTGAGCGAATTTGCCCTGACTCGCTACGTAGCCGCGTTAAAGCACCTGAATCAGGCCCGCCAGTTAAGCGCCATGACGGCCCCGAGTAGTGAGACAATCTCATCAATTGCTTGGATGGAAGCAATCCTCTATCGATGGCGTGGAGACCCAGAACGGGCACTTCACACCACCATCGCCGCCGCTGATATCCGCGCTCAGGATGCGGAGTCGATTTCCGCAGTGACCGCCGTCGGACGGATGAATTGGCTTGTTACCGAAATTTCGCTGGATCTTGCCGAGACTCTTCCCGTCTCAACCTCATCCTCCGGACGCGATGCTTATCTAGAGTTGGCGCTCCCCTATGTAAAGCGCGCGGTGCAGAAAGCGCTGCAGACCAACGATGACACCGGCCTGGGCCTGGCCTTGCTGGCGGAGGCCCGCCATGATCGAGTGGCAGGCCGGAACCTCAATCGGGTGAACCGCATAGAAGCAGTGATACGGCAGGGATATCAGTCGGGTGATCTCACCGTCTTGTCCCTAGCTTTTACCGAGCTTGGTCGGGAATTTGCATCACGCGGCCAGGCCGAAGCGGCGCTGAACTGCTATCGCCGTGCATTAGATACAGTAGATGGTACTGATGTGCCTGCGATGGGAGTATTCGCGCGGCGTGCCTTACTCATTTCCCAGGAGATGCAGGAATGACGGCTCGCCAGGATTGGAACACCACCACTCGTGCCGTGAGACTTCGCAGCAATGGGCGCAGTCTCCGTCTGACTTCCAGTACCTTTCCTCCAATGCCAGACTGCCCACTGTCGTGAGAAGATGGGAAGTTGGTTCCTCTACCCCTTGACAAGCGAGAGCCGGTTAGTTATACTCGCTTGCAAGCGACTCCGGAATCGATTCCGGACGGGATTCCGGAATCGCTCACAACAGCATGGCGTCCCAGTGAGAGGGGGTAACTCATTGGCCAAGAAAGCAACTATACAGGATATCGCACGGCTGGCCGGCGTTTCGCGAACCACCGTCTCGCGTGTGCTGAATCACCGGCCCGACGTTGACCGGAAAACCAGAGAACGTGTACTGCGGATTATAGAGGATGAGAGCTATGTCCCCAGCCCGGCGGCTACCGGACTTGCCGGTGGACACAGTCGCCTAATCGGCATGCTGCTACCGGCCTTCACCTGGCCCATAGTTCCCGACCTGGTGCGCGGTATCACCGAGATGCTCAAACAGACGCCCTATGAACTTGTCCTCTACACGTTCAACGATGAAGATCTCGATCGGGATCGGCGCGAGGTCGTCAACCGGCTGCTGGCGACCCAACTTACCGCCGGATTGCTGGGCGTCTACCCTGGGCGGCTGGCTACACAGCTCACCGAGCTATACAATCGGGGAGTGCCGGTGGTCATTATTGATGACCAGCAGCGGCAGGTGACACCCTGGATCTCCCCTGATAATCAAGCTGGCGCCTACAGCGCGGTCCACCACCTGATCCAGCTTGGTCACCGCCGTATAGCCCACATTCAGGGTCCCGCCGAATACCTCTGCTCGCATGAGCGTAATCAAGGCTACTTGCAGGCCCTGGAGGAATCGGGCATCGAGCCCGACCCGCTACTCCTCGTGAATGGCGACTTCCTCCCTCAATCAGGGTACGCCGGGGCCAACTTCCTGCTGGAGCTGCCGGTCGAAAGGCGCCCCACCGCAATCTTTGCCTCCGCTGACCAGATGGCGTATGGCGTGCTGCGGGCGACCGAAGAGCATGGTCTCTCGGTTCCTGGCGACATTGCACTGGTCGGATTCGACGATGACGCCCCCTCCGCCCACGTACTGCCGCCGCTCACGACCGTTCGTCAGCCGTCATACGAAATGGGACAGGAAGGCATCAAGCTCCTGCTCGCGCTTCTGGCACAGGCGGAGGCCGACGATCTCGATTTCATTCCGTCAAACGAGCTCTCGGCCGGGGTACCTACTCATCCCACGCAGCCCATTGTTCTACCTACCACGTTGATCGTACGTGCTTCCTGTGGCGCGAGAGAGCCCAGCTCGCTTCTGGCTCTCTAGAGCCCAGCTCCCCGCGCGGCACCGGGCCGTTCACCGGGAACCGCGCGACGACACGGTGTGCATCGCTGCCTGCCCGACAGTCGGGCATGGTGTCCGTTCCCTAGCTGACACAGGAGGTGTGCAGTGACCAGTCGAACATGGACCCATCGCCGGCCAACAATCGGATCCTTCGCGCTCGTATCCCTGATGGCATTATCGCTCGTGCTCGCGTCGTGCGGCTCTGCGAGCAGCGCATCTAAGGTGACCGGGCCGCCGCAGCCGCTGATCATTGTCCCCAATGAGAGCGGCGACCTTGTCCAGAACTTCAATCCCTTCCTCCCCGTCGGAACAGTCAATAGTGCCGGGCAATACGGCCCGGTCTATGAGACCCTGCTCTTCATCAACCGGGCGAATGGCACCACCAAGCCCTGGCTCGCCGATTCGGCCACCTATTCACCGGATGCGACCCAGATCACATTCAAGCTGCACCCAGGTATCAAATGGTCGGATGGCCAGCCATTCACGGCGAGTGATGTCGCCTTCACGTTTAACGTGATGAAGCAATACCCGGCGGCCGATTCCAATGGCCTCGACCCCTACATCAAGAGTGTGGTTGCCATGGATCCGCTGACGGTGGTGATGACACTCACCTCAGCGAACAGCTCAATCTTGTGGCTCGTCGCCGGCCAGACATTTATCGTTGCCCAGCACATCTGGTCGTCGGTTGGAGACCCCAGCAAGTATGTGGATAAGGGACCCGTCGGTACCGGTCCCTACGTCTTCAAGTCGTTCACGCCGCAATTGATCACCTTTACCAAAAACCCCCACTACTGGCAGCCGGGCAAGCCAATTGTGCCGGAGATCGAATTCCCCGCCTACAATGGCAACACCACCGCCGAGCCGGCGATGAACACCGACCAGACCGACTGGAATGGCCTCTTCGTTCCCAACGTCAACAAGACATTCATCCAGCGCGACCCGGCGCACAACCACTACTACTTTGCACCTAGCGATCCGCTCATGCTGTTCCTCAACCTGAAAAAAGCGCCCTTAAATCAGCTCGCCGTCCGCCAGGCGATCAATCTGGCGCTTGATCGCAACCAGATTGCGACCATCGGTGAGAGCGGCTATGACGCGGTCTCGCATCCTACCGGCTTGATCTTGCCGGCAAACCAACAGTTCCTCGATCCGGCGTACGCCAACGCCCAGCTCACGACGAATACGAGCCAGGCAAAGCAAATCCTGGCGTCAGCCGGCTATAAGGCGGGATCGGATGGCATTCTGGTTGGTCCAGATGGAAAAAAGCTGTCCTTTACTGCGGAGGGAGTGTCGGGCTACACCGATTGGGATACCGATTACCAGATCATCACGAATGACCTCAAGCAGGTCGGCATCCAGGTCAATGTCACCGATCACGACCCCAGCACGGCCCAGCAGGACATCCAGAACGGGAACTACGACATGGCCATCTTTTATGGGACGCCAGGGCCAACCCCGTACTACATCTACAACGGGGTGTTGAATAGCAGCAATTCGGCTCCGATTGGTCAGTCGGCTAATGGGAACTATGAGCGCTGGAGTGACCCAGCGACGGATGCCTTGCTCAACCAGTACAACAGCACTTCCAATGTCGGCCAGCAACAGCAGGCCATGTACGGTATCGAGAAGATCGTCGTCGAGCAGCTGCCGGTCATCTTCCTGGTGAACGAGCCGTGGTGGTACGAGTACAACACCCTGAAGTATGTCGGCTGGCCCACAGCGAGCAACCCGTATGCCGAGGGATCACCGTACGCATATCCGGATGACGAGATCGTACTCTTGAACCTGCACCAATAAGGGCAGCGCGGTAAGGAGTGGGGGCACCGGAACCAAGCCGCTCCTTACTCGCGAGGATATCGCTGATCGCATGACGTGTCTGGAGGAGGAGGGGAGTATGCGCCACCTGATCCAGCGTTTTGGCTTCTATCTCATCGCGCTGTGGGGCTCTGTGACCCTGAATTTTCTCATCCCACGCCTGTCGCCTGGCAGTCCCGTGGACGCGCTCCTGGCCCGGATGCATGGCCGGATCTCGCCGGCGGCGGAACATGCGCTGGAGATTCAATACGGCGTCTCTAAAGATCCGCTCTTCTTCCAATACCTGCAATACCTCAACAACCTGCTGCATGGCAATCTGGGCACCTCGTTCACCAGTTTCGAGCCGGTCGCCAGCGTCATCGCCCGCGATCTACCCTGGACTTTGGTTCTGGTCGGACTGGCGCTCATCATCAGCTTCGTTGTCGGCACCATCCTGGGTGTGGCCGTCGCCTGGTGGCGAGGCTCGACGTCGGATACCATCCTCATGCCTGCCTTTACGTTCATCTCCGCTATTCCCTACTTCTGGTTCGCGCTCGCCCTGGTCTTCGTGCTGGGCTACACGTTGAACTGGTTGCCTTCATACGGTGGATACGACATCTACTCCTATACTCCCGGCCTGGATCTCGGCTTTCTCCTATCCGCCGCCAGATACGCGATCTTGCCGGCGTTTACCATCGTTGTCGGCTCGATCGCCGGCTGGATGATCGGCATGCGTAACACCATGATCACCACGCTCTCCGAGGACTACGTGCTGATGGCGGAAGCCAAAGGGCTAAGCCGCTGGCGCGTGATGATGACCTACGCCGCCCGCAACGCGATTTTGCCCAACATTACCAGCTTCGCGCTCTCGCTCGGCTTTGTGGTCAGCGGCTCGCTACTTACCGAGATTGTCTTTAATTATCCAGGCATTGGATACGCGCTCCTGCAGGCCGTCGAGAATAAAGACTACCCCTTGATGCAAGGCCTGTTCCTCACTATCAGTGTAGCGGTGCTGGCGGCCAACTTTCTCGCCGACCTGGTCTACGTCATCCTTGATCCGCGCGTACGCAATGAAAGAGGGTAGACGATGAGGAGTGTTTCATCAGTGCCGGTAGAAGTCGATGTCGAAGACATCGAGAATGAAACCAGCGAAAACGACGAGTCGCTCGGCGCGCGCCTGGGTGGTCTGTGGCGTGCGGCGACCTCGAACGGCAAAGTGACATTTGGCTTGATCATTGTGGGCTTCTTTGTGCTGATGGCGCTCTGTAGCCCGCTCATTGTCCATTCTGATGCCAACGCCTTTGGGCCGGACATCAGCGTCGGTCCTTCGGCCGCGCATCCGCTGGGGACGACCAGCTATGGCCAGGATGTGCTGGCCCAGGTCATCGTCGGCTCACGCGTGTCGGTGGCGCTCGGCTTCATCACCGGGATCGTCGCGACCATCCTCTCAGTGATCATCGGCCTCGTCTCCGGCTATATTGGCGGCTGGACCGACGAGTCGCTCTCGGTGCTGACGAACGTCTTTCTGGTGCTGCCCACGCTGCCGCTGGCGATTGTCCTGGCGGCATTCCTGCCCTACAAAGGGCCGCTCACCATCGGCTTCGTCCTTACTGTCACCGGTTGGTCCTGGGGAGCCAGAGTGCTGCGTGCGCAGACGCTCTCGATGCGCAATCGCGAGTTCGTGACGGCAGCCAAAGCGACCGGTGAGCCGGCATGGCGCATCATCTTCTTCGAGATCTTTCCCAACGAGATTGGGGTTGTGGTTGCGCAGCTACTGGGTACGATCATCTACGTCATTCTGGCCGAAGCCGGTCTGGAATATCTAGGTCTGGGTGATCTGGGGAGCGTAAGCTGGGGCACGATGCTCTACTGGGCCGGCAACAACGACGCGCTGACGTTGGGATACTGGTGGTGGTTTGTGCCACCGGGCCTGTGCATCGCGATTCTGGGGGCAGGACTAGCATTTATCAACTTTGGCATTGACGAGATTGCCAATCCTCGTCTGCGCACGATAAAGCCCGGGCGGTCGAGCAAGACGAAAAAGGTTGAAGCGCAATGAGCAATGGAGCATTCCAGGGCGCTGCCCAGCCCTTGCTGGAGATCAAGCATGTCAGCGTTGATTACCACGCCGAGAACGGAACGGTGCATGCGCTCACCGATGTCAGTGTGACGCTGGAGCGCGGGCAGATTTTGGGACTGGCGGGCGAGAGCGGCAGCGGCAAATCAACGCTGGGGTACGCCATTACGCGCCTGCTCAAGCCGCCGGCGGAGATCGCCGGCGGCGAGGTGCTCTACTATCCCAAGGCGTCGCGGCTGAGTGAAGGGGCATCTTCGGGCACTTCCTGGCCCACGGGGGAGCCGGTTGACGTGCTGAAGCTCGCGCCAGCGCCCTTGCGTGCCTTGCGCTGGAAGGAGCTCGCCATCGTCTTCCAGAGCGCAATGAACGCGCTCAATCCGGTGATTGACATCGGCGCCCAGATTGTGGATGTCATCAAAACCCATCAGCCTGGCTTGAACCGGCGCCAGCGGCAGGCTCGCGCCGTCGAGCTGTTGCGCCAGGTCGGTATTGCGCCCGATCGCCTGCATAGCTTTCCGCACGAGCTGAGTGGCGGCATGCGTCAGCGTGCCATTATCGCCATCGCTCTGGCGCTCGGCCCCGAGGTGATCATCATGGACGAGCCGACCACGGCGCTGGATGTCGTCGTGCAGCGCGAGATCCTGATGCAGATTATCGCCCTTCGCACCGACCTGGCGTTCTCGGTGATCTTCATCACGCATGATCTCTCGCTCTTGCTCGAGGTGGCGGACAAAGTAGCGATCATGTACGCTGGGCGCGTCGTGGAGCTGGCCACACGCGAGGAGCTGAAACAGCACGCGCGCCACCCCTATAGCTACGGGATGCTCAATTCATTCCCAACGCTTCATGGGCCGCGCCAGCGCATGACCGGCATTCCCGGCTCGCCGCCCGATCTGCGCAACATTCCACGGGGCTGCTCGTTCCATCCGCGCTGCCCGCTGGCCTTTGCGGCTTGCCGGTCCGAGCTGCCGCTGCTACGGCCGGCAACCCGGGAGGAGACCGGACAGCGGGTCGCCTGCCATCTCTATGATCCCCACTTCTCGTCGGCTGAGCCGCCGACAGCACAGGACTTCGCCGCCAGCTATGAAGCGGCGTACCTGGTAGATCGGGGAGAGAGGAGGACCAGATGAGTATGGGGAATATTGACGGCGCCGCGATTCCAGTGGGAGGGACCGAGTCCGTAAGGACTCTGCCGTGGACAATGTCCACGGGTGCGGCGGTGATGGAGGCTGTCGATCTACGCAAGTATTTTCCGGTGCGGCAGCTGCGGCCAGGTGCAGCGCGGAGTGTCGTGCACGCGGTGGAAGCTACCTCGCTGGCGCTGTATCCGGGCAGGGCGCTGGCACTGGTCGGCGAGAGCGGCAGTGGGAAGACCACGGTCGCCCGCCTGCTGGCTCGGCTCGTAGCGCCGACGGCCGGACGCATTCTCTTCCAGGGTGATCCGGTCACGAGTAACCGCCGTTCGGCGTTGTTGCGCTACCGGCGCCATGTGCAGCTCATCTTCCAGGATCCATTTTCGTCGCTCAATCCCGTGCACAATGTGCGCTACCATCTTAGCCGGCCGCTACGGATTTACGGCCACGCCCGCACACGCGCGCAGGAGACCGAGCAGGTGTTGGCGCTGCTGGACAAGGTGAATCTGAGTCCCGCCAGGCAATTCATCGAGAAGCTTCCTCACCAGCTCAGCGGCGGACAGCGGCAGCGTGTCGCCATCGCCCGCGCGCTGGCCGTGCAGCCGGAGGTGTTGCTGGCCGACGAGCCGGTCTCGATGCTGGATGTCTCGATCCGCCTGGATGTGCTCAATCTGCTACTGCAGCTAAAAGAGGAGGAGCGGCTTGCCGTCCTGTTCATCACGCACGATATCGCCAGCGCACGCTACTTCGCCGAGGACACGCTAGTGATGTATGCCGGCCAGACGGTGGAGGGCGGCCCCAGCGATGAGGTCATTCAGCATCCGAAGCATCCGTACACACAGCTGCTCATCTCAGCCGCGCCGGACCCTGACCGTCCGCAAAACGCGCCGCTCCAGGCGCGCGGCGAGATTCCCAGCCTGATCACACCCCCCAGTGGCTGTCGCTTCCATCCGCGTTGCCCGCATGCTATGCCAATCTGTCGGGAGCGCTTTCCCGGTCGCACCGACCTGGGAGGAGGTCACTGGACTCACTGCTTCCTCTACGGTGAGGGGCAGGCACCAGCTGGCGCTGCCCGGGAGCCGGTCCGCTCGCAGGCAGCGACCCAGTATACATAACCAGACGGGAGCTATGTCAAATTATGGCACGCATCAAACTCGCCTACATCGGAGGGGGCAGCACTCGAGCTGCTGGCACCATGGCCTCATTCGTCTCCCAGGGAGAACAGTTTAACGGCTCCGAAGTGGTGTTGATCGACCCCGATCAAGAGCATCTGGGGATAGTCCAGACCCTATCACAGAAAATGGCTCGTGGTGCCGGGCTCGACCTGACCATCACTGCCACGACCGACCGGAGACGCGGCCTCGAGGACTGCGACGCTGTCCTTACCAGCTTCAGGCCCGGCGGGTTTGGCGCTCGCTATCTGGATGAGAGCATTCCCCTCAAGTACGGGGTCATTGGGCAAGAGACACAGGGGCCGGGTGGCTTCTTTATGGCGCTGCGTTCCATTCATGTGATGGCTGATATCGTTACCGACATCGAAGCGGTTGCGCCCCGAGCCTGGCTCTTTAACTACACGAATCCCGTCAACATCGTCTCGGAAGCGGTAACACACCATACCGACATTCCGACTGTCTCTCTCTGTGAAGGTCCTATCGTCTCCAATCGCTCCCTTGTCGAACTTGTCGGTCTTGATCCTGATAAGTTGGATGCGGTCTCCATCGGACTCAATCACGCCTCGTGGTCGGTGTACCAGGACTATGAGGGAGAGGATGTCATGCCGAAACTGCATGACGGCTACCTCCGGTTACAAGACGATCCGGCCGTCGCCCCGGAGGACCGTAGGCTGCTCGAACTTGCCTGCCGGATGGACAGCCTTCCTAGTTCCTATTTCGAGTATTACTACTTCAAAGATGAGATTCTAGCCGAGCTGCAGGCAAAGGCTACCACTCGTGCCCAGGACATCGCAGCCAGTGTCCCCGATTACTGGGCCCACTATCGGGAGCAGTCTGAAAGCGATAGACCGCAGCTGGATCCAGCTCGTTCACGTGGCGGCATTAACGAGCTGGAACTCGGTATCGATGTCATGGATGCCGTCTTTAACGATCGCAAAGAGCGCTGGTACGTGAATGTTCCCAATCGGGGCTCTATCTTCGGACTTTCCCGACGATCTGGTGGTTGAGACTGTGGGTTATGTCGACCGGCACGGCATTACTCCTCTGGTCATGGGACATCTGCCCCGCCAAGTGAGTGGACTGGTCAAGATGCTTGGGGAATACCAGGCTTTGACTGCCGCGGCAGGGTGGAGCGGAACACGGAAGGACGCCGTTCGCGCCCTTTGTAGCCATCCACTGGTGCTTTCGTTGCACCAGGCCGAGGCTATCTACGACGAGATGGCCTCGGCTCATCGCCATCTACTGCCTGAGCGCCTGCTGTACTAGGCAGCGCTCGGCCGCCTACTGTGATCGCTACCAGAATGGCCACCTTCGGGTGCGGAGATGTTGTGTATGTACTGCGTTCTGGCCGTCGATGGCGGCAACACCAAAACCATCGCGCTCGTGGCTGGACTTGACGGAGCCATACTGGGAGTAGGTCGTGGCGGATGCAGCGATATCTACAATGCAGTTGCTGAAGATGGCAAGACTGATCCCGAAGTGATAGCGCTCTCCAACCTGGAACGAGCAGTCTCGCATGCTCTGCGTTCCGCCGGCATTGATCCCGGTGACCTGCTGGTAAGTGTCTTCAATATGGCGGGTGCCGACTGGCCTGAAGATATCGCCTTCTGGCACCAGAAGATGTCGGAGCGCGGACTAGGGAAAACGGTCGTGGCCCAGAATGATGCCCTAGGAATACTCTATGTGGCATCTTCTGATGCCTGCGGCGTCTCGGTTGTCTGCGGGACAGGCGCCGCCACCGGCGCCCGTTCGCAGGATGGCCGCATCTGGCACAGCAGCTTCTGGCAGGACGAAGCCCAGGGAAGCGCTCACCTAGGTCAGAAAACTCTGTTTGCTGTCTATCGCTCGGAGCTGGGCCTTGAGCCGCCAACCTCGCTCACCCAACGGGTGCTGCAGTATTTTGCCGTCGACTCAGTGGAAGAGGTCTTGCACCTGTTTCACAATCGAGCGCGCCGCGCTCCCCCTACCGTGCATCAACTGACGCCGATCCTACTTGATGAGGCCGAGGCCGGAGACCGAGTGGCGCTACGCGTAGTTGCCGAACACGGCGCTCTACTGGGCGATATTGCGGTAGTGGCTGCTCGCAAAGTGGGAATTGTGCAAGCCTCTTATCCACTGGTGCTTGCTGGCGGTGTTTTTCGCCATCCCACCAAAGTGCTCGAGCGGGCAATCGTCGAGCGAGTAATCCAGGCATCGCCCCAAGTACAGCCCATGCGGAGCGCGCATGAGCCGATCTTCGGGGTGCTGCTGGAAGCTCTTGTGGCTGCTGGCGTGACCATTGACCAGCCGCTGCTCGACCGTCTTTACCCCAGTTTGCCGGAGGGTGCCTGGTAGAAGACTGTCCCTCAGGACATCCTGCTGACACGGCACCATCAGGTGGCGCCAGATGGCAACGGATGGGTGGCAATTTATGCACACCAGGAAGATGCCGCTGCCGGTACTATTTCCCCAACATCAGGGCGCTGATGTGCCGGAATCGGCGGTACTCCTCTGCGTAGTCCTCGGTCTGGGACGGAAAGGCAACCGGCTGCTTGGGAAGTAAGCTGGTAGGCCACTTCTCGTCTCCGGCGGCGATATCGGCCAGAAGCGCGGCTCCTCTTGCCGATGCGTCGCTACTGCTGAATTTTAGGACCGGAAGCCGAAAGATATTGGAAGCCAGCTGCGCTATCCAGGGCTCCGAGAGCACTCCTCCAGTGGTAATGAGACGATCAGGATGAGGAGTATGTAGGAGAATGTCTGAGGCCGCCCAGTACGCGTTGAAGAGTATGCCTTCGACAGCTGCCCGGACCATATGCTCCGCCTGGTGATGCAGCCGAAGGCCAGAGATGAGGCCACAGGCATCAGCGTCCCAGAGTGGTGCCCGTTCGCCGGCTACGTAGGGCAGCACAACGAGACCTTCACTCGTCACCTCGCCGGCTTGCTGCAGGAGATGCAACCATGATGCATCTCTCCGGGTAGTAGTCGCGCCGTTGCTGGTGAGCAGGCGGACCAGCCAATCCAGTACTACTCCACCACTATTGCTTGCCGCTCCAATGATGTACCGGCCGCGATCGAGCACCGCGCAGAATGGACGGCTGTCGGGATTAGTGTACGGGGCTCTGGCGCCGCGCCGAACTGCGCAGCTCGTTCCGATAGTCAAAACCAGCGACCTATCGTCGATAGCCCCTACACCCAGGTTGGCCAGGACACCATCCGAGGCTCCGATACAAACCTCAGTGGTCTCCTGTAGGCCGGCCGAGATGAGCGCCGCCTCGCGCACACCAGTACGTGTGAATGTCGTCGGCACCAGCTCGCTCAACCGTCCGGGTTCCAGGCCGAGGAGTTGCAGCGCCTCCTCGTCCCAGGTGCCGCTCTGGAGCTGGTAAAGTCCTGTGGAGCTGGCAACGGAGATGTCCACCTCCCAGACACCAAACCAGTGGTGCCAGATCCATTCTTTGAGAGACACGAATCTGGCTGATTGCTGCCAGATTTGTGGCTGCTGCTGGCGCAGCCAGAGCAACTTGGCGAGCGGCGACATCGAGTGTATCGGCGTGCCCGTACGAGCGTAGAGTCTAGGCCCGGCGGCGGTAGACCAGAGCGCCTCGGCCTCGCTCTGGGCGCGGCCATCCATCCAGAGCATAGCGTTGGTAAGCGGAGCATTCTCATCGCTTACCGCCAGTATGCTGTGCATAGCGGAGCTGATCCCGATGCGGCCCACCTCATAGCCGGCTTTGCGTGCTGCCCGGGTAGTCTCTGCCAGCACCTGTACGGTGAGAGCATAGACTAGATTCGGATCCTGTTCAGCCTGCTCGTCTTTCAGTACCGTGCTCACTTCAGTCTCCGCCACGGCTATCGGTTGGCTGCCGGGAAGAGAGGAATCATGGGCGGCAAACGCCAATGCCTTGATACCTGTTGTGCCCATGTCGAGCCCGATTGTGCATTGTCTGGATAGATTGCCGCCAGCGCTCATTTCACCCTACCAATCAGTCTGAGCACCACCTCTACGAATGCGCTCTGCCGCAGAAGATTTTATCACAGGCCGGAGACTGATCCGCCAGCGATCAGCGATCAGAGATCAGAGATCAGAGATCGGGTTCGGGAGATGAGCACCATCCTGCCGCCGAAGTGCATATGGCATGTAACATGCACGGAAGAAGGGTGTGGATGAAGTCTATAGATTGTTTATGCACAGGTTACCGGTGAGGTGTTGCCGATGAGTAAGAAAACCCAGGGCTACTTCGAGCAGCTGGCCAAGACCGAATATCAGCCGCTTCTACATCTGGTGACTGGCACCATGCGCTTCGACATCGAGCAAAGCGATGGCAGCCGCCAGATATGGCGGATAGCGATCGATCACGGCCATGTGCGCGTGCGCCGGGAAACTGAGACGAGCGAAGGTGTCGACTGTGTCCTTACCGGTCCTGAGGATGAGATTACCCGCATAGTCGTGGGTTGCGATTCGTTTGCGGCAGCCCACATCAGGGGAGCGATTACTGTGCAAGGTGATTATGGACTGGCGCAGAATGTGCGGCGCTTCTCGCCGCCCGCTAAGCTGATGGAAGGAGAACCCAGGCATCCTAAGTCCGAGAAGCCGAGGCGGAGCTGAGGCCATATGTGGTCTTCGGCCCGGCCGGAAGTAGTCAGGAGTAAGGCGAGTAGTAACTCCAGGAGTAGAACGTGGCAGACAAAAACATGGTAAGCATCCTCGAAGGCAACACCTTTGTTGTGAGTGAACGGAACGGCGACATCGACGCCTCTCCAACCGACACCACCGGACTCTTCGCCTGGGACACTCGCTACCTGTCACAATGGACGCTTACCATCAATGGAAAGCCGCTAAATGTGCTTTCCACCGACGACCTGCAATACTTCTCGGCGCAGTTCTTCCTGGTGCCCGGAACAGGTACTGTGTACGTCGACGCTGATTTTTCGGTCATCCGGACCCGTGCAGCTGGTAGAGGATTCCATGAGGATATTGCCATCCTGAATCAGCGGTGTGAGCTAGTTGATCTTGACGTGCAGATCCTCGCTGGTGCCGACTTCGCTGACCTGTTTGAGATCAAAGACGCGCTACCCAAGAAGGGTGAGAGTTATGCCTACGTTCACGGGGGCCGCCTGGTCCTGGGTTATCGCCGGGAGAGCTTTGTGCGCGAAACCTGGATCTCGGCCGACGCGCCCGAGACCGTGCTCGGCGAGGACGGTCTGCGCTTTAGGGTTCGCATTGGTGCTCATGCTGAGTGGCGAGTAGGCGTCGATGTGGCCCTTGCGCACTCGTTCATGGGAGAAGAGGTCTCCGGACCGAAGTACCAGGGCGGCCATGACCAAGCCGCGCCCGACATGGAGGAGAGTCTAGAAAGCTGGGTCGGCGGCGCTCCAAAGATGGTTAGCGACTGGCCAGAATTGCAAACCATCTACCAACGAAGCCTTACTGATCTGGCGGCACTCCGCTTTTACGCGCCGATGGTCGGCCAGAACGGAGCCCTACCCGCCGCCGGTCTACCATGGTTCATGTCCATCTTTGGACGCGACAGCATCATCACCAGCCTACAAGCGCTGCCCTTTACTCCCCAACTGGCCCGGGTCACCCTACAGACACTGGCGGACTGGCAGGGTATGGTGATCAATGACTTCCGGGAGGAAGAGCCGGGAAAGATACTGCATGAAATTCGCCACGGCGAGTTGGTGGCTTTCCTCGAGAGACCACAACTTCCCTACTATGGGGCCGCCGACGCTACACCACTGTTCCTCGTACTCCTGGATGAGTATGAGCGCTGGAGTGGCGACACCCAGCTGGTGAAAGATTTAGAGCTGGAGGCTCGGGCAGCACTGGCCTGGATTGACCAGTACGGCGACACGAACGGTGACGGCTACGTCGACTACCAGCGTAAACAGAAGACTGGCCTGGAGAACCAGTGCTGGAAGGACTCGTGGAATTCGATACTCTTCGCCGACGGCAGCAACTCCAAGCTGCCCCGGGCAACCTGTGAGATACAGGGCTATGTGTATGACGCCAAATTGCGCTCGGCTCGCCTGGCACGACTGGTCTGGAACGACGCTGTGCTGGCCGCGCATCTGGAAGGCCAGGCAGCCGATCTGAAGCGTCGCTTCAACCGCGATTATTGGATTGCCGGCGATGACTACTTCGCGCTTGCTCTGGATGGAGATGGTCGCCAGGTTGACTCGCTCACCTCGAATATAGGCCATCTGCTGTGGAGCGGTATCGTGGACGAGGAGAAGACGCCCGCCTGTGTGCACCATCTCATGAGCGATCGCCTCTTCTCGGGCTGGGGCATACGGACCATGGGGACAGCTGATGGCGGCTACAACCCAGTCGGATACCATCTCGGCACCGTCTGGCCCCACGATAACTCGATCATTGCCTGGGGGCTTTGGCGCTCCGGCTACCGGGTGGAAGCCGCCGAGGTTGCTTTGGGCATTTTACAGGCCGCTACCTATTTTCACGGCCGGTTACCCGAGGCGTTTGCTGGGTTCCCCCGCGCGAGGACCCACTATCCGGTCGAGTATCCAACCGCCTGCAGTCCCCAGGCCTGGGCTACCGGAGCGCCGCTGTTGCTCCTACGCACGCTCCTGGGGCTTGAGCCCATTGGGAACCAGTTGCTGGTCGACCCCGCGGTGCCCAAATCCATCGAGAGGCTCGAGCTATTAGAAGTTCCCGGGCGCTGGGGCCAGGTCGACGCCCTGGGACGGGGACACCTGGAATTGCCGATGAATTCAGGCCTGGCATTGCCGTCCTCGGCAGCCGCCCCGGGTGTCTCCTCTACCCAGTGATCCGGGCACACTCTCGTCGAACAACTCTGCAGACCTCACCAGAAAGAAGCCGCTAGAACGGGGTACCGCAGTAGGGCGCGCGATCGGTGGAGAAGAGTAGATCGGCTCGGGCGAGCACACCGGCGGAGTGTTCAAGTACTCTGCCAGCTCGAGCCAGAGTGGAAAAGCTGACGCCGCCAAGGTAGGTGGCACTCAGGTCGGTGACGTCAAGAACCAGATCTGCGGCGCCGCTGTACGCTTTACAGCTGGCGCCATCAGGACCTGCCTCCAGCAGGTACCGTCCGGCAACCTGTGGGCGGAACGAATCGGCGACTTCAAAGACGATCCGATCGCTCGTACGGTAGCTTCGCGCACCGAGCGCTACTGGGATATCCAGAAGCCGTACCCACAGATCGTCAGTCACCGTGGTAAACCGTAGGCGGCGGGGATCGGCAAGCAGCCAGCGTAGCGGCTCGTCTACCGGACGCTTTCTGGCGCGAATCGTCGCCACCAGATCTATCGAGAGCAGGTAGCGCCAGAGCCCGGCATAAGCTGCCGGAGTCGCCGCCAGCAGCTCGGTAACCCAGAGAGCATTTGTGGCGATGCCCTGATCCCAGTTCGGTTTGATCCGGTAATGGGCGGCTCCGTCGATAGTGCCTGCAGGAGAGGTGTACGTGACGTAGAAGCGTGGGCCGTACCCGTCTACTGCTTCGTAGGGCTGCTCCAAGTTAACCTGCCAGTACGCGGCATTTCGACTTACTGCACCTGGCTGCGCGGCGCGAACTCGTTCGTATACACTAGGAAAAATGTCGAGCGCCTCGTCGTGCTCGATCAGGCAGAGCCGCCCAGCGCTACCCAGAGACTGAGCTCGGTATGAAAACGCCCCGTGCCGACCGTCGATTTCGACGGTCGCGGCTTCGCTGGCCTGCCCGTAGCCGAAGCGAGGATAGATCGAGCTCTCCGAGGCGGTGAGGATTGCCAGCGCCTCGCCGCGAGCCCTTATGTCGTCCAGCTGGCGTTGCATGAGTAACGTGAGCAGACCCCGCCGCCGGTGAGTAGGCAGTACGCCAACCCAGGTCACGCCGGCCGCCGGAACCATGGTTGCGCCCGGCAGCGTGAGCTCCATGGAGTATGCTCCGGCGGTGGCCACGATCCGGTCACCGAAGTCGGAATCGCGGACGGCGAGCGTTCGATCGAACTCTACGAGTGAACGCAGGGATTCGAAGGACCTCTCGGCGGGACGCTCGCCAAACGGCACATGTATAGCGTACCAGAAGTCCCGATATTCCTCTGGAGTCACGCTCTGTATCTCGAAGGTCACCGAAAACTTGTACTCCTAGACGATTAGCCACTCTAGTCGCGCCAGCCTCATTTTCGCCAATCCCATTTTCGCCAATCTCATTTTCGCCAATCTCATTCTCAGTGCATCTGTTGCAGGCACTTTACCACAGAGAAGACGAGATCACTCCGCTGACATGCATGCTGCAGAGCGGCTGGTACCGCGCGCGCTTTTGCGTACAGGTTCCGGCACAGTGATCACCCTCCTATGCCGGCGGCAGATAGGCTAGCGCGGAGGCACCGCGAGCTACGACTGGTGAGGTTGCTGTACTAGACCATTGGCGGTCACGGATGCTTCTACCGCCGCCAGTGGCGCAGAGGCGCCAGTGACCGCCTCGGGCACCACTGGCGCTACTTCCGCTTCACCGCTCGCCCGGTGTAATATCTGGCTGAGTGGCGCCACGATGTCAATGGGTAGTGGGAACACAATCGTCGAGTTCTTCTCGACGGCAATCTCGGTTAATGTTTGTAAGTACCGGAGCGTTATCGCCGCCGGCTCCGTCGATATCAGGTGAGCCGCGTCAGCGAGGGTCTGAGCGGCCAGAAACTCTCCCTGGGCCAGCAGCACCTTGGCACGCTTCTCGCGCTCCGCTTCAGCCTGTTTGGCCATGGCGCGCTGCATGCTCTGCGGCAACTCCACATCCTTGACTTCCACTACGGTCACCTTGATGCCCCAGTGCTCGGTGCGTTCGTCGATGACGGTTTGCACGCTGTGATTGATCGTCTCCCGATCGCTGAGCAACTGATCGAGTGTCGATTGTCCCAGGGTGCTGCGCAGTGTCGTCTGTGCGATCTGTACCGTGGCCCGAAAGTAGTCTTGCACGTTGGTAACGGCGTCATTTGGGTTGGCGATGTAGAAATAGAGAACCGCGCTGACCTTGACGGTGACGTTGTCGCGGGTCACTCCTTCTTGCGGCGGTAACTCGATCGTCACCACCCGCAGGTCAACCTTGCGGGTCCGGCTAATGAAGGGCGGCACCCAGAACACACCCGGCCCCTTGGCGCCGATCAGGCGACCGAGTATGAAGATGACGACTCGCTCGTATTGGTAGACAACACGAAAGCCGGAAAGTCCTACGAGCAGCAGAAAAATGGCGACGCACGCCGCTACGATACCTATGGTCATTGCGTGTGCTCCTTATCCCCAGTGTGTTCGGGTGTGCATCGCCAGTTACGCAAGTAAATAGTGGTGATGATACCTGGATGGAGGCAGCTACCCTGGTGATTCCCACGGCAGTATGATGCCGCGTGACAAGGGTACGCTCAGAGCATACGACAGTACCTGCTCAGGCGCAAGCCCAAGCCTGGACAAAACAGGAGAACGGCAATGCTCAAACTCCCGATTCGATGAAGAAGCCGCGCCCCAGCAGCCAGGAGCGCGGCATAACCTGGCTCGGTAATTACCGGCGGTAATCGACTACCTGTCTCCCTACCCGCGGGTGAAGCCGATGTCGTCAGCTATCACCGTTCGCGGTCCTACCGGTAACATCTCGGCATGGTCGATCCCCAGATGGGTGAAGGTGACCCTATCGCGCCACACTTTCCTCATGAAGTCCGTGAAGAATCCCATGTTGATGAACTCGCCTGCACACCTTCGGTATCCGAAGCCCATTGGCGCGTACCCCGCATCGTCGCACAGGGGATAAGCCTGGTCGTCGACGCGAGGGTAGACGGCGCCAAACACGCTGTTCGTGATCGATGCCTGGCGGCCATCCCTGACGGGAAATTCATCCCTGCTAAAGGGGCACTGAGCCAATCCGACCCGCTGGCATCTGGCCTCATCGTTCTGCTCACTCGTCGGAGCCCGCTTGTATCGATCGGGATCGAATTGATCAGGATGGATCCAGTGAACAGGATCTGTGCTGGTTTCCAGGTGAGGCGTGGTAATGGTGTTGTAGCCAGTGTACCCTTCGCCAAATGCCTGCCGTTGAGCCGGCAACGTGCTGCCGCTGCCGGCGTTGGGAGAGATTGTCCTGAACAGCTCCATGACGAAACGCTCCAGCCGGGTGAACGAGGTGCCATCCGTTTCGGCAGGGTCACCCTCCATCGTCCGGGCAAACCAAGCGCGGACCGCCGGGTCCCCGGTGGTCGGCTCCAGAAGGGCCATAATGTTGTAGAGCATGTTGCCCCACTGGCTGAACGCCAGGAAGTTGTGGAAACATTCGAAGATGATGTCCTTCCTGCGGAAGTTCACCCCTAATTGCCCGTTCTTGATCCAGTAGTAGACGAAGGTCGCCTCTGGATGGTCCACACGGCCGTCGATCAGATCTTGTACCCGTAGGTCAATCCAATCCTTGAGGAACGGGCGCAGGTGACGAACGCGCATGTAGTTGTCATGGACGACCTGCAGCGTGGGGAACCCGTAGCCAAGGACGGCCATGAAACTCTGGCCGACCTGGCGGACTTCGGATGGTACCGCGTCTCCCGTCAGTCCGAGGTGCAGATCCCAGTACATGTCGAAGTAGGTTTGCAGATACTGGCTCATCAACGGCGTGCCCGCGTTATGCGAGTCGAAGAGCTGGTCGAGGAAGCGACTGATCTTCGCCGAGTACATCCTAGAATAGAGATCCGGTGTGACCGCGGAATAGTAAATCCGCTTCCGCTCATTGTCTGGTCCGCGGTGATCGTACCCGGTGAGGAAGACAGAAGTCCCCTCCTCTTCCGGATTCGGCTTCCACTGGTCATAGAGCATCCCAAACAGGTGCGCTGGCATCGCATTTTGTTTGCTAAAGGTGAGGCCGATCATGGGGAGCAATGGCCGCTCGCCCACGTAGGCGCCACTGAGCAAGAATGGCCTTACGGCCCCTTCAACATAGGCCGGATCGAATGTAGGCGGTAGCAGCTTGGTGTCAAGCGGGTTGTCTTGATGTTCGGTCGGTTGGTGAGTGGTGATCATCATGGTTTGGTCCTCCAAGTGGCCCGGTTGCGCCAGGCCTCAAAACGGTCGGTCGGACTAGGGGGTGCTGTGCGAGGCGCAGCGCTCCGGGGCTGCTCCCACTACCAGAGTGGACCCGCAGGCCTACAGCTATAGGGTAACTGGCAGGGATTACACGAGCGTAGGCGCACGTGCCACGTGTGTTACACGCGCCTCACAGAGTCTGCTGGCTCGGTACGTGCCGGTCGCCTAGCCGACAACCCAGAAGGTCCTCGCATGGTCGGCGTGGCGCGCGCAAGAGTGCATCAAGAGTGCATAATGTGGTCATGGCTACAGAGTCCTACTATGCGATGACGATGCCGGGTCTGGAAACCGTCGCCTTCAGCGAGATCAGAGCGCGCCTCTCCGATGCGGAACTCGTGAAGTTCGCACGCGGCATGGTGCTCTTTCGCACCAGCGCTCCAGTGAGAGTCCTCCACACCCTCCGAACCATCGACGACGTGTTCGTTCTTTTGGGGCATATTACCCATTTAGGCCCAGGCAGAGATGCCGTGCGCGTACTTCACAGCGCCACGTTGCAGTCGAATATTGCTCAAGCTTTGGCTCTCTGGCAAGCCGCTCGCCACAGTGCCCCACCACGGACGTGGCGAGTGGTGAGCCAGAAGCGAGGAGAGCACGAGTTCAGACGCGTGGATGCCGGCGAGGCGGTGGCTGATGCGCTTCGCCGGGTGCTACCCCGCTCCATTCGCCGGATGGACGACAATACCGATCTGGAATTTTGGCTGTGGATCAGCGGCAGCGAGGCGCTCATCGGGCTTCGCCTCACAGATGCCTCTATGCGGCACCGCGCGTATAGCCGAGAACATCTTCCGGCGTCACTGCGCCCCAGTGTGGCTGCGTCCATGGGATGGCTGTCCACCCCAACCACCAATGACCAGGTACTGGCAAAATCTATGGTATTTGAGATCTGAGTTTTGGTTCAACATGTGTCTATTTCTCCTCTTTTGGCAGCTCATATTCAGCTATAACTTTAGATAAACAAGTTAAACAACATAATATAAAGCAAAACTTTACTAAGCATGTTGGATAAAATATGCACATCGCGCAGTTGATTTACTGTCCATCACAATTAATGATCTTAGAACCATCATGCTTTCACGACCTGATACAGTCGTCAAATTCTCTATGACGTGCAGATCACAGGTAAGAAACACTTGACAAGAATAACTTTACTAATTTAACATATAGTTTAGTAGTAACATATTAAGAGCATCGTCGAAAACTGAAAGAAGGGCGGAACATGAAAGAAGGGCGGAACATGAGTCGTCATCAACTGGCCATTGTGCACACAACCGAGCCGTCGATCTCGCGCGTGCCATTTTCTGAGAGGCTTGCAGATCATCAGGCCATCCTTGAGGGGTATCTCGACACGCATATCACGCGCAACTTCAGCGCAGGGACCATCGAGGCCCAGCGTCGAATACTCACCGGATGGTTTGAGGATTTCATAGTCAGCGACGATGACCATCCGCGCGGCGAGCGCCAATTACTAGTTTGGGAGGCAATGACGCCGGCGTTGGGTAGGGAGCGTATACAGGCATTCAGCAAAGGACTTGTCAGTGCAGGGCTAAAGCCTCGTACGGTTCAAGGGTACTTGGGCTCATTGCGCAGACTGTTTGACTACGTGCTCCAGTATCCATATATTCCTGGGAACACAGCCCAGAATGTCGAGTGGAAATACGGACGGATTGAGCAGCCGGTGCTTCTGTATGATTACCCTGTGCATGCAGTAGATCAAGAGGAGGAAGACTTTCCGCTTACTGGGCAGCGACTGCGGAATTTCTATGACTTCATTCGTTTAGACTATATTGCCAATAACCAAAAGAAGATCCCTGCGTCACGCGACTATACTATGATAGTCGTTGCTGCGGAAAGTGGGCTGCGGGCCGATGAAATTCTTCACCTTGATGTGTTGGGACCGCACAAGGATCTGTTCTACGAGTACGGCAAAATTCAGACTCGTTACGGAAAAGCCACCCACGGATCCGGGAAACGCGTTCGCAAGACCCTGTTCACCCCACTGGCTCAGGCAACCACACGCGCATATGTGGCGAACATACGACCGAGTTTTCCCAATTCTACGAGTCATCCTGCCCTCTTTCTCACAGAGAGTGGAGATCGCATGACATACAACGCAATGTGGCAGAATCTGAGCAACATAGTTCGTGCTGCACGAAAAGCAAAGATAGACTTGCCCCCCAAGCTGAGCTGGCATAGCCTTCGCAGGTCGTTTGCCACAGAGTTCATCGAGAATCGCCCAAATCGACCATGGCTACTGATGGAATTGCTAGGGCATATTACCCCAGGAACGCTGCATCGCTACGTCAAGCACAGCAAATCGTACTTTGACCAGCAGATGAATCAAATTATCGATGATTTCAAACTTACGTAACCACAGAAAGGCATAGGCGTCGCATGGCTGTTGAGTGGACTCTCAAGCGCTGGCTAGCTCTTAATCGCAATATCTACCGAGCTACAGAACTTCAATCCTTGATCAAAGAACGAACCAACATTGAGTTGTCCCTCACAGCGGTTTCAGCATTGGTTAACCGCCCACCCAGTGGGATCCGCTTTCAGACAATACAGGCACTCTGCGATGCCTTGGAGTGCAACCTGTGTGATTTCTGTAACGTACGGCCAAATGCCCGACAGAGCGCGAAGTATCGGCAGCGCAAAGCGGCCGGGGAAGGGACCGTACGTCTTTATGGCGGCAAGCAGAAGAGGAATGAGCCTGAAAGCATCTTCCCTGATCCCAACAAATTTATATCTTCCAAGAAGCCGCGAGAAACGAGCGAATGAATGGCTGGAGATGTAATCCCACGCTGGTATTTTGTCTATATCGTGTGCTGCAGTAATGGCACATTCTACGTTGGTTCAACAAACAATATCGAACGGCGGGTTGCAGAGCATAATGCTGGAAGAGGAGGACAATACACCCGCACGAATCGGCCGGTCACTCTGGAAGCAGCCTGGGAATTTCCCAGTAGAGCGGCGGCGTTACGGGCTGAGCATGAGCTCAAACGACTATCACATGATGAGAAACGGATGCGTGCTGAGCAGCAAACAGGCTTGGTACTGACAGCTCAAATGAAGAAGGAGCCTCATCGACCAGTTCGTCAAATTGTGTGCCAGATCTGCGGTCGACATACCCGGACTAGATGCCAAAGTCGTGACATTTGTCAGAGCTGTCATAAACGCGAGACTACTACTAACTGCCAGCGTTGCGGGAGGGCAACGCACCTTGCCGAAACTGAGACCGGTCTATGTCCTCAGTGCGTTAAGACCCTCGCACGGCCTATAGCATCGTGCACACGATGCACGCACGTACGTCCCATTTACGACGAGCAAGCTGGTATGTGTCAAGCATGTAGTGCGACTTCGCGAAAATTAACGCGCAAGAGGGCCGCTAGCCGGAAAGTTCCTTGCTCGGTGTGTGGTGAACTACGTGTATCGGGTCTCAGCAGCCATCCAATATGTCGGCGCTGCTACGTGGCTGAATGTAATGGTTGGGCAATTTGTGCACGCTGTCATCAACTGAAGCCAGTAGAGGCTAAATCCGTGGGCTTATGCAAACAGTGCAACAAAGATCGTCTCGCTCCGGGCTCCCTTCGCAAGTATGTCGATAGTTACGACTCGCCCTATGTCTACAATGTAACGTTGTTCCATATACTGGCTGATACCATCAGCTGGGATAAAGTCGACCAGCATCTCGAGAGTCGTTTCCGAAGGTTTGGGAAATTCTTGCAGGCAACTCCGCTGCCAAGGCCGCTTACTTGGAAAACCATCGACGAGGCCTTGCCATCACTGCCTCAAACCAACCGTAATGAGCCGAAGCAAATCCGTGCGTCGCTGCTCGACCTTGGTCACCGCATGGCAGCACTAGGTATGCTGGATCCGTGGGAAATGTATCGCGATCGGCGCAATGCCGTACTTCCGATTTCTAAAGCCCCCTTATACATGCACCCTGTACTGGATCGATTTGCTGAGTGGCTCTGGGAGCGAAAATGTAGACCACACACTGTTCGCCAATATTGTGACTGGCTGTCAGCTTTCTGGCTGTGGTGCGAAAAGCGTGGAGTGCACCACCCAGGCGAAGTCCAGACAGCACTGGTCAATGACTACCTGCTGACCTTACGTTGGCAGTGGACGTGTGGAGCGTGTGGTGCGCTGGCTCCATTCGACACTGGTTCGCGTACAATACGCAAGGTCTGTGCGCAGTGCGGGGCAAGTGGGACAATGGGGAAGACAGAGCGCTTTGTGTACAATACTATGCGCACGAACCGTGTAAGGCTACGAGTCTTTTTCGACTGGGCGAAACTAGTCCACTTGTGCCTAATTAATCCAGTGGACCAGAGAGACCAGTTACCTAAACCGTCAATTCAGCACTACCCTCCTGAGTTTGTGGAGCGTCTCCTGGAGTATGCCGCGTCAGCTGATTCTGATCCCGTTGCAGCTCTCATGTTATATCTGGTTCTCTTACACGGCCTGACAGAGTGGGAACTTCGACATGCTCAGTTGCCCAACCTTGTGCCATTTGGATCTGATGCACTGAAATCAGGACTTGCAGATACCTACTCTATGATAGTGCCAAGACGAGAACCCTCGGTTGGTGATAGCTCTCCAGGGCGACCGGGCCGAAGTGAGCTGCTAGAATTTCATGAAAGTGTGGCGCCGTGGCTGAAGCCTCTACTCGAGCGCTTCGAGCAAGATCGGCGAACGAAGACAAAGAATCCGAGCATTAGGTATATATTTGTGTCGCCAACTCGGGGACGTCACAACATGCCTGTAGGCCCGGTATATATCTGGACAGTCATACGACAAGTTTCGCTTGATGTACTCGGTGTTGCCTGTAACCCGCAGCTTCTTCGCCAGACAGCGGCTGTATATGTAACTGATCATTCAGGTCCAGGGATGCTACCGTGGATGGGTTGGCGCGAGCAGCGAGCGTTTGTCTACTCATGGGCACCGCGTACTCTCGTCTATCCTCAGACTCCGCCTAGTGTTTCTTCTTTGGACGACGAGGACGCACTCACTGGCTCGGACCACTTTCCGTCTCCGTCCGCGGAAGCAGGCTCACCGGGTGACTAGTTGGCAGCGTGAATCACTGCGTCGCATAGAGCTGGACAGTACAGTTCGGCAGCATGTACCAGCAGTCTGACTCTCGCCAAATGTACCTTTACTACTTGAAGAAAATCAGTGAACTCAGGCAGGTACACTACTACGATGCATGATCCAGAGTCGCGGGCAACTGATGTAGAACCGAGACCCAATGAAATCGTTGCCGACTCAGGACCGATTGGTGCATCATGTAGTCATGACTATGCAATCCTACTATGCCATGACGATGCCAGGCGTAGAGACTGTCGCCTTCAGTGAGATCAATGCGCGGTTGGACAGTGCTGAACTGCTCAGGTTCGCGCGAGGCCTCGTGCTTTTTCGTTCGGACACAGAATCGAGCGCGCTGCTTCAACTTCGCACCACAGAGGACGTCTTCGTCCTCATACGTCATATCACACACCTGGGGCGCACACGAGATGCAATGCGCGTCCTCTATAGTGCTACAGTGCAAGCTGATGTGGGTCAAGCATTGGATCTCTGGCGCCGAACTCGCCATGGTCGTGCGCCAAGCACCTGGCGAGTAGTAAGTCAGAAACGCGGTGAACATGAGTTCAGGCGCGTAGATGCTGGAGAGGCTATAGAAGACGCATTGCGCCGCGTGCTTCCTCGCACATTCCACCATGTGGAGGACGGCGCAGACCTTGAATTCTGGATATGGATAAACGGGAGCGAGGCGTTGATTGGGCTGCGCCTAAGTGACGCCACAATGCGCCATCGTACTTATCAGGTTGAACACAGGCCTGCGTCTCTCCGCGCGACCGTGGCGGCGTCGTTGGGTTGGCTTTCCAAGCCAACGGCTAGTGACCGCGTGCTTGACGGCTTATGTGGCACTGCCACTGTGCTGATCGAACGGGCTCAGCTTTGTGGATATGAACAACTGATTGGTGGGGACATTCGTCCAGAAGCAATAGAAGTAGCTCGCCGTAACTCACAAGCAGCTGGCGTCAACCTCTCATTACATACGTGGGACGCTCGCTCGTTACCTCTTGATACCGCAAGTGTGTCCCGTATCATAACCAATTTGCCCTTTGGCAAGCAGATCGGTGACCCCGAGGACAATGAGCGACTTTATCCAGCTCTCGCTTCAGAATTTCGACGCGTCTTGGACCCTAGAGGTTTGCTGGTTGTGCTTACTAGCGCAGATCGTTTGTTTCAGCGTGTGCTTGACGATGGCGGGTGGCATACTAGCAAGAAAGTGGTCGTGGTTCTCCTGGGACAGCCTGCGACAATGTTCGTTGCTCGCCCTAGCGAATGATAATGCGCCGGAGAACGGGGATTCTTCCGCTACATTTGCTGTTGTTGAAACTCATAGCCTCGCTCCCGACCTGTATCATCCGTACAGGGCGCTCCTCTCCTTTGGCTACCTGCTAGATTAGATACACTCAGCAATACCTACTACGTCCTCCATTCGCTGGAGCGGAAAGGAATAAGCACCAAGGAATCGGCAAGGACGTCCGCAAAACGATCGAGTGCGTTGAAAAACACGTGAATACGCCACTTGTCCGGCACACGCTGCGACTAGACAGACTCAGGAGCTAGGTGCTAGATTGATCTCATGCTCAACTCAACCCCGACCATCTACTATGACCTGAATACGGTCCTGTGCGAGCTGGTCACCATGACACGAGCCATCCTTGGCGACAACTTCTGCGGTGCCTACTTGCAGGGATCATTTGCAGTGGGGGACGCCGATGCCTCCAGCGACGTCGACTTTGTGATCGTGACCCATACTGAGATCAGGGATGACCACGTCGCAGCACTCGGCGCCATGCATGCCCGGTTTCCCACGCTCGACGTCGATTGGGCCAAACACCTGGAGGGGTCCTATATCCCCAAGGGTGTGCTGTGCCGTCCTGACCCGTCCCGCGCGCCGTTCTGGTACGTCGACAACGGCAGTCCCTACCTGGAATGGTCCAACCATGACAACACCGCCGTGGTTCGTTGGGTGCTGCGCGAATACGGGATCGTGCTAGCTGGACCTGAGCTGGTGAGCCTGGTAGACGTGGTGACCGAAGACGAGTTGCGCAGCGAGATTCGCCGCACCATGCGCGAGCAGGCGCAGGACTTGCGCGCCTCTACCGACTCACTGGACCAGTCGTGGAGTGTCTGGCTCCAGCAGCACTTTGCCGAGCTGGCAGCACGGTATCCAGAGGGATTACCAGGCAAGCCGTGGAGTGCCTGGCTCCAACCCCATGTCGTCCTTGCGTACTGTCGCATGCTGCACACCCTAAGTACTGGCCGGGTCGGCTCCAAGCTAGCAGCTGGACACTGGGCGCTCAGCGCCCTGGACTGCCGCTGGGCGGCCCTGATCCAGCGCGCCTTAGACGACCGGCCCGATCCGTGGGGGCGCGTGCATTGTCCAGCCGACCCCGTGCTTGTAGCGGACACCTGGACCTTCATCGACTATGCCCTTCAATGGGCCGAGACGCTACAGCCGGACACTACCTCATAGCTGGTTGGACAGTGGTGCGCAGTGAGCATGTCCGATTACTGAGCAGTTGTTGTTTCTGGTGCTACAATGGGGCGCAAACAGTCCTCGGTCGTTCGTTCCCAGAGAAGCAGTGCCAGACGCCTCGCCATTAATGCTGGCACAATAGTGGGTTATAATTTTGTCACTAAAGAAACCGAGCGTGTTGAAAAAGTGGCTTCTATAGGATAGCCTTCATCGGTCACCATGTCCGCTGCTCACCACGCCGAGAGATCTCGAAATCAGCAGCGATGAGCACTCTGACTCACCGCATAAGGAAGCAAAAAGACAGAAACTGCGAAATACAACGCATCAGTAGCTACTGCCTGTCCGCTAGGAAACGGTCTGCGGCCCCAACCTCGTCTTTGCAGCAGGCGCTTCAGATTCTGGCCTGTAGCAATCAGGAACGCTTCCGTGTTGACGCGCCACAGCCGCCGTAAACGGAACCGCCGCATCTGGTGCCATTGCTTGCCTTCCGCAAACAGTGGCTCGACCCAGACCTGACGCTTGCGCAGCGCCTTCTGATAGGCCGAGGTCGACTGGTAGGCCCGTACGCGCTCAATGTAGTCTTGTCCGAACGAGCGCACCACTGAGCGCGCGGATGTCTCACCGGGTGTGCACTGTGCTCGCAGAGGGCAGGTGCGGCAGATGGAGGCCTGAGCCCGGTACTGGACGCGCTGCGTTGCCTGGAAGGTGTGCGTGCGGCGCAATATCTGGCCGCTCGGGCACACATAGTGGTCCTGCTCGGCGTCGTAGGTGAACTTCGAGGCACCGAAGTACGCGCTATTCTGCTCCCAATCGGGCACTGGCATATAGGCACGGATACCCATGTCTTCCACTCCTTGGATGTTTTCCTCGGTGCCATACTTGGTGTCGCCGGTCACCTGTCGAGGATGCAGTTTCCAGCGGAAGCGCACATGCCAGGCCAAGTCGAGCATGGGCTGATTCTCCATAACCTCGCCGGGCGTCACTAAGACGCCAAGGATAATCCGGCGTTTGCCTCCGTCCACGACATAGTGGGTTTGGTACCCCAGGTGGGTGCCGCCACCTTTGAGACGCAGTGGCGTGGCATCGGGGTCGGTCGTACTGATGCGCATGTCTGCCGTGCGTAGGCGGCGGCCGCGCACCTCCCGCTGCTGCTCGCCGTCCTCGGCGATCCAATCATGCCGCGTGGCATTGGCCTGCGTCAGGGCTTCCCACTCCGATGCGGTCAGAGGCGCAGGCAGTCGTGCGGGTGTATCTCGCACCACTGGCCTGTCGGAGGAGATGTCTGCGGCTGCGTTGAGGAGATGGTCTGCCTCGTGCGCTGCGGCCAGCTCTTTTCCGGCGGTCTCCTCCGGGAAGAGGGCAGTAAGGTGTTCCTGCAGGGCGCTACGTGCCTCGGCGGCAAAGCGTGGGGTAAGCGAGTCGAGTGAGGCATTGGCTAGCACATGGGTGGCATCGAAATAGAGCTCGCGTCCCCAGACCAATCCTGCCTGCTGACACTGCTCAACAATTGTCTCGAAAAAGCGACGAAACACGTCCACGCCATAGCGGGTGCGGATGCGGGTCAAGCTTGAGTGGTCGGGCAGAGGCTCGTTCAAGTTATAGCCCACATACCAGCGCACGCTCAGCCGGTCGGCGACGGTACGCATGAGGTGGCGTTCGGAGCGAATGCCTTCAAAGAACATCACCAACTGCAGGCGAAAGAAGACCACAGGATCGACCGAGGGGCGTCCTGCTCCAGAGATGTAACAGGTGCGCACCAGATCTCGGACAAAATCCAGGTCGAGTACGCGGTCCAGATGGCGATAGAAGTGGTCAGCCGGCACGAGCTCGTCAAGGGATGCGACAGGAAGTGGTAAGAACATGCGCGTTTTCGTGCCCATCATAGCCTGACTCCTTCTGTGCGGCTTTGTCCACCAAGATGAGGTGTACCCTACCACCCACGCGCCTCCCATTCAACCGTGTAGCGGTGTCTCGGAGCATGAAGCCCGGGTGTGCTATCCTCCATTTATGCCGTTGGCATGCCCGGCGAGTCAGACCTGTGAAGCGGCTGCCACACGTAAGCCAGGGAGGCAAGCGTATGCAAGATGAAGAGGAACGTTTCCACGTGCTCTGCCAGCGTCTGCGGGCCTGCTGGACTAATCAGGGAATGGCCTTCAACTGTCCACCGGCAACGGAGGAACAGGTACGCATCTCCGAGGCACAACTTGGGTTCCCGCTCCCACCGCTCTTGCGCATGATGTATCTTGAAGTGGCCAACGGCGGCAATGGACTGGTCTGGTACAGCGAAGACTTCCCGCTGTTTGGGGCGCACGGTGGATACCCCTGCCGCAAGCTCGTCAATTGGCCCGTGAACGGCCCATGGCGCGAAGGAGGAACCATCGGGGACCTCGTGAGTCACAGTGGATGGACGTTGCACCCCTGTATCGTGGAGGCCCTCCGCCGTCATCCTCATTGCTACGTGATCTGCGACCAGCCACCAGACGGATTCCTCGCGATCTCCACAGAGTCGTGTGGCTTGCTCGTCCTCGATCCCCAGTCGGGCTACATCTATGAGCTAGGCGATGCGGACAACCTACTGCCGTATGAGGATAACCAGCCCATACCCTTGCTGTCCTTGCGGTTCTACAAACAGTCGCTGGAGGATGTTGTAGAGACGTTCCTCGCAGTCGCAGGATACGGTACCCGTACCAAAGCAGCAGTCGACACAGTGGCGCGCGACACCGAGCTCAATCAGTCCACCTCCCCGCGCGGGCCGTTGACGCCGGAGCTGTTGGATTCCACCTGTACTGCCAATCCTGCACTGGTCTGGTGTGGACTCTATCAAGACTTGACGGCACTGCTGATCCACGAGGAATCGGAGGACTTTGACGACCGCAGCTGGGATGAGCTTGCGGATGAAGATCCATAAAGCCTAGGGTGTCGGCACGCTTAGCTCATGCGATCTCCACTCGCGCTACCACTACTGGTCCCGCCACCATCGACCGTGGCTTTTTCAACACGCTCAACCCTCACTGTGACCCATGCGGAGCAGCCAGTGGCCCAGTATGCGGTTGACTTTGGACCAGATGGTCGCTCCTTCGAGAACATTGCGGAATTGCGGACGTCCGCGCCGCACCCGACTCCACAGCCACGGCTCTTCGATGCGGAGGCTATGGCTGAAGTGGAATGGCGAAAGGTGATTCGGTTGCCAGATTACGCGCCACGCAACGGCATCCCAAGTGGAGCAGGCCCATTGCAATCACGGCTATTTGCCTAGAGGAAAGCCCAATGAGTCATTCTACACCAGCTGTTTCGTTGCAACGATTACAGGAAAGCGCCGCCCAATTTACCACGGTCATTCGTTCGCTTTCCGACGCGGTATTCCTGCAGCAATGTACGGACTGGTCTCCTCGCGATGTCACAGCCCATCTCATCGGATGGAACCACTATACGCTTGAAGGGATTGAGGGGATTCGAAATGGCAATGCCCCAGCCTACCTCAATGATTTTCCCAACGGTTTTGCGACCGTGAATGCTGCCTCGGTCCAACGCTATGGCGCGACCAACAAAGACACGTTGCTGCAGGAACTGGAAACCAGTGTGGCAGCCCTCGTGACGCGATTGCAGCACCTCCCCGATCGGGAGTGGATGCAGGATTTTGGAGCACGCAATCCCATTGGGCAGCCAGTGTTTATTCAGCGTCAAGTGGATGGATTACATGATGACTATGTGGCCCATGCCCACGAGGTGGAACAGTGGGTGCAGTCCCTCAGCTGACCAGGAGAGGAAGGAGGGGGAGATAGCGACTCACCAAAACCCGTAAAAGGGTGGGGCAGAGTTTTGTCACTCGCCCGCTTGGTAATCCTGCATGATTCTGGCCTGCCGCGTCTCCCTCCAGTACGTGGGCAAGTAGCCAGGAGCCGTACTGAGAGAATGCTGCGCTCCTGCAGTTCACAGCACTTGCGGCTCCGCCCTATGTGATGCCACCCGCACGGACGGATTGAGATTGGTTGATACCGCCAACATGAGCAGAACGCACCAAAACACGAGGACCGTTGGGATGGCTCCGAAGCGTTGAAGGAGAAAACCGGTAGCCAACTGGCCCAATGGCGAGCAACTCATGACAATCAGGCGGAAGGCACTATTGACGCGTCCCTGGAGCGCGTCGGGAGTGACGGCCAATCGGTAGTTCAGTTGTGCATTCTGGTACACTTGACTGCCGACAAAAAGCCCACCCATGATGATGCCGAACGCGAGTGGATTCGGCACGACAAGCATGAGCGGCCAGAGCAAGGTGGGTAGCCACACCTCTAGCGTCATCACTCGAGAGAAGCCGAGCCACCGATAGACGCGGGCGCTCACGACCGCCCCCAGGATACTGCCAATCCCACTTACCGTGAAGATGAGGCCAATGACAACGCCACCCGCATGCAGCCGCTGCGCCAGAACAATCACCAAAAGGCCGACTCCGGCGAAGACAAAGTTGAAGCCGGCATTGAGCACAGCGACAAAGCGCAGTGTTGGGTGGCTAAGGAGCCAGTGCAATCCCTCGAGAATCTCCGCTCGCAAGGCGCTGAGTTCGACGTTGCGGGTTATCCGCTGGAATGCGGCACGCACCATGAAGAGCGAGGCGACAGAAACCGCATAGGACGTAGCGTCGGCGACAAATGGGAGTGCATGAGTAACGGCAAAAAACGTTCCGCCCAGCAATGGGCCGACGAGGGTGGCTACTCCGAAGGCCGTGTTGGTGGCAGCATTCGCCTCTGGCAGTTGCTCCTCGGATACGATGCGGGGAATAGCCGCTAGATTGGCTAAGGTGAAAAAGACAAATAGGGTACCCTCGAGGAAGCCGTTGATGAAAAGCTGTGTCAGGGTGAGGTGCCCAATTGCCAGCGCGACGGCAATCGAGGCCAGACTGAGAGCGCGGACTGTATCACAAATGATCATGACCCGCTTGCGGTCCCAGCGATCAATGAGGGCACCTGCCGGCAGGCCAAAGAGAAAATTCGGCAGCGCGCGCACCGCTCCCACAAGCCCAGCTGCGGCCGGCGAGCCAGTTAACGCTAGAACAAGCAGTGGGAAGGCGAGCTGGGAGATACCGCTTCCGACCACCGACACACACTGCCCGCTCCAGAGTACTACGAAGTCGCGGTTGCGCCAGAGGCCGGCTGACGTAGGTGTATCCAATGGATCTGCCATACTTGGCTTGACCTCCACCGCAGGCGAACCGCTACGACCGTATCGTTGTATGAGCCTGCCATACGTGCGGCAACCACCCCAATCACTGGGTGCAAGCCAGCTCGGAAACCTTCTGAGGAGTATAGCGGCTGCGGCACCGAGAGACAAGGAGGTACGAATAGCAGTAAGCGGGCAAGTGACAAAACTCTGCCCCACCCTTTTACGGGTTTTGGTGAGTCGGTACGGAGGGGAATGACTTCACCCCCTTGCTTCTGTCATCTTCGCATGCGTGTTGTGTGCAAACACACCCCTGGTATAGACCTGACTGGTGCGCCCGTGGACGATCTTCCCCAGAGAGGCTAGCCAGGTTGCTCTGGACCAATCGACCAAAGGACAAAATTATAACCCACTATTGTGCCAGCATTAATGGCGAGGCATCGAGCAGCACTGGACAGATGGATATCTGCCAGTTGCTTCGTTTATACTTACTGCAATGCTTCTGCTGGATGAGAATAACTCGATGCAGAGAACAAGTGGAGAGCGGAGACCACACCATCCCATGTGGTGGCCGTGTGGTGCCCAACGAACTCTGGAGGTATACCTTATGAGCATGCCCCGCATCTTTGTGAGCCATAGCCACTTAGACGACGAGTTTGGTCACCGCCTGGTCGCCGATCTTCGCAGTAGGCTGGGAGAGGAGGCTGTTTGGTATGATTCATCCGGCAGCCTGCATGGTGGCGACGAGTGGTGGAATCGCATTGTTGCCGAGATCACCGCACGCGATACATTCATCGTCGTGTTTTCCCCTGATGCAGTAGACTCCGCGTGGGTTCGGGACGAAATCAATATTGCCTGGGCCCTGCGTCACCGGCTCGGCACACGCATCATCCCCGTTCTGTACCGCCCATGCGATCTGCGGGCAGATTGGATTCTGCTACAGTTCGTCTCTTTTGAGGCTCCCCGCGTCTATGACGAGGCCTTTAGCGAATTACTTGGCGTGCTCGGTATCGCTAATGTTCCTGCCGAACCATCTGCACAGCCCGCAGCAGTCGAAGAAATACCACAGGCTTCATCTGCAGGACTCGTCGAGCGGTTGATTCACTCGGCTTTCGGTAAAGAGGGGCGGTCTACCGGCATTAGCACCTCTAATACGAAGAGCGCAGCGGAGATTGCTGTGGCAGCGGAGATTGCTGTGATGGAAGCGGCAAAAGCGAAGGACGCGGCAGCGGCAGCGAGGCGAGCGGCCAATAAGGCACTGGGAGCGGTGGAATCCGCAAAGACGCGGGCGGAAGCAGCAGGGCGGGGGGCCGAGGCCGCGATAAGGGCGGCGATCCAGTGGGACGGATCTGAGCAAAGGGCGAATAAAGCTCGGGACCAAGCCGAGGCGTTAATCGGGTCAGAGTCGCTAGCAGTTGATCCGCAAACGATCGATCTGTTGGTAAAGGACGAGAGGGATCAAAGTTCCCTCGCGATAACAGCCAGGCAAGAGGCTCACGAGCACACGAAGGATGCCGAGTCCGCTGCCCGCGAGGCGGCGAAGTACACCGCTGACGCGGTGATCTCTGCCCGCGACGCGGAGTACTATGCCAACGACGCAAAGAATCATGCCAACAACGCTGAGCAGCACGCCAACGAGGTGAGTAAGCTTGCCACTGCGTCTGCCGAGCGCACGGGTGCAGCGAGAACGACCTATTGGAGTGAGATGGCTCAGTTAGCCAAAGTAGCACGGCTTGCCGCAGAGAGTGCGCAACAGGGAGCAGCGCGCGCGAGCCACGAGGCGCTCCGCGCACAGCGCGAAGTAAACGAGATGAATCAGCACGCGAAAGCTATCCAGCAGAAAGCCACCGAGGCAGTGCACGCGGCGACAGCAGAAGAAGTTTTGCAAGACGTCTATGCTACGCTGGAAGCAGCAAAGGAGATGGAGACGCAGGCCGACACCGCTGAAGCGGACCTGCGGGAGCTCAATAGAAACATTGTAGCGGCAGAGACTGATGCAGATACGGCCGAAGCCAAAGCAAGAGAGGTGATGAAAAAGGCACACAATCAAGCAGGGACTTCCTAGGTGACCGCTCTTCTGAAAAGCGAGTTGAAACCAACCTGCGAGCCGTATTCGGCTTGAGCGCAATACCGGGAGCGCTGCAGTTCCCCTAGACGTCCTTCGCCGAATGAATGATACGCCGTCGCGTCACACCGTTGGAGAATGTCAATGTCGCCGCTTGGAGGGCCTATGTCCTGAGGGGAGACCGACTACACCAGTGTGGTGCGACACGGCATCAGGGGGTCTCCGAGGGCCGGCCGCCGCCGTGCGACCACGCTGAGCTATCGCCGCCAGAAACCCAACGTTACATCGCTTCCTGTGACGACCCGGCACGGCGGCGGAGCAGCGGCTCGCGAATCACTTTCGCATCCAGCTTGCTCGCGCCCAGAAAGGTGACAAAGCGCGAGAACCCGCGCGCCAATGCCTGCGCGAAAGTCTCATCGGTGCCGAGCGCCTCATCTTCCAGCCATAACCCCAGGATGACGAACGTGTTGGTCGTCCGGTCGAGTTTGCTGTCGAAACGCCCGACAAGCCGGTCGCCCCACAACATCGGCAACGTGTAGTAGCCGAATGTGCGCTGGTGCTCCGGCTTGTAAACCTCCCACACAAAGTCGAATCCGAACAAGACGTTGGCTCGCCCGCGTGCGCTGACAGGATCGAGCGGTGCGAGGAAGACTACCTCGTCTGACGTGCTGGTCTGCAGCGGCATCCATGCCGGCGGCACGCGCCCTGCGCTCAGCTCGCCCAGTAGGCCGGTATCGCTCCCGAGTATGTAGTGTACCGCCTTCCACCCCTCCACCCACACCTCGACGAGCTCGCCGTCGGCCACTAGCGCCGCAAGGGTCTGCTTGGCGTTGTCAAATGGCACACTACTGTGAAACGTATCGCTCGTACGACGCATCCGTGCTAAGCCGGAGAAGCTGACATCCTTCTTGATCAAGAAGCGGGCAGCCTCATCCTCGTCGCTTTCGCAGATGAAGTGCGCCGGCGCGATCATGTCCGTGAGCGCGTACACGCGCTCGAAGTTCTCGCGATGGTGCGTCATCACGTCGCCAGTGCGCCACAAATAATACAAGGCCAGCGCGCTGTCTTTGCGGCCGCGGTAACTCTGCGTGCGTGTGCGCGTCGCCATCGCGAAGTCGCGATTGCTTACCGTGCCGCGCTCGCGCAAGACGGCTTGCATCTCGACGATGGCCTCGGCATGGTCGCGCGCCATACCGCGAAGTCGCGAGCCGCCATCGCGCTCGCGGCGCATGACCACGCGCCAGTGCGGCAGCTCGTCCATCGGGCGGACGGCCAGCCAGCCGCCCCAGTCGAAGAACTTGCGCTGCTGATAAGTCAGCTCTTCCCACAGGCCCGGCGTGTACTCGAGCACACGGCTGTGTAGCATGATGTCGTGGCTGCGCGCGATGATCTGCAGCGGGTCGAGCTGCAGGTACTCCATCGCGCGCATGGCCTGCTCGGTGCCCGCGATGCCGCGCCAGCGCCGCCCGGGCCACAAGCCCTGCTTGCCGAGGATGAAGTGCCGGGCGGTCTCGATGTCGATAGTCAGCATAACTCAGGGCCCAGTGTTGAGACGTGCGAGACGTGCAGCTTGACAGGTCTACTATTGCCGTGTCCTGCGTCACACCACATTACTAGAGGTTGGATGCCCCGTCAAGCCGGAGGCGTACTCCAGTGACGACGCTGACATTGTCCAACGGTGACTATTCAGCCCCAGGTACCCTCGAGTACAGTGGCGGGGCATGGTACCAGAGGGGCAGTGTTCTGGGGGCTAAGAAAGCCCCTGTTGTGTCGCAGCACCCCGGCCACGATCCTATGTCGATCTGTTGTGCTGTCTGCTTGCCTTCCGACTGGTGCCTATCAGAGCCGTTCCTCCGGCCCAACGTTGGCAGACGAGCAATCAATCCAGTAGCGCGCCACCAGGATGCCCTCAGGAGCAACCGGACTTTCGCTGACGAGTTTGCCGCCGTTGTGCTCAATGACCTTGCGCGAGCCGATGTTGTCGCTGTCACAGGTCAGCAGCACCCGCTCTAAGCCCAGCGTGCGGGCTTCCACCAGGGTTAACGCCAGCAGACGTGTCCCATAGCCTTTGCGGCGTTCTGCAGGACGAATGCGGTAGCCAATGTGCCCGCCGACATTCTCCAAGGCCGGCGTGAGCCAGTGGCGGAGGGCACTTCTGCCGATAATGGTCGTCTGGTTGCGCACCAAGAAGAAGTCTGTCTGGGGAACTTTTCCTTCTGGCGCTTGCGCAGCTGCCTGCGCATGCTCCACAAACCACCGGTATTCCCGCCCCGCATGGCCCAGAAAGTTTTCTCCTGCTTGTTGAAAGTCAGCTTCGCAGTCCCGGTAGGCAGCCTCTAAGTCCAGTGACGGCAGAACGAGTTCCACCTGTTCCCTCTGCTCCATGGGTTTAGCCTCCAGAGTAGCGGACGTTGTCCTCGTATTTCAGGTTGAGCGTACCTTCAGGTGAAACTGGGCGAGCAGGGCCGACCGGTAAACACAGCCTCAAGTGCTGGCAAGAGGGCCTGCCCTTGCTTGGTAAGTGAGGAGAGGTACCCTCTGATCCGGCCGAACGCAGTACTGCCGCTGGTGGAGCGGAAGCAGCCCGAGACTTTTTGCTGGACTTTAAGCATCCGAAGATCCCTTTCCGCCTGGTTGTTATCGAAAGGAATATTGAGGTCACCCAGGAAGGCGAGCACCTCATCTTGCCCCAGCCAGAGCCGTTCGAGCAGGTTCCGCGCCGGCGACTGTTTGAGCCGGCCTTTGTGGTGTGGAGGACGTGCTGGCGGCGGGTTGGCGGCGTGGCCGATCGCCAGGAGTTCCTCATAGCGGGCAACAAAGCGGTCGCGCTCCTGCTGGGCGAGACGCAGCGTTCTCGCGGCTCGTGCCTGGTCGGTGGCAGCCTTCATCTCCCGCAGCAGGTCTTTGAGGTCTTTGGCCCAGGTCTGGCCGTATTGCTCCTCCAGATACGTTAGCTCCCGCAAATGGTGGATGTTGCAGAGCGCGTGACGGCACTGGTTATGGGCGCGATACGGCTTCCAGCCGTCATGCACGCTCACGCCCGTATAGGCCGGTAAGATCCCGATGTCGGTAGTGGCTTCAGCGCCGCGCTTGGGATGCAGTGCGTAATGCGTGAGCCGAGGCGTGCTGGCCACATGCGCCCAGGCCAGATGCCCTCCCTGGCGCATCCCCGTCTCATCGCTATGCAGCACCGGCGCCTGCGAGAGCGCTGCCTTGATCTGTGCTTCCACCGGCTCCAAGATCGTTGCTGCCTGCTGCACCCACTCCACCAGCGTCCCCAGGGACGACGACGCTCCGAATAGATCGGCTAGCAGCTCGCGAACGCGGCCATAGGGTACCAGTTGCTGCTCCACCAGATACACCGCCAGCGCCCGCAGTCGGGAGCCATACTGCGCGCGGCTGGGCGCGTCGGCCGGAAAGGCGCCGGTGCTCACGGCCTGGCATGCCGGACAACGCACGTGCAGCGCCTGATGTTCGGTGACCACCAGCCGCACCGGCGGCAGCTCATGGACTTGGCGCCGCTCCCGCAGGACCACCGGTGCCTCCTCGGGCAGCGCTGTTTGACAGCCGACACAGATTGCCGGCCGATGTTCTACGACCGCGTCGGGGGTGGCCACCAGTCGCAAGGTCTCCCCCCGATGGCCGATCTGCCCGCCGGGCTTCTTGCCACTGCGCCGCCGCAGACTCTTGGTCTTGCGCGCCAGTCCGTCACTCGATGGCGGCTTGCTGCTGTTGTGGCTATCCTTGGCCAGCCGCGCCTCCAGCTCCTCAACGCGTGCCTGCAGCACAGCGTTCACCGCCAGCGCCACCTCTAACTGCTGGCGCTGGTCGGCAAGTATCCCTTCGAGCTCGGCGATTCGTTCATCTGGCGTCATGCCCCTATGGTACCCTACAGCGCAACTGGGGCTGAATAGTTACGTCCAACGGTGTGACGCGACATGGTATGAAACATATCAGCGTCCAACCGAGAGTGAGGGAAGAATACTCTTCTAATGTCAATTAGGGGTAGTATGGTCTAGATTGGGTAGACGGCTGGCAACGCGACCACCAGAAGCCTTGGGCGCCTGAGGTCCAGGAATGACGCGAGCGCAGCTAGACGACAGAGCTGGCGCAGCACAAAGGCGGTCTCTCATTGCCTACCGCCCTCATCGAGGCAGCAACTGGCGATGAAGCTAGCTATCTTACAGCCGAGCATCCGCAACTGACGGCATGCTATACGAGAGCCAAGTACACGCTAGTGCCTGGCCTCCCAGTGAAAGTGTCTGCCTTCCTCACCCGTGAGCAACAGTCTGATCACAATAAGCGCAGACAAAAGTACGACGAGCCGGATCATCTCGCCGCCCACCGTCTATTGGTGTGCCGCTTGGAGGCGTCGGAAAATCCGGTCTCTTTGCAGCTCATAACTCCGGTCGGTTGATTTCTTTGTCACCATAAACGTGCTAATCACTCGCAAGTCCAATACATTTGGCGAACGAGTTGAATTTTACATAAGGTATAGGACCATGCAACTACAGATAGCACGCACAGATGCTTGACAGCCACGCTACACTGGTGTTGCACAATTAACTGTCCACTGGCATAATTGAATGGCCACTGTAGGAATGGCGACACTTTCACTCATCCCTCGCGAAAGCATATCAACCTAGGATACTCATGCAGGATACCAACCCAGGTTAGCGATCTAGGACAGCATCGTCGAACACGCCCCACATGGGTACGTGGCCTCGGTAGCAGAGTGCAAAGGTGGAACACATGGATCCGTTTGACCCTCGCGCCTCGCAGCCTTCTCGCTTGTCACGCCCGCAGATCTCATTCATCTGCTTCCTCCTCTCTTGGCTCCATGGGCGCCAGCACCGTATTGGGCAGCTCGCGCGGCATCTCGCTCTCCGCTCCGGCATGGCCCTGGGGCTGCTCGTCATCCTGCTCAGTGGCGTACTGGGCACGTTTGCCCAGGCTGGCATCGGTGCCGCACCTGTGGCTTCTGCCCATGCTACGATTGCGTGGCAGGGCACGCCGAACCGCGTCAGCCCTGCCACGTCGCCCGTGCTCAAGAAAAAGGCGCCTCCCGCAGGCTTTGGACTGGGGAAAACTGCCAACGCCAAAGCCGGTCCACCCCAGTCCTTGCGCCGTAGCGCTGCCCTTCTCCCGATGAAACCCGCCGATCTTCCGCTCTCGTCCGCGACCACAGCTACGACCTTTCTCAGTAGCGACAAACGTCTCGAAGTCGATGTCCCTGCCGGAGCCATCAGCGCAAGTGATCTGGCAGCTGCGAGCGGTACTGGTGGCTTGCAGTTGAAGATCAGTCAGATTGCCCCCGCCTCGGGTTCTTCCGCAGGCGGCAGCGGGCTCGTCTCGTTCGGTACCTATCTCATCCAGCTCGTCAACGACCAGGGCATTCTGCAGACGCACGGCCTGCGCCAACCCGTCACTCTCAAGCTGCACTATGGCACTGCCGATGGCGCGCTGAATTTGCAGCACAGCTTTGTGATCTTCAACGGCTCGCTCCCGTATGGGACAGCGCTCGCGCTTCTGGGTCCGCCGATTGAGCCTGTACCGGCAACCGTGAATGGCCACGCCGTGCCCCATGGCGTGACCCAGGCCTCCAGTGAGTCTCAGTCGGCCTCTGCTCCACCGCCGACACAGGCGAATAGCCACTTTGGTGCTCGGAGTCGCCAATCCGCGACTCTGGACACGGCGAACCAGACCCTGACACTGCAGGCAGATCTGAGCAGCGCTAGCTCCTCACTGAGCTTTGACACCGACTCGTCCGTCTCCACCTTTGGCAAGCCCGATATCTTCAACACCAGCCTCAATGCTGGCGCGCTCACCGCCAGCTATCCATTGAATCTGCCCAGTGGTCCAGGTGGCTTTACTCCGCCGCTCAACCTTACGTACAGCAGTGAAAGTGTCGCCGAGCAGCATAATCCGCAAGGAGCATCCGGGTGGGTCGGTGAAGGCTGGAACCTCGACCTCGGCTCGATCACCTGGGCGGAGCATAATGTGACCGAGAGTTGCCAGTCGACGTGCGGAAACAATTGGGAAGACACGTGGGAACTCAACGATCCCTACGGCACCGCCACGCAGCTGATCCCGTGGAATATTAACATCTCCACGTACTACGATGATACCGGCAATCCTATTGATAACGGCGCCGTTCGCTGGCACACTTCTGAGGAGAGCACTGATTGGATCCAGTCCTTTACTTCTGGCCTGACGCTACCTGATGGTGGGGGCGTGAACCCGCCGTGCTTCCGGGTATTTCTGCCCAATGACATCATGGAGGAGTTTGGTTGCACGGCCGACTCGCTGGAGTACTACTACTCGCCAACGACGGGGCATGACTATATCTCCAGCTGGAACCTGGATATGATCACCGATCCCCAGGGCAACCAGATCCACGTCACCTACCAGCAAGACCAGGAGACTATGAGCGTCGATGGCGTCAATCACCCCTACATTCGCGACGCCCAGATCTCCACCATCACCTGGGACTCACCGACCTGTCTCAATGAATACACCGCCTGCACCACCACCGGCACCGCGCCCAATCTCTGGCAACCTCTGCTGCAGGTCTCCTTCTCCGCGTCCCATACGCCTACACGATTGACCAGCGCCCCGACAAGTGGCTGCAACACCGGGACGAATCTGCGCTGTGATGACCCACTGGATCTTTCGGGCAGCGGTGGCGATGCGGCTCCAGAAGTACAGAGCGACTTTGTCCTGAACGATCTCGACGTGCAGGTCAACAATAGCGGGATTTGGCACACCCTCAACGACTACCAGTTTCAGTACACCCAGACCGTACCCACCACCATTACCGATCCCTCGACGGGCTATCCAGAATCTACGGCAGGTGAGCTTGCCCTCACACAGATTCAGGATGTCGGAGCCGATGGCAGCACTAGTTTGCCACCGAGTACCTACACGTACCAGCCGCAAACTGAGTACTACGAGGACGATGTCTACTTTCCTTCCCCGAGCACGAACTGCGGCGGCACCATCATGCCCTGGAACACCGGTACCGGGAGTGGTTGTATCCTGTGGAACGCAAGCTACGCCGGCAACAGTTACTACCTGTCTACCGCAGACAACGGGCAGGGGCTGTACCAGATCTTTACCTGGGAGAATGCCCGCAACAATACCCATGGGGTCAATGGCGGCGGAACTAACACCGCTGACGCCAACTACTGCAACACGTTGAACCCGACCGCACAGGCGACGTATCCCTGCAATGAAGCGGACGATGAGAACTGGAGCCACATCGTCCTCGCCGAGGAGGACGATGAGGTCTATAATGCGTCTTCCGGTGACAATAGCCTGGTTCAACAGGCGACCTCGTATGCGTATGACCTGAGCTATCCGCTCGTGGCACAGGAATGCTCGGACTGCGTAGCAGGGATGTACTGGGGCAACCAGAACGATGGAGACTATCTCGACTATTACAATGCTCAGTTCATGGGCTTTGCCCAGACCGACGTCAGCAACGCCGATGGATCGGTCGAGCATCACCTATACCTTTCCACTCTCGGGTACGGCATCTACGACACCACGCAGGTGAACTGCTATGCCTACCATCCGCCGTGCAATGATGATCCCTGGTGGGACGTGGGAAACGCGGGCCATGGCCATGAGATCGAAACGGACTACTATGCCCCCAATGGGACGACGCTGCTCAAGAAAGTGACCACGCAGTATACTGCCATCTGCCCCCCCCTCCCTGCGTACCTCGCCACTGGCCAGCTCACCCCTCCCTCCTCGGTGTGGGGCAACTGGGATGGCCAGCTCGTCAGCGAGCTGGATCACAACAACCCGGTGTCGGTGTGCTTCATGCAGGCGGCCCAGAGCGATGAGTACGATTATAACGGTGCCACCGGCACCGTCCCGGAGGAGACCACCACCTCCACCTATGATGCCTATAACCAGCCGACCCATGTCGTAATGGACGCTAATGGCGGTGGGGAGGCGATGGGCAGCCCGCCGAGTATCGCTATTAACTATCAATACAGCTTAAACCTGCCCGTCTACCTATACGGCAACTCCGCTGAGGGCCCCAATTTTGTTGACATGCTACAGGGGATTCAGGTTGGGCCTAATACTGAAATCGGTGGTCAAAACGTTTCGTGCAGCTATACCGGCTACGACGGGTCGGGCCCGGATATAGGGAGTGACACAAAACTGACATTGGGAGAGCCAACCGAGACGCTCACTTTCACCGGTTGTGACTACGCACCCAAAATTGGTCAGCTTGAAACCACCCGCACCTATGACGCCTATGGCAATCCGATCACCAGTGATGACGCGGATGCCAACGCTGGCAACACAAACCACGTAGGCTGCACGGTCAATAGCAAACAGTACAGCACGTGCACCAGCTATGATCCCACTTTTGAGGCGTTGCCGACAAGCACGACCAATGCCCTCAACCAGACGTCGCTCACGACCTATAGCAGTGCTCCAAGCGCTACTAATGGCTACGGACTCTGGCCGATCTCGACCACGGATGTGAACAACCAGACCACCAGCTACACGTATGACGCCCTCGGGCGCCTGACAGGGGAGATGCTGCCGGGTGAGACCGCCGGAGATACCACCGCCAGCTGGACCTATACAGACTTCTGTCCGACAACTGGACCCTCCACTCCCTGTGTGGAGATCGACCAGACCCAGCGGCTCAACAGCAGTACCACAGTGACGAGTCGGGCGTTCTACGACGGCTATGGAAACCTGGTCGAGACCCGAAGTTCGGGGCCGGCAGGATCAGGTGAAGACGTCGTGACGTACCACGTGTACGACGATATGGAGCGCGATGCCTTCGACAGCATCTCCTACTTCGTACCTGCCTACACTGGTGCACCAGGTGCAGCCGCTTTCTCGGTGCCGAATTCCACGGAGCCCAAAACCGCGACCACCTATGATGGGCTGGGCCGCGTGTTGACCAGCGAAGATGCGCTGTCGAACACTTCCACTACCCAGTACGGCGTCGAGTGTGGCTTGAGCAATCCAACGGATACGGCCTGTTACTCCTCCACCATAACCATAGATCCGAATGGGCATGACACCCTGGAGCTGACCGACGCGCTCGGGCGAGTGCGCCTCACTCAGACGTATACGGGGAACGGTACAAGTCAGAATCCGTATACTCCTTATGCGACGACCCAGTATGGTTACGATGGCCTGGGCGATCTCATCACGATTGAGGAACCCGACAACGTCCATGATGTGACGGCAACCTATAATAGCCAAGGCCAAGAGACCTCGATCTCGGATCCGGATCTGGGCAGCTTCACCTACACGTACGATGCCGATGGCAATGTGACCGAATCCGTCGATGCGCGCGGTAGCTCCGGGACGACCTATGCCGGCTACGATGGCCTGGATCGCCAGCTGTGGCGCAACACGACCAATACCCCAACAGGCGCCTATGTCACGTATAGCTATGACAGCACCACGGGGGGCAACAGCGGGGTCGGACGGCTGACCGGGGAGACCTTCAACCAGGGCAGTACGTTTGGGGTCGGGTCCTATACTTATACCTACGATGCCCGAGGGCAGCAGACCGCCTGGACCACCACGCTGGACGGAACCAGCTATCCCTTTAGCGCTACTTACGATGATGCTGGCCAGACGACGAGCCTGAGCTACAGCGACGGCACCGCACTGACGGACAACTATGATACCAATGGCTGGCTCAACAGCGCGGTGACAGGCAGCACAAATCTCTACACGGCACTCAGCTACACCGATCCCGGTGGAGCCACAGGCCTGCCCAACACCGCCAAACTCTCCAATGGCGCCATGTCCTACACGGCGCAGTACGATGCCGATCTGCGGCCAACCAGCACCACCCTTAGCGTCGGCAGCAAGGTCAAGTACCAATCCCAGACTGGCTACGATGCGGTCGGCAACGTTATCGCGGAGTCTACAACCCTGAAGGCTGGCACTGATAACCAGGCGTTCTGTTATGATGAGCTCAATCGGTTGACCTGGGCAGGCTCGAGTGGAGCGCCACCCTGTGGGGAGAGTCTCACCGAGGGAACACTGACGAGCGCTGCCTATAGTCAGAGCTACACTTACGATAATCTCAACCGGTTGGCATCAGGTCCAGCTGGCAGTAGCTACACCTACGGGGGGACGCAGCTGGATGCGGCGACCAGCACCAGCGGAGGCTACACGGCCAGCTACGATGCTACTGGCGACATGGTCTGCCGAGCGACCACCAGTAGCACGACGTGCTCTGGAACCCAGACCGGTCAACCTATGACCTACGATAACGAGCGCCGGCTCACCCAATGGCAGAACAAGCCGACGAAACCGACCAAGACGGTAGAGTATCGCTACGATGGCGAGGGAAACCGGGTGGCGATGCAGGTCACGAGTGGGACTACCATCACCACCACCTACTATCCCTTCCCCACCGAGGAGAAGACGGGCTCGACGCTGACCAAGTACTTCGGAGCCGCTGGGTTGCCAGTCGCTGTCGAAGTCGGCAGCACAATCTCGTACCTGACCAGTAACAGCATCGGCAGTGTAACTGAAGCTTTCAGTAGTAGCGGGAGCATCACAGCCCAGAAACTCTATACGCCCTATGGGAGTGTTCGGTACACTAGTGGGACGATGCCGACCAGTTATGGCTTCACGGGGCAACTCGGGGATTCGACAACTGGCCTCGACTATTACAACGCGCGCTACTATGATCCGACGCTTGGCCAGTTCACGAGTGCCGACAGTGCTCTTGATGGGCTCAACCGCTATAGTTATGTCGGCGACAACCCAGAGACCTTTGTCGATCCCACCGGACATGTCCTTGGCCAGGGAGAGGAGGGTGGCGACGAATTTGCAGCCTTCAATCCAGGGTTCGACGGCGACATTTCAGGTCCAGGCGTGCCAGGTTTCGCTGACAGTGGAGACTTTGTGCAGGTTGCGACCACCCAGTCACCTGCTCTCGACATCGACGGTTTCGACTACACCAATGCACAGGTTTCTTTTCAAGAGAACCCTGCCGGTGACATCAGAGAAACCATCACTCAAGATGGCACGACGGTCTATGTCAACGAGGTCACTCCGGGCGACAATGACTATCTCTCGGTGGAAGAAGCAGCAGATGCCGCAAGCCCGCTGAACGGAGAGGGAGACTATGCCAACGGAGAACGAGCGGAGCAACTCAACACCACGCACACTGAGGAAGATAACGAAATCCAGGATCAGGAAAATGCCCAAAATACTACTACCAATTCTAATAATACCCAGACCACTTCCGAGACTGACGAGAACAGTGGAGGTAAACAAAAAACTGTAGTGATAGGCCAAGACATAGGCCGTACAAAGAATTACGCCGAGATCAACGGGGCTCAAGCGTACAGACCGTGGACAGAGGCAGTAAATGATCTGCTGTCACGCAACACGAGGTGGATTCAAACAGCCATGAACAACGGCTATCAAATCGTTGATATCGGCTTAGATGAGGATGTCGTTAGACCGCCAAGCGAATTTTATCAAATGGAGTTGGACCAGACGAGGGGTTACTGGAATCTGACACACGAATACTGGCCTGGATCACAGAATCTTCCGCCCGTGCCGTGATGCCAGATAGCATCCCTGACCTGACTCAGCGCATAATCGGGAGGCAGTCGATGTGCAGACGCGAGACGCAGCGCCTGACCGAGCGACCTTACAACTCACACTATGGGCAGACAGGAGCTCTCGAGCATGTGCTATGAAGGGAACAGCCAACATACAGTGTCTCGCGCGGAGAAAGCAGCCGAGCATTGTACTCTGAAAGAAACTATTCTGGCTGCCAAGACCGTCCTGCAACGCTGAAGCGCTGAGTGAGTTCGCGGAATCAGCCTGTAAAAAGGGTGACACGGTGTGATTACAAGGTGGTGGATCCGGTATCGGTGCATAGGCAATCAGGTAGCAGCATTGCCCTCTAAGGTGATGCGAACAATTCTGGCTTGAGGTGAGGGCATGGCACTTGTGCTCTAGATGTGGTGCCTATAGAAAGATCCTAACAACTGAACCATACACGAGCGCAGTTGGAGCACGCATCCTAGCATCTGGATGGCGCAGGTGGGGGCAATGCCAGCATTTGACGTGTTCAACAACACCGTATATGCTGCGGTCGTACGATATCAGAGAAAGCGAGGCCAGCATCAATGAATCCTGCTCCACGAGACCCCATCCACGCGTTGGCTCTGCAGCATTTTTCGTTTCTCTTGGACAACGGATTCGTCGCCGATCCGGAAGAGAAATCCAAACAGCGTTTCCTCGCTGAAGAGATTCGCTATCGGGGGGCGCTCTGGCGCGTGGATGTCAGCTTGCAGTACCGCGATGGTTTCTATGTCGTCTATCTGATCCCGTTGGTGAATGGGAAAGCCCGCCAGGTGCCCTTTGGGGATCGGACCAGGTATGAACTCTTGCAGTATCTCACCAAGTACCTGGCCATCGAAGATGAGGAGATCACCCGGCTGCAGGAGTTGCGCCAGCAGGGCAGCCCATTCGATGAAATGGTAACCGTCGAGTATGCTAACGGGTTCCTAGACGGCTATGCTCGCCTCCTCGCCCGGTATCTCGATCAGATTTTGGCATCGCCTCACCCACCAGTTGGGCGCGAATGACGGCCGACACCGCCCGATGGGACGGATGCGGCGACCATACGACCGCCGACCGGCATGTTCCAGAGCAGGCGCCCGCTACTTCCCTGGAGCGCATACATGCCACCATCGGTGCTCACGTAGACCATGTCACCGGTCGCTAGTAGGGAGAAACCAGGCCGTTGAGGGCGGTGCCACTCCCACACCGTTCTACCGGACGCTCGGTCAAGTGTACCAACATGAACCGTGTGGACGTTGTTTTCCCGCTGCGTAAACGCGTACGCCAGCAAGCGTGAAGAGCGGGCAAGCTTGACCCAGAAAGGCTCTCGGTCATCGGTCTTGGCTCCTGCGTCCAACCGTTGGCTGCACCACAGCTCCTGCTCGTCCTGCAGCCGAATCGCCACCAGACAGTGATTCCGCTGGCAATAGGCTATGCCGTCCGCAGTGACCGTGAGGAGCCGCTCCTGATCCTCCTGCCGCTGGGATAGAAACAGTCTCCGCTGCACACTACCATCGGTTGCGCGCAGGACGGTGATGTCTACCCTGTCCTTGCGTTCGTGCCAGACATAGATCGCTGCTGCAGCGGCTACCACCTGCTGCACATATTTTGGACGAGCGCTGGACCACAGCACTCCACCGGTCCGGGCATCTCGCGCCTGGATACCGGCGTGTTCACCAGTGACGTAGAATCTCCCGGGATATGCCGCCAGCACGTACGGACGTCGCCCCGAGCGAATGGGAAGTGTCCAACAAAGCTTACCTTCGCGAGGGTCGAAGGCAAATGCCGCAACACCTTGGTTGCAGGCCAGCAGCGTGTCGCCGGTGTCGGTCAACTCCAGACCTCCACGCAGTCGCAGCCCCTCGACCACGTCCCGTACAACGCCGAGGCTAAACGAGTCGAAGTACGATTGGAGGCCATATTTTAGCCGGAGTGGTACCAGCTGCCGCTCAATGCTGGCAGACTCTATCCGCCAGAGTTCGGTTCCATTTTGGACTCGTAGCGCGGCGATCCGTGCTGGTTGCTTGGGGTCATCACGGTGCCCAACGCACGTAGATACATACGCCCTGCCGGCGCTGCACAGCACGTCGGAGATCTGCTGGCTTCCGAATTCCGGGAGTTTCTATTAGGCAATGAAGACTAGCGGAGACAGACGCGCTATTTCTATGCGGCGCGACTCAAATATAGTCGCTACATGGTCGTGCGGTTCCAGTCGGATATGCGCGAGGAAACACTGCTGCGCTGCTCAAAGCCACCTTTTGAGAAAACGGCGGCGTTCACTGGGTGGTGACCACTGACAACAAGAAAACCGCGGTACTGGGGAGAGACGAGCAGCAACAGAAGGTGTGGCAACAGGCCTACGAACGACTGGCAGTCGAGATAGGCTACGATCGAGAAGACTGTGCAACAGCAGCGGGCAACGAAAAGGGAGCGGTGGAGAATCTGGTGAAATTCGTGAAAGGTAATATACTAGAAGGGCGCTACTACTACGACGACGAGGATCTGGAGCAGGACTGTGCGCAGAGGCTAGAGCAGGTAAACAACGAGCGACAGAGTGCAGCCACTCAGGTCACGCCGCAGGAGCGCCTGGGGGAAGAACAGGAGGCATATGGAAAACTGAGGGAGGTGGAGGAAGACTACGGCTTCTAAGAGAGAGAGGTGGTGAGAAGAGAAGGGGTAGAGACGCTAGAAAAAAACAGCTACTAGGTGAGAGTGACTACCTAGGTAAGGTGCTCACGGCGAGGATAAATGCGCAGCGCGTGGAGCTGTTTAGTGGCGCGGAGCGGGTGGCGGTGCATCCTCGGGATATGGGACGCTAACAGCGGATTGTTGAGCTGGCTCACTACGAAGAGGCGTTTCCTCTCAAGCCGCGGGCCCGGGTCCTGTCACCGAGATTGGCTGGTCGGTCTAGGGCCGCAGTGCGCCCACTACGTCCGGGAGATCTGTCGCCGGCGCCGCGACGAGATGAACGGCCAAATCACCGCGTTGTATACCTGGCCCAACAGGTGGACCCGGCGGACTTCCTCGCCGCCGTCGAACGAGCGACCAGCAACACAGAGATGGCACCGAGTATGTGCAGGCCCTGCTGGCGCGCTGGGGGTACCGATCATAGGCCCAGACGACGAGGCCATCCTGAGGACGCAGAGCCTCAACTGCGGCATGCCCTTCCCATCGCGAGCCAAGAATGAGCAGATGCGTGTCCTGCCCGACCTCCGCGGAGTCTTCCTGGGTGTCCAGCTGTTCCTGCAAGTGCCCGTTATGCATACTGGTTCTCTGCTTTCTGATACGCATCGGGATGATACGAGCATATACCAAACGACGCTGGATCGTGCTGATGCACCCTGGTGGATCCCAGATGCAGCTGATCACCATACGATAATCACCTAACCAAAGTTGGTATCATGCGTGAGCCCTGCTAATTCAAGGCTTTTCACACACTTAATCAGTCTACCTGCGTGCGCAGGTGAAGCATCCAGAATCTCTGCCAGTGGAGTGGGCATACCCTGTCGTGCAACCAGCAACAGCAGCCATATCCAGTGCGCAAACGGGCGATAGCAATCGCAAAATATGTGCGGAAAACGAACGTTTTCCGCACGTACGAAGTGAGATCCCTGTAGGCAACCAAATTTCAGGCTGCCCTGCGTTCTGAAACTCGTCCAGAAATCAACGTTCGTAATCTTGTGCTCGTCGATGAGTTTCGGTACACTAGACTGGAGATAGTGAACAGGAGGTCTTGCATGAAGATGGGGTATGCTCGCATTTCCTCTGGCGACCAGAATTTGGATCTCCAACTCGATGCCTTGGCGAACGCTGGATGCGACGCACGGCACATCTATACCGACACCATGAGCGGGAGTACGGCAGCCCGGCCTGGGCTCGAGCAGTTGCGATCCCATCTTCGTGCAGGAGATATCCTGGTGGTGTGGCGTATTGATCGCTTGTTTCGCTCGCTGAAACATATGCTGGAGATGACTGAGTGGCTCAACGAGCAGGGCATTGAGTTCCAAAGCCTTACGGAACAGCTCGACACCTCTACGCCAGCGGGACGATTGATATTCAAGGTCTTCGCGTCAATCGGGGAGTTTGAGCGAGAATTAAACCGTGAACGGACAACCGCGGGACTTGCTGCGGCTCGTGCACGTGGCCGAGTCGGGGGACGGCCGAAACGACTTACTACGAAGGACGCTGCCACAGCACAAGCGCTCTACGATGGCGGAAAGACTCCCGTTGTGGAGATTTGCCGGCTGTTCAAGATTGGCAAGACGACGTTTTATCAGTACATAACGCCGCATGGCAAGGAGACACAACGAGGTTGAAAGCGCTGCCGGACTCTGGATGGCGATGATACAACACACGGCTCGCCTCATGCTTTGGCTGTCATCACCCAGACGAGACACGGTGTGAAGGGACTGAATTTCTCGTGTTGTGCCAAGCGAGTGATACGGAGTTGGATGCTGCAAGGCAGATGTGTGTGGTGCTCGCCCGGCGTTCATCAGTTTCTCCCTGGCGTTGCCTTCTCAGCCATCAGGACCTCTGGTCGCTCCGCGAGCTGGGAGCAGCACTACAGCAGCTCGACTTCCCCGGCGCGTCCACTCCAAAAGCCATGGCTTCGCCTCTGGACTCACCTACTCCTGCGATGCAGACTGCCACATCGGCGCGTCGTGACAAACGCCTACCCTGCTGATCTGCCACGTCGCCTGAAAGGCCACCAGCCCCGACGTGTACGCTGGGTAGTCACGACCTCGAGTTTCCAGCGCACTCTGGTCGCATCTTTGACCGCTCCAATTGTCTCGAAGATGGCCAGGGCCTGCTTGTAGTAGCTGGACGCCTCCGCCGAACGTCCCTGACTGTCGGCCAGGATACCCAGATTGCCGAGGGCGTTCCCCTCACCAGCGCGATCGCCCACCTCGCGCGCGATGGCCAGGGCTCGCTCGTAATAGCTGGCCGCCTCCGCAGGACGCCCCTGGTTGCCTGCCAGGATGCCCAGGTTGTTGAGGACGGTCCCCTCACCAGCGCGATCGCCCACCTCGCGCAGGGTGGCCAGGGCCTGCTCGTAGTAGCTGACCGCATTCGCAGGACGTCCCTGACTGTCGGCCAGTAGGCCCAGGTTGTTGAGGGTGCTCGCTTCACCAGCACGGTCGCCCACTTCCCGCGCGATGGCCAGGGCTCGCTCGTAATAGCCGGCTGCCTCTGCACTTTGCCCCTGGTTGTCTGCCAGCAGGCCTAGGTTGCCCAGGGTAGCCCCTTCACTGGCGCGGTCGCCCACTTCCCGCGCAACAGCCAGCGCCTGCTCGTAGTAGTCGGCCGCCTCCGCAGGACGCCCCTGGTTGTCTGCCAGCAGGCCTAGGTTGCCCAGGGTAGCCCCTTCACTGGCGCGGTTGCCCACTTCGCGCGCGATGGCCAGGGCTCGCTCGTAATAGCCGGCTGCCTCCGCACTTCGCCCCTGGTTGTCTGCCAGCAGGCCTAGGTTGTTGAGGTTAGCCCCTTCACTGGCGCGGTTGCCCACTTCGCGCGCGATGGCCAGGGCCTGCTCAAAGTAGCTGGCTGCCTCTGCTAGTCGTTGCTGGTTGTTCGCCAGGTTGCCCAGGTGGTTCAGGGTGCCCCCTTCACCGGCGCGGTCGCCCACTTCGCGCGCGATGGCCAGGGCTCGCTCGTAGTAGCCAACCGCCTCCGCACTTCGCCCCTGGTTGTCTGCCAGGATGCCCAGGTTGGACAGGGTGCCCCCTTCACTGGCGCGGGCGCCCATCTCGCGGAAGATGGCCAGCGCCTGTTCGTAGTAGCCAGCCGCCTCCGCTGGACGTCCCTGACTGTCTGCTAGCGCGCCAAGGTGGTTCAGGGTGCCCCCTTCACCGGCGCGGTCGCCCACTTCCCGCGCAACAGCCAGCGCCTGCTCGTAGTAGTCGGCCGCCTCCGCAGGACGCCCCAGGTTGTCCGCAAGGGTGCCGAGGCTGGCGAGGGTGAGCCCTTCACTGGCGCGGGCGCCCACCTCGCGGAAAATGGCCAGCGCCTGTTCGTAGTAGCCAGCCGCCTCCGCAGGACGTCCCTGACTGTCTGCCAGGATGCCCAGGTTGCCGAGGGTGAGCCCTTCACTGGCGCGGTTGCCCACTTCGCGCGCGATGGCCAGGGCTCGCTCGTAGTAGCCAACCGCCTCCGCACTTCGCCCCTGGTTGTATGCCAGGTTGCCCAGGTTGTTGAGGGTGATCCCTTCCCCGGAGCGGTCGCCCGCCTCGCGTGCGATGGCCAGGGCCTGCTCGTAGTAGCTGGCCGCCTCCGCAGGACGTCCCTGACTGTTGGCCAGCAGGCCCAGGTTGTTGAGGGCGATCCCTTCCCCGGAGCGGTCGCCCGTGGCCCGCACTGAAGCAAGCTGGATAGTGTAGATCCGCTGCCCTACGCGCCAGTAGCCGCCAATGGCTAGATGGTCCCGGACCGCGGCGACAACTCCAGTGATACCCCCGGGATCGACCTGCTCGCCGTCCCGCGGCTGCTCTTCCACCCGTTCGAGGGTCTCTGCCAGCCCAGCGAGTGCCTGCTCCGCACTCCCCCGCTTACCTGCACCCTCCTGCTGGCTCACCTGCTCCCGCACCTTGCGCCAGTTCCACTGCTTTGGCCCAAGCTGCCACGGCTGGACGGCGAAGTAGTCGGCGAGCGCCTGATGACGCGCCCTGCGCTCTCCGCCTGTTAGGTAACGCGCCTCCACGGCGGTTCTCAGCTGCTGGTGATAGAAGGTGAACAGGCGCACCTCATCGGTCTCCCGCTCCGTCACCAGCAGCTCGATCTCAGCAGACAGCCGCGCCCACAGCGCGACCGGCAACGGCAGGTCCTGGTCTATCGGGGGTGAGGTGGGAGAAAGGTAGTGCAGGTCCTCCCGCACGGCGTGGTCGCCGGAGAGCAGATCGAGCAGTTCATCCTCGGCCAGCCCGTACCGGGCAGCAGCCAAATCGCCCAAGGTGCGCGCGACCACCATCCGCCCGTTGCGCTCCGGCGCCTCCAGTTGTTCCAACATCGCCTGCAGCAGCCCAGGGGTGCTCGCGGGCAGGGGCGTCGTTCCCAGCAGGGGAGGGTCGAAGGAACGCCAGCGCCGCGCCGCGCTCGCCACCAGCCGCAGAAAGAGCGGCAGACCCTGAGCGGCAAAGGCGTCCAGCACCGCTTCCTCCTGGGCGGAGGTGAGCGTGCGCGGGGGCTCTGCGGACAACAGATCCCGCAGCATGGCCCGGCCGGCTTCCCGGCTAAGTGGTGCCAGGGTCAGGACTTGCTCGACGGGCACACGGCTGCGCAGGTAGTCCAGCTCGGGGCGTTCGGCCAGCACGGACACCACCACTCGCACACCAGGCGCCAGATGTGGAGGCAGCCAGTCGGTGCGTTGGGTGCGGGCGCCCAGTCGATCGAGGGCATCGAGTACCAGGAGCAGCGGGCGTTCTGGGGTCACAGACAGGGTGGCCAGCTGCGCGGCGACGGCGCCCAGGAGTTGATTCTCGTCGAGCACTTGGGCCGGTTCCGGCTGGCCGTAGGCCTGGGCGATCGTGCGGCGCAGATCATTCAGCAGGTCGATGAGGCTGCTGGTGCCGGGGGTCACGCCGATGTAGCGGGTGATGAGGGGAGCTCCCGGCTGCGCGCTGGCGGCCCGAATCGCTGCCTCGGCCAGGAGCGTCGATTTGCCACTGCCCGCGGCCCCCGTCACCACTAGCGGCAGGCCAGCACCTGCGTCCCCAGTCAAATAGGTCGCGAGCTGTGCCAGCTCAGCGTCCCGTCCCTCGACGTGAGCGGCACGCTCCTGCTCAAAGGCCGCGTTGGCGAACGACACGGCGTCCCGCCCCTGTGCTTCGGCAGCGGCGCGAGCGGCTGTCCGGGCGCCGATTACCGCCTCCAGCTTCGGACGGAGCAGGCGCAGATAGGCCTCGGCCAGCGCGTCCTCATCAAACACCGGGCCCTGCTCACCGTCCCAGACCACCGTGTACTGGGCTACCTGCTCCTGGGGAAGCCGGGCCAGAATCGCCTCGGTCATCTGCTGAAGCCGCCTCGTTCGCTCGGCGTCCTGCGCCGAGAAGGTGGTGCATGCGGTCCCCACTTGGGTCCCCGCAAACGTGCGTGTCGCACAGAGCACCCCGTCTTCCTGTCCCAGTCCGGGTGGCTCCCCCAGCAGCCCCAGCTGGATCTCCCGATGGGTGGCTGATCCCCCGAAGAGGAGGCGCTCGGCTTCGGTGAGCCCAGTTGCCTGCCCAGCCCGCACCAGCACCTGACGCAGATGCTCGTCCTCCACCTGCTCGGGTCCCTCAACGCGCAGCAGCACATACTCGGGCGGCACCGCGTTCTCATCCAGCCGGTAAGCACTGGCGAACTGCTCACGCTCCTCTGGCCTGAGATGCGATAGCAGTTGCTCGACCAACGTGACGGGCACGTGGGACGGCAGGATGTAGGAGCCATACCGCTCACCCAGCAAGATGAGTAGGAAGAAGTCGGGGGAGAGCTTGCGACAGCGCTCGAGTTCGTCGAAGCAGATGCGTAACGTCTGCCGGTCTGTCCCAGCTGCCTCGCTCACGCCCCAGCGCAGATCGATCGGCTGGAAGCGAAAGCCCGATGCCGCGCAGAGTTTGCGCAGTTCGGGGTACACTTTGCGCTGCAGCACATCGCGCTCGATCTGGAAGTCCACAAAGGTCGAGCTGATGAAGAAGCGGATCGTCGTTCCGGGGACCGTATCCCGAACGCTCGATGCTACGCTCGTCAAGGCAGATGGACGGGTATCAGTCATCGCGGGACCTCCTTGCTCGGGCTGCTCGCCACCCGGAGAACGCTATCTCATCGGGCATGCTGCCTCAGCGTACTCACGCTCGCCGATTGCCGCGATTCTACCATAGGGCGGTTGGTTCGACAAGGAGCTGATGTACCGAGACACAAACCTGAACGGAACCAGTGGTCTCATATGTGAAGTTGAACGTCGTCACCGTCCTCTGATGGAGTATATCCTGTGAGCAGCAGATACAAGGAGCCACGCCACTGCGGCTGTCCCGCACGTGGCGCACTCGGTAGGCTTCGTCCATGCGCAGGATCCTGCCAGTGTCAGGAATGGTACAGGAGTGCCATCTGGCTCCATTAACTGCCGATCAGAGTTCGGTCCTGTGCAGATTCCATCGGCCTTGCACGGCAGGACAGTCGGGCCGACTCGACAGCAAGGTGCCAGTGACCACCGCCACCTCGTTCATGCCTTCTCGTATGCCTCGTTGCATGTTTCCTCGTGCACGTGACGGCGCATATGGATGGCATTGGAGTCTCGCGAACGGAATGAGTGTGGCTTCGCTGACACGTGAGTTTCAACTCACTCGCTGGTGAGTGGGAGGGGGGGGCAGATGGCAGTATACTGCGTGGTCACTTTCTTGAGCAGCGTCGTCCCATTGGGGGCATAGTAGTCCGTTTCGATCTCATGGCCATGGCCCGCGTTTCCCACGTCCCACCAGGGATCATCATTGCACGGCGGATGGTAGGCATAGCAGTTCACCTGCGTGGTGTCGTAGATGCCGTACCCGAGAGTGGAAAGGTATAGGTGATGCTCGACCGATCCATCGGCGTTGCTGACGTCGGTCTGGGCAAAGCCCATGAACTGAGCATTGTAATAGTCGAGATAGTCTCCATCGTGCTTCACCTGCCCTGAACTATCAACGAGCACGTCAGCCCGGCGCTCGGGATGCTGGTGTTGGATGTAGAGGTCTTCAGCGACCATCCAGTCCTGTTCCCAGATCTCGCGTATGCGCTCGCCACTACGCGCGATGCCGCGCGCCAGCCGAATCTCCCGTGGACACTCCAGCCAGATGGTGATATCATACCAGGCGGCAAGCTCGTTCCTGGCCGCGTACACGCCCTCGACAATGACCACACCGCCCATCGGAACGGTGTGCCACTCGGCCAGACGATCGTGGTCCCAATCGTAGCGCTGATACCAACCGGGCTGGTCCTGTCCGAGAGGAAGAAGCACCTGTGCCTGCAGTCGCTGCCAGTCAAAATCTGCCCCGATGGGCTTGGAGCGCGGGTCGCCTGGGAGTCTAGCGCTGGAGGGCAAAAAGAAATCATCCATTTCGACGACGGTCACATCGTTGCTTTTTCGGGTGAGTGCCTGTGTGAAGGTACTCTTCCCCGCGCCTCCCGGACCATCGATCCCAACGAGCAGCGTAGCGTGTTGGCGGGGTTTGCTCTCCAGAAGAGAACGCAACCAGTCAAAGGACCTGATCTCGTGCTGCGCGGACAATTCGCCCTCCGTTTCCCCACGTGGTCTCTGCCTTCAACGTTCTGCAAAACTGAAGCGTCTTGCGGCCAGGCGGCGTGATAGCGTACTCTGCGGCTCAGGAGGTCGGCGTCGGCCGCCACCCGCCAGCTAGCCATCTGATGTTATTGGCCCAAAATACACGCCCGATACTCCAACTCCCACTACTCCAACAGAGTTGCCCGTAGGACCCGCAGGTCGGTGTGCCTTGATAAGCAGGGAGTAGTCGCCTGGGGTCTCAGGATGGCTGAGCACGGCAAAGCTCCCGTACCAGGTACGGTCTTGAGCGTCAGGGAAGCGCCAGTAACTCCATGCCGCTCCTTTGCCTCCATCGGCTCCAGCGTTTTCTCCGTACCCGGCCTCGACCAGTGTCCAACCTCCCTCGATGAGCTGAGCTGTATAATGGTCGCCGACGGCCTTCAAGTCCAGATCGGTGATGAGGGTGGCGGTGTTCCAAACTTCGGTAGCGCCGGCGCTACCGCCCCCTGAACGTTGTGAGCTGCCCTCTGGCGGAGAGAGGGGAGGAAGCATCCCAAAAATGTTGTGGACACGATGCCGCCAGGGCGCCTGCTCGGGATGCTCGTATGTCTGGAAGGTCACCTGCACGGGTACGAGCTGGCCTTCCGGTTGTGCGGCAGTGATGGTGAGGCTAGACCTGCTGTCTTCTTCGAAGAAGACCTCGCGCAGATGATGGCTCGCCGAGCTGCCCGCCGGACGACTTGCGGGGACGGTCTCAGTAGGTCGGCGTGGAACGAAGCCACCCCTGCCCGGTCCCCTTGCCTGGGCGGAGATGTTCATGTTCTGCCAACCTATGGCAGTCATATGCTCAGCATATAACCTCTGTAGCTCCTCAAGCGACTCTTGGGTATCGAAGAAGATGTCGGTACGCCGCTCACCCACAACGCTGCCGACGATATGAGCGTCCGCAGGGAGCGGCAGCGGGATGGGTAGGTTCACTGGCAACTGTCGCACCAGAAGTTCCGGCCGGCGGTCCGCCGAGACGTCGTGACCAGAGGAAGGCAGCAGGCGGAGCGCCAGTTCACGCAGTCCGGCGAGCTCCTCGGCTCTTTCTTCATCCATAGCATTGTCCTCCAGCGAGAAAGTGAGAGCGAGGGGTATTCGATTACCCACTATTCAATCACGCTTCATACACGCTTTTGCCGGCGTTTTGGTAGCCGCCAAGCGCACTACTCGTTGCATGAACTCGCACGAGCTAGAACAAACGGTGCCCATGTGTTGAAGATGGGGCTCGTACAGCTGTCTGGTCCAGAGAAGTACCAACGGATTGAGACACGCCGACGTATTGGGAAACACCCGGCACGTCCGCCTCCGCATTGTCGTGGTCCGTGAGTGCACCGGCGCCATTTTGTGTACTGCCTATGAGGAACATCGCAATCAGATGTAATACGCATTAACATAGCGCTATGGCTCCGCCAGTCTTGGACGTAACGACCAGCCGGAGATGCTATCTGTGGACATCTCTCCTTTGTCCTGTCAGATGAGCGTCGCTGTCGTGGAGCGTCGTCGTAGGTGCGCTGTTGTTTTCCCGTCGCAACCATGCTGTTCCGCGGGCTCACGGGTGCGACGGGCAACGAGTGGACCATTTGTAGCGATATCATTGTGTATGGCGACTATGGGGTCTGGAACCTGATGGCCTCCTACTGACGTACAGTACACTACGCATTACGCTTCAACATGTCCCAGTCGAGCGCAGCAAACCAGAAGTCTGCCTGATGCACAGCCGTCCCTTCGACCTCCATCTCCTCGTCATAGGTTGTGACCCGCTCGTCCGGATGGAGGACAGGAAGTTCTCCACTCACCATTTCATCATCACGCCCAAGGATCACGTGGGTACCGTTGTGTTCCAAGTCTTGCACGGTGGAATTGAAATCCACGTAGATGTGCTGCATAAGAGTATCTCCTGCTCTGTACCTTCAGTTACACGGGCGGCTGTTACAAAAGTCTAAACCAGGCTTGGCCACTGCGCGTAGCAAACATTCCACTAGCAAGCTCACTCGCCAACGTCATACAGCTCAGCAGAAGCTCTGGAACACCGACGAGAGCATTCAATGGAAGAGACCGGCTGGCCAACAAGCCTGACAACGAAGAGCGGGAGCCACCCGTGAATAGCTCCTCACATACCAATTTTCCTCACATACCAATTTAATGTATCAAGTCGGCAAGAGCGTCCCTGCCGCGCTGGCATCGCATCAGCTAGACGGCATAAGCGCTGCATTACTACCTAGGATACCATTACATATGTGTATGAGGAGGTGAGCTACACTCAGGGCTTACTAGCCAAAACGCATGCCCATGCCGGAACTTGCGGTCATCCTCCCTACTTCGGTGGGGCCGACGATACACAGTCTATCTGTTCCCGCATCATGGACCGCACAGGAGATTGAGCATCGACTCACGACGACGCGGTGAACACAACCTGCTGTGACTCTTCGCCAGGCAAGGTACCAGCTCAGTGCTTAAGGCTCGGAGTCACCCAGTGTTTGTGGGTTGTACCGCGGACTCGGGACGAATAATCTCACGCGATGCCCACGAGTAGGCAAAGGCTTGCTGCTCATCCCAACCCATCCAGACTAAGGTCCCTGGTCCTGAGCGATCAGCGAGATAGATACCGGTAGTCTTGCGCAAGAGGTTCGGTGTGCAGACAGCGCCTAACACTCTGCTGGATATGTCTCGAATAAGTGTCGCGATAAAGGCAGGAGATACGGGCACGTCGTGACGGGCTCTGCCCTGAGACACGAAGACGTATCCGTTGCTGGGATTCTTGACTCTCTCTATGCGGTCTTGCTCAAAGCGGATGAGAAGCGGCTTGAGCCAGGGAGCCGCATGATCATGAAAGTCAAGTCGATCATGGGGGCCAGGTCGACCAGGGGACCGATCACCCAGGGAGGGCTCTTGTTTTGGAACTAGGATAAAGTACATCTCGGCCAGCCCTGGTGGCGAAACAGCAGCTTGCAAGACAGAGATGTGGGGCAGCCGGGCGTGTTGCAACTCCCAAACAGATAAGCCGTGCAGCAGGATCAAGTACAGCATGAGCGCTGGGGCCGGATCAGCATCGGCTGACGCGGCATAGGCAAGGAGTTGGTTGATTACCTCCACAGGATAGTGCTCAATCGTTGGGGGCGGTGCTGGTGTCTTGCGATGTACTGGATTGGCCAGCACCAAGTGGGCTGTCTTTGCCCAGTCAAAAAACACTAAGAGAGTTGCCCGGAAGCGGCGGAAGGTATTCTGAGAGTAGCGGCGCGTTTTCTCCACGGTGCCAATAGCATGACACTGTGGGCAGGCTTTAGGTGGTCTGCGAGCCTGGGCAGGACAGGGAAACGAGCCACTGCAGGAAGCACAGGTCCATTGCCATCGCAGGCTGAGCAGATACTCGTTGACGAGCCCTGCCTGAACTTCGGATGGGCTCTGGACGCCTCGTGCCGCACACCAATTCCAAAATGCTGATAGGGTATCAAGGCTCTTGCGCACATGGGAGTGTCTGGATTTGCGCGCCCAGAGCCAGTCGGCATACCGCTGCAGGAGTGAGTGTATCTCATCTGGAGCATGGCTTATCGGGAGCAGAGCATTCCGGCGGGCAACGTACGATTCCCAGGTTTCTAGCATATTCTGCGCAGCCAGACGGTGCCCAAGATCCAGCAGCGAGGCACGAATGAACTTTGGCACGCGGCTGTTGCTCGCCGGCACTGGCGGAAGGTACGTCTCAATGGCTTCCCAGGTAAGCGGCTTAGGAAGGGGGGTAACTTGCAGGAATTTGCCGAACGTGCGCAATCGTCGGTTTGTGTTCGCGTCAACTTTATCCCATTCAATAGTGTTCACCAGCAGATGGAACAGGTCGTTGTTATAGGGATGAGGAGAGTCGTAGCTCTCAATATAAGCTCGAAGAGCAGTGGGAGCCAGATGATTATTGTAACAGTGTTTACACAGCCCAGTTGAGCGGACGGCAATCCGTTTGAGCTGATGACAGCCGGCGCAGATCGCACATCCGTTACGCTCACTCTTGTAGCATGCCGGACAGATGGCACGCCGCAGTAGCACTGACACGCAAAGCTTCCCGCAGGTGCCGCAAGGTTCCTGCTTCCAGTGAGCTTGCTTGCGCTCGCTTTGCCGTGACACTCCCAAGCAAAGGTGGCAGAGCGAAGCCTGCTCGTCCACGATGGGCAGAGTTCGTCCGCATTTCGCGCACGGCGCGATAGGGCGCGCGACAATCTGTGCACATCGTGGACACAGCCCAGTTGCTGCATCTGCACGATGTGTCCATTGCGCACACCGTGTACAGCAGGTGCTCTCCTCACGAAGGTGACACGTGTCGCAAATATCTCGACTCTTAAATCTCGTCTGGGCAGGTCGGCCACAGACTTGGCAGATCATGTCACGATACGGCCGGCTATATGTGCTTATGACGTGCATCCTGGTGAGCCGAAAGAAGGATCGGCGAGTGCTTGCTTATAATCATGGTACCATACACTTAGTATCGCATGTTTTTGCTCAAATGCGCCGGAAAACCGCTCAAGGAAAACTTAAAACCTTGGGGAATCTACTGGATCCTCTCTGCGGAACTGGGACAATTCTGACCGAACGGGCTCAGCTGCTTGCCTATCAGGAGCTGACCGGCGGCGACATCCGGCCGGAGGCAGTGGCGATAGCCCGGCGCAACGCACGGGCGGCCGGCGTCAGCATCTCCGTGCAGGAGTGGGATGCTCGCTCACTGCCATTGGATGCTGCAAGCGTCACTCGCATCATCACTAACCTCCCCTTTGGCAAGCAGATCGGCAGTCCCGAGGCCAATGAGCAGCTGTATCCCGCTCTGGTGAACCAGTTTGGGCGAGTCCTTGCTCCTGCTGGTATCTTGGTTGCACTCACCAGCGACGACCGTAGATTTCAGACTGTATTGCAGCAGGACGGTTGGCATATCGGTAAGAAGGTTGTAGCAGTCGTTCTGGGACAACCAGCAACCATTTTCGTCGCAGAGAGGCAGTAGGTATCTGATTAGGAAGCCTCTCCTATCCAAGAATGACGTGACCCGCGCCTCGCTAGCGGTGTTGGCTTGGCGAGGCGCGGGTCACGGTTGTACGCCCCCGGCGAGGTCCTCGTGGAGTCTCCCGAGATGTCACGCAAACACAATGAGTGGTTTCAATACGCCGTACAGCTTCTTATCCATGACTTCGAAGGCCCGATCCATGTCTTCGAACGCGAAGGTATGGGTGGTCATGGGGGTCGGATCGACCCGCTTCATCTCCAGGATGCGGAGCAGACGCTCCATGCGGAGCCGTCCACCAGGGCAGAGCCCGGTCGTAATCGTCTTTTCCGCCATCCCGACCCCCCACTCCACGCGGGGCAGGTGCACAAACTCTCCTTCGCCATGGTAGCCGATGTTGGAGATCGTGCCCCCCGGCTTGGTCACCCGCACGCAATTCTGAAAGGTCGAATCCGCGCCCAGGGCCTCGATAGCGGTGTCCACTCCGAGGCCAGCGGTGAGTGCCAGGATCCGCTCCACAGGATCCTCTTTTGAGAAATCCACAATGACATCCGCACCGTACTGACGGGCGAGATCCTGGCGTTTCGGGACTGTTTCCACGCCGATGATCAGCCCGGCTCCTCGCAATTTCGCGCCGACGGTAGCCATGAGTCCCACAGGCCCTTCGGCAAAGACCGCCACGGTCCCTCCGATAGGAATATTTCCATTCTCGGCTCCCATGAACCCGGTCGAGAGCATGTCAGCGCAGTAGACGGCCATCTCATCGGCCACATTGTCCGGAATCCGTGCCATGTTGGCATCGGCCTCATTGACGTGGAAGTATTCGGCAAACACCCCATCTTTGGTATTGGAGAACTTCCAGCCGCCCAGGGGGGCACCAGACTGCGAAGAATGGCCTGCCTGTGAGGCTGGATCACCCCAGTCAGGAGTAATGGCTCCAACCACCACACGGTCACCAGGTTTAAACAACTTGACGTTGCTTCCGACCTCGTAGACGACGCCGACCGCCTCATGTCCAAGTGTCAGATTTTCTCGTGGTCCCACCGCACCTCGCACCGTATGAGAGTCGGAGGTACAAATCAGCGCCCGAGTCGTTTTCACGATCGCATCATCAGGTCCGAGAGTCGGCATGGGTTTGTCCATGAATCCCACACTCCCGAGCGACTTCATCACAAATGCACGCATCGTCGTCTCCTTTTGCTTCTGCGCACCGATTGCTTGCAGTCATACGCACGCCAGAGTACGCGAATTCAGCACCATGGTACGTGATACCGCTCACACGGTCGTCTCGATTTCCGCCTCAGACGTCACGATCAGGTCACACGCATCAGCAAAAGCAGGACCGCGGTATCAATCGCGTGCCAAACGGAGAGCTGCTTGGGGCGGTTCTCCATCCGTCTATGCGCATGGTAGGCTACTTTGCAGGATCCTTAAGGGGAGGAAGTCTGTCTCCAGTGGCAGCCGCCACGGCCGCGATCAGTTCACCAAGCTCAAAAGGTATGACAAGAGCAGCGCTCACTCGTAGGCGTTGTCTGTGCGCCTGCCAGACAGCGGCATCTTCCTGCACGAGTAACAAGATGATCGGCAACGATGAGACCGCCGAGGCGCTTGCGCGCAGGGCTTCACAGATCGCGATGCCGTCGATGGTGGGAACATGGACGTCGAGCACAGCCGCGGCGCAGGGCTCAGCCATCAGTGCCTCCAGAGCCTGCCGCCCGTCGTAGTATACCTTGGGTTCGTACCCTTCCATCCGAAGAGCCATGTCTATCATCCGACCAAGAGCAGCGTCACGTACTGCGACGATGACTGGTGACGACACCGTGGTGATGGAGGTTACCGCACCAAGCGACGGCGGGCAGTACATGCGTTTCTCCTTCTGGGGTCGATCTCCCGCGATGCGATAATCTCACCGTACAGCAGCTCTGTGACATGCCCAGCCAGTACAGCATTGGCCAGTGGGGCAGATGGCGTTACCAGCGGAACAGACTGTCATAAGCAGCCTATCAGAGGTACATCACGATAAGATCACAAAGGTCGCGAAGATTGTCTCAACAGACTCACAGCGACCGCGGCAACCACAACAGAAGGTTGTCTTTGGGATGTCCATGCGCGCGCTAGAGTGGCCATCGTGTCAAGGAGTGCATCCGTGGGGGCTCAGTGCGCCGATGCTTTCCACGTCTACCACAGGAAGACTAGGTTGAATCGCCGCTAGGTTGATTAAGGGCTGGCGTCTCGGAGTGTGTCGTGGCAAGCGGAAGGGTAATGAAAAACGTCGTACCCACACCTTCCGTGGATGTGAACCAGATATGACCGCCGTGGCGCTCTACAAGTTCACGGCAGACGTAGAGACCAAGTCCCGTCCCGGTGATGTGGTAGTTGTGCACATTGCTGGCGCGCACAAAGCGCTCGAATAGCTGCGGTTGTTGTTCGGCGGGTATGCCAATCCCTGCGTCTTGAACGTGTACTTCTGCTTGTCCTGCTTCCTGGTCGACGCGTACCGTCACAGCGATTGGTCCACCCTCAGGGCTATACTTGATCGCATTGCTGAGCAGGTTGCCGAAAACCTGTTCCAGCCGCGGTGCATCGGCTTTCACTATGACAGACTCCGCGGGCGCCTCCACAATGAAGGTATGGTGTTGTGTACTCAGCTGGAAGCGAGCGATGCACCGACGTACGATGGCAACCAGGTCCAATAGGGCCAAATCCAACTCCAACCTACCCGCCTGGATGCGCGTCACATCAAGAAGATCCCTGACCAGCGCATTCATGCGCCCGCTGGCCTCGTCGATCTCGCCGATGGCCTCCTGCTGCCAATCGGCCAGTTCCGGCCCCCGACCCAGTCGTGTTTGCACCGTAAGCATGCTGGAGAATCCCATGATGGCGGTAAGGGGAGTGCGTAACTCATGAGCCGCGATGGCGATAAACTGATCCTTGAGTTGGTCCAACGCCTGCAGTTCGCTGATATCTTGTATGAGCACCACTGCGGCGCGCTCTACCCCAGTGGTGGGGTCCTCGCCTAAGAGCTCACCTTCAATAGCTACTGCACTGAGCAAGATCGGCAGATGTGTTCCATCGGGACGGAGTACCACCTCTCGCTGCTGGCGCATTGCCGGTCCACCATGCGCAATCTGCATGGTAATCATGCGCTCCAGTGGAAGTAGCTGCCCCTCTACGGTCAGATAGCGCACCCCAGAGGCGCGAAGGAACGTCTCTAACGATAGCCCCTCGGCCCAAGACACGCCCCACACCTCTGTTGCCGCGCGGTTAGCGAGAACGAGCCTCGCTTCTGGTCCACGCACCAGATAGGCTCCGCCGGGCAGCTTGTCGAGCACAGTTTGTAAGAGGTCGAGACGTCGCTGATGTGCTTCACGTTCTACTGCTTCCAGGCGTTTGCGCTCGGTCACGTCCCGAACGATCGCGATCACGAGCGAGCCGTGGTCTCCAGGCAACGGGCTCAAGCTCACCTCAACGGGAAACTCGCTGCCGTCCTGGCGCCGACCCAGGAGGTCCATTCCCCTTCCCATAGGGCGTGTGTGGGGTGCAGCGACATAGCGCGTGCGATGTTGCTCATGCACGTTGTGGAGGCGGACCGGTAGGAGTATCTCGACGGGGCGTCCGACAACCTCAGACCGATCGTAGCCAAATAGCACTTCTGTCTGATGATTCACCAGGAGGATACAGCCTGCCGCATCGGCCACGACAATGCCATCTGGAGCGAGCTCCAGGAAGGCTTGGGGGAGCAAAGCCTCAGATGCAGTGGACGGTATGGCAACGGAACTCGATGGAGTCTTCTGGCTGCGAGAGCGTGGCTTCGGTCCCGACACCATGGTCGTCGTCCGTCGCTTTGTGGTCATGGGTAACGCTCCTTCAGTGGAGAGTGCCTCGGTCCAACGCTCTTATCCGGCGCCGCCAAGCTCGGGGTCATCCGGCGCTATTCCCATAGAGGGAGTATGCATATGCATGGTTTGACCATACATATGAAGCTAAGATGTTGCCTGTTCCAAGCTTGACTTCTTCGCATCTGTAACACGATAGAGCGTCGATGTCAATCATCCGTACGCTCACATCCTGTGCTGTCAGCGGTGTCTAACCGCCCCGCGATACCAGGTCGCGACCACCTGTGGAGGCTGTGATGCCGCCGTGAGGTGATCAGTGGTCGGTGTGAGTCGGTAAACTAGACCACTATTGGTGATGATCGCTTCCGCTGATGATCCACATCCAGCATCTATCCCAAATACTGGCTCGTCAGCGAATGCTTTGCGCCGACTAGTTCTCGCGGTGTGCCCTCGAAGATGACCATGCCACCCTTATTGCCACCTTCTGGACCCATATCAATGATCCAGTCTGCGTTGCGAATCACATCTAGATGGTGCTCAATCACAATCACTGTGTTCCCGCCATCTACTAGCCGGTTCATGATGGTGAGCAGGCGACCAATATCCGACAGGTGCAGGCCAGTCGTCGGCTCATCCATACAATAGATACTGCCCTGCTTGTGAAGTTCGCTGGCCAGTTTAATCCGCTGGCATTCTCCGCCGGACAGGGTGCTCAAGGGCTGGCCCAGGGTCAGGTAGTCCAGACCCACATCGCTCAAAGCCTGGAGCTTTGACTGCACTTCTTTCATCTGCAAAAACGCCAGCGCCTGCTGAACGGTCATGTTCAAAACATCAGCTATGGATTTACCGTTCAATGTGTAGGCCAATACCTCGTCCTTAAAGCGTTTCCCGCCGCAGACTTCGCACGGAAGCTTGACCCCCTCGAGGAAGCCGAGGTCAGTGTAGGTTACACCGAGTCCCTGACAGTTAGGGCAAGCTCCCTTGGAGTTAAAGCTAAACAGCCCAGCGTCAACTTTGGTGACTGCCGCGAAGGCCTTGCGCACCTCATCCATAATGCCAGTATAGGTAGCGGGATTGGAGCGACTGGACGTGCTCAGAGACGATTGATCAATTGCCACTGCTTCCTGGTGCTTACTGAGAAAGGCTTCATTGATTAACGAGCTTTTGCCTGAACCAGCCACGCCAGTGATGACCGTCAGCACGCCAGTGGGAATGTTCACGCTGACATCCCGCAAATTATTCACCGTAGCGTGGACGATTGGCAGAGCCCCGGTCGCCTGGCGAAAGCTCTCCTTAATCGGTCTCTTACGCAGCAAATGGTTGCCGGTCACCGTATCGGCCCGGAGCAGACCGGTGAAATCGCCTTCATAGACAATCTTGCCGCCTTCGCTCCCAGCATATGGTCCCATATCGACGATGTAATCGGCTATCTTAATCACATCAGGATCGTGCTCTACTACAATGACGGTGTTCCCTTTGTCGCGCAATTTTTCCAGGAGCTCGTTCAGACGATGGACATCGCGCGGATGAAGTCCGATGCTTGGCTCGTCAAAGATGTACATGACGTCTACCAGGCTACCGTTAAGATGCTTGACTATTTTGACCCGCTGCGATTCACCTCCAGACAGTGTATCGGTGAGTCGATCCAGGCTGAGATACTCCAGGCCAATCTCCACAAGATGTTGCAGCCGCTCGGTCAACGTGCGAACGATTGGCGCCGCCGCCGGTTCGGTGATACCCTTGACTACCTCTACAAGCTCATCAACCTCCATCGCTGCCATGACGGCAATATTGTAACCCTTGACCTTGCAGCTTAAGGCGGCCTGGTTGAGTCGGGCACCCTTGCAGAGCGGGCAGGAGCCGAGCTTCAAAAAAGGCTCGACCTTTTGCCGTAGGCGAGGCGAGAGCGTCTGGATGTCCCGCGTAACGTACTTGCGATTGAACTTGTAGACGAGACCCTCATAGGTGTTATACGGGAGACCCTTGTGGTTGCGCGGTTCGCTGTAGAGAAGCAGGTCCAGTTCCTCTGTTGTATAGTCGACAATCCTCTTGTCGTTGTCGAAGTAGCCAGACTGCGCATACAGACCGCTTTCACCGCTGGCCAGTCCTGGGGCGATGACAGCTCCCTCGTTCAGCGATTTAGTGGTATCAATCAGCGCTTCCAGGCTAATGCCGATCTTACGGCCCAGGCCATTGCATTCCGGGCACATGCCCAGTGGATCGTTGAAGGAGAATGCATTCGGAGAGCCTATATGCGGCTCTCCGAGCCGCGAAAAGAGCATGCGCAGCACGGGCGCAATGTCGGTGGCTGTTCCCACGGTCGATTGCGATCCGCCCCCCAGTCGTTTCTGGTCAACAACCACCGCCATGCTCAGGTTCTCAATCGCATCGGAGTCTGGTTGGGGATAGCGCGGCAGAAAATTGCGAATGAACATACTAAAATTCTCAAACAACAGTCGTTGTGCTTCGTTGGCAATGGTGTCGAACACAATTGAGGACTTCCCCGAACCAGAGACACCGGTAAAAATGATGATTTTGCGCTTGGGCAGCCTCAGCGAGACATCCTTGAGGTTGTTCTCGCGTGCGCCACGAATCTCGATATACTCCTGAACCATTGCTGATCTATGTTCCCTCCAGATCTCTTAACCCAGGCTTTACCTGGCTTCCGCTGTCGAAGGGCCTGCACAAAGGCCCTTCGCGTCTCCCCTCCTAGCTGTCCAATGGAGCAGTATAACATAGAAGAATCGCCAGAAGATCGCGGAGGCGACTAGGACTGAACCGCCAGCCACCGGTTGCCATCGGGATCACTGAGATTAAACCACTTGACGCCAGAGCCCGGGCCATACAGGTCATCCTTAACTTCGTTGACCTCGACGCCCTTTGCTTTGAGCTCGTTATACGCCGCTACAATATTTGAAGTCGAGAAATAGAGCGTCATCGTACCCGGTTTCATGTGTTCATGCATGGTCGACAGAGTCAGAGAGGCGCCTCCACCTGGGAGCTTAAGAGAGACCCAGTGTCGATCGCCTTGCCCGTAGTCTGTGGTGACAGACCAGCCCAATTGCTCCGCGTAGAACGCTTTGGCCTTGGCCATATCTGTCACTGCCACCATCACCATCAGAAGTTTTTCATCAGCCACAGTCATAACCTACCTTTCACCCGTCGTTTCCCTGTCACATCGGTTGGATTTCCCTCGTCACTCCAATGACGGAGCGCAACGAAATAGTGTGACCGGATGGATGACGTTGAGTCTCGCTCGTCACTCCAACGAGAAATAAAATGAGGGAATAGATCCATGAACAAACACGACTGGCTGGCGGAACTATTCGAGGCCAACCGGACCCACCTGCAAGCGGTGGCCTACCGGATGCTCGGCTCGCTGAGCGAGGCAGACGACGCCGTACAGGAGTCGTGGTTTCGCCTCAGCCGCTCCGATACGAGCGGCATTGAAAACCTGGGAGGATGGCTGACCACGGTGGTCGCACGGATTTGTCTCGACATGCTGCGCTCGCGACACTCTCGGCGCGAGGAATCGCTGGAGGCGGCTGTGCCCGAGTCCATCGAGAGCCGCGAGGAGGGGATCGATCCCGAGCAGGAAGTGCGGTTGGCCGACTCGGTCGGGCTCGCGCTGCTGGTCGTTCTCGACACCCTACCTCCCGCCGAGCGGCTCGCCTTCGTGCTGCACGACATCTTCGCCGTGCCTTTCGACGAGATTGCGCTTATCGTGGAGCGTTCGGAGACGGCAGCAAGGCAGCTCGCGAGTCGCGCACGCCGCCGCGTGCGCGGAGCGGACACGGCGAAGCCTGCCGATCTCGAACGCCAGCGAGCAGTGGTCGACGCCTTCTTTGCCGCTTCGCGCACCGGAAACTTCGAGGCGCTGCTCACGGTTCTCGACCCGGAAGTTGTGTTCCGCACCGACCAGGTTGCGACACGGAAGGGCGCGGCCCGTGAGGCCCGAGGCGCGTCCGACGAATAGCCTGGCAATTCGCCGACGCGCCTCGGGCGCACGAACGGCTCTTGTGGATGGAGCTGTGGCAGCTATCGTGGCGCCGCGCGGACATCTGTTCCTCGTCCTCAATTTCACGATCAGGAACGACAAGATCGTCGAGATTGAGGCGGTCGCCGATCCTGCGCGCCTGCGCCAGCTGCACCTTACAGTCCTCGACGACTGACGAACCGACGCCCGTCTTTCGCGAGTGCCGGTTCGGCGCGCGAAGCAGATTGCCCGTTGGAATGTGTCCATGGCCAGATCAGGAGTTCTCCCTAGCAGGAATAGGGATTTGTCCCCATAGACAAGAAGGGCGCGCCGACCTATAGTCACTCGGTGAGAGCCGCATCCAACTGGTGCGGAGTCTACGGCAGGGTGCGACCTCTAGCAGGAGAGAGTCGACAGGCAGAAGCAACCTGTATGCAGAAGCGCTGTATCATAAGCACTGTATGTATTAGGTATGAGTCTCCTGCAAAAGCGTTGAAAGGATACCAGATAGTCATGCTACTTTCTCGTAGAGGGCTTCAGCGAGTTCTAGGCGTCATCTGGCTCATCGACGGACTCTTACAGCTGCAGCCGGAGATGTTCACCGGGAACATGATTAACGGCATCATGCGGCCAATACTGCTGGGTCAGCCTGGATTCATCGAGTCGCTCTTACAGTTTATCGTCACTACCACTACCCACAATCTCACCACGGTCAACCTGATTATCGCCATCGTGCAGATTCTGATTGGCCTTGGCTTTATCTTCCTGTCGGATCGCTGGATCCGAGAGCTGGTGGTGGCCTCCTTTGTCTGGGCGCTCATCGTCTGGTTCGGCGGAGAGGGCATGAGTATGCTGCTCACCGGCACCGGCAGCATTCTTACCGGCGCACCAGGTGCGGTGCTCCTCTATCCGTTGATCGGGTTGGCCGTCTGGCCGCGCACGCCTGGCCAGCAGCCGATCGCTGCTGGTTCAGGACCGGTGAGCAGCGACGATGGGTTGCTCAGCCGGCGGGGACTGCGCTATGTGCTGGCCGCCTTCTGGATCTTCGCGGCGTTGCTCCAGCTGCAGCCCTATTGGTGGCAGTCGGGACAAATCTCTGGAGCTGTCGGCGCGATGGTCGGCGGCGGGGGACTTAACACAGCCCTTATAGATCCAGTACTGACACATGTTGCCAATGCTAGTGCCAACATCGAGGTCCCTCTCAATATTCTCCTGGTTCTGCTATTTCTGGCGCTGGGTTTCGGCCTGGCCCTGGCGCCCGACAAGTATCTGCGCTATTTCCTGATCGCGTCAATTGTCGCCAGCGTGGTCGTGTGGTATTTTGCCGAGGCCTTGGGGATGATCTTGAGCGGCATGGCAACCGATTTCAATTCTGGGCTGTTGCTGATCGTGATGGCCCTCGGGGTATGGCCGCGCCAGCAGGCTACCGGCCAGGTAGCGCCGGATGAGGGCGCCTCTGCCCCTGGTGAGGCCGGCCAGTCGGGGCAGGTGGGTGGCTCCAGAACAGTACAGCGCGCCTAGCCTCCGCGCCTAGCCTCAAAGGAAACTTTCCAGGCCGGACGGTGGGGCATGGAGGCTCCCTCTGCCGAGATAGCTTGTTGGCTCCCTGGCTTTCGCTCGTAACGCTCTCCGTAACGCTTTCCAGACAAATCAGTAGTACTCTGTGAGATGGGTAGCAACGTTGCAGCGGTATACACGACCTGCCCTCTGGTAGGCAGCTATGAGGAGTGGCTATGAACCGGCAATCTCGCTCGACAACCGCTAATGAAAGCCTTCTTGCCGCACCATGGACGCAGATGCACGTATACGAGGGACAAGAGAGGGATCGACAGGGCATACCTCTGCGAAGACGCTATCAGCGCCTAATAGCCAGAGCATTGTGGCTCACCATGGCCGGCGTTGCCTTCTGGCTCTTCATTGCGGCCATGCCGTACCATGCAGAACATCTGCACGTTCTGTGTCAAACTATCTTATGTGACAGCTCCCAGACCCCTTCCCAGGTGGCTCAAGAGTTGCATGATATTGGTCTGACAACAGGATTTTTCACCACCTACACTATCGTAATCGAAAGCATTTTCGGCCTCTTCTACGTGGCAATTGCTGCGCTCATCTTCTGGCGAAAATCCGATGACCTCATGGCACTGCTGGCAGCCGCTTTCCTTATCGCGTTTGTCCTGGCGATCATCGATATTTCACAGGTGCTGCAACAGAGCAGTGAAGGGCTCCGGTGGCTAGCTGCCGGCATGGGTTTTCTTGGTGAGATGTCATTTCCGTTGTGTTTCTATCTATTTCCCAATGGACGCTTTGTGCCCCGCTGGACCAGGTGGTTACTGCTCGGCTGGTTTCTCTGGGGCATCACCGAGTACCTCTTGCCGGACAAATCCTATCGCTTAACCAGCTGGTTCAACGTTCTCGAGGGCGTGGCCTTCGCGGCCGGTCTGGGGAGTATCGTGATTTCGCAGATCTACCGTTACCGGTTTATCTCCACTCCGACCCAGAAGCAGCAAACAAAGTGGGTAGTCTTCGGCATGGTGCCGGCGCTCGTGGGCTTTTTCTGCGCTAGCTTTGTGGGTTTTATCGTACCGAACATGCTGCTTCCGGTGTTTTCCCAACCCACGTCTACGCTACCGGTCGTGCTGAGCATTGTCGCCAATGGGTGCATTTACCTGGTTTTGCTGCTCATACCACTATCACTAGCCATCGCCGTTCTGCGCTACCGACTCTGGGACATTGATTCTATTGTCAACAAAGCGCTGGTCGCCGGCCTGCTATCACTGCTGCTGGCCGCTGTCTATGTGGGCTTGATCATCGGGCTGGAAAGTCTAGTAGGACGCGTGGAAGCTCCTATCACACAGCCCATTGTCATCGTGGTGTCCACTCTGGCTATTGCTGCGCTCTTCCAGCCGTTCCGACGCCGCATCCAGGAGATCATCGATCGGAGCTTCTACCGCAGCAAGTATGATGCCGCTCGGACGCTGGAAGAGTTTAATGCTCGTCTGAGCAACCAGGTGACCATGAGCCAAGTGCGCGAACACTTACTGTCGGTCGTACAAGATACAATGCAGCCGACGTATGTTTCACTCTGGCTACGCAGCGACGGATCAACCGGCAGAGCGCAGACCGAGACGTCAGCCGGAAGGTCACCGATAGGTGGTGCGGAGGCTTCCACCGGTTCAGCCGATACTTAGACTGCAGCGAGTTACGTCGGCGTGGTGGTACAATGCGGTTTTGTAACTGGTGGACGCTGGCGAAATTTCCGGCCAATGTGAATTGTGAGCTGAACTTTGAAACCGCTCGTTGCTATCGTGGGACGTCCCAATGTGGGCAAATCCACACTTTTCAATAAACTGGCTGGCCAGCGCATCGCCATCGTTGAAGATCTGCCTGGCACCACTCGCGACCGGATCTATGCCGATGCCGAGTGGAACGGCCGCATATTTACCATGATCGATACTGGCGGTCTGGAGCTGGGCGGTGGTGGCGATTTCAGCAAAGAAATACGGGCACAGGCACAGCTAGCCATCGACGAATGCGACGTCATCGTACTCCTCGTTGATGTGCCGAGCGGCATCACCGCTGCCGACGCCGAGGTGGCCGACCTGCTGCGCTGCTCTAAGAAGCCTGTGGTGCTGGGGGCCAACAAAGCCGACAACCAGAAATTGCGACAGGAAGCAGTGGAGTTTTACTCACTGGGTCTGGGTGAGCCAATCACAGTCTCGTCAATCTCAGGCACCGGCACTGGTGATCTGCTGGACGCCATCACCGAGCTTCTGCCTCCCTCCGATGGCGCCGAAGAGGAGGAAGCGGACCCAGGCTTGCTTCGTGTAGCCATCGTGGGGCGACCCAACACCGGCAAATCGTCGCTGGTCAATGCCATTTTGGGACAGGATAGGGTCATAGTCAGCGATATTCCCGGCACTACCCGAGACACTATAGATACCGAGGTCGAGCACGATGGCCAACGCGTTGTGCTGATTGACACTGCCGGCATTCGCCGGCGCGGTCGCGTGGGTCCAGGGGTGGAAAAATACAGCGTACTACGGGCTCATCGCGCGATCGACCGCTGTGACGTCGCCGTGCTCATGGTGGATGGGCTGGACGGCATTACCGCCCAGGATACCCATATCGCTGGGTATGTTCATGATGCCGCTAAAGGTATCATCGTGGTCATCAACAAATGGGACCTCGTGCGTGAACGGCGCCGAGCGGCGGAAGAAGCGGCGGAAGCGGCCGAACAATACCGAACTGGCGGCTTTGCGCCCGGCGAAACTCCGGCGCGGCCAGTTGAGCAGGAGATGCTCGAGGCCAAAGAATACATTCAACATGTGCATGCCGAGCTCAAGTTTCTCCCCTATGCCCCGGTAGTTTTTTCCTCTGCCAAGACCCGGTACCATGTCGGTTCCATCATGGATCAGGCGCTGCGCATTTACCAGACCCGCCAGGTGCGAATTTCTACCCCGCAGCTCAATGATGTCGTGCGCGATGCGGTTCATCGCCATCATCCTACCTCTGTGCAGGGTCGCAAGCTCAAGCTGTACTACGTTACTCAGGCCGACGTCAATCCACCCACCTTTGTCTTTTTTGTCAATGACCCGGAGCTTGCTCACTTTGGCTACCAGCGCTATCTGGAAAACCGGCTGCGTGAGCTTTTTGGCTTCGAAGGCACTACCATTCGCTTGCAGTTTCGGCCGCGTTCTCAGGATGAGGATGCGGCCGGAGATAGACCGGCTGCGCGCCGTTCTTCACCAGGTAGCCGCACAAAACACGCGTCTACGACCCGGAGCCGCTAACCGTCTGGATTCAGGCGCCAGGAAGCGGAAGACGAGTGGGGACGGACGCCAGTCGATCGCACGGAGTGGAGGAACACTCCGGGTGGGTGGGAGATGGTAGTGCTACCGCGGAGCGTAGTGATGTAGGTAGAGAGAGGGTGGTATAGCAGCTACCACCCTCCTTGCCAGATTGCGCGGTAGTTAGGTAGTTAGCTATGGTGCCAGGTGTCGCTGAATCCGTTGCCACTGCCGTTGAGCGCTGAGGGCTGCGCCTTCACGGTGCCACTGCTGGTAACCATGGTGATCTCTTCCCAGACCGAGCTACCATAGCTGCCGATACTGTTGCCGTTGGCAGTGCAGTTGGAGAAATTCATGGTGCCAAAATTGGAGAGCGGTAGCACTGAGCAGGTAGAACCGCACTCCGAGGGCGCCTCAGCGATCCATTCAGCGGAGGAATTGTCGAAGCTACCGCTCTGGGTGGTAGAGAACTTCCAGCCGCGTGAAGACGACTCGGTCAGGGTGTAGGTGCTGTTGCCGTTGTAGGTAACCGACGCCGTCAAGGTGTCGCCCGCCGAAACCGGATAGCTGGAGGGGCTTAGCTCATACGATGGGTTGGGATACATTTCATACCAGCCGTAGTAAGTGGGAGTGCCACGCGAGCAGTCGGAGTCGGTTCCCAGCTGCTCAACGCTGTCGGAGTTGTAACCGTCGAGACCTACCCAGAAAGCCGCATAGGCGGTTTGTCGTCGGCTGCAGGTCACCGTTGGCTGGACCCAGCTGCCCGCCACCTTGGTGTAGGCTCCGTTGGAGCCGGTAACCGCATAGGCGGACCAGTTGGTGCTGCTGGCAGTGCCGTTGCTATGTATTCGGGGAACGCCATGATAGATCTTTGCCGGCGTGCTGGCGTGCGCGCTGGCGACTCCGCCTAAGAACGCCATCGAAAGAGTGAGGGCCACTACCGCAGTGGCGGCGAAGGTTGATGCAATAATGCGTCGCTTCAAGAAAGTGCTCCTTGACTCATTTGCCGTACGGCTACTCTACACTTCACGTGCGATGCTCCAGCATGGGAAGCCCAACACTGTTTCCGGCGGCTACGGCGGTCAACCGTTTGCCGGCGGCTCGACCTGAGTTGGTCTAACCAGTGCCCACGCCCGGAGCTGGCCAGGTGCGCGCCCTGTTGCGCGCTGAGTCAACAGCCAAGCGTCCATCGAGTATAGTACCGGTGGTGCCTCTGCCTGGCTGCCCGAAAAGCTGCGACGAGTGATGATGGATGAGGTTGGATAGGTACTCGCACCGAATTACGGTGCCAACTGGAGCACACTCAGTTGGAGACGCACCCAATACGGCCCGGGCAGTGATATATATCTGCTCGCTCCCTTGCACCAGGCGCTGGTACCCGGGAATCCACCGGAGTGAGCGCCAAGGTATGCCGTATGGGGAGATCCGTGAGTGGCAAATGACGGCAATCGAGCGATCCTCCTGTTCTAGAGTCCCAAGGTCCCTCTTACATGCAAAAATTGCCCAACTCGCTGGCTCTTCACCACCTGAGTAAGAGCCATGCCTTAGGGCCTGTGTACCACTGTACCTGGCAAGCGGAGGAATGTCAATGCCTTATTGGTAAAATTTAACCCTAAGGTTAGCTGGCGATAACCTGGCCATAATTTGACTACCCATCCTATGGCTCCACGCCCTTTGGTTTGCCATCCTATGGCGCCCGGTCCTTGGCAGCTCACACGGCATCAGTCCTTACGGATTAAGTGGTCGCGGTGAAGGCAGTGCCTGGTCGCCACGAGCCAGCTCCTCTATCTGTGCCCGTAGCTCTGGAATAGCCCGTACCAAGAGTTCCATTGCCTCTTCATGAACCCACCACACATTGTTCATGAGGTGCCGAGTTCGTCCTTCGGGCATGCTGAAGAGTAGGCCACCAAGCCGGGCATGGCTGGACCGCTCGGTGGCGAAGAAACGTACAATGTAGCCTGGTTCGTCTGATGTATCTCCGTACTCAACTACAAACAAAGTCATGTACACATTGCGGACGTTGTGCGGTGTGTCTGGTGCCGGTTGTCCCATGCCGGGCCGTCTTTTCTGCTTAAAACCACGCGTCGGCCTCTGCTCAACGATCGAAGTGTATTCCGGACCGAAAGCATTGCAGAAAGTATACCGATGCCCACGTTTGTGTAGCGCGGGGAGTGGCCCGCAATCGCACTCCCACGTTCTACGTCTAGACGGCCGATTCAAGAGCTAAACCAGAACTGCCACATACCGTTTTCCAGCAGATAGTACGAGGTCAGCAGCTGGGTGTGGGAAGAGCCTTTTTGCAGTAGCGTTAGAGTCTGCTGAACTACGAAGTATGCTTGCCATTGGGGAGTGTACTGTACTACCGGGGCAGTGGGCGGCTCCGAGATAGCGGTAATCTTGCCAACCGACTCCACCTGCTGGTTAAGGATGTTGGCAATCTCTTGGGGAGGATACTGCGCCGTTATCTGCTGGCTAGTGAGCGGATAGACTGCGTCCCAGTTACCGGTCTGCTCGGCTGTAACCACTGCGGAGTCGTACGCGGTCACGCTCGGTCCGGCCTGCGAAGCGAGGTCGCTACAAGTGGTGGCGGTGCAACCGGCCAAGACTTGATAGCTGGCGAGCCCCTGCGATGAGCCCTTATCGCAGAGCTGCGTCACACCTGCCTTGTCCTGTGCACTGACATAGGTGAAGGTGGCAAAGGCGGCCAGCCCGTCGGAGCTGATGTGTGCGAAGAAAGTATAGGTTATGGGAAGCGCTGTATCAGATTGTAGAGTACCCTGCCGGCACCGTAGCACCGTGCCTGTCGTGGCGACGGATACCGAAGTTGCCTGCGTATAAGTGCCGTCCGCCAGCTGAACCAAGGGCAATGCGCCGCTTATCTGCCCCCCGGTGGGTATGGTGAAATCGAAAGTCGAAATGTGATCGGAATTCGGAGTGAGTCCTGCGGTGTATGCGGTGTTGTCGGTCGTGTCACGCCAGTACCCTGTAGGTGGCGTGGTTGCGCTGCCTGCGCTCCCCACCGCCAGCTCGGCACCACCGGTAATTGACCCCGCGGTGCCCACGTGCCAGGTAGTTGCTTCCGGAGGGTGATGGCTGCCGGCCAGCCCAACCTGGCTGATGACGGCCACCGCTAGGGTCAGGGTCAGGGTCAGGGCTACTGCGACAAGCGCGGCAACAGCCAATACCGGTGGCGCCACCGGAGTAAAACTACGATTAAGTCGAGTAGGTCGCATACGTCGGCGTCGCATCGGATAACCTCCCTTTGACATCGAGTTCCAGCGCCCGATTGTGCGGCGGTGACTCGGATCGGTCTCGTTATTCCAGTCCATCGTCCTGCACGAGAATCAGGTAGATCTCGGTGGACATGCTCGTCGTAGGCCCACCCGCTAGGCCAGTAATGTCCTTTACCTGAGTGGGACTACCGGGATCCTGAGTGGCAGGCTGCGAGATATTGAGATGCTGTACCGGCGAGTTGAGCGCCGTCTGTAGGGCCGAGGGAATGTTCGCCGCGCTCAGCAGAGGGACCAGGCCGTTCATCGGAATGGTAACTTGATCGGTAAGCGCCCATTCGTGGTACCAACCGTCCGTGCTCACATGGTAACCGGAGCTCAGCGGCGCGCAGGTATCCTGGATGCTGGTACCACACAGTGCCGCGCCTCCCCACATCGGAGTCGAAGTGGCAGGATCGGATTGAGGGAGAAACACCAGGTCCCCGAGCGGCAGCAATGTTGTCGGCGGCAGGCTGTAGGCTAGATACTGAGTCTGGATCCCCAGCTGTACATCGCCATAGAAGGTGTAAAAGTTCGCTCCAGGTCCCGATATCGGTGGCACACTATTATGAGCGGTAATATTCTGGCTCTGTGGAGTCAGGTCGGTGATGGCTTGTTGCGTGAGGTCAAGACCAAGCTGCTGTTTCACGCTAGCATAAAGGCCGCTGCGGACCAGGGGCAGCACCGCCGAAAACGGCAAGGCGGCATTGTACGATAAGCCGCTTTCCGAGAAACCAGATATACTCTCCGTGGTGAGCAGCCACGAGCCTTCCTGTGCCGCATTCAGGAGGAAGACGTGGTCTACCTCGTGAGCGGAGGTCGCGCAGAACGATTGTTCACCGCTGGGAGAATTGAGGCATCCGGCCAGCATCGTGCGAACAACGGCGCCACCCATGCTGTATGCCATGAGGGTCACTGTGTGACCATACTTGGTGTACATTGCCTGCACTAAGAAAGCCAGCGCCACCGCATTGTCGTCCACCGAGCTTTCGCTGACGCACATGCTGCTGCTGGTACAGACCGGCGGTGAGAATCCTTCGTACGGGCAGCCGCTGGGGGAATGGGTCCAGGCAATGTCGTCTAAATAGCAGAATGCCTGTATGGCGCTGGGATCGTAGGTGGTAGTCAAAGCGCCTAGAAGGCTGGTCCAGGTCTGTTGGCTGGCGCGAGACGACTCATCTGGGATGGGTGTACCGTGAATCTCATGAGCAAAATCGGTGGCGTCCTCATGAATGCCGTGTATCCAGATGATTGGGCGGCTCATCCCTTGCTTGGGTATCCACTGAATGACCACAGTGCCAGACCGGCCGGTGCCGTTTGACCCCGAGGCTGCGGACGCAGTCACAGTGTCGTTGCCAAGATGATTGCCGGCGTAGGAGTATGTCGCTTCTCCGCTACTATTGGTAGTAACTGAGGCGCTGCCGGCATTGGCACCGCGAATGGTCAACGTGAGGTTCTCATGCGCCAGCGGGTGGCCACTGTGGTCCGTTGCCTGCATCTGCAGAGCGGCATCGGACTGCACGGCGCTCAGAGTGCCGGTACCGCAGGCGGAGTCGGGGAAATCCTTGGCCCGAGCGGCGTCCACTACACAGATTTTGATTACCATGGTTGGGGGTTTGACAGTCGATGTGGAGTTGCACGTGGAAAAGAGGCCCCCAAACACTACAAGGTTGATCAGCAGGATTAATGGTAGGCGAAGGCTCTGTGGTCGGGCTAAGTTCATCACTTGACGGCCCTTCTTGTGCTACAGCACAGCACATGCTCGTATGGTCCAATGGCTGATCGGGATTGTGTTACGAGTAGGATGGAACAAAACTCTGCTGCTCACAATTCCGTAGCTCACACTATGGCTGTGAGTACGACCGCAATTGGGTGTGATGGTGTCCTTACCATGCTACGCAAGTTGACCGACGGGCACTGGCATAGGTTCTGCGCTGAGGCATACGTGACTTGAACTTGAACGCTCATTGGGGACGCCGCCCCGCTCCAATCCGGCGGAGACCCGAGTGTGCTACATCTGATTCGCGAGCTGGCCGGCTCCTTACTCGTCCTCTTTCATACGTATGAGGTGCCCACCGTGTTCTGGGCAACTCTCATCGAAGAATCCGGCATCCCTATTCCGATTCCGGCGGACACGCTGTTGCTGCTGGCAGGAAGCCAATTCTCTGGCGACGTTGGACGGGCGCTGTTGATCATCGGGGTCAGCAGCCTTGCGGTCTTTATGGGATCGTCCATCCTCTTCTACATCATGCACCGGGGCGGCCGGCCGCTGTTACTCCGTTACGGCCACTATCTGCATCTCAAGGAATCACACCTTCAGAGCATGGAAAGCTGGTTTGTACGTTATGGACGCTGGACCATCATCGTGGCGCGATTGATCCCAGGGCTACGAATCGTCGCCACGGTGATTGCCGGAGTAAGCGGAATGAGCTATGCCGACTACGCGCCGGCCGGCATTATCGCCGCCGTCGTCTGGGCAACGGTCTATTACAGTCTGGGTGCACTACTGGGCCACGAGTTGCCACTTATCCGAATCCTCTTCATTGCCTTCTTCGGCATGGCTCCTCGCTGGGCGTTGGAACTCTTAACCTCACTTACGCTGGCGGCGGTACTATCGGCCGTCGCCTGGCTGGTCTGGAGGCGAAAGCGGCCAGATCCTCCCAGCGAGATCTCCGCTGGTGCGTAGCCACGGCGGTCAGGATTACGGACGAGTTTTGTGACGCAGACCACAGCCCGTGAGGCCAGGATGCGGTATAGTAGGCGGGCCGCAGATGACCGCATACATGGTGCGGTTCATCCCGGAGAACATGCTCGCACTGCGATTGTTTGCCGAGAGACAATGACTGTTTGCCGAGATATATGTTACAAAAAGAGGGGATCTATGTGGCGAAGACCCAAGGAACCAGGCACGGACGCAACCATTGCCAAGGGCGCGGGGGCCAATACACTGTCGGGACCGCCTGCCCTCCGCTCCGTCGACGAGCTGCTGCTCCGCGCCACCTGGGAGACTTTGGATGAAGGTGACCGAGCTGCTCTACTGGGAGAGTTCCCGCCGTTTCCAGTCCCTGCCGTCTCGGACCTTACTAATAATCCGGCCGATATCCGCAGCAGCGACTTGCAGAACTGGGTAGCGGGCCTGGTCGCGAAGAGCTTTCAAAGTCAAGCTGCCCAGATCATTGGGTCGTGGCTGGTAGATTCTGCTCCCGATGCACATCTGTACGTTGGAGGCAATATCGGGCAGGGTAGACGTAGCCTGGTAGCCGCTCTCTCGCGGCAGGCCATGTCGAGTCGCCAAGCGCCGCCCGACTATTGTTACGTTCCACTTCCATCTTCATTAGATCAGGCCTATCTACTCGTTCTGCCCGCCGGCACCGGTAAAGCTTTCGCCAAAGCGATTGACGAAACCTTGCGGGCGGTTACTTCGGCCTGGTCGGCTGATGACAATCCCGGTGATGCGCCTGAGAAGAAAGCAACCACGCCACTGTCGCAGGTCCTAGCTGAGGCCTTTGACGCGCTCGACGCCGATTCGCCGGAGAGTGTGCGCGCATACAACTCTACGTTGCGATCTGCTTTTGAAGCGCTGGCCGCAAACAAGGCTGATCTGCCGGCCAGTTATGACGACATGGCTACCTGGCTGGTGCGCGCCCCTGCTGGGTCTGATTCGGGAAGCGCCTCCGGCACGGGAGCGCCGGTAGTGGTCGGAACACTGTACCAGGAGAAGCTTGATGACTTGCTCATACGTGCCAATGGTGGAGTGCTCATACTGCCGGCTAGTGAGCTCTTGGTCGTAGACAACTCCTGGGCCAGCTTGACCGCGGCCCTGACTGCCCGTACCCACGTAGTCAAAGCCGGGTGGCCTGCCCTTCCGCTGGCACTCCGAGTCGCACTGGTAGGCGATGGCTCCGCCTATAACGCGCTTGCGGCCGCACCGGGAGAATTTGCCCGTATCTTTCGCTATGAAGCCTGGTGCAATGCCAATGCCGACTGGACCAGGGAGAATGAGGCGGTCTACGCCGCGCTGGCGGATGGAGTGGCTCGCCGCCACGGGGTTCCTTTGTTTGACACATCCGGGGTGTCCAGGCTGATCGAAGAAGGTAGCCGCCGAGTTGACGGGTTGAACCGAACCCATCTGACTACCGACCTGCTGCTTCTGCATGATATCGCGCTCGAGGCTGGACATGAGGCACAGAGTCGTGGTGCGACGGCGACCGGCGGTGCGCATATCGAGTCCGTGCTTGGTCGCCGTCGCACCTGGCAAAGTGTTACTGCAGAACGGGTCCGAGATGCTATTCTTTCCGGGCAGGAAATCACTCCTACTTCAGGCTCAGCGGTAGGACAAGTAAATGGGTTGGGTATCTTTGAATTTCACCCTCCCGAGGGCAATTTTGCCGTACCCATACGCATAAGTGCCACCGTCAGCCCCGGCGGCGACGAGAGGGTCCTGGATATTGAGCAGGAATCTGATCAGGCCGACGCCGATCATATACGGGGCGAGATGACTGTTGAAGGGTACCTGGCCGCACGCTACGGCCAGAACCACCCCATCGATCTGGTCGCCCGCATACGCTTCGAACAGGAGCATGGCACGCTGGGAGGCGACAGCGCATCGGGAGCGCTGTTGTTTGCCTTGCTCTCGGCGCTCGCCGAGGCCCCCATACGCTATTCCTATGCAGTAACCGGTGCGGTCGGCCAGTACGGTGAGTTGCAGCCTATCGGCGGAGTTAACACCAAGATTGAGGGCTTCTTCGAGCTCTGCCGGCTACGCCGCACACAGGGTGAGCAGCCTGAGGGCGGGTACGGAGTCATCATTCCATCGGTCAACGCGCGTGATCTCATGCTGCGCTCCGATATTGCACAGAAGATAGTGCAAGAGGGCTGGTTCCATATCTGGCCTGCCAGCACCGTCGATGAGGCCATGACCCTACTTACCGGACTGCGGGCGGCCGAGCTACATGCCAGAGTGGAGAAGCGGCTGCAGCGTTTCTACGAAATCGGCGCTCGCAGCCGCACGGCGCGCTAAAGGCAAGACGAGAGGCGCGGAACTCGCATGGCGGGCGGCGAGCTGGCAAAACGGCAGACATGGGGGAGTGCTACGATTCGGCGGCTTTTCGGTTAGCTGCCAGAAAGCGCTTCTCCATCTCCCCCAGTTCCTCGATGATCCTGGCCGCCTGTTCTACTGTGGTCTGGTCCTGGAAATCGCTCAGCAGCAGCACTGCCCGCTGGAGCTTGGCATTGGTGAGCGCTTTTTCGACCAGGCCGCTCCGCTTGTGTAGATCCTGCAACACCTTTTGAGTGGCGGACTCCTGCTCTTGGCGGTTGTTCACTTCGGACTCAAGCGGATGTATCAAGCCCATCGAGCCGACACCAAAGACCATACCCAGAATCTGGACCTTGTGTACGGTGGGATTGGCTATACGCCCTTTGAGCAGCATCGCCACGTAAGACCGGGACAGGTGTTCGCCGTAGCGAGCCGCTTCGTCCACTACGGTTTGCAAAGACCACGGGCGTCCTTTGGGATCAACGGTGTTGACGAAGAGGAAGGTAAGCTCTTCAGCCAGACCACCCCTCGACCGATCATCCGTCGGAGATTCGGCGCTCTGCTTTCCTGCCAACTCCATTGCATCATTGCCCTTTCCCCTGATATTCACCCCTAGCTCCGGCCCATCATACCATAGTATTGACCCACTGTAAAGTATAATGTACAAAGTGGATTAGTAACATATAGTTGACAAATGCTCGATCAGCAGGTATGGTGATTTTGTCAGGCTATCGCTTGGTTGAGCGGTAGTGGTGTACAGATTGTCGGCGGAAAGCGGAGGGACTATGCCTGAACTATTTTCAGAACCATCTGAAGTATCTCCTGATGTATCTCGACCAGCCAGCTGGCAAGCAAATCTCTGGGGGCACCAGCTGCGCTGTCACGAAGAAGACCGCCATTTTTACCTGGATGACCGGTTCCTTCACCTGACCCCCATCGAATATGGGCTCTTCTGGCTGCTGCTGCGGCAAATGCTTCACTCTCTGCGGAACCGGCCGGATTTGGAGTCACCGGCTACGCAAAGAGGCAGGCTGCAGCAGTACCTTGCTGGGCTGGGCGCAGTGCCCACCACGCTATTGCTCATGGCGGTCACGCTGGATGTCAGTAATCTTGAGCCGGTACGCACCGATGCCGAAATCGCGCTGGTCGACGCCACTGAGCCTTCGGTGGCGGCGTCGCCTTTGGCGCGTGCGGCGCTCTCCACCCATCTTGATCGGCTGAGAAGCAAGCTGCGGTGCCATGGACTAGATGTGGGTACATTACTGCTCTGTGGCAGAGCCGCGCAAGGGTACATATTGTGCCCGCTGGGCGGCTGAGTCCCCGCAGGCACAATATGTAGGCACTACGGGTGCGTTAGGCACCACGGGTGCGGCGATCATAGGCCCAGACCGAGAGCGGTATGAAGACTACCAGTATGCCGAGACACCACGCCAGCGCCGCTAGTCCTGTGGATCCGACCGGCTGGCCAAGGCTGAACGCCCTCACGGTATTGATGACCTGGGTTACCGGCTGGTTATCGGCGAAGGCCCGAAGCCAGCTGGGAAAGGTCGAGGTCATGACGAAGGCGCTACTGGCGAAGGTCAGTGGAAATAGCCAGATGAAGCCGGCGGACTGCGCGGCCTCTACATTGCGCACCAGCAGGCCGATGGGCGCCCCTACCCAGGAGAGCGCAAAGCCAAAAAGCAGCAGCAATCCGGCGCCAGCGACCCAGCCGGCAGGGCTGCCCTGGGGTCTGAACCCCACCAGAAGTCCAACCAGTATCATAACCAGCACCACGACGAAATTGCGTACGAGGTCGGCAATGGTGCGCCCGGTAAGGACCGCCGAGTGAGACATGGGCAACGAGCGAAACCTGTCCACGATGCCCTTTTGCAGATCCTCCGCCAGTCCGATACCGGTAGTCACTGAACCGAACGCGACGGTCTGCACAAAAATGCCCGCCATCAGGAAGTTGATGTAGGAAGTGCCGGTCACCTTGATGGCGCCCCCAAAGACAAATCTGAATAGAAGCACAAACATGACGGGCTGTATGGTGGCGAAGACCAACTCTTCGGGTATACGCGGAATTCGTAGAAGGTTGCGCTTGGCCAGCACCAGCGCGTCGGCCAGCGACCAGTAAAGCCGGCTGTGACGGCGTGGAGTGTAACCGGCAGGCGCTGTGGTTCTCTCGGTCGCTTGAACAAGGCTCATATACTCACCTTTTCGGTATTGTCACTGGAGCGCTCATCGCGAGCACCGGATTTCGGTTTGGTCTCGTCTTTGGCAGTCGATTCAGCAACATGGCCGGTGAGCGAGAGAAAAACGTCGTCGAGAGTAGGCTTGCGTAAATTGAGATCCTCCAGTCGAATTCCAGCGGCGTCCAGCTCACGTATGATGTCGGGAAGCTGCTGCGCACCCTGGGTAATGGCCAGACTGATCAACCGGCGTTCGGGCTCGACGCGAGGTTCGCCATCGCTGTAGTTGCCAAACACTCGCAGCGCGGCATCCAGCGCAGTGCCTCGAACCAGCGTAACATCCAGACGCTCTCCGCCTATCTGGGCCTTCAATTGGTCCGAAGTGCCCTCAGCTATGACTCTCCCGCCGTCTACTACCACTATATGGTTAGCAAGCTGATCGGCTTCGTCCAGATACTGAGTGGTAAGGAGCACGGTCGTTCCCTCGGTTACCAGTCCGGCAATGATATCCCACATGGCTATACGGCCACGAGGATCCAGGCCGGTGGTCGGCTCGTCGAGAAAGAGCACCGGCGGCGAGATGATAAGGCTGGCGGCCAGATCCAGGCGGCGCCTCATGCCACCCGAGTACGTCTTCATAGGCCGGTTGGCTGCGTCCGCCAGGTCAAAGCGCTCCAGCAGCTCGTCGGCGCGGCGGCGTACCCACTTGCCCGGTAGGTGGTAGAGTTGTCCGAACATCACCAGGTTTTCGCGGCCAGTCAGGTAGTCGTCCACTGCGGTGAACTGGCCGGTGAGGCCAATACGAGCCCGTAGCTCGTCAGCCTGCCCGACCACATCCAGCCCAGCTACTTCGGCGTGTCCAGCGTCGGGCACCAGCAGAGTGGCGAGAATACGGACCGCAGTGGTCTTGCCGGCTCCGTTAGGCCCCAGCAGTCCCAGCACGGTTCCCTCTTGCGCAGCCAGATCGAGGCCCCGTAAGGCCTGTGTATCTCCAAAGCGCTTTTCGAGCCCTTCAGCCCATATAGCGGGATGTTGCCCCATATGATATCCTTTTCTCTATACCTATTCATTTCGTTCTCGTACATAGTGTGTAGGTATATACTGAACATATACAGGATCATTGCCTGACGTCAAGAGTAGGTTTGGATGGGCTACATGCCAGCTGACGAAGGATCCAGTGCCCCGGTGGATAATCGCTCGGAGACGAGCACCGCGCCGGAAGCCAGTGGCGGAGTGCCTACGGCTGTCGAGCTGGCCGATGGGTTTCTATGCGCCTCGCACCGGTTCATGCGTCTGAGCAAGCGCTGCATCGGAGATCAGAAGCTGTCAATGCCCCGTGTCAAAGTATTACTGGCTCTGGCGGACAATCGATTGCGCCTGGGAGACCATCTGCGGATGCGCGATTTGGCGGTGGAACTGGGAGTAACACCGCGAAACATCACTACTATAGTGGATGGACTGCAACGGGAAGGACTGCTGGCCAGGCGCCCCAGCCCGCAAGATCGGCGTGCCATATGGCTGGAACTCACCCCGCTAGGACTCTCGCATATCGAGCAGGTCCATCAGCTGGAGCAGGATATAAGTAGCCGGTTCTTCGAGCCACTGGACGGCGAAAGCCGGCGCCAGCTGGCGATGATCCTGAAAAAGCTGGGCAGCGACCAGCGACGGGACCAGTAGGCTACTGGGCCGGTGGGTTACTGGTCCCGTGCTGCCCGACCTGCCTACTCCGTGCAGAGCGCGACGATTGGACCGAGGCCCAGCGTTTGGCCGTCGTTTCCGGTCGCATTGTTTACGCTCACCTGTGTGGGCGGCGAGCCCGTACCAGGCTCCGTCCACGTCAGGAGCAACACCCAACCGTCGACTGTCGATTCGTCGATCATGAAGGTCTCATTCGAGCCGTTGGCAAGAGTGACCTGGTAGGCGGCCACCGTGGTGGCGTCGACATTGGGAATGTAGGCCGCAAGTTCGCAGGCTCGCTCGTGCGGAAAGCTGGCCACCGCGCTGTCGCTGGCGGCTGTTGCACTGGTAGTATCAACGGAAACCAATGGCTCCAGATTGCCGTCGCTGGCAGATGTCCACCCGCTGCCAGTGGTTGCAAAGTTGCGAGTGACGCCGCGGCGGGCCGCGAGATGAACGATCTCAAAGGGATAGTCGCTGCCGGTCAGCGAGCTAAGCAGACTGTGGTAAGCGGCGCGGTTGTGCCCGTCCAGCAGCACGTCCCAGCCTCCCAGGCCTTCATTGGCGCTTGGGTAGCGCAGCACCGAGGTTATGAGCATCACATGCTCGCGGTTGGCGTCCTGCATGGATGAGGTATAGAAGAAGACCACGTCGCCGGGCTCCGCCTGCGCCACATCCTGGTGAATATTCACTCCGATTCCTGAGTCCAGCAGATACTCATACAGGCCGGCGTCTCCAGCAGTGCCTACGCCGAGCATGTTGTAGTCGGTGTCGCCGTTTCCGGCATCACCGGCGGAGGTAAAGGGGTAGCTATTGTAGCTGTAATCCCCAAACTCATTGGTGGTGTTAGCGATAGCTGAAGAGACGCCGCTATATCCACCACCAGACATACCCGGCAAGAGCCCTGACTGCGCCAGAGCCCGGCTCACGAACTCAGAACACTGGTAGTCAGGCTGGAAATCGCCCAGGGTAGCGAGTACTTGCGCGCCGCAGTTGACATATTGTCCGGCGCCGTCGTCGGCATTGGGATCGTAGGAATCGCACTCCTGGCCGTTCGCGTCGGCGGTATAGTCATTGACGTCCCAATTGGAGTCCGCCCAGCAAATGTCGTTGCAATCGTCGCTGGGGGTGTAGGCGATCGGTCCAAGCGTTCCGTGCCCTGAGACTATGGGCAGCCAGGAGCCCGATGAGGCAGGTGAGAAGCTGCCTACAAGCTGCTCGAAGAGCCCGTCATCGCCGGAAGATAGGCTGGCTGGCGGCTGGGTCAGTGCCAGTGTATATTGATTGGCGGAGCCGGCGGTATTGGCGGCGGCGACCACGACCAGGTGCAGACGGAGCAGCGTGCCGGGATCGGTGTCGCCGCTGCCGCCGGCCTGTGCACCGGGTATCGCAAAGTCAACGGCTTCATCACCTGCCACACTGCGATGCTGCAACCCGGTGGCGCTGGAAGGCACTGCGGCGCCCAAGAGCGACTCTGGGCTTCCGGAGAGCGTCACAGCATACACACTTATAGTGGCGCGGGTTGCCGGGTCGATCACGGTGGGGTGGCTACCGTTGGTGGCGGTGATAAGCAGCCATCCTGGCGGATAACGAAAGGAGAAACTGCCCGCCGGATCAGAATAGCTGCGCCACAGTCGCGGCGCTATCACGGTGAGGTAACCCAGGGTTCCCAGGAGCAGAACCGCGACGGCCAGCACTAATACTGTTCTTCCGCGCCTGGGCCGGCCTGATCCATACGACCAGCCTGGCGCCGCCACACCTCTTGCGCGCGTGTCCACTAGCATGCCTCCACAGAGTACATGGGTTTACGTCCTGTATGCGTCCTTCAACGGGTCGTTCTCGCGTCGCTGGAGCAGACTCACCACACATCATCGTAACACGGCATGGTGGTTGTTGGCCAAGCCGGACATTGCCTTGCAGCGACGGAGTGGACCGGATATGATTACGATAGTTGCTTTTCTTTGTGCAGCTTTGTACGCTGTCTGATTCCACGAAGCTGGAAAGCTGACGTTGCCTTACTAGGAGGAGATGCTGAAGATGACTCCGGAGCGTTTTGCCCAGGGTATGACCTATGATGAGTACAAGAGCCAGATGACCAGTAATCAGGAGCGATTCCTGGACAATGAGCGCACGTTCCAGCTTGAGCCCGCCGACCTGGCGGTGTTCCAGAGTCTGCCGAAGCCGCTAGACGTGCTGGTATTGGCCGAGGATTGGTGCGGCGATGTAATCGCCAACCTCCCCATTCTGGGCCGGATTGCCCAGGACAGCGGCAAGCTCAATCTGCGAGTCTTTTTACGCGACCAGAATCTGGACATTATGGACCAGTACCTCAAAGACGGCCAGTTCCGCTCGATACCAGTCTTTGTCTTCTTTGACGACCAGTGGAGCGAGCTAGGCCATTTCACCGAGAGGCCAGCCACCGTGACCGAGAGGCGTGCTCGTCTGCAGGAAGAGCTCTTCGCCAAGCACCCCGAGTATGGATCTCCAGATACCCCTATTTCTCAGCGGTCGGAAGAGGTGCGGAAGGAGATCATGGCGGCAATGTCGGCCTGGCGTGAGGACTCGAAGGCACAGGACAATCAGGAGGTCGTTGCCTCACTTCGCGGGATCGTCGCGCCTAGCGCCGCCTAGAAGTCGGGAGTAGGTCATGGCGAGCAAACGGCCGGTAAAAGTAAGTATCGCCTACTGTTCCGAGTGTGGCTACGAGCCGCAGACTCTGGCCCTGGCTGGAGCACTTATGAAGGAGTTCCGGCACGAGCTGTCCGAAATCGAGCTCATACCCTGGTACGATGGCGCATTTGACGTCACCGTCAACGGTGAATTGGTGCATTCGATGTTTACAGATGGAGGCTTCGCGCCACATGACGTGGTGATTGAAGCGGTCCGGCGGCACCAGCTGCCGGATGAAACTCCTGTTGAGTAGCGTCGGCTAGCGGCTGCCGGCCGGACCGCTCAACTGGTCCGGCCGGCAGCATTTCCTGCAGTAGGTGGAATCGGGAAACAGACGATCTGCTACTTACCCGGTTGTTTGGAGACCAACGGCAATGCCGTTGATACTGTGATGGATCACATCCAGCAGCGCCGCCCGCTCCTCAGGCGTGGAAGATTCCGGTAACGCGTGCAAGCGTTGCAAGAGCGCGATCTGTGCCACATGGAGTGCGTCCAGATAGGGATTGCGCAGCCGAATGGCTCGGGCCAGGGTGGACGTATGCTCGAGCAGCTCCTGTTGCTTGGTCACCTGCAATACCGCCGCTACGCTACGATCAAATTCGGCGAAGATTCGGTCGGCATAGGTGGTTTCACCAGGCCTGGCCAGAGACAGATAACGACGAAACGTGCGCATATCCGCTATGCCCAGGCTGCGCTGGGCATTGTCGATGGCGGTGGCGAAGAAGCGCCAGCCTTGATACATCGACTGCAACTGCCCTAAATTATTCTCTGCGATCTCATATTCCAGCGCAGTACCTAGGCCATACCAGCCGGGAAGATTGGCGCGGACCTGTGTCCAACTAAAACTCCATGGTATCGCGCGCAGATCGTCGAGCCGCTCCGGAACGGTGCCGCTCCGGCTGACCGGGCGGCTGGCAATATTCAGACTGCTCAGTTCACTGAAAGGGGTGACCTGGCGAAAAAAACTCAAGAACGAGTGATCAATCTGCGTCAGCTGCATGTACGCAGCACGTGAACGCTCGACGAGACGCTCGATGGTGGCGACCCACTCCGCGGCCGGCGGCACTTCCGCTCGTCCTAGCGCGGAGAGCAGTAGTCCATAGATAATCTGATTGAAGTGGCGTTCAGCGATGGCGCGATGTCCATATCGGGCGAAGATCACCTCGCCCTGCTCGGTCACTTTCAACTCCGGGAATCGCGCCGAAGCCGGGCGGGCCTGAATAGCGCGCTCCATGGGTCCGCCACCCCGACCTACGGCGCCGCCCCTCCCGTGAAAGATTTGCAGCCGCACGCCGGCCGCAGTGGCGGTTCGTGCCAGGTCGGCTTGAGCGCGATACGTGTGCCAGGTGGCAGCCACATAACCGGCCGCCTTGTTGCTATCCGAGTATCCGATCATCACCTGTTGGCGCATGCCCCGCGCCGCTAGCGCCGCCCGATAGGCGGGCACGGCAAACAACGTCGAAAGAATCGAACCGCACCGCTCCAATTCTTCTACTTCCTCAAACAGCGGCACGATATCGAGCTTCGCCAGTGCGGGATGCACGCCATCCCAGCGGAAAAGACCCACTTCGCGTGCCAGCAACTGGACGGCCAGTACATCGCTGGCAGAGCGACTCATCGAGATGATGTAGGTCTGGCACGCCTGTGGACCCTGTTGCAGTTGAATGTCGACAATGGCCGATAAGGTTTCCAGCACGTCACGCGTGGCGGGAGAAAGAGCATCCCGCGGGAGAGCGAAGGGTGGACCGTAGAGCATCTGGGACAACCTAGCGGTGCGTTCTGATTGGTCCAGCGCCGCGTAGTCTTCGCCCGATGCCAGACGCAGCAACTCCGCCACCGCCGCGGTATGGCGCTCGGCGTGTTGGCGCACCTCAATTTCTGCCAGATGAAAGCCGAAGAGGCGCGCACGGGTGATAAGGTCTCGCAGTGCGCCATCGGCGATACGCTGGCCGCGATGCGCCTGCAGGCTGGTCCGCATCAGGTCCAGGTCGGCCAGGAATCGCGCCGGAGTGGCGTACCCCTCCGGCTCGAGGCGCAAGGTGCGATTGAGCCGTTCGGCAATGAGACCACATTTGCGCCGATAGGGCTCGTCGGCCCATGCCGCCACCCGTTGCTCCTGCAACGCCAGCAGGTCGGTTTCCAGAGAATCCCACAGTTCGGGGGAAGCGCCGATGAGTCGGGCGGAGATGCTCAAGTCGCGACCGAGGGCGGCTACATCGTCGAGATACCGACGCAGTATCGCCCGGCGCGCCAAGCGTGCAGCGGCACGAGTCACATCCGGGTTCACATGTGGATTGCCGTCTCGGTCGCCGCCTACCCAGGTGCTCAAGCGCAGGAATGGTGCGCGGGCCTGCGTAGGTGCTACCTCCTCAAGGGTGTGCTGCACACGAGGCGCCACATCATATAGAACACCCGCCAGCACTCCCAGCATGCTCTGAACTTCATCCAGCGCAGTCGGACGCTCGGTCTGCGTCTCCGCCGTCTGCCAGAGCAAAGTAGCTTCGCAGCGCAGATCATTTTGGGCGGCGGCACGCTGTGGTGACGACAAGCGGGGATCATCCAGGATGTCCAGACAACGCGCAATGCTCTCCAAATGGAAGAGGATTGTGCGCCGCCGCGCTTCCGAAGGGTGCGCGGTAAAGACCGGGTGCACGGAGAGATCCGTTACTGTCCGAGTAACCATTTCGGGACCGATTCCCTGTGCGTTCAGCTCGGAGACCGCTGCAGCAATCGATTCGGCAATGGGCGCATCCCCCTGGTCCCGCTCGCGAAGTACCCGCACACGGTGATGCTCTTCCGCCATGTTGATAACATGGAAATAGACACTGAAAGCGCGCACGATTCCGGCTAGATCGGCGGTGGACTGCGCGGTGGCCCAGGACAGCAAGGTCGACTCACGTTCGATATCAAATGGTTGGGAGCGCAACGCGATGGCCGTTGTCCGCACATGCTCTACGAGCGCAAAGAGACGATCGCCGGCCTGCTCGCGCAGGATCTGCCCTACCAGATCCCCCAGGACATGGACGTCTTCATGTAAGCGATCGGCCGGCAAGGTTCGCAGATAAGGACTAGCCTCTGGCTGCAATGACTCCGACATAATGCGCTCTTTTCCGCCTCCGCCAGCGCCACCCGGCGCATCACCCTAAGTCTCCTACCGCTGACAATACTGTACCACCCAATCAGTATTTCACGCTGGCAGGGTAGTCGCGCACGGGGCGTCCTGCGGGCTAGCTTGACGGTGTTTTCCTGATCTGGTATAATATTTTTAGGCATGTAAAACGTTGACTTCACAATACTACCATTGGAGCCACTCGATGAGTCCAGAGTTGAGGGCGCTCTCCATCCGGGCGGTGGATTGTCTGCGCTTAATATACAAATTTTTAGAACGCGGCGAGCGAGTTACCACCTCGGCTATGCGCGAGCGCCTGCAGGTGCTGGAGACTTCCGGACAGCTCAGTGACGCTGCCGTGACGCAGCTCTTCAAGTCGCTTGCCGATGCTGGCTTCGTGGTTCATACCCCCTATCATGGCGTAGAACTGACGGAGCGGGGAGAGCAGCTCGCCAAAGAGCTGGTGCGCCATCACCGTCTGCTTGAACTATTTTTGGCGCGGGCGCTGGGGTACAGGCTGGATGAGGTTGATGCCGAGGCCGAGCGGCTGGAGCACGCGATCTCGGAAGACTTTGAAGATCGGCTAGACGCTATGCTGGGACATCCGACCGAAGATCCTCATGGAGATCCCATACCCAGCAAGTCGGGCGAAGTTCTGGTTACTCCTACCCAGTCTCTACGCGAATTGAAGCCCGGCCAATCGGCGGTGGTGCGGCGAGTTCTGGACGATGATGCCGCGCTGCTGCGCTACCTGGAGACGCTGGGTCTGGTTCCCGGTGCCTGCGTCTCGGTACGGGGGCAGGAACCATTTGGCGGTCCGTTGATCGTGCGCGTCGAGAGTAGCGGACCCGACGACAGTGGTACGGTGCCTCGGCCGGCAAGTACGGAGCATGCAGTCGGTCCGCAGGCGGCGGCTGGGGTCTGGGTCGCTCCGCTGGTGTAGAGAGGAATTTAGGCTGACATGAGGATCTACGCAGCCGAACCGAAGACGGCCGGTACCATCGCTAAGGAAGACATCCTGCCGGAGTCTCGCGTGGTGTCCGGCGCTCGCGCAGCACTCGAGGGCCGCCGCCACGGCTTCTACCGGTTCTTGCCCTTTATTGGCCCTGCATTCATAGCCAGCGTAGCCTATATCGATCCTGGCAACTACGCCACCAATATACAGGGCGGTAGCGCCTTCGGCTACAACTTGCTCTGGGTGATAGTTCTTGCCAATGTCATGGCTATGCTGCTGCAGACTATGTCTGCCAAGCTGGGGTTGGCTACTGGGCATAATCTGGCGGAGATGTGCCGCCTCGAATTCCGTAAGCCGGTGGTCTACGGCATGTGGATCGTCTCGGAGTTCGCCGCCATGGCGACGGACCTGGCCGAGTTTTTGGGTGCGAGCATCGCGCTCAATCTTCTACTGGGCGTGCCTCTTGCCCTTGCCACGCTCATCACTGGTGTATTGACGTATCTCATACTACTGTTGCAGGGGCGAGGATTCCGCCCGCTGGAAGCGGTCATTATCGCATTGGTTGGGGTTATCGCCATCAGTTATGTGATCGAGACGGTTTTCTCGCATCCCAACTGGGGCCAGATAGGGTTGCACTCGGTGATTCCCTGGGAGGGTAACTCCACTGCGTTGCTCTTCTCGGTGGGCATCATCGGAGCAACGGTCATGCCGCATGTTATCTATCTTCATTCCTCGCTTACCCAGAATCGAATCGTTCCTCGCAACGAAAAAGAGGCGAAGCGCATCTTCCACTTGAGCATTCCCGACGTGGTGATCGCTATGGGGCTGGCCGGTCTGGTCAACATGGCGATGCTCTACATGGCCGCGGCGACGTTCCATGCCCATGGTCTCAGCAATATAGCCGATCTCTTTACCGCGTACCGAACTCTCACACCGCTGCTGGGTGGTGCCGCCAGCGTCATATTTGCCATATCGCTTCTGGCTTCAGGGCTCTCCAGTTCCTCGGTAGGTACCATGGCTGGCCAGGTCATTATGCAAGGATTTGTCGGTTTCACTATACCGGTCTGGGTCAGGCGGTTGGTTACCATGCTGCCGGCGGTGCTAGTGGCGCTCATTGGTCTCGATCCTACCAAAACTCTGGTATTCAGCCAGGTAGTGCTGAGCTTCGCCCTGCCGCTGCCGGTTATTACTCTGGTCATCTTCACCAGCCGGCGTGACCTGATGGGCAAGCTGGTGAACAAGCGGTTTACCACCTGGGCGGCTATAGCCTGCAGCGTCATTATCGTTACGCTGAATGGGATGTTACTCTACTTCACCGCTGCAGGAATCTTCGGCTGGTGACCGGCAGCCGGCGGCTAAGCCAGGAGCACTCTCTGCGGGAGATTAGCCTGCACGCCGGATCTCTTGCCACCAGTTTACCAGTCTATCCATCTCCTGGGCCGAGAGGTAGATCTCCTGCTCTTCCAGAACCGGCCGATCTGGTGAATCCTCTGTCTCGCTGGTCAGCTGGACGCAGAGGTCGCCGTGCTGCCTATCTTCCTGCAGACAGGCCTCAATGGTCCCATACTTGTCTCGCGATAGTACAATGCGGTCCATAATTGCTCCTCGCCTGGCTACGATCTCTTCTTGACTCGACACATCTACGTGCTGTAGGCGGCAATCGCGCCATGCACGGGTTCGTTTCTGGCATCCAGACTTGCCGCGTGCCGCCATATGTCGGGACTTTGATGCCGGTTCTAGCGTCACGCAACGTGTGAGGGGCCCCCACGCTTCTTCATATAGGCCTCGAGGCTGGGTGGGAGAAATGGACCCTCCACCAGCCACCCAGCCGCGACGGCGCTGGCAAACGACAGGCCAGCCCCGACCAGCATTGCCGCACGAAAGCCAGAGATAAAGGCATCATTAACCGCAAGCTGTAGGGCAGCATGAGTCGTAGCTGAGACGCCGGCTGGAATCTGCACGCCGGTTAACCGGTTGCGTTGCGCCTCCATTTCCGCCTGAACCGCCGGCGCAAGGTGGAGCATCACCAAGTTCTGCATAAACGCCCCGTAGAAGATCTGAGCCACTACAATGCCAAAAACTGCGATGGCGACCAGGCCGGCGGTTCGTGCCACCGCGTTGTTGATTCCGGAGGCGATACCGGAGTGATCCTGGCTTACCGCACCCAGCATCGCCGTAGTAAGCGGCGAGACAGTAATGGTCATCCCGAACGCCAATACCACCACGGCGGGGAAAAACTGCGTCCAATAGCTGCCGTTTATACCGGTGCGCGCAAACAGGAGGAATCCAACTCCGGCCAGGGTGGGCCCGATCATCAGGGGAAGCTTGGCTCCATACCGGTTGATCAATCCACCGGCCCAGCGTGAGAGGGAAGACAGTATGATGGTAAACGGCAGCAGCGACAGTCCCGCTTGCAGCGGCGTGTAGCCGTGAACCTTCTGCAGGTTGAAAGGCAGGTAGTACAGCGCACCGCCGAGTGCGCCGTAGAGGAAGAAGGTGAGCAGGTTAGTTCCCCTAAACGTGCGCGACCGGAAGAGAAATAGAGGCATCATGGGATGGCGCTCGCGCATCTGGGCAAGAATGAACCCTCCCAGAGCGGCGATGCCAATGACTAACGGCAGTATCACCTGAGCTTGCCCGAAACCGTCCGCTCCGGCGGTAATGAGTCCAAACACCAACGCGCCCAGGCCCACCGTGGCAAGCAAAGCACCCAGGATATCCGGCGGACCTTCGGCGCCTTCATCCCGGGACTCGGGTACATGCTGAAACAAAAGGAGCAGGGTGATGGCTGCCAGCGGCAGATTCAGGAAGAATATCCAGCGCCACGAAAACTGAATCAGGAAGCCGCCTACCAGTGGGCCAACCGCCGACGTGATAGCGGTAAATCCAGACCAGGTGCCGATGGCTTTGCCGCGTCCTTCTGCCGGAAAACTGGCGCTGATGATGGCCAGGCTGCCGGGGGTAAGCAGCGCCGCACCGATTCCCTGTATCGAGCGAAAGATAATCAATTCAGTAATGGTAGCTGAGAAACCGCAACAGGCCGAAGCGGCGGCAAAGAGCACGATACCCATGGCGTACATCCGCTTGCGTCCAAAGCGATCCCCCAGCGCGCCGCCCACCAGAATAAGCGCCGATAGGAAGAGCGCATAAGACTCCACCACCCACTGAACGTCGGCTGCGGTTGCGTGTAGATCTTGCTGCAGCACTGGCAGCGCCACATTGACGACCGTGGAATCGATAAAGGCCATGCCCGATCCCAGGATTGTGGCTACCAGAATCCATCGTCCCTGCGCGGTGCTGGGCTGCGGGGATTCTTTCCCGGCTGCTGCCATATGTCCGGATGATGTCATCGCTAATTTCTCGTTTCAGCTGTCGGCAAGCTCAGGCCCTGGTAGAGACCGTACCAAGCTGAGCCGCGGTCTCCACATTCGTGGCGGTGCCCACCTGCAGCACGATGATGGTATGCCAGGGATCTTCGAGCGCCACTCCTGCCCCGCCAACGCTGTAGCGGATGCCAGCGGCATCGAGCCGGGACAGAGCGGCGGTACGCGCCGACTCGCTGCCAAAATCGATGGTGAAGAACCGCAATCCGGCGGTGTCCGGCGGGGTTGGGCCTGCGCCCTTGCTGTGCCAGGTATTCATGCCGATGTGATGATGATAGCCGCCGGCCGAGACAAAGAGGGCGCTCGGCATCTCGGCCACCATGTCGAAGCCGAGAATGTCATGATAGAAGGTTACCGCCCGGCTGATGTCGCCGACTTGCAGGTGAATATGTCCGAGACGGGTGCCCTCAGCCAGACCAGTCCACGGCTTGGCCTCGCGCTGTGCTTCGGCAAGCAGCCCGCGTATATCTACCGGATCGGCGGCCATCTGCACCTGGCCGTTGGCCCAGGTCCAGCTGTCGCGAGGACGGTCTCGATAGATCTCGATGCCGTTGCCGTCCGGGTCGCTGATGTAGAGAGCCTCACTCACCAGATGGTCGCCCATGCCTGGCAGGGGGTGGCTGGTCTCCAGCCAATGAGCCAGCCATCGACCTAGATCAGCCCGAGTTGGGACGAGTATGGCAAAGTGATACAAGCCGGTATAGCCGAATTGATCGTGCGGGAAGGGACGAGCGCCTGGTTCCTCCTGTAGCAGCAACAGCGGGATGCCGCCGGCTCCCAGTGTCGCATGCCCTTCGCCGCGTTGCAGCAGCGCAAAGCCAAATGCGCTTGTGTAGAATTCGACCGAGCGATTGAGATCGGCAATGGTTAGTGACAGCAGCCCTACTCGAGTATCCGGATCGATTCCTGTCGCGTTCATGGGTTCAGCCACCTTCTATGCGCAATAACCGAGTTTTACATAAGCGTACAGCACTACTCGCATTACTATCAAAAGTACTGTAACTATACAAAGTATAGCATAAGGTGGTAACCAATTAGGTAAATCAACCCAGCGGATTTTGCTGGAGCTGGTTTTGATACGCCATTAGGAACAGAGAGGCGGCTATCTCCTACCTCGGTTCATGTCGGGCTCGGTGTCTTCATTGGTCTCTGACGGCAACGCTCGCAGTGGAATGCCTACCGTCGACCTGTGCCGGCGCTGCCCCGAGGGAGCAAGCACACCATAGACAAGTATCAGGGTTGGCCCCAGAAGATGGCCCGCCGCGAAAGCCAACTGCGCTACTGGTCTGCCGCCTGGACAGAGCGGGCCAAACGTGAAATAGCCAGGCTCCACTGCCAGGCAAAAAGCTGGATCGAACAGAGCGATAAGCATAGCCGCGAACGAGATGTATCCCCCAAGGATCAGCAGTAGGACCCATCCGCTCTGCTTAGACAGCGCCGCTGCGTTGATGGCTAGAGACGACGCCGCGACCAGGAGTACCGGCCCGCCATAGAATAGCAAGGTAACTGGCAGCCTGCTATCTAGCTCAGCGGTTCCGCCGTTCAATGCAGGACCCCCCAACCAAATCCAGTAAATGGCAGAAACTATGACTGCGGCAGCGCTGCTGACGATAATAGGACCATTGCAGGTGAGACGGCCGAGCAGTATGGCCGCGGGAATGACCAGGAAAATGGCGCTGACTACTAGAAGCTGGGGTAATGTGACCACTACGCTCTGCTCCCTCGGATCTACTCACCAGTTTCTCGGCTAACATGAGCCGCCATCGTCACCGGAAGTATAACAGACTAAACCATGGTAAGCCAGGGACCAGTGAAGGCAGAGTACACCGGATCCTGTATACAGCGGCTCCGGAGGGACCGAGCGCCAGGATTGGCCGGGGTAGCTATCGTCATGAGAACATTCACATGTCGTTTCAACTGAGAACCCATGCTTACCTCCTACACTTGAGATCGTGGCGTGGCGGCACGTCACACTAGCACTCCCGAAAGGAGGAACACCTTTGGACAACTTTGTAGACGCGGTTCCGAACTGGCAGAGCCAGGCTCCACCGCCGCCACGGCACGGTTCCTGGCGTAAGTGGCTGCTTATTGGCGGCATCGCCCTGGCTTTTCTGCTGACACTTGGACTGGGCGCTGTACTGGGCTCCCAGATCGGTACGACCCAGGCTGCCAGCGTGGCCCCAGCAAGCACCACCAACCAGAGCGCTGGCGGAAGTCCGGGAGGCCCGATCAGCTTCCAGGCCGGAAGCCAGACGCTGCCAAATGCGCCGTCCCCCGGTGGTCAAGGCCAATGTGTGTCGTTGACAGTCACTGCGATCAGCGGTAGCACTATAACTGCCAAACCCGCTAGTGGCAGCGCGGTAACCATCGACACCACCGCCAGTACCCAGTACACCGAGAACGGCCGGTCGGTTAGCGCAAGCGCCGTCACGGTAGGTAGCCGCATAAGCGTCATGGGCACCCACAATAGTGACGGTAGTATAACCGCCACTAGCATCAACATTGGGTGATCGTGTCGTAACGCAACCTTAACGAAAGTAGTCAGTGCGCTAGACCTCGCGCGCGTTGGGGATTCGAACATGATCTCCCCAGGCCACTGGTTCTGAAGGCACCGCCGGCGATGCACAGAGCTGGTGGCTGGACAGCCACTGTATCCAGTTGCGGTATTACCAATAAGCATTCCGCGCACAACACCGTTGTCCTGATCAATCACCCATGGAAAGGTCTCACCACGCATGCGACGTCGAACTCTCGTCATACTGGCAGCTGCTATTATCGCCGTCATTGTCATTGTGGCCGCAGCCGTATTCGTACTCTCTCCCCGCCCGGCATCCACTGCAACTCATAAGGCTGCGGGCATAGCGACGGTAGTCGGCACCCCAGTCCCGACAACTGGTCTTACGAAATATTCCCTGGTTGGTGGCGACTCCAGCGCCTCCTACTCGGTGCACGAAGATCTGATATTTGGAGGAGTAGGCAGCCATACTGCGGTGGGCACGTCCCACAACGTCTCGGGGAGCTTCTATCTGGGGCTTGCTGGCAATCGCCCGTCGCTTACCAGAGTGGACGTTACCGTGGATCTAACCACGTTGCAATCGGATAGTTCATTGCGGGATGGCCATGTGCAGGACTACCTGGAAACCAGCCAGTTTCCCAGCGCCCAGTTCGTTTCGACCAACATCAAAGGGCTGCCGGCCACCTATACGCCCGGCCAGACCATTTCATTCCAGATAGTCGGCAATCTCACCATTCGCGGCGTTACCAACCAGGAGACCTTTGCGGCCAGCGGCAAAGTCACCGGTAATACGGTTACGGCCACCGCCACCACTACTATCTTCATGTCCGATTTTGGCATTACCCCTCCTGATCTGGCCAACATCGCCATAGTCGACAACAAAGTGACTCTGTCCATCAACTTTACTGCACAGGGTTGACCCAGACGTGCAGCGAGAACTGTGATACGATGGCATCGCCGCCGACAAACGTCGCCTGCCGATCAAACGGCAGGCCTGCTCCGGGGAGACGCCGATGGATTTTGCTTTTAGCGAGAAAGTCAACCAGCTACGCCAACAGTTGAGCGATTTCATGGACAGCTACATCTATCCAAACGAGGCAACTGTCCGGAACCAGATTGCCGCCTCGGGCAATCCTTTCCACCATCCCGAGATCGTGGATGAGCTCAAAGCTAGAGCACGTGCCGCCGGGTTGTGGAATCTCTTCCTACCCAACAGCGAATACGGTGCTGGACTTACCAACCTCGAATACGCTCCTTTAGCCGAGATCACCGGGCGGGTCTTCTGGGCACCGGAGGTCTTCAACTGCAACGCTCCCGACACCGGCAACATGGAGATACTGGCGCAATTCGGAACACCGGAGCAGAAGCGCCAGTGGCTGCAGCCGCTGCTTGATGGGGAGATCCGGTCGGCTTTTGCCATGACCGAGCCGGATGTGGCCAGTTCCGACGCCACGAATATCCAGCTTACCATGGCTCGCGAAGGCGATGACTATGTACTCAACGGCCGCAAGTGGTGGATCTCAGGGGCTGCCCGCCCGCGCTGCAAGATTCTTATCGTCATGGGCAAGTCCTCGCCGGATAACCCGGACCGTTACCGACAGCAGAGCATGATTCTGGTTCCCATCGAGACTGCCGGCGTAACCGTGCTGCGCAACCTGCCGGTTTTCGGCTATGTGGAGAACGAGAGCCACTGCGAGCTTACCTTTGAGAACGTCCGCGTACCCTCTGCCAACCTGCTTGGCGGCGAAGGTGAGGGCTTCGCGATTGCCGAGGCGAGACTAGGGCCTGGCCGCATTCACCACTGTATGCGTTCGATTGGCGCCGCCGAGCGTGCGCTACAACTCATGTGCCAGCGAGTCACCACGCGCGTGGCCTTCGGCAAGCCTCTGGCAGAGCAGGGAGTCATACAGAACTGGATCGCCGAGTCGGCTCTGGAGATCGAACAGGCTCGCCTGCTTACTCTGAAGGCGGCCTGGATGATCGATACTGTGGGCAAAAAGGCGGCGCAGAACGAGATAGCAATGATCAAGGTGGTGGCCCCCAGCCTCCTCACCCGAATTGCCGACCGGGCCATACAGGCCTTCGGCGCCGCCGGACTCTGCGACGACTTCCCACTAGCAGGGTTTTACGCCGGTGGGAGAGCCTTACATCTGGCCGACGGACCCGACGAAGTACACAAGCGCGGAATTGCGCGCCGCATCATTCGCCAGTATTCGGCTTAGGCTCTTCGGGATTCCCCACGGCACGCCGTGACCACCCAGCACCGAGCCCAGATCTTCTCGGTACTGGGTGGAATGCTGCCCCTTCTGCCCGCTAGAGTGTCGCCGTTGTCCTCCACTCGGCACTCTCGTTAGTGACATTTGCGCGCAATTAGCATATCGTAAGCCCAACCACTATACATCGGATACAGCACACAGCGGCGCCACCTACATAATCATCGTAACGCTCCCCGTAACGATCTGGGAACGCGTGACCGGTAAGCTTGGCAGTGAAAGGCGTTTGACATTCGCCAATGTGAGCTGACAGGACAGCGCAGGGCGGATGCCGGAATGGAGCGGAGCATCTATGGCAGCACTATTCAAATCGCTGCAACGTACTGGGCAACAGAAGCAGAAGCCAACAGACTCGGTCCCCAAATCTGGTAAAACTACCGTGCCGGTGCCCGGTCGGCAATTGATACCGGTGCCGGATATGGCGCCCGACGATCCGCTGACCTTCTACCTTCTTGGTGCTCATGGTGCGGTGGAGCTCGATAAGCTCAACCTCTTGTCCCCGGCATTACAGGCAATGCGTGCCGCGGGGGTGAAGGTGGCCATTCCCCTGATCAGCCAGGGAGAGCTGGTAGGCCTTCTCTGCCTGGGACCGCGCCTGAGCCAGCAGGAATATTCTACCTATGACCGCAAGCTGTTGGGTGATCTGGCGACCCAGGCTGCCCCGGCGGTCAGAGTCGCACAACTGGTCCAGGAGCAGCAGGCGCAGGCACGAGAGCGTGAGCGCATCGACCAGGAACTGCGTATTGCCAGGCTAATACAACAGACACTGCTGCCCAAGGAGCTTCCCGATCTGCCCGGCTGGCAGATTGCCGCGTATTATCAGCCGGCGCGCGCGGTTGGTGGCGACTTTTACGATTTCGTCTATTATGAGGATGGACGCTTAGGAATAGTGGTGGGTGATGTCACCGACAAAGGAGTGCCTGCCGCACTGGTAATGGCAACCACTCGTAGCATTTTGCGCTCGAGCGCCGATCAACACTCGACACCCGGTGCGGTTCTGGAGCAATCCAATAATTTACTCTGCCCAGACATACCGCGCAACATGTTCGTTACCTGTCTCTACGGCATACTGGACCCACAGACAGGCCATATGCAGTATGCCAACGCCGGCCACGATCTACCCTACTACAGGCACGGTGGGACGGTTCACCAGATGCGTGCTACCGGTATGCCGCTTGGACTCATGCCGAACATGCACTATGAGGAGAAAGAAGCTTTTCTTGATCCCGGCGATACTATACTTCTCTATAGCGATGGTCTAGTCGAGGCTCACAATGCCGATCGGGAGATGTTTAGCTTCCCAAGGCTGATGAGTCTGGTGGGCAATTTTGAGGGTGGCACCGCACTGATAGACTTCCTATTGGGCGAACTGGCTAACTTCACCGGTCCGGGCTGGGAGCAGGAAGATGATGTAACGCTGGTGGCATTACAACGAGATGTCCAGAAGCGACTTCATGGTTCTAACTCTTCTCCGGGAGATACACAGGCAGATGATATGTACATAGATAGACCCGATGCATCGAATACAGCCGATACTTCAGGCTCGCAGGAGAACTGGAGCCCGATCGACACCTTCACTGTGGCCAGTGAGGTGGGCAATGAGCGCAGCGTCATCAAGCGGGTGGCTACGGCGGTCGCGCCACTATCTATCCCAGAACGGCGCCTGGAGCGGCTGAAAACCGCCGTGGCCGAGGCGGCGATGAATGCCATGGAGCATGGCAATCAGTACCAGGTTGACGTGCCTATCGAGGTCGAAGTGCTGGCCTCGCCGACTCATGTGGCAGTACGGATCAGCGACCAGGGAGCCACTCCGGTGGATCTAGACCCCGAAACGCCCGACCTGGCTGCCAAGCTGTCCGGCGAGCAGTCGCCGCGTGGATGGGGTCTGTATCTCATCAAGAATCTGGTAGACGAGATGAGGATCAGTGGGGACGGGAACCACCACACCGTTGAATTGATCGTCACACGAGAGGAAGCCAGCAATGCCAGCTAGAACCTTTGAAGCACGGGTACGTCACCATCAGCCCCGGGTGGTGGTGGTCGAGTTACACGGCGAGATCAATGCCTTTGCCGAGGAGTCGCTGGGTACCGCGTACGCTGAAGCTGAAGCGCAGCAGCCCGAGCTCGTTCTGCTCAATTTTAACGACGTCGACTACATCAACAGCACCGGTATCGCGCTGATCGTAGGTCTCTTGGCCAGAGCCCGAAAGAACCACACACGTCTGGTTGCCTGCGGGCTGAGCGAGCACTACGTAGAGATCTTCGAGATCACTCGCCTTGCCGACTTTATGACGGTGTTCCCTGATGAGTCCACTGCGCTGGAGAGCAAGCCCCCCCAGATTGCCTGAGGGGAAAGGAGAGAGCAATCATGCCAGAAACCAACCTGACGATGCGCGTCCGGGTGATCAGCCCCAAGCTGAGTATCATCGACGTATCCGGGGACGTGACCCGTGAAGCGGAAGGCCCGCTGATGGATGCCTACACCCAGGCTTCGTCTTCCACCACCAAAGCCATCATCTTCAATTTTGGTGGCCTTGACTTTATGAATAGCGGCGGTATTGGCGTGATCGTCACTCTGCTCATCCGCCTCAACCGGCAGAAGCAACATATGCTGGCCTACGGCTTAAGCGAGCACTACCAGCATATCTTCGAGCTTACCCGCCTGAACGAGGCCATTGGCGTCTACGACAGCGAAGCCGCCGCTGCTGCCGCCGCCGGTGCCTTATGACGACGTCGCGCTACGACGCGGTGATCGTGGGTTCTGGTCCCAACGGCCTGGCGGCGGCCATCACGCTGGCGCGAGCCGGGCACTCGGTGCTGGTCGTCGAGGGACGTGAGACCGTTGGCGGCGGCACCCGGTCAAAGGAGCTTACGCTCCCCAGTTACTGGCACGATGTCTGTTCGGCCATTCACCCCATGGGTATCGGCTCACCGTTTTTTAGGTCGCTGCCGCTAGACCGCTATGGCCTGGAGTGGATTCACCCCGAAATTCCGCTGGCGCACCCGCTTCCCGACGGTAGGGCGGCGGTGCTGTACCGGGATATCGCCGCCACCGGGTCCAGCCTGGGCGAAGACTCGGCCAGCTATCAGCGGCTGATTGGTCCCTATGCCCAGCACTGGGAGAGACTGGCCGAAGGGCTGCTTGGACCCTTGCGCCCTGGCTATCAGGCGGCTCATCCCACCCTATCGCTGGAGATGGCGCGCTTTGCGCTGCTGGCCTTCCGCTCCGCCCGTGGCCTGGCAGAGAGCCGCTTCCAGGGGCAACGGGCGCGTGCGCTTCTCGCCGGGCTGGCAGCCCATACCATGCAATCGCTGGAGCAGCCTATGACCGCCGCCGCCGCGCTGATCGAAGCGGCGCTCGCGCATGCGGTCGGCTGGCCGCTGGCGAAAGGCGGCTCACAGAGTATCGCCGACGCTATGGCCGCGTACCTGGTGTCACTGGGTGGAGAGATTGTTACCGGTCATATGGTGGAGACGCTGGATGAGCTACCGCCAGCTCGCGCCATACTCTGCGACGTCACCCCGCGCCAACTGTTGCAGCTTGCCGGCGACCGTCTGCCGGAGAGTTACCGGAGTCGTCTACAGCGTTTCCGCTATGGCATGGGTGTCTTCAAGATCGATTACGCCCTGAGCAGTCCAGTGCCCTGGACCGCGGAAGCCTGCCTACGCGCTGGCACCGTTCACGTAGGTGGCACTCTCGAAGATATTGCCTCGTCCGAGTGGGCGAACTGGCGGGGTGTTCCGCCGGAGCAGCCGTTCGTGCTGGTAGCGCAGCAGAGCCTCTTCGACGCGTCCCGAGCGCCGGACGGCAGACAGACGCTCTGGGTATATTGCCATGTTCCTCATGCCTGCGAAGTGGACATGACCGGGGTCATCGAGGGTCAGATAGAACGCTTTGCGCCCGGCTTTCGCGACTGTATTCTGGCCCGCCACACTATGGGCCCGGCAGAGATGGAAAGCTACAACCCTAACTACATTGGGGGGGATATCAATGGTGGCGTCCAGGACATACGCCAGCACTTTACCCGACCGACCATCAGCCTCGATCCCTATGCTACCGCCGCCGAGGGGCTCTATCTCTGCTCGTCGTCCACGCCGCCCGGAGGTGGCGTGCACGGTATGTGCGGCTACTTCGCCGCGCTATCAGCCATGCGCGGTTCGCTGCGCTCCGATGGGCGGGTTATCTCGCTGCCGTCAGCTGAGCAACTAACTGTCAACCAGTAAGGCGGCAAGACCTGTGAGAGGAGCGTGTTACCACTCGGCCAGCTTCCAGATCTGTGGCTGCACAGTTCCAGCCTCAACGCCAATCTCGGCATAGATGACCACGGCTGCTTTGACATGAGCTAACGCTTCCTGGGAGCGACCCGCGGCATGCAAGAGGTCGGCCAGGTTATTGTTTAGCGCCGCTTCGCGATGCCTATCGCCTTCTGAGACGCAGAGAGCGAGCGCTGTCTCGGCCAGGTCGATAGCGCCGGGGGCGTCCCCGCTGGCGCCCAGCGCCAGTGCCAGGTTATTCAGTGCGGCGACTCGCGCAGTGGGCGTGGGCAGCCCTTCAGAGAGCTCCAGGCTCTCTTCCAGCTGGGCAATAGCCAGATCAAACTGCCTCCGGCCGGTAGCCAGTATTCCCAGCATGTTGTGTGCCTGGGCTCTGGCCTGCGTATCCTGAGCCGCCTCGGCGAGAGCCAATGCTTGCTCAGCAAGATCGAGAGCCTGGTCAAGGTGACTCTGGTTATGTGCGGCCAGGCTCCAGTCGGCAAGAATGCGAGCTTGCTCTGCCTTGGCTTGGCCACCCCGCGGACTCTCACTGGGCAATTCAGACGCTAGTACTGCCAGTGATTCCAGCGCAGCGTCATAGTGGGTCTCGGCAGCGGCGAAATTGCCGCGTCGAGCATACACTCCGCCGATTTTATGCTCCAGGGTGGGCAGTGCCTCTGGTTGGGCAAGGGCTGCCGCCGTCTCATAACTCTTGAGCGCCTCACCGTAGGTCCCCAGGAAGGTGTGCAAATCTCCTATGGCCTCATGGAGGCCGGCAGCGTCGGGGTGGCCCAGTGCCAGTGCGGTACGGAGATGCTCCAGCGCCTCGGTGTTGGCGTATAGTACGCGCGCGCGCTCTCCAGCCTGCTTAAAGTATTCAGCTGCCTCGGCTAGGGCGCCAGACTCGAGATAATGCCTAGCGATCTGTCCTGGCAGTGAACCGGGCTCACTCCGCCTGGACGCCTGCCGTGCCAGCGCTTCGGCGACGCGACGGTGCAATAGCCGGCGCCGCGCCAGACTGGTCTCTTCGTAGACCAGGCGTCGCAGTTGCTCGTGGGTAAAGTCATAATTCGGCACTCGGCTAGCTATTTGGCTGGTCTCTGAGACCATACCTTGCGCTACCAGATCTTCCAGCGCCCCCACAGTCTCATCTTCACTGCGGCCGCTGGCGCCCCATACCGTATCAAAGTCAAACGAGCGCCCTATCACCGCCGCGGTGGTGAGCACCTGAAGGCTCGACTCGCCGACCGACTGCAACCGGAGCCGCAGCAGCTCACGCACGCTTCCAGGCAGGGACAAGCTTTCCAGCGTTCCACCAGATTGCCGCACACCTGCCAGACTGGCGAGGAATTCCACCAGAAAGAGCGGCAATCCTTCCGTCTCTGTATACAGCTGCTGGGCGACATTCTCGACCGGCAAGGTGTCAGGTTCCGGTAGCGACTTCGTCAACCGGCGCACGCCGTCCAGGCTGAGTCTCGACAGTCTGAGCACGGTCGCCTGCCCATTCCGATCAGCTTCGGCAATCAGACGGTGGACTCGTGAGCTGCTGGGAAGTTCGATCTTACGCCAGGTAAGGAGCAGGCAGAGTGGATATTCCGCCAGCCTTCGCGCCATATAGGTGAGCACGTCGAGCGACGCCCGGTCGGCCCACTGTATGTCATCCAGGAACAGTATTCCTGGTCCAAATTCAGGCCTATCGCTAGCTTCGCTGCTGCAGGCTGCCAGTAAGGTGTGGGCCAATCCCTCGAAGAAGCGGGTCTGCGCACCCGGAGTCTCGAGCGGCGGAGTTGGTGCCAGGCTTTTACGCCTCTCGGCCAGCTCCGGCACGAGCCGCGCCGATTCGGCAAGCCACTGCCCAGGTAGCGTATCTACCCATCCAGCGGTCTCCAGCTCGACAAGGGCGCCGCGTAGCGCGCTGATGAGTGGTCTGTAGGCGAGATTGGCCTCTCCCTCATAACACCGGGCGGTGACGGCTCTGGCTTTGTCCTGCACAGTTATGCGGGATATAAACTCCTCGGCCAACCGCGTCTTCCCAATACCTGCCTCCCCTTCGAGGACCACCAGGCGACCGCTCTTCCGCCCGCCGACCGCAATGCCATGATAGGTTTCTACTAGCGTTGCCCACTCGAGATCACGCTCTACCATTGGGTACAGCGCTGGCGCGTGTGGCTGAGTTGGCGGATGTGGCTGAGACTGTTCCAGAGATGGTGACTGCTGCCTCGACTCGTTCGCCGGCGTGGTACCTACAGGGGGTAGCGGCGGCCGATTTTCCCTGATGGCTTCGTATAGCTGCGTAGTGGCCTCGAGTGGCGCCACTCCCAGCGCTTCATCGAGTGCACGTACACAGATGCGATACTGGTGCAGAGCTGCGCTCCGGTTGCCGGTCCAGGAATAGAGCAGCATAAGTTGGCGATGCGCAGTCTCGTGCAAGCGATCCAGTTCCACCCAGCGCAGCGCCTGCGTGATAGCCGCATCGAATTGCTGCCTCTCGCTATAACCAGCGGTTAGTCGCTCGAGGGCGCCCATCACCTCACGGCGCAGTATTTCCTGCTCCAGGTACTGCCAGTCATCGAAATTGGGGCTGTCTCGCAGGCCAAACCCAGCCAGAAAATCGCCGCGATAGAGCGAGACTGCCTGGCTAAGTGACTCTAGACAGCGCCTGCAGGTCTCGGTCGCCGGATGCCCATGTTTCTGGCAATCAGCCAGATGCTGCCTAAAGGCGTGTACATCGACCTTTACACTAGTGTGAGGCATCAACCCCAACGACTCGCGGCTGATGTCGAGTTCAGTCTCCAATAGCGCCTGGTGCAGTACCGACAGTGTACGGCGTAATGATGCCCGGGCCTGTATCTGTGGATAGTCGGGCCAGAGAAGCCCGGCCAGATGATCGCGACTGTGCCGCTCGCCGGTCACGGCAAGATAGGCCAACAGGGCGAGTGCTTTGCGGGTGTCCAGAGCGACGGGCTCACCGTCGCGCGCAAGACTGGGCGAGCCGAAGAGCTGAAGACTGAAGACTACTGTCATAGTTGGAGCCGCCCTCCCCGCCGAGATGATAGCGTGGATCCAGATCGAACCAGGTCGACTTGCGCCGATAACATGGAAGCCCTACCACTAGGTAGGTTGGTACACGTACCTTATCACATCAGTGTCCAGGTCCTCACCTCTCACGCTCCTTCCCATTCCTGCTTGATACCATTCGAGCCGCTGGCAGGGTGCCAGATAAGTAGGCAGCCGAGCTCAGCCGCGCAGTAGAGCCAGGACACATCCTAGAATCACCAAGGCGCTGACGCCGGCAATGATCACGTATATAAAGATCATCGTGGCACGAGAAGGGACGGTGAAGTATGGACGATATCTCTCGCCTGGGCGAACGAAGCGGCGCGGGTCCAGTGCGTCTCGGGTATAGATGATAGGGGGAGTCATGGGCTCTTCCACTACCTGACTCGGCTCCGTCTGCTTCTCATAGTGCGGTCTCTCGCTCTTCGGCATACTACCGGCACGCCAGGCACCTACCTGCCTGCTTTCTCTCGCGAAAGCGGTGTCTGGCTCGCTCCTTTCGTTCCTAGCAACTGTGTCAGGTAGCAGCAGATCTGTTGAGCAAGTTTACCATAGTCAAGACACACTGCAAGCATGCTAGTGCGGATGCGGGTGCTGATGGCCATTGTACTACCTAGGTAGCGGCAGGGCAACCAGTGGCTGTGCTGGTTTTGGGTGGCACAGAAGGGGTAATCATAATGCCGGGCGGATGAACCTGGGTTCATTCGCCCGGCAGCTGAAGCTCTACGTGCCGTAGGTTCTTAGCTTAAGTGAGCCCAACCAGGGTTGGGATCAGATTGGCTACAATGGGCGTGCCAAGCCCGGTGACCGCATCCCAGCCTTTTCCGGTAGAGTATCCACCAGGGGTTCCTGACGATCCCAGCGGTACGTCGTTATTGCCGGTGGTGATGTCATGGAAGTCGTACTTGTAGAGCGGCGTCTTGCCGATGAGGTAGAGCGCATTGTTGATGAAGCCGATGCGATGGTGGGCATATTGGTCGGCGAGCGCGGTGATGCCTGCCCATTGAGGCGAGCCGGCACTGGTGCCGCCGAAGATCCAAAATGCCGTTGGATCGGTCGCTGTGGTTCCGGCGTACAAGATATTCCCAACCCCCCAGTGGGTGAGCACGCCGCCGTACACGCCGCCGTTATAGGCTACGTCCGGCACACCACGTGCCGTGCCCTTGATACCGTAGAGCGCCTGGTAGAGCGGCTTGGAGTAGATTGTGCTGTAGCCGCCGCCACTCTCGCCGGTGCCATCATTCCAGGCGGTCTCCGACTCGTATGCGCCAGTGGTCAGGTTGGCCGTCAGATTGGTGGCGCCAACGCCGGTGACCAGTGGATCGCTGGCCGGGGTCGAGGCGGAAAGGAACAGGTTGCCGTCGCCATTGCAGTCAGGCTGTCCGGCACCGTTATCGCCGGAGGAGGCGAAGATGGTCATACCCTTCGCCGTAGCCTCCTCAAAGACCTGATGCTCGGCCTTGAGGAGGTTAGGATCGGCGCAGGCTTCACCCTCGCCAAAGCTCTGGGAGATCACATCGCCGAGGTTGTTATCAACAGCGTACTGAGTCGCGCTGAGGATGTCGGCATCCATATCGCTCTTGGCCAGCACCAGGTCAATGGTGGCTCCCGGCGCCACCACATGTGACCACTCCACGTCCAGGGAGATCTCACCGGACCAGTTGACCTCATCGGCACTATTAATGTTGAAAGGGGTCAGGCCATCAGGGGCGATGATATTCAGCTGTGGATTGGGCAGTCCAAAGGTCGTGTCGAATATGCTCAGATCGCTCGTGATATAGGGATTCTGGAAAGCATCGATGATTACGATGGTGCGCCCGGCTCCGGTAATGCCCTTATTCAGCAAGGGCTGTATGTCGTAGGCCGTGCGGATTTGCTGCGGTCCATAACAGGAAGGGGAAGAGCCGGTGACTTGGCAGGAGAAGGTCGTGCCACTGGTCTTGTACGTCACCGAGACCTTAGGACTCACCTTAATTTGATGTTCGACGTAGCTGACGGGGTTCGCTTTGATAGTGGGCACAGCAAAAGCTCCGCTAACGAAGCCAACTGCGACCACCAGGGCAATGGTAATGCCCATAATGCCCCGTTGCGTACTTGGTCTACTCACGAAAACGCTCCTAAGCTTAAGAGGGACACTTCGATCTTTGACGTTGCCAAGGTGACGTGGACCAAGCCGACTTTCAAGGAGTATTTGCAGTAGGGTTCAGCCTTGCGGTATGGTCGCGCCCCCATCTCTTGAAGCGGGGCTGCCTCAGAACCGAGAGTCCAGGTGAGCCTGCCCTACCCTGAGCCGAGGGTATTCCGAGAACACGTCAGCTTCGCACTGGTTCCGAGGTGGAGACGCTGCAGTGAACTCTACTGGAGTCACGGGCTGAGCTGTAGCCATTGGCGGCCGGATACGGCTTAGCCAGGCATCTGAGGCAGCTCCTTAGACACTTATGACGGATCACAAACGGCGGGCGTAACATAACAGTACGACCCGGACCATTTTTGGTAGTGCCATATTGGGTGAGGATGTCTGCCTCATGTCTAGATCGCTTGCTTTTGAGCATGCTCTAGCTACGGTGGGTACCGCTAAAGCACTGGCGTCCAGTGCGCTCCTTGCGGACAAAGCAGATCCGAGTGCCTACTGGGAGGGTTCTGGCGGATGCTGCCCCGAAATCAGCCGGATTCAGCACTCTGCCTAGCTAGGCAAAAGTCCGGCGGTTGGCTGATTACGACCCTACAACGTCGATTGGAATCTTGAGCAGACCTACATACTGTGGGCATGCCTGGTGGGCCTGGCAGATGGGTGCGAAAGTAAACAGGAGCGTTACCTGCCCTGTCTGCTCGGCAGTAAAGTGCCAGACACAGCTCTGTAGGCTGGCATCACCATAGCCTGCCGGTGCGTTCAGCAGTAGCTCGGGATCTCCAGCAGCTGGGCCAAGCGACCGGCGTTGGCCGAAGGGCAGCGCGATCTCCAGGGTTTGTCCGACTTGCACTGTTGCGCCTGTGGCAGCATCCGCCGAGGTCACGATGACAGCAGGTGCTGACGGCCATTGCACGACCTGTGTAGCCTGTGGGCAACCAGTTCTCGTGTCGTATGTTCCTACTGCGGGGGTGCTTGTTCCTGATACTGCTGACGTCGCTGGTACAGTTGGGGTACCGGATGGCTGGCCCGCCATTGGCCCGCCATTGGTAATACCAGTCGTGCCCGTTGTGACTCCGCAGCCGGCTATCAGCATAGCCAGTAGCAGTATTGGGGTCTTTGGTAACACAGCCGCCAGCCTGTTTTGACAATTCTCGCTCATCGCATGTGCTCCACTCAGCAATGTCGGGGTACACAGTACTTGTATGGCCGTCTTGCGGCAAATACCGTACGCAATGCGGCTATTTCAGACAATGCCGGTACCACGCCGCCTGACCATTCTTCACGAGAAGACGTTAAGTTCGCGCATATTGTTCCATGTCGTCGAAGAAAAGTTAGTCCCCGGTCACCACTGCTGGTGTCCGGGGACTACTGGCTCGTGATGAGCTCACGAGCGGTGCTGTACTAGACTTTGACTACGGTACCTGCGCGAGTAGGGGAACTATGGCACCAATATTAGGAGTCCCCAAGCCAGTTGCCATATCATAGTCACGCGTCTCACTGTAGCCCGGGGGTGTGCCCACGCCGTTGCTGTTGGTGAAGTAGGAGATAGTTGGATATCCTGGGCCAAGGACTGCCGACCAGTCGAAGGTGAAGCTACCGCCACCCTTCATGTCATGCAGTGCGTGGCTGTAGCCGGCGGAATTGTTCAGGGTGTAGAGCAACGGGGTGGTAAGGCCGATGCGATGGTGGCCATAACTGTCCGTCAGGGCCACGATACCTGCCCAGAGCGGCGACGAGCAGCTGGTGCCACCGTACTGGGCCCAATCATCGACAAATCCCCCTGCAGCATTACATGTGACATTCACGTCGGCGCAGTACACTGGATAGCCGCTGTTCGGATCGGCATTGAGAGAGATATCCGGCACCTCGCGACACTCGATGCCAGCGGCCTGTCCGCAGCTAGACCCGAATTCGCTGGCTGACGAAGTAGTACCTGGACCTTGCTGCCAGGGAGCCTTTGCCCAGAGCGTACTGTTCCCTCCGCCGCCAGCGCCGAATGGGCACAGACCAAAGTCGGCATCATCGGCGGGATTGGTGTTGTCGATAATGAAATCGCTGTTGGAGCAGTTATTGAGAGTATCCCAGACATATTCATCACCGGCCGGATAGGTTGGGTTCAGGTTGCTGCCTGGATCAAAGGTCCCAAAGAAGGAGGTACCACCGACCGCCGTCATCAGGGGATCACTGGCGGGATCATCGACTTCATCGGCCGTTCCGACCGGCGGTGCGAGCTGGCCAAGGCAGTCATATGAGCCCGAATCACCGGCGGCTGCGGAGATACTCTGACCCTGCAACGCCATCTGGGCAAAAGAAAGGAATTCGCCGAAAGCCACTCCGGAGTCCAGCGATGGCTCGCACTGGCCCCAGCTTGTGCTCACCGCGTCGGCGGTGTCCTGGTTGGCGATAGCAAGGTACGTGTCGAGCACGCCTTGGTCGTCGTTGGGGCCTAGATACACCTGGATCTTGGATAGCCGGGGCGCCATGGCCTGCTGCAAGGTAATATCTATATCATTTTCGATCTCACCATAGTTGCATGGCGTGGTTCCCAATACCGCGGAGTTGCACGCGCCGCCATCTACATTGATGTTCTGGATAGGGATCTTGGGCAGCCCAAATTGGGACTCGAATCCCCGTATGTCGGATTTCAGATATCCCGAGAGCTCAAAGACCGCGGTAGTCACGCCCTGCCCTTGGGTGGTTTTGTAGATTGAGTTGGCATTATAGATGCCCTCAACCTGGGAGGGGACTAGTCCGCCATTGGGTCCGGCACCAAACGCCGGTAGGCTGGTCTTGCCTGATGCCTTCAGAGGCTTTGACAACTCGGGTTTGACCTGGTTGCTCGTCACGTTATCCAGGCCGATGATGCCGGCTATCTGTGGAAACGATGCTGCGGGCACGGAGGGCGCCGAGTCGTTGGCATAGACGGTACGGCCATCAGGAGTACGGTAGTCATTGATGGTGGTGCCGAAAGCGGCCTCGAACTCGCTCGAGGTGCCGGTAAAGGTCAGCACGAGCGGGCTAGGTCCGGGAAGTTGACGAATGCCATGGCTGGTGAGCCAGCTGGTGTCGAAGGCCGGGGCTGGGAAGTCGGCATTGAACTGGGCCGGAGTCAGCCAGTGTTGGTACAGCGCACTACCCGGAGTGCTCATGGCCTGAATCATTGGATCGAGATTGCTCTCGTGCTGAGGATGCAGCACAATCTCGATCTGCAATTGAGCCTGGGTGTTGTGATGTCCTAGCAGATGTGCGCCATTGGGAATCGGAGCCGAATGTGCCGGATTGTAGGGCACGTGGGAAAAAGATACCTTCGGGGCGGCTGACGCGTGCCCATTGATAATGAATGCGCTCGCCAAGCCAACCACCAGCACGAGGGAGATCGCGCCGAATGCCACACTGCGTTTGCCTAGCAGGCGCCAGGCTGAAGATACGCGGAGATCACGCATGAGGATCTTCTTTCTTCTTGACTATCAGATGCGGGGCGAGGCTGTGAACGAGGTCAACCATGGCAGTGCGACACTGTTCATGCGGCACAGGTTTCTAGGGCTTATCAAGAAAAAGCTCCTATGCCTGAGAGGCGTCCTACCATATTCGACGTTGCACAGGCGTTTGGATCCAGCCAATTTGCCGCTTGTAATTTCCACTGGGGCTCGAGCCTTTTGGCGGTCCGTGCCCCTCGCTCCAAGCAGGTCTGGCTGTAGACGAGAACCGTGATCCCGGTGGTGAGGCTTCGTCGTCGAGCCTCACCACCAGTCTTGCGCCGCAGACACTAGCCAGGTCCGCGGCCGTTGCTCAGGCTTGGCCATTGCCATATTGGCGCCACATTGATATGGCTCAGCCGTGCGTCTAAGGACGCTCCTTATTGGCTATGACGGTCACAACCGGAGGACGTAACATGCCATTAACACAATTGGTAACGTGCTATTAACACCGGTAGACACCCTTCACCCCGACGCGAGTGCGAATTCACGCTCTTCGGCGTGGAGCTCACCTCGACCGGCTGAATGTCAGGTACGGCGTCAAGGTGAATAATGGTTGGCGGGTAGATCAGAGGAACTGTGCGCCAGCACAGGAACCACGGCGCTGACACTGAGGGGGCGCTCGTCATTGCACGGTAATCGTGAACATCTCGCGCATGAAATAGGGTGGACAGCCGTGAAGCTTGGCACACGATCCGGAGCCGGTAACGGTCAACGTCACTGTTCCACTTGGCGGCATGCGAATATCCCATATGCAGGCGCCTAGGGTGGGATCGAAGTATCCGGCGGGGGGAAGTATTTGCGCATTGGGACCGGTGCTGTGGACGCTGACAGGACTCCAGCGTAGCTGTGTGGGGAGTTGAATCTGGACCAGTGCGCCACCGGGGGCAGTCCCCTGGTGCTGCCGTGTGCTAACTCCAATGACGAGCGCAGGCGTGCCGACGTCGCTTGCGCTGGCCATGCCCCCCGGACAGGCGGCGGCATTGGGCTGGGTAGTGGCCGGAATGCTGCTGGCTGGTGTGTGGCTCGCAGTGGATTGGTTTGCCGAACCTCCTGCGGTGTTCGCTACACCGCACCCTGCCAAAGCTAGTAGCAGCAGTACTCCGATCATGCGCAGGAAAGACGGCAACCGTTTGCGAGCCGACGTGGGATCGGCCGTGCTGACAGACAGGTATGAATCCATATGGCATCACCTTCGCGTCACAGTCGTAGCGCACCCTGGACCTATGCAGACATACTAACCCAGGCGATTGCAGACTAGACGTTGCACTACGCGGGAAAGTTCCTTGCAGCTCGCCAACCATTGCTTCCCTGTACGAGTTTCGATCCGGCGACGCAGGAACGCGGTGGGTGATGTCCATCGCCCACCGCGTTCCTAAGCAGCTCGCTAGAGGCTCGCCTCTAGCTCAATGAGCTTAACTAAATTGACGGTTGTTATTAAAAGCGCACTTCCCACTGAACTGCGGGTTGGCCAACACTTGACTGATGATTGTACCGCCGTATCGTGCAACATCTGGTGTGCCGTATTGGGCGTCGCCACCAAAGTTCTCAGTCGTCTGTCCGGCAATATTGTTGCCGAAGTTCCACTGGCACGAACTTCCGATCGTCCAGAATGGATAGAATTTAGCTCCGATGGGCGGTGCAGTGCAGTCTGCCCCAGTCGTAGTGTCGCACAAGAACTCGGAGCCGGCTATATCCGTCTCGAACTGTATCGACGGGTAGGGTCGGCCATGTGCATCAAAGGGACCATAGTAACGGAACGGCGTTGGGTGGGTGGGTGAGCCATCCGGCCAGTCGGGGATATAGCCAGTGCCATCGAAGTCTAGATCGCCGTTCTGGAAGTAGTCGGCCTGGCAGCCGGCAATCGGCCAGGAGGTCGTCTCCATGTTCCCGTTGCTGGTGATTGGCCGCTGCCCGGCCGGGAAGCAGGCAGCATCGGAGAACTCACACAGCGCGCCGGTAGCGGGGTCGTTCGTCGGGCAGGCTTGGCCGTCCTGGGTGGTCGCGCCAGTGCAGAGTCCAGTGGTCAAACTACACCCGTCCTCAGTTCCACCTTTCTCGGTCGGGCCAATGCAGGACTGGTACATTTCTGGGTCGCTGAACGACTGGCCATTGTTCGAGAACGAGTATCCAAGTTGATTGGTGACGCGACTGCAGGTCTCGAAGTGACCCATCTCGGTCTCCATCAACACACCACCCTCAAGGGCCGCCCACGGCACTTGATTCTGCTGCTTGGCGGTGCTGTACTCGGCATGAAAATTAAACGGCGAGCCGGCACAGGTCGTGGGGTTGGTGTTCATGAAGCCATTGGCTGCGCTCGCTACCATGAAGCCCGACTGCCTAGTGGTGGAGTCAAAGATCGAAGTCTTGAGTCCGTCCCGCGTGTCTTGGATGGTAAGCGAGATCGCATCGCCCTGGTTCATCAACAGGGTCTGGGAGTTGGGCGTGTAGGTGTCGACATCAGCTAGCTGCGGGCTAGGTGGGCCCGCCGGGACACCATTTTGCTGGAGGAAGGCGAAGTTGCTCGGCTCGGTGCAGACAGGATTGAGGTTCGCGAAATTGAAGCCCGCCTCAAGGCTGTCAATGGTGAGCGCCGCGCAGTAATGCGTGCTATCGCAACTGGGTCCGTCAATAAATGGCGCATAACCAGGTGCATATAGTTGCAGTTCCATGAAGGCTGAGCCAGCGGCATTCGGGTCGCTGATGAGTCCCGAGTTGCTGTCACTATCGGGCTTACATGGATTCAAGGGGTACGAGTTCGGGTCACACATTGGCAGCCCGAACCAGACCGCTGGAGTCAGCTCTGCGTAGTCGGTAACCGTTGGCTTCGCGTTTGGGTTGGTCGTGGGGGTGCCATGCGGGTCCACAGCCAACTGCATATAGTAGGTCATGTCGTTGCCGCTACCTGGCGCCGACGAGATGAATTTGACCGAAGGCTCGTCATGGCCAACATACCAGCCGTTGTCTACGAGTCTCGAAGCTTTGCCGTTGGTGATCTGAATTGGATCGGTACAGAGCGCGCGCTGGAAGGGCTTGACGGATTTGTATTTGGCACTCCAGCCATTGCAATCCAATTCATTAGCGCTGTTGGGCGCCACGCTGGCAATGGCAGGGGCGGCGTGTGTCCGAACCGTCTGAACGGCAACGGTGCCGGCCACTGCCAGCACAAGCACCATGAGCACAGCGATAAGACGAAAGCGTGAAGACAGTCTACTAAGTCGCATGCAGTTGTCCCTTCACTCAGATAACCGGAAACGTCGACGCTGAAGGTATCCGGCCTTCAAAGAAGGTGGAAAAGAAGGTGAAAAACGTGGCGACGAGACGCTGTGCCACATACCTCCTTTCAATGCGAATCTCAGGCTTGTTCTAACTCCTAAACTAGAGCATTGACTGCATCATCGCCTGGCCGCACACACCAAGCTAATACGGTATAACGAGGAGCCATAGAACCTGTAACTCGCACGCCGCATGTGCTAGGAAGATGGCCTTACCGTTTTCATCGGCAGTTCCCGGTAGCGGTCTCCCGTTTAGGAATACAAGGAGGAGTAGGACGTTACCTGGCCCAGGTTCTGCAGTCCGTCTCCCCTGGGGGAGAGTGTGACGCTGTGTCACACAGCGTGAGAAACAGGCAAAGAATGATACAGCCAGCACAGCCGCAGCAAACAGGCAATCCAGCAGTTCGAAATGGCCTGATTTTTGGAGCACTTCTGGCTGGGGTAAATATTCTTAATGTGCTCATCCAGTGGATCTCTGGATCCTACCAGGCCATCGCCCAGGCTTCTAGCGGAGCTGTCACCGGCATAGGCGCCGGGGCATTGTTCGGCTGCTTGGCTTTTCTGCTAGGACTCGCTCTCTGCTTCATTTCCGGAATGAATAGTGCCAGCTACACTGGACAGCCAGGGTCGGGCGCAGTTGCCGGTCTCATCACCGGGCTGGTTGGAGAGCTTATCGGCGGAGTGCTTAGCTTGATTGTGTTGGCAGCTTTCGTCCTGCCTAATCTGAGCATTCCCGCCGGCAGTGGCCTAAGCGCTGCACAGGTCAGCGGCGTCATTATCGGCGAAGGAATGCTCGCGCTCATTCTCGGGCTGATTATCGATGGCGGCATCGGCGCCGGCATTGGGTATTTTGGCGGCCTGGTTGGCAAGAACAACTACACCGGTCCATTTGCCGGGTACCCGCCGGTCACTGGGTACCCCCAATGGTATTATCCAACCGGAGGTGGGCCGCCACTCTATCCAGTTCCTCCCACGGTGGCCTTTCCGCCACCCCCACTTTCAGAGCCTCCGGCCTCGTCCCCGGAGCCACCCCCTTCGCCTACGGAGCCGCCGGTTTCGTAGGCGAAGGGGGTACCGCTCTCACCCCACGCTGTCTAAGTGTTCGGCCAGCATCGAGCGTGAGGTCAGGTAACCGCAGCGGCATGTGACACCACCTGCGCGAGCACCCGCTTGGTGGTTTCCATCTCCTGGAGAATAGAGTGGCATAGCGCTATCGTCTCGCGTGCCGGAACGGTATCCAGCTCCTCCCGCAGCAGCGTCGAGTAGTCTCGGAACTGCTGTATAGCTCGCGAGGGCTCGCCACGTGCTACGAAGCACTCCATGAGTCCGCGGTGCGCGCGCTCAAATAGCGGCTCGGTCGCCAGAAGCTGCTGGTAGAGCTGCATGGCTTTGTCGGGCATACCAGCGTCGAGCTCAAGAATGGCTAGCTGCTCCATGAGAGCCAGACGGCGTTGGTAAAGCTCCTGCCGGCGCGCCGCTGTCCAGTCGCTGTAGACGTCGTCGAGGTAAGACCCATTCCACAGGGTCAATGCCTGGCGCAGCTGGTCGGCGCCGGCCGACTTGGTGCCGGAGGTGGCCAGTAGCCGCGTTCCTGCATCGACCAGTTGCTCGGCCTCATAGACATCGACCCAGCAGGGTAGCTCCAGCCGCCAGTAGCCGCTTTCTTCCTGCACCAGGCAGTCGTCGACTTGCAGCGTACGCTTCAGATGAAAGCGCGCCTGCCGGAACCAGACATCGCTGACCTGGGGATCGACATCGGGCCAGAGTGCGGTGAGAATGGTCTCTCGTGAGGCCGGCTTTCGGTAGTTCAGAAGAAAGAGCAAGAGATCTCGTGCCGCCGGTTTCCTCCAGCGAGTGACATAGGTCGTGCCTACCAGAATACGCGTCTGGCCGAACATGAACACACGAATACTCGTATCAGGTGTACTGGAGTGCGGCATACTGGCGCCGATGTGGTATCCGGAGGTGTGATCTGACCAGCTTCGCCCGAAGCTTTCCAGCCAGCCATTCTTAGCCGCGCGCACCAGATCAGCGGCCAGGGGGTGGTCAAGTCGCTCGAGAACCGGCCACAGCTCGGGTACCCTGCGCAGCTCGACCGCCAGCGCCAGACCGTCCGGAACCTGCAATGCATAGTCAAGCGCTCGCCCAAGCTCGACTTCGGCGCCGCCATTGTCCGTTTCGGCAAGCCGGAGTGCGGCAAGAAACAGGTGTGCCTGCGCGGCTTTAAGATGACGTTGCTGGCCGTGCGCCGCCTGTGCAACTTGCAGGAACAGATTCGCGGCATAGCTGAGCAGACCATGATGCATATACGCAAAACCAAGCGAAAGCGCCACCACTACCTCGTCGGCGCTCCCCACTAGTTGCCGGTATCCATCCACCCGGGCGGCAGGTTCAAGCAGCGGAGTAAGCCGGATCAAAGCTTCCTCAGGGCGCCCGGAGAGGGTCAGCGCATAGCCCAAACCCGACAGTACGCACATACGCAGATGAGGATCGTCGAGGGATAGCAGTCCTTCGAGGGTCTGTTCGTAGAACTGAATCGCCCGGGTATAGTCACCGCAAGACAGCGCCAGGTCGCCCAGATTGCCTAACGCATAGACGCGCCCGCGTGCGTAACCGGCTGACTCCGCGGCTGCCAGGGCGAGCTCCAGTTCGTCATGTGCTTCCCGGCTTCGGCCAAGACGCATCTTGATAGCTCCCAGATTCAACCGGCTGACCACTGCGCATATCTCATCATGCGCTTCCTGAGCCGCCAAAAGGGCAGCGATGGCTGCCGACTCAGCACGCTCGAAGTTTCCCTCCTGCATACATACCTTCGAACGGTAATAGTGATGTCGTCCCACTTGCCAGAGGTTGCCGCTGTAAAGACTGTACTGCTCGCTAGCCTGTAAATAGGGCTCGGCCGCCACTGGGCCGTCGCTCGACATAACTGTGGCCGAGAGCGTCTCGTAGGCACGCGCATACAGGTGGTCAGGAATGGAGGTGCCGGCACCAGATGCGCAGGCGCAGTCCAGCCAGAAAAGTGCCTCATGGCAGGCTTGCTGAGCATCGACATTGGAGTCAAGGTCCCGCCGCGTCTCGGCGCAGATGACCGAGGCATGCGCTGCCATGAGGCAGGCTGCTGAATAATCTGGCAGCGCTGCTTCACCCTGTGCTCGACTGGCTGGCTTAAAGCGCTGGTACGCACTCTCGGCAAGCGCTTGTGCCTGCCGAGCGTTCCCGCTCTGGCGATAGAGCTCGGCCTGCAGCAGCGCAAGAGATGGTCGCGATTCCAGGACGGCAGTTGGCAGTAGATCGAGCCACCGAGTAAGCACCAGTCCACGGCTGGCTCGCAGATACTCGCCCTGTAAAACTTCGATCAGATCGGCGATGCGCACGAAGTTCCCTGACTTGGCATGGTGCCAGATGGCCTCTTCAAAATCGCGATCATCCTCCAGGAGTTCGGCCGCTCGTTGATGAAGAGCGAGCTGTTGCTCCACATGCCCAGGAAGATCGCTCTGCTGGGACAGCAGGGCCTGGCGAAGCTGCGGCTGGAAGCGGTATATCAGCTCCTGTGGGCGCTGGCCGCTGCGCGAAACGAATCCGGTACTGCGTTCCAGCGCACCTAGCCGCTCCCGGGCTGCCGTGGTCGAGAGCTGAATCAGCCGTGCACAGATACTGGGCGTCATGTAGTTCAGTATGGCGACCTGGGTGGCGAAGGTGCGGAGCTCCGGCGGCAGAACCGAGATAACCTGGTGAGCCAAGTAGGTGCTCACCGCCTCGTGGTCCAGTTCACCGTCGGCGGGCGATGGCGACGAGAGTGGAGCCTGGGCGCCGACCGCCAGTATGGCGCCGGTGACCCAGCCGGCAGAAAGTCGCTGCACCTGTGCCCGGTACTGCGTATCATCCGGCGCTCCAGTGAGGGTAAGTAAACGGTCCAACTCGTCGGTGGTAAGGCAGAGGTCCTCACGACTGATGGCTCGTATGCGCTGCTGAGCGATGAGGGTTGAGAAGCGTACCCGAGGGGCCTCGCGCCATTCCAGAGCCATGCGGAGCTGCCCTATGGGACGCGAAAGCAGCAGGTCCAGCACGGCGAGCGACGGCGATGTGCTTCCTAGTTCGGCCACGCCGGTGAGAATGAGTGCCGCAGGGCGGAGCACATGGTGCTCAATATCGGTAGAAAGTACCGAACACGCTCGTTCGAGATCGGACTCATCCAGTAGGCCGGTGCGAAGATGGTCGAGTAGCGATTCGACGTTCCAACGAGGTCTGGGGAACTTGCGGCGTAGCGCCTGGGCAACACCTCGTAGCAAGGTTGCCGGATCCTGGTCGCTCGGGTCCAGGTGGTACCAGGCCACCCCCATTGAGGTACGAAGAGCCCACTGAGCCAACAGCGTCGTCTTGCCGTAGCCCGCCGGGGCGCTCACCAGTAAGATGTCACTGTAGGACTTGGTTCCGCCCAGGCACTGCTCGACGGTGCCGAGTAACCGTTCTCGGGTTAGGAGGCAGGTGCCGAGGCGCGGCGCCTCAAACTTCCAAGTAGGAAACTTTGGGTTCCCTGATCGAGTCTGTCTCATTGCTTTCCCCGACCTCTTTCAGGTGCTCATGCCTGTACCAGTTAGAACAGTCTAGCGATCATCGAAGTCCAGGCACAGAACACTCTCTCGGTTTACAGCTCGCTAGAACTCGTTATCTGCTGAGCAGTCTGGTGCTCTGTGCCAGAATCTGCATTTCTGTAAACATCCCGGTAACGCGCCATGCTTATGCTTTACCAAGTCACTGTTGCTGGCCTGGATGAACAGCTAGCGCGGCATCATTATTGGCGCCTTGGCGTCACAGCTAGTGGAACTACGGGGAGTAGCCGAATGTCTCGTACTATTATACTCGCAGAGCGCCAAGTTGGGGCGGCGGTAACCAACTGGAAACAACTCCTGGTGCTGCTGGCTCTAAGCCTCGTCATAGTGCTCGGCGGCATGTCTTCTCCGCTGCATCGGACCATGAGCCGTACGGTACTGGCAGCGCCGGCCGCACGGAGTGTAGCCACTGGCAGCCTAGGGCTGGCGCTGTCAAGCATCACGCCTCAAGGCGACGTAGACGGGGGGCCCCCGGGTATCTAACGCCGGAAGTCGTGAAGCGTCAGAAATAAGGAAGCAGAGGAAGTACCGGTAGGATGTTGCGACAAGATTTTGAGCGGGCGCTCGGCAGGGCTATCTGTGATGCACCTTTTTGCGCTCGCCTGCTTTCAGATCCGGCCGATGCCCTCACCGACTATGGTCTGGGCACCGATGAAGCGATAGCGTTGGATGGTCTTCGGGCGCATTCTCTCTCAGATCTGACCGCGCAAATTCTGCGCCTGATCAATCAGGCCGTAGGAGAATTCAAATTTACCTGGTAGCGTACTGCGAAAGGTAACCGACCGAGCTCTCTACTCTCATCTGGTAAGTCCGGGCAAATGATCTGCCAGCTGCCGCGCGGTAGGCGTGAAGCAGCAACGGACGCTGAGGAAACGGCCTCCAGCAAGGACGCTAGCGGTTCGGGCAAGGACGCTCCGGCGGCGCTGCTCGCCCTCGATGTTATCGCCCTGTGACACCGCCGCAGTACGTTGTGACGAGATTGAGAGGGTGGGGGCCCATACTCCACTTCGGACTCCCGCGAAAGACTGGAGCGCGAATGACTGGAGTACGAACGTGGAACATGCCTGGATTACCATCGACGGCAATGAGGCCGCTGCCAAGGTTGCCCATAGCCTCAGTGAAGTCATAGCCATTTACCCAATTACGCCTTCGACCCCGATGGGTGAGTCGGCAGACGGTTGGTCCGCCGCCGGCAAGACCAATATCTGGGGAACCGTTCCCACAGTGGTGGAAATGCAGTCCGAAGGCGGCGCCGCCGGAGCGATACACGGCGCGATACAGACGGGAGCGCTAACCACAACCTTTACGGCGTCTCAGGGATTACTGTTGATGATCCCGAATATGTACAAGATTGCCGGCGAACTCTCGCCAACGGTCTTTCATGTGGCGGCCCGCTCGCTGGCAGCTCAGGCGCTTTCCATCTTTGGCGACCACTCGGACGTCTGTGCCACCCGGTCGACCGGATTCGCTCTGCTCTCCTCCCGCTCGGTGCAGGAGGCCCAGGATCTCGCTTTGATCGCCCATGCCTCTACACTGGCCAGCAGGGTACCGTTCCTTCACTTCTTCGATGGCTGGCGTACCTCGCATGAAGTCGCCAAGATCGAGGCGCTCGACCAGGCGGTGCTGCGGGCGCTTATCGACGATAAGCTGGTCTGCCAGCATCGAGACCGGGCGCTCTCACCCGACCATCCGGTCATTCGCGGTACTGCCCAGAATCCGGATGTCTACTTCCAGGGACGCGAGTCCGGAAGTACCTTCTACCTGTCAGTGCCCCAAATCGTGGAAGAGTCTATGGATAAATTCGCCGCGCTGACCCGGCGCCGCTACCACATATTTGACTACGAGGGTAGCCCGGTCGCGGAGCGCGTCATTGTGGCTATGGGCTCAGGCACGATCACCGCACGCGAAACCGCGCGCGTGCTTAGTGAGCGAGGTGAGAAAGTAGGTGTGCTTACCGTGCACCTCTTCCATCCCTTCTCGGTGGAACGCTTCATCGCCGCCCTGCCGCAGAGCGTCCGGGCGCTGGCGGTTCTCGACCGTACCAAAGAGCCGGGGAGCGTTGGCGAGCCGCTCTATCTGAACGTAGTGGCGGCAATCAGCGAGGCACGCGCTCAGGGAAGCCAGCTGGCTGAACAGATTACCCGCATCATCGGCGGCCGGTATGGACTGGGCTCCAAGGAATTCACACCCGCCATGGCCAAGGCAGTCTTCGATGAACTAGGATCCGGTTCGCCCGCCAGGCAACACTTTACCGTTGGCATCACCGACGACGTGACCAACAGCAGTCTCCCCTACGATCCAACGTTCTCGATCGACCAGGGAGACACGGTGCGCTGCATCTTCTGGGGACTGGGCTCGGACGGAACCGTCAGCGCCAATAAGAGCTCGATCAAGATTATCGGCGAGGAAACCGAGAACTACGCGCAGGGGTACTTCGTCTACGATTCCAAAAAATCGGGATCGATAACCATCTCCCATCTGCGATTTGGCCCGCGCCCCATTGCCGCACCGTATCTGATCGACCGCGCGAACTTTGTCGCCTGCCACCACTTTGGTTTCCTCAGTAAATATGACGTTCTGTCCAGCATTGAAGTTGGCGGCGTCTTTCTGCTGAATTCGCCCTATGATGCGGATACTGTCTGGGAACATCTACCGCGCGAGGTGCAGGCGATCATCAGGGAGCGCCAGGTCAGGTTTTTCGTGATCGACGCCGGAAAAGTCGCGCAGGCCACCGGTATGGGCGGACGAGTCAACACGGTAATGCAAACCTGTTTCTTTGCGGTGAGCGGCGTGCTGCCCCGCGAAGCCGCCATAGCGGCGATCAAGCAAAGCATCCAGAAGAGCTACGGCAAGCGAGGCGAAGCTGTGGTAGCGCGCAACTTCGCCGCGGTTGATCAGACTCTCAATTTTCTTGCTGAAGTGAACGTTGCCGATTCGGTGAGCAAAGAACAGGCTCCGTCCCGCTTGACCCGGCAGCCACCGGTAACCGATGAGGCTCCGCCCTTTGTGCGTGAGGTACTGGGAGCCATGATCAGCGGTGATGGCGATTCACTTCCGGTGAGCGCTCTTCCCATTGACGGCACCTATCCCGTGGGCACTGCGCGCTTTGAAAAGCGGTACATCGGCACTGAGACGCCGGTCTGGGATCCGGAACTCTGCATACAGTGCGGTAAGTGCACGATGGTCTGCCCCCACGCCGTTATTCGCATGAAGGTCTATGAGCCCACTGAACTGGCCGGCGCGCCAGCGTCCTTTCACGCTACCCCGGCGCGATTCAAAGAATTTCCCGATATGCAGTACACCCTGCAGGTTTCGCCGCTGGATTGCACCAGTTGCGGCCTGTGTGTGGAGGCTTGCCCGGTAAAGGACAAGACCCGGGTTGGTCGCAAGGCCATCAACATGGAAGCGACCGAGCCTACTCTTGCCGAGGAGACCGCCAACTGGGATTTCTTTACTAAGCTACCGGAGATGGATCCGGCGCGCATGACACTTGCCACTATCAAGAACTCGCAGCTGCTTGAGCCTCTCTTCGAGTTCTCCGGCGCCTGCTCCGGTTGTGGCGAGACACCCTACATCAAGCTGGTTACCCAACTTTTTGGGGACCGTATGGTAGTCGCCAACGCCACCGGCTGTTCCTCAATCTATGGCGGCAATCTGCCTACCACTCCCTGGAGCGCCAACCGGAATGGCCGGGGGCCGGCCTGGTCCAATTCGCTCTTCGAGGATAACGCCGAGTTTGGATTGGGCATGCGCGTGGCTCTTGACACGCAGCAGGGATCTGCCCGTGAGCTGGTCAAGCGGCTGGAAGGGCATCTGGATTCTGCCCTGGTAGGCGAACTACTGGCAGCAGACCAGAGTTCTCCGGCCGGCGTACAGGCTCAGCGAACTCGGGTGGCCCGACTCCAGCGGGCGCTACTGCCACTGGCGGGAAGCGACGATGCCGAGATTGCCGCGGAAGCCGTACAGCTACAGAGCCTGGCCGACACACTGGTAGCGCGCAGCGTCTGGATCATCGGCGGCGACGGTTGGGCCTACGACATTGGTTTTGGCGGCCTTGACCACGTGCTGGCGTCTGGGAAGAACGTCAATATCCTGGTACTCGACACTGAAGTCTACTCCAATACTGGAGGGCAGGCCTCCAAAGCCACTCCGCTGGGTGCGGTGGCCAAGTTTGCAGCCCAGGGCAAGTCGCTCCCCAAAAAGGATCTGGCGCAGATTGCCATGGCCTATGGTAACGTGTATGTCGCCGTAGTCGCCATGGGTGCCAGCGACATTCAGACCTTGCATGCGCTGCTGGAGGCCGAGGCCTATCCGGGCCCGTCGCTGATCATCGCCTATAGCCACTGCATTGCTCACGGCATAGACATGGTCAAAGGCCTTGAACAGCAGCGGCTGGCTGTCCAGAGTGGCGCCTGGCCCCTACTCCGCTACAATCCCGCTCGAGCGCGCTCTGGCGAACACCCGCTGCAGCTGGATTCCAAGGACCCTACCGTACCGCTCGAGCAATACGCCTATAACGAGACACGCTTCCGCATGCTGGTCCAGAGCGATGAGCCACGCGCCGAGCTTCTGATGAGCGAGGCGAAGCAGCAGGTCGCGAAGCGCTGGGAACACTACCGGGAGTTAGCCAACATTGACGGTCATGATGGGGCCATCAAGTAATTGGAGGCATGCTACAGTGCTCGATCTTACTACTAACTACCTGGGTCTGCGACTGGAGAACCCGCTGGTGGTCTCGGCGTCGCCGCTTTCCAAGACGCTTGACACCGTCAGGCGTCTTGAGGAAGCAGGAGCTGGTGCGCTGGTCGTCTACTCGCTATTCGAGGAGCAAATTACCCATGACAGCCTGGAGCTGGATCACTACCTCGAGTATGGTGCCCATTCCTATGGAGAATCGCTCAGTTACTTTCCCGATCTGGAAACCTATAATCTGGGTCCCGAGCGCTACCTGGAGCACCTGTACCGCATCAAGGAATCGATAGGCATACCAGTTATCGGGAGTCTGAATGGAGTCAGCAGCGGCGGCTGGGTCGAGTACGCCCGCAAGATTGAAGAGGCGGGGGCCGACGCGCTGGAACTGAATATCTATTACCTGCCAACCAGCCTCGAGCTGAGTGGCGCTGAATTGGAAGCGTCTTATCTTGAGCTGATCAGCGAGATCTGCAACCAGGTGAGCATACCGGTAGCGGTGAAGCTCAGCCCCTTCTTTTCCTCGCTGCCCCATATGGCCAGGCGGATAACCCTAGCCGGTGCGTCCGGGCTGGTGCTGTTCAACCGCTTCTATCAACCGGACCTTGACATTGAACGCCTGGAAGTGGTGCCCAGCCTCGAGCTTAGCACGTCAGCGGAATTGCGACTGCCATTACGCTGGATAGCTATTCTCTTTGGTAGAATACAGGCTGACCTGGCGCTTACCAGTGGCGTTCATACCCGAGAGGATGTGCTTAAGGCGATGATGGCAGGCGCCCGGGTGACCATGCTGGCCTCCAGTCTCATCGCCAACGGTCCAGGACATCTCAGCACGCTGCTCCTGGGTATGCGCCAGTGGATGGAGGAGCACGAGTATACCTCGCTCACCCAGATGTGGGGAAGCATGAGCCAACTTGCTGTCTCCGATCCCGCCGCGTTCGAGCGGGCGAATTATATGAAAGCGCTCAACACCTTCGACCATTCTCTCGCGGCAGAAGACCGGTAGAGCGGGTCTACCACCGTTCGCCAGGGATGGAGTATGATAATCAGCGTCGTGGTCCGGCGAGACACTGGACGGCTTGCGACAGAGCCGCCATTGAGAGGGGAGGCCACCATGCCGGGTGATGATCTGTTCCTGGATGGCTCGACGGCTGGCGTCCTGGATGATCCCGGCCTGTGGACCGATTTGTATCATCCCGATGCCGCCTATGTGGCCTGGCGCGCCGGACGCAACCCGCGGGTAACCTTCGACGTGCTGGTACGGGAAGCTCCCTTTGGGGGCGCGTATCTGGTGGCTGCGGGAATCAACGCTGCCCTGCGCTTCATCACCGGCTTTCATTATGACGAGCAGTCGCTAGCAACCTTGCGCCAACTCGGCTATCCGCAGGATTACCTGGACGATCTGGCGACCCTCCGGTTCAGTGGAGACGTCGCTGCAGTATCCGAAGGGCGCCTGGCCTTTCCCGACGAGCCGCTGCTGCGGGTTTCCGCTCCCTTTAGAGAGGCGCTGCTGGTTGAATCGGGGGTCTTGCGCGCGGTCAACACCGCCACGCTTATAGCCACCAAGGCCGTACGTATCGTCCAGGCGGCAGCTGGGCGCCCGGTGGCCGAGTTTGGCTTTCGGCGCGCTCAAGCGCCGCTGGTAGCTGCCTATGCCGCCAGACTGGGTGGCTGCGCCAGCACCTCGTTTTTGGCGGCGTCTTCGGCATTCGACATACCCACCAGCGGTACCATTCCGCATGCTCTGGTCGAGTTATTTGACGATGAAGAAGCAGCGTTCCGAGCAGTGGCGAGTTCGCATGCCCAATTCCGCTTGTTGCTTGACACCTATGACACCCTGAGGGCGGCGGCGACCGCGGTGCGAGTGGGCAAATGGGCGCGCGCCGACCTGGGTCACGAACTGGCGGCGGTGAGGTTGGACTCGGGGGATCTGGCGGCATTAAGCCGGGAAGTTCGATCCATACTGGATGCGGGAGGCTTCCACGCTACGCAGATTATTGCCTCTGGAGACCTGGACGAATGGAAGATTGCCGAACTGGTGGCTGGTGGCGCCCCCATTGACGCCTTTGGTGTGGGAACCGCACTGGTTGACGGCCTGGGATCGGTCGAGCGCCAGGCGCCGGGCGGCGCGATTGGTGGAGTCTACAAGCTCGCCTGGGTCGCCGCCGAGGGCGGGCATGGCAGCCACGCAGCCATTAAGACGGCGGGAGCCAAATCGACCGTACCAGGAGTGAAGACGGTTGCGCGTGCCCCTGACTTCAGCCATGATCTACTACTTTTGGAAAGCGAACCGCTTCCGGCGGGATTCACGGCGCTACTGCAACCAGCCATAGTGTCGGGAGTGGAGACTCCAGCGTTCGCCGATGACAGCATCGCTAGAGGTACAGCACGAGTACGGGCCGATCTGGCAGCGCTGCCGATCTCGTGGCGCACCCTGGAAGCGGTGGTCACGCCGTTTCCGGTTCGCTATAGCCGGCCGCTGCAGACGCTTCTCGATCAGGTCAGCGCCAGGGCGGCGGCCTCAGGCAGTGAGTGAGGTGTGATGAGCTGGGACGGAGACTCGTCACTGCGACGATCAAAGGCGGATCACAGTCGGATCACAGTCGGCAACGAATGCCTCTCGTAGCCGTTTCGAGTGCCCTGCGAGCTTGTAATGTGGCCGATAACCTGCATATGATTGCCACAGCCGGGGCATTCTGGAGGAACCGGCTTACTCGGCTTCGATCATAACGGAGCAGCGGGAGTAATCCCATGCAGCAGCCTTCCTTGCCTGTCACAGAGAGAACTCCGGTCATGGTGTCGCGGGATGACTTTCCTGCGCTTTTTGTGGCGCTGCACGCTCACGGGTTCCAGATCATTGGTCCAACCTCACGCGACGGCGCCATCGTCTATGACGAGATCTCAACCGTTGACGACCTGCCGATCGGCTATACGGATGCGCAGGAGGCCGGCACCTACCGTCTCAAGCCTCGCCAGGACGCGGCGCTGTTTGGTTACAACGCCGGTCCACAGTCCTGGAAACGCTATCTCCACCTGCCTCACCTGCGGCTCTGGCGTGCCGACAGAGAGCAAGGTGGCTTTGCCATAACGGCCAATGAGGAGCAGCCACCCAGACTGGCTTTTCTTGGCGTGCGCGCCTGTGAGCTTCATGCCATCGGTATCCAGGACCAGGTATTTATGAAGGGTCCCTTTGTGGACAGAGACTACCAGCGGCGACGCGAACAGGTCTGCGTCATTGCAGTGGGATGTGGGCAGGCCGGCAATACTTGCTTCTGTGTCTCGATGGGAACCGGTCCGCGGATTGAGGGAGACTTCGATTTGAGCCTGATCGAGTTGCTGGACGCCAATCGCCATGATTTCCTGATAGAGGCTGGATCTGAGCTGGGAGTTGATCTGCTTCTGGGGATACCCCATCGCCCGGCCCTGGAGGCTGATGTTCAGGCTGCTGAGGCCGTCATGGCCGAGACCGAAAGCCACATGGGGCGAAGCCTGCAGACCAAAGGGATCGTGAGTCTGCTCAAAGAACAGCCCGAGCACCCCCGCTGGAGCGATGTCGCCAACCGCTGCCTTAGCTGTACGAACTGTACCATGGTCTGCCCAACCTGCTTCTGTACGGGGGTAATGGACACCACCGATCTCTCCGGGAAGACAGCCGAGCGCTGGCGGCACTGGGATTCCTGTTTTACTCTCGACTTCTCCCATATCTCCGGCGGTAACATCCGCACCTCGACCAAGTCGCGCTACCGTCAGTGGTTGACGCATAAGCTAGCAACCTGGGTCGATCAGTTTGGCGTATCCGGGTGTGTCGGCTGCGGACGTTGCATCACCTGGTGCCCAGTGGGGATCGATATTACCGCTGAGGTGCGTGCTATACAGGAAACTTCCGGAGATGGCTTGGCAGCCTTCGGAGAGGAGGATGGGCAGAGATGACTGAGTCAATGCAGCCGGAGTCACTCGCGGTCCCCATTGGTGATTACCTGGCGGAACATCCGTTTCTCTCCGGATTCGCCAGCGCGTATCTGGATATGCTGGCGGTGCATGCGCGGGTGGTCCAGTTTGCTCCCAGCGACTATCTCCTGCGGGAACGGCACGAGGCGACGGAATTTTACCTCATCGAGCAGGGACGGGTGGCGCTGGAGATAGACGGCGCCGCGCGCGGCCGGATAGTGATCGAGACCATCGAAGCCGGCGAGTGTCTGGGGTGGTCGTGGCTGTTTCCGCCTTATAAGTGGCATTTTAGCGGACGCGCTATCGATGCTGTGCAGGCTATCGTCCTTGACGGCACCAAGATACGTGAGCAGTGTGAGAGCGATCACTCGTTCGGCTATGAGATCATGAAACGCATCTCCAGCGTCGTGGTGCAGCGTTTGCAGGCGACAAGACTTGGGTTACTAGACATCTACGGTGACGGAAAGCGAGGCGGCGTATGAGCATCACTGCCGGCGATCCGCTAGTGCCGCGTCAGTACTCCGTACTTTCCACTCACGAGGAGATACCCGAGACCACCTCCATGAGGATACGGCCGCTTACCGGTGAAATCCCCAGCTTTGTGGCCGGTCAATTCAACATGGTCTATGTGTTTGGGGTTGGCGAGATTCCCATTTCCATCAGTAGTGATCCCGCCGAACCTGGCTTCGTTATCCACACCACTCGTGCAGTTGGCGCGGTTTCGCGAGCCGTATGCGAGCTGCACGAGGGCGACGTGGTAGGAGTGCGGGGTCCATTTGGGACTGGCTGGCCGCTGGAGCTGGCATACGGCCACGATGTCGCGCTGTTGGCCGGCGGAATTGGACTGGCTCCATTGCGCCCAGCTATCTACCATCTGATCGCCCACCGGCAGCGCTATGGTAAGGTTGAGCTGCTTTATGGGGCGCGCACTCCGGAGATCCTGCTGTTTCAGAGTGAGATTGCCGCGTGGCGTAACGCCGGAATCGACGTGGCGGTGACGGTGGACCAGGCGGAACCAAGCTGGAGCGGCCGGGTAGGGGTAGTTACCAAGCTGCTTCCCCAGACTAGCTACGATCCGGCAACCGTGATTGCCATGGTTTGCGGTCCGGAGATCATGATGCGCTTTGCTGCGCTCGGACTGGAGCAGCAGGGTGTTGCCGAGGATCGTATCTTTGTCTCGATGGAGCGCAATATGCAGTGCGCTGTGGGCTTATGTGGCCACTGCCAGTACAGCTCATTCTTTATCTGTAAGGATGGTCCGGTCTTTCCCTATCAACGCGTACAGACGCTGCTGAAGGAGCGGGAGATCTAATATGCTTACCGTCCCAACTCGACCCTCTCCTACTCTCCGGCTGGCAGTCTGGAAATTCGCTTCCTGCGATGGCTGCCAGCTCAGTCTGTTGGATTGCGAGGATGACTTGCTTGCCGTTGCTGATCGTGTTGAGATCGCCCATTTCCCCGAGGCGACCAGCGCTGAGAGCGGAGGGCCTTATGACCTTTCGCTGGTCGAGGGGTCGATCACCACGGCAGCGGATCGCCAACATATCCAGGAGATTCGATCCATCTCTAGCTTGCTGGTGACCATTGGCGCTTGCGCAACCGCGGGTGGGATACAGGCGCTGCGCAATTTTGCCGATATACAGGATTTCCAGAGCATCGTGTATCCGTCGCCGGAGTATATAGAGACGCTGGCGACGTCCACCGCCATTGCCGAGCATGTGACCGTCGATTTCGAACTGCAGGGCTGTCCCATCAACAAGCGCCAACTTCTCGAAGTGATAAGCGCCCTGCTAAATCATCGCCGGCCCAATATTCCAGCTCATAGCGTCTGCGTGGAATGCAAGCAGAGGGGAACCGTCTGCATCATGGTCGCGCGTGGCGTCGCCTGCCTGGGTCCGCTGACCCATGCCGGGTGTGGCGCCATCTGCCCGGCCTATGCACGCGGCTGCTACGGATGTTTTGGGCCGCAGGAGACCACCAATACGGTGTCGCTGAGTGGACGCTTCCGGCAGCTGGGCGCCAGTCACCGTGATCTGCTGCGCGTCTACCGGACCTTCAATGCCGCGGCGCCGGCGTTTCGGGAGGCGAGCGAGGCACATGCCGGAAAAGACGATTAATATTGGGTACGTGGCCCGTGTAGAGGGAGAGACTGGTCTCTGCCTCAAGATCCAGGATGGCCAGGTAACCGAGGCTGAACTCCAGATCTTTGAGCCACCTCGGTTCTTCGAGGCCCTCCTACGAGGGCGCGGCTATCAGGAGGCTCCCGATATCACCGCGCGCATCTGCGGCATTTGCCCAGTGGCATATCAGATGAGCGCCGTACACGCCATCGAGAATGCATTCGGGATAGCAGTGGATGCCCGAATGCATTCCCTGCGCCGGTTACTGTACTGCGGTGAATGGATCGAGAGCCATTTGCTGCATATATACATGCTGCATGCTCCCGACTTCCTTGGCTATCCCGATATTCTGCGAATGGCCAAAGATCATCCGGTAGAGGTAGCGCGCGGGCTCCAGATGAAAAAGGCGGGGAACGCAATCGTCGCCCTGCTGGGGGGACGCGAGATACATCCCATCAATGTTCGAGTAGGTGGTTTCTATCGAATCCCCACCAAAGCCGAGCTCACGCCGCTTCTCGAGCCCCTCAGGCGGGCTCGTGAGGCGGCCGTAGAGTCTGCTCACTTCATTGCCGGCTTTTCTTTTCCCGATTTTGAGCAAGACTACGAGTTCGTGGCGCTGCGCCACCCTCACGAATATCCCATGAACGAAGGCCGCGTTGTCTCCAGTACCGGACTCGACTGCGACGCCAGCCAGTTTCAAGATCATTTTGTGGAGGAGCAGGCGCGCTATTCTCATGCGCTGCAGTCAACCCACGCTGGGCACGGCGCCTACCTGGTGGGCGCTCTGGCTAGATACAGCCTCAACTTCGAGCGGCTCTCGCCCCTGGCGCAGGCCACAGCGCAGTCGGTCGGACTATACCCGATCTGCCGTAACCCTTACAAGAGTATCCTGGTTCGCAGCATTGAAGTGGTGTACGCGTTGGATGAGGCTTTGCGAATCATCGAAAGCTACCAACCGCCGGAAGTCGCCGGAACTCAGGAGATTCGGCCGGTTGCCGCAACCGGCTATGCCTGCACAGAGGCGCCACGCGGCCTACTGTATCATCGCTACAAACTTGACGCGCAGGGCCAGATTGAGGAAGCTACCATCATTCCGCCAACCTCACAAAATCAGAAAACGATCGAGCAAGATCTGTGTCACGTAGCCGAGCAGATGCTTGACGTTTCCGACGAGGAGTTGGCCGCGAAGTGCGAGCAAACGATTCGCAATTACGATCCCTGTATTTCTTGCGCCACTCACTTTCTTCGCTTAAAGGTTGAAAGGTTGTGACGACGAGATGCCGGTCAAGGTTATAGGCGTGGGGAATCAGTATCGCGGCGACGATGGTGTGGGCCTGGCGGCAGCAGGTGCGGTACGCGAACTCGGCCTCCCGGATGTAGTAGTCTGCCAGCACAATGGCGATGGGATCTCGCTACTCGAAACCTGGCAACCGGGAGAAATGGTTATCCTGATAGACGCCGTCCAGACCGGAGCGCCTGCCGGGACCATACGGCGCATTGACGCCCACCGGGGACCGCTACCGTACCCACTGCCCTCTTGCTCGAGCCATAGCTTTGGCCCTGATCAGGCTATAGAACTCTGCCGAGTCCTGGGCCGTCTGCCGCAGACACTGGTTATTCTAGCGGTCGAAGGCCAGAATTTTACCATCGGCGCTGGACTGTCGACCCCGGTCGAGGCGGCGGTAACGCCGGTAGTAAATTACATACTGGCTCTTCTCGCCGAGTGGGGCCAGCAGGTGCAATCGGTCTAGTCGACTGATGTCATAGCGCAGCAGAGCATTTTGGAGACCGGTCGGTTTGCCTGCGGACCCGAGCTCCGTTCAGAGCTTAGCTGTGCTGCTCGTCCCAGGTGCCCATCACCTGTCTCGCTATGGAAAATTCACCAATGTGATAGGCGTTGTGGTCCGCAACCAGCAGCAGTTCGCGCAGGATGGTCTGACCGGTGCCGTGAGGTATACGTGCGTAGAGATCGACATCGGTATCAGCTACAAGCGCTTGCAAGGCGTTCGCATCAGCTTCAAAGGACGAAATTGTCTGGTGCCAGTCCTGTTCGGTAGCTTCCTGGTCCTGTGCCGGCCAGAAGTCGCGCGGCCACTCCTTCTCCTGGTAGGCGGGGTTGACACAAAAGTCCAGAATATCCCGTTGGACCCGCCGGATATGCTCCAGCAGATGCCATGGTGAGTAGGTACCATTGGGAAACGTGCTATTGATACGCTCTACCGGAAAATTCTTCACCGCTTCCTCAAAGGTCATATGGGCGTTGCCTCCCCTGAGGAGGTGCAGAACCTCATTTCGGACGACCTGATTCTCTACCACCGAAGGGTTGGACTCTTCTCCCGATCGTGACACGGTCTGCCTACCTTTCAAGATGTGTGCAAATGTACACCTGTACTCTAGCATCTCTACTATCAGATATAGGCCCGTTCGTGATCAACTGCCCCCTGTACGGCCTTCTGCTGCTCCGTGCGCAGCTTTGCAGACCACCTGGCGAGGGAAAAGCTTTAATCGGGGGAAGTGCCGAATCACCTGGTAATCGCGCCCCCACCTTGCGCTGGGGGCGCGATTACCAGGTGTGTTTACCTGCGCCACAGAGCAGGGACTGCGCTCTGCCCCGGATCGGTGTTGTTCTCCGGTATGCCGACCTTCGCCGGAGTAGCAGTGCGACCCACCGCGGGTGTACCGGCGCCAGACAATTTGGCATAGAGCTTGACATAATTTACGGCCATATTCCGCAGGTCAAATCGCTCCATGGCTTCTCTGCGGCACGCGTCGCGGTCCAACAACCGCAGACGAGGCACCGCCCGAACCAGATCGTCCACGGTCTTGCCCAGGAAACTGGTGGTTCCGTCACGTAGTAGTTCGGGCGCGGCACCCACCGGGCTAGTCAACACTGGGGTGCCACAGGCCAGTGATTCGATAAAGACCAGACCGAAGGGCTCCGGCCAGTCGATCGGCAATAACAGTGCCAGAGCTTTACCCATGAGCTCGCGCTTCTGGGACTCATTTACTTCACCCACGAACTCGATGAGGGGGTGATCAAGTAACGGCTCGACCACCCGGGTAAAGTAGGTCCGATCTTTGGGGTCCACCTTGGCGGCTATTTTGAGAGGCACCCCGGCCCGCTTGGCGATTTCGATGGCCCGTTCTGGACCTTTCTCCGGCGCAATGCGCCCGACAAAGCATAAGTAGTCGCCGGGGGTAGGGTAGAAGTGGAAGCTTCGCACATCGATACCATGATGGATAGTTCCGGCCCAGCTCAAATCAGGTTGCGTACTGCGTTGCGCTTCGCTGATTGCTACATAGTGAGCTGTGCGTGCTGGCGTGGCCCGGCCATAGGTGTCATAGGCCCTTCTGAACTCCTCTCGGTCGATACGACCATGTAGCGTAATGACCGTTGGAACCGAGGTTCTGCCCACGAAGGGAAGAGTAAGATAGTCGAGGTGGGAGTGTATCACGTCGAACTCGTTGGCTCGTTGGTAGACCTCTTCCAGCATCGCCACATGGTACGCAGTGGCGTCGACCTCGCTATCAAAGTTAATTGCCCGAGGAATTCCGGGAACCAGACGCGCGCTGGTCTGTGAATCACCGGTTGCAAAGAGGGTTACCTCGTGGCCCAACCGAATTAGCCCTTCGGTCAGTCCCGAGATGACTCGCTCAGTTCCACCGTATCCATGCGGAGGAGTCGCCACCTGAAGTGGTGCTATCTCTGCAATTCTCATAGCCATGTGCTCCTTGTTGGGTAATCACCCAAGCTCGTGTACTACCGTTGAGTCTTGGGCAAAAGCGGCGCCAGTCTGAGCGATGTCACGCACCCGGTCGTCTCGCCGGCAAGCGGCGTAGGCTGGAATGTAAGGGTACCAGTGTACTGCTCAAGTGACGTCCCTTTGAAATTGAAGCTTAGCATAATTCGGACCATCTACCGGAAAGCAACCAGCAAACCAAGCCGCTGGTCTGCATAGCATCCAGGTATCGACGCTTGCCGTTCTTGCTTCATCGCCGGTGATGAGAACTCCAAAATCGAAGTGGCGGCCACAAAGGCCGGCCGCATTCTCCGCCACCTTTGGTCGGCCTCCCTTACTAGCAAACTAAACTGCCCGCGTCTCAAAGAGCTCACACTGGTCCTTGATTGGCACACAATCTGCGCACGGCTCCACAAACTGGAACGCCCTTAGACGCATACATTGGCACCGCGATGGAAGCGAAGCGCCGACCTGAGGACAGCTGGACTGCTGTATAAGAGCGCAAAAGTCGAGGGTCCACACCATTGTGGGCCCTCGACTTTTGGGTAATTGCTTCGACTACTTGTCCGCGCCGAGAAGAATCAACGGCCGGTAGCTGAGCAAAGGTACCTCGGCGTACCGGAACAATGTGAGCGGCGCTCTCCTGGTCAGTCCATCTGACACTACGGCAGTATAGTCGCTCCAGTGGCCAAAACACAAGAGCAGTAGCCAGAGCTCATCCCCATTGTGACCGTACTGTGATCTATTTCCTGGTGCTGTGATCTGCTTGAGAGCGGGGTATGTTACTTTTGTCCTCAGGCGACACTGGTATTGGCACGGAGTTTGTTGCCAGGAGTAGGTGGAGCATTGCGAAACTACTAGGAGGCAGTCTGAGAAACGCCTGACTTGGGAATGGTGACATCATGAGACTGCAACAATTTCGTGACCGGCGAGAAGCCGGTCGCCAACTGGCCGCAAAGCTCGGCAAGTATGCTCACCGACCAGATGTTCTGGTGCTAGGACTACCACGCGGTGGGGTTCCGGTAGCTTATGACGTCGCCCAAGAACTGGGTTTGCCGCTGGATATACTTCTGGTGCGGAAGTTGGGCGTGCCCGGAGAGCGGGAGCTGGCAATGGGCGCTGTTGCTAGCGGCAACGTTATGCTTCTCAACCAGAGGGTCATACAGACATTGCGGATACCAAGCAACGTAATCGAGGACGTGGCTCTAAACGAGCGACGCGAGCTCACTCGCCGCGAGCGGCTCTACCGAGGGGACTTTCCCGAGCCGGTAGTGAGTGGCTGGACAGTCATCATAGTGGACGATGGCATTGCCACCGGCTCCACGGTGCGAGCGGCACTGCTGGCAGTGGAGCGGAAACAGCCGGGGAAAACCATCGTCGCTTCTCCAGTCATAGCCGCCGACACGTTCCGCGCACTGCAATCAGAGTGCGACGAGGTAGTCTGTCTGCTGGCTCCGGAGGATTTTTTGAGCGTCGGCTCGTTCTATAGCGAGTTTCCCCAGACTGCTGATGACGAGATCCAGTTACTGCTCAGCCTGGCTCGGCAGCGCAGACCGGCGTATGATGGCGAGCCGCCGATCGACCACCAATCCTCGTGAGCAGTGGCGGTCGCCGCCAGCTTGATCCTGGCTCCGCTCCGTGGCCTGCACTGTGCGCGGGGTCTGGTGAAAGGAGAGGCCAATGGCAAAACGTATCCTGGTTCCGCTGGATGGGTCGCCACTGGCGGAACATGCTCTGGCAGTGTCAGCGATACTGGCACGGGCGAGTGGCGGGATGCTTATTCTGGTGCAGGCGTTGGCGGCGTCTGCTGAGTATGGGTCCCCCGTCATACCTCAGGTGGCTCCGTTGGCCATCGTCGAGAGCGAGCGGCGTGCCCAGGACTACCTGACCCGGCTGACTGAGCTGCCTATCCTTTCCGGGCTGACAGTCGAAACCTGTGTACTTGCCCAAGTTCCGGCACAGGCCATACTCGATGCAGCTGCCGACCACCGGGCCGACATGATCGTCATGACCAGCCATGGACGAACCGGCTTCAGCCATTGGATATTTGGCAGTGTTGCCGAACACGTAGTTCGCGACGCACATATTCCCGTCCTGATCTTGCGCCAGCATCAGTTGCCTTTCTGGACCGAGGTGGCGGAACTGCTGGACGTACCTGCAACTCCGGGAACAGGTGTGCCTTTCCCCAACTTCCGCGTCCTTGTGCCGCTTGACGGCTCTCCTCTAGCGGAAACGGTGCTGGAGCCGGCAGCCAGTTGTACCCTCTCGCTGGTGCAGGGGGTAGAGCAAGCTGTCAGGGCCCCGAGAGGATCCACCGGTTGCCTCATACATCTGGTGCTGGTGGTGCGCCCTATCGATACCCTGGCCGAGAACCGGCCGGAGGCGTTGCTCGTGTCTGGCGCCGAGCGATATCTCAGCCACATATCTGGGCGTCTGGGAGCGGCACATCCCGATACCAGAGTTAGTTGGGAGGTAGATTCTGGTGGAGACGTCGCCGAGTCCATTGCAGCTTTACTGTCTGGCGCCGAACCGACAGCCAAGCTGGAACTACAGCGGGTCGCTGGTGACACGAGTGCGGCATCGGCGAACGATTCCTACACGTTGCTGGCGATGGCGACGCACGGCCGCACCGGCCTCAAGCGTTGGGTCTGGGGGAGCACAACCGAACGAGTGCTGCAGAAGACTCAGCTACCGCTGTTGTTGGTTCGGCCCGCTGACATCACTACTCTCGAGTGAGCCAATTCTGCTCCATAGGGTTCTGGACTAGGCGAGCCCGACACAATGGGAAGCAAAGGACGAGACCATGAGCGAGCAATTTGACGCAGTTGTTATCGGGGCCGGTATTGCCGGCGAAACTTGTGTCTTCCGGCTCAATGCCGCAGGCAGACGGGTAGCGGTCATCGAACGAGATCGCGTAGGCGGCGAGTGCGCCTACTGGGGCCGTACCTCGTCCCAGACATTGCTGGGTCCGGCCAACGAGGTCTGGCGTGCTCAGCAGATAGCCGGAATTAACTCCCCCGCCCTTGGGGGGTCCCCGGATCTTCCTCATGGCGAGCCCACACTTTCAACTCAAGATGACCAGCTGGAAGCTGAGTCGCTTGGACGGGCTGGAGTCGAACTCATTCGTGGCGACGCCCGTATTTCGCAACCAGGTCAGGTAGCGGTTGGGGATCGCTTGATACAGGCTCCCTGTATTATCATCGCTACCGGATCAACCCCCCGTATACCTGATATCCCCGGACTAGCTGATACGGACTACTGGACCAACCGCGAAGCATTACGCTACGAGGCCATACCACAGGAGGTTCTGCTACTGGGCGGCGAGGCCCAGGCCGTCGAGCTGGCCCAGATGTTTCGCCTCTACGGCGCACAGGTCACCCTACTGACCGCCGACACTCATCTCTTCTCACACGAAGACCCGGAGCTCGGCAGAGATATGGCCATCCGTCTGCGGCACAGCGGTGTGCGCGTAGTGCTGGGACAGGAGATCGTCAAGGTCGCCCATAGCGGTGAAGGTGACTACGCCGCTACCCTTGCCGATACCTCAGTCATAACCGCGAAGGCGTTGGTAGTGGCGGATGGCCGCGACCCTCGGGTCGACGTGCTAGAAGGGGACGCAGCGGGGATCAAACTGGGAGATACAGGTATTGTGGTAGACGAAATGTGCCGAGCCGCCGGCGGTGTCTGGGCCATAGGAGACGTCACCGGTGTCCTGCCGCTTTCCCACATGGCTCAGTATCAGGCTCATTTGGTAGCTGACGACATTCTGGGGTGCCCCCATCCTGGCAAATACCTTTCGGTGCCCCGCATCTATTTCACTGACCCTCAGGTCGCCGCCGCCGGACTGACTCCGCGAAGGGCCGATGCTCGGCACATCAACGTAGTATCGGCACTCGTGAACTTGAGGAGTTCGATTGTGCAGTCGCCCGAGATGTCAGCTGGTGAGATGCCGGGAAAACTCGTGCTCTATGCCGATCGACAATCCGGCGTACTGGTAGGTGCCTGGGCGATAGCCCCCGATGCGGCGGAGTGGATTCAAGTGCCGGTACTGGCGATAAGCGCGGCGATACCGCTCAAGATACTCATGGATACTGTTGAACAATTCCCTGGATTTAGCCAGCCGTACCGTAGTGCTTTGGCGCAGTTGAGCGGCCAACTTGCCTGACGGTGACCTACTGGTTGAGGGGGGTCTATAGCACTGGCGGACTGGACACGGGCCAACCCGCAGCTGCGGTGCTGCGGGATGCCGTTTTGAGCTATAGTGTGCTCAGCGCCGCGAACCTGCGCGGTGCCGACGTTAGCATGGCCAATCTGCGGCTAGATGTGGGATAGGTTGGCATGGTCAAAGAACCGCTGACGCTGGTCAGGGCAAAGCACAGCCAGCTGGCACATCGTTTCAAGGCGATGGCCATCGATTGGGATATCTGGGTAGACTCGGGCGTTACTGGTGATAACCAGCCAAACGCTGGACCGTCGCCGTATGTCACTACGTTTGCCCGACTCTCCGCCTCTCTGCTGGAACAAGGAGTGTGGATGGTCGTCATCGCTGGCGCCGACTTCATCACTATGGACCGGCACTACTGCCAGTTGATCGAGGCTTCGCTCCGGAGCCGCCTCATCGTCTGCACCGAGCATGGCGCTGAGGTTTACGGCTTCGACTCCAGTGGTTCCGCTCAGCTCCGCCATCGGAGGCTAGCTGCCACTGCCGAGGTTTCAGACCAGATGTTCGGTGACGCGGTACCTGGCGAGACCGCTCTATCGGACACTGCTGGCGCGCTACGGCGGATCACGCACGACGTGTTGTCGGCAGAGAACATTGCGCCGGTCGATACGCTGATCGCAGTAGACGACTTTGGGTCCGTGCATGTAGTCACTAGTGGAGACGAGACATTGCTCAGCCACGTAGAAGACGCGGAAGCGGTCGACGTTGGGCCCGAGCCGGGCGGTAGGTTACTTGGCGCATTACCGCTCGGTGGTGGCCGCTCAGCACTGCTCTCGCTTCTGGTAGACCAGGTTTGCCTGGGTTACCTTACCGCTCATCCCAGCCTGGCTGACCAGCGCGATACACTCGATCTTGCCCCCTTGTACAGTTGGCTACCGGAGCTGACTGATCAGCACTGGCCCGACCCGGAGAGGGACTGGCGACTTCCGGCGACCGGATATATGGCCGGGCTCGAGCAGACCATCGAATCTCGCCTGGCGACGGGAAACGGTTTCCTGGGACTGCGCAGTGCGCTGGTGCAGCCCACTCAAGCTTCACATCCAGCGGCTTTTGTTGCTGGACTCTTCGACACCATTGAGATACCCGGTGAGGCCACATCGATGGTGAGCATTCCGGCGCTGGCTTCGCTGCCCGATGGACGACGCCTTCATATCGAATTAGATGGGCAGGAAATCGACCTTGAGCGCGGCATCGCCCTTGCGCTCCACCGCTGGCTTGACCTACGACGCGGCCTGGTGGTGACCGACTGGCTCCAGTCACTCCCTACGGGACAGAGCCTGCGAATTCGCGTTTGCCAAGCTACCTCGCTGGACTGCCGTGGACTCGCGTGGCAAACGGTGGAGATCTCCCCCGGCCAGTCGGGGATGGTCACCCTGGTAGTGCCACAGGTGCAACCCGGGGCAGATCTGGTCGCTGAGCAGGTAGAGAAGGCGCTGGTGATCTGGCGCACCGCTCACTCGCTACGGCGGGTAGCCGAAACTCGTCGGGAAGCGCTCCGGCTACATGACCGCGAACTTCAGGAAGAGATCACCAGTTCTGGTCAATGCTGGACCTGGTCTGCCGCCGCTGGACAGCCGGCTACATTTACGCAATGTATCACCTACTCGAGGCAGCAGTCTGAGCTGGATACTACGCAGGCGCTTGCCGGCCGTGCCGCGGTTTTGCTTGATCAGGCCTGGTCGAGCGGAGTTTCCGGACTTTTGGCGGCTCACCAGCAACGATGGGGGGAACGCTGGGCAGCAAGCGACATTCAGATTCAGGGTGACGAGCCAGCACAGCGAGCGTTACGCTTCGCACTCTACCATTTGACCAGCGCGGCCAATCCCGAAGACGAGCGCACCTCGATCGGGGCACGCGGGCTCACTGGAGAAGCCTACTTTGGCCATGTGTTCTGGGACAGCGAGATCTTTATGCTGCCGTTTTTCACATTTACGTGGCCGGAAGCCGCCCGCGCAATGCTCAAGTATCGCCACCATACGTTACCGGCAGCGCGCGCGAAGGCAGCCGGGCTGGGATGGCGTGGCGCGCTCTATGCGTGGGAATCTGCCGAAACCGGCGATGAGGTAACGCCTCCCACCATAGCTTTTCCGGATGGGCACCGGGAGCCGGTTCGTAACGGCAGCCTCGAACATCATGTCAGCGCCGCTGTCGCCTATGCGGTCTGGCAGTACTGGAAAGTCACTGGAGACACGTCGTTTTTGCTGGACGGCGGCGGCGAAATCATCCTGGAAACCGCCCGCTTCTGGGCCAGTCGCGCGGTGGAAGAAGCAGATTCGACGTATCACATTCGGCACGTAATTGGTCCGGATGAGTACCATGAGGATATAGACGACGATGCCTACACCAATGAAATGGCTCGGTGGAACATCGAGCGCGGGATTGAGGTAGCGGCTCTGCTAGCACGGCATTGGCGGCGAAGCTGGCGAGCCTTGTCACAGGTACTGGATCTGCAGGCTACCGAGCTGAAATACTGGCGAAAGGTGGCGAGTGGCCTAGGGGCCATCCGCCGCGCGAATGGCAATCTGCTCGAGCAGTTCAGTGGATTCTTCCAGTTGGAACCGGTGGACTTGCAGCAGTTCCCCACCGGGGGAATGCCCATAGATATGGTGCTGGGCCCTGAGCGGAAACAGCGCTCTCAAGTCATCAAGCAGGCAGATGTCATCTTGCTGTTGGCCCTGCTGGGCAATCGGTTCTCTCCAGGTGAGAGTGAGGCCAATTTTGACTACTATGAGCCTCGTTGCGCCCATGGCAGCTCACTAAGTCCTGCTACGCACGCGCTGGTAGCCGCTCGTATGGGCAAGATCGACCTGGCACTGCATTATTTCCAGCAGGCTGCAGCGATAGATCTGGACGACATGCTCTCCGCCTCCGCGCTTGGAGTTCATCTAGGCGCGCTCGGTGGGCTCTGGCAAGCCGTCGTTTTTGGATTCCTGGGCCTAAGTCTGGAAGAGAAAGGACTACGCCTGGATCCTCACCTACCTGGTTCGTGGGTTGGGCTTGCTCTTCCAATCCAATGGCAGACCCGGCATATCCGGCTGGCCATACAGCAGTCTCCGCTCACTATCTCGGCGACCCTCGATCAGGGAAGTCCGTTGACTCTTTATATTGGAAGGCTTGGTGTGCGCCTTCGGCCCCACCAAACCGTGAACCTTCTCTGGAACGAGCGCGAGCAGCGCTGGAGAGAGGTTAAGCGTGAACTGGCAGGTTAATCCTAGTAGTATTATCAGACCGCCGCGCGTCCTGGTGGCGCTGGATGGCTCGGAGGCGGCCAGAACTGCGCTTCCTATTGCACGGCGGGCAGCGCTGCAGCTAGGCGTACCGCTCGACATACTGCACGTTTCGCCAGTTACTGTGCCTGAAGAGGTGGTAAGGAGCCGGCTTGCCCTCACCCCCGAGGATCAGCAAGCGGGAAGAGTTTACCTGCACCTGGGCGAGGCTGCTGCCGGTATTCTTGAAGTGGCCAACGATCCATCTACCGTGCTGGTTGTGCTGACGACGCATGGGCGTGAGACTCCGGGGAGACACTTCCTGGGCAAGGTTGCCGAAGCAGTCATTGCCGCCAGCCGAGATCCAATACTTCTGGTGCGTCCCGAGGCTGCCGCTATCCAGAGTGAGAAAGCTACCGGAGCTATCCGGAGCATACTCTTCCCTCTTGACGGCACTCCAACAACGTTCTCGGCACTTCGTCCGGCGATTGACCTGGCCTGCAGGCTAGGGGCGCGCGTAGATCTGCTGTATGTGTTGAGTGCACAGCAGCCACTCCCATCGGAGTTGGGGAGTATCCACGCGCCGTGTTACGTGGACCAACCTCAGCACGAGTGGCCTCACTGGTCGCGCGTGGCGACACAGCATCTCATAGCGCAGGCGGGTTGTCCGCACGGTGTACCGGTGCAGGCATTCCTAGCCGTCGGCGACGTCGACACCGAGATTCTACGCTTTGCTGCCGAGCACAAGGAGGATCTGATCGTGCTGGTCAGGCAAAGCCGCCTGGAGCCGCAGCGAGCGCATGTGCTGCGGTCCGTACTCGAACAGGCAGCCTGCCCGATACTACTGCTAGGGATGCCTTCGGCGCCGTCACGCCAGATCGGCCGAGGCCGGCCCGAGTGGGTGCGGCAGCCCACGGCTAGTGGGTACCGGCCGGTCGTGGGTTCGGCTTTCCGATCTGCCGATCCCGGTCCTTCCCCGTACAGTATCCTGCACACCATGCCCGAATAAAGACGTCTCGAAAGCGGTACAGGTCCATGGGAACGTATACCTGCAGGGATTGGTCGCAGACCTGCTCTGCCGTCTGCTCGATTGCCGCGATGTCCTCCAGGGCGACTATGCTGTCGGCGGTCGCCTGCTTGAAGCCACGGTCCCAGGCCTCCATTTCCACCAGAATGAGATCCTCAGCCGAGCAGGAGAGATAGATCGGCGGCGCTACAGATTCAGGCATGGATTCCGGTATAGAAGCACTATTCTGGTTCATCATGATGCACCTCCCCCTTAGTCCGGAGTTTCATGGTCACATTCTCTATTGAAGATATCACAATCAGGACTCAGAATATGTGCTCAGCATAACGATTGACACACAGTTTGGGCAGAGTCCTCTGCTGACCTGGAGGTATACCGGTGAGGGTTGAGCGTTGTTTCGCCTGTGCGTGACCAGCTTGTGAGGTTGCCAACGCTTGGTGTGATAGGGCTGAGAGGCTTCTATGCGAGATTACCAGCGCGGGCACAACTACTACCGGCGATGGATACGGCTGTGGTATGAGCTGGCCGAGTGCCTTTGACCTGCCGGCCGTCGTTCTGGATGGCCAGCGTCCCGTGAGAGAGTGAGGAACGCCCATGGATACCGAATTCGACAAACCAGAGTCACTTTCACCGGCAACCGCGCTTCCGGTCGAAGCGGAACAGAGCACCTCTCCACAGCTGGACCACCGTGGTGAGGAGGAAGCCCTTCGCTCATTTGCTGGACGTGAGACCTTACCGCCGGCCCATCCGCTCAGGCGCGTACTGGTGCCTCTCAACCGTGAGCCTGAAAGTGAGCATACCCTGCCCTACGCCGCTTTCTTGGCCAGTGAGCTACAGGCTCACTTGTCACTTGGCTACGTGCAGGTAGGGGGCTCGCTACGCGGCCGGGGCCTGTCGATGGCAGCTTCGTCTCGCCCGCGGCCGGCATTGCCGCCGGTCGCTGCCTACCTTGCCGGCCTCCGCCAGCAAGTGCCGGATTTGGGTGGGCGTGTCGACGTGCGAAATATCTCTGCGCCAACGGTCGCAGAAGGCTTGCTTGAACTGGAATCCAGTAGCGGAGCCGAACTGGCGCTGGTAGCGCTGCGCCAGCACACGATGACCAACCACCTTAGCCTGGGCAAAGTCGTGGATACCCTGATTCAGAAGGGAACGACCCCGGTAATGGTGGTACCGCCTCGGGCAAGAAACGTCGAGACCCAGCCGATTAGCGTCCGGCATATTCTGGTACCCCTGGATGGCTCAGCACTGGCGGAGCAAGCGCTCGCTCCGTTGCTGGGCTGGCTGGGTCAGGCTCGACCAGAGAAGGATACCCGCCTGGCGGTTACCCTGTTTGGAGTGGCCGCAAACCAAGCTAGCCTGTCACATTACCAATCGTATCTCGACTCGATACGGATGGTACTGCTGGATTGTCCAGAGTGTAGGCATATGTCACAATTACTCATTCAGGCCGAGGCCGTGGTTGGGTCGATACCTGGCGCCATCATAAGTGTGGTCGAGCAGAACGTCTTTGGCGAGACCTTCCGTTCCGAGCCCACTGATCTGCTCATGATGGCCACACATGGGCGTGGCGGCGTGGGACGCTGGCTCTTCGGCAGCGTCGCTAGTTCTGTGCTTGCTCGAGTCCATGTGCCGGTCTTGTTGGTCCATCCGGCGTTCCTGGACCGGTAAGGTGACCGGCCGGGCTAACTAGTGCCCCAAATGATCCGTACTAGATCATGGTGGCGTCGTGTGAGTAGGGGTGAGCAGGAACATGAATGCGATTCGTCGCCTTGCCGTCTTGACCAGCGGTGGGGACGCACCGGGAATGAATCCGGCGATCCGTGCGGTGGTGCGCAATGCTGTATACCAGGGTAGCTCGGTCTACGGATTCCAGGACGGCTTTACTGGACTGCTGGAGCCGCATTTTCGGATCTTGCATTCACACGATGTCGCCGGCCTCACCAGTAGAGCAGGAACCATTCTGGGTACGGCTCGCGAGCCACGCATGCTGGAATCGGAGTGGCAGCAGAGGGCGGTCGATACTCTGAAGCAGCACCAGTTTTACGGCCTGGTCGTCATTGGCGGTAGCGGTTCTCAGCAGGGAGCCTCTCGGTTATCGGAGCTTGGGTTCCCGGTTGTCGGTATACCCTCTACAATAGATAATGATCTCCCGGGCACAGAAACCTCGCTTGGAGTAGATACCGCTGTCAATACTGCGGTGGACTGCGTGGATATGATTAAAGAAACCATGACCTCGCACCGCCGAATCGCGGTGGTACAGGTGATGGGCCGTGGGTCGGGCTACCTTGCTGTGCAGGTCGCTCTCGCCACAGGGGCAGAGGCGGTAGTGGTTCCAGAGCGCACCGGTGCCAAGACTTTGGAGACCTTACAGCAACTAGCTTTCCGCAGAATGGTGCAGCACCACGAGCGCCATATGATCATCATTGTGGCCGAAGGGTCCACCAACCCCTCGAGTTCGGAAATCACCGAATTCCTTTCCAGCCTCGGCTATTCGGTTCGCTTAGAGGTACTGGGCTATTTGCAGCGGGGCGGCAAGCCAACCGCCGGCGACCGCATTCTGGGTGCTCGCCTGGGCGTGGCGGCGGTAAACGCCCTCCTGCAAGGGACACACGGCATCTACCTAACCATACATGGCAACCAGATTGGTCAGGTGCTCTATGCGGGCGTAACGAATCTGCAGCGTAAGGTAGGAGACGAGGAACTCGACCTCATCGCCCGCCTGGAATAGCGGCAGGACCGGTAAGGGTCCTGCTCAACCAATCTAGTCTGCGCCGGCATCACATTTGTGGCTGTATGACCAGTGTCGGAACCTCGAGTTCTTCCAAGATGGCGGCGGCTACGCTGCCGACCAATGGAGCGTGGATTGGCATTGCCGAGGTCGCCGGCAATGTATGGTGCCCGCTCTGGCCGTGGCTGGCCATGACGATCAACCCTGCCCCATGTTCGCGCCAAGTGTGCTCGATCACATTGATAGCGACCCCTACCTCCGCAGTGGCAGTCGCCGAGACACCCTGCTCCTCCAGGCCACTGCGCAGCCGGGCCAGATACTCTCGCGCTTCACGCTGTCCTAGACGATCGTGGTCCGTGCTCTCAAAGCTTGGCGGTATAGCCCGTACCAGCACCAGATACGTCCCAAAGGCTTCCGCCAGGGCTCTGGCAGTGGGAAGCGCCTGCTCGGCGAACGGAGAGCCGTCCAGTGGCACCACTATCGGGAGGTCGGGGCCTGCCAGCTCCGGAAAGGCTGAGTTAGTATCGATTTGCGTGGTGCTAGACGAGGTCGGCGGGGTCAGGTGGCAGCTCAGAACGGGGATCCGCGACCGGGCGAGCACATCCAGCGTAACGCTACTCCGATGAGGGCCCTCATGAGGTAGCGTCCAGCCCAGACGGGTGGCGATGACGATAAGATCTGCATGGCTGAGCTCCGCTGCGCCGGCGATAGCGGCGCCGGCGTCGGCGACATAGAGCGTCATATCGGCCTTAAAGCCGTCTTGGCGTAACTTCTCTACCTGCCTGTGTAAGTAGGTGTCGGCCTCGTCCAGCTCTTCTGCTGTCTCCTCATTGTCTGGTACCGCGCCAGTACGCACTGGCGGTAAACCTAGCGGCTCTACCGCAGTGGTGAGCAGCAGTTGTGATCCAAATCGTGCCGCAAGCTCACGCGCGGGTCTAAGTGCGGCCTCAGCGAAAGCGCTGCCGTTCAGCGGTACAACGATGCGGTCAAACATGGTATTCCTCCTTATAGCGAAGGGAAAGGCCAATCTCGTTTGCCGGTATGCGCGGCTCACCTGGTAGGTGACTGCCAAGACTTCCCGTATTAAGGATCTCCGCTCGTACTCACAGCGAGATCACGATTCAGGCCAATAACGGTCACAGTGGCATCACAAACGGCGCCAGTTTCAACAAATGACCCGTGCGGGAAAGAATTGGGGCTATACCGGGCTCGTGGTGAGCGCATTGTGATGGAAACTGATAGGGCTGTGATGCGTTTGTGACAGCATGACGCTAGGATTCAAGTAGTCTCTATCGAGCACATCACCGGCTGCTCTGGCTTAGGAAGGAATGTAAGTTATGTCAACTTCTCTGTACCGCGCTGTATCCCAATCCCCCATCCTGGTTCCGTTAGACGGCTCAGCGAGAGCCGAGAGTGCACTGATTATTGCCAGTCGACTGGCGAAGAGTCTCGGCTCTACCATCCTGCTGGCCCGGGTATGTCCCGTGGTTGCCGTGCCGTTCGCATCCTCGTATGCGCCTCTGCCGCCCGAGACCTACCAGCAGCTGCTCGACGACGAACGTCAGCTGGCACGCGCCTACCTGAAAAAGCAAGGGGAGCTGTTGCAGGAGCAGGGATTCGCCGTACGCACCGTACTGGCCGAAGGCGATGCTGCCTCCGCGCTGCTCGATATCTGCTCCACTGAGACGGTCGGGCTGGTAGTAATGACGACCCATGGCCGCAGTGGGCTGGCTCGATTTGCTCTGGGGAGCGTTGCCGACCGCCTCGTGCGCTACAGCCATGTTCCAGTGCTCCTGTTGCGGTCGTATGCCGCGAAGTCAGCAGTTTCAACGTCTGGTGAACCAACGGAGTCTGTCGCGTGGCATATCGATAGAGCTCTGGTGCCACTGGACGGCTCCTTTCTGGCTGAGTCTGCTCTGCCTATGGTTTGGGAGCTGGCCGGCAGCGTGTTCCACCACATCACGTTGGAAAGAGTAGTGCCTTTCAGCGCCAGTGAGCAGGACCGCGCTTCAGCTATGGGTTATCTGGAGGCGCATGCAGCTGAGCTTCGGGCACAGCTGGGCACTAAGGAGTGCCAGGTAGCCACTCGGATACGTGATGGTGTGGTTCCCAGCGAAAAGATCATCGACGAAGCCGAAGAAGATCGCTGTCTAGTAGTCATGGCCACACACGGTTGGGGCGGCATGAGACGAATGGTGATGGGAAGCGTAACCGATCAGGTTGTGCACACGGCTCATGTTCCGGTGCTGGTGGTGCATCCCGAGCAACCCGGTGAGACTCCGCAAGCGGGTGGCCAGAGCCTGGTCTCAGCAGGCAGCGGCAGAGCGAAATCTTAGGGTTGAATCACTGGCTGCTTCAACACCTGTTCAACCGCGAGTTCAGGCGCCTGGTCGGTCAAAATCACTCTATGCTCCATAGCATTGTCGGTCTCTGACTTGGTTACCGGTTGCCAGGCCGCCAGTTGGGCGTCGTAGAGATCGGGGCGGCCATCTGAAGCGGTATTCCCCTTCGTCTCGTTAGTAGCCCCGATCGACGTGGTCTCAGGTGCGAGAGCAGGCGCCGTCGATTCCTCCAGTGGATCTGGTTGAAGTCGCTCCTGCCAGCGCCTGGCCAACCGTAGGCGCGCCACCGGACCTGGGCACCGGCATTCGGCAAAAACCGCCCGAGCGCCCATTCGAGTGGCTAGTAGGGTAGCCGCCAGCCGGTTGCTTCGCCGCGAAAATGAGGCATCGAGTATGATGGACCGGTCGTCGGAGAGCAGCTGGGCCGCTTCCTGCAGCATGGTGCTGTAGGTCCGCTCAGTCCACGTCTCGGTATACAGGCCGGTGCCGAACGTGTCCGGCTGCGGCTTCTCCGGGGCCACGCCGGCCAAGCGCTTCCGCACGGTGTCGGAGGCTATTACCTGCCATCTCGTCGCTTGACGTACACCAGCAGCCAGCGTACTCTTGCCAGTGCCCATGACTCCTCCAATCATCAGGAGCGTTGGCATAGTGGGGCTCTCTGCATAGCTTGCGGCCAGATCAAACAGCTTTTCAGCGCGCTGCTTGGCGGCTTTCCTCTGCACCGACGGCACTTCAGGCTCATCAAGTTGAAAAGCCAACACCTTTCCCCTCACGCATGCTCGATAACAGCAATAGAACGGCAGTAGTTCGGACAAGGCTTCGTCGCCAGTTGCGGCCACGTAGGCGTCGGCAAAGGCGCGTGCCAGGTCTGGCCGGCCCGCCTCATCAAGTTCCATTGCCAGGAAGGCAACTTCACTGGCGACATCACCAAAGCGAAAGCGTGCGTTGAATTCGATGCAATCTATGATGTCGATGCGGGGCGGCGCCGTAGTGCTATCAGCAGACGCATTGCCGGTTTGCTTAGGCCGACAGTAGATGTGCTGCAGTCTGAGGTCCCCATGGCAGTCTCGAATATGCCCGTCGCGGATACGAGAAGCAAAGAGACGCTGACGGTGCGCTATGAAACTGTGTGCAAAAGCAGAAATGGTTACCCAGGTTGCCGACGGAACTGCGCGGCCGATGTAGGGCCGCATCTGCTCGAGGTTTTCCTCCCAGTTGCCGCGAATAGTCTCAGGGGACCCGTAGCGGGAAGTCTCAGCGCTGGTCTGGATACTCTGGTGAAATATCGCGACTTTCATGGCGACGGAGCAGAGGAGTGAGGCATCGGCTTCACCGTTGCGCACCCGCGCTTCCAGGGTGGCCTCATCTGGAAGTCGAACCATGACTACCGCGTAGTCGATTACCGATTCGCCCTGAAATAGCGCGCCAGGCTCAGGTAGATGCTCAGGTTCACAGGTCGGTCCAAATGACGGCTGCTTACTGGGTGATGCTAGCACCGGAGCCACGCCAAGGTAGGTCTGTGGGGCAAGCCGAGAATTCAGGCGGACTTCCTCCAGACAGAAGTGCCTGCGCAGCGCTGGTGTGGAGTAGTCGAAGAAGCCGAAATTCTTAGGTTTTTTCAGCTTGTAGACGAGGTTGCCCGCCAGCAAGACCACCGAGGCATGGGTCTGGATGGTCACCACTTTCTGGTGAAGTTCCCCCGGATATGCCTCCGGCTGGGAGAGTGCGGCGACGAGCCCCGCAAAAGCGACATCGCGCTCTTGATTGCTCATGGGGAGCACATCCTTCTTTGTGACCGGTCTGTGATACCGCGCCGATGCTTGAGAGTAAGTTGTGACGAGTCCACGAGTATGGTATCTCCAAGCGCACATATGGCAGTGTACACCCGGGTGCCCGCCTGAGTCACGATGCCAACATGCCGTCGCTAGTTTGATAGTGCTAAGTGGACGAGGTAGCAGTTGCCCATGGACATTAAGCCAATCACACGTCTAGGCAACGAGGCCGGATCCGGACCGCCGGACAACCTACCGGTGATACAGTTGGCAGGCACTGACGTACCGGGATCGGCATCGCCGCAATCAGCGGCCCACCAATTCCAAGCTGAGCTGCTGGCTTCCGTTAGCCACGAGTTGCGCAGCCCTTTGGCGATCATCAAAGGGTATACAGCGACGCTCATCCGCTATCCGCATGATCTCGACGAAGCCGAGCGCGGCGAGTTCCTCGATGCTATCAGGGCAGCCAGTTGCCGGCTCGAGCTGATGGTCAATCAATTACTGGAATTGTCGCAGCTGGAGGCCGGCATCCTGCTGCCCACATTTATGCCCTTGAACCTGGAGCAGCTGGTGAAAGAGGCCGGCATCGCGTTTGAGGAGAGATCCCGCCACAGTGGCATGGGCGAGCGCACGGTGCGGCTAACGGCGTTACCAATCGGCCAAATACCTCTCGTTGAGGCTGATCCGCGCTTACTGCGACACGCTGTCGATAACCTCCTCGAAGACGCGCTGAAGTTCTCTCCCACCGGAGACATCATTGAAGTAACACTCACCGTCGCGGATATCCCCGATATTGCTCCAGTGCAGAGCCGGCTACCACCAGGAGATGCAGTCTCGGCCAATGCAGTGTTGATCACGGTTACGGATAGCGAAATCGGCGTGCCGGCTGAGCAGCTAGAGCGTATCTTCGATCGCTTTCACCGAGCTGACACCGGTCGTGTCCGCGAAGTCAGCGGTCTTGGGCTAGGGCTAGCGATCTGCAGGCGCATTGTAGATCTACATGGAGGGGCGGTCTGGGGTGAAAGCCAACTTGGTATCGGCAGCACGTTCTTTATGGCTCTTCCGGTAGCCGCTGATGAAGCCGAGTCGCTTGCCCGTACAGAATCGCCATCAGGTAGGTGATTGTGGTATGCTCACGAAGGTGAGCAGCAAGAGTGAGGTGACCCATATGCCAGTCAAGAAGCAGACTATTCTGACTGCCGATGACGATCCGCAATTGTTGCGGCTGGTGACCCGCAACCTCCAATTAGAGGGCTATGACGTGGTGGCTGTCAGCGATGGGCAGCAGGCGCTTGACCAGATCGAAGCGCAAAAGTTCGATCTCGTTATTCTGGACGTCATGATGCCCAAGATGGATGGCTTCACGGTCTGCGAGCGGGTGCGCGAATTCTCCAGTGTGCCTATCATCATCGTAACCGCACGTGGACAGGACCAGGATAAGATTCGCGGACTGGATATCGGCGCCGACGATTACCTCACCAAGCCTTTCAGCGTTGAGGAACTACTGGCGCGTGTGCGCGCCGTGATGCGGAGGTCACAGCTCTCCGGCACTCAGGAGGGGCAGAATCTCCATCCTACGGTAACCATTGGGGATCTGGCCATCGACTTTGCCCAGCATCGGGTGACAATAGCCGGTAAGGAAGTTGAACTAACGCCTATTGAGTACCGTTTGCTGGCCTACCTGGCTCAAAATATCGGCCGCGTGGTAACCCAGGATCTGCTGCTGGAACATGTCTGGGGCGAAGAATATGCCGGTGAGAGCCATCTGCTTCAGGTCAATACCAACCGGTTGCGGCGCAAGATCGAAATCGATCCAACCCATCCTCGCTATCTGCTCACCAAGACCGGGGTTGGATACCTGTTGGCAAGCCAGGCTAGCGAAAAAGAGTAGGCGTGGCCACTTGGTGTCACGCTCGGGTGCCGGCTCCCAGAGGGCAGGTTTGGGACTGGCTGCAAGCCCAGCATGCGTGGACCGCTTGCTGCAGTTTCTCCGGCGCCGGTCGCGCGCCGGAGGAGTCGGGCAGTCGATGGACTTCTAGCAGTGCGCCCACCGCGGACTCGAATTCGAAAGGGGAGAGCGGAGTACTGCGGGATGCGCTGCATATCCGGTTACGAATGAGGGAATGTAGCGAAGTCCACTGGTCCAGTGCCGACACCAGTTCAGACCTTGGCAGGCATTCACCCTCCAGATAGAGAACATGCTGTGTCACCGTGACGTGAGCCAGCTCACCCATGACCGTATGAAGCGGGCACTCGCTGATGCTGGCGGCTGGAGAAGACATCAGGTAAACCTCCGTTCAGCGCATGGTACTGTTTACAATCTCATTCACAATGCTTGCATACCCACATCACAATTTGATCACAAAATTTCCCGCTGGACTCTCATAATTCTCACAATGCGGTTGGTAAAAAGGTGGGCAGAAGTATGCTTCTCCGACTGACGTACTTGCTAGAAAGTCCGCGCCACTGCGCCAATTGGCGCAGTGGCGCGATAAGTTTGGCCCTATACTTGCTGGACTGCCGGGGGTTCCACTGTCGCAACCTCCTGTTAACAACGATGCTAAGTTGTGTTAGAATCAAATAGTCAATAACCCACCATTATTTCACTGTATTAGAGGAATGTGTGTCAGCGGCAAGTACGCCGGAGCGGAACATACCCACCTAACAGAAGCTGCAGGTGGCGGTTCTTGCTTGAGTTTTTTCGCTCATGAAGAACACGCACACTATTTAATTGAGAATGTGGGGGTGTAGCGGTGTCCGAAGAACTCTATAATCACGACGAGTATGAAGAACGGTCTGCCCTCTCTGGCGAGCTTGGTAAACCGAGTTCTACCTGGATGAGCTGGCTCACTTCCACATACACTGAGGGACACACGCCGGTTTTCGACCAGAGTGCCGGTGACTCGCCGCCGTCTTCAGCAAGGGGCCACTCACCGGGCTGGGATGGCGTGCACGATACCACAAGCGGCGAAGCCGACGCGGTAGATGGTATCTTCGAACGCCCTACCGCTCCACTCGAGCCGCCAGATCCATCTACCGCGGCGCGTCGAAGCGGCGAAGTGCAGAGTGGCTATGAAACGCTTCCACTGCGAGGCACGCTATTTGAGCAGCGTTACGGATACGTGCCTCCAACTGCTGGCGCGCCTGATGGGGCGAGCTCCAGTCTTTCGATATTTCACTCACTGCCGAGCTACACTGGAGATACCTTTGCTTGTTTTCATGCCGACCTGTGGCAGCGTCGGTCGGAAGACGAGCGACTAACCGGGCGTCGCTGGCCGGGCAGCGGTCTACCTTATCCAGCAAGCTCACATGAGGCCATGGTCTTCGATCAGCTGGCGATCGCGCTTGGTGAGGTCGACCCACGGCTGCTGGCGCGGGAGAGCGCGTTGCGCTATGTGCGCGCTTCGCGTCTGCCTGGAACGGATGACCTGGGCCCCACTGACATATACGCTATCTTCTACTACGGCCTTGGACTTAGCTTGCGCCCGTTGAACTGCGCCGGTACACCCGAGGTCCTGGCGACCTATTACCGGCTAACCCGCGAAGTATATCTGGACTGGACTCTGCTTCAGGATCCACCCTATGGGCGAGCCGCTCTTGACCAGACTGCCTGGAGAAGAATTCTGGATTGTTCTCCGGTGGCCAGGATTCTGCTGGCCTGGTCTGCGGCTACACACCTGGCAGAGAATTATGATGTACCGCTACTTCTGGGATTCAGTGGATATGCCGCTCCTGTGGGCGGCTCGGGACAGATTCCGCCTATGGGGGCGGTGCCTCTGTCTCCGGCCGCGGGCGCCGGGGATATCCTCAACCGGTATCGCAAGACCATCATTGCTTTCGCGACGTTGCTCGCTCCTCAGGAACGGCTCTGGCAGCAGATAAGCGCCCTCCGGTTAGGTATTCATATGGGTGATCCCCGGTGGCGCGACCAAGTTCGCGCGCTGTGTAGTCTGGACGGATCGGGAGGCGGCTGGCGCCAGGCGGCAGTCAGCGGTCATCTCACACCCGGAGGATTCTGGTATCCAAGTGACATGGATCCGGTTGAGCAACTCATTACTGTGCTCTCCGAGCGCAATAGCTGCCCTCCGTCGATAATCGAATGGCAACTGGACGGCAACCCTGGTGTGCTCGACTGGGATACCTGGTCGACACAGCTGCTGCGAGACATTCCCGCCTTGCAGCAACGGTATGCTTTGGCCGAGCAATTCTTCTACCCCAGTTCACGAGACACCAGTGGAGGGTGGGGAATGGGTGGATTGACTCCGGATGTTCAGCTGCCTCCGCTGCGACTTTCATTCTAGTGTGCCGCCGCCGGGCTTCGGTAGAGACTCCTCTGCCTGCCAAAGATTAATCTCTGCCAAAGATTAATCTGCGCTAACATTCTCCACACCGGGGAGCGGAAGGGTCAGCCAGAAGGCTGACCCCTTTCCTAGACTAGAGGTCACTCCCATTTCACCACCGTGCCGCTTGACTATCTCTCTGGACAGGTACAGACCCAGTCCCAGCCCTCCCAAACTGACCGAAGTCTCCATGCTGCCAAAGGGGGTGAAGAGGCTGCGCTGCAGAGACTCTGGTATGCCTATCCCTTGGTCTCGCACCTGAAGCCTGACTTGCTGGCGCGAGACATTCGTAGAGAGAGTGACGGCGATAAGTCCTCCATCCGGGCTGTAGGTGACGGCGTTGGCTAGGAGGTGTACTAACACCTGCTCGATGCGTGCCACATCCACATTGACGACCACGGGCTCCGGCCGTGCCCGCACTCGGACCTTATGGCTCCGAGCAGTGTGCTGCACGTGAGTTGCGATGCGCCTCACCAGAGCGGCAAGATCATGAGGTTCTCGCCGCACTTCCAGTAGTCCTGCATGTATCCTGGACGCATCAAGCAGACCTGCGGAGAGTAACTGTAGCCGGTCGGTAGCTTGGCTGATCTCACTCAGAATGTCGGTCTGCCACGCAGCAAGGGAGGGTCCATTACCCTTGGAGATCTGCAGCAGCAAAGTATCTACAAAGCCGCGCAACGCAGCCATAGGTGTTCGCAGCTCGTGGGCGAGACTGCTGATGAACTCGTCCTTCATGCGCTCGACATCGCCGAGCGCCGCTTCCATGCGCTTCCGATCGCTCATATCCCGAATGGCGCTGATTACGTACCGTTGTTCGTCGTCGAGAACCAGCGGGGCGAGACTGATCGCTACCGGGAATTCCTGGCCGCCACTCCTCTCCGCGACCAGCTCAAGACCGCTCTCCAGGTGGCGTGTACGCGGAGAAGCGAAGTAACCGGCAACCAGGCCCTCATGTCGGGGACGAAACCGCGCTGGTAGTAGCTTACTTACCGGCTGCTCAACTAACTGGGCGCGTGAATAGCCGAACATGGTTTCGGTATGGTGATTAACCATCCCGATGACCGCAGAATTCCCGAGGACTACCACTGCGTCGGGTACTGCCTCGATCAGTTGCTGGAGGTGCTGGCGTTGGTGTGGAGCCCCGCTCGATTTCAATGGTATGACTCCCTGTGCTGATAGCAGAGCCACTCGCTAGTTGTGGGTGGGCCGGTCCAGTGTGTGCCATGTAGGGCTAGGTTAGCACGGAGTTATCACATCCAGATCACAAAGGCGAGCTTGCGCGTCACAGTTCTCGCTCAGGAATGGGAAAGAATCTTCTCATGAGAACGCTCACGGGTATAGTAATAAACAGTCCCCCAACCGACCAGTCACCGCTATGCCTGCTATCCGCCACTTCCCGTCGCGTCCATCAGCCCCGCAATCCATGTGCCCGCGCCCTCCGCGCCCAATTTTCGCGTCCCTACCACGGCCATCCAGCTACGCCGCTCTCCCCAGCCGAACGTGCGCTGGTAATCCGCTACTTGCCCCATCCTCCATCCCCCAGCAATCATGCCGCCGCTACACCGACACTCTGCTACCCGGTCATCCGGTCACGCCGGCAATCTGGCATCCGGCTGCGGTTGGCGGACCCTCGATACCTCCTGTGTGCCCCCTTGCTGTAGCAACCTCCTGGACTTCCTACCCCGGTCACCCCGCCGCCGGCACAGGCGCTTCCACTAGGTCCATGGTACACTGTGGACGCAGCGGCGAGTAAGCAGTAAAGAGTGAAGGTGCAGCAATGGCAGACCAAACGAAGTCTCCGCGCGGTGACGCTTGGGACGATAATATCAGCGCGAAAAAGAGCAGCAAGCGACCTGCTCCAGAGGGTTTCGAGTCGTGGCCAGACTACTGGAAGGCGCATGGGACGTCGTGGCGGACGGAGCCGGAGATTGATGACGAGCGGCAGCATTTTTTGGCCGAGCGGCGCAAGGTTCGGCCGGACGTCGAGAGGGGTATCTATCCATTCCGGGACGAAACTGGCGGCATCGAGCTGGACCGGGTCGATATCGAGTGGTTACTGGCTACACATGAGAGCAGTGGCATGGCTGGCCCCGTGGGCTGGGACGATATAAAGCACCGGCGCAGTGGACTTGACTTGCGCGGAGCGCTCCTCAACGAAGTTGACCTCAGCGGATTGCCGCTAGCAGGTTTGGTGGGCGGCGCAACTCAAGAAGAACTCGCCGGATTCTTAGATGCTGTCGATGACGCAACTAGTGACCTGTCGCTTGGTCAGATCTATCGATGGTTGCGTAATCTGGGTGACCTGACGACCGCCACAGATCGCGTGACTCAGGCGAAGGTGGGCGCTAAGCTCTCCCCTCTATTTGGCGAAGGAAGCCAATTTCAGGAAATGCAGCGCCGGGAAGAGATGGCTGCTATACATCTTGAAGGTAGTGGCCTTACAGATTGCCATTTAGAGGGTGCGCACCTCCCCGAAGCACGGTTGAAAGGTGCAGACTTGAGTGGGGCCAACATGCAGGAGGCTAACTTAGTTGGCGCCGACCTTACAAAGCTTTGTTGCTGTCCATCCATTTGGAGGATGCGGAATTATCTGAGGTTGACCTCACCGAAGCCGCTTTAGTACAGGCCCATTTCGAGCGAGCAAACCTAACACGTGCAAAACTGTCTGGAGCTGATCTCAGCGAGGCCCATTTGGAAGGGGCAGACCTTACTAACGCTCATTTGGGAGCGAGGAAAACAACTCGGGGCATAGTACCTCCGGCCAACTTGCAGGAAGCAAGCCTTGATGCTTCATGCCGGCTACGTGGTATTGAGTTGGGTACAAGAACCGAAGGATCAGTGTTGCTGGCCGACGTGCGCTGGAACGGAGCCAATCTTAGCCTCATAGATTGGCGACAGGTGAGAAGGGTCGGGGAAGAGCGCCAGCGAATTAGCATGAGAGAGGCTAAAGAAACTATTGAATCTGCGCTGCCATTTCTCTCAAGAGAGTGGCAGGCGAAGGGTTCACTGTGGCTTCGCATATTACACACTGTCGTTAGAGGCTTATTCCTTCTAGGCTTGCCCTCTATAATGTTTGAGATGCGGGTAGAGGAACGCTCTGCTGCTGTTCGCGCAAGCCGCCAACTTGCGGTAGTGTTACGTGCGCAAGGGCTGAATGAAGTGGCAGACCGTTTCGCTTACCGAGCACATGTCCTTCAGCGTCAGGTTCTGAGGCTTCAAGGACGGTTTCTGCCCTACTTCGGTTCACTACTACTTGGTGTAGTTTCCGGCTATGGCTACAAACCCATGCGCAGCGTCATCACCTATCTCGTGGTGATCCTGAGCTTTGCCATTGTCTACTACTTGATTGGACATGCCAGCGGTGTTATACCTGGGCCGGTAGATGCAGTAGTGTTCAGTCTCACCTCGTTCCACGGCCGTGGCTTCTTCCCCAGCGAGAAGGTTAGTTTACATAGCCCAGTTATTGTCATTGCTGCCACCGAAGCTGTCATTGGGCTGCTTATCGAGATTAGTTTCATTGCTACCTTCACCCAAAGATTCTTTGGGCGATAATTGCTGTCCGCTACGGGAAATCCCAGGTAATTTCGCCCGGAGAGTTCTAATATATGAGCCATGTTATAATCAGTCGGTGTTCCAATGGAGGCAGAGATAAAGCAGAATTGGACTGTCATCGTGGCTGAACTAATGAGAACACGCTGTACTGCTGGCTGGCTTGTTATCATCGACCAGGCAATCCGTATCGAGCGCAAAGGTATCCTGGGAGCGGGTGGGCGGCTGGACGTTTTACCACGACAATCTCTAACTGGCGCGAAGATGGAAAACAAGATGGCTTCTATTATGGGCAAGGGCGGAGCATCGACACTCATCTTCAACGGTATGGGCATGACGATTAAGGCTGACATGGTTAATCCTGGAGATGCCCGAAAGATTATGGAGTTACTCGGATTTGCCTAGCTGATAGAGAGGTAGCCGACAGGCGGTTCTCGTGGTACACTTGGTCTAGCGAAGGACTTCACGGAACTCTCGGCAATGCCGCCGCTACCCCGCGTCACCTTCCATTAAGTCACGACCCGAGCGGTGTGAATGGAGGATCAGAGATGGCCAAACTTAGGCTCGCCACTAGCTTCGTAATCTACAATCCCTGCGACGAGTGCCGTGGAAAGGGAGAAGTACCCACCGACACCGGACTGGAATAGTGCCCTAAATGCGAAGGTGGTAGGGAAACTCCGGACATGGTGACGCTCAAGGAAATCTCCGATTTTGTGCTAGAACAAATGGCGCTGAAAACCAGGCGGTCGGCCAGGAATCCCGGTATGAGTCACCTGTTCTAAGGGGAATAGCAATGGGAATGATGAGTAATCTAGGGGGAATTTCCAAGCGAGATGGCATGCTGGCGAGCAGAATCAGCACAAGTCATTGCGGCTGAATTAGCATGCCAACGTACGCTAAACAAAGTCAATCCGGAGGAAGTCAAGCAGACTAACGAAGCGGTAGTAGCAGCGCAGATGGCTCACAACGATGACACTCTGATATCCTATCTGGCCAAGTATGGTCTTAGGGAACAAGCTGCCAGATACCCCTACCACTCGTCATAAGTGCTCACTGCGTCAACGTGATAATCCCCACTCCCGGAACCTCTGCAAGGAAAAGGAACCGAGAATGGGGATTGAGTTATCTGGCCACCGTCAGCAGGAACGCTGCCTTCACCTTCGCCCGTAGCATCCTACTTCTAAAGCGAGCATCATGTGCTGCTTAGCTTGCTTTGCTGTGCCCTTACTTGACTTCTATGCGGGTGTCTTGCCATCAAAGTGAATGATAGAGAGTCCGGCTGGATTGTTGGAGAGCGTAGCGGTGGTTCGTCACGCCTGCCCAGCGAGTGAGCGGTAGATTCCCCGAAAGTATCTGAAGACTGCCACCAGGATAAGGGCACTGATGAGCGTCCAGAAGAGGGCAGCAATCAGGCCACTCGCGTCTGCAGGTTGACGAAGCAGAATTGGCTCGCTCGCTCGGGCGAAGCTCTGGCCAGCACTGGTGAACGCGGTCCCTGCATACGCCCAGAGGGCAAGTGCTACCGGGAAGCACAGGAAGCGGAGCTTCCCCCGGCCGAGGACACCTTCCACTGTAAACACCAGAGCTCCAAGCGCAATGGCGAGCGCAAACAGGATTGAGACTATGCCCAGCAGCACATTGATCGTACTCAACGTCATGAGATCTTCGCCGCCTTCCGTCGTCACCCCTCTTACCAGCTAGGCGCCGTCAGCATACCACAAACAACAACCACCCAGGCGGACTTGGTATGACTCCGTTTGCATCCTCCCAACCAACCTGCCGACCATCCCAATCCACAGGTGCCTGCTTACGGGATGCACGAGCCTCTGGTGCAGATGTGGCTACCCTGGTGCAGGTGTGGCTACCCTGGGGCGAGTCCGTGGTCCCAAAGGCGCAGGTAGCGTCCCTCGCAGGACGGCGGCGGTGTGTTCTCCGCATAGGACTATTCCTCGCTTCCGTCGTTTTCGTCAGGCGCCCCAATGTGATCGTTCTCGGGTATAAGTGCGTGTACCCGTGGCTTGCGCTTATCCGCTCGTTCGTTCATATCCACAAGCTGCGCCCGGAACCACCGCGCTTCATCGTCGGCGCGCCGTTGAGTTACCCGTACCATCTCCGCAAGAACCTTACAGAGCATAGGATGCACAGTTATGGCGCCGGTTGTCATCGTGTTGAAGTCACCCATACTGAACGTGTGTGTGCCAATGAAGCGTAAGAACAGATCATCCACTTCCCCGCGCAATGGCTCCATGCAGTCGAAAACCAAGCTATCGCGTCCATCTCGATCTGTATGCAGTATGCCGCACACAACGTCGGCACCTATGGCATTGAGCGCTGCCCTCACTTGTGATTCAAGCATGGCGTACGCGAAATTCAAGCAGGCTTGCGCGGGGTTGGTTGCGTTTCGTGGACTTACCCACCGGGTAAGCGCACTGGTTCGTTCTGAGACAAGCTTCCACGGCGGTGGCCAGTTCTTATCAGCTTTCAGGTCTACCTGTAATGCGAGGCCCTTCCACGCCATGAAATACCCCTTGCTGGCCCGCGCCTCGTATAGCCTGATACCATCGAGGCTATTTGTTGCTGGTGTTGGCGGGTCGAGCGATAGCCATTCTTTAGCGATTGTCAACGCTGCGAAACCCCGTTCTCGGTCTGGCAGTTCCGGGTGTGCATCCAGGCATTTCCGTTGAGCCGCCAGTTTGCGGAGAATAATGGCCCGTGCAAGCGGTACGTCCTGTCCACTTGGTGCCAGGTTATATTGTGCGCGTCGTAACCGAACGTCGGGCCGCCCGTTCTCATGCCCTGGAAAACCTAATGACGGCGGCGCATCAGGACTTGGGAATATGGTTGCCAAATGCTCACCTCTGTTGGTCAACATTCGCATAGTAATATTCTGACTGGCACACCATTTTAACGCCTGAACAGATAAACCACCTGATCCACCATTCACCAGCCAGACTATGCTGGAAACGCCGTGGATACCGCGATAGAGCGTTTCAGATGGGCAATCCTCTGTTGAGTATGTCCGCCCATGCTGTACAACCAGGTTCGCGCCCTTTACCATCAGTCGGGCGCCGTACCCCGCTAGCGTTATGGTGCGACCTTCAGATGCGACCGTTGTATACACGCCACCTTGTTCAGACCGACGCTTGCGTTCCGCATGGGTGCGTTCCGCGTACCAGGCTGCCACTTTGTCCCAATGTTCGCCTGACTCTTTCCACTCTTCACTAAGCGCCTTACCTTTCTCATATTCGTGCGACACGAGTGTTTCTTTATGAAAGTCGTTACGTACTGGGAGAGGCGTGGGCGCGGGAGCGGCATCACCATTGACTTTGACTAGAGCAGCCCGTGAACGGCAATCCCGTGAGCAGTACAACATGTTCTTCCCCATGACCCCCTTCCAGGGATGAAACGGAGTACCACACCAGGCACAGATATGGGTGATAGACGCATCGCGTTTACGGGTTTGACGAGGGTTATTTACCAGATAGCCAGGTTCCGTACGTTGTTTAGAACGGCGCTCCTGAGTTGCCCGGGCGTGACAGGATTTACACTCGTAGCGCCTACCACCTCGACAGTTTTTCGACAATCGGAAGTCGGTGATAGGTTGCTCTATCCCACACGTACGACAAATCCGTGTGCTTTCCATCAGAAGGGGGCTTACCTGATCGGGGTTGTCTGTCATGTGTCTCGCGTCTCCTTATGGTTGGGAGACAACTGGACGGACAGGGTGTGGATACCCTATGCTAAGGGGAGCCTTGCCACTGTTACCGCAGTGTCTGGGTCAGACCGTCGTTCCTGTTACCAGCAGGGCGGCGGTCGCACATCTAGGAGTCAGTATACCAGATTATCGACTTGTTATCGTACTTGGGAAAACTCCTCCTTCCGGCGGTGTGAGTAGCTGCCTTATCATGTCGCCGATCTCGGCAGGGTGTTCTCGTGCGAGCCGAAGTAGAGCATCGTTCTGTTTGAAAATAGCGTCCATTATGACAGGTTCTGGCGGGTTATTCGCTTGTTCTTGCATGATTTCGGTGATAACTGGCATACGTATGACTAGGTGCGGGAGCATCGCTTGATGCAGTGTGTGATGGTTCTTGCAGACGTGCCCATATTGGGCAAGGAGCAGAGGTACAAGATCATCAAGCCGCACTCCCGGCGGAAGGTTGAAGAAACGATACATCACGCCCTCTATCCCTACTGCCTGAGAATCTGCCAATATCTCTCGCGTATCAGGAAACGCCTGCGCAAGGGCTGGCGCGGGGGCTGTCTGCCAAACGTGTACGAGATGATCTATCGCCGCGCGGCTATCGGGTTGGTGAACACGACCGGTTGGGATGTCACGACTTCGTGCGACTCCAGCCATTGAGTACATGTCTGCCTTGATGCTCTCGCGCAATTCTGGCGATACTGGTGACAGTATCCGGTCTGCCCGGCGGGCAATACCACGCCTTTCACTCGTTTCCCAGTCCGGTGCCCGAGCGTCAACAGGAATGCTGAGGCTACTCTCGCGTCGCCCTATAAGGGTGTTCATTTCGGCCATTGCCCACCGTAGCCCGAGTTGACGCAGGCTATCCGTGGAAAAGACATCAAAACCCTGGAGTACCAACTCTTCAGTGCCCGCCAGATAATCCAGTCTGCGCTTTGGTGATTCCCACTCAGGGGACACAGACTGAACAATCTTCAGCCGATCTATGGTGTCACTTGCGTAGACACTTTCCGCATTAAACTGCCCCGGATGGCGGACTGGAGTCGGTTCCTCGATCAAGCCAAATCCGCGAGCATCACGTAGCTGCATCGGGCTAAGTCCTGATGCCGAGCGCACATCAGACTTGCGCATGAACAGTCCCCTTGTCTATTTTCTCTTCTACCTCACCATCCGGAGGCGGTAGGCGTACCAGGGCATCACGCGGTACACTAAGCGCTGCTGCCAAACGTATGAGCGTGGAAAGTCTCACCCTGCCACCATTCTCAGCCAAGCTGATGCCAGGGACTGACAGACCAGCCAGAGCGGATAGTTCAAGTTGTGATTGCGTCAGTAGTTGTGATTGCGTCTCAGGGACTGGTGGACTTTTGTGGAAGAAGCTAGCAGTAATATGGGAATAACTCCTATCACGAAAATCTAGCATGTCACTCAGCAACGATGCTGTCACCCGAATTGTGGTGCACATCGTATTACTCAGGCTTCCACTCTCCTTACCAATGGGCAAGGTGTGCCATGTTCCGTAACGCTGCACTCTGGGGCAGTAAACAACATGCTGCTCAATAGTGTCGCCTCTCTGGGAACACTGAGTGCTTGCGAACCTTTTCTCCACCTCACTCGTGATAGGTGACAGCACAAAATCGAAGGAGCCAGTCAGTGGATTCGCTGCGTGGGGAGAGCGACGAACAGTTGCTCATTGGCGTGCTGGCAGGAGATCAGGCGGCATTCGCTACGCTGGTTACGCGCCATCATGCCCCACTGCTTGGCTATCTGTATCATCTGGTCGGTGGAGATCGCCCACTCGCCGAGGATCTGGTGCAGGAGACATTTCTGCATCTGTTGCGCCAGCGCGCGAAACCTACTGATCGCCCCTTCAAGCCCTGGCTGTATACCATTGCTACGAATCTCACCCGGGACCATTTCAAGTCCGCGGCGGTACGTTGTCGTGAGCAAAGGGGCAACGAAGAAGATGCGCTGCTTCGATTGACTGATAGCGCTCCTGGACCAGAAGATCGCGCCCTGGCGGCAGAGAAAGGCGGCGAAGTGTGTGCGGCGCTCGCGCAGTTGAGCGAAGAGTATCGTTTCGTGGTGATCCTCCGCTTTTACCAAGGATTCAGCTTGCAGGAAATCGCCGAGACGTTGCAGATCCCACTGGGTACCGTCAAATCGCGGCTCTCGGCGGGGGTTCATCGCTTGCGCGTTCTACTGACACCCATACACGAAGGAGTAGACCGATGATCCCATCCCCATCTTCCTGGCCGTTTGAGCAACCAGAACAGCTAGCCGACGCACTGCGCGAGCAGGATGCCACACCGACAGAGATCGCGGATCTGTTCCCCGCTGTGCAGCGTCTCTCTGAGGTGCGGTCGCCTCAACCGTCACCGGCAGACACACAACGTCTGCTCGCACGGCTCATGCCAGAGGTGCCCGGCTTCTCGCCGGTGCGCCAGGCCATCCGCGAGCATCACCAACACGATGGCCGCCTTTCCTGGTTGTTGGCGACCGCGCGTACGCAGGTCAGCCTCTTCGGATCAGCGTTCTGGTTGGTGAGCGCGCTGATCACGTTGCTGGGCGCGGTAGCCGTGACTGGCACCAGCGCGCTGTCTGCACAAGAAACGCTTTTGCGTGCTAGCGGTCCACTGCTGGCTTACCTGGGCACTGTTATCGCGTTTCGCGGCTTGCAGGGGTGCGTGCTGGAGCTTGAACTGGTCTGCCTGCCTACGCCAGTGCAACTCGCCATTGCCCGGCTGGTGATCATAGTGGGCTATGATCTGGGCCTGGGACTTCTCCTGGGACTCGCACTCTGGGCGAAGGGTCCTGGACATCTATTGACATTACTGCTCTCCTGGTTCATGCCACTGCTCTTGGTGGCTGGAATGGCACTGTTGCTCTCGTTGCGATTCCCGATGCAGACGGCTGCCTCGTTGGCTTATGGGGGCTGGTTGGTCATCCTGGTCATCAACGCGACGTCCATGCTTCCCGTACTTCCACTTACCTCGCTCGCCGATACCCTGGTAGGCGCTGTTGGTCTGGTGATGCTGGCCCTCGCTTTATTACGCCTGCATGCCAATACCCACCGGCTCCTCCCCTGCTAGTAAGCGATCTGTATGAAACCAACGATCAGAAGGAGATCTGAATGCATTCCGTTGCTGTGGCTTCCTCTCGCCAGCAGATGCGGGCCTCTCGCCGCCTGTCCCCGCTGGTGAGTGTCTTGACCTGGGAATTGCGGCGCGTGCTCGCCAGCCGTCGCTTCTGGTGGCAGATCTTTGCCCTCTTCTGCTTCCTGCTCCTCCTGACGTGGGCACAGTCGATGTCATTCGTATTCAGTAGATCCAACGCCAATGGCTTCGTGGCAGGAACCAGCGCATGGGGATTGCTGCTGTCTCTTCCAACGACGGTGCTCCTGTTGGTGCTTTTCCTCCCCTTTGTCAACGCTGATGGGGTAACGCGGGATCTGCAACGACGTACCCACGAACTGCTGATGACGACTCCGCTGCCAACCTGGTCGTATGTCTGGGGACGCTACCTGATCGGTCTGTTAATGAGCCTGGGGCTGGCAGTGCTGTTGCTGGCCGCTCTTCTGGGGATGGGCGAGGTGGTCCATCTGACCAATTCGGCATATCCTTCGCCACAGGTTGGCACTGTGCTCCTTCTGTGGGGAGGCATGGTGGTACCGGCGACGGTGTTAGTCTGCAGCCTCAGTTTCGCGCTCGGCACCCTATTCCCGCGCCAGTCTACCCAGGTCAAGATCGGCATCCTGGTGGCATGGGCCGTGATGGCGTATGTGATCCCTATCCTGTTGTACTTCCCATCGGGTCCAAACCATCTCCCAACCTGGTACAGTTCGTGGGATCCGACCAGCGCGCTGACCGGGTTGGTGATGTTTTCTCAGTACAACTCGGAGGCTAGCAGGCTGTCATCTTCGATAGTGAACACGGCGCAATTGCAGCATCTCCTCAACACCATTGCGAACCAGGCGCCTAATATCTCTCCCTGGCTGGCGCCACACCTGATCGAAGCCCTGCTGAGTTTCTTGCTGGTGGTGCTGGCGGTCTTGGCCTTCCGGCGGTTCCGCACGGCTTGAGTCCGCCGCATGGTTTTCCATGAGAAAGCGAGTACGACGTTGGAATTGATCATTGATCGCCTGGGCAAGCGCTATGAGCAGACTTGGGCGCTGCGCCAGCTCTCCCTACGCTGCGAACCGGGCATGGTAGGATTGGTGGGTCCCAACGGCGCAGGCAAAACCACCCTCCTGCGGATAATCGCCACGTTGCTGGACCCGACCGAGGGAGCCATCCGCTGGAATGGGCAAGATATCCGCACGCACGGCGAGGCCGTGCGCCAGGTGCTCGGCTATCTACCGCAGGAGTTTGGCATCTATCCGGAGTTCTCAGGACGGCAGTTCTTGCGCTACCTCGCCGCCATGAAGGGGCTGCCCAACGGGATGGCACAACGGCGCGTCGATGAGGTGCTGGAGATCGTCAATCTGGGCCAAGCGGCCGACCGCAAGCTGCCCACCTATTCGGGCGGGATGAAGCAGCGCATTGGCATCGCCCAGGCATTGCTCAACGACCCAGAGCTGCTAATCGTCGATGAGCCGACGGCAGGACTCGACCCTACCGAGCGCGTACGCTTTCGTACCCTGCTCGCCAGCCTGACCAGCAACCGGATCATCATCCTGAGTACCCATATCATCGGCGACGTCGAGGCCGTTGCAAGCCGACTGGCGATCCTGCAAGAAGGGCAGATGCTGGCGGACACGACGCCGGAACGGTTGCTGGCGAGCGCTGCCGGGAAGGTGTGGAATGTGACGACCGATCAGGCCACAGCGATGCGGCTCCAGACAGCGTATCAGGTGAGCACGATGGTCAATCAAATGAGCGGCATCACCTTACGGCTGGTCGGCACTACACGTCCGCACGAGGCTGCCATCGCCGTCGAGCCGAGCCTGGAAGAGGCGTATCTCCTGGTGACCGGCAAACAAGACGTGCGAGCCTGATGGGGATGCTCCGGTCACTATGTACTGCCAAGCAAGTGAGGGGATATGACCGACCCTACAGAAACGCTTCTTGCGTACCTGCACCAGGTGGGTGCCGGGCTGGATCCCGACTTCTTGCGAGAAGCGGTGCGTGTGATGTCGGCCTTGCTCATGGAGATCGAGGTGAAGCAACAGATCGGAGCCGGCCGGTATGAACGTACCGAGGAGCGCACCACCTATCGCAACGGATATCGGGAGCGCGATTGGTAGACGCGGGTCGGCGAGATCCCCCTCACGGTTCCCAAGCTTCGCGAAGGCAGCTATTTCCCAAGTCTGCTCGAACCGCGACGGCAAGCCGAGCAGGCACTGCTCTCGGTGATCCAGCAGGCGTATATCCAGGGAGTGAGCACTCGCCGCGTGGATGAGTTGGCCAAAGCGCTGGGCCTGACCGGAATCGACAAGAGTGCGGTCTCACGGATCAGTCAGCAGTTGGATGAAACGGTGCGCCAGTTCCGGGAACGGAAACTAGCAGGTGCCTACCCCTATATTTGGCTGGATGCACTGTATGTCAAGGTACGACAGAATCACCGCATTGTGAGCCAAGCGGTGGTCATTGCCATTGGCGTCAAAGAGACCGGTGAACGCGGGATCCTCGGTTTCGACATTGGCGCGAGTGAAGAGCAGGCATTTTGGCTGGCGTTTCTGCGGAACTTGGTGGAGCGCGGCTTGCAGGGGGTGCAACTAGTGATCTCCGATGCCCACATTGGATTGAAAGCCGCGATTGGAGCCGTGTTTCAAGGAGCGAGTTGGCAACGATGTCGCGTCCACTGCTTGCGCAACCTACTTGCTCATGTTCCGCAGGGTGACAAGGCGATGGTCGCCGCCGCGGTGCGCACGATCTTTGCCCAACCTCATCGAGAAGCCGCTGGACAACAACTGCACGAGGTGGTCAAAGCTCTCGAAGGACGCTGGCCCAAAGCGGCCAAGGTGTTAGCTGATACCGAAGACGACATCCTCGCCTACATGGCCTTTCCGCCAGAACACTGGACTCGCCTCTACTCCACAAACCCATTAGAGCGGCTCAACCGCGAAGTCAAGCGACGAACCGATATTGTCGGGATCTTTCCCGATCAAGAGTCCGTCATTCGCTTGGTGGGATCGGTCTTGATGGAAATCGACGATGAATGGCAGATCGAGCGCCGGTATTTCAGCCAAGACTCGATGCGCAAGCTCAAAGAGCCAAATACTGCACTCTCCTCCCCACCAGGCGCATTACAACTTGGTCCCATTCGCTAATCCAACAGCGCTACAACTGTGATGGTGCGGGAACTTCCACCTTGGAGCTGATGCTCTCCTGTCGATGGTACTCACGCGTTTCTCCTCGTCTGGTATGCGCTGCTTCCTCACCTACCTGTAAAAGCTCCCCTTCGAATCAACCGGACTCTTTATCCACAAAAGTCCACCAATCCCTGAGACGCAATCTGGAGGATGGGGCAAGTAGCGGATTACCAGCGCACGTTCGGCTGGGGAGAGCGGCGTAGCTGGATGGCCGTGGTAGGGACGCGAAAATTGGGCGCGGAGGGCGCGGGCACATGGATTGCGGGGCTGATGGACGCGACGGGAAGTGGCGGGAAGTGGCGGATAGCAGGCATAGCGGTGACTGGTCGGTTGGGGGACTGTTTATTACTATACCCATGAGAACGCTCACATTGCCTTCCAACGGTGGCCACATGCCTCTTGCTTATGCTAAGTACGACCGAAATCGAGATCGGACCTAAGCGTAGGCAATATCAAGAGAGTGGCTAGCATTTACTAGAGAACTTAGGAGGCTATGATCATGTCAGTTCACACGACCGAACCAACCCAGACCCCCGCCGAGCCAGCGGTGGAGAGTGCAGCGAGCGGGCAACCGGACCTATCGCCCTGGAGCGCGTGGGATCAACCAGAGCAGTTCAATCCGTCTCCGGTCTACCCTGGTGGTGACGGGCTGCCGCCGTATCCTGCCGTACCGAGGTCTGGCGGCCCGCGCCGGCGTCGCTGGGCTATCGTACTCTTGGCGCTGGCTCTGCTTGCCGCACTCTGCGTGGGGGTAGCCGTGGGCGGGGTCTTCGCATCCAGCCGAACCACCAGCGTCATTATTGGCGCTTCTTCGGCGCCCGGTGTCTCTGCCTCCGCCAGCGCACTTTCACTGCAGCAGTCGCTCGAAAAGGTGGCCAGCGCGGTGGAGCCATCGGTAGTAAAGATCACCAGTGTCTCCGGGCAGGGGGAAGCAGTGGGCTCAGGAGATATCCTGACCTCAAACGGATACATCGTTACCAATGACCATGTCGTGCAGGGTTATATCAGTTTTACCGTCACGCTTACCAATGGGGCTAATTATACCGCGACCGTGGTCGGACAGGACGCTCAGGATGACCTGGCGGTGGTCAAGATTTCGGCCACCAATCTCAAACCAATTGCGTTCGCCGATTCATCCAAGGCTCAGGTTGGAGAGTATGCCGTGGCCATTGGGTACCCGCTTGGCCTGCAGGAGACAGCCACCTCTGGTATCGTGAGCGCGCTCAATCGCGCGGCGAGTGAAGCGCCCAGCGGCCCAGCTGACGAACTAACCGGCCTCGTCCAGACCAGCGCGCAGCTCAACCCCGGCAACAGCGGAGGCGCATTGGTCAACCTCTCCGGCCAGCTTATTGGTATTCCCACGCTCTCGGCGACTGACTCTGAGACCGGCACTTCCGCCAACGGCATAGGCTATGCGATCTCCTCAGACCGGGTAAAATACGTAGCAGCCCAGCTGATACAGAGCGGCAAGCTGACCAGCACCGACCAGGGCTTCCTGGGAATCGAAAGTCAGGATGTCACCCCTCAAGTTGCCGCCGCCTACGGGCTCTCGGTGCAGAGTGGTGTGCTGGTCGCCGGCTTTGCCAGTGACACTGCCGGACAGAGCCCGGCAGAGCAGGCTAGCCTCCAGACAGGCGACGTCATCACCGCCGTCAATGGCCAGACCGTCACCAGTGGCGGTGACCTGGCAGAGGCTACCATGGGACAGCTACCCGGTACCAAGGTGATTCTCACTATTGAGCGTGGGTCAAGCCAGCAGACTATTACAGTTACCCTGGGTGAGCGGCCGGTAGGCTAGCGGCTCACTGCCGGTCGTGGCCTGTGGAGTGGTATGCCCGGCGATGGCGAGCAGCGGGGAGATATAGTTTGGAGAGAACACTTGCCGGCCTGCGCACCGCGCTGCAGCCACGCCACAGGAGGTTGCTGGCTCTGGTTCTTGCGGTAGCAGCGTTTTGCAACTTCTACCAGCTCCAGCAAAATGGCTTTGCCAATCTCTACTACTCGGCGGCAATTCGCAGTATGCTCCAGAGCTGGCACAACTTCTTCTTTGTCTCCTTTGACCCAGGGGGATTTGTGACGATTGACAAGCCTCCGCTGGGCTTCTGGATTCAGACAGTAAGTGCCAAGCTGCTGGGGTACAGCGGCTTCAGCATACTCCTCCCCGAGGCGCTCGCCGGTGTGCTCTCGGTTGCTGTGCTGTACCTGGTAGTGGCGCGTGCCTTTGGGCCGCCTGCCGGTCTGCTGGCTGCCCTGTTCTTAGCCATTACTCCCATCAGCGTGGTCACCAACCGCAACAACACCATCGACAGCCTGCTGGTGTTGACCGTTTTGCTGGGCGCCTACGCCATAAGCCGAGCCGTGGAAGCGGGAAGTCTGCACTGGCTGCTGCTGGCCGCCGTTCTGGTAGGACTGGGCTTCAATATCAAGATGCTGGAGGCGTACCTGGTCTTGCCGGCCTTTGCCGCAGCCTATCTCTTGGGAGCGCCGCTCGACTGGTGGAAGCGACTATGGCGACTTCTCCTGGCTGGTGTCGTGCTGCTCCTGGTCTCATTTGCCTGGGTGACCGTGGTAGACATCATCCCTAGCTCTACCCGTCCATATGTGGGATCGAGCAGTACCAATTCGGAGCTGGAGCTGGCACTGGGCTATAATGGCCTGGAGAGGCTCTTCGGTCGCTTCTTTAATCTCTCCGATCTGGGTACGGCGATTTCCACAGCGAGCGCTCCTGGCGGGCCCGGCGGTGCCTCCGAGAACGGAGCCGCAGGGTTCTTCCGCCTGTTCAATGCCCAACTCGGTGGGCAGGCGAGCTGGCTGCTGGCGCTAGGCATAGTGGGAATGTTTGCCGCCGGGTGGGGCATACACTGGAGCGCTTTGACCCACCACCCAGCCGGTGACTCCACTCCCGCCACGCGAGCACTTTCACCGCAGCAATCGGCTCTGGTCCTCTGGGGAGTCTGGACGCTCACTCAGGTAGTCTTCTTTAGTGTCGCCGAATTTTTCCATCGTTATTATCTTTCGATGCTGGCGCCGGGTATTGCGGCTCTGGCCGGCATTGGAGCAGTACTTCTCTGGCGAGATTTCCAACGGAGGCCTGCAGGGTGGCGCCAGTGGCTACTGCCCGCGCAGCTGCTCATCACCGCATTGACTCAGGTGGTAATCCTGGCCGACTACTCCGGCTGGAACGGCTGGATGACGCCATTGATAGTGATTGGCTCGCTCCTCATTGCCGGCGTGTTGGTCGGGTACCAGCTGGGTCGGGAGCGGTTCCTGCCGGTCCCGAGGTTTAGCACAGCAGGGTGGTCCCAGCGGTTGATACCGTTTACGCCATTGCTGGCGGTGGCAGTGGGGATAGCATTACTCCTTGTTGGCCCGGTGACCTGGACTGCGGTCTCGCTCACCAGTGCCGGCACCGCGTTTCCCGCGGCTGGTCCTTCGCCGGCATCCAACCTGGTACAGGCGCCGTTTGGAGCACGGAGACCCGGTAGATTCTCCGGCGGCTTTGGGCTGGGCGGAAGCTTCCGGCTTCGTGTAGACAGCTACCTAGTGGCCTACCTCGAAGCACATCAAGGTTCGGAGAAATTCCTCTTTGCGACGGAGAATGCCGAGACCGCCGCGCCCTATATCATTGCGACCGGCAAGCCGGTGATGGCTCTAGGTGGCTTCTCCGGCTCGGATCCAATTCTTAGTATTTCAAAACTACAGACGCTGATTCGCGGGGGCATGGTGCGGTACTTCCTTTTCAGAAGGGGCGGCGGCGGACCAGGGGGCGGCGGACCAGGGGGCGTAGGCAGCTTCAACTCCCCTGTAAGCCAGCTGGTCGAGTGGGTTGAGTCAAATTGCCCTACGGTCTCAGCCGGCAGCTTTAGCGGGTCCAGCGGTGTTGGTACCTCGCTCTTCCGCTGCACCAGCGCCGCGCTGGGCGCCGGCTAACCGAGCCGGCTAACCGAGCCGGCTAACCGAAAGTCACAATGTTCTTGATGCCACCGGTTCTCCCCAACAGAGGCTCGCGATAGTCATCCAGTGGATAGCGCCCGGTGATAAGCGACTCTGCCACGTTGGGCCAGCGCCGGCTGATGGTTCCGAAAGTGGCAATGGCGGCGGTAAACGCCTCTGGGCCCGCATTTACCGTCCCCAGTATGACCTGATTCTTCAAGACGGCATTGCGCATGATGAGATCGGTATCCACCTGACTGGAAGCTTGCAGGGACGGTACGCCGGTAAAGATGAATAAACTGTTAGGGCCCAGCACCCTCATTGCCTGGAAGGCCAGTCTGGACGCACCGGTAGCCTCGTAAACCAGGTCGACGTCTCCTGCCAGGTGAGCAAATGAGCTGGCGCTCTCCTCACTGACATACGTCGCGCCAATTGCCTCTACTAACGCAGATTTCGGATTGGGGGCGGCGGCGCGGTCATAGACATAGGTAGCGAACCCAATATTGCGAAGGACCATAGCTCCAAGGAGACCCACCGCCCCAGCTCCCAGGACGAGAGCCCGGTAGGTGCGGCCATGGGGTTCGGGTAGATCGCTTGGATCGAACCAGGGTAGCCGCTCCAGGATTTTCCTGGTTTGAAAGAGCGCTTTGGCGGCAATAGTAGCCGGTTCCACCAGCACAGCGAAATCTCGCAGTTCATTCGGCACCCGATGCATGTAGGTGGAGTCATCTACTATATACTCGGCCATGAACCCATGCAGACCTTTGATACCGCGCTCGGTAAAGTCACCGGTGCGGCAGAAATCTGGATGACCGGTGCGGCAGGGGCGGCATTCTTGGTGCAGGCAGGGGCGACGTACTCGGGTAACTACCAGGTCACCCACGCCAAAACCATTGGCCTCATCGCCGACCTGTATCACCTCTCCAAGCGACTCGTGTCCAATGATGAGATACTCGGAGCCTGGAGGAGGTGTACCGTACTCAAAGGCGCAGATTTCCTTGTCGGTACCGCAGATCCCTACCTCAAGCGTACGCAACTTGACCTCGGTGGGTCGAGTAATTTCTGGTTCGGCGCACTCGATCAGCCGTATCTGGCGCGGCTCTGGGAAGACAGCCACAGCTCTCATAGTGTATTTCCTCGTGTATATCCTTAGATTTCTCGGGGCCGAATTACTGCGCGTGCCGGTGCGCCGTCGGCGCCGGTGATCTTGAGAGGTAGGCAGATCAACTGGTAGATACCTGGATTCACGCCGGAGAAGTTCATGCCTTCGATGATCCAGACGCCAGCCGACAGCAGAGCCTGGTGTGTCTCCGGCCCATCGGCGTAGAAGCCGCCCACCGATAAGTAGTCCACACCAACCGTGCGCACCTGACGCGCCGCCAGGTATTCGGCGGCAGCAGCGGAGACGTAGACGAAATCTTCGTAGAACTGGTCGCTCTGCCAGCAGCGCGCTGAGTTGCGGGTCTTGAAGAGAATTCTTTCGCCCGCTCGTATCTGGTACGGGGCGAGCTCCTCGACCGTTATGGAGACTGGATCGTTGATCTCGAGCAGGCGGGCGTCGCCGATCATCGCCTCGAATGGAGCGGCATGAACTCCTGCGCCTCCCGAGATAAAGTGCACGGGCGCGTCTACGTGAGTTCCGGTGTGCGCGCCCATCGAGAGCCGCGAGACGTTGGCGCCGTCGCCGCTCTCGATGTCGAGCATACGCTCAATCACTACCGGTGGGTTGCCGGGCCAGTGCGCCATGCCGGTATGTAGCGGTACAGTGACGTCGATCCAGTTCCCTTCCATGTCTACCTGCCTCTCTTCTCTGCTGGTGCTGTGTCAGTTATGACCTTCTTACGCAGGACTATCACCTAGCAGTAACACCGATGGGCCTCGTGATACAGCATACGCACACCTCTATTTGCCGGTCGCCGTGTCCAGGGCGTGATTCAGAGGCGAGAGTCTTCCTGTTTGTGGGGTGAGCGACTGCTCTAACCTGGGGGCGAGTGCCAGCTACTGACCGGATCAGAGCGATGCTATGAAATTGGCTATCGTCTGCCTCGTCGGCAGCCCGGTAAGCTGCTGCCACAGGGGCCCGATAGTAGGCCGCAGCTGCGTGGCTTCCTCCGCCAGCTCATCCAGGAATTCACGGTAACTCCAGTTAGCAAGGCCAATATCGGGTGATGATGCTTGCCGGAGCTCTCGAGTGAGCTGCTCGGCGTAGAACGTGTCGTGCAACTGACCCAGCTGGTCCTGCGCCGCCTTCAGAGTAGCCATCGTCTCCGAGAGTGCCGCAGGGGCTGGCCCAAAGATCTGCATGCTATAGCGAAGCCGCTTGCAGGCAATACGTAGCTTGTGGAGTGTCTCGGCCCCGGCCTCCGGCAACACCATCTCATAGCTGAGGATCTCTTCATACCGTCCCCAGATAGCGCTACCGGCAAAGTGGCGAAGCAGAAGCGGGTACCTGTGGCTGACGGCAGTAGTCCTAACCGGTGCGGTCGGGGAGGCGCTGGCCTTTTGCAGCCGCTGCATCTGGCGCCGCGCCTGCTGCAACAACCGGCGCGTCTTACTTTTTTGCAGGGTCGTGTGCACCTGCCTGGCGGCCCGTCTGCGCCGCGCTCGCAGACTGTGCTGCAGCCACCCAAGACCTTCGCTCGCGGCTGTATGCTGGCCCATATAGCGCTCGAGGCGCTCCATGAAGACATCAGTATCCCGGACAGTTCCCAGGGTTCGCGCGAGCTGGCCAAGCCCTCTATCCAGCTGATGCAACCACTTGCCATTGAAGCATGGCGACGGCTCGAGCAGTTTGGTCATGGCTCGCAACTCTCGCACCGCTACACGGGCATCATGAATGGTCGCGGCATCATCGGCATCCTCCAGCAACACAAGCGACTTGCGCACGCGTCTCAGGTAGAGCTGCAACGCCTGAAGTCCAGCCTCCTGCAGCGGTGTTTCGCCAATGGCGGTTTTCTCCTGCGCTGTGCTGCCCAGGTTGGAACGATCGCGTTTACCGTTGCCAATATGACTCTCGGCGTATTCGCCTACTCCACGATTGGACATCTCGCATGCACCTCGGGTATCACCAGTAACTGAGATTGTCCTGTATAACGATTCCCTGCCGGCCGGACTGGTCATAGGTCAGCTTGGGGGAAGAGTGGCAACGGTGCAGACGATGGACGAAGAAGATCGCTCCAGTAGCGGCAGTCTCACCGTAAACCGTGTACCGTGCCCTTCTTCTGATTCTACATCAATATGGCCACCATGTGCATCCACCAGTTCCTTGGTAATATAGAGGCCCAGCCCCAGTCCGGTGTGGTTTGCGGAACCGCGGCGGGCTACCGCGGAGTAGCGTCCGAAGAGGTGGGGGAGATCAGCGCTGGCGATACCGGGTCCATAGTCCTGCACCTGTAACTCGGCCTCGCCCGCTACGGTTCGCAAGCGTACCTCGATCCGCTCGGATTGTGGGGCATGCTGAACTGCGTTGCTCAGTAAATTGACCATGACCTGCTCCAGCCGGGTGGCATCTCCGGTGACTGGTACCGGCATCTGCGGTACCTCGAGGACAAAGGTCTGGGTGCGGGTGCCCAGTTGCACCAGCGACACCGCGCGTCGAAGAAGCGGAGTGAGGTCTTCCGGCTGTAGTCGCAACCGTAGTCGGCCTCGCTGCAGGCGGCTGATGTCTACCAGGTCGCCGATCAGCACCCTCATGCGTTCCGCCTCCCAGAGAGCCGTCTCTGTATAAGCCTGCACCTCCTTGGTGCGAGCGTCACCGGCGGGTAGGTGGCGCAGCATCATGCGCAGAGACAGAACTATGGCCGCGAGCGGCGACCCCAATTCATGGCTGACGCGCGCCACAAACTCATTCTGCAATCGGTACAAGCTGCGTTCGGTAATGTCCTTGATGATGACAGCTCCGCCCTGCCTGCCGCCACCCACGCCGATGGTCGGCTCCCCATGCGCTCGAAACCACCGGCGGGTGCCGTCGGCTTCGGTCACCGTGAACTCCGTGGTAAACGGCGCATCGCCGGTCGCGTGTCGCTCTACCCAAGCTGCTGGGGACAGCGGCTCGCCCATCACATCCGACGCATGCATAGCGGTCTCACCGCCGAACATCCGCGAATAGGCCTCGTTGGTGAAGACGACCTCACCCGCTTCGTCGACCACTAGTAGAGCCTCATCCATACTTTGCAGAATAGCTTCGAGCCGTGCGCGTTGCGCTTCGCTCCGGCGAAGTTGCTCCTCGAGCGCCCCGATCGCAGTCGTCTCATGGGGCATCTTGATTGCCGGCCGTGGCTCAGAAATCGCTGGCATCGCCGCAGCGAAGTCGGCTCGCGCAACCGTGGGATCTAGGAAAGCAGCGGTTGCATCAGCGCATCCCTCGGCCTGGAGGTGACGCAGAAGTCGTCTTGGGCTCGATGAGTATTTGAAGACCATGTAACAGACTGTCCCCCCGCTGGTTCGCGCTGGTCGGCAAAACGTCCATATCTCTCTCTAGTAGCATGAAATGTGTCAACAAGAGACGGAACTCGTCACAATTCTGTCACAATACCTCGATCTGGAGGGCACGCTTCGGCCGCAATAGTCGCAGCCGTCTCTTTGGGGGGAAGCAACGAGACCACTCTTGGCACATGTCGTGCAATGGTGAAATCAGGTAGAAAAGATGGGTGGCGCAGAGAGGTGAGCTACTCAAGTGATCAAGAGATGAATGACGATCTAAACGAGCAGGCTGAGAGCCAAACAGCGATTCCGAAGTATCACACTATACGGGTACTCATTGCCGACGACCATCCGGTGGTACGTAACGGCATTGCGTACTCATTATCACCGTTTGATGATCTCACGGTAATCGGACAGGCGAGCACCGGTGAAGAGGCGCTGGCGCTCGGCCGACAGCTACATCCCGATGTGGTCCTCATGGACCTCATGATGCCTGGGCTGGGTGGGCTCCACGCCATTCGTTCTCTGCACCAGGAGTTTCCGGAGGTTCAGATCATCGCCCTCACCAGTTTTCGCGAGGGTGACCTGGTGGAAGAGTCCCTGGTAGCGGGGGCAATCGGCTACCTGCTTAAGGACGTAGCCGAAGACGAGCTGGTCAAGGCCATTCGACTGGCCTACCAGGGAGTGCCCACTCTAGCCCCGGCGGCCGGTCAGGCACTAGTCAAGATGGTGGCGAGCGGCCCACCGGCACTGGGGCATGATCTGACTGATCGAGAACAGCAGGTCCTCGCGCTCATGGCCCAGGGCCTCTCCAACCAGCAGATAGCTGACCAGCTGGTTATTACTCCGGCAACCGTCAAGTTCCACGCCCGCAGCATTCGATCGAAGCTGGGCACCGCCAGTCGCACCGAGACGGTGGTACTGGCGTTGCAGCACCACCTGGTCTCTCCCGGCTCGCAGTCGCCACGTCACTAACGGGCAGTGTAGATAGTTCACCTCACTACCAGGATGAACCAATACTAATCCAGAGAACACACCACAGGGAGAGGGTTGCCAGCGGATTACGCGCCTATACTTGGCTATGCCGAACTCGTGCTGTCCCGGTAATGTGTAGATGCTCGCCTTGGTGCATGGTACGTTCATGCGTTGGTATGAATCCATGCCTCATTGGAGGAAAATCTCATGCAAAGTGCTCCAGACTTGGTCTCGTGGAAGCAACACATTAGGACAATCCTGACCCAGATCGACGGATTGCAATCCTGGTTCGAGCGAGAGCAACGCGCTCTATCTTCCAGTATGAGTGCACAACTAGGGCAGATCGAAGCCGAGATCAGGCAGCTCGAAGTCGAGGCGGCGCCCAACGGCAACGCCAAACACGCCAGCCGAACTGCGGCGCAAATCGAGGTGTTGAAGGCGAGGGGCGATGTGGCCTATGACCTGCTTCTCCGGACTTCACCGCAGCAAAATCGGCCGGACGCAGAGAGCAAGTGAAGCGCGGCATCAGTCACCTCAACCAGCCCATCCGATACGGTATGAGACTGAGGTAACCAGCGAGGGTATTACGTGAGTACACAGCATGGGAATGACACAGCGGGCGAAAAATCTTCGGTTACTGCCGAGGTCGATGAATTTTTCCGGCGGGCGGTGGCAAGCGGGCCCCAAGCACGCTGGGGGCATATCTCCGGCGTCTGCCAGTTCGACATCGAGGGCGCCGGCACCTGGCGAGCTACGATCAAGAAAGGTGTGGCGACGGTCACCAGAGGCGAGGGCGATGGGACTCCGCCTACCTGTACTGTTTCGTGCAGCGCCGACGTTTTCTTGCGCCTGGAACGTCGCGAGGACAGGCTCAATGTTTTTGCCGCCATACTGCAAGAAGTTCTGACCATTAGCGGCGATGTGCCCTTTGCCTACGCGATCCTAGGTGGATTCATTATGGATCCAACCCAGGCCCCCGCGCGCTAGGCAGTTGTTGATGAACGAACTCTAGGAGAAACTCATGACTGCCAATATGGTTAGCATACTGGACGGTAATACCTTTGTCGTCAGCGACGATCGTGGCAATATCGACGCTACCCCCACCGACACCTCAGGACTATTTGCCTGGGACACGCGCTTTCTCTCGCGCTGGGTTCTGACCGTTGACGGAAAGATTCCCAATTCGCTCTCTACCGACGATTTGCAATACTTCTCGGCCCAGTTCTTCTTGGTGCCGGGAACCGGCACCATCTACGTGGATGCCGATCTCTCTATAATCCGGCAGCGAGCGGTTGGAAATGGATTCCATGAGGATTTGAGCTTTCTGAATCACAGCGATAAAGCCCATGATCTCGAAGTGCGGATTGAGGTAGGCAGCGACTTCGCCGATCTCTTCGAGGTGAAAGACGCTCTGCCCAAGAAAGGCAGGTTCTATTCCCGGTTCGAAGACGGACATCTGATATTGGGCTACCAGCGCGAGAAGTATGAGCGTGAGACCTGGATCACCTCCAGTGAGCCTGCCGACTTCGACGAGCATGGCCTCACCTTTCACGTGCATCTGCCGCCCCATGGAGAATGGAACACCAAGCTGGCTGTGATCATTGCCCACGCGGCCATGGGGATGCGTGAGGTCACCACCAAATACCACTCGGCCCATGAGCGTGCCAAGCCAGCTCTAAGGCTTGACGGCACTCCTCGCCTGGCCTGCGAATGGGAGCCACTGCCGGTCACCTACAAGCGAAGCTTGATCGATCTGGCGGCGCTCCGCTTTTATCCGGTAGCGCTTCCCGGCGCCGCCTTACCAGCAGCCGGGCTCCCCTGGTTTATGACCATTTTCGGGCGGGACAGCATCCTCACCAGCTACCAGGCGCTGCCATTCGCGCCGGAGCTGGCTGAGTCAACGCTGCGGACGCTGGCCGGCAGGCAGGGCCGCCAGATGGATGACTTCCGCGACGAGGAACCGGGAAAGATGATACACGAGCAGCGTTTTGGCGAGATGACCGCTTTTCTGGAGCGGCCCCAGTCTCCGTATTACGGTGCCGCCGACGTGACGCCGCTGTTCTTGATACTCCTTGACGAGTACGAGCGCTGGACCGGCAACACCAGGCTGGTGAGACAGCTTGAGCCGGAGGCCCGTGCGGCGCTGACGTGGCTCGAAGACTATGGCGACCACAACGGTGACGGTTACATCGACTATGCGCGCAAGCTGGAGACCGGACTGGAAAACCAGTGCTGGAAAGACTCGTGGAACTCGATTCTCTTTGCCGACGGCACCATGTCAAAGCTGCCCCGAGCTACCTGCGAAATTCAAGGGTATACCTATGACGCCAAGGTACGCTCGGCGCGATTGGCTCGGGAGATCTGGCATGATGCCGAGCTGGCACAGCACCTGGAGGCCGAGGCGGCAGAGCTCAAGCGCCGCTTCAACCGAGACTATTGGATCGAGGACCGGCAGTTCTTTGCTCTGGCCCTGGACGGCGACGGTCGCCAGGTCGATTCCCTCACCTCCAATATCGGGCACCTGTTGTGGAGTGGTATCGCCGAGCCTCAAAAGGCCGAGGCCTGTGTACGCCATCTGCTGAGCGACAAGCTCTACACCGGATGGGGTATTCGCACCATGGCCGAGGGTGAAGGCGGCTACAACCCCATCGGATATCACGTCGGCACTGTCTGGCCGTTCGACAACTCGTTTATTGCTCTTGGGCTGAGGCGCTACGGGTACCGTGAGGAGGCGGCTAGAGTAGCCTTCGGCATTCTGGAGGCAGCGCAGTTCTTCCGAGGACGCCTACCCGAAGCGTTTGCCGGGTATGCCCGCGAGGTCACCGAATTCCCAGTCGAGTACCCGACGGCCTGTAGTCCACAGGCCTGGTCCACGGGAGCACCGTTGCTGCTGCTGCGCTCGCTGCTTGGGCTCGAGCCGGTAGGAGACCACCTTCTGGTCGATCCGGCAATACCTCAGAACATCCCCAGCATTCAGCTGCTGGACATTCCCGGCCGCTGGGGCCATGTGGACGCCTACGGGCGGGGCCGCGTTGACCTGGCACAAACTGAGCACCCCCATCCTCACGCCGGGCGCCGGCGGGCAATTGCCTGACGCTTCGGCCAGAGAGAGAGACAAAAAGAGAGTGGTGCCGGGAAACTGAGCAGTTTCCCGGCACCACTCTCTTTTTGTCTCTCTGTTTGTCTTCGCCGCAATATCACAACGCCGCTGCCGGAGCACACCCTGTGACCGCTTTGTGACTTCGGCCAGCCCAGCCGTGATACACCCGTGATCTCCAACCGGCACAATCTGTTGCAGTACGCACTGGCCCGCTGGCAAGCGCTTTACTACGAGAGCAGCCACACACAACAATCAGAGATCGAATGACAATCGGTATCGTTCATTTTTCGGCCGGTGGCTGACCCTGGCGAAGGCACGGGTGTTGTTGGTGCGAACGGATATGACAGCCTCGAAAGGAGTGCTCTATGGCCTATAGCTTTCGGGTCGACGAGCAAACGTGTATCAACTGCGGGATCTGTGTGGACCTGTGTCCAGTTCGCTGCCTGGATATGACTCGTTCTGGAGACGAGGGGGAGCGCGCCCGAGAATCGGAGCTGGCCAGCCCGATTCCCCTGGATTTTGGCGAGCGGACCTGGATGATGCTGGCCCCAATCCAGGTGGACACCTGCCTGGGCTGCCAGGTGTGTGCGCAGGAATGCCCTACCAATGCGATAGTCATCGACAGTGGCATCGGGGAGGTAAATTTTCACCAGCGCGGACCGGTAACCCATCTGCCTCCAAGCACTGGCTGGCAGCCTCTCGACGCGTACACGCGAGCTTCGCCCGAAGAGCCCGGAGAAGCACCTTGGGGCGAGAATCACTCGTGGCGTGTAGCCGAGCGACAGGCTACCTGGCAGAGCTGGAGGAGCTGGCTGGGTGAGCGCACCGAGGATCTGCGAGCGCCGTGCCAGGCCGCCTGCCCGGTGGGGACAAATGCTGGACTCTATGTAAGTCTGATTGCCCAGGGGCGCTACGATGAAGCTCTTTCGGTGGCAGCTGAGCCCAATCCCTTTCCGGCGATCTGCGGCCGAGTCTGTACGGCGCCGTGTGAGGACGTCTGCCGGCGCGGGCAGTTCGATGCGCCAATTGCCATACGCGATCTGAAGCGATTTGCCACCGATCACGGATCACCGTGGACACGGAAAGTGAAGCCGGCGGCGCAGAAGCAGGTCGAAACTGTGGCGATTATTGGAGCCGGGCCTACCGGGTTGAGCGCGGCGTACTATCTGGCAAGACGCGGCTATCCAGTGACAGTGTACGACGCTATGCCGGTTGCTGGCGGCATGATGGCGATTGGCATTCCCGACTACCGGCTGCCTCGTGCCGAACTGAATCGAGATATCGATGCCATCCGGGCGCTGGGAGTGGAGTTCCGTCTCAATACCGCGATTGGTCGTGACGTCACCCTGCCGGAGCTACAAGCGCAATATGATGCGGTGCTTATCGCAGTGGGAGCGCAGCGGAGCCAACGCCTCGGAGTTCCCGGCGAAGAGTTACATGGAGTCATACCAGCCACGACGTTCCTCAAGCAGTTCAATCTGGTATCGGAGACCACCATCAGTGGAGAAGTGGCGGTAGTTGGAGGAGGCAGTACAGCGCTGGATGCGGCGCGTTCGGCATTGCGGGCTGGCGCCAGCAAGGTACATATACTCTATCGCCGGACCAAGGCCGAGATGCCGGCGCAGGTGGAGGAGGTGAGGGCAGCAGAGGAAGAAGGCATCGAGCTTCACGAACTGGTAGCACCCCTTAGCCTGCTTGGCTCTGAGGGTCGACTGCACACCATACGGTGCCAGCGAATGCAGCAGGTACCAGAGAGTGCTGCCGCCGACGGACAGACCGCTGGGGGCCGCAGGCAGGTACAGGCGATCCCAGGAAGCGAGTTTGAGCTGTCAATTGATGAAGTCCTGGTGGCCATTGGGGAAGCGCCCGATCCATCATTTTTGCCGGAAGGCACCACGGTGGTGGTAGCTGCCTGGGGCGGCCTGCTGGTAAACCCGACGACTCTGGCTACTGGCGCGCCAGGGGTATTTGCCGCCGGTGACATTACCTATGGACCCAAGACCGTCATTAACGCGGCCGCTCATGGCAGGCAGGCGGCGCGCGCGATACACGCCTATCTGCAGCATCTGTCTCCACAGGCGGTGCATGAGATGCCTGAGGGCGAGACGGAGACCGTATCGCTGCTGCCGGCGGATGGCACGGTGTATCTCGATCTACGCCCGACGCCGAGAGCAGTGATGCCGCTACGTCCGCGAGAGGCGGGACATGACCGTACAGTGGAGTTTGCAGTCGGATTTAGTGAGGAACAGGCGAGGGCCGAAGCCAGCCGGTGTCTGCGCTGTGACCTGTCCTACCTCTGCCCTTCGGTGAAACTGGCAGGCAAGGAGCCGGAGGCGGTGGTCAGCGGCTCGGTACTGTAAGCGGGTGCGAGTCAACGAAGCGAGAGTACGTCGAGTAAAGGCTTGAGCGCGTCCAGACGCATTCAACGCATGAATGAATGAGGGAGAAAGCGATAATGTCACCACAGGATCTAACCAATGCGATCATTACGGGCATCAACAACGGGGGTGAGCAGTTCCTGGAGGGGACGCTGGCGGCAATGCTGCCGGTGATCTGGCTGGCACTCCTGGGACTTCATCTGGGACGGCCCTATATTCTAGACATGATCGACCGGTTCACGCTTCGGCTGGGAGCCGATCTACTCTGGCTCATCTATGTAGGTCTGCGGGACCTGCTGATTGTCTCGGGAGTAGTCATGAGCTTCATGTTCTTCTTCCCGGACGTGGTCGTAGGCGATAATCTGCCGCTGACCGGCGGCTTGGCGGCGGCGGCGCTGTTTGCAGTGTTGCTGGTGAAACTGATGGCGGACCCCGACCATGACCCACGCGCCTTCCAGCTGGTAACCTATCTGCTGGGTCTGGGAGCTCTGCTCTATTTCGTGCCCTATATCCTGGGGGTACAGGGAAACCTGGTCGTGGGAAGCAATCTGAGCAATGTCAGTAACTTCCTGGTAACCAGCAGCAACCCCTTCTGGGCGGTAGGTCTTTGCTATGTCTCGATCGGCCTCTTCGCGGTGATGGGTGCCATTGCCGCCGGCTATACCCTGATTACCGGCGGCCGCCCTGAGGCAACCACCGAGCCGGCGGAGAGCGCACACTAGACGGCAATGACGCGAGAACTGTCGACCACGTCGGCGACCAATTAAATACGAGTAGAACCAACCAAGACCGAAGAGATAGAGGAGCGGTGAAAACATGAGTCCAACAGATGTAGCGAATGCGATTACCAACGCGTTGTCACAGGGTGGCTCCACGTGGCTGGTAGCCACAATAGTAGCGTTCTTGCCGGCTTTATGGACGATGACCTTGATTTTGCATCTGGGCCGTCCCTACGTACTGCGAACGCTGCGGCGATGTGGACTCCGGTTGGGAGCCGATGTGTGGTGGATGACCTATTTGTTGATGCGAGATGCGGTGTTGCTGGTAACATTTGGGTTGAGCTGGATCTATTTCTCGCCCAATCTTGTGGCCAACGATGCGTTGGCGATTACCGGTCCAATATCCGCGTTGTGCCTGCTGCTGGCGCTGGCGGTAAAGCTGGCAAACCGCGTAGATGACGACGTCACTGCGTACCGGTGGGCGACGGCGCTGCTGGTTTTGGGAGCAACCCTCTACTACATCCCGCTGGTCTTCGCCATAGAGGCGACCAGCCAGGTAAATCTGAGCTGGTTCATCAACAACCTGACCAGCAATAGCAACGTCACGCTGGCGCTGTGGATCATGTGGATCTCGCTGGTCGGAGTCGCGGCGGTGGCTGGATGGCTCTTCATGCGAGCGCTGGCGTCGGCCGGCCGCAGCATGGCGCCGCGCACGGCGCGGCCGGCAAGGCCGGGCCAGCTGGTCGGCAGTAGTACCGCCAAGCAGGTATCCGCTTCGTGATCACATCACGTCCAGCGCGATAGAGAAGAGAAGGAGAAGAGCGGCCACCTCGAGGTGGCCGCTCTTCCCACCGACGAAAGAGAGGGCTTCACCATGGACAGGCATCTTCACTTCATAGCCGACGACTACCAGCGGAAGGCTATGATCCAGACGGCGATGCGTAAGGCCATCGAGCTGGCCCGGGATAGCTTTTTTCACGGGCTGATGATAGACGCTCTGGGCGATGAGGATCTCGCATTCTTTGCTGGCGAGGCCTGGAAGGCCTATACCCGTACGATTGAATTCGACTACCCTACCTATGCTGAAACTCTCTTTCTCCAGGCTTATATCAATGCCTACCGCGTCTATCAGCGGGAGTTGCCCAAGGGAGTGCATCCTAGTGCGGTTACCTTAGCCGAAGAATTCGAAGCCGAGCTTGGTCTGGTATCCGCCACTCCCTATTCCGCGAATCCCTGAGTCTCGTCGCATTCGGCTACAACTGTATCGATCCAGATCCCCCCGAATGATGAACTATCCCTCACCCATGTCTTTCGCACACAAACCAGTCAGATGCTACGACCAGGCAAGCCGCCAGGTATGGCTGTCGTGGCCGTGTACCTGGCAAGTCTGGCTGTGGCTGATCTCACTGGCGTAGGACAGTAGGATGGCACCAAAGTGCTACGATGCTACTCTTATAAGCGTCACATTCGTTGCCGTTCATTGATCATGTCCGACGGTGGGTTAATGCCTGCTGGTTGGTGAATGGCGCCGCAGCGGGGAATGCTGATGCCGCGATCGGGGGACAGTATCTATGCGAATCTTGATTGCCGAAGATGATCCGCGACTTGGGGCCAGCCTCAAACAAGGGCTGGAAGAATCCCACTATGCAGTTGACCTGGTCGTGGATGGTAGTACTGCCCTCTTGCTTGGGCGGGATGTAGACTATGACCTGATTGTGCTCGATATCCGACTTCCCCGCCTTTCAGGCTTCGATGTCTGCCGAGAGCTCAGGCGAGGAAACCGGATGATGCCCATCATTTTTCTCACCGCCCTAGGTGACGTAGAACAGCGGGTGACCGGACTCGACCTTGGTGCCGATGATTATCTGGTAAAGCCCTTTGCATTTCTGGAGCTACAGGCGCGAATACGCGCGCTGCTGCGGCGTGAGGGCGGCAGCCGGAGTGCAGACCTGAAGTTTGCCGACATCATACTCAACCCCAGCACGCATGAGGTCCGGCGCGGAACCCGAAGCATCGATCTCAGCAGCAAGGAATACGCCCTTCTCGAATTTCTCATGCGCCATCCGCGCCAGGTGCTGAGCCGGCAGGTGATCGCTGAGCACGTGTGGGATATGGATGCTGACCACCTCTCCAACGTCATCGATGTGTATATCAGTTATTTGCGTCGCAAGCTCTGTATCGAAGGTGAGTCTGATGTACTGCAGGCGGTTCGCGGCTACGGCTATCAACTAAAGGAGGCGACACCGTGACTGCTATAGGTACTGCCGGACGTCTCCGCACGCTGCTTACCCCAGGGATTCGCCTACAGATTACGCTCTGGTATGCCTCGGTCTTTGCAGTGTTGCTTTTGCTAGTGAGCGTGGTTTCCTATGCTGATACCAGCGCTTCGCTCAATGCCAATGTTAACAGCACGCTTGCTCTCCGCGCTCGGCAGATCGCCGCAGGCATCAGCAACCAGAACGGCCGGCTCATCATAGAGGATGTCTCTGGTGCCCTACCTGGTTTAGGAGTTTCTCCCTCTTCATCTGAACCTCAGTCCAACGACTCTGACAACGACGACTCTGGTTCCGGATCGGACGACGATCACCCTGCGGTGGTCCCCAGCGTGGATACCGGTGCCGTGGTTCGAATACTGGATAGTGGCGGCACACTCATCTATACCTCGCCAGCTGCCAAAAAACTCCCCAACAATTCCAGCGCCGCCATTCGTGCGCTTTCCGGCGCCGCCTGGTTCGATACTGTAACTGCCGCCACTGGAGAGCCGGTTCGGGTCTATAGTCTACCTCTCCAGCAAGGGGGACAAGTGTATGGTCTGGTACAGGTTGGGGCCTCTCTGGTAAGCACGAACTCAACGCTACATAGTCTATTGCTGGGCTGGCTGCTGATTGCTCCTGTGGTGCTGCTCCTTGGGGCACTGGGAAGCTTCTGGCTGGCAAGGCGGGCCTTTATACCGGTTAGCCGCCTCACCCGAATCGCCCGCCAGGTTGAGGCGGGCGATCTGCGGCAGCGGGTGCCGGTACCGCGCCCTCAGGATGAAGTGCGGGAGCTCGCCCTTACTCTTAATGACATGATTTCCCGTCTGGAGAGTGCCTTTTCGCGGCAGCGCCGGTTTGTGGCCGATGCCTCCCATGAACTTCGTACACCAGTATCGGCAATCCGAAGTATGACCGATGTCGCTCTCCTGAATGAAAAGTCACCAGCGCAATACATTGGGGTACTGTGGGGTATCAACGCCGAGGCTGAGCGCCTTGGTCGCTTGATTGGGGATCTCTTGGTGCTGGCGCGCGCCGACGAGGAACATATACCCCTGGAGAGGGCTCCGCTACGACTAGACCAGGTAGCGCAGGACGTAGCTTCGGTCTCGTCGGTGCTGGCTGATGAGCGGGGTATCGAGCTGCGGGTTGAGACGGCGGGATCGGTTGTGGTACTGGCTGATGCTGACCGGATACTCCAGGCGATGCTAAACCTTGTCCATAACGCGCTTATGTATACTCCGCCGGCTAGAGGGGGCATTGTGACCTTACGGGTCTGGAGCGAAGCCGAAAACGCAGTACTCTCGGTCAGCGATACTGGTATCGGGATCGAGGCCAAGCATCTCCCGCATATCTTCGAGAGATTCTATCGAGCAGCGCCAGAACACGTGCACTCAGCGGGTGGAAGCGGCCTTGGTCTGGCCATCGTGGACTGGGTGGTTCGGGCGCACAATGGCCAAGTCAGTGTAGACAGCCGTGTTGGTGTCGGTTCCACCTTTACTGTCCGTCTGCCTCTGGCTATGTCGGTGGCACGTCTGCCTGAGAACCGTACCTCGCCGGTGGGAAAAATTGCTGCGTTTAATGGCACTCTCATCAATCGCACCTAGAATGGGCTTTGCAGACTAGAGAAGAAGGCCACGTTCGGAGGGAGCACCTGATGGGAAGCGGCCCGTTCCAGTTCCTGAGAAGTAAAGTGGCGCTGGCGTTAATCGGCACCTGCCTCATAGGCGGCGCCAGTGCAGCGCTGGCGGCGAGGATCACGCTCTCGCAGCAGGCGGCGCTTGCCGAGAGTAGCTTGTCCCAGACGTCTTCAAATAGTAGCTCATCAAGCTCGACCTCGACCTTGACCTCAACCGCGACTCCGTCAAAGTCGGATTCGCCGACTGCGACTGCTGCCTCAGGCGGTAACGGTGGCCAGAACTCGCCGACTGCCACTCCGGTAATCTTTCCCACCGCCACCGCTCGGCCTCAGCCAACTGCCACGCCAGCTGTCGGCCAGACCTGCACCATAACCGGAAGTATCCGAGTCATCAACTCTGGGGCCAACACATTTACGCTGCGAAACTCCGGCGTCTCACACACCATCGATGTAAACTCCAGCACCGCGTTTAGCGGAAGCGCTTCGTCGTTTGCTGCCCTGCAAGTCGGTTGGACCGCAACGGTAACCGGAGTGACGCAGGCGGACGGTTCCTGTCTGGCCTCCCAGGTAAACTCAACTGCCGGAGGGGACAGTTAGATGAATCTGGTCAAACAGATCTGCATTGGGCACTAGTCGAGTCCAGGAAAGGAGAAGCACTGCATGCGCGGAGATGAAGCTGAGACAGCCCGTGAAGACAACCCGACCCATATGCTGCCGGTCGTGTCGCCGGCTCACATGTTGCCAGTACAGGTAGTGGCCCGTGACATTGTCGCCCCAGACGTAGTCTCGATTGCTATTGTCCTGCCGGGAACCGATCAGTCACCCGCGCCCTACCTGCCGGGACAATTTGTCACACTGGCGCTTCCAACACCTCGGGAGACATTATATCGATCCTACTCGCTCTGCGGAGGTGGCGACCCAGGTGAACCGTGGGAAATTGCCATCAAGCGCCTGGATCAGGGGACGGTCTCCACGTACTTCTACTCGTGGGTGCGCGAAGGCACGCTTTTGTATGCCAGCATGCCCCGCGGCACCTTTACGCTGCCGCCGGATCTGGGACCGGAAATGACGCTGGTATTTGTGGCGGCCGGCAGCGGTATCACTCCTATCATGGGTATGCTGCGGGCACTCGATCGCCTGCCGACAGCGGAGACTCCGCTGGCGCAGCTTCACTATGCGTCTCATTCGCCGCGCGACATCATCTTTGGAGACGAGCTGGCCGAGATGGATCCAGGCGGCCATTGGCTGAGCCAGCGACACTATCTCTCATCCGAGAATAATCGTATGACCGCAGCTGCCATTCTAGCTCGTACTGGTAGCATGGGTGCTAAGGCTCACTGGTATATGTGTGGCCCTGAACAGCTCAAGCGTGAATTGACCAGTCACCTGACCAAACGGGGTGTGCCGGAGACGCGCATTCACTCGGAGATCTTTGCCACCAAGTCCGGGCCGGCCTATCGAGTGGAGGGACGTGGCGGCAACAGCGTCGGTGGCAGCCTAATCGTTACAGAGACCGGTGCGACTCTAGATGTCAATCCTGAAGAGACGCTCTTGACTGCTCTGGAGAGGCACGGCTACAAGCCGTCCTTTAGCTGCCGCGCCGGTGCCTGTGGCGAATGCAAGCTCAAAGTCACCTCCGGCCAGGTCGATCCGATCGGTGAGGCGCTTTCAGCGGCCGAGCGCAAGGCTGGTTTCGTACTTGGCTGCCTGGCGCATCCCATTGGAGACGTGACCATCGTATCGGGAGGCCGTCCCCCAGCCGGGGTGCAGAGGCTAGCCGGGGCAGTTGGCAGTGCCGGCGGTGGATCATCAGCTCGAAGACCCGTGGCGGTCTCCTTTACACGAGTGGCAACTCTGGCGAGTGCCGGTGCGCTGGTACTGGGGGCCTGGAACCTCACTAACCACAAGCCGCTTAGCTGGACGGTAGCTGCGGCTCCGCGCACCGGGGCGGTTTCCAGCTCGCCAACGGCGGCGAGTGCCGTGTCACCTTCGGCTGTGCCGGGAACTACGGTAACTCCATCCAGCGGAGGTGGCGGGGCTGGAGGCAGTCCAACCGCCACGGTGAGTTCTGGCGCAGGTGGTGGCGGGGCTGGAGGCAGTCCAACCGCCACGGTGGGTTCTGGCGCAGGTGGTGGCGGGGGCGGTACCTCTCCCACTCCCGCACCAACCGCTACGCCCAAGCCCACACCCAAGCCTACGCCAGTGGCAACAAGCACTCCGTCGCCGGTGAAATGACAGGTGGAAAAAGGGGCGATTGTGGCACGTGTACAAGAACTGCAGGGCTGGGTGCTACTCGAGCAGCGCCACACCATCATGGCCACGCTTACCAGCCTTCATCTTCGGGTGCCAGCGGAGCAGGAAGCTTCCGCAGAGGCGGCTATGCAGTCCTGTATTTCCTGGTTAAAGCAGGTGGACACAGCATTGACCCGTTTTGACAGCACTAGCGAGCTGTGCCGGTTGAACAGAGCTGCTGGAGAATGGTTCGCGGTATCAGATCTCCTCTTTGCCGTTCTGGAGGAAAGCCTGGCGGCGGCGGCAGCGAGCGATGGGCTGTTTGATCCGACTCTACTTTCCCTTCTGGAGGCGCTTGGCTATGACCGCGACTTTACGGACATTGCCCACCGCGAAACTCTGGTGGGACCGATAATTGAAAAGCGAGTAGAGCATCGTTCTCTGCTAACCGGCGCGTGGCGGCGTATTCAGCTCGATAGACGCCGGCGACGGGTTCGGCTCCCGCTGGGAGCACATCTGGATTTTGGCGGGATAGCCAAAGGCTGGTCAGCGGACGTAGCGCTTGAGCGCTTCTTCCGCCCCTTTCACCATGTGCTCATCAATGTGGGCGGTGACATGCGAGCCCGAGGTGGCCAGGCCGATGGCACCCCATGGCCGATTGGGGTAGGCAGATCTGCCCAGCAGGCGGAGCAACCCGAATCTCTACCAACTGTGATCACTCTGGGAAGCGGTGGTCTGGCGACTTCGGGAGCAGCTGATCGCTGGTGGTACCGCGCCGGGCAGCTACAGCATCATCTCCTCGATCCTCGCACTGCTCGTCCAGCCGCTCTCTGGATCGAGCAGGCTGCCGCCACGCCTGGCTCTGCCCAGAGTGACCAGCGACTATTTGCGGCTGCGACTGCGCTTGCTCCCACGGCTGCCCATGCCGAGGTAGCGGCGAAGGTGGCCTTACTGCGCGGTTATCCGGCGGCACTACAGATGGTAGATGCCGCCTGGGACACAAGGGTGAGCAGTGCGAACCCATCTCAGGAAGGTCCATCTCCGAGACCCTACGGGGATTCTGGAGTGGCGCTCATCTTGACGCTTGAGACCGGCGAAGTAGTCTGCTCACAACATGTCGCGCAGTATCTCACCAGACTAGGAGGTGGTGGTAACCTATGGCTTTCCTAGCCCAGTTGACGACGTTGACGGACATACTATCGCTCCACCGGTTTGGGCTCGAGGTGGCCAGCCGGCAGGTAGTGGCAACTTCCAGCCCAGTGCTATGGTACTTTACCCGTACTATGGGAGTATCGGCGTACATTGCACTGTCACTCTCAGTCATTCTGGGGATGTTGCGCACCATAGCTCGCAAATCTTACGAGCGGATATCCTGGATTGTGGATGAACTCCACCAGTTTATTGCCTCCCTCGCTGGACTACTGGTGGTACTTCACCTGGTGGCGCTGAAATTTGATCCCTTCATGCCTTTTTCACTGTTGAATCTATTGCTGCCAATAAACGAGCCCTATAGCCCAACCGCAGTCGCTTTTGGCATCGTGGGATTGTACGCTATGATGTTGCTGCTGTTGAGTTCCTGGTTGCGGCGCAGGTTACCCTACTCCTGGTGGCGGGGGATACACTATGTCAGCTTCATCGCCTTTGCCATGGTGACCCTGCATGGCTGGTTTGCGGGAAGCGATTCGGGAGAACCCTGGATGAGAGCCATCTACGCTTTTGCCACCAGCTCGGTGATCTTTCTCATTCTGGTTCGCTTTTTTGTTGGCGCGCCCGCCATTAGCCCTAGTTCACGCTAGACTGTAGTGAGCTCATCAGCGAGAGGGAGAGTGAGCCGGAAGGTGCTGCCTCGCCCTTGCTGCGAGGTGAACCAGATACGCCCTCCCTGGCGCTCGACCAGTTCGCGGCAGAGGAACAGTCCCAGTCCAGTGCCGGTGATGCCCAGTTCACGTGCGTTCTCAGCTCGTGCAAAACGGTTGAAGAGCAGCGCCTGCTGATCCACCGGTATACCGATTCCAGAATCGGACACTGCCAGTTCAGCCATTCGCGCCTCATCATCTTGCCCAATAGATATGCTGATGGATCCCCCTTCTGGGCTGTACTTAATGGCGTTACTCAGTAGGTTGCCGACGATCTGCTCGGTGCGGCGGACATCCAGGCAGGTGACGACATATTCATGAGCGGTGACCAGTGACAATGTATGCTTTGCGCTGAGAATCTCGAACCGTTTCATGAGGCGTCGTGTCAGGGCTATCAGGTCGTGAGGCTCGAGGTGCAGCTGCAGGTGATCGGACTGCAGCCGGGCAACGTCGAGGAGGTCATCAGTCAGCTCCACAAGCCGGTTGGTTGCTTGGTCGACAGTCTCCAGTGCTTCGATCTGCCATTGTGCCAGCTGTGCCTGCTTGCCTTCCATAGTCCGGTGAAGCAGCATATCAGCGTAGCCCTTAACCGACGCCATAGGTGTCTTCAGCTCATGAGCCGCCATGGCGATGAACTCATCCTTTAAGTGCTCGGCCTCCTTGAGAGCGGTGACATCCTGGAAGACTACCAGTACCACGGGACCTGTAGCTCCACCAGGCTCGTGGTGCAGAGGTAGGCTCCTGAGTAGGAGTGCGTCAAGCGTCACTGCGTTCACGAATATGGGGAGCGAAGTACCGTCAGGACGGCGAATCACTTCCAGGGAATGGCGTACCGCGGTTCCCAGACGAAGAGCCCGAAGACTGGCCAGTTCCTCGGTGGGCAGCGGCAGGCCGTTGGTTCCGGCGAACTGAATACCGTGCTCCTCGAGAAACGCGGCGAACGGCTGATCCCATCAGCCACTCACTGCCCAGAACATTCTGAGCGGCCCGGTTAGCCAGCACCAGTCTGGCCTCCGTCCCCTGTAGCAGGCACACTCCGCTGGGCAGCTCATCGATCAGAACTTGCAGCAGGCCGCGCTGCGCTTCCACTTTGGAGCGAGCCTGCTGTTCGATGAGGAGCTTGCGAGCTTCGGTTACCTCATGCCAGACGACCACTGTTCCATGAGCTTCCAGCCCGGTACTATCTCCTGCGGCTTGGTCTCGGGACACTTCGTTCTCCGTTGACGCTGGACGGAGCCGCGAGGCGCTCACCAGGAAGTCGCGTCTCTCCCCCAGCTCATCCCGAAGTGCGACCGGCACATTGGTGGGATAGCTCGTCAGGGTGTCCGGGAGACCATATCGATCACCTGTTGCTTCGAGCTGGTGGGCCAGCATGCGGCGTATGGCAGCGGCCGAGTGGTTTTCGCGCTCTATTGCCCCTTGGGAACCATAGACCACGACGGCGTCGGCTATGCTTTCAAAGACCGTCGTCAGCTCCTCTGCCTGGTCCTGCGCTGCCTGGTAGAGGCGGGTATTTTCAAGGGCCACGGCGGCCTGGGCCGCCAGAGCTTGCAGCACCGCTTCGTCGCTGTGGGAGAAGCGATTGGGTTCGGTGTGCCCCAGCAATAATCCACCTCGAACCTGGCTATCCCTACTGAGGAGAGGGGCGCCAAGAAAGCTGCGCACCACTGGATGGCCAGGTGGCATACCTACTGCGCGGAGTTCCTGCCACGGAATGTCTCCTCGGGCAAAGGCTTCTGCCTGTCGCCGGGCCACCTCACTCGGTGCGGGCCGAGACTCAGCAGAGAGAGCGGCGGTGTTGCCCTCTGGTACCTTCTGGTCAGCGTTGCCTCCAGGAGGCTGGCGATGTCGCCCACGCGCACCGGCACGCCGTAGCGGAAAATAGGCGCGAGTAAACCTTCCCCACCAAGCGGCAGACGCCGAAAAACCGCCTCCTGTTGCGGAGTAACTCCAACAACGGCGGCCAAGTGGAACAGGTTACCTTCGGGCGGAACCACCGGCTGTCCGGTGGTATCCACCGGTCGAAGTGTAAAAGCGGCGAAACTGGCGCCGGTGAGATCGCACGCGGTCTGGGCAATCAGGTGTAGCAGATTATCGCGGTTGCGCTCGCTAGCCAGCGCGATTCCTACGGCATTGAGCGAGGCAAATCGAGCCGCTTCCCACTCGGCGGCATCGCGGCGATTCTTAGCCAACTGCACCAGTGCCAGTATAAAACCGCTGACCGCGATAAGAACCACGAGCTCGGCGATGTCCTCGGACGCGCGTGGGGTGCCGGCCCAGGCCGTGGGTAGGAAGATGACGTATACACACAGCAACTGAATTGCGGCTGCAGCCACCACCAGGCTCCAGCTCCAGTAATAGGCCAGCATGGCAATCAGCGGCAGGTAGGCGACGCCGAGAGCCGGCAGCTGCGGCGACATCCCCCGAAGAAGGAGTAGCAGCAGACTAATCAGCGCCGTGCCCACCAGCAGGGTGACTGGACCGCTGTATGGACGGCATCTCCAGACAGCGAACTGGTTGGCTACCACTCGAGCTGGCAATGTGTCCCCAATTTGCCGGAAGATCCCTACCGATCTGGGTCTATTCTTCGGTTCCATGCGCTGCCCGTCTCTGTATTACTCAATGCGGTGGTCTGGCGTCTATCCCCCGATGGGACGAGAAACTTGCCTTTTGGCGGCGCCGGTCTCAGTCGCATTTTACAGCCAGCGCACCAGTTAACACAAACCGGCCTTGGCGGCGCCGGGACGATGGAGTCTGCTAGAATCATAACAATCAAAGTAGCTATCTTTTGATGAGTTCGATTGAATGGACACACCTGTGTACAGGAGGAGGCTAGGTATGTCGCAGCCAGACAGCGAGTTATCAACAATTTCACAGAGCAGCGTGACCCCCGCCTTGGAAGGTGGCGGTGACGAGATCAATGATGCCGCACGATGGGGCAGAAGACGCGACACCATTTTGACGGTGTTGCTCTGGGCGGTCGCTATCGGTATTGTACTATGGGTACTGTCTCATGTCATACAGGTAGTATTACTTCTTGCCATCAGCGCCATCATCGCCTTGGCTCTCGAGCCGCTCACCACGCTCTTAGGGCGTGCACTGCCGCGATTCCTGGCAGTTCTCGTAGTGTATGTGGTGGCGCTGGCGGCTCTGGGAGTACTTGGGTATCTGGTGGTCTCAGCCGGCATTTCTGAGCTGGGCTCTCTCATCGTGCAGATGCAGCATTTTGTTGCCAATGGCCCCAATGGCACCCCATCTCCACTCGTGCGGAGGCTTACCGAGCTGGGCATCTCGCAGCAGCAGATAGACAGCTTTACCGTTCAAATCGCGGGACAGGCTCAGACGGCGTTGCCACTGCTGGGCGGACTGGTAAATAGCCTCATCACGGTGCTGCTGGACACGGTATTGATACTGGTGTTGAGCGTGTACCTTCTGGTGAACGGCGAGCGGTCAGCCAAATGGGTTTTGGCCAACGCTCCATTAAGCTACCGTACTCGTGTGTCCTTTCTCATCAGTACGGTGCAGCGAGTGATTGGTGGCTACATTCGGGGGCAGCTGTTTCTCTCCACCCTCATAGGAACGCTGGTGGGGCTGGGCATGTTCGTCTTGCAGGTGCCGTATGCCATACTGCTTGGACTGCTGGCCTTTGTGCTAGAGTTCATTCCTACCGTAGGCACGCTCACCTCGGGAGTGATCTGCGTTCTGGTGGCCGCCACGCAGAGCTGGCTGCTCGCCCTCATAGTTCTGGGGTATTTCGTCGTCATACATGTGCTTGACGGCTACATCATCGCTCCACGTGTCCTGGGAAGGGCAGTCGGCCTGCATCCGGCGGTCTCCATCGTCGCGCTGGTGGCCGGTGCCGAGCTCTTCGGGATCTGGGGAGCTATATTTGCGGCGCCGCTGGCCGGACTGATCCAGGTATTCCTCTCCGTTGCCTGGAAGGAGTGGCGCGAGCTGCACCCACGCCAGTTTCCTGAAGTTTTCGCCCCCAGCGTAGGTCCAGTGACCACTACCGGGGAGCTGGCAAGTCCTTCTGTCCAACCGGAAGCAGCATCTCCACATTCTGTAGAGTGAGATCGACGGGTTGTGGGCTGCAAGAGATATACTGCGGTGGATGAAAGAGAAGTAGCTGTGCTTCTCTTCACCGCAGGGTCTCTCACCGGCGAAGGTGAGAGCAGAAAGGAGACGCCTATGCGTGCCGCCGATTGCCCTCTGTGCGGGCAGCATCTCGAAGCCGAGAATGACGACGAACTCTTCAAGCAAGCCCGCGTTCACGCCGATGAGAAACATGCCGATCAGCAGATCACTGATGAGCAGATCCGGCAGGTTCCAAGTCATGAGGTCTGAGTCTACACCCTAGCCTAGAGCGGCTGAGACGCTCTATGGTCGCTCTTACGGATCGTACAGCCAGCGTCCCAGCCGTCGTCTTGCAGTACCGTTTGCTACACGTTATATGTAGCAGAAGAAAAGATTCTGGTCAAACCGGTTTGGCTTTCCAGGAGTTAGCGGTATGCTCGACCATGACATACCACGCCGCCGAGTTCCCTTGCTTGCCGGAGAGCAAGTAGGACTGGTTGTTGGCAGCCCCAGCATCGCCATGCTGTCTGCCCAGGCCGGCGTCCAGACGGCGCTGTGGCTGGAGCACGCCACGCTTGAACTACAAAGGATTCAGGTGTTACTACCGGATGAACATCTCCTCGAAGTCGCCGCCGATCTCAGTTACGCCCGCACGAATACCGGACGGCTTGTCGCCATTTGACCGCTCGTCTACCACGAGCCGCGCTAACGCAGCGCAAGTCCCGTAGAATGGTACGCAAACATGGCGACGAAACCGCCGGCATAGTGGCCCCCTAGGGTCTTTAGGCACCATTCCGGCACGCATGTTGCCCTAAGCGATACCGAACTGGTTTTTGCCCATTGCGGCTTACTTTTGGGTTGCGATAGCATTATAGACAGCCGGTGCTGGTGCGGCCAGAACTCCAGTAGTGTCCGCCCTGGTTTTTCTGTGGGAGCGGATGATATGGACTGTTTTGAGCGTACGTTATGTTTTCTCGGCTAAAGGAGACGTGGAAGTATGGCCTGGCAATTTGACCCCAACCACACTCAGGTTGAGTTTTCAGCGAAACATCTTGGTATGATGACAGTGAGAGGGACGTTTACCGATGTGATCGCCACCGGTGAGCTCTATCCGGACAACCCGGAGACGTCGTCGGTTGAGGTTACCTTACAGACGGCGAGCATTCGGACGAACAACGCAAATCGTGACAATGACCTTCGTTCATCCAATTTCCTGGAGGCCGACAAGTATCCGACAGTCCATTTCAAGAGCACCAAGATCGAGCAAGCGGGCGCGAATCGCTACATCGTGAGCGGTGATCTCACCATTAAAGGCGTCACCCATCCACTGACCTTAACACTGACGAAGTATGGGGAATTCAACGATCCACGGATGGGCCACCGCATTGCCTACAGCGGTGAGGGCAAGATCGACCGCAGGGAATATGGAATGACGTTCAATGCCATGCTTGACGGCAAGTGGGTAGTGAGCGACGAGATTCAAATTTCACTCGAGGGCGAGTTGATCGAGAAACCGGACGAGCAGCCACAGGCCGACCAGAGCGCTACCGCCCACGCCTAAGCTAGGGGAGGCGACGGCTACATCCCGAGCACTTTGAATGCTAGGTGCCGTCCATGCTGCTGGCGAATGGCCAGTGCAAACCACAGGCCGGTCAGCGAGTCCACGAGATCCGTCTGGTCGCTGTCGCCCAACCTGACCGGTCGTAATCCGATGTCGGATATGAGCCCTCGAACCAGGCTGCCCGCTTCTCCCTCGGGACCGCAGTAGAACAGATCGGCGGCAACTCCGTCAAAGAATGGGTTCTGGAAGTTCTCATAGCCAAGTGTGTTGAATGCACGGAAATAGCGAGCGCGGGGAGATTTCGCCCGAAAGGTCGCCAGACTATTCATGACGCCGCTGCCCCCCATACGGTTAGTAGTATCGATCACTGTGCGATCATCCAGAAGGTTGGCATACTTGCCGATGGTGTCATCCATTGCGGCCGCAGGTATGGCAAATACCACCGCGTCCGCCGCCGCAAGCGTCTCAGCCAGCTCGTCTATCTCCTTGAACTGGGCGCCGTCTCCCAACTCTAAGCGCAAACGCTCGGCGGACTCGCTGCTCGGGTTGCGCATGCCAAAGGTGACATGGTGTCCCGACCGAGCCCATTTGCGACCCAGTGTGCCGCCGATATTTCCCCCGCCAATTACTGCGATAGTTGCCATTGCTCTCCATCCCCTTCTCGAAGCTTACTGCCTTAGCATTTGGATTGTACCTCACGGCAGAGACCAAGGGGCTCTAGTTGACATACCGCCTCCTATCGTATACTTGCCGTACTGCTACTCGCAGTGATGCGACAATGTCTCCCTGCCGTAGGTGAGCTGGTACACACTATCCGGTTAATGGCTGATTGTCGAGCGCTCCACCGAGCAGAAAGCGAAGCGATATGAGCATGCGTGACAGGTCTCCTGCCGACCTACGTGAACAACTGGTGGAGTCGGCACACCTCCTCTTTGCAGCCGGAGTCATGTCGCACAGCGGACATGGCAACATGAGCGCGAGATTGCCGCAGCCAAACCAGATGTTGTTGACCTCGACGGGCTCCCTGGCGAAGTTGACCAACGAACAGTTGGCAGTCGTGACCTTCGAAGGAGAAGTTCTGGATGGCGCCCTCGACCCCACTACACGAGAGATTGTGGCGATGCACGCCTGTGTCTACCGGTCACGCAGCGAGGTCGACTCGGTCATCCATACCCATTCCCCTCATGTCACCAGCTTTGCGCTGGCCCACCAATCACTGCCCTGTACCTATGAAGCATTTCTGAGGCACGGCATCACCGACGAGATACCGGTGGCGGCCTGGGCGCCACGTGGCTCAGCGGAATCGGTGACCAACATCGTTGAACAGCTTCGGCGTCATCCCAACGTGCCCGCGGTGCTGCTGGCAAACCACGGCCTGCTGGCCTTCAGCCGTGATCCCCATGCGGCTGCTCAGCTCATCATCATCATGGAGGAAGCGGCTGAGCTGTCCCTGCGTGCCCGCGCTCTGGGCGGTGAGCAGGGATTCCCGGCCGATGCGCTGTCGAAGGAACGCGAGCACATGGAGCGTTTTGGATCGGTGCAGTAGTATGAGTAACGCGTACCCTGGAGCCGCGTCACAGCCTTTGTACTCGTCCTGGTTGCGAACCGGTGGACTTCTCACGGTCTGGACCGATCGTCTTCAAGCCGGCTCTACGGTCTATCCCCTCGCTGATATAGTGGGTGCGGCTCTGGTTGCAGACCCTGCGGCTCCCCCAACTCCGGGAAGCTCTGCGGCGGCTGCCGTCTACCTGCGGCTCAAGAGCGGGCAATCGGTTATCCCGATCACCCTTTCTCCAGCCGTGTCGGCGGATTCATGGCGAATTCTTGAAGCGATCTATGCACTCCGTGTTGACCTACGGACCACTTTGCCGCCGAATCCCGATCTCTCCACTCGGGCCGGCCAATCGGTGCAGAGCTTTCTTGCCGATCCCGGCAGCGAGAAACTCTTTGCCGGTATTGCCCATCTCAGCTATTTCTTTCTGCCCATAGTATTGCCGCTGGTGATCTGGCTGGCGTGCAAGGATAAGATGGCCTACGCTTCGAGTCAAGGCAAGCAGGCTTTCTGGTTCCACATTCTCATTTCAGCGACCTTTCTTGGTATGTTCGTCTTAATCGGAGTAATCGGGTTGGTTCTTACTCTGCTGGCGGGAGCGCTTGGCCTCGCGGGCGCCGCCGCTGCCAGCGGGTCAGGATCACCGCTGCCATTTCTGCCATTTTTCTCGGTGGGCGGTATTCTTGGATTGCTGCTGTTCGCGGTGCTCTGGATCGGAGCGGTCGCTATTAGCGTTCTTGGCCTGGTGCTGGCCGTCAATGGAGCCATCAAAGCCTTTAACGGCAAACCTTTTCACTATCCATTCCTGGGTCGGATCTAGTTCGGTCGGATCTAGTTCGGTCGGATCTAGTTCGGTCGGATCTAGTTCGGTCGGATCTAGTTCGGTCGGATCTAGTTCGGTCGGATCTAGTTCGTCGACCAGGCGGTGACCTCACTCGTGCCGCGCCCAGCAGCTTTTCCACATCCAGCTAAATGGGAGCCGCCGGCAAATCGCTTCCGCCATATGCGGGGCTGATAGGCGCTTCTTCGTCGGTGGTAAACGTTCCCTCTGGAGAAGGACCGCCTACCGGTGTGGCAGTGCGCATTGCCTGATCTACCGTCTGCATCTCCTCGCGAGAGAGATGGATATCGGCTCCGCCCGCCGTATCCGAGATTTCCGCGGGGTTGAGTGCACCAACGATGGCGCAATCCACCGCGGGATGAGCGAGTACCCAGGCAACGGCAAGCTGCGGCAGGGTGCAGCGGCGTTGCTGGGCGATCTGGTTCAGCTGTTCTACTACCTGCAGATTCTGCGTAAACGTTGGACCAGCAAAGATGTCGCTCTTACTGCGCCAGTCGTTGGCCGGGAATGTCGTGGAAGTGGTGTACCGTCCGGTCAGCAGACCATGTGCCAGCGGACCATAGGCCTGGACGCCGATATGGTGCTGCTCGCAGTAGGGGAGAATGCTCGTCTCAATCTCACGCCGAAACAGATGATACGGTGACTGAAGGCCGTCCATATGGCGCAATTCTTCGAAGGCCTGTATCTGTTGCAGACTGAAGTTGGAGCCGCCGACGAATCGAGCTTTGCCCTCGGTCACAAAGTCGTTGAGGGTGGCAACCACGTCGGACATGGGAGTCATGGGGTCCGGCCAGTGGATGAGATACAGATCGACGTAGTCGGTACCAAGCGCGCGCAGACTGGCTTCCAGCCCCTGACGAAGCCATGCCCGGCTGGAATCGCGAACGAGCTGGTCGCCGGACTGTCGCAGCCCGCCTTTGGTTGCCAGAACCAGGTCCTGGCGCCTGGTCTGTATTTCTGGTTGTAGAGCTTGACTGAGAAACTGCTCGGCTATACCAAAACCATAGGCCTGCGCTGTGTCGAAGAAGTTGATCCCCAGGTCGAGCGCCTGGCGAACGGCAGCCTTATTGGCGGCAATATCCTGCTCGCCCCACTCGCCTCCAAACGCCCATGTTCCATAGCAGATCCTAGAAACGCGCATACCGGTATTCCCAAATTGTGTGTACTCCACCCGTTAGCTGCCTTTCCGCTTTCGATAGCGATCTTCTGTGAATTCGTATCCGACAACGAACGTCTGCCGCTGCTCGCGCTGGGCGTTCCGATTGCCATATGTCTTCTTCAACTCTAAATCAGTCCTGTGTGTGCTGTCCCTAATCGAAAGTCGGGGCATTGTGGCGAGTATATGGTCCGCCTTACAGAGGAACCGTCTTTCCGCGACGCTTCCTCTGTAAACTCACCCTTAGGCTAGTCCGGTTCATCTTGCATAAACTCAAGGGATACGTCGGTGGTGGCTTGGCCAGTGCGATGCTTGCCTATATAGATCCACTGAAGCACGATGGTGAACTGGGGACCACCCGCCGGGTCTGGATTGTCCATATCTGGTAGGTTTAGGAGAACGACAACACATGGGCAGCGTGCTGATTTCTTTGACCCCTCTGGTCGTGGGTAGCATCTTGACGCCGACCTGGATTATTCTCGTCTTCGTTATGCTCGGCAGTGGGGATGGCCTCGTCGAGGCCGTGGCTTTCGTCGCCGGCGTGACCATGGTCCGCCTACTTCAAGGCGTACTCTTCGGCGCTATCGTCAGCGTTTATGAGGTAGCCGGGGGGACCACCGTGCCCGACAGCTTTATTTCGATTCTGCTGCTCGTCACCGGCATGCTGCTCTGGGCGGTTGCTCTCAAACAGCTGAGCGCCAAAGAAGATCTGCAGACTCATGTACCGCGATGGCAGACATTCATACACGCGCTGACGCCGGCCAAGGCTCTAGCGGCGGGGGCCTTGCTTGTCGTCACATCATCGCGAGCCTGGCTCTTCACCCTGGCAGCGATTGGGGTCATAACCCAGGCGACGCTGGGGCCAGCTCAGAGTATCGTGGCCTTTCTGCTCTACATTCTGGGAGCGGATCTCCTGATCGTAGCTCCGATTGTGGTGTCCATGAGTTCCTCAGCTCGATTCGAGGCCGCTGCCCTGTGGCTGCAAGATCACAACCGCACCATGGTGATTGCGGTCTCTTTCCTCATCGGCAGCGTCTTCATCTGGCGAGGCGCCGTAGGGTTCTTTAGGTAGGATGCACTACCGAGGGGCAATAGAGCCTTCAGAGCTGAGGCGCCACGCTACAAGCCGGTCTAGAACGAATCCGATATTAGCGACAGATACTGCTTCGACTGGGCCCATGACATGGTCTCCTGGGCCCGAACCACGGCCAGTGGGTGAGTCAACGGCATCTCCATCATAAGCTTGTAAAGGCTGTCCAGCAGCTTATCGTTCAGCTCTTTGTACGCTTGCCCCTGGGCAATGAACTCCATAGGGTCCAGCTGGTCGGATGTCTTGCCTCCGGCGAACTTCATCATCACTTTGACCATCACGTGCGAATCCTGGCTGGCCAGCAGTCCAAAGCGATCTCCAGTAAGCTCGCTGGCGCGGCTCCAGCGGTAGAGCGCCAGTCGCAGGGCCATTGAGGCATAGTTGCCTCCCGGAATATTGGAGAGCCCGAGTTCGAGGAACGGGCGCATGAGGTATACCATGGTGGTGTAGAGGCAATGGCCGCAGAGGATGTGGCCAATCTCGTGGCCGATGACGGAGAGCAGCTCGTCGTCGTTCATGCCCTCGACGACGGCGCTGTTGAGCATGATGTATGGCTTCTTATTTCCAAAGGTGTGGGCGTTGAGAATAGGATTTTGGGTGATGTAGAGCTCGCAGGGATCATGCAGATCAAATATTCGGTTCGCCTCATTGAATATATACCAGACACGTGGAGATTGCCGCGGCGTAACCCGCACGCTGCTGGAAATATTCTGGATGTAGAGCAGCCGCTCCCAGTGTTGTTCGATGAGAAACCCAATGAGCTTATCCAGTAACGGAATCCGCTTCAGTGCGTCCAGCGCTTCTCGATCCTGGGGATGCTGCACTATGTCCCAGTTCGGTACCCGAAAACTGCGGCGCACTCGAATGACCTCGGTATCCGGCATCGGTAACCAACCTACTTTCGATCTAGCTGAGCGCAGCGACGCTATGTCGCGCCAACCTCGTTCTTTTAACCCCTGCTTGTGGGCAGTGTGAGTATACCATAGCCGTACTATGTGGCACGCGCCCTGCACACCACTAGCGTTGTCCAGCGCTCGATCATCATACCGCTGGACAAGTGAGCATACTCTTTATGAAACTACCTGAATCTAGTTCTCAGCCCATCGTCAAGCCGGCACCCATCGTAGTCGGTAGTGGTGATCACACATATGGAGTCGTCACGCTGTCGGATTCCGGCTCACTGGAGATTGCCGGGGATTCCGGGCGCATTACCCGGCTGTTAGCAAGAATGCGCCGTCAACCTGACTACCGTGATCTGGACAATCCCGAATTCTTTGCCGCTATTCCTGAAGCGCTCTGTGATGGATGCATCTGGGCCTCCCCGCCGCCGTAGGAAGGAGGCGCCAGGGACCCTGATCCTGATTACAATTCTTCCAGCATGCGTTATACTCTTCTCTGGGGCAGGCTAGGGCCAGAGATTCACCAGGCCACCTAGAGAGCGCAGGGGTTATGACCAAGAGTATTCTGTTTTGCTTTGCCCACCCTGACGACGAGATAGGCACTGTCTCGCTGGCCAATCGGTACATGCAGGAAGAAGGGGCGACCACCACCCTTATTTGCGCCACCAACGGCGATCTGGGCACTGTGGATCCTGAGCACCTCAAAAGCTATGCGTCGATTGCCGAGCTGCGATTGGCGGAGCTAGCCTGCGCGACCAGCGCCGCCGGCTTCACCGAAGTGGTGACGTTCGGCTACCGAGATAGCGGTATGATGGGCTCGGAGGGCAACCAGCATCCGGAGTCGCTGTGGCAGGCTCCGTTGGAAGCGGTGACCGAGAGGGTTGCCCTGGTGATGCGCCGGATGCGGCCGCAGGTGGTTATTACTTTCAACAGCTTTGGCGCCTACGGTCACCCGGATCATATCAAGATCAATCAGGCGACACTGGCGGCGTTTCGCCAGTTGCGGGATGAGCCGGAGCCTCCTGAGAAGCTTTACTACGTTACCGGTCCCAATCAGCTGTTTCGCGTAGGTATCGCGCTCATGCGTCTGCGAGGCCAGGATCCGCGACATGGCGGGAGAAACAAAGACATGGACTATGTGGCCGCCGTGCAGGCAACTACGCCGGTCACCACCAGGATCAGCGCCACCAAATATCTGGAACCGAGCTGGAAGGCTTTGGAGTGCTATGCCAGCCAGATAGAGGTCCCCCCTCTGGCCCGCCGTTTTAGAAGACTCGTTGCCCGCACTTTGCAGGGCAGCGTGTCACTCTCGCGAATCTATCCGGAGTGGCGAAACGGAGAAACCACCGAGCGCGACCTCTTCCAGGGTGTCACGGCTTGAGCCGTACCAGGCAACCGGTGATGCGTGTCAGCGCTCGCCGAAGAGGTCATCGATGGCCAGGCAGCCGGCGCCGATGAGAGCCACATCCTGGCCGAGCTGTGAAAATACAATCTCACAGCTCTTCCCTGGATGCCCCAGAGCCCGTTTGCTGACGCTGCTGCGTACCGTGTCTAGGAAGATGTCGCCGGCGGCCACATCGTCTCCCCAGATGATGATGCGTTGGGCGTTCAACATATTGGTCAGGTTGGCCAGACCTATGCCGAAATACTGGCCGTGCTGTCTGAGCAGGGAGATGGCGTCACTGCGCCCGGCTTTCGCCGCCCGGAAGATCGCGCGCGCGGCCAGCCTGACTACCGCTGGATCTATGTCCCAGATCGACTGATAATCCTGCTGTTCGACCTCAGGAATATCAAGCCAGTCGGGCAGTCTGAACCCGCCGTCCTGAGTACGGCAGGCCTCGTCAACCAGCCAGGTGATCGACGCAATGGTCTCCCAGCAACCCCAGCTGCCGCAGTCGCAGAGTCGTCCATCTTCCTGGACGATCATGTGTCCGATCTCCCCAGCGGTATCTCGTGCCCCGCGGTAGAGAGTGCCGTCGAGATAAAACGCCGCCGAGAGGCCGATACCACTCTGTACGCTGACAAATTCCCGGCCGTCCTGACCCAGCCCAAAGTAACGCTCGGCAAGCGCCTGAACGTGGCAATCGTTGTCGACCCAGATAGTGGACCTGAGCTGCTCTTCCAGGCGAGCGCCCAGCGGTACATCCGACCACTGCGGAAGGTGAGGCGCAAAGTGGACAACGCCCGTGTGAAACGACGTGAGGCCAGGTACACCAATCCCGACACCGAGAAGGTCGCTGGTCGACATGCGCAGGTTGCCAAGTAACTCGTGCAGAGTGCTAACGATGAGCTTAATGATCGAATCCGGGCGCTTGTCGGAACCTAGAGGAGAATCCAATCTACCCACCATGGTGCCGGCAGCATCGATAACTGCCACCTGCACGCTGTCCACACTGAGCAGCACCGCTCCGCTTCGGAGTCGCCGTGGCTCTAACCGGTACGTCCAGCTGCCAGTGAGACATCCCGTAGTGTCGACGGGTGTGACACGCTCTATCAGCCCGCGATGCTCGAGTTCTTCGACCAGACCGGTAATCGCCGGCAGGCTCAGCCGTGCCGCCTCGGCCAATGTGGTCGTAGTCGTCTGGCCCTGGTCGTGCAGCAGGCGCAACACCCTTCGGCGACTGTCCAAACGCAGACTGTCACCCAGCGAAGCGCCGTATCGTAAAGTCGCCATTGTCTTACCGCCTTTCCCTACTATGGGAAGGTTGCGCCACCAGCGAGAGTGCGGTGTGGGAGTCCCAGATCAGCCGCCGGAATATTCCTGGCAGAGTCATGGAACGAATGTGATTCAGTACCCGGAGGCGGTTGGCTTCTCGGAGCCTATGAAGGTCGGTTGCTCTCTGCAGGGGTGAGGAATGGCCGCCGGCGACCGCGTCGTTGGAGCGCATATCACGAATGATGCGGCGTGCAGTACTGCGCATCGTTGGGCCGCCTTACTTCGCCAATCTCTCAAGTGAGCAAACACTAGCATGGTCCCTGTTGGTATGTCAAGAGTCTTAACCAACGAGCGATCCTGGCGTCTATAGAATACTCGCAGGTCGGAATAGGGACGGCGACCACACGCAGTAAACATCATCGGTGTACTGATGGTAAAGTTCGCATCATCGAGCAAAGTGAGCACCTTCTCGACCTCGTCGTTCGTGATGTATCCGGCCTGAACGGCCTCCTCGCGAATCTGCTCGAAGTTGGCCCGCATCAAGCGGGCACCCGGCGAATTGCCCTCGTGGATCGCCAGGTAGCCCTCCATGCTTGAGCGCTGTCACCATTCGTTCGAGCGCCTGCTCACGTGCGGGCACGTGAGAGAGCACCAGGCGGGTATGGATTAAGTCGAAAGCCTGTGCCGGGAGAGGGTCGGACCCGACATCATGGCGCTGTACCTCGATCTGAGGTTGAGCAAGTGAATCGCTGGGCTGACTGCGGTGCGGCATTGTCAACGATGTAGGTGCTCATAGTTAACTCCCCAATCACTTCGCCAAGTGGTGGGCATCGCCCGTTCGCGGGCTCTGTGCAGTTGCCAAAATGCTATATATCTTTTCCGTACCGCGTTTCGAGTATAACCGAGAACATGAACCTTAGAGTCGCGCACGCAGAGACACTGAGATATGAGAGATGGTTTGCCGTTAGCTGCTCGCCTGCATGATTATACCATCCCGATAAGGGTGTCGCACGTGGTGAGGATGTCTTGGTGTAGTGGCTGATTGCTACCCTGTCGCCTTCAGGAATCGTGGGCATGTGGTATGCATCTCTGTAGATGCGACTCTATAGATGCGATCATGGGGGTGCGCCGATGAGTGATACTTCTCCCCTGCCCTTTTCACTGTTACCAAACGTGTTGCATGCCTCCCCGGAGTTTGCGTCTACTATCGTGGACGCGCTCGCTGATGCTCTGGTCGTGTATGATGCTGCCGGACGCATCATGGCGGGCAACACTGCTGCCGCGACCCTACTCGGTCTGACACTCTCCGGTCGTGGGGCTGCCCTGGCGGTTCCTATTGGGGAGCGCGCAAGTGAGGCCGACTTGCGGACGCTTGAGGGCCGGCCGCTCCCCAATGAGGAGCGGCCGGCAGTGCGCGTGCTGCGGGGGGAAACACTCAGTGGGACAGAGACTGTGGATGTCATCGCCCGCACTGCAGATGGACAACAACGGATCCTCAACGTTAGCGGCGTGCCGTTGGTTGATGCCGACGGCCATGTCATGGGGGCAGTCTGTGTCTGTCGAGACATCACTGACCGCCACCACTTGGAGCGAGAATTGGCCGAGCGCGCTGCCGAGCTGGAGAGCACCTTTGCCACTCAGGTCGAGGCCGTCGTCCTTGCCGATACCACCGGCCGCATTATCCGGATGAATGAGGCACAGCGGCAGCTCCTGATAGAGCGAGGTATCAATCCAAAGGCGGAGTACATCCAGACCTGGGCGCAGGAGTCAGAGCCCTATGATGCACTGGGGCAGAGAGTACCGCGTGAGAACCTGCCGTTCTACCAGGCGCTGGGCGGTGAGAGGATCACCTCCGAACAGGCTATCGAGTTGTACCACCACGCACCTGATGGACGAGACCTGGTGCTACGCGTCAGCGGCGCGCCTGTCCGTGATGCGAGAGGGCAGATTCTCGGCGCTGTGCTGACGACCCACGACGTGACCCAGCAACGGCACCTGGAACAGGAACTCTTCGAGCATGCGGCTCAAATCGAGAGTATCTTTGAGGCAATGGTGGACGGTGTTGTCCTGGTGGATGCAACTGCGCACATTGTTCGTATGAATGAGGCATACCGGCAGCTGCTCGGATATGACGCCACCCGAGAAGCCGTCGGTTCCCAATTCACGGACTATGCGGCGCGCCGTTTGCCCCGTGATCTGGAAAATCGCCTGCTGCCCAAAGACCAGTGGCCAACTATGCGTGTGCTGCGCGGTGAGACGCTGACAGGTGCACACGCAGTGGAGACGCGTGTGCGCGCTCTGGACGGGCGTGAGCTCATCGTGCAGATTAGTGGGGCACCGGTGCGTGACGCTGCGGGGCACATCATAGGCGGTGTCACTGCGCTACGTGATATCACTGAGCGCCACCAGCTCGAACAGCAACGCAATGATATCTTGCGGGTGGTAGCTCACGACTTGCTGTCACCAATAACTGGTGTGCGCCTCTACCTGCAGACCCAGCAGCGGCGCTTGCGGAAAGGACAACCGGCCTTCGTGCCCGGCGACCGAGGCTTAGATGCGCTCGACACCAACCTGCTACGGATGGAACGGCTGGTCAATGACCTGCGCGAGATAGCCCGTATTGAGTCCGGCGCGCTCACGCTCGAACGGCACCCTTGTGATCTCGTTGCCCTTTGTCGGCAGGAGGTCAAGGTCCAACACCTACTGGCGCCAGGTCGCAAGATACAGCTTGCGCTGCCGAAAGAGCCCATCCTAAGTGAAGTAGACGAGCAGCGCACTGGGCAGGTTCTCGCCAACCTCCTCTCCAATGCGCTCAAGTACTCCCCGGCCGACCAGCCAGTGACTCTCACCCTCCGTGTTGATGACGGGGTCGTCCAAATCGCAGTGCACGACAAAGGGCCAGGCATCCCCGCAGTGGAGCTTGATCACATCTGGGAGAGATTCTATCGCGTGGAAGGCATCACCGCGCAGGATGGGTCGAATAGTCTGGGTCTTGGGCTCTACATCTGCCGAGCCATCATCGAGCGGCACGGCGGCCAAGTCGGGGTTGAGAGTACAGTCGGCGTCGGATCGACGTTTTGGTTCACGCTGCTACTGTCTTCCACGTCTGTAGATGGGGAGCAGACTCGGTAAAGCCGTCTGCATCGAGCTGCTCCATGGCTAGAGCTACCTTACGAGCCTCGGCTCCCAGGAGGCGTTTCGGACGCCCAACGAAGGGACGCCGGTTCACGTCAAGATGACTCTTGACGGCTTCAGGATCGGGATCGCCTCTGTCGACGCTGCCTCTGCCGAATAGCGCGGGGCGTCTCCGTCATCGAACTTCATGAGGAGATCGACCGTCAGACCTCTGGCCTCCAAGATACTCCTGGGCTGAGTCATTTGCCTACCTGGTGAATTCGCGAGAATCACTGGAATTGTGGCTCACTCATAGCGGCGATGCAGCTTCCGTCAGGCCGCTGCATCGGATTGCGCTGGAACTGCAGCACAATGGTCGTGGGGCACGGGCTCGGATTGAATAGGAACACTCCATGCCCGGTGGCAGGGAAGAGAAATTGGTAGCTATGGCTTAGCGATTGCGTAGCTAGGGCGCCATTTGTGGGCGGGGTGATCGGATCATATTCCCCCTCCAGTACCAGCGTCGGAATCGCGCTGGCCACCGGCTGCGACTCGCTCTGCGCCACCGCAGGTACATGCCACGCGTGGCATACTGGGAACTCTCCCTCCAGACCGGACAGCTCGTACGAGCGAATCTGCGGCGGGTATGCCTGCCCAGCCGTTGCGACCTCCTGTGGTGTGTCGAAGTCAACATCTTCCGCGCACTCGACAGAGAAATATACCCCCCAGTTGACCGAGTCATCCAAAAAGAAAGGGCCGTAGAGCAGCGACGGAATCTTGAAGTCACCCTGTCGCACTTGATAAATCATTTCAGGCAGCGCGGGGATGATGGTGGTTGCATAGAACGACGAGTAGAGCAGATCGGCGAATGCGTTGCCCGTAAAAATCACGGTGTAGGTCTTGTTGGTTTCAGGATCCTGCGTTTGGAACGTCGCCGGATGCCCGTTGAGGCTGGCAACATCTGCATAGAAAACCGACTGCAGATTTGGGTACTTCGCGCTGCAGGAGGAATCGGCCGCGCAGCCCTTAAAGAGGACGCTGTAGACACGAGCCAGGTCGGAAGGAAGGCTGGTGAGGAGGCTTAGCTGTGCCGGAACGGTCGAGTCGAGCACGACGCTACGGATATGCTGCGGGAACGCACGCATCACCTCCAGCGCGAGCCGAGTGCCGTAGGAGACGCCATACAGGTTTACCTGCTTATAGTCGAGTGCGTCGATCAGGTCGTGGATGTCGGCGGCGTCGTTGTGTGTTGTATAGGCACTCAGGTTAATGCCAGACTTCACGAGCCGGTCATGGCATTGAATCAGTGCATTGTCCTGCTGCGTCACTTGTTGGCTCGGTGTCAGGTTCTCGTCGGTCATGTGCAGCACATCGATGTATTCTGGACACTGCAGCGAGGGCTTGGAATAGCCGGTTCCGCGCTGGTCGATGAGAATCAAGTCGTGGTTGCCGAATTGAGTAGCCAGATCAAGTTGGTGGGTCATAACAAGCGGGGCATAATCCTGAATCAACCTGCCGCCGGGACCGCCCTGTAGAAAGATGATCGGATCTGGTGCGGGAGTGGCGCTTGGCGTCTTGAATATAGCCACCGCCAGCTGGATACTTGCGCTATGTGGGTCATTGCGGTCTTCCGGAACCACAAGGAAGCCACACTGCACATTCCGGCCATCTACAAACCCAGTTTGCAGAGGAAACTGGCATTTGCTCTTTTCAAATTGTGCTGATGTCGCCTTTGGTGTGGGGGTAGCGGTCGAGGCAGTGCTGATCAGCGCGCAGGAGGCCAGACATAGCGCGATTAGGACCAGGAGTCCCACATATTTGGTTCGGTACATCCACGCCTCCTGAAATAGTCTCGAAAAATGTGCTCGGTTCCGGTGCCCTACATGGCACATGAGCATTAAGCCATGCATGTCGCCGAGCGACAAGAGCCAACCTTCCCGACCAGTTTTTCTGGGCTCGGCCAAGAGCACTCGTCACGGTTCTCCGCCCCCCCCGGAAGGGCACGGGCCGGTTGCAGCAACGGCTCTTCCTTATTCTTCATTCTTCAGGCAGGACCAGTGTGTGGTGGAGAAAGACGAGGCAATTGTTCCAGATTTGTCACGTTGCGTAAGTTCTGCGTAACACCTTGGTGCTACATTCACTCCAGACCGGCACCTGTCGCGCCCATCGGTCATGTGATGCTGCGAGCGTGTTTGGCAATGGCCTACCCAGAGCGGGGTAGCCTGAAGGGGTGGTGGCGAGGGCAACCGAGGTCATTGCTAGCTAGCCGTGCAGCCTTGAACCCGGTATTGGGTCAGTGGCGTCGAATGCCATTGGAACGGCCGATTGCGCGGTTTCAATGTTGTCGTAACGCTCTGGTAACCTGTGGCCGGTACATTCACTCTAGGTAGCCCCAAGGCGAACTAGCGGCTCCCGGTTCGGGACATGGACGTATCGAAGCGGTCGACGTTCCCTGGCGTAGCCGAGATGGTGCGGCCTGCCGCGGGCAGGGAAGGCAGGGTACTGGTGTGACCGACACCTCCGTGAAACGTGCCCCTCCGCCGCACCGCACCCTCCTTCAGAACATTCTCGACGACCGCTTGCTCCTGAGTGCGTTCGTAGTGTGTGCCCTGCTGATCGGCGACCAGCTGGGCGTCATTCTGCTCCAGCCGCCCTGGATCAAGGCGGACATGGACTGGCTGCGCGCTGCACTATCGTGGCCGCAGCTGCTCGTGGTGGCCTGGGTCGCCTGGCGCCTTTGGCGCAACCGCCAGCCGGGTGCGCTCGGCTGGTGCTTCACCGCGCTGGCCTTGCTCTCCTACGCGGTAGCCCGCACCACCTGGACGTTTGCCGACGAAGTCGTCTATCCGCATGGGGTCCCTTTCCCGAGTCTGCCCGATCTCTTCTTCATTCTGCAGTATCCCTGCTTCGTCATCGCCCTGTTCATTCTCCCCGCCTATGGTCACTGGCTACCAAGCGTGCGCGTCATGGTCGACGGGCTCATGTGGATGAGCGCTATCACTGCCCTCTCGTGGTACTTCGTGCTGTTGCCGCTGTCGCTCCAAACACACGAGCCGCAGCTGAGCAAAAGCATCAGCATGTTCTACCAGGTCTGCGACCTCCTGCTCTTCTATTTACTCGTTATGGCCCTGTGGCGAACCCAACGCACGACCAGTGAGGTGGTGATGATCGCCCTCGTGAGTCTGGCGGTCGCCTCGCTCTTCGTGGGGGATACTTGGGCCGCCGTGCTGCTGCTCCACCCGCCGTACACCTACCACACTGGCAGCGCGCCCGACCTGTTCTGGTTCATGTGCTATCTGCTCATACCACTGGCCGCTCTAGTGCGACTGCGCATCTTCCCAGCCGAGCTGCCGTCTCGTCCACGGGGTCGCATAGCACGCCTTTCCTTTCGGGAAATGCTTGCCGGCATCACATTTGTCTCGCCCAGCATCGTCGGGGTGGGGGCCAGCTTACTGATCATCGTCCATTCGATGCTCAATTCGCGGAGCACGGTTGGTGTCATCAGTCCAGCAGTAGTGGGTATTGCCCTGCTGCTGCTGGCCACGCTGCGGCCGGCGGTCGTGTTCCTCGAGGAGGAGCAACTGCGTCGCGAGCGTGACGCCGCCCTTGCCGAGGAGCATGCAATGCGTCTGGCGAACGAGCGCATGGAGACATTCCTGAGTACGATCGCTCACGAGCTCCGGACCCCGCTCACCAGTCTGGTCGGCAACGTTCAGCTGATGGCCCGGCGGCTCGATACCGTGTTGCGCCTCGCCAGGAATGGGGAGGAGTACACCGACGCGGCTGGCGTCCTGCGCACACTGATCGACCGGTGCGACCGGAGTTTAGAGCGCATGGCGCGGCTGGTGGAAGATGTGTTGCAGGAGACGCGGGTGCGCCAAGGGCGACTCGGGTTGCGGCCGAAGCCGTGTGATCTGGCCAGCGTGGTGGACCAGGCAGTGGTGGAACAAATGCTGCTCAACCCCGAGCGCTGCATCCGCTGGGACGCCGAAACGTCTCCTGTTCCGGTCCTCGCGGATTCCAGCCGCATCCAACAGGTCGTCACCAACTATGTGAGCAACGCTCTCAAGTTCTCGCGTGCAAACCAGGCGGTCGAGGTACATCTGCAGACACAGGACAGTGCTGCTTTGGTGTCGGTCCACGATCACGGGGTAGGAATTCCCCTGGCGCTCCAGCCCCACATCTGGGAGCGCTACTACCAGGTGGCAGGAGCGAATGTGCAGAGTGGCTCACAGGTCGGCTTCGGCATCGGCCTCTTCATTAGCAAGGCGATTATCGAGGGGCACTGTGGCCAGGTGGGCGTCGAGAGTGCGCCCGGCCAGGGCACGACCATTTGGTTTATGTTGCCTCTTGCCGAGGCATCGCCCGAGGATGAAGCCCACAACCCTGCACCTGGACCAGTGCCCAGCGACCACCAGAGGACACCGGACTGACCAAACACGTGATCCACTGGCACTGGTTTTCGGGCCTGGGCCGGGATCAGCCCACGCAACAGATACAGCGGAGCGGCGCAACCCGCTCCTCTGCGCCTGCGGGGATTTGGACGCGCACTAAAGCGCAGAAAACGCCGGTCTCATTGACGAACCGACAGCCGGCGGTATTCGCGGCGCAGTGCCTCGCCGTGGCGTGGATTGGCCGATCCGACATAGGCGATCAGGCCCTGAAGATAGGCGGTATAGTTGGCGCGGCCATCGTGATTTTGAGCGTCCAGCCCATCACGTGCCGCGTTGTGCAGGATAGCTCGAAGGCGCCGGCGTAGCTGGCGTGGAGTACTGGGAGTGTCATTCACGACCAGCCCAGTGACTGTCTGGCGGCGGCCACGCCGCAGCAATCGGGTCTTCGCAGTATTCACGGTGAACTGCTCGTCAGCAATGATGCGCTGGGCGATGTGGCCCAGCTCCACTGCGGCCTCGGCAGAGTCACCTGAAAAAGTGAGATCGTCGGCATAGCGCGTATAGGTGAATCCGCGCGTGGTAGCCAGCCCAGCCAGCCGGCGGTCGAGCCGCCAGGCAATGAGGTTGGCTAGTCCCGGGCTGCTGGGAGCGCCCTGGACTAGATGGCGGGGACCGACGCTGATGAAATACTGCTCGCCGTCACGCTCGAAGGGCTGGCGGTCGTATTCGGTACAGAGCAGTGCCAGCGTCGATGCTACCGCGTACGAGTAGCCGAGCGCGGTAAAGAGTCCACGCACCCTACGGAAAGTTACACTGGGGAAGAAGTCCTTCAAGTCAAGTTTGAGTACCACACCTTTGCCGGCGTGCTCGCTCGCATTGCTCAGCGTTGAGCGTCCGGCGACGAAGCCATGGGTGGTGGCAGCGACAGGCACCTTTGCTACGATGCCGTGCAGCACCCTCCGGTGGAGCGCCTTCAACTCGCGTCTTGGCGCCAAAATGATGCGCTCGCCCTGGCCGCCGCGCTTGGGAACTGCATAGCGCACATAGTGCCAGGTTCGCTCCGCCGACCGGTCGTGTGTGTACCAGCGGAGCCGCGTAAGCGGGATCCCCAGCCATATGGCAAGCTCTGCCTCAGAGCGTAGTACCGGCAGCCCGTAACGATAGAGTCGCGCGGGTACGGTCTCGGCGGTGAGCTGGCTGGCTGAGACGCCCCATGTCTCTTCGCCAAAGTATGCGCGATCGTGGGTACGCTGCATCGCCTGGTTCTCGGCCGGACTGAGATACTTGTGGCCGGGTAGATTAGTCGTGTCCTGCGAACTCGCCTCAAACTCGCCAGCGTCGTCTTCACGCTCGTCATCTACCGTGACTATATCTTCCGAGGCGCTGCCTGGCGCAGGCTCAGCACCGGACAGCTCAGCACCGGACAGCTCAGCACCGGACAGCTCAGCACCGGACAGCTCAGCAGCACGAAGCGAGCTGGAAGGTTCGTCTAGACTGGCTACGATATTGGAAGCTGTGGGGGGCTCCAGAGGAGAGAGTAACGGCACCGCCTCCCGCTTCTCCAAATTCGTACGGCTTCTGCCAAAGAGACGTATGAAGACTTGGTTCAGGCGCTCACGCATAGGGCATGCCGTCCTTTGTTTGGGAAGCGCCAGCAGGACAGCCCGGCGTACGTTCGAGCCTCGGAGCGGACCCCCCGCTTGTGCGAAAGCCGGGGGGACCGGCGAAGGAGTGATGGTGCTAGTACTCCACCACGGCGTAACGCCGCAGCATGAATGGCTATGCCGGGCTGTCGTTGCCAGCGGGATCATTATAGCAATCTGGCCACCCTAGCGCAAGTCGTGTATGCCACTTCATGTATTGACGTGGGTCCGCACGGGCGGTACCCTGTACAGGGTCGGCCAGCCAGCCAGTATGAGAGCCTTTCTGGCCGAAGTCTCGGAGGAGCAGGCTCATGGCCACTATTCGCGACCAGAAGCACCGTATGACACGTCGTGTCTTCATTAGCTCGACGTCGGTCGATCTGCGCGCTCACCGGGAGCGCGTGCGCGATACGTTGCTCAGCTTGGGACTCTTTCCCGTCGGTATGGAGCAGTTTGGCGCACAGGGCACTGGCGACGCCAGCAGCGTCTCCATTGAGCAGCTGGCGAGCTGCGACGTCTATTTGGGCCTATATGCTTGGCGATATGGAACTATACCTCCTGGCCAGGAGCGATCGGTCACTCATCAGGAGTATGAGGAGGCGATCCGCCTAGGTCTGCCGCGCTACCTTTTTCTGGCCGATCCCTCGACTGACGCACCCACCGGACCTCAGGCGATCTACCCCGCCGCCGTGCGCGATCCCGAACATCGTATGGAACTCGATGGATTTCGCACCGAGGTGGGCCGCCGCCATGTCGTCGACTTCTTCACCACACCGGAAGATCTCGCGGCGCGAGTCGCCACCGCACTCTCCAATTATCTGCTGCAGATTCAGCGTGAGGAACTCGAGCGGACGGTCCATCCGCCCCACGACCTGCCACCACGGGTACCTGGATTCGTCGGGCGTGACCGGGAGCTGGCGACCCTCTTCTCCGCACTTCGCCGCGGGCAAGATGTCGATGCGGTAGCGCTGGTAGGCATGGCAGGCGCCGGCAAATCGGCGCTGGCGGCAGAAGCGATGTACGCGCTGGCCAATGCCGATGGCGCCTTCCCTGGCGGCACTGCCTGGATTCGCTGCGATGGGCGCATCGGACTGGATGGCCTGGTCTCGGTGGAGGATCAGATTCTGGCCGCCTGGGGAGCGGCGCTCACGCCGGAAGAACTCGCTGGCGCCGCCAGCCCCGAGCGCGAGCTCGAGGTGCGCGAGCACGCACTCCGCCGGCGTCTCGCCCCCAGCCCCGGCCGGACGCCGGCGCAGGCGCTGCTATTGCTGGATAATGTCGAGCATGACTTGCCGCTGTCCCGCGCTTTGGAGACATTTGCTCCGCTCGGTATGCACACGCTGCTGACCGCGCGCCATGAGCCCTCGTCTCCGAGAGTACGCATTGTTGCACTGGATGTGCTGGACCCTGCCGCTTCAGTCCAGCTCTTCCTGGAGCGCTATGCGGCCCGCGGCGGCGAGTGGGATGCTGGCCGCGACCACGAGGACGCCAGCGCTGTCGCTCGAGCGCTCGGTTGGCTGCCTCTAGCCATAGAGCTGGCGGCTGCCCGTGCGGCGCGAACACATCAGGGTGTAGCTTCGCTGGCGCAGGAGCTACGCGACGCCGATCGTCTGGGGAAACTGCGCGATCCACTGGAACCGACACGTAGCGTGCGCTATGCCTTCAGCCGCTCCCTCGAGCAGCTCTCGGTCGAGCAGCGTGGGTGCTTCGCCCTGCTGGGGCTGCCGGAGGGTACCGATTGGCCACGGCCTTTCATCGAGCGCCTGTTTGCGGCTGCGTCCACGGGCGCGCTCCCTGCTACGCCGCCAGCCGATGACCTGGAAACGCTCTCTGTGCTCTCACTGGTCTCGCTTACCGTCGGCAGCCATGGGTCACGCGTACGGCTGCATCCACTGCTGCGTGATCTGGCGCGAGAGGAATGGCATCGCAAGGCGGCCAGCGCACGCGAGTCGGATATCGGTGCGCTTCTCGATGCCAGTGGCGATCTTATAGCGGGGCATGAGCGCGATTTCGTTCTGCTCGCCCGCGAGGAGGACCTGATCGCTGGGGCGCTGCGCGCCGCTGCCGGCGCTGGCGTCCAACCAGCACGCATTTATACCCAGATCAAGGCGCTCGAGCCCTACCTGGATCTCGGTGGGCGGTGGCGACTAGGACGCGAGCTTTTCGCACTGGCGAGCGAGCTAGCCAGCCAGTCCGGCGACCGCTCGGGAGAGGCTTGGGCGCTCAATAACATGGGCGTGCTGGCGCAACGCCTCGGCGACCTGGCCGGCGCCGACCAGGCCTACACGCAGGCGCTGGCTATCCGCCAGGAGCTGGGCGACCTCTCAGGATCGGCCGAGACACTCAGCAATCGCGGTGGCCTCGCCCACGCACGCGGCCGGCCAGAGGAGGCACTGGCGGCTTATCAGTCGGCGCTGGCTATCCGCCAGGAGCTGGGTGACGTCTCAGGAGAGGCGGTAATCTGGGGCAACCTCGGTCTCTTGGCCATGGAGCGGGGCCAGCTCCAAGAGGCACGGGACGCCCTCGACCGCGCAGTGGCCCTTGCCGATCCGACAGCCGCCGTGCTGAACAATCTGGGAGGGGTTGCGGAAGCACAGGGCCGCTCGGCGGAGGCTCGCGCCTACTTTGAGCGGGCACAGGCTGCGGCTCGAGCGGCAAGCGATCAGGCTGGCGAGGCGACAGCGCTTGATAATCAGGGCAATGTGGCACGGGCGCTCGGCGATTTCCCGCAGGCCGCTGCGTATCATGAGCAGGCACTGGCGATTCGACGTGCACACGGCGACGAGCGCGGCGAGGCGACCACGCTCCACAACTTGGGAGTGCTTGCACAGGCTGAGGGTAGAGGTGAACAGGCCCGTGAGTACTTCACGCAGGCACTTAACGTCGCCGGAGCTGCCGGAGATCGCGCGGGCAGTGCGGCCGCACTGCTCAGCCTCGGTGCTCTCGCTCACGCCTCCCACGACTTGGAGACGGCTCAGGGCCTCTATGAGCAGGCACTGGCACGTTACCGTGAAGTGGGAGACCAGGCAGGCGAAGCGCTCACCCTGGCACAGCTTGGAGCGCTGGCGCAGGCGCAGGCGCGATCGGACGACGCCGCGAAAGCCTACGAGCAGGCACTGGCCATCCGCCGCGCTCTGGGGGATACGCGCGGCGCTGGGCTGCTGCTCAACAGCCTTGGCCTGCTGGCCTACACTCGTGGACGGCCGGCGGAGGCGGCTCCGCGCTTTCGTGAAGCCCTGGCGCTGCTCGAAGCCTCAGGCGACGAAGAGGAGGCTGCGGGCAAAGTTCGCGAGAACCTTGCCCTGCTTTCGGCTCAGCAGGAGCTGCCCGCGGGCACTGAGCTGGTGCCGGATACGGCACTCTCCGAAGGCGAGACTGGTGAGACATCAAGGTCGCGTCGCCGGCGGTGGCCCTGGTTGCACTAAGCCAGGCGGTCGCTGCTGCTCTTGCTCAAGTTCGCGCCTCTACAGCCGCGGACAACTGCGTATGTTCCGGCAGCGCCGTCTCCACTGCCAGCCGCGTGGCCATTATGTGCACACAGGGTCCGCGTGACATCAGGTTGCTCTCGAAGAACTCGCACTGACAGCGCCCAAAGCGCAAACGGCCGCTCCCATCTACTGCGATAGTCACCTCGTAGACGCTCTCTCCCTCAGTGACCGTCGCCAGCGCCTTAGTCTCGTGACGCTGATCAACTGACTCCTCTGGCGGTGTTACGCTGCGTAGAACCACGCTTCCGCCGGCGACCAATCGCTCTGCCGTAAGTTGGCGCGGATCCGGCGCGAACAGCACGCTGGCATCCAAGGGCTCGGCGAAGAGCTCGCGCAGGCGATACTGCCTGGTAGTAGGGTCGGCCATTACTCGGCCGGCGCGACACAGCTCAAAGAGCGCCTGCTCCACCTGTGCCGGTGGTAGGCCGGTATCGCTCACCATTTGCGTTGCTGGAGCGGCCACATGCTCGCTCAGGTATGAGTGGACGTGCATGACCGACACAGTGTCGGCGGGAGCGCGTGGAGCCAGCAGTTCAAAGGCGACATCGGTTGCCCAGTCATTGTCGATCCAGCCTGAGAGCGCAAGCATATAGCGGTACGGTCCGCAGTAGCACGTGTAGCAGTGCGGCAGGCCGCGGCCAAGCACACTTACCTCTACACGATCCGCATACGGCAGCACGTCCCGGAGCAACTCTAGACGCTTGCGACCCCATAGCCGCACGCTGCGCGGGTAGCCTGAGTAGAGGGCATCACGCAAAGTAAAGCGCTGGTTCCAGGGCTCGAGCACGGCGGTGATGGGCGCGCCAGGGGTGAACTCGTAGCGGAGGCCGTGAGGCGGGCGCGGCGCTTTGTGTTCCTGGAAGAACGAGATAACCGTCAGCAGGTCCGCGGGGTGTACGTCGAAGCGATACGCTGGCATCGCCAGAGCGCCCTGGACCTGAAGAAAGCCCTTCAGCCAGCTTTCGGGCACATCTACCTTGCGCTCAAAGTGATCGAGTGCTGCACTTCCTATCGACGTGGTCACGCCCATGCCACTCGCGCCGATGCGCAGCACTGTGCGTCGTGCACTGCGTAAGTGGCGGAGGGCCGCACGCAGTGGGAAGTTGAAGTCGATGTTCGTCGTGCCGAAGCGCATTTCGCCCTCGACCTCGAAGACCTCCAGTGGGGCGGAAAGACGGATGTAGATCGACTGATCGGAGCTGAAACCCTCGAAGAAGAGCTGGTCGTGGTGAACGGTGATGACGGGATCGAGCGTGGTGAGCCAGTGCTCCTCACTCCAGCGTAGATCGCTTATGACGCCCTGATGCATCGCCAACAGCAACTGGCGCAGCAGCAGCGGCTCCTTCACCCTCCCACGGAACGAGACGGGCTTACGCAGCTGATTGGCCGCGAAATCCAGGGCGGCGCCGCCCGCCGAAAGAGCGAGCGAAGTTCGCCGGTCGTAGGCAAGTGCAATCTCCATGCTAGATGACTCCTCACGAGTTTGCGGTTAGGCGGGCATCGCGGCGGTCGATGTCTCAATGGGAACAGCAAGACGACTCCGGAGACGCACATAGCTCACCATGGCACGGTCGGCGATCGCGGTCCTGGCGCGGAAGTACATCGCCTCATGCAGCGTGGGCAGTATGGCGGCAGCGTGGGTCGGACTCAGGCCTGCGGCTCGCTCGAGCACACTGAGTGCCCGCTTCTTGACCCCAGGCCCGCCGTCGCTAAGCAACATGGCGCGCAGTAGAGTCAGATTCTCAACCGTACGGTCGGCTGCTTCTGGTTCCTCCTCACCCAGGATCTCCAGAGCGAGCCCTTGCGCCAGGGGGTTAGGTGTCTCGAGCAGCTCGCGCACGGCCGCGGGAACGGCCAGCCATGCGCTACGATGTCGGCGATATAGATACGTGAAGGCGGGATTGCGATCCAGATTGCGCCGAAACGACCACCAACTGTTGTAGTCCAGACGACTCAGGATGCGTGTGGCAGACTCGACATAGATGTCAGGGGAGGCGGCAAAGAGCCGATCCAACCGCTCGGTAATTGCCCGCCCCCACTGGTCCAGTTCTGCCAGTGCGCGTGGATTGGGCTTCTTATATTGCCGCTCGCTCTCTGTCGGATAGGCGTCGTAGACCACGCGCGCGAGATCCCATACTATGTGGGTGGTGAGCAGATCGACCAGGTCCTCGTCGCCCGTCTGTTCGGCCGCTTCAAAGAGCGGTAACGAGACCTCAGAGGTCCAGCGCTCAATCAGCGGCCGAGCGAGAGCAGCGTCACGGCGGTAGAGCGCGAGCGCAGTATCCGGTGCCAGAGACCACCGTCCGGTCGCATCATCTGGAGGCGTACGCTTCTGCAGCGCCATTGCCCAGTCGTTCTCCGAGAGCGGTTGCTTGGCCAACTCGAGCAGTGCCTCGTTCCACTGGCGTGCATTGCCAACCCGAAAGAAGACGCGCCAGTAGAGCGCCTCATCCCCAAGCGAATGCGCCACCGCTAGCAGGCGCGGTGCACCCTTGCGACTGATCCAGTCGGCGTTTTCTTCGATGTACGGCAGCACTGCTCTGCCATACTTCTCCAGCAGCTCTGCTAGCACGCCCGCATCCAGGTCATGAACGTAGGTGGGATGACGGCGCCGCAGGTCGTCGAGAATGGCATCGGCCGGCACCATCGCGGCCAGGAGCTGCCGCGCCGCCCTTGTCCAGTCGGCTGGGCCGGCGACCTGGCGAAATATTCGCCAGTAAAAGTCGTCATCGCCTTGCCGCTTGGCTTCCTCCAGCAGCTCGGAATACGCTTCTGCCGATGTCTCTAGTCCAGTACTCACAGACTCGGCTACGAAGTCGCCGAAGAGTGTGGGATTGCGCCGGTAGAGCGCCAGCGCAGTCTCGGCGCTGAGCATAAACCAGTAGCCGCTGAGCCGGCGTCGCAGGAGCGCTGCCAGCAGACTGTCGTCCGGCTCATCTGAGCTGGCCAGCGCCAGCAGCTCGGCATTCCACGCATCGGGCCGGGTCACTCTAGCATAGAGGCTACGAAAAAGCTGATCGTGGCCATCGGCTTCGATACGTGGCAGCAGTTCCTGAATGACTCCGGCTTCGCGGGCGCTTAGATGTTGCAGCAGAAACCGCTCGAAGAAGTTCGGATCACGCTCGTAGAGCGCCCGTGCCCAGAGATCGGCACTCTCTTCGAAACCGGGCTCGCCCGCAAGCAGGCTCAGCTCACGCAAGAGGGCGCCGCGATCCAGACTTGACTCCAGCCGCGCAGCCACCTGCACGCGCATGCCACCAGTAGTGGTCCCTTGCTTCTCAGTCATAGCTGTACCTCCGAACGCTTATTATAGGACAGTAACTTCTCCTGCGCATACTTTCTTGCACCACCTGAAATGGCACAGAGCCAATAGAGCCTGGCAAAGGAGGGAGAGCTGGACGTTGACTCGTTCACTATACCTGTGGTCCACTGGCCTCAGCCGCGTGTGGCTCGAGGCGCTGGACCACGTTGGTGTAGAGCCGTCCCGGTGGGCGCAGCCAGAGCGAAGACTGGGCGGGCTGCATGGTTGCCTGGACCAGCATACCATGCATGCGTTACCACAGCGTTACGAAGGGCGAGATGAAGCCTCAGCGCCTGTTTCCAACAGATGAGCCAAGACCTATGATTAGCCACACAATCACTCGACCGCCGCAGTAAAAAAGTAGTGTAACTTACGTCAATATAACCGAGTGAGGTTCATGGCGTGGCTCGGACACTCCGGATGGACTAGGTGGATCACCTGACTACTAGAAACGGAAAAATTGGCATGGCCGACAATCAATCACCTGCGCCCGCATCATCGCCAGCGTATCGCCGTCTTCTCTGGCTGGTCTCACTTGCAGTAGTCGTAGTGGTGGTGCTGGCGGGTGGGACCTGGGCGCTGACGCGTTCTCCCTCGTCTGGGCGTGCCTCGGCGCCGCAGGGCTCCCCTACCCCGACCATAGCACCCACACCTACTCCGACGCCAGTAGCCCCGCGCGTGGTCTACATGGCCGATTGGTTGCAAGGCGCCGGCGGCTGGGCCTTGCCGCCATCGGTCCACGTCGAGAGCGGCCAACTGGTCTTCTCCGGCACCGGTGACGTCAACCTGACGATACCCTTTCAGCCGCCTGTCACGGGATACTCGGTTGAGGTCGGCATGGAGATTGAATCCGTCAACTCGGCGGTCAACGGCGGCACCATCACTATTGCGGGGCAGGATGCGAGCGGCCACGCCCAGTACTACGGGCAAGTGAACTGCATCGGCAGACAGGGCCCAGGCTGCCGTGGTGGATCGATTGCCGTCGGCACTGAAGGTGGTGAGTATCCCCACGGTATGCAGATTTCGGACTTCGACATCGGTCCGTACGAAAACACCTACAAAATCGTAGTAGGCGCCTCCAACGTGTCATTCTGCTATGGACAGTCGTGCCAGGTCACAGGCTTTATCAAAGTCCCAACCAGCGCACTCAGGATCGTCCTGCAAGATGGTTATCTCCAGATGGTAGTCACTAGCTTGTCTATCAGCATACCGTAGATTGACGCCGTCGCCGCCCGGCCACGTTCGGCTGGCGGCTGCAAATTACCTCAGCGACTTTCCCAGGAGCCACCATACGCCGTGCAGACAAAGGCTAGCGACGGCGGGTGCGCGGCGGGGCGCTGACGCAGATCAGGCGCTACAGATGTAGATCAGGCGCTATAATAGCTGTATTGTGGCCTCAGATCGTCTTCTCTTCCGTCTGGAACCGGCCTACCTGGGGTGGGTCTTTCCTGACTATCGGCACGACTGCGCACTAGTCTCACACAGGAGAGCTATGGTATGAAATCAGCTCCGTTCGAGTATCATGCGCCTACCTCTGTCGACGAGACAATTGGTCTCTTGGCCAGGCATGGGGATGACGCCAAGCTAATTGCCGGCGGGCAGAGTCTGGTCCCGCTGATGGCTTTGCGCCTGGCCCAGCCCTCGGTGCTGATCGACCTGAATGGCGTCCACGAGCTCGACTATATTCACGAAAGCGCCGGAACCGTGAGCATCGGTGCGTTGGCGCGTCACCGCGCTGTGGAGCGATCCGAGGTGCTGCACGTGAGCTTTCCGATTATTCCGGCCGCGGTCGCCTGGATTGGGCATCCACAGATTCGCAATCGGGGCACGATCGGCGGTAGCCTGGCACATGCCGACCCCGCCGCCGAGCTACCGGCGCTGGCTACCGCGCTGGACGCTGTCTTCGCCGTCACCGGTCCAGAAGGTAGCAGACGCACGGTGCCATGCAGTGACTTCTTCGTGGACTCCCTAACGACGGCATTGGGTCCGGATGAGCTACTCACCGAAGTGACGTTTCCTGCGCTCCCACAGGGTTCCAGCTGGGCATTTATCGAGGTCGCCCGCAGACACGGTGACTTCGCGCTGGTCGGAGTCGCCGCGATCATCGCTCTCGACGGCGCCGGCATCTGCAGCGAAGCGCGTGTAGCCCTGTTCGGTGTGGGGGCGACACCGGCGCGCTCGAGCAGCGCCGAGCAAGCGCTGCTCCACGAGAAGGTTGACGAAGCGGTTATTGCCAGTGCCGCGGCGCAAGTGGCGCGCGACATCGACCCCCAGAACGACATTCATGCCAGCGCCGCCTACCGCAGCTACGTGGCGACCAACCTGGTTCGCAGCGCGCTCACTGAGGCCGCCCAGCGGGCGCAGTCTCACGATTGATCGCCGAAGGAGTAAGACTCATAATGGTAGCAAAGAAATATGCGGTCGAAGTCATCGTCAATGGTCACTCGCGCGAGGGCTACGTGGAAGCGAGACGCACCCTGGCGGATTTTCTGCGAGATGACCTGGGTCTTACCGGGACTCACCTGGGCTGCGAGCACGGTGTCTGCGGAGCCTGTACCGTGCTGCTGAATGGTGAGGCGGTTCGTTCTTGTCTACTCTTCGCAGTACAGGTGAACGGGCAGTCGGTAACGACCATCGAAGGGCTGGCAAGCGGCACATCGTTGCACCCGGTGCAGGAAGCGTTCTGGGAGTGTCATGGCATGCAGTGTGGATTCTGTACGCCGGGCTTTGTCATGTCGGTCTACGCCTTCCTGAAAGAGAATCCTGATCCTCAGGAGGAAGACATTCGCCCGGCGCTTTCCGGTAACTTGTGTCGTTGTACCGGTTACCAGAGTATCGTCGAATCGGTGCGCCTGGCGGCTATCAAGCTGCGCGAGTCCGGAGAGTCTCATCCAAGTGCTAGTCCTGATCCGGCTCCGGAGACTGCCGAAGCCTGACGCTTTGATCCGCCCATTTGCAGAAGAGAGAAGATGCCATGGCAGCCACTATTGGTAGCTTGATCGGCGCGAGCGTCAAGCGTGTCGAGGATCCCCGCTTCCTGACCGGGCAGGGGCACTATATTGACGATCTTTCTTTTCCCGGCATGCTCCACGCGGCATTCTTGCGCAGCCCCTATGCCCACGCCCGCATTGTCACCATCGAGGCCGGCGCTGCACGCGCGCTACCCGGCGTCGTCTCCGTTTTTACCGCAGAAGACTTCGCCGGTATGATCAACCCCATCGTGGTAGATGCCTCTCTGCCCGGTTGCAAGCCGCTTCCCCATACTGCGCTGGTGACCGAAAAGGTTCGCTTTGTCGGCGATCTCATTGCGGTAGTGGTGGCGGTGAACCGCTACATCGCGGAAGACGCCCTGGATTTAATACAGGTCGACTATGAACCGCTCCCACCGGTCCCAAACATCGAGGTCGCGCTCGATCCCGCCAGCGCTCCTCTCTACGAAAGTGTTGGAGCCAATATCGCGTATCATGACACGTTTCGTAACGGGGACGTCGACGGCGCCTTCGGCTCCGCCGATCGGGTTATTCGCGAGAGCTTTCGCCAGCACCGCTACATCAACGTGCCGATGGAAACGCGGGGTGGACTGGCGGTCTACGAGGCCGCCAGCGGCGAGCTCACCTATTATGCGGCCAGCCAGGCCCCACATGCCATGCGCTTCTTTCTCGGTATGCAGCTGGGACTGCCCAGCCATCGCGTCCGGGTCATCGCTCCCGACATCGGGGGAGCGTTTGGGCTTAAGTGGAGCGTCTACCGTGAGGACATGGTGCTAGCGGCTGCCGCTATGAAGGTAGGACGTCCGGTCAAGTGGATCGAAGACCGCCGGGAGAATCTCACCGCCGGAGGGCACGCGCGTGAGGAAGACCTCACCCTCGAGGCGGCGGTGAAGCAGGACGGTACCATTTTGGGGCTGAAAGTGACGATGACCTTGGACGCGGGTGCCTATCCGGTACTGCCGATCAACCCAGCGCTGTTTACCTCTATAGTGCGCACGGTGCTGCCCGGCCCATACCGATTCCCGGCGTACCAGTTCGAGGCGAAGGTTGCGCTGACCAATAAGGCGCCCTACGTCGCCTACCGCGGACCCTGGGCAGTGGAAAGCTGGGTGCGCGAGGTGCTCATCGACATCATAGGCAAAGAGCTTGGGCTTGATCCCATCGAAGTGCGTCGTGCCAACATGCTCACCAAGGAGGAGCAGCCCTACAAAATCGCCTCCGGCGTCACTATCGATCGGGTCAGCGCCCGGGAAACTCTGGAGCGCGCGTTGGAGCTAATCGACCTGCCGGCGGTGCGTGAGGAGCAGCGGCGACAACGTGCCGCCGGAAACCTGGTCGGATTTGGCCTGGCGACATTTATCGAGCCCGCCCCGGGTGGAGCCGCATATATGGCGGATCAGGGTGAAAAGAGCAAGGAAATGGCGACGGTCCGGATCGAGCCCGATGGCAACGTCACTGTCTTTACGGCGCAATCGCCGCATGGCCAGAGCCACGAGACTACTCTGGCGCAGGTAGTGGCCAGCGAGCTGGGAGTCCCATTCGAGGCGGTGAAGGTGGTACACGGCGACACGCTGGTGGCTCCGTTCAGCCTGAGCGGAACCGGCGGCAGCCGCGCGGCCACGTTCGCGAGCGGTGCTGCGCTGTTCGCCGCCCGAGAAGTTCGCGAGAAGGTGCTGCAGGTTGCGGCAGCGATGATGGAGGCTAACCCGGCAGATCTGGAGCTCACCGACGGGCAGGTACGCGTACAAGGGGTGCCGCAGAAGGCGATACCACTTGCGCAAATTGCCATGCTGGTATATGCCGCGCCTGGCCAACTTCCTCCGGGGTCGCCGACCGAACTGGTGGCGACCCATGCGTACGACGGCGGTGAAGGGGGATTTTCACAGGCGACCCATTGCTGCTGGGTGGACATCGATCGGCAGACTGGAAAAGTACACATCACGCGGTATCTGGTGGTTGAAGACTGCGGCACCATGATCAATCCTGCGGTAGTCGAGGGGCAGGTGCGGGGCGGCACCGCACAGGGCATCGGCGGGGTACTCTATGAACATGCAGTCTACGATGAGAACGCACAGTTCCTGACCGGCACCTTCATGGATTATCTGGTGCCGACCGCCATGGAAATCCCACCTATCGAGATCGAGCACCTGGAGACTCCGGCGATCAGTCCAGTGAATTTCCGGGGAGTAGGCGAAGGAGGAGCCATCTGTGCGCCGCCTGCTATCACCAATGCGGTGTCTGATGCGCTCGGCGTCACCATTACGGAACAGCCCCTGACGCCTACGCGCGTCCTGGAGCTGCTCGGAGTCATTCCCCGTCGGGCCGCTCAGGAGGCAGCGGAGCATGTGTGAGCAACGTTTTACGCGCTGTCACGTTCATGTAAGCTTCGCCTGTCACACTGTCGTTGTGGCCACGAGTGGGTCACCAGCCGCGAACGTGGCCACGTAGCTCCTTGGGAGTGCGCTCCACGGTCCATCCTGAGGACAGATGAGGATGTGGCCGCCATGCGAGTGACTATTGACCCACTCGTTGCTGCTGAGGACCGGCAGGAGGCGTGCCCCCATGGATGGGGGTCCTTCTGCCGGACCCTCCCGACACGCCAGAACCATCACTAGGGCGTGTGTGAGCAGGCGCCTTGGATTGGTGCGTCGTTGGAGCACGGAACCCAGTAGCAGAGGAAAGGCCTATGACAGCATCGTACGCTTTCACCACCGATCCGCCAGCCACTGAACAGCCTTCACCAGCGGACGCCCTACGTGTCGTCGTTGACCTCAATCGGTGCCAGGGCTATGCTCAGTGTTGCTTCTTGGCTCCCAGCGTCTTCCAGCTGCACGGCGCGGAAGCGCTCTGGTACGACCCCGCCCCTGACGAAGAACAGCGAGAGTATGTGCTGCGCGCGATGGCTGCCTGCCCCGTGCAGGCCATCGTCGTCGAAGGGAGAGAGGCCGCGAACGACCGGCACACTGAGCCACATCATGAGTAGCAATGGAGCCCAGGCTCCTGTCCGTGACGGCGGGCGTATGGTGATCGTGGGCGCCTCGCTCGCCGGCCTCACCGCCGCGGAGACGCTGCGCACCGAGGGCTTTACCGGCTCGCTGACCCTCATCGGCGACGAGCCCTACCTGCCCTACGACCGCCCACCGCTCACCAAGTCGGTGCTGACTGGCTTGATTCCCGCCGAACATACCCAACTGCCGCGGCACGAGACCTTGGCAGACGTCGAGTGGCGCCTGGGCGTGGCGGCGACCGGCCTGGATCTTGCCGCCAAACGCGTGCGCTTGGCCGATGGGCACACCGTCGTCTACGATCGCCTGCTCATTGCCACCGGCACACGGGCGCGCTCCTGGCCCAACCCGGACGAAGCGGCGCTGGCGGGCATCCTTACCGTGCGCGACCGCGAGGATGCCCGCCGCCTGCGCGAGCGTCTGGTCGCCAAACCCGGCCGCGTGCTGGTGATTGGCGGTGGGTTCATGGGGTCAGAGATCGCCTCGGCCTGCCGCGAGTTGGGCCTACCGGTCACGATGACCGAACGTGGGAGCGCCCCGCTTGTGGGCGCGCTGGGCGGCGTGATTGCCGACCGCGTCGCTCGGTTGCAGCGACAGCACGGGGTGGATCTGCGCACTCAGGTGACCGTCGCTTCCCTGGAGGGGGACGGGCAGGGGCGGTTGCGCCGTGCGCACCTCTCCGACGGCAGCATGGTTGACACCGAGATGGCGGTTGTGGCCCTGGGGGCGATCCGCAACACGGAATGGCTGCAGGGTTCCGGCCTCGCTGTCGGGGCGTTTGGGGTCGGCTGTGACGCGGGGTGCCGCGCCTTCGATATCAATGCTATTGTGACCGATGATGTCTTCGTCGCTGGAGACGTGGCACGCTTCCCCCACCCGCTCTTTGACTACCAGTTTCTGGCGCTGGAGCATTGGGGCAACGCGGTGGAGCAGGCCCGAGTCGCCGCTCACAACATGGTCTGTGCTCCCGCCGATCGCCGCCCACACGTGGCGGTTCCGGCTTTCTGGTCCAGTCAGTTCGGCGTCAACATCAAGTCGGTGGGCGTGCCCTCGGCCGCCGATGCGGTCGCGATCACGCAAGGGTCGCTGGAGGAGACCTGCTTTGTCGCCACCTATGGCAAAGCCGGGCAGGTAGTGGCGACAGTGACATTCAATCAGGCCATGTGGCTCGAGTATTATCGCCGCTTGATTGAAGACGCGGCGCCGTTCCCGCCCATGATCTCCGGCACGGATCAGCCCACGCCCAGCGCCCCAGTCCCGGCCAAGTTTCCTCATCCAAGCGACTCAATGCGTGAGGCAACGGTGGTATTGACTGGGTACGACCCGAACGAAAAGCGGGTGGAGTGGATTCCTCGGCACCGTGCCTCCGCGGCACTGCGCATATGTTGATTGCGTCCAGGCGCTACGCGCCAGCAGGACGATCACACCCTTCCAGTGAGTTTACGGCACGAGAACAACAGATCATTGTAGAACTGTTGTATTCTAGTTTCCGGCTGGAGTCGCGTCACGTTGGCGACCTCGTGCCCACAGACAACTACACGGAGGGGCGACCTGAATGGATGAGAACGGCGACGTGTGGCAACACGTGATAGTCCTGCTTCTGGCGATTGGCGTTGCTCTTACGATTGGTGCCGCCACACTTCTGGTACAACCGTGGCTGGTGAGCCTCAGCCAGCCGCTAGTACCCACCTACATTTTCCACTAACACAATCGAGGTAGCCATGCCCTCGTGTGCGCACCCGTACTATCCTGTGTCGTAACCAGTAAAGCGATGGCAATCATACCAATATGGCCGTTGGTTAGGGTGTGTACATCTCTCGCCTCCACCTGATCACTGCCTATCAAGAAAGGCCGTGCTTGTCGGCGGCGGTGCACTAATCCCTCCACTAATCCGTCTTTTGAACGCCGCCAGCAGAATGGACTATGTCATGATACCAAGCACCGCCGCTTACGTACACTGTATGGTGGTACCCGCAGAAGCGGGCATGACACTGGTGGACGACTGTCAATGTTCGATTCCGCATGTGCGGTATGGTATGAGGAGTACAGACCGAAATGAGACCGCAACACAAAGCAGTGATGGGGCTGGGTGGCATGCTGCTGGCGGTGGGGGCGCTTGCTCTGGCAGGATGCAGTAGCTCTATCGTGGCGAGCCAGCCCACGCCCACGCCTAGCGCCGCAACCATCCTTGAGGCAGCAGTGCACGCGCAGAAGACGCAGACCAGCGATGTCGAGTTCGTGGTGAGTATCGCCCTCACCTCGAACGGCACAGCGGTCAGCGGCGACATCGCGGGGACAGAAACGGCATCGCCCAAGCGCTCCGACCTTACCTTCACCAACTTTACGGTGGCGGGTGCTCAAGTGTCCGGAGAGGTTATCCTGGACGCAGCTACCAACGCCACCTATATCGAGTTTACAAGCTCTGCCATCCCTGAGCTTCCCGAGGGGCTGTGGATCAAGACCAGCGGCGGATCGTCCATCAATCCTCTCCCGATTGACCCCACACAATTCTCAGATCTGAGCCAGTTGACCGGCGCTACCCTGAAGGGGTCCGAGACGGTCGATGGTATCAGCGTCTGGCATTTGCAAGCAACCAAAACGATCAGTGGATCAACCAGCCAGATTGACATCTACATCCGGCAGGACAACAACCAGTTATACGAGGTGGTCGCGCATGAATCCGGCACGTCAGCTGGCTCGATCACGTTCAAAATCACGGGTGTGAATACCGGCGCAACGATTGACCTGCCCCCTGCCAGCCAGGTCATTACTCAGTAGGAAGGTGCGGGCCACAGCCCGCGCTGCGGCTCGTCTAACCGTGGACCATTGCTGCCGCCAGACCAGCGGCATACCCTCTGCGACTCTAACCTCCATTGTGCCGTGGTGAGCTTGTGGCTCGCCGATATATACCTTTGAGAAGGGATGCCTATCATGTCAGACACCAATCCCAACGCTCCGACAGTAGTGCTCGTACACGGCGCCTTCGCCGACGCCTCCAGCTGGTCGGGAGTGGTCGCCAGGCTCCGGAAGGCAGGCGTCGCCGTTGAGGCGGTGCCCAACCCGTTACGCAGTCTGACCTTAGACGGTGAGTACGTCGCCAGCATCCTTGGCCAGATTCCCGGTCCGATCGTGCTCGTCGGCCACTCGTATGGAGGTCCTGTCATCACCTATGCCAGCTCCAAGGCCTCGAATGTGAAGGCGCTCGTCTATGTGGCGTCCTTTGGGCTCGACAAAGGCGATAGCACGCTCGGCTCGGTTGCTTCGTTTCCGCCCTCTGACCTTAATGATGCCTTAAAGCCCCGTAAGTACACGAGCGGAGAGAAGACCGGTACTGACTTCTACATCCAGCCAGAGAAGTTCCATAGTGTGTTCTCCGCTGATCTTCCGGCGGATCAGGCCGCCGTGCTGGCAGTGAGCCAGCGGCCAGCGACTGATGTGGTCTTCTCAGAGCCTCTCGCGGTCGAACCGGGTTGGAAATCTATTCCAAGCTGGTTCATCGTTGCAGGGGCTGACCACGCCATTAATCCAGACTCGGAGCGCGCGGCAGCGAAGCGTTTGGGAGCGAAGATGACCGTGATCGACGGTGGTTCGCACTTGATCATGCTGTCGCACTCGGAGGAAGTGACCAACGTCATTCTCCAGGCTCTCGCCTCCATCAGTTGAGGTGGCCAGAGCCAAACGCGGAAGCATGGTGACGGCAGACCTGATGGCTCACTCGACGTTTTTGATGATGACGGTGGGACAGTGCTCCAGCAAGATTCCGCCTCCCACCCCGCTGCCTTAGGGCGCGGCGCCGGCCGGGCCAGGCAGCGAACTCGACAGCGGGAGCGTGAACCAGAAGGTAGAGCCCTTGTCGACCTTGCTCGCCACTCCGACTCGCCCGCCGTGGGCGGTGATGATCGCCTTGCAGATGTACAGCCCAAGCCCTAGACTGCCGCCTTGTATGCCGCCCGACCCCCCGCCTGCCTCGACCACTCCCGGTACCCGGTGGAACAGCTCCCACACCCGCGTTCGCTCCTTCTTGGGGACGCCTGGTCCGGCGTCACGCACCGCTACATGCGCCCGGCCCCTTCGTGTCTGCACGGAAACGTCCACTGGTTGATCCGGTGGGGAGTATTTGAGCGCGTTCGTCACGTAGTTGGTGACTACCTGCCCGATGCGGTCGGCGTCGGCCTCGACTATGATTGGCGCGCCGTCCATCGGCACCCGCAGCGTGATGGTGCGCTCCGGCGACGCCACGGGGAGAGCCGCCACCTGCTCGCGCACCAGCGCCGCCAGGTCGAGCGGCGCCCGGCGGAGCTCCAGCCGGTCCGCCCGGATCGCCGCCACGTCGAAGAGCCGAGTGAGCAGCCGAGTTAACCGCTTCGCGCTCTGGCCCGCTTCCCCCACATGGTTGCGTACTGTCTCGACCCCGGAGGCGAGATCGGGAGACGTCTCCCGCGCCGCCGCGGCCAGTCGTTCGGACTGGCGCTGGGCGAGGGTGAGGTAGCCGACGACGGCGGTGAGCGGCGAGCGCAAGTCGTGGGCGGCAACGGCCAGGAAGGCCTCCATGCGCCGGCTGGCCTCGCGGGCAGCCAGCTCGCCGGAACGTGCCGCCTCCCGCTCGCGCTTCAGACGATTTCGCTCGGTCATGTCATGCAGCACGTTCACCGCCCCCACCAAGTGGCCTTCCCGGTCCCGCAGCGGCGCCGAGCTCATATTGATCTCGATCTCCCGCCCATCGAGCGCACGCAGTCGCAGGTCGCGCGACTCTGGCCCAGTTACCACTTCCCCACGCAAGGCGCGCTGGACCGGCCACTCCTCGAGGGGCACCGGGCGATCCTGCTCGTCACGCGCCGCGAACGCGGCCAAATGGTCGCGCAACGGTGGCTGGTAGTAGTCGGATGGGGCCGCATCCAGGCCCAGGATGCGGCGGCTCGCCGCGTTCTCGCGTTCCAACCGTCCCTCGGCGTCCCAGACCATCAGGCCGTCGGCGACCGCCTCGAAGATGCGGTCCAGCCGGGCGTTCGTCGCCTCGGCTTCCAGGCGCGCCGCCTGCTCCCGCTCCAGCAGCTGCGCACGGTCCTGCTCCAGACGTTTTTGGACGGTGATGTCCTCCGTCATCGAGAGGAAGTAGTCAGGCTCTCCCTCCGCGGTCCGCACCAGCGCGACGGTGAGGTGGACCCAGACCTGGGTGCCATCCTTGCGCACGTACCGCTTGTCGATGTCGTACATGTCCCGCTCGCCCGACAGCGTGCGCCGGAAGAACGCTTCGCTCGCGGCGCGGTCGTCGGGGAAGGTGAGGTCCTGCCAGGTATGCGCCGCGAGCTCTTCGCGGCTGTAGCCGAGGAGGTCGCAGAGACGTTGATTGAAGCGAAGCCAGCGCCTCTCTAGGCTGACGAGCGCGATGCCAACTGGCACCCGGTCGAACGCCGTCTGTAACAGCCGATTGCACTCTCGTGGAGTCGTGAATGGTGTTGTGTCCGGCCGCATCCGCTTCATCTGGTTGCTCGCCCTCTGGTGTGAGTCCGGGTGTGCAGACACCACCGAGCGAGATGCACAGCACACACAGATTCGCAGAATGGTGTTCGCAGAACCTGTGCCCTCCTCTTCGGTCTCATCTGCCCATGTGCGCAATTGACAGTGTGAAGCACCTACGTGCAAGCGCTGCAGGCGAAGCGGATTGGCATAAGAATTGAGGCGGCAAGACCGGCTTTCCCCAGGGCTAGTAGGGCGGTCTCGCTGGCCTGGTGGCTATGCAGAAGGGGAAACATCCGGCCGTATTTGCCCGAGACTCCAGCGGACAGGGGCCGTTTTATATCAGGGGAAAGCACGCAGCTGTGCGTTGCCATAGGGGTCTCCTTGAGAGCTCACAAGACTGACTGGTAGAACTAGTGGCTGGTCCTTGGCATAAGAGAGTGATGTGCACACTCAGGTTGGGGCTGCCAGTGGATTATCTGGGTAATCCGGCGGCGCATCCGGAAGATGAGGTGCCGGTCCAATTGCTGTTGGCGGCGATGGTGTTGGCAACGGAGAGGTGCGAGCCAGGGTAGCGGATCCAGCGGTGACTGCAGCACCGGACCCCCTGCAGCGAATGGCTGGAGCGATCACCTGCACCACCACCACCTGCGCGGCAGCTGTCACCGGCACTGCCAGAATTGCTCCGATAATGCCGAGGAGAGCGAGCCCGACCAGGACCGCCACGATCACCAGCAGCGGATCGATATGCACCAGACGGCTCATGACCAGCGGCTGGACGACATTGCCCTCGAGTTCAAAGACCAAGATGAATAAGATAGCCACTTCCAGGGCTTTGGGAGGGCTAACCGCAATAAGAGCCAGCACCACCGCGACGCTGCCGCTGATCCAGGGACCGAGATACGGGATCAGCTCGGTAAGTCCGGCCAGTATCCCCAGCAACAGCGCATAGGGAACTTGCAGGATCGCCAGTCCAATTCCACTCAGCGTCCCAATCACCACCATTCGAATCACGGTGCCATGGACGTACCCGCCAATAGTCTTGCTCACCTGGGCAATTACGCCAGAGGCATGGTCCTGCGAGGCTGGGGGGAACAACCCTACCAGAAACTGCTTTAGCTTCCCCGAGGAGAGCAGCCAGAACAGCGTCATAGTCAGGATCACCACCACCGAGATCAGGACTCCAAAGATGCCGGAGAGAAAGCCCAGGGGAATCGCCAGCAGTGCTGGCGCCGAACGCTGCAACGCCGTGGCCAGATTCTGTATCGCCTGCCAGAGTGCGCCCTTTGCCTGCAAACGCCGTTGCAGTTGAAGGACCTCGATCTGGATCCTCTTCTGAAAATCAGGGAGCTGGTGGACGAGCGAGGTGATCTGGCTGAGCAGGGGACTAATGATCAGCCAGATCAAGAGACCCACCACTGCCAGCGCGATGGCGTAGATCAGGAGTATCGCGAGGGCAGGAGGGATGCGATAGCGCTCCAAGCGGGCGACCAGTGGCCGGATGGCTTCTCCAATGATGATGGAGATCAGCAGAAGGATGAACGGTCCTAGAGCCTGATTGATGAGTAGTATGGTTGCCAGGATCCCCATCACTAGTGCCGCTCCCAGCCAGAGGCTGCGCTGGTTGATGGTAATGGAGAGTACGGTGCGCTCTCGTGGCCGAGAGGGCGAGGATGGGGAGGACGAGGTGGACTGGACCTGAGGCTCCTCAGAGGGAAGTGGCACCTGCGCACTCATGGTCTTTCTCCAACGAGAGTATACGGGCCGCAGATCGGTTGGCAAGCTCGGAGATATATGGGCCTGCCCCAACCGTACTGCAAGTGTCATTCCATCGTCAGGTTCTGCAATGACTGGCAGCAACTGAGGGCACCACCGCGAGCGGGGGAAAGGTGCACATGCGTGGGAGTGATATATCTCTCGCAGCAGGGGCAGGTTACATTACCGTCCAATGCAGAGAGCTGATATGTTCGGTGGCGAACTGACGGGAGCGCGACAAGACCGTACACTGCACTCATGTCTGTCACTGCAGATAATGTGTGCAAACCATGTGCTTGCACATACGTTTTAGGAACACAGGTATTCAGGAGGGCAGCATGAAAGCACTGGTGTACAATGGACCGCGCGACGTCAGCGTAAAGGACGTGCCGGACGCGAAAATCGAGCGCCCGACCGATGTGTTAGTCAAGATCACGTCCACCAACATCTGTGGGTCTGATTTGCACATGTATGAGGGCAGAACCGATTTCAAGCCGGGCAGCGTCTTCGGTCACGAGAACCTTGGCCAGGTTGTGGCGGTGGGCGATGCCGTGGACCGCATCAAGGTTGGCGACTGGGTCTGCATACCATTCAACATCGCCTGCGGCTTTTGCCGCAACTGTGAGGCCGGGCTGACCGCGTTCTGCCTCACCACAAATCCGACCCCAGGCATGGCGGGCGCTGCCTACGGCTTCGCCGACATGGGACCGTATAACGGTGGCCAGGCCGAGTACTTGCGTGTACCCTATGGTGACTTCAATTGCCTGCGGCTCCCCCCAGACGCGCAGGAGAAGCAAACTGACTATGTGATGCTGGCCGACATCTTCCCGACTGGTTGGCATTCCACCGAACTTGCTGGTGTGCAGCCAGGCGACTCCGTCGTTATCTATGGTGCGGGACCCGTCGGGTTGATGGCCGCCTATTCGGCAACCCTCAAGAGTGCGAGCAAGGTTATGGTAGTTGACAATCACCCTGACCGGCTACGGCTGGCGGAATCCATCGGTGCTATTGCCATAGACTTCTCCAAAGGGTCACCGGTCGAACAGGTGCTCGCACAGACCGGTGGCAGGGGGGCCGACAGGGGCTGTGAGTGTGTTGGCTACCAGGCGCATGACCAACAGGACCACGAGCAGCCCAACATTACGCTGAACAACCTGGTGAATTCCGTGAAGTTCACCGGCGGGATCGGCGTCGTGGGCATCTTCCTGCCCCAAGATCCCAAAGGGCCGGACGAGTTAGAGCGCCAGGGGAAAATCGCCTTTGACGTGGGGCTCTTCTGGTTCAAGGGCCAACACATGGGCACCGGACAAGCCAATGTCAAACGGTACAACCGGCAATTGCGCGATCTCATCAAGGAAGGCAAGGCCAGGCCGTCGTTCATCGTTTCACAACGGTTGCCGCTCCGCGAGGGGCCTGTAGCCTACCAACACTTCGATGCTCGCGATAGCGGCTGGACCAAGGTCGTGCTACAGCCCGCGATGGCGTAGCGCAAGAGTCTATCGCAGCGCCACCCATGTCGTGGTACTTGGCGCACGTACAAGCGACGTGGGCAAGGCGCTTCGAGTTGCTGATGCTGTACCAGCTCCCGTATCAGCCGGCTCAATGGCAAAGGAGATCTTACCGGCCAGATACGGGTCGTTGGCTTGATCACCTGGGTCGGTACTGGGTAAGTCCAAGAATATCTCCGCCATACCGATGCCGACGGATGGATAGGTCAAGGAAAAGTACACATACGCGTCTTTGGTTACCGGTTCAGTGGTAGTTCCTTGTATTTGCGGTATCTGCATATCAGTTCCATTGAAGAACCAATGAACGGATAGGATGTGCTTCTGGCTGCCGCTGACACCCCGCACCAGGCAGATAACATCGACCGTATCCCCAACGGTGAAGTGTGACGTCACATCAATGGGCACAAAAGTCGGGCTCACACCCTTCGCGGTCAGAATGTTGGTCACGAATTTGGACTGCGCACCGGGCGTAGCCACTGGGGTTATGGGGACATCTGACGTCTGATTAGGCTGCAGTGTCGATCTCACGTGCTTGCCAGCGCCACCAATGCGCGACCCCTCACCAATGCGCGGCCCCAACACGGTGAAGAATCCCACGATCACCAGCGAAGCGGCTAGCACAGAAGCAAGGCCCATCAGCCGGCGATTTCCCACAGAGCGCCGGCTGCCTCGTGGGTTTGGACGGTCTTCCAACGCGTCGCTACCGATGAGGTCGCTGGCCCTGTCCTTGCGCAAAGCAAGTTGCTCGGCAACGACGCTACTTGGCTCACCAAGACGGAGCGGAGAGCTCGCCAGCGCATAAAACCTTCGGAAGACTGCCAGCGCCTGTCGACAATCTTCACAGGTGGCAAGATGGCTCTCGACGGCTTCCACCTCGGCTGCGTCCACACCGCCGGTGTGATAGTCAGACACACGGCGCAACCATTCATGCGGAGACGTGGTACTCACAGGCGTCCTCCTTCTGCTTCACTGGCAGCCTGCGCCGTGTAGATGGCGCGAAACCGTTCTTTGGCCCGGAAGAGTATCTTCCGCACGTTGCCTTCCTCAAGATGGAGCAATGTAGCGATGTCGCGCGCGCCTAGACCAGCGGTGGTCTGCAACAGCAATACCGCTCGCCAGCGTGATGGCAATTCGGCGAGCACCCGCCAGACGCAGTCTCGTTCGGCAATATTGACGACAAAATCGTCAGAATGCATCGTGGGTGGGAGAGGATCGGACCAGGAACCGGGGTCGTTTAGTCCTGCCTCGGGCTCTACTCGATGCAGCGGAAGCCAATTGTAATGGCGCTGTCGACGGCTGGTATCCAAGGCGACATTCGTGGCGATGCGATAGAGCCAGGCCCGCGGATTGGTTACGCTTGGTAGACTGGTCTTCTCCGCTGCGTAGGCGCGCAGAAAGGTCTCCTGCACAAGATCCTCGGCAATTGTCCGGTCACGGGTCATGCCGTAGAGATAGTCCAGCAGCGGGCGGTGGTAGCGGGAGAACAACTGCTCGAAGGCAGCCTCATCCGAGCTGGAATGGGGACGCGATTTTACTGTGCTCACCCTGGTTGTGGGGGTGTCTGGCACATCGCCTGACCTGAACGCTGCCAGCCATCGTGAGGCGGCTGTGACCACCGGGCGCCGCATATATCTCGGGAGAAGAATTCTCCTTGGTGTGCCAGGCTGCTCGAGTGGCCTGGCACCACCGACTATGCTCCTCGTGCTGCCAATGCCCACGTACTACCTACCTTCTACCTTCTAACCTTGTGATGCTGCGCATGGCTTAGAATCATCTGCGCCGCTTTGGCCTCCTCGTTGGCTGGGAAGTATGACGAACGAATGCCGTGAATGTGGACACCTCCAGGTGAAATCATCTTAAACGCTGAACCGCGAAGGTGGCCGTGCGACACACTCCGGCCGTGTGTGAGTGTAGAATAACTTTATTCAATCGCAAAACATTCTCTATCGAAGGGAGCCTTGGAAAAATGCTGACCGGATATACGAAACCGCTCGCTATCTTGCCGTTTGATCATCGCTCCTCGTACATAAGCGGCTTGTTTGGCTGGAAGGAGCCGCTCAATGTCGAGCAAACGCTCCGGGTAGCTGAGAGCAAGTGGGTTATCTACGAGGGATTTAAGAAAGCCAACCTACCCAAAGACGAGGAAGGTATCCTTGTCGATGAACAATATGGCATTCGTGTCCTGCGCGATGCCCGAGAGCAGGGGACCATCACCGCGGTTTCCGTGGAAAAAAGTGGACAAGACGAGTTTGAGTATGCCTATGGCGACGATTTCGCCGAGCACATTGAAGCTGTGCAACCCACGTTTGCCAAAGTACTGGTCCGCTATAATCCGGAAGGCGACCGCGCTCTGAACCAGCGCCAGACGGAGCGCTTGCAACGCCTCTCCGATTACCTGCACCATACTCAGCGTCTGTTCCTGTTTGAGCTCTTGGTCCCGGCTGAACCCGAGCAGCTTGACCGCGTCGATCAGAATCGAGACGCCTATGACACCCAGGTTCGGCCTCGCTTGATGGTGCAGGCCATCGAGAACTTGCGGCAGGCAGGCGTGGAACCAGATGTCTGGAAGGTAGAAGGGTTGGACGAGCGCGCGGACTGCGTGCAGATCGCGGAGGCGGCTCACCGAGATGGTGGGCAGAATGTCGGCCTGATTGTGCTGGGGCGTGGAGCGAGCAAGGAGCGAGTGATCCATTGGCTCCAGACGGCTGCCACTGTGCCAGGTTTTATAGGGTTTGCCGTGGGCCGTACCAGCTTTTGGAACGCCGTTGTCGACTTCGAGGCGAAACGACTGTCGCAGGACGCCGCCGCGGCACTGATCGCGCAGAACTTTGAGGAGTGGTACCGGATCTTCAACGCCGGGCGCTAGGCGGATATGGCGACCAAGATGGCACGCAACTCCTCGCTGAGAATCAGCGGGAGCTGATCGAGTTCTGCCTTCCGGGAGGTATCAGCGGTTCGTGAACGCTGCCGGCCAACCAGCCGATGACATGCATCAGCCGAACGTGAAAGCAAAAGTCTCCACGCCGGAACCCAGAAACTCGATCTCGAATAGTCGATCAGTGATAGGCTTTGGCTGCCGGATCAGCTGATACAGCCTTGATTCGGTAACCGCGCCGTTGCCTTGCTCGTCAACGTCAATTCCTCGAGCCGCACCTGGCGCCTGCCCGTCGATGAGCACGCGAAAGCGTACGGAAGTTTCTCGCTCTGCCGGTCCCATGACCAGATGCAGATCGCGGGCGTGAAAGCGGTACGCTATCCGCCCGTGAGCCCCGTTCAGCACAGTGGCCTGTCTCCCCATCGTCCAATCACCGGAAAGGCACCAATGATTGAGTCCCATTCGTGCGGGCGCGGCATAGATGTGAGGCTGGTCCACTACTGCACCGCCGGGAGACGCAAAGTTCTCGGTCCGCTCATAGCCCACGTAGTTTTCTGCCGACTTTAAGCTGCCCCAATCGGCGGCAGCTTCAACGCCACGAGCATCGACCGAAACCAGTTCATCACTGCTGCCTCCGGTTCCGGCCTCGGCGAGCAGGTGTTGAATCATGATCTCCGACCTCACGTATTCGCCCTCGCCGAATTGATGGTGTCGAATATACCCTTCAGCATCGAGGAGATAGAGGGCTGGCCAAAAGTGGTTGTCGAAAGCACTCCAAATCTCATAGCCATTATCGATCGCCACGGAATACTCGACTCCCAGGTCCCTAGTCGCTCGGTCAACGTTGTCGATGATTCTCTCAAACGGGAACTCGGGTGCATGAACACCGATCACTACCAATCCTTGATTCTTGTATTTCTCGTCCCACGCGCGGACATAGGGGAGTGTGCGTAGCCAATTGATGCAGGTGTAGGTCCAGAAGTCGATGAGAACGACTTTTCCGTGCAGTCCGGCCGCCGTCAATGGCTGCGAGTTGAGCCACTCAGTCGCGCTACCCAGCGAAGACAATTCGCCTTCAACTCGAAACACATCGCGAGCAGGATGGGTGAAATTGGGTACTTGACCCTCTGCAGACGTCATCTACTGTACCTCGCTTTTGTCCGTCATGGTGCACAGATCTGTTGGTGTTGTCTTGAAATGGCGGCTTTCAGTGTTGTGCTCTGTCTTCCGCTGGCTGCTCATGAAAAGAGACTGCTTCGCTCTGCGCAAAGTAACGAAACACCTCGAACAGTAGATCGGCAAGCTGATTGCTTTTCTGCTCGCCGAGGTATTCAATGAGACCCTGCATCTTGGTTGAAATAACCTCCCTAGCTTCGTTGGCGACGTGTTCACCTCGCCTGGTAAGTGTTACCACTATCACACGCCGGTCAGTTGCATGCATATGTCGCTCGACGAGTCCGCGGCTTTCTAGGCTATTGAGTACCTGCGTTACTGAAGGCGGGGTGACGTGCAAATGTTTACTAATCTCTGACACCGTCATGTGAGGAACGGCTCCTTCGCTACTCTTGATGCTGAAAAGCACTCGGATCTCGCTTGGTGTGCATCCGGCGATGGACTGTTGATGCCATCCCAGCTGCTTGAACTGCATCAAAGCTTGAGACAACTTATGGTCTGTAAAGGTACTTGCCTGATCCATTGGTGGTGCCCCATTCTGGCCAGGGCCGAGAGAGATTTGCGCTCACATTCCCTTAGATCGCCCGGACTACGGCAACGTCTTGATGTAGTTGACTGCAATGATTGGGCCACCAGCAAAAACTAGCAGGCACGCCCCTTTCAGCTGGCGACGTCCGCAATTCTGGTGTTTGCCTCCAACTAAGCCAACCTTTGGGGTACATTGGTTTTCAAATAGGCATTGAATAACACGGCATTGGTGTCAATGCATTGTCGCTCGTATTATGCTATGGTATATAGCACATAATACTGCCCCGCTCTATAGGTTCATGTGTTTATAAAATAAGGAGGGGACTGGATGTGGAAAAAAACCTTTACCGAAGAGCAGATTGCGTACATGTTGTGCCAGCTGGAACCAGGAACGGAAGTCGTGGAGGTCTGCAGGACGCTGGAGATCAGTGAACATGTCATCTATCGATGGAAGCGGAAATTTGACGGGATGGGGAACTCTGAACTGCGGCACTTACGCCAGCTTGAAGTCGAAAACCGGCAGCTGAAGCAACTGGTGGCCGATCTTGCCCTCGACCGGCACATGCTCCAGGAAGTCATGCGAAAGATGCTCTAAAAGCCGGTCCAGCGGCTGCCTTCTCAATTGGGATGCGCTACTCGTGGCCAACGACCAGGCGTGAAACCGCCTCTTGCGGGCCACGGGTGAGCAGCAATAGCCATGCAGACAGACTTGCACTGCTATTTGCTGAACCAGGGAGTTGTCGAAGTGGTTTTGGGAAGAACGGCTCCTTAGCGCACTGCGAGCAGGATGCGGTCATCAAGATGCTGCCACAACACCCCGACTGAGTGGAAGTCGGCATTGCCGAGTGCAGCGGCGTGAAGATCGTAGGTCAACTCGAAGTCACCGTGAGTGCTCTCGGGCTGGCGGCGTTCCCGCTCGGCGAAGAGTGCGGCGAGCGCCGGCTCGGCTTTGAGGGCATCCCACCAGCCTGTCCAGCTTTCGGCTCCATTCTGCTCAGCTGCACGCTCTTCGCGGCGGCTCACCAGCTCACGTACCCGCGTGAACGGCTCCATGCCGGGCCCGTAGGCCATATGGTCGCCGTTCAGAAAGAGCCCGCCAGGGCGAATCAGCTGTCCCAGCTCGCCATAGAGGCGGACAAGATGCGCGGCAGGCAGCCAGTGAAGCGCCGTCGTGCTGAGAGCCACGTCAACCGATTCCACGCCGATGCGCGTTCGCCAGGAAGGTTCGCGCAGGTCCGTATCTACCCATTGCAAACGCCCGTCCAGGTCGCCGAGCGCACCTGTCCCCATCGCCAGTAAAACCGGATCCTGGTCTACGGCAATCGAACGCGCCTGCGGAAAGCGGTGCAACAGGCGCTGGCTGAGCGAGCCTGGGCCGCTCCCCAGATCGAGCGCGATAAAACCCGGCGGCAGCAGCGCCTCCAACGCGTCAAACATGGCGTCAAAGCGCTCTTCCCGGAAGGGCAGGTAGCCTGCCTGCTGGCGGTCCCACCGCCGCAGCCACTGGTGCCAGTCTATCGCAGAGGCTTCCGCTTCTGTCATATTGTCGCCTCCTCGCTTATGTCTCGTCCGCATGGCGGTCTACGCGGCGAAGCTTGCTAAACACTACCAGATCGTGCCAATCACCGTTGCGCCACTGCGCCTTACGTAGCACTCCATCACAGGTAAAACCAGCTTTCTCGAGTGCCCTCCGCTCTGCGCTATTGGTGATGTCCGTCGAAGCTTCAACCCGCATAATGGGATACACTGAGAAAAGATATTCGGCCAGTAACTGTTGAGCCTCGACGCCATAACCCTTTCCGCGATGCTCCGGCGCCAGGATAATGCCGATACTGTAAGCAATGCTTGCGTCGCCTGGACCATAGCGCACCTGCCGGTACTCGACCTCGCCCACGACCTGGTCACTGCCGCATGTCAGTACAACCAAGGTACCATATTCTCGGCTTAGAAGGCCGTCCTCCTCGAAATGCCTCTCTAGATTGCTCTGGGGCTGCAAACCAAAGAAGTTAAACTCGGTCAGATACGCGACATCGTTGGCGCGGGCCGTTAGCATTGGCAGATCATCCCGGTGAACGGGTCGCAGGTAGATTTTTTCTCCATGCAACATGATCAGGTGCATCCCTCCTACGAAAAATGTATCTCTCACAGTCTATTACACTGGCAGCAGGGACGTCTCTCGCGATGCAGCCTCCGCCCACCCATGTGACTGCAGCTTCGGGAGGAGCCGCCCGAACTCACCGGGGCGAGTGTTCTGGCGAGTGCACGAGTAGCCACTCTCCCTGTCTCGGAGGATCGGAAGGGATAGCTAGTTAGCGGTAAGGCTATGATATACTGCTTGGCAGTAGACCGTTAGGTCACGCGTGCGCCGATCTTCTTCCCTAGGGGGACTAAGGAAAACAGATGTCGAGGTCGCTCACTATCGAAGATCTCTACGAGATCGTGTTTCTCAGCCGACCACGCATCTCCCCTGACGGGGAGCGGGTGGCCTACGTCGCCACCGAGATCGACAAGCGCAAGCATGTCTATCGCTCCGCCATTTGGATGGCATCGACTGCTGGAGGCGAGGCCAGGCGTATGACGGCGGAGCCGGCCAATGCCACGGACCCCAGCTGGTCACCTGATGGGAAATTCTTGGCGTTTCTCTCCGAGCGTGAGGGCGAGGCCAGTCGGATTTCCGGGAGCGAGCAGAAAACATTAGGCAAAGACAAAGCGCAGATCTGGCTGCTGCCCACTGATGGTGGGGAGGCCCGCCAGCTCACTTTTCTGCCTCATGGCGCCTCATCTCCCGTCTGGTCTCCGGATGGCCAGTCTCTGGTGTTTAGCGCCCTGGTGGGACCGCTGGATGAGGAGACCGAGGAGGGCAAACCGTTGCCAAAGGTGCGAGTGATTGACCGCCTCTGGTACCGGCTCGATGGGGTTGGCTTTATCTATGACCGGCGGTCTCACCTCTTCCTGAGCTCTGTCCACGGGGGCGAGCCGGTCCAGCTGACCGACGGTGACTGGGATGATGGTGATCCGGTCTGGTCACCGGACGGAAGCCAGATAGCTTTTGTTTCCAGCCGAGCGGACGACCGTTGGCGCGCGCCGGCGCCCGATATGTACACCCTGGCGATCGAAGACGGCAGGGCTGGAGCGCTGCGCCGGATCACTACCGGTCACTTGAGCTGTAGCAGTCCTTCCTGGTCGCCCGACGGAGAGTTCATCGCCTTCCTGGGCGCTCTCAAATGGCGCTCGGCTGGCCAGATAGATGTGTATACCATAGCGGCTCGCGCCGAAGAGACAGCCCCTACCAATCTAACCGAAGCATTCGAGGGCTGCTTCCAGGACTGGACTAACACTGATGCCGACGCTCGTGATGAGCATCTGTCTGCGGCGCCTGTCTGGTCCCCCGATGGTCAGACGCTCTATGCTCTGGCCAGCCATCGTGGCGCCACTCGCGTCTTCGCCCTTTCAGCCACGGGCCAGGCCAACACGGATCCGGCCACTCTTACCCCTGGCCAGGTGCAGGTGCGCGATTTCTCCGCGGATCACGCCGGTAAACAGTTGGCTCTGCTCATGGGAAACCCCTACCGGCCGCCGGAACTCTTCGTCTGCTCGACCAGTGCTGGCGGCCAGGACATCAGGCAGGTGAGCGCAGTCAACGAGAAGCTGTTCAATGAGCGCGACCTTGGCACCCTGGAGTATCTCCCCTTCACCGGCGCCCAGGGCTGGCCCATGGACGGCTGGGTCCTCAAGCCGCAGGATTTTGATCCAGCGCTGAAGTACCCGCTGATCGTCCAGATCCACGGTGGGCCGCACACCCAGTACGGCTATGGGTTCTTTCACGAGATGCAGGTGCAGGCCGCTAACGGCTACGTGGTGCTCCTGACCAATCCACGCGGCAGTATCGGCTATGGGCGCGAGTTCGCGCTGGCAGTGCGCGGCGCCTGGGGCGCAGTGGATTCCCTGGATGTCATGGCTGGAGTCGATACCCTGATCAGCAAAGGATATATCGACGAGCGCCGTCTGGGGGTGACTGGCGGCAGCTATGGCGGCTTTATGACCAACTGGCTCATTGGGCATTTCCCAGAGCGTTTCCAGGCCGCCGTGACTGACCGCTCGGTCAGTAACATGGTTTCGGACTTTGGTTCGAGTGACCTGGGCTGGGCCTTTGCCGACGATGAACTGGAGGTCGCACCCTGGGACGATCTCGACCGGTATGTGCAGCGTTCGCCGCTCACCTGGGTCAAGCACATTCGCACACCGCTGCTGATCATCCACAGTGAGCAGGATCTGCGCTGCAATATCGAACAGGCTGAGCAATTGTTCGCTGCGCTCAAATACTTAGGTCGCGAGGTGCTCTTTCTGCGCTTCGAGGGCCAGAGTCACGGCCTCTCGCGCGGTGGTCACCCCAAACTGCGCCTGGAGCGTCTGCGCCACGGCCTGAGCTGGTTCGAGCAGCACCTTCTACGTCCGTCTGAGCTGGGCCAATAGCAACCAGCATCCAGCTCGAATTGAGCTCGTGCCACCTCGGCAGCAGGAACCTTTGGCAGGCGTCAGCGCTCGTCGCAGCTTGGCATGAGCAGTGTTCTGCGCGCTCTCAGACGTTGAAACGGTAGCCTACTCCCCACACGGTTACGAGCTTCTCGCTCAGCGGTCCCAGCTTTTTGCGCAGCCGGGTGACCTGAGTATCAACCGTACGGTCCAGACCCTCATACTCATCGCCCCAGATATGTTCCACCAGGAATTCGCGGCTAAAAGCACGGCCAGGGTGGGAGACCAGCAGCACAAGCAAATCGAATTCTTTTGGAGTCACCTCAATCTCAGCGTCATGTATCATGACGCTGTGTCTGGCAAGATCGATGATCAGTGGGCCGCTCACAATCGGTTCAGGCGCAGGCGGCAAGGCGTAAGCGTGGCTCGATGAGCCTCCTACCACGACGTATTGATCTTCGGATGCCCGGCCCGGGATCTGGCTGCCGAGCGCCACGCGCCGCAGGATAGCACGGACCCGTGCCAGTAATTCACGCATTCCAAACGGCTTGACCACATAATCATCGGCGCCGACTTCCAGTCCAAGCACCCGGTCCACCTCCTCGGACCGAGCGGTCAACATGAGAATTGGCATAAGGTGATTCTCGCGGATGCGGCGACACACGGCCAGTCCGTCCAGACCGGGAAGCATCCAATCCAGTATGACCAGATGGGGCGCGTGGGCTTCGACCAACTCCAGCGCAGCGGGGCCGTCGAACGCCTGATGGACGTGGTGCCCCTCGGCCTCGAGCTGGGCACGAATCAGATTGCAGAGGTCTTTCTCATCTTCTACGACCAGGATCGTGGCCATCCATCAACTCGCTTTGCTGCTGTTCATCTCACTTATTTAACGCTGGCTGAGATTGGTGGCATCCGAATAAGCTACCGGGAGCACCAGGCGGAAGCGGCTCCCTTCACCAACTCTACTTTCGGCGCTGATGGAACCTCCCATAGCGTTGACGAGATCACGCACAATGGTCAGTCCTAGGCCGAAGCCCCCCGATGACCTCGCCCGCGAGGCATCGGTGCGATAGAACCGGTCGAAAACGCGCTCCAGATCTTCCGCGGGGATGCCTATCCCGGTGTCGGCAACGGTCAGTTCAAGGTGAGAAAGGATCGCTTCGTCGCCCTCCGGTGAGAGCGAGAGCGAGACAATGCCGCCGTCCGGCGTATAGGCGATCGCGTTCCGTACCAGATTGAGCAGGACCTGCACCAGTCGCTGGCGATCCGCCAGCACCTCCGGGAGATCAGGCTGGATACTGCGCGTGAGTGTAACCTGCCGTTCTCGACGCGCCAGTGGCGCCATCGTTTGATAGACCTCCTCGACCACCTCGCCGGCAGAGGTCGCGGTAATATTCAGATGCAATTCCCCGGAATCGGTGCGCGCCAGTTCCAGTAAGTCATCAACCAGAACGCTCAAACGCTCGGTTTCTCTTTGAACGATTTCCAGGTAGGATTGCTGGCTGGTGGAGAAATCCGGATCTTCGTTGGCCATCTGGATGGACTCCAGATGCCCCCGAATACTAGCGATAGGTGTGCGCAGTTCATGCGACACGTTCACAATCAATTCACGGCGGCTCTGTTCCGACCGTTCAGCTTTGGCGTGCTCCTTGGCGGCGACGGCTCTGGCCTCCGCAAGTTGCAGGGTCGCGCTCTGCCCGCCTAGAAGGAGCCGTGCGAGTTGCCCCCAGGCATAGGTCAGGCCGTTCAGCACATGCAGCGTAGCAATCGTCGCCGGGATACCCAGGAGAAACAGGATCAGGAAGAACGCTATCGCCCCCCCTTGTAGCTGCCCCGTGATCGGTACAAAGTACACCGAGGAGGTATACCCGCCGCCTGCAGACTGGTAGATCATGGTATCAATCAGGTAGGCTAGCCAGCCGAACACCAGGCTGAACGAGGCTGAAAACAACGTGATGACCACGGTGAAGGAGAAGATTCCAAAAGGAAATTCCAGGAAGAGATAGACCAGGCTGGTCCAGGTCACCGGCGCGCGGAGGCGTGCCAGGAACTGCCTCGTCCACGGCAGGTCGGCCACTTGAGGATCAGCTCGATAGCGGACGGGCACATGTAGCCAGTGGCGCATCAGGAGTCGCTCAAATCGGGCAAATCCTTCCCATGCAATCATCGTCAGCAGGAGGATGGGGATACCAATCCAGATGATGAGGGAACCAATGCCGACCGAGAGCCCGGTAATGAGCACGATGAAGTACAACACCCCCAGTGGAAATGCGGCGAGCAAGTACAGCATGTTGAGATAGGTTTGCTTCTCGCGGCCAACGCTCCAGAATCCGCCCGTCCGGAGGTATTGCCGCTGTGTAGACTCGGTCTGCTCCATGTAAAAAAACCTCTAGCTACTGATGTATCACAAAAAGACGCACCTTGCTAACGCAACCTGGAAGAACCGCCGCGCCACGTACTCTAGGCTGCCGTGCGCAGATGGATGTCGCCACTACTGACCTGGATGCTGATCTGGACATACGGTGGTTGGCCTACCGTACCCGCCGCCTCTGCTCCGCTGCCGTTGCTTTGCAGGACATTTACTCCGGTGAAGTCGGAGTTAATCGAACCACTCTCCGTGGAGGCCAGCACCTTAAAGGCAGCAGTCTCGGGAAGCGTGAGGTTGATGTCCCCGCTGCTGGTATGGAATAGAGAGCTCGTGCTCTGGACCAGGGTGCCACTGTAGGTAATGTCACCGCTATCAGTCTGGAACGTGGAATTTCCGTAGGCGCTGGCATTGGTGGCGGTGACGTCGCCGCTGCTGCAGGACAGTATCATGTGCCCGCTGATATTGCTGGCGGTAATGTCGCCGCTACTGGAAGACAGTGTGATCTGGTTGCTGCCGCCGTCGGTGGTAATGTCGCCGCTGCTGGAGGACAGATTCATCTCGCCGTTGATGCCCTGTGAAGTAATGTCGCCGCTCTCAGTGTGGATGTCCAGCGCCGTCTGGCTGGGGGCAGCGATATCGAAGTCGAATTCGCTCTCGGAGAAGCCGATACTAAACCCCGGGCCGTGATCAGCGGTGATGGTTAGCGTGTTGCCATCCGGGCTCAGGCTGAAATGAGCTGGAACCACGTCGTTGTTACCAAGGAGGACGCGTTCGCGCATGACGACGCGAATCTGGCCGGCAGGCCCGCTGACGAGGTGGACAGCGCCGGACTGGGAGATAAGGATCAGCCTGGGCGCGCTGCCGACGGCGACTGTCCTGGACACAGCAATCTGATGAGTCAGCAGCGTGCTGGCAGTTGCCAGGCCGCCAAAGACGAGGACCAGTATGAGGAGACTTACTCCCGGCCAGAAAAACCAAGGGCTACGATCCTTCCGCGGTTGCTCGCGCGGATCGATATTTATTGCGTGGTCGCCAATACTCTGCTCTGAACTATTCATTGCTTGCTTCTCTTCCTCCTCCACGATGCCGGCGGAGTCCTCGCTCCGTTCGCCTACTGGAGAGTGTACCTACTAGGTGTGGAGGAGTTGAGGCGAAAGTGTGTCAAAGTTGTGGAATATATCGCGTAGCTATGCATGCGCCCACATAGAGGTCTCGCTCAGTGCCTGCATGGACGACCGCAGCCGTGGCAAGAGAAGTTGCCGAACGGGACGGCCACTAGGGCTTGCGCCCTTGCACAATAAAGGCGGTTACCGCACAGAAGAATCGCTCCTCGGCATCGCGCTGGCGCAAGTCGGCGAACCAGGATTCGACCGCCTCGGCGGTGACGTGCTTCTGGGCGAGGGCGAAGTCCGCTGTTCTGCGCAGGGTGTGCATGTGCTCGGCCAATGCGAGATCGCGGATCACGAGCGTCGTCGGCACCACCCGTATGTCGTGCAGGCCGGACAAACGCATGAGCCCCGGCAACATACGCCCGATCCAGCCGTGTCGGTGCTCGGCGGTGTGCACATGCATGAGGGCCCTGGTCGTCTGCCAATCGTTCGCATCAATGATGAAGGTTTCCCAATCGGTATCGTAGACGACTATGAGGCCATCGGGGCGAAGCACGCGCACGAGCTCGCGCATGGCCGCGTGGTGATCGGGAGTGTGCTGGAACATCCGCTCGGAACGGCAGCGAGTAAACGTGTCGTCGGAGAAGTCGAGCCGCTGCGCATCGCCAGAGACGAACGTAATCGGCAATTCGGCTCCCTCAGCCCGCCGCCGCGCTTCCACCAGAATCGACTCGTCGGTATCGAGGCCAGTCACCCGCCCGTCCGGGGCAACCAGCGCGGCCATGGCGCGCGCGTCATCACCGGTTCCGCAGCCGGCATCGAGGACAGTGTCGCCAGAGTGAAGGTCCAGCATTTCAGTCACCTGCTGCTTGACGGTACGCATGAAGTCCAGGTGCGCCACATCATCGAGGTAGGCTACCCAGCCTGCTGTCTCCATCATGCCTCTACTTTCTAGCTAGTGCGATCGACCATTCTGGCATCATACATCACGGTGCGCACGTATCGCTGCCCAATTGTGTACGTGTCGCAAGAGACACCAGGACCGAGATTACCGTAAGTTCATCGTCGGGTGGGAAAGGATGAGTGGCCTGCTCAATGCGCGGGCCTTTCATTCTCATACAGGGGAGGATTTTTCCTATGACAGAAAATGCGCTTCCGCTCGCCGTCGTCTACACTGGCTGGGACAACTATCAACAGGAGCTAAGGAAAGTCATCGCGCCGCTGTCGCCCGAGCAATTGGCTTTGCCAGTCGCCCCACATCACTGGCCCATCAGCACGCTCGTAGAGCACATCATCTCCGATCGAGTATGGTGGTTCCACCTGTGGATGGATGAGGGAAGTCCCGAGGTGGTCTCCTTTATGGACTGGGGAGAAGAGCAGCCCATTCGCTCGTCCGCCGAACTGGTAGCCGGCCTTGACGCGACCTGGGAGATGATCGCGGGGACTCTCGCTCGCTGGACGGTCGCCGATCTTGGGCAGGTCTTCGCCCCTCCAGCCAGCTTGACCGAAAGGGAGCGCCAGATATTTGGCCCGAACACCCGCCAGGAGATCATTTTTCATGTCCTCAGGCATGACATACATCACGGCGGCGAGCTCGCCGTCGGCATGGGAGGATATAAGTTGCCCACCATCTGGGCATAATAGGCGATCATCATGAGGTGGTGGCCGCCAGGAGCGGGACCCACCAGTGGCTACCACCTAGCGTGAGGGCAAGGAGTAGGGTTGGTCAGGAGAGGTGGGACTACGATATAATGCCGGCGGATTAACAGTAATGGAGAAAGAACTGTGGAAAAGTCGGCATTCCTGGTGATGGACGTACAGAATGGCGTCGTGGAGCGCTTCGCGGCGGCGGAGGCCTTGCAGCCGCTGCAATCTGCTCTGCAGACAGCGCGTTCACTCGCGATACCGGTCATTTTCGTTCGCGTGGCCCTCCGCCCCGGATATCCGGATGTGAGTCCCAACAACCTCTCATTCTCCTCCTGGAAGGAGCGGGGCGGTATACTTGAGAGCGACTACGCCACCCAGATCTGGGACGGTGTGCGACCCGAACCTGAGGACGTCGTCGTAGTGAAGCGGCGCGTCAGCGCCTTCACGGGGAGCGGCCTGGAGGTAGTCCTACGATCGCAGGCGATTGATCATCTCATCCTCACCGGCATTGCTACCAGCGGAGTGGTATTGTCGACCCTTCGCGAGGCCGCTGACCAGGATTTTCGACTCACCGTGCTCTCCGATGCCTGTCTGGATTCCGATCCTGAGGTGCATAGAGTGCTCACCGCAAAGATCTTCCCGCGCCAAGCTGAGGTCATGACGGTTGCTGAGTGGCGGGCTACGCTGAACTGACCGCGCGGGAGTCCGACCTGGCTTGCGGGCAGTTTTTACAACTTCGCTGCGTTACTGGCTCTGCGTTCGATAGCGCTGGACACGAGTCCGGTTGCTGGCAACGCCGGAGCTGTGCATGCCGATATCGAAGAGTAATCCCAGGACGACCCAGAGCCAGGCCGCTCCGGTGACATTGCCCTGGCTAAGCGCGTAGACCACTACATAGGAGAGTGTGGTAATCGGCAAGAAGATGAGGCCCAGCAGCGGCAGAATCCAGCCATCATGGAATCCGTTTTTTACCAGCGGGGTTTGTAACCAGACGACCAGCAAGCCGATGCGGGCCAGCAGCGCGAGCAGACAACCCATGTGAAGCATCTCCTTTTGGGCAATGGAACATTCCCGCTGCCAAGTGTACCATTTAGTCAGCGATATGGAGCACGATGCGCCCACGCCCATGCCCGCTCTGGCTCAACTCATGTGACAGCCTCGCCTCTGTCAGGGGGAAGATTCGCGCAATTGTCGGTGTAACGCGTCCCTCTTGGATTAACTGAGCGATGGTTAGCAGGAGGCCGCTCGTAGGAGCTGTCGCGTTTTTCAGGGCGCGAATGCCGTACTTCTGGGCTAGATCGGCCGGTGGCTCTTCAAGCAGAGAGACCAGTGTGCCACCAGGTTTGACCACTTGCATGGAACGCCGCAAGGTCTCTCCACCGATGGTATCCAGGACCAGATCCACATCATGCACCACCTGCTCAAATGGGGTTGACGTGTACTCCACCACGGATTCAGCGCCTAGAGCACGCACAAAGTCACGATTGCCTGGCGAGGTGGTACCAATCACCTCTGCTCCTTTCCATCTAGCGAACTGCACGGCGAAGGAGCCAACTCCACCAGCGGCACCGTGGATCAAGACGCGTTGACCCGGCTGCAAGCCTCCGTCCTCAAACAGCGCCGCCCAGGCCGTCGTGGCACCTCCAGAGATGGTAGCCGCTTCGTTAAAACTGAGCGTCTCAGGTTTCTCAGCCAGTAAGCTGAAAGTCTCTAGCGACAGAGCCGGGGAAGCGACAGCCGTGGTAGTGTATTCGGCATAGGCACCATTGGTGCTGCGACCAAATACCGCCTGACCGACATTGACGGTCGTGACCGCAGGGCCAACCTCCGCTACTACCCCTGCTATGGCAGAGCCAGGTATATACGGAAAGCTAACCGGGCGAACAGCGTGAAACAAGCCTTGGCGCAGTTTCCAGTCAGCGGGTAGGACTCCGGCCGCATGTACCCGAATGAGTACCTCGCCAGCCTGCGGCTCTGGACAGGGTATCTGCTCCAGCCGGAGCTGTTCCGGCCCTCCATACTGATGGACCCGAATTGCGTGCATCATGTATTTTGACACGAGAGACATGTTCCTTTCTTGGCTGAATGCATGTACCGTCCCGAGTTCTCCTTCACTCATACCGTAATGGCGCGCGGAAATCATGAGACCATTGATCAGTATTTCCCTGTACCAACGGCCCCGAGCCTGTACTGTCGGTTTGGACCGGACCAGTAACCGCCAGATTACTGACCCATCATTAAGTAGAGAGTATCGGCCCGATACTGGCAATCTTGGCCTAGCAGGTGCCAAAACCATAGTCATAGTTTGACACTTGTAGGCCGCGCGCCTCTTGCGCAGCACGGGGCGCAAGACGGTGGAATCGCGGTAGCTTGGGTCCGTGCGCACGAGTTCAGCTACTCGGTGAATTCTTTATGAATTCTTTGGCGAAGAGGCGTATGCTCTCTAACTGTGGCATGTCAAAGAAGCGGATAATCAGCTCCTGTACCCCGGCATCCTCATATGCCTGCAGGCGCTGGCGAATCGTCTCCGGACTTCCGACCAGCGCCGTGGCGACGCGCTCACCAAAGTTGGCCCGAACATGGGGAGGAATCTTTGCCAGAGCTTCGTCATCGGTCGAGCCGATCGAGCAAAAAGCTGTCGTAGTGCGATGGATACTCTCGTAATCGCGTCCAACCGTTGCGCAGTGATCTTTAAGAACAGCGAGTTTCTGCTCGAACGTCGGAACATCTGAGCCTATATTACAGGCATCGCCGTACTGCGCCACCAGTTTAAGAGTGACCTTCTCGCCGTCACCGCCGATCAGCAAGGGAATGTGTGGCTGTTGCACTCCCTTGGGCTGGTTGATAGCCCCACGTACCTGGTAGTATTTGCCGTCGAACTGTGCCTCTTCCTGCGTCCACATGGCGAGAATCACTTGCACCGCCTCGCGCAAGTAGCGCAGCCGCTCGGGTCCGTCGGGATATTCATAGCCATAGGCACGATACTCGTGCTCATACCAACCAGCTCCAATCCCAAAGTTCAGTCGTCCATGCGAGAGTACATCCACCGTGCTGGCCATCTTTGCCAGCAGTGATGGATTGCGATAGCCATTACACGTGACCATTTGCCCGATGCGAATGCGCTTGGTGTCACGAGCCAGCGCTGCCGTGGTAGTCCAGCACTCGAAGGTCACTTCCTGCGAAGGCTGCGGAATGGTATGAAAATGATCCACCAACCATGCCGAAGCAAATCCCAACTCATCCGCCGTCTGCGCCACGCGGGTCATCGCCTCATAAGCCTGGATAGGATCCGTTATACCCATAAGATCCATCGTCCAGCCCTGCGGCAGCAAAATTCCATACCTCAACGCCATTAATGGTAACCTCCGTATCGCCTCAATCCCTGCCCCGGCTCGTTCCATAGCGCCCAGAGAGCCGGGTACCGGTGGATGGCGCGTACCGATCACCAGACCATGCCCCTCGTGGAGAAATGGCCTCCAGGCGCGTAATGTCCTCCGACGAAAGGATAACCCCACAGGCAGCCGCATTCTCCTCGAGATTGGCCCGCCGTTTGGTGCCGGGAATGGGTACTACATCCTCTCCCTGCGCCAGGAGCCAAGCTAGCGCAACCTGTCCCGCGGTTACCCTCTTTTCCTCGCCCATGAGCCGCACCTGGGACACCAGCTCGAGGTTCCGCTGAAAGTTCTCTCCTTGAAACCGCGGATTGCTTCGTCGGAAATCGTCGGGAGCGAAATCATCAGTGGTTTTGATTTGTCCGGTCAGGAAGCCTCGCCCGAGCGGCGCGTAGGGAACGATGCCGATCCCCAGGCGCCGCGCTGCCGGCAGCACCTCCGCCTCAAGGTCGCGAGACCAGAGCGACCATTCACTCTGTAAGGCGCTGATCGGGTGGGTGGCCATGGCTCGTTCTACACTGTCGACGCTGGCCTCGGATAAGCCAAGATAGCGCACCTTGCCAGCCTGAACCAATTCGGCCATCGCACCCACGGTATCCTCGATCGGTACGTCGGGATCTACACGGTGTTGATAATACAGGTCGATGTAGTCGACGCCAAGACGAGCCAGTGACTCATCACAGCACGCTTTTACGTATTCCGGGCGGCCATTCACCCCACTGCCGCCGTCGTCACGAACCAGACCGAACTTCGTGGCCAGAATGACCTTGTCTCGTCGATCGGCGATGGCACGTCCAACCAGACGCTCATTCTCGCCTTGCCCGTAGACGTTGGCGGTGTCCAAAAAGAAGACGCCCAGGTCGATGGCGCGATGAATAGTAGCGAGCGACTCGCTTTCATCGCCCGGTCCGTATGATTGAGACATCCCCATGCATCCCAGGCCTAGGGCGGATACGACCAGCCCCTGTTGGCCCAGCTTACGCGTGGGGACCGCGGTTTCTGCCATGTACAAATCCTATCCTAAGCCGAGACCGATCTGGTCTACGGCAGTGTCAACAGTAAATATCTACCATAGCTTGACCCAATAGGCAATTTTTCAGTGTTGTCGTGTATGCTAGTTGCTTCGTCATCTGCCCTTCTGAGCCGGCGGCCGGCTAAGAATAGGCAACCGGAGAATTTCCGATTTGGCGGTTCCTGATGAGAAGGTCGCTGTAACACTGAGTGTCCGCGGTACCGGGCCGGTATGGCTGGGACGGGGGCTTGGGCACCTCGTGGTATTCCGATCCGCGGGAGGAGATGGTCACCATCCTGATGACCCAATGTGGTTGGTCTTCTCCCAATCCACCAAACGACTGCCTCGACTTCTGGACCGTGGCATACCAGGCAATCGACGACTAACGTAACCTGTACCCGACATATCACCGTTGCCCTACACTGGCCCCACCGGTGAGGTCGGCGGCGTGGCCGGCGTAGCTGGGTTGGCCGGCGTAGGCGCTGGTCCAGCTGGTACTGGCGCCTGGCCCGCTGCCTGGGCGCGCCTGCCAAACTCGCCGGCCAGCGGCATCATGACCAGCATCTGCACCAGCCCGGCGGCCGCCAGCAGGATGAGCACATCCGGAAAGGCAGCGAAGTTGCCCGTCGCGACAATGAACGCCGCCGCGAGGTTGCGCTGCCCCGTGCCCAGGGCCAGCACCCGGCGCGTATCCGACCCCGGTCCGCCCAGCAAATACCCCGCCGCCGCGCCGATTCCGGAGAGCAGCAGGACCGCCAGCAGGCCGCCGCTGCCGAAGAGCGCGATCACATTCCGGATATTGAGGCCCAACATCAGCACCAGTAGCAGGATCAGGCTCAAACTCGAGGCCTGCGACATGGTCGGCTGGAACTGGGCGGCGAATTCGGGGTAGCGTGCCTTTACTAAGAGGCCAATCCCCAGGGGGAGGAGCATCGACGCCAGGAGTGAGAGGGCAATCTGCCCAGCGCTGACTTTGACACCTGGCAACAGCAGCGGCAGCACAATGGGCAGGTAGAATACTGTCACTACCAGCAGCAGCGTCATGAGCCCGGCCGCAAAGGCGAGGTTGCCTTTGGCGATAGATGTCAGCTTTGGCAGGAAAGGGGCGCCAGCCGCCGTGCCCAGCAGGAGCACACCGATCTGGAGCGGCTGTGCCATCGGGATGACACGCGTGAGCAGATAGGCGACGCCAGGTGCGATGAGGAAGTTGGCGACCAGAGCCATGGCGACCAGGCGGACGTTACGCAGCGGCGTGACGATCTGGGGTATGGTGAGAGATAACCCTGTCGCCAGCATGCTGCTGAGCACGAAAGCCAGCGTCACCACATTCTGTAGGACCGACACGATCTGGCTCATCAATCAGCTCCTGTTGGTTCCGATGCATAGTGACGGCTGTTTCCCGCGCTACCCGTTTGCCCAGACGTCGGCCAGATAGCGCTGCTCGTTCGTCAACTGCTGCTGCCAGGCCGTCGCCGCCTCGGCGGTCGTCCCCGTGTTGGCCGCATAGATGTCTTGCAAGGCCATCCGCACTGCCGGCTCCATCGCACCCGCATCGCCGCAGACGTAGACGATAGCTCCCTCCTGTAGGAGTCGCCAGACCTCGTCCGCATGCTCCTGGAGCAGATCCTGCACGTAGGCTTTCGGCCGATCCCCCATCCGCGAGTAGGCAGTGTAGATGGTGGCGATACCGTGCGTGGCATACGCTTCCATCTCTTCGTGGTAGATGTAGTCTTGCTCAGCGTGACGGCAACCGAAGAAGAGCAGCGCCGGGCCGAGTTGCTTACCCTGATCTGCCAGCGTCGCGCGCTCCTGCAAGAAGCCGCGGAACGGAGCCACTCCGGTCCCTGGGCCGATCATGATCAAGGGAATCATAGAGTCTGTGGGCGGGCGGAAGGGCATGCTCGGGCGGCGCACGAAGCCGTCAATCACGCTGTCTGCTGGGTGGCGCGCGAGGTAGGTCGAGGCGATGCCCTCATAGGTGCCACGGCCCGAGCGCGCCGGCTCCCGAACGACGGCTGTGGTGATGCTGCACGCCCGCGCATCGGCGAGCGGTGACGACGAGATCGAGTAGTAGCGCACGCGCAACGGATGCAACAACTCCAGGTAGACATGGAAGGGTAGCGTACAGGCAGGATACTGATCAAGCAGATCGAGAAGTGTCACTCGCTTGGCGAGCACCTCCTGCTGATAGCGCTGCGGCTCGGTCAGCGCTATCAGCGCCGCCTTGTCTGACGGGCACTCCGTGTGGTCGGCGAGTACCTGGATTTGCGCCCGCGAGGCGACATCCTGCAGCTCGAGGTAGTGCGTGAGCAGCTCGATGATTTCCACCGGTTGGTCGAGGGGGAAGACCGGGGTGCCAGAACCGTGGCGGCGGATGCGGATGAAGGCATCTGCCGCGTAGCCGAAACGCGCCAATACCCGCTTGATGAGCGCTTCGTTGTTGCGCGGCATGATTCCCAGGTGGTCGCCCGTCTGGTAGCTCATTCCCTCCGGCAGCAAGACCTCGATGTGGCGCGTCGAGCGAGTGTTGGCATCTGGTCCATCACCTGTCTGCAGCTCGCGGTTGGCGCGGACGGTAAGTGGATGGATGCCACTGGCGGCCAGGATGGGGTTGGCTGGTACGCTCACGCGTTCGACACTGTATAGGCAACCAGGCGCGGCCACCGCGGCCGTCTGGGGTTGCAGCTCGACGGTGAGCGCCACGGCCAACGCTGGCCACAGCGAAACCGCCCACGCATGGAGCTGGTCGTCGAAGTCGCCGGCCACATCGCCGGCACCCAGCGGGTAGATATGCTGGGCGCCATGTGCGGCTAGCTGAGCGTCGACCAGCCGGGGGACCGACTGATAGGTGGCCCGCCACTCGCTATTGCCGCAGCCGAAGACGGTATACCGCACACCACGCAGAGCCTCCGCGCCGAGACTATCACCACGCAGCCACTGGACAAATTTGGCGGCGTTGTCCGGCGGCGTGCCATTGTAGGACGCAGTGACGATCACTACCGCGCCGTCGGTCGGCAGCTTACCTGCGTAGTCGTCGAGCGGCGCGACCGTGGGGACAAAACCGTTCTTCCCGGCGTCATTGGCGAGCTGCTGGGCCACGTCCTCCGAGCTTCCCAGGTTGGAGCCGAAGAGGATCAGCAGTGGAGTGTGGTGCGCGCCGTTCGCCCGCGCGCCGTTCGCGGCTGGCGCCGCCTCAGGGGTCTCCACAGCCGCAAGGGTCGCCGTGGGGGTGAGCGAAGGGCCCCCGCGGATTCGGTGCGCTCGGGGACGAACCGTGATCATGAAGTGATTCGGCTTGATGGTCCCCGCCTGTCGAATCTCGAGCTGGTAGTTCGTATGGTCGATCAACTCGAAGCGCTGCAGCATCATCCCCAGCGCGAGGGCCGCTTCCTGTAGGGCAAATTGCCGGCCGATGCAGGCGCGCTGCCCGAAGCCGAAGGGCAGCCAGGCGTTGGCGGGCCGGGCCTCCTCGGCCTGTGGGCTGAAGTGGTCGGGGTTGAACGCCTCCGCGTCCTCGCCCCAGACCACCGGGTCGCGGTGCAGCATCGTTGTCAGGATGTTGAGTTCGTCTTCAGGCGTAACCGGGTACCTGCCGCCCAGCGTCGTCGGCTGGTATGCGTAGCGCGAGAGCGCGGGCACTGGTGGCCACAAGCGCAGCGTCTCCTTCAAGATCTGCGAGAGGTACGTCAGCTGGCGCACCTGCTCGTACGTTGGCATGACGGTGGGGTCGTCGCCAAGCACTCGAACCACCTCAGCGTAGGCGCGAGCCATGACCTCGGGGTGCTTGAGCAGGTAATAGAGTGCGAACGAGAGCGTCCCGCTGGTCGTCTCATGACCGGCGACCATGAAGGTGATGATCTCGTAGCGGATGGTGGTGTCGTCGAGGCCCTCGCCCGTCTGCCGATCCACTCCGGTTAGCATGTAACTAAGAAGATCCTTGTATTCGGCAAGCGCCTCGGGGCCACCAGCCTTGCGCAGACGGATAACTTCGTCGACCAGAGAGTTCATCACCGCCAGCGCCTGTTGCATCTGGGGATCTGCCGCAGTCTGCTCTGGGGTCTTGCCGCTGAGCGCGCTCTCCTGGACAGTGCTCAAGCCTATGAGCAGCGCATGTATAAAGGGGTGCTGGTCGTCGCGATAGAAGGCATTGAAGCGATAGCCGAAGCCGCAGAGCCCGATGGTCTCGACTGTCAGACGCGTCATATCACCCGGTACGTCGATTTCATCGCCGGGATTGAGGCGCTCCCACTTGAGGATGAGCTGGCCAGCCGGGTCAAGCATCCCTGGCATGTAGCTCTTCATCGCCTGCACACTGAAGTTAGGCAGGAGGATGTTGTGCGCCTTACGCCAGTTGGGCTCCTGGGTGTAGGCGGAGAAGAGGCCATCGCCCAGCATCACCCGCACCTGGCTGAAGGCCACCCCGATCTTCTTGTCGAACAACTGATCGTCGCAGACCTCATTCGCCAGCGCGAAGGTGCTGAGTTGTAATAGGCGTGGACCCGGTCCCGGCAGTCGGAAGATCGGACCATACTGCTGGGCGAGGTGCATCCGGGTCTGCGTCGGCCCCAACTGCTCCCCGGTAGATGTTACGCTGGCCGCAGCGATCTCCCCGGGGTCAACCTCGGGGATGTTGTTCGCCTCCTGTAGATGGCTGGGAGATTGACTGACATCCATTGCGCAGCCCTTTCTTCACGGGACTTGTGCCTTTCGGCCGCCTTGGCAACCCAGTTATCTGTGGGCGCTGACCACCGTGGCGCGATGTCCGGCGGCGCAGTGGGCGACGGGGTAGGCGGAGTTGTGCCCCTACGGTGTCTCAAAAATCGTGGTCGCACGAATCGTGCTCAAATCGTGCACATGAACGACCGGAGGGAGAAAGTCTATCCCAACGGCTATCCAGTAGGCAAGGGGGAGCCCTGGCCTGGCACACAGCCTCTGTACAAGAGCGGCGCAATTCCGCTATAGTAGCGGTGGGCGGCGGCCACGACCGGCCGGGCGCGAGCGCAGAGAAACTGCAAAAAAGACAATCATCAGACAGGAGCGGAGTGTGGAGACGGCGCCAAAGATACGTTGGGGTGTACTGAGCACTGCTCGAATCGCTACCGAGCACGTCATTCCCGCGACCCAGGCCAGCCAGTACGGTGAAGTAGTGGCGATCGCCTCTCGTGAGCCGGCGAACGCGGAGGCGGCAGCAACGAGACTGGGCATAGCTCGAGCCTATGGCTCCTACGATGAGCTGCTTGCCGACCCGCAGATAGATGCCATTTACAATCCATTACCTAATCACCTCCACGTACCCTGGTCGATACGAGCGTTGGAGGCGGGCAAGCACGTGCTCTGCGAGAAGCCGCTAGCTCCCACCGTGGCAGAGGCTACCCAGTTGCTGGATGCAAGCAAGAGCTATCCTGAGTTAAAGGTCATGGAAGCCTTTATGTACAAGTTCCATCCGCAGTGGCACAAAGTTCAAGCTCTCGTGCAGAGCGGAGCAGTAGGTGAGTTGCGCACTATCCAGACGTTTTTTTCCTATTTCCTGGTTGATCCAAGCAACATTCGCAACGTGGCGGAAATGGGTGGGGGAGGTCTGCTGGATATCGGCTGTTATGCGGTCTCGGTGGCCCGACTGTTGTTTCAGGATGAGCCGCTCCGCGTACTAGCCACCACCGAGAGTGACCCACGGTTTGCCGTCGACCGCATGGATTCTGCCATCCTTGAGTTCAGCACCGGCACATCCACATTTACCTGCGCGACACAGCTCTCCTCGTACCAGCGGGTGGGTATACACGGCACAACCGGCTGGATTGAGATGGACCTTCCCTTCAACGCTACCGCCGGCAGCCCACCCCAGCTCCGCTACCAGAGAGGATCCGCGTCAGTGGAGGAGCTGCCGGTAGAGGCTGCCGACCAGTACAGCTTGCAGGCCGACGGCTTTGCTCAAGCCATTTTGAACCACACCAGCGTACCGACACCCCTGGAAGATGCGCTTGCCAATCTTGCGGTTATCGAAGCTGTCTTTCAGAGCGCCAAGACAGGCAGGTGGGCCGAGCTCTAGTCACCCGGCGGCGCAAGGGCACCAGCTCACCGCTATGACAGAGCTACTCGCCGGTTACCATGGCGATGGCGAGCCCATCGTAGCCTTTGCTGCCGACGGTCTGGAGGCCGGTTGCCACCACTCCGCGGCTTCCGGCAAGTATGGCAAGCGCCGCCCGTATCCCTTGCACGTTGGGGTCGGTGCTGTCCGGGTCGCCGACGGCGCCGTTGCGCACGATATTGTCAACGACAATGAGGCTGCCGGGATGGGACAGCTTCAGCGCCCAGTTGACGTAGTCGGGTGTGCTGGGCTTGTCCGCATCGACGAAGACCAGGTCGAAGGGCGAGCTGCCCTCGGCCTCGAGCTGCTGCAGCAAGGTTAGCGCCGGTCCCAGACGCACCTCAACTGTGTTCTGTAGGCCCGCTCGCTCGATGTTGGCACGAGCCACTTCGGCGTGTCGTGGATCGATCTCCAGAGTGATTAGCTGTCCCCCCGGTTCCATTCCGCGCGCCAACCAGATGGTGCTGTAGCCGGCCAGCGTGCCGATTTCCAGTATCCGCCGCGCGTGCTGTGCGCGTGCCAGCAGGTTGAGAAGCTTACCCTGAGTGGGAGAGACATTGATTGGCGGCATGCCGGCAGCGGCCGCCGCCTCCAGCGCTGCCTCCAGCGCCGCGTCAGGGGGTACGAAAAGCCCCGATAGATACTGGTCTACTGCTGCCCATTGGTCCGAACTCATATAGAAGCCTCCGCGGTAGGTGTGTCGTTGACACCAGAATGAATCGGCTGGTGGTTATCAGCATGAGCGGCAAACGGTCCAGCCTACTGGTATTATAGGCCCGTTGTATGCTCGCGCAAAGCTCCCGCGCTCAATCATCGTCTCTAGCTGCGCTCCTACTTCTTCGAGCGAGCAGCGCGCTCTCCATCGGCCCGGGGAGCGCTCGCTCCGCAACTTCTTCCAGCCGGCGTTCATTGCGCAAGAGTAGCAACAATCCGGCGACGATGACCAGCAGGGCCAATCCACCAGTGACTTTGCCAATCACTCCCGAGAGTGCCTCTGCCCGGTTGCCCAGGAAGTATCCTCCCATCCCATAGGCGGTGGCCCACAAAACACCTCCAGCGACGTTGTAAATCAAAAATGTGCGCCAGCGCATGTGATTGCTACCGGCCAGAAAGGCCGCCCATGCCCGTAGAACCGCCACGAAGCGCCCCAGAAAGACTACCTTGGGGCCATGCTTATCGAAGAGGTAGACGCCCAGTTTGAGCTTGCGCTCATTCAGGTGAATGTATCGACCATACCGCCTGAGCAGCCGGAAACCTCCCTCCCGTCCCGCCACATATCCCAGATTGTCACCCAGGATGGCTCCACAGACTGCGGCACCGATGACCAGAGGGATCGCCAGGCGCTCGGTTGTGCCGGCATAAATGGCGGCCACCAATAACATGGTCTCACCCGGAAACGGTATGCCAAAGCTCTCGACGGCGACAAAAACGAGCACCATCAGATAGCCATACGTTTCAAGCAGTTGGAGCAAGTCATTGCTGACAAACTGGATCATCGGTGACATGCCTCATAGTGTTTATGTCGAGTCCGGCATCGGGCTCCTTATGCTTACGCATTTGTCCAGGTGTCTTTTGAAGGTAAGTGACTCCAGCAAAGAGACGAGCAAAAATCCGCCCGAAATGCGAGCTGCCCGGTATCCGAGGCGCTAGAGCTGTTAGAATGAGCTAAGATATCGGAGCAATTGGCGCGCCAGAAATGTGTGTTCATTATATGTTAAGTTCTGGATTGCCGTTTGGGTGTGCCACTACTGCTACCGTAATGAAGTGTGCCGCAGACTCATCGGCACGCGCTGTGCTGCTCTTGAGACGAAAAGCGAGTGCACAGGCTCGTGAGCTAGCTTTCCTATGGCGCATACTCGTGTGTGGGACAAGGAGCATGATAGATGGACGACAAATCCAAGACATTCATGAAGAGCGCATTCGACAGCGAAGGTGATCTGGAGTACACCATCGACCACCATATGATTCGCAGCTGGGTCAACCACTGGCATGGACATCCGGCGCTTGTCCAGAAACCTGACGCTGGAGATGCATCTACCTCTGAGAGCGGCACCTTGCTCCGTCTGAAGTTTCCCAAAGGGCCTGACGAGGAATCGCCGGAGGCCATCTCCTGGGAGGAATTCTTCACGCGGTTCGAGGAGGAACATCTGGCGCTGCAGTATATAGATGAGCCACGAAGCGGCAGCCCGATACAGCCCTTTGCCCGGCTAGTCGACCGGCACTTTGTCCAGGCGGATAGCCAGGCGCTTGCCGACCTGTCGTCAAAAGAGCCACAGGAGGGGGCGACGACTTCCAAGCCCGAGAGCGACGGGGGCGCAAACCATTAGCGACCTAGAGTGAGATACCTGGACGGTCATGCAAAGACAGGTCTACTGGCTCTTGCCGCGGCCCTCGATGCTCCAAACTGCTTCCAGCTGCCCGCTGCGCAGCGCGAAATAGTAGTCAAATAGATTGATGGTCGTGTCACAATGGCTCGGTATGAGCTCGAGGGTGTCACCAACCTTCAAGCCGGGACTTGCCGCTTCGTCCCACGTAAGCATGCCGTGTTCATCGCCACCAGGTCGATAGGTTACTCCGATGAGTCCCTTGGGCTCGGCGTTACCGCTGTCAGTGGAGAGGGCCTTGAGGCCGGCATCGATAATTGCCCGAGTAGGCGCTGGGCAGCTGATGACTGTTGCCAGCACCGTCAGCGCAGTGGTGTAGTCGGCGCCTATGGCGTTTCGATAATCGACATCCATGAAGATGAAGGATCCTGGTTGTACCTCGGTTACGCCGGCAGCGCTATACTTCGCGCAGTATTGCCATGTCCCTGTACCGCCGGTCGTCACCATCGCGGGAGCCAGGCTCACTGTTCGCAGAGCCGCTACCGTGGCGGTCAGCTTCTCCATGGCGGCATCGCACAGACGTTCGCGATCTTGGTTGCCATGAACATGCTGCAAGTGCCCCTCGTATCCCTGTACTCCAAGGAATCGGAGCGAGGGAGAAGCGGCGATCTGCCGAGCCAGCTCTACCGCCGGCTCACCGGGAGGCGTGCCGCTGCGACCCTGGCCGACATCAATCTCCACCAGTACCGGAGCAATCACACCCCACTTGGCTGCCGCCTGCGCCAGGGCCGCTATCCCCGTTGCGCTGTCCGCCACTACCTTGACCTCAGGATGACGTCGTAGAAGCCCCATGAGTCGCTCGATCTTGGCTAATCCTGCAATCTCGGTAGTAATGAGGATGTCCTCAATTCCCGCGTCTGCCATGAGTTCAGCTTCGCCCAGTTTCGCTACACAAATGCCGTGCGCTCCAGCATGTAAGAGGCGGTGTGCTATAGCCGGGGTCTTCCCAGTTTTCAAATGAGGACGAACCGCCACGCCGCTGCCCCGGGCACGATCGAACAGCGCCGTGATGTTTCTATCCAGCAGATCAAGGTCGATCAGCAGGACCGGGGTGTCCAGCTGCGCCCGTGGGGTGCCGGGCAGCGGCATATACATCGATGACTTCCCTCTCTGGCTGCATTTGCTACGTGAGATGGGTGCCGTCCGCCTCACCTGAGATTACCAGGATTGCACAAACTGCATAGCGATCTCCCCCAGTATATGATGGCGGCGATCGATGGAGGATGCGTTGGAAGCATCACGCTTCTTTATCTTGGGCACGGGAGGGAGTGTCTCAGCAGGCACACTTGGCGAGCTCAGAGACTCTCGTGGAGCACAAACCGCTCCATCGCATTGGCAAATCCTTCCTCTTCATTGGAAGTCGTGACATAGGTGGCAGCATGCTGAACTTCCTGGCCGGCATTTCCCATGGCAATACTCACACCACTCTGCTCAAACATGAGTATGTCATTTGGCTGGTCTCCGATGGTCGCAATCTGCGCGGGCGGAATCGAAAGGAGCTGAGAAAGCATGTGGACCACTTCGCCCTTGTTCGCATTGAGATTCGTGACATCCAGGTAATACGGCTGAGATCGCTCCGCGGAAATGCGTGTGCCCCCCCATGCTTGCATGTCCTGTTCACAACGGGCAACTGCTTGCAGGTCATCGCTGACCCCCACGATCTTTGCCACGTGATCGAGGTGTGGCCCAAAGTCGGAGACTGTAGTTGGAGGGAACTTCACTGTCCATTGCTCCCTGGCGACATGGGGTGCATTCGCGTCTAGAACATACCAATCGGATTCGGTATAGAGCCAGCCATCCAGCCCATGTTCACGAATGAAACGAAGCGCCTCGGCAGCTACGTCTGAGGGCACAAGATGGCTTGCTATCACGGTAGAGTCCGGATTGATAATCACCCCACCATTAAAAGCGGCGATTGGTTCCGACAGGCGCAAAGCCTCTATAAGCATTTTCATGCCCTTCGGAGGCCTTCCACTCGTGATAGCGAACAACACGTTGACATCGCGAAGACGCGAGATCGCGCTGATCGCACGAGGGGTTAACTCTTTCTCATTGGTAACAAGTGTGCCGTCGACATCGGCGAGCACCAAACGAACATTTGTGGTAACAGAAGGTTGAGTCTTCACACGTACCGCCTTTTTTCTCAGTTCTTGATCCATCTCTGTGAGGCGTCAGTAGTCCATGTACCCGATGGCGACCTATGGCTCTCCTCCTGCTTCACTGATGATACCCTCATTTCAGCGGTTCTACGCCCCCACGGACTGCGGTGATAGAGCGGGTTTGCTCATGACGCCCTCTGGAGGTGTGAAGCCGCGGCGGCGTCCACCAGCCAGCATAGCTCGCCGTGTGTCGGCTTGATGATCTGCGACGGAAGCACGATGGGCTGGTACGGCCCGTCCAGCACTTTCGCGAGCATCTCAGCCTTCTCAGCTCCCGTCACCAGGAATGCCACGTGGCGAGCCGCGTTAAAGATCACCGGCGTCAGCGTCACGCGCCACATGCCCACGACCTCGATATACTGTGCCGTCACCCAGCGCACTGGTTCCGTGATCGCAGCCATGCCAGGGAAGAGCGAAGCGGTGTGGCCATTTTCTCCCATGCCGAGCAGGACGAGGTCAAATCCATCCGGTGGCGGTCCTCCGTTTTGGGCATCACCGCCGAAGGCTCGCTCGAGCTCCTGGGCGTACTCAGCCGCCGCCCGCTCGGGTGGGTCTTCGCCGTGGATGCGGTGTATGTTGGCAGGGGGGAGCGGCACATGCTCAGCGAGTGTGGTTTGGGCCATAAGATAATTGCTCTGCGGATCCTCAGGCGGGACACAACGTTCATCGCCAAAAAAGACCGCTACCCTGGACCAGTCAATACGTTCCCTGTAGTCTGCTGATGCCAGGCGTTCGTAAACAGGTCGCGGCGTGTTGCCCCCCGAGAACGCAAACGTAAAGCGACCACGCTCGGCAATGGCGCTCGTAGCCAACTCCGTGATGTAACTCGCAGCGCCACTGACCCAACGTTCAGGGTCAGCATAGACGGTGACTTGGGGCATACTTCGCTCTCCGATACTCGATGGGTCTTCTTTGTACTCAAAAGCGAGAGTACATGACTGAGTGCTCACACCACCCCAGGACGTTGTTCCTGGTGGCTATTAGTATCCAATTTGGACCTCCGGTATCGCCGAATGAGTGTGTTGGTCGAGCTGTCGTGGGCAAGCTGTGGTTCACTGGGACTCTCGAGTTCAGGGATGATGCGGTTAGCCAGTACCTTGCCCAGTTCAACACCCCATTGGTCGAACGAGTCGATATTCCAGATCGTGCCCTGGACAAAGACTTTGTGTTCGTAGAGTGCGACGAGTTTGCCTAGGGTCTCTGGGGTGAGTCTTTCTGCAAGGATGGTGTTCGTTGGGCGGTTGCCCTCGAAGGTACGGTGCGGCACTTGGAATGTCGGGACGCCGTCTGCCGCGACTTCGGCGGCGGTTTTGCCAAATGCCAGCGCCTCGGTCTGCGCAAAGAAGTTGGCCATCAACAAATCGTGATGCCGCCCCAGTGGACTCTGAGCCTGATTGAAACCGATGAAGTCGCAGGGAATAAGCTTGGTGCCCTGGTGGATGAGCTGGTAGAACGCGTGCTGCCCATTTGTGCCGGGTTGCCCCCAGATGATAGGACCGGTCTGGTAGTCCACCGGCCTGCCCTGCAGATCAACATGCTTGCCGTCGCTCTCCATATCAAGCTGCTGTAAGTAGGCACTGAAGCGATCTAGGTACTGATCGTAGGGCAAGATCGCTACCGTCTGTGCCCCGAAAAAGTTGTTGTACCAGATGCCGATCAATCCCAGGAGCACCGGCAGATTGTGCTCAAGAGGAGCGGTGCGGAAATGCTCATCCATCGTGTGGAAACCGGCCAGCATATCGCGAAAGTGTTCGGGACCAATGGCGATCATCAACGAGAGTCCAATAGCCGAATCATAGGAGTAGCGGCCACCGACCCAATCCCAGAATTCGAACATATTGGACGTGTCGATGCCAAATTTCGCTACCTCTGCAGCATTGGTCGAGACCGCCACGAAATGCTTGGCTACTGCCTGATCGCTGCCCAGGGCATTAACACACCATGCGCGAGCGGATTGTGCATTGGTCAAGGTTTCCAGCGTAGTAAACGTCTTGGAGGAGATGATGAAGAGGGTCTCAGCCGGGTCAAGGTCACGGGTGGCCTCGACAAACGCAGTGCCATCGATGTTAGAAACGAAGCGCACCGTCAGGCCGCGATCACTGTAGTAGCGCAAGGCGTCGTAGGCCATCGCTGGACCGAGGTCAGACCCACCAATGCCGATGTTGACAACGGCGCGAATGCGCTTCCCGGTGTACCCGGTCCAGGCGCCGCTGCGAACCCGATTGGAGAAACCCGCCATCTTGTCCAGCACGGCATGTACCTGGGGCACAACATTCTCGCCATCAACGACGATAGACTGATCGCGTGGAGCGCGTAAGGCGACGTGGAGCACTGCGCGCCTCTCAGTGACATTGATCTTCTCACCGCTGAACATGGCGTCGATGCGCTCTCGCAGGCTGGAAGAGGCGGCCAGTTCAAGCAACAGTCGCATCGTTTCGTCATTCATGCGATTCTTCGAATAGTCCAGGTAAATCCCGACAGCTTCGCGTGCAAAGCGCTCACCGCGCTCCGCATCGTCTGCAAAAAGCGTTCGCAGGTGCACATCCCGTATGGTCTTATAGTGCTCTTCGAGCTTCTGCCATTGTGGGCGCCCTGTAAGTGGTGTGAGATTGCTGGCCGTAACCATCGCGTCGTCTCCTCAAATGAACACGCTCTTTTTCTCCAACCTCAATGGGCAGTTGTAAGCAGTTCGCTCTTCGAAGTGATACAGCCCATCAAGTCATTCCAGGATGTATCGAATGATTCTGCGCCATCACGCTGGAGTTTTGCCGCGAGCGCCTGGTAGTCAACGCCAGCGCGTGAGAACCGGGCAAGCACCTCTTCGGCATTTCCCCCATCTCCTGCAAGCATGGCTCCGACTTCGCCATGCTCAGCGAAGGCGAGCAGTGTTTGCTCGGGCATTGTATTCACCGTTTGGGGAGCTGCGAGTGCCTTGACGTAGAGGACATCGGATGCTTCAGGGTCCTTGGTGCCAGTGCTAGCAAACAAGAGTCTCTGCGGCCTGGCTCCGGCATTTTCGAGCCGCAACCAGCGATCGGTGTTAAGCAGCGTACGGTACGCTTGGTACGTATGACTGGCGACAGCGATCCCCAACTGATCATGGAGCTCAGCTGGCACCTGCCCTGCTGTTTCTTTGTCCCAGCGGCTCACGAAGACCGAGGCGACGGAATGTACTACAGGGTTCTGCCCAGCGGCTATGCGCCGTTCTATACCCCGCATATAGGCTAGCGCGGCTGCGAGGTACTGATCGTGAGAGAACAGGAGTGTCACGTTGACCGGGACGCCAGCAAAGATGGCTTCCTCGATGGCGGTGAGTCCTGCGCTGGTTCCTGGAATTTTGATAAAAAGATTGGGTCGCGCCGCCCTGGCAGTCAGTTTTTGGGCTTCAGCGATGGTGCTCTTCGCGTCGTAGGCCAGTAAGGGCGACACCTCCAGTGACACCCAGCCATCAATACCGTCTGTTAGGTCGTGCACTGGGCGGAAGAGATCAGCAGCCTGGGTAAGATCCTCCAACGCGAGTTCGAAGAAGAGGGCTTCTCCTGACTTCCCCAGAGCGACCTTCTGCCGAATCGCGTCATCGTAGTCCTGGCTGTTCCTAATGGCGTGGTCGAAGATCGTAGGATTTGAGGTGAGCCCCGTAATCGAGAGTTCAGCGATGTACTGCCGTAGGGTTCCACTCGTCAGCAAGCGCCGCGTGATGTTGTCGAGCCAGAGGCTCTGACCAGCGTCGTGGAGTTGTTGTGTTGCTTTCAAGATTGCTCCCCTCCTGGCGTCTCAGCTTTTTCGAGGTGACCTCCGAACTCGAAGCGCATGGCAGACAACAACTTGTCGGCATAATCAGCCTCACCACGTGAACTGAACCGTTCAAAGAGCGCTGCACTCAGCACTGGTACGGGAACTGACTCGTCGATGGCGGCGGTAATGGTCCAGCGTCCCTCTCCAGAATCCGAAACGCGCCCCTGGAACGTAGCAAGGTCAGGACTGCTAAGAAGCGCATTGGCGGTGAGATCCAGCAACCAGGACCCAATCACACTGCCACGGCGCCAAAGTTCGGCTACGTCTGGGAGGTTCAGATCGTACTGAAAGTACTCGGGGTTGCGTAGCGGTGCTGTCTCGGCATCAATCTCTTGCTGATACTTCCCAACGTTTGCGTGTTTGAGGATATTGAGGCCCTCGGCATAGGCAGCCATGATCCCGTACTCAATCCCGTTGTGGACCATCTTCACGAAGTGGCCAGCACCGTTTGGTCCGCAGTGCAGATAGCCTTGCTCGGCTGTTCCAGGCTTGTTTTCTCGTCCTGGGGTGCGTGCTGCGGCGTTGACTCCCGGGGCCAGTGCCCTGAAGATCGGGTCGAGATGCTTGACGGCGTCCTCTTCACCACCAATCATCAGACAATAGCCTCGCTCGAGTCCCCAGACGCCGCCACTGGTACCGCAGTCCACATAGTGGATGCCCTTCGGTTTGAGCGCGGCAGCGCGCCTGATATCGTCGTGATAGTACGAATTACCACCGTCAACGACAATGTCGCCGGGATCGAGATGGGGAACGATGGTTTCCAGGGTCGCATCCACAGAGGCGGCAGGAACCATCAGCCAGATAGCGCGTGGCTGGGAGAGCTTCCCAACCAGGTCTTCAAGCGAGGCAGCTCCTTCAGTAATGGATCCTTCCTTGAGCAGTTCCTGAATCCGTTCGGTATGCCGTACATACCCTATGATCGTGTGTCCCGAGCGCATCAATCGTTGTGCCATGAATGCGCCCATCCGGCCTAATCCGACTATTCCGAGTTGCATACTGCGTTCCTCTTCTGTTTCAAGCACGAACAACACTCCATGTATGCTACTGTATCCTTGGCCGCTCGTAGCTGCAAACGGTGAGCGATTCGGCGACCGATGCCGCTGTCAGATCCCGTGATGGCGACTTTCGAATTTTAGTTGGCCTACAACACCTCTGCCCTTGCTGAGCTCTGGCCACTGCAGGCACAAGTCCAATGCATAGAGAACCTGCCATTGTCACCGAACCTGATCGGCATATGAGGTTGATACTAGCCCTGCGCCGCAGGAACGGACACCGCCATTAGGATAGAATCGTCCCTCACCTTAAGGCAAGATGTACGTTGATTGAGGTGGGTCCAATAGCGGGGCTCTCACAGAAGCAGGCCATGGTCGCCCGACGGCGCGCATCGGTTGTTCTTGGATCGCAATCAGAATGGGTTCGTCACCATCTGGCCAACGCACTAGGTTGGGGGTGTGGGCGGCTACGAAACGTCGGGCAATCCGCGTCCGAACAAGAATGCGTCATTCACGTACTGCGCTCGCCGTGTGCTAAACTGCCGGTACGTTGCCAGTGTTCCACATGACGCCGGCGAGCGCGGAGTACCCTGCCTGGTGGCCTATTAGGCAGAGCCACTGCCGGCAGCCATCGACGGCTGGGTCTACCAAGCTTCTCTGGATCAGAGTCTGCATGTGGGGGTATGAAGGGAAGAAAACTACTTGGCCACTAGTTCCTCAAAGCGCCGCATCCGTGTGGGCGTACAAATGCAACCACAACACACGACCTATCCAGAGTATCTCGAAGCCGTGCAGCGTTTTGAAGCGTTGGGTGTGGACATACTCTGGGATTGGGATCACTTTTTCCCACTCTATGGCGAACCTCAGGGCAATCATTACGAAGGTTGGACGCTTCTTACAGCTATGGCAGCCCTCACCAAGCAAGTTGAAGTGGGATGCCTGGTCACCTGCAATACCTATCGCAATCCCGCCTTGCTATCAAACATGGCTAAAACGGTCGATCATATCAGCAATGGCCGTCTTATCCTGGGTCTAGGAGCAGGCTGGTTTGAACGGGACTATCAGGAATATGACTATCCATTTGGGACAGCAGGCAGCCGTCTAGCTGCTCTCGAGAAGTCGCTAGAAATTATCAAAGCGCGCTGGGAAGTCGATGTGCCGAAGCCGTTGCGCCAGATTCCGATCATGATTGGCGGAGGCGGCGAGCAGAAGACTCTGCGCATAGCCGCTCAACATGCCACGATGACACACTTTTTTGCGGATGCGGCAACTTTCGCTCATAAAATGGAAGTACTAGACCACTGGTGCGCAGAATTCCAGCGCGACCCGGGGGAAATTGAGCGTGCCTGTAGCGTGAGGACGACAGCTAGCGATGCGGAACGAGACGATTACGTGGCCGCAGGTGCATCGCAGTTTACTCTTGGCATGAGCGGCACGTGGGACTACGGCGCGGTCGAGACCCTCGTACGTTGGCGCGATGCGCGCAATCAGATGTAGCCTCGAGGTGCTTGATAGACGATAGGAACTCTGGTAGCGGGCAGCCAGTAGCGAACCGGAGGTCGTACATCCGGCGTGAACCTGGCTGCACCGCACTCGTGCATTCCCGCTGTTTACAGGGTGGCACACTGGCCTATTCAGGTAGCACGCCTTTGGCAACCATCCAGGGATGCAGCTCAGAGATCAGCCGGCCAGCCTGCACTGCCGGATCGCCATCGGAGAGCGCCTGCGCTTCCGCAAGTGAGGTGGTGCGAAACACGCCTGCTCCCCGTAGGCCTCCATTGTCGAGTAGGGGTCCATTGAGCAAGAGCTTGCCGGTCTCGCCGAGCTGTCGCTGATAGGCTACGTGGGCAGCCTGCAAGCGTTCAAGCTCAGGTGTCTCCTCTGCAGTCCAGAGGGGGCCGCGCTTGAGCAGGCGTAGATAGTACACCGTCATGTCCGGCGGCACCTCAAACTGGTAGGCTGGTTCCTCTACATTTTCTGTCAACGTCATCTCCTCTTCCCAGTAAATGACTACTTTACACAACCAGGGTCGCGAGCGGCTAACTACTAGCAGTCTATCGTAATTCAAGATCCGCTAGCGGACCATGTGTGATCAGTGTTCGGCCGGGGCCGCTGCAGCTTATCATTCAAATCGGGCACCTTCTGCAGGGGGCGCGTGGCTTGCCGTCTTCTCGCATCCGAGTCGTCCAGCCCCTACTCTATGGAGAGTTGCTATCCATTCAGGGCCTTCATCTGCCAGGCTTGAGCGATCAGTTGGATCGGATCCCACGGGCTGCCCAGCGGAGGCGTGTAGCTCAAATCCAGATCGCTCAGGTCATCTACCCGGAGATTCTGGTAAAGTGCGGTGGCAACCACATCAATACGTTTGGCAACTTCGCTGCCCCAGGACCCCAAGATCTGCATCCCGAGCATGCGCTGGGTCTGCCGATCGGCTGTGAGCCGCAGATGCAGCTCTCTTGCGCCAGGATAGTAGACCTTGTGGTCCCAGGCCGTTAGCTCCACCGTCAACGGATCATAGCCAGCGGCACGCGCCTCCGATTCCAAGAGTCCGGTGCGGGCTACAACCAGGTCGCAGACCTTGACGACCTGTGTACCAACCGAACCAGCAAAGAGCCGGCTGCCCCCGACGGCGTTCTCCCCGGCGACTCTCCCCTGTTTGTGCGCTGTTGTGCCCAAAGGGAGATAGGTTGTTGCGGAGAGCAGCCGGTGATGGGTCTCAACGCAATCTCCAGCGGCAAAGACATCCGCTATGCCAGTCTGCATCGCTCGGGTGACCTGAATCGCCCCTGCCTCACCCAGTCGTACGCCAGCGCTTTCGGCCAGGTTCGTCACCGGCTGTACACCGGTCGCGACCAGGACCAGATCGGTTCGCAGCTGCAGAACTGCCTCATCGCTTGGCCTGCCATCGCCGGATCGTGTGATTCCGTGGACGAGCAGACCGGTCTCGTCGCGTGCAATCTCTGAGACGTCCGCCCGGGTGATCACCCGTACCCCGTGTTTTGCCAATTCGGCAGTGAGCCGCTCGCTGAAGGCAGGATCGACCGACGGGTGAATGTGCGCGCCGCGCTGGACTAGGGTAGTCGCAATGCCCCGCGATGAGAGTGCCTCGGCCATCTCCATACCGATATAGCCGGCCCCGACAATGACGGCATGCTGTGGTGGACGGTCGGTGAGATGACGGTGTAGCGCAAAACTCTGGCGCATGGTATGCAAGAGGTAGACGCCCTCCTGCTCTAGCCCGGCGATGGCTGGAAGTCGCGGTCGAGCTCCAGTGGCGATGATGAGCCGGTCGTAGGGGAGCAGGAAGGCGTCGCCAAGTACATCAGTCCGACGAGGTTGCACACGCACCGTTTTCTGGATCGGATCTATTGCGGCGGCCACATGGTCAAGAAGGAGTGAGATTCCCACGGATTCGATGTCGGACCGCGTGCGATGGGCCAGTGCTTGCCACTCGGGCACATCGCCACTGAGATAGTACGGCAGCCCACAGATGCTGAAGTTGGGATAGGCATCGGCGACCACCACTGTCACCTGCACGTCGGGAGCCAGCTCGCGAGCCCGAAGGGCCGCGCTGATACCGGCATCGCTTCCTCCAATAATGAGCAGTCGCATTAGTCGTACCCCTTCGCCGGCTCAGGCTGTTCCTGCTCGTCTTCTGCTGACAACTGGTCGGTAATCCAGCGCCAGAATTGGAAATACAAGCCATCCCGCACATCGCGGAAGGCCTGGAGTCGGTCGGCGTCACTACCGGTTACGGCTGCCGGATCGGGGAAGCTCCAGTGTAGTCGCTGGGCAGGACCTGGGAGAATGGGGCACTCTTCCGCGGCACGATCGCAGACGGTGACCACCAGATCAAACGACTGGCCGACGTAGTCACTGAGTCCATGCACCCCCTGGGGCAGAATGTTGATGCCCATCTCGGCCATGACTTTGACCGCCAGCGGGTTCTGATGGCTCGGATGCGTCCCGGCGCTAAAAGCCGTGTACCGGTCTGGGGCGAGCCAGTTCAGCAGACCCTGCGCCATTTGCGACCGGGCTGAGTTATGGGTACAGAGAAAGAGAACGCGGTTGGTCATGGTTGTCCCTTCCTAAAGGTCGTGGTACCGTAATCACCTGTGACTAGTGGACGCGTGAGAGTGCCTGGCTAGGAACTGCGCCATGCTAGCGACCGCCGCTTGCCACCCGTAGCCAGCGGTAGAGGAGCGCCCCGAGCGCTGCTCCTAGGAGTGGCGCTACGATATACACCCACTGAGCGGTCCAGGTGCCGCTCACCAGGGCAGGACCGAGCGACCGGGCTGGGTTCATCGAGGCCCCGCTTATAGGGCCAGCGAACAACGCCTCAAGACCAACCGTCGCGCCGATGGCGAAAGCAGCAGCCTGGCCAACCGCCCGGGTGTCGGTGGCCACTGCCATGATGACGATCATGAGTCCAGCCGTGAGCAGCACTTCAAATCCAGCCGCTTGCCAGGGACTGCTGGCCGGTAGAGTGGCGCCCAGATGAGCTACGTTCCCTAAGAGCAGCCGTAATGTGGCGGCTGCCGCGATCGCGCCCAGTAGTTGAGCGCCCCAATACCCCCAGAGACGCCCGAGCGGAAAGTGACGGGAGAGGACAAATCCAAGGGTCACCGCTGGGTTGAAATGTGCGCCACTAATATGGCCGAAGGCCGAGATCATGGCGGCGACAACCAGTCCAAAGACCAGGCCAACGCCCACATGGGTAATCTGCCCATGAGAGACCACATCGATCATGATGGCGCCACAGCCGGCAAAGACGATCCCAAAGGTCCCCACCGCTTCCGCGACCAACATGGGCCAGATGGTCCTGGGTGGCCCAGAGGTAGCCGCACTCGGCTCTCGTTCGGATGAGCCCACTGGCTGGGAGTGATGACCTCCGGAGGATGTGGTCCGCTGCTCTATGGGATGGGTCGCCATGGTTCTTTCCCTCATCTGAAGGTCTGGTGCTCTCCTGCCGTCGACACGTTCGATCGTTTCGCTCGAGGACGCGAAGGTAAGCCGGTATGGGCTACAACCTCAGGTAGCAGTCTCGGCTCATCTGTGGCACGGTCGAGGCTGCGACAAACGGCGCGCTAGTGGCTTGGCGGCCGCATATGCTGCCCGGTTCGTGGGTGAGGCAGAAGCAGCAGATAGCGGACGCGAGTCTGTAGCTCGACGGCTATCCGACGAAACGCCGCCAGCTGCAGCTCAGGATCCAGGGTAGCCACCGGATCGGGAAAGCTCCAGTGAATGTGGTACGGATCTCCAAGGAACACCGGGCAGGAGTCGCGCACCCGATCGCAGACAGTGATGATGTAGTCGAACGAGTCTCCCAGAAACTGGTCGAGGCTTTTGGCCGCAAGGTGTGAGGTATCAATACCCAGCTCGTGCAGCACTCTCAGGGTAGTGGGATGGACTTCGGTCGGCACGCTGCCCGCACTGAATACCTCGACCTGGTCGCCGTCCATATCCCGCAAGATTGCCTCCGCCATCTGTGAGCGGGCGCTGTTATGGGTACAGAGAAAGAGAACCCGCAGCGGCACCCTGTCAGTCACAATCTGGTCGGCACTAGACGGCGCGGATGGCACCAGGCCGGGATGCATGCAGTCCCCAGCTTGCATATAGAGGCGATCCAATTGCTCCAGATCCACGCGGTAATACACATCACGGGCATCGGAGCTGCTACGGTGATCCTGGAGCAAGCCAAGGGCACTGAGCTGTTTTAAGTGATATGAGACCGCGTTCGACTCAAGACGAAGGGCTGCGCGGATCTCGCCAACGCGCAGATCAGTCAGCGCGAGCAGACGGACAATAGCCAGGCGCTTGTCGTCAGCCAGCGCGCGGAAGAACTGGAGCACATCTGGTGGGGGAGCAACCAGATCCACGAGAGCGGGCTGTGACACCATGGGAGGACCTCGCAATCGTACGCCTCAAGCATATACTTCAACCATATTTGCCTCAACTGTGGTTGAAGTATAATAACTGCTCGTGGTACTGTCAAGGAGAGCGAGCCTTGAGCGATCGGGCTCAGCAGCCGAAGACATCCTGTCGGAACCGGCGGCCATAGCCCATGCTTGTTACAAGGCATGGATACTTATTGGGGATACGAATTCGTCCGGGAATCACCTAGCGTGCTGGCCGTGTGTGGCGTTGGCTATCAAGCTACTGCCGTGAGGTGCGGGTCTTCTTCCTGCATAGAACCCAGCGAGGTAGGTTAAAGCGGGCCTCTGACCTATCAACACATGAGTGAGAAGCTCCCGGTTAGGAGGATAGACTACCCGGGTCACGCGTGTCTCACAGTGCACGCGCTGGTGTTCCCAATCGCATCACAACAACGTGTGCTTTGCTGTGGTCTGTTCAACGTAAGACCCAGCAAGAAGAGTATGGCGAAACCTGGTGCGTCCTTTTTGCGCCATCTCCGTCTTTCTAGGTGGCACAATGTACAGAGGGGGCAAAGATGGGTACGACTACTGAGCAAGTTTGGGAGGCGTTTCACACCCCATTGCAGCAGTTCATTCGCCGCCGGGTGCCGGATGACGACCTGGCCGAGGATCTGCTCCAGGAGGTGTTTCTCAAGATACACCAGCGCGTAGACAGCCTCAAGGACGTGCGGCAGCTGGAAAGCTGGATCTATACGATCACGCGCAATATCATCATCGATTATTATCGCGGCCAGCGCCCGACTGTGACGTTGGACTGGGCCGGCGATCTTGCCCTACCAGAGAATCTACCTGACAACGACATCGTGAGTGAGCTGCTCCCGTGCGTGCGTGCCATGGTGCAGAACCTTCCGGCCCCGGACCGGCAGGCCCTGGTGCTCACCGAGTATCGCGGACTGACCCAGAAAGAGCTGGCCGAGCGGTTGGGACTCTCGCTTTCGGGAGCGAAGTCGCGGGTACAGCGGGCCAGAGAACGCCTCAAACAAGAACTGCTGGACTGTTGCCATTTTGAGCTGGATCGTCGCGGCCACATCCTGGATTATCAGTCACGCCGCACCTGCGGTGAGGACGACTCCTGCTCATCAACGACGGAATCGGATACACACAAGACCATTGTCGTGCTGCGTCCTTTTGAAACGGCTTCCGTCTCTAGTAGGGACACACGCAAGACGGGAGCATAGTGCTTCTCATCAGTGATTCGAGCGCACACCAAGAGAAAGGGAAGACGTGACGAATTCTATTCCAGACAGTGACGAGCAGCTACGCGAGGAAGTTCGCGCCCGCTACGGCAGAATGGCCCTACAAGTGCTAGATACGCCGGCAACACAGGAGGCGGCCGGCAGTTCGCCGAGCTGTTGCGCACCAAGTGAGGTGGCGGAAGTCCCACAAGCTCAGGTATCGGCTACAGCCTCTTCCTGTTGTGGGCCGAGTTGCTGCACAGAAGAGACCGTTAGCGCGGACCGGATAACCTCGGACCTCTACACCCAGATCGAACTGGGAGAGATCCCGGTAGCAGCGGCTCTGGCGTCGCTGGGTTGCGGCAACCCCACCGCCCTGGCCGAGCTGCATCCTGGCGAGCGAGTGCTGGACTTGGGAAGCGGCGGCGGCATCGATGTTTTGCTCTCCGCGCGCCGTGTTGGACCTACCGGCTTTGCTTTCGGCCTCGATATGACCGATGAGATGCTGGAGCTGGCGGAGCGCAATCGACGAGACGCTGGCGTTGAGAATGTGCGATTCTTGAAAGGGATCATTGAGGCGATACCGTTGCCTGAGAACAGCGTCGATGTGGTGATCTCCAACTGTGTGATCAACTTGTCCGCCGATAAAGGTCAAGTGCTGCACGAAGCCTATCGAGTCCTCGCCCCCGGCGGCCGTTTTGCGGTCTCGGACATCGTCGTGCAGGGTGAATTGCCGCCAGCTCTGCGGCAGGATATGGAGTCCTGGGCCGGATGCGTGGCTGGAGCACTCGAAGAAGACATCTACCGCACATTACTCCAAGAAGCCGGATTCGTGGATATTGATATTGAAGTAACGCGACGCTATACCCTCAATGATATAGCCACGAGCCCCACAGACGCACCTCACTCATCGGACGAATCAGGTGGCGCCAGCGGAGAACTGGTAAGCGCTTTTGTCCGCGCGCGGAAGCCAGCAACTCTCTAGAGAGTCCTCAGGGGGACAGAGTGCGAATAGGCACTCTGTCCCCCTGTCCTTGGCCTGCTCCCCTGCGCTTTGGTTACCGGGATACATTCTCTCCTTGCACCACTCGGGTTTGATCTTTCGCCAGTAGATATTCCACGATGACGACATCGCGCCAGACGCCGTCCAATTGTCCGTGCTTCTCATATACGCCAACCTCGCGAAATCCCAGCCTCTTGAGCAAGGCTCGGCTCGCCGCATTTTCGACGAATACGCGAGACACCAGTTTCCAGAAGCGTGCCTGCTCGCATTCCTCGATGAGTCGAGTGAGCGCTAGACGACCAGCACCTTTGCCACGCCAGTCCCGACGGACGTAGACGGAGAATTCAACAATCCCCGCATAGCAAGCACGTGGTCGGTACGAGGACGATGACGCATACGCTATCACCTCGTCGCCGTGTTCGACGATCACAATGGGGTGCTGGCCATCAAACCAGGTTTCCACCATCGCCGCTGTGCGCGGTTCGGTCTCAAAAGTGGCCACCCGATCCTCAATCCCTTGATTGTATATTGCGGCGATGGTTGAGGCATCGCTCACGGTTGCTACTCTGGCGTGCATCTGTTCGCTTCCTGTTCAGTTGCTTCCTCAGTGAGTTCGGTCAATGCCTGTCGCAAAAACACGAGACCGCTGTGAGTCGACGCACGGTGTTCGACTGGAATTCGCTCCAAGGCCTGTTCAGCCAGGGTGTTGAGTGTCTGGTCAAGTGCCTGGACTCGGGCGAATCCTTGCCTGGAGACGGAAAGCTGAACAGTACGTCGATCTTCCCGGCCTGGAACTTTTTCCACCAGTTCTTCCTGTACCAGCTGTTCGACGGCCCGACTTGTCCAGCTCTTGTCTAGTCCAACGCGCCGGGAAAGCGCGGCAAGCGTCATAGGACCGCTACGAGACAATTCGGTGAGCACACTACAGTGCGTGACTGTGGTGCCCTCACAGCCGGAGAGAGACACACGCTGGAGGTGGGTATGTAAGCGGGCCACATCGCGTAGTAACGCGCCCGTTGTGGAGGATTGTAGCACCCCATTCACCTCTTTTCGTTGCGTGACGCAACAATCATGCACGTAGTATCGCATAGACCGGCAATCGTGGTCAACAGCTCCAGTGTGGGGCATCCTCCTTTACAGTTTCTCCGTGATGGTCACGCCGATGCGCGCCGATCTCGGCTGGTCAGCGGGAACGGTGACGGGTGCTTTCGTCGTCGGCCGCCTGGTGGATCGGTACGGCTCGCGAGTCGTGATGAGTTTTGGCTCCTGCCTGGGAGTCATGTTGCTCCTTCTCTGGTGGCGCGTCACCAATGCCATCGACTTCTATCTCATTTGGGTAGGGTTGGGTGTCGCGTCGGCGATGCTGTTCCACGAACCGGCCTTTGCGGCCACGGCAACCTGGTTTACTACTTTGCGTCGCCATGCCCTGACCATCGTGACCGTGGGAGGAGCGCTAGCCAGTGTGGTCTTTGTGCCGGTCGCGACTTGGCTGGTACTTCAGCTCGGATGGCGTGGAGCTGTCTTCGCTTGGGCCCTGATCTTCGCTATAGTGACGATTCCTTTGCACGTTGGCGTGCTCCGGCGACAATACCACCACCCCAGAGTCCTCGCCGCTCCACGCGGCCGATCTGCAGCTCACGTGCTACCGCATGCTGCCGCTCCTGCAGGCGCTGCGCGCGTGCCTAGCAACGTGCAGCGTCGGACCCTTCTCGGGCAGGAGAGGACATTGACTCGTCCGCAACACGAAGGCCGCTCTCTCGTCAGCTTCACTGGCCGGGAAGTGATGACGGCACGCGTCATGAGGCTGAGGGAAGACTGCTGTCTCGTGGCGATGCACTACCGAGGACGTGTTGCCGCATCCGCTCAAACGTGGCATCATCCGTCCTATCTCTGTGTAAGCACGAGGTCTTTGCAGAGTGAACCCATACACTCAAGCCATAACAAGGTCGTCGAGTACGGCGTCACACCGTTACATGAGCTTGTTTCTTCGTCTTGGCCGACTTCGGACGATACAAGACATAGAGCAGCGCCAACAAGCCGATGAGGAGCGTGATGCCGAGCGCCACTTCCGGCGTGCCGATGGGCAGCGTTGGCAGCCAGGAAGGCAGCGCATGTGCGGGAATATCGCCACCGATGGCCATTGGTGTGGTACCGAACGGGGCGACGCGAATCACGCCGCGCGAGGTGACCCCCATGTCATACGTGACTTGTTCGCTTGGGGCATCCAGTGAGAGATAGGTCAACCAGCCATCGGAGCGCACCCAGCTCATGTTGCGATCAGTTGAAAGATCATGATAGAGGCTGGCATTCATGGGCTCCTGAAAGGCAAGCGTGAGACCAGGTGCGCCCGGAACCTGGGTGCCTACCGGCGACTGGCCGGCTACCGCGCCAACATCGCTGGTGTTAAGTGGCTCATCGGTGAGCAGGTAGATATCTGCCTGCACTTGCTGACCATCCAGAGCCAGAACTTCGAGTGGAACCCAGGGATGTGCCGTGTGCATCGTGATGAGGATCGGCGTCCCGTCGCCCTGCACCTCATGGCGGGCTTTGACGATGCTCGTATCGAACTTGGCGGCCATAAAGAAGGGGCTGCCCGCCGCATAGCGAAGCAGGTGCCCGCGGGTCTCATCGCTTACTGCAAAGTTGTTGGCGGCACACCAGTTCAGCACCTCCTGGCCGCTGCCTTTGAGTACGGTGATATTGAGGGCCTCAATCGTCAGCTGTTGAAGCACCTGAGCCGAGTCAGGAGCCGCAGCGGTACTGACAGCGCCGAGCGCCTGCAGCTGCGGCTGCGTCTCACGTGCAAGACGCTGGAGCGTCCAGGCGCCACCCTCCTGGATTTTATCGGGAGCGGTCGGCAGCGGGACAATCCATCCTAAGGACGACACATCACCTTGATAGGCGAAAGCCGTCATATAGTGCTCGATGCCATCATGCCAGGCGACGAGGGTGGAGGCGCGTTCGAGACGAACGGCGCCGTCCGGCGCAACCAGTCCACCGCAGGCGGCGGCAGGCAAGGCCGATGCAATCGAAAAAACAGTCAGCGCCAGAGCAGCCAGCGCGGGTACCAGGACGGTGTACTTCCTGGTGAACAGGAAACGTCGCATGCGCATATCCTCCCACAAAGAGTCGCTACGGACACTTCTGGCTGAAGTGAGGAGGATTGGTCAGGTCCGGCCGGTTCCCATGCCTCTAGCCACCGCGTTCAGCCACTCATCGGGTCGCTCCCTTGCAATGGAAGCTTTGGCGTCATGACGGCGTTTAGGACCAAAAAGTTCCTGGTCCCTCAAACTAGCATACCGCTGGAAGGTGCTGACAGGCGGCCGTCGCCTATCTGGAGAATCACCGGCAGTTTTGCACCGTCGGAGGCGTTACCTGTTCCCGCGCCTGCACCAGTCGGAGGGCGGCGATTACCAGTGCTGCGGATGCTGGGTCAGGTTTTCATGCGCTGGCCAATGTGCCTGTAAGGCCGCGATCAAGGCCGGTCAGGCACTTTCTCCCTGAGCGCAACGTGAGCTGATCCGGCAGCTGGAAGGCGCGGAAGGCCGGCAGAGTTGCTGTCATGGCCGCCCAACCATGGTACACATCAGCCTGCCCGCGCTGGAGTGGCAATTTGACCGGCGGTGATTTCGCAGGGGCCTGCCCGGTGTGCTACACTTGCTGTCAACTCCAGCTCGAGACATCAACAGTTCTCGTTCGCTGGTTCCGACGGCGAGCTGTTGCCTGACCTGATCCATCTGGGGCACTCTGCCGTCAGCGGTGGCATTCGTAGTGCGACCCCTGTAGAGCAACGTGCAGCCTGTTTCGCCACAGGGTATGACGTGCACGACTATGCAAGCATTATGGCGCAGTGAAGGGAAATGCGACTATGCGGCAGACGATCAAGCTCACAGTCAACGGCGTTCCACACGAAGACGAGGTAGAACCTCGCGTGCTGCTCGTGCACTATCTACGCGAACGGCTGAATCTGACCGGTACTCACGTTGGCTGTGATACTGGCCAATGTGGGGCCTGCACGGTGCTGCTCAACGGCGAAGCGGTCAAGAGCTGCATGGTGCTCGCGGTCCAGGCCAGCGGCTCCGAGGTACGCACTGTAGAGAGCTTGGCGGTGGGCAGTGAATATCACCCCATCCAGCAGGCGTTCTGGGACCTGCATGGCCTGCAATGCGGCTTTTGCACACCCGGAATGATGATGGCGGCGGTCAGCTTGCTCAAGCGCAATCCACATCCTACCGATACGGAGATACGAGAGCAGCTCGAGGGCAACCTTTGCCGTTGCACCGGCTATCAAAACATCGTGGCCGCGGTTCGTGCCGCCGCCGAGAAAATGGCTGTATCGGACACCGCACCAGCCTCAGCTGGCGTCGCCGGTAGCTAGTTTCTTGAGAAGGGAAGAGGAGTGTATCAATGGCTGTTACACGGCTTTTCGGCGCTTCCATCAAGCGGCGCGAAGACCCACGGCTCATCACCGGACACGGCGCCTTCACCGATGACGTGAAACTACCCGGCATGACATATATGGCAATCCTTCGCAGCCCCTATGCTCACGCGCGTATCAAGAGCCTCAACGTCGGCGCGGCACGCCAGATGCCTGGAGTTGTGGCCGTCTTCACCGGAGCCGATCTCGAGGGCAAGCTAAATCCCATTCCCTGCGCCTGGCTCATCCCCGACTCTGACTTGAAAACGCCGCCATACGCCGCGCTGGCCACCGACACCGTTCGTTTTACGGGAGACGGTGTGGCGGCAGTGGTGGCGACTAGCCCCTACATTGCCCGTGACGCGCTGGCCGTGATCGAGGTAGACTATGAGCCGCTGCCGGTAGTGACCACACAGGAACAGGCCATGGCGCCCGGCGCGCCTCAGCTCCATGAGAGCGCCCCTGGCAACCAGGCATTCAACTGGAAGTTTGCCGGCGGCGATGTGGACGCGGCCTTCCAGAACGCCGAAGTCATGGTCAAGCACCGCTTTGTGCAGCAGCGACTGGTCCCCAACGCCATGGAGACCCGCGGCGCCGTGGCTCAGTGGCTGCCCGGAGCCGACGAAGTCACCGTCTGGAACACCACCCAAAATCCACACATCGCTCGCTACCTGATTTCGGTGACGACCGGCATACCTGAAAACAAGGTTCGGGTTATCGCGCGAGATGTGGGCGGCGGCTTCGGCAGCAAGATTCCCTTCTACCCTGGCGAGGCGCTGGCGATCTTCGCCACCCGCGAGCTGGGAGTGCCGGTAAAGTGGATTGAAGAACGTCGCGAGAACTATGTGGCCACGATTCACGGCCGGGACCAGATCACCGACGTGGAACTTTCGGCCAAGCGTGACGGTACCATTACTGGACTGCGCGTCCAGGCGCTCTCTAATATGGGTGCCTATCTGTCGACGGCGGCGCCGGGCGTGCCGACCTGGCTCTTCGCCCTGATTGTCCCCGGGTGCTATACCATACCCGCCTATTCCTGCGACGTCAAGGCGTACTTCACCAATACAACACCTACCGACGCCTATCGCGGCGCCGGTCGCCCGGAAGCCGCCTTCCTGATGGAGCGCATGGTGGACCTCCTGGCGGGCCAGCTTCAAATGGATCCAGTCGAGGTGCGTCGCAAAAATTTCATTCCCGCCGATGCCTTCCCCTATACCACCGTGACCACGCTGACCTACGACAGCGGCAATTACCAGATGACGCTGGATAAGGCGCTGGAAATGGTGGATTATCCGGCTCTGCGCCAGGAGCAGCAGCAGCTGCGCCAGCAGGGGAGATATCTGGGTATTGGTCTGTCGACCTATGTGGAAGTCTGCGGCCTGGCGCCTTCACCAGCGGCAGGAGCGATGGGTTTCCAGGGTGGGCTCTGGGAGCCGGCGACGGTACGTGTGCTGGCGACTGGCAAGGTTGTGGTGTTGACCGGAACGAGTCCCCACGGGCAGGGCGAGGAGACGACCTTCGCGCAACTGGTCGGCGAGGAGCTGGGTATCCCCATCGAAGATATTGAGGTCGTACATGGGGATACCGGAGCCATTCCTATGGGGTGGGGAACCTACGGAAGCCGTAGCACGGCGGTGGGCGGCACGGCGATCTTCAAGGCCACCATCAAGGTGAAAGAGAAGGCCAAGAAGCTGGCGGCCCATCTCTTGGAGGCCGCACCTGAGGACATCGTCGAAGACCATGGAAACTATCACGTTCAGGGTAGTCCAGCCAAGTTGATGACGATTCAGACGATAGCGCTTATGGCCAATCTGGGTTGGAATCTGCCCGCAGATATGACGCCGGGCCTGGAGGAGAGCCATTTTCATGATCCCACCAACTTCACCTTTCCCTTCGGCGCGCACGTCTGCGTGGTCGAGGTTGATGTTGAGACTGGCGAGGTAAAAATTCGTCGTTACGTCGCCGTGGACGACGTCGGGGTGGTCATCAACCCCATGATCGTTGACGGCCAGGTTCACGGTGGCATTGCCCAGGGCATTGGTCAGGCCCTGTACGAGCATGCCATTTACGATGAAAACGGGAACCTTGTCACCGGTAGCATGATGGATTATGCCGTGCCCAATCCGACGCAGATCCCGACTTTTGAGACGGCGCGCACCGAGACTCCCTGCCCTCACAACCTGACCGGCGTAAAGGGTGTCGGCGAGACCGGCACGATTGCCTCGAGCCAGGCAGTCGTGAACGCCGTCGCCGATGCGCTCTCGCCTCTGGGCATCAAGCATATCGACATGCCGATGACCCCGGAGCGTGTCTGGAGAGCTATCCAGGCGGCGAAGTCGGAAAGCAGCGGCGCCAGCTAGGCGGAGAAGAAAGAGGAAAGGGTGATACTAGAATGTATTCTGGTGACTTCGCGTATTACGCGCCGACAACGCTTGCCGAGACCCTAACGCTGCTCGAAAACGCCAAGCCCGAGGTCAAGGTGCTAGCCGGCGGGCAGAGCCTGTTGCCGCTCTTGAAGCTACGGCTGGCGGAGCCGGCAACGCTCATTGACGTCTCGCAAGTACCGGATTTGCGTCAGATTACCGACTCCGGTAATTCGATGTCGTTGGGGGCGATGACCACGTATTTCCAGGCTATCGACTCGCCACTGGTCCAGAGGCGTACCCCACTCATTGTGCAGGCACTTCGCCAGGTAGGCGATCCGCAAGTGCGCGCTCGGGGCACTATCGGTGGAAGTATGGCCCATGCGGACCCAGCCGGTGACCTACCGGCAGTGGCCATGGCTCTGGATGCCGAGATCCACACAGTAAGCAGTGAGGGAGTGCGCACGATCCAGGCGGCAATCTTCTTCGTGGATATACTCACTACCGCGCTGAAGCCCAACGAAATCGTGAGGTCGGTAAGCTTCAGCGCGACCGACCAGCCAGCGACTGGTACAGCGTACGTCAAGCATCGTCATCCGGCCAGCGGCTACGCAGTCGTGGGCGTCGCGGCGGTGGTGCATCTGGCGGCCGATGGCACCGCGCTGGATACGCGTGTCGGCATTACCGGTGCCGGCACCCATGCCATAAGGGCGAGGGGTGTGGAACAGGCGCTGGCTGGCCGGCCATTTGACCGAGCTAGCGTGGAGGCGGCCTGCGGCTCAGTCGTCGATGGGCTTGACCTGATGAGCGACAGTTATGCTTCGGCTGACTTCCGGGCTCATCTAACCCGTGTACTGGCCAGTCGGGCGCTCATGGAGGCAGCCGGTCGAGCGCGTAGCAGTTAAAGCGAAAGCGACCACCTTTCTCTTGGAGCCGGTTCCAAGAGAAAGGTGGTTGTCCTGCTCTTCGAGCACCTGATCTTATGGTTGCTGGAAACCGAACAAGTCAAAGCGTTCCGTTCTCGGCGAATCTAACAGAGTGGTAGTAAGTAGGCCCAGAATGCTCGAGCGCAGCTTGAGGTCCTGGCTGGACGGGATTTCTCTATGACCCTTATCTGAGCACGGTAGCCGAGACGGAGTAGATAGAAGGCAGATAATCGGCGATGACCCGCCAGTGATCGCCGCCATCGGCGCTGGCAAAGAGCTGGCCGGTGTTGGTTCCGATGTACACGCCGCAGGGATCCTGGACATCGGCGGTAAGGGCGTGCCGGAGGACACCCAGCATCACATTCGGCCCCGAGGGCAGTCCATTGGTGAGCGATTCCCACTCTTCTCCAGCGTTGGTGGAGCGATAGACGGTGAATCGATGTCCAGTGTTATGTCTACCTTAACCATCCTCAACGACTGTATAGATGGTGTCGGGATGGTGGGAATCCAGGGCAATCGGGAAACCGAATTCGGACGGAAGATTGTGCTGGATATCGATCCAGTCTTCACCGGCGTTGGTAGTTTTGTAGATGCCGCAGTGGTTTTGCTGATAGAGCACATCTGGAGCGCTGGGATGCTGGATGATGCGGTGAACGCACTGGCCGTATTCGGGTTAGATGTCCGGTTGGAAACCGGCGCGTGTATTGCGATTGGCAAATGTCCAGGAGGCTCCGCCATCATCGGTGCGCGCGCATCCCACGGATGAGATGCCAATCCACATGCGCATCGGGTCCGAGTAATCGGGGATAATAGTAAGCAGACACAACCCGCCGGCGCCCGGTTCGCCGCTATGATCGCCTGGTCTTACAATTCCGCCTGAGTCAGCTCGAAGCCATCCAGATGTGGTTGGACCAATGCGAAGAGACGCTGATCACGGACTCTGCCGACACCTAACCAGCGCTCATAGCAGCAGGCACGCACCTCATCGGCATCCCATTCCGCCTCATCCAACAGGCGCTGCGCCCCGCGCGGTTGAAGTTCCCCACTCTGTTCAGCGAGTTGCCAACCATTCTTACGTTCGGTCGTGCTGAGCAGCCCTGCTAGATACCGCTGGCTCCGCGCACGGGTTTCGCTGCACCCAAAGCAGGGCGCAATGCGGCGGTATGCCTCTTGAATCGGGCTGCTCAGGTCAAGTGTGGTATTGGACATCAGCCACCTCCTGGTAGCGTCGTCTTATGTACAGTTACGTTATGAGGACGCTAGTAGGTTCAAAGAGGGTTGGCTGGTACCGGGTAAAATCCTTGCAAATTCTCTGCGGAGAGAGCTAATTCCAGGTAACAAATTGCTTCCGTGGGACGTTACAGTAAGTGGCAGGAGCTGGCCGTTTGCAGGAGCGACACACGCAAATTGCCGAAATTATCACATTGGGGATGACTCACCCGGGATGAGTAATCTGAAGTGATGAGTAATCTGAAGTTATGAGTGTGGCCATGGAGGCCACTCGGGCAGGTATGCCTTCGACCGGGAAGGAAGTTAGGAATGAGCCAAGCTACGCGGTTGGGCGAGACCGACATCATACGAACCCAGCCGGCGAGAGGTCGGAAGAGTGAACACCTGGGAATAATGGCGCGAGTGTTGATTCTGGTGGGACTCCTGGTACTCACCGCTTGTAATGCCACTGTAAACACCGTCAAGGTCTCACCAGCGGCCAAGATTCAAGACGGTACGTCTGGAAACTATAAGGCCACCCAATATCCTCTTCACTGGAATCCTAGTCGACCGCTTTCTCTCTATACCGTCGCCAACGAATACATCTCCCACATGACGCTCGACGAGGAGCTTGGGCAGCTCATCTTTGCCGCCTTCGGTGGCACCGATTACAACTCCAGTAACGCCGAGATGGTCGAGCAACAGGGTATTGGCGGCATGATCCTGTATGCCGCCAATGTGACCTCCAAGACCCAGACGACCAATCTCATTGCCACCGCGCAGGCACATGCCCAGATCCCGATGCTGGTGATGACCGATGAGGAAGGAGGCTGGGTCGACCGGTTACAGCAACTCTACGGCTGGCGGCCCACCGCCACCGAGATCGGCGATACTAATAACCCTACTTACGCCACGCAGCAGGGCCAGCAAGCAGGTCAGGACATGGCCACGCTAGGCTTCAACGCCGACTTTGCTCCCGATGTGGATGTGCAGCAGGTGCCGGGACCAGACCAGATCACCCGGACGTTTGGGACCACGCCGCAGCAGGTGACCACGATGGCGGGAGCGTGGATGACGGGGATGCAGAGTGCGGGGGTGGCGGTGTGCCTGAAGCACTTCCCGGGTCTGGGCGACGCTACGACCGACGCGCACCTGGACCTGCCAGTAATCAAGGAATCGCAGGCTCAGATCGAGGCGAACGACCTGGCCCCCTATCGGGCTCTGATCGCGACAGGTCAGGTGCAGATGATCATGACGACTGATCTGCTTATGCCGGCCCTGGATCCCACGCTACCCGCCGAGATATCTCCGACTATCATCACGGGCATCCTGCGGCAGGAACTGGGTTATGATGGTGTGGTGGTGACCGATGCCCTCTACATGGCGGGGATCGCTGACAAGTGGAGTGAGCCGCAGGCGGGAGTACTGGCGATTGAGGCCGGCGACGACATGCTGGTTGGAGCCTTTAGCCCATATATGGTCGGCCTGACGATCAGTGCGCTTCAGGCCGCTATCAGCAGCGGGCAGATTACCAAGGCGCGCATAGACGAGTCGGTTCGCCGCATCCTGACCCTTAAGATGCGTATGGGACTGCTACCGATCCCCATGGGTGTCGTGCCGGTGCCGCCATTAGGATCGATGACTGTGCATATCTCGGATGGCCCGGTCATCTTGCCGCCGCAACAATAAGCCCAATAAGCACGAGCGGCAGGCAAAGAGGTATACTACAGCGACACCTGCGAATCGACGGAGCGTGGAATCAGAATGAGCCGCAAGCGAGATCTGGAGCGCACAGAAATTTCCACTTCCGCTTGCGGTGCAGACTCGCGTCGAGCACGTGATGGTGAAGTGTCGCTGTAGTCCCAAGCGGATTCGCAGAAGTTGTGGACTGGTCGGAAGCTGGGTCCATCGGTCGCGCGGAAGTGGTCAATCGCACGAAATTGTAGTCAGTTCTTGAGCTGGCAGAGCGATGACGATACCAGCGCCACAAGTAGCCGCCAACTGGCCCCTCTGGTGTGGAGATGGCCGCACTGACATTGCTGGGGAGAGCGGCACTGGCGTATGGGGCCTTCTTTGCCAACCTCGTGTTTGCGCCGCGAGCGGTGTTCGGACCGCTGGACCAGGTGTACCGAGAGCTCTGCCGGGCATACGACCAGTCCTGAGCACGAGTAGCAACATCCAGAGCTGCATTCCTCCTCTGCTGGCAGTGCCGATCGGCACACCCGTCCGGTAGAGGCGGCTATACGGTGAAGTGACCGTCTTTGCAGAACAGCTCGCCGTCGACGCGTATCTCACTGTCCGCTCGGAGGTCACAAAGCATGTCCCAGTGAAGCGCCGACTCGTTGCCCCCGCCGGTCTCTTCGAACCCCTGGCCCAGTGCAAGATGGATGGTTCCACCCGTCTTCTCGTCGAAGAGCATGTTCTTGGTCAATCGATCGACATTGCGGTTATTGCCAAAGGCGAATTCTCCCAGACGCCGTGCTCCCTCATCCATGCCCAGCATCCTTTCCAGGAAATCCTGGCCCACTTTCGCCGACGCTTCGACCACGACCCCATTCTCGAATCGCAGCCGCACGTCCTCTACCGACCGGCCCATGTAGATTGCTGGATAGCTGTAGCGAATGACGCCGTTGGCCGACGTCTCGACTGGGCTGGTAAAGAACTCTCCGCCCGGTACGTTTTTGGTTCCATGGTCGTTGATGAACCGCCGGCCCTCAATCGAGAGCGTCAGGTCCGTGTCCGGTCCCTGGACATGGATGGTCTGCTTGCCGGACAGCCATTGGACAAGTCGCTCCTGCTGATCGGCCAGCTCCCTCCAGCGCACCACTGGATCGCCTTCGTCAACGAAGCAGACGCGATAGACAAAGTCTTCGAAATCGCTCAAGGACATGTCGGCATCCTGCGCCGCAGCGTTAGTCGGGAACATGGCAATGGACCAGTTCAGTTCTCCCCGCGCCGAGCGCTGACTATAGGTGTGGAACAGTGGGCGCCGCGCCTGCTGATAGAACGCCATGCGCGAGGGGTCGACTCCGCTCATCTCGTGGGTGTTCTCGTCAGAATCCAACTGGAGCATAGCCTCGAACTCCTGTAAGGCAGCCTGCTCCCCAACCCAGAGATGCTGGAGCTGGTCGTCGCTTCCCTCTTTCAAGAGGATCTCGTGTGCGCCGGGAACCTGAATCATGGGCTCTGGGTAGCCTCCGGCTCGGAGGGTTTCTCGAAAGACTTCACGAATGAGCGGAGCTGCGACCGGGCCGGCTATGATCGCCAGGCGATCTCCCGGCTTGATCTCTAATGAGTAGGTGACCAGCAAGTGGGCCAGACGCTGAAGACGGACATCAACCATGTTCCACTCCCCTGTGACACAACACTATTCAATGCTCACGATTCGCTCTCAGACTATACCGGCTTGCGCGACAGATCCAGTGTATCCTATCCAACAACTGGTCGAACTATAGGGACAAGATCTCCCTGTTCAAGCGCTGCGCGACGCAATCCAACGGGTCTGCCGCACGAAAGCAGTTGGTCAAGAGAAACGCTCCTTGCAACGACGTCACCAGATCAATGGCGAGATCGTGGGCCTCCTGCTCCCCCTGGCCGAGCAGGCGAAACTGCGCCTGCACCCAGTCCAGAGAGGCCCGTAAGAGCCCGGCGGCGGCGAGGGCTAGTGTACCTTCCTAAGAGAACGAAGATCCTGCCCGAAGGAGGAATGTGCCCGCAAGAGCGATGTCGTGCGATGAAGAACCAACGAGTACCTGGAACTCGCCTGGTTCAGCGACCCAGCTATGTGTGAGGGTGTCATAGTAGGTCAGCGATTCACGAGTAAGGCTGAGGGTGACGGTTCGACGCTCTCCCACACCCAGCGGTACTTTGGCGAACGCCTTCAGCTCTTTTTCTGGTCGCTGGACACTGGAGGCCTTATCGCGGATGTAGAGCTGTACCACTTCCTGGCCCGCTCGGGAACCAGTGTTGATCACATCGACGGATACGTGGAGGGTGTCGTCCGGGCCAATTTCCTCTGCGCTCAACCGTAGACCGTCGTAGCTGAAGGTGGTGTAGGAAAGACCAAAGCCGAAAGGGAACAACGGCGTTATCTTCTTTTTCTCATAATAGCGATAGCCGACGAAAATACCCTCGCCGTAATGCACTTGACCATTTTCGCCGGGATAATTAATGTATGCCGGGTTATCCTCTAAACGCGCCGGAAACGTCTGGGGGAGTTTTCCTGAAGGATTCACATCGCCAAAGAGGATATCAGCCAGAGCATGCCCACATTCCTGACCTGGATACCACGCCAGCACGACGCCCGCAACCTGGTGAAGCCAAGGCATGGAAATAGGCGCGCCAGCGTTCAGGATGACCACGGTCCTGCTGTTTGCTGCTGCCACTCTTTCGATCAACTCTCGCTGTGCCCCAACCAGTTCGAGATCTGGTCGATCAAAGCCTTCGCTTTCCCATTCCTCGGTCAAGCCGGCAAATACGAGCGCCACATCAGAGGCAGCCGCTAGCGTGGCCGCGCGCTCTACGGAATCAGCAGGAAGAGGTGGCAAGCAGCCGAGCCGAACGCCGCCAATTTGAGCGATGCTCTGGCTGAATTCTAGCGTGAGTGCATAGGTTTGGCCCGCGATCAAGTGAACAGTTGAGACGACCTCCGTACTGCCCCTGCCAAAAAATGTGTCGCCAGGCTGCTGGTGACTCCAGTTATCGATAAGCTCGTGCCCATCGAAGAGCAACCGACTTAAACCTGCGCTGGCAAGACCGAACGAGTAGACGCCAGTCTCTGCCGGAGTGAATCGGCCGGTCGCGCGGACTGAGAATTGCTGAGGATCGACCGGAGCCGGGAGCGTCCCTACCCAAAATGCATGCGAAGATTTGGCAACTGTTGTCCAAACGACCTCACCGGAGAGATCAGCACTGTTGAAATACTCAAACGTCAGGCCATGTTCGGCCTCGTTTCCAGCAGCAGTGAACTTGTCCATGTCCAGCAACGGCATACGCTTGTGATTGGTACAGCCGAGTTCGTATCCGATCCGTACCCCTTCACCGGCGCGCGAGACAACGGCATCGAAGGGCGTAATCGCATAATGGGGATTGACCTGCGCGCTTCCTCCGGCCATAATGCGCGCTGCCTTCGCATTTGGACCAATTATTGCAAGCGAGCTCAATGTTTCAGGCTGTAGCGGAAGCACCTGCCCCTCGTTCTTCAGCAAAACTACGCTTTCCGCCGCCGCCTGCCGGGCGACTACCCGGTGTTCCGGGCGATCAATAGCTTGCTCCGGCTCCTCGTTGGGATGCTCAAATGCGCCTGCCTGTGCCAGCAGATGGAGTACGCGGCGTACGCTTGCATCAATAGTTGCTTCGTCCACATCGCCGTGCAGAACTGCCTGGAGGAGCTTTTCCCCGCGCCACTGCGCGGGGCCGGGCATTTCCAAATCCAGTCCAGCCTTCACTGAGGCAGCGGTACTCTGCGTTCCAAACCAGTCGGACATGACGATGCCGTCGAAGCCCCAGTCGTTTCTTAAGATGTCCGTCAGGGTAGCCGGCTGTTCGCTGGCAAAAATGCCGTTGACTTTGTTGTACGAGGCCATGACTGCCCAGGGGCGCGCTTCCTTGATTGTAGCCTGGAAAGGCGCCAAATAGATCTCGTGCAGTGCCCGCTCACCCACCTCCGAACTGATGCTGTGCCGCTGATACTCGGAATCATTACAGACGAAGTGCTTAAGAGTTGCGCCGACTCCCCGGCTTTGGAGACCCCTGATATAGGCGCTGGCCATTCTGCTGGAGAGATAAGGGTCCTCCGAATAACACTCGAAGTTCCGACCATTCAGCGGGGAGCGATGGATATTGACGGTAGGAGCCAGAAGAAGCTTTGCCCCTTTGTCAGTGGCCTCTTGCCCCAAGGCCTGGCCAATGCGCTCGACCATGTCGACGTTCCAGGTAGCGGCAAGCGCAATTCCGACCGGAAAACAGGCTGTCTTTGTCCCGTCGAAGAAGCCCGTGCCTCGGGCCCCGTTAGGTCCGTCGGTGACCTTAATCGCCGGGATACCCAGTCGATCTACTGGCGCGGTATGCCACATATCGGCCCCGGCTAGCAGAGATACTTTCTCTGGGAGGGTCATCTGGCGGAGTAAATCTTCTGTATCAGGCATAAAATGCGTCCCTTCACCGGTGCAATTAACTCTTTACACCAGTTTACCCTGCTTGCGCTGTTGGCGATAGGTGCGCGCACGCATGCGATCGCCACAGGTGCGGGTAGAGCACCAGACTCCGGCGTGATTCTTCGAGCTATCGTAAAACGCTCGGCGACAGGCACCATTGTGGCATACCTTGAGACGCAGCCAACGCTCCGTTCCCATGACGGTGTACACGTCGCCGAGCACTCGGGCCAAGACCCCATCGACCCCGCTACTTTCTGGTATCAAGTGTGCCTGCATGGGTCCTGCTAGCTGGACCTTGAGCAGCGTATGCCGCGCGATATGATTGAACGTTTCGAGGGCGTCAGCTACAGCGAGCGCGTCAGGGACGTCATCCGCTCTGCTGCGGAGAATGTGTCGCAGCGCTTCACGCAACGCCAGCGCCCGTCTATAGTCCCCTTCCGTGACCTGTCTTTCGGCGGGCAGCAAATCCTGAGCATGCAGCCAGTCCTCCAGCGCACTGGGATCTGGCCAGTCATCATGCAGCCGGTGCTGTTGGCCATAGCGGGTATTCAAGAATGTTAGAAGGAAGTGGACCTCGGCGGGGACTACCTTTCCCAGCATGTGACATGCCTCCTCATCTACGAGCACATCATGAGCATAACTTATTTGTTCATGACGTGCAAGGGAAATGAGTGGTATATATTCATTGACGACATCATAAGCAAAAGACATTGACTCGTTACGCCACTGTCTCCTACAATAGGGGCAGATCACTGCCCTGTGCACAGTAGATCCTTGGTTAGTTGAAAGGTCGTTCCATGCGCTCACGCCCCACAGTAGCCGCAGATCAAGAGTTGGCAGTTTCTGGCTCCCCGCGCGCCGCCCAATGGCTCACCTTGGTGGCTGCCAGTGCTGGCCTGTTCATGTTGTATGTTGATTTGTTCATCGTAAATGTCGCACTGCCTGCTATTGGCCGGGACTTTCATGCGCCGGTGGCGACAGTATCTTGGACGGTGACCGGCTACGTTTTGATGATTGGCATCTTGCCCTTAGGTGTAGGACGCCTGGGCGATCTCTGGGGACATCGCTCCTTGTATCTCGCGGGGTTGGCGCTCTTTCTCGTCGCATCTTTCGCCTGCGGGATTGCTCCGACCATCGAGATACTGATCGCGTGTCGCACGTTGCAAGGCATTGGCGCTGCAATCATGACGCCGGGGACCTTGGCGATTGTCACACGGGCGTTTCGACCGGAGCAACGGGGACTGGCCCTCGGCATCTATGGCGGCATTGCCTCTTTAGGTTTGGTTGCTGGACCATTACTGGGCGGGATCCTGGTCAACACTGGGTCGTGGCGCTGGGTCTTTTTCATTAACGTCCCCATTGGTATCCTGGCGATTGTCCTGACCACTCGCTTCGTGGCGCCCTCGCGCGGCAATGCCGACGCGCCCCGTGTCGATTGGCTGGGATTGGGAATGCTCGCCTTTGGCCTGTTGGGCCTGCTGCTGGCACTGACCCACGGCACCTTTGACGACTGGACACTTATCTTCGTTGGTGGCGGCTGTGCCTTGCTGGTCCTCTTTGGCGTGGTCGAGCAACGCTTGAGCGCCCCTTTGATAGATATGAGCCTATTGCGCAATCGCGCGTTCGTTGGGACCGCGCTGAGCTTCTTGCTCTTCTCGGCCGCGCTCTTTGGATCGCAGCCCTACACTAGCTTGTTTCTGCAGAACACGTGGGGTCTGTCGCCTTTGCAGGGCGGACTTGCCTTCCTGCCAGCGGTCTTGCTCATTGCCCTGTTGACACCGCTGTCCGGTATTCTTGGCCAGCGTGTCGGGAGACATGTCGGCAGCGCCGCCGCAGTGGGCGTGGGCATCATGGGCATGGCCTTTGTTGCCCTGGTATTCCTGCTGACCTCTCATAGCACGTATGTGACCACCTTCCTGCCCCTCTTTCTGCTGCGCGGGCTGGGGATTCCGGTGTTTTCGACCTGCGCCCAGCTGGCGATGTTAGCCGCCGTTCCAGCGAGCCAGGTGGGTCTGGCATCGGGAACTTTGGGGATGGCACGCAATGTCGGCACGGCGATTGGGGTCACGCTCTTTGGGGGCATCTACACGCAAACGCTCCAGGCTGCGCTGCCCACCGCGATCTCTAACGCCGTTCGTGCTCAGGCCAATCAATTTCAGGTGAGCCTGTCGGCATCGGCTGGCACTGTATCCGCCATTACGCACGGATTCCTCGCCCTGAATGTGGCGGCCGCAGTCTGTTGTGGGCTGGCGGCTATGGCCCTGGTGCTGACGCGACAACCGGAAGCGAGCATGTAGCATTGCCGGAGCTCTGCCTATTTTGCGCTGCGTGGCGTAGTATGGAGTCATCACGTACTGACAGCCATCGTGGGCCGGCTGCATCAGCAGGACGCCCGTGGAGTTGCGACAACAAGGAGAGGAATTCCTATGGCAGCGAAGACACTTCCCGGCGGAACATTTTCCATAGCCGAGGATGTGACGGTCACTCGCATGGGGTACGGCGCGATGCAGCTGGCTGGTCCCGGCGTTTTCGGGCAGCCCAAGAACCGCGACGCCGCGCTCGCCGTGCTGCGCGAGGTGGTGAAGCTTGGTATCACCCACATCGACACCAGTGATTTCTATGGTCCACACATCACGAATGAGATCATCAAGGAAGCCGTGCAACCATACCCCGCCTCCTTGCACATCGTGACCAAGGTGGGAGCGCTCCGCGACGCCAGGGGCGGGTGGCTCGGGGCGCTCGCACCCGATCAGTTGCGCCAGGCCGTCCACGACAATCTCACTCACCTCGGCCTCGATGCACTCGACGTGGTCAACCTTCGTGTCGGCGGGGGGGAAGACAATCACTCGGCCGTGCCGGCATCGATCGCCGAGCCGTTCACTGTGCTTGCGCAGCTGCAGCAGGAGGGACTGATCAAGCATCTCGGCATCAGCACCGTCTCCGCTGAGCAGGTCGCCGAAGCCCAGTCCATCGCGCCGATCGTGTGCGTGCAGAACTACTACAACGTCGCCCACCGGGCAGATGACGCTCTGATCGACTCCCTCGCCCGACAGGGCATCGCCTACGTGCCGTATTTCCCGCTCGGCGGCTTCTCGCCGCTGCAATCGGGCACCCTGAACTCGGTTGCCACCCGCCGGGGCGCCACACCGATGGGCGTCGCGCTGGCATGGCTGCTCCAGCGCTCCCCGAACATACTGCTCATCCCCGGTACCTCGTCCGTCGCGCATCTGCGCGAGAACGTCGCCGGCGCTGGGCTGACCCTTTCCGAGGACGATGTGGCCGAGCTGAACAGTATCGCCTCGTGAGCGAGCACATCAACGGCAGACGCCACCTTCAGGGATCTGGACTTTGTCCAGCAGTGCACGTGCGGGACCACTGCCACATTGTCATGTTATACTGATTCGTATTAGGAAGAACAACGTGCCCAATGCGCGGCAAAAGGAACGGGCTGGACTTCATCAACTACATCGACTTCATCGTGCCCGGCGGGGAGGGAACATTTCGGAAGCGAGGTGCGTATGCGCGATGATACACCGCCAGAGCAGTACCACGATGCCCAGGTGAGCGGCGCGCCGGTTGCACTGGGTGCCATGGTGGGCACCGGTTCTCCAGCAGGGGAAGTGAAGCCGGTGGAATTTACTGCCAAGACCAACGTGACGAATGCATTCGCCTTTGCCAGGTGGTCATCGGCTGATTGGCGCCGACTATGGAGAAGTGTGTCAGCGCGTAGTGTCACCCACGTTCGTACCGGGCTTGGCCGTGTCCGTGGCTGGATCGCCGCCAACACCCTGCAGCCCACCTGGCTTGACCCCCGCTGGCGCAGTGCCACAACGGGTTACGTTGCCGCCGCGGTGGGGCAGGTGGTGGCAACGCTCATCACCTTAGGCCTGCTCATGCTGTTTCCGGGCTTTGGATTTCCCGGGGCGCTTCCGTTTCTGATCACAATCGTGATTGCGCTGTCCTTTGGAGCCGGACCAAGCCTCTTCGCGGTCCTCTGTGGGATGTTGCTGCTGGACTATGCTATCCTCACGCCGCACTTTGTGCTCTCATTTCGTACACCGGCCGACCAGGTCGGCATACTGCTCTATCTCGTCGTCGGGAGTGCGATCAGTGTACTGGCAAGTCAGGTCGCTCGGTCACAGTGGGCGGCCGCATTGGCGCAAAAAGAAGCGCTGGCGGCCCGGGCGGAGGCTGTTGGCCAGGCTGATTTACTGCAGAGTGCGTTTGATGCGATGGGGGACGCTGTCCTACTCTATGACGCGGACCGGCGTCTGATCAAACATAACGTGGCAGTGGTCCAGATGTTCGGCTTTGACGACGACCCTGATTTCGCGACCAGATCTATCGACCAGCGCTATGCAGAGAGCACCATACAGGACATGAGTGGCCAGGCCGTGCCACTCGACCAGCTTCCACAGGTGCGGGCGCTCCGTGGGGAAACGTTGGTCGGAAACAATGCGCTGGATTTGCGCATGCGCCATTCCAGGGATGGACATATGCTGGATGTCAATGTGACTGCTGCTCCGGTGCGCGACGTGAGCGGGCAGGTCATTGGGTCAGTATCAATTCTGCGGGATGTGACCGAGCGGCGCCGGCTGGAGCAGCACGCACATGAGGCGCTGTCAGCGTTACTCGAGATGGCGCAGGTGCTGGTTACCGCGTCGCCCGAGACTGACTCAGCATTGGTGTCCGATGAATCGATTCCGCCGGCGGATTTGGCCGCCCGCCGGTTAGCGGAGTTGACGCGCAGTGTCCTGGGATGTGAGCGCGTCGCCATCACCGCCGTAGATCCCAGTACTGAGGTGATGCGTCCGCTGGCCGTGGTGGGGCTCGCAGCAGAGCAAGAAGCGCAAATGTGGGCTAGTTGGCCGGACAGCGTCAAGCTGGGAGATTCGGTACCGCCGGAGAGTGTGGCACAGCTGCGCGCGGGCAATACTCTTACCAACGATCTGGGAGAAGCCAGTCGGGACGATCCCCGCAATCCCTATCACGCCCGCTCGGTGCTGGTAGCGCCTGGACTGCTGCGCGGCCAGTTGATGTGCCTGCTGACGACGGACTATGCCAGCGATCCACACGTCTACTCTCAGCAGGAGCAGGCGCTCGCTGGCGCCGTGATCCAACTGGTGGCGTTGGTTATCGAACGAGAGCGGCTCATGCGGGAACGTGCCCAGGCAGAGGCACGCGAACTGGCGCTCCGGGCTGCCCATGAGCAGATGGACCAGTTTTTGTCGCTCGCCGGCCATGAATTGCGCACACCACTCACTACTATGAAAGCCAATGTCCAGATTGCTGTACGGCGAGTCGGCCGCTTTGTTCCTGAGCTCGGCGCGCCACCTGAGCCCACACTAGCGATCCCTCTGGGCGAGATAGAAGCCGTGAAGCATCTGCTGACACGGACCGAGCAGGCGATAGCACGCCAGGAGCGATTGGTGGGTGATCTGCTCGATGTCTCTCGCATCCAGACAGGCAAGCTGGAGTACAACTTTGCGCCACTGGACCTCAGGTCGCTGGCACGTGATGCCATTGACGAGCAGCGCCTGGCGCAACCCAGACGCACCATTTCGCTTGCCCTGCCGGAGCAGCCGGTGCTCGTCTGGGCAGACGGCGACCGCATCCGTCAGGTGCTTGCCAACTATCTTATCAATGCGCTTCGGTATTCACCGGTAGACTGTGCGGTTGCGGTCACCATGTCGCTGGAGACAGACTCCGCTGTCGCGCGTGTCAGCGTGCGCGACGAAGGACCAGGAATCGCCACCAGTCAACTTGAGCGTATCTGGGAGCGGTTCTACCGGGCCCCCGGCATCAGCCATACGAGCGGGTCCGGAGTAGGGCTCGGGCTAGGTTTGTTTATCAGCCGAGAGATCATCGAGCGCCATGGTGGCAAGACGGGAGTGTACAGCAAAGAAGGCAATGGCGCGGAGTTCTGGTTCATAGTGCCTCTCACCCCTGACGGCACTGCCGTCGTCTGACGCGGGTAAAACTGAGATCCACGACTGCTTCAAGCAACGCATCGGCACCAGCTCGCAGGCCGGTCGCCACGCGTTCCGAGGGAAAGTGACGACCGGAGACTAGGCCGGCGACGGTAAAAACAGTCGGCAAAACGGCGTCTTGCGCACTGGCACGCCTACTGCAGGGAAGGTTAGCGTGAGGGCGAGAAGGAGAACAGAACCATGTCCCAGGATCCCACCATCCTCCGCCAGATCTATGATCCGGCCAATCGAGCGAACCCGTATCCGCTCTGGAACAGACTGCGGCAAACTCCGGTCTGCTGGCAGGAAGACGGGCCAGACGACGCGGGAACCTACGTCGTGAGCACCTATCGCGAGATCGAGGCGTTACTTCACCACCCGCTCGTCAGTTCCGATTTGCGCAAGGGCAAGCAAACCGCGAAACTACCGCGAGCGAATTCGACCCAGGTGTTCATCAACCTGGATCCCCCCGAGCACGATCGCCTGCGCCGGCTGACGATGCGCCACTTTGGGCCGCCGGAGCGGCCGGAGTACCTGGAGCAGCTTCGCCCCGAGATCCTGCGCATTGTCACCACCCTCCTCGATCAGCTGCCGGGTGAGCGCCAGTTCGATTTCGTCGATAGCTTCGCGTATCCCCTACCGGTGACGGTGATTTGTCGGATCCTGGGCGTCCCCCTGGAAGACGAGCCGCTGTTCCATGGGTGGGTCCGGGCGCTCATTGACAATCTGGCGCAACAGCCCGAAGCGCGTCGACACCAACTGGAGCAGACCATCAGTGATCTCAACCAGTATATGGCCGGGCTAATCGAGCGCCTCAAAGAGAAGCCAGGTGACGATATGCTCTCCCGCTTGGCGACCGACAGCGGCCCCGACGGGCGGATGGCCGACTCCTCCCTCGTTGCTACTGCCGTGCTGCTGCTGATCGCTGGGCACGTGACCACGGTGAATCTGCTGGGCAATGGTATGCTCACGCTGCTGCGGCATCCGGCGATCCAGAAGCGCCTGCGAGACGACCCGGAGCTGATCCCAGCCGCAGTAGAGGAGATGTTGCGCTACGAGCCCCCAGTCCAGTTCTTACCGAATCGAACCACCCTGGAGGATATCCCGATGGCGGGGACTACCATTCCCAAGGGCGTGCTGGTCACTCTGGCCCTGGCTGCGGGCAACCGAGATCCGGCGCGGTTCTCCGACCCGGATCGCTTTGATCCGGAGCGGCGCGACAACGAGCACCTTGGGTTCGGCAGCGGCATCCATATCTGCTTTGGCGCGCCACTGGCGCGCATGGAAGCCCAGACTGCCTTCCCTGAGCTCGTGCGCCGGCTGGTTCAGCCGCAGCTGGTGGCGGACCCGCCTTCCTACCGGCCCAGTCCGGTTCTACGCGGCCCAGAGCACCTGCTGCTCGAGACGGCGGGGGTACGCGCAGGCAAAGAGCGGATGTCCCCGGCTCACCGAGCATGATCTGGTGCCGCGCTGCGCCTACGCGGTTCCAGCATCGAGATCGCGGGGGCGGTGGTGCCGTCGGCTGTGGTCTGCCAGTCGTCGAGCGCGCCTGGCGCCGGGGTCCAGGGAGGAAGCGCCATCAGCAGGAATTCCGCCAAACCCTCCATGTAGGGCTGGTGCAGGGCGCGCAACTCCTCTAGCCTGCTCTCGATCCCCTCGACTCCGCCGGCACCATCACAACTGCCTCCCGCATCGGTTGCGGAGGCAGTGATCCCCACCGCCGACAGGATCTCCCGCAGGCGAGCCTTCTCGGCCAGTGGGAGCTGCCCATCCGCGGCTGCCACGCTGGCTCTCGGGGCAGGCGCATGGAATACCTGATTCAAGTCGGCGGCGGCATGGCGTGCTATAGCAAAGGTGAAAGCCGCCTGCTCCACCAGCTCGTCGTCTCCGAGCAGACTGCGTCCGCAGGCCAGCATGAGCGTGCAGGTATCCAGGATCATCGCTAGCGCCGCCACCCATGACTGGTCCTCGTGCTGTGAGCGGTAGTAGGCCAGTACTGGGTAGGAGAGGTGAGTTTCCAGCAGCTCCGCTGCCCAGCTCTCCCAGTCAGCCAGAATAGCAGTGAACTGCCGCGCTCGACGCCCGGGGGGATGCCGTAGGAGCAAAGCCCCCACGGTAGGCGGCGAGCCGGCGTGCGCGTCCAGCAGCGAGATGCGCGTCTCGCGGCGCGAGAATGCCTGGTAAAGCACTGGCAAATACCCGATGACCAGGGCAAGCATGCCGAAGCCGGTACCGACCTCCACGATGGTGATGACTCGTGCCGTACCAGTGGTAGGGATCACGTCGCCCAGACCCAGGGTCAGGAAGGTGGTGCCGCTGAAATAGAGGTCGGTGCCGAATCTGCCAGCGGCGTGTCCGGCGATACTCAGCGGCGCGCCCAGTCCCCAGAGCAGCAGTGTGTAGGCAACGATGAGCAAAGAGACCCAGACGGCGAGCAAAATCAGTAGGGCGAGCGGACCGTAGATTGCCAGCGTTGCCTCACGAATGGTGGGTGAAGCGACGCGCCGGGCAAGAGCCGACCAGACACGCCAGGTGCTGCGGAAATATATCCGCGCTAGCCGGAGCCGGCGGGAGACACGCCGCGGCAGTACCGCCGTCTCGAACGCATCCCACAGAACCACCGCGATTATCAGCACGGCGGCGATCGTTGTCACGATGCGTAGGATAGGCATACCGTCGTCACTCCTTCCCCGGATCGTGGGGCCAGCCCGGCCGGTTCCATAGGGTACATGCCGAAACCCTCCAGCATCACCAGGGCGCTCCGCAACTTCGCGGGAGGCAGCAACCGAGCCACTGGAAATCTCCCCACCTGTCGACAGGTCAGCATGAATGAGGTCAGCATGAATGAGGTCAGCATGAATGAGATCAGCATGAATGGGGCCGCGCCAGCAACCCAGAGGCCACAGACGGGGGACCATGACTGTATTGTCGCATACGCCAAGCAGAGGTTGACATTGCCCTCGATCCTGATTAAAATTGGGGTGGAACAAAAGTTTCACCAACCGGAAAGGAAAGTCATCATGCAAGCAGTCTGGGTCGAGATTCCTGTAGTTGATCTCGAGAGAGCCGCGACATTCTATCAGACGGTCTTTGGTCTTCCCGCCGGCAAGATAGACGATGACGGTGTGCGCCGTACTCTTACTCTGTTCAACCCTACCGAAGGTGGCATGGGCATTTCACTCAACCAAAATGCCGGCTTTGAGCCTAGCGATAAAGGCGTTTATGTCTATTTCCGCTCCGAAGGCGACACCCTGGAGAAGGTTACCGCCGCCGGCGGCAAGGTAGTCCAGGACAAGACCTCCATGGGCGATGCTGGCACCTTTGCGAGCATTCAGGATACCGAGGGCAACGTGCTCGGTCTCTACTTTCTTCCCTAGTTAAAGGCGTGACAGATAGGCTGCGTTACGCGTTCTAAATAAGGGAGGAGGACAACGCCGTGAAGATCAAAGTGACCAGCATCTACGTGGACGACCAGGAGAAGGCGCTGCGCTTCTACACCGACATTCTAGGCTTGGTGAAGAAGACGGATATCACGCAGGGGCCGTATCGATGGCTTACCGTGGCCTCAGCCGAGGAGCCGGACGGCACAGAGCTGCAGCTCGCTCCCAATGACAACCCGCCCGCTCGGGCCTACCAGCAGGCGATCTTCGAGCAGGGCCAGCCAGCCTTCATGTTCTTCGTGGATGACGTGCAGCGTGAGCACGACCGCATGACACCGCTCGGTGCAGAGTTCACCATGCCGCCGACCAAAGTGACCGGCTCGACCATCGCCATGCTGAACGATACCTGCGGCAACCTGATCCAAATCACTACGCTCGATCGCCGGCAGAGCTGATTAGCTGAGTGCCGCTGCACAGCCAGGGCCGCGCCGCAGACACCCTACTGTAGCTTCTGTTACTGGTAGGGTGCTGGTCTCTCGCCGCGATACCTGACCAGCACCTTTACCGGCCTCATCTCCCCAAGCGCCAGTCTCTCAAAAGTCGCCGGCAACTCCTCGGCGGAAGTCTCTTCCTGGAAGACCTCCGCCAGTGGGGTGGTGGTCCGGCTCAGGTAGTCGAAATACCAGCCGGTGTGCCGGTGGTAGTCCCACCCATCGCTGGAGCCACTGATCTGCAGCTCTTTCGCATGGAACTCCGGTAGTAATACCAACGGCTCGAGATTGCCGTCGGAGAGGACGCAGATACGCCCGCCCTGTGCCAACCGCCGCTGCAGTAGGGCGAAGGCGCGATCCCGTGCCGAGCACTCGACACCGGCTGGATAGTCCTCCAAGGGTGAGGCGGGCGACTCGGCCTCCTCGGGCCGCAGCACCCTGCGGGCGCCCAGTTTCCACGCCAGAGCATGACGCGCCTCATCCGGCTCCACCACATCCACGGCGGCAACACCATACGCTTTCAATATGAAGAGCGCGAACAGGCCGATGGCGCCTGCCCCAGTGACCAGCACCGGCTCTTCCGGCAGCGGAGCCAGCTTTCGTACGCCCTTGGCGGCATCGCAGGTCAGTATGGCCAGCAGAGCCGATGGGTCGGAGATACCATCAGGCACTGCAATCGCCCGAGGCTCCGGTACAAGTGCCACAGTCCGGTGGCCATAGAAGCTCACAACTCGGTCTCCGAGTTGCAGTCGTTCTACACCCATTCCGGTTGCCACCACTCTTCCCACGCTCTCGTACCCGGTCATCTGGGGGTAGTGTGGCTCCCGACCTCGAGCCTCTCCCAGGTATTGCGGCAGCTCGCTGCCCACGCTGATCGCGCCTGCAATCGTCTGCACCAGTGCGGTTCCCGGTGGCGGACCGGGTAGTGGCTCAGGCTCTGTCCACGCCAGCCGGCGCGGTCCCAGCAGCAGCAGGCTTTGCGCCAGGTGCTCGTTCTCATTCTCGCTCTCGGGCTGTATCATCCGTACCTCATTGGAGCATTGGAGCTCCAGATGCTTCTCCCCTTGCGCTGGGCGCCTGCCGAGTGGTGGGCACTACCCCAGGCGCGTCTGGCGCCACGGCACCGAAACCCCCGAATGGTCACCGGCTCGAATGGGGAGGTCATCGAAACATTGATTGATGCTGGATCCCCAGATCGACAGGTCGGCACCATAGACGTGTATGGAGATGGCCAGGGTGTCGCCGGCATTGCGGACCTGGTGAATATTCTCCTCAGGGGGCACAAGGATGCTGCAGTGCCCAGCCGGTAGCTCGGTCACTTCCAGCGGTACCAGATGCCGGCTGCCATCTGGCGCCTGTCGCAGATTGTAGCGCTGCTCACGTTCCAGACCTTGCAGCACTCCCACTGCACACCAGGCAATGTGATCGTGAATGAGAGTGGCCTGCCCAGGAAGCCAGACCAGGGAGAGCACCGAGAAACGCCTGCTGGGGGCCACCGCTACAACGTGGCAGCGATAGTGGATTGGGTCCGGCTGGCGGTACTCGGGAGCTAGCCAGCCAGGATCGCTCAGCAGCTTCGGCAGACGTGCCTGCACGCCACGGGCGACACGCTCGGGTTGCGTCTCTCTGGCTACCAGCGTCTCCACATCACCTATAAAGGCCGCGAGTGTGGCAGGTACTGCCGCCACAGCAATAGGTAGGTTGTCCATGATGGTTTTTGCAGTCCTTTCTTGCAGCTCTTACGTCTGCCTGTAGTGAGTCCTTACAGTGTCTTTATGCTTGCATGCCGGAGCAACAGATACACAGTGAAAGGTTCTGACTACCGCTCACGTTTCGCCACAGCCCGCCAGTGAATTGACGGTGCACTCGAGAATGTATTTCAGGTTTACCAGGTGCCCTACCGGGAGTCAATCATTTTTCTGTAAAGAAAATTGCTGAGTGAGGTGAGTGATCACGTCGCATACTGTCCTCATGGGCATAGCGCGCTTTCCCTTGTTGGGGCATGCTACTCATGGAGTGATGGAATCGGCATGGATGTGGGGGGCAGGCACAATGACCACAATCTTGAAAGACGCAGAGTACGAGGAACAGGCGAGCACCTATTTGTGGCGCGACGCCCAGTGGCCGCTCACGCTGGGCCTGGTGAGCGTTGTCGCCGCCACTGCCTTCGAAGCGCTAGCCGTCTCCACCATTCTACCGGCGGTAGTACATCAGCTAGGTGGGTTGGCATTGTACGGCTGGGTCTTCACGGCGTACGCCTTGACCAACGTGATCGGCCTGGTCATATCCGGTGCGCTGGCTGACCGGCATGGTCCCGCGCTGCCGTTTGTGCTGGGTGGTGCCTGCTTTACCGCGGGCCTTCTCCTGGCAGGCGTTGCGTCCTCGATAGCTATGGTGATTGCCGGCCGCGTCGTGCAAGGATTTGGCGGAGGCATGCTGGCTGCAACCGCCTATGTCATCGTGGCGCGCGGCTACCAGTCAGTGGCGCGTCCGCGCATGCTAGCAATGCTGGCCAGCGCCTGGGTGATTCCTGGCCTGATTGGGCCAGCCCTGGCCGGTGTGGTAGCGACCTATGTGGGCTGGCGCTGGGTATTTCTGGGGTTGGCGGTGCTGATTCCTGCATCGGTTCTGCTGACGCTTCCCAGCCTGCGGCGTTTCACCAGACATGTAGTCCTCCCGTGGGACTGGGTGCGTACTGGTGCCGCGCTGCTCTTGGCGGCTGGCGTGGGTCTGGCGCTGCTGAGCTCAAATCTGCCGGTAGGAATCGCCGCCTTCGCTGCTCTAGGACTTGGCGTGCCACTGGGCGGTGTCGCGCTGCATCACCTACTGCCTTCGGGGACATTACGAGCTGAGCGCGGATTGCCGGCGGCGGTAGCGGCCATGGGCTTCGTTAATCTGGCCTATTTTGGGGTGGATGCCTTTGTCCCCCTGGCGCTCACGGCGGTGCGTGGCCAGAGCATCACGGTTGCCGGCCTCGTTCTGACGGTTGCCACGCTGACCTGGACGGCGGGTGCCTGGCTACAAGCACGGTTGGTGCGACGGATGCCTCCGACCCGGCTGATTGGAATCGGAGTCACCGGCATTGTTGCCGGTATCGCCGGAATGTTGGCCATCCTGCAACCACAGGTTCCACTGGCAGTGGCATTTCTGGGCTGGGGGCTGGGAGGACTCGGAATGGGCATCGCCTATAGTGCGCTGTCGTTGATGGTATTGAACCACGCGGCAGCGGGGCGCGAAGGAGACGCCTCGGCCGCGTTGGCCCTCACCGGCATCTTGGGGCTAGCTCTGGGTTCCGGGTTGGGTGGCGCCAGCATTGCCATTGCCAGAGCAGATCGGCTGCCCATCTCTACCGGGATTGCCTGGCAAGATGCTCTTATGCTGCTATTGGTTTGCTCGACCGTCTGGCTGGCGAGCCGAGCCGGCGACGAGCTCCCAGCCTCCGTTAGCACTGCGAAGGCGAGGCGACCAGCCGGTGGCTATCCGGAATCGGCGATTCGAGACCCGTTGGCTGCGCCTCATGGCACCGGTGATCACCATTCGGTCGGTTAGCAAGGTCGGTAGCGCACGAAGGTGGCGGCGTCCCACCGCCTGAGCCATTGCCCGGTTGATCTCCTCGGTGGTGGGCGGTTCGTCTTCCACGATGTCGTAGGTGCCAGTGGACGCCTGTTGCAATGCAGCTACCAGCGCACGCGCGGCATCCGTGATGGCGACGAAGGGATGGTAGGCGCCCGGCCGGCCGGAGACAGACGCTATGCCCAGGCGGGCAAGTCTCAGCTGATCATGGCTCTGTGGCGACTCCGGACCGTACATAAAACCCATCCGCAATACTATGCCGCGCCTGCCAGTACCAGCGAAGCGGTCGACCTCGGCTTCGGCCTCGAAGGTTGCCTTATTGTAGTCCTCGGCAATCGGCGTGGTGGTGGTAGAGTCGATCCATTCCGCTCCGCTATCAGGATAGCCAAAGCATATGCTGGGGTATACCACTGCTTGTACCAGTTCCTCCAGCGCAGCATCAACCACACACCTCGTGGCCTCACGCCGTAGGTGGTTGGTCTCTCGCCCGGCCGACCGTCTGCCCAGATTCATAGCCCCCGGTATCCCTGTCGCCAGATGCAGTACTGCCTGGCAGCCCTGCACCGCTTCCGCCAGCGCCGCGGTGTCGAAGAGGTCGACCGCTACCGGCTCAGCTCCCCACCGGCGCAGCAGCTCGGCATTTGCCTTCGAGTGCGCCAAGCCGCGCACCAGATACTCGGAGCGGACCAGCTGCTGCAGAACCGGGCGGCCTAGAACCCCCGTCGCGCCGGTCATAAAGATTCTCATGTCACACCTCTCCTCCTGAGCAATTCCTTGCTACAAGAGATTATAAGTCATTTCATGAGTCATTCCAGTATGTGGCCGTGCCGCTAGAATGAGTTGGAGAAGAATAAGTTGAAGATCAATGAGTTGGAGAGCGGGGAAAAAGTTTGGCTGAGTGGCTGACTTCGGGCAGCGGGCTTTTGGTGATACTGTAGTGTAGTGTAGTGGGATGTCTTTAGTGGGATGTCTTTAGGCGCATATCCCAGCATAGGTGCTTTCCAAAGAGCTTTTTGGAGTTACATGCCGGCAACATCTTTTTCATCATCATCTTCATCACCGGTCGCCTTCATAGCGTTGGAAGCGGTCCTTGAACGCGTCACCTATGCCAACGAGGAGACCGGCTATACGGTTGCGCGTGTCTCTACTCGCAGCACCGGTAGCGAGCTGCTCACCGTCGTCGGCAACTTGCTGGGAGCGCAGCCGGGTGAGAGCCTGCGACTCGAAGGTCGTTGGAAAAGCCATACTCAGTATGGCCGGCAGTTCGAAATTCACCATTTCACCAGTGTGTTGCCGGCAACCGTACAGGGAATCCGGCGGTACCTTGGCTCTGGGCTCATCAAGGGCATTGGACCCCGGATGGCCGAGCGCATTGTCGCTCACTTCGAGCTTGACACCTTACGGGTGATTGAGGAAGAACCCGAGCGCCTGATCGAAGTGCCCGGACTTGGCCCCAAGCGCACGGAGCGTATCACCCGGGCCTGGGAAGAACAGAAAGCTATTAAGGAAGTGATGGTCTTTTTGCAGGGCGTGGGGGTCTCCACCAGCCTGGCAGTCAAGATCTACAAGACCTACCGAGACAGCGCCATCACCATTGTCAAAAACGAGCCCTATAGGTTGGCCAGTGAGGTCTGGGGTATCGGCTTTAAGACCGCCGATAAGATCGCCGAGAGCCTGGGCATACCTCATGACAGCCCGCAGCGGGTCAAAGCCGGACTGCAGTTCACGCTCTCCGAGGCCGCCGAAGACGGGCACTGCTACCTGCCTCAGGAGGAGCTTATCACTCAGGCCACGGCTATCCTAGGCGTCGATGCCTTGCTGGCTGAGCGCTGCCTCGACCAGCTCGTCCAGGAAGGGGGTGTCGTCCGCGAGCCGCTGCTGGGAGTGCCGGAAGTGATCGCGGTTTATCTGGTACCCTTCTATCGTGCCGAAGTATCGCTGGCCAACGGTCTACTACGGCTGCTGCAGACTCCCCAGGAACGTCTACCGACCTTTCAATCGGTCGACTGGGTAGCCGCGCTGGGCTGGCTGCCTACCCAGACTGGTAGTGTCCTGGCTCCCGAGCAAGAACAAGCGGTGCGCCTAGCCCTCAGCCAGAAAGTGGCGGTGCTTACAGGCGGCCCCGGCTGCGGCAAGAGCTTCACGGTTCGCTCTATGGTGTTGCTGGCCAAAGCCAAGCAGGCTAGGGTTGTGCTCGCCGCGCCTACCGGGCGGGCCGCCAAGCGGTTAGGGGAGCTGGCGGGCCTGGAAGCAAGCACACTGCACCGTCTGCTGCAACTCCGTCCGGGAGGCGACGCCGTCTACGATCGCGACCATCCGCTTGACGCTGACCTGGTTGTCGTCGACGAGGCGAGCATGCTCGATGTGCTTCTGGCCAATACACTGATAAAAGCCGTACCGCCCGGTGCTCATCTGGTACTGGTGGGAGATGTGGATCAACTCCCTAGCGTCGGCGCAGGTGAGGTGTTGCGCGATCTCTTAGCGTCAGAAGCGATTCCCAGCGTGCGTCTGACCCACATCTTCCGCCAGGCGCAGCAGAGCGGAGTGGTGATGAACGCCCATCGCATCAATCATGGCCAGATGCCAGTGACGCAGGGTCTCGCCGATTTCTTCTTCTTTGCTGAAGAGGAGGCTGAGAAGGTCGCCGACCTGACCGTCGATATCGTAGCCAATCGCCTGCCGAAACGTTTTGGACTACACTCGCGCCGCGACGTGCAGGTGCTCTGCCCCATGCACCGGGGACCAGCAGGGGCCGGCCTGCTCAACGAGCGGCTCCAGGAGGCGCTGACTCCTGCCCGGGAAGGCGTCCCCGAACGCCGCTATGGAGGACGGATCTTCCGGGTGGGAGACAAGGTAACCCAGATGAAAAATAACTATGATAAGGAAGTGTTTAACGGCGCGATGGGTATCGTGACCGGTATCTCATTTGAGGATCAGCAGGTGCGGGTTCGACTGGAGGAAAGTAAGGAGACTGAGGAGGTGCGCTACGATTTCGACGAGTTAGATGAGCTGGCTCATGCCTATGCCATCAGCATACATCGCAGCCAGGGCAGCGAGTATCCGTGTGTGGTGGTACCGGTGACGATGAGCGCCTGGCTGATGCTCCAGCGCAATCTACTTTATACCGCCGTGACCCGTGCCAAGCGACTGGTGGTGCTGGTAGGCAGCCGGCGCGCGTTGGCCAGAGCGGTACGTACCATCGGGGCCGGCCGACGCCACACCGCACTGGCCGAGCGGCTACAGCGCTCGGGAGTGACCAGTGAACCGCTAGAGTGTATGTAGCAAGATGCCAATAAGAACCCCGGCCAGCGTGCCCACGGTGACGATGGCCAGAAATTCCAGACTGGAGCGAACTGCACCTTTGCGGGTATAACGCGCTTTCAGCGTGCCCAGGCACAGAGCCACCACTGCCGTCAAGCCGTAGGCCCACAGCCGCGGCTGTGGCAGGTGTAGGAGAAACGCCAGGGTGGGAATGAGGCCGCCAATCACAAAAGACAGGCCAATGAGGGCGCCCTGCTGCCAGGCCGGACGGGTGGGCGCGCTCTCCACGATACCGAGCTCGTCGTGTACGAGAGCTCGCAACCAGCGTTCCTCATCGGCGGTAAGCTGCCTGACGACCCGCTCGAGCAACTCTCCCTGCAGGCCTTTGTGTCGATAAATGTCGCGCAGTTCGGCCCGCTCTTCCTCCGGTTCGTGGGCAATTTCCCATTGCTCGGTGGCGATGCGTTGGTCAAGCACATCGTGATCCGTCCTGGCGGAGAGGTAACCGCCCAGTGCCATAGAAATGCCACCGGCGGCTACTTCTCCCAAGGCAATCAGGATGATAGTCTTCGCCTGGGCAAGCGTACTGACCGTCATAAGAAAGATCAATGTCGTGACCAGGCCGTCGTTTAGTCCAAAGACGAGTTCCCGAAGCCAGTCGCCGCCATGTGGATGTAGTTCCTGCTGGGGCCTGCTCTCAGGTACCTGCCGCATGGGAGTATGATCCTGAGTGTCAGTCATGTTGCCCACTTCTCTCGAGCTCGCGCTGCCTACCCTGGTTGATGCTGGACTTTTCGGCACATTCTCTCCATTATATAAAAAATATAAAATGCGTTACATGGGACCCAGGATGTGGGTGGCCTCGCCGGAGCGTTACCCGCCTCGCCGCCAGCGAGCCAGCCGCTACCGTATCGCATCTCGCAGCCCAGCAGCCTTCTCTTCAGGAAGCGAGTCATTCAGCCAGAGTCCGAAGCCGGTCTCCACGCTGGCGGCGTACTTAAGTTTGCCAGGTGAGCGCCCCACCGGCAGCAGCTCCAGGTGGAGGTGGAAGTCCGGGTCGGCCAGCTGATGCACCACTAGCATATAGGGCATCGGAGCAGTATACACCGTATTCTCCGCCCGGACCAGGCTGAGTAGCGCGGTGGCAAGCTCAGTAGCCTCCGGGCCGCGACGAGGCAGGTCGCCCAGTGAGCCGATGTGGCTTCGAGCATACAGATGCACTTCGTAGGGGTAGCGAGCATATTCGGGGACAAAACCGACCCAGTGAGCGGTTGAGAGCACCAGACGTGGGCTGGCAAGGGCAGAGTTGGCGAGTTCGCAGCCCAGGCAACGGCCGCCGGCCAGGCGTGCTGCCCTGAAGTGATCGCGCTCACGTGAGATCACTGGCGGTAAGAAGCTCACACCATAGGTCTGGCAGTGAGGGTGGTACTGGGTCTGTCCGATGGCAGCGCCAGAGTTTTCGAAGGTCATGACGCAGGGGTAGCGGCGGCTAAGATCGGCATACACTTCCTGCCACAGGTCTACGACGTCGCCGGACTGCTCCTTCGATAGCTCGGCAAAGGAGAGGTTGTGCTCGGGTGCGTAGAGTAACACCAGGCATTCACCCAGAGGCGGCTCCAGGGCAGGGAAGTCGTTGGGACGCGCCCAGGTTCGGCTGCCCTGGGGCCAGCGTCCCCGGCGAATATCCTCGCAGAAAGGGCACTCCGAGGCACCTTCTCTTCGGTTCATACGGCCTGGTGTCTGGACGAGCACCTCACCCAGTAGTGGATTGGTTACCAGACGCCCGCCGACACGCGGCGGTTGATCAGAGGTCTCCGACACCTGAATCTCTCCTCTAGCTCCGCTGACTCGGCGGCAGTACCGCTCTGATGATGGCACTGCCGCAGCACTGCCGCCGGTTAGATCTCGACCCGCTAGACTTCGCCGATGGTTGCATGTCCTGGACCTCCAGCCGGCCGTATGGTAATTATCTCCGGCTGGCGGCCGCTGCGAGCGGGATACCTGGCGTAGAGTCGCTCGGAGATCTGCGCCTGCAGCCTTTGTGGAGCGACGATGAGTACACCTCCGCCGAAGCCGGCGCCAACCACCCGGGCGCCGTACGCTCCTGGAGCCTCGGTGGCTAGCTGTACCAGGGTATCGAGCTCGCTGCTGCTTACCGCATAGTTGTCGCGCAGGCTGGCATGCGACGCCAGTATGAGCTCGCCGAAGCGGTGCACGTCATGCTCGCGAAGCGCCTCTGCCGCGGACAGCGTCCGCTCATTTTCGCCGACTACGTGCCAGGCGCGCTGCCGCGCTGGAAGAGGAATGCAGCCACCCAGGCGCCGAAGCTGGTGCTTGCTGACATCCCGTAGCGCACCTGGTGGCTCCATCCCTTCTCCGGCCGCTGCCTGCTGCAACGCCGCCACTGCGGTTTCGCATTCGTGGCGCCTCTGGTTGTATGCCGACGTTACCAGCGAGCGCTCCACCCCGGAGTCACAGACCAGGAGACTTACCTCAGGCAGATCAAAGGGAATGTGCTGATAGACCAGCGACCGGCAATCGATGAGCAGCGCATGGTCGGGACGCCCCAGAATCGAGGCGGCATGATCCAGTATCCCCACGCGAACGCCGGTGCCGCGAGTCTCTGCCAATTGCCCCAGGCGGGCAAGCTCGAGCGGCCCGTGCCGGAGCTGTAGCGCCGCTTCCAGCCATACTAAGGTAGCCATAACCAGTGCTGCTGACGAGCTCAGGCCGTGACCGGTTGGTACATCTCCGGCAATCGCGGCGGAGAATGGCTGGAGCGTTACCCCTTCTCGCGCAAGCTCTCCCAGAGCCCCCGCCACATAGAGGGCCCAGAGCGGCTGGCCTGCCGGCTCCTCCGCCGAAGGCAGCTGGTCGAGAGGTAGCGTAGCGCTCTCTTCATGGTGCGCCGAGTACAGGCGCACACTACGATCCGCTGGGTCCGGCGAGAGCTGGCCGGCCAGCGCCACCACCCGCTCGATGGCGACCGGCATGACATAGCCATCGTTGTAGTCAGTGTGCTCCCCAATCAGGTTTACTCGGCCCGGTGCCCAGGCGGCCAGTAGCGGTCCGGAAAGGAGCCAGCGGCTGCGGGACAGCTTGGCGGCCAGAGCGGCGGGAGCGGGGCAATGGACATCTTTTGCCATGACTGCAAGTCTCCCGTTCGGTGAAAGGTGGGATGAAACATCCACCGGCCATTCAAGTTGTTGAGGTGTGTCGCTGATCTAGATCTCACCATGGCAACAACCCAAATGGTACTGCTACATCAGAGGTTTGGCTAGTATCGACTCACAATTCTGCGCAGCGCTAGGGCTCCGTTTAAATGGCATCTTTACATTGGATCGTGGAGTGCGGTAGAGTCTTTCGTTTCGGTGCGGACTACCACAATTCCCTGCTCCTGGTACGGAGCAAGCACCTGCGGATCAATTGATCCATCCGTCACTAAATAGGTCAACGCCTTCGGAGGACCAACCACATATGGAGCGGCCGTGCCCAGTTTTGCCGCGCCTACCATCGCTACTACCTCTGCGGCCTGCTCGATCATCGCCCGCTTGACATAGGCCTCTTCCACGTCCAGCATGCTGATCCCAATCTCGGGATGCAGACTGCAAACCCCAAGCACACATAGATCGGGACGAAATTGCCGTAATCCCTCGACTACAGGAACTCCTGTCATCGCCTGAGCACCTTTGTTGAGCCGACCTCCCAAGACATGTACGTCGATGTCTGGGTGATGAGTGAGGGCTGCGGCCACCGGCAAGCTATTGGTCACGATGGTCAAGCGCAAACTGGTGGGCAGATAGGCAACCACCTCCACAACGGTACTCCCGCTGTCCATAACCACGACCTGACCGTCGTGTATCAGTCGAGCTGCTGCCTCAGCCATCGCAGTCTTGGAAGCATCGGTTTCTCGTACCCGCTGCTCATAGGGAAGCGCGGAAGCACGAGGCAATGCTCCACCATGGACCCGCTGAAGTATGCCGATCGCGGTCAAATCGTTCAGGTCTCGTCGGATCGTATCCTGAGAGACATTCAGGCGGCTAATCAGATCCGCCGCCAGCACCTTGCCGTTGCGGCGCAACAGCTCGATGATCGCCTGTTGACGTTCCTCTTTCAGCATAGCCCCTCTTATCCGCGTAAACACGCATTCACTCACTTGACTTTGCACAATATTGCGTGTATGCTCGGCACATCTTGCAAGTTTACGCGGGTTTTAATACCGTGTCAAGTGAGGCTAGCCATGAAGGTAGATTGCTATGTCAAGACACCAGCAACAGGCAAGTATGCCGGTACCGCGATCCGCGCGGATGGCTGTGGCGCTTATTTTCTTTCTCAACGGGGCGATTTTGGCTACGTGGGCGACACGCATACCTGCCATACAGGCCAGGCTTCGGCTCCCCACGGGCGAACTCGGACTTGCCCTGCTGGGGACGGCTGCTGGTGCGCTCGTGGCCATGAATCTCTCCGGCTATCTTTCCGCACGCTTTGGCAGTCGGTCGGTCACGACGATTGCAGCGCTGTGTCTCTGTGCGATGCTTCCCCTGCTGGCACTCGCACCGAGCTTACCAGCCCTGGTGGCGACGCTCGTGCTATTTGGCGCCAGTAATGGATCGATGGATGTGGCGATGAATACACAAGGGGTGGCTGTCGAGCGACAATACGGTCGACCCATTCTGAATTCCTTTCATGCCTGCTACAGCCTAGGCGGCCTTACCGGTGCGCTCGTCAGCGGTCTGGTAGCCTCTCGCAGCCTGGCGCCCTTTCCGCACTTTCTTGGTGTCGCCCTGCTCTGCGTCATTCCGATCCTCACAGTCTCTCGTCTCCTGCTGCCGCCACAGGCAGATGCGCACGGCCAGGCAGCCGCGTTTGCCTTTCCCACGCGAGCATTGCTTGCCCTGGGCCTGGTGGCTTTCTGCGTGGTGCTGGGCGAAGGGGCCATGGCTGACTGGAGTGCCATCTATCTCAGCACGTCGCTCCATACCGGACTAGGACTCGCGGCGGCAGGCTATGCCGCCTTTTCTGTAGTGATGGCTGGGGGCAGAGGTGTGGGGGATCGACTCACCACTCGTCTTGGACCAAAGACCATGGTGCGTCTGGGAGGGCTGATTGCCGCCATCGGTCTTACTGTCGCACTCATCGGCATCTGGGTTCCGATCGCGATCCTGGGGTTTGGCTTAGTTGGTGCTGGATTTTCGGTCGTGTTTCCTCTCACGCTGAGTGCCGCCGGTCGCAGCACCAAGCAGTCTTCTGGGACCGCTATTGCCGCGGTTGCCACCTGTGGATATATGGGCTTTCTGGTGGGGCCGCCAGTCATTGGTTTCATCGCTCAGGCCGTAAGCTTGCGCATTGCCCTCGGCGTTGTCGTGGTGCTCAGCTTACTTGCTGCCGCCTCCGCTCGTGCGGTAGGCGATCCCAAACGTGCTGAGCAAGGTCAGGTTCCAGCGGCTATCGAGCCCTCAGAATCAGCGGTCTTGTAGGCGGAGAGCCGGCAATGTGCATACTGGAGTGTGCCATACCGAGACTGACAGGCGAGAACCGTGCTTCAGTACTCGACGTTTCCCAAGAGGGAGAGAGAAGTCTATGCCTTCTGTACAACCACGCCTCAATCGACTCTTTGCCTTCGACGGCGCCTGTTTTGATGTTGCTATCGACCACGGTTTTTTCAACGAGTATAGCTTTTTAGCCGGGATCGAAAATCTTCCTGCCGCACTGACCACGATTATCGACGCCGCTCCTGACGCCATCCAGCTCAGTGTGGGGCAGGCTCACCATTTGCAGGCGCGGATGAGCCGCAAACCGGCTCTGGTCCTGCGTACTGATGTGGCAAATGTGTATGGCACACCGCTGCCACATACGCTGTTCAGTCAGCTCATCAGCGAGCCGGTGGAGCAGGCGGTACGTTGGGATGCCGCCTGCGTGGTGGTGAATTTGTTGCTCTTGCCCGGACAGCCCGAGTTGCATCATGCCTGTGTCCAGAACATCACTGCGCTCAAGCCATTGTGTGAACGGTCGGGGATGCCCCTGATGATTGAGCCATTGGTGATGCAGCCTAACGACCGTGCTGGAGGCTATATGGTCGATGGAGATATCACCAAGATTCTGCCTCTGGTGCGTCAGGCGGTTGAGCTTGGTGCCGATGTTATCAAGGCTGACCCTACCGACGATCCGAGTGAGTATTACCGCGTCATTGAGATCGCTTCAGGGGTGCCGGTGTTGGTGCGTGGGGGTGGGCGTGCCCCTGACACCGAGATTCTCACGCGCACCTCTCACGTGATGGCGCAAGGTGCGTCGGGTATCGTCTATGGGCGCAACGTCGTTCAACACGCGAATCCGCGGGGAATGATCCGCGCATTGATGGCGATCGTTCACGAGAAGTCTACATCGGAGCAGGCAGCAAGGTTGATGGAGGAAGACGACTGATGCGTGAAATCCATTTTGGCATCATTGGCGCGGGACTGATGGGCCGTGAGTTCGCCAGCGCGGCCGCGCGCTGGGACCATCTGCTGGATCTAGACGTGCGCCCACGTATCGTGTCCGTCTGCGACGCCAACCCCGGAACCCACCCGTGGTTTGCCGCGATGCTGCCTGAGGCACGCTTCTCCACCGACTATCATGACCTGCTGGCAGACCCTGAAGTCGAGGCAGTGTACTGCGCTGTACCCCATAACCTGCACGCGCAACTCTATGACGATATCTTGCGCGCAGGCAAGCACCTCCTCGGCGAGAAGCCGTTTGGCATAGACCACCGCGCCTTCGATGAGATCACCGCTGAGATCGGGCTCCACCCCGAACTGTTGGTACGTTGCTCGTCCGAATACCCGTTCTTTCCGGGCGCGCTGTTGCTCTACCAGTGGGTGCGTGACGGGCGATTTGGGCGTGTTTTTGAGGTCGAGAGTGGACTGTGGCATAGCAGCGATCTCAACCCCAACAAGCCAAGTACCTGGAAACGACGGGTTGCGACATGTGGGGCATATGGCTGCATGGGTGATCTGGGCATACATGCGGTGCACCTGCCCTTACGTCTGGGCTGGCGACCCTCGCTGGTGCGGGCGCAACTTACTAAGATCGTGCAGGAACGCCCCGATGGTCAGGGGAACATGGTGCCCTGCGACACCTGGGATAATGCGAGCCTTGCCTGTGATGTGCACGCGCCCGAAGGGGACTTCCCCATGATGATCTCGACGAAACGCATCGCCCCTGGCCATCAGAGCAGTTGGTTTCTTCGCGTGTATGGCACGGCGTACTCGGCGGAATTCACCACCAAATTCCCGAAACAGATCCGGTATTTGTCCTACACTGCCGGTGGTGAGCAAGCATGGCGTGAAGTCGATGTCCCCTTCAAATCAGCGTACCCAACGATTACCGGCGAGATCTTTGAGTTCGGGTTCACCGACGCTATCTTGCAGATGTGGGCGGCCTTCTGTGACGAGTTGGCACACGGACGTGAAGGGATGCGGCAGGGCTTTTATTGCGCCACCCCCGAGGAGGCTGGCGCGAGTCATGATCTCTTTACCGCCGCCCTACGTTCGCATGCGACCGAGGGGACCGCGCGCCTCTAACCAAGAGAAGGAAGCAGCCCATGTTCGATAGTGAAGTCGTGGTTGCGGGGCATATTTGCCTCGATGTCATGCCGACTTTCGCGCCAGAAACACGACAGGCATTATTGCGTCCGGGTACGCTGGTGATGGTTGGCCCAGCGCAGCTCTCGCCTGGTGGCGCAGTGGCAAATGTGGGACTGGCGTTGCTACGCCTGGGGTGCCGGCCTCGTCTATTTGGGAAGGTCGGAGACGATGTATTTGGAGCCACTCTGGTTGACTTGCTCCGCAAGCAAGATGTTCAGATGGCCGAAGCGATGCGGGTAACGCCAGGTGAGACCACCTCGTACAGTGTGGTCGTTGCGCCTCCGGGCGCCGATCGTACCTTCCTACACTGCCCTGGTGCAAACGATCGGTTTGGGGTGGCGGACGCGGCGCTGGACTGGGGGGGCGTGCGGGCGTTGCATTTCGGGTATCCACCACTGATGGCGCGCATCGCAGCTCACAACGGCGCGGAGCTTGCCCTGCTGCTCGCTGACGCGCGCGCACATGGGGTCACTACCACGCTCGACATGGCCTGGCCCGATCCCGAGAGTGTAGCGAGACGGGTCGACTGGGCAGCGCTCTTACACCACTGTCTGCCACAGGTTGATGTGTTCCTACCAAGTGCTGAGGAACTGGTCTTCATGCTTACTGGGGGGGATCCGGTGACAGCCTGGACACTGGCACAAATCGATACATTGGCCGAGCGGTGTCTGCAACTCGGTGCGGCGGTGGTTGCCGTGAAACTCGGCGATCAGGGTCTGTTCCTGCGGGTGACTTCTGACCCGGGTCGGCTCGATGCGGCCGGAGCACTTCTGGCTGGTCAGACCAGCCATTGGCGTGGCCGGCAGTTGTGGGCCCCATGTTTCGCGGCGACTTTGGCCGGTACAACCGGTGCGGGAGATGCTACCATCGCCGGTTTCTTACTGGCAGTTTTAGCCGAAATGGACCCCAGTACTGCGCTCACCCATGCGGTGGCAGTCGGAGCGTGCAGCGTTGAGGCCCCTGATGCGACGAGTGGTATTCCCACCTGGGAAACGGTGCAGGCACGCGTCGCGGCCGATTGGCCTCGGATCCCGTTGCGCGAGCCACCACCAACCGACTGGTGGTGGGAAGCCTCACCAGGCGTCTGGCATGGCCCCAATGATCGAAGATGAAGCGTATACTGGTGGGAAGGGGTCATGAATCCAATGGAACCGGATACCATGTACCACCCACAAGCAGTCGCATGCTGCTGCTTGGGGCTGCGCAGATCCCGACATGCTCCGTTGAGAAAGGGGACCACATATGACCGAATCGACCCTCACCTATCCGCTGGATCGGACCGCATTGACCTACTCCCGGGTCGCCAGGACGATCGACCACTCGCTCCTGCGCCCAGAATTGACCGAGGAGGACGTGATCGCGGGCTGCGCGCTGGCGCAGCGCTATCATGTCGCCTCGGTCTGCGTGAAACCCTGCGACGTCCCCCTCGCGGTCCGCGAACTGAATGGCTCCGACGTTGCGGTGGGCACCGTAATCGGCTTCCCGCACGGCAGTTCCACATCCGAGACGAAGGCCTTCGAGGCACGGCAGGCTACCCAGCTCGGTGCGACCGAGGTGGACATGGTGATCAACATCGGCTGGCTGCGATCAGGAGCGGACGAGCGCGTCCAGCGTGACATCGCTGCCGTCGTCGAGGCAGCAGGTGGGAAGCTGGTGAAGGTCATCCTGGAGAACGCCTACTTAACCGACGAAGAGAAGATCAGGGGGTGCCACCTTGTAGAAGCTGCCGGGGCGGATTTCGTCAAGACGTCGACGGGTTTCGCGGCCTCGGGGGCCACCCTGGACGACTTGCGACTGATGCGCCGGGAGGTCTCTTCCCGTGTCCAAATCAAGGCCGCTGGCGGTGTCCGCACCTTGGACGCACTGCTCGACGTCATGGACGTGGGCGTGACGCGTGTGGGAGCCACCGCAACTCAGCAGATCCTGGATGAATTTCAAGCTCGGTTTGGTCAGGCGTCATCCTGACGCCAACATCGCCATCCGAACATTCACCGGCCAGAGGTGCAGCCCGCTCGCTTCCAGCGCAGCGGGCTTGCGAGCACCTAGAGACTAGCGAAGGCCGGTGGCGCTGCGCCGCCGGATGATCGCATCGGTGAGCACGGCGAAGAGGAGGACGGAGCCCTCCACGATCTGTGTGATATCCTGGCCCTGGTTAAGCAGCACGAGGCCGTTGGCCAAGCTGCCGATGATCAGGATACCAAGCACGACGGACCACGCCGAGCCGCGTCCCCCGAAGAGGCTGACGCCGCCGATGACGGCCGCCGCGATGGCCTCGAGCAGGAATGAGGAGTCGACATTCGTGTCGGCGGATCCCGCGCGAGAGGTCTCCAGGATACCGCCGATCGCGGCAAGCATGGAAGCCCCGGCGAAGAGCGCAATCCGCAGAGCCGTCACGCGAATGCCCGCGCGGCGTGCGGCTTCAGCGTTGCCGCCGACGGCATAAACGTGGCGGCCGAAGGGGGTGAACCGCAGCACGAGCCAGACGATCACGATCAGGGTGAAGAGAATCGCCGCCGAGTAAGGCACGCCGCGGTAACTCTCAAAGAGTGAGACCGCCGCGATCGTCAGGGCGATCGCCAGGCCCAGGCGTATCACCGTCCTCCACACCGGTGGCTGGGGGAGCCCATTGCGCCGTCGCGCCATCTGGTTTAGGATGACAGCGACGACATAGATCGCCACGCCAGCGAGCGGCAATCCGATGCCTAGGGTATCGGGAAGATACTTGGTGGCGATGCCCTGCAAGAAGGGATCGGACACGATGATGGTTGTCTGCGGCAATTCAATATGCAGCAGCAGCCCGCTGTAGAAGATCAATCCAGCCAGAGTGACGATGAACGACGGAACTCGCATCACGGCGACGAAGAACCCGTTCAGGGTGCCGATCGCGAGGCCAACGACGAGCGTGATCAACAATGCGAGCCAGGCTGGTTGGCCATTGCGGACGGACGCCACTACCAAGACGCCGCCGCAGAAAAAGGCGACGGCGGCGAGCGAGAGATCGATCTCACCGATTAAGAGGACGAGCACTGCGCCCAGCGAGATACACCCGATGGTCGCGATCTGCAGGAATAGATTGCTTAGGTTCTGGGGAACGAGAAAATATCCGCCGCTGGTGATCTGGAAGAACACGACGACGACCACAAGCGTCAGCACAACCGGGAGCTGGCTAAGATCTCCAGCGGTGAAGAGACGCTCGGGGCGAAGCTGAGACTTCGGGGCCTCACTTGGTGTCGCGGGACTGACCGGTGGGGGAGCGGAAGAGGTCGCCCGGGCATTGTCATTCATTGAGTTTTGCCTTTTTCTATGCGGTGCCAGTTGAAGCGAGCTCTCCGCCCAACTCACCAAACTCCGCGCCAGTGATCGCGGACACTACCTGATTCTGGCTGGTAGAGCCGATGTCGAAGGTGGCGACACGTCGCCCGAGCCGCAGGACGATAATGCGATCCACGACCTCGAAGATATCCGCCAAGTTATGGGAGATGACGACGACCGCCAGACCTTGCTCGCGCAGACGGCGAATGAGGTTGAGGACCTGCCGGGTCTGCACGACGCCGAGCGCCGCGGTAGGCTCGTCGAGCACCACAACTTTCGGGCTACGCAGTATGGTCTTGGCGACGGCGACGGATTGTCGCTGGCCTCCAGAGAGGGACGCCACCGGTACACGCACGGAGGGAATATTGACCCCGAGCTGGTGTAGTACCGACAGCGCGCGCTGCTCCATTTCATTTTCGCGCATCGGGCTGAGCAGGCGTGGCAGGTGAGGAACAACATCCTCGCGTCCCAGGTAGAGATTGGCGACGACATCGAGATTATCGCAGAGAGCCAGATCTTGATAGACGGTCTCGATACCCAGCCGTGTGGCGTCTTGCGGGGTCGAGATGTGCACTCGCTTGCCGTCGACGTAGAATTCGCCACTATCAGGGGTATTCACGCCCGCGATGATTTTGATAAGGGTTGATTTTCCGGCGCCGTTATCGCCGATGAGCCCGACGACCTCACCAGCATAGACTTCAAAGTCCACATTCGTGAGCGCTTGCACGGCGCCAAATGCCTTGCTTACTCTGGTCACTCGCAATGCTGGCTCGCCTGCGCGCATGACCGGCGGCGGGTTCTGGGCCATGAGGACCTCCATTGTTGCGCATGCGCGGCGCCTGCCAGCGAAAATCAGCACGCTGGGACCGGTTGCCATGCGGCGCTGGATAGATTTGCAGTTCAATAGAGTGGAGATGCTCCTCGCCGCATCCGCCCGGCGGATGGGCCACGCGCCGCGGCGAGGAATGTGAAGAACGCCACGGAAGCGTGTACGCTTCCGTGGCAGGCGAACTCAGGTGAATTGCGTAGACTAACAGATGCCGTCGGCGCCCGCGGGTACCGGTGGCGCACAGATGCCGGCCTTGGTGACGTAGCCATCAGCCAGAACGGTGCTTGCGATGTTGGTCAGGTCGACCGCTTTCGGTGTTTCGAGCACGGACGGGATGGCGCCGCCGTCAGTGGTGGCGGTGGTGACGCCATTGGTCATCGAGTCGGTGCTGACACCCTTGCTGAGGTCGGCAGCGATCTGAGCAGCCGCGCCGGCTTCCAAGGGGATGGGCTTGTAGACGGTCATCGACTGGTTGCCCAGCAGGATTTGCTGGATGCCAGCGACGGTCGCGTCCTGTCCGGTCACCAGTACCTTGCCCGCGAGGCCTTGCGCCTTGAGGGCCTGGATGACGGTGCCCGCCATGCCGTCGTTGGCGACGTAGGCGATCTGGATGTCGTTATGGTTCTTGGACAGGTAGCCTTCCATCTCGGTCTCGGCGGTGGGGTTGTCCCAGTTGGGAGTGAAGGTCTCATCGACGAGTTTGAGCGTGCCCGCGGCTACGAGCGGATCGAGAATGTCGTGCGCGCCCGTCTTGAAGAGAAGGGCGTTGTTATCGGTCTCAGCGCCGTCGATCATCACCATGTTGTTGTGGCCGGCCGAGACGAACTTCGAATAATTGTCGGCGATGTACGTGCCCTGCAGCTTGCCCACTTCCACGCCGTCGAACGAGACGTAATAGGCAAGGTTCTTGTCCTGAATAAGTCGATCATACGAGATGACTGGCACATTGTCAGCCTTGGCGTCGTCGACGATCTTCGCGGCCTGATTGGCGTCCACAGGAGCCAGGATCAGGATGCAGTCGCCTTTGGTCAGGTCAGCCTCGGCCTGAGTCTGCTGCGTGGGCGCGCTGCCCTGGGCATTGTTGTAGTCGATGTGAACGCCAGGCAGATCCTTGTTGAGCGCCGCGACGAGATCGGGATGGTCATCGGCCTCCCAGCGGGCCGAGGTTGCAGTCTCAGGCAGCAGAACGCCGACCTTCATGCAATTTTTACCGTTAACTATGGCAGCAGTGGTACTCGTGCTACCGCAAGATGCCAAGACCGGCAGCAGGAACAACAATGGTATGACTGCCATACGCACCTGTCGAGGATTCAAACGCATTGCTTGTGTCTCCGTTTCTACTCTGAAAATTGCGCTTCCGGACTGAGTAAACGGCGATTACGTCGCCATGTCCCCCTCCGTAGGCCGGTGTGGCCGCATCGAGCCATCTGCGACCGCCCTGTGTGAAGACTTATGGGATGGGCCACTACGCTGTCTTCACACCCCCCACATGGAGATACTACGTCTCGTACCTGTCACATCTCTCAGCAACCTGTCAGCTTTGCATCGCCGAGTGCAGACTTCCTGCGGGCACCTGGGACCCCGCAGACTCTTCAGGCGGATGCATGATCGGTCAGTGCAGGTGCAGCTTGCGCTGGCGCCCACGAATGAGCGGGGAGACCTCGCCGTGCAGCGCGCCGTGATCGTCGGAATCACCAGCGGAAGCTTCCGGACTGTTTTCCCGCAAACCGAACGGGGCCGTAACCCAGGCGCTCGGAGCAAACACTGCGTCGAGCACCGTGGCAACTCCGCCCATAGCGATAGCATTGTCACCCAGCTCGCCATCAGCAACGCGCGTATGTCGCGCAGTGATGGCCAGGCTGCGAGTAGAGACCGCGCGGCGGATAGGCTCGAGAAGCAGATCAGCCGCGCGAGTCACAGCACCGTCTACGAGAATGACGGATGGACTGATTAGGTTCACCAGGATTGCGAGCGCAACCCCGATGTGCTCGCCTGCGCGCTCGATCGCGAGGCGGCACGCGGGATCACCCGCCAGCGCCGCCTGTACGACATCTGCGATGTCAGGATCCGTCAGCTCGCTGAAGGCGCTGGACACCGTGCTGATCTGCGGCAGGCCACCAGGCAGAGCGAACGTCGTCCGCGCATCCATTACGATTGCATCGGCGCCGGCAACGGACTCGAGACATCCGCGGTTGCCGCAGCTGCAGAGTGGGCCGCCCTCTAGAATGGTCACATGACCGATTTCACCAGCGCTGCCACGGCTCCCATGATAGACCTGCCCACCGATGACTAGACCACCGCCGATGCCGGTGCCGATCTTAATGTACGCCAGGTCGGAGACGCCTCGTCCCGCGCCGTAGCGGCATTCACCTAGTGCGCCCAGATTGGCGTCATTCTCGACATAAACCGGTACATGAAGCCGACGTCGCAGGATGCGCTGAACTTCGACGCCATGCCAGCCAGGCATGCGCGGCGGGGAGATAATTTTATTCAGGTGCGTATCCATGGGTACTGGCAATCCCACGCAGAGGCCAACCACCTCACTCCAGGCGACGCCTTGCTCGCTCAGGAAGTTGCCCAGTTCGGCGACAAGCAGTTCCAGACAAATGTCGGGTCCTCGATCGGTGGACCATGGACCAGAGCGCCGGGCCACAAGCTGCGAGGCCAGATCAGTTGCGAGCATAGTGAGATGGCTGCGCCCCATATCTACCCCGACAACGTAGCCCGCGCGAGCGTTGAAATGTACGAGGGTCGCAGGTCGACCACCAGCTGAAGTGGTGCTCTGCGTTTCACCCTCACGTACCAGCCCATCGGCCAGTAGCGCATCCATGATGACGCTAACAGTGGTTCGCGAGAGGCCGGTCTGGCGTGCGATATTGGCCCGAGCGATGGGTCCGACATCGCGCACGCAATCAAGGATGAGGAGGAAATTGTGCGCACGCATAAATTGTGAGTCTGCGCCCTTATGAGGTTGCGCGTCATGCGACCTCATCTCGCCGATGATTCGCGAAACGTTGCGATTCATGGCACTTACCCCCTTTGGTGAGTGTAAGTGTACTTGGTAGTATGTTTGTTTGTCAAGCATGTTTACTTACCATGATTTACTTAATATTATTTACTTACCATAATTAGTATTATTTACTTAGTATTATTTATAGAGCTGGTGAGCCTCCGGATCCCGACCATTCGTCAGGACAAGCGAAAGGCACGCGTAACTATCAGCGTATCAGAATTGCCGGGCGATCGATGCTGCGCCCTTCGAACGTACATGACACACTCGGCCACTCCGGCCAGCTGGTAAGGATCTCCGGACCGCCGGCAGTGACAAGTACAGTATCCTCCGATTTCACTCCGGGAAGCGAAGGATTCCAGGCAAATGCCTGACCTATCTCTATCTTGGTGGGATCATGTGGACGTGCCAGCACTTCGCGAGACAGGTAGCCGATGCTTCCGCCTTGATGGTGCTCACGAATAGCCAGTGGGTACCCAGCTTCGGTATACGCTCTCTCGGCGCAGGTGAATTGCTCCCCCAGGGTCCTGCCGGGTCGAGTGGTGAGGATCAGGCGGGCATCGACCTGGGCGACAATTCTGGCTTTGGCCTCGAGACTGGCCGGCAACTCTCCGAAGTGAACCAGCCGGCTGAGCGCGGCGGTCAGGCTGCCCACACTGGCGCAGAGTACCAGCATCACATACCGCTCTACTGCCTTCGCGGTCGGCAGCGGATGGCGAAACTGGCGGATGCGCTCGTCGCTGGCCACCAGATTGACCACCACCTGCCCACCGGCCGAGATGGTGTGCCGTGCCAGTTCTGCCGCGATCTCCAGTTCAGTCATTCCAGGCTCGAGCTCCCCTATGGCCGTGTGTACTGCCCGGGTGGCGCAAGCGGCGGCGATGCGCAGCCGGTCGATCTCGCCCGCGCAGAGGGTGGTGCGAAGCTCCTGCAGGTCCGAGCTGACGTCGAAGATAGCTGGTTCCAGCCGGCCGCCGTCGGTTCCAGCCGGCCCGCGGCCGATGAGGGGCGCCAGTGTGTTTCCAGAATCCCACCAGACCGGAGCCTGTACCGTCAGTCCCAGCGCTCCAACGTGTTCCTCCGCCTCCAGACGAGGTGCCTCAACGGTATTGGCGAGAACGGTAGCCTGGTCCATGGTGACGGCGACGGAGACCGCGCTGCGCTCGCTGTTGAGGATGACGTTGGTGGCGGCTCCAGCGGTAATCCAGGCTATGTTGGCAGACTCGGTCAGCACCACCAGCTCCAGGTGTCGCTCCCGCATGCGCTCGCGAAGGCGCGCCAGCTTCGCATCCACTTCAGCCCTACGCGCGGTAATGTCCTGTCTGGTCTGCATGATTGCCCTACTGCCCTTCTCTCTCCGGTGTTCGGCCTGACTATCTACTGGTGGTGGTACACGTGCCAGCCCAGATATTTGCCCAGGGCCTCCTCCAGAGATCCGGCCACTCGTGTCTGGTTTATAGCCACGTGGTGTTCAAAGCCTTCCTCGCAGATATAGCGCAGCAGCTCCTGCAGGCGGGGCACCTGTACCACTCCGTACCCACCAAAGGTTTCCAGCGGGTCGGAGGTAAACTCACCCTCGCCGACGTAGGCTCGCATAGCGCCGGTGAAGTCGTCGGTGCTGGCGCGCAGGTAGGTAAAGGGATTCGTGCGTACGCGACCGGCGAGGGTTCCGTAGGTATTGTCACGTCCCACTGTCCCGGCAATGATGGCCTGATAGTCCATTCGCGGCATCGGCTCGATGAAGATATCCTTGGGTAGGTTGGAGCAGTGAAACACCACCGCTTTGTCGGGGTCGTCGCCGTAGTTATTGTTCCAATCGACCAGCGCACTGGGACGGCCCGATGCCAGCTGCAGCGCCAGCATGGCCACTACCCCCACCACGTCGGTCTCGCAGGCGGAGGGTACCAGCCCGTTGCTGGCCATGCTCATCAGGGTGCAGGGCACCACGCCAAAGTATTCCTCCATGGCCGTCCAGCACTGTACGGCGCTGGCGTCCAGCTGTTCACGCGTCGTCCACTGGTCGAGCACCACCCCAAATTTGGCCATCTTCAACAGAGCTTCCTCGGGTATTTCGGCGGTATTGGCGTAGCGCTTGATAGTACCGAGCTTGGCAGCTACGTCCGGTGCATCATCCGCCAGCACCTGGATGCGTCCCAACGCTTCAGAGAGGTCGAGGGTTTCGACGCTGATACCGCTCTGCTCCAGTAGCTTTTCGCTGTACCGAACAGTATTGAAGGCCGCCGGACGCGCCCCCAGCGCTCCCACTCGCGCGCTGCGCAGCCCGCGCGCCACCCGGCAGGTTCCGGCGAACACCGCCAGATCCTTGGCGAATTCCGCGCCGGTCGGGTCCATGGTGTGCCGACTGGTCAAGGTAAAGGGTATCCCGTACTGGCGCAGATTGTTGGCGGCGCTCATCTTGCCACAGAAACTGTCGCGCCGGTCGCTGATACTCATGGTAGCAGGGTCGTCGGGAAAGGCATGTAGCAAAACCGGCACGCGCAGCCCACTCCAGCGCAGCACGTTGGGGATGGCTCGCTCGTCTCCGAAGTTGGGTAAAGTGACTAGCACGCCGTCTATGTCGTCCCGCTTGCTGGCAAAGAGCTCGGCGCAGAGTCGCGCTTCGGCCACTGACTCGATGGCGCCCACGTTGGTACTGCCTGCTTCTACGATCACCGGCTGTATCTTGAGTTTGGTCAGAACCTCCAGAATGGTCTCGCGGCCGCTCTGGGCCAGGTGATGAGGAAAGAAGCCGCGGTTGCCGACGATGACCGCCAGAGTCAATGGACGCTTGAGCGGCGAGCGGTCGGAGAGCGCAAGGGACGGTCCCCTGCCGGCGCTGGGTCCGTTAGTGGTGCTGGTTCTGGTCATTGGGATGCCTCCAGGCGCTGGCCATAGTGCTCGGTATAACGCTGGTGGAGCCGGTCAACCAGCTCGTCGGAGAGAGCCAGTGGTTTCCCCAGTGCCAGCGCGCACCAGACGATGGCGGCGTTATCTTCGGTCATGATTGCTGCCTTAATGGCGGCAGCGGCAGTGGTGCCGGTAGCAAAGACACCATGGTTTTGCAGGAGAACCGCCGGGCTGCGGCGATGGGCGGCCAGGCAGTCCACCACCTCGCGCCCAATATCTTCGCCGCCGATGGGCACCAGACCGGCGCAGGGAATGGCTCCGCCGAACTCGTCGGCAATGGCAGTCAGGACGCAGGGAATCTCGCGCCCGAGTGCCGCGAACGCGGTGGCGTAGCGCGAGTGAGTGTGCACCACCCCATGAACCTCTGGCATATGCCGGTAGATGTAACAGTGTGACAGCGTGTCCGACGAAGGTGCGAGCGGTCCTTCGACCACCCGACCTTCCAGGTCCACGACCACCAGTGACTCGGGGGTCAGACGGTCGTAGGTCACGCCGCTAGGCTTGATGACGACCAGGTTGCTTGCCTGGTCGCGGGCGCTGATATTGCCACCGGTCCAGGCCACCAGCTGGTTGGCGGGCAGCATCTGGTGCAACCGCGCCACTTCCACACGCAGCGAGTCGAGCATCACGGCCGCACCTCCTCCAAGACCTGGTTTCGGATGGCTTTGAGCCGTTTCATCACGTCGTTTCCTCCTCGTCCAAAGTAGTCATGCAGCACCTGGTAGTCGGCGAAGAGGCGATCATAGGTCTGCTGGTGTCCGGGGATAGGCAGTACGCGGTCCGGCCGGAGCTTACCCATGACCCGTGCGGCGTGCTCGATATCTGGGTAGATGCCGGCGGCCACCGCGGCATGCATGGCCGAGCCCAGTGCCGGGGCCTGCGGAGAACCGGACAGCGCAATGGGTTTACCGGTCACGTCGGCGTAGATCTGGATCAGCAGCGAGTTTTTGTTGGGCAATCCTCCGGCGGCCACCAGCTCGTGGATGTCGATGCCGCACTGGCTAAAGGCTTCGACGATGGTGCGAGTCCCAAAAGCGGTTGCCTCGATGAGGGCGCGATAGATTGCCGGTGCTCTGCTCATCAGAGTGGCTCCCACCAGCAACCCGGAGAGATCGGCGTCGACCAGTATCGAACGGTTGCCGTTCCACCAGTCCAGCGCCAGAAGGCCTGATTCTCCAGGACGAAGCTGTGCCGCCTCCTGCTCCAGGTAGGCGTGCAGATCCAGCCCGGCCGCCTCTGCCGCCGCATGGTCGGCAGGCGGAACCACGTTCTGAATGCACCAGGCGAAGATATCGCCGACGCCGCTCTGTCCGGCCTCGTAGCCAAAATAGCCGGGAATGACGCCGTCCCTGACCACGCCGCACATGCCTTCCACCTCGGCAAGCCGGTCGGAGAGCAAGATATCGCAGGTCGAGGTGCCCATGATCATAACCATGCGCCCTGGTTCGGTGACCTGCACCGCCGGCGCGGTGACATGGGCATCCACGTTGGCTACGGCTACGGTGATGCCAGCCGGAAGCCCGGTGTAATCGGCTGCTCGCTCGGTAAGGTAGCCGGCGCACCCACCCAGCGGTGAGAAGGGGGCGGTTCCCTGACGTCTCAGCCGCGTCTCGACAATATCAGCCATACGGGGATCGAGGGCAGCAAAGAAATCGGGGGAGGGGAAGCTGCCATCTATCACCATGGCCTTATAGCCGGCGGTGCAGACATTGCGACTCTCTACTCCGGTCAGCTGCCAGACCAGCCAGTCGGCGGCCTCAATCAAGCGCCCGGCGGCGGCGTAGATGTCTGGATCGTCCTGCAGTATCTGCAGCGCCTTACTGAAGAACCACTCGCTGGAGTACTTGCCGCCGTAGCGGGCTACCCAGGGTTCACCGCGTTGCCGGCCGACCGCATTGATCCAATCGGCCTGAGGTTGCGCGGCATGGTGCTTCCAAAGTTTAACCCAGGCGTGCGGATGGTCGCGCCATTCTTCCAGCAGGCAGAGCGGTGTACCGTCCGCCCGAGTCGGGAGCATGGTGCAGGAGGTAAAGTCGATGCCGATTGCCGCCACCTGCGCCGGATCGACGCCGCTCTCGCGTAGCACCGCCGGCACCGCATGCCGCAGCACCTCCAGATAGTCGGCAGGATCTTGCAGGGCCCACTCCGGCGGCAAGACGACATCGCTTCCGGGCAGCCGCTCGTCGATAACTCCGTGGGCGTAGGGATGAACCGCGGTAGCGATCTCTGCTCCGGTTCCGGCGTCGACGAGCAACGCCCGTCCCGATTCTGTTCCAAAGTCGACTCCAACTGTGTACATCAGAGTAGCTCCTTGCCAGCCAACGACATCGAACTGAGCCAGACCACGAAGTCGGGGAAACGCCAGACCATCTCACGGCGGCTGGCCAGACGCCGCCTTTCTCCGATTAGTTGGTTAGTTGGGGCGTCACCCTCGCCTGCCTACTTGCTGAATTGCTCCTGGTCAGCCTGCAGGCGTGACGGCGCCGCCGTGCTCTCCTTACCCAGGCGATACTCGCGCAGTATGATTTCGTTTATCTCGTCCATGAGATCGGTTTCAGTCGACTTATCAAAGGTAATCTCGCCGTGCTGCATCAGGTTGATTCGGTCACAGACCTCGAGTACCTGGGCATAGTTGTGTCCAATCATGATGACCGAAACATCGCCCTGGCGCTTCAGCGTATTGATGAGGTCGAGGATGATGGTAGCTTCTTTGGCGCCCATGGCCGCCAGCGGTTCGTCCAGGAGAAGAATCTTCGCCTTCGATGAGACCGCGCGAGCAATGGCGATAGCCTGGCGCTGGCCGCCGGAAAGCCTGGCCACATCGACATCCACCGAAGGCACGCGCACGCCAATGCTATCCAAGAATTCGCGCGACTGCTTCCGCATGGCCCGGTTGTTCAAGATGGGTAGGGGCTTGTAGGTTAGCTCTCGCATCAGGAACATGTTGTGGTAGACGCTCAGCTCATTGACCAGAGCCAAATCCTGGTAGACGGTCTCGATGCCTACCGAGCGGGCGTACTCAACCGAGCGCAGACGCTCTTCTTTGCCGTTGACCTGTATGGTGCCGCTATCCGGCTGCTGGAAGCCACACAGGATCTTGATGAGCGTCGACTTGCCGGCGCCGTTATCGCCGATGAGGCCCAGCACTTCGCCGCGCCGCAAGTAAAGGTTGATGTTGCGCAGCACCGTCACTGCCCCAAAATGCTTGGCAATACCGGTAGCACGCAGCACCTCCGGAGCGTCGGTTTGTGTCATTCTTGACTGCCTGCCCTTCGCAGAATTGCCAGCCGAACGTTCAAGATCATGGCGGCCAGAATGGCGATACCAAAGATCACGTAGAAGTAGTTTGCGCTAACGCCGATGATATTCATGCCGTCTTCCAGAATGAAGAGCACGGTGCAGCCCAGGAAGGCGCCGATAATGGTTCCGGAGCCGCCGTTGAGCGCGGTGCCGCCGATGACCGCACCGGCCACAGCGTTGAACATGATGACCGTGCCGCCGACGCCGCCGCCGGCCTGCGGGTCGATGGAGGTGATGCGGAATGCCTCCATGATGCCGCCCAGGCCACCCATGACGCTGGTGAACATGAAGAAGAGTATCTTGATACGGTTGACCTGCACGCCGACTTCTCGGGCACCCAGAGGATTACCGCCGGTAGCCACGGTATGCAGCCCCAGGGGGGTGCGGCTGAGAATGACCTGCATAAGCAGCACGATGATGATCGCCCAGATGATCTCGGAGAAAGCATTGGTGGCAAGTATCTTGGCCAGCTGACCACCGTTGGGAGTGGGAACCGGGAAGTCATTGGAGATGACCAGAGTGACACCGTAGAGTAGAAACTGCATGCCCAGCGTAGTGATGAGCGAGGGCACCCGCAGAATCACGCTGATAAACCCGTTGACGAAGCCGATGCCCGCACTGGCTACCAGCCCGATGAGGATGCTGGGGACCAGTGATATGCCGTCCTGAAGCATGAAATACATGACGAATGGCGCGAGAGCGAAGACCTGTCCGACCGAGAGGTCGATCTCGCCACAGATGAGCAGCATGACTTCGCCGGCGGCGATCATGGCCGGTGTGGCGATGTACTGTCCCAGGGTTTCTAGATTGTCGACATGCAGAAAAACGGGGTTGGCATCCTGGAAATAAATCACCAGCAGTATAGCGATGATGGCTATGCTGAGCTCGCGCTGCCGGAGGAAGAGATGCCAGGCAGCCGATCCCCACTTCTGGGCGATGGCCAATGCCGGCGGCAAGCTGCTGGAGGGCGCTGGTTCCGGCACTGGCGGCAAGCTGGTGGCCGGCGCAGCCTGCTTCTGGACTTCGTTGGCCATGATCTATAGTCTCCCTTTGATAACCCGCAACTCCATTCAGGCTGAACGCTCTGTGGCGCCACCTGCTAGATCGCTCTAGACAGATGAAACCACATAACCAGCCTGAATGGCTACCCTTCAGCAGGGTGTGTGCGCGGCTACCTTGAAATACCGCCTGCCTGGATTAGCTCACGACCTTCTCAGCACTCGAGCTGCCCTCGAAGCGGTTCTGGCTGCTCAGATAGGGGCCTACATTGCTCTTGGTGACGAAGAGCAGACCGGTATCAGTCTCCGCCGGCTGGGTCAGTCCACCGGAGAGCTTGTACAGGAACAGCTGCTGCACCGGAACAAAGCCCTGCAGGTAGGGCTGCTGGTCGATGGTGAAATCCAGGGAGCCATTCTGGACGGCGGTCAGCGTGGTCGGCTCCAGGTCGAAGCCGCCGCAGTGAATCCCCTTACCAGGAAGACCATACTTCGCGCTTACCAGGCCCAGACCGGCGGTACTGCCGCCGTCCACTGAGTAGTACGCCTTCACATTGGGATGGCCCTGGACGTAGGCGTCGATGGCGGATTGCTCCTGGTCGGCCTGAGCGCCAGTGGCTATCTGGGTAAAGCTGACGCTGGGCGCGTACTGTGCGAAAGCCGCTTTACACCCGTCGATGCGGGGCTGAATGTTGAGCGAGCCCGGAGTGGCGATAAACCCAACCACGTCGCCGGAGGTTACCCCCGACACCTGGACCGCCCGCTGGCCCATCTCGAAGCCGGACTGATACAGATCCTGGCCGATGTAGGCCAGGCGGGCATTGGTCGTCGCATCGGCGTTGTAGGAGACCACCGGTATGCCCGCTTTCAGAGCGGCCTGGGTGGGCGCATTGAAAGCAGTAAGATCGATAAGAGCTACCGCAATGCCGTCGACGCCGGCGGAAATGGCGGTATTCATGGCATTGACCATCTCCGAGACCACACTGTTGGCCGAGCCGGTCCACTGGTAGGAGCAGCCGAAGGCGGCGCAGGCGTCAGCCGCGCCGTACTGGGTGGGAGTAAAGAAGGCGTTGGTGGTCACGTGGTTGATGAAGGTGAACTTCCACACCGGATGTGAGGGAAAGTTGCCCTGGGCGTTGCTGCCGGTGCCGCTGGTGCTGCCGGTGGTGGAGGAGCTGCCGCAGGCCGACAGCGCACCGGGAAGTGTGGCGATACCGGCGGCACCAAGCGCTGTGCCGCCTAAGAATTTGCGGCGGCCGAGCTGACCGAGAATGTCCGAGGAAGATTCGCGGGACTTTTTCACTGATGACTCTCTTCTTTCTTGCTCAACGCCGAGCTATGGTTCATCGTTACGGGGACTTCTCGTAGAAAGCTTGCTGGAGTCACGAAGGGTGGTACGGGCGCCCTCCTTTCCGGACGTGGGTGACACCATTATTGCTGGGTCCAAGAAGGTGACACCATGCTTCTGTAGGATGAGAAAATGCGACCGAGTCGGGTGGATTTAATCGGTTAAATGAAAGTGTACTCGTCGGCACCCTCCCTGTCAAGTGCTGAGCCGCTCACTACAGTGAGCGGCGGCCGAAACCCTCCGGCCACGAGCTTACCGCCCGGAAAGTCAGGCAAGCGGCTCGCTCATGGGGCGCAGCTGAATCTCGATGATCCGTGAGCCCTCCGGCTGGGTGCAGGCCAGCAGCACCGCCTCCGCCACCACCTCGGGTTCGAGCATTCCCGACTGGGCAACGCTCTCTTCGTTCCGGCCCTTTCCCAGCGCAAATTCGGTCTTGACCCCTCCGGGGCAGATGACGCCAACTTTGATGCCGTAGGGATGTAGCTCTTTATCGAGGGCCTGTGCAAATCCTACCTGAGCAAACTTGGTGGCGCAGTAAACCGCCTCGCCGGCGAACCCATATTTGCCCGCCATGGACGAGATCATCAGAATCAGGCCCGAACGGTCGCTGATCATAGCCGGCACGGCGTACCGACTAAACAGGAACGTCGAGCGCATGTTGGAATCCATCATCTCCACATAGTCTTCCAGGCTGGTTTCGACGAGCGGCTTGTAGTTCCCCACTCCCACGTTATTTATGAGAATGGAGAGCCCGCCGAAGGAATCCGTTGCTGTTGCCACTGCCCGGCGGGCGGTCTCTTCTTCGCGCGCGTCGCCGGAGATGGCGATTGCCTGGCCGCCAGCGGCCACTATCTCGTCTACGAGGCTGGACAGTCGCTCATTGCGCCGCGCCGTCACTACCAGGTTGGCGCCTTCGGAGGCGAGCAGCAGTGCGCTGGCTCTGCCGATTCCAGCGCTGGCACCGGTGACGATGGCCACTTTGCCGGCTAATCGATTGGCCATTACTTTGGTCTCCCTTTCACGCTAATTCACTGGCTCTCACCTACCAGCATAGCCACACCGGTCCAGATCACACGCTCTGGGCAGTAGGTTTTCGGTGGTTCGGCCATTGCTTTGTGGGAGGTGGATGGTCTATGCTACCACTACCAAAGTCTGTTTCGTCGGGAGGCCAGGACTCTCCATGCCAACCATTGCCGATGTTGCGCACCGGGCAGGGGTCACCACTGCGACGGTCTCCAATGTTCTGTCCGGTCGTGTGGTGGTGAAGGAAGAGACGCGAGGTCGAGTCCTGAAGGCCATTGCCGAGCTCGACTATCGCCCCAACCTCATTGCCCAGGGGCTGGCGCAGGGAAAGACCAGGACGCTGGCGCTGGTGGTGCCCACTGTTACCAATCCCTTCTTTGCCGAGGTCGTCGAAGAGTCGGTGCGAGTTGCCGACCAGCATGACTACCAGTTGTTGCTGTGCCTGACCCACAACTCGGCCGAGCAGAGCGAGCGGCAGCTGGAGCGGCTGGCGCGTCGCTGGGTAGACGGCTTCATCGTGATGAGCATGGCCGCCAGCACCGAGCATGTACTGGCTCTGGCCAGACGTGGGAAGCCGGTGGTGCTCGGAGCCTGGAACAACGATGAGGTGGTGGGTATTTTGCCCATGGTGGATATCGACTTTCATCTCGCTGGGAAGCTCGCCACCGAGCATCTTCTGGAGTACCGGCACCGCCGGATTGCAACGATTCTGGAGGGGTCGGTACAGCAAAGCCGGCTGGAAGGCTATCAGGAGAGTCTGACGGCGGCGGGCCTACAGCCGCTACCGGGGTATATTCAGCTTGGCGACTCATCGTTTGAGAGTGGCTATCGTGCCGCACTGAAACTATTGGAGTTGCCGGCGCCGCCCACCGCCATCTTTGCCGGTAACGACTGGATGGCGCTGGGAGCCATCGAGGCCATCACCGGAGCTGGGCTGAGCGTGCCCGGTGATATCTCGATCGTGGGTGTGGACGATATCACGCTGGCGGCTCACTCTCACCCTCCACTTACGACGATCAGTGTCCCCAAGCGGGAGATGGCCCGTGCCACCACCGAGCTTTTGCTGCGGTACCTGAGAAGCCCGGATGTGGATGAGGAGCCGTTGACGATACTGGTGGACCCTCACCTGGTCGTGCGCCGGTCGACGGCGTTGTGGGCCGGGGCTGGGGAAGCTCAGTTGGCAGTTGGAGGTGCGACCTGATGGATACGCTACTGGGCCTGGATCTTGGTACTACTGGAATCAAGGCGGCGCTCTTCGATGCCCAGAGCGGGCAGCTGCGCTCATCGGCGGTTACCGGTTACCCGCTACAGCATCCGCAGCCGGGATGGGCCGAACAGCATCCCGACGACTGGTGGAACGCCGCGGTGGAAGCTATCAGGATTTGTCTGGCCGGAGAGTCTGCCGCCACTGGCGAGCGCTCGCTGCGCGGCATCGGTCTCTCCGGCCAGATGCATGGCGTAGTGCTGCTGGATGCCCAAGGCCAGGTGCTGCGACCGGCGATTATCTGGGCCGACCAGCGTAGTGAGGCGGAATGCCGCCAGATCACCGAGGTGGTAGGTGCGAGCCGGCTCATCGAACTGGTGAGTAATCCTGCCCTGCCCGGTTTCTCACTTCCAAAGCTGCTGTGGATCCGCAATCACGAGCCGGAGATCTTTGCTCGCGCCCGGACGATGCTGCTTCCCAAGGACTACCTTCGGTACCGGCTAACCGGAGTTCTGGGAATGGAAATTTCCGACGCCGCCGGCACCTGCCTCTTCGACGTGGTGCACGGGCGATGGTCGCAGGAGCTGCTCGCCCAGCTGGATCTGGATCCAGGTCTGTTGCCGCCGGTGATACCTTCCGACACCGTCGCCGGCGGCGTCACCCAGCCGGTGGCCGAGCTCCTAGGGCTGACGCCCGGAACGCCGGTGGCCGGCGGTGGCGCCGACAATGCGTGTGGAGCGGTGGGGAACGGAGTGGTGAGGCCGGGCCTGGCGCTGGTCTCTATTGGCACCAGCGGCGTGGTGCTGGTGCACGCCGAAACCCCTGAAGTAGATCGCTCGGGCACGCAGCCACGTGTGCACACCTTCAACCACGCACTGCCGCACGCCTGGTACATGATGGGAGTGACGCAGGCGGCCGGACTATCGCTGCGGTGGGTACGCGACAACCTGGGACTGCCGGAGCTGGCAGTGGAGCGCTGGTCGGCTCTCGACGCCTATACCCTCCTGGACGCGGAGGCGATCGCCGCACCGGCAGGAAGCGATGGGTTGATATTTCTCCCCTATCTGCAGGGGGAACGCACTCCCCATCTGGATTCTTTGGCGCGCGGCGGCTGGATTGGTCTTACCGCCAGCCACACCCGTCGGCATCTACTGCGGTCGGTGCTTGAAGGAGTGGCCTACAGCCTCAAGGACTGTTTCGACATCATCGCACAGCAGGGACTGCCTATCGAGCAGGTGCGTGCCACCGGAGGCGGTGCCGGTAGCCGTCTCTGGCGCCAGATCATCGCCGATGTGCTGGGCATCGAGCTGGTGATTACCAGCAATGCCGAAGGTCCGGCATATGGTGCCGCGCTGCTCGCCGGGGTGGCAGCTGGAGTCTACCCTTCAGTGGAAAGCGCTTGCCGTGACCTGGTGAGGGTTACCGAGCGCACGCTACCACAAGAAGAAACTCAGAGCGTGTACACCGCCGGCTACGAGGTCTACCGTGCACTGTACCCAGCGCTGCAACCGATTTTCCACCGTATGACCTGAACTCGTTTTCTGGTATGTGGCGCTTGTCATCGTCATAGGGCCGCGTAGCTGTGTCTCCGCTGGCGGCACTCGCTCGGCCGTCCGCCATTGCGCAGTTGAGATAATTATTGGCACAATACGAGCAGCGGAATCAGCGATAGCCTCCTGCCGGGTTTACTGGCGTCTCTCATCAGGAGTAGCGCTTCATGCGTCCGCAATACAAGTGGCAAGCGGCCATTGTGGCATCGATAGGCCTCTTCATGGCAGTACTCGACAATACCATTGTCAATGTGGCGCTTCCGCAGATGCAGGCGTCGTTCAATACCGACCGAACCACCATCACCTGGGTAGCGACCGCGTATTTCCTGGCGCAGGCAGCGGTCATACCGGTGACCGGCTACCTGGCCGACGTGATAGGCACCAAGACCGTCTTCATCTCGGCGCTGCTGCTCTTCACTGTGGGCTCCGGGCTCTGCGCGGTCTCGCCTACTCAGACCTGGCTCTTGAGCTGCCGGGTCTTGCAGGGTATCGGCGGCGGCGCGCTCTTTCCCCTGGCGTTTGCCATCGTGTTCCGGGTCTTTGCCCCCGCCGAGCGGGGACCGGCCAGCGCGGTGGTGGCGGTTCCGGTGTTGCTGGCTCCCGCGTTTGGCCCGACGATCGGTGGGTTTCTCACCACTACATTCAGCTGGCGAGCCATATTCCTGATCAATCTACCGGTTGGAGTGGTGGCGCTGATCCTGGCGGCGGTGGTGCTGCAGGGGCGCGACGTAGAGCAGGCGGCGATGGGACCGGGTCAGGAGTCGCCGCGACCCAAGCGCTTTGACGTAGTGGGGCTGTTGCTGGCCATCGCGGGAACCACCGCGGCGGTGTACGGCATCAGCCAGGCCGCCACCTATGGCTGGAACACTCAGCCATTCAATTCGCTGCAGATTGGTGGGTTCCTGCTGCAAATGTCGGTGGTGAACTACCTCGTCCTGGGAGGTGTGCTGCTGCTGGCCTTGGTGATCAACGAGCTGCTGGTCTCCGACCCGGTTCTGGATGTACGACTCTTCCTGAACTATACCTTCACCATGGCCAACTTGCTCATCTGGGGCGTCTCCGCCTTCCTCTTCGGCACCCTGTTCCTGATCCCGATTTTCTTCGAGAACGTGCAGGGGCAGAGTGCGCTGTCGACGGGTGAGGTATTACTACCGGCTGGTGTGGCTTCGGCGGTGACCACCGCTCTCGCCGGTCGATTCTACAACCGGATTGGCCCGCGTCTGCTGACCGCTGCCGGCTTTCTGCTGATTGCGGTGGGCAGCTACGGCTTCACCCAGCTGAAGGTCGATACCACCAGTACGTCGCTGCAACCCTGGCTGATTCTGCGCGGTCTGGGTCTGGGTCTGGCCAATGTGCCGCTGCAGACGCTGGCGCTATCGGTGGTGAGTAATCGGGATATGGCGCGCGCCTCCTCGCTCTCCAACGTCACCCGCCAGATATTTGCCGCGGTCGGTATCTCCGCCCTTACCACCTACTTCGTGCAGGCGACCGCCACCTCCGCCAGGCAAATCGAGGCCGCGTTCGTAGTAGCGCAGAAGACGCACACGCCCCCAGTCAGCGGTGCCGCCGGAGAATGTTTCCACGCCGTGGGAGCCAATCCGGCCTTACTGCAGGTCTGCGCCATTGCCCACGCCACCACCTCGGGTCTCAACGCCACCTTTACCCTCACCGTCATTGGGTGCTCGTTCTGCGTGGTGCTCGCTCTCTTCCTGGGTCGAGACCCGGCGGTTCAGGCGGCCAAGGAGGCTGCGCGGCTGGGTGTGCCAGCTCCCGAGCTTCCACAGGTTGTGCTTGGCGAGTGAACGACGGCTTGACAGAGTGGGCATAGCTGGCTACACTCGGTGACAGAGGGAATGTCCTTGTGTCGGTGTCGCGCCTGGTGCACTGATCCCTAACTAGGGGGCGTCAACTGCATAAACACTGAGAATGTCCAGGAATACTCACTGGGAAGGTAAGATGACCCATGATGTTCTCACCGTCTCCTACCTTGCCGCGGCCAACCTACACTATTTTGATTGTCGACGACAATCCGGATCTACTTGAGTCACTCCGCTTTGCCATTTCGGTGCTTGGAGACGGTATATTCGAGGTCGAGACCGCGCTTGACGGGGCCACCGGTCTGGAGAAGGTCTACGATGTGCAGCCCGACTGTGTGATCGTCGATGTAAAGATGCCCACGTTGAACGGGTACCAGCTGGTCCATGTGCTGCGCGGCGATCCCCAGACTGCCTCCATACCGCTGGTCATACTCTCCGCTATGGTAGCGGACCGTGATTACCTCGCCGGTATGCTGGCGGGAGCTGACCGCTATCTTACCAAGCCGGCATCCCCTCGCCGCATTGTGGAGGCGATTCAGGAGTGTATCGGCCTGAGCGCAACGGAGCGGGCCCGCCGCCTGCGGAGCCTGGCTGACGGTGAGGGAATGGATCGGGAAGATCGGGGCGAAGGAGAGCCTGGAGCCGGCAATCAGGATTCTGCGCCGCCAGGTACTGACTCGATATGGCGACGGATGCAGTAGAGTGTCCCGCGGCCCTTCTAGCTGGACGGCAGACATTCAGGCTGAGGAGCTGGCGATTCCATGATCGAACCATCCTTGATTACCCGCACCGAGCATGAAATCTTGCTGGATTACGAGCGCGAGCGCCGCGTGCGCCTGCTTCGTACCCTCACGCCGGCGTTTATGGTGGCGGACACCACCGTGCTGGTGATTGTCGTCGCCGCCATGGTGCTACTGCCGGTGAGAGGCATCGCGCTACGTGGCCTATTCTTTACAGTGCTGCTCCTGGTCGTCATGGACCTCTGTCTCCTAGCTGGTTTCCTGGCACTGCGAGGCGGCAGAGTGAATGTGGCCACCTCGTTCGTAGCCGGTATCACCGCTACCGGGGTGGCGGCCTCGCTGGCCATCTGGGGAACCACTATTGGGCTTGACCTCTTCGCCATGATCGAGCTCACCCCGTTTAGCGTGATCATCGTACTCGCCGGACTGCTCGGCAACCGGTGGTCGGTCGTCGCCGCCACCCTGGGTATGAACCTGGCCACCGTCGCTCTGCTGGTGTTGCTGGTCCCGGCACCGGCGCTGCAGATGATCTGGTATACGGAACGGCCCCTGATTCTCGCGGTCTCCCTGGTCTATCAGTGGCTCTTTGCGGCAATCATGATCGTGATCTGGAGTACGTTTGCCCGGACCTTGACCCAGATCGGGACCGCGTACGATCGGGCCACCCAGCTGGAATCACTTAAGGACTCCTTCATCTCCAGCGTCAACCACGAACTGCGCACGCCGCTCATGACCATGCTCACCTATCTGGAGACGCTGCGAGAGCGGCCGGAAGCGCTGCCGCCGGAGCAACTCTCCCTGGTGCTTGACCAGGTGTGTCGCGTGGGCGAAGACCTTTCTGACCTGGTCAAGAGCATCCTAAGCGCCCGGCAGCTAGATCAGGAAGCTGCCGACTTCGCGCCGGCTACCGTGCCGGTGCTGCCGGTTGTGGAGACGGCAATACAGATGGTTGCTGCTCCCACGGCGGGGAGCGGAAGCCAGGATGGGCTACAGCGGGATCTGCATCTGCATGTGCCGGCCGATACCGAAATCTGGGGAGACGCCATACGGCTGCAGCAAGTCCTGACCAACCTGCTCTCCAACGCGCTCAAGTACTCCCCGGACGGTACGCCGGTCGAGATCAGTGCGCACAGAACTACCATCACCACCTCAGTCGACGACTTTGCGAAGAGCCAGATCGCTCCCCAGCCCGGAGACCCGGGGACGGGGAAGGGGAGTAGACGCCGGCGAGGCATAGGGGCCGGGCTGGTGCGGCGGGAGATGGCTGGCACCCAAGTCACCGAGATCATCGTGAAAGATTATGGACAGGGTATACCTCCCGATCAAGCTCCGCTGCTCTTCAATCGTTTCGTCAGGCTTCCGCGAGACCTTACTTCCAGTGTAAGCGGCAACGGTCTGGGACTCTATCTCTGCCGCCTCTACGTAGAGGCCATGGATGGTCGTATCTGGGTCAAGAGCAGTGGCCGGCCCGGAGAAGGCTCAGCTTTCCACCTGGTGCTGCCCGCGCCTAGTGGATCGCAACGCCGGTTGGGATCCGCCTCGAAGTCGCTGCCATCACTGGCGCCGCCGAGCGATACGCTGCCACCTGCGTGATGAAACGGAGCCATGAGACGGCGCGAGAGGAGCGGGCAGTGGGAAAGGCCATAGCGGAGGCGCTGGCGGTCTATGCGCCTGCTGGAGGAGAGTCTGCGCGCTTCGCTGCCGCGGCATTGGTCGCCGAGCAGCGTCCCGGCCAGGAAACCAGCTACCAGCAGCGCCAATCGGCGCGCTTGCTGGGGCTGCGTCGGAGGCTGGAGCAGTGGGCTAACCAGCACTCACTGCCGCTGGCGCATGTGGAGCAGGCTGCCTATTTTACGGTAGTGTCAACGCGGCCAGACGAGAGTCACCTGCAGGCGGCCGCCCTGGCCGAGACCATTTTCTGGATCTATGCCTTTGACGACTACCTGGACCAGCACCCGGTAACTTCCTCGCTAGTAGAGATAGACCGAGAACTAAGCCGTGTGCTGGCTCCGCTCCGCGGTCCGGTAGAGGAGCTGGGTACGGGTAGTAGGCGCCACTGGCGCAGCCCGGCCGCCAGTTTACTGGGCGAGCTCATGCCAGCCACCGCCTGGGTGCGGGCCCGAAGCAGCCAGGCACCCGATTCTCCCGGTGGCGACCGTGTGGTACTGGTATCCGGGCTGGGAGAGGCGCTCTACTCGCTGCTGAGCTCCCTCGACGAGCTCTGGACGCAGGCGCCAGAGCGCCGGCTGGCAGCCGTTCGCTACCGTCGCCGCCTGGTAGCGAGTCAGCTCGCTCGCTGCGTGGCCTCAATGAGGCGTGAGTATGGCTGGAATCTGCGACTTACCGGCTACCGCAGCCAGCAGACACAGCTGGTGGCAGGTCTGGACGACTGGCTGCCTGCTTTATCGCTGTACCTGCTCAATGGCGCGGTGTCCATTGGCATGTATGCGGTCGCTGCAGTGGTTGCCAGTTTCGAGTCTTCAGCCGGGCGTGCCTGGCACGATGGACTCGCATCCATCGACGCCGCCGGTCGCATTATCCGGCTGGCCAATGACCTGGCGACCTATCCCCGCGAGCTAGCCGAAGGTAAGCTCAGCCTGGTGACGCTACTGCTGGGCGAGCGCGGGGATCTGCCCGGCAGCTATTCCCACGACGGTGATCTGCTGGGACCGGCCGACGCGGTGATACGAGAATCGATCGAGCAGTGGACCGACTTCTTTGTATATACCAGTAGCCGCCTGCCCGCGGGTTCCGCGCTCCGTTTCTACCTCGAGCACGTGGTGGCCTCGGCGCTGGTGGCCTATGGGCAAGAGCCGAGCTGACTTACGCCCGGGCCAGCAGGGTCTGGGCACGAATCAGTAGGACAACTTTTCATATAGCCGTAGTCTATGCGCCGCTCTTAGCAGCATCTACCCGGTGCTGGTAGGATGGCCCGCAAGCTCCGCCTCCCGCTCTGGCCGTCTGGAACGCAGATGACGCTAGGTGGCCGCAGCCGCTGGGAATAGCCCGGCGTACGTGGGGCCGATATTGAACTGCGCTTCCCAGAGGATCCCAGCTCCCGGGATGTCCGCAGTCGTCACTTCATCGCCAGGTGCCGTGCCGAGTGACTGCCAGCGGTCGGCATTGGGCGCCAGCCGGTAGAGCATTTGCGGAATGTATGAGCCGTACGGGCCCGGCAGCATGTAGGCATACATCGTACCGTCCGGACTCACGGCAAACGCGGTGGCTGCCTGGCTGAACGGGCCTTTGTCGGGATTGACGAAGGTAATCTGCAGTTGTGGACGGCTCTGCCAGGTCCTGCCACCGTCCAGGCTGCACATCAACTCCCCTTCGGCAGGCGGTCCGTTGGACGACGTCGCAAACCCGCAGATGCGCCAGGGTTGACCCGCCACTGGCGGAGAAACGATCGGAGCCATGGTTGCAGTATCGATCGGCGTTGGGAACGAGATCCAGTTCTGTCCCAGGTCGCCTGACTGGTAAATCTCGACCAGGCCGCTGCTTGTCTGTCCCATCTCCAGCAACTCACCGGTAGTTGGATTAATCCATGCCTGCCCAACTGGTGCCTGAGCGAGCTCTTGCCAGGTCTGCATATGATCCATGCTGATCCATAGGTTCTCGCTTCCGTCGTCGGCACCGCTAGCGAGCATCGCCAGCGTGGTTCCGTGATAGGTGGCCAGCCAATCCAGAGCAAACGGCTCGGGGCCGCCCAGTAGCTGCCAGTGAGCACCGCCATCAAGGGTCACAAAATTCATCACATCATCCTGTGGCGGTGCCCCGAGTGCTGCCGGATCTCTCCAGGAGACGGTGGCGACCGCAATGGCCATATCCACGGCGTCGGGAATAATCGTGCAGAAGGTGAGATGCTGCGCAACCGGGGGAAGAGCTGCCAACTCTTTCCAATGCTGGGCGCGGTCGCGGGTCACCCAGACGCTCGGCCCGACCGAAGTTGACGCGGGTTGTGTACAGGAATAGGCGGTGCTGCCGTCGGCGGCTGCGATATCCAGGGAACCAAGCGCAAACTGGTACCTCTCCCCGAGCATGGAGTTTCCAGGCGAGAGGCTACCCGCCATCCAGGGGAGCGATGCTGGCGTCGGGGTACTGGTACTCGCCGTGAGGGTCGCAGGAGTTCCCGAACCGCCGACCCGCGTGGTGGTTAGCCCGCAACCCGCGACCAACAGGGCGGCAATGAGCAAGACCCCAGTCGCAGCCGCTGCCAGCCGATTGCCCCGAAACTGCCCGCTCGCGGCCACCACCGCGTGCCTGGACAGTGAACTCGCCAACATGTGCCACCCCCTGCTTCTTCAGAAGATGACTCTTCTGCTCTGAATCGTAGGCTCCGATCCTTCTGCGTCGAAGCATCGTAGCGACCCTATCTCTCTTAACACGCACAAACACGCCGCTTATCTGCATAGTGCCTCAATGGTACGGGCACACAATCGGGAGAGTGTTCCGGGGCATCGCCTGGAGCCGCGCTTGAAAGTAAGACGGCCAAGCGCTTCAGCTTGGCACGGCAACCGATGATTGTGTACTATGGTGTCAATGAGGTTGACAGCGAACGAACGTATGGGCTTTGCTACCATGATGAATCAGGCACTAGATCCAGTTATACACCTGCTTCTCGTCGACTCGGATTCCGAGACCGCAACGGTGGTGCAGCAATCGCTGTGCGGGTATCGTGGCGCCCAACTAGTGGGTGTGGCCACGACCGGGCCACAGGCGTTCGAGCTGGCGGTGAACCTCCAGCCCGATCTCATCCTGATGGATCCCGACCTGCCCCAGGGCGACGGGCTCTTCTTACTTCCCCAGATACTGTGGCCGGTTGAGCCTAGGGTCATGATTATATCGGCGGATGTGCGCAATGCCTGGACTGGTACGCGCGGTTTCCTACAGAAGCCGGTACGGGCTGAGGATCTTACCGCTGCGTTGGACGATGCTCGGTACTCGCCAGCTACAGATTCCGTTCCCGGTCATCGCCGCCTGGAGCCCGAACAGGTAGAACCGGTTCGGCAGCGAAATCGCTCGTCTTTGCTGCGCTTCCTGCGAGAGTGGACGCGCCCGCGTACCTCCACGATGCAAGCGGAGGCAGCGGCACGAGAGCTGCTACTCACACACCTGACCGAGGAAGAGCAGCACCAACTGGCCACACACGGCTGTCTTGAGGTGCAGAGCCTAAACCGAGTAGAGCGGAGGTACCGCATTCCGGCCGCAGGCGGCATGGTATATATGCTCGAGGATGGTCGAGTGACGTTGCTCCTCTGCTTACAGTCCACAGCATCGTTGCCTCCCAGCGATGTGGTCCTTATGCACAAGCTCTTGTTGCAGGCCGACGAAGGGGCGTACCTGCGGACCGCCAACCAATATACGCCGTCGGGTCAATTCCTGCGCGGGCATCAACTCCGTGGGCGGCCATGAAATGCTCATCGTCGGCGGCTCAGCTGCTCAGCCTATCGCGCTCAGGGCTCCAGCGCTGACGGTGATCTGCCAGCTCCCACCTGGCCACGAGGCGGTCAAGGTGTAGCAACCGGCACCAGGGAGAAAGGCATAGCCATACCAGAAGTCCTCTCCGCTGGTCTCGCCGCCTGCTGGGATGGCCGTGTGCGCTGGATCCAGCGGGAGAGTGAGTGTCACCTGCTGCGGAGCCCCCACCACTCCCGGCATCACGAAGCCAAACCACAGGGGATAGCCGGTCTGTGCATCCCGGCCTGAGAGCGTCACCGGACCGGTTACGCTCCTGTGCAGGATCAGATCGATGAGGGCGGGCCAGCCGTAGCGCGAGTAGGGCTGGGTCCACCCGGGGAAGTTCAGGCGAGCGCTCGCTGCTGAGCCAACTGGCAGAGTTGCATACGGGCCGACAAACCCACCCACCAGGACCGGAGCCGTACCGATCGCCAGACCCATGGCTGGGTTGCCGTCTGCGGTGAGCGCCGGAGATTCCTGGCTGCACTGTGCTGGCGCAGGACCGACGGCATGGCCTTCGGAGCTATTTCGCACGACGGTGGGGACCAGCTGGGGGGAGGTCGGGGTTGGGGGCAGAGAGTCTGCCCCTGGCTGGGTAGACACCTGAGTAGGCATGGCTACCAGTGGGGCGGCTGTGCTGAATGGCCAGTTCACCGCTCGGCCGCTGGACAGCTGCACTGCCAGGAGGAGAGTAACTACCAGCAGTAGGCTGAGGCCAACGAGCAGCCGCTGCCATGCCTTCGTGGGGAGGCCGGGAAGACGTGCGTGGCCGTCAGCCCGCACACCAGCTGGGCGGAGGTCGGTGACCTCCAGCTCCTCTTCACCGTCATGGGTATCGGGCTGGTCTTCGCTCATGATCACCCCCTGGCAGTATGCTCAGCGATTCGGACGGTCCCTGTTGATTTTAAGACTGTGTGCCTCGAAGGTCGTGTGGATCGCAGGCACCTAGCCTGCTCGTATAGTACAACGTAGTCCATAACAGCTGTAGGAAACGGAGCGTGCGCCCTGCGCCTCGGTAGTGTAGAATGCTCAAAAACTGCCCGGTACTCTGCTGCCTAACACTGTAAGCTTCCGCTCATTTGCGAGTAACCCTCAAGCATTTGCCGAGTGAGTGACCAAAACTACCGTTGACCTCTCTGGAGGAAAAGTGTGAAACGGAAGCTACATCCGTGGACTACGCTTATTGCTGGCATTGTGAGCGGAGGTATGCTCATTATCTGCGGCTGTTATGCACGCTCCTATCTGGTTCCAGTCTGCGCGAATATCTTCCGGTGCGAATCGGGAGATCCGCACCAGCGCATTGGTACCCTGCTGACTATAGGCGGCATCATCGTTATAGGGTTCACCGCTCTTCTGGCGGTGAGCGTTTGGATTCACCGAGCCATGAACCGTGCTGCGCCTGCACCCTCTGCGGGAGGCATCTATATTTCGATCATGGTAGCGCCCGCGACTAGTATACTGCCTGCCGGAGCCTCGGGAGAGTCAGGCTCCAGTGAGACCGCACCGGATCGCACCGCCAGTTTGGCCATGGTGCAGCCGAGTAGCGAGTTCGCCTGTCCCCAGTGCCATATGACCGACAAGGTACAGAAGGTGAGCGCACTGGTGCAATCCGGGGAGGGCATGTCAAGCCTCCTACTGCCCAGTGAGCCCAAGTATGTCAGCCGGAACAATGAGGTGGTGTTGCTCTACGTGGCTGCATCGGTACTTCTGGTTGCTGCACTCTTCGTTCTCATCTACGAACTTTGGGAAACGTACTCTGGAGCCAAACATGTCAATAACGTGGCGGCCGCGGTGGCGCTAGGAGTCGTAGGGATGCTATTCAGTGTCTGGGGTCTCATCCGGCACAAGCAAGACGCAGGCAATCAGCGCGCATACAAGGACAAGAAAGCGCGGTGGAATACCGCATATTTCTGCCATCGGGACGGTGTCGTGTATATTCGTGGGGACCCACGAGTTGCCAGCCCGCATGACTTACGGCAACTCCTCACTACACCGCCGTAATCATGCGAGTCGCCTAGATTTCCCGAGGCTGCTATACGGACGTCCCACGATCGCACTGTGGTTGGTGGAGAACCCACCGTAACCGCCCCACATCAGCTCGACGTGATCGGCTGGGTGGGAAGTATGTCAGGGACATCAGGCAAGCCAGATCGGATTCGACCAGGCGCGCCGGCCGGCGGCGTCGATGACGGAGACCCGCACCTACGACTTCGCTGCCATCATGCTGATCGCAAGCGAGCAAACACAGAATAAGTCGCTTAACTTTCATGGGCCTTACAAAGATTGCCATACCTGTAGCGGGAGTGGTAGCTATCCGCAAAACGTCGGTTGGTCGGGATTCTGGGCCAGTGAATCTTCCCCAGGCTATTGGCAATATTCCCAGATGGAGTGGTACATACCCACCGTTGCGAGTGGTAATCAACCAGGTGTGTACCCAGACACTGATGACCTATCTGACTGGGGTGGTATTGGCGATCCCGCAACGGCATGTGAACTCATCCAGACAGGTACGGATTCAATAGCGCAGATTTGGACCGGTTTTTGGACTGCTGAGTACGATGCCTGGTGGGAGGATCTCTGTGATCCGAACCAGGGAGGTGCACAGAATGTTGACTTCCATTGGAGTGTCAATCCTGGCGACGACATGCTCTCCGAAGTCTATCCGAACGGGTCGCTGATATTCTGTGACCTAAGCGCTGACGGTGGAGCAGGCGAGTGTATATCGTACGCCGATTACAATTATCCGACTGATGGCCATACATTCATGTGCATCCAGGAACAGCCAACTGGGAGGAATGCTCCGCCACCCTGGTCTTACTTAGTCCACAGATCGCCCGTCTCTTCCAAGGTATCATCAATACCTTGTAGAAATCTAAATGCCGTAGATAAGACGTGCTCATGCACGCTATTCCCCAATAACGCTTCGCTTGCTGCAGTAGCTATGAGGCACTATTCCGCCCCTCGTTTACTTTTGGCGCGAGGGTAGAATGACGGCCACGCAGATGACAGAGCGTCAACGGCCTAGTAGAGACAGTGAAACAAGTAGTCGAAGGTTTTCAGGTTCAGCACGACTAGCCGGACGACTAACTCCTACTCTACTTGCTTAGCAGTCAGCGGTTATCTATACTGGTGGTCGCTGGCTTTATATTAGAGTGACTACCCACTCCATTATGTAGACTAGGAGTTGAAGGAGACATGAATATGAGTAATTCACGTGGCCAGGGCATGATTGAGTACGGCCTGATTATCGCGCTCGTCGCCGTTGTTGTGATCGCCACCCTGGTTCTGCTTGGTCCGCAAATCGCTAGTCTGTTCCAAAAGGTTATCCTTGGTCTGTAGCAACCGCACGTGCTAAGGAGAAAGAGATGTCATCAACACAGCCTCAACGCGGCGGTAGGCAACCTCGAACTGGCGGTAGTGGTGGGCGAGCGCTGATGCTGCTTGGTGTCGTCCTGGCACTTGTGTCGGGCGTTCTGGTTATCTACCTCGTAAGCAATGCTACGAGCAATGCAGGGCGGACTGAGCCGGTTGTCGTTGCAAACCAAAATGTTCAAGAAGGCACACCCCTATCTCCAGCCGACTTTACCGTCAAGTCATTCCTGGCTACGGATGTTCCTACTGGTGCCTACCCCTTCACAACGCAAGACTCCTTAAATGTCCTGCTCAACGGGACATACGCCACCGAGAATATTATTGCTGGCGACATCTTGATGCAAAACGACCCGCGAATCGCTAAGGGGGCGCCCATTATAGGTTCCCTCGTTAACAACGGTCCTGTCCAACTCAAGCAGGGCTATGTCCTCTTCCCGTTTAGCTACTCCGACCCCAATAGTGGTGCGCAGTCGTTCATCGTCGCAGGCGATCACATAGATGTCATCGTCACCGAGTGCGGGGCGGACTTCACGACCAATTCCTGCGCGACACAAACGACGTTTCAGGACGTGCTCGTCTACGCAACGCTGAGTGGGACCATTGTCGTTATGATGCAACCCCAGTATGCCGAATCCCTGAAAGCGCTCGTCCAGACGGGGAATGTCACCCTTGCCGTGCGCGATCCCCAAGACACGACGCAACCGGGTACATTTGCAGTCACCCCTTCGTATCTGGCATCCGAGTTCCACTTCAATCAAACGCCGTAGATACAAGGTGCCTTGCACCAAATACTCTCGATAACGCTTCGCTTATGCCGTAGATATGACATGCCTTGCACGCACGCTCTGTGTAAAATGCCTTATCGGCGCCAATAATATTACTACTACCGTAGTTAGCGTTACGGTTGTCGTTCACCCACCCACTCACTCGGGACGGTGTGCCCTCTGCACAGCCAGCACCGTCAGGATGCTGAGAGCTCCCAGTATCACGAGGGCGTCAGGAATACTCCTCACTAATTGACCGATTCCTACCTCACGGAAGCTCTCCCATACGAGTGCTACCAGCACCAACACGGCAGGAAGCACGAACCCCACTGGCGAGGGACGGTGTGTCCTGTTCCAACTCGTCACCGTCAGGCTGGCGAGAGCTCCTAGTGCTATGAGGTAGTCAGGGATACTCCTCACCCATTGACCGGTCCCTACGTCACGGTAGATACTCCATAGGAGCGGTACCAGCAGCAGCACGGCAAGAAGCGCGATGCACCCGACCGGTAGCGGCCTCCCACCGCTAATGGTGGTCCTCGTCACACCCTGGTCCGGGCTGCCCGTCGTGAGCATGCGCCGAGGGAGCAGGGGAATATTGAGCCAGGTGTCCGTCACCTGCTCGCCCTGGGCATCCAGGGAGCGCCGCCGACGCACCAACCAGCGCCGATGTCGGGGACGACGTGCTGCCATATGGAGCCCCCTTTCTCACAAGAGTGTATCTCATCCGCGAAGCGAGCGAGTGCTTGCCTTCCTCATCAAGAACGGCACCTGGAGGGTTAGGAGGTATCGAAGGGATTTGGACCAGCATACAGGGGCCAGTAGCGGTGGCGGTAGTTCCATAGATACTCCAATTCATTGAGGCAAATAGGCAATATACTTTATTACACGCAAGCATACTCCCTACTGTCTAACGTTGAAGGTAGTTAGCGAAGGTTCCATGCATCGTCCATACTTGTGCGTAGACAGCGTCCTTGCTGCGTGGAACAGCTATCTACACCAAATTCGTCATGGCTGTTGTCATTGGGGCGGACACTACTGAGCGTCCTCAGTGTTGGACTGGGAAGCTCGGAGATCAAGGGTGTAGTGATCTGGTTTGTCCGGCGTCTTCAGGATGAAGAACAGCGCACTCCACGGCGACGGCTGGGGGCCGGAGCTGGTGAACTGCCAGCTCGACCAGACGAACGGTCCTCTTGCTCCAGCGTCCGTCTGCGTCCAGCCAGCCTTGGTCAATTGCCCAACATAATGATGAGCCAGCGCCTCCGGGTCAAGCTGCGTGGTCACTTCTGCGGTTATCTGAACTCCGTCTGGACCTTGGCGACTGCCCCCTGTTGAAGCTGTGCGCCCGGTGGAGCAACAAGCGTGGGCAGCGGGTGTACGGCGTGGCGATGGTGTCCAGGGAATCTTCGCGGTTCCAGCCGCTCCGGATGGGCACAGGGGTTGCCTTGCTCATTCAGCATCAGGACCAGACGCACCAGCGTAGTGGCATCCTCGCGCTCCGCCAGCATCGGCCTCAGCCAGGCGCAACTGGGGATATGGCAGAATTCGAGTTGCACCGATGGGCGATAGTCGCTCTGGGTAAATCCACCCCCGGGTTGTTGGTCCGGCAAAGTGTGGTCCTTCCAATCGAGGGCAGCAAGCTGTGCGCGATACCAGCTGAGCGCTTCGTCCAGCGGGAAATCGCTCTCCAGCAAGATTATAAATTGACGCTCACGGTCATTCTCGGCCATAGTCCCGAGCAGGCGAGTGTGCGGCGGCACCGGAATCTCCAGCGGGATGTCTTCAGGAATGGTGCCGGGGAAGAGTCGTGGCCGCTAGCCACTGCGCTCATAGCGGGACGCAATCATGTTGACGGCAAGATCCATGAGTAGCTCGAACTGGTTGGCAGATGGATCTTCGCTCATGATGCTGCTCCTTGGTTGTGTCGTCTCGCTCGCTGTACGTCGACCAGAGATAGTGCCTGACCCCGGTGGCTCTATACTACAGTATTCGAGATAAATTTGGTATGAAACAGTCATTCTCTTCGCATTGGCTTACACGTCGTCGGCGCATGAAGCTCGGCTCCCAGGATCGTCGTAAACTGGCTGGTCCGAAATGCACGAGTGTCGGCAATCGGATAGTCATAGGGAGCGATAAAGTGATCGGTCAGCGAGATAAAGTCATAGCCTTTCGCCTGGTAGGCAAGCCACAATCGCTTCTGGGCTGAGCTTGCCGTCAGACAGGGTAGAGTGAGTATGAAGATTGCCCCGGTAGAAGCGCCCCGGAAGAGCAAACGGCAGCATGTTCATCAACTATCAGGCGCGGAGCCCGCCGTCCGTCGGGACATGACGAGAACGCGCCGCTCCTATGCCAAGCTAGCGAGTGTGCCAGGGTCAAGGCCGAGCCATAGTGGGTCGGCTGGTATCAAGCCCATCCTAGCACAGGCCCCCACCCGCATCAAGTGGAAGCCACCTGTGCGGTAGTGAGCATAGCGCACGTTAGTTGACCAGCATCCAGGAGATCAGCCCTGGTTACCGTGGCTCGTCACCTGATAAGCGACGCCAGACTGGTACCCCAGCACGTACACGTCCCCGGACGCATCCTCGCCAAAGGCCGAGACTAAGGAGTTCAGGCTGCCGACCTGGCGCGTGGTGGATGGCTGTCCGGCGACGGCCTCCGCGGCCACAAGCCCAAAGATCCGCCCGGTACAGAAGTCGGCGTAGAGATAAATACCGTCCAGCGCAGGATAGCGTGCTCCTCGGTACACATAGCCACCCATCACCGCGCACATGCCGCCTTGATGTGGGTAGGTGGCAATGGGTCGTACAAAGTGTGAGAGTGAGCAGTCGGTCTGCTCGCACAGATTCCCCTCGTAGGCGTCCCACCCGAAGTTCAAGCCGCCTCGGCTGGAGTGTGGTTGGAAGTCGATAGACTCAAATAAGGAGCCGCCGACGGCACCGATGTAGAGATCGCCGGTTGCCCGATCAAAGCTGAAGCGCCAGGGATTCCGCAATCCATAGTCCCAGATTTCGCCCCGCGCATGGGGATCGTTGACGAACGGATTGGTTGGCGGAATCGCATAGGCATGGCCGTTCGCGGTGTGATCGACATCGAGGCGGAGAATCTTTCCCAGCAGGTTATCCAAGTTCTGTCCGTTGACGGCGCCGACCCCCAGGCCGCCATCGCCGACCGACATGTACAGATAGCCATCCGGTCCGAACATGAGCTGCCCAGCATGATGCTCTCCGCCCAGTTGTGGAATGACCAGCAGCGTTGTGGCACTGGCCGGATCGGCACGCAGTGGATCCCCAGACACGTGGTAGCGTGCGAGCACCGTGCTGCCGTTGCGATTGGTGTAGGTAATGAAGAAGAGACCATTGCTCGCGTAGTCCGGGTGAAATGCGATGCTCAAGAGACCGCGCTCCCCACCGGCAAGCACGAGGGAACGAATGTCCAGGAACGGCTGAGGGTAGAGCCGTCCGTTGGCGTCGGCCACCCGGATCTCCCCCGCCTGCTCCGTAATGTACATACGGCCCGATCCATCGGGCGCGTAGGTGAGTTGCGTCGGCGCGGTCAAGCCGGTGATGAATGGCTTCAACCCGAGCGAGATCTGTGCCAAACGCGCTTCTGTGGGCCGGCTACGTGACACGCCGGCAAGCTTGGACGACCGCTGGCGGCCGACAGAAAGGGGACCGCCCGCAATGGGCAGGCTGCAGCCTGACACCACCGTTAGGGCCACGGCAACCATCATCGAAATCGCAGCGGAACGTCCCGCCAGGCGACATTGTTGCACTCGTTGCATAGGTGTGATCTTCTCTCTCAAGCGCACGTCAGGCTCGCGTGCCAGGTTGTCTCATAGAAGTTGGATTCCATAAGGGCCGCATTCCGGCTAATATATCAAGCTGCTAGGCCCTGCTCCGCACCGTTCTACCAGCGCTCCCGATGGGGTCGAAGCGAACATATAGCCAATATTGCCAATGTAGTCGACGACACTTACCAATGGATTCGAATTGATTACATGAGAATAACAGTGATAACACGCGTCAGTTGGTCCAGCTCCACGCGTGACCTCGTAGCGTCGAGCAAACCCGATCCCTTGCTCGCCTGGCTATATCCAGCGTGGTGAAAGGACTCCTTACTTTTGGGCGGATCTGCACGGGCGCCTGGTACCGCAGGGGCGAGCTTGGGCATGGCCATCGCGGTAGCGCGCTCGTGACCTGCTGAGAGATCCCTTGAGACCCGGAGGAAGAAGGGGACCGGCGGCTCGCTTCCTACGTCGGAGGTTCCACTCACGATGAGCAGGAAGCGGTGAGGTTGGCGGCTGAGATGGAGCCATGGCTCGGGTATGGTGTCGTCTGCTATTGTTCAGTTCCAGGTGCGACACCGATCCGCGTGGACCCTCGTCGTTCCAGCGAGTATGCTACCTCAGGGTGGCAGTGCGGCGGTGAGCCCCTCTACCAACTCGCCTGCCGTGCGCGTCGGAGCGTCGGACCGATCCCACGCATGATAGGCGCCGAACGCCTCGTCGCCTTCGCCGAGGATGTTGTGAAACCAGCCAGAGCGTGACCCAATCATATGGCGTGCCAGTTCCTCGATGGAGCGCAACTGTGGAGCGGCTCGAAGGGCCAGTTGCTCTGGGGTCAGTGGGGCGAGCGCGTAGCTCAACCGGTCCTGATAGGTCTGCCAGCCCTCAGCCAGAATCGCCAGCGTCACCTTCGATTCACTCATCGCTCGCCTCCTCTCGGGTGTGCCCGCTACTCGGACGTCTCGACGGGCCGTTGGCTCGATTCCCACGCGGTGAAACCGCCCGCCAGCGCCGAGGCGTGCAGGCCATGTTCGGCGAGGAGTGCTGCCGCTCGCTCGCCGCGTGATTGCCCCGGATGATGCATGTTACAGTACGTGATAATCGCGCGGTCGGTTGGCAGTCGCTTGAGCTTGCGCGGTAGCTCTGCCAGCGGTATATGCACCGCACCGGGGAGGTGCCCCCGCGCGTAGTCTGCCTTGCCACGTACGTCGATGATCATAGGCGCCGCCTCTGCAGACATCGTTGCCAGCGTCTCAGGAGAGGTCAGATCACACACGACTCGATCAGGCTCCCCGGTGACGGAGACGAGCAGGGCGCGTACGCGTGCTGCTCGGTCTGGCTCACCAGTCCGCTTATAGTACTTGTCCAATTCTTGCAGCGGCCAGATGCAGCCATTGGCCTCTACCTCACCCGACAGCTGGTCGCCCGGATCGTCGCCGTACGCATTGTGGGCTGCGAGGTGCTCATCATCAAACAGGCGTACCTCGTCCATGAGAGCAGCGTTCGCGCGCTCAAAGGCCAAGACACGTTGCTCCCAGGCCCAGTGTGCTTGCTCTGTCAATGCCCCCGCCTGCACGGCACCAAAGTCCACACGAGTTGGCGGCGTCTCGCCGCGTCGGAAATATTCGATGCGCTCAACCATGTAGTCCATCCAGAACCCAATCGCCGTGAGCAGCTCGCCAGCAGACCACTGATCCGGAATGGCGCTTGAGCGCACTGTTCGCTCACGCTCACTACGGCTGGTTATGAATTCGCGGATGGCCGTTCGTGCCTGCTCAAACTCCTCGAGCAATCTCTTCTGCCGCTCAGTCGATGTCATCTTCACCCTCCTACCTCGTTGGTGAGGCGGATGCAGGTGCCGCCAGCACCATACCAGCGGTTCGTCCTGCAACCGGCTCGAGCATAGAACACAAACCAGACACCTCGGAGCCCTACACACGAGAATCCCACGTCGTGGCTAGAAAAACGCCAGCGCCTGCAGCGTCTCGCGATGAGCCAGCACAGTCTGGCGCGCGGAGCCAGTGACGTCAGCCATCTGGAAACGAATGGCAGGCTGGCCCGCGTACTCCACGAGCAGCTCCGGCTCGCTGATCCAGCGGGGATGCTCCTGCATAAACTGCTGCGTGCGAGCATTCGACCAGTAGACGAGGTCGCTGGCCGCAAAGAAGTCACCCCCTGCCTCCGGACCATCCCCGCACCGGGGACAATCCCACCACAACCAGAACTGAGCCGGATGCCGCACCAGCCCTGGTGCCAGAATCACTGCTTCGTTACTCTGCATGACCTGCGTCTTCTCGATCAAGCGGACCCTGGCGGACGCTCCGCAATACGGGCACACCTGCGCGCCTGGACGTAGCATTCCCAGCAACAAGCGGCTCATCGCCTGCATGGTGCGCTTCCACGCCGGCCGGAAGGACTGCACGCCATCCAGCCGAACCAGCCCCTTGCTATGGACATTGTTGCTGCTGCTGTCGACGAGGCCGTAGCGTTGCTCGCAGGCAGGGCACTGCATGTGGAGATTGGCGCTTCCGCCTGGTTGGGGGAGAAAGACGCCCACGAGCCGCTGACGGCCACAAAGCGTACACCATAGCCGCGTCTCGCGCCATCCTCCGGTGCACTCCTGATCCAGCGCCAGCCCAAGGGCTTCGGCATCGGTACGCAGCGGACCATTTAGCACCTGGCGCAGGTGCTGACGTGCTCGGTGTAGGCGTGCCTCCAGGGCGCTCAGGGAGAGATCCAGTCGTGCAGCAACCTCGCGTTGCGGCAATTCCACCAGATAGCAGAGCTCGACCATTTCGCGAGCGCTGCTGGAGAGCGAACCAAGCGCGCGATCCAGCAACACCGCTACGTCCTGGCGGCTGAGTGCCTCAACCGGATCAAAGACCTCTGGATCGGGGGTCGTATTGAGCAGGGAGTGAGTGGCCTCGTCGCCGTCCTCCTCGAGAGGAGAGGAAATCTGCAGTTGCCTGAGGTGTTTGCGCGCATGGCGGCGGCAGATATTGCGGCATATTTCATCCAGCCAGAGATGAAACCCCTCAGGCGCAGAGAGACGGTCCAGGTGCGTCCAGGCTTCCAGCAACGTTTCCTGCACCACATCTTCGACGCTATCAGCAGGTACGTTCCGCAAGTGCGCAAGGCGCTGCAGGCGAGGACGTGCCGCCACCAGCCACACCTCCATCTCGCCTGAGTGCGCGGGCAAAACACGGGGGAAATCGCTGGGGAACTGCGCCAGTGGGACAGCGCCTCCAGCAGTCGAAGATCTTCCTGCTCGCATGCTCATTGCTCCATCTCATCTCCTTTCAACTACCCTATCACAGAATGCACGCATTCCTTGTGCTTTTTTTGATGGTCCTTGAAAAAAAGCACAAGGTCGGGGCGCCGTTGTGTGATACGAGAGCAGAGCATAGCGCATAGCGCATAGCGCATAGCGCAGCTTCACCGCGTTTGAAACACGAACGAGGCTTTTTTCACACCGTAGAGGAGGAGATCATGGAGGACTGTTTGTTTTGTCGCATCCAGCAAGGTCTGATACCTGTCGCAGGTGGCCCCATTTACGAAGATGAACGGGTCTACGCCCACCATTTCCACACAGATGAATGGCCAGCCTATCTTGGGCATCTGCTCCTGGAAACCAAACGCCACACGCCGGACTTCGCTGAGTTGGCAGCATGCGAGGCTCAAGCCGTTGGACTGCAGGTGGCGCGCCTCAGCAAAGCGCTCAAAGCCTGCACAGGCGCGGAAAAAATCTACGTGACCTTCTATGGCGAGGCCACGCCTCACCTGCATGTCCATCTCACAGCACGCTACCCCGACGCACCAGCTGAATATCTGCGGGGAAATGTTGAGGAGTGGCCTGCCGCGCCAAAGGGCAACTGGGATGATATCGCGGCCCTCAGTGAGCGATTACGCTCCTTTATGAGCAACCAGCCAGTGTAGAGCAGCCAGCTATCCACCAAGATGGGCCATCCGGGCGAGTTGTGCCCAAGGACCCTCATCCGCTACGGATGGTTTGCTTCCTGCACCAGCAGGATAGATGAATATCGTCTACGCTCTTGCGATCGGCAGAGCCTATAGTGCAAGCAATCCTTCAGTTTCCAGGAGTGCATCCAGGTGATCAAGCAAGGTGTCCATTGTCGGGAGCAGGGACGGCCACTGGTCTGGTAACGCGGAGGCGAGCAGCAACTGTTGTATATCCTGCTCCATCCGTTCAGGCAGCCGCGAGCAGTACTGGCGAGCCGCCGTCATCTGCCCCTTTTCGCCAGGGTGAGGAAGCCGATTGAGCGCGAACAGGATATCGAAGTAGCTGGCTAGCAGTGACGTGAGGCGGTGCTGCACACTCACCAGATCGCTTCGATGAATCGCCAGATCAAGCTGGTGGCGATAGGACGAAAGCGTGCTACGTAAGATAGGATAGTTCTTGGCGATGACGGCCCGACGTAGAGGCCTGACTTTTATACAGATTTAACACGGGCTACAATAGGAAGATGAACACACAAGCAATTCTGGATCCAGAACGCTGGGCTAAACAGACGTTTGGACCCAGCCAGCTCAAAGATATTCGCCGAACGAGACGAGCTGTGCAGACGGCCACCCGGATGGCGCAGAACACCGCGGCGTCCTTGCCAGCCCAAATGCAGACGTGGAAAGATGTGATCGCCGTGTACCGATTGCTGGAGGAAGCGGATGTAACCTTTGAGGCGTTGATGCAACCGCATTGGCACCAGACGCGGGAACAGATCGAAACCCGGTCGGTAGTGTTGCTGGTCCAGGACACCACCGAAGTGGACTTGAGCCACCATCCCAAAACCCAGGGACTTGGCCAAGTCGGCAATGAACGCGGGCGAGGGCTGTATCTGCAAACGGTGCTGGCCATCCTGCCGGAGAGCGGCGCGGTGGTAGGCTGTGCGCTGCAAGAGCCCTGGGTGCGCATCCCTGCTCCAGCAGGAGAGACGCGCAGCGAGCGACGGCAACGCAGCCAACGGGAAACGGATGTGTGGATGCGCCTGGTGTCGCGGCTGGGCCGTTTTCCCGCCGAGACCACGGTTGTGCATGTCGGGGATCGTGGCGCTGATCTGTTCCCTTTCTTTCAGGCTTGCCAGGCGACACAGACCCAATTTCTGATACGCGCGTGTGAGAACCGACGGATCGCGCCAGAGGAGCGCCCGCAACGACATCTGCTCGATGTGGTGCGCGGCTGGCCACGGCAAGCCAGCCGACCGCTTCGCGTGCCCGGCAGTCATGGACGTACGGCTCGCTCGACCATGGTGCAGCTGGCTTTTGGTGCGGTCACGCTGCTGCCGCCTCGCTTCGAGCGCCGCTGCGGCAAGGAACCGCTCGTGGGGTGGGCGATCCGCGTTTGGGAAGAGCAGACCCCCGGCGGAGAAGAGCCGCTGGAATGGATTCTGGTGACCTCGGTCCCGACCACGACGCTCGAGCAGGCCTGGGAGCGCGTCGGGTGGTATGAGCGCCGCTGGATCGTGGAGGACTACCACCAGTGCCTCAAAACGGGCTGCCAGCTCGAAGCGCGCCAGGTCCAGAGCGCCGACCGTCTGATTCGCTTGCTGGGCTTGTTGTCGCCACTGGCAGTCCGTTTGCTCTGCCTGCGGGATCTGGCCCGTCGTGAGCCGGAGCGCCCGGCGCAGGAGATCCTCGATGCGGATCTGCTTGCCGTTGTGGCAGCGCAGGTAGGTCAAACTCCCACGCTGATGACTGCAGGAGCCTTCTGGAAGGCCGTCGCCCAACTGGGCGGCTATTTGGCCCGCCAGGGTGATGGTCCTCCCGGTTGGAAAACTCTGTGGCAAGGCTGGCTCCATGTCCAAACGCTGCTGGAGGGCGTTCATCTCGCTTTTCAGCTCCGTTTGTAAATTGTGTATAAAAGTCAGACGTAGAGGCTCGGGGTAGGGTTGGTGTGACCACTCCTGCATGTGGTGATACCACGAGTCCCGGTCAAAGAGGCATGAGGACGTGTATACGTTGTGCCAGAGACAGGTCGAATACCCGAGGCAAGCCTCATGGCGGATGAGAAGACGCTCTAATTGGTCTTCAAGCCAGACTGGCTGACGATACATGACGTCTACGCTGATGCGGGAAGACTGGTCACACCATTCGTCACCAGGCTCCCAGAACTCGTTGCCAATCTCGGTCTCAGCGCTCCCACCGAGGTGGGCGGCGATCTGTCGGCGCAGATCAAGCGCCAGGGGTTCTGATGTATACACATAGCAGTCGATATCCGACTCGGCGTCGGAGCTACCGCACACGGTGGACCCACCGAGGGCTACAGCAACAATGCTAGGCACGTCGGCAAACCGCTCGGCAACGCGGCGGGCAAGATCTTCTCGGGCAGCCATGAGATGTATCCTTTGCGGTGCATCGTTCTCCTTGTCTCAGCACGGGGGAATAACCTCAGCTCTCCTGGCCTAGAAACTGACAGGTAAGCTGTATATGCCCTTGATGCAACGCACTATGTGCTGCGACATGCAGCAAGCAATCACGAACCGTGGCAGGGAGGTTGGAGGATGTTCGAACCAGGAACGAGGGATGCGCCTGAACGACACGGTCCATCTCTTGATTCGGAAGGCTGTCCAGCACCTCATGTACATCGGCTATCCAGCGTTCGTAGCGTATCTCGAGTTCTGCCAATGTGCCGATAGCATGAAACTCTGCCGGCCGATCACGCACAATCGTTCGACCTCCAACTTTACTCAGGACCCAATCTTCTCCTGCTCCAACAAGATGGGTGGCCAGCGCAAAAAGCGTATTGGTCTCAGGCAGTGTGAGCGGTTGATTGAGCAGCTGCTCCGGCACAGTGCGCAGTTGCGCAAGGACATCGTGCCCGATGTAATCCAACATGCTCGCATAGTGCGACGCTTCATTGGTCATAATCGTTGCCTTTCTGAGTAGATTCTGCCTGAGAGAACGCTCTGAAGCGGAGTTCGTTCGTCACCACTACCCGCCAGTGTGAAGCCTTATTGGGCTAGGTATTCACTGTCAGAACCGCCTGCACGGCGTCTACTTGCTTTCACGGTGGAAACCCGTGCTTTCCAAGCACAAAGACAGCATGAGGGCATGTACAGCATCCGGTATACAGCACGTTGTATGCTTTAGTCAAACTCGCACTGACCAGCCGATAGGGTAGCACACTCATCACTCAATAGGGATGGCATATGCGTGCAGATCGCCTGCTTTCCATCTTGCTGCTCCTGCAAGTGCATCGGCGCTTGACAGCACGAGACTTAGCCGACCGGCTCGAAGTCTCGGAGCGAACGATCCATCGCGACATGGTGGCGTTGAGCGGAGCCGGGATTCCGGTTCTGGCCGAACGCGGTGCCGGCGGCGGATGGTCATTGCTCGAGGGTTACCGCACCAATCTCACCGGCATGAACGATGCTGAAATCAGGTCGTTGCTGCTTACTCGTCCTACCTCACTGCTGGCTGATCTCGGTCTGGAGAAGGCCTCTGATACTGCGCTCATCAAATTGCTGGCAGCACTACCTGCTCTGTCCCGACGCGACGCTGAATATGCGCGCCAGCGCCTGCATGTGGACGGAGCAGGCTGGCACACGGCGAGAGAAGCGGTGCCTTTTCTCCTTGCATTGCAAGAGGCAATCTGGCAAGAGTGCCGGCTGCATCTTACCTATCACCGAGGGGACGGCAGGAAAATTGAGCGAGAAATCGATCCGCTGGGCCTCATTGCCAAAGGAAGTGTGTGGTATGTGGTCGCGGCCACCACGGGAGAGATTCGCTCGTACCGAGTCTCACGGGTTGAACACCTCCAGCCAACAGGTGAGCGGTGTATACGACCAGCCGATTTCGACCTAGCACGCTATTGGGAAGAGTCCAAAGAGGCATTCACGGCGAGCCTCCCACAATTCCCAGTGACGGTGCGCGCCGATCACACCATTGTGGCGTCAATGCGATCGGCACTTCGCTTTGCGCGCATTGACCGAATCGAACAGCCAGACGATGATGGATGGGTTTGTATCAACATGATGTTCGAGGAAGAACACAATGCCTGCGAATTTCTGTTGAGCTATGGCGCTAGAATCGAGGTCGTTGAGCCAGATTCGCTACGCCAGCAGGTTATCCAGGTGGCTCAGGATATCGTAGCGCGTTATACCTACGCGCGCCCGGCACAGAAGTAAGCCAGCTGTGTGTCTCCGATGAAGCTCGAAGTGACCGCGCCTGGTCGAGTTGGAAGCCGAAAATGCCCTGCTTCGCCAGCACGTGGCAATAGCCGAACACCCAAAGGTGTATGCGGTGAGCGCAATGATCCGTATACATCATCAAGAAACGTCACCGCATGACCAGTCCTCTGACCCCACGTGCCATTTTTTGCCCACGATGTCCGTCGACGACTCGTTTGTTGACCCCAATCTCGAAGCCGTAAACGGCTAGCGCTTGCGAGACGCCTTTCGCCTTCTTCGGTTCATATCCGTGTGCCTCGCACCACTGGGCATAGGAGGTCATGACGCTGCTGTTCGCTACCCATGCCCCTTCCTTTGTTGTACAGCATGCTGCAAGCCACCATCCAACCGTGTCCTGTCCTGATCGCGACTCCTGCGGAAGATGGTGGACTGCTTGAGGCGTATGCGGCCGCTGCCCAATGCCCAGATACCACTGCTCCAGCAGCTGCTCCAGTTTGCGAGGTGTGTCTGCTTCCTGCAACGGTGTATACACCGTGACTTTGAGCTCTGGCGTGTCAAAGACCTGAAAGGTGAGCCGTTCAAACACGAGATACCCCACCTGTGGATGATTGAGTGTTTTCCGCCCTTCCTGTCCACCACGAACTTCATGATCAGGCCACCAGGCGCGAAATTCAGGACTGACGAGCTGGAGATCATGGATCAACTCGGCCAGTTGGGCGTCTCCAGGATACCGTGCACAAGTGCTCCGGAATTGGGCTAAGAGCTGTCGCGCATCTTCTTCCCAATCGAGGATGAATTGCCGAGCCAGGGGATTGGTGAAGACGCCCCAGATCGTATTGCGTTCGCGGGGGTTGGTCACCTGGCGATAATCGCCAAAGACCGCGCATCCGGCATCGTTCCTGGCCAGAACATCCCATCGTCTGCCGGACACAAAGGCGGGACGAGGGCCAAACTGATCCAGGAAATGTTGCAACGCAGGACTCACGATCTCGGTTTCTACCAACAGTGCCGGAGGTGCCTGTTGCTGGGCTAAGAGGAAGAGATGATTTCTTTCATGCGCATCCAGGCGCAACGTCTGCACGAGGCGCTCTAAGACCTGCGTTGAGGGCGTAATAGAACGTCCCTGCTCTAACCAGGTGTACCAGTCCACGCTGACACCCACCAGCTGTGCCACTTCCGCTCGTCTGAGTCCAGGCGTTTTGCGCCGGTTTCCCCGCGGCAGTCCCTGATGGGATCAGGGTGGCAATCGACCGCTGAGTGGTCTGTACACGGAGTCGTGCCCACGGTCCCATGGGCGACGTACCAATTAAGAGGAAAGAACTATGGCCAAGACTACTGTGATGGACAAACATACGGATCGCAAGGCGTACATCATCACCGGCCCGACCTCTGGCATCGGTCGTCGCACGGCACTTGAACTGGCAAAGCACGGCCCTGCGGTGCGAGCTGCTCAATAGATCGTCCAGCGACCATCATAGTAGTGGAGCAGCGAGTTCGTTTCGAAGACGAATGTTGAAGTAGTGCCTGGCTGAGTGCTGGGTTCTGGCACGACGGTCGGGGAGGCGCCAAGGGACCAGCAGTCATCTAGACTCTCACATGTAAAGGAAGTGATGTCCGCGAGGGGGGCATTGGGTAGCGCCACCGGCTGCCAGGTGCCGGCGACATAGTGCTGCAGCAACGTTACTCTGTTAATCCCTGGCTGCCCCCAACCACGGTGCCGACTGCCCAGCCCTCGTCGGCGCTCAGCATCTGCAGCTCCAACGCGGGATTCTGGAGGCCGTTCAGGGTGACCGATGACCAGCTCGTGCCGTTGAAGTGCAATAAGGCAGGCGACTGGTAATACCCCGAGGGGTCGGCGACCAATGGGGTACTTGAGAGCTGTACCACGCCGGTTGCCCAGGCATCGTTAGGTCCGTTGCGGTGCAAGTGGTAGATGATCATGTCTGGCGGTACTGGAACTGATGTCCATTTGCCCTGCTGGTAGTGAAACAATTGGTTAAAATGCCCCGGCATCCCCGTGTCGGCGGATACCCAGGCATCGTCGGGGGATACGGCCATGATATCGTCAGCTCCGGCAAACGGCATGGTGACGGCCGACCAGACGTCGTCATGAAGATGGAGCAGAATTGCATTGGTCTGGCCATTCGCCGATTTGGCAAGAAAGGCAATGATCCAGCCTTCTGTCGCCGACAGCATACTCAGCGATTCGAAGTAGGCGTGCGACGCCTGCGGTACTGGGATCGTGACGAGCTGCCAGCGTCCCGCGACCAGATGAAGCAGCACCGATGAGGTTCCGCCAACGTTGGCGCCGATGATCCAACCGTCATCAGGCGATGTCATACTAATATTGCTCAGCCCGATGTCTGGAAGGGTTGGCCCTGCCGACGACCAGCGGCAGTCCTTGAGTTGCATGATCACACTTTGCTCAGTCGTACCGTCCGTCGGTGAGTCGATTCCCCCCACAGCCCAGCCTGAGGTGGGGCTGGTGAGCGCCACTGCGCTGAGGGACGTGTTCGGCGGCAGTGCTGCCCGGATGGCCGCCGACGGACAGCCCACTACCGACGTTGCTGTGGGGCGGACACTCTGCCGACTAACCGGACCATGACGCTGGAAGAGCGCTACACTGACGACAATAATGATGCCGGTCACCAGGACTGCGACCGCCGCGCTCAGCCTCTGCCTCATCCCGGCGGGCCAGATAGTTGTCCTGGGTGTCACTGCTACACGCGTCGGCGGCTCCTGGGTCATGACAGTGCTATCGCCGAGCGCCGGTGCCGCTTCGAGTTGGGAGGCGAGCTTTTGCCACATCTTGTCGGCCGAGTCGACTGGGCCATACACATCCTGGAAGAAGCGGCGCATCTGCTCGCCCAGCTCGTCGTCGGTAAGATAGCGATCATTACTCATGGGTGTTGCTCCAGCTCCATTGGTGCCGCCTCCCGCAAGGCAGTGCGCATGAGAGTGAGAGCGCGGTGCAGCCGTGATTTCACCGTTCCGGAAGGGATGCCGAGCACGACACCTATCTCTCCGATGTTCAGTTCGGCGAAATAGTGCAGAGCCAGGATACGTTGGTGATCGGTTGACAGGCTCTTGAAGGCGGCAAGGATCTCCGTGCCCGTCTCCCGCTGGATCGCCGTCCAGGCAACGTCGTCCGGTCCGGGAAGCAGCGATACGCTTGCTTCAAGAGGCGCGGTAACCGGCCTGCTCCGGCGCGCCAGCATCCGGCACCGATTGGCGACGACCGCCAGCAGCCACGGACGGAACGCCGCGCCTGTCCGGAAGCTCAGTAACCCGCGCCAGACGTCCAACCAGGCTTCCTGCGCCGCGTCTTCAGCCAGACTGCGATCATTCAACAGGGCCTGAGTCGTTTTGGCGACTAGCGCAGTATAGGTCAGGACGAGGTGGCGAAAAGCGTCCTCGTCGTGGTGTTGCGCGCGGCGGACAAAATCCTCCAAATGCTCCATCGGGCATCCCATCTGCAAGCAAATCATCTGTTTGATCGTGTAACGGCTGTTCATGCATAGGTGTATATGCAGGAAACCGTGGGGCTGTTCCCTCGAGGAGCGACAGGGGGAGTTATGTGGCGGCGATGCTGGGTCTTCCGCCACCGTTCGACCGATCCAGACCTCACCTCGGGCGCCGGACCTCGCGGGAAGTCCACCCACCTGGCGGTTTTTGCCGTCAATAGCGCGTACTGACACGTGCAGCCGCGTCCACACGCGAGAATACTGCTACTCTTCCATCAGCCGAGAAGCTGCGGTGTCCAACGGCGGCACTCAATTCGGTCTAGTGGTCTCGCTACGGCAAGGGCGCTGGCGAAACCAGGGAGCTGCGGCAGATCGTAGAGCGTCCAGGGGTTGGGCGAAGCAGAGGCGCCGCGTATGGCAAGCAGCTGCGCCGGCTCGGAGGGTGCCAGCGAGACATCGAAATCGTTCAGTGGCATCGCCAGTCCGAGTCCTACTGCCTTGATCACCGCTTCCTTGCGTGACCAACACCGGTAAAATGCTGCGTTTTTCTCATCCAGCGGCAGCTCCCGCAAGGAGGTACGCTCGGCGAGCGAAAAGAACTGTGTGGCAATAAGATCCGCGTCGTCGAGTGGCGTGGCAGACTCGATGTCGACACCGAGATCGCAATCCAAAGTGAGAGCCAGAAGCGCGGCATCGTGCGAGTGCGAGAGATTGAAGCGGATATCCAACATGTCAGGTTGGCGTATGAGGTACGGTTTACCGTGGGAGGCCACCGCGATCGAGAGCTCTTCCGAGGTCAGGTCGAGATACGCGCCGAGTATCCGGCGCAGAAACGTATGCGCTACGATATAGCGCCTGCGATCACGCTCGAAGTAAAATTGAGCCGCTATCCGGCGCTCTTGTTCCGAAAGGAGTCGCAGCCAAGTCGCGGTGATGTCCGCCGGGTAGTCCAGGAGCGCCAGCCAGATATGCGCCTCATGGGCGTGCAAGGGAAGGGGAGGCTGAGCCAAAGTCCAGATATCGTGCATGCTACCTCCTGTCTTGTCAATCTGAGGCGAGGCTTTACCCCTTATCTGTTCTATGTTACACCGGCAGACGCAATATTCAAAGTAGCAAGCTAGCTTGTACCATGGAGGTAACCAACTGGTGCGTAAATGATGCAAGGCGTATCACCTGCGCGATATGAGACAGTTTGAGGGAGGCAGGAACACCGTTGCACAGCAAGCGAGAATAAGCTATCATCCTGAATGTCGTGGTAATGCTGATCTGTTGAAGAGGTCATGCTTGAGGAAACTCATGACGTTCGCCTGCCGGTAGCTGCATTGATACTGTGGCAGAAAACCAATCGCTTGGTGCCGGATACTCCAGCAGGAGGTCTGCTACATGCTCGCTCAGTGCGCTCTGATCGCTTTCATCGCCACGACACAGCCAGAACAGGCCAAAGTGTTCTACGGCGAGGCGTTAGGATTGCGCTTGATGGAAGATACGCCCTTTGCCCTGGTATTTGATGCTCATGGCACCATGCTACGCATCCAAAAGGTGCAGACGTTTACCCCAGCTGGGCACACGGTGCTTGGCTGGCTCGTCGGGAATATTCATGAAATGGTGGAGCAGTTGCTGAAACGAGGCATCGTCTTCGAGCGCTATCCAGGTCTGCCGCAAGATGAGCAGGGAATTTGGACCACGCCTGATGGGAATCAAATCGCCTGGTTCACTGATCCAGGCGGGAATACCGTATCCTTAACAGAACTCCGGCACGACTAGCTGATGCCTGTCCCTGCTTGATTTGGATATATGACCAGGCTTCAACTAAGTGCGGTAGTAGTAATAAGATGGGCAGGACGGCTGTCTAGGTTAGGAGAAGCATCCATGCAAACGCTTCCGTTTTATCCACAGGGGTTTCAATCTTGTGCGAAAAGCATTGGCATTCGAGATGAGACACCCGACTTCACCGTTATGGCTTCCGATACACCTGCGGCTGCGGCGGCTGTGTTTACTCGAAGCAGGTTCTGCGGCCCAGCTGTAGTCGTCGGCAGAGAGCATGTAGCAAATGGCCAACTACAGGCATTCGTCATCACGAGCAAGAATGCCAATGTTGCTACTGGTGAGCAAGGCTTAGCCAACGCCCGAGCAATAACTGATCTGGTCGCAGGCGAATTGGAGATCGCGCCTGAGGACGTTTTGGTGTCCTCTACAGGTCTCATCGGACAACAGCTGCCTATGGAGAAGATCAAGGAGGCGATTGCAGGTCTACGGCAGACGATGGGGTACGGAAATCTAGAGTCATCGGCGCAAGCGATCATGACAACCGACACCCACCCCAAACTGCGGGTGACGAAGGTCGGCAGCGCAGTGCTCCTTGGCATGGCCAAAGGCTCGGCGATGATCGAACCTGACATGGCCACTATGCTAAGCTACTTTCTGACTGATGCGCGAATTGATTCTGATACTCTGAAACGCCTGTTGAGAGATGCTGTACATGTGTCTTTTAACATGATCAGCGTTGACACCGATATGAGTACGAGCGATACAGTCGCTATTATGGCCAACGGGCTTGCCGGTGATGTGAATATCGAGGAATTTAGCCAGGCCCTGACTGCGATGTCAGTAGACCTCGCCAAGGAGATTGCCCGCGACGGCGAGGGTGCCACCAAGCTTCTCGAAGTTGTCGTAGATGAAGCCACATCCTTGGTTCAGGCTAAGCGTGTGGCAAAAGCAATTGTCAATTCTCCCCTGGTTAAGCAGCAATGTTTGGGGCCGATCCAAACTGGGGACGGGTTACTATGGCCATCGGTAAATGTATCGAGCAGACGGACATTACACCAGACAAGGTCTCCATCGCATTTGGCGACATATTTGTGTATCAGGGGCACGACTTGGGAAATGCGCCAATAGAGCGTGTGCGAGCATATCTTGCTAACTCGGAGGTGACAATCCACGTTTGGCTGGGCCATGGTGATGTCAGCGCAACGGTCTGGGGCTGTGATCTTTCATACGAGTACGTCCGCATCAACTCGGAGGTCATGTCCTAACCGTAACGTGTGGCAAACCACAACAGTTACCCCTGGGCATAGCCCGCCAGCTGGGATCACGATGTGCCCGAGGGGTCAGTGCAGGAACGAAACACCAGGGATGGCCTGGCCATCTCTGGGTAAGTCTTGGAGAAGGGCTACACTGCCGGAAGGGCGTTGGATTGGAATAGGCAGGAGAGAAACTGGCTGGAGGTCTGCTGATCCACCTGGTTCCCGATACGAACAAGCAGGATATTGGCCGGATCATCCTGGATGTTTGGCTCGGCGGTGCGATATTCGACGAAGTTGTGAAGAGCGAAGAGCTGAGCGATAAGTCGTCGATAACGCAAAGGACCCAGATCCAGTCCTGCGGTATCCCAGTGCCAGCACAGGCCCATAGCTAGGAGAATCATCCGCTCCAGTGTGCGAAGTTCAAGTGCCAGGGTGAGGAGTTGGCGGGCGATGCCCAGCCTGCGCCAGGGTAAGCTGACTTCGACGGCGATCTCATAGGTGCTTGCGAGTCCTTGCCACCAGGCGTCGGCGGGTGCAAGCGTGACCTGGCCTACTATCTCTCCGCTCTCCGTATAGGCAAGCGCCAGCGCGCACTCTGGACTGCTAGCGAGGTTGAGCAGGAGCCGATATTCACCCTCAGGATGGTGTGCGAAAGCCCGAAGACCGTCATCGGCTCGCAGGCGCTCAACCAGCGATGGGGGACTGAACTGTTGCAGGAATAGTGTTCCTTTTGATGTCTCGAATGTCCTGTGCTCGGAAACGGGATTACCAGCGTGAAGCAGGTCGTGTGCGATAGAAGTATGCAATGTTTGAATCATTGCGCTTCCTTTCTTTACAAATCATATGAGTGACAAGCCGCTTGGTAAAAGCAAAAAGTATGGATTTGCCCGGCGTTGACCCGGTTGTACAATCAGAGGAAATCAGAACTGGTTCCACAAATGCTGGTTGGTGACCTCGTGGTGGAACTGCACCTCGCCGCTCTTGATCAGTGAGCCGAGCTTGCGTGGGCAACGGTCGGCCTGGTCGCGCTTCAGTTGCGCGAATTTGCCTTGCACCTCGGCACCGATCAGCTCGCGAATGACCGCGCTACCCGCGAACTCATCGATGGCATCGTTGATGTTATCGAAGAGCAAGCGATCCTGGTTGTCTCGGCGATCTCTCCCTCGGCGATCTTTCGGCAAGCTGCCTTCCACACCGATGCGCAAGAGCGCGTAAATCGCCAGATAGGGATTCGCGTCAGGCGCAATGGAGCGCACTTCGATGCGCGCGGATTGTGCGTTGCCGAGGGGGATTCGTATCATCGAGCCGCGATCAATCGCTGATGCTTTGATCTGGTTGGGCGCCTCGAAGTGCGGGTCCAGGCGGCGATATGAATTGACGCTGGAGTTGAGGATCAGGCAGAGATCCGGTGCGCTCTGCAAGATGCGATTGACATAGTCCCAGCCGAAATCGGATAGGTTGTCCTGGCCGGAGGCGTCGTAAAACAGGTTGCACTTCTCACCGGAGATCGACATGTTGGTGTGCATGCCGCTGCCGTTTACGCCGGAGACAGGTTTGGGAAGGAAGCTCGCCGTCATCTCATGTTGATGCGCGATCTGGCGGCACAGCAGCTTATAGAGCATCACCTGGTCGGCAGCGGCGGTCACTTCGGTGTAGGAATAGTTCAGCTCAAACTGCGAGGGAGCCACCTCAGGATGATCTTTCTCGTTTGAGAAGCCCATCGCGCGTTGCGCCTCGGCGGCGGCGTCGATGAAGTTTCGTAGTGGGTCTCCGGGCAGTGAGTGGTAATAGCCACTGGTGGTAATGAATTCGAAGCCGGATGCGGTGTAATCTTGTTCGGCGTGTTTCCCTTTAAAGAGGAACCCTTCGATCTCATTGGCGGTGTTGCAGGTGTAACCGTGTTGCTGGTAGTACTGTGCGGAGAGAAGCTTGAGGCGGGAACGAATGTCGGCCGCATATGGCGTGCCATCGCGTTCGAGCACTTCGCCAAAGACCAGGACCTTACCGGCTCCGAAAACATCGGAAGGCAACCAGTAAAAGGCAGGCCAATCCAGTGCCAGCCGCAGGTCGGATTCTTTCTGCGCCGAGAAGCCGTGGATCGAGGAGCCATCAAAGGTCAGGTTATCGGCGGATTTCAGGAGGAATTTCTTGTCATAGTCCAGCATGTGCAGGCGGCCTTCGAGGTCGGAGAAGCATACGGTGACGGACTTGATGCCTGGAGTATCCGCAAGATACTTGCAGCACGCTTCTTGCACCACGTCCACTGGGGTGCGATTCAGACGTTGCATTTTCGCGCTCAGGTTCATCTCTTCCAGTTGGTCATAGGGAATTTCCAGGAATTCCCGCAATGGTGTATTCATGATGGCTGTACTCCTTTTGAGAAACATCGTACAAGATCATCGGCAGTGTCTGGGCCTGCAACATTAGCTCCATGGCAATAGCTAAACCAGTCAGCAGTAAGAACTGCCCGGCAGCGGCAATGGTACGGGAGTGGATTTGCTGTGCGTCCAGAGTGTATCTGGGGAGAGCTGGATCCACATGTGTAGCGATACCCATTGCGCTTACCCATTTGCAGCGGGCCTAAGAACTGCAGAAAGGGTGAGTATCGTGTGGACGATGGATAGAACTACCCATAAAGGAGCACTGGAGGGAACACTGTGCTGCTGGTGTCTGGCTCAGTACGCCACCTAGCCAGACACTACCCGATGATCAGGCCAGCTGATGCTCCATCGCATAGCGCGTGGCGGCGCTGCGCGACGAGACTCCAATCTTGCTGTAAATCGACGTGGTATGCCGGTTGACGGTGCGTGGGCTGATGACCAGGTGCTGGGCAATCTGCGCATCAGACCAGCCCTGGGATAGCAGCCGCAGCACTTCCACTTCGCGGGCGGTGAGATCATCGGGATACATTGGAGCCCCTTCTTTTGCTGGTGGCCAGCTTGCGGCAGGCGCGACGACATCCGGTTGCTCCTCCGCGCTCACCACACCAGTCTCCATGACCTGCCTCAGTACGTCATCCGCCCCGATATGGCGCAGACTCTCGAACCGCGCCTGCCCAAGCCTGGCCTGCAGCTGGTCGAACAACTCACGCTGGGTTGGGCGATTTACCGGGTGCCTGGGCATGCCGAGCATTTCTCTCAGGTGGTCTGCTGCTCCAAGCAATTGTGCCGCGTAGACCGGCCGCTGCTGCGCCTCGGCGACTGCCGCCAATCCTTCCAGGCACCGGGCAATTCCTTCCGGCGCTCCAAGACGGTGATATACTCCCAGGCTTTCCTCGTAGTAATGTGCCGCGTGCGCGAGCTTGCTTTCGGTGCGTCCCAGATCCCCCAGACCGGCTAGCGCTCCGGCAACTCCACGCCGGCTGCCGATGCGGCGGAAGATTGCCAGGCTCTCCTCCAGCAGTGCATGTGCCGCTTCCACCGAACCGACGGCACGAGCAATGTTCCCCAGGCCCTCCAGGGATACGCCCGTGTTCAGCGCGTCCCCCAGGCGCCGGAAACACCGCAAGCTGGCCTCGATCAGCACCTGGGCCTGCCTGGACTTGCCCCCCTGCCAAAAGGCGAGATTCCCCAGATGCTGCAGTGATACCGCTTCTCCCCAGGGATCTTCGACCTCACGATAGAGCTCCAGACCTTCCCGGGAAACGGCCATGGCTCGCTGGTAACTGCCTTGCAGGCCCAGAAGCAGCCCCAGGCTATCGTTGGCTGCGGCGACGTATCTCCGGTCTCCTGCCTGACGGTACAGCGTCAGGCTTTCGGCATACATGCCCACCGCGCGGCCATACATGCCTTGCTCCTGGAATACGCCGCCCAGATTGCTCAGCAGTACGGCGATACCCCACGGATCATCGAGAGAGCGGTAGAGCGCCAATCCTTCTTCAAAGAGTGCTGTCGCCTGCTGGTTGTCCCCCTGATCATGAGCGACATGACCTCGGTCGTTTAAGGCTGCCGCCAGCAGCCAGTGATCACCGAGCCGCCGTGCGATCTCAATGCTACGGTCGAGTAGCGTGGCGGCGCGCAGGTAGTCCCCCTGCAGCCAGGCAAGAATGCCAGTGCCGGCCAGCACGCTAGCCCGAGGCCTACTGCTAGCCTGGCTGGTAGCCAGCGAACCGTCCGCTGGCAGGAGTAGGACTCCCCCCGGGGGACCTTCCCCCTCGGCTTCCGCCAGCACGCGTTCGAGCCAGCGACGCCCTTCGCTGAAGTACGCATGCAGGTACCAGAAGCGCCAGAGCGCAGCCCCCAGCCGAAGTGCCAGCTCACGCTCGTGCTGCCTGAGCGTCCAGTGGAGCGCCGACCGCACGTTGGCGTGCTCCAGCTCCAGACGGGCCAGCCATTCCGCCTGCTTTGGCCCGCGCAGCTCCGACTCGGCCTGCTCGGCTAGTGTCAGGTAATACCAGGCGTGCGCCAGCGAGGTAGCCGCTTCTTCCCCGCGCTCTTTAAGCTGCTCCTGGCCATACTCACGCAGCGTCTCCAGCATTCCCACACGCGGCGAGGGAGCCCATAGGTCTGACACGACTAGATTTTTCTGGACCAGGGTCCGCAACTGCTGGAGCAGCGACCCAGCGAACTCGGGCGCTACCGACTCCACCGCTTCCAGGGAGCATCCTTCCGCAAAGACAGTGAGACGGCGAAAGAGCGCCTGCTCTTCCTCGCTCAAAAGATCGTAGCTCCACTGGATGGTTCGACGCAGGGTCTGCTGCCGTTCCGGCAGATCATACCCGTCGCCCACCAGCAGGGCCAGCGGGCGATCCAGCCGCGCGAGCAGCGCCGTCGGCGGCAGAAGAGAGACCCAGGGTGCGGCCAATTCGAGCGCCAGCGGCACACCCTCCAGACGCTTACAAATGGCGGCGATAGGAGCAGCATTCTCGCTCGTGAGCTGAAAATTGGGCTGCGCCGCCTGGGCACGCTGCATGAAGAGCGCCACCGACGAAACCTTGGCCAGCTCCGTTATGCCGCCACCACTCCGGCGAGACCACTCCTTCGGAACGGCAAGCAACGGCACCCGAAACACCTGCTCACCACGGAGCTGAAGCGGCGCACGGCTGGTGACCAATACCTTGAGCTGTGGGCAGGCGGCAAGCAGCTCGCTGACCAGCGGGGCGGTGCCAAGCACCTGCTCAAAGTTATCCAGCACGAGCAGCGCACTTCTCTCGGCAAGAAAGGCACTCAGGGTGCTGGAGAACGGTACACCGGCCTGTTCACGTACCCCAAGTACCGCAGCCACTGCGTCGGTAACTAGCTCGGCTTCGGTAACTGCCGCCAGGGACACAAAGAAAACACCGCTCGAGAACGCTGAGCGAAGCAACGAGGCGACCTCGAGCGCCAGACGGGTCTTGCCCACGCCACCAACGCCGGTTAGGGTCAGCAACCGCACCTCTTCGCGGGCAAGTAATGCCGTTGCCTGGCTGACCTCCTGCTCGCGTCCGATCAACGGGGTTGGAGGATGAGGAAGATTGCTGGGAGGAAGCTGCGGCGACGACGATACTGCATGGTCTCCTGCCAATTCGGCCGGCGGAGGCGGAGTGACGTTGGCGAGTTGCCGGTGCCGGCGTGCCGCGACGAGTAACCGAGATCGCTCCTCGTCCGCTAGCTCCAGCGCCGCGGCCAGCAGCACCACTGTATCTCTACGGGGCTTTTGGCGCGAGCCTCGCTCCAGCGCGCTAATGGCATTGCGGCTGAGGCGTGCTCGCTCGGCGAGCTCCTCTTGTGTCAAGCCGGCGGCTTTGCGGTAGCGTGCAAGAAGCTCGCCGAAAGATGTGGAGCGTTCAGTGGTTTCCATAGCAACTCTCCAGGTGCCTATCGCTCCGTCGAGCCCACCAGGACAGCTCACGCCTGACGGGCGCTTTTGCTCCTATCCGATTATAGCATGGCGGAGCTTCTCCAGAGGCGAATTGTGATTGCAACTGTGTCCGTGAATGTACGCATTGTGTCTGGGCGATGCGGGAAGACTGGGGCATAGTAGGACCGCAAGCTTCGGTGCACTGCTGCAGGAGCATGCACAAGCAGAACCTCCAGCGGGAGTGTGACCAATCTGTTCGGCGCTCAGGAGCGCCACGACTTATGAAGGAGCGATGGTAATGATGATGATGAAGACTGAGATAATGACCAGCAAGCTGCTGGGTACCCAACCCGAAAAAGACTGGCAGCCCGCTGATTACCTGCCTATTGCCACCAGTCTCGGAGCGGAAGGTGCTGGCAACTCATTTTCGCTCGTGACACCGGAGCACGTCGTACTCACAGCCCGTTTGCGAGCGCGTCTCGCCGACCAGGAGCGTCACCTGCGCGAGCTCTCAGACGAGCTTGGACGACTGCGGGACGCGCAGGGGACACCGGAGCGACATCGTGGAGCGGGAAAGGCCGGAAGCAAGCACCTCGTTTTGGATTGGTTGCGGAGCCATGTTGCCGGGGGAGCGCTGTAATGCCGATCAACAGCAGCAGCGTTCCTCTGCAGATACCACGGGCAAGAGCAGTGGGGACGCAGCAGGCGAAAGTCATCTCAGCAAAGCGAGCAGGTAGTATACCTCCAACGGCGCTGGTCCTCCTGTCAGCCGTCTCCCTGGAGTTTGGAGGTGCGCTGGCCAAGACGTTATTTGCGGCGCTCGGCCCAGCCGGCGCTGTGACCGTGCGGGTGAGCTTAGCCGCCGTTGCTCTCCTGTTCATATGGCGACCGAACCTACGACACGTGACTCGCTCCTGTATAGGCACGGTAGTGCCCTTTGGGCTGGCGCTTGCAGCAATGAACTTCACCTTCTATCTGGCTCTCAGTCGGGTGCCGCTGGGAGTGGCGGTCACCGTTGAGCTGGTCGGCCCGCTGGGAGTGGCGGCAGTCAATTCGCGGCGTTGGACTGATCTCCTGTGGGTGCTTCTCGCCGCCACCGGTATCGCGGCCTTTGCTCCGATTAGTATCGGGACGAGTGCAGGCCTGGATCCGCTCGGCCTTGGACTGTCAATGCTCTCAGGTGTCTTCACCGCCGTCTACATGTTACTCAGCGCGCGTACCGGGCGTGTCTTCGACAATGGCAGCGGCCTCGCCCTGGCGATGGTGGTGGCGGCGATTGCCTTGCTGCCGATCGGGATTACCAGAGCTGAGACGGGACTTCGTCTCCATCCGGACCTCTTGGTAGTCGGTGCCGCGGTGGCGCTGTTGTCTTCGGTAGTTCCGTATTCGCTGGAACTGGCGGCTTTGCGCCAACTGCCGACTCGCGTGTTCGGTATCCTGGTCAGCCTGGAGCCGGCGCTTGCCGCTGGGGCAGGTTGGCTGGTCCTGCACGAGCAACTGGAGCCGCGCTCGCTGATCGGCATAGCACTGGTCACCGCGGCCTCCGCTGGGGCTGCCCGCGCTCACCGCGGAACGTGTTCGCCGGCAAGTACACAAGTATGATTACGTCTCTTCGGCAAAAAGGCATGGCAACCGACATAAGCCAGAGAATCAGCATGCCTACAACCGAGGAACCTATCAACGGCGACTTGTTCAGACAAGCGATGATTGAAGATTCAAATCTCGAGATGGACTGGCTCTGGCTGGCGACCCAGGTCAGATCGCTCTTGCGGGGTGCTACTACGCCCGCAAGTTGGTATCAACCGTCGTCCCGCACTGCTGGAGCTGACTCTGGTTCGCCATCACTGGGGAAAGATAGCTTTCTGTGAAGCAATCGAAAATGAACGAGCCTTCGAGAACATAGAAAATATGTATGGTGGCCGAGATACCGTTGGCGCTCCCTGTCACCTCCACATACGCCGCCTGGTCTCCGATACCAGATACCATAGTCACCGTCGTAACGGTCAGGTTTGTTCCAGCAGCCTGTGACAGCACGGACTGAATATCACTTTGTGGGATCGGATCAGGCCCACTATAAGGAATGAAGTAGATGACCAGCAGGATCTGCGAGGGAGATACCTGATAATTGCAAGCGCCGCTCAGGGCGTTGTTGGGATTGCCTTGCACGATCGAGGTCGCCGGGGTCGAAGATGGGATGATCTGGTTCGCCGTAGCGAGTGGTAGAAGTTTTGAGCAGTAGGCAACCGTGATCTGCTGGAGCCCGATCGTCGGTGTCGGCCCAGGCGCCGTCGCTGTTGGCCCAGGCGCTGTCGGCGAGCTCCCGTTAGACGACGTGCTGCCAGTGCCGCTGGATGTTCCGCCACCGCTGCACGCGGCCAGGACCAGCATACCGACAAGCAAAAAACCTACCCCCACACGATAGGTCAGATTTTTATGACCTGATGACCTCTTCAATTTGGCCATATCCCCTTTCCCTTATGCCCCAGAGCGACCATCGCCTGGCCTAGCGCATACGATACCGCCAGATGACGTGTGCTACACTGCTTTGCCTATGCGCTCGCATGCCCGAGTCCGCTGCACGCCTATCTGCATGAGCATCAAGCGCAAGTATACAGTGAGGCATTGTCAGACGCTAGCGGCAAAACCACAGAATGACCGGCAGAATTGGAAAGCCGCGCCGCTCCGCTTTCCAGTTCGGTGGCAGCAGGAGCGCAGCAACCAGTGGCGTAGAGCCACTTGGTCGGGTGCCAGCTCATCTCGATCTGCCAACGCCGAGTAGAGGTAAAGACCACCTGCCAGGCCTGCTCAGCAGTCTGGATCGGCTCGCTGCTCAGCAGATACTGGGGCTGACTGAGACTGAACCCGATTCGTCCATGGGGTGATGTCGAAGCCGCCGGGCTCACCCACTAGGACAGGATTTCGATGTGGCCGCCCGTTCCATGCACGCGGATCTGCTGCCCATCCTGGATCAGCTGAGTGGCATGCTCCACTCCAACGACAGCCGGCAAGCCATACTCCCGTGCGATCACCGCGCCATGGGTCATCAGGCCACCCACCTCCGTTACCAGGCCCGCGATCGTGACGAACAGCGGCGTCCAGCTGGGGTCTGTATGGGAGGTGACCAGGATGTCGCCCGGTTCGAGATCCGCCTCTGCCATATCCAGGATGACGCGAGCCCGCCCCTCGACGGTTCCGGCGGACACCGGCAAGCCGACCAGCGCGCCAGCCGGAAAATCCTCGCGTCGGTACGACCCGGCCACGGCTTCGCCATCCGATGTGAGCACTCGGGGCGGCGTGAGCGCTTGATACGACCTGAACGCGTCCTTGCGCTGACGGATGAGTTGGTCATCCACCTGGAGTGTGCGCACGACATCGTGGAGTTCTTGCAGCGTGAGGTAGAAGATGTCTTCCTTCTCACGAAGCACGTGGGCCTGGACGAGGCGCTCGGCTTCTTCCAGCAAAGCTTGCTTGTAGATGAAGTAGCGACTGATCATAGCGTACTTCGGATACTCTCGGTACCCGATGAAGGTACGGACTCGGTCGATCATCCGCTTGACCTCTTCGGCCTTCCGCTCCCCATCCGGCAAGACCCGCAAGCGCTCCAGTAGATCCTGCTCCTTGTTCCAGGCCTCCTGGCGCCCTTGCCCGAAGCGCCGCTTGGCGGCTCCCGGCTCGAAGTTCTTGACGTTGGCGAGTATCAAGGGTACGAGTGTGGTGGGACGTTCGCTCCAACGCGGCCTGGTGATGTCGATCTCGCCGACGCAACGCATGCCGTACTTGTCGAGCCAGGCCTGGATGGCGTCTCGCGCTTCCTGCCCGCCCGCAAACCTGGGCAGCAAGTCCAGGAAGTCCTCGTTCTCGACATGCTTCAGATACGCCACCACGTCCGGATACAGGCGGATCGTGTCCGCGACGTCTAGGAGCGCCAGCCCCATCTCCGACGTGACGTTATGTGGGGCGGACTGCGTGAGCGTGTCGGCCGCATTCTTCTCGCCCAGCCACGTCTGCAGGTGCTCATTGAGCCACCATGTGGCCTCCATTCCCGCCATGATCGCCTGATGGCTTTGCGGATCGAACAAGACCCGCCTCAATTCCTGGATATCGCCCAGGATGAAGTCGAGCAGCACCGGCCCGGACTTCGTCTGGATGTCGCGCTTCACGGCGGCGATGGAGGCCTGACTGCGCTCGATTAGTTCGGTGACGATGGCTGGATCGGTCTCGATTGTGGCTGGCGCGAGGCCCGCCGGTGCCCCACTGGGTCCCTCATCTGGGAGCGATGGGATGAAGTCGCCGCGTTCGAGGATGGTCTGTAGCGCGTCGCCGATGAGCGGATCTCCTCTCCCCAGGACCGCCAGGAGGCCTGCGCGGCTCGCTGGTGAAGCCAGGCCCCAGGTGACGTCGACGAACAGCCGTCCGCCAGCCTCGTACATGGGCCTTGCGGCTGTCAGTTGCCACAGGGAGATCCCGAGGGGCTTCATGGCGTTGGTCATCATCTGGCCATGACCGACGGAGACGTAGACGTGGTTCTCTCGGTCGCCGGCCGCGGGGATGGGGAACAGCGTAGTGATCGGCCGGCTCTGGACGATCTGGAAACCATTGTCGACCAGACACCATTCGATGTCCTGGGGACAGCCGAAGTGCGCTTCGATCCGCCGGCCCAACTGCGCGAGCCGCACGACCTGCGAATCCGTCAGCGCTGGCTGCTTTTGCCGCTCCGGCTCGATCGCCTGTTCCTGCGTCCCGCCTGCCGGCGCGGCCTGGATGGCGAGCTTCTTGGTGGCGATCGTCTTGGCGATGACCTGGCCGTCCCGCACCTTGTAGACGTCTGCGTTCACCAAGCCGGAGACCAGGGCCTCGCCGAGGCCGAAGCTGGCCTCCACGGAGGTGATCTTGCGGTTGCCCGTAACGGGGTCGGCCGTGAACAGGATGCCGGCCGCCTGCGGTAAGACCATCCGCTGCACGACCACGGCCATGTGGACCTTCCGCTGGTCCAAGCCGTTCCGCAGGCGGTAGGTCACGGCCCGCTCGGTAAAGAGCGAGGCCCAACACCGGCTGACGTGCTGGAGGATCGCCGCCGGCCCCACGACGTTCAGGTACGTGTCCTGCTGGCCCGCGAAGGAGGCCGTGGGCAAGTCCTCCGCCGTCGCACTGGATCGGACGGCGTAGGCGGCGTGCTCGCCAAGTCGGGCGAGTGGGCGGGTAATCGCCGCCGCCAGATCGTCGGGGATGGCGATCTCTTCGAGGGTCCGGCGAATCTCCGCGCTAAGGACGCGGATTGCCTCGCCGTCGTCCGGCTTCAGGCGCGACAGCCGATTGAGCCGGTCGCCGATTGACGGAGCTGCCGCCATGATCCGCTGGAAGGCGTCCGTCGTCACGCAAAAGCCAGCCGGCACGCGGAGGCCTTCGATCCGCGATAGTTCCCCCAGGTTCGCGCCCTTGCCGCCAACGACCGCGACCTGCGTCTGGTCGATCTCCTGGAAGCCCCGCACGTAACAGCCCATCCGCTCCCTCCCTTGTGCGCTCTCTAAAAAGCGTCGTAGCGCCTCACCGGACCCCCAGGCTCATCCTGCTCAAGGCCAACTCACCCGCCCAGCATCAGCCCCGTTGGACCTCCTCCGGCGATCAACACTGCGTGCTCGGTCATCGCCACCCTCCTGCCGAAATCGCCGGCATCAGGCCGCTACTCCCGTTTCCGCTGGTTTCTGGCCACGTCCGGCGATTGTACGACACGACCCAGGGCTTGCCGCAAGCCCTCCTGTGCGGTGTAAAATGAAAGTGGGAAGGAGTAAGCTATCTCCTTCCCTTATCGTTTGCTTCCTTTTCGCCCGCCGTGGATGGACAGACATGGATCACGTCTCATCACGTGGTGGACTTTCAGAAGTAAAAAGAGTTCGGTTGATTCGTAGAAGAAGTCTGGGCAGAGAAGTGGGAATAGTGAACAACGAGTGGAGGAAATTACGGGAGTGCTATGAATCGCGGAAGATGAAGCCAGGGGCGTCAGTGACTTTGCCAGCGTAGACGTGGCATCACTCGATTAGCGCATGGGACCGGGCTGTAATGCGCCGGGCGAGAGTGGGAGAGTTTTGTCTGGCTCGTTCAGTTTGCGCATCGAATCCTGACTGAAGTAGCGTCGCTCCACTTGCCACTCATCGTCGATTTCTTGTACTACTGATCCCACCAGGCGAATGACGGCATCCTGATCGGGAAACACCCCGACGATATCCGTCCGTCGCTTCACTTCGCGGTTTAACCGTTCTAACGGATTAGTAGAATACAGTCGTGTCCAGTGCTCAGGCGGAAATGCCATATAGGCGAGGATGTCCTCTTCGGCATCGGAGAGCACTTTAGCAGCTTTGGGCCAGCGTCCTACAAACGCCTTCACCACCTCTTGCAGTTGTTGCCCAGCGGCCTGTCGATGGGGCTGGGCAAAGATGGTGCGCACGGCGGCGGCCACCATTGCTTTGTCGCCTTGGGGCACATGAGCCAGCAAATTCCGCAAACAATGAACGCGACATCGTTGCCAGCTCGCCCCTTGAAAGACGATGCCAATGGCGGCTTTCAATCCCGTATGGGCGTTGGAAATCACCAACCGGACGCCGTGTAAGCCGCGCTCGACCAGACTCCGCAGAAAGGCCAGCCAAAAGGCGTGCTCTTCGCTCGCTGCGATATCGAATCCTAGGATTTCGCGTTCTCCTGTCTCTTTGACCCCAATGGCGATCACGACGGCTTGGCTGACGATCCGATGATTCTGGCGCACTCTGAGATAGAGCGCATCCAGCCACACATAGGGATAGGTTCCTTCCAACTTTCGCTCCCGAAACTGGCGCACCGTCTCGTCCAACTGCTGGCTGATGCGGGAAACTGCACTCTTGTCGATGCCGGTCAAGCCCAGCGCTTTGACCAGTTCATCGACGCGGCGCGTACTGACTCCTTGAATATAGGCTTGCTGAATCACGGAGAACAAGGCTTGTTCCGCCTGTCGTCGCGGTTCGAGCAGACTCGGAAAATAACTTCCCTCACGCAGTTTCGGGATTTTCAGTGGCACATCACCTACTCGGGTTTGCCAGTCACGATCCCGATACCCATTACGATGCGTCGTGCGGTTCTCCGTGCGCTCATAGCGATCAGCACCGATCTGCTGTTTCACTTCCATCTCCATGAGCAGCGTACTCATCACCCGTACGGCCTCGCGCAAAAAATCGGGATCGAGTCCTGCACCGATCTGGCGGAAGTAGGCAAGGATCGCCTCGGTTGGCGTTGTCATGAGATGTGGTTCCTGTTCCCGCTGAGCCTAGGCCACCGCGTTCCAACACTGCCCTTAGGGGACTTCTGCAAATCCCCTCTCTCTTTACCACCTTGCCTTGTCTACAACAGCAGTTTGGTCAGGGAGGTGCTCCAGAATCCTTGTTCTTACTGCTCGCTTTCTGATTTCTAAATTTTCCAAAGATAGGATGCTTTCATCTTGCAACGTATTCATGCACCTGATCAATTAAACCGTTATCGTTCGCGTGATAAATAAAACAGACCGGTATCTCGAACGTCTTCCCTTTCAAGAATATATACAAAAGACGTATACCAACTATACGTCCGAGTCTGACGAGGGGATGTTTCTGCTTTTTTTCAATTTCTATCACAAATTTCACAGCATCTTTGCTGAAACGGCCCCGGCTTACATATTCATATGTGGCCCAGTTCTCTTTACCGAATTCTGCGATCACTTCAGGTTGCCTCTCAACTCCTCCTCCCCAGCCGCCTGAAAGGAACTCCCGTAATGCTTTGTGTCCTTGGTACACCTTGCCTGAGGTCACAAGCTTCCACTGGCAATCTGGTGCTAGAATACTCATGACCTTGTCAAAATCATTGTTTTCCACGGCTTCGGCCAAGGAATGTGCGATTTGAATCGCTTCAACAGCCATATTTTTCTCCTCGGTGATCTGTTCAGGATGCTCGAAGAATCCGGGTAACTCTTGAGGAATCTCTCGGATCTCCCATCCTCTCATGCGGAAGAGCTTCGTATTTCGCGTATCCGACCGGGGTCTTCGAAGACCTTAAGAGAGGACGATACCTGCGGTTTGTAAACACAGTTTAAATGGGGGATGACGCTTCCCCGTCAGCGTATTCCGCAGGCAGTGAGACGATGAAGGTCGAGCCGTCGCCCAACTCGCTCGTCAGGCCGATGGCGCCATGATGCATCGCAACGATCTTGTGGGCGATGGCGAGGCCCAGGCCGCTGCCCGCGCGGGTACGCTTCCGCGACTGGTCCGCCTTGTAGAAGCGCTCGAAGACGTGAATCTGATCTTCTGCCGCCATGCCGATTCCGGTGTCGGCGATGGTGAACGTGATGTTGTTGCCCTGTCTGCACAAGGCAACGTGCACGCTGCCGCCGTCGGGGGTGAATTTGATGCTGTTGTGGAGGAGGTTGAGCCACACCTGGCTCAAGAGGTCTTCGTCGGCGGTGATGGTGGTCTCTTCGAGCGACGCCTCTATGTCAAGTGCCTTGCGTGCCCATTGCGGCTCGCAGAGTACGATCAGATGCCGGATCTGTTTGTCGAGCCGGTAGGATCGCGGCTGAAACGGCGTCCGTTCCGATTCCAGCGACGCCAGTTTGAGCAGATTGTCGGCCAGCTGAGACAGCCGCATGCTCTCCGTTTCGATGATGCTGAGGTAGTGGTCGCGGTCGGCGGTGCTGAGATGATCGTCGTGCAACGCCTGGGCAAAGCCGCGAATGGAGGTCAGCGGCGATTGAATTTCGTGCGAGACATCGGAGATGAACGCCTGCCGCATCTGCTCCATCTGGTTCAATTCCAGCGTCAGATGATTTATGCTGTTGGCCAATTGCTTGATCAGGACATCACCTTGCATACCATGGTCCAGCCTGACCGTGAAATCGCCCCTGGCAATGCGCTCCAATGCCTCGATGATCGGCTGGAAGACGCCCATGCGATTTCGTTGGATGCCTGGAAGTAGGAAGACGCTCAGCAAGATCAGCCCGGCCAGCACTAACCCGAGCAGCGAATTGATCACCTGTGCCAGGAATGCCGGGGGGTGAAAGCCGGTGAGGTGATAGAGGAGTGCTGTCAGGAAAAAGGCGGCGAGGATCATGCCGGAGAGGAAGAGGAGGAGAACCACTCGCATCATAACGAGCCAGATCTGTTGCTTGGTGGTCATGACCGCGTCTCCAGCCGGTAGCCTAACCCCCGAATGGTTCTGATCCGGAAGGAATGCTGCTCTTCAGGGAATCGGTCGCGCAGCCGGTTGATATGTACATCTAAGGTCCGCTCGTTTCCGTCAAAGTCATACCCCCAAATATCCTCGATCAGTAGATCCCGCGAGAACGTCCTGCCCGGCGATCCGGCCAGCTTAAAGAGCACCTCGAATTCTTTCAGCGGCAGGGTGACAGGGTCGCCATGAACGGCGACTTCAAATGTGTTGCGGTCCATGCGCAATTCGCCGACGCAAATCGTCCGCGATGTGGTGATGCGGTAGCGTTTCAGCAACGCTTTGACCCTGGCCACCACCTCAAGCGGCTCAAACGGTTTCACTACATAATCGTCGGTGCCAATCTGAAAGCCTTTGAGTTTCTGGCTGGTCTCGCCTTTGGCTGTGAGCATGAGAATAGGGATATCATTCAACATCCGTAGTTGGCGGCAGAGTTCCCAGCCGTCCATCTGTGGCATCATAATATCCAGGATCACCAGATCCGCTTTGCGGGTCGCCAGTTTCTCCAGCGCCTCCATGCCATCAGCGGCTTCGATGACGGCAAATACTTCCCGTTGTAAAAAGACGCTGACTAACTCACCCAAGTGCGGATCATCGTCCACCACCAGGATCGTGCTCATCAGCGGTGACCAACCTCTCTCACGGGTTATATAGGACAAGGATACCATGAGGAGGTAAACGAAATGTAAACAGAGATGCTCCTCCACATGATGGTGAAACCCTCGCGTGATGTACTTTCAGAGAGCTAAATAACCAATCGGCCTATTCAGAATGGCCTTGAGACCCCTCAACAAACCAAGAGTGCGGCAATCGCCCACAAAAGTCCACCACATCATGAGACGCAATCCGCCAAAAAATCCACGACGTAAAGTTTGAGTAGCCATATTTTCTCCTGTTTCTGAGCCAATTTAGCCTATTTATTGTCGAATGATTGTGTACATTGACGAGAATGAGGTTCTTGAATCGAACATGAAGTTTAGATTAGTGGTCAAACCCTTACGCTTAATACCTAGTCCCGAGACGTTGGGATCGGCAATGAGTGGTGGAGAACGGGTCGGCAGCTTTCAGATATGTTGGCCCGGATAGCTGCCGATCCGCGCACCCTCAAACACGATGAATCATTCTCCGGTGGATACACGCGCGATCACCTTGATCTTGAAGTCGAAGCCCGCAAGCCAGTTGACCCAAAACGCGGTCTAATTCAGGTAAGGGGCGCGGTTAGCGGAGGGAAACGGCGGAAGCTCTGGCCATGGCAATGGAGCCGACACGCGCGCTTCCGCCTTTGACACGCTCGCCGAAGTTCGATGGCCGTGACCGGTATTTCCCTCTTCAGGGGAGACGCACCGCCATTTCAATCTCGACCTTGATGTCCGGCGTAAAGAGTGCCTGAACGCCAATCGTCGTGATGCTGGGCATCTCGTCCCCGAGCAGTTCACGTAGAGGGGTGAGGACCTGCTGGAACGCTTCTGGGGTCGCATTCACGACGTAGACGCGCAGCATGACAATGTCTTGCACAGACGCCTCCAGTTCCTTGAGTGCGGCGGCGAGGCTGGCAGTCGCAAGTTTTGACTGGCCAGCGAGGTCTTTGGGCACGTCCTCACTGCCAGGCTCCCCGGCGATCTGGCCGGACAGGAAGGCGAGGTGGCCTGGTTCCGCGATACTGATATGCGAGTACCTGCGCGATGCCATATCCCACATTGTTGGAGGGTTGCGGCGGCTCACCGACGCTGAGGTACGAGACGGAATGCGTGCGATTACCTTGATCTCGAAGTCGAAGCCCGCAAGCCAGTTGACCCCAATCGCGGTCCAACTCGGGTAAGGGGCGCGGTTAAATATCTCGTTCTTTACGGCCATGACGGTGTCGAACTGCTTCTCGGGGTCGGTATGAAACGTCATGACATCGACAATGTCCTCGAATCCGCATCCTGCTGCGAGCAACGTCGCTTCCAGGTTGGAAAACGCCAAGCGGACCTGAGCTTCAAAGTCCGGTTCTGGCGAGCCATCGCCGCGGCTTCCGACCTGGCCGGACACAAAGAGCAAGTTTTCAGATCTGATGGCGGCTGAATAGCCGTGTGCTTCGTAAAGAGCCTGGCGGTTCGCAGGAAATAGAGCATCACGTTGGGTCATATCATCCTCAGGTTCTGTGTACGATTTGCACACTGAAGGGGGTTGATTCGGCATGCCTGCCTTCACATGCGCCGCGTACGTAGAATATACGGCACACGCTCCGTGTATGACAATGGAACAAGAATGCTCTGATTGGAAGGTGTTGTGGCTCCAAAGCGTCGCATCGAGACAATGGAAGAAAATCGCGTCAAACTGATCGCGGCGGCGCAAAAGGCGTTCGTTTCAGAGGGGTTTGCCGCCTCATCGATGGATCAACTCACCGCGGATGTCGGCCTGACGCAGGGCGCTCGTTATCACCATTTTGGCGACAAAAAGGGATTGCTTGGTTCTGTTGTGGCAGAGGTTGACGGGGAGTACGCTCGCATTAGCCGTCCGCACATGTTCTATGCCTGCCCTAGTCCGCAGGAAGTAACTTTATGGTAGCAGAGGGAGGGACGAACGGCAAGGGGGAGTGCACAAATATGTCTACCAGGCTGTGGCTAAGCGTGGATCGGTGTTAATGGAAATCGACGATGAATGGCAGATCGAGCGGCGGTATTTCAGCCAAGACTCGATGCGCAAGCTCAAAGAGCCAAACACTGCACTCTCCTCCCCACCAGGCGCATTACAACTTGGTCCCATTCGCTAATCCAACAGCGCCACAACGGTGATGGTGCGGGAACTTCCACCTCGGAGCTGATGCTCTCTTGCCGATGATACTCATGCATTTCTCTTCGGCTGTTATGCGCTCCTTCCTCACCTACCTGTAAAAGCCCCCTGTGAATCAACCGGGCTCTTTATTCACTAAAGTCCACCACATGCTGAGACGCAATCATGCTATCGATGCTGCAAAACACTGCGGCTAGCGAGCAGTATCCTCCAATTTCACTTACCGAAGTCGCTCGACGATGTGGCTGTCACAACCAGACCCTCCGTAGGTGCAACCCAGCAGCTTGTGAGGCGATTTCAGCCCGGTACAGGGCCTATGTTCACCAAAAGAAAGAACAACGACTCCGTGACATGGGTGATACATTTAGGCGCGTTGGCCGTCAATTTCGTTCGCAGGGTATAGCTTTCTCTCATCGTCAAGTCGCGAGACATCTTGCCCGGAGAAGGCTCTTTAACAGCAAAGAAGTACGGGATCTGTTTCGACAAGTACGTCTCGAGCTAGAGAGAGAAATCTCTCTCGAATAACACACTTTTGATGTTGAAAGCATAAATTGTCGCGGCCATTTTGAAAGGATAACCTGTCGTTTGCGACAAGTTATCCTTTTAGTCTCACACACAAAAGCGGCCATTTATTTTGGCAAAGGACCCGGTGCATGATCTTGAATTAGGTCACTATGACATGTTATAGTGTTCTATCGGAAGCTGGCCGGGGGAGACGTACCCGGGTCGGGCGAGGGGCAGCACACGTAAAGTCACGAGGGCGTATATCGGTGTACGAGCTGGTTATACTGGGACTTCTCATGCGCAGGCCGTTTCACGGCTATCTGATTGCCAAGATCATCAATGATATGATCGGTCCGTTCGCGCGGCTGAGCAATGGCCGGCTGTATCCTCTTCTGGTCAAGCTCGAGCAGGAGGGGCTGATTGCCGTGGCTGGCGCTCCGTCGGTGGGCAGCGCGAGAACCTCAGACCGCCAGCACCGCTCCTTCGAGATCACCGAGCTTGGACGTCAGCGCTTCCGCCAGCTTATGCTGGACACCAATTCCAATCCCGGCGAGTACCAGCGCATTTTCTGGTTCAAGTTGACGAACCTGTACTGGCTCGAGCCCAACGAGCGGCTCTACCTTCTGGATCACTATATCAACTTCTGCCAGACGCACGTCTTCCATCTGGCCAATGAGAGCAGAGACATGGAGCGCAAAGGGCTGGATATGTACGAGATGGCCGCCGAGGAGATGCAGGCTTCGCTGGAAGCCATGAAACATCTGCGCGACCAGTGGCAGCTGGAGCTGGACAGCGCGCGGACCTGGCGGGCGCGTGAGGTAGAGAAGATGGAGGGATTGGAAGCAGCCGACGACGCCCCCGAGAGCACGAGTGGAAATCAGCTGCCCAGGGCTACGTAGCCACGCCAGCTACGTCTGATCAATCCGCTTCACGCGGGCAACCTGTATGGCACACATTTAGGAGGCACTATGGATGTACAATCTTCGTCACATAACACGACGGCGGCAGCCAGTCCAGATGCCCAGTCGCAGTTTAAGCCCAGTGGCCCCAGGCTACGCGGCATTGCCCTTTACAGCGTGCTGCTGGCACTCATGCTGACGCTGCTGCTGGAGGCCCTTGATCAGACGGTGGTGGGTACCGCGCTGCCCAAGATCGCCGCCGACCTGAACGGCTTCAGCCTCTACACCTGGGTGGCGACCGCCTATCTGCTGGCCTCGTCCACCGTGGTACCCATCGTGGGCAAGCTCTCCGACCAGTTCGGACGTAAAGGGTTTTTCCTAGTGGGCGTGGTGGTCTTCCTGGTCGGCTCGGCGCTCTCCGGCGCCTCACAAACCGCGGAGCAGCTGATCGCATTCCGCGCGCTGCAAGGGCTAGGGGCGGGCATCGGCATCGCCCTCGTCTTCACCGTCGTCGGCGATATCTTTCCACCCGCCGAGCGTGCGCGCTGGCAAGGTATCTTTGGCGCGGTCTATGGGCTGGCAAGCGTCTTTGGCCCAACCCTTGGCGGCTTCCTCACCGACCACGGGCCGGTGGTAGGCACTTTCATTACCGACCAGTCGCGCTGGCGCTGGGTATTCTATGTCAACATACCCATAGGACTGGTGGCATTGGCGGCCCTGATAGTCTATCTGCCGGCAAATATTTCGGTACGAACATCGACATTGCGGGGTTGGCCGGCTATTCGCCGTATCGACTTCCCCGGCGCTATACTGGCAGCAGCGGCTACCATCTGCCTGCTGCTAGGCCTGACCTGGGGCGGCACCACCTATCCCTGGAACTCCGCTCAAGTCATCGGTATTCTGGTAGGATCAGGCTTACTCTTTGCGCTCTTTATCGTGGTCGAGCGCGCCGCCGCTGAGCCGGTGCTGCCGCTCACCCTCTTCAAGAACCAGGTCTTCGCCTCCGCCGCGCTGCTGTCTCTTGGGGTAGGCGCGGTAATACTGGCACTGGCCTATTACCTGCCGCTCTTTCTACAGGGCGTATTGGGCGAATCGGCTACTAACTCTGGCGAGCTCATTACCCCACTGACCGTCAGCATCGTCATCGGCTCGGTACTGGGCGGCCTGCTCATTGCCCGCACCGGACGCTATCAGTGGCTGGCCATCTCCGGAGCATTGCTCCTGCTGGTTGGCGTCTTCTTCCTCTCTCGTATGGACGGCCAAACCACGCTTGGTCAGGCCACTGTCTTCATGATACCAGCCGGTCTGGGTCTGGGCGTGTTTTTCTCGCTACTGATTCTGGCGGTGCAGAATGCCCTTCCCCGCACCCAGCTGGGAGTGGGAACCGGCGCCACACGCTACATGCAACAGGTGGGAGGCACACTGGGCGTGGCGGTAGTGGGCACCGTCGTCAATAACACCATCGCCAACGACATCGCCGCTCATCTGCCCGCTGGCGCCCAGCAGCTGACGCCGGCAGGTATTGCAGCGGCCACCAATCCGCAGGTGCTGGTCAACTCCACCTACCAGCAGACCTTGGTCCAGACAGCGCAGAAGTATGCGGCGGAGGCGGCGGTGAAATCCGCTCAGGCGCAGGGGAAGATACCTTCCGGCCCTGGAGCTGCGGCCGCCATTTCGGCAATAACCAAGCAGGTGGACCTGAGCACGTTGCACCTGCTGAACGCGATATTCACTGCGCTGAAGCATTCGTTGACGCTGGGCGTCGAGAACGGGCTAACCGTCCTGGTAATCGTCTGCATCGGCATGCTGGTGCTCACCCTACTGCTCAAGGATGTGCCCCTGCGGACAAGCCATACTCCCACCGGTGGCGGATCCTCAACCGGTACCGGCCAGGAGAACACCCAGGCGAGCTCAGCACCCCCAACTACAGCGCCAGCCATTTAGCCGGTATCCGGCCTCAGCAGTCCGCACCGGGTCAACGACGATCCAGTGCGGCTGTACGCTGCTGGTTACTGCGCTATGGGGACCACCGACTGGCCGACCTCGATGATATACCCGTCAGGATCGCGCATGTAGCAGCGAATTTCTCTGGCGTGGTTCTTGGGCTCGGTCAGAAACTCAGCGCCGAGACCTCGCCACCGCGTATAGCAATCCTGGATATCGGCGACCCTGATATTCATGAAGCTTGAGACCTGGTTGGGGGTCTGTGGAGGAGAAAGCGTTACTTCAGGCTTATCGTCGGTGGGGCCGCCGCCGACATTAACGATCAGCCAGCTATTGGCGATCTGGATGATGGTGGGCTCGCCGGAGAGTATAACGGTACCGCCGAGAATGCGCTGGTAAAACTCCGCCGATCGAGCCACATCAGCTACGGTGAGGAAGTGGGTGAGGACAAAGCCCTCTTTCGGCGGCAACTGGTACTCTTTTCCGTTGATCACGATGTCTTCTCCTCTACGATTACGTGCCACACATTACCTGCCAGCAAGCACTGCAATTCTGGTGCCACTTTTCTTGCCGCACCTGTGCGGCCAGCGATGCTCAGGCCGGCTCATCGTCGGTGAGCCAGATCGGATTTGACCAGGCGCGTTTGCCGGCACTGTCGATGATCGTCACCCGGCAATAGGATCCGGCAAAACCCTCCACGGGAAAGATTGCGGTGGTGAGACCCTCGCCGTGCATCTGGCGCGCATGCGCACCTGCCCCCGACACGATTATGGCCTCGGCTGGAGAGCTGTAAATGGAGATCTGTCCCCCCTCGAGAGCAATGTCGTGAAGCTCAGGTCCCTGGCTAGAATAGTACGCGCCTGCTCGTAGACCGGACAGCAGCGCCTCCGGAGTGAGTTCCGGCGCCCGCACCGCAACCCAGGCGGCGAAAGCGGCCGGACGCGAGCTGATGAAATGGGCGTCGTCGGCGGCGTACGCGTTGATGCGCCGTCCGCGTCCCAGCAGCAGATCGCAGAGATACCAGCTATTGCCGCGGTCGTTCCATTGCGCGGTGCCTTCATTGTAGACCTCAACGGCATGAGCCGCCGGGATGGAGAGCGCGTCGGCGAGAGTGAGGGAATACCAGGCAGGGTGGGCGATGCCCACAAAGGCGCCCGCCGCCGCGGCGCGAGCGGCGAGCTGTGGCCCGGTCTCCGTCGGAGCGGTGGGGGCGAAGTCGAGCGGTAATCCGGCAGCTACCAGATGCCAGTCCACGCCGGACTCGGTGCGGGGAGCGTGTAACTCGGCTCCGATCAGCGTGGTGAAGCCAGCTTCGCGCAGTGCGCTGGTGTCGGTGATGGGGAAGCCGAAGCGCTCCAGGAAGTGGTCGGTGAGGGCAATGAAATCGTAGCCGCGCGACCGATACTGCTCTACGACGACTTCGGGAGCCAGCGCTCCATCCGAGCGATTCGAGTGGGTATGCAAATTGCCGCGGTAGAAGCGGCCGGGCTGGCGGAACGGCGACTGATACATGCGGAGATCCTTTCGAGCGGACGGCGTAGCCTCCGGAAGAATGGCACCCAGCGCCCCGGCCTCGTGCAGCGCCGCCTCTAGGCACGATACCGCGGGGACGTTAAGCCGGCGTAAACTCAAGGTAAAGGCTGAGGTCAGTTGGTCTCGTTTACTGGTACGCCCAGCCAGAGTACGCCCGACTGCTTGACGCCGAACCCAGACACTGCTAGACTTGCCCCAGTACACTAAAAAAGAGCAGATAGAGCAACGAGCGAGACCAGTATCCAGGGTGCACTGACAGAGAGAGATGATGAGCGTGCGCTGAAAGTCATCTCCAGTATCGCCTTTGGAGAATACCACTCGCTGGCCCGTACGCGAAAGTGAGCAGACGGTAACCGGATGTCCCGCAAGAAGTCCGGTTACTGGCGCTCTACAACAGTAGCGTCACGCGCGTGGCTTCGTTACCAGCCGCAACAGAGCGTGCACTCCGCCCGCCGGTATCAGGATACCAGAGAGCGGAGCGCGTGAAACGTGGGTGGAACCACGAGGGAGTCGCGTCGAGGCGAGCCCCCCGTCCCGTAGATGAGGATGGAGGTGCTCGCCTCTTTGTCTCTGGTACGGGCAGTCTCTCGTGTATACGCACACATCACTGAAGAAGGCTGGAATGGTGCACCTAATTCATGCATAGATCTCCATGGCATAGATCTCCATGGCATAGATCTCCATGGCATAGATCTCGATACAACCAAAGATTAGACGTAGGACAAAACCGCCGGCTCACCACCGGCGGCACTACCCCTTGCTTATCCGCTGCCCATAGCGCCTTCGGGCGCCGGTGGTGAGCAACGCTGAGCCTCTGCCAGCATTTCTATGAGCAAGGGAGCAAGCTAACTATGTCTTACCATTCCCGTATCAAGGTCCGTGTACCAGCTACCAGTGCCAATCTGGGCCCCGGGTTCGATTGTCTCGGCCTGGCCCTGGCACTCTATTCCACCTTCGAGCTTGAAATCTCGCCTCTGGCCGGTGGAGAGACTGCCGCCGAGAAGTCGCCCATCGAGATCCGCTCGGAGTGGGGACCCGACCCGGCCATCCACCGTCTGCCGACTGGTTCCGAGAACTTATTCTACCGCTCATTTGCCGCCCATCTACAGCGGCGTGCGGTACCATGTCCCCGTGTGGTCAACGCTCGCATGACTCTGGGTCTACCTCCCGGCCGCGGTCTGGGAAGCAGCGCTACCGCCGTGGTAGGCGGAGTCCTGGCGGCGGAGGCCTATGCCGATGTGTCGTCCGGGTTCTGCCGGCCATTCTCCCACCTGCCGGCCGAGCGACTACTCGGCAGTGAGCTTCTGGCCTCGGCGGTGGAACTCGAGCACGGCCAGCACGCCGACAATGTCGCTGCGGCGCTCTTTGGGGGATTCGTGGTCGCCTCCCGAGACGAGCGGGAGCAGCGCTGGCAGGTGGTTCAGCTACCGGTGCCATCGGACCTGCGCGCGGTGCTGTTTGTGCCGGATAGAGATATGGATACGGTTGCCGGCCGAGCACTGCTGCCCAGCCTGTACCCCCGAGCGGACACCGTGCACAACATCGGGCATACCGCGCTGCTGGTTGCTGCCCTGGCCCGAAATGATCTGGAGGCCCTGGGCTCAGCTATGGATGACCGGTGCCACCAGCCCTACCGGACGCAACTATTTCCCGAGCTACCGGAGTTGCTAGAGGCGGCACGCCACGCGGGCGCGTACGGGGTCTGCCTCTCCGGCGGCGGTAGCACCATCCTGGCGCTGGCGTCGTGCCAGCGCGCGGAACACATAGCGCGGGCGCTCGCCGCTGCCGCCCGGTCACTGGCGGTGGAGGGGCGCGCGCTGGTGGTCAGGATCGACCGGAGTGGCGCCCGTTACGGGCCGGACCGCCAGCCGCCAGCTGCCACCGCGCGGCAGCGCGCCGCACTGCCGCCGTCACCGCCGGTTGCCGCGCTCATCTGTCCGGAGTGCGAGTCCCGCTTCCCTCTCGCCAGACTAGACTACCGCTGCACCTGCGGAGAGCCTCTCGACGCCGTTCTCGGCGGCACGGAAGCGACAGCGGCAGAGAACATCGCCGGCGGAATGGACTGGCGACGTCTCTTCGACCGCCGGCTGGGTAGCGGAGAGAAACTGGATCAGAGTGGCGTGTGGCGCTTCCGCGAGCTGCTGCTCCCCGATCTCGCGGCCGGGCTGGTCCCGATCTCGCGCCCCGAAGGACGCACCAATTGCTATGCAGCCGGTCGCGAACAGGACCACGGTGGCCATGGCGGCATCGGCCACCTGGTAGGACTGGATCAGTTGTGGATCAAGCACGAAGGCGAGAATCCCACCGGCTCGTTCAAGGACCGCGGCATGACGGTCGCGGTGAGTGTAGCCAAGTGGCTGGGAGCCACGGCGGTTGCCTGCGCCTCTACCGGCAACACCTCGGCCTCTATGGCGGCATATGCTGCTCAGGCAGGATTACCGGCCATAGTGCTGTTGCCAGAAGGCAAGGTTGCGTTCGGCAAGCTAGCCCAGGCCATCGCCTATGGAGCGGAGATTCGCAGGATACCCGGCGACTTTGACCAGGCTATGAGCATGGTCGAGGAGATGTGCCGTGAGGAAGGTTGCCATCTGCTCAACTCCCTCAACCCCTTCCGCCTGATTGGGCAGCAGTCGCTGGCACTGGATATCTTGCAACAGCTAGACTGGGAAGTCCCCGACTGGGTGGTGCTACCCGCCGGTAACCTGGGAAACACTACCGCAGTCGGCCAAGGACTGCTGCTGGCTCACCGCGTGGGCCTTATCGACCGGCTACCCCGGATAGCGGCGATACAGGCCTCGGGCGCCAACCCCTTCTACCGGAGCTACGTGCAGGGGTTCAGATCACTGGAGCCGGTCAGCGCTGAGACGGTGGCGACGGCCATCAGCATTGGCAATCCGGTTAGTTACCGGAGAGCCTGCCGGGTCATCTCCGCCACACGGGGGGTAGTTGCGCAGGTGACCGATGGAGAGATACTGCGGGCCAAGGCCGCCGTCGACCGGTCGGGCATCGGCTGCGAGCCGGCATCGGCGGCCGGGATTGCCGGGCTGTGCCAGCTGGTAGCGCAGGGCATCATCGCCAGCAGCGATCGCGTGGTTGCCATTCTTACCGGTAACCTCCTGAAGGACCCCTACTCGGTAGCGGCCGGCGCAGCTCAGGCGCCGGAGCTGGCCGGGGAGCGGGAGGAGGGGGAGAAGGAGAGTGACCCATGCTGGTCATGAAATTCGGTGGCACCTCAGTAGGATCGGGGGAATCCATACAGCAGGTTGCCAGCATTATACTGGATCATCAACAGCGCCGGCCCCTAGTGGTTACTTCGGCCATGTCGGGAGTTACCGACTCGCTCCTGGCTCTCTACGACGTCGCGAGGTCCGGAGACCGGCACGCCTGCTCGCGAATACTGGAGTCGCTGGGCGAACGTCACCTGGGCGCGGCGGAGGTGATTGCTCCCGCCGGCGATTGGCGGCGGCTCCGCGACCAGCTGGAGGCACTCCGGCAAGCCGCTGCCGGAGTGCTCAGCGGCAGAGAGGCAGATGCGGCCGACCGGATTTCGACATGGGGCGAGCTGCTGGCGGTGCTGCTGGTGAGTGGCGCGCTCAAAGCCCGCGGGGCGATGGTGTCGGAGTGCCTGGAGCCGCTCATCGTCGTCGGCCATGGCCCCGCCGGCGCTCCGGCGCTGCCGGATATGGCGGCTACTCGGGCGGCGGCAGAGGGGTGGTTGCGGGCGCAGTCTTCCGCCACCAGCGGTGGCGGTGCCGGAGAAAACCGTAGAGAACCCATACCGGTGATACCCGGTTTCATCAGTCGCAGCGGTAAGGGTCGCATTAGCACGCTTGGTCGAGGTGGATCGGACTACTCGGCGACTTTGCTGGCCGCCGCGCTTTCCTGTGACGAGTGCTGGATCTACACCGACGTCGACGGCGTTCTTAGCGCGGATCCCCGTGTGGTTCCGGAGGCGCATGTGCTGCCCGCTATCTCGGCGGCCACCGCCGGGCGCCTCTCGCTCGCCGGCGCGCGCGTGCTGCACTCAAGTTCGCTCGGTCCCGCTGCTCGCGCAGGGATTGAAGTACGCGTGCGCAACACCTTTTTCCCAGAGCGGTGGGGGACGCTGATCCAGACCAGTTGCCCGCGTCAGCATTCGGGCGATGGACTACCTGCCGGTCGTGCTGGTCCAGAGGCGATTGCCGGACGCCGCAACGTCTCCTTAGTGAGCCTCACCGGCTCCGGCCTGCCGGAGGTTCCCAACCTGTTCGCCCGGCTCTGCGGGGCCATGGCCAGCGCCACTGTCGAGATCATACAGGCTCCCCATCCAATGCCCCGGCACGATCCCCAGGTGCTCGTTGACAGTGCAGACACCGACCTGGCTCGCTCAGCGCTGGTCGCGGAGTTTGCCGGCGAGATGCGGCAGGGACTGGTGGGCGACCCGTGGGTGGAGGACGGTCTGGCGGTCTGCTCCATCATCGGGGAAGAGATGGAGCTGGAGGGCACCCTGGTGCTGGCTCGGGCGCAAGCTGTGCTGCTGAATGCGCGGGTGAGCTGGCGGCATCAGCTCGCCAGCGCCGGCGTGGTGAGCGTACTTGTGCCGGAACCGTTGCTGGATGTTGCCGTACGGCATCTACATGCCGACCTCATGGTGGAGGCGCGCGAGCCGGCCCGATACTCGCCCCTTGACGTCCTGGCATACAAGCACGGCCGGCGCACCGAGAAACCGACGGAGGAAGAGGTGGAAACGTGGTAGAGAGCGCGAAGAGTAAGATACCGGTCGCGGTGCTGGGGGCCACCGGCCTGGTGGGCCAGCGATTCCTGGCGCTGCTGGACAACCATCCCTGGTTTACGATATCGGCGGTTGCCGGCTCGGAGCGCCGGATTGGACAGCGACTGGGAGATGCCCTCACCTGGCGCCTCCCGGAAAACCCTCCGGAGCCCCTTCTGGACCTGCCGTTGCTGGCTCCCGATGCTGCCCTTGACGCTCCCATTGTCTTCTCGGCTCTGCCGGCGTCGGTGGCCGGGGAGGTAGAGCTGTCGCTGGCCGCTCGCGGGCATGCGGTATTTAGTAACGCCGCCAGCCACCGCATGGCAGCTGACGTGCCACTGCTCATTCCCGAAGCCAATCCCGGCCATCTGGCGCTGCTTCCATACCAGAAGGCCTCGCGTCACTGGTCGGGTCTCCTGGTAACCAACCCCAACTGCGCGGCGATACAGCTTGCCCTGGCTCTCAAGCCGCTGGCCGACAGGTTTGGGCTCCGCCGGGTGCAGGTGACCACGCTCCAGTCGGTGTCCGGTGCCGGGTATCCCGGCGTCGCCAGCCTGGACATCCTGGACAACGTCATCCCCTATATCGCCGAGGAGGAGGAGAAGATCGAGCGTGAGACCGGCAAGATCCTTGGGAGTTTCGACCCGGATCAGAACCGGATACTCCCGGCGAACTGCTCGGTGAGCGCCCAGTGTACCCGGGTACCGGTGCAGGTCGGGCACCTGGCCTGCGTCTCGGTGGAACTGGGCGAGAACTCCCTCACCAGTGAGGACCTCATAGCCGCGTGGCGCGACTTCGAGGCTGAGCCCCAGACATTGGCCCTGCCGTCGGCGCCGCAGCCTCCCATCGTAGTGCGGCACGAACCTGACCGGCCTCAGCCGCTTCACGACCGCTACGCCGGACGAGGCATGGCCATAGTGGTGGGGCGAGTGCAACCGTGTCCAAACTTTGGTCACAAATTTGTGGTGCTGGGCCACAACACCATACGCGGCGCCGCTGGAGCCTCGATTCTCAACGCCGAGTTGGCAGTTACGCGCGGACTGGTGTAATTCCGGGCAGCCGTACAGGTGTTGATCCGGGAGGAGGAGAGGCAGTGAGCACTGCTATGATGCGCAAATGCCGGCTGTTGCAGATCGGCCTGGGATCGGTAGGTCAGGAGTTTGCCCGGCAGCTTTTGCGGGACGACCAGCGCTGGCAAGCCGAGCTGCAGCTCTCGATCGGCTACTGCGGCTTCTTTACTTCCAGGGGAGGAGCTGTCAGCCTGGGATCTGGCCTCTCCTCCTTCACCGAACTGCAGATGCTGTTAGAGAGTCGGGCGTTGCGGTCCGCTCCACCGGACGGGTTCCTACCATGCCCGGATCCTATGGCGCTGCTGGCTGAGCCTCATTGGGCCTGGGGGTCATGGGCAGATACCCTCATCGTGGACACCTCCACTGCTGATACGCTGTACCCATTCATGGAAGAGGCCCTGGCACGCGGTGCCAGCCTGATCGTTGCCAACAAGAAACTCCTGGCCGGCTGCACCGCCCAGGAGTTTAGCCGCCTGTGCCGGTTTGGTCCCAGACGACTCCGGTGCGAGGCTACCGTGGGCGCCGGTCTTCCGGTGATAAGTACCCTGCGCTCTCTGCTGGCCTCAGGCGATGAGATGCTGGAGATCTGGGGCTGTATGAGTGGCACCCTGGGCTTCATTTGCAGCGCGCTGGAGAGTGGTACGCCGTTCTCGACGGCGGTGCGACTGGCCGGGGAGCAAGGGTTTACCGAGCCTGATCCGCGCGTTGATCTCAGCGGACAGGATGTCGCCCGGAAGACACTCATACTGGCCCGGCTCTCTGGCCAACCGATTGAGCCTGACCAGCTGAGCGCGGATGCGCTGTACCCGGCCGAGATGGCTCAGCTTGATAGCGAACAGTTTCTGCAGCGCTTGCCCGAGCTTGACCCGGGTTACGCCGCCAGAATGCAACTGGCCCAGTCCCGCGGAAACACCTTGCGGTACGTGGGACGGGTGACACCGTCAGGCTGCAGTGTAGGGCTGGCGGAGGTTGCTGTAGGCAGCGGCAGCGGGCTGGGAAGTCTGCGTGGGCCGGAAAATTGGTTTGGATTCAAGACCAGACGCTATCTGGACTACCCGCTCAGCATACAGGGACCGGGTGCGGGACCGCAGGTGACGGCGGCGGGAGTTCTCGCCGATGTGCTGGCAGCGACCGGTGCGCTGTAGCCAGACGAAGCCGCGCTTGGTCCGGCACCACTCACTCGAAACTGGCCTGGTAGAAGGCCGGCGCGGATGCTGCCATGCCGGCCCGTTGTGTAGGATCGGAGACCGGTCTGCTGGTGCTGCGCGCGTGCCTCGGCCAGCAGCGGCGCCGCCAGGGCTTCCAGGCGCGGATTGGTGGGCAGACCGATGGTGTAGGCAATGCCTTCCTGCTCGCACCAGGCAGAGAGGGCGGGGACGGCAAAGCCGCTGTCGGCCCGCAGCTCGATCTGCACGCCCGGCCAGCGGGTCCGTAGCGCGCGCACGACCCGCTTGAGGACGGCGACTACCCCGCGGCTGGCGTGCACCGTCCCCGGTCGCAGGATGGCGGTAATGAGCTGGTCGGTGTCCCCGTCGAAGATGAGCAGGGGATGATACATATGCTGGCGGTAGTAGCCATGGTAGGCCGTGCCTTCCTGCTCCCCGTGGGTGGGGTCGGCGGTGCCGTCCAGATCGAGCAGAATGTGGGTCGGCGGTCCGCCGGTCTGCTGCCGACTGAGCTGCTCGCGCTGCTGCCCATAGATGTGGCCGAGCGCGACGGCAAGCTGATAGCAGGTGCGGCCGGTCACGGCATAGAGCTGCGCGTTGCGAAATTGGTGCCAGAGCCGCTCGGCGATTCTCCTTCCATCGTAGACCAGCCCATGACGCACCATATAGCGGCAGATGTTCTCGATATCGCGCGCCAGGAGAGTGAAGGCGTTGGAATTGAAACGCGGATCGATCGCCTGCGGAAAGTCGATAATTTTCGCCTCCCCATCCCAGTACAGTACGTTGTAGGCGGAAAGATCGGCATGCACGTAGTTATGGGCCAACCACAGTTCGATGTTGTGTAGCAGGCTTGCGAAAACGGCTTGCGCCTCTTCACGGGATAGGTCGCTGTTCTCTAGTGAGGGAGCTGCCTGTTCCCCATCGCCGAAGTACTCCATGAGGATGGCGCTGTCGGTGTGGGCAATCGGGCGGGGGACATCCGCACCCGCACGCGAGAGCTCGGTCAGCACCGCAAACTCGTGGTCGACCCACTGGCCAAATTGCACCTGCCGGCCGAAGCGACTCTTATTCTGGACAGCGCGGCGCATCTGCCCATTGGTGATGACGCGCCCTTCCTGATAGACCGCATCATTTTTAAATCCGCGATGAGTGCGCGGGCGATAGATTTTGGCAGCCAGCCATTCCGCCCCGGTTGAGGGATGGGCCCGGCAGCAATAGACGGTTGCTTCTTTGCCACCTCTTACCACGTAGAGAACGTCGGTAACCATTCCCTCGGCGAAGAAGTAATCGAGGGCTGCCTGAATCGGGTCCAGTTGGGCGAGACTGGTCTCTTCTTCCACTTCGTCCATGGCACGAAGCTGTTTGCGCTTTGACATGCTTGGTGTCTGCTCCTAACACTCGGACAAACTCTCACTGGGTTCACGACGGCAACAGACTGATGAGTAGTGGACATAGAGCACCTCTGCTTTCTCTCCGGTCGCGGACTCAGCCGCTGGAAGCTGAGATCTCGCTTACAGACACCAAAACACCAAAAAGGGCCGCAGCATGATGCTGTCGGCCCAACGTCGCGGATGGTTGGCAACGAAAAGTTGGCAACGAAAAGTTGGCAACGAAAAAGGCCGTCCAGCGCAGGACGGCCAGCCAAAGTGGTTCTACGGCAATTTTAGGTGAACATTGCTCGCCGTATCTGATACCACCGCCGAGACTGCTGCCGACCCTCCCGGAGACATGATGCAGTGCGGGTAATAGCTCTCTGCATGGTGCACTCCCTTCATCGGCCACGTCATAGTGGGTGGAACCGGTCAGAAACAGTATGGCAGGGAGAGTGTACGCGACCCAGCGCTCAGTTGTCAAGCGTACGTATTCCCTCGGCTGGACTGTTACCGTTCAGTGATTGTGTCCAGGATTAGCCTGCGCAACGTGCACGAGATCGAGCCGTGTGGCAGCCGGATCGTGCCCACAGGCAGCGGGGCTCAGTTCGTGCAGTAGTGCGATATATGCCGTGTCAGTGGGCATCCGGCCAGGTCATAAGGGAGAACATGATGAGGCATCTCTCGAAACAGACCGCCGCTATGTCGGGGGATGGGCTTTCGTCACCTGATAGAGCGCTGTAATGTCCCGTTAATCTCCTTGCGATACACTGGTGTGTGATGTTATGTCACCTTGGCGCCAGCTGTGCCGTTGACACCTTCACCATGTGGGCAGACGTGCCCCCAAGAAGTGTTCCCCAACGTATCGCCGTGCGCGAGACGCCTAAGCGCGGATGAGCCACCGGCAGCACGTAAGGGAACACCGACCTTCCAACGAATGAGAGCAATCGATGAATCCGAAGCGCACTGCCCGCGTACCGTCGTTGACATCGCGTCCGCACACACCAGCGAAAGACCGGAAGGGCGCTCTCGAAGCAGCGCGTACGGAGGCCAGAGAGGCGCGCGCAGAAGCGGCAGCCACCCGCTCGTGGGCAGAAGCGACCAACGCTCAACTGTGTGCAATGCAAGCCCTCACCGACACGGCCCTCTCCCACCTGGCGCTCGACGACCTGCTGCATGAGCTGCTCGGCCGCGTGACGGCGGTGATGGGTGTGGACAACGCCTGCATCTTCCTGCTGGACGCGGACTCCCAGACGCTGACGTTGCGGGCGGCGCAGGGGCTGCCGGAAGAGATGATCGGCTGGACGCAGGTTCTGATGGGGCAGGGGTTCGCCGGCCGCATCGCGGCGGGCCGGGCGCCCCTTATCGTAAACAACCTCTCCACCTTCGCGCTGGCGCATCCGATCCTGCGGGAGCACCTGCGCTCGGCCGTCGGTGTGCCGCTGCTGGTGGAGGACCAGGTGGACGGCCCAGTGGCGAGCCGGTTGGTGGGGGTTCTGCACGTGGGCAGCGCCGCCACGCGCCGATTCACCGAGGCGGATGTCGCGTTGCTGCAACGCGCCGCTGATCGCATCGCCCTGGCGATCGGCCGCGCGCGCCTCTACGCTGCCGAGCAGGACACCCGCCGGGAGGCGGAGGCGGCGCTGGCGCGAGCACAGGCGAGTGAGGCACAGGCGGCCGAGCGAGCGGAGCAGCTGCAGACTATCCTGGAGACCGTGGTCGATGGGGTGGCTGTCTATGGTGCGCCAGACCACCCCATCCAAATGGTGAACCGGGCATACCGCGAGCTGTACAGCCTGGATCGTGCGCCGGCAAGGTATGAGACCCTGCCACTGCGAGAGCGGGTGCGACTCTTGCGCCTGCGCGACGCCACCGGTGCGCCGCTTCCCTTCAGGAAGAGCCCCTCCGGGCGCGCGCTGCGGGGTGAGACAGTCACCGGGCCAAGCGCGGACATCCGCGCAGTGGCGTTCGACGGTCGGGAGCTGGAACTGAACGTCAGCGCGGCGCCGCTCCGGGACGGCGACGGGCGCGTCGTGGGGGCCGTCGTGGTGGTCCACGACATCTCGGAGCGCAAACAGCTGGAGCGCGAACGTGAGGCGGCCCGCGTGCAGGCCGAGCGCCAGGCAGAGCAGCTGGATCTCATCTTCGAGGCGGTCGCCGACGGCCTGGTCGTCTGGGACGCCGACGGCCGGATGGTGCGCGAGAATGCGGCGGCCTGCCGCATACTTGGTATGGACGCCGCCCCGCCCGATTTCTCCCATCTTTCGGCGCGCGAGCGTTTGGCCACGTTGGCCGCGCGTGACCAGCAGGACCGTCCGGTGCCCCCTGAGGAGCGGCCGGTCCTTCGCGCCTTGCGAGGAGAGGTAGTCACTGGGCCAGAGGCACGCGACCTGCGGATGCGGGCGCTGGATGGACGCGAGATCGAGCTCAACATGAGCGCAGCGCCACTGCGGGACCGGGACGGCCACCTCGTAGGGGCGGTGAATGTACTGCACGACCAGACGGAGCGCAATCGCTTGGAGCGTGAGCGCGAGTCGGCGCGCGCCGACGAGCTGGCTGCCCGCACCGACGAGCTGGCAGCGCGGGAAGCCAGCCGGCGCATGGAGGCATTCCTTGCCGTCGCCGCACACGACCTGCGCTCACCGCTCAGCGCCGTTATCGGCTATCTCGACCTCGCCCAGCGCCAATCCGAACGACTGGCCGCCACAGTGCGGGAGACGTACCCTGATCTCGCCTCTGGCGTCGAGGCCGTGCGTGACCGGGTGGAGAACGCGGACCAGAGCGCGGACCGGCTGACACGACTCCTCACCCGGCTCTTTGACATGGCGGCCATCCGCGCCGGCAAGCTGGAACTCCGCCGAGCGCCGCTTGATATGGCGACGCTGGTGCGCGAGCAGGTGGCGGCTCTCTGCGTGGCCGCGCCGGAGCGCACCATCCGCTTGCAGGTGCCGGAGGGCGGCGCGCCAGTACCAGTCGAGGCCGATGCCGATCGCCTGGGGCAGGTCATTGCCAACTACGTCTCCAATGCGCTCAAGTACTCGCCCGCGGATCAGCCGATCGACATCAGTGTGAGCGTGCGCGGGCGGCGGGCACGCGTAGCCGTCTGCGACCGAGGACCTGGGCTCCCCAAGGAGGAGCGGAGACGGGTCTGGGAGCTGTTCCACCGGGCGCCACGCGTCACGGCGCAGGGTGGGGAGCCTGGCGGCAGTCTGGGGCTCGGCTTGCACATCTCCCAGGCCATCGTCTCGGCCCATGGTGGCCGGGTGGGCGTCCAGAGCACGCTGGGGCAGGGCTCGACCTTCTGGTTCACCCTGCCCCTCGCCGGCGCCCGGTCCCTATCGGCCAGCGCAGTGGCCTGACGTGGACAGGTTCCCAGTCGTTAAGATGCGGCGACTGTGGCGCAACAGCGTGCACGGCTAGGCGGTTGCCGGTTTCACTACTGGCTCGCCACGCGGTACTGTGGGGAGCCAGGGCTGCCGGCCGCCGCCGCCACCGAGGGAGTTTCGGGAACCGCTGGCGTCCCTTGAATTGTGGCAGGAAGTGGCGGCGCACCGGCGGCGGGAGGAGCGGGATCCTTGACCCCCAGACGGGCGAAGGCAGTGCATGCTCCCAGCACAATCAGCAAGCCGCCGCCGCCGATGATCACATCATAGGGGCCAAATACCTGTCCCAGCGCGACCCGGTGGAGGCCCGCCAACGCCTCACCCGCCAGGTAGCCGGTGACAATGGTGCCGATGAGTTGCGCCAGTGCTGTCGACGAGGCGACGATGGCGGCGACGCGACCCACGAATTCGCGGGGCGTCACCCGCAAGAACAACGGAGCTACCACAGTGTTAAGCATGGCCTGGGCGATGCCCACGACAAAGATGAGGATGAGCGCCGGAGCGAAGCTGGTCAACCGTGAGTAGACGACGATGACGATTCCCACTATCAACAACGAGAGATTGAAGATGCGCACCAGTCCGATGCGCTCTGCCAGGGCGGCGGCCAGTACCGATCCGGCCAGTACTCCCACCCCCATAGCGCTCGAGAGGAGTCCATACAGGCGGGGCTGCACCGCTAAGTTGTGCAGCGCGAAGAAAATGTCCAGGGCGTTGATGGCGGCGCCGCCAAGCATGACCAGTGCCGTCGCCATGATGATGGTGGATAGCACCCGGTTGCGTGCCGCCAGAGCCAGTCCGGCGCCCAGCTCACGGAGTGCGTTGACCGGGCGGCCCGATAGACGGCTGCTGGCTGCCTTTGGAGGATGCACCAGCGAAATGGTCAGGAATGATACGCCGAATGACACGGCGTTGGCGGCGATGGCCCATTCCACGCCGACGGTGAGCGCCAGCACCGGCGCCATCGCCGGAGCAAGCAGTAGGGCGATACTCTGTGAGGCCTGGCTCAGCCCGCCGGCCCGTGCCCGATAGGCATCGGGCACGATATCGCCGATCAGGGCGGTTCGGGCGGGATTGAAGAGCTGGCCGCAGAGGGTGGCCAGTACGACGATGCTGTAGATGCAGACCAGTTGCGCTGCCAGCGGTAGGCGGCCATCCGGAAGCAGGGGCAATGGAAAGGCATTGGTGGCCGGAATCAGCAGCGCGACCAGCACGGCACGTACGGCGTCCATTACCAGCATGGTGCGTCGTTTGTCCCAGCGATCGACGAAGACGCCGGCGATTGGTCCAAACAGAAACATCGTTCCCAGCGAAGCCACCAGCACGCCGCTGACCGCCAGCGGCGCCCAGGACTGGTTTCTGGCCAGAAAGAGGGTGATCCAGACCACCAGGGTGAAGTCGTAAATGACATCGCCAAAGGTCGATATGGTACCGCCCAGCCAGAGCCAGGCGTAGTTCCGATTGATGAGCAGGCCGGACTTCACCGGCTGTGGCGCGTTAGCGGACGTGGTAGAATACATGACAGCTCCTCCAGATGTGATAGGGCCAACGTATCAAGTGTGGTTGAGCGATCCGGCACGTCATTGCAGCAACAATGGCGTGCCCGTTTTTTGGTGGGGTCGTGCTTGCGGGTGGTCAGGCGGTCGCGTTCGGCTGATTTTCACCTCCTTTGGAGAGCAGCACCGCACGCACATCGGGTGAGGCATGCAGTACGCCATAGATATGTATACGGGCAATGGCGAGGTCGGCCAGTTCCGGCGTGATGTCGCTGGCGAAGCTGCAGACCCCCACCACCGTGAGGTCGAGCTGGCTGCCGTGCGCAACGACGCCGTCTAGCTCCTTACGGTCGAGCCCAGTGGCGCCGAAGCGGTAGGAGCGGTGAATTTTACCGGGATCGGATGACGGTGCCATTGGCTTTTGGTCTGGCTCCGGGGCGGCGCTGTGGCCGATTACGTCGAGAGTCCACTCCTGCTCGCTTTCGAGATGGCGAGGCGCCTGGTAGGATTCGACCAGCTCACTTATCCGGCCGAGAAGCGCCCTGAATTCTTCCTCCGTCGCCCAGATAGCTCCGTTGCTTATGCTTATGGGCAGGTGCCGGTCAGGGTGCTCGTGGTACTGCGCCAGCGCCGCCGTCAGGCCGCGCTGCACCACCTGGAAATATTCTTGGACGATGGCGTTTAGCTCGTTGGGCTGCGAGTTGTAGAGCAGATCTTTCAAGATGGAATAGTTGTGGGCGATGGCTCGGTAGTACTTTTCCAGCACCCCACCTTTTTCCCGGGTCTCCACCAGGCGAATGACGCCAATGCGTTCGAGCTCGCGTACGTGGTAGTGCACCTTGGCAGGCGCTTCTCCCAGCTCGGTGCCCAGCATCTTGACCGTCATCGGTTCGTGGCGCAGCCGGTCCAGAATTCGAACCCGCAAGGGATCGGCCAGCGTATGCACCTGGTCCAGGGTGGTGAGATAGAAGGTATCGTCGATCTCTGTCATGTAAATTGTGATTCCTACTCGAGTAAATTTATTTGAACGAGTAGATTATGCCATTCGAGCAGGGTTTTGTCAATGGGTCGCTCTCCTGCTCCTACGATGCCCTGTGGTATCAAGATGGCCGCCGATAACGGTCATGGGGAGGGGGCTGGCGCGCAGGAGCAGGAGAGCGGCAACGTCAGGGCTGAAAGCGCCCACAGTGATGAGTATATCGATGGTGGGCTTGGCACACAGGAGCTTTCGCGTGTTGGTGCTGCCGGAGCGCGACCAGAGCTCCCACCCTGAGCGTATCGACCTGTATCCGACGAAGCTGCCGGGAAGCGGCACGGTCCAGAGTTTCGGCCAGTAGCGCCTCTGCCCGAGCGAGGTCACCCAGCTCCGCGAGCGCCCAGGCCAGCAGCGGCTGCAACGCCAGCCGCTCCTTTGCTCCCTGCTCCGACTGGACTGGTACCGGTCGCGACTCAAGCGTTCGTAGGCCTGTGCGGCCTGCCCGATCAGGAGCTCGTACTCGGCTAGGGCACCCTGGGCTAAGTATGCGCAAAGCATCCACGGACCTGCTCCCGCGATCACCGCTTCCAGGTCGGCCGTTCCTTCCTGGACCTGTCCCTGGGCCAGGCGCAGCAGGCCGGCAGCCGAGGACTTGCCACCCTCGCTGCAGGAGGTGCACTGGCGCAACGCCCTGCCCATCCACAGCACCGAGGCCGATTTTGCCTAGGATATGCAGCGGCTGGCTGCCGACATCAAGCAGCGGACTTACTGGCATCACCAGTGGACCAGACGGCAATATCTGGTTCACTGAATCGGATGCCAATAAGATAGGGCGGATCACACCGTAGAACTCTCGTAGAGTGATCTCGCCAGTGTGCCGGTGGGCGACTGCCGCTCATCGGAACGCTGACAGGTACTGCACTGCTCAGCTGACGTGATCGCATCGAAGCCTAAAAGGGTAAAGAGAACGGCCGAGGCACTGACATGAATTCGCCCTGGAACCGGAAGAGAAGGCCAAACGGCGCTGGATGGCTGAACATAACCGCTACCGGAGGCAACAGTGGGAGGTGGATCTGGATTTGCAATACATTGACAGCCGGCATACGGTGACTCGGTACAGCCCCATTACCTGGTGAAAAAACGTAACGCGTCTCGTAACGTTTTTGAGACGGTTGTATGCAATGATCAGACTAGAGAGAGATTCGGGCACCATTTCTACCCGGCTCTACTCGTGCGATTGCCGGCAGCCTGACGTCCAATCGGAGGCGATTATGACGGTTGCTCTCGCTACGCCCGTGCCGGAGACATCAACCAAACTCTCTCGTTCGCGCACGGCCTGGTTCATGACCGCTGGCTTTCTCGTCTATACGCTCTTCATCCTGGCTGGCCATCTCGTGGGTTTCCCACTGGCCTACACCTACTTGCACACCGTCTGCCCCAGTGGCTGCGCCCTCAGACCGGGGAATGCCCAGGCCCTTGAGCACGTTGGCCTCTCGGTCGCGTTCTATGCCAATCTCTATACCGTGATTCAAGTGATCTTTATCCTCGTGTGTGTGGGGATCGCGGGACTGATTGTCTTCAAGAAACCCAGCCAATGGGTGCCTCTGGGGCTGAGCTGTAGCCTCGTCGCCTTTTCCGCGTATGAGGGCGCGGATTATCCAGCACTCGCCACTGCCCACCCCGCCCTACATACACTGTTGAAGTTGTTGATCGATGTAGGTATGGGCATCCTGGGCACGTATGCGACCTTTACGTTTCCCAATGGCCGGTTTGGCCGTCGCTGGATAGCGGGAGTGTTTTGGTTCTACATTATTGTGAATGTACTCGCCTACTTCATCACGAATCCCATTTTTGTTCGGGTCAACACCATACTGGGTCCGGCGGTCTTTCCCCTTGGTCTGTGGTATTTGATCTATCGCTATCGCCACCTCTTAAACGCCAAAGAGCAGACCTCCATGAAATGGCTCATTTTGGGTTTGAGCGTCTTCATCCCAAGCGCTTTGTTACTGGATGGCATCTTGCCCGCCATCACCGTTCCTACTTCCCTCGCCTTCCTCCTCATCAACACGTCCGGCTTCTTTGGCTGTGGCATCAACATTGCCGGCACCCTGATGGCAGTTCTGTATGCCAACGCCTTCGATATCGATATCTTCGTCAGACGCACGCTGGTCTATACCCTGCTGGCGGCCAGCCTGGTCGTGGTGTATGTCGGAACGATTGTTGGCGCGCAGTTTGCGCTCGATAGCTTCAACGCGCAGGCGGCGCGGTCCCCGCTGGTCCTGGTCGGCTCGACCCTGGTGATCGCCGTGCTCTTCCAACCGTTTCGCCAGCGCATTCAAACGCTGATTGACCGGCGTTTCTATCGCCAAAAGTATGACGCGGCCAAGATCATGTCCGCCTTCAGCTCCACCCTGCGCCAGGAGGTGGACCTGGACCAGCTGTGCGAGCACTTGCTGGCGGTGGTGCAGGAGACGATGCAGCCGGCGCAGGTCTCCCTGTGGATCCGCCAACCCAGCCGGGCGGAACCCCCCTCGTTCCAGGAGCCACCTATGTTGAAGAGAGAGAGCAATGATGCAAGCAGACCCCGTACCTGATAGACAGACTTCCGTCCACCCTCCTCGCGGGCGCTGGCTCGCCGTGGCCCGGATGGCATGGCTCGCGTTCTTTCTGCTCAATCTCGCGTTAGCCGTCGTCTCAGTCGTCCAACTGCTCCCTACGCTCCTGCACCCCTGCACCGCCGCCACGTGTCTGCTCACTCCCGCGCAGGCCGCGAGCCTGGAGCGGACGGGGATTGGACTGGGCGCCTTCGCCGCCTATTATATGGGTGTGTATACGCTCGTCGCGCTCGCCAGCGCCGTCATCGCGCTGCTCCTGTTTCTGCGGCGTCGTGATGACTGGTTTACGCTGGTGGTTGGCCTGTTCCTCCTCTACCCCATCGGCACGCTTATTTCAGCAGGTGTTGTGTCGCTTCAGGGAACGGGGCTTGTCGTGCTGCTGGTCCTCGTCGTCACTGAAGCGGGCTACTACGCGGTGTTGCTTCTGTTCCCGGATGGCCGCTTCGTCCCTCGCTGGGCCTGGCTGCTGCTGGTGGTGTGGATGGTGTGGTGGGTGACCTATGGGGTGGGCAGTTTGATAAATCCACAGTTTGGTAATTTGGCTGTCTACTATCCCATTGGCTATCTCAGTGCTCTGGCGGTCCAGATCTATCGGTACCGTCGCACCTCGAGCGTTCGGCAGCAGCAGCAGACGAAGTGGGTGGTCCTCGGGTTTGCGGTGGCGCTGTTGACCAATGTCCTGTACTGGATCATTGTGCCGCTTGTCCTTATGCCGCTGGCTTTTGGTATCCCGTATGTCGCATTAACCAACACAATCTACTACACCGCCGGAGGTCCCATAGAGCAGCTTGCCTATCTGGCGCTCCCCGTCTCCGTGGCCATTGCCATCGCGCGCTACCAGCTCTTCGACGTCGATGTCCTCATCCGGCGTACCCTGGTCTACACCGCGCTGACGGCGATCCTGGCCGCCGTGTACTTCGCCGTGATCATAGGGGCACAAGCCGCTGTCGGCACGGTCGACCGCCAGGCGTCGCATTCTCCCATTATCCTGGTGGGCTCGACGCTGCTCATTGCTGGCCTCTTTACTCCGCTGCGGCGCGGCATCCAGTCGGCCATCGACCGGCGATTTTATCGCAGCAAATACGATGCCGCACGCACGCTGGAGGCGTTTGCCGTGAATCTACGCGCTGATATGGATCTGGCGGAGCTCCGCGAGCACTTGCTGGCGGTGGTGCAGGAGACGATGCAGCCGACGTCGGTTTCGCTCTGGCTGCGGGAGTCGCGGAAGACACCATGGGACGAACGCACGGGAGGCAGCGACTGAAGGATGCTGGGCTGGTGCAGGATGAAGGAGAGGCGGCTCGCGGTGCCACGTACCTGTTTCAGATACAGGATACATCGGATGATTAGAGTGATGATCTCGCAAGACTGACAGCTTGTTAGCCATGGAGGTCGGTTTTCACATGATGGGAAGAGGGGTCACATCAACCATATAATCCGGATAGCCGTCTTTTTTAGCTACATACCTCGCGTCGTAAATGTCGGAGGATTTTGCGTACTCTAAGAAAGAGAGTGGATAGCACCGTCCTGGCGGTGCGGGCGGGATGGTTGCCTTTCCTATAGCCAAAGGCTACGGCGCCATGTCCCTCCCGCCAGACATAGCATCAGAAACAGCAGATTTCGTCCCTGAAGAGAGGCGCGCGGACAATCAGGGTTAGAACCCTGATTGTCCGCGCGCCTCTACTGGCTTGCTATTCCTACTTCACCCTACTTGCGGAACATTGGAGTCATCGGTTGGACATTGCTGCCTGAGCTCGGGCAAGCCTGCTGCAGGCAATGGAGACCGAATGCCTCCTCGATGGTGAGCAGCAGCGAATAGTTGTTGGCGGCGACGTTGTACTTCACGCCATGCGGACCGTGATTCGCGATGACGATAGTCGGGACCTGGCAACCAACCGAGGCGACTGGGACGCTGTAGTTGCACTCGTCGGCGGTGTAGTCGTTCTCATCAAAGGTGATGACGATGGCGTTGTTGCCATGTTTCCACGTGCGCGACGACATGATCTCGTTGACCGTCTGGGCGACGTAGGTGTCACCCGCCTGGATCAGTGGTGCCGATTCGGTGGGGCAACTCGTCGTACCGTGCATATCGTGGCACTGATCGGGCACGATAAACGAGAAGTTCGGGACATCGCCACGGTCAAGATCGATCGCGAGCTGCGTATCGGGAACCATCTTGTTCAGCTCAGCCTGCTGCCTGGCGTTCGGCACAAAGTTCGCCGAGGTCGGTGCCGGGCCGTAGTAGGCGAGGAAGTTCATGATCGGATTGTGCTTGGAGGCGTAGAGCTTGTCTTCGGTAGAGCCACCAACGACTCCGTACGGATAGTAGAGGCCGGTGTAGCCGACACTCGGGATGCTTTGCTGGTATGTCTTCCATGACAGGCCGTGGTCCTCCAGCTGACTGAAGAGGCTAGGCGCATCGATCTGATGGTTACCGGTCGTGCCGGAGCACTCGGAGAGCGTGCTGCTGGGCGAGCAGTAGTAGGCATTGTCGCCGGTATAATCAATACTCGACTGTGTCGTGTTCGCCACGGTGAAGTAGCTGCCGCCCACCGCAGCGACATAGTTCGGCTCGCTCGGATGAGTGACACCGTAATAGTTCGTCGCCAGCGCGTACTTGTTGGCCAGCGCGTTAAGATTGGGCGCGCTCGAGTTGCCGATGACCTCGTTGAACGCCTGGTTCTCCATCATAATGTAGAAGATGTGCTGGAATCGTGGCATTCCGCCCGGATCTGCATTGGCCCGTTTGGCTCTCGTAAACACCGTTGCGGTGCCTGCCGCGAGGATGGCGAGGAGGACGATCCCCGCCAAGATCTGAACCGCTTGTTACGCATGCGCTGCATTCTCCCTGCCACTAGTGCAAACCAACGACGGCCATGTCTACGCGCCGGTTGATCTGCGTCTTCAGAAACCGCTGCGTCTTCAGAATCCCCCGAAAACTTTAACAGGGTCCTGTTCAAGGAAGACTGAGGTTGGTTTAAGGTATGTTAAGGTTGGTGCAAGGGGTTATCGGGCAATTTTGTACCCACCTGTGCGGAAGCCTCAGATCTCATGGTTCCGTCTATGGATTCGGCCAGCAGCATGCCGCCTTCGTCGAGACCTTCAACACCACCCCGCATTGGGCGCACCGGGAGCGCGCGGATGGGCTACGCACACCCGAGGAGACGCTCGGCTGGGTGCATGGACGTGAGCTGGCGCCGGACGCGCTGCTGGGAGCGCTACGCCAGCTGCAGGTCGCGCGAACGGTCAACCGCGCGGGCTACGTTAGCGTACAGCGCTTCTACCTCTATGCCGAGCGCGGGTTAGCCCGTAAGCGCGTCTCGGTCTGGCTCTATGACGGGCGGCTCTCTATTGCCTATCAGCAGGCGTTGCTTGCCCACTATGCCTATCGTGCAGAGCGACGCGGCAAGCGGCTACGAGCGGTGGACCCGCATCCGCAGCTCTACCGTACCGCCTACACCTCCCCGCAACTCGAGTTGTGGGAGCTGGACGACGCGCTGTGGCGGAAAGTGTTCGAGCGCCCGCCCTACCAGCGACACCCAGCTCCTGGGCTGAGCACCAGCGTGCAGCAACTCGCGTTGCCCTTCGTTGGTCTTGCCCTCTGGCTCCTCAGCGCCGGACTTGGCTAGCTACCCGATCCGCGACATTTGGGGACGCAGGTGGCTCGGAAGCAGCGGACGCGAGCGGACAGTCGTCTCCAGACACCTGGAGCGCCACTCCTGTTTCCTTCACTGCGGTTCAACTGCCTCGCTATCGGCTGCGCCAGCCATGGTGCGGATTCGTGCTGCCTGTTCGACCTGTAAGCGATACCCGTCGGTAAGGAACTCGAGCAGGAGCCGGAGGTCCGCCTCACTGTAGCGCGCGAGATACGCCATCCCTGCGCGTCCGATTGGGCCATAGATAGCTTCGATGTGCCCACGCCCTGCAGGCGTCAGTTCGACCAGCACACCCCGGCGATCTCCCTCCGCCCGTACCCGTTGCACGTAGCCGGCACGTTCCAACCGATCGATCGCTGCCGTTGTTGCCCCTGGGCTGAGGTGTGCCCTCGTTCCCAGGCGCCCGGCATGCAACGGCCCGTGGGCATGCAGGAGGCCCAGGCAGCGCAGATCGGTGCGGTGGATCCCCAGGCACGTCGCTGCGGCCTCATCCACCAGGGCTGCCGTACTCTGAAACTGGGCGATGGCTCTAGCCACTTCCCCAAGGAGGTGCTCTCGGTCCGTGGTTGTCATATGGATAGTTTTATGATAAAAATATACTACGGTCAAATCATGCCCAGACGAGCTGTGCCCCTAGTATAGCGTACCCCGCTGCCGCTGTCTGGGAGCAGCCTGTCCACTTGTCTACTGACAGAAAGGACCACCGGGATGACATCACCCCATGCTCGCGGCACGCTGCCGCGCTGGCTTAAGCCAGCGAATCGACTGGTGATGGCAGTGCAGCGGCTAGGCCTGCGGACGGGCACCATCCATGTGCTCACCGTGCCCGGCCGCACCTCGGGGAAGCTGCGCAGCACGCCGGTCTCTGCGCTCACGGTTGGAGGCACACGCTACCTCATCGGGGGCATGGCCGACGCTGATTGGGTGCAGAACGTCCGGGCGGCAGGGTGGGGCATCCTGGCATACGGTCGCCGACGCGAACGGGTGGCCCTAGTCGAGCTGCCTGTGGAGGAACGGGCGGCGATTCTGCGGGAGTTCCCTCGGCTGGTGCCGGCCGGTGTCTTCTATTTCCGGCAACTCTACCCCCTGCCAGATGATCCAGCGGCGTTGCCACAGGCCTTCGCCGGACTCTCGACACGCGCGACCGTCTTCCGCGTCGAGCACGCCGAGCCAGCATGAGACTATCCCCCAACTGACTTGGCAACGCACCACGTGATAGAGCCAGTAGCTTCCGCTTCAGGATCCTCTCCTTTCGGCCAGTTCACCTGAAGTCAGCCATCGTGTGGAGAGCTATCTTCCCAAAATTGGCACCTGTCATGCGGCCGAACCCAGTTCCGTCTACGCCGACCATCAGTCCCGGGCGCCAGGCGCGGATGGCTGGTACGCGTGCGGTCGGCGAGATGCATCTTGCCAAGGATTAAGCTGGCCATCGAGTTATTGCGCTAGCACCTGCCTATACCCGCCAGGGCTGCAGCGAGTGTGGAGAGCGGGTCGAGAAGAGTCTCTCTCAAGCCGGACCCATGGGTGTCCGTGGTGAGGTCTGGTCCTGGACCGTGATTGAGGACGCGGCCGGGAATATCCAACAGGAATATCCAACGGGCCGGGCAGGCCCGCTAGACCCCCATGCTCCCAGGGACATGCAACGTATCGAGTCTCTAGCTTTTGAGCCCAGCGACCATCACCTCGAAGACGCGCTCGGCCCGCGCTTCGCCCTCGGCGCCAGGCTCGACCATAAGCGCAATGCTATGCACCAGGCGGAGCAAGTCGGTGATCTCGATATCGCGGCGGACTGCGCCGACCTCTTGTGCACTCGCCAGCAGCTCTCCGCCCACCTCGTGCATCATCGCTTTGCACTCTCCGGTCTGCGGTGAGACCTCGCCAGCCATGAGCGCCTCCTTGAGGCCGCGCATGGTCAGGTTGTAGGTGAGCAGCGAGTGCAGCCACAGCGGAAGCGCTTCACCGGGCGGTGCCGCGGCCAACAGCTCGCGCGCCCGTGCGCAGTTTGCGTTCACCTGATCACGATAGACGGCTTCGAGGAGCGCCTGCCGGTTGGGGAAGTGCCGGTAGAGCGTTCCGATTCCCACGCCCGCGCGCTTGGCCACCTCTTCGAGGCTCACGTTGGGGCCCAGCTCCCCGATCGCGTTCGCCGCCACCTCGACCAGCCGCTCATAATTCTGACGCGCGTCGGCACGGAGCGGCCTCATCGCCGGGGTCCGCGCGCCAACGGTATCCATATCAATTTTCTCCCAACCCTCCCAAGGGGTTGCATAAACGGAGACATCCTCCGTATAATATCATCAAGCGGAGGATTCCTCCGCTTACATATGTGGAGGGTTCCTCCATATTATCGCACCTGGAGGCAATCATGTCGAGCTCACAGCTTCTCGCGCAGCGCCCAGCCATTGCGGGGCTTCGCGTCGAGGAGCAGAAGGCACACCCTAACATCTCGCTCGCGGTCATCCTCACCGTTCAGCTGATGTTGGTGCTGGATGTTACCGTCGTAAATATCGCGCTCCCGCAGATGCAGGAAGTGCTCCATTTCTCCCAGAACAACCTCTCGTGGGTGCTCAACGCCTATCTGCTCACCTTCGGCGGCCTACTGCTGCTCGGCGGGCGCATGGGCGATCTCTTCGGCCGAAAGCGTCTCTTCATCGGCGGCGTTGCGCTCTTTACGCTGGCCTCACTCACGGGTGGCCTGGCGACGTCTGCGGTCTGGCTCGTCGCGGCGCGAGCCGTGCAGGGGATTGGAGCGGCACTCGCGGCGCCCAGCGCACTGGCCCTGCTCATGACCAGCTTCCCTGAAGGGCCCCAGCGCAATCGGGCCCTCGGCTATTTCACCGCGGTCTCCAGTGCGGGCGGCTCCATCGGCTTGATCCTCGGTGGGATGCTGACCGCCTGGGTCTCGTGGCGCTGGGTCCTGTTCATCAACGTGCCCATCGGCATCGCCGTCATCTTGCTGGCCCCGCGCTTCATCCAGGGAACTGCCCGCCAGCGCGGTCGCCTCGATCTCGCGGGAGCGCTGACCTCGACGCTTGGCATGGGCACTCTGGTCTACGCGTTTATTCGCGCTGGCTCGAATGGCTGGAATGACGCGGGAACCGTCTGGTCAATCGTCCTGGCGCTGGCTATCCTGGCGACTTTCGTGCTGATCGAGATGCGGCACGAGCAGCCGGTCATGCCCTTGCACCTGCTGAGCAGCCGGAGCCGGGTGAGCGCATTCCTTAGCGTGCTCTTCACCGTGGTCGCGATGTATGGAGGCTTCTTCTACCTCACGCAGTTCCTTCAGCGGGTGATGGGCTTTAGCCCGATCGAGACCGGCATCGCCTTCCTGCCGATGACGCTCTCGATCTTCACCGTCTCACGCATCGTGCCACGGCTCATCCCCAGGCTGGGTCCGCGACGCATCCTTATCGGTGGAGCCTCCCTGATCGTGCTCGCGACGCTTTGGCTGACGCAGATCTCAATCTCGTCCAACTACGCGCCTGCGATCGTTGTCCCCATGATCCTGCTGGGTGCCGGCGTCGGCAGCTCATTCCTACCCCTCAGTATCACCGTCCTCTCGGGCGTCTCGGGGAGGGAGGCGGGCGCAGCCTCGGGGATGCTGCAAACGATGCAGCAAATGGGCGGAGCGCTCGGCCTGAGCATCCTGGTGACGGCTTTTGGGACGGCGACTCGCGCAGTGCCAGCTCGCCTGCTGGTCGGCGCGTCCCCGGCGATGCGCGCGGAGATCGTCTTCACCCACGGGCTCACCAGCGTCTTCATCCTGGCGGCGGTCTTCGGCCTGCTCTCGCTGGCCAATGGCCTGCTCGTGCTGCGGTCACCGTCTCGGCCCGAGCCTGCCCTGCAGGTAGTGCTGAGCGAGTAGTGTGTCACGGCAACAGAGCCGCTTCCCCAGGCGTCCCCTGGGGAAGCGGCTCTTGCTCTGCCTCGACTCGAGTTCTGCGGCGGCCTATTGCCGCGCTGGCACGCGCTCTGCGGTACCCCACGTACACGGACTCAAAGCTGAACGGTTTTTTGCTGATAGGCGCGGCCTACGCAGGCACCCGAGGTGGGGAGACGCTGGTGATGCCAAAGCCGGCGGCGATCATCGCCGCTCTGCGCAAGCCCAGGAGAGGATACGCTCATGGCGGATTTGAACAACCCAAAGGTGCAGAAAATCCTGCGATCCAAGGGGTTTGCCCATCTGGCGACCATTGGACCAGATGGAGCACCGCAGTCATCTACCATGTGGTTTCTGTGGGATGGCGAGTACCTCAAGTTTACCCATACAACCACCCGACAGAAATATCGGAATATTCAGCGAGACCCGCGGGTCGCGGTGTCGATCACGGACGAGGATGACCCCTATACCTTTGCTGAGTTTCGCGGGAGGGTGGAGCGGATTGAGCCGGACCCAACCGGTGCCTTCTATGATACCCTGGCCAAGCACTATGGAGTGCCGTGGGGCTACCGAGGCGATCCGCGGGTGATCCTCTCCATGAAGATCGAGCATGTGGCTGGTATGAACCTTGAGTGAGTGACTAAACTGCTTCTGGCCCAGGCGCCGGAGCAGCTCACGCACCGTCAGTGCTGGCTCCTTGGGTCCTGCAGGTGCTGCTTCCGCGAAACCAGGAGGTCTCTCTCATAAGCAGGCTCCACGTAGTGCTGGTGACCCCGTTGACTGGTCCGCTGGCTTCTTTCGGACACGCCGGTGCCAGCGGTCTTTCCCTGTGGGCGAGACACGCGGCCCGCCTCCCGCCGCCCTGGAGTGGAGTGGACCTCGAGGTGCGCGACAGCGGGAGCGACGTGCGTGCCAGTATACACGCGGCTCTGGATGACCAACCTGACGTGCTCTTTGGGCCATACGGAAGTCATCCTATGCTGGTGGCTGCGCGCAGCTGCCCGCGTGTGCTTTGGAATCATGGCGGGGCCACCTCTCGGCTGGCGAGGCCAACGTTCCCACAGGTCATTAACGTCCTCTCGCCGGCTTCGACCTACTTTACCGGCGTCCTTGAGGCGGTGCGAGCCTTCGACCCAGAGGCAGCTACCGTTGCCCTCCTGCATACGACCAGTGCGTTTGGTCAGGACGTGGCAGCCGGGGCTGCCAGGGCGGCGCTCACCCTCACCTATTCGGTAGAGAGCCTGGCGTTCGAGCCAGGCCGTGCTGCTGGTATTGCGTCACTCGTCCCGCAGGCAGATGTGTTGCTCGTGGTCGGCAGCTTTGCTGATGAACTGGCAGCGGCTCCTCTGGTGTTGCAGCGCCCCTGGCGTGCGGCGGCATTCGTGGGAGCCGGGGTGGAGGAGGTACTCGCTCCATTGGGGGACTTGCGTGAGGGGCTGCTTGGGCCGGCGCAATGGGTGGCGTCGGCAGCTCCAGAACCGGATGAAGGACCTGACGCTGTATGGTTCCTGACTCGCTACCGGGAGATGGTAGGAGGGGAGCCTTCGTATCCGGCGGCCCAAGCCTTCGCCGCTGGACTGCTCTGCGCACGCTGTCTGCGAGACCGGGGGCGTGCTGAAGATTCCGACCAAATTGCTGCGGCGCATCAGCTCGTCTGCACGACCTTCTATGGGGCGTTCCGTCTGGATCCCGCGAGTGGTCTTCAGTCTGGTCACCAGCTGCTCGTGGTGCAATGGCAGCAGGGCAGCCGCCGTGTGGTCTGGCCACCAGAGCGAGCAGAACGTCCTTTGGTCTCACCGCTCACGCCCTAAAAACATGCGCTGGTAGCTGCCGTAGGCTGACCGGCGGTACCCCTTGGTCACCTGAACCTGCCCGCGGAGACCATGTCCCTTTACGCCAGGCTCAGATACGCAAGCGCGCGTGGCCAGGCAGCATGACCGAGTGCGGCATCGGCCGCTTGGCTGCCACCATGCGCCAGGTGCGTGGAGGGCGCGGGCGGTGGCTCACCCGGAAAGGTAGGGCGATGCCCGGCGTCGGGATGGGTCACCAGTCCCACTGGACGCTTCGCAGCACGACAGCGGGCAGCGAGCGCATTAGCGAAGGCGACCGAACCACCGGAGGGCCAGAGCGTACGCGCCGTGCTGGGCGAGGAGGCGGGCGCGCGCAAGGTCCACGCGCCCACTGGAACCGGCGAGGACGAGTACCCCCGTGCGTGAAAGCACGGTCGCTGGGCGAACAGCCGTGCCCTGCAAGGGACCGGCCAGGCTTTCTTCGATTATCGGCGGCTCGAATTCCACTTAACTGGCCTTCGTCACCAGGGATGGGGGCGAGTAGCAAGGATCAGGCGTCATGGTCTTCTTCTCTGCTCGTGAGAGCATGTTTGGCAGCAGCTGCTCTCATGTACTCTCCTGTCAAACACCCTGTCAGTGACCGTAGACGGAGACGTGTGAGCTGCTGGTGGGGGTGAAGGGCTCTCGGTTCCAACCGCCAAAGCGGTCTTTGAGACGCAAACCGGCGAGTCGCGCCATGAGATCGAGCTCGCTCGGCCAGGCGTAGCGGCAGACAATGGGGTACAGGCGCACCCCCTCGCTGGACAGTACCACGTGGCTCTCGTAGTATAGTTGCTTCACGGGGTCGAGACGGCCAACGTCCAGTATGACTCGGTCGACTTCGATGGCCTCCGCATCCACGTATTGATTGCCGCGCAGGCGGGTGTAATACGTCGGCACGAACGCCTCCACCACGAACAAGCCGTCTTCGGTAAGATGTGCGGCCACGTTCTCGAAGCAGCGCACCTGATCGTCCTGAGTCAGCAAGTTGAAGAGGGTATTGAAGACCAGAAAGATCAAGCGGTAGGTGCCCTGCACCGGTACATCAGCGAAATTGCCCATGGTCACGTCAATCTGGTCACCGCCTGGCTTGGCGTGCAGCTTGGCCACCATTGCCGGAGAGAAGTCGATGCCGTCGACCCGAATGCCCCGCTCGGCGAGCGGTAGTGCGACCCGCCCAGTACCGATCGCGAGCTCCAGTGCGGGACCACCACGGGCCAGATGCTCCAGGAATGCCACCGTCGGCATCGCTTGCTCGCGGTCGCCCTCCTCGTCGTAGACCTCAGCGGCCTCCTCGTCAAAGCTCCTGATTGGCTCATAGTTCTTCACTGGTCGCTCCTGCTGTCTTCTCGTCGCCCCGGAGGCACTCGTCGCACTTGGAGGAAGCGGTTCCCGCTGCCTCCCCGCAGCGAGCAGCCCCGGTGCCTGTCCGTCGCCTGCGGTGCTGCTGAGGCAGCTACCTCAATCTCACCAGTGAGCACTATATGACACCCTGCATGCGTGGGAGTGTCAGATATCTGTCGGGACCGAAGAAGTGCGCTCGCCGCTACCGTGGCACGCCAGCCAGGTCCACGTAGGTGAATCGGAGCCTGGAGCGCAGACGGAGCGCCAGTTGCCTACCGATCTATGTTACCTCAATGCATCGCATAACACACTATGAGATGGTTCCTCGCATTGTGCGCTGCCTGGTGAGTCGCACCCTCAACCGCCGCTCCGAAGAGCGGGTCTCCCTGGAGACGGGCTACCGGTGCGATGCAGCCAAGAAGCTCATCCCTGTGTACGGGATTGAGAGCGTCATATAGTAGTTGACAGGGGTCTATGAACCTGAGTCACTGTTCATGGGGGGGGGGGGGAGAGAGGGGAGGGTGGGTGGAGGGGGAGTGTGAGAGAGGGCGGTGAGGTGGGGGTGAGAGCGGTGTTGGCAGAGCGGTGGCTGAGGTCGGCGGCAGGTTTTTCAGATCGTTCCACTGCTCGGGGTGGCGCTGCCGTCTTGTAGAGCGTCAGCGGAGCTCCGTGCGGGAGGGAAGAACGGGTGTGGGATTGGAGGGCTCGGCTTTGTAGATCACGGCGCTGTGCGGCAGGAGGCGGCGGCATAGGCGGTCTCGCGGCAGGCGCCCTTCTGCGGTGTGCGGTGCGCCGTGGGTCCGCCAGCAGCGGCGCGGCCACGGCCTGCAGACGGGCGTTGGTCGGCAGACCGATGGTGTAGGTGATGCCTTCCGCTTCGCCCAGGCGGAGAGAGCGGGGACGGCAAGCCGCTGTCGGCGCGCAGCTCGACGCTCACACCGGGCCAGCGGGCGCGCAGGGCACGCACCACCCGCTTGAGGACGGCGACCCCCCCCGGCTGGCGTGCACGGTGCCGGGCCGCAGATGGCCGGATGAGCGGTCGGTGTCCCCGTCGTAGAGAGCAGCGGATGATACATGTGCTGGCGGTAGTGCCGTGATAGGCGCTGCCTTCCTGCTCGCCGTGGGGATCGTCGGTGCCGTCCAGGTCGAGCAGAATGTGGTGGCGTCCGCCGGTCTGGCGCAGACTGAGCCGCTCGCGCTCCTGCAGGTAGGCCCCCGAGTGCGCTGGCCAGCCGGTAGCAGGTGCGGCGTTGACCGCTTCCGCGAGAGGGTGGCGACTGCCAGTCGGCCCACGCCCGTCGGCGCCGCAGACCCACTGAGCAGCGATCGTGCGCAGTGTCGCGTCTCGCCGTAGCCGCAACGACGAACCCGCGCCCACCAACCACCAGCGCACCGCCCAAACACGCCACAGAAAAAGGCTAGTCGCGCTCGCCCGCCAGCACAGGCTTGGGAGAAAGGACATCCCATGGCGTTCTTGGATGATCTTCACCGCTTGGCTCTAGCTGACCAAGCGGCTCGCCGCAACGCTCTCGTCTTGCTGCTGCGCGAGATGGATGCTCCCTTTCACCGCTCACTTGGGCGGCTCGGCCACCACAGACCGGAAAATTTCGTCGTCCGGTGGCAACCACAAGCGGGGCCTCGCCTCGTCATCGGGGCGCATTATGATAGTGTGCCCGGCAGCACGGGCGCCAACGACAACGGAGCCGGGGTGGTAGTGCTGCTCTCCTGGCTGCGGCTGGGGCTGGCCCATCCCCCCAGCATCCCGCTGGAGGTGGTCTTTTTTGATTTGGAAGAGCGGGGCCAGCTGGGGAGCCAGGCGTACCTGGACCAAGTGGGAGCAGAAAACGTGGTGGCGATGATCAATCTGGATGTCTGTGGCGTTGGGGATACCGTTTTGGTCGGCCCACGCCACCACGTCGACAAGGGTCCTCTCCACCAGCCGTTGCAGCGCGTCGCTGACGCTGGGGTCTGTCCCTACCACGTAGTGGATCTGTTACCCCCTGGAGACGATCTCTCCTTTGAGCGGGCAGCCATCCCCGCGATTTCGGTCAGCGTCTCGCCCTGGCAGGACCAGGACGCTGTCCTCGAGACCGCCGTGGCTCTCCACCACGGACGGTGGCCAGCCGAGCTGCCCACGATCTGGGAAACCATACATAATGGGCGCCGGGATTCCATCCAGAGTATCGAAGAATCGGCCATGCAGCAGGTCTTCACCTGGCTTGAAGTGACACTCAAGGAGCTTGAGGCATCGGGTACGGCATTGAGACCCTCATGCCAGTAACAAGCCTCTTTCAGCCCTGGTGTGCTCGCGGTCTGCATTCCTTGAGTGATTGTACGAGTCAGCGTGTCTTGGCGCCGCCGGCGCCAAGCCTCTGCCGGTCACTCTTTCCACGTGCAGCTAGCGTACTGCCATCACGACTCGGCCTACCACGATGTGGGCGTGAAATATCTAGTAACGAGGCTTCCACGCTCGCAGCGGAGGGCTCTACCCTAGAACGTCGAGCTTAGCTGAAGAACATACCTGCTTCTGTCAGCGGAACGACGGTGATAGAAGCGTGACTATACTATGGTCCATCAGAAGCTGCGTGCCACAGATGAATGGGCGATTGTCAGTTCCTGTGCCAGCTTCCCCAGCCGAGTGACCGCCCACTGTGCCTCGTCCATGAGCATCGCGGCATTGAGACGGATATAGTTGCGGTAGTGGGGGCCTGGCGCGAACATATAGCCGGGAGCCACGGTAATGCCGGACTCCAGTCCGCATCGGTACAGTTCCAGCGAGTCCACCGACTTGGGTAGTTTCACCCAGAGAACAAACCCTCCTTGTGGAAATGAGACCCGCGTGCCGTCAGGAAAATAGCGCATGACCGCATCCGCCATCTTCTCTGTCCTCTGGGCGTAGGCCCGTCGCATCCGCCGTAATGTCCGGTCAAAGCCGCCGCCTTCAAGGTATTGCGCGATGGCTAACTGCGGTGGAACCGGCGAGAAGAGATTGAGCGCGGCTTTCAGCTGTGCCACTTTTTCAGCCCAGCGGCCGGGAGCCATCCAGCCCACCCGATAACCTGGCGAGATGGTCTTCGAATATGATGAACACAGTATGACTCCACCGGATTGATCGAACGAGCGGGCTACCAGTGGGCGCCTGTCGGTGAAATGCAAATCGCCGTACAGATCGTCCTCGATCAGAGGGATCCCGTGCGCTGCCAACATGTCCACCAGAGCGCGCTTGTTGGCTTCGGGCATGCAGGCGCCGAGGGGATTGCTGAAGTTTGTCACCACCACTACCGCGTGCACCGTGTGGCGCAGAACTGCCGATTGCAGTGCCTCGAGGTCCAAGCCATCACTGGGATGTAGGGTACCATAGGGGCATGACGCCAGATGAACGAATCGCCGAGCTCGAAGGGATACTTGCCGACCAGCGCCAGCAGTTAGAGGTGGCGCTGGCGGTGAACGCTGTGCTGCAGGCACGCGTTGAGGAGCTGGAGGCGCGGCTGGCCAAGGATAGCCACAACAGCAGCAAGCCGCCTCGAGTGACGGACTGGCGCGCAAGACCAAGAGTCTGCGGCGGCGCAGTGGCAAGAAGCCCGGCGGGCAGATCGGCCATCGGGGGGAGACCTTGCGACTGGTGGCCACCCCCGACGCGGTCGTAGAACATCGGCCGGCAATCTGTGTCGGCTGTCAAACAGCGCTGCCCGAGGAGGCACCGGTGGTCCTGCGGGAGCGGCGCCAAGTCCATGAGCTGCCGCCGGTGCGGCTGGTGGTCACCGAACATCAGGCGCTGCACGTGCGTTGTCCGGCATGCCAGGCCGTGAGCACCGGCGCCTTTCCGGCCGACGCGCCCAGCCGCGCGCAGTATGGCTCCCGACTGCGGGCGCTGGCGGTGTATCTGGTGGAGCAGCAACTGGTACCCTATGGCCGCGTTCGCGAGCTGCTAGCCGATCTATTCGGAGCGTCGTCGTCCCTGGGGACGCTGGTGGAGTGGGTGCAGCAGGCAGCAACGATCTTGGAGCCGGTGGAAGCACAGATCAAGGCAGCGCTCTCGCAGGCGCCGGTGCTGCATAGCGATGAGACGGGGATGCGCCAGGGAGGGCATCTGGCCTGGGCGCATGTGGCCAGCACGCCTCGGCTCACGCATTACGCACTGCATCCCAAGCGCGGCGCTGAAGCCACTACCGACATCGGGATCTTACCGGCCTATACGGGCGTGAGCGTGCATGACGGCTGGAAGCCGTATCGCGCCCATAACCAGTGCCGTCACGCGCTCTGCAACATCCACCATTTGCGGGAGCTAACGTATCTGGAGGAGCAATACGGCCAGACCTGGGCCAAAGACCTCAAAGACCTGCTGCGGGAGATGAAGGCTGCCACCGACCAGGCACGAGCCGCGAGAACGCTGCGTCTCGCCCAGCAGGAGCGCGACCGCTTTGTTGCCCGCTATGAGGAACTCCTGGCGATCGGCCACGCCGCCAACCCGCCGCCAGCACGTCCTCCACACCACAAAGGCCGGCTCAAACAGTCGCCGGCGCGGAACCTGCTCGAACGGCTCTGGCTGGGGCAAGATGAGGTGCTCGCCTTCCTGGGTGACCTCAATATTCCTTTCGATAACAACCAGGCGGAAAGGGATCTTCGGATGCTTAAAGTCCAGCAAAAAGTCTCGGGCTGCTTCCGCTCCACCAGCGGCAGTACTGCGTTCGGCCGGATCAGAGGGTACCTCTCCTCACTTACCAAGCAAGGGCAGGCCCTCTTGCCAGCACTTGAGGCTGTGTTTACCGGTCGGCCCTGCTCGCCCAGTTTCACCTGAAGGTACGCTCAACCTGAAATACGAGGACAACGTCCGCTACTCTGGAGGCTAAACCCATGGAGCAGAGGGAACAGGTGGAACTCGTTCTGCCGTCACTGGACTTAGAGGCTGCCTACCGGGACTGCGAAGCTGACTTTCAACAAGCAGGAGAAAACTTTCTGGGCCATGCGGGGCGGGAATACCGGTGGTTTGTGGAGCATGCGCAGGCAGCTGCGCAAGCGCCAGAAGGAAAAGTTCCCCAGACAGACTTCTTCTTGGTGCGCAACCAGACGACCATTATCGGCAGAAGTGCCCTCCGCCCTGGCTCACGCCGGCCTTGGAGAATGTCGGCGGGCACATTGGCTACCGCATTCGTCCTGCAGAACGCCGCAAGGCTATGGGACACGTCTGCTGGCGTTAACCCTGGTGGAAGCCCGCACGTGGGTTCGCAGGGGATTTCCAGCACACGAAGATCCAGCGCCTCGATCACCTGCAAAATGCCGAAGTAGGTGGGGGACTCAATGGCAACCAGGTCGCCTGGTTGGCAGACGGCTCGCAACGCCAGGTACAACGCCTCGGTGCACCCATTAGTGATATAGACGTCTTCGGCTGTCAACTGACATCCTGACAGAAAGGCGCGACGCGCGACCTGCAGGCGCAATTCGCGGGACCCCTGGGCGGTGCCAAGTAGATGCGGCGGTACCCGGCCGGACCTCACTATCCGTGCCAGCGTATTGTTCAGCTGCGCACCGGGCAGCAAGTCGGGGCTGGGAACAGCCGCGCCAAACTGCACCAGTTTGCTCGAACTCGCATCGTCGCGCACTCGCCGGGACAAATCCTGGAGCTGCACCCTTTGTGGATCCACCGTGTCCACGTCAGGCTGCATATCCAGCGCCACCTGCCCGACCGTGGGCCTCCGGCGCACATAGTAGCCGGACTGGGGTCGGGCATCGATCAACCCGCGATCCTCGAGCGCCTGGTAGGCCTGGCGGACGGTGGTCGCACTCAGCATTTTCTGCCGACTCACAACCCGCACTGACGGCAGTCGGTCTCCGGGGCGTAACACGTGGGACGAGATTTGTCCAGCTACTTCGGAGGCCAATCGTTCGTACAGCCGTTGGGGCAGGTGACCATCGCCGCGCATCTGGTTTCCTCCGTCAACTGATATGGTGCCAAATTCGAGGAACTGCATCTGTGCATTTTACCATCCTTCCTCTATAGTCCAGAATAGAGGAGAATTAGACCCATGCCGAATCTTTATCCCTTCCTGGCGTACGTCTTTGTGACGACGTTCACGCCGGGGCCAAACAACGTTCTTTCCATGACCAATGGGGCCCGCTACGGGTATCGCGATACCCTAAGATTTCTGACCGGCGTTACCGCCGGTTTCCTCGTCGTCATGCTCATCGCCGGATTGCTGAGCGTCGCGCTTGCGCGAGTAGTCCCCCAGCTGCATTTTTGGCTCAGTCTGTTCGGGGCGGCATACATGCTGTACCTGGCTGCGCATATCGTCTTTTCCCAGCCGGCAAAAGAGGGGGCGCGACAGTCGGACTTCAACAGCTTTCGTGCCGGGTTCGCGTTGCAGTTCGTCAATGTCAAAGGTGTCCTCTTCGGGGTGACCGTCTTTGCTTTATTCATCACGCCGGTATATCGTAGTCTGCTTATCGTCGACCTCTTTGCTCTGTTGCTGGCGTGCGTTTGTTTTATCGCTGTCTCCAGCTGGACGCTGGGAGGGAACCTGTTTCGCAGTTTTCTGCGCAAATATGAGCGTACGTTTAATCTGGTTATGGGCGCACTGCTGGTATACACGGCGATCGCCAGCCTGCTCACGAGCCGAGCCTAAATACAGCGGAGCGGCAGGGGACGCTTGCGCAATTCCGGCTCCTAGTATACGTGCGAGCTGAGTGCCGGTCGCGACGTTCTGCGGTAGGGAAGCGAGTGGAATCTGCTAGCCTCTGTGTGGGGAGTTGTCAAGTGCGCAGCGGACGTGCTTGCTTTCCTGTGTGCTTGGGCAGCGCGGTTACAGGCTCCATTTGGTGCCGCCGCTCAGTCGGCGGTTCAGTCGGCCGGACAAGAAGCAGAATCCCAGGTTGAAGATCAGGATCAGGACAATCAAGACAGCGGCCGTACCCGCTATCTGCTCTGGAACCGTACGACCTAGACCCTCAGTCTGTAACTCATACAGATGTACCGTAAGCGTGTCGCCGGAAGTGAGCGGATTGAGGGTGAGCCACCCGTTTATCGAGCTGCTAGTGCCGGCGGTGTAGATCAGCGCAGCGGTTTCGCCGATCATTCTCCCAATGGTCAGAATGATGCCGGTGGTAATACCAGGCACGGCTGTTGGCAAAATCACCCGAGCTACCGTCTTGAACTTGGTAGTCCCGAGAGCGGCGCTCGACTCCCGTAGGTCGTTGGGGACACTGGTGAGGGCGTCTTCGGTGACTCGCAGCAGAAGCGGCAGGTTGAGAATGGCGATGGTGATCGCGCCGGCTAGGCGTGAATACCCGAAAAAGTAAATGTAGCCAAAATGAGTCACCAAGACCAGGAAACCGAAGAGGCCCAGGACCAGTGAGGGAATGCCGGCCAGCGTGTCGGTGGCAAAGCGCACGATGGTCACGAAGGGCCCTGGTCTGGCGTACTCTACCAGATAGATGGAGGCGCTTACCGCAATAGGTACCGAGATAATCAGGGCCAGGATGACGATGTAGAAGGTGTTGAATATCTCCGGCGCAATGCCGGTGCTGCCGGCGGTGGTGAGAAACGTCCAGTTGAGGACGTTCAGTCCCGGCAGCAGCTCGTCCAGGATAATGTAGACGAGTATGGCGACCACGGCTATGGCGGTTACCCAGAGCACGCCGGTCACGAGGCGGTCCATCAGGCGAGCACGCCAGTGAATACTCGCACGACGGTCGGGTTGGCCAACGGCAACCTGTGTGCCTTCAGCGATGCTGGTCCATGATGCACCCCCTTCAATGCTCGCTTGAGATGCGGCACTCACCGGAGCGGTCGCACCAACTGGTGCTACCCGCGCGGAGCGACCACGCCGTAAGAAATTCACGTTTAAGACATTCACGTTCAGGCCGCCGCTTCTCGGCGCCGAGTAGATGCCGCGTGAGGAGATCCAGCGTCCCACCACCACCAGGAGGAACGAGATGGCCAGAAGGAAAAAGGCCAGAGTCCAGATGGCATTGTAATCGAGCGAACCAGGTCCTGCCTCAGCGAATTCAAAGAGCGTCTGCACCGTCATGGTGCTGGTTGGAGGTAGCTCGATATAGGGGTAAGCGGTAAGAAACTTGATGGGAAAGATAACGGAATCGGCATTTGGGCCGATGATGAAGAAAACCGCCAGCGTCTCGCCGATCGCTCGCCCCATGCCCAGAATGACGCCGGTGAAGATACCGGGCGCGGCTGCCCGAACCAGCGTCTTGCGGATGGTCTGCCAGCGAGTGGCGCCCAGCGCCAGATTGGCCTCGCGCAAGCCAGCCGGCAGTGAGGCCAGCGCGTCGATGGAAATGGTGGTAATGGTAGGTAAGATCATGATGGTGAGCACCAGCGCCGCACCGATCAGACCGTAGCCAGTGGTGTAATTGGGTTCGACCAGATTATTCAAGATATTGGAGATAAGTGGAACCAGAATCGAGAGCGCCAGCAAACCATAAATGATCGAGGGTATGCCGGTGAGCAGCTCAAGGACTGGCTGCATGAAGCTACGCGCCCAGGGCGGGGCGACCTCGGTCACGAAGAGAGCGACGGCGACGCTGATCGGCGTACTGAGCACGACTGCCAGGATGGTGACCGAGAAGGTGCCGACGATGAGTTGTAACGCGCCTGCGTCAGCGCCGTCCTGAGGGTCCCACTTTGTGCCGAAGAAGAAGCTGCCTGGGTTAATATGGTTTACCGTAAAGGTCTGGAAGGCTTGTAGGCCGACGAAGACGAAAATCGCCACCATGACCAGAATTACCAGGCCGGCGCAGAGAGCAAAGATAATCCTGCTCCACTCGATTTTTCCCACGTAATACACCCTCCATCTGGTAGCACACGACCGTGCTATGACCTTCTCCAGCAGACTGGATATCCTGGGCTTCGCAAGCCACTCGTCGCGGCGCGGGAGCAACGACGATGGCAGCGAACTTGTCAAAGACCGCCGCGGCCAAGCTTACATAGATAAAGGTGACGACGACGGCGACGGCGCGAAGCGCCCAGTGGCCGAAGAGAGCACCAGTGAGACCGAAAGACCGCGCGAAAAGCCAGAGTGCGACCGCGGCGACGAAGGCCAGCGTCGGCATTGGAGTGCGAACCGCGGCATCAAAGAATATCTGGGGCTGTGAGACATCTTGAGCAATGATCAATGCAGCTGCGGCCGCGGTGGCGAGAGTCAGCGCACCGATTACCACACGCAACGGCCAGCTGAGGCTGCCAAGATCGGTCGCTTGTTCATGCCATGCAGCCGCCAAGCCCTACACTCCTGAAGCTGATGGGCTACCAGGAGCGCCAGCCGTGTTTTGCCACTTCCCCCTGGTCCCCAGCGCGTCACGAGCCGCTGCTCGGGGAGGCACTGCAGGAGAGCCGTGATGTCCTGCTCTCGTCCAATGGGTGGCGAAAGGGAGGTAAATGCCTGAGATCGGTACTGAAGAGTAAACACGCTCATGAGCGCTCGCCCCTCAAGTCCATGGTCAGTTGCAAAACTCTCTCTGCCTCCCTAACCTGCGAATGCTGTCTCTACCTAAACTACAATGCCTCAGCTCCCTCCTTGTCTAACACTCCTGACAAAGTGGCATCACAGACTAACAAGGTCACAAGAGTTACTACTCACCATGGTGAAACCGCGCTTCACGAGCAACTATAGCCAGAGGACGAGACCAGCACAAGCGCCAGTTCTGCCATCTCGTCATGACCACTTGGAGAGCGGCAGTCGCGTCGAGAACCGCCGGAGAGGAGATGCGTTGGTAAATCGGAGTAGTACTGAGTTGCCTTAGCAACGTCAAAGGTCAAAAGAATGGGCAGCTCTTGTTCCGTGCTCCAAATCCAGTGGACAACGGAGATGCCTACCGTAAGCAGGCACATGCACCTGGAGCGGGCACATGCACCTGGCCGCTATCGGTGCGGTGACCCTGGATGGGCGGGTGGCTTCGCAGATCCAAGACCATGACTACCGCCCGATGTCGCGCGCTTCCTGCGGCTGCTGCGAAAAATCTCCGGGAAGGTGCTCCTAATCTGGGATGGAGCGCGATTCATGCCCCTGCTCGTCAGCGAGCCGAATCAGGGCGTATGGGTGACGAGGCCAGCCAGGTCTCGGTGGCGTCGATCGAGTCTCCGCGATGCTCCACAGGGCCAGTGGATGGCCCTCCTCATCCCAGGAGACGGCGAGCGGGCCGCCTCCTGACGTGAGGGGCAGAGCACCGACCAGCACCCAGGTGGACATGCCGGGTGCGAGTCGATACACCCCCGGCACGGCGGTAGCTTCTCCATTAGGCTGGTCATTTCCGCATAGTAGGTGCCCCTCGGCGTGGAGACCAGCCCCGTGACGAGGAAGCCACCCGCGATGACCAGGTCACCTGGCGCCGCCGCTATCGGCGTCCACGTGGCTCCCCCATCGGTGGAGGTGACATAGCGGCCCGTGTTGGGATTCTGGCCCGACACGACCTCGCCCATCAGGGTGTGACCGTCGGCGAGGCTGACCCCTTGGTCGACCAGCTGGACCTTCTTGCCCTGGTACTGCGGCTGAAAGACCGACCAGGTGGCGCCCTGGTCGGTGCTCACCTTGGTCAGGATCGTGCTGGGACTCGAGGTTCCGGAAAAGTCCACAAAGACGCCCACCGTATTGGCAGAGAGGTCGTTGATCTGCTGGCCGCCCGCCGGTAGTCCCGCGAGCAACGCCGTCTGGTTCACCCACACGAAGGGGCCTTCGGCTACACTGACCGCCACGAGCGTTTGCGGCTCTGTTCCGGCAGGGCTCGGGCTCACGAATAACGTCGACCCCTGCCAGGCCCATTGAAACTCCTCCACATCGGGACCAGAAAAGGAGCCAGCGGGTGCTGCTGGCAACGCCACGAGGCGCCAGCTGTGACCACCGTCACCGGAGCGAAAGAGCTGTGCGGAGCCGGAGCAGGACACGCTCGAAGAGATGCCACAGGGCCACACCTCCAGGAGCAGGTCGTACGCGTTGGTGGGGTCGACATTTACCACGCACGCGCCGGCGCGCACCGAGGTCGTCCACGAGTGCCAGGTGCGTCCAGAGTCCTGCGAGAGGGCGAGCGCCACCGGTGCCTGGCGATTCGGATCGGTGTTGCCGGGTGTGCCACACAGGTACGCTGTGCCTGGAGCGCTGGCCGCGAACATAATCCAATCGGCCCATGGCGGTCCAGCGTGGGTCCATCCCTGACCCGGCGGGATGGTTGGGGCGGTGGGCAGTGGCGAGGTGGGAGCGGTCAGGGATGGAGGCTGACGCAGCTGCTGGAGGATCACACCAGCCGCCACGACCACCAGGATGGCGGTAAGCGCCAGGGAGAGCGCGCGGTGCCACGGGCGCCGCTGGTTGTCGCGTCGAGGGGTAAACGCTCCCAGCGGTTCGCGCACAAGCGTCGGCTCGTCCTCGGGATCTGGGTCGCCAGCTGGCGGCACAGGAGGTTCCATCGGCGCTGTCTCCTCTGCGTAGAAGCGGCAAGTAAGCACGTACCCTATTCTACCATGCAGTGGAGAGGCTACCTAGGGTGGAAGCAGATGTGGGCGTGTTCCACTTCCACGAGAAGACGTGCGGAAGAGCCGTTTGACAATTGGCGAAAACTTGGTGATTCCCTGTCGTTTTTTTTTAACAGGCTCGACCTTTTGTAACAATTCAGGCGTACTTGCGCTGTGGGTGTAGCATGTTAGGGCATGACCCCAGAAGATGAAAATGTGGTGCTGAAAGCCGAACAGGAAGCCCTGTGTATTGCAAGCGCTGTCCATCAGCAGCACATATCAAGTCTGGATCTTCAGTTTACAGCATTAAAGGCATAGTACTCGGAACTTCATTACGATGCGGAGGTCTCGCGACCAGTCACCGGTTGGAGTATCGCCCTGGCCACCGCATATTTGCGTTCAAGATAAGCCTTGACGCCTTGATAGACGCTTCCAGCACTACTACAATAGGGATACCGAGCCTACTCCTCAAACTCAGCTTTCAATGGTCGAACGATCTCCTCATCAAGCCGGTGAACAATGCCTTCGGGATAGGGGGCGTGCAAACTTAGAATGAGATGCGTCATGCCAGCCTGAATATAGTCGTATATCCGGCCACGGGCTTCTCCCAGATCTTCAGGATTGACCCGGACCTGCGTTGAGCGCACAATGGTTTGTGGATCTCGTCCAATGGAGGCGCAACGGCTATCGAGTAGAGCGCTTCTCTCCTGAAAACTCGTCGCGCCGCCGCCGGTAAAATTCCAGATATCGGCGTACACTGCCACGATGCGTAGCAGTTTGTCTCCGACGCCACCGATCACAAAGGGAGGATACGGCTTCTGCACGGGCTTTGGCTCGCAATACGCATCCTTGATCTGGTAGTAGGCGCCTGCAAAGCTTGGCGCCGTTTCGGTCCACATCCGCTTAATGACCTCGCATGCCTCGTCAAGACGCCGGATCCGTTCTCCGGGAGCGTAGAGAGGAATGCCATAGGCGTGGTGCTCGGTCTCATGGTTGCCCTCGCCAACGCCCGCGCCAATGCCGAAGTCCAGGCGACCACCTGAAATGATATCGACCGTGGCCGCCATATTGGCTAGCACCGCTGGATGTCGGTAGGTGTTGCTCGACACTGTCAGGCCAAGGCGCAGGCGTTTGGTCACTGCCGCGAAGGCTGCCAGCAGCGTCCAGCCTTCCAGGCAAGGATCGGTTAAATTGCCGCTCTGAGGCATAAAGTGATCGTACAGCCACGCGTGCTCCATCGATGGGATGCTCTCGGCTTCTTGCCAGACGCGGAGCATGTCCTGGTAGGTCGTGCGTGATTGGGTCGTTTTGATGCCAAAGCTCAGCTTTTTACCCGCTGTCATGGTGACTCCTGTTTGCTAGTGATACGGGTACACTTTGGAATGAAATGGGTGGGTATTCTGCCGGTCACTGCCGCCGTACCTCGGCAAGACTCACCGTTTCGCTAGTGTAGCAGGCTCAATGTCAAATGGAATCAGGCGTGCACGTGATTTATTTTGGGGCGGATTCTGCTATTCTACAGTGGAAGAACCGAGCCAAGGGACCAGATAAAAGGAGCGCCTCCCCGAGTTCCACAGGATCTAGAGCCGCGAAAACGAGCAGGCATGACTCACTTCCCCTCTTCATCGAACGAACACGACAGCAAGTTGGCTCCAGTTAACATGCCCTGCTACACGCATTCTCTTTGACGCGACCCTGGTTTCCTCGTGACCAGCATGTAGACGTCGGGTGTTCTGTCGAGACAAAGTGACCGTCCTAGTACGGGCGCGTACCTTCTGGTGTGCTACACTCAACTGAGCAGAGATGTGCCCGTGTGAGAGGAGTGGACTATGTCAAGGGGCTTGGCGTTCGGGTTGGTACTGCGCATAGGTACGTAGCCATATGAGGTGAAGCCGACGTGGCCGATATTTTAGTATCATTCACGTCCATAGCATGAGAGCCGAGAAGAACCATGCGTCGTCTCAACCATGAATACCTAGGCCTGAGCAACATCATTCCCGTGCATGCTTCGACGGCCGTCCCCCTCGTGCGGCAGGTCTATCAGGGCTTGCAGACCGCCATCGTCTCGGGCCAGCTCCTGGGCGGCAGCCGCCTCCCCTCCACCCGAGCCCTCGCCCAGGAGCTGGCGATCTCGCGCACGACCGTGTTCCTGGCCTATCAACAGCTCGCCCTAGAAGGATATCTGCAGGGCCGGCACGGCTCCGGCACCTACGTCGCTCGACTGTTGCCGGAGGAGACCCTGGCGCCTATGCCGCCTACCTTACCCTGCCCGGACTCGCAAACCGCGCCGCTCCCGTCGGCGGCCTCGGCATCCGCCTCTTCGTCTTCCTCCTCTGCCGCTTTCGCCCCAGCAGATCTGTGTACGCCTGCCGCCTTCGAGGTGGGGAAACCCGCTCTCGATGCCTTTCCTCGGGCTCTATGGCAGCGGCTACAATTCCGCCGGATCCGCCGCTCCTGGTCCGACCTCTTTAGCTACCAAAAGGAGCCGGCGGGGTATCCGCCCCTGCGGGAGGCGATTGCCGCCTACTTGGCGGTAGCGCGGGGAGTACGCTGTCGTCCCGAGCAGGTTCTGGTGACGGCCGGCGCGCAAACCGCCCTCAACCTTGCCGCGCGCCTCCTGGTGCAGCCCGGAGAGGCCGTCTGGATAGAGGACCCTGGCTATTTTGGCGCGCGGTGGGCGCTTGAGGCGGCGGGCGCCCGCCTGATCCCTGTCCCGGTAGATCGTACCTCTGGCTTCGACGTCACCGCCGCGCAGGAGCTCTTTCCCGACGCCCGTGTCGCCTTTGTCACGCCCTCGCACCAGTTCCCCCTGGGTGCCACGATGAGTCTGGCGCAGCGCGTGGCGCTGTTGGACTGGGCCAAAACGCAGCAGGGCTGGATCATTGAGGATGATTATGATAGCGAATATCGCTATGTGGGGCGTCCTTTGCCCTCGATGCAGGGGTTGGATGAGGCGGGTCGCGTGCTGTATCTGGGCACGTTTAGTAAGGTCCTCTATCCCTCCCTCCGCCTGGGTTACCTCGTCCTCCCTCCCGATCTGGTCAACCGCTTTGTGCTAAGCCACAAGCGGGCGCATCTGCACGTGTCCACCTTCGAGCAAGCGGTGGTGGCCGATTTCATGCTTGAGGGCTATTTTGTCCGCCATATCCGGCGCATGCGCACGCTGTACGCCCAGCGCCAGGCACTGCTGTGTGCGGCGATTGCCCAGGACGTGGCCGGCAGGCTGGAGGTCCTGCCCGATCCAGCCGGAATGCACCTGACGGCGTGGCTGCCTCAGGACGTGGATGCGCACGACGTCGCGCAGTCTGCCAGAACCCTCGGCGTCCAGGTGCGCCCTCTCTCGACCTGTGCCATCCGTCCCCTACGTCGCAGTGCCCTCCTCTTGGGCTATGCGGGCACCGATGAGGCGGCCATACACCACGGCGTGCAGGTCCTGGCTCGTGTCCTGGCGCCCAGTCGCACGAGTCTACATCCGGCCTCCTGCTGACCGATCCCTCAAAGCCCCTCACGGAGTACTCAGTGTTATCACTTGAAGCCAAGAGTCGGCGACCATCAGGTTTCCGCGCCCAGATGGTACGCCGCGCGCAATCTCTCGTACCGAGCTAGGCGCCGCCATTGACTGCATGCGACCCTGACAGAAGCAGATTATTCGACTTGCAGCTGACGAACGCCTGAGCTTGACATGGAGAAATTCGGTGCCATTTTCGGTGTCCAGTCCCAGAAGCGGAAACGGCAAAGTGCGGCATGAATCCGTCTGTCAAGAGGGCAGTCTTGCTGCCGCAAATAACCAGCAGGTGGAAGGGTAAAGTGCAGGCCAAGGAGCTCAACGAACGTGGTGGGTTGAGCTGGTGCGTACGGTTGAGTTGTTGCTGAGGGAATCAGTCGGTGACGTTGAGGGCCACCGATTTCACCCAGGATCATGGCCGCGGAAATCCGAGAGCGTACACCTGGCTGTCGCGCTACCGGCGGATGAGAAGGATTACGAGCGCAAGGTCCAAACAAGCGAAACGCTGATCGAGGTGGCGATGATTCGACTGCTCGTGGCCCGGCTGAGGAGGATGAGAGCACAAACCTGCTCCCTTGCTCCCGGAGCAGGCTCAACGCTGACCTGCGGCTACCAGGCAGTCATTAGCGAGGCGAATCATCCCGTCCGCATCCCTGAATGCAATGGCAGCCTCGGCGAGCTGCTTCCAGAACTCGGTCTGGTCCTCTTGGCTCGCCGTTCCCATGATCATGTGGATCGGTGCTGAGACCTCTCCCAAGTGACCCAGGAGTTCGTCCACCGAGGCAAACTCGAAGGTGACCGTAAACGGCTCGCTCTGCACCTGCGTAAAGCCAGCCTCCCGCAGTACCTGCTCGAGTTTCGCCGGGTCAGACAGCGCGAAAGGGTTAGGGCCACTGAAGGGTGGCGGTGGCCCCGTCCTGCGGCTGAGCACCGAGAATGGCAGGGAGATCATGGGCACCCGCTCTGGTGGACCCCAAATGGCGGCGGTGAGCCACCCCCGGGGAACGAGACTGCTCCAGAAGCGCGCCAGCGTGCCCACCGGGTCCTGGAAGAACATGATCCCCCAGCGGCAGACCACCGCATCGAAGGCACCCTGGGGCAGCGGCACCGCCTCAGCATCCCCTTCCACGAACTCGACATTGCCTATCCCGGCCTCCTGTATCCGCTCGCGTGCCATGGCCACCATCTGCGGCGCCTGGTCAATGGCGACCACGGATCCGCTTGGTCCAACTTGACGTGCCGCAGTCATCGCCGGTTCGCCGATCCCTGTCGCCACGTCGAGGATCCGCTGGCCCGGTGTTACATGCGCCAGCTCCATCATTCGATCACTGAGCGGCTGCGCTCCCCGCTCAAAGGCAGCCCATCTCCTTCGCCAGCCCTGCGCAACCGTACTCCACCGCTCGCGCTGCTCTGCCTTAAAGTCCGCCATGTCTGCCATACTAGGTCCTTTCCTGGTGTGTCCCGAGACCTACATCTCTGGTCGCACACTGCCTTGTACCCGACAAAAAAGCTCGATTCTCGTCGGAATCGAGCCTACACTCGCGTGGCTCCACCCCAACGAGCAGCACAGCATAGCGCACTTCTGCTAGGGAGGCGTGACCGCCATCCCGCAACCAAGCGCACCCGCTGTGTGGACTCATGGGGTAGAGCAGGGGATCGCCTCGGCAAATGCTCTACACACCTGGAACGACTGGACTACGGCTTCAACTGGCTTGCTACCTGCTCCCACCTTTGCCAGTTGCGGAACCGATAAAGCGTGAGCTTCGCCCACCGACTCTATTGTAATCTCCGCTAGGCATAGTATCAAGCCACCTTGCTCCGGCGACAGCATTCCCGTGCGAGCGTCGAGGAGATCGGAGACACGCGATCCGATTCTCGACGCAGTGCAGCTCGATCCTGTGGTGTCTGTTGGGTACCCCTATGCTGAGTCTGGTTGACCCTGCTTGTTTGCATGGGTCTGAGTTCCTCAGCTGCATACTGGGTAAGAGTTGATGCCCGCGTATCGAGTTGCCCAGGAATCATTCGCTTTCCTATAGCCATAGACTCTACAAGTACCATTATTGCAGGTTAGGACCCTTCGCAATCACGCCGGACTGAGTATCGTGGTTTGCGCACTGGCGTCCGAGGCAACTGGAGGCTGGCCTGCAAGTAAGAGCGGTGGGGCGTGCGAGGGGCGTAACTCAGTGGTAACGCACTTATGAGGCCATGTTGCTCTCCTGTGATTCATGGGTGCTATACGTGGAGACATATGAGCAACATCTGCGACAGCAGCCGTGCGGCACTAGCACAGCACATCCGATGGGAGAGCGACACATGTCCGACGACATCACCCATAACCGCCACCACTTTCACTGTACTCGCCGCCGCTTTTTGGGTGCTGCCGCTATGACCATTGCTGGCGCTCAACTCGGCATGATGAATGGGGCGGAGGCACAGGCTGCTGCGACGCAACCGGCAGAGCTGCCCAGGATCAAGCCGCTGACAAACACGTCGTTTGGCCCACTGAAGCAGATCAATGCCGGCCTCCTGAATGTTGGCTATGCTGAGACTGGCCCCACGAACGCTCCTGCGGTCATGCTGCTCCACGGCTGGCCCTACGACATACACAGCTATGCTGATGTGGCCCCCTTGTTGGCCTCAGCGGGCTACCGGGTGATCACCCCGTATCTGCGCGGCTACGGCACCACGCGCTTTCTGTCCAGTAACACAGTCCGCAATGGCCAGCAATCGGTCTTTGCCGTCGATATCCTCGCGCTTATGGATGCGCTCGAGATCAAGAAGGCACTCCTCGCCGGTTTTGATTGGGGCGGACGGACGGCCAACATCATCGCGGCGCTCTGGCCGCAACGGTGCCGGGCCATGGTCTCCGTGAGTGGTTATCTCATCGCCAACCCTGCAGCCAACAAGCAGCCATTGCTGCCAGAGGCTGAGTATCAATGGTGGTACCAATACTACTTCGCCACGGAACGCGGCGTGCTCGGCTACGATAAATATCGGCACGATTTCGGGAAGCTCATCTGGCGTACCGCTTCCCCGAAGTGGAACTTCGATGATGCGACGTTCGATCGCACCGCAGCGTCCTTCGAAAACCCGGATCATGTTAGCATCGCGATTCACAATTACCGCTGGCGGCTCGGCCTGGCTGAAGGTGAGCCGAAATATGACGATCTGGAACAGCGGCTTGCCGAAGGTCCGGTCATCTCGGTGCCCACCATTACCCTTGAAGGGGATGCCAATGGCGCACCACACGCGGACAGTAGTGCTTATGTCAAGAAATTCTCAGGCAAATATGCGTATCGACTGATCACAGGCGGCATCGGGCACAATCTGCCCCAGGAAGCCCCACAAGCTTTTGCCAAAGCCATCGTAGATGTGGACGGATATGCATCGGCGTAGGCTCGGCGAACGTCGTGCGTCGGTTCGCCTGCATCTCCTCCTGATACCGACAGTGAACAAGTCCCGCGTGCTCTACTCACCCGCATGGCTGACCTGCTCTGTTATGCCGCCTAACGGATAATGTCTAGTAGCTTAGAGATTATTCAAAATGTGGTTGTACAGCAGATTGTTGATCGCTGGGCCTAGCAGAACCAGCGTGGCAATTACAACGACGGCAACCAACGCGATAATCAGACCGTACTCGATCATACCCTGACCATAAGAGCTTTTCATAGATTTTTCTCCCCCAGTAACTTTCAAAAATGAAGATAGGCACTGTATACGACTGGCTGGTCAGTCACACAGTAACACCGCTAGGCTGAGTGGTAGGGCACCAATAACTCGCGTTGAGCTACCGCAGTGGCACGGTGGCGTGACCACGGCCAGCGCATAAGCTCCTCAACTCCTCGCTTTAGCTCCTGTCCTTGTGCGGTCCTGCCGCAGCACCCGCGCCGCCCAAGGCACATCCACGCAGAAAGCACAGCAAAAACCACCGGGGACAGGCGCGCGCACCTGCTCACCAGGCGCCCACTGCCTCCACCGACTGCCCAAGTATAGCAGGCGCCCTTGGACTGTCAATCCCTCGATGTCTCACCTAGCCAGAGCACATTCTGCTCGCTTGGCTTGGCTTGGCTCCGCTGCGAGCATCCGGAGCCGTGCCCGCCACCTGTCTCTTGTCCATGCTGCTTATCAGCTGTAGAATAGGGCGACGTTTAGGGCTGGCGAGCGCACGCAGGTCGGTGGTCCCTACTCGTGACGGCCGCCTGCGCCAGCCGGCGTCACGTTCGTTTCTTGCCTGCCTGGAGCAGCAAACGACTGTGGCTGGTCTCAAACAGTGCTTTCCTTTTCAGGTACTCCAGCCGGCGTGTGCCATCTACCACTTTTACCGATTCTATGAGCGGTGCTGAATGCTTACCGCGATGGTTACTCGTAGGTTGCGCTTGTTTGCGTCTGAGACCTCCGCCAGCTTCTTTGAGGTACAAGCAGCCAGTCAAGGAGCCGGAACTGGTGCTGTTGTCGATACTGCGGGTGTGGGTCTCGCCGGTTAGCCCTCCCGCTCGTCTGGGCTAATGAGCAGAGCGACGTGCAGTGAGGCTCCTGCTCTTCCTATAGCCATAGGCCACACGCAGGCACGGAAGTAGCCCGGGTCCTCGAGGAAAGACGATGGAAGAAATACGGAGGCTAGTTCTGGCCAAGATGGAACACCGCTCCCACAACATTTCCTACGGGTTTTGCTTGATACAAACATTGTGTGAGACTGGTTGCTCGACCGTAAACCCTAGTCTGACGAGGCACAGTTGCTGTGGCAGGCGCGCGACAGTGGGCAGGTCATCGGCTATGTTACGGCCTCGGTCAGCACGGATATTTTCTACCAGTAAGTCCTTGATGTGAGGTGCCGCCAGGCAGTCAAGGAAACTGCTTTTCAGTCTGGTTAATTACTCCAGCCTTAGACGGCATAAGTTTTCTAGCTCAGTGTGTCATTCTGAGCGTAGCGTACGGTTGAATAGGGGCACGTTTAGGCTCTATAGCCGCATGACCATTCTCAGCCGCATGACCATTCTCTCCAGGTATCTCCATCCCTGGAGAATAGCCAATGGGCAGCGGCTACGTTGTCAGCAGCGTCAAACGGTGAATCTCCAGCCCATGGCGTTTCTGCCCAAGTCGAGCCTAGAAACTGGAACACGCCACTTGCCCCGCTTGATGCGTTATAGGCTCTGGGATTGAGCCCACTCTCGCACTCTGCTACCGCTATGGCTTGGCCGGCGTAGGCTCCGAATGCTGCGTCAATCATACTGGCAACAGTACCGCTAGGAGCTGGTGGGCTCGGCGGTGTGATATCTGAGCTGACAGGTGCGTTGCTGGTAGGTGCGTTTGTCCTGGGCGAGCTGGATGGAGCTGCGGCATGACTGTTCATGTTGTTGGGCACAAAGGCTGGATTCAAGCTAATTATCCCTGTGTAGGGAGGCTTGTTCTCGTGACGCCAGCTCTGGGTGCAGTGGTAGATCGCTGGGTCTGTCCAACCGTAGCAGAACCAACCGTCTTGGAGGGAGTAACCAGGCTCATAGTGGATGGCCTGTATAGGCTTGGTAGGGGCTGTTTTCGCCACAAAGGCGTGAGGGCGCTGGGAATGTGTTGCATCGTGCACAGGAGCTGGAGCAGCATGGGCTGCCGGAGATTGGATTCCAGCAAAGAGAAGAAGCGCTACAGGGACAGTAATCACAGGTGTAAGGTGCCTCAAACTACGTATGTACCTCGACTCCCAGCTTGATCTCCGGAGCGCCGTTGCTCGACGGAGTAGAGGCTAGGTGTCATAACAAGCCAGAACATCCGTTCCTGGCCATGTAGGTACTATACAAAATAAAGGGCACAAGTAACCAGGAGATGGGAGTACTACACTCCGTCTCACTAATTCTGGCACAATAACATACAGAATTACTCGGTTCGTGGCACGGACCCTTGATATAAAGTCGTGGTGGCATAGGATGGATGAGCCTGTAACAGGGAACCGTAGAGGCCGGAACTGGTATGCCATCCCAGGATACCCATACCATGCAGTGGAATCGGCTACCCGACCACATCTGGTGAGCTGGTCAGTTTGGAGCCTGGTTACTCCCGCTCTAGGTTTTATCCGGGGTGACTGAAAGCTGGCATTCATGCGTACCGACTGCCTTCACTTTACCGCTAGCGGTAAAGTGAGACTTGGTATCATTGTCACTTTTTCACAGGCCACCTCGTCTTATTCAAGCGGTGTTGTATGGTACACTCCGGAGTGAACTCGTGTGCGCAGTGAGGTATTTTTGCGCAAAGAGACGGGGCGCAGCCAATTTGGGATAGTTGCGATGCAACGCATCCGCAAATACTTCCATATTGGCTGGCAAGCTTCTCCGCATTAAGATTGCGAGACAAGCCAATGTTCCCCCGCCTTGGTGGTGGATCGATTGAACCCTGCCATGGGTACGATGGCTTGTGGAGTGAAGAGACAATCACAATGAGTTGTTATCGGCAGCGTAGGCAGCAGCGTCTCGCCGACCCTGAGTTTGCCGCTGGGTATCAGGAAATGGACGATGTGATCCAACGGATTGGAGCCAAGCACACACTCCGCGAACAGGTGGATGTCAGCACTCTCGCGCTTGAGAAGGCCGAATGGCACGCCCTTGTAGCTACTCCCGTATCACAGGCCTTCCTCGCGATGCTTGCCAACGAAGCAAAGACCGAGTGGGCCGCTGGCACAACCGGTGAGCTGGACCAGGAGCTCGCAGAAGACGATGCTGAGAGTGGGGCCGTTGACACAGACGAGGGCAGGGGACGGTAAAATCGCGGCGGTCGAAACGTTTCTGCCAGGTCTAGGCGTATCGAGAACCGGCAACTCGTCATGCAGCTCGCCGTCGCAAGCTTGCGCGGGCATCTTGCCCGAACCCAGGAAGGCCCCGCCCGCGCGGAAGACCCTCTGGAAGGGCTAGCTTGATCTACAAACTGTGTTGGTGGCCGTTCAGTTCGGTGCTTGTCTCCTCAAGTGTGTTTGGCTGCCACGCATCTGAGCACGGATCGGCGTCCTACCATGGGAAAGTGACTGTGCAGGATAGACTGCAGAAGGTAAGGAAAGGTGAACAACACTGAGTCGGCTCAGACAATGCCAGTAGTGCGATAGCACCGTGTGTGGCCGTGGAGCCGCACTCGGAGCCTTGTACAACATTTTTGCCCGTCGAAAGACAACATAGAGAGGAACAATGACTGCCATGCGACAGATTACGATCCCACTTGACGAGCAGAGCGCTGAGCGCCTCCAAGCCCTCGCGCACCAACGAGGTCAAACCGTAGAAGAAACCGCGCAAGCATGGCTCCGCGCGACGCTTCCCTTGGTGGCCCCAGCAAGCCCTCCTACCACAACAACCCTCGCCCCCGAAGATCCAGATGATCCGGATGGGTCCAAGGCCATCTTGGCGCTGTCAGGGACTGTGCACTATCCTAGCGTCACTGGCAAAGTTACAACCACCAATGAAGAGATTGACCAGCGCATCGCGGAAGAGGCCATGAATTCTCATGCAGACGAATAGCCTCTTCGTGGATACCTCGGGGTGGATGGCATACTTGTCTGCTGATGAAACCTACCACGAACAAGCAGACCAAGAATTGCGTCTGGCTGTCAACAACCTCGAGATTGCCATCTACACGACTGACCATGTGCTCGCGGAACTCATCGCCTTAATGACCTCCCGCCGCGTCCGACGGCAGCAAATCTTGAGCGACGTGGACACCATCGTCCACGGAATGCGCATCACCAAGCTGTATTCCGACCAGTCACTTTTCCTAGAAGCCTGGACCCTGCTGACAAATCGTCCAGACAAGGGATGGTCGCTGGTCGATGCCATTTCCATCCTTCGCATGCAGCAACTTGAGGTGACCGAGATACTTACCAACGATCACCACTTCACGCAGGCTGGGTTCGTTCGGCTCCTCACCTGATGCCACCTGACGATCTTTATGAGTATCGTCGCCAGCAAATCTTCCATGGATGCAACGACACACACACCATCAGTCGTCCTGTCGTGCGTCCCAACTCGACCCAGATGCAGACTACCAAAGAACGACAAGTTGATTTCCGACTGTGACTGCGCTCCCGCTGCAACAAGCAGGCTCCACGTTTCTCGATCATCCTGCAGAACGGCTCCTGTCTGTAGGAGCGGAAGAGCTTGGCTAAGGGCCAGACGGTCAAGCGGGCGATCGCTGAAAAAGTCAAAATCCTTCGACGGTCGGTGGCCCACACGAAGCGCGAGAGCCGTCCCGCCATAGAGCATGTAGCCCCGCGCAGCGGTTGGACCTAGGGACAGCCAGATCTGACACTGTGCAGCAGGCAGCGCATCCAGGTACGGCGTAAATGTTCCCAGTTGAGGTCAAAGATGATCAGAAATTGTTGCAAGGTTGCCACGCAGTCCCCCTGTCATGATGAGATCGTAGGCACGCATTGCACTACGCCTACTTCACTGCCAGTAAATCGCTGGCATCGTGCAACATGCTTCTCTCCTTCACATCAACGTGCGCCCTCAAATCTACGGTCAACCGTGGCAGGCGAGACAGGGACACCCGACCGTGAGTGAGCGTGCCAAGATCGTGCGCCGCTGGCCGACTCCCATGACGCCCATGAGGGTGGCCTACTGGGCTGCCGCCTGCACACTGCATAAGTGGCAGGGTGAACCAGAAGGTGGTTCCCGCTCCGACCTTGCTGGTGACCCCGACCCACCCAGCAGATGTACAGCCCGAGCCCTAAACTGCCGCTCTGCGTGCCGCCCAACATTTCGCTTGCCACGACCACTCCCGGCGCCCGGTGGAACAGCTGCCACACCTCTGTACGCTCTTCCTTTCAAGGTAGCGCCTGGTTCGTTAGTACCGCGCAGCTAGGCAGCTAGGTAGCGAGCTCGCGCACTGGCAGTTTGGCAGTGGACTTGCTCTGTGTATCGTGCAGGCCAGCGTGACGATGGGCAGGCAGGAGTTGGTGTAGTCCACAGCGTCCGAGAAGTCCACTTCAGAGGCAGGCAACCACCGATTATCCGAGGCTGTGTAAGGTGGCAAACCTTCCTTGGTAGTGACACGCCGATAGGCCAACGTGTGTGGGTTGGGTTGGGTTGGGTGAGTTTCCCGACGTATATGGTTACCTGTAGTGCTTAGAGAACTGGGTACCCCAAAAACCTGGTCAGTATACCAGGTCAGCATAGCTGTGCTGTCTAGACAGATAGCTTTCACTCTTTGGCCGCTTCCGACGTGCATGCTGACAAGACAATTAAGGACGGAATGCTATGAGCACAAGTGATGGCAAAAGCAAGGGCGGTGGTGGGTGGCTGTTTACCATACTAGTCTTCGCTGGGGGACTCTTGCTGTTTGCTATAGGCCAACAAAGATTGCCAGCGTTGGCTGCTATAGGTCTGATTCTCGCCGTCATTGGCGGTCTTGGTATCCTCACAAGACTTCGTGACGCCGGCCTCTAGGGCCTAGTGGTACCGAAGCTGTCACCAAGGGCACAGGAGAGACCCTTCAATGGCAGGACGAGGTCGCTTTTTCGTGCGCCCCACATGAAGACGCATCCGGTCCTGCCATCGCAGATCTCCCAGATGGCGCTGCAGGAATGCCCCATCACTTGCGCGATGATGCAGTCGGATAGGTGATGCAGTCGGATAGGTGATGCAGTCGGGTAGGCGAGGCTGTGTCTGCGGGTAGAAGCCGCTCAGCTGCGGGTGGTCTCACGCCTCGAAGTTTCGGCGAAGCAATGGCAAGCGACTTAACCCTTTGCTTGTTCAAGCCGCCGGGCCGTGATAGAATAGCAGTGTTTCCGCTCTAACCACGAGCCACCGCTTGGCGCAGCTGTGAGACCGAGAAAGGATGACTGTTTGTATGCCACTCCACTATCGTCAAGGCGACCTCCTCTTTATTCGACAAGATCCCCGGCCGGAGGTCGACTTGACTACCCGGCAGGGTAATGTGATCGTGGCAGGCGAGGCAACAGGCCACACGCACCGTTTGACAGCGGGCGCTGTTTTGGAAGCGCCTGATGGCACGCTCTACCTGGACCTGCCGTACGTGGCTAAAGTGGTCCACGAGGAGCATCGCCCCATCACGCTGGATGCCGGCCTGTGGTTGGTGGTGCGCCAGCGGGAGTACAGCCCTCAAGCCGTTCGGACAGTGCTGGACTGATGGAGGAGACGTCTTTCAAGCCGCACCGCCTCATACAGGACGTCTCCACCAACCGCTCCTATCTTCTGGGCGTGCACCGTGACATGTAAGACCGTCGCCGAAGCAGTTACCTGGAGTGTTCCCCTCATGAGCAAACAGAACGATACCCCTATGGACTCAGCACTACTACTGCATCCAGGGCAGCAGGGGCTCACGCTAGCACAAGAGGCGGAAGCAGCACGCTTTGCCAGGGCATATATCCAGACGCAGCTTTCCACCAAGCCAGTGAATGAGCCGGAGGCCGAAGCCTTCTTGTGCCAGGCGTACGAGGTGGCTGGGCTACCGCCACCAGCGCATGTCTACTGGGTGGATGGGCCGCTTGAAGTACTGGCTGTGGTGGCTCCTCAGTGGGTCAGTACTGAGCAAGCGTATGTGTGGCCCCCAAACGTCAATGATGAGGTGGGGTGGTACGTGCGAGAGCGTCGAGACGACGGGCTGCGGCGGAGTGTGAGCCAGCGTCTGTGGGACATCGTGGAGGGGGTCAGCCTGGCAGAGGGCATATACAATGGAGAAAAGAAGGAGCGGTTCGAGGGGGATGAGGTGCCAGAGACGGTGTGGCTGAATGTGTGGGATGGGGTAGAAGCGAGCGTGCAAAATACTCTGCTCCAGAGCGTGATCGCCTCTATGGAGGCACCCGCTCTGGCCTACGACCTCTTTTTGGATGTTTATCTGGCGCCCAATGATGTCCATGCGCTGGCCTGCTTCAACCAGATGGTCTCTGCCTATTGGCTGGGGGCAGAGGTAGCGGTCATTGTCCGCCGTCCGCGCCTCCTGGTGCGTGATGAACAGGGTCGTTTGCACAGCGCCAGTGGCAGGTGCCTGGAATATCACGATGGCTGGGGCATCTCAGCCTGGCACGGCGTGGTCGTGCCAGAGCGCGTGATCCTGGCGCCGGAGACACTGACCCGCGAGGACTTCTTGAGCGAGCAGAATGTGGAAGTGCGCCGCGTCATCCAGGAGCGGATGGGCCAGCGCTTTGTGCCGGAACTAGGTGGTGTGGTGCTGGACAGCGGGTCACGCGGGATACTCTATGAGGTTGCACTGCCCATGGATGACCCGGAGCGGGTGGCGCGCTACGTCCAGGTACAGGACGCCTCCACGTCGCGCGATTACTTCTTGCGCGTACCCCCAACCATCCAGACGGCAGCCGAGGCCGTCGCCTGGAGTTTTGGGCTGTCAGTCGAGGCATATATTCCGCAACATGAAACATGAACCTCACCAAGAATCAGGACGGAACATGAACTATGGACCCATTGGCCCCAACACTCCGGTTACAACTGAACCAGCGCATACCGACTCCAGGGCAGGAGGCCGAAGCCAGGTGCTTTGCTGAGGCATTCATCCAGCAACAGCTTTCTATGGAGCCAGTGGATGAAGCAGATGGAGCATGCTCGTGAACATGCTCTTGCAAGACAGTTCGCCGGAACAAATGGCTCTGGCTCTGGACGCCAACAAGATCGCCTCCGGTATGCTGTTAAGCACACTACCGCACGCGACCCTCCATGAGGAGCCGGGACTGCTCTGGTTTGAGACCGGTATTGCTCTCGACGCCTACAACGGCGTACTGCGGACACGTCTCTCAAGAGAATCGCTCCCTACTGCCGCGAAGCGAGTGCTGGCCTATTTCAAGGAACGGTGCCTGCCGTTCCACTGGCACATTGGGCCATCCTCCCAGCCAGCAGACTGTGGGGATCTGCTCGAAGCGCAGAGTATCAGGCTCGATGAAGCTGAGCCCGGCATGGGGATAGATTTGCTCTCGCTCGGCGAGGATCACCCAGCCCTACCTGATCTGCTCATCGAGGAGGTGCTGGCCGAAAGCCAGCTCCATGACTGGGCGCAGACGACGTTCTGCGGCGCTCCCCCCGAGGCTGTCGACTGTCTGTTTACTGCTAACTCTGGTCTGCCGCGCGGTCTGGGAAGCCCCTCGCACTTGTATCTGGGCACGCTCGCCGGCAGGCCGGTGGCCACGGTCAAACTCTTCTATGGCGCCGGAGTCGCCTATATTGGACGGGTCGTGACCATCCCGGCGTATCGCCGGCAGGGGATCGGCACCGCAATGACGCTACACGCCATGCGCACCGCGCGTCGTGCCGGCTATCGCATAGCAGTTCTGACGGCGTCACCTATGGGGATCTCTATCTATCGCCGCCTGGGCTTCATACAATGCTGTGTGATCAGTACCTATGCCTGGACTCCGCCGACTGCTGCGGTACGCTGAACCTCCCAGGGTCGCACTCGAGCAGGTGATCCGTTTATCATTTGCTTCTAGTAATGGCAGTGCTAAGTGGCGTAGACTATGGCTATAGGAAGAGATATGCCAATTGTGCCAGTTATCAGTGCGTAATGGCACATCAGCAGACCAGCAGGATGCGACGAGTACCCTGGTACTCTAAGCGAGAAACTCGGAAGCGAAGCGGCGCAGTTGCTCAGGGTCGGTACGCGGAAAGAAGCTCACGATCAACTCCTGCACGCCTGCCGCCTCAAGGGCCTGGATGCGTGGGCGAATCGTATCCGGACTGCCAATCAGCGGCCGGTCACTGCGTTGTGTCCCGTCGCCCCTGCGGTCTCCAAACGGGTCGCGCAGCTGGGCTCGTGCCTGCTCATCGGTATCGGCGATAGAACAGTGGACTGATGACGTGCGGTGAATACTCTGATACTCGCGTCCAGCCGCCTCACAGTGGTGTTTAAGCACCTCGAACTTGTGCGCCATGGTTTGGAGGTCGCCGCGAATGTTGCAGGCATCCCCATACTGCGCCACCAGCTTGAGGGTAACCTGCTCTCCGCCACCACCAATCAGCAGCGGGATGTGAGGTTTTTGGACGCCTTTGGGCTGGTTGATCGCGCCGCGTACCTGGTAATATTGCCCGTCAAAGGCTGCTTCCTCCTGGGTCCACATGGCCAGGATCACCTGGAGCGCCTCCCGCAGGTAGCGCAGACGCGTGGGTGCGTCTGGATACGAATAGCCGTAGGCGCGATATTCCGACTCAGCCCAGCCCGCGCCGATGCCAAAATTTAGCCGGCCGTGGGAGAGCACATCGACGGTGCTCGCCATTTTCGCGAGCAACGCAGGATTGCGATAGCCATTGCAGGTGACCAGCTGACCCACGCGCACCCGCGTGGTATCGCGTGCCAGAGCGGCGGTGGTAGTCCAGGCCTCAAAGGCCGCTTCCTGGGATGGCCGAGGGAGCGTCGTGACGTGATCGATGAGCCACACCGAGGTAAAGCCAACCTCATCAGCGGTCTGGGCGATCTGTGTGATCGCCTCATATGCGGCCACAGGATCGGTCGTCCCGGCGAAATCCATGTTCCAGGCCTGAGGGAGCAAGACGCCAAATTGCATCGTCATAGGAGATAGTCTCTTTTCTAGCTGGCACCTGTTCTGTTCCGCACCGAAAACTCAGGAAGAGGAAGCATGAGGCACTCTCGCCAGGGGCACAGGACTTGAACAACTGTGCCCACTGCACGTTATGTGGCTGAACCATAGGGGCGGGTGAGGATTTCTAATCCGTGTCCGGCCGGGTCATGGAAGTAGACACCCCGTCCGCCGTGATTGGTATTGATGCGGCCCGGCAGGGTCGCCTGTGGATCGGCCCAGTGTTCGATTCTACCCTGGAGGATGCGCCCATAGATCTCGTCGAAACTGCGGTCATCCACGAGGAAAGCGTAGTGCTGCATCTGGATGTTGTCGATGCCCGGTTCAGCGAACTGGAGGAAGACGCCCTCGTCGAGCATGACGGAGATGAACGGCCCCCACACGGTGGGTTCTGGAAGCCCAAAGAGGTGCGTGAAGAACGACGCAGAAACCTGTCGATCGCGGGCGGCGATGATGGTGTGGTTGAATGTGATAGACATGATGGTTCCTTTAAAGTACGGCGCCTCCATGTCCGGCGCTGCCCGACACCGACACGCGACGCTACGTGTACTATAACCTGCACACCAGGGACGAGCAAATCCCGTCAGCTCGAGGGTGTTTTGCACATGCTCCCACGCAAGGCCAGATGAACTGCTTCCGCTGGGAAAATGTTCTCGCGGCTGCTATACTACTCCTGATACACAAGTATCTGTGGAGAAAGCCCGATGACGAGCCTGCCCAGCAGCGTCGTCTTGCGAGAGGTGCAAGCCGAGGATCTGCCGCTCTTCTTCGAACACCAACTGGACCCAGAAGCGAACTATATGGCCGCCTTCACCGCTAAGGACCCGACGGATCGACAAGCGTTCATGGCGCACTGGACCAGGATTTTGGGCGACGCAACCAACACCGTCAGGACCATCCTCACCCAGGGGCAGGTGGCTGGCTCCGTCTCGAGCTACGAGGAAAGCGCTGGGCATCCCGAAGTCACCTACTGGCTTGGCAGGCCCTACTGGGGCCAGGGCATTGCCACCGCGGCCCTGCGCACGTTTCTCGCACAGGTCACAACGCGCCCCATGTACGCCCGCGTCGCGAAAGACAATCTCGGCTCGCTGCGCGTCCTGGAAAAATGCGGGTTCACCATCGTCAGCGAGGACCGCGGGTTTGCCAACGCCCGCGGCCAAGAGACCGCGGAATGGCTGCTCCACCTGAGCTGAAGTCCCGCCACGCGCTCAAGAGCAGCCAGGATTCACCGCCGCTAGCGCGTCAACCAGCCGAAGATTCGTTCTGCTCATCGGTGAACTGGTGCAGGAGGTCCAAGGTGTCCTGCCGCACCGCCAGATACTCCGCTGCCAGCAGCTCCCTGCTGTCGTCATGGTTTCGTTATGGTGCGCGCTCACGTAGCTTTGATTGGTGCTGGCGATGGCCAACTCCAGCCGCTCCACCTCCTCCAGAGTCAGCGCGCTGAGATCGCCCCGGGTGCCCGGCACGGGCACGGGACAAAATTACTGCACGGATCTGCGCCACAATTACTAGCGAGGTGTCGTGCATTGCCATTGGCCCAGGTGTAGTGTAGACTTGCTGCTACCACTGCAGCAACGATGCTCACGATCCATGGTCACGGAGGGTAGCATGAGTCAGCAGATCCTCATCGAGCGAGATGTCGAGGCGACGATGCGCGACGGCACGGTCCTCTCTGCCAACGTGTACCGGCCCAACACGCAGGAGCCACTGCCCGTCCTGCTGACACGCCTGCCCTACGGCAAAGACCTGCCACTGGGAACGGCGCTCCTCGACCCGGTCAAGGCAGCCGCCGCCGGATATCTCGTGGTCATCCAGGACACGCGCGGCCGATATCGGTCCAGCGGGGAGTGGTGGCCGTTCGCGAGCGAGTTCGAGGATGGGTACGACACGGTCGAGTGGGCAGCGGGGCTGCCGGGCAGCAGTGGTGACGTCGCCCTCTTCGGCGGGTCCTATTTCGGTGAGACCCAGTGGCAGGCGGCGGTGATGCAACCGCCGCACCTACGCGCGCTTTTTCCGCAGATCACCTGGACCAACTATCTAAACGGCACCTTCCGCCGCGGCGGCGCCATCGAGTGGGGGCTGGCGGCAAGCTGGCACACGATCTCGCTGCTGCCCGACAGCGTCGTACGCAGCTGCCACGGCGACATCGCGCGGCTGCAGATGCTGCTGCCCCAGGCCGTTGAACTGATCGATCGCCTGCCGGTAAACGGCTACGATGTGCTGCCGCTCGTCGACTACGCCAGCGAGGCACCGGCGTTGCGCGCCCTCATGCCCGCGCTATTCGACTCGCTGGAGCAGCCCCTGGATTCCGCGTTCGTCCGGCAACTGGACGTATCCCGGCGCTTCGATACGCTACGCGTGCCCACCTACCACCTTGGTGGCTGGAACGACCTTTTCCTGGGCGAGACGCTCAAGAACTACATGGAGATGCGGCGACGCCAGGACCAGGCCGGTCCCACCAGGCTCGTCATCACGCCATGGGCGCACGCGGTGATGAGCGGAGTCATCGGCGAACGCGACTATGGGGTCGCATCGTCTGCGGCTCTCATTAACTTCATGGGTGACTTGACGGATCTCCAACTCCGCTGGTTCGATGCTGTCGTCAAGCGCAAACCCAACGGTCTCCTCGAGGAAGATCCGGTGCTCCTCTTCGTAATGGGCGAGAACCGCTGGCGCGCCTTCCCAGATTGGCCGGTGCCAGGTGCCGGCGAGCTCCTGCTGTACCTGGACAGCGCTGGTTTCGCCAACACACGCACCGGCGACGGGCAATTAGGCCAGGAAGTGCCATCGGCTGATACAAGAGCCGATCAGTACGACTACGATCCCGCCCACCCGGTGCCGACGGCGGGCGGGCAGCACCTGCTGCACGCACTCTACCCCCGGGGACCACTCGACCAGAGTGCCATCGAGGAGCGGCCCGACGTGCTCTGCTACTCCACACCTGCTCTGAGTGAGGACCTGACCGTCATTGGGCCTGTCACACTCCGCCTCTATGCCGCGAGCAGTGCGGTGGATACCGATTTCGTGGCCCGCCTGGTAGATGTCTTCCCAGATGGACGCGCCTATAACCTGACGGATGGCATCATCCGAGCTAGCTGCCGGGACGTAGACTTTACTCAACCGGAAGCCAGCCCACCCAGCCTGATCGAGCCAGGACGTGCCTATGCCTACGACATCGATCTGTGGGGAACGGCCAACACCTTCAAGCGCGGCCATCGCATTCGGCTCGAGATTACCAGTAGCAGCTTCCCCCGTTGGGACCGCAATCTCAACACTGGTGAGTCGGGCGTGAGCAGCGCCAGGATGACCGTCGCCCGCCAGACCATCCTGCATGACGCCGGCCACCCCAGCGCGCTGCGGCTGTGGACGGTGGAGTAGCCGGTCGGGCACGCGAGACGAATGGTTGAGGCTGGGAGTGAGCTGGCTCAATAGACTTTGGCTATAGGAAGGAGCACTCCGCGCACGAGAGCAAAAACTCAGCGGTATACTACGATACATCAGTCTGACTTGTAGAAGAGACATCCCTGGAGGTGCGAGAGATGGAGTCCCTGTGGACGACAGCGCTATGGCAGCAGTTCGGCGCGGCTATCGACACGCTCGAGAATGCACTCGTGTCCTGTCCCCACTCGCTGTGGAACGAGTGCCTCTGGAGCGACTCCTCGGCCCCACCGGTGCCCGTAGAGTTCTCGCAGTTCTGGAATATCACCTTTCATACCATCTTCTGGCTCGACCTGTATCTCTCCGGCTCCCTGGCAGCATTCGCTCCGCCCACTCCATTCTCCTTAGAGGATTTAGGGGATCTGGAGAGACCGTATACGAAAGAAGAGCTGCATGCCTATCTCAGGTACACACGGACCAAATGCCACACGACGATTACAACGCTGACGCCAGAGAAAGCGGGGCAGCTCTGCGAGTTCCCCTGGTCGCCGGGGAAGGTATGTAGTTTCGTAGAGGTGCTGCTCTACACAATGCGCCACGTGCAGGAACACGCGGCCCAACTGCTCTTGTTTCTCGGACAGAACGCCTGTGCTGTCGCAAGCTGGGTCAGTCGAGCGAAGGATAGCCCACAGGAAGGATAGCCCTCTGAGCGGGTGAGCGCCTCCGGCACCTGCCCCCAGCCATGGCGCTAGTGGTGCCCTCCCGGTCGCCACCAGCGCCTCCGGCACATCGTGGTTGCCACCAGGTGTACAGCGCGACCCGGGACGCCCTGAGCTCTTGTGGAAACGAAACTGGAACTCCCTCGATGTGGTGGTGCGATTGTTGCGACTCTTCTGGCATACCGTCCGCGGTGCATTGCCGGGGTAGGCGGTAGTGCGTTTGGCTGTCGTGTCTAGTGAGGCAGCCAAACGCACCACCGGCAGCGAGCTGGCAGCACAGTGGAGCACAGAGAGACAGAAGCAGTTCGAACGGGATGGAAAGGCGAGAGTAATGTCATCCAATATGAACACTATGAACAGTAGGCAGGTCGTCGTAGAAGACATCGGCAAACTCATGCAAGTGGGCACACCAGTCTATGACAGCAACAAAAAGAAAGTCGGCGAGGTAAAGCAATTCGACTCGACCGCCGGTTACATGCAGGTGCACCGTGGTGGACTGAAGCCTGACACGCTCTACGTCCCCTACCACCTCATCATGGCCATCGACCCCCGTAACATCTTCCTGTCGATGGCTGAAGACGCGCTCGTCAAGGACTACACCGCCTTGCCGACCTCTCAGGTAGTGCTACAACAATGGATGGATTGGCGCTCCGGCCAGACCCAGACCATGGTGGGGCACGAGATGCGCAGCGGCTACAGCGGTCAACCGGTGATGGCATTTCGGGAAAACTATCGGGCGCTGGGACAGCAGCTCCGGGCAGGCATGTCGGTCCACGACATCAACGATGCCAACGTCGGCAAGATCACGCAGTTCGACAGCTATCAGGGATGGATGAACGTGGAGAAGGGCGTGTTCGGCGCCAACATCACGGTTGTACCATTCAGCGCCATTCAGCGCGTGGATACCGGCAACGACACTGTTATGCTGCTGGTTCCCAAGGAAGCCCTGCAGAACGACCTGGCGTCACTGGCACCCACGCCAGCGGCGGGCGCCGACACCAGCCAGCGGAACGTCAACGCCTAGCCGGCGCAGTACCGTTCCGGTGCGGCGCGGGGGTAGGAGGCAGGCGAGCCCGGCCGGGCTCGCCTGCCTCCTACCCGATTTCGCTCAGGTTCGTTCCCGAGACCACTGATCTATCTTGCAGGGTGATGTCGGCATCGGAGGCAAATTGGTCGCGGATCTTGATTCAGTAGCCAGGCAGTAGCCAGGCATTCTCGCCCAGCCGTCTCATTCGGATGAGGGTGAACTCTCCACGTAGCTTTTCTCCGTAGAGCAGAAAATGGAGACTGCCCCGGTCAAGGCCTGCTCTCACCTGCTCCTGCGTCGCCGCTCTGGTATCGCTCCCTGCCAGAGGCCGGTAGGTCCCCTGATCCTGCGACGATAACCTGACCAGTACCATACGTGCCCGTGGCCAATACCCCTCGGTACTCCAGGGAATGATCTTCCACCATAACCCCGCCAGTCGTTTGTCATTTGGGTTCAGTGACGGACCCTTGGGTACTGCCCAGCTCTTCAAGAGGCCGCCCAGCTGCAGCCGGAAATCGCCACGAAGTCGGGAAGCCTGCTGCTTGTGTGCGACAAAGTCGAGAGCATCCAATAGCGGCGGCACCATGCTCCCGCGTCTCCTGTCCCAGCATCCGCGGGTTCGGACGATCAGGTGGATTATGCCATAATTAGAACATTTGCAGAGTTCTTCACCGCCAACCACAACGTCGACAGCAGCAGAGAGGAGCAAGTATTCTATGAAAATCGGGGCGATTTTCCCACAGACCGAGATCGGCGACGACCCCAGCGTCATCCGTGCCTATGCGCAGGCCGTCGAGGAACTGGGATACACACACATTCTGGCGTATGACCACGTGCTGGGAGCCGGGCTCGCCTCGCGCCCCGGCTGGCGCGGCCCCTACAGCAGCGAGGCGCTCTTCCATGAGCCTCTGACCCTCTTCGCCTACCTTGCGGCGATCACGAATCGGGTAGAGCTGGTTACCGGCGTGCTCATACTGCCCCAGCGGCAGACGGCGCTGGTGGCCAAGCAGGCCGCCGAGGTGGATGTACTCTCTGGCGGACGGCTACGACTGGGCATCGGCGTCGGCTGGAATCCGGTTGAGTACCAGGCGCTCAATGAGGACTTTGCCACTCGCGGCGCCCGCAGTGAGGAGCAGATCGCGGTACTGCGCGCCCTCTGGACTCAGCCCACCGCGACCTTTGAGGGCCGCTGGCACCACATCGAGGATGCCGGTATCAAGCCTCTTCCAGTCCGGCGCCCTATCCCAATCTGGATCGGCGGCGCAGCGGAGGTGACGCTGAAACGGGCGGGGCGGCTGGGCGATGGCTGGTTCCCACAAATGGCGCCGGATGAGCAAGCCCGGGCGCTGGTCGAACGGCTGCGGCAGTATGCCCGCGAGGCGGGACGTGACGCGACCGCCATAGGCATCGAGGCACGTCTAAACATCGGTCAGGTTTCCGAAGGTGAGTGGGCCGATTATGCCGACTCCTGGCGGGCGCTCGGCGCTACGCATCTAGGTGTTAACACCATGAACGCGGGCCTCGCCTCGCCGCAGGATCACATTGCTCAGCTCCGGCACGTGATGGAAATCCTTGGCCGGGCAGGATGACCGGCGCACCTACACCGCATGAAAGGAACCAATATATGGCACAAAAGTGGATAGCAACCGACTTCGGGGGCCTGGACGTACTCCGCGAGGTGGAGGTGACGGTGCCCGAGCCTCTGTCCGGTGAAGTGACGATCGAAGTTCGCGCCGCCGGCATGAACCCCACCGACTACAAGCGCTTTGCCTCCGGCCAGGATCGCAGTGTGCTGCCCCTCCCCATAGGTTCTGAAGTGGCCGGCGTGATACGAGCAGTGGGGGCAAATACCGAGATTGCCTCGGGCGGCGGCAGGATCGGCGACGAAGTGCTGGCTTTCCGGGTTTCGGGCGGGTACACGTCCGCCCTCACTGCGCAGGCCAAGGATGTGTTTGCCAAACCGGCAAACATGGGCTTCGCCGAGGCAGCGAATCTTCTGCTGGTCGGGGCGACGGCAGCGCAGATGCTCGATGTCGCGCGGGTCGCACCGGGCGACACCATTCTTCTCCACGGTGCCTCCGGGGCAGTGGGGGTAAGCGTTCTGCAGCAGGCGCGACTGATCGGCGCTCACGTCATCGGAACCGCCAGCCCGAGCCACTTCGACACCATCCAAAAATTTGGGGGAACGCCCCTTCCCTATGGGGCAGGCCTCGAAGACCGGGTGCGTCAGTCCGCCCCGGGCGGTGTGGTGGCGGCGCTGGACACGGCAGGCACCGACGAAGCCATCGACGTCTCCCTGGCCCTGGTGAGTGATCGAGCGCGGATCGTAAGCATCGCCGCCTGGGGCCGTGCCAAAGCAGATGGGTATCAGGTGCTCAGTGGATCGCTCCCCGCCAGCATGGCGTTCCGAGACGGCGTGCGCGACCACCTCATTGCGCTTGCGGCCCAGGGAAAGCTCGTCGTGCCAGTGGCGCAGACCTTTCCTCTCGCCAAGGCGAAAAGTGCCCTCGAGCTACTGATGACCCAGCATCCCGGCGGAAAGCTGGCACTCATCCCTGAGCAGGAGACCGTCTGAAACCGTTCCCGTGGCAGGCACGGTCCATGGGAGACCGTCTACTATCGGTTCCAACGACGGAAGCTAAAATGGCCTCCTGGTGATTTTCCGTGTGCTGTATACCTGTCACAGTAGTACAGTGTGTTTGTCATGTCGTTAGGCCTACCGTCCCAGACGCGCGACCAGCGGGTGAACCATCGCTACTTCGATCAGCGTCTCACTGGTCTGCACTTTGGGAGAGATCGTCCATCGCTAGCGCCGGTCATGAAGCAACCAGGCGCATGTTCGTTGCGGCGTGCTAGACTGCGTGAGCACAAGAGGCAAGAAGATGAGAAGGAAGATGGTGCAAGAAATATGGCAAGTACGGACATTGAACTTCGGGGTCATATTATAGATTCGTACACGTTGCCAAGAGTCTGGGGTGCAATCGAAGATGCAGGCGCACACTTCGCCGTGCGCGAGATACAGGTGGGTAGCAGCGAAAGCGAGACAAGCTACGCTCGGATCGAGGTACTTGCTGATACAGACGAACAGTTGGCTGCCCTGGTCGGCGAGCTCCAGCGATTGGGAGCGACGCTGGTCAACGAGCATGACGCCGCTACAGCTTTGGTGACGCAGGATGGGGTGCTGCCTGATGACTTCTACTCGACCACCAACATGCCGACTCAGGTACGTATAGAGGGTGACTGGCTGTATGTACAAGATATTGAGATGGACGTCGCGATCAAGGTAGATCGTAAGGCAAAACAACTGTATGCCTGCCCAATGGCTGAGGTACGTGTTGGTGACGAAGTGGTGGTTGGTTTCTATGGAATTCGACTGGAGCCAATCGAACGCCCGCGCCAACAGGAGGCATTTGGCTTTATGCAGAGCGCCGTCTCATCAGAACGTGCCAAAACTCTGGCAATCCACGACGTGGCCGATGCGATGCGTGCGACGCGCGCCCACAATGGTAAGATACTTTTTGTGCTTGGTCCGGCAGTTGTCCATACAGCGGCGCGCCAACATGTGGCTACCCTGATACGTCACGGTTATGTGCAGGTAATCTTTGGCGGCAATGCTATCGTCACTCATGATGTCGAGGCAGCGCTTTACGGTACATCGCTCGGCATCGACCTCAACACGGGTCATCCAGTCGAGCATGGACATCGTAACCATCTGCGCGCTATCAATGCCGTGCGTGGAGCAGGTTCGCTCGTCGCGGCGCAGGAGCGCGGACTGCTGGGAGATGGCATTATCGCGACTGCGCTGGCGCATAATGTCGAGCTTGTATTGGCAGGCTCGATTCGCGATGACGGGCCGATGCCGGGAGTCATAACCGACTCGCTTGTGGCGCAGGGCTGCATGCGCCAGGCAGTGCGCGGCGTGGAAGTAGCACTAATGGCAGCTTCCATGCTGCACGCTATCGCTACTGGCAATCTGCTGTCGGCCACCGTACGAACGGTGGTGGTAGATATCAACCCAGCCGTGGTAACGAAGCTGGCTGATAGGGGAACCGCGCAGGTAATGGGACTGGTCACCGACGTGGAACTCTTTCTGGGCGCCCTGGTGAGCGCACTTGTCGGCGGCTCCGCAGCCTAGTGCGATGTTGCGCAATGCTGGTACAGCATATCCGGATAAGAGGGGGCAAGGAGGTGCCCTATGCCGAAACATCTGAGCACGCGACCACCAGTAGATGTCCTTGAAGGAAGCGCAGCTTGTTGCTAAGCCAGTTTTGCCGTCCTAGAAAAAACACCATTGAGGCCTCAGCAAATACCGAGTCCAGTTGCTGCCGATCGGTGCTTCCGGACGCCTCCTGACGAGGTGTGGCCGGAGCGGATCGACCGATTGACACCTGGCCAGATGCGTAGTCGAAGGTGTGCCGTGCGCGTTTCTAACACTGAGTATCTGTAGGGTACGAACTCCACGTGCGCAGGGTAAGCTTTTCTCGTCAGGACGCGACATCCTGCCGATTCGGACGCGAGTCCGCGCGTCGCCGGACGCCACAAGCAGCTGAACGGGAGCTCATCCTGACGGCCACGCGTCGCGTGGCACAAGGGCTTACCTCTCTCTACGGTGACGCGGGCATCTCGATGTTCGCTGAACGCTACCTCCAAGGACGCACATTTGCTGATCTGCGAGTGCCGGTCTTCACCGTTGCCATGAGCCTGACGAGCGGTGCGCTGCGAGCTTTCTCATCCGGGCCGCTTGCCCCCGCAGTCATGGCCAGCTCAGCGATCCCTGGCGTCTTCCCCGCTGTCGCCATCCAGGACGAAGTCTATGTGGATGGTGGCACAATTGACAATGTCAATGTAGACGTGGCGCTGGATGCTGGAGCGCGGCGCCTCTTCGTCCTCGACATCGGCGACGTGCAGCGTCCGCGCCAAGGGACGTATGTCGACGCGTCACGGACACGTCCCCCTCGGTCTAGTCAGCGCCCGTTCTCGACTGGTCCTCACCCGTTGGCGCTCCTCATGGAGCGTGCGCTCCAGGCGGGCGGCAACTATCGTGTTCAGCGCGCCCTAGCGCACGTACCGGCATGTGGACAGCCGCAGCTGGCCTCACCTCGTGTACGCAGGCATGCCAAGAGACTGTATCGAGGGAGTGTCATCTCATCACATGATGGTGACAGTTTTGCATGATCGTTACAATTTTGTCCCCTGGCTGGCTGGTCCGAGTAGCCCTCTTGGTGAGGCTCTGGAGTGCCTGCACTCCTGCGGCTGTACTACCTGAAAACCGCCCGGTACCACTTCAATTGTTTGCCTACGGGAGTCTGGTCATCCCTTACCGGTGGACTACATGTTGCAGGTCTAAGGTCTTCGGTGCACAAAGAGTTCTGCACCAAGTTGTCGGTTGTTCTAGTCATAGATGACTAGGAGGTTTGCTTTGTCAACACCGTGGGGGACTTCCCCGTATGCTACGCCAACGCCCGTCATTGACGGAGTCATGCAGACTCCGGCCCCGACCCCGACCCCGGTTCCTATCCCTGGGTTGATTCCGCTGAATTTCCAGCAGTTTATGGCCCCACAAGGCCCGGTACCCTATCCAGGAGTGCCGCCGCTGGGCTTCCCACAAGCTCCAGCACCTTACCTGGGCGTGCCACCGATGGGCTTCCCACCGCTAGGCATCTCGCCGCTAGGCATCCATCCAGCCTTAGGGCTGGGCTTCCCACAAGCTCCAGCACCCTACCTGGGAGTGCCACCAATGGGATTCCCGCCGGCTCCAGCACCCTACCTGGGAGTACCGCCGCTGGGCTTCCCACAAGCTCCAGCACCCTACCTGGGCTTCCCACAAGCTCCAGCACCTTACCTGGGAGTACCGCCGCTGGGCTTAGACATGCAGACAACTCCCTGGCCTATCGCCGGCCTCGGACATCATGCCATCTCCCCAGTCACCGTGATGGTGCTTCAGCAGTTGGGGCTCCGGGAAGCGGTGTCTCGGATCGGCGATGCCGCGCTGAAACAACGCGTCACCGAAAATGTCAACGACGCCATTGATCGCACCATCGAGAGCGTGACGGGGATGACGCTCCATCCCTGGTTTGGGCCTGGGGCGCAGGTCATGATTTACCCCATCGCCGCACAACTGGCTCTGATCGCTGATCGCTACCCAGAAGGCGCTATGAAAGATGCGCTACTCAATATCGCTGGGCAGATTCTGCAAAAAAGCCTAGCTCCTACGGGCGAGGGTGCTGGCCGCCACAAGTAAGCTCAGCCGCATCTGAAGAAGCCGGGGCTACCGGGGGCGCAGCAGGTGTGCTCGCGCGTGGCTCCGGCTTCTTTGCTGCGAAACCTTCGAACCCGGATCGTCCCCAGTCCGCATGGCACCATGACGGCGAAAGACTCGCCAGGTACAGCTGGTGCGGGGCGGCTACCACGTTGCCTGGAGACGCATAGTCGCCGCCGCGTGGTCTGACTACTGGAGAGGCATGCTTCCATGATTCCGTATGCCGCGTCCGATGTCGACGAACCGACGCAGATCGTTCCCTGGATCAACTATGGGCTGATCGCCCTCAACTTCCTGGTGTTCTTCTACGAGCTCGCCGTTGGTGCCCAGGGCAATGCGCCGTTCAACCAGCTCATCAACGACTACTCCCTCGTGCCCTGTGAGTACACTGCGCACTGTGCCGTCTACGCCGGCACCCCGACCCCGTTCTGGCTCACCCTCTTCACCTCGATGTTCCTGCACGCCAGCTGGGAGCACATTCTCGGCAATATGATCTTTTTGTGGGTCTTCGGCAGCCACATCGAGCGCTCGATGGGCCACTGGCGCTATCTCGCCTTCTATCTGGCCTGTGGCTTGGGCGCGGATGCGCTCGAGATCGCGACGGCGGTCAACTCCAACGTGCCGGGGCTAGGGGCGAGTGGGGCTATTGCGGGCGTGCTCGGCGCCTACCTGGTACTCTATCCTACCAGCACGGTGCGGACGCTGCTGCCCGTCTCGTGGATCCTCATCCCGCTGCGGATGCCCGCGTGGGTGCTGATTGTCCTCTGGTTCGTCTGGCAGCTCACAGCGGGCATTCTCTCCACGAATTCCAGTGCTGGGGCGGCGCTGGGCGGTGTCGCCTACTGGGCGCACGTGGGCGGATTCATCACCGGTGTGGTGCTCATCTGGCCGTTCCGGCAGCCCGATCGCGTCGATCGGATACGAGACTACTTGGCTTGGCCCACAACATGACCACCAGGTGGTCTGCCCAGCGTCTTTAGACCTTGCAGGCAGTTTGGGACGCTACGAGGCGCCTTAGAGGCCTGCGGTGTCCTTCACGGAAGCAGGTGAACACTCCAAAAAGGCGCTTGTCAGCTGAAGTCAGAGGGCGACGGCAAAGAGCGTGCGCACCAGCCGAGGTTCCCACCGGAACCTCCGGTAATGTTATTGGCATTGTGGTCATCGTTGTGCGCATTGTGCCTGGCCCACGTCGCTCCAGTCGCGCATACTGTGCAGCGAAAGATGCTGCCGGCCCGGCGAATGCCTTGGAGGTCTTCGCTCTCATGCCGGCACTACATACATCCGAACGCAAACGAGGGAATGAGAGAAGGTATGATCACCGAGACAAAACCTGGCCAAGATTCGGGCGCAGCAGCGATCTCCGGCGAGGCCGTCCGTCAGCTGGAGGCGCGTCTGCACGGGAGCGTCGTGGTACCGGGCGACCCCACCTATGACACGGCGCGGAGCATCTTCAGTGCCGCGTTTGATCGCCGGCCGTCGCTTATCGTGAAGTGTGCGGTCGTTTCCGACGTGACGGCTGCCGTCGCCTTCGCTCGAGAGCACGACCTGGAGATAGCTGTCCGCAGTGGGGGCCATAGCGTCAATGGATATAGCACCACGAATGGTGGGCTAGTCATCGATCTTTCCCTCATGAAAGGAATGTCCATCTATCCAAGTCAGCGCCGGGCCTGGATCGAACCGGGTCTGACCTGGTCCGAGGTGGCTGCCATGGCTCAGCCTTATGGGCTGGCGCTGACCTCCGGGAATGCCGGATCGGTAGGAGTCGGCGGCTTGCTGCTTGGCGGCGGTATGGGCTGGATGATCCGTAAATATGGGCTCACCATCGATCGGCTGCGTGCGGTGGAGCTGGTGACCGCCGATGGTCGCTTCCTGCGGGCCAGCGCTGACCAACACGCAGACCTGTTCTGGGGGTTGCGAGGTGGTGGCGGCAACTTTGGGATCGCCACCGCATTCGAGGTCGATTTGCATCCTGTCGGCACGGTTCTGAGCGGCGCTGTCATCTACGACGCTCGCCATGCCGAACGCCTCGTCCCGGCCTATGCTCACCTCGCCGCGGCCGCGCCGGATGAACTGACTACCCAGGGTACGCTCACGTGCGCGCCGCCCCTCCCGTTCGTCCCACCCGACTTGGTGGGCAAACCGGTCTTCGCCGTCATGGTCTGCTATACAGGGGATATCGCCCTGGGCGAGCGCGTCATCGAACCGCTGCGCCATCTTGAGACTCCCATCCTCGATCTTATAACCCCCATGCCCTACCCAGCGGTACTCACGATGTTCGAAGGTGACTCGAAATCGCATATGGCCCACGATGGATGTACGCTGTTTCTCCAGTCCGTGGACGACAGAGCGCTGCAAACCTATGTCGAAGAGGCTCTCGTCTTCATGGCTCCCGGCATGATGGCCCAGGTCGCCGTGCTGGGAGGCGCTATGAGCAGAGTCGCGCCGGATGCCACCGCCTTCGCCCATCGCGACGCCCAGATGGGGTTCAGGATGATGCTGGACTCGGACCACATCGCGCCGCTGCAGGCCAGCATGGAGCACATCTGGCAGGCCGTTCGATCCTACGGCAAAGGAGTGTATGCGAATTTGATGAAGGAGGAGGGCCAGGCGGGTGTCCACATGGCATACCCGGATGCGACGTATGCGCGGCTTGCCCGGGTCAAGCAACACTACGATCCCACCAACGTGTTTCACTTGAACCAGAACATTCTACCCAGCCACCAGGAGGTGAAGAAACAGGTAGGGGTAGGGTAGGGTAGGGTAGGGTAGGGTAGGGCAGGGCAGGCAGGTACAGATGGAAGGACTCACACTCGGTTCGCAAGCACCCAGCGCTTACCGACCTCGACCAGAAACAGGTAGGCTGCGGTGGCCAGGACCAGGAAGAGAAAGAATCCGGCGGGAAGCGGCGTAAAGCCAAGCGGGACCGCCACGAGCGGGACAAAAGGCAGAACCACACCCACGAGCACGATGGCCACCGTCGTGACTGCCAGTGGCCAGCTGGGACGGCTCTTCAGCGGGTTGCCTGCGGTGCGGATGATAAAGACGACCAGCGTCTGCGTGGCCAGCGACTCGACAAACCATCCGGTGTGGAAGAGGGTTTGCGATGCATGAAAGGCGGCCAGCATCACCGCAAATGTCAGGAAATCGAAGATCGAGCTAATCGGCCCAATGCGAATCATGAAATCGCGGATCAGCCCGATGTCCCAGTGGTGCGGCTTCTGGATGACAGTGGCGTCTACGTTGTCGGTTGGGATGGTGACCTGCGAGACGGTATAGAGGAAGTTATTCACCAGCACCTGGGTGGCCGTCATCGGCAGAAAGGGCAGGACAACCGCCGCACCCGCCATGCTGAGGACATTGCCGAAGTTGGAGCTGGTCACCATCATCAGGTACTTGAAGACGTTGCCGAAGGCTCTGCGCCCCTCTAGGACGCCATTGTGCAGCACACGCAGGCTACGCTCGAGGAGGATGACCTCAGCAGCATCCTTGGCCACATCTACGGCGCTGGCCACCGAGATACCCACGTCAGCCACATGCAGTGACGGCGCATCGTTGATGCCGTCGCCGAGGAAGCCGACGACGTGCTTGCGGGTCTTCAGCGCCAACATGATGCGATTTTTCTGTGCCGGCGACACACGAGCGAAGACGGCAGTGCTCTCGGCGATCGTCTGAAGCGCAGGATCACTCATCTGCTCCAGCTCGTCTCCAAGTACGATGCGCTCCACATTGAGACCGACTTGCTGGCAGACGTGGCGGGCCACCAGGTCGTTGTCACCGGTGAGGATCTTGATCTCCACACCATCTGCCCGTAGGGCGGCGACCATCTCACTGGCGTCTTTGAGCGGAGGATCGAGAAAGGTGACGTAACCAACAAGGGTCAGGTCGGTTTCGTCGGAGACGTGATAGGCCGGCTGCTGGAGTACCTCCCGGTAGGCGACAGCCAGTACCCGGTAGCCTTGCGCGGAAAGTTTCTGGTTGGTAGTCTGGCAACTCGCCCGTGAGGCATCCTCAAGCGCGCGAGGTGGAGTAGGCTGGCCATCTGCTGTCACCGTTTCAAACTTCGTACACTTGGGCAGCACATTCTCCGGCGCGCCCTTGGTGATCAAGAGACGCTTGCCGGCGGAATCCACCACCACCGAGAGCCGCTTCCGGTCGAAATCGTAGGGTATCTCACCCACCTTCCGGTATGCGCTGATATCCAGCTGGCAGTGAGCTAGGATGGCGGCGTCGAGTGGACTGCGGATGCCGGTCTCGAGCGAGCTATTGACGTAGGCGAGCAGAAATGTTCGCTCACTCGCCTGCTCTAGCGGGTCCAGGGAGCGATCGAGCACCATCTCGCCGCTGGTGAGGGTGCCGGTCTTATCGCTGCAGAGGATGTCCATGCTCCCAAAGTTCTCGATGGCCGCCAGGTGCTTGACGATCACTTTCTGCTGGGCCATATGCATGGCGCCCTGTCCGAGCGTCTCCTGGATAATCATAGGGAGAAACTCGGGCGTCATACCGACGGCCAGCGCGACGGCGAAAAGGAGCGTCTGGAGCGGGTTTTCCCGCTTCAGCGCGAGATCGAAGACCAGGACAAACAGCACGAGAAAAATGACGGTTCGGGCCATAAGCAAGCTGAACTGGCGCATACCGCGATCGAATCCGGTCTCCGGCGGCTTAGCTCCCAGACGCTCGGCAATGTCGCCGAAGGCAGTGCTGCGGCCGGTGCCTATAACCACCGCCGTCCCGCTGCCGCCGGCGACTGAGGTGCCCATCAGCACAATATTGCTGCACTCGGCGGGCGAGCTTGATGCGGCGGAGGTGCAATCAGCGGCATCTTTTTCCGCCGGGAAGGATTCGCCAGTGAGAGCCGCCTGCAGGACGTGCAGCTCGTTGGCTTCGAGCAGACGCGCATCTGCCGGTATGAGATCGCCAGCGGAGAGGCGAATGATGTCGCCCGGCACGAGCTGAGCTCGCGGCAGCACGCTCCAGGTTCCTTCGCGCAGCACTGAAGCAGTGGGCGCGACCTGGGTGCGCAGCCCTATTTCCGCCTTCTGGGAGCGGTAGGTCTGGATAAAATCAATGGTAACGCTCAGCAGCACCAGGATGGTGATGATGGTAGCGTCCACCGGATCCCCCAGTAGCGCCGAAATGGCGGCGGCGATGATCAGAATGAGGATCATGGGATTGGTGAAGAGGGTGAGGAGCTGCCGTAGGGCATTAAACCTCGGCGGAGGCGCCGGCTCATTGCTGCCATAGCGCGCCAGTCGCTGCTTCGCCTCGGAGTTTGTCAGCCCTTGTTCGGTGGTATCGAGTTGCTGCAGGAGCCGTGTACGGTCGAGCTGATAGAGTTGGGTGGTGGCTGTGGCGGCCGGATTTGGGGCCGCGACCGGCGATGTCGTGGCTATAACTGCCTCCAGACTGCAAGACGCGGCTGCGACTGCTCGACGTTCTCCGGCTTTAGTTCAACAAGTGCGAGATCATCATCGGCTCAAAGAGATACAGGTGATGGACCTGATGCTCCTCCAGCGTGTTGCGTATGCTATCTATCTGCTCGCTGTCCGGCAGGTGAATGCCGAGTAAGGTACGTCCGGCACGAGCTTCAGTTTCGAGTTCGTCGCGTACCAGCTCCGCCTGCCTGAGTGCGTCTTCCGCGGCTTCCCGAAAACGCTGCAGCACGTTCTCGTGCCGCTCCAGCTGCTGCGCGGTCTGCAACTGCTGGAGCGCCGTCGCGCCGGGCACGATACAGATATCCGCCGGAGCTGTGCCTGCCTCTTCCAGCGCGTGGGCGCAGCGGCGCGCCAGTGCGGGATCGTGTACTACGCCAATTGCCCAGTCCGTGAGTTGCAGCTGTCCCGATGAGGTGGTTGGCAGTCGCGTCTGTTCCGGCGCCTGAGTCTCGGCGGCTGGGTCGTGATACTGGTTGAACTCCATGACGCTACTCTCTTTCAGCGACTGGTGGTGCCGGCAGCTCGGTGTGTGAAGGGCCGGCATTAACCGCTGCCAATAGATGTCCCACGTATCGTGCCATGGTAAGAGCGTTGTGGGAGGGAGGGGGCATAGGTGGTGGCCGTGGACGCGAAGTGCGCTCATACCCACCCCGCTCCTGGCTAGCGCTTGAGCAGGGCGGGTATGAGCGCCGCCGCGTCGGGAGTGCCCCAGCCGGTGGAGTAGTCCCAGCCGGGAGTCGCACTGTAGTACAGATTGCCCCCCATGGTCACGTCGTGAAAAGCGGAGCTGTTGCCCAGTGCGTACAGTGTGGGATTGAGAAAGCCCAGTGCAGGCTTGCCGCTCTGGGCCGCCGATTGATCAGCCAGCGCGATCAACCCGGCCCAGAGCGGCGTCGAAGCGCTGGTACCCGCCGCGACCTGCCAGGTGCCGTTGAAGTAGATGAGATAGCCGCTGAGCGGATCGGCGTCGGCGGCAACATCCGGTACCTCGCGCATGCCGTTACTGGCGCTGTTGAGCACACCCATGCCGGTCTGCCATGACGGGCGCGCGTAAATCTGGCTAAGTCCCCCACCGCTGCCCGCCCCCTCCAGCGGGCCCTCCCAGCCGGCCTCGACCTCATAGCTGCCAGTGTTATAGAGGAACAGGGTGGTGCCGCCGACCGCGGTGACGTACGGGTTAGAGGCAGGCAGAGACACCGAGAGCGCGTTGTTCTGGCATCCATACGCGCCACTGTCGCCGCTGGCGGCGAGCACCGAGATGCCCTCGGCAGCGGCCTGCCGGAATGTGCTATTCAGCGAGGAAATGAAGCTCTGCCCGTCGGACTCTGCCAGCTGCCCCTCGCAGGCGCCCAGGCTGATGCTTATGATCTTGGCGCGGTGATCGGTCACCATCTGGTTGAAAGTCTGCGCCAGCTGCGAGAGGTCCTGGCCACCCTCGTAGGCCAGAATATGGGCGTGCGGCGCCACCCCCTGCGCCACCTCGATGTCCAGGGTCGCCTCGGGGCTGGTGCCGTTGGCGCCTCCTCCAACCGATACCACCTGCACCGGTGGCGCGCTGAGGTGGAAGACACTGTCGTAGTCCGCGATATCGGTGGCGCTGAAGGTGTCGATTTCCGCCAGCGCGATCGTCTCATTGGCGCCGCTGAGACCCTTCGCCTGTAGAGAAGCGTAGTCGTAGGCTCGCGCCAGGTCGGCAGGCTCCAGGCCTTCACCGGGTCCGGGCCCGACGCTCGGGGCGAGCAGTGGCCGGGTTTGGACGTGGGGACGGCTATCCAGACCCAGCACTCCACTGACGTAGGGGGCGAGCGCAGCAGGCAGATGGGGCGACGCGCTGGGAGCGTAGTACTGCTGGCCACTGGCACTGCGGTAGCTCGTGAGCTGCACACCCAGCAGCGCCTCGACATCCGCGGTGGGACCGCGAGCCACCAGCAATGCGTTGGAAGTTCTCGCTTCATCGACCTGCAGGCCGGACGCGCGCAGCACCTCCTCCACCCGTTCAACGCCGGCGGTCGACGCACCGAAGATCTGGGTAAACTCGCTGGGAGTGAGGTAGTGGTGGTAGAGCGGCGACTTGGGATCAGCCAGGGCCGACAGGGTGGCACTCAAGGCGGCAGCATGTTGGCCGCGCAGCACCAGCGAGATCTCCAACGGGAACGTCGGGGGAAGCGGGCCGACTCGGATCCCCCCGTGGGTCGCCTGCCCAGCCTGCGGCCCACCAACCCGAGCCTGGGTGCGCATACCTCCTGGTAGACCCAGAAGCGCGACCAGGAGTGCTACCGCCACCGAGGCAACGAGAGCTCTCTTCATGAGGTCCACCTCACGCTGTTTACCAATGCATCGTAGGCCTGGTCAGGTGCGCCACTGGGATTGGCAGTACTCGGATCGAGCGGACTAAGCGCCGCAAATATGACGGCGACGTTGCCGCGTACACTGGCCATCACCTCCAGATAGACCGGGGTTGAGGGGGCATTGGGGTCGGTTGTAGTAGCGGAGTAGTCTTCTCCCGCACCGGGAACGTAGCCGACCTCCGCGCCCAGTATCGGTCCGTCGTCTGCCACCCCTGAGTAGTCGTTGGGGTCGAGCAGCTGGCGAGCCGCTCGGCTCACCAGCTGGCCAGCGGAGGTTCCTGCGGTGACTGTCTGGGTGGATATCTCGGCCGAGACCTGTCCCAGATTCGTCTGCGCCACCAGGACCACGTTGGTGCTGGAGGACGAGCTCACTGACCAGGGATCGAAGTAGGTCACCCGCACATCAGCGAGCGAGACCACGTGCGACGTCGAGGCGTCGCGCTGCGGCGGTGGGCAGGTAGCAGCGCAGGGTGTGGGCGTCACGCCGGCGCTGGGTAGCGGCCCGACCGCACACGCCAGCATACCCATGAGGACCGCCAGCAATGAGACTGGGATGATCCAGCGATCACCTCGTCTCATCATGGGACACCTTCGGTTCCCAGAGAACTGATCTCCCCTCCGCTGCCGGGGGGACCACTGGTGGGCCTAGGCGGTGGCGCCTGCTGTGCTGTATCCGGCGCTGGCGCTGCGCCGGCCTGGCGGCGTCGCGCGCTGGTGCGCTGCGCCAGGCCGCAATGCGGGCAGAAGGCGGCATCCGCGGGGACCGAGCGATGGCAGTAGGGGCAGGCGTGGGCGGCGCCCGGACCTCCAGCGCCCGGACCCTCAGCCCGCGCATCCTCCAGCAGACCACCGTGGACGAGTAGCCGCAGCAGCAATAAGAATACCGCAGCGGCAAGGCCGTACCAGAGCAACGCCATGACTTGCCCGCCGATGAGATTGTAGCCCAGACTTGGCACGACCTGGCCCAGCACGCCAAGGAGCACGGCTACCGGTGGAGCGGCAATCCACCCCAGGTTGCTCACCCGTGCCTGACGGTCGCGGCGCAGCCAGAGCGCGCCACAAATCAGAGCAGTCGTCGATGCGTCGAGCACGGGCACGAAGAGCGCGATGCGCAGTGTCGGCAGCGCCCAGGAGTAGTCCGGGCCGCTCTGTCGAAACGGTCCCTGAATAAGCTGCCAGGAATAGATGATGCTCTGCGCGGCAGCGAAGCCAAGGCCGGAGGCCGCGCCAAAGACCAGACCGTCAAGAAAGTGGTTGAAGCGTGGTCGCACCAGGTAGAGGACGAGCGGACCGGCAAGCATCAGCGCCTGCGAAAGAAGCGGCAGCACCACGCCGGTCAGCACGACATAGCTGGGTGAAGAGCCAAAACCGAGGCTCCGCTGGCTGAGGATCACCGAGTAGAAACCGGCGCTTACCAGCGTGCCGAAGAGGGCGCCGGAAACAAAGGTCGCAATCAGCACCGGCAGCGGCTCATCCGCATACAGCTCGGAGACATAGAAGTAGGCAAGGTAGAGTATCGGCACCAGCAACGCCGCCAGCACGAAGGCCAGCGGCACCAGGCGCCCCAACCCAATACACAAGATGATCAGGGCTGCCCCCAAGAGTAACCAGCGAGCCTGGTGGGTCTGGCGCGGGCTGAGGTGGGGGAAGAGCGTGGTCACGACGCTCAGATGCAGCACGTGCTCATGTGGGTTGGCAGCGTAGGTGTGCGTCCGTCGCGCGTCGAAGGGCCGCGAGGGCGTGGCCAACCTGGCGCCACAGTGTGTGCAGTACTCACCCTCCGGCGTCTCGCGTCCGCAGTGGGGACATCTCATTCAGCCTCGCTCCTCCACACTGTTCAGTATCAGCTAAGAGCTCCGGCAACCGCAACTCCGCCTTGAGTACCGCGGTCCCGGCGTACACATCTCACTATACCGCGCCGAAAGGGTCATCTGCCCCCTACGAGTGTATAGTACTCGGGTGTCACCGGTTCCGAAGGCGAGGCGAACTGGTAGCGCGCCGGGGCCACCGCACTGCAACGGATGCCCCGGTCGCGGTACTTTGTGGTGAGTGCCTGCTCTCACCACAAAGTGGCGACAAAGGTGCCGACCCGGCGGATTTGGAAGGCTTTGATGATGTCGGTGATCCCGTGGAGCAGCAGCCAGATTCCGGCGAACACCAGCAAGAGATACACCTTGGTCGCAAAGAATTGGCCGCCGGCCCAGAACCCCAGAATCACCATGATGATCCCGGAGATAAGACCAAGCCACCACACCGGATTGACCGGCTCGGTGGCGAAGGCCTCGATCATCCAGAAGACCCCAACCAGGACGAAGAGGAATCCCAGGCTGTCGGCCAGAGCGAGGAAGGTGCGTATTGGGTCGATGATGGCCCAGATCCCCGCGATCGCCAAGATGACCCCCATGACGATCCAGAGCCACTTCCAGCCGCCGGAGACCGAGGCCACAAAGAACTCCTCGATGCCCGCGATGAGGAATACAACACCGACCACGATGCCTACCGCCACCAGCGACGCGGTGCGAAATTGCAAGACTACGACCGCGACGATAATCCAGAAGATGCCCAGTACCAGCCAGAGCCACCAAATCTGGGCGAACGGCGGCGCCACCTGACCTCCACCTACACCCTGGCTCTCCGAAGAAGTTTGCATATCTCTCCCCCATGTTCCACTACCATGCCAGGCAGAATCCGCTCCCCACTGCTTGTCAGCGCGGACTCTGCCTGGCAGTCTTACCTGCTGCTCGGTCAGCGAAAGGGTCGCTTCCTAACCGTACCGTACTGGTATAGCATCTTCCGTACCTTGGTCAGTCAATGGCCGCGCATTATAGCCTGCATTGCTTGACCCGAGTCCGAAAACCTGGGGAAACGTCGGCACAGCTCAACTGCTGACGTGGTGGCACCGTTCCTGCAGCGCCTTGCACTGGACCGGTAGGAAAAGCAAAAACATACGTCAGCGCTACGGCAGAAGCCGGAGGGAATGCGTTATGAAAGCGGTGGTTTGGCGGGGAGACCGGACTCTGGATATCGAAAGCGTGGAGGATGCTCGCATCGAAGCGTCGACCGATGTACTCCTGCGGGTCACCTCCAGCGCGATCTGTGGAACCGATCTGCACATCTACGAAGGGCGCATGGGCCGGGCCGACGGCATGGTCATCGGTCACGAGCCCCTGGGGATCGCCCTTGAGGTCGGCCCGGACGTCCTCACCATACGCAAAGGCGATCGGGTGGTGGTCCCTACTCACATCTGCTGCGGCTTCTGCTATAACTGCGTACGCGGCTATAGCTCTTCCTGCCTGACCACCAACCCGGGATCCGTGGGAGCGGCGTACGGCTATCCCGGCATGGGACCGTACCGGGGAGCGCAGACCGAGCTGGTCCGTATCCCGCTGGCGGATGCCAACTGTCGCCGACTCCCCGGAGAACCGGGCGACCAGTGGGAGCACGATTTTGTGCTGCTGGCCGATGCCTACCCCACCGCCTATCACGCCACCCAACTGGCTCAGGTCTCGACCGGAGATAGCGTGGCCATTTTCGGCGCCGGAGCCATCGGGCTGCTGGCGGCGTATTGTGCGCACATGCTGGGGGCAACCGAGGTGTACGTGGTGGATTACATCCCGGAGCGGCTGGCCAAAGCAGGGGAACTGGGAGCCATCCCCATAGACTTTCGCGCAGGCGACCCAGTCGAACAGATCCTGGAGCAGCGCGGTCACCTCCGCAAACGGAGTGGCGCAACCTGGCGCGGTGAAGAGACCATGGGCGGAGTCAACTGCGGCATCGATGCCGTCGGGTTTCAGGCGCGCGACCGGGCGGATCCGACCCGTGAAAAGCCCGATCAGGTCATTCATGATCTGGCTCGCCTGATCAATCCGAACGGCCGTCTGGGCATTATCGGCGTCTTCCTCCCGGGCGACGCCAGGCCGGTCGGGGAGATAGAAAAGCGGGGGGACCTCACCGTACCGTGGCCCACGCTCTTCCGGAAAAATATCACTATCGGCATGGGCCGCGACCCGGATGAGCGCTACAACACCCAGCTGCGCGACCTGATCATCTCCGGGCGTGCCAAGCCGAGCCGCATCGTGTCACATCGCCTGCCGCTCGGACAGGCGCCGGCCGCTTTTCAGAAGTTCGATCAACGGGTCGACGGCTATATCAAAGTCATTCTTGACCCGGCAGGCTGAGCTGGGTAGCGGCAAGCATGGGCATGGTCACCGCTTTCTCCCCTTCCACTGTCTCACATGCTACTGTTGTCTGGCGTTCCACAGTGTGGTCCTGGCATCCCGGCTGGAGGTATGTCCGGCCTCGATCATGGTGCGTCGCAGGAGGTAGCCGCCGGTGAGAACGAGCAGGGAGATCAGGATGCCGCGCCCGCGGCGTGGCTTGGTGCGGGGACGACCAATCAACGTCAGCGTTTGTAGCAGCCACGGCAGAGCCAGCCCGCCACCGAAGACGAAACGCCAGAACGTCGCGCCATGCTCTCCGCTGCCGCCGCCTACCAGCGGATGGGCCGCACGTCCCGATTGGCGCAGAAACGCCAGCAATCCGCTCATTTCAAGGAGGAGAGCCGTCCACTCCAGCCGCTCCAACTTGTGCAACGTCCTCACTGGTGCACTGGTGAGTCGCAACACCAGCGAGATCAGCGCTGAACTGGTGGACATCGCCGATGAGATGAAGACCGCACCCAAGAGCTTGCTCCGCGACCAGAGCGGCACACTCGTCGTCGCCAGCAGCACGCCGGTATAGCCTCCCAGAAAGACGCCCACGAACATGCCGGGGAAGGCGATCAGCTTCTGCGGCAGCGCCGCCAGTCGGCGCGCGCCCCACCACCCGCCCAGAATGCCGTCACCCGCTGCCTGAACCAGGGCGGTTACGCCGCTGAACATCGAGAACGTGAGCAAGGCCCAGGTGCCCATCGACATCGGCGATTTGACTTTGAACATGCGCATCATGTTCAGAAAGCGCTCCGATCGCCCCAGGTCTTTGATGAGCAAGGGGGGACAGGGTAGCAGCGCCAGCAACGAGAGATAGTAGCCGGCGCGAGCCACGCGCCGGTCTTCGGGTCCGCCCCAGAGCGAAGCGATACTGGCGATGACGTAGCAGCCTGCCGCGAGTCCTCCAAAATAAAAATACCAGATGATCTCCCACGTCCAGGTGGGCGCTTTCAATACCGGGTACTCGTAATACGTTGTTTCCCGCTGCTCCTCAGCTGGCAGTGGCGTGTACCCAGTGGTACGTGCGGCTAGCTGCCGGATCCACGACTGCGCCGCTGGAACGCGCTCGATCTCGCGGCCAGCAGGCTGGTCCGAAGACCTCTTCTCCGTGTCCGGCGACCATTCGCTTGGATTCACCGCAGACGTATTGGTCGTCGCCGGAGGCCACTCGCTTGGTTTCACGTGTACTCCATTTCTGTTGGTAGCGGCAGGGCGCTCACCTGTGGGGACACATCATTCACGGAAAAACAGGATGCTGAAGAGTCCGAAGAGGACCGCCGCCATGACTGTCCAGAACGAGGCTGGAACCACATTATCCGACGGGCGCGGTGGGTTTTCGGGCAGGTTGTAGGCAGCCGGCTCATCAAGGAGCAGGAAGAACGAATGCAGCCCGCCTTCCAGGACGCTGTCATCTTCGCCGTAGAGCTGAGCCTCGCTGAGGCCGCGCTGGTGAAGTAGTCCCAGCCGCTCACGGGCGCGCGCTCGCAGCTTGTCTACTTCACCGAACTGGATCGACTCGGTCGGGCAGGCTTTGGCGCAGGCTGGGATCATACCATCCTTCTGCCGGTCATAACACAACGTGCATTTCCCTGCCATGTGGGTGCCCTGATCGTCGCGGGCGATCACGCCGAACGGGCAGGCCACCACGCAGTAGCCGCAGCCGTTACAGATGTCCTGCTGCACGTAGACCGTATCGAATTCGGTGCGGATGATCGCGCCGGTGGGACAGGCTTCATGACAGGGTGCGTTATGGCAGTGCTTGCACACGTCGCTCATCATGAGCCAGCGGTCTGTGTTGAAGAAGGGTAGCGCCATTCCGGGAGGTGTGGTAGGGAGCAGATTGGTGCCATCTGCACCTCCGACCTGTTCGATCCCGACCTGTTCGATCCCGACCTGTTCGATCCCGACCTGTTCGATTCCGATTTGTTCGATGAAGCGAACGTGTCGCCATGTCTCCGCGCCGAGCGTCTGCGTGTTGTCGTAGCTGGTGCCTGTCCAGGTAGGATCGGGCGCGGCAAGCTGATTCCACTGCCGGCACGCCACCTCGCAGGCCTTGCAGCCGATGCACAGGCTGGTATCAGTGAAAAAGCCGGTCGCCGGCCGCGGCGGTGGTGGGGGCTCGCGGTTGAATACTCCCAGCATCTCCTGCAATGATGGTGCGCGTTCCAGCACCATGGCACTCCTCCTCCTCTATGGCAGGCGTCCGGGCCGCACAGTGCACATGAACGCTTTGGCCTCTTCGATGCTGACATTGGGTTCCAGCACCATATGCGCCAGATCATTGGTGATGCTGCCAGTGGCGTTACCCTGGAAACCCCAGTGAAACGGCAGTCCAATCTGATGAACCACTCGGCCGCCCTGGCGCAGGGGCCGCATGCGCCGGGTGACCATCGCTCGCGCCTCGATCTCGCTGCGCGGAGTGCTGATGACCATCCACTGCCCATGGGTGATGCCTCGCTCCGCTGCCAGTTCCGGGCTGAGCTCGGCGAAGAGTGACGGCTGCAAGGAGACCAGCCAGGGCAGCCAGCGCGTCATCGGTCCGCTGACGTGATGCTCCGTGAGCCGGTAGGTGGTGACCACGATGGGATAGTGTTCGTCCCCGACCGTCGCCAGGCGGTTGTCGGCCCGGTCCCGGAAATATTTGGCGGTGGGATTGCTCTGGGTGCGGTAGAGCGCGTTGTGCACCGGTGACTCAACCGGCTCGTAGTGCGCCGGTAATGGGCCATCCTTGAGTCCTGTCGGTACGTAGAGCCAGGCCTTGCCGTCCGGCATCATGATGAACGGATCGGTTCCGGAGATCGCGTCCATGCCGGTCGCGCCCGCCTGCGGCCGGTAGCTCGGAGCCAGGTTGACCGGGAAGTCCGGCACGTCGTAGCCCGTCCACGTGTGCTGTTCTTCGTCCCACCAGACGTACTGCTTGCCGAGAGACCAGGGCCGACCCTGCGGATCAGCCGAGGCGCGGTTGTAGAGGATACGCCGGTTGGCCGGCCAGGCGAAGCCCCAGCCGAGGAAGGTAGAGCCATCGCCGTTGCGCGCCCGCGCCAGGTTCTTCCCCGGCTCCGGATAGACGCCGCTGTACATCCACGATCCACAGGCCGTGCTGCCGTCGCTCCGCAGAACGCTGAAACCAGGAACGTGCTGCGCGTCACATAGCGTGGTCAACGGTTCCTTCTCCTGAGGCACATAGTAGCCATTGATCTCTTTCAGCACCAGTTGCGCATCAGGATCATCGTGAATGCGCGAGCCTTCCTCCGGCCGCTCGCGATCGTAGTCCCAACGGAGCGCCTGGATGGGCCGGTCGCGCGGCTCTGTGCTGCCCGCGTACAGCTCTTTGAGCCTCCTGCCCAGCTGATAGACAAACCAGAGGTCGGAGCGGGCATCGCCGGGTGGGTCAACCGCTTTGTCGCGCCACTGGATCAGCCGCTGGGTATTGGTGAAGCTTCCGGCTTTCTCCGTGGTAGCAGCGGCGGGCAGGAAGAAGACCTCGGTTTTGATCGTGTGTGGATCAACAGCGTCGGGATGCGGGAGCGGACCGCGATGCCAGAAGGCTGCCGACTCGATCTCGTAGAGGTCTCGTACGACCATCCAATCGAGCTGCTTCAGCGCCTCGCGCTGCATGGTAGAGTGCGTGCTGCCTGCCGCCGGATTCTGGCCGAAGAGGAAGTAGCCTTTGACCTTGCCGTCCAGCATGGCGTAGCTGGTAACCAGATGGGAGTGATCGCCGGTTATCTTGGGGATGAAGCGATAGCTGGTGTTGCCCTCGTCAACGCTGGCGGCGTCGCCATACCAGGCCTGTAGCAGGCTGCGAATGTAGGCGGAGAAATTCGACCACCAGCCCAACTTCTGTCCATGTGCGCTTATGTACTCTGACAGCGTTTGCTCCGAGTTTGGCTGGCTAGGCTGCATCGCAGCCCAGGTCGTAGCCGTGGGAGTGTCTTGGGTATGGGGCTGCGTCGCCAGCAGTGCGGCAGGCTGCGGCATATACCCGGACAATAGCTCGTACAGCGTTGGAATATCGGTCGAGCCCTGGATGGATGCGTGGCCGCGCAGCGCCATAATGCCGCCGCCGGGTCGTCCGATATTGCCAAGCAGCAGCTGCATGATGGCGGCGGCGCGTATGATCTGCACGCCTTTGGATTGTTGCGTCCAGCCGACGGCATAGCACAGAGCCGAGGTACGCTCGCGCCCGGAGTTCTCGACCAATGTCTCTACCACTTGCAGCCACTGCGCCCGGGAAACGCCGCAGACCTGCTCGACCATTTCCGGGGTGTAGCGGGCAAAGTGACGGCGCATGATCTGCAGGACGCAGTGCGGATCTTCGAGCGTTGGATCGGTACGGGGCGCTCCGTTCTCATCGCGCTGGTAGTCCCAGCTGCTCTGATCCGGGTAGGTGCCGGTTTCCTGATCGTAGCCAGAGAAGAGACCATCAAGGTCTTCGGTATCGCGAAAGTCGTCGCCGATAAGCGTGGCCGCATTGGTATAGTTCACCACGTAGTCGTGGAAGTAGGCGTGGTTTTCCAGCAGGTAGTGGATGATGGCGCCCAGAAATACGATGTCGCTGCCGGCCCGCGTTGACACATGCATATTCGCCAGCGCCGAGGTGCGCGAGTAATGCGGATCTACGTGGATGACCTTCGCGCCGCGCTCTTTGGCTTTGACGACGTTCGCGAACGCGATCGGGTGGGCCTCCGCCATGTTGCTGCCCATGATAAGGATAGCGTCGCTATTGACCAGATCCTGCGGGAAGTTCGTCGCACCACCACGCCCAAACGAGGTACCCAGACCGGGTACAGTGGAGCTGTGTCAGATACGGGCCTGGTTTTCAACGGAGAGAATCCCCAGGCCCCCGGTAAAGAGCTTTTTGATGAGGTAATTCTCTTCGACGTCCAGCGTCGCCCCCCCGAGCGCGGCGAGGGCCAGCGTGTGATTGACCTCGCGCCCATCCTCTAGACGCTCGACGAACGACTCGTCGCGGGCCTGCTTCACGCGCTGCGCGATCTTCTCCATTGCCCACGGCAGCGATTTGACCTCCCAGTGATCGCTGTAGGGAGCGCGGTAGAGCACCTGGGTCAGCCGACTAGGATTGACGGTGTACTGGAAGGTGGCCGAGCCTTTCGGGCACAGCGTTCCATGATTGATAGGGCTGTCTGGGTTGCCCTCGATGTCGATGACGTGACCATCTGTGACATACACGTTCTGGCTGCATCCCACCGCGCAGTACGGGCAAACACTTTTGACGACGCTCGCGTCACGGATGCGTGGTGCCTTGTCCGTGCTCTCTCGGCTGAATGGCTGGTGACGGGAGCCGATTTCCAGCGCCCGGGACATGACGGATTGCAGTGATTGGGGCAGCGAAATCGGCAGCGACGGAAATTGACGATCGTCCATACACCTCACACCTTCTGGTGGCGCCTATCGCACTCCACTGTCGCCGGAACCTCCGCGAGCTCCATCTGCACGTACTGTGCACACCGCACACCGCATGCCACGACAGAGACGGACAGAGGGAGCAACCTACGGGGCGCTGGGATGGACACCGGGCACATAGCCGGCACATATGACAGCGACCAGCGCGCTGGGCGTCAACACTAGGGCATCCCCAAGGGTAGGCGCCGGGCGGCGGGTGGTGTAGCCGGCCGCCGACCAGGCCGCTAGCTGGCCGTGCCAGAGTAGCCACGCTGATCCGTCAAGGAAGATGTAGGTGCCGTCGGGTAGCCCGGCAATCTCCGCTCGGTAGGTGCGCTTTCGGCTGTGCTGCCGGTCGCCTTCCAGCCGGTCGGCGTGCAGACGAGCGTCGATCTCGGGAGCGCCGGTGGCCGCGCCATGGGCCGCTGCCCAGACCGAGGTGAAGCGGCGGTAGTCGGCGTAGCGGCACTCGGCGCAGGGGCGGTGGCCGGCGGCAAAAGCGGTCGCCTCATCAAGGAAGAATAATTCGGTGTAAGAGTGAGGCTGCATCAGGGAGCGACGCCGACCGCGGAATTCGACCCGGCAGGCGATCCACCGCTGCAGCTGCCACGGGCGCACGATCTGTCTCGCCTCGTCGTGCAGTATCCCCCGATTTCCCATAAGCAGGCCACGCCCTTCGGCGGCCACGATCTCACCAAAAGGCGTCACCCGGTTCTGCAGTGGCATGTATCGTTCCTCTCCTTCACCTCGGCTCACCGGCACGCCAGTGGATATCCACCCACCGTGCTGAGCTAGTCTGAGCTCGTTCTTAACAGGCAACCAATAAAACTGGCGCCGTGTCACCTCACCGTCAGTGCGGTTCACGGCCTATCCACCCTATTGGACGAACAGTGCTCACAGTGCGCACCAGTTTTTCAGCCCACAGGCTGATCCCACTCCGCCCTGAGACTGATGACGGATCTCCTGCCATCGGGCATGCTCTGCAGTGACGAAATCAAACGGTTCGCTCAAACGCCACCCCCCGAAGGAGATCGCTCGTGATACCGACGACTGCATCAAAGAAATCCGCACCAATCCCGCCAGGCAGTCCGTTGCTCCGTGTGGAGCATCTGACACGCGCCATCGCCACTCGCGCGCAACGCACCGTCATCCTGAGTGACGTGACCTTCACCATTCTCGCGCAGAGTTTGTTCGCCATCAACGGTCCCTCGGGCAGCGGCAAATCCACCCTGCTCAACATGCTCACCGGCATCGACCGGCCTACCAGCGGCACAGTCGTCTTCGCCGGCCAGGAGTTGCGCGCCCAGGGCGAGAATGCGCTGGCACGCTGGCGTGGCAGGCATGTCGGGATCATCTTCCAGTTCTTCCAACTCGTGCCCACCCTCTCCGCACGGGAAAACGTGCTGCTGGCGCTGGAACTGGGCGGCGGTGGCGGGCTCCCGCGCTCCGCCTGGCGTACGCGCGCACAGGACTGCCTGGAGATTGTGGGCATGGGCGCGTTTGGCAACCGGCTGCCCAGCGAACTTTCCGGCGGGCAGCAGCAGCGTATCGCCGTCGCTCGCGCCCTGGCCAACGATCCTCCCGTGCTCATCGCCGACGAGCCGACCGGCAATCTCGACTCGCAGACGGCGCACGCGGTCTTTGATATGCTCGCTGGCCTGACAGAGCGAGGCAAAACCGTGGTATATGTCACTCACGACCGCGAGCTGGCCGGGCAGGCGCGCGCGCGCATCGAACTGCTCGACGGCCACATCGTCGGCCAGCACGGCGCCGATGCCGTCCTCACCTGCGCTCCGGTGGTGGAGTGATGGGATGGTTCACCAGCGCAAGCCTGCGCAAGTCATTTGCCGACGTGACGCGGCGCAAAGGGCGCACGCTCCTGGCAGTGCTGGGCATCTTTATCGGCGTCTATGGACTCACCGCCATCAACACCGCCGAGGATTCCCTGTTCGCCGCCATCACCTTCAGCTTGAGCGCCACACAGCCGGACATCGTTCTGGATGTCAATCATCTCGATCCGGCTCTGCTACCCACCTTGCAAGATGTTGCCGGCGTCAGGACCGTGCAATATCAGACGATATTTCACACCCAGTGGCATGTCAGCCAGGCACCGGGGCATATCCCTTTGCAAATCGTGAGTTATCCTGATCTGCACCATGTGCTGCTGACGCCATTTCAGTTGACAAGCGGGCGCTATCCCAATACCGGCGAGATCGTCATGGAATATGGCGATCTCGGGCTGCAAAACGTCAACATTGGCGACACGGTGATGGTGGACACCGCTCAGGGCACGGCGAATTTGCGCGTCGTGGGGCTGGCACGCACGCCAGGACAGAATCCTGCCGCCTCCGGTGAGGGCGAGGGCTATATGTCCGACGCTGGCCTTCAGCAGATCTCCGCTGGCATTTCACCTGGCACGACACCCAGTGTCACTTCCAGCAGTGGCCTCGTCTTGAGTCCCGAGATCGCCGTCACAGTGCAGCACCAGAACGGTACTAACACCGTCGCGACAACAGTACGGCAGGTGTTGCTCGCGCAGGGGATAAGGGTTTATGGCTATAACATGAGGGTTGGTGGGCATTCTTCTCCGCCGACGAACGCGATTGCCGGCGTCTTCTCGCTGCTGCGCATTCTGGCTATCGTCGCGGTGGTCATGAGCGGCTTCCTCATCCTCAACACGGTGACGACCCTGGTGGCGGAGCAAACGGCGATCATCGGCACCATGAAGGCTGCCGGCGGCACACGCGGCCGGGTCATGCGCGGCTATCTCGTCTCGGTTGGTATCTATAGCTTGCTGGCGACACTTCCAGCACTTGTGCTTGGTTTACTCTGCGGCTTTGGGCTGGGATCTTTTCTCGCATCCAGTGTACCAATTGATATCGGTCCCTTGGTGGTGCACTGGTGGATCGTCATAGTAGGCCTCGCCGCCGGTTTCGGCGTCCCCATCCTCGCGGCGCTGCTGCCGCTGTGGAACGGCACTCGCATTAGCGTGCGCGAAGCCCTCGCCGCCTATGGCGTGAGCACCGGCACCGGCACCGGTCTGATGGCGCGTCTGGGCGAGCGTCTGACGTGGGTATCGCAGACGGTGTGGCTGGGGCTTGCCGGTGTCTTTCGCAAGCGCTGGCGTGCCACCCTCACGCTGCTGACCCTGACCCTGGCAGCGGCAAGTTTCCTGGTAGTGCAGACGGCCAGCGCGTCGGTCGCCTACACCGTCAGCTCGGTCAACGCCAATGTCGCCGCCGATATCGATGTGGGCACAGATCAGCCGGTCTCACTGGCAGAGCTTCGTTCGCAGCTGAGTACGGAGCGCAACATGCGGCGCGTCGAACGCTATGGACCAAATCAAAAGGTGGCCACGCGCTGGGGACAGATACAACTGATGGCCTTCGATCCGGATACGCAGCTCTATCACTATCAGCTGACGAGTGGGCACTGGTTGGCGAGTGGTGACCCCGACACCGCCTTGCTCAGCGACGAGGCGCTCGCCAGGACCGGCCTGCATATCGGCGACACCCTGAGCATCAGCGAACAGGGCAATCAGGCAACACTGCGTATCATCGGCACCGTCAAGCAATCCATTTGGGATCTCGGCTGCATCGGTGCGCTCGTCACCAGTGTCGCTGCCTATAATCAGTTTCGTGGGGTTGCCGCCGGAGCCCGTGGCGACGCCAGCCTCGACTTTCTGATTCAGGCGTGGGATCGCTCTGCCAGCGCCGTCAATCACCTCGCCGATACTCTAGATGGGCAGTTGAACGAAGGGCAAGCGCAGCACTGTACGCAGGTATGTGGAGGTGAAGGAGCCGCCGTCACCCTACTGCGCGCGGAGACGAAGCGGCAGCAACAAAACTGGTTCGTCCTCTATGCCCTGCTCTACGCGGTCGCGCTCATCGTCGGCGCAGTAGGCGTGCTCGGTCTGGCCAACGTACTGACGGCCTCGGTGCTGGAGCGACGACGTGAGATCGGTATGTTGCGGACGATGGGAGCGAGCGGATGGCGCGTCGGCCAGGTCTTTTGGAGCGAAGGGCTGGCGCTTGGCGGCATCGCCTGGCTGGCGGGAGGAGTGATCGGCTTGCCGCTGGCCTACCTCTTCGTGAGGGCCTTCAGTCAGCTTGTCATGCCGGTGGACTTCGTGATCGATCCGGCGGCGTTTGTGGTGACGCTCGTCGCCGTCGTGGTCATCGCTACACTGGCGGCCATCGCCCCCGCCTCGCGCGCCGGTCGGATGCGCGTCGCCGATATGCTGCGGTATGAATGAGGAGGAAGTCCTATGCGCTGCCTGAAAGTCCTCGCATTGTTCCTGGCACTGGGAGGATCGCAGACGCTTGCCGCCTGTGGTGGACAAGCAACCACTGTCATGTGCTTTGGCCCACGTCCTGTGTCGTCTGTGCATTCCGTGGGGAACAGCGTCAGTTTCACCATGACGACGATTCGCGGCCGCTACACCTATTCTGTGTCCAAATCAGCGTTCGACGGCTCTCCGGCGGCCATGAAGAATGGCGACCTCATTTCATTCTGTGCTGATACGGTTGATTCGGGAGGGCAGAGCTCCACCATCACCGAGTTCAGCGACCAAGGCCAACCGGCTGCTACAGACACGCCGCAATCTCGCTAGAGAAACAATCCCTGCGGACTGCAACGTAGGGGCAGACAGGAATGTCTGTCCCACTGATGATGCTTTGATCGGCAGTACCGCAAGGTATGGCATCCCAGTATGGCATCCCAGCATGGCATCCCAGTATGGCATACTGGGATGAACAACGCTCGCCGATCCTATGGAGGAGGGATGACATGTACAGCGTACGCAAACGCTTTGGCGGACTCTATTGGCGGTTAACCGGCTCCTACTTTGCAGTCACCTTGCTGGCAGCCGTCATCATCGAGATCGCCATCACCCTTCCTGCCAGCTTTCAAGATTATCAGCAAGGGGACGTGGTTGCCACACCCTCCGGCATCTCCCCCTCCAGTTCGCCCACACCCTCGGGCTTCTCCCAATTTCTCAGCATCTTTTGGGATCATATGCAGGCAGGGGGCCTCTCCTTTGTTCTGATCGCCACCGTGATTGGCACGCTGACCGGCCTGCTGATCATACGCAATGTCACCCGTCGCCTGCGCCGGATCACCCAGGCGGCCCAGGCTTGGAGCCAGGGTGAGTTCACCGTCGAGGTGCGCGATCCCACCCACGATGAAATCGGTCAACTGGGGCAGGACCTCAACGGCATGGCCGAACAGCTCCATACGCTGTTGGCAACCCACGAGGAGCTAGCGGCAATCGAGGAGCGCAATCGGCTGGCACGTGATCTGCACGACTCGATCAAGCAAAACGTTTTCGCGACTGCCCTGCTGGTGGGTGCGGCACGCGCGCATCTGCCGCCGGATACACTGCCGGCGCAAACCTATCTCGCCGAGGCCGAGGCGCTGGCCGAGCAGACCCGCCAGGAATTGACGGCGCTCATCCGCGAGTTGCGTCCGGCTCGCCTCGAAGATAAAGGGCTGGCCGTCGTCCTGCACGACTATGCCGAGGGGTGGTCGCGCAGGATGGGTATCGTCGTCGCTATCCAGATCCAGGGTGAGCGCGTCATCGCGCTCGACATCGAGGAGGCGCTCTTTCGTGTCGCCCAGGAAGCGCTCGCCAATGTCGCCCGCCACAGCGGTGCCGCACATGTCACCCTCTCTCTCGTATGGGACAGCGCTCGGGTGCGCCTGATCGTCGCCGATGATGGCACCGGATTTGACGTGGCGCGTGCCAGAGGGAGCGGCGTGGGGTTAGCCAGCATGCGCGAGCGCGTGGATGCTCACAATGGGTCGCTACACATCACCAGTATAGCGGGCGCGACGACGGTGGAGGCCACCATTCCCACAATTGCAGTGCACTCCGCCGAGACGCCGACCCAGGAGGTGACAGCGTGAGCGATCCCATCACCATCTTGATTGTGGATGACCATGCGGTCGTACGGCGCGGCGCGCGGGCATTCCTCGAAGCCCAGCCCGATTTCGCCGTCGTGGGCGATGTAGGTTCCGGCGGTGAGGCGGTGTTGCTGGCGGCTGACCGAGCCCCCGATATCGTGTTAATGGATCTGGTGATGCCGGGCATGGATGGCGTACAGGCGACACGGCTGGTGAAGCAGAAGAGTCCCTGCTCCCAGGTCATCGTGCTGACGTCGTATCATGAGGACGAGCACATCTTTCCGGCCATCCGCGCTGGGGCGCTCTCCTATCTGCTCAAAGACATCAGCCTTTCCGATCTGGCCGATGCCATCCGCAAAGCGGCGCGCGGCGAGGTGGTGATGCACGCCCGCATCGCCGCGCGCATCGTGCAGGAGTTGGAAGGCGGGTCGCAGCAGGACATGGCGAGCTTCGCGGGTCTCAGCGAACGCGAGCGCGAGGTGTTACGCCTGATCGCTGAAGGGCTGAATAACGCCCAGATCGCCGCTCGGCTCGTCCTCAGCGAGAAGACGGTGAAAAGCCATGTACGCAATATCCTCGGTAAGCTGCATCTCGCCGACCGCACGCAGGCCGCCATCTTTGCGTGGCGCCGGGGGCTGATGGGGAACTGAACCGGGATGAGCACACATAGCCGTCACTGTCGCCGGTATCGCGAGATCAGCCAGGTGTGGGGAACTCGCGGTCCTTGACTGCGCACCACCGTGAGCCCTATCATAGTAGTAATAAGTCAGTTGACTAACTGACTTACTCGCCACGTCGCTGGGGAGAAGGAGGTGGGAGCCAGATGGCGACGACGGAGACGCGCGAACTTCTCGTCACCGCAGCCCGCCACCTCTACTACCATCAGGGCTAGGCGCAGCATGGCTGCCCATATGGCAGTCTCTACCAGGAGTTGGAGAAGATCGACAGCCCGCTGGCGGCAGTTTGAGCCGCGGGCCGTTTCTACACCAAGAAATAATCGCTACAAGGAGCATAGCCGTGACCAATCCTACGCCGACTTCGCTACACGACCAGCTTGAGGCCCAGCAGGCCAAGTCTCCCGCCGAACTCACCGCGGTGGCCGATGCTCTGGTCGCCCATGTGGTGGCCACCGATATTGGCGGGCGCAGCCTGAAGGTAGGCGAGTATGCCCCCGATTTTACTCTTCCCGATGCACTCGGCCGCAGCACCACCCTGGCGGATGCGCTGGCTCAGGGACCGGTGGTACTCACCTTCTATCGCGGGGAATGGTGCCCATACTGCAACCTGCAGTTGCATGCCTATCAGGCGATCATGCCCGACATCACCAGTCTGGGCGCCTCCCTCATCGCCGTCTCGCCCCAGACCCCCGACCATTCGCTCTCCATGGCCGAGAAGCACGCGCTCTCCTTCGCGGTGCTCAGCGATGCTGGCAACGTGGTCGCACGGCAGTTCGGACTGGTCTACACATATGACGACGCGTCGCGGCAGTTCTTCTCCGGTCGCGGCCTGGATCTGTCACGCTTCAATGGCGAGGCTAGCTGGGAGTTTCCGGTGGCGGCGACCTACATCATCGCACCGGATGGGGAGATCAGGCTGGCCTTCGTCGATGCCGACTACCGCCATCGGCTGGATCCCGCCGATCTGCTCGACGGTCTGCGCGCCGTAGCCCAGTGAGTTCGCTGCGGACCAAAACCAAGGAGCGGCACTGGTACACTAGACCAGCTGTACTCTAGACCAGCTGGCCGCGCTCCCTGAGGTACTCACCGAACTGAGATGGGGTACGCACTCCATTGGTCGCTGGCTGACATCAATCGGGCCTCACGCAGTCGACTCAGTATCGGCTCATCTGACATGCCTTCGTGTCTGCAGTATATCTCCAGCCTGGCGGCTCCGCCACCACGAGGGGAGACCGCGCCTCCCGATGGCGGCCTGCGCTTCTCTCCCCAACAGCAGCCGCCAGGAATTGGCATGCTCTATGCTAAACTAAGCGATGAGCATGATGCTCAATGATGGCGGCAAGATGCTGGGCAGCCACATGACGTGGAGTTCGCAGTGAGCAATGAGGCTCACCGGGTTGTGCAAGGATGCTGGTCGACCGCCAGGATGCGGTGATGATGGGGAGTTGTGTGTCTGCGCATAGTCTTTGGCTATACGAAGATGAGGAGGAAGTCCACTCGCCAGTCACCGGCGGCGCAGTACCGGCCAGGAGGGGAGCGAGGGGGAGATTCAGCCTGACTTACTGGCTAGGTATCTGGCTCACTCCCGGCGCTGCGCCGGACTATCCCCGCCGGCACCACTCGGCTGCGCCCAGCTCTCGACCTCGCGCTAGTCCCGCCGGCGACCGCCACCACGGTGGCGTGGTGTCCTGGAGGTGGTCGATGCTATCCATTGGGTCAAACCCAGGACTGGTCCATGAGTCCAGCTTCCCGGGTAGTGATACAAATCCGCACACGGTCTATGATCTGGCTGTGGCCTCCGCCGGGGAAAATCGACCAGGGTACGGTCGAGTAGAGTAACCGGAGACGGTGGCGCGATTCCTCATTCGCCTGATCTCATCCGCCCGAGAGCGGTCAGATGAGATCAGGGCGGCCAAAAAAAAGTGGGACAACATGGGTACTCCTGAGCAGGACGCCGCAGCCGTAAAGCTGCGCATGGAGCGAGTTTCAGCACAAATCGAGGAGCTCAAGCTCTGGTCCGACGCGGAGCTTGCGCGGCTGCGGAGCCGCTTGCACGCTCAGATTGGCCGCCTGCAGACGGAGGTTGCCCAGTTGCACGTCGAGTCACCAGCGGAGAGTACCACCGACTACGCTGCTCGAATCGAAGCTCAGCTCACGGAACTGGCCGCCAAGGGGGACAGTGTCTACGAGCTACTGCGCAGCTCGCTGGAGAAAGCGGTAGACAAGTAGGTAAGACCAATAGCGAGCGGTGCGTCGGCCCTGGCGGGTTACCTCGCTACCGGCCGGGGTTACCATCCATGGAATAAGGGCGGGAACGCGTTGGCGCGAGCGAGATACTCCTGCTCGTTGCCAGTGATCATCAGTTTGTGCAATATGACCAGATCACCACGCGGTAGGTACTCGGTGGACTGCAGGCAGAGTCGCTTGGTAAGCTCTCCGCGCTCGTAGACCTGCACCAGTCCTTCGGTAAACGGTATGCGGTACGTGCGGTCTTGGTGATTGGGGCTGGGCACGTCGACATACCCGCACTCCATGAGTTGGCCGTACTCATGCTCGTCCAGGAGGTCGTGCAGCAGCTCTTGCCCACGAGCGTCGGCGGCCTCTCGCTCGCTTTGGGACAGGGGGGACTCCACCTGCCCGAAAAGTGTCCTCACCGAGAGCAAGACGGTCACGGCGAGGAGCAGGCAGAAGGCGCACACGACCGCCACCAGCGCTCCATCCATACTACCCGACCCTCGTCTTCTCTGGGCAGCGGGCGGACAGGCAGGCACTGCTGCCCACCCGCCCGCCCGGCGGTCTGCCGCTATGCGCCGCCGGCACGCCGTGTCGGGTTTTCGGAGAAGGCATCGAAGAACTCGCCGTTGGCGACCAGCGCATAAATGATTATGATGTCTACTGCGATCATGACTATCCCTATCCAGGGCGCTGCCGGCAAGTAGAAGAACCACCGTATGGCGCTGATTCCAGCGACGACGACGCCGAAGACCCGTCCAAACGATCCACCTCGCAGTATGTCAACGCCGGCATAGAACGCTGCTGCCGCTACAATCAGGTCTAGAATGCCCCACAACCAGAGGTAGCCGTTAAAGGTGCCGTAGGCCGTGCCACTCAGCCAGGCGGCGTTGACAAACTCCACAATCGACCAGACCAGCTGGAATCCCGCCAGAACAAACATCATGATGGCGGCAAACGTGACCAGCCCCGGCCGCTCTACCAGCACCTGATCGTCCTGGCTCATGGCCATTGTCGATCCGCCCTGACTCGTCGTGCGGCTGCCGATTCCCGAATCTACCGGCCGTACCGGCGTCCCCTGATTGGCCGGATACCCCGGAGTCGGGTTCCCCTGATCCATAGAATTGGAGGGCATCCCCTGGTCGATCGGATTGCCCGGATTCCTCGGATTGATTGTCTCTGACATGTAATTCCCCCCATAGCTGGCCGCTTCTGGAGCCTAGGGGAAAGCACCGGCCGCCCCTAAACGTGCCCCAGACGGTAAAACGAGTCTGCTGCCCGACCGAGTCTGGGCGCCCGGCTACCCGGGCATATGAGAAGTGTAGGCAATGACTGTGTGAGGCGCGCCGTGTACAGGGCGGGTTTGTTAGACTAGTCTCCCCTTAGCTGGGGGGTGAGTGTGGCGCCTAGCCCGAAGGCAAGCCGGAGCCTTCATGGCGGCGCCTCCGCTCGCCCCATAAAATACAGAGGCTCACCAAGAAGACCCACGCGGGAAACAGCAGCTCCACCCAGGCCACCGTACCGGCGGCGACCAGCAGTGTCACCCCCACCAGGTACCCCAGCAGACTTATCCACCGCGGCACGATAACGATGTACAGACCAATGGTCGCAGTGGACATGGTAAATACCGCCGCCATACGCATCGCATAGGTGGTGAGCAGCAGGAAGGTGATGTTACGTCCCAGTCGCCAGATGTCCAAAGAGGACGGCGAGTTCGAGGCGGTACTGCCGTATAGGGCCAGAAGCCCACTGGCCACTGCCGTGGCGACAAAGAGCATACCGACAAACAGGAGACCGCTTCCCAGAAAGACTGAGGCGAAGAAGCGATCTTCGCGCTGCCCTATGCGGTCGCGTACCACCCCGATAAACCAGAGAAAGGCTATGCCGGAGAAGGGGATGAGACTGAGGCCCAGAAGGAGGCCATTCTTTCGCTGGGGATCGGTAAGCCAGGCGCCGTCGGCCGCGGGTGAGTCCGGCACGGCGATCCGCACCAGCACAAAGCTAGCGGTGAGCAGCAAACTAAATACGATTCCCGCCACTCCGGCGGCCCGTGGAGTTCGCAGCGCTTTACTGGCCGCCACCGCATTTTCCGGAACCATCTCACCACTACTCCCCCCGGGCCCCTGGTTACACTGGTTACCTATCTACCTCGGCCGGTAGGGCCGAAAGTAACGGTGCCCTGGGAGAACTCTACGTCAGGTCGAGTAGCTGGTCACCCCCCGCAGGGAGAGTCTCCTGGGTACGTTTGCCGCTCGCTGTAGGTTGAGACAAGGATGCGCCGGCATGTACGGAAAGTGGCAAGCGGAGCGGCTTTATCGCGGAGCGGCTTTATCGCGGAGCGGCTTTATCGCGGAGCGGCTTTATCGCGGAGCGGCTTTATGGCCGTCTGCAGTCCGCCGCCTGGTCCGGTAATCAGCCGGAGAGGCCGTCGCGGTCGAAGGCCAGCCGCCTGCTGCCACGCCGCCATTTCCGCAAAGGACCAGGTGCCCGATTCGCTGGTAAGCGCGAAGTACAGGTCGGTGAGCACCCCAATTTGCCCGCCGCTCCCCGGCCGCTGCGGCCGGATCATGTCGCCGATAACCACACGGCCCCCCGGAACCAGAGCCCTGGCCGCTCGCCGCATCAGATCGCGATTGGACTCGTCGCTGAAGTGGTGCACCAGGTTGGCGATAAATATGAGGTCGTAGCGGCTCTCCCCCAGATCGGCAAGCAGCGCGTCACCCGCCCGGTACACCACGCGCTCTCCCATGCCCTCCCTGGCCAGGAGCGGCGCGGCGTGCTCAATAGCTTGGGGTAGATCCAGTATAGTGGCCTGCAGCGCTGGATACCGGCGGCAGAAGGCCACCGAATAGTAGCCGTGCGAGCCGCCAATGTCCAGCATCTGGCGGGCGCCAGCGGAGAGCCGTACCCGGCGCACAATCTCCGGCGTCGCCAGGTGGGCGCCGGAGCGCATACCACGCTGATAATATCCCCAATCTTCCACCGACATCTGCTCATGGATATGCACTGGATCACCAGTGCGCACAAATGACTCCATCTGCTCGATGTAGGTCGCGTCGAGAAATTGCATGAGAACCGCATCGTAGAGCGAATGCGGGCTCTCCTTGAGCAGCCATTTGCGGGCCAAAGGCGCCAAATGGTAGCCGCCATCCCCGTAGCCCAGATAGCCGGCTCCGGCTAGCGCTCCCAGCAACTTCTCCACCGCTCCGGGATGCAGGCCGCACTGGACCGCTACCGCCTCGCTGGTCAAGGGTCCAGCCGAGAGCGCTTCAAACAGGCCCAGCCTGGTTCCTACCATGATGGCACGAGACAGCAACAGCGCAATTATGGTATCAAGTAGGGGCGTGGGTACCAGACCGGATTGCAGAACTGCCCACTCCAGCGGGTTCTCCGCCCGAGTTCCCAGTTTCATGTCGTGCCCTCCTCGGCCAAAGACGCCGCCAGCGTCGCCGCTCGAACGACGCGAGCGGGCGCATACACACTTTTGTCCACCCAGAGTGCTGGCAATGGCCCAGGCTGGCGCCCAGGCTGGAGTGTGGCTCGGCTAGGCTTACCGGCTCGCAACCAGCAGAAGAGTTGCCGGCGACCCTGGGCTGCCGCCATCGCCGCGCGCTCCGTCTGATAGAACGGTAGCGCCTGGTGAAGCGCCCGAAGCGCCAGCAACGCATAGGCAGTCTCCTCCGCGGTGGCACGCCCAAGGCTTCCCCAGCCACCGCCGGCATGCTGGGTTTCCAGCAACCAGCTTACCGTGGGCTCCAGACGGTGCGCAACGGCGGTATCTCGAAGCCGGCAGAGACCCGCCACCGAGGAAAGGGTGGCATAATACGGGCTCAGATGCCACTTATCCTGCCACGACCCATTCTCCTCGCGCTGCCCCAGGAGATACTCCGCGAGTTTTGCAGCTGACCGGCGGTGGCTAAGAAACCGGTCACGGTCGTCGGGTGATGAGTGCCTCTCCTGGCTGAGTAGGGCCTCCAGCACATGGGCATTGGCGCTGGTCGATGCGGTGCGCTCTCCAGCGTAGCTGACATAGTGATCTCCGGACTCGAAGTGCCGGAGCGAGTCAAGCGGCACAGCAAACCCTGAGCGGTTCAGCACCGTCAGCGCCACGGCGGTGTCATCCACATCACAGGGTAGGCCGCCCAGACGTGCCAGGCCGGCTCCCCGGTCGGAGAGGCACTCGCCTAGCCACCGTAAGAGTGCCCGGTGAGTGGCGTTGCTGGTGCCTTCAGGCTGCTTACCGCCTAGTAAGAGAAAATAGAGCACCCAGCCGACCTCAAAGGCGTCGGCGGGATGCGAGCTGGGCATGGCACCGGCCAGGCCTCCGAACGCTCGGCGCGCCAGATGCCGCAGCCAGGTGGCAGCCTTCTCATCCCAGCAGGGTCCATAGAGGAGAACCGCGGCAGTGGCCGAGGGCGAGTTCCCATAACTACCCTGTGGAGACTGTACACCTCGCAGCCGCGTATAGTCGAGCACCGGCTGCAGCACTTCGAGGCCATGTATGAGATTCGACTCTCCGCTATAGAGAAGCTCCAGCGGCAAACGCCTGAGCTTCTCCCTCTGTCGCTGCTGGAGCAGTTCATATTCAGGCACCCTCAGGGTGAAGCCGAGAGCGTGGAGTTCGCCGGCAAGAAGGGGCAGCAGGAATTCAAAGAGCGGTGTATCATAGCTGGTGATGGTCCAGCCGGCAAGCGCGCGGTGCAGATACGCCAGCGCCCGATCACGGCCAGAGCGCACGTGGTGTGTCTGCCGGGGAGACTTGGCCAGCGCCAGTGCCGCCGCCATAGTGGGCAGAATGGAATGCGGGAAATGAGCCTGCCAGCTCCCATCGCTCTGCTGAGTCCGTAGGAGACACTCCAGCGCCTCGGGAAACGCCAGACGCCCAGGCCGCTGGGGATCGGGCACCATGGCCACCCAGGCGGTCTCGTAGCTTGACGGGCTGATATCGCCGCTTCCCCACTGGGTATCCAGGTCAGCGGCTACTTCCTCTACCAGCCGCTCGGTCAGCATGGGCAGCCATGTGTCCTGGCACGAAGTACGATCTCTCCGTAGCCGTCGCCTGTCGACCATGTCTCATTCCTCGTGGCCGCGCTGCCTCTTCCGCTTTGGCGGCGCAGGAGATGCCTATAGCCCTGGGCAGATACCTCGACCTGCCAATCCTTCCGCCATTATCACACGGTCCTCTCGTCTGGGCAAGCCGCCCACGCGACTGTGGGCTACTGCGAGCAGCTCGCAGTAGCCCACAGTCGCGTGGGCGCAGTAGAATCTTCTTGGGTAGAATCTCCTTGGTAGGAGTGCGTGCCCAATTGATTGATTGTACCGTGAAAGGTAGCCAGACACGTGAGTAGCGCGGATAGACCAGCTGAGCAGCAACACCGAGAGCGCGGTGCCAGAGTGGGGGGGCTTGGCAGTGGCGACCAGGCGCCCGACTTCACCCTACCGGACCAATCCGGCAAGCCGGTGCGCCTGGCCGACTGCCTGGGAAAGGGTCCAGTGGTGGTGTATTTCTACCCGAAGGACAACAGCACCGGCTGCACCGCCGAAGCCTGCGCCTTCCGCGACAGCTATACCGTCTTCACGGAGGCGGGCGCACAGGTCATCGGCATCAGTTCCGACTCGGTGGAGTCACATCGCCAGTTTGCGGAAGAGAAGCACCTGCCCTTCATACTGCTGAGCGATACCAAGAGCCGGGTGCGCAAGCTCTATAACGTGCCCGCCACACTGGGACTCATTCCCGGTAGAGTCACCTACATTCTGGACAACACCGGCATCATACGGCAGATCTTCTCGTCGCAGATGAATCCGACTCAGCACGTCCAGGAGGCACTGGCCACCATTGCCGCGCTGCAGGGGGGCAGTTAGATAGTTACCCTACTTGACCTCCACTCCCGCGGAATCCGGCTCCGCCGGGCTGGCTTGGAGCGATGGCTCTGACCCATAGATCACCCGCTTACCCCGCATCCACGAGGCGCCGGCGGCGATGACACAGAGCGCGGCCGAGACGTAGAACACCGCATGTAGACCGCTCATGAACGGTCCGGAGATCAGCTGTGGGAAGTAGGCCTTACCCAGCAGTGCAGCGCGGTCGGCAGCGGAGAGCCGGGAGAGTATCGGGGAGGGAAGCAGCTCGCCGATAGGGTTATAACCCAGAAACGCCCCAAACAGGGCCGCGGTAGGCGGCAAATGGGCGATCTGGCTGGCAGCGGCAGTGGGAACACCGTACTTGGTGAGCCCGAAGGTAAGGGCAGGAGGCAGCGCCTGGGCCAGACCCACGGTCACGATACTGAAGAATAGTCCAATACTCACCAGGTTGGCACCGTTCTGGAAGGTAGCCCGCATCCCCGAGGAGACGCCACGCCGATCCGGGGGCACGCTGCTCATAATGGAACTGGTGTTAGGTGAGCTAAACAGTCCGGTGCCGCAGCCCAAAACGAAGATCAGCACGGCGAACGCCGGGTAGTTGAAGTTCGCCGGCAGAAAGGTGAGCCCCACAAAGCCCACTGCCTGTAGCAACACGCCCAGAGTCGAAAAGTAGCGAGCACCAAACCGGTCGGAGAGGTAACCGCTGATCGGTCCCATAATGATAAAGCCGAGGAGTAGCGGCGTCATATAGATACCCGCCCATAGAGGGGTAATGGCAAAACTGTACCCATGGAGCGGTAACCAGATGCCCTGCAGCCAGATGATCAGCATGAACTGCAATCCGCCACGTCCCAGGGCGGAGAGGAATGACGCCAGAATACCGCTGGCAAACGCACGAATCTTAAAGAGCTCCAGGCGGAACATGGGATCGTCGACGTGTAGCTCGATCCAGACGAAGGCCAGCAGCAGGAGAACGCCTCCCACGATACCGACCTGTACCAGGGGGTTGCCCCAGCCCATGGGCGAGCTTCCATACGGCTCGATGGCGTAGGTGATGCCCAGCAGCAATATGGTCAGGCCGGCGGCAAAAGTCAGGTTACCCGGCCAGTCGATCTTCTGGTGGGCACGAATGGTAGCTGTCTCGCGCAGCATCGTATAGGCCCAGATGGTGCCGGCCAGACCGACCGGTACGCTCACCAGAAAGACCAGTCTCCAGTTGATGACCGCCAGAATTCCACCCAGGATCAACCCGATGAAGGAGCCGCCGATACCGGCTATCTGGTTGATACCGAGCGCGCGGCCCCGCTGATTGGCTGGAAACGCATCGGTGAGAATGGCGGCGCTGTTGGAGACCAGAAAACCGGCGCCCACTCCTTGAATCAAGCGAAAGATGATCAGCTCAAGCGCACCGGCGTTTCCCATACTCGGCGTGAAGGCCAGCAGCGTGCTGCCCACCGTAAAGATGGCAAAGCCGAGATTGTAGAGCCGCACCCTGCCGAACATATCCGAGATGCGTCCGAACGTTACCAGCAGGGTAGTAGTTACCACCATATAGCCCAGGAGCAGCCACAAAAAGTAGCTGGACTCGCCCGACGCCAGCGGATCGATGCCGATGCCCTTGAAGATGGCCGGCAGCGCGATCAGCACGATGCTGGCGTCGATGGTAGCCATGAGGGAGCCAAGCGTCGTGTTGGTAAGGGCAATCCACTTGTAGTGCGGCCCGATCGGCCGCTGCCGACGGCTCAGGCGGGGGGCCGGTTCTGCTCCCGTGGTGTCACTGTTCCCTTCACTCTTGTCAAGTACCGCCATGATCTTCTCCTAAAAAGTCCGCTGGAGGAGCCTATGTCCCCCACATGCCAGTGAGAGAGTCCATCCGCCGAGAACGGTTAGAGCATTTGGGCCAGGCGGTCCAGTAGAGGAAGCGCCGCTATCAAGGCCTGTTGCTCGGCGGTGGTGAAGCCGTCGGCCAGTGCGCGGGCCAGCAACTCGTCGCGGTTGTGCCGCACTCCCTCCAGCGCCTGCCTACCGGCATCCGTGAGCTCGAGCCGGGCGCTGCGCGCATCGGCCGGATCGGGATTTCGTGAGACCAGTCCCAGATTCGAAAGCGAGGCCAGCGTCGCTCCCATGGACTGTGGCCGCACCCGCTCCGCCGCCGCCAGCATTCCAGTAGTCGCCGGTCCCTCTCGCTCTAGACGCTTGAGTACCGATATCTGCGAAAGTGTAATCTCATCCTCGGTGCGCGCCTGGCGCAGTCTGCGGGAGAGCCGGCCAATGAGCGCGCGCAGCTCGCCGCCGGCACGGGCTACGTCACTGGTGATCTCCGGCGCGGGCGCATTCCTGTTCAATGTGTGTTCCCTCTCTACATCTTCAGAGTATAAACTTACAAAGCCCAAACTTGCAAGTCCAAACTTCATAAAAATCGGGATAGGCATGAGTGTGACCCTGGTGGCCGCACCCAGTTGACGCCGCGCACCTGAAGGCGTAGAGTCGTATCCGGGCCGAGACACCACCACGCTTCGAGGGGAGCACGGCCGCCGACAGTGGTCAGCTGGACGCCGGACCGTAGCAGAGAGCAGACAGGAGCAGTACCCGAATGACCAATGAGTCGGAGTCGGAGTCGGAGTCGGAATCGGCGGAGCGCGGCAGCGAGCCGGTCGGCTTCGTGACCATGGCCGGTCCGCGGGCTACCGGACCATCGCCAACCATAGGGGTGGGCATGCTGGGCTACGCCTTCATGGGCAAGGCACACTCCAACGCCTTCAAAACGTTGCCCTACATGATGTACCCGCCACCGGCGATCCCTGAGCTGATCGGCATCGCCGGACGCACCCCCCTGGGAGTGGAGGAGGCCGCCAGGCGCTACGGCTACGCACACGCCTATACTGACTGGCACGATCTGCTCGCCAATACCGCCGTACAGCTCTTTGATAACGGTGGACCCAACGACGAGCACGCCGCTCCCACCATTGCCGCCGCACATTTGGGCAAACACACCATCTGCGAGAAACCGCTGGGCCGCACCGCCGAAGAGGCCAGGCGCATATGGCAGGCTACCCAGGAGGCCGAGCGGCAGTTCGCTACCAAGCATATGGTGGGCTTCAACAATCGGTTTGTCCCTGCCATTCGCCAGGCCTACGACCTCATCCAGAGCGGCGCACTGGGACGAATCTACCACTTTCGCGCGGTCTATCTGCAAGAGTGGCTCTCCGACCCGGCCTTCCCACTGACGTGGCGATTGCAGAGCGAGTCAGCAGGCAGCGGCGCGATAGGCGACTTGGGTTCGCATATCATCGACCTGGCCCGCTGGCTCATTGGCGAGCCGAAGCACATACTGGCGGAGACCACCACCTTTATCCGCGAGCGGCCGCTCGCGGGCGGATCGCCAGGCAGCACGGGGCACGTCACCGTTGACGATGGGTTCGCCGCAGTGATCAACTTCGAGAACGGCGCGCTCGGCACGCTGGAGGCGTCACGCTTCGCACCCGGGCGCAAAAACGGCATGGTCTTCGAGATCAATGCCGAGCACGGCTCGCTGCACTTCGACCTCGAGCGGCTCAACGAGCTCGAGGTCTACTGGGCCAATAGCCAGCCACGAACCACTCGTGGGTTTGCCGAGGTTCTGGTGAGCGAGACCTACCACCCGTACGGGACGCACTGGTGGCCGCAGGGCCATATCCTAGGGTGGGAGCACTCCTTCATCCATGAGATCGCGCACCTGTTGGAGGCCATCGTCAAGGACACGGGGGTGGCGCCCTATGGCGCTACTCCCGAAGACGGCTACCGTAATGCCGTCATCTGTGACGCCATAGTCCAGTCGGCGCGGGAGGGGCGGCGCGTCGAGATCACCTACTAGCCGCCATGACGCCGCTACGCCGCTACGCCTCATTCCTGCTCGATCAGCTCGGAGAACAGCTCACGAATAATCCGCCGCACCTGTTGCAGCGCCAGAATCCCTTCTGCCGTTGCCCGGTAGAACTTCCGCGTGGTACGGCCCTCTCGCCGCTCCTCATGGACGAGTAATCCGGCCTGCTCCATGCGGTGCAGCGTTGGATACAGCGTGCCAAAGCTCACACTATACCCGTGGCGAGCCAGTTCGTCGACCATCCAGGCGCCGTAAAACGGCTCGGTGGCGGCGTGATGCAGGATATGCGCCTGTATGGCGCCCAGTTCCAGTTCCCGTAAGACCATGTATCCCCAGTGCCTCACCGCAATTGCGCCGAATGCCCTCTCACCTTGATACTAGTAACGGTTCAGCCGGCTCCAGGGTTGCCGCTCGCGTGGTGTACGCTGCGGAGTGCGCGGCTTGCCTGCCACAAACTTTTGCTGAGCGGTGTCTTATGTGTGTCATGCATGGCCGACCAAACGTGGATACCATAAGTTGTACCGAGTTTTACCGAGTTTCACGCGCGACTACAGGAAAGGGATGCGCATGGTGTCGGAGACGAAGAGCGAGCCTCTGGTCGATTCAAGCGACGAGGAGGAATTCGAAACCGTGTTTCAGCGCTACTATCCCCTGGTTTTTCGGCTTGCCTATCGCTGCACCGGGCAGCGTGACGAGGCGGACGACATCGCTCAAGAGGTATTCTTGCGCTTCTACCGTACTCCCCCTCAGGCAACGAGCGATCAAGAGCGACGGGCCTGGCTCTGCCGCGTTGCCACCAACCTGGGGTTGAACGCGCTCCGCTCCCGGCAGCGCCGCATCACCCATGAGGAGCAGGCGGTAGGGAGTGCCGGGACGCCGGCGGCGGAGGCTACCACCTGGCAGAGTCCAGAGCAGCAGGTCATCGACAATGAACAGGCGGCTTTCGTGAGATCGGTTCTGGCGGAGTTGCCGGAGCGGCAGCAAGCCTACCTTTTACTACGCAGTATTGGATTACGCTACGCGGAAATAGCACAGGCAACCGGTGTAGCTCCGGCTTCGGTCGGATCGTTACTCGCTCGCGCTGAACGGGAATTTCGCAGGAGGTATCATGAACGAGCTACAGCAGCCAGAAGAATCTAGCAATTCTTGCCTGGACCCAGGTATCCTGGTGAGCCTGCGCGATGGTGAATTGACCCCGGATGAGACCGAGCAGGCCCTGGCCCACCTCGCCCAGTGTCAGGACTGCGCCGCCGATAATCGCAGTCTGCGAATCGGTAGCCAGGAGACATACGATGTACTCGCCGCTCTGGGACCATCTTCCGACGAGGTACCAGAGGCCACGCCAGCGTTGGTCGCTCTCCGGTCCAGGCTCCTCTTAGAATACCAGCACGAGCAGAGCCCTTCAGCGACATCTCCGTCGTCCGCCAGCACCGTGCGCCGGCTTTCGGCCAGGAAAGGGGCGCCTCGGCGGCGCTGGTGGGCGGCGGCCGCCGCCGCCGTCCTGATTGCAGTGCTGTTGCTTCCGCACGCTGATGCATTGGCAAACCAGTTCCTTGGACTGTTCCAGCCGAAAGCGTTTCAACCGGTCTCGGTGAATCTCGACTCCTTCCGCAACGGTATTGGCGAGGACCTGCAAAGCTTCGGAGTGGTAACCATCAGCGACGACAGTCTCGGCAGCATTACTCATCCCACGCAGGCGCAGCTAGAACAGGATCTGGGCTTCCAGCTACTGCTGCCGACGTACCTTCCGCCCGGCGTGGGGCAGGCCCGTCAATTCTCGCTGGTTGACAGCGGCAACGCCACTTTCACCTTCGACGCGAGCATGGCTCGAGCCTATTTGGCACGGAGCGGCCAGGGGAGTGTCTCCATTCCGCCGGAGCTCGCCGGTGCGACCTTCACCATAACCGTGGCTCCCGGCGTGATCATCAACTATGGGAAGCAGTGCCAGGCGCAGAGTCAGAACCTGAGCAGCGGGGTTCCCAGCGTGTCAATTCCGGGTAGAAGCACCCAGAGCTCTTCGGCAGCCTCCCCGGTGGCCTCGGCGCCGAGCCAGAACGGCACTGGTTCAATTCCCGGTGCGGCTGACCTGGGATGCAGCGGTGGCACGCCGTTCTATGTCGGCGAGATTCCCAGTCCGGTCATACAGGCGACGGGAAAGGCCTCATTGGAGGATTTGCGCAGTTTCCTGCTCTCCTTGCCCAAACTCGCGCCCAGTGTGCGGGTGCTGCTGCAAGACGTCAATCTTACTACCGGCGTCGTGCCTCTGCCCATTCCAGCGCAGCTGCAGGCGCAGTCGGTGACCACCCACGGGGTCAGCGGAGTGCTGATAGTCGATTCATCTTTGTCTCTGGGCGCGGTACTCTGGCAAACCGGGGGAATCGTGTATGTGGTTGCCGGAGCCACCAGCAGTGGCACACAACTGATGGACAGCGCCAACTCGCTCAATTGAGCGGGAGTGTTGGACTACTGCAGGAGGCCGATCGATCACTGGTACGGGGACAATGGAAATTGGTCCTATACTATATGATCAGTATCGGCCCCTACAGTGAGCTCAAGAGGTGAAGCTGTTGATGACACAACCGTCTGGCGAGCCTATCATCGAAGTCGAGGGCTTGCGAAAGGTCTATCATAGCCTGGTGGCGGTAGATGACGTCAGCTTCGTCATGTATCGTGGCGAGGCTTTTGGCTTTCTAGGGCCGAATGGTGCCGGCAAAAGCACCATCGTCAAGATGCTCACCGGGCTGGTTGAACCCACCGCAGGCACCGTGCGCATCCTGGGTCAAGGGGTGAAGAGTCTCGATATGCGTCGCCGCATCGGCTATCTTCCGGAACTCCCCACCTTCCATCGCTGGTTACAGGCCAAAGAATTCCTCCAGTTTCACGGTCAACTCTATGGCATGCGCGGTGCAGAGCTAGACAAGCGTTGCCACGAAGTCCTGGAACTGGTGGGGCTGAGAGGCCGAGACCGCCAGCGACTTGGTACCTTCTCCAAGGGCATGCTGCAACGTATTGGACTGGCTCAGGCACTGCTTAACCGGCCCGAACTGGTGCTGCTCGACGAGCTGGTATCGGGGCTTGACCCCGTCGGCCAGCGAGACATGCGCGACCTCCTGAGACACTTGAAGTCCGAGGGCATGGGCATCTTCCTCAATTCACATCAACTGGCCGACGTGGAAGCGCTCTGCGACCGCGTCGCTATCATCAACGAGGGTCGTGTCCTCAAAGTGGGTGCGCCGGCGTACCTCTTCGACCAAGCCCCCGTCTTCGTGGTGCGGACCAGTCCCATCCACAAAGAACTGCTCCATCGCCTCGGTGCGGTGGCACTTGCCGTCACGCAGGATGAACACGATCCATGCCTACTCTATGTGGAACTCCAGCAAGATGAGCAAGCCGCCGATATCGCAGAGGTGGTACACGCCTGCGGCTCGCGTCTCTACCGCTTAGCGCCACATCAGCGCTCGCTGGAGCAGCTCTTCTTGCGCACGATCGATGCGTCACGAGAGCAGGCCCCTGCTGACATTACGTGAGGTATGAACCCTGGGGGGGAGACGACTGCCATGGGATTACTTCTCATCACCCGCTTCACTCTGCTGGAAGCTCTCCGCCGCCGTCTTTTCCTGGCGGTGCTAGTCTTCAGCATCTTGATTTTGGTCGTATTCACTATCCTGCTGCGCACGCTTATTAATGTGTCGCTCAGCGGGAATGACACTGGTACCAATTCTCGATTCTATCTCGTGGGCGCAGGCGCCATCATGGCCGTGCTGGTCATATGGATGCTCTACCTGCTGAGCAGCACACTGACCATCGTATTTACTGCCAACATGATCTCGGGCGAAGTTGAGGCGGGTACCTTTGCCATCCTGGTGCCCAAACCAGTGACTCGTCTCGAAATTGTTTTGGGGAAGTGGTTGGGCTATGCGCTTATTGTTTGCGTCTACACCGCGCTGATGTTTCTTGCCTTTCTGGCAATCATCCGCTGGCAGACCGGGTACTGGCCCACCGGCGCTCCTTACGCGCTTGCTCTGCTCGAATTGGCCATGCTGGTGCTGCTGGGGATCACTACCCTGGGCAGCTCGCTAGTGCCGACGATTGTCAACGGTACCATAGCGCTGATGCTCTTTGTGGGTGCGCCCACGGCCAGCATTGTCCAGTTTGTCGTGCAAATCCTCAATCCCACCTCCGTGCCCACCATACAACCTCTGGCTACGGCCATTAATCTGCTCATCCCCACCGACGCCCTCTGGCATGGAGCATCGTATTTCCTGTTACCTCCGGCGGCGAGCTTTATCACCCTGGGTCTCTCCGGACAAAACTTCAATACCCCCTTTACCTCCGGGCAACCTCTGGCGCCGGCCCTGGTGATCTGGGCTGCGCTCTATTGCATCGCTCTTCCAGTGGTGGCGGTGCTGTGCTTCCAACGCCGAGATTTGTAGGTCATTTTTTCCCGCAGAAGGGAGCGCACATCGGCTATAATGGAACATAGCCACCACGCGGAGTCACGAGCGCGTGTGTGCCAGCCACTCCAGACGGTTAGCCTATGAGCCTATGGTGGTGGCGACGATCGGGAAGGAGCAAGAGCGTGTCCCACTCGTATGGTGAGCCCGCTGGCGTCTCAAAGCAGCCGGGCGCCCTATCACGACGTACCGCACTAAGGGCGGGTGCGTCTGGCTTGGCGGCGCTGCCCGGAAAAGATTCTCAACGACCCCAGGCAAGTGGGTCTCCCAGGTGACATGGTGCCCTGGATGGGAGTGGCTAACAATTCCTATGCGCACTACCGGCAGCACGAGCCCGAGCTACGCACCTGGCTGGAGAACGGCTAACTTCCGATCGCTGGTGACTACCACCCAGCAACTGAGCAGATAGCTTGAAAAGACGTGCGGCAGCTAGAGTCAGCAGAAGAATAGACGAGGGGCACAATGGTTGGCATGAGTGAAAAACGGCACACAATTTTACTAGTCGACGATGATCCTGATCTGCGCGAGTCGTTAGCCGCGGTCCTCACCGCCCATTTCGCCATCTTGCTGGCGCGCGATGGGGTTGAGGGACTAACCAACATCGTCGAGGCTCATCCCGATTGCGCCATCGTCGATTTGAAAATGCCGGGACTCAATGGTCTGCAGGTCGTGCGCGCACTGCGCGGCGACGCCGCTACCAGTGATATCCCCTTGATCATCCTCACCGCGATACCCGCAGATCAAGGGCGGTTACCGAGCCTGATGTCGGGCGTCGATCGCTACCTTACCAAGCCGGTGCTCGCCGAGGATTTGATCACCGCTATTCAGCAGACTATTGCGATCAGTCAGCGGGAGCGCAGACGGCGTCTTCACGCACTGGTGCTGCAAGACGAGCTTGAAGGTCTCGAAGAGATGCAAGACACCGCAGAGCAGGGATCGTAATCAACGGCTCCGCTATCTTCACCAATATCCTTCACCAATATCTTCACCAACCTTGGCGATCTCGCTCACGAAGATCGCCGCAGCTATCGGTTAGTATTCCTTCTGTGGTCTCGCGGTCTCGTCAGTCCTTCACCGGGCCGGATTCGACGACAGATTCGGCCGTAGCGTAGCTTGCCCACCAGGATGCCGCCTCGGGAAGTAGCAGACCGCTTTCGTAGAGGAAGGCCATCACTTTTTCAAACGGCGCCACATTAACCGGGCGTCGTCCACCGGAGAGGCGGCCTTTGCCCAGTGTCTCTACGATGTCCCGGGCGCGTGACCCAGTGATGGTGGGTTTACCCGCGGCATCTTGCCGTACCAGGCGAAGCAGGTCGGGGCCAGTGAGCCACTCGCCCTTGGATCCTTCCGGCCTTATGTCGCGGATCTGGTAGCGTAACCGGAAGAGTCGGCGAAGTTCGACCGGGCTCACCTCCTGCTGCTCCACTTTCTTCGTCCTCGAGCTCGGCCGCATACTAGATTGCCACCGGCCGCCAGCGCTGGTGGTCCCAGTAGTAAATCGCCGTGCTGCTTCCGGTGCCAGCTCAGCCGCCCAGCCGGGCAGCTCGCCGGTCAGAGCTAGCTGCCGTACCACCTCGCTCAGTTGCTTCCGCACCGCACTCTGCAGGCGAGCTTCGAACTCCTCTGCCGAGCTCGAGCTGAACCTTTGGAGCGTGGCGACGAGATCGTTCCAGCGCTGCCTGCGGGCGGAGGCGGCCGCCTCCGCCTGCCTTCGGAATGGCCACCAGGTATACCAACCGGTACCCTCCCTGGTGGTCGTGTCTACACTGGCGGCATATGCCGCAAAGATAGTTGGTAGATCCGCGTGCTCGGTATTGAGCTCCGCAATCAGCTGGAGGGCCTTGCCGCCCAACAGCTCCGCGGAATGGTCGCTCAAAGTGGCTGGCTGCACCGGAAGTTTGCGTGCAGTCAGAAACAGCTGCACCATGGTCCAGAAGATCAGCGCCGCCCGCAGCACCACCTGCGCCAGAAAGAGCAAGCCGGTGGTGGGAAGCAGCGGGGCGGTCCGTAGCAGAGCCTGGGGATCGCGATCCAGCACATAGAGCACCACTGCGTACGTGCTGATCTCTACCAGACCCACAAACAGGGCATAGGCCAGGTACGCGGCCACCGAGATCCACTGGTTGCGACGTGCCAGCACCGGCAACCGCTGCATGGTCTTGACCAGACAATAGTCGGCGGCCACGACCGTGACGATGAGGACAGATAAGGCCATCCCCACTAAGATGCGGACGGTAAGCGCAGCGCCCAAGAGCAGCGGCACCTCGCTGTGGCCCAGAACCAGTACCACTGCCAGGCTCTGGGCCACGGTAAGGACGCGAGCCAGAAACGGTACGCGCTCCTCTTCCTCCAGAAGCCGGCGGGCGGTGCGGCCAAAGAACCGGCGGCGCAGGCTGCCGAGCAGGCCATCCTCAGCGGGGGGTGTACTGGTATTTTCGGATCGTGCTGCGCTGCGCGCCAGTCGGGCCGTGGCCACTGGCGGAAGATGTGGAGAAGAGTCCGGGTGGCTACTCTCGGGTCCATAGACGTCGCCGGTCATAACCAGTGCCTTTCAACTCAGCCGGCCTCCGCGCGTGGGAGAGGCACTGAGTACTCACGGCAGCCTGGAGTCTCGCGGAATAAGTACGGTCGGTGAGCGTTCCGCAAAGCTCTAGGCTAAGGTCAACAGCCGAGTGTGGTCTCGCGTCTGTCATAACCTTCAACTGGTTGATCGGAGCACAGAGCTATCATACACCCTCGGTACGGAGCAAAGCAACCGCTCCGTTGGCTTGAGACCGTCGCCCGAGAGGCACCTGCGGGATGGCTCGTAACTACCCCGGACCAGCCTCACGGTGTCGCACCGCCATCACCGTCGCCAGCATGGTGGCAACCGGCTGCTCGCCGCCGCTCTGCAGGGAGAATACATCACCTGAGCAGATGGTAATGGTACGGCCCTGCCGCTTGACCTGGCCGCGGGCGGCAAATCGAGGTCCGCTAGCCGGCGCCAGTAGATTGATTTTATACTCGACGGTGAGAACGCCCACATCGGCGGGGAGAAGGGTATAGGCGGCGTACCCACAGGCACTGTCGAGAATGGTGGCCACGATACCGGCGTGCAAGAAACCGTCCTGCTGGGTGAGATCGGGACGAAAGCCGAGCTGTATCTCGACCTCACCGGGGTTGACTCGGGCAAGAGTTGCCCCCAGCAGCGCCATCACCTGTTGCTGGGCAAAACTCGCCCGTACCCGCTCCTCAAACCGGGGATCCGTGGGCTCAAAGGCTGCCATGTCACTTCTTTCTTTATAGCTCTGCACGGGCTCCTGAAGCCACCTTAAGCCACTCACGAGTCAAGCTCGGCCTCACCATCGCCACGATCCGGCCGACTCTCCTTCTCGGCGGAGGAGCCCAGCGGCCAGAGCGGCAACGCGCTCCTCTAGCTGGAGTATACGACGGATTCCTTCGCTGTTGATGTCATCCTCGGCCAATCCAGTCACCCCACCGTTGTGGGCCAGATCACCGTCGGAGTAGCGCCGGGTATTGCCGCTGGTCCGCAGCGAGATACCCTACCAATTGTCTAACATGACCTATCGTTGTCTAACATGACCTATCGGCGCCGGTCGAGCGCAGGGCTCGCCTGGTGGCCTCGAGCTCCGCCCGATACTGGTCGATCTCCTTGGCCAGAGCAGCACGCTCCATACCCGGTGCCCGCGGCAGCCCCTCCTCAAGCACGGCGATCTGGCTCTCCAGTACGTTGATCTTCTCGCGCAGTGTAACGGCATCCACCGGCACCGACTCGCGGCTGCCACCCTCGAAATCAGCCTGACTGTGTAGGTACATCATCACTGGCCTCACCTTCATTGCTCCGGCATTGCTCCGGCAGTGCCTATCCACTACTTGCGCCAGATTATCGGTGGCACGCTGCGGAGCCAAGCGCTCGGCGACCGTGGTGCCCCGGTCTGGCATCGATCGTGACTGAGCTGCAGAATCCGTACCTCAGGGAAGGCTGTGCCCGGCGAAGAACGACCAGATTACCGAGGTGGCGTTGAGTTGCTGGTCCGGTGGCGGCAGCGGCCTGCGCAACGTAGAGCCCGGCCATATGTGCCTGCCGCCCACTATGGTGTAGTGGATGACCGAGGCATTTTCAGCGCACGCCGTCCACTCACTCCCGGTGACCAGCCCCTGATGGTAGAAGACTCGCGGCGCAGGGGAGCAGTGGTTACGCGCCGCCCACTGCTCGAGCCACTGGCTAACCGATGGATAGCCCAGACGGTTACTTCCCTCGTAGGGCACTGTGCCATCGTCGGTACCGTGTATCTCCAGCAACGGTACCGGCCGAGCCGGCTCACAGCCTCCGGGTTGTGGATAGTACTCGCCCGAGACCGAGGCAAAGGCGGCGATCCGCGCTGAGAAGTCACAGGCCAGTACTGCGGTGAAGCCTCCGCCGTTGGAGAATCCGGTGGCGTAGATGCGCTTCGGATTCACGCAGAGCTGCGACTGTAACGTGTTGAGCAGCTCGCTTATGAAGAGGCGGTCGTTCACCTTTGGATCTTTGGGCCGGCTGGTATTCCAGCCGGTGCGGTGGTCGGGGCCGACCGCGCCCTGCGGGTACACGACGATGAATGACTGGGCATCGGCAACCTTAGAAAACCCGGTCACACGCTCGAAGACTGCCGCCGAATTTCCGTGACCATGAAATGCCAGTACCAGCGGTAGCGGCCGAGATGGTTCGTATCCAGCCGGTAGGTGAAGACGATACTCGCGGGTGAGACCAAGTACCTTCAGGCTCTCTTTAGCAGTGGTGCCGGCGGCAACCGGTGGCACCTTACCGCATCCCGTACTGGGGCGAGCGGTGACCACCAGCTCGCTGGTAGAAGTGGAAGTCTCGCCACTGGTCACGGTACGCCGCTGCGGACTTGCTCCGACCTGTGCGCACGCCGATAGCAAGCTCGTACATGCCAAAAGCAGCGTGGCGGCTCCAATGTAGCCAGTGACTCGGCGAATCACCATGCTGGCGAGCCACCGTAGGGGTATATGGTGCACCAGTACCGGCGGCGACATCCCCATCCGGTGGAATTTCTTGCTTTGTCTGCTCCGCATGTCCCTTGTCCAGCTCTCGTTTCCATAATGTAGCGTCACCTCCGACAACCTCGCTACTGAGATTCTCTCTAGTCTACGCTCCGCTCCAGGGCGAATCACAACGAAGTGGGACATATTTATCCTTGGTATCCCTGGCCGGCGGTGGTAACTCACCATCTCATCCCTCCAGCTGAAGCGCTACACCATATGACCTTAACTTCCTCATAACGTAATCTTAATTCCACGCCGCTATGGTAAGAAACAGGCATAGTGTGCAAGCTCAAGGGTACTGGCGCGACAGATACCATGTACGGCAATGAAAGTCATGATGATGGACAGGCGCTTTACACAGAGACGTGGCACGGCTCAGCAGACTTCTTCCACTCCACAATTGCGGCAAGGCGGCGCTCTGGCGTTGGTGGTACCACTGCTGGTGGTGGTGGTGGTGGCAAGCTGCCTACTTTCGGGATGCGGCACTCTCGCCTCCAACCAGGGTATCTTACGCGGCAACATTACCATTGCGGGCTCAACCGCGCTGTATCCGCTGGCCGCCCAGGCGGCGAAGCTGTACATGCAGTCGCATGCCCAGGTGAAGATTTCAGTCGCCGAGGGCGGTAGCATTACCGGCCTAGCCGACATAAACGCCCATAAAGTCGATATTGGTGACTCGGATGTCTACGCCAATCCGGTCGCCTACCCTGACCCCAACCTTACCGACCATCTGGTAGCGGTGGTCCCGTTTGCCATGATCACCAATCTCGACGTGAACGTTAAGTCGCTCACTACCCAACAGATCATCGACATTTACTCGACTGGCTCCATCCATAACTGGGAGCAAGTGGGCGGTCCCAATCTAGCGATCGTGCCGGTGATCCGGCCGGCCACGTCAGGAACACGGGCAACATTCCGTAAATACGTTCTCGGCGGCCGCGATCAAGCGGGTAAGCTGCTTACCAGTGACTCTTCGCAGACGGTAGTGAAGACAGTCGCCGATACCCCAGGAGCCATAGGGTACCTGGCGCTGTCAGTGCTCGATTCGAGCGTGCGTGAAGTAGCCATCGATGGCCAGGTCCCGACGATAAAGGCAATTCAGACGGGACAATACGCTTTCTGGGGATTCGAGCACATGTATACCATCGGCCTGGGATCTCCGGCAGTGATGAGTTTTCTGAGCTATATGTTGTCCCCCGTAATTCAGCAGCTCGCGCAGAAGCTTGGCTATTTCCCCATCGCCGCCATGGGCGTCGCCTCCATTGGTGGCACCAATAGGGGCAGCACGGTAGCAACCGCCAGCTTGTACACGCGACGGAGGGATGATGTATCGTATGCATAAGGCACCAGTAAGCCAACCGCCCATGGCGGGCGAGTACCCGCGAGCCTCCTCAGGGCGACCGCATCTGTTGCTGGACCTGCCCATCGCGTGGCGGCTCACGCTAGGGTTTCTGCTGGCCGCACTGATCGCCGCCGCCGCGGCCGGCTTGACCGGACTGCAGCGCGCCCAGACCTCGAGCCGAGAGGCCGACTTTTATCAGGTTCTACTGGCGGGCAATACCACTCTTACCACTGCCGACTCCTATATCCAGCTGGTAAACCTGGGAGTCCAGACCACGCTGACCGACGCCAGCGCGACCCCACCCTCCACCGAGACCGTCTCCGGTGATGAGACGGACGTGGCCAATTTGACTACCGACTACACTGACCTCATGAACAGTTATATTCAGAGTGATCTGTTGCGGGACCATGCCGATGAAGTGGCGATCCTGGGCGATGCTGGGGCTACTGGTGACGTCGGTCTGCAAAATACCTTCGTGGCCAGTGTCTCGCGCGCCTGGGAGTTCTACCTCGCTGCCCAGCAACAGGTCATGCAAGACCTCGCCTCCGGCGACCTCACCGACGCCGCAGCTCTGGAGCGGGTTCAGGGCCAGCCGACCAACACCGATGCCAATAGCGCGGTGCGCTCGCTGATACAGTTCAACAGCCAAATCGTGTCGGCCATAAAAGTGGCCATCCAGGTGGAGCAGCAGAACCAGCTCATCACCTCCTTGATTGCCGCGATCATTGCCTTCCTATGTATCGCAGGAGTGGGGTGGATCATCTCCAATACTCTGGTCACCCGGCTCAATCAGCTTCGTCGGGTGACGCAGTCGGTGGGAGAGGGCGACGTGGGACAGCGGGTCGCAGTGGCCGGTCGAGACGAAGTGGCCGAGGTTTCGGCCTCGGTCAACGGCATGCTTGACACCATCGTTGGACTGCTGGAAGTGACTCGCCGCCAGCGTGACGCGCTCACTAATGCCGCCGAACGGCTTTTCACCGACGTGCGAGTGGCCGGAGCCGGCGACCTGCGCATCAATGCCGCCGTGGGTGGAGATCCCGTCGGGATGCTGGCTAATGCCTTCAACTTTACCATTGGCCGTTTTCGCCGTTTCGTGCTCCGCACCCAGGCGTCGGTGGAACAGCTGGACGTACTCGCCAGACAACAATTCGAGCGTGCCGAGGCCTTTCTGGGCGCCACCCGAAACTATGGCCAGGGGCAAGGCGGTATCAGCGACCCTACCGGCCGAGCCCGACAGACTTTTGCCAGCCAATCGATTCTCTTCACCGGGCCGGACTCATCGGCGACAACCGAGCTGCGACTGCAGACCCAACATGCCCGTGAGCTGGTGCGCCGCATTGCCCGCGAGGGGGCCAGTTATCGGTCCCAAGAACTGCGCGACTATGCCGAGCAGGCCTATCTCTCGGCGGGTCGCGTGAGCCAGCTGGCCATGTCGGCGGGTGTGGCCCTGGAACAGAGGTCCGTGGGAGCTATCGAGAGCGTATTGCGCTCACAGCTGGAGGAACTGCGCACACTGGGTAGATTGCTGGCGCAGCTGGGAGCCGCAGCCTACGGCGTGCAGCAGAATAGCTCCAAAGAACTCTCCGACCTGGATGCCGCTATTGCCCGGCTCTCCGCCGTCGCCACCGATGTGGGTATAATGCCGAGCGGCACCAGCGCGCCGGCATCGACGCCGCCAGGTCAGCTGGGGGCCGACCAGTCGGCGGAGCTGTCACGCCTCTCCGCGGCCTTCGCTCGTGACGTCGCCCAGATGGCGCGCCACGTCGGCACGCTTACCCACGAGTTGCGCAGCGGTGTTACGCCGTTTCGGGTGGACAACGCCAGCGAGGAGAGCTCGCTCTACGCACCTGGTACCGGCTCCGGCTACGGCGAGATGGCACCGCACTCCAGGCCGGTGTTCCGTAACCAGGGCAATGGTGTATCCAGTCCGCAGAGCTACCCCTCCTCGGGGCCCAGGCAGAGCCGCACCTACTAGCCGGATGGCCGGATATGTCTTCGACGCTAGCCTGCCAGAAAGTCGAAGAACGCCTTTCTGAACTCGGCCGGTTTTTCCAGGAGCGGCGAGTGCCCGCAGTCGGTCAGCACCACCTCCTGGTAGCGGCCACCGCGTGCCTGGTACGCATCCAGCACTGCCCGCATCTGCGAGACCATAGGCTGCGAAGGGAAGACATCGTCGCCGGGCCAACCAGGGACAGCCCCCAGCTTGCCCAGGGTGCCGAAATCCAGGAGCGAGCTATCGGAGACGATCTGGTCGTCGGCGCCGCGCACCCAGAGCACCGGTGGCTGGGGAGTGACGCCGGCAAACGCCCCCAGATTACAATAGGTCGGCGCCATGGAGTTGTTGATACCCCGCCGTCCCGGCGCGACCGTGGGCCAGTTGGCCGAAGCGGTCGAATCGCCCGGATAGAAATCATCGCCGATTCGCATCTTCAGCATCTCTTCGACGAAGGTGTCCTCGCGCGCCTGGTCAACCCGGAACGGCGGCTTGAAGTAGAACGCATTGAGCACATTGCGCGGCGAAAACGGAGATGAGTCGCCGCGGTCACCGCTCTGGAGTAGCCGTACCGCCTCGGGGTTGGCGGTGCCGCCGCCCGACCCGGCGGCATCGGCCCAGCAGAGCGTACCCGCGGTATCCTTGGTGCTGCCGAAGCCAAACGGCGAAACTGGGGAGATCAGGGTAAGGGAAGCTACCCGCTCGGGATGGTCAATGGTATATTGCATCACCACTCCCGCGCCCATCGACCAACCCACCAGGTGAATGCTGCCAGGCGAGGTCAAGACGGTGCTCACCAGCGCAAACAGGTCGTCGGAGAAGTCTCGCATGCCTCGCGTAGCATCGATAGGCGCGGGCTCGGAATCACCATAGCCGCGTAGATCGGGGGCGAGCGCATGGTACTTCGGATCCAGCGCGGCCAGCGTCTCCTCGAAGAAGCGCGAGCTGCTCACATTGCCATGCACGAATACGACGGGAATACCACTTTCGCTTCCCGTTTCCAGCAGGTAGGTTTTCAGGCGCGGAGTCTCGATGCTGCGGCCAGAGATACCAGACATTAGCTCGGGTGATGCGCTCATACACAGCTGCCTTCCTACACGTAGTCAAACGTTGTCAGTTGCGGTGAAAACGTCCGCACACCGCACGGGATCGCCCGTGTGTGGCCCTAGCCGGGCAAGGAACCGCCTCAAAATGTTGATAGCCGAGTTCTCATCCCGGTCAATCACAAGGCCACAGGTTCCACAGCGATACACGCGCTTGTAGAGCGGCATGGGTTGTTTGGTGCCGCAGCCACTACAGGTCTTACTAGTATCGCGTTCATCTATCTTGATCAGTTCTTTCCCAGCCAGTTGGCACTTGTACTCCAGCATCTGCACAAAGCTATACAATCCCCAATCGTTGAAGACGGCCCGATGCTTGAAGCGAAGCTTTTCCTCATGCTCTTTCGTGACCATCTGCCGCTGGGAAAGATCACCAATCACAACAGTTCTTTCAACCAGTTTGTGAGCGATGAGATGGGAGGCCTTGTGCAGACAGTCGCGACGTTTGGAGCGCTTCCGTTCCGAAACCCGCTGGTAGACCTGCGAGAGGTGGATATAGCGACGGGACTTCTTCTGGCAGCGGTCTCGCTTCGAGCGGATTTTGTCGAGTTGCTTGTTGTACCACTGATGGCCTTTGAATCCGCCAATATGATAGAACCGTCCCTGCTCGTTGACCCCAGTTGCCAGGGTTTTGATCCCCAAATCAAGGGCCATGACGTGCCCACTCTGCTGGTCTGCTTCCTGTACCGGGTAGACAAAGGACGCGTGATAGTTCCCGCGGGCATCTCGACTGATGGCCACCTCTTTGTAGCCTGCAGGCGGGGTTTCGGTCAGGCGAGCGACGATCGTCGGATAGGGCTTGTCCTTCTTGCCACGCCCGCCCCCAGTTGACAGCACGACGGTGGTGCCCTCCACCTTGACATACATCGCCGGGTAGCAGAGCGTGAAGAACTGGTGCCGGGGACGCACCCTGGGAAAGCCCGGGGTCTCCCCATTGGCAACTCGCTTGAAGAAGGCTTGCATCGGCTTATCCAGCCGGAAATACACCTCCGCCAGCAGTTTGCCGTAGACCTGATCGATGTCGGGGTCAAATTTCCGGCTCTCGGCCAGTGTCTTCTTCGCCTCCCAGCAGCGCCAGCGCTCGCCATTCCTGAGTTTCATCACCCACCAGTTGTACAGGCCGCGACATTTGCTCTGCATCATCTCCAACGTCGCCGAGTCCTGCGTACTGACCTGGAGGCGAATTTTTCTGCACAGCAGCATCGCGGATCACCTTCGTGTTAGGAACGCAGCCCAGACAAACGGGCAGAAAAGACGTGCATAATCGAGAGCAAATCTTGGACGAACTCGTGCTCGGGCGAGAAGGAATCGCCACTGACGATCACCAGCTCCGTGCCATGCCGCTCACAGAACGCCGCAAACCACTCAAAGCCAAAGCGGACCAACCGATCCTGATGCGCAATAATCAGTCGCTGGACACGCCCCAGTTCAATCTCTTCTATAATGATGGTATGTAGTGGATGATAGCACTTCTGCAAGCTATCACTAATCTCCTCTTCGAGTGCAGCACGAGCACCGCACTGGCGCTCGGCTGATATATGACTCATCTGTCACTACGAATCATGACATGTGCGTTCACCAGCTGTCAAGCAGGTATGTCTGCCGATGGCGCGCCGACGTGGTAACGGAAGCTCGGTGTTCCAGCTGCTCACTCATCACCACGGCCGACGCGCTCAAAAACCGAAGAGATGAGGAACCAGCGATCCCAGTAAGTAACCGCCTAAGGCCGAAGCTCCACCAACCAGCACAATCTCGAGCGAGCTCCGCACCAGATTGAGGTGTGCCAGTTTCCCTTTGATGACTCCGACGACGATCAGAGCGACAAAGGTCAGAAAGAGCGAGAGCGGAAGTGCGACAGAGATGGGAAAGAAAAAATAGGCGATGAGCGGAAAGATAGAGCCCACGATGTAGGAGGCCGACATGGTGAGCGCCTCAGGAATCCTAACCGTGTCAGGATTGATGTCCAGACCCAGCTCTTTCTCCACCATGGTCCGGTGATAGGACTCAGGATAGCGCGCCAGGAGGGCAGCGATGCGCTGGGCATCGCCGCTGGCGATCCCCTCGGCCTGCAGGAGCTTGGCCATTTCATCCAGCTCAAATGCTGGATTCTCACGTATCTCAGCCAGCTCCTTCTCCACTTCGGTCTGCTGCACCTGCGCCTCCGAACGGCCGGAGATGAACTCGCCGGCACCCATGGAGAGAGCGCCGGCAAAGGACTCAGCGATGCCGGCCACCACCACGGCATGAACGCTTCCCGTGCCTCCGGCGACTCCACTCACCACCCCTAGCGGAACCAGGAGACCGTCCAGAGAACCAAAGACGAGCTGGCGAATTCGACCGAGGCGGTTGATTCGCGCTTTCTCATTGAACAAGCTGGCGCCTTCCTGCGGGGAAAGTCCCGAAGTGCTACCAGCATTCGCCTGCTGCATGGTGTTCCCGCCCTTTCGTACTCTACAGGCTTCCTGACTCGCGCAGGGCTATGCTAGGGCTATGCTACGGATTATTAGGCAATTTCTGAACGCACACGTGAAAACGCACACGTGAAGCGTACAAGTTTTGTAGAGGCCCCGTCAACTACAGAAGCGGTGCAGCGGCGACACCCGGCGCATACAAGGGTAAGGTCACGAAGAAGGTGGTGCCCACCCCATCGACCGATTCGAACCAGATCTGGCCGCCATGCCGCTCCACCAGCTCGCGGCAGACGTAGAGACCCAGGCCGGTGCCAGCAATCTGGTGCTCGTGCACATTGCTCGCCCGCACGAACCGCTGAAACAGCTGGGCCTGTTCCTGGGCTGGAATGCCGATCCCGTGGTCGCGAATGCGCACCTCGGCGACTGCGGCCGCTTGATCGGCACGAACAGTAACCTGTATAGGCCCGCCCTCGGGGCTGTACTTGACGGCATTCCCCAGGAGATTGCCGAGTACCTGCTCCAGGCGCAGCTCGTCGGCCTCCAGCAGCACCTGCTCCTGCTCCGGTATCGTTTCCACCTCCAGGGCCAGCGAGTGGCGACCCGTGGTCGCTTGCACCCGGGCAAGGCAGCGACGCACCGTTGCCACCAGATCCAGGGGTACCAGGTGGAGCTCAAGCCGGTCTGCCTGGATGCGGGTGACGTCAAGCAGGTCAGTGATCAACGCGTTCATACGCATCGAGGCGACCTCAATCTCGGCGATGGCCTCGTGCTGCCAATCGGCAAGCTTCGGCCCCACCTGCACTTCGAGCATGCTGGCAAATCCCTGTATGGTCGTCAGAGGAGTGCGCAACTCATGGGCGGCAATGCTGATGAACTCATCTTTGAGCTGCTCGGCCTCCTGCAGTGCACTGATATCCTGCACCAGCACCAGAGCAGCCTGGTTGGGCGCGATCGCTGCCGCTCCTGGTTCGTCGGGCCACTCCTCGCCCAGCAGTGCGGCGTCGATAGCCACCGCGCTGAGTAGGATGGGGACCCGTGTACCATCCGGGCGGCGTATCACTTCGCGGCGCTGAAGAGCCGGAGCACCTCCGCGCACGATTTGCAGCGTGATCAGCTCATCGGGCGATAGCAGCCTGCCGGTCTCGGAGAAGATGCGCACCCCTGAGCTCTGCAGGAACGAGAGTATAGGCTGCCCCTCCGGCCAGATAGCGCCCCAGACCCTCGTCGCCGCACGGTTGGCCATAACCAGCTTGCCCTGCCTACCGTGCACCAGATAGGCGCCGCCAGGCAGTTCACGCAGCAGGGTCTGCAGCAGCGCTTGGCGCCGCTCGGCAGCCAGTCGCTGCGCTGCCTCCAGGAGTTTGCGTTCGGTCACGTCGCGAATGGTGGCCATCACCTGCGGGCCAGTTCCGAGCGGCAACGGGCTCAGACTTACCTCGACGGGGAACTCGCTGCCATCCTGGCGCTGGCCGAAGAGCTCAAGTCCTGACCCCATCGGTCGGGTGTGCGCCGCAGTCAGGTACTGCGCACGGTGCCGCTCGTGCACCGTGCGGAGCTGGCTGGGGAGCAGCAGCTCGACTGGAACTCCCAACAGCTCAGAGCGTGCGTAGCCGAAAAGCACTTCGGTCTGGTGATTCACCAGCAGTATCCGCCCCTCGCCGTCGGCGACGATGATGGCATCGGGAGCCAGTTCGAGGAACGCCTGGGGCAGCAGGCCGGCAGCTGCGGATTCCGTAGGGTCTGCTGGGCCAGAGATCACGTCCGTCTTGCGAGCGGTCCGCTTCTTCGTCGCCGTGGGAAGCCGATTGGTGGCCATGAGCCGATTTCCTACCCAATTTGCACAAGACCACGATAGTCACCTGGACGAAAACGCAAGGGTAGTCTACTCCACACGGCGAGCGGCAACAAGCAGTGCAGTGTAAAACACCCTTGCTCCCTAGCCTCTACATCGCTCGTTCCTCACTGGAAGACAGGGTGTGCTAGGGTTCACAGCTTTCCACTCAGTTGGTGTCCTTCACATGCATGGATCTGTCCTTTTGCTCGGGCTGGCCATTGTGGCTGCGGCGCAGCAGAGTATAGTTGAGTGATCCTGTATGATAGCCCTGCAGGTCCAAAGCAACATAAGTATAGCCGATGGCGCTTATCTCTGCGACCACACGCTGGCGCATCTGTGGGTCGAGCAAGCGGGATAACTCCTCAGGGTCGATCTCGATTCGCGCTACTGTGTCGTGGTGGCGCACCCGTACCTGACGAAAGCCGAGCAGATGCAGCGATCGTTCCGCACGACCGATTTGTGTGAGCACCTCTGCGGTCACGGGTGTGCCGTAAGGGATGCGTGATGAATAGCAAGCCAGCGCTGGCTTGTCCCAGATCGACAGGCCCAGATAACGGGCTAATTCGCGGACCGCGGACTTGTCCATACCAGCATCGTCGAGAGGTGCGTGCACACCCCGCTCACGTGCGGCACGCTGGCCAGGACGCCAGTCGCCTCGGTCATCTAGGTTCATTCCATAGACGATATGGGCGAGCCCCAAGTCGCGCGACACTGGCTCAAGGCGGTCGAAGAGCTCGGATTTGCAGAAGTAGCACCGATCTGCACCGTTGGCGACGTAGCGCGGGTCATCGATCTCATGAGTCTCGATGCGCACCAGCCGCGCGCCCATCTCGGCGGCGGTACGAATTGCCTCGACTGTCTCGGCTTCGTCGTAGGCGGCCGATGACGCGAGGGCACCAACTGCACGCTCACCAAGCACATCGGTGGCGACCTTCAAGAGTAACCCACTATCCACCCCACCGGAGTAGGCAACCAGAACCGAACCGAGCTCGAAGAGAATCGACTGCAGCCGAGCATATGACTCCGCCGTCTGTTCCGAGAGTGTGTAGTCAGTAGGCATAGCGGTGCTGGTCTGCTCCACGTCACTACGAGGCCCGGACACTCGCTGCCGGCCATCTGTATCGTACTCTGCCATCTAGTCATTCCTTTTCCGTGAGGTACATAGGTGCGCACGGTAGATTGTAAGCATGGCTTCTCTGAAGTGTCAATCGCCCACAAAGTGCACATCGTCCGCTCCACAGGCAGCAGCGCACCGATTAACCAGGTCAGGTAGCAATTTGTTTGCATGAAAGTGGTTGGATTGGAAGCTTAAGCGGCAGGATTGGTGATCAACGCCGAGTGGTTTTCCCACGAATCTGGCCACTAAAGAACTGTTAAGAAAGGTAGATTCTTCCTGTACAGCCGAGCATACGATATGTTAGTCTAATGCCTTGATTTACTCACCCTCTTTTGGCTGAGACTTGCGTGATCGTCCAGACTTTCTCTCCTCATCAACAGGTTCAAAGACTTCCTCAACTACAACCACACTATCTTCGTCTTGAACTTGGGTTTTGCGCGGCCGTCCACGCCTCTTTGCCTCACCAGATGTATCAGTACCAGAGGAAGTCTTTGACTTTCGTTTTGGTTTATCTGTCAGCTCCGCACCTCGTCTTAGTGCAAGGTACCCAGGGTTCTCGCGAAATTCAACTTTGTACCCATGACTGTGTGCTGCCCGAGAAATACCAATACGAAATCCACGCTTCTGTGAAAGATCATCTACTGGCAGCTTAATGATTGAACCACGTTCAATCTCAACGAGTAACGCATCCCATCTACTTGGCTTTCTGGAAGGAATGATACTGTCCCATTCATCTTGACTGATCTTGTCCCACTGAAGCATTGATATAACCTCCAAAAACGTGGTAGGAAATCAAGTATATGATAATAGGATACTTGGAAATGCTGATGTGTCAATACTAAATCGATGTCTTGGGAGAGAGCAATAATGAGAGATATTTCTGAGTATTTGATAACAGCTGACTCTTTCTTTTGGAAGACGTACATTAGCTTTCTCTTCACACTTCTTGTATACAGGCCGCCAGGACACTTAGCACTCTTCTCGCTTCGCTTTATCGTATCCGCAGTAACGATATCATGTGCGACGTTGCCGGCATCTAGCGCAGAGGGTGATTCGTGATGTCCCAATTTGGCAGGTAATCGCTGAGAAAGGATATCGATTCCGCAGGAGAAGGCAACAAGACAGCTAGTCGTCTTGGCCTGACATTCCGCTCAGCTTATGAGGATAGAGGCTTGAGGAGAATTGAAGAGTGGTCTTGCGGCAGAGAAACGAGAAAATTTTGAAAAACCTTGTCCATGACATAGCTTGTAGCTCGCTGAGCCGCCACTGGTGTGAACGTTTCTAACCGCCTCAGGTACCATTCCTGATATATCGTCTTAACAACGCTTATGAGCAGATCGCTCTCGATCTCGCCAAGATTGCCGTTAACAATCTTCACCATGAGCACTTCCGGCACTTCGGGAAATAGTGGGTCGCCGGTTTGCTCGTCGAAATCTATGGGCGGTTGTGCATAATAAACGTTTTCCGGCCGGCGATATCCACAGCGACCCCAAAATCCTACCGCTGCAGCATTAGCCTCGAGAACAAACAAAGTCACGGTGTGGCCTCGAGCCGCAGCAAGATGAAGAATCTCTCGTTCAAATGCTTCTACCAGTGCACGACCATGCCCATACTTTCGTCGAAAGACAGGCCGAGTGGCAGCGTAGCTGAGCGCGCCAATCCCTACTGTACCAGGCAACGTCTCACTAGCCAGAAGGGGCATATAGTTTCCCGCAATCCCACTGACAATGTGGTGCGAGATCACATAAGGATCGTAGGTAAACTGCTGTAATGCGCCATCCGGCGTATACTGTTGCGGCCCACTCGTCTGCCAGAACCGACCCATGAGAAGACGCTCAGGTGACATTGCCTGTCGAGATGATGGCGCAAAACCTCGTACAAAGACAGCTCGCGGCAAGCTTTCTTCGGGAGGAAATGTGTCCTGCAATAACGAGTAGAATGCTTCGAAATAGGCATTTGGCTCTGTTATGCGAGCAGTAAAAAACTCTGAGGGGTTTTGAGCGGAAATATAGGCTTCGTGTATTCTTTGTACTAATGCTAATGTGTCTTCGGAATCAGCATTTTCCTGCAGATATTCTTCAAAAATCCGCTGTTCGTTAGTATTTCCAGTTGCCAATACTTCGTTGATAGCCGCTGAATACCGCTGAATAATGGACAAAAGGCCACCTTCGCTTACCCACTACATCCAACGCGAACCTGGTAGCCCATTTTTCTCATACAAATATACAAAGTCAAGAGTCAGGTACCAAGGTCCTGTTTTGGTATATGCCGGCTAGTGGTGTGGGAAAAAATAAGCGATGATCGCAATGGCTGCCGAAAGCGCGCTCAAAATAGAAATGATAATGCCAAAGATCGTGATGACGGTCCGTCCGCGTTGATCGACCTTGGCGATCTTCTGCTGCAGGACATCAGATAAGAAGTTTTGGAACCGACTTAAGTTGCGGAGGTTATTCTCAAGCGCCATCCCAAGCGTGTCGATCTCGACGGCCTTGAGCATTCTGGCAGTGAGAACGCCATGATCTTGATATTTCGATATCGTGCATGAACGAATGACGTCTAAGATACGCTCTGCACGAATATTCAGCGACTCAATGTCAGTGCGATACTCGCTCAGATAATCTTGATTATGGGTCAAATTCTTCTTTTGCTCTGTATCAATGAACTCGGAGAGCCGCCCTGCCAGACTTTCGACTTTAGCCTTCGCAAGCGCATTAAACGTTAGTGCAAGAGTGCGAATGTTGCCAATCAGGCGCACAGTTTCGATATTTTGATCGACAAGGTATTCTGGATCGTCTTGAAACCACAAGAATGCCCGATTTGCCCCCAGATACATCGCGTCGGTTGTGTGTGCGCGAATGATACCGAGATTTGGCCGTGATATCTCATCATAGAACGCAAATCGCCAATCCTCAAATCCTGCCTTTGACTCGCGGGGGTCAATCACGAATCCTCTGTAGTCAGGATGATGGACAATGGCAGCGAAGTCGGCTTCAGTGATGGGCTGGGGGAGCATGCCGCCATCTTGGCGACGACAGAGCGAAAGCTGATTGCAGGTGATTATTGATTGCCAACCGGTGTTGGGATCCCACAGTTTTTGAGTTTCTGATGAGTCGAGGGAAGAGCGGAAGAGTACATGACTCTGACTCTTGCCTGGAGGGGAGGCTGCCTTCATCTGCTGATTGAAATAGATAAACAGGATAGTGGCAAGAGCACTCAGTGAGTAAATTTGTAGAGTATTGTCGGGAGAGAAGAGCGCCAGGCTTTCGTCGAGCAGCAGGGCAGTTTTCGAATCATTGGACGCTTCCCGCTGTTGCGATTGCCAGTTTCGAATAATGCCGGCTGTATGCTCTACCTGCTTCATTAGCCCAGATGGAGGTGCTCCCATCTCTTGATCGGACTCAGGCTGCATATAGAAATCCCACAGCAGCTGAAGCGAGTCTTCCCAGGCACTGAGCGCCGTTGTCAGCTCATCGATAGGAGCGACAAGGCGCGCTTTCCATCGCTCGCAGCGCAGATACATCTCGGTATAATCATCGAGGTCGAGCTGTATTCCTGGGCGCTTGATATCAGCAGGCGGCTCAAACCACATAATCGCGGTTTGCCCTGCATGAGGACTGATGAGATCTTCAAGTGTACGCGTGATGCGCACACCGCTTTTCGGAGGCAGATCAATGGTCATCTCTAACGTGACGACGCCGATGCGATTGACTACGAACTCTAGTGCCGCATCACAGGTAACATCACTGACCCTTATACTTAATGGCTTGCTACTTCGCGCTGAAAAGCCAATTTTAATGCTATCGAAATATTTTTCTCCAAAGGAGGTCTCAAATATATCCATCAGATGTGAGGGGTGAATCTGCACCAGCGAACGCCCAACTGTATCACATATCTTCGCTGCCAGAATGTCTCGACTCGGCCGCGATTTTAGCAACGCGTCCACGAACCGGCTAGCCTGAGTTTCATCAATATAGCCGATCGCGCGCAAAACCACCTTGCCGTTGAGAATGACGATGGAAGTGTCTTGAGTACCAATCACTTCACTCAATCGATTCATGTCAAATATGTGCGCTGTAAGCACCGATGTAGCAGAATTCACGTGCACTCCCAGATCACGCAGATCGTCAAGCAATTCTTTCAGATGAGATCGATCCTCAGGGTCCAAGGATTTTCCTTGCATCGCGTACACATATCCTCTGCCCACTAACTCGTATCCTCGCCATAGCAACATGTTCCTATTTAAAAATACTCGAAAGTCACTTGGGATCACATCGATATTGGTATTGGCATGCAAAATTTCGGCGATCTGATCTGCATAGTCAGCCGCAAGATGTGCACGGTCATAAAATGTCTGGACATCAGTATTGAGCATGGCATTTTCACAGCCAGAATACGCAATCATTCCTTTACTCAAAAACTCGAAAAGATGCACTAGATCAGGGAATTGATGAAGTTTATCGAGATCACGGGCTTTTAAGTAAGCAACGTAAAGTTTTGCGCGAACCTTTGGGTAGTCATAAGAGATGAGCCAATCACCAAATCCAGCGGAATAATATTTGATATATGTCAAGAGCATTCGAGTATGTAGGGGGATTCCCGTAAGGTTTTGTGGTTGAAGTTCTTGAAGGGTTTCAAAATCGCCTTCCAGTAACTGCTGAAGATAAGTTTCAATTTGCAGGTCAGTTTTGGTTTGCTCTTGCAGCACGCTTACTTTACTCATATTATGTTAACTTCTCCTCTTTTCACTACAATTGTAAAAATTATAACTGGCTGTACTCAGACTGTCAACGAATGATTTCATCAGGAATGCAGGTAACCATAATCGCAATGTGCAATTGATAGGAAAGTAACCAACATTTGGTTTCCCTTCCACTGCGAAATCGGCTGTCGATCATGCGCCCTGTACTATAATGGGGCTGAACGAATGAGAACAGGGCAGAGAGAGAGGCCAGAAAAGATGGATGAATACGACATCGCTATCGTGGGAGCTGGAGCATCAGGGTTAGCTGCTGCCCATACCCTCGCCGAAGCGTCATTTAGCACCGTTTTGATCGAGGCCCGCAATCGTGTCGGTGGGCGCATTCATACCATATACCCTGAAAGCGCTGATCTGGCGGTGGAGCTCGGAGCCGAGTTTATCCATGGTAAACCGCCAGAGACGTGGAACTACCTGCGAATGGCTAATATCCCCATAACCGAGGCGAACGGTGCCGTTTGGAGCGCAGGTGACGCTGGCTTCCTCCCAGATCGTGCAGGCACAGACGAATTTCTATCACTGCTCGAAGCGGTGAACGCCTGGCGAGGGAATGACCTTTCTCTGCGCGAATTTTCCGATACACATTTCTCTGATAGGTTGTGGGATTCTGCGCGCGATCGCGCTTCGAGCTATGCTGAAGACTATCTTGGTGCGGATACAGCGCAGATAAGCGTCGCATGGATGGCAGACGTAGAGAAGGCCATTTCATCTGTGCAAGGCAGCCGTTATTTTCGCGGCCTGAGAGGCTATAAGCCCTTGCTAGATTGGTTGAGTCGGCCGCGCGATGCCGAACGGCTGGTTCTTCATCTCAACACCGTGGCGGAGACCATTCACTGGTCCCCAGGGCGTGTCGAGATCACTGCCGCAACGCTGCCTGATAGCCAGCCAATCGCTTTTCATGCACGGGCAGCGATCATCACCTTGCCACTCGGGGTACTCGCACTCTCGGCCAACGAAAAAGGCGCAGTGCAGTTTTTCCCCGACATCCCGGCGAAGTGGGCCGCGCTTGATAAGGTCGTCATGGGGCATTCCATTAAGGTCATCTTTGAATTCCATGAGGCGTTCTGGGATACCCTGACCCCTTCCGCCCAGACGCTGGCACAACTTGGCTTTCTCTACTCATCAGTTGATCGCCTCCTACCATCATGGTGGACGAGCTATCCACTGGTCACCCCCTTCTTAACCGGGTGGATGGGTGGACCACGCGCGCAACAACTCGCAACATGCCCAGAGGAAGAGATTATCGATTATATGCTTGGCGCTCTTTCCCGTTGCTGGCATCGTTCAAAGAGCGATATGGCGGCACAACTGAAAGGCTGGTACTTCCACAATTGGAGTCGTGATCCGTTTGCGCATGGTGCGTATAGCTGGGTGCGCGTCGGCGGTCTTGGCGCATCTGATATACTGCGCGCGCCGGTGTCTAATACCTTGTTTTTTGCTGGTGAGGCGCTCAATTCCGGCGGATATACCAGCACGGTACATGCTGCTTTTCGCTCTGGCATACGCGCAGCACACGAGGTTTTGGCATGCCTCGGCTCTGCCGATGTACCACACGTCTAGTACTCAGTGCACGCCGCAGGCGAGAGCCATGTCAGCCCTGTAGGTGCTACTAAGCTCGTCTATAAACTGAGTGGACTAGCAGTCCAGTGAAGAGAAACCCCTGTCACATCTATCGGACAGCTATTGAGCGTTTTCGGATCGGAAACAGTGCTTCCTGCGAGCTACTCAAGCATGGGAGGCCGAACGAGTGGAACAGCGCTGCCGTCTGCCGGCAAACTAGCCCGAAACTCCCCCAATACTTTCCCAAGCACATACTCCTCCGCTCGCCGAGCTGCGGCGGTCGGGAACTGCTTGGTTTCCGCTAAACACCAGTTCACGTACATGACCCGCACCGCAGCGGTGAGAAGTTCGCTGTCTACCTCAGTGGCATTTGCCTTTCCTGGAATCTTTACCATCAAGGTCTCTGGCACTTCATCGTGCAGCCGCTCACCAGTGGTAGGATCGAACTCGAGGGGCGGTTGCGCGTATTTGGTATTAAGCGGCCAGCGATAGCCCAACTTGTACCAGAACTCTTGCGAGTCAACTTGTGACTCTAGTATGAAGAGCCGAACCGTCTCCTCTCGCCCACTGGCGATACTCTCCGTCTCGCGCTCAAATGCCTCTGTCAGCGCGGTTCCGTGCCCCTGGCCACCTCGGAATCGCTCACGAGTCACAATATTGCCTATGGCACCGATCGCCTCTCCTGATCGAATTACTGGTCCCAGAGACATATAGTGGCCGGTTATCGCAGCTGCAATGCCTTCGGTCACGACGAGCTGGTCGACAGTGAATCGGGCAAGGTAACCTGCGGCGTCATAGTCCTGCAAGCCAGACACGCGCCAGAACCGCCCTATGAGAACATAGGGAAATGTATTGCCGGGATCGGCGAGCCGATGTACCATGCGAATAAATCGCTCTTTAGGCTCAAACTCGGCTGGATCAAAGCTCATTCGAAGTAAGGCGTCGCATTGGTCGAAGCGTAGGTCCGCCGTTACCGAGCGCTCATTAAAGAACTGCTGTGGTTGGATGGCCTGTCGTGCAGAGTCTACGACGTAATCCGGCACCGACAAGCCATGCTCGGCCGTCAGGTTTTCAATGAACGTATCGATGTCGATATGGGGATCGTATGGCCCCTGCTCCAGCTGTTGGTTTACGAGCTCGCAGAATCTCGTAACGTCTGTATCCGAATCTGTCATAGGCTTCGGCTCCCCTACCTCACGGCAAACACAGCGATAATCAACCCGATGACAATGATGGCGATAAACAATGTGCGCAGTATCGTAACCAGCGTGGTGACTGGCCTGACTCCTTCCAGGAAACTGGCAAGGAACGGCTGCAAAGTCGGGATGGCCGAGAGAGCACTCACACCAGTCAGCACGAAGAGGACGCTGGCCGTAAGATCTTGGCTGCTATGGGCACGAGCGTCGATACGTTGCTGCACTACTGAGGCAAGATACGAGTGAAAGTTTCGCAGCGTTGCAAGGTTATGCTCAAGCACCTTCTGCGCTTTACCTGTCTTGTTTTCCAGGAGCATTTCCACCAACCATCGACCGTGGTCTTCATCTTTTGAAATAGTGCAGGCACGCAGCAGATCGAAGATTTTCTCTGCGCGTGTGCGGAACATGATGATATCGGTCCGACCTTCCTGGATCTCTGTAACACGCAGCGGATGCGCCCAGAGACTAGACGAGCGGGCAGTTAAGCACAACAATACTGCCATATCGGTTGCACCGGGGCCGCCGATGGTTTCTCTGACGCATGGGTTCTGCTGCAAGTGGACCAGGCCATGCCTCATGAGCTATGCGCTTAGCGGTTGCGAGGAGAGCAACGCAGCTAGGTTATATTGACAAAGCTGCACGGCTCCTTTATACTCGACATGTCTGGAGCTTGGTTGGCTATCCACCTACTGCTCAGCTACGTGAAAAGCGTTGCGAGAAATGAAAGCAACGCTGGATCAAAAAAAGCAGACAATGGTCGAGCGCACAACTCTGAAAGAGGTCCTGGCTTTTTTGAATCCACCAAATCAGGATTACGATCGCTTGACAATCCGCGCCGAACAGAGCATTGCTTACTATCGGGGGCTGGGTACTCAATATTCTGAGGATATCATCTCAATCTCGTTACAGCAGAGACGTTCGTAATCATCGGGCTAGTTGTCATATTCGTTGGTGGCTTCGTCATATGGAGAGTCAGGTGTCGCCGCTAAACTCTCCCCTCGTGCGCGGAACGAGCCAATCAGCTGTCACTTTTGGGGAGACCACGCAGTAAGATGAGTATGCTGGCTGACAATGCCCGTTCTCGGTAGAAGACCGGTGTCAAATCGAGCGTCGAGCGTTCTCGGTTTAGAGCTCCAAGATGCTCTCCAAGTTGGAGGTAAGCGATGTTAGCTGTCCTGTTCGAGACCAAATTACGAGCTGGTGCGAATCAGCAAGAGTACGAGCAATTGGCCGAACATATGCTTGAGTTAGCGCAACAAAATCCAGGCTTCGTTTCTATTAGCAGTTGGTCAGATTCCGAAGGTGGAGAGTTGACAATTGTTCACTTCTCTTCCGAAGAAGCTTTGGAAGCTTGGCGTACGCATCCCGAGCATCTTCAGGCCCAGAAGCTTGGGCGAACAAAATTTTACGACACTTACCACATAGAAGTGTGCACCGTAAATCGCCAGTACGGCTTTCCATAGACCTTGCTCAGTAAAGCAGCGGGAATGATAGCTTGCACACTGCGGAAAGCGGCTCCAGCCGAAGGCCAGTATGCCCAGAGGTGAAGCTGGTGTCCTTGTGTTTCTCCAGCTGATGAACAATGCCGGGTCGTGCCATAATGGTGTGGAAAGCGAGGCATGGCACAACATATTCACCTCGAACTGCACCTGAGTCTTGATGAACTCGCGCGGCGCTACCGGACCACGTGGGAAGTGAAGCCACCGGTATGCCAATGTACCCCTATAAATTGTGGCTGATCCGGCAGGACATCAAGTCCTCAAGGGTGAATACCCCGTATTGAGTAGCGGAGACTTTGCGCAAACGTTCAAGCGCATGATAGTCGAAGTTCTCGTTGTCATATTGCGCCACAATCCAATACCAGGCAGCAGGAGCACCCACTTTCCGCAATCGCTCAGTTCCTTTCATCTGGAAGTAGGTTCGATACTCCTCCCACTTAGGGTTGTGAACGCGGTGGCTAGCCCACTGATAGGTGTGATGCATGAGCGGACAATCAATCTCATCCACCAGAAATCGCACCTCCAGTTGAGGTGCTTCCTCAGTTCCGCCGACCACATCAACTTCAAAAACCACTGGATAGATCTCACACAATACCGGTTTTATCTGAACATCGGCTAGTGTGCAATGATAGCAGGAATCCAGGAATGGGCAACCAGGATTCAGCTTCAAGACGTCAACCGTTCCTCTCGGTGTCACCAGGCGATCAAGGTAGCGAGCTTCAAAGTCCGTGAGCGGAAGGTTCAGCTGGGCAGCAATATAGTCCTTCTCCCCCGGCATCAGGGTACCAATCTTGTGCTGCTCGCAGCGGCCCCCACATTGGGCGCAAATGTCCCACATACCGTTGCCTTCGCCGTCAAAGGATTGGTGGAAACCGAAAAAACGCTCAACAGGCACAGGTTGAATTTCGGCTGGCATGTCTGGCCCCTCCTCGCCGACTAGCGTCTACATCGTATGCGTGTATGGTTTGTAATCTCGTCTGGCCGATGTGCCATCCGGCTAGGTAGCTGCACCATCGCTTGGCTTCATTTGCTGCCACCGTGATTGATAGACACTCACCAGTTCATCGACCATCCTCTGGCGCTCATCATATAACCGCCGCAATGGACGGCGAGGACACTGAGCCAGCACATAGGCAGCTAGAATCGGTAAAGCGATGGTCGAATCCACATAGCACACTACCGTGTCTGTGAGTCTGTCAGGGTCGATTTTGCCCCAGGTAACTGCTTCGTTGGGGGTAGCTCCCGATAACCCACCGGTATCCGGGCGGGCATCGGTGAACTGTATGAAATAATCGTGTCCTTTTTCTTCAATTCCAAGGACCTCTTGCAGTTGGGGTTCCGTTTGTAAAACAAAGTTCTTCGGGCTTCCGCCACCGAGGATGATCACCGCGCTTCGTCCACCATGACGTTTCGCGTTATATACGATGGCTGTCGTCTCATTGACATCAGTTTCAGGATCGAAACCCACCTCAAAGCCATTGATCCGTAAGGCTGCCACATTCATACCAATGCCTGAATCACCTGGGCTGGAGGTGTAGAGTGGAACTCCAGCCTCATGGGCAGCGGAAAGGATAGATTTGTATGGACTCCCAAGAATACGCTCGCGCTCGCGGGTGTAGCTACCAAGACGATGATGCAGCTCAGAAGTGCTCATGCGCCGCTGAAATTCAGGAGCTTCCAGACAGCGATACAAAAACGCATCTGTCTCCAACAGCACCTTCCGCTCGAAAACGATGTCATAAATGCGGATGATCTGCTGTTCAGCCAATGCGACATCGTCCACTTCAGGAGACACTTGATAGAGTTCGTATCCGAGCGTGCGGTGTATATCATGATAGAGGTTGGCACCGGTTGAGACGACCCAGTCGACAAAACCTGCTTCAATAAGCGGCACGATTGCTGCATAGCCCAGCCCAGTGGGTGTGAGTGCCCCAGAAAGCGTAAGACCCACGGTCACATCTGGATCAAGAATCTTCGTAGCCATCAGCTGGCACGCCTCACGTAACCGGGCGGCATTGTATGCCAGGAAAAACTGGTCAACTAAATCAGTAACGCTCAACCCAGCGGTGATAGGGGGTGGGTTCAGCAAACGTCCATACGCCATCTTGATACATACCCTTCTTCACGAGGCCGTCGCCTGCTCTACCTGTCTAGACGCATTGACTTGCTCCCGACGCCGGAAGCGCCGGATATCTACTGGCTGCCAGGTGCTCCCGCAGGATTCCCAACAGCTATACCAGTACTTCGATCAACACGGTACGCCATGACGATACCAAGAACGAGAGAGCTGGTTGATCACCCTTGGGCCACACAACTTTCAGATATGGGTGTCTGTCTCGTCACGCTGCCAGCCACAACCGATGGACAACGACACACCTGTCTAGCTTGCCGGGCGAGGACTTGGGTGAGGAAGTCGCTGCGCAAGCCCGGTGATGGCGAGAGGCAGAACGAGATCAGCACCGGACGCAATAGCAATATGGTTGTCACCCTGCGCGAGCGCACGTGGCGTACCCAGTGAGATACTGCCAGTGAGTGTCGGTGCCGACCCATCCAGCGACGGTGCCAGATCGCGCGCCTGCTCGATCAGCGTGTCCATCTCTCCTCCTTCAGACCGAATAATACCTAGACGCGGTACTCTGCCAAGCAGGTGGGCAAGCGCGATGACATCCTCATATACAGGAAGAGTCGGCCCGGAGGTGCGCGTAGCAAGCAACGCCTTACCAATGGTGCTGCTGCCCAGATCAGGAGTGAACAGCGCGACATCTGCCGCTGCCGCCGCCTGAAGCAGGCCATTGCGCGGGGCACGGGTCTTCAGATACGTACCTAACCGATGCCATAGATCGCGGCTGTTGGTGCAAGCTTCCAGTGGGAGCGTGCGAGCGAACTCTGTGAAGCACGCCAGCGCTGCCTCGTACTCCTTTGGTGCAGGTACCGGCCCATCCAGTGGTGCCATGGAAACATACTGAGAATAGCCCAGTGATTCGTAGAGGTCAGCGAGGAGATCGTCGGCGGTGAGGATAATGGTGTCGACGTAGCGCTGCTGCGCTGCATAGACCAGAACTTCGCGCAGACCCTGAGCAATTACGGGAGTGGGCAGCACCAGCGCAATCGTCATCTCGCGGTCGCGCACCATACGCTCCCAGGTCGACAGAGCATGACCCAGTGCGCGTGCCTGCCCACCAGCGCTGCTCATCTTGTCCAATAGGCCGCTGATCGAAGCGGTAGGGTTGACGAGCACCGGCTCGATGGCCGTACGTGAGACAGCCCCTACCAGTACACCAGCTTCATCCGGTTTATCAGGCTCAGGTAGGGCGTAGGGTCTATCAGCAGCCGCATCACCATAGGTTCCATAATCTGGTGTCACTCCGTACTGGGGCCAGAGCATCCTGCCGGCACCATTCCCACGAGTCGATTCTTGCCGATCGTGGTGCTTCTCCCTCGACCGTAACTGGCCCGAGAGCGCGACTTCACGTTCGCTAGTCGCCAGCTGCCTGCTGCCATTGAAGCTCCCAGCAACGCCGTGTAACAGGTCAGGAGTCTCATCGACAACCGGAGTCTGCCTATTCATGCTGCCGATTTCATCGCGGGCAGTATTGATCAGCTCGCTAGTCGCCCCGTGCTTCCCGTGATGGGGGCCGTGAAACGAAAGGCCGCGCTGCACCAACATGCGATCCATCTCTTTGACATCGAAAGCCTCCTTGATGTACTCAATAGCTACCTCATGATCGAAATTTTTGCACGAGAATATGTCAAGTGTGAAATAGTCGAGTTCCGGAAAAGTGTGGATGGCGATGTGGCTTTCGGCAATCACCACAATGCCGGAGACACCAGAATAGGCAGGATCGGGAGCCTGGTACTCGAACATATACGGGCCGCCGATTTTGGTCATGCCAATTGCGGAGGGATACTCGTTCATTACCTGTTCGACGAGGATGCGATCGGCAAGTTTACGGGTGTCACAGTGAGAGCCGTCAATAATGAGATGGGGTCCAAACATGTCATGCTCCTATGCAGAATTAGGTGTAAGCTACGCTAACTGCTTCCACTCTGAAAGCAGGCAATATACCAACCAAGGTACGTTCCAGCCAGGATTCCCCGAACACACCAAAGAGTGCGGGAATAATGGTCGATACTCATACAGTCCCTTTCTCTTCAATCAAGCTCCCTACCCAAACGACTCATCCTCGTAGCGCTAAAGCGTGGAGATGGCCGCGAAGCACCGATCACGGTGGTTCGAGGAGGCGGCTTGATGTATCGTTGTGCAACAATCGAGCATGGGCGATATTGTCGTCTTGCAACCAAGGAAATATACACTTTATCCAGACGAGACGTCAAGAAAATAGGCTCCAGCTTCACCTTGCCCTCTGTGTGGTTGCGCTGCGTAACCGTCCTCCTGAGCACCTGGCCCCCACCCGGCATGAAAGCTGGTAGGCGCTGGCAGGTGGGCGCATTCCATCATGGTGAGGCCCTCGTGAGGGCCATCCTTGCACGGAGTTGACGCAGGTTGCGCCTCGCCGTATATACGCCTCGCCGCTGCCGTCAGACCTGCCCCGTTCCACGCCGTAGAATGCGTAGTGCCGCGCAGGCCGCTCCAAAACCATTATCGATATTGACCACGAGTATGCCTGGGGCACAGCTGCCAAGGGCCGCATGAAGCGCGGTGTGGCCCCCCGATGTAACCCCATAACCCGTCGACGTCGGCACTGCGATGATAGGATTGCCGAGCAAGCCGCCCAGTACGCTGAAGAAGGCGCCCTCCATCCCTGCTATGGCGATGATGACTGGGAAAGTCGCCAGATGCGCGCGACGCTCAAGCAATCGCCACAGCCCGGCAACGCCGAGATCAGCCATGATCTCGGCGCCTTCACCGTAGAAGCTAAGAGTGCGAGCGGCTTCGTGGGCGGTGGGCAGATCACTGGTGCCCGCGGTCACTATGGCGATATGTGAAGGTGCCGCGACTTCCGGCAGCGTGCCAACCACGGCGGTGTGCGAGAGGACGTCGTAGTCCAGCAGTGCCTGTACCGGCTGGCTGAGCTGGGCATATTTCACGTCGTCAAGGCGCGTGAGCAGTAGTCGCAAACCGTGATGCGCCAGTTTGGTAATCGCGAACTCGACCTGCGCCGGCGTTTTGCTGCCACAATAGATCGCTTCACTGAGTCCGATGCGTTCTGGGCGATCGAAATCAAACTGGAGATCCTGGTCCATCTGCTATCCTGTCGATGAAGGCACCGCCTGGGCGGCAGGCGCCTGAACGAACCGGGACTATACAGCCACGGCCTGTCTGATTCTCATAGTGCCCGAGGAGCGGGGTTAGTCTCACAGCAGGCTGACTCACGGCAGCTCCTCCAGGGAGGCACCCTCGGCCAGACGTTTGATCCGGGCCCGCTGAGCGAAGTCGGCGCCCCGCTCAGCGAGCGAGGCGAACTCGATCTTGGCAGTCTGGGTCCCACTCGGCCTGGTCACACGCTTGATCACAGCTGGTCTGCCCGCGGCCTCGGTCACCAGGGTTTCGCGAGGGAGCAGGTAGCGTGTCTCCACCGCTGTGCGCAGACCGATCGTACTGGTCTCATTCAGACATGCCATGCTCGCCTGGTACAGAACGTCAGGATCACAGAGGATCTGGATGGCCGCCATCATGCGCCCCTGCTTGCCCACCGCCATCCACTGACACACATCACGTATGCCCGGTACAGCACGCAGTCGATCCAGTGCATAGGCCAGGTCCTCCCCCGTCTGGTCATCCACCTCGAAGCGGATGATGCCAATGCGCTCGTCGGCTAATGTCTGCTCACCGCGAGTAAACAAGAGTGCACGCAGGAGATTTGGTGTGCTTTCCAGTTCTCTCGTGCCTAAACCATGGCCGCTTCCAGCCAGACGAAGCGCTGGCGCAGACCACGTTTGGGCAGGTTTCACCGGTTGTAGATGCGCGAGAATAGCGGCACCAGTAGGAGTCACCCGCTCACCGCTGATACCATCATCTCGCAGCATGAACCCCTCGAGCAGGCGCGCAGTGGCAGGCGCAGGTACCGGCAAGCGGCCGTGCGCCGTCTGCACGACGCCGGAGCCCAAAGGCAGTGCGCTTACCGACCACACCGGGCAGCCTAGTTCCTCTACCAGCCACGCGGCTGCGACGCTGTCCACCAGGGTATCCCAGTCACCGAGTTCGTGAAATCCGACCTCGTCGACTGGGACCCCGTGAATCTCGGCTTCTACCTCAGCCAGGAGCGTCAAAATAGCGACAGCTCGCTCGTGAACGCTGGGACTGAGTGCACCGCTGGCGATGAGCGAGCGGAATTCACGAAGGGTCGCTGGCGCTCTGGGAGCGTTCACCCCGTCGACGACGAAGCGACTGCCGGTGATGCCGCCGCGCCGATCGACAATTCTGCCGACCTGAACGGTTTGGGGTATACCAGCAGCGGACAAGGCCCCCGTCAGCCCCGGCTCGAGTTCCGGCCGTGCATCGAGGATCGCGCTGATGAACATGTCGCCCGAGGCACCGCCTACTGGGTCGAGATGGATGTGGACCACTTTCTCAGTGGCCGGTAGGTAAGGTGCCATGAATATCTCCGCCGGAATGAGTGCCGTGGAAGCCGCTGTCGCATTGACCAGTCATTACGAGTCCTTTAGCGCGCTTGCTCCTTCTTCCATCGGAATCACCTAGCACACGCTCGTGGGCGTGAGCCAGACACCGGTTCTTGGTCTATGATATCACCGGTTCCGACGGAGTGCTATACTTCGACACCTTGCCCTTCTGAGCCTCAAGCTCATCTCATGTTGTCTACAAAAGAGCAGGTCGGTGCCAGCTTCCATGCGCTGACATCTCCGAGTGAGGGAACCCTACCAGCCTAGGCCGCATGGCCACCGCGAAGGCGATCATGACACAGGGCGAGCGAAAGTGGGCGGCCGCATCCATCGTAACTGGGACAGTGCGCAGGTAACTCAATGGACCGCCAAGCCGATTAATTTATAGACGAGCTTTGCGGCCACCACTGGACTGACATGGCTCTCTACCAGTGGAGAGAGCTCGACGACGTCGGCGCCGACGACCTTCTTTCCAGCGGTTACCGCGGTCAGCAAATCGATTACATCGTACCAGCTTAAGCCACCTGGCTCGGGGGTTCCGGTTCCGGGGACAATCGATGGGTCAAAGGCGTCGACATCGATCGTGATATAGACCTCGTCCGCAAGGCTACTCACTACCAAGTCGATCCATTTTCGCTTGCCGCGTAGGGTTTGAGCAAATATGTCGCTTGCCAGCCACATCGGCAGCCTGCGCTCCTCCACCAGTTGAGCTTCCGGTGCACTGAGACTACGGATCCCGACCTGAGCGGTACGTGGGCAGACATCCAACACGCGGCGCATCACGGTGGCACTGCTGAGAGACGAGCCCTCATACTCCTCACGCAGATCGGCGTGAGCATCAATCTGTAAGACGCTCATAGCGGGGTAGCGTTTGGCGAAGGCGCGCACCACGCCAATTGAAGTAAGGTGATCTCCACCAAGCGTCACGATGAATTTGCCGGTGTCCAGAAGATGGGCGGTGACCTGCTCGATCCGGTCCACCATCGCCGTAGCATTTCCGGCAAGGACATTCAGCTCCGGCAAGGTGTGGATGCCGACCTCGTAGGGGGAGCAACGAAGCTCAGGATCATAGAGATCTAGATTTCGTGAGGCATCAATGATAGCTTGCGGGCCCTCACGCGTTCCCGGACGATAGCAGGTGGTACCATCAAAGGGAACTGGCACCACGACAACGCGGGCTCGCTCAAACTCGGTATCCTCTGCTTCGAGATGCATGAATCCGCGAATTGGGGCTAGAGTTCCACGCAGTTTCTCAAGATGATCCAAGGGTAGTCTCCAGAAAAAATATGCGTAACCTGTCAGGCACTCGTGGTCACCTGCCAACCGGTGCTCAACCAGTCCCTGGACCTCCATAGCGATAAGTTTGGTGTGCACGTCCACCAGCTACTTACCTAATCCATAGCGACATATCTTCATAGCGACATATCTTCGCAAGGTCTAGCAAGTCTACACTATCCACCGAACCGGGTCAACTCAGCGGACACAGAGCACCTGCAGTACCGCCAGCGCCATCCCCAGCTCTGCCTCCGCCTTTGTCTTCATGCCGCCAGTCTATACCGGATGCATGATCATGAAACGACCCCGACCTCTTGTAATGATGCTTGACAGTTTACTGCCTTTACTCTACCATTGAAAATGGGCAGGTAGAGTTGCGCGCCCTTCTACTTATATAGCAGCATCCATGGAGGTATACCGTGCTTTCTGAGCAGTACCTGACCAGTGCAGAGCTGCTGGCTATTCTCGAAAAACCCCTGCCGGACTATGAGAAGCTTGCTACTCGAGCTAAACAGATACACGACGCCCTTTCTACTTCTGATATACATTCGGTAGAGCATGGGTTGGCCGCTTTCTGCTTTATCTTCGGCCGCAGTTATGCATTCTGGCAGCAGAACTATCATTACAATACTATCCACGAGTACTTTTTTGCGGCCTATCGGCTGGCGGTGCACTGGGGCGGAGATGACCTGCGGGAGGAGACTCCACTCGCCACTCTGCTGCTCGCGTTCAGCCGCTCCATGATTTACTACACACGGTGCGAGAACGCGGTGATCGCTAACGACGCACAATTGTTGTCGACCAGTGCCGCATTGGCCAATGACTGGGCCCAGAAGGGCATTCTGCTCTGCAAAGAGCTACGCGAGCTGGTGCCTCCTGCGCTTGCGGACGAGAGTGGTAGCGCGATCCTGGACGCCATTGACTACTATCTCACCGGCAATAGCTACCTCTTTCGTGGCCTGCATTTGTGCGCGCAGGCTCATCTGGACGACACGCTGACGCAGACCGACTTGGATATCGTTGAATATGAGTACCTGGCACACCTTCAGAATATCTTTCTGGATCTTTCGTCAGAGCTGCAAGCGCATCTCATGATTGCCCGCAAGTACATCGCCCTGCGCCTGCAGGATCCCTCTGAAATCGTAATTGATACCCCACTTGTCTACTTGCGCGCGGTGGGATTCATTCATAATCCCGATGTCCTCGAGAGACTGTTTGCCGAGTTTTCGGATGAAGCGTTGAAGGGCGATCTGCACGACCAGAAGCGCCAGGAATTGGTCAGGTATTCCCATTTGCCGGTGAGTGGCATCAACAAGCCCGCCATTCAGGATATTTTCGAGACCGCACTTGGATTTGAGAATCTTGAGCAGATCGAGCTTGACCTGTCGCCTCCGGGCGACGACGACTCGGATGAGGGCAACGGCGGTATCCTTACCCTTTCTGTTCATGACCGCCAGGACGCAAGGCGCTACGAAGCTGAGTTCGTCCATCTCACAATCTCACGTCTAGGGTCGATTGCGGTGGACTTTGCCTTCAACCCGACGATAGCGACCGTTTCCCATCTGCGTTTGCTGGAAACCTTGATGGCACCGCACATGGGCGACATCAAGATCTCGTGGCCGGATCTCTATCGCGCGACAGGCGCACGTGATGCTCTCGGTCAGGAAAACGACACCGTACTTGGGACAAACTTCGTGGAGCAGTACCTGATTGTCAAGGAGTGTGTCGACGACCTTCCGGATGCGGAGACGCTCAAGGGTTACCTGTTGCAATGGGCAACGCTTCTCGATGATCTCGCCCAGTATTACTCTGAGCAGCAGAGCGCGATTACGATCGAGTCGAAGCACAGTGAAGTACACGACGACCCTTCGCCGGAAGCGCTGCAGGATCTGGAGAGATGGGAAAACAACTACCGCGCCCAGAACGACCTTATTCACAAGATGACCGCGGAATTGGTCATATGGACACAGGTGCACCCCGATCATCCCATCTGCACTGATGTTCAGGAGCGGGTACTTTCACAGCTGAGTACTGAACACTTCACGTTCACCTTTCTAAAGGATGTGGCCGAGCGCATATGGATACGATTTGAGGATTATCTCAGATACCTGATGTCGCCAAAACCGCCGTCAGACAAAAAAGCGGACGAGCAAGCATACATCTGGCGCGACTATAATCTGGGTTGGCAATCCATCGTCTCGTTTAATAAAGTACGGAAGGTTGATCACCAGGCTAACACCTCCGAGCAGATACGAGACATGAGATTGGTGGCTTCTCACCGTGACTATGTCGGATTGGTCGCTGGAAGCCGAGAAGCACGAGCGTCGATCGATGATTGGCGATTTGTCGTCAGGCCGCCATTTGAAAATCTAGCCACCATTCGCTCGCACGATTGCGACCTGATGGTGGCCAGCGACAACCGGACCTTGCTTGCGTTCCCTGACGACCCGCATTACATCATCAAGCAATACGAGATAACCGCCCAAGTGACTGCCAACATACGAGTCATAGTGCTTGGATTCAATAGTATTGTGAAGGACCGGCTGAGTGAGCTGGAAAAATTGGAGCGCAAGCAAGAAGAGCTGGAAGCCCAGTCGCACGAGGAGATCACTCAGCAGCGCAAGGACCTTGAACAGCTTGGTACACGCACCGAAAATGTGCTGGATATCATTCGCTCGTATATGATATCCAAATATGCCGATCATAGCGAGCTGTTAAGAGCTACAGTGAAGGACATGCATCTTCTCGATGCCCAGAGTGCGCTGCAGCAGAACCTCGATTACCTCAACCACTTTCACAGCTATTTTGCTGGAGCCATTCAGGAACGCCTGGCCGAACGAGAACGCCAGAACGACCTGCGACTGGAGAAAATCGAAAAAGACCGTGCCCAGGCGCAACAGCGACAGCAGGGGAAGATCACCGTACTGCTGGTGATTCTGTCATTCATAAGTGGGTTGGGAGCCATCGATCCAACCAGCCAGGCGATCGTTGGTATGGCCGCGGCGGCTGGATTATCGTTGCCTCAGGTGACGGTCGAAATAATCCTGGTTACCATCCTGCTGGTCGTGGCCGTCAGCATTTTCCTCTGGCTGTCTGTCGACGACGGGCAGAGGTCGTCCCCATGAGACTCACCAGAATCCCTCTGAATGAGACTGTGATTCCAGGATTACGAGTTTCACTTTCTCGGTGCATTCTCTGCAGGGCTTGAGCGATAGTGGGATGACAAGCAGCCAAGGCAGCAGGAGGAGCCGGCGATTGTTGAGCTGGGGCCTCCAACCCTGGCTGTGATCCCACTGCGGATGGGCTTGAATATGAGGCAACGCCGCTTCGCTTGCCGCATAGGACCACCCCCGCCGCTCCAGCGCGCCCATGAATATGCATGATCATGAAACGACCCTGCCGCTCGGCCGGAACGTGTGTGCTATGCTGCACCATGCGGGAGCCTGAAACCGTGTGCACGCCCGCTGGTGAAAAGACTAAGGCTGATATCACATGGCAACACATGAGTCGATTCTCGTAATTGGTGCAGGCATCTCCGGTCTCGCGGCGGCTCGCACGCTGAGCACCTGGGGGTTCGAGGTTACAGTTTTAGAAGCACGCGACCGGGTGGGGGGGCGAATCTGGACCTCCCGAGATCCCGACGGTGTGTCATTTGATCTCGGCGCTCAGTGGATCGTCGGCACCCAGAAGAACCCCATTCTGGACTTAGTGCATCTGTGGCGTCTTGATACTGTCCAGACCGATTGGGATGACGCAGCCCTTTTTGTCGCGTCCAAAACTCGATTGCCGCCGGAGAGGCAGCGTGAAATCGAACGCCGGCTTGCTTCACTCATCGCCAGGCTACAGACCTCGCGATTTTCGGCACAAGCGCAAGGGCGCCCCGATTGTTCGCTTCGCTCTGCCATAGATGAACTGGTTGACACCATGGATCTGACCTCGGCAACCCGCTCGGAGCTCGAATATGTGTTGACTACCGATATTGAGCATGAATTCGGAGCTGATCTGAGCGACCTATCATTTTACGAGTGGGATCGCGAAGGCCGTCTGGTTGGGGAAGAATTACTGGTTCGGGGAGGCTTTGATCAGATACCGCAGCGTCTAGCGTCGGGCCTCGATGTCCGAACTTCTCACATTGTCCGGCGGATCGTCCGCAGCACAGCAGGCGTCGTGGTCGAGACCGATCACTGTAGGTTATGTGCACGTTACTGCCTGGTAACCATTCCTCTGGGAATACTCCAAAGTTGCGCCATCGAGTTCACTCCGCCTTTGCCGTCAAGCAAGGTAGCGGCCATTGAGTCACTTCATATGGGCAATCTCAACAAACTCTACCTTCGATTCCCAGCCGTCTTTTGGACAGACGAAGACGTAGTGGCCAACCTGCTTCAGCCCGAAGCTCGGGAGTGGGTGTGGTTTATCAACCTGGTTGGCTTGACACATCAGCCGGTCCTTCTCGGACTGAACGCCGGTGGGTACGCGTCACAACTGGAGGCGCAGCCGGACCGCGGGATTGTCCACAGTGCGATGACTACCCTGCGCAGTCTATATGGAGATGTCCCTGAGCCTCTCAGTTGGCACGTCTCGAGGTGGGGAACCGACCCATTCGCCGGTGGGGCCTACTCGCACGTTCCGCCGGGCGCAGCGGCAATTGCCTCCGATGTGCTGGCTGCTCCTATCGAGGATCAACTATTCTTTGCCGGGGAAGCCACTACAGTCATGCATGCGGGAACTGTGCACGGAGCCTATTTGACCGGACTACGCGAGGCTGCCCGCATTGCACGACTGCAGGCGGTGAAAGGGCGACTGTGACCGGCCTTATAGCTGCGCGATGGATGAAGCGGTTGCCAGCTATATTGGAAGTAGGCACGTGCGCTAGCGGAGTTTAGCGCTTACTCTCGTCTCCACTCAACCCATGCGAGATAAAGGCATAGATCGCCTCGCTCACCTCACCGGGAATCTCCGGCATCGCCTCATCAGCCGGCAGAGCCGAGCCATCCCAGACCAGCCAGCGTAGCGCCACAAAATGCGCGATGCCCATCAGCGCGTAACTGATGGCCTCCGGCTCGAGCGGTGCGATCTCTCCGGCAGCCATGGCTTGCTGCAGCCCTTCCTGGTACCCCTGGCTTATGCGGCCATAGTACTCACGTACCGCGGCGGGCGCGACCCGCTCGGCCTCCTGCACGATTCGGTAGATTTTCCGGTGCGCCGCCACAAACGTGAAGAATGCTTCAAAGCCTCGCCGCTCGACTTCGAGGCGATTCTGGGCAGGCGAGATCGCCTCCCGAATGGAGACCCGCAGCCGGTGCCCAACATCCTCGATTAGGCGAACGAATATCTCCAGCTTGCTCGGAAAATACAGATAGTAGGTACCCTGAGCCACATTGGCGCGCCGGGTAATCTCGGAGATACTGGCTTCGTAATAGCCGTGCTCGCCAAATACCTCCTCGGCGGCATCCAGAATGCGCCGCAGGGTAGCCTCGCCACGGGCAGTAACCGGATGCCCAGCCGCTCGCTGTATCTGCGAATCCAATCGATCTTCGGGTGGTGTAGGGTCGGACATAGTGCTCCTACGCTGTAGCGGTGGCGCCCGAGCGCCACTGGCCTACTCTTGACTGCGCCTCATGACTCCGTCTCATGACTGCGCCTCTTGACTGCGCCTCTTGACTCCGTCTCATGACTCCGTTGACGGAACCTCCGTCAGTATGTCACAATAGCAGCAACATGACTGATCTGTCATGTATCTGGGCGGGCGGCCACGCTGGCACGGGTCGCCGGGCAGGCCAGAATGCGCCGGGTGGTGTGGTACGAGCGCACCACCCGGCGGCTAGGGGAGGAGTGTCTATTGGCTTCACACGAGGCGCAGTCACGCCAATTGCCCGAGGAGCCGGTAGGTATTATGGCGCTCGCCACCTATCTGCCCGAGACCAGACAGAACAGCAGCTACATCGCCGAGCAATCCGGCATTCCCGAAGAGATCGTGCGGGACAAGCTGGGAATTCATTCCAAGCCCCGAGCCAGCTACGACGATCAGACCTCGGTTATGGCGGTGCAGGCGGCCGGCCGGGCGCTGGAGCGGGCACAGGTCGCTCCCGAAGACCTGGATCTCATAGTCTACTCCGGCAGCATGCACAAGGACTTCTACGTCTGGTCAGCAGCCAACCGCATACAGTACTTGCTCCGCGCCACGAACGCCTGGGCCTTTGAGGTGGCGGCGCTCTGCACTACCAATGTACTGGCCCTGAAAGTCGCCCGCGATCTCATGCGCTCGGACCCAGCGCTCCGCACCGTGCTGATCTGCGGCGGGCACCGTACCGCCGATCTCATTGACTACCGCGACCAATCGGCACGCTTTCTCTTCAACCTGAGCGACGGCGGCAGCGCCCTGGTACTCCGGCGTGGGTACGAAGCCAACCAGATTCTTGAATCCGCCTTCATCACCGATGGGTCGCTCTCTGAAGATGTGACCATTCCTGCCGGAGGCACCAGACTGCCGGCGAGTGTGGAGACGCTGGCTCTAGGGCTACACACCTTCCACGTCTCCGACCCTGACCACCTGAAAGCTGGACTGGAAGGCGTCTCGGAAGAAAATTTTGTCAATGTGGTGAACCAGGCGGTGTGGCGGAGCGGGCTTACCGTCGGCGACATCGACTTTCTCGCTATCAACCACCTCAAGCCGTCCATGCACCGCCGCATTCTGGCTAGATTGGGGCTGCGCGAGGACCAATCCATCTATCTGGCCGACTACGGACATATTGGCGCCCCTGATCAGGTGCTGAGCGTGGAACTGGCGGCGGCGCGGGGACTGCTGCACACCGGCGACGTCATAGTGATGGCCAGCGCCGGGCTGGGGTTTACCTGGGGCGCTCTGGCCATCCGCTGGGGAGGTGTATCTAAGTGACGTTCATTGGAATCGGCGAGTGGCCCGCAAAGAGAGCCAGCCTCTCGCCCAACGCCACCGCAGTAGTGGATCGCGCCACTGGGAGACGCTTTAGCTACCGGGAATGGGATCTCCGGGTACGGGCGCTGGCCGGCGTGCTCTCCGGCAGATTTGGGGTCGTACCCGGAGATCGAGTGGCGCTGTTGGCGGCCAACTCACTGGAGTACCTGGAGGCAGTATTTGCCGTCGCACAGCTGGGCGCCATCTCGGTGCCGCTTAACTGGCGGCTGACCGCTAGTGAGCTCTCGACGATTCTCTGCGATTGCGAGCCTCGCTTGCTCCTGCACGACACGACCTACGCCGGCAGCGCTGCCGCGGCCATAGACGCGGCAGCGCTGCCGGTTAGACCAACGCTCGAGCATGTTGCTCTCGACCTGCACTCTACCGCCACTGCCAGCAGCAGCCCCAGCACCTTTGCCTGCGATGACGGCGAAGAAATCGCGCTGATCCTCTACACCTCGGGCACCACCGGCACCCCCAAAGGGGCGATGCTCTCCCACCGTATGCTCACCTGGAACGCGGTCAACACCCAGATTAGCTGGGGGATACGGGAGAACGATAGCACTCCTACCTTTTCGCCGCTCTTCCACGCCGCTGGGCTCAATGTGCTGACTACACCGCTGCTCCACTGCGGCGGTACCGTCGTGCTTGTGCCCTCCTCCGATCCCTCCGAAGTGCTGCGGACAATCGACGAAGAGCGGACTACAATCGTCTTCGCCGTGCCGACCGTCTACCAGAAGATGATGGAGCACCCTCTCTTCGACAGCGCGGACTTATCGGCGGTTCGCTTCTGCGTGAGCGGCGGTTCCTCGTGCCCGCTGCCGGTGATCCGACGATACGCCGAGCGCGGTCTCACCTTCCGCCAGGGCTTCGGCCTCACCGAGGTCGGGGTGAACTGCTTCAGCCTGGCGCCTGAGGACGCCCTCACCAAAGCCGGCTCGGTGGGACGTCCGGTCTTCCATTCTCGGGGCCGCCTGGTGGACGACGACGACCAGGAGGTGGCCACCGGTACGGTAGGAGAGCTGGTGCTTGCCGGCCCACACGTCTGCTCCGGCTACTGGCGGCGACCGGACGCGACCATTGAGGCTTTTCGCCACGGCTGGTGGCACACCGGTGATCTGGCCCGGTGCGACCAGGATGGCTACTTCTATATCACCGGCCGCAAGAAGGACATGTATATCTCCGGCGGAGAGAATGTCTATCCCATTGAGGTCGAAGGCGTACTGGAGGCGCATCCGGCGGTAGCCGAGGTGGCAGTCATTTCCGAGCCCGACCGCACCTGGGGGGAAGTTGGTCTCGCCGTGGTGGTGGTCCGGCCCGGGTGGCAGCCTACCGCCGAGGAGATCACCCGCTACTGTGACGGTAAGCTGGCCCGTTTCAAGATCCCCCGGCGAGTGGTCTTCGCCAGCCAGCTGCCCCGTAACGCCATGGGCAAGGTGCAGAAGGCCCAGCTACGTGAGCGGTACGTCTCATCGGCAGAGTAGTCGGCGGGTCCGCCCGTCGGTTTGCCCATGGCAGAGTGGCGCTGTGGACCTGCTTTCCTACGGTGTCCTAATGAGCGGTCCACCCACCATCGATGCTGTAGGCGCTACCAGTGATGGCACTGCCTGAGTTGCTACAGAGAAAAACCACGCTGGCAGCGACCTCCTCAGGTTCCACCAGGCGGTGCAGCGGCGACTCGGAGACCATGATCTTCTCCACCACCTCCGACTCGGGGATATTGTGGATGCGTGCCTGGTCGCTGATCTGTTTCTCGACCAGCGGTGTCCGCACGTACGAGGGGCAGATGGCGTTGCAGGTGATGCCGTAGGGGGCGGCCTCAATCGCCGTCACTCGGGTAAGGCCCAGCAGCCCGTGCTTGGCGGCTACGTAGGCTGACTTGTAGGGCGAGGCGCGCAGTGAGTGCACCGAGCCCATGTTGATGATCCGTCCCCAGCCCCGCCGGGTCATGCCCGGAAGTACCTGCTGCGTTAACAGAAACGGGGCGGTGAGCATAATCTCCAGCATCTGGCGCCAGCGAGCCTCGGGAAACTCGCTGATGGGTGAGACGTGCTGCAGCCCGGCGTTGTTGACCAGGATATCAATCGGGCCTACCGCTTCCTGTATCTGGCTGACCAGCGCCGGGCAGGAGAGCGGGTCGGCCAGATCGGCGGCGAAGAAGCGAGCGCCGAGCAGCTGGCTGGCCGCTTCCCGACCATGCTCGACATCGATGTCGGAGATCATCACCGCCACGCCTGCTTCGGCCAGGGCATGGGCGACTGCCAGTCCAATGCCGCTGGCACCGCCGGTGACCAGTGCTACTTTGCCGTCGAATTCCGCGAGTTTCGTCGTATCTGCCATAGAGACTCCTCTTCGCTCAGCTCGAGTGTACAGACCTCTCCACCAGCACCGCGCGCTGTCAAACTGACTCTACGTTTCAGCGGCGACATGGTTCGAAACCACCCATTTCGCCCTCCATCCCTTGAGTCAAACCGCATCGGCGGTGACCAGAGAGCGGCTCTCCCCTACCGGCGACGACCCAGCTCCCAGTAGGAATCGGGCGATGCTCCGCGCGGCCAGCGGGTTCTGCAGAACAACCATGTTGGCTCGCATACACTCCAGTAGCGGCGAACCGGGTCGGAGACATTCCGCCAATGTAGCCACCAGCTGCGGCGGTGTCTCGGCCAGTAAGCCGATGCCCTGCTCGCAGACGTAGGCCACATTGCCCTCCTCCTGCCCCGGTAGGTACCCGGTGAGTACCAGCGGCAATCGGCAGGCGATCGCCTCACTGATGGTGCTGGGACCGGCTTTGGTGACCAGTATATCTGCGGCACCCATGAGTTCATGCATATTGTGGACAAAACCTAGGATCCGGCATTTCTGCCGCCGTCCGGCCGGTAGATGCTCCGCGCGGCGCTGCAGCCGCCTACGGAGCCGCTGGTTACGACCAGTAACGACGATCAGTTGCAGGGGTATATTCGCTCGCCAGATGGCATCGGCGAACTCGGCAAGCTTGCCGGCGCCTTCGCCGCCGCCAACCAGAAGCACCATGGGCAGCTCGGGGCGGAGGCCCAGCTTCCGGCGTAGCGCGGCCTTATCACCGGGCGCGGTGAACTCTAGGTCTACGGGCATCCCCAGCACGTGTATCTTGGACTCGGGTACCCCGCCACGCCGGCAGACCTCACGCGCAGTCTCGGTAGGTACAATACAGCTATCGACGCGCGGGGCGATCCATCCGGCATGCGGAGTGACCAGATCAGTCATCAGCGTGACTACCGGAACCGGCAGCCTCACCCTCGCGCGAGCCCGTAGCGCGACGTGATTAACGAGTGGATGAACACACACGACCGCATCGGGACGCAGCTGATCTAGAAGCTCAGCCAGCCGGTAACCCAGCAGCGGGTACAGCACCTGAGCCACCGTCCGAAAGATTACAGTATGGTTGGTTAACTGGAACACCTTGCCGTAGAGCCAGGGAGTGTAGCGGATCGACCAGCTGTACCACCGGCTCATGTGGCGTAACGGAAACCGGGCGCAGGCGGAGAAGGTATCAACATACGCCAGACGATACTGACCAGGGGCATGGCCGGACTCGTGCTGCAACAGCTCGAGGGCCTGACAAATGGCTTCCGCTGCCCGCCGATGACCAGCCCCAGTATCAGCGCCGAGGAAGAGTATGGTATGGCTACATGGCATGCTTGGCTCTTCTCCTGCCTTCTTGATCGTTTTTCTCACCAGTAACTATACGGCTCGCCGGCGGTACCCGGCACTCCACGGCCGGTCTTGTCGCGTGGTACACTCGCCTCCGGTAAAGCACTCTCCACGACTGGAGACGAGGTCAAGTATTCGGGAATGTATTCGGGAATGTATTCAGCAGTGTATACGCACCTGACCAACTGGAGTAAGACCGGCCGATCGCCGTGTTATGTGTACCGCCCCAGGGACATCGACGGCATAGCGGCAGGGCTGGGTGAGGCGCGAGCGCGCAACCTATCAGTGATTCCGCATGGAGCCGGCCACAGTTATACCGATGCCGCCTGGAATACCAACGGGCTGGTACTTGACCTCGCCGCCATGCGCCGAGTCATTGACTGGGATCCTGAGCAGGGAATTATGCGGGTGGAGCCCGGCGTCACTCTACGAGACATGCTTCATCTGGCCTGGAAAGACGGCTGGTGGCCGTTTGCCACTCCCTCCACTCCCGACGTCACCGCAGGCGGCTGCGTGGCCATGAACGTCATGGGTAAGAATGCCTGGCGCTGCGGTGCTTTCGGCGACCACCTGCTCGCCATGGAAGTACTGCTGGCCAGCGGAGAGGTCGTCTCCCTTGCCCCGGGACCTGATGGTGAGCTGTTTAACGCGCTGGTGGGCAGTCTGGGCCTGCTCGGGGTCGTCGTCTCGGTCACGGTGCAGTTGCAACGACTGCCCTCCGGCCAGCTTGAGGTCGAGAGACAAAACGCCGCCACACTCGACGAGATCTTTACTCATTGGGCAGAGTTGCGGCAGCGGAGTGACTTCATCGAGGCCTGGATAGATGGCTTCGCGGTGGGCCAGCAGCTGGGACGGGGCCAGATTAGCTCGGCACGCATCAGCAGCGCCGCCACTGCCGGCTCCCGCCGATTTCCCGCCTGGGAACACCGTGCATCTGTTGACCAGCTGCAATCCACCCTGGTGTCACGCGCGGGCCCCCTCTTCCGGCCGGCGTTTCTGCCCAGCGTACCCCTGGCCAACCGGGCTCGGTACCTGGCAGGTCAGCGGAGGGGTACCAGCCGGGTACGGAGTAGTCTTCCGGCGTTCACCTATTATCCGCCCGCCGCCTTTGCCGGATACCATACCATGCTTCCACGGGGAGTTGAGACGTTTCAGGCGTTTGTTCCCGCGGCACCGGCCCGAGACGCGTTCGAGGCAGTTCTACGCTATTCACAGGAACAGGATTGCTTCCCGATTTGGTGTATCATCAAGGAGCACCGTCAGGATGCGTCGCTCCTGAGCTATCAGGTCGACGGCTTCTCGCTCGAGTTGAATTACCCCCGCACCGGCCGGACTCAGGCCACGCTTGAGCTGACGTTGCGAGCGATGATCGAGATGATCATAGAGGCAGGAGGAAGATTCTATCCAGCCAAAGACCACTTCCAATCACGAGAGCAATACCGGCGGAGCATGGGAGACGGGGTGGTTGACCGGTTCCTCGAGCTCAAGGCGCGCTATGATCCCGAAGCGCTCTGGCAGTCGGACCTGTTTGCCCGCCTCTTCGCCCGGTAGCACCGGTGATATCGCGCCCAAGGAAGGATGCTGGCCGTGTTACCGCTGATCTACACCGATGTCAAAGACGCCGCCATTTTTGCTGCGGCTTGCCTGATCTGGAATGTTCCCGAGGCCATCGGCATGTTCCGTCAAACCGCCCGGAGCAGAAGGCAGGACGCCTCGGTACGCGACCAGGGCTCACTCTATGTCCTGCTGGGGCTCCTCTGGGTAGGGTTGGCACTGAATTTCGGTCTGGCGGCACTCGTGCCCGCGGCGGCCATATCCTGGCAGAGATCGTCGCTCTTCCTGCTGGGAGTGTCACTGATTCTCCTGGGCGTGGCACTGCGCTGGTATGCCATTGCGACGCTGGGCGGTTACTTTACCCGGAATGTCGCCGTGTCGGCGGATCAAACGGTCGTGCGGCGCGGCCCCTATCGGTGGATCCGCCACCCTTCCTATACCGGTACCTTCCTGACCATGCTGGGGGTAGGCCTAGCGGTGACCAACTGGGCCAGCCTGGCGGCGCTGCTCCTCTGTATTGCGGTTGGTCACCTGTACCGGGTGCGTGTTGAGGAGAAGGCCCTGGCGGAGAGCATTGGAGAGCCCTACCTCGAGTACAGCCGGCGTACCAAGCGATTCATTCCTCTCGTATTCTAGTAGTGTTCTCGCAGCGTTCAATAAGAAAGTGGGCGGAAGAGATGTGGCCACTACGGGAAGCCAGGCTGAATCGACCAACGGAGCCGCTTACCGATGACTGGCAGTCACTGCCCATCGATCCGCGCGGTCCAACTTTGCTGGGCATAAGCTTTCGCGTGCCACAGGTGGAGGCCTTTGGACTGGAGGCGCGCTCCACCCTGCAAACGTTGCTGGCGTATCCAGTACAACTGATTCGCCTGGGTGCCTACTGGAACCGCATTGAGCCGGAGCCGGGAGCGTTTGATACCAGCGAGCTCGACTGGCAGATCGACGCCGCCGAAGCCGCCGGTGCCCGCGTCATACTCTGCGTGGGCCCGCTGAAGACCTTCGGCTACCCTGAATTCTTCGTACCCTCTCAGTATCTGCGGCGTCCCTTCCCCGAGCATATACGCGTCACGCCCAATGCATACCCGTCGCTGGCGTCGGCGGCGACTGACTTCATCTACCGTCTGGTAGAGAGATACCGCCGGCGGGAATGCATCGTCGCCTGGCAACTAGAACACGAGGCGGTCGACCCGCTGGGTCTGGAGCATTCATGGCGTCTGGATGTCGCGTTTGTGGTCAAGGAAGTGGAAGCGCTTCGCAGCGCCGATCCCACCCGTCCAATCATGATGAACGGCTTCCTGCCCACCTCGTTGCCGGTTGGTCTCTCCCAATGGTGGCGCACGCGGGACCAAGGAGATTCGCTGGCCCTCGCGGAGCGTCTGGCCGATATCGTCGGTATCGACTACTACCCTCGCCACGCGGTGATGAGCTTGGGCAGTCGCACGCTGTATCTTGATGGCAGCGCGGGCTACCGGGACCGTCACCGAAGGGCGCAGCTCTTTGCCTGGGCCACCACCACCGGGCACCGGGTGATGATTGCCGAAGGGCAGGCGGAACCCTGGGAGTCAGCGACCACGCCGCCGAACCCCCAGCCGGAGCGCGGCATGCACAGCTGTCTGCCCGAGCACATCATCCAGAACTACAACACCTGCCTGCGTTGGCCGCCGCGTGGCGCTCCGCTCTACGCCTACCTGTTCTGGGGTGCGGAGTACTGGATACTTCGGGGACATAACCACGATACCCGCTACCTCCGGGCGTTCGCTCGCATCCTGGAGGAAGCCTGAGCGCCCGAGAGCTCGTCGGCTACGTGGCAGAATGGAGGCGGCATATGCCGGAATTCACCGAGGAAATCGTCTATACCACCAGCGAGGACGGCTTTCTGCTGGAGGGTGTCAAGCTACTCCCCCTGGGGGAAGCAATCAAGCCAATCAGTATCGTCTGGATTCACGGCAATGCCGGTCGGTTCTATGACTACCCCTATGTCATGATCGGGAGAGCGCTGGCTACCTCTGGCTATGCGTTCATCAGCGCCAACACGCGCGGTCACGATATCAGCACGTTCCTCTGGCACGCCGCCGCCGGGGGGAAGCCACAGTCCTGGCAATCGGGCCAGTTCCTTCCGACTGGTGCGGGTAGCGCCTGGGATCATCTTGCGGACGCGCCCCGTGACCTGGCCCCCTGGGTAGATATGGCTTCGGGACTGGCGGCTGGTGGCGTAGTGCTGGTCGGCCATAGCTCCGGTGCACAGCGCCTGGTACTGTACCAGGAAGAGCGCCATGACGAGCGGGTCTCCGGCCTGGTTCTGGCGTCACCCGACCTGGTGGGCTTTATGCCGCCGGCGCAGCTCGACGAGGCCGAGCGGCTGATCGCCGATGGGCGCGGCATGGAAGTGCTACCGGCACAGCCTTTCGCCCCCTGGTATCGTCAAAGCGCGCAGAATGTCTCCGGCCGCAATGACGTGCTGTCACATCTCTTGAAAGGCAACGACCCGACTATCTCACATATCACCAGCCCTATGCTGGCCTTTTTCGGCACGCGGGAGCCTGGCAGCGGGCAGGGTACGCTGGCGGCAATCGTGCAGAGCACACCCTCCGCTCCAGTGGAGACACAGCTGATCGCCGACGCCGACCACATCTATTCTGGGCATGAATCCGAGGTAGCCGGAGTGATCGACGGCTGGATCTGCCGGCTGCCCCAGCACTACGACCGCAAAATACCACTTTAGTCCACTGAGGTTGGACCAGGTTTTGGCTATCCTAGAGAAGTACAGCGTGCCTGTTGAGCGTGTGGCGACGCCGAAGCGGGCACAGTGCAGGAAAGGATAGTCAAACATGGCGACGAGTCTTGGTACTCATCGGCAGAGCTGGCGAGGCTCTGCCGCAGACACTTCTACCGCGCAGCACATTCTGGCTAGCGACAATGCGCTCATTGCCGCCATAGCGCTCATCAGCTTCACGGCTCATATGCTGGTCTCCGGCAATTATGGCTACTTTCGCGACGAACTCTATTACATCGCTGCCGGGCATCACCTGGCTCCGGGGTACGTCGACTTCCCGGCGCTGATCGCGTTCCTGGCCGCGCTGCTGCAGCCCTTCGGAGACAACCTGGTCATCATCCATATCGTACCGGCAATTGCCAATGCCTGCCTCATCTTCATCACGGGGTTGATCGCCCGCGAGTTCGGCGGCAAGCGAACCGCCCAGTGTCTGGCCGCAGTCACCGCCGCTGTTTGCCTGGGCTTCATGGCAACCGGCTCCATCTTTTCCATGGATGCTCTGGACCAGCTCTGGTGGACGCTCGCCGCCTACATCCTCGTCCTGCTGATCAAGCGGCAGTCTCCTCGGCTCTGGCTGCTCTTTGGCCTGGTGGCCGGTATCGGTCTTACCACCAAACTTACCATGCTCTTCTGGGGGCTCGCACTGGTCATCGGGCTCTTGCTCACTACCAACCGGCGCCTCATGTTCGGTCGCTGGCTGCTGGCCGGAGGCGCGATTGCGTTCGCCTTTCTGCTACCATACCTTCTCTGGAATATCGTGAACGGCTTACCTACCTGGGAATTCTGGCACCACTACGGCGGAATCACCGGCGACGGCCCCATTGGGTACCTGGCGAACCAGATATTCCTCATCAATCCATTCACGGTCCCGGTGGCGATTGCCGGTTTGATCTTCTTCTTCCGCATGCCGGCAGGCAAGCCCTACCGGGTCTTTGGTTGGGCCTATGTCTTCCTCTATGTGCTGTTTACCCTCATCCACACCAAGTCCTACTTTCTGGCGCCCGCCTACCCACCGCTCTTCGCCGGAGGCGCCGTGCTGATCGAGCAATGGGCAGAACGGCAGCAGTGGGTCACGCCAGTAGCAGCCACCGCGCTGGCCCTGAGCGGCATCCTTCTGGCGCCGGTAACCATGCCGGTGCTACCCCCCGCGACCTACGTGCAGGTCTACGGATTCCTTGGCAGCCAGAGCAATGCCTCGGCTGGCCAGTCGGCTGCCGGGGCGTTCCCGCAATACCTTGGCGACCGGTTCGGCTGGCCCCACATGGCCGCTACCGTGGCGCGGGTCTATCTGAGCCTGCCGGCGTCGGAGCGGGCTTCCGCCTGCGTCTTCACCTCCAACTATGGAGAGGCTGGTGCGCTGCAGCTGTACTCCCAGCAGTATCATCTGCCACCCGTCATTAGTGGGCATAACAACTACTATCTCTGGGGACCGGGCTCCTGCTCAGGATCGGTGCTCATAGCCGTGGGCTTCGCCCCCTCCGACCTCGAGAAATCCTATAACCAGGTTACCGTGGCAACCACCCTGACCTGCGCGTATTGCATGCCGAACGAGGATAATCTCCCCATCCTGGTGGCCAGCCAGCCTAAGTATCCCGGGAAGAACCTCTGGCCGTCCGTGAAGCAATACGACTAACCGAACGGCTAACCGAACGGCTAACCGAGACCCAGTTCGCGAGCACGTACCAGGAGCTGCGTACGGCTGCTGACCCCAACTTTGGCGAATATGGTCGTGATGTGTTTCTTGACCGTGCCGAGCGCAATCACCAGGGTCTCGGCGATCTGCTGATTGGAGGCGCCCGCGGCTATCAAGCGCAAGACGTCTTGTTCGCGCGGAGAAAGTGGCTCGATCAGCGGTGAGATCGGACCCTTTTCCAGCGTCAGGCCGGCCGCACGGAAATCGGCGAGTAAAGAACGCGCATACCGGCCGGCCGCTCCCGGATAGGGGTATGACGCCAGCAGTGCAGCGAGAGGCGCTCCCATATCAAGAAAGATTCGCCGGTACCCCTCCGGCTCTGCCAGTGCGAGCGCCTGCCCAAGCGCGCGCACTGCCGTACTCGGGCGCTGCGCCGCCTGGTGAGCCAGCGCCAGCAGAATGTCTATGCCGATCGCATCCTCGGTCAGACCTACCCGTTCAACGATAGCCAGCCATCGATCAAGTAGATCGATGGCCTCCTGCACCGCTCCCTGCGCCAGCCGGAGCCCCGCCAGGGTGAGAATTCCGGGCTTATGGAGGCGTGCGTCGCGGTCCATACCGGCATCGAAGCCATCAGCCCACCGCTCGGCGTCGTCCCGCCGGCCCAGTAGCAGCCAACGTGAAGCTTGGTAAGCGGCGAAGCGCGCCGCCGCCTCGGGGTGGGCGTTCGGCTGGAGAATCAGCGGCTCGACCTCGGTGAGCGTCGCTAGCGTGCCGGCGACGTCGCCCTCCGCCCACTGAATATCGGCCAGGCAGAGGTATCCATCTACCAGGTGTTCCTGGTGCCCCCAGCTCCGGGCGAAGTCTATGCCCTTCTCGGTGGTGACACGTGCCGCCACCAGATCATTCCACTCGCGCAGCACCCGCGCCAGGCCCACATGTGCCTTACTGGAGAAATGCGCAAAGCCAGCGTGCTGCTCGGCGATACCCAGTGCCCGCTTGTACGTGGCGGCCGCCTGATGGAGCTTACCCTGCCGTTCGTAGAGCTGGCCAAGGTTGCTGAGCGCATTCAGTGCCACCGGTATCATGCCGCTGGCTAGGCTGGCCTGGTAGGCCTGGGTGAAGGCCGCAGCGGCCGCCGGTAGATCATTTTGTCCAAAGAGTGCATCCGCCAGACTGAGCGCCGCCACCGCTCGCGCCAGCGTCTCCGACTCGGGCAGCGCCGCCAGCGCCTGGAGTGATAGTTCTTTGGCGAGCGCTTTGCGGCCCGAGTTGATGGCCGCGGTGGCTCGTATCGCCGCCGCGTGGCCCAGCATCACGCTACCGGGCAGAGCTGTCGCCTCGGTAACCGCGTCCTGGGGCCGCAGCGCCCGCTCGACATCGGCTACGTGGGGCTCGGCAGCGGTAAAGGCGCCGGTGGCAATGAGTGTCCATGCATAGACCAGTGACAGGTAGGCGCTGCCTTGTAGCTCTGGTTGGGGCAGTGTATCCAGCCAGCGGCGTAGCGTAGTCCATTCGCTTCGTTCCAGCATTTGCTGGAAGTACGTCTCGATGAGCCGCGCCGCGAGGAGGTAGTTCTCGCCCGCGAGCGCGTGTTCGACAGCGCTCGCAAGCAGGCCATTCTGCTCCAGCCACTGAGCGGCGCTGGTGTGCAGTTGGGAGACCGCCTCCGGCAGCGTTCGCTTGAGCCGCTGCCGCAATAAGTCGGCAAAGAGGTGGTGGTACCGGTACCAGCGTTGCTCACTATCGAGCGGCACCAGGAACAGGTTCTCACGTTCTAATGTCTCGAGCATCGACTGGCCGTCGAGATCGCCGGTAACGGCATCGCAGAGTGGGGCGGAGAACCGCTCCAGTATAGCAGTGTGGAGCAGAAACCGCTGCACCGCTGCCGGCTGGCGATGCAACACTTCATCGGTAACATACTCAAGCACCAACCGGTTCGATGCGCCCATGGTCGCCACCCGCGCCGATACATCTCCCGATCCTCTGATGGAGAGCGCAGCCAGCTGCAATCCGGCGGCCCAGCCCTCAATCTGCATCTCCAGCCTGGCCAGGCTCGGCTCCGGAATCGATTCACCGATCAGTCCGCGGACCAGCTCCGCTGACTCCTCTTTAGTGAATCGCAGGTCGGCGGCGCGAATTTCGCTCACCTGCCCGCGCGCCCGCAGCCGTGGAAGCGGCAACGGCGGCAAGACACGGCTGGCAATGATGATATGGACCGTGGGGGGGAGACGCTCGAGCAGAAAGGTGACGCCGCGATGGATAGCCGGATCGGCGATGGCATGGTAGTCGTCGAGCGCCAGGAAGATCTCGTCGTTGGCACATGTCGCTGCCAGCGCATTGATAAGCGTGGTCAGCAGAAACTCCATCCCCGGCGGTTGTGGCGACTCGAGCAGCGGAAGAATAGATTGGCCAGTACCGGGCCGGACGCCTTCGAAGGCGGTAGCCACATACCGCCAGAATCGTACCGGATCGTTATCCCCCTCGTCTAGTGCCACCCAGGCGAGATGACGTGCCAGCGCTACCGTTTCACCGCTTGCGCTTGCGGAACTGTACCATTCGCTCAACAGAGTGGTCTTACCAAAGCCGGCGGGAGCGCATATCAGGGTCAGCGGAGAGTGCAGCCCCGCGCGCAAGCGGGACACCAGCCGCGGGCGCCGCACCAGATCGGCACGCGCCGGAGGTATATAACACTTGGTGGCCAGCAGGGGAACTGCCGGCGTTCGGGCCGGCCTCTCCTCTAACATAATGGCCGGTGTATCCCCATTACCACGATCTTTCTACCCCGTGTCTGCTACCGGCAAGCGGTCGCGTGCGCGTTTTTGGAAAGCCACGATACCTCAGCTATTCTGCTGTTGGTACTATTGTGGCACCCCTGGGGGTAGAAACGCCAGGGCAGGGCACGCCTCGGTGCTGCGCTGGCTCGGGATCCCTGTTTAGACCGGCTGCCCGCCGACTGATTGGTACCGCATCGCCTCCGCCCTGGCATAGGAGGAGCCTGGCCTGGCCGGCAGAATGGCCCCAATGAGCCAGAGAAGCGGTACGAAAATGCCGACAATCCCGAGGACAATGTGCCCTTTTTGAAAGGTCATGAAACAGACGGTAAAGAGCAGAAAAAAGTAGAGCACTATGAAGAAACTGGTGAAAATCCAATCGAGAACTGACATGTCGGGCCCCCGTTCTTGGTTGCTGGTTACTCGCTCTCAGCCCAGGCAGGACGAGTAACCAGCGGAAGTGGCATATGTAGCGAGTGTTGGGCGTTCCCCATCGGATGCCTGATCAGAGTGTAAGTTGCCGCTGCGACCAGTAGCACCGCATCTGCGGCTAGTCTTCGCCCTCGCGTCCGGTCGAGGTCTCCACTATCTCCTAGGAGAGTACCGCCTGCTTACCTAATGATTTCGTAGCGCAGAGTGATACTCCGTGATCGCTTGGTCTGGGCGCTGGTATGGGTAGGTACCTGCCGGTCGCTACGGTAAGGTGGCGGGAAGGAAGAACAGCACCAGAACGGTGGCGCCGATCAAGACCGCATAGAGGTCGCGCAGGCGGGGGGATATGTCGCAGGCGACCAGCACCGCTAGAATTACCGCCGGTGCCACCAATCGGCCGGCGGCCCAGGGGTCGGCCCACTCGGTATTGGCAGTCACGGTTCCCAGAATCGCGTAGACGGCGACCATCAGGGGCACCGGGTCTCGTAGCAGCGCTCGCACGCCATGGGTCCGGATCCAGACCAAGGCGACGCCGAAAGCTGCCACCAGCGGCAGCGCCACAAACACGACCGTGGGCAGAAAATTTGTGCTACCGTAGTTCTCCAGCAGCCCGCGGAAGGGCAGTTCCAGGCCATGGGTGGCCGCAGCACTTTCGGTCAATCCAAAGCGACCAAAGAGCCGGTAGAGAATGAACTGCCAGATGGAAAATGGGGCCAGCGCTATCACCAGAAATAGGGCGGCGGTGCGCCACCGACGCTCTGCCAGCAGCGGGAGACAAAGTAACGGCAGCACCAGCACCAGCTGCTCGCGGGTCAAAAGTGCCGCGGCTACCGCTATCGCCGAGTAGAGTGGCCGCTGCTTGCGCAGTAGATACACCGCCAGAACCGACCACATCACCGCATACGGGTCGGCAAGGTCACGCAGCAGTCCCACGACCTCACCACAGAACAACCCCGCGGCCACGCTCAGCCAGCGGGATGCCCCCGCCGCCAGGCAGAGCTGCGCTATCAGGAAGACAGTGACCAGAATCGCCGCGAAATCGATCAGGAAGAAAACCGGATGCAGCAGCTGGGAGTTCCCCAGAGCCAAGACTCGTGCAGTCATGGGGTAGAGTATGCGTTCTTCGCGCAGCGGTTGCGCATCCAACGGGCAATGCGTCCACCCACTGCTGCAGGCGGTGATAATGCCCGGATTCTGGGCTATATAGAAATAGAACTGGCCGTCATAGCCGCTACTGGACACGGATACCTTTTGATCTCCGATCAGGCTCGACCATGTAACGCCAATGTCGTTGAATGCCAGCCACACCGGTACTGCCGAGGGCTTCGTCTGGGTACCCCAGAGCTTGTGATCGAACCCCCAGCGGAAGTAATACACCGCTGCCATGCAGAGCAGCATCAGCGCCACGGCGAAAAGCGGCCCCAGTTTCCACACGAGGCGCCTGACGGCACCTGTTCGGCTCAGCAGGGGCTCAGACTGAGGCTCAGACGCGGCTACGCCGGACTCGCCGCCAGGCGATGGGTCCTTTTTGGCCAAGGGACTGCGCCCATCTCCGGTTTCGAGTCTCGACTTCCAAAATTTCACCACGGGTCACCATGTCCTCGTATCTGGGTGCAGCTATCCGGCACCAAACCAGCGCTCGCCAGTGATTACCCGGCGACTCGGGCTCCAGTATACTTCATAGGCCACCGTCGGCATAGACGGGCGACGCCGGCTCAGTACAGGCGCAATATCATCAGTTCTTCATCCCAGTAGTGGTCGCCCTGCTTCAAAGCATGCGGCTCAACGCCATAGCGCTCGAAGCCGAGGGCGGCATACAGCGCGCGCGCTGAGGAATTGGTGGTAACCACCGCCAAGTGCAGCTGCTCGAGGCCGGGCACCGCGCGAGCCCGGATGATGGCTTCGGAGATCAGCACCCGACCGATGCCTTGACCGCGCAGCTCCGGCGCTACATACATGCTGATGATATTGCCCCTGTGCTGATTCTTTAGCCCCTGTTCGCGAAAGACGGCAACCATGCCTACCAGGCGTTCCGACACAAAGGCGCCCAGGTAGAAAAAGTCAGTGTCCTCGTCTCGCAGCCGATCCCGCGTACTCTGCACACCCCGCTGCAGCGTCTCCTCATAGGTCGAGCCGAAGACCTCAGGACTTTCCTGGAGCGCGCTGAGCCGTAGCCGGTACAGTGAATCGGCATCCTCTTTTGTCAATCGCCGTATCAATGCCAACGTAACCCCTACCATTCATTTTCAGCTAGATCCGGTATGCGTACAGGTAGAATAACACCCCAGCCGCTACTGGAGAAGAGAGGCGCCGGCTCACGCTCTGGTAGCGGCGCTTACCCCGTGGCCAGGTTTAGCGCTGCCTCTACGGCCAGCCTAAATACTCGCCGGATAGACATGCCCCTGGAATGGTGCGGCCATAACCGCCAGCGTCCTAGACTTACCTATGGAACTACCACGCCATCTCTGCAGGAGACGCTTCGCCGGCACGCCAGGCAGGCGCCGGGGCATTTTCTGGCTGGGCATTTTCTGGAAGGTACACCGAGAGACTTCTGGTTGGGAGCAATACTCATGAACAAGCGCATTGTGGTGCTGGGTGGCGGGTTTGGCGGCCTGGAAACCGCACGGCATCTGGACCACTTGTTTCGCCACGACGACGACGTCGAAATCATCCTGGTAAGCGAGACCAATTTTCTGGTGTACACCCCAATGCTCGCCGACGTGGCCGGAGGAACCATTGAGCCGCGTTACTCCGTGCCGCCGCTTCGAGCCTTTCTGAAGCACCGAGCGCGTTTCCACGAGGCGAGCATCGAAGGCATAGATGTGGCCAACCAGAAGGTACGCCTCACCTACTCTAAGGGCAACTGGGATGAGCTGAGCAGCGAGCTCAGCTTTGACTACCTGGTGATTGCGGTGGGTGCCGTCACCAACGACTGCCATGTATCCGGCGTTTCTCAGTATGCTATTGGGCTCAAGGACCTGCGGGACGCCATATTTCTGCGCAACCGCGTGCTCACTCTGCTGGAGCGGGCCGACACTACCAGCGACCCAGAGAAGCGACGCGAGCTCTTGACCTTCGTGGTGGCTGGTGGTGGCTTCTCCGGCGTAGAAGGAATCGCCGCCATCGAAGACCTGGCGCACGGCGCTCTTCATTACTACCCCCGTATACGGCCAGAGGAGCTGAAGTTCATACTCGCCCCAAACGGTACCCGCTTGCTTCCGGAGATCGATGAGCGACTGGGCGAGTACGTGGTCAGCAGGTTCCAGCGCCGCAGCATCGATGTGCGGCTAGGTCTGGGCGTGAGCGCGGTGACCGAGCGCACCGTTACGCTCTCGAGCGGAGAGGTTATTCCCAGCCGTACCCTGGTCTGGACCGCCGGCATCGAAGTCAATCCAGTTCTGCGCAGCGTCGATCTGCCTAAGGACCGGCACGGCGCACTGCAGGTTAACGAGCGGTTACAGGTGATGGGACACCCGCGCATCTTTAGCCTGGGCGACTGCGCGGCGGTGCCGGTGTTTGATGGGCAGGGCGTCTATGCCCCCACCGCGCAGAACGCCATACGCGAGGGTCCGGTTGCGGCCGCCAACATTGCCGCGCTGATTCGCAACTCCTCCCCGCTGAAAGTCTTTAACTATAAGCCGATGGGCAGTCTCGCCAGCCTGGGTCAGCGGCAGGCAGTGGCCCAGATTGGCGGGCTCCGGCTCTCCGGTCTGCCGGCCTGGTTCGCCTGGCGAGGCATCTATCTCGCCAAATTGCCCACCATGGGTGACAAAATGCTGGTCCTGCTGAACTGGATCACCGATCTCTTTGCGCCGGTCGACATCGTCCAGATACCGCTCGGCAGAGGGACACGCATCATACCGGCTCCGGCAGCCTCGGCTGCTGCTTCCAGCAGCAGCGTGAACGGCTCACCGGCCCAGACGGCAGAGACATCCGGAGCGGGCGATAGAGTGCGCCCGTAACCCGGCCCAACACGCAATGGCGCCAGCACCGTTGCGTAGGTCGAAGTCTACCTAGGAGAAGCCACTGGCCGTTGATCCGTATACCGGACTCACGGTATACTTGGCCTGGCACGATCGAGCCAACCAGTTCATGGATGTAGAGGTTTTAGGGCATACATTGCTTGGAGAGGCGAGTGTGACCCATGTTCCCAGCGACACCTTCTGGTCAACCTACGGTAGCCCACCTACCTGGTCTGCCAGTGGAGCAGGCTCCCACGCCACGCGCCATGCGTCGGTGGCTCATCATCTTCGTGTTCTGTCTGTTTGCCGGCCTGATCGCGGAGACCTTCGTCACCGACAGCACATCGCCGGTGCACGCCCTGCTCTATCCGTTCAGCGTGCCCTTCAACGTCCTGTTGTATGGCACATTTGATCTGCTGGCCCGCGAGATCATCGTGCGGCGGCGGGCGGGGCTGGCGAGCGCCCTGCTGCTGGGGGCGGCGTTTGGCTTCGTCAACGAGGGCGTTGCTGCCGGGACCTGGTACGTTGTCCACCCGCAGGGCTATCTATTCATCGGGAGGGTAGATTGGACGTGGGCGTTGGCGCTCACCCTCTTCCACGCCCTCATCAGTGTCCTCACCCCCATCGCCTTCATCGAGATACTCTTTCCCTCCATTCGCGGCCAAACCTTGCTCCGCCGGTGGGGAATGGTGAGCTGTGTGGTTCTGTTTCTAGGCTGCGTCTTCTGCGCCATCATCGTGCTCGCTCCGCTGCCGCTGCCCCTATTCCCCTATCGTCTGAGCGTACTGGCGGTCGCCGTCCTCTTCGCGCTGGTGGCCCTGGCGCTGCCTTCCAGACGAGCTACCATCCTGGCGCCCACTCCCCTGCCCACTGCCAGCCCGGCACCGCTCAGGTTGCCAACCACCCGTCGGCTGCCAGGACTGTGGCAGCTGCGCATCGCCGGCTTTCTGACGATGTTCGCCTTTTTCTTCTTGTTCTCCCTGTTTCCCGTGCTGGTGGCCGCGCTGCTGCAATCTCGGCCAGGCGGTCTCGTCATTGCTCAGGGCATCGACTGCACCGCGTTCCTGGCATTCAGCGCGCTGGTAATCGGGCGGGGCTGGTCATGGTCGCAGCGTCCCCGGTGGTCGCCGCGCCAAAACCTGGCGTTGCTCATTGGCGGCGTCACATTCACGACACTGCTGCTGAATCTGACGGAGGCACCGATGGGTGAGCTATTCTCCACCCTCCCGTTCTACGCGCTGCTCATCGTGCTCACCCTCCGCTGGCGCCGGCGCGCAGAGGCGCAGCTAGCGGCCGCTTGACGGGCCTTGACAAATCGATCTTCTTCAGCTACTATTGCCATATCGGCTATAGCCGGGTAGTGAATACAACTGCTGGCGAGGTGACCATTGAACGATCTTCCGTCTACGCTTCCCGAGCCTGAAGCGCTCCTACCGCTTACCCCTGCCGTCTTCCACATCTTGCTAGCTCTGGTAACCCAGGAGCGGCACGGTTACAGCATTATGCGCGAAGTGGAGGCGTACACACAAGGCAAGCTGCGCCTGGGAACGACCACACTGTATCGATCCATCAAACAGATGCTGGCGGCTCACCTGATCGAAGAGGCGGAAGAACGCCCCGATCCCGAGCTCGACGACGAGCGCCGCCGCTATTACCGGGTCACCAGCTTCGGCCGGCAGGTCCTACAGGCCGAAAGCGTGCGGTTGGCAGCACTGGTATCCCTGGCACTGGCCAAGGGGGTGCTGGCTGCGGATAATCTTCCGCATGTCGCCGGAGTCTCATTTGGAGGTACGCTGTGAATAGCCCCATATCGGAGCGGACGCGCGGCACCCCGGCGCTGGTAGCGATAACGCTCTGGATTTACGCTCGTTTGCTCTTTCTGCATCCACCGGCCTTTCGCGGCGACTTTGGCACCGATATCGTTCAGGTATTCAGGCAGCTCTGCCTCGACGCCTATCACCAGCGTGGTGCCGCCGGTGTGGCGCGACTGTGGCTGCCGGCGTTAGACGATGTACTTCGTGGCGCAGTGGCCGAGCATTCTTCACGACTACTCAGTATAAGAGGAGCCACTATGCAAATGCGGTACCGAAGGTCCGCCAGCGTCATCTTTGCCTGCTTTATCGCTTTCGTGCTGGCGGGAATAGGCTTTGTCAAAGCCTATGAAGACATACTGAGATCCTCAGTTCCGGCTGCCCATCCGATTCTCACTACCGCTTACGACGGTGTCGCCATTGGAGCCATGCTGGCGCTGCTGGCGGTGCTGGCCGGAGGCATTCCCATACTGCTGGCTACCTTGAGCTACGCCCTTCGGGATCGCCGCCGCGACATTCTGGCGCGTCTGGCGGTGCCGCCGTTGGCACTGCTCGTCATCTGTCTGTATTTGAAGGTGCTATTGTGGCTGAACGTGGGCGGAAATACGGTCGCCACCATTCACACCTGGCAACGCATACTGGGAGTAGGCTCGGGTGCACTGGTCTTTGTCATCGCTGCCGTGCTGTCAACGGCGGCGGTTCTCGACGCGGTTAACCGGGCCGAAGTACATGAACGTCTGCTGCGCTTCAGCCTGGTCCCCGGAGCGCTGGCCATCCTCGGGATGGTGGTTACCCTCGTCTCCCATCTCGTCTTTAGCGTCGCCCTGTGGCAGTACGCTCCCAGCCACTTCTTCGGCAATGACGGTTTTCTGGCCAGCAGCACCCTCGTAAATACGCTGCTGACGGTAGCGACGATGCTGGCGGCAGTCCTGGTCGCCGCTCTGGCTCTCTCCCAGGGCCTGGGGACGCGCCGCGGGGCGCCGCAACCTGCTTAGGTAGGGGCCAGAAGGCCAGTGATAGGTACGCTCACGCGTAGAGTATCAAGGCAATCTCTTCGCCGGTTTTACTCTGGCGAGGTCGTATGTGATCCGCCAGTACCGAGTCGGCACCAGGATGTTCAGCCAGATCAAAGAGCAGTGATTCATCGAGCGCTGCCGCCTCCACCGCCGCACGCGCTTCTGCGGCAAAGTGGGCATCGTAGAGCACCAGCCGCGGTGTGCATTCGGCCAGGATTCCGGCGAGTTCGCGCGTCGTAAGGCAACAGTTAAGCGGCACGAATACGGCTCCCAGGAGCGTGGTGGCAAAAAAGGCGTCCAGGAATTCAAGCGAGTTTGCCGCAACAATCACCACTCGATCGTGCATGCCTACACCGAAGCACTCACTGAGTACCGACGCCAGAGCGCGGACACGGCAGTCCAACGTGCGATAGGAGAGGTGCCGCCCGGTCGCCATATCCGCGGCGTCGGGCGTCGGGCCAGCGCATCTTGCCGCCCACTCGCTGATCCCCATGTAAGCCATACGTCAACTCCTCACCGAAGTGCCACGGCACCCCTGGTAAAAAGGAATACTCAATGCCAACATGACAGCTGAGTCATGTTTTGAGCATTGTGACATAGTCGAGTGGGTTCCGTCAATGGTGTCGTTGGTCCGCCATCCTGCGCATTGCGCCTCATAGCGCTCACCATCGGCAAGGAATCGTGCGGTCGAGCGATAGCACACTCGACAGCCTCTGGTGTCTTTGCTAGAATGGCCGCGTTCCGACGGATGGCCGGTAGTGACGGAGTGCAGGAGGAATAGCATGGCCTGGTGGACACGGCGGAGGAAAGAGAGACAGCAGCTAGCATCTCGAGGAGCAGGTGGTTATGCAGACGGCCACCACCGAGCACGCAGCGCCGGCTGCACCTGGACAGGCCCTGTATACACGCAACTGGGCCTATATCTCGCCGGAGCTGCAAGACCAGCTGGCCCGCACCACTCTCTTTATTGCCGGCGCCGGACTGGGCAGTCTCGTGGCAGTGCTTGCCGCCCGCACCGGTGTGCAACGCTTCATCGTGGCTGACGGTGATACTGTGGAGGAATCCAACCTCAATCGGCAGGCCTTCAGCCGTGCACACATCGGTCAGAATAAGGCGGAGGCTACTGCGGCCATTATCCGGGATATCCAGCCTGCGGCTACGGTTGAGGTGGTGTCACACTACCTCGACATCGCCGACTGTGTGGCACTTGCCCCTCGAGCCGACATCATTCTGAACACGATTGACCTGGACACGCCGGCGTTTCTGGAGCTGAATCGTGCCGCTCGAGCAGCGCAGAAGCCGGTGCTCTTTCCGCTCAATCCGGCCTGGATGGGAACAGTGATCGTTTTCACTCCTGACTCGCAAAGTCTCGATGAGTTCCTGGGCTTAGAGCAGGCGACGGCAGACCAGTCGTCACTCAAGGATGTCTCGCTGCGGCTGATTGAGCAGATTTACTCCCAGGTGCCTGGCGGCATGCCGGAGTACATGAGGTCTCTTGCCGACGGCTACTTGCAGCAGGATGCGCCGCGCGACCAGTCCCAGGATGCACTGGCGGCTCTGCGTATGGCTGAGCTTGGCAGCCCGCAGCTCGGTGTTACCGCATACCTTACCGCGGCATTGACCGTGCGTGCACTGGTGGCGCTGGTCGCGCACGAGCCGGTACGAGTGGCACCAGCGGTCATCACTGCGGATGCCGTGACAGAGGCAGCACCGCTCGCCTAGCTCACCCCACAGGGACCAGCAACAGGGGAGTCGCGGGCAGTTGCCAAGAATGTGGCCCGTTCTGGTCTCCTGGCGATAGTGACGCATGACCTACCATCAGCTCTTCGCGCTGCGCACCAAGTACCGTTTTTTCGCCCGCTGGTCATCGCCTTCGAATTCCCCCTCGCCGCGCGAGCGCACGAACAGCTTGAGATCGATGGGATTGTCACGATGCGCCGCCTGAAGCTCGATAGCCGAGGGGTGATTGACCAGCGCCTTAAGAAGTCCAGGCTCCCACTCCGCGGCCAGCTGATCACGGGCACACTGATCGCGCCCGTCGGGCAATTCCAGGTAGACATCGTATTCGTTGGCACTGTCGCCAGCTCCGTGCTTGAAATGGTGGATCTGCGGCAGGATACCTGATTGCGCCAACGCATCTCGCAGGACGTCTGGGGTGATGTGAGCTGCGTTGACAAGGCATGCTTCGTCTGCTCGACCAAGGATCATCCCCAGTGTGGCTGAGCGCGGTACATCCCGCCGCTTGTAGCCGTAGCGCGCAAAATCCTTCCGCCAGTCCTTTGCGATGTGATTGAGCGTCCGCACCACTTCACGAGATGATCGGAGCCAGGCGAGGTCGTTTGAGCGGAAGCGGATAAGTGGCCGATGTTTCCATGCCGTCAGTAGCAACCCAGTCTCCGCATCGCTTTCTACGTAGATGGCAATCGGCGGCACGAACTCCATGATCGACTTCGTCCGGTGCTCCACGGGAATCTCCAGGCGTTCAGCGATCTCTGGATGTTGATCTATATATCGCTCAAGCCACACCGTGAATGGAGTCGACCGTGCCAGAACCTGTCCGGTATCCGACGACCCCAGTGTGATCTCCATAGCATTAAGATCATCATCGGCGATTGCCAGTTCGCGACGAATACGCTCCTGCAGTTCGCGCGCTACCCCCTGGCCCGAGAGCTGGATGCGCTTGTGGCTGAACTTCTGCCAATCAACCCCGGCGCCCGGATCCTGGGCCTTCAGGTCTTCGAGACGGTCGAGCACGCGCTCCAGCGTACCTGGAGGGGCCAGGAGATAGAGGGTCTCGAAGCGATTCTCCCCAAAATAACGGAGAAACGAGATAATGGAGTCGGGCGTCTCTCCAGCGGCACAAATCTCGAAGGGCCACTGGGTTTCCAGTTTTATGGCGAATAAGCACCGGATGGCCAGACCGCCGGCTATCGGATTGCCATCTACTCCAAACGCCAGCATGACGACCGACTTTCTTCGATCAGCCCCTATGCTTCGCAAGACTTGCTTTAGTACTGCGTGGACGAGATAGTACTCTCCCCAGCCGGTAGGAATGATGGTCGGCTTGCCGGTCGTGCCTGAAGAGCGAGCGATGACAGCATCGCCAGCAGGGAGCGCTATGGTGGCATCGAGCAGGTCCTGGTCAGGCACACCGACAATGTCGGATTTTCCGACAGTCGGGAGGCGCAGAAAATCCGCCCAGGCAAGGCGGCGCATGCGCCCCTCGTCAAACCCGGCGCGCTGGTACAACTCACGGTAGAATGGGACACTGACGTATGCCCGACGTGCTGCGCGCACAGCGGCTTGACGAGCGATCCGCTCGATCCGTTTCGCGCCCAGGATGTTGAAGAGTCGGTTGGCAAGATCCGGCCGAGCAGCCATAAACGTGCGAAAGCGCGGACGACTGTAACGAGGCATCGGGTGTGCTCCAATCTTGTCCTTTGATTAGTGGCTAATCAGCGCGCAGACACTGAACTCCGATTCTTGCGGTAGCCTCACTTTTCCTCTTGTGTGGAAGCACACTCGCTTACCTGGTGTCTAGGAGGACTCGTCAATCCGCCATTCCTACGGCCCACAAGAGCGCGCGGGTGGGAAGTACCTTGCAGGAGGCATACCGGAGTAGCAGTAGTATAGCAGATGTCTTGTGTGACGTCACGCGGCAGCTGGGTAACGTGCTCTACGGCTCGAAGCCTTCATGGCGCTGCGCGCCGAAATTGACAGATGCGACTAGCCCGGCTATAGTAAACCTAACGAGGACAGAAACGCTCTTACGGGCGGTGCGGCGCACGGGGAGGGGAGTAGGGTGCAAGATCCAGCCAAAAATACAGCTACGCAGACCGACAGGGAAGACAGTCATCTAGACGTCACAGCGGACGCTACCAGCTACACTCCGAGCAGTTATGGTGGGCCGCTGTTCTGGTGGTATCGCCTTACGATGCCTGGAGAACCTCCCTCTACTGCGCCTATTGCAATGCGGGAGCGCTTTCGTCGCTCCCGCATTGCCAGTGCCCTTCTCTTCATCTTTTTGGCACTTATCGTGGCGGGAGTACCGCTCGGTCTGCAGAACTTCCCGACTCTGATTGCTATGTTCGTGGCTCTCGCCGTCGCGGTGATCGCGGTCATTCTTAATCGGGCGGGCCTGGTATTTGTGGTGGGCCTGCTTCTGACAATTCTCGTACTGGTTGCCCTCGTTGCTATCCTCTTGAGTGGCCCAAACAGAACGATCGATGTAGACTACTTACAAATCTACTACCTGCTGCTTATTGCTGAGTTGGTTGCGGCTGCGCTTTTGCCAGCGTGGTCGGTTTTTTTGCTTGCACTCATCAACTCCGGCATTACGGTTGCCAGTCTCTCATTGCAACCCGCCGCCCCTGCGCTTTCTGCTCAGCTGAACTCACCACAGGTGGGATTGTTCACGCTGGCTTTTCCACCGATCGCACTGCACTGGGCGGTGGCTGGTGTCTGTTTCCTCCTGGTACAAAGCGCCAGCACCGCCATCGAGAGGGCCGACCGCGCCGAAGAAATTGTCGAATTGCAAAAGCGCGAGGCCCGCGCACTGCAGCTCGACTCCTTGAAAGACCAGTTTATTACCAGTATCAATCACGAGTTACGTACCCCAATCATGACGATGCAAGGGTATATCGAACTTCTGGGGGAGCTGCAGAATCAAGTAGATGCTGCGGAACGCACAGTCATGCTGAACCGCGCCCGCGCGGCTAATGAGGCGCTGGTGCATCTGGTACAGAGCATCCTGGATACTCGACGAATCGATAAGGACGCCCAAGATTTTGTGCCGGAACCAGTGGCGCTGCGGGCAGCGCTCTACGCCGCCGCCGCCCTTACCGATCCCAATCAGAGCGATGCTCCGTCTCGGCAACTCTACATTGAAGTACCCGAAGACCTTGTGGTGATGGGGGAACCGGTTCGACTCGAACAAGTCCTCACCAATCTGCTATCAAATGCGGTCAAGTATTCAGCTCCTGGAACTTCAGTTAAGGTAGTTGCGCACTTCGATGGAGCAGCCAGATCTGCGGTGCGCGGGCGCGGGCACGGTACGACTGACGGAGCTCCCATGGTCGAATTGACAGTGCAGGATTATGGTCTGGGAATTCCACCCGACCAGATACCGCTGCTCTTCCGAAGGTTCGTGCGCCTTCCCCGCGATCTTGGCTCACGCACACTGGGCACCGGACTCGGGCTCTACTTATGCCGCGTGTATGTGGAAGCCATGGGGGGCACGATCTGGGTTGAGAGCACTGGCGTTGAGGGAGAGGGCTCGACCTTCCACATGCGCCTGCCACTTGCGTTACATGACGGCGCGCTCCCGGATCCTGCTCCCACTGAACCGGCCGCGGCAATGGCTGGACAGGCGACTTAGCTGCCATACCTACGTGACTGGTCTAACGGTGCGACGCGCCGTATTAGCGCTTGATTTCAGATTTGCCACACGGTGATGGCTTGGGATAGTGGCACGAGCTCCGGTCCTACCCAGCACATGAGGAGAGATTATGATTCCCCCGAACGATCCTGGCAAAGTGGGTGGTACCGATAGCACCGGAGGACCTGCTGGAACACCGGGGGGTGGGTACACGGTACTCATCGTTGACGACAACCGTGAGCTGCTGCAACTGCTCTCCGATACGCTCGAGAAGCTCGGGCAATTTAGAGTCGCGACCGCAGAGGACGGCGCAAAAGGGCTGGAACGGTACTTCGAGGTGCGCCCTGACTGTATGGTTATCGACATCATGATGCCCGGTCTTGACGGCTACCAGCTCGTGAAGGCGCTGCGGGGCGATCCCGAATCAGCGCGAACTCCTTTGATCTACCTGACGGCGCTGGCACAGGACAAGTATCGTTTTGCTGGCATGGCCTCGGGAATTGACCATTATCTGGTCAAGCCGGTGAAACCGCAGGAACTGGTTGCCGCTGTCCGTGAGGCGATTGCGTCTGGCGATACCGAGCGTCACCGGCGGCAGCGTGCACTACTCGAGAGCGAGATCCCCGAAGGCTAGAGACGGCTGGGCGACTGATCTGCCGCACTGGAAGAGCCTGACAAAGCAGAGGTTGCACCCAGATGCCGATGTTCGGCGCCCGGCTGGCTACAGAACAGGCCAGGGTCGCCGCAGCAATCGTGTTCGACTTGAATGGTCGTGTGACTGATGTGATAGCGCTCGCACAGCAGGCAGTGTATGTCACTGAGAAGGCCGTCGCAGCGCGAGACCGGGCAATCATCACCGACCTGGATATGGGCCGACAGCACATGCCGACCGCCGGCGATCGACCAGATGTGCAGGTCATGTACGTCGGTAACTCCGGGCACGGTGAGCACGTCGTTCACCAGTTGCGAGGTATTGAGATCCCTGGGAGCGGATTCCATGAGAATGTCGACTGCCTTGCACAGGAGAGTCCAGGCGTTCTTAGCTACCAGTGCGGCAATGGCAAGCGAGATCAGCGGATCAGCGTACTGCCACCCGGTGAGCAAGATGATCAGACCGCCCACGATCACTGCGGCCGAGGCGCCGATGTCGCCGAGCGCGTGCACGAGAACACCGGTGACATTGAGATTCTCGCCCTCCTCGGCCTGCAGGCCGATCACGATGTACAGGTTCACCGCGATGCCAACTCCGGCGGCAACCATCATGATCCATGGGGTCACGCTCTCGGGGTGCTGCAGACGCTGCAAGGCTTCATAGGCAATGGCCCCTACCACGACGATCAGGGTCACCGCGTTAGCCAGTGCCGCCAGTATACCGGTGCGATGGTACCCGTAGGTGTTGCGCGCGTCGGCGGGTCGCTCGGAGCGCATGGCGGCAAACCAGGCCAGACCAAGCGCCAGCAGGTCGGTCAGCACATGGCCGGCATCGGAGAGTAGCGCTAGAGAATGGGAAGCTAGACCGCCGGCCACCTCGACCAAGAGTATAACCACGGTAAGGAAAAAGGCGGTCCGCAACTTGCTGCCAGTCCCAGTGTGAGAGTGCCCCACAGCGTGGCTATGGGTCGCCAGCATGTTACTGCCCTCCCTCCGGTTCAAAGGAGAACTGACCCAGCAGACGTTCCATCTCGGGATGGCCGGCGTCTCCATCGCGGACATGGCTTAACCCCACCTGGAGCAAGATGGCGATGTGGGCATCGTCCAGGCAGTGGAATACCTGCTTGCCCAATCTACGGCTCCTTACCAGGCGGAGTCCGCGCAGAACGCGAATGTGCTGAGACACCGCTGACTCGGAGATTCCGGTCAGCTCCGCCAGATCGCAGGTACACAGATCCTGGTGCAGGAGACTGTAAACTATTTTGGCGCGGGTAGGGTCTCCCAACGCACGAAAGATCTCTGCAAGCTCCCCGTAGGCCGTCTCATCCAGCAAGTGTGCGCGGCTAGCGGCCACTCTGTCAGGATCGGCACAAGGGACTGAGCAGGCAGCTGAAGACGCAGCCGTCGATAGAACGTCCACCACGCACATCCTCTCCGCACAATCAATTTAGCAACTACTTCATTGTAGCAGATATCGGCGGCGGAGTAAAGAGATGGCGCTGGTGTGATTTCTCGGGTAATCATGGAAAACAGAGAAATTCTAACGCAACCGTGGAAAACGGATGAGTGTTTATTTCGATTCTTCTAGCCTAACTGCGGAACGTTGAGTTGGAAAAGTGCAGCGATCTCGGCGCTTACTGCATGCTCTGCAAGTCTGAAACTTCTTGCTGCTGGAGCCACGCCATGCGTGTTAGCTCGCAAGTGTACGCCTCTGTCAATCCTCACGTAAGCGGGCAATGACTTTCTGTACTCGCGCCAACATTTGCTCGTCTTGCATTTCGTGCAAGGAAACTGGCCAGTCTCATGTGGCAACATGGCC
>CAWGVQ010000009.1:0-616525 GCA_963826075.1 uncultured Chloroflexia bacterium
GGAGATGGGGGAGAGTCGAACTCCCCGTCCAAGCAGATGATTGAAACGATATGCTACAGGCTTAGCCGACGTTTTTATGACGCACCAGCGACCCCCATCGGCGGGGTTAGCTGGCGCCGCTGCTCGCTGAATCTCGGTAACCGCTAGCGTGCTGTCCCAGTTACCACAGCCCGATTGTTTGACGCCCGGTACCGACCCATCAGGCGGAGGTCGGGCGGACGCGCATCACTGGTTTTTAAGCAGCGAAAGCGAGAGCTGGCTCTTGTGAGTTGGCAGCTATAATTTTGCCGGTTGTTTAACGAGAGTGCGTACCGGCACCTCGACCTGCAAACGTCCCATTCTCCTGTCTGTCGAAACCCGACATCCCCAGGCTGATCGCCTAAGCAGATCAGAACCAAAGTATATCACATTCCGCCTCCTGTAGCAAGGGGACGCCCCACCCTGTTGATCACATGACTGACGGCTACTGCTGAGGCGGCGGCAGTGAAGGCGAGCGCATGTGCCAATCGGTGACTTGCTGGTAGGCATGACCCAGCCGTAAGAGCGTGGGCTCGCCAAAATGGGTGGCGACTAGCTGCAGCCCCACCGGAAGATTGGCCGAGGTGAAACCGCAGGGAACTGTCAATGCCGGCTGGCCAGTGAGGTTAAAGGGGAAGGTGTAACGGAGAGCATAGCCGGCAGGCTCCTCAACCCCTTCATAGACCGCCGGCTCGTCGATACGTGCCACGCTTCGGGCTGGCTCCGGCAATGTTGGCGTCAGGAGCGCATCCACCCTGGCGAAGAGGCCGCGCATGCCTGTGGTAAAGTCGCGGCGTGCTTGCTGCGCGAGAATATAGTCTCTGGCCGAATACGAGCTGCCTGCCAGTATCGCCTCGTAGATGGCCGGGCGGTAGAGGCTGGACATTGACTGCAGCCACCCCTGCTCCATGTGGAAGGTGTAAGCCTCGGGCCTCTGAATGCTTCGGTACACCGTAAACATCTCATCAATTGAAGCCGGTATCTCCACCTCGTCTACTATCGCTCCGAGACCCAGAAAGAGCTCAATTGCCGAGCGTACTGCTTCTTCGACTTCAGGGTCGAGACTGCGAAAGAAATACTTATCAGGAACGCCGATTCGGGTTCCGGCGACCGCTTGAGCAGGGTCGCGATGCCTGGCCAGCGACGCGGGAAAATCCAGCAGTGGAACATTCACGCTATCAGGGTCTAGTGGATCATAGCCGGCGACGGTTTCGAGCAGCAGCGCGCAGTCCTCCACCGAATGGGCAATAGGACCCACATGATCGAGCGACCAGCTAAGCGGAATGATGCCGGTGCGGCTCAGCAGCCCATACGTAGGCTTGAGGCCGGTAACTCCGCAAGCGGCCGCCGGAATCCGGATCGAGCCGCCGGTGTCGGTCCCCAGAGCACCCAGGCACTCTCCGCTGGCAACCGCCGCTGCCGACCCTCCGCTGCTCCCGCCAGGCACGTGCGCGGTATTCCAGGGATTTCGCGTGGGCGGAGTACTCGTTCCAAAAGCGAACTCATGCGTATTGGTCTTGCACAGTAACAGGCTGCCCGCCTCACGCAACCTGGTGACCACAGCGGCGTCACGCTGGGGCACGAAGTCCGAGAGTACCCGTGACCCGGCGGTGGTTCGTACGCCCTGGGTCTCGATGAGATCTTTGATACCCAGCGGAATACCCAGAAGTGCACGCCGAGCTTTGCCGCCGGCAAGCTTGCGATCGGCAGCTTCCGCATCCTCCATAGCCTCTGCCGCCATGACCGTGACACATGCCTGAATAGCCGGCTCCCATGCCTCGATCTGAAGCAGACACCGGCGGGTTAACTCCACAGCCGAGACCTCACCCGCTCGTAGCAGTGTCGCCGCATCTGCTATAGTAGTAGTCAGCGATTGCCCGCTACCCGTCACCGGCTTATTCGTCATAGCCTCCCCTGGCAGTTCTATTGCCCGCGGCCAACGGTCGTAAAAGCATCTGGCCTACTACCGCTCTCCGAAACTTCGGCGCCGGTTTTCGCGATCCTGCTTGCCTCCGTAGGGGCGGCCGATGCCCTTCCGTCCAGTTGCTGGAGGACGTCTGACGGCACCCTTAAACCGGTCGCTACGAGGAAAATCGCGGCGTCCAATATCGCGCTGGTCTCGTGATAGAGATCGGCCGCGGTCAAGCTCCTCGGGTGACCCCTCAGGTAGCGCTACAGTCGCGCGTGGATCGCGTCCTCGTATCGTTGTGTGGTTGAGAGCGGCGATGACTTTATTCACAGTTTCCTGCGGCACTTCAACAAAAGAGAAGGTATCGTAGAGATCAATGTCGCCGATGAGATCGCCCGGCACTCCCGCCTCATTGGCGATGGCGCCCACGAGGTCGGCCGGGCGTACACCGTCCCGGCGCCCTACCCGGAGGAAGAGCCGTACCCTTTCACCATCACCACCGCGTGGGCGACGTCCACGGGCAGTACTCTCACCACGGCGGCCGGCTGGCGATTCACCTTCCTCTGTCGATGCGCGCCCATCGTCTTTGTCCTCTGTCGTCTCTGGTGGCACTATTGCCGACAGCCAGGTTTCGGTGCGTCCAGGACGCTTGGCATCGAGGGCTTGCGCGGCCATTTTAAAAGCGGCCGCCGCCAGTTCAGTAGGGTCATGCGATCCAGAGAGGTCTTCGACCAGCGTTAGAAAGATATCAAGCTCGCCGGCATCCAGAATCCGCAGCACATCTTCCCGGAAAGCGGCTCGCCTTCGAGCCGCCACATCGGCTTTTGTAGGCAGCCTCACGCGTTGCAGGCGCCGGTGAATCGCCTGCTCGATGAAGTGCAGATGGCGCACCTCGCGAGGGGTAACCAGCGTGAGCGCTTCGCCCTCACGGCCAGCGCGTCCGGTTCGACCAATGCGATGTACATACGATTCGGCGTCCATGGGCAGGTCATAATTGATCACATGGCTTACTTCGGGAATGTCAAGCCCACGAGCGGCTACGTCGGTGGCCACCAGCAGCTGAGTGTGTCCTTTCCGGAAGCGGTCGAGCACTCGTTCACGCTGCGCCTGATTGATCTCGCCGTGTATAGCCTGCGCCAGGTAACCGAGGCCGCCCAGTTGCTCCGAGACGGCATCGGCGTCGCGGCGGGTACGGACAAACACTATGGCGGAGTCTGGTTGCTCAAGATCCAGCACCCTGGCCAGCGCCTCCGGTTTGTCATGACCGGCTACCTCGTAATAGACCTGGCGCACCTGGGGCGCCACTGCCTCGCGAGTGGCTACGCTGACATGTACCGGATCTCGCATGTATTGTTCGGCGAGCCGGGCAATGCGTGGCGGAATGGTAGCTGAAAAAAGCGCACTCTGGCGCTCCACGGGGAGCTGTGCCAGTATGGCCTCGATGTCTTCGATGAAACCCATGCTGAGCATTTCATCGGCTTCATCCAGCACGACAGTGCGTACCGCGCTCAGGTCAAGAGTCTTGCGCCCGAGGTGATCAAGAAGACGGCCCGGGGTGCCGACCACTACCTGGACACCGCGAGCGAGCGCCCGCAATTGGCGTTCATACGGTTGCCCGCCGTAAATCGGCAGAGTGACAATCTCACGAAACTGGCCGAGCAAATGGAGCGCCTCGGAGACCTGAATGGCAAGCTCACGAGTAGGCACGACTACCAGGGCCTGCGTGTGAAGCTCATCCTCATTCAAGCGTTCCACAATGGGCAGCCCATAGGCCGCGGTCTTTCCGGTTCCGGTGGGAGCCTGAGCTATGACGTCCCGCCCGGCCAGCAAAACGCCAACCGTTTGTTCCTGGATAGGAGTAGGCACAGCATAGCCAAGCTGGGCAATGGCTTTCATGCTGCTTTCGCCCAGTCCCAGCGCAGAAAAACGCGCCAGGCCCTCCGCCAGAGCCGCTTCCTCTTCGTCTGAGGCGCCGCTAGCCTCGCTGGCTCGGCCCCCACTTGTTATCTCGTCGCGCATCGTATATCCCAACCTGTAGACTTCCACTACAGTGTACAGACGTAGCTCGTTGGTCTACGTGCCGTGCTACCGCCAACGCACCTGTCACTCTTGCCGGGAGAAGGGTATCGGAGGCTACGTCACGCGCCAAGTCCAACAGCTTACTGTATCTCATACCGGGGGGATGTGCAAACCTGATCACAACTCCAAACGTTCCCAGAGCTCAGTTAGAGTGGCCACACCGTCGATCTCAACGACCTTATTGCGACTGGTGGCGCCGCTGGTGATTCGGACGGCACGCTTGGGAAGGCCCAGGCGTGCAGCCAGCAACACTATTAGCGCTTGATTTGCCGCTCCGCCTTCGGGCGCAGCCGTAAGGCGTACCTTTAGGGCAGTGCCATCACGTATCAGTTGCTCGTGCTGCGCACGGGGAGAGACTCTTACTGATAGATGAAGCCTAGGCTGCTGCTCTGCTTGGTGGCGCGCCATACGGCCACGCCTACCAGTTAGCCGGTAGTGAGCTCACTACTAGAGTGTCAAGGAGATTGAGCGCCCAGAAGCTGAAGAGCAAGGAAATCCACAGGCTCAGGTCAATCATCATGAAGGATGCGCGCGGGATGCGTTTGGCGATTGGACCAAGTATAGGGTCAGTGATCCGATTGAAAAAGACGACTACTGGATTGCCGGGTGACATCAGCGAGAATGACACGATCCACATCAGAATGACACGAACAATTAAAGCGAGCATCAGTAGACGAAAAAAAAGGTCGATAAGTCCATGGATAGTAAACAAATCACCCACTGTGCAGCACCTTTCAGCCGAGCATGCCCGGTCATTCAACGATATCCACACGCGACCATGCGCCGCTGTCGGAAGCCGTAAGCACTTCTACTACATTGCGGCCCAACAACCGCTTCTGCCGTACCCTGACGACTCGCACGTTGCGTACATCCGGCAGAGTGGTGACATGCCGCTGCACTACTTCTCCGAGGGGGCGCGCCACCACGATACCCGCCAGAGAGCTAGCGAGCGCAGAGGCGAGACGAATTCGCGGGCGCATCGCTGCCAGTGCCAGAAATGAGCCCATCATCGCCAGAGAAGTTCCCACAGCCAGGTTGGTTCCACAGTTGGGATGGATCGCTAGTTCAGCTTCACCAGCGCATAAACGGGCCAGCGCCTCATCGCACGCATGCGCAACCCAGTTGGGATCGAGATCAGCGTAGATGACGAAGCCGCTCCGCGTAGAGCGCGCACCGCATGTCAGATCAGGCTTCTCGCGAGAGAGAATGGTGACGGTCGCATGCTCGAGCGCATGATTCTGTCGTATACGTCGCCCGAAGAAGACATCTACCGCGCCCATCTTTCTCTACTCCTTCAGCACGTAAGACCACTACCCGTAGCAGATGCTGCTATTGTACCTTAATCTTCTGGCATCTCGCCCAGGATTCTCTGCTTTGGTGATGGCGGCCGCAGACCAAAGAGCGCCCGCCCAATACGCACAATTGTGGCGCCTTCCTCGATGGCGACTTCGAAGTCATCGCTCATACCCATCGAAAGCTCGTTCCAGCAGCCATCCGTAGCGGGCAGACCACGATCCCGTAGCTGTTCTCGCAATTGCCGAAGCTCGCGGAATACTGGCCGTACGCGTTCGGGCTCGTCAGTCAACGGAGCAATGGTCATCAGGCCGTCGGGTCGCAAGTTGGTCAGCGCTGCCAGCGCGGCCGCCGCATCTATGACTTGGTCCGGCGACAGTCCCGATTTAGTGGCTTCGCCGGACACGTTGACTTCCAACAGAATGGGTAGAACACGTCCTTGCTGAGCCGCAGCGCTGTTGAGCAGTTCCGCCAGGCGAAGACTGTCTACGCTCTGTATCCGGTTAAACACTTCGGTCGCCCGCGCCGCCTTGTTACTCTGAAGATGTCCAATCAACTCCCACTGTATGCCTGCGAGTGGCAGTGAAGCTACCTTGGACCGCGCCTCCTGAACTCGATTTTCGCCGAAAGTAGTGAAGCCGAGTTCAAACGCAGCGCGTATTGCTTCCACCTCAACAGTCTTGGAGACAGCTATTATGCTCACTGCGTCTGGTGGTCGCCCGCACCGCTTGGCCGCCTCGGCTACACGGAGATGTAACCGCTCAGCTCGACTGGGTAAGGTATCTGGATCCACCATAATTTTCTTCCACTGAGCGTGTTCCAATCCAGCGCACGCATAGTACACTAGGCTCATGCCGAGCGCAGTCCGATAGCGACGGCGAAGCGCCCGCTGGGCCAGGGTTCTCGACGATGAGAATAGAATAGATCGGTCCGGCATCCAGTGCAATAGCCCGAATCGTCGATATGTTCTCGCGGGATACCCGTTGCCACCAACTGCCGGTAGTTCGAAGCGGCTATATCGAGAAATAGTCCGGTAGCGCGTGAAGAGGTAGATTCTCGCTCCACAAACTCGGCGCATTCCCAAGCCAGCGGATGAGTCGCAAACGCCTCACGCACCTTTTCATCCACTTCATAGCAACAGGCACCGATGGCTGGTCCAATTCCGGCCAGCAGCTCAAATGGCCGAGACCCGAAGTGCTCCTGCATTGCCTGTATCGCCTGCAGCACCACTCCGACGGCAGTGCCGCGCCATCCGGCATGCACCAGGGCACACGCAGTATGCTCTGGGTCATAGAGGAGTATGGGCGCGCAGTCACCATAGGCCCAGCACAACGCAAAACCCGGCTGATTGGCAAGCATGGCATCCGCCTCCATCGTGCGCAGCCTTCCACGAAACGGCTCCAACCAATCTGCCGAGCGCTCTACCGAAGTCTCTCGCCGGACGAGCGTGACGTCTCCGCCATGCACCGGTTTGACTGCCACCAGGGGTAAGCGTAGCGCCGAGACGATAGCTGCCTGATTCCGAGCGACAGCGGTGTGATCGTCGCCAGTAGCCGAACTCGCATTCAAGCCTGCAAAAGGAGCGTGGCTAAAGCCTCGCCGGCGCGTGAAAACCGCATGCACGAGTTCCGGTACTTGGGCGAGCTGCTCGAACTGCAAATACTCACAATGGTCTGTCTGCCGCTCGATCACTGTTCTATTACCTCGCCGATTCTCTGGTGGTCCTGCACCCTGTCTACCGGTCTCGTGGAGATGCCCCCCGTCCACGTACTCACTTTGAGCCATTGTAACACGTCGGTGAGAGATCTCTAGGTAGGTCTGTCCGTAGCAGAAGTGGATGGGCTTAAAGACAGTGATATGCGATATGCTGATGTCAGCCCTGTGCATCCAGCAACGTAGTTTGGTGTCGCCCAAGGGCGGGGGCGGGGCTCATCTCTCGAGGAGGATCGAATGGCCAAAATCGCAGTAATCGGCAGCGGGGCCTGGGGAACAACTCTGGCTCGCCTGGTGGCGCTCGAGCAGATACACCAGGCGCAATCTCACGGCGCGGCTGCAAGCGAGCCGATTGGCGAAGTTACTCTCTGGGAGCACATTCCAGAGCGTGCCGCAGAAATGCAGTGGGGTCGAGAGAACCGCAGCTACTTGCCGGGGTTTCCCCTACCAGCGAACATTCGAGTCACCGCCGACCTTGCCAAGGCAGTAGCGGGCTGTGACATCGTTCTGGTAGTCACCCCAGCGCAGCGGGTGCGGGAAAACGTGCGGGCACTCGCCCGGAGTCTCATGCCCGGTGCCATCATCGTTTGCGGCAGCAAGGGCATTGAGCTGGACACCCATTTGCGCATGACCGAAGTGATCGGTCAGGAAGCGCCGGATGGCAGTATTGCGGCGACGCTCAGCGGACCCAATCTGGCTGGTGAGATTGCGCGCGGGCTACCGGCAGCCGCCGTGGTGGCCTCCACCGACGCCGGAGCGGTCGAGCGGGTGCGCGCAGCGTTATCGACCCGGAATTATCGCCTCTATACCAGCCAGGACGTCGTCGGTGTCGAACTGGGTGGCGCGCTGAAAAACATCATTGCCATTGGGATCGGGATAAGCGATGGGCTAGACTATGGCGACAACGCCAAAGCGTCGCTAATGACCCGAGCTTTGACCGAGATAGCCCGCCTGGCGCTCGCTGCCGGTGCCAATCCGCTCACCCTGGCCGGTCTTTCCGGACTGGGCGACCTCATTGCCACATGCAGTAGCCCGCTCAGCCGTAACCGCGCGCTGGGTCTCGAGCTTGCCAAGGGGCGCACTATGGAGGAGGTGCTGATGGAGCGACGCACCGTTGCTGAAGGGGTGACCACCACACGAGCTGCCCTGCAAATGGCCCAAGAGCTGGGCGTGGAGCTGCCGATTACCGCAGCTATATCTAGTGTGCTCTTTGAGAGCAAACCAGTACGCGAAGCCGTCACCTCGCTCATGATTCGGGACCCCAAATCTGAGTTGGCCGGCTTCGGTAGCGAGTAGAGAAAAAAAGCATTCAGCTCAGCTAACGACTCACGGAAATGCTTTCTTCGCGATGCGTGGCTTTGACGCTGTCGGCGGTAGCGGGTACGGGGCACTGTCCTCGAACCATCCAGACCCGGCACAGGGCATTCTTCAGTACGTAATCTACCGTGCCGCCAAGCTCGAAGTGGCCGCCTACACCAAGTTGGTAGGGCAAACCGACTACTAGTAAGGAGCAGTCGTGCGCCATTGCCTCATCTACCAGGCTCTGGCCGAAATTGCGGGATTGAATAATTTCCGGCTGGACATTTACATGTAATTGCTCGGCTATAACCGAAGCGCGATCCAATGCATCATTGGCTGCCTGCGTCTCCTCAGGCATCTCCGCATCCAGCGCCAGCTTGCGTGGTACCTCGATGCCGTACACTACGTAGACGTTGACCTTCTTCGCCTTGGCCACCGTGCACGCCAGCGAGACTACCTCATCATCAACCGCTTTGCCGCCAATGGCGACAAGCACATTGCGTTTTGTCTGGGCATGTTGCCGTTCGTCTCCGTCGGCAATCGGCAGCATATCCGGCTTAGGCGTGTTCCCGTTAGGCTGGGTCAAATCCGGGTGCTGGCCGTCAATCACTTTAGCTGCCCGCCCGGTCGGAAATCCCAACCGTCCAAAGAGCCCCACAGCCCTATCCTCCTGAAGTTGCTGCCTGCATCCGCGCAGGCAGTTCTTATGTATTCCAGTAATCGCCAATATTGCAACAAAAAAGGCACCAGAATCGGCGGCAAAAAATTATGCCAGACGCGCCAGGGCGCGCCTAATGCCATCCCAGCACCCCTGCGCCGCGTCAACTAAATACCCGGCGCATAACTCATGCAAAGTTTATACTATCTCTGGGCCACCAGCGCAAGTTAGAGTACGCCGACGGATGTGATGCCATCTCTCGTGCTGTGTCCCGACTAAGTATACCATAAGTTGTCTATGCTGTCTCAACTGGCGGATTCAGGACTGTTCGACATGAGCCATAAGCGTGCACGCATTGCTGATCCGCCGGGACACTGGTACAATGAACATATGTTTGGGGTCTCGAAGCACCGGTTGCGGGCGAGGGCGATATCTACGGATTTCACCTGGGAATAGTTATGGAAACCAAAGATAGAACTAATGGGCTGCCGGAGGTGCCTGACCGGCAACTTGAATGGAATAGTCCCGGAGTCAGCGTACGCAAGCGCTGGCTCACTGGTCTTGGGGTCGCGCTTGCCACGGCGGTGTTTATCTACATTGCCCTTGCGCAAGGAGCCTCGATGGTGGTCAGCACAGTGATTGGGATTGCCTTCATCGGCTGCTTTGTCTGGTATTTGCTGGCTGTGGCACCAACACCTTTCAACATCACGATCGACAACTCCAATCTGACTCGAACCGAGCGCGGCGCTCCGCCGGTGGTCATTGCGTGGGCCGGTGTGGCCAAAGTCAAGGAAGAGTTATTTAAGAACGGCACCTCAGTAAGCCTTACTGTCTACAAGAGGGTGGGCGAGCGGGGTTTGCACCGCTCGTGGGTGGTGTACCGTGACGATCTGCCCGGCTTCGACTCGCTAGTTGCGGCGATGCGAGACCGTATTCCGCCGGATAGCCCCTGGTTCCGCGAACAGGTGCATGATTAGCCGGCTAGGCCCCAGCTGGAAAAGGAAGGTCAACCATGGGTATTCGTGATCTACCGTTCTGGGCGCGCTTTGCCGGTCTCATGGCCAACATGGGCATGGACAGCTTGGGCGCCAAGCGCTGTGCGGTGAAAGGTCACAAGTGGCGCGATGTGGAAATGGTGGTGTTGCGCAAGGATGGCCGAGTCGACGAATATGCGCGTGGCGCCGCGCAGCGTTGCTTACGGTGTGGCGAGGTCCAACAGAAACTGCCAGCATGAACCCGGTGGACTTGATTGGCCGCAAGCGAGATGGGAAGGCCCTGTCGCCCGAACAGATCGATTGGATGGTAGCGTCCTACGCGCGTGGCGAAGTACCTGACTATCAGATGTCGGCATTTCTCATGGCCGTTCTCTGGCGAGGCATGCGCCAGAATGAGACTGTCGCCCTGACTTATGCAATGCTGCACTCCGGTATGGAGGTACGCGTCCGTGACGTCGTCACTCCGGTGGCCGACAAGCACAGCACTGGCGGCGTCGGAGACAAAGTGACTCTGGCAGTGGCTCCTCTGGCGGCGGCCTGTGGACTTCCCATCGCAAAGATGACCGGACGTGGGCTTGGCCACACCGGCGGCACCGTGGACAAGCTCGAGTCTATCAATGGTTTACGTACTGAGCTTAGTCCGAGCATGTTTCTGCGAGTACTGCGCCAGCATGGGATGGTGCTCAGCGCTCAATCGGCACGTCTCGCCCCGGCCGACGGCAAGATCTATGCATTACGAGATGTCACTGGGACCGTGGAAAGCATTCCGTTGATTGCCGCCAGCATCATGAGCAAGAAACTGGCGGTGGGACCGTCCCACCTGCTGCTCGACGTGAAGGTGGGCTCAGGTGCCTTTATGAAGACCGTAGCCGATGCGCGCCGGCTGGCGCGAACCATGGTGCGTATTGGTTCGGAGGCCGGAGTCAGGACCCAGGCAGTGCTCTCCTCGATGGAGCAGCCGCTGGGTCGCGCCGTCGGCAACGCCCTGGAGCTGGCCGAGGCGGTTGATATCCTTAGAGGCACCGGACCGTTGGATGTCACCGAGCTCTGTCTGCACGAAACGGCTACATTACTGGCTCTGGCTGGAATGGTAGCCAGCCAGGAGGAGGGCCGCACCCGCGTTCAGCAGGCTATTGTCGACGCGTCAGGTCTGGAGAAGCTGGTGCAGGTTGTCGCCGCCCAAGGAGGCGATGCCCGACAGATCGAAAATACGTCTCTGCTTCCCAGCGCTCCGGTACGTGTACTGTTGCCCGCCCCGCGTACCGCGTACATCGCCGCTATACAGGCCGAGCGCATTGGCATGGCGTCGGTCCACCTCGGCGCCGGACGGCAGCGCAAGGGAGACCGGGTGGATCATGCGGTTGGCCTGGTGCTCCTGGCCAAGGTTGGAGACTATATCCAGGCAGGAACTCCGCTGGTAGAGATACATGCCCGCTCGGAGGAGCAGGCCCTTGCGCTGCGTACGGAGATCGAGGCCGCCTATTCCTGGAGCGAGAAAGCCCCGGACGGCCCCGGGCCGCTGCTACTCGGCAGCATTGCTTAGGCCCGATCTCCAGCTACATGACCGAGCTGCCCCGGCGCGCCCGGGGACTCATCGACAGGAATATCGCGCCTAGTATGAATCCGGCGACCAGACCGCCGATGTGATCGGCAAGCCCGATATCTGCCGCGGTGACATCGAAGACAAGGTTCAGGGCCAGCCAGAATATCCACTGGCCGATCAGCGCATTTGCCGCCGGTCCCAGCGCCTGTCTCCGCAGAATGAGAAACGCTCCAAATGCTCCGAAGATGGCGAATATCGCGCCCGATGCGCCCAGAGCTATGGCGCCAGGTGTCACGATCGCTTGAGCAACTCCCGCAAGAATGCCGCCTAGTAGATAGATCGCCAGATAGCGCTGCCCGCCGAAGATGCGCTCGGTTAGCACCCCTACGAAATAGAGCGACAGCATGTTCAAACCTATGTGCAGGATGCTCTCGTGGAGAAACATGGCGGTGAAGATACGGTACGCCTGAATAGGTGACTGCTGGATAAGCAGCCCCTGTTCTACGCCATACTGGTAAAGTTTATTGGAGCAGCTTGCCAGGAGATTGGTCTGGGTAAAGGCGAGACAATTCGCACTCGTAAACGGCGAGAGGAAATCGTGCGAGAGTGCGGCTCCCACCAGATAGACCAGCACATTTATGCCGATCAACGTGTATGTAACTACTGGTACACCGTAGACTGCCGCACGTGCACGGGCCATCTGCCGCTCAGCCGGAGAGCGCTGTGACCAGGGCCTCTGGTAGGGCATGCGCCCTGTGTCGGGAGCTTGTGGGGTGATGCTGGCCTGGGGAGTCGGGATTTCGACCCGAGGAAACAGATTCTTCAGGTCTTGAGTCCCCGAGAGCCGGTACGCCTTGGCATCAGCCAGAGCGGCATCGCCGTTTCGACCAAGCTGCCGCAGACAGTACGCGCGCAGCGCATGAGCGTAGGCACGGCCGGGATCCAGCGTTTCGACGCGCTCGAGTTCGTAGACGGCGGCTTCATATTGGCGATCCAGAACCAACAGTATGGCTCGCGCCAGCGCGCCGTCTGCGCTATTGGGTGCAAGATCGAGCACATGGCGGCAGGCGATGCTGACTATGTCGTAGGCGCCAAGCGCCAGGTTGGTCTCCGCCACCCCAAGGTGGGCGCGAGCCGCCGATTGATCGAGTTCGACCGCCCGAGAGAAGGCGGCAGCGGCCTCAGTGACCTGCCCGTGAAGCAGCAACCTGTTGCCCTGCTCAATGAGGGTCTGCACATCGGTCGTCATCTGCTGGTCCATATTGGTTACCCCACCCCGCCGAAAGAACTCTGTGGCGAGAAGAACGTGAAAACAGTCAATGGAGAGAAAGACAAAGACGCGAGTCCTCACTATCCCTATTATCTATATTACCTGCATCTTCTAATATTACATGTGGAATTGGTACACTGTTGCAAATATTTCGCAAAGATCGGTAAAAAAATCGTCTAGCAAATGAGGCGTCCCCGGTGGACGCAACTCGTATCACCCTTCACACGCTGTATGCCATGTGGTATTCATCAAGTGAGATGCAACGCAGCAGACGCAAAGAGCAGAATGGAGCAGACGATAGTGGAAGAGAACATGCACGTCCGAAACAAGATCTATGTCGGCGGTGAGTGGGTGGCCTCGACCGGCAAGGAGACGGCAAATGTCGTTAATGCCACCACCGAGGAGATCATGGGTAGCGTGCCTCGCGGCACCGCTGAGGATGTGGACCGAGCGGTGCAGGCGGCCAGAGCGGCGTTCCCAGTCTGGTCACAGACACCGCCGGAGGAGCGTGCCACCTGCTTGCAGCGTGTCGCCGATGGGCTGAAGGCCCATTCGGAGAAGATCGCCGCCGTCATATCCCAGGAGATGGGCATGCCCTATCGCCTCGCCCAGATCATCCAGGTTGGCCTTCCTACGACGACCTTTGCCTCAATGCCGGGACTGCTAAAGGATGCGCTGCTTGAGGAAGAAGTAGGTAATTCACTGATCGTTCATGAGCCGGTAGGAGTTGTGGCCTGCATCACTCCGTGGAATTACCCCCTGCATCAGATCGCTGCAAAGGTCGCGCCGGCGCTGGCGGCCGGTTGCACGGTTATACTTAAGCCAAGCGAGGTGGCTCCCCTCAACGCTTTTCTGCTTGCCGACATCATGAACCAGTGCGGCTTCCCACCCGGAGCTTTCAATCTGGTATCCGGCCAGGGCAGCGTCGTCGGTGAAAGAATGGTCTCCCATCCTGAAGTGGATATGGTCTCGTTCACCGGCTCGACCAAAGCCGGCCGGCGCGTGAGCGAACTTGCCGCTGGAACCGTCAAGCGGGTGGCAATGGAGCTGGGTGGTAAGTCGGCCAACGTCATTCTAGACGACGCTGAGTTGCCCCGAGCAGTTAAGGATGGTGTGGGGAAGTGCTTCATCAACTCCGGCCAGACCTGTAGCGCCCTGACCCGTATGATCGTACCTCGCTCCCGGCTCGCCGAAATAGAGGAGTTGGCTACCGAGGCGGCCAAGGGCTGGCTCCCGGGAGACCCGATGGTGAAAGGAACCACGCTAGGCCCAGTGGTATCGGCAGAGCAACGTGAGACGGTGAGATCCTACATCCGAACTGGTATCCAGGAAGGCGCCCGCCTGCTCACTGGAGGAGTTGAGCCTCCTGCCGATCTGCAAAAAGGGTACTTTGTCCTGCCGACCATTTTCTCCGACGTCGAGTCAAAAATGACCATCGCCCAGGAAGAAATTTTTGGACCAGTCCTGGCCATACTGCCTTTCGAAGACGAGGAAGATGCTATTCGAATCGCCAACGATACTATGTATGGGCTGGCTGGTGGAGTCTGGTCAGGCAGTCTCGAGCACGCAAAGACGGTAGCACGTCGACTGCGCACCGGCCAGGTAGAGATCAACGGAGGCGCCTTCAACCCGCTGGCTCCGTTTGGCGGGTACAAGCAGTCTGGGCATGGTCGAGAACTGGGCAAGCATGGGCTGGAAGAATTCTTCGAGATCAAAGCCATGCAGTTGCCGTAACCGATCTCTAGGAGACACGTTGTATGCTTAACCGCTCTACCAGCTTTCTCGGATTGGTCGTCGATGAGAGTGACGGCCGGGTAGTTCCTTCCATACAGTCACTGGAAATAGGCCAGCTTCCCGCAGGTGATGTACTGATATCGGTCATCTACTCTAGCCTCAATTACAAAGACGCGTTGGCGCTCTCCGGCAAGAACAAGGTGGTGCGGAGTTACCCCATGGTGCCCGGAATCGACCTGGTTGGGGTAGTCGAGCAGTCTGATTCACCTGATTGGAAACCAGGCGACCAGGTGATCCTGACCGGCTGGGGGGTGGGCGAGAACCGCTTCGGCGGCTATGCCCAGCGGGCAAGAGTTAGAGGCGAATGGTTGGTTCGGCTGCCCGACGGTATGGAGCCTCGTATCGCCATGGCGCTTGGCACTGCCGGCTTTACCGCCATGCTTTCGCTCATGGCGCTCGAGGAGCATGGCTTAGTGCCGGGTAAGCTCGAGGCACTGGTGACGGGCGCCAGCGGAGGTGTGGGAAGTATGGCTACCGCCATATTGGCCAGATCGGGCTACCGGGTAGTGGCCGCCACCGGGCGGAGTGAGAACAGAAGCTATCTGGAGATGTTAGGGGCAAGCGAAATACTCGACCGATCTCAGCTGGTGGCGCCGTCCCCCAGCCCGCTGGGCTCGGGACGGTGGGGGGGAGCGATCGATACGGTTGGGGGTGATATGCTGGCTGGAGTGCTGCGGACTATGGCGCCGGGAGGCAGCGTGGCAGCCTGCGGTAATGTAGCCGGGTTTGCACTCCACACTACGGTATTGCCGTTTATCCTGCGCGGAGTCAACTTACTTGGTATCAACTCGCTCGATTCGCCGATCGAACGGCGACGGATGGCATGGAAACGACTGGCCGAATCATTACCGGCAGAGAAGATCGAAGAGACGATGCAGGTGGTGAAACTTGAGGACCTACCAGCGGTTTCTACTCGGATCCTAGAAGGCAATGTCCGCGGGCGCATTGTGGTGGATGTCCAATCAAGCTGAACCGTGCGGATCGATTGCCGTAGTCACCAGCTGCCATGGACCAGAAGAGCTCTCTGTTGCCGTGGCGCGAGTCACCCTACCTTCAGTTTCCAGTTTGTAGAGGTGGGCAGTAACGGAAAGCGCAGCCGCTCCGTGCAGCCTGGGATCCACATCGGCATAGATGCTCTCCACCAGAGCGTCGAGTGTGGCCGGACCTTCTGCCAGTCTGGCCAGCACCTGGCTTTCGCGCTGGTTTCGATGAGCGATGAACTCCAGCAGGAGGGCGTGCGGTTCGGAGATAACCGGACCATGTGCTGGCAAGATCATTGCCAGATCCAAATCGACCAGCCGGTGAAGTGAAGCGAGGTAGTCCACCAAATTGCCTTCTGGTGGAGCGATCACCACTGTCCCGGTGCCAGCCACCAAGTCTCCAGCAAAGAGTGCCGCGCTGTCTTCCAGTAAGAAACTGAGGTGGTCGAAGCGATGACCTGGAGTGTGGAGCGCCCGCAGCCGCCGCCGTCCGAGATGGATCGTGGTGCCGTCTGAGAGCGTCTGGTCGGCGTCCGGCGTTCCCTCCCGGCTCCAGGCCAGTATTGGAGCGCCGGATAATTCGCGCAGTCGGTCGGCGCCTAGGGCGTGGTCGGGATGGCCATGGGTAATCAAGATGGCTGATATGCCAGCGCCGGCCTCCTGGAGGATCCGCTGCAGGTGCTCTTCACTATCTGGACCGGGATCGATGACTGCCGAGAGGCTACCCGGCTCGCTAATCACATAGGTGTTCGTTCCTGGTCCTGTCATTAACGATGGATTCGGCGCTAGAATGCTGCTAACCCCAACTGGCAAATCCATCTGCGCCTGCTCCTATTCTCCCCATATGAGGAGGTACTGCTGCACGAGGTTATCTCATCCATATCACTCGCTGGGATCGAGGGTGACAATAACCTGGAGCCCAGCATAGTCGATCACCTGTGGCCGTATGGTAGGCAACGGCTCGTCAGCAAATCGTTGTTGAGCCGCGGCAATGGATCCCAGGTCGCACAATGTCGCTAGCTGGCGGATGGTAGCGTAAACCAGCGGAAACTGTCCCTCCTGATAGCGAGATAGCGCCTCCTCGGGGCGAATCCAGGTGCTTTCGGTTGTTTCGAGTTGGTCGTGTTCGGCAACCTGCTGGTCAGGCATACTGGCGAAGAAGAAATGGGTGTCAAATCTTCGAGGGAACGCACCGGGAGAATAGAGCATCCACTCCGGGACTGCCGCTACCTCAGCCGGGCGTAAAATGGGCGGAAACTTGGCAATATACAGCTGCCACTGCTCCTCCGACCACGCCGGGCGGTTGTGCTCAGAATTGTTCACCTTTTTCTCCTGCCATGCGGACTACCCAGCCGAGGTGTGCCGCTACCTAAGCTGGACAGTTAAAAAGAGACCGGTGAGCTTCCAATCACCTTGCGGAATCGGCTGAGCAGTTGCACTTGCAATGCAAAGAACTCCGGGTCGACCGGCTTCACCAGATAGTCGTCGGCCCCTGCTTGGAATGCGTTGATCTTATCACGCACTCCTGCTCGATTGGTGACTACCATAAGCAGTATATGGCGCATTGACGGTGTAGAATGAATTTTGGCAATGAATTCCAGGCCATTGACATCGGGGAGATCTATTTCGGTTACGATCAAGCTGGGCATGTGAAGAGCGATGGCGCTGAGCGCAGCATGGGCGGAGTGGACGATTGCCACCGCGCTCAAATTCGTCAGGGTACGCGACAGCCGCTCGGCGCTGCTCTGATCAGGCTCAACGAACAGCACAGACATCTGGGGCGGCTGCTTAGGCTGATAGCTTGCGGGCAGTCGTAAATTCCGATTGTTGTCTTCAGACGTCATCAGTATCTTCGGCACGCGGATCCCCGCCCGGAGGCATAGGAGGAAGTGCCGCCTCCCTCTGGTTAGCTGCGAACATCACCTCAAGCAGGGTGAGCGCCGGCCAAAACTTGCGTTGCGGATGAAGTCCATTTGGCCTAACTATGCTTACTTTATCATAGTGCCGACCTGTCAACAATAAGCAATGACCGATTCGCACTTTTTTGCTAGCCTGGACCGCTGTGGCAGTCCAGCTGACCTATCTCCCATCCCGCCACATGTGTACGTGGGCGGAGAGTGGTATACTAGTCTATTGGTGCGCCCAGCACGTGCTATAGAGAGACCACCGGCTCACCTCCGGGCAGTTTTTCTGGTTCCAGTTAGAACCAGGGTGTGTACAAAGGAAAACGCGTCGCAGTATGCAAACACTAAACGAATCGATTGAAGGTAAGATGCGAGTTCGCTCTGATATACGAAATGTTGCCATTATAGCTCACGTAGATCATGGCAAAACCACCCTGGTAGACGGACTTCTCAAGCAGGGCAAGGTCTTTCGCGAGAACCAGCAGGTAGGCGAGCTGATCATGGACTCGAACGATCTAGAGCGTGAGCGCGGCATCACTATTCTGGCCAAGAATACTGCCATTACCTACAAGGGTATAAAGATCAATATTATAGACACGCCGGGCCACGCCGATTTCGGTGGAGAGGTTGAGCGCGTGCTGAACATGGCTGACGGCTGTCTACTTTTGGTGGATGCGGTTGAAGGCCCCATGCCGCAGACACGTTTTGTCCTTAGGAAAGCCTTTGAGCTTGGCCTACAGCCCATCCTGGTCATCAATAAGATCGATCGTCGTGACGCTCGCATCAGCCAGGTGCTGTCGTGGACCCAGGATCTCTTTCTCGAGCTGGCCACTCGAGATGAGCAGCTCGAGTTTCCGGTGGTGTATACGGTCGCACGCATGGGTATCGCCCGCCTGCACCCGGACGACCCCAATATGGACCTGGAGCCGCTCTTCGCCACTATCGTGGATTATGTTCCCGCTCCAGTAGTAGACGAAGATGGACCATTCCAGTTACTGGTGACGGCGCTGGACTACGATGACTATAAGGGCAAGTATGCTATTGGACGCATCACCCGTGGGCGGGTGCGCCCCAATATGGCGGTTGCTGCCATCACACGGTATGGCGAGATTCGCCGCGGGCGCATTGGTCTGGTATTCACCTACCAGGGACTAGGCCGGGTAGAGATAGAGGAGGCATCGGCTGGAGACATTGTGGCGCTAACTGGTATTGCAGACGCCAGTATTAGCGATACTATTGCTGACGTCGAGCAGCCGGAGCCGCTCCCCAGCATCGCCATAGACGAACCAACACTGAAGATGACTTTTGCCGTGAATACCAGTCCTTTTGCCGGTCGTGAGGGCAAGTTCAGTACATCTCGCCAGTTGCGTGCCCGGCTCTACCGGGAACTTGAGACCAACGTGAGCCTACGGGTTGAGGATGGCAACTCACCGGACGAATTCGTCGTCTGCGGGCGCGGTGAGCTCCATCTCGCGGTGTTAATCGAGACTATGCGCCGCGAGGGGTATGAACTGCAGGTTTCGCGGCCCGAGGTCATCACCCGTGACGTCGACGGCAAGGTGCTCGAGCCGGTCGAGCGTCTGGTCATCGACACTCGCGAGCAGTACATAGGCGCGGTTAGCGAGACGCTGGCGCTACGGAAGGCTCGTATGGTGGATATGGTCAATGACGGAAGCGGTAATGTGCGTCTGGAGTACGACATTCCCACCCGCGGTCTCATCGGCTTCCGAAACGCATTCTTAACCCTTACTCAGGGCAATGGCGCCATGTCGAGTCTGTTGCTCGGTCACGAGCCGTGGCTCGGCCCCATAGGTACGTCACGCAATGGAGCGCTGATCGCATCCGAAGGCGGCGTTGCCGTAACCTACGGCCTCAACAATGCTCAGTTGCGTGGACAAACCTTTATAGAGCCGGGAACTCCAGTCTATGAGGGAATGATCGTTGGCCTCAACCAGCGTCCGGCCGACCTGGCAGTCAACGTCTGCAAAGAGAAGAAAATGACCAATGTGAGATCGTCTACCTCTGACATTGCCGTCCGTTTGACGCCTGCAGTCAAGCTGAGCCTGGAGCAGTCGCTGGATTTTATCAATGCCGATGAGCTGGTAGAAGTGACGCCACGTACCATCCGACTGCGCAAACGCTTGCTTACCCAACATGAACGGTCACGAGCCGGAGATTCGCGGGCCTAAGTGCCTCCTTGGTGGTTGACGTGGCCTGGTTGGGTAGATCACCCCCAGAGTGCAGAGCTATCCCAGCTGGGTCCCAGATCGGGTGGCGCTACTTCGATGCGGGCGTGTCCTAGCCCACGCTGGCGCAGATACTCGCGAACCTGCGCGCGTGCCAGCGATGGCGTATTGTTGGTTCGACTCAGGTGCGCCAACCAGATCCAGCGTGGACCGTCGTCCAGGATGCTGGCCAGCGCCTCGCCGGTCTGCTGGTTGGAGAGGTGGCCGGTTGAGCTTGCAATGCGACGCTTGAGATGTAAGGGATAGGGTCCAGCCAGGAGTCGCTGGCGATCGTGATTGGCTTCAATAACCACCAGGTGTGCCTGGCGCATCGCCGCGATCACCGGTGGCTGTATCTCGCCGGTATCGGTTACGATGCAGACGTTCCAGGCGCGGCTAGAAATCAGGAAACCACATGGCGCAACCGCATCATGCGAGGTAGGGAAGCTGTGCACTTCAAGCGTGCCCAGCTGGGTAGTGTCTCCAACTCCAAGTTTGACCTGCGCAACTTCTGGGCTGGCCGAACTCTGCCATAGGGCCGGTGTTGCAGGCGGTGAAACGATCGCCTTCAGCGTAGCCGGGTCGGAGATGAGCGGAATCCCATACGTGGCGCCAAACGCCAGTGCTCCACCGGCATGATCGGTGTGTTCGTGGGTCAGCAAAATGGCCTGGACCGCCGTGGGTGCAAGGCCCACTTGACGGAGGCGTCCTGCCAGCGTACGTGAGGAGAAGCCGGCATCCACCAGCACAGTCGTATCGCCGGATTGGATTACTACAGCGTTACCGCTGCTGCCGCTTCCCAGTGATATCACCCGCACAAGCCACCTCGGTGAGAACGTGATAAAAAGCGCTAATTCATCTTCAAAAACGCCGCAGCGTTGCCCCCAAGAGCCAGCTCCAGTTTCTGCGCGTCCAGGCCGGACGTATAGGTATAAGACAGCATACGCCTCTGGCTGATCAACGGGAAGTCACTGCCCCAGAGAATCTTGTGGGCACCAGCGATGCGCGCCACCAAAGGAAAAATATCAGGCCGGTAGAGATAGAGTGACGCCGCTGAGTCATACCAGAGGTTGGCCGCTTCCGCCCGCACCTCGGGCATGAGTTCGTAGAATGGGAATCCTCCTCCCCAATGTGCGGCGACCACCCTCAGGCCGGGAAACCCGCGAATGAATGTTTGTAAGTCGTGCGGAGTCACATCACCCTTGCCCTGATAGATGTGTCCCACGGGTTCGCTGGCGTGGGTCAAAGCAAACATCCCCAGCTGGATTGCCGTTTCCACCAGGGGAGCCAGCAGTGTGATGTCGGAGAGGCGGTAGCCCTGCCCGTGCGGCATAAGCTCGCCGAATCCAGGCATTCCCGCTTTGGCGCAGCGCTCGAGCTCAGCTATTGCTGAGGAGCCGGACGTAGGTTGCACGCCCGCCAGACCAATGATGCGACCGGGGTGATCTCGCATCGCCTGTATCAGGTAGCTATTACACATTTCATTCAAACCTGCATCTCTCCAGCCGAATGAGCAGACCACCGAGACGTCTATGCCCTCGCTATCCATTGAGGCCAGCAGGTCGTCGGCAGAGGCCATTTTTGCCCTCGGATTACCGTAGAGTTCCGCTAGCCACGGATCTCGCCTGGTGAAGTTGCTCCGGTTTGCAATAATCTCCGGAGGAAAGACGTGGGTATGAAAGTCGATGATCATATTGCTAGGCACTTGCCTTCGTAGATAATTTGTTCTAATATTATGGGCAAGGGCACGTTCCAAAACCTGGATACCTGCGTCGGGCCGCCCTATGACGCACAGTATATCAGAGCGTACCAAGGTACGTGCGGTCGAGTGCGTGCCTGAGCGGTAATTCGGCGAATCTTGGGTAAAGCAGGGGGCTGAGATATGGTATACTTGTCGCGAGTCCAGGCTGCGGGTAGCTCGGTGGGAGGGGAGCCAGGCGGGCGGATTCCGGCGTCGCAGGAGCATCTCACTACTGGGTGCGGTACAATAGGGAAAGCTGTATTCTGCGGCCGGCGTCCTCTCTAGCAAGAGCAACGTGAGCAGCAGCGCTCGTAGAGAGTGGAAAGTGATTCTCTGCTGAATGGAAGTAATAAAGGTTTCGCCTCGAGGCTACTGCTATGGCGTGGTAGATGCGATGAAGCTGGCACGGCAGGCGGCCAAAGATCCATCTCTGCCGCGCCCACTGTATATCATAGGGCTCATCGTGCACAATCGCTTCGCGGTCCAGGAATTGTCTGAGCTTGGCATCACGACGCTTGATGGGCCGGATCGAGCCTCTATCCTCGAACAGGTAAAGGAAGGTACCGTTATATTTACTGCGCACGGCGTCTCACCTCGCGTCAAGCAGCGCGCCGAATTGCGTGGCCTGCGCGTGCTGGATGCTACCTGCCCAGATGTCAACAAGACTCATGAGCTTGTAAAGGACTACACTGCACGTGGCTTTAAGACCATCTACATTGGTAAAAAGGGCCATCCTGAACCGGAAGGGGTGATTGGCGAAGCGCCGGGGAGCGTCTATCTCGTCGAATCCGCAGTAGACCTCGATAGCCTGCCGGATTCGTTGGCAACCTATCCGCGCCTGCTGGTCACAACCCAGACTACGCTCAGCCAGTGGGACACTGCTCGCTTGGTGCAAGAAATTCAAAGGCGGTTTCCGCAGGTTGAGGTACACAACGAAATCTGCATGGCGACTCAGCTGCGACAGGAAGCTGTCGCTAAGATGGCGCAAGGCGCGGATCTGACTATAGTGGTAGGCGATCCGCGCAGTAACAATACCAGCCGTCTTGTGCAGGTGGCCGAAGAATTGGCGGGTAGCCCTGCCATACGTATCGAGAGTCTTGATGATCTCGCGCCTGAAGTACTCTCAGGCAAGAAGCGCGTAGCGATTACGTCGGGTACATCTACCCCCACTCAGTTGACGCGTGAGGTCATTCACTATGTCGAGAACTTTGGCGCCCGCACACGCTTCTTCCCCGCGGAAGAAGATGTGGCCGAGTAATGGTGGTACCGTACTAGACGAGCCGCGCCGGCAAATGGAGAGCAGCTTGGCGGTGTGAGAATTCCGATAACACCAACCAATTGAGGGTCTTCTGTGGAGGAGTAGGTCGTGTGCAGTGAATGTGGAGACCTCGTGAGTCGGGAACCAATCCACCAATGACGAAGTGGTTGCCCGTGAGGGAATCCGTGCGCTGCGCAGCCTCGGAGGTAGCCGTACATGAAGAGTCTGTCCGCTATCCTGTCAGAACAACCACTGGTCGTTCTACGTTCAATAGCGCAATGGTGGGGCGCGGAAGAGCCCAGGCATGAGACGCAAGAAGCTCGCCAGCAGCTCGAACGCTCGATGCGTGACACTATTGCCTCGCGTTTCGTCTGGGAGCGTCTTGGAGAAAACGAGCGCCGAGTCCTCTTTGCAGTCGTCGGGCCGTCGGCACGCAATTGGTGCCTCTTTGACATGATCCCTGAGCGGGCGCGGCTGTTGCCCGAGGAGGCCGATTCCGCCCTGGCCAGCTTGATTGAGCAATATCTGGTCTTCAGCGAAACGGCTAAAGTGCAGGGTGGTGATTTGATTGGGCAGCGAGCCACCTTCTATGGGTATACTCTTCCCCGCAATCCACAGGCTGAGGTAGAGGAAAAGCGTATCGCCTATGTGCCGACTGAGTTGTCGACTGCCCTTTATGCCACTGGGCGTGAGCTGTTTGTGCCAATTGCTGATCGCTCCGACAAGACGCTGGACGAGCTTCTCATGCCCTACCGTCAGGGCGATCTCGACCAAATCGGACGTCGCTTTGGGCTGACCCTGCAGGCCTATTACTCCCGCAACGAGGTGCGCACCGCGATCGCCGAGAACTTGTCACAGGCCGAGGCGGTCCGTTATGCCCTCACTCAGATCGACCCCAGGCTGCGTGACCTGTATGAATGGCTACGACGGAGGGGTGGCCAGGCCAGTACCGCTGCCATTCGTGCCAGCGTGAAGTTGGATGGATCGGAATTGGCGTCGGTATTGCACGCGATGGAGGAATACGCTCTAGCTTTCGATACCTTTAGCGAGGGTCAGCGGATACTCTTCATTCCCAAGGAGACGCTGGCGAACTTAAATAATTCCGAGGATCGGCCGCCGGCAGAAACCGGCCTTCACGTTGAACTCGACGCGCCTGGATCGGTGCAACCGGCCGATACCACCTTCTTATGGGATCTGGCAGTAATTGCCTCGATTGCGCATCAGCATGAGGTAGAACTGACCCGATCAGGGGCGCTACCCAAGCGAGCTGCCTTGCGCATCTTGCCGCTGCTGGTAGGATCACGTGCGCACCAGAGCGAAGACGAAGCGCTGGCTTATGTCGAGCTGCTGAAACAAGAGGCCGTCGAGATGGGATTGGCAGTTGCGCCGCCCTCGACTTCAAAATCACGCAATCACCTTGGCCCTGGTCCAAAGGTAGAATCTTGGGGAAAGCACGATCTGGTAATGCAGGCGCGGCGCCTCTTCCGTCGCTGGCCAACCGACCGCTGGTGGATTGACCAGCCGGGGGCGAACTATCAGGAGTGGATGGCGTTCTACATTGAAACTCCGGTCGCTCGTGACGTGGTTCAGAAGCTCTTGCGCGAGTGTCGTCCAGGGCTGTGGTACTCAATGGCGTCCTTCCGAGCCACTCTACTCGGCGACAATCCCTATGTGCTTCGTCCGTCCCAACGTTACGCTGGCGAGGCCGGATTCAAATTGGCCGGCGACCTGCGCAAGCAATGGGAATACACCGACGGTGAAATGATCACCGGCATGTTCCGTTCGACTCTCTCCGAGCTGGGAATTGTCATGCTCGGCTACTACCGAGATACCGTACCGAGCGCGCGTGAGAACGTCAATCCCGACGTCTTCATGCTTACCGAGCTCGGCTTTGAAGTACTTACCAGCGATCTCAGCGCTAGCCAGCAACCATCAAGCAAGGCGCTGGTGGTACAACCCAACTTCCAGGTTCTGTTGATGGAGCCCTATATGCCTGCGCTCTATTGGCTGGTGCGATTTGGACTGTTGGAACAAATTGGGCGAGTCAGTCGATTTACCCTCACCCGTGAGGCATTGAGCCGTGGTCTCAAGCAGGGCGCGAGCATTGACGAGGTCATTGATTTTCTGGAGCAACACAGCCAGAAAGCCCTACCCCAGAATGTCGTCTACACGCTGCGTGACTGGGCCCGCCAGTACAAGGAGTCGGCACAGCTCGCCGGAGCTTTGCGACTGATCGAAGCACCCAGCGAAGCGCTGGCCGGAGAACTAGTCTCATCGCCAAAATTGCGCGCTTTTCGTCTGCACCGTGTAGGGCCAAGGGTGGTGGCAGTACCGCCCGAGACCAGTGTGCGCGAGCTGTGGCATGCTCTAGAACGCCTGGGTTATGCTGCATTGCTGGGAGGGGTCGAGGATATTGTTGCCGCTGCCACCACTTCGCTAAAGCCCAACCGTAGGCGCCGGACGGCTCCCGCGGTAAAGGGTGCCTGATGCTGTCGTACCGCGCATACTCTCCAGCCGATGCTTCACGACCGGCCACTCGTCGTCGATGATGCTATACATCACCGTATCGCGGTGATACCCGTCCGGGAGGATCATCTGCTTACGCAACACGCCCTCCCGGACCGCGCCAATCCGCTCGATGGCATGCTGCGAGCGCAGGTTGCGCCTATCGGTCTTGAGCGCGACGCGGATTGCGCCCAGCGACTCGAACGCATGTAGCAGCAGCAGGTACTTACACTCGGTATTGACGGAGGTTCGCCGAGCCTGAGCAGCCAGCCACGTCCAGCCGATCTCCAGTCCGTGGTGTTCGCTGGCAATGTTGAGGTAGCGTGTTGAGCCCAGCAAACCGCCACTATTGGCATCGCGGATGGCAAAGGCTAACTGCTGTCCCGACGCCGCAGCATCGATCCACTCCAATAGCGTCGCGAGTGACCGGCTTGGGTTCATTGGCATATAGGCCCAGATGTCCTGATCTTGGCTCGCCTGATACAGACCTTCGGCGTGCTCCCGTGCTAGCGGTTCCAACCGAACCACTTCGCTACTCAGCGTCACCGGTTGTACGTTCATGACCATAGATGCCGCTACCTGCTTCCGATCGCCGTTCGCCTCTTTTCAGAGTTCGGGTTGTGGACATGTCTATTAGCTATCAGACTACTGGTGATTTGGCAGTGTGGCAAGTGCCACTCTCGCAGTACGAGAGTAGTCCATTGCCGGCTGGCGGTGGCGATCGACTTGCTGTCTACAGATGCTCCGCGTACCAGTGATTTCGTGTTCGATGCTATAGTGTTACTCGGGACGCCTGGGATGATGGACCCGCTTTCCCTGGACCAGAAAGAGTTGTCGACAATCGCCGTAGGGAACAAGGTAGTTTACTGTGAGAAGCAGCACGCAGTCAGAACGACAGTCTATCGCCGACGAGACGGCCACCACCAGTTGGGGTGCGTCCCAGGTGCAACAGCTTCCCCCGCAGGCTCACCAGTGGCTGGAGAAGCTCGCCCGGGCAGAGAGGCGCGTCGCTCCAGTACTGCCCATTCTGGCGGTTGCGGGAATGTTGCTGCTGATGGCGTTGGCCTACTACAACGAGCAGCGTTACTATACCAAGCAGGGATATAAGGCGATTGGCGCTTTTGCTGATATCGGGTGGCGCTCTGGAGATCGTCTGGGCCTGGGCGACCTGGTCATGAACCACAATCCCGCAGGTTTCGACGGCCAGTTCTTCTACTTTTTAGCGCTCGATCCCGCGCAATCAATTATCTGCGCTGAGCGCCCACGTCCCTCCAATTGCGCGCTGGACCCAGCATTTGGAGAGGTGCGAGCCGAGCGCATCCTGTATCCCTACACCGCGGGATTGTTGACTTTGGGAATGCCTCACCTGGTACCCTACATGCTGCTCCTGGTGAATTTCGTTGCTATATTGCTCACCGCCTGGCTCGTTGGTCTCTTAGCCGTAGCAGCGGGTGCGTCGCGCTGGATAGGTGCCGCCGCTGGGCTGTTCTGTGGCGAAGTTCTGGGTTTCCTGCGTGATCTTGCCGACCCGTTCGCGGTGTTCTGGGTAGTGTTGGCGGTGTACCTGCTGCGCAAAGAGCGCTATCTGGGAAGCGCGCTGGCGATAGGAGCGGCGCTTCTGACCCGTGAACAACTCGTGCTTTCGATACCGCTCCTCTTCCTGCCGCTCTTGGCTAAGCGCCGCTGGCGGATGCTGGTGATGAGCCTGCTTGCAGGTCTTGGACCGTTTATTATCTGGCAAATAGTGCTGCGCATTACCTGGGGGCAGTGGGCGCTCTCCACCGGTGATACCGGGGGAGCCGGTGTCGCGGGAGGCGTGATTCCGCTGCCATTCTACGGGCTTTGGAGCGAGCGCGCTCGACCGGATTTTGGCCTGATTGTAGCCTTTGTGGTGGTACCACTGGTGCTGGCGGTCGCCATCGCGGTGCTGCACATCTGGCGTAACGGTCCAGTCCACATTCTGCTCGACCCGGTTCCAGCGCTGATCATTCTGTACACTCTCATGCTCAGCCTGACCTCCGGGATTCTCTGGCAAGATATGTGGACTCCCGGGCGCCTGGCTGCTCTACCGGTGGTACTGGGGGTAGTGGTAGTAAGCGGTCTGCCTCTGCCTTCACTGCGTGCCTCATATACGACTCTACTGTCCATTTCCTCAATGGCAGCCATGATCCTAGTCATACGTTAAAGTTTCGCCGCTCACCGGCAGAGCAAATAGATGAGTTATTACCGGCAAAACAATAAGCTAGTACAGAACGGATCAGGACCATGCGTATCCTGATTGGGAAAGGCGAAGCAGTCGGAGAGCAGGTGCTGGCCACCGTAGGCTGGCTGGAGGGTATCGGCATGCTGATATTTGGCTCGGGCGCCGAAGAAGTGGCTGAGCTGATGGAGCGAGACTACCGGCGCTGGTATGATCCCTCCGAAGGAGGTCAGTGGCTGACGCTGTCAGATGAAGAACTGGTGCGCAGCCTGCTTTTTCGACTTCCTAGGCCACAGTGGTGGGCAGTCGAGCTAACCGATACCGACGAGCTGCTTCCGCAAACGCCTTATGACCCAAATGGAACTATCTGGCGCCAGCTCGCTAGCGATGACCGCGCTGCGGCTACTCAGGCAGCGCTGGCTATGCTGCGCGAACATTTCCACGACCCAAATGTGCAGACATTACTTACCTGGATTGAGGGGGAGAAAGATGAAGCACTCTATCACTTTGTGGGTCTAAGTCCTGTGGCGAAGCGACCGCAGAAGATCGTGGTGTACCGGGTTAGAACTGGAGATTGGCACGCGGTGTTAGAAGTTTCATAGCTAGACAGGGTATACTGGAGGGGTGTCGTATGGCAATTCGGTGGACGAGCCGGCTTCCAATGTAATCCTGGTGGCTACGCGGGGCGGTCCGGCTCACAGCGTATCGAGTCGGCAGGAAGGGTGAGATGTATGCGAGAGGTGGTCATCGTCGAGGCAGTGCGGACACCAGTAGGAAAACGCAATGGTGCGCTCAAAGACACCCATCCGGTGGTGCTTGCCGCCATGGCGTTGCGCGAACTTGTAGGGCGCGCGGGCATCGATCCAACAGCTGTCGAAGATGTGGTAATGGGCTGTGTGAGCCAGGTCGGTGAGCAGGGACTCAACATCGCGCGTAATGCAGTGTTGCAGGCGGGCTTTCCGGTAGAGGTGCCGGCGACTACCGTAGATCGCCAGTGTGGCTCGGGCCAGCAGGCAATCCACTTCGCCGCCAATCTCATCCAGGCGGGTGTCTGCGACGTTACCATCGCCGGCGGTATCGAAAGCATGACGCGACTGCCGATTGGCTCCAGCATCGCCACCGGCGGTAACCCCTTTCCGCCTTCGCTGCTCGAAGTCTACCCCATGGTTCACCAGGGGCTTTCGGCCGAGATGATAGCCGAGAAATGGGATATCTCACGCCAGGAGATGGATGCTTTTGGTTTGCGCAGCCACCAGCTAGCTGCGTACGCCCAGGACCACGGGGCTTTCGATGCCGAGATCACACCGGTATCGCTGGTAGACGGCACCCTCTTCTCACGTGACGAGGGAGTGCGACGCGACACCACCTTGCCGAAGCTTGCCCAACTAGCGCCTGCCTTCAAACCGGACGGGCGGATCACCGCTGGCAGCAGCAGCCAGATAAGCGATGGCGCCGCCGCTCTCTTGCTCATGACACCGGAGCGGGCCAGCGCATTGGGACTACGGCCACGTGCTCGAATAGTCGCCCAGGCAACGGTTGGCGTCGATCCAGTCATGATGCTGACTGGCCCAATTCCAGCAACCCGAGCGGTGCTGTCAAAAGCAGGACTGAAGCAAGACGAGATCGGACTCTTCGAGGTGAACGAGGCTTTCGCTTCGGTAGTACTTGCCTGGGAGCGCGAACTTGCGCCAGATATGTCGAAGGTGAATGTGAACGGCGGCGCTATTGCGCTTGGCCATCCCCTGGGGGCATCCGGGGCCCGGCTGATGGTCACACTGCTGCATGCCCTCGAGCAGCGCAACCAGCGCTATGGTCTGCAGACCATGTGCTGTGGCGGTGGTCTGGGTACTGCAACTGTCATCGAACGGTTATGAGCGAGTGTCGGGGCAGAGCAGCCCGCACCGGTCGTATCGACTCCTCGCTGGTAGGCGGCAGTGCAGCGTGGTAACATCCGATAGTATGCTCGTGTACCACGTGCAGCGAGGGTGGCCACAGTGTACTGCAACGGGTGACTATTTCGTTCCGTATAACAAGCAAATAGTGGCATAGATAGCCAAAGGTATCACCATGACGCACCACATAGGTAGACATGCAATGTGGCCTGGCTCGATGAACGTCGCGCGTCGCGTGCGCACCAGTATCTACCTGCCGCACCTAACAGTTGCAGACGGTGAGTGGCTCGCCAAGACGTTACCGATGCTTCAACGTAACGCGCGGCCGGAACCTCAGGCGGTGCAGGTAGAGGATGTTGCCCTACGCTACCGATCAGGGCGTTTGGGTATTGCCGATGCACTTGACGCAACGGCGGCGTTGCTCGCACCATTAGCCACTGCCGGCGCTGCCATTGAGCATCGTGGCGAATGGTATATCTCCGACGACGACGACGATGATCACAGTGATCTATTCGAGACCGAACAGCCCACGTCTCTCTCCGAGATGCCTCGGGAAGACTTGCTGGTGAGCGCACGGTTTGTGGTAGACGCCGCCGCCACTGACGCTGGTGCCGCTGCGCTCTACTGGGCGGTGCTGGGATTGACCAGCACCAATTCCTGACAGCTGCACTCCTACGCCGGGCTGTTGCCGTCTATGGGGCATCCGGAGCGAATAATCCTCGCTCGCGGAGATGGCTGATGTCGTTCAGCCCAAAGAGCATATGCCGTTGCCCTTGTACTCGCACCATTGAGATAGAGGTATTGACGGTTGGGAAGAAGTAGTCGCGCTCGATTCCCAGTATTCCCGCCAGATAGGCGTTGATGGCACCAGCGTGGCTAACTATGGCGACTCTCTGCCCCGGATGCAGCGAGACGATGCGCTCGACCGCGCCAGTGACCCGTTGGCGCAGTTCTGCAGAAGGCTCGCTGCCCGGGATGCTGGACCATTTCCCGGTTGTTACTGCGACTACTGCAATCTCGCGCAGTCGATCGCGGAGCAGCTTCGCCACCTCTTCCCGGCTGGTTTCTGGGCCAGGCACTGCCCCAATCGACCCCAGCGCCACCTCGCGCAGTTCCGCGTCCACTTCCACCGCGCATCCGGTGGAGGTCGCTACCGCGTCGGCAGTCTCTCTGGCACGGCCCAGTGGGCTGCTGTAGATAGCGTCGAGCTGCGCGCTTCTGAGCCGCTCTGCCAGCGCCTGAGCCTGGCGGCGTCCCAGGTCGCTCAAACCTTGTTCATCGTAGCCCTGACCAATAACCTCGGCTGCGTCCGGTAGAGCGTCTCCGTGCCGGATTAAGTAAATCTCCGTCGCCCCGCGCTTGAGGCTCAAGAAAGGGTCGGTTGCTCCTTCAGTCCTGGACGACGGCTCCAAAGCCGAATCAGCGACAGTTTCCTCTAGACTCATGATAGTTGTATCCCATCGTTTCAAATGGGAGCAACCGCTCCCTGCTTTCTAACCTGTTGCTGGGTTCAGGTGAACCGGATTTCGCCCCGGCAGACCGCCAGCGCGCGACGAGCTAGTGCCGGAACACCGTCGCCAAGCAGAGCAAAGAACGGATCGTCGGTTGTGCCGGCGAGATGGCGGGAATAACTGCCTTCCAGTAAAATTGCCAGCTTCCAGATAGCCAGGGCGGCGTAGAACGGTACATGCTCCATTCTGCGCCCAGTGCGCTGCGCATAACGCGCTACCAATTGGGTGCGCGAGCAGAATCCCGGCATTGAAGTGACGGCCCAGGCAGGATCCTGAATCTCCGGCTCGGGGTCCTGGGCCTCGCGCCAGAAAGACAGTAAATAGCCCAGGTCGGCCAGGGGATCTCCAATGGTTGCCATTTCCCAGTCCAGTATAGCCAGAATGTGTGCCGGCGGCTCAGCGGCGTAGATAGCGTTGTCCAGCCGGTAGTCACCATGCACAATAGTCGCTGGACCAGATTCGGGCAGGCGTGCATGCAGCCAGATAGTCACTTCATCCAGGTCGGGTGTAGGGCGAGTACGCGAGGCATCGAGCTGGCCACTCCACCGCCGGAGCTGCCGTTCCAGGTAGCCGGTCGGCTTGCCAAAATCCCGAAGTCCGGCCTGCTGCCAATCGACCGCGTGCAAATCAGCCAGCCGGTCGATCAGTTCCAGTCCCAGTCCACTACGGGCTTCGACATCTTGCACATAAGCCGGCGGCAGTGTTTCGTGTATGACCACGCCGGTAACCCTTCGCATCAGATAGAACGGCGCGCCGATTACCGAGGTGTCCTCACAAAGAAGCAGGGGATACGGCACCGGCACATTGGTCTCTTTGAGAGCTTGAAGCACTCGATATTCGCGCGCCACGTCATGGGCGGTAGGTAGCAGCGGACCCCGGGGAGGGCGACGCAGCACCCACTGCTCCTGCCCACGAGTAACGAAGAATGTTTCGTTGGAGTGCCCCCCCCGAATGCGCTCTATCTCCAGCGGCCCGTCGCCACCAGAAAGCTGGCTTGCCAGGTAATCGGCCAGGGCAACTGGGTCAACCAGTGGGGGTAAGCTGCTCATGCCGGACCTCCGAACAGGACGATTAGGGAACAATAGGTGGCACAGTATCGCCGATCCGCTCTACCAGCTTATCTGGTAGACCGGCGCTTGCGCCCGCCACGCTTGGTAGTCAGCGCTTGTGGCCAGCGGGTATGAAACTGTGTCACCCGCTGAAACCCGTCAGCCACGCGCAGGAGCCGCGCCTCCTCAAAGGCAGGAGCGAGTAATTGCAGGCCGACCGGTAGCCCTTCGCTAAAACCGCAGGGAATCGAGATTCCAGGGATACCAGCAAGATTGGCAGGAATGGTAAACACGTCATTTAGGTACATGGCGTAGGGGTCGGATGTTTTTTCCCCGATCTTAAACGCGACGGTTGGCGACGTTGGCCCGGCCAGAATGTCAAACTGTTCAAAAGCCTGATCGAAATCGCGCTTGATGAGAGTACGCATTTTCTCGGCTTGCAGGTAATAGGCGTCGTAGTAACCCGAGGAGAGCGCGTACGTGCCAAGCATGATTCGCCGCTTGACTTCCATGCCGAAACCCTGCGCCCGCGTCCGTGAAACGAAGTCTATGAGGTCTTCGGCGCCATCGCGTAGCGCATAGCCATATTTCACGCCGTCGTAGCGAGCAAGATTGGCGCTGCACTCGGCAGGTGCAATGATGTAATAAGCCGCGATGCCGTAGCGAGTATGGGGAAGCGAGCACTCGCCGACCTCGGCTCCCTGCGCTTTCAACGTGTCGATGGCCTCATCTACTACTTGCCGCACACCCGGCTCGACGCCTTCGACGAAGTATTCTGCTGGCACACCTATGCGTAGACCAGACAGATCACCGGTGAGCTCAGCCTCATAATCAGGGACCGACACATCGACGGAGGTGGAGTCAAACGAATCATGGCCGGCAATGGCCCCAAGCACAATCGCCGCGTCGCGGGCCGAGCGAGTGAATGGTCCAATCTGGTCCAGGGAAGACGCGAATGCTATCAAGCCAAAGCGCGAGACGCGACCATACGTTGGCTTGAGAGCAATGGTGTTGGTCAATGCTCCAGGTTGGCGCACCGATCCGCCTGTATCGGAGCCAAGTGCCGCCATCGCTTCGCCGGAGGCCACCGCAGAAGCGGACCCGCCGCTGCTGCCCCCTGGGACTCGTTCCAGATCCCAGGGATTGCGGGTGGGAAAGAAAGCCGAATTCTCCGTCGAAGATCCCATGGCGAATTCATCCATGTTGGTTTTGCCCAGCAAGATGGCCTGCGCTTGCCTGAGCCGGGAGATCACAGTGGCATCGTAGGGAGGCACAAAGTGTTCGAGCATGCGAGAGGAACAGGTGGTGGGGGTGCCACGCGTGCACAAATTGTCCTTTACGGCGATTGGGATGCCGGCCAGTGGTCCTAGTGGCGTGCCTTCGCGCCGGAGTGCATCTACACGTTCGGCGGCCTGTAGCGACTGGTCATCCATGGAGGTTACAAAGGCGCGTACGTTGCCCTCTACCTCCGCCATGCGCTCTTGATGCGCACGAGTTAGTTCTACTGCCGAAATCTCTCGACGGCGCAGCAACTCACTTGCCTCACTAATGGTGAGCTCCCAAAGTTCAGGCACAAAACCACTCCTGTCGCCGTTTACAGAAAACCAGCCAGAAAGCCCCTGGTTTTAATCAGGGAATGAATGGCCTTTCGCATTTCCGGTTTCTCGTTCCCGTGCGAGATTAAGTAACCGTAGGCACTTGTACCTTGCCAATAGAATCATGTTTGCCGGTTTCAAGGTAAATCTCTCCGCTTTCCGTAAAAGCATGAGAGTTTTGAAACAGGTACCATCCGCTTGAGCCAGAGTTGTTTTTAGAGCCCAGCTCGCCTGGCGATGGATGCAATGCCTTTTGGGGCCGGGCAGGCCCTTCAGGCGCTAAGCTGCATAGGTGCATGTCACCACCTCATAAGACGGTTAGCCTGAGAATCTCCCGGATGTATCCGGGTAGAGTGTCAATCACGTACCGCACGCACACGGATATATGATTCCTCATGAGACGGCGCGTTCTCGATTAGCTCTCTAACTTCCGGCCAAGGCGCTATCTGGTCGGGTCGCAGCACATTTTCCAGTGGAAGAATATGTGCGGTGGCAGGTACCTGGCTGGTATCAGCCTCGCTGATTACGTTGATATGCTCCAGAATTGCCGACAATTGCTCACGCATACGCTCACGCTCCGGCGGCGTCAAGGCGAGGCGAGCCAGCAGCGCCACGTGATCTACAGTTTCGCCGTCAATGCTCATCAGTTGACTCTCTTCTGCTCCACAATTAGCTTCGTATCTCAAAGCCGGTAAACGTGCCTTTGGCTTGATTCCAGTCACGATCCACCCAGTCTACTTCAGCTTCTGACGGACCCCGCTCAAGCCGGGCCAGGTAGATCTCCAGCAGGCTGCGTTTGCCCTCGGCGACCACTTCCACACTACCGTCTGGTTGGTTGTGAGTGTAGCCGGATAGACCCAGAAGAAGCGCTTCTCGGCGTGCGAAGTAGCGGAAGCCAACCCCTTGCACAGCTCCATGCACTACCGCCTGTAACCGAGCCCAACCTCCGGGCATCTCTGCAGTCATTGTAGCACCTCACGTCTCCTCGTGCGGACACCGCCGTCTCCGTTCACGCTCCGCCCGGCTCGGTAGTGGGCGCTGGCGGCTCTGCATTCTCCGGCTGCGTCAGATAGGGGCGTATCCGCTCATAGGTGTGCTTGAGATAATCGGGCATCACTTTGGTGTCGGCCAGAACCGGCATGAAGTTGGTATCGCCATTCCAACGCGGCACGACATGAAAATGTACATGTTCGGTTATACCGGCGCCAGCAACTGCTCCCTGGTTGATACCCATGTTGTATCCATGCGGTCCTAGCGCCTTCCGCAAAGCGGCCAGGCAGCGTTGAGCAGTCTGCATGATGTCGGTCAGTGTCTCCGCATCCAGCTCCTCAATTGTCGGAACGTGTTCATAGGGGGCGATCATGAGATGGCCGTTATTGTATGGATAAATATTCATCAGCACAAAACAGAGTTTACTCCGATACAGGAGCAGATTCTCTTCGTCACGGTGCTCTGACGGTTTGGAGCAGAAGATGCATTCCTCGTCCTTCTCGTTGCCTGACTCGATGTAGGACATGCGCCAGGGGGCCCAAAGATGGTTCATAGCCGGGGAACCTTTCCAGATGAATCACACTCTAGCGATGCGACTCTTCTTAACGACCACCTTGGGCAGCTAAGAGGAAGAAGCCGATCACAAAGGCTACCAGAAAAAGGGCTGCACCTGAGACCAGAAGCACCGGGATGCCCACTGTTGTGCGTCTCGGTGTGGTTTCTCCCCGCGGCGATACATGATCCACGGATTTGGTTTCCGGCTGGGTCACGTCATGCTCAAGCCATTCGGGGGCATCGGACTGGCTATAGGCGACCGCAGCACCAGCGTCCGAGCGGGAAGGTAGACGTAGTTTAGGCTGGCCAGGCGGCTCTTCGGTGGCTATACGACTACGGGGTTCTTGCCACTCTGTGGTGGAGGTGCCGGGAGTCTGGTTGGGCTGCCCGATGCGGCCGCTACCGGCGAGCACGGGGTTGGGCCAGGCCTGCGCTACACCTAGCGTGTCCGCGGTGGACCACGAGGCCTTCTCCGCCAGTGCCTCCCGTGCGGCACGCAGCGCTGGTGGAGTCAATTCCGAGTATGGAGCGCGCGTGCTGGCCAGAGCATGCGCTTCTAGCTCGAGTGCTAGTGTTAGTGACTCGGCATCTCTGATCGGCCGAGGATCCTGCGGCCGCAGACAGCGCCATACCAATTCACGAACTGGATCGGGCACGTCCGCGCGGAATTCGCCTCTCTCTGGTCTCTCCCCCGCGCCTGGCTGCTCCTTCGTGGGAATGCGAAGCATCTGCCAGAGCAACAGACCGACGGCTCTCACATCAGCTTCCGGAGTAGGAGGAGCGCTGTAGAGGCTATGGAGGCCGTCGCCATCGCTATCGGTAGGCAAGCTGTTGGCAACCCCTATGAAGTAGGCGGCGTCGGGCGGCAACGCAAAGTTGTTGAGATGCACCTGGGCTCGACGATCCACCAGAACGGCTACCGGGGTCAAATCGCCGTGAACGACGCTATGACTGTGGGCGTAGGCAAGCGCACGGGCAAGTTGTAGAGCCAGGTCCAGAGAACGCTCGGACGGTATACCACTGCCCAGATACATGTCCAGGGATCTGGCGCTGACCGATTCTTGCGCCACAAACAACCAGTCTTGGTATTCCAGTGCATCATATTCCAGTGCATCATAAGTGGCTACAATGGCAGGGTGGGTGAGCCCTGACGTACGTTGCAGCGCCTGGCGAAAGGCATCGGCGTGGTGAGGGGGAACCGCCTTGACGACAAGTGGTCGCTGTAAAACGGTGTCCTGCCCACGATAGATGGTGCTCATTGCGCCAATTGCCATTACATCGCCTAGCTGGTATCGCCCGGCTAGAAGTAAGCCAGAATGGCTCTGTTGCGGTGTCAAAACGCTCTCCACCCCCGCGCAGATGCGGTATCTGTATCCCAACTTTTGCAGTATGCATTATGCCACGTGACTTCCTGTGTATGCCAGGAACAGCTATGCAGATCGGCAGCTTCGGCTACTGATTGGTGCTGTGTGCCAGCGCGTAGGCGCCCCTTAGAGGGGTAGAAGGCTCAAGCGAGCCCATCCGCAGTACCGGCACCGGGGCGTTGGTGCCGAGTAGAATGGATATCCTTTCTCGTATCGGCCCCAGGAAAGTCTCGCCGGAATCGGCGATCGGCCCACCGATGACTATCACGTTCGGAGTAATGAGGAGCACGGCGTTGGCAATTGCCAGCGCCAGTGCGTCCTGAGCAACTGCGACAATGTCGGCCGCAATCGTGTTGCCGGTGCTAGCCAGCTCTACCACCTGTGCAGCGGTGAGTGCCTCAGCACGCCCGTTGGTGATCTCGAGCATAGCGGTGTGGCTGGAGGAGTCGTCGGATGCTCTCCCAATAAAATTGCGAACCAGCGATTGAGCCGAAGCAACCGGTGTGAGATGCCCATATCCGCCGCACTGGCAGCGGACACCGCTTGGCGATACCACGCTATGCCCAAATCGATCCTCGCTGTCACTGTGCCTGATAAGCAACTCTCCATCCTGAACGATAGCCGCGGATACCTCCCTTCCCAGGTGGACATAGAGCAGGGTGCCTGGAGCAGTAGAACCGGTAAAATTACCACCGCTCCCGCTCTGGTCACCTGAGGTGCCGAGGTGGATTGATTCATACCAGGCCGCAGCATTGATGGCAGTCTCAAGGGTCAGGTGTGTGGCGCCCAGTCTGGCAGAAAGCGCTTCGGCCAATGGAAAGCCGCTCCAGCTCTGATTCTGGCGAAGCAGGCGAACTACCTGCTGGTCGCGGTCGAGTTGCCCCCAGAACGCGATACCCATTCGAAGCGGTGGCACGGCAGCAGAGAGCGGCTCCTCCGCTGGCGAAAGGCCGGAGATCGTGTGCACGATAAGATCAGTGAGGAGTGACATTGCCACGTCGGGGGAAGGTGGTGAGCCGAGCCGCTTGCGCCGCCAGAGCGGGCCGTGTGGTGTCTCCAGATATGTGGTGAGATGGGTACCGCTCGCCGCGATCTCGAGACCAAGTGTCAGTGTACCGCCGGAGTTACTAGAGCTTTTCATGGTATGGTCGCTTTCTGGGGTGGTTGGGATATGGGCATGCGCCTCTTAGCTTGGCGCTACTTTTCTATACCACAGCAACCCTATAACCGCAGGGAGGACGATGATATGTCACAGGAGAAGGGTGATGAGCCCTCCGCATTGCCACCGGATGTCCAGAGTGCGCTAGCTGAGTACGGCGTGGACTCAAACGATGAGGTGAAGTTGCGACAGCTGCTCGAGCGCTTCGCCCCGACATACAATCTGTTTCGACTCTCACCGGCCGCTGCGCGCCGGTGGAAATGCCGCTACCGGATTCTGATCGAGGCCGGATACTGTGACGGCATGAGCGTCGCCGAAGCCTACGCGCGCGCGCTGCTTCTGCTACTCTCCAAGGGAGACACTCCTACCTCTCTCCGGCGGTCCGATGGTACAGATCAAAGTGGGCCTGGGCGGCTGCTTCCCAGCTGAACTGGCGAACGCGTGAGAATCCTTCATTGATGAGTCTGGTTCGTAGGTCGCTGTCGGCGCAGACCGAGCGCAGCCCTTCCCGGAGCGCATCAACATCATCGGGCGTCACCAGCAGGGCGGCATTACCGGCAATTTCCGGGAGTGCACCACCTGTGCTGCAGATGACCGGTGTACCACAGGCCATGGCTTCTATGACTGGAATACCGAATCCTTCGTAAAAGGATGGCATAACCAGCGCGGCGGCGGCATGATAGAGTGCTGCCAGTTCGCCATCCGGCACGTAGCCAAGCCAGCGAATCCGATCTAGGAGATTGCCGGGTTGGCCCATGCTAGCCAGGATGCCTTCATAGTGCCATCCCAGTCGCCCCACAAACACCAGCAGGCGCGGACCGCCAGGTTCGTTGGTTGCTGCCGCGAAAGCCTGGATCAGCCGCTGATAATTCTTGCGAGGCTCCACGGTGCTTACTGCCAGTATGAAGGGATCGGAGAGCTCGTATCTACGACGTAGCTCCTGCACCGCGGCCGGATCAGCTTCAGGCGTGAAGATGGCATCGACTCCGGGGTAAATGACGGTGATCCGCTCAGGCGAAACCTGGAGGTGCTCGGTCAGGTCAGCGGCGGTGCGTTTGGAGACGGCTATGACTTGGTCGGCGGCTCGGAGCGCCCGCGGCACCTCTGCCGAGAGATATGCCACGATGCCTGGCTGAGCATAGCCTGGATACAAGAGGTAGGCCAGGTCATGAATGGTGACTATGCGCTTGGCAAAGAGAGCGGGAGGCAGAACGAAATCGGGACCGTGTATGAGGTCTGGCCACCCCATCACTGGGTCGGCCGGCAGTGGAACATGTACCCTGTGCCAGAGACGGGTTAGATTACGGTGGCCGAGGCGAGAAACCTTGAGGCGGGCCTGCGGAAGCTCGTGGCCGCTGGTGGGTGCTTCGCTGCTGAATAGTGTGAGACTATCCTGCGCTGGCGCCAACCGGACCAGTGCCCGCGCCAGCCCACGGGTATATCTGCCGATGCCTGCCAGTTCGGTGATTGCTGAGGTATAGTCAATCGTGATGCGCATTCGACTTTGATCTCACATTCGGGCACTCGTTTTTGCCGCTATCCACTAAGGATACTACAGCGCTTTTCGGTGGGACAGTCACGTGGTAGACTGGGCAGTGGCTGCTTCAGCGCAGCGTTTGCTTAGGACCAGCGCCTGCCGGTGACGCTGGCACCTGGGTTCGTAGTAGGTGGTGTTATGGCTTTTCGGGTCGGCGATTTGGAACCACGCCAGCTGGAGCGTCTGCGCAGAGAGATCGTGGAAACGCTCGCCGCCAACTTCGCTTACCCACCGTTCTTCGATTTTCGGGCCAATCGCATGGTCGTGCGCCCGATCGATCGCGCCAAGCGCAATGAAATTGAGCAGTTCGTCCATTCGGTCAATTTCGGCACACTTGAGCGCATAGAAGTGAGCTCACCCGAACTTCGACGCTTTGTCGCTCGCCTATTTCAGCACTATGTGGAAGTGAACTCGACGTTTGCTCGTCCCCGGTTTGAGCGTTTCCTACCTGGCATGAGGGCTCACGCTGCGCGTACAGCTGCCCAGCTGCAGCGTAGTTTACTCGCTCACCTTGAGCGCAACGCTCCTTCATTCGGAGCGCCCAGACAACAGCCGAGTTGGTTCGGCGCACTCCACCAATCGTCGCTGGAGCATGACGACATCGAGCACAATACTCGTGTGTTGCAGGCCACCCTCTTACGCCGCGCCGGCGACGCTCCCGGGCCCTACGTTCCACTCGGCACACGCGCGCCACTTGCCTCGCCGGCTAGCGCCCCCGCGGCAGAGGGCACTCACGCAGCGCCGGCGCCGGCGACTGCGATGTATTCACCGTCTGGCCAATATCATGGTCCTTCGGCAGGGGGCTCGGTTCGGGATATCCCTGCCGACCTCATGCAGATGTACGGCGCATATCTCAGTGATATGGAGCCTGAGGCCTATTCAGCATCTCCACAAGGTAGGAGTAATCCGGTGGCGACTCCTGCCCCCGCGGCCCGTCCTGGCAACGGCTACCAGCCGCCGGGTGTATCGGGTATGCGTGCTGGTGCGGCAGGAAGCGGCCAGTACGGCGCCACATTCTCCGAAGAGTCGCGGAGCGATAAGCTCATTTTCTGGCAACTACGCTATCAACTGGAAGCCTATATTCGCAGGGCGACTCATAGCTACGGAGTGGTGCAAGGAACTGGTGACCCATTTGGGGCGTTGGACGCGCTTCGCCGTTCCGGCTTCGTAGATGAAGCCGATCTGCGTATAGCCGAAGGTATCTTGGCGCTTACCGATAAAGTTACCGCCGCCAGTTCGGCGACGCTCGACGATTACCGGCAGGCGTTTATGCTCTACCTGCTCTATCATCGCAGCCACCTTGCCGGGTAGCAGCAGTGTGTCCTCGGTTCACGCTGCCGCGATGACCAAATTCTGCTGGAAGGCCTGCAGGCAGGGTGATCGACGTGCACGGATGGTCTACCATGCTGTTCTTCCGTACGTGTGAACCCAAGCAAAAGCATGTATAATCATGTCAAAGCACCTACCGTCATTAGTCCGCCTGTATGCTACTACAGTTGTCTTTATTGATCAACGAGAGATGAGGCCGTCCATGACCACGGATGCCACATGCGACCGCCAGGCGGTGATAGCTGAACGTCGTGCGACTTATGAAGCCGACGTCATCCATGCGCTGCTCGAGGAATCTGCTGCCGAGCGCGAAGATCGGCTCGAGCTCGTTCGTATTGCGGAGCAGATGATTTTGCAGGTACTTCGGCTGGATTTCGATTCGGCTGAGGGGTAAGCTACCGCAGTAAAGAGGGAGACACTGTTCGGGGATGCCACATCCTGTTCTAGGCCCCGACGACATGACATTCTGGCGTCCAGTAGAGTTTGGTTGCGTCTACTGGGTCAATTTCGCGTACCCGCAGCTGCCGGCCGGGGTCGAGGAGCGGCGTATTCTCGATTGGCATCCCGCTCTGGTCATCTCCAGCACGGCTTTTTGTAAATACGCCGGTGCGCTCAACGTGCTGCCTCTGACCAGCTACCGCACGAAAGTGCGTCCCTACCATCATGTGTTGCTTAAAGAGCAGTACCCCCAACTGGATGGCGACAGTCTGGTAAAAACCGAGCTCACCTATCCGGTTCTGCGTAGCTCGTTGCCGGACCAGCACTTCATCTGCCGACTGCGTGATCCTGATCTGGCCGTGATAATGGCCAAGCTGGCAGATGCTCTCTGCATAACCGCTTACTTCGAATTGTCTGGGCCCAGGTAAGGATCAGAAAAAGCGTTGAACCATCACAGTGCTGCCAATTCTTTGAGCGGTCAGGTTTTGCTACGACTTCGCGCGCTACCCTCGGTCGATGAAGTGCTCCGCTATCTGGCCGGTACGGGCCAGATACCTCACCAGCCGGCGGTGCGAGCCGCTCGTGTCTCGTTAGCCGAGGCGCGCGCGGCCATACGATCGGGTGGAGACGCGGAAAAGGATGAGGTATTTCGTCGAGCCGTCATGCTGTTGGCGGAGCAGCGCCGTCTCAAACTGCTGCCGGTTATCAATGCGACTGGTGTAATCATCAGTACCAACCTGGGACGAGCGCCGCTTGGTAAGAGCGCGATTAGCTCGCTTTCCACTGTTGCCCAAGGATATTCAAACCTGGAATATGATGCAGACTCCGGAGGGCGTGGGTCAAGACAAACCGCGGTGCGCGAGCTGCTCTGCCAGCTGACTGGAGCCGAGGATGCTCTGGTGGTCAACAACAACGCCGCCGCTCTGTTTTTAGTGCTGGCAACGCTGGCGGCGCAGAGGGACGTAGTGGTATCCCGTGGTCAGCTCGTAGAGATTGGCGGCGGATTCCGTATTCCCGATCTTATGCGGCAAAGTGGCGCGCGACTGGTCGAGGTCGGCACCACCAACCGTACCAGGTTGGGTGACTTCAGAGAGGCGCTCTCCCCAGATACCGCCCTGCTGCTTCTGGTGCATCCCAGCAATTTCCGCATGATTGGGTTTACTGAATCCCCTGAGCTGCTGGAGGTGGCGGGATTGGCCCACGAACACGGTTTGGCGCTGGTGCATGATGTAGGTAGCGGATGTTTGTTGAATACCGAGCGGTGGGGACTCACCCATGAGCCAACGCCCCAGGAGAGCATCGAGGCCGGCGCCGACGTGGTCTGTTTCTCGGGAGACAAGCTGTTGGGCGGACCGCAGGCGGGCATTATCGTTGGGCGTGAGGCCTTGTTGACCCGGGTGGCGCGGCACCCGCTCATGCGTGCTGTGCGCAGTGATAAACTCACGCTGGCCGCTCTAGAAGCTACATTGGGCCTGTATCGAGATGGTGTTGCTGAAGTCGAACTACCCATCTGGCGAGCCATTGCCTCGCCGGTGACAGCGCTGCGGGAGCGAGCCGAACGCTGGGCGGAACTAGTGTGCAAGTGGGGATATGAAGCTACCACTTCGGACGAGTTTTCCACCATCGGCGGTGGGTCGCTGCCTGGCGAAACGCTGCCAACAGTAGTCTGTGCAGTTGCCCTGCCCGGAGGCGCTGCTGATGAGGTGGCCCGGTATCTGCGCCAGGGAACTCCCATTGTGGTTGCCCGCATCGGTGGTGGCCGGCTGCTACTTGATCCACGTACCGTCGATCCGGAAGAGGATGAGCTCCTGCTGCAGGCGCTATCGCAAGCGCTGGGCACGACATAACCCCGATCCGGTTTGCGGCTCACCGAGCGGCAATACAGTCCTTGACAGGCATCAGTCTCGATGCTACTATTAGTATACCGACTAGATAGTATGTAAATGTCCCGCAGGGATAGCCTAGAGACAAGAGAGAAAGAGATGGAGAGCGATGGCGCTATCGGTAACCGAAACTCATGAGTTGCACCTAAGCGGGATTCCCTCCTTGTCGGTGCGTAGCAACGCTGGCAATACCCGTCTTCATTCCGGAGGTGAAGCCCGGATTCTGATTGTCGCCACCAAACGGGTACGGGGCTTTCTCACTGACGCCAGCGAAGCAGATCTGGAGAACCTAAAGATCGATGTCCGGCAGAGCGGCGACGCGGTTACCGTGGACGCCGAGGTAGATCGCGGGTCGCTGTTTAAGCAGTTCACGGTGGATCTCGACATTACCCTGCCGACGACGATAGATCGGCTCGATCTCAAACTCAATGCCGGAAACCTGGAAATTGAAGGTATACGCGGCCACATTAAGGCGAAAGTCAACGCCGGGAACCTCGACGTGCTGGCCGGCACAATTCTTTCGGACGGCTCCCGACTGGCTGCCAACGCCGGCAATGTGACGTTGCGCTGTTCGCTGGTTCCAGCCGCCTCGGTAGAAGCTGAGGTCAACGCCGGAAACCTGCGGGTGAACTTGCCGGCAGGAACTGCCGTCTATCTAGATGCGCGGACCCACGCCGGCAATGTGGAAGTCTCGGGCTGGCCGGTGAATAGTATGCGTAGCTTCGCTGGTGCCTCCGCTACCGGCGCGCTGGCGCAAAATGCCAGAGGTACCCTGACACTTCGCTCGAATGCGGGAAATATCGTACTCTCTGCCACTAGCAGGACAGACTAGTTAGGGCAGACTAGTCGATGATACGCCGGCGGTTACGGATCTGGAGTAAATCCTCGCCTAGGGCTATGGTGGAGGTGAGGGGGTTCGAACCCCTGACCTCAGCATTGCGAACGCTGCGCTCTCCCAACTGAGCTACACCCCCATGCGGGCAACAGTATAGCACGAAGCCAGTAACCATCGCAAGTGCCGCCGGCTAGGGAAGGCCGACCGGTTGCCCAGCGCATTACGAGAGATTGGGTACGAAGCGGTATCACTCTTGCTATAGTCTTCTCACCGGGTACGGCGGGTTATGAACGAGTAGGGTACGATAGGACCAGACAAAACCGGACGGGCTAGTACGTAGTGTCCATCGTTACCGCCCCTGGGGCGTTTCGTCTCTCGCAGTAAGAAGAGTATGGTGGAGACGCAATGTCGCAGGTACCTTGGTCCGGCGAAGAGAGGTAAGGTTCTGGTGGAGTACGGAGTTAGCGAGTACACGCTGGTATTTCGGCGTATCAGAACAAAGAAAAACGGGCGTGCCGGCCGCTTCTGGGTAGTTGCGCGTCCACTGTCCCACCAAGGGAGCTTCTCCCCTATGGTAGCGGCGCGTCGCTACACCATTGGGCCTGATCGAGCCATTGCTCCGGTCTTTGTGGTGCCGATCTGCTCCACACTAGGCCTCGAAAAATCCACGTATGAAGCGTTTCTGCTGTCAAGCGGCATTCTGGACGATGCTCTTCAGCTGCTCTCACGTATGCTTCTGCACAACGCTGGTTCGGTGGAGACAACTCGTAAGCGTATCCAATCTCTAATCATGGCGGCTGAAGTACAGCACATCGTCGATGCCATGACTGCCTAGCCGCCGGCGGGCGGCGGCAGCTCGCACAAAGGACCGTGCATGGAGGAGCTCTTTGCGCGCCCCCCCGGCCGGGGTACGCTGGTACACGAAGTGCTGGCCGCACGGCCACGCGGGCTGTTCACCGATATAGACGGCACCATAAGCCGGATCGCTCCAACTCCAGAGGCGGCGACTCTACTGCCGGAGATCCCTCCATTACTCGATGAGGCACGAGCTCGCTTTGAGCTGGTGGCCGCGGTGTCAGGCCGTTCCGCTCGGGACGCGGCACGCCTCGTCGGCAATTCGCATCTGCTCTATATCGGCAACCATGGCTTTGAATTGTATGATCCGGAAACCGGCCTATTTGCGGTATCTCCCCCTGCGCGCCCGCTGATGGCCGCTCTGGAGGCCGTGCTTGAGGAGATCGGCCCGGTGCTGCAGGAGCGCTGGCCCGGGCTGCGCATCGAGCGCAAAGGGGTGACGGCCAGCGTACACCTTCGCGGCACTCTCGCACCTGCCGTGGCTGAAGATGACGTCTATTCCACACTACTTGCCGCTGCCCCCGGCGGGATACGAGTGACACGGGGAAGAATGGTGGTCGAGCTACGCCCAGCTCTGGATGTAGATAAAGGAACCGCAGTCACCGAAGTCATCAGGGAGCGGCAGTTGCGCTCGGCGATCTATCTGGGCGATGACTTGACCGATGTGGCGGCATTTCGAGCGCTCAAGCGCTTGACCCACGAGGGCAGCTGCCGCGGCATCTCGGTTGCCGTGCAGAATGACGAGGCCTCCGCCCTGGTGGCTCGAGAAGCCGACCTGGTTATTGCCGGTATAGATGCGGTGCCGGATTTTTTCCGCTGGCTGCTGGAGCAATAACCGGCCCTCGCCGACAAAGTACCCCTACTCGTTGACCGGATAGCGTCATCTCCCTAGAATAGTGAGGCAGGCGCCAGAGGAATGGCCCGCACTATGGAGAATGGATAACGCCATGGGGTTAGTAGAGCAACACACGCGCGGGCCTCACCTGCGAGGCGGGAGCTGGCTCAGTCTAGTACTGCTCGCGTGTCTGGTTGGACTTACTGGGCTGGGGTGTTCCAGCACCCCGCCGCTAAAGAGCCTGTCGCTGCTGAAACTACCGCCCAACCTGGTGGCCAGGCTTTCTGGCTATCACATCTATGTGAGCGATCTGCTGACTGGAGATGTGGCTGAAGTAGGCGTCTTCACCCGACATGTCTCGGAGAGCGTCCATGGTGTGGGGATCTCCCCGGACGGCAAGATGCTCTATGTTACCGACATACGTAACAACAGGCTCGACGCTTTTTCCCTGAGCGGCCCAGAGAGCTTTACGAAGGCGCTGGGGCCGGCCTACTCGGTGGCGACTGGCAATACACCGGTACATATGGTCAGTAACGGCAAGGTCATCTTTGTCACCAACTTTGGCGAGGCCTCGGTCTCGGTGATCAACGCCAGCACCTGGAAGCCTATTAAGAAGATTGCGGTCTGCAATTCGCCCCATGGTATTGCGATGTCGCCTGATCACCGCTTCGTCTACGCCGCCTGCTATGCCGGCCAGGGGGTGGCAGTGATCGACGTAGCCAGTCAGACCCTCGTTACCGTCATCAAGACGCCGGTGGCCTCGGAGCCCTACGGCATAGCCACCAGCGCCGACGGCCGCTATATCTACGCCAGCGATGATGAAACCGACCGCCTCATGGTGCTTGATGCTGCCACCAACACGTACGTACGCTCGATTAAAATTGGCTTACGCCCGATGCTCATCGTGCGCACTCCCGACGGCAAGCGGCTCTATGTGGCTGACAACGGGTCTCGCAGCGTCAGCGTCCTCGACATCGGCGCTGATCCCGCCGATCCCCAGGTGCTGGCGGCCCCTATTCCGGTAGACGGCGAGCCGCATGGGCTGGCGGTTACCCCTGATGGGCGCTATGTGGTAGTCGCTAATACCTACGGAGACTCGCTTTCGGTGATCGATACCAGCACCAATACCGATATCGGCACTATAGGCGGTGAGAAATATCCCAACGATGTAGTGGTTACTGGCTAGCTCAGGCGGGAGAGACTCCCAGGAGAGCGCAGACCAGCCAGTAGACTGCCATGCCAGCAAAGAGCCCGATCCAGAGCTGCCTAAAGCGAAGCACTGCCATGCTCGCCGCCGCTATACCGATGAGTCTGGGCAACATATCGGATTGGCCGGCATTGAAATTAGTGGTCACCAGTCCGGCGAATACGGCTACCGGTACGTAGTTCAGGAAGCGATTGAGTTCGGCCGGCAGCGTACGCCGGCCAATCAGGAATCCGGAGATACGGGTGAGATAGGTGACTACGGCGACCGCCACGATGAGCTCCAGGTATCCGCTCCGGCTCACTCGCTCACCTCCCGCTCGGCGACGAGCTCCCTGGGTTTGCGGTCCGGGCGAATTGTATCGAGGAGTACCCCAGCGCCGGAAGCGGTTACACCGGCCGCCAGCACCGCCACACCGCTGGCAGCGTAATGGCTCACGACTACGGCGACCACTACCCCAATCAGTGCTACTACCACATAGCGCCAGCTTCGTAGCAGCGGGACCAGTAGGGCCAGGAAGACCAGCGGAAATACAAAGTCGAGGCCGATATGGTAGGGGTTAGGCAGTAGGGTACCGAGCAGCGAGCCTGCTAGGGTCGCTACGTTCCAGCTGCTGAAGAGGCAGAGTTCGGAACCGAAAAAGAAGGCGTCGCTTCCGGAGCCGTCGAGGAACGCCTTGGTGGTAAGACCGTAGGATTCATCAGTCATGAAGAACGCCAGAATGCCGCGCGGCGGCCGGGTGCGTTCCCCGAACCGGCGGCTCAGCGAGAGTCCATAGAGCAGGTGGCGCAGGTTGAGCAGGAATGCCGTCAGGACGATCGGTAGCGCCTCCGTGCCCGACATGGCCAGGGTGACAGTCGTGAGTTGAGAGGCTCCGGCAAATACCAGCAGCGAAAGCGCCTGTGTTTCGAGTAGGCTGAAACCGCCGGTATGCGCAACGATGGCAAAGGCTATGCCAAACGGTGCCACTCCCGGCCAAAGCACCATGGTGGTGAGGAAGCCGCGCCGGAAGTCTCCACCGTAGCCGTCTCCAGCAGTTGCCGGAGGCCTTTTCAACACATTCATCGCTCGAAACCTATCTACGCCTCGTGGGCGCGTTGACTCGCGGGATCGCTGGGCATGCTCATCACTCGGACTACTACTCCGTCCGCCTAACCAGTCTGCTCCAGAATATTAGATACAATGCCATGGAAATGTCTAGCAATGGAAATGTCTAGCAATGGAAATGTCTAGCAATGGAAGTGTTCAGCTGGCAGAGGTGCTGGCCGGTGCAGCGAAAGGTAATGTAAGCGATGGCAGATGAGACCGGTGCGGCGCCTGGTACCGAGGTTCCGTTGCTGATACTGGTGGGTCCTACCGCCAGTGGCAAAACCAGGCTTGGCGTCGCGTTGGCGGAGCAGCTCGGTGCCGCAGAGAATGGCGTGTGGATGGAAGCGGTGTCGGCGGACTCACGCCAGATCTATCGGGGCATGGACATTGCCACAGCCAAGCCTACCGCGGCCGATAGGGAGAGACTGCCGCACCATCTGCTCGACATGGTACGGCCGGATGAAAGCTACACGCTAGCGCAATATCAGACCGATGCCGACGCGGCGATCGCCGCCGTCAGCCAGCGCGGCGGATTACCAATTTTGATTGGCGGCACCGGTTTGTATATTCGTGCCGTAGTGGACAACCTGTCAATTCCAGCGGTGCCTCCAGATCCAATCCTACGGTCCGAACTGGAGGCGGTCGCTGCCCAGGAAGGGATCTCCACCCTCTATGCGCAGCTCGTCGCCCTCGATCCCGCAGGGGCCGGACGCATCGACCCCCGCAATAAGCGACGTCTCATTCGGGCACTGGAAGTCTGCCTGTTAACCGGGCGACCGATCTCGGAGCAGCAGGGGCGCCGTACCTCCCCCTACCGGCCGCTCATGCTGGGTTTAACGACCGAGCGACAAACGCTCTACCAGCGCGCCGACGAGCGCATCGATGGAATGCTGCGCGCCGGGTTGGTAGAAGAGACGCGAGAGTTACTGGGTCAAGGCTATACCTGGGAGCTACCCTCTATGTCCAGCCTGGGTTATAGAGAGATAGGCGCCTATCTGCGCCGAGAAATTCCCCTCACTGCGGCAGTGGAACGCTTCAAGCTCTCCACTCATGGGTATATTCGCCGCCAGCTGACCTGGTTTCGTCCCGATGCCCGCATCATCTGGCTTGACGCCGGCTATCCGCTAGCAACGCTGCTCAACAATGCGACAGCTCTGCTCCGCCCGTGGTTATCCACCTGGGTCACCGGTAGGAAGCGCAGCCAGTGACCTGATGGTAGGTGGTAAACGGCCCCAGGGGGCACGGCTGCTCCCATACTCGGTATCAATATATCGTCAATGCTTTATAATGCTTTCTTGAGAGGGCGGCTCATGTCCAGGTCATTCGTTTCCTGGCCAACAGTAGCCTAGGGGGAAGCCATGCATGCGTAGGCGCTGGATTAGCTGGCTGGGCGTTCTCATCCTGATACTACTCTACCTGGGCATTTGGGCGGTCGGGAGCCTGCAGATCACTGCCGCCACCGATTTCGATGCCTTTTTCCTGCCGGCCGCCAAGATCGCCCTCTCCGGCCATCCATTCGAGATCTATCGGCTTCGCTACCAGGGGCTGTATCCCAATGCCAACGGGCCGTTGAGTACGCTGCCGCTGACGCTGGTGGCGCTACTAGCGGAGAAGCTCGGTATTCTCAACGACTTTGTCCGGTGCCGTATGCTGGTGTCGGTGGTGTTTGCGGTCTTCCCATTGCTTCTGAGCCGTGAGGCGGTGCTGTCGGTGGATATGCTCCACAAAACCCGACTGAGCGGCTGGCGACGAGTCTTGGCGTACGCGGTTTTTGCTCTGTCTCCGGAACTCTGGCACAGTGTGCTCGGATACGGGCATATTGAGCACCCGCTGATGCTTTTCTTGATGGTGGCGGGAGTGAGATCTCTCATGCTGCGGCGGACTGCCTGGGGTGGAGTGCTGCTGGGATTGGCGCTCTTAACTCGAAGCTCGGCAATTCTCTACCTGATGCCATTGACTCTGCTTCTACTGGCCCAGCGTGACTGGTGGGGGGCACTGCGTTTCGCCGGCTGCGCGCTGGCGACTGTGGCGCTGGGGCTGCTACCCTTCGCGGTGTTGGACCGGTCTGATCTTATCTACTCACTGGTGACCTTTCATGGATTGCTTCCCCTCGGGGGCGGCTCGATCTGGGGGGTGGTTTCCAGTACGCCGCTAGCCACCATAGGTAACCACTATGACACCCTCTTCGTCATTGGTGCCAGTCTGCTACTGTCCCTGTTCCTGCTGGTGCGGTTCCGCAATCTGCGCCTGGGGTCACCTGATGTGTATGCTCTACTGGCGGTGAGTGGTCTCTGTTTTCCGCTTCTGCTGAAGACGCTCTGGCCGTATTACTACCTGGACTCGTACATGCTTCTGGCGCTCTGGTGGCTGGCGAGCGCTCGCTGGTTAGCAGAGAGAGGCGGAAGAATCCGCTCGCTTCTTGGCGTAGGATTACCACTTCTGGCGGTGCTGGCTGGTGAGTTGTCGGAGTATGGGCTGTCCTCAAGCGGCGGTAGCTGGACGGCTGGCTGGAGCCTGGCGATGATGATTCTTACCCTTTCCATGATGATGTTAGTTATCGGCATGCTCTGGTATAGGTCCCGGGGAGAGGCAGAGCGCCGCCCACAAGGGGAAGCGGTGAGCCTAGTTGGGACCTCGGCGCAATTGCTGATACAATAGGGACGGAGGAGTTTGCGCATTTCCGGGTGTATGGTACGTACCGGCTCGGACGTCGACTCAGCCAGGATAACAAAGGACACAAGTGATCTATGCCATTACCACCATTACCGGACGACCTCACCCCCACCACCTATCTCATGGATGAAGAGAACCAGCAATTGTTCATCAGCTGGTCCGACGGCCATGAAAGCGTACATCCCTACGAGTCGCTGCGACGAGCATGCCCCTGCGCCTGGTGCGCCGGAGAGGGAGGGCAGTCGGGAAGCGTGGGAGACCAGACGGTTTTTACCCAGGAACAGACCACACTGTACGAGCTTCAGCTGGTCGGCCGCTATGGTGTTACCCCGGTCTGGGGGGATGGCCACCACACCGGCATCTACACGTTTGCCAGGCTGCGAGCAAGCTGCGCCTGCAGCGAATGTCAGACGGCAGTAGCGGGGAAGTAGGCAGGTGTAGTGGTGGTTTGCGGTGAAGTCATGAAGGGAAAGGGCGGGGCTCTCGATGGCGGATGATACGACTACTTCCCGGGTACCACTGCTCTGGCGGGCGCGAATCCGGATCACGCTCAAGCCAGTGGTGCTGGATCCGCAGGGCGACGCCGTCTTGAACGGTCTCCATCAATTGGGCTTTTCCGCTGTGTCGTCAGTGCGCACGGGCAAGTATCTGGAAGTCACGCTAGCGGCAGAGAGCGAGGAGGCCGCCGCGACGAGCGTCGGACAGATGTGCGCTAAGCTCTTGGCAAACCCAGTGATCGAGGGGTATGATTTTACCGTAGAGGCTAGCCAGTAGCGATTGGCGTGTTTTCCGCTCAGCTGCTGGCATTGGTTATAGTGGACCTTCGGGGCAGGGTGCAATCCCCGACCGGCGGTATGGCGAGTACGTTGCCAAGAGCAAGTACGTCGCCGAGCCCGCGAGCTACGCAAGGGTGTGCCTGCATCTCGCTGCTGTGCAGTGACCAGTGAGTTGAGGTACCTTTCGCGCGGCAGACCCGGTGAGAGGCCGGAGCCGACGGTAAAAGTCCGGATGGAAGAAGGTCGAATCGCCATTTCCCTGTCCCGCTACGCCGGGAGAGGGCATGGTGTGTTCGCCTGCGTGCCGCCCCAGGTCGGAATACTCCGGTTGGGGCGGCTTTGTGTATGGGCATTGGTACTCTGCTCGTTCAAGCCTGCCTTTTTGACCGGGGAATTCTTGAAGGAGGCTTGCAGAAAAATATGGGTACCCATACGGTGTCTCCGCCTGGAGAGTTGCCGGAAGGTCTCTTTCGACCTCCGGAGGAGACCGATGTCACGGTGGCGCCGGGCGCGCCTGCTGGATCTGCGCGCGGCAGACGTACGGCGCGCGCCTGGGAGCGATTGCGCCGCGCGCTGCGTGAGGCGATGCCGGCGACCGTCGTTGGGCTGGTACTGCTCTTAATCTGGCAGCTACTTGCGCAGTCGGGAGCGGTGCTCTCCCTCTTCCTTCCGGCCCCGTCTGCGGTGGCGCGCTCTTTCTGGTTCTCGCTGACCAGCCCTACTAATAGCCTGGTTGGTTATGTTGCCACCACCCTGTTGGAGAGCTTGCTGGGATGCCTGCTGGGCGCGGCGGTAGCTATTCCGCTGGGCTACGGGATTGCGCAGAGTCGCCTGGTGGCAAGCGCTGCACAGCCCTACCTGGCGGGGAGCCAGGCCTTGCCTGCGCTGGCCATTGCTCCGCTGTTGGGGCTCTGGCTTGGGTATGGTCTTGCGCCGGTTATCGTGCTCTGCGCCTTGATTGTCTTCTTCCCCATGGTCATTACTACGGTTCTGGGTCTGCGGCTTCTGGACGTAGACATTGTGGACGCCGCCCGAGTAGGTGGCGCTAATCGCTGGGCTCTACTCCGCTACATCGAGATACCCCTGGCTCTGCCCAGTATTCTGGCTGGGCTGCGTACCAGCCTTACTCTCTCCATAACCGGCGCCGTCGTCGGGGAGTGGGTGACTGGCGGCAACGGCCGGGGGCTGGGTGAGCTATTGCTGTCTGAGTGGCAGAACCTGGACTCGGCAGGTGTCTTTGCCACACTCGTTACTCTGGCAGTGCTGGCGGCCGGTCTCTACGGCGGTATGCGTCTCATCGAACGGCACTTTTCGTATGTGGAGGCACCATCCAAGCTATGACACACCTAAATTGTCGGCCGACCCGCCGGTGGAAATATCTGCTTACGCCCGTTCTGCTCTCGCTCTCCTTGCTGGTGGCCCTGGCAAGTTGCGGTTCCACCACCGGCAATGACAGCTCACTGCATCACCTCACCATCGGGCTTACCTATGTGCCTAACATACAGTTTGCGCCGTTTTACGTTGCCGAAGCGCTGGGTTACTACAAAACCGCTGGATTGGAGGTGAAGCTAAACCATCAGGGACCGGACGTCGGCGAGTTTAACGCGATCGCCGCCGGCCAGGAGGACGCCATCTTCGCTGGGGGTGACGAAGTTCTGCAAGCAGTCAGCAAAGGCATCTCGCTGACCTATGTAGCGCAGGTGTATACGCGGTATCCAGTCGCGGTAATCGTGCCGGCGAACTCGCCGATCCACGCGGCCGCCGATCTACGCGGTCACAGCATCGGTGTACCCGGTCTCTACGGCACCAGTTATATCGCGCTACTGGCGCTGCTGCAGGGCGCCGGGCTCAGCAAATCGGATGTCAACATTGAGGCCATCGGCTATACTCAGCCGGCAGCGTTACTGGGCCATAAAGTGGACGCGGTCGTCGATTACGTTAACGACGGCGCATATACCTACCAGCAGGACCATTTCGCGGTGCGTACGATTGCCTTGGGTCAACCGATCGTCTCCAACGGCATTGCGGTTCGCCCTTCCGTACTGAGCGCTCGCCCTGGCGATGTCAAGGCGCTCATCAAGGCAACCTTGCAAGGCGTAGACTATACTATTGCTCACCCACAAAAAGCCGTCGAGTTAAGCAGCCAGTATATTCCCGACCTCACCAGTCCGGAGAACTCGGCAAACGCACTGGCGACCCTTGAGGCCACGATACCTTTCTGGCAGCGCTCTGACGGTGAGCCTCTCGGCTACAGCGATCCCACCCTCTGGCAGGGCATGTATAGCTTCCTCCAGGGACAGGGGCAGCTGGGAAAGCCGGTAGATGTAGCGAACGTCTATAGCAACGCCTATCTTCCGGCATAGCTGGCTTGACGAGTTGCGCCCCCAGGTGAGACAGTAATCTGGTGGTTCAAGACCAAGTTGCGCAAATGGCGGGAGTGAGCGGATGTATGTCGGCAAGCTGAACGGCGAAAACTGGCGTCTGTTGAGCTCCAGCCAGGAGCCCCTGCGCCGGCAGCTGGCACTGAGTGAGGCGCTGCTGGCAACGATGAATGAAGGATCGTTGCCGGTACTGCGCTGGTACATATCGGAGCAGCCGGTTCTAGTACTTGGCAATGGCCAGTCAGTAGAAGTAGTCGATCTGGATGCCTGCCGTGCGCAAGATGTAGAGGTGGTACGCCGGACCTCGGGCGGCACTGCGGTGCTCCTCGATCGATACGCGGTAAGCATGGAAGTGGTGCTTCCTGTTGGTCACCCGTTGCTGGGCGGCGACATCGTGAGCAGTTATCAGTGGATCGGCGAACTCTGGGCGCAGGCGTTGCATGTACTGGGGATCAGGCAAGCGCGCGCAATGCCTGCTGCAGAGGTGCGCGCCCTGCCCGCGCTCGCCAAAGATGATCCATTGCGGCTGGCCTGCTATGGCACGTTGTCGCCGTTTGAGCCGGTTGTTGAGGGAATGAAGGTCGTCGGACTTTCTCAGGTGCGGCGCCGCTCCGCTGTACTCTACCAGGTGGGGGCGCATCTGCAGTGGCGACCTGAGTCTTTGGTGGCGCTCTTGGCACTCTCTACTGACGAGCGGAATTCCCTAACGGCGCGCCTGCGCACCTCTGCGGCAGGACTTGACCACCTGGCAGAGCGTAGCGTCACGCCTGGTGAGTTGCGAGACACTATCCACAATCTGCTTGCCGCGTTCCTGGACGTGTGTGTTACTCGAGGTGGTTGGACCGCGGCCGAGCGAGCCGCCGCCGAACGCATAGAACTCGAACGTTTCCAGCCTCTGGTCGCTGACGGGGCGTAGAGCAAAGGACCGGGAAGAACCAGGAAGAACCAGGAAGAACCGGGAAGACCTACATCCTATATTTGTCATCCTGGGACGAGGTTGCTCTGCTTGCTCGCCGCCAATCTCATTGGAGTCAGGACCGATGATCTCCCTTTACTTCATCGGCACACATCGCGTTGTAACCGAATTTTCCCGATATCAACCCCAACGTGACAAAAGTGGGACTTGTTGCTCAATGCCCTCGCCGTGTGCTACTTTAGATAAGTAAGTATGCTGAGTGCCCAGGGGCCGTCTGAAGCAAAGGAGGTCTGCACTGATGCACGTCGAGCAGCTCCAATGGCATGGGCATGGCTGGGAACCAGCCCCCTTCGGCCAGCTCCCGGAGGCGCAGCTCGTGTTGCTCTTTGGCAGTCCGGCCGCCCTCCGCGTCTCAACCCCGCTCCACCAAGTGCAGGCCGCGTATCCGCGCGCCTTTCTCGTGGGCTGTTCGACGGCTGGCGACATCATGGGGACCTCGGTATTCGACGAAGGATTGGTAGCGACCGCGATTCACTTTGAACATACCGCGCTACAGGGGCAGTGTCTCAGACTCCAGGAGGGCATGAGCTCTTTTCAAGCCGGCGAATTCCTGGCCCGAAAGCTTGACCTTGCAGGTCTGGTGCATGTTCTGGTCCTCTCTGAGGGCGTGGCCGTGAACGGGAGCGAGCTCGTGGCCGGCTTGCAGCAGCAGCTCCCCGCACAGGTGGGCATCACGGGGGGATTGGCCGGAGATGGCGACCGTTTCCAGGAGACGCTCCTGCTCTGGAATGGCCAAGCAGAACCCCACAGTATTCTGGTGCTCGGCTTCTACAGCACCCGCCTGCGCGTGGGGTCAGGGTCGTTTGGAGGCTGGGAAGCATTTGGCCCCTATCGGCGGGTGACCCGTTCCAGCGGCAATCGGCTCTATGAGCTGGAGGGTCGGTCGGCTTTGTCCCTGTATCAGGCCTACCTGGGTGAGCAGGCCCACGATCTGCCCGCGGCCGGCTTGCTCTTCCCGCTGAGCGTGTTGACCACGGCGCTCGAGAAACCCGTCGTGCGCACCCTGTTGGCCGTCGATGACGCCGACCAGAGTATCACCTTTGCGGGAGATGTCCCGCAGGGCAGTTATGCGCGGGTGATGCGGACCACGATCCCGCAGCTGGTCGCGGGGGCGAGGGTGGCAGCCAAGACCAGTGCTGAGCCCCTGGGCGCCTTCTCCCCCGAACTGGCGATCCTGATCAGTTGTGTGGGACGCAAGCTCGTGATGCAGCAGCACGTTGAGGAAGAACTGCACGGGGTCCGCCAGGTGCTGGGCGAGCGGCCCATCCTCACTGGCTTCTACTCGTACGGGGAGATTGCTCCCTTTACGCCCGGTACCCTGTGCCGCTTGCACAACCAGACGATGACCATCACTACGTTTGCCGAGGAGTGATAGATCCTTCTTGCAGGAGGCAGCGAATGGCAGACCTAGGGCACCTCGAACTTCTGCACCAAGGTGTCGCCAGCTGGAACGCCTGGAGACACGAGCATCCCACCAACCGACCCAATCTGGCGTGGTGCAGCTTGGCAGGGGCCGGCCTCACGCGGGTCAATCTGCGGGGAGCGGTGCTCTTCCAGGTGGATTTGAGTGGAGCGAGCCTGGAGGAAGCTGACCTCAGCGAGGCTGACCTAAGTCTGGCGAACCTGAGTCTGGCGAACCTGAGTCTGGCGAACCTCAGCCGGGCCAAGCTGTACAGAGCGGACCTGATTCGCACCACCTTGAGGGCAGCAACCTTGGAGGAAGCCGACCTGCAACATGCGGACCTCTACAAAGCAAACCTCAGAGGCGCCCAGCTGTACCGGGCAAACCTGAGGGACGCTCACCTGAGTGGGGTGGATGCGAGCCAGGCGAACCTCAGCCAGGCCGACCTCAGTCGGATCGATCTGAGCCAGGCGAACCTCAGCCAGGCCCGGCTGGACGGGGTGATCCTGGATGGGGCCACCCTGGAAGGCGCCACCTATACCTCCGAACAACTGGCGGGTGCCAGCTCGCACCAGCAGATCAGGCTGTGAGCGCTCAGATGTTTGGGCATAGTCGCCTCCTTGCCTGCTCTGACTCTCAAGTGTGTGGGCTGCAGTTCCGACATGCCGGATGAATCCCTTAAGGATGAGTCTGATGGAAATAATCCTGATGGGGATGAGTAGCAAGCACCAGTAGATACGATACGCCAGCCCTCAGCATGATTATCAACGCCGAAAATGGTATGTCTGTTGAGAGCTAATTGCGCATGCTATGTTCCATTCCGCTTAAGCCTGCGACACAGCAGAGAGCCAACAAGGTACCTTGACTACAGCTGCGTCACCGAGCAGGGGAATATCCTCTTCCCCGTTCGGTGGCAGTAAAGACGAGAGGCTCTGAGATGAGGATGCATACTCACTGGCAGCCCTTGGTGATGCGACGTCTTGAACCTTGTAGCCTACTGTACCTGATAGTGAGATAGAGTAGCCTGGTTGGTGGGCTACTTACAGGTGCAGTACGGCTAAATTCTGGTAGCTAGATGCGGTTGACAGTTTTTCCCATAAATTTGGCAAAGAGCTTGTATGCCCAGCGCCTGATAAAGTAGCGCTCTATTCGCCTCTCGTTGCCGCTGGTGAGCACCTCGGCCTCATAGATCTTGCTGTCCACCTTGTGAGCCGTACGCGCCGCTTTGTGCTCCTCGGTGGCGACGTGCTTCAGTTCCTTACCGACCGTGCCGGTGTGGCTTCCCTTCTTATCTGCTGGCATACGTGATACTCCTAGCACATGTGTGGGCTGTAGTACCGCTAGTTTCGCCACTCTCCAGAAGGCACATGAATTTGGGGACCATGACGGACATCCATAACCACTAGTAGCACATACAGGTTGTTCCAGAATTTTTCAAGGAAATTTGGTAGAAACTAGGCGATTCCTACCAATGAAGGTAAGTATCTCTCCTCGCGCTTGCGGTTGCCGCGTGCGCCGCCTTATGCTCCTCGGACGCAACGTGCTTGAGTTCTTTGGCAACGGTGCCGCTATGGCCTTCACTCTTCTTTGACGTCATGCTGATCTCCCCTCGCCGGTCGCGCGAATGCCTGCGCGACCTGGCCGGCCGTGCGTGTTCCGCGAACGCTTGGCATAGTAGACTGGCCGCCGGCATCTTGTCAAAGCTGTCAACCGATGGTACTGGTTACCGGTGAGACCAATCGGTTTGGCGGTTGCCGGCCCTGATGTTCTATAATTCATAGGTTACCCTGACGCTTGCAAAACATATCTACCGCAAAACTTATCTACGTCACCTCGAACGTCGCGCCGCAGGCCAGGAGGTGGCCAGTCGAACGGGATCAAACGACGTTATGCCGAAGCTATATGGATGGGTGCATGAAGTGGTGCCGGAGAGTCCAGCCGATCTGGCCGGGCTACAGTCCGGCGACCTGTTGGAGACCATCAACGGCAACCAGGTACGCGATCTGGTGGATTACCAGTTCTATGCCTCTGAAGAGGAGTTGCACTTAGGAGTGATGCGCAATGGACGCGCCATAGAGGTGCTGGTTGCCAAAGACACCGACCAGGAGCTGGGTATCCGTTTCGGTGAGGAGCCGGCTCCTTACATTCGCATCTGCGCCAACAAATGTGTCTTTTGCTTCATCAAGGGTTTGCCCGAGCGCAAGCGGCCGCTGTCCGGACTGCCTCTAGGTATGCGGGATACGCTTTATGTGAAGGACGATGACTACCGATACAGCTTCCTTTTTGGCAATTTCATTACCCTGACGAACTTGAAAGAGCGAGACTGGGAACGCCTCGAGGAGCAGCGGCTGAGCCCCGTCTATGTCTCAGTACACACTACTAATCCTCTGTTGCGCGCAAAAATGGTAGATGGCCCGAGGTCCGGTGAGATCATGGATCAACTTCGACGACTGGGTTCACTGGGTATAGTCTGCCATACCCAGTTGGTGCTCTGCCCTGGCATTAACGACGGAGATGAGCTTGAGCGCAGCATTACCGACCTGGCGACGCTTCGGCCAACCGTTGCTTCTATCTCGGTAGTTCCGGTAGGACTGACCAAATACAACAATCTCCTAAAGGTGGGAGATCTGCCGGCAATGCGCTCCTTTGTGCCGCTCGAAGCTGATGACGTGGTTGAGCGAGTGGAGAAGTGGCAGACTCGCTTTGCCGCTGCCCCTGACCGGCGCGGATCACCGTTTGTCTACCTCTCGGATGAATGGTACTATATCACCAAGCGTGCTTTCCCTGAAGCCCGGCATTACGGCGATTATGCCCAGCTCGCAAATGGTGTCGGCATGACCCGAAAGCTGCTGGATGATTGGCGCAGGATCAAGCCGCGCCTTCCCAGACACGCGCGACCAGAGTGTAAGCTGGCAATCATCACTGGAGTCATGGCTGAGCCGGTGATTGCCGGTATGGCGCGGGACCTGGAATCTTCTCGCGGCCTGCACCTTCGAGTCGTGCCAGTGGTAAATCGCTTCTTTGGACCGCTGGTGACCGTAGCTGGACTGCTCTGTGGCCAGGATGTTCTGGATCAGATTCTTGAGAACTGCAGCGATTTTTCGGCAGAAGACCTAATCATTCTGCCCCGCGTTATGCTTGATAACGCGGGGAGCCGTTTCCTCGACGATATGACCGTGGAAGAGTTTCGCCGGCAGGTACCGGCGCGAGTGCTTTTCGCCACGTCTGCAGCAGAGTTGGTTGCCGCGATGGCGAGTCTTGCCGCCACAGTAGAAGCAGGATAGATATCTGATTACTTTTCCAAGAGGATTACGGCTCATGCGGCCTGCTCTATCTTCTCGCTGTGCACTGGCAGGGACGCTGTCCTTGCTGTTGCTTGCCGTAGCTTTTGGCGGATGTGGAACGCAGGGGAACGCGCCGCCTCTGACTAAGCCAGTAAGCGCTACCCTTTCGGGGGTTACGTCGCCCAGCAGAAATGGCATGCGAGCCACTGTCCTGCTGACTCCTGTCGATGCTCTGCATGTCACTGCGTACTACCGGGGAGTGAAGATACCCACATTAGGTGCTCACACTCCGGCTGAGCTTCGCCAGAATAGCTGCGCTGGTGAGGTGGTGGCACCCATAGCTTTCACCAGCAGCGCTGGCGCCGTCGCCGCCGTCGCCAGTTACTCCCCTGATCGCAGCGGCGGCATGGATATATTACTAGCGCCAAGCAGCAACCTATACGTGGTGGTGCACGCTCACCAGGGCGAGTCAGGAATTGACTACCTGGTCTGCGGCGCTCCATTGTCCGGTGAAAACCAGTACTTTGATCTTTATCCGCCCCAAACCGGAGATTCCGGGATTGCACTCGGCACCGCGCTGATGACCCCTATCGTCGCGACTAGGCTGAGCTTCACCAGTACACAGGACTCCTTTGCGCCAGAAGCGTGGGCAGTGCATACGAGCAGCTGCACTGGTCCGGTTCTGGCAGGCGGGCAGTTTGAGGCTAAGACTGCTCACCCCCAGGGCGTGATCTATTCCGGACTCGGCGCGCATACCTGGTGGATTACGCTCACAGAAGCCGGCGGCGATACTCTCTGCGGCCCAGTAGGCAGCTAGCGAGACCAGGGAGAAGACACCGTATATGGGAACACCGAACACGGAGCGGAAGCGCCTGTTGCTGCTAGTCTCACCCACCACCTATCGAGCCGGCGCCTTCCTGGAGGCGGCGGGTAAGCTCGGAGTTGAGGTGGTACGTGGAATAGATGTGCCGCGTGGGCTCAGCGAGTGGTGGGATGTGCCACTGGCTCTGGACTTCACCGACCTGGAAAGTGCGACTGCGTCTATATCGCGGTATGCCGCCGAGATGCCCCTGTCTGCAGTGGTGGCAGTTGACGACAGCGCGACGCTACTCGCCACCGCGGCTTCGGCGGCGCTGGGTCTACCTCACAATTCTCCAGCGGCAGCGGAGGCGGCGCGTGACAAAGGCATCATGCGCGAATGCTTCGCCAAACATGAGGTACCCTCGCCGGTATTTCGGAGATTCGCGTTGACCGACGATCCTGCCCAGATCGCCGCCCAGGTGAACTTCCCCTGCGTGATCAAGCCGCTACGGCTCTCCGGTAGCCGGGGCGTGATACGGGCCGACCAACCGGTAGAGCTGGCTGCCGCTTTCCAGCGCGTGAAGCGTCTGCTGCTCTCCGACGGCAATCTGCTGCAGAGTACCGATATTCTCGTGGAGGACTTTATTCCAGGATTCGAAGTGGCACTGGAGGGTCTGTTGACCAACGGAAGCCTTCGGATGCTTGCACTCTTCGACAAGCCGGATCCGTTGGATGGCCCCTTCTTTGAGGAAACGATTTATACCACACCGTCTCGCTTGCCAGCGGACACTCAGGCGGAGATAATCGCTTGCGCCGCCAAAGCTGCCACGGCCATCGGACTCGCCGACGGTCCAGTTCACGCCGAACTGCGGGTCAACCGGCATGGACCGTGGATGTTGGAGATTGCCGGACGCTCGATTGGTGGTCTCTGCTCCACTGTGTTGCAGTTCGGCACCGGTATGTGCCTGGAAGAGCTGCTTCTGCGGCATGCGCTTGGCTTCGATGTGGCCTCATTCGACCGGCAAGGAGAGGCGGCTGGCGTGATGATGATACCTATCCCGCGTAGCGGCTTGCTCAAAAAAATATCTGGCATTGAGGAAGCGGCTGCTACACCTGGTATAGACGGCATTGAGATTACCGCTAAAGTCGGCGGTACCATAGTCGCACTGCCTGAGGGCAGCAGCTACCTGGGCTTCATTTTTGCTCACGCCGCCGATCCGGCGAGCGCTGAGGCGGCACTGCGCGAGGCACACCGGCGGTTACACTTCGAGATACGTCCGACTCTAGATGTGCTACCGGTGTTCTAGCTCGGCGGCGTCTCCGAGTGCGGTACCCGAATGGTCACCGTAGTACCGGGACCAGCCTGGTTGCGTACTGCCAGTGAGCCGCCAACCAGAGCTACCAGTGCGCCGTGAGTTAGGAGTCCGGTGCGAGTGCTTCCGGTGCCCACGGCGGGCAACTCCTGAGATGGCGAAGTGACATCGTTCTGATAGTTTGCAGCCTTGGCCGCCTCGCTCTGAATGCCAACGCCATCGTCGGCAATTCGAATCGCCACGCCGCGCGAGTCGGTGCGCAGTTCCACTTGAAGGCTGAGGGGCCGGTGTAAGTCACCGCCTCGCCCGTGGCGGCCGGAATTGCGTATGGCCTCCAGCGCCGCCCCAAGGAGTAGGTCGGCGACTATTGGAGGCAACTTATCGGCGGCAGCGCAGGCTTCCGGGGTTGCTATCCACTCTACCTGGTCAAACGTGCCGCGAAACTCACCATCCAGTGACGAGCGCAGCACCGCCACCAGCCCGTGCTCCAGCCGGCGCGGATTGGCAGCCGGCGCTGCGCGCATCAACGCCGCTAGATCGTGGTGGACATGGCCAAGCTCCTGCACAACCGCCTGGAGTTCAGCCTCGTCATCTGGGGCAGCCGGCGGGAGTGCTGTGGAGGTTAGCGGAGATGAGCCGCCAACGCGAGCGGATGCCGGCGTCTGCACCGGAGCAGGTGCGCTCCGTGCCTTCCCTCGGAGTACTTCGAGACGGAGCACCGCCAGATGCAGACGAGGGAGAACGTCATCGTGAAGTAGGCGGCGTGGCAGAGCGGCGCTCAGCTCGGCTTCCAACCCTCGGCGTCTTGCCAGCGAGACGATTGCCTGCGTGGCGGCGAACTCACCAACCGCGTCCAAGATGCGTTGTCCACACGCTCGCGCCATTTCAAGATCGGCGGAGGTGTAGCCGGCACCGTCCAATCGTGGTCCAAGCGCCAAACGCGCCACCACTCCGCGCTCGTCCATTACTGGCAGTACCCATTCACGTTCTACGGGCGTCGCCACGGTGGACATTTTGGCCGCGGTATAGGTAAAGGTTCGGTGCAGCCGTCCGGCGGTGAGGAAGAGACGGCCGTGCGACGCCCCCAGCACGTCTCGACAGAGGCTGGTAAAGAGCGCTCCCACACTCTGTTCTACTTCTTCCGGCTCCGGTGTGAGCCAGCTGGTGTGACCAGTAGCAAGGCTGGCGACAAACGGGCGAAACTGGCCGAGCAGCCGGTCGTGCTCGCTATACGACTGGCGTGTGAATTGCGCGTAAATTGCTGTGGCCAGCGTCACCAGCAGGAGAAAATCCGGTAGCGCTTCCGGCTCCACTGCCGCCATACCCGAGACCGCAATTGCCAGTACCAGCGCCACCACGATCGTCCCACGCCAGTGGCTTAAAAACCCCCGTTGCGGGAGGCGGCGCTCCACCAGCACGCCCTGGCGCACCACTGCCCAACCGGCCAGCAGGATTAGCGCTGCCATGATGAGTTGCACCAGCAAGTCGGCGGTGACCAGTATCAATGGTACATGTCCGGGCGGTGTCGTGGGCAGATCCACTGGAAGGGCGGTTGGGGCGGTGTCTCCCAGCATGGCATGCTCGGCCAGCGACGAGGCTATGCCGATGAGCGCCACCACGCCGCCCACACACATCATACAGATTGAAGCCAACAGTAGGGCCGGGCGCGCTTGCACCCAGGCATCGACCGGGTCCCAGAGCAACCCGGCGTCGGCGGAAATATCCGCATCTTGAGTCGCCGAGGCATCGGTAAGTGGCCGCAATTTTCGAGCGGCCAGCGATGCCCATGGCAGGCCGGCGCAGGTGGTGACGTAGAGCACGAAGGCGAGCCCCAGAGCCGGCAAAGCTGGTGAAATCTGCATGTCGGCGGGTGGTGACTCGCGAGTTCGCAGCGCTGTTCCCAGTAAGCGAATAAAATCACCATAGTGCTCGATCGCTGGCCAGTTCACCAGCACCAGCAACGCCGATAAGCAGCCAAGCACAGCCACGGCAAGTAGCGCGATTGCCCTCCACCCGCGCATGGTGCCGGTGAGCCCGGCGTAGTGCAATCCAGTGGCCAGCCAGAGGAAGGGCGCGATGAACCCAGGCACCCACGACAGTCGCCACCAGAAGTCACTGGCTGAGGCACCTGAAGGTACACCTGCGCCCACTAGTGCTCCGTGGCACAGGAAGAAGAGTGCGGCCATCAGTAGTCCCAGGCCTCCGGTCCAGGTGACCACACTGGAACGATTTCCGATCAGGAGCACGGTGAGTCCCAGCCACAGGTAGGTAATGAGACTAAACACCGACAGCGCAATGGCTAGCTGCGCCAGAGCCGTCTGTAGGGGGAGATCTGCTAGATTCACGTTATGGCTTCCCCTCGCTCTCACCCTCGAAAAGTGGCACCCAGCCGGCCTTGCGATCTGGCACCAGAGCGCGACCCTCCTCATCCCAGATAATCGGGCGGTCACGAAGATAGATCAGCGTGGCCCGAGCTCGGGCAACCTTCTCGTCAGCGGTGCTGTCGCTCAGCCGCCAGGCATCGTAGATTCGCCCATTGGTGCGACTTACCGCGCGGGCATCGCGCAGACCCAGTCGCTGGGCTATCTGCTCGTTGGTCAGGCCCTGGGCCACCAATTCGGCAACGCGAAGTTCATTAGGCTCAAGCAGAGCGCGTGGAGACGTGGCGTCCCGTTCGCGCACCTCGTCCACTCGATCCTCGATCTCCGGATCTATGAAGCTGCGTCCGGCAATGGCGTCTCGCAGCAGCGGTATCAACATGGAGGGCAGCAGATAATTGCTTTTCCGAACATAACCATAATGGCTGAGAATTCCAGCGGCGCGAAACTCGCGGAAGTAACTATCGTCATCCTGTATTGAGTAGAAGACCACGGGGAATCGTGGGCGTTCGCGCCGAATGGCGACCGCGGCTCCCACGCCGCTCAGCGCCACAGCTCCCAGTTCCGGATCGCGAAGTTCCACGTCCATCAATGCGACTTCCAGCGTGTTGGCATCCGAGCCACTAGCCTCAACGGCGGCAATTGCTTCGCGGGCAGTAGAGGCCTGTGCGACTATCAGAACCTCGCCCGTTGCCTCCAGTCCCTGGTAGAGAGCCTGGCGTACTGGCTTGTGATCTTCGACCAGCAGCAGCTTAATCATGTTCAGTGCTCTTGTGATGTGACCGGTACAGTCCGGCCGCTACGCTCTTCAAAAGACGATTGGAGAGAATATCGCACAAATATGTAGCGTGTGGTAAGCTCTACATTGGACTGATAGTATCACTTTTAGGAGAATCGCATGAACTGGATGCCAGTACTGCCGATTGTATTGGTGGTTATCTTCTGGGCAATCGTATTTGTGTCCTGTTTTGTTTCTTTTACACGCATGTTGCGCCAACCAACCGAGCCGGAGATGGAAGCGGCGCTGGAGCATGCCTCCACTGAAGAGAGCACGAAGGTCTCAACGCACTAAGTAGGCCTGGCGAACCCCATAGTGAGAGGAAAGGAGTGCTTTGTCATGGCTGTCACCTTGAAGTCGCGTAAGGAAATCGCCATACTTCGGGATGCAGGACGGATCGTGGCGGAGACCTACGAGGCATTGCGACCTCACGTGGTGCCTGGAGTCACCACCGCCGATCTCGATCGCATAGCAGAGGAATTTATTCGCAAGAGCGGTGCGTTGCCGATGTACAAGGGATACGGCGCGTTGCGCGACCGGCGAGGCACGGTTCTCCGCCCCCCCTTCCCGGCTACAATCTGTGTGGCGATCAACGAGGTCATTTGTCACGGCATCCCAAGCTCGCGGCAGGCGCTAGCTGAGGGTGATATCATCGGCATAGATATCGGCACCCTATATAAAGGATGGATCGGCGACTCTTGCCGGACCTTTACTGTCGGCCAGGTGGATAAGACATCGGCGCGGCTGGTGAATGTTGCCGAGCACTGTCTGGAACTAGGTATCGAGCAGGCGCAACCGGGACACCACCTGGGCGACATCGGTGCGGCGATCCAGACCTATGCCGAATCACAGGGATTCTCCACGGTTCGCGAGCTAGCCGGCCATGGAGTAGGTCGCGCATTGTGGGAGGACCCATCGGTATTGCACTTCGGCAAGGCGGGCACGGGGCTGCGTATCGAGGTTGGTATGGTCTTCACAATCGAGCCGATGATCAACGCCGGTAAGCCCGATATTCGCACACTTGACGACCATTGGACCATCGTGACTGCGGATGGATCTCGATCTGCTCAATTTGAGCATTCAATGGCTATTACCGAACGCGGGCCGGAATTATTGACAGTGTTGTGACCTTGGCTTGCTGCGCAAGATTGTCTCCTTGTCCCCCAACGGAATACAGAGAGGATTGATGAGTTATGGCTGTCAGGTTTGGTACCTTCGTCCCTCAAGGGTGGCGCATGGATTTGGTAGAGATTGCCGATCCGGTTGAGAAGTACGAGGCAATGACTAATGTAGCGAAGGCGGCGGATGCGCTACCAGGTTATGACTCGATCTGGGTCTTTGATCATTTCCATACTGTGCCCACCCCGGAGCTGGAGACGACGTTCGAGTGTTGGACGATTACTTCGGCGCTGGCTCGTGACACCAAGAGGGTGAAGGTAGGACAGATGGTGACATGCCTGGGTTACCGCAATCCGGCGCTTCTGGCCAAGATCGCTTCAACCGTGGACGTCTTGAGTCACGGCCGCCTTTACTGCGGTATCGGTGCTGGCTGGTACGAGCATGAATGGCGCGCGTACGGCTACGGATTCCCCGAGACTCGCGACCGCATGCGGGCTTTTCGCGAGGCCACCGAGATTATGGTGAAGATGTGGACTGAGGATTACCCGGTTTTCACTGGTGACTATTATCACATTGATCGGCCGATCAACGAGCCCAAAGGAGTGCAGAAACCCTACCCGTCGCTCTGGATCGGCGGTAGTGGTGAGCAGGTAACTTTGAAGCTGGTGGCACAGTATGGTAACGCCTGCAACATAGGGGGAGATCCGGAAACAATCAGGCATAAGCTCTCCGTGCTACGTGGCCACACTGAGACGGTGGGCCGAAACTATGACGACATCATACGCTCCACCAGTGGCACGTTCTTCCTGATCAAACCTGGTGAAGACCCGGAGAAGGCGGCGGAGAAAGCCTACAAGCCAATGGGGCTGACCTACGAGGTCTTCGCGTCAAATGTGATGATAGGCACGCCAGATGAGATCCGCGCGCATATACAATCCATCGTTGACTCGGGCGTCAATTATGTAATTACCTCTTTTCCTCGCGTAGCCTACGACCACGAACAATTACAGTGGTTTGCCGACGAGATCATTCCGCATTTCCAATGACCTGGCAGTGGTGAACCGCTTGAGCGGGCATGGAACGGTATCCGCAGCAGTTCACTTCCGGCAAATCGTGGACGAGCTTTCTCGCGAAAGGAGCTGGTGAGTGTATGTACAGAGCGCGGGATACGCATGGGCATGAGATAGCGGCGGACGACGCAGGACAGGCTGCGGTGATCCCGGCTACCCGGACCGTTGAGCGAAAGCGAGCTGTTGCTTTTGGCCAGATACTGGCGACCCTGTTACAACGTCACCAGTACTATGATCCCCTGACCAGCGCTTACCTGCTTCCGCAGTTTTACGCGCGGCTACAGCTGGTAGATGGTTGTGGAATCAGTGTCAATACCTTGCGAGCATACCTGCGCGGAGATATGTTTCCCTCCCCGCGCAAGGTGCGACTCCTCGCCGATGCGCTGGAACTGCCACGTAGTGTCTTACTCTTTGCTGCGGGTTATCTTCGGCCGGAGGATCTGCCCGATTTTCCTGGCCCCTGGACAACGCTTGCTGCCGTCGAGAGCGATATAGGCGACCTCGACCGTGTGCCGCTCTCCCCGCTAGCCAGCGCTCGAATTCTCCAGGGCCTGCAAAATACCGCTCGTATACTGCGCTTACTGAACGGCGAGCGTGGGCAGCCCGATTGGCATGTCGAGCCCGATGAGCGAGAGTTGCTGATTGAGCAGATGATCGATCTGTGTCGTGATGAGAAGGCAGTCTTTCCGAAATGAAAGAGTCGAGTATGACATGGACGAACCAGCTCCCAGCGGCTCGGATAGCCCAACCAATGTCTATTTCATAGCACAATATCAGTATCAGATGTCGGTCAACGCCGTACCGATGGCCGACAACGAGCTAGGCGTATTCTTGCCTCGCTCCGGACGCCTCTGGTTTAACGCTCGACTCTTTAGCGATGTGCCCAGCGGCCTGGAGCTGGCTACCCGTGATGTCTGGTGGCGTGTCATCGATGCGTCACCAGCAGTACGGTTCCTGTTGGGCTGGAGCCTGAGTCTCTGTCGCAGTGACCGCTTCCACCAGGGAGCAGCAGGTATGCTCCCAGATTCGATGCACGTTTTGCACTTCAACCCAAGCGTGCCTGACTCCTCCCCTTCTCTCGTGAGCCTCTGGTCAGATGTCATCTGTGATGTGACCAATTTGTTCGCCCCAAGCGCCCGTCTGCAGCGGCACTTGCAGGGAGCGGCGCCGGTCTTCGCGAACCAGTCGCATCCGGGTGCGCAGGGTATGGCCAGCGGGCGGGACGTCGGTCTGCTGCTCCGATTTCTAGCTGATCGGAACAATTGTCCGGCCACTATTATTCGAAGATCACTGACCGGTAATGCGCCCATCTACACTCTCGAAGATTACCTGGAATTTACCGAGGACGTATTGCGTGATATTCCAAGGTTGCAGATGCAGCGCACCATAGCCATGCAACATGCCAAGCAGACGGAACAGCGGGCTTCGGTCTGGAAGCTCCATCTCTGAGCAGGCAGCTGTCGTCTGAAAGCAGACAGATTAAGTTTTGGATAATGGCCTAAGAGTAACTAAAAAATAGAAGCAGGCGGAGAGCGCGACTGTACCCAGAGCCAAGAGAGGGAACGACAGCATGGTCTGCCGGTGAATCAGGCTGGATATTGCCCAGGCGAATGTATCGCCCAAGAGTAGACCGCCGAGTATGAGCAGCCAGCATAGCAGATTTCGCGGGCTGGAAAAAGCGTGACGTGGTCTCTTGGATGCCAAGGAATCACTGGCAACCATATCCAGCTGGTTGTGAATGGCTCGGGCCACCTCGTTGGGTCTGGTACCGGATTCCAAGCCGGTAATCAGCATTTGTACCTGATTCTCCAGGCAAGCTAGTCGCTGCGCGCTCATACTATTCGGCGGTGGTGCCACCAGCCAGGGTCTGGATGGAGCGGATATATCAGAATCTGTCCATGCCCGGCGCTGCCAGGCGAGCGCGACAGCTCCGCTCCATAATTCGAGCACCTGGTTGGAGTCCTCCTGCCAGGTCAGTATGCTCTTGCGAAAGTGTTGAATAATTCCCCCGCCCAGCTCCGGGTTAGTAATGTCCAGGAGCTGTTCATAGTGCTCGCTCTCTAGCGGCCAGTCATCGGGTGCCCAGCAGTGTGTCAGTACATGCCAGCGGAATCTCAGTACCACGCTCTTGCCGTTGGGCGCCATCAAGTGGGTGCCATCGTCTCTCCAGCCTGATGGAATTCCCACCGCTCTACTCCTCGTGCGAAAACGCTAGCGCCCACAGTTGTGGGAAAAATAGGTCAGGCGGCTCGGTGATGCACCCGCTCGAGCAGACTAGGTAGCAATACAATTGCCAGAATTGCAAGATGGACGAGCATATTCGATTGTGTCTCAGTGTACGTGCAACCGCGGGATGGCCAGCCTCGGTTAGAAGTACTGTAGGTACTGAGACCCTTGAGTGCTGCCGGTTACCAGCGCATAGGCAGCGTCGAGGAGCACATCGATGTCAAACGGCTTGGCCAGAAATGCCGCGCAGAGTTTGGTCAGATCTGAAACCTTGGAGCGTAGCTGGTAAGGAGACATGCCGCTAACCACCAATAGATGTGGTGGCATCCACAGCGGCCGTTGCCTGAGCTGATCCAGCAGGCTTTTGCGTGGGGTGCCCTGGCGGGCGCCGATACCAAGATCCATGACCAGCAGGTCGTAGGGCCGTTTCTTCCATGTAGCACGCAGCAAATGCAGGCATTGGGCGGCGGTGCTGGCAGCGGCGACTTCATAGCGCAAGCGATTTTCCTCTTCGGTGAAGAGGGTAGTGTAGAGTGCAGCGGTTTCCAGATCATCCTCGGCGATCAGCAGGCGATAGGTGGTACGTACCCCAGATTCCCCCGGTACCGGCGAATCGGCCATCGGCGGCCTCAGGCGCGTGAGAGCGGATGGCCGAATGCTGCTCGCGGTATCGGTGAACAGTTCATTTCTCAGCCATTGCGTAGCGCGCTTTGGAGCGCGCTTGGATGTGAGCGCGGATGGTAGGTGCCGGGTAAACATGGTGAGAGCAAGCTCAATACGCGCCAACCCGTCTCGTGTCGCCAGCGACGATCTTATTCGTCGAGCATTGAGTGGTGGGCGAAACAGGCGAGAGAGCGTAGATTGGCTTACTCCAATCATCCGGGCGAGCTCGGATTGCGAACAGCCCAGACTGCGCCGCAAGGTATCAAGGCGAGCAATCTCGCTGACTTCATCTCTGCGGATTTCTAGACCGTGGGTCGTGGCGCGATCAGCATAGCCGGGTAGAACTGATGTTTCCGGCGGGATACTATCCACAATCATACAGGCATTCATTGCCGCGGAATATCCTGGACTGCAGCTTGCCATAGGTCCTCCCCTCTTCCACACCTCAACTACAAGTGACCAACCACTCTAAAGCCAGCGGCGAAGCACCCGGAGCCTCCCGACCAACGCACACACCTGCTCCCTGCGATGATGAGTCCAGGGATTGAGAGAGCAAAATCAGACTGTAGCCAGCCGTGTGTATTATATGTTGCTATCGAATACTATAATACGTTGGATGGTCTGTCAATGCTCGAGCACGTATCCATCACCGGCGCAATCGCCGGATCGCGCTTAGCACTCTGGCTGTTAGGCCAGAGGTTTGTCGGCGGCCGGAACAGCCGGCCGTGACTTTGTGGCTCGGTGCGCGGGAGCCTGCGGCGCATCGAAACCCGGTGAGGACGGAGGACCTTGGCGCTCCGAGATCTGAGCAAGCTGAAGTTGCAGCGATTTCTTCATTTGCGCCCGAATTGGCTCCGGCACATACGTATAGCTGTCAATCACCGTGATCTGTTCTCGCAGTAGTTTCTCCGTTACCCCAACCGAGGGAAGGAAATAGAAGTCTTCAGGACTGAGGTACCCGGCCTCCAGCAAAACCTCAGTTGGATGCCGGCCGAGCGCCCTGGCAAGTTCTCGGCAGCTTTCCGGCGTGGGCAGTACCGGATTTTCATTGCGAAGGTACCGCCCGAGGCTGACTTCCTCAACTCTGGCGCCAAGCGAACTAGCGTAACGGGCAAACTCGCTTACCAGATAGCGGTCGCCACGGCGCTGGTAAAACTCGAGATCGACGAGTTGCTGACGAAGCCACGCACGAAACGCAAAGCGCCGCTGGTCATCGCTGGTATATCTCATGATGGTGTCGCTCCATTGCCAAGAGTTGGAAGAACAAAAACCTCTCCACATGGTAGAAAGGTAGCTTGCTCTCTCTAGAGGCACTTGCTAGCGGGTAGCTGGCCCCTGCTGATATAGCCGACGTTGCCCACAATACCGAACCATTCATTTTGATATGCCAGCCCATCACATGGTACGATTGAATGTACCTTAGTATACCATGGCTAGAATGCCTTGGCAAGATTGTAACTTAGACAGGTTGACGAGCTGGAACCAGCCGTCGGCTAGCCTCGCTGCTACTCAAGCGATATGCCCTGCTTGCGAGCAAGGTAGACCAGTTTGCCGGCAAGGTTATCCAGTACTTCCTCCCAGGTGAATTCAGCTGCGGTACGCTTACCGGCAACACATATTCTCTCGCGCTCTTCGGGATGCTGCTGCATATGCAGTAAATACCCGACGATCTCTTCGGGATCTTCGGTCTCGAGGGCAACGGCGTTCTCAAAGGAGACGGCGTAATCTTCACCGGTTGAGCCAGTAAATGCCACGCCTCCGGCGGCCATAACTTCAAGTCCGACCAGCCCAAATGGTTCGTGGCCGCTGTTGGCCAGAGTGGCATCGGCGGTGGCATAACAGGTTCGCACGAACTCCGTCGGCACGAAGAACCGTAGATTGTAGATATCTGCCGTACCAGCATCTCGCATTAACTGCAAGCATTCTTCCACTGTGGGTTTGTGGGCTTCGATATCCTTTACCTCAAGCCCAAGCTGATAGGCAAGACCAAGCACCTCGCCTCCATGCGGCTCGATACCGCCACGCATCACCATGGAAACCGGATGGTCGCTGTACTTGAGCCGCGCCACCGCCTCCACCGCCATGAGCCAGCGCTTGTCGGGATCGAAACGTCCAATCTTGAACAAAAAGAAGCGATCAGGGTCGCCGCGCTGCATGGTAGCTCGAAGGTGATCTATGTATTGGTCATCTACCGCATCAAGGTACCGGCTGGGTATGCCGTTGGGGATTGCCAGGGGATTGACGCCGTGTTCCCAGAGGCGATGCTTCATGTAGCGGCTGACCGTGGTTATGGTCGAGCAGTAGTTCAGCCGGCCCCAATTGACGCGATGGAGTGACATCAGGCTGTTGCAATTCCACATTAATACCGCGCGATGTCGAAGATTGTGCCAGTGCAGCAGATCGGAGATACGGCAGACGACTTCAGCAGTGTGCCAGTCTTCGCCAATAATGACCACCATCTTCCCCGCTGCGATGGCCGGCAAGGCAATTTCGCCATAGACAGCCTGAGGCACCGATTCGTTGTAATCGTATAGCTTGTGTTCTTCCCCATCGTAGACCCCATTGGGATAATACTTGCTGATCCATTGCCCCCAACGCTTGAGATGCAGCTTTCCATTGACCCGCTGTTCGTTGCTGGGTTTGTTGGGATCGCCTACAAAGATTAGATGGGTGTCATATCCCAAGCCGGCAAGCGATTCTGTCAATTCGGTGACGCGCGTCCCCAGACCGCCCGCCGAGGAATATCCGTCGGGACCTTCAAAGCTAAGCGAGACGAAAACAGTGTTCTCGGGTGATATTCCGCCTCGCCGCGCCGGCTCTCCCTGCTCGGCAGCTATCGGGGTTTCTCGATTGTTTACGCCGTCAGTCTGCATACTTAGTATGCCTGTACCTGCTGACGCGGTGTAGGCAGGCCGGCGAACAGGGTGGGCAGTCCCCTCAGTGGCGAATTCGGCGGATACCGGGCCGCTCTTCACCCGAGCGACTTGTCCTCTTCGACGAGGCGCCGATGAGCCAGTGCGCTGGGCAGTCGGCACCGCTATTGCCTGTTGGTCAGTAGATCGGTCTCCTTGCTCGTCGTGCATCATGTTCCTCATCTTTGTAACACTGGCTGGCTGTATCTACTTTGGTGGGATACTCCACGTCAACCTGACTTCTACCTGAGCAAATGCTTGGCTAGAACGGCTGTTGCATTTCCCAGACCACCTTCTATGTGTGCGGCCGGACTCGCTCCTGCGCTCCTATAGACGTTCCAGGCATAGCAGTCGTTGCGCTTGCCGGAGTGGCGGTACTAAGCGGTAGACTCAGGTCGGTAAATTGGCTAAACATAACTACCGTCTGTCCGGTATCTACATAGGTGCCCACCACAGTGTCGCCCGGCTGAACCAGCGGCAGTTCGGAGCTGACTGCCAGACCGGCACTGAAGATGTGGCTCTGTCCCGCAAGCAGCATGGAGTAGACCGTTGTTCCCAACTCGACTTCTGATGAGATGCGTACCACTTTGGCCTGTACCGTTACCTTGGTTCCGGCGGGCAGCGCTGTACTGGACGCGATGTGGTTATCTCTCAGCCACTCGGCATACGCAGCCAGCGCCTGGCTCTTACCCGGCGCCATGATCACGTTCGACCCGCTCAGGCGACGGGCATCCACCATTCCGACCTCCTGAAAGATTTCTCCGTATGGGTTGGGCTGGTAAAAAGTAGCTACCCAGGTCGGCTCGCCATAGATATCGTAGAGTTCTATGTTGGATACCTGGTAACCGCGAATGTTGCCTGGATTTGAGGCAAATGTGGTCTGGACATTCGCGGATATGCCCAGACCGGCTAGGGGATAGAAATATCCCCGGTTGCTCCGCGTGTCAAAGAGAACGATACCCGTGCTGGCGTCATCAGCTGCTGAGCTGGAAGTCATCGGCACCAGCCACAACGGTGTATCCATCTCCCCGACCTTATCAAAGAGTAGCTGCAGTTCATTTGGGTCGGTTACCGCGGGTACCTGTTCAGCTGCGCCCGACGGATTGAACCAGGGCGCATGGCTGTACTGTCCCCAGAACTGGAGGTACTCTATGACTGTAGCGGCTGGAATGATGCGATCTACCCAGCCGGGCACCTGATCTGGTGCAAATTCTCTGATGGCGCCGGTCTGTGGATCCACCAATAGCACACTCTTGACCACGTCACCAGTGAACCCCCGGGTGGGAGCCATGAGCGAGATAGTATAATACGGCTTCCAGCTGTCGTTCACTTCGAGGGTTGGATCCGCCAAATTGGCGCCGGTGTAGCCGCTCAGATACACGTGGCGCAATATATCTTGATTGAAGAGTGCGTCGGGGAGATAACGCATATGGAAGCCAAGGTGGAGCTTAGCGGGAATGCCCGGGTCTTCGGCGTCTACGGCGACGAAGCCTGGGCTTTCCCACTTCCCCAGGTTGGCCCAGACGTTGTTGTAAACCAGTGGAGCGATCCAGTATAGGTGTCCGTCGACCGATTGCAGAGTATACTCTTGCAGATTGGTATGGTACTTGGAGCCGAGATTCTGGCCGCTAGCCGAGAGCACTTGCTGGCCCAGGTAGGCGGCTACGCCGTGTGACACCAGCACCAGGTGATTCACATCCGTTGGGGGAAGAGACGCTGAAGACGGCTCCACGGTGATATGTGGAAGGGAGGCGAGTGCCTGTGTGTTGGGATTGAACCAGGTGGTCGCTACTGTGATCACCCCATTCCCCAGCAGAGCTAGAATCACCACCAGCGCCGCGGCGCCTAACCCCGCAGCCGAGCCGGCACGCGGGGCCGACGCCAATCCTCTTGTCCGGCTCTTTGCCCCAGCCGTGTCTGCCGATTCCACGCTATCAACCGTGCTGCCGGAGCCTCTGCCGGGGAACTTGGGGGTACCTGTCTCACTGTTGCCACTGTTGATGCGCTCGGTGAAGGAGTCGAGGGCGAAGCGCAGCTGGGTAAAACTGCCGCCAAAGAATGCCAGCGCTCCGGTCAAGAGTAACGGCAAAAAGAGCCACTGCCCCCCGAAGTAGGGACCGGCCAGTGCGGGTTCAGCAAAGTAGAGAATTGCCAGTTCCAGACCCAGGTTGATGATCCAGAGCTTCAGAGCCCAGATGGCCAATACTCTTGGTGCGCCAATTTGGCCGCGTGCTGTCACATAGACCAGCGCCACCAGCAGCCCTACCACTGTCGTCGCGCCCAGCACCGCTAGCCAGACGATAACCATATGTATTCTTACCGTTCTCCACACCACGGCCGTTCGCGCGGGATTAACACATGCTCTAGTACCTCGCCAACGCCATCCTCTGCTAAGTATAGACCGATGGATCGCGCCAGTCATCAGCAGATTGTACCTCGCCGCCCCGCCCAGATGATCAGTACCTTGATGACGACTCACCGGATATGCCACTATATAACAGGTTGACAACAGATGTTTTTTAGGGCTGTGACTATACCTTTGCTACCCCGGTACCGAGGAGAGAACTATGCCGCTGTTTGAGTTTCGCTGCCGAGATTGCGGCAGCCGGTTTGAAGTGCTGACAAGCTACCAGCAGTCACTTGGCCAGATGCTCTGCACCACCTGCCGGAGTCAGAACGTCCGTAAGCTGGTTCCCCTGGTCGCCAAGCGGGGTAAGGGCGGCGCCGGCGACGATTTTAGCGGCGCTGACGGCATGGATGACTATGGCGATGCGGACGGCGACATGGAGGATGATTTAGGCGCTCATGCGTCTGGCTGCGGCTGCGGTGGGGCCTGTACCTGCCAGAACTAGCGACGAGTGACGCCTCTGGATGAGAGCTCAGGGAGTCCGCTATGCCTAGTGATCACGATGAAGAGCCACTGGTCCGCCAGACCTTGGATGACCCGAGTAGCCTCCGCGGGCGCCGCGTGTTGGTCATGGGTCTGGGCCTGCTTGCCGGAGGCGTTGCTGCGGCGCGTTACGCAGTGGAGCAGTCGGCGCGCGAAGTAGTGGTCACTGACTTGCGTCCGGAGCCGGTTCTGCGGCCGAGTATGCAGAAGCTGGCGGGATTGCCGATTCGGTATGTGTTGGGCCATCATGAGGCTTCCGATTTTGCTCAGGCCGATGTGGTAGTGCGCAACCCAGGTGTCCGGCTTGATTCGCCGTATCTGGCGATTGCCCGCAGTGCCGGAGCCCGCATAGAAATGGAGATCTCCTGGTTCTTTCGGGCCTGGCGGGGCAAGATTGCCGGCATAACGGGTACTCGCGGCAAGAGCACGACGACCATGTTGCTCTACGCCATAATGAACGAAGCCGGTATGGAGCCAGTACTTGGAGGCAATATTGGGGGCGTCGAGACGCTCTCGCTACTGTCTCAAACCTCGCCGGATCGCTGGGCGGTACTGGAACTCGGCAACTGGATGCTGGAAGGGCTTCACCCCATACAGCGCAGCCCACATCTCGCTATCTTCACCAACCTGCTTCCCGACCATCTCAATGCATACCGTTCGATGGAGGAATACGGCGAGGCCAAATCCAGTATCTTCCGCTATCAGGGCCCAGGCGATATCGCCATTTTTAATCAGGAGAACTCCTACACGCGCGCCTATGCCGAGGTGGCTCCGGCCGAGTATGTCTGGCTCTACGCGCCGGAGTTGAGTACCTCTACGCTGCGTAGTTTGCCCAGTGATGAGCGACTGTTCCTCTATAGAGACGATATCCAGTTACGCGGTGCGCATAACGCCGGCAATGTTCAGGCAGCGACACTGGCCGCCGAGCTTCTGGGCATCGCTCCCTCGGTGATTCACCAGGCAGTGAGCCGGTTCCACGGCGTGCCTCATCGATTGGAGCCGGTTCGCGAAGTCGATGGTATCCTCTATGTAAACGATAGCGCGAGCACCGCACCAGTGGCCGGCATTGCCGCCATGAGGAGTTTTAGCCAGCCGATTGTCCTGATCGCTGGAGGCAATAGCAAAAATCTCGACATAGACGAGTTCGCCGCCGAGATTTCTGCGCGGGTAAAACATGTGGTGCTGCTTGCCGGAGATGCATCGCTGGATCTGGCCGCTGCCATTCGCGCCTCCGCCCAGCGCCAGGGACGCTCCAATCTTGCTGGTGGGTCGCTGGTTCCCCAGCAGAGTCTGGCCGCTGCCCTGGAAGAGGCGCGAAACGCAGCGGCGCCCGGTGATGTGGTGCTACTCTCTCCAGGCTTTACCAGCTTTGGCCTGTTTCTCAATGAATTCGACCGGGGTAACCAGTTCAAGGAGCTGGTACTGGGACTATAGCCTGATCAGTCTCTATCATCTGGTCATTAGCCGCACCAGCGGCGCCAGAGCTTTACCCAGTTTTTCGTGTTCGCTGGCTTCCCAGTGTATGCCATCAATCTCGCTGGAGGATACATACTGCGCCGTATCCAGGAATTCACACTGGTACTCATCGGCGATACGCTGGTAGAACCTGGCCAGCTGCCGCGACTTGCTCTCGGCCCCATTAAAGGAATCGGCCCACTCTCCGGTAACCGGGCGAATCGGCGGCGGCGCGAGCAGCATCACCTCGGGCTCGGTATTTCCGGGACCCGCGCTGCTCCCTTGGATGATCTCGACGAGAACGCCGATCCCCAGTGAAATTTCCAGCGCTGAAACATTATAGCGAGTCTGGATATCGTTGGTGCCGAGCAGCACGATTACCAGGTCAAGGGGGCTATGCGAGGCTAAACACGGCGGCAGGTAGTCTTTCCCGCTCTTATAGGATTCTAGCGGATCATCAAAGACCGTGGTTCGACCCGACAGCCCCTCCTCGATTACCTCGTAGCCTAGCCCGAGCGACTGGCGCAGCACTCCTGGCCAGCGCTGGTCATGGGGATAGCGCAGCCCGTTGCTGGGATCATGTCCCCACGTATTAGAGTCGCCGAAACAGAGAATGGTTTTCAATGCGAGAGCTCCACATCTTCAGCTTCGCTCGAAGTGGCCTTCCATGGCTAAGAAAAGGGAGGTGGGGACTTTAGTCCCCACCTCCTCAGCCGCACGGTGCCTGCCGGCTACCCGACGTTAAAGTGTGACTTGTGATAATAGGCCATGCCCTGACCCAAGACCTTCACTGGCTGCAATTCTTTCAGCATGATGGGCTCACCACACTTGGCGCACATCCGGCTGGTAAGAAAGTTCACGTCGTCGCGCTGTGCCATCGAGGCGCGCGCTGTCTTAGAAATCTCACCCTTCTTAGCCATCGTTCACAGTACTCCTGCATACTTGCCATGTCTATCGTTGTCTGTCGACGTCTATCGATGGCGGCGAGCGTGATATTCGCCGCGTAAAAAACGCGCCGGCCAGGCATCCACAAAATACCGCCAAAATACCCTTAATACTCTTATAGTATACCACAGATAGCGCTTCGTCGCTGGTTAGGGAGCAACCAGGCCTACCCGGTTCGCCAGCACTTGTTTAGCCGTCTAAGGCGTTACCTATGAGCTCCTGTTCGGTACGTGGGCCGATAGCGCCTATCACCAGCGTTTCGGAAAGCGGAATGCTTTGCAGTAGGGCCAAGATTTGTTCCCTAGTGACACCGTCTACCGCCTCCTTGAGCTCCTGTATAGTGACAAGGCGCTGCTCGAACCACCAGGAACGCAGGAGCGCGGACATGCGAGCGCCTGAGCTCTCGCTCCGCATAACCAGCTCGCTTTTGATCTGGACTTTGGCCCGCAGCAGCTCATCCTCGCTAACTCCTTCATTCTGCAAATGGCGCAGTTCGTCCAGCATTACCCTGACCGTCTCCGGCGATTTCTCTGGTGTGGTGCCGGCATATAGGAACTCGGCGCCAAAAACACCGTTGGGCGAGAAGATTGCCGCCACCGAGTAGACCAGGCCGCGCTTCTCCCGCACTTCGCGGAAAAGTCGTGAGGTCATACCTCCGCCAAAAATCTCGCTGACGACCAACGCGGCGTAATAGTTTGGATCACCATACTTCGGAAAAGGAAAAGCCATTCCAATGTGCTCTTGGTTTCCGTCCTGTATCTCGATATTCACCGCCTGGTGAGGATCGGGAAGCACTACCGGCGCGACCGGCGCGCTACCCTGCCAGTCCCCAAAGAGTTCGTCTACTCTGGCAACGACGTGCTCCCAATCGAAATTGCCGGCGATCGCCAGTAGCGCTCCGTCCGGCCGGTAGCGTTCCTGCCAGAAATCACGCAGATCCGTTGCAGTAAGCCCCTCAACGGTCTCTTTCAGTCCCAGCGCCCGGCGTCCCAGATTGGTGCCGTCGTAGAAACGCTCTCGTACCAGGTCGAAGATGCGCCGCATGGGTTCATCGTCGCGCCGCCGGATTTCCTGGAGCTGCACATTGCGCATCTGGTCAAATTCATCCTCCGGAAAAGCCGGATGGCGTAACACGTCGGCCATGAGCTCCAGCGCACGGTCCAGCCGGTTACCAACGATTTGCGCGGAGTAACGGGCGAACTCGTTTCCAGTCTCTCCGCCCTTGCGGGCTCCAATAGCTTCGAACTCTTCGGTGAGTTGGCGGACGTTTCGGCTCTCCGTCCCCTGAAATACCATATCCGACAGCAAGTGAGTCAATCCTAATTTCTCGGAGGGCTCATCTTTTATACCGGCAGCAAACTGCAAGCCAAAGGTTACCGAAGCCAGGCTCGGCATACGCTGCCCCACAATTTGCATGCCGCTCTTCAGGGTATGCAAGAAATAGTTTGGTGCCAGCTCAGACGATGGCATGCTCATAGAGTATTTCCTTTCAAGCGTCTTCGGTAACAGCATGACTGGCAGATTATAGCATAGCACTCCGCAGTGCTTGGGCGGCGCTCACCGTGGAACTTCAGGTAGAAGGTTTGATGCGGTGTTCTACTGGCCACCGCGGCAACAGAATGCGTAGTCCGATACCCTGGCCCAGCAAAGTCACTAGCACCACGCTGTACACTGCTATCTGCAGCTCCGTTCGATAGGGAATGTCACCCTCCAGAGTTAACACCAGCGCCAAGGACAAGGCTCCACGAAGACCCGACAACAGTATAAGAGGATACCATAACGTTGGTACCGGCAGAGTGTCTCTGGTTCGCGTGGGTGCGCGCCGATGCCCTCGCCAACGGACCCAGGCCCCATAGAGCGGTAGGAGCGTGTAGACCATAAGTATACGGCCCACTGAGATACCCACGACCGTCCAGATAATGGCTGAAAGCGCGCCTCCGAGCACTGTGTGGCCGATCTCTATTCCCATGAGTAGAAAGAGCAAGGAGTTGACGACGGAGCTGACAAACTCCCAGACTGTATCCACCGCTTCCTGTGTCTGCTCGCTCATGCCTACGCGGCGACCGTAGCTACCCAGCGTCAAACCAGCGGCAACCACGGCCAGCAACCCCGATGACCCCAGAAGTGTCGCCAGTACGTAGACGCCATAGGCGACGCAGAAGGTCAGGGTGGTCTCAAACAACCGATCCTCGATCACCTTCACAAAGTGGCTCACCAGAAATCCGACAGCAAATCCCACTGCCAACCCGCCGGCCAGTAAGTCCACGATCTTGAGCCCGATCTGCCAGACTGACAGTCCATCCAGCTCGCTTGGCCGGTGAACCGAGAGGAGAAGCGCCGCCAGCACCAGTTCGAAAACGGCGGTGGCCATGCCGTCATTGAAGAGACTCTCGCCCTCAATGATCGCGGCCAGTCGCCTGGGCATGCCGATCTGTCGCAAAAGTCCTAGGACAGCAATGGGGTCGGTCGGCGAAACGATCGCGGCCAGCAAGACCGCCGAGAGAATGGGGAGACCGGCCCCCCAGTGGACGCTCAGTGAGATGACCAGGAGAGAGAGCAGCAACCCTGGAACCGCCAGCAAGAAGATTGGTAACCAGTCGTCGCGCAGCGCTTGTACGTCGGTGTTCCAAGCGCCCTCGAAAAGTAGCGCCGGAAGAAACAAGTCGAGCGTGACATTGGGATTCAGGCTTACGTCTGGCAGGAAGTGCAACTCGCCCAGTGCCAGGCCCGCCAGTACCAGCGCGAGAGTATAAGGAAATTTCAGGTGGCGGGCGATTAGTGCCACTACCAGCGTAAGGGCCACCAGCAGTACGATGATTCCGACCTCGCCAGCAGAGGTTCCCGCATTCTCCAACATGGCGCTGCCGCCCTTTTCTACATTGATGTGTCGAGATTCAGGTGCCGAGTGGAGCTGCCCCACCGCAGGGCTACGGTTCACCCACCCAGATCGTGTGTGTGGTAGGCAGCCAGCGGGGAGCTGGGCGAGTCACCGCCATCCCCAACACCATACTGGGACCCAGAGGCAGGAGAGCTGCCGCGGCAGCATTGAGGGTGCTGCCGGTGGTGATGACGTCATCGATCAAGACGATACGACTTCCGGCCAGACGGTGCCCAGTTGCCTGGCGTCCCGGTATAAAGGCGTCACGCACATTTTCGCGGCGCTCCAGGTGTGAAAGTCCAACCTGAGGCCTGGTAGGACGATCCCGGACCAGTGCCCGAGGCAGGTATGGCACACCAAGCGTTCTGGCGCAGCGTCTCGCCAGCAAAGCTGCCTGGTTGAAGCCGCGCTCGCGCTGCCGAGCTGCCTCCAAAGGAACCGGAATCACCAGATCTACCTCCATAGAAGGTTGGCTTTGCAGATAGCGGGCCAGCATATCGCCAAGCGGCCTGGCTACGCCACGCTTGGCCTGGTATTTCAGCGCATGAATTGCCGTGCGCACCGTGCCCTCGTGCCAGGCGACTGCTCGCAGCTGGGTCAGGTTACTCGGGGCATCTCCGCGTACGCAGTCCGGGCAGAGAGGCGGCCGCAGAGACTTCTCAATGGGAGGCACCAGACGAAGGGACCGGCCGCATTGCCAGCACATTGGACCGCTGGGTAGAGTCATCTTACTTTGGCAAGTTAGGCAGAATGCCGAGCCGGCGGCGCCGCAGCTTACGCAACGCTCGGGGATAAAGATATGGAGAGAAGTTCGCAGCCACTGGCCCAGGGTCGGCATATCTGCTCGCTCCTTGACTTTCAGTTGGTGGAACTCGATTGTAGCGGCGGCCCTCGTAGCGGCGGGCCAGTGCGGTGCAGGACCACTACCACTCCGGTCTCGTACTTCACGGTGCCGACCACTGTGTAGCGGCCTGAGGCCATCATCTCGTTATAAATAGCCTGGTCTTGCGCCTGTGACGACTGCACCGCATGCGGAATATCGAACGCTACATACTCCGCCGCAAAGGATTGTGGATCCGGCAGAAGGTACAGCTCGTATCGATCGCTTAGATGGGGGTCCAGGGTGTCGGTGGCGGCCACGGATGCCGATGCTGGTATGCGAGCGAGCAAAGAATCCACCGCAGCCTGGTAGGGAACCGGGCCGTTGCCGGCGTTCCAGAAATTGGCCAGCCGATAGTTGGCCGAGGCTAGATTCCAGTAACACGTGACCACGAGCCAGGCTATCACCAGCGGGCCAATCCAGGTAACCGGTATCGGCAGGCGCCCGAGCGCCCTCTGCCAGAGGCCCGATATCCGGGAGAAAACACCTGTCCTGGGCCTGGGTACTCCCAGTCCGGGTGCTATCGGTTTCTCCTTGCGGCGTAGCGCGCAGTAGACCGCTTCTACCCCGTAGACCGACGCTGCGGAGAGAAATGCTACCAACATGGCGTTATATTGGAAGAAGCCGCTGTACTGTTCAGGATGGGTACTGTAAAGGTTAACGGCAAGCTCCGGCAGCGCGCAGATCCATAGGGCAGGAGCCAGGATGCCGAGTCCTCCGCCGGTTCGCAGCAGCATGGCGATATAACCACGTCGAGGCAGGCTATTCCATATGAAAGTAAGAAGCAACCAGGGATGAATTGCTAGATTCTTGAGAGCGTCTCCGGCGGTGGCCCCGGCCCAGGCGTAGCGATACCAGTAGTTGTTGCCGCCGGAGACGCCGCCATTGAAGTGAGGCAGTATAACAAGAAAACAGAGCAACACCCATACAGCGCTCAGGAGAACGACCGCGGCACCGTAGCGAGGCTTGCCGCAGCGGAACGCGATATAGAGACCAAGCGGTATAAGTGCCAGAGCCACATCCTCCTTGGTCATGGCCGCCAGGAATGCCGCTACCGCAAAAACAGCGAAGCGCCGGGTATCCAGTGCCCAGACCGCCAGCAGGATCAGTGGAGTTGCCAGGGCGACCGCATGGAAGTCCCAGAGGGCTACGCCAAGCAGCGTCGGAGCCGCCAGGTAGGCGCAAGCGAGCGCTGCGGCGGTCAGCGGTAGCGCGGAAATTCGCCTTCGTCCCAACAGAAAGAGAGGTATCGCTCCTAACGCCAGCGCACCAGTCTGCAGAACCAGAAGGGTCTCCGGCCCGGAGTGTAACCAATAGAAGATCGCGACTAGAAGCAGTATGGGTTCGACGTGAATGCCTAATCGAGTTGGCGGACCTTCCCAATCCGCGCCCCGATTGGTAAAGCGGAAAGGGTGGCCATGCAGTGTGTTCCAGACCGCCTGATCCATATTGCCCATGTCAAAGGCATCGGTATGGTAGGATTGCTGCCTCACGATGCTGTGCATTCCGACCAAAGCGCCAAAGAGGACTACTGCTAGAATCACCACTATCCAGGCAATCCGTACACGACCCTGCAGGCTGGAGAGGTAGGCCCATTGTCGCCCGAACCAGCTGCTGCCGAGCCGTTCGATTCCACGCTTGGGTGCTTCTCTCTCCGGGGCCGACAGTTCTCCCACGCCTACTTACTGCCTTTGGTCTAGATCGGCTTGACCCGCATCAACGCATCATTTTTCTGTACCAATTGGCCATTCTTGGCAAGTACAGTAGTAATAGTGCCGCTGAGCTCGGCTTTCAGCTCGTTGAACACCTTCATAGCCTCGATGATACAGACGACCTGTCCTGCCTGAACTGTACCCCCGACCTCGACAAATGGGGCTGAGGAAGGCGAAGGCGCGTTATAGTAGACGCCGGTCAAGGGTGCCAGTATAGCCACCGTAGGGTCAAGTGTGCTCGGCTTAGGAGCCGGTCGAGCCGGTCGAGTTGGCCCGGGCTTGGCGCGCCGCAGCGGCGCATGCGTCTGCCCCGCGGGCGAGGTGGGAAGAGCTTCTGGTTGACCTCGCCTAATGCTGATCTTCGTGCCGGCCTCGGTCAGCACTAATTCGTTGATGTCGCTTCCTTCGAGAGCTTCGGCCAATGCTTTGACTCTGCCTACCAATGGTTGACGTTCCGTATACCGCCTCCTCTTCGCGCTATCTTCCTAGCTATATCTTCGAAAGACGAGAACCGCGTTGTGACCACCGAAACCCATCGAATTGGAGACTACAACGTCCACTTTCTGTTCGCGTGCGGTATTCGGAATATAATCCAGATCGCATTCGGGATCGGGATGGGTCAAATTAATGGTTGGTGTCAGCACGTTGTGATACAGGCTTAAAGCTGAGACGCCAGCTTCAATGCCGCCAGCTGCGCCTAGTGTATGCCCAATCATGGATTTGGTAGAACTTACCGCCAATTCGTGGGCGTGATTGCCAAACACCGTCTTGATCGCAGCGGTCTCGTTACGATCGTTCTCCTCGGTGGAAGTCCCGTGTGCGTTGATATAGCCAACCGACTCGGGATTAATTTCGGACTTGTTCAGCGCCCGATGAATGGCGCGTGCCAGACCAACTCCACCAGGAGCTGGAGCGGTAATATGGTACGCGTCAGCTGTGGAGGCGTAGCCGACCAGTTCGGCGTAGATGCGTGCCCCTCGGTTACGCGCATACTCTTCATCTTCGATGAGGAGTATGCCGGAACCATCACCCATGACAAAGCCGTCACGTTCGGCATCAAAAGGCCGGCTAGCGTGCTCAGGATCGTCATTTCGGCGCGAGAGTGCGTGCATGTTGGCGAAGGCAGCGATGCCCATCGGCGAGATGCCCGCCTCGGCGCCACCTGCCAGCATAGCCACCGCATCGCCGCGCCTGATCATTTCCGCTGCCTCACCAATAGCGTTGGACCCGGTCGCGCAGGCGGAGACAGTAGCAAAATTTGGACCGCGTGCGTTGATTTGCATGGAGACGAAGCCGGCGGCAATATCGGTGATGAACTCGGTGATGAAAAAAGGACTCACCCGGTCGGGACCGCGCTCAAACAGGACGCGGAACTGGTCATGGCAAGTTTGCAGCCCACCAATACCCGAACCAATGATGACGCCGACGTCGTCGGCATTCTCATCGGTAATGGTAAATTCCGCATCTTCTAGCGCCTGCTTAGCTGCCGCAACGGCAAAGTGGACAAAACGATCATTACGTCTGACTTCTTTGCGGTCGATATAGCGTAAAGGGTCGAAGTCCTTCACTTCGGCGGCGATATGGACGTCCTGGTCGTCGTGTGCAAAGCTGGTGATGGTGTTGGTGCCGGAACGTCCTTCACAGAGGGCCGACCATGTGCTCAGAGTATCATTGCCTACTGGAGAAACCAGGCCCACGCCGGTCACTACCACTCGCTTGGACATGTATCTTCTACCTCGTCTTCTACCCTAGCTGCCTCGCCGAGCCGCCATTGCCGTTGGTGTACCATCTAATGGCCGCTCAGTGCAAGGGCGGAGCTGTGCTCGGCCAGGAAGTTGGTGTAGGTATCGCCATTCTGAAAAATCTCGTTGTCGAGCAGGCGCAGATGGAAAGGTATGGTCGTCGGCACCCCTTCGAGCACAAATTCGTTGAGCGTTCGCCGCGCGCGCGCGATTGCCTCATTGCGTGTCGGCGCCCAGACGATGAGCTTGGCCAGTAACGAATCATAGTGCGGCGGTATCTGGTACCCACGATATAGATGCGAATCGACGCGCACGCCGGGACCGCCTGGCGGTAGGTATTCTTCTATGGTTCCAGTTTCGGGCCGGAAATCCGAGGCGGGATCTTCGGCGGTAATGCGAAACTCAATCGCATGTCCGCGAAGTTGTATATCCGACTGGCGGACTGAAAGCGGCTCGCCGGCGGCGACACGGATTTGCGCCTGTACCAGGTCGATTCCCGTAATCAGCTCGGTTACCGGATGCTCTACCTGCAGGCGCGTGTTCATCTCCATGAAGTAATAGTTGTTGTCTTCATCGACCAAAAACTCAAGGGTTCCGACACCGCGATAACCAACTGACAGCACCGCTTCAATGGCCCGTTGGCCCATTTCTTTTCGTACCTCGACTGGCAGACCGGGGCTGGGAGCCTCCTCCACCAGCTTCTGGTGCCGGCGCTGCACCGAGCAGTTGCGTTCTCCCAGGTAGACGCCGGCGCCGTAGTTGTCGCAGAGCACCTGAATCTCGATGTGCTTGGCGCGTCCCAGATATTTCTCGACATAGAGCCCGTCATCCTGGAATGCTTCCCGTACCTCGCTCTGCGCCGTGGTAAAAATCGAGGTAAACTCTTCCACACGACGCACCATGCGGATGCCGCGTCCGCCGCCGCCCGCCGCCGCTTTGAGCATCAATGGAAAACCCACCCGGGCCGCCGCTGCCTCGCCCTCACTCACTGTGCGCAGCACATCCGTGCCGGGAAGCACCGGCAGACCGGCTCGTGACATGGCCTGGCGCGCCTGTACTTTATCGCCCATGGTCAGCATGGCTTCGGGAGTCGGCCCAATGAAGACGATGCCAACATCACGGCAAACTTCGGCAAAACTGGCGTTCTCGGCCAGAAATCCGTATCCGGGATGGATAGCCTCACAGTCGGTCAGTAGCGCCGCGCTGATGAGGTTGGGTATGTTGAGATAGCTCTTGTTGCTGGGACCGGGGCCAATACAGATGCGCTTGTCCGCCAGGCGAACGGGCAGTGAATCTCGGTCGGCCTCTGAGTAGGCGACCACTGTTTCTATGCCCAGCTCGCGGCAGGCTCGCAGTATGCGTAGTGCTATCTCGCCACGGTTGGCGATGAGGATCTGTTTGAACATCGATAAGGCCTCGCTGTATCAGACTAGGCGCCTACTGCCGATTCCGCAACATGTGGCACGACTCCATGCCGAAGGATCACACGGGCTGCACGAATCGGCGCCTATTATACCACGAAACCTTACGGGTTTGATAGCCAGGTATGGATGGGGTGTAGCAGCTAGACGATCGCCCTACTCGAACAAGCCCTGTGAGGCCAGCTTTTGCTGCTGAGCGTAAAGATTGGTCCAGGTCCAGGCCAGCCGCTCATAACAGCCGTCATGGGTGCGCGTGCCAGTGCCGGTTTCCCAGGCCCACCAGTGGATACGTTCACCGCAGACTTCGCACTTAAAGCGACCAAGGCTGAGTCGCTGTCTGCGCGTCGTGTAGAAGCGGTTCATGGTGCGGGTATAGGAGAGGAGCGGCACGCCGTGGTGGGTAACAGTCTTGGAGACGCCGACAAGCGAGTGTTCAGGCTCGAGCATCAACCCGCGCTCGTCGTCTTGCCATTCCTCGCTCTCCTCCGAATACTGCTGGTCATAGCCAGCATAGCCATATTCAGGAGCCTGGTCGTAGCTATCGCCGTCGTCGTCCCATTGCCCGGACTGCTGCCTTGGATATCGCATGAGTAGCCCCTCTTCTCAACCTATCTGAATAGACGCATTGGCATGCATTTAGGCAAGTATAGCATACTGTTTCTTAGTGTACTATACTGTTAGGATTATCGGCGGTGCCCAATACTGCCGGACGAATGCGCTTCGCGCCATGTACTGCGCTTCGCGCCATGTGCAGAAAAAGAGTAGCATGACAACGCACCCACGCGCGCTAAGCAATCAGCCAGAACAACAGCTTAAACCCGCGGCACCAGCTCCGCACGACCAACCACTAGCCCCAGAAACAGGTAAGTGGACGATGCTGGCTATCGTCGGAATCGGCGTCTTCATGGCGACGTTGGATTCCTCGATCGTCAACATCAGCCTTCCGGCTATAGCTAATTACTTTGGCGTACCCCTCAATGGTGAGGTGGAGTGGGTCATTATCGCCTACCTGGTCATGACCGCGGCAACGTTGCTCAGCATTGGGCGGCTGGCTGACATGATGGGTCGCAAGCCGATATGGATCGCTGGTCTCGTGATTTTTACTACTGGATCGGCCATCTGCGGGGTGGCTCCAGCGTTATGGTTTCTAGTGGCTGCGCGTGCATTTCAAGGACTAGGCGGTGCGTTGCTGATGGCTATCAGCCCGGCTATGCTCACCAGTGCCTTCCCAACGTCCGAGCGAGGGCGCGCGCTGGGCCTAAACGCGGTCATCGTCGCGCTGGGCGTCAGCGCCGGACCGACTCTTGGCGGCGTGCTTACCACCGAATTTACCTGGCGAGCGATATTTTACGTGAATGTGCCGGTAGGTATTGTCGGCCTCGTTGTCACGCTGGTAGCGCTACACGAGCGCAAGACCAGGGGGAAGCTACGGCTGGATCCTCTCGGTGCCGGTCTGCTGGCCATAGGCCTGGCGGCATTGACTGCGGGGCTGTCCTTCGGCCAGGAATGGGGCTGGAACTCGCCGGCAGAGATAGCGGCGATCCTCATTGCGGTGCTCTCGCTGGTCGGCCTGGTAGTAGTGGAACTGCGGGTGAGCGCACCGGTGGTGGATTTGCGCTTGCTGCGCAATCGGGTCTTTGCCTCAGCCAACATCAGCCTCATCCTGAGCTTTCTGGCGCTTTTCGCGGTAAGCTTTATGCTGCCGTTCTATCTCGAGGAGCTGCGAGGCTTCACCGCTTTAGAAGCCGGCTTTCTGCTGACGCCTCTCCCTCTGACCATCGCGGTGATTGCTCCATTCAGCGGGAATCTGGCCGACCGGATCGGTACTCGCTGGCTGGCCTCCATCGGGTTGGCTATTGCCTGCATAGGACTCATCTTGATCAGCCAACTCAACGCCCATTCCACTCTCTTTGACATGATCTGGCGCCTGTCAGTGACCGGCATTGGGCAGGGCCTGTTCCAGTCGCCAAACAATAGCGCGCTTATGGGGGCCGCACCTCCCCGACAGCAGGGCAGCGCCGCTGGTTTCCTGGCTACCGGTCGAGTGATGGGCCAGAGTATCAGCGTGGCTCTAGCAGGAGCTATCTTCGCCAGCCTGGGAGGAGCCACTGCTGGAGCCATCCTGGTTGCCGCCTCCCACTCCGGGCCGCACCCGGTTCATCCGGCTGCCGTCGCCGCGCTGCAACAAACATTTGTGGCTGCCTTTCATACCACCTTCGTGGTACTGGCCTGTGTTGCCGCCATAGGAGTATTTACCTCGCTGGTCCGCGGGCAAGAAGAGTCTAGGCCGGCCAGTGCGTAGCTGGTAAGCTGGATACGGCTCTTCGCTTTCTCGACCGAGAATTGATCTATCGCAATCACTTTGCCTCTCTGCCTCTGTCTTCACATATGTACCTTTGTACCTACCGATCGGGTCGGTAGGAGCGTACCTGGTCCGATTGTGGAGACATCACTTCAATCGTGCAGCGCTCCATAGTGCCCACTGCTGGGCAGATGGCTCTGTAGACACGGATCGCAGAGACGGGAGGAAAGGTGTAGGCGGCATGGAGCATGAGCGCTTTGCGTCCCTCGTATTGCCCCATACGCAGGCAATGGCGAAGGTGGCTGCCGTGCTGATTGGCTGGGCTGACGCTGAGGACGCCACCCAGGAGGCGCTGGTACGTGCGTGGCATGGATGGGAGGCACTACGAGAAGAGGGTGCAGTTCGCTCCTGGCTTCTGCGCATCACTGTCAACGTCTGTCACAACTGGCAGTCAGGTCACTTCGGTACTCATCGCAGCCGAACCCAATCGCTCAGCCACGACGGAGGCATGATGGGTTCCGACTCGCTAGTGGGTCTGGGGCCGGGCACAACGGAACACACCGATGCCCTTGACCTACGGCTGGCAGTGATGTTGCTACCCACGCCGGTACGATCGGTGGTCGCACTGCGCTTCTACGCCGGGATGGATGCAACTGAAATCGGCGTAGCGCTTGACCTACCGGCTTCCACCGTGCGAACTCGGCTGCGACGAGCATTGATGCTACTCCGAGATTATCTGGCAGCCGGCCATGAGAAGCAAACTCCACCCAACCTTCCACCGGTCTTCTCAACTCCAGAGCTCAAGTCGGATAGGAGGTAGCCCATGCCAGTACCATTCTTTGATCTGTTCGACACCAGCGGTGAGAGCCAGCCGCTGGCTCCCGACTTGGAGGCGTTGCACCAACGGCTACTCGAAGACGGCGCGCTATGGCGCGAAGCGGCGCCGACGATACCTGGCCTGGATGCCAGGGTACAGGCGATGACACACGAGTTCCTTTCGCGTCCCGCAGATAGTCCCAAAGTAGCGCATGCGGAGTCTCCGTCGGCCTCCACGTATCGGGCCACCCACCACATTGGAGGAACAATGCTACTTCGAAGCCGCTTAAGCAGCTTGGTCTCTGTTGCTGCCACAATAGTAGTGGTGATCTTGCTGATCGTTATGTTCGCCGTGATGGGCCACCAGCGTCTCCTATCGTCTCGCGCCAGCGCGTCGCCGACAGCCACCCTGCAACAGCCATTGCAGTGGCAGGTGCTGCCGCAGCTAGCCTACAACTCCGAACGGCCCGACGACAGTGGACCAGCCGTTGCTCCCAGCGATCCACGCGTGATCTACGAGGCCAATGCCGGTAGGGATTGGACTGCATCCGATGGTCCCCGGTTCCTGCGTCGCACTGATGATGCTGGAGCCACCTGGCACAGCCTGCCGTTTCCAGTGCCGGCTACTCGCGTTCACTGGGCCGATTTCCTCATAAGTCCTCTCGACCCCCATACGGTCATTCTTCAGATTGCCGACGATACCCTCTCGGACTGCCCGGCGAGTTTCGACGTCACATTTCCGGGAGCGTATGTCATCTGTGAGCTGCAGTATTTCAGCAACGACGGCGGCGGCTCTTGGAATCTGATGCAGACGCCTCTGAGCAATCTGCAATCGCAGGGAGGAGCAACTTTTTTTACGGCGCCAGCAATACAATATCAGGCTGGTCGCCTCTATGCCACTGTCTCCTGCCCGGACTCGAGCTGCATCCATATTGTTGTCAGCTCTGACGGAGGGCGTACCTGGAATATCGTAGACCAGCGACTACACGACGTAACGTCGAATGTCTGCTACTTCGTTGCTGCAGCCACCGGAGAGACTATCTTTGCGGTTACCTCGAGCATGAACTGCGCCTACAATTTTCTCCAGCCCCAAACAGTTTTCACGCTTTGGCGCAGTGACGACGGGGGTACCACCTGGAACCATGTCGCCGCGTTGCCGACACCCAACCTGTTTGGGCTACTTACCGTGGCAGGTGGGAACCCGGAACAGCCACTACTCTACGCATATATGCCGAAGACTCTTTCGGTCTCGAAGAACAAAGCCAATCTGCCGCAGTCTAACACCTCAGATCAAGCGTCCGACATCTACGTCAGCGCGGACGGAGGGATGTCTTGGAGCCCGGCTCCGGAGGAGGGCTTGCCGCTAGGTATGATACCGTTTCACGCTCCTATGGGCGTTCTCGGCGATGGAACTATAATTGCCTCTTTCAATCAGCAAGGTACGTTGGGTAATATGCAAGATATCAATGGCAGCACCCTGTACGGCTGGAAGATGGGAGATACAGCCTGGCACCAGATCGCTCCACCGCTCACCGGAAGTCTCAGCGCGCTCTCGATCGAACCGGGGAGCAATGGCAGCGATACTCTGTGGATTTTTGAGATGGCTGCTTCTAGCTTTATCGGTTCCATTGACACGTACTCTGCGCTACGATTGGATGTAGTGCCGTAATTGGTGACAAAGGCACTCGGGAACCAATAGGATGCGCAACGAGTTAGCGGGAGGTTGCCTATGAGCCAGCCGTCCAGACCAGCGGTAAGCGAGACCGGCTTTCCCGAAGACTTTCTCTGGGGTGCGGCCACCGCAGCGTACCAGATCGAAGGCGCCGCCCACGAGGACGGCCGCGGAGAAACCATCTGGGACCGATTCAGCCACACTCCCGGCAAGACCGCCAACGGTGAGACCGGAGATGTGGCCTGCGACCATTACCATCGCTGGCAGGAAGATATACTGCTCCTGCAGCGAATGAACCTCAGTGCCTATCGCTTCTCGATCGCCTGGTCCCGTATATTTCCCGACGGTCGGGGCAAGCCAAATGCCGCTGGACTGGACTTCTACGAGCGGCTGGTAGACGGGTTGCTGGCCACCGGTGTCAGTCCTTTCGTAACGCTCTATCATTGGGACCTGCCGCAGGCCCTGGAAGACCGGGGTGGCTGGCGTAACCGCGACACCGCTGGGTTCTTCTCCGACTTTGCCGATATCATGTCACACCGGCTGGGTGACCGTGTCAGCCACTGGATTACTCTCAACGAGCCGCATATCGTCGTCTTACATGGCCACGTTCTGGGCATAAAGGCCCCAGGACTCCAAGATCGCGGGCTCATTGCTCCCGTCGCCCATCACCTTCTGCTGGCGCATGGGCTTGCAGCTGGGGCTATACGCGCGCGACTGACGGCTCCGCGGGTGGGAATCACCCTCAGTATCTCGCAACTTGAGCCAAGAAGCGATCGCGAGGAGGATGCGCAGGCTGCGCTCTTCGCTGATGGCCTCTACCATCGCTGGTACCTCGATCCACTCTTCCTGGGAACCTATCCGGAGGATGTGGCCAGCAGAGTGGATATGCCTCCCGATCTCATCAGGCCGGGTGATCTGGCTACTATCTCGGCGCCGCTTGATTTTCTAGGAGTGAATTACTATACCAGAAACATCATTCGAGCGGGCCGCCCAGGTACGCTGTTGCCGGATACTGTGCCGCCAGCGCCTTCTGGCCGTTTGACCGAGATGGGCTGGGAAGTCTACCCCGATGGTCTATACGATGTTCTCCTTCGCCTCAGCCGTGACTACCCGATAGCCAGGCTGTATATAACCGAGAACGGCGCTGCCTTTGCCGACCAGCCGGACGAGAAGGGCGAAATTCATGATACCGACCGTGTGCGCTACCTTAGCCTGCACATACAGCAAGCGCGCCGGGCGCTGCTCGCCGGTGTACCGCTCTCTGGCTATTTTGTCTGGTCGTTACTGGATAACTTCGAGTGGTCACACGGGTACCATCCGCGGTTTGGACTGGTGCATGTGGATTACCCTACCCAGCGGAGAACCATGAAGGACAGCGGCTACTTCACCGGACGCGTAGCCGCTACCAATGGAGCCGCGCTTGATGAGTGAGCTGGCGGAGCTATTCCTCCCGCTTCATCCGAAATGGTGAGGCAGGGTCGTCGCGCAATTGCTGCATGAGGTAGTCGCTCACCTGGCCGCTCGCCATACCCGCCCCCTGCAGGAGCTGAGTACGCTCCTCCTGGTCCAGGTCGAGGTTGGGGTTCCAGCCGTAGTGCTTGAGATCTACTTTGCCATCCGCAGTGAATACTATACCTTCAGCTTCGAGTAGCTGCCGCATACGCCCTTTCTGGCCGAATGCCCAGCTGCCGGTGAGTTCCCCTTTGCTGTTCAGTACTCGTTGAGCCGGTACATTGGACTTGCCGGGCAGTGCATTCATTATCCATCCCACCATGCGAGCGCCTCGGGGATAGCCTATGGCAGTCGCCAGCCAGCCGTAAGTCGTGACCCGTCCCGTCGGGCAGGCATCTACCAGCGCATACACTTTGGCGGACACGATTGCCGCGTCGTCCTGGGAGATACCGTTCTCTGCCATTTCGATGTTCCCCTTCTCCGGCAATTTTTTGATGGTGCACAGCACTATACTCTGTACTATACGCACCAACATATAAACACCAAATGCCTGCCGCTAGTTACACTTCTCATTAGCCTGCCGTCTGCCGCTGCCAGTGAAGGTGGAACCTGGGTCGAGGGTCCGGGTGTCCTGGTAGACGCGAGTCCGGTAGACTCGATGCTGACCAGATGCTGCGGCGTTTGACATGGAAGAGGTTAGCCACTTAGAATGATGCCGAATCCCAGCAATACTGGGTAAAGACGAGCAAACCATGCTTGGGACGTAATCAGGGATTAGGATGGCCAAAGAACCGCCACGCTCCGAAGTACCACCCCGAGAGCAGCGCCGGTGGGGGCTGCTGCTGGCTCTGCAGTTCCTGACCATTATTCCAACACCAGGCCCACGAGTAGCTAGTGATCAGTCTCGCACTCCTAGCTTTGATATGTCCTCGGCGCTGCCCTGGTTTCCGCTGGTTGGCGCTCTCATTGGCACCGGACTGGCCTTGCTGGACTGGGCGCTGTCTCCGGTACTGGCGCTGCCGGTACGCGACGCGGCACTGCTAATCGCCGGCGCGCTGGTCACCGGTATGCTTCATCTGGACGGCTTTGTCGATTGTTGCGATGCTCTGCTGGGCGCTCGTTCTCTCGAGCGCCGATTGGAGATCCTCCGAGACAGCCGTGTAGGCGCCTACGGCGCAATTGGCGCCGGTCTATTACTGATCGCTCGCTTTTCGGCGCTGGGAGAGCTTGGTGGTTCGCTACGGATCCTGGCTTTGGTGGCGGCCCCGTTGCTCGGGCGGTGGGGAATGGTATATGCCGTTACCCGCTTCCCGTATGCCAGGCAGCAAGGTTTAGGATCGTCATTTCAGCGGAAGTCGGGCTATCTAATTGCCGCAACCGCTCTGGCGCTAGCGCTTCTGGCGATTGCCGCCACCGTCGCTACACTGCTGCGGGGTGGTGTGGAGAAGCTGCCAGCGGAAACCGCTACACTTGCCGGGCTGTTAGCACTGACCGCCCTCCTGGTTACGTGGGCAACCACTGCTTGGGCCAGCCGCCGCCTAGGCGGCGGTCTAACTGGTGACACCTATGGCGCGGTAAACGAGTTAGTCGAATTGGCAGTGCTAGCATTTGCGCCGGCACTGGCAGGCGTTCGCTGAGCATCCGGCGCGGTCAGTGGCGAGAGATCTCTGCTTCACCGACTCTGCTGGAACGAGGAGTAATAGGGATTGTCATGCGATTATTGATTGTACGGCATGGTGCGACCGACCATAATGCACAGGCCCGCTATACCGGGCAGAGCGATGTGGTCCTGAGCTCGCTGGGCGAGCTTCAGGCCGAGGCGCTAGGAAGACGCCTGGCCGCCGAGAAGCTCGACGCGGTGATCTCGTCGGATCTCAGCCGGGCCTGTAGCACCGCCGAGGCTATTGTGCGCCACAACCAACTGCCCATTACCTTCGACCCAGATTTGCGCGAGATCTCGATGGGTGATTGGGAAGGACTGACCTACAGCCAGGTGTGGGAGCGCGACCCGGTGCGCGCTGCCCAGTGGCGGGAGGATTCGCAGAATGTGGCGCCCTCCGGCGGCGAGACCGTCGCTGCGTTTCGTGACCGGCTCATGCGCGCTTTTGACCGCTGGCGCGAACAGTATCCAGATGCCAGTATACTGTGGGTTACTCATGGCGGTGTCATCGGCGTGCTGCTCTGCCAGCTGTTGGGCATGGATCTCAGCCGCCGCTGGCAATTCCGGCGCGACAATGCCGCTATCCACGAATTGGAGGTTGGCGCCGCCACCGGAGAACACACCAGCCGCGAAAACTTCTATGCTATTGTCATGCGCCTCAATGATACCGAGCACCTGGCCGGCATCCGCCCGCGCGGAGAAGACGGATCCGAGGCCAGCCAGGTGCTCTAGCGTGCCCGCCGCCTTTACACAGAGAGACCCGCCGTGGTATTCTGAGTGTGCAGCAACAGCAGAATTGTCTAGATCAGACTAGATCAGGGCGAACGAGCGGGACGAGTAACCGTTTGGGCCGGCAGCGAGAGATGGCCAGTGGCTGAAAGCCGTCTCCGGTTTCCATTCGGCGAATACCACCCGCCAGCTTGACTTGCGAAACACCTCCAGGCGTGTAGCGGGCGTCGCCGCCGTACCACCTTGGGTGGAGTAATAGGTCGCGGTAGGCTCCGTTACCAGCCGGCAGTGAGCGTGCTCCGGCCAATAACTCTGTGGGAGATGGCCGAGCACGAAAGGTGGGTGGAACCACGAGCGGCCGTTTGTGCCCCTTCGTCCCAGGTGGATGAAGGGGCATTTTTGTGTGCTCCCGCGGCCCAACGCATCTAAAGAAACGCATCAAAGAGGTGTACGAATCCTATGCAACGCTACCACCTTCTACCACAGGTGACTGGACTCTTGACCCGCCGGCCCACCGCCGGCGGCATCACCACCTGCCCGCAACTATGACGCACCTATAAGGGGGCAGAAAAATAAGAGGCAGAAAAAGAGTACAGACATGTCTGAAAGAAGGGTACAGTCGGATGGTAGCTATCAAGCAGAACAGTAGTATTGCCGGGCGTTCGCCGGCGTACAGTCACCTACCTGCGGGCAATGACGAGGGCCTACCCGCGGGATTTCGAGCCCATCGCGCCTATAATCTGGACAACCGATATAGTGACTCCGGAGAGTATAGCCAGTCCAGCACGTATCCCGGGTACCGGAGGATTCTAGACCAGGCGGCTGCCATTCTATCCGCAGGAGAAACGGATGGCGCCGCGCTGCTGCTCGACGGGCTGGCACAGCGAATGGTCCTGGCATGGTTTGCTTGCAACGGCGAAGAGGTGCCGGAGCCGGTATACCTGCTCGCCCGACTGGATGAGGAGATGTCACCGGTCGCCTGGTGGCTACGTCTGGCCCTTCGAGCTCCAGATGCCCAGGCTCGTCTGGTCCACTGCCGGCGGCTCCTAGATGAGATTGCCGCCGAGAAGGGAAGGTCATAGACAATGTCGGTTGAAGAAGAGCTCAACCAGTCGGTCGCCTACACGCCGCTGCAGCGTATGCGACACAGTGCTGCCCATGTGATGGCCGAGGCCGTGCAGCATCTGTTTCCCACGGCTCGCTTTGCCATTGGTCCAGCCATTGAGGACGGCTTCTACTATGACATGGAGTTGCCGCGCACGCTGACACCTGACGACTTTCCGGCTCTCGAGGAGCACATGCGGGAGACCATCGCTGCCGACTACCCCTTCGTGCAGAGCAGGTGGCCGCGTGAAAAGGCGCTGGAATATTTTCGGGAGCGTGACCAGCCCTATAAAATAGAGATCATCGAGAATTTGCCTGACGCCGAGGTAGGCATCTACCAGGAGGGGCCATTCCTGGACCTGTGTCGCGGTCCTCATGTGGCGAGCACGGGCCAGATTGGTGCCATAAAATTGCTTCGTGTAGCTGGCGCTTACTGGCGTGGCGATGAGCACCGCCCAATGCTGCAGAGGCTCTATGGCACCGCCTGGTTCACGCAGGCCGACCTGGATGAGTACCTGGAGCGCTTGGAAGAAGCCAGGCGGCGCGACCATCGCAAGATCGGCAAGGATCTCGATCTATTCATGATCAGTGATGAGGTGGGAGCGGGTTTGCCGCTGTGGTTGCCGAGGGGTGCTACGGTCAGGCACCTGCTGGAAGACTATATCACAGGGGTCGAACGCGCCAGCGGGTACCAGCACGTCTATACTCCACACCTGGCGAAGCTGGAGCTGTATAAGACCTCTGGGCACTGGGAGCACTACCACGACTCGATGTACCCACCCATGGAGATGGAGGGCGGTGAGGAACTGGTGCTGCGTCCTATGAACTGCCCTCACCATATCGAGATCTACAAATACAAGATGCGCTCCTACCGTGATCTCCCCATCCGGATAGCCGAGCTGGGCACCATGTACCGTTTGGAGAAGTCAGGTGAACTGGCTGGCCTCGCCCGCGTACGGGCCATGACGCTCAATGACGCTCACATCTTCTGCACGCCCGATCAGATGGTGGAAGAATTCATCAAAGTGGTGAAACTGATCCAGGAGACATACCGGGTGCTAGGGTTTAGCCAGTATAGCTATCGGCTGTCGCTTCGTGATCCCAACGATACTGTCAAGTTCGAAAAAAATGAGCAGATGTGGCAGCGGTCCGAGGCGGCGCTACGCCAGGCGCTCGAGCAACTTGGGCTCGATTACTATCTGGGCATCGGCGACGCAGCATTCTACGGTCCAAAGCTGGATGTGCAGGTAGCTAACGTACTGGGCAAAGACGAAACGATCTCGACGGTACAGCTTGACTTTACCTTGCCGGAGAAATTCAACCTCGAATACATCGGCGAGGACGGCCAGGCCCACCGTCCGGTCATGATTCACCGAGGCATTCTCTCTACCATGGAACGGATCATGGCCTTCCTGATCGAGAACTACGCGGGTAACTTTCCGGTCTGGTTGGCACCGGTTCAGGCGGTGATCATTCCGATAGCCGACCGCCATGCAGACTTTGCACACCGTGTCGAGCGGCAATTGCAAGACGCTGGTCTACGCGTCGAGGTCGACCTGCGCTCCGAGCGCATGAATGCCAAGGTGCGGGATGCCCAGCTGCAGAAGGTACCATATATGCTGGTGATTGGCGATAAGGAGCAGGAGAGCGACTCGGTAGCACTTCGCCTGCGGACTAATGAGAACGTCGGTGCGCTACCGCTCGCTGAATTTATTGCTACGGCAAGCCGGCAGAACGCCGACCGCAGCTTGGATTTGTGGCCGATGAGTCACGAGAGTCGAAAGGACTGAAAGCCATGGCCGATCTACCCGAGAGTGGTAAGGCAGCAGAGGAGCAGCAGCACAACGACAGCCTCGGCTATACCAATAGACTTATCCATGAAACTAGCCCCTATTTGCTGCAGCACGCTCATAATCCGGTAGATTGGTATCCCTGGGGCAGTGAGGCGCTGGAGAAGGCACGTGCCGAAGACAAGCCAATTCTGTTGAGTGTCGGCTACAGCGCCTGCCATTGGTGCCATCGCATGAGGGAGGAATCGTTCGAGGACGTGGCTACTTCGGCCCTGATCAACCAGAATTTTGTGAGCATCAAGGTTGACAGAGAAGAGCGACCGGACATCGACGCGCTGTACATGGACGCGGTGCAGTCGCTAACCGGGAGCGGCGGCTGGCCGATGACGGTATTTCTCGTCCCTGACGGCGCGCCGTTCTTCGGTGGCACCTACTTTCCTCCTAAAGACCGTTACGGCATGCCCAGCTTCACCAAGGTGCTGAAGAGCATGTCCGGCCTCTATCAGACCCGTCGGGAGGAGGTGGAGAAGCAGGCCGAAGAGTTTCGCCAGTTCTATAAACGGCGAAGTGAGGTTAGTTTACGCCTGGCTGCCGACGTGCCGGCCAGTGAGGTGACGCTCGATCCCGAGGTGCTGGAGCAGGCCTCCGATCGACTGCTGGCAACCATAGATCCTGTAGAGGGAGGATTTGGACGCGCTCCCAAGTTTCCTCATCCCATGGGACTGGAGTACCTGCTTAGGATGGAGGCTCGCGCGCGAGCCCACCAGGCGTCTCAACCCGATGACGGTGGTCGCCGTCTGCATCTGCTCCGTCTGACTCTCGACAAGATGGCCGGCGGCGGCATATATGATCAGATCGGTGGCGGTTTTCACCGCTATGCGACCGACGCCCACTGGCTGGTACCTCACTTCGAGAAGATGCTCTACGACAATGCCTTACTTGCCCTGGTGTACCTGCATGCGTGGCAACTCATCGGCGATCCGGCGTACCGGCGCACCTGCGAGGAGACGCTCGATTATGTGCTTCGAGAGATGACCAGCGCTGAGGGTGGCTTCTATTCGACTCAGGATGCGGATAGCGATGGAGTCGAAGGAGCATTCTATGTCTGGACCCCAAACGAGTTGCGTGCCGCTCTGGGCGAGGCCGATGCTGCGTTGATGGAACGGATCTGGGGAGTGCGGCCAGGCGGCAACTTCGAAGGGCATAGTATATTGCACCTGGTGAAGGACCTGGCCGAGATCGCGACTGAGGTTGGCCTGAGCGAGGCGGAGGTGCGCGAGGCTCTGCAGCGGGCTCGCCGGACGCTCTATGATACTCGGGCCCGGCGCCGTTGGCCGGGCCGTGACGACAAGGTGCTGGCCGTGTGGAACGGCTTCATGCTGCGAGCTATGGCCGAGGCTGGCCGTATACTTGACCGTGAAGACTATCGCGAGGCCGCCCGGCGAAATGCGACCTTTCTCCTGGAGCATATGCTCGCAGGTGGGCGTCTTCTCCGCTCGTGGCGCCAGGGTAGCGCCAGGATCGACGCGTATCTCGAGGACTACGGCGCAGTGGTGAACGGTCTACTCAGCGCCTATGAGACCACCGGACAGGTCGCCTTTGTGTCTCAGGCAGCGGCACTGATGGATACGCTGCTCGATCGCTACTGGGACGAAGACAGCGCCTCATTTTTTGACACTCCCAGCGACCACGAAGCCCTCGTTGGGCGTCCACGAGAGCTCACTGACAATGCCACACCAAGCGGGACCAGCCTGGCTGCCGAAGCTCTCCTGCGGCTGTCGGCGCTGCTGGGCGACGGGCGGTATCATGATTACGCGGCAAAGGTGTTGGTGCCGCTGGCCGCGCCCATGGTTGACCAGCCGTCGTCTTTTGGTCACTTTCTCTGCGCGCTGGATGATTACATCGGCCCAATGGAGGAGATTGCTCTTCTGACCACTTCCCTGGGCGATGACGATACCGGGGCCACCGAGCTCAAGCGTACGCTGGCGAGTCGTTACCTGCCCAGAATGGTGCTGGCTGTTGCCCGCGCCGATTCCGGCTCTGGTGCTGGCGGTGACGCAGGTGTAAGCCCGGATGTTGCCGCTGTAGTGCCGCTGCTGAGAGAACGCCGACTGGTGCAAGGCCAAAGCACTGCCTATGTTTGCCAGGGCTTTGTCTGCCGCCGTCCAGTGACTGAGAGCAGCGATCTTCTCTCGCTCTTACCCATGCAGTAGCTGACCAATCAGCGGGGGACAATACCAGGACTAAGCGAGAGAACGTTGACGGCTCAGCAAGCAGGCGGGCTGAATAGTCGAAATCCGCTTCTCTTGCGGCTCCAGGAGTCCTGCCACCTCGGCGAAAATCCGCCAAATATGGTACAATTAGTTAGTTGATGGAGGGCTATGATTCCAATCGTTGTCGGTGTCGTGATATCCGACTAGGAGTATTGATTTGTTCTTGGTGGAGACACCCCGAATTCCTCGATTTCAGGAGACAGCTGGGCTGAACCAATTGGCTCGCTGCGGCCCCACCTCACCATTTCCACCGCTATCGACCGCTCTGATTTCTACCGGCCAGCTGGTTTCCGAGACGGCACCATCCCTGGCGAGGCGTGGTTTTTACCGGCGCCAAAAAGAATGAGCACAGTAACGAAGCTTCGGCGCCATAACAGATAGGTGAAGTAGCGTCTCTCACTAAAAATAGCATTGACCGATGCGCCCACCCAAGGGGCCCATGGAAACTCGGGATACACACTGGAAGAGGTAAAGGCTGTAGAGTATGTCAATAGCAGAGCGAAATGAAAAGACCGCAAAACTTGATGAGAAGAACTCTTCTTATACCGCAAAGGATATCGAGATTCTCGAGGGGCTTGAGCATGTACGCAAGCGCCCTGGAATGTACATCGGTGGTACCGACATTCGCGGGCTTCACCAGCTGGTCACTGAGGTAGTCGACAATAGTGTCGACGAGGCGATGGCCGGCGTCTGCGACCAGATTCTTATCGTGATCGGCGCCGATGGATCGATTTCGGTTGAAGATAACGGGCGCGGCATTCCCGTGGAACCTCATCCAAAGTATCCCAATCGCTCGACGCTTGAGATTATCATGACGACTCTGGGAGCCGGCGGCAAATTTGGTGGTGACGGCTATAAGCAGGGATCGAGCGGTCTTCATGGAGTCGGTGTTTCGGCGGTCAATGCTCTGGCCGCTTACTGCCGGGTGGAGGTGAAACGCGGCGGCAAGCTCTATGCTCAGGAGTATCACTTCGGCAAGCCGGTGGATTCGGTAAAAGTGGTGGGATCTGCGGTAGGCACCGGGGTCCGCACTAAGTTTCTTCCCGATCTCTCGATTATGGAGACCAGTGATTTCCAGTTTGATACGCTGGCGCAACGGTTCCGCGAGATGGCCTATCTGAACCGCGGGTTGACTATCAAGCTGGTGGACGAGCGAGAGGGACGCGAACAGGAGTACAGCTTCTATTTTGACGGTGGCCTGAAGTCGTTTGTTCGCCACTTGAATCAAAACAAAAACGTGATCATGGCTCGGCCGGTGCATTTGGAGAAGAAGGTCGACAAGACCATCGTCGAGGTGGCCATTCAGTACAACGACAGCTACAACGAGACGCTTTTCTCCTTCGCCAACGGCATCAATACCGTGGATGGCGGCTCGCATGTGACTGGCTTCCGCGCCGCGCTTACCCGCACACTCAATGAGTATGGACGCAAATCCGGCCACTTGAAGGAGGCCGATGCCAACCTCACGGGCGACGACGTACGCGAGGGTCTTACTGCCGCTATAAGTGTGAAGCTGCCGGAAGCGCAGTTCGAAGGACAGACCAAGGGCAAGCTCAATAACGCCGATGTCCGGACCCAGGTAGAGAACGTGGTGACCGAAGCGTTGCTCAAATACCTGGAAGAGACGCCGGCCGAGGGCAAGCGCATCATTGAGAAGTGCGTGAATGCGGCGCGCGCCAAGGATGCTGCCCGCAAGGCTCGTGAACTGGTGCGCCGCAAAGATTCACTCGACTCTACGCTCCCCGGCAAACTGGCGGACTGCTCGGAGAGACGCCCCGATCGCTGCGAGCTCTACCTGGTGGAGGGAGATTCCGCCGGCGGCTGTTTCTCCGGAGATACCAAGGTGGCTCTGGCGGATGGACGATCTTTGAGCTTCCTCGAGCTGATCGATGAGGAAGCTGCTGGTATCGTGCACTACGCCTACACCATTCGCCGCGACGGCAAAGTTGGCCTGGAGCGCATCACCAATGTCCGCATGACCAAAGCAGGTGCCGAGGTCATCAAGGTCACACTGGATAATGGCGAAACCATTACCTGCACTCCGGATCACCGTTTTATGCTGCGGGACGGCAGTTACAAGGCTGCTGCCGAGCTGACGCCGGATGATTCGCTGATGCCACTATATCGCAAGATGTCGGACATGCGTGAGCCAGGAATTACGATCCAGGATTACGAGATGGTGTGGGATCCACGCTCAGATTCGTGGCTATTCACTCACAAACTGGCCGATTGGTACAATCGCTGGCGCGGAGTGTACGCTAAATCAGATGGCAATCACTGCCATCATGTGGATTTCAACAAGCACAACAACAATCCAACCAACCTCAGACGATTGCCTGAAGAGGATCATCTGGCATTGCATCGGGTGCATGTCGAGCGTACCTTGCATCGGCCTGAGATTAAAGAAAAGAGCCGTGCTGTTCGGCGTGGTGAGGCTTACCGAAGCGCAATGAGTATGCGGATGCGGCAGGCCGGAACTAGAGAAATTCTGTCTAGCCAGGCCAAGGCTCAGTGGGAGGATGAATCATACAAGGCCTACATGGCGGGCAAGTGGCTGGAGTTCTATCAGACTAACGAGACTTATCGCGCTGAGAATCAGGCGCGCCTCGATGAGTCTCAGCGTGCTCACTGGAGCGACGAGAGCAATCGACTTGCACAGGCGGATCGTGTGCAAGCGTATTTCCAGGCGCATCCGGAAGCGCGCGTAGAGTTGTCGCAGAAAGCCAAGGTGCAGTGGCAGGACGAAGAGTTACTTTCATGGAGATCTCAGACAACGTGCAAGCAGTGGACACCAGATTTCCGGGAACGCCGACAAGTTGCTTTGAAGCAGACATACTATCGCAAGACGATGGCTGCCCTAAAGCAATTTGAGACTAAGCCTGGAGTTGTCGATGTTGTTGCTTATGCTGCATACCGGTTGGCAATGAAGGACATGTCACTCCTGCGCATTGACAAATTCTGCAAGAGATATTTCGATGGCGATGTCTCTCTGATGCTAGGAGCTGTCGCACGTTACAACCATCGTATCGTGTCGGTGGAAAGAGTAGCCGAGCCGATAGAGGTCTATGACCTCGAAGTGCCGGGCACGCACAATTTCGCTTTGGCATCGGGAATCTTCGTCCACAACAGTGCAAAGCAGGGGCGTGATCGTCACTTCCAGGCGATACTGCCGCTCCGAGGCAAGATACTCAACGTCGAGCGTGCGCGATTGGATCGTATGCTGGCCAGCGAGTCCATTAAGGACATCATCACAGCGCTAGGAACCGGCATTGGTGAGACGATAACGTATGACAAGCTCCGCTACGGACGTGTGGTGCTCATGACTGACGCTGACGTAGATGGAAGCCATATCCGTACGCTGCTGCTGACCTTCTTCTATCGGCATATGGAGCAGCTTATCCAGGATGGTCGGCTCTACATCGCGCAGCCGCCGCTGTATCGAATTCAGGTCGGCAAGCAGCGCCACTATGTCTATAGCGAGGCTGAGAAGGACGAATTCTTGGCACGGCTGGGGGAAGGTAAGAATCCACCGGTCAACCGCTACAAAGGTCTGGGTGAGATGGATCCCGAAGAGCTCTGGGACACTACCATGAATCCCGCGACCCGAACCATACTGCAAGTCAACATTGAGGATGCCCTAAAGGCTGACGAGACGTTCTCCATGCTCATGGGAGATGAAGTCATGCCGCGCAAGCACTTCATCGAATCCCACGCCAAGAATGTCAAGAATCTCGACATTTAAAGGCTGTGCGTCGGATTCGGCGCTTATTGCACCCCATTCGACGTTTATTGCACCGGATATCCGGCGCTCATTGCACCAAATCGACATGCTCGCAGGGTACCATGTGTACCCTGCGAATTTTTCTATTCGCAGAGGCCAGTGCACCTTAGTGCGACAGGTACCACCACTCCGGACCTCATGACAATCCTGCTGTGTGCGCTGGTGCCAGCTGCGTGACTGCGGAACACACAAACCAGCGGGATTTTCCGCGACTGTCGGGAAGCGGCGTCAACTGTCCCTGCTGAATCCAGCGGTGTAGAGTAGCTTTGTTGCGTCCCAGCCACTGGCTTGCTTCCTGGTAGCTCATGCGCTCCTCTCGCCACTGGCCCAGCCGCGCCTTCTCGAAGCGATAGCTATGACATCCATCGATTCCTGGGCCACTTGCTGCTGGAATGATCCTGACTCGCGTCCAGCTCTGCACCGTGAGCTCGGAGCATTCTAACAATATGGCCGCCTCCTTGGCAGAGATGTAGTGATCCGCGAATGCCTCCACATTTTTCCGACGATGCCACCAGCGCTCCTTTGATCCTACCATACTCTCCCAGCACGGGCTCAGCAGCGGCGCTGGTTGCCAGCGCTGGAGCGTGAGCACGCCACGGTGCAGTATACCGTGTACTTCCTCGATTGAGAGCAAACGGCTCCTCCCTATTTGGCGGTGCTGAGCCCGTCATACGCTCGCAATCGGGTCCCGCTGGGTCAAGACGATTGCGATGGACCGCCGCAGACCCGAGGGATAGACAATCTGAAGTGTCATGCCGTCATGCCGACCTACTCCACTGTCACAAGGCTCCGGCATTCCATTGATCGGCCGAGATAAGCTGCAGCCTCGGAAAGGCCATTCCCAAGGCTTACAGAACCAAACTGGCGACCAGCACATCGCCCGTCTGAGTGAGCTTCGCACTACGACAGCAGTACCAACATGAGCGTCGCTGCCTGCGCCTGCGGAGTCACGGTCGGATCGACGAACCTTGCCGCGTACCGGTAGTATTTCGATCTGTACGCTGTGTCTATATCATCCGTAGCGTCACCATTTGCCTCAAGGAACGTTACGTCTTTGCTTACTCCACCCGCATCAATGTGACCCTGATGACGTTCCTGCGCATGCTGGAACCACCGGCCGGTTGTTCCGGCGACTGCGCGCACATACAGGTCGTCGCCAACGCGCACGACCCAGATGGTGACGGGGCTTCGGAGTGTGCCGTCCTGCCTGAGAGTGGCAAGCTCTAGCTCGTCCGCAGCATCTATCTTTGCCAATTCACCATGTGTCCAACTTGCCATTGCGTTGACTCCGCTATAAAACTTGCCCTGGTCTCCCCGTATCTGATGATTCCTCCACGACGGTCAGCCGGCCACGGCGTCGGTGTACTCGTACATCGCTAGCCCTACTTGCTTGTAGGCGGAAAGGTGTCCGCTGAAAGAGGCAACATAGGTGCCTGAAGTTGGTGCTACGTCGTAATAGTCGCTGCCCACAGCAATCGTGACGTAGTTTATCTCCGCCTGCCGACCATGGGTGGGATCCAAAGCAGTCACGACCGCCCGGTCCCGCCGCGTCTCCGACGGAAGCAGGACCTCCACCCAGGCGTGTGTGCCTCCCTCGTACGGTAAGTGGCCTGAAACATAGCGAGCGGGAAGCGAGCAGAGACGGCAGAGCGCCACCATGATGTGCGCATAGTCCTGGCAGACGCCCTGTTTTAGGTCCAACGCCTCGGCGGCCGTGGTGTGAATGCCAGTGACGCCGTGCGTATAGTGCATGGTCTGGTAGACCCAGGTATTGATCTCGCGGGCAAGGTCGGCTCCCTGCCTGCCACCTGCCATTAACTGGGAGGCGATCGCTGTGAGAGCGTCATCCGGCTGGGTCAGAGGTGAAGGCTGGCAATAGCGCTCATCCATCAGGGCTTGGGCAGGCAGGTAATGCGGCCCGGCGTCTGCGGAGCGTTCCACCAGAATCCAGGCTTCAAAGGTAATTGAACTCTCAACTGCGGGTACAGTGCTGCTGATCTCGGTGTTGCCGAAGGCATCCAAAGTATACACGGTAGCTGCTGCCGGATTGGTCACCACCAGCCGGTGGTCAACAAGGCGCTGGTCGCCATGCCTCTGCGGAGGCAGAATCATCAGACGCTGCTGCAGGTGCTCAACAGGGCCGGGGTAGGTATAGGCCAGTCGTTGATGAACCAGGTAAACGCCGTGCCTGATGCGCGGCCAGTCCATGTTGTCGCTGGTATGTTGGTCAACTGATGCGATAGCATTATCAAGGTCAGGCAGTCCCTGCTTCATAAGCCGGCAGCATCCCCATTCGCCCCCCCGGCGAGCGCCGCGGTGCCCGCTCCGGTTGGCGCCTCATCGGCCCAGACGGTCATCTGCTTCAGCGTCGGTGACCCGTAGGAAGTTACCATGGCAACATCGAGCGCATCGCGCCCGCGCCCAATCAGCACGCGCCCAACCCGCGGCCGGTTGTTGCGGGGGTCGAAGGTCCACCAGCGATCACCCAGGTAGACCTCCATCCAGGCGCTGAAGTCCATGGGATTACCAGGTGGCGGCACGCCAATGTCAGGAAGGTACCCAAACACGTAGCGGGTAGGTATGTTCATCGCACGACAGAACGTGACCGCCAGATGGGTAAAGTCACGGCAGACTCCAACCCTCTCCTCGAAAATATCCACCGCCGAGGTAAGCCGGTTGCTGGTGCCGTACTGAAAGCGGACATTCGTGTGCACCCAGTCGCAGATAGCCTGCACCCGTCCCCAGCCCGCAGCCGAGCCGCCAAAGAGCTGCCAGGCGGTGTCCGAAAGCACATCCGAGAGACAGAAGCGACTGGGCAGAGTGTAGAGAAGCACATCGTCGGGTAGGTCCTCGACCGGAAGCTGCGGCACATCGGGCGCCACCTCATCCCAGGTATCCGACACCTCTACCAGTGCGTCGTAGCTCACGATATGCGCGCCTACCGGAAGCTGTATTCGCTGGCACAGATTGCCGTAGATGTCATTGTAGGCATGCATGGGAAGAGTAGTGGATAGCTCCCACTCCTCGCGTACGACCGTTTGAGGCGCCTGCTTATGGGGTTGCACTAGGAACACCGTAGGGGTGGGCCAGGTCGCCTCGTACGAGAATTCGCAGCCGACTCGAATGTACATGCTGGTTTGGCCCTTTCATTCATACGACGGTGCCTTCGCTGATGCATATCCTCACCATCTCTTTCCGAATTCTACGCCAGAAACAGGCGAAGAAACCAGTTATTGGGACACCGCCGGCGGCTATGGGACCAGTAGCAGATGAATGCTTGACAATCCCCAGCTTTTCCAGTTAGTATAGGGGATGCTTAGCGCTGCGTAGCTTCTGTGCCTCACACACTGTTGTGTGTGAGGTTTTTTGTGCTTTTTTCTGGGGATGCAGCCATGGTCGTGTCGGACACTTCCGGGCAGTCGATACTGCTGCCGCCGCCGTTTGTCAACTATACCGTGTCGAATGCGTATGATGAGATGTTCGACGCAAGCGGCCATCCTCGGCCTGCCTACCAGACGCTGTACCATAGCCTGCTGGAGATTCCACCGGAGATTCTGCGGCAGCGCCAGCAGGACGCCGATCTGACGTTTCTGAATCAGGGCATCACGTTCACTGTATATGGAAATGAAGAAGGCACCGAGCGCATCTGGCCCTACGACCTGTTACCCCGCATCATCACGGCCGATGAATGGTCCCTGCTGGAACGCGGTCTGACCCAGCGCATCACCGCCCTCAACCTGTTTCTCAACGACATCTACCATGATGAGCACATTTTGCGGGATAAAGTGGTGCCGCGCCGGCTGGTGTACAGCTGCCGCCACTATCGCCGCGAGATGCGCGACATAACAGTTCCGCTTGGCAGCTACATTTCTATCGGAGGCATAGACCTGGTGCGCTTGCCCGATGGGCAGTTTGCAGTGCTCGAAGACAATCTGCGCGTTCCCAGTGGCGTCTCCTACATGCTAGCGAACCGCGAGGTAATGAAGCGTACACTTCCATCGCTCTTTGTAAGCCACCCCGTGCGCGCCATTGAACACTACAGCCAGGCCCTCCTGAATACACTGCTCTCGCTGGCCTCTCCAGCGCAGCCTAGTCCCACCGTTGTCCTGCTTACTCCAGGAGTGTACAATTCCGCCTATTTCGAGCATACGTTTCTAGCACGGCAGATGGGGATCGAGCTGGTTGAGGGACGCGACCTGATTGCGCACGACAATGTAATCTACATGCGCACGACTGCCGGGCTGCGCCGGGTCGACGTCATCTATCGGCGCATCGATGACGATTACCTTGACCCCCTGATTTTCGATTCGCATTCCAGCCTGGGCGTGCCCGGCCTCCTTAACGCCTATCGTGCGGGGAATGTCGCGCTTGCCAATGCCATCGGCACGGGTGTAGCCGACGATAAAGCGGTCTATGCCTACGTACCCCGCATTATCCGCTACTACCTTCAGGAGGAGTCCATCCTTCAGAATATAGAGACCTATCTGTTGAGCGATGATCTGCAGCGTAGTTACGTGCTCGAGCATCTCCATGAGCTGGTCGTCAAAGCAGTAGGCGAGTCCGGCGGATACGGCATGCTCATCGGACCCTATAGCACCGATCAGCAGTGCGAAGAGTTTCGCCAGCGCATTCTCTCAGATCCCCGCAATTACATCGCGCAGCCGACACTAGCGCTCTCGCGCGGTCCCTGTTTTCTAGATGACCAGATCGAGCCGCGCCACATCGACCTGCGCCCGTTTGTTCTGCACGGAGACCAGGTAACGGTTGTGCCGGGCGGGTTGACGCGCGTTGCTCTGAAACGCGGTTCGCTTGTCGTCAACTCGTCACAGGGTGGCGGCAGCAAGGATACCTGGGTGCTGTACGAGTGAGTGGGCCGGTGGCCCCAGCAAACGAGCCTGAAGGATGGTGAGCAGCGATGCTATCACGAGTTGCCGATACTCTTTACTGGATGAACCGCTACCTGGAGCGTGCTGAGCATACTGCCCGGCTCATCGATGTGACGTTGCATCAGATGCTCGATCACAGCGCCGCCGAAGAGCAGCCGCGCTGGCAGCGTCTGCGCGCAAGCCTTAGTGCCCCTGCAATGACTGAGGAGCTCGATACCTCATACAGCATCACTCAGTCATTTACGTTTGATACCGCAAATCTTGCTTCCATTGGCTTCTCCATTGCCGCCGCGCGCGAAAATGCCAGGCAAGTACGCGAGAAGATCAGCTCGGAGATGTGGGAGCAGCTGAATCGGCTCTATCTGGAACTCAAACAGACCAGCATCAACGAGCTCTGGTATGCCGGCCCGCATGCCTTTTTCACCAGCGTTAAAGAAGGGGTGCAGCTCTTTCACGGGATTACCGATGCCACTATGAACCATAGCGAAGGCTGGCATTTCATGCGGGTGGGGCGCTTCATCGAACGTGCCTCCGCTACCGCGGCGCTGCTGGATGTGCATTTTCAAGCCTTCTACCAAAAAGAGCAGGCAGACACACACGATGTCGGCAACTATCGTAGTTACCAGGGCTGGGTAGAGCTCCTGCGCTCCTGTACCTCTTTTGAAGCATACTGTAAGGTGTATACTGCCGCGCGTATCGAGCCTGAGCGTATTGCCGAATTTCTGCTCTTCAACGTGGAATCACCGCGCTCGATCTGCTTTGCCGCCAATATGCTGCAAACGGCTCTGCAAGCTATTGCCAAGGCCACCCAAGTACGGCGGGCCGTGCGAGTCGAGCGGCTGGCGGGGCGCTTCCACGCCGGGCTTGAATTCGACCAGGTGGAAGAAGTTGTGCAAGATGTGCATGCCTATCTCACCAATATTCAGCGCCAGTGCACACAAATCCACAACGCCTTGCGTGAGACGTATATGAGCTATCCGATTGATGTCGCCCTGAGCGAGCGCACATCCATGCAGGCCTAAGCCAGGGAGTTTGGTATGTACTTCATCGTGCGTCACACCACCAGGTTCCGGTATAGCTTGCCCATTACGGAAAGCATCATGGAGGTGCACCTGCAGCCACGTAGCGAGGGAAACCAGCACTGCCTCGATTTTCGTCTGAGGACCAGCCCAATGTCCCAAATCTACAGCTATCGAGGCGAAGACGGCAACTGGGTCCACCACTTCGACGTGCCCAACCGCCATACTCATCTCACCATCACCGCGGAAGCCAAGGTTGAGGTGCTGGCTCCCCCGCCCCTGCCAGAGTCCCTCTCTCCCAACGCCTGGAATGAGATCGATGCCCTGACGGCTGAGGACGACTATTGGTATACCATCCATCCCAGCCACTTTGCCCGGCCGGGCGAGCCCCTTTCCCAGCTCATTGAAGAACTGCAGATCGAGCGCCGCGATGATCCCCTCACCGTCGTCAGAGACATCACCACTTCGGTCAATACTACCTTTGAGTACGCCAAGCAAAACACGCACGTCCACTCGCCTATTGATGACGCGCTCCGCATACGTCGAGGGGTCTGTCAGGATTTTGCCCACATCATGATTGCGCTGGTCCGCTCGCTCGGCATTCCCGCCCGTTACGTGAGCGGCTATCTGTATCATGAGCAGGAGTACGCCGACCGGTCGACCACTGGTGCGACCCATGCCTGGGTCGAGACCCTTCTGCCGGGGCTGGGCTGGGTGGGCTTCGACCCCACCAATAACATGCCGGCCGGTGACCGCCACATCCGTGTGGCGATTGGGCGGGATTACGCCGATGTGCCGCCGACGCACGGCGTCTTCCATGGCAAGGCAGAAAGCGAGCTCGCGGTAACAGTGCTGGTGTATCCAGCCGAGTCGCAGTCTGCCAGAATAAATCTCGAGCCCGAAGCCGAGTGGGAGCCAGCACCGGCACGGATGTCCGAAGAAGGAGTAGGAAGCTTCTTCCAGCAGGGCACAGAAGCTCAGCAGCAATAATACGGTGACGCTGGGGGCGGCCCCGAAATTGTCCGTCAGTGCCCGCGCGCACCGTCTCCTTCGTTTTGCTCGTGCGGGAAGTGCCTCCATCAGGCGATGCGTCGCATTATCCAAATCCCCTCGTTTCAGCGCAATTTGTCCCAGCCCATTCAATGGTACTCCGATCCAATTTGCACCACCAAATTCACGTCCCATAGCGAGCGCTTGCTCAAAGGCCAATTGCGCGGCCTCAGGTTTCCCCATCATGTCGTACAGAAATCCAAAGTTGCAGAGCAATGCCATTTCATTGGCACGATCTTCTCTCGCATGAGCAATGTCAAACGCTTGCTGATAGCATTGCTCTGCTTCCTCCAGGTGTCCAGCCATAAATGCAATCATTCCTACGCTGTTTAGCATAGTATTCAGCAGTCTCGGATTGGTTGCTGCCATCGCCGTCTTGTCCACTTTGCCCGCGAGAGTGAGTACTTCGTCGTACATCTGCTGTAACTCGGTCAAAGACTCCTCAGGATCGGTCAGATTTGCCAGAGTTTCAAGCGAAATAATGGTTTTCACAGGATCCTCTAATTCACGAATAATAGCGAGCGCCTCCTTGTTATATCGCTTCGCTTCACCTAGGTTGCCTAGAAAGTAGTGTGTGTTTCCGATTGAATTCAGCGCCTCATACTCGGCAGCATGATCTCCAAGCAGGCGGGCACTTGCCAATGCGAGCGTGTGGATGTCGATCCCCAAGTCGAGTCTTGAGAGAAACAGGTAGGTTTCCCATGCTTTGATCACAGTGTTGACCTGTGAGAGCGAAACGTGGCGTTCCACTGCCCTTCGGAGGGCGGTAATAATCAGTTCCTCATCGAGCGCTAACTGGTGATACATGCTCGCACTTGATAGTATGGACTGGTGCTGAGCCAGCCGATCGGCGATTCCTATCAGCAGCGCGTGCAATGCCGCCTCCTGCTCAGGTGCTGGCAGATGAGCGAATTCTTCGCGCGCCAGTGCGCGTACTAAAGGATGCAAACGCACCCGTTGTACTCCCTCACTTCCTGCCACGAAGCTGACTAGCGAATAAGCAATCAGCGCCTCCAGGTCCCCCTGAGGCGATGTCGAAGTGAGCTCTGGATCAGCTGGGACTCCGGCCAATAGCGACTCGATCACTGGCAACGGCCAATCCGGTCCCTCTGGTAGCCCCAACGCTGCGAACCGCACTCGCTGGCTGGGCGAGAGTGAAGTGAGCGTCTTGCTCAGGGAATAGCGGACATTCGCGGAAGGCTCCAGGGGATCCTGCAGTCGCGCCAGCACTGCCGGAGTGCTCACTTCCGCCGCGACTGCAGCCAGAGGCAACCGCGTGCGGGCCGCGCGTGCCGCCACTAGCTCGATGGCTAGGGGCAGCCCACCGAGCGCGGTCACAATGGTGGTGGTCGCCGGTGTATCGCGTGCTGTCTCCCAAGTCCCACCCTTATCGGTATAGCGCTCGACAAAGAGGCGGACGCTCAGCTCCTCTGGTAAGGCATCCAGGCGCACCAGCCGCAGTCGAGCATCCGCTGGCTCACCCCGTGCCGTCATCATAATGCGCAGATCCAGGGGAGAACCAGATCCAGCAACCGTTGGAACGGTAACGCACGTTCGACGTTATCGAGCAGAGCCAGCGCCGGATTAGCTTTGTCCCGCAGCCGTTCTCGCAGTGCCCGCTCGCGTAAGGCGAGCCCCTCTTCGGCGGTAGCGGTCTGGGCGATGACACCTGCTGGTAGGTCCGCATCCCAAGCCGCGAGCAATTGATCCGCGATCCAGGTCAGCCCCTCGATCCCGGTAAGGTTGTCTCAGCGGGTCCAGACGAAACCACCAGAGAAGTGGTCGGGTTCAGCGGCCAGCGCCGCGACGACCTCGGCAGCCAGCGACGATTTGCCAATCCCACCCATTCCAATGATGGCTATCACCGCCTGTGGTCGTTCCAGCGCCACTTGTGCGGCCTGGACCTCGGCGGCATGGCCGACAAAGCCAGGAGCCCGTGGCGGCAGATCGTGGGGAGGCCGATCCAGGGTCTTGAGGCGGGGGAAGGTATCGGGCAGCCCTGGCAACACTAACTGGTAGAGGTGCTCAGGCTGGGGGAAGTCCTTGAGCTGGTAGGTACCCAGATCTCGCAGTGTTACGCCTTGGGGCAAGGTGTTCGCGACCAGCTCGCGCGTCGTGGGCGAGAGCAGGATCTGCCCGCCGTGTCCCGCGGCGGCAATCCGGGCCGCCCGGTGGACATCCAGGCCGACATAGCGCTCTCCCACCAGCTGGGGCGAACCGGTATGCAACCCTATCCGCACCCTCAGGGTGCTGCCCTCTGGCCAGGAGTGCTCAGCCAGCGCTCGGGTGGCCGAGGCTGCAGCAGCGACGGCGGCAGGTGCTGTCGGGAAGGCGACGAAGAAGCCGTCACCCGCGGTATCCACCTCGAACCCGTCATGCTCCGCCCAGGTCTGACGCAACAGGCGGTAGTGCTCGGACAGGACAGCAGCATAGGTCTCACCCAGGCGGTGGAGCAGTTGGGTGCTGCCCTCAATGTCGCTGAAGAGGAAGGTGACGGTGCCACTGGGGAGTGCAGCTGCCATGGGCGACCTCCAGCATTGGCGGTGTACGATACCGGACGAGCAGGGTACAATCGCAAGCGGGCGGACGAACGGATATCACCCGTAGTATACTGCTCGGCAGACACAATGGCAAGGCAGCGGTGAGCAGTGGGTTCCGTTGCAAGGAGAATCCTTGGTTACAGGAAAATGGCGTGTGTCGCAGACATCTGCACTTGGTCTTACCTCGCAGTTGTCGCGGACACATGATTGGCTCCAGATCCCTGCCAGTTGTTTGGTTTGGTGCAATAAACGTCAGTATAAGTTGAGATTGGCGCAACAAATGCCGAATATGCTGCGCAATAAGGATAGTGTCCAATAGCGATACTGTTGGTAAATCTGTAGCGAGGGAACTCAGAAGGTGAGGTGCAGGCAGGAGAAATGCAGGCCAGACGGCATGGCGATCTATCGATCATGAGAGGAGCAAACCATGTCCCTGCATCTCAATCCCATTGGTCCCGTTCCCGAAGAGACCGTGCACGTTGCCCATGCCGCCTTTCCCAACGGCAATCGGTATATGCAGATGCGTGACATCCTCGGCAGTGTCTATGCCGATGACCAATTCACTGACCTGTTTTCCGGGCGCGGTCGCCCGGCCACATCTCCGTGGCGGTTAGCGTTAGTGACGGTGATGCAATTCGCTGAAGGCCTCACCGATCGGCAAGCAGCCGAGGCTGTACGCGCGCACATTGACTGGAAATAAAAGCCGTTCCGAGCGCCAGTGAGATCGTCGAGTCGCCCTATGAGCGTGAAGCCCGCTTCGCGACCAAACGGGGGAGGCACTGGGTGGGGTACAAGGTCCACATCACCGAGACCTGCGACGAGGACCTGCCCCACCTGGTCACGCAGGTCGAGACGACTCAGGCCCCTGCCACAGATGTCGGTCAACTCGGCTCGATTCAAGACGCACTTGCCCACCGGGCACTCCTGCCCACCGAACACCTCGTCGATGCCGGCTACGTGCGGGCACGCAACATCCTGCTGAGTCGTCAGCGTCATGGCATTAAACTCATTGGCCCCGTCGACGAGGAACACCAATGGCAAGGTCGTGTCGAGGAGGGGTACGTGACCCGTCGGTTTCACTTGGATTGGGACCGGCGAGTAGCGGTGTGCCCAGAGGGGCACCAAAGTATCCGCTGGGACGAAACCACAGGCCCACGTGGCCGGGTCATGTCGCATGTTTCCTGGGGCCGGCAAGACTGCTTACCCTGTCCGAGTCGTCTGCGCTGTACGCACGCCGCGACCGGGGCACGAACACTTCTGCTGCCCTCGCGCGACGAGTACGAGACCCTGGTGGCGGGACGGCTTCACCAGGCGACTGAGGCATTCAAACAGCGCTATGCGCAGCGCGCCAGGATTGAGGGAACCATCTCCCAAAGTGTGCGGGCCTTTGGGCTGCGCCAGGCGCGCTATCGCGGACTGCGTGAGACGCACTTGTAACATGTGGCGAGTGCAGCCGCGCTGAATATGCGACGCGTCACCTCCTGGCTGAATGGGGTTCCACGCGCTTCGACGCGCTGCTCTCGCTTCGCTCGGCTAGCAACCGCTTGACCCTGTCCATTTCCCAACAGTATCTCTAGTGGACACTATCTTACGTCAGGCTTATTGCGCCGTTACGTCAGGCTTATTGCGCCGTTACGTCAGGCTTATTGCGCCGTTACGTCAGGCTTATTGCGCCGTTACGTCAGGCTTATTGCGCTAATGTCTGGGTTGTGGTCACCAGCAGATTCGCTGAACGCCGCAACCCAGACAGCTACCTGACTGTCGTATGCGGCGCTTATTGCACCAAGGTAACAGATCAGCAGGATACCACCCCAGTATCCTGCTGGTTTCTTGCTATTTGCAGAACTCGGTCCACGGAGAGAGTTCTGTCAGTGACTCAGTAGAACTCATGTTATCACGAATTCGGATGCTCTCTCAGCAGGTTGCATGATGGCTGACAGGGCAAAGCGGCACCTGCGAGGTGTACGAGCCGCGTGTCTGCTCTCGTAACGATCAGGGAACGATCGGCGAGTATACTCAGGCAGAACGGTGTACAACGCGCCTGGAGGACGGCACTATGAGACAGCGACATCTAGCCAGTATGATATTCGCCGGTATGATCCTGATGGGCTGCGCGACGGCATGCACGTCCACTGGTCAGGACAGTCTCGCACCAAACGACCTCAACGTGCAGATAGCCATCGTCGATCCCGCGCCGCCTACTGTAGGTGTAGGCTACAGTGCTGTCAGCATCAAGGTCACGTTGTTTGAAGATCTGACCTATTCTCAGGCGAGAGTAGCAGTGAGCGAGTCGGACTCGTTCTCCTGTGATGGGACCACGCTCATCCACGATGGGAGCCTGCAATACAGCTTCCTGGGGAGCATCCCTTCAGCTCACGTGCAAGGCATCCAGAGCTGCACCTATACCCACGACGGCAAGACGACGCACGTCAGCTTTGCTACACCAGAGCGGCCGGCCATCCTGGCGCCGCTTCCCAATGCCAGAATCTCTACGGGGCAAAATCTTACGGTGCAATTTACCCCTTCCCTGACAGTGCCGACCCTGTTGACCATCAACGGGAAGGCGGCGATCACACTGGCGCAGCCGATTGGGGAGGTCATCATCCCCTCCTCAGTGTTGTTGCAATTTTTTGGCGCACCGACGCACAGCCTTGGTGCGAGCCAGACGTCCTTGCTTACGCCGACATCGGATTTCAATGACCTTGAAATTGAGTACACATCATCGACACTCATCCCACTGACAGTGAGCAGTTAGGCTGCTGGGAAGGATCTCCTGGAATAAACTACCCACTATGGCACATCAGTCAATGAGTCAGCGTGGTCATTCCGGATGCCGCAGCCAGAGCGAGATAGATTCCGGCTGCATGGTCTCCTGCACTACCGTCAGCAACTGCTGGCGCATCTGTTCCAGGTCTACTTCATTTTGAAGCGTAGCGCTGAAGGCTGCCAGGGTCTTCTCCGCATCATACTTCTTGCGATAGAAGCGTCGATCAATGATTACCTGGATGCGCTTTTGCACCGGTCGGACGAGTGCGGCGATTGCCAGAGTTGAGATTACCACCACTACTGGCTGAGAGGCTTGTTCGGAGAACAGCCTACCCAGGCTTTCTAACCCAATAATCAAGGCGGCGTAGAGCGCCGCAAGCAGCGCTGTCAGGGAGCCGTAAACCAGTGCTCTATTGATGAGGACATCGATATCCCACAGGCGATAGCGCAGAACAGCAATGCCAATGCAGATCGGCTCTAAGAGGGCCGCAATAATTAACAGCGGATGACCAATAAGGTCGTAGAGCGACCCCGGCTGACTGAGGGAATGAAATAAAATGATCTGCGGGACCAACCACACCAGAAATGCAAACACCAACAGCGTCACGCCAAAGACCACCCACTTGGTCTGCTGACGCTCCACTGGCGTCGAGACCCGACGATAACGGTAGATCATTGACCAGGCAATGAGCGGGAACCCAATGAAGAGAAACGGCGTCAGCAGCAGGACAGCAAACGGCATGGTGGGAAAGAGGCTTGGGGGCAGGTCGAGTAGGCAGATCACCAGGAGCAGCCATCCCAGCCAGCGGGGCACAGACCGCCCATTGGGAAAGAACGCACAGACGAAGAGCAACTGCACGGGAGACAGGTATGCTAACAGTAAGCCTACGATGTGCCAGGGTGATGCAGGGTTGTCGAAGAAGCCTTGCAGGTAGTTATTCTCGACAAGTCCCTGCGTGATAAGCGTACTTGAGACGAGCAGCACCATCCAATCGTTGGGTTTGCGCCAGATAATCACAGCGGCCACGGCAGCAGAGACCACGCCCGAGACAATGACCAGCCCGACGCCAAGGGCAGCATACGTGCCAACCGAGAGGCCGAACTGGTGCAGCGTGTGTGCGGTTTCCGGCGTCGGTTGTCCGGCCACGCACGCACCAGGACGGCACAGCGTCTGAACGTCGATCAGATACTCATGAATACTGGTGATGAAGTCAATCAAGCTGAGCAGTGTCAGAACGCACCAAACTATCCAGGCCAGCGTCAGCCAGCGTCCACGCACGCCGGCGCCAGCACCAGGTGTAGAAGTCTGCGAAGTGGCAGCCCCGGCAGATGATAAGTTCATCGAATTCCCCCTTTACTGTCTGGTTTCTTCTGCTGCTGACGCGCACGAAACCTGGTTGGCTTAGTAGCGCAACATGAAGAGGTGAGTGACCTGCCACCCGCGTGAATAGTGGTTGTTTACGCGGCGTTCCTCACCTGCCGAGACCCGAATCCCTTGCCCGAATGATCGCGTCGGCACGACCGGCAACTTGGAGCTTCGCAAAGATATGCGAGACATGATTGCGCACTGTCTTGGGGCTGATGACCAACTGCTCAGCAATGGCAGCGTTGGTGTAACCCTGAGCGATGAGGGCAAGCAGCTCGTACTCGCGTTCAGTGAGTTCTGGGAAGATCTGGGGTGCCGCCACCGGAGGAGGTGAGTTAAAGAACTGTATCAGCCGCTGCGCGATGGCCGGACTAAAGATCGCCTCGCCATGACTGACGGCATGGATGGCACGTACCGTCTCATCTCCTTCGGCACCCTTGAGCAGATAGCCTCGCGCTCCCGCGCGCATGGCCGCGAAGACCGAATCGTCATCGTCCACCATCGTGATCACCAGGATGCCCACCTGGGGCACCAGCTGCGCAATCTGGCGGGTTGCCTCAATGCCGTTCACCTCCGGCATGTTCAGATCCATTAGGAGAATGTCAGGCAGCAGCGTCGTTGCCAGTGCAATGGCCTCTGATCCCGTTGTGGCCTCACCTACCACCTCGGTACCTGCTTCAGCGCTTAGCAACGCCCGCAGGCCATAGCGAAAGACAGGGTGATCGTCGGCAATCACGATACGAATCGTTTCCATGGGGCAGCTCTCTTCTTATGCCAGTGGTAGCTGGGTATATACGCGGGTCCCTCCACTGGGCGCCGCCTCAATGACACAAGTACCGCCAAGTTCAGCAGCACGCTCGCGCATGGAGGTCAAGCCGACGCCAACGGGATGCTCCGCTGGCACGCCGCAGCCGTCATCGACTACCTGCAGCCGCAGGGTATCTTCCAGCGTTAGAGTCACGACGCAGGTATGGGCCTGAGCATGGCGCACGACATTGGTCAAGGCTTCCTGGGCGATACGAAAACAGGCTACCTCCACAGCGGCGGGCAATGACCCCAGAGTTGCAGGTGCCTGGATAGTGATCTGGACTCCACTGGCTTGATAGTGTACCGCCTGCTCGCGCAGCGCCCCAAGCAGACCCAGGTCGTCGAGCGATGGCGGCCGCAGAGCATAGATCACCCGGCGAATATCGGTGATGGCCTCCTGGGCGTGGCGCCGGGCATCCAGCAGTAGCGCCTCCGCCGCGTCGGCATCCTGTCGGAGCAGCTTACTGGCCGCGGTGAGAGTCAGGGCCTGGCTCGCCAGTTGTGGGCCGAGGCCATCGTGCAGATCGCGGCGCAGCCGGCGGCGCTCCTCCTCGCGTGCGGCCACCAATCGCTCCCGTGAGCGTTGCAGATCGATGGTCACGCGTTGGAGGTCAGTTGTCAAACGCGCGGCATGCACCGCCAGCCCCACCTGCGGTAGGAGATCGGCCAGAAGACGCTCGTCAGTAGGCGTCAACGATTCGCCTCGTGCACGCGCGGCTAGGAGCAAATGACCGATAGTATCGCCTTGATATACCAGTGCTAGGTGAAGTGGCTCGCTGGTCGACACCCCAAAGCTCGCAGTCGGCTCTCGATCTTCACTGCCCTTTGGTTGAATGGCGACATAGGGTAGCTTGAGCGCCTGAGCAATCGTCTCGGTAATGGCTGGGAGCAGGGCATCGGGCGCGAGCGTACTTTCCAGACGCTGGCCCAGGCGTGCCAACACCTGATACGGCTCATCCCGCTGTCCATAGAGCAAGCGGTTCACTCCCTGCTGGAGTCGGGTGCGCCACATTTGAAAGACCAGCGCGACCAGCACGGTTGCCACGAGCGAAATGAGCAGATTTCCCTGTGCCTGGAAGAGTGCGCCTAGTCCGCCGACCACCACGATGTAGATGGCCGCAATGCTCAGGGTAAGGGATCCATAGACCAATGTGCGATTGATAAGGATATCAATGTCCCACAATCGATAGCGAAGGATAGCGGCGCCAAACGAGAGGGGAATCGGAATCAGCACGAGCAGGAATAGACTGGAGAGGAGCGGCTCGGTTGCCACTACGTAGAAGCCGCTGGTCGGGCTAAGCGCTAGGCTGTGCCCGACCAGACCGCGCAGGAAAATCGCTGTTACTAACGAGACACTTATGCCATGCACTACCCACTTGGTCTGCTGGCGTTGCTCCGGTGTAGAGACCCGCCGGTAGCGGTAGAGCTGCGCTGCGACGGGAAGGAGAAATATCCCCAGGACAACCGGTAGAAAGAGCAGTGGACTCCAATGGTCCGTCGAGAGGGGCGAACTATCTGGCACGGTAAAAGGGATCTGCAAGATGGCTACGAGCAGCAGCGCCAGCCAGGTCCAGCGGGGCACGAATCGCCCCGTGGGGAAGAGGTATCCCAGACCATTCAGCGAGATATAGGCGAGAGCGGCCACCACCGCCGAAAAGAGCCCGATAATTGGTTGCCGCTCGCCCAGCAGGCCAAGCTCCGGGGGAAGTTGGATGCTAAAGAGGACCAGGAACAGGCCAACCAATAGCGCCAGCCAGTCGCTGGATTTGTGCCAGAAGATGACGGCAGCTACCGTACAGGAAGTCCCCACAAAGAGGACTTCAAAGGTGAGATTGGCCACGGCAACGAGCGTGCTCCACCCTCCCAGACTCGGCCGTACGGCCGCGAGTGCCCCGGCTAACTGGGCATAGCGCAGTGGGAGCGCGGCGAGAAAGAGCGCCAGCGCTGGGAGCGTGATGGCAAGCCAGCCTGCTCGTGCTAGCACTGCCCATGGTGCAGACAGCTGGGTGCTTCGTTCCGGGTCAGCGGCGAGCGTTGTCGTGACACGTGGCGCGAAAACTAGGTGCCAGGGCTGTTGGAGCATAGCGCACCTCCCGATGAGAGTGTCCCAGCAACAGAGTAACTTTCGGTGATTCCGTCATGGTATATCACCCTGGCCTCCGCCTTGTCTCCACGATGTTCCACCTGTGGGCACCAGCCAGACTCTCGCTCAGGATGCCGCCGGAGCGAGAGTCACCTGTGCGGTTGCCTCTCGCTTGAGCCATAGACCCAGAGGGATTGCCCAGATAGGAGTCAGCACCGTGGCAATGAAAAAGCCAATTGGTCCGAATGGCAGGACGTAACCCACCGACAGCGCCACTCCCGCCAAGCGCACCAGACGCGGCATGCCGGTCGCTTTGGGCAGAAGCGCGATCAGGATCCAGGCGACGATGAGGGAATAAGTGTCCAAATCTTGCAGACCTTGCCTTATTGCCGCCGCCACACCGCCAAGAGGCAGCAACGCCACTTTGCCGACGGTTCCCGCTGCCAGGTAGGAGGCGCTGAGACTGGAGGCCATATCCATGGAGACCAGTGCCTTGCCCCAGACGGCAAGCAGGGAGCCAAAGCCGGCTAGGAGAATGAGCTGCGCCCACATCGGCCAGCGTGTTCTGAGGGCGACAAAAACCGCCGCAATGGTCACGACAACAACAGTGTTGCCGATCGCGTCGGCAATGTAGCCAAATGTCACCACTGTGGGATACTGCGCGGTGTACGCCAGCCCAGCGTTGGTCCCTAAGTCAGGAAAGAAGGCATTTCCGGTCAGGGCGATCGAGGCAAAGATGGCACCAAGCAAGAGCAGATCGTAAAACGCCGTGACCGACAGGGTAAAGTTGCCTGCGATGCGCAGGCCACGAGCTGCGCGTGGGTCGGCTCCAGCCGACCCAGCTGGAGTGGATTGACTCATAACTGGGACCTGAGACTGCGCCATGAGAGACCTCCAAGTGAGAAAACTGATGGATGGCTCCGTGCCGGAACGATTCACAACACTATCGCTGCGAGGCCAGAAGCACCACAGCATCGGGAGTGAGGTTACCTCTGCCTTCCAGGATAGGCCGAAGTGCAGCGGTTATCATGGGACCGGGGTCACGTTGCAGCTGGGACAGTTTGTCCCATCTCACAGTCTGGCTTGGGACAAACTGTCCCACCTCGCCGTCTTAGCAGCGGTTACCCTTCTCGCGACACCGCGTCAAGACGTGGGTATCGCTAAGGTTGGAAGGGTATATGGCCAAATGGTGATCTCATAAAGCAAGTGAGGAGCAAGAGCAGACAGAAGGTACTTGAGCTTTATCGGGCTAGTTAGTCAAGGAGGTTATTCTATGCTCAGACTGATTATCAGTTCGATTGGGTGCAACAATCGTCGGTATAAGTCCAGTTTGGTGCAACAAACGCCGAAAAACCTGCGCAATAATCGGCAAATAAGTGCCCAAATCCACCCTTTTCGGTGCAACAAGCGTCGAATTCTACATGTGTTGTCGTATTCGGCGCTTATTGCACCCCATTCGACGTTTATTGCACCAGTTATTCGGCGCTTATTGCACCAAATCGACACGCTCGCAGGGTACCATGTGTACCCTGCGAATGTTGCTCTTCGCAGTGACCAGTCCACCTCGGTGCGACAGGTACCACCACTCTGGACCTCATAACAATCCTGCTGTGTGCTCATGTGCCAGTTGCTGGACTGCTGACCGTGCAAACCGGCGGGACTTCCCCTTGCACTCGAGGAGCGGCTTCAGCTTGCCTTCGTGGATCCAGCGATGCAGAGTGGCTCGGCCGAAGCAGAGCCGCTGTCTCACTTCCTGGTAGGTCATTCTCACTTCCTGGTAGGTCATAGGGAACACACGTCGGTAATTGAAGAAAGCATTTGGCAATGCACTGGGAAGGTGTCCAGCCATGAGTCCAAATGCAGTGTGAATGCAATGTGATAATACGGTGCGTCCTTGTGACCGTCAGGTGAGGTGCTTGGGCAATTCTTCGGAATGGGAGAGGGTCGGTTTTATGACTCACGAGACCGGCCGTATGCAGTCCCTGCTGAGCCGTCTCCGATGTTGTCATGCTTTCCTGCAACAGGGCAGCAAGGGGTACGGCGAGTGGTTAGGAGGCAGTGGCAGCATGTATAATCGTCGGTTCACCCAATGGATGTACCGTGGGCAGCATCCCCACGCGCTGGCGCGGCTGCTCAATCGCATATGGGCCACACTGGCTTCGTCGGGCAGCACCGCCAATTACGGATTGGTGACCTTGGAAGTAACCGGACGCCGGTCTGGACGGACCGTGTCGCTGCCGGTAGTGGTAGTAAGTGTCGAGGGACAACGCTACCTGGTCTCTATGCTGGGCGACAACGTCCAATGGGTGAAGAACGTACGGGCAGCCGCCGGGCGAGCTGCGCTGCGCGCCGGCCGTCGTGAGCCAATCCTTCTCGAAGAGGTTCCCATCGCCCAGCGTGCACCCATCTTGCGCGCGTACCTGCAGCGAGCACCTGGAGCGCGACCACATGTGCCGGTGGACAAGGATGCACCGCTGCCCGCATTCGAAACAATTGCGGGGGCGTATCCAGTCTTCCGTGTGACTTCACTTCGGTCGGCTGAAGCCGAACCAGCGTAACCAACGTGCGTTGTGACCCAGGTAGTGCTTCAGGCGAGGTGGGCCGGCACCGTCTCACGCACCGGACGCTCTCCGAGCGAGACTGGAACGATAAGGCGTCGGCATTCAGCGGTCAACTCTGTCACATGTGGCTACAGGGCGCCGCCGCCGCGTGAGCATCTGGAAGTCTGGTGTGAAGCCCTCTCTTGAAAGGAGATGGTCAACGTGATATTCTTGCTCATCTTCCTAGCCATAGCCCTTGTGCTCGCCGCGGCGTTGATTGCTCGGGTGCGCACCGCGATCGGCATGCGCTCAGGAGACCAGGCGACCATCAAGCGAAAAAGGTATGCGAACAAGCGCTGGAATAACCGCCTCACCACGTCGATTGGCCGGGCCGGCCAGCCCCACAGTATTTTTGCCATGGTTCGCCATGTTGGCCGCCGCTCCGGCAAAGCCTACGCGACACCGGTGCGGGCGCTACCTGTCGAGGGAGGCTTCATCATTCCCCTGACCTACGGCCAGACGGCCGATTGGTACCGCAACATTGAAGCTGCCGGAGGAGACCAACTGGATTGGCATGGGAAGACCTACAACGTGGGCCGGCCACAAATAGCAAATGCTGCCGAGGTGCTGCCTGCCTACCCGCTGCCGTCACGCTTCCTTTTTTGGCTTGATGGCGTACCCCAGTTCGTTCGGGTTCCCACCAATCCTTGACTACCGCGCCACGAGACGAGCACTTCCTACGAAGGCGTTCAAACAACGGGTAGGAGCCCCACGCCAGGGCACCGTCTCCCTTGCAGTTAATTGGTTGATTTGTAGAATACCGCGCAGGACGGGCTAACGAGGGCAAGCACCTGCTGATGGAGGGGCTGCATGCCGAGCAGGACAGGTAGTTCCTTTACCAGTCCGGTTGGAGGTAGTACATCGAGAGTTCAGCGACGTCACCATGTACGACGCGCAGCGGGACGTTCGTGAGAGAATGGGATTATCAGTCCGGATTGGTGCAACAAGCGTCAGTATAAGTTGAATTTGGCGCAACAAACGCCGAATAATGCGCGCAATAAGCGCCGACATCTAAAGGCTGCATTGTAGTTTTTGCCGCTTATTGACCGCTATGCATAATTAAATGGGTCTAGTTTATCGCTTATTGACCCTGTGCACCGTTAATTGGCCATAGCTGAGCTTCAGCAAGGGTGATACCCCATGCTGCTGAAGCTCTTCTTTTTGGATACGGTTTTGATGGCCATGACGGGACACTGCGTGCCAACAGGCGCGCGTCTGCACCCGCACGGATGCGGCGTAGCGCTTCAGAACAGGAACGGGATGAAGCGCTGGGTATGGCGCATATAGTCCACGTAGGGTTTGCCCAGCGCTTCAGCAAGCGCACGCTCTTCCACGCTGACGCGATAGCCCAGACCGATCAGTCCACCGGCGAGCAGGACGACGATGCTGGCCCAATTGGCCAGCGCCAGTCCCAGGCTGAGCAACATGATCAGGATCGCCGTGTAGGAGGGATGCCGCACCAGGCGATACGGCCCGGAGTGCACGACCGACTGCGTGGAGCGCACCTCCACGTCGGCAGTAAAGTACCGCCCGAGGGTGATGATGGACCACCAACGCAGCGCGGCACCCAGCAGAAAGACGGCGATGCCGGCGATCGTCACCTGGGGTCGGAGCCAGGGAATAGCGGCGCTCATCCAGATGGCTGCCAGGACGAGGGCCAGGATCACGCCGCCGCCGGTCACGATACTCATCACCACGAGTGACCCGCGATCGGCCTTGCGCGCGGTGGGGTCGTGCCGGGAGCGCCGCGCGAGGAGGATGGTTTCAGGGATGCGCGAGAGGACGACGACACCGACGAAGGCGGTGGTATAGGCAGGCGTCGTGTAGATGAGCGGGAGCATGCGGAGGGTCCTTTCGTGTCTCCTATTCCACGCAGCAGTGGGCAGCTCAACAGACCTAGCGACAAGAGAGGTGAGAACATTGTCGACCATGGCTGCAACGTTCGAGCCGTGCGAGAAAGCGCGAACCGGTTCCTCGGCAGGATCCTGCAGGTGCACGAGCTCTAGCACCTGGTCGGCACACGCGAGCGGCAGGCCATAGATCCAGCACGATACCGCCAGATGCTGTCGGACTGTGAAGCGGTCGTGGAGGTTCTGCTCCTCTAAGACGACGCCGATCCATGCTTTCAAGAGGGTTAGACATATGCTCTCACCTCCTCCACGTGACTCGCCTCTGGGCTGTTTTTCATCACGGGTTACTCGCTTCATCTGGACGTCTGATTCGTTTGAAAAAGAGCGTCGCTACGAGCACACAAATCCAGAGGGCGTGACTCCCAGCGGACAGGCGCTCCGTCAGCCCAGTAATCGGTGCCAGCCAGGTGAAACTTCCGGACGCTCCATCAACGAACGCCGCCCAAAAGATCAGAATCAGTAGGCCTGTCAGATACGTGTAGGCAGCCCACCCGCGCCAATGAGTTACACGCATAAAGTAGCCACCCAAGGTGAAACAACCTGCAGCCAGAGAGATAATGATCGCCCACGCGAAGATCGTGTGCAGAGTCCCATGCACCGTCGAGGGGTCTGGGGTAGCACCTGGTGGGTAGCCGGAGGGATCGAGGGAAAACAGCCCTGCGCCAATCAGACATAGGCCACTGATGCCCTGGAGCAGGGGAAACAAGAGTACTTCGCGCCTTGCCAGCAGCAACTGATACCAGCCCACCGCCGAAAGCAGCGTAAGTGTGCCGAAGACGACGAAACTGACCTGTTGCACCCAGCCGCCCGGACCTAGGGAGAGGGAGCTAATGGGTTGTAACCAGGCATCGTAGCCCGGTCGGGTAACTCCTTCAATAAGATAGACGACGGTAAAGAGGAGTGCCCCAATGCCCCCACAACTCACCAGTCCAAGCGTGAGCGGAGACTGGAGGCCCTTCCACAGCTCAGGCGAGGACGAGTCCGATCGGTCGGCAATTGGGAGTGGTTCAGAGATTTTCTTCATAGTTGCCCCTTTCATTGGGAAGGTATTCTTTCCCTTTCTATCAGCTCCGATTCTACGCTCCTCTCCGGGAGGCTGATCCTCTCGTCAAGGCCGTTCGGCAGTTTTTTTACCGCCTGCATCCTCACTCGTCTCAAGTGAGACCAGAGTCAGCCCCAGACGGACGATCTGCAATATCACACCATGTAGCGCGGCCTGATCCGGGAGTGGCCCCGCAAGCAGGGTGGTCCCAGTATCCTCATGGGTAATGAGCAGTCCATTAAAACGGTGTTGCCAGGAAGGGTCCAGGTGTCCCTGAACACGAATGCGGTAGTGCATCTCCTTTCTCCTGTAATCCGGGTGTTGCGATTCTGGGGAAAGCATAGCAGGGACACCTCCTGGCGCGCAGTCGGCAAAGGTCTACCTAAAAGGAGTAGGTTAGCGAGTGGACAGGTAGAGATGTTGGGATAAACCGACTTAGAGCAGCAAGCGGGCATGCGCCTTCGCAATGGCCTGGGCGCGGCTGGTCGCTCCGAGCTTGTCAAGCACATTGCTGACGTGTTTCTTGACGGTGGATAGCTGAATGATCAGGGTCTGGGCTATCTCCCAATTTGAAGCTCCCTCGGCCAGCAAGCGCAACACATCCTGCTCACGTCGCGTGAGAGGCACACCAGGCGCGAGTGAACCGGCCGTCTTCGGGTACTTGTGAACCTGGGCGTTCGCACGCTGCTCCTCGCGTCCGAATGCGGCAAGCAGGGTACTCACAAAAGACTGCCATGGTCGTAGAGCCTGGGCAGTCGGATCTGCTGGTTCGTGCGGAGTCGCCAGATATGTCAAGAGCGCCTGCTTCATCGGATTCCCCTCGTCGAGATACACACGGATGTTCCCCTCGGGACCGGTGAGCGCTAGCAGCCGCGCCAGGAAAGCCTGCGCTTGCTCGCGTTGCCCGGTATGGTGCAGAGCCACAACAGAGAGCGCAAGGTACCCACTGGTCGACTCGCTATTGGCTGGCCGGTCCAGATGCTCTCTCGATCGCTGCAGTGTCTCGATCGCCAGGGTGTATTGCTGGAGGGCAAGCCACACGCGCACCCGCATGATCAGCGAGCTGCTCTGAGGTGGATCCTCGGTCTCTGGGAAGGCGCCCACCTGCTCCGCCCAGCGCCGTGCCGTCTCCAGCTCGCCTGCTGCCAACCAGTACTGCGCACGCGCGGCTCCGACCTTGCTTTCATGTATCTCCAGCCGCTCCTCCTGGACCAGAGCTTCTGCTTGTTGCAACATCTGGTCTGTGTCAGTCAGGTCGCCGCGGGCGAGGGCGATCCGGGCCAAAGCGAGCTGCCCCGAGATCAGCAGATCCGTGTGCTGCCAGGTCTTTGCGATGTGCAGTGTCTGGTGCGCGGACCCGGCGGCCTCATCCAGCCGATTCCATGCGTAGGAGACATGGGCCAGAAAATAATGCAGATAACCTTCCCCAGCTCCGGAGAGGCCGGCCCGTTGCGCCAAAGCGAGTCCTTCCCGGCATTGCTGCTCACAGCGGCGCAGCTGCCCCGCTCGCCGATACGCAAAGGCCAACCAGAGCATCACGCGAGCCGCGGACCGATAGTCGTGCACCCCATAGGTCGCTTGCTTTGCCTCCAGCAGCGGCTGCATTAGGAGGGAGCCCTCGCCCTTGAGCGTCTCGGTGAGCAAGAAGGTAAGGAAGAGCCTGATCATCTTCCAGCGCGCCTCCTCCCCGGCATCCAGCTCCTCTAGCTCCTGGATCACCTGGCGCAGTCCTTCCGCATCGTTATGCAGCACGATCGCTCGCGCCGCGACCAGCATCCGCACGAGGCGCAGTCGCCGCTGCACTACGGCTCGCTCAGCCTCCGGGAGCACCGGCATACTCTCCTCATCCCCATGGCTTACGGTCGGCGTTAGCTCCACCAGCGTTTCCAACCGTCCCAGTACCTGCTTTACCAGCGCGAGCGCATGCACATAGGAGGTGCGGGCTGTGAATAGCAGAGTTTCGCAGACGTGCAGAGTGGTGTTGAGGACGAGACGGGCATGCGAGGTCCAGACCGCATCAGGGAGCACAACCAGCCAGGCCAGCAAGCTCTGTGCCTCTCCGCTCAGCAAGAGGGCGGGCGCGGCCTTCTCCAGAAGACGGGCAGCGTAGTGATAGTCTGGTGCTGCCAGGGCGTGCGCAATGGCCTCCCTGACCTCACCTTGCTGCTCATACCAGTGTGCCGCCAAGACGTGCACCTGCGGCAGCACGTCTGGCTGGCTCGCTTGCCCGTACCCCAGCAGCGCCTCGCGAAACAGGTCATGCAGGCGATACCAATGCCGCTCGTCATCCAGAGGAACTACAAAAAGATTGTTGCGTTCAAGGGTCTCTAAGATCTCCTGACTCGCCGCCTCGCCGGTCACCGCCTGGCAGATGGCGGCGTTCATCCGCGTGAGCACGGCAATCTGCAACAAGAAGCGTCGGAGGGGTAGGGGCTGCTGCTGGAGGATCTCGTGCTGCACATAGTCTAGTACATAGCGGTGGCTGCCAGTAAACCTGGCGATCCACGCCGTGTGGTCTTCGTGTGAGCGCAGGGACAGCGCCGCCAGCTGCAATCCAGCCACCCAGCCCTCGGTCCGTCTCGCCAGTGCCGCGACCTCGTCCTCCGGGAGGTAAAGCCTCATTGTCTGCCGTAGAAAGAGGCTGGCCTCCTTGGGATCAAAGCCGAGATCGGCTGTGCGCAGCTCAAGTAGTTGTCCACGGGCACGCCAGCGGGAGAGTGGCAGGTCTGGGTCAACGCGACCGCAGAGCAAGAGATGGATGTGCGCGGGGAGATGCTCCACGCAGTAGGTCAGCGTCTCCTGAATGGCCGGGTCGTCAATAACATGATAATCATCCAGTAGCAACAGAAGGGAGCGACCTTCATGTCCTGCCTCAGCCAGGTCGCGCAGCAGAGCTGCGATAAAGACGGGAACCGAGGGAGGCATACCCGCATGCAGCATGGCGAGCGCGAGCGTACCTACACTATGCATGCGGGTCCGAAGCGCCGTGATCACAGCAGTCCAGAAGCGCGTCGGCTGGTTGTCCAAGACATCGAGTGTCAGCCAGGCGACCTGGTCCGGATGCCGATTTGCCCAGCTGGAGAGCAGCGTCGTCTTGCCCCAACCGGCCGAGGCCGAGACCAGTGTTACCGGCGAGGAGAACGCCCCGTCAAGAGCAGTCAGCAAGGTCGTACGGGGCACCAGAGCATTCGGTAGACGCGGCGGAGCAAGCTTGGTCTCCAACAGCCTGAGCCCAAGGTCGGTCTCAGGAAATGGGAGCGCAAAAGCTGGTGGTCCAGGCGAACACGCTTGCGAGAGGGTCTGGGCAGTCTCTTCTAAGCGGACCAGCGACACCTGCTCGGTCCGTCCGAGATACCGCTTGCGGATACCGTCTCGATCGGTATGGTAGGCGTACCAGTACCGCCCCCCACGAGGCCGCGTCTCCCGGTAGACGTTGAGGCTGCCTGAGGGGCAGTGGAAGGCCAGAGAGGTGACCTCACTGAGCCAGGACAGCCATACGGCTTCGTCTCGAGGTTGAAAACGGCGCACCACCTGGCCGTGAGTCGAGAGCTCATACAGCCCCTGGTCCGAAGACCAGACGAGGGCGTGCAGCGGTGGTCTGGGCATACGATCATCCCGATTGCGGCATACTTCCCAACGCTCCCCATTTATCCCAACACGAAGGAGTATAGCGGAGCGCAGACCGGCAGGCAAGGGGCACGGCACCGGCGCCGACTATGCGCATGGCTCTCCCAGCAGATTGGTGCCGCAAGGTATCTTTCTCACCCAGAGGAGGGGTCAGCTCCCACAACAGTCACAACCTGGAGATGTGCTGGCATGCTTGGCACTCTCTGTGCGCCAGGGACGTGCGTCGGGAGAGGGCATGAGGATAATAGAAATCGGCGAGGTCGACTGACGCGCACCATAACACATTCATCGGCGGTTTTGAGGTAGAGTGTCGAGTTTGACCTGAACCCGAGAACGAAGCACGACGAGTCCGGATTGGCCCAATAAGCGCTGCCTACAGGCCCAAAATCGACCATTTTGGCTCAATAAGCGGCAAAAACTACAAGCAGCAAAAACTACAAGCAGCAAAAACTATAATCCGGTTTGGTGCAATAAGCGTGACAATAAGTCTGGATTGGTGCAACAAACGACAATATAAGCTCGGTTGATCTCGGATGATGCATGGCGGGAGATGCGCCCTCTGCGTGATGGGGCGCCAGCTTCCAGATTGTCAAAATCTATTATTCAGCGGAACAGCTCAAGGTGCGGTGCGCGGAGGCCGGATTTGCGCAGGCAACGTGCTTCCCTGGAACCTATTTCTTCGGCCTCATCGAGCAGTAAGCCAGCAACGAAAGGAAACCGAGGTATGAGAATCGCAGTGATCTCCGATATTCATGGCAATGCCTTTGCGCTCGATATGGCGCTCGCGGATATCGAGCGCAAAGGCGTGGATCGGATCGTCTGCTTGGGCGATGCGATTCAAGGAGGAGCGGAACCTGCCGAGACCGTCCAACGGCTGCGCGCACTGGCCTGCCCGGTGGTCATGGGCAACGCCGATGCATGGCTGCTTACCGGCCAAGAGACCGGGAACGAAGGCGTGACGCCTGCCCAGGAGGCCATGCGGCAGTGGTCGCTTTCGCGCCTGAGCGAAGCGGATCGCGCCTTCATCGCCGCGTTTGTCCCAACAATTCGCCTGCCGGTGCAGGACGAGGATGCGTTGCTCTGCTTCCATGGCTCACCTGCGTCGTTTGACGACATCATTCTGCCCACCATGTCCTCTGAAGAGGTGTTCCCCTATTTTCAGGGACGGGACGCACGATGGTTTACGGGAGGCCATACGCATGTGCAACAGATTCGTCGCATCGGCGCTGGCTTCTATTTCAATCCGGGCAGCATCGGTGTCGCGTATAGTCACGACCAACCGGAAGAGCATGTTCGACTCGATCCTTGGGCTGAGTATGCCATCTTGACGGCGACGGGGACGACGCTGGGTCTGGAATTTTGCCGCGTGCCCTTCGACGTCGCGACGCTCATTGACATCACGCGCCGGAGTGGTCGACCCAATCTGGAACAGATCCTTCAGGAATACGAGCAATAGAGCATATTTCTCCGTGGTACCTCGGAATGCCACGAGTCATCCCGAGGTTTGGGATGGTCAGGAGGGCACTGCGCCCGAAAATGCGCTGGCTTGCGCAGGATAAGAGGCGACAGGCTCCAGCTGCTCCCGAACCGCGTGGTTGGGAGCGCTGCGCGAGACGAAGTGAGCGGTCGGCACACTTCGTCGAGCAGGGGTGCCGCAGGCGTTAAGCCCAAGCCGGAGCGGCCTCACCTGGAGCTGGGCGCCATCAATTCGAGATCCGCTCACGACTGGAAGGATTCCCGATCGGGCCTAGCTCTGCGGCCTCAAAATGGTATACCTGTGCTGATCATCGTCGTAGTTGGTTACCTAGCTCTCTCTCGCCGGACATGGCCAGCCCGCTCTCCATCCTAGCCTCGACCCGGTCCAGGCCTCTTGAGGCGGCAGTAACTGCTTTCAGGCCATGGCCTGATCCAGATCAGCGGTGATGTCGCCGACATCCTCCGCACCGACCGAAAGCCGGATCAGGCCGGAAGAAATGCCCGCCGCAACTCGTACTTCCTCTGACTGGTGTGCATGTATTTGGGAGGCGGCATGGGCAATCAACGTTGACAGTCCTCCCAGGCTCACGGCCAGCTGACAGACTCTGGTACGGCTGATCGTGCGATAGGCCGCATCGTACCCATCCCGCAACTCGAAGGAGAGCATGCCGCCAAAGCCGCCCGGCATCTGCCTCTTCGCCAGCTCGTGCTGCGGGTGGGACGGTAAACCCGGATAATACACTCGTGTGACGGCTGGATGCGCCTCCAGAAATTGCGCCACGGCCAGGGCGTTGGCATTGTGGGCGGCCATGCGGAACCCATAAGTCATGAGGCCGCGCCGCAGCAGCCAGGCTTCAAAGGGATGGAGCACTGGCCCATGAATTCGCGCGTATTCCCAGGCTCGGTTTATCAGCGGGCGTGAGCCGACGATCACGCCCGCGGTCACGTCGGCATGCCCGTTGAGATACTTGGTCGCGCTATGGACGACCAGATCATATCCCAGGGCCAGGGGGTGCTGGTTATGGGCCGAAGCAAATGTGTTGTCGGTTATGGCGAGCGCTCCTGCCGCATGGGCCACCGCTGCGGTGGCCGCCAGATCGCTCAGATCCATCGTTGGATTGGTAGGCGTCTCGGTATAGACAATCCGCGTATTGGGCCTGACGGCCGCGGCGAAGGCGCCGGCGTCGCGCTGGTCAACCTGGGTAATCGAGATTCCATAGCGTGGAAGGACATCGGACAGCAGGGTCAGGGTACCGGTATAGTGGGTATGCTGAGCAATGATGTGATCTCCTTCCCGGAGATTGGAAAGTACCGCGGTGGTAATGGCGGCCATCCCCGAACCCACTGCCAGCGCGGCCTCACCACCCTCAAGATCCGCCAGTACCTCTTCCACTTGTTGCCCATTCGGCGACCCGTAGCGCGTATAGTAACGCGTGGGCTCGACGGCGAGGGCAAGCTCCGCACCGGCTTCTGGTGTCGCCATGCGGTAAGTGGAGGTCTGGTAGATAGGGGCCGTGACCGACGTTGATTCAGTGTCCTGCCCGAGATGAATGAGTCTGGTCTGCACACCCCAGCCGCGATTCGGTTCCGTCATTAGGAAACCCCCATTTCGTTCTTGCGTGCGCACATTTACCGGCGCCGAGCGGAGTCTGCTGGTGTAGTTCTCGGCGTTTATTGAGCCCCATTCGGCGTTTATTGAACAGGGTAATCGGAACTTGTTGCGCCAAGCCTATCAGGTCAGCAGGCTGCCCATGATACCCTGCTGGCGTTTGTGTGGTCGAGCGACCTGCACGTGTTCAGGCTGTGCGCCCTTCTCTCTGCCCGTGAATATATCACCACATGGCGATGCATGCGACATCTGTTCACCAGCACGAGTGGCAGCGATGGTGTGGTCCAGCGCGTTGCGTGTCGGCGCTCGTGTACTAGGGCTAGAACGACGGTGCACTGGACCTCGGATATCGCCATCTCGCTCGTCACCGTCATCGTTTAGATGAGATCGCCGCTACTATCTGGGCACAACCACTACGCGCGAGCCGCTCTCGGCAGCCGCCATCCAGGCGTCGGACACACGTGAGAGCGGGAAGGCGCGTGTGGGCACTTCGATGCGGCCCCGGCGATTAGCCGCATGTAGACGGGCAATTGCTCCATGATGCTGGCGAGTGAGGCTGACCCGGCACCACTGCCGGAGGAGGCCTTCTCCTGTCATTCACGCTGGTCGCGACTACACTTATTTATGCACTGTCGGCAGGGCCGGCTCAATGGGAAGTGAGACGTAAGTCAGCTAATCTCCGGCCTGCTTCTGACTCAGCGTAAGCAGCCACCCATCACTGGACACATACTATAAGCGGCGCAATAAGCCCGAGATACGGCCCTAAAACCGGCCATTTTGGCGCAATAAATGTGAAAGCCTACAAGTGTAGTATTCGACGCTTATTGCACCAAAGCAACATGCTCGCAGGGTACACATGGTACCCTGCGACTTTTCTTATTCGCAGAGACCAGTCCACCTTGGTGCGACAGGTAACACCACTCCGGACCTCACGACAATACTGCTGTCTGCACTGGCGCCAGCTGCAGGACTGCTGAACGAGCAAACCAGTGGGATTTTCCGCGGCTGTCGGGCAGTGGCGCCAACTTGCCCTGCTGAATCCAGCGGTGTAGAGTGGCTTTGCTGCGTCTCGGCCACTGGCTCGCTTCCTGGTAGCTCATATGCTCCTCTCGCCACTGGACCAGCCTCGCCTTCTCGAATCGATTGCAATGGCACCCATCGATTTCTGAACCACTTGCTGCTGGAATGATTCCGGCTCGTGCCCAAGATCGCGCTCGCCAGCGCCACGCCAATAGCAGCGAAAATCATCCTCTCATGGCCATCGCCATGCCGATCATTTCGAGAAGCATCCAGCACATCATGCCACTCATGAGCGCATGGGCAAGGTGTGCACCCAATTGCAGCCAGTCCATTGAAGCTGCTTGAAGATCTTGAGAGATCTCTCGAGCAAAGAACAGAGACAGGAGAGCAAACAAAAGACACAAGAGACAAGAGAGGTCGATGACTGGTTGCATCATGCTCACTACCATACTCCCCATCAGCAGAAACAGGTAGCACATGCCCCCCTGCATGAAGACATGGATGGCATCAGACCGGACCTCAGATTGGATGGGAGAGTGCGTGCCGTGTTTTCCCAACAGGAGCGCAAGGCTCTGCGTGCGCACGAAGAGACGGCAGGTCCACCACAGCGAGGCAGCCGCAAACACGAGCATATTCCAGTGGAGGAGGTCAGCTGAAAACCCAGCAGCAGGCGCAAGCATGACGAGCATGCCGATGGCCATCAGCCCATGGCCTACTTCCTTCTCTGCATCAAAGTGGGTCAACCATCGACGACCGTTCACCAGCCGCAAGACGAAGAACAGGGCGATGAGGATACAGAGAAACGAAAAAATGGCGTGCAGGACGCTCATGCCGGTCATCGGGATGGTTGACCTTTCGAGATTGGCCCTCAACAGTTGGCACGACTGGACCAGATATGTGAGTGTTGGCATCTGCTCCATTCGCCCTCCAAGGTCCATTCCGGCGAGATATGGACCATCACTCGAATCGAGGGTGGGAACTGCGACGCGTTAGGCACCATACGTGTCGTGGTAGCGGAGCCAGTCATCCGAAGGGGTACTCCTACCGACTGGCTCTTCCCAGCTCTCCTGCCGTCCGAGTGGGGTCAGGTCGAGATAGTTGTACGTCCCGTGGAGCAGATCGACCCCCCGCGCGGCCGTCGAGTACGTGTGAAAGATGTTCTCGCCCTCGCGCAGGAAGACACTCAACCCACCTTGCTCGCCGTCGTCCGTCGTGGCATGGAAGTCGTAGTTGAAATCGCTGCCATACGAGGAGAACCAGGGAATCGACCAGTTCATACGGGTCTTGAATGGCTCAATCTTCGCCAAAGGTGCACGGGAGACGAGGACTAGCGAGGTGTCGCGTGCATGGAGATGGGCCAGATGGCCGATATTGTCAGCCAGGAACGAGCACATCGGACAGCCCTCATCCCAGCTCGGATCAAACATGAAATGGTAGATAATCAGCTGGCGGTGCCCGTCGAAGAGGTCAAACAGACTCACCGTGCCGTTCGAACCCTCGAAGAGATATGCCGTGTCAATCTTGACCATTGGTAGCCTACGACGCTGCGCATTGAGCTGGTCTCGCGCATGAGTGGCTTCCTTTTCCTTGGCAGCAGCTCCGCTCGCGCAACGAGCCATTCGTCTCGTGAGACGATTGGTGGATAGTTCATGGTGTTCTCCTCTGGTGTGGTGATCGAAGTGCTCTGCTTCTCCGCTTCCGCTGTCACCTGGAGGGCGCGTGCAAAGAGCAAGCACAGACAGGTTACCCGCAGTTGGTCAGGAAAAAACTTCTTCTACCTTGCGCTCTTCATCTCGCATCCTCTCTGTACCTCCGTTCGGGAGCGCTCAGCGGTTTAAGTCTCTATGACCCCCAGATGGTCGGCAGCTGGTACCCGCCCATGCCGACGGCAAGCTCGCCGCCGTGATGGATATCGTGCCGGAGCACATGAAAGATGATCTCTTGGCGCGTGCTCGGGCCGAAAGCGTTGCGCTCGGCCTCGGTCAAGCTGGGTGGAGGGGAGAAGATGTGCCCGAGATCGCCAATTGTCCAGCGGGCGAGCGTCCTCTCGATCATGCCCCATGTGGCCTCGAGGCCAGCGACCAGCTCGGCGGCCGAACGCACCGGCTGTCCCTCCTCATCCCAGTGCGCGATAGGGGTAACATCGGCCCCTCCCTCGCCCATCCAGAGAGAGAACCACCAGGCCCGATCGGCGGCGATGTGCTGCACCAGCCGATTGATTGGCCAATGGGTTGGTGCCACCGGCAATGCCCACTGGTTCAGCGACAGCGGCGTGACGGCCTTGAGCAGGTCACGTTGAAAGACGTCCCAGCCTTGATAGACGTCGGCGAGCGAAATCGTGTGATCGTTCATAGCTGCAAGTCCTCCATCCTCGAGCGATCCGCCGATGTGACATATCGCGTGTGATGTCTCGTGCGGTCATTCACAGGCGCAACCACAAGTCGTTTCCCGCGGGGAAGCATCTACCGCTCTGACTTGGATCCACTGGACTGGTGGATCTCCCAGGGATTGCCTTCTGGATCGGCAAAGTGCGCTGTGCGCAACCCCCAGGGCTGATCGGTCGGTGGTCTGAGCAGCGTGACGCCCTTCGCCTTGAGTGACGCGTAGGTGGCATCCACATCCTCGACCTCAACGGCCAACATACTGCGTGGCCCACCCTCAATCTTCAGCTCGAGAGATCCCCCACTGATCAGGTCTGCGGCGGCTGAGACCTCCAGCAGGAAGAAATAGACGTCTCCTATCTTGAAAACGACCGAGCCGGGACCGCTCTCTTGCTCCTCAAGCCCGAGTGTGTCCCGATAAAACGTTGCACATCCGGACAAATCTCGGACGAACAACTCCGTCGCGACGATTCTGCGAATCATGGTTGACACCTCTTCTTTCTTCGTCACGTCATGACGAACTTGGCTTGTACCACTCCTCCTGCAGCGCGCATGATGTGTTGCTAGGGTGCGCATCACTCCAGGACTCCAACGGCGTATGCACTTCACCTCACAGGCGTTCTGCGGTTTCTTCACATCCTGCAGATTCATTCGTCTCAAGCGAGAGCAAGGTCAGACCGAGACGGATGAGCTGTAAGAGCATCCCCTGGAGCGCTGCCTGATCAGGAAGTGTCCCCGAGAGCAAGGAGGTCCCAGCATTCTGCTGTTCAATGCGCCATCCCTCAAACCGATCTTCCCAGGAAGGGTCCAAATGCCCTTGTACACGAATGCGATAGCGCATGCCTATCCTCCTTCCATCTCTGCTCGGATTGCTCCGGTCTGAAGAAACTATAGATGGGAGGTGACCTGGAACACAGTCATCAAAGGTCTACTAAACGGGGGGTTGCACCAGGAGGAAGGCGCGCCGTTGGGAGGAACCCGCTCAGAGCAGCGAGAGGAGACGCGCCTGGACAAGTGCCTGCGTGCGATTGGTTGCTCCCAGCTTGCCAAGCAGATTGCTCACATGTTTCTTGACCGTGGCCAAGGAGATCACCAGAGATTGGGCGATCTCTTGATTTGAGGCTCCGGTAGTGAGGAGGCGCAGGACGTCCTGTTCGCGTGAGGTGAGGATCGGTGACAGCGAGAGAGGCGCTCCCGCCTCCAGGGATGTGCCTGTGCCGTATTGTTTGTGTTCGAACGCAGCTAAAAGTTTTGTGACATAGGCGATGTCGATTGAAGCCTGCTGGTGGTGCTGAGAGCGTGAAGTGAGCAACGCCTGGAGCGCGTGCCTCATGGGTTCACCCTCATCCAAATACACGCGGATATAGCCCTCTGGCTCGGTCAGTGTGAACAGGCGTGCCGCGACTCTTCGGGCTTGCTCGTGCTTGCCGGTCTGGTGCAGCGCCACCACATGCTGAGCGAGGAAGGTGATGGTCATCGCGATATTGGATGGCCGATCCAGGCGCTCGCCCCAGTGCTCGAGCAGTTGCAGCGCCTCCTGCCAGCGCCGCTGGGCGAAATACACCCGCACCACGACCGGGAAAGCACCGTACACGCGATCTTCCCACGCCGTTTCTGGGAAGACGACGCCTGCTGCCCAATCGGCCACTGCCTTTAGCTGACCCTGCGCGAGGCGCCACTGAGCTCGCATCGTGGGTAGCCAGCCTTGGTAGTGCCCAAATCGCTCGCTCAGGACCAGCTGTTCTATCTCGCGCAGCGCCTGCTGTGCCGCCGGCCAATCTCCTCGGGCAAGTTCGACCTGCATCAGGTAGACATATCCCGACCCGAGCACATCAAGCTGCTGCCAGTTGGCGGCGTCGTGCAGGACCGTTTGCAGCCTGCCACGTGCTTCCTCCAACCGGTTCCAGTGGTACAACACCGCGGCTTGGACGACCTCACAGTACCCTTTGAGTGGGATATAGCCGGCGATCTGCTCGATCAAGCCCAGCACCGCCTGGCTCTCCTCAAAGGCCAGGCGCAAGCGCCCCGACTCCTGCGCCGCCAACGCCAGCCATTGCCTGACCTTGATGATCGCGAAGCGGCTTCCCGACTGGCTCACCTGCTCCTTGGCGTCCAGCAGCCGGGGCAACAGCCGCGCTCCTTCCTGCCAGACAGTGAAGTGAAGAACGAAGGCACAGGCAAGCGGTACCATCTGCCAGATCGCTTCCTCATCTCGGTCTAGCGCCTCCTGTATCTCCTGTTGCATGCTGATCAATCGTTCATGGTTCCCGCTTGCTATCGCTTCAAGGACGAGCAGAAACATGCGGAGCAGGTGGAGGCGCTGTTGCAGTAGGACGTGCTCGGTGGTGTGGGCCTTCCAATCTTCGGAGGGCTCGGTGGCAACAGGGAGAATGACAGCTGAAACACCTGCCAGCGCCTCTGCATGTGAAGCCGAGATCTGGTGGCCGGTCTCGTTTGCCTGAGACCGCAGGGCAGTTTCGACACGTGCCATGAGCTGCCGCGCCTCAGCGTGGGCCCTCGCACGCTGCTCCCCGGTTGCCTGAGAGACCGTAAAGAGCAGATAGAGCGCTGTCGTGAGCACCAGGAGCGCGTGCTCGCGCACGAGCCGCACAGGCAGCGCCAGCACCCAAGCCGCCATCGTGGCGGCCTCTCCGCACAACCAGAACTGCTCGACCGTCTGCTCCATCAGGCGAGCGGCCGCTGAGAAGTCGTGGGCTGCAATCCGGTGCGCAATCGCCTCTGACCACTCGCCTTGTGTCACATGAAAGGCGGCGACCCGGCGGTGCAAGACCGAAACCATCTCTGGTTGGGTGGCCTGCAGACTAGCCAGCAGGGCTTCGCGAAACAGGTCATGGAGACGATACCAGCGCCGCTCCTCATCCAGGGGAACCAGGAAGAGGTTGTGCCGCTCCAGGAACAAGAGCATATGCTGACAGGCCGCTGCCGTGGGTTCCACAGTTACCGCCTGGCACATCGCGGCATCCAGGCGAGAGAGAATAGCGATGTGGAGGAGAAAATCGCGTACGCTCGTGGGCAGTTGTGCCAAGATTTCCTCCTGGACGTAGTCCAATAGGTAGCGCTGGCTACCCGTCAACGCCAGGAGCGTTGTCGCGCGATCCTCGTGTCTCTGCAAGGCGAGGGCGGCCAGTTGCAAGCCCGTGATCCAACCTTCGGTGCGGGCTACCAGCAAGCGCACCTCTTCTGCGGCGAGCGTCGGGGAGAGCATCTGGCTCAGAAAGTGGCTCGCCTCGTCCCCTTGAAAGCGCAGATCATCCGTGCGGACCTCAGTCATCTGTCCCTGGGCGCGCAGCCGCGCCAGGGGCAAGTCCGGATCCACACGGCTGGAGAGGATCAGATGCACGTGAGCAGGAAGATGCATCAGCCAAAAGGACAGCTCCTGGTGAATCGCTGGATCGGTGATCACCTGATAATCATCCAGAATGAGGACGAGAGGGGCGGGATGTACTACATGCGCCTCGGGGCTTTCCATCTCATTGAGCAGGGCGGAAAGACAGCCGGATAGCGGCGGCGGCTGAGGCGATTGGAGCAGCGCCAGCGCTGTTTCTCCCAGGTTCGGCGGATATCGACCGCACTGTCGCAGGGATGCGATCAGCGAGACCCAGAAGCGAGTCGAGCTATTCTCCAGCTCGTCGAGCGAGAGCCAGGCGACGTGCGCCTTTTGCCGTTTCACCCAGGCCGACAGCAGCGTCGTTTTGCCCCAGCCGGCAGACGCGGAGAGCAGAGTTAGTGGAGTGGAAAGTGCCCCATCGAGCACCGCCAGTAGGCGCGCGCGCTCCACCAGCACAGTCGGTAGCCGCGGAGGAGCGCGCCTGCGGGGGAGCAACGTCATCTCCTGCTCAGGCGCAGGCGTCGAAGAGTGCTCGTGCGCGAGCGCCTTTGCCACCTCTTCTAAACGAGGCAGCGAGATGCTCTCTGTTCGTCCAAGGTAGCGCTTACGGGTGCGTCCTCGGCTGGTATGGTATGCATACCAATACGATCCCCCGCGTGGCCTACTCTCCTGGTAGACATTGAGGGAGCCTGAGGGACTGTGGAAGGCAAAGCAGGATACTCCGCGAACCCAGGCCAGCCATGCAGAGTCATCCGCCGGTGGCAGAAGCTGGTCAAGTTGGCCCTGCGTGTACAGCTCATAGATGCCGTGATCATCCGACCAGATGAGCGCATGAAGAGGGACTCTCGGCATAAAACTTTCTCTTCGTCCGCGTTGTTCCCAGCCGCTCTTCCGTTCCTCCCAACACCAAGAAGTATACCAAACTGGAACGGTCTCTGCAGGTACCCATAGCTGCCGCAGGAAGGGGTGGCTGCACGCACGTCCTCTCCTCGTCGGCGAGGCTGATCGGATATGTCAGGCTGATGCTCAGCAGTCTACCGGGCTATGCCACCGTACTGCATTGCAAAACGCGCTCCGAGGCAATCTCTCTATTTTCACCTATGCTTAAGAAGCGAGTGTGTTTGGTTCGGTTTGGCCCAATAAGCGTGAGTATATGTCACCTTTTGCCCAATTGACGGCAAATAACTGACCCAAAGTTTTCTCGATTGATGATTACATCGGAAACCCAGCCTCGAGCTTCGCGAGAGCTTCATCCAACAGCAGGATGACATCTGCGTCGGGATGTTCTGCCGTTTCTAACATCACGGCGATGCCCAGTCCCAGAACTGCACCTACAAGACTGCGCACACCAAAGTCATTCGACGGTCGCCCGACTCGTTGCGCTACGACTCCGGCGAGTAAACCCAGGGGGCCACTTAATTGGTCTGGCCCCATTGCGTGCGGAAGCGAGAATCCCAGTATAATGCGTTGGCGTAGTTCCGCGCGTTCCTCGGCGGAAAGCCGGGTTAGCACGTCGCGAAATGCCCCGCGCAGAGCGACGACTGGCGTAGCCGTGGCAGGCTGCGCCTTGATTGCCTCGATGATAAGCGGGTCGAATTCATCCCACCGAACCAGGTCCTCTTTGCTAGGAAAGTAGCGAAAAAATGTGCTCTCTGAGATCTCGGCTGCCTCAGCGATCTGGCTTATCGTTGTTGCCTCATACCCGTACTCACGGAACAGGCGCAGTGCCTGCCGCTGAATCAGGGCCCGTGCTTTGACCTTTTTACGCTCACGCAATCCCTGCACGGGGCGTTTGTCGTTTGTCGCCATAGGTTTGTTCTGCCCGTTGTCCTTGTCAGCTACTTTACCATGACCGAAATGAGTGCTCGACGCAGTCGGGATTTCGTTCTGGCCTGGAGGGCAGATGCAGAGGCCTCTATATGGCGCCATGGAGACTGCCTGTAACTGACCACTGAACCGTCAGCCAGTGGCAGTTTTAGAAGGCGCTCCGCATTGCCATGTGCTAATTTTTCTCTCTCTGCGGTCGATAATTGAGTTGCACGCAAAAACGCCACTGCCTCGACGTTATCTTGAAAGGGATCATCAACTGAGAACAAGATGTTGTCCAAGCCCAGCACTGCCCTTGCACATTCGAAAACAGGTTGGTCGAACACTCCGCTGGTTGTGATGAAGACGTTTTTACGCATGTAGTACGTTACGTTCCTTTCCATTGATGCGGCTGGTTTCTCCCGTTTTGTTTTTTGGGTTTGGTACACAAGGTCTTCACCCATGGTCAATGCTACATTGAGGCGTGTCATGCAGAACGGCAGCAATTCGCCCATGTGGCCGACGATTATTTTGAGTCTTGGATATCGATCGAATATCCCGGCAATCATGAGTCGCAGCAAGTGTGTTCCAGTCTCGACCTGCCAGCCCCAACCCGTAATTAAAGCGGAGTCATCGCGGAAATAGAGATGTGAGATTGTCGTGGGCGGATCAGTTGGATGTATGTAGATTGGTACGTCCAGGGTTTCGGCTCGCTCAAACAGAACCGAATACGATTCGTCATCCAGATACGTCCCATTCGTGTGTCCGTTGATGAGAGCGCCTTTGAAGCCCAGCTCCTTTACGGTTCGCTCCAACTCGTCAGCGGCAGCTCGAGGCGACTGAGTTGGCAACATGGCGAAGCCCGCAAAGCGGGTAGGATACTCTTTTACCATCTCTCCCAGCCAGTCATTGACTTCCTTAGACACCCGTATCGCCTGGCTCACGTCTGTGATGATTTGTACGCCAGGTTGCACATGTGACAATACTTGCAGATCGATACCAGCCGCGTCCATCCGCCGGATTCGCGCTGTACCAACGTCACTCAGGGTTTTTTTGATTACGCCAAGTCGTTGCTGTTCTGATTCTGGGAAAAGCTCCCACATGGTGGGGTGTAAAAAGGCCTCTTCAAGGGCAATGATGCGGCTCACCGGCTCATAGGTGGACATGTTACCTATCACTTCCTAATAATCTATGCTGAAGGATAATCTATGCTGAAGGTGCAAATGACAGTATACAGTCATAATATAGTTCACTGTCATATGGTAGTCAACGTTCACCTCACCGAACATCCGCCATTTCCACTGCCGTGATGTGTCAACCATCACCAGGCGAGGTCGGCTTTCATTTCTCAATAGCTCGCGTGCCAGTGACACTGGAAGGGGGCAAGATCCCGTGTAATGCTCCCCGAAAACTGAGTCAGGCTTTTAGGTGGAGCTAGCTGTGATAGTGTGCCACTGCGACAGGTGAGTCAGTGAACGTTGGCCCAATAAGCGTGAGTATAAGTCACCTTTGGCCCAATTACCGGCAAATAATTGACCCAATAAGCGCCATATAAGTGCCCAAAACCGGCCATTTTGAGTCAATAAGCGGCAAAAAGTACAGTGTGTGTTGTCGTATTCGGCGCTTATTGCACCGGTTATTCGACGTTTGTTGCACCACGGTGACAGACCAGCAGGGTACCAGAGTACCTTGCTGGCTTCTTCTTCGCAGAGACTGGTCCACCGAGGTGCGTTTCTTTTACGGCTAATTGATACTCACGACATCACGGTTCGGTGTGCTCTCGTGCCAGGTGCATGACTGCTGGCTGTGCAAACTAGCGGGACTTCCTCTGGTACTCGGGGAGCGGCGTCAGCTTGCCTTCATGGATCCAGCGGTGCAGGGTGGCTCTGCTTCGACCGAGCCACTGGCTCACCTCTTGGTAGGTCATGCGCTCCTGTTGCCAGTCGAGTAGCCTCACCTTCTCGAATCGGCCGCTCCACCGTGCGTGCGGTGCTCCAGCAGGAATGAGCCTGGACGCCGGTGCAGAGCCGCCTGGCCCATCGTGCCGGTATCCGACACGGGAAAGCAGCTTCTCCCCCGAGTTCTTTGCCCGCTACCAGCGCAGCGAGCAAGCCCTCATCCTGACTCTCATGGAGATGGTCATCCACGGCGTCTCCACGCGCACGGTGGTGCACATCACCGAGGAATTATGTAGCCGAGATACCCCTCTTCAACGACTTCTTGCTTCTCTTATACCAGCCGGCCAATATGGCCACCGTAGTTTTCCGTATTCGCGCCAAACCACAGCGCCTGGTCGGGGCCGACGCACATGGTGGCCGCTAAGAGGTCGCCCGACAGCGGGAACTCGCTTACGGCGCCAGCCACTGTGATCCGCCCGATGTTGTCCCCGAACTCCGTGTACCATAGCGCGCCATCCGGCCCTGTCACCACGGTGGTCGGCGTCTGGCTATTCTGTGCGAGCGGGTAGTCGTGGAATGCGCCGCTGGTGGTCATGCGCGCGATCCGTCCTTGGTCGCCACCGTCGCCGCCCTCAGCGAACCACAACGCATGGTCCGGCCCGGTCGTGATACCGCCAGGAGTCCGACCAAAGAGCTGGGTGGTAGTGGGTGTGTGGAACTGCGTGATGTCTCCGTTGGGCGTGATCCGGCCCACCTGCATCCCCTCCGTTTCCGTGAACCACACGGCCCCATCCGGCCCTGCCGTCAGATACCATGGCTCGGCAGTGATCGTCGGCTCTGTGGGAACGGTCGGATCGTAGGGCACATGAAATTGGGTAATATGCCCGCTGGGTGTCAGCCGCGCAATGTCGCCGCTCCCTGGCTCACTCAGCCAGAGGTTGCCATCCGGCCCAGTGATGATCGCTTCGGCTGGCAAGTCTGCGTCTGGAAAGTACGTGATTGCTCCGTGCGGCGTGATACGCCCAACCTGATGGTCGAGATCGCCCGCGAACCAGAGGTTGCCGTCTGGCCCCAGTGTGATGGCCCATGCTCCCATATGCGATCCAAGCGAGAACTCGGTCAAATGGCAGTCGGAAGTTATTCGGCCTATCGAGCCCACCAGAGTCTGCCAGTCGAAGGCCGTGAACCAGATGGCTCCATCGGGTCCACTCGTGATACCCCGCACCTGCGCCTGCGGATCGGGAAGCGCGAAGAGGGCGATGTGTCCGGCCAGCGCATGATTCGGCGCCACGCTCCCCTGCGCCGGGAACGGGCATAGCTGCAGGCCGGCCGTCGCCGTCGCGGTCGGCGTTTCCGTACTGGCCGGCTGGTGAGCTGTGGGACTTGAAGTGCAGCTGCTAAGCTGCATACTGATGGCGAGCAGTAGAACCACGCTCACGCCGAACCCTGTGGCCGAGCCCAGCCGACGAGACCTGTGGTGAGAGATCGTAAATGCGAGCGTATCCATTAGTCTTCCCTTCTTCTGCTTACCTGGCACACGTGCCGGCTGATACGTGCGGGGAATAGCTCATTGCCCCCTCAGTATAGGGCTATCGCGTCTCAGAACCGTTACGAGTAGCGTCACGAGGCAGGTAGGGCAAGGCTGAGCGGGGTATGGCGCGGTTTGCGCAGCAAGGGCTTGTCGGCATAGCTGAGCACTCGGTTGCGCATGTTCGTGCGCACCTTCGTGATGAGGTAGATGCCGTGCTCGACCAAGCGCTGTTCGACGTGCGGCGACGTCATGACAGCCACGAGTTGATGTGACGCGAGACCTGTCGTTGGGAGCGCGATCACTGGCCAGGCCCCACAGCCGGTGGTAATCGTCATCTCGTTCCTGGCCATAGCCTCGCTGGTCCTATCCGTGCGCGATCGAATCCAACCGGTCATTGACCGGCGCTTCTCTCGGTGCAGGCATGATGCCGAGAAGACTTTGGCGGCCTTCAGCGCCACCCTGAGGAATGAGGTTGATCTGAATCACCTGTGCAAACATCTGCTGGCAAGTGGCCGAGGAGACGATGCAACCAGCACAGATCTCGCTCTGGCTGCGCTCGCCGGAGCACTAATGCAGTGAATAGGTCACACCGCCTAGACATGCGCGGGCAGGAGATACTGCCCAACAGAGTCAAGCTTCATTCGGCTCGGTTTCTTCTGCAGGCAGGGAAACAAGTTGATTTTGGTGCAACAAACGTCAGTATACGTTAGGTTTGGTGCAACAAGCGCCGAACAACTGGCGCAACAAGCGGCAAACAAGTGCCCGAAACAGGCCTTTTCGGTGCAACAAGCGTCGAAATCTACAAGTTTGCACCGCTTATTGGGCCGTAGGCAAAATTTATTGGGCCGATTTGGCAGCGCTAATTGGGCCACAGCTGAGCTTCCAGCGGGTACAGAGTCGTTCCCGCTGGAACTCTTGTTCCTACAATCTCCACTTTCGCAAACCAGCGATGTTTCCCCTTACCTCCAGTAAGAGGAAGGCGGCCCGGGATTTCTTGGCTGCCCTGCGTCCCTATCCCGTCAAGCATCTGCTCGCCTCCTAAAAATAATGTCGTTCTTTTGGTCACATGCTTATGTATCGCTTCTGGTTGGGTGGAGCAGAAGCTTTTTGTTTCCCAGTTTCTACCTGCTGTGATTGCGCGTTCCGTTCCATTGGCGAAGGCGGTGGAGCGTGTATGCCCAAACTGATCAAAAGAGCTTCGTCTGCACTGTTCGGCTCAGCTCGAGCGAGATCTTCCTCACCGAAGAGGATTGCTTTTAGTTCCAGGTCAAGCTTGTCCTTTGCAACCATTGCGTGACCTGCGCGTTGTAAGTGGTCTTCTGTTACTGTGGCTGCTTTCTCATCCAGGGCAAGCGCAAAGGCCTCGTCCAAGATCTCCTTCAACAGCCCGATTTCAGGCGGTGAGGATGATCTTGGCACTACCGCCCCTTTCGGCAATTGCCTGTGCCTCGGCGGCATCAGCGAGCGGCATGATACGCTCGACTGGGATCGTCAACTTGCCGTCGCGTACTGCCTCTGCATAGCGCAAGATCGTTGCGGAGCTGACTGGCGCGATAACGATATTGATCTGAATAGTAGGATACAGCGCAGCGTTTCGCGGGTTTTGCATTGGGAAACAACCAAATGTGCCACCTTCCTTGACCCTGGCAATGAGCTTGCTGGCGCGCTCCCCACCGACAGTGTCGGCGACGCAGTCGAGAGGACCGAGTTTATCAATCTCTGCATCATCGTCGATGGCGATGGCCTCGCTCACTCCGGGAAGTTGTCGGGCAGCGTCCAGTCGCTTGCCACGAACGCCAGCAATGACCCGAGCACCGATCTGCGATGCCGCGAAGACCGCTGAACGACCGACGCCACCTAAAGCCCCAGTAATGAGCACGGTTTGACCAGGTTGGACCTTGGCGCCAAGCCGTATCATCGCATCGCCCGTGACGGTGACCAGTGGAAGCGCAGCAGCGGTGGTCATCTCCAGGCCATCGGGAATCTGGACGAGGTCGGTGGCTTTTACGGTACAGAGTTCGGCGTAGGTATGTCGAGCCACCGCCATGACGCGGTCGCCAGGCTCGAAACTGGTGACGCCCTCGCCTGCCTCGACCACGGTGCCAGCGAGATCGAGGCCGGGAATATAGGGAAATTCTATCGGACGGAAATCCTTGACTGCGCCCGAGCGTGCTCGCCAATCAGCAGGGTTGATGCTGGTGGCCGCGACGCGCACAAGCACCTCGCCTGTGGCGGGTTTGGGGTCTTCAACCTCTTCGCAGGTGAGAAGTGACGCGGGGCCATACTCGTGGAGGACAATGGCTTTCATGCTTTCCCTCGACTTCTTGAAAGGAGATTTTACACTGACTTCAAATACTGCTTCACTTTTGCTCGAACAATATCGGCCATTTCTTTGGTCATGGTGAGGTGTGGAGCGTGAGCACTGTTGATCCAGGTAACAGGTCGATTTCCGCGCGCAGCCGTTGCCTGATTCGCCGCCGTCAACCATGAAGGCGTCCAGGTCCCAATAGTGAAGTCAACGGGAGCCATGTGGGCAAAATCTTCCTCAAAGTACTGTCCCATATCAACCGTCCCAAGATAATAGTGCGCCCAGTAGGCACCATTTTTCGCGATGCGTGCGCTTTGGTCAGTGTCCCGGGTAGCCTCTACTGTTCCCAGCATGGTAATGGATAAGATCGTCGATGAGTCAGCAATTTGGGGCGAGAACGTGGCGATCCTGTGAAAATACTCAAAGCCAGCATTTTTGATGGGGGTATCCGCCTGTAATGCGGCCTCATGGACAACCCCATTTCTGGTAATGTCGGGATGGAATTTCGCTAACGCGAGAACGGCTTGTCCTCCTGAACTCACCCCAAATGCTGAAATAGGTGTTTCAAGAGGGATTTTCTGAACAAGGGCTGCAATATCATCGGCAAATAATTCTGGCGTAACCGGGTGTGGATGGGGATCGGGTGATCGTGATCCACCGCGCGGATCAAAGGTCAACACGGTGAACTCGTCTGCAAGCAATTCCATCATATTCTCATACGGACCACAATCATTGCTCCCATCAGGAACAAGCACAAGGGTTGGACCGTGCCCCATCACTTCGCAGTAAAACTGCATGCCATTTGCCGATACCATCATTGTCTTTTTGTTCATCTCTTTTTCCTTTCTCTAGCACGTGCGCTGAGGTACGGAACGAGTTGGAAGCCAACTGCTTTTCAGTTAGTGAAGTAGTGGCGTTCGATATCGGGAATCAATCCCAGGTGAACCGGGTGCCATCCCAAGAGTTCCTGGGTCTGTGTGCTTGATCGCGGGAGGTCACGCCCCACCAAGGCGCCGAGCCAACCAAAGTGGGCGTTGGCCTTGTCGCGGTCAATGCTGACGGCCGGTAGGTGCAGATGGCGACCGATGACCTCGGCGATGTCGCGGAATGGCACCCCCTCGTCGCCGACCCCATCCAGTCGTGATCCTGCTGGGGCGGCTTCTAGCGCCAGACGGAATAGATGCGCCGCATCCAGTCGATGGACAGCTGGCCAGCGATTGGACCCGTCGCCGATGTAGGCAGAGACACCCTTCGTGCGGGCAGTGGTGATCAGTTGGGGCACGAAGCCGTGCTTGTCAGCGTCGCCATCATGGACAGACGGGCTCAGGGACACAATCACTGTCCGCACCCCACGCTCCACCTGCGCGAGCGCCGCGTTCTCCGCTGCCTCCCCGTTGAGGTGCGCAGTGACCACGAACGGCTTGCCGCTGCCAATTGCTACCCCCATCGTTTCGACGGCGCGCAGATTGGTGGTGGTCGCATCGGTGCCAGCGATGTCTGCGCTGTCGTGCGGAAACGCTAGGTGAATGACGCCGTCGGCAGCGGTGACGCCGCTGTGCAGGCTGTCAAGGTCGTCAAGGGTACCGTGGTGTACCTCGGCCCCCGCGGCCTGCAGTCTTGCGGCGCCATTGTCTGAGCGGGTCAGGCCGACGACCGTATGACCGGCATCGATGAGTTCGCGGACGACAGCGGACCCGATATAGCCGGTTGCTCCAGTGACGAAAACACGCATGATACTGTTCTCCTTCTCGTAGCAAGATGACGAGTGTAGTAAAATGAGGGTGCCTCAACATATTAAATGAGGCACCCTCATTTTGTCAAGGGTCACAGGCCTGAGTGAAAGAAGGTATGAAATGAGCGAGCCACCACAAACCCACCGCTCAATGCGAGTTGATGCCCAGCGCAACTACACGAGCCTGCTCAAAGCAGCGCGAGTTGCGGTCTCGGAGCGCGGTGCTGACATTTCCCTTGAGGACGTTGCCAGGTCCGCTGGGGTTGCCATTGGCACACTGTACCGACACTTCCCCACGCGTCAGGATCTCCTTGAAGCGGTGTTCCTGGATGAGACCAATGAATTGCGGGTGCACGCTGAAGAACTCGCAAGCGCTCCGGATCCTTTAGACGCCCTGATTAGCTGGCTTCGGCTCCAGATGGACTTTGCGGCTCGAGGGCGAAGCATGGGAGCAGCTATCATGTCAGCGAAGCACGTTCCGGGAACGAGCATCTATACGGCGAACGTAGCCATGCACAAGGCGGGAGAAGTACTCCTGCACCGTGCCCAGGCCGCAGAGCAAATCCGACCGGATGTGAATATTCTCGACGTGGTACGACTAGTCTACGGAATCGCGATGGTGAACGAACATGCGTCCGACCCTGATGGGGTCAACCGAATGCTCGATCTAATTATTGCCGGAATCAGAACATAGCCGAGTCGGGGCTGAAAGATGGTGTGTCATACGGATTACACGTCGGTCGTTGTAGTTCGCAAGTCGGCAACGACCCTTGAATTCAGCGCTCAGGTGTTTTGCGCCCGAGTATCGGGGTGAGTTGCGCGAGGGTGCTCCAACCGGAAAACTCTGTGCGCAATCTGTCACCCAGATGCTCACGCTCCAGCTCTTGCGTCACTACGCGTCCAGGGGCAAGGACATCGCTACCCTGGAGACCTCTCACCGGTTGACCCCGCAGCAGGTGCGCCGCGTGATCGCCTTACATTCGGGACCATTCCAGCGAGGACGTGACGCTGGAGGTATTGGCACACCAAACTGGTTTTAGCCCCTATCACTTTGCCCGCCTCTTCCGACAAGCTGAGCAGGTTTTGAACAAAATCGCAGGGGAAGACAAGACGGCTGCCTGCGTTCGCGGTAACATGCCAACAGGTACCCGACAACCCTGCGCGATTCCTCATCCGAGGGCGGAAACGGCGAGGTTGGCGGTCCTCTCGCACTTCTCGCATACTCTTCCAGTTCTGCCTGTATGCTGGTGCGAGCAACCGCTCACTTACTTAGGGATCCTACTACTTCCTTCCACCTGAACCTGACATGCCCACGAGTGGGTCAGAGTGCCATGAGAGGTCTGTTTTACTCTCTCCAAACCCATCACGGCACTACCCGATCTGGCTCGCACAAACACTCGTGGCACCGACGGTGTGGTCGCCTCATTCCCAGGTCTGGCGACCGCCTGGGAGCAACGGGAACCGTACCGCAAGAGGTGCTACGCTTCCTCGATTTAGGTGCCCCAGGGGACCGAGCCGAGTGTCCCCCGGCGCGGCTGTCCTGGGACTCACCCTTCAGTATTGGGAATGGTCCCGGCAGCTAGACCGATATGGAGCGCATGCCAGAGCGGTCTGGTCTGCGGGATTGCCCTGACACCGAGCACAGACCGAGCAAACACGAAGCACGACTCTTTCTAATCTACCTCACAGAGGAGAGTATGTATGCACAGTGATTCACGTAAACTCAGCCTAGCAGGAGTGCTGGTACTCCTGGGCATGCTGGCGCTAACGGTAGCCGGCTGCGGCAGCTCAACGGCGGGCGCTCTGCCGCCGGCGCAGCAGATCTTCCGCTACCCTCTCAATCCCGCCAGCATCGACGTCGCGACCATGGACCCGGCCCTAACCCAGGATTTCTATTCCTTTGTGCCGGTATCTCTCGTATTTCCGGGGTTGCTGACCCTGGATGCGAACAGTACACCCCAGCCGTGGGCGGCACAGAGCATGCCGGTCTTTGATGCGAGCACCGACACCTATACCTTCACGGTACGGCCGGGCCTCCGGTGGACGGACGGCACGCCTATCGACGCCAACACTTTTGCCTACTCCATCAACCGCGCGGAGAGTCCCTGCACTGCCTCACCGCTCACCTACTACCTGTTTCCCATCAAAGATGCCCAGGCCTTCTCGACCGAGACCTGCAGCTCGGATGGGGTGACCGTCAATGGCAAGATTCCGACGCTGATCGGCGATTCCCTGCTGGTGCCGAATAGCCTGACGTTGGTCATCAAGCTGGCTGCTCCCGCTCCCTATTTCTTGGCAGCGATGTGTTATCCGACAACCTACGCCCAGCCGGAGCAGCTCATCAACAAGTATGGGTTGAAGAACTGGACGGCGCACCTCACCGAAAACGGCGGGTTCGGGGGGAGCCTCTACAAGGTCACGCTCTGGGATCACAAGGGCAATCTTGACCTGGTCACCAACTCCGATTTCTGGGGCACGCCGCCCAAGCTCCACGAGATTGAGCTCAAGATCTACCAAGACGAGGCCGCAGAATATAACACCTACCTTGCGGGTGGCCTGGATCTGGGGATTCCTTCAGCGTCCCAGTACAAACAAGCCACAGAGCGCACCGACTTCCACGAGGTCCCCTTCCTGGACACCGAATACCTCCAACCCACCTGGACCACCGCGCCGTTCAACGACGTGCGCGTGCGTCAAGCTTTCGATCTGGCGCTGAACAAGCAGGTGCTGGCTGACCAGGTCCTGCAGGGGAAGGATACGCCGACCAACCATATCGTGCCGCAGGGGATGTATGGCTACGATCCCAACCTGACCGGACCGGACGGCACCACCAGCCTGACGGGGAATGTCGCCAAAGCGACCGCGCTGATGCAGTCCTACGCCAACGACAAGTGCGGGGGCAAGATCGCCCACTGCGCCCCGGTCACCCTCTCGGCCTCTAATGATCCCGCCCTGGATACTCTCAGCCAGGCGATGCTGGTGATGTGGCAGAACGCCTTCCCAGGCTATCGGATCAACACGCAGGTTGAAGATTTCAACACGCTGGTCAGTCAGATCTACAGCGCGAAGCCTCCGCAGTTCTACATCATTGGTTGGGCGGCGGACTATCCAGACCCGCAGGACTTTCTCTCGCTGCAATTCGGCCCCAGCTCGCTCAACAACACCGGTTTTGTGAATGTGCCCGCGGCTAACACCCTGATGACGCAGGCGGATATGGATCTCAATCCGGCCACCCGGACGCAGGAATACAACCAGGCGGAGCAGCTGCTGGTCGACCAGGGAGCGTGGATCCCAGTCTATCAGGCAAAGACACCTTATAACCAACCGACATACCTGCATGGCTTGGAGTACAACTCCCTGCAAGAGATACCACTGTCTTCCTGGCAGTCGATCTACCTCACTGCCCACTAGCGAGAGACTACTGTCAATAGTGGTGTGGCACATGTCCTCAGGTTCACAGGCTTACCGGTGTGTGGATTCTGAGGACATGGCTTCTGTGGTCTGTGGCTGATTGGGTTGAGGGTGTTTTCCGTGGATCCCTGAAGGACCGTGCCGTAGGGTCTCTGTGCCGGAATTACCGTTCTCTAGGCTTCCCAGGGTAAGTTATAGAGCGGATGCTTTAGCGTGCGTTCCACGACACTGCACAGCGTGCGTACTCCCTCAAGAATCTGGTCGTCGTTGCAGGCGGCATAGCCCAGTACCAGCCCCTGGCGGCACAGCGGCCGTATGCTGAAAAAGGAGAGCGGCAACAACTCGAGGCCGCCTGCACCAGCTGCCTCTACGATCGCCTCACTCTTCGCCCCCGGGAATAGCAGCCAAGTTACCAGATGCATTCCCGCCGGATCCGGATGTACCTCCAGTACTCCCGACAAATAGTGGCCGATAGCAGTGCGCAGCACTGCTTGCCGGTGGGCGTAGAGTGTGCGCATCCGCCGAATATGGCGCACAAAATGCCCCTGCATAATGAAATCGGCCACCACCGTTTGCTCACGAGCAGATGAATGTAGATCGACACCCCGCCGCACGGTTACCAGAGTCTCCACCAGGGAGGGCGGAACTACTAGATACCCCATCCGCAGAGCGGGGAAGAGGATGTTGCTGAAAGTGCCCTGGTACAGCACCCGTCCGCACGCATCCAGTCCCTGCAAGGCCGGCAGCGGGCGACCGGCATGGCGATACTCGCTGTTGCAGTCATCCTCGACAATCCAGCTCTGTTGATCTGTGGCCCACGCCAATAAGGCCCACCTCGCCTCGACCACTGCTAAGCCTGTTCCTGATCGAGCTGCCGTTACCACTGATCGGACCTGGCCGGAGCGGGCATGGGGAGTTTGCTGCTGGCACCCATCGTAGCGGCGTTCGCGGAAGGGACTGTCGCTGTAAATGAGTGGGCGGGTATGCCGTCATGCTGAAGAAGTGAAAAAGTAGAACAAGCGCTCCTCTTCCAGCCGAGAAAGTTAGATTAATATATGCGCTCTCCCACCACTCCACCTCCTTCTTTGCTCCCCTACCTCTCCAGTTCCGAGGTCGGCTGGGACGGTCTGCTCGCGCAGGCTTTCCACGAACTGCGGGAAGTGGACGGGCACATATGGCCAGGGGAGACTGATATTACGCTCACTCTCATTACCGGTGGCGCAATGCAGTGGGATATGCGGGAAATACATGCCCACTCTTCCTGGGACGGGGTGCATCTGCGTCCGGGTGACTTCATATTGGGAGCCGGCACCAACGTGCCCTATGAGATGCGGTGGAGATGCACCTCCCCCGCACCGACCTACTCATTCACGCTGCATTTGAGCCGAGGCCTGCTGGCACGCACGGTCGAAGAGCTGACGGACGGTGATGCTTCCCAGCTCATGCTGGTAGACCAGGCGGGCTTTCAAGATCCCTTCCTCGCGCAGATGGCCTTGGGTCTCTGGCGCGAGCTGCAGGAGGGGGCTCCGAGCGGTAAACTCTTTGCAGAGTGTGCCGCGCAACTGCTCATGCTCCACCTCCTGCGCGACTATGCATGTTCGGGCAACGTCGCCGGCGCGATCCAGGAGCCTACTCACCACTTAACCCCACAGCAGCTGCATCGGGTGAGCGCCTACATTCGCGACCATGCCAACCAGGATCTGACCCTGGAGGTGTTGGCGCAACAAATCGGGTTCAGCCCCTATCATTTTGCCCGCCTCTTCCGCAAGACGACTGGAGAGACCCCACACCAGTATGTGCGGCGGGAGCGCCTGGAGCACGCGCGGCGATTGCTCGAATCGAGCAAGCTGTCGCTGGCCGAAGTAGCGGTGGAGAGTGGCTTTGGGGACCAGAGCTACTTCACGCGGGTCTTCAAGCGGGCACTGCGGATGACTCCTGGTGCCTTCCGGCGGGAGTGCGCCAGCTGAGATGTATCCTTCCGCTTCGATCTGAGCAGGTTTTGAACAAAATCGCAGGCAAGTACAAGATGGCCGAGGATATTCGCCCTATCATACGAGCAGATAGGACAGGGCCCGCCGCGATTCCTCCTTCGAGCGTGGAAACAGCGGGGCAGGTGTGTTGTGCATCCAAGCGCGTGCCTGTCGAGAAGATAACTTTGCCGTCACAACCACCTGCGCAGAATAGAAGAGAACTGGAGGTAGGCATGCTGCTTGAGAAGAAGAATGCGGTCATCTACGGCAGCGGAGCCATCGGTGGTGCTGTCGCCCGCGCCTTTGCCCGAGAAGGAGCACGAGTCTTCCTTGCCAGTCGCTCCCTGGAGCCGCTCGAGGCGGTGGCTCGTGACATTTCCGGGGCTGGAGGCCAGGTCGAGACGGCGTACGTCGACGCTCTCGATCAGCCCAGCGTGCAGAAGCACCTGGATGAGCTGGTCAAAAAAGCTGGGAGACTGGATATTTCCTTCAACGCTATCTCCATTCCCCATGAGCAGGGCCTGCCGCTCGTCGAGCTAGGGCTGGAGGACTTCACCCTCCCGATCGCCGCTGCCATGCGAACGCAGTTTTTGACGACTACGGCAGCAGCGCGGCACATGATCGAGAAACGATCGGGCGTGCTCCTCACGATCACCGCGACTCCCGCCCGCGCGGTTATTCCCGACGTGGGTCCCTTCGGGGTGATGGGTGCGGCAATCGAGGGACTGTGCCGCCAGCTGGCCGGAGAACTGGGGCCATTGGGGATTCGGGTCGTCTGCCTGCGATCCGCGGGTTCTCCAGACACGCCTGGAATGAACGAGGTCTATGATGCGCACGGCGCGCAGCGCGGCATGACTGGGGAGGCATTCGGGGCCGAACTGGCCCAGAGCACGCTGCTGAAGCGGCTGCCGAGGCTCGTCGAAATAGGGAACGCGGCGGCGCTGATGGCATCCGACCAGGCCAGCGCGATGACCGGTACAGTGGCCAATGTTACCTGTGGGCAAATCGTGGACTAGAGCGATTTGCGGGCTTACACCTTGAATACTCGGTTTCTGGACCGCTTGCTGCTCGGATGAACGCTGCTCGTACCCAACTCTATGAAACGGTACTGAGGCCAACCTTTATGAGTTGGCGTCATCGTATTGAGAAACCATCTGGCGTTGTAACCGCTTGTGGAGAGCCGTTGCAGCAGTAACTAACTCCGCGTTGTTCTTTTGCAGCGGTAAGATTGCCACCTTGATTGGAGCAAGCGTTGGGTGTAAGTGGAGAACCGTGCGAGGCTCCTTACCTGCTGCATCTGGTTCCTCCTCACAGGCGTCGAGCAACAGGAAAAAGAATGTGCGATCGATGCCGCCTGAAGTTTCGACGATCCAGGGAATGTACTTCTCTTTGGTGACCGGATCTGTATAGGTCAAATCTTTACCGCTATACTGGCTGTGACGCGAAAGATCCCAGTCCTGCCGCCAGTGAATACCTTCCCGTTCTTGCCAGCCGAGGATACTGTGGTATTCGATTAAGATTCCTTCATTTGCCTATTTTTCGTTCGTACGCGCTCATAGAGTTCTTCCATTACGCTGATGAAGGAAATATCTTTCTGCCAGAATGGCGGATAATCTCCTTGCTTCTTTATCAGAATTGCCGAAACGACTGATTGGGATGAGTTGCCAAGCGGCGTGGGCAGCCTTTGCGCACCGGTCCAGAACGCTTTGTGAGAAGTCACGTCTGTTTCTGCTGGTTTCCTGGCCGGGCGTGTGTAGTATGACTCTGCTGGCTCAATAGGATCGTCTTTGGTTACCAGTGCGGCCGCTAAAATCTGCCCCAGTGGCATCTGTGCCAGTTGGGCCCGCAGGTCGTCTCTGGATAATCCCCGCAGCTCGAACATGAGAAATGGATCGTGGTCTAGGGCCGACGCCAGCAGGTAATAGACTCCGGCAATATGCTTGCAGGGATTCGCGTAATCCGGGCACGAACACGCCGTGACGAAGTCGCGCTGACTGTGCGGCAAGAGATGCAGCCCTAATTCGGAGAAAGCGTCTTCAATGGTATCAGGCATCTCGTTCATCAGTAGCTTCGTCACCAGGTCCGCCTGTGAGGCAATCTGGCCAATCACTTCAACCCAGTCGACCGTCGAGATCGCTTTGATGGTGATAGAAGTCTCGTATATGGGTTCTTTATAGACGCCAAAGTACGGGTTGATGGATCCTCGAACCCTGGCCGTAACCGTGCCATGTGACAGGGTATAGTCAAGGATACGCCCTCCATGCGCGTAGGTACGCCCCCGCCCAAGGCGGGCGGGATCGGTAAACTGTTCCAGGGCGGCGATAAAACGCTGGCCCCACCAGGTGCGGCTGAACTGTGCCATTGCTTTTACTCCAGGACGGCGCTGCGCCGCAGGACAATCAGTTCCTTGAACGTCTCATTGTCCAACTCTGTCAGCCAGGATTCATCGGTACCCACTACCAGCGAGGAAAGCCGTTTCTTATCCTCGATCATCGCATCAATACGTTCTTCCAGTGTTCCCACCGCCACAAATTTATGTACAAACACGTTCTTGCGCTGCCCGATGCGGAACGCGCGGTCGGTGGCCTGATTTTCCACCGAAGGATTCCACCAGCGATCAAAGTGGAACACGTGGTTCGCTTTGGTCAGGTTCAGTCCAACTCCGCCTGCTCGCAGCGAGAGGATAAACAGCGACGGCTCCGTTTCGGGATCTTGAAACTCGGCCACTATCTGATTCCGCCGGGCCACAGTGGTTCCTCCATGCAAGTAATAAGTGTTGTAATGCCGGGTCTGGTGGAAGGAGCTCACCAGTGCGCTGCCGATCTCCGTAAACTGCGTGAAAATGAGCGCGCTCTCGCCATTATCAATGGCTTCTTCAATCATCTCCCCCAGCCGCTGCAACTTGTAAGAGCGCTCGGTGGTGAACGCGCTACCATCTTGCAGGAACTGCGCCGGGTGGTTACAAATCTGCTTGAGCTTCAGCAGTGTCGATAAAATCAGACCCTTGCGCTTGATGCCTTCGGCCTTGTTTAATTGCTCGATAACATCTTTGACAACCGCCTCATAAAGTGAGGCTTGCTCAGCCGAAAGCGTGCAATACACCTTCTGCTCAATCTTATCCGGCAAATCGTCGATGATGCGTTTGTCGGTCTTGACACGCCGCAAGATAAATGGTTCAACCAGCTTCTGTAAGGTTGCTGCCCTAGTAGAGTCACTACCCTTGTAAATGGGAGCCTCGAAGGCCTTGCGAAACTGTGCCTCCTTGCCTAGATAGCCGGGATTGAGGAAGTTGAAGATGGACCAGAGATCGCGCAGGCGGTTCTCGACGGGCGTGCCGGTCAAGGCCAGCCGATGTGGGGCAGCGAGCTTGAGAATGGCCCGCGTTTGAGCAGCCTGCGGATTCTTGATATTCTGGGCCTCATCAACCACCACACGATACCATTTCGGACCCTGCAAGAGCTTTTCATCCAGGCGTGCCAGGGAGAATGACGTCAAGACGACATCGTGCGCCTGACAGGTCTCCTCGAAGGCCTGCTTGTCTTTCAGTCGTAAGCTGCCTTGATGCACCAGCACGCGAAGCTGGGGCGCGAAACACTCGATTTCTTTGCGCCAGTTGCCCAGCACCGAGGTCGGCGCGATGACCAGCGTTGGTGGCAGATCAGAGGCTTCCTCCCGTTCTTTGAGCAGGCAGGCGATAACTTCCAGCGTCTTGCCCAGACCCATATCGTCCGCCAGGCAGGGATTCAAACCGAGACGCTCCAGGTATTGCACCCAGGCGACGCCGCGCCGTTGATAGTCGCGCAAATTCCCTTGCAAGTCGCGTGGGTCGCGAATTGGGGCAAACGCATGCTTGTCATGGAGCCGGGACAGCATCTCTTGCAGGCTCTGGTCGTGGTCCCATTCCAGGTCGGCTTCATCTTCGCTTGCAATCTTGAGCATATCTGGAAGCGAGATCTCTGGCTGCTTCTGCTGATGGGTTTGCCAAAACTGAAGAAGTTGCTGCATCTTGTCGCGGTCCAGTTCCATCCACTGGCCCCGAAACTGGACCAGTGGCGTTTTTGCGTTGACAAGCTGCTGCCATTCCTCTTCGGTAACAGGCTGGCCATCAATGGACAACTGAAAGTCATAGGCGATGATCACGTTGAGATTAAAATAGCTCTGACTGGCAGCGGCTCCTTGGGGCGAACGCATCGTCGTTTTGAGGCGGACCTTCGCGCGGCGACGGCCTTCAGGGGTCCACCACGCCGGAACCATGACGGTGTAGCCCGCGTCTGCAAGAACCCAGGCGCTCTCTTTCAGGAATGCAAACGCTTTCTCCAGCGTGAGACGGCATCCAGTCGGGTGGTCGGTGCGCATTCCTTCCCAGAGCGTTGGGTATATCCGGGCCGCATACCCCAGGGCCAGCAGCAAATTTTTCTCGAAGTCCTGGCCGAACTGGCGGGCAGTCTCAGCACGAGCGTCGGGCGTGAAACGCCAGTAATCGTCGAGGCGCAGCTTGAGCGTAGGATCATGCCTAGGAGCGACGAGTAAGTGCAACTGCCAGTTATCAATCTCGTCGGCAGACGCGTCTTCCAAACGGAAACAGAGGGTAAAACCAACCTCGGTAGAGGCTCTGGTGAAGTTCGCCCGCCAGGTCAGCCACCGCTTGTAATCTTCCAGCGCATCTGCAGGGGCTTGCGGCGGAGCTGGGCGGGAGGGATAGAGGCACCTGGAGAGCAGTGTGCCCGTGATCTGCTGATCAAATTTCGCCGGAAAGGGTGTGCCGGTCACAACGTTGTGTAAGAGACACTCTGAGAAGTGGCGGAGCAGCGGCGCTTTCTCAAACAACGTGGCGCCATCCAGGTTGTTCTGTCCGGCAGCACACACTCCTGGCATGGCAGCAGCATAGCGCTGGAGCGTCTCCTCATACGTGTCCGAGAGCAGTTCCCACGTCGGGTGCAGCTCGAAACTGGCCGCTTCCTTCTCTCGCCTACCTTTCATTGAAGGGGGTGAGATTGCCTGATACTTCAGGGCAGGGATGTAGTGATCTTTGGCGATCATGCTCCAGATTACCTGAGCATAGTGATGCCAAAATACGAGATCTGCGCCCAGTTGAAAATCTTCGGCAGCGTGGAGGGCCATAAAATGGATCTCGGCCAATGTGCTGATGATGTCTGGCACCCGGTAGCAGGAGACCTGCCAGGGTTTCAGGTCGAATTCCATTGGCTCTTCCTCATCCGTATAGCGCAGCAATTCGAACGAGGGAGCGGGCTTGCCCGCAACCGTTGGCAGCAGAACGTATTTGGTGCACAGGGTACGCACCAATGTACCGGGAAAAGGTTCCTGCAGACCCAGCTTCTCAATCAGAAACGCAGCTAGGGCAGTATGGGCCAGGTGCCTGGGATGAACGCCGTCGCCACGTCGACGTGCCGTGCCCGACGGCGCGTCTGTCTCGACCCACAGATAGAAAGCCCCACTCTGAACGAATGCTTGTGTATCGTCGGGAATCCAGGTTCCATGAACTAGGTGCATACGCTACTCCTCGCGCAAACAACTACTTTCATGTCTGGCATGGCATGATGCTCGTCATCTGGTCCCGGCGCGGGTGCTGCTTCTATCCTCATCACGATAGTTGTTTGCGCACATGTCATGCTATCCCTGATACGACATGAAGGGCAAGAGGACTGGTGGAATTGACCCTTTTTAGTGAGCGCACTCGCTCCAGGCACATCAGCATCTCACACCGACTCCCATTCCCGATACTCACGCCGGCCTGATCAAGGATGCGGCGAAGCAATGGTAGACTGGTGTCGCCTTGATGAGGGTTGGGAATCCCGACCTTATGCGTGCCGCGAGTCATGTACTGATGATTGCCGCCACTGAAAGGGCCAGCAAAACCCAGTGTGCAGGCAGGCGCTCAGATCACGGCGCTTGATGGCGCCTAAGTGGGACGGGCATCAGACGAGACTGCCGGCCTGAACGGTCACGCCATCGACAGGTGGCACAGCGGTATGGTCGCTGATGTGGAGAAGTACCCAGCCCTCCAGCACCTCTCGCAGTTCTGCACGGCAGTTATCCTCCGTGTCCGCATCAGCCCACACTACTGCGCAGGTGTCCCACCTGTCAACGATTCTCGGCATCAATGCCCTGTGATAGCCCAAGATCTAGCGGCATGCTCCCTTTTGGCCCTCAGGAAACGGCGGCCTTAGAGTTGCAGTACGACGATAGTGTAGCTTGATACACATGTCGATCAGTACCATTGTGCAATCGATGCGTCGCCGCGGCTGCTGTGATCGCGTCATCACGACCCGCGTCCTAGTCCGGTTGTCAGTGTCGCCTGGAGCTACAGGATCGCCGGGCGTGGAGGCCCGACCATCAGCTGGGGCAGTGAGGAGAAAGAGCTTTATGTACTTCAAGACCGCTGACGTTGCGGGCCTTAGGCTCTTCTACCGCGAGGCCGGGGACCCGTCGAAGCCGACCATCGTCCTGCTGCATGGTTTTCCCTCGTCGTCGTCCCAGTTCCATGACCTCATTCCGCGTCTGGCGAATCGGTTTCATGTGATCGCGCCTGACTACCCCGGCATGGGGTACAGCGATGCGCCAGCCCCGTCCGTTCTGATACCGACCTTCCACGACGTGGCCATGGTCATCGACGTGTTCATCGCCGAGCGCGCGCCCGGGCCACTCATCTTATACTTGCACGACATCGGCGGCCCGATCGGAATGCGGATCGCGACGGCTCACCCCGAGCGGATCGCCGGACTGATTTTTCAGAACTTCACCATTTCAGTGGAGGGTTGGAACCCCGATCGCCTGAAAGTCTACGAGCGGCTCGGTGGCCCTGAAACCCCAGAGAAGCTGGCCGAGACCGAGCAATTCGCCACCGTGGAACGCGACAAGTTTCTCCACGAAACGGGCGCGCGCCAGCCTGACGCCCTGAATCCGGACAATTGGGCGATTGACGCCTATGCGTTCTCGATCGCGGCGAAACGGGTCTTCATGTCGAGGTTGTTTATGAACCTCACGACGAACATCCAGCACTATCCGGAATGGACCAACTATTTGAAGGACCGGCAGCCGAAGACGCTCATCGTGTGGGGGCGAAATGACCCTATCATCATGCCGGCGGCCGCGGAATTCGTGAAGCAGGTTGTGCCGGCGGCCGTCCTGCGCTATTTCGACGCCAGCCACTTCGCGCTCGACGAGAACGCCAACGCGATCGCCGAGGCGATCGTTGAGACGTTCTCCCGATAGCACCGACGCGCGATGCCCCTGCAGTGCCTTTCGCGGGAGCAGGAGCGTTCTGAAGCTGAGGTTTCGCAGCGGCAGGCGCTGTGGGTTCGATAGGGCTTCCAGCCGTCGTGCACACTGACGCCTCGGCAACTCCCGCTTGGGATGGATGGCGTAATGGCTGAGGTGATTCGTGCTGGCCACAATGGATACCTTTCATCGATACATTGTAAATTGGGGGGTGAGCAAGAAAGCGCCATGACAAGATAGGCATTCTCGCTCATGCTCCCTCCCTTGTGTGGAATCACCGGAGTAGTGCTCAACTACATGAACAAGTTGAAATGAAGGTTATTTGATAGTGGCCCGTACCCACTCGGCAAAGGCTTCAACACCGTTGGTGACAGCATCGCCGCGAATGGAGCGGAACATATCAAAGATATGCTGTGCGCCGGGAAGTTCAGCATACACGACTGGATTCTGCGAGACACTTCGCAGTTCTTTGGTAAAATGACGAGCATTTTCTACCGGCAAGGTCACATCGTTACCGCCATGGATCACCAAGAATGGCGGGGCGTCTTTGCGTACGTGATACAACGGTGAGGCTTGCGCCCAGGCTTCATGGTCTTCCGTCGGGGTACTTTTCATGACTGGCGCAAGATATCCCACTCGGCCAGGAGTGTCGAGCCAGTCGTAATCGCCGTACAAGGTAATAGCCGCTGCAACTGAAGTGTTGGCACATTCGAAGCCCGGTTGGAGCTTCTGATCATTCGGTGTGAGAGCAGCTAAGGCAGCCAGTTGTGCTCCCGATGAACTTCCCGCTACCAGAACCGATTGAGGATCAGCCCCGTATTCTTGACCGTGGACTCGTACCCAGGCAAGAACTTTCTTCACGTCGATGAGGTGGTCGGGGAATGTCGCTTTTGGACTCAAACGATAATTCGCACTGATACACACCCAACCATGACTGGCGAGTTGATAGAGCAGCGGCAAGCCTTGATAGTTTTTACTCCCACCCATGAGCGCCCCGCCGTGTAAGTACACGAGAACAGGACAATTGCTCGGGCGGGATGCCTGGTAGTAGACATCAAGCAGATTCTTTGTACCAGCGTCCCCATATCGTACGTTCGCTTTCCGTTTCACATGCAGGCGTCGGATAAGGAGCGGTCCAAACACTGCTGAGATGGAAAACGATTGACGTAACCGGGCAGCGACCGTTGCAGGAATCTTGGATTGCCATCCGGAACCAAGGCCTTCATCCAGGGCATGGCTCATCACACGAGCCGTGGATATTGCCCGCCAGATCACCAGCACGAGGCCACCAATTGAGAGGACTGACAGCCCCAGGGCCAGCCAGCCAACAGGCGACTGGATGTCACCCTCGCTAACGGCGAGCCAGGTCGATGCAATGAGCCAAAGAATGGCTAGAAACGGAAGTTCATTGATGTGGCCAAGGTAGAGTCTCAAAGGACCAAGAATCCCCAAGCGACGGGGTGCCAGGGAAGAAAACGTGGCAGATGCGAGGAGTATCGCGGTAATGAGGTAACCAATAGGTACGGAATGCACAGAGAACAAAACTCCTCTCTTTTGTACCGTTCAAACGAACGGTTTTTGAGAATGCCTCCTAGTTGCCTCTTTCAGGAGAGCCGTGACGCTTGGTCCTCTTGTCTGCGACTTCATCACCCTTTCATGGAGAAAAGGATAGACGAAGAGGAACACCAACAGCAGCACGATGATCCCTTTCAGATCGTTACGGGCGCTTCAATCCCAAATTGTTGGCTACTACAGCGTTGACTCGCCGTTTGGGGAGCAGTCGAGGGATGATCCAATTGGCAATCGGGCGTGGCACGACCTCATACCCGTATCGGACGGAAGGATGAGGAGCGGTTAAAGCTTTCCGGACGATCTCGCCGAGATGCTCCGGGGCATACCCTTTCCGTCCATTTTCGATCATGAAGTTGCGATAGGTCTCGCTCGCTTGCGAATATTCTGTCCGCTGATACGCTGAAATATCTTCCTGTTCTGCTTTGTCCCAGATCGAGGTGGCCACGGCTCCTGGTCCAATCACGATGACATCGATGCCATGAACCATCAATTCGATGCGCAGGCTGTCTGAGAGCCCCTCCAGACCGAACTTGGAGGCATGATATGCGCCCAGAAAAGGACCGGCGATCTTGCCCCCAATAGAACTGATGTTGATGATCCGGCCGGGATGACCTTTGCGTTGATGATCCGCCCCCAGCAGACCGACAAATGCCTGGGTGACAATCAAGGGACCGACCAGGTTTACCTCCAGTTGGTGACGATAATCACCAATGGGCTGGTAGATGAGTGGAGCAGGCACGGCGATGCCTGCATTGTTCACTAACCCAGATAGGGTACGTCCCTGCAAGCGATCAGCGACCCGAGCCGCCGCTCGTCGAACGGCTTGCTCGTCCGTGATGTCAAAAAGAAGGGGGGTGAAAGCATTCCCCCACTCAGCACTGAGCCGATCAGCATCTTCTTGCTTGCGAACGCTGCCAAAGACCTCAAACCCATGCTGAAGCAGAACTTTGGACGCTCCCCACCCAATGCCGGAAGAAACGCCCGTGACGACCACTGATGGCATAAGCAACACCTCCTCAAGGGTTCCAGTGCCTGCTAGCAGATATGTTCGGTAGAGACGTCGGCACCGGTTTTGATATCTCGTTATCACAAGGAACAGGCGTGATACGGGAGCGAATATCGCTCCCCGCCCGCAGACACATCCCAGAGATAAAGATACACAGCGAATACCTTCATGGTATACAGCGTATATCTTCCCTATTGTTTTGTCAAGGGGGTATACTAGCGGCATGCCCTACCCAGCTAAAACCAATGCCGGGACCATTCTGCAAGCCGCGATTGAATATCTTGAACAGTATGGGGAAGAAGCCCTTTCGATGCGCGAATTAGCCAGTCGCTTAGGGCTCACTCCTCATGCCCTCTATCGCTATTATCCTGATCGCGCGGCCCTAGAAGCGGCGATGGCTGAAGAAGGATTTCGTCGCCTGCACGCGGATCTTGTCGCTGCCGTAGGCAAGCATGCCGGAAAAGAGGCCATCCGGGTGAGTGCGGCGGCCTATCTCACCTTCGCGCAGGCACATCCCGCGTGGTATGCTCTGCTGATGCGATTTCGTGTGGAATCGCCAGGAATGCTAGAGGCCGCGCATGAGGTGTGGACCTTGGTCGTGGGATTGGTTGAAGGCGCAGTCGGAGCAGAAGGATCGGCGAGTGCCGCCGTGGCCTTGTGGGCTTTCTTGCATGGGTTCACTCAACTGGAACGCGCCGCTATTCTTAGTGAAGAAAAACCCCGGAGTGGATTTCAGGTAGGCCTGGAAGCGCTTCTCTCCGGACTAACGACCCTCTCTTCAGATCCCTTGCTGTAACCATGACCATGATGCACGGCTCCTCTACCACTAGCGGCCTGTCTGTTGTCGTGGGGTCTAAAACTGCAATGTGGTCGAGAAAGTAGATGGGTACCACGCTATGGCCGAGAACCCGCTGGACCATCCGGAGCCGCACTTCTACAGCTGCGAAGTCAGGTTCGAAGTTACAACGGGGCCATCATATCCAGGTCCCGCAGAATGGCGTGCGCGGCGTTGCGTCCAGCTGCTCCCGACACCGAGCCACCCGGGTGCGTGCAACCTCCCGTGAGATACAGCCCTTGCACCGGCGAGCGATACTGTGAATAACCCGGCATCGGCCGGAGGAAACCCTCCTGCGCTGGATCCTGGTCGCCGCCATGGCAGCCCCCATGCCAGTTGTGCGGGTTACGCCGTTCCAGATCCAGCGGACTCTCGACATGCTTCGCCAAGATCACGTCGTCGGTGAGATTCGGGGCCAGTGTCTGTAGGTGCTCGAGTAAACGGCGCGACACATGCTCCTTGATGTCATCCCAGTGCGCCGGGCCTTCGGGCAGCTCATAGGGCAGATAGCTGATCACCTTGAGCGTGTGCCGTCCCGCTGGTGCTCGGGTTGGGTCTACTACACTGGAGCACACGCACAGCAGCATGGGATCGTCCAGGTGCAGTCGCCCGGCCCGGAAATCGGTGCAGGCGGCTACCAGGTTCTCTGGCGAGCCCGCCGCGCCCATCGCTACGCTGCACGTACCCTTGCCGTCGTAGGTTCGGTAGCGCGGTGCTTCAGTGAGCGCGTAGTGGGTGGCAAAGAAAGTAATGCCTGCCCGCCAGCGCTCCACGCCCCGCATAAATTCGTCGCCCAGGTGCTCCACGCCGACGACGCCTGGAAGGTGCTTCAGGTGGATCGTCGAGACGACGCCTCGGCGCGCTCGGTAGGTCCGGCCATCGCGCAGGCGCACCCCCACTGCGCGTCCGTCCTCCACGAGCACCTGCTCGACCCAACACCCCGTTTCAATCGTACTGCCTCGTTCGGTGATCAGCGCGGCCAGTGCCTGTGGCAGCATCCCGGAGCCGCCTCGTGGCGTTGTCCAGCTGTATGCTTGCCGCCCCGCCGTGAGCGAGAATGGCAGGAAGCCGCTATATGGCCGATCGATGGGTTGCGCGGTCATCATCGCCATCCACAACAAGAAGGCCCGCACATGCGGATGCTCGAAGCGCTCGAACACCACATCCACCGCCGATGACGCACGGACCCGCGCCATCTCACTGCCTTTGGGCGTCGCCTCTACCGCGGCCAGCATCTCGCTGGGCCGAGCTGGCGCCTGCTGGTTGCCGCGATTGACCGCCGCCCTGACGGTGTCCCAGTCGTCCAGCAGCTCCAAATACGCCCGCGCGTCGCGCGCCGAGTAGCGCCCAAACTCCGCCGCGGTCCGCTCCCGATCGCGATACATGGTAACGCTCTCGCCATCGGCGAACGGAATGACGACTGCAGGGTCAGGGTAGAGGTATTCGAGTCCGTAGCGATCCAGGTTCAACTCGTTCTCGCGCAGCAACGGATTCGACTGGATCAAGACATGGGCGCTGGAGCACGAGTCGTGATGAAAGCCGGGCATGGTTAACTCTTCGGTGATGGTGTCCCCCCCGATCCGCTCGTGTCCCTCCAGCACGTGGACGCGCATCCCCGCCTGTACCAGATACGCGGCCGTGATGAGGCTGTTGTGTCCCGCCCCGGCAATCAGAAAGTCAGGCTCGGCCATAGCATCTTCCCCTTCGTTCAACCCGACTGAGTCCCACGCTACCCCTCGTTCCCGTGCCCCTACGCAAATCGATTGGTCACACACTAGCATATGCCGCCCGCACGATCAAGTCGCCGGCAACGTCTGCCGTTTGAGCGGTTCAATGTCCCGAGCTTCGTGTAGAACACGATTGCGACTTGGTCAAGTCGAGACCCGTGAGATCGTTCAGGTCATCCGGCTCCATGAGAGTTCAACAGTACTGCGGCCAACGGTTGCACGCAGCAGGACAACAGCTACCACGAGGTCACGCTTTCTCGGTGTGCGGTATAGTGGCAGGGAGCTACTACTTCCGTGATTTTTATTACCCAACCGACTTATCAGGCCACCTCAACAAGAACACAGCCCTTGCAGGCACTTTCGCGACCACGGAGGAAGACCTTGTGTCGCTTTGCCGATTGTGTGGCAAGGTAGGAGCGCACGAGCAGATCAGCATGTCGGCTACACATGAGGAGGAGACAGCACGCCATGGGAAAACCAACTGGTGACTATATCCGAGTGACGGTCCACGTCCTGGACGGCGAGCCCTTCACGGCGGAGATTGCCGGGCTGCCTGGCCCAACCGATACGTTCGTCCGGCTCCGTAACCCGCGGGCGCGAGACGACAAACCTCTTAACTGGGTTGCCCCGAACGTCCAGACAGTGGTCTACTCGGCCGCACGTATCACGTTCATCGAAGTCCAAGGCAGCGAGGCCAACGGATGGGTAGTTTCGTAGCTGCCTCAAGAGAGGGGCACGCAGGACTTTTCACACATGATGCTCAATCTAGGTGTCATTCGGTGGCTTGCCATACTGACACATTGAAGTCCGCTTCTAACGGCTCGCGCATCGTGGTGTGAGTAGGTCACTGTCTGCGCACTGATAGTACGGATTGGCCCAATAAGCGTGAGTATAACTCGCCTTTGGCCCAATTAGTGGCACATACCTGACCCAATAAGCGCCACCTAAGGCGCCTAAAATCGGCCATCTTGGGTCAATAAGAGGCAAAAACTGCAGAGGAACCGACCTACTCCACGAAGACATCTCTGTCAACGACCGTGTAGAACCCGCGCCATCATGGCGCTAGGTGGTCACCTACAAGCGGAGCCGCCAAGGGACGCTGAACTGAGATGAGATCAGAAAAAGTCAAGGGAAAAAGCTGCGCGCATTTCTCTCCATCTCATGCTACTATAAGGGTGCTTGGACTAAATGACACGGCCTGGCAATTATGACGCGGTAGCTCTAGTCCCCTAGACAGACGGAGATATGATGCCATTGCACTGCGCTCCGGCAACCAGCATCGAGCCGTCTCGCCTCCTCGCTTTCGTGAGCCAAGAACCGCTACGGCACCGGCACGTGATCGATCTGGGATATCGGCTTGGATCCCCCTCGTCACAGAAGCCGGAAAATTCCTGTGTCTGGTCGCTCGCTAACGGAGATATTGCAGGGTTTGCCATCATTCAGCGAGAGTTTTGGACGATTGACTATGGCGTAGGTTCAGCTTATCCAGAGCTGTGTGCCGAGATACTGGCGTGGGCGAACCAGCGCATGGAAGTGATAGCTGCTGAAGAACGAGATACGTATCCCGACGGCCTCATGAATTTCATCGATTGCTTTGAGGGCGATCAGGAGCACCAATCTCAGCTGGAGACAGCTGGCTATCGACAATTTGCATCCTGGTCTCAGGTGCATCGCTGGCGGCTACTGGACAGTGATCTCCCATCTCCGGTTCTACCGGCCGGCTTGGTGCTGCGCCCGGTAATGGGAGTGAACGACGTTGCGGCTTGTGCCGCGCTACATCGGCTGGCATTTGACTCGACCAATATGACCACTGACTGGCGATTACGTATCCAAAAGATGCCAAACTACGTGCCCGATCTTGATCTGGTCCTGGTTCTATCTAGCGGTGAATTGGTCGCCTTTTGTCTAGGCTGGCAGCTGGGTGACCAGGGACAGATCGAGCCACTGGGGGTACATCCTGACGCTCAACGCCATGGCCTAGGTCGTGCCATGCTTCGCTATTGTTTGCGGCTTATGAAACAACGAGGGATCACGACGGTACATATCGAGCATAATGGCACGGACGAGCCTGCTGCCCAGCTCTACATCGCCGAGGGATTCGGCCATCCCCGGAAGGTTGACAAATATATGCGGCGCTGGCATGCCAGTGCCTAACCGTTGTCCGGAGTCTGCCTTACACAATGCCTCGATACCGTGTGACGGTCTCACATCGCACGGCGTAGGCAGGCATTCACCTGTTGAGCTTCAAGTGTTACGATTGCTCTGCTCCTGCTGTCGGCTCGACGAGTAGCCGGTCGTTCAGGTCGCTGACGTCTCCGCCTGAGGTAGAGTGAAGTAGAAGGTGGAACCTCGTCCCGGAGCGCTCTCCACGCCTACCTGGCCGCCATGGAGCTCAACAATCTGCTGCACAATCGTAAGCCCGAGGCCGAGTCCTACCCCAGTGCCGCTCTGCACCTCAACACCAGGGACACGATAATAACGCTGCCAGAGGCGCTTCTGTTCCGCTTCAGGCAACCCTGGTCCATGATCCCGCACCCAGACCCGTGCCCACGGCCCTTCGGCGTCTAATCCAACCTCGACTGGTTGATCAGAAGGAGAATACTTCAGTGCATTGGTCAGATAGTTCGCGATGACCTGCTGGATGCGGTCAGCATCCGCATGCACCCATACCGGCTGGTCGAGCTGAGACAGGCGTAGCTGAATCGTCCGGTTTGAGGTCGCTTGCCGCTGCTCCTGGACAGCGCACTGGACAATTCCAGTGAGATCTGTTCGTTCGGGGTGAATCTGGAGTTTGCCCGCCTGCAGACGGCTCAGATCCAGGATGTCGTTCACCAGCCGGTCAAGTTTTTTGGCCTGGGATTCAAGCTTGACGTGCTCGGCCACAGTGGCGTCCAGCTGCTCACCTACGCCACCTGAGAGGTCGCTGGCCCGGCGCCGGAGGCGCTCGAGGCGGCGCTGGTTGAGCTGGAGCGCGAGAAGGATCGCGGTGAGGGGAGTCTTCAGCTCATGGGTCGCCATACCGAGGAAGGCATCCATTTGCCTGGCGGTCTCTTGCAGGGCCAGCGTGGCGGCTCGGGCTTCCTCACGCTGGGTGACGATCCTCTCGCGCTCGAGGATAAGCTCCGCGAGTCGGGCGCTGGCGCTCACGAGTGTCTGGGTCTCAGGCCCAAAGGGCGCCTCGTCTTGGCGATAACTGAGTCTCAGCAGACCGATGAGCCGGCCGCCGCTGCACAGTGGCGCTATGACCGCGCGTGGCGACAGCCGCTTCTCGCTTTGGGTCGCGTTCACCTCAATCGTGGTGCCGGAACGGAGTTCGCCAAGCTGCCCGTCTGTTAAGTAGGTGCTGAGCGGTACTCCCTGTAGGAGATCTCTCTGCCGTCTCGCCTCGTCCATGGGCAGCCCGGACACGGCTACCAACGTGTACTGATTGGTCACGGGATCGACGACCCCAACGTGCACCTGGCGGGAGGCAAAGATCTCTCGGATGAGTTCCGCGTAGTGATGCAACGCTGAAATCTCCGGTGAAGTGGCCTCCTCAACGCCGCTTCTGCTGGATTGCGCCGGACCGACGACCGCTTCCGCCAGCGCCAGCAGGGCGTGCAGCGCCTCGCGCACCTGCTGCTCCCGACGCCGCTCCTCGGTCACATCGCGGACGATGGCAATGAGTTCGGTCTCTTCCGCAACGGTGATCGCTCCCAGACTCACCTCGGCGGGGAATGTGCTGCCATCCTGTCGCTGACCGAAGAGCTCCCTCCGCTCGCCTGGCGAAGGTGATCGGTGGGCATCGATTTGCTCGGCAAGATACGCCTGCCAGGCTGCGTGGCAACGTTTGGCGACAAGTCGCTTGACATCCTTGCCGAGAAGTGCGTCGCGGGAATACCTGAAGAGCGCCTCCGTTTGGCGGTTCACCAGCGACATGAGACCGTGCGGATCGATCACGACGATGGCATCTGGAGCAAGCTCCACCAGGGCGCGAAACCGGGTTTCTGCCAGTTCCGCCTCGTGGTGCGCCAGGAGGAGCGCTTCCTCCATGCGCTTGCGGTCACTGATGTCCATCAGGGCGACGACGGCGCCGACGATGGCTCCGTCGGGGTCGCGTAGCGGCACTGCAGCGTTGAGAATGGTTTTGCGTTTCCCATCAAAGGAGAGAATATCCACCTCCTCGGGTGGGCATGTCTCGCCGTGCTGTAGGGCGCGTGCCATGGCCCATTGATCACTGGAGATCGGCCTGCCGGTCTGTGGCCACCATCCCCGGTAGAGCGCATACTCCGGAATGTCGCTGACCAGAGGCGCCGTTTCACCCCAAATCGCTCGAAATGCATCGTTGTAGCGAGTGATTTTGCCGTCGGCGTCACTGAGCGCTATCCCTGCAGGCTCTACCTGCAGCACCAGATCCAGGCGCTGGCGCTGCTGTTCGCTCAGCTCTCTCAACTGCTCGGCATGTTTGTGCGCCTCGACGTTTTGCCCAGCCAAGAATCCAATGAGCAAGCCAATCGCCAGCGTAAAGAAATCGTCCATGGCGGTGGCGGGAGTCTCTGGGATTAGTGCGCCATGTGGATACCACTCGATATGATCGATCACCACAATGCCCAGTACCGTGACCAGGATGGAGGGTCCCGTTCCCCAGATAAGGGCCGTGAGCACAATCGCCACGAAGAGCAGGAATGTCAGCAACGGGACTCCCTTGACGCTCGACACGAGCAATGGAGCGAGGACGAAGATCGTGCCAATCAGCGCAAGGCCTACCAGGGCGCCTGCTTTAGGATGGCGCAACCAGGACGGAAGCCAGGGGGGCGCAGTGGTACGCTCTTGTATCCAGGTCCAGAAACGCTGAAGGTGAGGGAGCAACCAATGGTTTCTGGGGACTCCAGTTGCCGTTTCGTGGTCAGGACCACGAGACTCAGGAGAGATCGGTAGGTTGGGGTCTGCTGCGCTTGTACCCATGTGCGTGGATTCCTCAATCGGGACATCCCGGCACCAGGAGCGGGCGCCATCGGCACGACGCATACAGTACATGCAAACGCTTCGGTCTCGACCTCCAGCTCAGTGTGACGGGCGACCCCAAACAACTTGGCATCATGATTGATAGTTGGTACACTCGACATAAGTCAGCGCAGATCTTGTGCCAGGAACACCAACTGTCCACCGAGACGTGGCCAGTGCCAGGAGGGAGTGCCAGGAGGGAGTGCCTGCGGCAGTGCCATACCTGGCTCCTGTACGCGGAAGCGCTGCTGAGCGCCTCCATCTGGTCTATGCCGACGAGTGCGAAGTTCATACCCATCACTATCTGGCAAAGGCCACCGCCGAGCGCTAGGGTCAGGGTTCCGTGATATCACTGACCTCATCGAGGGAGATGAGACCGCGCTTGAGTGCATAGATTACTACCTGTGTACGATGGCTCAGCTGCAATTTGGTCAGGATGTTGCCCACATGAGACTTGACCGTCTCGGCACTGACTACCAGGGCTACAGCGATTTCCCGGTTGGTAAAGCCTAGGGCCACCAGGCGAACTACTTCCTGCTCCCGTTCGGTTAACAGCGCGCTATGTAGTCTGCCTGGCTGGTGCTGCCCGAGCTCGCGAGCAAGGGCAGCTGCCACGGCTGGATCTAGCAGCGACTGCCCCCGTGCGGCCGCGCGAACCGCCTCAAGCAAGACTTCAGGCTCGGCGTCCTTTCGCACGTAGCCGATAGCGCCTGCCCGCAGTGAGGCACCAACGCGCGCATCGCCAGTGTCGCTGGTCAATATAACTACCTGGGCATTGGGCACGAGCTGGCGCAGGTGTCGAGTCGTCTCGATGCCATCCATACCGCCGGGCATCAGCAGGTCCACCAGCAGCACATCAGGCAGCCAGCTGCCTGCCTGCGCCAGTGTTTGCTCGCCGCTGGCAGCCTCGCCGACCACGTGCATATCTGGATATGATTCCAGGAACGTCCGTAGACCACGCCGCACTACTGAGTGGTCATCCACCAGCGCCACGCGAATCGGCGGACGGTGCCGCAATATATCATCACTCATGCCGCACTGTTCCTTCGATACTCCTCGCCAGCCGACGTCGCCAACAGAGGGTAATTGCGTAGTCAATGCCTATCAACAGGGGCCACAGCACCAAAATGGCGAGAGCGGCATCATCACTCCACTCGGTCGAGGTCAGTGCCGGAGCCGCCAGGTGAAACTGGCTCTGAGTGGCGAATACCACTACTACGATGATTAACCAGATGGTGAAATTGCTGATGACATATCCGGTTCGCTCTCTGATCTGGTGTCTCTGCTGTTCAGAGGGAAGCGATGGCAGCCAGCGACCCAATGTATGATAGGCACGCAGCAGTTGCACCGCTGCCACGACGAGACACAACAGCACGCTGCCAAAGGCGATCCCGACTAGAGTGGAGGCCGGAATACGTCCGGCTAGCCCAACCGGAAGATACCAAAGACATAGAGCCAGCAGCAGCAGCAGGGTGGCGGAGGCATCATAGACCAGGTAGAGCTGCTCACGAGCCGGGATACTTGTGCCCCCAGAAAGCAGTCTGACATGCGTGCTGGCCTCTACAGTTCGAAAGAAGGTCAAGAGTGCCAGTGGGATAGAGAGCACCACCAGCCAGATTGGCGCGCCCAACAGAATAAGGAGTGCTGCTACCTTGGTCACATCTTCGGCCTCGAGATGCGCGCGGCGGCCCCGCTCAACCTCAGACGCAAGCTCACTCTGCACATCTTCACTCCGCTCCTTGCCGAGAGTGTTCTCTAAACATGGAATAGTCACTTTTACCGTCGTGCCTTTTCCGGGAGAACTATCGATTTCGGCATGGCCGGCTAGATTCACCGCTCGCTCCCGTATGCTGGCAATACCGGTTCCGTAGGTGCCAGTGGAAGGATTGAATCCCTGGCCGTCGTCACGAACCTCCAGCTCAATGGCATCGGCGATCTGCGCCAGGCGCACGGTAACACGTTTCGCGCGGGCATGTCGAGCTATGTTTGCCAGTGCCTCCTGCGTGATGCGAAACAGGGCTTCGGCGATTCCCTGGGGATAATCGCTGTAGTCAAGCGGAGCACGGTGAAGATCAAGGTTCACCTCGGCGCCGGTTCGGTAGCCCAGCGCCTCGCACTGCTCGTCGAGCGCCTCTGACAGCCCCGTTCCATCAAGCGGCAGAGGGTGCAAATCCTGCAGCAGAGCGCTCATCTCTACCTGGGCCTGACGTGCGCTACGTTGCGCGTCTATTACCGCCAGGCGCGCCGCATCGGGATCAGTCTCCCAGCGCGCTTGGGCCGCCGCGGTACTTACTGCAATGCTGAACAGCTGCTGCTTGATGGAATCGTGCAGATCCTGCGCCAGCTTAGCCCGCGTATCCGCAGCCGCTTGCTCGCCCACCTGGCGCAATACTTTTTCCCGTGCCGCTGGTGTGCCACCTTGCTGGTCGAGCAGTCGCAGCTGGTCGAAGAGCGGCGTAAGTGGCCAGTTGCCCCGGATGAAATCGGGATTTCTTGCTCCAGTATGTGCCAGTTGGGCCATAGTCTCTACCGAGTAGGTGATCCCGCTTACAAGGTTACGCGTCAACGGCACAGTCGCCAGAGCGGCGACCAAAACTCCCGCCCCAGCCGCCAGGGGCAACAGCAGATGTAGCCCAGCCAGACGCACGGTGACTGCCAGTGCTAGACCGCCTGCCAGTGCTCCCACAGCGGCGAACTGGAGCAGAAGGCCAAGGCGAATCGACTGGATCTCGCGCTTGAGATCATCACGCATTGGTTACCTCGCTCTCGTAGTACTGGTGTCGCTCATTTGCCGTGAGAAGGAGTGCTCTCGGCAGGTGGAATAGTACGACCTCGCAATCCGGCCAGCGCAAAGAAACCGCCCAGCACTGCCAGTAAGCCCGCACCGCTAAAGATCGAATCGATCGGGCCGAAATGCTGGGACAGCACTTCGACGTGAAAACTGCGCAAGACCACGCTATCCAAATAGCCGGCCAGCGCCACTCCAAGCATAGCGGCTAGCGTAGTGATCGGCGCTAAGATTGCCAGGACGCGTCCGATCAATTCACGGGGTGTCAGGCTAAGGATGAGTGGTGAACAGGCTACTGAGATCGAGGCCAACGGAATGCCAATCACAAACGTAAGCATAGCCGCAGGCAAGAAACTGGTCAATCTCGCGTAGACCAGAGCCAGCAATCCAGTGACAACCAGCGAGGACCAGACTATCCGCGTGAGGCCGACACGTGCGGCAAAGATGCTGGCCAGCACAGCGCCGAGGAGCATTCCCAGACCTTGAGCGGCTTCCAGCAGACCATAATCGGCGGGCGGCGCATGCAGATTCCGGGTGATGAAGAAGAGATCAAGAGCCTGAAATGCTCCGGCACCAAAGAGGGCAATGACCAGCGCTACAGTGAGCGTTCGCAGCCTGCGGTTGCCAAAGAAAAAACGCACTCCAGTTGCAAATTCGCGGAAAAAGCGGTGTTGGGGAGTGTGGTCCCCCATCTCTGCAATGTAGGGTGCTGGTTGGATCGCCAGTACGCTCAGGCAGGAGATGAGAAAGGAAAACGCGTTAAAAAGTAGCGCCCACTGCAAGCCGGCGCCAAACAGCACCAGTGTCGCCAGCGGTGGACCGGCAATCGCGGCCAGGCTAAACGATATCTGTCCGAGTCCTATGGCGCGCGGCTGGAGCGGCTGCGGCACCAGATCATTGATAAGCGCCGTCATGGACGGCCGAAAGAATTGCTCGCAGCAACTCACCAGCAGCACCACGCCGCATACCACCAGCCATTGCGAAAAAGGAGACCAGTGGTGACTTCCAACCAGCGGCAGGGCCAATAGCCCAAGAATAGCCGCGGCCCGAAGTGCGTCCATGGCGATCATGAGCTGTCGCTTGTTACAGCGATCGACCAGGACTCCGGCCAATGGCGCCAGTAGTAGCGGCGGCAGAGCACTGGCTATCAGAGTTCCGCTGACGGCCAGCGCTCCCCAGTTCTGACCACGCGCGAGCACGAGTCCGACCCAGATGGTGATGGTAGTAGTAAAAATGAGGTCACCCAGAATGGAGATGGCCTGGCCGCTCCAAAGCAGCGCGAAATTGCGGTTGATCAGTATACTCACCGGGCTACTGGTGGCCCTATCTACAACAGGCGTTTCAGACAGTGCAGATCTGGACATAGCTCTACCTCCTGTTAGCGATTTACCGATTGGCCGTGTCCTAATTATTGCGGCAAAGCGGCCGGCGTCACATCGCTCCACAGAGGGGTTTCTAAGCTCCCCCAAACGGGGGAAGCCACACCGCGCTACATCCACAAGTCAGAGGCAGCAACCATGCACGCCTCACTCTTCGCTCTCCTCCTCGCCTCCCCCTAATTCTCCAAAGAGCGTCAAGCGCTCGTACGGGATGTGGGCTCACGCTGTCGTAGACACCTACAGGCGTGTCGACGATGAACGTTTCGAGCCAGGATCATGGCATTCCATCTGCGACACGTACCAATACTGGGCTGCAGATGCTTGCATGGCGGCGTAGCATTGTGCTCCGCTGGCCTTCTAGCACGGCTTTTCTTCGTGGATCTTTGGTGCTGACAATGAGTTTGTCAAACACTCTCAAAGAGGCAAGATGTGCTTGCTCATTACCATAAAAGGAGGCGTACCGTGCGCGTGAAGATGATGAAAGCTGCCTGCCTCAACGCGCATGAAGGGCCCGAGCGCTTGGTCTACCAGGAGGTCCCGTGCCCGCAGCCTGGGAAAGGCGAGGTGTTGGTGCAGGTCCACGCGACCGCGATTACCCCCACCGAGATCAACTGGTCACCGACCTGGAAGACCGCAACGGGCGCTGACCGCCCTTTTCCTATTATTCTTGGGCATGAATTCTCAGGTATCGTCACCGCACTCGGCCCCGGCGTCGCCCGCTCAGCGGACGCTCCCGAAGCGATCACCGACGGCATGGCGGTTTATGGGATGAACGATTGGGATCGCCAGGGAGCAGACGCCGAGTACTGCCTCGCCCGACCCGACCAGCTCGCGCCCAAGCCGCGATCACTCGATGATGTGCAGGCGGCAGAGGTGCCCATGTCTGGCCTCACCGCATGGCAGGCGCTGTTCGAGCATGCCCAGCTTGCCGCCGGCCAACGTGTGCTGATTCATGGCGCTACCGGCGGTGTTGGGAGTTTTGCTGCCCAATTGGCCCACTGGAAGGGTGCGCATACCATCGGGACCACCTCGACGCGCCACGTTGCCCTGGCGCGGGAGCTCGGTGCCGACGAGGTGGTGGACTACACCAACCAGCACTTCGACGAGATCGTCCGAGACGTCGATGTGGTGTTCGACACCGTGGGAGGCGAGACGCTGGAGCGCTCCTGGGCAGTGCTCAAGCCAGGAGGCGTGCTCATCTCCGTTGTTGCACCACCGCCCGATTCAGCGGCCAAGCGGCGTTCTACCGCTGAGGGCATACGCAGTATCTTCTTCATCGTCGAGCCCAAACAGGCGCAGCTCATGGAGCTTGGGCACCTGCTCGACACCAGACAGATTCGTCCCATCGTTGCGGACGTGTACTCGCTGGAGCGAGCGCGCGAAGCCTACACTCGCGGCCAAGAACACCACCAGCCGGGCAAGGTCGTGCTGCGCGTTGATGGGGTAGGCTAATCGAGCAAACAGCGAAGCAGCAGGCTCCAGATACGCCCACTCCGGAGGGAACGCAGCATGACCGGTGTCCTGTGCGAGACAGCGCAAGGCATCCGCCTGCTTGATACTGGCGTTATGCTCTGCCAGGGATACGGTCGGCGAAGATATGTTCGACACTGTTCGGCGAAACAGTATGGGTCCCGTACCCCTCCCCCGCTATGGTTCCTCAGTTCCTGGTAATAACGAGTTTGATTGTGAAGCCCAGCAACGCATCAATCGCGTCCTCGAAGGTTGCCGTCTCGCTCGTCACGCGTTGTGGCTGCAGTCTGCCACTCTGCACAAGGTCGAGCACCTGGGGGATAAGGCTCCGTGCGTGTGCGCGTCCGGTCTTAAACGTGACGTCTCCGAGATACATCTCGAAGAGGGGGATCGGCGTCTGGGGCGTGTAGTATACGCCAGTGCTGGTACACACACCGCCTGGCTCAGTCGAGCGCAGGCAGCAGGCCAGGCCGGCAGGTTGTGCGCTGGCGTCGACTGTGATAGGGTATGGCCCTAGCCGCTTGGGGATGTCTCCCTCCAGGCAGGTCGCACCGAGTCCCTCCGCTATGGCCAGCCGCTGCGCATCGCTGTCTACGTAGTCGACATGTGCCGCGCCAAGCGCAGAGGCGATAGCGACGGCGTACAGGCCGATGCTCCCGCTTGCCCCTCCCCCAACGACCAGCACGGGTGCGGCGGGCGTCTGGTCGAGGTATGGGCCAACTGTGCGCCAGGCGTCCGAAATGTTATCTCCAGCACTGGCAACTACTGTGGGGGAGACACCATCTGGCAGCGCCACCAGCATATGTTCGGCATATGGCACACGCAAGAGATCCGCGAGCGCTCCGCCCCAATCATGCCCAGCTGTGCCAATCCCATACATCGAGCCGCGCAGCACAGTGGTGCAGACCGCCGTAAGTCCCCTCTGGCAGAACGAGCACGTGCCGCACGAGATGGCAAACGGAACCACCACACGTTGGCCCGGGACGAAGTGCTGCACCGCCTCGCCGACCGCCGCGACCTCAGCAATGATCTCATGCCCGAGCGCGATCGGCCCCTGAAACGGCGCCTGCCCACGGATCATTGCGGCATCCAGATCGCACGTCGAAACGGCGATCGGCCGCACGAGCGCCTCGCCTCTCCCCTGCAACTGCGGCTCCGGCGCATCCCGCCACTCTAGCTTGCCTGGTTCTAGGAACGTCAGTTGGCGCATGGCTCGTTCCCCTTGTAGCGCATGAGTATCCTGGTTGGCCCAACCGGAGGTCACCCATGTGGCGCTCCTGTGCGCAGCATGGGCACGGGAGCTATGCTTCCACCTTACAATCGATCTGAGGCGAGTGTACCATCCCGCCGCCTCCGTTACTACGCAACTGGCTACCGATCTCTATGCCCGCCGCTATTGCATTCCGCAGTCAACGACTTACCGGTAAGCACGCCTTTGGCTCTCTGAAGATGCCAGGACCATTAGAGGGTAACACTCTGGTACAAATTAAGGATGGTCTGCGCACGTGTTATGGCCGCATCGCGCAGTGCTTGCGGGGCGACAATGCGCACCTGACCACCCAGCCCCCAGACCAAAATGCAGGCTTCGTCCAACGATGTCAGGCGGAGACTAACCTCTATCCAATCCTCCTCTGCCTGGTCCTCAGCTAGCTGGAATCGTCCCGCGACATACTTTTCGAGTTTGGCTAGACTCTCTTGCGCTACCAGCAGGGTAGCGTGAAACGGCGGAAAGGAACTCTCAAACTGTGCAGACTGCGCCCTCCAGTGGGCAGCGAGATTAAACGCTTCCCAGCGCTCGAAGCGCGCATCCAGAAGGCAGACCTCACGCAGGCGCTCCACGCGATAGGTTCGCCACTCTCCCGCCCGCTGTGCCACGAGATACCAACTGCCCACTTTATCCACGAGCCCATAGGGCTCGATACTACTCTCAGTAAGCGTTCCGTCATAGTGCTCGTAGCGGATACGTAGCCGGCGCTCCTCGAAGATCGCCTGTTCGAGCGCCTCCAGTGATGAGGGCGCCACACGCTCGTGCCACCATGAGTTCGGGTCGAGATGCACACGTTCCTGCACGCGCTGCACTGTGCGCCGCTGCGGAGCCGGCAACGCCGCCACTAGCTTCATCAGGGCAAGATCCGCAGCCTGCCGATACTCGCGACTTTCAAGCGGAAGCCGGCTGAACACATGCGCGAGCGCGAGCGCTTCTGGTTCAGTCAGGCCGGTTAGATTGAGCCTATAGGCAGGATCGAGGTGAATGCCGCCGCCGTGTCCTCCTTCAGCATATACGGGAACGCCAGCTATGCCGAGCGCGGTGATATCACGCAAGATTGTGCGCCGCGATACCTCCAGCTCCTTCGCCAAGTCTTTGGCCGTCAGTTTGCCGCGCACTTGAAGCCGCAGAAGGATCGCCAGCAACCGATCGGCACGCATTGTCACCTTCCCCAAAATATTTCGTTATTGAGTGACAATAGATGTCACCCAAGTTAGCATATTATACCGTTCGTGAGGTGAACAAGCCCACCTCTAAGCACGCTAAGAGGAGATGCCCCATGACTATAGATTCCTTCACGATTGACATTCCCCAGGCCGCTCTCGAGGACCTTCAGGACCGCTTGGCTCGCACCCGGTGGCCGGAGGAGCTGCCCAATGTTGGCTGGACTCGAGGAGTGCCGCCCCACTATTTGAAGGAGCTAGCCGAGTACTGGCGCACCAGCTATGATTGGCGCGCGCAGGAGGCCCAGCTTAACGCATTCCCGCAGTTCATCACTGAAATCAACGGCATACAGGTGCATTTTCTACACGTGCGCTCGCCGGAGCCTGGAGCTCTCCCATTGATCCTGACGCACGGCTGGCCCGGCTCCATCGTCGAATTCATGAAGATTATCGGGCCGCTCACAAATCCGCGGAACTTCGGCGGCGAGCCGGCTGATGCTTTCGACCTAGTGATACCCTCGATCCCCGGCTACGGCTTCTCCGGCCCGACAAGGGATACTGGTTGGAACTCGGTGCGTATTGCCAGAGCCTGGGCCGAGTTGATGAGCCGGCTTGGCTACGCGCGCTACGGCGCTCAAGGCGGCGACTGGGGCGCGATTATCACCCCAGAGCTTGGTTACGTTGCTCCTGACCAGGTCGTCGGCGTGCACGTGAACGCAGCCACCATGGGATTTATCCCGTTCGGGCCTGTAGATGCTGGAGAACTGTCCACCTTCACGGAGACTGAGAAGCAGCGCCTGGAGCGTCTCAACAAGTTCTTGACCGACGGGAATGGCTACTTTCAGATTCAGGCTACACGTCCGCAGACGCTGGCGTATGGTCTCACCGATTCGCCGGTCGGCCAGCTTGCATGGATCGTAGAGAAGTTTAAAGAATGGACTTATCCTTCGCTGGAGCTTCCCGAGCTTGCCATCGATCGTGATGTCATTCTCACCAACGTGATGTTCTACTGGCTCACCGAGACGGCTGGTTCCTCCGCGCAGTTGTACTACGAGAACATGCATGCTTCCACCTGGCACCAGCAACCTAGCGGCATCCCCACTGGAGTGGCTGTCTTCGCTGAGGATGTCGCTATACGCCGTTATGCAGAACGCGGCAACAACATTGTGCATTGGTCGGAGTTCGACCGCGGTGGCCATTTCGCCGCCTTGGAAGCTCCTGGGTTGCTGGTCGGTGATGTGCGCGAATTCTTCCGTCGTCTGCGTGAGTAGCGGCAATCGAGGCATGTGTGTTCTGTTGCTAGGGCGAGATCAACCTTGCCCCAACCGTTGCTAGTCCAAATCCACAGGAGTGCATCATGGCAGCAAGTATCGCCCTGCAGCGGCTCTCTCATCAGCGACTCTCACAGAATCCGTTTTCGGCTCCAGATGAAGTCGTCGCCTGGTTGGGCGCTGTCCAAGCGCAGGATTATTGGGGCGCAAAATGGGCGCTGGGACTGCGGACGCAGAAGGCGACGGACGATGCGATCGAGCGAGCCTTTACCAATGGCACCATCCTGCGCACTCATGTCATGCGGCCTACCTGGCATTTCGTCATGCCCGCCGATATTCGCTGGATGCTGGAACTTACGGCACCGCGCGTCAATGCCGTCAGTACTTACATGTATCGCCAATTTGAACTGGATAACGAACTGTTCCTGCGCAGTAACCAGATCATCGCCAAAGCCGTGCAGTACGGCCAGCATCGTACCCGCGCAGAGCTCGGATCGGCCCTGGCGAGCGCCGGTATCGTCGCTCGGGGAGTACGGCTTGGCCTTATCATCCTTCGTTCCGAGCTGGATGCGATTGTCTGCAGCGGCCCCAGGCGCGGCCCACAGTTCACCTATGCATTGCTGGACGAGCGCGCTCCGCAAGCCAGGGTTTTGCAGAGAGAAGAGGCATTGGCCGAACTCGCACGGCGCTACTTTACGGGCCACGGACCAGCGACCGTACGTGATTTTGCTTGGTGGTCGGGACTGACAGTAGCCGACGCCAAAGTGGGTCTTGAAATGGCCGCCTCTCAGCTGACCCATGAGGTAATCGATGGACAGACCTATTGGTTCTCGCCCTCGGCCTCTATGCAGCCGGTGGGCCAGCCATCCCAGCTGACCTTCTTGCTGCCGACATATGACGAATTTCTGGTTGGCTTCGCAGCGTTTAACCGGTCGAGATTGGGGGGGAGGGATGCGAGTGAGAGTGCTGTCTTCGACCCGACGATTGTGATCGGGGGCCGCGTCGCTGGAAAGTGGAGGCGCACCCTCAAGAAGAGGGAGATGGTCATCGAATTGGTGCCGTTCGCCCCGCTGACCGCCACCGAACGGCAAGATGTCACCGCTGCTGCCCGACGATACGAGGAATTCGTTGGCATGCCAGGTCTTTTTCAGTTTGTAGGATGAAGACCGAGCAGACCCTGAAAAGCACCTGCAACGACACTTCAGTAGGACGATCCGGGCGCCTCTGTGCTGAAGGGAGACTGCTCCATCCCGCTCGTTGCTCGGGAACCTAACTCCTGTGCGGGCAGGCCTAGTCGTTTCCAGACTCCGGCGAGGACCCGTTCGACTAGGCCCGTTCAGAATTGCCGGGAGGGTGACATGCCCCATGGAATGGGCAAGGTCAGACTGTCCAGCGCTAGTTGCCTCACGGTGACAGACCAGCAGGGTACACTCGGTACCGTGCTGGCTTCTTCTTCGCATAGATTGGTCCACAGAGGTGCCTTCGTTAACGGCTGGTAGGCACTCACGACATCTCGGTGCGGTGTGCACTTGTGGCAGTTGCATGACCGCTGAGCGCGCAAACCAGTGGTGCTTCTCTTGACCTTAGATGAGTGGAATCACCTTGCCCTGTCGGATCTTAGCGCTAGTCGGAGCGAACGAGGCCGGTACGCCAGGCATAGATGGCGGCCCGGGTACGACTCTCGAGTTGCAGCTTGCTCAGAATATTGCTGATGTGGCTCTTCACTGTGTTCTCACTGATGATCAGGCGGGCGGCAATCTCTGCATTGGATAGACCCTCGGCGACCAGTGTCAGCACCTCGGTCTCTCGCTCGCTCAAGGAGCCGGCCAGCACTGGAGTAGACGGTCGTTGCGTCTTAAGTTCATAGACCAACCGAGCCGCAACGTGAGAATGCATGATCGCTTCTCCTCTCGCGGCCTTACGTACCGCGTCGGCCAGCTCTTCGGTTCCGACGTCTTTGAGGAGATAGGAGAGCGCTCCTGCCCGTAGTGCGGGAAAAATGTGTTCGTCCTCGTGGTATGAAGTCAGAACGATCACCTGGGTACGCGGGCTAATGGCTTTGATGCGACCGGTAACCTCGATACCGTCCATGCCGGGCATCACCAGATCGACCAGAGTCACGTCCGGAACCAGCTCGGCGACTAGGCGGACAGCCTCCTCACCGTCGGCAGCCTCGCCAGCAACTTCGATATCGGGCTGCGTCGCGAGAAAGGTGCGCACTCCCCAGCGGACCAGCTTGTGATCGTCTACGATCAGAAGTGAGATACGCGTGTTTGACGTTCCTATGGTAGTCATGCCGAACTTCCATTCTTTCCCCACGATTCTGCCGTCGGACACTGAGCCTCCACATGGCTGCCGCCTGGGCCGCTACTCACGCTAAGACTACCACCAACGTCTGCCATGCGCTCGTGCATTCCGGCGAGTCCTACCCCCGTTCTACGAGGGGATAAGACGTCGAAACCATGACCATTATCGGAGATCGCTAGCCGCAAGGCGCCCGGGTGGCCACCTAGCCGGACAGAAAGCCGGCTGGCCCCACTGTGCCGCGCGATGTTGGCCAGCGCCTCCTGCGCCACGCCGAAGAGCGCCTCCTCCACGGCAGGTATCGACCGGAGACCGTCGTCTATCTCCGTGTCGGCGGCAATGCCACTGGTTCGAGACCACGATTCAACCAGGGTTCGAAGCGCGGCTCCTAGTGACCTTCCCCCAGCCAACGCCACCGGACGCAAGGCTCGTATCAGAGAGGTCAATTCCGCATGGGTTTGCCTAGCCAGTCCCTCCACGTCCTGGAGCATGGCTCGTACCTCCGGCTGATCCGCGACGCTTGCGTGTGCGGCGCCAATCAGCATGGTCATGACAAAGAGTTGCTGCTTGATGGAGTCATGCAAATCGCGCGCCAGACGGTGTCGTTCGGAAACTACCGCCAGCTCCTGACGTGCGGTAACCAAGTCTTTCAGGTGCCCGGCCATTACGTCGAGATCTCTGCTCAGTCGGCCGATTTCGTCGCCCGTGTTGTCATGTATGGCTACAGACAGCTCCCCCTTACTCCACTGGTGCGCGGCGGAGGCTATCTTCAGCAGCCGTCGAGTCAGACCCCGAGTGAATAGCACGCCAGCCAGAATCCCCAGTACGCCGGCTCCAAGGATAAAGACCAGCATCCCCGGCAGCAGCTGCCCCAGCGCCGTGGCGATGGAAGCCTGCTGGGCGTTCTGGAGGGTCTCGGTGCTGAAGGTATCGCTTACCGGGGCAAACACTCCTACTACTACACCGATAACCTGGTCGTTGAAGTCCAGGAGTGGATTGGCGACGGCCTGGTAACCAGCCGGGAGCGCCGCCACCAGCCGCTCGGAGGTCTGGTCCCCGGTCCAGGCCTGTTGGAGGGCTGAGACGACCGGCCGGTTGCCGAGCAGAGCTGGCAGGGACTGAAGAGGCGGAAGACGCTGAAGACCGGTAGCAGACTGGAGGGAGCTGCTCTCCGCCGAGGCCAGAACTGTGTGGTTCCGGCCGACTACCACCAGCAGATCAACCTGTTCATACGGTGCCGGTTGGGCGGCAAGCCGGTCTTTGGGCACTGGCTGCAGGAGGTGCACCAACTGTCCCCTCAAGTCGAGTACGTCCGGCCGCGTGGGCTCCAGATATGGAGCCAGATATGGCGCCACCCCATACGACATCGACTGGATCACCCCCTTGTCGGGATAGGGTGCCGAGACTGGGTTCGGCCGAAACGTAAAGGCGGCGAACGCCACAGTCGCTACCGTCATGGTCGCCATTGCCACTACGCAGACGAGAACATATGATAGCGCCAGGCGCCACTGCAGCGTCTGCAAAGCCCGTAGCCTGCGTCGTGTCATGCTTGCCCTCGTGACAATCGGAGTCGTGGTCATGGATATCGCAACACCTCCTGGGGACGACGGTGGACGGTGTTCCAGGACACGAACACTGCCAGGATTGTGGACAGTGCTACGCTGGCGACCACCAGTTTCGCCACGCTCGGCACAGCGGCGGAGCTGGCTGGACCGAAACTTCCCGTAGAGAAGACCTCTCCAACCACCGCGACTACCCCGAGCGCCGACAGTGCAGCTATCAGGGAGGCGATAAAGGCGGCGACTCCCTGTTCCAGGACGATCTGGGCAAGCACATCTCGAGACGTCTGCCCCAGCGCTTTCTGAACACCGAGCTCATAGCGACGATCTAGTAGCGAGAGTGCGACGGTATTAGCGACGCTAATCGCCGCTCCCAGTAGCGCCGGCAAGGCAATTGCCGCCAGCACCAGGAGTACGTTGCTCAGATAGCTCTCGGCCTGGGCGTAGAAATCCACATAGCTATGGACAAAGACCTGTCCCGGTAGCTCCGCCTGGAGCTTGGTCAAGACGGCGTCAGCTCTCGCCGGATTGATGTGAATGCCCAGTTCGTAGAGAGCGTTGCTGCCGCCCAGTTCATTGACCGCCGTATAGTCTCCCAGTAAAGTGTCCTGTAGGGAGAGCACTCCAGTGTTATTCTGGTAGAATCCCACAACAGTATAGGTGATGAGTGAACCACCTGGCGGGCCGCCGGAGCGAAACGCGCTCTTACCGAGATATTGTACCGTGATACGATCTCCTACCTGTAGGCGTAGTGGAGCGTTTCTGGTCGCCGAATCCACCACCACGTTGGTGGTGCCCGCGTCCCTTTTATCAAGCATACGCCCGGCAGTAAGAGTGAAGTCCGGCGAGGTGGGCAGCCGGCCATGGGCCAGATCAAAGCCCAGTATGCCTTCAAATGGAAGCAGGTTGTCCTTGGTGTACTGGTAGCTGGCGACGCCTGCAGCAATACTTCTCCCATCGACTGCCAGCGGAGCAAAACTGGCCTCCCGGTACACGTCGATTCTCGTCACCGCCGATGATTGGTGAAGCCGCTCGGCAACTGCAGCCAGGTCTGGCGTCCAGATGACGGCGTTGACCCCAGAGCCTCCCTGGGCGTAGCGGCTTTGCAAGTCTCGCCCCAGAACTAAGATCAAACCCAACGCGAATGTACCGACAAAAAGTGAAATCTGCGTGGTCACTGTGCCGGGGCGTCGCGCGAGGTTCCGGAAGGCAAGCTTGGTCCTGGCCGCTCCCGGCCCGGTGCCAGGAACTGGCAGGCTGCCGGCGACACGGTCGGCCAGAGAGAAAAGCAGGCTAAGCGCGGACAGAACCACTGCGGCTCCAGCTACCAGCGCTGTCGCAAGCCACGCGCTGTGTACGATGAGTAGTGCCAGGAAAAAGAAAAGGCAGAGTACCGACAGCCGTAGGAGCAGGGCTTCCATTCGGGTTAGGATTGGGGCGCCTTGCGATATACGGCGAAGCACCGCAACCGGGCGTATCCGGCTCGCCTCAACGATAGGAAGAAGACTAAAGAGTACAGCCACCATGATGCCGACCATCGGTCCCTCGCCGACAATCACCAGGTCGATGTGAGCCGGGAGAGCCAGAGAGAACACCTCTCCGGCGTAGCCTCGCACAGAGAGGCTAGCGATGATCCCGGCCAGTGTACCGACGATACCTCCACTCAGCCCCAGTAGCGCCGCCTCGGTGCCAAAAAGAACCCGCAGGTCTCTCCCGGTGCCGCCACAGGCTTTTAGCATCGCGATCTCGATGGTGCGCCGACGGAGCAGTATCTGCATCGTGTTGGCGACGCCGAGTCCGCCAACAAGGAGTGCTGCCAATGCTGCGAGACGCAGAAACGTCTGAATTGGCGCTACTTCCTGTTGATTACTCTGCAGCAGATCGTTAGAGGTCACGATCGTCGCGTCGGCAAAGTGCTGTTGCAGAAGGCGCTGGACTGCGGCGGCGCTGGCGGCGTTATGGTCGGGCACATCGGCATAGACCTCGGTATAGGAGAGAGCAGTGGCATACGCCTCGTGAAAAGCCCCGAGTGAGCTAAAGGCTATGACCAGAAGAGGAGTCTGGAAGAGACCGGCGTTTTTGACAATACCGCCGACGGTGACCTCGGTCGCGTGTCCATCAGCGAGTGTCAGTGTAAACCGATCCCCGACATGGCTGCCCATCTGCTCTGCCAGACTTTGGGTAACGACGACGGTAGTGCCTTGCAGTGTCGTAGAGAGTTCGCTATCGGTGGGTGCTTCAAAGGCAGGTGCGCCGGCCAGAGGATAATGCATAGGATCGACGAAGAGTACCCCTAGCCGGGAAACCGGTTGGGGAGACTGCGCCGATGCCTGATCAGCCGAAACCGCCGTGAAATTGGATATGAATCCTTGAGCCCGCAGCTGATCGAAATACTGTAGCTGATCGGGGCTTAGATTGATGCCGCCGATGTCGAGATCGCCGCCGTTGAGTGAGCGTATATTGCTAGTCAGGCTGGAGTCAACCATGGCGCCGATCAATTGCAGGGCCACAATAGCCATGATTCCAACGGCGACGCCGAGCAGAGCCAGCCAGGTGCGCAGGCCATTTCGGCGAACAGCGCGAGCGGAATAGCGAACGACGAATAAAAAGTTCATGATCTTCACCACTTCTTTTCCGAAACGCGTTTTGAATGCTTGTGGCATGCTTGTCGAGACTTGGCGGCACTACTCATGTTGCTGGATTGCTTGCTGGTCAACCTTACCGTCCACGATGGGTATGGTGCGGTCGGCAGATCTGGCAATGGCGGGATCATGGGTAGCGATGATGAACGTAGCGCCGGTTTGTGCTCCCAAGTCGCGCGTGAGCGCCAGCACCATGTCGCCGTTGGCGCGATCCAGGTTTCCCGTTGGCTCATCCATGACGACCAGCGCCGGGGCGGCAACTAGGGCACGGGCGATGGCCACTCGCTGTTGCTCACCACCGGAGAGCTGGTCTGGACGCCGATCCAGCCGATGGCTCATTCCTACAAGACTCAGCATATCCTTTGCCTGCTTCGCCGCGCCGGACTGGTGCCGGCGCAGATAGAGCGGCAACTCCACATTCTCCTGCGCCGTCAGGGAAGAGATGAGATTGTACATCTGGAAGACCATGCCGATCCTGCGATTGCGAAGGTGCGCCAGTCTATCCTCATCCATTCGGGTGATATCGATACCGTCAATCAGGATATGGCCCGAGGTTGGCGAGTCAAGTCCGGCAATAATGCCAAGAAGGGTAGATTTGCCCGAACCTGAGGGTCCCAGGATAGCAACCAGTTCGCCCCGTGCGATGCGGAAATTGATTCCTGCGAGAACGGTGACCGGGCGAGAGCCCAGTGGAAGTGTTTTGCTGAGATCGCGTGCCTCGACCACCGTAGTGGTGGATAGTTTATCCGCAGCACGTGACACCTGATCGCTCATCTGTGCATTCCTCCCTTTTCGCGCCTCTTGCTCACGGGACGGTATGGCGCGATATCCATCCTGTTGTAGTGTGGCGGAAAGGGAGCGAATACTGATCATACATTCGAGTGATCGCGGCTCACCCACAAGAGTGATCGTGTTCCACTCTAGTGGTTCGCTCCTCGAGAGAATTGCCCCGAAACCAGCCTAAATCCCGCGATTATCGCGCCAAGGATCCAGGCAGCTCCGACCGCTGCTAAAGAGCCACCAAGCGACGGCTTGACCACCATGAGGAATACCACGCTCACGGCAACTGCTATCCGGAGCATGAGAGCGGCGTAGAGCAGTGGACTCTCAATGGACACTGAGAGAGCTTGGGGAACTGCACCATCAGGCAGCTCGGCCGCCAACGTCGCTATCGTTCGCATGCGCGGATTGACGAGCCCCATGCTAGTCAGGGCAAGGAGTACAACTGCGATTAAAGACACTAGAATCCAACTCGTAGACCGCCCCCAGCTCGTTGCCGTCATCACGGCACCAGCCGCCAGCAAGAGTGCGCTGCTGGCGACCAACAGACTGTCGTAGCGCTTAAGCAAGCTTGTCAGCGTCCGGATTTCTTCGACCTTCGCGGCACTTTGCATCGCGACCAGTAGTACAAGCCACATGACGATACTACAGAAAAAGCCAAGCGCTCCGACGATATGGCCAAACAACAAGAGAGTATATAAGGACATGTTGGTTGTTCCTTTTCCCATCGTGCCACAGCGACACGACAATGCCCGTGTCTCATGGACATCACTTGGCTAGCGCCTGGCCAATTGCGCCACGATCGGGGCAAACGCTTCCATGTAGGGAGCAAGGACTTGTATATAGGAGATTCCGTATGCTTCTCGCCTGGCAATCAGAGTCTCCACGATCTGACCGACGCTTCCGACTGCGGCATATGCTTCCGACTGCGGCATATATGGAATCTCGCGGGATCTGAACGCCCCAACGCGACGCTACGGATGAAGCAGTGGAGTCGCTACTCGCAGATTCCTCGCGGATATCGACCTGAAGCAGGGCACAGTTCAGCTCCAGCTGGCCGAAACGCTCGCCCGCAGCTTCCTACACCCAGGCAACTTTCTGCACGGTTGCCTCGAGCCTCATCTCGCTCATGTCCATAACCTTGCGCCATGCTTCGGACCAATGCCGACAATATCCGCCTCCGTGCTGCAAACGCAGCACGCGTTTGTCTCTCAAGCGGCCGGTCAGTCAAGCAACACTGGTTACCGCATCCGCTTGCTCTCATTGCCGCGTACCGCTGCGGTAAAGACGCCCAGCATGGCCAGACCTGCACAGGCCAGCAAAGCGGCGCGGACACTGCTCACGAAGGTCGCAGCGAAAATCATCCTCTCATGGCCATCGCCATGCCGATCATTTCGAGAAGCATCCAGCACATCATGCCACTCATGAGCGCATGGGCAAGATGTGCACCCAATTGTAGCCAGTCCATTGAAGCTGCTTGAAGATCTTGAGAGATCTCTCGAGCAAAGAACAGAGACAGGAAAGCAAACAAAAGACACAAGAGACAAGAGAGGTCGATGACTGGTTGCATCATGCTCACTACCATACTCCCCATCAGCAGAAACAGGTAGCCCATGCCCCCATGCATGAAGACATGGATGGCATCAGACCGGACCTCAGATTGGATGGGAGAGTGCGTGCCGTGTTTTCCCAACAGGAGTGCAAGGCTCTGCTTGCGCACGAAGAGACGGCAGGTCCACCACAGCGAGGCAGCCGCAAACACGAGCATATTCCAGTGGAGGAGGTCAGCTGAAAACCCAGCAGCAGGCGCAAGCATGACGAGCATGCCGATGGCCATCAGCCCATGGCCTACTTCCTTCTCTGCATCAAAGTGGGTCAACCATCGACGACCGTTCACCAGCCGCAAGACGAAGAACAGGGCGATGAGGATACAGAGAAACGAAAAAATGGCGTGCAGGACGCTCATGCCGGTCATCGGGATGGTTGACCTTTCGAGATTGGCCCTCAACAGTTGGCACGACTGGACCAGATATGTGAGTGTTGGCATCTGCTCCATTCGCCCTCCAAGACCCATTCCGGCGAGATATGGACCATCACTCGAATCGAGGGTGGGAACTGCGACGCGTTAGGCACCATACGTGTCGTGGTAGCGGAGCCAGTCATCCGAAGGGGTACTCCTACCGACTGGCTCTTCCCAGCTCTCCTGCCGTCCGAGTGGGGTCAGGTCGAGATAGTTGTACGTCCCGTGGAGCAGATCGACCCCCCGCGCGGCCGTCGAGTACGTGTGAAAGATGTTCTCGCCCTCGCGCAGGAAGACACTCAACCCACCTTGCTCGCCCTCGCGCAGGAAGACACTCAACCCACCTTGCTCGCCCTCGCGCAGGAAGACACTCAACCCACCTTGCTCGCCGTCGTCCGTCGTGGCATGGAAGTCGTAGTTGAAATCGCTGCCATACGAGGAGAACCAGGGAATCGACCAGTTCATACGGGTCTTGAATGGCTCAATCTTTGCCAAAGGTGCACGGGAGACGAGGACTAGCGAGGTGTCGCGTGCATGGAGATGGGCCAGATGGCCGATATTGTCAGCCAGGAACGAGCACATCGGACAGCCCTATCCCAGCTCGGATCAAACATGAAATGGTAGATAATCAGCTGGCGGTGCCCGTCGAAGAGGTCAACCAGACTCGCCGTGCCGTTCGAACCCTCGAAGAGATATGCCGTGTCAATCTTGACCATTGGTAGCCTACGACGCTGCGCATTGAGTTGGTCTCGCGCATGAGTGGCTTCCTTTTCCTTGGTCAGCAGCTCCGCTCGCGCAACGAGCCATTCGTCTCGTGAGACGAGTGGAGGATAGTTCATGGTGTTCTCCTCTGGTTTGGCGATCGAAGTGCTCTGCTTCCCCGCTTCCGCCGCCACCTGGTGGGTGCGTGCAAAGAGCAAGCACAGACAGTCTACCAGAAGGTAGTCAGGAAAAAATTCTCAGATCTTGCGCTCTTCATCTCGCATCCTTTGTGTACCTGCCAGGATTCTATGGGTTTGGCACTCAGGTAGAGCTCTACAGTCGCTCTGGCAAGGTTATTGGTTCCCACCCTCGCCCCTTCTCACAAGGATACACGGATTTAGAAAACATAATATAGACGCATATTTGCACTATGGTTGACAACAGTATTTGACACTCTCACCGCATGACTGCGGGAGATTCTCGGTTCGTCACGGCAACTACTGTTGTCGCTCCCCGAACGGACTGCCCGGCCGCTTGAATATTCCTGGCTGCGTTCTCGTCACGGTCCAGCACCAAACCGCAGCAGGAGCCGATGTGGGTCCGGACCGAGAGACTCTTCTCGACCCGCTCCCCACAGCCACTACAGTCCTGGCTGGTGTAGGCGGGCGGCACAGCAATCACGCGACGGCCAGCATATGCTGCTTTGCCCTCGAGGATGGTCCGAAACTGCGCCCAGCCCGCATCGCTGATGCTCTTGGCTAGGTATGGATTCTGGACCAGATTGGCCACCCGCAGGTCTTCCAGATAGATCACGTCATAGGCGCGTACGAGAGCTAACGCTGTCTTGTGGTGGAAGTCCCGCCGTTGTCGCTTGACTTTCTGGTGTTTTCCCGCGAGACAGTCGTGCCGCCTTGCGGCGACGCTCGCTGCCTGGCTTGCGGCGAGAGACTTGGCGCTGAGCTTTGGCCAGGGCCTTCTCTGCCTTCCGATAGTGCCGGGGGTTCTCGACGATCTGGCCCTCAGCGGTCACCAGGAAGACCGTCAGCCCCAGATCAATGCCCATCTCCGCTCCAGCGGGCGGCAAGGGCTGTACCGGCGCCCCTTCGCAGCAGAAACAAGCGTACCAGCCATCTGCTTCCTGGCTGATCGTGACCGTCTTGGGGGTGCCTTCCAGCGGACGACTCCAGCGCACCGCTATCCTGCCGATTTTCGAGAGGACCAGATACCCGTTCTCGAGGGTGGCGCCATTGCCCATCTGCTTGTAGGTGAAGCTGTGGTAGCGATGGGCTCCCTGGAAGCGGGGGTAGCCGGGCGCCTCACCGGCCTGCACCCGGCGGAAGAACGCCTGGTAGGCTCTATCCAGACGAGTGAGCACATCCTGCAAGACCTGCGAGTGCACGTCCTGGTACTCTGGCCGCACCTGCTTGATGGTGGGCAACTCAGCGCTCTGATGCGCAGCGGTGATGCTCACCCGGCATTTCTGCCAGGCATCGCGGCGTTCCTGTAAGAGCGGCATTGTAGAGTTCGCGGCAGCGGCGCACGACAAATGCCAGCGTCTGCTCTTGCACTGGCGTGGGCTGGAGTTTATACTTGTAGGTCTTGTGATGGGTAGGCTGCTCCATGGTTTGCAATTCTGTCCGACCAGTGCGAAATCGGTCATGCAAGCAGGGCCATGCATCTCCCGGCTCAGGCCAGGGAGCGTTCCGGCCGATTTTTGTAAACGCCTAAAATGAGATTCACGAACTGAAGAAGGAGGGCGTATGGCCACGCAAGAGGAACATCTCGCCGCCAACCGGAGTATGAAAGATATCGTTGCTCAGGCGCTACATGCAGCTCCTCGGCCGAACCACGATGTCATACGCGAGTTAGAGATCGGTGCAGTTGTTTTGGGCGCCGGTACCGCTGCTACGGCCGACGGATTGGCGCACTTAGTTCGAACAAACCACGACATCATCGGTCGTGTTACCCAAGCATTTTCCGATTACGCCGAAATGATGGACAGTAATGACACCATTTCGTTTATTACCCTATCATACAGCCAACCAGGTACCATACTGCGTAAAGGCATAGTTAAGGGTACACTCGCTGAAACGCACGGGCTTCACTATGCCCTACTCACCGAGTCGGGCTTTGACAATCAGCCGGGTATCCAATCTGAAGCGCTTGCCGCTGCCGATAGACTATTTGACATAGCTGAAACCAATCCAAGCTTGATGACAGGTCTAAATTTTGTAGCTGCACGTTCATGGCGTTCAGAAGTCGGCCGAGAAGGCCGTGAAATGGCCGAAGCAATCGCCCACCAAGATTTAAACGTTCACCACTTGACACAAGATGTTCTACAGGCCACTCATATCGACCAGCTTGCCAATATACCAGCTGCTCAAGGTCTTGCCAGACTGACCGGCGCACTCGCACAAACCGGCGTCAATGCGATTCCTTTAGGACCAACATTACAACGGCAGGCAAATCGAATCCGAGGTGCATTCAGCGGCAGCGTAAACGAAGCACAACGGTATATCGGGGTGGTAACCGGCAACGTGCTACACGGCAGGTTTGGTGACACCGAACTTAGCAGTGACGACCCCGCGAGTATCGAGTATGCACTGTGGGGCATGAAAATTATGAATCCTGACACTACAGTCATACCTGATTCGGTTGACCTAGGCCAGCTGAGACGAGCCATCGCTACCCGCTACGCTCTGCGCAATGCCGAACAGCTCTGCAATCCGAATAATACTGATCAATATGATCAGGAAATCAGAACGTACATGGGCATTGCCGCAGCGCTTGATTGGAACCAGGACCCCGAGCGGTCACTCACCAAAACGTACGAAGCCCACTACAAATCGACTACACCTGTACCTGCCGAGCATCCTAGTGCATAGTTACCGCGGCCAAGAACTTAGTTGCGTTCTACCTCAGTCATAATCAATGCTTCATACTTTTTGTTTTTCGTTTGTTTCTTTTGCACACGCCCGCGTTTGTTTCAAGATGTTCCCTGGTGGGTTTTTTCTCGCTCAGCCTGTGGCAAACTGCATCCGGCGCAGATAGCTGACGCGGGCGACCCAGAAATAGGCCATGAAGCCCGCAAGCTAAAGAAGAGACACAGGGACAAAGGCTTGCATGATAATCGGAGCGACACCAAGTTGTAGCATCAGGCTCGTGTGGTTTTCGGCCATCAGCAAGTTCGCCAGGTCGAGTAGAGCCACGATGACTCTGGCACGAGCCATTATCGATGCCGCCAATATACTGAAGATGTGGGCCGGATTGTACTTGGCGGTGGACTGGTGACGGGCGCCAATGATATTTTGCTGCTGCCATTGCTGGCCTTGCGCCAGCAGGTCGATCTCACGCAGCTGCGCGAGCAGCTGCTCACGTTGGGCCGCAGGTGAGAATCCAGCAGGAACAGATGCGCTCCTACTGGATTTAGTGATCGCTGCACACGATGGTGTGTGGGGCGCGTGGGAACTCCGTTCGTCACGACACGTTGCTACAGCTCGCTGCCGATAAAAACCCAGAGCGGATCCTGTACGCTGTGAGCCGCTCACCAGGGGCATCAGGCTGTCGGGACGGGGATCTGGGCATTGGGCGCCGATTGGGGTCCATGTGGACCGTAGTCCGAGTCAGCGTATCCATGCCCAGCCCGAATCAGCTCAATGGGTGAGTCATCCGGGTCCATGACCGCTTCCACAAACACCAGGCCACTGTGGGGCGCGTCGAGCACATGCAGGAGCTGCTCAGCTGTCTCAACCACGTAGCTCTCGGCCGTGGTGTCGCGGCGGAACATCCGCGGCAACTCGGCATAGCGCCAGTTGGCCACGTCGTTATACGTCGCATCCCGCCCCAGGATGGCCCGCTCGGCCGTGTAGCCTCGATTGTTGATCAGGAAAACGAACGGCGTCAGGTCATGGCCCAGGATCGTGGAGAGCTGCTGGGCGGTCATCTGGAAGGATCCGTCCCCGCTGAAGAGCAGATGCCGCCGCTGTGGCGCGGCCAGCATGGTGCCCAACAACGAGGCGGTGGCGTAGCCGATAGACTCCCAGACCGCCTGGGACACAAAGGTGCAGTTGGGGGGAAGCTTGAGACCACCAGCGCCAGCACTCGAGGTCCCGTCTTCCGCGAGAATGACGTCTCCCGGGCGGAGAAAGGCTTGCATCGCCGTCCAGAAGGACGCCTGCGTGAGCCGCCCACTTGGGGGGGGCGTCACCGGGACGGACGTTGTGGGTTGCGCGGCCTGCTTCGGAGCAGGAGACGTATCGAGCAGACCCTGCACCAGCTCAGGGAGGGTAACGGACTGGTAGTTGTCGGCGCCGACATCGGTCGAAAAGGCATGCAAATGTATGGCCGATGTGGGCAGGTGATCGGTGAAGAAGCCTGTCGTGGCCTCGATTCGGCGGAAGCCCACCGTCAACAAACAGTCACTCTGCTCCACCGCCGCGCGAGCCGCAGGCGTGCTGTCCAACCCCGCATAGGTTCCCACAAAGAGCGGCGACGTTTCCGGGAAGGTCCCTTTACAGGTGTTCATGGTGGCCACACGCATCTGCCAGGCACCCGCCAGAGCGGTAAGCTGCTGCTTGATGCCAAAGCGGTCGGCATCCAGATCGAGCAGGAGTGCCGGGGACCTGGCGGCCTGCAACCGGGCCAGGATGGCCTGCGTGCAGGTGCGGAGGCGCTCCTTGTCGCTGGTCGGCATGGTGAGCTGCAAACTCTGCTCCGGCACGTCGATCTCGAGATAGGCGATGTCGGATGGCAACTCCATGTACACCGGGAGCTTGCGCTGCCAGCTGGTCACGATCAGGCGGTCGATCTCGTTGGCGGCATTCTGGGGGGTGAGTTGGGCTTGCGCCGCGGTCACCTCGGTGAACGCACGATAGAAGTTGCCTCTCCCCCCGTCGGCGAGCGTGTGGTGCATCAAATCGCCATGCTCGACGGCCCGCATGGGCGGCGCGCCACAGATGCATATGACCGGCACATGCTCGCTATAGGCACCAGCGATGCCGTTGATCGCGCTGAGTGCGCCGACGCCGTTGGTGACCACCAGGGCACCCAGCCCATGGAGCCGTGCGTAGCCATCGGCGGCATAGGCGGCGTTCAACTCATTACAGGTGCCGATCCAGGATGGATAGCCGCGCTCCGCCATCTGTTGCATGAATTCCAAATTGTAGTCACCCGGAACGCCGATGAGGTGCTGGATGCCCGCCTCGTGCAGCCGCCGGAGCACGAAATCACCGATGGATTGTTTCATGGTCGCATCTTTCTCTTTTCTAGAAGTCAATCTCGGGGTCAATCTGGGCTTCACTCCCTCCTTAGCATGTACTGAGAAAGCCCTGCCCGCGGTAGGGACTGCAGATAGTGTGCCGCAGAGGACGCGGTGGAGAAGATTGATCGCCTGGTCGGCGGGCGTGTTCGCGGCACTCTGAGCCAGCAGATCAAAGAGGCGGTGCGCACGCTCGAAAACATCCAGGTCAAGGGCCTGAGTTAACGGCAGATTGACACCCATGACATCACGGTGCAGAGTGCTCTTGTGGCAGTTGCATGACCGCTGAGCGTGCAAACCAGCGGGACTTCCCCTGGCATTCCGCAGCGGTGTCAGCTTGCCCTGATGCGTCCAGTGGCGCACGGTTACTCTTGCTTTGAGGTACAATGAACCGTCGTGGACGAGTGAACGGAGGGCTCGCACGACGGCAGTCTTGACAGGAGCGGCGCAATGAAGGCAATCGTACCTAACCATCGGCCAGCCCATATGCGTCCCTACGGCTGGGGCAACATTGAGGTGAATCCCGACCCACCGCGCGTCGGGGAGGTAACCCGTATCAGCTTCCCACTCGCCAATGCTGACTCCGGCGAGATTGTGATAGAGCAGATTGATGTGCGTATTGCCGCATTTGGCATGGGCGTGCCATGGGAGCAATTGGACCCAATTGGGCCGTTCGTCCTGCCGCCTGACGCAAGGCACGTGGAGGAAGCGACTGTTGAGTGGATACCGACAGTGGGCGGCCATCGCTGTGTGCGGGCGTATATCCATGTGCGCGACCTGTCCGCGCCCGTGATGGTGGGGCGCAATCTCAATGTGATCCAGGCAGGCGAGCTGGAATCACACTGGCGTGTCCCTTTCAAGCTTGGCAATCCCGATGCCGCTCGGGCGCCCATCGTGCTGCAGGTAGCTGGGAACGATCCGATGACCATGACTAAAACCGCCGTGCGAATCGCCGGTCGGATCGTAGCGCCTGGCCGCCCGGTATGGCTGGAGCCGGGCGAGACGGTCGAGGGTGAGTTGGTGCTTGCGGCGCTGCCTGGGCCGGCGTTGGACACCGTACATACAGTGGAGGCCTACGCAGGTGGCCGATTGATCGACGGTATCCAGGTCGAGGTAAAACGGCCGGCATTGCATGAGCGTCAGGCACGGCCAGCTACCGACGGCGCTCGCCGCGGAGCCCAGAGTACTCTGGTCACCGTACGCTGACCCAGCACATCAGCGGCGCTCCCGCCGTTCCTTCCCCGTTGCTGCCTTCCTGAGACGGGATCGCCTACCATGGCATGCGCTTGGCAAAGGAGCACGCCCATGACCGTGTTCGTGACCGGCGCCTCGGGGCATCTGGGGTTTACGCTGGTACGCCGCCTGCTCGATGATGGTCGTCACGTGCGCACGCTTACCCGCTACCGTACCAAGTATCTCGCCGACCTGCCCATAGAGTTTGTAGACGGCGACCTGAGCGACGAGCAGTCGCTGCATAGTGGCTTCGAAGGTGTGGACGTGGTGTATCACACCGCCGCGCTGGTCTCACTCGATCCCCATGCTTGGCCTGCCATGCGCGCCGTCAATGTGGAAGGTACACGCACCGTCCTCTCGCTGTGCCAGGCGCACCATGTGCGGCGGCTCATCCACATCAGCTCGCTTGAAGTCTTCCGCACCGACCCGGCGGCGGAGCCGCTCGATGAGATGCGCCCCCTCATTGCGGAGAATGTTCCCCTGCCCTACCCCCGTTCGAAAGTGCTGAGCCAACGCTTCGTGGAGCAGGCCATCGCGAACGGACTAGACGCAGTGATCTTGTTCCCTAGCGGCATCCTCGGGCCAAACGACTACAAGCTCAGCGCCGCCAACGCCTACATACTCCAGCTCGCGCGAGGCGAGTTGCCAGGGCTGGTCAATGGCGGCTACGACTGGGTAGATGTGCGCGATGTCGCCGCTGGCGCCGTGCGCGCTGAGCAGGTAGCCACTGCAGGAGCGACCTACATTCTGTCCAATCAGTGGGCTTCGCTACGCACGATCGCCAAGATGGTTGAAGCGGCTGGTGGTGCGCGTAGCCCACGCTTCACCTTTCCAGCATGGATGGCCTACCTGGGCATCGGTTCGCTAGGATTCTTGGCCTCGCTGCAGGGCAGGCAATCGCTCTTCACTCAACAATCCCTTGAAGCCGCTCTTACCGGCAATCACGACATCGTGCACGACCACGCCACAGCCGATCTGGGCTATCAGCCGCGCCCATTGGCGGAGTCTGTGACAGACACGGTAAACTGGTTGAAGGAGATCGGGCTTTTCACCCGTCAGCGAAAGCCACTCATACGATGAACGAGCAGACCCTATACACGATCGTGCTGGTTGGGTACGTGGCGACGGCGGTGCTCACGTTCCCGTTGCTCATCCTCGTGGATGCGCCATATGGTCGCCATGTGGGCAAGTCATGGCAAGGCCCAACCATCAATAACCGACTCGCCTGGCTGGTGATGGAAACACCAGCAGCAGCGGTCTTCGGCTTCTGCTTTCTGATAGGACCCTACCGCGATACTCTCGTCGCAGGAGTCTTCTGCGTGATGTGGGAGAGCCACTACATATACCGAGCGTTTATCTACCCTTTCAGGTTGCGCGTTAGCGGCAAGCGCATGCCCCTGATGGTCGCGGCGTTGGGATTCACCTTCAATGTTCTGAATGGCTATCTCAATGGACGCTACTTGTTCAGCTTCTCTGGTGGCTATGCCAGCCGCTGGCTGCTCGACCCGCGCTTCTTACTGGGGGCGCTGTTCTTCTTCGCTGGCATGGCCATCTGCCGCCACTCGGACGCCATTTTGAGGCGTCTGCGCCATTCCGGTCAGTCCGGGTACCACATTCCGTGCGGCGGGCTGTTTCACTGGGTGTCTGCGCCGAACTATCTGGGTGAGATCATTGAGTGGGGTGGATGGGCGCTGGCAACGTGGTCCATTCCAGGGGCAGCGTTCTTAGTGTGGGTGCTTGCCAATCTCGTCCCACGTGCGCGAGCCAATCATCGCTGGTACCAGCAGCACTTCCCTGAGTATCCTTTGGAGCGGCGAGCGCTTCTGCCCAACATATGGTGATCCGTAAGCACGACCTGCACCACGGCACAGACCGCTCCCAGCCAGGTCAACAAACCGATAGGTATGGTCGTTCCCGGCAGCCGCGAGCTTCTGCGCACACGCGTGTCCCACATCACGATGGAGTGGTACCTTGCTTTAGGCAATGTCGCTTCCTCTTACCGAGTTGAGCATGCCGCTTGGGCGGCAGCAAGGATCTGCCCGGTGACTTCCTGTGGGTGCGAGATGAGCGTGAGGTGCGAGCCGCCTGGTACCATGAGGATGTGTGCGTGCGCGCGGTGCGCCATAAACAGCTCTGATTGAGGCGTAATGATCTTGTCCGCGGTGCCGATGACGTACCAGGACGGGATCGTCTGCCACGCGGCGGCGGCGGAGGCGGTCGTGAACGCACTCATCGCGGCTGGTCTCTGGCTTGCCCAGAGCGCTTTCGCAGACGCCGTCGGCAGATCTTGGGCGAACGACTGGAGAAACACGCTCTCCTTCAGGTACAGGTCGGTGTCACCAGCGGGTGCATTGGGATAGGGCACCGAGTCAAAGAGCGTGTCCGGTGCCGCGTTCAGTGCGGAGGTTGTGCCGCTCAGTTGCCCAACGGTCTCGCCCACTGCAGGCGCGGCGGCATCGACATAGACCAGCTCTTTGACATTGTGGTTGCCAGCGGCGGCATTGGTGATAACCGCTCCGCCGTAGGAGTGCCCAACCAGCACGATCGGGCCGGAGATGGTGGCCAGAAATGAGGCGACATCAGCCGAGTCACTGCTCAGGCCGCGCAGTGGGTTAGCAATGGCCCGTACCACGAACCCATCGTGTTGCAGACGCTCCACCTCCCCGTTCCAACTCGATGCGTCAGCCCAGGCGCCATGCACTAAGACGATGGTCGGTTTCACGCTGCACGTGGTCGCCCGGACGCTAGCTGTCGCGGTGACGGACGACCGGGTAGCCAGGCCGTACACGACGCTCAGGACTACTACGATCACAGGCACAAGCACAGCGATCGCAGCGAGACGCCGGTGTCCACTCAACATGTTCATATGTCTATCTCCCAATTTGCTCGCGGGAGGACCCCAAACTGGCCATACTGTGCGCCATATACCGAACATACGGTCAAGCGTCTCCCAGACACCAAAGGGTCAGGCTCGATTCCCAGTGTCAGCCGGTGCACCGTCACGGAACGGGCTTCGCTTGCTCCCGAGGATCGTCGTTCGGGTTGACGTACTCAAGGCCTAGCGGCCCGATCGCAGTTACCTGGGTGATGTACTCACCGGATTTTGCCCAGTGAAAGTGGGGCGTGTTGCCAGGCAGAACGATGACGCTACCGGGCGGATACGCCTGCAGCGTATCGCCGTCGAACTGCTCGCCCAGGCCTATGTAGAACACGCCAGACATGACCGTGTAGACCCGGTCCTCCGGATGTCGGTGGGGCATCACCTTGACGTCGGAAGGTATTTTGACCCTGATTACGTAGGGTCCAGGCTCACTGGGATAACCGACAACGACGGCGAGACGGGCTGAAGGCGGGAATGCGGCGAACGGCTTCCAGTCGATATCTTTGGGCAGGACCGATCGGAAAGCTGCCTCATCGGGCTGCTGCCCACAACCTCAGCGTAGCCGGCAAAGATTGCCCGAATGTGGTATCAGATTTCACGTGAGTTACAGGCCCACGTACACGGCTTACCACGTAAATGAGATCTGTCATATGCCATTTCATGGTGCAAGATGAAGGCAGAGCGCATCTGGACATCATGAACCTCCGGCATGTGCGGAGTCAGGTGAATCACGGCGTCGACTTAACGTGTGAAGTTCGGCAGCACTTCCCTTGCTAAAAGCTCGACGGTCGTCATGTCGGAGAGATGTCTACTGCCCAGCATAAAGCAGTGAATACCCAGCTGGACATAGGCTTGGAGCTGTTCGACAATCTGCCCGGGAGTCCCCAGTAACCCTTTGCCCTGGAGCGTGCCAGCCTCCTTCTCTGAGGCGACACATACGCAGCGGCCAAACCAGCTGCGCTGAATCTGCAAGGGATCACGGCCTACTGTGCGGCATTCCTGATCGAGGATGGCGTCTCTCTGCTGGTATTCCTCGGGGCCAATCCAGGCGGCGTTCCACCCGTCGGCGTAGCGAGCGACAAGGTTGAGCATGCGGTCTCCAGTGCCACCAATGAGAATAGGGGGGATCGGGTCCGGCTGGGGCTCACAATAAGCGCCGTCGACCGAGAAATACCGGCCCTTGTAGGTAACCTGCTTTTCAGTCCACAGAGCCCTCACGAGCTGAAGCGTCTCTTCGAGCTGGTCGACGCGCGTGCCCGCTGAGGGGAATTCGTAGCCGTAGGCACGATACTCTTCTTCGTGCCAGCCCGCGCCTATGCTGAAAGTGAAACGTCCTTGGCTCAAATATTGGAGCGTGGCCGCCATTTTGGCGAGCATCGCCGGATTACGAAAGGACTGGCAGAGTACCATGTGTCCCACCTGGAACTGTGGGTACTCGGCGCACAGATAGGTGAGCGCCGTCCATCCTTCGAGGAGAGGACTGTCACCAAACTGAACGTGATCGACGAACCAGAGTGAATCAACCTGGGGTCCAACCAGTTCGAGCTGCCGTTGGACCCCGTATCTGTATTGGGATGCTGTCATGCCCTGCGGCGTTTCTGCATTGAGAGCCCATCCAAACTGAATCGACGCCATAAACTTCTCCTTAGGTGCTCATGCCTGCCTATCAGGCAGATTACCACCATTCTCGCCCATCTGCACCGGCATGAAGGCTCATTACCAGACGTCGTACGCTTATATGCGGCGTTCTTGCTCCCACGTCCACCAGCGGCGCACGAGTCGCCGCCCCGCCGCTCGCCTATCCGTTGCACTTGACTCGGCTGGGAAAGACTTTGCAAATTGTTTGTGACTTGTAAGCTCACGTGATACCCACGACAGAATTGGTGGCTATGCTGCGGCTGTTGGTGGCGGCGGGAACATGCTGTAACATCCTCAGCCGAGATACGTCCCCGAGCTCCCATGGCGTGACATCAGACCCTGGTCCCTGGTCCGGAAGGAGCAGACACATTGAGAATCGTGGTGGATTTGACCCGCTGCCAAAGCTACGGGCAGTGTGTGTTCGCGGCGCCGGCCGTCTTCCGGTTCCATAGTTCAGAGGCCCTCGAATACGACTATGCCCCCGACGAAACCTTGCACACGCAGGTGCGCTGGGCCGCAGCCGCCTGTCCCGTTCACGCCATCAGTCTCGATTGCGTCGATGACCGCGCCCCCACTCCGGCGCAGTCCGAGACGATTGGGGGCCAGGCATGACGAGTGGTCACACGCGGCCGACCGCCACGTCGATTTCGCAGGTGGTCATCGTCGGAGCCTCGCTGGCCGGGTTGCGGGCGGCTGAAGCGTTGCGTGCTGAAGGCTTCACCGGTAAGTTGATCATCATTGGCGACGAGCCAGTGCCTCCCTATGATCGCCCGCCGCTCTCCAAATCGGTCCTGTCCGGTTGGCTGCCCGTCGAGCACACGTTCTTACCTCAGCGCGCGGACCTCGACGCCGAGTGGCTACTTGGCATGCCGGCAGTGGGGCTGGATGGCGCCCGGCAGCAGGTATACCTCGCCGATGGCCGCCGAATCGGGTACGATCGGTTGCTGATTGTCACGGGCACCCGGCCCCGTTCGTGGCCTGACCGGCAGCAGGCAGCGCTCGACGGGGTGTGTACCTTGCGCACCCAGTCCGAGGCCGCACATCTGCGCGAGCGCCTGCTCGCTCGGCCACGGCGGGTGCTGGTCATTGGCGGCGGGTTCACGGGATCAGAGGTAGCCTCGGTGTGCCGCGAACTCGGCCTGGCAGTCACACTCACCGAGCGCAGCGCGACGCCACTCGCGGGGACCCTCGGCCAGGCGGCGGGGACTGCAGCGGCCCGTTTACAGCGCGAGCATGGCGTCGATCTGCGGTGTGATACCACTGTCATGGCCCTGGCGGGCGATGCCGACAAGAAGCTGCGCCGTGCCAAGCTGTCAGATGGCGATGAACTAGAGATAGATGTGGCGGTGGTTGCTCTGGGATCGGTACGAAATATCGAATGGCTGCAGGGCGCAGGCCTGGCCGCTGATCAACGGGGGATCGCCTGCGATGGGGCCTGTCGCGTCTTCGATGCGTCCGGAATCGCCCGCGACGACATCTTTGCCGCGGGTGACGTGGCCCGCTGGCCCCACCCGCTCTTTGACGGCGAGTTTCTCGTTGTGGAGCACTGGAGCCATGCGATGGAACAGGCGGCAACTGCCGCGCATAATTTGCTAGCGCCGCCGGCGACCCGGCGCGCGTATCACCATCTGCCGACGTTCTGGTCCACGCAGTTCGGCGTCAGTATCCGCTCGGTGGGCCTACCCACGTTTGCCGACAGCATCGTCCTTACCCAGGGTGCGATTGAGGAGCAGCGCATGGTCGCCGCCTACGGCCGTCAGGGACGCGTGGTTGCTGCCGCCGCCATCAATGCACCCCGCTCCTTGCCTGCCTATCAAGAACTCATCGAGACTCGGGCGCCATTTCCGCCGGTACTGCATGCCGCCGACGGGCCGACTGACAACCATCCGATCCCGGCGGGTTTCCCCCAGCACGGGCAGCCGACCCACGGCCTGGACGCAGCGCTGAGCGGGTCAGGTCCGAGTTCACCGGAGCCCGAGCCCCTGCCGGCGGAGACGCCGTGGCTCGACCCCCGTGAGCCCGTGGGGCCGCCACCATTGATGTGACGTGACGACGAAGAAGCAGGCTGCGATGCTGTAGAATACCGTAGGAGGAATAGAACCATGGCATCCACCGTCAACGCGCCCGGCGATGTCTTTGCGCAGGTGCTCCAGCCGGATCACCGTGCCAACCCCTATCCCCTGTTTGCCCGCCTCCGCGAGCAGCCTGTCTCGGTGCGGCCGGATGGCTCCTATGTCGTCAGCACCTACCGGGAAATCACCCTGCTGTTGCACGATCCGCGGATCAGTTCGGATTTGCGTAAGAGCAGCAACCCCCCACAGGCGGAAGCAGCGGTCGTAGGCGCCGGAGCCCGTCCGGAGGAACCTGTGTTGATCTTCCTGGATGCGCCGCGGCACGACCACTTGCGGCAGGCGGTCATGCGGCAGTTCACGCCGCAGCGGATCGCTGGGCTCCGCGGTACGATTGAAGCGATCGAACAGGAGCTGCTGGAGGCTCAACGGTCTAACCACCAACTGGATCTCGTGCAGGCGTTCGCCTACCCACTTCCGGTGACGATCATCTGTCGGCTGCTCGGGGTGCCCCGAACGGACGAACCCCAGTTCAGCCAATGGTCGGCCGCGCTCATCCGCGGGCTGGACCCTGCCGAGAGCCTGTCGGACACCGAGCGCCAGCGGCAGGCGCAGTCCCGTACCGCGATGCGGGCCTATATGCGCCAGCTCATCGCTGAGCGCCGACAACAGCCACAGGACGATCTGATCTCAGGTCTGGTGGGTGATGGCCTGTTATCTGAGCTGGACCTGCCTGCCACGGCAGAATTGTTGTTGATCGCCGGGCACGAGACGACAGTGAACCTGATTACGAACGGGATGCTGACCCTGCTGCGCCACCCCGCGGTCCTCGACCGGCTGCGCCACGATTCCAAGTTTGCGATTCCGGTGGTCGAAGAAGTGCTGCGGTTCGATCCGCCGGTGCAGTTTCGGCTGCGCACCACCCTGGCGGATCTTCCCATCGCCGGGACACTCATCCCTAAAGGCGCGACCGTCGTGCTAGTGCTCGCATCGGGCAGTCGAGATGCCGCGCGGTTCGCTGACCCAGATCGCTTCGATCCCGATCGGCGAGACAACGAGCATCTGGGCTTTGGCGGTGGCGACCACTACTGCATCGGAGCGCCGTTGGCACGATTGGAGGCGGTGACCGCCCTGGGTCTGCTGTCGAAGCGACTGCTTTCCCCACGTCTGGTGAGCGATCCCCCACCCTATCGGGCAACTGCAGCTCTTCGCGGCCCGGAACATCTCATGGTTGCCTATGACGGCATCGCCGGGTGAACGCGAGAGGGGGCTAGACCGCCGAGCAGCCGCGCCGATGAGCGTGGCGAGCACTACGCCACTACCGGCCACTGGCGATGAGGTTGGGCCTGCCGCCACGTCGTCCTGAGTCGTCTCTGCATGACTCATCGCGCGCCCTCCATCGAGCCATGGTAACGCAGTGTAACGCTCTCGCCACACGGGTAGGAGCTATTCTCTATGGGTTGGTCCTCCTCCACTGGCCTCTTCTGCAGATCTTGGTCCACCCCCGGATGAATGACTTAGGAGTTGACACCATCGAACACTGGCGAAGAAACGCGCTCTTCCCACCAGAGTTCTATCTACTGATGCATACCCTCCCCCTCATATGCCCCCCTTCACCCGAGTGGTTTATCTGCCCGTCATGGCCTCAGTCGCATGGGCAGCAGTGAGCGCCTCAGTCTCGGTGTCAGAGATGCTAATGAACTGATCCAAACGGGTCAGTTCCAGCAGGTACTGATAGTGCGGACTTAGCCTACAGGCCAGAAGGCGCTGCTGCTGCTTCCGAATCTGAATCAGTAAGCTGATGAGCAGGCCAATACCCCTACCGTTCATATACTCCAGTTCGCTGAAATTCAAGACGACGACGGAGTTGTTCGGCATCGCGGCCTTCCAGTAGGCGTCTAGTAGCGCCTGCTCGGCAAAAGCACTCATCTCACCGCGGATATCGATGACGCTGACACCAGCGCTAACCGTGCGAACGGTTAGCCGTACCTTGGTTGGATGCATGAAATTTCTCCTTTCTGTCATCTTTGTTCAGCGCTAGATCAACGCATCGACCTCACGCAAACCCAAATCGGCTTCCTCATGCCACCGCTGCCACACCGCGTCTTGCCGGGTGATGGCATCGGCACGCTCCAGCACGCGCAACGCACGTGCAAACTCGGCTCGGGCCTCCTCTACGCTGGCGTGCCGGTCGCGATCGTCCCGCGCCTGTGAGCCCATATAATAGGCCAGCGTGGCGGCGTCAATCGCCTCCAGCGCTTCGGCGAACTGCAGTTCAATCATCGGTCGAGGTTCCATGGTTTCTCCTCCCTGGCGTATGCTGTGCAGCGGGCTCTCCTGGTCCATGTCAGCTTCCTGGAGCGCCTTCACCAAAATGGGGAACATTGCCCAGGCCGCCTGAAGCGCCGCCCTGGCGCGAATTCGAGGCACCAGCTTGGCCTCAATGGCGGTTGCCAGCGTTGCAGCGAGCAGACGCTGCTCTTCCTCTACGCTCAGCTGGAAGGCGGCTTTGACCTGCGCCAATTCGCCTGGATTCAACACCGGAAATTTGCGTTGGTATTCCATAGATTCTTTCAGACGTCGGACCTTCTCCGGAAAGAGCTTGGCACGATACTGTACGGTGTCGAGGTCCGCGTCCCGCGAACGCAAGACGCCGAGTAACACTTCGACAAAGAGGTTCCAAGATGGTGTAGGTTCAGCCGTCATCATGCTTCCTCCGGCTGGAATGTCCTGGTCCCATGAGACCAGAGAACGGATGCGTCTGCCTTCTCTGCCATCAATTGTGCACTGGAGGTCACCTCCTGTCTAGAGTCACAAGGATGTGACAGTTCGCCGCGCGGTTGCCGGCAAACTCGAGCAGTGATTGTACAAAGACAGAGGAGCTATGATAGGATGGGTGAGGACAAGTCCATGTCGCCATCCCTTCAAGGGAGAAAGTACAGACCGAACCAGTGCCGCCATACGAGAAGCCTCTGGATACGCTTCTCCAGGGCTGGCTGCCGCTTGCCGACCGCTGCCAGAAGCGCCTCTTTTTGACCGACCATCCCGAGCTGCTCGCTGAAGAGGTCGAACAGACTCTTGTAACGTTGATCGCCCGTACCATGGACCACGCTGATCAGCGGCACGATCTGTGCCTGCGTTGGACCCTCCTCCGGGACGCGCGCCAGCGCGGCGGAACCCCCCTAGCCATCCGTGATGCCTGCATCAACATCTATGGAGGCTTTGTCTTGGACCTACCGGAGTGGCTGGCGGTGATTCCCGCAGAGAGCCAAGCACTCTTACAGCAGGGACGCGCCGGACAGATCACGGCAGCCCGAACCCAACTATGGGAAGAGTCTCGGGAGCGCGCGGCTGGTGATAGGCTTGACCCAGAGATCCTTGCCGAGATCGACTTTCAGCAAAGTGATGCGCTCAGAGTGACGACGGGAACTGGTCTACCGCAGCACCTGGAAGACTGCATCGCGGCATTGCGGCGGTGCGAAATGGTGTACACTCGTGCGCGCTATCCGTTCCAATGGGCCAGAGTCCAGGACCAGCTTGGGAAAGCTTACAAAGAGCGCATCCAGGGAGACCAGGCGGAGAACCAGGAGCGAGCTATCGCGTTGTTTGAGGCTGCCCTGGAGGTGCGTACCCGTGATGCGTGCCCGTACGACTGGGCCGATACTCAGAAAAGCCTTGGTCTTGTCTACCATGGGCGTATTCGGGAAAATTATGCGGAGAACCAGGAGCGAGCGATCGCTCTGTTTGAGGCCGCCCTCCAGGTCCTCACCCGAGAGGCTTATGCCTATGAATGGGCGGAGATTCAACACGGTCTGGCCAATGCCTATCCAGATCGCATTCTAGGCGAACGGGCGGAGAACCAGGAGCAAGCGATCGCTCTGTTTGAGGCCGCCCTTCAGGTTCATACTCGAGAGGCCTATCCGTACGACTGGGGCACGGCGCAGAACCGTCTGGGGGTCGCCTATTTTGATCGCCTCCGAGGCGAACGCGCCGAGAATCTCGAGCGAACGATCGCAGCATATGAGGCCGCCCTGCAGATCTTCACCCGCAACGATTTTCCCCTCGAATGGGGGCGTCTGCAAAACAATCTGGCAAACGCATATCTTCAGCGCATTCGTGGTGAGCAGGCTGAGAATCTCGAGCAAGCGATCGCAGCGCATCAGGCTGCCCTCCAGGTGCGTACTCGAGACGCCTTTCCCACCAACTGGGCTACCAGCCAGAACAACCTGGGAGCCGCCTATTTCCATCGCGTTCGTGGGGAGCGAGCCGAGAACCTGGAGCAAGCCATTGCCGCGTATGAGGCTGCCCTCCAGGTACGTACCCGTGCAGCCTCGCCGTATATGTGGGCCACCACTCAGAACAACCTGGGAGAAGCCTATCGACAGCGCCTTCAGGGCGAGCGAGCCGAGAACCTGGAGCAAGCCATCGCCGCATATGTGACGGCGCTTGAGGGCTTCCCACGCGAAGCCTTCCCTATCAGATGGGCCGAGACGCTATATAACCTGGGGGAGGCATACAGCGCTCGCATTCGTGGAGACCGAGCCGAGAACCTGGAGCAAGCCATCGCAACACTTGAGAAGTCTCTTCAGGTGCGCACGCGCGAGGCATTCCCAGCGTATTGCCGCATGACTACGCTGCTACTGGGCGAGCAGCTGGCACATCTGGGTCGCTGGGCGGCGGCAGCGGAGCGCTTTGCAACCGCGGTAGCGATCGAGACTGATCTCTTCACGGTCGGCGCTGGAGCGGAAGGGCGTGACGCCATACTGCGTGAGGGCGGCTATGCCGCCGACTCCCAGGCGTTCGCGCTCATCCGCCTGGGGCGTTTGCCCGAGGCAGCAGTCGCCGTCGAGGCTGGACGCGCCCGCAGCCTGGCGGAAGCGCAGCGGTTAGATCGCGCCGACCCTCGCCGCATCGGCGATGCCGGCCGCCGCCGGCGCTATGAAGCGTGCCTCGCCGAGCTGCGGTCCGGCCAGGCACGCTTACAGCAGCCGGGAGAATCTGAGCGGCGCGAGGCGTATCTTGGTGCCGTTGTGGAGTACCGGTCAGTGCGGGCCCGCTTCGATGCCCTGATCGCCGAGATTCAGACGGCCCACGACCCGGCCGATTTCATTCAGCAAACGATTACCTCCGCTGACCTGGTTCGCTCTGCCAGACAGCAGGCAGCAGGTCATGCCATAGTCTATCTGCTCGTGACCCCCTGGGGAGGTGTGGCGCTGGGTGTGCTCTGCAGCAACCCGGCCTTGGGAACGAGTGACCGTATTGCCGCGCTGGATTTGCCTGTCCTAACCACGTCCCTGGTCAATGACCTCCTGGAACAAAGCCTCCCAGAGAATCCGCAGCGGTTTCTGGGTGGGTATGGGCTAGCTCAGGAGGGCAGCCAGCTTGATCGCATCTGTGTTTGGCGGGGGGTAACGCTCAGAGATCAGCTCGCCGCGCTGGAGACGGCCGCTTGTGCTGTCGGTAAAGAGAGTTCCCTGGCACGGGCCGCCCGCTCTGCCCTGGCGATACCAGCCCTTCAATCGCTGGCTGATGTCCCGATAGAACACCTGAGTGACAGCGACAGGGGACGCCTGTCAGGGCAGATCGATCATTTCTTTCTCCAACTGGAATTGCGTCATAGCCTGGAGACGTTGGCTGATGTCCTCATGCGCCCGCTGGCGGCATGGTTGCGCGAGGAAGGAGTCCGAAGCGTTACCGTCATTCCGAGCGGAATCCTCACTGTCTTCCCTCTGCTGGCAACTCCTATTGGCGACGAAGTGACTTCTTCGGAGACCCTGAGTATGCTCGTACCCGCCAGCACGGCGCCCAGTGCGCTGTCGCTGCTCCCTGGAGATCGTCGAGCTGCACAGCGAACCGGGGTACGAGCGGTCGGCAATCCACTGCCGACGCATCAGCACCTCGAATGGGGCGAGGCCGAGGCGCTCACGTTAGCGCACCTCGGTGGCGATCACCAACGAGTGGCGGTTCGGACCGGTTATGGCGCCACGCGTGAGTGGTTCATCGAGACTGCGGGGCAGGCACACGTTCTCGATGTCTCCTGTCACGGCCTGGCAAGCGGCGACGACTTCCTACACTACCAGATTTTGCTCGCCAATGGCGAGGCATTTACGCTGGCTGATGCCTTGAACAACGTGGTCGATCTACGCGGTTTGCGCCTGCTGATCCTGTCGGCCTGTCAGACCTCGTTAGTGCACCGTCGCAGTGCACCGGGCGAGATGCGCAGTTTAGCGGTAGGTATGCTTCAGGCAGGAGCCGAAGCTGTTCTGGCGGCGCTCTGGCCGGTGGACGACCGCGCCACCTATCTGCTTATGGTACGGTTTGCGCAGGAGTGGTTTCCCACGATGGACTGGGAGCCGCCTGCTGCCGCCCTGGGACGCGCCCAACGCTGGATGAGCACCGTCACCTGGAGGGAGTTGCATGATTGGGTTGCGCGCGAACTGCTTCCAGCGCTCCGCCTTGACCCAGAGTTAGTCCAGCAGGTCACGGAGGTCGCGAAGGATGTTACGCTGATCACCAAGCGTGCCGCTCGCTTCAGCCAGCGTTATGCCTTCGACCTTGGTGTGGCGCGCGGCCAGAGGTTGGGGATCGGGCGAGCGGAAGCGCTGATCCGGGAGTGGGCAGGGCGCCAGCAGGCAGATGAACGTCCCTTCGAAGACCCGTACTACTGGGCGGCATTCCACGTGGTTGGATGGTGAGGAGGATCGGTCTCTCGCAGCCAAAGCGACACGTGGTCGGGGTGCATCGTGTCGGTGACCGCGGAGAGTAACAGTTCTCGCAGTTGCTCCAGATCTACCTCTTGGCGTAGTCTGGCGCTAAAGGCTTCCAGCATCTTCTCTGCATCGTACTTGCGGCGATAGAACCGGCGATCGATGAGGGATTGTACGCGGCTCCGTAATGGCTGGAAGAGAGCGGCTATTACCAGAGTGGAGATCACTAACGCCACCGGCTCGTTGGCGGTGCCGGTTAGGGCTCCGCCCAGACTCTCCAGCCCAATGATGAAGCCCGTGTAGAGGGCTCCCAGTAGACCAGTCAGCGAGCCGTACACCAGCGTCCGGTTGATGAGAACGTCTATGTCCCACAGCCGGGCGCGCCATACGGCAACGGTGATGAAGATAGGAATGAACAGCAGGGCCACCTGGAAGATCGGATTCAGGCCCCAGAGCACAGGGTCGTTGGAGATAGATGGCGGCACAACCAGGACACTGATGGGGACAGTAATCAGCAGAAACAGCCCAGCCAGAGCTAAGCCAAATACCGCCCACTTGGTCTGCTGGCGCTCCCTGAGCGTGGAGACCCGCCAGTAGCGATAGATCTGCGCCGTCGCAGCGCTCAGCCAGAAGAGGTCTATGAGGAACGGTAATGCCGTCGGATCTTGCTGCGAGGGCAGCGTGGGAAAGAAGACCACTGCCATCCAGTAGGATGCCACCAGCAGCGAGGCCCAGCGGGTCCAGCGCGGTACAAAGCGACCGGAGGGGAACACGTAGAAGAAAATGACTAGAGAGGTTTCTCCCGTCCCTAACATAACGAGGGTGAGCGTGCGCAAGAGTGCGTTGGCGGCCAGAGACGAAACGACAGTGCCGGTAATGAAGTCATAGAGCCAAAGTGTGTTGCCAAACGTTACCAGTACAAACGAACAGAAGAGAGCGACGGGATCATTGGAACGGCGCCAGAAGAGCAGCAGCCCCAGCCCCAGGTAGACCAGCTGGAGTGGAACGTTCTCCAGTGCCGACAGCGTGCCGTAGAGAGTAGGAGAGAAGCCCAGACGGTGCAGGTCTTGGAGCAGCTCCGGGCTGAATGAGAAGTAGGACCCAAAGGTGTCGGGTAGTGCAATGAGGTTCAGCAGGAGGGTGGTCGCCACCACCAGCACCCATGCTACACGCGCCACGCTCAACAAGCGTGGGCGGGTGTTCCCTGCTGCGCTAGAGGGCAGATGGGACAAGTTACTCATAGTAGTGGATGGGGACGATTCACCGGTCATGGCCGCTGCCTCCTTTGCCCAGCTCCAGGACGTCTTTTCGCTCCAGTATGCCCACCGAGCGTGACGAAATCGTTACGAATCGCCTGCCAGTTAGAGATCTCTTGTCCGGCCAATATGAGCGTCTACTCACCAGACCGCCCGGTGATTCAGACCGCTCTTCGTAACGATTCCAGGACACATCTGTAGTACATTCAAGGGGCTTCGATGCATAGGTATTTCGATGAATAGGTATATCGCAGCGAATGGGACGCACCTTGGGGAGGCAAGCGGTCAATACCTCAGTATGAGCTGAAGATGTGAGCCCAGAGAGAGGAGAAACCATGAGCAGACGCACTGCCTTCTGGCTGGCATGGTGTACGTGGGTGTGTTTTCTGGCACTTGCCATAGTGACCCTGCTTTTTCAGGTCAAGAATGCTCCCTCTTCCTGGCTCAGCGATAGTCTCGACAGCCTGATACTGCTGGCATTCGTCACTGTTGGCTCACTCATCGCCTCACGTCGCCCACAAAATCCGATCGGCTGGATTTTCTGCATAAGCGCGCTGTTGTGGGTACTGGGCAATTTTCTAGAGGAATACGCGGTCTACGCTCTCTTCACGGCGCCGGGTTCGCTGCCCGCCGGGGCAGTACTGGGCGTCATTGGAGAATCGCTCGGCGGTACAGCCTGGTTCCTCATACTCACCTTCCTGCTGCTACTCTTCCCCGACGGGCATCTCCTCTCCTCCCGCTGGCGACCATTGGCGTGGCTGATTGTGACGCTTCTGACCGGTTGGGTACTGAGCGTCCTGCTTGCTCCGTATTCGTCTAATACGGACCAGCGTCTGGCGACTGTACGTAATCCTATGGGAATCCCATTCGCTGGTGGTCTGCTGAATGCTCTCTCCGGAGTCATTCCTCTGGCCTTATTTGTCACTGTTCTTGCCTGTATCGTCTCAGTCATCCTTCGCTTCCGGCGGGCACAGGGGGTAGAACGGCAGCAGTTGAAATGGTTCGCGTATGGGATGGCACTGACCGCTCTCTTGATCACGGTCATCATCGTCCTGATCTTTACAACAGTCAACGGCGGCCCTTCTACATTCTTTTACCTAGCCATAGTCTGCATTCCCATCTCGGCGGGTGTCGCTATTCTCAGATATCGCCTCTTCGATATTGATGTGTTGATCAATCGCACACTGGTCTATGGCCTTCTCACCGCGACGCTGCTGGCCGTCTATCTTGTACTCGTCTTCGGCGGGCAGCACCTGCTCTCCAGCTTTTTCGGACCAAACAATGCGCCAGTACTGGTGGCCTCGACTCTACTGGTTGCCGCGCTGTTCCAGCCTCTGCGCCGGCGGGTACAACAACTGGTGGATCGGCGGTTCTATCGCACGAAGTATGATGCCTCCAAGGTGGTGGCACGCTTCGGCGAGACGCTGCGCCAGGAGGTGAATCTGGAGCAGTTGTGCGCGCAGCTGCTTGTGGTCGTACAGGAGACGGTACAGCCTGCCCACCTTTCGCTGTGGCTTGCGGAGACGAAACCGGCGGAAAAGCCCGAACCGCCAGAAATACAACTGTAAGCGGCCAGAGAGCACAGTACACTTCTGCTTGAGAATGTGACGCGTACCTGCAAGGGAAAACTACGTGCGAAAGAGAGGGCACACCAGGTGATGTATCCTACATCGACGTCAGCCACTTCTGAATCCACTCTGCCCACGGTCGGCCAGAGAGCATCCCTGAGACGACGGTGGCTGGTGCTGCTGCGGGTGGCGTGGCTTGCATTGGCAGCCCTGTGCCTTACCACTTTTGCCTTCAGTGTCCCGATTAGCTTTGTGCAAGAAGAGCAGGTATGCAACGGGAACAACTGCTCGCAACCCTACCTCACTTCGCAGGACATCCACGCGCTGGCGCACGCGGGCCTGTCTCCCGCTTTCTTCGCTACCTATTTCACGGCGTTAAGCATTGTGTTTGTGCTGGTCTGGGTGGTAATGGGCGCGCTCATCTTCGTTCGCAAGTCCGATGAACCCCACATGCTCTATTTCGCATTCTTCCTGGTGGCTTTCGGCACCATTTGGCTGGCCGATCCAGGCTCCACGCTGGCGGTGGCCAACCCGGCCTGGACCGTGCCTGCCGCGGTAATCAATTTCTTCGCCGGAATCTTCTTCCTAGTGTTTGGGTATCTCTTTCCCACTGGGCGCTTTGTCCCCCGCTGGACCCGCTTTCTGGCGCTGGTGCTGATTGCCGCCACTGTACCATCGTATTTCTTCCCCAGCTCGGCAGTCGATGTGAATAACGGCGGATGGCTCGATGCCGTCTTCAGCCTGACCCTCTTCGTCTCCGCCATCTTTGCTCAGATCTATCGTTACCGTCGGGTGTCTACCCCTGTGGAACGCCAGCAGACCAAGTGGGTGATGCTGGCCTTGGTGGCGGCGCTGGTTATTTATGCCAGTGCGGTCTTCATTCCAGCAAATCCGGGTCTGCTCTTCAAATTCATTGGGGCAACAGCGCTGGAACTTGCTCTGCTGCTCGTTCCTATTGCTATTGGCGTATCTATTTTCCGCTACCACCTGTGGGATGTGGATAGCCTCGTGAGCAAGGTGCTGATCTATGGTTTGCTCACCGGCCTGCTCGGCGGGCTCTACGTCGGTCTCATTATCGGCCTGGAAGCGGCTGCCGGGGCAATCACCGGCACCGCTGACCAGCCTATCGCGCTGGTCATCTCGACGTTGGTGATTGCCGCGCTCTTCCAGCCCGTGCGCCTGCGTATCCAGCGGGTGATTGATCGGAGCTTCTATCGCCGCAAATATGACGCAGAGAAGACGATGAGCGCCTTCAGCGTCACATTGCAGGGGGACGTAGACCTTGAGCACATACAGAAACAGTTGCTGGCGGTTGTGCACGAGACGATGCAGCCTGTGGATGTCTGGCTCTGGCTGCCGCAGCCGGAGCCACAGCTCATCGATCAGGCCCACCGCCTGCAACCGCAGAGCCAGCTGCCCACCATGCCAAACACAGAGCGAGCTGAAACGCTAGGCTAATCGGGAGCTGAGGCGGATCATGACTAGTGAAACATCAGGAATACTCAGCCGTCATCGGATCGATTTTGACCCTGTGCTGTCGGAATGAATGGAGTGAACAACCATGGCGCAACACCCGCTGGTATCTTTGGGCATGTCTGGTATGCCGACCACGCTGCCCATCTCTCCTTGCATCAGCGTCGACAATGGCGCCAACCCCTACCTGTGGTTGCCTCCGGTGCTGGCTGGTCTCTACGTGATTCTGTTCGCCTTTGGCCTGACGGCCATCTTGCTCAGCAATCGGGCATCTTTTACTCTCGCCATTCGCCGTCTGGTGCTTTGGCCGTTTCTGGTAGCGAGTGGTCTAGCAGTGCTGGGGATAGCGTGGAGCTTGGAGCTAAGCAGTACCTTCGATGGTAGCGGTTGCGTCTGGACTGTGCGGAGTGCGCCATTTGACTACGGCTCCATTTCACTGGTGACCGCATTACTAATTCTGGGAACCATGCTACTTTCGGTCGCATATCTGGTGCTGGATGTTATCCTGGTGATTCGTATCTGGAGGTCGAAACGGGCAATAGGGTAGGAGGTATTTCCCCTCGCTCGCTTCCCTCCGAAACGTCATTCGTAATGCTTGCGAGACGAGGGAGTGATATTCTGCACCCAACAGATACCTGTTGCCGTGCCCAGAAAGAAGAGGCGCACATCGAACTGGCAGACTGACGAATCGTGACTATTCCTGCTAAGAGGCAGAGATAGATACCGGTACATTCGGCTATTTGCGCACAGTGAGCCAGCAGAGATCGCGCGGCGCCTTGACACCCAGCGTGCTGAAGGACAATTCCGGCCGGTAGGTAGCTTCGAGTGAGCGGCCGGCGGCGGCCCCATAGAAACGAGTGGCGACCTTCCACGCATCCTCCAGTGTCGGAAAAGTAATCGTGAGATGGCCAGGGAGTACTGCGTACTGGAAGCCTTGGCTCACAAACCAGCTGGGGTCCTCAGGCCACATGATAACGATACGACCACCGGGTCGCGTGACGCGCTGGAGTTCGTCTAGGCCGCACTGGCCTCCACGCGCTTCTTGACAGCCAAATGCCGAGCAGGAGACGACCGCATCCACGCTGTTGTCGGGCAGCGGCACATGGCGGAAGACGCCGCGCAGAAGATCGACGTTACCCAGCTCTGCTACGTCAAGCTTGCTTTGGAGCAGGCGCAGGAGCGGAGGAGCGGGATCCATGGCGTAGACCCTACGGGCGCGACGCGCCAGCGGCAGGGTAACGCGGCCAGTGCCTGCGCCGGCATCCAGTACCACAGCGCCGTCTACTCGTGCAAAATCCAGTGCACCCAGATGCACCTGCTCGCCGAGAGTGAGCCGCTCGTATTCCTCGGGTGTCTTCCAATACGTCAGTTCCCAGAAGAGGTGCCCAAGCACCATGCGGCGTGCCGACTCTCGCTCCTCAGCCGTCACCATCTGGTGGCGGCCCTGGACGAAGGCGGCGCACTTGTCTGGAGGGAGCGCATGCTCGATGTACTCTGCCAGGCTGGCGAGCTGTGCCGTTGCCTCAAGTCGGTCGAGAGCAAAGGCACAGCCGACGATCGCTGGAGACACTGCGCCGGAGACATCGGCAATGACCTCGCGCAGATGCGCCTGATCGAAGATGCTCAGGTCGGCCAGACTGAATGCCGCTGCTGCCTCGATGCACATGGTGTTGCCTCACATTCGGACACGCGCTGGTGGAAGGAGGATATTCGCTACGCACAGGCCCCATGCCTACCCCGTGAGCGTGATGCCCCCGCACTCAGCGGCGGACACATTGCCTCGATGACAGCGTAACGCATCTGCTGTCCCGCAATCGTTACGGCAAGCGTGACGAGTGGTCGGATAAGCGTTCGAGATTATCGTGAGGAAATTGTTCCAGATTCGTCATGCCATGTACGATCTGCGTAACTCCTAGGCGCTACGCTCCTTGCAGGTCAGTACCTGCGCGCCAATCGCTCACGCAATTGCGCTTCTTCCTGAACAGTCCACGAAAGCAGAGCAATCATGCCTTGCATCCGCGTCATCTGTCCAGAGAATGCGCTACATGGAGAAGAGTTCCCACGCCGCGTGGGGCTGGCGTTACACGTGAAGGAGCAGTGAGATGGCTGAACCGAGCATTCGTGAGCGGTTGGTTGGGTGCTGGCGGCTCGTCGAGTATAGCGTGACCACCACCGAGGGGGACAAGCCTGATCATCCGCTGGGCATGAGCCCGCTGGGGACCATTCTCTATACGCCTGATGGGTACATGTCCGCCCAGCTGGCTATGCCAGGACCCTACGAAGACGAGCAGGAGCCGGTCGCGTACGCTATCGCGTACTCAGGACCCTTCGACGTCGATGAGCAGACCAGGACTGTGGCTCATCACGTCCAGGTGTCGGTGATCCCGAGCTGGATGGGCACCACGCAGCTCCGGCAGGTGCAGTTCCGCGAACCAGGCGCGCTGGTGTTGTCCACCTCCGCCCCGGAACAGCGCTCTGGTAACGGCGTGAGGACCACGACGACGACCACGATCACCTGGGCACGCCAGCCGTCCCGGTAGGAGATGGCCAGCCCGTATCTGCACACCAAGGTAGCGGCGCTTGTCTGCCGTGTGACCGGGGTGGGACCCGCAAAAGAGCAAATCGGTTACCGCTCGTCGGTGAAACGTTTAGATTGGGCCGGACTATCACCGGTCTTCACGTCTCCTGAAAGCAACGTCCCAGCCAGGGCCGTTGCAGACTCAGCTTCTGCTCTTACGTGTCAACACAGTACTTGCCTAACTGCTCTCATCTGAGGCAAGGAACACGACAGATTTGGCAATTTCGCCAGGCTCGGCCATTCGTCCCAACGGTACAGAGGCGGCAAATGCCGCAAAGAGCCACTGCCAACACAACTACGGGGGACGTGACGTGTCCCCGATCGTGTCCGGCAGCGACGGAGGCATAGGTATTGCAGCATCACACTGGAGCCATGAGGCTCAGAATAGGCAGACACACAGCGTAGGCAGCAGCCCCAGAAGGTGTTGCCCACTTACACGAGAGAAGGGTATCCATGAGTAGCACCGTGCCGAAACACTTTGATGCACACACATGCAAGCAGCTGGCACAAACGCAGGAGATCCAGATCGAAACACAGCGGCCAGGGGCGAATGCCTCCACCCATCGCACCACCATCTGGGTCGTCGTGCTGGGCGATGTCGTCTTTGTCCGGTCAGTGCGCGGGAGCGCTGGCCGCTGGTATCAAGAAATCACCGCCAATCCGATAGCGACGGTGCATGTCAATGGGCAACCGATATTGGTGCGGGCCGTGCCGGTGACTGATGACGCCACCATTGCGCGGGTGAGCGATACATATCGACGGAAGTATCGCAACGATTCCTCATTACCCTCAATAGTGCGTGATGAGATTTTGCCAACGACGCTTCAGTTGGAACCGAGGTGACAGCCATACGATCAGGGGCCTGCATGGTGTGCGGCCTCCCTTGCCCGCCGGTATTGGCAATGAAGGGGTTAGGCGCATTCTGTTTGGCGCTCGATGGCGTCGCCAGGGCAGCGATACAGTCGCTGTCCGGCTGCCTCATGCACGCGGGCCTAAGTTATGCTCGGAGAGGTCTCCCTTCCATGAGGGTGCTCTGGGCCGGTGCGGAGCTCGTAGAAACGAAACAGAAAGAGACGTGTCACCCGCTGTCATTCTGGGGTAAGCCTCGCCGGCGACACTGTCGGTGTAGGCACGTGTAGGGTGCTCCCCGTGGCGCAACCGGACGGAGTTCTTTCCGGGGTGAGAGGCGATCAAAGCCTTTCTCCGTCGCAAATGGGCGAAAGAATTAGACCATCGCCTGATGAAGGAGCTGTGGTGTTACACCGACAACCGCATCTCGGTGCGTTTCGAGTACGAATGGCGCGATGCGGACAGCGGACAGTGGATGCGGACGCATGGGAATGAACATTGGGAATTCGATTCCGAGGGAATGATGCTGCGGCGCGATATGAGCGCCAATGACTACCCGATTCAGGAGTCGGAGCGGCGCTACCGCTAGCGGTAGATGGAGATACTACGCTGTCCCAGAGAGGAGAACCACCCATGGCTCATATCACGCCCATCCCCCTTTGGCTGGGACGTGGTCTCTCCTCCAACTTCCGCTTCCGAATCAGATGCCGGCATGACTGCGACAGACAACAGAGCGCACGTATGTGCACGCAACTGCGGAGACGGTAGTTCGCTCGTTGGGTCATCCTGAGGAGAGGATATCCACTCCGTGCATTTTTCGAGAAGAAAGGAGAGAGAACGATGGCACAAACCGTTCTGGTGACTGGCAGTAACAGTGGCTTTGGTCGTCTGATCGTAGAAACTCTGGCACCCCAGGGATACATCGTGTTTGCGGGCATGCGTGCGGTGGCAGGGAGGAATGCCCCGGCGGCAGAAGAACTGCGCGCACTGGCGCAACAAAAACAGTTGGCTTTGCATATCGTCGAATTGGACATCACGGACGACGCGTCCGTGGAGAAGGCAGTCACCTCTGTGATAGCCAGCACCGGTCGTCTTGACGTGGTGGTCAACAATGCTGGGATGTCGTTTAGTGGCCCTTTGGAAGCCTTCACCCCTGAGCAAGTGCGCCAGCAATTTGAGACCAACGTCTTCGGCGCGTTGCGGGTGAACCGCGCGGTTCTGCCCCAGATGCGCAAACAAGGCAGTGGGTTGCTCCTGCAAGTGGGGTCGGTTGCAGGGCGTGTGGCTTTGCCGTTTCTCGGACTGTACGGAGCGACGAAGTTTGCCCTGGAGGGCCTCACCGAGTCGTATCGCCGGGAACTGGCTCCCTTTGAGATCGATGCCGCCCTTATTGAACCGGGAACCTATCCGACCCCCATCGCGGCGAAGCATCAGGTCGCGGCGGATACCGAGCGCGCTGCCCTCTATCAGAGGGCAATGGAGGCGTTCATGACGCCGTTTTACGCGGAGAACCGATCCGCCACACCTCCCAATGCGCAAGAGGTGGCCGATGCCGTGGCGCGCGTCATCGCCCTTCCCGCCGGACAGCGGCCCCTACACACCGTGGTGGCACCGGTGGCGCAGCGCGAGGCGCCACAGGCGGTGAATGAGGTTGCCACGCAAGCCACCCAGTCCTTTTACCAGCGGCTCGACCTCCCCCTGGCGAGCATCATGCCCATGGACGAGCGCCAGCAGCAGGCACAGTGAGGGGCACGGTCCTTCCGGGCCCCTCGCCCGCGTTGCTGAGGTCGACCAAGGCTTTGGTCATAGCGACGGTATTCGCATAGATGATGCAATTCGCCCAAAGATGAGCTCTTCACGTAGCTCTTGGGGATGGCGGTGCACTGGTCACCGTGCTCCACCAGGCAGCGATATCTCAGCGCAGGATCACACCGGCTCTGATAGGGGACAATGCCGGAGTACAGAGTGCCCCTAACTGTTCCAGACGCGCGGCATCCGCTGAACCAGGAGGCGCGCTATAAACCACAAGGTGCTGGGTCTCGTTCTCCGCGGTCAGGGTGTCGCAGGTCAGCGTGAGGATGCCGACTTGCGGGTGGACGAAGCGCTTGATTGTCCCAGCGCGACTGGCCACCTCGTGCTGGGCCCACAGTTGTGCGAACTCCTCGCTCTCGTGCAAGAGGTGCGCGACGAGCTCCTCCGCCTCGGGATCGAGGCCGCCCCGCCGGTAGACGGCCCGCAGTGCAGCAACATGGGTGCGTGAGACCAAAGGATGATCGTCGACCAGAAGACGGCGCTGATCCTCTACATCCGTAAACCAGCGATAGATGATGCTCCGCCGCAAACCCGTGTATTCGGTCTGCACACCAAACAACGCTACCGCGAGTGCGTTTTGACTGAGGGTCACCCCCAGATCAGAGCCAATTTGCGCGGGAGTGGTGAGCTGGTCGAGCACGCGCTGCAACCCTGGGCTTGGCTGTTCCGCGCGCACGGTGCGCGGCGGCGGGGTGTGCCCGGCAAGCGCGAAAAGGTGGTCACGCTCATCCAGCGTCAACCGTAACGCGCGGGCGATGGCGGCCAGCATGTCCTCGGAGGGTCGTGCGCCGCGCCGTTGCTCTAAACGGGCGTAGAAGTCGGTTGACATGGAGGCCAGCCATGCCACTTCCTCACGCCGCAGACCCTGGGTCCGCCGCCGTACTCCGGCGCTCACGCCCACATCACTCGGATGCAGGGCCTCGCGGCGGCGACGGAGGAAATCCGCGAGCCCATCTCGATCCATATCCATGTTTTCAGTATGCACCATCCGCCGCACCCTATCCAGGGATAGATTGTCCCTGGATAGGGCAGTCTCTCGTCATGCTCCTGCATGGACCATACAATGTGTCCAGTACGAGCGCTGCGCGGGGTCAGTGCCCCCTAGAAGCTGGTGCGCTCGTGACACTTCAGATCTTGAACCACACAGTATCGCAGAGGAGGCTTACATCTCTATGGATATCCCAGGCAACGTCATCGTCATCACAGGCGCATCATCGGGCATCGGCATGGCAACGGCACGCCGCGCCGCCGCCCTGGGTGCGCAGGTCGCGCTGGTTGCGCGTTCCGCCGACGTACTTGAACGGCTCGCCGCCGAACTCACCGAACAGGGCGCGACGGCGGTGGCCTTTCCCGCCGACCTGCGCGATCCCGCTCAGGCGCGACACGCCATAACGGCGGCGGCGGAGCGGTTCGGGCGGATCGATGTGTTGATCAACAATGCCGGGCAGTCGGCAGCGGGCCGTGTCGAGGAGGTCGATCTCGATGCCTTCCGCCAGATCGTCGAACTCAACGTCTTCGGTCCGGTCGCGGCGATGCAGGCGGCGATCCCGTTCATGCGGGCGAATGGGGGCGGGGTGATTGTCAACATCAGCTCGAATGTCTCCAAGATGCAGATCCCGGGGCTGGGCGCGTATGCGGCGACCAAGGCCGCGCTCAACATGCTCTCCGCGACAGCGCGCGGCGAGCTTGGACTGGAGCACATCCGCGTACTGACAGTCTACCCGCGCCAGACCGAGACCGCCTTCGGCCGAAATGCGATCGGCAGCCAGCAGATACGCGACGCGCTGCGCGCTAGCGTGTCGCATAGCCAGATGGACTCCCCCGAGTTGGTCGCGGAGCGCATTCTGGCGGGGATTGAGTCTGAGACGCCAGAGATCTCGATGGAGGATCGGCTGAGTGAGGCGAGCACGTCATAGGCGGAGGCATGGGAACGCAAAGAGGCGATGAGTTTGCGCCCTTTCGAGTAGCAGAGATAAACAGCACGATTGCGTTACTCTCTGCTTCCTCCCTTACCTCTGTATGCTTTCGAGTTGTTCACGCCGCTTGCTATTGCTGCACGCTCGGAGCAGTCGCCGGAACCGGCTCAGGACGTAGCACGTTCGAGCAGGCTGCGGTCCCAGTGCGCGAGCGTGGCGGCCGCGTCGTAGGTGCTCTCGAAGAAGTCCCTGAGCGCGCGCGCCGGGTCCCCGGAACGCCGCGCATCCTCGTAGAGCAAGATGAATTCGCCCAGCCGCTCCTCGTAGTGGGCTACGTCCGGCCGCACGGATGCCTTCTTGAAGCCGGGCGGCTCGGGATAGCTGTAGGCGTAGAATGCCGGCTGGCCCAGGGTCACGCCAGACGCCGAGGTGTTGCCTGGCCAGAAGCCGCAGGCCATGTTCTCCTGGTCTTCGGCAAGCTGCTGGTATCTGGGCACGCCCTGCGGGGGGGTGGCCGGATGGCCGGAGTAGCGTGTCTCGTTGAGGTCGAACGATCCCCAGAAGAACTGGATTGGGCTACTCTTGCCGACGAAGGAGGAGCGGTACTGTTCCAGCACCGCCTCGATCTGGGTGAGAATCATCCACCAGCGATGTGCATACTCGGGGTCATAAGCGGCGTGCACCTGGTCTGTGTCAAGAGGGATCGAGCTGGGAATCTCAACCGGGAGCGGATTGATGCGACAGGCGATGCCGAGGGCGCCGAGCACGCGCATGAGGTGCTGGTAGACATCGGCGACCGAACGTGGCATGAGCGCCAGCACCGTGCGCTGGCCATGGCTTGTGCGCACGACGAGCTGGTGATCGACGAAGTCAAACTCCATCTCGCAGATGCCTCCCTGGAAGGGAATAGGCCCGGTGGAGAGCCCGCGAGCGGTGAGGTGAAACGCCACCTGCCACCATTCGTTGAGGAACGGCGCGAGCGCGAGCTTGACCTTGCCCACGATCTGCATCCACAGGTGCAGGGTCTCACCGGTGTCATGCCACGCATCCCAGGGCAACGCCGGCCACTGCTCATTCAACTCCCTCTGGCTTTGCGCCCTGTGATCAGGCGGTGCCGGCGTTGTGTCCATCGGGTACCTTCTTTCTTGCTTTCTTCATCATGCGTGCGGGGACAGCCCCGCATCTTCGGTGGCGCCAAGCGCCAGGACCGACCAGTCGAGGTCCTGCCGTCCCTTCGCCATGCCCGAGAGCAGGCGGTCACGCAGGAGATCGGCGGCATCGAGCAGACGCTGGGCCATCTGGGTGCCCATATTGCCCAGCCCGATAACAGCGATGGTCTGGTTCATGGTATCCTCTCCTGTACCGAGCGGTGCGGGGGCTTCCGCACACCGAATGCCGGTGGTTTCCAGCACGTCTGCTCTCGCTCACAGGGCGTCTCGGGTCTGGTGGCGTCTCTCGAGCGGCAGGCTCCAGGCGCCAGCGGGCCGAACCACGGCGCCTACGCCCAACAGTGTGGCCGACGCTTCTTACCGAAACGCGCTCGCGGGTGACACGTTTCTTGCAGGTTCTGCTTGATCTCCGTTGCCCGTATAGGTCCCGTGGTACGCTACTGGGCTGCGGCGCCAGCTTTGCCAGACAGCGGGCAGTCGCTAAGGCTTCATCCACAGATACGTTCCCTGTTGCGCTGAAATTTGGTAGAGTCGACATATGACTCGACATATGACTATGCTCGACCCTAATTTTCGTCCTTTAGAGTCAGTCGCCCAAAAGGCGTTTGGAAGATGTGGATGCGACGCTACCGTACGGGGTTATGGAGTCACCCGGATTTTGTCAATTTGTGGCTTGGGCAGACAATCTCGAATTTTGGAAGTGGCATTACCGGCATCGCTTTGCCACTCACCGCCGTACTCGTACTTTCGGCCACACCAGTGCAGATGGGTATCCTGGGAGCAGTGGATGGAGTATCCGCCTTGACAATCGGCTTGTTTGCTGGCGTCTTGGTGGATCGGGTACGCCGCCGACCGCTCTTGCTGGTAACTGACCTTAGCCGTGCTGGCGTCCTGTGTACCATTCCGGTGGCGGCACTACTAGGGATGCTGGGCCTCTGGCAACTCTACATCGTGGCAGCACTCACTGGGATGCTGACCGTCCTATTCACGGTGGCTCACTCAGCGTATGTACCCTCGCTCATCCCTCAAGAATCGCTTGTTGAGGCCAATAGTAAGCTTGCCATAAGCGATGCTCTCGCGGAGATAAGTGGTCCTGCGGTGGCTGGCCCACTGGTGCAGTTGATTAGTGCCCCATTTGCTCTCGTCTTCGATGCGCTATCGTTTCTCTTCTCTGCCTTCTACGTGAGACGTATTCGTGGGCCAGAGCCACCTCCTCTAGCAGACGAGCAGAGAAAGAGTGTCTGGGCCGATCTTCTCGAGGGGTTGAGAGTCGTGCTGAACAATCCGCTGCTGCGCCCGTTGGCGGGAAGCGCAGGCACCTTCAGTCTCTTCGGGAACTTTATCGGAGCGCTGTACGTGTTGTACGTGATCCGTCAGATAGGCGCACCTCCCATCTTCGTGGGCTTTCTGGTTGCAACCGGTGGGGTAAGCGCGCTCGTGGGCGCATTCATGGCTGAGCGCGTTGTACGGCGCTTCGGTCTAGGCAAGACTGTTGGAATCGGGCTGTTCACGTACGGTGCTACCGGTCTGCTCATTCCTCTTGCGGGTGGGTCGTCCGTCGCTCTCGCGTTGTCCCTCCTCTTTCTCAGCCAGTTCCTCGGCGATGCATCGGTGTCTATCTACCTGATAGCAGGGGCCAGTCTGCAGCAGTCCATAGTACCGGTCAATATGCTAGGCAGGGCGAATGCCAGCATGCAGTTCTTTTCGCAAGGCCTTGCGCCGCTGGGCGCACTGCTGGCTGGCATTCTAGGTGGCATGATTGGACTTCGCCTCACCATCCTCATCGGAGTGCTTGGCGTGATGCTCGCTGGCACATGGTTACTGCTCTCACCGGTGCGCGAAAGATAGGGCCAGGCGCCTCTTACAGATACGGTCTGGGTTCTTGCCATTGGCAGGAACGACAAGGGCTCCGCGACGCACGTTTGTACGAAAAGACGAATTGATTGATGCAATTGGCTCTCTGGCTCACCAAGTGACTCATCTTCCCGCTGGACCTCACCGTAGCGCAACAAACGTCGAATAACCGGCACAATGAACGCTGAATGGGATGCAACAAACGCCGAATACGACAGTTCGCAGGACATAAAATATTGCGTTGAAGACACTGCGATGAGAATAAGGTTCCCCTCCCCAAGACCGTTGTCTCATTCGTCATAGCGGATGAGCGATGAACATCGACTCAGTGGGCGCTCGGCATTTCCGCTTTCCTACCGGAATCGGATTATACGGGAGTATGAAGTCACGATGTCAGATCAGGTTGTGGGTTCGACCACGCACACGCACACGCACACGTGTTACCTCTGCTCGTCATCTGCCCGTCAGCACTGGCACCGACCTGTCTGCGCTGCCCATACCTGTACCCTTCCCCACATGTTCTGGATTCAAATACCCGATGTGGTACCATCGATCAGGAGAGGAGTGAGCGCTCATGCCCAGCGATGATCCCGAGAAGCGCAAAGCGGAGCTTCTCGACCGTGTCCAAACGGCGCATGCCCGACTGGAGCAGACTCTGGCCCAACTGTCGGCCGGGCAAATGGAAGCTCCGGGCACGGTAGGCGCGTGGTCGGCAAAGGCGACCGTGGGCCACATCAGCTGGTGGGAACAGGTGCCACTACACGCTCTGCGGAGCGAGCCCGATGAGGATATCCTGCCGGGCGAACAGTGGAATATCGACCGCGCCAATGCGGTACTCTTCGAGCGCAATCAAGCGCGCCCGCTCGCTGACGTGCTCGCCGCCTTCCACGATTCGTACTTCGAGCTGCTGCACGAGCTGCAGACGATGCCCGCCGCGCGCCTGGACGAGGAGGCTCCTTACGGCGGCAGCCTATTGGAGCTCATCGCGGGCAATACCTACGAGCACTACGACGAGCACACCGGTCTGCTGGCTGAAGGTTTCGGAAAGAGCCAAGATCCGTAGACCCTCGTTCCCACTCCCAGCATAGACCCACACCCTGATCCACAATTGGTCCGACATAGACCCGCTCACGTCGGAAGGACAGGTTGCGCGTGTAGATGTCATGGCGGATTCTATTACCTCCTGACCTCAAGTTCAGAACACATGCTTAGTCCTACAGTTGGTGTTACGATGTATTGGGAGCCAACCGCCGTTGGTAATGATAGGCTTGAGCCACCGCCTGATGATGACGCCGAAACAAGGACCAGGCCAGCGTGTGAGTGGGTGTGATCACCTGGTGCCAGAACAGCTGCCAGATCACGCGAAGGACCTCTGGCAGGGTGTTATGCATTCGTCATCAATGTCGCTTGATGAATGTCACACGTCTGCAGGAATGCACATTCTGCAGGAGTTGTCCAGATATTTGTCCAAGGTTGTGCTTGCGCACCGTGTGTGCCATACTCATGGAGAAGAGCAGACTGCACTTGTACCCTCCTCTCCTTAGCAACTGGTATTGTGTGCCAGAGTGATGGGAACCGGCACGAGCTCGGGCAGTGGTCGCTTGAGCGCAACGGGCTCTCGAGCTATTCCAGAGCGCTGTGCTCAGCTTCCCTCTCCAGAGAAGAGCCATCTATGGCCACGAAGCGACCTGCCAGCGTGACGACGAAGAAGCGGGCCGGTCGCAAGACCGAGCCCCTGTGCCTTCTCGATCCGATGGGATCTGCGCCGGCCGGCCTGCTGTCCCAGACCTTCCTCGAACTGGCCCCCGATGCCATCATCGTTGCCGACGCCGGCGGGCATATGCTGCTGGTCAACCATCAGACCGAGGTACTCTTCGGCTACCCGCCCTCCGAGCTCCTGGGGCATCCCGTCGAGATGCTGTTGCCCAGCCGCCTCACTGCCGTGCATGAGCAGCACCGGGCCGATTATCTGGAGGCTCCCCATACTCGACCGATGGGGACCGGGCTGGAGCTCTTCGGCCAACGCCGGGATGGCAGTGAGTTCCCTGTGGAAGTGAGCTTGGGCCTGTTGCAGCTAGGTGACGACCTCGTTGTCATGAGCATCATTCGTGACGTCACCGCCCGCAAGCGTCTGGAAGCAGCAGAGCGGTTGGCTGTCCAGCAGCGGCAAGCGCTCCTGCAAACCCTGCAGATGGCGCTGGGCGAGCTACCGGGTGGATCCTATCTCGTACGCGGCCGGGAGGCGACACTCGTCATGGCCAACCATGCGGCAATGGAAGTTTGGGGCGCTACCTGGCTGGAGGGTCAGCCCATGCGTGAGTTCCTAGTGGCTTCGGGTCTGCGCTATTTCACCGAGACCGGCCAGCCGCTGCCACTAGAGGAGCTGGCCACGCTGCAGATCGTGCATGGTGGCCTGTCAGCGCTGCAGCGGCGTGAAGTGGTGCGCCGCCCAAATGGCACCCGCGTGCCGATCCTCCTGAATGCGGTGGCTATCGACGCGGCGCTGTTGGGCGACGAGCAGGTAGAGCAGGCCATGACCGCCTCGCAGCAAGCAACTCCAGAAGTCGTCGGAGCTGAGACGGGCGCGCTGGTGCTGGTGCAGGATATCAGCTCGATTCAGGCCGCTGAGCAGCTCAAAGACGAATTCATCAGTGTCGCCGCCCACGAGCTACGCACTCCTCTGACGGCCATCCAGGGCTTCGCCAGCATGCTCGAGGTGCAAACACGACTGGGGCGCGGAGCGGAACTTGTTGATTGGCAAAGCGAGGCTATCACTGAGATCCAGGTGGCGACGGCCCGGATGAATGCCCTGGTCAACGACCTGCTCGACGTCACCCGTATCCAGGCGGACCGGCTGGAGCTCCACCTGGCACCGGTGGAGCTGGTGGCGATGCTGCGCCGCTGCCTGGCGCGTCTTCGACTGACGACCGAGCAGCATACCCTGAGGCTAGAGGTGGAGACACTGACACCCGACGAGCCAGTGCTGCTAGAAGCTGACAGCATGCGGCTGGAGCAAGTATTCGGGAACCTGCTGGGTAACGCCATCAAGTACAGTCCGGAGGGCGGGCCGGTTACGCTCACAATGCGAGCCGACCGAGAGGCGGCGTTGGCAGAGGTGCGCATTCAAGATAGGGGAATCGGCATACCAGCCGATCAGCAGGCGAAGATGTTCCAGCGGTTCGCGCGGGCGAGTAACGTACACGACCACCAGATCGCCGGCACGGGACTCGGTCTGTTCGTCTGTCGCGAACTGGTCGAGCGGCATGGTGGCCACATCTGGTTCGAGTCGGCAGAAGGAGTAGGCACCACGTTCTTCCTGACCCTTCCCCTCGCTGCACTCCCAGCTGACCTCCCTGACGACTGCCATCATGAGGCAACTGGGGAGCGCAAGGCACGCACACGAACACCCGGACATACCAGTCGGAGCCGGCGGTAGGAACGGTAGGACCCGGCGGCACTCTGCCAAATACTTCCTTGTATGCCATAATGGCTTCTCCCCAGTTTGTGCCTCCTTTGTGAGCGATGGGGGAGCTTCTGTGACAGGTGTGTGAGATGCGCCGAGTACACTAGGTTGATACCCAAGATTCGCCATTGATGTCCGCATCCTTGCCTGGTAGCACCCCAAGGGCTGCTAGCCGATGAGCATGTTACCCTGGCCTCCCTGGCGAGAGACTGTCCACTACTTGGGAGATCGCCCAACAAAGGAGCGCTCCATGTCCTCACTTAGCTTACCTGGCTCAGTGGCCGCAGAATCCACGTCGCCACTCCCTATCGTCGTCGCGACCTACGACCGGGCCATCGGACGGGTGATTGTGATGGCGCTCCGCTTAGAGGGATATGTGCCGCAGTTGTACGCCAACGGTGCACAGGCCCTGGAGGCGATACTCAGCGAGCCCTGCGCGGTGGCCATTCTGGATGCGCACCTGGGCAAAGTGGATGGACTCACCATCTGCGGGCGGGTGCGCGCAACCGAATCCGTCGCCTCCGTTCCGGTCGTTCTCCTCTTGACGCATGATGATGCGTCCTTGCAGGCATTAGGAAGTCGACTCGGGATCAATGCGTTTCTCTTCATGCCGTTCGAGATACCGGAACTGCTGGTGGCGGTCGCTGCCGCAACTGCTATCGTCTCTCCACCTCTGGATGGGCATGTCGAATAGCTGGTATCCAGGCTACGGACCCAAGGAAGCCAGTGAGGCCACACGCATCCATGCCACTATGCCGCTCACCTCTCAGCCGATGGATCAATCGGGCAGGTACCGCTGCAGGTACTCAATAATCGCTATCGGCATCTCTGGTATGTGTGGGAAACGCACTAGACACGGTCAATTCGTACGGAGAACGAGAAAGGCCAGAAGAAACGGCTGACGAGTTCACTGTACTCCGACAGGTTCAGATGTCGTTCTGTTCGCATGCTACTCATCTCGCTGGCGGTGGAAGGCAAGACAGACGGTACCACCACTGATGTACGTGCTACCGTCTGTTAAAGTCGATCTGTACGTGGCGAACGGTCTCAGTGGAGACTACCCGAACATAATCAGCGGTTTCAGCACCCCATCCAGCTTCTTATCCATGATCTCGAAGGCCTGTTCCATCTGATTGAAGCTAAAGGTATGGGTGGTCATCGGAGTCGGATCGACCCGCTTCATCTCCAAGACGCGCAGCAGCCGCTCCATACGCAGCCGGCCACCGGGGCAGAGCCCAGTCGCGATCGTCTTTTCGGCCATCCCGACTCCCCACTCTACGCGGGGTAGATGCACGAATTCGCCTGCTCCGTGGTAACCGACGTTCGATATTGTGCCGCCAGCCTTGGTCACGCGCACACAATTCTGAAAGGTCGAGTCGGCGCCCAAAGCCTCAATGGCGGTGTCGACGCCGATGCCACCGGTGAGGGCCAGAATGCGCTCCACCGGATCCTCCCGTGAGAAATCCACGATGACATCAGCACCATACTGACGTGCCAGGTCCTGGCGCTTCGGGACGGTTTCGACCCCGATAATCAGTCCGGCTCCACGCAGTTTCGCCCCGACGGTGGCCATGAGTCCCACTGGTCCTTCAGCAAAGATCGCGACCGTGCCACCAATGGGGATATTTCCATTTTCTGCGCCCATGAACCCGGTCGAGAGCATATCAGCGCAATACACTGCCACTTCATCAGCGACGGCGTCCGGGATCTTGGCCATGTTGGCATCAGCTTCATTGACATGGAAGTAGTCGGCAAAGACCCCATCTTTGGTATTGGAGAACTTCCAGCCGCCGAGCGGTGCTCCGGACTGCGAGGAATGACCTGCCTGCGACGCTGGATCTCCCCAATCCGGAGTGATGGCGCCGACCAGTACACGGTCGCCGGGCTTGAAGAGCTTGACGTTGCTGCCGACTTGATACACCACCCCCACCGCCTCGTGACCCAGGGTCAGGTTTTCTCGTGGTCCAACAGCGCCACGTACCGTGTGCGAGTCGGACGTACAAATCAGGGCCCTAGTGGTCCTTACAATAGCATCATCGGGTCCAGGGGTGGGTATGGGTTTGTCCATGAACCCCACGCTCCCCAGAGACTTCATCACAAAGGCACGCATCGTGATCTCCTCTTTCCGCTTGGTAGCGGTTGCTTGCCGTCGAACGTGCGCCAGAACGCGCAGGTATAAAGGGCATAGTACGCGGAACACCTCACACTGTCGTCTCGAGTACCAGGGCAAGCATCACAACTACGTCACGCTGATGGCGGAGCAGGTCGCGCAAAATCACCATCCACACCAGCTAGGGGAGGCGCTTGAGCGCCAGACGAAGTGGCAACGACTATGCCAACCGTACGGCATCTTCCAGCAATGGCAACGGGTGTTCATACTCGCGGGTCGTGTGCCAAGCAGGTCTATGGCAGTGTCACGGACGTGAGTGGGCTTGCACGCACATTGACGCGTGGCCTTCGGAACGCCTCCGGACGGGTACACTGTGCAGGGGCGTGATCGTTGGAGCGTGGGAGAGGGAGACACCACTAAAAGACACAACAAAAGCGCCCACCGTGTTGTAACACTGATGGGCGCTTGCCATGTCGGTGCGAGGCGCGACCTCACTCCCTGTGCGGCTGGCATGTCTCTTTTCGCATGTACACGTTTGAGACTACTCACGACCTGCTCTGGGGAACGATACCCAGTTGAGGTTCCTTTTACATGAGCGGCGCTGTCGTCGTCGGATCGTTCATGGTCGATACCCACACTATAGCCCCGACTGTGCGCCCCGTCAAGGTATTGGTGATCACAAATAGATCACAGCATACCCCATCCCTCCTCACGGTCTATATGCCTGTGGGAGCACGTCACCGAGTGCCACGCAGACCCACATTGCGACTGCTCATCGAGATAACCTTCACTGTCACACTCATACTGAGATTCCTCGCACAATAGCCGTCTGCTTGATGCCAAGGTTTCCGTCATGATAGACTAAACCAACGTGCGACCAGTGAGAGCAGAGGTTGCGCCGTGGGTAAAGATGGGTAATCTCTAGGGGCAATAACCGGCGCAGGGAATGTCGTGGCGAACGGAGTCGATGCAGGGGTACTAAGCGAGCTAAAAGATTTGCTGAGGCGGTGATCGGCATCGTCATCATCGAGAGCGCGCAGAGCACGTGTGAGCAGTCTTGGGTTCCTTCTAGAACGTGTGTCACATTCCTCCGTCTCCGGCACCAGCCTGCTATCGTTAGGACGGCGATCAGCAAGCATGCCGGGGTCCTGATTCAGATATAAAGTCACTCGCCGTTCCGGTGGCGAAAGTGGCAGCCGGAATATTGGACAGAAAGTAGGGAAACATGGGGGAAATTGGAGGTGGTCAATCTCCTACAACATTCACACAACTCTGCCTCTGTGCACGACTGCGCTGCAGTTGTATGTGTTCGGCAGGTGATACCTCTTACGCCGTCTCGTGTATGTGGACATCGTGTCAGAAGCACGCTTGATCGGTGTACCAGGCCAAAAAATCGAGTGATGGGCACTGGATTTGACCCACCAATTCGGGGTAACTCCACTTGCGCCCGAGTTGCAAATCGAGGACAAAACCGCAGTTGCACCGCGACGGCGAGGTGCCTGCACGGCAGATCTATTGAGGACGTCACTGCTGGCGCTACTTCGTCGTCCAGCGCTTTGGCGGCGGATAGACGTATCGGGCAATGGTCGCCGACACCCAGCAGATGCAGAAGCCTGAAAAGACCAACAGGAGAGTCTGCGCGGCTCCCTTGCCCCGGATCATCAGCGTGAGTGTGAGAACGACCGCCCAGGCAACGGCGAGGCCGGTGCTATAGACCCAATAGTTTCTGACGCGAAACATCTTGCCCCCTGCCCCTTTCGTTCGCACCTCCCTGGACAAGGGAGGTGCCCTCAGTAATAATCATATGCCTCAGAACATACTCGCCGCCAACAGCCGCAGTTTCCGCGTGGTACTGGGCCACGAGGAAAGGCGTGGCTCAGTCGCCCTCTCGCTGACCTCACCGCACTTCTGCTCATACTGACCCTGACAAGACAGGACTGGTGGGAACCGCTGGACCTTGCCTCGTCGGCTGCGGGGCACGCAGGGAGAGACCAGCCTTGCCCAGGCGGACGAGCCCCGTTAGGAGCCAGAGACCGCCGACAGCGAGCAGCGCGACGCTCAGATCAGGGGCGAACAGCACCAAGGCCCCCCAGGAGGCACCCTCCACGTGTGGGACCCCAACCAGGATAGCGACCGATCCCCCGACCTCCCAGAGTAAGGGCAGGACCCACCGCCGTAACTGACCCAGGGCATGAGCACGACCGCGCAGCGGCAGCTCCAGACGAGTGCGCCGCCGCAGCAGCCCGAGCAACGACCAGCCCTGCACGATGAGGACGAGGGCGACGGCCAGGTCGAAGACGAGGTAGGTGGTGCCAATGCCCGTTCCGGTCGCTCCCTGCCCTCCAGCTACCATCCCCGTCACACTCTGCTCCAGCGTCAGCAGCCGGGGACTTACCAGGGGATTCCCGCTATTGACGTTCTCCAGGACGATGATGCCCCAGGTCCCGTGCGGTACGAGGACCATGCCCGCATGGAAGTTGGCGACATCCCCGCCATGGTAGAGCGCATCCACGCCTCCCCATTTTGTGACGTACCACCCCATCCCGTAATACGTGCCTGCCGAGACCGGAACCGCCGGGTCTTCCATCTGGGCAATGCCATCCGGCGAGAGGAGCACCTGGTCGCCGTACCGGCCATCCCCCAGGTACATGGCCAGGTAGTGGCTCATATCCTGGGCCGTCGAGATGATGTACCCGTCGGGGATCTGGTCCTGAAGGTAGGGAGCAGCAAAGGCCACCGGGACGCCGAACCAGTAGCGGTAGCCGGTCGCCATCCCCGCTTGCCGGGCCTGTTGTTGCGACGTATAGCTATGCTCCATATCGAGCGGCCCGAAGATGTGCTGCTGGATGTAGACTCCATACGGCTGCTGCGACACCGTCTGAACCAGCAGTCCAAGGATCATGTAGTTGGCGTCCGAGTAGGTGAAGGTAGTGCCCACCGGACTCACGAGTTCGGCGGTGCGAAGATCTCTGACCGCCTGCCCTAACGTCTCGGTCTCGGACCCGAGCAAGAAGCTGGTCCCGGTGGCGGTGGAGATGCCGCTGGTTTGGTTGAGGAGCTGGCGAACGGTGATCCTGGCTGAGGCGACGGCATCGGCCACTCGAAACCAGGGAATATACCGCACAACAGGATCGTCAAGGTCTATCTTGCTAGCCTCTACCAGTTGCATGACCGCCAGGGCCGTAAAGGACTTGGAGAGTGATCCGAGGATAAAGGGGGTTTGCGGCGTGACCGCGCTCCCGGAGTCATTGGCTGTCCCGAAGCCTTTCAGCTGGACGATCTGGTCTCCCTGCACGATGCCGAGTGCGAGACCCGGGATGCGGGATGCGTCCAGTTGGGCCTGGACGTAGTTGTCGACCGTGGCGAACTCGGATGTGCCCGTGCTGGATGCCGCCTGGACCGGCTGCACCAAGGGAATGAGCACGAGAACTGCCGCCAGCGCTCCGAGCAACACCACCGTGAGGATCAGACGGACCTTCATGCTGAATCTCCCTTATAGATGCTGGGGTAGGAGCATGTCTGTAAGGCGATAGACCTCAAGCTCTAGCCATGCCGCCGACACCATCAGAAGCACGCCATTGAGCGCATAGACCACGTGCAGCCAAGTGAATTGCTGGATGAGCAGGATCTCGCCGATAATCCACCCGAGCATGATGGCACCAGCGCCAAAGGCTACGACATAGCCCCAGGGATGCCGAATCACCAGCAGGATAGTGGCAACTAGGGCGCTCCCACCGACCACAAAACCGAGAATGAGGCCAGGTACGAGGTAGTTGGCAAAGGGGGTCGTCTTCAACCACGCCATCGGCATACCAAGGCCGTTGGTGGAGGCTACTCCATACCCTCCTGCCAGTGCTGAGATAGCGGCAAAAGCCGCCAACACGATAAGTACGAGACGCTCTGGCTGACGCTTCATCCCCGTTCCTCTCTCGCGAATACGCTACGCCTATTCGCTCTTTCATACACTAGTCTGAGGTTGCATGCTCACACGACAGTCACAGACCAGCCACGCACTCTCACGTAGCCGTCACGATGTGGCGTCCTGCTAACTCCAGCCCTGTCCGAATCCTGTCGGCTCTTCATGGGAGCTTGCATGACACCCGCCAGCACACCGCCTGAAGCAACACCTGGAGCAAAACCCGTGACTCATCAGCCGGACCAATAGTCGAGATATCGAGCAAGGTCGTGCCGGACATTGCTGGTGAGTCTACCGGTGGCATATCACCGGCCTGCCCAACTCGGATAGACTGTGCTGGATACCGCTGGCGTCCTTGGTGCGCAAGTACTGGGCAAGTTCAGACTGCGATGCAACAAGGGAGCACTGTATATTCCGTTACCACTACCGAAATCCTGTGAGCAGCGTGGCCGCTCGGCTGTTGTTTGCGCCAATTATGTGGCTCCGACTGCGCAGCCGGGTTAACTGGACAAGCGGGGGGTAGGTGGACAACGAGGAGCAATATTCGCTACAGAATACTGCATGAAGCAAAATGAGGCACACAGCCTCATACCTAGGAGGGAACCCCGGGAATGGCACATTTGGTTCATGTGGTTCTTGGTCTGGTGCTTGTGCTGGCGGTTCTCGCCGGCATTGTGGTGCGTCCCCGCGGTGTCTCGGAAGCCTGGGTGGCCCTTGGAGGAGCCGCGATCCTGCTCCTGGGCAGCTACCTTCAGCTCGCTGAGGTTCCACAGATCCTGGCGGCGCAAGCCAATGTCTACGGCTTCTTTCTTGGCCTCATGACGATTGCCGCTCTTGCCGACCAGGCTAGCGTCTTCGACCTTTGTGCGACCCTCATTGCGAGGGTTTCAGGCGGCAGCGGACTACGCCTCTACCTCGGGGTCTTTGTCCTAGGCACGTTGACCACCATGTTCCTCTCCAACGACGCGACCGCGCTGATGTTGACCCCGATTGTCTATACCCTGGTGACCCGGCTCCGCCTCCCGGTGCTGCCCTTTATGTTTGCCTGCACCTTCATTGCCGATACCGCGTCGTTCTTACTGCCCGTCAGCAATCCCACCAACATTCTGGTCCTGGACGCCTTTGGGAGCGGCTTGCAGTCCTTTCTCTCCTACTTGTTCGTTCCCGCACTCGTCTGCATCGTGCTCAATACAGCGCTCTTTCTGGTGGTATTTCGCCGACCCTTGCGGGCGCACTATGCTAGCAGTGCCTTGGGCCCTCTCCCCCAAGGCACGGTCTTGCGCACCTTTACGCTCGCCGTTCTCGGCCTCATTGCCGTCGGCTACGTGGTGGCCTCGGCACTGCAGGTGCCCGTCGCCTTCGTAGCTCTGGGTGGTGGCCTCCTCCTCCTCGCAGGGGCACGCTACACCCGACGTCTCGACTGGCGCCGTCTGGGCAGAGAGATTCCGTGGTCCCTGTTTGGCTTTATCACCGGCTTGTTTCTGGTCGTACAGGCTGTGGAACAGCTCGGCATCCTCGCACCGCTCAGTCAGGCATTGGTGCATAGTGCCAATTCTGGCTCCTACTGGAGTGTGCTCGGTGTCGCCGGCGGAGGTGCCGTGGGTGCCAATCTTATCAACAATGTGCCCATGACCCTGGTCCTCATAGCCGCCTTTCATGGGGCACCACAGGTGGTTCTCCAGCATCCAGCCCTCATCTACGCGACCATTGTCGGCGTCGATCTGGGACCGAACCTCACGACGGTGGGCTCGCTGGCGACCATGCTCTGGCTGGTGCTCCTGCGACGCAAGGGGCTCGACATTACCACGGCTGACTACGTCAAACTTGGACTATTGGCGGTCCCAGCGATGCTGCTCGTCAGTTCGCTGTTCGTCTGGCTCCACGGGTGAGCTACGGGAGGAAGCCACTATGGTGAATATGGTGATTGTGTGCGGTATCGGACTGCAATGCGGTCCAGAGCTGCTGGAGCAACTGACTTCTTTGGTTGCACCGGGAGCGGAGTTGCTGCTGGTGCATGTGATCGATGAAGGTCCACGTCAGCGTTGGGAGCAAGTTCCCAACCCCTTCCGACCTGGTCCCAAAGGCAGAGCCGACCGGCGGACGCAGATGGAGAGAGCTGAACACGGGTCGGCAGAGACCATTCTCGCTGAAGCGCACGCGCACGCCCAGCAGCTGGGACTGCGTAGTCTCGTTCGCGTCGCGCACGGCGCGCCTGAACGAGTCCTGGTAGGCATCGCCCAGGAGACTGGAGCGGCACTCTTGGTCGTCTGTGCCCATGACCTGCCAGATGGGCATCCCGCCCTGGGGCCGGCCTCCGTTGGGCACACGGCGCGCTTCGTGCTGGACCATGCACCGTGTCCCGTGCTGCTGCTTCGCTAGGTTACCCATCGTGGAGCGCGTATCCATGAGGAACTGCACATGCTCCCGCCACTGGTGAGCGATTGGCCAAGTTTTCTGACCATCGCACCATTTACTGATTGGTTGCTGGTAGCCTACTTTCATACTCCCAACTGGCGGCTGGAACCATTAGCGAAAACAGACTGTAGGGCGTAAGTAATGGACCATCACTCCATTGTCTGGTGAAGGGTACGTTTTCGTTCTCACCATCCCTTGCAGGCCTCGTTTTGCTGCGCGCATTGTGCTGCTTCGTGGCGTGCGCTTGCTCCGCTCGATGATCAGACAGCGTCTCACTCGCGAGCTCTAGTACGGCGAGCACCGCAGGCAACTTGTCACGATGCATGCCTGCCAGCAAGAGCATTGCATGGCGAAGTCCGCTGTCGGAAAGGGCCTGGCGAATGACTACTTCATCAGCATCGGGCAGTGATGCCTCATCGAGGTGCTGGGTAATGAGCACAGCAGGGTCAACGTTGAAGAAGGCCGCAACCCATTCGAGCATCTTCTGAGAGGGGTTTGGACAGGCCCCAGTCTTGAGTTGGAACACATAACTTGCTGAGATAATCTCTTGACCATGACCGAAGCGCTCATTGATCCAGTCCGCGACCTGCCGGTAGGTCCACTTTTTGCCGTTTGATTGTCGATAGCGCTCGAACAGCATCGTTAACCGCTGTGCCACAATGCTCGGTTCGCTATGGACCATGGAAGCACAAGGCGCATGACTTCCAGCAGTATTTCGCGAGCACGATCACAACGCAGTCGTGCTACCCGTGAATTGCCTGAGGCATGCGAAGGGTGACGTCTATTGCGCAGGGTTGAATAGCGGCCTCCAGGGCGGAGGCGCCTCCAGCGGACCCATCTTGCTCGGTGATCAATACCGCCAGACTCTCGGCTGCGACACAATACGCCGGGGTTGCCAGTACCTCCTCTACGGCACTTCGCAGCTCCTTCGCCGTTGCTTCACTAGGAATGGCTTTGCCCACGCCGAGCGCAGCCACCCGTCCAGCGACGAGGCTCTGGTCCGCGCCGACGCCTGGCATACACACCAGCGGCACGCCCTGGGTCAGCACGGCCATCACACTCCCGTGGCCCCCGTGGTTGATCTCGAGGGCGGTATATGGCAGGATGGCCGCGTGTGGTACTTAGCTCGAGCGGCAGGAGCATTTCATGGCGTGCTGGCGGAAAGCGAACCGTCATGCCGTGCCCCGTTGCCCGTGCTTTGGTGCATCTGGCGCCGAGTGAACAGGCCTGGCAAGTGGACTGGGCAAACCAGAACGTGACGACGGGCTCACTTTTAACATCCTTCCCGTGATGCCACGAAAAGCTGTTCGCGTCCCAAGAGTCGCTTCACCGGCGGTGAGGCCAGAAACCGTGTGCGCAGCTCCTCACCAGCAATACCGCCGGCAAGCTTCTCCAGAACGGCACGCGCCTGCCCGCAGGCCTGGGCGGCCGGCTCATCCTCTCCGTGCTGGTGGTGCAGTTGAGCCAGCGCCGCCTCCGCCTGCCAGAGCTCACCGGGGAGATCGAGAGCTGCGGCTTCGGCGACCGCTTCCCGCAAACAGTGTAGGGCGCGCTCACGGTCACCTTGCGACTCAGCCAGCACCGCCTGCGCCCGTACCAGAGCCAGGTGGCAGCGCCGGTTGGCGCTGAATCGCTCACCAAAGGCGGCGAGCGCGGACTCCGCCTCGCCGCGAAGACCGGCAGAGAGCAGCGCCTCGGTCTCCGGCCAGCGGGGAGCCTCCGGACACACCACCACCCGGGGATCTCTGGTTACGAGCATCTGCCGGGCATAGCCGGCTGCCGTCTCCCAGTCACCGGCCAGTGCGCAGTCCACGCAAACCAGCGAGTAGCTCAGGCCGACGTAGCGCGATGAAGGCACCGTTTTGCTCACTTCCAAGCCTTCCAGGTGCGTCTCCAGCGCTTCCTTGGTAAGCCCCAGCGCCTGATAGACTAAGCCAAGGGTGAGCAGGTTCACGAAGAGGAGAACGGTGAAAGTGAGCGTGCGTGCTACGTTGGTGCTCTCCTGGGCAATGGCGAGCGCTTCCTCGTAGGCGCCGGTTTCTGCCAGCGCGCGCGCCAGCTGATAGCCGCTATTGGCCTGGCCCCAGGGATGCTCGATCTCCAGACTCATGGCATAGGCCGACCGTGCCGCGGCCACTGCCTGGTGCGGCCGACCACAATTGATATGCGCGTCGGCGATCCGGCTCAGACAGTCGGCTTCCATCATGCGGTCGCCGCGCGCGCTGGAGAGACTGCGCGCTTCCTCGGCCATAGCGGCGGCCTCTTCGAACTGACCCATAGCACGGGTGGTATACGCCAGGGTATTCAGACTGCGGACGATGAGGTCTTCCTCCCCGAGTTCGCAGGCGAGGGCATTGGCCCCTTTACCATGTAACAGACTCGCCTCCAAGTTCAGAATGTAGTAGTGCACCCGCGCTAGACTCCACTGGGTCTCGGCCAGCCCGCGGAGGTCGCCGGTACGCTCCGCTATCTGGAGCGCTTCCTGAAGCTGTGCCATCACGCTGTCCAGCTGGGAGAAGTCCTCACCGGCGAGGACTGCCAGATGATTGAGCGCGGCGCATTCCATGGCGGAATCTCGCTGCCTGCGGGCAGTTTCTAGCATGGCCTGATAGGTGGACTGCGCGGCCTTGAAGTCGTTTCTATGCTCCAAGGCGCGGCCAAGCTGGGTGAACAGATGAGCGCTCGTCCTTGCCGGTAGCAGGGCTTCGCCCTCCTCAGTCAGCTGCCGTGCCTGCTGGTAGTGGTCGATGGCGTCGCGCACGGCAAACACCCGCATGGCTTCGTCTCCTGCAGCGACACTCCAGCGGGCCGCGGCCTGGGGCGCACCGCCGGCCAGCGCGTGATAGGCCAGTTCGGCCGCGCTCACTCCTCGATTCTCTAGAATGTGCAGCGCGCGGCCGTGAAAGATGCGCCGCCGAGCCTCGCCGGCCTCGCTATAGACGACCTCACGAATTTTGTCGTGAGCAAATACGTAGGCGGTCGGCCCGCTCTTTCCCAAGCCCAGGCGAGACTCGCGCAGCAACAGACTCTCCAGCGCTTCGTCCAGCGCCGAGAGACCGACCTGCTCGGGTAGCTGGGCAACCTCGCAGAGGTTCTCGAAAGCAAAGTCGTGGTCCAGTACCGCACCGGCGGCCAGAAGCTCGCGGGCGGTGGAGGAGAGTCGGGCGAGCCGGCTGAGAATCATCTCGCGCAGGTTCGCCGGAATGAGGCTGCTGCGTCTCTCGGCATAGAGCAGAGCAGCCCGCGCTTCGAACACCCACGCCTTGCTCTCGATCGCCCGCGGTACCAGCACGCCTTCTTCCACTAAAGCTTCGAGCGTAGCAATGGTATAGAATGGCTGCCCACCGGTTTCCGCAAACAACCAGTCGCTAAAGTGTTCGGGGCTCAGGATGCCGGCGACGCTCGCCGGCGGGTACGGTGGCTCTGCTCGCTCTTGCGGCGAGAAGGCTCGAACCATCTGCAGCAAAGCGCTCGCGGAAAGCGGGCCAAGTTCCAGGTGGGTCACGGCAGCGACATGCTTAAGATTAGCCAGCCCCTCGGCCAGCAAGGGATCGATCGAGCGCGTCTCAGTACGCCTGACCAGCAGCAAAAGAGCCGGAGTCGCCTGCTGCGTCCAGTGTCTGAGCAGATAATGGCAGGCGTCCAGCGTGGCTTCATCCATCCACTGGATATCGTCGATACAGATGAGTAGTGGTTGCCGTGCGGCACACGCCTGCCCCAGCCGGGCCAGCGCTTCCAGGAGGCGAGCCGGGGCAAACGTCTCGTCGGCAGTTGGCGCCGGCAGGTCGGGATAGCGCTCGCGCAGCTCGGGCAGGAGACGGCTCAGTTCGGCCACCCACGGAGCACTCAGCAACTGGTGAAGCTGCTGCTCCCCCTGCAGCCAAGTCCGCAACGGGTCGAGTAGCGGCTGGTACGAAAGGCGGCTATGGGTTTTGTAGGCCCGTCCTGCCAGCACCCCGGCGCCCTGGACTTTTGCCCAGTCGAGGAATGCCGCTGCCAGACGCGATTTGCCGATACCGGCTTCTCCCTCCAGTACCACCACCTGTGGCCGGCCCAGGCAAACCTGCTGGTAGAGCGCAATAAGCCGGCTGAACTCCCCTCCCCGTCCCACGAAGGGAATGCTCAGGTATGGGCGAGTGTCGCCGGGATTTGATCTCAACGGCGTGCGGCTCTGCTTCTCGTAGGTCGGGCTGGTGCTGCGGATACGCTCGGCTAGTGCGGTGAGATCAAGAGATGGCTGGGCGTGCAGTTCGGACTGTAGAATATCGACGCAAGCTTGGTACATTTTCAGCGCGGCTACGCGATTGCCGTTCGCCAGGTGGAGCTGCATCAGCCTGAGGTACATCGCTTCACTCAGCGGGTCAAAGGTGCGCCAGCGCTCGACCGTTTCAATGGCCTGATCAAAAGCCCCTTCCACGCCCTCCAGCAGTGAGAGACGGTCGACGACTCGCTCGAAGCAACTCCTCCAGTATTGGCGCTGTCCGCCCATCCAGTTGTCGAAATCAATTGCGTCGCGCAGCGTGAAATCTTCGAGGAAATCGCCGCGATAGCTCGCGGCCGCGCGTCGCAGTTCCAGTGCTGCCGCCTGCCGGTCCTCACTGCGCATCGTTTCTGGGGACGGAAGTCGCTGGGCTAGCAGACCCGCTGCCTTGAACACCCGCAGGTCCAGTTCGATGTCCGCGGCGTCATCGAGACCCAGCATGTCGTAGGTGATGATGAGATGCGACGGCTCGCCAGGGTGTTCGTTCTCTTCGAGCGCGTCACGCAGGTGGAACAAGCTGAGGCGTAGAGCGCTTCGGCCATGAGCGGTGTCGCTCTCCGGCCAGAACAGCTGTGCTAGCCTCGAGCGCGGCTGCTTTCCACCTTCCGCAGCAAGATAAGCCAGGAGCGCCAGGGTTTTGCGTTCGGGAAACAGCACACGACGGCCGACGTGATCCACTTCGGAAGGACCGAGCAATGCGATCTTCAATCTGCCCATGAGCCGCTCCTTTGCGCCTAATGGCAGCTGCGTTCATCGAAGTCAGGGCAATGCGCATTTGTCACTGTGTCACTGTGCGCCTCTCGGACAATCAACCGGCTGGTGGAACTAGTATAGTTCTGGGGAGGCTGGAGAGCAAGGGCATACGATCCACCGTATGTCTTACCGACCGGAAGCCAGGAAATCAATCGCCTGGATTTGCAGCGCTTTGCGTTGCGTGCCGCCTTGCGGGTAACTATCTCGCGCCTACTGTGTCCCAGCGCATGATTTTGGATGTCGGCTCAGGGACGGGTCGCTGGTGCTTTGACATGACGCAGACATTTCCAACCGCACAGGTTTTTGGCTGCGACCTGCTGGAGCCGAAAACCGCCCCAGTTGAGAAACCATCCAATTGTGTCTCAGGCAGGCTGATGTCCTGCAGGGATTACCGTCTGGATCGCGGAGATCAGCTGGCGCCGCGGCATTGAGCCCGGAGAGATTCTCCACCTGGAGGAGGGGACTCAAGCCACTGATCTTTTCGCAGTTGGGAATCGCTCCCCACGATTTCGATCGCGCTCAGGTGGTGGAACGGCAGGAGTGGGAGGTCTATCGCAGCTGTATGATCGCCCTAGTGATCTGTGGGTAGCTCCCACTCTAATCAACGCTTGGCGGTCACTGACCACCTGTAGATAAACGCCTCCGCTAACGGTTGCTGGTTATGCTTGCTCGTAACACCCGCTGTGGTCACGCCGGTGGGCGATAGAAGACAACGTTGTATAGGTACCTTCGAAGCAGGAAGGAATGAACGAGAGATGTTCAAGCGGTTGGCTCGATACCTGGGTTTGGGAGTCTTTGTAGGAAGCTTGCTGCTGGCGCAGCAGTCCGCGGTGGCACACGCCGCGCCGCTGACTTCAGGGAAGCTGCAGCAATTCAGCTATTTCGGCCCCGCCGGGCTGTACACCTATGATGTGTATACTCCGGCCAATTACCACGTGGGCACTTCAGTGCCGTTGATCGTCGTACTCTCCGGCTGTACAGTCGACGCCGGGACCATGGCCGCCGACACCGGCATGGATAGCGTGGCGGATCAGAAGCAGTTTGTCGTTGCCTACCTCCAGCAGATGGTCTATAACAATCCTGCGCTCTGCTGGAACTTTTTCTTGCCCACTGACCAATATCGGGGCTTGGGCGAGGCCGCCGAGATTGCCGGCATCACCCAAACGGTGGAGAACAGCACCTCGCGCTGGACGATCAACACGCAGCGCGTTTACATCACCGGAATCTCGGCTGGAGGTGCGATGGCGGTGAATATGGGAGTCACCTATCCCGACCTGTACGCTGCGATCGGGGTGCACTCCGGTGTAGAGTACCAGGCAGTCACCTCCTTCTCCTTGACCGCCGCAGTCACTGGCGGTCCTCCTCCCGTACTGCAAGGCGATCTGGCCTATCAGGTGATGGGAAAGTATGCACGGGTGGTACCCACCATCGATATCCAGGGGACGGCCGATCCCATTGTGTGGCCGATCAATGGTGATCAGGTGATCCAGCAGTGGATGGAGACCGATTACGATGCCTCGGGCGGAGCCTATAACGCCATCTTTGCCGATCCGGCGACTACCACGTATGGGCAGGTTCCGGGAGGCCACTCGTACACGGTCTACACCTGGAACAACAACTCCGGGCAGGAGATCGAGGAATTCTGGCTGGTGAACGGCATGGGGCACGCCTGGTCCGGCGGCTCCGGACTCTGGGGCGATCCCGAGGGACCGAGCGCTGATCTGGCTCTCTACAATTTCTTCATGCAGTTTACGCTCTAACGAGATTACGAGAGAATTACGTTGCAGAAGCGGTGAGTGAACGGAGAGTCCGACTGTGGTAGCTCACGACCAAGAAATCAACGGCATCCGCTTACGTTACCAGACCTGGGGGGAGCTCGGCCGACCGGAACGCGCGGTGTTGCTGGTGCACGGCCTCACTGCCAGCAGCCAGGAATGGGCGCTGCTGGGTCCGACACTGGCCGAGCGCGGATGGTATGCGGTGGCACCCGACCTGCGCGGGCGCGGCTTCAGCGAGAAGCCGCCGCATGGGTACGGCATTCCCTATCATGTGAACGACCTGCTTTCGCTGTGTGACATGCTGGGGTTGCCCGCTCCCCATGTGGTGGGACATTCGCTCGGCGCCCAGGTTGCCTACTTCCTGGCGGCGATACATCCCCAGCGCTTGGGCAAGCTCGTGGTGGTAGATGCCGGTGGACGCGTGCCAGCGGACGCACTGCAAGCCATCGGCGCTTCGCTGGCGCGGCTCGGGCAGGTCTATCCCTCACTCGACGCCTACCTCGCCGAGCGCCGGCAGTCGCCGGTGCACCAGTGGAACGAGTTCTGGGAGGCGTACTATCGCTACGATGCCGATGAGCATATGGATGGAATGGTCACCTCGCGAGTACCTAAAGCAGTGATTGAGGAAGAAATCGCGGTCAACACCGCGGTCGAAGCCGATGTGTTGCTCTCGCGTATCACCGCTCAGACGCTCATTACCCGCGCCGCTCTGGGAACGCTGGCAACCGATCGGGGCTTCATCCTAACCGCCGACGAAGCTGAGCGCGTACGCAGCATAATCCCCGACTGCCGTGTCGTCGAGATCCCGGGTACCAATCACTACACCATCATTCTGTCCGAGGCATTCAACCGGACGGTGCTATCGTTCCTGGACAGCGCCGAGCAATAAGCACCTCGGCGCAACGACGTGTGTCATCGCCAGATGATTCGCGAACGCTTGCCAACCTTAAATGGGCTCCTGTCTATCAACAACAGGAAGCAACTGGTCGTGTCAACCAGTCGAACGGTGACCTATCGGCGCTGGGTGGTTCATACGCCGTTACGCGAGCTCCATACGGCATGCTCCCAATGGCAAGAGGTGACCACTTTCCCGTGGCACGCTTCATCGCCCTCACGGTGGGAAAGCGGTCACGGGAAAGCAAGGAGGTGATGAGTTTGTGCCCTTGCGAGAAGCAGAGATGAGGAGTGAGTACCTTTGCGGTACCCTCTGCTTTCTCCCTTACCTGTGCAGGCTTTCGCGTTGTTCATGCCGCTTGCTATTGCTGCACGCTCGGAGCAGTCGCCGAACCGGCTCAGGGCGTTCAAGTCGGCGGCTGCGTGGGCGCACGGCTGGCGCAAGGATGTTACACGCCGATGGCGACGTGTGCCTCGAAGCTGGCGGGTGCGATTCCGTGCCAGCCTTGCGCAGTACCGGGGCAAGAGCCGGCTGTTGCGGAAGATGTGTAGTGGTGCTGACGGCACCCAGCATGGGCGGCGATCATCGCGATGATCGAGGTGTGGTAGACCTGCTCAAGAAAGAGCGTGCGCGCCGTATTCACGAGCAAAACCTGCTGCGCGAGCGCCTGTTTTTGTCGATGGATGAGGATAGTGTTGACCTGAGACGGGCGGTGCACCAGTGCTGACGGGCCAGCGCAGGTCGTGCTTGCGCCGTGAGGCAGCTTTGCCCGTCAGAGTCAGATAGGGAGCGGCAAAGGCCTATTCGTCACCGCTCACGTCGGAAGGATAAATTGCGCGTGTGGATGTCGTAGCGCATACCATCACCTCCTGACCTCAAGTTTCAGAACACCTTCTGGGATACAAGTCATGTTCCTTCTACGTGTGCTTTCCGCTCCTTTGATGAGTCCCGGTACTTACAAGGTTAGATAAAGTTAATGGAAACTTTGTTCTTGCAGACATAGGTTGTAGCTCCGGTGCGAACGCCTGTGCCAGCAACAATCGCCACGGACTCAGTCTCGACCAGGAGGAAGAAGCACATGGGATAACAGAAACTACACCTCGAGCGGCTTTATTGCGAAGTTGGCAGGCCACAACCGGGGGCGCTGGCGGCAGGATATGTTCGCTCCAGCAGCGATATGCAGGACCCTGCCACCATTGTCACCCAGAAGCGACGTATCCAGGAGTACGCGGAGCTCCAAGGAACTCCACTCTACTCATTTCCTTGTGAGGAGTAGGGTGACGGCAGGCCGGGATACAGAACAACTACAGCGCTTTGAGTAAACTGGTACCGTTCGGGCTGCCCGTGTCCCAGAGGTTGTAGTTAGCCAATGTGCCAACTCACATGAATGCAGTGCTCGTCCGACGCCCCCTACTTCGAGCGAAATGAAACTGAGATCGACTCCAGGTTGATGTTATACCTCAGGACTGTAGCGCTGCCCGCTTTTCTTTCCTCGTTATTCGATGATAGAGCTTGGCTGGATTGAGCTCATTGACACTTTAGTGAACATCAGTTAAACTACAAGCATCACTGAATTTGTGCCTCGGAATCCAAGGTTGTCGCGGCCGACGTTTCTGTACGGAAGTGCGGCGATCCTGCCTATTGGTAGGAAATCAATCTCCGGGGAATAAGCAATGCACCAGAAACTCTCAACGCTTGTGAGTAGGCTTATGAAAAGTGCATTATCTGCAATGTTAGAAAAATAGGGCAAGGACTTGCCAAATTCGACGGAGCGATGCTTTATCTCGTACCAATTGTAGGCGCCCTCTTAACAGGTCTTATTTACGTCGGGCTACAAGGATTCGCACCGAGAATGGCAGCCCAGGATGCCCGTATTTGGGGGCTCGTAATTGGGTTGCTGTCTGTGGCAGTCCTCCACCTGTTGGCAACGCGCAATGCTGCAAATGGGCGTGCAGAGACTGTCAACACTCATAACTACGGGCGCATTAAGCGCCGCGCGAGCAGCATTGGTGTGCGGCTTAGCCTTTGTCCGGGAGCGGTTAGTTGCACCGACGTTGCATGTCGGACAGCATACTGCGAGGCGCTAGCGGCGCACAAACACCTGCGTCAGGAGCTCGAAAAGCCGGGCGTGGCTTGGTCATTGCGAACCGGATACACAGGTGCATGGGATCTCATCTATTGGGCAGAGGAAGCCCTTCTCGAATGTGAATGTTGTTCTAGTGGCGCGAGTGTTATTGCCGAAGCCCGCTATGACATTGCTCGAGTGAAAAATTCGGGGATGGATGATGAGGCGGCTTTGCTCAATCAGTTGCGAGTAGCGATTATTGAACTTGATCCCGGTGCTGACGTGTATCTGGATCTATTGCCAACCCGGCTGGGTAATCAGCCGCACGCTTCGGCAACGAGCGAAGGGAACACTTCGAAAAGTTCGCTTAGTTCTAGTGGTGACACCTGCAAACATAGCCCGCGGGCTATGGTGCGCGAAGTGCTTCACAGCCTCAACGAGTTTCGTCAGACACAGTATGAAGGAATGCTACGTGCTCGCAATGTCTTGCTTCAAGCGATATTCTGGACGGGACTTGCAGCATATTTGCTCGTGCTGATCGGTGTACTAGTTGGTGTTTCCTACCAGTCACTCGCAACTGCCATGGGTCTCGCGGTTCTTGGCGCCTTGCTTGGAGCATTTGGCCGCTTGTATCGACAGACCAAGGTTAAGGCCCAGGTTGACGATCTCGGGCTCACCGGGGCGCAGGTGATCGCGAACCTTGTCTATTCTGCGATCGCGGCTGTGGTTGGTATAGTGTTAATAGTAATCCTGTACCACGCCTCGGTGTTTACAGCGCTCGTGACATCGTCGTCACCCGCGGCTACTCCTATGGCCAGGTCGACGGGTGCTCCGTCAATAGCTTTCGCCAACCCACCGTTCATGCTTGAAGCACAATTCTCCCGAGATGAAGTGTCAGGCAACGCCACAAGCACTAATAATACGTTTCCATCCATAGACGAGATATTCAATCTTGATGACACTCCTCTCGCACCTGTAATAGCAGCTATCTTTGGACTTGTACCAAGTCTGCTAGTCACCACGTTACAACAGCAAGCGACAAGATTTCAAACGAACATATTGAAAACTGAAGCATCCGGGTCTGGTGATATCTAGCATCCAGACGCTCATCTGATGTGTGATTGAGAGGGCCACAAGTGCTGACTTACTCAGGCATCGTGGAATCTACATTTGAGTGATTTAGATAGTACAGAAGGTGCATAGTCAGCAAGGGCGTCCGAAAAGTAGCACCAGAGCCTACACGACTATCTGCAGCTCCAGCAGTCAGGCACCGTGACTTCGACAGGCTCCCAGCGTACACTAGTCCAATGTGTGATTCAGGAATCCCGTGCAAAGACCGCAGCATTGCCGCTGTAGCTACGACCCGTCAAGCTACTCAGCCGAGACGCCGACATCTAGGTTGCCTAAGTTGCTCTTTGGGTTGGGTATGACAGATCGAAAGGAGGTATGACAGATCGAAATGGCCAGGTCGAGTTTCTGACGATTCACATGGGGTCACACAGAATACTTAGTTCGGGTAAGCATCGGCAACCTGAGCCAGGTAGACTTCTGCCGGTACTTAATCCAGATCACCACATTCCGCGCTTGATTGAACTGTTGGCAGCTGCCTGCCACTCTATGTATCCTTGATCCTGGGCGAAGGATTTACCGTAGTGCTTGGTACGACTTTTCAGCAGACAAAGGAGTTGGAGCATGTTACCCTACCACGTTGCGCTTGTATCCGCAGTTAGTACGGCCGAGGTCACTGAAAGTGAGCTAAACCAAGTAGCAGCAGCATTGCAGAAGCAGGCAACTCGTGATTTCGGCCCCCTATGGGACATCGAGGCGACAGTTGACGCTTTTGCTGCGCTCGACGATGTCCCGATCGACTACTGGCCAATTATCGTGCGTAATGACATCAATGCGCCTGGTGCGGCGGGTTTGGCCATCAGAACGCTACTCGTGCTCCCGTATAAAATTGTGCAGTATAGCAGCAGTTGGTCGTTGACTGCCAGCCATGAATGCTTAGAGATGCTGGCGGATCCGTCCGGGAACCGAACAATTGCGGGAGTTGCTCCAGATTTGTATGTAGAGAAGAATCCGAATGGCAGTGCGCGAGTAAGCTATCTCTTGGAAACTGCGATACCTTGTGAGGACAGCCAGTTTGCCTATACCATGAACGGCATTGTCGTCTCCGATTTTATCACCCCCCATTTCTACGATCCAGTAGCGTCCACTTCTGTGCGATACAGCTTCCAGGGCTCTGTCACGGGGTCTCAAGGTTGAGTGCGCGCAACATTCGTTGTTATTGATCCAGTACACAAAAAGTGGTATCAGATCCAATATTTCGACGGCGGACCGAATGTGGTGTCCTTGTCGATGCCGCGGCGTGGTGCAGAGAGTCTGCGCTCCATGATCGACAAACTTACACATCACACTGAACTAGAGCACGGGATTAGCAAACCGGCTACTGTTGAAGCTCTACGAATGAAGCGCCAGGCTGCGCAGAGCGCGTCAGCTGCGCGCGCGAAAAGCCTGACGCAGCAGATCACGACACTTGGGAAATCGCGAGGTTAGTCAGTCACCATGTTCTGTTTCTTCCAAGCATACGCTATGAATGGGTGGTACAGCATCAAGTCCGCACAGGGAAAAGCAACAGGAAAGCCATGGTGCCACCTCTGTTAATTCATGCGACTACTGTCCAGGGCATGCGGCACCATGCGCCTCGAGTGGTGTTCAGCGTGGTTGATCAGAGCATGACAATTTCGTTAAGCTAGAAGTTCTGGGCGTGGACCGATTCCTGTATTCATGGGGGTCGACAGGATAGTAACTTGCAGTTTCAGGGGCAGAATCTGTGTGAATTCTTGTTCTATGTAAAGTGGCGGCAAACAGAGAACGCGAGCATGTGTGAGCAATGCAATGCTTGTCTTGTGCGATAGCTAGATAGTGCCAACTCTGGTGTGTACTCTCAGGAGAGTATAAGCAGGGGTGAGGCCTGGCTTGTCCAGGGTTACGTTTGGGGCCTTACAAACCAACTGGCGGCGGGGTGTCATCTTCTTTGACCTACTGCCGCCATCCGTCCGAGTCCTTGTGCACCCAAGGCTTCGCTTAACGCACTGCAGGCAGATGATGTGCGTCACCACGGGGATTAGCTTTGCCCAGGAGCCGTGCGGTTCCCAGAAGCCATCAAGCAGTGACAACCCATTTTTGCTCACGAATTGCGGCCCCGAATGACGGACCTGCATCCTCCTGAACCTCCGTCAGCTCCGTTTGTCGAGCAAAGCTCCTCCATCGATATCGCGTCTGATCAAGCTCAGCCGGGTGGACGCGAGGACGTGGTGCTCTTCCACAGTCCGCAACGGTGCCATTTCATAGAACTCGTAAGAGAAAACGACCTCTGCGGAATGACGCATAGGATTACAAGTCATGCTTCCACGTGTGTTTTTCCGCTCCTTTGATCAGGCCCGGTACTTACAACTGTAGACAAAGTTAATGGAAACTTTGTTCTTACAGCCACGAGTCGTGGCTCTACTGCGAACGCCTGTGCCGGCGACAAGCGCCACAGACTCGATCCGGAGGGAGAAGCACATGGGACGACAGAAACTACACCTTGAGCGGCTTTATTGCGAAGTTGGCAAGCCGCAAGCAGGAGCGCTAGCGGCAGGATATGTTCGCTCCAGCAGCGACATGCAGGACCCGGCCACCATTATCACCCAGAAGCGACGTGTCCAGGAATATGCGGAGAGCAACGGCTGGCACATCGTGCGATGGTTCGAGGAACCCGAGATAAGCGCCACATTTGAGGAGGTCGAGAAACGTCCGGTATTTGCCGAGCTATTGGCCGAAGCAGGACGAGAGTTTCATGTCGTGCTCTGCTACATGAATGATCGCTGGGCGCGCAACGCGGCGGTGGCGTACCTGTCTTTGGACACCCTTAGGGACAAGCGAGTCTGGTGGGCAACGGCAGACGGACTATGGGATATCGACAGGGTGCAGCAGGACGGCACTGACGTGGCGTTCGCCATTGACACGCAGCTCAACGCCGCTTTCGCGCGCCGCCTCTCCAAGCGTGCCATCGACGGCAAAGAGGACCGGGCACGGGATGGCTACCACAACGGCAGCGTGCCGTTTGGGTACCTGCCGCCGGATTACCCCAAAGCGCCGGATGGTGCACCCTCTACCTGGAAGCCGCCACGTATGCCCGTGCGGCGAGACCCAGTGAACTTTCCGGCGCTTGTCAGGCTGGGAGAACTGGCTGCACAGGGGTGGTCGGACACCGCTATCGCCGATGAGCTCTCGGGGCACTTCACAACGACGCCGCGCTTCGGTCAGCGCCCCCTCTCCAAAGATACGGTTGCCGCCATGCGTCGCATGTGGTTCCCTCGTGAGTTTGCGCCCGGGTGCGGCTATGGCACTATTGAGACGCCGTCGGGCGAACTGGTCGAGGGACGCCATCCGGCGGCCTGGCCGTACGAGCTATGGCAGCAGATGGTGCAGACAAAATCCAAACAGTATCGACGGCCAAGAGCCGAATCACGGCGCCAGGCGCATGAGTTTAGCCGCATGGTCGTCTGCGCTGGCTGTCATCGTCCGCTCCGAGTACAGAACTATCCGGGCGGAAGAGTGTATTACCGTGATACCAGCGCGCTCCGCAAGTTGCCCTGCACAACTCCAGGCTATCTATCGGTCGCAAATGAAGCCATCTCTGAGCAATTCGGTACATTGCTGGCTGGCGTGCACCTGCCGGTTTCATGGCACCAGGCCGTCGCCGACTACTGTATTGCCGCAAGTAAGGTAGATGATCAGCAACCACTGCGCCAGCGCCGTAGAGAGCTTGAGAAAGAACAAGAGCGTCTGGTGCTGGCATTTGCCAAGGGATACCTTACTGAAGATGCTCTAGACACTCAAATGGAGACGGTTCGTAGCGAACTCTACACGTTGCCGGTGTCAAATACGCATAACCTGGAGACTGATATCGAATTAGCGGTGTCGGCAGGTGAAACTCTGGTCGAAATGGCCGAGTATTGGATGCAGGCAGCTCCGATAGAACGCCGCGATATTCTGTGGGCGCTGCTTAAAGGTGAGGGGCTGATATACGACCTGGAGAGATGGGCCATCGTGGCGGTCATACCAAGACGAGATGTTCTGCCAGCGCTGGCACTAGGTCTAGATCCTGATCTGTGGCAACAACGATCCGGTGGATTGTGGCTGCGTGAGCAGTGTTTTCCACCCAAACGCAGCCGTCCAGAGTTCAAGCATCCACCTCTCTCGGTACCCAAACTCACCGCTGAACAGGCGGCCGCGGCGCTACAACTGGTCCGGTCAGGAAAGACTCTGCGCGAAGTAGGCAAGCTATTTGGAGTGTCATACAGCGCAATCTGGCGCCTGATGCAGGGCGAGCGTGGTAAAACCAATCAGAGCGAGGAGACACCCGAGACGACTTAGAAAAACTCAACGCCGAAGCATCGAGACTGTCCCTACGGTTTGTCACGAAAAATTGCGCATGTTGTTCCGGCGGACCCGGCGAGATTCGAACTCGTGGTCTCCGGCGTGACAGGCCGGCGTGTTAGGCCGCTACACTACGGGTCCAGATACTGCCGGCTGCGTACCGTGGTGTGAGCAGCGCGGCAAGCTGGATGGTATCACAGCGTTGGAGGCACTGTCAACCTTCCTTCCGGCTGCCGCACCCAGTGCGTGAGAATGTGTCGTGGCGCTTGCTGGGTCAGGGCTCCAAGCCGCATAGTCTTGTAGTAGGCGCAAAAAGGCCAGCGAAAGCGCTTCTTGTTGCTCAAGGTCCGCCAGCCGGAACCAGCCGTGTTCCGAGGTGAGGATGGTGCTGGCCAAGTGTGTCACACTCAGCCACTGCTCACTCGTCTTCTGTCGATACGAGCCTCTCGTGAGGCTGGCAAACCGAGAGAGAAACGAAGGAGGTACTACCGAACATGCAACCAATTCTGGTCCCTGGTGGAACGGGCACACTCGGGCGCCACGTCGTGTCGCGGCTACGAGACGCCGGCTGCCCGGTACGGGTGCTGAGCAGGCAAAGCCGCGAGACCGTGGAGGGTATTGAATACATGACTGGTGACCTGGGCAAGGGCCAGGGGATCGAAGCCGCGGTCGAGGGGGTGGAGATCATCGTGTTCTGCGCGGGTAGTTTCAACGGCGATAAGGAGCAGGTGACGAATCTGGTCCGAGCTGCGTTACCGGCCGGGGCGCGATACCTGGTGTACATCTCGGTGGTCGGCGCCGACCGGGTTCCAGTTAACAGCGCCGTAGACCGCGCCATGTTCACCTATTTCGCCTCCAAGTTGGCGGGCGAGCGTGCGGTGGCCGATTCCGGCCTAGCGTGGACAACGCTGCGCGCCACCCAATTCTACGACTTGCTCCTAGTGGTGGCGCGTCAGATGGCCAGGCTACCGGTGGTACCAGTCGCGTCCGGTTTCCGGTTCCAGCCGATCGATACCGGCGAGGTAGCTGCCCAGCTGGTGGAACTGGCGCTTGGCACTCCGGCCGGGCTAGTTCCCGACGTGGCAGGGCCACGAGTGTATGGGATGGACGAGCTGATCCGGATGTATCTTCGGGCCAGTCACCGGCACCGGCCGTTCGTGCCGGTCTGGTTGCCAGGCAAGGCCGCAGGCGCGGTACGGGCCGGCGCCAATCTGGCCCCCGGCAGAGCAGTGGGCCTGCGGACCTGGGAGGAGTTCCTGGCCGACCGGGTGAGTTCGGCAGGCGACAGCAAGCCAACCCTGCCTTAGCGGCCGTCTTCACCATCGCCAGTTGTGCGGCCCGTTCCGCCAGCACTAATGACTGAAGCATTTGGTCCAAGCGTGCGGTCATCTCCCTGGCGCCGGGTAATACGGCGTGCGTCCAGGTGCTCCAGGATGGCCAGCATGTACTTACGAGTAGTGCCCAGCAAGTCGCGGGCCTGAGCAACCGTGATGGTCTGGTGCTCGCGAAGGTAGGTAACCACCTGAGTAATGGCTCTCTGGTAAGCGGCCGGCTCCAGTAGTATCGTGTCGCTCACTCGTACCAGTTGACCCCGATCCAGCAGAGCTATGGTAAGCTCGGTGCCGAGTGCCGCCTCCACCTCCGGCCGGGTCGGTGGATTAAACGGGTCGCGCTGGAAGCGAGCCAGCATAGTTGCTACCTCTTGCTCCTCCGCTGATGATAAATGGGGCTGGTATGAAGGCAGCGTTACGAAGAGACCGTGTCCTCTACTCTCCACTCCACGCAGGCCCAAGCCTGGACCCTCGTCATCAACATCTTCGCCGCGGCTAGCGCTGCCACTGGCCGGCACCTCGGATAACACACCGTATCTCACTAGCGCGGCCAGGGTATCGCCGCCTGCTCTGGCCGGCAACTCCAGCCGTGAGCGCCACTCCTCACGTGGCATACCGAGCCGTAGCGGGAAGCGCTGGTGGTACTCAGCGACTACCCGCGCCGCATCGCTGCAGAGTCTCTCCCACTCGCTGCTGAGTAGGTTGAAAGTTCCAGCCTGCAGTACCGCGCCACGACTGGTTAGATGAGTGAGCGCCTCATCCACGTCGCCCACTGATATGCCCGTTTGCCTAGAAATTTCGTCGGCGGCAACTCCATGATAACCACTTCTGCGCCTCGGGTCTGGTCGAAGCGTCGCCAGTATCACCTCTTCGGGATCGGCCAGAGCCAGCTGTTGTAGCTTCTGCAGGACGGCGGCGTCATACCGGCGATGCTTCCGTGCCCATGGCTCAATTACCACGCCGCCGCCGATGGTCATGCTTGGCGAAGGTACTCTCACGATGAAGCGATCGCCTCGTAGCAGTGCCAGTGGACGCTGCAAACGCAACTGCGCCCATCCGGTCTCACCAGGCAGTAGCTCCGCCTTGTCCAGCAGCAATACGCGGATAGGCACCTCGGCTGCGCCGGCGTACAGCTCCAATTCGGCGTTATGAGGCAGTGCGCGCGGCGCTCCATCGATCACTTCCAACCTCACGTCCAGCGATGTGGTTGGATGTAATGTGCCGGGTAGCGCCAGCACGTCGCCTCGCCCAATCTCATCCTTGGATACTCCCACCAAATTGGCTGCCAGCCTGCTTCCCGGCCAACCAGCCTCGATCGCGTGCTTATGTTCCTGCAAGCCACGTATACGGGTTCGCTGTTCGGTAGGATAGACTTGCACTTCCTGGCCCGCGCGCAGCCTACCGTCCTGCAGTGTGCCCGTGACGACCGTGCCGAAGCCGGTAATGGTAAACACTCGGTCTACCGGAAGGCGAGGCCTGCCCTTGTCAATTCTACCTGGCCCACTATCCAGCGCGCTGTCCAGCGCCGCCAGCAGGTCAGCCAGCCCGTCACCGGTTACCGCCGAACACGGAATAATAAGAGCGCCGGCGAGGGTAGTGGGCTCGAGCAGCTCGGCCACCTCTACTCGTACCAGATCGAGCCACTCTGGATCGTCTACCAGGTCACACTTGGTCAGCGCCACGACGCCGGTACGCACCTGTAAGAGGTTGAGTATAGCCAGGTGCTCGCGAGTCTGGGGCATTACCCCCTCGTCGGCCGCCACTACCAGCAGCGCGGCGTCGATGCCGCCGACTCCGGCCAGCATATTCTTGATAAAGCTCTCGTGACCGGGCACATCCACGATACTGGTCTCGCGTCCGCTGGGCAGCGTCAGCCAGGCAAAGCCCAGGTCAATGGTCATCCCTCGCGTCTTTTCCTCAGCCAGCCGGTCGGGATTCATGCCGGTAAGGGCCATAACCAGGCTAGATTTGCCGTGGTCGACGTGGCCTGCGGTACCAATGCACCTCATCGTGTGCAACTCATCGTGTGCAACTCATCGTGTGCAACTCATCGTGAAGCCAATCTTTGCGGTACTGCTCGGGCGAGTCCGCACAGGGAGATTGCCGACTGGGGAGCATAGAGTGATAGGTCATGCCTTCTCGGGAACTACCCTAGAGTATACACGCGCAATGGGGGTGCCCGGAAGTGATACGCCTCGGCTCATACCCTTACTAGTGCATCTGGGCGCGTACTGCCTGCAGCTCCGAAAGCCGGGCTCGCGCCATCGCGCTGGTCGGGTCCACCTTGGCCAGGTTTCGGTAGACGCGTGTTGCCTGTTCGTACTCGCCCACCGAGTAGTAGGTCTGGCCCAGCAGATCATAGGCTTCGTAGTTGTGCGGATCCATGCCTATGAGCTGCTGGAGCGCGGCTACCGCTTCTTTGGTTTGACGGCTGGCGAAGTAGAAGCGGGCAATGACCGTCTGTTGTTCCGATGCTTCCGGACCTCTGCCAGTCTCCAGGCAGTATTGTACGAATTGCTGCCGCAGCGCCATATCGTCGGTGGAGAACTGTATTGCCTGGCGAAGCAGGCTCAGTGCCTCGTTGTGTTCGCCGCTGCTCCAGTCAATGTCGGCCATACGCTGGTAGACGAGAGCGGCGTCCTTCAGCTGGCCCCGTCGGGTATGGATTTCGGCCAGCTGGCGTAACTCGCCCACTCCTTCGTCCAGGAGACCGCGCGAGACCTGTATATCGGCCAGTTCGCTACGAACCGCCGGATCATCAGGAGCTACACGCGACATCTCCTTCAAGACGCCGACGGCATTCTCCTGTTGCTTGCTATTTCGGTAGTGGCGCACCAGCTGTGCGTATTCCTGAAGCGCAGATTGCGGGTCGAGCTGCCGCGCCGATATTTCGGCGAGAGCTCTGTAGACCTCGTCGCTGTAGGGGCGTTGCTGGCCCTGGCCGTTCTGGAGACTGGCCGGCAGATGGCCTGCCAATCCGGATAGCTGGTAGGCGCGTGCCAGGAGCGTCGAGACTTCCAGCTCGGGAGCCAGATGGTCCTCTCCGTCGCCGCGTGGCCGTGACGCCCAGAGTGCTGGGTCTGGGGGAGAGCGGCGCACGATGGCCGACGCTTCTTCCAGCTCGCGGACCGCCTTGGCGGCGCTCGCGCTATCGTTGCCAAGCAGCAGAGCCTGCCCGGCACCGTAGCGGCCAAGCAACTCGAAACCCGGCGCCAGCGCGATCTGCTGGAAGCTGCTGAGCGCCTCAGCCTGCCGTCCAGCGAAGAGCTGAATCTCACCCAGTGCATAGCGCAGATCGGGGTTGCCAGGCGTGGATTCGATAGCCTGAAGGTAATCTTTGGCCACCTCTTCGTAGCTACGCATGCCGTCGGTGCGCATGACTCGTAGGAGCTGGCTCAGCGCCTCAATAGCTGCCTGCCTGTTGGTTCCAGTGATGCCAGTAAGGCCACTGGCGGAGCCGCCGGGGATGCCGGGCACGCTCATAGCCGGAGCGAAGCTCACCCCCTGTGCCAGCACAATTTGCCAGCGACTGAGCGCTGTGATATTGCCGGGCTCGATTTGCAATACTCGTTGAAACTCAGTGATCGCGCGGGCGGTATGTCCTGCTTTCATGAGGGCAGTGGCATAGCTCAGGCGTATGGCGGTGTTGCTCGGGTTGGACATGAGCGCCTGCTCGTACTCCTGAATGGCACGGTCGGCATAACCCAGGCGTAGGTAGGAGTCTGCCGCCAGCATGCGCTCGCTGAGCACTTCTTCCGCGCGTCCCCGGTTCTTGAGGAGCTCAATCAATCTGATTCGGTAGGTCAGATTATTCGGTTCCAGCTGTAGGATGCGCTGGTAGGTCGAGATCGCATCGTCGACTCGATCATTGGCGAGATCGATATCGATCAAGGCAGCATACTTTGCTATAGCCTGTTCGATCTTGCCCTGCCGCACGTAGATCTCGCCTAGCATAAGGTGGACATCTAAGTACTGTGGCGCTATCTCCATGACCCGGAGACATTCCTCGATTGCCGCCGTAAGCAAACCATGGGCGACGTAGTTCTCGATGTCGCGTACCGCGTCCTCCACCTGAGAGCGCTGCGGTTCCGACAGGGCGTTCATACCTATGCGTCCGCTTGCCATACCACCATGCAAGCCCTGAATCAGCTGTGAGATCTGGTTACCGGTTCCAGGAGGTGAGGGAGGCGCACCATAATAGGCAGCGGCGCCCGCCATCGGCCCGAGCGGCGGTGGCGGGCCGTAAGCTGGGGCGATTGACCCGGAGAGGCCGTTCCGCAGCGGCAACTGATCGAGCGGCGTGGACGGATCGAACTGTCCCAGTCCATCCAGATTGCCGCCAGCGGTTGGTAGTACAGCTCCGGCATCCGGTGGTGTGGCGCCTCGCCGGTTCACGCGCGCCACCGGTGGATTTGTGCCGGTGTTGGCCGCGTTTGGTCGAGGTTTCTTCGGCGGATTAGTACCAAGAGTTTCGCGCATGAGTCGCTCGATCTCGGCAACCTGGTCCTGCCAGCCCTGGCTACGCAGGTAGCCGAGCAGCGCGGTGTAAACGGTTTCCGCACCCTCCATATCGTTCATCTCGCGGTGGGCTTCGGCGGCTTCCTGGCACAGCTGCAAGAGTTGATCGGATTCCTCTCGGGTTAGAGCGTCGAGATTGACTCGGTCCACAGCTTCGTCGAAGTAGTGTGCGGCTTCCTCGATATTGCCCTGGGCACGGGCGCACTGGCCAAGCGCATAGTAGCAGGAGAGCGCATAGTCAGGGTCTTCGAGCAGCTGCTCAAACTCGGCGGCGGCTTCGTCCCAGCGGTCGGATTCCTGATAGAGCCAGCCAAGGAAGTAGTGCACGTCTGCGCGTTGCACTCCACCTTCGATCAGTTCTTCGCAGAGCTGCACAGCCTCTTCCAGTCGATCCTCTTGCTGGAGTTGTTGTGCCTCGCGCAGAGCCGCAGCCACCTGCGAATTGCTCAGTCGCGCGCGACCGCGCTGCTCATTACGGCGGATACCACTGTCTTGTGGTCCCCCACGCCCGGAGCGCGAAGCGCTCATTTCGCGGCTGTCGCCCCAGTCTCCGCCAGAACCCATCCTGCTCATGCCGTTGCCCTCACACTGCCCCGATAGTTATAGGAGAACGGATACCCCTGGTTGCCCGCCAGGAGACGAAGCCCCTGCAAGTACGGCCGGCATTCCCAGCCGTCCAGGGCATACGCGTCTATCTATTTGAGGATACGCTATCTTGCCAATTTGCGGCAACCAAACCAGGATTTTTGGGCGATACCGTGTCACCGGCCAGCTGGAGGCAAAGCCGACGCTGGATGACTTGTTAACGATAGTTCTCGAATTGCAGTGGAACCGGGTAATCCTTCTCGCGAAGCAGGGTGATAATACTCTGTAATTCGTCGCGACTCTTGCTGGTTACCCGCACCGCATCACCCTGTATCTGCGGCTTAGACTTGGGAAACTGGTCACGTATGAGTTTGCTGATTTCTCGAGCAAGCTCCGGCGATATCCCCTTTTGCAGCTCGATATGCTGGCGTACTCTCGCGCCACCTGCCTGCTCTACCTCACCGGGCTTGAGGATCTTGAGGTCGAGCTGGCGCCGGACCATCTTGGATTCCAGCACGTCGTAGACGCTTTTCAACGTAAGCTCACTGGCGGTCACTATAGTGATAGTGTTCTTCTTGGGGTCATATGTGAGCTCGGTCTTGGTATCCTTGAGATCGAAGCGAGTAAGCACCTCGCGACGTGTCTGGTCCAGCGCGTTGGTCAACTCCTGCTCGTCATATTGTGAAACCACATCAAAGGAGTTTTCGGCAGCCATAAATGCAAGGTCTCCCTCTAGCTAGCTGGTATCGGACCCCGCTGTCTCATTGGTTAGCGACTGTGGGGACGCTTTTGCCGTTTGTGGGCGTCAAGCTATTGTACCGCATGGTGACGATCAGACAGTGGCGGCTCCTAGCAGAGGGCAGGCCGCAAGTCGCGTATAGCGGGCCGCTGCGCTGGTAAGCTGGCTCTTCATGACTGCGATCTGCTCTACCCATAGAGTCGGATTCCGGCGCGGTGGGAAGGGCTGTGCCAACGCCTCCAGGAGATGCTGCCTCTCGGGCTCGGGTAAGCGCTGTTTCAGTCGCGCAAGGGTAAGATGGGGAGAAAACCGAATATCGTTACCTGGAAGGTTACGTGCGTCCTGCTCGTGTACCAAATTGGATTGCAGTCGGCGCAACGCCGATAGGTCGCCATTGACTCCAGCCCAGATCACTCGCGGCATCTGCGATGGGCCAAAGATCCCGAGTCCGGACAGATTGAGTCGAAAGGGCGCAGAGCTGGCTGCCGCGGCAGTCGCCGCCAGGATGGCTGCGGACAGCTGGTCCTGGTCCAGCTCACCCAAGAACGTCAGCGTCAGGTGGAGGTTCTCCGGGTCCACCCATTTCAGGCCGGGGCATGCCTGGCGCAGGTGGCGTAGACGTTGCACCAGCATCGCCTGGAGTGACGGGCCGAGTTCCACTGCCACAAAGGTTCGAGTGCTCACCTCAGGCACGACCGCCTGACCTCGGCGGCGCCGGGGTCTTCCGGTTGGTTGAGGTCAATTGATTGATAATGGCCAGGACAGCCGCGAGTATCGCCAGGAACGCAGAAGCGAGAAACAGATAACTTGTCCAGGTGCTGGCCACGTAGACAGCGCCGACCAGCAGAAGGGTTGCTCCCCACAATGCTGCCAGGTCGATTGGCAGGTTCTGTCTAGCATGCAGGACTGAGGTCATGGCAACGACGATTGCCAGTGCGCCTAGGGTAGCCAGAAGGCCGGCAGCCTTAGGCGTCCCGAGTTCCTGCAACAGCCAGACGCTCTGCTCATGTTGCCCGAGGGACTGTCCATTTCTATAGGTCGTGACAATGTCGCTATGCACCGGAAGCAGGAGCGCAGCGATGATGCCTAAAACAGCCACTGCCCCAACTCCGATTCCACTCACCATTTCCGCTCGCTTGAGATAAGCCATAGTATCGCCTCTCCTTGAGGTGCACTATAAAAGATCGGTGGTGGTTCTGGCAAGCGCAGCAGTCTGTCTGGAATTGCCCACGCGGGCGAACGATTAAGGCTATGTCCTCGCGCTTGGAGACAAGATAGCTGCATACTGCTGGTGTCGTTTCTTATGCGTTCATAGTGGTTCGGCAGCGGCCAGTACGGTGACTAACATGGGATTCGAGTGGAGGGAGAGTGCGGCTGGGCGTGGAGTGTTGCGACTATTGCCGGGAACCGCGGTAACCACGGTGATGCTTGCCAGGATTGGGGCGAGCCAGCGGGACTGCCACGTGGCTCCGGTTTCTGCCGGGGTGACCACGATAGGTCGCGGGCTGCAGAATTCGATAGTGTTGCTGGATCCAACAGTCTCACGTGAACATGCCACGCTGGAGCAAACCGGTCCGGGCAGCTGGATCGTCCGCAATATATCTGCCCAGCAGCCGCTGGTGGTTGAAGGTAGGGAGATACTAGCCGGCGGCGAGAGCGACCTGGCACCGGGCAATGTCATCAGTATGGGAAGGAGTGATCTGCGCCTACTGGCGCCGGTGTCGGCGGATACGAGCGACCGGTTGGAGATGGCCGTGGAGAGCGGAAGCACTGAAGGGATAGGACCGGGAGTGACCTTGCAGTTCGCCCTGCAGGGGCAGCGCTATCCGCAGCTTCGCTTGGCGGTTGGCGCCTTGGCACTGGTGGTGCTTGCTCTTTGTGGAGTGGCCACGCTCTCCGCTGCCGCGCAGCAAGGTACATACGCGCTGAGTAGCGGCGGCCTAGCACATGTGCTGCTTGCCGTGACCATACCCCTGATACCAGCACTGGGGGCGGCGGCGCTGATTGGCGTCTTCGATCGTTACGAGCGCGAACCCTGGACAACCCTGCTGGGCGCCTTTGTCTTTGGAGCGGTCATCGCCATTCCTCCAACACTGTTCCTGGAGCGGAGCCTCGACGCACTGTTTCTGGTCAGAGCTGGTAGTGCCAGCTCGGCCCTCGCCTACGCTGGTGGTCAGGCGGTGATATCGGGAGTGGTCGAGGAGATCATCAAGGGCGCGGGGTTACTACTGCTTCTCTTTGGTCTGCGTGACGAATTTGATAACGTCACTGATGGTGTGCTTTATGGCCTGCTTATCGGCGCCGGGTTTGCCGCTGTCGAAAATTTTGGCTATTTTGCGCTTAGCCCGAGTAATGAGCTGCCTTATCTGGTACTAAGTCGTATAATGCTCGGTTGGCTCAGCCACTCGACCTTCACCGCAGTCTTCGGCGCCGGACTGGGCTACGCGAGAGAGCAGGGGCATGGGGCAGGCTCGCGTCTCTATATTCCGCTACTTGGTCTAGGCGCCGCCATCTTGCTGCATGTGCTGTTTGACTGGGTGGTCTTTGCGGTGACTGGTGAAGCTGGGCAGTGGACGCTTGCGATGTCGCCACTTCTTCTGATGCTGGTTCTGCTGGTCCTGGGTTATGGGCCGGTGTTTGCTGCCCAGGCGTTCCTGCTACGCATATTACTGGCGTCGCTGGCCCGTGAAGCTGAGACGGTGCGCACCTACCTCGCCGATGAGTTGCTTCATGGCTTCGTGCTGCCTGACGAGTACCTCATTCTCCAGGATGCCGGATTACGCAGCGCTAGTGAGCAGCGCATACTTCGCGACTCCGGTTTCTGGACTTACCTTACCGCACGCGCCTTTTACCAGACGGCGACAGGGCTAGCCTTTCGCAAGTGGCACGTAGCGCAAGGGGACCGGCCAAAACGCACTCCCAAGCAACCGGAGGACGTATATCGGGTGCGGATGGCTCGGCTCCGCCAGTCCCTGTCCCGGCGGGTAGCCGACCTTTGACTGGTCGAGTACACCGCTGACTGTGCAGTGTGCACAATAATGTGTGGCAAAAGCTGGTGAATATGGTCATGGGCTGGAAACTTCTGCTCCCTTACAATAGTATACCAGTAAGATAGTTGTGCACTGTGCTGTATGCGCTCTAACACGGAGAGCATATGGCCAGACCACCGGCGCGTGGTGGGACTGGCGGTACGCTGCCGCCAGTAAACAGTAACAGGGAGCATGGCATGACGATGACACCAGAGGATGTACTACGGATGGCCCAGGAGACTGGGGCGCGTATGGTCGATTTCAAATTTACCGATATGCCGGGTACCTGGCAGCACTTCAGCGCGCCAATTCGTGTTCTCGACCAGACTCTGTTTGACGAGGGCATAGGGTTTGACGGCTCCAGCATTCGTGGATTCCAGGAGATCAACGAGAGTGACATGCTGCTGCTCCCCGACCCGGCGACCGCTATCCTTGACCCCTTCACCGCTGAAGTGACCCTCAGTCTGGTCTGTGATGTCACCCAGCCAGGCGCCAACCGGGACCCCTACACCCGTGACCCGCGCAACATCGCCCGCAAAGCGGAAAGCTATCTGAAGCAGAGCGGCATAGCCGAAAAAGCGTACTTCGGCCCCGAAGCCGAGTTTTTCGTTTTCGATGACGTCAAGTATCGCTCGAACCAGAATGAGCAGTGGGCAGTAGTGGACAGTGATGAGGCCCATTGGAATTCTGGACGTAATGGCAGCGCCAATCTCGGGCACCGAAACCGCCCCAAGGAGGGGTATTTTCCGGTGGCGCCCAACGATACTCTGCAAGATCTGCGTACCGACATGGTACTGATGATGGAAGACTGTGGAATACCAATAGAAGCTCAGCATCACGAAGTTGGCGCTGGTGGGCAGTGCGAAATCGACATGCGCTATGACTCGTTGCTCACCATGGCCGACAAGGTGCTGCTCTACAAATACATCGTCAAGAATGTGGCACGTCGAGCCGGCAAGACCGCTACCTTTATGCCCAAGCCGATCTTTGGAGATAATGGCTCGGGTATGCATGTGCATATGAGCCTGTGGAAAAATGAGCAACCACTCTTCGCCGATGCCTCAGGGTATGCCGGTCTATCAGAGCTCGCTCGTTTCTTTGTGGGAGGACTGCTTACCCATGCGGCGGCAGTGCTGGCTCTGGCCGCTCCCACCACCAACAGCTACCGGCGCCTGGTACCGGGTTATGAGGCCCCAGTAAACCTGGTGTATTCGCAACGAAATCGTTCGGCCGCAGTACGCATCCCGATGTATTCCGATAATCCCAAAGCGAAGCGCGTAGAGTTCCGGCCGCCCGATCCCACCTGCAACCCGTATCTTACCTTCTCCGCGTTGCTGCTGGCCGGCCTGGACGGCATACAGCGTGAGATCGTCCCCGAGCAACATGGCTTTGGGCCGCTTGACCGCAACATCTACGAGATGAGCGACTGCGACAAGCGGGAGATCAGATCGGTGCCCGGCTCGCTCGATGAGGCACTCTCGGCTCTGGAGATGGATCACGAGTTTTTGCTGGCTGGAGGCGTCTTTACCAGTGATGTGCTCTCAAAATACGTGGAGCTGAAACGCGCTCAGTCCGCCGAAGTGCGCCTGCGTCCGGCTCCCCTGGAGTTTTCCCTCTACTACGACGCCTGAGTGCTCGGTTCGTTCTCCAGACGCCTCCCCACGTCTCTAGTGGGCCGCCCGGTGCTTTTGCCGGAGTGGCCCGCTCCCCACACCGGCGGCCACACATGTGGTACAGTCAAAGCTGGAGGAAAGCCGGGTAACGGCAACGGATTGGGGAGTCCTATAATCCTATGGAGAAGCACGCGCAGGAGGCAGGGTCGCCCCAGACGCCAGCTGAGCCTTTTGATCAATTGGCTCAGCTTGACGTGGCGGCCGGTAGCTTTGCGGTACGGGCAGTGACGATATCTCACCTCTATGGAAGCGGAGGCGGCGAGATTGGCGCACGGCTGGCACAGCGACTGGGCTGGAAGCTTATTGACCATGAGATTGTAGCGCAGGTTGCCGAGAAGATGGGCATAAGTCTGCATGAGGCCGACGCCCGCGACGAGTACCCGGAGAGCTTCTTTGCCCGCTTGTTAAGTACGATTCAGGTCACGCTGGGTGCACCGCCCAGCCCGGCGTCGCTGGCGGTCCCCGTCGGCGAATTACACACAGCTTACCAGCAGACCATTGCTACCCTGGTAGAAGCCGCTGCCGACCAGGGACATGCCGTCATCATTGGTCGAGGCTCGCAGGTGGTCTTGGCCAACCGCCGCGATGTACTGCATGTGCGTATTGTGGCGCCATTACCGCAGCGTATTGACTACGTCGCCAAGCGTGAAGGAATAGGAGCTGCCGAGGCCAGGACGCGTATCCAGCTCAAGGATAGGGTTCGTGCGCGGTACCTTCGCACCGAATACCATCAGGAGAGCGATAACCCGCTGCTATATGATCTGGTCGTCAATACCGTGGTGCTGGACCTAGACAGTGTAGTCACGCTGATCCAGCACACGGTAGAGGCCAAGTCGGCCAAGGAGGGGGTGCCGGCGGACGAACTAGGTCCGGCGGCCGGACTGAACCCCTACCCGGGCGAGCCGGAGGACCTCCCACCGCCCTAGGAGCCTTTCGGTCGGCAGTCTACTCCCCGCTATCGGAGCCGATGTCGCTGCGGAGTGCGGCGAGGTGCTCGGCTACGAAGGCACTTATGCTGGCAACCGAGTCAAAGTTCTCCGGTACGAGATCGCTCTCCTCGACCTGTATGCCGTAGGTCTCCTCGACGAACATGACCAGTTCCAGAGCGCCGGTCTCATCGATAATACCGTTCTCGAGTAACGAGGTCTCGTTGTCAAAGGATACGGCAGCGTTACTGAAAAGAAAATTGGTGCTGACAAAGTCGCGCACCTGCTCACTGATGAGCAGGATATCTCGGGTCTCAAGCTGATCGTTCACTTCGGTACTCCTCCAAATGAAAGAGTGGCACTGCCTGCATAGTATACCCAAATCGAATCAGATAGAAGCTTCAATGGTACCAAGAGAGATGAGTCTCCCGACTGCGCATGTCGTACTATATTACTGCAAAAGCTGGATAGGCATGATACTATTCGCAGCTTATGGTTGAGCTTAACCCGGTTGGCCGCGCGGAAAATCCAGAGGAGAATCAGATGGCGAAACCCAAGGTATACGTGACTCGCATCATACCCGAAGCCGGCCTTAGCCTCATTCGAGAATTCTCTCATGCCACCGTGTGGGAAGAGCCGCTGCCTCCGCCGCGTGAGGTGATTTTACGGGAGACCATTGATGCTGATGGTCTCGTCAGTCTGCTTACTGACCGCATTGATGGTGAGCTGCTTGACGCTTGCCCGCGTCTGCGCGTGGTCAGCAACATGGCAGTGGGTTTCGACAATATCAACCTGGACGATGCCAACGAGCGCGGAGTACTTGCCGGAAATACTCCTGGTGTGCTTACCGAGACTACCGCCGACTTCGCGTTTGCCCTCCTGATGGCGGCGGCGCGCCGGATAGTAGAAGGGGTAGATTACGTACGCGCCGGCCATTGGAAGACCTGGGGGCCTCTGCTGCTCCTGGGATCGGATGTACACCACGCCACGCTTGGATTGGTAGGACTGGGTCGCATCGGCGCCGAGATGGCCAAGCGCGCGCGTGGGTTCGATATGCGCATCATGTATTATGATGTCGTGCGCCGCTCCGATCTTGAGGCAGCTCTGGGACTGGAATTTGCCCCACTGGACATCGTGCTGGCCAATGCCGACTTCGTCAGCGTCCATACTCCGCTGGCTCCGGAAACGTATCACTTAATGGATCAGGAGCGGTTCGAGCAGATGAAGCCAAACGCCATACTGATCAATACGTCACGGGGCCCAGTGGTAGATACTGATGCTCTGGTGGAGGCGCTTGCGCACGGTGAGATACGGGGTGCCGCGCTTGATGTCACCGACCCGGAGCCGCTGCCGGCGGATCATCCACTGGTAAGCATGCCGAATTGTATCGTGGTGCCGCACATTGCCAGCGCCAGTGACACCACACGCAGCAAGATGGCCGAGATTGCTGCGCGTAATCTGATTGCCGGCCTCAACGGTGAGGCGCTACCTTCTGGTCTCAATAACGAAGTGGTGGGCACGGGACGCAATGCCTTGCCTCGCGAGTGGTAGCCGGCGGCCAGGGGCCGCGGCTTGCGACCTCCCTGGTGGCTAGGGTCCGATCGTCCGGTGTCACAGTATTGCTCAATGTAGAGCAAAGGGGAGCAGCAGATCAATGAAATTTGCAGAGCGGATGAGCCGCCTCGGCACTGAAACCGCGTTTGAGGTTCTGGCGCGGGCTAAGGCCCTAGAGGCAGAAGGTCGCCAGGTCGTCCACCTGGAGATTGGCGAACCCGATTTCGAGACGCCCAAGCCGGTTGTCGACGCCGCATGCCGGGCGCTTCGAGCTGGTTACACCCACTACACTCCCGCTCCCGGCATACCGGAGCTTAGAGAGGCCATTGCCAGGGATGCCACCAAAAGGAGAGGCGTCGACTTCTCTGCCGACGACGTGGTGGTGACGCCCGGCGGCAAACCGATCATGTTCTTCTCTATCATGGCCCTCCTGGACGCCGGCGATGAAGTCATCTATCCTAACCCCGGCTTTCCTATCTACGAATCGATGATACAGTTCGTCGGCGGCAAGGCGGTTCCTATACCTCTGGAAGAGTCTCGCGGGTTCTCTCTCGATGTAGATAGACTCTGCAATCTGGTAGGCGAGCGCACTCGCATGATCATCCTCAATTCACCCCACAATCCGACCGGAGGCGTGCTGGCCGCGTCCGATCTGGAAGCTATTGCCGCGGTTGTGCGTGAGCATCCCAATCTGGTAGTGCTCTCTGACGAGATCTATAGCCGTATGCTGTACGATGGTGAGCACACCAGCATCGCTTCCCTACCCGGCATGCGCGAGCACACGATCGTGCTGGACGGTTTCTCCAAGATTTACGCGATGACCGGCTGGCGTCTCGGGTATGGACTCTTTCCCCGAGAGCTGGCGCCGGCAATTGCCCGGCTGATGACCAACAGCAATTCCTGCACCTGTGCCTCTACGCAGATGGCCGGCGTAGCCGCGCTGACCGGCAGCCAGCGAGCCTCGGAAGCGATGGTGGCGGAGTTCCACAAGCGGCGAGATATAATCGTGGCCGGCCTCAATGCTCTGCCGGGCATCAGCTGCCTCACTCCTCGCGGTGCCTTTTATGTCTTTCCAAATATTACCGGCACCGGCATGGCTTCGCGCGAGCTGGCGGACCTGTTACTCTACGAAGCCGGTGTCGCCACCCTCGCCGGCACCGCCTTCGGCGCGTACGGAGAAGGGTATCTACGCCTCTCGTATGCCAACTCGATTCAGAACATCGAGCTTGCCCTGGAGCGTATGAAGGCCACTCTGGCAGCTCACTCGAAACCGCGGGGTAAGAGCGGCAATACGCCGTCCTCTTCTCGCATGCCGGCGAGCCCCAAGCCAAAAGCGCCGGCTAAGACCACCGCCATCGCCCATGACAAGCCAAACAGAGGCACGAACTCTCGGGCAAAACCACCTAAAAGTCCGGTACAGGTCTAGATATTTGGTCCTGGTTTCCTCACCGTTGTCACTAGTACGAAAGAATAGATACAACTCGACATGACTATGATATACTGATGTCAATCGCCTTGCATGTCGCCTGTCGTTCGGGACAACCAAGGATTACATGCTTGGAACGGTGCTAGGAAGACCGCGGTGGCCGTGGAGACAGTGCAGGATGCTGATTCTCCAAGCGGGAGCACACCTTTTGCATGGTAGACCGTTGGGCCACCGCTGTTTTTTGCTTCCCGGACCCAGGACCTCCATCTCCAGATCTGGCAAACTAGTGGTCAAATACTATGTGGAAGCAGGCAGAGTGGGTAGGCTGTAAGGCGAAGAAGTTCCGAGGCGAGAGCTTCGCACCAAGGAGAGCCCAGTCTATGTATTACAATGCGATCCAACCGAACTCTAGCGCCGATGGAGACCGGGACGGAGACTATAGCGCGACCTGCCCGTACTGCCGTAGGACCTTGACCGAGCAGGTGTACGTGGGCCCGACGGGCGAACTCATCGGATGCGAGGAGTGCGCCATCGAGCGTGGGTTGATTGGCGAGCCTATCTCTCTCGAAGAGTGGTTTGCGCCAGAGGGATTGCATGATGTTCTGCGTCGATTTGGGCTGAGCAGCTGGCAAATACGCAAACCCGACCCGACTCCGACCCAGCAACCGCGTGCCCATTACTGGGAGATAGACGCCGAGGGATCCCGCTACTTCCTCAAACGCTTCTATAGCTGGTATCCGGCCAGCGCGGTTACGCATATGCATAGCGTCATGGCGCATCTGGTAAAGCAACAAATTCCGGCTCCGCAATGGGTACAAGATGTTGAGACTGGACAGAGCTATGCCGAGGCCGCCGGCACCTGCTGGGGGCTTTACCGTGCGCTGGAGGGACACTCTGCCACCACCCAGGAATGGATGTGGGGCCGCCCCAAAGCCGCCGAGATGTTGGCAATGCTCCATCGCACTTTGGAGAATTTCCAGCCTGAAGGCGAGGAGTTTGCCATCTGGGGGGCCTGGACCCTGGAGACGGTAGACAGCGTTCTGGAGAACTGGTTGCCACATGCCGACCTATCTCCCGAGCTGCTGGGACACATCAGGGAGCGCTTAGCGACGCGGTACTTCGGTGAGCTCTATCCGGCGTTGCCGAAATTCGTGGTGCACGGTGACTATGTGGCGACTAACGTGCTCTGGCGCGGAGACGCGATTAGTTCCAGCGTCAGCGGTATACTCGACTTCGAGAAGGCCCACCGTGACACCGCTCTCTTCGACTTTGCCTGGGGTCTTGGCGACCGTAGGCCACCGCTATTACGAGCAACTATCGCGACCTACAGCCGGGTGCGACCGCTCTCACCCATTGAGCGCGAGGCGCTGCCTGAGGCGCTGCTCCTGGGGGCCCTCATGAGCATTGACATGCAAATGACCTACTTCCGCAATATGGACGAGGTCTCGCGCCTGGCTCAGGAACTGATGATGCTGGTACGGGACATGGAGTCCCTTCGTAAAGCCGCGGCTCTCAAGTAACTGGCAGGCATGCGTCGTCTAGCGGCTATTCACGACGACGCGTCAACCGGAGCGGCATCCTGGGCAGCCTGCCAGCCGCGCTGCCTCCAGATCTCATAGAGCGCAACCGAGCCGGCCACGGCGGCATTGAGCGATGAGATATGGCCACGCATCGGAATACGCACCAGCAGATCGCAATGCTCGCGTACCAGCCGGCTGATCCCCTTCCCTTCATTGCCGACAACCAGCGCGATGGGTCCGGTCAGGGTGGCCTTGTCATAGGTCACGCCCGCCTCGGCGGCAAGACCAATACACCAGAGTCCACGCTTCTTGAGGTCATCCAGTGTCCGGGTGATATTAGTGACCTGCGCGATCGGCAGAAATTCTACAGCGCCGGCCGATGTCTTGTCTACCGCCGGTGTCAGCCCTGCCGCGCGGTGCTCGGGAATGATGACGCCGTGCGCCCCAACCACCTCCGCCGTGCGAATCAGCGAACCCAGGTTCTGCACATCCTGTATGGCGTCCAGAACCAGAATCAGCGCGTCCTCGCCCAGATCCTGCGCACGCCGTAGTATCTCCTCAACATCGGCATATTCGCGTGGCAACGTAACTGCCATCACTCCCTGGTGATTGGCATTGTGAGTCAAGTCATCAAGCCGGCGCCGTGAAGTCGTCTCTACCGGCACCCCGACACGCCGTGCCTGGTCAAGCACCTGGCCCAGCGCCGGATCACGCGGACCTTGCGCTACCAGTATGCGCTGTACACGCCGGCGCGAGCGCATTGCTTCCAGGACTGGGTAGCGCCCCCAGATATAGTCAGCCATAGGATCATCTTTTCTCCAGTGATATTCCAGTGATAGTAGGGTACGGCGGGTAAGCTGCCGCGGAGTGGTTACTCGCGAAGATTCCAGGTAGCTCCCTGAGGCGTATCTTTCACGATCACCATGTACTCCTCTTCCAACACCTTGCGAATGCGATCCGCCTCCGCCCAGTTGCGGGTGGCGCGCGCCTCGCTCCGCAGCGCCACCAGTGCCTCGATCTGGGCAACTTGCGGAGGTGTCAACTCGCCTCGGGTTTCGGAGTAGAAGGGGTTGTCGAGCGCAATGCCCAGAACCGAGGTGACCTCCGAGAACTGTTCAAGCGCCTGTCGCAATGCCCTCTGCACCTCGGGTGAACTGGTCTCGCTTCCAAGGGCGCTCGTGTAGTCGTTGATGCGGTGCGCCATCTCGTCGATGGCGCTGAGCGCGCGTGACGTATTAAAATCGTCGTCCATTGCGGCAATGAACTCGGCCTTGGCGGCAACCAGCTGCCGCTGCAGACTGCGCTCGGCCCGGGGGTCCTCCTGCGAGCCGCTGCCCTCCGCTGCCGGGTCAGCTGGCTTGACCAGCCGCAGAAGGGTGCTTCGGGTCTGCTCCCAGCGGCGCCACCGGACCACCGAAGCGCGCAATTGCTCCGTAGAGAAGACCAGATTGGCCCGATAGTGCTGTCCAAGCAGATAGAGACGCAATGCCGGCGCCGGCACACTACCGTCTTGGAGAACCGAGCGAATGGTGATGAAGGTTCCTGAGTGAGCCATCTTCTCCTGATCGGCGGTTTCATCCTCAACCGGAAGACTCAGCATGCCGGTATGCAGCCAGTACCGTACAAACGGTACCTTGCCGGTCAGGCTCTCAGTCTGGGCAATCTCATTCTCATGATGGGGGAATATCAGGTCGGAGCCTCCGCCGTGAAGATCTATCTGCTCTCCCAGCGTTTCTCTCACCATAGTTGAGCACTCGATGTGCCAGCCGGGACGTCCCTTACCCCAGGGACTCTCCCACCACGGCTCACCTGGTTTGGCCGATTTCCACAGGGCGAAATCGCGTGGATCGCGCTTGCGCTCGTCCGGCTCAATGCGCGCCCCAGCCAGCATTGCCTCGGCGTCGCGTCCGGAGAGCCGGCCGTAATCCGGGAAACTGGGTACCGAGAAGTAGACATCGCCATCGATTTCGTAGGCGTGTCCCTTGGCGATGAGACCAGCAACAAAGTCGATGATCTGCGGTATGAACTCGGTGACATAGGTGAAGATGTCGGCGCGACGAACACCTATGCGATCCATATCCCAGAAATATGACTCGGTGTAACGGCGCGCCGCCTCGGCGGGTGGAATGCCATCACGTATACCCGCGGCAATAATCTTGTCGTCGATATCGGTGAAGTTCTGGACATAGGTCACGCTGTAGCCCCGGTACTCCAGGTAGCGGCGCACCGTATCATTAACCACGAAGAGCCGCGCGTGACCCAGATGCGGCTCGTTTTTGGGAGTCAACCCGCAGACATAGAATTTCACCGGAAGTTCCGGAGGATTGAGCGTCTCTTTACGGCGGGTCTCGGTATTGTATATTTGCATAGCGTAGGGTACACCTTTCGTGCGATCACGGCACATCATAGCACGGTTGGAGTGGTATCGCCCGCTGCCCTCCGCGTCTCTCCCGGTGCTCGAGCGCAAAGAGAGCCTATCGGCAGCAGGCGCATATACAGGTGTACCTACAGGTGTACCGCCGGCCGCGGGCGCGGCGCTGTGGTAACAAAGAGGCTGAGAGCGCAGCCAGGAGCGCCGGCTGGCAAAGCGCTGGTCTAGGTTTTCCAGTGTGGCGACGTGGTGACTGCATAGTAGTTCGTATCAGTTTCTAGACTGGTGTCCGGAGTCCGCTCCTCACGCGCACTCACGCCAGTCCAGACAACATTATCGCCCGGAGCGGTACAATCGTCAACACGCGCCACAGCAGCCACCAGTTCAAGCGCGCTATACTGAACCTGCGTCGTGCTGTGCCCACGGGCGATCACCGTCAAGCCGGCAGTTTTTGACGCGGGTGGTCGCCAGGGGCACAAGAGTGGCGGGAAGTTCCCGAGGGAGCGGTCTCATCGAGAAATGGAAGATAACCAAAAAATGACACTGGCTGGGAAACAACTGGAGATATCAGATTGGCCGCCCGGTAGAGCTGCGGTCGTGCTGCTTAGCGGTGGCCTGGATTCGACGACGACGCTGGCAATTGCCAGACAGGAGGGATTTGCCATCCATGCGCTCTCCTTCCGCTACGGCCAAAGGCATCAGCCTGAGCTTGAATCCGCTCGCAGGATAGCCTCGGCCTTTGGCGTAAACCAGCATGTCATACTCGATATTGACCTGCGGACCTTTGGAGGTTCGGCGCTCACCAGCGACGCGATTGCGGTGCCCAAGGATCGCCAGCTGGAGAGCATTGGGCTGGACGAGATACCGCTGACCTACGTGCCGGCTCGCAACACGATCTTTTTGTCGTTTGCGCTGGCCTGGGCCGAGGTACTGGGTGCCAATGACATTTTCATTGGCGTGAACGTGCAGGATAGCAGCGGTTACCCGGATTGCCGACCGGCTTTTATTGAAGCCTTTGAGCGGATGGCGCAGCTGGCAACCAAGGCAGGCGTTGAAAGTACTGAGCGGCTAAAGATCCATACTCCGCTCATCGAGATGTCCAAAGCCCAGATCATCCAGAGAGGGATTGAGCTTGGAGTCGACTATAGCCTGACGCTCTCCTGCTACGACCCCTCTCCAGCCGGTGAAGCCTGCGGGCGTTGTGACGCCTGCCAGTTACGCCTCAAGGGATTCGCCCAAATCGGGATGAGGGATCCGGCTCGGTACAGGTCGGCGACCCAGTGACGGCCTTGCGGCTGCCGGGGGCCAGCGGCAACTGTAGGTAACGGTTGTCTACTGAGCAACGAAAGTTATACTATGGCAGTGTTGTGGCCTTGTAAAGCGAGAGAGGATGCCTATGCCAGTAGAGCTGCTACGGCAGGCGCGTGCCGTTGAGCAAGCCTGGAGCATGGCTTGGGTATCGCTTGGCGCCGTTGACCGGGAACCGCGCACATTTGCCGAGGAGACGCCAGAGTGGGTGCGGGTCTACACTCCCGGGGCACGAGAGATGCTGCTCAACGTCGTCCTTCGCTATAACGCGGCCGCCCCGGTTACCATGCAAGACGTCGAGTCCGCAATAGTGCCGTATCGCCGGTATCGTTTGCCGTTTCAATGGTGGCTCACCCCTGGAACCGAGCCGGCAGGACTACGGGACCGCCTGTATGAGCTGGGGATGCAGACCTGGGGCGGTGCCACTTCGATGACGCTGTCACTTGCCGGGTGGCGGCCAGAGTATCAGAAGGTAAAGGCCGCCAGCTGTTTTCTCCGCCGTAGCCGTACCGTGGAGGATGCCGATGCCGCATTGCAAATCATCTGCGCGGTCTTCTTTGTTCCGCGCGAGCCGATGGCACGCTGGACTACCCTAAACCCGGCCGCCCAGATCTATGTCGCTTCTGTAAATGGGCGGCCGGCCGCAGCACTGGCGACTCTGCGGCACGACGGCGTTGTCGGCGTCTACCACGTGGCGACCCTACCGTTTGCGCGTCGCCAGGGTATCGCCGGCAATCTGCTGATTCTGGCCTTACATGAAGCCATCGAGGCCGGGTGCACTACGGCAACCCTCACCGCCACTCCTGAGGCACGCCATATCTATGCTCAGCTAGGCTTTTCTACCTGCGGCTTACTAGAACAATGGGTTCCAGGACCTGCGCTCAACCGCTCCCTGATTTATGGGACCTCTCCAGTGCTGGAGCCGGGGGTGTCCTGACGCTGCCGGCTATCCCTACGTGCGTCCAAGAGCTCATGCAGCTGATCGTGTAAAGGAGCAAGGTTACAGTGAGCGATAAACTGCTCAGTATGGCAGAGGCTATACGGCTCTACGTACCTGACGGTAGTAGTGTGGCGATGGGCCTGGCTCTGGAGCCGCTGATACCTTTTGCCGCCGGCCACGAGATCATTCGACAGCGCAAACGTAATCTCACGCTTATTGGACCCATCTCGGACATTCTCTTCGATGAACTCATTGGCGCCGGGTGCACACAGCGTGTCATTGCCGCCTGGGTCGGCAATGTGAGCGAAGGGCTCGGTTACTGCTATCGCAGAGCTGTCGAGGCAGAACAACCCCGCCCCATTGTGGTCGAGGATCACAGCAATTTCAGCATCGGTCTGGCTCTTCTGGCCGGCGCGCTGGGAGCGCCGTATATTCCTATGCGCTCTCTGCTCGGTAGCGACATTTCGCGGAGCCATCCCTCTCTACGGCTGGTAGTGTCTCCGCTGGATGGCAAGCCTCATCTCCTGGTTACCGCCTTGCAGCCGGATGTGGCGGTCATACATGTCCAACGTGCTGACGCCGAAGGACGTGCCCATGCCTGGGGAGGTCTGGGAGTGTGTGAAGAGGCGGCTCTGGCGGCACGAGGCGTCATCTACACCGCTGAAGAGATCGTACCGGCGGAGGTCATACTGAGTGACCCGAATCGCGTTCTGGCCCCGGCGTTCAAGACGCTGGCGGTCGTACACGCTCCCGGAGGAGCTCACCCCTCGCCGGTTCAAGGGTATTACAATCGCGATCACCGCTCATTCGCCGAGTACCACCTGCGTTCACGTACTGCGGAGGACTTCGAGGACTGGCTCGCTGAGTGGGTCTATAATCTAGAAGATCGTAACGCCTACCTCCAACACTTGGGCGCCGAGCGGTGGGCGGGGCTTTCGGCGAAGCAGCAGCATCTGGCTGCGCCGGTGAATTATGGGTACTAGCGGCAGTACGCCATAGGAAGAGCAGCAGATAGATGGCAGCTCAGGAGCAGACACAAGCGCTCTCCTACACTCCCGCGGAGCTGATGGTGGTCTGCGCCGCCCGGCAGATACAGGACGGTGAGATCGTCTTCGTGGGCATGCGCCTTCCCCTGCTGGCTTTTGCGCTGGCCAAGCGCACCCATGCGCCAGGTGCTATCGGGCTGTTTGAGAATGGATTGGTGCGAAATACCGCCGCACGTGAGCTGCTGCTGACCATGGGCGATCCACCCAATATCCTGCAGGCCGAATGGGCGAGTCGCACGGTGGCTCTCATGGGCCTGCTAGCGCGCGGCGAGGTGCAGCTTGGCTTTGTCGGCGGCGCCGAGGTTGATTGCTACGGCAATCTCAACACCTCCTATGTGGGGAGCCGCGGGCATCCGGTGGTGAAGCTGCCGGGTAGCGGCGGCGCGGCCGACATCGCCTCTCTGGCCGAACGGCTGATCATCATCATGGAGCACTCGCTACGCCGCTTTCCTCGGCGAGTCAGCTACGTCACCAGCCCAGGGTATGGGGATGGCGGCGACTGGCGTGAGCGTGTCGGTCTTCCGCGCGGTGGTCCAGCTGCAGTCATTACTACGAAGGCGCTACTGGGCTTCCGCGCCGGTACCCATGAGATGGAGCTACGCTCCTGGCATCCGGGCAGCAGTGTCGCCGACGTGCGCGCTCATACCGGGTGGGAGCTGGCAGTCGCTTCCGACGCTGCCGAGACGATCGGCCCTACTGAAACTGAGCTCCGAATCATTCGCGACTGCGATCCCCAGGGTTTCTGGACCCGGTGACTATACTGCTCCGTACCACGTTGCTCTACTGTTTGTTGATTCAATTCTTGCTGAAACGGAGGCAAAGATGCCGGATACCATGCCGGAGCCGCAAACTGTACTGGTCGAGCGTGAAGAACCCATCGCCGTCGTAACCATTAATCGTCCCGACAAGCTCAATGCGTTGAATTGGGCTCTGGTGGCCACGATGGCCGATCGTCTGGAAGAACTTGACGCCGAGCGCGCAATTCGCTGCATCGTACTTTGTGGCGCAGGAGATAAGGCGTTTGCCGCCGGAGCAGATATCGCCGAGATGTCCTTCGCCAGCCCCATCGAAATGGCAACCGGCGGCTTTGAGGGCTGGGATCGAATTCGCCGGATTAAGAAGCCAATAGTTGCGGCGGTCGGTGGCTTCGCCCTCGGCGGCGGTAATGAGCTGGCCATGCACGCCGATATGATAGTGGCGGCTGAGAACGCCCAATTCGGCCAGCCGGAGATTCTACTGGGCATCATGTGTGGAGCCGGTGGCACTCAGCGTCTGACTCACACTCTGGGCAAGTACCGCGCCATGGAGCTGTGCCTTACTGGGAAGCGTATCAGCGCGTCGGAGGCCCACGAATGGGGGCTAGTCAACCGTGTGGTGCCCGCCGGGCAGCATCTGGAGGAAGCGAAAAAGCTGGCGCTGGAAGTTGCCGACCGGGCTCCCGTTGCGGCTCGCTTTACCAAAGAGGCCATACTGGCTGCCTTCGAGATGCCGCTGCAGGAGGGCCTGGCGTACGAGAAACGCCTGTTTGCGCTGCTGTTTGCCACCGAAGATCAGAAAGAAGGGATGCGCGCCTTTATGGCAAAGGAGCGTCCCTCCTTCAAAGGACAGTAAAATGGAAGAAGCCGTAATACTTGCCGCGGTACGAACGCCAGTGGGACGCTACGCCGGCGGCCTTAAGGACATGCGCCCCGATGACCTGGCCGCGCTCACCATTGCCGAGGCGGTGCGCCGGTCAGGCTTGGCCGGTGACCAGATCGAAGATGTCCTGATCGGCTGCGCCAATCAGGCCGGCGAGGACAATCGAAATGTGGCCCGCATGGCTCTACTTCTGGCCGGCCTGCCCACCCTAGTGGGCGGACAGACAATCAATCGCCTCTGCGGTTCCGGGTTGCAGGCGATTAATAGCGCGGCTCATTCCATACAGCTTGGCGAGGGGAGCTTCTATGTAGCCGGCGGTGTCGAGAGTATGACTCGCGCTCCCTACGTGCTGGGCAAAGCAGCGAGCGCCTTTGCCCGTGGCGAGATGAAGCTGCAGGATACCACTCTGGGGTGGCGTTTCATCAACACACGCCTGGCCGAGATGTATTACCCCTATAGTATGGGAGAGACCGCCGAGAATGTTGCCGAACGGTACTCGGTCACTCGACTGGACCAGGATGTTTTTGCCGAGAGCAGCCACCGGCGAGCCGTCGCTGCCATAGATGACGGACGGTTGGAGCCGGAGATCGTGCCGGTCGAGGTGCCCGATGGTAAGGCTGACACCAGGGTGATTTTGGTAGACGAGCAGCCGCGCCGAGATACCACTCTTGAGAAGCTTGGACAGCTCAAGCCGGCGTTTCGTTCCGGCGGTTCGGTCACCGCCGGAAATAGCTCTGGTATCAACGATGGCGCGGCGGCTCTGGTCCTTGGCTCGCGCCGGGCGGCTCTTGCGGCCGGGCTCCATCCGCGCGCGCGCATTATCAGCTCGGCTGTAGCTGGCGTCGATCCCGCCTTGATGGGGCTGGGGCCAATTCCCGCCACCCGCAAAGCCCTGCAGCGCGCCGATCTCGCAGTGGATGATCTCGATCTTGTCGAGCTCAACGAGGCATTTGCCGCTCAGGCGCTTGTCTGCATCCGTGAGCTTGGCTTTGATCCGGAGCGGGTCAACGTAAATGGCGGAGCGATCGCCGTCGGGCACCCGCTGGGTTGCTCCGGCGCCCGGCTGGTCACGACACTGCTGCACGAATTGGAGCGCCGCGGCGGCCGCTTCGGCCTGGCAACCATGTGTATCGGCGTCGGCCAGGGCATCGCGACCGTCATTGAGAGGCTAGACTAGCCTAGCCTAGCCTAGCCGAGCTTGGGCGCCTAGTCTGACTAGTCTGAAGAAGAAGACTGTATCGGCGCGGTAGGGTAGTCGTTTTCTGGCCCGTAGTGGAGTGGCGTTGGGGTATGCGGGTCAAGCACCGGCGTGCGCAGTGTCGGGCTCCCAGCTACGTAGCCCACAGCGGTTGGCGCGGGTGGTGCACTGGGTGCGGCTACCTGCGCACCACCACTGCTCACGTCGGAGCCGCGACCGAACAACGCACCTACTGCGGCGGCGGCGATGGCCAGTACAAGCGCCAGTAAAGCGACCACCAGTCCGCGTACGATACCGGCTATCACCGCCGGATGCGTCGCGAGCAGTAATGTCACTATCACGATAACCATATGGGCAATCGCCACGATTGCGCCGGCGATGACGCCGGCACCAATACCAGCTGAGGTGGAATTTGCTTGGCGAGCTGCTAGAGCACCAGCCAGAAAGTAGAGCAGCAGAATTATCAACAGCACCAAGCCTTCGACCAGTAGAATACGCACCGGAGTAACCGGGCGAACTACTACCACGTGCCGACGCCGTAGCACTGCCACCACCGCTGGACCAAGGTTCTGCACACCTCCTAGAACGAAATGATCCACTACATCCAGGAGCACTACTGCGCTCCCGAGAATAGAACCCCAGAGAAAGGCCGAGCCTACTGCTGAACGTTGCGCGCTCATAAAAGTAATCCTCCTTAGATGGATAAGCTGCTGGTATTACTGCTTTAGAATACCCCCAAAAGCTGAGAAAAACCTTGGACTCCCCCGAAAAACTGCTGGCGGCGTCGGCAGACTTAGCGTACAATTGCAGCCATCGGGAAGTTGATTGCCTGGACCAGTGACGGAGTAGAGATTGATGTCCCACAATGATCCTGCGGTTATGGATGATGAGCATGCTCAGGCGGTGCTCGACATTCATTTCAGCATGGCACTTGGCTGCACGGTAGCCGATCTGCGGCGTCCGGGTTGGACGATTGTGCCGACTCGGGACGAAGCTGACCCTGCCGCGCTTCTCTTTGGGGAACGAACACTGGTTTCGCTTCTGGTACCGGGAACTGATGAACCAGGGACCACTTTGGAAGACGAACATCCCGAAATGGCCGGTGTGGCGCTGGTCGCCTCTGAGCTGCGCGTGCCGCTGACGGAGCTGCTGGGTGCCTACCCTCCCCGCTCACTCGTTTCTTCGGACGGGCTGGTGGCGTTACGCCAGCTCATCAGCAGGCGGTTTCCCGAAGCCAAGCCGGCTCGCGACGAAGCGCATATGCATGTCTACTACACGACGGGAACCGGCTACACACCCTACGCCGGGCAGTGGCTGGAGTGGATCGAGCCGCTCGACGAATTCAGCGAGAATGAGCCACTGGCGCTCCGCCTGCTGGCCCGCTACAGCGGCGGGGTATACGTTGTTCGTGCTGGCGGCGACATTGCCGGCTATGCCGGTATCCGCACCCTTTCGCCGCACGTAGCTGAGATAAGTGTGCGTACGTCTTCGGCCGAGTTGCGCGGCCGTTCTCTGGGTCGTGCGGTGGTCTCGAGGGCTACCAAAGCAGTCCTAGGAGCCGGTCGCGTGCCCATCTACCGCTACAGCACCGCGAATTTCGCCGCCGCTCGTATTGCCTCCAGCCTTGGCTATCGATTCTATGCCGATGCGGTTGCGTACACTACACACTTATGAGAGGAAAGGCTGCGATATGTCACTGGAGGAGATGTCCGAGAGAATTAGCGTCGAGGATTTCCAGAAAGTGGATGTACGGGTAGGGCGCATTCTCTCGGCGACGGAGCTGGCTGGAGCCCGCAAGCCTGCGTACGAGCTGCGAATCGACTTTGGCCCCGAGATTGGCATCAAACAATCAAGTGCACAAATCACGGTTCACTACACTCCTGAAGAGCTTCTCGGCAAACTGGTGCTGGCGGTAGTCAATTTTCCGCCCCGGCGCATCGCTGGCTTTCGCTCCGAAGTGCTAACCCTGGGTGTGCCTGACGAGAACGGCAGCGTCGTACTGATCAGTCCTACAGTGGAGGTGCCGCTGGGCGGCAGATTATTCTAGGATTTCTCTAACCCGAGGGAGTTGACATGACCAGTAGCTACGAAGCCAAGATAGGATCACTCGCCGCCAGCCACCGGACCGGACGTACAGACCTGCGCAGCGACACAGTTACCCAGCCGACCCCGAGCATGCGTGAGGCCATGTACCAGGCCGAAGTTGGGGATGATGTGTACGGGGAAGATCCGAGCGTCAATCGCCTGGAGGAACTGGCCGCCCGTACCGTTGGGAAACAAGCAGCGCTCTTTGTTCCCTCTGGAACCATGGGAAACGCCATTGCTATGCTGACCCATTGCCGGCGTGGCGACGAGATTTTGATGGGCGACCGGTCGCATACCTACCTGTATGAGGTCGGTGGTCCGGCGCGGCTGGGCGGCTCATTCGCTCGTCCAGTACCCACCCTCTCGGACGGCACGCTGGACGCCGGCTACCTGGCCAATTCGTTTCACGGCGATGATATACATGAGGCTCGCACCGGTCTGCTATCGCTGGAGAATACTCACAACATGTGCGGCGGCCGGGCGCTGGATGTCGCCACTCTGCAGCGACTGGCGGCAGGCGCGCGGCAGCGGGGACTTCCGGTGCATCTGGATGGTGCCCGCCTATTCAATGCCGCGATTGCTCTCGGAGTGCCGGCTAGCGAGCTGGCGGCGCCGGTGGACAGTGTCATGTTCTGTCTCTCTAAGGGCCTCAGCGCACCGGTGGGCTCAATACTGGCGGGATCAAACGAGTTCATAGGGGAGGCGCGCCGGACCCGTAAGCTTCTGGGCGGCGGTATGCGCCAGGCTGGTATCCTGGCAGCGGCCGGCATTGTCGCCCTCTCCGAGATGGTACCGCGGCTGGCGGAAGACCATGCCAACGCTCGGATGCTGGCCGAAGGACTGGCGGAGATACCGGGCATCCGGATCGAGCCCGAGAGCGTCCAGACCAATATTCTCTTCTTCGGCACTTCTGGACCTGATGGGCAACCAGCTGCGGTAGAGCCGCTGGTGGCATTTGCGGCCGAGCACGGTGTGCTGGTTTCGAGTGGCGACGATGGCCGGATTCGAGCCGTTACCCACTATGGCGTCACCGCGTATGATGTCGAGCAGGCGCTTAGCGTCTTCAGAAAGGCTGTATATGTCTACCACTGATACGGCGGCTCTGACTCAGCGTTCGGCGGCTGAGCTGGCGCACATGATTGCCCACCGCGAGATCACCTCGGTTGAGGCCGTCGACGCGCACATCGCTCGTATCGAAGATATCAACCGCGCATTGAACGCGGTAGTCTGGAAGCGATATGCAGAGGCTCGCGAGGAGGCGCACCGGGCGGATGAGGCAGTTGCCCGTGGCGACGCGCTAGGTACTCTGCATGGTGTGCCCATCACCATCAAGGAAGCCTTTGCCTTAGCCGGCTCTCCGGCTACCTACGGTCTGGGGTCACGCTCCGCGGCAATCGCCAAGGAGGACGATATTTATGTAAGCAGGCTGCGAAGTGAGGGAGCAATCATCCTCGGTAAGACCAATGTTTCCCAGCTGTTACTGTATATCGAGAGCGATAATCCGGTCTACGGCCGGACCAACAACCCATGGAACACAGAGCGCACTGCTGGCGGCAGCAGCGGCGGCGAGGCGGCTATCATCGCCGCCGGTGGATCACCACTTGGCCTTGCCTCAGATATTGGCGGCAGTATCCGCATACCCGCGACGTTCTGTGGGCTGGCCGGCATGAAGCCGACCGCCGGGCGTCTACCCGACTCTACCCACTTCGGCCTGCCGCCGGGAGAGCAAGCCATCGTCAGCCAGGCCGGCATACTGGCCCGCACTGTCCTTGATGTGGAACTGGGAATCCGGGCTCTAAGCGGCGGTTCCGGCGAGGGTGGCGAGGTGACCGCACCGCCGCTGGGTGATCCGCATTCGGTTGAGATCTCTCAACTGCGGGTAGCCTACTACAGCGACGACGGCACGCTTCCGGTAGCGCCGGCGGTGCATCGCGCAGTGAATGAAGCCGCTGGCGTACTGGCGGGACGCGGCGCACAGGTAGTGCTCTGGCCACCTCCGGAGGTGCCTCAGGCGGTGGATATCTTCTTTGGAATACTCAGCGCTGACGGCGCCAGGGGAGCGCGACACGTGCTGTCAGGCAATACGGTGGATCCCCGTCTTGGCCAGCTGGTGCGTCTGGCCGGTATGCCGAGGCCGGCTCTGGATACCATGCAGCTGGCGCTCAGCTTACTGGGCCAGCGGACGGCCTCGTCCATGTTGCGCAACTTTGGCTATCATGACACAGCCCACTACTGGAAGCTGGTAGAGGCGCAGGATGCCTACCGGCGCCAGTTTGCGTGCGCCCTTGATACCGACGAGGGCGGCCCGTTTGATCTCATCGTCTGCCCCGCTGGAGCGCTGCCGGCGTTCCCACACGGGGCCAGCAAAGATCTGGTGGTTGCCGGAGGTTATTCCGTTCTCTACAATGTGCTCGGCTACCCTGCTGGAATAGTTCCGGTGACTCGTGTGCAGCCGGGTGAAGAGTCTCGTCGCAAGCGCTCACGAGACCGGATGGAAGATGCCGCTCGCCTGGCTGAGCAGGGAAGTGCCGGTCTGCCCGTTGGTGTGCAGATAGTGGCGCGGCCCTGGCACGAGCACGTGGCTCTGGCGGCAATGAGTGCCATAGAGGAGAGCGCTCGCAGCCGCCCGGGCTTCCCGATCACTCCGGTTGGATAACCTGGCCGCCAGTTTTGGTCAGCCGTATTCCAATCGCCGAATTCCAATCAGAGATTCGGCACCAAACTTGCAAGTTAGCTATATGTATCATAGGATGGCCAGGTCCAGCTGTGGAGAGTGAGAGGGAGCAGGGGCAATGTTTTCACGTGATGAGCTGATTACGGCTGCTGGAACCATACCTGTTGGTGGCGCGCTACCCATGTACTTTGCTGGAGGGGCGATCGATAGCCGGGTCCTGCATCGGGGCGAGCTATTCGTGGCGCTGGCGGGCGAACATACTGATGGGTATCGCTTTATAGAGGATGCGGTGCGTGCCGGTGCGGCGGCGGTCCTGTGCAACCGACCGAGCGAAGCGGCAGTCACTGCTGGTGTGCCGCAGCTGGTTGTGCAAAGTCCGCTCGAAGTTCTGCAGCGTCTGGCTGAGCAGCATCTACGGCGCCAGAAGACGACTCGCGTCATTGCCGTCACCGGCAGTAACGGCAAAACCAGTGTCAAGGATGCTACAGCCTGGTTACTCAAATCGGTTGCACCCACCCTCAGCACTTACGGCAATCTCAACACGGAGACCGGTGTTCCCTTGACGCTTCTCCGGCTGAAACCCGAACACAAGTTTGCCGTGCTGGAGATGGGGGCGCAGTGGGTAGGGGAGATTTCCCGACTCTGCCGTATAGCTCCGCCGGATATTGCCGTAGTCACCGTAGTGGGACCTGAGCATCTGGAGTTCTTCGGCAGCATGGAGAATGTTGCGCTGGCGGAAAGCGAGGCGGTGGCCGCATTACCGAGCGATGGCATCGCCATTCTCAATGACGATGATCGCATTGTACGCCGGATGATCAGGCGCACGCCCGCTCGCGTCGTCACCTTCGGTCGGCGTCCGACCGCATCGGTACGTGCCCAGCGAATCATGGCCGACCGCCGGCTCGGGCTCTGTTATCGCTTCACGCTTGGCTTTGGGGGCCAAAGCGCACGAGTAATCCTGAACATACCCGGCGCACATGCGGTAACCACCGCACTTGCCGCCGCCAGCGTCGCGCTCAGCTGTGGAATGAGTGTTCAGGCGGTGGCGGCGTGCCTGGGGGAGATCCGGCCGGCCAAGCGACGTGGAGAGATCACGCAAGGCGTCAACAATACTACGCTCGTAGATGATAGCTACAATGCCAATCGCCAGTCGGCTGAGGCAGCCATCCAGATGCTGGCCGATGCCCACCTCCCTAGTGGCGCCAGGCGCTGGTTCATCTTTGGAGATATGCTGGAGCTTGGCAAGTACTCGCCTGAAGAGCATGCGAGCGTTGGCCGGAGCGCTGCTGGCACCATAGATGAGCTGGTGTTGGTGGGTACCGAGGTACGGGCAACCGCGTCAGCTGCCCTGGAAGCCGGCCTTCGCCCAGAGCAGATTCATCTGTTCCCGGTCCCCCTATCCGACGTGAGCGAGCTGGCTTGCGCGAGGCTTGCGGCGGCGGCGTATGTGCGCGACCACCTACATTCCGGCGATCTGCTGCTGGTCAAAGGGTCGCTGGGAGTTGGTATGGATGCCATCGTGGCCGAGCTTCAGGTGAAACCAGCGGGACATCGTCTGAAAACCGACATCACCACCAGACTTCAGCAACTGACACAGGTAGCGGCAACTCTGGCATCTGGAGGACGGTCTAGGGCCGAGTGAGAGAGAGGGCTGACCTCGGTCTATGTCGCAAGGTCGGCATTCCTTGGCCGCATAGGTAGCTTCATCGCCTGCCATTCGTCAGTGCCGCCCTCAACGTTGTAGACCCGCTCCCACCCCTGTCTGCGCATGAAGGTGGCGGCGGTAAGGCTGCGCTGCCCCACGTGACAAATAAACAGTATATCGCCAGTGCGAGGGATCTCAAGGTAGCGTTCCGCGAAGACACTGAGCGGTATGCTGACCGCTCCCTCAGCGTGTCCAAAAGCGTACTCCGGCCGTTCGCGAACATCTATCAGCGTTGCCCCGCCCTCAGCCATGAGCTGCCAGGCCTGTATTGGGGTGACACTGGAAATGGAGTCCAGGTTGGGGTGGTTCTTCTGCTCAGGCATGGCACGCGCCTCCTCTATACTCGCCGTACTCTCACCAAATTTCCGACTGTCCTGCGCCACCCAGTAGCCGAAGTGCCTGCACTGACGAAGCTCTAGTCAGATCATAGCGTTCATGTATTCTTGTACCTAGAGCCAGGATAGCATATCCTGGAGCCAACACCGCTGGAGCAGCCAGTGTAGACAAGAAAGGACACAACGCCCGACATGCAACCCGGCGACCATATTGAGGTTTATAAGCTCGATACCCAGGGAACAGTGGTAGCTAACTACGCGACGGAGCTGAGTGAGCTGCTGCCCAACGGAGTCCGGCTCTCCGCGCGCTGGACTCGCCCAACTCTGAAACTAGGTTACACCACCTTCGAAACCGGTGACTACTTTAGCGAGTGGTTCTTTACCGACCGCTGGTATAACATCTTTGCCGTTGCCTCGCCGGACGGACAGCGGAAGGGTTGGTACTGCAACGTAGCCGAACCCGCTCGTCTGCACGAGCACAGCGTATACAGCTGCGATCTCTTATTGGATCTCTGGGTGGACACTGACTTTCGAGTGACGGTGCTGGATGAGGACGAGTTCGCCACCGACCAGTTTCTTAGCCCGGAGGCTCGCAGACATGCCTTACGGGCGCTCGATCAGCTGCGCTCCCAGGTAGAGCGCCGGCTGCCGCCGTTCGATTTTACATGACGACCGGTGATGAGGGATACAGCAGTGTATGGCATATGGCCGCCACCCGATTGCCGATGTCTTCCAGGCAGACGCCGATGAGAAGCAGCCGCTGAAGACGAGCGACGTTTCGTGGGTAGGCTCCAATAGTGGCGTCGAGCAGACCCTTGAATGTGAGGAAGAGCTGGTCGAGTTCGGCATCCTCCGCTACCAACCGGCGGGCCATCGCCATGCCACGCAGCGTGACCACCACTACACAGCCGCGTACCTCTACGTAGGTCTGGCGTAGCATGCGGACTAGCAGACTCATGCCTTCAGCGCTGATGAGCGAAAGCTCGGTTTCGGCGGTTCCCGCCAGCCACAGCGCGTGCTCGGCCATCTGGCGGCCATCTGCCGCGATGTAGGCAAACTCGGCGGCAATTTGCTGCAATTCTACCAGTCGTCGCAGCTGGTTCCCTGCTGGCATATGCCTGGCCAGACTGGTGAGAGCAGACTGGTGAATGCTGTGATAAATCTGGAGGCAGACTCGCTCGGTCTCGATGGCGAATTGCGCGGCCTCGGCAGCCTGCGGGTACAGCGCCGCCGCGGCGTTCTTGAAGATCTCTTCGGCATAGAGACCCAGCTCAATGGTCTCATCCGAGAGCACCGCGATTTCGTCATCAAGCGATTGTTCATGACTCAAAGGTGTCACGTGGTCCTGCCCCCACAACGATTCCATAGCGTTTGACCTCCAGGGTAATATCCTCGATGTCGCCTGTATGTTTGATATGACTACTGCTCCAGAAATAGTGCAGTAAGACTTACTCGGCCAGATGATCCCAACCGCGCGGCTGTAGCGTTGTGACCTCGCCATCGTGCAACTTTAGCTGCATACCCCGAGATTCGTCTACAACCCGGCCAATGACATGGCTCACTCCACCAGTGCTCGATATAGCCGCTTGCACCGCGGCCACTGACCCTTCTTGGGCAGTAAGCAACAACACATAGTCTTCCCCGCCATGTAATGCCAGACTGAGCGGGTTTCGTCTATACACACTGGCTACTTCGCGTGCCGATTCATCGACCGGCAGCCGGTCGGATTCCAGTAACGCTCCCACGTGGCTGGCCTGGCAGATGTGCCAAAGATCAACAGCCAGGCCGTCGCTCACATCGGTCATCGACGTAGCCGCGCCACTGGCCGCGATGGCGCGCCCCTCCGCTACTTGAGGCAGAGGGGCAACCATGGCTAGGCGGGTACGCTCACGAGCTTGCCGTGACAGTGAGGCAACCAGCTGGGCATCCGAGACCGGAACCGACCACAACACGCCGGCAGCAGCGGCGCCTAGCGTTCCCGTGACCAGTATACTGTCACCCGCCCTCGCTCCTGCCCGAAGCAGTGCGCGAGGGCCGGTGACCGCGCCCAGCAGCGTCAGGTCTATGCACAAGGGTCCAGGACTCCGCGATATATTGCCACCAACCAGCGCAACCGAATACTGGCTGGCCAGCGATCGCATTCCGGCATATATCTCGTCCAGGTCGGAGATTCTGAGTTTGCTGGGAATGAAGAGAGAAACCAGTGCCCAGCGCGGCTCGGCCCCCATAGCTGCGATATCGCTAAGATTAACCGCCAGCGCCTTGTGGCCGATCTCTTTGTAGGTAGCCAGATCTCGGACAAAGTGCGTTCCTTCAACCTGGGCATCGCAGGTAGCCACCAGAAGCTCGCCGGCGCCAGTGTCGAGAAGAGCGGCGTCATCTCCCACCCCTCGTACCACATCTGGGCGACTCTGTAGCCCTTCGGTAAGGTGGGCAATAACACCGAACTCACCCAGGCGACCATCGTTATCGGGATTGTTCTCCGACTGATCGCTCTCGTCTGACCACACAGGTGCCGCCTCCCAGCCAATAAACACACCCGGCAAGTATACGCTGCTATCTGCTTCACTGTAAAGATAGGATTAAGAGGGCTGAACTTCTAGTCAAGGTGCAACAGTGCATCGAACTGAGCAGTGCCTTTATGCGGTCCGACGATAGCCAGTCTGAGCCAGTCATCCGTGAAGAGCTGGATAGCCAGTTGCTGCAGATCCTTCTGGGTGACCGCGTCAATTCGCCCAAAGATGTCCTCGAGGGTGAGGATTTCATCCAGAAGAGCTTCCTGCCCACCGAGCCAGGAAGCGATGCTATAGGTATCCTCGAGACGCAGCGCCATTCTGCCCTTGGTGTACTCCTTGGCGCGCCAGAGTTCATTCTCAGTTACCTCCTGTCGACGAATCCGCGAGAGCTCGCCCAGAATGGCTCGAAGCGCCGCCTCGGTACGTCTGGGCTCGACTCCGGCATAGACCACAAAAGTGCCGGTGTCGTAGTAGCTGACTGGAGATGTGCTGATGTCGTAGGCCAACCCTTGATGCTCGCGCACCTCGACGAAGAGCCGTGAGCTCATGCCGTCTCCCAGTATGGCGTTCAGTAAAATCAGAGAATAGTAATCCCTGGCGGAATGGGACACGCCGGGAGTAAGCAAGCAAAAATTGGTCTGCTCAGTCTTGCGGTATTCAATCTGGATGCGGCGTACATCTGCTGGAAGGGGACAGGCCTCCCACGAGGGCGCACTCTTGGGCTCCCAGGAGCCGAAAAGGTTTTCTATGGTCGCGACTACCTGGTCGTGCTCGATATTGCCGGCGACGCTAATAACGAGATTATTGGGGGCGTAGTACTGCGATAGATAGCTTCTGATTGCTTCAAGCGAGATGGCGTCAATAGTCTCGCGTGTGCCGGCAACTTCGCGCCCCAGAGGAAGCCCAGGCCATACCGTCTCGTCTGCCAGTACGCCTACCCAGTCTTGTGGGCTATCGTGATACATGCTGAGTTCTTCGAGAATGACTCGACGCTCCTTCTCAAGCTCGTCCTTCGACAAAATAGGACGTTGCACCATATCGGCAAGCAGTTGTAGCGCAAGCTCGTGGTGGCGGTCGGCAGTCTTGGCCGAGAAGACAGTTAGCTCTTTGTCGGTGGCAGCGTCAAGGACTCCACCGACTCCTTCGATGGCCTCGGAGATCGACTGAGCGGATGGGTAGCGCTCGGAGCCTTTGAAGATCATATGCTCGATCAAGTGAGAGATACCGGAGATGTCCGCGCTTTCATAGCGCGAGCCTACGCGGAAAAACAGCAACACGCTGGCCGAGTGGACAAACGGCATGTCATACGTAATGATCCGCAAGCCGTTTGGCAAGGTGTGGCGCTGATACATTCGAGTGGTTATCCTTTGGTTATCCGTGACAGCAAAGTTCGTTCAATTCGCTTGGATTATACATTAGGAGCGAGAAGGCACATCCTGCTCACGGGATCGGGATCACAGCACCTTCCTCTAAGCGGGTACGTTCCCCGGTACACCATGCTAGAGCACTGGATGGTTCCTGCCGAGTGCTTCATCAGAGTAGAGGTTGTCCATGCAGGTTTTCCGCTTTTCCTCCGACCTCCAGTACTACCTATACACAGAGCAGACGAACGAATGGGGGAGCAAGTGCAATGGAAACGGTGAGGATCTATCGGCTGACCTGCTTGCGCCCGCGGTGCAGATCCCGGCTGCGGGCGGCCCAAATGGAAGCAGCCGGGGTCTGGACACTGTGTCGCGATCTGCACCGGGCAGCCCGGCAGCACCATACCCCCTGGCCCACGCAAGACGACTTCCAGCAGGCCACCAAAGGCCGATTCGCCTTGCACAGTCAGAGTGTCCAGGCGATCTTTCGCACCTTTATGGGCAACATCGAGACGACGCGGAAACTACGCAAGAAGAACCTGCGGATTCGGTATCCCTACAAAGAGAAACGCTACTACCCACTGCTGTGGCCGGCGCAGGCGGTGAGCCGGGAACGGAGGCGGGTTGTGCTGCCGATGGGACGAGGGCAACCCTCGCTCGTCTTGCCTGTTGAGGTACCGGAGCAGAGTGGGGCGTGCAAGCTGGTGTGGAACGACGGGTATGAGCTGCACGTAGCCGTTCCGGCGGCTCCTGCGGAGGCCAGCCCCGGCCAGGCGCAGGCCACAGTGGACCTGGGGGAAATCCACCAGGCGGCGGTGACCACCAGCACTGGCGTGGCGCTGGTCATTTCCGGCCGAGGCATCCGCACCCTCAAGCGGCGGCACAACAAGGCTCTGGGCCAGATCGCCAAGAAACGCCACCGGTGCCAGAAAGGCTCGAGGCGCGATCGAAGACTGCAGGCTGCCCGACGCAAAGCCAGCGCTCGCAAGCGCCGCCAGATCCGGGATCTGCGTCACAAGGGCACACGGGCGGTGATCACCTTCTGCCAGCAGCAGGGGGTGGGCTCGCTGTTCATCGGCAATCCGCATGGGGTCAGGACCCGCAGGAGCGGACGGCATCATAATCAGCGGATGAGCCAATGGGAGTATGGCAAAGACATCGCCTATCTGACCTATAAAGCGACGTTAGCCCACGTCGAGAGCTTCACCGGCTCTGAGCGGGGAACATCGAGCCGGTGTCCAGTCTGTGGGTGGAAGCAGAAAGTCCGGGGGCGTGTCTGGCGCTGTCACCGTCCTGAGTGCTCGTTTGCAGGGCACCGGGATGTGGTCGGGAGCCTGAACATGCATCCGCTGGCCTTTGGCCGCACCATCGACGTTCCCGCTCACGTCACGTATCAACGGCCCGGTCCCCTGCGGGTCCGTCCTCGGAATGAAGAGCCGAGGATGGTGCAGCCATGCAGCCGGCACGTTGTAGTCGCCCGGACACGGGCCACCAGCCCCTAGCTGCTGGCGTTGTCTTGGTGAGTCGTACCCTCACCCACCGCTCCGATGAGCGGGTCTCTCCGGAGGCAGGCTACCGGTGCGATGCTGCCAAGAAGCTCATCCCGTCTACGGGATTGAGAGTGTCATAAGCGTTGCGCCGCCAATCATGTGTGGTAGAGCCAACCAGAGAGACAAAACCGCCCGCACTCTCGCCGGAGGAAGGGACTCTTGCGTACGCGTCGTTGCGAACAATGTGGCCACAGACGGTATAATCCGGAGGAGTGTACACGTCGTCTTGATCCGCGTGGACCGTATGCCTGGGACCTTGACTGGGCGATATACGGCCCCTTTTTGGAGTAGGGCGACAAGAAGATAAGAGAATCAATAGGATCAAACAGGATCAACAGGATCAACATGAGTGCAGCCAAATTACGGGGCCAGGGCAACGCACCAGGTGCCGCCGAGACCGTCACCCCTACCGCCATAGCAGTTGCGGGACTCACGAAGTCGTACGGCCAGCAAATAGCCTTGCGTGACCTCTCCTTCAGCGTGGCCAGAGGAGAAATCTTTGCATTGCTTGGCCCAAATGGCGCTGGTAAGACAACTACCATTGAGATTCTGGAAGGCTATCGCCAGGCAGACCAGGGATCGGCTGTGGTTTTGGGGCTGAACCCGTTGACTGACGCGCGCAAGCTGAAGCCTCGACTTGGTGTCATGCTTCAGCAGGACGGTATTTATCCTGCCTTGCAGACCTACGAGGTGCTGCGGCTCTTCTCTCAGTTTTTCGTTGATCCGGTTCCGCCCGCTGAACTCTTAGAACGCGTAGGCCTGCAGGATGCCGCGAAAGTGCGCTGCCGGCAGCTCTCGGGCGGCCAGAAGCGGCGGTTGGCCCTGGCTCTGGCACTGGTGGGTAGACCGGAGCTGCTCTTCCTTGACGAACCCACCACTGGTATGGATCCGCAGGCGCGACGCGCCACCTGGGATATCATCCTCGAGCAGAAAAAGCGAGGCGCAACGGTATTACTCACCACTCACTTGATGGACGAGGCCGAGCGACTCTCGGACCGAGTGGCAATCATCGACGGGGGAGCGCTTATTGCGCTGGATACACCGGCAGCATTGACACGCGCTCAGTCCGCTACCACTACTGAGGTCTATTTTAGCGCCACGCCTGGGCTCAGTCCGTCCGAGCTTGCCAAGCTGCCGGGAGCGGTGGCGGCGCATGAGGAGATAAGCGGACAGTATGCGATTGAAAGCGCTGATGTGCGTGCGCTGCTGGCGGCATTGACCAACTGGCTATGGCAGCAGGGAGCTGATCTCACCGAGTTGCGGGTAGGCCGGTCGACACTTGAAGATGTGTTCCTGAGATTGACTGGGAAGGAGATGCGCTCATGAGCATTGATGCTCCCGCAGGCGGCGCGGCCCCGCTGTCAAAATCGATACTGGCACAGTTCCAGGCCGAACTCATCATGGCCTCGCGGCGTGGTGAGAACTTGCTGGTGACCATTATCTTTCCGGTTGGACTTCTCTTTTTTCTGCGCAGTTTTTTCAATATGCCAGTCGACAAGTTGCTTGCTGGAGTGCTGACCGTTTCGGTGATGTCGAGTGGAATGGTGAGTCTGGGTATCGCTACGGCGTATGAGCGCTATTACGGGGTTTTGAAGCGGTTGGGGAGCTCGCCGCTACCTCGTTCGGGACTGGTGGCGGCCAAGATCATGTCGGTCCTGGCAGTTCTGGTGGTGCAGGTGGTTCTCTTGACGATTCTGGCAGCCGTATTCGATGGCTGGCGTCCCACCGGCTCGTTCCCGGCGGTAATCCTCATTCTCTTACTAGGAACGGCGATCTTCGGGGGACTGGGGATGCTTTTGGCCGGCGCGCTACGGGCCGAAGCCACACTTGCCATTGCCAATGGCCTCTTCCTCGTCTTGCTGCTCTTTGGCGGAGTCTTTGCTCCATTGCCGGGATATATCGGGAATGTTGCCGGACTGCTACCGTCGGCGGCACTTGCCGGCTCCCTGGCAGGCGCGCTTGGCCGGCAAGGAGCCGGACTCGGTAACATTGTGCTCCTGATGGTCTGGGCGGTGATATTTCTCGTGGCGGCCGGTTTGACCTTTAAGTGGGAATAGTGCCGGGATTGCAGGTACCCCGGAAAGTGGTGGCTACTCCAAAGGAAACGTGGGCATATGCCGCGCGACTTACCGCTGGCCAATGGCCATATGCTGGTCAATTTCGACAGAGACTACAACCTGCGCGATATTTACTGGCCGCATATCGGCTTACGTAACCAGACGCAGGGCCATGTGAGTCATTCGGGTGTCTGGGTGGATGGCCGCTTCTCCTGGTTCGACGCGCCGGGCTGGCGGCGGGACCTACGCTACCGCCAGGACTCACTGATCACTGATGTGGTTCTCTCCAATGATGAGCTACAGTTGACTATCGACTGCGCCGACGGGGTGGATTTCGACCGTGATGTGCTCATTCGACGGATGAGGGTCACCAATGGCGCCGACCGGCCGCGCGAGGTACGCCTTTTCTTTCACCATGACTGGCATATCGGTGAGAGCGAAGGAGGCAACACGGTTGGTTACCGTCCCCAGCTGAAGTCGCTAGTGGCCTACAAAGATCGATGCACCATATTGGTTGGCGGGCTGGTCGGTACAGATATTGTGGATAGCCAGGAGCGCTTGCGTGCTACCGAGGTAGGCATAAGCCACTGGGCAACCGGAGACAAGGAATTCAACGGACGTCAAGGTACCTGGCGCGATGCTGAAGACGGCGAGCTGGGAGGAAATCCCATTGCCCAGGGGTCGGTAGACAGCTGCGCCGGTTTCTGGCTCGGCTCGGTTGATCCAGGCGCCTCGCGTTTCTGCTACCACTGGTTGGCAATAGGTACCGACTTCGCCGACGCCAGCGCGCTTCACCAGCTGATTATTGGACGCGGCCCCGAAAGCTTGCTGCAGCGCACCCATGATTACTGGCACCTGTGGGTGACTACCAAACCCCTGGATCTCGGCGATCTTCCTACCCATCTGGTTGATCTCTACAAACGAAGCCTGCTGATCATGCGCACGCAGATTGACGACGACGGTGCGGTCGTTGCCGCCACTGACGGCGATGTCTGGAGCTTTGCCCGCGATAGTTATGCCTATATGTGGCCGCGCGACGGTGCTCTCGTCGCCAATGCGCTCAGCCACTGCGGCTATAGCGACATTACCAGCGCCTTTTTTCACTTCTGCTCGCGTGTCATGACCGGCGATGGGTATCTGCTCCATAAGTACACACCGGAGGGAGCGGTAGGTAGTAGCTGGCAGCCCTGGCTAGGCCAGAGCGGGGAGCCGGAGCTGCCCATTCAGGAGGATGAGACCGCGCTGGTGGTGTATGCGCTGTGGCAGCACTACACGCTGTTCCATGAGGTAGAGTTTGTGCGCCCGCTCTATCGCCCACTTATTAAGGCGGCAGCTGACTTTATGGTGGCGTATCGCGAGCCGTTTACCAAACTTCCGGCCCCCTCTTGGGATCTATGGGAAGAGCGTCACGGTATACACGCTTATACCGTAGCCGCAGTCTATGCCGGTCTCAACGCTGCGGCCAACTTTGCCCAAGCCTTTGGGGAAGTAGAACACGCCGCCAGATATTCTCAGGCAGCTGATGAGATACGAGCTGCCGCCCGAACCTACCTCTGGAACGACCAGGCCCACCGATTCGTCCGAACGATCCGTCTGGGTCCCGACGGTAGCGTTCAGCCGGATATGACCTTGGATGCCAGTATCAGCGGACTGTACACGTTTGGCATGTTCTCTCCCTCCAGCGACGAGATCTCCCAAACGATGACCGCCGTCGAAGATCGCTTAGTGGTGAAGGCCGAGGCCGGCGGGTACGCCCGGTATGAGAATGATTACTACCATCAGGTCAGCCATGATCTGGAAAATGTGCCCGGCAATCCCTGGTTCATCTGTTCCTGCTGGATGGCCGAGTACTGGATTGCGCGCGCCCAGACGGTAGATGAGCTGCACAAAGCGATACCGCTACTAGAATGGGTACAGCAGCGGTCATTGCCTAGTGGGGTACTGGCCGAGCAGATGGACCCGTATTCGGACGCGCCACTCTCGGTGTCGCCGCTTACCTGGAGCCATGCTGAATATGTCTCGGCGATTCGCTGGTATGTGGGTAAGCACCGCCGCCTGGTGGAGGAAGGCGCGCCGGGTGCGCATGCCTGATCCGTCAGGATCGAAACGATTGACTTGGAGCGGATCGTCGACCCTGATGGATGCCTGATCAAAGCGGAGAACCGAAGACGAGCAGACTGTTCAGGGGTAGATGCCTCTTACCTGGGTGGCCTCGGCCACCCGGCTGACCGCCAGGAGATACGCTGCCAACCGGAAATCGCAGTTCTCCTGCAGGCGCCTGGCATTCACTGCATTAAAGCTGCGCACCATAACCTGCTCCAGGCGGTCGTTGATCTCAGGCTCCGCCCAGAAGAAGTGCTGCAGATCCTGCACCCACTCGAAATAACTTACAGTTACACCTCCGGCGTTGGCCAGTATGTCGGGAACTACTGCTATTCCCCGCTGCTTGAAGATCGCTTCGGCCTCGGTGGTGGTTGGGCCGTTGGCGGCCTCGACGATGAGTCTGGCTTGCACCCGGTCGGCATTAGCATGAGTCAACTGGCCCTCGAGCGCCGCTGGCACCAGAATATCACAGGGCATCTCCAGCAGAGCCTTGCCGTCTACATTGGTGGTGTCCCGCAAGTTAGCTAGCTTGCCGTGCTCCTGTACGTGCCGTAGCGCCAGCGAGACATCGATACCGTCCTCATTGTAGACGGCTCCGTAGACATCACTGAGACCAATGACTTTGCAGCCGGCCTCGTGCAAGAGACGGGCAGAGACGGAACCGACGTTGCCGAAGCCCTGCACAATCACTCTGGCTCCGACAAAAGGCAGGCCAAGGGTCTTGCAGGCCTCGCGGGTTACAATATAGACGCCGCGACCGGTAGCCTCCATACGCCCCTCGCTGCCGCCCACGGAGAGTGGTTTTCCGGTCACGACCGCGGGAATCGAGAATCCATGATGCATGGAGTATGTGTCCATGATCCAGGCCATGACCTGCGGATTGGTGTTGACGTCCGGTGCGGGAATATCACTCTCAGGTCCGATCACCCCCGCAATCTCAGTGGCGTACCGGCGAGTCAATCGCTCCAGCTCGCCTCGCGAAAGCCGGCGGGGATCCACGATGACGCCGCCTTTGGCACCCCCGAAAGGGATGTTGACCACCGCGCACTTCCAGGTCATCCACATTGCCAGGGCACGCACTTCGTCCAGCGAGACTGCCGCGTCATAGCGAATGCCGCCCTTGGCCGGTCCACGATTGATGTTATGCTGAACGCGATAGCCAGTGAACATTTCTACGTGGCCATCATCCATACGCACCGGAAAATTGATGGTCAGCTCACGTTTGGGAGCGCGCAGAATCTCACGTAAGTCCTGGCTGAGGTTAAGCCTTGTTGCGGCGGCATCGAATTGCGCGACGGCTACCTGAAACGGGTTCAGTACTTCAGGTTCTTTGATCGCCACGTGTACACATCCTCCTAGAATATAAGCCAACATTGGCCCGGGTAGAGCACCATTGCTCCTAGCCGGCTAGGGCTGCTTACCAGTAAAACCCGGGTGGTGTACGGGTCGTCCGAAGGCGAGAGAGAACACCTAGGCTATACCATAACACCGGTGTGCTCTGATAGCAATCTCCGGACCATAGTGGACCAGAGAAGGCAGCGCATATCTGGTATAGACCCTACCCTCAGTGTACAGTAGAGGTAAAGCTTGGTTTTGCCAGAACGCAGCGGTCGATCGGAGAAACTGAGACCCCGGCGTTCTTGGTCACCCGGATGATCTTTCAGATCACCGGTCAAAATGAGGAGTGTCCTCCCCAATGAATACCTTCTTCACAGAGGTCCGTCAGACGCTTTGGCCCCGAGGTGAGGTGAAGCACGGGCCACTACCGGCGTTGCTCGTGGCGATGACGCTGGTCACCGGTCTGGTCGATGCATTTAGCTACCTGGTGCTCGGCCATGTTTTCGTGGCTAACATGACCGGCAATGTGGTATTCCTCGGGTTCTCTCTGGGGGGCGCAGCGGGGTTTTCGATTACCGCCTCTCTGCTCGCACTGGTCTGCTTTATCCTCGGTTCCTTCGGTGGTGGTTTTCTGGGGACGCAGCTGGGCCACCACCGCGGCCGGCTGCTCAGCGTTGCGGCCGCGGTGCAAACCCTCTTGCTAGCTGTTGCGGCAATCCTGGTGACGCTCTCCGGAAACCCCGTGCGAGCAGAATACCAATATGGCCTCATCATCGTGCTCGGCCTGGCTATGGGACTCCAGAACGCCAGCGCCCGTACACTGGCGGTGCCCGACCTGACCACTACCGTGCTCACCTTAACTATCGTCGGCATGGCTGCGGATAGTCGTCTGGCTGGCGGATCCGGGTCAAGAGCAGGACGCCGCTTGATCGCAGTAGTGGCCATGCTGGTGGGTGCCCTCGTCGGGAGCCTGTTGATACTGCACGTGTCCATTGTGGTACCGCTGGTGATTGCCCTGGTCGTTACCACGCTCGTGGCGGTAACGACCAGGGTGCTGTCGCGCACGGATCCGGACTGGGTGCGCACCGGCTAACCGATCTTAGGCACGCGTATCATCGGTCCAGTGCCGCGCGGTCCCAATTGGCGAGGTTCGCACCGGTCTCGTAGGTGCTCTGGGCGAAATCAAGGAGAGTGGCGTCGGGATCGAGCGCAGTGCGGACGGCTTCATAGGGCAGTACGTACTCGCCCAGTTCTCGGCTGTACCAAGCTCCCTCCGGACGGACCAAGCCGCCCTCGCTCCAGCCGTCTGGCTCGGGGACCATGTACGCGTAGTAGGCCGGCTCCGGCACCGGGCCGCCAGTGGTGCCGGGCCAGAAGCCGCAGCTACACAATTCGTGCGAATACGCTTCGCGGGTGATGGGGTCGGCTCCCGGCCGGGGTGGAGCGCGCCGGCCGGAGAAACGGGTTACCGCCAGATCAAAGCTGCCCCAGAAGAAGTGGACGGGGCTGCACTTACCGAGATAACGAGCGCGGAACTGCTGGAGTACACGATCCGACTCCGCCAGAGTGCGCCACCATTGCGTCGCGTACGCCGCGTCGTAGGAATCGTGCTCGTGATCCTCGTCATACGGTATCGGATTGGCTACTTCCTGCGGCATCGTATTGATCGTGATCTCGATGCCAAGCGCGCGGAGAATGGCCATGTATTCACGGTAAAAGTCGGCGACCGAACGGGAGTAGAGAGCCATTGCCCGGCGGGTGCCCTCGCTGGTCTGCAGCCAGAGCGTATGCTCGAGGAAGTCGAAGTCGACCGCGAAGGTGCGAGTGCCGTACGGGATGGGTGAAGTAGTCAGGCCACGCGGCGTGACGTAGAGCGCTACCTCCCACCAGTGGTTGAGCGGAGGGCTCAGCGCCAGCCGCACCTTGCCGACAATCTGGGTCCACATGTGCAGCGTCTGATAGGTGTCGTGCCACTCGGCAAGCGGCAGCGGTGGCCAGACCTCGTGGCGAGCAGAGTCGGGTCGTCCAGGTACGGCAGCGGAGCTACTTTCCGCGTCATTCATGCCCGATGCCTCCTCGCCAGCAGTATGCAGAGCGCACGACACCACACCACGCATACGTCTTTCAGTAGACACACAAGGCCAACGCGCCGTCAACGCACCATCAGCACCCGTTGACCACTGTCTCAGGCCTCGGTGAGGCCAAGGGTGTAGAATGCAACTTGCATCTCGGTCTCTGCGATGCCGACGCTCAGGCTGGTGAGTGTCTGTCCTTGCCCGCGCTGGCGCAGCGCCGCGACAATGCGGTGCGCCAGTAATTCGGCCAGACGCTCAGCGGTGGCATTGTCGATCTCAAGGGGCACAACGGCGGATTTGGCCAGAACATAGCGATTCTGGGCGTCATAATCGAGTTCCCAGGAATCGCTGTGCTGGGTTACGCGCAGGTGGGGATTTCGAAGCGGCAGCAGGAAACGATGGTCCCAATCTTTGCAGAGCTCGCGTACAATGGTCTTGAGGGTAACAAAGTCCAGTACGTAGCTGTCGGGAGTCAGCGGGCCGGAGGCTTCGACCCGTACGCCGTAGTTATGGCCGTGCAGCGGCTCGCAGTGACCGTCAAAGGTGATGAAGTGGGCGGCGCTAAAGCCGAGATTGCCATGCTCGACGAGTATCTTCCACACTATAGGTCTCACTCCTCACGTTTCTTCCGGTGCCAGTCAGCAACACGAACGGGCCGCCCTTGCCGCGGAACCGGAAAAGAGTATAGCACGGTACCGTCAGGTGCGCCAACGGATAGAATGGCATTGTATGCAGACACCACCACCACACACACCACCGCCGCCGCAGGTACCATACCGGCAAGCGGCCATACGACTCGAGCGTCGAGGCCGGGATCTGGCGCTTGTGCCTCCCGACTCGCTGGAGACTGAGGACGACGCTGAGCTGCTTACTAGGCTGGTGGGCGCAGACGATTATCGTCTGCTCAAGTCGCTTCTGGTCCGTGACCGGCGTTCCCGTTGCTTTCGCGCACGGCCAATCGACTACGCGTTCCTTAAGGCAACTCTGCAGAAGCAGAGTGTCTACCCGGTGGAGTCAGAGCTGGTGGAGTCTCCCTTCCTTCCAGTGCAACCAAATGTGCAGGTGGCTGCCCGGCCGTACCAGGAGGATGCCCTCGATTGCTGGCGAGCGGAGAACTATCGAGGAGTAGTCGTGCTGCCTACGGGAAGCGGCAAAACCGTGGTCGGTGCGCTGGCCATTGCCGATCTGGGCGTCTGGTCGCTGGTAGTGGTGCCTACCATTGACCTGCTGCGCCAGTGGCGCAATGTCCTGAGCCATGCGCTAGGCTATGATCTCTCCGAGATCGGCGGCTATGGAGGAGGGGAGCACGAGCTCAAACCGCTTACCGTTACCACCTATGAGTCAGCGGCGCTACATCCCGAACTACTCTGGCGCTTTGGTCTGTTGATCTTCGATGAATGTCATCATCTGCCGGCTCCCTCGTACCGTCAGATTGCCGAGGGAGCGTTCACCCCTTATCGTCTCGGTCTCAGCGCCACACCCGAGCGCTCGGACCACGAACATGCGGAGCTGGGACGCTTGGTTGGACCTCTCGTCTACCGGCGTGATCCCGAGGAGCTAGCCGCCGGCGGCTACCTTGCCCAGTATGACGAGAAGCGACTTTCGGTGGCGCTTACCCCCGAGGATCGAGTCCGATATGAGGCAGCGCGACGCAGTTTCCGTGCTTATCTCAGCCGTCGCCACCTACGCATCACCTCGCCGGCCGACTTTCAACGCAAGATCCTCTGGGCCAGCGCCCGCGATCCCGAAGCCCGCGTCGCCATGTTGGCGTGGCGCGAGGCACGCAGTCTAGCGCTTAATGCTCCCGCCAAGTTGGCTCTTCTGCAAGACTTGTTCGCACGCCACCACGCTGAGCGAGTGCTGGTATTTAGCGAATACAACAGTGTAGTTGACGAGATAAGCCAGCGCTTCTGTATCCCGCAGATCACCTACCGGACACCGGCAGTGGAGCGGCAGCTTGTCCTGGAGCGCTTCCGGTCCGGCCGCTATACCAAGCTGGTCAGTGGTCGCGTGCTCAACGAAGGCCTTGATGTACCCGACTGCGGCGTTGCCGTGATAGTGAGCGGCACCAGCACTCGCCGTGAATATCTTCAGCGACTGGGCAGGGTGCTGCGCCCCAAAGCACAGCGAGCCGTTCTCTATGAGCTGGTAACCGAAGACACCACTGAGGAACGGATCGCCAGCGAGCGCCGCGGCCCCCTGTCGGACCGCAAGGATGGACCGGACCTCCCTCCTCCCGCGCGGACATGAGGAAGTGAACGTTATGCTACTACCGCTTGGCGCAGTCAGGAAACGAGTTTCACGCCATGACGGGCTGACCCGGGTCACACCGTATTTGCTCCGGCCCAAAGAACTTTTGGCCGAACTCGATGACCTAATACGGCTCTATGACTCCTTGCTTGGGCAGCCACGCAGCTTCTTCCCAGAGGAGCGCCCTGCCGAATTAGTAGGCGACTACCGGCTGGCGCGCTGCCTGCAAACCTGCTTGCTGGAGTGGTACGAGTGGCGCTCGCCGACGTGGCCGGATACTGCCGATGAGCGCGAGTCACTGGCGCTGCTGGCTGGCGGCATCACCTCGCCCAGTGAGCTCCGGCTGGCGCTTTATGAGTATGTGAACCAAAATTTTGGTGGGTATTTGGAGGATGGTGAACGAGAATCCGCACTGGATACCTTCGCGGCGCGCCTGGGTATCCGGCGAGCCACTCTAGCGAGCCTGCAGCGTCTGGATACCCAGGGCGAGGCGGTGCTGGCCAGAACTGCCGTAGAGCGCCCCACGGCGGCTAATCTGGCAGTACGCTATAACCAGCGGGCAGTGGAGACCTTGCTATCAAATGCCTCTCAGGTCGAGTGGATATTGCCTGCTACCGTGACTGATGGATCAGGAGGTGGTCTGGGTTCGGTGGTGAAGCGGGTCTGCTTCCTGGCGCGCCGTATGGGGATTCGCTACGACGTTGCTCTTGCCGGTCGTCTAGCCGGGCGATCTTTGGAGAAGCCGGATGATGATCCGGGTGTAGCAACGCTACAGGAACACGGCCGTCCAGTCTCGATTCTCCTCTACGGGCCGCCGCAGGTGATGGGTGCTCCGGTACAGTATGGAGAACGCCTGGCTCGATTGGCTCGCACGATCCTTGGATATCGCAGCTACCTCAGATCGCCTGGAACTGGGACCGCTTCAGATCCAGATGAGGGCCTACGCGGCATCGCCGAGATTTACCTCTACGGCCGTACTGCACAGTTTCGCCTGGACTCGCGACTACTGCAATTGCTGGGACATGACTCCGAAGATCAGACTGACGTCGCACACGGTCTAGCTTTCGATAGCTTGCTTGAACATGACCTGCACGCCGACTTTGCGGCGCTCTCGGCGGCCGGAGAAGTAAGAGGTTGGCTGCTGGAGCGTGAGCCGGAGCCGTTGCTGGTAGACGATACTATTCTGGTGCCCGATTTTGCGCTGACCCGCGGCCATCGCCGAATCTATCTCGAGATTGCCGGATACTGGCGGCCGGGATACCGGGAGCGCAAGGCTCGCAAACTCGCGGCTCTACGCCACAAGGTCGATATGATTGTGGCAGCTCCCGAGTCGGCACATGCTGAATTTGCCGAACTTGAAGACGACTTTCCTTTTCTCTGGTATGCCGCTCATCCAAGCGCTCAGGCCATCCTCGACCTGCTTGAACGAGATTTCAACGACAGGTTGGAGCGGCTTGCGGCGCTTGATATTGGGCGTATACTTCTGGAAGTCGAGCGGCGCGGCCGCATTCCTTCGCGTGAAACCATGGCTCTACTACATGTCTACAGCCGTAGTGAGCTGGCACTCGCTGTAACGCGTATCCAGGAGCGGGCAGGCATTCTCTGGTTAGAAGGCATCGGCCTCTGCTCCAGTTCCTGGTGCCGAGACGTGCTCGCCGAAATTGCTCACTGGGTTGGTGAGGCTCCGGAGCAGAAGATGGCGCTCACATCCCTGGGTCGGCTCATCTCCGCCAGCGAACCTCTCCTGGAAGGACTAGGCGATCCGGAGGTCGAGCTGTTGGCGACGATGTCAGGCTGTTCCATTCTGCGGACCTCTATTTTCGACGTGGAGGCGCTAGCTCCAGGCGTGGATCCGGTGATCCTGGAAAAGCCGCACCCATCGCCTGCTCGCATGCTTCCAACGCAACCGCACACGTCTGTCCGGCGTAAACACTCTAGGGCACAGCATGAATCGCTAACATTCTTCCCTAACGAGCCTGAACATGATAGCCGATGACGCCGACTCTGGCCTGTACATGCGTTATTATAGAGAGATATACATACCAGCGGTTGCCACATCGCATCTTCTGCCTAGGCGATCAATACTAAAAGATGGGCCAATGCGCGATGGATGTCGATTATGACGCAGGTCGAATGCTACTTTTGACCTGATTGAAGGAGACGCGCGGTGGACGACGACAAGAACAATACCTTTGAGACTGGACAAGATACCGGCGCCACCGATGCTGCCGAGAGAGATCTGAGCCAGGAAACCGGCCGAGCTGTCTGGAAGTATCATTCTGATCCGGTAGACGACCCTGACGATTTCAATCTTGAACTAGAGGAACAGGCGCGCGAGACCATTCGAGTCTTTCGTGAGAGCGCCGGTGACCTGGGCTCTAGAGTGCGCCAGGTGCTGAACCATGCATCTTCGCTGTGGAACGAAGTGCATCCCGGCCTACCAGGGGAGAGCGCGGTCTCTGCTGAGGATGAGTTGCGGGGGCGCGCGTTGGCTAGGTCCTGGATTGAACGAGATTTCCTGGTCGATCCAGATCTGCCCGACACGATGACAATAAAGCAGCTACGCTACGCCGAAATTTGGCGCGTGCAACTACGGGAGCGCGGGGAAACCCGTGCCATCGTGGATGCCACTGAACCTTACAGCGGCCAGCGGCCCGGTAGTCCGGGGCCAATCTTGCCGGTATGGGACTATTTGTTCCCCAGTACACCAGAGATCGAATCGGGCGAGCGGCGTGAGCGAATTGCCGACACTACCGAATTAGCTGCCTGCCGCAAGTGCAATGGCACTGGCCATCTACCCTGCGCCGCCTGTGAGGGAAACGGCTTCGTACAGTGCCCAACCTGTCACGGTCGCTCCCGCATACCTTGTCGCCGCTGCCGGGGACGTGGTCGAATTGCCGACCCGAAGGCTGAGCGTCGTGCTCGCGCTGACATGGGCTACATCCAGGTGCAGGCCGAGCGGTTGCGCCAGGATGCCAGCGAGCGGCTGGTAGATTTCGCCGAGCGGCTGCGGCAGGACTATGGCATTCCGTTGCCGCCGACCGGCCGATTGGCGCCGCTGGCACCAGCCTCCGGTGAAACTATCCCCTGCCCTGACTGTGTAAACGGCAGCGTATCCTGCACCTGTGGTAATGGGAAACTTGTCTGCGAAAGCTGCGGTGGCACCAGCGCCATACTCTGCTCGTCCTGCACCGGCACCGGCAAGGTGCTGCGCCACCGTGAGCTGGCTCGTCGCTTCGATACACGCCTCAGCCAGAGAACGCTACCGCTGGCGGACTCGGAGATGGCGGCTTGGCTGACCGAAGGGATGGTCCGCAGGGGCACCGGTGAGGTGATGTGGAATGGCCCTCTCGACGCTCTGGTTGCGGGCAGCACACCGGAGTCGATACCGCCCGCAGTGTGGGCGGCATCAATTGACGTTGCCAGGCAGCTTCGCGATCGCATGGCTGACGCCGAGGAGGCTGACGCGCCGGGGAGCGAGTCGCGAAGAGTGATTTCGCGGCGCGTCAGCCTGGAGCGTGTACCAGTCAGCAGGGTCGAATACACATTCGCCGGCCAGCCTTTCACTTTTGTAGCGGTGGGCAGTTCAGGTAGAGAGCGCTTCTGGGCGCAGGAGTTTCCTCCGCGCTGGAGCCGAGTCAACCGTTTCTTGAAAGCTCTAGCGCGCGATCTGCAGCGAGACGGCATAACTGACTGGACCAGCCGGCCCGAGGAGAGGGGCGCGTCGCTCACCCACCTGGATGACTTCCGCGCTCGCAAAGCCGAAGGTACGCAAGCTGGAGATAGCGAACATCAGGGTGAGGATGGCTCGCACTAGAGTGGCAGGTGGATCAGATGGACAGCGGCGCCCAGAACTGCACCCCCTAGTACCAGCCACGCCGAATTGATTTTGAAGCGAAGCAGTATGATCAGCGCCGCTACCGCAATCACTATAGTAAACCAATCAACTAGCGCGGCCCGGCTGAGCAGAATAAGAACTCCCGCAATCAGAGCCAGCGCCGCTACGTTGACACCATCCAGAAATCCGGAGAGCCAGGGCGACTGGCGGATGCGAGTTCCGAGCGGATACACCAGCGCTGATAAAATAAAGGCCGGCAGGAATATACCCAGGGTGGCTACCAGTGCTCCGGGCACTCCAGCGATGAGATAGCCGATGAAGGTAGCGGTGGTGAAGACTGGGCCTGGTGTGAATTGCCCGATGGCTACGGCGTTGATCAATTGCTGATCGGTAATCCAATGGGTGTTGGTTACCACGTCGGTGCGCAGAAACGCCAGCAGCGTATAGCCACTTCCGTAGGTCACTGCGCCGATCTTTAGAAAAGTGAGAAAGATCGGCAGTAGCCCCACGGCCGGCACCGCCAGCGCAGCGGTCACGAGCAAGATGCGGGGTACCCGCCCGGCCGCCTGGCTCGCTTGACTCAGGCCGGGCCAGATGAGGGGCAACAAGAATTGCGTGCCTTTGCCGGGTTTGGTAGATGCGCTTTGTTGCCGGTTCTGTCGTTGCCTCCACCACCGTTGGCCGTTGATCAGCAGCATGACCACGAGACCGATCCCAAAGATCACCAGTATGGGATTGTTGGTAAGCAGGTAGAGCGCAAAGGCCACCAGACCCATCACCGCGAGCAGCCGTGACTTTATGGCGGTGCGCGCCAGGCCTACCAGCGCTTGGAGGATGATGGCGATGATTACCGGCTTGATGCCGTAGAAGATCCAGCCAAACGCCGGTAGCGTTCCCAGTTGGGTATAGAGCCAGGCCAGGAACAGCACGATCATGACCGCCGGCGTAATGAAGGTGGCGCCGGCAACCACCAGCCCCATCCAGCCCGCCCGTTCGTAGCCAAGATAGATGGCCAGTTCAGTAGAGCTAGGGCCCGGTATGACATTGGCGAGTCCGAGCAGATCGAGGAACCGCTCCTCGCTGACCCAGTGGCGGCGCTCTACCAGTTCGCGCCGCATCATGGCGATATGCGCCGCCGGACCGCCAAAGGCGGTGAATCCAAAAGTGAGAAAGACGCGAGCTACCTCGCTCAAGCGCTGCGGCTGCGGCTGGGTCACCGGCTGAGCCACGTGGATACCTCCTGGCTAGGTCGTAGTGATGTTCAAGTGGGCTACTCCCAGTGAGATCATACCTATCGGCTTCCAATATTGCAAGGAGATATCGCGAGACTCTGGCGGGTTTCACGGCCGGGGAAGAGGGCCGCCGGCCCACCGTTCGGCGAGGCTACCAACCACCGGTAGCTTGGTGGCCTTGCCGCCGAACGCGGCGACCATTCCCCAGATCAGCGCGGCCACATAGAGCATTGCCGCTACTAGTCCCAGCAACACGGCGATAAGGAAGAAAATGCCCACGAATGAGGCAGCTACGCCTCCCGAAGAGCTGCTTGCGACACCAAGTGACACTCCCACAACGGCAAATACGATGAAAAGCGCCAACCATACGAAGGTGGCGAGAACAGCAGCCAGGTGTATGAGCAGCGATTGGGCGGCATGGAATTTCACGAAGCGATTGCGCTGCTCCGCGAAGAACATGATCAAGCCCAACAGAAAGAACAGGTAGCCGAGTCCGGCGATCACGGTGCCCCCATCGCCTACAACGGATGGTGGAGGAGGCTTCGGCCCGGGATACGGTTGCTGATAGAGATACGGCGGTGGTAGGTACGCGGGCGGGTGGGGTGGATAGAGTGCACCCGGTGCTTGGGACTGCGGTGGAGGAGGTGGCGCCCACCCGGACGGCGGATCAGCGTGCATAGCGTCTCCTTGTAACTCGCGGCCACTCGCTGGTGGTCACCAAGTGTCTCTGGTGAGAGCAGGCGCGCAACTTTCTTCCCGATGCTGGGTAGGGTTGCACGCTACTAGGAAGCAAGCTGCTGAGAGTTTATCGATCGACGCTCTCACCTCTTCCCAAAGGGGTACGAATGGTGAGCCTCAAGCGTTGGCAGGAAGCGACAGCCGATTTCGAATGGTCAAGAGAGTTCGAGGCCCTCCTGGCATAGGATATGCACTCTAACTTGCCGAGGCACCGGTTGCCTGGGTGGATCTCTCGACTTGCGCTACGCTAGAGTAGCCGTCGGCGATAGCACACCTAAGCGCTTGTGATGGTGTCCAAGGAGATGCGCGATGTCCCTGGGTCCTGTTGAAGAGCTAGTCGTCAAGTTTCCCGGCAACCGGTTCAAAGGCGAGATTATACCGGCGTTGCATCAACTCATCGATACCGGGATCGTTCGTATCATCGATATCGCTTTCGTCCAAAAAGACGCAAATGGCGCCGTCACCACCATAGAACTTGACGAGCTTCCGCCCGACGAATATGCCGAATTCGACCCGCTGGTTGGCACTATTGGCAGCTATTTCTCCCCGGAAGATTTTGCCGAGCTTTCCAGACAGCTGGCAAATAACTCGTCGGCGGCGTTTTTACTTTTCGAGAATACCTGGGCCACCCGATTCCGGGATGCGGTCTTGAATGCCAAGGGTGAGATAGTAGTCCTCGAACGCATTCCTAAAGTGGTAATCGATCAATTGATAGCCGAGCAGGCGGTGATAGCTGAACAGGCGGCAGGTTCCATGCCACAGCAAGAAACAGCGGAACAGCCGCCAATGTAGCGATAAGAGGGGGTTGCAGCAATGAGAAGACGTCCAGTCGGGGTACGCAGAGGTCCCGGACTCGTCGGCACAATGGCACGCACTGCCGTGGTTGCCGGCACCGCTACTGTCGCCGTAAAAGGGGTAAGCGGCGCCATGGACAGCAAGGCGCAGGCACAACAACAGGCACAACTACAACAACAGGCGGCCGCCGATAGCGCCGCGCAGTCTCAAGCCGACATGCTGCAAATGCAGTCCCAGATGAACCAGATGCAGACTCAGCTGGCTCAGCAGCAGCAAGCGACCCAGCCGGCACCGCAACCCACTCAGGCGGCCATGCCTGGTCCCGATCTGACCACTCAGCTCCAGCAGCTGGCGAAGCTCAAGGAGTCTGGCGTGCTCAGCGAGGATGAGTTTCAAGCGGCCAAGGCCAAGGTATTGGGCAGCTGAATAACTGCCGGGCTACAGCAGGGTAGGCTCACTGTTGCCGGTCTTGCTCGCCCATGGCATAGGCGCAACGATATATGGGCGCTCCAGTATCGTCTACCAAGAGAACGCCGAAAACCCAGAGAGACTCATCGGGCGCGGTCGGCGCGTTGAGCCGCACTTTGATGACATGCGTCCCGGCCGCCACCGTCACCGGGCCAAAGCGTAGCGCCGGCCGCGGATGCGTAAGGCCGGCCAAATCCGGCTGCGACACGCCGCTTTGTAGTAGTTTTCCATCTATCTCCAGCAACAAAGTTCCGTTCGTCCAGGTGTCAAACCAAACGGGCATGGACCCAGCAAACTCGACGATTGTCTCTGCCTCTGCCGACGGCGCGAGAGTGGGATCAAGCTGCGCCTCATACGGTTCGGTAATAGTAAAGCGCGCGGCCGAGTCAGACTCGAGCAAGCTCCAGTTTTCTTCCCCGCGGTAACGCAGGTGCCAGCGCTGGATAGGCGGATTGATGTAGGGACCGCGGAAGATATCGGTTAGCCGCTCGCCGCCGATAGTAAAGCGAGCTTCTACTTCCCAGTGATGCGGTTGCATCGTCGGCTCGAGTGCGAACGGAGCGGTAAGGACCACCTCGGTCTCGATATTGCTCATCTCCTGGCGGTACTCGGCGACGGATGAATGGTACTCATCACGCCAAGTGATTTCAGCGTCGCAAGTGCCGGGTGGACGATGCAGCGAGTATGGCGGCGCCAGAATAAGGCACGCCAGCTGTCGCTTGGCCTCATCGCTGGCGGTGTAGGCGATCGTATGTGCGAACGGTAGAGTGCTGGAGTCGCCGAAGGCCGAACGGTATTCATCGGGCGCTGTCCAGTGCACCGTCACGGCGCGAACGGTATCTTTGGGCCGCGCGGTCAGTGTCACCTGCACGTGTCGGGTCTCCTGGTCGAAGGACCACGGAAGTGGCTCGCCGCTCTCATCTACTACGCCGTCAGGAAGGCCTACACCGATAAAGGTCACAGTATACCCACGGCTTGATGGTAGAGTCGGACAATACCCTTCGACTGGATCAATGCGTAATACGCCCGTAGTAGATCCAGTAGCGACATAGGAAAACGAGGTCCACTCGTACTCGCCGCCCTGGTAGACCGGCGAGATGCCATCGTCCTCATAGAGACGAAAGGCACCATTTCCCCCAGGAAATACCCGGATGTCCAGCCAGTCGGATGGAACATCAGCCAGGTGCAATGCGTGCACGGCTGTCGGCACGATAGCGCCGGCCCGAGCCAGCAATGGTATGGTTTCGAGATCGCCGCGAATACGCACCCAACGCGGGCCGGCAAATGCCGCTCCGGTATCGAAGCGATACCAGGTTCCCGGTGGTATCCACACATCTTTAGTAGCTAGACCCGTTTCTGGGTTGGCAGGCTCGGTAATCGGCGCTGCCAACAAGTCATCGCCCAGCTGGTACTGCCCGCGTGCATGATAAGCCGATTCGTGCTCCGGGTACGCATAGTACATTGGCCGGCACAGTGACACGCCACGTTCATGCGTATGGCGAGCCATCGTATACAAGTATGGTACGAGTTCATAGCGCAAATCGAAGGCGTGGCGGATGGCATTTCGCTCCCGCGGGAACGCCCAGGGCCGTCGTTCCGACACGGGGCGTTTCGCTGAATGAAGCCGCAAGCACGGACTGAGCGCGCCAAATTGAATCCACCGCGTGAATATCTCACCTTCCACTTCACTGAAGTGCCCTCCAATATCGTGGCTCCACCAGCCAAATCCAACATTGGCGGCAGTTGCGGTGAAATGCGGCATCGCCGCCAGTGTGGCCCAGCCGCCGAATGTGTCGCCGCTGAAACCTATCGGATAGCGGTGATTGCCAAGGCCGCCCCAGCGGCTGAAGATCAACGGACGCAGACCGCGTCTCCCCGCATCGGCAAAGTGCAGATGGTTGAGCCAGAGCAGCGGATCTAACCCGGCAATTTCGCTCTGTTCCCCTTGCTGCCAGTCGATCCACCAAAAATCAACGCCTTGCGCTTCCAGTGGATGATGTAGCGAGGCAAAATACGCTTCGGCAAACTGCCGATCGGTGATACGAAAAGGTATCGGCGTGCGGTCCGAGCGGGGCTTGCCCAGCGCCAGCGCCATTTCCTCATAGGCAGCCTCATGCGGATGTATGCCGTCGGCAGGATGTAGATTCAAGGTGATGCGCAAACCGCGCTCGTGCATCCTCTGAAGGAACGTGGGTGGATCGGGAAAGAGATCATGATTCCACGTGTAACCCGTCCAATGGCCAGGCAAATGCCAATCCATATCAACGACCAGCACGTCGAGAGGCATGTCATGTTCCGCGAAGTCGTTAACCAGCTGCTCCAAATCCGAGGCACTATACGGCCAGAAGCGCGACCACCAGACTCCTAGGACATAGCGGGGAATGAGAGGCACTGCGCCGCCGAAGAGCCTGTATTCAGCCAGAGCATCGGTGTAGGCATGCCCATAGCCAAAGAAATACCAATCCTGTTCAGATTGTGGCGGCCGCGCGCTGACCCAGCCATCCTCCGGATGTATCACCACTCCAGAGCTATCGTCGAACAGGGACCAGCCGTCGCGTGAGCATAGCCCCGGCTCTAACGGCGCATCACCGCTAGTAAAGTCAAGTGTGCGTCGTGTGCCGCCCAGGTTTCCGGAATTGGGTTGACCGGGTCTCCAGGTGCGGATCTCATTGCCCACGAAGAATGAGATGGCAAGATTCTCTGGCGTGAAGGCGCCGCTATGGAGTCGGTATGTCAGCGTTAGGGACGGGGTTTCTATCCACAGGTGCGTACCATCCTCGCGCACGGCAAATGGCGGCGGCCGATCCAGACTTCGATTGGGAAAGGCGAAGGTGGCAAAATCAGTGAATTCTCCAGTAGGTGACCACTCTAACCTTAGCAAGCGTTCGGTCAATACCGTAAAGCGAGTGTTGCCCCGGACCACCACACTATCCGTATGCGCACTCGGGTTTCCGGGCAGCCGGATTCGCTGAAAGAAGTCACTGTACTCCATGATGATCCTTTGCTTAGCCTTTGAGTCCGGTCAAATTGACGCCGCGTATGATTTGGCGCTGGAAAACCAGAAAGAGGATGACCGGTGGTAGCATGGCGAGAATGAAACCTGCCAGCAGCACATCCTGAGGCACGCCGTTGCTGGCAGCAATGCCTAATTGGTAGAGCGCCACTGAAATCGGCTCCTTACTAGTGTCGGTGAGCACCAGCAGTGGCCAAAGAAAGTCTTTCCAGGTAGCAAATATTGTGAATACGGCCACGACGGCAAGCGCCGGCCGCGAAAGCGGCAAGATGATGCGGTAAAAGATCTGCAGCGAGTTGGCACCGTCAATTCTGGCGGCGTCGTACAATTCGTTCGGAATCGAGTCAAAGAAGGTTTTCAGCACAATGATGTTGAAGGCGTTGGCGGCTTCGGGTAGCCAGATCGCCCACCAGCTGTTGATCAATGAAATGCCAAGGATTGGCAGGTGGACCACGGTAAGATATTGAGGAATGAGATACGCCAGGGCAGGAACCATGAGCGTGCTGAGAAAGAAATAGAGCAGGACCCGGCTGAAGATCGGCTTTAATTTCGATAATGAATAGGCGGCAGTCGCCGACACCAGCAATTGGAGGACTACTGCGCCGGCGGCAAGAACCGCAGTGTTTCCGAGATATAACAGCGAGTTGAGTTCTGTCCAGGCCCGTGCGAAGTTCGACCATTCCGGAGCGGCCGGCCACAAAACCGGCGGAGTGCGAAATATCTCTACGCTAGACTTCAGCGCGCCGCTGAGCATCCAGAACAGCGGTCCAAGAGTCGTGACGGTAACCAGCGCGAGCGCTCCAAACATGATCCAGTGAATGACTTTGACGCGGGTATGTTTCCATTCAACCGGTGAAATGACCGAGCGCTCGGCACTCGAGGTGTCGGCAGACCGTGCGGATCTGCGGCGAAATACGAAGGCTCGTAGCATGTCACTAGTCTCCCGTCCACAGACGCCTGGTGGCCCCAAAGTATACCAGCGAAAGGGTTACGAGCACCAGAAAGAGGATAACGCTCAGCGCGCTGGCGGCTCCGAGGTCGCCGTTTTGGAAGGCATAATTGTAAATCAGGAGCATGATTGTGGTCGTACCATACACCGGCCCGCCGTTAGTCAACGTGAATGGCTCAATGAAGATTTGAACTGTGGCGATAATCTGGAGAATGAGCAGGATGAGCATGATAGGGCGAATCTGCGGCAACGTAATGTGCCAGATGCGCGCGCCTATACCTGCGCCATCCAGTTCGGCGGCCTCATACAGCTGTGCCGGGATACCTTGCAGTGCCGCTAAGTAGATGAGCATTGCCGATCCGGCATTCGCCCACGTCGAGACGACGACCAGCGACGGCAACGCCGTGTTCGGCGATTGTAGCCACGGTTGTTTACCGATGTGGACGAGGGTTAGCAGCTCGTTAAACAAGCCGCCGTCAGGAGTATACATGTAGCGCCAGAGAAAGACCGTGACCAGGGGAGGTAGGATCACTGGCAGATAGAACGCGAGCCGAAAATAGGCCTTGCCGACACGCACTTCGTTGATGGCGATCGCCAGCACGACTGGAATTGCGTAACCAAAGAGCAGGCCGTAGAGCGCGAACTTAAGTGTGTTGCTCCAGGCGATTCCAAAGAGTGGATCGGAAATGACGCGCTGGAAATTCCGGAGTCCCACCCACGAACCGGTGCCGCCGAATAAGCTGTTATCCTGCAAGCTGAGGACAAAGCCATATACAATGGGATACCAGACGAACAGGGCGAACACAACGAAAGCGGGCAGCAGAAACAGCAAACCGGCGGTGTGGCGTCGCGCAAAGCGTGCAATCGGCTGAGTCCAAGGCAGAGGAGTTGCCTGCGTGCGCGACGATGCGCGTTCATGCAACGTAACCATAATCGCCCCTTAAGAATACGTTCGCAGTGACAGGTAGGTGGACACACACGACTGAGTAGTGCGTCCACCTGGTGAGACGATCTGGTTAGCCGGCGTCCAGGACCGTTTGGAACTGCTGCGCTGCTGCGTCAAGTAAGGACTTGGGGTCGGCATGCGCATCAGACAGGACTGCCTGTACCACCGGGTCTAGCGCCGCATACATGCTCTGCGTCTGCGTCGGCGGCTCAGGCCGCAGAGCCAAATTGGCGTTGGTGAATGCGGCGTAATTGCTCTGGGGAAGATTGGCGTATTTTTTTATTATAGCGTTGCGCTGTGCTTGATACTCACCGGTAAACAAGCTGTTTGCCGGAGCCCCCACCGGCAGTCCCGCTGCTGCCTGATACGCGGTGAAATTTTCAATGACATCCAGATCGAACCGGTAGTAACTGCACCAGTCTATCGCGGCCTGTAGCAAATCGGTGCTGTCACCAACCTTAAACACATAAATGTGGCCACCTATCAGAGCCGCATTACCACCATTCTGCGGCATCGGCCACATAGCGAGGTCGGTCATATCTGCCTGATAACTCGCCTTCAGCGTGACCAGGGTATCGGGAGCTTCGACAACCATGGCCGCTTTGCCGGTGGCAATCGCCTGCAGGGCGTCGTTATACCCGACCAGCACGTCGTTGGTCATGGACTTATCGACGTGTTTCATCGCCTGCAACTGCGTCAGCCACGCTACTGCCTGGCTATTGTTGAAAACCGCGGTGGTTTTGCCGCCACTTACCTGCTCCATGTCGCCGCCGGCGGTGTAGACCCAGTTGGTCAGGTGCCAGCCGCCGGTGTTACCATCGGTCAGTTCGATGAATCCCGGCACACCGGTCGCCGCGATCTTCTTCGCGTAGGCGCGGAAGTCATCCCAGGTCTGCGGAGGTTGTGAAGGATCAATGCCGGCCGCTTTTACCAGCTTGGTGCTGTACATAATGCCAAGCTCGTAACCGGCATAGGGTAGACCGTAGATTTTGCCGTCAGGACCGGTGGCAATGGTGACCGCGCTGGGTACGTAGCTGCTAAAGAATGACTGCTGCTTGACCAGTGAGGTGACGTCGGCCACGGTTTTGCGCTGAATCATGAGCGGTGGCTCGGTGAAAGCGGCGTCAACGACGTCTTCTTGCGTATGCGCAGCGGCTTTGGCAAAGTAGACTTGGGAGCTGTACTGGTCGAGAATGGGGTTTATTTTCACCCCCTTGTGCTGTTGCTCGAACGTCGCGACCAGATTCTGCAGGATTCGGGTGTCGCCAGGGTCGCTGGTGGGCGGCAGGTCATTGGTTACTACGGTCAGCGTCCCATTACTGCTCCCCGAACTGCAAGCGTCGAGCAGTGCGCCGATCCCCATAATTCCCACTCCGGCGACGGCGCCGTTGCGCATGAGAGCACGCCGTGAGAGCGGAGTTGCGCCGAAGGTTCGCGAAGACATAGGAGTTTGCTCCTTTACGATGATACACACCACTGTGTTCCACTAGGCGCCGCCTACAGCTGCTGGGCCCCTCAGGGTTCCCGGGCTCCCGAGTGATACTCACCGATGATGACGGCACGACAAAGCTGCGTCAAGCTAGGTGTCTTCGTGACATGAGAGGAATACCCGGCATAGTAAATTTTTAGGGAAACGATTCCTATGCCGTTATGGGACTACTATACCTGAGCGTTCCGGCGTTGTCAATAGAGACTCGAAAATCGGTGGTTGCAGGGGAAAATATAGCCCTTTTAACCGCCTCTGGCATCATCGCCCCTGGAATATGCAGATAAACCACCTGTTCGTTGCCCAGGTGTTCTATGACATCTACAGTTCCCTCGAGCGCTACACTACCGGACTCGGCGCCTGCACGGATATCGATATCCTCTCGACGAATGCCGGCAAGCACTGAGCATCCGTCCGCGGTGGCGTGAGCAGCGATGGGTAGATTGATTGATCAGGCAGCGGCACGGTGCACTCGCTGCTTCCATTTTTTTCGCTCCCTCCTGCGCTTGGCATTGCCTCACAATTTGCCGTGAGCTACCGTTGCCAATGCCTGGACAACGCGAGGCGCAATCATGCCAGTCAGCATCTCACTGAGGTGTAGGTTATGCCCGGAAACGTTTTAGGGAAACGTTTCTATCGCCATATGGCGACACTATACCTGGGGGCTGTCCGATTGTCAATGCGGTGCCATGTACTCGTGTAGTGCCCAGTAAAAGATGCCGACCTCGCCGCTCATTGCCGGAGGTTGATTGACTTTGTCAGGAGACGATGGTACGATTGCCTGTGAAAAAAGGTATACATCGTTTCCCAAAATGGCCGCGTTTTACCCACGTATACCCTGCGACTCTGCCACAACCTTGCTATCATCGGGCGAAAGACACCTATACTCGCCCGCCCCGACACGTCGGACCAAACGTGTTAGCTGTGCGCCCAAGCTTCGAATGGCGCTTTGCTAGTGGTAATGGCGGCTGTGGCAGGCCCATGACTCGCGAATACTTCATTTTTAGGAGCATCACATGACGCTGAAACGCAGGGGCGAGAGCCGGATTACTATCTCGCAGATCGCCAGCGAAGCAGGCGTTTCAATAACTACAGTATCCAAAGTGTTGAACCATTTACCAGGAGTGGCCCAGGAGACACGTGACCGCGTTGAAAAAGTCATCGAGGGACGGCAGTACGTGCAGAATCATGCCGCCCGCCTGCTGCGCAGGAGCCAAAGTGGTCTCATAGATCTGGCAATCATGCGGCTGGAGGGTGGATATGATTTGGGAATCATGCATGGGGTGCAGGACGTCCTTGAGTCTACGGGACACCGCCTGGTAGTCTTTGCTACGCACGAGGATGAAAATCTGGAGCGCCGGTGGGTGCGACGAGTGCTCGAGCAGGCGACCGATGGCATACTCCTCCTGCTGCCGTACGAGCGAACCGGCGTAGCTGATATCCTCATCGAACACCAGATACCTTTTGTCGCCATTGGCGATCGCAACGACCTCCGGCTGTCATTTCCTTCCATTGGGTCCACGATCTGGCAGGGCGGATACATGGCGACAGAATATCTCATTAGTCTGGGACACCGCCGCATCGGCATTATCACCGGTCCGCTCTCCTTACGGACCTCGCGCGCGCGCCTGGCTGGGTATCGTGAGGCTCAGGAATCTGCCAACATTCCGGGTGATCCGGCTCTCATCCTCGAAGGTAACTATTTACTTGGCGACGGCTATCGTCAAACCTGTACCATGCTCGATCAGCCCGATCCACCTACCGCCATCTTTGCCGGGAACGACGCTCAGGCGGCTGGAGTCTATCGTGCTCTCTATGAGCGCGATATCAAGATACCTTCGATGATGAGTGTCATCGGCTTCGACGACGTTATGTTCTCCTCACAGATGTCACCGCCGCTGACTACTGTCCGGCAGCCACTGGTCGAAATCGGTCGTATGGCAACCAACATGCTCCTACGATTGATTGAAGGTGCGGCGCTGGAGGCCACGCATGTCGAGCTTTCGACTTCTCTGGTCGTTCGCGAGTCCTGTGCGCCACCATCGCGAGGATGAATGGTGGCGCACAGGCAACTACAGGGAAACTACAGGAAACTATTGATAGGTTCTCAGCGTCTATTAGACGGAGCGACCCGCCTCTTCGGGATCAGCTGCGAAGTGGACCCTAAAGGACCTACCTATGAATCATCCTCCCGGCACATGGAAATCCATCCTCGTGCTCGCCCTGGTGGCGATGGTGAGCCTGTCGGCCTGCGGGCAAACATCCGCGAAGGCATCTCGTCAAGCCTCGCTTGGCAACGTGCCCGTTGGCACCGGAAGCACCCCGGAGCCTGGAACCAGTGGCCAGCCCCAACCGGCGCTGCATGGCCACGGTGACTCGATCCTTGCCAGCGGAAATGTGGCGTATGTCGGATCGGACAATGGCAGGATCTACGCCCTGAGGGCCAGCAACGGCAGCATACAGTGGCAGCGCAACCTTGGAGGCGGGGTCTCTGTGTATGCGGTGACTGGTGGCGTCGCCTATGTGACCGCCTCTCCTGGGATATATGCTCTGGATGCCACTACAGGTGCAGTGCAATGGAGGTTTCAGCCCGGCTTCGGCGTTACATCAGTAAAGATCGGCGATGGAGAAGTTTTCGCGAGCAGTGGATCTGAAGGCAACAAGATGACCGTCGTTGCCCTGCGAGCAACCACTGGAGCGCTGCTCTGGCAGTACTCACTGAGCACTCTTCTGCCGGGTATGCTGGGCGTTGTTAGTGGCGTGGTCTACCTCGATCAGCTGGCGGGAGCTCTACCATCTGCCACATCCACTCTGGTGGCGTTGGACGCCAGCACTGGAAAAGAGCTCTGGCAGGAGCCGATCACGCAGAGCAATGGGGCGATCTCGGGCGCTCCCGTCGAGAGCAATGGCATTCTTTACCTGGAGACTACCTTTGGTGCGGTCTATGCGCTGCAAGCGGCGAGCGGCGCCGGAGTGTGGCACGTCTCTGGGTCTGAGGTACCAGGCGCGCAGCCGCTGCCTCTTTCACCAGCCTCGCCACTGGTGGCCAACGGAGTCGTGTATGCCGGGGGTCCGGAGGGAATCACTGCGTACCGGGCCGCTGACGGCTCCCTCGTCTGGCAGTACCAGAAGTCCCTCGCCGGACCAGTCCAACCGCAGCTGGTTCTGGTCTCCGGCGTCATCTACGTGGCTGGCTTTATGCTGCTAGCTGCCATTAACGCCGCCAACGGCACCCCGCTGTGGACGAGCCCTAGCGGGGTGGAACCAAGTTCCGCGCCCTTGGTGGTCACCGATGGCCTGCTCATCAATGGCGGCCCGGTCGTTGCTCTGCGGGCGAGTGACGGCACCAGCGTCTGGCAGTCTTCCATCTTCCCTGGTGGGTCAGGGCAGATCAATGCCGGGAGGCAAGAGGCAGTAACCGACGGCGTGGTCTTCATCGGCACCGACGATGGCGTGGTGCACGCGCTCAGCGCCACGGACGGCAGCTCGCTGTGGAACTATGCTATACCGGAACTGCCGGTGCCCACACCGCCGGTCTATACTGCCTTGGTGACTTTCAGCCCGACTACGACGTACCAGCAGGCGCTGGAGATCGTGACCAATCTGGGACTCCAGACCAAACTGAACTGTACCAACCAGTGGACCGATAGCGATACCGAGAGCACCTTCTCTCAGGGTCGTGCACTGGTGGTGCAGTCGACGGTGGCCTCGGCGCCTCTCTGGATGACGCGCCTCCTGGCCACGCCCGGCGTAGCCAGCGCGGAATCAGCGGACGGTATTTATAATTGCCCGTTAGAGCCGGTTATCCCTGCTGCTCCCCCCTATCTGAGCGAGCAGCAGGGGGGAACCTATGTGCAGGTAGCGTTAGCGAGTTCCATCTCGTATGATACTGCGCTCAAAGGCGTCGATGGTCTGGGTTTCCGGCTGGCCAGCCCCTGCTACGAGCAGGCGCGCGCCCGTGGCTCCAAGCCTACCTGGCAGCCGATGAGCCAGGCCGTAACCTATGCCAAGAGCGGGCGGCTGTTGCTGGCGACCACCAGTTGGAACGCCACCACCTGGCTGGACCAGTTACATGCGCTGGCCGGCGTCTCACAGATCACGACGCCCTACGCCGCAAACTGCTGATATTCTGGTACCCTCAGGGGGTATGGCACTTTGTCTACCCGATTAGTTACACAAAATCCTTCTTACATGCTTTAGGCTTTGCGCATGTAGATGCGCACGGCAAGTGGTGCGAAGACCGCTACGACTACCCCGACGCCGAGCAGGGCAAGCCATAGGTCGGCGCTGACTTCTCCCTTGTTCACCAGGTCGCGGACGGCAGTCACAATATGGGTAACCGGGTTCACATTCACCACCCATTGCAGCCATGTAGGAAGGGTATGGACGGGGACGAAGGCATTGGAGAGAAAGGTGAGTGGTAGCAGGATGAGCAGCGAGAGGCTCTGCACGCTTGCTGCAGTGCGCGAGATGACACCGAGGAACGCAAAGCTCCAGCTGATCGCCCAGGCACAGACCATAACCAGCAGCGCCGCCGCAACGACGCCCCCTATTCCACCGGCGGGGCGGTAACCGAGGATAAATCCCATCACGAAGGTGAGTGTGGTGGCTATCAGATATCGGATGGTATCCGCCAGCAGCGCACCGGCGAGTGGCGCAATGCGGGCAATAGGCAACGACTTGAAGCGATCAAACACTCCCTTGTCCATGTCTTCCCGAAGTTGCGTCCCCGTGACCGACGAGCTGGCGAGAACAGTCTGTACGAGAATGCCCGGGATGATTATAGGGAGATAGCTCGCCACACTGCCGGCGATCGCCCCGCCGAAAATAAAGGTGAACATGAGGGTGAAGATGATCGGCTGCAGGGTCACATCAAACAGTTGCTCTGGTGTCCGCCGAAGCTTGAGCAGCCCTCGATAGCCCATGAGCAACGAGTCGTGGACGGTCTGACCGACGGAGACGCGGTTCTTGAGGTTTCGGTCGATGCCTGGGATAAGCGTGATCTGGCTCATACTGCGGTGGCCTCCAGTTCGGGTTGCTGAGCGTCGGGAATAGGTGGACGCCCGGTAAGCGTCAGAAATACTTCGTCGAGTGTCGGCTTCTGGACCGACAGTCCGCTAATCGCGATGTGCTCGGAGCGCAACCGGACCAGCAGGTCAGTGATGGCGTCCGGTGCGGCCATCGGAGCATTGATCTGCTGGGTCTCTGGGGAGAGCACCGCATCGACATGGAGCACTTCTCGGATGACGGCCCGCGCCCGCTCCAGGGAAGCCGGATCGGCAAGGACGAGTTGGAGGGAGGAGTTTCCGATTGTGGCCTTCAACTCATCCGATGTACCCTCGGCTACCACCGTGCCATGGTCGATGACGGCAATCCGGTCGGCAAGCTGGTCCGCTTCGTCAAGGTATTGGGTGGTGAGCAGCACGGTCGATCCGGTTGCTACCAGATGCCGGATGGTATCCCACACCTGCGCTCGGTTTCGTGGATCAAGGCCGGTGGTGGGCTCATCGAGGAAGAGGAGCGGTGGCTGGGAGATAAGGCTCACCGCCAGGTCGAGCCGCCGACGCATGCCACCTGAGAAGTTTTTCAGTGGACGCTTGGCAGCCTCCTTCAGACCAAACGTTTCGAGCAATTCGGCCGACCTGGCGCGTGCTGCGGTGTGGCTGAGTCCGTTCAACCGTGCGAACAGGTAGAGATTCTCGTTCGCACTGAGCGTTTCATCCACCGTTGCATACTGCCCAGTCACTCCGATGAGCTGACGCACGATGTGCGCCTCGCGAACGACGTCGTGTCCGAAGATGCTCGCCTGCCCGCCATCAGGGCGAAGGAGAGTTGCGAGGATGCGTATGGTGGTGGTCTTTCCGGCACCGTTCGGCCCCAGTACACCATAGATGCTTCCGGTCTGCACAAGCAAATCGACGTGGTTGACAGCACGATTGTCGCCGAAATCTTTGACGAGTTGATGGGCCTCTACAGCCCAAGACGATGTCGCCATGTGATCTCCATTTCTTAGAACCAATCTCATCAGATCTCGTCGTTGACCTTACACGGCGGGTATAAACCAAATATAAACGGCGCTGGTTAGGCCGCCAGAAGATGTCACTAACGAGATATATCAAGTTATATCTCGTTATATCGTATTGTCCGTGTCCTGTCAAGCAGTATGGGACTCCAAGGCACCAGCACTTGCCAGCCGCTCTGGCTCTGCGCTCATAAGACTCTGCTGTCAACACAGCGTAGACAGCACTCGTCTAGTGGAGCCCAGTGCTGCTCCAAGCATCTGTCAGGGTTTCGGTGCTACTGGTCGCGAGCAGGTATCGCGGCTGGCATAGTTGGCGGTGCCTCACGCGAGGCAAAGGGTGGCATACCTCGCTTCTTCGGCAGCTCGATGGCCTGGTAACGCGACCCGATCTGGCTCTCGCTATCCGCTTTTGGCTGACCGATGATGTGCTGCCGACTGGTACATCCGAACCGCTAAGTAGGTGACCTCTTGACATGATCCATTAGGTCATACTAATATCCGACTTAGCGACTCGGATATTAGTATGTCCTAAGAGTTGCGTGAAAACGTACACTCCCGTTTGAGCATGCGTTTGGACATGTCCGATGGGAATATAGATTGTCCTGCCAGAATCCGAACCAGTAAGGTTACGCCATGTCACCAGTGATCACGCATCTTACCGGAACTTGGTGCAGTCTGGAACGAGGAGTACGCCAAGTCAGCCAGGAGCGATCCATGCAACATACCGGTGACGAGGAGGGACGAGAGCCATGACCGAGACCATCAATTCGGTCCGCCACCGCGACCAGCTGGAAGCCGTACTGACCAATACCGGTACTTGCACCCTTGGCTGCTTAGATGCCCATGGTCATCCGTATCTGGTTCCTTTACTCTACGACTATGCTGATGGCGGCATCTATTTGGTAGCACTGGAACAGACCAGCTGGACTGAGCATCTCCAGCGAGATGGACGCGTTGCACTTTACATCACAGCGGGCGCGCTACGAATTGTGATCCAAGGGCACGCGCAGCTCGTTGCTGAGCCACTGTACATGCGCCACCTAATAAATCGGCGCTTGGCCATGTCATTTGAGTCAGTAGACAGTGGCGATCAAAAGCATCAGTCAGAGCAGTACACTGGCCCTGATTCCATTGCTGCTGATTTGGAGCAGGGGACAGTGGATACTGGGTCCAACATATCCATGTGGTTCTTTGTTCGTTTCATCGACATCTTTATGTAGAGGGGAAGGTGTCTCGATGAAGCACGATGTGACTCCGTCCCGCAGTATTGTCGGTACCCGTATCCGCCGGGGCTATTAACGCCCCTGTGTCCTCGTTCGTGAGCATTTGCTTGGGTTGGCGTAGCCGTCGGCGTAAAAACGGCACCTCTGTTGACGGTACCCCCAGCGGGATTCGAACCCGCGGTCTCCACCTTGAAAGGGTGATGTCCTAGGCCGCTAGACGATGGGGGCAGAAACCCTGAATAATTCAGGCTTTGGCGGCATACCAGTCAGCTCGGTTTAACGTGGGGAGTCTTGACCCTGGCACCCGTCACTACATCAAGACCCGTCCCCCAGTATACGCGCTGCAATAGCCCTGCGTCTAGTCATACCGTTTCACCCCTATTCTGCGCCGTTTCTGCCCTGTTTTCACCCTATTTGCGCCCTTCCTCCCTCGTTCCTCGCCCGTTCCCCCCGCATTCCTCCCTCCTCCCCACCCCGCTTCTGAGGCACGGACTAGACAGTATTACAGGGCACTAACCTAGGATTCATGCAGTAAATTACTGCTTGACTACCCGGTATAAGGGCAGGGAGCGAAAATAAGCAGTGTGGCGCTACACATAACTGGGGAAAATTGTGGTTCAAAGACACTTTCTCCAATCACATCAAAGAGGTTGACGGCGGAGGAGCAGAGGCATGCAAGCGGTGCGTGAGCGGTGTCCTGGTGGGGTATTCTCGCGAGGGCAGGCAGGCAGATCCTAGCGCAGCTACGGGGGACTCAACGTCTACCGTGAGCCTGGTCGACCGTAGGGCGTGCGGGGTGCTGCTGAGATGACCGTAGAGCTTGTGTAACCAGCTGAGAGGGAATCATACGTCCAGACAAGTGGAACCTTCAGAATCGCCGTGCAGTGCGTCTGGGGGCATGTGCCGACCGGTTGCGGGGAGGGGACAGAGGTTGACGGTGGGGAGGGGAGTGTCTTCGGTCTGGTTTCCAGACCGCTCCGGTCTGGTTACCCAACCATCATGGTCTGGTTTCCAGACTGCTCCGGTCTGGTTTCCATACCATCATGGTCTGGTTTCCAGACTGTTCCGGTCTGGTTTCCATACCATCATGGTCTGGTTTCCAGACTGTAGTGGTAGGGTTTCCAGACTGGGGCGGCTGCTCTCTCTCTCCAGTGCGGCACGTCAACGTTATGGCTTTACATAATGAAGTGAGGAGGGCACAGAAAAGGGGCCACACCAGGAATCTCTCTCCCAGCGCAGCCCCTACAGCCACACGTGCATCTCGACCGCTCCCTTGGTACGACCGCCTGGCCAGCGCAGGTACGCTTGCCCAAGTGTGGACAAGCTCAACTCTCACTTATAACGCTAGCTTGCCGGATTGCCGACTGCGTTGGAACTCGCGTTTCAACTAGTCAGCCCGTCCCCATCTGCACCCCAGCATCTTGGCAAGCTGATTCACGCTGAGGTCTGGATCTCGCTCCAACAACCGGGTAGTCTGCTCGGCTCTAGCGGCTGCTGGTAACTGCGTCGTATGTCTCGGCAGCTTGGTTACGCGGTCTGTGTCCTCGTCGGTCTGTTCGACCTGGGAGGGCAGACCAGCCGCAGCTGGTGAACCTGGTCCAGTCGGCTCAGGTCGCTGCGTCGAATGATCCTGCTTGGTTTCTGATCCCCTGGCCGCAGCAATCAAGCTACGACCTATGTGTGCCACACCCAGCGCCTTGACTTCCCGTAAGCGGTTGCCGGCTTGCGCCAGTTGCGCTTGACGGTTAATCTCGGCCAGCTCCTCTTCTGGGGAAAGGCGCTGCTTGACTGGGGGATGGTAGCGTGTCCACCCACTCAGGCACACTAAGACGATGGAGAGGATCGAACGCTGCACTAACCAGGCGGCGTGAATTATACCCAGCTCGGCCAGTGCCTGTGATGTGCTGATGCCGTCCGCTTGCTGCATTGCGAAGACCTGGTCAGAGGTTGACAGTGGTCTGATGAAGATCGGAATTTCACGGCCAAGGACCTTGAGCTTGACTTCGATTCCGGGGTCTTCATCGCCGATAAAAAAGTCATCAAACAGGAACTGCTCGTCCATAGCGTTCGTTTCCTTTACAATGCAAAGTCACAATGACGACAGAGCAGCCCCTTAGATGTTTTCAGGTGGCTTTTACTAGGCTTTGCACAAGGGACTAAGACACACCACCGTGTGCGATACTGGCAGAAGCAAACACGCGTAAACAGATGTATACGGCTACTCCGCTTGCAAGGTGCCGGCTGCTGGTGTTGTGCCGGAGGTGTGGCTATGGCGAATCAAAAACACGTCGATATGCTCCTGCGCGACGGCGTAGCGATATGGAATCTGTGGCGTAAAGAAGAGCCAGAAATCAGGCCAGACCTCAGCGAGTCAAAACTCATAGTTGCGGACCTTAGGGGGACAGACTTGAGAGAGGCGGACCTCTACAGGGCGAACCTCAGCTGGGTGAAGCTCGGCGGGGTAAACCTGAGCGGAGCGGACCTCAGCAGGGCGAACCTCTACGGGGCGAGCCTCTACGGGGCAAACCTCACTAACGCGGACCTTAGTGGGGCAGACCTTAGTGGGGCAGACCTTAGTGGGGCGAGGTGTCTCTTAACGAATTTCTCTGGTGCGACGTTGACTGGCTGTACTGTCTACGGCATTTCGGCCTGGGACTTGAACTTGGACAATGCTAAGCAAAAAGACCTATGCATAACCCGAGGGGATGAGGAGACGAACATTACGGTAGACAATCTGGAGGTTGCCCAATTCTTGTATCTCCTGCTGAACAACCCCAAGGTGCGCAGCGTGCTCGACACCATCACCAGCAAAGTAGTGCTGATCCTGGGCCGCTTTAGTGAGGAGCGCAAGCCTATCCTCGATGCTCTACGTGAGGCACTCCGCAGCCATCCCAACGGCTACATTCCGGTCCTGTTCGACTTCGACCCGCAGCAGGACAAACCAGTCTTCGAGACGGTGAAGACGCTGGCAAACCTCGCACGATTCGTCATCGCCGACCTCACCGACCCTAACATGGTCCGAAGTGAATTGACCTACATTACCGCGAACGTTCCCACTGTTCCCATACAGCCTGTCATTCTCCGTGATGCTCACCTGCCGACCGAGTATGGGACGTGGGTACGATACCAAACCTTCTTGCCGGTCTATCAGTATGCCGACCTACCGGAATTGCTTACCAACCTCACAGAAGCGGTTATCACGCCAGTCGAAGGACATGTCCGTGCGCGGCGCCTTGCCGACCCTGACAGTGCAGAATGATGGTTTAGCCACGTGTGCAAATATCGTAATTGGCGCTACTAGCTGGCGTAGCTAGAAACCGTGTTCTGGACCTGGGCGTGAACAGTGAGTTGGAGGTCGTGCCAGGCATCGCGGTCGCGTTGAACTTGGTCGTGATGTTGTCTTTGCCGGTCTCGAACTCCTGCGCGAGCACGCCCCGCGTAAGCCCAAGTCGGATGGGACGTCTTCCTAGGACCCGAGACCAACGTTGACTGGTAGCCGTGGGAAGAAGCAAGCTGGGACGTGGTGGTCAACCGGACGTCTGCCGGAGCGGTCCAGCTAGAGAGATGGTCAATCAGGCAGTTGGTGTGTAGAGGCGCACATACGTAGATCGTTCGTCGTTTTGTTGTCATCGTGTTGTACGTAGCGGAGAAGCGGCGATACGACCGGACGACTGCCTACACTAGGTACGGGACACGGCTTGACGAGGAGAGTTGAGGAGAAGATCAGGTACACGGATAGAAGCAGGCACACGTAGTGGTGAATGCAGAGTAGTGCAAATGATATGCAGTAGTGACGATGATGTTATGTGAAGTGGAGCAAATGGCCAAGCAATGAGGCAGTACACACTCACGTCCTACGGCGCGCTATGTCATTGTGTATGGTGGCGAGTGAGTATGCTATTGTGTGAGCTAGCGATTTGGTAGCTACGGATGAGAAGCTGAGCTGATGCAAGGGCGCATGACGTAACGATTGAGAAGCAAGTGAGCTGCGTGTGCATAATCCATTATCGTCGACTGCTTGTGATGCTTCAGCGCTAACCCCGAGGCTGTGCGACGCGACGGTACTTACCTCTCAAAAATCCTCCGCTTGCCAATTCTTCTCCCGTCGGTAGAATGGAACCGCGATTTGGGGCAGGGCCTGACCTGGCTCCAATAGCAGCTCGGCAACCCCTACGGCAAGGCAGACATCGTTGACCAGGTGCTGCGCCTGATGGGCATCAAGTTCTACGTTACTGAGCCAAAAAACTACGACTGCTCCGACCTGGCCGCTGATTTCCTGGTCCATGGTGGCGCCGGCAAACTCCTGGGTAAATTCGAAGATAACTTGCACCTCGTCACTCCGAACGACCTCGCTCGCGCACTCGGAGTCCATCTCTAATGCGGAAGAACGCGCCCGGCAAGGTATCCTCCGATGATGCCAAATACCGCCCACGCGAAATTGGCGATGAACTGTACCCGACTCTGTCGCTTGCTCAGCTGGTATAGCGCATCGATCTTTTCATCAGGTGTGAGCGGCTTTGGTTGGGGAACTTCGGGCGTTGTTGGGACAGCGTGCCCCCGGACGATAGTGTCGCGTTGCTGGCGCAAGCCCAGCAGCTCACGGACATAGCTAAACAGAGCATAAACGGTACCTATGACGGCCACGATGGTTGCAATTAGGTTAAGTTGATCCATGGCGTGTTGTCCTCCTGCAGGTGACGATATTACAGCTCTGTTGCCACCCAATGATACCCCAGCAGACGCCCAGAAAGGGGAGGCTTTACTGGGACTGATCCCTACTTCTTATCGGCGGGGAGAGGTACACGAGTTTCAGGAGTTGGGGGCCGCCCGCACCAACCGAAATCCCAAGTGGTCACTCAATTCGCCGGGCCACATGTGGTCTCGGAACGCAGAGCGCACTCTCACGGCATCGTCATCCCACGAGCCACCACGCACCACACGATCATCAGGAGAGCCAAAGTCCTTTTGCTCGGTTTCTCGCCTATAGGGATACGGTAGATACCGGCTTCTGGTCCACTCACAGACATTGCCCGCCATGTCCTCCACGCCGTAGGGGCTGGCACCACTAGGGTACCTCCCCACCGAAGTCGTGGCAAAGATACCACTTTCTCTAACGTTACACCGTCTCTCATCGAACGTGTCTCCCCACGGGTAGATATGCCCGTTTGCGCCTCGTGCTGCTTTCTCCCATTCCGCTTCGGTGGGCAACTCCCACAATTCCCCAGTGAGCCCAGTGAGCCAGTTTGCGTAGGCTACTGCGTCACTCAATGAGACATAGGTAGCTGGGTGGTCGATCCTTCCCGCTTGCTCGCGCCAGTCGAAAAGCTCACGATGTCCTTGGTGCACGAAACAGGCATATTCAGCTACAGTGACGGGGAAGCGACCGATCTGATATGCTGGTAACGTCACTATCTGCTGTGGCTTCTCTTTCTCTTGTGCTCCTTTATCATGGATGGATTTGCTGCCCATCAAGAACGTCCCGGCAGGCACCTGGCAGAGCGGCGGCAGGATGTACTCGATGCCATTGTCGGTGTAAGCGATGAAGCCAAGGTCGGCCAGTGCCTGAGGATATTGCCTAGGCAGGGTAGGAGCCACGCTATGCAGCAGCTCAAATAATTCCTGCTGGCTCTGTAGCACATCTTTAACGACACGCCGGAACTGCTCCTCAGTTGTATGCTCTGCTACCGGCGATAGGCCAACTGCTCGCACCACCCCAGCCAATGCGGCGGCATAGTCCTGGGTCGCATCATAGCGCTGGAGCACATCCCACTGAGGCGGGATGCTGCCTGGTACACATGGCGCCACAAGTATTGGGATGACTGCCTTCATGTATCCTTGCTGTACGCGACGCAGCGCCGAGTAAACTTCTTCCACCACAGCCTTGGAGTCTAAGGCGTTGGGGCTAAGGACAAGCACCATCCAATTACACTTTATGAGTGCCTGGTCGATGGCTTGCATGAAGTTACCGGACTGGATGCCATCAGTATCCACCCATACTTCTGCCCCAGCTTTATTCAGGTCGGACACTATACGCTGGGTGATGTCCCGGTCTTTACGGTTGTAGCTGATGAAGATTTTGGGCTGCGCCATACCCGACCTCGTTCCCATCTCGTTCACCAGTAAACGCTAGCAGGTTGATGCTAGGCTATGCTGGCGATCACTGTCAAGCTCATTCTAAACAACCAGTGAGATGCACGTGAGCAAGCAGTACCACGACCCTGTAACAGGCGACGAGCTGACCCGGCTCGAATACTATACGCGGCAGGTCCAGGTGCTGGTCCGTACACCCTGGTTCATCCTTGCCTTTAACGTCATTACCCTGGTCGCTATGATCCTTGGCCACGGTGACGTCTGGAATTACTTCGCTTCCTGGCTTGCCATCATGGTGGAGTGGCTGGTCGGCACTTATATGTTCGGGCAAACCGGCAGAGATGCCACCTACATTCGCCGGATCGCAAACCTCGAAGAAATGATGGAGCAGCAGCTAGAGCACCTGGAGGCCATTCCTGGGTACCTCTACAGCAATACTGGTTGCTTGATAAAGGCAGGCGAGGTTCTAGCTTTCCAGTCTACCACAGGCAGTTAGGTCTACGCCGAATGCCCGCTTTCACCTTGGCCGCTGGCTGCTCGTAATACACTACAGTTGAAGCATCGTAGAGACATTGAACGGACCAACCTATGGCGAATGAAGCGCAATCAAGTACATTTGGTCAGCAGATGACTGATAGCGTCCCGACTTCTGCGCGTCAGGAAGACTTGCGATCTACACATGAGGGCAATGAAGCTGCAGGCAAGCTGCCATGCGCGGGGATCAAGTTTCAGACGCGCGGCGAAGTGCAGTGGATGCTGTCGTATCAAGCGCAGCGTTGGGTACAGATTGCCAAAGAGACTGGCCAAGAAGACGAACCGCCTTCTCCGGGTCTGAGTGGTGCTGACCTGAGTGGTATCGACCTCTCTGGTATGAATCTCAGCTGGTCAGACCTTATCGGTGCAAAGTTGGGCGACGCCGACCTAAGCCACACTAGCTTCGTCTTCTCAAATCTGAGTGGTGCTGACCTTCGTGGAGCGAACCTGCGTGGGGCCGACTTGACCAGTGCCAAGTTGCGTGGTGTAGACCTGCGCGGGGCGCGTCTCGATGCTGATACCCGTTTGACCGACGTAGAGTTTGATGGCCGTACCTGCGTAGTTGATGTCGTGTGGAGCGACGCATCCCTGAACCACATCAATTGGGACGGTCTCACTTTGCTCGGCGACGAGGTCGAAGCTCGTGACCCGAGAGGCAAGCGACGCACCTTAATGATTGGCTCATATACCTGGAGAAACGCACGAACTGCAGTGCGGCGCTCCAAAGCTACTAGAGTGTCTAAGACTGCTGTAGCCCGCAGAAGACTTACACCTTCTGACAGTAAGAAACTTGACCTCGAGAGCAGGCGAACACATGAGCTAGTTGCGTACGAAGATGCAGCAACAGCAAATCGTCAGGTGGCAATGGCTCTGCGGAATCAAGGGCTAAACGATTATGCTGACCACTTCGCCTACCGTGCTCACTTATGCCAGCGGATCGTTTCACGGCTCCAGCACCGCTACGGGCGCTTCGTCGGGTCCTTACTACTAGACCTGTCTTCGGGTTACGGCTACCGCCCTCTTCGTAGTATTGTAACTTACTTGATCGTCGTATTCGGGTTCGCTTCAGCCTACTACATTCTCGGCCCTAACGTACATCCGGCGCTGTCGCCACTAGATGCAGTAGTGTTCAGTATTACGTCATTTCACGGTCGTGGCTTCAATCCTGGTGAGACTGTGACGCTGCACAATCCACTAACTATACTTGCTGCCATTGAAGCGATTGTCGGGCTGCTCATCGAAATCAGCTTTATCGCTACGTTCACACAGCGCTTCTTTGCTCGCTGAGGCTGCACCTGCATATGCTGCTACTTGCTTGCTGATAATAGTGAAGAGAGAATGATAGCGGGCAGACGCCATAGGCAAGGATACGCTGAGTAGCGGGTACCCTTCAATTGAGTGGAAGGTCAGAAAGGGCTAGAGTCGCGTAGGTCATCTGTCTCATGCATAGGTCCTGCCCTTTGCCTGCTGCTGGTATGCCTGCTACAATGACCTCCACCCAGCGTGGAACTGGCTCGCATAGGTCACACGATTTGAGATAGAGGACATCCAACTATGCTCACTGAAGCCGATACCTGTCGCCAATACGTCGTGCCGGGACTTTATCAGGCAGGGTGGACGGATGCCCAGATTGCCGAGCAGCGCAGTTTCACCGATGGGCGCATTCTGGTGGTTGGCGGCATCGCGCGGCGCAACAAACCCAAACGAGCTGACTACTTGCTGTACTATCAGCCCAGCTATCCCCTGGCGGTGGTTGAGGCGAAGGCAACCTACCACAATCCCACCGACGGCATGCAGCAAGCCAAGGACTACGCCCAGACGCTCGGATTACTCTTTGCGTACGCCACTAACGGTAGGGGCATTGTCGAATTCGACGCCAGCACTGGTATCGAGCAAGCCGTGGATTCCTTCCCCAGCCCACGTGAACTCTGGATCCGCTACCGTAGAGCCAAAGGCCTGGGTGAGGAGCTGGAAGATAAACTGCTCGTCTCCAACCACATCTCTGATACAGTTCCACGCTACTACCAGCAGATTGCCATCAACCGTGCAGTGGAGACCATCCTCAGTGGTCACAAGCGGCGGGTGTTGCTCACACTTGCCACCGGCACCGGCAAGACGGTCATTGCGTTTCAGATTGCCTGGAAGCTCTGGACGGCTGGGTGGAATGGTAAAGGACAACCAGGGCGCAAGCCCCGCATCCTCTTCCTTGCTGACCGCTCGTTTCTGGTGGACGACCCGAAAGACAAGACGTTCGCTCCGTTTGGCGAGGCGCGGCACAAAATCAGTGGCGGACAGGCCGTCAAGAGCCGTGAGATGTACTTTGCTACCTACCAGGCTCTTGCGAAGGATGAGCTGCGTCCAGGATTATACCGGGAGTATGCGCAGGACTTCTTCGACCTCATCATCGTGGACGAGGCACACCGGGGCAGCGCGCGAGATGACAGCTCGTGGCGGGAGATACTGGAGTATTTCACGGGTGCGGTGCAGCTCGGGATGACGGCCACGCCACTGAGTGAGGATAACCGCGACACCTACGCCTACTTTGGCAACCCAGTCTACACGTACAGCCTCAAGCAGGGGATCCAGGATGGCTTCCTCGCCCCCTACCAGGTGCGACGCATCGTCATTGATGTGGACGTGGAGGGCTATCGTCCGTATGCTGGGCAGCTCGATGACTATGGCCGCGAGATTCCCGACAAGGAGTACACCTCCAAGGATTTCGAGCGCATCCTCTCGCTCCGGCAGCGCACCGAGGCCGTGGCCCAGCATCTCACGAACTACCTCAAAGCGACTGACCGCTTCGCCAAAACGCTCGTCTTCTGTACCGACCAGGAGCATGCCGACCAGATGCGCCAGGCGCTGGCCAATGCCAATGCCGACCTGGTACGGCAGTATACCGATTATGTGACACGCGTGACCTCAGATGAGGGCGATCTGGGCAAGGCACTGCTCTCAACCTTCCAGGATGTGGAGACCAAGACGCCGACCATCCTCACCACCTCGAAGCTGCTGACGACTGGCGTGGATGCCCCCTTGGTCAAGAATGTCGTGCTGTTTCGCTACATCGGCACTATGACCGATTTCAAGCAAATCATTGGGCGGGGTACCCGTGTCCGCGAAGACTATGGCAAGCTGTACTTCACCATCCTTGACTACACGGGCACCGCAACCCAGAAGTTTGCTGACCCGGCCTTCGATGGGGAACCAACCCTGGTTACAGTCGAGCAGGTGGATGAGGCGGGCCAGGTGACTGGGGAGAAAGAGCTTCCCGTACCGGTGGATGACGAGGAGAATACGAATGGACAGGAGCCAGAGGTCGTCGTCGTTGGTACACCCCGCATTATCGTGCCGAAGCGGATAGCTGAGCGGCGCAAGTTTTACCTAGCAGACGGCGTCGAGGTCACCATCATCCACGAAACGGTCCAGCAGCTCGATGCAAGTGGCCGCAAGCTCCGCACCGTACAGCTGACAGAATATACCGGTGAGCAGGTGCGCACGCTGTCACGCAGTGTTGATGACCTGAGGAACCGGTGGGTAGAGGCACAGCAGCGTACTGCTATCATTGACGCACTGGAGGAGCGGGGCATCGACTTGGAGCATCTAGCGGCGGTGATGCAGCAACCAGAGGCTGACACCTTCGATCTGTTGTGCCATCTGGCCTTCTCCGCCCACGTCCACACGCGACATGAGCGAGCGGACCGCCTTCGGAGGGAGCAGCGTCAATTCTTTGCCCGTTATGCGCCTGAAGCTCGTACTATTCTGGAGACCATCCTTGACCAATATGCCACCTACGGCCCGACTGAGCTAGTGCTGCCGGATGTGTTGCGCCTGCCTGCTATTGCAAACCGGGGCAATGTGCTCGAAATCGCTGCGCTGTTCGGTGGCCCTGAGTGCCTGCGGGACGCGGTCTCGGAACTCCAGGCACTGCTTTATGCAGCGTAGGAGAACCAGCCCATCGGTGCCTAGGATAGCCAACAACAACCAACCGGTGCCGTTATCGGACATGAGATGAGATATTGAAGATGGCAACAACGACCACCTCAACTGCGCAGCAACTCGGCAGCATCATCAAGTCGGCCCGCGATATCATGCGCAAGGATAAAGGGCTCAACGGTGACCTGGACCGGCTGCCCATGCTGACCTGGATACTCTTCCTGAAGTTCCTCGATGACCTGGAACGGGAGCGCGAGGCCGAAGTTTCGATGGAAGGCAAACTCTTCTTCCCGGCGATTGCGCCTCCGTATCGCTGGCGGGATTGGGCCGCCCAAGAGGATGGCATCACTGGCGATGAGCTTATCAAATTCATTAATAATGATGAGCTTACCTCCGCAGATGGCTCTAAGTATCCCGGTCTCTTCGCCTACCTGCGAAACTCGACCACCACGACAACAGGCGACCGGCGGGATGTGATTGCCACGGTTTTTCGCGGAGTGACGAACCGCATGGTCAACGGCTACTTGCTGCGGGATGTTATCAATAAGGTCAACGGCATCCACTTCACCAGCAGCGACGAAATCCATACGCTCGGCCACCTTTACGAGACCTTGCTGCGGGAAATGCGCGATGCTGCAGGGGATGCCGGTGAGTTCTACACACCCCGCGCTCTGGTCAAGTTCATCGTGGCGGCAGTGGACCCCCAACTTGGTGAAACGGTGCTCGACCCTGCTTGTGGCACTGGAGGCTTCCTCGTCGAGACGTTTGCCCATCTAGAGCAGCAGACGAACACTGTTGAGAAGCATCGAATCCTGCAAGAACAGAGCATCTTCGGTATCGAGGCCAAATCGTTGCCATACCTGCTTGCGCAAATGAACTTGCTGCTGCACGGGCTTGAAGCACCGCAGATTGACCCGCTCAATGCCCTACGCTTCCGACTCGGAGAGATAGGCGATGGCCAGCGGGTAGACGTGATTCTCACCAATCCCCCGTTTGGTGGTGAGGAGGAGCGCGGCATTCAGGATAACTTTCCGGCGGATAAGCGTACCGGTGAGACAGCACTGCTCTTCTTGCAGTTCATCATGCGTAAGCTCCGTCGGCCCGTCGGTGGGCGGAAGCCGGGGCGTGCAGGCGTGGTGGTGCCGAACGGGACGCTTTCTGGCGACGGGGTAGCTGCTCGCGTTAAAGAAGATTTGGTCCGTGAGTTCAATCTGCACACAATCGTACGGTTGCCGAATGGTGTGTTCGCGCCGTACACCCCTATCCCGACTAACATCTTGTTCTTTGACCGCTCTGCTCCGACCCAAGAGGTCTGGTACTACGAGCAGCCTCTGCCGCAGGGACGCAAGGGCTACACCAAGACCAACTCGCTGCGCTTTGAGGAGTTTGCCGAGTGCCTGGCCTGGTGGGACCACCGGGAGGAGAATGAGCGAGCATGGCAAGTACCGGCACAGACTATTCTAGATAACGGATGCAATCTGGATATCAAGAATCCTAATGCCAAGCAGGACATAGCGCATGTGCCACCCGAAGTGCTGGTAGAGAGTATTCTCCAGAAGGAGCGACGGATTACTGAGATTATGGGCGATATCAAGAGGGTACTGGCGGAGGGAGCGCGATGAGCTTCGCAATCAGTTCTCTACCTCAAAGCTGGCGTGTCGCACGGTTCGACCAGATACTAACGCGTATAGAGCGAAAAGTGATACTTGATGATAGCAGTTCCTACAACAGCGCGGGAGTCCGTTGGTACGGCATGGGAGCATTCTGTCGTGAGACACTGCTCGGCCTGCAAGTCAAAAGAAAGCAACAGTGGACACTCCGCGCAGGTGACGTGGTCTACAATAAGCTGTTCGCTTGGAAAAATGCGTTTGCCATCGCTGGTACGGATGTGGATGATTGTATTGTATCGGACAAATTTCCCACGTATGCTGCAAACTCAACATTGGTGGACGCTCGCTATCTCGGCTACTACTTTCGCATGCCACAACTCGCTCAACAGGCGATGAACTTATCCAAAGGAGCGGCTGCCATAAGCAAGCTGACTCTAAACCCACCTCAATTCTGGGACCTGACAATACCTCTTCCTCCTCTCGACGAGCAGCGGCGCATTGTAGCACGCATCGAGACGCTAGCAGCACACATCGAGGAAGCACGTGGCCTGCGGCTGGAGTCGATGATGGGGGCACGCGGGCTAGTGAACGCTGCTCGCAATTCTGTCATCGGACAGCTGAGTCCGTCGTGGAGACCATTACGGTCGGTAGTCGAGTCCATCGAGAACGGGCATAGTCCGGCTTGTGAGCCTCGCCAGGCGGCCGACAACGAATGGGGGGTCCTCAAAGTGGGAGCGGTGTCGTTTGGAGCGTTCAATCAAAACGAGAACAAGGTGCTTTCTTCGACATACTTGCCTGACATCCGATACGAGGTACGGCAAGGCGATTTCTTGATGTGTCGAGCGAACACTCGTGAACTGGTGGGCACTTGTGCTATCGTTCGCAGCACACGGCCACGGCTTATGCTGTCCGACAAGACCTTCCGTTTCGTGTTCAACAGCCGAGCGAACATTAATCCAGACTATCTAGACCAAGTGCTTAAATCTTCGGCTCTTCGGCAGCAGATAGAGCGGCAGGCGACAGTACATCTCCTACTATGAAGAATATTTCCAAGGAGAAGGTGCTCAACCTGCTGATACCGCCCCACAGTTCTGGAGAGCAGCAAGTGATTGTGAATTACTTAACCGACCTGTACAGGCTGACTGACGTCGCGACACAAATGCGGGCGGATACAGCAGCCGAACTTAACGCGCTTCTACCCTCTGTGCTCGACAAGGCGTTCCGAGGGGAGCTATAGCGCATGGAGCCTAATCAAAACGAGCAAGCAGCAGAGACGCCCGAACGACTGTTGTCAGCTCGGGAAGCAGCCCTCTTGCTTGAGGCCACTCCACGTACAGCGCAGTTACGGGCGAGACGCGCGCTCACGTCCGGTGACCGTGCGGTTCAGACAATTGCTGGAGCGTACTGCGCACCTGCTTGGTGGCTCGTCCTGCCCTGCGGAAGGGCTTGCCCGACCAGCAGCGCGGTTTCGTTTGCTTACTACGCGCCATAAGTTGACGAGCAGCTGTAGGGGGGAGCCGGGCACAGGGCCACGTCGCGTTGCCGGGCGGCAACACCAGGTTGCCATTCGGAAACATCGGGTTGCCATTCGGAAACATTGGGTTGCCGGGCGGAAACATCAGGTTGCGTGTAGGCAACGGCCCGGCCTTGTGGCTCCTGGTTCGGTTTTGGTACCTGACTGGTTCGGTTCTGGTACATCCTCGGTTCGGATTTGGTACACCGGGTTCGGTTTTCGCACACCAGGTTTGGCAGCCGGGCAGAGGTCGAGGGGGAGACCGGTGGACGCAGTGGACGCAAATATCGACATGTTATGGTTTGCCGGCATCCCTCTGGTTGACGTCCAGTAGTACACACCGCTTCGCGGCGTATACCCCCCACACCACCGTCAACCTATGTCTCTCTTTTTTTAATTCACAGAAGATATAAACCTACGGGAACGGTGCGTCCTGTGCGTCCAGCACATACCGCGTCAACCTCTAGGCCACCTCCCGTGCGTCCAAGGAAATGGTGCGGCTGCCACTGCGTCCACGTGTGACACTGATGCCGACCTCACGGAGCGCCCCGGCGTCTTTCCAAAGTCGATCACTCAGCGCCCGTGCGTTCTTCGGCCAGCCAAGTGGTTGAGGGCCATACCCTCTATCATCCTCCAGGGCAAGTAGTAGTGCGGTAGCCGTTCCAGTCCAGTGCCCGCGTTTGGTCGCAAAGTCTCGCACCGCACTGGCTATCGGAGACGCTTCCAGCTCTAGCTCTGCTGCTACAGACTGCTTCTGTGTGTACGCGGCATCGAATGTGCCCGCAGCCCACCCAAGCGACTGCTCTGCTGCCCGCATCCAGATAGCGAAGTCTGCCATCCGGGGCAGGTCCTCCCGAGATACGCTATCCCGGCCCGCCAGTGCCGCCGCTGCTGCGTCGAGCAGTGCCCCAAGGATGTGTGGCCGTGCTGCCTCGAATTGCTCGTTCAGCTTGGTCTCGTCCTGGCGCTTGGTGATGGTGGGGAGGGTGATGGGTATGAGCCGGTCTAACAGGTCTCCTGCTCTGGCGAACTCCGGTATTCCGTTCAGTATCACCGGTCGCTTGGCCTTGAAAAGCACTTCGTCGGTGTCGGTGTATTTTTGGCGGGAGCTGTCCGCATGTCCGGTAGCCAGTCTGCACAGGTCATCAGAGAGCCACGCTGGCATAGAGGAGACGTTGTCTACCGCCACAACCCAGTTATGCCGGGCCTTCAACGTCAATGACTCGGCGTCTCGTGGTGGTCTCTGGGCGTCCGCTATGGCTGGATCAATCAGGGCTCGTAGAAACCTGGTCGCGCTGCTCTTACCGCTGCCCTTCTCGCCATGCAGAGCCAAGAGCGGGTAGGGTCCAGTTGGGTTGAGTGCACCAAGCAGCCAGGAGACTATCAGCACCCAGTCCTGCTCGGATGCCACGTTGATAAACGGTCGGAGTTCCTCTATGCTCGCGTGTCCTACTGGCTCGGGTAGGGGCAGCAGTCCACGCGGGCGAATAAACCGTATCGGGGCATCGTTACGGATGCGCCAACCGGGTCCATCGCCTCTGGCTTCCACCACCTTGTCCCCCAGATCGAGAAACAAGCTGCTGTCGTGCCACCCCAGCCGTACAAACACCTCTTCTGTCTTGCCCTGGAAACGAGCCTGCGCGGCAAGGGTGTTGAGTGTGTCGTCCAGTGCCTGCCTGTTGGGGCTGCCACTGTTCTGCTGGAAGTAGGTGTAGGTGAGCCAGTCCCGGACTGACTGAGACCGTACCGGGTAGGTTGCTCCATCAGGCAGAGCTGCGTACGCTTCACCCTCTGGTGTTTTGAACAGGTGAGCCTTGTTGGCCAGCTCCAGCAGTGTGTTCGATTGTGGTACTCGGGTCATGACCGTACCGCCTTGCTCCGGCACGCCTTACAGTAAGCCTGGTAGCCATTTGATCTCGAGAGAGCGCGGTGGTAGTACTCCCTGGTCAACGGCTTCAGCTCGTGGCACCGTGGGCACTCCTTCGGCTCACCCCTCCCCTCCCACGGTACGCCTCGCTCCTCTGCAATCAGCCGGATTGTGCGGATCATGCGTCCATGCCTTGGGTCGTAGCTACTGTACAGGTCACCCATAAACCTGCGCCACATTTCGCGGTAGCGACGCTGGTAGGTGTTGCGGCACTCCTTGCAGTAGTAGTCGAGGCCGTCCGGAGTGGTCGCGTTGCGCCTGAAGAACTCGCGCGTGGCCGGCCTCGCCTGCCAACACGAACTGCAACATTTCGGGACGACCCCAGGATAGCGTCTCTCCATGTCCTCCCGCACGTCTTGGTAATGCTGGAGACAGTCAGCTTGTAGACGACGAATATACTCCCATTGCTCTGAGGGGGCTTTTCTGTCGATTGGCGTGGTCATGATCGCAACCGGTTCCGTATGTCGAGTGCCAGACCACAGACCAGCCGATACTCGCGGATCAGATCGTGAGAATGCTTCCCGTGTGGACTGTTGCAGAACTCGTCCGCCAACCGCAAGGAAAAGTACCGTGTCGAACTCGTCTCCGGTGATGCGTGTCACGCGATAATCCCCTGTTCCACCTGCTCCACCAGCAGACGAATCCACTTCCATGACCGGAGTAGGGGGCGCGTTGGGACTGGCGGGTGAAGGTTGCTCAAGCCTCTCTGTGCTTCCCGGGCCTGCCCGTCGCAATCATCAAACACCAGCACAATCTTGGGGTTGTCACTGCCTAAGTTCCACACTTCTAGGCCCAGTAAGGGGATGTCAAGTGCCGCCAAATATGCAGCCTCCCAGACATCCGATACTTGGAGTATTCCAGGTTCTTCGTCTATGCCCTGATAAGTAATTACGCGCATTATCATCGCTCCTTTGGTTGTTTCACGACGGGTAATCGTGCGGACACTTTACTTGTCTTTCTACAGCTCCTAGCTATCGTAGAAGCCTGACTTCTTCCCTGTGTTACACAAGAGACAAACAAGCACGGCCATATGCGGCCAGTGCTCTGGAGGTTCGCAGGATGCCAGGTGAGGAGGTCTCTCGAGGTCTTTGCGTAAGTGCATCCTATATCCTTGACCCCACAACAGTCAAGCAACAAAAAGCGCACCGTCACAACAAAAAGCGCACCGTCAGAACAAATAGTTCTAGCTCATCCGCAAAGCCCAGACGTGGCCCGGCCTGCCCACGATCTCCCCAATCGAGAAACTGCAAGAATTTTGAAACATTTGCCTGACCAGTCCTGGATTCAAGCAGGTTAGGTGTGGTGAGAGGGCTGTCAGGGCAGCGCAGCTGCAGTACCTGTGCATGTTGTGTGGGCATCCGCTGGCCAACTACGGTCGCTTGCTATCAATCTCTAGAAGTCTAGCTCTATGCCTGACTTGTACATGCTCTGGATCACCCGCAGATGTCGTGGCGCAGCACCTTGCAGAGCAGCTCATTGATCTGAGCGGTGTCTCTCGACGACTCGCAAGCTCGCTCTGCCCTGCTGGTCGGGATAAGCCCTCCCGCAGTGCGATGAGCTGATGTTGTATCTTGCCCACGGGCGCGGCTATACTGGTCCCATGGTAATGCGGAAGCAGCAAGCAGCAAGCGGAGGGTGATGGCATGCGGACACGATTCTCCTTCGACAATTACCTGGGTATGATCCTCTTTGCCTTGCTGGGTGAAGGATTCTGGTGGGTGATGATGTTTGTTTTCTTCCTCGCTCCGCACATGCCCATCTGTGGTTGCCCTGCGGAAACTAGACCAGTCACCGGTTGGGGCTGTTGCGGTCAACTACCAGTGCCGTGGCCCGTTCAGGCATATCCTATCCTGTTCATGGTTCTACTGGGGATGAGTCTCTTTGTTTCTCTGGTCGGCATCATCCTGGGACGAATGCGACGAACGACGATAGACGCCAACCTGGTTTATGTCCTCGAGCTCAGTCCGTTCCTCATGCTCGTCTTCCTCGGAGTGGTGGCGTGCGTCGTCTACTCGCTCAGCTTCACGGCCTGGTGGGCAGGGTAATACGAGAGGAAAGTGATAGCTACGGGGGTAGGTTGCTTCGAGCCAATTACGGCAGACTCCTATCTCTTCTCCTGCTTATCGGGTTGATTGCCACCGGGATAGCCAACGTGAAGTTGGTCAGTCGTCTCCTGCCCTTGATGCCCGATCTGTGCCTGGCCGCCACTTCACCCCCCCTGTGTTCAACATGTTTCCCGATCTCCATATATAGTTTTATATGCAAACTGGGAAACACGGTGGTGGGCATCCCGCAGGCCGGGGCTGTCTCCGGCGCAGCTCGTCTGTATCGTCCCTCGTTACTCACTTCTACCCGATCGAGACTGAGCGTGCCCCAGCCTGCAGGGCGCCAGGGCACATCGCACTACCGGAGACTGTCCAGGACTGATGCCGTGCCTGATGGATGTCACACGAAAAGCCCGCACCAAGGGCAAGGCCACTGATGCGGACTCGGATGAGGCGAGGCAGCTGAAGGAAGCTCTGAAGGCTATGTCATCGGTGTCGCAGACCGGTACGGATTGGGGTCTCGGCGTCATGCAGCTTCTGGTAGGCAGCGCGGCAGGCCTCGCGTGCTTCGAGTTCTTCCTGCCACGTGCCGTCCCTGTAGGACTGCATGGCGTCTCTCTCCAGAGCTGCCTCCAGGCCTTCGAGACAGTGGTAGTAACGCATAAACGCCTCCGCGTACGGGCGCGGGTTGCCGTGCCAGGTAAACGCTCCCTCCCACCTGACTCGCTCTGGTAGCGTGATGCGCTTGAGCTGCTGTACGCCTTGTCTCAGCTCCTGGCAGGTCTGGCCGACGCTGGCGATCAATGCGGTGAGTTCGGTGTCCCCAGCGTGATCAGGGTCCCGCTCCTGGTCGGTGGCCAGAGCGGCTACGCAGTCCTCGAGTTCAGGCACCACGATCTCGAACTGGGTAAGCGGGGCAAGGTCCGTCGCGAGGTGGTGCTCCTTGTATTCTCGGTTCGTGCGGATCATACGCGCTCTGATCTCCGGTACGTCAGCGATGGCTAGGTAGGCATTCATCTCGATACCGACCATGTCGCCTTGCTTGCGATCCACCGACCAGGGCTCGCGCTTGAACTTGACCTCGTCGAGCTTCGCTCGGACCCAGGTCATGAACTGGGCAGCTGTGGTGAAGCCGAGGTCTTTGAACTCTGGAGCGGTCCACTCAGCGTCAAAGTAGGTAATGATCTCCCCGTCGGGTGTGCGTTTGGTGGCTGCAAGCTTGGCGTTAGTTTTGTTCAGCTTGGCCTGCAGCTCGGGATCTACGCCGGTCATTCTGGCAACCTCCGATCCGTACATCATTTCCATGGCCTTTTCCGCCTTGCGATCCCAGTACTCGGTGAGCGGTGACGGTGTCTGGGTCAGCTCCTTCAGGGCATCCGCCTCGATCGACCATTTGCCGTCGGTCTCGACAGTGATGGGATACCGCCGGTCGTGCCCGCGCTCCCCGTCGTGCATAATGTGGACAGGGTACTTCTCGATGTCGATACCAAGCGCTTGGATATTGGCGAGGATCTGCGTGTCGCGGTTGTCTGGCGTGACGTTGGTCATGATGTCGATATCGATCCCGAACGTCATGACGATGCGATGCGCCGTGCGCTCGTGATCGGCTTGCGCCTTCATCTGGGCTGCGAACGGCTTCACCCAGGTCTTAAACGCTGACACCTGCTTCAGCTCACGCATGGAGTCGTCTGAGAAAGAGATTGTATTGCTGTCTGCTCGAAGAAGGACGGGGGGCTCCGAACCTTTCTGCGTGTCGAAGCCGCGTTCCTCTAGCTTAGCCATACACCAGGCTACGAATTGTTCCGGTGTGAGTGTGTTAAGGTCAGCCATTGTCGTCCTCTCTACTTCTCTAGCCACGTGGTCGTCCCAGGCGTCGTCTGGCCGCGCAGTGTCTGCAGGTAGCGCTGATCTGCCAGGTACGCCTGGAGCGGTACAACGATGTTCGGATCTTCGTAGGCCAGTTGGATATTGCGGGTGTCCTGGGTGTCAATGACAAACCGCGTGTATCCGTCCCGCTGCCACCCCCTTCTACAGGAGCATGCTGAGTGTGGCCCAGCCCACAGGGCGCCAAAGCTCACCTTGGCTATTTCAGCCCGTCCAAGACACTGCGACTGCTGAGCCGGGCATCTCGCGCTTGGAAGGCTCTTAGGTACCGTTCAGTAGTGTGGGTGTTCTCGTGTCCCATCAACCGAGAGAGCTTGTAGATGTCGCCGCCCTGCTGCATGTAGTGGACAGCAAAGGAGTGCCGCAGTGTATGGGCTGACACCCGAATCCCGTCGAAGTGCTGTCTACCTGCCAGATCACGCAGTCTATACAGCATCCGGTCAATCGCGTTGACGGTCAGGGGCTTGCCGTCGCGGCTGAGGAAAACGTAAGGGTGTTGTGAGGCTGGTCGTCCACGCATCAGGTAGCGATGGAGTGCCAGTGTCGTCTGCTTGCCCAGCCCCAGCTCGCGTTCCTTTCGCCCTTTGCCCGTCACTCGGACATACGACTCGCCAGGTGAGATGTACACAGCATCCTGCGTCAAGCTGCATACTTCCTGGGCACGTAAACCAGTGTCAAACATCAAGGCAAGGATGGCTTTGTCGCGGAGACGTAGAGCCGGTAAGTCGCAATCGTCAGTCGCTGCCACAAGACGCGTGTAGTGGTCGTACGTGAAGATCTGAATAACCTTCTGCGCCCTCCGAGGCATGTCGAAGTGGGCCACCGTGTTCTCGGTCAACCATCCTTCACGCACGCAGAAGCGCAGAAACATACGAATGATGCTTGCCCGGCTGTGTTGTGTCTCGCTTGAGAGCTTGCCGCCATAGCGCGGGTTGGGCCGTTCCCGTAAGTAGGCGATGTAGCGGCGCACAATGCCTGATGTCACATCGTCAACTTGGATGATGCTCTGCTCACTTGCCCAGTGAACGAACTCGCGTATTACTTCCGTGCGGCGCTGGGCTGAAAGGGGAGTGTAGTCTTTTGCCAGCAGCAATTCCGTCCAGGCCATATCCAGCAACATAAAAGGAGTCTTGACCTTCGACGGGTGCGAATATTCCCATGGCTGCTGCCAAGTCTGAATAATTGAGGGACCAGACGTCTCGCGGGATTCGAACCACCTTGAAAGGGTGATGTCCTAGGCCGCTAGACGATGGGGGCGCGTAGCCGGCAGCATCGGCATCGTAGCCAATAGTCGCCGGCACGTAGTGTACGTTGCCGCCGCCTCTCATGTCAAGCAACTTTGGTCGTGCCTGGGCAGGCTACGAGTGCCGAGCCGCACTAGGCTCGCAATCGAACTACAGCTGGCAGTGGCGCCACGAACGCTACCTCGTCACCGGGCGCAAGTACGGCATCGGCGGGAGGGAAAATAGTGGCGACACCAGAGCGCCGCAGTCCAATGACATGCGCCTGCTGCTTGCGCAGCGTCCCAATCCGCTCCCCTGCGAGCCGGTCTTGCTTCAACACTACGCGTTCCTCAAGCGCAAATAGGTCTCTGGGACCGGGGAAAGCATGGCTGATTCCGCCGATGATCGCGGCTGCCGCCAGGGTAGTGCTGGACAGATCCGAGGTGCTATAGGCCGTGTGAATACCGAACATGTAGGGAAGCTTCTGCGCCAGAGCGTCATTGAAAACGCGCAGAACGACATGTATGTCCTGGCGTATGTGTCGAGCCTCGAGACCAATCTGCAAGTTGGTCAGGTCGTCGGAGGTCACGGCGGCAACTGCCAGCGCCTGCTCGATACCTGCCTGCCTGAGCACGCTGGCCTTGCGCGCATCACCATGAATGAATTCGATGCCTGGTATGCCGGCCACCTGCTCGGCAAACGTCGCGTGTTCGTCGTCATCATCCTTGTAGATCACGGCGATACGCAGTTGCCACTGCGCAAGCCACCGCACCACGCGATAGCCGACCTTGCCGAAGCCGCAGACGACGAGCCGGTTGCGTTGCTCCGTGGGTACCAGTGGAACTGGATACGTGGAACTGGACTCGGTGAGCAGGCCGGCTCCACGCAGTGCCTCAAGCGAACGGATCTGACCGATGACCGTAAGCGCTTCGCCGCTTGCCAGTACGTGCTTTGGATTGTATCTGATTGGCCGTCCCGAGCTCTCACTCTGGTAAATTACTCGGACGTTGTAGCCATCTTCCAGCGACTGCAGAGTGCCGGAGATCTTGACTCCGGAGGAGATCCTAAACTGAGAGACACCCAGCAACTCGTTGCCCAGTGGCAGTACATGCTCGATGTCTCGATTCAGGAGAGCCGCGGCAAATGTGGGGGCGGCAAGCGCGGAGGCGCTGAAAGCGGTATGTTCGCCAAAGCTGCGCTCGAGGCCTTGATCGAAATCCTCGTTGAACGCTCGCAGAATGACCCGGACATTGCTCTGTTCGGCTCGCGCTGCTAGAGCAATCTCCACATCAGTCAGATCGCCGTCGATGCAGGCGATAATCGCGCGCGCCCTCGAGATTCCAGCCTGGTTCAACACCTTAGCTTCCTGCGCCTCACCAACCACTACCGGCACGCGCATTTCCAGCGCCCGAGGAACCATCTCGCCCTGAAAATTTCGTTCAATGACCACTACCTGAGTGCCAGACTCTACCAGACGGGTGGTGACCCGTTGACCCATACGTCCAAGCCCGCAGACGATCACGTGGTCTCTGCAAGTGGACGCCAGGCCCAGTTGCTGAACTTCCGGGCTTCTTTTATTGACCAGTGCCCGCAGGGAATTCAAGACGCTCTGTATAAATAGCACTGAGAAGAGAACATTGAAAATGAAGAGACCTTCGCTGAGTCCACTCTGCGCACCGGTCGAGCTGTTCGGGCTGTATTGCAGCGTCAGCAGTCTGAAGGTGTAGCCCAACGCATTCGGCAGATCCTGGCGAGGAGGGTGGGATTCGAAGAACCAGATGTCGATCGCTAGCACTGCGGCGAGCAGAAGAAGAGCGACCACTGCCTCCAGGATGAGAGTTCCACGACCATACAGACGGGCCCGTATTTGACTCAGCAGTGGGTAGCGCTGCCTTGGATAGTTCCTGGATTCAGCCTGCAGTGGTCCGGTAGTCGCCGAATTCGCGGTAGTCTGGCCCTGGGCCGCTGGCGGAGTCTGTGACATGACTGCCTCGCTTTTTGTCGTAACGTGTGGATCGCTCCAGTCGACTCGGTCGATTGGCTTCTCTTGACTCTGCTCCCTGGAATGAGTAGGATGAAGGTACATGTGCATACAGGCATGAAGCGAGACGAGTAAGCCCGGCCCGGCCACAGCAAGCTGTGGGGTGATGCGACGCAGCGCCGTGCCTCGCCGAAATCCCCTCGCATGCCTTTCAACGAACGAGCGCCGAGAAATTCACTCGACGGCACTATAAGTTGGAACGCTTTTGACCCGGCGTTACTGGGTCATTGAGGCCGCGGATCGCATCCTCCAAGAGCTGACCGGCGGCGAATTAAGGTGGCACCACGGGAAGCGAGCGCCCTCCGTCCTTAGCGATGGGTGGCGCTCGCCTTTTTGGTTTTTGGAGCTGACTCTTTGCTGAAGTTGCCTGGAGGAATTACGTATGCTTGATCTAGCGTTTATCCGTGAGCACCCCGATCTCATCAAAGACGTCGCCCGTCGACGCAACACCGCAGTGGATGTGGACGCCCTGCTGGCAGTCGACCAGGAGCTGCGAGATTTCCGCCGGCGAGCCGAAGAGCTGCGAGCGGAGCAGAATCGTCTCTCGAAGGCAATACGAGAAGCGGGCGGCGACAAGCAAGTGCGCGAAGGCTTGATTGGCCGCGGTCGAGAGGTTGCCGGTCTCCTAAAAGAGCTGGAGCCACGTGAACGCGAGCTGGAGGCCACCCTCTATGGGCTTTGCCTGTTGGTGCCTAATATCCCTGATCCCTCGGTTCCCGAAGGGCGGGGAGAAGAAGACAATGTCGAAGTAAAGCGCGTGGGAGAGCCGCGTACATTCGACTTCGAGCCTCTAGATCATGTTACCCTGATGCGAGAATTGAACATGCTCGATCTCGAACGCGGCGTCAAAGTAGCGGGCTCACGCAGCTATATTCTCAAAGGGGACGCGGTACTGCTGGAACTCGGGCTGCTGCAGTTTGCGCTCGACCGGGTCACCAGACTGGGATTTACCGCGCTCAGCGTACCGGCGATGGCTAAGGAGTTCTGCTTCATCGGCAATGGCCAGTTTCCTCGGGGACGCGAGCAGACCTACGCTCTCCCCGAAGACGAACTCTTCCTGGTAGGAACGGCGGAAGTCGCCATAACCGGCATGCATAGTGGAGAGATACTGCGTGAGGCCGAGCTACCGGTTCGTTACGTGGCCTGGTCGCCCTGCTTTCGCCGCGAGGCCGGAACCTATGGTAAAGACACCAAGGGAATCATGCGGGTCCACCAGTTCGAGAAGGTTGAGCAGTACGTGATTTGTCGGGCTGACCATGAAGAATCGGTACGCTGGCACGAGGAGCTGCTGAAGAATGCTGAGGCGCTGGTGCAGGAACTCGAGCTGCCCTACCGGGTGCTCAACATCTGTACCGGAGATCTGGGGGATGCCAAGGTCAAGGGATACGATATCGAGTGCTGGATTCCTTCGGAGGAGCGCTATCGGGAGACTCATTCCGATTCGTACTTCCATGATTATCAGGCCCGCCGCGCTGATCTGCGTTATCGTGACGCTGCAGGAGTTGTTCGTTACGTCCACACGCTGAACAATACCGCCCTGGCATCGGTACGCACTATCATCGCTATGGTGGAGAATCACCAGCAGGCTGACGGCACGATTCGGATGCCCGAGGCGCTCCGGCCATTTGTCGGCGGCCGCGCTACGCTGGGCACGCCATGGCGCTAAAGCGTCTGAGCCGTACTCACACGTGGCCATTCGGCAACCTTTCTTCAGGAGACCTCTCCACGAGAGAAGTGGCACTTGTCGGGCGCACAAGAAGGCACAATAATTGCTACCTGGTTGTCAGTGAATTGACACAGGAGGTTTCAACTTTCCATGAGAAGCTTGCTGAAAGGAATGTGTGATGGCTACCAAAGAGATTCCGCAAACCAGTACTTCTAAGAACGAGGGTAACAAAAGGGGCGTGGGGCGGCGAACTGCAGTGGCTGCGCTGGTGGCCGCCGCCGCCGCCGGCGTGGCCGTGGTGGCTGGACCCAAGATAGTCAGCGATGTTGAACAGGGCGCTAGCAACCTGGCTCACCAGGCGCTTACTCACGAGCTGGATTCGCTGGAAACCGTCTCGCTGGATGACGCCATTCGCGCCGCTGAAATTACCAAGGCGGCGGTCCAGGTGATCGTCCTGCCGCTGGCGGGATTGGCATCGGTTATCGGCGGTGACGCTCTAGGAATACTGCTGGCGAGCCTCAACACAGCTACCAATGTGCTGAATACCGTGCACATCGATGTCGGCCCGTTGACCGCGTTGCGCAACACCGTGGCCAGCTGGCATAAGAATATTTCGTCAATGCCGATTGGGCTTACCAAGTATCTCACCGCGGACATCAACTCCGCCGAAACCTACTTGAAGACGTTGAAAAAGTCGGCACAGTCCTCGTAGCGACGGGCGAGGCGGAGGTCCTTCTGATAACCGCACTCTTCATGGGCACACCGGATTTTGCACTTCCCTCGCTACGTGGGCTAGTGGAGCATGCCGCCCCCGGGCAGCTTTGGCCTGGAGGTCTGGACATTGTAGGAGTCGTTACCCGACCCGATAAGGTAGCGGGTCGGGGACGGCAGGCCAGCATTTCTCCCGTGAAACGGTACGCTCTCGAGCAGGAGATCAGCGTTTATCAGCCAGGTCCTCTCCGCCGTCCAGAGGCGTTGGATCTGCTCGCTGCGCTGGCGCCTGAGCTGATCGTCGTCGCCGCATTCGGGCAGATACTACCTCGGGAAGTGTTGCAGCTTCCACGGTACGGCTGTCTGAATGTGCATGCCTCGCTGCTGCCGCGCCACCGGGGAGCTTCGCCGATACCTGCGGCTATACTGGCCGGAGACGGCGAAACTGGCGTAACCATCATGCTGATGGATGAGGGGCTGGATACCGGGCCTATACTGGCGAAGCGCGCCACGACCATTGAGCCGTATGATACCGCGGGTACCCTCTTCGAGCGGCTGGGAGAGCTGGGCGCCGAGACTCTCCTGGAGACGCTGCCGCATTGGTTGCTGGGTGCCATCGTGCCTGAGCCACAGGACACCAGCCAGGTGACTCTTACTCGTATTTTGACCAAAGAGGACGGCCTGCTCGACTGGCGCAACGGAGCGATCATGCTGGAGCGGGCGGTCAGGGCCTACCATCCCTGGCCTGGTGCCTACACGACCTGGAGCCAAAATCCCCTGAAGGTGCTCAAGGCTCACGTTCTGCAGGAAGTTGGGGGAGAAGAGCAGACGCGCCTTGCAGGACAATGCTTTCTCAGCGGGTCCGGTTCCAGAGACCAGGTGCTGTGCTGCTCCTGCGGCCAGGGCTCTCTCGCGCTTGACGTGATACAATTAGCGGGAAAACGCGCGATGTCCTCCGCCGAAGTGCTGCGCGGGCGCCCGGACTTATCCGGGGCGCTGCTTGGCTCCTAGACACACGACCAGATATGTTAGATACATGACACATACCGCCCAAGAAACCATTGATTCACACGATTCGACTGAAGTAGGACCGGAAGGCTGCGACCTCTTCGGTCTCAGTTTTGCCGAGCTGCGCGATTGGCTGGCGCAGCAGGAACAACCGGCATTCCGAGCCCGGCAGCTGGCTACCTGGATGTACCGGTCGCTGGTATCCGATTTTGCCTCAATGCGGACGCTGCCTGCCTCGCTCCGCTCTCAGCTCGACGCCCGCGCCACCATCGAGGGTCCGAAGGTGCGCGCCGAGGCGGCTTCCAGGGATGGCCGCACTCGGAAGCTGTTGCTCGAGCTCTCCGATGGACGCCTAATCGAGACGGTTCTGATGCTTTATCCAGCCACCAGTGAGGGACGAGCCCGAGCCACAGTCTGCATATCTACCCAGGCCGGCTGCGCCTACGGATGTACGTTCTGTGCCACCGGACAGATGGGCTTCTTTCGCCACCTCACTGCGGGCGAGATTGTGTCACAGGTAGTGTATTTCGCGCGCTTGCTGCGTGCCACGCCCTGGCTCGCGCCGGATGGCCAGAGCATCGATCGTATCACCAACCTGGTCTTCATGGGCATGGGCGAGCCGCTGCACAACTATGAAAATACCATGAAGGCTATACGCATTCTGAATATGCCGGAAGGCCTCAACATAGGTGCGCGCCACATGACCGTCTCGACGGTTGGCCTGGTGCCGGGCATACTACGGCTGGCCGCCGAGTCACTCCAGGTAAACCTTGCCATTTCCTTGCACGCGCCCAATGATCAGCTGCGCCTGCGCACCATGCCGGTGACCCGCAAATACGGTATAGCGGCGGTGCTGGAAGCGTGCCAGCGCTATGTAGCGCAAACCAACCGCCAGGTGACCTTTGAGTATGTGCTACTGGCCGGTGTAAACGACCAGCCGGAGCATGCTCGCGAGCTCGCGGTGCTACTTTCACCGTTGCGTCAGCTCTGCCATGTGAATTTGATACCGGTGAACGCTACCAGCGCCGGCTACTCTCCACCGGCTGGTGAAGCCATTCGCAGTTTTCGCGCCGAGCTCACTACCGGCGGAGTCAGCAATAGCGTGCGGGCTGAGCGCGGCGATGATATCGCTGCGGCGTGCGGGCAGCTTTCTACTGCGCAATCACCAAGGGCCAAGGTCCACGAAGCAGTTGCGCTGTAGGGGTGAACAGGCGTAGTATGGTGCACAGCCGGCCTAAGCCCCAAATTCGGTGAGGAGTGATCAGCCCCATGAGCGCACCAGTTATCCCACACAGCGAGCTGGAGACCGTAACCATTCCCCGGCTGCAGACCCAAATGGCTACCGGCGAGCTGTCCGCGCTGCGGCTGGTCCAGAAGTACCTCGAGCGCATCGAGGCGGTGGACCGGCGAGGTCCGGAGCTCCGCTCGATCATCGAAGTCAATCCAGAGGCCGAGGAGATCGCCGCGGCGCTGGATCGCGAACGCCGGAGCACCGGTCCACGGGGACCGCTCCATGGCATTCCCATACTTCTGAAGGACAACATCGAAACCCAAGACCGTATGCAGACCACCGGTGGATCGCTGGCTCTCCTAGGAAGCTTTCAGAGACGCGATGCGTTCGTCGCCGAAAAGCTGCGTGCCGCTGGTGCGATTCTACTCGGCAAGGCCAATATGAGCGAATGGGCCAATTTTCGCTCCAGTCATTCTTCCAGTGGCTGGAGTGCCCGTGGCGGCCAGGCTCGGAATCCCCATGCGCTTGACCGCACTCCCTGTGGTTCAAGTTCGGGATCGGCGTCGGCGGTTGCCGCTGCACTCTGTGCGGCCTCAGTGGGCACCGAGACCGACGGGTCGATTCTCTGCCCGGCCTCGGCCAATGGCGTTGTCGGTCTCAAGCCTACCGTCGGTCTGGTCAGCCGTGCTGGCGTCATACCCATAGCCCACAGTCAGGATACCGTCGGACCCTTTGGGCGAACCGTCGCCGATGTAGCTCTCGTGCTCGAAGCTATCTTGGGACCTGACCCGCGCGATGCCGCCACTCAGACTAACCGGCTTGCCGGCGGCATGAGCGCTTTCCTTGACGCTGGAGCCCTCCGTGGGGCGCGTATCGGTATTGCTCGTGAGACCTTCTTCGGCTACAGCGACAAGAGCGATCAAGTGGCCGAGGCCGCCATCCAGGTGCTCCGGAACGCCGGAGCCGAAGTGGTCGATCCCGCCAATATTGCCACTGCCAAAGCCATGCAAACTTCCGATAGTGAGATGACAGTGCTGCTGTACGAATTCAAAGCCGACCTCGATGCCTACCTGGCCACTCTGCCAAATGAAGCGCAGGTACATTCCTTGGCCGAGCTGATCGAATTCAATATTGCGCATCGCGACGAGGAAATGGCCTACTTTGGGCAGGAAAATCTAGAGCTGGCTCTGGCTAAGGGACCGCTTACCGAACCGGAGTATCTACAGGCTCTGGCGCAAAACCAGCGCCTGGCGCGGCAGGAAGGCATCGACGCGGTTATGGAAGAACACCGCCTGGATGCGCTGATGATGCCGACCGGCAGCCCGGCCTGGAAGATCGACTTGATAGATGGCGACCATGGTCTAGGAGGATCCTCGCAGCCGGCGGCCCTGGCCGGGTACCCAGCCGTCACTGTGCCGGCCGGCTATCCATTTGGCTTACCTGTCGGTATCACCTTTATGGGCCGGCCCTTTAGCGAACCCCGTTTACTGGCACTGGCCTATGCCTTCGAGCAGCTAACCCAGGCGTACCGTCCGCCTCGCTACGCACTCTCGAGCACGGCTGGCATTGAGCTGCCATAACCCTGGGTAATCGGGCCGAGCGGACTGCGAGTGCTGTGCTACACTGTTGATGTGCCGTCGGCTAATCTGAAGGTTGCACGCTACGACAACGGCGGAAAGAAATGAGTAACGCGGTGGTGCCGGCTGATCAGGATTTAGGTCATTTCATTAGAGCGCTTGGGTCAGCCAGTCCCGCACCCGGGGGTGGAGCCGCCTCGGCGGTTGCCGGAGCTCTGGCCGCCGCACTCTCGGAAATGGTGGCGCAGTTCACGGTGGGAAAAGCCGCCTATGCGAGCGTTGAACCAGAAATGAACTCGGTCATCGAGCAGGCTCAGCAACTCGAGATGGAGTTACTGGAACTGGTAGCGGAAGATGAGCGCGGCTTCGCGGGGGTGGCTCTGGCATATGCCCTGCCAAAGTCTACCCTGGAGGAGCAGGCGGCACGCGCTACGGCAATTCAGGAAGCGTTGCAGGTTGCCATGCGGGCGCCCATCGGTGTGATGGAGCGGAGCTGCCGGGTCCTCGATGCAGCGCTCAAGGTAGCCAGGTCGGGTAACCGCAGACTTGCCAGCGATGCCGGCTGCTCGGCACTTCTGGGCGAGGCAGCGATACGAGCGGCTGGACTCAATGTGCTGGCGAATGCGGTGCTCCTGCAGGACAAAGTTGCCTCCACGCAGGCGCGTGAGGAGGTTGCCCGCTATACCCGAAGGGCGGCGGCGGCCCGCCGAGGGGTGATGCGTCTCGTAGAGAAGGAACTGGCAAGTTAGCGGCGAACGGCGGGCGACGAAGCGTACCTGCGGTTGTGGATCCAGTTCAGTGAGGGAGGATGGCATACGAGTGGCAGCGACAGTTCTCGATGGGAGACGCATTGCCGAGGCCGTTCGCGAGGATATCGCCGAGCTGGCAGCAGAGGACGCCGCCCGCCACCGCTCTCCGGCTGGCCTGGCCATACTTCGAGTGGGTACCGCCGACCGGGCATCCACTATCTACACGCAGTCGCTCGTACGCACATCGGCACAGGTGGGTATTGCCGCACGCGTTCTGGAATTATCCGATACGCTTACCGATGCCGGTCTGCGGGAGCAGATCGAAGTATTGAATGGCGATGATTCGGTACAAGGTATCCTGATCGAACTACCTCTGCCCCCCCATCTCTCCCAGCGCACAGTGGCGGAAACGGTCGACCGGCGCAAGGACGTAGACGGCATCAGCATTCGGAGCGCCGGCAACCTCTTCTTGCATCTACCTACCTTCGTTCCGTCTACCTGCGCTGCCGTCCTGGAGTTGCTGGACCGGTCCCGCATCGAACTGAGCGGGAGGCGCGCGGTGGTAGTGGGCGCCAGCAATGTGGTGGGCAAGCCGTTGGCGTTCATGCTTCTGCACCGAGATGCCACGGTGACGGTCTGCCATATCTATACCCGGGATCTTGCGTACTGGACGCGGCAAGCCGATATCCTGGTGGTCGCGGCTGGAAGTCCCGGGCTGGTAGAGGGTGGTATGATTCAGCCGGGTGCGACAGTCATCGATGTCGGCATAAACGTTGCCGCTGACGGATCCATTGTTGGGGACGTCGACTATCCGAGCGCTGCCAGGGTTGCTGGCGCTATAAGCCCGGTCCCCGGAGGAGTGGGCCAGCTTACCAATCTCATGCTGTTAAAACAAACGGCGCTGGCGCGAAGCCTCTTTGAGTTGGCTGAGTAACTGTTTTCACTTCTGGTCTGGTAGGGGGAGAGAGAGCGTCTCATGAGCGAACCGTTTCTCGAGCGTCTCAGTAAGGGGCCGTTACTTTGTGACGGCGCGATGGGAACAATGCTGTATGCCCGTGCACCGGAAAGCATTCTGCATGGCCGCTCCTTTGATGAGCTGGTACTGACTGACGCCGCTCTGGTCGAGCAGATTCACCGCGAGTACATTGAGGCCGGAGCTCAGGTCATCGAAACCAACACCTTCGGCGCGAATTCCGCCAAACTGGCGGAGTACGGACTGGGCGACCAGGTCATCGCGATCAACCGAAAGGCGGCGCAGCTGGCCCGTGAGGCACGCGAGGTGTCCGGCCAACCGGTGTTCATCGCGGGCGCGGTTGGGCCGTCAGGAGTGCTTAATATTGGGGCGAGCCTTGAAGAGACAGCTCCCGCTCTCGTAGGCCTACGCTCACTTTTCCGTGAGCAAATTACCGCCCTGGTGGAAGGCGGCGTCGACCTGATTGTCCTGGAAACCTTCTCCAATCTGGTCGAATTGCGGCAGGCGGTGCTCGCCGCCCGCGAGGTTGGGAACCTGACCGTGGTCGCCCAGATGACGTTCAGTGAGGACGGAGAATCCACGTCGGGCTCGACTCCATCTGAAGCGGCGATCATGCTTTGCGCGCTGGATGTGCCGGTCATCGGCACCAATTGCAGTATTGGACCGGCAGGTACGCTGGATGCCATTGAAGAAATGATGTCCAGTATACGATCCCTAGTGGGCGCCAAAACCACACCTATCTGGTTCTCCGCACAGCCTAACGCCGGATTACCTACTCGGGTAGAGAATCGTTTCCTCTACGGATCCACGCCCGCGTATTTCGCCGAGTACGCTCGCCGTTTTGCCGAGTCCGGTGTACAGCTGATTGGCGGATGTTGCGGCACAACGCCAGCGCATATCGCGGCGATGAGGGAGGCGCTTTCCAGCTATCTACCGGCTCCGGTGACAACTTTCGCCGCGAGCGCCACCAGACTCGCGCCGCCGCCGGCGACTACTCTCGAGCGCGGTGCCAACGGCGAGAAAAATGCCGGCATCGAGATCGAAGCTACTTCAGGTTTGCAACGTGCGCTGGAGGCCGGACGGTTTGTGGTGAGCGTTGAGCTTGATCCCCCCAAGGGTCTCAATCCACGAAAGATTATCGAAGGCGCGGCGACCCTGAGAGGCATGGGAGTGGAGTTCGTCAACATTGCCGACAGCCCCATGGCCCGAATTCGTATGAGCTGTCTGGCGCTTGCCCGCTTGCTCCAGGATCAGCTCGATCTCGAGGCCATCGTACATCTGACCACACGAGATCGCAATCTGATGGCACTGCAGTCCGACCTTCTGGGGGCACATGCTCTGGGTATCCATAACGTGCTGGCTCTGACCGGTGACCCGGTGCGAGCGGGGAACTATCCTAATCTCACCGGCGTATGGGATGTGGACTCGGTCGGCCTGATCAGGATTCTGCATGCCATGAATGGTGGCTATGACGCTGCGGGCGCGGCTTTGGGCGCCCCGGCGGCCTTCTATGTTGGAGCCGCGCTCAATCTCAACATGGAAGACCAGCTGATCGATATCGACCGTGAACGGACACGCGGCAAGCTGCTGGGTATGCCGGCGCCGGATTCGTCTGCTGCGGCGGTGTTGCCGGTCACCGAGACAACGCCGGTCACCGAGACCGAGCTTGAGCTGTATCGATTTCGCCACAAACTGGAGGCCGGCGCCCAGTACGTCATGACACAGGCGATCTACTCGCTGGCGCCTTTAGAGCGCTTCTTCACCATGTTCGGCCCGGTGGAAGTGCCTCTCATACTGGGTATGGTGCCGCTGCATAGCTCGAAGCATGCCGAATACCTGCATAATGAGGTGCCCGGCATCAGCATACCCGAGGAGGTACGCCAGCGTATGCGTGACGCCGGCGACCGGGGCCGAGATGTCGGTATCGAACTGGCATACGAAATCATTGCCACCGCTCGCGCACGCGGGTGGATACAGGGGTGCTATCTTCTGCCCTCATATGGACGCTATGACCTGGTAGGAGAACTGGCCCAGACCCTACTACGGGAGGCAGAACCGGTCAAGTCCTAGCTTGGCAGCACCTCGAAGAAATTCACTCCACCGCCGGCCGCGCCGCTTTCGCCGGAGCGCATGTGGCCGGCGGTGAAGGCTGGGCTGTTGGCCCACTGGTCGAAGTCTTCCCGTCTGTCCCAATGGGTGAGAACGATGTAGCTGCCCGCCTCTTGCTCGTCCCGTAGCACCTCCAGCCCGCGAAATCCCGCCATCTGATCTACCAAACCGGCGCGTCCGGTCCAGCTCTGCTCAAACTTCTCGCGGGCCGGCTCAGGCACCGTGACACGAAACATTGCCACAATCATACGCAAAGCTCCTTTATGTACCGGTCTGTTCGACCGTGCATCTGTACACCAATGGAAAAATCTCTACTCCTCTAAGCCTAGCGTAAATCCTGATTCGCCGCTAATTTGGGAGTTGCAGCCGATCTTCATTGCATCCCCAGTGCCAGGTTGTGTTCTTGCCGGCAGTACCGCTATGGGAGTGGGGTGGCGGAATACTCGAGAGAGTGACTGGTGCAGGCGTGTCGTTGATTGTAAGGGAGGGCAGACGTCTAATGAACGTGTGCGCAAACATGGTAGCGCGTGGTAGTTACTGCCTGCGAGAGGATGGGTTAACCAATGCCGGATAATTCAGAAGAAAAGCCAAGAGTGCTAGACAAAGCGATGGTGGATGCATGGCTTGCAGCCTATGTGGCAGCCTGGAAGACCTATGACCCGGTGGCCATCGGCAATCTTTTTAGTGAAGGGGCGGTCTATCGTTATCACCCGTACGATGAGCCAGTGCGTGGTCGAGATGCCATCGTGGCGTCCTGGCTGGAGAATCGCGATACCCTTGGCTCCTACGATGGCCATTATGAGGCGATACTGGTTGAGGCCTACCGGGCGGCCAGTACTGGGCGCAGCCTCTATACCGAAGCTGACGGCGTGACTCCGAAGGCTGAGTGGTATAACCTCTTTCTCCTCAGCTTCGACCAAGAGGGGCGCTGCAGCGACTTCTGCGAATGGTACATGCAGCGGCCTCAGGGCAAGCCGTAGCGCTAGGCTCGCTCATTCTCTTGCGCGAGCGCTTCCGGTCCAATGGGGCGGTGATGAAGCGGAGAGGAGAGGACGATTGAGGTATTCGAGGATCCATAGGGGGTCAGTTTGGTGATCAGCTCCTGTAAGTGTTCCACGGAAGAGACTACCGCCGTCAGCGTCATACAATCTCCGCCAGTGATGCGGTGGCATTCGACAATCTCAGGGCACGCCTTGAGTACCGCGTAGATGCGCTCGAAGGGCTCTTGCGGAGAGTGGAACCGTATGATCACGGTGAGTCCCAGACCCAGCTTGACGGGATTCACCGCGGCATGGTAGCCAGTGATGATTCCCGCCGCTTCCAACCGCCGGACGCGTTCGGCCACGGCGGGTGGCGTCAATCCCAGACGCCTGCCAAGGTCGGCGTAGGAGCTGCGCGCATTTTCCTGGAGAGCACTGAGTAATTCCCAACCGGTCTCATCAAGCAATTTTTCGGCATCGTTAGTCATTTGCTTACATCGCTTTCACTTCACGGCTGAATCGATTAGTTTACTTTGGATTAACCGCTCACGGGTCGCGCATTCTTTTCTATTATACATTTGGGGCGAGACGACCCATCCCGTGAACGGGATTCGGATGAGAGCCCGCATCGCTATGCGTGCCCAGTCCCGGACACTGAATGATATAGCCTCAGATGGTGTCTGCCGAAAGCTTCGCCTGAGCGGGTCTCTCCGGAGGCAGGCTACCGGTGCGATGCTGCCAAGAAGCTCATCCCGGTCACGGGATTGAGAGTGTCACATCTGAGCAGGCAGTTCATATCTTTCGGGGGAGTAAACTATGGCAACTACGACCGGGCAGACCTTACGCAAGCACCTGTCGGTGAGCGATGGATTTGTGCTGTATACTAGTGCGGTCCTGGGGCAGAGCCTGATTGTGCTGCCCTCGATAGCCGCCCGGCATGCCGGTCCCTGGTCTATCCTCATCTGGGCCGCGCTGGCCGCCGTCTCGTATCCGCTAGCGCGCATCATGGCCGAGTTAGGGTCGCGGTATCCATCGGCTGGTGGCGTCATCTCATTTATCGGCCACGGCATGGGGCAGCGCGTCGGATGGCTGACCGGCGCACTCTATCTCGCCGCCATAGTGGTGGGTGGCCCGGCGGCGGCGCTCATCTTCAGCGACTACCTGGGTACGCTGGTTCCGCTATCGGGGCAGTGGCATACGGTCGTCGCTGCCGCAGTCCTGGCCGGTCTCGTCCTCGGTAACTGCTTTGATGTTTCGCAGGTCATGCGCCTCCAACGGTGGGGATTTTTCGCTTGCCTGGCTGCAGTGACGTTGGCACTGCTCCTGGCGCTTCCGCATGTCACCCTGGCCAGGCTTACCGATGTGTCGGGCTATGGCCTTACCGATGTTGCTTCGACCAGTCTTATCTGTTTTTTTGCCTTTGTCGGCTGGGAGAATGCCGCCTTCTCAGGCGAGGAGTTTTCTGATCCGCGTACCCTGGTCAAAGCGCTGGGCATGGCCGTCACCGCGGTAGGCGTGCTCTTCGTACTGCTGGGTATAACCGTGGTTGGCGGGCTAAGCCGGCCGGTGATCGCGAGAAGCAATGCCTCGCTGGTTGACCTGGCGCGACTCTCTCTGGGAGACCTGGGAGCCAGTGCCGCATCGGTTATCGCACTGATCCTGCTTATTTTCCTCATGTTCACCTGGACCCGAAGCGCAACTCGGTTGATCTTTGCGCTGGCTCGTGAGCGTGTGTTGCCGACCGGGCTGGCACAGGTGGACGCTGCCACTGGTGCGCTTCCCCGCGCGGCGCTGGCACTGGGCGGTGTCTGGGCGGTGGCACTGGGAGTTCAGGCACTCCTTGGCCTGCCCGTGGAGACATATATACAGCTTGCCAGCGGCAATTTCTTGCTGACTTACGTGCTCATCATCGTGACCGCGTGGCGGCTGCTCGACAGCCGGCGCTATATGCCCGCACTGCTCATCTCGTCGCTGGCAATCCTCCTGCTGGTTGTAGCCGGATGGCAGAGCTTGTGGTATGCGCTGGCCATGGCGGCGATCTTCGTCGTCGCCATGCTAGCCCGTCGCCTCTATGCGTAGCCGATGTGTGGATCTCCCGCGCTTGATCCCGGCCTAGTCTACACCTGGACTCCCCGATCTCTGCCTTCGAGTCGCGAAATGAGGGCGCCCCGGTGATCCAGACCCAGCATACTCATAGGTACTTCCACGCTGGGAACCGGCCAGGCGGGACTTGTCCCCACTGCATCCTCCTGGCCGCCTTGTGAGTGTACGACGCGTACAGCTACCCCTCGGCGCAGCAGGTGATGAAGCCAACCGCCCCAAACTTCAGGTCCTCGTGACGTGATGAGGGCTACCACTTGCCCGGGGCCAAGCTGCTGCTCGATCCGGCTGAACTGCTTGGCCAGTCCGGTGCTGCTACCGGAATGCGACTCTGCCAATAACTCTTGCAGGAGATACTGGTGCCGCTTTCCGCGCTCCGAGGGCATGAAGACCGGTACATCACCACTTGCAACCAATCCCACCCGTAGATTTGCCTGCTGAAGAGCATAGATACCCAGGGAGGTGGCGATGACGACAAGTAATTCCTCCTCGTTGGCGGCTAAGGGTCCGTCCAGGTCTAGCGCTATCCAGAGTGTGGTTTGGATTTCCGGATCGAAGAGCTTGGTCATGAGTTGCCCAGTGCGCGCGCTGGCGGGCCAATGGATGGCCGAGACGCTGTCACCGGGGTTGTAATCACGAATACTCACGACCGATGGCGGTGACTCACCGCGGCGTTTGCCGCGTGCCTCTCCCGACATGAAGCCATCTAGTTTCAGAGCGGTGCTTTTCAAAGGGACCCAGCGAGGCAATACCAGCACCGATGTGGCTGCTCCTAGCGATTTGCGCACCGGAAACATCCCTAGAGGGTCACTCATGTGGGCCTCAACTGGACCGAGCCGGTAGCGACCTCGCATCTGGCATGGTATATCGATCTCCCAGGTAATGGTGCGTTTGGCCTGCAGGGCAGTAACATAGCCGCGAGGATGGTCCGGGAGTGTGCTTTGATCGGTTATGCGAATGGCAGGAATCCCCAAGCGGGCACGATTCGTCAATGTGATCTTCTGAGTGAGCACTTCGCCCCATGAGATGATCGAATCGCTCGCTTCTCTCGTGCCGGCGACATCGCCGACCAGTAACATTCGGTAGGCGACGCCAATGATCAGCAATGCCACGAGCGCGAGTGCCGCAATTTGAACCGGGCGACTGCCGGTTGCAAACCCGATCGTTCCTGCTATCAGCGCCAGCACCACAGTTTGCCATGCACGCATGAGCACCTACCACCCTGCCTTATTGTGTTACTCTTGTCTGGGCGCCTACTGGCATGGCCGCCCACGAACCCTTGACAGGGGTCTCCGCCAATATCTCCTGCAGTATGGTCGAGCCCATCTTGCGGCGAAGGTCGGCCTCGGGATGCAGAATGAGGCGATGCGCGGCGACTGGAACAAACACCTCCTGTATATCGTCAGGCCGCACGTGGTCATGCCCACTGTATACCGCCCAGGCCTGGGAGGCCAGTTTGAGCGCCAGGCCCGCTCGTGGGCTGAGGCCGAGTAAGAGATCAGGGTGGTTCCGCGTCGCATGCAACAGGGCAAGTAAATAGTCTTCGGTGTCAGAACTGAAATACACCTGGGCTATTTGCTGGCGCAGATGGAAAATCTCGCTGGGGCCTATTACCGGCCGCAACGCTTGCGTGTGAGCGGCGGCATCCATACGCCAGGCCGGCGCCGACCAGATATGCAGTAATCGCTTTTCGCCCTCCGCCGACGGGTAACCCATATTGACTCGCACGAAAAAGCGATCGAGCGCAGCTTCCGGCAACGGGAAGGTACCTTCCAACTCGATGGGATTCTGAGTCGCCAGTACCAAGAAAGGACGCGGCAGCTGATGCGCCACTCCGTCTGCGGTGATTTGTCCTTCCTCCATAGCCTCGAGCAAAGCTGCCTGTGTTTTCGCCGGTGCCCGGTTGAGTTCATCGAACAGGATACACTGACCAAAGATTGGCCCTGGCACAAAGCGAAATTCTCCTTGCTGCGCGTTCCAGACGGAAGATCCGGTTATCTCGGCGGGCAGGCGATCCGGTGTGCCCTGCACACGGCGAAATTCTAGACCAAGGACCTGCGCCAGCGCACGGGCTAGCGTGGTCTTGCCTACGCCGGGCACATCTTCGATGAGCACATGTCCGCCACATATCACCGCTAAGAGCGTTTGTCTGATGGCGGTCGCCTGATCGATCACGACGCTGGCAAGAGCCTCCTCGATGGTTTCGAGTAGACGCTTTGCCTGGTTTATCTCTTGCTGGTCCATCCGGCCAGTCCCCCTGTTCTCTTTATTAGGTCAAAAAGAGTCCTGCTGCAGCGTGCCTGTGCGCCACGCCTCAATGAATTTACTCGACCGGCTCACGGGTATGGCGCACTGGCCGTGTCACTATCAGGCGAACCAATGCACTCTGCAGTTGCCGCCATTGGTTATGTAGACTGTTTAGGATGCCGGCGATGGTCTGCTGTGCGACTGGTGCACCGTAGCGCATGCGCTCATAGACGCCATTGAGATTGAGCAGGGTCTCGGTCTGCTCGGGCACGTAGGCGGACACTTTCCTGGTAGCCTGTGTGGCCGTATCACTGGGACGTAGGTGGATTCCAGCCAGCCTGGCCAGCATTCTCAGGCGAACAAAGAAGCGTACCAGTGGAGGTAGCTCGGTGCCGACGTGAGACCACCGCCAGGAAGCCACAGCGACCGCTAATCCCGCTACCACGAATAGGAATGCAACCACTATGCCGATTAAAGCCAGAGTCCAAAGACCGCTCGCCGGCGTTGCACTCCTGCCCGGTGCTACTGGCTTCGCCTGTGACACCGACGTAGTAGCTGGCGGCGAAGTAACAGGCGTTGGAGTGGGCGTTGGTGCGCTCTTATAGATGATTTTGCTTGGTTCGAGCAGTTTTTGTGTCGTGCTCGCGGGGAAAAGATCCAACCATCCCTGGCCGGGAATGGCCAGCTGTGCCCAGACAGTCGCGTCATTAGCCCGTACGACTATGGAGTTGACCTGCGCATCTAATGCACCGGGAAGGTACCCTTCAGCCAGTCGCATGGGAAGGCCAATCGAACGACCTAGCAGAATGTAATCGGTCGTCCAGAGTAGAATGTTGCCGCGCTTGTTCTGGAGAGACCATTCGACTGGGTTTGCTCCCGCCGGCGCTTGGACGGAAGGATCGAGTGTCATACGCCTCTGAAAAGTGCTGAGCAATGCATGAGCCTTAGCGACAGGGGTCGACGCGTTACCCACCCAGGCCAGTGCGGTCGAGCGTAGCTCTGCCGTGAGGTTTGCTGGGGTCATGGTCATCTGCTGCACCAGCGCTGGCGGCAACGTTCCCCTTCCCGTTACATTGTCGGGCAAAATGGCCGAGTTTACCGTATAGCTGGTGGCTTTAGCCAGATTGGCAGTGGTCTGCCAGCTGGAAATCCCTACGATATCCGGGGTATTCGTGCCCAACACCGTTGCCCGCACGGGTACCGAGAAACCAAGAGGCTGGTCAAATCCAATCAGAGCTGATCCCTGGCTCATTTTGGGTAAAGTGTCAACCGTAATGCGTGCTCTCAGCAACTGGGCGCCCTGTGGCAATATAAGACTGGCAGACAGAGGGACAGTGGTCGTTTGGGCACTACGTTGCCAGGTTTGGCCATCGAAGGAATCCAGCGTGGTACCAAGCAGCGGAGGTACTGGCGTATCGCCCGACAGGTTTTGGGGAGCAGATAGAATTTGGTAACTCAAAATGATCTGGCTACCGCCAACGTTTGGAGCGTTTAGGTCAAGAGGTGCTCCCAGCACAGCAACTGGAGTGCCATTAGGGGCCTCATAGGTTAACGGGCCACCTTGACTGAGCGAAGAGCGGCGCCAGATCTGACTTAGCAGTGTCACTTGGGCACTGCTAAGTGGGATCAAACCAACCAGTGCCACCAGCAAGCTTAGCAACAGTATGGCACGAGCCGACGGCCAGAGCACCGGCCCTAAACGTTGCAGTTGGGAAGTATCCCAGACACGCACCTCCTCGCGCAACTGGCACAGACCCAGGAACACGAGTGACATGGCCAAGACACAGATCAATATCCAGATTTGCTCGGCAGAAAGTTTCAATCCCCAGGCGCCGACTAGTGTCACCCACATTAGCACTACACAGAGCCAGCCCTGACGGGCTCGAAATGCAAGCCATGGTAGGCAGGTGGTCAATGCTGCGGTATATGCTCCCAAGAGAGCTGTGCCTGCGGATGCCGCATTCCCACCGCTCGCATGGGACGCAAGTATAGCTCCCAAGCTAACTGATGCGCCAATTATCGGTGCGGCGAGCAGTGAGGCCCACCACCAGCGCGCTAGCAGCGGAAAATGGCTTAAGAGGAATCCTAGGGCTATGCCAATCAAGGCAATAATAGGGATGTCCCACACAGGAAGACGGCGTGACCAGGGGAGCTGGCCCAGCGCTAAGACCACCGGCACCAGCATAAGAAGCAAAAGAGTCCACAGCAACAGATCCCATGGCCATTGGAATGAGCGGTCTTCCTGTCGCTCGGTCTGCACGGCCATCTCCTCCTGACTAGAACGTTACGCTCAATGGAAATCTAGAAGGGCTGATTTGGCTTGATCTCCCTATCTGCCAGCGATTCTCAGTCAGAGATCTTAGCGAGCTGATTGCCTGCGATCCCATTCTATCTCACCACGTCAAGAGCTATCAAGCACTGGTAGGACTCCCGGTGTATTTTCCTACTGGCGCTGCACGTTCGCTGGCGATGTGCGCTACACTTGATTTTGACGGCGGAGGTGCCGAGTCTTCCAATTGCGAAAGGAGCCCATATGGCTGAGCTCGACGGTACACGGGTGGGAAACTACCGGATACTTCGACGTATTGGCGGCGGAGGCATGGGCGATGTGTACCTCGCCGAGCAATCTGCTCTGGGTCGCCAGGTTGTCGTCAAGGTCATGCGTGCGGACGAATCCACAGAGACCGATGCCGAGATGAAAGGTCATCAGGTACAGCAGTTCATGCAGGAGGCTCGTGCCATCGCCGCGCTCGATCATCCCCACATACTTTCCCTGTTTGACTACGGCGAAGAAGGGAATATTCGCTATTTGGTCATGCCCTATGTGCCCGATGGGTCGCTAGCTGACATGCTGGCTCCCGAGCCGTCTCCTAGACTGCACCTGCCGTTGCCCCCGCCATTTGTCGCCGAGATCATCACGCAGACCGCGGATGCCCTCCAGTTTGCCCATGATCACGGTATTGTTCATCGTGACGTGAAACCAGGTAACCTCTTACTACAAATTCTCCCAGATCGGCAAACTGGGCAGACGGACCACAGCACGTTCTACGAGGCGCTTCCGACAACTCGAATACATGTGGTGCTCGCCGATTTCGGGCTGGCACGTTTTCTCAGCGAGGTCGGCGGAGGAACAGCCAGCATAGGCACACCACGTTACAGCGCTCCCGAACAGTATCAGGGACGTCCAGTTCCGGCAACCGATCAATACGCGCTGGCCTGCGTGGCTTATCAGTTGCTCACTGGACAGCCGGTGTTTAGCGGTACCGTCGCCGAACTGTATCATCAGCACCTCAGCGTGCCGCCGCGTCCGGCGACACAGGTCAATGCCTTGCTGCCGCCCGCGGTGGACACCGCCCTCTTGCGTGCCCTAGCCAAGGATCCGGACCAGAGGTTTCCTCGCATCGTAGATTTTGCGCAGGCGCTCAACGCGAGCATCGTGCCGGCATCTCTGGCTAGCCGCCCACTCCCGCTTCGAGCCAATACCGGAGCATCCTTCCGGCAGCCAGCGCCGGCCATGTCGCTCCTGCCTCCGCAGGTTGCGGCTTCGCCTGATCCCGTGCCCAGGGGACATCCCGACGGCTTACCGGCTGCGCTTCCTGAAGCACGGAAGTCCCGGCAACACCCGGTCACAGTGATATCCACCTCCTCGGGGCAGGGAACATTGCCTGCCCCGTCGCAAGAGCAAGCACCGGTGCGCCCACACCCCGACGCACCAGGCGCTCTCATCCGGCCGAGGTCCCGTTGGGGATTGCGCTGGCCAAGCCTGGCCCATACCCAGCGCCGCCTCATCGTAGGGTCTGCGGCCCTGTTGGTAGTCATACTGCTGGGAAGCCTCGCATTCGTGGCGACTCAGCGCCGAACTACGGTGCTGGCACCGAATGATAGCGTCGTCCGGATTACGCGCACCGGCAGCGTTGATATCCGGAAACTCCCTATTCTTCCAGCGGGAAAGGGGAGCCCACCATCCAGTGTGCTGTTCCAGCTCCAGTTGAATGAAGCTCAGGCGATGGCACAGGGACGTGCGGCTGATCACCTCACGGCCTTACCAGTTTTGCCGCAGTCGGCGCCGGAGCTTGCCGCCGGCGCCTCGTTGGCGTCCCGGGGCATGCCCGCCGGCTCGTTGTCCGGACTGGGACAATCAGACGTAGGAGCGACGGCGCCGTTAGACACCTCCATTGCCGGCACCAGTCAATACGTCCTCGAGGCAGTAGATGGCGACTTTCAGATTGTCGGACTGGGTTCCACCCACTCCACTCATATAGAGATTGCCGCCGCCAGTCTCTTCAAGCCGGTCTTTCAACCAGGGGACACGCTCGGGGAGCCGCGGGTCTTCTTCGATAGCGCCAGCCAACGGTGGATAGTCGTCATGAATGAAGTGCAGACGAAAAGCGCCGCGGTTAGCAAGGGATTCTTTGATTTGGCCGTCAGCGGAAGTAACCAGCCTACGGCAAGCTGGTCGGTATATCAGTTCAGCACAATTGTTCATTTGAGCAACGACCAAGTAGCGGAGGAGGATTGGGTCGATGACCCGCAGATCGGCAATGATAGTCAGGCATTCTACATTACCGGGAATCTCTTCACCGCATCGACTGAATCCGCATTCTTGGGAAGCGTCGTCTACGATGTGCCGAAGCGAGAATTTGCTGCCGGCCGTGCGCCGGTCGGCAGCGCAATCTACATCCTTACTGGTTTCGCCAACCAACAAAAGATACCGGTCCTGGGTGTCTCTCCCGCCCAAACCAACGGCTCGCAGAATATCGAGTGGCTGGTCAGTAATGATGCAGGCTACGTTGACGATGGCCAGACGTCGAATCGCATCATCGTCTGGGTCATCACCAATCCAGCTGTGGTAAATTCCGGCAAGCTGCCTTCGCTTGTTGGAGTCGTTGTGAAGTTGCCACTCGCCTATGCCGACCCTCCTATGCCGATGCAAAGGGGCAGCAGTATTCGCCTCAGCAACGGTGATGCTCGATTCGCGCAGGTGTACTTCGCGTCTGGGCATCTCTATGGTGCTTTTACTACCGCGGTGAACTGGGCAGGTGATACGGCTACGCGCTCGGGAATCTACTGGTTGGATCTCGTACCCACATTTGGCGGTCGTGCCGCGGGATCACCCCTGTCCGTCTCGGTCGCTCAGATTGGTATTTATGGTTTTGCAGGCGGTTATACTTTTGACCCGGCTCTCGTTCCGACGCTGTCAGGAGACCTGGTGCTGTTTACCGAAGCCTCATCAACCGGTTTCTATCCGAGCTTGGTGTACACCACTCGGCTGAACACCGATCCGGCAAATCAACTGGGGCGTAATGCGCAGGTCTTCGTGGCGGCGGGGAGCGCTCCGGTGGCTCGGTCCCTAGGATCCCACTGGAGCGACTACATCGGCGGCAGTACTCTTCTCGCGCCGGGCAACCACTCTAATGTGGTGTGGGGTGCCGGCCCTTACTCCGGCACGAATCCAAATTACTGGCAGACGTTGCTCTGGCACGTCCAAATTGGAGGCGCGAACTGATCTCATGTACACCCAACCCGCCACCACCCTAACCCCGGCGCTTATCGTCTATCTGATTGATGCCAGCGATTCCATGAATGATCCGTGCGGCGAAACCACCAAGATAGTCATGGTGAATAACGCACTTCGTGCCACCGTCAAAGATATGGTTCGCCGCTCCATGCGGGATGGCGTCGTGCAGAGGCGTTACAAGCTTGCCGTGTTTGCCTACAGCACCAAGGTTCTCGACGTGCTCGGCGGCATTCGGGATCTGCCCGAACTGCTGCGTACCGGGGTGCCGGAGCTGAGCGCCGGCGGCGTCACCGATACCGCGGCCGGATTTGAAAAGGTGGAGGAACTTCTCAAAGAGAATCTGCAGCAGTTTCAACACAGCCCCGCGCCTCTGGTCTGTCACCTGACTGACGGTGTCTTCACCACGATAGACCCGGCACCGGCTATCGGTCGTATTCAAGCCATGTCGGTAACCGATGGTCCCGTACTGGTGGAAAATGTCTACGTCGCGGACAACATGCTCCGTCGCGAGGTGCGCAATTGGGAGCAGTGGCCAGGTGTTTTACGCGACAGTGAGTTGGTTGATGACTATGCGCGTTACCTGTGCAATCTGTCTTCCCGGCTTCCGGAAACGTACCGACAGAACATCAATAATTACGGCTACCATTTGCAATCCAGCGCGGCGATGTTCTTTCCGGGAGCCAACAGCGACCTGGTCCGTCTAGCGTTTGTCATTACTGCCGCCACCCAGCTCAAGTGAAACCGCGTGGGCAAGATAGATCACGGCGTTAGGAGTGCAGTATGCCCACTGACGCAGATGAGAGAGCGTCAAACGCTATGCCGCTTACAGTGGAGTCCGACCAGAACAGCGACAGCCTCATACATTTCGGCAACGACTATGTCTCACTACGCTTGTTATCCTCGCGGTGCCACGAAGCGCGAGCCCAAGGTCTGCCCAATCAGGACTATGCCTGTCTTCTAGTTGACCAAGAGTCGCTCTGCTTCTGTGTTTGCGATGGGGTCGGCAGTTCTTTCATGGGTGGTTTTGCTGCGAAGTTCCTTGGGACTCGGCTGGTGGAGTGGTTCCGTAGCCTGGACTCTGAATTATGGCAACCTGGTGAAGTGGAAAGTCTTCACGCTTCTCTGGCGACCGCGCTTACTGGTTGGGCGGACGATGGCCAGACCGAACTGTCTCGCGTGCGCACGACGCCTTTGCAGAGTTCACTGGTCCAGGAAGTCCTCGAGGAGTTGCGCACGTCTCACGGCAGCGAAACTGTGTTCTGCTCTGGTCGCATCGATTTTCCTCGTTCTCACGACGTGAAGGCTGCCCGCGAGCCTGCACAGGTGCTGCTGTGTTGGATGGGAAATGTCACGGTTACTCTATTGAAAAATGAGCGGGATGAGGTCGACGTCGGGTATGTCACCGATGATAACACGGCATGGTCGACGGCGCGCGGCCTACGCGGTACTCCACACCTCTTTCTGGCACCGATGGAGACCCTACATCGGCTGATTGTGCACACCGATGGGGCAGATAGCATGGGTCAGTCAATCTCCGACCTCGACGATACCAAGCTGTCTGATTCGGTACTGGACCTACACCGGCTGCCGACCAGTGATGACGTAACCGTGCTCGATGTACAATGGAAACCTTAGGAATATAGACGATTATGTGCCTTACCGCCACTGAAAGGTATATGGGTCCGTGGCTGACTTTCGTCCGCATCTCGGCATGACTGTGACCATACGGACGTCTTCCTATGGATTTATGCCGCATCCCATCTTCAGTGCCGACATGGATGAAGTGTTTGTCATCGAGGGTGGAGAGGCGCTCATCTACCAACTTCAGGATGTGGAGACCGGCGAGCTGTGGGCGCTCAAGGTGCTCAAGCCAGCCTATCGCGGCGACCATGTCGCGCGCTCGGTTGCTGCGCTGGCACCCTATGCTCACCTTCCCGGTCTGCTTCTGGGAAATCGCTTCTGCTTGACGCGGGAGACCGCTCCTGACCTCATCGTTCGCTATCCACAGCTGGAGTACGCGGTTCTGATGCCCTGGATCTTCGGGCATACCTGGGCAGGGCTGCTCTTTGATCGTAGCGCCAGCGCAGCGTATTCCCACGAAGTCGCGTTTAGCCTCACTGGGGCTACGGCTCAGGTGCTCTGGGAACTGGAGGCGCACCATCTGGCTCACACCGACATAGCCAGCGGTAATGTGATCTGCTTGCCGGGGGGCGGCATTGAGCTGCTGGACATCGAGAACCTCTATATGCCGGGTGCGGAGAGACCCAGGCAGCAGAGCATGGGTTCTCCGGGGTATCAGCATCCCCAGATGGATTCCGCCGGCTACTGGCGTCCCGACGGCGACCGCTTCTCCGGGGCGATTCTACTAGCCGAGATGCTCTCGTGGTGGGATCCGCTGGTGAGGTCTCTGGTTCCGGATGGCGCTGAGTCCTTTTTCCGGCCCTATGAGCTGCAGGAGGTCGGCCTACCACTCTGGCAGGCCATGCGTGACGCCATCTGGGAGATCTGCCCGCCGGCTTTGCAGCTTTTCGACGACGCATGGGCTTCGGCCGACCTCAGCGAGTGCCCCACGCTGGAAGACTGGGCGTTCACACTCTTGCGGTCTACTACGTGACCATGCTTTATGCGGCGCGGCAAGGATAATCTTGGGCAGCTTACCTAGCTCTCGAAGAGGCTGTCTCTATTCCAGCGAATGCCTATACCACCAGTCCTATGGTCTTCACTGGGGACAGAGGCAGGTATCGTGGAAGTTTGCGCTTCACTGTATGACCGCACGAACGAAGGGTCGCTCAATATAAGACGGGCACCATCGACTACGCCTGCATTAAGGAGCGTAAGCTCATGTTCAAGCGGCGTACCGTCAGCCCTGAGAAGCTCCAGAGATCTCCGTCCGATCGTCGGTGGGATGTCGCCGTGCTGAGCGAAGATGGTGGTGAGAGACGGCACCAATTGACCGATCGGTACTTCCGCAGGAACTTCTAGATCCAATGTCGTCCGTGATGTGTCAATTGTCACGAGCACAGATTTCATCGCGTGACGCCTTTCATTTAGGGCAGCTATGGTCCAATAACCAATGGAGTCTGGAGCAGCATGGTGCGCTGATTGCGCCTAACCAGATAACCTCGACCGGGCGGCAGAGTGCTCGCACGTTGATTGCCTAATAAAGCGCCTTCCTGTACGTCGCCACTCATGATGAGTCCCGCACTGCCACTTTCTTTCAATCGTTGAAAAACTGCCTCGAATGTGCCGCGTCCAGCTCCTGCAACTTTGCGCGCCAGAATGACGTGCAAGCCGACGTCACGGCCTTGCTGAATCAAGTCGGCCAGAGGAGCGAGTGGACTTGCGGATGGGGTGACGACAGTTTCGTAGTCATCGACTACTAGGAAGTGCTGCGGCCCGCTCCATCTGCGCGGATTGCGCAGATCCTCAATAGTAAGCTGGCCCGACGAGAGCGTGCGCTCGTCCAGCACGTGTTTGAGTTGGTCGACGGTGGTTTTTACCATTTGCGGCGTGCAGGCATAGGAGAAAAGGTGCCCAGACTCTAAGAAGTCTAGCAGGTTACGGCGGTAATCGACAAGCGAAAAGCGTACCTGCTCGGGAGTATAGCGACGTTCCAATTCGCGCAGCCACATGCGTAACAGATTTGTCTTACCCGACTCTCCATCACCAAAAATAAGAAAATGTGGGTCCGAAGTCAGTAAATCGATATAGAGAGGGCTCAGGGTGAAATCTTCGATCCCAATGGGAACGCCTGGAGGCTCCCCCTCACTGGTTACTATCATCTCTTTTAGATGCACGAGGTCGGGAAGAACACGCACAGCTGGTGCCGTGCTCCCGCGCCATGAAGTCCGCACACGCGGCACGAAGGAGAGAAGCGACTCTCGAGCGGCTGAGGCGTCTACTGAAGGCAAGGGATCGACGATGGGAAGAGCCGACTGAAATTGGAGTCCTCCCTTGATGATTCCTCGCCCGGGTGTTGCGCCCGTGAGTGTCATCGCCGCCGCTTTACGGAACTCAGACTCGGTAGGATCGTTGAGGCGCAACTCAAGGCGCGTGCCGAAGCTGTCACGCATCTTGGAGCGAATATCCATCCAGCGTTTAGTGGCGGCGATCACGTGCACGCCGTACGACAATCCAGTCGCGACAATGGCGGCAACGTCCGCATCAAGCTGGCTAAAATCAGTTTGTAATTGGCCAAGATCGTCGATGACCAGAAACACATCTCCAAACGGCTGATCAAGTAGCTGGCCCGCAAGGCGCCGCGCCCTGTACGTCGAGATACCGTCGATGCGCAATTGGCTAAACTGGTACTCACGTTCTTCGATAATACCCTTTACCTGGTGAACCAGACGCTGCAGGCGCGCTGGCTCGGCCTTGTCACAAACAGCGCCCACATGTGGGAGATCTCCCAAGGGACGCAGCAATCCTCCGCCCAGGTCGATGGCATAGATTTGGACATCTCGCGGCGTGTGGGTCACCGCAAAGGATGTCACAATAGTCTGAAGCAGCGTGCTTTTGCCAGATTGCGGAGCACCCACCAGCGCCAGATGCCCACCAGCGCCGGAAAAATCAAGCACAAGCGCCTCCTGTCGCTGCTCGGCTGGCAGATCTAGCATCCCAATAGGGGTGCGCAGAAGACCAAATGGCGGGTTCGCCGACCAGGAAGTGCCATCAAAGGAGTCATGATGCAGTTGCAAGTGAAACACTGACCGCAAGCTCAGCTGTGAAGGTAGCGGAGGTAGCCACACCTTATGAGTCTGTTCCTGTTGGGAACCTGTGTCCCGTAACCGGGTGATGACCACATCCATATCGGTACTCAAGTTATCCGTTTGGGCCTGTGGCTGGACGTCCGCTGCTAAAACAGCGCTGGATTGCTCACTTTGCGGCGGGGGAAACTGGAGTCGTCCAGTCCTGCTAAACTCACGGATCTCGATGTTGGCGGCTTCCACGGACACGGCTGAGACAAATGGGCTGGACACGGTCGCCGTCTTGAACTGCTTGTAAATGTTGGTGTCAACCTTGAAATAGCCAATGCCGGGGAATGAGGGCAAGTAGAAGGCATCAGGGGTGCCGATAACTGCTGAGCTCTCTGCAGCACTGAAGGTACGCAAGCAGATACGGTATCGTAGGTGCCCCTCTAGGCCCGATATGCGCCCCTCACCCAGGCGCTGTGTCGCCAGCAGCAGATGCATACCGAGGCTGCGGCCGACGCGGCCTATAGTGATGAAAAGTTCCAGGAAATCGGGACGACTAGCCAGTAATTCTGCAAACTCGTCAACGATGATCATTAGATGGGGCATTGGCTCCATTTCCGGATTCATCTGTCGTTTCGTGTGGTACTGCTGGATGTTGTCCAGGTTACCCGCCTCGCGGAGCATGCGCTGACGGCGTTCTTGCTCCCCGAAAAGGGCGTCTCGCATACGGTCGACCATCGCCAGATCGCTTTGCAGGTTTGAAATCATGCCCGCGCTGTGGGGCAGCTGGGCAAGGTCGGCAAAGGCGGCGCCGCCTTTGAAGTCTGCGAGGACGAAGCTGACCAGGTCCGGTCCGTGGCGAAGGGCGAGGCTGGTGACTAGCGTGCGCAGTAGTTCGCTTTTGCCTGAACCCGTCGCTCCAATAATGAGTCCATGTGGCCCCATGCCGTGTTCGGATGCCTCTTTTAGGTCGATGATTAGGGAAGATCCATCTGCGCAAATGCCTACGGGCACTCGCAATAGGTCCTCACGGCTGGAGATACTCCAGTTCTGTCTGGTATCCACCTGGCTTGCGGAGGGAATGCCAAGCAGGTCGAGTAGGCGGACATCTTGCGCAAGATCGCTCTGGCTGCTGCCCTCGCCAAGATTGAGTGGAGCCAGCATTCGGGCTAACTGATCACACAGTGCTGTGTCCGCCCTGTCCACGCTAATGCCTTCGGTGCGGCGCCCGGCAAACGCGGTCTCTTCAAAAACCGCCCAGCCTGCGTTAGCAATATCTACACGACCCTGTAGAAATGACGGCTCATTGGATCGATCATCCACCAGACAGAGCAACGTGACGCCTAATTTCTCGGCATCCTGGAAGAGGTCCATAAATCCGGGAAGCATTGCCACCGGACTTCTCGGCGCGAAGTCGTCCAGGACGATGACAAAATGCGGCTTCCTCCTCATCTGCGGAGTCTGACGCGCTTCTCCAGTTAGCTTTCGACGCAGATCGATCTCGGGCATCACTTGACTTGCCAGGATAGCAGCCAGTTCCTCTGTAGTACCAGCTAGCAAACATAGCTGTTCCCCGGGACGCTTGGTGTCAGCTTTCATTAAGCGCAACCGGCGAGTATGAGGTAACCATTTGAGCCATTCCCACTCAGACGCGATATGCTCCGGCATATAGGCGACAATCCGCACATCATCCGGACCATGTGCAGCGGCGATTTGGCATAGCAATGCCCGTGCACATGCGCGGGTGCGCTGGCGATCACCCACCAGCGCTAGTGTGGAAGTTGTCGCCAGCGGCACGGCAATTGCTGCGCCTTCAATGTGTGCGTGCTTTGCTACGACCGCTTGTGCGCGGGCCAGCAGATCTGGGTCATACTCAGCGAAAGGATCGGAGCTCGTGGCTACCCGCACTGGGGAGCAAAGGGGCTCAACTCCGACTCCAATACGTACCAGCAGAAAATCAGAATCTCCTAGCCGTCGTTCCCACACAAATTCGCGCCGGCTGACTCGATCGACCAGCTGTTGCAGGTCAGGATGGAAGCGCTCGCTCAGAGCCTTCTGTCGAAGGGCAATATTGGCAAGCAAGGTGTCTTGTTGTTCGAGATAGCGTAGATAGGTGCTACGGGAGTGCTGGACCTGTATGCTGTGGCTCGCGGCCTGCTGATGCCGCATGAAGAAACCGCCTCCGATAGAGCCTACGAGCATGCCGCCGGAAGCAACCAGCATAAAGGGCTGCCGGAAGAAGAAGATACTGGTGAGGACGGAGGCCAGCATCCCAACCATTGGTATGAGGAGTTGCAGAGTCGACCCGCTGGATTTGGGCGCGAGAGGCGGAGGTGGGACAATCTCGATGGCATTTTGTGGCAGCGGATCAGGGTAGGTGCGGACTGGTCGGTGGAAAAGAGTGCCAAGCATAACGCGCGTATCCTCTTCAACGAAATGACGGAAGAAAGCCCGCGCCGCTCCCCTGCAGGTGGGAACAGCTAAAACGCAGGAGACTTGGTGAGACCAAGGTAGGCCGCCGCCTGCTCTGTGTTTCCCTGACCGATGAAGACGCCGCCGTCACGTAGTTCGGCCACGCGCACCGCCGGCGTCTGTAGCAGCCGCTCACGCCCCAGCTGGGCAGATAAGTCCGGGCCAAAGTAGTTGTACTCCGTATGAAGGTAGGAGACCTTTCCGGCCAGGATGTCCGAGCGCTTGTTAGTCGTTTCGCCAACATGGTATTCGGGAAACAGATACACCGGGTGCCAGGTATCGTAGAGCGCCTGCACCAGCGTCATCCAGCGGGGATGTACCAGATCGTCGCCAAATGTCTTGCTCTCAGACTGTAAGACGATGTAGCCATTCTCCGGCGCCAGAGTCAGACTGAAAAAAAGATGCCCGAATACTGGAAGAACCTGAGTGGCAAACGCGCCGATATAGAGCTCCGAACCCGGAAAGAAGAGATCGGAGCGCAGCTCCTGACCCACTCGCTTCCCAGTAATCAGCGCCGTTATCGCTGCATTGAGGGTGGGAGACGGCCCTGGTGGTAGATGTGCCTCGCCCGGGTTCATCGCCCGCATGATATCGACTAAGCGCCCTAACTCTTCGTCGTGGTCGATGAGGGTGTAGTCCAGCTGGGTTAGCTCGTCAACGTACTGGCGTAGCGGCGATTCCGCCCGCACGTCAGCCGGCGTGCGCAAGTACGCTTTGGCGTTCATCGTTATACTTGCCATGTTTCGGCTCCCTCTCCACTTCCATTGCCATCGCGCGCAAGAGTAGGATCACACACTGACGAGGTTCTGCCATATCTCAACCTGCACTGGAAGTCCCTGTGCCTTCAGTGCTTCAAGTTGTGCGATGAAGCTCTTGCCCTCTGGTGTTGCTGCCTCCGCTGCACTAAACGCCACATCTATGGTCACAGGTGGCAGCTTCTGGCCCGTCTCCTTGTCCGTCAACCCCTGCGCCATTTTCTTTAGCTTCGCCAAGTTGTTCTGACTGTCTTGTACCAGTTTGTCGCCATTGAACGCGTATTCAATGGGTTGCCCAGGAAAGTTAGCGACGTACTTCGCGATCTGCGAGGAATAATCGCCAACCTCTAACACGGACTTGCAATCTAGCACAGTGCCACCGATGGTCAGCACGTCTGGGCGGTCACCGGCGGCGACTGGAACCTCAATGCCAGAGATTTGGCCCGGATGATGCGCCATCCACTGTATGTGAAACAGTGCACCAGTAAACATGATCCCTGATAACCGTAGATCATCCTCAGTAGCAACCAGGCCGCCCAGTGCAGTCGGGTTGCCGATCGTGAGGATAGTGTTTATGCTCGACAGTATGATGCACGCCTGCTGCGGGTGAAAGTTTACGATGTCGTGAATGTAGCCCTGCGTTATCTGGGGATTCGACATGAAGGAGCGTATGGTAGGTATCGGACAGCCGTTCTCCTCCAGGGTCTTTTCATCAGCAAGCAGCGCAGTTGGAATCCATGAAGGAGGCGGGTTGGCCGCCACTTCGGCGATTTGACGGGGCACGGGATTTAAGTCTCGGCTTTGTGCCACTAACCAGGCGGCTATGGCATCATAGCCAGCTATGATACCGGCCGAAAAGATGTCTATATCCTCTGCAACGATTCCGGCTAACTCTTCAGGAAGAGCCAGCAAGTCAACTCCACCAGTGCTGATAATCGCCGCGAGAATGAGAATCAACTCGACCAGGTCCACGCCATTGGCAGCAAGCCCAGCGGCGTCGGGGATAATGGTTTGGAGCGCTTCACGAAGCGTCTCGTTCGTCCTGCGGTTCTGCGTGAAACGGGTCTCTAGTTCAGCCAGGGCTGCCTGCATCTTGGCATTATCGACGCTTACCTGATCGGTTGCGCGAGCCTGTTGTCCTTCGAGCATACGTCGCATTTCTACGTTCAGTGCGTCCTGCGCGGCGTAGATGAATGCCTCTACCTCTGTCGTTGGCACTTCCAGCTGGTCCATGGCTTGCCAGATGGGACGCCAGAAATCGCGAATCTGCTCACGGACGTAGCCGCCGGGACCGACCGAAGCGATGCCGTCAAGAATCTGCCCCAGCAATCGCCAGGGATCGAAACCACGGCTCTCCATGCGCACCCACACGTTGGCAGCTTGCTGCGCGGTTGACCAGGCATCGCCCTCTAGCATGAGCGCTAATCGGACTAGGGACCATGGCGGATCGAAGCCGAGGATGTGCTGCAAAGCGAAGCTGACCAGGTCCTCTACCGGCGGGCTGGTGGCAGCGAACTGGAGCAGATCTGCTGGCCAATCAAGCGGGTTGAGATCTAGTCCCACGATACCCTCCTGGATGGTCGTCGCTGGTTCTCTCAACGCCAGCGAAGCTACGCCACATCCTTCGCGGTTTCCTACGTCGCTTGCCGCCTTTGGGATTTATGGCAACGTTTCCCCGGGAGGCAGGGCTATGAGGTCTCGCTGGTCAAGCTGGACCAATTCCTGCAGACCCTGGTCAAGCCCATTAACGACCAGTTCGAATGTCCCTAAAGCATCACGCACATGGGAAGTCCATTGGTTGATGGCGTCCAGATAAGTTTGACGAAAATTCAGTAGCAAGAGGGGCAGCTCGGGAATTGCGTCTTCAATCACGATCAACGGTGGCACTGGAAGGTGCACAGGCAACCCGCCGGAGCTGCTTGCCGCAGCCTCTAAGCGGTTCACGCGCGTCTCCAGCTCCGTTATGTCATATTGGAGCTCCTGCCTGATACTTTCGGCGGATACCTCTATGTCAGACGTATTGACGCTTAAGAATCGATTTGCTCCGGCATTTGAAGCTTGCGACACTGAGACCTCCGTCCAAACCTCGCTACCCTGCCCCCCATACGCTCGCTCGGGTTTAAGCCATCGATGAGGATGTGGGTGGGCTTGTGGACCGCGCAGTACCAGGATCTGGAGAACAACTGTGATGTTGCGGTAGAGACATGCCTGTGTCATTGTCATTCGCAGGCAAACATTCGTAGGCAAAACCGTCCGTTTGCATCTCCGCTGCCAGTATACCATGACCAAATGGCGCATTCAACCCTCAGCGCTATTGGGAAATTGCTACTCCGCTACCTTGCAGATTTCTGCCTCCTCGTGTACCATACATTCGGCGGCCGGGGTATGAAGTAGACTTGGTACAGATGGAAATAGAAGAATAGTCGCTTGCTACCCTGGCGCGGCATCGTTGTACAGCCAAGACAAACTCTGGTAAGATCGCAAAGAATTGAGGAACAAGCATGGCAGACCTTATCCGATGGGCACCAACCACGCCTGATCACATCAGTAGCGTTCAGGCAAGCCTTAGCGCCATTGAAGAAGAGCTGAACAACATCAAAAGCCGAATGGAAGCATTAGCCTCAGAGAATGCAGGGGCCACAACGACGCAGATGTACGAGTCACACATACTTCTGGACAGGACTGGACGCCAGCAGGTGGAGACCATGCGTGAGCATGCCAACAATACGCTCCAATCGTTCCGGGTGGCCGAAGAGCAGGACACCACCAATGCGGCCAGTGTCCGGATCGACTAGCGAGGCCGAATGAACTTGCAGCAGTTGCTCCTAGGGCAAGATCGCGGTGGACCATGGCAAGTAGAACCATGCCATTGAGGTCCTGCCCCGATGTGCATTTATGGGAAAGATTTTGCCAAGTCGAGGTCGGATAGCTTGGCATGCCCACCAGCTGGTGAATTCTATTGGCTCACCGACGTACGAAGTGTCGACCGGTACAGAGACCCATTGATTAGGAAAGCTGAATTCTGACATGGTCCAAGGTCGGTAGGAGCACAGTATCCAAGACCAGAAAAAATTTCCACCATCAAATGCCCGAAGGATGTATTCGGAGGACATACTCGGCGGCGGCCCGAGCTACTGAATCGCATGCCAGCCTGGTTAGTTCTGATGCTCCCAATCGTACATGGTGAAGCCGTGCAGGCAGGCGCGGCTGTACCTTCGTTTTCTATTGTCAAACCTACGTATGGGTAGTGAGAGCTTGTCTACGGCAGCCTGATACCGTACAATGAGCGAGGTCTAGTCTAGCGTGTCAAGGTGGAGGAGACAGACACCGTGGATCGGTATCAGCAGCCACTCGACGGCCAGGGCAACATGCCAACTCAACCAATGGGGCGCACTCCTACCCCTCCATACTCTCCTAGCAGGAAAAACGCTCCCACACCCATTCAGCGCTTCAATGAGATGCAGAGCCGTCCAGTCACATCGACTCCGGATGGACGGCCGGCGTCTCTACCAGTAACTGGCAGCCGCTATTTGTGGGGAGTGGCTGGGGCAGCGATCTCAGGCGGGCCTTCAGCTGCCCGCCAGCGTTTCTCCGGTAGCGGCCTGTTGCCACAGACACACACCCAACGGACAGAACGACGAGCTCAGGTTATGACCCTGTCACTGGCAGGGGTGGCTGTGCTTCTCATTGTGGGCTCGGCGCTGCTGCTTTTCCAGCCGACCGTGCAGTGGCCAGGGTTCGGCTTTAAGCTGGGGCAGCAATTCAGCCATTTGGCCTCCAACATTCCGCTGATTATCCAGGGGACCCCTCCACCGGTCACCCCCACACCGCGTCCAAGTCCAGGGACAGCCACGCCGGGTCGAAACACCGGCTCAACAGCGCCCACCGCAACGCCGGCTCCAGCGGCCACGGCGACGCCGGCTGCAGAGCCCACGGCCACATCGCCTGCGGCGATACCAACCGCGACTGCGGCGGCGACCGCGATACCAACCGCGATACCAACCGCGATACCAACCGCGATACCAACCGCGACCGCGGTGCCCACCGCCACGTCGGTTGCGGCTCCGGTCACGGTGGCGTTTAACCCATCAAGCTCGCTGCTGTATGGCAATGGCACCTGGACAGGCTGTCCGAGTGGCTGCTCCTTCAACACCAACGCCGTCAGTCGGGGATTTAGTGGAAACGTCGAGTGGGGCAGTAGCTACTTCCAGACCCACTTGGGGGGCACCGTCACCCTGGCCAATCAAAACAATGACGGCTTTGCTGGCAATGTAACCATCTGGACGCCGGGAAACGGCGCCTGTGTTAATCCCTCAACCGGAAGCACTTCCTATTACGTCTCGCTCAACCGGGCGGGCGCCTCTGGTGGTTACTCGACCAACGTCACCTGCCAGGTCAGCGCGTCATCCCCTTCCAGCACATCGATCAACTATAATGCGCAGTACGTGGGCGACAACGGGTATACCATCACCATAAACTTTAGCGGTACCCTCTATGGATATGGGTACTATCAGGAGCAGCAATGGAATTGTAACAACGCGATCGCATACGTTGTAGGCCAGGAGCAGTCGCCGGCAAGATCGTATTTTTCCTCCGCGACCGCGGGGCAGATCGTAGCCTCCGGACCCAGCTACAGCACCAGTGGTTACTGCTCGCCTTCGCCCTGGACGTACACGCAGTATTTTACCGCCTATGAGACCACGACCGTGACTGGAACGGCCTACGCGGCGGGTGGGCCTCAGTCGGCAGCCTTGACTTCCCTCAACGCGCAGATCCAACCGAACTACACCTGGAATTCAAAGACTCAGTGCAACCCTAGCACTGTCGGCGTGAACGGCGGTAGCGTCACCGTCAGCTGCCAGGATTCCGGCGTCGAAGTCTGGAGCTGGACAGCGGGCTCGGAGAGTACGCTGGCGAGCGCCCTCGCCGCCCAGGGCACGGTTACGGCCGCAACTGCCTACTGTAACTCATATCCCGGTGTCCAAGCAGGCACATGCTCGATTACGGGGAATACCTCAAATCAGATGCCGCCTGCCAGCGGCATCTCTATCTCGGTACTTGGACCGACTGCTTGAGTGGTGGCTTTGGACTGAACTCGATTTAGAGCTTGCCACAAGCAGACTAACCGCAAGCAGCAGTTCGCCGAGCCAAATAGCGATCAATGCAGGGTGAATGTGTTCTTTACTCCGCTCATAGGCTGAGTAGCTACCTGTTCATCGGTTGCGCTGCAGCCAGCCCACCTTTTATAATGGAAAGGATATCGAGTGCCTAGGAAAGCACGGCAGGTGTGAAGCTGAGTAGAAAGACGCACGGGAGGTTTGGACGAAATGACGGCGAAAGTCATTGAACCGGCGGTGGGCACTGGCGCCCGCACACTGGATCCAGTTGAACTCTATCGAACGATGGTACTGGCCCGCACCATAAACGATGTTCTCAAGGCGCGCAAAATACAGGGTAAGTTCCCTTTCTACATCGGCTGCGCCGGGCATGAATCGGTTGCCGCCATAGTGGCGGCGATGGACAGCGAGGATTGGCTTTCGTTCTACTACCGCGACCTTGCCGGCTGGCTGCAGCGCACCGACGACGTGCACACCGTGCTACGTGCCGCTTACTCGCGAGTGACCGATCCCATGTGCAGCGGGCGCAATATGCCCTCACACTACAGCAGCCGAAAGTATCACATACTGCCAACATTCAGCGAAGTGGGGGCACTGGCGCCGTTTGCCGGCGGGGTCGGCTGGGCGTTCAAACGCGACAACAGCCGGCGTATCATCACTTTCATTACCGGTGATGGAGGCGCAGCCACCAACGACTTCAACGTGCTGCTCCGCCAGGCTACTGTGAACAAGCTACCGGTGCTCATAGTGGTTGCCAATAACCACTGGGCCATCATGACCGAGCAGGAGGCGCAGTGGGCGGGTGATCTCACCGCGCAGGTGCGAGCCATGGATGCCATCGCCGTGGATGTGGATGGTGTGGATCCATTGGCCACTTATAATGCCACCTCTGATTTGGTGCGCCGGCTGCGTAGCGGCGAGGGGCCGGCGTTCATGCACCTGCATGTTGGACTGCTCGATGCTCATTCCAGCAGCACCGATATTCGCCGGTATCGCAGTCGCGAAGAGATCGAGGAGACCACTCGCACCAAAGATCCAGTCAAGCAACTGGCCGAGCAGCTGATCGAGCGCGGACTCATCTCCGACGACGATGTCCCGCGCATGCGCGATGAGGCCAAGGCCCGCGTGGACGCTGCCGAGGCCGATGTGCTGGACGAGCCGGAAGTGCCGGGCGAACGAGTCACCGAGCGAGTCATCGACATTCCCGCCTACCGACCGGAGTACGGTGGCAACGGCGCCAGTGAAGTACCATCGGGCAAAGAGACCTTGATGGTCGAGGCCATCAATGACGCGCTGGTCGAAATTGTCAAGCGCGACCCGGGTTTTTTTGTTTTTGGCCAGGATGTCGGCAGTCCTACTGGCGGTGTCTTCAACGCCACCATGAAGCTGGTGAAGGAGTATCCTGGTACTGCCATCTCCAGTGCGCTCAACGAGCAACTCATCGCCGGCATTGCCGCCGGATGCGGAATGGCGGACGACCGGGCTCGCTGCGGCGAGATACAGTTTGTCGACTATCACCAGTCGGCAACTCAAACGATCAGGCTGGCAGCCCGAATATACTACCAGTCCTTTGGCGACTGGAACTGCCCCATGCTGTTGCGCATGAAGTCAGGCTCCGGCGGCGGCGGTCCCATCTCCGACAGCGGTTCCGGCGGTGGGGCTTTCGGCCACTCCAACGCCGGTGAGCAGTGGTTCACCAATGTACCAGGCCTAATCACCATTTGCCCCGCCACCCCTTATGATGCCAAGGGTCTGCTGATCCAGGCCGCTCTCTCCAAGTCGCCGGTAATCTTCCTGGAACGCGGCCGGCTCTACCGCGCCGATACACCGCGCGTCCACAAAGGAGGCGATCCGGTGCCCGAGCTGGCACGGTACTGGAATGTGCCCGAGGGCTACTACACACTGCCGATCGGTAAGGCGCGCACGATACGTATAGGCCAGGGCGCGCCGCTAGCTACCATCGTCAGCTGGGGTATGATGCTGTTGGAATCGGCTATTGCCGCCACTCGCCACGTCCAGAAGAACGGCGGCGCGGTGGATGTAATCGACCTGCGTACCCTTATGCCGTTTGACCAGGAAGCCATTCGCCAGTCAGTGCTGCTGACCAACCGGGCAATCGTAGTTACTGAAGAGTCCGACTTTACTAGTTTTGGACGCCATATACATTCCTGGATTGCCGAGAATTTTTTCTGGCAGCTGGACAATGCGCCTCAGTTTATCTCGGCGGTGGCCGCACCGTCCGCTCCCTACGATGGACCCGAGGAGAAGGCATTCTACCCGACTGCTGATAATGTGGTACGCGCGCTTGAGCAGCTCGCCAGTGAGTAGCGGTACAGATCGCGAAAGCCGGCGAAATTGGCAAGCGCTGGGAGACCAGCAGCCAAAAAGGCCGACGAAACGTCGCCGCTACAACATAGACCGCACTCGGCGCGTAAGTAAGGCATGAGTACCGCTGAAGAACAGATAAAGACGACGACGACTACTACCCTCCAGTTAACGGCGATCGAGGGTATCGGAGTGCCGCGTGGCGTTGCCTATGCCAGTCCCGCCGCACTCGATGCCCTGGAATGTAGCGCCGGCGATGTCGTATTGATACAGGGCGCTCGTGCCACGGTAGCGCGACTATACCCCTGGCCGGCAGAGGAGCAGCCGGGCCAGTCTGGGATGCAGGCCGGTGGTGGAACAATAAACGACCAGACGCTGGCGATGGAAGGACTGGTCCGCCAGAACGCCGGAGCAGCTCTAGGAGACCTGGTTTGGGTTCGGCCAGCCCCTGCACAGCAAGCTATCAGCGCCGCGCTGGTACCCGTGGCTGGGGAAACGTCTCTCACCGAGGCTGAGCTACGACATGTGGCTCGCTCGCTAAAGGGACTGGCGGTGATTGCCGGAGATCTGGTACGTGTACCCGGTCTGGGGCTCTCAGCCAGGGAATTTCAAGTATTGGCCACCAACCCGTCTAGCGCGGTAACGTTGGAGGTAGGAACCAGTCTGCGTATTCAGGCGCGCGGCGCCATGACCGTCCCGCGCAGCAGCCAGGTGACGTACGAGGATGTGGGTGGGCTGGGCCGCGAATTACAGCATGTACGCGAGTTGATCGAGTTGCCGCTGAAGCATCCTGAGCTCTTCGACCGCTTGGGCATCGAGGCTCCCAAGGGGGTGCTACTCTACGGTCCTCCGGGAACCGGCAAGACTCTGATCGCGCGGGCGGTAGCCTCCGAAAGCAGCGCACGCTTCTTCAGCATTAGTGGGCCAGAAATCATCGACAAGTTCTATGGAGAAAGCGAAGCGCAGCTGCGACGGGTCTTCGCCGATGCTCAAAAGTCCGCCCCAAGCGTCATTTTCTTGGACGAGATTGATGCCATCGCCCCTAAACGCTCCGAAGTCTGGGGTGAAGTAGAGAAGCGCGTAGTCGGCCAGCTCCTCACCCTGATGGATGGGCTGCGTGCGCGCGGGCAAGTCATCGTGGTGGGAGCGACCAATCGTCAGGATGCCCTTGACCCGGCGCTCCGCCGGCCCGGCCGATTTGACCGGGAAATAAGCCTGCATGCGCCCGACCTACCTGGACGGTTGGAGATACTGCGAATTCACAGCCGGGACATGCCACTCTCGCATGAGGTGGATGTACCGGAGATTGCCCGTATCACTCCCGGGTTTGTCGGAGCCGACCTGGCGGCGCTCTGCCGGGAATCGGCCATGGCGGCCTTGCGGCGAACGTTCCCCCGCGCGGTACTCACCAGCGGCAGCATTCCAACCGAGAGCCTGCTGTCACTTACTGTTACTATGGACGACTTCCTGGAGGCCCTCAAGGGCATAGAGCCTTCGGCGGCTCGCGATGTTGCGGTGGAGCTGACTCGCACCACCTGGGATGACGTCGGCGGGCTGGTGGAGGTGAAGCGTATGCTGACCGAAACCATAGAGTGGCCGCTCCGCTATCCTGACATCTACGCCTCTATGAATCTTGACCCCTCTCGCGGAGTATTGCTGGCCGGCGCACCGGGAACCGGCAAGACGCTTATTGCCCGTGCGCTAGCTACCGCCTGCCAGGCGAACTTCATTTCGGTCAAAGGACCGGAGCTTCTCTCTAAATGGCTGGGCGAGTCCGAACGGGGCGTACGAGAAATCTTCCAGCGCGCACGTCAGGTAGCCCCCTGTGTGCTATTTCTTGACGAGCTGGATGCGCTGGCGCCGGCGCGTGGCGCTAGCTTTGCCGGCACCGCCGACCGCATCATTGGGCAACTGCTTACCGAGCTTGATGGTATCGAGGGTCGGCGTGGCGTGGTGGTGGTAGCTGCCACCAATCGCCCTGAGCTGGTGGATGCGGCGATACTGCGCTCGGGACGTATCGACACCTTGATCGAGCTGCCCATGCCCGACCGTGATGCGCGCAAATCCATCTTCGGCATTCACCTGCGGAGCCGGCCAGTCGCGCCAAATGTGAGCGTGGACACACTGGCCAAACGCAGTGACGGCTTCTCCGGTGCTGACATCGAGAATGCGTGCCGGCGTGCCGCCAATCTGGCGCTGTCAGAGTGGCTCCGGGCGCGTGGGGCCACCGTTGCCAGTACGAAGCTGGCCGAAGTCTCAGCCCAGTCGCTCGCTAATTCCGACTTTCCCCGGATTCAGCTGCGCCATTTCGAGATAGCCTTCAACGAAATTCGCGAGCACTAGAACGTCGCGCCAGCAGATAGTTACCCAGCAGATAGTTACCCAGCAGATAGTTACCCAGCAGATAGTTACCCAGCATACGCTTGCCACGCGCGGCGCAAACCAATGCCGCCCAATATGGCGATGCAGAGCATGGCCAGCAAACTAAGCCAGAATCCAGGCCCAATCCCCAGAATGACATGGTAACGGAAGGTCGCATGCGCGATCAGCGATTGATTGACCGAGGAGATGTCGCCATTGGCTCGGAAAATTGACGCTAGGAGCACTGCGAAGCCGGCCAGCCCGGTAATGAGAAAGATGCAGGCACCGACGATCGGCGGCACGGTTGCGTGCAGCGAATTGCTGTCCAGCACAATGACGGCGGAGACCGTAATGTCGACGACCGCTACCAGCAGGACCAGCCAGAGCCAGGGAAAGCCGTTGGCGGCATCCGAGCCGGCGGTCGGAAGCGGGCTGGATTGGGACAGCGGTATGTTCAGGAAGGTCGAGGTACCGGACACCACCGTCGATACCGTGAAGTAGGGCATAAAGAATGCTATCAGGGCAATCACACTAGCGATGGTGAGAGCGAGGTAGGCGCGGTTCTGCGGAGCGAGGAACATGTGCGGGTTTAGTTCACTTACCGGAGATAGCGTCTCCCGAGATCGCACGGGGGAGCGCACTTGAACAATGCCGAGCGGTTGGGTGTGTTCCTCCAGGTCCTGGTAGGTGGGTGAGTTCGACATGGGCTGTGACCCTTTCAAGAATATGATCCTAAGTTTCGCCGGTTGGCCCTCTGGCAGAGAAGCACATTTTGTGCCGCCGGGCTGGGTCCTGGCTCATCTCCTCCGGCTTCCTTGCAGGATCTATCTTGAAGAAATCATTCCTGGCGGTGGTCCAGGACTGGACGGTTCGCTACTGGACTCGCCAGTAGTCCGGAGGGTAAGAAACGCTGATGAAGCTCCGGGCGGCAGCCCAGAACGTCTGCGGCGGTTAGTGGCATAGCGCCAGATGACCTGTGTCGCTATCAGTGCCAGACCCAGACCGGCAAGCGTAGGCAGCTCGCTAACGGATACGTAGAAGCGTGTCCATATCTGGATCCGTACGCTCCACAGCCCAGCTCGAGTCTGCAAATAGGCGGCGAAGATGGCCACTGCCCCAAAAAAACCCGTCATGCTATAAAACAGCAACGCAATCTTTCGCTGGCTCAGCCCGCCTACCAGAAGCCGGTGATGAAGATGAGTCAGGTCGAAGTGCAGTGGCGAACGGCGCTGGCGAATACGAGAAAGTATGACGCGTGCGGTATCAAGAATCGGCAGCCCCAGTAAGAGCAGCATAGTTGCCAGCTTTGCCCCTCCCACGTTCGCCAGTATCGCCAGCGCCAGACCCAAGAACATAGCCCCGCTGTCTCCCATAAACAACCGGGCGGGGTGCCAGTTCAGCGGAAGAAAGCCCAGCGTCGCGCCGGCCAGGACCGCACACAGCAAGGCTGCCGCTGGTTGGCCGAGTAGCCAGCTGATGGCGGCCATTACCAGCGCGGTAATAGCTACCACTCCTGCGGCCAGTCCGTCGACGCCGTCGACCCAGTTGATGGTGTTCATCATACCGACGATCCAGAACCAGGTGAAAGGCACAGCCAACCAGAGGCTCAAAGGTACCTGACCCTGGTTGGCGGTCACCAGCGGATTGTGCAGCACCTGGATGAGCGTTCCCTGGTAACCAGCGGGAAACATGGCGATAAACGCAGCCACCGTCTGCACAATCAGTCTTGGTAGAGGCGCCAGGCCATGAATGTCGTCATAAACCATGACGACTATAATTAGCAGGGCGGCGGCAATGAGTCCAAGGTACACATGCTGCTCATAGCTGTTTACCGGCCGGAACAGCAGTAGCGATACCAGGAAAAATGCCAGGAAAATACCGATACCGCCCAGGCGAGGGACCGGGTGTTTGTGGATATGGTGCCGCTTGGGCGGTGAGACGACATGCCACCGGGTACAGATGATGAGCACGAGCCAGCAGAGGAGAGCCCCTAGCAGGGCAGCTAGCCCGAAAGCGACAGCTACCTCCACCAGACTAGGGTATGGAGTTGCCAGAGACGGCAGACTCGCTATCTTCATGCCAGATACCCCTTGGTATAGGTAAGCAACGACGGGCCAAACGTCATCTTGCACATCATGTATACGTCTCTTACAAGGGTTAAGTGTGGATCCTAGATGGATGAGATGCCTGCAACCGAGCGAGCTCGGGTGGAGCTCGCCGGGTTACCATGAGGCCTTTGGTGATGCAGGAACCGTTCCAGCTCCGCTACTTGGGGACTTTGTGCACTTGGAGTTTTCGTGCACAGGGGCGTCACATAGAGTGAGCGCGAACCGCGCCTCCTCGCGAACCGTACGGTCCGGATCGACAGCTTGCGCTATCGCCAGCGCCGCACGAGCCTCATCACCGCCAATACGGCCGAGCGCCCAGGCAGCGTGCCCTCGTATCAGCGCTTCCTTGTCGGAAAGGGCGCGAGTGAGCGCTGGTATGGCCACCGGGTCGCCGATGTTTCCCAGGGCCACACAGACGTTTCGAAGTAAGCCACGGCGCTTGGCTCGTTTGATGGGACTGCCTTTGAAGCGCCTACGGAACTCATCCTCGTCGAGAGCGAGTAAAGGAAGAAGGGCGGTGCTGCGTCCCAGGTCTCGCCGTGGAGCAAATTCCAATCTTGCCCGGCTCTTGCCTCTGGTGGCATCCGCCCCCCCACTGGCCGGCCAGCCGCCAGCCCGAAGCCGCTTTTCCGCCAGCTGGTTGACCGGACAGACCTCCTGGCAGATGTCACAACCGAAGATGTGAGTGCCAATCAATGGGCGCAATTCTACGGGAATACTGCCGCGCAGCTCGATGGTGAGATAGGATATGCAGCGACGACTATCCAGTACATAAGGGGCCACAAAGGCATTGGTGGGGCAGGCATGCAGGCAGAGTTCACAGTGGCCGCAGTTGGCGGAGATGGGAGGATCGGCGGCAAGATCCAGGCTGGTCACAATCTCCGAGAGGAAAACCCAGGAACCCCAGCCTTTGGTGAGGATGTTAGTGTTTTTGCCGAACCAGCCAAGCCCCGAGCGCTCGGCAACCGCCCGATCGACCATTCGGCCGGTATCCACGAAAACAATACATTTTTCTAGCGGAGGTACGGCGGCCTGCCCCCTCATGAAGTCAGCGAGCTGGTCGAGCCGCTGGCGAATGACAAGGTGGTAGTCATCTCCCCAGGCGTAGCAGGAGACCCGACCATGAGGGTCTCCGGGATTGCTCAGGTTGCCTGGGTTATCGGTGAGGTAGAAGGTGGCCAGGGAGACGATGGAGCGCGCCTGTGGAAGCAGCGCGTGGGGATTGCAGGCTACTTCGGCCCGCTCGCCCGAAAACCAGTCCATGCCCTCGAAGTAGCCGGAGGCAATGCGCTCCTTCACACAGGTTTCGGCCTCGCTGAGCGGGTCTGCCGTGGTTACGCGCGCCAGGTCGAAACCCAGCTCGTACGCATATTCTTTTATCTGGTCGGCTAACTGGGTGTTCATAGATACTGTGTAGTATATCCGTTATCGGATTTCTCCGGCGTAACTCCGGCGCCTTCGTGGCGCTGTTGGTACCTATCACGTTGCGTTCGACAGTACGACAGAGTATAGTGGCTGCGTTAGCGTTGCCAATGCAGCAGCGAACTTTGAGGCAGTGTCCATGAATGATCCAAAGCATCGTGCCGAACTGGAGCAGCTCCTGGTGCAGCGCCGGCGTGATCTGGAGTCTCGTCCTGATATCAGCCAGGCGATGCGGCGACTGTCAGAGTCCAGTAGCCGCAATTCTGCGGGCAAGCAGCCGGGACGGCGCTTGACGACACGGGCTCTCATCCTCATTGGTGTGGGAATAGCCGCTATGTTAACGTGTGTCCTGGGCACGGTAGCGGTAGTCTGGGCAAATTCGGTGGTCCAGAATGGATTAAACAGCCCCGAGAACACAGTGCAGCAATTTTACGGTGCCCTTCACCAGGCCAACTATAGCCAGGCGTACAGCTACTTCTCCACCAATGCCAAGGCCCACCTGTCGGAAGACAGCTTTATGAGTCAATACAGCAGCTATGACCAGATGGGTGGCATCATCCAGGATTTTCCCATCCAGAGCAGTGTGGTAACCGGCAATACCGCAACCGTCGTGGCTCTGGTGACCCGTCGTGGTGACGATGATAGCGGGCAACAGCAGACCCTTCACCTGGTGCAGTCAGGCGGTACCTGGTACATCGATAGCATCGTGCTTGGCACTAGTATGCCGCTGCCTACGCCAACCGCGTCACCGTAGAGACACGTAGTCACCTATCTCGCCTACATATCTATGGCATCTCCTCTGCAGTATATTGTATTCGGCCGGCCTCCGTGGTCAATGGTGCAGGTATGCGACCCACGGCCGGTCTGCGGCCGAAAAGTCTCTTGATGATCGATGTGGGTTGGGCTTGCAGGGCGGCCAAGCGCGGCAAGTCGAAGCACGGAGGGCTACCTATGGGCGCGGTAAACAGCGAACGAGTGGTGGATTACCTGGTGATTGGAGGTGGGCTGGCAGCAGCCACCGCCGCCGAAGAGTTGCGCAGGCGTGATGTCGACGGAGCCATTCTCCTGGTTAGCGAGGATGACCATCGCCCCTATCACCGCCCGCCTCTCTCCAAGGAATATCTTCGCGGCGAGATCGGCCGAGAGGGAATCTATGGCGAAGGCGGAGTGTATGTGCAGTTGCCGGAATGGTATGAGGCGCAGAGGGTCGAAGTGCTTACCAAGGCAGCGGCTACCGCACTCGACACCACTGCCAAAGTGGTACTGCTTGGAGATGGTACCGCTATCCATTACCGCATGCTGCTGCTTGCCACCGGGGGGCGGGCGCGACGGCTGAACGTGCCGGGCATGGACCTGCCTGGGGTGCAGGTCCTGCGCACGCTTAGCGATGCTGATGAGATCCGAATGCAGCTGGCGCCGGGAAAGCCGGTAGTGGTGGTTGGCTCTGGTTTTATTGGACTGGAGACCGCCGCCAGCGCACTGTCTCGAGGGGCTTCAGTCACCATCGTCGACCCTCTTCTTCGTGCCTGGCCGGCAATGGTCTCCCCCGAGCTCTCCGACTATTTTCAAAGCCAGTTCTCCCGGCGTGGAGCAGCGCTGCGCTACGGCTTCACCGCCAAAGAATTCGTTGCCGGTCCAGACGGAGGGCTCTCGGGAGTGCGTATCGAGGCCGTCGGTACGCCCGGCGTTTCCGAGCTGGTACCATGCGAGCTGGCGATAGTGGGGGTCGGCATACAGCTAAATACCGAGCTCGCCGCTAGGGCGGGGCTCGAGGTCGATCCAAGACACGGTATCATGGTGACTGAGCGTCTGGAAACCGCCGCCGCCGGTGTCTTCGCCGCCGGCGATGTGGCAGCGTACCCCGATCCAGTAGCCGGGCGAATGCACTTCGAACACTGGGATAATGCCATCGCTTCGGCGCAGGCCGCCGCTATCAATATGGCAGGCGGCGATGAACCCTACCGGCATGTCCCCTACTTTTTCTCCGATCAGTTCAATTTGTCTCTGAATATGCTCGGCTATCCCTCGAGCGAAGCCCAGATTGTGGTGAGGGGAGACATGGTGAGCGATCAGTTCACCGCGCTTTATGTGCAGAATCAAGTTTTGCGCGCTGCCCTTATGGTCAACGACGATGCTCAGATGGACCTGCTTCGGGACCTGATTGCTGCCTCAGCCCCGGTTACTGGCAACGCTGAAGGCTTGGCGGATCCTGGGGTCGATCTGGCCTCCTTGGTGCCATAGGCTGGCAATCACTTGACTCAGGCATGGCCACCAGCTATACTTTGTGAAGTGCAATACTGCACTAAGTTGATATAATTTGTCAACTTAACGGCTGGTGCGAATGGCTGGAGGGCCGTTTTCCATGTCTGACTTATCGTCTTTCTCTGTCGTACCGCGGGTCGATGCTCACCTCCTCAAATTTTCTCAGGCCGGAGTGGTTACACTTACGGCGCTGGCCTTTGTCCTGCAGGCCCACTGGCTGGTGGCCGTGGCGGCAGTAGTGCTGGCACTAAGCGCTATCGCGCCCGCGGTCGGCCCCTTCCGGTTGCTCTACCGATTTGTGGTGGTTCCCACCAAGATCTTGCGGCCGCGCATCGTCGAGGATGATCCCGCACCTCACCGGTTTGCCCAGGCGATAGGGGCGACTTTCCTGGTTGCTTCCACTGTGTTCCTCTACGCGTTGCCCACCGCACCAGCGGTTGGGTGGACACTCGACATCGTGGTCTTTGTACTGGCCACTCTCAATCTTACAGTTGGATTCTGCGCAGGCTGTTTCGTCTATTATCAACTGGGCCGAGCGGGGCTCCTGCCGAGCGTGCGCTATAGCGGTGGCTTCCACTGGCGAGGTGTGTAGAAGTATGCAGGGAGTCGTATTTCGACTGGCCATATTGGGACTAGTAATACTGGCTCTGTGGGGCGTGGTTTGGTGGGCGCGCCGCCGTATCGGTACCGAGCGGAGTCGCGCACTGCTGGCATCCAGCGCCTCTCTGCCGGCGTTGTACCGCCACCCGGAAGCGGTGGCTCCGGTGCGCATTCTGGCTTTTAGCAGTGAGAGTTGCCGCCCGTGCCGCACTCTTCAGCGTCCGGCGCTGGAGCAGATAGCTGCCCGGCGTGGCAAGGATGTCGAGATCACCTGGATCGACGCACCCTCCTCGCCCGAGCTGACACAGATCTACCATGTACTCACGGTGCCAACCACGGTAGTACTGGACAAAGAGCAGCAGGTACACGCCGTCAACTATGGCTTCGCCAGCACCGAGCGCCTGCTCGAGCAGATTAGGGCAATCGTGGGCGACAGACCAGAGAGAGGAACCGGCGTAGGCGACCAGGCCACTACTGGTCACCCGCAGGCAGAGCCGCTGTAAGCCACCGTAGCAGGAGATCCTGCCCCGGATTGTACCGAGAGCTGTATCAGGCCCTGTACGTTGAACACGTCAATGGATCGCATACTCACAGAGATTTTCTGGCTGTCCCCGGAGTGCAGCGATCCACTTCCTGGTGTCACTGTAATAAATACTGAGCCGGTGTTGGCAGCCCAGTGTACGGTGTGCGGTCCGATATCCATGAGTGTCAATTCTTGCGGCGTGTGGCAGCTAAGGGTGATCTGGGTGGGACTGACTACCAGCCAGTTGACTACTGGTGTTGGAGTAGGGGTGGGGGGCACCGGGGTGGGGGAGGGCAGCGGCGTCGCGGTGTGCTGGGCGTTTACTATCGCCGGTGAGCTAACGGCCTGTCCGCTAGGGCTGGTGAGCAGTGATTGAACGGTGTTCGCCAGCAGCGCTCCCAGTACGATGACGGCAATGATTGCCAGGACCAGGCCGGTGATTGCCGCGATAGCGACTGGCCGGTTGGATTTTCGCTGTGGCTCCGGCCAATAGGGCGCGTCTCCCCCAAAGCCGTTGCCCGCGCCTCCACGAGGAAGGCTGAGTAGGTGGGCGGTGTCTATGCCCGCCGGACCAACGGTCACCGTGCTATCGTCAGCGCTTGGCTGTCCAGGAGAGCCTTCCACAGTATTCGCCGCTGAGCTGGGAAGCGACAGGTGCGGCAGCGGAAGAGTCGGCTCGGGAAAGCGCGGTTGGCTACCCGACCCGAACGACGCCGCATTAGGCACCGCCGGGCCCCGCGGGCTGATGGGCGCGTGTGGAGCCTGCCGAAGCCACAGAGCACCACCTATCAGGGTGTTCTTGCGCGCCGCGGAACGTAGCGCCGCGGCAAAGTCACCAGAGGTTGCCGGCCGATCGCCGGGCTCTTTGGCAAGCGCCCAGAAGATGACCTCCTCGACCCTTGCCGACAGATCCGGGCGCAGGCCGCGCAACGGCTGCGGCGGCGACAGTAGCTGCCGTCTTAGTACAGCGGTCACGTCTCCGCCTCCAAACGGAGTCCGTCCACCCAGCAGCTCATAGGTAGCTATCGCCAGAGCATACGTGTCGGTGGCCGGCGTAATCGCCCCTCCTCGTACCTGCTCCGGCGCCATGTATTCCGGGGTTCCCATTGAGGAACCCACCTGGGTCAGCGAGGTATCACCAGGGTTGATCGCCGCGCCCGAAGAAGCTCTGCCGGCAAGGTCCGGCACATCCAGCGGACGGGCAATACCGAAGTCGGCGAGCAGCACGCGGCCATCGGCATGCAGCAGCATATTGGAGGGCTTGACATCGCGGTGCACGATGCCGCGCGCGTGGGCATAGTCAAGTGCGGCCGACACCTGCTCAACCGCGGTGATCGTCACAGCGAGCGACAGTGGTCCCTGCCGCTCGAGGCGTGTGGCCAGCGAGCCGTCGGGGAGATAGGGCATAACCAGGTAGGCGATGTCGCCGGTCTCGCCAAACTCATAGATTGGCACGATATTGGCGTGATCGAGTGCAGCAGTGGCATCTGCCTCGCGCTGGAAGCGGGCGAGGAAGAGCGTCCAGGCAGCGGGATCGCTGGCGAGGTGGCGATGGATGACCTTGACGGCGACAGCGCGGTGGGGGCGCTCCTGGCGAGCCAGGAAGACGGCGCCCATGCTGCCCACACTCAAGGGCTCTTCCAAAATACTCGAGCCGAGACGCGTACCATTCAAAGCGTCCGGGTTCCAGCCGCTACTTACCACGTGACTACCACTTACTTACTCGATACCCACTCGATTACCGATTTGCCCCTAGTGTCTCTGGTAGAACTGATGCTCAGACCTTTTTCTCTACGTACTCAATCACGCGGTCCAGGATCTTAACCCCGCCGCCTACGTCGGATGACACACCTTTCTCGACGTCACGAATGGCATCGATGAACGCGCGAATAGCTTCGGTGGCGATCACGGTGAGTGCGGCGGCATAGGCCAGTATGACACCGGTAATCGCGGCGGTGATGTGAGTGATGACTGCTGGGTTGTAGGAGCCTGAACTACTGCGTCCGACGATATAAGCCAGACCCTCGATCACGCCGATGCCGATGAGCAGAAACAGAAGACCAAAGAGAATGACGCGCGCAGCTGCCCGGCGAAGGGCGCCAAGGAGATGAAACAGGGTGCTGGTAACAGACATGCTTTGCTCCTCTACTGACTTTTTAGTATGAATACAGCTGTGGACATCGCAAACCAGACCTGGAGATATCCCGCGCCAGTGTAGCACTTTTAAAGCGATGGCGAACGAATATAGGCTGTGGGTACTAGACGAACGACTCATCGTGCCATGTGTCTGGTCCCGTCGTCTTAAAGTTGGTGCGATGCTCGCTACCGTCAGCACAGCGCGAGCCGGCTTCTACGCTTGCCAAATTGACACATGGTGTTACAATAAGCGATGGCGGGCTGCGCCAGGACCGCAAGTATTCTCGCCTCATGTTGTCGACGGCAGAACGAATGCCGCCCGCTTCAATGGCTTGGAGGAAAGACGCGTATGAGCATTGATGTTGGTACCATAGCGTTCTGGATCATAGCCATTCTGCTGGTGGGCTCCTCGCTTGCTGTGGTGTTGTACCGCAACATTGTGCACGCCGCACTGGCGCTGATTGTGGTCTTTGCCGCCGCGGCCGGCGTCTACATTTTGCTAAATGCCGAGTTCATCGCGATTGTACAGGTTCTCATTTATGCGGGCGCGGTCACGATTCTCATCCTATTCGCCATCATGCTTACCCAGCACAGCATGTCGAGTAACAGCAATCCGGTGAGCACCCAATGGTGGCTGGCAGCTTTCATTTGTTTCTTGCTTGGCGGAGGCATCATCTACGCCGTTGGGCATAGCGTCATGGTGGTGGGCAGCCCTACCTCATCGGTTAATCTGGCGAGCGCTGGCGCCGCCGGCGGCACGGTCGTGCGGCTGGGCCAGTTATTATACAGTCCATTTAGCTACAGCTACGTGCTGCCTTTTGAAATCGCATCGGTAGTGTTGCTGGTGGCGATTGTGGGAGCGATCATAATCGGGCGCGAAGGGGACTAAGGGGAGTAGAGCGCGATGGATGTCAACCTGCAGGATTTCTTGGTGTTGGGAGCTGTCGTTTTCTGCATCGGCCTATTCGGCGCGCTCAGTAAGCGCAACGCCGTCTCCATTCTGATGAGCATAGAGATCATGCTCAATGCCGTCAACATCACGTTGGTGGCGTTTGCTTCCGCGTTCTTACACCACTCGAGCCACGGCAACCTGCTGACCGGGCAGGTGTTTGCGATCTTCATTATCACTGTGGCCGCCGCTGAGGCTTCGGTTGCTTTGGCCATGATCATAGCGATTTACCGGCGACGCAACACCGTCGATGTCGGTGAGATCAACCTCATGCGCTGGTAGCAGGCGAACGAAACGCACGCCACGTTCCTGTGCGCGCTCTGGTGCGCCCTCTGATGCCTACGGAGCTGGAGAATGATCCTTGTAGATTATGCCTGGCTGGTGCCGGGGTTAGTGCTGGCCGCGCTCACGCTTGAACTCCTGGTTTATATGGTGATGCGCTTTTTCAGGTCGGAGCAACCGGCGACGGCCGGTGAGCATCATGGCACTGACGAAAGTATTGAACTTGCTGGCCATCATCAAAGTACTGGCGATCACGAAGGGCAGGATACTCCTGATGGTCATGGCGGCCGGACCCCACTCTGGGCCAGGCTATGCAGCTGGATTGGCATTGCTTCGCTATTCGGGGCATTTGCGTTCACAATTGGTCTGCTCGTCGAATTCATCCAGAACCCGGTGGTTGGATCGGGCGGCACCACCTTACTTCAGGCCGGCCGCTTCATACCACTCTACAACTGGTTCAACATTGGTAATCTCATCTATGCTATAGACTTCCGGGTCGACTCGCTCACAGTGATCATGCTGATAGTGGTTACGAGTGTTTCGCTTCTGGTGCATATCTATTCCACTGGGTATCTGGCCGGCGATCCTGGTTACGGTCGCTTCTTCATCGAGCTCGCGCTTTTCACTCTGTCGATGCTGATACTGGTGCTGGGAGCCAATTTTCTGGTGCTCTTCATTGGTTGGGAGCTGGTGGGCCTCTCATCCTACCTGTTGATTGGCTTCTGGTTCTATCATTCTCCGCCGCCTCCGGGCTCGGAGGAGCCATATCCGCCGCCAGCTCAGCTAAAAGCATTTGTGACCACCCGCCTGGGCGACTTTGGGTTCATGATTGGAATCCTCATTCTGTTTGTCCAGACCGGCACTTTTGATTTCGTACAGTTGAATACCGCCACACTGCACGCCAATAAGACCGCCGTCACCGTGGCCATGATACTGGTTTTCTGTGGAGCCATCGGGAAGTCAGCGCAGTTCCCTCTGCACGTCTGGCTGCCGGATGCCATGGCTGGACCTACCCCGGTGAGCGCGCTGATTCATGCCGCCACTATGGTCGCTGCCGGCGTCTATCTGGTAGCTCGGCTCTTCCCCATCTATGCAGTTGCCGCCGGGCCGGCGGCTTTGCAGGTAGTCGGCTATATTGGCGCCTTCACCGCCTTCTTTGCGGCAACCATAGCTGTGACGCGCTACGACATCAAGGGTGTCCTGGCGTATTCGACCATAAGCCAGCTTGGCTACATGTTTGCCGGCCTCTCGGTAGCCCAGACGAATACCATTGGAATGTTCCACCTGTTTACCCATGCGTTCTTCAAGGCGCTTCTCTTCCTTGGGTCCGGCTGCGTGATACACGGGCTGATCAGCGCCCAGAACCCTCATGGCGACCAGGATATGCGCAAAATGGGGGGACTCGCCCGGTTTATGCCCATCACCGCGATCTGCTTTCTCGTGGCCAACCTGGCGATTTCCGGTATCCCGCCGTTCTCCGGGTTTTGGAGCAAAGATCCGATCATCGGTGCTGCCCTGGATAAGGGTAACTACGTCATCTTTGGCTTCACCCTCTTCACCGCTTTCCTGACCGCTTTCTATATGTTCCGCCTGTTCTTCCTCACCTTCGGCGGCAAAGGCGGCGCAGTTGGCGGCCTCTGGGGAGGAGCCGATCAGTATCGAGGTGAGGCGCATCCGCATGAGTCGCCGCTTTCGATGACCGGACCGATCATGCTGCTTGCCGGGGCCACGATCGTCATTGGCCTACTGGGCTTTGCCGGCTTCAATCAGGGTTTTGCCTGGTTCCTGAATGGTGGGGCCAATGTCAGCTTCGCTACGGCTCCGGTGATTGATCTGACGACTCTGGTGGGCGTTGGGGCCGGTGTCCTCGGCATTGGCCTGGCCTGGCTGATGTACGGCCTGGAGGTAGTGCCAGCCAAAGCCTTTATCAGCAACCCCGTCGGTGCCGGCGTACACAGTCTGCTGTACAACAAATACTATCTGGACGATCTGTACGGCGTTATCATCAAGTATGTGGTGCTTGGCCTCGCCAATCTAGCGGTGCTATTCGACCAGTACGTCATTGATGGCATCGTCAATGGATCGGCGAGCGCGATTCGCGGCCTGGGAAGCGCCACACGACGCACCGAGACGGGCAAGCTGCAGAATTATGGCGCGGCCATATTTGGTGGCGCGATGATTATCCTTCTGATCGTCTTCTTTGCCACCGGCATCATCGGCAAGTAGCGACAGCCAAGGAAAGGAAACTCACGATGTTGTTGACACTCATTGTCTTCCTGCCTGCGCTGTTTGCGCTGATCGTGCTGGTCTGGCCCAATCGCTGGTCGGGCGCGGTGAAGCCGGTTGCCGCGATCGGTACCTTGCTGGTTTTTGCGCTCAGTTTATGGCTCTACCTTGGTCTGGTGATAAATGGGCAGGGCTTTGGCAATGTGGAGCATCCGGCCTGGTTCGTGAGCCAGCAATGGATCAATACCTATATCGGCTCATTCCACTTTCAGATCAACTACGCGCTGGGCGCCGACGGGCTGAGCATGCCCATGATCATCCTGAATGGTCTCTTGACGTTCCTGGCAGTGGTGGGATCCTGGCATGTCGATAAACGACCCAAGTTCTACCTGGCCATGCTGCTCTTCCTGGAAACCGGCGTAATGGGAGTCTTCGCCTCCTTCGACCTCTTCCTTTTCATATTATTCTGGGAGGTCGAGCTGATTCCCATGTTCCTGCTGATTGGGATCTGGGGCGGCCAGAGGCGCGAGTATGCCGCCTGGAAGTTCTTGATTTACACACTGGTAGGGTCTTCAATCACGCTGGCCGGTATCTTCATGATCTATGTGCAGACTGGTGAGCATAGTGCGACCTACCAATATTATGCCAGTGTGGGATCACAACTCACTGGAACGCTGCCGATATTCGGCGCGGTGGTCTCGTTGCCGCTCGTGCTGTTCTTGCTGCTCTTCGCCGGATTCGCGGTGAAGATTCCTATGTGGCCGCTGCATACCTGGCTTCCTGACGCCCACACCGAAGCGCCTACCGCCGTGAGCGTCCTGCTGGCGGGAGTGCTGCTCAAGATGGGAGCGTACGGGCTGATTCGCATCTGCCTGGATTTCGTGCCGCATGGGGTTTCCGAATTTGCTCCGGTACTGGGGATCTTCGCCGCCATCAACGTGTTATGGGGCGCCGGCGCTTCTATGGTGCAGCGGGACATGAAGAAGATGATCGCGTATTCCAGCGTCAGCCATATGGGCTACGTGCTGCTAGGGGTGGCCGCTGCCGCTGCCGTCACCTCAACCAGTACCGCAGCCACGTCGACCAGCCTGGCAAGCTTTCGACAGGCGGCACTTACCGGCGCAACCCTCCAGATGTTCACCCATGGTGCCATAACCGGTATGCTCTTCTTTGGCGTCGGCGTGCTCTACGACAAGGCCCATACCCGCGAAATCGACATCTTTGGTGGTATCGCCGCTCGTATGCCGAGAGAGATCACCCTCTACTCGATTGCCTGTTTTGCCTCTCTTGGCCTACCAGCGCTGGCAGGATTTGTGGCCGAGTACCTGGTTTTCACCGGCTCGTTTGCTACATTGCCAGTACCCACCATACTCTGCGTCTTTGGAGTGGTTCTGACGGCTGGGTACCTGCTCTGGATGCTTCGGCGCGCCTTTTATGGACCGCTCAATATACGCTGGAGCTCGCTGTCGGATATCAATACAGTGTCCCAATTTTTGCCGCTGGCCGCGTTGGCGTTGGTGATCTTCTTTGTTGGTGTCTATCCCAAGCTGATTGTGGATGTCATTACACCAAGTGTGAGCCAAATGATTGGCACCGTGCAGTCAATTACATTCCACTAGGCGAGAGGTACGGAGTAACGTGGTTTCACAAATCAATCTTGAACAGATCTGGCTACTCTCGCCGCAGCTGAGTATGGTGTTGCTTGGGTTGGTAGTGCTGGGTGTCGATCTGGTCGCCAAGCAGCGACGGGTAGCGGCGGTGGTTGCCATCGCCGGGCTGCTGGTGCCCACATTCTTCACGGTATCGCTGGCCACCAATCTGTTTAGTAGCAACCGGCCGACAACCGGATTCTTCGGCATGCTGGTGGTAGATCAGTACGGACTCTTCTTTGATTTTCTCTTCCTGGTGGTCGGCTTCGGCGTGATGCTGCTGTCCCTTGGCTATATCGAGAAGAATCTACGCGCCACACCAGGCGAGTATTACAGCATAATACTGTTCTCGCTTGCCGGAATGATGCTGATGGGCAGCACTGGCGAGCTCATCTCTATCTACATCTCACTCGAACTCACCAGTATACCTCTCTATATTCTCGCCGGACTCTCACGTACTGACGCGCGCTCCGCCGAAGCGGCGGTAAAATATGTACTGCTGGGCGCCATGTCTTCGGCAATACTGCTCTACGGCATGGCGCTGCTTTACGGAGTCACCGGCAGCACCGATCTCGCCACCATCATGGCCGCGATCACCAGTCCCAAGAACGGCATCTTGAGCGGGAATCTGATGCTGCTGGCGGGAGCGATATTCATCTTTGCTGGCCTGGGCTTCAAGATCTCGGCAGTGCCTTTCCATATGTGGGCGCCGGACATCTATGAGGGCGCGCCGGCGCCAGCAACATTGTTCTTCTCCATCGGCTCCAAGGCGGCAGGCTTTGCCGCGCTGCTGCGCATCTTCGTTTTCGGGGGAGTGGCCGCCGTCAGCGGCAGCGACCTGTGGGTGATGGTAGCAATTGTGGCGGCAGTGACCATGACGCTTGGCAACGTCGTCGCCTTGCTGCAAAGCAACATCAAGCGCATGATGGCCTACAGCAGCATCGGGCAGGCTGGGTACCTGCTGGTCGGCCTTGCGGCGGTGATGATTCACAATACTGCAGCAGGCATGCTAGGTCTACTGGCCTTTTTAGCAGTGTACGTAGTGACCAACATCGGCACCTTCGCCGGTATTGTGGGGTTGGCCGACGCCACCGGCAAAGAGCTCATACGCGACTTCGACGGCTTAGGTCGTCGAAGTCCCTGGATCTCCGCCGGCATGGGGCTCTGCCTGCTGTCTCTGGCCGGCATTCCACCACAGGCCGGATTTCTGAGCAAACTTTTTATCTTCTTCGCGGCCTGGCAGGAAGGTTCAGGACTGACCTGGCTGGTGGTGCTGGGTCTGTTGAATAGCGCGATTGCGATTGTCTATTATGTCAACATATTGTGGCGGATGTTCGCGATAGAGCCGGCCAAACGCGATCGACTCAGCATGCCGGCGTCGGTCAATATAGTGATGGCGCTGGCGGTGTTTGGCATAATCGCACTCACCGTTGCTTTCGGCGCCTTGCTGAGCCACGTAGGTGGCAGCGCTGGTAGCCTCTTCACGTTCCATTAATCACGGTGCTCTATTGTACGTCACACGCTTCACTTTTTTGAGGAAGGCAGAACTATGGCAGAGTCTGATGTGGACACTACTAGGACTCCGGAGGCGGGCGAAGTAGCTCCCGATTTTAGCTTGCCAAGCTCCAGCGGAGAGACCGTCCGTCTCCACGAGCTACTGGGACGGCAGGTGGTGCTCTACTTTTACCCTAAAGACGATACGCCCGGCTGCACGACCGAAGCTTGCAGCTTTCGCGATGCCTGGCACGAGCTTGCAACCGAGCGGGGGGTAGTGGTGCTGGGGATCAGCCGCGACAGCATAAAGTCGCATCAAAAGTTCGCCACCAAATACGGGTTGCCGTTTACCTTGCTCTCTGACGAAGATGGCAACGTTGCCGAGCAGTACGGCGTCTGGGTGGAGAAGAGCATGTACGGGAAAAAATACATGTCCACCGCCCGAACCACCTTCTACATCCGGCCTGACGGTAAGATAGGCCATGTCTGGCAGCAGGTGAAGCCGGAGGGGCATGCTCAGAAGATCCTCGAATATCTCGAGAAGCACTGAGCGGCGCCATCCTCCAACGACAGCCGAGCTACATCAGTCCCTCCTGCTGGGCGGTGCGCTGTGCGGCGTCGCGCGCCTCCATGGCGACATGCTGCACCTTTTGCGCGGTGTCCTGAGCGGCAGCCTGAGCCCTCTCCGCCATTTCCTGCGCTGTTTCCTGAGCTTTGGCGACCAGCCGGTCGCGAGTCGGCCCCATCAACTGGTGCTCCTGTGGCGTCTGAGGTACTGCCAGCGCTACGACCGCCCCCACCGCGAGAACCGCTGCCCCCACGGCAAGGGGACTGTCGTGCAATGCCTGTTGCAGTACGTTACCTGACCGATTTGCCAGGGTCGCCGCCTGCGAACCGATTTGCTGTGCGCTTGCTTGGGCGTGGGTGGCGGCATCGCCGACTGCGCCGCTGATCTGCTCTCGAACCTCGGTCACTTGCTGTCCGGCCGCCTGAGTCTGAGATCGGGCAGTCAGCAGCCAGCCGACTCCTAACCCCACCAGAGCCGTCGAGATTGGATGATCACGAATGACGTTCAACGCTGCCGAACCAACGTTACCCGCGGCGTCTCGCGTGTTCTGCGCCACGTCTGCCACCGCGCCGTGCGTGACTTCGCTTACCGCCTCGCGGGCCTGTTCCATGAGGTGTTCGGGGCTCACACGATCCTGGATAGCCTTGAGGGTAGTGTCCATTTGATTGCGAATCTGATCGATGTCCTGACGAATCTCGTCCATTTGGTAACCTCCATGTCCGTGTACTGAACCGGTGTTCTGTATAGCCTACTCTGAACAGAAGTCATGAGTCGCTTGTTGTTGGGCCAGGCGGTCGGCCCTTGGCTCAGGTGGTGCTGCGTTTCGCCGCCCAATCGGCGTTGTCTCTGAGTGTTTGCAGCGTTCGCTGCGGCGCGAGACTCTGTATACGAAGTGAGTTTCGACCGATAACAGTGATCAGTAGGCCGATGATGAAGACAGCGGCGCCCACCGCCAGCGTTGCTACCCATAAAGGTAGAGTTACATACTGCACCAGAGCTATGACTCCGGTAGCCATGAAGGCTAGCAGGCCGGCGTACGACAATGCGCCACCCACCGCGATCATACCTGTGCCCCTACCAACCTGGGCGACTTTTTGGCTCATTTCCGTGCGTACAAGATCAAGTTCGCGCTGAACTAGAGCGCGAACCTCCGAGACCAACTGTGTCAACAGATCGCCGAGCGAGCTTCCTTCATTGGGGGTCTGCATCGCTGCTCCTTTACTTGGTCTGATTGCCGGCCTGGCTGCTGGAGCTCTTCAGGAAGCGGGTGGTTACGAGACCTAACGCAAAAGCTCCGGCCAGGAAAAGCGCCGGATCACGGCGGGCGAAATCCTCGAGGTCATGCAGAACCTTGTTGGGGTCGCTTTGCCGCAGATACGTTGCCATCTCGTCTACACGGCCGGCGGCACGATCCGCGTATGTGGCCAGCAGCGTCTGATTGCCGCGACGCAACTGCTCGCTAATCGTATCGACGGCGTCGGCGACCGAGGCCAGGCTGGCACCGGCTAGAGTCAGTTGGTTGTCGAGCTGATCGTTGGCCTGTGCCTTGATTTGGTCAACAGTAGTACCAGCCTGTGCCTTGATTTGCTCGACGGCAGTACCAGCCTGTGCCTTGATTTGCTCGACCGTATCACCAGCACGCTGCTGCGCTTGATCCAGCGCGGCACGCATGGCGTCACCAGGATGGGTCACGTCGATCCCGGTACCCACGCTCGCCTCCGAGTTCGGCGACAGATACTGATCTTGAGGCGTCACAATGTCGATGGAGGCGGGATAAACGCTCCACGTCTGGCCGAAGGCTGGTGTTGACGTCTCCTGAGACGCATTGTCATTTTGAGGATCGGTAGCATTTGGATTCATGAACAATCTCCCTCATGTTCGCCGGAATACTGTCTACCATACTGGCGCTGGCTGGCGAGATGGGCATTCAGCATGGTTCCTTCACATTCGCAACCTTGCGGAATCGGCGCCACTACCAGCGCATAGCCATTGATAGCTTCTGACTACGGCAAAGTGGAGCAACTTGTGTGCCAATCTGGCGGCTACATTCCATCCAAAGAACGCAACCGCAGAGAAAAACCCCACCGTAGGCGCTGTGCATCGCCGGCAGAATCAGCGCGCTGGCCGGCTCGTATGTCTTCGCCAATGCGGCCTTATGAGTTGGACGTGGTAGGTAGGTCTATCATGACGGTGCGGGCGGTGATTCCGGTCGAGCTGGTGGTCCCAACCGCAATGACTGAATCACCTACCGAGAGATCGCTGGCGGTGGCGCTGGAGAGCGAAATGATCACGGTGGATGGAGTGATGGCTATGGTATAACTGTTTCCCTTCGTGTCGCTAAGCACCAGCTGCGTAGTGGTGACCGTCGTAAGCGTACCCCGTATACCTGAGAACGAGCCGGAGCCGACGGAAGTTGCGGTACTGTTACGGAAGCAGCCGGCGTTACCGCGAGCGAACGGTGTGCCGGTGCGCGGGGTCCCGGTAAATCCGCCAAATCCACGAGTTCCGCTGCCGGACGCGGAGCTCGCTGTTCCAGTAACCACTACCCGTAGGGCGGTGACTCCGGACGTATCGGTGCTTACGTCTACCGCCTGTCCAACCACCAGGTCGGCGGTGGTGGCGGTTACCTGGCGCGTAAAGTGCGTGGAGGAGGTGAGATGTACGGTCGCGGTAGCTCCCGTGGTAGTCGCCAGCGTGAATGAGCCGCTGGATACCGCTCGTACGGCGCCGGAGACTGCTTTGGTAGGGACAACCGGAGGGCACGTTGGCGATGCGGTGGCTGCGGCCAATTTGCCAGTCGTCGCCTTGCTGGCGCTGGCGCTGCTTCCGCACCCAGCTACCAGTAGACCGAGCAGAATGCAGGTAGAGACGGCCAGGAATCCATGTGCCAAGGATAGTTGCGGTAGCCGGTGCCGGAGGTTGCTCATATGAGTATCTATCCCTACATCTTTCTTCTTGTATCAATCCCTAGTGCTGTGCCTAACTCCGTATGAAGTTTTCCGTCGTGCAGCTAGTTGCTGGAGTGCTGCTGATTGAGAGACCGTAGGCAAGGTACTACATCCCTTTTTTCTCCAAAGAGTAGTATCTCGCCTTTTTGGTACGGTGTCATGGCTCGATCGTAAACTACTTGCAAAATTCGTTTGCACACGGTGTCTATCGCCGCATTGACTCTGGCGGTTTGCCAGACTCACGGTCCATGCTGTGCATAGTTTAGGCGAGGGGCGTTTCCAGCAGATATGAGGGCCTGCTTGTTTGTGATGGTATACTATAGCATCGTCTTTGCTGTCTCATCTACTCATGAAGAGTGAGGTTTCTCATATGTTTGAAAGTCTTACACAGCGTCTCGATACCATCTTCGACCGCTTGCGAGGTAAAGGCAAAATCACCGAGAAGGATGTGGCCGATGCCATGCGCGAAGTGCGGCAAGCGCTGCTGGAGGCCGATGTCAATTTTAAGTTAGTCAAGCAATTCGTCGCCAGCGTACAGGAGCGCGCGCTGGGCGCCGAAGTGCTGCAGAGCCTGACACCTGCCCAGCAAATCATTGGAATCGTGCACGATGAACTGGTGCAAATGCTGGGTGGCGATACCCCTGAAGCATCGAAGATAGCGTTTGCGGGTGCCCCGCCTACCATATTGCTGATGGTCGGCCTACAGGGCTCAGGTAAGACTACCCATACCGCTAAGCTGGCTGCTTATTTTCGCAAGAACGGGCAGAAAGTGGGGATGGTGGCCGCCGACATGCAGCGCCCGGCAGCCGTGCAACAACTGCAACAGCTGGGCCGCCAACTGGACATTCCGGTCTATGCCGAACCGCAGGGCAATAAACCGGTGGATATCGCTCAGCGTTCAGTAAAGTGGGCACGCGAGCAGGCGTTGACGGTGCTGATAATCGATACCGCCGGACGCCTGCACATTGATGACACCTTGATGCAGGAGGTAGCGACCATCCGCCAGCGCTCGCAGCCGCAAGAGGTGCTGTTGGTGGTGGATGCGATGACCGGCCAGGACGCTGTTCGCGTGGCGGAAGAGTTCAACCAGAAGGTAGGTTTGACCGGCCTCATTCTCACCAAGATGGATGGGGACGCTCGCGGTGGCGCCGCGCTCTCGGTGCGGCAGGTGACCGGTGTTCCCATCAAGTTCATGGGAACCGGGGAGAAGACCGATGCGCTAGAGCCTTTTTATCCGGATCGCCTGGCCACCCGTATCCTGGGCATGGGCGACGTGATGACGCTGATCGAACGAGCTCGCGAACAGATCGATGAGAAGCAGGCTCTTCAGATGCAGAAGAAGATGGCCAACGCGTCCTTCGATCTGGAGGATTTCCTGCAGCAAATGCGCCAGGTGCGCAAAATGGGCTCAATGTCGCAGTTGCTGGAGATGATACCAGGTATGGGTAAGGCGCTGAAAGACCCTCAGATGAAGGCCGCTTTGGAGGACGGTAAAGAACTCAAGACCGCCGAAGCGATCATTCTGTCGATGACCGGTGAGGAGCGCCACAATCCCGACATCATAAACGGTAGCCGCAAGCGGCGTATTGCCCGCGGCAGCGGCACAACGCCGCAAGAAGTCAATCAGTTGCTTGCGCAATTCAAAGACGCCCAGAAGATGATGAAACAGGTCATGGGCATGCAGAAGGGTGGCGGCCGCGGCCGTATGAAGCAGCTGCGCCAGCTGGGCGGACTGGGAGGTCTGGGCGGACTGGGAGGTCTGGGTGGGCTGGGTGGACTCTGATCGCTGGTAATGGGTGATGTGGCTATACTTCCGTTTCTGATGTTACCCGCCGGCACAAGGGAACGTGTATAAATTAGTGGAAAATGAATTCGCCTGGTGTTATGTCGAATTCAACGCGTCTCCTTGACGTTTTGGAAGGTAGGTAGAACCCGGTTATGTGGAGCAATTGGGGTAACACTGGCGAGCGCTGCGAAGGTGGCAACACACCAGCGGTAAAGCGCCGGCTACCGATCTTCTTCTTGCTGGCAACCGCCCTGGTATTGATGAGCATGATGCTGGCTTCCTGCGGTTCAAACAGCAACCAGGCAGCTGCCCAGCGAAGTAAAGCCAGGCTTGATCACGAGCTTATCCACGCCCAGAACGACCTGGGTATACCACAATCGCTCCTCAAACCGATCGAGACCCAGGAAAATAAGGTCTCAGCAGGCGCCGGCGGCTTCAACTATAGTTACCAGAACGCCGCCACTAATTACAGCTTGCTCTATACCCAACTGATTGGTATCGAGCAGACTGCTCCTCAGGTGTTGCAGCAACAAACCGGCCAGGACATACAGGCGCTGAGTCAGATACTTACCGAGCGGCGCAGCCAGGATTTCAGCCAGATAAACGCTTACCAAGCGCGGTTCGATGACGCCACCAAGGACTTTGCCTCCGCCAAGACTGCTGGTGACTTTGCCAAGATCGATGCTACCGTACAGGCGCAGACCGCGGCGCTCAATGCGCTCTGGCCGGCGTACCAGAAGCTGCAGGTATTTGAGTCGGTGCTGCAGGCGGTCCACAACGCCGGTATCAACTCACAGCTGGCGGAGATCGAATACCAGAACGATCTAGCGGTGTTCGCGGGCGCAGCGCCGGCAGCGCGCTACCAGGTATTGGACGTGGTCATCGATGGACAAATCAACCAGCTCATGGCCGACCAGACTGAGAGCCTGCCCTATATTGGCTCAACGCTGCTCTCTGAGTTTCAGGCGCGCATTAGTTTACTGCGACAGTACGGTCAAAACTCCGATGCCACCCGTTTCCAGCAGGAATATACCGACGACGCTACGACGCTTGGCAGCGCCCGGACGCTGGCGGATTATCTGACCTTCTCGCAGGTAGTTGACAGCCAGACCGACGCGATGACGCTGCCGCTGGTTCGAGGAGAGGCCTTCTATGACCTCAAGCAGTTACAGACACTCATTAACATCGTACAGACCCGTAATCCGCTGGAAGCCTATGAATATGCCAACCCGCAGGTTGGTATCGGCAACATGGGGGACTACGGCAGTCCGCTGGGCGATACGTATGCTGCCGTCACCGTAGCGGACTTCCAGAACGCCGACGATGAAACCAACATCATGCTGAGTAACCTGCGCGCACTGGTAGATAACTTGAACGACCCCACACCTCCCTGGGAGCCACACGCTGCCGACCTCAGCCTGATGCAGGAGTACGGTATTGTGTCGGGCAAAGTTGTGATCGTGTCATTGCGGGAGCAGACGGCGCGCTTTTACGAGAATGGCAAGCTGGTCTTCTGGGCCTATGTGACCACCGGTCGACCGGAGGCACCTTCGCCTCCAGGTGTGCACTACGCAATCGACCACGAGTATCATATACTCTTCAAGTCGGGCGACCCGCAAGGGTCAGCACTCTGGTACGCGCCGACACCGGTCAACTACGGCGTTCGCTACGCAGCAGGCGGTTACTTCCTGCACGATGCCTGGTGGCGCTACAAGTTCGGCCCGGGCTCGAATTTGCCGCACTGGGATCCGCTGGCCTTCGACGGTGGTTCTCACGGCTGCGTGAACTTTCCCGAAGATGTCATGGAGTGGGTTTACGATTGGGTGCCGGATGGCTCACCTATCGTGCTCTACTAGAGCTGGAACGTAGAGCTGGAATGCAAGGTCACCTGGCATTGCAGTGGCCTGCAAGCGCCGCCGGACACGATTTACCAGCCGGCGCCGCTTGTCGCATGCTCGAGCCAGCGCTCTCCCGTGTGAGCGTAGGCTAGCAATGCACCTTCCCGGATACCGCGCTTCCGCACACGAATGGTATCGGAGTCCAATTGCTCCATGGCGGCCGTCAGTATGGCGACGCCGGCGCCAAGAAGCTGTGCGCGGCTGGGTTCTACCTTATAACGCGCCGCCAGGTTGGCGGCCGGCTGAGCTTGAATCAGCGCGCGCAGCCATTCCATTCGCTCCCGTGTTAACGTGTTGATGCGGCGGCGGCGGCCGGACGGTGTCTCGCCCTCCTGGTCGCGCTGGCGCACCCGAGATATTTTCTGTAGAACCCTGCCTGCCAGCCAGGCCAGGGTAGTGGCGGTCCCTCCGGAGGCGATCAGTTCTTTGACGGGAAGCGGTAGACTCCGCGAGGTCAGAGCTTGCAGCACCGTCGAAGAAACCGCTTCCAGCTCCTCGTCGGTATTGGGATCGGACGGAGCGTAGCGATCGTGCATGGAGCCGGAGCCCAGAGGTAATGAAGTACGCCACTGGATCTGGCTGCCTACCCCGGCTACCAGTTCTAGGCTGCCACCACCCAGGTCAAGAACCGCCCGTCGCTGGGAGGTCGGCTTGAGCCCGCTTGTTCCACCCCAATAGGTCAAAGCCGCCTCTTGCTCGCCGGTCACCGGCTCGATAACTACACCAGTCTCCTCCAGCACGCGTTTCATGAGCTCACCGCCGTTTGAGGCGGCTCGCACTCCCTCGGTTCCGATTCCCAGAATGGTTTCGACTTGGTGGACGCGGGCGGTAGCTACCTGACGCCGTATGGCGGCCAGAGCACGCTCCATGCGCTCGGGACCAATAGCGCCGCTCGAGTTTACATCGGCGCCCAGGCGCACCAGATCCAGTTCGTCGTCCACATAGTCGAGGTCAGTACCATCGCGAGAGATGCGAGCAACGACGAGGTGAACGGTATTAGCCCCGATATCGATGGCCGCCAGCGGTTTGGACACAATCGTTTGCAGCATATACCTTTACTTACTGTGGTGAGTTGTCTTACCGAGAGGATAGCGTATACATCACCATAAAAGCCAGGTTTGCGCCACAGCTTGACGTAGTGCAGCCAATGCGTATACGCTCTAGCGTGAAGGACGTGATCTACGAGAATAGGGCCGGCCAGACCAGGCCAGGTAAGGTGCCAGAGAGGGGCGCGAATGGCAGACGTTGTGGACAGTGACCAGCAACCCGAGCAGAAGTCGGCACAGGCGACTTTGAGATTGGAAGTAGCCTCTAAACCAAAGCCGGCAGACGGGTTGGTGGTAGCCATTGCCCACGGCTTCTTTGAGGTCGTCGACTCCGGTGAACCCACTCTCTGCACCATTCGCGGCCGCTTACGCAAATCTCATCTACAGCCGGATGGCTCGCGGCCGGTACTCATCGCTCCAGGAGATTGGGTTCGTTTCACGCGACTTGGCTCCGGGCAGGGCATCATCGAAGAGATACTCCCGCGACGCACCTCACTATCTCGTACCCGTAGCAGTTCCAGCAGCGAACAGGTGATGCTGGCGAATCTCGACCATGCGGTATTGGTATTCGCCGTTCGCGAGCCGGTGCCCCATTTCGGCATGTTGGATCGCTACCTGGCACTATGCGAGCACGCCGGAGTCGACGTAACCATCTGCTTGAATAAGGTAGACCTGGACATCACTCCGGAAGTAGCCATAGAAGTAGGGCTGTATCAGGATCTTGGTTATCGCACGGTCTATACCAGCGCGGCAACCAGGCAGGGTATCGAGACTTTGCGATCTCGTCTGCGGGGACGCACCTCTCTTTTGACCGGCCCATCCGGCGTGGGCAAATCGTCACTCATCAATGTGCTCATGCCCGAAGCAGCGTTGCGCACCGGCGAGGTGAGCGACTCCACTGGCAAAGGGCGTCACACCACTACCTCGGTGCGTCTGCTGCCTCTACAGGAAGGTGGCTGGCTCGCCGATTCCGCCGGTATCCGCGAGCTTTCCCTCTGGAATGTGCCGTCAAAAGCGCTGGCCTCGTCTTTTGTCGAGCTTCGCCCGTACTCTAACGGCTGCCTCTACGAGAATTGCGACCACTCTGCCGGTGAGGAAGGCTGTGCACTGCGTGAGTTGCTGGCGCTTGGTAAAATTGCCCCGCAGCGCTTCAATAGCTTTGAACGGCTACTCGCTGAAGCCCGGAAGTCTGAGGCGTCCACCCGCTAGATGTGCCCTTTATTATCGTCCTACTAGCCGTCCAGGCGGCGGTGCAGCCCCTTACTGGGAGCCTCTTGCTGGTTGCTGCGCCGCCGCTCGGCGGATAGTACGCTCGGCACCTCACGCAACGACTGCAGCACCTCATTCAACTGGTCGGGGCGAGTGAGTTCCAGCACCGCAGTTATGGTAGCCTTGTTGGACTTGGTCGCAGTCGTCTGCCGGATCATGTTAATCCGCATGTTGGTAATGATACCGGTCACATCGGCCAGGAGCCCCGTGCGGTCACGCGCTTCCACCACTATCGACGCACGAAAACGCTCGTGACCGCGCGAGGATAATGGCCATTCCACAGCCACCGCACGTCCCGGTTCCCTGGCTATGAGATGAGCTAAATTAGCGCAGTCGGCTCGATGGATAACCACCCCACGCCCGCGGGTGACGTAGCCCATCAGTTGGTCGGTGGGAAGCGGATTGCAGCAGGTAGCCAGACGGGTGAGAAGTCCGGAGAGGCCGCCCACACTGGCCCCAATCTGTTCTTCGGCCGCCGCATCTTGCAGGGACATCTCTGTGGGTGACGCTTCAATCGGCGTGGCGGAAGACGGTACAAGGCGCTCGCGTACTTTTTCCACTACCTTGGAGACACGCAGCTTGTCACTGCCAACCGCCACCAGCAGGGAATCCAGCTCAGGCTGCGCGAATGCGCCGATCAGCCAGTCCAAATCTTCTTCTGAGAGCTCCTCGAATCCCTTGCGTAACCCTATGGAGCGTAGCTCGCGGTCGAGTCGCTCGCGTCCGATCTCCAGGTCGATGTCACGTTCGTGCGCTTTGAGGTATCGACCAATCTTGTCACGCGCGCTTTTGGTACGCGCCACTCGCAGCCAATCTCGAGTCGGATGCGCGTCTTTTCGTTTGATGATTTCGACGACTTCGCCGTTCTTGAGCTCGTAGTCCAGGGGCACCAGCTTCTTCACTAGCCTGCCGTTGCTGTCGGAAGTCAGGATGCGGACCCCAGCAACGTGATTGCCGACATCCGTATGCACCAGATAGGCGAAGTCAAGCGGTGTCGCACCGGCGGGAAGCTCTTTGACGTCTCCTGCGGGAGTAAAAACGAATATCTGCTCCTTGGTTAGGACGTTATCTTTCACCGCGTCAAGCGCATGCTCGGCGTTGGCTGAGCCGACTGCCTGCAGCTCCTGCTGCCACTCCTGAGCTTGCGCTACCCAGTCCTGCAGCGACTTGGCCTGAGCGGATGCGCTATCGCCCACATCCTTGTAGTACCAGTGCATGGCAACTCCGTACTCGGCCTGCTCGTGCATCTGGTGGGTACGGATTTGAATTTCGGCCAGCCGGTCGTCAAGACAAAACACGGTAGTATGCAGCGACTGGTAGCCATTGGATTTGGGGTTGGCGATGAAATCTTTGATTCGCCCATCCATTGGCTTCCAGATTGCATGCACATGACCCAGCGCCATATAGCAGTCTGCTGTCGTAGGAACTATGATTCTAAAGGCAAGTATGTCATACAGAGCAGAGAGATCATGGGTGTCCAGACGCTGCACCTTTCGGTATATGCTGGCCAGGTGTTTGACTCGCCCTGAAATCTCGGCAGTCAGTCCAATTGATCGCATTTCCATGCGTAAGATGTCGCAGACCCGCTCGACGTAGGAGCCGCGCTCCTGGATATAACTGGTCACTTCCTCACTTAGCCAGGCATAATCGTCTGGTTCCAGAACCTCGAAAGCCAGATCATCCAGTTCGCTTTCCACATGTCCCATACCCAGCCTTCCGGCCAGCGGCGCGTATATGTCGCGAGTTTCCCTGGCTACCATGCGGCATTCATCTTCGGTCCAGGGTGGAGGGGTGGCGGTGGCCGGCGGAGTTTCCGATTGAGCCGAACCGTTACCGCGCTTACCGTGATAGTATGTGGCCGCGGCGCGGATCGAACGCATGAGTCGGAGCTGGTCGGCGATCTTAAAGACGGCGACCCGAGGATCCTCGGTCATGGCAACGAACATCTTGCGCAAGTTTTCGGTATCCTGCTGGTGCTGGCGCTCACGGCTGCGGCTTCTGGCAGTGGTATCAGCGGATCCGGCGGTGGCCGCGGAACGGCGCAAGGTCTCGGCGGGGCGCTGCAGAGCATCGAAGAGCGCGATGTTGGCAAGAGTCTGTGCTACCGCTTCGCCAAAATCATCGCCCAGACCCTGGCGAATCTCGTCCAGTGTGACCTGGTTGCTTTCTACAGCCTGGTAGAGCAGCACTGCGGCAAGACTGATGGCGTCAATGTGGATAGCGTCGGCCAGCGTCTGAGCAACGCCAATGACATAGCTCGGATCCTGCTGTGGGTTGGCTAATTTATTGGCCCTCTCGGACTTTTCAGGCTTCGAGCCAGTGAGCGCTTTCTCGGATTTCCTGCCCGCTTCTTTTGGTATTGCCGGCCCCGGCACCGTGGTGGTCAGATGCTGGGATTCTCGAAGTGCGTGAGCATACTCCAGAACCCGCTGTACATGCTGCGCATCCTCAGACGGTAAGTAGCCGGCGATTGCCTGCAGCAACTTGAATTCTTCCGCGGATAGCATGAGCATATGTGAGGTGCCATCCGGCGTCGTCGATTGATTCAACATGAGTCCGGCTCACAGCCTTTATGGAGATCTCGCTGGATGCTGGTAATGCTAGGGATAGCGCGCTGAAGCCGATGGGTCAGCATCACCAGATTGTCCTGTATTTTCGGTGGAATATCCAGTGTGAGCGTCACTGCCGCCTTATAGCGTGACTGGTTGGCGTCAGCTCTGGTACCTGAAATATTCAGTCCCATGCGCTTGGCCCAGGTAGAAAGCTCATGCATAAGGCCTTCATGGTCTTCCCCGCCTATCAGCAAGTGTACTCTATAGGGTAGGTGTCGTATGTCATGCCAGGCTACCGGTATGGTGTCCGGGTAGAGCTGCTGCATTGCTGTCCTGGCTGACCGACCACGCAAAATGCGTCTCAGCGTGCGGCAACATGTTCGATGAATGGTGATCCCATTGCCTGTCCTGACCAGACCCAGGATGCTGTCTCCTGGACATGGGTAGCAGCACCGAGCCAGCTCTACACGGGCCACTTTACCCAAGGGGTGACGCAGAACCGCCGGTTCGGCGTCGGCGGTGGTATGGTCAATCGCCTCCCGGTGACGGGTGCGCTCGGCCTCGCTCGCTGAGCGCTTAAGCTGGCGAAGAGCACGGGCGATGCGCTCCTGTGCGTATCGAGTCTGGGCAATGTCAAGCCAGTCGGTATCCGGATGGGTCTCGGGAGCAGTCATAACATAAACGATATCCCCACGCTGCAGCACGTAATCTACCGGCACGTAGCGGGTGACCAGCATGCCTTCACTACTGTTGGTGCGGATCTGGGCGCCGGTCGCGTGATCGCCTATCTCTGTATGGATGCGATACGCAAAGTCAAGGACTGTCGAGCCTTCAGGGAGCTCCATGGGCTCGCCCTTGGGGGTGGTAACCACTACCTGCTCTTCTAATAGATCGCCCCGTACCGTCGCGACAAAGGCTTTGGCGCTCAAATCCAGTTCCGCGTGCCAGGTGGTAAGCTGCTTGACCCAATCCGACCCCGGGTCGAACCGGATGGGCGCCTGCTCATCTACTCGCTCGCCCCCTGCTGCTCGCTCCAGCCAGTAGGTAGCGAGCCCGTGCTGAGCGGCTCTATGCATCCGGTGAGTGCGAATATGGAACTGTGCCATACGTTCGTCGAGGGCAAACACCGCAGTATGCAGTGATTGATAGCCATTATTCTTGGGCTTGGCGATGTAATCCCGGATTCGGTCACTGTATGGGTGGCCCAGCGAGTGGATGACTCGCAGTGCCTGATAGCAGTCGTCTCTACTGTTTACCAGCACGCGAAAGGCGATCAGATCGTGCAATTCACTAATTTCCATGCCGTTGTCTTCGGCTTCGCGGTGACTGCGATAGGGATGTTTGAGGCGCCAGTTCATACAGGCCTCTATGCCCTGTGCCGCTAGCTCCAGCATGGTGCGCTCGCAGAGACGTAGCGCCCAATCCGCGCGAAGTGCGGCCTCTGTAGCGAGCTCTGCCTCGACCCGCGAGTAAGCCTCCTGATCAAGAAAGAAGAATGCTCGGTCTTCCAGTTCAGTTTTGATAAGATACAGCCCAATGCGTCCGGCGAGCGGCGCATAGATGTCCAGGGTCTCGCGAGCCTTCGCCTCACGCTGGCTGGGCAGCATTTTGCTCATGGTACGCAGATTGTGGAGCCGGTCGGCGATCTTGACGAGCGCTACCCTCGGCTCCTCGCTCATGGCCAGCAGTAGCTTGCGCACAGTCTCAGATTGCTGGCGAGCCTTGCGCTCACGTGTCTGGCGCACAGTGGTGACACCCCCGCCTAAACTACGGCTAGTGCCGGCATCGTCCAGTTTGGTATCGGCAGAGTCAGCATCGCTGGCGGCCAATTCCACGGCTTCGGCGCTGAACTTGGTGACACCGTCTACGATACGGGCAACGACCGGACCAAACTGTTCTTGCACTTCCAGGAGCGTCAAGGTGGTGTCTTCGACCGTGTCGTGAAGCAGCGCGGCGGCAATTCCAAACACATCAATGGCTAGTTCGGCAAGCATGGTGGCAACGGCTATGGGATGTTCGATGAAGGGCTCACCTGAGACTCGTACCACGCCGGCATGGGCGGCATCAGCAACTTGGTAAGCGGCGTAAAGCACGTCGAGGTCGTCAGGTGACATGTAGCGGCCGCACAGATCCAGCAGACCATGCCATGAGTCCGCCGAGGATCTATCCATTGTGGCACTCGCCCCCGTATCAGCGGCTTTATCCACTATCTGGGAAACCTGGTCCACTTTATGCTTTTGTCCACTCCGCGCTGCCACTCCCATGATGCTCCTCCGCTTGCCCTCCCCCGTCGCCTAGGCTTGCCGCTCGGGAGGTACCTGCATTGGGAACACGCCGCCACTAGTCCAGCTAGGCATAAGCAATGTGAATGCCATAAGAAACTGCTCGTGCAGGGGAGAAACACGACGCGCGGGTGGCAACTGGCCGGAGTCGCCACCCGCGCGCTTGCCTGTCTTCTTTGAGCTGGCGCGTTCACTGTTATTATCAGCCGTCAATGCTGATACGTCAAGCAGCCTGGTATATGAAACAGGAGAGGTGGCGCTCCGGTCACTTCTCACGCACGCCAGTGTTCCAGATCCCATCGCTACCGAGAACGAAGTTATCTATCAAACGAGTGGCGCCGAAGTGTGCCGCGATCGCCAGCAACGCCGGCGCTTGAAGCTCGTCTGGTGCTTCCATGGGCAGAAAGCTTTCTGGATGGCAGCTATCCACGTAGTCCAGTTCGGCTCGTGGCTCGTCGCGCACGACCGCTGCCATGACTCTCCGTACCCCGCTACCGCCGTCAGCGGGCCGGGACATAAAAGCTTCTCTGCCCGCCTCCAGCGCGCGACAGAGCACCGTAGCTGCGGCACGGTCCGCTGGGCTCAGATAGCTGTTACGGCTGCTCATCGCCAGGCCGTCCGCCTCACGAATAGTTGGCGCCACAGCGATCTGGACAGGCAAGTTGAGGTCGGTTACCATCCGGCGAATTACGGCCACTTGCTGGGCATCCTTCTGCCCGAAGTAAGCACGAGTGGGACCCAGCATATTGAAAAGCTTGAGCACTACTGTCGCTACTCCCCGGAAATGCCCGGGACGTCTGCCTGCCTCCAGGCGCTCGGTAAGCGGACCGCCTGGTACGACGAACGTGGCGAATCCGGCCGGGTATACCGTGTCCGCGCTTGGTGTGAAGACCACATCGACGCCCGCAGCCTCCAGCATTGCCAGGTCGCGCGGCAAATCGCGCGGGTAGCGAGCTAGGTCTTCCGCCGGCCCAAACTGGATAGGATTGACGAAGATGCTCACTATTGACTGGTCGTTCTCCGCTCGCGATCGGTGCACCAGCGAGAGATGTCCCGCATGTAGGTAGCCCATGGTCGGCACGAAGCCACACGTATTGTCCCGCCACTGCCGGCGTTCCACTGCCAGTTCGTCCAGGCTGCTCACCACTCGCATGTTGGGCTGATTTTCTCCTCTTTGCGGTCGCCTTCACGTACCTCGCTATCAAAGGACGTGTGCCGCATTGTATCACGCGGCACTAGGCAGTAGTAGAGCATCTGGGGTACACTAGGCAATGGTTGGCTCTCTAGGTAAAACCAGCGGTAGCCAATGAAACGTATATCCTGACGAAGCATTCATAGACAGCCATGGACAGAGGAGTAAATTGGTGGAGCGTACGCTTATTATTGTGAAGCCAGACGGTGTGCAGCGCGGACTTATCGGCCAGGTGCTCGGCCGTTTCGAGGCCCGAGGCTTTAAATTTGCCGGAATTAAGCTGTTGCAAATATCCCGCGAGCTCGCCGAGGCTCACTACGCCGAGCACCAGGGCAAGGTCTTCTACGAAGGTCTGGTGTCCTTCATTACCTCTGCGCCGGTAGTGGCCGGAGTGGTAGAAGGTCCAGGGGTCATCGCCGCCGTGCGGGCCATGATGGGGGCGACCAACCCCGCCAACGCCGCTCCCGGCACCATACGAGGCGATTTCGCGGTCAGTGTCAGCTACAACATTGTTCATGGTTCAGATGGTCTGCCGGCGGCAGAGCGCGAAATTGGGCTCTTCTTTCGAGAGGACGAGCTGGTAGACTATAGTCGCGCCACCGACGCCTGGGTGATTGATCAGTAGCTGTCTGACTTCCGGCCGGGAACGGCAAAGTGGCTATTGCGGGGAGGGGAGACAGAAGGGGATTACGCGGGTTTGCGGCGCTTGACCGAACCTAGCGGTATTTTGGCCTCATAGTCCTGAGCCACTGCCCCGGCACCGGTACGCCAGCACCGTGTCCGGCTGTTAAGACAGCGTTCCTGTTCATCGAAAGTTTGCGGTGGAGTATTCATCATGCAGTAAACCTGGTACATGGGCTCGCCTTTGTCCGGATTGCTATAGGGGTACCAGCGCATGCGAAAATTGGGGCACCCGCTACGGTGTCTCCTCCAATTCACACTGTCTCGTGGGTTTTCGCTTAGACTTTCAACCACGGCGTTATTGCCTCTCATGATCGCTGGCTGGGAGCAGTTCCTATGAATAGCCTGGCCCGGCGCATATTCACTGGAAATCCTGGTGCTCCATCCTTGAACTTGGCCATTATAAGCCGTAGAGATCCACGCTGCAAGGGACGACGGAAAAGCCACCCTTATCCAAGAGGAATTGATCATGAACCTAGATGGGGACCGAGTTCCTTCCACATATTCGACGTCACTCTTGCCTACCTATGGACCGGAAGAAGCGGCGCATTACGGGCAGGTAGGAAAGGTCCCCTGGACGTTTAGACAGACGTTGCTGGGCGCCGGGGCAACCATTGTACCCTGGCTGCTAGTCGTCTTGCTCTCACAGGTGGAAACGCCTAACGGTAACGGGTCAGGCCACCGGCTGGCTCCAGTGGAAGATATTCTGGGCGGCATCGTCTTTCTCTTGTTCACTGCTCTCGTGGAGGGAGCATTCCTCTTGGCGCCTTTGATCATTTCCATCCGTAACCGCACGCCGGAAACCAGTCGGTCTGGTGCGCTAGGCGCGCTCGGGCTCAGAAGAACTCGGTTTACCCAGGCGGCCGGCTGGGTCATTCTCGGACTGTTGCTTGTCTATGCAGTGACGATACTCTACAGTGCTGTCGTTCAGAAGCTTCAACTGCCCTTACAGACCAACGGCGTTACCCTGATGCAAGAGGCGCAGACAATGCCGTTTACGGTCAGTGGAGCTCTGATAGGTGCGGTATTTATCGCACCTGTCTGCGAAGAGATCTTCTTCCGAGGCTTCTTCTTTGCGGGCTTGCTGCGTGGAATGAGTGTGATCTGGGCCGCGCTGCTCTCGACGGTGGTGTTTACCATTGTGCATGGCGATATCGGCTCAGCGGTTCCCCTCTTTGCTATTGGCTTAATGCTCGCCGTTATCCGCTGGCGCAGTGGTTCGATCTGGCCCTGCATCGCGCTGCATATGCTCAACAATGCCATTGCGGCGGTAGTGGTGTTTGCCGCAGTATTTAGTACACTCGGGGTGACGCCTCGCTAGCGACCAACGGCGACCAACGGACTGCTAGGGGTCTTTGGTAGGATGGAATACCGACGCCAATGGTACCTAGCGTTCTACGCGCGGTTATGATACTATCGATACCAACTATATATCAGTTTACGGGTACAGGCGGCAACGGCGCAGCATTCCACACTGGCCGAACAGCAGCAGTAGCTGGCGGGTCCCCGAGTAGCTTACCAGGCGGAGCTTTCTCCTCATATGCAACAGAGTCAGAGCCAAATCTCGGTCGCCGTCGTCAACGGCACCGGGTACGGTGGGGTCGAGCTGGTGCGTCTTCTGTATCACCACCCGGTTTTCAACCTGGTAGAGGTGACGGCGCGCAGCGAAGCCGGTAACCCAGTGGCATCGGTGTTCCCATCCTTGCCAGCGCTTGACCTTACCTTCAGCGCTGCCGTAGAGCAGGCGGAGCTGGTCTTCGTTGCTCTACCCGATCATGCCGCGGTCGAGCTGATTCCGGGGCTCCTGGCCGAGGGCCGCCGTGTAGTAGATCTTTCTGCCGGGTTCCGCTTGCGCGATGCGGCGCTCTATCCGCGCTGGTATAAATACGATCACCCCGCTCCCGCGCTTTTGGAGGAGGCGATCTACGGCCTGGCGGAGAGGGCTCGCGCCCGGCTGCCGGAGGCGCGACTAGTAGCTTGCCCCGGTTGCTATCCTACCGCGTCGATTCTGGCGCTCTACCCAGCTCTGCAGGCGGAGCTCATTGAGCCAGATGTCATCGTAGATGCCAAATCCGGGATTAGCGGCGCCGGCCGAACTCCGACCACCGCTACCCTCTACAGCGAGGCCAACGAAGATACCAGCGCTTATGGCTTAGGCGGTCACCGGCACTGGCCGGAAATGTACCAGGAGCTCGCCCCTATGGGGAATGCTTCGCCGCCACTGTCATTGACGTTTACCCCTCATCTGGTACCGATGACTCGAGGCATACTGGCAACCTGTTATGCCACTCTTCGCCACGGCGTTTCGGCAGAGGCGGTGCGACGTGTCTACGTCGAGGAGTACATGAGCGAGCCGTTTGTACGGCTTGCAGGCAGTGCTCCTCACACCAAGTGGACACTGGGCTCGAACCTTTGTATAGTCTACCCGACTGTTTCTGAAACTAGTGGCAAGCTGATCGTGCTCTCTGCTCTGGACAATTTGATCAAAGGTGCTGCCGGTCAGGCAGTGCAATGCGCCAATGTGATGTACCGGTTGCCTGAGGAAATGGGACTGCCGGCTGAAGGGTTGTATCCATGACGGCAACTTCAGGCGGCACGACCGCCAGTGTAGATGAGCTGGCGGCCGCAAGCCAGGTGACACGACATACGGTCATTGCCCAGGTGTTGAAGGAAGCTCAGCCTTACATTGAGCATCTTCGCGGCAAGACGCTGGTTATCAAGCTGGGCGGCAGCGCGTTGGAGAACCAGCTTGATGCCCTTGAGGATATAGTCTGGCTGCGTGGATTGGGCGCCCGCCCGGTGTTGGTCCACGGCGGCGGGATGGAAATCAACTCCTGGCTGCATCGTCTGGGCATCGAGCCGCATTTTGAGCATGGATTGCGGGTCACCGATGCCGAAACACTGACCGTCGTACGGATGGTGCTGGTGGGTAAGGTCAACGGTGACCTAGTACGGATGGTCTCGCAGCTTGGTGGTCGCGCCGTGGGGTTGACTGGTTTAGACGGCCGGCTGTTGCGGGCCCGGCAGCTTGCTCCCGAACTGGGGCACGTTGGTATGGTGACGGAGGTCATACCTGGTGCAGTGGAGGTGCTCAGTGCCGCCGGCTACATTCCAGTGATTGCGCCGATAGCGCTCGATGACGATGGCGAACCGCTCAATGTCAATGGGGATGACGCTGCCGCCGACCTTGCGCGTGGATTGCACGCGGCCAAGTTGCTCTACTTGACCGATGTGCCCGGCATACTTGACGCCAACTCGGTTTTGCTCTCTGAGCTAACACGACAGCAAGTGGAGTCGCTGTTGCAGGACGGCACCATCTCCGGAGGCATGGTCCCCAAGGCCCGCGCCTGTCTGCGAGCGCTGGATACCACCGAGCGGGTGCATATTGTGGACGGACGCGAGCCGCATGTTCTGATACGAGAATTGCTCACCCACGAAGGCGCCGGGACGATGATTACCTGACCTCGGGGCCTGGGTCGGCTGGTCGCCGAGGTACCCTGAAGCACACTAATGTCTGTCGGCGAGATCACTGAGATCGCGCCAGCTACGGAACTCGCCGTCATCAAACAAACGGCTAACTGTGGTGGTTTCCTGACCTTGATACTTCGCGGTTCGCTTCGCGCCATAGCCCTCGCTGACCGGTGAGCTCATCTGCTCAAAGGCGATCTGGCAGATGCGCATAAAGGGATACAGCGCCACTGCTAGCCGGCCGAGATTGCTGATCTCGAGTGTGATAGTGCCTTGGAATCCCGGGTCGATGTAGCCGGCAGTACTATGAATGACTATACCCAACCGACCTACGCTGCTACGGCCTTCAAGTCGTGCCACCAAATCGCTGGGAACTTCCACACGCTCCAGGCTGGTGGCTAAGACAAACTCACCGGGGTGGACGATGAAACTCTCATTACCCGCGAGATGTACATGGGTAGTCGAATGGGCGAAACTGGCGGGATCCATAGGATCGATTAATGCCTGCTGCGTGAAATTGAACGTCTGGAAATCGCGACCCAGACGCAGATCTATCGAGGCTGGTTGAATTTGGACGCCGGCGTCAAGCAGCGGATCGATCTTAATGTCTCCGCGCTCCAGACGTTCCCGCAAATCTCGATCCGAGAGAATCATTGGCACAACTCCTACCCAGTAAACACCCCTCCAGATGGTATTCTAGCATTCAGACACGCAGCATCGGTATGCGTTGGAATTTGAGTAGACCGGAGTACACACTATGCGAATTGTTTCAGAACCGGAGATATACCTGGTTGGACGCCAATCTCTGGATCAAGCTGAGGTTCGTCGATTTCTGGAAGATCACCAGACATCGTGGCAGACGGATTCTGAAAATGGCTCCGAACTGATAGTCGAGCTGGCAGGAAGGACATGCTTTGACGCCGAGACCGAGGTACTCACTTCTCAAGGGTGGAAACTCTTCGCCCATCTTGACCACACCGAGGAAGTGCTGACACTGAATCCACAGACGCATTTTGTTGAGTTTCAGAAACCTCTAGCGTATCAGGTGTTCCCCTATAGAGGGATGCTCAAATGCATTGAAGGCAGAGACATCTCCTTTGCAGTTACACCAGATCATCGTCAATATGGCCGATTCGCACATCAGACAGAAAATCAATTCGTTCCCACCGGTGAAGTCGCTCATCACGAGTTTCGGATTGTGGCAGCGGGATCGGGATGGTCTGGCCGTTACCCTGATGCTGTGAGTATGGAAGGTGTAGAGACTGCGCAGCGAATATCCAATCAATTTGGCACATCTGGTTCTGTAGCAATCGCCGCGCGCCCTCGCACTTTCACGGATCAGGCTCAGGTACGCGCGTTAGCGATGCTACTCACCTACTATGTTACAGAGGGTTCTCTTCGGAATAACGCTGGGACAGGGCAGGGAATCGTGATCTACGGCGACCATGAAGATGCGGTTCGCGAATTGTGTCAACAATTAGATTGTCCTATGTCCACCTATACAGACCCTCGCAACGGCGTTATGCGCATGGCTGTTGGCGAAGGCGCCACACTTCGCAGTTATTGTGAGGAACAATGTGGCAAGGGTTCCCAGAACAAACGTCTTCCTGGGTGGGTATTGAATCTCCCAATACAAGACCTTGCTTGTATTTGGAATATCCTCGTCTCAACGGATGGATATAAATACAAGAATGGTCGCGAAATGCTTTGCACAACTTCCACAATCTTGGCAGGGCAGACCCAGGAGATACTCTGTAAGCTAGGATTCTCTTCCAGAACGATTCGTGTCAGTGACGGAGTCAATTTCCCGGTTTACTTCGTGAGCCGTAAACTCGGTCGTGACATCGTTCTAAATAAGAATGCTTGGGTCGAAGATCAGTCATATGATGGCATGGTCTACTGTGTCACGACACCCAATGGCATCATCTACGTTCGCCGAAACGGCAAACCCCATTTTTCCGGCAACTGCTACATGTCCTTCGGCGACAAGCAATTCCGCAAGACCAACGCCGATTATGTAGGCAATCTCATCGACCAGGGTCACGGCTCGGTGCTGGAACACGCCGTCTGGGATTTGCTCATTACCGGCGTTTCACGGAGCCTGACTCATGAGTTGGTTCGACATCGTTCCGGTACCGGTTTTTCCCAGCTTAGCCAGCGGTATGTAGACGAGTCAACCGCGGACTTTGTGGAGCCGGCGGTCATTGCTGCGGATCCCGAACTTCACGAAATCTGGCAGGAGAGCATTGCGGCGTCACACCGTGCGTACATGTCTCTGGTGGAAAAATTAGCCGATCGAGTGCAGGAGAAATTCGTAGGACTGCCAAGAACGCAGCGGCAAAAGATGGCACGTGAGGCCGCCAGAAGTGTCCTGCCCAACGCCACTGAAACCAAGCTGCTGTTCTCCGCCAATGCACGGGCACTGCGCTTCATCATAAGCATGCGCGGTAGCGAGGGTGCCGAACCCGAAATACGAAAGCTAGCGGTCAAGCTTGCCCGGCTCATGCAGAGTGAGGCCCCCAATCTCTTCAACGACATGGAAATTGTTCGCCTGGGTGATGGGACTGAGGGGGTCCAGGTAGCACATCCGAAGGTCTAAAGCATGAAGGCGGGTGCGTACATGTTCATTACCCTTGAAGGTGGAGAAGGAGCCGGCAAGTCGACCCAGGCCTTTCGGCTCTACCAGCGGCTGCTTGACGCTGGCTACCTCGCCAGACTGACTCGAGAGCCGGGTGGCACGCCGCTGGCGGGCGCCATCCGTGCCCTGGTCCTTTACCCCGAGACCAGCGCCAAGGCTCTGGCCGCAGCCGGTCTCAGCGCGGACGGCGCCACTGCGGAGCCGGTATTGCCGGTTAGCGAGCTTTTGCTTCTCTGCGCCGGGAGAGCGCAGCATGTTCTGCGCATCCGGGAGTGGCTGGCTTTGGGTGAGATCGTCGTCTGTGACCGCTATGTAGATGCTACTCGCGTCTACCAGGGAGTTGGCCGCGGCCTGGACGCAAGCATCATAGAGATACTAGAACGATTGGTGACCGGAGGGCTGCTACCCGATCTCACACTACTCCTGGATGTGCCAGTTGAGGAGGGACAGCGCCGGCGGAGACAGGCCGAGACTAGCGGGGCAGAGTGGAATCGTCTGGACGCCGAGACTACCGACTTCCACGACCGCGTGCGCCAGGGCTATCTGGCTCTGGCGGCAGCCGAGCCGGAACGGTGGGTGCAAGTGGATGCTACCCTGCCACCCGACGCGCTGGAGCATTGGATCTGGGAAACAGTCAGTATGCGATTACCGCCACCGGGGCCAGGCATTAGCGCCTTCGGCTAACACCAGTTGCTCTTGCCTCCGTCTCCAGCCGCCGAGCAGCTTGCGCAGCCTGAGCCGCCCACCACCGGACCCGAGCCTCCATCCGGCGACGACCTGGTCCAGGCAGAGCCAGTACGGCGCTACGGGCCAGAGCTTCTCCGCAGGTGAGCACGGTGCGCAGGTAGCCAGCATCAACCATGCCGCGCCAGGTGGCCGTAGAGAGAGTCTTGCCACGAGCTGCCAGGAGCGGCTCCAGGTACGCTCGATAAGCGGCCAGTAGGTGTGGAGGATAGAGCGCGTGCCAGGTGCCGCTCAGCCAGAGGACGTCGTACGTAGACGGACCGGCTGTGGCCAATCCCCAGTCCAACAAAAGCAAGCTGCAGCCTCTTCGTGGACATTGCCTGCTTGCTGGTATCATTCCGAGATTTGGTCCCCATACATCACCATGCACCAGGGTTCTGGGCAGCGCGCTGATAGCCGCCAGAGCAGTATCGGGTGATTCAAACTGCTGCGACAGCGTTTCGGCGTCTGCCGGCGAAGCCAGCTGGAAAAAGGCAGCCCATCCGGCTAGAGCCTGCGGCACATACGCCTCGGCGTATCCTTCGGTTACGAGTGCCGCCAGTCGCTTAGGTGCCAATAGCAGAAGTGCGTTTCGTGCATCCATGAGGCCTAAGGCAGCATCTCCTAGCTGCGGGTCTTCCCAGAATGTGGCGTGAAGATGTGCCAGGTGATGCACTATGGTCCGGACCACTGGGGGAAGGGTGCCGGGCGGTGTACGTGGCGGTTTCGGCAAAGGCCGGCCGTGGCGGTCGCGAAGCAGATGACCCGCAAGATCTTTCATGACGATTCTACCGGCACCAGACTCCTCAGCTGGACCAGGCGCCAGCGCTTCCACTACTAACATGCCGGTAGCTATGCTCGCGGGCAATCGGTAGAGCAGTCCGCTGGTCCATAAGCGTGCTTCACGTACCAGGCCGTCGCCGGATAGCCTGCCCAGCCAGGAGGAGTACGCGGTGATCGACTTTTCGATGCGGTTCGCATACCAATGACTGCCCCCGGGAAGAGCATAACGAAGCCGCAATCGGCGCACCTGCGAGCTTACGGTTGCCGAGCCGACGAGGTCACCACTCTCCAGATTCTCTTCGCCAGACGGCGCTCGAACCTGGTTTATTCTTCCGGCCTTCACGACGTTGCCTCTTACCCCTGGCCCGGCAGGCTGGCTTACGGCCTACCGGAGTTGTACCTTTGATTGTAGGCTGCCATAATAACCTATAATGACCCCAATTGCCACGGCAATATCGTGCCTGGTTAATATGAGCGAGGAGCCGATGCGCGCCGAGATACTTGTTCCACAGTCGTCGGCCTACCTCGACGCCCGTCTGCCACTGCTGACGTATCATGTACCGGAGACACTCGCTGCAGATATTGTCCCCGGCCAGGTAGTCTCGGTCCCCTTTGGCGAACGTAGCGCAGCTGGTCTGGTCTGGGCGCTCGATGCTGGGGAAGACACGCAAGATTGCCCTCCATCTGAGCCTGCAGCAGAGCTAGGATCACCGCCGGGGCCACAGCTGCGATCGATCACCGGCATCCTTACCAGGGAGGCGCTGATCTTACCCACGCACCGGGCCCTGGCCGAGTGGCTGGCCGATCACTATGCCGCACCCCTGGCTTCGGCGGCGAGGCTCTTGCTTCCTCCGGGTCTTTTGAGCACAACACGGCAGCGGCTGTGGCTGGCGGAGGCCGCCCGGGCGCCAGAGGGAGTTTCAACCGAGCTCTCTAAAGACGAGGATATCCTGCTTGGCATGTTGCGTGAGCGCGGCTGGCTCGATCGCGATCAGATCGGCACGGTACTGGGCAAGTCGCGGGCAGGTGAGGCTATCCACCGCTTGCAACAGCAGCAGCTCGTAACGGTAAATGTGCAACTTTCCGGAACACAGGCCAGGCGTCGCTCCACGCGCTATGTGCGGCTCTCGGCTACTGCAGAAGCGCTGGAGAAGTGGCGTAGACAGGCGCACCAGCAGCTGGAGACGTTGCCCATCCTGCGGAGCCAGCGCGCCTCCTGGCAGGCTAGCGCCAAAGATGCGAAGATCGGCGAGCGCTTGCTGCGCCAGCTGGCCGCCCTGGACATAGTACAGGGGTGGTCAACGACAGCGGAAGATCAGACAAATGGCCACACTGGCTGGCGCATAGAGGAGTTGCGTAAGCTCACCCGGATCACTGCATCGGCGCTTGACGAACTAGCCGACATGGGGTTGGTCAAGCTTGAAGAAGTGAAGTTGCGACACGATCCGCTGGCGGGCCGGCGCATCGATCGAACTGAGCCGCTGGTGCTGTCACCGGCTCAGTCTAGAGCTTTGCAGGCAGTGACGAGTGCACTGCCCGCAGCAGCGGAGCCTGGTCACGCCGGCCGGGTCTTCTTGCTGCACGGTGTTACCGGAAGCGGCAAAACCGAGATTTACCTTCAAGCTCTGGCAGCAACCCTGGCGGAGGGGAGGCGCGGTATAGTGCTGGTTCCGGAGATCGCGCTGACCCCTCAGGCCATGGCACGCTATGCTGGTCGCTTCCCTGGCCGGGTTGCGCTGCTGCATAGTGGGCTCACCAGCGCCGAGCGACTGGACGAGTGGCGGCGTATTCGCGCGGGCGAGGTGGACATTGTGCTGGGATCCCGCTCAGCGCTCTTCGCACCGGTGGACCATCTTGGCCTTATCGTGGTAGACGAGGAACAAGAATCAGCCTATAAGCAGGACCGTACCCCAACTTATCATGCGCGAGAGGTGGCAGTCGCGCTGGGGCGGCTCACCGGTGCGACGGTTGTCCTGGGTAGCGCCACTCCGTCGGTTGAATCGTACTGGAACGCCACGCAGGGGATCTACACGTTGCTTGAGCTCGGGGAGCGCGCCCCAACCGGTGCGGTGCCAGCGTCCCGGACAAGCCTGCCGCCGGTGCAGATTGTGGACCTGCGCGCTGAGTTACGTAGCGGTAACACCAGTATAATCTCCCAGACGCTGCGACGGGCATTGCGTCAAACGCTGGACCGAGGAGAACAGGCCATTCTGTTTCTCAACCGTCGCGGCACTGCTAGCAGCGTGGTCTGTCGAGATTGCGGCTTCGTGGCCCGCTGTGGGCGTTGCGATGTCTCAATGACCTATCATGCAAGCGACCGAATGATACTTTGCCACTACTGCGGCCAAGCCAAGCCAGTTCCGGTTATCTGTCCAAACTGCGGGAGTGCCAGCATTCGCCACTTTGGCCTCGGCACCGAGCGCGTCGAGGCGGCGGTTAAGCGGATGTTCCCTGAGGCTCGTGTGCTGCGCTGGGATCGTGACACCGCGCGCACACGTTCGGCGCATGAAGAGCTGCTGCGCGCTTTCGTGGAACGGCGCGCTGATATTCTGGTTGGTACCCAGATGATAGCCAAGGGACTCGATCTGCCGGCGGTGACTCTGGTAGGCGTCATTTCGGCCGACGTAGCGCTGTTTCTTCCGGACTTCCGCGCCTCGGAGCGAGCCTTCGCGTTGCTGACCCAGGTTGCCGGTCGCGCTGGCCGTGGCAATCTCGCCGGTACTGTGCTGATACAGACCCTCAATCCAGAGCATTTCTGTATTCAGTCCGCTTCCCGACACGATTATGCCGGCTTCTTCGCCGCTGAGATCTCCGCTCGCCGCCGGTATGGGTATCCACCGTTTCGCCGCTTTGTCAAATGCACCTACGAGCACTCCGATCGTTATACCGCCGAGATCGAGGCCACCAGGCTAGCGGATCGGTTGGCGCAGCTCATCCACGATGCCCGGCTGGTCGAGACCGATATTGTGGGTCCAGCACCGGCCTTTCTCGAGCGATTACGTAGTCGTTATCGCTGGCAACTGATTCTGCGTTCCCCTGATCCTCGTCTCCTGGTTATGGCGCTCGCCGAGGAGGACCTGCCGGCTGGATGGTCGATAGACGTAGACCCCAGCGCCACGCTTTGAGGTGGAGTATACTGCTAGGAGAATTTCCGGCCAGAAAAGGGTACCAATCATGAGCGCTGACGCTTTTGCATCCCCACCGAAGGGGCGACCTCCGACCACGTATGAAACGTACATTCGTACTGATGAGCTGCTAACGTTGCAGAAGCCGCTGGAGCAACGTCTCCATCCGGATGAGTTGACCTTTCAGGTAGTCCACCAGACATTTGAGCTCTGGTGGAAGGTAACGGTTGAGCATCTCGAGGCGGCTGCCGAACACTTGCGAATCGATCAGGTGGCACAGGCTGCAAGCTTGCTCCGGCGGGCAGTCGCGGCACAGAGTGTAGTCCTGATGGCGCTACGCCAACTCGAACTAGTGGCTCCTAGAGACTTCCTGGTCATACGAGCCGGGCTGGGCAACGGGAGTGGTAGCGACTCGCCCGGGTTCCGGGCGATCCTGGTTACGGCACCCCACGTCTGGGAGGCGTACATCTCACTGCTCAATCAGACCGGAATCACGCTGGTAGATCTTTACCAGGAACCGTTCAGACATGCAGCTCTCTATGACTGCGCCGAGGCTCTCACCGACTTCGACGAGCAATTTCATCTATTCCGTGCCGCGCACCTCAAACTGGCCGAGCGCAATCTAGGCCTACGAGCTGTCGGCACTGGAGGCATGCCCATGACAGCCCTGGAGAAGACCTTACATGACTTGCTCTTTGCTCCGCTCTGGGAAGCGCGAGATGAGCTGCTGGCCCGTACTCGGCAGTATTCCACTTGACGCCGAGCTGCCAGCGGCCCTACACTGGTAGCAAAAGTAGGTTTGCTACAACTCGTATAAACACAATGAGAAATGGGCTTATGAGCACAAATTCCCCCGACTCCGAGAGTGGAGGCAGCAGTCCCACAACCGATACCAGAGTCTTTGTCGAGATACCCAAGGCCGGACCAGGCCAGGGTTACCGCGCCCCCCAGAACTTTAACCATCCTGCCATGGACAGGTTGGGCCAGCTGGTCGTGTGGTTGCTTTGTGCCGCTCTGATAGTGGCTCCAGCCTTTGTCATTGGTCTGATTTGTTTCCTGCCGGGATCTCATGCGTTGCAGGCAGGATTTGCCTGGCTCTGGATCGTGATGTTCCTACTTACCGAATCTATTGCGATCTTCTCGGCAGTCGGTATTTACCGCGAAGCTGTAGGGATAGCCGGCAGCCGCTATGCGGACTGAGGTGATTCCCGAGTTATCGTGAAAAGATACTTTATAGGCGTCTATCCGGCGCTGGCGCTGGGAATCGTCTGTATTGCGCTTTCAGCTATATTCACCACGGTAGCGGGTGTTCCGGGAACTGTGTCGGCCTTTTATCGGGTGGCCATTGCGGTGGTGGTGCTTGGCCTGCCGTTTGGCAGAGATTTGAACCACCGCTCCTCCACTTCCGGCGCGTGGGTGTGGTTGCTGGCTGCAGCTTCGGGCATCTTTTTTGCGCTGGACCTGGCTCTGTGGAATACTTCGCTGTTTCAAACTTCAGCGGCTAATGCAACCTTACTGGCCAACGACGCACCTATTTTAGTGGGCCTGGGATCATTGCTGATCTTTCATGCGAAGCTGCGGCTGCCCTACTGGATCGGCTTGGTGATTGCGCTGTCGGGCATGACTATCATTGTCGGCGGAGACATGTTCACAGGCTCTCACAAGAGCACCGGAGATCTGATGGCGCTGACTGCCGGAGTGGCCTACGCAGGCTATCTTCTCCTTATGCAACGTGTGCGCGTCCACCTTGATACTCTCTCCTCACTGTGGGTTCCGGGGGTGAGTGGAGCGCTGCTGCTGCTGGTTCTCAATCTGCTCACGCACCAAATGCTCTGGGGCTTCTCGACGCATACCTATCTGGCCCTGCTGGCTCTTGGCGTCATCTCACAGGTCCTGGGATGGCTGGCAATCAATTACGCGCTTGGGCATCTGCCGGCCGCCATAGTCTCGGCGACACTTCTGGGCCAGCCGGTGCTTACCGCAGTTTTCGCAGTCCCACTCCTGGGCGAGGCCTTGGATGCACAGCAGTTGTTAGGCGGTCTGGTGGCCCTCTCCGGTATCTACCTGGTCAATCGTAGCTTCACGCGTGCACGCGTGTGAGCAGTGTGTCGGCGTTCACATGTTTTGGCATTGACATTGTGCCGTTCCTTCTTCACAATGCAGAGAAGAGATGCGAGGACGGACATGATTTCCGAATGCTTACTGGGCGATATACCGGGCAGGCCTGACTCAGAAGGTACAGTGCGCATGACTGATACGCGAGATTCTTCGGCAGATCGCTATGGATTCAGCATGTATCGGTGTACTGCCCAAGGATGCAAGAACAATGGTACCAACGAATGCTTTAGCTGTCGGCAACATTTCTGCGACACACATATGCTCCAGACTCGTCTCGAAGGTACGCACATCGGTACCATTGTCATCGAGGCCTGTGAATCATGTACCGGCCGGGCCATCTCCCTCTATACCAGCCAGGGCGCTTATATGACCAGCTGCCGCCGGAAGTCCACGGTCGGACCGTAGTCAAGGGGACCTCGCGACCTCGCCCGGTCATCAACTCTTCAAATTGGAATTGACATAGCTGGCAATAGTGCCCCAATCCCCGTTGATGGGCAGCAGAATGTCCTGACCATCGCTCGACTGCGCACTTACCAGCACGTTTTGATTGGTAAGACCGACGTGGCCGGCGTGGGAGAGATCCAGCTTCTCCGAGAATAACGCTAGATCAGTCAAAGACAGGTTGGTATAGATGGCATTCTGTAGAGCATTGGTGGCGTTAAGCAGGCTTGGCCAGGCGCTCACCTGGCGAGCACGCGCCAGAATCGCGCTAATCAGCTGCTGCTGGCGTACTGAGCGGGCGAAGTCGGTACCCTGGCTCAGCGGAGACAACACGTAGCGGGCACGCGCGTACTCAATAGCTTGCTCGCCGTCCATATGCTGTGGACCAGTGTTGAAATGGATAATCTTCCAGTTGGCATTTATGGCGGGGTCGTCGTTGACTGGATACTGTGCGGTGAATGCCACCGGGACATTGATCTCAACGCCGCCTAGCGAATCAACCAGCGAACGGAATCCGTCAAAATTCATGGTGAGCCAGTAGTTGACCGGTAGCCCCACCACCTCGCCGACTTTCTCCGCCGCTTCCGTGCCACCGGCATTCTGTCCGGCGGGCAGGCCGTTGTAGCCATTGTAGAAGCCATCCTGGTAGGCGGTATTGATCTTGGCGTACTGGCCGGAGTTTGGCGGCACCTGCACCCAGAGATCCCGAGGGACCGAGATCACCGTCGTGGCATGGTCGGAGGGTATCAAGCTTATCAAAATCATACTGTCAGTGAGATAAGCGCCATCATGGCCCACGCCGCCATATCCCAGCACGAGTAAGTTGATACGACCGCTCCCACTCATGAAGTTGGTCTGAGTTGAAAAGGGTGCCTGTTGTGAGATCGCCAGGCCAAAGTCCGACATCCGGTGCATCGCAAGCCCGCCAAGCAGTAGAACGACCAACGTACCAATCAGAGCAATGGCTACCAGTCTGCGTTTCCATGGTGAGCGCCTGCCTGGCCCTGAAGGCGGTAGGGGATGATCCCTTGGGCGAAACGTGGAGTGAGGTGGAGGCAATGAACCGTGTATACCGGTACGAGGCAATGGTGGTGTGATTGGCGCCGGCGCCTCAACCCCGGCATAGGGAAGCGGCAGGTAACTCCGGCCCGGCAAATCCGCAGATGGGCGCCCATGCGGAAGTGGAACCGTTGGGGTATTCGATATTTCCGGTGGGTGCTCCCCTGGGCGTGGTACCGGTGTCATGCGTTTCCGCCTTTCAAACCTGGCACGGCTCTGTTCATCCCTTCTTCACTTCCTGGAGCCGCCGCAATATTGCGAGTCGACGAGGGCTATCTCTCCCAGTCCACACTATACACCGCTGGAACTGGCAAAGTGCCAGGTCGAAGCAGATACGTCTCTCGTGCCACTACCGTTGCTAACTTGACCCTGTGGCGCTATACTGAGGTCAGGCTACGGTACTAGAGGCACGGTGTAAGCCAGCAAGGCAACGGAGGGATCGAGCGTGCGAATCTGTCAGAATTGTGGAGCGACTGCGGTAGATTCGCGCGGGATCTGCCAGAATTGTGGGTGGCATGAGCCAAGGATAGATGATAGCTCGCCATCTCTGGGCGAGACCCGCGCGGCTGAGGTACCTGCTACCCAGGCCGGTATGCGCGGCGCCGCCGCACCCTCCTCCTTTGACCGAACTGTTGATATGCCGCGCTATACTCCCCCCTTCTCCAGTCGCGTGGGTACACCAAGTGTACCCACCAATCAGGGCGGAAATGGTCGTTATTGCGGGACATGCGGAGCGCGTATCGAGCGTGGCGAGGTCTTCTGTGGACAGTGTGGCACGCCGGTCGGTACCGGCCGAAATACGTACACCGGGCAAGGCATACCTACAAGTGCACCAGCCCGTTATGTTGTAGGAGACGATGAAACCTGGTCGCCGGCTCACGGAAGTGACCTCACTGAAGCTATCATGCCGTCTCCGCCGCCACCTATGCCTGCCCAGTACAATCGCGGTGTCTCAGGCGCTCCCTATAACCAGGCCTATGGATCTGCACCCGGCTATGCATCCCCTAAAACTGGCCAATCTAACCGCACCGCCCGTGTCGTATGGGGGGTGGTATGTCTGGTAGGCAGCCTGGTGGTTGCGGGTGCTGCCGTGCTAGTGGCCCTTCACTAGAATGGACCCTAGGGGACATTGGTGAGGTCTTGGTTGGCGCCATCGATATATTGGCTGCGCGAGGGCGGTGGATTGGGCGTGTATTCCCGATAGAAGCGTTTGCCCAGCGCCCAGCCTAGTCGACACAATCCAAAGGTGACTACCAGAAAGACGCATATCGTAAGTACCAGACTCACGACTGGCGATACAACGCGCGAATAACTTAGTGCGGCAAAGATGGTGGTGCCAAGGAAGCCGCCAACGAGCAATGAGGCCACCAAGCCGATCAGGCAGCCGAGATATCCTCCGTGGGTGGGCCAGTCGTAGCCGGGTGGCACCGCGCCTTCAACTGCCAGCTCGTCAGGATTTGCTCCCTCCGCAGGCTCTACAGGTTCAATGGGATCTGTGTGATCGTTTGTGCTCTCGTTGTTTGCCACTGCTGGCCTCTACTCCTTCGAAAAACCGGTGCCGGTTCACCCGCAGGCCGGTGCGCGACGTAGCCATCCCTGGTCACTATACACCACGGCCTACAATGTGCCGAACTGCCGGTCGCCGGCGTCCCCAAGCCCAGGACAAATATAGCCGCGTTCGTCGAGACGTTCGTCAAGAGCTGCAATGTAGATGGGTACGTCCGGGTGGGCTTCTCTGAGCCTGCTCAGGCCATAAGGAGCAGCAATCAGACCTACGTAGCGAAGATGTGGTACGCCATAGCGCTTGAGGGTATTGAGTGCGTCGATTGCCGAGCCGCCAGTGGCTAGCATTGGGTCTACCGAAAAGCATACCTGGAGATTGTCAGCCCGTGCCAATGGGTTGTAATACTCGATCGGCTCCAGGGTTTCTTCGTCTCGTCGGATCCCAAGGTGCCACACCTGGGCAGCTGGTAACACCTGCCGGAATCCTTCAGCCAGACCGAGCCCAGCGCGGAGAATGGGAACTATCCCCACACTTCCCGCCAGTTTCTTGCCCATCATCGGCTCCAGAGGTGTATCGACGGGAATCGGGGTGGTGCTCAAGTCGCTGGTCGCTTCATAGGCCAGCAACGTGCCCAGCTCATACACCAGTCGATAGAAATCCGGCGGCTCGGTTTGCCGATCGCGCAACCGGCTCAATTTGTGCGCCACTACCGGGTGCGGTGAAATAGAGATTCCCGGCAGCGACAGCACCGATTCACGAGCGGGCTGTGCCACACCGCGCATGGGAAAATTGCCTGACATACTGCCCGTGCCTTCTCTTCTGCTAACTAAGCCGTGCAGTGCAGCCTGCCGGAGAACATCTACAAGGTCAATCCGCTGGTTTGGGCATAGCCAGGATGCCGTAGTGCAGCTTGAGTAGTAAAATGCGCCGTACCGAGTCGTCAATACGCGCTTTGCTGATGGTCCCGTTTTGTACCGCGTTCAGTATGTCGGACGCGGCCTCAGCGGTCGAAGCCAGGGAGTAGGTGCTCGAGATGATATCCACTCCCGCCTCAACGGCATCGAGCACGATCTGATCGAACGAGTACTGTTTGAGCGACTTCATGTAGATGCCATCGGTGATAACCACACCATTAAAGTGGAGTTGATCTCGTAAGATGCCGGTCACTACCGCGTGAGACAGGCTTGCCGGGCGTGACGGATCAACTGCCGGAATGACCACATGGGTTACCATGACCATTTCTACCTGGTTGGTGGCGAGCAGTGTCTTGTAGGGAGCCCAGTCAATTTGGTTGAGTTCTGCTAGGCTTCGGTTCAGGGTGTAGAGCTGCAGATGTGGATCTACGGGAACATCACCGAGTCCGGGAAAGTGCTTGAGACTGCCTACGACCTGATGGCTTGCTTGCAGCCCTTCGAGGTAGGCGCCGGCCATCTTCGAAACCTGGGACGGCGTGGTGCCGAACATTCGCCCGGAAAGCGCTCCTACTCCATCCGGGACATTTTGGACATCTACTACCGGCGCCAAATTGGCGTTGATGCCCAGGTTATAGAGCGCCTGGCTATCCTGCACACCTCGCTCGCGCACATAACTGGGGTTATTGGTATCTCCCATTTCCTCGGCGGAAGGCAGCGGTCCTTCTATGCTGTAAAGACGGTTTACCGGACCACCTTCCTGGTCAGTGGATATGAGAAGCGGCAGGTCGGCATCAGCCTGCATAGCTTTGGTAAACTGCTGCATCTGTGCAGTGCTGAGCACATTGTAGTCGTAGAGTATCACCGAGCCAATGTCGTAGTGAGAAATTTCGTAGGCCAGCCCAGGGTCCATCTGAGATTCCTGGAACTCGATCATGATCATCTGGCCAACTTCCTGCTGTAATGTCATATGAGCAATCAGGGAATTGACGTATTGGAGCTCAACGTTGCTCTCTGCCTGAGATGCCCAGTCCACCGAACTTAGCTTAGGTTTGCCGCCTAGGCTCGTGATCGATGGTGATGCCGTAGCCACCGGCTGCCAACTGGTGTAACTCAAGTTCAGTGCCGCGGTACGTGCGATCGTAACCGAAACTACAATGAATACCAGAGTGGCCAGAGCTACTGCCGTAACATTGGGGTGCGCCCGTATGGGTACTGCGGCTCTTTGAATCCGTCTCACAATGACTGCCTCGTTCGACTGCTCGTCACATTTCTGGTTGACATTGATTGTAGGCGGCGATACTGTGTCATGCAGAATAGAACAGCTTATACGTACTATAATAAAGAATAGATCAGACGGTACCTAAACTGGGAATGGCATGGACAAAAAGGGGCAGGGAAAGTGGCGAGCGTCGAAACGTCGTTGTCTCCTCCACCAGCGCTCAGCGCGATCACCGCTCCGGTTGAGCGCGTACAGTCGCAGCCGTCAGCCCCTGACGCGGACCGGCAGGACCGCCCTGCCGTCGCTGTGGACGTCGTGATCCTCACCGTACGCGAAGGCCGGCTGGAGGTGGTACTGGTAAAGCGGAATCGCCCTCCATTTGAAGGATTATGGTCTATTCCCGGAGGATTTGTTCATTACGACGAGTCGCTGGAAGCGGCAGCCAAGCGCAAGCTTGCCGAGGTAACGGGCGTTAGCGACGTGTATTTAGAGCAACTCTATACCTTTGGCGACCCAGAGCGCGACCCACGCATGCGGGTCATTACTGTAGTCTATTACGCACTGATTCGTGCTGACCAGATGCAGATACCAGCGAGAGACGACGATACCGCCTACCAGGTCTGCTGGGCTTATGACTTGCCGTCGCTGGCTTTCGATCATGCAAGCATTATGAAGTACTCGTTGCAGCGCCTGCGCGCCAAACTCGAGTATACCACTATAGGATTTCAGCTACTGGGCCACGAGTTCACCATGAGTGAACTGCAAGAGGTCTACCAGGCTATACTCAATCGGAAGCTGGACAAACGCAACTTTCGCAAGAAGCTCCTGCTGATGCGCATTGTCGAGCCCACTTCCCATACCAAGATGGTTGGGCCTCATCGTCCCGCTCAGCTCTTCCGCTTCAACCCTCGCGCCGCGCCCTGAAGTGAGATGATTCCGAACAAAGGTTCTCATCTTGCGCCGGCTAACCTTGACTTTTGGTACTGGTAGACGGTATCGTCTAACAGCTGGCCTGACTATATGCCAGAAGCAAGCGCTGACCAACCGGGGAGGAGGCGTACGTAATAATGGCCAAGATAGCCTTTGCGAAGGTCACCAAGACCTATGCCGACTCCAAAGCTGCCGCCGTCAATGAGGTAAGCTTTGGAGTTGACGAAGGCACCATTTGTATGCTGCTTGGCACCTCCGGTTCCGGAAAGACCACCCTTTTGCGTATGGTCAATCGCTTGATAGATCCGACATCAGGTGAAGTGAGGATCGACGGTGTCCCCACTACCTCGCAGAATCCCATTACGCTGCGGCGCGGCATGGGCTACGTCATCCAGCAAGTGGGCTTGTTTCCCCATCTTTCTATCGAAGACAATGTCCGGATCGTGCCTTCGATCCTGGGCAAGCCAGCGGCCGAGACCAGTGGAAGAGTTGACGAGTTGTTGCGCCTGGTAGGGCTCGATCCGGCCGAGTATCGGAAGCGATACCCGCGCCAGCTCAGCGGTGGCCAGCAGCAACGGGTGGGACTGGCGCGGGCTCTGGCTGCCGATCCTGCTGTGCTGTTGATGGACGAGCCCTTCGGCGCCCTTGACGCCATCACTCGCGAGCGTCTGCAAGATGAGCTGTTGCGCATCCAGCGGGGCGTGCGAAAGACCATACTCTTCGTGACTCACGATGTCGAGGAAGCGTTCAAGCTCGGAGACAAGATCGTGGTCATGTCGGATGGCCGGCTGATACAGGAGGGAACGCCGGTGGAGCTGCTGGCCAGGCCGGCCGATGACTTCGTACGTCGCCTGGTCGGTGCCGACAGCCTACTGCGCCAGCTCGATTATCTACCGGTGACGATGGCCCTCGAGCCCGCGACTGAGGCCGCCGGTGAGCGCATTCCGACAGACGCTACGCTGCTGCGGGCAATGCTTCGCCTGATTGAGACGGGAGCGCCAGCTCTGGCGGTGGAGGAACATGGCCAGGTGCGTGGACGAGTGTCGGTTTCCAGCATATTGCGCACGGCGCAGGCGAGAAGCCGTGAGACTGATGACGCTTCGCGAGACCAAGCGGCCAACGCCGCGACGGTGCGGTAAGTGCCACACAGTCAGGAGGAAGCACGGGCGTGAGCTATCTACTCAACGGGGCTAACTGGGAACTCAGCGCTCCGATGAATATCCCGAGTCTACTACTCGACCATCTGTACCTTACCCTGGTGAGCGTGGCCATCGGGCTGGCGATCGCTTTACCGCTGGCGCTGCTGGTCACGATTTCCCGACCCTCCTACCGTCCAGTGTTCAACCCGGAAAACTATTACGGTCCATTGATCGGCACGTCAGGCATTCTCTATACCATACCCAGTCTCGCCTTTGTGGCGCTCCTCGTCCCATTTACCGGGCTGGCTCCGGCGACGGTCATCATTCCTCTGGTGGTCTATGCCCAGCTGGTGCTAATTCGTAACATCGTCGCGGCGGTGCACTCGGTAGACCCCACGCTGGTGGAGGTAGGGCGAGCGATGGGAATGAATGCCTTTCAATTGCGGCGATATGTGGTGTTTCCGTTGGCACTACCGGTGATTGTGGCCGGACTACGAGTGGTCACGGTTACCACCATCGGTATCGCCACGGTCGCTCCTCTGGTGGGCGTCAACGACCTGGGAACGCTGGTCTTCCAGGGGGTCAATTTCGCCTACTTGGACGAGAGCCTGGCCGGGGTGATTGTCATCACCGCGCTTGCTATCGCCGCTGACCTGCTACTCCTGGCTGTACAAAGGCTGCTTAGCCGAGGGCGTCAGATCATCCCAGCGACGTAATCTCGCAGAGCGTTACGGAGTCCAGCTACCACGGAGGTCGGAGAGGGCGATGCTGCTTCAACACTTATGGCAGTTTCTTCAGCAAATGCTGCAGTTTATCGAGACTGCAACGCCACCATTCGGCATGGAGACGCTCCTCACGCTCCAGTACATTATCGTCCCAACCGTACTTGCCATGGTGATCGCCATACCGCTGGGCATTCTGGTAGCTCAGCGTCCGCTGGCGGCTTTTGTGGCCAACAACCTGAGCGGTTTCGTCCGTGCCATACCGACTCTCGCGTTCCTGTTCATCGTCATTCCCGTGCTGGGAATAGGGTTCACTCCGGTCGTCGTTGGTCTCACACTGCTGGGCATTCCCCCGATCCTGCTGAATACCATCGCCGGCCTGCGTGGTATTGATCCGGCTACTATTGATGCCGGTCGCGGTATGGGCATGACCTGGTGGGAGCTGCTAATTCGGGTTCGAGTACCGCTCGTCTTGCCGCTGATTGCGGCCGGTGTGCGCACCAGTGCCGTGGGGATCGTTGCTACCACTCCATTCGCCGCCGTGGTCGGCGGTGGGGGCTACGGCGACTATATCTTGTACGGCCTCGATCTGAATGAGACCGTGCCGCTTTTTGTGGGGGCAATTAGCGTGGCGGTGCTGGCAGTGGCCGCCGAGGTGGGACTGAGCGCCCTACAGCGTGCCATAACTCCCGCGGGCCTGCGCGTGCGCGAGGCTGCGGAGGTACCGGAGACGCGAGGCGCAGGCCAGAATGCGTCAGGAGGTGAACCACTCGCCGCCTGATGCGGATTTGGCTGCAAGGATGCGGTAGCGCGACCTATGAACTCAGGCGGCACCCGGCCATTGTGGTCGGGTGCGACGTACGCCTCTCCGACTGCGGCGAGGTGTCAGGCAAATCGATTACTGCGGCGATGTCGCCGCGACTAAGGTCTCTGAGGAGGGACAGCATGCAAGCAGATCGCCATTCGCATTTGAAGATGTTACTTGGAGTAGTGATGATGCTCACTGTGTTGACGCTTGCCGGCTGCGGCGGCGGCGGCAGCGGCACCACGACCAGCAAAGTAGAGACGTCCAGCAAACTCAAGCTGGGTTTACAGCAAGACGCGGTCAGCATTTACCAACCGGTGGATGCAGCCTATGGTCTGAAATGGAAGAGTACGACCTTCATTAGCGAATCGCTCTCATTTGCGGCAGTGACCAGTGGAAGCATCGACGTCAACGAGTGTTATACCACTGACCCATCCATTGTGGTGGACAATTTCGTGCTGCTCACCGACACCAAGAACGCTTTCCCACCGTATAATCCTGCTCCCATCATTCGCGACAGCACCCTGGCGAAATCGTCGGACATCGCCACTACCCTCAATGGGTTGGAATCTCACCTGAACACCGCTGAGCAAACCGGCCTGATCGAGAAAGTCAGCGTCGGTCACCAGACTGTGCCCGAAGTGGCGCAGGCTTTCCTGCAGGCGCAGGGACTGCTCTCCAGTCCCAGCAAAGCGGGAGCCGGCATCAAAATAACGATCGGCAGCAAGAACGATCCTGATGGTCAGCTGCTGGCGGAGATGTACTCGCTACTGCTTGCCAATCAGGGCTTCAATGTGACGACCAAGCTGGCGCTCGGACAGACGCCGGTGCTCAGCTCTGCCATTCAGAGCGGCCAGATTGATATCTATCCTGAGTTCACCGGCACGGGTCTCAGCATCGGCAATTTGACCAACACCACCGACCCGCAGACGGCGTACACTGAGGTCAAGACATATTACGAGCAAAAGTACCACATCACCTGGCTGGACGCTGCTTTCAACCTGAACGACAGCTACGGCTACTGCACCTCCAAGGCGAACGCCACCAAGTATCATCTGCAGACCATCGGCGACCTGGCGCAGCTGAGCTAAAAGGCTAAGCGGCTACGCGCAGTTTCGACCGATTGTTAGATGTGGGGGAGGGTCCGGGCAGCCTGGTTGCCCGGACCCTCCCTCGCCTGTTGATGGTCTTGTTCCCCACGATGAAGTGGTCTGCTTCCAAGAATTTCGCCTATGGCCAGTTTCTTTGCTGCACGACTAACGTTATGCTATGTAGAGTTCGCGTAGAGTTCCCGTGGACCATTCCCGCTGCAGTCATTGCCGCTAGCACGGGAATTGCAAAAGGATTGAGGCAGGGGATGGGTGTATTCTTTCTGGGTGTTGTTGCCGGCAATATTGAAAGATCGAGAACAGGGATATGCGTGTACCGCGGACAACCAGCTTGACGAATCCCGGCACGTCAGAACAGACTGAAACCGCATCTCATCCCCGCAAGCCCTTCGAAGTTCTTCGGGGCGCCTGGAGTTGGCTTCTCCAGCACGAGAAGGAGCCGGCTCCGTATGACACCGGTATTGTGGGACGACTAGCGCTAGGATTACTCGCCTGCATAGTCGCGATATACATCGTGGTGATGGCAGGGTATGTACTGGGCCTGCAGGCTACCTTCAATACCAGCGCCGAAGACCTGGGTATCATGGATCAGGTGTTCTGGAACACCTCGCATGGGCACTTCATGCTGCAATCCATCTGCAATAGCGTCACTGACTCCAATTGCCTGGCTCCGGTTTTTTCGCGCTTCGCCATCCACTTCGAGCCGATTCTCATACCGCTCTCACTCTTATATCTGGTTATTCCTAACGTCAAGTTCCTGCTGGTGTTTCAAGTAGCAGTAGTCGGCTCGGGGGCGCTTCCCGCCTACCTGCTGGCGACCAGACGACTCCGCAATGTGCTCTGGGGCCTTTTCTTTGCAGTAGTCTTTCTGATTTATCCTTCTCTGCAGGCGGCGGTGATCTTTGCCTTTCATCCCGAGACTCTGGCGGCCACCCTGGTCATGTGGGCACTCTATCTACTGGCCGTTCGCCGCTACCGCTGGCTTATAATCGTCTGCTTTGTTATGCTGCTTTGTAAAGAAACTATGGCGCTCGATGTGTTCATGATTGGCGCCTTTGTGGTCTTGATCCATAGGCGACCGCGCCTGGGCTTGAGTCTGGTGCTCATGGCCGCCTTGATGCTGGCGCTGGCGTTGTTTACCATGCACATTGCCAGTCCGACCGGCCAATCCCCGGTGGCCGGCCGGCTTGTCGATCTCAAAGACCATCCTCTCTCAACGCTAATAACTTTAGCCAAAGATCCACGACGTCGCGCTTACCTGCTCAAGCTCCTGGCTCCCAGTGGATTTCTTCCCCTGTTTAGTCCCTGGATACTTGTTCTGGCGGTGCCGTCGATCTTTCTCAATATGGCGAGCACTGATGTCCAGATGTACAGCGGCCTGTACCAATACAACACTGATATCGTGCCCATCCTAGTTGCCGCTTCGATTGACGCCCTCGTCTGGATGGCGCCACTTCTCGAGCGATATTTTGCCGACCTCCGGCTCTGGCTGGCCGAGCGCCTGCCCCGCGCCTCCGGGCGAGTACTGTGGGTGGTTCACCCACTGCTGCTGGCGCTGGTCATAATCGCCGGAGTGGGCCTGGTGGGACGCAGCTCGGTCCAGCAGGCCTTCCATGTGGACGCTCTGGTAGTACACGAGACTTTCCCACCGGTGAGCCAGCACAGTCAGCTGGGCCAGAGCATTGCCCAGTCAGTGCCACGAAACGCCTCGGTAAGCGCCCAATCCACGCTGGTTCCCCATCTCAGCGAGCGCTACCGTATATACCAGTTTCCTTTCCAGGATGACCAGTCCGATTATGTGTTTCTAGATGTGACGACGGGAGACTATTATCCTTTCCCGGGCGCTTCGGAGTATGTGGGCGAGGTGCAGCGCCTGCTGGCTTCGTGCCAGTTTAGTGTGGTAACGGCTCAAGACGGCTATCTTCTCCTTCACCGCCATGCCTCGGTTGCGGCCACTGCAGGTACAGCCTGTTCCACCGCCTTGCCGGCCTCATTTTATACTTTTGCGTATGCGGGCCCGCCTCCAGGTGGCACGTCACCGGCAGCGGTCGAGTACGCCGGTTCTCTTGAGCTGATTGGCTACTCGCTCTCGCCTCCCAGTGTAAATCTCGCCGAGGGAGTGACCAAAGTCACGACCTACTGGAAGGTTCTTGCGCCAGTCCGCGAGCCCCTCACGATAGTGACGACGTTCACCCGGCCGAACGGTTCGCGGATCGTGATGGAGGATGCCTGGACCCAGTCGTACTTACCGGCGGAAGAGTGGCGGCCTGGTTCGATTGTAACGGTGGTCTCGTGGCCCCAGTATCTCTTGCCGACAGACAAGGGCAACCTTATCTTTGGCGTGGAGGTGCGCGCTGGTGCGCCCCAGGATATACCCACGGCACGCGCCGCCGTTCCTGCCCAGCTCCTCTCCGGCTCTGGGGAGGCCACTGGCGGGCTACCGCGCCTGAGTGCCAATGGGTCCAGCGCACTCCTGGCCATACTGCCGGTGCACTAGCGACTCAGGTGACGTGCGCTACGCCACAATGATTGCAGAGATAGAGGGAAAGGGCCTGTATGGAGCGGATCTGTGTATTTTCTGGTTCCAGCGACGGAAGACTGCCCGAGTATCGCCAGATGGCTGCGGCTCTGGGTCGGGAACTCGCCACTCGCGGTATCGGGCTGGTCTATGGGGGTGCCAGTCGCGGACTCATGGGCGCCATCGCCGATGCGGCACTGGAAGCCGGTGGCGAGGTTATTGGCGTAATCCCGCGTGCCCTATCCGAGAAGGAAATTGCCCACCGAGGTCTCGCCCGGTTGTATGAGGTGAACAGTATGCATGAGCGAAAGGCGAAGATGGCGGATCTGGCCGGTGCATTTATCGCCCTTCCCGGCGGCTTCGGTACCTTTGACGAGCTCTTCGAGATCATAACCTGGGCGCAGCTTGGCATCCATCATAAGCCAATTGGCCTACTTGATGTCGCTGACTATTACTCTCCGCTGCTGGCTATGGTAAGGCAGGCAGTGGTAGAAGGATTCATTCCTCAGCACAATCTCGACCTCATACACTATGAGCAGGACCCTGCTCTACTCGTTGATCACCTTTTGGTCGGGCACCGTCACGCTGAGAAAGTGCCCGGTGGTCGGCTGGTCTAGATCGCTAGAATCGTGTTCTTTGCTCGCGCAAAGCTACCGCCACGGCACGGGAGCTAGTCGCCATCTGGACGCTCTTTGTCCGGGGGATTGGTTTCTCCCAGGGAGCTGAAGTCCATACCGTCAAAGGAGAGCAGGTCGGAGGCGCGCAACGAACCGGGAGCATGCATCGATTCGTCTGGACTGGCCATGCCGCCCGAATCACTCGCCCCGGTAGTCGGATCTTCTAGCGGCCCGCCTGGTCCGGCCTCACCATAGACCGGAAATGGTAGCCGGTTGTCGGAAAAGCCAGGAAGCTGCGAGAGGGGACGCGAAGGCGACGCGGGAGTCACAGGCGAATCGGTCCCCGGCATCTGCAGCGGAAGTCCCGCTATATGCTGGAGTTGCTCAGCATTGCTGAGCACCGCCTGCAGTGCTGAGCGAAACCAAGCTATGTTCGTGTCTACGGTGCGAAGCTGCCGTGATTGCGTACCAAGCTGGCTCTCCAGTTTGCTAAGCAATCGCTCGCTCTGTCTCATTTCCGCGTCTATCTGCGTGATAAAATTCCACGTCTCGACCAACTCGGGCGGTAGATCGCCGGCGGTACCGCCACCCGAGGCTAGCGAGCCGGCTCCAACCGCACGGTTGCCACGCCCACGCCTTGAGGAGGACGATTCTCCGCCAATGTCGGCGGCATCCGTAGAATCTCGCCGTTCGTTTGCGGATGCAGGCGAGATGCTGGTTAGTGGCTGCGTCATCCGCGCTATACCACTCTCTTGGCTGTCGGTGCTGTCTCCTTCCAATATGGAGCCAAGCGATGAGACTGCCCCAAATTGCCCGGTATACCCGGAGGAGCCCATTCCCAGATCCGGACCCAGGCCGGTAAGCTCACCAGTACTGGTCTGCGGCACAGTGATATCCGCCCGGGTGATTTCCTCAGGCAGAAGCGTACTCAGCATGCGACGCGCCGTTAAAATCCGGTCGAGTTGCCGGCGAGTAGTATCCAGCACTTTCTCGGCGTCGGCAATCAGAGCGCCCGCCATACGCTGCGCCTCATTCACGGTATTCAACGCGTCACTGAGCGGTTCCTGGCTATGCCCCAGCGAACTTACCACTTCACCAGCTAACCGTTGCACACGTCCCAGACGTTGGTTGAGGTTAGCTTGCATCTGTCGCAGCACCAGCGAGACACTGTCCAGGGGTGTATTCGTCATTATGGGGAGGCTGTTGGGGGTGGGAGTGTTGGTGTCGGGCATGCGCGTGATGGACTCGATCATGGGAAGCACGCCAGCATCCATGCGAGAGCGCATTTGGTCGGCATGAGTCGTGGACTCGTAGCGTTGGAAGAGCAGATTGAGACTTTCCCCCAGTGGAGTCAGCTCACTCTCGGGGATCTCCGCGCGCACCATATAATCCCCGCCCAACACTCGGGATATGGTTTGAAGCAGCTCCGCCACGCTTTCGTCCAGTAGTCGATGGTGATCTTCCGTCTGATTGGAAAGCGCCTCCAGGCGAGCCTGAGCAAATTGCAACTCCTGTCCACGCTGTGCCTCCAGTGAGGTCTCAAAGATATACTGCGAAAGAAGCCAGGAGATCAAAGCGGTGAGTGCCAGCAAGCCAAGAGTGAACGCTACGGAGAAATACGCTTCGCTTCGCGCTATGGTATGGTCGTTGGAAAGACCGAGTAGCACGGCAAAGGCGGCAATGACCGTTGTCGAAAAGGCGGTAAGCAGTGTGATCTCGGGAGAAAAGAGCAGGCCAGATTCAAGTATAATCGCGACAAAGAGAAGCGCTGCCTGCCCAGCCTGTAACGGCTGACCGCCCAGAGCCAGCACCAGTGTCTGTCCAGCAACGGCCAGTCCTCCGCCGATGACCAGTATGTACGCTGCAGCTCCACTGCGACGAAACAGCCGGGTACTCACGTAGGCGCAGCAGTAGACAGCAAGTGCTACCAGGCCCAGAAATACAGAAGGAATCATCAGCGGCGAGCTGATGTACCCAGCGATAGTTATGGCGGTGAGAAGGAATTGAGCAAGTATCAGGACGCTGATGAGCTTGCTGCGCTCCTGCTCGCGTTCGGCGGCTCTCACCATGGTGCGGCGTATAAGGCTGGAGAGCGCGAGCTTGTTATCGGGCGGTAGGCGCAGCGGGTCGTTTTGGTTGCTCATATTACACTTAGTGCGAGCTGTACCCGGCCCCAGGTAAGGAATCGGGAGGGACGCCCGCTCTCCTTCAACGTTGGCATATCCACCACGCGATATTGCGTGGCGTGAAAATAGCAGAGTATAGGGCAGGCTACCGGTGGTCCGGCGCAATGTATTGTAGGCGACGGTCGGTGCTACGGCAAGAGTAGAGGTGACGCAAGTACCTCAAGCTCGGATATACTGGCAAAAAGTCTGTGGTCACATCATGGTACTTCTATGTAGTATCGCGCGCTATCGCATGTCTTTACGGGCTAGCGAGTCTCGCCTCACGCGAAAACCGAGTTGGTGATATAGTTACCCGAACAAGGATCAGGAATAAGTATCAGAGTGATGCTGGCACGATGCTGTGTTGCTGGAAGTTGGCAACGTTAGTACGTGGGGAAGTTGAGCAATGGCGCTTTCTACCAAAAAACGCTTTGTGCTGTCGTTGGATCAGGGAACTACGAGCTCTCGAGCCATACTCTTCGACGAACTGGGGAGGCCACGGCAGGTTGCGCAGCAAGAGTTTCCGCAGCTATTTCCAGCCCCCGGCCTGGTCGAACATGATCCGGAAGACATCTGGGGTAGCCAGTTGGGCACCGCTCGACAAGTTCTCTGGGAGAGCGGAGTAGCCATTGATGAAGTCGCCGCCATTGGAATTACCAACCAGCGGGAAACCACTCTGGTCTGGGAGCGCGCTACCGGCCGCCCCATTCACAATGCTATTGTCTGGCAAAGCCGATTGACCGAGCCCATCTGCGCGGAGCTGCGCCGGCAAGGCCTTGAAGCCACCTTCCACGCCAAGACCGGGTTGCTTATCGACGCCTATTTTTCAGCTACCAAGCTAAAGTGGATTTTGGACAACATACCTGGAGCGCGCAGGCGGGCGGAGCAGGGTGAATTGCTCTTCGGCACAGTGGATACTTTCCTTATCTGGCGACTTTCCGGGGGACAGGTGCATGCCACTGACTATTCAAACGCCTCGCGTACATTGCTTTTCAATATTCACACGCTGGCCTGGGATGAGGAGCTCCTGGAGACACTGGGGGTGCCGCGAGCTATGCTGCCCGAGGTCAGGCCTTCGAGTGGAGTCTTTGCGCTCACCGACCCGGCTCACCTAGGAGGTGCGGTACCGATTGCCGGCGTCGCCGGCGACCAACAGTCAGCCACTTTCGGCCAGGCGTGCTTTAGTCCTGGCATGGCCAAGAACACTTTCGGCACTGGTTCGTTTATGCTCCTCAATACCGGCGACCAGGCGCTCGACTCCGGTAATGGCATGCTTACTACCATCGGATGGGGCCTGGGGACAGTGGAGAATCCGAAAATCACGTATGCGCTGGAAGGCAGTGTCTTCGTATCAGGCGCGGTGGTACAGTGGCTACGAGACGGGCTGGGTCTGATCAAGACGAGCGCCGAAGTGGAGCAGCTGGCCAGTTCTGTGCCCGAGACCGGTGGAGTCTATCTAGTGCCCGCCTTCGTTGGCCTGGGAGCGCCGTACTGGGACGCACGAGCTCGCGGGGCCATTGTGGGCCTAACACGAGGCTCGACTGCCGCCCACATCGCCCGGGCGGCCATCGAGGCCATGGCCTATCAGACCCGTGACCTGGCTGAAGCGATGCTGGCGGACGCACCGGCACCGCTTCTGGCGATGCGTGTAGACGGTGGCGCAGCCGCCAACAACTCGCTGATGCAGTTCCTGGCCGACCAACTACAGGTACCGGTTCAGAGACCGAGGTTCCTGGAAACTACCGCGCTAGGGGCCGCTTACCTCGCTGGGCTGGCAACTGGTGTCTGGAGCGGCCAGGCGGAGCTTGCGTCCCTCTGGGCGCTTGAACGCGAGTTTGTGCCCGAGATGGAGAGCCAGAGGCGTGACCGGCTGTACCACGGCTGGCAGAAGGCGGTTGATCGCGCTCGCGACTGGGAGGAGTGAGCCGCGCTTTAGCTTGCGTGAGCATGGGCTTCAGTGCGTTCATGCAGGACTACTCTGGTAAACGGAATACGGAATACGGTAAAGACATCCAGGCTGATCAGCAAGCCAGTGAGCAGGAAAACTGCTCCCAGGAACTCGCCTAGAGAGGCGCCGCTGCTATAGCCCAGTCGTTGCAGCCCGGTGGTAATACTTGGCACAACGGCGCCGAGCGCCATGAAGCCCATGGAAATGACGCGGTAGCCTGGAGCATGCCTTTGCCAGAAAGTCCAGGCGCTCCACAGTGCACCGCCAAAGAGAAACAGCGCTCCGGGAATATTCATCACTATGGCAATGGCACTGAGGTCAGCAGGAAGTACCTGAAAGGTCTGCACGTTGGTCACCTGCGTGGTAGTGCTGCTCGCGAGTTTGGCTATGGTAGCAGCGGGGATAGTGTAGGTCAGGATGCGTAGGGCAGCATAGAGCGAGAATATCGCCGCAATAGCGGTGAGTATGTTGGCGATGCGGCGCGGCCCCAGTAGATAGAATGAGCCCAGACCCAGGTAAGCGGCGGTGAGAATGCCGCCAAAGAAATACCATATTTTGTATTCCGCGACCGTCCAATGACTGGCGCTGCCGGCTGCGGCGGCGGCGGCGGCGGTTCCGTAGAAGAGAAGCCCGAGGGTCCACATAAGCTTGTAGGGTCTTGGTCGGTTGAGTTGCTGATCGAAGATAAAGACGGCGCCGATATAGGCGGCAAGACAGGCCAGTAGCTCAAACAAGGCGGTAGTCGACATTCGAGTTCCCCTTTTGTCTTCCACAAGGGAAAAATTGCCGGTCCTCGGATAGCACAATCAGCGCTTGCTCGCTCCAGGAGCGGCTACGTCAGATTATAGCAAAGTAGGAAAGGCCTTGATTTCCATCCCAGATTATGGCTTACCGCGCCATTTTTCCGTAATAGCAGCGTGGCTCGCCGGCAGGCATCGTGGTATAATCGAATTTGAGTGAGGATTTTGCTCAAGCTAGAATCTACGGCCACCGTCTAGGCCGGTTCCGGCAGGAGGCGTTGGCGAGGAGAGACAGGGCTTTTTCTATGAGTATGAGCACATCCAGGCGTGGCGGCAAAGAGGTTCCCATGATGTCACGCACGCCTGCCGAGTACATAGCGGGGCAGCAGGAGGCCAATGTCGCGCTGACCAGCATGGCGGATATGGTGCGCTGGGCGCAGAACTATGCCCGGAGCCGCTCCATCTGGCCGCTCGGCTATGGCTTGGCTTGCTGCGCTATCGAGATGATGTCCGCCGCGCAGTCACACTATGACCTGGCTCGCTTCGGTTCGGAGGTGTTTCGCTCCAGCCCCCGCCAGGCCGACCTCATGATCGTGGCGGGTACCGTCTGCACCAAGATGGGACCGCGGCTGGTGCGGCTGTGGGAGCAGATGCCCGATCCCAAGTGGGTGATCTCTATGGGCCAGTGCGCGACTTCCGGCGGCGAGTTCTACGATAGTTACTACACCGTCCAGGGAGTGGATACTCTGGTGCCGGTAGATGTCTATGTGCCTGGCTGCCCACCTCGTCCCGAAGCGCTCATCGAGGGGATCCTCAAACTGCGTGAAAAGATCGAAAAGCAGGGCCTCAAGATTCGCGGTGAGGAGTAGAAGAGAGTCGCTATGCGTGGAATACTCCAAGGGCTGGGGCTAACCCTTAGCCATCTTACGCGTCCCAAAGTTACTCGCCTCTATCCGTACGAGAAGCGTGTGCTGCCCGACCGTAGCCGCGGCCTCATACAGCTTATCCAGGAGAATGGCCAGGATACCCCATTCAATTTGAAGTGTGAGGCGTGCCTGCTCTGCGAGAAGATTTGCCCACCACGCGCCATTACCATTGAAAGCCGTCCTACGCAGCGCTTTCGCCACCGGCCATACTTCTCGGAAGGGTCAGTGGGGGGGTTCTACACTCCCCGCGTCTCGGAATACGCGGTCCACTACTATCATCCTCCACTCTCGCCGCCCACCGAGACTCCGGTATCGGTAGAGCTGGAGCAGCCAGTCGATTTAACACTAGCCGATGACATCATCAATCAATCGTCCTTAGATGGGTGGGATCTCTCTGCTCTGCTCAACGAGCTGATGCAGGCCTACCAGGGGTTGCCGCTCGCGGTAGCCAACCATATCGTCAAACGGCGCGGGGTGGACCTCTCTGATATTTTTGGTATCGCTACCTCGAGTCCCTATTTTGCGCCGGCCAGGCCAAGAGTATCGGAAGTGCTGCGAAACGATCAAGTGGAACGAGGGCCATCCCCGGCGACACGCGGCAAGTACGGTAACATCAATCATAGGAGGGGCCAGAGTGTCTAAGGCACAGTCAGGGCTACTCCTAAACCCTCGTGAATCGGGGCCGCTTTCAATCTCTGCTTATCGCAGCCAGGGTGGTTACCTTGCGCTGAAGAAAGCAGTGTCCCAGATGTCGGCGGATCAAGTGCTGGGAGAAGTACGTGGGGCGCGGCTGCGAGGTCGTGGTGGCGCTGGGGTGATGACCGCAGAGAAGCTGGCCCTGGTGGGCCGGTCGCCGGATGACCCCAAGTATGTTGTCTGCAATGCCTACGATGCCGACCCACGTTCTGCCATTAGCAAGACTCTCTTGAGCCAGAATCCCCACCTGGTCATCGAGGGGATGGCGATAGCCGGCTATACGGTTGGCGCCAGCGAGGGTTTCCTCTATGTTCGTGGCAACAACCGGTCTCTAGCTGCTACCCTGCAGGCCGCGTTACAAGAAGCCAGCGACGCCGGTGTGCTCGGGCAGAGTGTACTGGGAGCGCCATTCGCCTTCTCCATCACCCTGGTAGGAGTTGATATGGGGTTCATGGGAGGCGAGGAATCTACCCTGATTCAAATCATTAAGGGTCGCCCTGCCAAGGCTCAGCAACGGCCCCCTTATCCGACACAGTATGGTATTGCCGAAAAGCCGACTCTGATACAGAACATCGAGACGCTGGCGAATCTACCGGGAATCGTGGCTCTGGGCGGCGAGGCCTACAGCAAAACCGGCACCTCCAGCTCACCTGGAACCAAACTGTTTACTATTCTAGGTCCGACGGTGGTCGAGCCTACCGTCGTCGAGGTACCGTTCGGCACCACGATTGCCGAGGTGTTACATGCGGCGGGTGTTACTGCCACCGAGAGTACCGCACGGGCGGTGGTAGTGGGTGGCCTGGAAGGCGGCGCTCTGCCGCTGTCTCTGCTGCAGACTCATCTCGATTTCGAAACTATCGAAGATACCGGGGCCATCATCGGCTCCAGCATTATCGAAGTACTGCCCGAGGATACCTGCATGGTGCATTGGGCGGCAGTGCGCTCACGCGCCCTTTCGATAGAAACATGCGGCAAGTGTGTTCCATGTCGGGTGGGAGTCAAGCGCATAGCCGGCACTTTGGAGGGCATCATCAGTGGTATAGGCAACCAGGGAGACATAAGTCTACTGGAGGAATTCTCCCGGTATGTGCCCGATGGCTCGCTCTGTGGATTTGGAGTCAATGCGGTGAATCCGGTTGTCACCGCCCTAAAGAATTTTGGGGCTGATTTCCAGGCACATCTTGATGGACACTGCCCGACCAATACCTGTCAGCCGGTGCGGTCGCACCGGTATGTAACCAAGCATGTGCTGTAGTATATATGCGCTAGCCTGTCGCTAGAGACGAGGAATAGATGGCGGTAACTATTCGTGACGATATGGCGGTGTCCCAGGGCGGCGAGCCATACAAGCGCAATGAAGTTGGTCAACCTTCGTTTACCATTACGGTCGACGGGAGAACGATGCGTGCCTATGAAGGGCAGACGGTGCTGAGCATTGCGGTTGACAATGGCATTCTCGATATTCCCAACCTCTGTAACGACGAGAAGCTGGAGCCGACGTCGGCGTGCCGGATGTGCCTGGTTGAGATCGAGGGAGCCGAGCGACCACTGCCGTCCTGTAACACCCCAGCGGCGCCAGGCATGGTAGTACATACCAAGTCGGACCGGCTCACCCATATTCGCCGCACCAATCTGGAAATGATGCTCTCCGATCACAATGCGTACTGCCAGCCGCCCTGCCAGGTGGATTGCCCGACACACATCGATATTCCCGGTTATCTGGAGCTGATCGCGAAGGGACAGAACCGCGAGGCGGCGAGACTGGTAAAAGAGGTGCTACCATTCCCGTACATCCTGGGCCTAACCTGCCCGGCGCCCTGCCAGAAAGTCTGCCGGAGAACGCTGGTTGAGGAAGAGATCGCTATCTGCCGGATGCACGGATTCGCTGCCGGCGAGTGTCTCGACGATCCACCGGTGCCGTATGTACAGGAGGCGCCGACTGGCAAGAAGGTGGCGATTGTCGGAGCCGGACCGGCGGGTCTCACTACCGCCTACTATCTGGCTCTACAGGGGCATTACTGCAAGGTGTATGAGATGCAGCCGCAGCCTGGAGGCATGCTGCGCTACGGTATTCCCGAGTACCGGCTGCAGAAAGATATGATGGACAAGGAACTGGACAGCGTCTGGAAGCTTGGCGTAGATGTGCAGTATAACGTCAAGCTGGGCAGAGACTTCACCATAGACGATCTCTTCAAGGAGGGATTCGACGCGGTCTTCCTGGCCATAGGCGCCTGGACTTCGAATGAGCTTGGCCTGCCGGGACAGGACAATCCTAATGTGGTCAATGCTATACGGTTCCTGATCGATAAGACCCTGGGTGAGTCTCAGCCGGTTGATGAGTCCAAGGAAGTTGTCGTATTAGGCGGTGGCTTTACGACCTTTGACTGTACGCGTACGTCGCTGAGACTGGGAGCCAAAGTTCATACGGTATATCGTCGCGGTCGGCAGGAGATGACGGCTACCAGCGAGGAGGTCGAGGATGGCGAGGCCGAGGGCACGGATCTGCAGCTCTTCGGCAGCGCGACCCGGATTATCTTCGATGAGCAGGATAAGACCAAGATTGTCGGCCTCGAGTTTCAGCGTATGCAGCTTGGCGAGCCGGATTCCTCCGGTCGTCGGCGGCCGGTTCCTATCCCTGGCAGCGAATATACGATCAGCTGCGACATCATCATTCCGGCTTATGGCCAGAAGCCTGATCTGGAAGTATTGCCGCCTGAGTCGGGGGTAGCGTGGACCAAGCGACAGACCATCGAGACCAATCCCTACAGCTTTATGACGGCGCGACCCGGAGTCTTTGCCGGTGGCGATTGCCAGCTGGGCGCGGCGACCATCATTGAAGGGGTAGGTCAAGGAAAACTGGCGGCTCGTTCCATCGACGCATATCTGCGCGGTGAGGACATGGCACTGGTATCACGGCGCATCGAGGCGCAGGAACGCAAGCCGGATCTCTTTGATATCGTGCCCTACAAGCCGGTCGAGCCCAAAGTGAAGATGCCTATGCTGCCGTATCCGGAGCGCAAGCGCAACTTCAGACTTATTGAACTCGGATACACGCAGGAGCAAGCGGAGCGCGAGGCGGGCCGCTGCTTGCAGTGCGCCTGTCCGGCGGCAGGGCAGTGTGACTTGCAGCGCTACAGTCTAGAGTATAATCTGGAAAATAACCGTTTCCATGACGGCGAGCCAGAGGATTACCATGACTACAGCTTTGACCTGTCGCACAGCTTCATACTGCGTGATCCCAACAAGTGCATCAACTGTACGCAGTGCGTGCGGGTCTGCCATGATGTCATCGGACCGAATTGTTATGGCATGTTCGGCCATGGATTCGATACCATTGTCTCGACGCCGTTCAATGTATCCTTGCACGCCACTGATTGCGTCTCTTGCGGTGCCTGTGTGCAAGTGTGTCCAACCGGCTCACTGATGATGGCGGAGCGCGAGCTGGTACGGTACGACTTCGCTCTCGACCGGTGCATCTTCTGTGGCGATTGCGTCGAGGTGTGTCCTCATGGTGCGCTGGGAGAGACCCCCAATTTCGAGCTGTCGTTCTACCACCGGTTTGGGCAAGATATCGACATACCAATGAATGATTTGGCTCGTGCGCCTTCCTTCCTGGTACGACAGCGAGTGCCACGCAAGAAGGGCGAGCAACCGCTAGGCCAAAATCAGCTGGTGCGACCATTACCGGCGCGGCCAATTCGGGCCTAGTAGAAGCCGGTGGCTATTGTTTGTAGTGTTCGACCGTGGAGGCGCTGCGTTCCGTGGCGACACTCGGATCAAGTCCGGCATGGCGTAGAGCTCGCCGCTGGCGCAGCAAGTCCCAGAGCTGGTCGAGGCTGACTTTCAGCTCGGCCAGGCGGGCACGCTGCACGTCATCGATGCCGCCGTGCTCTCCGGCGTGTAAAAGTTCGTGTTCTTCCTGTGTCTCGGCATTGATTCTCTCAAGAATCTCGCTGTCAGTCATCTATTTTCCTCCAGCAATTCAGTCAACGCACCCGGTGCTACGGTTCCATCATAGGGCGTACTCGAACACCAGCGCAAGCAACGTCGACAGGAAAAACAGTATGTGCCGTTGCGGGTAGGTCGTTCGGGTTGCTATAATGGGGCGCATGCTCCACCAGTGTTGCCGCACTGAAGTCGAGCACGCGAGAGCGTCGCCGTCGTCAAGTGTACTCGCACGATCACGCATACTCTAGCATCGACCACCAGATGCCGGAGGGTCCCTCACACGGTATGGGGCGGGAAAGAACCGCCGGTTGAGGGGGTGGAGGTGCGGCGTAGACGCGCGTACGCCGGAGAGGGAATAGATATGCTCGGTCGAGTGCTAAAGAGCCGCTACAAACTGATTGACGAGCGTGGAAGCGGCAGCATGGCTACAGTTTACATTGGCCGTGACCTGGAATCTAATCGGTTATACGCCGTAAAGGTCCTGAGTCGTCAGGCAGCTGCCGAGAGTGAGCTGGTGGAGCGTTTTCAGAGAGAATTCGAGTTGCTGACTCGACTTTCTGGGCCGCATGTTGTCAGCCCGGTTGATTTTGGTGAGGATAAGGGCAGCCTCTTCATCGTCATGGATTATGTGGATGGACACACGCTAAAACACGCAATACTGACCACCGAGCGATTTCCTCTTATTCGCGCAATTGACCTGGCTGAGCAGTCCGCGGCTGGTGTGGCGACCGCTGCCGACTGTGATATCGTACATCGGGACATCAAGCCGCAGAATCTGCTCCTCAGCGTAGATAATACCGTCAAATTGACAGATTTCGGCCTGGCGCGCAGCCATGAGTCCAAGGACATTACCGTAACCGGCTTCTTCGTTGGAACCCCGTTTTATGTGGCGCCTGAGCAGGTGGAGAACAGCCGCAAGGCCGATGTGCGAGCTGACCTCTATTCACTCGCCTGTGTCTTTTTTGAATTATTGACCGGCCGTGTACCCTATGATGGAGAGCATGCATGGGACGTGGTAATGCTTCATCTCAACGGAGCCATTCCTTCGGTGAGGGCGCTGCGTCCTGAACTACCCGGCGAATATGATGCGTTTTTCGACAGAGCGTTGGCCAAGCGACCAGGTGACCGTTTTCAAACGCCGAGCGCTTTCATTGAGGCATTAGAGCTTTTACCTATACCAGAACGGTACGGAACGACTGCGCCTAGATCTGAAGAGATATCCGGAGCGCTTGTACCCGCCGGCGGCGGCCCACCTGTGGCTCTGACAGCCGCGGACATGATCATTGGACGCAGCGATCCTCAGCGAGGATACCGGCCCGATGTAGATCTTATTGCTTTTGATCCCGCGCAAACCGTCTCTCGCCGGCATGCGCGCCTAACTCGCCGAGCGGGCCATTTCTATATAGAAGACCTCAACGCATTTAACCGGACACGGCTTAACGGTACGCCACTGGTACCGCACCAAGACGTGGAGATTCACTCAGGTGATGTAATGCGTTTGGGCCATGTAGAACTCCGATTCGAGATTCACCCACGCTAATCGCCTGGGAGCTTTGGAAGGAATGAGATGCATATGGGGTATATCGCTTACAAGTCGCTCACCATGCTCAGCAATGTCGCAGGCATAAGCAGTACCTTGGCAATAGGACTGGCAGGAGTCGTCGTCGTAGTGACGGTTGTGCTGGTCTTCATCATGTTGCTTCGAAGCAACGGCGCAGGCAAGCGCACGGCGGGCGGCGTGGGCTACGACGCACAACACAGTCCGTTTGGCCAAGCTCCCAACAATCCAGGGCCGGAATGGCCGGCTCCCATTGGTGCCAACAATCCACCAGGCTGGCCGCAGACCGAGCATTATGACTACGGGACCGCTCCCCAGGGCCCCGGTAGCCGTGGCGCCAGCAAACCGCTGGGCTGGGAGCCCGGCGTGGGTGGACAGATGGGCCAGATGGGACAAATGGGTGCAACCGGGCCAGTCTCACCAGGTGGCTGGGGTAGTGGGCCGGCACAGGGATCGAGTTGGGCTGGTACCGGTGGGCCGGGAGCTGGCTGGGGTGAAGCCTCGCCACCGGCATGGGGAAACCAGAACGATCAGTGGGGACAAAACCAGCCAGGGTGGGATGCACAACCGGCAACTCCGAGCCGGCCGGCCGCCAGCGCTGCCGGCGGCTGGGACAGTTCTCGCGGTGGCCGTGCCGCTGCCGCGTCCAGTCCCTTGCCGGGTCAATGGGGGGATCAGGGTGGTGTGAACCCTCAGTGGAGCGCTGTGCCCGCAGCCCCGCAGCGCGGCGAATGGAGCGGCGCTGCCACTCCGGCCAGCTCCTCGGGAAGCGCCGGCTGGGGAGGAAATACGCCGGGCGCGTATGACAATGGTTTTGGCGATGTGGAGAAGACTCGAAACGTCCGTCCGAATACCGGCCAGCAACGGGTAGGAATGATCGTCATTCGCCAGGGCAAGGAACCTGGGCGGGTCTTTGAGCTACGCAAAGATAGGCTTACCATCGGTCGTAGCCGTGAAAGCGATATCTTTCTGGAAGACCTGGCGGTGTCGCGCTTGCATACTACCGTCAACAGCGACGGCAATGGGCACTACATCATCCGGGACGAAGGTAGTGCCAATGGAACCTATGTGAATCAGCAGCGTATCACCGAGCAGTCTTTGGAAGAGGGCGATGAGATACAAGTAGGCCAGACCGTACTGGCATTCGTGCGACGCTAGACTATGAAAAACCTATTCCAAGTGATTATAGTAACTCGTTTTTGAAGAGACGAGAGGCGAATCCAGGTGAATGATGACCTCATAGGCGTAACTCTGAGTCACTGTGTCATCGAGGAACTGCTTGGGCAAGGTGGTATGGCGCGCGTCTACCGGGGAAGACAAGAGAACCTAGATCGGCAGGTAGCTATCAAGGTTCTTCCCCCGTATTATGCTGCCGATCCCGCGTTTGTCGAGCGTTTCAAGCTTGAGGCGCGGGCAATGGCACAATTGTCGCATCCCAACATAGTCATCATACACGATAGTGGCGAGGAGAATGGCCGCCTCTTCATTATGATGGAATATGTTGGGGGCGGCACTCTCAAGCAGAAAATGTCTTCCGGTATGGTGCTTGGCGAGGTAACCCGGATTATACATGAGGTGGCGTCGGCTCTGACCTATGCCCATTCACGCGGAATCGTTCATCGAGATGTTAAGCCAGTCAACGTGTTGATCGATGTCACCGGGCGGGCGGTACTAAGCGACTTCGGCATCGCCAAGGTCTTGCAGACCTCAGCTGCTTTGACTCAGTCCGGCGCCGGCGTGGGAACTCCCGAATATATGTCGCCTGAGCAGTGCCGCGGCAGTGGAATGGTAGACGCGCGAGCCGATATCTATGCACTGGGGGTTATGCTCTACGAGATGCTCACGGGACATACACCATTTGAGGCCGACAACTATACCGCGCTTGCCCACTCGCACATTTACGAGTCGGTTCCTCCACCCTCCAAACTCAATCCTCACATTTCCCCCGCCGTGCAATCAGTGGTTTTGAAATCGCTAGAAAAAGACCCAGCCGATCGTTTTCAGAAGGCGACCGACATGGCGCTTGCGTTGGAACAGGCAGTAGCCGCGCAGGTGCCTCTAGGCTTGTCTACCGGACGGCATCACGCTGTAGAGGTCCAGCAAGCTCCAGCTGGTGCCCCCTCCAGTTTGCTTGATGGTGCTCCTCCAGTTAACCAGATACCGGCACCGGCTCCCAACGGGCTTCAACAGAAGCAGACCGGGGGACTACTCGCCTGCCCTGCCTGCAAGTCGTTGAACCAGCCCTACAACCGCTTCTGCACGACCTGCGGCTATAGCCTGCTTGGCGGAGTAGTCGGTTTTACCTGCCAGGCCTGCGGTGCGCGTAACGGCGCGGGCCAGCGGTTCTGCACCGCCTGTGGCCACCCCCTGCGACCCTGAGCAGAGGCACAATTTTTCTTCCGCCTCTAATGGGCCACCTCGTTGCGGGTGTCCTAGTCCAGTGCTACAATTCATGAGTCAGTCCCCCGTGCGCCTGGGGCTACTGCCATAGTTAGAATGCTTGAGATAGCGGGGAAACCAGCCAAGGTAAGGTTTTTGCTGGTACTAGAGGCAGGCGGGCTTGCAGCGGAGGACGCGCGTGCGGGAAGAAGGTAACAGGAGAGACACTCCGACGGTGTCGCCGGAGTTACCAGTTCCACCAGCTCTATTGGTTGGTCGCCTGCACCCGGCCGGCATTGGATCACGCATCACGAGTTTTCTGCGCCGTCAGGACTTGTCCATCTGGCTCTTACTCCTCATAGTGCTGCTGGCGTTCTTGCCTCGCATATACGGCATCAACTGGGACGACAACAACCATCTTCATCCCGACGAGCGCGCCATCGTTTTCGCGGCAATGTGCCTCAACTTTCCCGGCACATCTCGGCTTGCCGGTTGTAGTCCCAGCTACAGTGGTCCTGCCTGGTTCTTGTCGGTGGACTCACCGCTAAACCCTCACTTTTTTGCCTACGGCTCCTTGCCACTCTACCTGCTGGCGGCGGTAGCGCATGGTCTGACCTGGCTTACCCAGATTACCCATGGACGGTTCGTGCCGCCTGACGGTGGAGCGTGGTCTGACTTCAATCACTTCACGCTGGTAGGGCGCGCCATCTCGGCTCTATTCGACACGGGTTCGGTGCTGATAGCCGGCCTGCTGGCGCGCCGGCTTGCTGGGCGTGTAGCCGGGCTGCTCGCTGCCGCCTTCGTCGCCACTATACCTTTCGACGTGCAGGTCTCCCACTTCTATGCCGTAGATACCCTGCTGCTCTTCTTCATATTGCTGACTCTGTATGGCTGTGTGTTGATGGTCCAGGAGCGTGAGGATGCTAGCCTTTGGAGCGGCTGGGGAACCGGTCTGCTGACCGGTGCGGCATTTGGCCTGGCCATGGCGACCAAGGTCAGTGCGCTACCGCTCATAGTGCCGATCGGTGTGGCGCTTATACTTTGCTGGCGAAGATCAGGTATCGACGAGGCTCTGCTGGCTGTGGTCGGCGTAGGGGCAGCGGCGCTGGTGACTTTTGTCCTAACCAGCCCCTACGCACTCATCGACTGGTCCGATTTCTATGCAGCTGCCAGCCAGCAGATCGAACTCTCACGCGGCCAGCTGGATTATCCGTATGTCCTTCAGTTCGCCAACACTACGCCCTACGTCTATGAGATTCAGCAGCTACTTTTGTATGATATGGGATTGCCGCTTGGACTGCTGGGCCTGGCGGGTTTCGGCTGGGCGGTATCTCGTCTGTGGCACGGTCTTAACACCGATTGGTCGATTATAGTATCCTGGGTAGTGGTGTATTTTGCCGTCGTCGGCAGCGGCTACACCAAGTTCAGCCGGTACATGCTTCCGGTCTTCGCGCCGCTGGCGATCTGCGGCGCCTGCGCGATACTGGCGTGGGCTGCCTGGGGGGAGAGCCGGATGCTGCCGTCGTTTCGGTTCCTGCGCAGAAACATTTCGGGACATGCGTGGTGGCGCGCCATCTGGTTGGGTGTGGCCGCTGCGGTGCTGGCGGCATCAGTGCTCTTTGCTCTGGGCATGGACAGCATTTACAGCACCAACATGACCCGTGTCGTGGCTTCCCAGTGGATCTACAATCACATTCCTGCCGGTGCCACTATCACGTACGAGATCTGGGATGATTCTCTCCCCATCATGGCGCCGCCGGCGTACACCAATAGCTTAGGCGAGGGCTATACCTCCAGTGGTCACTTGATCGACCCGGGACAGTACCAGGAAGTGGGGCTGGCCCTCTACGATCCCGATACCTTGGCCAAGGCACAGCAGCTCTCCGCTCAGCTGGCCTCAGCTAGCGTAGTGGTGATGAGTAGCCAGCGGCTGCTGGACTCGATTCCCAAGCTCCCAGATCGCTATCCGATGGCTTCTCGTTACTATACGTTGCTTTTTGGTGGACAACTGGGCTTCAAGCTGGCGGCTCACTTTGAGGAGCACCCACATCTGTTAGGTTTCGTATTGAATGAAAGCAGTGCAGACGAGAGCTTTTCGGTCTATGATCATCCACCAGTCTGGATTTTTACGCGTGTGGGGGCTGGCCTTTCCCAGAGCGCCATACTACAGAAACTGGACAGCGGGCTAAACTTTGGCGAAACCGCCAGTCGCACCGGTGCCCAGAAGTCGCTGTTGCTTTCGGCAACCGACGCCAAGGCCGACCAGGCGTCTTTGCCGCTGTCGGTGCAGTTCTCTCCACAGAGTCTGGCCAATCAGATTCCGCTGTTTTGGTGGCTACTGTTCGTCGAGTTGCTCGGTCTGGCGGCCTTCCCCCTGGCGTATAGCGTCTTCCCCGGCCTGCACGATCGCGGGTGGGGTCTCAGCAAGCTGCTGGGGCTGCTTATCCTTGCCTATATGATTTGGTTGCCGTCCAGCCTCTCGATTTTGCCGTTCGATCACTGGGTGGTTGTTGGCGCATTCCTGCTCCTAGCTGCCGTAAGCTTGGCGCTGGCCTGGTGGCGTCGCCGCGAGATGCAGGCATTCGTACGCAAGCGCTGGAAAGTGGTCGTCGTCGGCGAAGCCGCCTTTCTGATTGCCTTCTTGCTCTTTACCTGGATACGGGCTCTCGATCCTGATCTGTGGCATATCTATCGCGGTGGCGAGAAACCAATGGACTTGGCCTTTCTCGATGCCATATTGAGAAGTCGCTATATGCCGCCCCTCGATCCCTGGTTCAGTGGTGGCTATATCAACTACTATTATTACGGCCAGTATCTCATCGCCGTACTCATCAAGCTCACCGGCATCCTGCCGACTACGGCGTTCAACCTGGCGATACCGCTTCTCTTTGCGCTAACCTTTACCGCCGCCTACTCAGTGGTACTGGGATTGACACGCCGGTGGTGGGCGGGACTCGCCGGCGGCATCGCCCTGGTCGTGGTCTGCAACCTGGATGGTCTCTGGCAGACGCTGAACCAGATACGCTCGTTCCTGGCCGGACTGCCGGTGCCCCCCTTTGATTACTGGCAGAGCAGCAGAGTGATTCCCTGTGAGACGATCTCAGGGACAACGCTCCCCTCATCCCCCCCGTACAATTGCTTCCCGACCACGATCAATGAGTTTCCGTTCTGGAGTTTTCTCTATGCCGACTTGCATGCACACCTCATAGATCTGCCGATCGTCGTACTGCTGATCGGTTGCTGCACCTCACTGCTGATCTCTGCTCGGCGTGACCGGGTACGCTGGTGGCGTGCGGCGCCCACGCTGGCGGTTGCGGCGCTGGCGCTTGGGACAGCCTGGTGTACCAACACCTGGGACGTGCCCACCTACGCCGGCCTGGTGGCGATTGTGCTGGCTCTCTGGGCACTGCCGTTCGGCACTGCTGGCGGCTGGAAGGCAATACGGGAGCGGCTTACCTGGCCGGTAGTTCGAGGGTACGCCGTCACTCTGGGGCTGACGCTAGCGGCAACATATATTCTCTTCTTCCCCTTCCACGCCAACTACCAGGACCTGGTCTCCGGCATCGGAACGGCAACCGTCTCTACCGACCCCGTCCAGTTTTTCACACTGTTTGGTATCTGGCTCTTCCTGATCGCTAGTTTTCTTTGCGTAGAGCTTCACAATCGTCTGGAAGATGAGCGGCGGGATCGCGGCCTTGATCCCGCCGGCAGCAGCACCCGGCTCTGGATACTGCTCGGAATAGGACTGGTGATTCTAGCCGTCGCTTTTGTCATCAGCCTCAAAGCGTTGCTGCTCCTTCTCATCGGCCTCGGGCTCTACCTGGCGCTGGATACCCGCCATTCACCGTTGAAGCTGATGACCTACGTACTCGTGCTGATGGGGCTGATCATCGCACTAGGGGTTGAATTCTTCTACGTACGGGACTTCTTGGACGGTACCGCCTACTTGCGCATGAATACAGTCTTCAAATTCTATTACCAGGTATGGACCTTCTTTGCCCTGAGCGGAGCTTTGATCTTTAGCCAGCTGATCGGACGCGTGCTTACGCTCCCCGCGGCGACGGTTCCACTGAACCGCGAGACCGATGTCCCATCGTTTATCTCTCTCATGGGCCCAAGCCTGCTTCGCAGCGCCTGGGTAGTGATACTTGTCATGTTGCTGCTGGGCTCTTCCATATTTTTGGTCTCTGGGACCGCGGCGCGGGTAAACGATCCGCAGGTATGGGCGGAAGTTCAGCCGCCACCCGGCGGCATACAGCCCACCGGACTCTCACTGGACGGTATGGCCTATATGCGTGGCTGGTACCCCGGCGATTATGCAGCCATCAACTGGATCAACGCTCATATCGGTGGTGATCCCACCATAGTGGAGGCCAGCGACGGCAACTATTACTGGTACTCCCGCGTCTCAGTATATACTGGACTGCCCGATGTATTGGGCTGGGGCGAGCGCGAGTACGAGCAGCGCTACGGAGACGAAGTCTTCTCCCGCCAGAACGATGTTCAGTCTTTCTGGGGAACATCCGACCCGGGCACGGCGCTGAGCTTCCTCAAGCAATACCAGGTGAAGTACGTCTATGTGGGGCAGCTGGAGCGCACCTGCTACATCATGTCGGACAATAGCTGTGTGTCGATGTCCGCAGGCGCGCTCGCCAAGTTTGGCACGCTGCAAGAAGAAGGAGCGCTCCGTATCGTGTACCAGAACAATGATGTCATCATCTATAAAGTTACAGGTTAATTGATCGATGGGACTGGTTATCTCGTGGTGGCTGGTGGTCGAAGTGCTGGGGCTGGTAGGGATGCCGCTGGCATCAGTCATCTTCGCCAACCTGCCCGACCGTGGCTGGGCGCTCAGCAAGCCGCTAAGCATCCTGATAGTCGGGTGGCTCATATGGTTTCCGCTTAGCGTCATCACTGCCCTGCCCTACAGCGCTGCCTGGATTACCGGCACGTTCATAGTCTTCGCCGGGCTGAATCTGGTGCTTTTGCGCCGGACCGATCTGAAGTCAAATCTGTACCGGCTTATTACCGGGCGCCCTCTCTACATCGCCACCAGTGAGGCGGTCTTCGCCGCTGGATTTCTTCTACTGGCCTGGATTCGGTCATTCAATCCAGCGGTGGCGATCACCGAGAAATTCATGGATGTGGCCTTCCTCAGCTCGCTGGTGCGGACCCAGCATCTGCCGCCGCCGGATCCCTGGCTGAGCGGCTATTCGATCAATTACTACTATTTTGGACACTTCCTGCTGGCCAACATTGCTAAGGTCCTGGGCACGCAGCCGGGTACTGCCTTTAACCTCGGCATCGCCGTCATCTGTGGCCTGGTAGCTACCGCCGTCTTCGGCGTCTCCGCCAATCTGGCGGCCATTCTGCGAGCTGACAAGGACCTCTATCGGGCTCTCCCCTTTGGACTCTTCTCGCTGCTCATGGTACTGGTCCTGGGTAATCTGAACAGCGTGCAGGTCTGGTGGCAGACAGCTCTCCAGTGGACGCATACCGCCGCCGGCCAGGGAGAGAGTCCGCTCGTCTGGTTGCTGCAGCGCAACCTCTGGCTGAACCAGAATTTGATGTGGGATCCGTCACGAGTGATACCGGGTACCATCAATGAGTTTCCAGCGTTTAGCTTTACGCTCTCCGATCTGCATGCGCACGTGCTGGCGCTGCCGTTTGATGCGCTGGTGGTGGCGCTGGCCCTTAACCTCATTATGGGGCGCGCCCGGGGTATAGGCGCATTTGGCAGCGGTAGGGACGCGCTGTACTCGCTTATTGGCGCCGGTATCGTCATCGGGAGTCTCTATGCCATCAACGGTTGGGATCTACCCACCTACCTGGGGCTGGCGCTTCTGGCGCTGGCCGGGCAACAATGGCTGGCGCACGGCCGGCGTTTCAGCCGGTTGTTCCTGCTGGATCTACTGGTGCCCGCGGCGATACTTACCGCGCTCTCCTTTCTGCTCTACCTGCCCTTCTACCTCGAATTCGTCTCACCGTCACAGGGCATAGGCGTGGTTCCAGTTACCGGCCGATCGCCTATCGGAGATGAGATTTCCATCTTTGGGCTGCCGCTCTTCGTGGCAGGCTCGCTGCTGTTCGTCTGGGGCATCAGCCGGCTGGCTTCCTTACTACCGGAGGAGATACCCGGTCTGGCCGGCATTATCCCCTTTCGGGGGAGAGACGGCGTGGTGCGAGTATCGTCCCGGCTACAGGCAGGGCTGGCACTTGGCCTGGTCCTGGCCGTGCTGGTGCTGGTGACGCTTGGGAGCCAGCAAGCTCCAGACTGGACGTTGTTCTGGTGCCTCTTGCTGGTTGGCGCTTGTATAGCGCTCACACTTGGCTACCTGCTGCCGCAGAAGCCAGCCTCGCCGGCCTCACCGAACCCGTCGCCAGCTGAGCCGGCTACCGGCACACTAGATCGACCGCGTGGTGAGCTCTTCATTCTCATCCTCATCGGCACCTCGGCCGCGCTGGTAGGCGTCTGTGAACTGCTATTCGTTCGGGATATCTTCCAGGATCGTATGAACACCGTATTCAAACTCTACTATCAGGCCTGGCTGCTGCTCGGCATTTGCGGAGGACCGGCCCTCATGCTGCTGCTGGTAGGAGCACGTCGGATGCTGGCTTCCACCATGGCTTCGCTTTCTCTGGACCCCGAGCCGGCAGCTCTGGCGCTGGCAGGAGTAGGAGGGCCGGTTCTGGGTATACGGAGCTCCGGTCCAGATGTAGACTCGCCGGTGGACGTCGCCTCACCGGTAGATGGCCGAATATTTGCCGGCCAGCGGCCGGCGCAGCCTGCGTTCCTACCGAAGTTGCGATGGGTCGCCGCAGCGGGTATCCTGGTGTGGATAGCTGTAGTGGCGGGCCTGGTGGCTGCTACACTCATCTATCCAGTGCTGGCCAGCTCGTATGTCACCAATAATTACACCCTGGCGTCCGGAACACAGGCGACCCTGGACGGTACTGCCTTCATGGCCAGCCAGCCGGCATCCGCCTGTGTTCCGTGCGCTAACTGCGCGGCCTATAGCGGCACTGATCATGACGACAATCTGGCGATACTGTGGCTGAATACCCATGTGCAGGGATCGCCGGTGATTCTGGAGGCTCCGGGGTGTGAATGGAGCTATTACAGTCGCATCTCCGCGTTTACCGGTCTGCCGACGCTCATTGGCTGGCCGGGTGGCCACGAAGGAGAATGGCGCGTCAACTGGATACCAGAGCACCAGTTGGGCGACATTCTGGACGTGCGCGCCGAAGTGACCAATGATATCTATACCAATCCCAACCAGGGAACTGATCTGTCGCTTTTGCGTCAATATCATGTTCGCTACGTCTACGTCGGGCAACTTGAGCGAGATTTGTATGCCGGCGCCAACCTGGATAGATTCAAAGAGTTCCTTCGCCTGGTCTATAATCGAGATGGTGTGAGCATTTACGCGGTGCCCTAGCCCCGAAGTGCCGGTACATATTAGTGAGTGAGAGTTGAGGAAAGCTCATGCAGCATGCACCAAAGCGCGGTGTGAGAGCTCGCCACCGCCGTGCCTTACAGTATTCCGGTCTCGGCGGTGCCGTGACTTCCTCGTCGGGCGCCGGTTCAGCTCCCTCTCTCTCGGGAACTGTTTTGTTCTCATCTACCAGTGGCCGTGGCCTGGAGCGGAGTTCGTTCTCCGCCAGCACTACCACCCCCCCGGCCGAAGACGTTGCCAGGCCGGCGTCGCCGCCAGCTTCTGAGGAAGAGATAGGGTATGATGACGCTGGCTGGGCTGGCAGGAGATGGCGCACTGCTCGGGAGGAGTTTCTGGTTCCTTTCTGGGACTGGATACGTGGTCGCTCCCTCGAATGGTGGCTCTGGGCCGGCGTACTGGTGCTGGCCGCTGCGCTGCGCTTCTGGGGCCTTGGCGACAAGCCCCTGCATCACGATGAGAGTATGCACGCCTACTTCTCCCTGGCGTTCGCCGAGAATCCGGCCAGCTATAGCTATAATCCTCTGCTGCACGGCCCGTTCCAGTTCCACGCCGAAGGTCTCATGTTTGCCATTATTCTGGGGCTGCAAACCATCTTCGTACATGGTGTAGTGGGTAACCCTTGGATAAATGACGCGACCGCGCGCATTGTACCGGCGCTCTTCGGCATAGGCATAGTGGCCCTTCCGCTGGGCCTGCGCCGTGAACTTGGGCGGACCGCAGCGCTGACCGCCGCCTTCTTGCTGGCAGTCTCACCGACATTTGTCTATTTCTCCCGCTTCCTGCGTGAGGATATTTATTTCAATTTCTTTATGTTTGCCATGGTGGTGACCGCCGTTCGATTTGCCCATAGCCGGCAACTCGGCTGGTTTGCAGCGTTGTTTGCGTCAACGGTTCTAGCTTACGCCACCTTCGAGGGTATTTATCTCACGCTGGCCATTTTTGGTTCCTTCCTGGCCATACTGCTGGTCTGGGAGCTGGCCGTACCAGTTGCCAATCTCTTACCGGCGGAGCTGACCCACCGCGAGCGCCTCTTCTTCTCCAGAGCTGGACTGCTGGCGCTTCTGGGAGTCATCGGCGGGCTGGTAGGCATGGTTGCCCTCAAGATAGTGGAGAGTTTGAGCAATTATATCAACGCGAGCCAAGCAAACCAGAATCGGAGCGACGCCTGGGTTACGAACCTGGAGAATGTATCGGTTGCCGTACTCCTCTACGGCAGCATTCTCGTTGCGCTGCTGGTAATTGGAACGTTGCTCTGGCGCATGTATTATGAGGATGTGCAGGCCAACCTCAACCAGATTCGCGCTCCGGAGGAGGGGGAATCGGCGCTCGAGGCTGAAGGAAGGTACTACCGTGTCGAAACTGTCGACCGCATTCTCACCGCTCCCAGTGGATGGATACGGGCTATAGCCGACCGGTTCGATCGCGAGCAGCAGCCGCTTCTGTACACCCTCTTCAGTACCAGCTGGACCTACTGGTTCGTGGCATTCGTGGTAAGCTGGGTGATTTTTGCCGCTCTCTACTGGACCATTCCCGGTCCCAGCGGCGTGGTAAGCACCTGGGCACAGGGTTTCCAGCAGGGTATTGGACACGGCATCTGGCAGGGGCTCTATTACTGGATCGAGCAGCAGAATGTCGACCGCGGCGCCCAGCCGTTCTACTATTATTTTCTGTTGATTCCTCTCTATGAGCAGCTGGCGGTCGTGTTTGGTCTGGCTGGTGTGGCTTACTCACTGATGCGGCCCAACCGATTCCGTCTTTTTCTCGTCTGGTGGTTCGCCATTTCGCTTGTTCTCTACTCCTGGGCAGGCGAGAAAATGCCGTGGCTTTCTATCCATATCCTACTGCCGCTGATGTTGCTGGCGGCGATCATGGTGGGGCGTGCGCTGGAGGGCACACTAGAGTTTCTGAAGCAAATTCCGCAGGGATTGGCCAATATCGCCCTCGGCCTCGATTTCTCTCGTGGTGCCGGCGAGAGCGCCGTGGCGAGGTGGAGGCGTCCGGCAATCTCCATCGCCGGAACTGTCGTCGCGATTTTGCTTCTCTTTCCTATGGTGCACAGCATGATTATTCTGTCTCACCAAGATGCCGCCGACGGCCCCCACGAGATGATGATCTATGTGCAGACCACCGAGGACGTCGATTCGGTGATGAACTACATCAACCATGCCGACCAGGTGCTGTATCATGGCCAGCACAAGCTGAGGATTGCCGTGGGTGCCGGCGAAGAATGGCCGTATTACTGGTACCTGAGAGATTACCCCAACACGATCTTTGACTATCCGGCTGGCGATAGCATTTATGTGCAGCAGCATCCAGTCGATGTATTGTTGCTCTACCCGTCCGGAGATTCGAACGGCAACGACGCCACCACCTTTATGTCGCAGCATCATACTGGGTATACCGAGCAGACCTATAAGCTCCGTTCCTGGTGGGACGAGGGGTATAAGCCGCAGCCCCCACCAGGCGGCGCCACCGCCGCTGAGCTGGCCAATGGCGATCCCTTCGGAGATGGTCTGGGTAACTGGCTGGTCTATGGACAAGCCATGCCGGCGGGTACCACCATCAACTGGCTACAGGACGGTCCCGTAGCGGCTGGGCATCTCTGGAACTGGCTCTGGAACCGGACGGCTCTGGGAGGCGTAGACGGATCCTATGATTTCGTCATGATCGTGCGCAGCGGTATGCCGGCCCCGTTGCCTACACCTCTGCATGAGTCGGCCACACCATGAGCGTTCAAGGTGATACGGTGGATACGCTGCCGGCGTTGGAGGAGCGCATTGGGGTGCGTTTTCGGGATCGCTCGCTCCTGATACGTGCGCTGACCCACCATTCGGTATGTCCAAAGACCTCGCAGCGTGACTGCTACGATACGCTGGAATTCCTTGGTGATGCCCTCATCGGGGTCCAGGTAGTGGAATATCTCTTCCACACGTACCCAGATGCCAACGAGGGCGAGTTGACGGCCCTCAAATCCGAGGTCGTGAGCCGCCGCTCGTTGGCGCGTGTCGGTGCGCGGCTGGAACTAGATGAGCATATACGGGTGGATGTTGCTGGCCTGCGGACCTTCAATGAGCGCTCGCGCGAGTCGTTGCGCGCCGATGTGGTGGAAGCGCTGGCGGCGGCGATTCACCTGGATCAAGGCCGAGATGCCGCCGAAGCCTTCATAGCTCGTGAAATCCTGCCGATCATCGAAGAGGTGCGAGGCACGCCGGCCGACAATAATCCCAAGGGCACCCTGCAGCAACACCTCTTGCGAGAGCTGGGACTCCTACCGCGCTATGAACTACTGGATGAAAGTGGACAGAGCAACGACCGGCTGTACACGGTTGGTGTCTTCGCCGGGGATCGGCTGCTGGCAATGAGCCAGGGCAGCAGCATCAAAGAAGCGGGACGTGAGGCGGCACGCGCGGCGCTGCGCCAGCAGCATGTGGGTGCCTCTGATTCTGACCAGTAGCCTATCGGTTTGGCTTTGTTTCAGGCATCACCAGAGATGGAGGTCCTAGTGTCCCAGTCTACCGAGCTGCACGACGACATATGTGATGTCCCTGGCATACTAGTGGGGCACGATACCCAGCCTGAAGCCGGCACCGGTTGCACGGTGGTGGTGGCGGAATGGCCGGCGCTGGCCGCGGTGGATGTGCGCGGCGGTGCACCGGCAACGCGGGAAACCGATCTGCTGAGCCCCCTCTGCTTTATGCGCGAGGTGCATGCCATATTGCTCACTGGCGGCTCCGCATTTGGTCTGGATGCGGCCACTGGTGTCATGCGAGTGCTGGAGGCGCGGGGCGTCGGCTATGATACTGGGGTCGCGCGCGTACCCATCGTGCCGGCCGCCGCCCTCTTCGATCTGGCGATAGGAGCCGCTCACCTACGTCCCGACGCCGAGTCCGGCGCGCGCGCGACTCTGGCGGCGGCTGGTGGGCCAGTGGGGCAGGGATCGGTAGGCGCTGGCACCGGTGCCACGATCGGAAAAATGGCCGGCCCAGCCCTGGCAATCAAGAGCGGTATTGGCAGCGCCAGCGCTACCTTACCGGACGGATCGCGAGTCGGCGCGCTGGTCGCGGTAAACGCGCTGGGCGACGTATACGATCAAGACACTGGGCGCATTCTGGCGGGAGCGCGAACTCCTCGGGGAGGCTGGCTGGCCGATGAGCTGGAGGGACAGTCGCAGCGGCCGCCTAACCAGGTGGCTACACAACTTCGACCTGGAGCTTCACCTACTCCCAGCAGCAATACCACACTAGCGGTGATTGCCACCGATGCCGCTTTCTCCAAAGCACAGCTGGCCAAACTGGCGCAGATGGCTCATGATGGACTGGCAGTGTCCATACGGCCTGTGCACACGCCCTTTGACGGTGATGCCGTTTTCGCACTGTCGACTGCTCGAGCTGACGATCCCGATGGCAGCGGTGCCGGCTGGCCAGGAATGGTGATGGCCGGCGCGCTGGCGGCGCGCACACTGGCGAGAGCTGTAGCTAAAGCGATTCGCTCGGCCACGACTCTGCACGGTGTGCCCGCTCTCTCCGATTTACCGAGGGCTGGGTAAATTTGTCAGGTTAGTCTGCGGCTGCCCTCTACTTCCCCATACCGTTATCGCTCGTTCCCAGCCCGCAACCAGACGATATAGTCAGCAATACCGGCCTCAATGTCAAATTGTGGCGCAAAACCCGTGTCCTCATGCAGTGCGGTGATATCAAAGGACCATCCGGGGACTGGTCCATCGGCGAGCGGGCGGGAAGGCAGTTCCATGGCAAAACGGGGAACCACCTGCTGAATCGCCTCCACGATCTGCTGATTGGTTGTAGCACGCCCGCTCCCAATATTGTAGACCGGCTGTTTGAGGGTCGTGGTGGTCTGGAGCAACGCAATCGCACGCGCCGCGTCTTTGATATAGCACAGATCGCCCCCATCCTGCGCAAAGACCGATCCAAACCGCATGCCATCCAGGTTGGGTTGGCCGCCGGTGACGGCAGCGTGGACCAATCGCCCCGCCAGCGAACTGCGAGTGACGTCGTAGTTTGGCCCATACATCCCCGCGAGTCGCATTTCTACCGATGCCACCTGCGTGTGGCGCGCCAGGTAGCTCGCCACCAGCTCCCCGCATTTCTTGGCAACCTCCATGGAGAACATCGCCGTCATCGGAAGGGGCTGATCCTCGCGCCACCGCAGGGCGGTGATCCCGTTATACACCACTGGCGCGCTGGCCAGTAAGACACGCTTGACCTGCCATTCCTGAGCGACCTGAAACACCGCGGCAATGCTGGCCAGCGTCATCTGGACATCGTGTACCAGGTCCATCGCCGACGTTCCCGGGCCCATCGGCAATCCACCAGTCGCCAGGTGGATGATGCCTGTCATAGGGTACTGCTTGCCCAGGTTGCGCAGCGCCTGCACATTGGTGATGTCCAGGGGTTCAATGAAGATCCGTTTCCCGATTGCGTCTTGCAGGAATGGCGGGACTCGGGTTGTGTGGTGCTGCGTGAGCACACACTCTTCGCCCAGCTCCAGCAGTGCCTGAGTCGTATTCGCCCCTACAAACCCCAGCCCGCCAAGAATAAGAATCATCGTATGGCCTCCCTTGTCGTTGATCACACCATCGACTATGATACGGGGAGATGTATCCGAGAACCAGATGGCCATCTATCATATGATTCCCACTAGTAGGCTGAGGATGTTCCCAATTGATGAGACAGCACGGCGTCAAGCATTGGCAGACTTTTTACGCACTCGGCGCGAACGGCTTCAGCCGGCTGAGGTAGGATTGCCTGCCCGTCCCCGGCGCCGGACCCCAGGGTTGCGACGCGAAGAGGTGGCGGAATTAGCTAACGTGGGCATGTCGTGGTATACCTTACTTGAGCAGGGGCGCGATGTGCATCCCTCACGCAGTGTGCTGGCAAACATCGCCCAAGCGCTCCACCTTACCCCAGCCGAAGAGCAGCATCTGTTCTATCTGGCGCACCAAGAATCCGCCTCGGTCATTGCCGGAGAAGCCGACCAGATCACTCCGGCCTTACAGCGCGTCGTGGAGGCGTTGGATCCCCATCCCGCGTTTGCCATCGGGCGGCGCTGGGATGCCCTCGCCTGGAATCAGGCCGCCAGACTGCTGTTTCATTTCGATGATCCCTGCCCGCCGCACTCCCGCAACGTGATCTGGCGCTTCTATGCCCGTGAAGCGCAGCCGCAAGACCCAGATTGGGTGCGGCTCGCCCAAAACTACGCGGCCGCTTTTCGTGCGGCCTACGTGCGCTTTCCCGCTGACCCAGCGTTTCAGTCGTTGCTGGCAGATCTACAGCGAGTCAGTGAACACTTTTGCCGGTGGTGGGAGCAACAACAGGTGCAGATGATGCCAGACGGGACACGAACCCTGACCGATCCGCAGCTGGGCGAGTTCGCATTTGATCATCTCACCTTCCTGACACCGGTTGCGCCGGATGTAAATCTGAAGGTATTCGTCGCCTTGCCAGAGACCCGTTTCAAGTTACAACAGCTGCTGGCAGAAAGCTCGTGACAGTCTGGGTACAGCAAGAGGGGACTCAGCTTGCTGCAATCATGCCCCCATGGGAATAGGAAGGGCATGGGAATAGGAAAGTCACGATTGATTGGTTGAGTTCAGCTGCGGAGCCATCTACAATAGAGCAGTTGGTTATTTTTCCTTCTGAAAGTCCACCATATCCTGCGACGCGATCTTCTGGAGCGAGTGGCGGTGAGGCACTGCCTAGAAAACTAACCACACAGCACCACCCCGGGAGATGGTGTTGATTTGGCCATAGGCGAATTAGTTTGTGGGAGAGTGTGAGCCCGCTAGCGCCGCCGATATATCATAGAGCGCTGATTACACCTTGAAAAAAGCCCGCGATCGCCGGGCCGAGAATAACCAATGTGGCTATGACTACTACCGCTACCAGCGCAATAATCAAGCCGTATTCAATCATACCCTGACCGCGCCCACGGCTAAGCATATGTCCAAACATCCAATTGAGCATTTTTTGATCCCCTCAGAGACGAAAGCTACAATCGTCCAACTACATGCACTGCTTGCTGGCGGTGACTTCACGCAGCAACAGCTTAGCTGGACACACCTAGTCTAGCCGCAAACTCATCATGGCGCAACAGTGTAGTGTCCCCCGATCCCATGTACCCACGCCCACGCCCTGAGTGCCCAAAGAATTAGGACCGCGGTGACACGCTGTGGAACTTCCATCCCCTACCGGCTGGCTAGCAGACGCTGACGATCATACCCTATCAGTACTACCATATATCGCCTGCTCTGTCTACCGTCAGTTTGTGATCAAAGGCAGATAGCTTCGTGACATCACAGGTGTAGAGCCTTGAATGAAGCTGAGCAGACCGAATAGGCGGTAGTAGGAACTCATCAGCAGGCCAAGTACTCCAGGTCCGATGGATGGAATGTATCCAGTATCCCACTCACATCCGTTAGATCGGTGGCTACCTGGATTGGTGAGAGTGGTGTGGCCGTTGGCTTCGGGGTCACAGAGATTGCGTCGCCGTCGATAGGTCCTATGACGCCGGGAATCGTGACATCAATCTGGAAGTGCGCATTGCCCGTCTCGAAGAGCCAGCCGGCGGGAATCATGTACCCGGCTGGAAAGCTGTGGAACAGGCCGGTCGTGTCGCGCCCAGGCCAAGCCTGACAATACCACTGGTGTTCGAAGGCGGTATTTTCAATAGGTCCAGCCGCTATGCTTACTGACACGCTTCCTGTCCCCAGCGAGGGGTCGCGAAAGGTGACGGATTCCCACGGGTCTGTGGCACTCCCATCCCGATCGCCAAAGGTTGCGTATGTTGTGTAGTTCTGTGCCGTCCATTCCGGCGGAAAACGCAGGGTATACAGACCGAGTGGGTCGCTGAAGATCTGCCACCCTGGCCGTACCAGTGGGACGGCGATCTGAGCAAGCACCACTACCGTGACCACTACTACCGGTAAACGCATGTCCAAGAGCCCACGTCGTGCTGAGTGCTCCCGTGCTGGCCGAGCCAGTGTATCAGGTAGCCCTTGCTCTGCAGACGCCATGTGCCGCTCCCCTTCTCGGTATCTAGATAGGTGGACGCTTTCTACGGCCCTTCGCTACCCTTCCCTCCTGAAGAAGCCTACAAGTAGCAGGACCAGTCCTACTACTGCAAAAAAGGAGAGAACATAGCTTTGTGTGTTGTACCCTCGGTATTGGAAGAACATGTAGAATAGTGGCAATATGGCGGCTGTGAAAATGAAACCAAATATGAACACCCCAATACCTAATACCATCAGCTTCATATGCCACCCCATCCTATCACTACTTGCTTGGCTATAACACGTAAAGCATGTCCCACCTGCTTCAGCATAACGGTACCCCATATCGCTTACAATCCTCTTTACCGCTCGGCAACTTTTTCGGAGTGGGTACAGCAGTAGGCAAAACGGTGGGCAGCTCTAACTCTGAGCGGCTAGCGCAGAAACAGACGCTGATCGGCGGGCCAAGCAGGACCAGCGTGGCGATCACGACGACTGCGACAAGCACGAGGATGATCCCATATTCAATCATTCCCTGACCACGAGATCGTTTCATCCATTCCTCCTTATTACGTATCCTGGCTACCTATCCTAGTTGCACAGGCCCGTGGTCGGAGAGCACAAGTCGACGTGCGGACCTATACCAAAGGGGAATGGTGGACCTTTGACATATATTGCGAGAGCTACGAGGATGACAATGAATAGGATGCCGAGCGCTTCGCGCGCCCAGGGAGGGAATCTCATACCACAGTTCTCCTGCTACTAGTAAGACCAACCATGCCAGTGGATGTAAGTTGGATGCCAAGTTCGTGACTTAGCAAGAACAAGTAGGCATGGCGACGCGAAGATTGTTGGTAACACCACAGAAACAGGCGCCGACTTGTGGACCCATCAGGACGAGCGCACCTATGATCACGACCAACACCAACAGCACCACAAGGCCAAATGCGATCCAGTCGTGCTCTCTACCTGGCATGACCAGCTCTCCTTTGCTTCCTATTCCGAGGCAGTATAGCGTCGGCCAACGACGTACGCAAGGTGTGAGGAGATGACGATATCAAGCAGTCAGCAAGCGTGAATGCGGTGAGTAAGGTTACTCTACCTTTACACGCAAATAATACTGATTATTCTGGCGATTAGCCCTTTTATCTACGGCATTCATATTTCGAGGAATCGCTGGAGAGATAGCTCAGTAGGCGGGGTTCATTCAGTAGGCGGGGATTCATCAAGCACGCTTATTTGGACGTCCGGGCCATCGCGCAAAAGCACCAAGTCGGGGTTCACAACTCCGGACTATCGGGCAGTGGGGTTGGGTCTTCAGGAAGCGAGTCCTAGTCAAGGAGTCGTAGAGGATGAGACGAGACGAATTCTAGAGTGGTGAGGCCGGTGGGATTCGAACCCACGACACGAGGCTTAAAAGGCCCCTGCCTGTCGTGAAGCTTCTGCCGAACCCTCACATCACGCTGCCCCGCATTGGCTGGGCGTCGCCCCCTGAGCTGCGGCTTTATGCTCAGAGTCCAAACCTAGAATATCCCCGTGTCTGCGTTCCGTAGGCTCCTTGTATGGACAGAGCCAGTATACAGGCAGGTTGATATAAAGTCAAGAGAAGCCGGAGAGATAGGCCCTTTGGCTTGATGACTTGTCCATCCTCAATATCCCAGCCAGGTCCCCCTGTGCGTGCTCTTGGTACTATGCAAGGTTGCTAGCTATTCCCCCGCCTGATCGAATAACGGTGGCTGCAGTTCCTGTTGTCTCTCCCGCTGAAGCTGCTTGTAGTTGACCGGGCTGACGACCGGCTCACCGCTGACTTCCTCGAACTCCCGGCGTGCATTTCCCGCGATCCTACCTGCCTCGTGGCAATCACCCTGCAGAGCGGGGAGGCCCTGACTGTCTCGTTTCTGGTGTAGAGTGATCGCCGCCGCATCGGCAAGGCTCGTAATAGCCAACTCCATGATCGTTTCCGAGTCTTGCAGATTGTCTCGCCTGGTCAATACTTTAATCTGCCGGTGCTCAGCGGTGGTGATGTCGAACGCTCCAACGCTCAAGGTGTCAGTCAGGACAGCGTACTCCCGGCCCTTCTTGGCACCGCGTAGTCCCCATTCATCAGTGACCGCAGTCCGACGCTGGATAGCTTCTAAGCGCTTGCCGATCCAATGGTCAGTGTATCCAAGCTGACGGTAGCGCGCTCGCAAGCGCTTCTCAGCCGGCGTCAGCTCTGCCTCTTCCTGTATGCGCTCGGTGCCAACCTTAGCCAGCCACTGCTTGAATGGCTCGGCTCTTGGGCTCGGGATAGACTGAATGATGCGTAGCAATGTCTCGGTGTTGGCTGCGTCGGTGGTCCGCATCTTCCCGTCAGTAGCTCGCATCTTCAACTGTTGGATTTTTACCAACACTTCAACGAATCCCTCAGCATGTACCTGGCGCTTCATATCGGCCCAGTACATGCGCGGCGTGGGAGAATCAGATAGTAAGCCAACCACGTCCACGAGCGAGAACCACCATTCATCCTCGTACCAGACCTTGCGGATGCGATCTTGAAACACTGCCAGCTCGTCAGCCATATGTCTCTCTCCCTGTGCGATCCGAACATTTGCCCTAGGTCTTCCATGTGGGTATTGTACCTTATACCTAGCGCTGACACATACTGGCCGGTAGTAACCAGCGATGCAATACCAAGGCAGTTCTTCAGGTCAGCAGAGACACTTGAAATAGGGCCGGCACCGCTTCAGCGCGAAGCCAAGCCGAAACGCCACGCCGGTAGTTGGCTCTCAATTTAGAACTACCCCAGGATTCAACCCAATTTCTGATAAAAAACTCGAGTTTTCTCACCTTACAGGTTCATTTCGGCGGCATTAGGATTCTAAGGAAAAAGCCGGTAGAGACGGGCCTGCGGGCTGAATTCATGCGGAGTGCGGTGGGAACTGCAGCCATTGTGGGCATAGTGTGGATCTCACAATCAAAGGCTCTCGTGGCGCCCCACACATTCTGCCCTGCGTTATACAAGACTGACTCGGCAGGATTTCAGGAGTTGGGGGCTGCCCGCACTAGCCGGAAGCCGCTGCCCAAGTCGGGACTGCACGATGTGCGGTACGCCCCGCGCAAGTCTATGCTGTTGCCGGTGTACCCATTGCCGCCACGCGTCACGCGATTCTGAGTAGAAGCCGCGTTCACTCGCTCGTCTGACACTCTGTAGGGGTAGGGTAAGAGCAGGCTTGTGGTCCACTCACAGACATTGCCCGCCATGTCCAGAACTCCATAATGGCTTGCACCACTCGGATAGCTACCGACCGGTGTCGTGGCAAAGACCCCGCTCTCAGAGCAGTTGCAGCGCGTCCTGTCGAAGGTGTCTCCCCAGGGATAGATGCGCCCGTCGGTGCCTCGTGCCGATTTCTCCCATTCGGCCTCGGTAGGGAGTCTCCAGATCTCTCCTGTTCGTCCGGCAAGCCATTGTGCATAGGCTGCGGCGTCATACCAGGTCACATAACTCACCGGATGATCGAGCCTGGGCAGTTGCTTCTGCCACTCAAGCGGCTCGTGATAACCAACACGCACGAAACAGGCATACTCGGCGACTGTGACCGGAAAACGGGCAATCTCGAAGGCCGGCAGGTTCACGCGGTGCTGTGGCTGCTCGCCTGTGATGAGTGCGAACCACGCTGCTTTCATCTCGGGGCGAATCTCCTTTGGGACCCGTTCTCGCTTAGGGTCAGTGCCCATCAAGAATGGTCCGGCAGGCACGGCAACGAGCGGCGGCAAGATGTAGGCAACACCCTGATTGGTGCGCGCTTGAAAACCTAAGTCGGCCAGTCGTTTGGGGAAGAGATCCGGCGAAAGCGGGGGCACCTGTAGCTGGGGAGCGGATGGCTGTGGAGTGGCAGCCGTACCTCTAGCTCCTGGTGGCAGCCCCACTGCTCGGATAACGAGATCACGGGCCAAGCCGTAGTCTCGCGTTGCATCGAAGATATTGAAGACGCCCCATAGCGGCGGAATTTCGCGGTGCTCTAGCAGTCCCGCTTGGACGAAGATGAGATCACGCACCTGTCCGTGGTTTTTCAACCGATTGGCTGCGTCGACCTCTTGACGCACCCACGGGGACGCAAGTGCTTCTCTTGTAAGAACCAGCACGAACCATTCACAATCAGCCAGCGCGTCACTAATGTGCTGCTGGAAGTTGCCCGCTCCCAGGTCAGTCTTGTCCATCCACGCATCGGCACCTGCCTGGCGTAAGTCGGCTACCAAGCGTTCAGTGAAGGCATCGTCTTTGTGGCTGTGGCTCACGAACATTTTGGGCGCGGCCATACTCTATCTCCGTGCGCTTATAGATGCTGGTTGCTCGCAGTATAGCACAGGAGGTGGTTTGCACTGGTCAGGCTGCCGGAGCTAGCAGTCAGTCGTCTAGACAAGTAACGAGTAGACTGTAGACGATTCCGCTAGTACTCGGCGGCGTCGGCTAGCTTCATCTCATAGGCTCCTTGTGCAGGTAGACTCCGTGTGTGGAAAGCCAGAATCGAGTCATATACAAGGAGTCCAAGGGGATGAGACGAGACGAATTCTAGAGTGGTGAGGCCGGTGGGATTCGAACCCACGACACGAGGCTTAAAAGGCCCCTGCTCTGCCCCTGAGCTACGGCCCCAGCTGGCGCTGGTTGGGATTGGTTTGCTTCCGCCGCGCTCCATGACAACGAGTCACTGGCAGGCTGCCGGCAGAGGAACACACGATATTGTACCACGCCAGACGCGTATCTCGCCAAATTTGTCTCATCGGGGCTGGAATTTCCCCGGTGCGACTCATCCAGGGTAGTGGCCGGACTCCACTCCAGCCGGTACGCAACTGAGCAGCCTGGTAGTGCGTATCATATAATGACAGTACACAGGCTAGCCCCTGCAGGCGACTCCAGTAAGGCATTTGGGGTCGTTACCGGGTAGCCGGCCGGGATGGAGTCATCGGCATTCAAGCACTGGTATCGAGGAGGCAAGGTGAAATGGCGTGGTTCGGGCGCCCGGGTAATGATCATCAGCAGGCAGGAAGCGATACTGATACGAGCGAGGATGAGGCACAGGATGCTTACTCGCGCACCATTATACAGATAGTCAAACGTGTGGGGCCGGCGGTGGTTCAGGTCGGCGTACAGAAAGCAGTCAACGAAGGAATCTTCTACGGCGCAACGCCGCGGATAGCCGCCGGAGCCGGTTCGGGAGTCATATTTGCGCCCGACGGGTATATTTTGACGAACAGCCATGTGGTAGATGGAGCCAGGAAGATCATCGTCACGTTGGCCGACAGCCAGGAGGTTCCGGGCGACGTGGTTGGACAGGACTCTGAGACTGATGTGGCGGTTGTGCGCATCTCTCCGCCCAGCGGTGGACCACTTCCCTCAGCCCGGCTAGGCAACTCGGATAAGCTACAGGTTGGCCAGCTAGTGGTGGCCATTGGGAGCCCAATCGGACTGCAGAGCACAGTCACCACGGGAATCGTTAGCGCTTTGCATCGTACACTGCCCGGCTACGGAAATCGCATGATCGAGGATATCATCCAGACCGATGCCCCCATCAATCCCGGCAACTCCGGTGGACCACTGGTGAACGCCCGAGGCGAGGTAATCGGGATCAACGTGGCGATGTTGCGCGAGACGCAGGGGCTATCATTTGCCATACCCATCAACACCGTCAACTGGGTTGCTTCGATGTTGATGCGTGACGGTAAGGTGAGACGGGCGGTTCTCGGTATAGTCGGCCAGACCATAGCCCTTTCTCCCAGCATCCGCCGTACACTCAAACTGGAAAAGGCGGGAGCGGTTCTGGTAGTGGACGTCGCCCAGAATGGACCGGCCGCACGAGCTGGATTGCACTCTGAGGACGTCATCTTTAAGCTGGACGACCATCTAGTGAGTACAGTAGATGAGTTGCGCCGCTACCTTGAACGTATGCCTGAAGGTAAGCAGGTGCGCGTTGGCTTCGTTCGCTCCTCCTCCGCTGGAGTGAAGGCTTTGGAAGCGAGCGTTCCAGTCATGGTCCCTAACCGCTAGGCAACTCTCGATCCAGCCGGCTCATTGTCTAGCCGGCTGGATCGATTATTCTCGGTATCGCTTCATCCGTGAGTGGTTCGACGCCAGCTGACGCGGCACTTAACCTAGCTCCCTAGCCGGGGGGAGAGGCTATCGGCCGGTATGTTCTCGGTTACCTCCGTCGATGTCGCAAATTGAATCGTGGGGGACGGCTCCAGGACTTCATCGAACTCGCCCGCGGCGGCCCGCTCGGTCAGCTCCTGCTGATTCATCCAGCGGAAAAACAGGATACTTATGGCAATGAACAGTGGAATGTCCATTGGCAGCCACATGGTCAGGCCGGCGAGTTGCTGGTCACCGAGACGAGTAAATCCCAAGATCAGCGGCGCGTTGGCGTAGCGCGTATAGAGAGGCCCGGAAGCGAAGGTGAGCAGTGCGCCAATGACCATCATTGGCATGATGCTCATCCACATGTAGAGTATCCCAAAGAGTGGCGAAATACGCGGCACTGCTTGGACCGGGCTGAGAATGGGCCACCAATAGATCACGGCGGTGCCGATGAACATGGCGTCCATGAGCATGTGAAGCGGGTTATGCGGCTCGAAGTCGGTGCCCCAGGCCAGAGGGTCGAGCGCGCCCAGCGCGGTGAGCACAATAATAGCCACTATGGCAACCGCTCCGGCGGCCAGCGGCCAAGTAATGCCTGTGCCTTTAGATTCGCCGGCGTCGGTCTTCTTGAGCATGCCGGGAAGAAACAGCACCGCGAAGATGAGCGCACCGACGACGGACAGGCTTTCAATGATCTGTACACCGATGACCGCGGCCGATGGAGAGGCAGCGTCAAAGAGCGCGGGAATGTGCCAGACCCACATGTTAAGATTGTAAATCCCAAAGGCCACCGCCGGGTGAGTAATGATCCGCGCAACGTGCTGCACTCTGGGCACACGAAAGAGCGGTTCGAGCATCCAGCCTGGAATGCCGAGTAGGATAAGTGGTGGAGAGATGACTGAAAACACCATATGCTGTATCATGTGCGCAGTGAGCAGATACTCCATCCCGACAATGTCCAGCGGTGAGAGCCATGCCAGTGCCAGCAGCGCCATACCAGTGACAAAGAAGGCGACCTTACCTTTATCTACCGTTTCCGTGGGGTGGTATCGCCGGCGTAGCGGTCCTAGAGCATAGAAATACGCGGCGGACACGGCGACGAGGAATAATATGGTAAGTGGCTCGAGATTCCAGCGGAGCCAGAGTGGAGTTGAAGCAAGTGTCATCACGTGATTGCCGCCTGTTTCCCATTTCTATAGGCCTGCCAAGTTGTTGACCCGAATGCCTGCCGCTGTGAGCCGAGTCGCACCCTGGGCTGTACATCATTATAGCAAAGACGTGTTGCACTGGCGACCTAGCTACCGGTCGCAGATTTCGCCGGAGCTGATCAAGCAACCGCTGACAGCAGCCGTCAGTTGGTAATGCTTAGACAATGCTTAGACAATGCTTAGACAATGATAAGCCTGGATAGGCGGAAATTTGCGAAGTTTACAGTGATTTTACTGTACAGCGTTTCGCTTTATGGTGAGAAATAGTAGTATTGATTGCAACGGAAAGCACTTCGACTGACGTTCTGGGCCGGTGGCCACAGGGGGCTTAGACATTCATGAACACTACCAGTTTGGAATTGCCCAAGCGTGATGCCAAGCCACGCCAGCAGGGGCTCACGTTGCTTATAGATCCTGGTCTACCCAGGCACTATTTTGAGGATGCGATCGACAGCGCTGGTGCCTACATCGATCTGGTAAAATTCGGCTGGGGCACATCGATCGTGTCGGATCACCTCGAAGACAAGATAGCCTGTCTCAAGAGTCACGATATCGACTTCTTCTTTGGCGGCACGCTCTTTGAAAAATTCTACCAGCAGCACAAGGTAGGCGCTTACTACGAGTACTGCAAGCGCTACAATTGCACATACGTTGAGATTTCCAATGGCACTGTTGATTTGACCAATGAGGATAAGGCTCGAATCATCACCGATTTTGCCGTCGAATTCAAAGTACTTAGCGAGGTCGGCTTTAAGGACAGCGAGCAATCGCAACTCCTGGCCCCAGCAGTGTGGATTACCTACATCAATGAGGACCTTGCCGCCGGAGCGACCAAAGTGCTGCTCGAGTCGCGTGAGAGCGGCACTAGCGGAATTTGCCGGCCCGACGGCACACTTCGCTATGGTTTGATCGAGGAAATCATTGGCTCGGATATTGCTGGCAATGACCTGGTGTTCGAGGCCCCAAATAAGTCGCTGCAGACTACATTCATCCGCCGCTTAGGTCCACAAGTGAACCTGGCCAATATACCGATCACTGACGCCATCGCGCTGGAAACGCTGCGGCTTGGTCTGCGCTCCGACACCTTTTTGCTTGGTCGTGAAGACGGTACAGGCATGGACAAGCACAGTCGTTAGCAAGGAGAGTGATGTATGCGCGAGCCCCACAACGTGTTTCATCTGGCGATTCCCTGCCAGGATCTTGACGCGGCCTTCGATTTCTACGTAACCAAGCTTGGTTGCAAACTGGCCCGCCGCTACGATGACCGTATTACGCTTGACTTCTTTGGCGACCAATTGGTATGCCACCTCTCAGATAAGATCGACCCCGACCCGCAGGCCTATCCACGCCATTTCGGAATCACCTTCAAAGAACAGCGCGAGTTCGACGCATTGCTTCATCTGGCGCGCCAAAGAGAACTACCGTTCTTTTCGGAACCGAAGAAGCGATTTGAGGGGTTGATCGAGGAGCATTTCACATTCATGCTCATCGACCCGTCGAATAACATACTGGAGTTCAAGTACTACTTTGATCCGCGAATGATGTACTAGCAAGACTTCCAGTATCCGGTCCAAGTGGCGGTGGGGTGGCTGTATACATGGCTATATAGCCTATTGGAAGAGAGTCCGGAGAGAGCCGGGGTAAGTATGGGCTTCGATAAATCAGGTTCGTCTCTATATCAGTCACTGGAGCATTGGGCAACCGTGCAGCCCGATGCTCCGTTTATCATCGAGGTAGACGAGAGCCGCGCGATAACCTATTCTCAGTTTCGGGAAGCGGTGTTGCTGCTCCGGGACACGCTCGGCAGCCTGCCACAGACCATTGCTCTCGCACTACCCGGAGGTATTCCGGCGGCTCTGGTCTGGATCGCTGCGCTAAGCGGCGGACATCGTCTCCTACCCTGCGCTCCCGAGACCACCCCAACTGAGCGTGAGCTACTAGGGCGCACCCACTCTCCTGAAGTCCTGGTGGTGCCCTCACATCCCTCGGCCGAGGAGTTTGGAAGAAACACCGCTCGGGTCATTACCAGCCAGGACCTCTATGCCCTCTCGGCGTCCACCCAGTGGCTGCCGCCTCCGGAAATAAACCGGCCGAAGCAATTGCCTGAATTCCAGGGCAGTGTGAGGCTCTCGACCTCAGGCACGACCGGTGAGCCCAAAGGCGTCCTACTGAGTGAGGCGCAGATTGCCTGGACAGCAGAGCAGGTGCGTGCCAGCCACCGGCTGACCCCAGCTGACCGTGGTCTCTGTGTTCTTCCATTCTTCCACATCAATGCGCCGGTGGTAAGTCTCTGCGGCTCGCTACTGGCCGGAGGCACGCTTATCATTGCCCCTCGCTTCAGCCTGCATCGTTTCTGGGAGTGGGTGGAAGCGGAGCGGATCACCTGGGTAAGTGTAGTGCCCACTATAGTAACTCTCTTGCTTACCGGCGCGAAACCCGCAGTGGTACCGGAAGCGCTCCGTTTTGTGCGCACCGCCTCGGCTCCGTTACCCATTGCCAGGCATCTGGAATTTGAGGAACGCTTTGGTATCCCCATCGTAGAAACCTACGGTCTCTCCGAGGCCGCCAGCCAGGTAACCGCAAATCCAGTGCCTCCCCAGCGCGGCAAGGTTGGCTCGGTGGGATTGCCGACCGGCGTCGACATTCGTATCTGTGAGCCAGAGCCGGAGCAAGCCAACGGCATCCTGCACTCTTCGCCCCGAACTGCGCTGATTGACGTTCCTTTGGAGGAGGAGGGGGAGATCTGTGTAAAGGGACCGAGTGTGATTTCCCATTACGAGGGGCGACAGGGCGAAAGCAGTTTCATAGACGGCTGGTTTCGGACCGGCGACCTGGGTTATATGGATCAGGACGGCTACGTGTACATTACCGGACGACTGCGCGACGTGATCAATCGGGGCGGCGAGAAGGTATCCCCACGCGAGATCGAAGAAGTGTTGCTCGCCCATCCGAGCGTGCGGGATGCCGCCGTGTCCAGCGAGCCCGACCCACTATACGGCCAGCGCATTGTCGCCTATGTGGTGCTCTCGGACGATCACGCTGATGAGAGCGCCGGGACTCTTCGCGACTATTGCCGCGATCGATTGAGCGCGTACAAAGTACCCGAGATCTTTTACCTGGTGCCGGCCTTGCCTCGCAACGGAAATGGTAAGCTGGCGCGTAAATCGCTCGAGGCACTTCCTACGCGGCAACCGGCCCAGAACGCTCACGTAGCGGCATGCTTGCGCGAGTAACGTCAAGGAGTGATGACGCATGGCTGAGGTGTCCACAGCGAAGTGGGCGAGCAACCCCACCGGGGTAAGCACCGCGAACCAGAACAAACCGGCAGGCCGCACCCATTTATACGAGATCGACGTCGTTCGGTCGATCACCGCGATATGCGTGGTGGGCGTGCATATGGTCGCCCTCACCCTCATCCTGGTGCACACTCCCGCCGGAGTGCTCATTCAGAATTCGGTGGTGAGCGTGCTGCACTTCACGCGCGAGATCTTTGTGGCGATCACCTCTTTCGTCATGGTAAATGGCTATGCCAAACGGCCCTTCTCCACCAAATCGTTCTGGCGCAAGCGATCCATCGGGGTGCTGTTGCCGTATGTGGCCTGGAGCATCTTCTACGAAGTGGTGCAAGGGCCGGATGTAGCGCCGGTGCAGTGGACGCTACATCTGCTCTCGGATCTACTGACCGGTAGCGCATCTTTCCAGCTCTACTATATCCTCCTGACTCTGGAATTTTACCTCATTTTCCCCTGGTTCCTCAGCTGGATTCAGCGGGCGGCCCGCCGCCCGTGGCTGCTACTCGGCCTGAGTTTTGCGGTACAGCTCGTCCTCATGATCGTAGAGTACCGATATATACAGGGACCGCCCTTTGCCAGCACCCCAGTCGGAAACTACATAAACGTAAACCAGAGTCGTTACCTGCCTCTCTACCAGTTCTACGTGATTCTCGGCGCTGTGGCTGCCCTGTATATGGAGGACGTGCGCGCGTTTCTGCTCCAGTATGGTAGATGGACCATAGCCGCCCTGGCGCTCACGGTGGCATTCTTGGTGGGATTTATGGTAGAGCAGCTTCAGGTAGCGCATGTGAACATCAATCTTGCTACCTCGGTCTTCCAGCCCGCCATTCAATTCTACGTGCTGGCGCTTGCCGCATTCCTTTACTGGATTTCGTATCGCTGGGCAATCAGTCGGGCACCAAAGCCTCCAGCTGGGCACAGCTTCTGGCAGCTTCTCTCCAATGCTTCATTCGGCATCTATCTGATGCAAGGCTATTTCATCACCGTGGTAATGGCGAGTCTGGTGCCCAACTTGCCCGTAGGGTGGTTTGAGCCACTGCGTGTTGTGTTGGCCTGGCTGGCGGTGGCCGGACCGTGCGTCTTGCTCTGTTCCATAATGCTCTACACTCCCGGTTTGAGCCGGCTCATCGGACATCCCTGCATGCTGCACCTGCGCAGAAAGACCCGAGAAGGCGAGGGCGGTGGCACCATCAAACCGGCGGGCTGGGCTGGGGCCCTTGGTCAAACGGTCATCGACCCATCGCGTCTGGTGGGCGCACGGGGCATTTTCCCCCTCACCGGACTCAGTGTCTCTGACTCGCCACGCCGGAGCGCCGAATCGGTCGACAACGTATCACAGGAGCCACACCCCAACCCTTCACCTGAAGGGCAGGCTCCTGAGTCAAGCTCCCCCTCGAGGTAGCCAGGGATAGGGAAGGCGCTACCACGAGATATCCGGATCGTCTTCTATCTTGTGATGCTATGGAAAGGAGTTGTTTGCCAGGTGAATGCAACGCTTTTCAGATTGTATGCCACTCGAAGGAAGCTGGCAGTTCCCCTTGCCAGCCTGCTGGGTATGGCTATGCTATTTGCTTCCTGCGGAACCGCGTCGATCAAGCCGGTTAGCCGCCTGGAGGCCACGCCGGTGCGCCGCAGCGGCGATAGTGCACCCGCGCGCGCCAGCGCTGCCAAGAAATCGACCAGTGGCAGCGCGGCTTCCGCGGCCACACCTGTGCAACTCCCCGATGTGGTGGGCAGCATCTCCTGTCCAGCGCTTTCCTCCGCCAGTACCAGCGGGTTTGATGGCTTCCTCTCCTGCGAGTATGACGGCGGCTTCGACCACCAGATGACGTTCTACCTCTATGTGCCCAATGGTTATGATCCCAGCAAATCCTATCCCATGGTCCTCGTCTTGCACGGCTTGGATGAATCTGCCGACCCTACCCAGTCGATGGCTGCGAACGAGGCTAACATTCTTAGCCAGGAGTATATCGATATCTGGGGACCGGGTTACCCGGTTGGCGGTCCCACCGTGCAGACCGAGTGGCCCTGCTTTGTTATCGTGCCGCAACTGGTGGGCGCCAATCGCTGGGTCAGCGCAGGCGAAGACGTGACGTCGTATTCCTTGACGCCTCAGCCCACGCTATCTCTGCAGATGGCGATCGATTCAACTCTGCTGGTGGAGAAGAAGTATACCAGCATAGATACGCAGCGGCTCTATGTTACCGGTATTTCTATGGGGGCATATGGCGTATGGGACGCCATACTGCGGTGGCCCTCTCTCTTTGCCGCAGCGGTACCGGTCTCAGGGGCGGGCGATCCTGCGCTGGCCAAGCGGGTTGCCAGCGTGCCCATTTGGGATTTCCATGGAGCCGAAGACAATGTGGTTCCGGTTGCCGGCTCGCAATTGATGATTCAGGCGCTTCAGTCCGCCGGCAGCCAACCCTGTTACACGCAGTATGCCGGGCAGCTTCACGACATATGGGACCTGGTCTACGGACTGGCGGACAACCCGAGCAACGGCTTGTACCCTTGGATCTTCGCTCAAGTAAATACTGGCCACAAGGTTGCATTCTCTTGTGGATGAGCATTACACTCCGTATTGGAGAGAAGCAGTGGGAGTAGATCTGTCATTTCCAGCAGGAGCAAGAGTACAGCGACATGAGTTTGGGGAGATCCGCGCGTGTCCGGAGCTCAGGCAAACGACTGCCAGGGCTGCTGCTCCTGATCATTGGCAGCCTAGCGCTACTACTGTATTCTCCTGCAGAGCCGCGTATTGTTCGAACAGCCAGAGTGGAATCAGGCTCTATTCCGGCATCAAAACCGGAAACTAGCTTAATTGCCACTGAGACGGAGCCAAGCAGTGGGTGCGGGATGCCGCCGCCGCTGGCAGCTGGAACGAGCGGTGCGGGCTTTCTCACCTCCAATGGCGTCCGGCGCAGCTATTGGCTGCACCTGCCGCTGCATTATCAGCCCACGCGGCCCTACCCACTAGTTCTCAATTTTCATGGATATGCCAGCACCGCGCAGATTCAAGAGCTCTACACCGGCTTCTCGCGACTGGCAGATGCACGGGGTTTCATCGTGGTCTATCCACAGGGCGCCACCGGCCCCGGAGGCAGGACCGGATGGGCAAGCGGCGCACCGGACAGACCCGACACCAACGATGTCCTGTTCGTCACCGATCTCCTGGACAGGCTACAGGCAGAGCTCTGTATCAATCTACAGCGCATCTATGCCACCGGCTTTTCCAATGGTGGAGGAATGACTGCCTTACTGGCTTGTCGCATGGCCACACGTATCGCCGCCTTTGCCTCGGTTTCCGGCTCGTATTATCCGGTGGTGTCTGCCTGTAATCCGGGCCGTGCGGTACCTGTTCTGGAGATTCACGGCACCAGAGACCGGACTGTCCCCTATGACGGTGAGCCGGCTATGCATGAACTACCGGTATTGGATTGGCTACAGGGCTGGGTCAAGCAAGATGGCTGCCAGCCACAACCACAGCAGTTCTTTAGCAGCGGCGCGGTGACTGGGCTGGAGTGGACTGGCTGTCAGGACGGTGCGGTGGTGATCCACTACCGCCTGAACGGTGGCATACATGCCTGGCCTGGTGGAGTAACCAGAACACCGCTTCCCAGTGTAGACCAGACACTGGATGCCAGCGAGCTAATCTGGGAATTCTTTACGATGCATTCCCTTGTCCGTGACTCACAGGCACAGGAACCGCCAAGCGGAACCGGCCGAGTGCCGCTGCTTTTTCGCTAGTGGCTGGTACCTTTGGGCACGGCGGCCAAGAGTACCCCGATTACACATGTTATACTCCTGTCAGTGAGCGGGCGGGCGTACCTATCCTGGAACGCATGGTGCAAAGGGACACGTCGAGGTGATGACCTCTGGGCAACGAATAGCGGAGCTCTCACGCGCGGCCGAGGCATTGATTGCCGGCCCGCCAGAATATCTGCGCGCTTTCGTTGGTGAGGAGGGTGGTGCGCGGCAGCAGCGACGGGCTATAGTCGTGGCATCATTGCGCGAACAGGAGACCGAGGGGCGTGTGGGGGTATCAGTTGATGAGATTGCTGCCGACCTCGACGCAGTTCTCCGGTGGCGCGGGCAGGATGCGCCCGCAGATCTACGAAGCGAAGTAGTCGAAGTACTGCGCCAGCTGGAAGGCTGGCAGGCAGTGGATGGTGGCCTGGCGCCGGACCGAGCCGAAAGAGATGGACTGCGGCGCCGAGTTGAGCGCGATTACGCGCTGGCACGTTCACTCCGCGTCTTCTTGCCCCACTGGGACGAGGTGCAGCGTGCGCTGCGCCGCCGGTATGTAAGCTTGAGCGCCAATTACTTCGCTCAGGCCATTGCAGCGCTGGACACTCTTCTGGAAGAGCTTCAATACGAGGACACCGATCCACTGCGCTGCCACACTGCCTGGCACTCGTTACGGCAGGCACTGCACGGCATCATTACCGAGTCGCGCGACTTTGCGCGTGAATTACGCTCGCTCCAGGTAGATGGCAACCATCCCGAGGTACTTGCCGATATCGCCGATCGACTAGGCATTCTCCATGAGAAGTTTTTTCGTGTGGCGGCCGAAGGGGCCGCCAGGGTACGCGACCGGCTCGAGAAGCTACGAGATGAGCGTCATGATGGTGAGAATGTGCGGAGGCTGCAGGAAGCTCTCCGCATTCGCGAGGAGGAGTGGAGCGTTGGGCTGGGAGAGACTTCGGAGGAGCAGCAAGAGCGACTCAGCAGCGTGCAGCAAGAGGTATTGCGCGAGCTAGTCATTTTCGAACGGTTAATGGCCGAGAGTGGTCCAGGCTCGTGGCGAGAAGGCGCCAAGGCTATCAGTCTCGCTCTGGTAGACCTCACCGAGCGAATCCATTCGGCAATTTCGTTGCGGCTGCAACAGACTCAGGCGGTTACCGCACTGCTCAGGCGCGCCGCCGATCTGGCGGAGGGTGGTGAGGCGGCGACCCAGCGTGCGCGCCGCTATCTGTGGAATGCCTCAGGCTCCATACATGCCGCCATCTGGGTACAGGCTCGGCCGACCAGCGACGATCAGGTGCGGCTGGATCGCTGGTTGGCGCTTCGTGGAGGCTCGGCGCTGCCGCTGGTAGACGAGGATATCTGGAAAAAGTCCTTACGCCCGCGACACCGCCCAGCGTTACCCCCTCCGCCGTCCTCGCTTGAGCTGCCTCCGGACTGGGATCCGGGCGAGGATCCGCGGGTGCGTGAACTGGAAGAAGCGCGCGCTCGATTAGTCGAGCGGCTGATGGCTGCCGGATCAGCCAGCGCACTTGGCTATCTCGAATCGCTGGCGGAGTTACGGCTTCTGGCATCTTTCCTCTGGCTCCCACGCGACAGCGCCCCGCTACGCCGTCTGGGGCTGCGTATACAGTCTCCCGGAGAAGGAATGACCCCGCGTACGACTCTGTATGGACCCGGCTTCGTAGTTGAGCTAGATAACTATCGCTTCCTGGCGACCACTCGCCGCCGACAGGCCGAAGTCGTCGCCGCGCGCGCTGACCGCCCAATCGACCCCAGATACCGGATCAGAACCGATGCCGGTGAGGAGATCTCCTGGCCGGCGCCGATGGTTGCCGCTCAGCCAGCGCCAGAATCCGTTACGGTAGCTCCGCTCACGCCGCCTCTGCTCACGCCGGCATTTCCGACCGGAGTTGCGCCGCCGATGGAGAGCGGACTGGCATTTACCAAGCGTTCACTGGGATCAATACAGTTCGATGCTGGGCGGCCGACGATACCCCTGGACAGTACGCTGCAGGCGCACGAGGAGGCTCATTCTTCCGGCGCGCTTTCCCTGCAATCCCCACAACCGGCGCCGGCAACCGCTGATTTGTCGGCGGCCGAGACTGGAGACGAGCCGCACCAGCCGGTCCGCCGCCTCTGGCCGTTCCAGCTGGGCCGGCGCAACGCGCCGAATGCCCAATCATAGGCGCACCGTTAGAGCCCTTCTCTATTTACCTTTGGGTCCAAAGCTAAGAGGTCAGTCATGCCAACGTATATAGGACAGCGGGAGCAGGAGCTCGCCCGTCGGGTCAGGCGTATGCTCATCGAGCAGAGCGCCGTACTCCAGGAGGAAACACCAGATGAGTTCATCTGGCTTAGCAGGCACTTCCCTGAGGAGCAGCGATTCTTCGAGGATGAGTTGGGCGCGCATCTGGAGTTGCGGCTAGGTCGCTGGGCGCGAGCTTACTGGCCGGTTCCCCCGCGCCAGCGTGAATTTTGTATCTCCGACATCTTTGAGTTGACCGCGCGCAAACAGACAGCCTATGCCTGTCTCATACGGGCCTACCGGAGCGTGCGCCTGCTCGAGTCCGGGGAGTCCGCCAATACGTTTCGATTCGCCGAGCTCTTTCGCTATGTGGCACAGGAGGGGCAGAGGCAGTCACCATGGCTCAGTTTTGACGAGGGAGTCGTCAATGAAGCGCTGGCTACCCGTGGAGAGGCCGATGCCGATGACGAAGAGGAAGTCGTTGAGGCTACCGCTACCAGTAATGGTCGTGGGCGCAAGCCGCGTTCCGCCACCACCGGTGCACGGAAAACCGCCACCACGGTTGCGGCGCCGCGGCTAGGGGCGGCACAGAGAGTACGCGCCAACCAGCGGGCATTTTACCAGGCCTTTGCCGCCTTCGAGCGCTACCGGCTGCTCAGACGCATTGGCGCCGACGACCGCCAGCGACCGGATGAGCGCTATAAGCTGGATGAGCGCGACTACAGTGGTATCTACGAATTTACTGATTTGATCGACCGCTTTCTCCCGCCAGCAGGTCTGGTCATGTACGATGATCTGGACCCGGAGCGGCCAGGAGAGGATGAATAGATCATGCAATCAGCCGAGTCGATGCAGCGGCGTGACCGCGCAGCCCAGCCCACTACGGCGACACAGCGACCGCTACGAGCCTGGATTCGCCGCATACGCCTGATAAACTGGCACGGACATGAGAACGCTATTCTGGATGTCATGGGTGACATGCTGGCCATTATCGGCGAGAACGGCTCAGGGAAATCGCTGGTGCTGGACGCCATTGACTGGGCCCTCTTTCCCAACTCTAACAAACAGTTTAACGCCGCTGCGCGCGAGGGCGGTCGAACCAGCAAACGTACTCTTAGTAATACCATTCTCTTCTTCGATCCGCATGGCATCGACCGCCCGGACAAGGGCTGGCGCCGCCAGCGCACGGTCGGCTACTGCGCGGTAGAGGTCGAGCATGAAGGGGAGGGCCGCTGGGTATACGGCTCCGCCGCTGCCGCAACGCCACATGCCGCGCATCCTTTCTACTACGCACTGCCCGCTTCGCTGGACCAAGTCTCCTTCCTGGATATTACGCCGCGCGGCCAGGTGCCGCTGCAAATGCCGGAGTTTCGCTCTGTCAATGACATCTTCGTGGGCAAAGGCGGCGCGGTGTTCAATGCCTCACAGTCTGAAGACTACAACCGGCTGGTAGCGCGCCGGCTTCTGAACATTGAGGGCGCCGACTGGCAGCGCCGCTATGAAGCACTCTACGACGTACTGCATCGCATGCTGGGGCTGCGGGTAGATGACGCGCTGGTATCCGACCCCAGTGGCGTGGTCAGGCAGTTCCTGCCTATCGTTGACCGTCCTCACCTCGAGCGCCTGGTCGAGGGACTCGAGAGTATACAGCGTATACATCGTGATATAGACGAGTACGCCAGGCTGCGCGCCACGCTGGCGGGCGTCGTCGAGGCTCGCAAAAGATACCACGAGGCAGTTTTGCACCATGCGGCGCTCTCATGGTTACGCTCAGCCTGGATCAGTGAGGACGCTGGCAGCCAGCTGGCGCTGGCGGAAGAAGCCCTGCGCGACGCCGAGTCAAGCGCGCGTCAAGCCGAGGCTGATGAGGAAGGTGCATACGCCGAGGAGGACGCCGCCCGCCGTGAACTTGAGTCACTGCAGCAGCTGCATCAGGGAGAGGTTGTACAGGCGGTCGCCCGGGCCAACGAAACGCTCACCAGTGCTCAGCACGCTCAAGATCGAGCCGCTCGTGAACTGCGTCAGGCCACCGAGCGCTTACAGCGCTCCGAGGAGGCGGTCTCTGCCGCGCGTCACTCACTCGACACCGAGCATGAGTCGGCCAACCAGCGCTTATCCGAGCTGTATGAGCGCGCTAAGAGCGCGCTGGGCTTGCTGCCAGAGGAACTTGACGCCGCCTGGAGAGCGCTGATGGCTGAACCAGGCAACCAGACGCTAGCTGATGCTCTACACGCCGGTTGGGTGTCCGGCGACGAGCAACTTTCGCACCTGGAGGCGCACGTCAAACGCATACAGCAGGCTACAGAAGCTAGCAATGCCGCCAGGCAGTTAGAGCGTGACGCAATCTCACAGCATGACTCCACTTCCCGTGCGGTCCAGACCGCCCGCCAGGCGCTCTGGACTCGTTGGGACCGCATGATCAAGCGGTGGCCGGAGAGTGTTGGGCCGGCGCCCGAACAGGAACCGAGCACCATGATGCTTCCGCCTCTGGCCGAGACCTGTCAGGCCGACACCCTGGAGGCGCAGCGAGAGTTGCGAGAGGCGACGGCACGCGCCGCGCGTGCCGAGATACGCATCGGCGAGATACGGGAGCGCTTGGTTGCCATACAAGCAGAGTCGGAACAGACCCAGACCGAACCGCTGCCGCTGCTCTCGCCTGAGCGGGAGCGGGCGCTAGTCCGATTGCAGCAGGTGGACCGTGGCGTTGCGCCGGTGTACCGCCATCTAGACCTGGCTCGTGAGGGTGTTGGCTGGGGTGAGGCTATCGAGGGGTTACTGGATCACCTGGATCTGTTGACACTGCTGGTCGTCACCATTCCGCTCGAACAGGTTCGCGGGACTATGGGAGGTGAGGCCGACTGGCATGTGCTTTTGCCTAACCCGGATGGTGGTAGGGGACAGCGAGGCTCCTTGGCGGCAGCTTTGGTTACCAACCAGCCTGACCTTCGCCGATATCTTGATGCCCGATTTGGTAACCTAACACTAGCGCAGGAGCCGGCGAGGACTGGCGATTACCTTTGTGTGGATGGCCGATATCGTCTGGGCAATCTCTCGGGCACAGTGCGCAGGGCCAAACGCTCAGAATCACTCATTGGAGTGGTGCGCCGGCAGGCCGCCGCCGCCGCCCGCCGGGAAGAGCTTACTCGTGAGCAGAGCAGTCTCTACGGCGAGATACAGGAGCTGCAAGCCGCCTACGAAGCTGATAAGCAGACATCCGCCGCAGCTGAGAGGCAGGTTCAAGCCCTTGGCGAGCTGTCGCACATGCTTGACGAGATCGAGCAGCGCCGTCTAGAAATGCGCGCGCTGCGCGAGGCCGATGATGCGGCCGCTGTTCGCCTGGCGGCCGCTAGCCGTGAGAAGGAGGACGCCGCTGCCGACGAAGAGGATGAGCGCGCCCGATGGGCTGATGCCACGCGTAGTTACTCCGCGCTTGCCGACCCCGCACACCTCGCGCGTTCGCGGCTAACCCTGGGCCAGGCGGCTGCCGATGCCGTTACTCGTGCCGGTGAGACTCGCGGTCGCCTGTCCCAGCTGCGTACGCGCTTACGCTCAGCCGAAGATTCTCAAGGTGCCGAAAATGAAGTCTATGGTATGGCGCGCGCCCACATGGATCAGGTGGACAATGAGGTCCAGGAAGCGCAGCGCATTCTCAATCAAGCTCGAACCGCTCTCCAGGCGGCCGGTCTGCAGAATGTCGAAGCGCGTATCACCCAGCTGCAGCGGCGACTTAAGACCGCCGAGGCCTCGGCGCGACAAACCGGGGTGGCCAAGGGCATCGCGCTTCACCGAGTAGCGTCGGCAAAAGAGGTGTGCAACGCCAAGGCGGCAGAGGCGGAGAATGCCGCAAGACAGCTGCAAACCCGCAACACCGCGTTTGGCGTCCTGCTCACCGCTGTGGCTGATAGTCTCGACCTGCCCGAGCATCAGGTGGATGATGCTGTCCGCTACGCCCGCCAGCTGACCAGAGGACGCGACAGCCGCCAGCGTCTGGAAGATGATCTGCCGCGCGCATATAGTACCGCCGAGCGCGAGCAAGAATCGTTTCTGGTAGTGGTAGCCGACTACCAGGCATTGGTAGGCAGTGATGAGCGGTTCGGTCTGCGCCAGCCGGTGAAGCGCGAGCTGGCGCTGGCTCCGCAGGGGTGGCTACTTGATGTAGTGCCTCGTCTGGAAGGTACCGGCGACATTCGATTGCTGCTCAATTTTCTTGACGTCTCCATTGAGCAGCTGCAACAGACGCTTTCAGAGCGGGTCACGCGCGTGGTGCGCGATATCATCTTAGGCGAGGTGGTGAGCCATCTGGTGGAGCAGTTGCTCCGCGCCCAGAAGATCATAGAGGGACTCAACGAGCGGCTGGTTACGGCTCGCTTCTTCGCGCGCAATACCCGCTTTTCACTCAAGCTTTCGGTGTTGCTTTCCCGGCTGCCGGATGTGCCATTCGACCATGTTACCATTGCTACCGCTCTCCTCGAGCATGGCCGTGCCATGCCGGCAGGTGTGCAGGCCCAGCTGACCGCTATCTTTGCCGGGTGGCTCGACGAGCAAATGAAGGGAGAGGCACAGCCCTCGGTGGAAGCGCTGGTCGAGCAGCTGGATTACCGCCGCTGGGTGGATATATCGCTTCTGCACAGTGATGATGTGGACGCACGAGTGCGACCATGGGACAGTGCGGTATCGGGCTTTGGTAGTGGAGGCGAGCAGCGGGTGCCCGTCTACGTACTTCTTTTGACGGCGGCGGCAATGCAATTCGCTGTCTCGGATGCACCGTTGCGTCTGCTGATGCATGACGAGGCTTTCGCACGCATGGACCAGCGAAACGCCGACCTGGTGGTGCGCTTCGCTCAGCAGCTGGGCGTGGGCATGGTCATCGCCAGCCCCAATCTTGACCTATTTGCCGAAGGAGTAAGTTACGCGACCGCCTACCGGCTGCGCCAGCTGCCCAGTGGCTACATTGCTCGCGAGGCATTGCACCTCAAGGCTGCGCCGGAACCGGATACGGAGATGCCCGACAGTGCCAGTCGCTAGGCGGGCCAGGATTTTTGGCCTGCATGAACGCAATGCTAGCCTTGCTAGCACCCAGATATACTGGCGGATTGAAACCGAGGGCAGAGCCGATAATCGAATGGTTCCAGGCAAAGATCACATAGCTGTAGCGGGGGTAAGTGTCCAGATTATAGACGTGGTCAGGTGATCCAAATGTGTTGATTACCGCCTCTTTGAAGGGCTCTTCCGGTACGGAACCGTCGATGACCACGAATCGGACGGCGCTGAGTTGCTGGCCTGCAAACCAGCTGGCGCTCGCGTGCCAGTACTGTGCACGAATACGCCCATCTTCGAGTAAGATGGGCAGTACCTGTACTTGCTTGTTGCTACGTAGTGTGGTGATGTTGGCTACCCAATAGGTGCCAAGGCCGTACGTGAGATGGTGACCCTTGAGGAAAGCGATTAGTGGCTGCTCTGGCGCTGTTGCGCGGGGAGCTTGCGCAAGTGACACGCCAAAGGCGAGGCCGCTCACGCCGAGAAGAGCCAGGATAACCCTTGCCAACAGGGGCCGGGCGATGACCCGGGCCAATGCCGAATAGCAGAGTATGGCTGCATACACGAACGTTGGCAAGAGAAAGCGAAGCCCTGATATATCGACGGCAAAGGTGGTGAACATTAAGGCCATGGTACTGCTCACCATGGCCCAGCTCAACACACTGGAGAGGCTATGCTGCATGTCCCTGGGGATCAGAGTGTGACGAAAGAGCCGGATGAACCCGTGAGTACAGACGACGAGGAAGCCTACAGTCAGTACCAGGAACACCAGCTGTTGGTCCAGCCCTACGGTGGGCTGTAGATTGATTTGGTCCAGCCTTAAGCTGGGCCATAGGTTGATATGAAAGAGGAGAAAGACGCCGTCCACAAGCAACAGAATATGCAGCCCGATGAGATCTAGTGAGGCGAGTCCAAGCGTAGCCGAACTGATGAAGGTGCCACTGGCTATGAGCGCCTGCCGCACACCGACGCCAAGCAGCAGGGCGAGCAGTGCGCCACCCAGGGTGGCACGCGCCGTACGCTCGCGGCTATGACTGCGCCATAACATCCAGGCGCTGACAATTCCAACCGGCATGACAATCAGCAATTCGGCCATTGGGTCGCCGATAACGGCGAGTGTCGTCACCAGCACGAAAAGGCACAGCGGACCGAACGACGCCGGGCGCTTGACGACGTGGTCGTAGGCCAGAAATGCGAGCAGACTTAGCAGGATGGTGCCGATGTGAAATGGGCTTTGCATGACCATGAAAAATAGTACGCCGATGGGGAAGGCGATTAGGGCCACACAGGCGGCGGCAGCGAGCCACCGAGTCGCCGAATCAGCGGAACCAGCGATGCGCTGGCTGGCGAGGTAGGCGGCCCCAAGTACTGTGGCGGCATAGAGAAGTGCCGGGGTAATATTGATCAGCTGTTGGCCAGTGAAGAAGATGCTGCCCAAGGCATCAATGGGCATGTCGGTAGTGATGAAGCTGTCGGAGGGCAGATACCAGCCGTGCATGAGAAAGTTGCCGTGCAGCATGGCTTGCCCCTCAAGGATGATGCCGGCGTCGTCGGACTCTTTTCCTACCCACTGGCCGACATACAGATATGCAGCGAAGAGTGCCAGAAAGCCAAACAGCCAGCCAAATGTCAGCACCTTTTTCGAGACGAACTGGTGGCGCGTTTCAGTGGTTGCCATGGTCCCCCTTTGCTGGATATTTCCTAATAACCAGTGACGTATTAGCATCTGGATGGGAACAACCACGACCACACTACCACTTCACTCTTTTCTAAATTCCAGAGGCTTCTCGCTCACACTCCCCGTTGACCGGTTTCAAGCCGGCGTGGAAGGCGGCCATTCTCCGACTCGTGATTGTCTTCCACGTCACCCGGAGTGGATTCGCCTGCGGCTTGCCGCTTGCGGCCGGGCGCAAACTGTGCGGTATACAACCGCTGGTAGAGACCGGACTCGCGCAGCAACTCCATGTGGGTGCCCCGTTCCACGATCTGTCCGTCGGAGATGACGAGTATCTGGTCGGCTCGCTGTATGGTTGAGAGCCTGTGAGCAATGGCGATCACCGTACGTCCTTTCACCAGAATCTCCAGGGCTGCCTGAATGCGCCGCTCCGCCTGCGAATCAAGCGAGCTGGTTGCCTCATCTAACAGCAGGAAGGGGGCTTGAAGCAGAAGGGCTCGTGCGATGGCCACCCGCTGCTTCTCACCTCCGGAGAGCCGATAGCCTCGTTCACCGACAATAGTCTCAATGCCGTTAGGCAGACGCGCAATCACGTCTTCCAGCTGCGCCGCCCGCACCACGGTTTCAACGTCCTGCGCTGTCGCCGCTGGTTTGCCGTAGCAGATATTCTCGTGTAGACTGGCGTGGAATAGGAACGTCTCTTGCGTCACGACGGCGACACGGTGCCGCAGGTCAGCGCCGGCGATATGCTTCAGCGGCACTCCATCGAGAAGCACACTGCCCTCAGTGGGATCATAGAAGCGGGCGGATAGTGAGAGGATAGTAGATTTACCGGCTCCGCTGGGTCCGACCAGCGCAGTAAGCTGGCCAAGCTCGGCGGAGAGCGTGATATCGTGCAGCACTTCCTTTTCGCGCGCGGCACCGGGATAGCGGAAGCTGACGTGCTCGAAGGCAATACCGTGCCCCGGGCGTGCCGGTAAAGGTTGCGGAGCGGCGGGTTCGGGTACGCTCACTGGCAAGTCGAGATACTGGAAGACACGATCAAAGAGGGCGAGGCCGCCGAGCAGCGTCGCATTCGCCCCAGCCAGCGAAGATGCCGGAGCATAGAGTTGAGCCAGATAGGTTGCGAATGCCACGATGGTACCGATCTCGACCTGGTGGTTGATGAACAGGTAAGCGCCATACGTGTAGAGCAGCGCCGGGCCCAGCGCCGCCAGTGCTTGAACGATGACCGAGAGCCATTGGCCTTCGAGCAGTTGTTCCACCTGCGCACGGCGCACATGATCATTGGTGGCGTCGAAGACACTGGCTTCTTGCTTCTCTGTACCAAAACTCTTGATGACGATAGCGCCGGAAAGGCTGAGTGTTTCCTCCAGCACTACCGAGAGATCTCCCATCGCTGCTTGAGCGCGCTCCATTGCCGTATAGCGGCGACGTCCAAAGTGGAGCACCGGAAAGGCAAAGGCTGGAAGGGCGATGGCGGCGAGCAGTGCCAGCTGCCAATTGATGGTGGCCATGACCGCAAGGGTACCGATCAGGGTAATGAGATTGCCGAAGGTGCCAAGGAACGATTGCGTAAGCACGTTTTGCAGACCGCCGGCATCGTTAAGGAAGCGGGTATGGATCTCGCCGGCGCGTGTCCAGGTGAAGAACTCGAGTCCCAGCTGCTGAGTATGCTGGTAGAGATCCCTGCGCAGATCGGCAATCAGGCCTTGAGCGAGGAGAATGCTGAGATAATTCTGTCCCATGCTTAGCACCGCGCCACTCAGGGGCAACAAAAAGATGCCGCTACCCAGTAGGATAGCCAGTGGTAGATCGTGGTGGGGATAAGCTACGTCGATGAGCTCACGAATGAGCAGCGGCGGAATCAACCCGATGCCCACTCCCAGTAACATTACCAGAGTGCCGAGCGTCAGCTCCTTGCGATAGGGCTGTAGAGTAGACCACACACGTGTCAGCGTACGGCGAACGTTTGGAGTTCCTTGTTGCAGATAACCCAGGCTACGCTGCCGCTGCCAGAATCCACCTCCTAGTCCGGTTCCGCCCCCCATCCCTCCACCCATGCCGCGCATTCCCATGCCACGCATTCCCATGCAGCTGTCTCCCCTTGCTTATGAAGCCACGACCTGCTTCCCTTATTCTGCCGGTGCTTCGCCGCCAGCGGCGTGGAACAACCGCGCAAGCTCGACGCGCTCCGCTGGGCTCAAGCGCTCTACCATCTCGGCAACCCGTCGTAGATAGACCAGGTTTGCCAGACGCAATGCCTCATGGCCTGGGGCGGTGAGCGTCACATAGACCTCGCGCTGGTCCGTCTCCGGCATCCGCATCCGGTTGATATAACCCTGCGCTTCGAGGGTATCGAGCATGCGGGTGGAACCCGCAGTGGTTAAACCGAGACGCTCCGCCAGATCACTTACGCGCGTACGCTCCTGGGTAACCAGCAAGCGCAGCATGCGACGCTGAGGCCGGGAAAGTGGGCCATACTGGCGCCCCAGGTGGGTGTACCATTCGTCGAGCCCACGGGCAATGGCAGTGATCTCCTGGGATTCTGCACTGGTATTGGAAGCGTCGCCGGAAGCCAGTGGGCTCGACGCCGCATTGTTAACCGATCCGTCCATGAAGGCCACCTCGAAGCTATAGGTAACTCTATTGACTAACTTACTCAATTATATCCGACGATGAACTCCCCTGCCAAGGTAGGTGGCAGTGGCATGCAAGTTGCTGGTCCTTTGGTACGAGGAGACTTTCGCGTACGAGGCACAGGTACGAAAGGAGGCGCTTCATGGCAGCCAGGCAGACTTCAGGCGGCCGACGCCGTCCCTTTGGGATTGCCATACTGTCATTTCTTTTGTTTCTGTCTGCCTTGCTGGACCTCGGTGTGGTGGTGCTAGGTATTTTTGCCATTGACACCGGGCAGTTCCAGTTCGGGCATCTGCATATCGTAGGTCCCTATCTGGCGCCGGCTGACCAGCTTTTCGAGGTGCTCGCGGTTGCTATACTCCTGCCGCTAGCTATTCTACTTTCATTGCTGGCGATAGGGCTCTGGGAGCTCAAGCCCTGGGCCTACTGGGGCGTCGTATTGGTAGAGTCAACCACGGTCGCGATTGGTGTGATCAGTCTAATCAATCACCAGCCTGAGCAGCAAACGCTTCTAACCCTGGCGCTCCCAGTCTTGACTCTGCTCTATCTTTTGCTTGACCACAACGTGCATATGGCCTTCCATCGCTAGAGGGGCGTACGGCAGGATCACCGTTAGCTTGCCTCTATGATTTGGCGTAGCTCCGTCAGAAAACGATCGATCTCGGCAGCGGTATTGTAGTGAGCGAGCCCAATGCGTAACGCTCCACCGCTCTTCTCCAGGTCAAGCCTCTCCATAAGGCTCAGGGCGTAAAAGTTCCCATCCCAGCAGAAGATGCCGCGTTCGGCCAGCGCTTTCGCCACTTCGACCGGTGAGTGGCCCGCCACCGTGATGCTCACGGTGGGCACACGCCGGGGCAGATCCTCTTCACTGGCAAGACCATAGATCTGCACACCAGGGAGACTCGCGAGTCCGGCCAGTAGCCGCCTCACCAGCCCTCGCTCGTACTCCGCGATCGCGGCCATTGCTACGTGTAGCTCAAGTCGTTGCCCGCTCATCCCCAGGAACTTGCCAGCGAAGCGGTCGGTATAGTCACTGCCGAGTTCGGCCAGGTACTCCAGGGTAGCCACCAGCCCCGCCAGGCACTCATGATTCTGCGTGCCGGTTTCCCATTTGCCTGGCGGCTCATTGGATGCAGGGCGGACCTTGTAGGCGGAGAACCGCTCCAACAGCGGCAGACGCCCATACAGGACACCAAGATGGGTTGAAAAAAACTTGTACGCTGAGCAGACGAGAAAATCACAGCCAAGAGCCTGTACGTCGATTGGGGCGTGTGGCGCGAAGTGGACAGCATCGACGAACGAGAGGGCGCCGGCATCGCGAGCCCACTCTACCACAGTACCCACGTCGTTGATGGTGCCTACCGCATTGGAGGCGTAGCCGACGGCCACCACTCGGGTGCGTTCGTTTATCTTGCTGCGCAGATCGGCCATATCGAGGGTGCAGGTAGCTGGATCGAGGTCGGCTATCCGTATGACGGCGCCGCGTTCTTCGGCCAGCGCCTGCCAGGGAGATACATTGGCGTCATGGTCGAGCGCAGTAACGACGATCTCGTCACCCACGGTAAGCGTGCGGCCGATCGCTCGCGACATGGCAAACGTAAGCGTGGTCATGTTGGCGCCAAAAACGATTTCACGTGGATCCTCGCTGCCCAGAAAGTCTGCCATAGCGGAGCGGGCCTCACGAAGCAGCGCGTCAGTCCGCTGGCTGGTGACAAAGGCACCGCCAGTGTTGGCGTTGGAGGCGCTAAGGTAAGCGCTAATGGCATCGATGCAGATTTGTGGGACTTGAGTGCCACCGGGGTTGTCCAAATATATGACCGGCTGCCCGTTCTGTTCTAGGGCGAGAGATGGGAAGTGCGCCCGACGAACGGAGAGGTCAATCTCGCGGTCAGCCGGAGGTGTGATTTGAGTGGAGTCTGGTAGAGTTGATCGATCCGACATTACTGCTCCAGCCTTTTCTAGCCCCAAGTGTGGCGACGATACGGTTCTTCCGCGCCGCGTCTCTATCGCCTAGTATGGCACGACATCTTCATTGGCAGCTTGGTAAAACCTCTGATACGATGTTTCCGCGCCAGTAAGGTGCCTGTTCGATATCCAGATGGCAGAAACTAGACCAGGAGGTATCAGCAATACGGGTTTACTGCGCCAGCCGGAGGAACCAGCCATACCCGGCTGAGCGCATGGAGACCGCGCGGCTCAACGTGTAGAGCCGCTACAGAGCCGCTGACCATCCGGCCAGGGCAGGCCTGGCTGCCGACGTGTCAATTGCGGGCATCCTTCGTCCTGCAGCGTGGCTCATGCACGATGACTAAACGCCCTCGTCGTCGTCGTCCTCATCGTCGTCGTCATCGTCCAGCTCGTCGAGTTCGTCATCGTCGTCCAGCTCGTCGAGTTCGTCGTCGAGTTCGTCGTCATCATCATCGTCGTCGTCATCGTCAATATCTTCTTCGTCGCGCACAAACTCCTCTCCATCGAGGTTATCCAGATCGCCCACTAGAGCATCATTCTCTAGATCATCCTCTACAGTACTCGGCAACGCCGATTCCAGTCGCCGAGGAAGCACACTGGTGGAGTCAATTGTCATACTGGGTAGCCTCCAATTTGAAAGCAGTAAGAGCACAATAGCAAGCGCCATCATTTGGCGATCAGGCGCAAAGATACCATGGGAATCTCGGCGCCGGCTGTATTGTATGCTGTAGCATGTCGAGCGGTCAATGTTAGTCCTGCGGCGTTCAGCGGAGAGCAAGGCGCCGTGAACCGGGTGAGGTTTGGAAAAGATCTGTAGGTATACTACTACCAAAAAAGAAATTTAGTAAAGAGAGTAGCGGCGTCTTCGTCAGTCGTCATCGCTACCGCCCTGCCCAGCCTCGTCGGGCAGTATCGGTGAGAGTCCATAGCGAGCTCGCAACGTATCCTGCCAGCCACCAACAGCTGGTACTTCCACGTCTTTCGGCTCACTGCTCCATTTGACTAGGCCATCGGTGACGCGCGCCGCCGTGTGTGGACGGTAGCCGTTGGCAGGGCGAGGTATTACCGGCCGCCTGCCCGAGAGCTGTTCCAGCGCTACCGTCGCCGCCTGGCGGACCTCCGCTACATTATCGCCAAGCAACGGGCGCACCAGCGGGATAGCGGCCTTGTCATGGAGCCGGCCCAGGCCACGTACTGCGCTCTGGCGTTCCTCCGCGGCCGGTGAGGTCAGATACGGATACAGATCGGGAGCTAGCTGCCGCAGGTCCAGATCTGTGATGACCCGGATGACGCGCGCGCGCTGAGGAGGGTGGAGCACGGCAGTCAGCGCTTGTCGCAGAGCCGCCTCCTGTGCCGCAATGTCGGTTGAGATGCCGGCCTCCGCCACTGCCAGCGCCACATGCCGCGGCCGAGAACCTTCGAGGTAGGGTAGTAGCCAACCGGCAACCGCTGGAGATGGCTCTCCGGCCGGTATGTGGTGCAACGTGGTCGCCCAGCCGTAATTGTCTCTCAACCAGTAGTACAGCATCAGCGTCATTTCGGCATCCTGGGCGGCATACACCAACATGCCCGCCGATAGCGGCCGGCGCGACCAGTCGGCCCGCTGAAAACTCTTGTCAAGCCAGATGCCGCAGGCCCGAACTAGCATTGCCTGTAAGCCGGACTCGCGCTCTCCAAAGAGCGAGCGGCTAACCGCCTCCAGATCCAGCGTGTTGTCCGCTACCAGCCCACGGCTCAAGAGCACTTTGGCATCCGAGCCCATGCTGTGGAACAACTTGAGACTTGCCGGGTTCTGCAATGGACCGAGTAATGGACTAAGATCAGCAATACGCTGAGTATCCACCACGTAGGAGGCCCGGTAGTCCTGGTCTACGGCTAACTGCAGCAAAGACAGCTGGTGAGACGGCTTATCCGGTAGACGTACCGGAGACTGGGAGAACTCGGCGTCCAGTGCCAGAGCTCGTATGTCCATCAAGTCACGGCACAGCGCCACGAGATCGGCAGCGCGCTCGATGTACTTACGCATTTTCCAGGGTGGTACCGCAATGGGCGGTGCACTGGTCCCTAGATAACCGGCCTGACGGGGTCGTTCCTCCGCAGTTAGCACGGACTCTGCCCGCTTGGTGGCAGTTGTCTCCGTCGTTGCTTGTGGTAAAGACCGCGATTCCGTCTCCACTTCCACCGCCGGCAGAAGGGACCGGCTTGCGGCAGCAGCGTCCTCGGTGCTACCTTGCCTTTCACCTTTTCTGCGGACACGCCTCACCGGACGACTTCCCACCTTGCGCTGCACTCCCCGCTCGCTTGTCGACATTTACGCCTCGCTCGCTTGTACGTATCTGCTGTCCAGGCCACTCTCCCTAGGGGTCAGGAAGCACACGATTAACTTTCGAACAATTTCACGCATACGTTACAAAATATACGAAAAAGCCGCAGTCGACGGTTGAGACGAGAAGATTGGGTCAGGCGTGAAGATGGTTCAATGTCCAGGGTACACAGACCACCGCCAGCACCGCCAACCAGACAGCGGTGGCGGTGCCGAAGAACCGCCCAAAGACCAGTGCGCCAAGCCAGCCTCCCGCTAAAGCTGCCAAGACGCCGATGGCGAGTAGGCCGGCCCAGCCACGGCGTTGCAGTTGAGCCAGACGCACATGTCCCGCCCACGCAAGCAATCCAATCAGCCCTCCAAGTACCAGCCAGAGCAGTGACAAGGCCAGCATAACGATCCCTTCCGTGCACCCGTACACCGTACCTAAGTAATACGCTGCCGCTCGTTACGAAGACGGCTGCAGCATGTCCGTAAGGAGCTGGTAGAGAGTAGCACCGTCTTTAAGCAATTGCCCGATCCCCAGCCCGGTCTTGACCTCAACATGCGCAAAGATGCTGAATTCGGCAAAGCGGTAACCATGACCGATTTGCGCCAGCTCCGCCGCAAATGCTACAGATTGCGTGGCTGGCACAAATGTATCGTTGCGATCGTGCAGCAAATAGACCGGAGCCCGGATCTTGGTCACGACCGTGCTTGGCGACAGAGCCACCAGAAGTGTCTGCAACTCCGGAGACAACCGAGCGAGATTGGCGTCAACATCGCTTGGCTGGTCGCCGGCGAGCAGGTGGTAAGCCGCCTGAGCCGAAGGCGAAAGACCTGCTATTTCGGCGGGGGAGAGCGATATACCGGTGGTGGAATTGATTCCATCTGTCAGCACGGTGCTGTCTCCATTGGAATAGGTGTTGGCGATCGTGTTGGCAAGTACCTGCACCGGAATTGGATTCGGCGTCCATGGCACCCATTGCCCATCGACTTCCTGCGCCCTTCTCCCAAAATCTTCCAGCAGAGTCCTGGCATTATAGTAGCTGCCGAACAGGGTAATGAAGTCCAGGCTCCGTTGGATGCGCGGATCCGCCGCTGCCAGGGCTGCTAGAGAGCCGCCGGCGCTGAATCCAAGAATGCCCACGTGATGAGGATTGACGCCGGGGTAGTGCTGCAGTGCCAGCACTGCCTGGACGATGGCATCGCTGGTGGCGGTTGCGAGCCGGTAGTCGATCAACGTCTCTGTGGTAAGCGACATGACCACCAGACCGGAGCGAGCCATTGATTCCAGGAGGTTCACCAGTTGCCCAACTGTGCGATTGTCGCCCACGCCGGAGATGACGACTATGCCTTCTCGCGAGCCGGGAATGGGCGGCGGCGGAGTGGCCGGAGCGTAGATATCTAAATAAACGGTGCCATCCTGTGAGGCGAGGGTGGACTCCGTATGGCGTACTGGGTCTCCAACCAGCACCAGTGGCGGCGGCTCCGACTGGGTAATCAGCGCCGGCAGCAACAGTGCCGATCGAGCGGCGGCGCGACCCAGGGGCACTACTGAAAAGAAGAGGCCGCTGACAAAGAGAAGTGCAAGCAAACCACGCGCCAGCGAGGCGCCTAGCCGGAACGGTTTCCGTGGTCGACTGGCTTTCTGTTCTTGCATCAGTGCTCTCTTGACACTCCAGCCTTTACTCCACTGGCGCGCGGCGCGGTTGGCTACATTGCGCCTCATCAGGAATTACGTCGCAAGAGCCTAGTATATCACCAAGTTGGCTTTCAGCCGGCGTGCCAATCCCTGGTCTGCAACCTGCGTAAGGTAGTCAAGGGAGCATGCTAGTCCGTTCTGCTAAGCGAGTCTTTGCTTGCCGATTATTACCGGCCTTCTACAGCACAAAGCGCAGCCTCTTGATAATCTGCTCGCTGAGTTTGACGTAGATGGGACGACCCTTCCAGTCGCGTAGGGTCAATTCGAAGGCGTTGGTCTTATCTGCGGCGAAGATCTTCTCCATCTCGCGGGCGAGATCCTCGCAGTAGATAGCGACATTGATCTCATAGTTTCCTACCGAACTTAACCTATCGAGATTGGCGGTTCCAATGGTAGTGATACAGCTGTCCGCCGTGCAGGTCTTGGCATGTATCATTGCGTGCTGGTACCCAAAGATGCGAATGCCCGCCTCCAGACATTCGGTGAAGTACGCATGCGAGGCCCAGTCAGCCACGATGTGGTTGGAGGTCCACGGCACCAGCACCTGCACGTCCACTCCGCGGGCTGCCGCCGCTTTGAGAGCCCCGAGAAGGGAACTATCGGGAATGAAATAGGCACTGGTGAGCAGTATGTGGTGCTCGGCATTTTCAATCCCGTTGAGGTACATGTCCCGTATGGGAAACGTGAGACGAAGTGCGTCGGTCCCACGGATCAGCAAGCTGGTATCGTACCCTCTGTGGTAGCTACGAGTAATGTGCTCCGCCTCATTGGTATTGCGATTCCAGAATTCGGCGAAGGCGCGGGCCAGCCGCGCGGCGGAGGGGCCGGAAATGTGCAGGTGGGTATCGCGCCACTGGGTGGCGTATACCTGCCCAAGGTTATAGCCGCCAATGTAGGCTTCGCGGTCGTCAACGATCAGGAGTTTACGGTGGTCGAGGGCATAGCGGCGAGGATCGAATAGGTGGCGTAGGCGTTTGAATGGGAAGTACGCCAACTTATGTATCGATGGTGGAAACCGCTTGAATGGTGCAGGAACTACCAGATTACCGACGGCATCGAAGATACAATAGACTTGCACGCCCTGTTCGGCTTTGCGAATGAGATGATCCTTGAACTGCTGCCCCAACTCATCATTTTTCCAGATATAGGTTTCAAGAAAGATGCATTCTTTGGCCTCGTCGATGGCCCGCAGCATGTCACGAAAGAGATCCTCCCCATAGGTAAAAATCTCCAGTCGGTTGTCGCCTAGGGTCACCGGTTCAAGCTCGCTGTGCGGAAACGGCGCGAAGGGGGCTTGCCGACGCTTGCGCTGGGTGTCTACGGCCACCAGAGCGGCGACGGTCGCTGCCTGTACCAATAGAAAGGATGCGGCGCCTGCAAGAATGAACCACTGCAGCAGGCTACGTCTGCGTGCGCGTGCCATCGAACGTTTCGACCTCTGATTCAACTGGACCGGAAAGCGCTCGGCCGATTGCTTAGTTGGCATAAACTGGTTCTCCATCGTGGTCTACGTCTCTTTCGGATTTCTCTCGTTTCAACTGCGAGGGTGCCAAGCGTAGTTACCGGATGGCATTCTCCATGCCAGCGAGACCCGGGTCGCCATCCGAGCGCTCTTTGCCGCCGCACCGGCGCCGTCCCGGCATGATAGGCTACCACGAGCATGCCCCTGATGGGTGTGGCATGCGAGGTCTCGCGGTGATCCGCCAGACATCTGGCATTGGATGTGCGTGCATATCTTAGTGAATCCACCCGCTCGTCGCGTCACCTAGCATCGGCACGTGAGTTCTGTACCCTCCCTGGGCGATGTTTGCTTGTTATACGGTGGCTGCTGGTACCAGGACGTGCCGCGCGAAGGAGACGAGCCAATGACAGTTGAAGAGATTTATGGCCATCCAGAGGATTACGACCTGGAAATGGCGGCGCATGGAGACGAAGACGTTCGCTTCTGGCTTGACGTTGTAGCGCGGGAGCAGCCACGTCGCGTACTGGAGGTAGGTTGCGGCACCGGAAGGCTCACTATTCCGCTGGCGCGTGCGGCAAGCTGTCAGGGCTTTAGCGTGACCGGAGTAGACAGCGAACCAACCATGCTACGACGCGCTCAAGAACGCGCGGAGGGTGAGCCAGACACTGTGAGTGAGGCGTTGAGTCTGCTGCACGCAGATGTGCGCAACCTGCGATTGAGTGAACGCTTTGACGCCATCCTCATGCCATACGGAATTGCGCACCACCTCACCAGCCTCGACGAACAATTGGCGGCATGGCGCCTTCTTCACAGACACCTGGTTACCGGTGGATTGCTGGCGGTTGAGATTACCGCTCCCAATCTAGACCTATTGGCTCAAGCTACCAGAGGAACGCCGCGAACAATCGACCTCGATGTCAGTGACAGTAACGGCACCCATCTACAGCGCAGCGTGGTGACCACCTACTGCCCCACCAGCCAGCTGGCGCTTCAGACTTTTTCCTACACGGTATGTGACAGGAATGGCGAGTGCCGCAGGTATGACTCGCATTTTTCCATGCATGTCTACTTCCCTTGTGAGTTTGTCTCGCTCTTCGCCGCCACCGGCTTCACGGTGGAATGTTTGCTTGGCTCGTACGACGCTAAGCCCCTGGCCGCGAATTCCCCAATGATGATTGCGCTGGCGCGGGCGACCGCAACGCAGTAGAGCTGGGAGCCTCCCCGCGCCGTCTGGCCAATGCAGTTAGAACTCTGTAGCACTTTCGTCTAGCATCTGGGGCTATGTTATGCGAATACAGCTTGCTTCAAGATCTCAGCCTGGTAGCCAGAGCACTTCTCGGCCCAATCCTCCGCACAGCGCTCCCGCATCGCGGGACTAGAATGGCTTGCAATTGGAAAATCAAGCGAGTATGCTGTCCGGGCGGTGGGCGTGTTTCTGTGCGCCGAGGAGGATAGGGACATCGACAAAGACTCTGTGCCAGGCTTTGGATCGAGAGCAGGTTCTACGGCAGTACATGGACCGACTGAGTTGAGGACCGCCTCCGCAAGGCTTGGAGGCATTGGGCTGGAGCTCCGGTCGAGATATGTCTGGATTCTCCAGCCGCTGGCCTTTGCAGCAGCGATCCGCATCCTCGTATTGGTGGCTGGCGACGCCAGTGAATGGGTCATGGACAGAGCCACGTTTCCCGGTGTGGTCGCCATATGGTCACGTGCAGATGCCGTCTGGTACGTCGGGATTGCTCGTGACGGCTATATGTTTTGGTTCGCGAAGCACTTATCGGCTAACTTCTTCCCTTTGTATCCACTGACTATACGGATCATCCAGCCGTTTATCGGACTCTTCGTGCACAGCGAATCATATCTGGTCGCGGGCATGGCGATCTCCTGGGCCGCGTTTCTGGCGGCGAGCGTGCTGTTGTTCCGATTGGTCTGGGACCGCTTCGGAAGGCAGACTGCGTATCTCGCGGTGCTGCTGCTTGGAATTTTCCCTTTCAGCTTTTATTATGGAGCAGCGTACACCGAATCTCTCTACCTGGCCTGTGCTCTGCTGGCCTTCCTGGGGATCGAGCGCGGCAACTGGTGGCTGGCGGGCATTGGGGCACTGCTGGCCGGAGCCACTCGCCCCACCGGGCTCATTGTGGGTCTGGTGGTCGGAATTGCCTACCTGCTGGACTGGATTCGTAGTCGCCATCATCTACGCTGGGATCTCTTGGCTCTGGGATTAGCTCCGCTCGGTGCAGCAGCTTTTGCGCTCTACTGCTGGTTTTATTTCGGCAATCCTCTTGCCTACATGCAGGCGTCGGCAGAGGGATGGGGCGGCCACCTGCAGCTGAGCGCAGTAGTGTACATGATCACGCTGTTGACCCATCCCGTTGACTGGACGCATACAGATCCGCTGTTTCTCACTTATGCCGTCCTGATCGTGACCTTCCCAGCTGTACTGTATCCGATTTACCGGCTACTCGGGGCTAGTTATCTGGTATTCTCCCTGCTGAGTAGTCTGGCGCCACTGCTCGATTTTCCCGGAATCAATTCGACTGGACGATATCTGAGCGTAATCTTTCCCGCATTCATCGTCCTGGCATACGCGCTCCAGGGGAGGCCAGTGAGTAGAGGTATTACTATAGCGGTCTTTACCTTGCTGCTGACGTTTTGCGTTTTCGGCTTTGTGGCAGGGTACGGTTTCTATTAGGGCAGACGGCCGGAATGCACGGCCACATGACCCTCCTGAGTACCGATCCAGTGTATTTTCACTATTATGGCACCGGGCCGTAGACCGACTGGTGAGAGCTGTGGCGGCCCTGAGATAGGATTGATGAGGATATCGGCGTAGAGCGGAGGTCGCCGAACCAGCCTCGACGACCAATTGGCGGCATGGCGCCTTCTTCACAGACACCTGGTTACCGGTGGATTGCTGGCGGTTGAGGTTACCGCTCCCAATCTAGACCTATTGGCTCAAGCTACCAGAGGAACGCCGCGAACAATCGACCTCGATGTCAGGGACAGTAACGGCACCCATCTACAGCGCAGCGTGGTGACCACCTACTGCCCCACCAGCCAGCTAGCACTTCAGACTTTTTCCTACACGGTATGTGACAGGAATGGCGAGTGCCGCAGGTATGACTCGCATTTTTCCATGCACGTCTACTTCCCTTGTGAGTTGGTCTCGCTCTTTGCCGCCACCGGCTTCACTGTTGAACATCTGCTCGGCTCGTATGACGCTAAGCCGCTGGCCGCGAATTCCCCAGTGATGAGTGCGCCGGCGCGGGCGGCCTTGGTTTCTGCCGATGGCACGCCTGGGAAGTGACTTCTAACCTCCTGGAATGCGGTACAGAGAGAAGTCGCCAAAAACCCGTACGAGAACAAGGCGTCCTGCCAGAAATTGTCGGAACGCTGGAAGGTACGTAGCGATCGTATACCCCTGATAGACACGGACGATATACTCCAAGCTTGGCTTTCAAAGGCGAGATATCGAAAACCTTGGAGATGCAAAGTTGAAGCGCCGGACGGTGTCTTGCCTCCGTCACAAGATAAGGAACCAATCGCCATAGGTATCACTTACGTAATCACGTCCCCGCAGAAAAAATCCCCATGTGGCGGTTCCTACGAGCAGCAGCTTGGCTTGAGGAGGGACCTGCCCATTGATATAGTCAACTATTCCCCAGTAGCCACTTTCGGTTCCCACATGTTGTTCCTCCCACTGGCGAAGTGAAATCTGTCCAGAGAGCGGGTGGCGAATTAGCCATCCTCACAAAGCCAGACTATACACTAGTCCCACAAGCAGCTGAAGAATTATGACCGATTGCAGCACACGACCAAAATCGGCAGACTCCTCACGGCGTTGAAGATGCGCATGAGGAGAATACCGCAGGCACAACAAGAAGCAGCGACCACGACATCGAGTAACGGTCCTCAGTGACATGTGCTATGACCCAGGCCCCATAGGAGCCTGCAATCATAAGGCACAAAGCTAATTCCTGTACTATCTTTTGGCGCTCTCCCGCAACCGCACTCTGTCGTCCTTTCCATAGCCGAATCAGTTCTACCGGCACCAGTAGAGGTGCCAGCAGCAAGAGGCCATTAAGTGGCAGAAAAGGCGAATCATCAGCGCGCCCATTATTCACAAACAATTGGAAGAAAGCGGCTACCAAACGCTCTGCCAGGGATCCTTCTGGACCAAAATGCGTGATTATCTCTGCTGCTACCTGTGCCCGTATCGCAGTCCACCCGGGCCCGCCCCCAACGAATGGATAGATGGGATTCCCTAACGAGACCCAATCCTTGAGCCACCAGGGAAGCAGCATTACTACTATACCTCCAACATATAAAGCCATGGCAAACCCAAAGCGAGCCAGGATCTCCCCGGGCCTTGGCCAAGCAGCCAATAAGTGGAAAACCGCTGCTGCAGCGAGCAGCAGCACAACCCCCACCACAACTGTCCCTGTCTGATATTTTACCCCTACTCCTAATCCAGCAAATATGCCTGCAAGCAGTGGGAGCCTCGGGTCCGGTACGGTCTCTTTATGCTTCTGTAAGTGAAACCATTGGAAGATTACGACTACCGTCGCTGCCCCATAGAAGGTGGTGGCCGGTTCGATGTACCCGCTGGATAAGTATCCCATGAACAACGCGCTTGTCACGCAGGTAAGCACTCCCAACCAGGCTGCAAATGACCCATAGTGCCGGTAAAGGAATCCGGAGATTAAGAGAACCGCCAGTATCCCAAACACCATTTGAATCATCAGGGTCGCTATCGGAGAGTTGAGAGCCAGAGTTATAACGTATAGCATTTCTGCATTGATGGGGAAGTCGAAATTTGCCGAACCCGGCAATGAATAAACTGCATGATGCAACAGAAATTGCTGTGGTATAGCCCAATGATAGCCATAAGTATCATATTCTCGGGGATAGTTAGGAAGAGTCAGCACCTGGATGGCAGCCAGTACCCCCTGGATAGCCAAGATAAGGGCAAGAATATTCTCAAACGGCGAGCGGGGTCGGATAGCCTGGAGAGGTTTATACCAACTTACCGTCGTGAGCGTGATGAGGAAGTGCCACACATCCCGCTAGCAGACGACGATCACCAGGGATAAGCCGATCAACAGTGTCCATGTATAGAGTAAGTGGACAAGTCCTAGCAGTAATACGGCAAAGCTCAACACTCCCCAACCTAGCCCTAGCGAAAGTGCTCCTTGCTCGAGTCGAGTCATACCCCGTAGAGTGAAGGCTGTAAGTACGCGCCTACCCAGCACCAAGCCTGCTGCTCCAATCAGGAGCACTACCCCAAGTGCAAAAACATCGTCTAGCAGGGTAAACCGATGAGGCCGATCAGGCTGGGGAAGATAGATCAGGTAATGGTAGAGAGTAGCTGTCACCAGCAGCAACAGCGCAGCAATCAACGAGAAGGCCTTGATCAGGCGCGTGTGACTAGAGCCCTTGAGCGAAAGAAATGCAATGAGGGTCGATTTGGATACCATAAATTTTCCTTTACCTGCTCTCACACGTTTGCTGACCTCGTAGCTATGAAGATAGGTTTCCCTGCTGCCAGGAGCAATCCTCCTGCCCGCCTCCCGTCATTCGTGGTTCTCTTCCGTTGACTATGTGTCAGCAATCAATGAGGGCAATTGTCCAGATGACGAATCGAAAACGATGGCATTGTGTAGGCATGAATAGAAGCAGTCTATGTATAGTAGTACCGTGGTTGGGACGTATTCGAGCGTCAACGGCAGCATCCTACTTGAAAGTCGACGCTCTGTCAATACCACCAGGTTGTCGAGGGTCTGTGCGATCGTTGGCTGAGCTTGGCAATGACTAGCCTGTCATGAACTAGAGCTGGAGTTGGGATAGAATGCAGTGGCTGCGCGCTCGGCAGTGGGATCGCTAGCACAGAGTTGTAATACAAATTTCCTGGTAACGCAGGCGAATTTGGAGAGGAGATGGGAAAGGTTGTCAAACTTCAGGCGGATAGTTGTCACAGGTGGTGCCGGATTCGTGGGTTCTAACCTCGCGATCTGGCTCAAGCGACGGTACTCGGCAGCACAGGTATTTGCGATCGACAACCTAAAGCGAAGAGGTTCAGAGCTCAATCTCCCGCGCCTCCGTGCAGCGAACGTGACCTTTCTGCATGGTGACATTCGTAACTCTGAGGATTTGCAACTTGATAGCCATGATATCGACCTCATCGTTGAATGTTCCGCAGAATCTTCTGTGCTTGCAGGCTTCGGCGAGGCTCCAGATTACTTAGTTAATACGAACCTCATAGGAACTATCCACTGTCTCGAGCTTGCGCGACGGTGCGGCGCGGCATTCATTTTCCTTTCGACGAGCCGCGTCTATCCTATCTCGCTACTCAATGAGCTCGCCAACTGGGAGTCGCAGACTCGTTTCGTATTAGCTGAGAACCAGCGGTTGCCTGGCGTGTCGCTGAGGGGGATAAGCGAGAGCTTCCCGTTGGAGGGAGCTCGCTCCCTATATGGTGCTACTAAGTTATGCTCTGAGCTGCTTATACAAGAGTACTCTGCAATGTACGGGGTACGGGCAATCGTTAATCGCTGTGGAGTTCTAACAGGCCCTTGGCAGATGGGCAAAGTAGATCAAGGTGTGTTTACACTTTGGGTTGCGATGCATGTCTTTAAGGGAGAGTTAAAATATAAAGGATACGGTGGTGCGGGTAAGCAGGTACGTGATCTTCTCCATATCGATGACTTTGCCGATCTTCTAGCGATCGAGTTAGAAAAGTTTGACGAGTTACAGGGGCAGACATTCAATGTTGGAGGCGGGAACGCGTGTAGTCTTTCGCTATTGGAGACTACGCTTCTTTGTCAACGAATAACCGGTAACGTTGTTACAGTGCACTCCGAGATCTCTACTCAACCAGCAGATATGCCCATCTACATAACTGACAATTCGCGAATTACTGCAGTGACAGGCTGGCGACCTAAGATCACTCCCGAACAGGCCCTGCATTCGATACATGAATGGATCATGACAGAAATGTCCATGGTACGTCACGTTTGGGCGTAGAGGAGAGGTCTATGATATGAGAGGCTCGCGCTATAGTAACTGCTCGGTGTACTTCTGTTTCATTCGGTGTATGCACCTTTACACTACCGCCGGTACAAGTTAAGTGCGAGCAATCGGTAGAAGCAGCAGTTCCATGTGGGAGGCACGCAGTGTCTGCGAGTAGTTCTGAGGTGTTAGAGACTATCTACAGGCGACGGTTTGGTCGTGAGGTAGCGTTCCGCAATAAAATGTGGAGCGCGCTGTGTCGGCGTTTTTTTCAGCGATTCATTTCAACTAACGCCACCGTTCTCGAAGTCGGAGCTGGATACTGCGAATTTATAAACAACATCCAGGCAAAGCACAAACTGGCGCTCGATCTTAATCCAGATACCGCGCGCTATGCCGCACCGGGCGCCCAGGTCATTTAGAGTTCGTGCACTGATATGTCTGCCATTTCCAGCGGTTTGATCGATATTGCATTTGCAAGCAACTTCTTTGCGCAGATGACGCGCGACGAAATTCTCAGCTCGATTCGCGGTTTGGTGCCAGCGTCCTAAGCCAAATGGTCGCTTTCTAATCTTGCAGCCGAATATTCGCTATTGTTGGCGTGACTTCTGGATGTTCTTCGATCACATTACTCCACTGGATCAATATAGCCTAACTGAGGCGCTGGAAATGTCAGGTTTTCGTCCAGTACGTACGATTGTGCGATTCCTCCCATATACCACTCAAGGTAAGCTGCCAGCATCAATGCTCTTAATCCAGATCTACCTTACGTTTCCGATACTATGGCGCTTCATTGGACAGCAGACATTTGTAGTTGCTGAGCTGAGTATGCCACAGAATCGGGAAAGAAGCACCCAGCCTTGAGTATTTGCCGATTGGTCCCTGACTCTTTGACCCCTCTCCTACAGCGGGGCAACGCCAACACGACCAATTGCACCTCTCGTGTACATCTCGTAGAGGTTCTGTCACGCACAGATGACTGATTAGATAGTACAGCGTTGAACACATTGAGAGTCATGGTCGCCCGTAAATTTTCTAATCATCGGTTGCAGGTTTTTCAAAACATATGCTCACCGGACGAGCCTTTGCAGGTGCATAAGTAATTTAGAGGGAGTCGTCCAATGCCAGTAGTGATTGTGACTGGGTCAGCTGGACTGATTGGCTCAGAGACGGTACGTACATTCGCTATGCAAGGCTTTGATGTGGTCGGCATCGACAATGATATGCGTCGCACCTTTTTCGGTCTCGAAGCGTCAACCGATTGGAATCGCCGTGAACTTGAGCGCAGCTTTCCGAACAACTATACACATGAACCGATTGACATTCGCGATCAAGCATTGGTAAACGCACTATTTCGGCATTTTGGCCGCGAAATCGCTTTGGTAGTGCACACTGCTGCGCAGCCTTCTCACGATTGGGCGGCACGAGAACCAACGACTGATTTCACTGTAAATGCCAACGGAACTCTAATCATGCTTGAGGCAACACGACTGTTTGCGCCAGACGCAGTGTTTATTTTTACCTCGACCAACAAAGTCTATGGTGACGCGCCGAATCGCTTACCACTGGTCGAACAAGACAACCGATGGGAGATCGCAGCTGACCATATTTACTGGGAAGGCATAGACGAGTCGATGACTATCGACAACAGCACGCACTCGCTGTTTGGTGTATCTAAAGCGGCCGCCGATCTCCTTGTACAGGAGTATGGGCGGTATTTCCACTTGCGCTCCGGTATTTTCCGTGGCGGCTGCTTTACTGGACCCAATCACTCGGGTAGCGCACTGCACGGTTTTCTGGCTTATCTTGTGAAGTGTGTTTGTACTGGGATACCATATACCATTTACGGCTATAAGGGCAAGCAGGTGCGCGATAATATCCATAGCAGTGATCTGGTCAGTGCGTTTGCAGCCTTCTTCCGAAATCCCCGCGTGGGAGAGGTCTACAATATCGGAGGCTCGCGCTTTAGTAACTGCTCGATGCGCGAGGCCGTCGCACTCTGTCAAGAGATCGCAGGCAAAGAATTAAACTGGACTTACAATGAGACGAACCGCATTGGTGACCACATTTGGTACATAAGTGACACGCGCAAGTTCCGAGTGCACTTCCCAGAGTGGAAGCAACAATATGATTTACGCAGCCTACTAGTTGACATTTATGAAAAGAACGTGGATCGGTGGGTAGCTGAGTAAACACCTGTGACTGCGCACCAAACATAGTTGTTTCGGTGGGATGGACGCGACAGCAACATCTATGGCGGTATGCAGGAGATAGAGATGCAGAAATCTCATAAGGTGGAGACGGACATTCTGTTCTCCATTGTTATCCCAGCGCATAACGAAGAAGAAAATGTACGTCCCACTGTTGAGAAGCTACTGGCAACTCTGCGCACAGAGCATATATTTTTCGAAATTCTAGTCGTGAACGATCACAGCAGCGACCGAACTGAGGCGGTGCTGCAGGCGCTCATGCATCAGTATCCTAATGTGCGCTATGTCAACAACCAAAGGCAGGGTGGCTTTGGGCGGGCTATCCAAACAGGCCTTGAGCACTTTAGTGGTGACGCTGTTTGCATTGTGATGGCAGACGCTTCAGACGATCCCGATGACGTCGTAAAATACTATCGAAAGCTCGGGGAGGGTTATGAGTGTGTCTTTGGTTCCCGCTTTATGCGCGAAAGTCGGGTAGTTGGCTATCCTAGACATAAGCTCTTTGTCAACCGTCTAGCCAATCGCTTTATCAGTGCAATTTTCCGTCTCGGATTCAACGATACTACTAACGCGTTCAAAGCTTATCGGCGCGAAGTGATAGCTGGAGTGATGCCGATCTTAGCTCAGCACTTTAATATCACTGTTGAGCTACCCTTAAAGGCGATCACTCGTGGCTACTCCTATGCCGTTGTGCCGGTCAATTGGTACAATCGCACGGTAGGTGTCTCAAAGCTTAAGATAAAGGAGATGGGTAGCCGCTACCTCTTCATAGTGCTCTATATTTGGCTGGAAAATACGCTTTCGCGCGGTGACTACGATCGCTCACAGCTTTCAGCCAGTGAAACGAATACTCCCACCGGCCGCGCTGGCCAAATAAAACGCTGCCCATCAGTCGGCAACCAGGGTGTAGTGCCCGAAAAGCTGGCCATCAAGTCTCGAGCGACGAGTGACCCATTTTAGGAAGCGCGCGTTGCTATGCCTCACAATGGCGTCGCTGCCCCATGCCCACCAACTATCGCGGCGAGCGTCTCCACTGTTACTTCTTTACTACTTCGGTCTCTCCGAGTGCAAGCGCACTTTGGAGAAAGCTATCGCTGGGCGCACGAAAGTGCCTGGGTCCTCAATCGAGCGATCAACATGGGTTTCGGCGGCAGAGTTGGTAACCCAGTCACAGCCCTGCACAGCCTGATATACGATCGGCCGATCACAGATATCGCCGCCAAGGAAACGTAGATGGGGATTGTCGCGCAAAGGTGTGTGAGTCTCCTCATCGCCCGCATACGTCAACTTATCAAGCACTACGACGCGATACTCATCAACTTATCAAGCACTACGACGCGATACTCAGGTCGGGAACTCAGAAGATGTTGGACGAAGTTGCTGCCAATGAAGCCGGCACCGCCCGTAACCAGTACAGTTACACTCGGTCTTGTGGGGCAAGGTATCTCTCCCTTGAACATCCTCGTACGTGTACGAAATTGCGTCCACAGGCTACTCATCGATCGAAGGCACCAAGTCTGTAACCCTAGAGCAGCGAGTGCAGGGTAAAGAGTAATGCCGGAGAGGCCTTTTGCTTAGACGCTTTGGCGGACCGTCCAACGTGGTCTATCGGGACTAGTGTAGTACTCCCCAAAAGCTGGACAGGTGTGTATATTAAAGAAGCAGAGGGCATTAAGCGGGGAGACGGTAGCACGAATGAGTCTTCATGTACACCACCAGGAGCAAGGAACCAGCGGTAAACGACCGCGCCGGCGGCACAGTAGCGCGTTTAAGGCGCGTGTGGCCCTGGAAGCGAGCAAAGGGCAGAAAATCTTGAACGAGCTGGCCAGTGAGTTCGGCGTGAACCTGGTGCAAGTGACGCAACAGAAACGCCAGCTGCTGGACGCGAGTCAGGAGATCTTCGAGAGCGGAGCAGCCAGCCGCGGGGAACGGGAGCAGGAGCAACTGGTGGAGAACTCTATCAGAAGATCGGCCAGTTGAAGATGGACGTGGACTGGCTGCAAACAAAGGGCGTGAACCGCTCCAGCAGCGGCGGACACTGATAGAGCCCGATCACCCGCAGCTGAGCATCGCGCGCCAATGCGCCCTGATGGGCGTGGCGCGCTCCAGCTGGTACTGCACGCCTGCGGGTGAAACCTCGGAGAATTCGCTCGTGATGCGACTCTTGGATGAACAATACAGCGGATCTCTTCTATGGCGTCGAGCGGATGACGCTGGCTCTGACAGCAGGGTTATAGCGTCAATCCCAAACGGGTTCGACGTCTGTTGCGGCTCATGGGGCTGGAGGCGCTCTATCCCAAGCCCCACACCAGCATTCAAGCCGAAGGCGACAAACGGCATCAGTACATTGCTGGCATGGTGAGGATCGAGAGAATTAATGTCTGGAGTACCGTGTATTACGACGTGCGGATGAGCAGGGCTTTCTCTATCTGGTGGCAGTCCTCGATTGGTACAGTCGCTATGTGCTCAGCTGGCAACTGTCAATACGCTCGATACCGGCTTCTGTCTGGAGGCCCTCGACGCGGCGTTGCAGGTGGGACAACCCCAGATTTTCAACACCGATCAAGGCAGCCAGTTCACCAGTAGCGCCTACACCAGACGGCTGGAACAGGCAGGTATTCAGATTAGTTGGGATGGGCGCGGTCGGGCGCTAGATAATGCCTTTGTCGAGCGGCTGTGGCGTTCGGTCAGTGGGAGGAGGTGTATCTCAAAGATTACCGCACGGTTGCTGAAGCGGTCAGTAGCTTGGACTGGTATTTCCAGTTCTACAACTATGAACGGCTCCACCAAGCTCTGGGCTATCAGACACCCGCCCAGGTCTACGTTGTGGCCTCTTGACTATTAACACCCTTCGCTTCTTTAACTTATTTTGTACAGATGACTGTCCAAACAATGGGGAGTACCTCATAGTTACCGTCCGCCTTTTTCTTGACTGTGGTGGTATCGTAGGGGCATTGGTGTTGTGTGGAGAGGACAGGTGCATTGCGATGCCATCTCGTATGGTCGACTCGGATGTGCTGGATCAGGGTGGAAGGAAGCGGTTTTCAACCTCTCAGGCTGTTAGGTTCCGCTGGTACCTATTGACGACTCTTTGGTTCTTGCTGCTATTCGTAGGTGTGGTTGGGCTTGGCGTGTTAACTGTTCAGGCAGCCACCGGACCCAATGATTTCTGCCAGGACTATTGGTCAGCTGTTGCAGTATTACATGGTCAAGCAGTCTATCCTCCCATATACTGCTGGGCCGGATATATGCATTTGCCCGTTGCGGTTGAGTACAATTCCCATCCGCCTACTTCTATTTTGCTGTACGCACCGTTTGGGCTTCTGCCAAAGATACCAGCTACGATGTTGTGGGGATTCCTCTCTCTGGCAGCTTATCTCGCGAGCGGATGGCTGCTGCTCCGCTCGTTACACTGGCCAAACTGCAGGGGCAAGCGATCTTTGCGGTAGGAAGCTTGTTCTGGCAGCCCGCAGTGCAGGCCATACAGGTGTTGAATATGGGGCAGGTGCTCTTGCTACTTCTGGTGGTCGTCTGGCTCCTGGACCGGCAGCAGCGGAATGCCTGGGCGGGGGTGGTACTTGGCATGGCTGGCCTGCTGAAAATCTGGCCGTTGGTAATATTGGTAATACCTCTTCTGCAACGGCGCTGGCGGTTAGTGGCGGCCGCTGGATGTGTTGTGCTGCTGGGAACCCTGGCGGCATTCATCGTGGAGGGTCCATCAGCCTTTCTGGCTTATGCAGGCCCGATTCGCATCAACGAGCAGGACTGGATAACCCATGCGGGCAATGAGTCGGTGGCGGGTACGGTGGCGGGGCTATTTACGGGATTCAGAGGGGCGGTATTCCCACCGGTTGCTCTCGTGCCGGGTATTCCGCAGAACACAGCAATATTGCTGGGCGAACTCCTCGGCGCTGTACTGATGGGAGGCGGCGTGTGGCTGCTCTTTTGGAAGCGGCGGCTCCTGCAGGATGAGACGGGGAAATTGATCGCCTGGGGCTTCGTCGTCACCCTCATTCTTCTGGCGTTCCCCTTGACCTGGCCGTGGGGGACTATCACTGAGCTGTTGCCTATTACCACGCTGGCCCTGGCCTTGCGCCGCCTACCTTGTCCATCGCTTTGGTGGCGAGTGCTTATAGGAGCAAGCCTGCTCTTTCTCAGTGTGCCTTACACTCCTCAGCTAATAATCATCCTGTCTCAGAGTTCGTTTCGGTATCACCAATCGGGACTCGCTGCCTTGGGCATCCTGGAGGTGGTATGTCCAACCCTGGGTCTGCTTCTGTTTGCAGGTGCGCAAGCGTGGCTGCTAGCCAGGCAGGAGTACCACGAGCCAACGGCTGGTGAACCGGAGATGCGTGGAGAATTTGCCGGTGATCAAGTGGCCGGGATCGTGGGGATACAACGCTAGCTCGGCTCCAGAAGACATTGGACGGTCGCTACGAGTCTATGGATCTCGGCACCGTCCATACCACTACCAGTTGCTGTCTATCGTAGATGGGAGCGCCCAACATCTGAGATACCTCGGTCAGTTGCTGCGCACTGATAGGCTGGTCGTCGATAGAGATAAACATCACCCTGCCTACCTGCATCTGCGGAAGATACTGGCGCAACGCTTCATCAGTCATCCGGCCGTCGGTATCGTGCATGAAGGCCCAGTTGACTAGAAAGGCCGGGGTGGTGACCATGGTAGGGCCAGGACCGTAAATGTTGGCGGTCACCAACCCGTAATTATTCGACGCCGCTAGAACGCCCATGACCACGCTGAAGCCATTGTCATTGTGCTGGTAGAGTACCAGCGTCGGCTCATGGTCAATGTAGCGCGCAACGACTTGGTCGCTGCGCAGAATACTCGCCGCCATCGGCAAGGGGCTGCTATAGGTAGGAAGCAGCGGCATCCAGAGCAGCGCCACCAAGGCAAGCGCGGAGACGGTGGTTGCGAGGGTGATATAGCGCTGGACTGGGCGTAGTTGCGCAGCTGCCTGGCTCACCATCTCGTCGGCTCCCCAGACAACTAGGATAATCGCCAAGTAGGCTACATAAACAGTAACACGGGTGGGTAACACGTCACGAATGAGCGGTACGGGTAGCAACAGGAGCCAAGGTAAAGGAACCGTCGTCGTCGAACCATCGATGTGTAAAAAAGGCCCCAATGATAGTACAGCCATTGTGACTAGTGTGTACGTCAGAATTCGCGTTTGGGGCTTGCGCCAGGCACGTACGGCGTAGATGAAGATCAACACGATGAATGGAATCGAGAGATAGCCATCCCACTCCAGTAGATTGCCGCTAAACCGCGATGTCAGAGCGGTTGTGGCCGCAGTGTGGACGAGGTAGAGTTGAGTGGGCACGATAGCTCCAAGCAGATCGTTGGAGTAGACTATTGACTGAAATGCTAGAGTAAACGGTTGCTGCGACTGCCCCTGAACAAAGTTGAGCACTCCAGGGATAACCAGTAGCAGCGCGGCAAAGCTCCCCACCAGAAAGCGCACGTTGAGCAGTCTAAGAGTAAAGTCATAGGTAGACTTTGGTTCGGCTATGAGAGCAAATCCGTAGAGCAGTATGACACAGAGCAGCCATCGTGGAAAACGTCTCAAGGGAGGTATAAAACGCCAGTGTCAACGCGAGTCCGATGCTGACTCCGAGCACCCATCCGGGTCGCCTTTCTGAACGGATGAGGCGAGCTACCACGAAGCCCACTATGAAGACTGGGGCGATGAATGCCAGATGGAGATGCCCGGTACCCTGTGCGGTGAGATAGGGCATGAGGCAGAACAGAAATCCACCGATCGCTGAGAAGACTCGGCCAACGCCAAGGGTACGGAGCGTCAGCTTCCCAAAGATAAAGATGAGTGTGTAGTTCACCACTACCAGCAGGTTATAGACAAAGACAATACTGGTGAATGCATATAGCCATCCAAACATCAATCCCAGTGCGGAGACGGAGGTGTAGTTCATGATGTCGATGGAAGATGGGTAGGCAAACGCATGGGTGACGAAAGGTGATTTCCCCAGTTCGAGGGCATGCCAGACCCAGCCGATGTACCACATGTACTGATTGGTATCGCCAGGAAGTCCCAGGAATTGCTCCGAAGAGAAGAAGGCCGGGCCCATCATCTGGTGGAGGAACAGGAACAGGAGCGCCAGCGGAACCGCCCAGTCAATAACCCGTAAAAGCACGCCACTCGAATTCAGCTTCGAGGCGCTGTAGCGCACTTTGCGGGGTGAGCTGGTCGTGATATTGCGCGGGACCTGCCCATCGGCCAGGGCCGACACTGTCGCAACCCTACGATCTTGGTCATCGACCACCTGCTGATCCTGTGACATAGCTGCACCCCCGACTCACAACCTCCCGACTCGCGCAGCAAGTGTACTACACCTCGTATATCACCGTCACTGCTCTGGCACGAATGCGTGCTGCCGTCCGGCCCGGCGCCCACTGTCCAGGAGCTAGATCGACTGGCGCCGACAGAGTCAGCGACAATGTTGTTCCCTGGATAAGGCGGCGGTAAGATGAGAGTAGCTTATGCTAGGCGCCGCCGATAGAACTTTTGCAGGAGGACGCGATGCCTCATCAACGTATTCGCGCGTTTAACAAACGGATCACCAATAGGATTACCAGCCGGTTTGCCAACACATCGCACGGCCCTTTTGCCATTCTCCGCCACGTAGGCCGCCGGAGCGGAAAGGCCTATGAGACGCCTATCATGGTGAAGGAGAGCGGAGATCACTTTGCGATCGCTCTCACCTATGGCCCGGAGGTGGATTGGTACCAGAATGTGGTGGCTGCCGGGCACGCTTCCCTGCTGTGGCATGGGAGAGTCTATACGCTCGAGAAACCCGAACCGCTGGCTCAGCAGTCGGCGTTGGCGCTGTTTTCTCCCTTCCAACGAATAGTCTTGCGGCGGCTGGGCACGCAGCATTTCGTGAGTCTGAAATTTCATGAGGTGGACCAGAGCTCCTCACCCTCGGCAAGTGGCCCCACTCCCTGATCTACAGGTCTCGGTCATCCCCCAGGACGACGTGCCGTACACTTCCTTGGTAAACTGGCGGGTCTATAAATAGTGTAGATGGCCCGATGCACTTCGAATAAACATACTTGACTGTTAGTGTAAAGTGGGGTATAGTCAGTGTGTTCCGGCAAGCGCCATGGTTGTGCGCCCTTTGAGGCAGACGCGAGCGTAGCGTTGGCCGGCGCAGGATCGAGGCGACCATGCTCACTACCTGCTCTATCCCTCCTCTTTTCACCACTGACTCTGCGGGCAATACCGCTGCCATTCCTCCTGCTGCTAGGCGTTTGGCATACTACTCTGCCTATTTGCTCCACTAGTGGTCACAGCGAACCTAACGACCACGCCAGAAAGATCCCACAACATGACAACCGCGACAACCGAGACAACCGCGCCAACCGTGAAAACCGCGCCAACCGTGAAAACCGTGAAAACCATGACAACTTTGCGAGACTGCTTGGAAGAAGTAATTGCAAAAGGGCCAGGGTTCTTTGTTCGAAGCTACGCTATACCTGGCGCCTACCGGAAGTCGGAATGGGAGCCTGGCGAGTTCCTCACCGAGTTGCAGCACGACTCTCCGGGGGTGCTTGAAGATGGCGCCTGGGGCGAATGGATCACGCGTCCGGGTGTAGGCCTCACATTTTTCATCCACTATGGGCATCAGGGCTTCTCGCTGAGCCATCAGGAGGTGCCTGGTTACGGCCACTTGCGTGTGCTTGAGGTTTCGCAGCGCTATGCTCGAGACACGATCCTATCAAACGTGATTCGCCCGGTCCGTTTCTGAAAAAGAGACGCACCCCCAACCCACCCCGCCCGCTAAATGCTTGCTGAAGTCGCACGCATACACATCTGGGTCACTAACCGACGACACAGGTTATACTATGAATGGCAATGTGACACGGTGCTTCACGGTAGAGAAGGTGGGGATATGGCAGCTTACGATCCCAGGCGGGCCACGCCATCAGTGCAAACAGTGGTGGCGACATTCATTTCGCATCTGGTCAGGGGAGGCTATGACGGCAGTATCTACACAGCAGAATCAGACTGCAGGATGCAGCTCCGAAAGCTCGGTTGTCCACATGACTATATTGATTCTGCCCTAGAGTTCGCCCACACGCTCGGCGATAATGACTGGAAGCGCAGTACCGGGCCGAATGACCGTTAAAGCACCTGCATTCCCCTAGCTACCATGCCAACCGCGTGGCGGCGACCGGAGTGTTGCCGTATTCTTCCGGTATCCCGTCAGTACAGTATTGCGACGAAATGGGGCAGGGTGTGCACGGAAGACATTGACACCTTGCCGGTTGTATGGATCTGCTATTGGGTGCGCACCCTATCTTCACTGGTGAGACATGGAAAGCATGCTCGGCAAGCCCAGCCCTCTGGCGATACCCTCGCCCAGCTCGTTGTCAACCTGATACCAGAGCTTCAGCGCACGTTCCTGAACCGGGCGTTCGACTTGCTGGCTCATATGGCTGACAATATTGCCGATTAGGTGTTCGCGATCCGTCTGAGAGAGCACTTGGCGGTAGAGCGTGCCTGGCTGAATAAAATCGGTGTCTTCGGCGTGTGGAATGTACGCACTACGCATTATTTCACCACTTGCGTACCAGCTCGGATCTGGGTATCGCTCCGCATCAGCCTTCGGACCGCCGTAGCTGTTGGGTGCATAGGTCGGCTGATTACCAGGGTGTTGGTAGCGCATAGCCCCGTCTTTATTGTAGCTATGTACCTCGACGTGAGGCTGATTCACCGGCAGCTGCAAGTAGTTGACTCCGATGCGGTGCCGATGGGTGTCAGGATAGCTGAACAGCCGTCCCAGCAGCATCTTGTCCGGGCTTGGGCCAATGCCAGGTACCATATTGGCCGGCTCAAACGCCGCCTGCTCGATCTGGGCAAAGAAGTTTTCTGGATTGTGGTCGAGCACCATTCGGCCAATTGTCATGGGTGGATAGTCGCCATGAGGCCAGACTTTGGTCAGATCGAAGGGATTAAAGCGATAGTTGTCGGCGTCGTTGAAAGGCATGATTTGCATTTCCAGGCGCCAGACCGGGTAATCCCGCCGGTTAATAGCTTCACGCAGATCGCGACGATGGTAGTCGGCATCTTCCGCGACCATGGCTTTGGCGTCGGCGTCGGTGAAATTGGCGATGCCCTGCTCCGTCTTAAAGTGGTATTTGACCCAGAAGCGTTCACCCCCGCCATTGATCCACATATAGGTGTGACTGCTGTACCCGTTCATATTTCGGTAGGTACGCGGAGTGCCCCGGTCGGACATCAGGAAGGTGACCTGGTGGATAGACTCGGGCGATAAGGACCAGAAATCCCACATCGCGTTGTTACTGCGCATTTCGGTATCCGGCATGCGCTTCTGGGAGTGGATGAAGTCCTGGAACTTCGAAGGGTCACGGACGAAGAAAATCGGCGTGTTATTGCCAACCATGTCGTAGTTGCCCTCTTCGGTGTAGAACTTGAGAGCAAAGCCACGCGGGTCGCGCGCAGTATCCGCCGATCCCTGTTCACCCGCGACCGTTGAGAAACGCGCAAGCATTGGGGTGCGCTTGCCGACTTTATCGAGAAACGCTGCTTTTGTCCACGGAGTTACGTCGGCGGTCACTTCGAAGTAGCCGAATGCACCACTGCCCTTGGCATGAACCACACGCTCCGGCACACGCTCGCGATTGAATTGAGCCATCTTCTGGAGAACGTAGTGATCCTGCATCAGCAGCGGACCACCAGGGCCTAGAGAGAGCGAAAATTCATCGCTTGGCGCAGGAATGCCCGCATCGGTGGTCGTAATAGGCGGCCGTTGGTCAGCACTCATCGATTCTTCCTCCCGTTCATTTCGTGCGTGTTTTCAGCAGATCGGACAGATACAAGATGTAGGGGTCGCAAAATTCGCACCAGCGCATATTCCGCTTCTGGTTCCTTTAATGGTGCTGGCGGTGGCTGCGAGCTTGGGGCTACTACCATGCACGGATCAGTTTTTGGTACAAGCTATGCACTACCCAGCATTCGCCGGTTGGAGGTGGTAGGGAGACAATAGGCACTAACGCTTGTGCTCAATAGGCACTAACGCTTGTGCTTATGAATCTCTTCCTCTACGTCTGCGAGTACCTTTCCCAGCATCTCCTCGTTCGCATAGCTGTCGATCTCCCTGCGCAAAAACTCGTTCATGCTCGCGTGGTTTTTTCTCCAGAGGTCATGGAGTTCCGCTAAGCTCTCGTTCAGTTTCTTAACCAATTCCGTTCTCTCGCTCATGATTGCCCTCTTGTATAGCTCTGCCACACCCCTGTGAAGACAAGGTAGCAGACCAACACGTTAACCTCGGTAGATGCGCCGTACCGTGCCAACCATTGACCGCATGAAACGTACCGGTAAACGCAATTGCACCGCAAACGCAAACTGTGTGGCCGACACCTTTTGATGTTCTACTCCTCGAATGGGACGTAGCGCTCGGCCAGCTCGCTCGCGATCCACGAGATTATGCTGGCGAGATTGGCACGATCCGAGGGCAGATGGGCTGCCATTTGAATGCGTGTTCGGCAATGCGCCCTATGGCATAATACGGTATATTGCTTGATGAGGCTCGGCAATGTATACAGTCGCTCTCACATAGTCACTGCCTTGCTACGAAAGCGTGTTCTCAAACACGAGCACTCAGGAAGAGACGCCAGCTAATGCATGAATCGCCAGACATTGCAGAAGAGAATTTACGCACCTGTTTGCAAGATCAATACGGTCTATCAGTCGCCTCACTGGAATTTCTTCCGAACGGACTGAATATCAATGCTGGCGTGTATCGAGTGGTGAGCGAACAGGGGATTCCCTACCTGCTCAAAGCGAAATCGACTGCACTGTATCAACCAAGTTGTCTGGTTCCCCGCTACCTCCAGGAACAGGGAATTCCTTTCATCGTCGCTCCGCTTCCCACACGCATGAACGCCGTATGGACTCAAGTAGAGAATTGGTCGGTATCCCTCTATCCCTTTATCAGCGGAGACTGTGGCTGGAATCCAGAAATGACCGATATGCAGTGGACGGCAACCGGAACGATCCTTCGGAACATTCACCAAGTCAGTCTTCCATCAGAAGGCTTTCCCACACTACGCAGAGAGACGTTTGACCCAACTGAGTATAGCCAGTGGATCCACGACTTTGAAACCCAACATGTCTTCGGTGAAGGGAAAAACCTGGCAGAGCAGCAGCTTCACGCGGCCTGGAGGGCGTGTGAGGGTACCATTCACACGGCAATAACCAACGTGGAGAAGCTCGCAGAGTCGCTACAGAGACACGCCGGACCCTACGTCGTCTGCCACGCGGATATCCATCCGAGCAATCTTATACGCGATCATCGTGGCCAGGTATTTATCATTGATTGGGATGACGTGATGCTGGCTCCCAAAGAACGAGATTTCCTATTTGTTGCCGACCCACCAGCTGATGCCTTAGAAGACACCGCTCCCTTCTTCCAAGGATATGGCCAGACCGAGATTGACTGGAGCGCTCTTACATATTACCGCTGGGAACGGGTGGTTCAAGACTTGATAGAATTCGCCTGCGATGTCTGTTTTCGCGACACCCTGGGTGAAGCTGCCCAAAGTGAGTCTGTTCATCACTTTTGCGCTAACCTCGCCGAGGGAGGCATGATCACCGCCGCTCGAGGCGCAGCCGATCATCTCTAGCGCCGGAATTTCGGCGGCGAGCTGGCATCTCCATCAAGAAAAGGGTACAGTATTGCAGTCCAATCCGCTGATGATTCCGACCCTTCACATCCGCTTATTGGGTGATTTCAGCCTGATCTATGGCGACCAGCAGGTGATGGGCGTCAATACGACCCGCCTGCGCTCGCTGCTCGCCTATCTTGTGTTGCATCGCGATGTTCCTCAACAGCGCCAGCATCTTGCCTTCCTTTTCTGGCCCGACGCAACCGAGGCACAAGCTCGCAATAACTTGCGCCAGCTGCTCCACCAATTACGCCAGGTACTGCCGAATGCTGACCAATTCCTCTCTGCCGATGCGCAGCTATTGCACTGGCATCCGGTCACGCCAGTTCAGCTGGATGTTGCTGAGTTCGAGCAGTCGCTCACAAAGGCAGAGTTAGCCACAGTACGAAATGACCCGTACCTGCTGCAAGCCACCCTGGAGCAGGCGGATACCCTGTATCTAGGCGATTTACTGTCCGGCTGCTACGATGAGTGGATCGTGCCCGAGCGGGATCGACTACGACAGCGCCACCTTCAGATACTCGAACAACTGCTTCGCCTCTTTGAAGGGCGGGGGGACGACCCCTCCGCCATAGCGTATGCCAAGCGCTTGAGCGCACTTGACCCTCTCTCCGAAGATCTGTATCGCCGCTTGATGCGACTGTTCGCACGCAATAACGATCGCGCCAGCGCGTTGCACGTCTACCACACGTGTGTCACTACCCTGCAACGCGAATTGGGAATCGACCCCGATCCGGCGACTCGCCAAGTCTACGAGCAACTCATGCAGCACGAAATGCCTGCCATCTTGCCCGCCGCAGGGCAAACGCTGGGCGCCGCTACCACGACGCTCATTGGACGAAAGCCGGAGTGGGAGGCTCTGCAAGTTGCCTGGCAGCATGCAACCCAGGGAGAGCCTCATTTCGTACTCGTGACTGGAGAGGCTGGTGTCGGCAAATCCCGGCTTACCGAGGACTTCCTGGTGTGGGCAAGCCAGCAGGGTGCGGCTACGTCAAAGACGCGCTCCTATGCGGCTGAGGGTCAGCTCTCGCTCGCACCAGTGACGGCTTGGCTACGAAGTGATGGTCTTCGATCGCACCTTAAGCTGCTCGATCCGGTATGGCTCACCGAGGTGGCGCGTCTCCTGCCGGAGCTGTTCGCTGAACACCCCGATTTGCCGCGCTACGAACCAGTAACCGAGTATGGACAACGCCAGCGCTTCTTTGAGGCGCTGGCGCGCGCGACGCTCGTCGCACGGCAACCGCTGTTGGTGTTGATCGATGACTTGCAATGGTGCGACCAGGAAACGCTTGAGTGGCTGCATTTTCTGTTGCGCTTCGACCCCAAGGCGCCTCTACTCGTGGTCGGTTGCGCTCGAACGGAAGAAGTGCCGCCACAGCACCTGCTGCGCACGCTGTTGGTGCATCTGCGCAATACCGCGGCGGTGACGGAAATCGTGCTTCAGCCGCTGGATGCGGCGGAAACCGCGAGGCTGGCGGCAGAGGTGGCAAAGAGTGAATTGGATATGGACACCCTCATGCACCTCTACCACGAAACCGATGGATATCCACTGTTCGTGGTCGAAATGGTGCGGGCCGGCCTGGGACGGGTGTCAGCGAGCGCGCCTCCAGGCGGTACCCGGGGGAGCCAGGCACCTGGTGTTGATGTCGAGACAATACCTCCGCGCGTCTATGCGGTGCTGGCCGGACGTCTCAGACAAATTTCGGCAGCTTCTCATGAGTTTGTCGAACTGGCGGCGACCATCGGCCGTGAATTCACTCTCGACCTCTTGATCGCCGCCAGTAACGCTGAGGTCGACGGGGCGGTGCGTGCGCTGGATGAACTTTGGCAGAGGCGCATCGTCCGGGAGCTGGTTGCAAACAGTTATGACTTCACTCATGATAAGCTGCGAGAGGTAGCTTATGCCGAGATCAGCGTGCCGCACCGCCGCCTGCTTCACCGTCGAGTTGCCCAAGCGCTGGAAGCGCTCCATGCTGACGACCTCGACCTGGTCAGCGGCCAGATCGCGTCGCATTATGAGCGCGCAGGTATGACCCTGGAGGCGCTCCCGGCATATCAGCGAGCGGCAGCCGTAGCACAGCGCCTCTATGCCAACGAGGATGCCATTACCCTGCTTATACGCGGCCTGGAGTTGCTCGAGCGCCTGCCTTCCGGCTCGAAACGCGACCTGCAGGAGCTCCGCCTCCAACTTGCGCTGGCACCAATCTACCGTGTGACCAAAGGCTGGACTGCACCGGAGCTGGAGCGGGCGCTCGATCGCGCTCTGGCGCTGTGCGACACGGTTGGTAACGATGCACAGCGGGCGCAAACGTTTTATGGATTGCAGTCTTTGTATGTCGTCCAGGCAAAGCTCGACAAGGTCCAGTTTATCTCGGACGAGCTGCATACACTCTATGAGCGCTCACTGGATGCGCCACCGCAGTTTGCTGGACTGATGCTGGCGGGTGCGCGACTACACATGGGCAGAATTTCAGAGGCGCACGAACAGTTTGCGCAGATCATCACGTCTCACGATCCTGATCAGCTTCTCCATCTTCAAGAGTCGCAAGGGGTGAACTACGCGGCACATGCACGAGCGTGGCAATCACATGCGCTGTGGTGCCTGGGATATTCAGAGCAGGCGCTAGAGAGGGGACTTGAGGCGGTCAAGCTGGTACAAGATCTGGATCAGCCATTCAATCAGGCGCTGGTATCAGCCTACCTGGCCATGTTGCAGCAACTGCTAGCCGGCGAGGCAGCCGCACGAGCGCATGCCGAGGAAGCCCTCGCGCTCACCAGTAAATACCAGGCACCTTATTACTATGCCTGGGCTTCCATACTGGTGAGTTATGCACTGGCGTTGGCACAACCTGCCGGGGAGGGCGTCGGGAACTTGCGCGAATCGATCACCGAATTCAAATCTTCGAGTGCCAGATTGCGTCTGCCGTACTACCTGTCGTTGCTCGCGGAAGTCTATCGAAAGGCCGGATGTGCTCCAGAGGGGCTCGCTTGTATCGATGAGGCGCTCTCAGAAGCTCGTGCGCACAACGAGCGATGGTGGGACGCGGAGTTGCACCGGCTTCGTGGCGAGTTGTTGCTGGCACACGGAGCAGAGCTCAGTGACGTCGAAGCGGCTATGCTACGGGCAATTGAGATCGCGCAATCCCAGCGCGCCAAATCGCTGGAACTCCGCGCCACGATAAGCCTGTCGCGGTTGTGGATCGCACAGCATCGAACTGATGAGGCCAGGAGTCGGCTCAGCGACCTGTATGGGTGGTTCACCGAAGGGTTTGATACGCCAGACCTTCAGGCAGCTCGGCACCTCCTCGCAGAGCTGTCCTGACTCCTTCGACATCTCATACCCTAGAAAAATAACGCTGTACTAACGCGTATCCTGCTAAAGTGTGACATCTCCCTGGCCAACCGCCTTACCTCGTCGCGCACCACCAAACGTTTGGCTAACGCCACGTGTGCTATTCTCACATCACCAAACTGTGGTGACTCTTGAGTCCAGACGGTGGTTCGCCTGCGCCGGCTGCGAGAGAAGTGGGCTTTGAAGAGGTCGTTACGCAACCCTTTCGCCTGCCTCACTTCAAGTGAGCGGGCGTAAACCGATGGGAGGTCTTCGTGCGTGAACTACTGATCGCTGCTACTGAGCGAGCCACCCGGTATTTAGAGGGCCTGAACGAAAGAGGTGTCGCTCCTGATCCCTCCGTCGTCGCCCGCCTTGCCGAGCTTGATATCCCACTCCCCGATAATCCGTCCCCTGAGGACGATACCGTAGCACTGCTCGACTCGTTTGGGGCGGCGACGATGGCGACGGCCGGCCCACGCTTCTTTGGCTTCGTGATCGGTGGAGCGTTACCGGTAACCGTAGCCGCCAATTGGTTGGCCAGCGCCTGGGATCAAAATGCTGGTCTGGTGGTGACCAGCCCCATCACTGCTAAGCTGGAGGATGTTGCGCTGGGTTGGCTCCGCGATATACTTGGCCTGCCGCCCCAAGCTGGGGCGGGATTCGTCACCGGCGCGACGATGGCGAATTTCACTTGCCTGGCCGCGGCGCGCCATCTGGTACTTGCACAGGCGGGATGGGATGTTGAAGCCGACGGCCTCTTTGGGGCTCCGGATGTGACTGTGGTCGTTGGCGAGGAAGCCCATACCACGCTCTTCAAGTCCCTGGGGCTGGCAGGATTTGGTCGTAACCGGGTGGTACGCGTCCCAGTGGACCAGCAGGGCCGCATGCGGGCTGATTCGTTTCCGGCACTCTCTGGCCCAACCATCGTCTGTTTGCAGGCCGGGAATGTGAACACCGGGGCGTTCGACCCCGCCTCCGAGATCATCCCCAGAGCCAAAGCAGCGAATGCGTGGGTGCACGTCGATGGCGCCTTTGGGTTATGGGCAGCTGCTGCCCCCTCCAAAGCGCATTTGATGGCGGGGTACCACGCTGCCGACTCTTGGGCGACGGACGCCCACAAGTACCTGAACACTCCCTATGACAGTGGCCTCGCCTTTGTCAGATATCCCGATGTGCTCCAGGCCGCGATGGCAGTCTCCGCGGCGTACCTACCGGCCAGTTCAACACGCGACCCGGCAAACTTCACTCCCGAACTCTCGCGCCGGGCGCGCGGTATCGAAGTCTGGGCGGCGTTGCACTCCCTGGGCCGATCAGGCATCGCCGATCTAGTCGAGCGTACCTGCCGCCATGCGGCCCGTTTTGCCGAAGGGCTGCGTGCGGCTGGGTATGCCATTCTGAATGAGGTTGTGCTCAACCAGGTCCTGGTGAGCTTTGGAGATGCCGAGAGCACGCGGCGTGTCATTGCAGGCATTCAGCAGGATGGCACCTGTTGGTGTGGCGGAACCACCTGGCAAGGGCAGGCTGCCATGCGCATCAGTGTGTCTTCATGGGCCACGAGCGACGCTGATGTTGAGCGCAGCCTGGAAGCGATGATTAGGATTGCGCGCGAGCTGGCTTAGAGCCGATGCAGCGGCAGGCAACTCGACGCTTGATCCACGCGAGATTACTCAGGCAGGACTGGGCATTGAGCGCCTGGAGGTGTTTCCAGCCCAACCTGGATGGCGTTTAATTCCCGGCGGCGGCTCTCTCGGCGGCTGCCTTGGCGGCTGCGGCGAACTCTTCCTTTCCAAAAGCTGTTCCCGACAGGCCCCACCCTCCTTCGGCAGCTTCAGTGAGGAGCACCCAGGTGCGGGAAGACTGGGTTGGGTCGCCGGAGACCCTGGTAACGATCTCGGTGATCTCTTTGACGAGTTGCTTCTGTCCGTCGCGGGAGAGCGCTGCAGGAGGGGTAATGACCTGGACACGAACCGTGCGAGCGGCGCCGGTGGACGCGGTGTTGACAGCCACTGGGTCCATACGGTGGATATAGGCGGCAGTGTTGTCGAGGTGGAAGGGACCAGGTTTGGCTACCCCTTCTGCGCGAAGCACAGCGGCAGTGAGCTCCTCACCGAGCTGCCGGTCAGTGCCGGTGGGGAAGAGGTCGGCTCGGGCGTACACGTCGATCATGGGCATAGGGAGACTCCTTTGCAGACATGGTATACTGTTTCGAAGTATGTATGTCGTCATACATATCTGAGCAAACTATAAACTATGATGATTGTCATAGTCAAGGGGGAGACATGGCACGCGACGTTCGGGCACGCATGATAGATGGTGCCGTCCGCCTGCTGGCGCAGCATGGATTGCAAGCAACATCATTTTCGGAAGTGCTGGAGCTGACCGGGGCTCCGCGCGGATCGCTTTACCATCACTTTCCCGAGGGCAAGGAGCAGCTCATCCGCTCCGCAGTTGACCTTGCCGGGGACCGTGCTCTCGACGCACTCAATGGGAGAACTGGCGCGAGCGCAGAAGAGATCACCGTTTTTTTTCTTGGCATCTGGCGCGAGATCCTGGTGCGTTCCCATTTGGGAGCGGGCTGCGCTGTGCTCGCGGTGACCGTGGCGACCGACTCACAGGAGCTTTTACAGCGCGCTGGGGCGATCTTTCGCGAGTGGCGAGGCAAGCTCGCCGAGCTGCTTGAAGAGGGCGGCCTTACCTCACGCGACGCCGCGCGCTTCGCCGCAACGCTTGTCGCCGCCAGTGAGGGCGCTGTCGTACTCAGTCGCGCTGAACAGAGTATGGAGCCCTTCGACTTGGTTTCAGAGCAGCTGCTCGATCAGGTACGGGAGTTGATTGCCAGGTAATCAACACAGTTCAGCGTTGTGGCAGGGACATTCCCTAAATTCTTGCCATGAGATGTCAGGAATTGCTGGCTATACTGAAATCAAATAGTACTTCGCTCGCATGTGCTGGCCGACAGAGACACAGGAGACAAGCGTTATGCAAACATCGCAAGCTAGCAGCCGGAAGGGACGAGTGGTCAAGGCACGTCAGCCGGAGAATCTCGATCCGCTCAGCGTGAAATCGGGAGAGGAGCTACAGGTCAGCGAAAGACAAGACGCATGGCAGGACAATCCGGAGTGGATCTGGGTGTGGTGCACTGATCCACGTGATAAAAGCGCCTGGGCGCCATTTGACTTACTGGAACCATTGCCAGGTCAGGGGCGCTATCGCGCTCGGGCAGGCTATACCTACGACGCCGTCGAGCTACCGGTAGCGTCTGGCGATGAAATTGTCGTCAACAGTGAGAAGAATGGCTGGTACTGGTGCACTAACTCGCAGGGAGAGCAGGGTTGGGTACCCGCAGATCACGTGACACTGGCGGAGTCGAGCCAGTGATTCGCGTTGGCGCCTGGCTAACCCAAGAGCGATATGACGGCCACCACGGCGGCGACGCCCATGAACGCCGTGGTCAGAATGCCAATGACATTGGAGAGACGTCCATTGGTGTAGGGTCCCATGATGCCGCGATTGTTGGCGACCAAGAGGATCAACACCAGTAATGGCACCGCCACCACCCCATTGATGATCGCGGTATAGACCAGCGCGGCTATGGGGTCGATTCCTACGAAGTTCAGCAGCATGCCAATGAGGGTGGCCAATGCTATGACGCCGTAGAAGCCACGTGCATTTCCCGCTGACCGCGCCAGCCCTTCGCGCCAGCCAAACGCCTCGGCGACGCCGTAGGCGGCCGAACCGGCCAGCACCGGGATGGCGAGCAGCCCGGTGCCGACAATTCCCACTGCGAAGAGAGTCTCCGCGAATCGTCCGGCGAGCGGCTGCAGTGCCGCCGCCGCCTGATTGGCGGTCTGGATGTTGGTGACTCCATGTGAGTGGAGCACGCTACTTGACGTCATGATGATGAACCAGGCCGTCACCTCCGAGGCCAGCATTCCCACTGTGGTATCGATGCGCAGATTCTTGACTCGTTGTAGTAGTCCTGTCTTCCGACTCGTGGAGCCCCGCTCGTTCTTCTCAGACTCGTGCAGCTTGCTCTCTTCTACCTCCTCGGAGGCTTGCCAGAAGAACAGGTAGGGACTGATTGTCGTTCCCAATAGACCCACCACCAGCGCCAGATATTTCGGATTGAACTGCAGGTTCGGAACGACGGTGCGGATGAGCAGGTGGCCCCACTGGGGATGAATGACCACACCGGTCACGATGTAGGCAAGGAGAGCCAACGAGAGCACCTTGAGCACCGTGGCGTATTGCTGGTAGGGGACGAAGATTTCCACCAGGATGATCCCGAGCGAAAACACAATAACCAGCGGAGCAAATGGCACTCCGGGGAAGAGCAGCCTGGTCGATGCCGACATCGCACCCAGATCGGCGCCAATATTAATAGTGTTGGCAATCACCAATAGTGCCACAGTAGTGCGTAACACCCGCCGGCCGTAGTGGGTCTTGACCACGCCGGCAATGCCCTTGCCGGTGACCAATCCAATGCGGCCGCACATCTCCTGAACGGCAATCATAAGCGGCAACATGTATAGCGCGAGCCAGAGCAGGCCTGACCCGTACGCCGCGCCTGCCTGTGAATAGGTACCGATGCCTGAGGGGTCGTCATCAGCGGCGCCAGTGATGAGACCGGGACCGATGATCCGCAGCCACCTCCCTACCCTACCGAGCGCCTTTGGCTGGCCGCTCAGTCGCTGGTAGCGTCGTGCCAGCCACCCAGGGCGAGTTGGATATGACCTCTTGGCCGATTCGGTCTTCATGCCGGCTTCCTCCTCTAGTGATGCTTCCAGACCATCTGTAATGGCACAGCGCGGGTGTAGCGCGGTCGTTTGGCGGTCTTTCTTGGTAAGGAGGCGCGCTGCCTCGCGAGGGGTCCACCGATCGCCTCATTGCTGAACGCGGAGACGAAGCCCCGGCAACGCGCGCTGCTCGCCTTGGGCATAGTAAGTATACCAGGCCGGCCGCTGGTACCCGTAGAATGGAGTGCACTGGGGTCTCGTTGGCATAGCCGCTGCACTGGTGAACTTTGTCTGGACGGGCATCACCGCGCTTGCCGTTGTCTACACTCCGTCCCGCTAAATTTTTTGGCATGACACCAGAGCAGAAAGGAAGAAGCACATGACTAGTTCGATGAATCACGACGCCGACCCTCGGCAGACGATAGTAGAGGACATTGATGCCTATCTTGAGGATGGAATGCCGGTCTTCGATGAGAATACCGAAAAAGTGGGCGATGTGAAGATGTATAGCGCCGCAGCCGGCTACTTGATGGTCGGTACTGGGGTGTTCAATGAGCAGGACCTCTACATTCCCTTTCGGCTCATCCTTAGCATTGGTCCGCACGATATCTTCCTCGCAGCCAGCAAGGAGACGCTCGCCGAGCAGTACACCCAGCCGCCTCAGGCCCGCACAATTGTGGAGACTCGTCTGGTAGCCGGCCGAGGGGGTAGTATGAGCCCACAGACCCGCGAGGTGCAGGTGCTGCCGAGCGGCTATGACGGCGGCCTGGTGGAAGTCAATGCGGTCCCGCTGAGCAGTGTGACGGACCGGCTCGCTGTCGGCATGGTCGTGTATGACGCCACCGGCAAGCGACTTGGAGATATCACTGAGTACGACACCTCGCGCAGCCTGATGGTGGTGGAGAAGGGCATTTTCAAACCCAGAGCCGTGTTCGTTCCCTTCAGCGCGATCACAGACATTGACATGGGCATGTTCACAGTGTACCTGTCAATACCGGAGGACGCCCTGCTGAAGGAACACTCCATGTTCCCTTCTAATGGGTGACTTTCCCGCCCGTTGTCCAGGCACCGTAGATGGGCAAGATGGGCACGATCAGCCCTCCAAGCGCTAGCGGTGAGAGTGGTCGCCTACTACCGCTCCACCAGGGTCCAGCGACAGCACGAGTTCACCACTGATTTCACACGAAGGGATAGACAAAGGATAGACAGATGAACAATCCGACGAACCAACAACCCGATGTGATGGAGAACATTGACCGATACCTTGAGGACGGCCTGCCCGTCTTCGACCAGAATGGAACAAAAGTGGGCGATGTGAAGATGTACAGCGCCGCAGCCGGCTACCTACTGGTCGCCAGCGGAGCCTTTGAGCTGCAAACGCTCTACATTCCCTTCCGGCTCATCCGCAGCATCGACCCGCGCGCCATCTTTCTCGCGACCACCAGGGAGCGCCTCACCGTGGAGTATTCGCAGCCGCCTCAGACCCAGACCATAGTCGAGACACGACTGGTAGCGGGCCCACACGGCGGTCTGAGACCACAAACCCGCGAGGTGCAGGTAGTGCAGAGCGGCTCCTACAATGCACTGGCAGAGTTGAATAGCGCTGATGTTAACGCCCTTGCCAGCCGTCTTGCGGTGGGCATGGCAGTCTACGACGTTGATGGAGCGCGATTGGGAGACATCACCCAGTACGACACCACCCGCGGTCTGCTGGTGGTGGAGCAGGGCATCTTGAAGCCAACTATCTTGCTCATTCCATTCAGCGACATTCAGAGCATCTCTCTCGACAACCTCTCGGTATACCTGTCGATGCCCAAAGATGCCGTCGTCAAGGAGCACAGAAGGCCAGCCCACGAGAACTGAGATGAGTACCGGCAAGATCATGTCACAGACATTTGACGGCGCACGGTAATAGATTTGCTATACTTACTACCATGCCAATAAAGATAAATACCACAGTGCTCATGTCGGGCGTAGACTACTTTGATGATCGAGCGGCCATCAATCCATTCATGCGCGCTGACATTGTCATTGATCGACGTAAAGCCCACAGGGAACTCGAAAGCATTCGTGCCGCTCTTGAGTCAGCCGACGTTACCGTCCGGCAAGTTGCACCTCCAGCCAACTGCCAAGACGGTGTCTATACAGCCAACTGGGCGCTGGTGCGCGGCGACAAAGCCATCATGTCAGTGTTGCCGAATGCTCGTAAAGGCGAGGAAGCGTACGCTGAGCGTATCTTGCGGGGACACGGCAAGACTATCGTCAAGATCCCCGATGGCCTTCGCTTTAGTGGACAGGGTGATGCGCTGCCTTGTGGTAACTTTCTCCTTGCCGGCAGCAACTACCGCAGCGATCCGGCGGTGCATAATTTCCTTGCAGCCGAGCTTGGCTATGAAGTGATCTCTCTACGAACCGTACCCGAGCGCGATGCTAGCGGTAACCCTGTTATTAATGAGGTGTCCGGTTGGCCAGATAGCTTCTTTTACGACATCGACCTTGCGGTCTCAGTCCTGCGCGATGACCTCATTGCCTGGTGTCCTGACGCATTTGAACCAGACAGTCGACAGAAAATTCGCGCTTTACCGCTGAAGAAGATCGAGGTTTCTCTTGAGGAAGCCGTGAAAGGCTTCGCATGCAATCTCGTCTCCACTGGTGAAACGGTAATAATGAGCGCCCATGCGCCCAAGCTTCAGGCGGCGGTTGAGGCCGAAGGCATGAAAGTCATCACGCCGGAGATCAGCGAACTTGTCAAAGGCGGCGGTTACATCCGCTGTACTACTCTTACGCTTTCCAACAGGCGCGCACCGGAGTCCGACGGTTAGCTACTGGTGTTCAGATTGTCATTGGGCTCATCCGCTCCATTGTCCGTCGTCACCCTGCAGGCGAAGCGTTAGGGACGCTCTGGAGGTTCGTGAGAATACTGGAGCCGGTTAGCGGGCTACGGCTGTCCTCCAACCGTAGCCCGCTAACCGGCTCTTACAGACTGGCCTTTACAGTGCGATGGTGAGGTCATCCTCGACGGAGGTGACGCCCGGTGCCGACCAGGCGGCCCGCTCGGCCTCTTCCCGCTCGGCCCATGAGCGCACTGTCCCGCGCAGGATGACCTTGTCGCCCCGTGTCTCGACTTTCACCTTTTCGGCATCCGTCTCCGCGCTCCGCACCAGGGCATCCTCGATCTTCCGTTTGATTTCGTCAGGCGAAGGCTTGATTCTTGGGTGGACCATGATGAGGTTGGTCACCCCACGCACACCCGATAAGCGTCGAACTACGCGTTCGGCATCATCTTTCTGATATGTCCATTCGACCTCACCGCTCAACGTGACCCATCCCTTCGAGACGGTCACCTCAATCTTGTCGACCGGTATGAGTGCGTCCCATTCCAGCGCGCGACGCGCCGAGGCGGCGATATCAGCATCGCTGCGTTCAGCCGAGCCAGGAAGCCGTACCTCAATATCGTTGGCGACGGCCTTGACGCCGCGCACCCGATGGGCCGCCTCCTCCGCCGCCCATTTCTTGACGAATGAATCCACCCATCCTGTCAGGGCGACGACTCCATCCTTCACGGCGACGCCGACCTCGTTGGGCTGAACCCGGGCATCCCATTTCAATTCGTCCAGGACTTCGCGCTGGATCTGCTCGTCAGTTCTCATTCCGATTCCCGTACTCATCAATTAGTTCCTCCTGAAGACCTGCTATGGCCTACAGCACATGTCTTTTTCGTTGTCCACATTCGCCTTCTGAAGACCAGCGCGGACAATCTCGCGGGCGTACACCATGAGTTTAGATGCTCGGTGAGGCTATGTCTGTTCACCAGCGAACAGATCAACGTCGAATTCGCCAGTTTTTGGCAGGTAATCTCTTCACCAGCGAACGAATCGGTTCAGGCGCGTATGGCTGCCAGCTGCTATGGCGGCGAGGTACTCGTGCACAGGCATCAGCACCATGGCACGCATTTGGCAGAAGAGAAGCGCGGCGGACATTTGATCTCAAGCCGTCACCGTCTGATTGATCGAGGATCTTCACCGAGGTACGGATGGTTAACAGCAGATGCTCCAAGCCTGCGCTCAATCAGCCGGTAGCGCTGATTGAAAACCGGCTCCTGGCCGATCTCTCGACGCAAGAGCTAGATCACCTTATGCCCGAAATGCACCCGGTCTGGCTGGACGACCAGCAGATAATCCACACCTCGGGAGAAGTAGACAGATACGTATACTTCCCGGTGAGCGCGGTCCTTGCGCTGGTCAGCACTTTAGAGAATGGCAGCAGCCTCGCAGTGGGCGTGGTTGGAAATGAGGGCATGTCCTGTCTGCCGGTATTCCTGGGCGCCGACTCGGACCCCTATGACCTGTTGGTGCAAGTTCCTGGGATAGCCTACCAGATGCGGGCAACGGTTCTCTGCGAGAAGTCGGATCATATCAGTCGTCTGCGTGGCCTCCTTCTGCGCTATACACAGGCGTTCCTCGACCAGATTACCCAGGCCGCGGCTTGCAGTCGCCATCACCTGGTCAAGCAACGACTGGCCGCCTGGTTACTGATGCTGCACGATCGCACTGCAGCCGACCATCTCCCGATGACCCATGAGTTTCTGGCACACATGCTGGGAGTCGGTCGTCCGAGCGTCACCCTGACCATTGATGCGCTGCAAAAGTCTGGAGTCATATGCCACAGTCGTGGCGTCCTGACTATCATTGATCGGCAGGGACTAGAGGCGACTGCTTGCGAGTGCTACCAACTCATTCGGGACGAGTACGATCGTCTGCTGGGTTAGAGAGCAGAACACGGCTCTACACGAATCGGCTCAGGCGGAAGCGCTCCAGTGGAAACTCCGGTGGCTCGCCCAGGGCGAGCGCGGACAACAACTCGCCGATGAGGATGCCAAACTTGAAACCGTGGCCGGAGAAGCCGGAGCCAATCACGACGGCCCGCCAGCTGGGGTGATGATCCAGGATAAAGTCTTCATCCGGCGTTACATCATAGAGGCAGCGGTCCACCAGCGCGAGGTCGCCACCAGCTGCACCAGGGATGACCCGCCTCATGAAAATCCGCAACTGCTCCACTTCGCCGTCGTCGGGCGGATAGCCGGCATTGGGGTCGACGGTCTCGCCGAAGGTGTGCAGCCCGATCTTGAACCAGCCCGACCCCTGCAGTGGGAAGCCATACTCGCGCATATTGGCCAGGAATATCGGAAACCGGCCCACGACGAACTGTTCGGCGTCCAGTCCAGACAGGTAACAGACCTGCTGGCGCGTCGGACGCACTGGTAGCCGCAGGCCGGGCAGCACGTCATGCACCCAAGGGCCGGCGGTGACGATCACGCGGTCGGCGGAGACAATCTCGCCACCTTCCAGGATGGCGAGGGCGTGATCGTCGCCGCCAGCCTCGACCTGCAGCACACGTGCCCCTTCACGAAGTGTGCCGCCTCGTACCCGCAACCGCTCGGCCAGTGCCTGCATGCATGCGTTCACGTGCAGCATGCCGCCCCGTAGATTGTAGGTGATAGCCCCGTATTCGCCCGCTCGGAACTGCGGAAAGCGGCGCTCGCACTCTCGCGCCTCCAGCCGCTCTACCGGCAACCCGGCGGCACGCATAACCTCGAGGCCCGCAAGCGTGTGGCCGTCGCCCGGCTGGCCGAGTTGCAGCACGCCGGTCTCCGTATAGAGATGGCGACCAGCCTCGCGCGCCAGCTCGTCCCACAGCTCCAGACTGCGCGCTACCATATGGGTATAGATGGCTGCCGGTCCGTATTCGTAACGTATGGCGCGGGAGGTCCCATGTGAGGATGCCCAGTCGTGCGCAACCGTATGCCGCTCGAGTACGGTCACTTGCAGTCCACGGGCGGCGAGCGCGCAACCGGCGGAGAGTCCCATTACGCCGCCCCCGACGACGATCGCGGACTGTAGCGTCATGCCTCTTCTCCCTCCCTATTACGTCTGTATGGCTTGCGCGGCGGGCAGCTGGGAACGCCGGTAGAAGCCTCAATGCTCTCGTGCTTCTGCCTTATGCAGTAATATCGTGTGTATGCCATGAAGTCAAGACAGCTGCTGTTTGCCGGTCCACAGCGGGGCAAGGACCGCCCAGCAGGTGGAGTCAGCTACTCCAATTGCGGATCTGTTGCAGAGTCTCTTGAGCAACGATGACGGCACAGCATAGACATTTCCTCAAGTGGTAGCGCCCTCGCCTGGTTCCAGTGGCTCGTTCGTCGTGGGTCTCGGCCGGCCTCGCTCGCCGACGGATGGGCTTGACGGCCTGGACAGCATCTGCGACTGGTCTGGTCGGGCAAGATGCGCGACGTACTGGTACAGAAAGGCTGCTCCGGCCATCCCGAGTAGTGGGCCGACTGTATAGCATACGATGAAGTCGCCCCAGCTTACGGAGGTGCCAAAGAAAATGTTTGCGAAATCTGGACCAAAGGCACGAGCTGGATTGAAGGAGCCGCCAGTGGCTGGACCGCCCACTATGATAGCCGCTCCCAGCGCCAGACCAATCACCAGGCCAGACCAACCGGCAGGCGCACGCTTATCTACAACCATGGCAAAGACTGCCAGCATCAGAATGGCTGCGCCGATTGCTTCGGCGATAAGGCCCTGCAGGACACTGGTGTTGGTCGCGAGTGCTGGTGCTCCCAGGTGGCCAAATGTGGAGGCAAATTTACCATAGATAATGGCAATGCCAAGTGCGCCGAGTACGGCACCAACCAGCTGGGCGACGATATAGGGGAGTACATCGCTCCACGCGAAATTGCCGGTGGCGGCCAGGCTAATAGTGACGGCAGGGTTCACGTGTGCGCCAGAGATCCTACCGAAGATCATGACTGCGACGAAGAGAGCGAAGCCAAATCCCAGTGCCAGTAGCAGTAGATCGGCCGCAGTCGCCGGAAAGTGCCCATTGTGGGGTACAAGTTTGCTAAGAGTAGCGGCACCACTGCCGATGAAGACCAGTATGAACGTCCCTGCTACTTCAGCTACACACCGTTCGCCTATAGAGGGGGTGGTGGTTGTCGACATATCTAGCCTCCATCTTTACGCTTAAACAATCGGCAAAAACTACTCCGCCGGTGGCTCACACTGTGTTGCCTCGCGCGGGTGAGCCACCGCTTAGTAGCCGGTTTACCAGCGAAGCCTCCTAGGACTTCAGGAAGGCGAGCAGATCCCGGTTGAACTGCTCTTGGTGGGTAGTGGTCAGGCCATGAGGCGCTCCCGGATATACCTTCAAGGTCGCTCCCTTGACAATCTTCGCGGAGAGCTGGCCAGAGTCAGCAAACGGCACGATCTGGTCATCATCCCCTTGGATAATCAGCGTGGGCACGTCGATCTTCTTCAAGTCCTCGGTCATGTCGGTCTCGGAGAAAGCTTTGATACAGTCGTACGCTCCTTTGAGGCCGATTTCCATCGACCACAGCCAGAACATATCCCGTACGCCTTGCGAGACTTTGGAGCCTGGCCGGTTGGCACCGTAGAAGGGGGCGCTGAGATCTTTGTAGAACTGGGAGCGGTCCGTGCTCACCCCTACGCGCAACTGGTCAAATGCCTCGATGGGCATCCCCCCCGGATTAGCCGCTGTCTTGACCATGAGCGGTGGTACTGCACTGACCAGCACGACTTTGGCCACCCGCGAGGTCCCATGCCGTCCGATGTAGCGAGTCACCTCCCCGCCACCGGTGGAATGGCCGACCAGGATGGCGTTTCGTAGATTGAGTGTTTCCATGAGTGAGGCCAAATCGTCGGCGTAGGTGCTCATGTCGTTGCCGGACCAGGTCTGGCTTGAGCGGCCTCCGCCGCGCCGGTCATGGGCGATGGCCCGGTAGCCGTTGGATGCCACGAACATGAGCTGGTCGTCCCAGACATCGGCGGTGAGCGGCCAGCCATGGCTAAAGACAACCGGTTGTCCCCGGCCCCAGTCCTTGTAAAAAATCTCGGCGGTCTCGACGTCCTCGCGAGCGGATGTGATATATCCCATAGCTGTGTCTCTCCTATCATTTCTATTGCTTTTGGTTGGATTCGTCCGATACTTGGCGTTGGTTGGGGAAGCCCCTAGACTTTTGGAGATGAGAGATGGTCATCGCCCATCCGCAGGTTTGGATACTAGCTGGGGATACACCGGCTGCCACATGGCGTTCTGCACTTGCTGGATGACGTTGGTGAGTTCCGCGCGTGCCAGTTTTGCCGAGGCCGCGGTCTTTGCCACCTCAACAGCGACGCTCGCCGACACCGTGCGCAGGTTCTCGACGTGTGGCAGCAAAGAGGCTCCAGGCTGCTCTGCATTCACCTGAGCGGCCACGGCTTTGGCGGCGGCGGTGAACATGTCATCGCTGATGGTTCGTGCACGTGCTACGATCGTGCCCAGCCCCAGCCCAGGATAGAGCAGCGCATTGTTGGCCTGTCCGATCACATAGGTCGTTCCCTTATAGGTGACCGGATGCGAGGGTATTCCGGTGGCCACCAGCGCCCGTCCATCGGTCCACATGATCAGCTCGCTGGCCGATGCCTCCATGAGTTGGGTGGGGTTCGAGAGCGGAAAGATAATAGGACGCTGGGTATGGGCGGCCATGTCCTTCACGATCGCCTCGGTAAATGTTCCAGGAGCGGTCGAGGTACCAATGAGCATGGTGGGGTGAACCTGGCGCACGACCTGGGCCAGGCTGATGCCGCCTCCCGGCATGTCGGGCTTCCAGTCCTTCACCTCGGCGGCAGGTCGGGCATACGGAACCTGGAAGTCGCGCAGAGCATTTCCCATGTTATCCAGCAACAGTCCCTGTTTATCTACGCACCAGAAATGCCGGGTGGCCTCCTCTTTGGAGACACCGGCCTGCATCATGGCGATGCGGATCTGATCGGCATTGCCGATTCCAGCGGTACCGGAGCCGAAAATGACCACGCGATGATCCCGGATATCAGTCTTCGACACCTTTAGTGCTGAGTAGACGGCGGCCATGGTGATAGCCCCGGTCCCTTGCACATCGTCGTTAAAGGTGCAAATCTGGCTGCGGTACTTCTCCAGGATGCGCCGGGCGTTGCTGGGTCCGAAGTCTTCCCAGTGCAGCAGGGCCATGGGGAAGAGCTTGGTTGCCGCCTTGACATAGGCGTCGATGAAGGCATCGTAGCGTTGACCCCGCACCCGAGCGTGCCGGTTGCCTATGTAGTATGGGTCGTTGAGCAGGCTCTCTCGATTGGTGCCTACGTCGAGCATCACTGGAATGACGCGGGCAGGGTCGATACCGGCAGCGGCGGTGTAGACGGCGAGCTTCCCGGTCGAGATATCTATGCCGCCTACTCCCCAGTCGCCGATGCCCAGAATTTCTTCCGCGTCGGTGGCTACTAGCAGATCAATGTCCTGGGATCCTGCACCATAGTCGCGGAAGGAATCTTCAATCTGCTCTGGATGATCAATGGACAGGTAGACGCCGCGTGGGCGGCGGTACTGGAGGCTGTACTGCTCGATCGCGACCGCCACCGTCGGATCATAAATGACGGGCAGCATCTCATACATGTGCTCAGAGATCAGCTTGTAAAACAGGACGGTATTGGTGTCCTGCAGCATGTTGAGGAAGATGTTCTTCCGCGGGTCGTCGGGCTGCTGCTCGTATTGCATGTAGGCGCGTTTGGTCTGTTCGTCGAGGCTGCTCACTGCTGACGGCAGTAGGCCGGTGAGAGCAAACGATTCACGCTCCTGGCTGGTGAAGGCGTCACCTTTGTTCAAGAAGGGCTCGTGCAGTAAATCTGGACCTGTCAACTGCACTTCAAAGCGACGTTGCGTTGAAGTCACTCCGGTAATCTCGCGGTATTTTCGCTTCTGATTCTCCATTGTCACCATCTGATTCTCCATTGTCACTACTCACGACCGATTGTTTGACTACGGACTACTTTTCCCTACTGCATGCCTGTCACCTGACCCTAGCTAGTATTTGTTGCTTCTATCTATCGAAGTATCGCCGGAGAAGGTCCTCAGCAAGACGCATCTGCGCCCTGGAGCACAGCTGGTTGTACCAGCCTTCAGCTGCAGGAGGTCTGCACAGGGCATGCCAGTGCAGAGAATACCCCTTGCCTAAGCAGGCGCCTAAGCGATGGCATATCCTTTGCCTCCAGGAGGTCTGGGGCGGCCATATAGCACCTGGGAATGCCCACCCGCAGGGTAACTTCGAGCTCAGCCCAGTGATCGGCCCAGAATGACAAGCGCCTCTAAATGTCTCGGATATTGGCTGTAACAATGTCCTCGACCTCGTCTGCACGCCCTGATAGCATCAACTTGGTCATCGACAAGGCGTACCCTTTTACTTGATCAAACTCAATGTGTGGCGGAAGCGAAAGCGCATTGGGATCAGTGACCACATCGACCACCACTGGACCGGGATGTGCCAGCATCTGTTGAAGTCCGGCGCGTACGTTGGCCGGATCTTCAATACGTATTCCCAGGAAGCCTACCGCTTCAGCCACCTTCGCGAAGTTGGGATTCTTGAGGTCAGTCTGGTACTCCGGGTAGCCTGCCACCTCCATCTCCATTTTCACCAGGTCGAGCTGGGCAATGCGTACGTTCTTCGTAGGCAGGAAGGCTTCGTAGGGAAAGTCGGTTCCCAGAAGGAGCAGGAGATCGCATTCGTGCATGGCATCGAAGGCGGCCTTTCCACCGATCAAGCCAGTGAGACCGACAGCATGGGGATTGTCATACTCAATGTGTGATTTGCCTCGGACCGTAGAACCGACCGGGGCTTGCAACGCCTGGGCCAGCGCAAGAACCGTCGTGAGCATGTGCCGCACCAATGCCACAGAACAGCGTGACTTTCTGTGCCGCGTTGAGCATATCTGCCAGTTGACCGATTGATGCATCCGAGGGGCGAATGGTTGGACGTTGTGTTACCGGTCCGTGTACGAGAGTGTCACTCGGCATGGGTAATGCCGCAATATCTCCGGGAAGCACAATGACTGCCACACCTTGTTTGCTCATTGCCGTCTGCATCGCAATCTGGAGCGTCCGTGGCATTTGTCTGGGGTTCGAAATCAACTCGCAATAGTAGCTACATTCTTGAAACAGCCTGTCTGGATGGGTCTCTTGAAAGTACATTGTGCCGATCTCCTGGCTGGGGATGTGTGCAGCCAGAGCCAGCACTGGTGCGTTACTGCGGTGAGCGTCGTAGAGTCCGTTGATCAAGTGCAGATTTCCTGGTCCGCAGCTTCCCGCGCAGACGGTGAGGTTCCCACTAGGAGCTCCTCAAGGCTATCTCCGACGAGGCCATAGATTCGTTGTACCCCGGCATTTACCAGGTGTTCGACCAGGACATCGCTGATCGTCTGACTCATGTCTCTCTCTCCTTCAATTCCGCTATCCCCAATCCCCCCGCTCTGCCGCGTGTCTGTAAGGATCGTTCCAGTACCTGGTGCGCGAGCACAGCAAACGCTCCAGCGGTACCAGCTCCAAAAGCTAGGTGCGCAGAGAAATCCCTAAGCAGTGTTCGGGCGTCGTACTCCCAGATGGGCTTGTACAACTTTGCTAGCGGGAAGAGGATATAGCTGCTGGCCCAGACCCCAGCGCTTAGCGGCAATGCGAAGATGACCCGGTGGCGGCGAAGCGAGCCTACAATGACGCCGTAGAGACCTCCCCAGGACATGCCATATCCCCAGTGCATGATGTTACTAGTAAGGGAAGCTCGATCTGCAGGTAACTCGCGCTGGAAGAATCCTTCGTACAGGCGCTTGCCGACCCGTGCCGGGGCTGGGGCGCTATCCCATGTACTCAGTCCGGCCGAGAACTCCCAATCGCGCAGGTGGCTCTTCCCCCCGCTGCGTCGGTACCGCAAGTACCAGACGAGATCCATTGCTGAGGTCCCCACCGCGCCGGCGACCATGCCACCGATGATCGCTTCCAGTGGCGTCATGCGTGTATTGGAGCACTTCATCGGATCGATCCCCCTACCTAGATAAATGTGCTCGAACAGCGGTGCGCACCTTATTGTGTGCAGCACGTTCCTGGAGAAGGCCTGCATAGGGCATGCCACCGTTATTCGTCGCCGGATCGTTAACCGGCCGGCCGCCTTTGCGTTGCCTGGCATAGCACGGTAGGAGGAACTGGACGGTCGTGACCACGATCTTCGGTAGGGGTCGGAGCGCATGGCGCAGGCGCGTCGGCCGGGGCCATGGTCATCTCCGTGCACCCTTGTTGGCTGGATCGACGTCCAGCAGGCGAGTCGATGAGTTCTGCTACGCCAGCGTGACGGAGAAAACATGGTCCAGTCAGTGAGATGGCTGGTAGCCTCCAAATGCTGCCACGGGTGACCACTCGGGGCGCACCGGCGGGAGCTGCTCGGGGGGGAATGCCACGAAGGGCGGCGCGGAATATACCACGTCTCCGCCGGTCACCGTCAACACCGACTCAATCCTGGCGATGTGATCCTCAGGAACCGAGAAATAGTCCGCCGAGAGTATCGCAAAGTCGGCGCACTGACCCGGAGCAATCCTGCCCTTGACCTCCTCCTCACCACTGCACCAGGCACTGCCGACCGTGTAGAGCCGCAACGCCTCCTCACGCGAGGGACGGTTGGTGGGCGAGGCGATCTGGGTGCCCCCCACCGTCTTGCCTGTCACCATCCAATACAGTGAGACCCAGGGATTATAGCTGCTTAGGCGGGTCGCATCCGTTCCAGCGCCGACGGGAATGTGCGCGTCCATGATCTCCCGCAGGGGTGCAGTGGCCAAGGCGGCCTGCTCGCCGTAGCGCTCCAGGAAGTACTCGCCGGCAAACGCCAACCGGTCCTGGATCATGATCCCCCCGCCCATCGCCTTGATACGAGCGATGTTTGGTAATGTAATCGTCTCCGCATGGTCGATTGCCCAGCGAGCTCGGTAGCTCTTCTCCTCGAATACCAGCTCGAATACGTCCAGTATGCGAGAGATAGTTTCGTCGTAGGTACCATGGATGCGGATCGGCCACTGATGGGTGGCGATCACTTTTGCTACAGTGGTGAGATCCCGAAGTGCCTGCTCGCTCACCTCCGGACGCGGGGCCATGAAATTCTCGTGGTCGCTTGCGTCCCAGACCAAGATCTCGCCAGCGCCTTCGAGGACGTAACCATTCAGCCGTGACACGGCCTCGTTCACCGCAACCTTCTCTTCCGCCGTCCATTTGCTGAAGGCATTCACTTCGGTGCCTGCCTTCTCGGCGGAGAGGAAATAGGAGATGCGGAGCGGAAACTTGGGCCGCGCCGCCAGGGCCTCCAATGCCTCGTAGTCTTCGGGGTACGCGACGCCACTCGCACCTGCATCGACGGCGCTGGTTATACCGAAACGGTTCAGCTCTCGGAAGAAATGCTGGAGTGAGTTGAGCTTATCGCCTTCATCGACGAACGTCGGAAGCATGGAGATCATCGCGTGCACCGCAGCGGTGCCGCGAATGATGGCGCCGCCCCCGTCCACGAATTTGTAGTGGCCACCCTCGACCGGCTCATTCTTTGGCGATATCTTCAGTGCCTTGACTCCGGCCCGGTTGAGCAGGACCTGGCTGTTGGCGAACAGGACGAAGACCGGAGTCTCCCGAGACGCATTGTTCAATTCCTCCGGTGTCGGCATCCTCTTCTCCTGGAACTGGTAGGGAGACCAACCACCGATCACGCGCACCCATTGGCCTGCAGGCGTGCGCTCCGCCTGGTCGCGGATCATCTGCAGCCCGCGCTGAAGCGACTCTATTCCATCCCAGCGAAGCTCGAGGTTATAGCGCAGTGCGCCACGTATCGCATGTAAGTGCGAATCGTTCAGCCCGGGGATTACGCGCCGTCCACCCGCGTCGATGACCTTTGTCTGGTTGTCGCGGAGACGCAAGACCTCGGCCTCGCCGCCGACCGCGATGAACCTCTCGCCGCGTACAGCAAAGGCCTGCGCCTCGGTGCCGTTGCCTTGCAGCGTCGTCACCTTCGCGTTATGCACGATCAGATCCGCCTCATCCATGTCCGTACCTCCAAAGTCTATGCCCGGTGCGGTAGAGCCTCACTCCGCTTCGATTATGAAGACTCAGGTGCTATGCACAGTGATCTCTGTGCTGCATCTTATGTGCCAGGTGCGGCTGGATGAGCGCGGTTACCAGGCGACGGCTCGTCAGGGAGTGGAGATGGGAAGCAGGATGGCCGAGGGATGAGCTGGATCATGGTAGACCGTCTGGTCGGCAACATTCAGCGTGCTTGCGGTCGCGAGCGGCTCACCGCTCCCCAGGTTACGGGCGAAGCGGGGATGCGCGCCGCTGGAGACCTGGAGCCGGAGGCGCTCTCCCTTTTGGAAGTGATATGCGGTGGGCCAGAGTTCAATCTGAATCTTCTTCGTACCGTCGCTGTCACTGGCCGGCTGGCCGGGACTGAGGCGCAGTATACCGTCGCAGAGATTGGTCGATTTGCCTGACCTGTCAACCGCACAGAGCCGGGCAAAGAAGTCGGTATATTCCAGGCTTGATTTGACATACAGTTCAGCGGTTACCGCACCGATGATCTCCAGATCATCGACTAGAACTGGGCTGGTGTAGACGAGCACGTCGGGGCGGGCCTCGAGATCGCGGTTATCTTTTGCCCCCATGCGTTTCCGGTCCCCCAGTGAGTTGCCGCCCACTGCCGGGGTGGGATCGGCAGGATCGTAGCGGTACTGGTCGGGATTCGACTGGGGTGCCTCGTCCGGCCGGAGACCGCCGCTGGGCTGAAGATGCCAGCGCTCGGTCGTTGCCGGAGGCGGCCAGTCGGCGAAATCGCGCCACTCGTTGGTTCCCATGATCAGCAGACGCACCGGAGCGTCTCGCAGCCCACTCCGGTTACCCTTGAGGTGAGCGTTGAGCCAGCTCAGGGTTTCTCGCGTCATGGGTCCAACACTGGAGAATTCTCCATGATACCAGGGCCCGATCAGCAGAGTCGGATGCCGCCCGGCCTGGCGCAGGCGCTGGTAATCCTTGAGCTGCGAGTCCAGAAAGATGTCATACCATCCGGCCATCAGCGCTACCGGAGCCTGCACCTGGCTCACTGTGGAGCTGTAGTCGGCTGGCTGCCAGTAGCTATCCTCCGGCCCATGCACCAGGACTGTCTGGTAAATTGCCGAGGTCTTGCCGATGGCAACCTGGTCGGCATCTTTGAGAGGCAGGTGCTGGTAGGCCCGCTCTAGCCTGCGCTGACGGCTGCGCTGACTGAGGAGAGTGCCCAACTGCATCCCGGTTGCCGCAGTCTCGGTCATCATGGTGGACCAGCCCAGCGAGGTTTCCAGCGTCAGCGCCCCCCCTGGGAAACGAAAATGATTGAAGTCGGATGAGGTGATCTGGGGGACCAGCGCCTTCAGCTCCGGACCGGCGTCGGCGGCCACAGCCCACTGGACAAAGCCGAGGTAGCTAGCCCCTAGCATGGTCAGCTCTCCAGAGAACCAGTCCTGTTGCTTGATCCACTCGATGGTGGCCAGCCCATCGCTGTGCTCATGGCGAGCATACTCGAACTGATCACCCGAGCCGTCGGTGCCGCGGCAGCTCTGGATCAGAACCTGGTAGCCTTGTTCGGCAAAGGGTCGTGCCGAGGTGGCGCCGAAGAAGCCGCCACGCCCGTAAGGAGAACGGACCAGAATGGTTGGACGCTTGGGGCCGGTGCGAGGGCGGTAGTGGTCGGCAAGCAGCACGGTGCCATCGGGCATGGCAATTTTCAGGTCGTGTGTTACCACCAGGTCATAGGTCTCCGCGGGCGGTAGCCGTAGCAGCCGGTTCACCAATCGGCTCATGAGACTCATGTGGGCTTCTCCTCTTAGCTATGGTCAGCTGCGGTGCGGTCTGGGGGCTACCCCATGACAAACCGCAATCCGTCGTGGCAACTAGGATACCATATGCTCTGCATTAACTTCTCCGACGAGCTCCAGCAGTTGGCCCAGTGTGCTCAGACGATCAGCCAGGGAGTTGCCCTCGGTCGCCACTCGCAGAGTGTTGACCCCCGCCTGGCGATGGGTGCGCAATCGTTCTCGCACCATGTCCCTGGTCCCAACGAGATTGGTTTTGAGCACTAACTCGTCGGGGATGAGGGCCACTGCCGCCTCCCGATGGTGATCCAACCACAGCGTCTGCACCTGCTCCGCCAGCTCGGCGTACCCCGCTCGCTGGTAGACCGCGTTATAGAAGTTGTGCCGCCTCGAGCCCATCGCCCCCAGCGTATAGGCCAGCCCAGGCTTGCGGGGAGCTATGAGGCGCTCCACGTCGTCCGCGAATGCGACCACCCCGGCATTGACCTGTAGATCCAGCGCTGCAAGCGTACGGCCGGATTCTCTGGCCCCTTTCTCCAGGGGATCGAAATACACCCGGGCCTGCTCGGGGATGAAGGAGGTCCCCAACCAACCATCGGCCAGTGCGCCGGTCATTTCCAAGTTTTTTGGCCCAAGGGACGCAAGGTAGATCGGCAAATTGGGGCGCGGCTCCGCTCCAGGCACCAGCGCTTTGCCCTCGCCGCCCGGTAGGGGAACCTGATAGAGTTTGCCGGAATAGGTGAGCCGCTCGCCGCTGTTAATCATGCGGACTATGTCCAGGTACTCTCGAGTCCGCTCGAGTGGGTGGGCAAAGGGCACACCATGCCAGCCCTCCATCACCTGCGGCCCACTCACCCCCAGGCCCAGGACAAAGCGGTCCTGACAGAGCGCGGCCATCGTCAAGGCGGTCATGGCGGTCATGGCCGGCGTACGCGCCCCGATCTGCATGATGCCCGTCCCTAAACGAATACGGGTTGTCTTGGCCGCTAGATACGCGAGAGGGGTTGCTGCATCGTAGCCCCACGCTTCGGAAGTCCAGACCATGTCGACTCCCAGCTGTTCGGCTTCGAGGGCATACGCCAGTCTGCTGTCCCACCAAGCATCGGGCGGGCCTAAATCAATCGCCACTTTCATGAGCCGAGCCTCCCTCAGAAGCTGGGACTAGCGCTGCGGCAATTGCCTGCATCTGTTGGGCATGATCGAGGGTATGCACCCGAGCGAAGAGCAGCCATTCCCTCCACTGCATCTGGCCAAACTCGGAGTGTCCCCAGGTAATGTCCAGATGAGCCTCTGGGTCCGCCTGGGTTACGACTGCCAGCAACCGCTCGCGAAACGCTTCCAGATCGGAGAGCAGAGTCGCTCGTATGGTCTCTAGCGGCGCGGGTACGATGCTATCCTCAATGTTCGGTGGTTGCTCCCCACGCTCGATCACCGCGGGAATACTGGTGGCATCGATGGCGGCTATAGTCCGCATATGTAAGAGGACATCTGCAGCCGACCACTCTCCATACCGGGGAGCGTTGTGGAATGACGCTTCAGGGACCAGTGCAAGCGCCGCCAGGAATTGTTGGTGCGCGTCGCGTACCGTCTCAGCCAGTTGAACCGGTGTTCGGCGCATGGCCTGGACTGCCAGGTATCTGCGGACCCGAGCAACTTCCTCCTCACGACTCTCTCGGTGCTCATTTCCCATATCAGAGTGCTCCCTTCAAATGCCGCGCTGAAATCACCACATCATTGCGCGCATAGACCAGGGCGCGCCGTGAGGTCATGTCCTCTGTCCAGCTCGTATAGCGCCGACATTTTTCCATGACGCGGGATCTACTTCCATTCTATACTCTTCTATGTCAACAAGATCCTGCTACTGTGGCGTACTTACAGCTCACTAAGCGATCAACTTGAGTGCCATGGCCGTTAAGAAAAGCGCGAATGCCATGACTATCGCCCAGACACCAGCAATATGGAAACGCTCCGCGTGGTTGACGAGCGCTTTCCAATTCTTGGGTGGTGCGTCGAGCTGCCAGGTGAGTGTGGCACTGTTGATGGGGACAGTGCCGATGACCCTGATCACGATCCAGATGAGCATGGCCACGAGTGCTGTGCCTCGGAGCCACAGGCCGGGCGCGGTGCCATCGAGAACCGTCACGGCAATCCCAGACACGGCCGTCGGGACAAAGAAGGCGGGCACCAGCACACGCAGCCTTAGCACCATTGCTTGACGCAGCTGGAGTTGCGCGCGTTCGTCCAGAACCTCGCTGGGCGCACGTAAACCATAGTGGATCACGAACTCCATGCCGGCCAGGATGCCAGCAAAGAACACGGTAACGATGTCGAGGACGGTTGCGGCATTCATGGTTCTCTTTGCCTTCCTATGTATATGGATGTACAACCAGAATCGCAGACAAAAAAAAGAGAACGCTAGGGTGTCGGCGGATGTCCGGCCAGGATCATGGCGAGTACCAGGTCATAGGCCCCGGTCAGATCCGCGTCGGGTTGGGCCAGCTGCTGTAAGGCTAATCCGTCGAAGCAGGCGAGTGCCACGGCGGCGAGCGCCTGCGCCCGGCTCTCATCTCCCCCAGTAACCCCCTGGAACGCCCGCGCGAACATCTGCCGGACGAACCCGAGCATGTCGCCGAGCACGGGCTGGAGCGTCGGATTGCGTAGACCGAGAGCGAAGAGCTCAAAGCGTAAGCGATACCACCCCGGCTCTTTGGTGGCGCGCTCGCGCAGGGCAGCGGCGGCGCCCTCCAGAAAATGGTCGGCGGGAACCACGGCCCGCAGGTCCTGCATCATTCGCCCATACCGCGTCTCTGCCTCATGCAGGACCGCTAGCAGCAATTCGTCCTTCGAGGCGAAGTAGTAGTGGAAAAGACCCGGAGACACGCCGGCGACGTGCGCGACCTCCTTGACAGTGGTCGCCTCATAGCCTTTCTCGGATAGCACGGTATAGCCCGCGGCAATGAGCCGCTCCCGATTATCCGCCCGATGCGTCCAGGCCTTCTCCCGCTCTACCCGTTTTTGTTTGGTCATACAACTATATTGACGCCCCTCCAGCGATTTGTCAAGGGGTGAGTACAGCCGGCGAGCGGATTGACCGGCCGCATTGCTGGGACACGACTGTGGCCACTGCTCACTGGCCACCTGCAGGCAAACGAGTAGTCTTTGCCGGCTTGGTGGCATCCTTCTCCGTTGCGAGTCTCTGGCGAGCCTTCTGGACTGCGGCCTCCAGTTCTGGATCATCAAGAGGCGTATTCTCGGCTGCATCGGTCATTGCATTTTCTTCCTCTGGAGTAAATTCGACATTGTCAAATAAGCGCATCATAAACTATCCCTCCCTTTTGCCGTTCCTGTTGATTCGACGACGCCAGGCGTTCAGTACTCGCATAGAATAACTACCATCTGTGAAGCTAAAGGTGGCCTCCCACGAGTCGCCATGTTCTTTCCACCACTGCTCACCTACTCGGCCCAGACGCATAAGTTGCTCAACGTGAATTATACCTGCTCCAAAACGCGCCTGTGCTTTATCCAGCACCGAGTCTGGTATTTCACCAGTGAAGCCCAGTTTGGCCCAGGTGTAGTAGCCGTTCATGCCTTCAGCACGCCCTCCTTCAGAGCGTGCTGCACTAGCTTCCAATTTGGTCACACCCAGCGCCTTCATATCATCAAGGGCTTCAACCAAATCCCTGCCTGCGCCCTGCGCTACACCACTGTTACGCACATACGTATCACCTACGATGATATCTTGATCCGATCGACAGACACTGAAGTTTGCATGGCGGACGCCATCCGCGCTGTGCATGTGCACCTCGAACTGATTGCCTGTACCACTAATCAGGATGAGATCGTTCTCGCGTGCGCCAGCTAATCTACCAATGTCCTCAGGACGTATCTCAAAGCCAAACACGCTCGTGACTGCACTACGAGCCTCATCATCTTCATAGGTAATGCCATGGTAACTCGCCATTCCACCACACTCTCTCAGCGCTTGTGAATCTGATCAGCTTGCTGGCAACCCGCTTTCAGGATTTTTCCGTGTGCGTACTCTGGAAACGCGTGCTCTTGGAGCGCTGGGACGCTCTCCCCTCGGCACATCCGACCGGACGCTGCCGAGTCAACGCCAGCCGAACACAGCGTGCAGGCGTGCGTAACTATCAGGACGCAGCTGCCTGGCTATTTTGAGTATACGCCAGACAGCATACCTTCGAGCAGCCTTGCTCTTACAGCTCTTACAGCGGCCTTGCTGCCGTCCACGGGGAGAACGTATTCAACCACTCAGAGACGGTGGTACCAGTATCCGTCCGACGGTACAGTTTGACCCTTTGACTGAGGCATGGCATAGCCTTTGCATCGCAGCAGAGCTGGGTTCAATGGGAAGAGTGCGATAAGCACAATGAAGCTGCCACACAAACCCAGCGGAATCCGCTTTTACAATTGATGCACCCAGAGCTTAGCTCAATCAGTACCATGGGAGGTACGGTAATGCCAGTAGGACCCCTGCAGTTTGTGTTTCTCGGTGTACGAGGGGATGAGCAGCGCGGTGAAGTGGCCAAAGCGCTCCGCGGTCTTAGCGATCGTGGAGCCATCCGTGTAGTCGATATTGCCTATACCACGAAGCGGGATGACGGAACCTTTGCGCCTGTGCAAGAACAGTCGAACATGACCGATCAGGAGCGCCAGCAGCTGGGATCGGCGGTAGGCGCTCTGATCGGAATGGGATACGGCGGCTACTATGGCGGCAAAGAAGGAGCCAAGCAGGGAGCCAGAACCGGCGCCCAGATGGGCTACCAGGCCGACGGCATGGTAGCGTCCTTTGCCCAGGAAGAGTTCGGTGAATCGGCGGATGAGGTGCGTGAACACATTCGCGAGCTTGCTGCGGATGTGCCGGTAGGTGCCACCTGTGCTATTGCGCTAATCGAGCATCGCTGGATGCTGGAGCTGAGAGATCAGCTGGCGAAGGCCGGTGTTGTGGTCCTGGGATCGGGTCTGATCCGTCCCCGATCGTTGGTCATGTTGGGGGCGGACATCGCTGCTGCCCAGCAGGCTTCTACCTCGTAGTGCGAGAGAGTCTCCCTCTGTTCGTCGCCCCCAGGAGCAGACTTGGGTCTGCTCCTGGGGGCGACACTTCGCCACTATCCATGCCGGGGATGTGGACCACAGCCCTGGGGCCTGAGCTGACTCGGTACGGCGGCGCATTGGACGACTGCAATTGTGGACGCCTGGAATGGCGGCTAGCGACTACTCCGGCAGGCAAGACTGGGAGTGAAGATGGGGAGACCACAATCGACTGCGGCATCTCCAGCTGACCAGCGGCATGGGCATATAAAGCCTACCGATAACTACGGGTTGATCCTGCTCCTATTCCTGCTGGACTATGTAGCAGTGTCAACTGTGAACTATACCGGATGGGGTAGAGTCGTCATCGTGCTCTTGCTGGGCTCCACCCTCTGGTTCACGCTTCGCGCCTCCGAGGGCCGTCGCATCTGGCAGTGGCTAGCGGTAATCTACCTGGTGATCAGCACACTCGCCGCGCTGATAAGCTTGTTGGCGCTGAGGGCCGAAGTTTTTAGCCAGTTCATCACCATCGCCGGTGGATTATTGCTGATTGTCACGCCAGTTACCATACTGCGCCGCATTGCCTCCCATCCGGTGATAACGACCGAGACGGTACTGGGAGCGATCTGTGTCTACCTGCTCATAGGCTTCTGTTTTGCCTTCATCTACATGGCGATGGCATTCTTCACCGGAATTCCCTTCTTTCAAGAGCAGTCAACGGCAAGCGCCAACGACTACCTGTTCTTCAGCTACTCGACGCTGACTACGGTAGGGTACGGCAATCTGGTGCCGGCAGGTCACCTGGGCCAGACCTTCGCTGTACTGGAGGCGCTCTTTGGCCAGATCTTCCTGGTGATTATCGTGGCCAGGCTAGTTTCGCTCTGGGGACAGGAACGCCCCCCATCCAACTTTCGGCGACCCATTAGGCGAGAATCGCCGGCTAGCACAGAGGTGAGCGGCGGTGCAGCACTGCCTGATGCCGGTTCGGGCGGCCTGGACGGCGATGCCGGACGACCCAGCAACTCCAACTAGCCGCTTGGATAGACGAAGCTCGATCTCCGCGTGCGTGGAGTACGCCGCCAAGGCGCCTTCTCATCAGCTTGCTCACGCAGCCAAGCCCATGCCATGACGCCTCAGCAGTCCATATGGGAGGTACACACCTAGGGAGGTACACACCTAGGGAGGTACACACCTAGTGCAGGTTCAGAGAACCACATGTGTAATGAGGCGGGAGGCTGCTAAAATGAGGGCATGAAAGCCCACATGTATGTCAGAGCCTTAAGTCCAGTCGAACAGGCAGGGATAGAAGCTGGATTGCGCGTATCCGATGCCTTTACCTTGCGTCGAAGTCAGATTCTCTTAGCGTCCCATCGAGAGCAACGCCCCTCAGAAATCGCCCATAACCTGGGCTGTGCGACTCAGACCGTGCGCAATGCGATCCATGCCTTTGAGCAAAAGGGCCTGGCTTGTCTCAAACACGAGTCTTCCCGGCCAAAAACCGTGCAAGCGCAATTTGATCAGGCCAAATGTGAAGCGTTGCGGGCCTTGTTACACCAGAGTCCGCGCATCTTTGGCAAGGTGAGCAGCTGCTGGACGCTGAAGCTGGCCGCAGAGGTTTGCTGTAAGCAAGGACTGACGGTGAGTCAGGTGAGTATCGAAACCATCAGACTTGCTCTCAAGCGGCTTGGAGTCGGCTGGCGGCGAGCGAAACACTGGATCACTAGCCCCGATCCGGAGTATGTCAGGAAGAAAAGACGACGCGATACGCTGATTGGTCTGGCTCAGCGCAAAGGATGGGAGGTCGGCTACCTCGATGAGGTGTGGTGGAGCCGGATGAACCAACCCAACCTGCACAGCTGGAGTGAACAGGATGAGTCGCTGCGGTTGCAGGAACTCGTGGTGGACAAGAACGATCCCGACCCCCAAGCACTCGCCTGTTATGGAATGCTTTCCGCTTCCAGCGGTCGCATGCATCTGCGCTTCGTTGCGGGACGCCCGGTCAGCCAGGTGACCACCGACTTCCTAGAGTGGTTGTGTGAGCGGGCCCAAGCACAGGGGAAAACCGCCCTGGTGCTGATTTGGGATAACGCCTCCTGGCACGTGAGTAAGCAGGTCAGAACCTGGTTGCGCCAGCACAACCAAACAGTGTTGCAAGAGGCTCAAACTGGGAAACGTGGTGTGCGCATTATCCCGTGCTGGCTTCCCACTAAGAGCCCTTGGCTCAACCGGATTGAGCCAAAGTGGGTCCATGGCAAACGAGCGATCGTCGAACCTACTCGGCTTTTAACTGCGAAGGAGCTCCGACAGCGTGTGTGTGACTTCTTTGGCTGTGAACACGTTGAGCTTCTCTCGCAACCGGTCTTTTGAAGCTACGTCAGCCAATGTCTCCAAACCGTTCGTGCGGGCTGGCGCTCGTTCAACCTCTGTTTGCACACTCCCCAGATCTGCTAGTGGCCAGAAACGGCAAATCTTCGGATGACTTTCTCATCAAGCAGGCGGCGCGCAATCCGACTCTGGTCTTTCGTCCACGGACCAACATAGCGAAGGACACTGGTTGGGGGGTCTCCGGGCTGATCTGCAAAGGGAAAAGACGAAACGCTGAAAGGAAGTGGCAAGACCCCTCTGACCTCGGGAACGCGCTCCATCGACACATAGATGGCAACTTCCCCCCGCTGGTAATCTCTGGATTGATGGTTTCGCCAATCCTGCCGGTCGCGTTTGGTCAACGGCGCCGTTCCCGTCTCTTCCTTGAAGTACAGTGAGCTCACGTGGCGGCCATCCACGACACGATGCACTACCAGAACTTCTTCCACAGGGAGACGGGATGGCTCCGACCCCCCTTCTCGCAACTGGAGATGCAGGTAGACGTTTCCTGCAGTCTGCTCAATCGACTCGACAATGCCAAAGGAGCGCACTCCGTCGGTCTCATACTCGACTGTATCTCCAATTTGGATATAGTTCATTTTATCCATTCGTGTCACCTCGCTCCATCTGTGCGTTCCCGAGTGATCCAGGAACACGGCACCAGCGATCTCTCCGTGATCCAGAGGGTACGTTTCTTCAGATTGCCAGTAGCTCGCTGTCCGTCTCACCATCGAGGGCTTTTCACCCTCTCATTGTAACAGCCCTTCCCTTCTTCACACACGAGCTTTCTTGAACTTGCACTAGGGAGGTACACACCTAGAGCTGCCCGCGCACGGCTCCCTCGGGATAGGGTGTGTTGTGCACATTCACATAGTAGTTTGCCGGATTCTGCATGATGCCATCGATGACCTTGGCCAGCGTATGAGTGCAGCCGGTGGAGACCCCTTGGGCGTTTGGTGCCAGGAGATGTACCACGATGGGGCCAGTAGTTCCCGAGGCTCCCCGGTGAATATGAGCCGCAGTTGCGGGAAGCTCGATACCCGCGACGTGGATCACGAAGCAGATCGTCTGCTCCTGTGAGTTCAACTGCAGGTTCGCGATACCGGTGCCGTGAGTATTGGGGGCCTCCGGGGCGAGCGTTGCGACGAGCGTGCCGCTGCCTGAGACGTGGGTCGGCTCCGTTGCTACTGCGTTCTGGGCTGCTGCGCAGCCGCTGAAGACGAGAAGCACCACTGCCATGACAAGCGTGCCAGAGAGCAGGCGAAGCCCGCCCCGTTTGCCCTTGCCCATGGTGTGCGTCCACAGGTGCAGGGTCTCACCGGTGTCATGCCACGCATCCCAGGGAAACGCCGGCCACCGCTCGTTCAAACTCCCAGTGCTTTCCGCCCTGTGATCAGGCGGTGCCTGTATTGTCTCCATTGCGTACCTTCTTTCTTTCTTTCTTTCTTCATCATGCGTGCGGGGACAGCCCCGCATCTTCCGAAGCGCCAAGCGCCAGGGCCGACCAGTCGAGGTCCTGCCGTCCCTTCGCCATGCCCGAGAGCAGGCGGTCACGCAGGAGATCGGTGGCCGCCCGGAGCACGAGCTGGATATCCTTCAAGCCCAGGGGCAGCCGGAATCCGGTTGGCGTGAAACGCTGCTCGGCAATGGTGTCTCCGTAGAACTGATAGGCGGGGCAGGCGAAGGCGCTCGGCCATCTGGGTGCCCATATTGCCCAGCCCGAGGAAGGCGATGGTCTGGCTCATGGGTATCCTCTCCTGTACCGAGCGGTGCGGGGGCTTCCGCACACCGGATGCCGGTGGTATCCAGCACGTTTCCTCTCGCTCACAGGGCGTCTCTGGTCTGGTGGCGTCTCTCGAGCGGCAGGCTCCAGGTGCCAGCGGGCTGAACCACGGCGCCTACGCCCAACAGTGTGGCCGACGGTTCTTACTGAAACGCGCTCGCGGGTGACACGTTTCTTGCAGGTTCTGCGCACTCACCAGCTGCTGGAAATGCACTATCTAAACGGCAAAGATTGATGTCGCGCAAGGTACTCTCTTGCGAGCAAGTGGCACTTCCCTGTGCCTTGAACAAGAGGTGTCAGACTGCCTAAGCTGGGCTCGCCTCGGCCAACGAGAAGGCACGGGCATTGGTGTGGATGTGTCACACGAGGTGATCGTTGTTACGGTTTCATGGCATCTCTAGCCCGGATTATTCATGGAGAGAAGCGAGGAGAAAAGAGGCATCTCGGTGTAGAACGAGTGCAGATAATCATTCCCACTCGAGCCTACCAGGAGATACCTCATGCCCCAGTTTCGCACACGGCAGCGGCCGCCTGCTCTGCTTCCCGTCCGGCCGCAGCACGTTCCCTTTGACGCCGGTCGCCTGACCTCGGATGGCGGGTTGGCCTGGATCGCCCAGGCGGATGCCGCCCTCGGGCTGTGCGCCGCGCTGGCTGGTCCGATCCCGGACTGGCGGCACGGGCCGGTCCAGCACGCACTGGTGACGTTGGTGCGGCAGCGGGTCTTCCAGATCAGTTGCGGCTACGAAGACCAAGACGACGCCGACACCTTGCGCCACGATCCGCTGCTCAAGTGGGTCTGCGGCCGCCGACCGGAGCGTGGAGCCGACCTGGCCAGTCAGCCCACCCTCTCGCGCCTGGAGAATGCGGTCAACGCCCGCACCTGCTACCGGCTGGCCAGCGCACTCGGGGGCATCTACCTGCAGGAGCGCGAGCGGCTCAGTCTGCGCCAGACCGGCGGACCGCCCACCCACATTCTGCTCGACCTGGACGGCACCGACGATCCCACCCACGGCGAGCAGGAAGGCAGCGCCTATCACGGCTACTACCGCCAGCACATGTATCATCCGCTGCTCATCTTCGACGGGGACACCGACCAGCTCATCACGGCCATCTTGCGGCCCGGCACCGTGCACGCCAGCCGGGGGGTGGTCGCCGTCCTCAAGCGGGTGGTGCGTGCCCTGCGCGCCCGCTGGCCCGGTGTGAGCGTCGAGCTGCGCGCCGACAGCGGCTTTGCCGTCCCCGCTCTCTCCGCCTGGTGCGAAGCGGAAGGCATCACCTACACCATCGGTCTGCCGACCAACGCCCGTCTGCAGGCCGTGGCCGCGCCGCTGCTGGCGGAAGCCCAGCGGCAGCACCAGCACACCGGCGAGAAGGTGCGCCTGGCCGGCGAGACCGCCTATGCCGCCGCCTCCTGGCCGCACGAGCGCCGGGTGATCTACAAAGCCGAAGCCCTGGCCAAAGGTCCCAACACCCGTTTCGTGGTCACCTCCCGCACGGATGCTCCGCTGACGCTCTACAATTGGTACGTGCAGCGCGGCACGCCCGAGCAGTGGATTGACGATCTGAAAAACGGCTGCTTCGCCGATCGGCTCAGTTGCCACCGCTTCTGGGCCAATCAGTTCCGGTTGCTCTTGCATGCCGCCGCGTACTGGCTGCTGGATACGCTGCGGCGCTGGCTCTTGCAGGCAGGTCTGCCGCGCCTCCAACTCGGCACCCTCCGCCTGCGTCTGGTCAAGATCGGCGGCTGGGTGCGCGAGCAGGTCCGCGGCGTCGTGATCCACCTGGCGAGCAGTCATCCTGGAGAGACCCTCTGGCAGCTCCTCGCCGCTCACTCCCTGCCCTCATGAATAATCCGGGCTAGATGCCATCGCGAAAACCTTCCTCAATCCATGTGATATGCGTTGCCGCGTGCTGAGCATTCGCGGCGAACAGATCACTGGCACTCCGCCCAGGCGCAATGGAGAGAGATCCCGGTGCAGCCAGTTGTTCATCGGTGAATTGTGCAAGAAGATTCAGCGTTTCCTGCCGTGCGCTGGCTAAATCCGCTGTGAGCGACTCCATGCTGTCGTCGCGGTGGGCGTTGACGTAGTTTTGATTGCGCTGGTTTGCCAGCGGTAGCCGCTCCTCACTGCTCACGGCGCCTGGATTGCCGGGCAGGTCTGTCTCGCCGCTCCGTATGAGGCGCAGCAATACCTGAATATTGCGCTCATTTTGTGTCAAGTGGGCAAAGTGATCTTTTGCTCGCCAAGCCGCTTCGCCGGGAACTCCACTCGCCGTGCACGGACGCTCAAGATCTTCCGGGCTTAGCCCGTGAAAGTAAGCAGTGACTCTCTCTTGCGATGCAGCAAGGGTGTCCAGGATCTCTGAACGAGTTAGCATTCTTACACTCCTCAAACATGGGAATAGCCACAAATTGGCGGACGAGTCTGGCGAGAGGCGAGATGATACTCGGTCGCGTCTCTTATCTGCTTAAGACTATATCGGGTTTTATGAGGGACAGTCCGCAAATCGTTGATCAGGCCTAGTTCTTGCAGGCCTCCAAGTGTGCGTTGCGCAGAGTGGGAGCGATAGGGAGTCCCAGTTCCAGCGGCTGTCTACCCTGGCCCAAGTGATCCGGAAGAACTCGTATATGCCAGCATCTCATCCACCAGATCAATGCGCGAACACGGAGTCAACTGACTCCTCTTGCCTCCTGCCACACGTACTGGCAGATCCCGAAGTGAGCAGTAGCCCTACTCCTGCAGTGTCGACCCACTCGGCTCTGGCGCGCGGCGGCATCAGCCTGATGAAGAGGTATGCGAGCCATCCTCGAATCAAGGCGCTGATCGCAGTACAGCGCAGGCTGCAGCAGGATCAAGTCTTTAAGCTCTCCGCTATGCTGGCGTACCGGCTGATCATCACCGTGGTTCCCGTCTTCGTGCTGCTGCTGAGTGTGGAAGGATTCGTGCTCAGAATCATGAATCCTGAAGCGCGTCATCACCTGATCTACGCGCTAGCAGATCACGTTCCGGGAGCAAGTGGCTTTTTGCCTCTGGCGCTTGCGCAGCTCACGGAACAAGCAGCCGCCCTAGCAGTTCTAAGCGTGGTCACGTCCGTTTACTTCGGGTCCCGCCTTTTCACAGCCATTGACTATTGCTTTGACATCATCTTCAAAGTTCCTCCCCGCCATCTGATGCGAGAGCAGCTGATGGCCTTTGAGATGTTGCTGTTCTTTATCCTCCTCGTGCCGGTGCTGTTTATCATCTCGTTAATTCCGGGGTTCCTCTCCGAACCAGGCACGGCGCAATCGCTCTTTGGTGGCGCTTGGCTCACGCCACTGTGTGTGATCATCGTCAGTATCCTGGCCGGTTGGCTTATCGCATCGGTGTTGTTTCTGCTCTGCTACGTCGTCATCCCCAATCGAACTGTACCAGTGCGCCTGGTGTGGAAGGGAGCACTGATCGCTGGAGCACTGCTCGAGATTGTTCAGCAGAGCTTTCCCGTCTATGCCGCTCGTTATCTTAACGGAGGAAACGCTACAGTCTCGGTTGGTATCGGATTGGTGGCGATCGTGTTCTTCTACTACTTCGGACTTGTCCTGCTACTGGGTGCCGAGATCAACGCCTACTTCTTTGACCGGGATCAGCAGTCCCTGACCAGGTACACTGACCAGGTACACTGACCAGGTACACTGACCAGCGGACGTGCTACCGCTCGCCCGGCGGCACAGCGCCGTGACCTACAGGTCACCCGGGTTGCTGGCCGTACTCCTCGTTGGTAACGTGATCGCCCCAGGTCGCACTGTTGCCCTGCTCGTCCACCTCCAGCATCGCCAGGTGGGTCATGAAACGGTCGGGTGCGGCGCCGTGCCAGTGCTCCTCACCAGGCTCGAAGAACACCCGATCGCCGGGGCGGATGACCTCGATCGGTCCGCCGCGGCGCTGCGCGCGGCCGACGCCCTCAGTGACGTAGATAGTCTGGCCGTGGGGGTGAGTGTGCCACGCCGTGCGGGCACCCGGCGTGAAGTGAACGCTGCTTGCCTGCAGGTGCGAGGCCGCTCCGGGTGTCGCAACCGTGTCGATGTAGACCGCACCTGTAAACCAGGCGCTAGGCCCAGCCATGGTTGCAACGGCGTTCTTGGTGATCTGCATATCGTTCCTCCTGATTCGTGGTGTGAGTCGAAGGTGCTCAGCGACCGGTCATTTGCTCCAGCTGTTCGGGGTACCTGGCCCCCTGAACCGTGATCTTGGAAGCGGCGCTCTCGATATCGCGGAGATCTTCGGGCGAGAGTTTAACGGCAGCCGCGCCGATATTCTCCTCCAGGCGTTCCAGCTTGCGGGTGCCTGGAATGGGAACAATCCATGGCCTCTGGGCAAGCAGCCAGGCCAGTGCGATCTGGGCGGGCGTTGCATCCTTCCGCTCCGCGATGCTGCTGAGTAGATCGACCAGGGCCTGATTCGCTTTACGCGCCTCCGGCGTAAAGCGGGGGATGGTGTTGCGGATGTCGGTGCTGGCGAACATAGCGTTCTCGTCGATCTTGCCAGTGAGGAATCCCTTGCCCAGCGGACTGTAGGGCACGAAGCCGATCCCAAGCTCGTCAAGGGTTGGTAACACCTCCGCCTCCGGGCGCCGCCACCACAGGGAGTATTCGCTCTGGACGGCTGTGACCGGCTGGACGGCGTGCGCGCGCCGAATGGTCTGCGCCGCTGCTTCAGAGAGACCGAAATGCTTTACTTTGCCTTCCTGCATCAGGTCTTTCACCTCCCCTGCGACATCTTCGATCGGCACATCTGGGTCGACACGGTGTTGATAGAAGAGGTCAATCGTCTCGACCCTGAGTCGCTTAAGTGAGCCCTCGGCCATCTGCTTGATGTACCCGGGCCGGCTGTTCAAGCCCTGCTGCTCCCCATTGCCACCAAAATTGAACCCGAATTTGGTGGCGATTATGACCTGGTCTCGAAAGGGGGCTAGCGCTTCGCCAACAAGCTCCTCGTTCGTGAACGGACCGTAGACCTCGGCGGTGTCGAAGAAGGAGATGCCGCGTTCCACCGCCGCACGAATCAGTGCGATCAGCTCCCCTTTCTCTGGCGCCGGGCCATAGCTTTGGCTCATGCCCATGCAGCCGAGCCCGATTGCCGACACGTCCAGATTACTTTTCCCAAGTTTGCGCTTCTGCATTGTGTCTCCTGTGTCTCCCGTGTCGTGGGAGTGGTTGCGTTCTTCTGAAGAACTAGGCGCTTGTGTGGCGCGGCACCAGTTCGATCGTTGCGGACCGAGCCTGGGGGCTCACGATGCCGTCAACGAAGTTTTTGGCGTAGCGGCGGTACTTGTTGCGGTACGCAGCGTCCAGTTCGTCGCCGATGTCGTGGTCGGCGTCCACAAAGGTGACGTCTTTCTCGACGCCGCCAGCCTGGATGTGGCCTTCGTGGACGTCCTGGGAGCCACGGAACCAGGCGGCGCTGCGGCCGTTGACAGAGCGGACATAAAGATCGTCGCCGTAGCGGACGACCCAGATCGTCACCGGGTTGCGAAGCGTGCCGTCGTACCGCCGCGAGGCGATCTGCAGTTCGTCCGCAGCCGCAACTTTGGCGAGTTCGTCATTTGTCCATGCTGTCATGGGAGTGCCTCCTTCGTACTATCTCCAGCAGGCGAGAGTTGCCCGTGCCCAGTGGTCTGTCAAGCAGGTCTCATGTCCGCTCAATGCTGGATTTTGCCTTGCAGAAAGGTCCAGCTTGCATTACCAGGACCACAAGGAATGCTCTCTATCTGACGGTAATCATAGACCAGATGGGGCAAGCGGAGGTAGAATGATTCGCGTTGGGTATCACGATGCTTCCCACTTCAATCGGGAGTACAAAAGCTTCTTTGGTGTCCCCCCGATGCGAGACGTGCAACGGCTACGGAAAGAGTGATAAGTAGAGGTAACAGAACTATGACTATTCATGTCGGTGTGATCGGGTATGGCCTGGCTGGACGAATTTTTCATACACCATTTGTGAGCAACGCGCCAGGGCTGACGCTGACAACGGTGGTATCGTCAGATCCGGCGAAGGTCCATCGCGACTACCCGGGTATACAGGTAGTGCCTACCGTCGCGGAATTGCTGGCCGATCCAACCATCCAATTGGTCGTCGTCGCCACTCCTAACACTACCCACGCTGATTTTGCACGGCAAGCAATCCAGGCTGGTAGACATGTAGTAGTCGATAAACCCTTCACCATTACCTCGCGCGAGGCAGATGAGTTAATTGCCCTGGCGAAACAGCACCAGGTATTACTGAGCGTTTATCAGAATCGGCGCTTTGATAATGACTTTCAAACAATTCGCCAATTGCTCGCTGCCGGGACATTGGGTGAGATCAACACATATGAAGTCCACTATGATCGCTACAAACCAGTAGTTGAGGGAAAATGGCGGGACCAGGAGTTGCCTGGCTCGGGAGTTCTGTACGACCTGGGAGCCCATCTGATCGACCAAGCGCTCGTACTCTTTGGATTGCCGGAAACCGTATGGGCCAATGTGCTGGTGCAACGGGAGCGCGCGCAGGTCGATGATTATTTCCATATCGTCCTGGGCTACCCACTGACATCAGTCATCTTGCACGCCGGAACGATGGTGCGTGCGTCGGGGCCGCACTTCCAGGTCCACGGTGCGACCGGCAGCTTCATCAAATATGGGATGGATGCGCAGGAAGACGCGCTTTTCGCTGGAGTGCGCCCTGGAAGTTCAGGCTGGGGCGCTGATTCTGAGCCATTCTACGGCACATTGACTACGGATACTGGCGGGTTGTCAGTGTCTGGCAAGGTGGCGACGCTGCCGGGAAATTACAGCGCGTTTTATCAACAGATGGCCGAAGCAATATCTGACGGCAAATCCGTCCCTGTCGATCCGCAGGAGTCGCGTAACGTGATTCGTATCATCGAACTGGCAGGGCAAAGTCAGCGGGAACAGCGTGTGGTTCTTTTTCAGGAAAACGCCACGGAATGAGACCTTGTTGAAAGGGTGCCTATATGAACCAACTTCATTTCGGCTGGCATATGCCTTCCTATCCACTAGACGGGAGCAGTGGCTCGACTTTCGTCAACCAGATCCATCAGATCTTGCAACGCCTACAGCCGCACTTCGATTCCGTATGGGTAGACGATCACATGTTTCCTGGAGTGTCGTGGGTGTCGAATGACACTCCCTACCTGGAGTGTCTTACGACGATCGCCTATTTGGCTGGCGTGTACCCATCCCTAAAATTTGGCGCCGGTGTCCTAAGCCAGTCGTACCGCAACCCGGCGTTGTTAGCAAAGATGAGCGCCAATCTCCAGCTGCTCACCGATGGGCGCTTCCTTTTCGGCATCGGCGCTGGATGGATGAAGGAAGAGTATCAAGCGTACAACTTTGACTTCCCCGCGGCTTCGGTCCGCATTGATCAACTGGAAGAGGCGATCCAGATCATCAAACTACTGTGGACCGAGAGCTCGGCGAGTTTTGCGGGAACCTACTACCGCATCGAAAATGCCACTTGCGCACCGCGCCCGAATCCCCTTCCGCCCATTATGATTGGGGGCGGCGGAGAACAAAAAACCCTGCGCATGGTGGCTCGTTATGCCGACTGGTGGAATTGTCCAGGCGGTACCCTTGAAAACTATGCTCACAAGCTCGACGTCTTGCGCCAGCATTGCCAGGCAGTCGGGCGGAACTATGACGAAATCGTGAAGACCTGGTCGCCTGAAGTCATTGCGATTGCTGAAACTGAGGCAGAAGCGTATCGAATCGCCGAGGCATCGCCACTCAAAAAAGATGTGATTGTCGGCACGCCTCAGCAGGTTGCGGAGCAGCTTCAGGGATTTGTAGATCTTGGTGTAGAACGCCTGATTGTGCGCATTGTAGATTTCCCGAGTACCGCAGGGGTCGATTTATTTTCGCAAGAGGTAATTCCTCTATTATTGCGGGCACTGCCACCCAGGTAGGACGCGCGGCGATGACCTGCCCGGTGGCCAGGGTCGCGCAAGTGCGCGTGGCCAGGATCGCGGCAGACGGAGCCGCCGCACCGAGCGCGTTCATGGTCACCCGCAGATCAGCCTGCATTCTCGCCCCCCTAAGCCTGTATCAATGGCACCCATGAGTAGTGCAAAGGAGCAAGAGCATGGATTTTAGCCTGGACTACGAACAGAAAATGGTACAACAGACGGTGCGCGATTTTGTCGCCCGCGAACTGATCCCCCTGGAAGGTCAGGTTCTGCTGAATGAGCGCGAGGGGCGCCCCGCTGTGGAACGGGAGAAAATTCTCGAATTGCAACAGAAGGCCAAACAGATGGGCTTCTGGGGCATTAATACCCCGGAGGAATACGGTGGGGCGAATCTCGGCCCGATCATGGCCGCGATCACCGCTATGGAGATAGCTCGCACGTTTGTGCCGTTCACCTTTGGCGGTAGTGCTGACAATATTCTCTACCATTGCAATGATGAGCAGAAACAACGCTATCTGCTGCCGACAATCAGTGGAGAGCGCCGCTCGTGTTTCGCGCTGACCGAGCCAGGGGCCGGTTCGGACGCCGCCAATATTACGATGCGTGCGGTGAAAGATGGCGATCAGTATGTGCTGAACGGCGAGAAGGTCTTTATCACTGGTGGCAACGAGGCCGATTTCGCGATGGTTTTTGCGGTGACCGACCCGGAGAAGGGCGGCCACGGAGGCGTCACCTGCTTCCTGGTGGACCGGGAGATGGGCTGGAAGTCCAGCTATATCCCCACGATGGGCGACTGGGGGCCAGCATCGCTCTATTTCGAGAATGTACGCGTGCCCGCAACGAATATTCTTGGTGAGCCCGGCAAAGGCTTCGATCTAGGCATGCAATGGATCGGTGCGGGCCGCTGGCGCATTGCTGCCGGCGCGGTGGGCACGGCTGAGCGCGCATTGCAGATGGCTATCGACTACGCCAAGCAGCGTGTCTCCATGGGCCATCCCATCGCCGAGTACGAGGCCATTCAGTGGATGATCGCTGATTCGCATGTGGAAATCGAGTCCACGCGCTGGCTGGTACTCTACGCGGCCTGGCTGGCTGAGAACGGCAAGGATACGCGCCATGCCTCTTCGGTGGCCAAGCTGCACGGTGCGACGATGGCCAACCATGTGATCGATCGCGTGATGCAGATCCACGGCGGCATGGGGTACACCAAAGAGCTGCCTATTGAGCGCTGGTACCGTCTGGTACGCCTGTATCGCATCTTCGAGGGCACCGATGAGATTCAGCGCTATATCATTTCGCGCAATCTCCTCAAAGGTCACGTCAAGCAGGGGGAGGCCCTTTAGATGACACGCCCCCAGGCAGCCATTGTGGGTGTGGCCGAGTCTGATCTTGGCTATACCCCGGAGAAGACGGTGCTACAACTTCAACACCAGGCAGCCAGTGCGGCTCTCGTTGACGCGGGTCTCCGCTTTGGCGATGTTGATGCGCTCTTTTGCGCGGGCCGCTGGGCCTGGGCACCGAACCTGATGCTGGCCGAGTACCTGGGCATCAGTCCCAAATATACCGACTCAACCAATATTGGTGGCTCGTCCTTTGAGGCTCATCTTGGACACGCTGTGGCAGGCATTGAGACGGGCCTGTTCGAGGTCGCGCTGATTACCTATGGCAGCACCCAGCGCTCTGAGCGTTCGCGGGGGCGGGGTGGCTCTCCTATCAAGCTCACCGATCAATTCGAGCAGGTCTTCGGCCTGCCAACGCCGGTGGGAGCCTACGCGCTGGCGGCCATGCGACATATGCATGAGTATGGCACGACGAGCGAGCAGCTGGCGGAGGTCGCGGTGGCCACGCGCAAGTGGGCTGCGATGAATGAGAAGGCCATGATGCGCGATCCGATTACTATTTCGGATGTGCTACATTCGCGCTGGGTGGCCGAGCCGCTGCATTTGCTGGACTGCTGTCTGGTGACCGACGGCGGGGGCGCGGTGGTGGTGACAAGTGCCGCACGTGCCCGGAATACGCGCAAGGCGCCGGTCTGGGTGCTTGGTCACGGCGAGGCTCATACACATAATACTATCGCGAATATGCCAGACCTGGCTACCCACAAGGCCGCTGTGGCCTCGGGGCGGGATGCCTTCGCCATGGCCAATCTCTCGCCCACCGACATCGATGTGGCTGAGATTTATGATTCGTTTACGATAACGGTCGTGATGACGCTGGAGGCGCTGGGCTTTTGTGGCCCGGGCGAAGGCGGCGCGTTCGTCGGCGGCCAGCGCACGGCCCCCGGCGGGCCATTTCCAATGAATACCAACGGCGGGGGTCTCTCCTACTGCCATCCGGGGATGTATGGCATTTTCCTGCTCATCGAGGCAACGCGACAATTGCGTGGCGAATGCGGTCCGCGCCAGGTAAAAGGTGCACGCGTCGCTCTCGCCCACGGCACTGGGGGTGTGCTCTCGTCGGGCGCTACGGTTATTCTTGGAAAGGATTGATGCGCCATGCCAGGAAACAGTCCAGCAGACATGGTCCAGCAGGACAGCGATTCTCGTCCTTACTGGGAGGGTCTGGCAAACGGCGAGCTGCGCATCCAGCGCTGCAAGACCTGTGCGCAAGCGATATTTTATCCACGCGCGATGTGTCCGCATTGCCACTCTGATCAGCTTGAGTGGATAGTGGCCAGCGGCAAGGGCACGATCTATACCTATACCGTCGCTCACCAGGCATTCGGGCCGTTTGCGGCGGACGTGCCCTTTGTTGTCGCTCTGGTCGAGCTTGAAGAGGGTGTGCGAATGATGTCGCGCGTAGTAGATGCTCCAAGCGAGCGCGTGACCATCGGCGCAGCAGTAAGCGTGACGTTCGAGAGCATAGGCGACGAGCTAACCTTGCCGTATTTCCGCCTGGTCGAGTAAAATGCCCGGAACCGGCGTCTCTTACGATGCTGTTCGAGATAGGCATATGCGAGGTCCGAAATGGCGACGCAGTCCCGGCATGTATCAATAGAGCAGCTCCGGCGGTTTTTTCGGCCACGCAGTATCGCCCTGGTAGGGGCGACCGACAATTCCCGCTGGTCACTGTATACCTATCAGAATTTGAAGAATTACCGCTTCCCCGGCGCAGTTTACCTCGTCAACCCTAACCGCGCGGTTGTCCACGGTGAGCAGGCGTACAAGACGTTGCACGATCTCCCCGAGGTGGTTGATTTGGCCTTTGTGATGGTTTCGACGCCCAGTGTCCTACCGATCATTCAGGAAGCTGCTGAGCTGGGAACAAAGCATTCTGTGATTCTGACATCCGGCTTTAGCGAGATCGGCGAGGAGGGCGCCGGGCTTGAGCGCGAGATGCTCACCTTCGCGCGCAGTCGCGGGCTGATGCTGCTTGGTCCGAACGGCAATGGCTTCGTGAATGTCGCCGATCAGATTACGCCCTTCGGCCTGCCGATCGCGCCACCGCTGAAACCTGGGCCTGTGGGTGTGGTTCTGCAAAGCGGCGCCCTGGCCAGCGCAGTGCTGACCTATGCGCAAGGCCATAGCATCGGCCTGAGCCTGATGGTCGCGGTGGGCAATGAGACGATGATCTCGGTAACGGATGTGGTGGATTATTTACTTGAGGAGGAATCTACCCGCTCGGTCGCGCTGTTCCTGGAGAGCATACGCCAACCCGATGAGCTTCGCCGAGTAGCCGAGAAGGCACGTACGCTGCGCAAGACGCTGGTGGCGCTCAAGATTGGTAGCAGCCAGGCCAGTTCGCGCACGGCGAAGGCTCACACAGGCGCGCTGGTGGGCAATAACAGGGTGAATGATGCCGCGCTGCGCCAGCTTGGCATTATCCGCGTTTCTTCGCTGGAAGATCTGCTCTCCACTGCTGGTTTGGCCGGCTACACCGATCCTCTTCCGGGTCCCCGCATGGGCGTGGTAACTCCATCGGGCGGCGCGTGTGATCTCATCTCGGATCTAGCAGAAGAGGTCGGCTTGGAACTGCCGGAGTTCGCACCGGAGACGGTTGAACGATTGCACACGATCCTGCCGGCCTTTTCGACCTGCCATAATCCGTTGGATGTGACCGGCTATGTGGTAGTGGACTCCTCAATCCAGCGGCGTGTGCTCGAAGTGGTCGTCAACGATCCAAATTTCGATTTTGTGTTGAATTTGACGGCGTCCGAGAGCCGGCGCGAGCTGACTCCAGAAACCCTGGCGGAGATGCTGCCTGGGTACGATGAGCTCAACCGTATTATCCGTGAGGCACCGCGCCCGGTCCTGTTGACCTCCAATACCTGCGTGGATCTCTCTCCTATGGCTAATCTGGTCGTGGAGCGTACAGGTCTGCACTGGACACCTGGCATAGAGCACGGAATGCGCGCGATTGGCTATTTCCGCTGGTGGTCCGAATTTATCACTGCTGCGTCTCACTCGTTGGAGACGGAACCGAGGCCGCCCACATCCTACGCTCAGCCTTTTACGGGAAACTGGTCCGAGACACAGGCGCGCGCTCTCCTAGAGCAGGCACGCATTCCTGTGGTTCCGGCCCAGCTGGCCACAACTGCCGAAGAAGCCGCTCGGGCCGCGCGTGCGATCGGCCTGCCGGTGGTCCTCAAAATTCAATCGCCGGATCTGCCTCACAAGAGCGATGTGGGAGGCGTCACGCTGAACCTGGTGAGTGAGGAGGCGGTGCGCGAGGAGTTCACTGGTATGCTGGCACGTGTGCAAAGCAAGCAGCCGAATGCCGGCATCGAGGGCATTCTGGTCAGCCCAATGCGCCCAGTTGGGACTGAATTGCTGGTCAGTGTGGTCCGCGATGATGTGTGGGGACTGGTACTAACGGTGGGCCTCGGCGGTGTCTGGACCGAAGTGCTCAAGGATACTGCTGTGCGCGTACTGCCGGTACGGCGCGACGAAGTTCTGCGGATGCTCGGCGAATTGCGAGGCGCGACCCTGCTGCGTGGCACGCGTGGTCAGCAGGGCGTGGACCTCCTGGCAGTCAGCGAAGTCATTTATCGTGTCGGCACGCTGGCCTTCGCGCTCGGTCCGCAGCTGAGCGAACTGGAAATCAACCCGCTCCTGGCCGGGGGTTCACATGTCGAGGCGCTCGATGTGCTGGTACATTGGTTAGAATGAGCTATGGAGCAACAGAGCATCGCTTCTCGGATGGCTCGCCAAAGAACCGGTATTCTAGAGAGAAGGAGGCAGTATGTATGGGAAAACTTGATGGCCGCGTGGCCTTTGTCACTGGAGCCGGAAGGGGTATCGGAGCCGCTAGCGCACTGCGCCTGGCAGAAGATGGCGCGAAGGTGATTCTTGCCGATATCGATCTGGAGGGTTGCAAGCAAGTTGCCGTCGATATTGAGCAGGCAGGTTCGCAAGCAATTGCCGTTTCCTGCGATGTTGCGAACGACGATGCCGTTGAGGCCGCAGTAGGGCAGGGCGTTGACCGCTTTGGCCGACTGGATATCCTGGTCAATAACGCGGGCGTGCTGCGCGATAATCTACTCTTTAAGATGAGCGACGATGACTGGGATACGGTTATGAATGTCCATCTCAAAGGCGCATTCCTGTGTAGTCGCGCCGCGCAAAAGCACATGGTCCAGCAAAAGTATGGGCGCATCATATCGCTTTCGTCGGTTTCGGCTCTGGGCAATCGCGGCCAGTCCAACTACTCCACGGCCAAAGCCGGTCTGCAAGGCTTGACACGCACCCTCGCCATCGAGCTTGGACCTTTTGGAATCACTGCCAACGCGGTCGCGCCAGGTTTCATCGATACCGAGATGACGCGGGTGACGGCACGCCGCCAGGGTCTTGATCCTGATCAGGTCATCGAGACGGCCTCCAAGACGATACCGGTCAGGCGTGTGGGGCAGCCGCGCGACGTCGCCAATGTGATCTGTTTCCTGGCTTCGGAGGATGCGGGCTTTGTGAATGGCCAGATTATTTATGTCGCAGGCGGCCCACGCGCCTGACCGCCTCGGCATATACTGCGCTGGTCAAGTCCGCTTTCAGGTATGCCTTAGTCCTAGGCGGTGGTGCCCTAACCGTAACTGTTACAAGTACGCCACGAGAAAGGCAAAATACCATTATGAGCTATCCAAACCCGAACAAGGGGACGCCGTCGAGTGACCCGAACCCACCGGGTCGCTACTTTTACAGTGGCAGTCGGCGAGGCATCGTGTTCGTTGCTCCCAACACCGAAGAGATGCAAAAAGATGTCTTTGGTGGCTTATTCCGGCAGGGCTGGCGCTTTGCTACAGATGAGGAAATCCACGAGTATACGCACTCGCACATACCATCGTATCCTGTGCAAGAGCCGCAACAACCGGCACAGCCGGAACCAGAACCAGAGCCAGAGCCAGAGCCACAACGACAGCCAGCAGTAACGCCAACTCCACGGCGTACAGCCGTTGCAGAGCCAGAACCGGAAACGGAGCGCGAGACTGAGGCAACAGAAGATGCCGCCCAGGAAATCGCGCGACTCAAGCACCAGCTGCACATCGCCGTCCAGAAACTTGCCGAGACTCAGCGGGAAGCGTAAGGTAGACTCGACCTCTGCTCGTCGTCCCTGCTGCTGACCGTCCCGCTGATCTTGGGCCTCTTGACGGCTGCGATCTGGAGCCAGTTCCTGGAGGGCGGCTTCTGCAGGTGAGAAGGACAGAGCAGAGGGCTAGCGATGGATGTGGCGCGAATCAACGCTGCGCTGCCTACCGGACGCCGAGCAACAACTCCATCACCAGTTGGTCCAGTTCCTCGTACCGTCGACCCCGACTCGCCAGCGCATCCACGTCAAAGGAGTGTGACTTAAGGGCCTCCGCCCCGGTAAGGCTATAGCCTGCGCTGCCTGCTGGACCGCTATAATCGCTGTCTTGTTGCTGGAGCGCACGGATAACCCCTTGGATCTCACCGTCCGCGTGGAACTGGGCCACCTTCTCTTTCAGTATCAGGTACGATCGCATGCAGCCGGAAGCGAAGGCTCGTACACCCTGGGTATCCTCTGTCCGGTAAGCATGCGCGTCGAAGTGCCGCGGGCCATCGTAGCCGCTCTCTTCCAGCAGCTTGACCACGAAAAAGGCTCGCTTGGGATTCTCCGAGGCGAAGCGGAAGTCCTGGTCAAATCTGCCCATTACCTGGTCGTTCAGATCGATGTGGAACAGCTTGCCCGCTTCAATGGCCTGGCCTACCGCGTGGACAAAGTTCAGCCCAGCCATAGTTTCGTGCGCGAATTCCGGATTCACGCCCACCATTTCGGGATGTGCAAGCGTGGAGATGAAGTGAAGTGCGTGGCCTACGGTAGGCAGATACATGTCGCCACGTGGCTCGTTGGGCTTTGGTTCCAGGGCGAAGCGCATGCCATAGCCCTGATCATTCACGTAATCGCAGAAGAAGTTGATCGCGTCACGCAAATACTTCAGTGCGTCGCGCGGATCGCGGTAGGCATCAGTCTCCGTCCCCTCGCGCCCGCCCCAGAAGACATATATCTGTGCGCCAAGTTCAGCTCCCAGGTCGACAGCGCGCATCGTCTTCTGCACCGCGAAGGCTCTCACTGCGGCGTCAGACGAGGTAAAAGCGCCGTCACGAAATACGGGATGGGTAAACAGGTTGGTAGTAGCCATCGGCACGACCAATCCCGTTTCCGCCAGTGCGCTTTTCATGTCGCGCACAATTTTATCGCTCTCGGCGGCGCTGGCGTTGAACGGCACCAGATCGTTATCGTGAAAGTTGACTCCGTACGCGCCGACGTCGGCCAGAAGGTGGACCATCTCTACGGGTGAGAGGGGTTTGCGCACCGGATCGCCGAACGGATCGCGCCCAATGTTGCCAACTGTCCACAGGCCGAATGTAAATTTGTCTTCTCGCCTGGGTGTGAAATCCATAGCAGCCTCCTCGGTAAGCAATCTCTATCATTTCGCAACACGCGTGTTGCCGGGCGGCACGTCCAGTGATCGCTGCCATCCAGCGGTATGGGAACCTGTTCGAGCTTGGCAGCAAGATCAGGATCAACACGATGTGGTGTCGTCATCGTACCGCTGTTTTCGCTCTCTCAGCAAGCCATAAGAGAAGGTACAAGTGTTTCCGGGCGCCCGTGGGCATGCCAAGTGCTGACCGCCGCCGAAACGAGGTCTCCATCACATCGACCTGTGCGCCTGGTTACACGAGCGGGAGTTACGTGGCTGTCAAGGGGGCAAGGTGGAATCAGCGAGGAATCATCAGTTGCGCTGTGCATTTGACTAGAGGATGGGCTATGGATGCCGCCCGAATGCATGTAGAGCAGCAAAGAAGCCGGGGCTACCGTGGGCACAGATGTTGCACCCGCGAGAGGCCCCAGCTTCTTCAGAAACGGCTCAGCTTATTTGTGGCGGCCGGTAGCCTCGCCAGTAGGAGCTATGCTTTTTTGTAGAATCTGCCCGGCGATATCGAGCAGCGCATTTCGTACAGCACCATCCTGATAGCGATGAGCGATCAGGGCCAGTTGTGCTGCGACGGGGTAAATCATGAACTGTGCCCCAGGCCCAAACCACGGATGGAGCGTCATCCCAGTCAGACCCTCGATAGTGCGATCAATGGCTTCGTTGACACCATTGGTGACACGCTGCTTCAGCGCCTCATCGCCGATCCGAGAGACCGCTTCCCTCAGCCCAAGCTGCGAGAGCAGCATGGTGACGACTGGGGAGATAGCATGTCCTCCGAGGCCAGCGCTGGGCCAGGGAGTCCCCTGCATGTCCAGGCCGAGCGCTTGGGCTTGTGGGTAACCCAGCTGTGGCATACCGATCTGTGGCACGCCTAGCTGTGGCATACCGATCTGTGGCACGCCTAGCTGTGGCATACCGATCTGTGGCACGCCTAGCTGTGGCACGCCTAGCTGGGGGTAGCCCATCTGTGGCACGCCCAGGTAGGGTACCGGAGCTTGTGGGGTCATAAACTGCGGTGGCATACCCAGCTGTGGGAAGCCCAGCTGTGGGAAGCCCAGCTGTGGGTAACCCAGCTGTGGGTAACCCAGCTGTGGGAAGCTTTGCTGTGGGTAGCCCAGCTGTGGGTAGCCTTGCGAAGGCATGCCCAGGTAGGGTGCCGGAGCTTGTGGAGCTATAAACTGCGGGAAAGCTAGCGGCATGAACCCAGGCATAGGAACCGGCGTTGGGGCCGGGGCCTGATTGCGCATGACGGAGTCAATTACTGGTGTTGGCGTAGCAAAAGGGGAAGATCCCCACGATGTCGACAAAGCAAACCTCCTAGTTACGTGTAACTGGAATAACCTTCAACCTGGTGCAGAAACCTTTTGCACCGAAGTACCTTGTGTCGCATGTTGTAGACCACCACTGCTGGGATGACCAGGCACACTGGAGCCAGTAGAGAGAGGTCTCTACCGATATCACGCCTAAGACAGTACTCTCATATCTATCAGCGAGTCGCGACTGACGGCCTTCGAAACCCTCTTCACTGACCAGCCGTTCTACTCTTAGTTCGCCTGAACCGTTGCTCCTGATCTCCACATCTCAAGCACATCCTCTGTGCTTAAGCCCCTGCAAACGAGTGACCGACGCGCACACGTCGGGTGTAGCCGAGCATGCGGAGATCAGTCGCTTGGGGTTATTGCTGCTGTTGAACAGCTTTCATTACGTCCTGGGGCCCGTTATACTGGTTGCCAGGCATTGTGCGCAGCTTCTCCACGATGGGAGCAGGCACGTTGTTCTGTTGCGCAATGCGGACAACATCCTGCTTCGAAGCGGGAAACTGGACATTCTTCAGAGCCTTCTGGACCGTCTCGTTGACGCCCTGGGAAGTGCCTTTGGTCAAATCATCCATAGGTTCGATTCTCCTCTGACATGAGTGGGGTGTGCTCTTGGTGACCGTTCACCATGCCTCGCCCATCCCACGGCGGCGAGGCACATATCGAAAGGCGTGCAAGATCGGTGCCGCCACCTCCGCTCCCCAGCCTGGGTATCTCCTTTCCAGGCTGGAGGAAGGTACAGGAAGTGAGATGTTACTTCGTGTCAAGTGACTTATCCTGCCACCTCGGCTTATCCTATACTTGGCAAGGCAGAGGAGAAATGGCATGAATCGGCCACGAGGTGTGACCATCATCAGCTGCCTACTGCTCATTCAAGGGCTGCTAGGGATCCTGACTGTTGGCTTGTCTGTCACCTTTGGCGCCCTAGCGCCGGCCTACCAGCTCTCTACACAGTGGCTCCTCAACTTTGGCCTCACATCAGTGATCGGTTAGGCAGGGGCTGGCGTGTACCTGCTGGTCGCGTTGCTCTTGCTGGGTGTCTATGTGTTCATTGACGCATCGTTTCGCCGTAGTTTGGAATCGCTCATTCGCACCGTAGTGGTCGCATTGGCGTTTCTGGCAACGATCATACTTTTTATTCAGTTCTTCGTGCTGCGCTGCTCGTGTTGGCGGTGTTCGTTGGTATCTTCATTTTGGTGGAGAACGTGCGCGAGTTGATTGCGTAGACGTTCATACCCCCAGAGGAATTCGAACACGTACGGATGTCCCCTGATCTGGTGCGCTCTCGACGACGAGAGTGCCGCCAGCCTTGGCAACGCGTACCCGCATCGACTGCAGACCGAGATGCCCCGGGAATGTCCCAGTCGGGTCAAATCCGCGCCCATTATCCCTCACCTCGAGAATGGTCTCATGCTCCTGACGTGCCAGCTGAAGGACGACGGTGGTGGCATGAGCATGCTTGATGACATTGTGGAGCGCCTCTTGGGCGACACGGTACAGGGTGTGTTTCATCTCCAGGGAGAGATCGGGCTCGTCACGCAGGTCCGCCTCAACGGTCAGTTTATAGCGAGCACGCAAGACTGCCACCTGCTTGCTGATGGCGGCCACCAGGCCTTCGGTTTCCAGTGATTCTGGGCGGAGTTCAAAGATGAGTGCGCGCATCTCAGCCAGTCCAGCTTCGGCGAGCCCAATCACATAGTCCAAAGCAATTGTGACCTGTCCAGGCTCGCTCTCCAGGGCTTCGCGGGCGGTATGAGCGCCCAGACTGATGCCGTAGAGAGCCTGTGAGACCGAGTCATGCAACTCACGGGCCAGGCGCTGCCGCTCCTGGATTGCTGCGAGTTCTTGTGCCTGCTCGTACAGTAGCCGCAGTTCGCGTTCTCGACTTTGTGCTTGCTCGGCGCGCCGACGCAGCATTGAGGCCAATTGACCGGTAATAATGGCGGTCGTCAAGAAGACTGCCAGCGTGAAGAGATCTTCCACTCTCGGTACAAGAAAGGTGTAGAGTGGCGGAACGAGAAAGTAGACATAGGCGACGAAAGCCAGGACTGAGGCGAGAATCGCAGCATACAGTCCACGCATAGTGGCAATGAATAAGACCACTAGCAGATACATGGACGAGATCGTTGGGATGCGTGGGTAGAGGTGCGTGATCGTGATCGCAGCTGTGGCCAGCGTGACACCGCCGACTGCGAGCAGACTATCGATCCCATAGCGTCTCCATTGCTGTTGCGGGCATTCTTGTCGAGCCGCGAAACGTTGAAGGTGTTTCATCGCATCCAGCTTTGCATCCGGCTTCAACGCCTTTCGTGATCCAGTGAAACTAAGCCGAGACGCATCGCAGCCAGGACAGCCTGGGTGCGGCTCTGCACACCAAATTTCGCCAAGATATGCGCAACATGGGTCTTGACGGTGTCCTCGGCCACCTGTAAGGCACGGGCGATTTCCTTGTTCGACAACCCTTTGGCGAGCAGGCGCAGCACCTCGGTTTCGCGTTCAGTGAGCACGTCCGCTGTATCAGGGAGTCTCACCGTGTGCAGAAGATAGGCTAATGCCTGAGGAGAAAGCTGAACTTGCCCACCGGCGGCGGCTTTAATCGCTCGACGTAGTTCTTCAGCTTGCGTATCTTTGAGCAGATAGCCGATGGCTCCAGCTTTGACCGCACCTACAACCGATTCACTCTCCAACACACTGGTGAGGGCAACAACCTCGATTTCTGGTAGTTCCTCACGGATGGCAGCGGTGGCGGCAATCCCGTCCATTACTGGCATAAGCAAGTCCATGAGGACCACGTCGGGCTGGAGCTGGCGTGCCAACTGAACCGCCTCTGCCCCATCAGCTGCCTCGCCGACCACGGCTAATTCCGGGTCGCGCCCTAGGAACATGTGCAGTCCCTCACGCACCACACTGTGGTCATCAGCAAGCAACACACGAATCACCATCGGCTCTCCTCCTTTCGAGTGAGACCTGCCTACGACTAAAGATGGAGGATGCATCTACCCCATTGGGCGACGATGTGAGACGGATGAGAAACTATAGTATGTGACTGGGAGACACGATGGGAACCAGACCTGGACTGGAGCCGCGCTTATAACACGTGATGGGTCTGTAGTGTACCATGCAAAGAGATAAAGGGCTAACTCAATACGCCCAAGGCATATGAGGAGATTATGATCCGAGTTCTGCTGGTCGAGGATGAACCGCTGGTGTGCCAAGGGTTACGCATGTGGCTCAAGCAAGCAGCAGAGGTGCTGGTAGTTGGGGAAGCACATACTGACACCGAAGCGCTTTTGCTCGCACACGAGCTCTCTCCCGAGGTAGTACTCATGGATCTCTCTGTGCCGCCGATGGAGGGTATCGCCGCCACGGTAGTCCTACGAGCAGCGGTGCCGCAGAGTGCCGTTGTCCTCCTCAGTTTGCATGATGATGCGATCCGGCGAGCACAGGCGCGTGCGGCGGGAGCGTATGCGTTTGTTGGGAAACAAGAAGGGCTACGAGTACTCCTGACAGCGATTTATGAGGCAGGCAGGAGTATCAGATGATCTTCTCACTCAAAAGAGTGAGAGTGAAGTTCACCCACTTGTGCGATGTGGCAAGGACAGCGACATCCTATACTTGTCTGAAGTGTTAGCTGATGACGAGAAGAGCTGTGGCCAACGGAGGCACCAACCAATGTCTGATGGTCAGCTGTCCTATGAGAACCCTGAACCTTTGTATGCGCAATTGAACTCACAACAACGGACCACACTGGCAGGAGAGTTTATGCGCGGTTTCCAAAAATCGGGGGCCTCGCACGTGGAGCCATTTACCTCAATTGATCCTAAGAAAGTGACGCTGCAACAGCTGGCGGCCATGCACCAGCATGCACGCGACGAGCATCCCGACGTGCTGAGTCGTGTCATGCGGCATTCCATTGTCTCGGCACTCCTTCGCGGTTTTGGTGTGCACGAGATGGACACGTATGTTACTGGGCGCTAAGCACAGCATGCAGCACTTGAGCACCTGGTGAATCACTCTATGGTGAACTGGTGGTCACTATCTTCGAGCTGAACCTGGCGCTAGATCAGGTTGCTACCTCAAGCTTCTGCCATGAGACGAGCAGCTGAGAGACCGATGACGAGTCTGGCTCACCTTCGCAGTCGGCTCTGACGACGGTGTGCCACTGTACGCCACTATGGTGCGCTGGCAAGGTTGAGGAGCAGTTCGTACAGTGTGGCAAGCCCTACAAGAACGGTAGGATGTCTGAGATGAACGACCCGCACGGAGTGAATGGTAATCTACCAGGAGAGCATGCCGACTGCAGCGACACCCCCCATTTGCCAGCAGATTCAGTTGCCAATTCGGTTTCCAGCCGCACTCCAGTGTCGAGTGCGGCTGGACGCATCCTACCAGCTGATAGTACTTCCTTTATCATTGACGAAGCAATTGCCTACGCTGTTGAACAAATAACCTGCAGGCCTCTCCTGGACGCCTCTACCGGTATCGAGCATTGGATCTGGACCGGCCATCGTCTGGTGCGTGCCTCTTCTGAGGCAGCGGAGCGCCTTCGCCAGCAAGAGGCGTTGGAGCAGGCAGAGTTACAGCGCTTGCGCGAGCGGCAAAAAGCTCACAGGCAACAACTCTGGCAATCATACCGGCGCTTTGCGAAGCGACTAGTATCTCCTCTCCACCACCTTGTGAAGAGATAGGAAGGTCCGTGATTACAAGAGTGCGTCCAACTTTCCCAGGATCCGCATTCATTTTGCGTGAGGTTGCCCACTTGAAGCACGATTGCTCGTTCCACCCCCATTCTCCATGTGCTTATCATGTGCCACCCCGTCTCCGGCGTGCAGCGCTGCATTCGACCCATCACTAGCAAGGCCTGGGCCGTGCTGTCGCTGCACAGGATCCGAGACCGTCGTGCCATTGATTGGACCATTTCGCTCCTCGACTGGACTGTCCAATCCTGCTACATGCCGTTTGAAGTAGTGCGCGATCCGTGCACCATCCACCTGTTGGTAGCGGATGTACTGCGGCGCCAGCCAGGTCGAGATCGCCTTGGCGGTTTCCGCATCAGCAATGATCTCTTTTGGGTGCACGATACGCCAGGCATCGAGCACGGTGCTCGGACCGCCTAGGCGATAGACGTACTGAGCCGGCACGTCTTGATGTTTGGCAGCCAAAGCGGCACGCGAGAGGACGTCTTGTGCCTGCTGATCGAAGAGATACGGGTCGTTGAATTCCAACCGCTGAACATCACGGTACACCGGTGTGCCAAGATAGAGATAGATCAGCGGATTTCCATCGGCAAATTCGGTAGCTGCCCGTATCACCTGTGCGTTATGCTCGGAAGTCCCCGTGAGAACCACGACCAGCGCATCGGGCAAATATTGTAGCGTCGACATGACGAAGACCGGTGGGCGCCCTTCTCGCTCTTGATAGCGATAGTAGACGACGGCAATACTTACTCCAAGAATGGTGAATCCGCCTCCAAAAGCAGTCGCCAATGGCTTTGATTTGAGATTGATCAGCCAGGCGGCACAAACCAGGAAGGTGGTCACAAAACCGAGATAGTATTTGACATCTGGCCACCACTGTCTCAGCAGGAGAATCACGGGTTGCATGCGGTGGAGGGTTCTCTGGCCAACAACAACTGTGCACCGATACCCCGACCGAACTCGTACTGCCAGCTGGGGACTGAGCCGTGTCATCAGAACGCGGGAAAGAAGCTGACGCACTCCGGCTCCGGCATAATCGTCGTGATAGTCCCCTTCAATGTGGGTCTGGGTGATCGCCGCACCATGTCGCTCACGCCAGCGCATAACATCAAGCGCGAGGCAGGTCAGCGAGAATGCTCCAAGTAAGCCAAAAGCATACATATCACCCAGGAGAGTGATGTCACCCCGGACCGCAATCAACACTACAATGGGGATTCCGGTTGCCAGAGCAATGGAGATATGGGGGGTGTTACGTAGGCGATTGCGCTGCTCGACAATCTTCGGGAAGAACTGCATGCGCGCCAGGGCCAGGAAGACGTGATAGGCACCGATAATGGCGGTATTGCACGCAAAGATTAACAGCGTAGACGCCGTGATAGCCGTCAGAATGCCTAGCCCGGTGCCCCCATAGGCCTGCGCCAGCTCAGAGATGAACTGATTTGGATCGGGCTGACCACCCGAGAGTGATGACGCAGCGTGTGTCGCATGGAGAATCACGGGGTCGGTCAACAGGGTCGTCGAGAAGACAGTCAAGAGTGGACTGGTAGTGCCCACCGTCACCACCACAAACGCCAGCGCCCAGGTGACGGTCTTCTTCCGAGGCGTCTTCATGACTGGTGACAGCTGTGAAATACTTTCCAAGCCAGAGAATGCCAGGAATGCCCCTGCGAAACCGGTTAGGATAGTGGGCACGCCCAGATGGTGACCAGAGAACATTTCTTGAAACACGAGGCCAATGATGTGGGGAGGCACTCTCAAGAAGACACAGCAGATGATCACGATATCGCTAATGAAAGCCACCACAGCAATGGAGGCGCTAAAGATGGCGCTCTCCTTAATGCCGTACCAGTTCAGCACTCCGAGCAACAACACGACAAACACCGTGCTCACGAGAACGTATGGCGCAAGCGCGGGGATCACCGTTTGGAAGTATTGCAGACCTGAGAGCGAGCTTATGGCAGAGGTCAGAAAATAGTCTACCAGGATGAACATACCGCCAACGGCACCAGCCCAGGGGTTCAGTCCATGGGCCGCGACGGTGACCACACCTCCACCTTCGGGAAAGCGAACACTCACCTCGGCATACTTGAGGGTAAGCAGCAGAAATACAACGAGCGTCATGATGACGAACAGGCCGGCGAGCTTCCCTACCTGCCCATAGAGGATGCCAGGTACATAGTAGACTGAGGTACCGATATCAGCAAAGACAACTGCCCAACAGAGGAATGCGCCTAATCGGTTGCTGCGGTGCTCGTCGCTTGAGTGTGCCGATGCTGGCACCATCGGCAGCTTTGCCCCTGGTTCACCGCTTTTCGCCACGACAACTATCCCTAATGAAAAGTCACCTAACAGATATGGCACGACGCCACCTGGCTCCGCAATCAGCCCATTGTACACTATCCTTGCCAGTATGGAGAAGACAGGAGCGGCCAACACGTACGTAAAAGTTTTGGCAAGCGGATTGTGAGGTCCGTCATGACAGGCACAAATGCCGGCATCAACAGAGGCTTCAAGGTTGAGGATTGGCCATGCCATTACCTGTCTGACACCCACGGCCACGAATCTGATTAACCGTCCCGCAGACCTCGCAGTCTACGCAAGACCACCGCAAGTTCCCATTGCTCTGTCAGCCACGGCTTCGTAGACCGCTTGCGCGGAACATTGCACTAACCATTCTTCACGGATCTAAAGAAATTCTTGAGCTTTTTCCTCGCCATCTTGAGACGATCTTTATTGCATCCGGTATATCGTCATATCAACTCTCCTAATCAGAGTTGTCTGGGTGTGCTTTGCGATTTGGAGGAGTATGGATCCAGCTCTTCAACGGAAAAACTACACGAGGAGTTCTCGATGTTCGATTGCTATAGAAGAGCGCGAGGAAATGTGACATGGACGACTTGCATAGAGTGAATGGTGAACTGCCAGCAGAATACAGGGAACACTGCGATGGACTTCCACTGCCGCCGGACTCAGTTGCCGAAGTGATTGCCGACAGAGCTCTAGCTTCGAGTTCTACTGGGTGCATGCTTCCAGCTGAGGATACTCCCTACACTATTTATGAAGCAATTGCCAGCACCATTGAGCAGATGACCGGCGATCCGTTCCCTGATCCCTTTACCGGTGACCATGACATCGAGTATTGGATCTGGGCCGGTAGCCGCCTGGTGCCCGCTCCGCCAGAGGTAGCCGAGCGTATACGCCAACACGAGGCTCAGGAGCGTGCAGACCAACATCTCTTGCGTGAGCGTCAACAGATATACAGGCAGCAGCGCTGGCAATCGTACAGGCGATTTGCGAAGCAGCTGGTATCGCCACTGCGTCACCTGGTAGAGAGATCGGGGTTGCAGTGATTCCTATGCCCGAGTCGTGACGAATCCTGCGGCAGCTACAACAGCACCAGGAGCAACCGGTCCACACGCTCTCGGCGGCGCCGGGATTGTTGGTGGATGTGCACCGCGTATGAGGAACAGCGCACTAGATCAAGCGGGCACAAAAAGATCTCTGAATAACACAGGCCAAAATGCTTAGTAGCTGAGACTGATTCAGAGCAAGCTCGTATCGGTGCGCACGTAATGGCACGTATAACCACCGGGGTTCTTCCGCAGGTAGTCTTGATGGTACTCCTCGGCAGAATAAAATGCTTTGAATTTCTCGAGGCTCGTCACCACAGGATGTTTATAAAGCTTTGAGCGGTTGACCTTTTCAATTACCGACTCAGCCGCATGTAGTTCGTCGTCATCTTGGTAAAAAATAGCCGATCGATAGGAAGAGCCGACATCATTCCCTTGTCGATTGCGCGTAGTCGGGTCGTGAATTCGGAAGAAAAAATCAAGGAGAGCTTCAAAGGAGGTCTTTGTCGGGTCATACGTGATGGCGAGTGTCTCGGCATGGCCCGGGTGCGACTGGTAGGTAGGATTGGAATTCTCACCGCCAGAATATCCAACCTCAGTGTCAGTAACACCTGGTTGCTCTCGAAAGAGTTCTTCGAGTCCCCAGAAGCAGCCACCTGCCAAATACGCTGTTTTCATATTCATAGTATATTACCTAAACTAGAGTTACGGCAAGTTACGCTGGTGGTGGCGGTATCGCCGCCGATGACGCGTCTCGTCCGGCTCATGCAGCGGTTGCGCGGCCAGTTGGGCGCATCTCTTCTGCTGCACGTCGGCAGCAATCACACGCATCCCCATGGCCACGGGCTTACTCCCCATTCGACGGGCCTGCCCGGTCGAGGCATGTGGCCAGACATCTTTTGCTCCAGGTGGGTGACATGACGCCCACGCTATAAGTGGCGCGTATCTCGCTTTTCCATGAGTTGCGATTGATACACGCGCAAGTTTACAAATGCTGCCTCAAGCAAAGGCGTGTTCACACCGGTTCTGCGTCCGCGCTAAGTCAGTCGGTATCGGTGAGATGGTGATGATCTGCGGTACCTGTTGACCACTGATGTCCCCAAACACGTCGCTGATGCGGATAACTTAGTGAGGGGTAATCAGCGCTGACTACTGCATAGCAGGAAAGAGTGGAGGCAGAGCATCACAGTGAACGACACCTCCTCGCCAAAACTGGTGACGACTGGACTATTTGCTGATGTACTCACACGCTTCCAGTGGCCACTGTATGCCTTTCTGCGGAGCTTCATCAATGACGATGAGCACTCGCGGGACCTGGTGCAGGACGTGTTCTGCGACGCCTGGCGCGCAGCGTCGCAGAACACTCCTCCGTTTGACGGGCAGGGCGAAGAAGAGTCTATCCGGCGCTGGCTCTTCCACGCTGCCTATTGCCGAGCCGTCTCGGCGCTGCGGCGGCGCCGGCTTATCCGATGGGATTCCCTCGATATTCTGCGTGATCACGAACTAGAGAGCGAGACTCCCCTTCTCACGCTCCCCTTCGAAGACACGGTGCTTGAGGCTACAGTGTTGCGCGCCACCCTAGCCGCCATTACTCCACAGAATGTTGCCCTGCTGCTACTCAGCATAGTGTACGGGTTCACGACTGCGGAGATCGCCGACATTGTCGGCCTTTCCCACGACGTCACCAAGAAACGCCTGACGCGTGCCAAACATCGGCTCCGTGCCGAATATCTGGCACGCAATCCTCTGAGGCAGGAGGCTTCACACTCATGAGCACTTATCCCGAGGCAGCGAAGTCGCCCTGCACGGAGTACACAACAGCATTGCCGGCACTTCGCACCGGTTCACTGACGGTGTCCCAGCGAGAGGAGCTGCGCATGCATCTGCAGGTGTGCGCCACCTGCCGCGAGCAGGCGGAGTCGATCTCCTGGCTGGTCATCGAGGACGCTATGCAGCGGCACTACGGTGTTCCCAGCGAAGCAGCGCCTTTTCTTTCGCTCGATGATATCCGTCTCCGGATGTTATCGACGGCTCGGTCCGAATGGAACGAACACATTGAAATCACCGCGAACGACCAAATCGTTCGCCTCGTTGATAAAGGAGCTATCATGCGGACACAACCTGCACGGCTGACTACCGCCAAAGAGGCTCACCACTCCACCAACACTCGGTCTCGATGGAGCGCAAGTGCAGCAGTCATGGCAGTCATCGCGCTAGTCGCCATCTTTGCCGTAGTTGTGCATAGCTTTACAGCAAATGGCCACCAGCGGGTGACCAGTGCCACCCATTCTGGCACGTGGACAAGACTGTATACGGTACGAACAGAGACCGGCGTGCCCGTGGTGGCACCAGGAAATCCGAGTGTCGTTTATAAACTTGCCGGTTCGTTGGCGTTCCAGCGCTCGGATGATGGCGGTAAAACCTGGACGACCTATTCGGCGCCCAATGAGAAAGTCACCAGCGACTCCAATGCTAGCCTCCTTGCGCTCCAGGTCAGCCCGCTGGATGCGAGGGAGATCTTCGTAACTATATCGTCGGGTCCATCCAACCCTAACTGCCCAAAGCCGGACTATACGGCTGAGGTTGCGGGCAGCTCCAGCAATGAGTTGGCTGAGACGGTGTCCCTTGCTGGAGGCTATAGTTGCACCTTCCAGTATGTCAGCACGGACGGAGGGAGTACCTGGACCACGCCGGATGTTCCGATGAAGGGGGATGTTGGGCAATTCTACTTTAGTGGCGGGTCTCACTTCAACCCTCCATTCGTTGCCCAGGACAATCGCCTCTACACCGCGCTCAGTCCAGACATCAATGGATCGCAGCCTCAGGGTTTCCGCCTGGTCAGCAGCACCGACGGCATCCACTGGAGTGCCGCTGATGCACCGCTAGCTGCCCAGAATTTGAGTATCGTCGAATATGCGGCGACCTCTACTGGTGCAACGCTGTTTGCGACCACATTGTTGAATACGTCAGCCGGCGGGTTCAATCGCGAGTTGTGGCGCAGCGATGATGCCGGCGCGCATTGGACAGATCTGGGTGTGTTCCCTACGGCGTCAAACCCCGAGGGCTCCACCTATCTGGTGGGTGCGGCCACCCTTGGCGGTCAGGCATCGGTCTACTATGCCACCGTGTCGTACATGACAGTTCCACCCCCAACGCCATCAGCCGCGACACCAATATTCGCTGTAAACGGGAGGATCACACCGAATAACATCTATGCCAGCCTGGATAATGGCAAGACCTGGCAGGCGGCACCAGTGACCGGCATCCCCAGTGGTCAAGGTGCGGCGCCACTAACCCTGGGGACGCTAAGCAACGGCTCATTGGTCATGGCGTTTGACACCCAGTTGAGCGGTCAGGGGACGACCGCTGCATCATCCGACAGCCTTACATTCTACGGCTGGCGGCCAGGAGACCAGACCTGGATGGCACTGTCACCGTCGCTAGCAGTGCCATCCAGCTCAAACGAGCTGTGGATGACGGTCTCCCAGGGAGACTCGCCGGCAACCATTCTGGCGCTGATTCGCGAGGACAATGGATTCACGCTCTGGTCCTGCACGTTAGGCTAGGCCACCCGAAGTCCAGGTACACACCGGGCTACCCAGGCCCGGTGTGTACCTGTTAATGAGAAATAGCGCCATTTCTTGACAGCTAATAAGATGCTAAAGTAAGAGTGGTCGCTTGCGGGCTGCCGTACCTGTGGCGCACTTCATTGACGTATTATGTTCCGCCCCATACACTGACGCTCAAGCCGAGGGCGCAGGCTGTGGAGCCGCGTCTGGCCGCATGCCCGCTCGAGCGAGCGAGCGAGGAGGCCTCATGTTTACGCGAGTCTTCGGAATGGTGTTGCGGGGGAACCTGCGCGGAATCTTCTCGTTCATCATGGGCCTGGCGCTCTTGGGCGCGCTGTGGAACGCCTCGCTCTACCTCTTGTCGTCTCAGGAGTCGGCGACCGGCATCTTGACCGATGTGGGCGTTCAGGTGATCAATCCAGTGCTCACCAAGGGCCAGATCGGCGGCTTGAGTCAGAGTGCGCTCACCTCGATCACTAAGCACTGCGCGTCGACAGTCACTGTGCCCGGCCTGAAAGTGGCAGTGGATTGCTCGAAGCTCAAGAACGCGGCAAACCTCGATGCCGCGGCCTTAGTTGTATATCAAGCCGTGGCTGACAGCTACTATCACAACGGCATCGGCGGTATCTTCGATGCCAGCGTGCCTCAGCCGGTGGTTGATCTTCTCTCCGGCAAGTCGATTTTGCCGACCATCAATACCGTCAATGTGCCCAATGGCAAGAGTGTCAGCGTGCCGCACCTCCCAGATAATCCGCTCTTCCAGCTTGGCTCATCTGTGGGTCTGTCATTCTCGACGCTCACCCTGCAGGGTCACGACGACGCGCGGACGCGCACGCTCTGGTTTGGCGGGCTGGCGCTCGCTCTGCTGCTGGTGATTGTGCTGACCAGCAAAGGCGGTAAGCGCCTGACGGCCGTGGGCCATGCCCTGATCGGCGGCGCGTTTCCTGGCGTCCTCGGCATCGGCCTCGTCTGGTTCTTGACGACCCGCTATCCGACGCAGGCCGCGTCGTTTACGGTACTGCTCAACTATTTAGGTAAGGCCTTCATCCCAGTCTATGTAGGCGCCGCGCTGGTGGGCGTGCTGGTCTACGTGGTAGCCATCGTCTGGCGGATGGTCGCGAAGTCTGTCCCGGTGGGTGAGAAGAAGCTTGAGCCCGCGCTGGTCGGCGCTACGGCCCGCCCGCGCGCCGAGATCGGTGGGAGCTTTGGCGGCGTGAGCGGATATGCCGCGCCGCAGCCGCGCTATGCGCCACAGCCACCCGCGACCGGTGGCTACGGCCCGCAGTATCCGCCGCGCTATCCCAATGAGAATCCCTGGGCGCAGCAACAGCAGCCCCCGCGGCAGCCGCCCGCCGGCCCGACCTGGCCGCAGCCACAGTCGCCCGACTGGGATAATAGCCCTACGCAGGCGTATCCTTCAGCGGCTGGCGGTGAACCATACGCACCGCAAGGTGGCAGCCCGTACGCTCAGGGTAGAGCTCCCTATGTGCCCACTGGTGGGCAGTACCCCGGTCGGCCAGGCTATCCCGCTGGGCCGAGTACACCCGGCACGCCTGGCAGCCGCGCCAACCGGCGACCCGAGCCGCCGCGCTCATCACGGCCAGATTCCGGATGGGGCGACCAGCAGGGCTCCGGGTTGGACAATGATGACGGCTGGCCGCCCCTCCGCTAGCGCCAAATCAGGCGACCTGGATGCAAACGTGAGGTGCACCTGCGGCGGCAGCGGACCGTACGCCGTCCGCTGGCTATTTGTAGGGGTGGGAACTAACACGATATTGCGGACAGACATATGAAGGAGGCGGCGCGATGCAGCTCGATCTACGGTTTGCCGGAATCATCGCACGGGTGAAGGAAAATGTGTGCATCGTGACGAGCCAGGCTCCGCTAACGGCGCTTTCATTGACTATCGTCGGTGTGGGCTCCGTGTTGAAGTGCCCGGTTAGGTTGCCGCTCGGAGGCGGCGGTAGCACGTCGTGACCACGGCCAGTGCGAGCTGCGGCGCGAAGGTCACCAGCACCGTTACCACGGGGCCGAAGCGCTGCAGCAGAAGGCCCGTCAGCGCCAGCCCCACTGGCATGCTGCCAAAGGCCACCAGTCGGAAGACACTGGAGACTCGTCCTTGCAGCGCATCGGGGATCGCCGCCAAGCGGTAGCTGAATTGCATGGCCATGAAAATTGGCACGCAGAGGAAGCTCGCCCCGATGATCAGCCCCATGGCCAGCGCATTGGGCGCGAAAGGGATCGGAAGCCAGGTCAGCGCCCAGGCCCACACCGACCAGACCAGCAACCGACGAAAGCCAAGCCACTGCCGCAGCGGCTCCGTGACCAGCGCGCCCAGCACCCCACCCGCACCGCCGGCCGCGAAGATGAGCCCGATCGCCGCATCCGAGGCGCCCAGGTGCCGTGCCACTACGATCACCAGCAGCGTGTAGCCCGCGACGCAGGTCATCAGCCCGCAGGTCAGCAGCGCCAGATAGCGCAGCACTGGCTCATGCCAGAGCCAGACCAGCCCCTCGCGCGTCTCCGCCAGCAGCGCGCGCATTCCGTTTCTCTCCCTTCCCTCCACCAGGGGAGGGGGTCGAGGCGTTAGGTCTCGCTCCTCCTGGAAGCGTGTGCGGATGCCCAGCAGCGACACCACCGAACAGACATAGGAGACGGCGTCCACCAGAAACGGCAGACCCGGAGCGAGGCCGAAGAGCACCCCTCCGAGCGAAGGACCCAGCAGCCACGAGAGCGTATCCAGCAGTTGGTACTGCGCTCCCGCCGCCGAGAGCTGCTCTTTGGGCACCACTCTCGGCAACGCCGAGACCTCTGCCGTGCCAAAGAAGACCTCGCCCAGACCATCCACCACCGCAACCAGACCGATCTGCGCTAGTGAGAGCCGCCCCAGCGCCGCGGCCAATGGGATGCTGCCCAACGCCAGCGCCCGCGCGCTATCGCAGAGCACCATTACCCGCTTACGGTCCCAGCGGTCGATCAGCGCACCCGCCGGCAGCATCAACAGCGCATAGGGGATGCCGCGCAGCGCCGTCACCAATCCAGCCTGCGCGGCAGAGCCGGTGAGAAACAGCAACAGGAGGGGGAACGCCACCAGCGAGACGCGCGACCCTATCGCTGAGATCACCTGTCCACCCCAGAGCAGCACGTAGTCGCGGTTGCGCCACAACGGTCCCCCGGCCGGCGGTCCTGCGGACGGCGATTGGGCGGGCAGGTTAATGACAACATTTGACGGATTCGCTTCTTGCAGCGGATCGGAAGTGGATTCGATCATAGGCACCTCCGCTCTCGAGTGAGAGCTGGCGAATTGCCGTGCGCTACGCCAGCGGAGCGCTCCCAGGTCTGCTCGCTCTGCGGCACGAATGACGACATGTGTGTGGACATGGCCATTTCCCGGCGCAGGGGAAGAGGGGGAGCGTATCGTGGGGCTGAAGGAGGGCCTACAGTGGATGCACATCAGCGCCTACTCAGGCAAGAGCCCGCAGACGCATGAGCACGTGGTGGCGCCCGATCAGCCGCGCAAGTCCAAGCGCCGGACCTACGCGGCTAAGGCGTTCACGGGAGGGAAGCTTTCGCATACGAGCCCGCCCACGGCAAGTGGACCGGCAAGGCGACGATATCGGTTTCTCATACGAGAGATTCTGCCATGCCAGTGACCTGAGTGTCAACCACTCTCCCCTCTTCGGTGCTCCGGACCTAAGCGCTCGCGTCTAGTGTACCGGTGTAGCCATAGGTGGCACCTCTGCCTGCCGTCGGAAGGTAAAATGTCCATTCTCTACCTGCACCACAATGCGATCCCCATCGTGGAATGTCCCCTGCAACAACTGTAGAGCCAGCGGCTGTACAATCTCCTGCTGGATTGCTCGCCGCAGCGGCCGCGCGCCATAGACCGGATCGAACCCTTCCTCTGCCAGGCGCTCCTTGGCAGCCTGCGTCAGCTCCAGGGTGATATTGCGGTCCCGCAGCCGCTCGAGCAGATCACGCAGCTGGATCTCCACGATCTGGGCAATCTGCTGACGTCCCAGTGGCCGGAAGATTACCACTTCGTCGATGCGGTTCAGCAACTCCGGCCGCAGACTCTGGCGAAGCACCTCGAGCACACGCTGCTCTATCTGCGATGAACTGAGTCCCCGTTCGGTGAGGAATTGGCTGCCCAGGTTCGAGGTCATGATCACGATCGTGTTGCGGAAGTCTACCGTGCGTCCTTGCCCATCCGTCAGCCGCCCGTCGTCGAGGAGCTGCAGCAGCACATTCAGCACGTCACCGTGAGCCTTTTCCACCTCGTCCAGCAACACCACGCTATACGGCCGCCTGCGCACCGCTTCCGTGAGCTGACCGGCTTCCTCGTACCCGACATAGCCGGGAGGTGCTCCGATCAGCCGGCTGACCGTATGCTTTTCTTGATACTCCGACATATCGATGCGGATCATCGCCCGAGGATCGTCAAACAGGAACTCCGCCACCGCCCGCGCGGTTTCAGTCTTGCCTACTCCAGTGGGTCCCAGGAACAGGAAGCTGCCCAGCGGCCGGTTTGGGTCGTGCAGCCCAGCGCGAGCCGCCCGCACCGCGTTGGCCACGGCCGCGAGCGCCTCGTCTTGCCCTACCACACGGTGGCGCAAGTGCTCCTCCATATGCACCAGCTTTTCCATCTCACCTTGCATGAGCCGCGAGACGGGAATGCCGGTCCACTTGCTGACCACATCGGCGATATCCTCGGCATCCACCTCTTCCTTGACCATCTTATTGCGCTTGCCCTTTGATTTCCCTTGCTGATCGATAGCCTGCTCTACCTCCTGCTGAAGTTGCTGTACCTCGTATTGCAGCTTTGCCGCCTGCTCCCAGTCGAAGCGCACCTTGGCCTGCTCCAGCGCTGTCCGCTTTACGTCGAGTTGCTCCTGCAGTTGGCCCACGCGATTTAGTTCTTCCACTTCCTGTTGCCAGCGCGCCCGCAACTGATTGGCCTCTTCATGCAGATTGGCCAACTCCTGCTCCAATGCCTGTAGGCGCTCTCTCGATGCCGCGTCCTCCTCTCTACGTAGACCTTCCCGCTCGATCTCCAGCTGCGTGATGTGGCGCATCACCTCATCCAGTTCAGTTGGCATGCTCGTCGCTTCCATTCGGACGCGCGAAGCCGCCTCGTCCACTAAATCAAGCGCCTTGTCAGGTAGAAAGCGATCCGAGATGTAGCGGTGGCTTAACACGGCTGCCGCCACTAGCGCATTGTCCTTGATGCGTACCCGGTGGTGCTGCTCGTAGCGTTCGCGTAGCCCCCGAAGGATTGAGATCGTATCTTCCACTGTCGGTTCACCGACGTAGACCTGTTGGAAACGCCGCTCCAATGCCGCATCTTTCTCGATATACTTGCGATATTCATTCAGCGTGGTGGCGCCGATGGCGTGCAACTCTCCGCGCGCCAGCATAGGCTTGAGCATATTGGAGGCGTCCATGGCCCCCTCTGCCGCGCCTGCCCCTACCACTGTATGCAATTCGTCGATGAATAACATGATTTTTCCCGACGCCTCCTGCACCTCCTTGAGCACCGCCTTGAGCCGCTCCTCGAACTCCCCGCGAAACTTCGCGCCTGCTACCATCGCTCCCAGATCCAGTGCCACTAGCCGCTTCTCCCGCAGCGCCTCCGGAACATCACCGCGCACGATCCGCTGCGCCAGCCCCTCTACAATCGCCGTCTTGCCTACCCCCGGCTCTCCGATCAGTACGGGATTATTCTTCGTCCGCCGCGAGAGCACCTGGATGACCCGTCGCACCTCCTCGTCGCGCCCGATTACCGGGTCCAGTTTGCCCTGCCGAGCCATCTCCGTCAGATCTCGCCCGTACTTCTCCAGCGACTCATAGGTTGACTCCGGGTTCTGGCTGCTTACGCGCTGATGCCCACGTATCTCCGTCAGCGCCTGGTAGATTGCGTCGCGTGTGATCCGATATCGGCTCAAGATCTCCTGTACGCCACCGCCTACCTTCCGGTCCGTCATAGCTAGCAACAGATGCTCCGTTGAGAGGTAGTCATCCTTAAGCTGGCGCATCTCTTCCTGCGCCCGCTCCAGGACCAGCCGGAGCCGCGGCGATGCTTCGAGCTGCGATGGACCGCCCAGCGTCGGCAGAGTGTCGATCTGCTGGGCCAGCGTCTGTGCTACCTCACTCGGGTTCACCTGCAGGCGCTCCAGGATGCGTGGCGCCACGCCATCCTGCTGGCCTAGCAACGCCAACAGCACGTGTTCCGGCTCCAGCTGTGAGTTGCGGCGTTCCTCGGCGAGCTGCTGAGCTGCCACGAGGGCTTCACGCGCCTTCTCAGTGAAGAGATCAGTATTCATGGCTCGTGTACCTCCTCACGGCATGCGGCCCTCGGCTCGGTATTCTGCTATGCGTTTCTGTAAGTCGGCAATCTGCTCCGTCAGCCGCAGCACGACTTCTACGCCGGCCAGGTTGATGCCCAGGTCACGCTCCAGGCGATTTGCCTTGCGTATGCGCTTGAGATCCTCAAGTTGATAACATCGGCGCCGTCCCAGCTGCACCGGTACCACGATACTTGCTCGCTCGTAGCGCACGAGCCATGCCCTGCTGACCCCAGTCAGCTGCAGTGTCGCCTCGACGTCGTAACCCTGATCAGCAGGACTCTCCGCTCTGCTGGTTGCCTCATGTGCCATGAGTACCTCCTCCGGCAAGGAACTGCCCCTTCTATCGATCAGCTGCCGGCGCTCACCGGCTCACCACTCTCTGTCCGCGCGAACTGCTCTATGAGCCGGCGCTGCTCGCCGGTGAGCTGCTGCGGAATTGCCGCGTGCACCTCGGCAAACAGATCACCGCGCTGGTTGGGTCGGCCCTGGCGGGGCATGCCCTTTCCTCGCAACCGGAAGGTCTGTCCATCCACGGTGCCAGCGGGAATCTTCAAAATTACCTGGCCATCCAGCGTCGGGATTAGTACTTCACCCCCCAGCAGCATGGTCGTCATCGCAACTGATGTTCGCAGGCGCAGATCGTCGCCCTCTCGCTCGAAAAGCGCGTGCGGCAACACCTGCACTACCAGATACACATCGCCTCGAGGCCCACCGGCGCGACCGCTGTCTCCCTGCCCTGCCACACGTACGCGCGTCCCGGTGCGCACTCCCGGCGGAATGCGCACCTCCAGCTGCCGCGATTGGCCGTCTTCGCCCGCTAGCCGCAGTACTCGCGTAGTGCCGTGGGCTGCCTCTTCGAGCGTCACCTCCACCGCAGCTTCCAAATCCAGCCCGCGCTGTGGGCGTCGCGTGCCGCTACCCCGAACCTGTCCGCCTCTACCGAACATCTGCTCGAAGAAGCTCGAGTACGGGCTCTCCTCGCCAAAGAGATCGTCCAGGTCCTCCGATCGCATGCGCTGCGCACTGAAGCCGCCCCTGCCTTGCGCTTGCGGTCGGGCCTGTTGGTACTGCTGATAGCGCTCCCAATCAGCGCCCATCTCCTCGTATCGCTGGCGTTTTTCCGGATCGGAGAGCACCTCGTACGCTTCATTGATCTCCTTGAAGTGCTCTTCAGCCTCTTTGTTGTTCGGGTTGACGTCAGGGTGATACTGGCGTGCCAGGCGCCGAAACGCCTGCCTGATCTCTTTGTCGGTTGCCTGTCTCTTGACGCCGAGAACGGCGTAGTAATCCTTGTACTCCATGCGCGCCCTGAGCCTACTTCTCAGCTACTGACGACTACCAGACTCGCTCATATCTCGCGGAACTCGCCTTCCACCGTACCGCTGTCGGAAGGAGGTGGCGGCGGGCCAGGCTCCCGGCCGTACTCGTCACCTTCGGGTGCAGCGGATTCGGAGGTTGGACGCCCGTATATCGTCTGACCAACCTGTTGCAAATCGCGCTGCAGATCCTCGGCGGCGCGTCGCATCAGCGGCACATCGTTTCCGAGAGTAGCGCTGCGCACGGCCGCTATCTTCGACTCGACGTTGCTACGCTGGTCCGGCGAAACGCGATCTCCGTAATTTCGAAGTGTCTGCTCCGCGCTATAGATCGTGCTATCCGCTAGGTTGCGCGCCTCCGCCTCGTCGCGCTTGCGCCGGTCCTCCTCAGCGTGACTCTCGGCCTCGCGTACCATCCGATCGATCTCTTCTGTGCTGAGACCTGAGCTTGACTGGATGGTGATGTGCTGTGCGCGCCCGGTCGCCTTGTCACGCGCCGAGACGTTGAGGATGCCGTTGGCATCGATGTCGAAAGAGACCTCGATCTGCGGCGTCCCTCGTGGGGACGGTGGAATTCCGTCCAGGAAGAATCGGCCTAGACTCTTGTTCTCGCTCGCCAGTGGGCGTTCACCTTGCAGCACCTGGATCTCCACCCGCGTCTGGCCGTCTGCCGCGGTGGAGAAGGTCTCACTCTTGCGAGTCGGGATCGTGGTGTTGCGCGGGATAAGCACCGTCATGACACCGCCCTGGGTCTCGACCCCAAGCGAGAGCGGCGTCACATCCAGAAGCAGCACGTCCTTTACCTCACCTCGCAGCACGCCTGACTGGATGGCTGCCCCAATGGCCACCACCTCGTCCGGGTTGACTCCCTGATGTGGGTCCCTGGTGAAGACCTGCTTCACCTTCGCCTGCACGGCAGGCATACGTGTCTGCCCGCCTACGAGCACCACCTCTTCCACGTCGCCGGCAGTGATGCCCGCATCGGAGAGCGCCTTGCGGCAGGGTTCCACGGTGCGCTCGATCAAGTCGGCTACCAGCTGCTCCAGCTTGGCGCGTGTGAGCGTCATGACGAGGTGTTTGGGACCAGAGGCGTTAGCAGTGATGAAGGGCAGATTGATCTCCGTCTTCAGGGCGCTGGAAAGCTCGATCTTGGCTTTTTCAGCCGCCTCGCGCAACCGTTGCAGCGCCATGCGGTCATCGCGCAGGTCGATACCTTGTTCCTTTTTGAACTCTTCGGCCATCCAATCAACGATGCGCTGGTCGAAGTCATCACCGCCCAGAAAGGTGTCGCCGTTGGTAGCCTTTACCTCGAAAACTCCTTCGCCCAGCTGCAGATCCGAGATGTCGAATGTACCGCCACCCAAGTCATAGACCGCGACGTTCTCGTCCGTCTTCTTCTCGAGCCCGTAGGCCAGCGAGGCCGCCGTAGGCTCGTTGATGATCCGCATGACATCCAGCCCAGCTATCTGGCCGGCATCCTTCGTAGCCTGGCGCTGTGCGTCGTTGAAGTACGCCGGCACCGTGATCACCGCCTGGGTCACGCGCTCTCCCAGTTTTACCTCCGCGTCAGCCTTCAACTTCGCTAGAATCATCGCGCTTATCTCGGGCGGCGAGTACTCCCGTCCACCCATTGCCACGCGCACGTCTCCGTTGGGCGCCGACGTCACCTTGAATGCGACGTGCCTGATCGCTTCTTGCACTATTGGATCGTTGAATTTGCGCCCCATGAAACGCTTGATCGAGAAGATGGTGTTCTCTGGATTCACCACAGCCTGTCGCTTGGCAACCGCTCCGACCAGTCGCTCGCCGCTGCTCGTCGTTGCAACCACCGACGGCGTGGTGCGATTGCCCTCGGCGTTGTCCAGCACCACAGGTTCGCCCGCTTCCATAACCGCCACCACCGAGTTGGTGGTGCCCAGATCGATGCCGATCACTTTGGCCATATCAACATCCTCCTACATGCATGAGTTATGCTTGCAGTTATGCTTCTTGCTTCAGTCACTTCTGAACCAACACATTCCAACCGCCTGACGCCGCCGCCGATGGAGAATCCAGCATTCTCGTTCTGACCTTCTCTGCAGAATCCATTCCGCCCAGCAGCGATGTCCTGATTCAATTCGGAGATTCAAACATCTATGTGCAATCTCATCAGGTTTGCGGGAATGAGGTAGACTAGCGCGGAGAGGAGTAGGTGGTGATGCGAAAGCCACCAGAGATCCCAGACCCGACCGCCGAAGAGGTAGACGCCTTAGACAAATTGTATTGAACGACCAAGGAGGTACGTCTGCGCACACGAGCCAAAATCGTGCTGCTGGCAACAGAGCAGCGGAGGACCGCTCCGGCTATTGCCGCCATCGTGCGCAAGGATGACCAAACGGTGCGCAGCTGCTCAGTTGTCGGCCTCGTAGTCTAGAGCAACCCTACTCGCTGTGGACCTTGCAGCGTTTAGCGGAGTACATGGCGGAGCAGACCCTTCACCTTGGAGGGAGAGTCATCACCGCGCCTCTTCAACGTCTATCTCCTTTGGGCGGTCAGGAATCGTCCGAGCTACGGTCGGCGACCTCGTCAGTGGAGATATCGCTGTTTGCGATGGCCTCATCTCCCAAGAGGTGCTCCATCTGGTCGGCGTCCACATCACTTTCCCAGCGCTCATTCGTCACGTTCTCCGACGACTCGTCGTTACGTGACGACGACTCGTGCGGAGTGCCTTGGGAGTCCTCTTGCATGGGGTGGTCGGGTGGCTGCGCGGATGATTGGGTTGGAGGTGTCTCGTCCATCATGTTGGTCTCCTAGCTCTGCCTGTCTGCCGAGACGGTGATCTGCCAATGCGGGCGTGGGATCGGCGGCGAGGTGCTGGGATCCAGCCCCCAGATATCCAAAACCGCATTGCTAGCCCACGCCACCGTTTTTTTGGAAAACACGTCGAAGCGGTGAATTGGCGCTCGCAGTTTCATCAACGTCTCGGCAATCGGTTCTCTGTTCGCCCTCGCCGTCATCGGCTATGGGGTGGTCGGGATGCTCCCGATGTGGCTACCGGCGGCCCAGTTCGCGCCAGCTGTGCTCGCGTATCTTGACCCCGTAGTACTCGGCAGCAGTCAGGATATTACGCCACGCCAGATCTCGGTCTGCATCGGAAACATCCTCAACCTGGTCAAAACGGGCGACAGCATTGCGAACGTGGCTCGCGTCCGTAAGCGGTTCTTTGCGCTGCGTGGGGAACGCGAAGACGCTCGTTGGCAGTTCGTCCTGTTCCCGCGTGGTCAGTTTCCCATATTCGGTACTTGGCTTCCAGGTGGATTCGGGTTGTGCCATAACGTCCTCCTCACATACGGCGCTGTTCCAGGCTTGGAACAGCGCCGTATGTCCAGCCGGCATACCTCGTGCCATCAGTTGGGGCTTGCGGCAGCACGGGGCACTCGGTGGGCGAGACGCGAGTGGCGTACCCTTCCTCTCCTCAGGATCCAAAGCACGTGCCTGACTCACGCCTACGGGTGGAACTGCTTGCTGTCCAGGATACCGTACGGGCAGTCCCAGATTTCTGAATCGGTCAGTAGTGGCCCTTCTTATTACTAGCCAACTGTGGTCAAAATGGCGGTCACGGTGCACTGCAGAGGAGTGCGCACCTCCGTGGAAATGCAAGAATAACTGTGGCCGTTCCCAGATTTATGGGAAATAACCCGAATTTCCGGTGTTGATGACAATCGTCCAACGCCAGATAGGCCTGCCGTGTCCCCGTATCGAGCACCATTCCCCGGCTTGCGATGGGTTCTGGCAGAGACGGTGCATTATCCTTCTGGCTTTAAGGGTGGCTTGGCTGTCTGAAAAATCGGCCAAGCAAGTTGGGTGCGCCACTCTGTCGTATCACTGGTGGCACGCGCATCGACGAGATAGTACTCCCGAACAGGACCAACCACGCCCAACGCATGCGTGGAAACGTAGACGCCAAGTGCGCCATACGTGTCCTTCAGGTTGGCGAGTGAACCGTCGTGCACTGTGACGGCTACCTCAACGGCTGGCACGACCAGCGGCGACACCCGACCGACGGTCTGCAGCTTGCCAGAGATGGGAACAAACATGGTGACTTCACCACGTTCGTAGTGAAACAAGTCGCTCGCAAAGAGACCACCGCTCGGACCAGACGGCTGCACTCCTTGCACAGCAATGGTCGCATACAATTCGCCAAGAGCCCCGTGCGACCATACCACGAGATCGCTCCAATCAACGACTTCCTGGATGCCTACAGCCTGAGTGGCTGGAATCGTTCGGTGTTCAACTGAGATCGGGGCGTGAGTGGATTCCAGGAGGTTGCGCAGCGACTGCACTGCCTGACGCGTCTGCTCTAACTCCCCCTCTAACCGACCCAGGTGGGTCGCTATCAGCGCATTGCGTGTGTCGAGATCTGGTGCTGCCAGCACGGCTTTCACCTCATCAATGGGCATACCCAGATCCCGGAACCGCTGAATAATTTGCGCGGTCGGGAGTTGTTCCACGCCATAATAGCGATAGCCCGTGTCTGGGTTAACTTCAGCCGGTTCAAGCAGTCCCACCTGATGGTAGTAGCGCAGGGTTTTGATGCTCAGATGGGTCATGAGGGAAAAGTCCCCAATGCTCAGTGTAGTGCTCATAGCCAGAGAGCCTCCTCTAGACTCGCTCATGTGTGGTTCCTAGAGAGGAGTATAGACTCTCCACCGACAGGAGAGTCTATACTCCTCTGGCCTCTTGACTCTTCCCTCACAGGATACACGATAACTTCTTCAGTGCCTTCCACCTGGAGGAAGGCAAGAGAAGAGAAGAGAAGAGAAGAAAGTAGAAATCATGACCACCACTAACAGTCTGAGTGTCGCAGCCCTGACCATCGACTGCGCCGATCCCGCCGCCCTGGCGGACTTCTGGGGAAAGGCCCTCGGCCGCCCGGTCAGCCCGGGCGCGGTCGCCGGGGACACGGCGGTCGACGCCACCGGCCCCGAAAGCGGCCCCCGGATGATTCTCCACAATACGCCCGAGCCCAGGACGGCCAAGAACAGCGTCCATCTTGTCCTGATCACCGACCACTACGACGAGGAGATCGAGCGGCTGACCAGCCTGGGCGCCAGGCCGCTCAACGAGATCAAGCTCCCAGCGGTCCGCACGGGCGGTGTGACGTTTAGTGTGTCGCAGACCACGTTCGCCGACCCGGAGGGCAACGAGTTCGAGCTGGTGATATGGCAACAGCAGCCCGAGTAGGTGCCGAGCCCGAGCACTAACTGAGGCCCTATCGATGATCGTAGATCGTCGGCTTCCTTCGGCGGTGACCCTCGATCCACGATCATCAAAACCGGCCGAAGGAAGCCGCTATGAATTACCGGTGCTTCGTCCTTCTGAACCACCTCATGGTGCCGAACTCGCGCCGCACGTTGCAAGCGACCTAGCGCACGAAAATGATAAAGTCACCAAGCGGATCATGCGCAATGTGTGTCACACAGCTATTGGTCACTGTTTCAGGACGCAGGTCATGCGGACCTCACACAAATGTTGTTGGCGAAGTCCACTACACCGCTTGTTTCATCAAGCAAAAGTACGGGGAACAATACGTCTGAGCCGGCTTGGACCCGGCCAACCATGTCGCCGCGCGGAGCAAGTTCAGCGTTGAGGCGGTGACGACATGCTGCAGATGTGTATTGGGGGTGTCCAATAGAGCGAGACTGACGCAATTCGCAGCGATGCATCCCCTTGCGGGCCTCTGAATCTCTTTGCGTATCCCGCGTCTGCTCGATTACCTGTTGGGCGATCCGGCGGCAAAGCGAGTCGGGCTGCGCTGCATCCATTGCCTTGCACGGGGAATCTTTGGCATGTCACGTGTTTGCGATCTCGCGGCGCTGCCGGACTGAGTGCCGCCAGGCCACTTGATCCGATCAGACCATAAATTGTTCCGCCGGTTCATTCTGCGCCGCTTCCAGGATTTTCTGGGCGACGAATTCCGCGCTGTCGTCGGGTGCATTGGAGGGTGGCGGCCCTTCGCGCCTCTGGCGGCTGCTCAGGGCATTCTTCCCAAAATCCGTTGCTGTCCGGCGCGGATAGACCGTAATCACCCGGATGTTCTCGGGAGCTAATTCAACGCGTGCCGTATCCGAAAGCATATTGAGCGCCGACTTGGTCGAAGCATAGGCGCCGATGCCCGGGATGGTCAATTTGGAAACATTCGAACTGATATTCAGGATGAGGCCGCCGCCGGTCTCGCGCATTTTGGGTATGACCGCCTGCATCGCGTAGAGTGGGCCGAAGATATTCAGATCGATGATCTGACGATAGTCCTCGACACTCACCGCGCTCACTGGGCCGGCAGCGGCCTGACCCGCGTTATTGATGAGCATATCGATCCGCCCGAAGTGGGTGAAGGTCTGGTCAATAAGCCGCTCAACTTCGGCTTGCTGGCGCATATCGGTCGGTATGGCGATCACTTCGTGACCTTGCCCGCCCAGTTCATCGGTCAGTTTTCGCAATTTCTCGGTCGAGCGGGCTGCCAGCGCCAGTTTTGCACCTTTTTCAGCAAAGAGATGGGCGGTGGCGAGTCCGATTCCTGCCGACGCGCCCGTAATAATCACTACCGTGCCTCGAACATTCATTGTGCATGTTCCCTTCGTGGTCTTCACATCAGCTCTGCTGCAAATTGTCGCGCATTTGCAGGATGAGACGGCGTAGGAGCAGCCGCTCTTCCAGGCTCATGTTGGCAACGAGATGGTCTTCGGCCCTTGCCAGGATAGCGTTGACCTGAGGCTCCAGCGTGCGCCCCTGTTCCGTGAGATAGATACGGTTGGCGCGGGCATCGTTGGGGTCAGGATGCCGCTGAATAAACCCGGCGTGCTCGATACGGTCGATACTCTTGCTGGCTGATGCCGGCTCAACATTCAAGCGCTGGCAGAGTTCGGACTGCGTAAGGCCATCGTGCTCCCAGAGCAGCAAGAGCAAACTATGCTGGCCTTCATACAGACCAATCGTGCTCAATGCTACGTTGAGATAATTGAAGTACGCCTTACTCAGCTTGATCAGATTGAAACTGACCGTATCCACCTACACCCCAGTCCATAGCACTCATTATTTAGCCGGCGAAGTATATGGTACTGCAGAAGTCTGGCGACCTCAAGAGACGTATTGTTGAATAGATGTTGAAAGGCGGTATCATCGATACTCCAATCCTTACCAAGTAGTAGTTAGCCGGCAGAATATACTCTAGTGCATGGGACATAACGCGCATGTCCGGGCAGGACACAGTGGCATCCACCGATCGCTACTTGGAGGACCAGGTCAACCAATTGCCCGCTCAAGAGATCTGCGGAGATTGTTCCCCCTCGCGGGGGGTATACTAGCCGCAAATACTGCTTCACTTTTGTCGAAAAATATCGGCCATTTCTTTCGCGAATTCCCGGACCAGGTAACGCGATTCCCGACACTCTAGGCCACAGAGGGCCAATTTTCCTGACAAAACACGCGGACACTAGACAGACTGTCCGCAAATTCGTGTCATTTTTTGTGACACGAATTTGCGGACGAATTTCCCGAACGTATGTGCATATTTCGGCGTAATCGGCCATATAGCGCTCTAGGCTCCGCAGGGAGCGATGACCACTAAAGCGTTTAGGTCCACGTCCGTGTAGGCGTTCGCCGCCCTAACATTAATGGCGATGTGCCGCAATTGATGGAGCGTCCAATCCGGCATGCAGTGCTTCCAAAGGGTATCAGCCTGTCGATATGACAGGCGAGCACAGCTGTCCAGGGTGAGATCAGCTCTGTGGGTAGCGCGAGCCTGCCTATAGGTAATAAACAATGGACCAGTTGTTGGCCAGCCGTGAGTAATTAGAGACTTTTCGAGTGCAGTAGCCACCCTGCTGGAGACGAATATCTCGCGAGGCTACCCACCATTGCCCAGAATGCAAATCGCCCGTTCCGCCCAGTTGATGTTCTCAACATCGATCGAGAGCATTTCCTGAGTGCTTAGGCCTGCGTCATAGATCAGCCAGAATAAGGAGCGGTCCCATGGATCGGTGAGACCTTGTAGGACAGCCTCATCCGCCGCGGATCGAGTGCCTGCGACCGATGAGATCCCTCAGGACGTCGCTGAAGCATTCCAACACCGGAATCTCCGCCGAGCGAATCGTTCACAAACCAGTCTTGTCTACCAAGTCGGCGGCAGAAGCTGCGAAGTGCGTCTGCGCCCTGTCTCAGTGCTAGGGAGCACCGTCATCATATAGGGGGTATAATGTTGCAGGAAGTAAAATCACCTGGATCTGTTACATTAAGCAATTCAGAAATTTAGGGGCTTATGAGCAAGCAGGCTACAAATAACTGTTACATGGTAGAAGAGCGCCGTGCGCTGTTTGAGCGCCTTGGAGGGCTTCCAGAGACCACGGTGCAAAATCTAGAATGGCTCTACATGCTCAAGGAAGACACACGCCAATCGCTCGCCATTGAGGGACACTTTGCGACCCAGAACGAGCTTGAGGCTGTTCTAGGTGGAAGGAAAGCAGACCTAGAAATCTTCAACTACTTCTACACTGCTCAAACTGTCTACGACCAGGGACTTCAATACTATCGCGACAAGCTTGCACCGCCTTTAAATTTACCAGTTGTACGCCACATTCATAGCGAGCTTTTCCGCGGTCTTACGGATCAACGTGGAGCATTTCGTACTGAACCAATTCGGATCCATGGGGCGAGAATAACGCCACCTAGCTTAGATGTTGAAGAATATGTGCGGATTACTTTGGATATGAGCAATGAGTTCTTACGGAGTCTGCCAATCTTGGGTGCCCTCGCACGTGCCCATACCTTATTTGAGAGCGTTCATCCTTTCGCTGACGGAAATGGGCGAGCAGGGCGAGTTCTCCTCAACTATCTTGCTGTAAGTAAAGGCTATCCGCCTATTGTCATCAAAGGCACCGATACTAGTGAACGCAAACGCTATTATAGTGCTCTTGAAGCTGCAGATACAGGCTTCCAGAAGGGCTTTCCAGAACCTACGCCTCAAGCACTCAAAACGCAACTACAGCAGGGCGACTTCGATCCGCTGATCCTCTTACTCTGTGAGGGATTGCTTCCCCGACTTGATCGCATGACTGCTCTCGCTTTAGAGAGGCGGGAACCATTAGTCACCTTGGCTGAGATGGCACCTCAAATCGGTGTGACAGAAGGGGCGCTGCGTCTTCGGGCAACGCGTGGGCGGTTGATCACCATCAAGAAAGGCAAAAAACTGTACAGTCATCCACTTCTGGCTCTACGAGATACTAGGCGAGAGCGCACTGAGGCCCTGGTATGAAAGTGATGATCGGTTGGGCGGACCAAGAGCACGGCACCGTTGAGGTGACCCCTGCTGGTCTCGTGTATGGCGGCTCGACGCCAGCACATGTGCTAGGAATCGTCGAGGATCAGCGCCATTGGTACGATCGCGCTGGTGTGCTGCACCTGCTCCAGAATGACGAGCTGGTGCGTTCATTGCCCTATCGGATGCATGGCCTGTTATGGGCTGTTTTCATGGATAAGCAAGGAGCCACCCAGCATCAACCGCCATACGACCCGTGGGGGAATATGTGGCGGAGTGAGGAGATTCGGCAGTGAATTCCAGATAAACAGCGAAGGGATGAGGGATGAATGTCTTGATTGCCTGGATGGAAGATAACCATGGTACCGTTGAAGCCTCGCCAGGTGGACTGCTCTACACTGATTCTGAGTCGGATCACGTGTGTGGCATTGTCGAGCTACTCGTAGTGACGAGCTACTCGTGAGATCGCTGCCGTATCGGCTGCAAGGAGCGCTGTGGGCGGTCTTTGCATATGAAGCCACGGACTGACCCAGATCAACTGGCATACGACCCGTGGGGTAAGCTGTGGCACTCCGGAAGCACCTCGCAGGCACCGGTATCCATCCATGCCCCGGCATCCAATGAGTGACGAAGAACTTGCTCGGCTCGAGGAGATGGGCTGCGGCAGCGGGATGACCTGCTGGCGCCGCTTGCAGGACTGGCAGCGAGCCGGAGTATGGAAGGGTATGCACCGTGCCCTGTTGCAGCAGTTGCAAGACGCTGGGCAGATCGCGTGGGCACGGGCCGCACGTGACAGTGCACGCGTGCCGGCTCCTGCAGGAGGCGAAGCAACTGGCAAGGATCCGACAAATCGCGGGAAATTGGGGACGAAGCGGCATGTTGTCGTCGACCGCCATGGCCTGCCGCTTGCCGTCACGATCTCGGCGTCCAACGTGCACGACTTGCTGATGCTGGAGGCGGCGATAGATGCAGTTCCGCCGCTCCGGCTGCCAGGAAGGCAGCGTGAACGACCGCCCCAGCGCCCCACGAAGTTGCATGCCGACAAGGGCTATGACTTCAAGCGGTGCCGTCAGGCGCTTCATCGACGAGGAATCATCCTGCGTATTGCGCGGTGTGGCGTTGACTCGAGTGAGCAGTTAGGACGGTTTCGGTGGGTGGCGGAACGAACCCTGTCGTGGCTCAATCGTTTCCGCCGGCCCAACGTGCGGTACGAACGCCGCGGCGATATCCATCAGGCATTCCTCACGCTCGGCTGCTCGCTCATCTGCTGGCAAGCCTCCAACCGCTGACTACCGTGTGCTCAGGCATGCGCCTTGACATGAAGCCTACACTGATCTTGAGATCCTGGTGGGGCGATGGGGGGCAGCAGCGCCGCGGCGGACGGACTGCCCATGGGCGTAAGGAGGAGAGTGGCGTGGTTCAGGCGTCAGAGCGACACCGGGCGACGTTTGTGTTCCTCGTGGACCCGGCTGGGCGCCTCCTCCTCCAGTTGCGCGACGCACAGGCCCCTGTCGGGCCGAATCAGTGGTCGGTTCCTGGAGGGAGCCTGGAGCCAGGAGAGGTACCGGAGGTGGGCGCTCGCCGTGAGGTGCTGGAAGAAACGGGTCTGCAGGTGGAAGGTCCACTGGTCCTGTTCTGGCAGGGGACACGCCCGTCGAGCTTCCGAGCAGGCGCCGTCACTGACTGGTATGTGTACTGCGCCCCCACGACAGCCCGCCAAGAAGACGTCGTCGTCGGCGAGGGTGCAGCCATGGAGTTCGTGCCGCCCGCGCGGGCCCGCCAGCTCGACCTCGCGACCAGCGCAGCGTTCTTTCTGCCGCTGTTCCTCGACTCTGCCCTGTACCGTGCATTGCGAGAGCGCGGTGCCGATGCTCAGACAGATTCTTGACCCGCTCGACGCATCTATCCAACGGACAAACGACGCTGAGGTGCGACCATGCTTCCGGATGCAGCAAGCTACTCAGCTCTCGCTTTGTCCTGTCACTCTCAGGTTATGTTAGGCGCACTTATGATTTAACCATGAGGAGACGAGCGACGAGCGTGCGAAGCGGTCGCTGGCGAGCAGGAAGCGAGGTAGGGGCCGGCTTTACGCACTTTGTGCGGTGGCGCGGAGAGTCTTAGTCGACGCTGGATAGCGCACCGCACGGCCGGAGCGCTTGCCTTTGGGGCGCCCTGGCGAGCGACCGCAGGGTTTTGGCGGCTTTGCTGGAGAGCCCAGGGTTAGGAGCAGCCGCCAAAACCCGCGCCGCACCCGACTAGGAGTGAGGTGGGATAGCGCGAGGGGACGTTCCCATGGCAGACGACTATCGGCGACGAGGGGGCGGGCCAAGCGCAGTTGGGTATAGTCGAGTACCACGAGCCAGGTCCAGCGATCGGCCTGTTCAGGATGGCGCACGCGGGGGAGGGTCCAGTTGAGCGTCTGTTTGAGGAACCGAAAGGTATGTTCGAGGTCGAACCTGCGGACATAGGCTCGCCAGATCCGGTCGAGGTCGGGGACAGCCGCACGCGGTTCCTGCTGGGCAGAGTCGGTCGTACGGGCAGGCGCATGCCACCACAGCCACAGCGGTTTGGGGGGCTGGGTCGGATGGGGGAGGCGGGCGACCTCGACCAGAATCAGCGTCCCACGCACCAGTGGGCGTGGCTTGCGGGTGCCGCGCGTGGCATGCTCCTGGGTCTTAGGATGTAGACCTGCCCAGGCCCGTACCGTCACTGTCCCGTACTGCGCGTCGGTAATGCACCGCTGGGCGGTCGGGGGAGGCCAGGTGGTGGGATCGGTGCACTCGAACTTGCGGCCATGGCGGCGCGGGCGACCGGTACGTGGTTGGCTGGTCGGATCGGCGTAGAACGAGCGCCCGGCCCGCAGGCGCACGAGGATGGCCGCACGAGCGCCAGCCAGTGCTTGCACCAACTGCACTGAGTCGTAGCCCGCGTCAAAGAGGAACCAGGGCAGGGCGCCAGCAGGGGGCAACCGATGCAGGAGGTCATGAATCTGGTGCCCAGCAACGGTGTTGGGATTATCCTGCGGGTGCAGGCGGCGCACGCTCACTGGAGCCGTCCAGCTCGTGCGGGCAAAGCTCAGCTGGGCAATCCAGTGATACGCCCAGCCCGCCACCACGGGCTTCCCCGCCGAGTGGCGTGAGCGGTGATAGTAGACAGCGCGGCCGGGGCTCGTCTCCGCGTCGCAGCGTGCCCACACACTGGCGTCGACGGCGTAGATCGGTTCGCCTCCGGCCAAGGGATGCTCCGCCAGCAATGCCTCGACCTCAGGTCCCGAAATCGCGCCGACTGCCAGGGCGTCGTACAGGCTTCCCCAGCCGCGCCGATGCTGCGGCTGCAGACTCAAGTGTGCAGGAGACGTCACTGGACCTGCAGCCAGGACAGCATCACATAAATCAAAGAGCGCGTCACGCCGCCGTCCACAGGCAGCATGTTGCGCGGTGCGGAAGGCGACGAGGGTGGTGAGAGCAGTGGTATCCATGCACGCCATCGTGCCATAACGCCATCGCTCGATCGTTGGCCGATGGGACCCTCTCAAGAGTTAAAAGATAAGACGAGTCAATACCGAGATGTAGAGGACGGTGAATGCAACAAGTGGCTGGCATTCGTATGCTGCCCTCTGAAGTGGCCAGCGACGGCTGGCAGAGGAATTCGGGTTGAGATTTTTGGGACAAACCATGCATTGTGCCGACATACACCCGTCACAATGCATCCTCGCGTTAAGATATTTGCCTACTGCTGTTTGAATCGAATAAAGGTGCAACGCTTCAAACTCGGCGGGCGGCTAATAGTCCAACCTCCTATGAAGGCGTTTCCTGTTCTCGGTGTCTTCAACTACCCAATGCAGATTGGTCTCAATCCCGGCACAGGTCTGATATTCTTTATATGGGGCTTCCTCATATGTGAGCCGCGTGAAGAAATTTTCGGCTTCGGCATTCTCACAGGGATTGTCGGTAGCGGACATGCCCATCACCTTTCTAAAGCGACTAAGCGGGATGGCACAAGTTGTGAGGGGACAAGAGGAGAAAGGGAGGCTGACAGGCAAGTAAACTGGGAGGGTAACCATGATGGAACATGTGGAAGGGGCGCCGCGGGAGCGCGACGCTGCGTTGCATCACGTAATCAAGACCGATCCTGATCCACGCGTCCGGCGTCGTGCGCAAGCGTTGTTGTGGGTCGCTGCGGGCCACTCTCAGGCGAGTGCGGCGCGCCTGCTGGAGACGTCGGCGTATCGGGTCCACGTCTGGCAACAACGCTTTGACGCTTTGGGTCGCGCGGGACTGGTGGACCGACCTCGTGGGGGCCGCCCGCATGCGCTGAGTGAGGCCGATCGGGCGTTGCTCGCCGAGGCGCTCGACCGCGGGCCACAAGCCTATGGCGTGCCCGTGACGATCTGGAGTATCCGGGATCTGCACGCGTTACTGCAGCGCGAGCGCGGCGTGCAGGTGAGCGTCGATACCGTGCATCGGGCCGTGCAGGCAATGGGCTATCGCTATCGCCGTCCGCGCCATGACCTGACGCACCGGCAGAATGCCGAGGCCGTCGCCGCCGCCAAGCAGGTCTTGGACTGGCTCCAAAAAAAACGACTGCTGAGCCCCGACGACTCCATTTGGTCTACGTGGACGAGTGTGAAGTCCACACGCACCCCTACTTGGCAAAGGTCTGGCGGCGCAAAGGGCACCCGATGAAGATTCCCGCGGCTGGCGAGGACCAGAAGTTCACGGTGTATGGGGCCGTGGACTATGCCACCGGACAGGTGATGTGGCAAACGAGCGGGCGCAAAGGGGAAGCGAGCTTCGCGGCCTTCCTCGACCACCTGGCCCACACGCTCCCGGCAGATGAACCAGCGGTGCTCGTGCTCGACAACGTCGGCTACCACAAGAGCCATGAGCTGCGCATCCACTGGCAGCGCCTGTCCGAACGATTCCAACCGTTCTTCTTGCCGGCCTATACGCCGCAGCTCAATCTGATCGAGCGGTTGTGGCGCTACCTGAAGCAGAACCTGGCCTGCCATCGCTGGTGGAATGACCTCGACCGCCTGATGCAAGCGACCGAGGCGCTTCTGGCCTCTCTCGAAGTGCACTTCCATGCGACGGATGGGCCAGCCTTCCGGCCAGCCCATAACTTATGCCAATCGGCTTAGGACCTGTCTGACGAATCACGAGAGAAGCAAGATGACGATAACCCTCAGGTAGACAATGCTCTCTGGGACCGGCTCTCGACCCAGGCTGCTACTACCCCTCGCGCGTAGTTGGTTACGAGCCCATATGCAGAGACAAGTAACACCAGGAGCGCCGAGACACAAAGCAATTGAGGAACACGTAAGGGGGAGGTAAGCCCTATAGGTAGGTGGGTCAACAGATACATTACAGCCAGACCACTGAGTACGATCAGTATGCAGAGACTACGCGCCCGCTTCCACTGACCGTTCTTCAGCAGACCTGCCAAGGTCCATCCCCAGGTGGTGACAAACAAGATCGCCGCGGCCCCTTCGAGCGCAAGAAACGGGTGTAAGGCTGCTGGTTCGTAAGGCACTGTACAGATGGCCTGCAAGGTGCCCTGGGCATCATAACAAATGGAAAGCAAGCTAGCGACATATCCGACCAACGCGATGGGGTCAAATACGATGAGGTAAAGGATCCCCGCGAGAAACCCGTACATCGCACCTCGTATGCTCCACAACAATACCTGGTGATCTGCAACGGGATGTAGCGCCCGATGATAGCGAACCAGCCGACGCATGTCTTGGTTGAAGGATTCTCCGTCGTGTACAACCACGGGGCGCAACGTGGCCAGGGCACGCATGGGCGGGGGCAGGTCCTCTGGAAGCGGAAGTGTTGCGCCGTCGACGAGGACAGGAACAACGGTGGTCCCTATCTCCAACGCGCGCGTGACCTCGAAGCGCACCATATCATCCGCATTGTCGAGACGCCGCTGCCCGCTCGCATCTGTGGCAGAGAGCCAATGAGGGCCGATGACCACCAGCATCGTCTCGCAGCCAGCAATCGCACGCGACAGTATGGTCGTCCACTGCGCCCCTGCTAACAGTGAGTTGATGTCGCGAAAGACCTTCCCGCGACGGTAATGTTGCGCAAGGTAGGCATAGATGCGGTCACACATGGCTTGTGAATCTGCGCGACGGTAGGACAGGAAGAAGACGCTGAAGATGCCATCTTTGCGGATGTTAGCCGACCGTTCTGGCTGCGACTCGCCCCGACGCCTGCGATAGCTCACCGCTCGGACCATTGAAAGATAGAACAGGAATGGGACAACGAGGAGGCCCACCACTCCGACAGCAAAAATGAACGCAATTGGCAGGACAGTCGCGACTAAAGGGACTAGGGGCGCGCCTACAATGGTATTTAAGCATACGGAGCCCGTCGGGCACGCATCCGCGTTAATCACGTGCTCAGCTGCCTGGGTTGCTGCCCACAGGGCTCCCGATATTCCAAGCAGTGACACAACAACCGCTAACAACAGGCGCCACTGCCGCTGGCGTGCGAATTGGATCAACTCGAACGCTCCAAGGAAGAGGGGCGGTCCGCACAGGAGCAATATGACGAGCAAGATAAAGAGTGTAAGGTTGCTCTGAACAGACCTCCACATTCCAGTGAACGCGATCACAAACACTGAAATTACTAGCACTGCCACCATGGCGACCTCAACAAAGACCATGGCGTACGCAGTATCTTCGGAGCTGAGCTGAATGGCGAGATGATGGGCTACTTGCTTGACATCTTGGTAGACGCGAACATCCGTGTGCACAACCAGCGACTCCTGCTGGCTCACGAAGGCAAGCTCTGGGGGCAGAGTCGCCGGGTGCGGCATGCTCGCGCCGTCCAGCAGGATTGGAATGACGAGCTTCTTTTGCTCGTGCGCCAGCGACGCGGCCGCGAGGGTTTGGTCACTCCACTGCGAGAGCGGTGTGGCCGTGGATAGATCGGCGTCCTCGTAGGGCGGGTCCACCACAAAGAATAGTGCTGCAATGGCGTCCACCATGGCAATTAGCTGGCCGTGCGTCACTTTGTCCCGGAGTTCGCAGATGTGGGCGGCACCAAAGCGCTGTTGAAGTGCAGCTATCAAGGTGTGAAGACCTGGGTGATCGCCCTGCGTTGCTGGGCAGACCAAGATGTCTAGCGACATCGCGTTCACCTTTCGCTTCCTCTGCCTTGCCAGAACTCTGATTCAAGATATCTGGCAGGCTGCCAATGCGACCATATTCTAACGTTGTGTGCTCCACTGTCAAGTAGCACCCTGGTGGGTGAAATTCAACCAATTCATGTATAGCAACCGTAGATAGCGATTTCTCCCCCAAACTACCGCCTAGTGCAAGTTCAAGAAAGCTCGTGTGTGAAGAAGGGAAGGGCTGTTACAATGAGAGGGTGAAAAGCCCTCGATGGTGAGACGGACAGCGAGCTACTGGCAATCTGAAGAAACGTACCCTCTGGATCACGGAGAGATCGCTGGTGCCGTGTTCCTGGATCACTCGGGAACGCACAGATGGAGCGAGGTGACACGAATGGATAAAATGAACTATATCCAAATTGGAGATACAGTCGAGTATGAGACCGACGGAGTGCGCTCCTTTGGCATTGTCGAGTCGATTGAGCAGACTGCAGGAAACGTCTACCTGCATCTCCAGTTGCGAGAAGGGGGGTCGGAGCCATCCCGTCTCCCTGTGGAAGAAGTTCTGGTAGTGCATCGTGTCGTGGATGGCCGCCACGTGAGCTCACTGTACTTCAAGGAAGAGACGGGAACGGCGCCGTTGACCAAACGCGACCGGCAGGATTGGCGAAACCATCAATCCAGAGATTACCAGCGGGGGGAAGTTGCCATCTATGTGTCGATGGAGCGCGTTCCCGAGGTCAGAGGGGTCTTGCCACTTCCTTTCAGCGTTTCGTCTTTTCCCTTTGCAGATCAGCCCGGAGACCCCCCAACCAGTGTCCTTCGCTATGTTGGTCCGTGGACGAAAGACCAGAGTCGGATTGCGCGCCGCCTGCTTGATGAGAAAGTCATCCGAAGATTTGCCGTTTCTGGCCACTAGCAGATCTGGGGAGTGTGCAAACAGAGGTTGAACGAGCGCCAGCCCGCACGAACGGTTTGGAGACATTGGCTGACGTAGCTTCAAAAGACCGGTTGCGAGAGAAGCTCAACGTGTTCACAGCCAAAGAAGTCACACACACGCTGTCGGAGCTCCTTCGCAGTTAAAAGCCGAGTAGGTTCGACGATCGCTCGTTTGCCATGGACCCACTTTGGCTCAATCCGGTTGAGCCAAGGGCTCTTAGTGGGAAGCCAGCACGGGATAATGCGCACACCACGTTTCCCAGTTTGAGCCTCTTGCAACACTGTTTGGTTGTGCTGGCGCAACCAGGTTCTGACCTGCTTACTCACGTGCCAGGAGGCGTTATCCCAAATCAGCACCAGGGCGGTTTTCCCCTGTGCTTGGGCCCGCTCACACAACCACTCTAGGAAGTCGGTGGTCACCTGGCTGACCGGGCGTCCCGCAACGAAGCGCAGATGCATGCGACCGCTGGAAGCGGAAAGCATTCCATAACAGGCGAGTGCTTGGGGGTCGGGATCGTTCTTGTCCACCACGAGTTCCTGCAACCGCAGCGACTCATCCTGTTCACTCCAGCTGTGCAGGTTGGGTTGGTTCATCCGGCTCCACCACACCTCATCGAGGTAGCCGACCTCCCATCCTTTGCGCTGAGCCAGACCAATCAGCGTATCGCGTCGTCTTTTCTTCCTGACATACTCCGGATCGGGGCTAGTGATCCAGTGTTTCGCTCGCCGCCAGCCGACTCCAAGCCGCTTGAGAGCAAGTCTGATGGTTTCGATACTCACCTGACTCACCGTCAGTCCTTGCTTACAGCAAACCTCTGCGGCCAGCTTCAGCGTCCAGCAGCTGCTCACCTTGCCAAAGATGCGCGGACTCTGGTGTAACAAGGCCCGCAACGCTTCACATTTGGCCTGATCAAATTGCGCTTGCACGGTTTTTGGCCGGGAAGACTCGTGTTTGAGACAAGCCAGGCCCTTTTGCTCAAAGGCATGGATCGCATTGCGCACGGTCTGAGTCGCACAGCCCAGGTTATGGGCGATTTCTGAGGGGCGTTGCTCTCGATGGGACGCTAAGAGAATCTGACTTCGACGCAAGGTAAAGGCATCGGATACGCGCAATCCAGCTTCTATCCCTGCCTGTTCGACTGGACTTAAGGCTCTGACATACATGTGGGCTTTCATGCCCTCATTTTAGCAGCCTCCCGCCTCATTACACATGTGGTTCTCTGAACCTGCACTAGGGCGTACTTGACCATGCTTCTCACACGCCGGTGGCGAGACGACTTCAAGAGCAAGGGCAGAGGCTGCCTGATGGCGACGAAGAACGAGGGTTGCACTTCGCAGTTCATTCGTCAGACAGGCCCTAGTCTACCACAGCCCTACAGTTGAGTTGACGCCCTTTCGTGCTACAGTCCGAGGAAGTTCGATCCGCTGAGTCGTTATTTTTGCGGCGTACCTTCTCCTGCTGCTCCTGCTCTTTTCCCGGTTGCCACGGAGTTTATCGGGTCTCTTCAGATGTAGATCCCGAGTGACGGTGAATCATCCGCCACCGCTGTCCTTCGTAGCGATACACGTTCGTCGACACTGCCTGCATTCGGAGAAGCCGGTCTGGTTGCTTGTTCTGGATATGTTCTGACATGAGGGTGCAGATCATGTCCTTACTCCTGTGCATCATAATCAGCTCGGTCGTCGAGGAAATGCTGCCTGGCGCGAGACTGTTGACCTGAGCCGCATGTTGCCAGTAGGTAACGAGACTGTCATGCCCTTTATAGTATTGGCCCCGAGGGTCAACATACGTGACGTCATCTTGCTCAGACCAGAGGGAAAGCATAGGAAGAGTGTTTCCAACCATCACCTGCTGAAGTGCCTGATAGAATAACTGAGGGATGGTTCCCAGGACTTCATCCGCTGATGCACTGAAACTCATTCTTTGAACCTTCATTGTTTCTGAGTGGTGAACCAGTACGCCCGAGCTGTATTGTATGCTTCCCTGCTGTTGAATTTAACATATCGTCGAATCGCTGTCTAGGGGCACCGGATGAGCTTACTCAATCCCGATGTAAACAGCTGACGTGCTACCAAGCAAAGGCGTATGAGTGTAGTGATATGCCTGTTTGTCAGTTCGGGATACAGAGCAGCAAAGCGAAGAGCTAGGGTGTTGGAATGTAACTGCGGGTCTGAAGTCTGACGCAGTACAGAGTGGGGAGGCAGAGCAACAGTCTAACTCACAGCTACGGGGTGGAACTGCTTGCTGTCCAGCATACCGTACGGGCAGCCCTGGAGCTACTTAATCGGTCAGCATTGGGAGAAAAATGCTATTTCCGAATGCAGTATCTTAGCACGCCTGATGCAATGTGGCTTCAATCCAGGAGAGTTGCTAGCGAGGAGGGTCGAGAAAGCAAGCGACTGTCCGGAAATTTATGTTAAAAGTGTCCGGGAATTGATGTTACAGAAAATGACCAGGGCTAACGCATGAGAAATTGCTCAAAATAGGCTGAGGGGTTCCAGTAAGGTTACTGGTGAATTTGTAGTCAGTTCGTGAACTGGCAGAACAGCGGCGACGATAGCCACCGATTACCACCAACTGGCGGCTCTTGCGCGCCTTGGTCAACCGTTGGGTCGGTATCTGCTGGCGCAACTTTCTACCTTCTCCCCTACCTGAGCACTTCCTGAGGGCACCAACAGTATCGCATTCGCGTTGCGCGAAGGCGCGCTGCAGTACCTGCAAGGCGTGGCATGCGGGGAGATCTGGGGCCACCGGCGTGGGAGTGTTGTGGAGGTATGCGCCTGGCGGGGGAGGCGGGTCCGCGCTACATCTGGACCAGTGCGATTACCGACGTGCTAGCTGCAAGGACGTAGAAAGGACGTAGAAAGGAGCACCGACGGTGTGGCCCGAGACCATCCTCCAACGCGCTCAGGATTGGCTGCGGACGTTCGATCCGGGCAAGCAGCATCTTCGTATGGCGAGCAGGACGACACTCACTGTGGGCCTCACACTGCTGGTGCTCTTCGTGCTCGTCCAAACGACACACCAGCCGATCACCGTTGTATTGGTCGGCGTTGACATCAGCCTGAATTGCGCGACGGCGATCAACGACCCCAATCCGCGGCAGCGATCTATCACCTACCTGCTGGTGCCCTTGACCGCCGGTGGCGCCCTGACGCTCGGAGTACTGCTGGTGCGGGATCAGGTCCTTAGCGATGTCGTCTTTGTGGCGATTATGTTTCTGGCTACCGCCGCGCGCCGCTTCGGTCCGCGCGGCACCGCGCTCGGCCTGCTGGCCTTCTGGACCTACTTTCTTGCCATCCTCCTGCATGCAGCCCTGGCGCAGGTGCCCTGGTTCCTGCTCGCCACCGTGGTCGGTGCCGCCTGCGCCTTCCTCCTTGGGACCTGGGTGCTGCCCGACCGGCCCGAGCGCCTGCTGCATGGCCTGCGCTCGGTGCTGGATGTGCGCGTCGCGGCCATCCTGGGCCTCCTGCGCGCTACGTTGGCCGCCGGACAGATCACGCCGCGCGCGTGTGCTCGCCTGATCAGCAGCGCCGCCCAGTTGCATGCGACCGCCCTCGCGATCGAGGAGCTGGCTGATCGAGTCGACCCCGGGACGGTCTGGCCCCTGGTCACGCCTGATCAACTGACGCAGCGGTGGTCGCCGTCGAGATGGCCACTGAGCAGGTGGTCAACCGGTACTGGCAATTCGCTGTGATCGCTGAGCATAAGTACACCAGCAGCGACGCCGTGATGCTGGCGGCGCGGGGCCGCGTCCGAGGCGCTGCGCCAGCCGCACCAGCCTCACCCCACGGCGCGCGTGGCGATGACTACCCCGCAACCACAGGGCAACTGCATGCGGAGGAGCGGGAAGGTGAACAACACCACGTGCTCGCCGCAGAACGGCAGCTCGAAGCGGCGCTCGACCAGCTCAGGATGGCGAGAACGGAGTTGAAGCCTTGACCAGCAGGCATGTTCCCCGCGTGCAAGGCGCTCTGAACCGCGTCCTGCCGTGGAGCGGCGGCGCATCCACCGGCGACCCTCCCCAGATTCCCCGAGGCGACCCCACTAGCGGGCATCACTGGCCGAGTCGGGCAGCCAGCGCCTGTTCGGCGTCATGTTCAGCTGCATCCGGCAACCCGGCAGGCGATCCAGGTGGCGGTGGCAACCTCAGCGGCCATTACCGGCGAGCTCCTCTCGCCTGCCCGCTGGTATTGGGCCGTCCTCACCGCCTTTCTCGTCTACGTGGCGACGGCCTCCGCTGTCCAAACGCTGACGCGGAGCTGGTATCGGGTACTGGGAACGGTGCTCGGCATTCCTGTTGGTATCCTGATCGGCACGGCCGTCGGAAGCAACCTCGTGATCTCTCTCGTCTTCATCTTCGTCTGTATATTCTGTCTCGTTTATTGTTGGAAACCCCGGCTTGGGTGATGACCTTTTGGATCACCATCCTCGTAGCCACATTCGATGCGCTGTTGGGCACATTCAGCGCGGGCGCACTGATCCTGCGTCTGGAGGAGACCACGGTTGGCGCCGCCATCGGCATCCTGACGGCCTTTTTGGTCTTGCCGGCGAGCACGCGCGCTACCGTGACCAGCGATATCCGCCGCTTCCTGGCCGCGCTCAGGGACGTCCTCGAGCAGGGACTTGGCCCTCTGATAGGCAAACCCGCCGTCGGCGATCCGGTCGCCGCGACGCGCGCACTGGACCGTCGACTTTGGCAGGTGCGCACCGACGCGCAGGCGTTCTCCTCGTCGGCACGCTCCCAGTCCGGCATGCAAAACATTGTGCATTTGCTGTACGCCTGTGCCTTTCACGCGCGCAGGCTCGCGCACGTCGCTGGCGGTGTTGAGCCTGGTCCATCCGTGGCGGGACGGATGGAGATCGCGCGCGCCGTGGAACGGCTTCGTGCTAATCTTGACGAGGTGTGTGATCGGCTCAGGCCCGATCCACATGGACACCATCAGGTTCTGAGCGCTGGCAATCGGTGACCGACCTGCTCGACGTGGCTGAGGAGGTTGCCAGTGTTGGCGAGGGATGGGCCTCGGCAACGCCAAGCCTCGCCTCGACAGACCTGCCGGCCGTCTGACGGGAGCTGCGCACCATGGATTACCTCGTCCTGCGCCTCGCCGATGCTCTCGGCGCACAGGTGCGCACCAGCGATCTGACACATCCAGCGCGCGCTTCGTAAACCAGGGCTCCAGCAGGGTATCAATGGCTGGTTCCTCTATCCGCAATACGCCAGCACTGGTCAATTGAAAACCGTCTGCATAGGGTGCTGGATGTCACGTTTCAGGAAGATACTTCCCGAGTCCGAGAACACCATGCTCGGCACAATCTTGCTCTGCTAAAAAAATTGCCATCAACCTGATCCACCGCAGTCCAACCACAGGCAGTGTGCGAGGCAGACGAAAACAGGCCGCTTGGAATGTGGAATGGGTCGTATAGCTGAGCCCAGCTAGCTCGATCGCTGCGACCCCCAGGACACCAGAATCTACCCCGGTCGCAACCGGACCACGTAGCGCCGCTCCGATCGAGGTGGAGCTGCCTGCGCTGCGGATGCGGATGCGGATCGCATTCAGCAGGACCGCTACGAACAGTACACCCGCCGCCAGGACCGGCTGCCACCACCACGATCCCACGCCGATGGGGGAGAAGAACAACGCTGAGGTCAGCCCAAGCGCAACAATGGCGAGGCAACGCCGCCAGGTGGTACGGTACGGCGGAGGAATCGCTGCTGGCATGGTGATGTTGGCGATGGCAATGGCTCGGTGGTCTTGCTGGGGAGCACCACCTCTTGATCGACGATGCTATACGGCCCCGCCGCCTCTGACAAGTCACAGGGACCCTTTTGATGATCGTCGTATCCTGGCCTCCATACTACGTCGCGGGCACCACCACGATCTCACCCCAGAGCTGAATGGATCAGGTGACGCGGCGCCTGCAACGTTGCTGTCA
>CAWGVQ010000010.1:0-14526 GCA_963826075.1 uncultured Chloroflexia bacterium
CGACATATTTATGTAGAGGGGGAGGTGTCTCGATGAAGCACGATGTGACTCCGTCCCGCAGTATTGTCGGTCCCCCCCGAACCAGCTAAGGCTCCGTTTCTGCCAGTAGTTGCTTCAGGGATCCGGTCAGTCAGTCAAGCCCGCGGCAATCAAGACGGTTGATGAGTTCTGAAATCTTGAAAATCGGGGAAATCAGGGACTTCCCGGAGCACCAGTTGTACGATGGTATCTGCTTCTTGCACTCGGTTGAGCTTATACAGAATGCGTACCTGCGTGTCCAAGATAGAATAGTATTGCGGCTCCGTGGCAAACTCTGCCCCCCGCTCTGCCAACTGAAGTGCGGTTTCCAGGTGGGCGGCATCGTCATACCGCTGGTATATCGACCAGGCAAGATAGTTGCAGGCAAAGCGAATGACCTCTTTATGAAATTGGGCCTCCTCGGTAAAATGCCAAACTCGCAGATTCTCTGGCACCAGATCCAAGCAAGTCTGGGCTTCTTCCCTCCCCAATTCCTCATACCGTGGGATGTCTGCTGGTGCGGTATCTAGTGAATGGTATTGCAGCTGGGCATATATCCACATCTTGATATAGTGAATGTAGATAAGATTGTATTCATTGGTGGTGAGGCCCCGGCTGAAATAGGTGAGGGCCTCGTCGAAATACTGGAGGGCTTCGGTATAGGGGTATGTCAGGGAGCCTTTCCCTTTCTTAATCAGTTCAACCACGGCTCGGAGATCATCCTGTCCCGATTCCGTCTCTTCGGTGTCCTGGTTCCGGAGATCGATCCTGGCCTCAGGAAACGCTTGTATGAGCCGCTGCCGTTCCGATTTGGGTAAACGGTTGTAGTGTACGTCGATGGTCTGATCACAAATGACAAGTTCTGCGTCGTCCGGTCTAGTCGACTGACCTTGAGTTGGGCGCGCGCTCAGCGGCGCACCAGCGCCGCTCGGCTCTCCCGAGCCAACTCGCCCGTGCCGTATCCTTCGCAACAGAGCGCTCCCTGCGGAGGATCGGATGAATCACCAGTGGCGGGTGCGCCGACAGACAATCAACTCTCCCGACGGGCAGCAGCGCTGGGATCGCGCCTACCAACTCCTGTTGCAGTGGACGGAGCGTCCTGGGCTTCCGCCCCCTGTCGAAGCGCTCCTCCCCGCGCCCTGTCCGACCGGAAAGCCGATGCAAGCGGAGGTACCCCATGCGCCTAGGCGTGTACGTGCGCGTTACAACGCCCAACCAGATGCAAAAGCAGACGATTGACCAACAGCTGGATCAGCTCCGCGTGTTCCTGGCAGAGCAGCACGAAGAGCTGGCGGATGACCATATCTTTCGGGACGACGGCTACAGTGGAGCGCATCTGCGTCGGCCCGGCCTGGATCGCCTGCGGGATGCCGTCCGTGGGCATGAGCTCGATCGGCTGCTGATTACCGCGCCAGATCGTCTGGCGCGCAACTACGTCCACCAAATGCTGCTGCTCGACGAATTTGCGGGAAGTGGCTGCCAGGTCGAATTTCTCGAGCGGCCAATGAGTCAGGATCCGCATGACCAGTTGCTCCTGCAGATCCGCAGTGCTATGGCCGAGTACGAGCGGACGCTGATAACGGAGCGGATGCGCCGCGGGCGCCTGACCAAGCTACGCGCAGGGATGCTGTTGCCGTGGACACGGGCGCCCTATGGCTTCCGTCTGCATTCCGAGCATCCCCGCGACCCTGCTGGCGTCACGCTCGACCCCGCTGGCGTCACGCTCGACCCCGCTGGCGTCACGCTCGACCCGGTCAGTGCCGCAATGGTGGTGGAGATCTTTGCGCTGTATCTGGAACCGGGCACGAGTCTCCAACAGGTGGCGTATGCGCTGCATCACCGGGGCATCTGTTCACCGACGGGTCGGCCGTGGTGGGGACTGTCGTCGCTGCGGGGTCTGTTGACCAATCCGGTCTATACCGGGCAGGTGTATGCGGGACGTCTGCGCTACCGACCGGCGCGCATACGCCGTTCTGCCACCCATCCGCTGGGACGGCCACACGACAGTGGGGTTCGGGTCCCCGCCTCCGGAGTGGATCCCGGTGGCCACGGTGCCGGCGATTGTCACCCAGGAACAATTTGACTTGGTCCAGCACAAGCTCGCGCAGAACCAATCCTTCGCCAGTCGCCATAATACGACCAACGGCTACCTGTTGCGTGCGCTGGTCAGTTGTGGCCTCTGCCGGCGCGCCTGTAGCGCCCGAACCGTCAACCACCACCAGGCCTATTACGTCTGCTCCGGCAAGGCCCAATCCGTCCATACCCACCGGGAGACCCGGTGTCCGGCGCGTTTCAGTCCCGCTGGACAACTCGATACCCTCGTGTGGCAAGATCTGTGTGCAGTCCTAACCCATCCAGCGAGCCTGACTGAGGCGCTGGAGCGGGCACATGGTGGGCACTGGTTACCCCAAGAACTGCAAGCCCGCCAGCAGAATTTGCGCAAAGGCCAGAGCAGTCTGGCGCACCAGCAGGAGCGCCTTACGGAGGCTTACTTGCACGGCGTGATCCCGCTGGCAGAGTACGAGCGACGGCGGCGCACCCTTGCGCAGAAGGAGCAGGCGTTGGCAGAGCAAGAGGCGCAGCTGACCATCCACACGCAGCGCCACCAGGAGACCGCTGCGCTGGTCGCGGGGATGCAACAGTTCTGCCAGCGCGTGAGCCACGGCCTCGCTACGGCCACATTTGAGCAGAAGCGCCAACTCGTCGAACTCCTCATCGACCGTGTCGTTGTGATGAATGACCAGGTGGAGATCCGCTATGTCATCCCGACCACACCCGCCGGCGCGCAGGTCCGTTTTTGTCATTTGCGTACAGACTATTTCCATGGTCCATAGCTCCACCTGCGCCGTGGGAAAGGCGGTCGCTACGGCCTGAACGAGCGGCCGGACTTTTTTTTGAACTGCTCCTGGGCGGCGGGATCGGCTTTCACATGCCGGGGCCGCGGCTTATGCCGCTTGCCATCCAAGCGCACCAGATACGCCCAGCCCAGCTGCACGCTCACCGGACGTCCCAGCTGCTGACTCATCCACGCGGCCACCGTCCGACCGATCCAGACATCACCCTCGGGAGCCGGACCCCGGACGACCACTGCCAGCTCGGCCAGCTGCTCGGGCGAGAGCAGCAACGGCGCCCGATGCGAGTGCGTCGGTGACTGGTTGACCATGCCGGCAGGACCCTGCTGGTTGTAGCGGCGGGCAATCTGGCCAATCCAATAGCGGGAATACCCGGTGGTCTCGGCAATCTCCGTCGCTGTGTGTCCTCGGGCGAGTTGCCACAGGATCTGCCACCAACTGCGCTCGTGCGGTTCCTTGGCTGCCCGGTAGCGCCGCTCGAGCTCGTTCACCCCCACATGAGGTGCCAGGCGAATACGTCTCGACATGCCTTTATAGTACAATACGCGAGCCTAAAATGGTATCACAGCTTGCGGGCTGCGTTGCTTGAGACTACTCCAAGGCCCTTTGACAGCAAAACTGCGTCATAGCGCTTTGCGGAAACAGTACGTTAGATTTTCCGCACCTGGCGCGTAGTCTGATGCTGCGGGCTCACTGACAAGATTTGGCGGACGCTGTCCTAGCATGGCTAGCAGAACGTGGCATTAAGCGTATCGCTCCAGACTAGACGCTTTACCAGGACCGGATGATGGCCCGTACAGTCCCTTGCACAGTCCACTCACGCTTCCACACAGCCGCATCAATATAGATTGGCGCATAGTTCGCGTTCGCTGGTTGTAAGCGTATCCGTCCGCTCTCACGGTAGAAGCGCTTGAGTGTGGCCGCTCCAGCCTCCCCATCACCGTTCAGGTACGTAGCGACGACGATGGCGCCGTCGTACGGGTCCTTCTGTGTCGAGTCAATGATGACCAAATCACCGTCCGCGATCAGATCGTCCACCATCGAGTCGCCTTTGACGCTGAGCGCATACAGACCAGACGCCATATGACGTACGGGGAAGTCCAGGCTCAGGTGAGAGGGCTCCGGCTCGAGAAACAGTGAAATCGGCGTGCCAGCAGCGATGGTGCCTAGGATAGGCAATCCACGTTCCGGCAGGCGAAGCAGGCGGATGCTCCGACTGCGGCCGTGCGATCGAGTGAGATATCCCCTCTCTTCCAGAGCGTTGAGATGGTAGTCCACATTGGACGTGGACGCCATGTGCAGCTTGGCACCAATGTCGCGAATGGTCGGTGTCGAGCTATCGCGCAGCTGACATTCCAAGATATATTCGTACATACGCCGCTGTACAGGTGATACGTCCTCGAACATCGAAGCCTGCCCCTTTCACCGTTTCACTTCTGTCGCCTGGTTCTCCTCGGCCAACAAAAGTTGGAACTGTCGTTCTACTCATAGAATACTCAGTCACAGGACTCCTGTCAAACCGTCCTATGGCACGTAGGGGAAGAAAGCTAAAGGTATTAGGAGCCGTGGATAGCCATACCATACAATGCACCGCGCCCAAGCCCTAGAAAGTGCCGATAGTATTCACCATCAGAAGAGCACCCCCTCACTTTCATGCAGAGGCGCAACAGTTGAGGTAATCACCTGTTGTTGCGAGATGCGCAACGTCTCACACAGCTATACGCTCTGCTCTCTATCCTGCTGCTCGGCGTTCTTATCTCGAGACTTACTGTTTGGCAGCTACTATCCAAGTCAGGCGCTGTTATAGGCATCATTCGTGATCGTAGAACGGGAAATCCCGGCTAAGGCCGCTGACCGTTTCAGCAACTATCTGTGAGATAATCCTCGAGGTAGACCTCTTTCTCTGTCACTGAATGCCAGAGACGTTCGACAAACACATAGATTGTCGAAAGGAGCAGTTATGGCGACCATCACCGACGAAATACTAGAAGCAGTCGCCCACCTACCACCAAGCGACCAGCAGCGCGTCCTCGCCTATGTGCGCGCACTCGCACAGGTGGCGCAAACAGCGCAAGCGTCTCCATTGCTGCATACACCATTACCGCCTGGAACTCCTGGTTCTGTGATCGCCAATTTGCGCGTGTCCCCAGAACTTGGTGAAGCCCTAGAACGTTCCTTGGAAGACACTGAAAGGATCGACTACGATGGGTGGCGCTAGCTCTCCACCGAGTCAATCCTATCTACTCGATTCGAGTGTACTGATCCCGTCGCTGCGAGGTGATACCGCCATCACGGCACGGATCGCCAGCGTACCAGCAGGCTATGTATCTAGCATCGTCCTGGGAGAACTCTACTTTGGGGCGTACGGCTCTCCAACCCGTCAGGAGGCAGCGCTGCAAGACATTACTTCAATTATGCAGAGTCTTACTGTACTTGCTTCTGACGCGACTACCGCCCAAGTGTATGGACGCATCAAGCAGACACTAAAAAGCAAAGGGTTGTTCATGCCAGACAATGACCTTTGGATAGCGGCAACTGCCATACAGTACGGCATTACGCTCGCCGCTCGTGATACCCACTTTGATTGGATCGATGAGCTACTCGTTGAGCAGTGGTAACTGGCCAGGTGTTCGACGGCTGACAGCAATTCTGACAGCAACGCCGCCGAACGACCATGACAGAAGACGAACGTATGTGATGCACAATACCAGAAATAATCGGACATGACGCGCACTGATAAAGCAAGATGAACACACCGAGGGGAGTTCGACTCTCCCCCATCTCCACCAAAAGAGCCCAGGATTTTAAGCCTCCTGGGCTCGCTCTTTGTATAGTCTGACGCCAAAACGGACGAACGACTACGAACGTCCATAACCATACACATTCCCATAGACCGTCATGATTGAAAGTTCCCTAACTCCGGGATTCCTGCGGCAGCATGCCACAGGAAGTTTCAAGTTCCAAGACCAGAGTTATATCATACCCAGTCGCGTCATACTGTTGTAGACTGGCTCGCGGCTTGGCCGGTCGATACGTTCGCGCAGTATAGGCCCCTGAAGTTACGTTGCCCTCGTCTGGTCGAGCAGGACGACAAGCTCTCGCACATCTGACTTGAAGCGCGGCCCTCGACTCAAGATGTAGGACAGGAACGTGGCGAGTGGGGTCAGTTCTTCGGGTAGCTCGGCGGCGGTCGGCTGACGCGCGCCATCCACCAGGACCGGCACGACCAGCTTCTGCTTGCGGAGCGCCATCACGATCTCTGTACGCACGAAATCGTTTGGATCATCCAGTCGCCGCTGTCCAGTCCTGGGGTCCGTGGCGGACAACCAGCGTGGCCCGATGAGCACCAGCACCACCCTGCAGCTCTCCACGGCGTTCTCGAGGACAATGGGGAAGTCGGTGCCCGCGCTGATGACATCGGTGTCACGGAAGACTCTCTGCTCCCATCCGGGGTGTTGCCTGAGCTCATGGTAGAGGGCGTCGCAGACCTCGCGCGAGTCCGAGCGCCGGTAGGAGATAAAGAAGTCAGGAGTAAAATTCTGTGACGAGTTCATAAGAATCATGGTGAGATTGCCATACACGCCGAGGCGCCAACGGCCGCGCGCCAACGCTCCCAGCAGACCTGGCCGATACTGACGTGGATCGAGCACGGACCAGGTCTCGGCATAGACCAGGGGGACAAGCTCGGCGGGTAGTTCTTCCACCGCAGGCATCCGTGCTCCGTCGATCAGCACCGGCGTGACATTCTTGCCCTGTCGCAGGGACCGTGCGATCAGCTCGCGGACTGGGTCCCCTGGATCGTCGAGCTGGCGCCGTCCGGCATTGTCGATGGCGGTAAGCCAGTCTGGTCCGATGACCACGACGACGTTTGCAGACCGCTCGAAGGCTTGGCTCTGCTCAGAGGCAGAATCGCTCGTATCGGCGTAATAGATTGGGCGACCATTATAGAACTTGCGCACCTGCCGTTCCATATGTGCGCACATCGCGGGGTACGCGCCGCTCCTGTCCTCTGGCCGGCACACCACAAGAAAGCCGGACTGCTCCCCTCCGGTGCCGTCTGGGTATTCGCGCTTGATCTGGCTCAGGAGCATATTGGTCCGGAAATCGATGCTGGCGCCACGCGGGCCACCGAGGACAACATAGTAGAGCACTGCCCACAGGATCAGAGCGAGCAGTACACACAGGACGAGCAACGGCGCCAGCGCCAGCACCGCCGGTGCCAGCGCCGGCGAGATACTGTGGGGAAGCGCCACAGCCCTCCCGGCCAGGAGCAAAAGAGTTACGGCGAGAGCGAGTGTGTCCAGAACGAGCAGACACCCAGTTGCCCACCGCCTGTCCCGCAGTAGCCCGGCGCTGACTATCACTCCGGCGACCACAAAGGGGGCGAATAGGATTGGTGCCACGAGAAGTATGAGGATCCACGTCCTATCAAACTCGTGCGACTCGTGTCCCCCGATCCAAAGGAAGAGCGCGATACCGAGCACTGCAACCGCCCAGGGGACTACAGCGAACATGCTGCCAAGGGCGAGCCGCACCGTGCGCGGCCAGTTCAGCTGCACGTTGATGGAGCGTGCCGTGCGCTCCACGCCGCGGGCGAATCCCGAACCGTCGGGCACCTGCAAGGCATTTCGGTAGGCGAGAAACCGGATCTCACCGGGCAACGCCTCGGGCTCCGGCATCACGGTCGCGCCCAACAGCACAGGCAACACCAGCTTATCTTGCAGTGCCCCAGCCATCACCGCAGCGCGCACTGGATCTGCCGGATTTTCGAGGCGCTGCCGACCAGTGGCATCGGTTGCCTCCAACCACCCGGCTTCCATCGGCACCACCACGGCACCGCAGCGTGAGAGTGCATCGAGTGTCGGCGGTCCTGCTGCGCCTACCCCAACGACGTTGGTCACACCGAAGTGGTGAACGAGCAGGTCGGCAAATCTCTGCGAGAGCGTACCGGTCTCCTCACTCCGCACGCAGACATACAGTCGGTTTGGCATGAGATCGCTCCTGGCGCATCGCGTCGATGCCACAGCAGTCGACAACAGGGTCATACAGCACGGTAGCACATTGCTACTGCAACGCAGTGTACACGACACAAGTTACCCTTGGATCGATGTGTAGCTCGTATGCCAGAAGAACGAACACATGGTACGTACCTGCGGTACTGGGAGAGTCAGACCTGAGAACTCCAGAGCCATTTACGACCACGGGTCAACATACCGCTGTCTGATCTGCTCCCGACTTCATGTGCAGGATCTCTGAGCAGTGGCGTAAGCTTGCTAACACTGCTCTACACCACACTGCTCTACACCACAAAAGAAGAGGGTGCATTCGCCTGATCAGGTACCGCATCTCGTGCTCGCTATCGCTTGTACTGACAACAATCGCGACAACAATGCCCGGAGACGTCTAGAGACAATCGCGGATACTATGACGTAGTTTTTCTGGATTTGTGGAACAGGGGAGACGCCAGGAGACGGCTAGAGACGCAGGGCCTCACCCTTTCAATGTGAAAGGCTCTAGCCCCTTCGACTTGACAGCAATTCTGACAGCATGACCGACAGACCAGACGAGATGGCACGAGACCACGATGGACACAGAGGGCTGATGCCTTGTGCTAGAAAGACTGAATGAGACGGCCTAAGCGAGGGCGCCGCGGTCTTCTAAACCGGTCATCCGAGTTCGATTCTCGACGATGCCGCCACTGAATTCAAGGCCATTTGCATACCCACTGTCTAGGTCGTTTACCCCTACTAGAGGGCCTTTGACAGCGGTTCGTGTTGCGACGTCGTTTTTCACCGGCGATTCATCAGGGTAACCTCGTTCTGCCCTCTCCTCGTAGTACAACTTCAAGATGTCTGGTCGCGAGTGGACACCAGTGAGCTCTTGACAGCGAAGTTCCTGCATGTTATACACTTGTATTAGTCGAACGTCTAATACAAGTGTATGATCAAGGGGTTTGCATGACCGACACCGCTGACCGGCTGGCAACCGAAGAGCGTTTCCTGGATGCCGCCGAGCGCCTCCTCATCAGCGTAGGCTACGCCAATATCAGTACCCGCCGGCTCGCGGAGGAGGCCGGCGCAAATCATGGCTTGGTGCATTACTACTTTGGTTCTATGGAACATCTTTTCGTACGAGTTCTGGAACGATTTACCGAGCGGCTGATAGAGCGGCAGCGTGCGATGTATGCGGCGGATATTCCCTTTATCACGAAGTGGCGCACAGCGATGGCCTACCTTGATGAGGACCGCGAAAGTGGCTATCAAAAGATCTGGTTGGAGTTGCAGGCGCTGGCGTGGAACCAGCCCGAACTGCGCGACCTGGTGATTCGAGTTCATGACCAATGGACGAGCGTACTGCGCGAAGCGTTCTCCAAAGCGATGGTCGAGTATGACCTCGATACCAAACAGTTTCCCGTGGAGAGTATTGTTGCATTGGTTATCACCTTCAATGAGGGCATTATCCTCGAACGGCTCGGCGGCATTACCACAGGGCAGATGGAATTACTGGCGATGATTGATCACTGGCTCATGACCTTAGAGGCGACGAAAGCCGCGAAAGGGTGTGACGAGCATGAGGGCACGGTATCCTGACGAAGAAGACTATGTCGAACGTGATGAAGTTCGTATCTTCTACGAGGTTTTCGGCGAAGGGGAGCCAACGGTGCTGCTGCTCCCTACCTGGTCTATCCTCCATTCACGCTTCTGGAAGGGACAGGTTCCTTATCTGGCGCGGCATGGTCGTGTCATCACATTTGATCCGCGCGGCAATGGGAAGTCGAGCCGTCCGCTGGATGCGATGGCCTATGCCGACACCAGGATGACCGCCGATGCACTGGCCGTGATGGATGCCACCAACACGGAGCGAGCCATCGTCGTCGCGCTCTCGTGCGCCGCAAATTGGGCGCTACTCATGGCTGCCGAGCATGCCGAACGGGTCGCTGGCGTCGTATTTATCGGCCCTTCCGCTCCGCTCACTCCGCCTCATCCAGAACGGCGCATCTGCTTCGATTCGTTTGACAAGGTATTGGCGACTGATGAGGGCTGGGCCAAATACAATCGTCATTACTGGACTAAAGACTATCAGGGGTTTCTTGAGTTCTTTTTCGCCAAGTGCTTCACCGAGCCGCACTCCACCAAACAAATCGAAGACTGCGTTGGTTGGGCGCTGGAAACGACACCTGAAGTGCTGGTTATCACCGAAGATCGCCCCGACAAACTCTGCAATCGAAAGATCACGACGAAGCTCGCCCGGCAGGTGCAATGTCCGGTACTTGTGATTCATGGCGATGCGGATGAGGTGATTCCTCATGCGCGCGGCGCTCGTCTCGCCGAACTAACCGGTGGAACACTGGTGACGCTGGAAGGGAGCGGTCATATTCCCAATGCGCGCGACCCAGTGAAGGTCAATCTGCTGCTGCATGACTTTATCCAAACGATCAAGGCAACCGATGTTACCACTGCTGCGGAGTCACAGGCGGCACAGCAGCATCAGCGAGTGCGCGCCGCGCCACCACCGTTGACCTGGACGCGTGGGCGCAATCGCCGCAAACGCGCACTCTATATCTCCTCGCCCATTGGGCTGGGTCATGCACAGCGCGATGTTGCCATTGCCGACGAACTGCGTAAGCTCCGCCCCGACCTGGAGATAGACTGGCTAGCACAGCATCCTGTGACCAAAGTGCTGGAGGCGCATGGTGAGCGTATTCATCCGGCCAGCGCCTTGCTTTCGAGCGAGTCACAGCATATCGAGTGCGAGTCCGCCGAGCACGATCTGCATTGCTTCCAGGCGCTTCGGAGGATGGACGAGATTCTCGTCGCCAACTACATGCTCTTCCACGATGTGGTCACTGCCGAAGACTACGACCTGTGGATCGGTGACGAGGCCTGGGAGCTCGACTACTTCCTCCACGAGAACCCTGAGGAGAAGCGCGCAGCCTATGTCTGGATGACCGACTTCGTCGGCTATCTTCCGATGGCGGACGGGGGCGACCACGAGGTGTTCCTGACCACTGACTATAACGCGGAGATGATCGAACAGATCGAACGCTTCCCGCGATTGCGAGACCGCGCCATCTTTGTGGGCAATCCCGAGGATATTGTGCCGGACACATTTGGACGGGATCTCCCCGCGATCCGCTCGTGGACCGAGCGACACTACGACTTCAGCGGTTATATTACTGGCTTCGATCCGCACGTCTTCGCCGACCGGGAGGCGCTGCGTCACGAACTGGGTTACCAGCCGGACGAGCGGATCTGCGTGGTCACCGTAGGGGGCTCGGGAGTCGGCAAGCACCTGCTGCAGCGCGTCATTGATGCCTTCCCCGAGGCCAAGCGACGTGTGCCGGCACTGCGCATGGTGGTCGTTGCTGGACCGCGTATCGATCTGGCATCGTTTCCGAACACTGAGGGACTGGAGGTACGAGCCTATGTCCACGAGCTGTACCGCCATCTCGCCGCCTGCGACCTAGCGGTGGTCCAGGGCGGCCTCTCGACCTGCATGGAGCTGACGGCGAACCAGCGACCGTTCCTGTACTTTCCATTGCGACACCACTTTGAGCAGAACTTCCATGTGCGGCACCGCCTCGAACGCTACCGGGCCGGCCGGCGCATGGACTTTGAGACGGCAACGCCCGAGGTTCTAGCTATGGCCATCGCAGATGAGATTGGCCGCTCTACTCAGTACGGTACAGTCGAAGTCGATGGCGCGGCGCGCGCGGCAGCACGCATCGCCGAACTCATTTGATCATCCCATGTAGCGCGTCCACCGTAAGCCGGATGCCGTCTCCGGTGGCTACCGTGTCGTACCTCTCAGTTGCAAGTGGCTCTGGCAGTGCGCTCGGCGCACCCAGTCCGGGCCTAGTGTTGAAGAAAGGCGAGGCAGACTAATGGCACAATCGCATCAGGATCCCACCTTCTACCGCTCGGCGCGGCAGGCGATGGAGGCACCGCGTGAGCAACTCGCGTACGTTGTCACCTTGAATACGGAGGATACTGGTCGGCCCGACGCCCTGTGCGTGCTGGATGTCGACGCGGGCTCCCCCACCTACGGTCAGGTCGTTGGGCGGGTGGACATGCCCAACCCTGGCGATGAGTTGCATCACTTTGGGTGGAACGCCTGCAGCGCCTGCCTGGGTCATGGTGAGGGCCATGCTCATATGGAGCGGCGCTATCTTCTCGTGCCAGGCTTGCGCTCCTCGCGCATCCACATCCTCGATACCAAGCCCGATCCCCGCAGTCCACAGCTCGTGAAGGTTATCTCGGCAGATGAGGTGGCCACGCGCACGGGCTATAGCCGGCCGCACACTATCCACTGCGGGCCCGAGGCCATTTACGTCAGCGCTCTTGGTGCCCCCGAGGGCGAAGGGCCAGGCGGTATTTTTACGGTCGACTCCGATGACTTCGGTGTGCGCGGTGCCTGGGAGGTCGAGCGGGGACCACAGTATTTCGCCTACGACTTCTGGTGGCACCTGGGTCATAACACTCTTATCACCAGTGAGTGGGGCACCCCGTCTATGGTCGAAGCAGGCGTGAATCCTGACCTGTTGCTGGCCGGCAAGTACGGGCACGCTCTGCACGTCTGGACGCTAAGCGATGGCCGCCACGTACAGACGATCGACCTGGGTGCAGAGCAGCAGATGGTGCTGGAGCTTCGGCCCTCACACGACCCCAACCAGACCTATGGCTTCGTCAATGCGGTCCTGTCTCTCAAAGACCTCTCGTCGTCGATCTGGGTCTGGCACCGCGCAAACGGCACTTGGCAAGCGCAGAAGGTCATTGAGATTCCCGCTGAGCCGGCCGATGCGGATGTGTTGCCGCCCGCACTGAAGCCGTTCGGCGCTGTGCCGCCGCTGGTGACCGACATCGACCTCAGCTTGGACGATCGGTACCTGTATGTCTCCTGCTGGGGCACCGGCGAGTTCCGACAGTACGAGGTCAGCGACCCGTTCCATCCGCAGCTCACCGGCTCGGTCCGGCTCGGTGGCATCGTGGATCACGCACCGCATCCGGCAGGCGGTGCGCTCAATGGCGGCCCGCAGATGGTGGAGGTGAGCCGGGACGGCCGCCGCGTCTACGTGAGCAACTCGCTCTACGCCAGCTGGGATGCCCAGTTCTACCCCGAGGGCATCCGTGGATGGGTCGTGAAGCTGGATGCCGACCCCGCTGGCGGCCTGGCACTCGACCCTGCGTTTTTCGTGACATTCGAGGGCGAGCGTCCCCACCAGATCCGCCTGCAGGGCGGGGACGCGTCCTCCGATTCGTACTGTTTCACGTCGTAGGACCAGGTGCGTAAGGTGGGCCCGATCACCAGATTCTCACCGCGACTGGGCAACTTCGAGTCTACCCCATCTCCTTGCGTGCACCGTAGCTGGCTGGCTCAGGGCACAGCACCTCCGCCGGTCCAGGGCTGGACATGTAAGAGGTGGGTCACGGAGCGGGGACAACTCGGTCAGTAAGCGATGGTGCGAGCTCGCAGGGTATCTCGCGCGCGAGCGCGTTCCGAGGACGTGCTAGGGGTAGCGAAGTGCTGGTGTAAGCCTCAACAAGGGAGTGAGTGCTGCCGTGAGTCAGACGAGACGTTCCCCGCCAGCAGCGATGCAGTGGATTTTCTTGGTAGGAAGCTTGCTCCTGGCCGCTCTGGCCTGGATTCCGACCATACAGCAGTCACGTGGTATGTGGTCCATCCCAGGAACGATGGGGATGTCGCTGGGTGCGTTCCTGGTCTTCTGGACGCTGATGATGGTGGCAATGATGGGACCTTCATTGGCCCCGATCGCCTCACTCCGGCTGGAAACCGCACGACTGCGGACGGACGGGCTACACCTTGTCGCCCATGTCGGTACCTTTGTGATGGGTTACCTCCTTGTCTGGATTGCCTTCGGCCTTCCCATCTTTGGCCTCGCTGGGCTGGAGGGGCACTTCGCCACTACTGCTCCTCCGGTTGCGATCGCAGCAGGAGCGGTGGTGCTCGTGGTGGCTGGCTTCTACCAGTTGACGCCGCTCCGGGCACGCTGTCTCGCGTCATGTAACCTGCACCTAGGCGCGCATGCGCACCTTCCGAGTGCGCGATACCCGCTGCAGACTGTCAGAGCGGGGTTGGCGCATGGCATGGATTGCCTGGGGGCATGTGGCGGATGCATGCTGGCATTCGCGGTCCTCGGTCTCATGAACATCCCGTGGATGGTCGCTCTCACCCTCATCGTATTGGTGGAGAAGATCTGGCGCTACGGCGATCGCCTGGCCTTGGTGGTGGGTGTGGGACTGGTGCTGCTTGGTATCCTCACTGCAGTCGATCCGCGGCTGATCCTCGGCTGGTAATGGGGATCGGAGGCTAGACCATCTCCGATCGCTCTCTGTCAACGTGAAGCAAACGATCGTCTTAGTGGTGCATTCGACAAGTAGATGGATGTCATTTTGACAGCAGTTTGGACAGCAGAACAGCGAGATGACGCGAGATTGGTCTGGCTGCAGAACCCTGATTTTAAGTGACATCGAGACGACGCGAGACTGATTGAGACGAGGCGCCTGGACCTCCAAAACTGCAGGTTGAAAGTCTGTGCTTCAACAGCGACGTCTGCGCTTGATAGTGAAGCGCAGCACTCTCCCTGTTGACATCCCTATGGGCGGTACCCCCAGCGGGATTCGAACCCGCGGTCTCC
>CAWGVQ010000011.1:0-127048 GCA_963826075.1 uncultured Chloroflexia bacterium
GGCCCGGGGATGTAGAGGTGATGCGAGAAACAAACGGGATGGATCCAGCAGACATGTGCACGCGGACAATCACAGGTTAGCGGAACAAGCTCATGGGCTTCGATGCGCTCATGACGGGCGCGTCTTGGCCAGCGTATCGTTGATCGCGCTGATTGCCCAGCCTTACGAGCTCGAGCGCGACGCGATGAACATCACGCTCGAGTCGATCAATACGTTTGTCACTTTGCGCGAAGCGCTCAGCGACCAGGTACTCATGCGCTACCGCCCTGTGCTGGCAATAGCGACCAAACTGTGCGGCCTTGCAGTCGCACGTCAGGATCAAATCCTTGACGGTAACGAGATGGAGGGAATTTTCACCCTCGCTTGCACTCGTCACACCGAGCACTCGCTCTCCGGTCTCCTTGTTATAGCCGACACGGGCGGCGACCACTAGGCCAGCTTGGTGCGCTCTCGCAAGCGCCTTCTCGTACTCTTGTGATATCATTCAGTCTGTCCTTTCGGAACTGGCCGCTAGCGGGGTCTCAATTCGCGCTAGCGGCCTTTTTCGTGCCCGCGTACACATGTCTGCCGATCCATTTCGGGGGGCATTCTGCCTGCCGGAAGTCTGCCCGGCTTCCGTTGTTTTCTCGCTCGATTGTTCAGGTGCTCCGGCGGGTAGTCAGCCCGCATCTGTACCAATATTAACACACTACTCTACATTTGTCAATGTGAAAAATGCGTGAATCATTATGGGTGTTGACACGGGTTGAATAATGGTTCATACTGATGGGTGAGGAGGTACATCAGATGATGACCATGGATAAAAACAAAGGGCGACCACGTGGTCGCCCAGGGGTAGATGGTGAGCCGATAACCATCATTGTGCCGAGCTCCGACATGGCGCAGATTCGCGCCGTTATTGAGAAGGTGGGACTTGGTGCGACGTTGGCGGGTTGGATCCGGGCAGCGGTCAAAGAGAAGCTGGAGCGCGATGCACAGAAGGGAGACAACGATGTGAAGTACAGGTATGTAGAGGACACCGAGGATGCACTGAAGTTCGATAGTGCTGTGCGGCTCTATGCCGCAGAGAGTTCAAAAGGGCCATGGAGCACGTGTCCGACGTCAGCGCGGAACAGCTACAGAGGATCATGGACCGCGCACAGTGGCTGGAGCAATTGGCCACAAAAGAGGGGTGGCAACACCACGAGGAAGGCTCGTTGGAAGTGTTCTCGGTTGCGCCACTCATCGGCCACATAGCTACATGGGCCGGCGAGGCAATGGGGAAACTGGCGCACGTCGAAACCTACCTGTATCCTGAAGACAACGAGGAGCTCGAGCAGCTCATCCAAGACAAAGAAGGCTGGAGCCTCAACAAATGACCAAACATAACAGTGTGACCCTGCGCTTACCAGACGGGACTACGGTGGTGGAAACTGACCCAGAGGGCATAGCCTTGATAGAGGAACTGACACGCACCGACTGGTCGAACCCTGTCGCCCGAGCACAAATGGTCGCCAAAATACGGCAGCACAGTGCGAAGCTAAAGCAAGAGCACCAGCAGATGATGGAAGAGATAGCGGATATGGACATGCTCCTCATGGCTCTCCGGATTGATGACATTAGGCGGTAGCAGTATAGTGCTGCTACCGACTTTTGATACTTTTGGCACCTGGTCACTCTATACGTTTTCGGAAAATTAGGGAGCAGGCGATGGCGACGAAAAACCAACGGCATGGCACTGGTGGCGTCTACGAGCGGCCCGATGGCCGCCTAGTCGCGCGCATTGCGATCGACGGGAAGCGCCAGGCGCACTATGTGAAGACCAGGCAGGAGGGCTATCGTTGGCTCGCCAAGATGCAGCGAGACCACGAGCTTGGTGTGACGCCCGTCACTGAGCACCAGGCGTTGGGTGCGTTCCTTGCCTCCTGGCTCGAGACGACCAAGACCACGGTGCGGGAGTCGACCCACAAACGCTACGGCGAACTGGTCCGGCTTCACATTCTGCCAACCCTCGGGAAGACATCCTTAGAGAAGCTCTCCCCGCAACAACTGCAGCTGCTCTATAGCCACAAGCTGGCCGAGGGGCTCTCCCCTACGACGGTGCGGCATATCCATGTCGCGCTGCACCGGGCGCTCAAGACCGCGATGCGAATGGGACTCGTCCAGCGCAATGTCGCCGATCTCACCTCGCCGCCGCGCAAGGCCCGCTACGAAGGCTCGACGCTCACCGCAGAGCAGCTGCGCACCTTCCTTGAGACTGCGCAAGGCGATCGGCTGGAGGCTCTGTATGTGCTGGAGCTCACCACGGGGATGCGCTCCGGGGAGGTGCTCGCCCTTCGCTGGCGTGACGTCGATCTGACGTGCGGCAGCATCCAGGTGCGGAGCTCCCTGCAGCATCTCCACGGGAAGTTTACCCTCACTGAGCCGAAGTCCCACCGGAGCCGGCGTCAGGTCACCCTTACCGCTCTGGCGATCGCGGCATTAAAGGAGCACCGTGTGCGCCAGCTCGAGGAGCGGCTCGCTGTCGGCGATGGCTGGCAAGACCTCGACTTGGTTTTCCCGCTGCAGGACGGCTCGCCGATGGACGGTATCCACCTGCTCAGATATCAGTTTCACCCACTGCTACGGCAGGCAGGACTGCCCATCATCCGGTTCCACGACCTGCGCCACACTGCGGCAACGCTGCTGCTAGGGCAAGGGATCCATCCTTCGATCGTCGCCTCGATGCTTGGGCATAGCACGATCATGGTCACCCTGGACACCTACAGCCACGTCACCCCCACCATGCAGCAGGCGGCGACAGAGGCTATGGATCGATTGCTCGGCAGTTAGCTTAAGGAGGTGTCCAGAAATCCGGGAAAGCAGAGGCCGTTTTTACGAAGTGGATTCACTTTTGGATTCTTTTGGAGGAAAACCCAGCAATGACGGTGGATATAGAAACACCGCATGTATCTCGTCAGAGCAGATATCATGCGGTATATGACTATAGCTATTTCCGGATTCGCTTTGCGCCAAAGATTCCAGGGGCGAACACCATCACGCAACATTGCAAGCTGATATTCATCGGCCATAATCGCACTTGACTCCTTGCAAACATCCCAATTTAGGCCGGCGCACACCTGCCAGTCAGCAATAATTATACCAGTTGGCGGCGCAGGGCGAAAGGCGGATTCACCGCGTGCCAGACCTGGTGTGGGCCAGAGTGCGGCCATCCGGCCGAGGAGGGCTCCGGGAGCATGTACTTGCTGTAGTCAGGATGGCTGGGAAAAAAAGCCGTGGCGGAGGTATTGCTGCGGGCAGCAGATTCTCGGTTTTGTCACAACAGGTTCGTCAATTCTGGGGTCACCCATCTGCACAGCTTACTTGCCACCAATAAGGAATTATTGCGGCGTAGCCGCTGGTAGGGCGAGAGGGACTCGAACCCTCACTCCGGGTTGTCCGGAAGCGGATTTTAAGTCCGCTGTGTCTACCATTCCACCATCGCCCCAGAGGATACCTGCATAACCGTCAGGCGCCATAGTAACATGCTGATCTTGCACCAGTTATACGCTATCTACTCTTGCTTTAGCAAGGCGCTATGGCCGGCCAGAGCCAGTGACCGGAGCCGCCCAGATGGGCGGCTCCGGTCACTGGCTCTGTATAGGGGGAGACTCAAGTGTTGTGTCGCGTATGTCCTCTGGTGTGGGATCACTCGAAGTGCATAGCATCCTTGAGCTTCTCAAAACCTTTCTCGAAAAGATTGTGTCCACGTTCGTTCTGCAGCTTTTCGATGTCGGCGAACTCGCGCAGCAGCTCTTTTTGTCTAGCAGTCAGAGATTGCGGTGTCACCACTTTGACGGTAACCAACTGATCTCCGCGTACTGAGCTGTGCACCACCGGTACTCCTTTACCTTTGAGACGGAAGGTGCGGCCGCTCTGGGTGCCGGACGGAATCTTGACAATTTCTTCGCTGTCAAGGGTTGGGACTGGCACTTCGGAGCCAAGAGCTGCATCGGCGAAGCTGATAGGCAGATCATAGAGAATATCGGTGCCCTGGCGCTTGAAATATTCGTGAGGTTTTACCGTGAGCGCGACAAACAGGTTGCCTGGTGTGCCGCCGCCACGAGGCGGAGCCTCGCCCTCACCGGTCACTCGGACATTGATGCCGTCGTCCACACCGGCGGGAATATTCACGGAGACGCGACGGACATTGCGGATACGTCCCTGTCCCTGGCACCGCTCACACGGCGTAGTGATGACGCGACCCTCGCCGCGGCAGCGGTCGCAGACCATCACATTAACAAACTGGCCGAAAATGGATTGCTGCACCCGGCGAATTTCACCAGTGCCCTGGCATGCAGTGCAGCGTGTGGTATTAGTACCAGGCTGGGCGCCGTTACCGTGACAGGTAGGACAGGTCTCCCAGCGAGGAACCTCGATCTCTTTTTGGCAGCCATGCACAGCGTCTTCGAAGGAGATAGTAAGCTCATAGCGTAGATCGGCACCGCGTTGTGTCGTTCCACGCCGTGTTCCGGTACTCCCACCCGCGGCGTTGGCAAAGATCTGCTCGAAGATATCGCTGAAGCTGCCAAAGCCAAAGCCCTCGAAGGGATTGGGACCAGCGGCGCCAGCGCCGGAGACACCAGCATGGCCAAAGCGATCATACGCCTGCCGCTTCTGGGCGTCACCGAGCACCTCGTAAGCCTCGTTGATCTCCTTGAAACGCTCCTCGGCGCCTTTATCTTTATTTACATCTGGGTGATACTGGCGTGCTAGCCGGCGAAAGGATTTCTTGATATCCTCCTCGCTGGCGCTACGTGAAACGCCGAGTACATCATAATAGTCCCGTTTGGCTGCCATAGGATTCCTCTTCTTGCGACTCCTCTGCCGGAGCTCTGGTCACCCTCGGGCAGGAGAGGCGCCGCTCCCTGGCTGGGAGCGTCCCAACCCACATTCCAACGCTTGCGGCCACGTCGGTGAAGCCAACTTACCGGCGGTGGCGCGCTTATTCTAACAGAAATGAGCAATTAGTGCGCAGCTAGTTCCCTGTTAGTGAGCTATGGCTCAAAATGCGATCAGGGGCGGCACTGGTATGATGATGATACTAGTTGCCGCCGCTGGTCAAGGATCATTCTCGCCGCTCCACTTTTTCTGTGGAAGGAAAAGTGGAGCTCGATTGGTCGGTAGGGAGAGCGTTACATCTCCTTGAATTCACCCTCAACAGTGTTGTCGTCGGCGGGACTGTCGCTGCCGGTGCCATCGCCGCCGCTTGCAGCATTGCCGCCCCCTGCCGAACCTGCTGAAGCGTAGAGCTGTTCGCCGACCTTAAGCATGGCTGTCTGCAACGCGTCTTTGGCTGCGCGCATACGGTCAAGATCGTCGGTGCCCAGAGCTGCGCGCACATCCGCAATCTTAGACTCGACGTCGCTCTTCACCTCCGCAGAGACTTTATCACCGAGATCGCGGAGCGTCTTCTCCGCCTGGTAGGCGGAGTTATCAGCCTCGTTGCGAATCTCAATCTCCTCGCGGCGGCGCCGGTCTTCACCGGCATGAGCCTCGGCATCCTTCACCATGCGATCGATCTGGTCTTTGTTTAGTCCGCTGGACGGCTGAATGGTAATGCGCTGCTCGCGTCCAGTACCGCGGTCATGCGCCTTCACGTTCACTATACCGTTGGCATCGATATCAAAAGTCACTTCGATCTGCGGAATACCGCGCGGAGCGGGTGGAATACCATCCAAAATGAAGTTGCCGAGCAGACGGTTGTCATGAGCCAGTTCGCGCTCGCCCTGGAAAACCTTGATCTCTACGCTGGTCTGACCATCGCTGGCCGTTGAGAAGACCTGGCTCTTCTGGGTTGGAATCGTCGTGTTGCGCTCGATAAGCTTGGTCATGACTCCGCCCAGAGTCTCGATGCCCAGTGAAAGTGGTGTTACATCGAGTAACAGTACATCGCGTACTTCACCGGTGAGGACACCAGCCTGGATAGCCGCGCCAATGGCGACGACTTCGTCCGGATTGACTCCCTTATTCGGGTCCTTTTCAAAGACACGTTTTACTAGTGCCTGGACAATAGGCATGCGAGTCATGCCACCTACCAGCACTACCTCGTCGATTTGAGAGGGTTTAACGCCCGCGTCATCGAGCGCCTTGCCGACCGGCGTGCTCGACTTCTCAACCAGATCGTCCACCAGCTGTTCCAGCTTGGCTCGTGTCAGCGTGACCGCCAGGTGCTTGGGTCCGCTCTGGTCCGCAGTGATAAACGGGAGATTGATCTCAGTCTGCATCGAGGAAGAGAGTTCCTTCTTCGCCTTTTCTGCCGCTTCCTTTAGGCGCTGCAGCGCCATCTTGTCCTGACGCAGGTCGATGCCCTGATCGCGTTTGAACTCATCGGCCAGCCAGTTGATGATGCGCTGGTCAAAATCATCTCCGCCCAAGTGCGTGTCGCCATTGGTGGCCTTGACTTCAAAGACGCCGTCTCCCAGCTCCAGGATGGAGATGTCGAAGGTACCGCCGCCCAGGTCATATACCGCGATACGCTCATCCTTTTTCTTATCCAAGCCGTAGGCCAGCGACGCAGCAGTTGGCTCGTTGATAATGCGCTTCACATCCAGACCGGCAATTTTACCGGCATCTCTGGTAGCCTGTCTCTGGGCATCATTGAAGTAGGCAGGCACGGTGATCACTGCCTCAGTCACACGTTCGCCAAGGTAAGACTCGGCGTCAGCTTTGAGCTTCTGCAGGATCATGGCGCTGATTTCAGGCGGAGAATACTGCTTGCCGTTGGCCTCCACCCAGGCGTCGCCATTGGCTGCGCGTACTACCTTGAACGGTACCAGACGCTTGTCTCGGTCCACCTCTGGATCATCAAATTTGCGCCCCATGAAGCGCTTGATAGAGAAAACAGTGTTCTCAGAATTGGTAATTGCCTGGCGTTTGGCAACTTCTCCCACCAGCCGCTCGCCGTTCTTGGTAAAGGCGACGACGGATGGTGTGGTGCGGCTCCCCTCAGAATTCGGGATGACGACTGGCTCGCCACCCTCCATTACCGCAACACAGCTATTGGTTGTTCCAAGGTCAATGCCGATAACTTTGCCCACGAAAGGAGCCTCCTCATACATGTCTTGATGAACATTCAGCTGGGAGGGAACCCAGCCGCTTAACAGCATTTGCAATCCCTATAAGCCGGCGTGATGCCGACGAAAAGGATAACTACTACCACAACAATTACTACTACTAACCACTACTATGGGTTGTCTTGCTTAGAACCTGCCGCCGTTTCGTCGATGGTAGGGGGATCTCCGGACTTGGCAGGCGCCTCTACTACCGGGCGAGCAAGTTGGACTAATGTAGGTCTCAGGACACGTCCCTGCACTTCGTATCCTGATTGCAAGACCACAGCGACATGGCCTTCCGGATACTCACTCGTGTCTACCTCGCCTATAGACTCATGGCGCAACGGATCGAAAGCTTGACCTGGTTTCACGTCGGTTGGCGTAACGCCATATACCTGAAGCGCGCGCTGCATTTGAATCAGCACCAATGAGATGCCGTCGATCCAGGAATAGCCGTGCATACTTTCAGGCAGAGTCGCAAAAGCTCGTTCGAAACTGTCCAGCGCCGGCAGAAAAAGTGTGATCACCTGGGACGCCAGTAGCAGATCGCGCTGCTCCTGTTCCTGCTGGGCGCGCCGCTTGAAGTTCGCGAAGTCGGCCTGAATACGCTGGTAGCGATTCATATAGTCGGTGGCCTGTTCGCTCTCTCTAGCCAGCTTCTCCTCAAGCTCACTCACTTGGTGTTGCAGCTGGGTGATGAGACTGCTTTGCGGATCGGTCTCGACTCGCTCAGCCAACGGTGTTCTGAATTGGTCTCCCGCTGGTTCCTCCGGTACCTGAGCAGTAGCGCCGACTTCGTCAGACGCTACCTGAGTATCAGGGGTGTTGTCGGTTACCTCTTCCTCAGCCATAAAACCTCGTGCCAATCTAGCTGTCTTGCCTAGGTCGCTTTATCTCGTTGCCCCTATGTGGTCAACCCTCTGGTCCATAGAGATCAGATAACAGGTCATTGAGCATCTGGGTCAGGTAACGTACTACCGCGATGGCTCGTCCATATTGCATGCGGCGCGGCGCCACGATTCCCAGAAGTCCGCCTACCTGGCCTTCCACACCATAGCGTGAGATGATCACGCTCATATCTTTGAGAGCCTCAGAGCCATTTTCGGCTCCAATAATCACTTGTACGCCGTCTGATTCCATCACCTGAGGCGCCAATGCTGGAAGGAAACGGCTACGTTCCAGCACTTCCACTACCTTTCGAATACGTTCTGGGTCGGCATGATTGAACTCATCTCGCTGCAGCAGCTGCACGATGCCATCGTGATAGAGAGCGCCCTGTGAGAGTAGATCAAACTGCGACAGCAACCGAACCAGTGACTCGACAACAATCCGTTCATTGGGATTGAAGTACTCGCTTTCCTTATCGGCCAGCTGCGCAACCAGCTGTGCGGTGGCATCATGGAAACGGGTGTTGAAGTGAGCAGCAATACGGCTGAGCTCCTCCTGTGTGGTTGGAGTATCCAGCAAGAGCCTTTCCTGGCGTACTGTGCCGTCATCCAGAACAAGTACCAGGAACGCCAGTGCATCGCTCAGCGCCAGCAGCTCGAAGTGTTTGAGCTGAGCCTGAATACTGCGTGGCGAGGTAACGATAGCCGCGCTCTGCAGCGCCTGTGCCAGCACGGAGGCCGTTAGCCGCACCCACTCGTCTAGCTGGTGCTGCACCTGGAAGAACTGGTGGCGAATGAGGCGTTGCTCCTCCATCGAAAGCTGCGATTCGCTCATCAACCTCTCGACAAAGTAGCGGTAACCCAGATCAGTTGGCGTCCGTCCAGCCGAAATGTGGGGCTGATTGATCAATCCAGCTTCCTCAAGGACTGACAGCTCGTTGCGAACCGTCGCCGCGCCGTAACCAGGACCATAGACCTGAGAGAGCTGATCGGAGAGCTGCTTGGAGGCGACTGGCTCGGCAGTTCGGATATATTCCTCCACCAGCGCGCGCAAGATTACCTGCTCGCGTACACTCAATCGGCCCTCAACCGGCATTACACTTCCCCTCAGGTCAAACTGCGCCAGCTCTTCAGCGCAGGTCCCATTTGGCACTCTTGGCATTCAATACCCGAGACTGCCAACGATTCAAAGAATAGCATCTGTTAGCAGTCGTGTCAAGTGATTGCTAAGGGGCGCCTTAGGCTGCTGATGAGGTGTACCATTGATGCAGTACGTTTGCTGCCGGTTGCCAATTGGGCGAGAACGGGGCCAGTGACCACGCCCAGAAGAAGATTCCAGCGATAAATGGGTCGTGAAGGCTGTTCAGGAGCGCGGCGTTGTAAGCGGCTGCCTGCTCCTCGGGATCAGCAGGGGCACTGGTGGTATGGACATAGGGTTGGTAGACTGCATCGCTGCTGTTTTTATAGCCGATCTCGGAAATGAGGACCGGTTTGCCCAGGCGTGCCGCAAAAGTATCCAATGGAATCTGAGCGTTGTCATACCACAGAATCGGCAGTATGCTGGGATCTACCGGCTGTGGGCCGCTGGTCAGCGAGAAATAGCTCGAGACTCCTATATATGTAAGCAAGGGATTGGTGAGCCAGCTGGGCATATGCGGGCGCGAAATCATGGTGAAGTTCATATCGTAGGTCAGCACGCCTTGGTACACGCCGTGCGCCTCCGCGATCAGTTGGTTCCAGAGCGCCGCCCACGGGCGTTCAAGCTCGTCGAATTCGGTGCCGATGGCAAACTGCTCGGCTCCGGCCTGTGCCGCTGCGCTAAGGTAGGGCTGCAGGACTTGCCAATAGCTCTGGAACCAGGCAGCGGCCTTTTTAGGATCTGAGAATCCGACCTGGCCTGACCACATAGTCTTACCTACAGTCAGTAGCGGTGCGATAAAGACTCGGTAGCCATGCTGATGGGCGGCGCGAATCCCTTCCTCAACTGCACTAGGCGTCGGGGTGTAGCTCTGGGTGCCTACTCTCGTCGACCCAGGTAACGCCTGGTAAAGGTTAATGGTCAGCTCGATCCAACGAGCTGCAGTCTGATTCTGAATCTCATTGAGACCGACGAGGTAATTGGGGTCAACGCTGGAGTAGGCGTTCTCTCCCCACCGGGGAAATACTACACCAGTCTCGAAGAGCGGACGAGTATACACAACCGGAAGCAACCGCGTATTTGGGTGGAACGCCGCAATGACCGACTGAGGAGTTGACCCGGTGAGCAGTAGCCACTCGATGCCAACACCACCTGAAATAATGACCAGTGCGATCAGCGCACCTTGAACAAGCTTACGTTTCATATCTTACTATCTTACTATCCAGTAGGCTCGAGGGGGGCCCGCGGTACCAGTGACCCATCCGTTCGTAGACGGTCGGAGCCTGTTGTCGCAACATTGGTAAGGCTGGGTTTCTTAATCACAAAAAATCCTGAGCTCGGCTTGAAGCTATAGAGGACGCCCAGCGCTTCAAGTAGGGCAAACCAGATATAGCCAAGGGTCATCGCCCATGAACCGAGCAGGGCGACCAGTCGCTCACCCTGGTGCCAAAATTGCGCGAGCTGTGATCCAGATGCGTGAACGTGATCTCCTCGGGTGGTTTGACTGGTTTCCGCGGGATGTGTGGCCTGTACATGCGCGCCCTGGAGGTAAGCTAGAACGAAAGCTGCCCAGGCGAAGTCAGCCGGTAAGCGCATCCACGCAAATGGAGCGATATGTACCACCACTGCAGCTACGGCCACTACAAAGGGTATGAACGCCAGCTGCCAGAGTACCGTGAAGATGCTCAGGCAGGCCCGGTAACGCCACGGTACCTGGCTGTCGGAAACGACCAGGCGGATGCCCGAAAGCCAGCGGCCACGTTGGCGCACGAAGTCCATGATGTGCTGTGGAGGTTGCTCATGCAGATACCCTTCAACCCAGCCGAATCGATAACCGTTGGCCCAGGCACGCAAAGCCCAGGCTGCATCTTCGGTTATAGAGTTCTGCGGGCCCACATCAAAGGACAGTTGCCGGTCGTCTTCTCCGCGTACCACAATGTACGACCCATGAATGCCAAAGAGCGGCATGCCTAAGGCATATTGCAACCGAAAGCGTCCTAGATCGTCGGCGGTGCGCAGGCCATCCGCGCCACGGAAGAACCAGTGGCCCCCCTGATAGAGAATCGCTCCTTGCCCTATGATTCCGGCGGTTGATCGCCGGCTCCTCGGCGCTAGGGTACGGGCGATAAAGCGATAGACGCCGGCGATCGTAGAAGTATCTACCCGGCTTTCTTCATCCAGGTAAAGGTACCAATCCCCTGGTTCCGGATTCATCTGCGATTGCAAATACGTCAGTGCTCTTGCTTTATATAGCGAACTGGCATCCGTTCTATAGTCTCTCGGCACCACAGCAATGTCGGTCAATCCGCTCCGGTCACCCAGAGTCAGGGCGCAATCGCTTACCACCTGGATGCGGTACGGACCCGATTCCGGTAGGTAGTCGGCAAACGAGCGGTGAATGGCGTCGATGCTTTCTCGAAGCACCGGCACATTGTCTCCTCGGGTCACGATACGGATAACGAGTCGCACCGCCCGGCCGCTGATCTGTCGTGGCGCTAAGATAGGTTTGGGGTCTGGCCGCCCTACTTCGGCAAAGATCAGCCAGCCCAGCCAGAGCGCTAGAGAAAGAGGCACAGGTACTAACCAGATCAGCTCAGTCCATTGGACACCATACTGCACATCGGTGGGATGTACCGGAACCGCGCCCAGGAGATCTTGTAGTCGAAAAAGCGCCAGTGTGAGGATTGTGGTGCTGGCTATGAGCAACATGCGGTACCCATTGGTGCCTATAAGCAGTGGCCAGTCTGCTTGGTGACGCCAGTCAGTGGCCCTTGCTCGGCTGATGAGAGCCGCAACCAGGGTTGGATGGTGCCGGTGGGGTACCGGCAAGCGTCTCCGCACAGGCCTCGATGGTAGTGAACGGCGATTGCCTGCCTGTCCTGTCCTTGTGGCAGGCTGATTCCTGGTGTCTGCAAGAGATGTGTACTTAGCAGCTGAGTCATAAGTGTCTTGTGTCGACCACGCTTCCGGCGAAGACTTTCTGGTATACAGCGTGGTCATGCCAGATGCGCTATTTCCCTGTGTAGCAGGAGACCACATAGGCGCCGCCTTGCGCCGACTGATCCCAGATTGGAAGTTCACTCTATGCTCCACGTCACTCCGAAAACGACATCGAAAATATCAGCGGAGGCGAATATCCGAGGAAAAAGACCTTCAGCCGATTCTCATGCCAGTGAGGAATTATACGGCGATCTTCTTGGCCATTTCCAAGAAAATAGGCACACTGGTGCAGAACAGCGGTACCCTCTTGTGCATGGTCGGACGGTATGCAAGGCTTATGCCAATCTCCTGTTGGCCGTTAGGAGTACTGCGGTGGATTCACATAATGATGAGCAGTTCTTATGATGCCTCAAAGCTTCCCTGACAACCCGCACAGCAGAAGTAGAACGTCTTGCCGTCACGTTCGCTCTTGTAGCGCGCTGTGGCAATGTCGACCTTCATGCCGCAGATAGGATCGGTGGCTTCCTCCCGAGGCGCCACTGCAGATTCCAGAGCCATTCCAATATGCCGGCGCCGTGCCTCAAGCAGCTCGGCCATGACGCTAAACGCAATCTCGCCCGGTCGTAGACCTGCGCCGGGTAGCCCATTGGGGCGCTTAAGGCGGCCAATCTGCTCGTCTGTCATACCTCGCTGGCGTAGGTACTTCTGCAGCTCCTCAAAACGCTTCCGGCTGGCGACCACACCCACATAGCTGGCGGCGCTCGCGAGCGCCGCCATGACTGCATCCTCGTCGTAGGTGTTGAGCGTGGCCACTACTACATAACTGTGGGCACCTAGCTGAGCCCGAAGCGCCGCAAGATCGGGAATCAGCTGGCTGGCGTCAGAGAAGGATTCCATGTCGGCGCCGGGATCGCAGGCCCATACCTCAAAGTCGAGCACGGCGCCAAGACGTACCAGCCCCTCCGCCACCGGCGACGCGCCTATTACCGCCAGCTCCATTTTCGGAAGGAACGGCTCCACAAAAATTTGCAGTTCACCTCCGCTGGCACAGAGCATAGGCACCTCAACCAGGCCCGATATTGTAGGAGTCTCCGGCCGAGCATCTGGACTCAGCACCACCAGACGAGGCAAGCCATCGGCAAGAGCAGCGAGTCCCTGCGCGATCACCGTTGGCTGTGCGCAGTTACCGCCAATCCATCCCAGGACCGCGCCATCGGCGAGAATAATAGCTCGGGCACCCGGAGTGCCCGAGGTAGGCTGCTTGGCCGCCACCACGGTCGCCAGTGCGAACGGGCGCCGTTCTCCTCGCAGCCGCTGAGCTGCATCAAGTATGTCGAGCTGCGCGGTCTTCATACACTTCCTCGTTTCCTCAAACGCCGGTAGCTCCCGGGGATGGCTTGGCCGTCGCAGAGGCAGGAGGTTCCAGGTGTTGGCGGGTGCATTCGAAGAATCTCCCCGTTAGTTTTTCCGCGGTGTTCTCCATCAGTCGTGAACCTACACTGGCTATGGTGCCACTCACCGCAACGTCGGCAATCCAACGCATTGCGGTAACGGCATCACCTTTCTCCTCGAAATCCACTTTGCTGGCTATGTTGACGGCGCTGCCGGCTGCATTACCCCGAGCCGCCACCTCCGCATGAGTGGGTTGTTGTAAGCCGGTAAGGGTTACATCTAGCGTAAATGTCGCCTTCACCGGCCCGATACCGACACTGAGTGTGGGCTTGAAGTGGTCAGGACCAATTATTTCCATCGACTTGAAGCCTGGAGCACACTGTGCGACCTTGTTTGGATCCATGAAGTATGCCCAAACTGCTTCAATGGGCGCGTTAATAGTCTGCTCACCTTCAAAATGCATGGGACCTTTATACCTCCGCCGCTCCATGCTCTTGCAAAATCTTATAGACCATCCAGGGCGTGATGGGAATGTCCAGGTGGGTGACTCCGAGATGGGATAAAGCGTCCACCACTGCATTGACGATAGCCGGCGGCGCCCCAACGGTTGCTGATTCACCTACACCCTTGGCGCCAAACGGGTGGTGCGGCGAAGGCGTCACCGTCTTGCCAGTCTCCCACGCCGGGGTCTCCATTGCCGTAGGTAACAGATACTCCATAAAGGTGCCTTGCTGTATATTCCCCTGGTCGTCGTAGGTGATGCCTTCAAATAGTGCCGGCGCCATGCCCATTGTCAGCCCACCGTGAATCTGGCCATCTACGATCATAGGATTGATGATATTGCCGCAGTCGTCGATGGCCACGAACCTTCTGATCTTTACCTCACCGGTGCCCCGGTCGATGTCTACAACACAGATATAGGCGCCAAACGGGAAGGTCAGATTGGGTGGATCGTAATAATCCACCGCCTCCAGCCCAGCCTCCATGCCCAGAGGATGATTGGTGTAGGCGGCGAAGGCAACTTGCTGCATAGTAACCGCTTTGCCTGGTGTGCCCTTTACCTGGAATTGATAGTCCTGCCACTCCAGGTCGTCTGCCGATACTTCCAGGAGGTGCGCCGCCAGATGTCTGGCCTTCTCGCGGATCTTACGGGCTGCCATAGCGGTGGCCGCACCTGCGGTAGGGGTGCTCCGGCTGGCGTATGTGCCTAGACCGTAGGGGGCGGTATCAGTATCGCCGTGCTCTACAGTAATGTTCTCAACCGGTAGCCCCAGCTCCTCAGCTACAATCTGGGCAAAAGTGGTCTCATGGCCCTGACCCTGTGTCTGCACCCCAATTCGAACAATGGCCGACCCGGTTGGGTGAACACGAATCTCGGCGCTGTCGAACATCTTGATGCCCAGTATGTCGAAGGTGTTGGAAGGCCCTGCACCAACAATCTCGGTGAAGGTAGAGATACCGATTCCCATCAGCTCTCCACGCGCACGTTTCTCGGCTTGCTCTTGACGGAGCTGCTGGTAACCGATCTGCTCCATTGCCTTCTGGAGTGCGGCTGGATAGTTACCACTGTCATATTCCCACCCGGTTGCCGACTTATACGGAAATTTCTCGGGCGGTATAAAATTCTTCATCCGCAGTTCCGCTGGATCCATTGCCAGCTGCTGTGCCAGGACATCCACCATCCGCTCAATAGTATGCACCGCCTCGGTCACTCGAAATGAGCAGCGGTATGCCACGCCGCCTGAAGGCTTATTGGTGTAGACGCCGTCAACCTCGACATGTGCCGCCTGTAAATCATAGGAGCCGGTGATAACGCTAAACAGGCCGGCGGGGAATTTCGATGGATTGGCGGCGGCGTCAAAGGCTCCATGGTCGGCAATGGTCTTCACGCGTAAGGCCTGAATGGAGCCGTCTGTTCTAGCTGCCAGCTCGGCACTGATATGGTAGTCCCGCGCAAAGCTGTCAGCCTGAATGTTCTCGCTGCGATCCTCAATCCATTTGATCGGATGTCCGGTTTTGATTGCCGCCACACAGGCAATCACATAGCCAGGGTAGACCGGCACTTTGCCGCCAAAACCTCCGCCGATATCAGGTGAGATGATGTGGATCTTGTGTTCGGCGATTCCCGTCACCAGTGAGAAGACTGTGCGAATGGCATGTGGCGCCTGCGTCGTCATATAGACGGTTAGCTTGCCCTCGGACGCATCAAAGGAGGCAACGCAGCCGCAGGTTTCAATGGAGCATACATGGATACGCGGGATGTAGAGATCCTGCTTGACTACGACGTCGGCTCCCGCGAAAATCTGGTCGGTGAGATCGGCATCACCGGCTTCCCAGTGCCAGATATGGTTGGATTTCTCCTCGCGGTCGGGACGGACCAGCGGCGCGTCAGGCTCCAATGCCTTTATAGGATCAGTAACTGGCGTCAGTGGCTCGTAGTCAACGACAACTTTGGTAATCCCATCGGCTGCAATATAGCGTTCGGTTGCCACTACCGCAGCAACTTCCTGTGCCTGATACACCACCCGATCGACCGGCAGTACCATTTGCTTATCGCTCATGAGGGTCGGCATCCAGGCCAGACCGGCCTCGTCCAGGTCTTTTCCGGTGATGACCGCGAGTACCCCCGGCAGCGCCAGAGCCGGAGACGGGTCGATACTCTTGATATTGGCATGGGCGTAGGGGCTGCGAACAATATCCAGGTACAACATGCCCGGCAACTTGATATCATCTACGTAATGGCCTCGGCCACGTATAAACCTCGCGTCTTCTTTGCGCTTGACGCTATGACCCATCCCTCGAATCGTCGCTTTAGTTGCCATTACTAGCTCACCTCCAGTGCTGCTGTCGCCGGATCGCCTTCTGCCTGGGCGTCGCGCATTTGCTTGGCCGCGTACTGTATGGATTTGATGATGTTCACGTAACCGGTGCAGCGGCAGAGATTCCCTGAGATGGCTTGCCGTATCTCTTCTTCGGAAGGATTGGACTCGCGCGCCAGTAAAGCAACTGTAGTCATCATCATACCGGGTGTGCAGAATCCGCACTGCAGGCCATGCTCCTCAACAAAACCCTGCTGCACTGGATGCAGCTGACCATTCTGCTCGAGCCCCTCAACCGTCTGTATGTTGGCCCCATTGGCTTGCACCGCGAGTAGGGTGCAGGACTTAGCGGGTGTATCATTCACCAGCACGGTGCAGGCACCGCAACTGGTCGTGTCGCAGCCTATATGGGTTCCGGTAAGTCCAGCTACCTCGCGAATGAAATGTACCAGCAACAGGCGCGGCTCGATGTCGGCCGCATAGGGCGTTCCATTGATAGTGAGGGTGACGTGGTGAGTCATTCGGCGCCTCCTCCATTGGCCCGCATAGAGGCCGTACGCAGGGCACGCATCGCCAGCGTGTGCACCATTGCGCGCTTATAGTCTGCTGGACCGCGTAAATCCGAACTGGGCTGAGCCGCCAGCGCAGCCAGTCTGGCGGCTTCCCGAATGCTATCGTCGTCGAGACGCTTGCCGGTCAGGAAGCTTTCCGCAGCGCCGGCACGTATCGCGGTCGGCCCGACATTGGTTAATCCGAGACCCGCCTGAACGCAGACATCGCCGTCAAGTGTGACTGCCGCGGCTACCGCCGCGATGGCGTAGTCGCCAACTTTGCGCTCGAGTTTGTAGTAGGCTGCGCCGCTCTGTGGACCCGGAATGGGAATGTGGATTTCCGTGAGGATCTCGCCTTCGCCCAGTGAAGTCTCCAGAGTGTCCACCAGGAATTCATCTATAGGAATGGTGCGGATGCCATCCGCTCCTTGGGCCACGAGTTGAGCCCTAAGTGCCAGCATCATGGCAGGATGATCATTGGCAGGGTCGGCATGCGCCAGATTGCCGCCAATAGTAGCGAAGTTGCGGACCAGCGGGTCGGCCACCACACGGCTGGTATCCACGAGAGCTGGGTAGCGCTGGCGAATCATCGGGGACGATTCCAGCCTGGCTTCGCGCACCATAGAGCCGAGCACTAGAGCGCCATCGCGCTCTTGCAAAATATCCAGGTGAGGAATTTTGCGTAAATCCACCAGATAGCCCGGTGCCGCCAACCGGAACTTCATCAGAGGAATCAAGCTCTGCCCGCCTGCCAGCACCTTAGCCTCGCCAGGGTACTGTCGCAGTAGATTGATTGCGCCAGCCACACTCGTGGGAGCAAAATACTCAAACTGGTCAGGTATCACAGCCACACTCCTTTCTCGGGTCGACAACATTGTCTACTGCCATGAAAAGGGCAACGGGCTAGTTACGTGGTGTATGGCAAGTGTCGCCAGGTAGGTCCGCGCTAAAATCTGTACGCACTACAGGTACAACGGTAGCCGAGGGATTGGTTTACCGGCGGACATCAGGGACGGAGTATCGGCGGTCGTACGCTCTGGCGAAACCGCTTGCAGAGAGCCGGCGTCACCAGGGTACCTAGGTATACGTGATATCTTATACACTAGCATGCGGTTTCGGCAAGGTGGGATTGCTCTTTTGACCTGATGATGCTAGAGTGTCATGCCATGCACCAAGCTTGGGTCTATCACAGCCCTACTGGTACTTCCTACCCATCCATAAGTGGAGAAATCCTCTGGTTGAAAACCCGGGTTACCGTACACATCAGCGCCTAATACTCTTGCGGCAGAGTATTGTCAGTGCTATACTGCCCGCGCAGTAGTCCCACCTTGAACGAGCGATGACTTTCTATGAATATGGACGACCGCACAGCGGCATATGAAGCTGAGCGCGCGGCTCGAACTGAACGCGACATTCAAATAGACACAGACACCTCCGATCTGAGCGGGCTGGCGCAGAGCGATAGTCTTCGACTGTATCTTCGTGAGATTTCCCGTATACCGTTGCTTTCCGCCCAGAACGAACTCAGCGTGGCTCGTCGCGTAGAAGCCGGCGACCGTGAGGGGCGCAACCATCTAATCGAAGCCAATCTACGGTTGGTCGTTAGCATTGCCAAGAAGTATGTTGGCCAGGGATTGCCGCTGGAAGATTTGATCGGCGAAGGCAATATCGGCTTGATACGAGCCGTCAGCAAGTTTGATCCCAACAAGGGATTTCGTTTTTCGACCTACGCCACCTGGTGGATCAAACAGGCAATTACTCGGTCCATCCTCGAAGGCACTCGAGCGGTACGATTGCCGGTCTATATCATGGAAGAAGTCATGCGGGTCAAACGCACCACTCGCCAACTCTACCAGGAACTCGGGCGCGAGCCTAATAATGCTCAGATTGGAGCCCGGTTGGGAATCACCGGCGAGCGAGTTGGCGAGTTGTTGGTGTGGGCGGAGAAAGTCTTCTCACTTGATGCGCCGCTCTCAGACGAGGAGGAGAACTCGCTGGGCGACATTATCGAGGACGTGCAGGTGCAAGGTCCTTCGGAGACGACTGATCGTGCGCTACTCCGAGAAGAGGTACGGAGGGTGCTGGGTAACCTTACTCTACGCGAGCGCCAGGTGATCGAACTCCGTTTTGGTCTGGTAGACGACCATGACCACACGCTCGAGGAAGTCGGCAAGAAGCTAAAGGTCACCCGTGAGCGTGTACGGCAGATCGAGGAGCGCGCCATCCGCAAGCTGCGCCATCCGCAGTCTAGCCGCGTACTGAAAGATTACCTCGATTGATGCCGAAGGCTGCACCGAACCCAGCAGTTGATCTGGGGTCTAGGCGTATTGGCTTTATAGGCGCCGGTGCGGTGGGCACGACTCTGGTTCGCGCTCTGGTAGAGTCCGGTGTCGAGATCTTCGCGGTGGCAGCTGGAAATATCGTTCATGCCGAGGCGCTGACAGAGCGTTTACCCACAAGGAGTACCCTGGCGCAGTCACCGCAGCAAGTAGCGCAAAGCTGTGACCTGGTGTTTCTGGCAGTCTCCGACGACGAGATCGAGCCACTAGCCGAGCGGCTACCCTGGATGAGAGGCCAGAGCGTGGTGCACTTCTCTGGCGCCAAGTCCAGCGCGGCGTTGTCAGCCGCCCGGAACATGGGAGCCCAGGTCGCGGCGCTCCACCCCTTGATGACCTTCCCGCACGTTGAGCTTGAACGACCTTCCAGCCAGCTTCTGCATAAGTTGAGCGGCTGTTACTGGGCGCTCGAAACTGGGGACACCGATCTTGCTGAAGCGCTCCGGCAACTAGTTGTCACGCTGCGCGGGCATTTGTTGGTGCTTAGTGTAGAAAGCCGAGTACCCTACCACATCGGTGCGGTGTTTGCCTCGAACTACGTGGTTGCACTGGTTGGCGCTGCCAGTGCCCTCTTTGAAACCTGCGGCATTAGCCGGGAGGAATCATTAGCCGCTCTACTGCCGCTGTTGCGTGCTTCGGTAGACAGTCTGGCAGAGCTGGGCATTCCCCAGGCCTTGAGCGGTCCGGTAGCGCGAGGAGATACCGGCACCGTAGCCGCCCATCTGGACTGGCTTGAACACTACCGGAGGGGCGCGCAATCTGGGCCGGAAGCGGCAGAGTCAGTTGCCGAGGTCTACCGCGCGCTGGCACGCATCGCACTTCTACTGGCAATAGAGAAGCAGACCGTCAGCCCGGAGCAGGTAGCGGCCATACGTGCTCTGCTGTGAGCTGGCGTCTCATGGGTCGCGAAGCCGGTTGCGCTCGGCTCGGTTCACCGTGCCCAAGGGTGATCTCCTGGCTAGCCGCCCAGATAGGCGCTGCGCACCAGGTCATTGGTCAGCAGGTTTTTCGCGGTATCACTCAGGACTATACGCCCTTGCTGTAGCACATAGCCTCGGTCGGCGATGTTGAGAGCCATGAAGGCGTTCTGCTCGACCAGAAAGACGGTTACCCCCTGTTCACGTATGTGCTGTATGGTATCGAAGACCGTCTGCACCAGAATCGGTGAGAGACCCATAGATGGCTCATCCATACAGATCAATCGCGGCTGCGCCATCAGAGCGCGCCCCATGGCCAGCATTTGCTGCTCACCCCCCGAGAGAGTCCCAGCCAGTTGCTTGTCTCGTTCTTTCAGACGTGGAAATAGCGTGTAGACTCGCTCGGTTTCTTGAGTCACGCTGCTACGGTCGCTATTCATATAGGCGCCCATCTCGAGATTCTCGCGTACACTCATGCGGGTAAAGACTCGGCGAGCCTCCGGGACCAGAGTCAGGCCCCGCTTGATGATGCCATCGGTGCCCAGCGTATCGATACGCTCGCCTTCCAGCGTAATAGTGCCGCTACGAGGCTTCAGCAAGCCGAAGATGGTCTTCATGGTAGTTGTCTTTCCAGCAGCATTCGCTCCGAGCAAGCAGACGATTTCGCCTTTCTGTATCTGAAGTGTGACGTCATGCAGTACCAGGCTTGGCCCATATGCAACATTGACACCATGTAGTTCAAGCATAAGCAGTTACACCGACGCCTTTCGCCCTAGATATGCCTCGATCACCTGCTCGTTACGCTGAATCTCGGCGGGTACCCCTTCAGCAATCTTGCGCCCATAATCCAGAACCGCAATGCGGTCGGAGATGCCCATGGTGACCTGGAGTTTATGCTCGATCAGCAGGATAGTCAGATCGAAGTCGGTTCGTAGCCGTCGAATATAGCCAATAGCCTCAGCAGTTTCGCCTTCATTCATACCGGCAGTCGGCTCGTCGAGCATCAGCATCTTGGGCTCTGAGCCCAGAGCGCGAGCGATCTCTACGCGTCGCCGGTCAGCATAGGAGAGGCTGGAGGCGTAGTCATCCCTGCGAGCCACGAGAGATGGCCCAAAGAATGACAGCAGTTCCACTGCCCGTCGCTCGGCGCGATGCTCGGCGCGCCGGTAGTTTGGTAGATGCAAGATCACTGAAGGTAGATCTGTGGGGATTTTGGTGTGCTGACCCACCATCACATTTTCCAGCACCGACATATTATTGAAGAGCCGTATATTCTGGAAGGTACGGGTAATACCTCGCCGCAGCACCCGATCCGGCGAGAGACCGCTGATCGACTGTCCATCGAAGAACATGGTGCCGCGATCCGGCTTGTAGATACCGGTGATCAGGTTGAAGACAGTAGTTTTGCCGGCGCCGTTGGGTCCGATGATGCTGAATATCTCGCCTTTGTCGACCTCGATGGTAACTCCATCCACCGCCGTCAGACCACCGAACACTTTGGTCACGCTGGAGAGCCGCAGAAGTGGTGTGTTCTGTGCCATGGTCAGTTCTCCCGCCCTTCAGCATCCGAGCCGGCCCCAACAAAGGTCGTCTCGCCACCTTCCATATCCATATGCGCCTCTTCGCGCTCCAGCAGGCCAACCGCCGACGCGGACTCTGCCGAAGCGCCGATACCTTGTAGCTCGCGCTTGCGACGGACGTCCGGTATCAGCCCTTGAGGACGCAGCAATATCATGGCGAGTAGCACCAATCCATAGATCAGGAATTTGGCGGTGCCGAGGTCAACGTTGTACAGGAAGTGTAGCGCGCCACCATTGTCGGCGACCAAGGGGCTGCTATGCAAGGAAACATTGATTTGATTGAGCAGGTAGATATCAATGAAACGCAGAATGACCGCGCCAAGTATGACGCCGGGAATGCTCCCCAGGCCACCAAGCACGATCATGACCAGAACCGTAATCGAGATGTTGAAGCTGAAATCAGATGGAGCAATCGTGGTAACGAAGCTGGCATTCAACGCGCCGCCAATACCGCCAACCAGCGCGCCTAGGCCAAATGCCATCAGTTTGGTTCGTACCAGGTTGACGCCGGAAACGGCGGCGGCTGTCTCATCTTCGCGTATGGCAATCCAGGCGCGGCCAATGCTCGAGCCACGTAATGATGTCACCCCCAGAATTACGATCACCACCAGTGCCAGTACCAGGTAGTAGTACGGGAATTCATCGAGTGGATTACCGAATCTGATAGAGCCGATATCGGTTGGCGGTAGGGCGCTCATTCCGAATGCGCTAAAGAAGTACGGTACGTTCTGGAAAACAATGGGAACGATCTCGCCAAAGCCGAGCGTCACGATAGCCAGATAGTCGCCACGCAGGCGGAGCGTAGGTGCGCCAAGCAGCACGCCGAACAGGCCCGCCACGAGGGCAGCCACTGGTAAGACTACCCAGAAGCTGAAGCTGGGGATGACGATCACCTTGTCCTGAGCGCTCTGCAGGATGCCGCCGGTACCAACCGCAACCGTATAAGAGCCGATCACGAAGAACGCGACATAGCCGAGATCCAAGAGACCGGCGTAGCCGACGACGATATTCAATCCCAGCGCCAGGATAACGTAAATCCCGACGCCTATAGCGGCCGGAATGAGGCTTGGATCTATCTGATACAAGAGAAATGGTATGAGGATCGAGACTACCAGCATGATGACGCCAAAACGCCAGCCGGAAAGATACCAGCGCACTTCTCGACCCGCTACCCTATTCTTCATTATGGCGCTGAGGTTGGCGGTACTCATATGCTTCAGGTCGCTGAGGTTGTTGGTGCTCATACGCCTCCCCTATACCTTATCTGGAACTCGCTGGCCCAGTAGGCCAGAAGGCCTGAACACGAGGATAAGTACCAGAATGGCAAACACTACCGCGAGACTCCAGGCAAACCCATTAGGCAGATACTGAATCGCCAGAGAGTCGATCAAGCCAATCAAGAAGCCGCCCAGCACAGCGCCATAGATATTGCCGATGCCACCAAGCACGGCGGCAGTGAACGCGATCAGGCCGAGCTGGAAGCCGGTGAGAAACCATACCTGACCAACATACATGTTGTAGACTACTCCGGCGGCGCCAGCCAGTGCGCCACCGATGAGAAATGTTATCGAGATAGTCTGGTTGATGTTTACTCCCATCAAAGCTGCCGCCTCAGGATCCTGGGCGGTGGCCCTCATCGCGCGTCCGAGCTTACTGGTATTGATAAAGCGGGACAGGCCGTACATGAGCCCGACAGCCAGCACCACGATGAAGATATCCAGATACGTGACTCTGGCGCCGAACACGCTAAAGCTACCAGTCGGGAAGATGGTTGGGAAGGAGTAGAAATTGGTTCCCTGCCAGAGCGCCACAACCGTTTCGAGTATAAATGAAGCGCCAATAGCCGCGATCAGCGGCGCCAGGCGCGGCGCTTTGCGCAGGCGGCGATAGGCCACGCGCTCGAGGCCCGCATTCAAAAAACCGGAGATCCCCATGCCAATGACGAGCAGCAGGAGCAGCAGTCCTACCAGGGCAATTCCGGTCGCCGGTACCTTGGTCACACCGATTCTTTCCACGACTACGAACGTGACGACGGTGCTCCACATAAAGATATCGCCATGTGCGAAGTTTATCAGCTCGATAATGCCGTAAACCAGAGTGTATCCCAGCGCGACCAGGGCATACATCGCGCCCAGGGTGATACCGTTCTCAATCTGTTGCAGAAAGATATTGCTGCTTCCGGCAAGCAGCGAGGCCAGTGTGAGCACATCTATCGCCCTTCTACTACTACGAGATCTGACTACGAGGACTGCTGAACGTGGTCACATGATTTAGGTGGCAACAAGCTAAGGTCGCATTGGCTACAGGCCCGATGTCGGGCACAAGTAGCCCAGGCCGAATCCACCAAGGGCTGTGAATGGTTCAGAGTATAGCAGGAGCAGGCCCCATTGTGAAGGCCTGCTCCGCACTACCCGATCGTTCAGGGACAGCCGATAAGAAAGGCTAGTCTAGCTAGCCGATCCTAGCCATTAACCATTGACCTGGGTCTTGAAGGTCCACATGTTCGTCGTCGGGTCCACTTCGTAGATACTGAACACCTTCTGTCCGGCGTTGTCGCCCTGCGCATTGAAGCTGATATTGCCCGTCAGTCCGCTGTAGTGAATACTCGAGACCGCACTGAGCACATTGGCACGGGTTACCGACTTACCGGAGTTGATGACGCTGGTGATCGCCTGGATCTCGATATTGGCTACGTCGTAAGACATCGTGCTGTAGGGCAACAGCTGGTTATTGGGCATGCCGGCGACATAGCTGGTGTAAGCGCTCTTGAAGGCGGTATCAGCGGCGGTCGTCAGCGTCGAGGTATCCGGAGCAGCCACACTGCCGAAGGTGTTACCAGCGGCACTGCCAGCTGTCGTCAGGAAAGATGGGTCATCGGCGATGCCATCGCCGCCAACCATCGGCTTGGTGTAGCCATCGGCCACCAGGTCCTTCTTCAGAGCGCCGCCACCACCGGAGGTGACGCCACCATAGAAGACGACATTAGGATTGAGTGACGCAATAGTCGAGGCAAGCGATGAGAGGTTGCTGACCTGCGCGGAAGTGATGTGTGTGCGGGTCCCGACTGTATGGCCGCCGTCGGAGGCAAACGAGGAGCTGAAGAAATTCGCCAGACCCACGCCATAGACCGTATCGTCATCGACGACAAAAGCGGACGTGGCGCTGATTGGCGAGGTGGTGGCAACCTGAGCGTCTACTGCGCCCTGGGTGATGTCGTTACCGCAGGTGCGGAAGTAAGCGTCCGGCAAGCTAGCCGGGTGCAGCAGGGTCCAGTTAATTCCGTTGGCCGCCGCCTGGGCCTCAATTGTAAGTCCGGGGTTGGTATTGGTTGGGCTGATCATGACCAGTCCAGCCTGATTAATGATCGGAATCGTCACTTTGGCGACGCCGCTGTTGAATGGGCCGACTATGCCCATAACACTGCTATTGGCGACCAAAGAAGTAGCCTCGGTAGCGGCGATTCCAGTATCCGGGCCACTACCATTCGTGCTCTCATAGTTTTCGTGCACGACGCTCAGCTTATAGCCGTCGGGTAGTTTGGCCTGACTTACGGCCAGATCAACGGCGTACTGTGCCGGCAACTGGTCGGCGCCGTCAGTGGATGATGTCGCAAACAGCGTTGCGATCTCGAGGTTCTTGTTGCCGGTTGAGCCGGTAGTACTACTGCTGCCGCAAGCCGATAATGACAGCACTAGTACCAGAACTGCCGCTATAGGGATAAGCGTTCCCTTGGCCATGGTTGATAGAATTCGAGGCATAGATTGACCGCACCTCCAAATGATGAGCACAATTCAACACATATCGCTACCTGAATTGGATGCGCTGGGGATATGCGCACCACACATATGTAGCCCGCTCCGCCAAAAAACCGGGCCTGAGCGTACTTAACAATTATATACGCACGCTTTTACGCAAATCTCACACAAGACACAGGCGAGTTCGCCGGGATTTCGCGGACCTCCTCTGGACTGCTGGATGTAGCGCCTAATAAACAACTGAACGGTGCATGTCTCCCCAGCTCGCGCAGCCTGCAGGTAGTGATACGCTGTTTACGACATTGTAACGGACGAGCGCAACAACCAGGCAGCAACTTACGGGATCTCTAGCCGCTACCATCCTTGAGCCTCGCCATTACCCCCAGGTGTCGCCGCCCAGATCAGGCCACTGGTCGTCGTCTGGATGTGGAGCGCCCTCGTCTTGCCACGACTGATCTTCAGCCGGATACGAGTCATACCGACCTTGTTGATCCCTCCAGGGATCTGCTGGGGCCTGCGGACGGGTACTCCGGTCGAAGGCGGAGCCGCCATACTCGGGATAGTAGCCGCTCATCGGCCGAGGTTGCCAGTCTGGTCCGGGCAGTTCGTCAGGATCTTCCCACTTCGAGACCAGTCCGGATGCCTGAGGCCAGGCGTACTGGCCGGTAGAGGAGAGTGTGGCCGAGGGTCCCCACTGCGGCGACGGCAAGTGGATAGTTGGGTCATCATAGCTGCTGTAACTATTGTTGCCCTGGTAACTCGGATTCTGCCCGCCTCCGTTCTCGGGAGTGCGGCGGCGAAGGATGAGGTAGACTACGATGCCGAGTATGACCAGCATTGAAATGATGATGCCGGCTACCAACAGGATGATCAGTCCCATGGCGTTAGTCGTGTTGGCGGATGAAGGGGGCGAGGGTGAAGTAGCACCGCCCACAGGTGCAGTGGTGGCTACCGCCGTTGGGCTGGGCGCAATGGTGGCGGTGGCGGTAGCAGCCGGCTGAATCGTCAGGGACGCGCTGGCCTGGAGCACCGCGGGAGAGGAACCTTCGAACCCAGCGTAGGCAGTAATCGTAACTGGTCCGGTTTCTGGCCCCTGTACTGTCCAGGTCACGCTAAAGGCGCCATTGCTATCAACGACACCATTGGCTGAAAGGGTTTGCGGTGACTCGGATCCGCCGCCGGGTGAGGCGCTTTCGGTCAGCGAGACCGCTGCGCCTGCGGCAAGTCCAGCGAAGTTCCTGCCTTGAATGGTAAGAGCCTGGCCAATGTCAACCGATAGCGCCGAAAGACTCAAGGTGGGAGGAAGTGAGGTCAGAACCTGGAATGAGGCGGTGGACGCGGTCATACCATCTGTGCAGATATAGTAGGTACCCACGGCGAAGGAAACCGGCCAGATAAACGTTTTGCTGACGCTTCCACCGCTCGTATCAACTGTTGCTAGCGTGCCGAGTGATGGGGTGCAGCTGGAATGTGAAGATCCAAAGAGTACAGCGCTGGAGCCAGTGAAGTTGGACCCGTGTATGGTTACATGTGCGCCGACCGGCCCACTGCCGCTGGCTGGGCTCACTAGAGTGATGCTTGGCGGTGCCGCGGCGACCGTGTTGGTAGCGGAAGGAGTCGTGGTATCTGTTGGGGTAGCGCGGAACTGGGAGTGTACGGCAACCGCGTGCAGCGGCGACAACAGCGCCGGTACAGAGCCACTGGCGTCGGCCAATAGGAAGAGAGCAAATGCCACTAATGCCAGCACTACCGATGCCGCGAGACGAAAGGCATGCGTCCTGAAATTGACTATGGCTTTGAGTCGAACACGGCGCCTGGTGGCTAGCATGCTCTTAAACCCTACTTTTTGTGCGGTATTCTGGAAGCGACCGGCCTGAGGCACATTGTATTTGGCCAGCCGATTTTCGTCAAGTCGGTAACGGGTCGGTTAGGTAAGTGGCGAGAAAGACGGCAGTCCGCCACGATTCCAAAATAGTTCGAGCAGTTGAGCTGCCACAGAATTAACATCGGCGCTATGGTATCCCTGGAGCCAGCGTAGCAAAAGGGCGAGGACAACCAGCGCTACCATCAAGGCAATGATCATCCATAGCCAGATTTTGGGCCGGGCTTTTTTACCAGCTGGCAGTGGAGAGACCGGCAGTGTCGACCGTGATATGGAGGTCACCGGGTAGGGTCCGGTCACATGGGAGACGGCGCGAAGGGGAGCAGAAGTCTGAAACGCGGAAAGATAGTCCGACATTGCCGGTGGTGAATTTGCCGCCAAATTCGCAGCCAGTGGCATGCGACCGTGTGTTACCGCCGAGACCAAAGCTGAGCCGGAATTTGCTCCAGCAGTAGTGCTGGCGGAAACGCTTGGGGATACTGCCCCCGCTCCCAGACTGGGAAAATCACTCTGCGGATTATTTATGTTGTACATGCCAGCATTCGGCCTTGAAGGTATCCTTGAATTTGCCACTGAATGGCGGGGTGTCCCCTCCTCCCAGTCGGGGAGTTCCCATGGCAATGGGGCGGGTGGAGTATGTGGCCTGGTCGCAAGCTGCGGAAGCATAGATACCTGTAGCGTAGGTATGGAGCCGGATGAGCCCCCCTCGTCATTCTCAAGTGAAAAGGGGAGCGGTTCGGCGTCGCCAGCTACCAATGCTGCGAGCAGCGCCGCGCTCAAATGGCCTGAGCGCTGATAACGGTCGTCGGGATGCTTGGCCAGAGCACGCAATACTACTGCCTGGATGGCAGGAGTCACTGCGGGATTGAGTTGCCGTGGCTCGCTTGGGCGCTGATATAGGTGCCCGTCCATCACAGCGCTCGAGGTCGATCCGGAAAATGGCAGATGACCGGTGAGCAAGAGATAGAGCACCACCCCAAGGGCGTACACATCGGAACGTTCGTCGGTGCGGCCTTCTATCTGTTCTGGGGCCATGTATTCTGGTGTGCCGGCGTCGGGGTGTCCCCGTGAAACGTTGGGACGAGACCTATCCAGTATCTTGGCTAAGCCGAAGTCTGAGAGCATCAAGCGCCCGTCGGCATGTAGGAGCATGTTGGCTGGCTTGACATCCCGGTGGATCACCTGGCGCTGGTGCGCATAGTCCAGCGCGTCGGCAATCTGCGACCCGTATGCTACCACTTCCCCCATGGCCAGAGGAGCACGCTTGAGGACATCTTGCAAGCTGCCTCCGCTGACGTAAGGCATGACAAGATAGAGCAGTGAGTCAGCTTCGCCGAAGTCATACAGCGGCACGATATGTGGGTGATCGAGCGAGGCGGCGACTCGAGCTTCCCTCAAGAAGCGCTCGCGAAATCCGGGACGTTCGGCCAGTTGCGGCTCCAGGACTTTGAGAGCTACTTCCCGGCCAAGGCGTACGTCACGCGCCAGATAAACGCGTGCCATGCCACCTTCGCCCAACCGCCGAATCAGCTCATAGGAACCTAGCCGCCGAGCCTGCATATCACCATTGCCTTTCACAAAGCATAGAGAGTATAGAACGGCTCACTCCCAAACCGCTAATCCAGCGTAGGCGTTTGGCAAGCATGTCCCCATTATACCTCGGACGCAGGGTCGCTCCCCCGTCAGTCCTATGATGCCTACTAACGTCATCTGCAACTCTAGATAGAATATGTCGTAAGGTGTATGCTAGGTATCTGAAGAGCAGGAGCGCCCCTTTGGGCAACAGCGCTTCTGAGTCAACGTTGCCATCTCAACGTTGCCATCAAGTAACCACGAGGGGGAGGCGACAATGGACTCCAATGCCGAAGGATATCAGCCGTTGGCGCGGCCGTCCCCGGGGCCCGGCCAGTTGCCCTATTCTACGTTCCCCCCGCCGCCGCTGCCGCTGCTCTATCCTCCCTATCCGCCTTATCCAGCGTATCCACAGCCGCCTTTTGGACCCGGCTATGCCAATTATCCCGGACCGGTGGCGCCCTCAACCAATGGATTTGCCATTGCGAGTCTGATTTTGTCGATTGGTGGATTCATTCTACTAGGCTTCGTAGGCTCGGCTCTTGGCGTAACCTTCGGCCATATCGCGCGGAGTCAGATCACACGAGCAAGCATACCTGAGGAGGGGTTGGGTCTAGCCAACGCGGGACTCATAGTTGGATATATAGGGCTCGCGTACAATATCTTGCTACTGGCGGCATGCCTCTTTTTTTTCTTCGTTATTCCATTTATCATTGCCGCCAGCGCCCCATCTTTTTAGGCGCGGCCCGCCGTAGCGATTACCGGCTCCAGCCGCGTTCACGGCGATGATATACTACTAGCCACCAGTAGCGCCATGGCCGTTGCCATGGCTGCTCTCTATATGTTTGGTATGCCCGGTGAGACGGCGTCTTTTCCGGTGAGCGGCATACAGCGGATGAGGCATGTGGCGAATTTCACGATGTCTCTAGACGCGGCACGCACGTACGCGTTTTGAAAGGTGGCGCGAATCTATGGATTCTATGGACACGGGTGATCTCGAAGCTACCGACCCGGAAGTCGCCGAGATCATCAAGCGAGAAGAACTGCGTCAATTTATGGGCATAGAGCTCATCGCTTCCGAGAACTACGTGAGCGCCGCGGTCGCCGAAACCATGGCGAATGTGATGACCAATAAGTATGCCGAAGGCTTACCTGGTAAGCGATACTATGGCGGCTGTGAGTTCGTTGACCAGGTGGAAGAGTTAGCTATTCAGCGTGCCAAGAGTCTCTTTGGCGCAGAGCATGCAAATGTACAGCCTCACTCCGGCGCGCAGGCCAATGCTGCCGTCTATCTTGCCCTGTTACAACCAGGCGATACTGTGCTGGGCATGGCGCTGGATCAAGGCGGCCACCTCACTCACGGCTCCAAGGTCAACTTTTCGGGCAAGCTATACAACTTTATCCCCTATGGTCTCAATCGTGAAACCGAGGTCATCGATTATGATGAGTTGCAGCGGCTGGCAGAGGAGCATCGCCCCAAACTGATAGTTGCTGGTTTCTCCGCCTATCCGCGCAGGCTGGATTTTGCGCGCTTCCGGCAGATTGCCGACAGCGTGGGGTCATTGCTCATGGCTGATATCGCCCATGTGGCTGGCCTAGTAGTAGCCGACCTTTATCCTAGTCCAGTGCCGTATTGCCATGTGGTGACGACTACTACGCACAAGACGCTTCGAGGCCCTCGCGGCGCCATCATCCTCTGTACCGCTGACTTTGCCGCAAGGATTGACAAAGGGGTTTTCCCAGGAACGCAGGGAGGCCCGCTTATGCATGTTATCGCTTCTAAGGCAGTGGCCTTCAAAGAAGCTGCCAGCCCCCAGTTCCGAGAGTATCAACGCAGGGTGGTAGACAATGCCCAGGCCCTGGCCGCAGGACTACACGAGAAGGGCTTCCGTCTGGTTTCGGGAGGCACCGATAACCATCTCATGCTGGTGGATGTACGACCTCTTGGCGTAACCGGCCGCGATGCGGAAGAGGCTCTGGGAGCCGTGCAAATTACTGTGAACAAGAACAGTATACCCTTTGATCCGGAGCCACCAGTTCGAACCAGCGGAGTGAGGTTAGGCACTCCAGCAGTCACCACCCGCGGTTTTGACACTCAGCAAATGGGAGAGCTTGCCGGCTTGATCCACACCGCCATTGCGGAGCGTGATGACCCCGAAGCGGTACGGCGTACTGCCGAGCAGGCCACAGCTTTAGCGACTCGATTTCCATTACCTGGAGTGCATTTGACAGCACACCTGGGCGAACCTAGCCAAGTGGCTGGTTAGTGCTCAGATGCTGTCCCGCTATGTCCAGCTCATATGTTGAAATGAAAGGAGCAGCACCCTCATGAACGTCTATCCTGCGGAGCAGATTCGCAATATTGCCCTCATCGCACATGGCGGCTCCGGTAAGACCTCGGTAGTGGATGCGGCGCTCTATGACAGTGGTGCAGCCACACGCATCGGTAGAGTCGACGACGGAACTTCAGCCTCAGACACCGATCCTGACGAGATCAAGCACCGCATGTCTATCAATCTGACGGTTATCCCAACCGAGTGGCGCCACAATAAAATCAATTTTTTGGATACTCCTGGCTATGCGGATTTCGTGGGTGAGGTCATGGCTGCGCTGCGGGTTGCAGATGCAGCCGTGGTGGTGGTGTCTGCCGACAAAGGAGCCGAGATTGGCACTGAATTAGTGTGGAAATATGCCAATCAGGACAATTTACCCCGTCTGGTTTTCGTGAACAAGTTGGATCGGGATAACACCAGCTACGCGAAGGCATTGGAGTCCCTACGAGCACATTTTGGCTCGCGACTGGTTCCGCTTTCCATACCCATTGGCGAGCAGAGCGCGTTATCAGGGGTTGTCGACCTGGTTTCGAATACTGCCTACACCTTCTCGGGAAACAAGGCTATATCCGCCACCATACCCGAAGATCTTGCGGCGATCGCTGCCGGATATCGGGAGCAGCTCGTCGAGACTGCCATAGAGAGCGATGATGCGCTCATGGCTAAGTATCTGGAGGGAGAGGAAATCACCGAGGATGAGTTACGACGCGCCATCAGGGGTAGCGTGATTTCCAACTCACTGGTGCCGGTACTGGCGGGATCTTCCGCGCTGAATATCGGCATCCAGACGCTACTGGACGCTATTAGCGGTTACCTACCCAACGCTGGTGAACGATCCACTTCCGCCAGTAGCGGTGCAGCCGCTCTGGTCTTCAAGACCGTCGTGGATCCGCAAAAAGGGCAGCAGACCTTTTTCCGCACGTACAGCGGGAGCCTGAAGTCAGATAGTCATGTAACCAATCTTAACAAGAGTACCGACGAGCGTCTGGGCCAACTATTCTCAATGCGCGGCAAAATACAGGAAAGCGTGCTAGAGGTGCCGGCCGGTGACATTGGTGCGGTGTTCAAGCTGAGTAATACCCACACCGGCGATACTCTTGGAAGCAAAGACTCGCTGGTATTGCCGCCCATTAGTCTCCCCAAGCCGATCTTTACCGCCTCAGTAACTGCCAAGACCCAGAGCGATCTAGACAAGATGGGTACTGCCCTCGCCAGACTGACTGAGGAAGATCCTACCTTAAAAGTAGCGCGAGATCCTGAAACCGCCGAAACACTGCTCTCCGGGATGGGTGAATCGCACATCGATATTGCCATAGAGCGTATGCAGCGGCGTTACGGTGTCGACGTTATCAAGCATGATCGCAAGGTACCCTACCGAGAGACCATAAAGAAGAAGGCTAGAGCTGAAGGGCGCCACAAGAAACAAAGTGGTGGGCACGGCCAGTTCGCCGACATTTGGCTGGAGATTGAGCCTCTGGTTGGCAGCGATGAGCCATACGTCTTCGAGAACAAAATAGTTGGCGGCGTGGTGCCCAAGGAATATGTCCCGGGAGTTGAGAAGGGCGTGGCAGAATCGCTTAAGCGTGGTTTCATTGCCGGCTGTCCCATGGTACATATACGGGTTGCGCTGGTAGATGGCAAGTACCACCCAGTTGACTCATCCTCGCAGGCATTTGAAACCGCCGCTCATATCGGCATGAAAGAGGCAGTTGATCTGGCCAACCCGGCGCTGCTAGAGCCCATTGTGACCGCAGTGGTCGAAGTTCCAGAAGCCAATATGGGCGACGTCAACTCCGATCTCAATACCAAGCGTGCCCGCATCCTGGGCATGGAATCGATCGGAGACGGGCTACAGCGCATTACCGCCCAGGTTCCTATGGCGGAAATGCTGCATTACGCCACTGATCTGCGCTCGATCACTCAAGGACGAGGCACATTCTCGATGGAGATAGCGGGCTACGAGGAGGTACCTTCTCAGATACAGCAGCAAATCATTGACGAATACAAGAAGGAACGTGCCGAGAAGTAGCTACACATTTCATGGATTCCTGCGCGGCAACTAGCTTGGGTTGACGCGCACCGCGCCGGCATGGTACGCTTGCCGCAGCGTTAACCAGATAGAGTGGCTATCTCTCTCACATTCCAATTGGGAGCTGCGTTTCATGCACTCAGTGGGCTTTCAGTACAGCAATGGAACCATTAAAGGCAGCGACAGCGCTGTCTTTGATGCCGTACTGTGCCCAGAACTCAGCTTGCTTGGTGTGAGACTTTAGCCGTCTATAAGAAGACAGAAGTAAGAGCAGCGGTCGCGGCCAGTACAGGGGTCGCGGCCGCTTTTTTGCTACGTTGCTTCCACTTGCACCGACTCATCGCGTACCGTAACGTCGCCAAAGTGTATCGTTCCATCCCTGTGTTGGTCCTTCGCTGGTGCTGCGAGACAAGCAGAACAGAACAGGAGAGGAACTGATGTTACAGGTCAACCTTCACGGTATCACCAAGTTTTATGGGGGGAGGCTCATCTTCCATGAACTCGATTTTGTCGTAGGCGATAACACACGTATTGGTCTGATTGGCCCCAACGGCGCTGGAAAGTCTACCCTCTTGCGCATCATTGCCGGGCTCGAAGATATACAATCGGGTGAGATTTCGAAGCGCAAAGGACTGCGTGCCGCTTATCTACCCCAACACATCGTGAGCGAGCAGAAAACTCCGTTGGAACTGTTAACGTCGGTACGTACTGATCTAGCGGAGATTGAAGACCAACTACGTCAGTGTGAGATTGATTTGGCTGATCCCCTGGTAATTGCCGATATGGAGCGTATGGAGCGTGTGCTCTCGCGACAGGAACAGCTCCTGGCTCGCTTTGACGAGCGGGGTGGACCTGGCTATCTGGGTGAGGTTCGTAGCCGCTTACGTGGGCTCGGGTTGGACGACACCACCATGGATCTGCCCATGCAGACACTCAGCGGTGGCCAGCGAAAGTTGGTGGCGCTCGCTGGTTGCCTTATACAACGCCCGGAGTTACTGCTCCTGGACGAGCCCGAGACCCATCTCGACCTGCCGCACCGCCAGCAGCTGGAAGCACTCATCCAGGACTTCGAAGGCTCAGTGATTGTCGTCTCCCATGACCGCTATCTGCTCGACGAGACTGTTAACCAGATCGCCGAACTGGAGGGCGGCACGCTGCGTCTGTGGCCCGGCAACTACTCTGCCTATACACTGGCTCGCCAAGTAGCTCTCTTACGCCAACAAGAACTGTACGTGGCGCAGCAGAAAGAAATCGCTCGGCTGGAAGAGGCTATAGCGCGTTTCAAGCTCTGGGCGCGTCTGGTCGCGAACGAACGGCATATCAAGCAGGCCCGCAACAAGCAGCGGCAGATAGACGCCATGGAGACGGTGGAGCGGCCAGTGCTTAGTCGCCGTAAAATGGCCCTGCAGTTACACAGCGCCACGCGGGGAGGCCAGAAGGTAATCGAGTTACGGGATGCCGGTGTCGTGATTGATGGCCGGGTTATTCTGCGTGATATCAATCTTCTGGTACGCAGAGGCGAGCGTCTTGGTATTGTCGGCGCTAACGGCGCCGGCAAGAGCGTGCTCTGTAAGCTGTTGATTGGTGAGTTACCGGCAACATATGGCGAGCGTTGGCTAGGTCCCAGCATCGAAATCGGTTACTTCGCGCAGGGACATGAGACCCTGGATCTCGGTGCGACCCCAATTGAACTGGTGCGTGCCGCTCGACCTTACTACGAAAATCAGGCAGTTGCTTTGCTAGGAAAATTCCTCTTTTCCTATCAGCAGGTGCGCGAGCCGGTGCGAGCGCTTAGTGGCGGTGAACGAAGTCGGCTGGCACTCCTGCTGCTAACTCTGGGCAATGCCAACTTTCTGGTGTTGGATGAACCGACCAATCACCTTGATATCGACTCTGCCGAGGTCCTCGAGGCGGCACTGGAAGACTACTCCGGTACGGCGGTAGTGATCTCCCACGATCGGTACTTCCTCGACCGCATTGCCGACCGTATCGTAGACCTACATGACTGCCAGGCTACCTGCTTTGAAGGAGGTTACAGCGAGTGGGTGGACGCCACCGGCCAGCTGCCCAAACGCTTCTAGCGTTAACCCACCTGCGGGATCGTTGCTACCACTTGCTCTAGATGTACCTACGCGATTAGAATAGGCAGACTGGTCAAACCGAGAGGCCGTATAGGCAGCAGTCGGCGCTGCGATAGGCGCAAGCGAGCGCACGGAGGTTCCAGATGCGACAGCCGTCTGAGTCGTCAGAAGGCGCGCAGAGTCCGTCACTTCTGCAGGTTCAGGCGGCTCTGCGTCTCTTGGAGGCGGCTGGCATCTCTCCGCTTTCTCGCCCGCGAGTGCTGGCGGCAGCTCGGGCCATGGGGGCGTCGCTCTCACTGAACGATTGGTACCACGGCGCCTGGCAACTTGAGGTTGGCGCAAGGTATAGAAGGCGCGGCAATGGTGAGAGCGAATGGTTGGAGCTGGTGGAGCCGACTTCGCCGGCTGCGGGTGGCACATCGCATCCAGCGCAGGCCAGGCATCTTCGGCTGGCGGAGGTACAAGAGCTTTTCCGTGGCGAAAGCGGATGGTCGGTAAGCGCGCTACGAACTGAGCTGGAGCGCATACACGATAGCGATGCACTTTTTGCGCTGGCCGATACTATTCTAGAGTTCAACCCTATCGAGGCGGAACGTTGCCTGCAGGCGGTGTTAGAGAGTGATCCAGTTAACCTAGAGGTGCTCGCCGCGCTGGCTCGGGTCCAGGCTCGCCGAAACGATCTTGTCGGCGCCCGCTCGCTAGTCGAGGAGTTACTGCGATTGGCGCCAGAGAACGCCGACGCTCATGTTCTGCTAGCCAATATTCTTGACGATGAGCGACAACGAGGCAACGCGCGCGACCATTACCAACGGGCCATTGAACTCAATCCCGCCAGTGTGACCGCCCACTACAACTATGGAGTCTTACTGGTACGTGAGGGCGAAGAGCAGGCAGCTACGGCACAGCTGCGACAGGCATGTGAGCTCAATCCTGACGATCCATCGATGCTGCTCACTCTGGCTATTGTGGATATGGACCAGGACGAATTGGTTGAAGCTGCCAAATTGCTGCGGCGCGCTCTGGCGCTGGACAGCAGCAACGCCCGAGTTCACCGCCAATATGGCGTGCTCCTGGCGCGGCAGGGGAATCTTTCCGGCGCTGAAGTCGAGTTGCGGGCTGCAATCGAGCTTGACCCAGGAGATAGTATCGCGCTGATGCAGCTCTGTGCCGTCCTCGACGAGCATGGGGAGCACACCGAAGCTGAGCGGCTCTTTCGTGAAGCCTGTGCCAAGGATCCCAGTCGCGCTGAAGCCTACTTTCAGTGGATACTGCAACACGAGCCCGACCAGATTGCTGCTCTGGTCAATCTCGCCGTGCTCTACATGAATGAGCAGCGTTGGAATGATGCTCTGCCGCTCCTACGGCAGGCTGCTTCTCGCCCTCCCGAGAACGCCCAGATCAACCGGCTGTATGGAACGGTACTCCTTGAGCTTGGACAACATGCGCATGCCGAAGGTGTCCTGCGCCGGGCTCTGGAACTTGATCCTGCCGACGAATCGGCGCGGTACCGTCTAGTAAACCTGCTCCGCGAGGAGCATCGCCTGGAAGAAGCCATTGAGGTGCGGCGTGAGGCCCTATTGCGTACACCTGACAATCCTATAGCTTTGATATTGCTCGCGCAGCAACTCGAAGAAGCCGGGCGGACCGACGAAGCCGCAGCGCTATATTCGCGTGCCCGCGAAATAGCTCCCGCTCAGCCCGAGGTGTACCTCGCCTGGGGCATGAAGCTGCTAAAGCAAGGCCGTCTCGATGAGGCCGAGCAACAGTTTCAGCAGGCGCTCGACTTAGCGGTGGAGAAGCATGACCTGAGCGCACAGAGTTCCGCGCTGGCTCGCAGCGCTCTGATATGGCTCGAACGGGCCAAGCCGCAAGAAGCCGAGCGACTACTTCGCCTGGCGCTGGAGATCGAGCCGGAGTCACCATCGCTGCTCCTGCAACTCGCCGGGGTGCGCAGTCGCATGGGCTGGATTGACGAGGCAGACGCGCTGCTGCGGGCAGCACAAGGATTGAATCCTACAGATGCGCACATTGCGCTGGCCCTGGGCAATATCCTGGAGATGCATGAACGGTATGAAGAGGCGGAACCGCTGCTTCGGCAGGCGACCGAAGCGATGTCCGACGACGCCAGAGTACGGCTAGCCTATGGCTTGAATCTTGCTCGACAGGGCAAACCCGAAGCTGCGGCAGCTGAGCTGGAGATAGCAGTGAAGCTGGAGCCGGATATGATAGAGCTGGCTGGCTCTTTTGCCAAGGTCCTGAGCGATGCCGGCAAGCTAGCCGAGTCAGAAGCCCAGTTTCAGCGCGCCATTCAGCTCAGCCCGCAGTCGGCAACGCTACACGTCGAATACGCACAGCTCTTGGAGCTTCAGGAGCGATGGCAAGAAGCGGAGGGTGAGCTTCGGCAGGCAATGCTCCTCTCACCAAAATCCGCAGCGCCGGTGATGGAGCTGGCGCAGCTATTGGAGTTGCGTGGCCAGCCCCATACTGCCGCCGATCTCTATGCACAGGCCGCCGATCAAGACCCGTCCGGAGCTGAGGCGTTCTTCCGAGAGGCCCTGTTGCGCCATCCCGAAGATCCTAGCGTGCTGGTGAACCTCGCCAATATTCTCGCCCGTCAGGGTCAGCCAGATGAGGCTGAGCGCCTGTACCGCCGAGCGCTGGAGCACGAACCAGGCGACGACGTTACCCTCATTAATTTTGGATTGTTGCTTCATCGAATCGGGCGCTCAGACGAGGCACTTGGTGCAGTGCGCCGGGCTCGTGCACGCCGTCCGGGCGACCTGAGAGTCCAGATGATCGAGGCTGACCTTCTCAGCGTGCTGGATCATGCTGATGAGGCTGAGCGGGCGTATCGTCGTGTACTTGCCGAAAAACCAGAGTACATTGATGCACTCATTGGGCTTGCTAATCTTCTGGATGGGGAATTGCGTTCTGCTGAGGCGGAAGAGTATTATCGCCGGGCGTTGGCGGTGAATGCCAGAGACTGGGAAACCCACTTTCACTTTGGTATCCTGCTCTCGGATACCGGACGCGAAGAGGAAGCCGAGGAGCATTACCAGCGTGCGCTGGAACTTGAGCCAGAGAATGCCATACCGCGACTTGGGTATGCCCGCTTGCTAGCTCGGCAGGAACGCTGGCAAGAGGCACTCCGCCACTTCTTGCATGCGGTAAGATTGGCCCCGGGTGATGCTGAGGCAGAGCTCGAATTGGCAATCGTATACGCTGCTCTCGGCCAACGCGAAGAGGCACGGGCTGCCTTCGAGCGAGCCCACTCCCTAAGCCCGCGCAGCGCTCGAACCTTGCATTACTATGCCGAGACGCTACACGAGTGGAGGGAATACGAAGCGGCCGAAGAATGGCTACGCGAAGCCCTAAATGTCCGGCCCGGCGCTATTCAATCCCGGCTAACTCTGGCGGCGCTCCTGGACGAACAGGGGCGAGTGGACGAGGCTCTGGCCGAGTATGCCCGCTGCATAGATCTGGCACCGGACGATACCAGCGTGTACATCGCCTATGCCAACGCGCTCTACCACCACGAACTTCCCGACGAGGCAGTGACCCAGTTGCAACGTGCGCTGGATATTGCGCCGAGCCTGGGTACGCTTGCTGAATTGATCTCGCAGATCACCGGTGAGCCAAGTGATGCTATGGTGACTGGGCCAGGTAGCGATTCGAAAGTGGGGGCGATATCTCCTCAGGTATTCCGTTCTACCGTGTTGCCGTCTGCGCCTGCTACGGCAGGGCCAGCTTCGCCGCCAGCAGCGCTCGCGCCGGCCACTGCTGCCGGACCTGCCATGGCTCCTCGGCCAACCACGCGGGCCGGTACTCTGACCGACAACAAGGATTCTCCGGACCCAGCTACCGGCTACAATAGTGAGAAGCCTCTGGGGACGCCGCAGATAGTGCCTGCCCAGGACCAGCGCAGGGGTACCAAGCGATCGAAGCGCTCACCAGAGTCCGATCTACCACTAGCAGAAAGGACGAAGCGTCCTCACTGGATCGAGAGGTTGAAGCGTAAAATTTTGCGGCGCGTCGCCTGGCCTGAGTGATTCGAGCTAGTTGCCTAACGAATACGGAGTCAGTCGGATCCAACCTCGCACGATGCGGCTGGGGAGTCCGCTCAAGTCGGTGATGTGCCAGCCGTTGGCCATTCTGGCGAGTGGCAACGCCAGGAAGTATTGAGTGTCGTTATAGTTTTCCTGAGCCACGTAGACATAACTTGCGTCCACCCCGGTAATGATGGCGATGTGGCCTGGAGAGTCAGTAAGGCCCGACGTCCAACCGGTGCTTGGGTCGTTCACATCCTGAAAGACCAGCAGGTCACCAGCTTGGGGAGGAAACGCGCTGTGGCTCTGACTGGCGTCACTGGAAAGCTGGTAGGTGCCGTAAGGTAAGTCGCGAATGACACCAGGATACAGCCGTCCATTCTGATAATAGTCGAAATAACGTGCGGCGTTGCCTGGTATATGAGGCAATGCCCACTGCTCGTAGAGATAGCGATTTACCAGCTCGGTACACTGAAAGAGGTAGAGATCCGTAGAGCCGTTGTTGCTGCAGATATTTGCTCCTGGTTCCAACTGGCGCCAGCCGCCCGCCGGAGCCAGTTGGCTAGGAGTGGCAAGCGTGCCCCCCCACGGCGTGGCGCCGGCGTTGTAGCCAAGCGACGCCTCTACTTGCGCACAATCCTGGGGCGCCGGTGCCGTCTCCACATGAGGCACAAAGCCGGGTGTAGCGGGAAGGTACGTGGCCAACAACTGTTCAAACTGGTCAGCGCGTTCCGCGGCGTCGGCCGAGCACCATGTCGCCATGACGTAATCATCGTGCGCCAGGAAAATGCGTACCAGGCAAGGGGTGCGAGCCAGAGCATGCATCCGGTCGTCGGTAAAAGCGGTATACGGGCCGATGCGGGTCGTAGGCGCGCCGCGCCGGGCAAATGCTGACGGCATTGTACTACTTTCGAGTACGCCTATCACCACTAGCTGGTGAGCAGTCTGCTCGTCTCCAATCAAGGTCACCGCAGAGACGTGGGGAGCCTGCTCCAGCCCCGGCTGGGGGTTGGCGCTCCAATCAGCGCCAGGCAGTGCGATGCTGAAGCCGAGTTTGGCGTCCACGTAGCGCCGCGCGGCTGCTGGTTTCGAGGCCGGGGTCGAGGTTGCGGCAGCATGAGAACTTGAGGCAGTGGCGGCCGGGGCACAGGCCGGTAGCGACGCCATCATGAGCATCACAACAACGCCAAAAGTCTTGAGTGTGAACGGCCGCGATAGAGGCGCTAACACACGTTGCTCCGCATGGAGTTACCTCAGCTCCCTATCCGGTTGCCTGATGTCAGGCCACCAGCATGCTAATGATGGTGCCGGTAGGTGTGGTACGCGAGGGCGCTGGCTGCGCTTCAGGCAGCAAAAAGCCAATGGCCATTCTGGGCACAGCCACGCCGCGCATCTCTTCGGCCATCGATTCTAAGAGATCAGGAATGCCGAGATCCAGCGCATTGGCCAGCCTTTCCAGGACCAACGCCGACGGGTACTTCTGTCCACGCTCGATCTCACCCAGGTAAACTTCGGAAATTGCCGAACGCTCAGCCAGCACTTTTCGGGTCATCTGTCGTACACGCCGCTCGCGCCGTATTACCGTGCCCATTGTCTGCTGTAAGTCCTGCATCTGCGCTTTCTCCGTCCCGTATGACGCGATCTCCGCTAAAGCGGCGTCCCATGAACTCTCTAATTTTCCTACGGCATTCCCGGCGGCTGCGGAGGCAGATGCTGAGAGCATAACCAGTAGGATCGATATGCCGTCAGCATTGCTTTTGCCTTCAATTCTAGCGCAGGCCGCGGTACTGTTCAAGGTGTCAGCAGCACCTGGTGGGAACAGTAGCCACCAAGACCAGTAGAGCCGTGTAGAAGAGGAGTGAATCCATTTATGCTATCCCTTCCTATTGTCTTCGAGGCGAGCGCGCAACCGAAGTGGGAGTATCACACCGTAACTCTCGATCCGCGCGAAGAGCCTCCACTTGACGAAACGCGCCTCAATCAATTGGGTCAAGAAGGTTGGCTGCTCGCCGGAATCCTGGGAACACCTGGGGGCGATCGGGTCACCTGCCTAACGTATTACTTCGTACGTGGCGTCTAGCAAAGGAGATTATTAACCATGTCCGCGAGCTACCTATCGGTCCAGGGCGCCAGCCTGGTTATCCCTACCATCATAGAGTCCAGCACCCGTGGTGAGCGAGCCTACGACTTGTTTTCACGGCTACTCCGCGAACGTATCGTGCTGGTAAACGGCCCTATAGAAGATCAACTCTCCAGTCTCGTGGTTGCCGAACTGCTCTTCCTGGCCAGCGAAAGTGCGAATCGCCCCATCAACATGTACGTCAATTCTCCAGGTGGAGTGATTACCGCTGGCCTTGCCATATACGATACCATGCGTACGCTGCACTGCCCGGTGGTCACCACCTGTGTTGGACAGGCGGCCAGCTTTGGCACTATTCTACTCATGGCAGGCGACCCTGGCCGTCGTTTTGCCTTACCGCATGCGCGCATCCATCTGCACCAGCCGTTACTCTCCGGCGGCGGAATTGGCGGCCAGGTAACCGACATTGACATACATGCGCGCGAATTGCTGCACACCCGCGACGTCATGAACAACATCATAGCTCTACACACCGGGCAATCGCTCGAACGGGTGCGGCAAGATACCGAGCGTGACTTTTTTATGAGCGCTGAAGCCGCCAAGGATTACGGAATTGTGGACGAAGTGCTATCCCTTGAAGACTGGAACAGTCGCGGAGAGACTACCGCGCACCAACTACCCTAACGAAACCGCTGCTTGGTGACACGCGCCAGTTCGCGCTGGGTTTCGCGCTCGGCAATAGCCTCGCGCTTGTCGTAGAGTTTCTTGCCGCGACAGAGGCCCAGCTCGACTTTCACGTGATTGTCCTTGAAGTACAACTTGAGGGGCACCAGTGTCTGACCTTTGGCCTGTATGCGCCCTGTGAGTCGATTGATCTCGCGGCGGTGAAGTAAGAGCTTGCGATTACGAAGCGGAGCATGATTCATATACGTGCCCTGCTCGTATTCGGCAATGTGCACGTTTTCCAGCCACACTTCGTCATCCTTGATGCGCGCGTAGGCACCGCGCAGATTTACTTTGCCTTCACGTATGGACTTAACTTCGGTACCGGTTAGGACGACCCCGGCCTCGACAGTTTCGTCCACGAAGTACTCGTGATAGGCCTGGCGGTTGTTTGCTACCACATATGACTTCTCACTCACCGGCGCCGCTCCTTTAGTGTAGGTGAGAGTATTCGCCTGAGCCGATATGCTCTCTCACCCAGAGTACCATCTTTCTCCCTCAGTATGCAGGAACAGTTTGAAGGCATGTGGCCACCGGCCGGGCCACCCCGAGCGACAGCTGTTGCATGGAGTCGCGCTAACACTGTACGAATTATGGTAAGGGGTCTGCTCGAAATTCGGGGAGATAGGTCGGGGAGAGTAGGTAGGTAGTCTATGTTTCGCCGTCTAGGCCTTGGTATGGTGCGCTGGCGTTACTGGATTGTAGCTGCCTGGGTACTGGCTGTGCTCACGGCATTGCCTTTTGCTCCTCGTGTGGCGGCAGTGTTAACCCCTGGGGGCTTTTCCAGTAACTCCATGCAGTCCCAGCAGGCGATCAACGTGCTCCAGAAAGGGCTACACACCAGTTTTACTAATGTGCAGATTGTGTTCTCTAGCAACACGCTGACCGCGGGTAATCCCCGCTTCATTTCCGAAGCTCAGAACGCAGTGGCAGACCTGAGTGGTTGGTCCCAGGTTGATGGTGTAGTGCCATTCAGCTCCAATCCAACCCAAATCTCGCGAGATGGCCACGCCGCCTACACCGTGGTGCTGTTAAAGGATGACCCAGATTCCGCGCCGACTGCCCTACCGGAACTTCGGCGCCGGCTGCGCCAGCCGGCCGAACTTCGGATGTTGGTCGGCGGTGCTCCGGTCTTCTACGCCGATATCCAGAGCGTGAGCGAAGACGATCTGCGCCGTGCTGAAGAGATCGCCTTTCCCTTTGCCATTATTGCCTTATTGCTGGTCTTTCGCTCGGTGATCGCGGCCGGACTTCCGGCGGCAATTGGGGGCTGCAGTGTGGTGGTGTCGCTGGCTCTGCTCTATCTGCTTGCCCAGGTGTTTCCGGTCTCCATTTTCGCCCTTAACATCACTACACTCTTCGGCCTGGGTCTTGGGGTAGACTACTCGCTTTTTATGGTTAGTCGCTTTCGTGAAGAGCTGAAACGTGGCCATGCGGTTCCCGAAGCCGTTGGTATTACGATGTCTACCGCCGGGCGTGCGGTATTTTTTTCGGGACTGACTGTCTCTATTGGGCTGCTGGGTCTCTTGTTTTTCCCGTTGAATATGCTACGGTCGGTAGGCATTGGCGGAGTGTTAACCGTGCTCCTCTCGATACTTGCGGCGGTTACCCTCTTGCCGGCTTTACTCAGCATAATTGGGACCCGTATCAATACCTTACCGGTGAAGCTGCCGCGGCAGCAGCGAGAGAGCAGCGAAACAAAATCCGGCGGCCAACCAGGCCGGACCGGATTTTGGCACGGGTTGGCGAGCGCGGTTATGCGGCATCCGCTGGCATTTTTGGTGCCGGTGTTGACCATCTTGTTGCTGCTGGGCGTGCCGTTTTTGGGCGTGCGGTTGTCCGCTCCCGATGCTTCAATCCTCCCGACCAGTGTGCAATCACGGCAGGCCTACGACCTGTTGGAGCAGCAGTTCGACCAGAGCGCTAGCTCACCAATCATCATCGCGGTGGAAACTAAAGGTAGCCCGCTTTCCGGCGCCAATCTGGTTCTACTCGATAGCTATGTGCGAACATTGCAGGCCGATCCGCGTGTGCACAGTGTCATGAGCATAGTTTCACTCGATCCTCGTCTCAGTTTGCAGCAATACCAGTTGATGTATAACCAGCCACAGAACATCTCTGATCCTTACATCAAGCAGTCGCTTGCCGCTTATGCCGGCGATCAGGTTACTATGGTGCAGGTTACCAGCAAGTACCCCATGTTGGATTCGCGTACCGAGTCACTGGTGGAAGCGATACGCGGTACCGCACCACCCCCCACCATGCACATCCTAGTCGACGGTACCACCGCTGGAATCATCGATTATGTGAATACGCTGTATGACGCCTTTCCGGTGGTCCTATTGATCGTTGCGATTGTGACGTATCTAGTCCTGATGGTTGTATTCCGCTCGCTAGTATTGCCGCTCAAGGCCATCCTGATGAACTTGCTGTCGATTTTGGCCAGCTATGGTGCCCTGGTGATCATTTTCCAGGACGGGCATTTTCACCAGCTGCTGAACTTCACGCCTCTCGGCTATGTCGAAGCCTCATCTCCCATTCTTATGTTCTGTGCATTGTTCGGTCTCTCTATGGACTACGAGGTCTTCTTGCTGTCGCGCATTCGTGAGGCCTACGAGCAGACTGGAGACAACGTCGGCAGCATTGCTTTAGGGATGGAGCGCAGCGGTGGCATTATCACCAGTGCAGCCGCCATTGTAATACTAGTCAGCCTTTCCTTTGCTTCTGCCGATATGGTGCTGGTAAAAGCGCTGGGTGTGGGCATGGCGATAGCCGTATTCCTGGACGCCACGCTTGTCCGGGGTCTGCTTGTACCGTCCACAATGCGCCTGCTCGGTGAGCTCAACTGGTGGTGGCCGGCGCCGTTCAATCGACTGCTGCCGTCCACTGTGTACCACCACAGCGACGAGACCGGCGCCGGCGCTGTAGGCAGTGCGGAGAGAATCAGTGAACCCTCGCCGGCCGGAGGTATCTCATGAGACCAACTGTCGGTAGCTCTGGCGCGGTTAGATGGACGAGGCCGGCCATTGGCGGACTGCTGCTACTCGTACTGCTGCTGCTCGCTGGGTGCGGATTACCAGGCACCATCTCAACCGGCGGCCATCTGACGCAGATCCCAGCGACAGTGACTCCGGTGCCTCTGCCACCGATACGTTTTCCACAGGATGAGGCACCGCATCACGATTTGACGGAGTGGTGGTATTATACCGGCCATTTCCAGGGCAAGGATTCGCTTGGCAAAGTGCATGATTATGGCTTCGAGCTTACCTTCTTCCAGACGTTGCGTGGCGCGTTCTCTCCCTATTACGCTGCTCACTTCGCCATCAGCGATATCAGTGACGGAACCTTTCACTTCGACCAGCGTGCTGGTTTCCTTCCCGAGTCGGTGATTCCGCCGGCCGGCTCCACCGCTGGATTTAACCTTGCTCTCGGAGGATGGAGTATGCGAGGCGTGAACGGGAATGACGAGCTTTCGGCCGCCATGAGCAATTATCAGATTTCCTTCCAACTGGTGGCAACCAAGCCGCCTGTCCTTCAAGGCCAAGATGGTTTGATTAACTATGGAGCCGCGGGCTTTTCGTACTACTATTCCCGCACTCGTATGAAGCTGATGGGGACATTGGCCGAACATGGAGAGAAGCTGCAAGTCGATGGAGAGGCGTGGATGGATCATCAGTGGGGCGATTTTGTCTCGCTGCTGGGCTCGGGATGGGACTGGTATAGCATTCAGCTTAACAATAACACCGAGTATATGCTCTACTTCATTCGCGACAGCCAGAAGCGCCCAGTGGCTATGGTGGGGACCTATGTCGCCAGTAGTGGTACGTACCACCCCATTGGTGCCGGCGATATCTCGATACAAGCCCTCGCTACGTGGACGAGCCCTCATACCGGTGCTGTCTATCCTTCCGGATGGAAGATAGAGATCGGTAGCCAGGACCTCAGCCTTACACTGACGCCGCAGCTCTTGGATCAGGAACTTCTGACCACAGTGTCGACGGGAAACGTGTACTGGGAAGGCGCCGTCAGTATCAGCGGCTCTCTGGGCTCGCTCACGGTGGCTGGTGTGGGCTACGTGGAGCTCACCGGATACGCGAGTGCCTCGCCGGCCTCCTGATGTTGCCGCTACTGTTCCAGTGCACTCTTGAACACCTGCCACGGTATGATACAATGGTTTGGGTTGATCGAAGGAGACGAACATACTTCCGCATAGTGCGTTACGTTGGCTATTTTGCAAACAACAGCTAGGAGTTGCGCGTCTGGTGACTCTTGCCCTGTGACCAGTGTAAGTGAGAGCGGAACAACTCGGGGGGAGACGATGGAGCAACAGGGGCGAATACTTGACGGCGACTTAGAGACGCTGGGACTGTCTGCCGCGCTGAAAATGTTAGCGCTCAGCGGCAAGACTGGCGTCCTGAACGTTGTTTCAGGTCCGGAACGTCTCGCTATTTTCTTGGAGAACGGCCATATCATCGATCTCGAGGAACCTGGCGCAGCTTCCCCTGATTTGGTTGACATGCTCCGGCTCATGGGGGTGATACCCCGCGATCACGCGGCTGAGATACGGCGACTATCGCAAGGCAATTCAGTAATGGCCCTGAGCATAATGGCGCAGTGGGGATTGCTTTCCGTCGCCGAGATGCAGCAGCGAACCGAATTTCGGGTGATTCAGTCTATCAGCCGAGCTATCAACTGGACCCGTGGCCGGTTTGAATTTCACCGAGATACCCCGTCAATACAGATGCGTTCGGGCTCCCTGCGGCCGCTAAGCGTCGATCATGTTCTGCTGGAGGCGCTACGGATGGCCGATGAGTGGGGCCGAGACGGATCAGGCGGCTACAGTCGTGGTACCGTGGCGCGCTGGATGCCTGAGTTCGATGGAGATGTACGGCAGTTAGGTTTGGCGCGCGAAGAAATTGGCGTTCTCTGTCTCTCCAATGGACAATTCCCCCTACAAGCTATCTCCTATGCGCTGCTCATCCCTGAGCCTCAAGTTGTGGCCATCATGCAACGTTTGGTGGAACTTGGCCTGGTTGAGGTGGTGGATGCTCGACTGGAAGACGACCTGGAGCGGAGTTTGGTCAACTTGCTGACTCAGAGCCAGCATCAACTTTCGCAGGAGAGCGGCCCCGCTCCTGAACAACGCATGCTCACCATTATCCGCACCATGGGAGCGTTTATCAATGGACTGATTGCCCACCATGCCATTTATGCCCGCTCGTTTCGTGGGCGCGGCGAAGTGCCTAGACGCGAGCTCATTCGGTATTTGGAAGCTACTTTTGGGCCTATTGTTCAGCGCTTGCAGATCAGTTTTCCACGCATGGATGGGATCGTTCGCTTTGCCAACGGCGAAATGGATTTCCAGGATCTTGAGACGCTGGACAAAGTGGTTCGCGGCCAGGAGCTGGCTGATAGCTACTGGGATGCCGTACAGTTTGTTTCTCAGCTCATGCAAATGCTATTTGATTGCATTATTTACGACGAGATCGGGAAATCTCCCACAGGACGGCGCTTCGAAGATTTGTGGACCGTTTTTCAACGAGAGCTGGACACAGACATCGCGCGTCTGGCTCAACGACATGCTGCTGGCCGTGTGCACAGTGAAAAGGCTATACCATCCCATGTCGCCAGCCGAGGCGGCCATCGCGGGGTCGAATATGCGTTCGATGCTGTGCCTGACGCCTGGAGAGGCAATCGATAGAGTCGACGAAGGCGATGCGTCGTGAAGCTCTGGCGAGTAAGTTCGCGACGTTCTTGGAAAGCAGGTTGGAATACGTGGAAGATCCGGTGGTGTTGGTGGTGGACGATAGCCCAACCGTTCGCAAAATAGTGCAGCTCACCCTTCAACGTGAACGAATTCACGTGGTTACGGCTGGTGACGGGCTAAGCGCGCTAGCCGCGGTCGCTGACGAGCAGCCGGACCTCATTCTGCTGGACATCATGTTGCCACGAATGGATGGCTATAACATCTGCCAGGTGGTACGACACAACAGCGCATATCGGGACATGCCGATAATTATGTTGAGCGGTAAAGATGGCCTCTTTGATAAGATGCGTGGCAAACTTGCTGGCTCGACTGAATACATTACCAAACCTTTCGATTCAGCCGAACTGGTGCAAACCGTCAAGCGGCATTTGAATTCCGCAGTCGTGCGTGAGCGGGCCGCGCAGCGTGCTCAACAGCGCCAGCAAAAACTTCGTCGACATGTATAGGAGAGCTGTCACGTAGTGTCAAGTGAGGTCACCTGTCAGCCGAGAATGTCTCGGAGCCAAGGTCGGTGTGTCTCGTAGCTGGAGGGCAACCGTCTTCCTAGGGGGGTCGGATGGCGGTATATCCGCAATTTGACATGTGTGAAAGGCAGTAAAGTAGTACTCATGCCAAAGGTATTAGTAGTCGACGACAGCTGGACGGATCTTACGTTGATAGCCATGCCGTTGCGAGACAGTGGATACGATGTGATTACTGCCGTCGATGGCGATGAAGCCCTTGAAAAAGTGCTGCATGAGCGGCCGCAGTGTGTCGTGCTTGATATCATCCTACCCAAGCAGAATGGCTTTCAACTCTGTCGCCGCCTCAAGCAGATGGAGCAAAGCCGGGACATCCCGATTATCTTGATAAGCGGAAAGAGTACAGCGCTTGACAAGCAATGGGGACTGCAACAGGGCGCCGACATGTACATCACCAAACCATTCAGCAAAGATGAATTGCTGGCAAGCGTCCGCAGCCTGATTTAGGGGCTGACCGCGATCAATCGGAGAAATTTCAGTCAATGAACGACCCACGCTTTGCGCCGAATACTGATTCTGAAGCCTCTGATTCCGGGGCGACGCGCGTGCGGGCTACAACTGCCGAGGCACTGCAAAAGGCCCTGCGCTCCTTTGGCGGTGGCCCAGACGGGTTAACCAGCGAAACCTTAACACCTGAAGTCTTGACGCAGATCGCTCATCGCGCGGGAATCACCAGTAGCGCCCAGATTACTGAGTTGGCTCACTTGATGGGCCTCAGTCTGGGCACCAGCGATTCCGAGGGTGCGGCTGTGCCGCAGAACATTATTTTCGCTCTGAACGAGAGCGAGTGCACGTTTCCGGCGGGTTCGGTTCAAGGTGTCGAGCGGATTAGCGATATCTCCACCGTCCCCAACACCGCGCCCTGGGTACTGGGGATCGTGCATTTTCGGGGCTCCATCCTCTCAGTTGTCGACTTGCGCGGTTTTTTGGGCCTGCAGTCACAACCGATTTCATCGCGCTCCCGTCTACTGGTGGTCTCGAAGCGGGACATGACCATCGGCTTCGTAGCGGACAGCGTCAATGAAATGCGCCAGCTTGGTCTGGATCAGGGGCCGCTCTCCAATGCATCCGCTCCGGTTTGGGCGGCTCCCTATGCCATGGGGACGATAGCTGTAGATGGGCGGCCGATCATCATGTTTGACGCCGAGCGCTTGCTATTTGCTGACAGAATGCATCGTTACCATGCCTAAGCAGCGGGGTAACTCGCTTCGAGCACTCTGTGCTATCTAATTGCTGTGACCTCCTTCTCACTCAGGTACCCAATATTTTGGTAGTTCGTGGTACTCTGAGGTAGTTGGCACATACGAGCGCAGGTCCAACCCGTACGCGCATCCACTATTTGATCCCGTCATTGGTGCTATGAGTTTTGGTTTCTTTCTCTCTTTCATTATCATCTCATTGGGATGCGGACTAGGTCCTGACGCTGCAGCTGGTACGATGCTACTCACGTAGCCTTGGCATTGAGGAGGTCCGATATTCATGGATTCCAGGACGCGCACTGGCTGGCCTGCCGGCGCTCAGTTGAATCTACTCATGCTGCTCTCCGCAGTCTTCCCGGTGATTGCGCTGGTTGGTTTTGGAGCTTGGGCAGTCTCCAACATACCACCTGCGGTAACCAGCACCAATGGACTTCCAGCAGCAACGCTCATGTGGGGCGTGACCTTTGGTCTGGCTCTCATTGTGTTTCTTTGCATAGCCTTTGCCTGGCTACGCCTGCGGGGCATCGTACGCGGGCAGACTCTTGAGCTGGCTGAAATTTGCCGCCGGCTCTCCAGCGGAGATCGGAGCGTCCATGCAACGGTGATCGGCGAGGATGAATTTGCGGTGCTGGCGTCGGCGATCAACGCTCTAGTGGATGGTACATCAATTGCCGATGGAACGGGTTCAAACCATGCCGGCGGCGATGCCCAGGACGCGGCCGCATTGCAGGCGCAGATCGAGAAACTTTTGCAGGAAGTGAGTGCGGTCGGCGACGGCGATCTGCGGGTACAGGCCGAAGTTACCCCTGATACCCTCGGCGTTCTGGCCGACTCATTTAACTACATGATCGAAGAGCTGGCCAAGGTCGCAGGAAGAGTACAGGCAACCACTTTTCAAGTTACCAATGCCACCCGCCGGCTGCTGGATCGCTCCGCGGAAGTGGCCCAGGCGTCAGACGCCCAGGCGGTGCAGATTTCACAAACCAGTGAGTCGGTGGCTCGGCTAGCCGACTTTGTGCAGCTCTCCGCCAACAACGCGCTAGCAGCGGCAGAAGCGGCGCGCGACGCGTTGAAGAATGCTGACGGCGGACAGCAAGCGGTAGTCCAGACGATCGATGGAATGGTGCGTATCCGAGAGAATGTGCAGGAGACTTCCAAGAAAATCAAGCGTCTTGGCGAGCGCTCGCAGGAAGTGGGTGAGATTGTCAGGCTGATCGAGGATATTGCCGACCAGACCAACCTGCTGGCGCTAAATGCGGCTATTCAATCGGCGATGGCTGGCGAACATGGTCGTGGCTTTGCGGTGGTGGCTGATGAGATACGCCTGCTGGCTGAACGAGTGAGCGAGGCCACTAAACGGATCTCCACCATAGTGAAGAGTATTCAAGGCGATACCTACGAGGCGGTCGTTGCGATGGAGGAAAGTACACAAGAGGTGGTCAAGGGCTCCCACCTGGCAGATCAAGCTGGTGAGGCGCTCCGCAGTATCTACGCCGCGGTAGATCGGCAGGCCAAGATGATCGAGGGAATCGCCAGGGCGGCTAATGAACGAGCTCAGACCTCTGAAGCTGTGGCCGCGGCCATGACCCGAATTGCTGACATCACGCGCCAGACCAACGCCGCCACTCAAGATACGACTGCCGCCGTGAGTTACCTCGCTGAGCTTGCCGAGCAGTTACGCGCATCTGTAGCTACATTCCGTCTGCCTGAACAGACGACTGAAGTTTCCCCGCTCTTGGCTCAAGCCGACGCCGCGTATCCTCCGATGCTTCGCCTCCCTGATATCGGATCGGCTAATTGGAACGATGAGATTCCCCTGCTACCGGCGCTCCCCCCAGCTGCGACTGCCGGAGCAATGGGTGGTATGGGGTACGGTACTGAGTTCAACAACGCCACCGGCGGCTATGATTACAATGACAATGCCGGCGGAGGTTATGACACTGGGTACGGTTCGCCGCCCTATAATGGTGTTCCGGCTCAGCAGGGGTACAGAGACAATCGCTACAGCGATGACAGGGGCAATCGTTATGGCGATGATCAGGTAGGTGGCGACCCGCGAACTTCGGACCTTTATCAATAGCTCACTAGAGTGGCGAGATTGGCGAGCCTTTGGTACACGGTTCCGGACTCAATGATTAAGCCTGGATACACCTAATCCGGTGCTACAGATTGGTGTGTAATATATGTCTGATAATTTCGACAAGTTCGCGATACTGGAGAGTTTCCTCGACGAAGTCACCAGTTATCTTCCTGAGATCGAAGCTAACCTGGACACGCTCCAGCAGCACCCCGATGATGTGAACGTCGTCGAGGAGACCTACCGGCGCGCTCACACCATCGGCGGCTCTGCGGCGATGATGGATTATGGTAACCTGGCTCATGTCGCGCAAGGTATGGAGGATATTCTTGGCCATGCGATCGATGCTCATGTGAGCCTGGATGCTCCCACAATTGCTTTGCTGCGCCGCTCATTTTCACGGTTGTCGCGGCTGGTGGAGCATATACGTTCCAGCACTGACGGCACGTCACTGGTTGCCGAAGACGACGCAGATCGCGTGGCCTGGCGTGGCTTCAACTCTAGCGCTACCAGTGGCCCCGCAGGAGCAATCGGCAGGCTTACTGGATCAGGAGCAATGACGAGCGCAGAGGCTGCGCGCCCCTCGGAGGCAACCGGGTCAGGTGCAGCCATGGCTGTCCCTGACTGGCTGGCGCCGTTTGCCACGTCTGATGGTGTTGCCAGTTCATCTACTCCTAGCGGCCAGTATGCGCAACATGTCCAGCCAACACAGCCATTGCCTCAGCAGCCTGGGTCATCTAGCTATCCGGCGAGTCCAGTGGATACCCCGACCGGTCCGGTCCGCGCCATTCCGCCCCAGGAGGATCCGTGGGCTACCTCGATTTCGGGATTTCCGACCGGAAAAGTCCCCAACCAGCCGCCAACTCAGAATCCCGGCACCAGGCAGAACACCAGTATGTCAACCCAGTTTCCGGTACCAGCGCCGAACCAGCAGGCATCGACCCCAATGTTTGCGGTTGAGTCACAAGACTCGTATGAAGACATATTGAGCGCATTTACTGCTCGAACACAGGATGATGATGCGCTAAATGGGCAGGACCTGGCGGAGACGGCTCCCCGTATGCCTACTGCTCCGCTACCAGGCTCGACTTCCAATCCTTGGCAGCGTCCGGGGACACAGCGAGCCGACGCCGCGGATCTCTCCATGCTCGGTACCGATCAGTTACCTTCTGTGGGTGGGCCAAGCCAGCCCTTCCAGCCCGCAGGCTACGGTGGCTCTCGAGAGGACACCGGGGCGGGCTCCTCGCTTGACGACTTGCGCATGGGAGAAGAGACGATTCGTCGCCAGGTGGCCGCGTTGCGAGATGTGGTTTCTACTATCTATGGAGCGGCCACGGCGATGGAGGACGAGCGGACTGAACTGCGAGGGTTCCTCGATGGCTCGCGAGATGCTCTTGATCGCCTGGAAGAATGGGCTGGCCGTCAGATGGGACTTGATCTTGGCCGCAGCCCTGACTCGGTGCGTCGCTACTTGCCGCTTTCGGTAATCTGGGTCACTACCATGCGTCTCAAAAGGCTCATAGCCCTGTTGAACAATGCAGGGCGCGGGCTGACGGCGACTGAGGAACAGATCGAAGAGACCCTGGATGACGTGCGCCTGATGCTTGCCAATGTGGGCCAGATTTTTAGTTCGATGTCGTCGGTTGCCGGAGCTCCTGGCAACGGTTTTAGCGCTACTGTAGCGCAATTCTCCTGGGCCCCTGCCGCAGCGCAGGCGGCTATCCCTCCACGCGACGCGTTTTCTTCCACCGAGTTACCTGCTCTGAACGTTGGTACCCGAGCGGAAATAGAACGAGATGTGCGCGAACAATTGCGTCGTGAGCTGGAAGACGAGGTACGCGCCGAGGTAGCTGCCGAAGTTCGTAGGGATGAGGAAGATCAGCTACGCCAGGAGTTGCAGATACAGGTACGCCGCCAGCTATTAGCAGAGCTCACACCAGGTCTTGGTGGAGACGCAGGCACCAATCAGAATTTCTTGTCTGCTATCCCCATGGGAACAGGGCGGAGTTCGAAGCCGGTGCAGATAACCAGCGAACAATCGCCCGAGGCTATCGAGGTTTTTCGCGAAGAAGCTCAGGAACACCTGCAGACCATCACCACAAGTATTGCCGAGCTTGAGCGTTCGCCATACGATTCCGGCGCGCTGCAGAGCATCCGCCGTGCCATGCATACTCTGAAAGGCGCAGCTGGAATGATGGGGTTTACCGTCATCCAACAAACCGCGCATGTCTCAGAGGATCTACTGGACCGCTTGGTCGAGCAATCATTGACCTTGAGTTCCGACGTCTTGAGCTTGTTGCTTGATACCTCTGAAGTATTGGACTTTATGGTCACCAAGGTGCTTGCCCAACCGTCCGAGCAGCAGCGCGTGTTACATACGCTGGCCATCCGCTATACCGAAATTACCGGTAGCCAGGTCGCTACTGAGTTACTCTCAGCCTCCGCTGCTGCCAATCACGGGGCTGATCCAGTGCTGATCGGGCTTGATGAAGAAGGAGACGATCATGTCGAGTCCACGTCTCCAGAGGCGACAACTGACCTCAGCGTGCGCCTGCAGTTGAGCAAGCTCGACGAACTAGTCAACCTCTTCGGTGAACTGTTGGTCAACCGCTCGGTGCTGGAAGAACGCGTGGATCGTCTCAATCGGCTAGTCAACGACGGCAGCACGGTGAGTGAGCGCTTGCGTGATGTTAGTTCACGTATCGAAACCGGCTTTGAAGCGGCCGCATTACCCAGTGGACCTGGCTCACCCATCGGACACATGGACGCAATGGGCAGTGGTCAGGACCGGGGCGGTCGAAGCGGCCGGGTGCCCATGTCCGGCGGTCGTTCTTCGCAAGGCTTCCATGAGCTCGAACTGGATCGCTATACCGAGTTTCACCAGTTGACCCGGGGTCTGGGCGAGGGGGTGGCCGATATCGTCACGCTGACCCACGAGATGGAATCGGTGCTGCGCGAGTGCCAGGCCTCATTCGCTCGGGAGAGTCGGCTGAGCTCCGACTTTCAGGAACGGCTTCTCAAGGCGCGTTTGGTACCTTTGCAGACTCTCGTGCCGCGCCTATATCGCGCGGCACGTGGTTCAGCGCTCCGCGAAGGCAAGGAAATTGAGTTCTTCGCCGATGGCACTGAGACCGAAGTTGATCGCAAGGTCTTTGAAGAGGTCGTCGGCCCACTCCTACATCTGGTGCGTAATTCCGTCAATCATGGCATTGAGCGGCCCGAAGTGCGCCAGGCGGAGGGGAAGCCAGCTGCCGGAAAGATTCTGGTCTCAGCCTCGTATGAGGGTAATCAAGTGGTCATAGCTGTGCGTGATGATGGCGCTGGAATCGACACCCAGCGTATTCGCGACACGGCGGTGGCAAGAGGCTGGATCGACTCCTATTCCCAGCTGTCGGAGAAGGAGGCCATCAACCTCATCTTCCAGCCCGGCATCACTACCGCTGAGTCAATCACCGAAGAGTATGGCCGCGGAGTCGGGCTTGACGTGGTGCGGGACGCTGTCACTCGCCTTCGCGGCACGATAGAGGTGGAATCGGTACCTGGACAGGGTACTGTCTTCACCATGAAGTTCCCCATCAGCCTCCAAATCACTCGTGCCGTACTGGTCAAAGTAAAGAACCAGACTCTTGCCATTCCCATGGCGGTAGTGGATCAGATAGGTCGTCTCGATTACTACCAGACAGTTGCCGCGCCGGCACCGGCGATTGAGTTACGGGGGGAGCGCTTTCCTCTTGCTCATCTGGCAAGCTACCTACGCCTGCAGCCGGGCGTGGTACAGGACCGCTCATCGGTGCTCCTGGTCAATGCCGGCAACCGGAGGATGGCGCTTCTGGTAGACTCGGTACTGGTGCAGCAAGAGGTAGTGGTGAAACCCTTGGGCCCGCATCTTCGCGATGTACGGGGCGTCGCGGGAGCGGCGGTGCTTGGCAATGGCCAGGTCGTCGTGATTCTCGAGCTACATGAGCTTCTAGCTCAACAATCTCCGGATGTGGTGATTCTACCACCAGCAGCGCCGTCGGGCCCGTCTCCGCTAGATTCGGCGGGCAGGCCGGCATCCACGAGCGCGACTGCAGAAGCTGCAGCTCGCTACTCGGGGACTTCCATGGGGGCAGCAGCAGGACAGGGCACTGAGGTTGACCATCGTGCGTCCTCATATCCACAGATGGCCCCTTCGCCGGCTGCGGCAAGCAACGCGCTTCCTGCTGACAGGTTGGCGCCGTCGGGCACAACTTTAGGGACCCCATTCGTGGTCTCCAACCATTTACCTACGCCCACTGCACCTCACCGCGTTCCCCTGGGATCTTCGGCGCCACGGTCCTATGTACTAGTAGTGGATGACAGTCCCAGCGTTCGACGAGTGGTCAGTAACATGCTGAAGGCCAACGGCTGGGAGGTTCAGACAGCGCGTGACGGGGTGGAAGCGCTCGAGATCATTGCTCGCCAGGTCCCCGCCGCGGTGCTGTTGGATATCGAGATGCCGCGGATGGATGGATATGAATTGATGGCAACTGTGCGAAGTCAAGAACTGTACCGGCAACTGCCGCTGATCGTTCTGACCTCGCGCGCGGCGACCAAGCACCACCAGCGGGCTTTCCAGCTGGGAGCCGATGCCTACCTGGTTAAGCCGTATCAAGACGAAGAATTACTCAGCACGCTAGCCCGACTTGTAAAGGTACAGTAGCGGCTGCAACGTCGGGAGCTTCCAGTGTCAGGTACCCTATCCCCGCACAGGGATAGGCTGGTAGGGAAAGCGCTAAGAGCAGATGAAAATGGGTCGAGAGCGGTCGGTATTGTGCTGGGATATCCATGCCTCTCTGCTGCGTTCGCAGATTGAACAGGCGCAGGCGGAGTTGGCCGAGATAGAAAAGGGACACGCAGTTGAAGCTGCCGGAAACCGGCTCATGGTAACTCGGCTGGCGGCAACGCTGGCTGACCTGCGTCGCCAGTTACACGATCTTGGGCCGTCTCCTCGCGCGAGAATGGGGTAGAACTACCCTTTGACGGTGAGAATTCGCGCTACTACTTCGTCGCCCATTTGGTGAGTGGTAACAGTTGTGCTACGTGGTGTGGCGATGTCCACCGTACGGAATCCTGCCTGTATGGTTGCCTGTACCGCTTCTTCAACGCAGACAGCTTCGGCGTTTAACCCCAGTGAATACCGCAGCAGCAGCGCCGCGCTGAGAATCGCGGCCAAAGGATTGGCTTTGCCTTGTCCAGTAATGTCGGGAGCCGTACCATGAATGGGCTCATAGAGTCCATACGTACCATGGGGAGTGGTACGCAACCCCAGACTTGCGGAGGGCAGCATCCCCATGGATCCAGAGAGCATCGATGCCTCGTCGGTGAGGATGTCGCCAAACATGTTCTCAGTGACAATGACATCGAAGTCTCGTGGCTGGCGAATGAGACCCATCGCGCAGGAGTCAACCAGCATATTGCGCAGCTCCACGTCGGGGAACTCCTTGGCGACATGTTCTGCTGTACTCCTCCATAGACGCGAACAACTCAGCACGTTGGCCTTGTCGACCGAGGTGACCAGCCGGCGTCGTCCGCGGGCGAGTTCGAAGGCGCGCCGGACTATGCGCTCGATCTCGTGCTCGCTATAGATCATGGTATCAATGGCTGTTACACCAGTATCGTCCTGTCGAATCTCGCTTGGCTTACCATAGTACAGCCCACCAGTCAGCTCTCGCACCACCAGGAGGTCCACTCCACGCAGGATGTCGCGCTTGAGCGATGATGCCGCCAGTAGCCCAGATAGGGGACGGACGGGTCGCAGATTGGCAAATAAGGCAAGCTCTTTCCGGAGGCGAAACAGCGCACTCTCTGGTTGCGCTTTGGCGTCTGGTCGACCCACCCCAACTCCACCTACCGCTCCAAAGAGCACCGCATCGCTGCGCATGCAGAGCGCCATGGTTTCGTCGCTTATAGACTCGCCTTCCGCCTCGATCGCCGCCTGGCCCACCAGGGCTTGTGTCAGTTCCATTTCATGCTGGAAGCGCTCGCTAATGGCCAGCAGCACTCGCTGTGCCTCGGCAACGACTTCGGGACCAATACCATCTCCAGGCAAAAGCGCGATCCGATAGTAACCCATCTTGTTCTCCCGCTTGCTTATTCATTCTGAACCGACTATACAAGCTAACCGATAACGCAGTCAAGCAGTGATCCACGGGCCGGTATCAGCCGAGTTCTCTAAGGTCCCACATTGCTTGACACGCCCGGCCCAGACTCGTATAGTACCGGCGCACCTAGGTGTGGTTTTCAGAGTGAGACGTTACAGCTGGGAGGATCTTGACACATGCGGGACCGTGCGCGCCAGAGGGCGATGGCCGAGGCCAAGAGTCATCGAGCTACACCAGAAGAGCTACGCGACGCCGCAAAGCGAGTCAAAGAACTCGAACAGGAATTGTTAACGTCAGTCCCGCTGCAGCCAGAAACCAAGCAAGGAGAAGATCGCACCCAGCGGTATTCTCGCATTCTTCGTCTCCGTGCGCTACGAGACGATTTCACGAGTGTGCGCCCACTGGAGGCAGACCATCCCAGCGGCTTGATTCTTGCTCTGGTTATGGCGGTAGCATCCTTTATGCTCTGTGGTTTCTGCGCTGGAGGGACACTGGTTGGCCTGCAGGTGCTCAACTACAAGCCAAGCCCTATCGACACCGCAACCGCCTTCTGGGAAGCTGTCGAGCAGCGAAACTATGCCCTTATCCACGCCGACTATCTCTCACCTACTCTTCGCGTGGAGTACGATCAACTCTCAACGTTCGCGCAAATGGCCCAAGCGGCGGATAATTACTATGGTCCGGTCACCAACTACTCACTGTCTAGCGAGCAAGGGGACTTGACTCAAACCGCCACTCTGACCTATATCGTGACGCGCGGAAACAACAAGGTCTACAAAGCCACGCTGAACCTGGTTCTCTACGCTGGCAGCTGGGGGGTCAACGACCTGGGCTCATCGCTGGATCCATCGGTAGGCGGTGCCCTACCCGCGCCGCCGTCTACACCCACTCCCTCGCCACCGCCCTCGCCTACCGCTCTTCCAGGAAGCAGCACCGCGCCAAAATTTACGCCGGTGGATTAACCGGTTTAGCGGTGTAGATCAGGGATTCTCATTCCCCCGAGCCATGTTCCATATTAGGACTTATTAGGACTTGCGCAACGCCTGTCTGCCTGGCATGATATGCGGGTGAGGGGGCGTGTGCTTCAAGTCTAAGCCTCCGGACTTTGAACAGGGGATATTAGGAGGAACTGGCACGGGTGAAGATAAGAACATGGCTGAATGCGCTCTTGCTATTAGTGCCAGCGACAGCGGTAGTGTGGTATTTTGCCCAGCAGAGTGCCTACTCGCGACAGATAACTGTGCTGCTGTTTGTGCTTGCGCTGGTGGCCCTGGTACCGTTAGCGTCGCTGATCGGCACATTTACCGATCGGCTGGAGGTGTACCTAGGGGATCGCGCCGGTGGGCTTATTGGGGCCTCTTTTGCCAATGTACCTGAACTTGCCATCGGTACGGCTCTTCTCATCCACGCCCACGTCAACGCTGGCTCTCCGTCTATAGTGAGTTCCGATCTAGAAGTAGTTCGTGGACTGTTGATCGGATCCGTCATCAACAATGTATTGTTCGTGCTTGGTTCTTCTATCTTCATTGCTGCATTGCGCAACGGCAGAATGAACTTTAGCGCTGAAAGCGCCGCCGGGTACGCTTCGATGCTGGCGCTTGCCGTGGTCGGTCTTGCTCTGCCACGGCTAGCAGTCTCACTCCTTCCCGCTGGTCATCAAGAGCATTCTACCGAACTCGCGATCAGTGTGCCGTTTGGCATCATCCTTATGGTGAGCTATGGCTGTTACATCGCAGCTACCATCTTCAAAGTCGGCGCGCACAAGCAAAAGAAGGTACTCGAAAAAGAATTGCTCGAGGAGCTGGAGCTCCCGCAAAGTCCCGAAGGCACAATGGTGTCCGCGGTTGGGCTGGTGGCCGCCGATGCCCAGGAGGATGTTCTGGCAGGTTCCGCGGGCAGTGGAACGTACGAAACCGAGCTGCAGAGTACCATAGATCAGGTGGATCAGGAAGAAGAGGTCGAAGAGGGTCAGCGAGCTGAGCTGAGGCGAAAAAATCCCTATGGTGTCCCTATCGCGCTGGTTGGACTGGCTATCGTGACCATAGCAACGGTGATCATGGCGGTGATATTGGTAAGCGTTACCGACAATGTCATCGTGAACACGGTGCTTACTCCCCTCTCGGTTGGATTAATCATCTTCCCTATAGTGTGTAACCTGGGCGAGCAGGCCAGCTCAGTCTTAAATGCCTGGCACAATGATATGGAAGGTGCCATGTCAGTAGCCGCTGGATCGAGCGTACAGGTGGCGCTGTTTGTTACCCCTGTCCTGGTACTGCTCAGCTTCATCCTCGCTGGTGGGAACTCGAATCTCGTTCTCACCCTAATTTTTCAGCCGCTGGAGTTGATAGTGGTTGGATTGGTGGCATTTGTGTATACCCTGGTAAGCCAGGACGGTGAAACAACCTGGTTGGAAGGTCTGCAGCTTCTGGCATTCTACGCCATGATAGTCGCGGTAGCCCTGGTACTGCCTGGTCGATAAATGATCGGGAGAGCGACGCGGAACATTTTGCAGAGTTCTCGACAGTTTTACGCTGCCCGCTGCGGTGATAGTGTACGGTGCGCGACGCTTTGATACACTTCCATCAGGCCGTCCATTGCCGTGTCCCAGCTCTGCCTGGTTGCTAATCGGTAGGCCTCAGCGCCAACGCTCTGGCGTAGTTCGGGGGCAGCCACCAGCATGCTGAGAGCATGAGTAAAGCCTTTGAGGTCGCCTGGTGCTGCCAAGAAACCAGACTGTCCATGCCGAACCTGGTCACGAACGCCTTCGGCATCAAATGCGACAACTGGCAAGTGGCTGGCCATGGCTTCGAGAACTACCTGCCCAAAGGTTTCCGTCATCGATGGAAAAGCAAATATATCGGCCGATGCATACGCTTCAGCCAATGCCTCGCCACTCAAATATCCGGTGCAGATGGCATTATGTCCCGCCAGCGCGCGCTCAATATCGGGGCGCGCTGGGCCATCCCCAACTACCACCAGTTGGGTAGAGGAAGTCTCGATCTTGGAGTAGGCCGAAACCAATGCCATCAAATTCTTTTCATGTGACAGCCGACCGACGTAGAGAATAATGGTTCGGCGCTCCTCATGGCCCGACATGCGCCGTCTCCAGGCGAGGGAGCGGCGTTCCGGCGAGAAGAGTTGGGTATCGACTCCCCGCGGCCACACCTGTACCTGAGTAAATCCCCGATTAACCAGTTCCGCTCTGGTCGACGGAGATGGGCAGAGAGTTCGGGCGCATTGATTATGCAGGTAGCGGCGATAGAACCAGGTCGGCTCCACCAGCATGCCCAGCCGAAAGTATGAACAGTAGGCCGCTAAATTTGTGTGGTAAGAAGACACTACCGGTACGCCCAGGCGCCCTCCCCAGGTGATGCCGGCCGCGCCCAGTATAACTGGCTCCACGACATGTATCACGTCCGGGTGGAACAGGGACAGACGTCCCTCAAAGACCGGTTCCGGCCACGATAGTCTGAGTTCAGGGTAAAAAGGCAGCGGTATACCGTGAGCGCCAAAGATGCGGGCGCCGGCATAGTGTCTGGGCGAGCCTTCGGGACCTATCACAACTGCCTGGTGCCCGTTGCGCTGAAGGTATTCCAGAAGCATCGCTAGTGTCCGAGTGACTCCATCCAACTTCGGCAGAAAGTTTTCGGTAACCAGCGCGACCCGCATGACTTGCCTCCTTATAGGATACTCCATAGTAAGAGTGCCACGAAACGATTAAAAAAAGTATTAAGCCATGGTGAATAATAGGTTAAATCAGTACGGATTCCAAAGATTGCGTTGCTTCGGGTACCGGCTACTGATTCATTTCGGCTACATGTTCTGCTTTTGCAAGCTACCCTGTGTATACTCAAGTGTAGGCCTGGCTCCGCTGGTTAGGTAAGGAATATATATGACTTCACCCGACATATCCTCCACGCAGACCGCGACATTGCCGCTGGCTGAGCGTTATCAGGTCCGGGCACGGGTTGGGCTTGGCGGTACTGCTGTTGTATACCGGTGTGTGGATCTGCATACTGAACGCATCGTCGCTGTGAAGGTTCTACGAACCAACGGCCCATTGATTCCGGAAGCGGCGGCGCGCTTCCGGCGCGAGGCTCATCTGGCGTCAACCCTCAACCACTTTAACATTGTACGCGTGCTGGACTACGGTTATACCATTCCTTTGACGGTTAGTCCAAACGCTTCCTGGGAGAGTGACAGTGCGCAGCCGGTGCCGTATCTCACCATGGAGTACGTCTTTGGCACAACGCTAAAAGAACTGGTGCGCCGGCTTGGACCCCTTCCACTCTCCTGGGTCTGGAAATTAGGCGAACAACTCTGTGCGGCTCTGTGGGCCGCGCATGCGCGTGGCGTGGTGCACCGTGACGTTAAACCTCAGAACGTCATGATTGTCGACGCTAAGATGGAGCTACTCTCAAAACTGACTGACTTCGGCATTGCCCGCCAGGTTAGCGGTGACCTGACTACTCTGACCGCAACCGGCCAGGTAATCGGAACGCCGGACTACCTGTCGCCGGAGCAGGTGCTGGGCGAACCGGGAGGACCCTCGTCGGACCTTTATGCTCTGGGCATCGTTCTGTACGAACTGGTTACCGCGCGTTTGCCGTTTGAGGCGGATACCCCACTTGCCGCTGCCTCACGCCGGATGGTGGCCGATGCTCCGCCTTTGACTGCCTATCGGCGCGATGTGCCTCGTCCGCTTCAGGAGGTAATTTTGCTGGCGCTTCAGAGAGAGCCCAGCGAGCGCTTTGCCGATATGGCCGAGTTTGCCCAAGCGCTACGGTGGAGTCGTGAGCATTCCGCGGGATTATACCCAGAGCAGCGTGGAGAGTGGGTGATTGGGCCTCGCCCGCCAAAGCCTAGAGAAGAGCGTGTTCCTGTCGACGATGCCCCCGAGCCTAATCCGCAGGTGGTTGATCCAGAGTACCAATCAACCGTGCTCCGAGTGGCTCCTATTGTCCCCCTCGACGGTGAAGTAGAGGAAACTCACCCGACCCAGGATTTCGCTTCGGACGATCCACCGGCGTCAGGCCAATATCCTGTTGATCCAGAGGAGTGGGGCGGCTTTAACGTCCCTTGAAAATAGGGCTATCGTGGCGGGTAAATGTGGTATGCTTCATGCTGTTTGGCAGTTAATGTAATGGATTTGCATACGAACGATAGTAAGGGGTTTGGCACGGTATGAAACGTACTCAGGTTGCCGCGCTGGTTGCCGGCGCCACAGTAGGCTTGATGGGAGTGGCCATCGTTGTAGCGCTGTCACGTAAGGAAGGTCGCGACGCGGCCCAGCGTATTCTCGAGAAGTCAAAGCCGGTTGCTGATCAGGCAAAGAATCTTAGCGAGCGCGCCGCAAAATCTGCCATAGCCGGGTATCAGACGCTGGCTCCTAAGGCAACCGAGGCATTGAGCGCCGCTCGTGATAAAGCTCCGCAGGCGGTGACGACTGTTGGTTCTCGCCTGCCGAAATTTGCGCAGAATGGTAAGCGCGAAGTGTTAGATGCGCTCCAGTAACTGGAGCGTAATAGGGCAAGGCAAGTAGAGGCAAACAACCCGGAGGGTTGTTTGCCTCTACTTTTTGCTGGCTCTACTTTTTGCTGGCCAATGCTTTGGCCGACCTTGGCAGGCACAGATGTCTCGCGATTTGACGCGTCGCCAAAAGCTCTTCTAAAATGAAGTTCATAGATGTAGACTCGTCAGGAGGTAGGTTAGCCATGGCGCCCGGCAGACAAGTTCGACTCACCTCTCTCGCCAGCTGTGCCGGTTGAGCCGCCAAGATGGGCGCAGACGCCCTGGCACACGTGTTGCGGCCGCTCGAAGGTATATTTGGCGACGGAATTCCTAACTTGCTGGTAGGGCTTGGCAGCGCCGATGACGCTGCAGTCTACCAGATAAATCAGGACCAGGCCATTGTCGCGACCACCGACTTCTTTCCGCCGGTGGTTGACGATCCCTACACCTTTGGAGCCATTGCCGCCGCCAACGCTTTGAGCGACATTTATGCCATGGGTGGCACTCCGCTCTTCTGTTTGAACCTGGTTGGTTTTCCTGACAATTTGGATACTTCCATTCTGAGCGATATACTGCGAGGTGGTGCCGACAAGGTGCGTGAATCTGGCGCAGCTATTGCTGGCGGCCATACCGTGACTGATGCCGAGCCCAAGTATGGTCTGGCGGCCATCGGGCTGGTTCATCCGCAGCGCATCTGGACTAAAGGAGGAGCGCAGCCTGCAGATGTGCTGCTGCTCACCAAGCCCCTGGGCACCGGCCTCATAACGACTGCCCTCAAGAATCAGGCGGCACTTGAGGAGCATGTGGCAGCGGCAGTGAGCAGTATGGCCACACTCAACGCGGCGGCCGCTCGCGCGCTGCGCTCGTCTGGCTCCGCTGTACATGCCTGCACTGACGTTACTGGATTTGGACTGCTTGGTCATGCGCTGGAGATGGCCCAGGCCAGCGGGGTACAGCTGATATTTCGGGCAGATGCGGTGCCGCATCTGCCTGGAGCGCTAGACTATGCGGCTGCTGGATACGTCCCCGGCGGCACCGGACGCAACCGCGACCATGTTGCTGCGCATGTGAGCTTCGCCGAGGATGTTAGCGAAGTTCTACAGCTGTTGTTTCTGGATCCGCAAACCTCCGGTGGACTGCTGGCAGCTATTTCCGCCGAGTCAGTGGATGACACTATGCATGCGCTTAGTGCCGAGGGAGTGCACGGGTATGTCATTGGTCGGGCAGCTGATCCGGGGACTGTCGCCGCTGATCTGGTTGTAGAGGCATAGCTAGCGGGCGAGAGGACACAACCGTAGAGTGAAAAGGCCAACACCCACGGCTCCGGAAGGCGAAACCCCGAACGATCCGCTGCGTCCTCTCGAAGCTGCTATCGGCGTAGAGTTTGCCGATCGCTCGTTGCTGGTAGATGCGTTGACCCACCGCTCGTACGTTTATGAGCATGCCGCTCCTAACGTAGTCTCCAACGAGCGCCTCGAATTCTTGGGTGACGCCGTTCTCTCGATTATCGCTTCCGATTTGCTGTACCGAAGATTCCCCGGTTCCAGCGAAGGAGAATTGACCAATCTGCGAGCATCTCTGGTGCGAGCATCGGCACTGGCTACCATTGCCCGAGATCTGCAGCTGGGTACATACCTGCGGCTGGGTCGGGGCGAAGAGGTGACCGGCGGGCGGAGGCGGGAGCTGTTGCTAGCTCGTGCCATGGAGGCGCTCATCGGCGCAATCTACCTGGATGCCGGAATGCAGGTCACCGGTAACTTCCTGGAGCCTCATCTGACTGCCGAGTTAGCCAGAGTTACATTGAGGCGCCACCTCAAGGATGACAAATCGCTACTCCAGGAGGTAGCCCAAGCTCAGTTGGGCATAACTCCCATCTATAAGCTGGTTTCCCAGAGCGGACCGTCACATGAGCGCACCTTTATTGTAGACGTTTTGCTGGGTGATCTCGTTGCCGGGCAGGGCCAGGGTGCCACTAAACGTCAGGCGGAGCAGGCGGCCGCTCGGATGGCGTTACTGGACCATGGGTGGCAGACCGATACACTGAGCTGACCTCGCCAATGCTCGCGGTAGAAAGAAGCGATTGACTGGCTGCCCCAAATAGTGTATCCTTGACAATCAAGAAATGCGGTTTCACTGGTGAAATCGGCTGGGCAGCGAAGGAGCTAGTGGTGGACTACCACATTCCCTCGGTTTCATTAGCGGCGCAGGCGTTAAAGCTGCTGAGCCGCAATAAATACAAATGCTGCTCGCTGAAAGACATCGCAGAGAAGCTGAGCGCCAGCCCGACAACGTGTCTCAGGGTGCTCCGCACATTGGAAGCCGAGAATTTCGTTCACTTTGACAATGAGACCAAAAAGTACAGCCTTGGCCCCTATCTTATCCCACTGGGCAATCGGGCTGCAGAGCTCAACGATTCTGTGGCCAATGCTATGGCGGCAATCAAAACCATTGCTGCTACCACGGGGCTCACTACTGTACTTATCCAGCGTTGGGACGATCGACTCGTCTATACCGCTTTGGCCGAACCGCCGGCCGAGCGGGTTCGCCTCAGGATCTCTGTTGGCCAACAAATTCCTATGACCAGTGGTGCTCATGGCCGTTGTTTTCTGGCTTTTGACGATGAATCCGAGTGGCGGCGACTCATCGCAGTGGAGTTACGTCCCCTCACTTCTGCTTCTATTACCGAGCCGCACCGGTTTCTCGACGCGGTACGAGAGGTACGCCGCACTGGTTATGCTGTTTCGCATGGGGAGATTACTTCGGGATTCTCAGCCGTAGATGTACCGATTTTTTCCAAGACTGGCCGAGTCGAACTGGTGATTTCGTGCATATACGTTACGGGACAGATGGACGAAAGCCATCTCTCCGATCTCGCCAATTTGCTGGTGGCCACCTCACACCAGCTCTCCGAACTGAATGGCTACAGTACCTTGCGGAGCTAGATGGCCAAAAAATTTAGCAGTGTCCTACTGGTTTTGAAAGGCGGGAAACATGTATGCTGGCTATCGAAGATCTTGAAGTCAGCTATCAGGGAGTTATCACCGCGGTACATAGTATTACTCTGCAGGTGCCTGACCAGGGCGTGGTCGCGCTGCTCGGCGCCAACGGCGCAGGGAAAACTACAGTCCTGCGGGCGATTTCAGGCTTGCTCGGCATCCACGGTGGCCGCATCACCCATGGCTCGATACGCTTCGACGGTCGCCCAATCACATCGCTAGACGCCACGCGGATCGTCCAGCTTGGTATTGCCCAGGTGTTGGAGGGGCGACGGCTCTTTTCCGAGTTGACGGTGGACGAAAACCTGCGCTCGGGCGCCTTGGCGTCGCGCGATCGTGCCGCTGTCCACCGTGCCTACACCCGTGTAATGGATCTGTTTCCAGCGCTGCGCGACCGCCGGAGCAGTATCGCCGGATATCTCTCAGGCGGCGAGCAGCAGATGGTGGCAATCGGTCGCGGATTGATGGCTGGGCCGCGGCTGCTCTTGCTCGACGAGCCTTCGCTTGGACTGGCACCGTTCATGGTCCAGCAAATCGGAGCTATAGTCTCCGAAATCAGTGACGGCGGCACCGCGGTGTTGCTGGTTGAGCAGGACGCCCAGATGGCGCTTGCTCATGCCGCCCATGGGTATGTGCTGGAGACCGGAAGGATCGTGTTGGATCAGCCGGCTAACGTCCTGTTACGCGATGAGACCGTGCGCAAGTTCTACCTTGGCCTCCATGAGGACAGTGGACACTCCAACTTTGCCACCTTGCGCCAGCAGCGCCCGGAGAGGAAGTGGACAGTATGAGTCAAGCGGAAACGTCACCCTTGCTCTCGGTTGAGGCCGTAACGGTACGTTTCGAGGGGGTAACCGCGCTGGCCGATGTCTCCTTCACCGTGAAATCCGGCGAGCTCTTCTCCATCATCGGTCCCAATGGCGCTGGAAAAACGTCGCTCTTCAACGTGCTTTCCCGCATCTACCAGCCGGTGTCCGGCCGTGTGACCTTCGCGGGACGCGATTTGTTACGAGTCCGAACGCATCAGGTTGCCCGAACCGGTATCGCCCGCACGTTTCAGAACCTGGGACAGTTCCCGCACACCACTGTGCTTGACTATCTGCTACTGGGCCGGCATATACGCATGCGCAGCGGCGTCCTGCTGGGGGGAATATATGCCGGACCCACCCGGACCGAAGAGCGAAAGAACCGGGACTATTGTTGGCATCTCCTCGAACTATTCGGATTACAGCAGTTTGGCGCTTATCCGCTTGGTAGTCTGCCGTTCGGACTGCAAAAGCGAGCGGACCTTGCTCGGGCGTTGGCGGCCCAGCCGCGCCTGTTACTGCTGGACGAGCCGGTGGCCGGCATGAGTCTCGAAGAATCGCGCGACATGGCCGCCATCATGTTGGACATCAAAGAGCAGTTAGGAATTACCCAAATTCTCGTTGAGCATGATATGGCCATGGTTATGGGCATTGCCGACCGTGTGCTGGTGCTGGATTTCGGGCGGGTCATCGCCGAGGGTCTGCCGGCTGAAATCCAGGCTAATCCAGAGGTCATCAAGGCCTACCTTGGCGAGTAAAAGTAGCCGTCGGGAGGAGGAGCAGTGTGGCGTACTTCATCCAGCTAGCCTTTTTTGGTCTTGCCCTGGGCTGTATCTATGCGCTGATCGCCCTTGGATTCACCATTATCTTCAAGGCCAGTGGAGTCATCAACTTCGCCCAGGGTGAATTCCTGCTGGTCGGCGCCTATGTCACCTACGTCGGTGTCTTTGTGTGGCATCTCAACTTCTTACTCGCTCTCCTTATCGCCATACTCGTCACCGTGGTCATCGCGGTGGCATTTGAGCGCTTGGCGCTGCAGCGCATGATCGGCAAGCCCATATTTTCCATCATCATGATCACCATCGGACTCAATGTTCTCTTGCAGACCGGCGTCATCGTAGCAGGGGGGTCGAGCAGCCTGCCGCCGGCCACACCGTTCAAGATTAACAGCGGCCGCACCATCGACGGCGTCTTCTTCGGTGCCAGCGCCCTGTGGACTATCGCTGTTACCATACTGTGCTGCGCACTCCTCTTTGTCTTCTTTCGCTATACTCGCTACGGGTTGGCGATGCGGGCGACGGCGCTTGACCAGGAGGCGGCACTGGCGATAGGCATCAACATCCGCACGGTGTATGCGCTGGCCTGGGGCATCGCTGCGGCGATCGCCGTCATTGGCGGCGTTTTCCTGGCCATCAGTCTAACCACTTTTGATGCAACCCTGGGAGACGTTGCGCTACTGGCCTTTCCGGCAATCATTCTCGGTGGCCTGGATTCGATTCCCGGCGCCGTCGTCGGCGGAATCATCATTGGCGTGGTCGAAGACCTCACCGCCGGTTACGAGGGTCATTTCGGAGTGTGGGGCAACGGCTTCCATGCGATTGCCCCCTACGTCCTCATGATCGTCATTTTGCTGATCCGACCCTATGGGCTGTTCGGCACGCGAAAGGTGGAGCGAGTATGAGTACTGAGGCACCCGCCACCACTGTGACTTCCGGCCAAACTCATACCCGCTCGAGCCGCGGACTGCTCGGCTCGTCCCGCAGCCGGGCTTTGCTGATCGCGGGTCTGATCATTCTGGGTATCGTCTTCCTGTTTGGAGGCGACGAGTGGCTGACGGTTCTTGACGTCACTCTGATTGCCGCCATTGGTACACTGGGCCTGAACGTGCTCTCCGGCTACGCCGGGCAGGTCTCCCTGGGCATTGCCTTTTTTATGGCAATTGGGGCCTACACCGCCGCCGTACTGGGCAACCCACCGCCGTCGGGCCCCTTCGAGACCGCGGCGGGATTTGGACTCTCGTTTCTCATCTGGCTGCCGGCGGCCGGTATTGCTGCGGCCCTGGTCGGGGCGCTCATCGGTCCAACCGCTCTACGCCTCAAGGGCTTCTACCTGGGCATCGTGACCCTGGCCTTAATTTTCATCGGACAATATCTGTTTACCAACGCCACTAAGATAACCGGTGGCCCTCAGGGAAGCTCGTTTCCCGCGCCGACTCTGGGCGATTTCTCGTTTACCAGCCCGTCTACCATTCTCGGCTTCCAGCTGACGTCTAACCAGTGCTACTTTCTATTGACGCTGCTGATCCTCGCCGTAGCAGCGATATTTGTAGCCAACCTGGCGCGCTCGCGTGCGGGTCGCGCCTTTCAGGCGGTACGAGACAATGAGACCGGCGCCGCCATCATAGGCGTCAACCTCTTCACCGCCAAGATGGGCGCTTTTATACTGTCGTCCTTCCTTGCCGGAATCTCAGGCGCACTCCTAGCTTCCTACATCGGCTTCTCCCAGCCCAGCTACTGGGGTCTCACGCTCTCCATTCAGTTTGTGGCCGCCACGCTCATCGGTGGGGTCGCCAGCGTCTGGGGCTCGATTCTGGGCGCGGTCTTTGTCTTTGCCTTACCCCAGGCGCTCGAAACGTTCTCGATTCTACCCCAGAGCGCGACCTCTACGGGTATTTCCAGCGGCAATTTGAGCGCCATCATCTACGGTGTACTTATTATCGTCTTCCTGCTCTTCGAACCAGCAGGCATTATTGGTCTCATTCGCCGGCTACAGATAGTGATTCGGCGCTTCGATGACCGGAATAAGGGAGGTGCAGCGGTACAGTCCACGGAGCCAGTGGAACACGAGTCCTCGTTCGTTGTGGACCGAACGACGCTTCCACGGCATTCGGATGCCCAGTAGACAACGAGGTCGACTATGCCAGCAAGTGGGTATGCCAGCTAGTGGCACCGACAATGCCACCGATCAGCTTTGCTCACTGATGAGCTATTTTAATACGGAGGAATTCATGGCGACACATACGACGCATCGCGTCCGCGCAATGAGCGCGATCGGTATAGTAGCAATGCTTTGCCTGTTCGTCGCGGGCTGCGGCACCGGAGGTTCTTCAAGCGGGATCGTCGGCGGTCCCGGCGTGAATCTGGCCACGAAGACCATTACTCTCGGTATTCTCACACCGCTTTCGGGGCCAGTGGCGGCGCCGATCGGTATACCTCTGACCGCTGGCATACAGACCTACTTCGACGCGGTCAATGCCAATGGTGGTATTGATGGCTACAAAATAGTGCTGACTGAGAAAGACACACAGTACGATCCGACACTCGAGGTCGAGGGCTACAACGAGATCAAAAACAATGTGGCCATGTTTGCTGAGAGCCTGGGCACGCCGACCACTGCGGCAATTGTAAATCAGACCAATACTGATAAGGTACTGGTCTCGGCAGCCACACTGGATTCGTACCTGGCCCGCGAGCAATACATGGTGCTGGTTGGCACGCCCTACCGGCTGCAGGTCGAAAATGCCTTTGACTACGTCGTCAATACACTACATGTCTCGAACCCGAAGACCGCCATCATCTATCAGAACGACAGCTATGGCCAGGACGGCTTGACCGGATACAACGAAGCCGTCTCCTATTACCACATGGACAATGTAGGCGAGGCGACTTACAACGCAACCGACACCACGTTCACCGCGCCGGCGGCCAAGATTGCTGCCACTGGTGCCAAGTATGTCTTCCTTACTGCGGTGCCGGCGGCGGCGGCGGGCATTATTGCCACAGCGGCGGCACTGGGTTACACTCCGCAGTGGATTCTGCAGAGCCCGGCATTTGCCACCCAGCTGATGGCGGTACCAGGTCTTTCTGAGCTACTCGCCGCACATGCCTGGGTAGTCGGCCAGGGAGCGCTCTGGGGTGATACCACCCAGCCGGGTATGGTCGAGATGCTGAAAGATATCCAGCAGTATGACCCAAGCCAAGGGCCAAACGCCTTCTTCGAGTTCGGGTTTGCCGAATCCATTGTCACCGATGCCATCTTGACTAAAGCCATCCAGGATGGAGACCTTTCGCGCGCTGGGCTGCTGAAGGCCTTCAACTCCCTCGGATCGGTGGATGTCGGTGGACTGCTTCCGACGTTACACTATGGCTCAGCGGCTAACCAGCGCGTCCCTTCACGGGATAACCGCATCTTCGCTATCAGTCCTACGAATGTGGGCAATGTCATGCCCCTCACCCCTGATTTCACCGGCGCTGCCGCGCAGGCATCGAATTTTTAAATAGGGAGAATACCTCCCAGTTGACGCGATCTGGCCGTCAAAGTAGTTACCGCGTGCCTACCTAGCAGTATGCCTAGGTAGGCACGTAGTCACTTTGAGCGACTCCTCTTCTACGTGAAAGCAGGTGGAATCCTCATGTCGGATGCGCATTTTGCTTTCTGGCCCCAGCGAGTTCCCCGCTCGCTGACTCTGCCTGAAACCACCCTCTACTACAACTTGGCGGTGACTGCAACCCGTTACCCGAGTAAGACGGCGATTGCCTTCTATGGCCAGGAACTCACCTATCGAGAGCTGCTTGACCAGGTGGATCAGATGGCTGGCTACCTGATACAACTTGGTGTACAGCCGGGTGATCGTGTGCTGCTCTCTATGCACAATTGCCCGCAGTTCGTCATCGCATACTACGCCATTTTGCGTGCCAATGCCGTTGTCGTGCCGCTTAATGCGCTCATGGTCACCGGTGAGATCCGCTACTATGCCCAAGACAGCGCCGCCAGAGTTGCCTTGGCTTCACAGGACCTCTATCCCCAGCTGGCTCCGCTCATGGCCGAGGGGGTGCTCAATCGGATCATCGTGGCCGCGTATTCGGATTATGCCGGCAACCCAGTAGAGATGGCCGTCCCCGAGGTAGTCGGCGAGCGGCGTCGCCAGCTCCAAGATGATGGGGTCACGCTCTGGTCGGATGCGCTCTCGCTTCACCTGGCTCCAGGAGGTTTGGCGGCAACCGCCGATGATCCCGCGCTCCTGGTCTATACGTCAGGTACTACCGGGGAACCCAAGGGCTGTATGCACACGCACCGGACCGCCATGGCCAATGTGGTTGGAGGCGCTGTCTGGAATCACGGGACATCAGAAGGCGTCATTTTAGCCACTTTACCGCTCTTTCATGTGACCGGTATGCAGGGCAGCATGAATGCCCCTATTTACCTTGGTGCTACTACCGTACTCATGACTCGCTGGAACCGTGACACAGCGGCACAGCTAATCCAGCGCTACGGCTGCACCGGCTGGACCAATATCAGTACCATGATGGTCGACTTTCTGGCTAACCCCAGAATTGGAGACTATGATCTGCACACTCTGGAAGGTATCGGCGGTGGTGGAGCACCGCTGCCGGCCGCCGTAGGCAGCCGACTATTGGAGATGACCGGCCTTCAGTACGTCGAGGGTTACGGACTCTCCGAGACCATCGCCCAGACTCATATCAATCCGTTCGACCGTCCCAAACTGCAATGCCTGGGCATACCGGTTTTCGACGTTGACGCGCGGGTGATCGATCCCACCACGCTGGAGGAGCTGGGACCGGGTCAGGATGGCGAGATCATTCTGTGTGGGCCGCAGGTCTTCAAAGGATATTGGAATAGACCCGAGGATACCAGGCAGGCATTTCTCCGTATCGATGGCAAGCAGTTCTTTCGCACTGGCGACCTTGGTCACTACGACGAAGAAGGTTACTTCTTCCATGTCGACCGGCTCAAGCGTATGATCAATGCCTCCGGGTTCAAAGTCTGGCCAGCCGAAGTCGAGTCGCTCTTGTACAGGCACCCCGCCGTACAGGAGGCCTGCGTCATCGGCATTCCCGACGCTCGTCGCGGCGAAACCGTCAAGGCGCTGATCACCTTGCGGGAAGCCTATCGAGGCCGGACGACCGCCGAGGAGATCATAGACTGGGCCAAGGGAGAGATGGCAGCGTACAAGTATCCAAGAATTGTTGAGTTTGTTGATACTCTGCCACACTCAGGCAGCGGGAAAATCCTCTGGCGAGCACTTCAGGAGCAGGAGAGACGGCAAGCTTCTGCTGTTGCGGGCCTCGACAGTAGAGGGACGGAAAATCCATGATCTCATTTGCGCCTACCGAAGAGCAGCAACTCGTCGTTGATACTATTTCGCGCTACAGCCGAGAAAAAGTTCAGCCGGCGCGCCATGATGCGGATGAGCAGCGCGCATATTCGCCCCAGCTCATTGAGGAGGGCTGGAGACTTGGATTGGCCGGCGCCTGGGTTCCCGAGTCGTACGGTGGGTTGGGAGAGCCACACTCAGCACTGAATGCGGCGCTCTTCGCTGAAGAGCTGGCGTACGGAGACCTCGCGCTGGCTCTCCAGGTGCTTACTCCGGCGCTCTTTGGCCTGCCGGTGCGCGAATTCGGCAGCCAGGCACAGCAGTCCCGCTGGCTGCCAACTCTCGCTGGCGAGAACTTTGCTCCACTTAGCGCCGCTCTCTGGGAGACCGGCTGGGATTTTGACCCTGCGAAGCTCCAGAGTAGCGCACGGCGAGATGGTGATGAGTATGTACTTCAGGGCAACAAGGTACGTGTGCCGCTTGCCGAAGATTCGCCAGCACTTTTGATCTATGCCAACGAAGACGGTGTGACGCAGGGCTTTATCGTTGAGCGGAACACTGCTGGCCTCCTCATCGGCGAGCGCGAGCAGTTGATGGGGCTGCGCGCGCTGCCTACCTATGAGCTTTCGCTTGACGGCTGCCGCGTGAGCGCGTCAGCGCGCCTGGGAGAGGAGAAGGGGCTTGACTTTGGCCGGGTGCAAAACCTCTCACGGGTAACGGTGGCGGGTTTGGCCGTAGGGGTTGCGCGCGCTGCTCTGGAGTATGCGGTGACTTACGCCAAAGACCGGCAGGCATTTGGCAGGCCCATTGCGCAGTTTCAGAGCATCGCGTTCATGCTGGCCGAAATGCGCATCGAGCTTGACGGCGCTCGCCTGATGCTCTGGGAGGCGGCCTGGAACCTTGATCGGGATCGTCCGGCGACGCGCGAGTGCGTGCTTGCTGCCCAGTATGCTGATGAAACTGCCATGCTGGTTGCCGATCGGGCAGTGCAGATTTATGGAGGCCATGGCTACATTCGCGAAAATCCAGTTGAGCTGCTGCTGCGCAACGCACGCGGCATCACTTCACTGGCCGGTATGGCTCTGCTGTAGCACCAGCGTACTGCCGGCCAGAGAGCCGGGGAGAAGGCGTGATGATTGATTTTGAGATTCCTGGGGCTATGTTGCTTCAGTTGCAGGCGCTGGAGCACGTAGCTCTACAGGTCATGAGACCAGACGCTCGCTATTATGATGAGCACGAACACGAGCGCCCCTGGAACTACATCAACCTTATGTGGGAAGGTGGTAACAACGCCGGATTCAGGGGGCGCGGCGGTAGCCAACCCTCGGGTGGCGCTGAGCAGAGTAGAAATGTTGCTCTGGCCCACGCGGTGGAAATGCTCTCCTATGGTGACTGCGGCTTGTATCTTTCCACTCCAGGCGGCGCGCTAGGAGCAGCGGCTATTGAGGCTTCGGGCACGCCCGAGCAACGAGCTCGCTTTCTGTCGCGCTTTCTGAGCGGCGAGCCCAAATGGGGCGCTATGGCCATGACCGAGCCACATGCCGGCAGCGATACTGCAAACATTCGTGCTACGGCGCGCCGTAGCGAAGATGGCAGCGAGTGGATACTCAACGGTGAGAAGATCTTCGTTACCAATGGGCTGATGGCGGCACAAGAATCTCCCGGACTGCTGGTCGTCTGGGCAACCGTGGCACCAGGCAGCGGACGACGAGGCATGAAGAGTTTTGTCGTAGAAGCCAACACTCCCGGCATGCGGGTTGAGAAGCTTGAGAAGAAACACGGCATACGCGCCAGCGATACTGCCGCCATTAGTTTCACCGATTGCCGTATACCGTACGAAAATATACTGGGTAGTCCTGAGGTAGCTACGCCGGAAGCTCGAGATGCCCGGGGGTTTCAGGGAGCGATGAGGACGTTTGACGCCACGCGCCCGCTGGTAGCTGCCAGCGCGATCGGGGTAGGCAGAGCCGCGCTTGACTATACTAAGGAGTATCTGGCTCGACATGATGTCCAGGTGCGCTATGGCGCGCCCTACGCGCAGCTGCTAGCTGTCGAGCGCGATATCATGCGGATGGAGATCCAGCTTCGATCCGCCTGGCTCCTAACCCTACGGGCCGCCTGGCAGATCGACCAGGGAATCGCCAATTCCATGGAGGCCTCCATGTGTAAAGTGAAGGCAGGAGAGGCGGTTACCTGGGTAACCCAGAAGGCGGTGGAGATACTTGGTCATGAGGGTTACAGCTGCCGGCAACTGGTGGAGAAATGGATGCGCGATGCCAAAATTAACGATCTGTACGAAGGTACGGGGCAGATCAATCGGCTGATCGTAGCACGCCGTATGCTGGGATACTCTCGCGAGGAGTTGGCGTAGCTCTCTGCGCGACCAGGAATCTGGTCGCGCAGCCAGAGACTGGCCGCGGGTCTTGTCTGGTACGATGGTCCCCTATGCAGCGACTAGCCGTTGACACCAGTTAAGGCAGGCACTAGAGTAGGTATGACCGGCAGTCCAGGACCAACACCCACGATACTTGTACACTTGAACCGAGAGAGAGTGAACGACCATGGGGCAAGGGCGATCTCCATTCGATTTCCCCGAAGATGGATCCAGCTATAGCGATGATTATGACTACGAGCCACGAGTCGGCTATGGTGATTCGCTATCTGAGCCGCCTACCGGAGAGTATGAGGAGATGGACGGGGACGGATTTCCCGCAGGGTCCACCGGCACTAACGGCGCCCTGCTGCCCTATGATGAGCCAGGGGTACCGGCACTGGCAAATGGTCAGGGCACAGGTCCAGTGCTCATTCCCGGCAGCGGTGTGTCAATGGGTAATCCCTTTATCAAGCGGCGCGAGCGCCCGCTGACGATGAGATTGGCCATTGTGACGCTGATGGCTTGCATCCTGATTACCGGCCTCCTCGCGGTGACACCGCTCACCAACGCCACCACCGGTGGAGGAAACGCTTTCCAGGTACTTTCCGGTGCGGTCGTCTACCAGAATCAGCCCAGCTATTTCTGGTACACCGCGACGACCGGCGACTCCGTCCAGACCATTGCTACTAAATTCCATGTCCAGATCGGCGGCATCTTCGAATTGAACAATATGCTCTCTGGGCAGGAGGTCGCCATCGGCAAGGCCTATAAGATTCCCAGCGATCCCAACTACGGCGCCGACTACCGTCCACCCACCTATGTGCCTCCCAGCAACGGTAGCACCGTCTTTGGCGACAGTCCCTGGACCTCCATCGCCGGATCTAAGGGCGAGCCTGAGGCACTGTGTAATCCCAATACAGGGGACGGCACCCCGCTTGGTTGGCATCTGGTGGCGCCCAATCCCGACTCCTTCTGGGTACGTGGCTTCAGCTGGTTTCACGACGGCGTCGACCTCTCCACAACCGCCGGCAATCCCATTCACGCCGCCCAGGCCGGCGAGGTGATCTGGGCTGGCTGGGATGTGGGGGGCCTGGGCTACTCGATAAAGATCAACAATTGCTGGGGAATCTCCACAGTGTACGGCCACATGGAATCCCTGATCGCCAAGGTGGGGCAGAGCGTTGAGGCGGGTCAGACCATTGGTCTGGAAGGCTCGACCGGCTGGTCTACCGGCCCGCACCTGCACTTTATGGTCGAGGTGAACAACGTAGCGGTAGATCCATCGGCTTACTACGGATATAACTGCGCTGCCATCACTGGCAACACCAAAGCATATGGTTCCGGAGCCTCGTGCGACTAGCTGGAGGATTCAGTAGCTGCGGTAGCTATCCCAGCCGGCGATCGTGGCCTGGACCAGCCTGGTGACATCGCTGATCATCGCTGAGCGCGGGTCAGGGCTGCAGAGGAACTCGCAGAGATTGAGCAGGTCAAGCAGCTTTATCACCCGCTTCCATTCTCGGGGTAGCCTACCACCGCCGTCGCGGTATCCGGCGATGACACCCTTCTCAAACGCCTTGGGGAGGGTGTCAGCATACCGAAGCAGAATGCTGAGGTCGAAGAGCGTAGAACCGGCGATAGCAAACTCCCAATCCAGTACCGCCGCCATTTCCCAGTTGCCGTCTCCTTGCTGCCGAAGGAGCAGGTTCTGCGCTTTATAGTCGCCATGCACCAGTGTCGCCGGGCCATCTGCCTCATCTAGCAAGGCGGCGTGCCTGGTCAGCAAGTCCCAGACCTGGCGGCTTAAGTCGCTACCCAAACGCTGACCCGCCTCGCGCTCGAAAAGGCTTGCGGCCACCAGAGTCAGCACGCTTTCGCGTGCCGTGCCCAGCGGCTCACGAAGGCTCAGTCCCGGACCAAAGAAGCCAGCTCCCCTGAAGGTATAGGCTCCCAGCGCCGCCAATGTCTGTCCCACCGCCGAGGCTGAGTTGCTGACCGTATTGGTATCTCCGCTAGCTATCAGCCTATCGAGCTTTGTACCCTGCACCCAGCGTGTCACCATGTACGGACGTCCACTGCGTTCGCCGGCGGGATCGGCATAGAGCACTTCAGGCATAGGTATACGCTCGTGGGCAAGCTGGAAAATGTCGAATTCGATCCGGCAGGCGGACGGGTCGCGAGTATAGAGACGCACCACGAGGCTGTCCGCCCATCCGGCGAGGGTCACTTTGTAGTTGGTATTGACCAGGCCGCCGCCCAACGGCTCGGCCGAGACAATAGAGTGGCCGGCGGATACCGGCTCAAGCAGCGCCTCCAAGGTGTCGGCATCGAGCGTGAGCAATGCGAAGCGCCGTCCCCAACCCTCTTGCATGGTGTAACTCCCTGCGCTTGCAGTGCCTTCTGCCCCTACGCTTTCGCAGTGCGGCGCTCGCCGAGCGCCGCGACCATCGAGTTAAAAATCAATCGGCCATCCTCGCCACCTAGTGCTGACTCCCCACAGCGCTCCGGGTGCGGCATCATCGCGGCGACATTGCCCCCCTGGTTGACGATGCCTGCGATATTGTGCTGCGACCCATTGGGGTTGGATTCCGGTGTCACATCGCCCTGCTGGTTGCAGTACCGAAGAAGCACGGCGCCCTCCGCTTCCAGCGTAGCCAGCGTGGCTTCATCGGCAAAATAGTTACCGTCTCCGTGGGATATCGGCATACGAATCACCTGCGCCGCGCGGCCGAGTCGGGTGAACGGCGTCGACGCGTTCTCCACACGCAGATGTGTCCACTGGCAGCGAAACTCCAGACTCTGATTTCGCAGCATCGCACCGGGAAGCAGGCCAGCCTCCAGTAATATCTGAAACCCATTGCAGATACCAAGCACCAGCCCGCCCCGAAGGGCAAACTGCGCTATACTGCCCATCACCGGGGCAAACCTAGCAATAGCGCCGGCTCGAAGGTAGTCACCGTAGGAGAAACCGCCGGGCAGTATGATGGCGTCGCAGCCCTGCAGATCGGTGTCTTCGTGCCAGATGCTGACCGCTTCCTGTCCTATCACATGCCCCAAAATATGCTGGCAATCCTTGTCGCTCCACGTGCCGGGAAACACTACCACGCCAAATTTCATCGCCTGTTCCCTTTTAACCCTCCACCCATGATTCGCCGTCCTCAGCCACCTCTTTCTTGAAGATTGGCACAGTGGACTTGAGTGTGTCAATGGCGTACTGGCATGCCGCGAACGCCTCAGCGCGGTGTTCGCAGGCAACAACAATCGCGACGCTACACTCGCCAATTTCTATTCGGCCGACTCGGTGAACCAGTGCCAGATGATTGGTTGCCCAACGTCGCTCCACTTCGCGAGCGATGGCTGCCATCTCCTGCTCTGCCATTTCCCCATAGGCATCGTATTCTAGGTAGCGTATGCGTTTTCCACGGGCAGTATCGCGTACGATGCCCAAAAAAACTACCATACCACCATCGCTGTGCTCAGGCACCGACTCGATCAGCGACTGAACTGAGGCAGTATCCAGTGGATCAGATGTGATCGCGATGTACGCTGCCATAGGGCATCAGCCTCCTCCCAGTGGGGGGATAAAAGCCAGCTCGTCGCCGCTGGAAAGTACTGTCCCGGATGAGACGTAGACGCGGTTCACTGCGACTGCACAGCGCGGCAGTATACTGGATAGTGCAGGATAGCGCTCAATCAGCAAGCTACGGGCCTGTTCCACAGCAGTCCCGGCCGGCAGTGGTATCGTCTCGCTCTCGCGGCCCACAGTTTCGCGGAGCGCGGCAAAATAACGTATCAGGATCGGCATTCTCTGTCTCTCCTCGTTAACACTCTTTCGCCGCCATGAGCGGCTACTGCGATACCTGGTCTCATTATAGTATCCCACAGTACCCCGATAGTATCCCCCATGTATCCCGCGAGGCGATGCCGCTATTTGCCATGGGGAATCATGCGGCGGAAGCGTGCGATGCCGATGCCAGCAAAGAGGGTAACGGCAAAGGCTACCAGTGCCAGCCAGGCATCTACATCGGCCAGTACAATGGCGGTGATGTTGGTGCCGTTGGAGAGTACGAGATACACAATTATTAGCAGAGCAACCAACAGCGTTACCAGCGCCGGGTTCCGTTGGTAGGAATGGCGCACCGACTGCTGTAGACGCAGAAGTAGCGATACAACGATGCCGGTAAGGAACGCTACGATGAATCCCTTGCCGTTGCTAACGGTTGCGACCACATGCAGAAAGAGCACCAGTGCGCCAATTAAGCCCAGGGCGGCGGCGGCGATGAGCAACGCGACGAAGACGCCCTGCCTCGGACTGATCCGCAGTAAAATAGCCAGCACTATGGTTGCGATGATGGCAATGGGCAGTGCAGCCAAGGCAGCGATGGCCAGAGCATGGAGAGAGCTGGGTACTGGTACTCCCCCACTGGCCGCAGTTAACGAGATAAGACCGGAGTCTATCGACTCACCTGATCCAATCAAGCCGGTTGCCTTAGCAATCAAGCTTACTCCCCGACCAATGAGACCAAGGTAAGCTACTCCGGCGACAATACCCCACACCAGGCAGAGAGTTGCCCGCTTGATTACCTCTCGGCGGGCGTCGGGATGGCGAGTGCGCATCTAGTTCTCCTCACAAAAATTGGAACTTGCTTGCCCATCACATGTGGCAAGTACCGGTGGTTTGGGGTCGCCCGTCTCTCGTGGTCACTTGTAGCCGTCGCGTGCTACTCGGACTTGTTCTCTGCAGCGATCCAGGTTGCCAGCTCCACGAAAGTTCGAACGCCAAAGCCAGTGGCGCCGGCGTCACTTTCGAGGCCCTTGCGATCGAGGGCATTGGTGCCCGCGATATCGAGGTGCGCCCAGGGCCGCTCGTCAACGAAGGCAGCGAGCACTTTGGCGGCAGCGATGGAGCTGCCAAAGCGCCCTCCAGTTTGTTTGACATCGGCCACGTCGCTACGAATCAGGTCCTCGTACTCGGCGTCCATGGGCATAGGCCAGAAGCGTTCGCCCACAGCTTCAGAGACCGACATGATAGTCTGCTGCAAATGGTCATTGTTGCTAAACAAGCCAGCGCGCACGTGGCCAAGTGATACCACGATGGCTCCAGTGAGGGTGGCGGCATCTACTAGGGGTGAGTAGTCCTGCTTGACGGCATAACAAAGCGCATCGGCTAATATGAGCCGACCCTCGGCATCGGTGTTGACGATTTCTATGGTCTTGCCGTTGGAGGCGCGTAGAATATCTCCCGGGCGATAGGCGTTAGCACCAGGCATATTCTCGGTGGTAGGGACGATACCGGTAACATTGACCGGCGGTTTGAGCAGCGCAATAGCTCGCATCGCTCCGATCACCGCTGCGGCACCGCACATGTCCATCTTCATGGCCTGCATACCTTCTGCCGGCTTGATGGAGATGCCTCCGCTGTCAAACGTGATCCCTTTGCCGATAAAAGCTGGACCTGGCGCATCGGTGGCGCCTCCACGGTACTTCAGGATTATGAAGCGAGGTTCCTGTGCACTGCCCTGAGCGACTCCCAGCAGCGCACCCATATGTTCTTGCCGCATCCAGTCCGGCCCATACACCTCGCACTCCAGGCCCACTTCACCGGCCAGATGGCGAGCCCGCTCAGCGAATTCAGCAGGAGTCAAGACATTAGGCGGCTCGTTACCCAGATCCCGGGCAAAGTTGGTGGATTCAGCTAGAATCTGCCCGCGCTGGGCGGCGGCATTCAGCCTTGATTCGTCTCCATGCGCCAGAATCGTAAGCGAGAGCACCGCATCACCTGGGCTGACGTTGCTCTCGCCGTCGCCACCACTGGCCATCGACTTATACTTGGTGAAGCTGTAGAGTCCCAGTATGGCTCCTTCGGCTACAGCCCGCGCCTCCTGAGCCGGATTTGCTCCTGATGCAGCCCAGCCGAGCGCCACCCCTATATGTTTACTTCCCGCTTTGCGCAAAGCGCGGCAGGCAATCGCCGAGCAGCTACGGATACGGCTGCCACTCACATCCTCACGGCGGCCTAGACCGACGACGGCGATCAGCTTGGCCGGAATTTTGCCCTGCGTTGGCAATATGCTTACTTCACCGGCGCCGCCGAGAGCCCCGCCGCCACCGTACAGATCAGACAGAACGCCTCCCATTGCCTCGTCAAGTCCGGCAGCCGGCTCCGGTAGATGGGGGTCAAGAGCGAAGACTCCAACCGCAATAGCATCGCCGTCGAATTGCCGTATTTCTTTGGTGCTGACTCGAAGATCCATCGTTACCTCGTTCTGGGTCCACACTAGCTCATCGGTGAGTGCGTGCGCTCAAGCCTCTATCTACACTTGATCCTGCTCGCCTTCCTGGCGAAGAAAGACACCGCTCTTGCCGCCGCTCTTTTTCAGCAGCCGGATATTGTGAATGCTCATCTCTCGGTCTACTGCTTTGCACATGTCATAGATGGTGAGGGCGGCGATGCTTACCGCGGTGAGAGCTTCCATCTCGGCGCCGGTTTTACCGTCGGTACGAACCGTTGCCTGCAGCTCGATCCAGCTCGTGCCCGGTGATTCGTCGTGGAAATCAAAGGTCATATCTACGCTGGTCAACAGCAACAAATGACACATGGGAATAATTTGCGCGGTCTGCTTGGCTGCCATGATGCCGGCCACTTGCGCCACCGCTAGCACATCCCCTTTGGCAATGCGCCCTTCGCGGATAAGCGACATCGTCTCCGGGCGCATGTGAATGCCGGCTCCGGCCACAGCCTCGCGAGCGGTAATGGACTTCGCGCTGATGTCCACCATACGGGCGTGCCCTGATGCATCGAAGTGCGTAAACTCCACTTTCAGTTTGCCTCCTGTGTCCAAGAAGAGAACACGCGAGATATCGGTGAGCCATCCGGCGACGGCGTTCGTTTTAAATGAAGTGTACCAGGATTAGGTGGTTATCAGCACACCTCATATCCAGTGCTGCAACTCGTCCTGGTGTACTTGCGCCACCACAGTCAATGCGATATAGTGCTCTTTAAGTGAGCGCGAGTCTCTTGCAAAATTCCGGCATGAATCCGACACGTATCATGAATCCGACACATATAAGGAGAGTATTCGATGGCCAAGAAGTCTACGGCCACGCGCCAGACCAACGCGGCCCGAAGGTCACAGACGACGTCGAAAGCCCCTGAAGTAACGCTCGTGCGTCAGCCCAGATCGGGTAGTGAGGATGTCTCGATTACCAAAACGGCTCCTTCCGATAGCGCTACCGTCGCCAGGCCGCCCAAGACCGGAACCGCACCTGCCGTAACCTCCAAGCGGCTACCTGAGGCGACCAGGCCTGGGGCGGTTTCCGCCGCAGCAAAGACGCCGGAAAATGTATCGCGGCCCGCGTCCAGGAATCAGGTCAGTCGAGTTGCCAGAGCTCAGGCCAGTCAACGTGCACGCCTTGCCAGCCAGATATCGCCGCGTCAGTACGCGTATGTGAGAGATGATCTGCGATTGATTGGCATACTGGCTGCGTCGATGTTTCTGTTCATCATCATACTGCACTTCGTGCTGCCGATCTAGCTACCGTGGTAGTTCGGCGCGCGGCTGCTACTGCCTCGTTACCCTCTCCGACAGCGCCCGTCGGCCGCGATGCGGCCGGTACTATATACGCCGCACCGCTTCACTTACATCACCAAGGCGTATTGCACTAGTTTCTTCGGCAGTGCTTCAACAGGAAACGGTCAAGACCTGACACTCAAATTGAAGGGTTCACCCTGGCGCTGGTCGGCCGGCACCATAACCCCAAGCACGCGCTCAATCGCCATTGTATGGCAGCAGGTTCCCCAATCGGCGAAGAATCCGCAGCTGCAATGCCATTTACCGCCTTCCAGGCTGGTTGTGTGTGAATCGTTCTCTCCTCGGAAAGTTGCCGCGAACTGGCTGATTTGGATGCGTTCCGGTTCTTGCGAGTACTGCTTGGCTTTGGCAATCTTTCCGATCATGCTTGAGTGCATGGGCATACCCCGCTTTCTCTGTATCTCCAAGGAATGCATCTAGGCTGCGATTCTCCGGTAACCAACCTGAGTGGCTAGACATTCCTCACCAAGAGATACGCTGATGAACGACACTCGTACATCTAGTATCTTGCGTGCTGGCCTGTCGGACCTCCTTTCTCTTTCTCCTCGCTGCTGCCGTAACAGCAGCCATTGGCTAGAATCCGATGTCGTTGCGTCGAATCCAGAGCAAAAAACACGAAGGCACCGGAAGCTCTACTGCTTGCGGTGCCTACTTATCGCTCTGCTCACAGCCGTGGTCAAAGGGTGTGTCTGCAATACAGAGACAAACAACTGATAGCTGCATCTTCGAGTCCCCTCTTGCCAAAATCAGGGCATTCGGAAGGGTGCATTCAAGTATATGGACTACAGTGTACCATGTAGTTTATCACACGTCCAGTCACCGGACCACGTGGTCACCGCTAGACGAGTGGTTGCTCTGGGTGATTCACCAGAGCAGCGTAGCTCGTCAATCGTTGCTTCGCGCTCAGTGCTACATGGTACAATAACGTGCAAGAGATGACACCTCCAGAGCTACATGAGGGACGATTGGTCTGGGAACTTTTCGAGCTGGATGGCAGGTGGGCCAGTTGAAATGAGCAGTGGCGAGGCTGCCTTTGAGAACCATGTGCTCAGTTATCTGCGTAGCCTGGCGGATCCCTGTAGGCCTCCTCTAGGTGCCGGCTCGTTTTTGCTGCTGTACGCCAGTCAGGTCGAGGTAGTTGTCTGGTTTGATCCAGCGCACGAACATCAGCGTAGCTCGGGTGAGGTGTTGATACCCAGCGCGCTTCTGTCCAGCGCTTTTAGTAACCTGATCACCGGAGAGACGCTCGATCTGATGGCCCTCGGTCAGATCGCCGGGGGCATCTCCGGCGCGTATTGGCTTCTGGCGCTGCTTTCGCTGCTGCCTGGGGTCAGCTTTACCAAAGAGCCGCCAGCCATTCGCTGGACGGCAGAGAGGGAACGAATGTAAGGAGTCGCTCGCTTGACTAACTCTAGAATATCCAGGTCGGTACCGGACACCCCCCCCCAAGAGATAGTACCGAAGCCATCTCTTTCGCCAACTGAGCAGGAGGCGAGCGGCGATCAGGTATCACGACTGCCAACTGCGCTGGTGTACGATGAAGCGTTCTTAGATCATCATGTTCCGCAAGATTTTCCGGAGACGCCTGATCGGCTGCAGGCAGCGATCAGCATGATTCGGGCACTGCTAGATGACGGCAGCTTGCCGCCAGAGAATATCTTACAGCTCGCTCCTCGTGCGGCTACCGAGGAAGAGTTGGTTCGGGTACACGATCCTCTGCACGTACGGCGGCTGCGCCATGCCGTGGAGATGCTCACCTCCCAGCAAGAGCCGAACCAGGCGGAGGCAACCCGCAAATTCGCCTCTGAGGTGTATATCTCAAGCGGTAGCTATACGGCGGCAACTCTGGCCGCGGGTGCCGGACTCACCGCTCTGGATGCGGTTGGAAACGGGCTCGCACGCAATGGCTATGCACTGGTTCGCCCACCAGGACACCACGCCACTAGAGATACCGCCATGGGTTTCTGCCTCTTGAATAATGTAGCGGTTGCCGCCCGCTACGCGCAGGATCGCTGGGGGTGGAACAAGGTGCTTATCGTCGATTACGATGTGCACCATGGTAATGGGACGCAGGATATCTTCTATGAAGACGGTAGCGTCGTCTACTTTTCCACTCACCAGTCCCCCCTCTATCCTGGGACTGGCGCTTCTACCGAACTCGGCTCCGGTGCAGGCTTGGGGGCGACGATAAATGTGCCTCTCCCCGAGGGCAGTGGCTGGAGTGTCTTCGACCCTATCTTTCGGCAGGTGCTCTGGCCGGTGGCTGATCGTTTCAAGCCCGATATCGTGTTGCTCTCAGCTGGCTTCGATGCCCACTGGTGTGATCCACTTGGCGGCTTGATGCTCTGCAACGCCGACTACTCCGACCTGACGCTAGAGGTGGCGGAGATTGCCGACCAGTACTGCGATGGCCGGATGATCGTTATCCAGGAGGGCGGCTATCATCTCGATGCTGTGGCGCAGTGTGCCTCAACTCTGCTCTTGGCGCTCACCGGCAGCGACAAAATAGTGGACAGCCTGGGCTTGCCTCCGCCGATGAGCTTCCGCTGGAATGATGAAGCAATAGTGCGAGCCCTCTATGAGTTGCATGATCTTACCGGCTATCGCCGCAAGCCTCGCCGAGTGCAGGTTCGCTCCGACTACGTCGTGCCTTGAATCACCTCTTCGGTAAACCAGTCGCAGACTCAAGCGTCACACGTTGGAGTCTGGTATGGATCGTCATCAGTTATGCATGTGAACACCTGTGGACGCATAGCGAAGAAAACGGTGGAGAGCGAGAGAAAGCTTGGCCATGCGAACGGAGACGGTTGGCCAGACCCCCCGTGTTGAAGAGTCGGCAGGATCACAGGTCGGAATGGCACCACTGGCGGCACTCCGGCTGGCGCTCTGGCGCGTAGGACGGTCCTTTGGACTGCTACTCGCGGTGGGGTTGGGCATGGTGGTAGCGGTTGTGCTCATCTGCACAGTGCCGCTGTATAGCAGCCTGGTCTCCAATGTTCAAGTACAGCAGCAGCTAAGCATACAGGCGCCTTCGGATCTCAACATCGAGTCCGTTGCCACGCTCCATCCCTTTACCAGCTCGTCGGTCGGAGCGATACTCAATCAGACGGAATCCTATGCCAGTCAGCTTTTGAGCCCCTTCGCGCCCACCTCCACCTGGTACCTGCGGATCGAAAACGAAAACTCCTTTCCTCCGGTAGCGATTAACCACCAGCAGTTACCCAATCCCAGTTATCCGCTGCCCCCTGATCCGGTTCTGCAGCCCTATGTATTCAATTATCAGCAGGCGCTGCCGCACATGGATATACTCTCAGGTAGGTTGCCAGAGTCGACCGCCGCCGGTCAGATGCCCGAGATTCTGGCCACCAAGAACCTGGGACTCAAACCTGGCGATACCATAGCTATCGGCTACCGCAAGCTCACCTTTAAAGTCGTAGGTGTCTGGGTTCCCAAGAGCGTCTCAGATCCCTACTGGAACGGTAATGGGTCGAACTTCAATTTTACTCTGCCTCCATGCTATGGTGCATGCAGTCCCACCCTGTTACCCGTGCTCTTTGCCCAGAGCACCTTCTTCGCCGTTTTCGGAAGCGGGCAGACCACCAGCGCTCCAGAGCCGTTGACCGTCAGCGTACACTACATCTCGTTCACCATCCCCACCCGGATTGCGGTAGCTAATATTCCCCAGATTATCACTGCCATCTCCACCTACCGCTCTACCCTGAATGGCGGGCTCTACATCGTGTCCGGAGTCACCGGCATTGGAATCGGGACTCAGCTGGATAGCGTCCTCGGGACATTGCGGCAACAATTCGGTCTGCTGACCCAACCGCTGTATATCATCGTTGTCCAGCTGGTCGTGGTGGCGCTACTCTTCGTCGTCGCCATGGCCTCACTGCTGGTCGAAAACCAGACCACCGATATTGCTACGCTCAAGAGCCGCGGCGCCAGCAGTGCACAGCTCCTGCTCAACTATACTCTGCAAGGCCTGGTAGTGGCGCTACTAGCCGTGCTCGCCGGTCCATTTCTGGCCGTCGGGATGAGTCTGATCATCGTTCGGTTCTTTATCCCGGACTCGGCCAGGATTCTGCAGCAGCTGGTGGGTAGCAGCGGTGGGATAGGAGCGCAGATAGCCTCGCCGCAGTTAGTTCTCGAGCCGGCAGTGGCGGGAGCGCTACTGGGCTTGCTCGCTCTGCTCCTCGCCGCCTGGACGGCCGGGCGGCGAGATGTCCTGGCGCTGCGTCGCGAAGCTGGCCGGCAACAGCGCGCGCCTTTCTGGCAGAGAACCTATCTTGACGTCGGCCTGGTACTGCTGGCTCTGGCCGGCTACGTGGAGCTGGGAGAGTTCGGCGGCCTGGATATTCGCCAGCAGTTGGGCCAGAGTGCCAGCGGCGGGGCCGATCTGTTGCAGCTGGCGGCTCCCGCTCTCCTGCTGCTCGCTGGCGCCCTGGTGGCGCTGCGTTTGTTCCCGCTGGCGACCCGGATGGGAGCCTGGCTGGCGCAGCGGGGCAGGGGAGCCGTCCGCATGTTGGCGTTCGCCGAGCTGGCGCGAGCGGCAGGCCAGTTTGCTCGCCTGGCTCTCCTGCTGTCGCTGTCCATTGGGTTGGGCATCTTCGCCCTCACCTTCCAGGCATCTCTGCAGACCAATACCCTGGCCGAGGCTGGCTTTCTGGTCGGGTGCGATCAGCGCGTGGTGTTGCAGAGTCCCGTCCAGGGAACTCCTCCCACTGCACCGTTCAAAGCCCAGATCGCCGCCATGCCGGGAGTAGAAGCCATCACGCCGGTCTACCGCTCGCTAGCGACCAATACCAGCGACGGCACCAATGTCGATCTGCTGGGGATCGACCCCGCCAGTTTCGCCAAGGTGGCCTACTGGCGCTCCAATTACGCGTCAGTGCCGCTGGCGACCTTACTGAGCCGCATGCAGGCACACGCGCAAGGCCCGTTGGCCGGGGAGCCCAGCCATCCGATCTGGGCGCTGATTGATCCAGAGTTTGCCAGCAGCTACCGGCTGGCCCCCGGAGTGGTATTCACGCTGACCCCCCAGGACAGCTCGTCGGCCTCCCTGGCCTTTCGGGTCGAGGCGGTGGTGGATCATTTCCCCACGCTCGGCGACAGCAGCGTCAGCGGGCAGGTGGTCTTCAATCTGGCTGACTATGTTCATGCGCTCAACGGCCCACAGGGAGCTGGGGGCTATATCAATTACATCGGTCCCAACGAATACTGGCTCCGTACCGCGAATAGTGCGGTGGACGCCGCCGATCGGGCAGTCGACCTGCGAAATCCCAATTTGTGGGTACAGACGGTTATCAGCCGGGCAACGCTGGAGCAGCAGGCGCTGGATAATCCCCTCTCATCGGGGATGACCGGGCTCTTGGTGATAGGGGCGGCCGGCGCCGCTCTATTGGCGATCCTGGGGAGTGTTATTCAAGCTAGTGTACTAGCCAGGAAGCGGCTGACCCAATTTGCGATCCTCAGAACGCTGGGAGGGCAGAGGCAGCAACTGGTGGGAATTCTGCTGACGCAGCAGTTGGTGGTCTACGGATTTGGCCTGGTGGTGGGGACACTGCTGGGGATCGTGCTGGCGACGGCGACGCTGCCCTTCTTGCAGTTTAGTACCACCGCCCTCAACACCGCGACGCAGCAATTGCCTCCCTATGTGCTGTCCTTGAACGGGGAGGCCATCGCCGGCTTCTACGTGGCACTGCTGGCAGCGTTTGGACTGGCCCTGTTTGTCAGCCTGCAAGCAGCCACGCGCGGTGGGCTAGGACAGACGTTGCGTCTGGGTGAAGATTAATGATCCAGGCCGGCAATTTCGATGTCGCCAGAAAGGGCGCATTCAGGATGAGCCGCACACCAGCGAAGCGCCTCGCCAGCGAAGGCTACTGAGCCAGCGACACAGATCAGGTCTTCCGGCCCGGCGACGCCAAGAGCCGACCACATGGCGTCAGCCAGGTTTGACTCGGTAGATACTTGGCCAGGCTCAAGTAGCTGGGCAGCTATGGCCGGTGACGCGGCTCGCGGATTCTGCCAGCCGGAGCAGATAACCTCGTCGACATGGGCGCCTCTGATCGCACCGGCGATACCTGGTATATCCTTGTCGGCCATCAGTCCCAGAACAAGGATCACCCTGCGAAACGTAAAATGGCGATGCAACGCCGCAAAGAGTCGAGCAAACGAATCAGCGTTATGTGCGCTGTCCACTACCAGCCAGGGCGTGCGGCCGACAACCTGTAAACGAGCAGGCCAGCGAGCGTCATTAAGCCCCTGGTAAACCGCACTGTTGCTGATGGAGAGACCAAGCTCTCTAAGAGAGAACACAGCTGCCACCGCTGCGGTAGCATTCTCCAGTTGGTGCTCGCCCAGCAGCGCTAGCTGGAACTCCAGGTACTCGCCGGCTGGTGTGGTAATCGCAAAGCTACTCTGCTCGCTGTCCGCCCCCAGCGACTGGTAGCGATAGTCGCAATCGCTATCGGTGGCGTGACCAATGCGGATCAAGGGAGCACCGCGCTCTGCGCTGATGGTGGTGATGACGTCGAGAGCCTCGGGAGCCCGAACCGAGGTAACCACTGGCACTCCCGGTTTGATGATTCCGGCTTTCTCTCCGGCAATGGCAGAGAGTGTGCTGCCCAGCACTTGCATATGGTCGTAGCTTATCGAGGTGATCACAGTGACCATCGGCACGACCACGTTGGTGGCGTCGAGCCTACCACCCAGCCCCACTTCGATCACCGCATGGCCGGAATTAGCCTCCCGAAAATAGAGGAAAGCCAGGGCAGTGGCCACCTCATAGGTGATATAGGGACCCAGAGAATCTCCTACGTGAGCCAGGGCCTCTCGTACCATATTCGCTAATTGGGGTACGTCGTCCTCCTGTATGAGTTTGCCGTCCACGCGCATGCGTTCCCGGAAGGTATGTAGATCGGGCTGGGTATACAAGCCGGTGCGAATGCCGCTCGCCTGAAGAATAGCGGCAATCATGGTTGCAGTCGAGCCCTTGCCCTTGGTACCGGCGATATGGGTAATACCATAGCACTCTTGTGGATTGCCGAGCTCTGCCAGCAGAGCTCGTTCGCGGTGCAGATTGTCTTCTCGCTCGCGCACAAAGTGTCCCGTGCGCTCGGTGTCGCTGAACGAATAGATCCAGTCCAGCGCTTCTCGGTAGTTAGCGAAGCTGGAGTTCATCAGGGTTCTCTTGCCTAATCTCCCACCATCCCCGTACGACGGAGTCGGCCATCTTGACTACTCTGGCCATCTGCCGCACATCGTGCACCCGCACCATCTCCGCACCCCCGGAAATGGCCAGCGCCACCGTGGCTGCCGTACCCTCGAGTCGATCCTCGACCGGAGTGCCCAGTACGAGTCCAATGTGAGACTTGCGCGACGTACCTACCAGCAGTGGACGCCCAAGCGCGCATAGCTCGCCGAGGCGGTTCAGCACCTGCAGGTTTTCCTGGCCCACCAGACCGAAGCCAAAACCAGGGTCAAGAATGATGTGTTCCCAGGGAACGCCGCCAGAGATCGCCAGCTCGATACTACCGGCGAGGCGGCGCAGAACATCAGCTACCGGCTCGCGTCGTGGTTGGCCGCGTAAATTGCTCATCACTACAATGGGTACACCGTGATCTGCCACCATGGCCGCCATCTCCGGATCAGCCCGCAGACCGGAGATATCGTTAACGACCACGGCGCCGGCATCCAGCGCGGCGGCGGCAGTACTGGCTTTATATGTGTCTATCGAAATCAATACTGAATCGGGGAGCGCATCAGCGAGCGCTGCTATCACCGGGACAGTGCGCGCTATTTCAATCTCAGCGGGAAGCGGATCAGCTAGTGTGGTGCTTGGCCGAGTGGATTCCCCGCCGACGTCAATTACGTGCGCACCCCCTGCGACCATATCCAGAGCTCGCTCGACCGCCAGACGGACGACTTGATCGGTGGTAAGCTGCTCGAGCAGCAAACCGTCGCGTGAGAACGAGTCGGGTGTAATATTGAGAATGCCCATCACATACGTATGTCGCCCCCACTGGAGGGAATGATTTCCCCAGGTGGTTGGTGGGTAACTCAGCCGGGATGCCTTGCGCATGTCACTCGAATCCAAGAGCTCCTCCACAACTAGGGGTGGTTGGCTGGCCTGTATACACCAGCTAGTATAGCACCACCAGGGCTGCTCAACTACATAAGTGACTGCAGTGCACTGTCCATGAAGTGACCTGGTTTGGCAAGCTCAGGGCTATAACCGGGCATGCAGGCGCGGTAAAGATGCAACGGCCGAAGGTGTGCTACGATGAGTGGCAGCCTCGTGCGCGGTGGCTACTGTAGGTTTCCTGCCGGGTAGCGTAGGTGGCCGGTGACGGTACAGTGTAGGTTTGGAGGGATGTTAGTGGGTGAGACCGCTGGAGTTGAGATAGCCACGGCAACAGATGTGGTGGCGTTAACTGAGCTGCGCCTCCGCACCGGTTGGTATGCCAGCGCTGAATTGCTGAGCGCACTGGTAGAGTGGGAGCGGGCCCGTATCTTGCTGGTGCGAGCTTCGGCAGTCGATCCGCACTCAACTAATCCAGCGCAGGTTATCGCCTCCACCAGCGCTATTGCCGCCGGTGGGGTGGGTATTGTCGGTAATGTAGCCGTGGATGCAGAGTTTCGCAGGCGCGGTCTCGCTCGTACCACCACCAGTGCCGCGCTGGAGTGGCTACGCCGGAGTGGGGTACGGAGCGCTCTGCTAGACGCCACCAAGGACGGGCAACCGTTGTATACCCATCTGGGCTTTACGCCGCTTCGAAGATCCTGGCATCTCCAGGTGCAACTACGGCGACTCGAGCGGTACCAGCTGGCGGAGCTTGCTGGAGCAACCAGGTCCGAGGTGCGCCATGCTAGGGATCTAGCACTGGTGCGCGCCCTGGACCTGGCGGCTTATGGGAGTGACCGCAGCGAATTGCTGGCCTTGATGCTTCGTTCGCCCAACAACTGGCTGGTCATCGCCAGAGACTCCGGCGCTCCGTGGGATGAGCCATCTGGCTACCTGGTATATGGGGGCCTGCGGGATACGCTGCCGTCGCATAGTCACCCCAGTATCCATCTGGGGCCGCTGGTAGCGAAAAACCAGGCGGCAGCCGCGGCGCTGCTGGCTTCGGTACTGCGTGAGGATGCGCCGTGGCGACGGGCCGTAGCGCCGGACGTTCACGAAGCAGTGGAAATCCGCGCTGCGGTGCCTGGCGTAGCGGACCAAATCCTGGCTTTCTACCGGTCAGTGGGACTTCCGCTCGCCGAAGACGACCTGATCATGCAGTTAGACTTTGGGGCGCAAACACCGCTGGGCCGGTATGAACCCGACCAGCTGAAGCCCATGCCGGAGTTACTGCCGTATCCAGGCGATCCAGCCTTGGTCTATTCCTGGTTGGCACCGATGTCTTTCTGATTGCCCGGCACTGGAGCAGCTACTCGGCAATAAGTTCGGCAAGCTCATCGTCCCGCGCTTCCGCCTCGTCCGCCCCCGTGAGCTCGGGTTGCGAGCTGAACTGCTCGCGGTACAGCTTCGCGTAAAGACCGTCCTGCTCGATAAGTTCGGGATGCGTGCCGCGCTCAACGATCTGTCCGCCGGAGACCACCAGTATTTGATCCGCGGCCAGGATTGTCGAGAGCCGGTGGGCGATCGCGATCGTTGTGCGATGCTGCTGCAGCAGGTCTTCCAGCGCGGCCTGTATCAGCCGTTCAGAGTGTGTATCAAGGGAGCTGGTTGCCTCGTCCAGAATGAGTATGTGGGGATCCTTCAAGATGACGCGAGCAATAGCGATTCGCTGTTTTTCGCCTCCGGACAGTTTGTAACCACGCTCGCCAACCACGGTGTCGTACCCTTCAGGTAGCTCCATGATGCGTTCGTGGATGGCCGCTGCACGGGCTGCCGCTTCCATCTCTTCTTGGGTGGCATCCGGGCGAGCGTATAGCAGATTCTCGCGTATGGTGGAGTGGAAGAGATAGGTCTCCTGGGTGACCACTCCGATGGTTTGGCCGAGACTTTCCAGAGTGACGTCACGCACATCATGGCCGTCTATAGTAACCGAACCGCTGTCCACATCGTAGAGCCGCGGTACCAGATAGGTGATGGTGGTCTTGCCGGCGCCGCTTGGACCCACCAACGCGGTCAACTGGCCGGGTTTGATCTGAAACGACACATTGTTGAGGGTGGGCCGTTCAAGGTTGGGACTATAGCGGAACGTGACCTGGTTGAATGCAACCTCGCCGTTGACGGTCGCCGGGTCGAGCGCAAAGGCGCCAGGCTTGTCGGTGATTTCGAGCGGCATATCCAGGTACTCAAAGATGCGGTCAAAGAGCGCAAAAGCTCCCTGCCACTGCACCTGTATGGTCAGGAGTTGGCCGATGGGAAAGTAGAGCCGGCTCTGCAGCGTGGTAAAAGCCACCAGCGTGCCAATGACGTCTCCCAGGTCCGAGCGCGGTACCGGCGTGTGTCCAGGCCCAAAACTGATGTAGCCATAGACTAGATATATCAATGCCGGCATGATCGAGAAAAAGGTCGAGATAAAGGCAAAGAACCAGCGACCTACCATCTGCTGGCGAATCTCAAGGCCGACCAACCGCTCATTCTCTCTGTCAAACTTTGCCACCTGGTGGCGCTGCCGTCCGAAGGTCTTGGTTAGGAGCACACCGCTAACCGAGACCGTTTCTTCTACCATTGCCGTGAGGTCTGCCAGCGATTCCTGGGTATCCTTGCTAATGGTGCGGCGCACATTGCCGACCCGATAGGTCAACCAGAGGAACAGCGGTAGCATCCCTAGCGAGAGTAGCGTCAGCTGCCAGGAGAGCACCAGCATGCCGACTATGGTTGATAGGGCAATGGTGAAATTGGAGACAATCGAAGCTGCGGTATCAGTGACGACTGATTGCACCCCACCAATATCGTTGGAGATGCGAGACTGGATCTCACCAGTACGAGTATTGGTGAAGAATTTAAGTGGCATCTGCTGCAGGTGCGAGTAGAGCTGGTTGCGCAAGTCTCGCATCACCCGTTGGCCGATGACCGTATTGAGAAAAGTCTGCCCCACTCCAATCAGGCTGCTGATGACCGGTGTAATCACCATCACGGCGACGAAGATGGCCAAAAGACCAAATCGCTCCTGGCCAAAGCCGATGGAGATGGAATATTTGAGCATGTAGGGGTTGACGATCCCCAGCACGCCGGTGAGCATGATCGCCAGTAAGACGACGAGAACCTGTCGCCAGTACGGTTTAAAGGCGGCTACCACGCGGCGCACCGTGCGAGAATCCGTCTTGTGTTCTGGTTTTTCCCCGGATCCCGATAGCCTGCCGTACCGACCACCACCTGCCATGCCATGCATCATCATGAGAGTTACCCTTGGGTCTAAGCTATGTACACGCTGCTTACTGCAGAAGTCTCGAGCCCGAGCATACCATACCGGGGGAGTGGGCTTCACCGGCCATTTGGGCAGTATGGACCGAGCTCCTTGGGCGGTAGGGGTGCACTTTCTAGATAATTGCTAGATAATTGCCAGGAGAGTCACAGCGGAAGTGGCAGCAGGCAGGTAACCATCCCTATCCGCTGCCACTCCATGGGACGAGAATTTACGCTTCCCTGCTACTCTCTCGTCCTCTCTCGCGTTCTGTCCAGTTGGTGCCGGATCAAAGATTCTGCGTGGGTCCTTCACCGGTAGGCTGCTCATCCGCAGATCCAGAGGTTGGCGTTTCGCCTTGCCCCAGGAACTGATTGAGCTCAGCTTTGGTGCGCTCGACGATAGCGCGCAGGCGCGCCAAACGGGCGGGGTCGCCTCCCGACGCCAGCACACCGGCTCGCATGAGGCGCGCGACATCCATGCTCTCGCGTCTGAGCGCTCCGAGTTCCGGCCGAGCCTCGCGCCAGAATGGCCCACCAGGGCCGCCAAATGGCCCATGGTGCCGGTGACCATGCTCTCCCCAGCCGCGCGGGCCTCGTCCGCCGAAGTCGGCCTCCTCCGCGCGCTGTTTACGCTGTTCCTCGAGCGCCCCACGGCCGGAGTCGGTCAGGCTATAGACCTTCTTGCCCTCGACATTGGAGCTGCTCAGCCACCCGCGATCCTCCAGCATCTGAAGAGTGGGATAGACTGCGCCGGCGCTGGGTGTATAGAAGCCCCCGGTTTTCTCTTCCAGTTCCTTGATTAACTCATACCCGTGCTTGGGCTGTTCCTTCAAAAGATCCATTAAGGCATATTTGAGATCGCCGCGACCAAACATCCTGGGACCCATTGGTGGGGTTCCAGGCCCAAAGCCAAACCGGCGCGCCATATGCCATGCCCTCCTACCAAACTCCGGCCCATATCCACGACCAAATCCTGGTCCATACTCGCCCGACCAAGCATATCCTGGTTGTGGCTCTTCTCCGTACCTAAAGCCAAACATTGTTTCTCCGCCTTTCAAAACGTAGCTGCACGTTTAGAATAAGATATATCTAGTTATATCTTAATGTCAACGCGCTGTCAAGGCTTTGGAATCCCCGGTGCTCGTACGCCGCACGCGAAGGACAGAATGCTACAATTTTCAGGCCATCTATATCTATAGAGAAGTCGTTAATACCGATGTTGATTGAGAAAAGGCAGACACAATGACCGAAACACGAGTACTGTCCTCATTGGCGCCTGAAGACTTTTGGCATCTGCGCTTCATTACCGAGATGCGGTCGGCGCCACATGGACAGAGCATTGCCTATACCGTCGAATGGAGCGACGGGCAGACTAACGAGACCCACTCAGCTATCTGGCTCTACGAGTTTGGCACCGGACGGTCCCGCCAGCTAACCGCAGGGCAAAAATGCGATAGCATGCCGCGCTGGTCTCTGGATGGCAGCCAGCTCGCTTTCATAAGCAACCGAGATGGTGTGCAGAACCAGATCTATGTGCTTCCGCTGGCTGGGGGCGAAGCCAGGCGGGTCACCAGAATGCGCCGGGGAGCTAGCGAGCCGTTCTGGTCAGCCGATGGGCGCTGGATAGGATTTGAGAGCGAGGTGTGCCAGGGCGACACACCGACCAGTCCGGACCAGCGGGACACCGCAACCCGCGAGCGCGAAGCCAAGGAAGAGGCTGAAAAACCGCGTGTCTACTCCCGGCAGCAATATCGCTGGGACGGCAGGGGTTATCTGGAAGGACGTTCCCACCTGTTCCGTGTCTGGTTGGAGAACGCCGAGGTCGAAGCCCTAACCGCCGGGGATTATGACAACTCCAGCGGCGCCTGTTCACCTGATGGACGGTGGCTGGCCTTTACTAGCGACCGTTGGCCGGATCGAGACGCGAACATGGCTACCGACATCTATGTGCTCGACTTGCACGACAATAGTCTGCGGTGCCTCACCAATGGCAGATACGAAGTTGGACGGCTTACCTGGTCGCCGGATAGCAGGCACGTGGCCGCCGTCGCTGCGCCAATCGTTGCCGAGCACGCGGCGTATAACCCGGCGCTGCTCGTCGCCCCGGCGCAGGGAGGAGAGCTACGTAATCTGCTCGAAGGGCAAGATATTAGTATGGCTACCGGCCTGTATGGCGATGTGCCTAGTCCAGATTGCGGCAGGCTGGTGTGGAACGGTGACGATGTCTACTGTGTGGTCGAGCGGCGAGGTGGGACCGCCATCTTCTCTCTGTCGACGTCTGGAGATACTCTTCGAGAGATGGTCGCCGAGCCACGAAGACACGTCCGGCAAGTGGAACTGGTGCTGCCATCTGCTGATAGCCTGCGCCTGATCGCTCTCTCAGCGAGCGCTACCGATCTCTGGGATATTTGGGAATATACTGTGGGTGCTAGTCAGGGCTATTCTGGTCCACGACGCCTGACCGCAATCAATGACGATTTCCTTGCAGCACGTAGACTGGTTACTCCTGAGCGTGTTACCGGCCTTTCCTTCGACGGTACCGAGATTGAGGGCTGGCTCTACCGCCCATCTGGTAGCCTTGAGGCCGCTGCTAGTCCTCTGGTGCTCATCATTCATGGTGGACCGCATGCGGCTTATGGCGAGTCTTTTATGCTCCGGGCGCAGATACTGGCCGGAAAGGGTTACGCTGCGCTCTACGCCAATCCACGAGGCAGCACCGGCTATGGCGAGGTCTTTATGCAGGCCTGTGACCACGATTGGGGTGGTGGCGACTTCAGGGATCTCATGGCCGTTCTTGATGCCGCGCTGATCCGTGGGGGCTTGGACCCCGCGCGGCTAGGCGTGACCGGCGCCAGCTACGGGGGCTACATGACCAACTGGATCGTTGGCCAGACCGATCGTTTCAAGGCCGCCGTGACCGTACACAGCGTCAGCAACCTTGCCTCGTGCTTCGGTACTGGGGATATCGACTCGTTCTCGGCGGAAGGAGATTACGGCTGGCCCTGGGAACAGGAGTCATTCTATCGAGAGCGGTCACCTATAACGTATGCAGAGCGTGTTCGCACGCCAATACGGATCATTGCCGCCGAGCGCGACTTTCGCTGCCCAATCTCACAGAGTGAAGAATACTATACCTGGCTCAAGAAACGAACGAACGTGCCGGTGGAACTGGTACGCCTGCCGCAGGCAAGCCACCAAGTGTATGCCAGCCCAAGGCAGCGCATCACCTACCTGAACCTGGTCTTCGAGTGGCTCGAACGCTGGGTTGCAGCGGAACCTCCTCGCGTGTAGGCCGGCTGAAGCCGCCAGCTAAACCGGCTGGGGAGGCACGTGTAGTGCTTCCCCGATTTCGTTGAGGCGGTCAGCAACGATACCCAACGAGTCCACCGCCGGCGTAATGATACCCAGTTGCTCGCCGTAGGAATGCAGCATCTGCGCATACTGGAACATTGCCGGAAGGCTGGCTGATATCATACGCAGGAGCCCAAGTGCCTGCTCTCGGCAAGCTGAAATCCAGGCGGGGTCGTCAGTCCTTCCGGCCTCGTCATGTCCAACCGCATTGTATTGTTCGGTTATATCGGGGCGCGAAACCGAGTGCCCAAAGCCTTGCACCAGGGCGTTTTCCATTTCGCCACGAGCAACAGCAAGCAAGCTGCTTACTTCGGCCAGCAGGCGCGCTTCCGGTACCGCTCGTCCGAGAAGCCACCATTCTCGCACGGCAACCGCGCCCTCGATTTCGCTGACTCGGTGCCACAGTGCTTCGGCTCTTCCTGCCAACGCGTCAATGCGCTCTCCCGCCCCATTGCTGGGCGTATCGTTTCCCTCGACGAATTGCATGCGTCCAGCGCCCAATGATGAGGGCATCATGTCGACAACCTCCTGCTGTGTCCGTGTAAGACGGCTTGATGGCTCTCGTTTGCGGTATTCTCGCATCCGCACTGTAGCACAAAATGGTCATGAGTCAAGACAATTTGGCGGTTTCAACGGTGAGCGAACGATGCCGTCACCCCGGTGTCCCAATAAAGTTGCTATCGCGTTTGATCATCCAGCTTCCGTCAAGCTGTACGAAAGTCATGAGGCAAGAGTAGGTCACGTTTGGTGTACCTGACCGGTGCATCACAAACTCGAATTGCACTTCTGGGGAAGTTGGGGCAGTTCCGTTTAGAACCAGCTGATGTTGCTGGCAGAATGTCACTGGCCCAAAATTGGCGTCCAGACTCTTGAGCTCGTTCACCAGCTCGTTCTTGGCGTCGGCGTCGAATGGGCCGCTGGCGGTGTTGCCGCCTGGGAGTGGCGTGGCTCCAGCCACCGGGCTTGGGTCTATCTGGTTAATAAGCAGTTGATAATTCTGTGCCGTATAGGCAGTGCAGACGCGCTCTGCAATATCAGTTACGGTGGGAGTTTCCGTCACCTGCTGCAGCAATGTGTACGAGCTGGCTCCAGCAACCCCCAGAAGCAGCAGCGAGATAACCAGTAGTACCCAGAGCCTAAGCTGGCCATGTCCCGCACGCGATGGCTGCGTAGAAGCCTGTTCTCCCACTATTACCTCTCGCTTCTGGCGCCGCAACCCATGCTGCTGGCTGCCCTCGGGACCGCACTCCCGCGTGTAGTCTATCAGCCGTATGTATTCAACGTCAACGCGAGTGGTAGTTCCCCGCCCTACCACTCGCGTCTGCTCTACGCCGTATAGTTGGAGGGTGATCGTCACGCTGCCGGTGGCTGCCTCTTCAGAGGCTGTCGCTCATTCATAGTGAGTTTACACTCCCGGAGTATGGTCACGGATGAATATGGTCTGTAGAAGCGGTCGTAGATCCGCTGACGGAATAGCTCGCGAAGGCGAAGGCACTACGTGCCAGTACCGGGAGTAGGTGATAATCAATGGCGGCTCGGCGGGGCATTGTCGATGTGGAGGAAACGTCACTGGGCGGACGGCCAACAACCGAACGGATCAAAACCGAGAGACCACAAAAATCGCGGCAGGATAGCTCCGCGTTCTTGAAAGTGATTGGTCTGTTACGCCCCTATGCCTGGCAACTGGCGATTGCCGGCATACTGCTCATTCTCACCAATGGCCTGGGATTAATCTTTCCATTGGTTATTCGCACCTTACTGGATACGGTGCTGGTTCAGCGGAACGCTGCGCAGCTCAATAAGCTGGTCGGAGTGCTGGCAGTCATTTTTCTGGCACAGGCTCTCATTGGGACCGGTCAAGGCTATATGGTGACTGCCATAGGCGAGCGGCTCTCCTTTGGCTTGCGGACTAGCCTCTTTCGCCATCTGCAATTAATGCCGCTCAGTTTCTTTGACCAGCGACGCACTGGCGAACTCATGAGCCGAGTCACTAATGACGTCTCGCTCCTGCAGACCTCTCTCACCTCGAATGTGCTTCCTCTGGCATCAGAGGTTGTGGTGCTGCTAGGCAGCGTGGCGATCACGCTTACGATCAATTGGCGTTTCACACTGCTGGCTATGGTGGTGGCGCCGGCGGCAGGTCTGGCCGCCTCAGTGCTGGGAAGGCGCATCCGGCGAACCACTCGCGGGGTGCAAGAGGGCCTGGGAGACGCCGGTATCGTTCTGGAAGAGGTGCTCTCAGCCCCCCGTGTTGTCAAGGCGTTTAACCGTGAAGATTACGAGGTAGGGCGATTTGATCAGCAGATGCGTAGGTCACTGGTGCAGGCACTGCGGCGCGCCGCTGCCCAGGCGGTGCTAGGCCCGCTTAGCGGGCTCATCGCCTTCGCTGGTGTCACGCTGGTGATCTGGTTCGGCGGGCAGGAAGTTGTGGCCGGCCGGCTGAGCGCGGGAGACTTGATTGCTTTTATCTTTTACATGGTGCTGGTGATTGGCCCGCTGGTTTCTCTCTCCACTATTTATTCACAGATTCAGGCAGCGCTGGCCGCCTCGGAGCGGATTTTTGAGCTTTTGGACCAGCCCACTGAAGCGAATATGGCCCAGTCTACTTTGCCGATGTTGCCGATGGCCAGTGGTGAGCTGACCTTCGAGCGCGTGTCGTTTACCTATCCCGCGACTCCCAGTGAGACCGAGCCGGCATCAAGGCGGCCCGCAGTGCTGCGAGATGTGAGTTTCAGCGTGCTGCCTGGGCAGGTGGTGGCTCTAGTGGGCCCAAGCGGCGCCGGCAAGACCACCACTCTTAGCCTTTTACTCCGCCTCTATGAAATAGACAGCGGGGCCATAAAGCTGGATGGAATTGATATTCGCTCGGTGCGAGTGCAGTCTTTACGGGAACAGATGGCGCTAGTGCCGCAGGAGCCCGTACTCTTTGGCGATTCGATTGCCGAAAATATACGTTATGGCCGCCTGGACGCTACCGATGCAGATCTGCATCAGGCTGCTGCTGCGGCTAACGCGCTCGGCTTCATCACCGACTTACCTGATGGGCTGTCGACAGTGGTTGGTGAGCGCGGCGTAAAACTCTCCGCCGGCCAGCGCCAGCGGATAGCCATTGCGCGTGCACTATTGCACAACCCGCGAATCCTGTTGCTGGATGAAGCCACGGCTTCACTGGACAATGAGTCGGAGGCTTTAGTGCAGGACGCTCTCACTCGGCTGATGCGCGGCCGCACGACGCTGGTGGTGGCGCATCGCCTGACCACAGTGGAGCGCGCTGACCAGATACTGGTGCTGGACCAGGGTGAGATTGTGGAACGCGGTACTCATGCCGAGCTGATGGAGCTGGACGGACTGTATAGAAGGCTCTATACTCGTAACTTCGAGGATGCCGACGGCCACACGTTAAGCTCCATTGATCATTAAACACCCAGGTGATAGAACACCCAGGTGACGCATCCAGAACACGTGCACTATACTATAGAGCAAGGTTTACGACAGAGGTTGGTCTATGATACATGCGGTTCCGTCACCCTGGAGTTGGAACCTCGACCCTACGGTCCCTATCTTCGGAATATTGCTGCTTGGCAGCTACCTATTCGCTATTACCCGGCCGGGCATAGGCGACCGAAATCAGCCGGTATCACGGCGACGCGTCGCCTACTTTGTTACCGGCGTCGTCTCGTTGGTGCTGACCGTCTCGTCACCACTGGACACTGTTGGTCGATATTACCTACTCTCCGCTCACACTCTACAGTTGTTCATCTTGATTACTATCACTGCGCCATTTTTGCTGCTGGGACTCCCCGAGTGGCTGGTGACCCGATTGCTTCCGACTCAGGCGCTGCGAGATGCCACGCGAGGCATGCTCTTTCCCGTAGTGGCGGCGGCGCTCTTCAATGCCATCATCTTTCTCTGGTATGACGCACCGCTCTACGAGGCGGCAGTTGGTAACACAGAGATACACAATCTGCAGATGCTCTGCTTCCTCGTCGCCGGTATGTTGACCTGGTGGCCGGTGCTGACGCCGATGGATCGGCATACGCGAATGAGCACGCCGTTCCAGATGCTGTATCTGGGGCTTGAGAGCCTGCCACTTGATGTTTTCGGCGTCATCATGATCTTTGCGGGGAGTGTATTCTACACCAGCGATGCCACCGCGCCTCGAATCCTTCAGCTCACGCCTCTGGTCGACCAGCAGATCGCCGGTGGTCTGCTGGCAGTGCCCGGCAATCTGCTTGACGTGGTGCTGTTCAGTGTCGTTTTCTTCAGCTGGCTGGAACACCAGGAAAAGGAGCAGCGCGCCCGTGAGCGCGAGGAGTATGCACTCGAGGATACCGCAGTCGAATCCGACCCGGGCCGCGACAGAGTATCAGGCGCTCAGAGCGCCGGCCTACCGGAATCGGCCAGTGAGGTGCTGCCTGGCTGATTCCCCGAGCTAGCCGCCCGTTCAAACATCAGGGCTTCAGCTTGAAGTGGCGCCCGGTTGCCAGCGCACTAGCGCCGCACAGATATAGATAGTCCAAACCACCAGCGGAAGCAGGACGATATAGATGCTCACCTGCTGGGCGATGCCTAAATAATACTGGGCCAGATTTAACGGCGTGGGACCGAATCCGGGAGTGGACGGAATAAATCCAGTTGACAGCACTGGAAGGTACAGACCGCTGATGGGATAGGTGAGCAAGGTGTGGTATTCACGCACCCCCGTCACCACGTAGAGGTAGGAGAGCAGTACGCCAATCGCCAGCAGTACGGCGAAGGCTCCGCGAATTACCGCATGCCCGTCATCCACCACCCAGGCAAGCGCCAGACAAGCAAACGGCAGCATGGGTACCAGCAGGCGAGGACCCGGTAGATTCTGGCCGGCCATTGGCAGGTAGTACGAAGAGATTACCAGGGGATAGACTATCGAGATGCCCAGGCAAACCAGCATCTCCGGCGATGGCCGGACCGTGGAGCGCCACCAGCGCACAAACCCAAGAGCTACGAAGACCAGGAACGGTGACTCGACCAGTAGGCCACGAGGCCAGGCCAGTATTTGCACCAGGCCGGACAGTTGAGGCAGTGTAATCCCAAAGAAGCCGGTGTGTTGCCCGCTGAATTGCTGGCCAGTCACCGAGTCGTAGCTAATGTGTAATGGGTTGCCGAAGGCGAACCAGTCGTACCAGCCAAGTAGTAGCGCGCTGGGCACCATTCCCAGTCCAAAGAGGATCAGCATCCGCAGCCGTCGACCGGGAAAGACGGCCAGCACATAGGCGCAGAGCGCCAGCATGATGATACCCGAGGGGTACTCGGTGATCACCGCATATCCCACTAGCAGGCCTGCCAGCAGGACCAGCCGTTCTGGGCGAGGTGAGCTTCTGGCGCGATAAAGAGCGTAGAATCCAATCAGCATCAAGCCGCCGCCCATAGCATGGCTAAAGAAGGATACCCCGAAGGGATACTCCAGTGTCCCCAGCGCAAAAGCGGTGGTGAGGACAAACGGGATCGGCGTACCCGCGAGCGTGGGACGAAGCAGCAGCACGAACCGATAAAAGACGATGGCAGCGATGAGGGCGATAGGCACTACCGTGCAGACGGTGAGGAGCGGTACGGCGATGTTCAATGTCGCGCCGGTCACCGGCGGGTTGTGCAACCACAGTTGCACCATGTCAAACACCGGGACCGCCAGGAGAGATAGTCCCAGAGACCGGGGGGAGTAGTAGTGCCCCAGATACATACTGACATCGATGGTGTTTTTGTGCAGTATGTCAATTCTGGCCGTGCCATGGGCCAGCGCCCAGACCATGTCGTAGCGGCTTACCGTATTGGTACCAGACGGCTCCAGAAAAAAGACGTAGCAGAGGACCAGCAACCCAAAGAACAGCCACTCGCTACGCGACGGACGAGCGGCGGCGGCGCGTACTCGCTGCAGCCAAGCTGCCTGCTTCGATTGGGGCTCGTCGTCTCTCGTCGTTGGTGGTGTCTGTTGTATCCCCCCAGATAACGGCATTGCCACTGCCCTTTCGGAACCAGTTACTCTCAGTCACGATTCGTCGGGAAGCAAAGGCTCATTTAACGAGCCTAGTATAGCTTCGCCCGAGATGCAAGTCAATTTCCGTCAAACGAGGCCTGGGCTACGGCGGTATGGCGCAGCAGTGCCTTGCCGTTACGCCAGAGCAAGTTTTGCCTTGCCTCGTCGCTCCAGCCCTCCAAATTCATAAAATCACTGAGCCAGCGCTCGGGAGTGATGAAGGGATAATCTGAGCCGAAGAGAAACTTGTTATTGAGCCTGCCTGCCGCTTCTTTGAGAAGCGACGCCGGAATATAGCGTGGAGACCAGCCGGAAAGGTCGTTATACACGTTCGGCTTGTGCTGTAATATGGCAATCATTTCTTGTTCCCACGGCCAGGAAGGATGGGCGCCGACGATAGTCAGGGACGGGAAATCGGCGGCGAGGCTGTCCAGATGTATTGGTCTTGTATAGTCCAGTTTCACTCCGCCGCCTCCAGGCATACCGGCGCCCAGTCCACTGGTTCCGGTATGAAACAGCGCAGGAATGCCTAGGGAGTCGATCTTCTCGAAGAGAGGGGCAAAGCGCTTATCACTCGGATAGAACGCCTGTATGCCGGGATGAAACTTGGCTCCGGAGAGTCCCAGGTCTTTTACCGCCCGCTCGATCTCGGCGATCGCCTGGTCGCCCTTGTGGGGATCCACACTGGCAAAGCCCACGAATCGCCCTGGGTAGCGCCTGACGATTTCGGCAACCGTGTCATTGCGTAGCGGCTTCTGACCAGTAGCGGTTTCGGCGTCCCAGGCGAGCAACACTCCAATCATGTCCTGTGTCGCGTAGTAATCAGCGATTTCCTCGATGTCGCGAAGCTTCACTTCGATGTGAAAGTATTGCTCGGTCGCCGCTCGATATTTACCAATAGCGACATCCATGAATTCAGCGATTGGTAAATGCACATGAAAATCAATGGCTCGTGGCACTCTCGTCTCCCTTACCTGGTACACAAAATGGCACGTCATTATACCAATAGTAGTATATGCCAGAACCTGGCCTTCACGATGTCTAACTTCTCCCCAATGTCCGCTCTTTGCTCATTGCCTGGCGAGCGGCAACTGTGCTACACTCGCTCCGATTAGGTATATACTTACAGTGGTTCATTACAATTTCGGTTTGTTCGAGTCATGTGCTAGGTATACAAAGATGCCAGTCCCGGAAAACCCTCCCATTGCTTCTAATGTTGCTGGCGTTGACGGCGAAGCGTCACCACCAGAGCGAACTAAACGACCACATGCGACTGCAGCAAGTGCCCGTCTGGCACTGGCGCTCTCCGCCGGCAAGCTTGCCGGCTCGACTGGTAGGCTGCTAAGAGTAGGTGGCGGTACCAGCTTTCCCGGTGTCGTGGCTCGCCGGATCGACCCACAAGTGCTTCGCAAGGTCGTGGGCGAGAGCGGTGCACGCAAAATTATTGTCTGCGGCAGCAACGGTAAGACAACTACGTGCCGCATGTTGGCAGCGATAGCCCAATCAGCGGGCCAGCGAGTAACCCAGAATCGAACCGGCTCGAACCTTTTGCAGGGAGTAACGTCGGCGGCAGTCAATGGTGCCAGTCTACTTGGCCGGCTGCAGACTGATGTGCTGGTTTTTGAGATTGATGAGGCAACTATCCGCCATGCTGTACCCGAGATCAAGCCCGATGTGATCATCGTTAACAATATCTTCCGCGACCAGCTCGATCGCTATGGTGAGCTCTACGCGGTGGCTAATTCCCTGGAACGCATGATAAGTGAGCTACCTGCTGAGGCCACTGCCGTTCTAAACGGCGACGATCCTCTGGTGGCCAGCTTCGCCCCCGGAGCCAGGGCCAAACGGCTCTATTTTGGCATGGTGACCGATGATGTAGGCACCCAGGTCCCCGAGCATGCTGCCGATACCATTCGCTGCGTACGATGCCAACACGATCTGGTTTACACCAAGGCGTATATCTCCCATCTGGGCGCCTACCGCTGCCCCAATTGCGGGTACGCCCGCCCGCCGCTTGACCTCGAGGTCGTACATGTCAGGCTCGATGCCAGCGGGCCCTCGCCGATTGAGATGAAGACGCCGGCTGGGCCGCTGGCCTTTGATCTGGCTTTACCTGGCCTGCACAACGTCTATAACGCGGCTGCCGCAGTGGGTGGGGCTTTGGCGCTCGGTATTGACCTCACTGCGGTACCCGGCGCCATGGCGACATTGCGCCCTGCATTTGGACGGCTTGAGACCATCGAAGCGGGAAACCGACGCATCGTGCTGGCGTTCGTCAAGAATCCCATCTCTTACAACACGACTCTACGCACCATTCTCCAGCGGCCGGGACCGAAGCACATTCTCTCGGCGCATAGCAATGCTCTTACCGATGGCGAGGATTTTGCCTGGCTCTGGGATATCGAGTTGGAGGAATTGACGCCGCAGCTCTCCTCGTTGGTCACCAGCGGTACCAAGGCGGAGGAGCTGGCCATGCGATTCAAATATGCCGGCGTGCCCGAGAATGCGATGCAGGTCGTTCCGGATCGTACGGCGGCGTTGGACCGGGCGCTATCCAACGTTGAACCTGGAGGAACTCTCTATATTCTCTCCGGCTACACACCGCTGCACGAGTTACGCCGGGTGATGGTACAACGCGGCTGGGCGCAGCCGTTCTGGGAGGAGTAACCAACCAATGCAACCGATGACGTTACGTATCTGTCACCTCTATCCAACGCTGCTCAGTATCGCCGGCGATCGCGGCAACCTCATGGCAATTCAGCGGCGCTGCGCCTGGCGCGGATTTGATACTGAGGTCACAGAGGTAGCGGTTGGGGATCGCGCCGATTTCAGTACATTCGACTTGATACTCTTTCACGGCGGCCAGGACAAGGAGATGGATGTGGCCGCCCGTGATTTGGAAGGCAAAGCATCTAGCCTGCGTGAAGCAGCTGAATCTGATGTGGTGATACTGGCAGTCTGCGCTGGATATCAACTGCTGGGACACTACTACCAGCCATTCAAAGGTCCAAGACTGGAGGGTGTTGGCGCGCTGGATATCCACACTGAGGGCGGCAATACCCGCTTCATGAACCATCTAGCCATGGAATGCGACTTCGCGCCTGGTGGTCCGCAGCGACTGGTAGGCTTTGAGAACCATAGTGGGCGTACCTATCTTGGTCCTGGAGCCGAGCCACTCGGCAGGGTGGTCGCCGGGAGCGGTAATAACGGACAGGACGGTAGTGAGGGCGCGCGCTACCGCCAGGTCTACGGCACCTATCTGCATGGGCCGGTTCTACCGAAGAACCCATGGTTCACCGACCTCTTGACCTGGCAGGGTCTCCAGCATCGCTATGGCGACGTGGCTCCTCTGGCGAAGCTTGCTGATGGTGTGGAGGAGCGGGCACATGCCGCCGCCTACAGGATGGCCTTACGCATGCGGGGTAAGTTGACTGCTATGGAAGCCACTTCCTGGGCGGGTTAGATCGGCATGCAGCGAGGGCATTTAGGCTGAATATGTCATATAATACAGTTTGCACCGGGTCTTCTCACGTGAGAGCAGTAAAGGTATGAACCAGAAAAGGCGCATCCGCCTGAGCACAATGGAGATCGTCCTGATCATTACGTTGATTGGCTCTTTGCTACTGAGCTTGTTGCAGGCATTCCAGCAGGAACGCCTCCAGGCGGCCAATTACACGGATCATGATGTGAGTGGAGAGCATCAGTAGCTGAGCTAGAGATTCGCCCCATTTACCCGTCTGACACTGGGCCTCTAGGCCGGTTTGGGTAGATGGGGCGTCGCTATGTCTACGTGTTTACTCTACTACCTATGGTTCCAACATGCCATTAGCATATAGGAGCGAACGAGCAGTGACTACAAGAACGATTGATATCGACGGCAAGCTAGCGTCAATCGAGAGCCGCTATGAGGAGATCAGCCATCTCATGGCCCAGCCGGAGGTTACCAGCGATCCGACGCTCCTCGAGCGCTACGGGCGCGAGTACTCGAGTTTGACCGACGTTGTACAGGCATACCGTGCTCTACAATCTATCCGCTCCGAAGTCGCCGGCACCGAAGCGATGCTGCAGGATACTCAAGATGATGAGTTGAGAGATCTTGCCCGCACCGAACTACAGGAGCTGCGGCAGCGTGAGGAAGCGCTGCTGAAAGATATGCAGATCGCGCTGCTACCCAAGGACATCATGGATGATCGCAATGCCATTATTACCATTCAAGCGGGTGCGGGTGGTGATGAAGCCGGCCTTTTCGCCGCTGATCTGTTTCGAATGTACACCCGCTACGCCGAAAATCGGCGCTGGACGGTGGAGGTGCTGAGTACGAGCCAGAGCGGCGCCGGCGGCTTCCGTGAAGTGGTCTTTGAGGTTCGCGGGCGGGGTGCGTATGCGCGCCTTAAGTACGAGGGCGGCACCCACCGGGTACAGCGAGTGCCCACTACCGAGGCGCAGGGACGTATCCATACGTCGACGGCGAAAGTAATAGTACTGCCCGAGGCTGAGGAACTTGAGGTCGAGATCCGGCCGGAAGATCTTCGAGTGGATGTGTACCGATCTACCGGGCATGGTGGCCAGAGTGTTAATACCACCGACTCGGCGGTGCGAATCACCCACATCCCGTCCGGACTGGTAGTCACCTGCCAGGATGAAAAGTCGCAGATCAAGAATAAAGCCAAGGCACTGGGGGTGCTTCGCTCGCGCCTTTGGGATCTGGAGCAGGAAAAGCGGGCGGCAGCAGAAGGCGCTGCCAGGCGCTCGCAGGTGCAACTGGGTGATCGAAGCGAAAAAATTCGTACCTACAACTTCCCCCAGGATCGCATTACCGATCACCGTATCAATTTTACCGTTCACAACTTGCCGCGCGTACTTGACGGCGACCTAGATGCCTTGATCGACGCGCTCATTACCTCGGAGCAGGCAGAAAAACTGGCAAGCGTGTTTGACGACGAGTAAGGAGAATTTCATGGGAATGGACCTGTGGGAGCCCGACTGGCAACGATTCTCCAGTGAAACCGAGCTGCCTGCGCTACAAATTCGCCCACTTGGTGAGCAGGACCAGCCTTTGATGGAAGCGCTCTTCGCGAAGAGCCCAGGCTATTCCCTGTTTCTCCGCGTTAATCTCACCTATCTCCACTCGAGCAGGGATCTGGTCAGGTATTGGGGAGCTTGTAGGGGCAAGCAGCTGGCGGGGGTTCTGATGATAGTGGGACAGCGGGCTATGCTCTATGCCGAGCCGGGGATCGACCAATCGACACTCGCTCAGCTGGCCGGCGTAGCTGGCGCACACGAAGTGGACTTTACCATGGGGCAGCCGGCATGGGTTGATGCAGTGCTGCAGACATGCGGGGGACAGAGGTACGTGCACCGGCAGGAGCACTTCCTGGCCGAGTATGCTGCATCCGGGGACAGTACCGCGCCGATTGTTGTGCCTCCTGGTGCTCTGGTACGGCGAGCGCATCTTGGTGATCTTGAGGCACTTACTTCCCTCTACTATCGCACTGATGGTTTTGAGTCAGCGGGGGAAGATCAGCTACGCCGCACCCTCTACAGCCGCATACGCACGACGCGCACCTGGATCGCCGAAGCGGAGGAGCGCGTAGTAAGTGCAGCCAGTACCAGTGCTGAAACTGATACTGCGGCCATGATCGGCGGTGTGTGGACGGAGCGCCGGATGCGCAACCGCGGGTTTTCCACGGCGGTCGTCTCGGCGGTGACCCGCGAGCTGATCGAAGAAGGGCGGCGTCCATTTCTCTTTTATCTTACCGAGAACGTGACCGCCGCTCACGTCTACGCTCGCGTGGGCTATTCACCCATTGGGCGTTGGTCGGTAGCATACCTGACACCAGTAGAAGCCAGCAAGTAACGGTTGATTCGTCATGTACACTTTGTCACAGCCTCAGGCCATTCAAGCGGTTTTTTTCGACGTCGGCTACACCATGCTCGCTCCGCATCCATCGGTTGAAGATATCGCCAAGGCAGTCTGCGAACGGCGGGGTACACCGGTAGAACGCTTGTGCCTGGAACAACGTATGCCCCACGCGGAATCGACACTGCGGAGCCTGGTGCGAGACAATCCCTGGACCTGGAGTCAAGACAGCGCCATTGAAATGGTTTGGCGTGCCTACTTTGTGGATCTCCTCACACCCTGCCTGGCCCATCTACCTGAGAGGGAGCTAGCCAGCTGCGCTGAAGAAGTGCGCGCAGTGTTTGAGCAAGCTAGCAGCTATGCTCTGTTCTCCGATGTGGGGCCGGTGCTGGCCGCATTGCATGGCAGAGGTCTTACTCTGGGAATTATTTCAGACTGGGGTATGAGTCTGGGCCTCATACTCAAGCATCACGACCTCATCCAGTATTTCGACTTTGCAGTTATCTCGGCGGCGGTGCGCTTCTCCAAGCCTGACCCTGAGCTATTCGAGACCGCTTTACGGCGAGCCGACGCCATTGCCGATTACACCGTACATGTCGGCGATTCTTACCCACTTGACGTACTGGGAGCCAGAGCCGCTGGTATCACTCCCATTCTACTCGATCGCGCTGGCGCCTTTGATGCGTCACAGATGGACTGCATAACCATACAGGACCTGTATGGTCTTCTTGATGTCTTGCAGATCACCTCTCAGGCGCATTCCAGCTGAGAGGTGATCTCTCACTTACGCCTTAGGAAGTACTTCGCGTAGCTCGAGGAGGAAAGCCGCGTTATAGGTCCGATCACAGTGTCCGCATGACACCGGACGCGAGTAGCGACGTACCCTCCGATATTCCTTCTGGCACTGAGGGCAAGCGTAGATGTAGCGGTACGGTCGTGCATCTCGAAGTACCGCTTCCCGCCGCGTGGTCTCTTCCCGCAAAAGCGCACGGAGCAACTCGGGATCATGTCCGGTGATTGCCGCCTCATCTACCGAGATAGCGTCGTACCCGTGGCAATGATGCTTACGGGGATTGCCCTGGACCCGATCGGAGAGATGTATGAGTTCGTGTGCAACCGTCACCTCGATGCCCAGCGGCAGCAACTCCGGATCCACGAAGATGAGATGTCGGTACCCGGGATCTAGTTGATTTCGATTATCGACTGGATGTGCGGTAGGCTTACTAGGCGCCTCTGTACCCGCTGGCACTACTTCGCTGAAGCCGGGTAGCGTCATCTGTCTGCGGCTTGCAGTGGCAGTTGGCGCCTGTAGCGTCGCACGGCTACTACTGCCCGAAGACTGGAGGGTAGGCAGATAGCAGTAGCACCCAAGTGCCAGCGGATTGAGTCGCCGGCCCGTCCAGCGGTGGAAGTCTTTGCGGTCGTCAGTGACCGCCAGGCGAAGAGCCTCGGACGCGGGCAACCGGAGCTTGTCCCAGTAGTGCTCGAGCCAGCGCATTACGTCGGCACTGGCATTGATAAGCGGTAGGAGATCAGGATCCGGCGGCTCGGAATGGCGGAGTCGATGCGTAGTGTCCCTCATATCCTGGATACCTTATGACAGCATAGTGCTGCCGCCCCCTATACTATCTAGCGAAATGAAGCGACGGTAATCGGGGCGAGAGAATGCAGTGGGCTGCGCCACAACAGCAACCTGGTGGCGCTCTGCTCTTTCGCGTCAATCGTAGTAACGGGTGATGGTGAATGAAGTATCGCCCAGTACTACACGACTAGCCTAAAGGCGGCACTGACGCCGGCGGAGTAGAGGCCACCGCCGATAATTCCTGGGTTAGGGCGGCATATCCATCGTGCCGAAGCCACAGATCGTAGAGCAGTAGCGTATAAGTAAGTGCAATGAAAGGTACTACGAGCAAGTAAGCGATTGGGGTGGCGATAAAGAGTGCCACCACCGGTGGGAAGGAAGCAGCGATTTGCAACACAAACCAGGCGGCGACGCCGGTAACCAGAATAAGGCCAAAGGCTCGCCAGAAGTGGCCACGTGTGAGCTGCCAGCTTTGGGCAATTGCTCGACGCGCGCCGGCGTTACTGGTCGCAGCAACATAGGGGGCTAATCCGAGCCTCACCGCAAACAGGATAGCCAGCACAACGCCAATTATGAGAAACACTGAACCCAGGAAACCAACCGTTAGCGCGGTGTTAGCCGCGCTCGAGCCCTGGCAGAGGTTCAATCCGCTGGCAGTCGCGTAGGCATAGCCATAACAGGCAACTGCTGGCAGCAGCGCGAGATAATATGGAGCACCCGCAAGGAAGGAAGCGCCAAGAGTCGGCCACCAACGCTGCAGCGCAGCACGATAGCTCCGCTTCACAGAGACTGGATGGTCTAAGGCGGCCTCACGAGCGGCTATGCCCATGAGTGCGGTTTGAAATGCCGTAACCAGCAAACTCAGCACCAGTAGCCCCGCAGCACCGGCTGCATCCCGAACCAACGTGGCGCCGGTTTCAAGTTGAAGAGCAGGCAGGAAGCAGTTCGAGGTCGACAGCACCGTCTGAGTTGGGCTGGCCTGCAATATTCGGGAGAAGAGCAGATAGCTGAAGCCTGCATCCAGAATACCCGCCACCGGGGTTACGGCCAGCCCCAACAGCAGCCAGAAACGAAGTTTGCCGCCATAGAGCGCAAGAATGGCGGCGACTGCCTCGAAGAATCCACGAGGAACCGGTGTCAGGAGGCCCCGTGCCCGCCGCTCGGTCATGGCCCGCGACTCGGCGTATCCCATCGCCGGTACCGGCGAAAAGGTGAGAGGAGAGCCCGGCATGCTGCCTGCCCCAGTGTAGAGTGGAGCCCCTGGATAACTAACCAAGGGCACGGTCTCTGCCGGGCTCCCAAAACCAGCCGGGCGCAGATCGGGACGAAGCTGAAAAAGCTTCTCAAGCGCGGCGGCGCCGTCTCCTGCATGTTCAGGCTCGAATTCGAGCAAACCCATGCCGGCAACACGCAATGCTATGGCCTCAGGGTTGGGCGATACCACACGTGCGTCCTGTATTTTCGCCAGTGGAATGACCCGGTCACCGTGGTGAACGCCATCCGCCGCAACCTGTAACCGGCTGCCATCTCGAAGCGCTATGCTAGCTAGGGGTGCAACTCCTCCACTCACCTAGTATGTCTCCCTTTTTGTCATGAGCACAGCCATGTGATTGAGCTGTCACCGCCTATCCTAGCAGGATACAATGAGTTTCGCAAGCTAAGGTGCCTGCCCGCCAGGCTTGCTGCAGTACGGCATCTTGCGAGAGATGAGAGGTTTCAACCAATATATGTTACCTGAACGCCTGGTGCGTGAACAGCCCGATGTTGTTCGAGTGGCGCTCCGTAGGCGATCAGCGGGAGTCGCCGCTGAAGATACGCTCGACCAATGGCTGGAGTTGGATGCTGCGCGTAGATCAATGCAAGCCCAGTGCGATGTGCTTTCCCAGACGCTTCATTCGCTACGAACGACGGGCACTGCTACAGATGTAGCGGCCATGCAGCGCGAGCTGCGCCGGCTCAAAGCTGAGCTGCTCACGCAGGAAGGGAATGCGCGACGTGCATTGATGCTTCTTCCCAATATTCCGGACGAGCGGGTACCGCCAGGAAGCGGGCGAAGTAACTACCTTGAAGTTCGGCGCTACGGCGAACCGGCGGCTCTGCCTTCTGCCCCACAGAGACATGACCGGCTAGCAGCGCGCTTGGGCATCCTGGATCTGGTACGTGCCACCCGTCTCTCCGGCCCACGGTTTCCCCTTCTGGTGGGGGCAGGCGCGCGCCTGGCTCGTGGGCTGGCGGCATTCATGTTGGACATGCATACTGCAGGCGGTTATGTGGAGATCGCGCCACCCCACCTGCTCAAGAGCGCTACACTGGAAGGGACCGGGCACTTGCCCTGGCATGAAAACGAGCTCTATAGCGTTCCGCGGGATGGGCTCTGGCTCAGCCCCACCGCGGAAGTTCAACTGGTCGCCTGGCTGGCGGGCGAAACTCTACCTGCGGCGCAATTGCCGCGGGCCTTCACCGCCTGCACTCCTGCCTTTAGACGAGAAGCCGGATCAGCCGGCAGGGCGATGCCGGGCTTACTCCGCCAGCATCAGTTCGACAAGGTGGAGCTGGTACGGATTTCGACACCGGAGGATGCCGACCAGGCGTTTGATACGCTGGTAGCGGATGCCGAGCGCGTATTACAGACATTGCATCTGCCCTACCGGGTTGTGGCGCTGCCAGCTGGTGACTTACCCTTTGCCAGTCGACGCACGTATGACCTGGAAGTCTGGATGCCGGGTCTGGGATCTTATCTCGAAATTTCTTCCGTAAGTGATTGTGGTCCATTTCAGGCGCGCGGCTTGAGCCTTCGCTATCGACTCCCTTCGGGAGGGCGCTTGCGCTATCCACACACGCTTAACGCCTCGGCGCTGGCCATTGGGAGAACGATGGCAGCCTTACTAGAAAATGGCCAGCGCGAGGGTGGTTCGGTGCTGTTGCCGGGCGTACTGGCTTCGTATATTCCTGATTTGCTTCTCGTCCCTAGCTCGAACTGAAACCTGTGTTGGGGATCAGTCCACGCCTCGCCAGCGCGCGGTGCAAGACGGGCTCAATCTGTGCCTGGATACTTGAATTGGCATAGCCAACCCAGGCCATCTCACTCTCGACGTCCATTGGAGCATCAACAGGCTGGCCACGCCCGTCGGTGAGAATGACGCCTGCCTCTTCAGCAATGAGCAGCGTCGACAGATCGTACGGATGGGCACACATTCCCAGCGCCAGGCCCCGTCGCCGCAGCAGAGGCTCGACCAGCGGGCGCAGATCCATCGTCACGCGATCGTGACCTGCAATCAACTCATAAAGCTGCCCGCCAGTGCAAATATATTGGTCTTCAAAGCAGGCGGCACGCCCATGCGGCAGCGGGCCTAGCGCTCCTCGAATGATCTCGTCGTCGATCTCAGCGAGCTCCGGTCCCATGCCTGGAAAGAAGCGGCAAACTGTGGCGAATCCTTGCGAAATATCTGTGGCTTTGCTCGGAGACAGATGAAGGGTGGTCCGGGCACCAGTGAGACGATTATAGCGCTCAGCATGCATCCCCTGACCTCGTACCGCCCAGAGCTCATCGCTGAGATGCTGCTTGGCAAGTGGAATCTCTGTCTGCACGGCACATTCGATGTCGCGTAACTTCGGCACAGCACCCTGGCCGGCAGAACCGGCACTGGTAGCATAACGCGCTGGACCAGCCGCTATTCCGGTTAGGATCCAGGCGCTCCGTTTCTGATACATGTATGAACGGGTGCCGTCCAGCGGATCAATCAAAATGCACACTTCGGCAAGAGACTCGCTGCTCCCACGCGGAAGCACCAGCTTCCCCGGGCCGAAGCCAACGTCGTGAAGTCCTTCCGCCACCAATATCAGCGGACGCTCGGGCGCTACCTCCCGCTCAAAGTACGCGATCAGGTGCTCCTCACTGATCCGGTCAACGGCGAAGATCGTATCAGAAGTCTGGTCGCTCTCCTCGTCTACCCGGGCCAAAACGTCAGTCTCGACTTGCTCGGCCTGCGTCACGATCGACTGGCGAATCTGCCGATGTAACTCCTGAATTTGTGCTAGTAGCCGGTCGAGATCGCCAATCATAGGTTTTGTGCCCGAAGCTCGTGATAGACGGAGGAAAATCCCCGTAGCCAGCCGAAGATGCCCAGCGGCAGAACGATGACTACCAACTTGTTGTAGGCAAGCGACCGCTGAAAGCGCCCGTGCGCCGCGCTGGAAAGCGCCCTGACCATTCCGCAGCCGGGGCAGTCACCCTTGAACACCAGACGGTACAGGCAGGGTGCCGGATGTTTCTCTAGCCACTCGGTGGGGATCAAGACCAGAGCGCAGGGAATCAAAAGGTACCCCACTAGCCTACCGAGCGCCCTATGTGATTGACGTGGCACTGGCTGCACTCTCCATAACGTCGCGCTCGCCGCCTACATATAGCGGACCAGAGGACGACCCTGCGCATCTCGATAGCTGCCGGTAGCGATGAGAACAATGTCGATGATGGTCCAGATGCCACAGCCGCCAAACGTCAGTAACTGAAGTACACCGAACAATATCTTACCGGTGTAGAAGCTCTGTACGCCAAAGCCTCCCAGGAAGATAGTTAGCAAAAGAGCAGTCAGCCAATCTTTGGGCGGGCTATTTACCGGGTAGGACACACCTTGGCTCCTTAACTAGAGGTCGGTAAAATGGCCGGAATACAGCGGACGTACCATACCATATAGGCGTGTCTAGTGCAACCATGCGGCAATGCGGCGCCGCATGGAAGCTGGCTACCGCCAGAGATAAGAAGGCGAGTAGCCAGCCGGCTGGCTGTAGGTGAGGTAAGCTGCTAGTCCACAGTCTTAGCGGTGTGTTGGCTGATGAAGTTCAGCATGCGCGTCCAGGCGTCGTCGCAAGCTTCCTTGTACTCGTCGAAGCGCCGGTCGAAGAAGCTATGTGGAGCTCCCGGATAGACGACGATATCGTGCTCGATTCCGGCGTCGGTGAGCGCGTTGTCGAACTTCTGTGTGTCCTCTACCGATATACTCTGGTCGGCACCGCCAAAGAGACCAAGCACCGGGCACTCGAACTCCGTGACGCGAGTGATTGGTGCAATTCCAAAGCGCGAGTTTACCGGCGACCCGTAAAAGCCGATAACGCCTGAGAGTCCATGATGGTTCGCAGCTTGCAAGAAGGAGTTGCCGCCGCCAAAGCAGAAGCCGACGGTAAAGATACTCTGCGGCGATGCCTCCGGTAGTTGGCGCAGGTAGGCCACGGCGGCGCCGACATCTTGGGCAACGGTCTCGGGCCGCGTCTGCATGGTATGGGCCATGAAATCGAAATCTTCATTTCGCGGTGTAAGGCCGGCGCTGCGTCCGAAATAGTCAATGGCTATTGTCTGCACTCCCACCGTTGCAAACCGGTCGGCCAGCTCTTTGTAGAAACGGTACAGCCCGCGCACGTCGGGCAGAATCACCAGGCCCGACCCGTTGGGCGAGCTGGGGTGTGAAATGTAGGCGGCGAACTGGGTCCCGTCGGCTGAGGTCAGAACCAGATCTTCGCCCTCAGCCGCGGCGGAAAAGTTCAGCGGGAGCGATTGCAGCGATGCGGGAAGTTCGGGAGGAATCGCGTCATACTCAAAACACATGAACGTTGAGCCCTTTCTGGTTTGATTTCAACTCCACCAGGAGTTATACCACCACCAACTATCTCGATACCTCCCATTTTTTGGGCCTTCTATGCGCCTTTGGTGCTTGTTCCATTTGCCAGTCTGGCCTATAATTGGGTGGTATGCGTGCGGCCACCAGTTGCCGCCAGGGGACAATGCTCGTGCCAGCTGGGATATCGCAGGATAGATTGCGCATGGAAAATTCACGCCGCGGCATCGCCGTACTGGGCAGCACTGGTTCGATTGGGCGACAGACTCTGGATGTCGTACGAGCGTTTCCCCATGAATTTCGCGTAGTAGCGCTGGCGGCGCGTGGTAACGTGGCCCTGCTTGCCGACCAGGCGGCGGAGTTCGCGCCCGAAGTTACGGCGTGCACTAGTGACGACCCCGAGACGCAGCGGCAACTAGACCAGCTCTTGCCGGGGGCGCTACGGGGAGAAGAGGCGCTCACCCTGGCAGCGACCCATCCGGATGTGGAGATCGTGGTGGCTGCCACCTCCGGGCTGGTGGGAGTCATGCCTACACTGGCGGCGATTCGCTCGGGCAAAACGATCGCACTGGCCAACAAAGAGACGTTGGTTATGGCGGGACATCTGGTGATGCCTGAGGCACGCCGCGCCGGAGTAAAGATTTTGCCGGTAGATAGCGAGCACAGTGCGCTATGGCAGTGTCTGGATGGCGAATTCGGTGGAGAAGCGGCGGTACGCCGACTTATCATTACCGCGTCGGGTGGGCCGTTGCGCCGCTTGCCGCTCGAGCAGATGGCTGAGGTAACGGTAGAGCAGGCGCTGGCTCACCCAACCTGGCGGATGGGGCCGAAAGTCACCATCGACTCGGCAACGCTCATGAACAAGGGCCTGGAAGTTATCGAGGCACACTGGCTGTTTGACATGCCCTACCAGAAGATCAGCGTGGTCGTGCATCCACAGAGCATCATCCATTCAATGGTGGAGTTTGTGGACGATTCGATCAAGCTGCAGGCAAGTCTTCCGAGCATGCACCTTCCCATTCAGTATGCGCTGGGCTATCCCCGGCGGCTGGACCGTGCGGGGATTGCGTTGTCGCATGAGCTGCGGTGGCCTGAGGTAGCGCGTCTTGACTTTGAGGATGTGGATCTTGACCGTTTCCCCTGTCTGGAACTGGCGATTGCAGCCGGCATGCGGGGTGGAACCGCGCCTGCGGCATTAGTGGGCGCCGACGAGACTGCTGTTGAGCTCTTTCTGAAGGGTCAAATCAAGCTTACCGAGATCCCAGAGTTGCTCTCTTCGGTGGTAGAACGCCACACCTATAAGGTGGAGCCCTCGCTGCAAGACGTGCTTGAGGTTAGTCGATGGGCGCAGGAGGAGGTCCTACGGCTACGTGGTTTGCCGGTGCCGGCGCGTAGTATAACGGAGACGATTGCCTAAACGTACGTATAGAGGAGACAATGGCACATCTAGAGTTGCCCGGGAACCTCTCCAGAACGCACTGGTCGAAGAGGCCGCACGAGGAGAAAGCGCAGGCCGATGATCTCTAATCCTCTCTATTTACTTGCTGCCATACCAGTTTTTGGCTTGCTGGTGATTGGGCACGAGTTCGGTCACTTCATCACTGCCAAACGAGCGGGTATTCGGGTGGATGAGTTTGCTATCGGCTTTCCTCCCCGGTTATTCAGCTTCCAGCGTGGCGAGACACTCTATTCGATCAATCTGCTTCCCATTGGCGGCTATGTGCGCATGCCCGGAGAAAATGGCGAGCTGACGGACGAGGCCGGTAACTACGATCCGCATTCTTTCGCCTCAAAATCAGCCGGCGTTCGTGCGGCGGTGCTTCTGGCCGGCGTCGCCATGAATCTCATTCTCGCAGTAGTGTTTTTTACGGCGTACGAGGCAGTTGGGACAGTCGATTTCAACCGTGTCGTTGGAACGGTGGCTACGGGGTCGCCGGCGGGGACCGCGGGCCTCAAACCAGGCGACATCATTCTTGCCGTAGATGGGCACACGGTGCAGCACTTTTCCGACATCGTGATTCAGACCCAGCAGGCTGTCCAGACTGCACTCGATGCCAAACATAAACCCAGCACAGTGAACATCGTGCTGCTTATAAAGCCGAAGAACTCACACTCATTAGAGTCATTGACAGTCAAGGCTTTGACGAATCCCCCCAATGGTCAAGGATATCTCGGCATTGAGGCACACACGAGTTTTGCCATTATTACCCGTCCACCCATCTGGCAGGCGCCAGGGCTTGGCGTACAGGAAATTGGCACCGTCGTAGTGGAGACCTACCAGGGACTACAGCAGGTGATACAGGGCATATTGCCGGTGAATAAGGCGATTACTGGACCGGTAGGCATAGTCAAAGTCATCGGAGAGTCGGCTTCGGACGTCTCCTCCGTCGGCATTTCGCCAATACTCTTTCTGACGGCGCTACTGAGTTTGAACCTGGCCATTTTCAACATATTGCCGATTCCTGGACTCGATGGTGGACGATTGCTCTTCGTGCTCATCGAGGTGCTGCGACGAGGAAAGCGAATCAGCCCGGAGCGTGAGGGCCTGGTCCACCTGATCGGGCTGGCAACCCTCCTGTTACTGGTTCTGCTAGTTACCATCAACGATATCGGCAGCTTTGGTCACTAGGGTCGCCACGAGGTATGATTAATGTGGATAACCAGTTTCAAGGCTGTATGCTTGTCGGCCATCATGTGAAATAGCGTTGGTATTATTGTTTAGCGATGAGTTTGGAGCAGCAAAGGCATGCGGAGAAAGACACGCCAGATCCATGTCGGCAACGTTTTGATTGGCGGTGACGCACCTATTGCCGTCCAGTCGATGACCACCATGTACACGCGCGATGTAGACGCGTCGGTTGCGCAGATTCTGCGTCTTGAGGAAGTTGGCTGTGAGCTGGTACGGGTTGCCGTGCCCGAGAAGACAGATGCTCTGGCTCTAGGTGAGATCAAGAAGCGTATTCATATACCTCTCATTGCCGATATCCACTATGAGGGCAAGCTGGCCATGATGGCTATCGAGCAGGGAGTGGATGGGGTGCGCATCAACCCAGGAAACTTGCGACACGGACGCGAGATGTTCGCCGAGATTGTCGAGGCTGCCAAGCGAGCCGACATCGCCATGCGCATCGGCGTCAACTCCGGGTCTATCGATGGGCTGGATCGCGGCGGCGAACAGATGCGCAAGATCTCAGTCAAGCTGCTCGACGACGGCACATTCGTGAAGAGCGATCCGGCAGAGGAGCGGCGTAAAGAACGCGAAGAGCTATCTCAGCGTATGGTCGACAAAGCGCTCGAATACTGCGGCTGGGCCGACGACCTGGGATACACGAACTACAAGGTTTCGCTGAAAAGCTCCAATGTGCTCACCGCCGTGGAAGCCTATCGCCGCTTCTCCGCACAGAGCGATGTACCGCTCCATCTGGGCATCACTGAGGCAGGTACGCTGGTCACTGGAGCGGTGAAGTCATCCGTTGGCTTTGCTCTGCTGCTTGCCGACGGTATCGGGGATACCATTCGGGTCTCGCTAACCGCTGAGCCCGAGGAAGAAATTCCGGTTGCCTACGAAATCTTACGGTCTCTGGAGCTGCGCTCCCGGGGTGTTACCTTTGTCTCGTGCCCTTCCTGTGGGCGCGTCGAGATTGACGTGCTCAAAATCGCCAATGAGGTAGAGAAGCGACTGGCCAAGGTGCAAACCCCGATTCAGGTAGCGGTGATGGGCTGTCTCGTCAACGGTCCGGGCGAGTCGATGGACGCTGATGTCGGGCTCTCCGGCGGTCGCGGCAAGGGTGCGATCTACCGTAAAGGCAAATTAATTCGGACAGTGCCGGAAGATCAGTTCCTGGAGGAGACGCTCAAGGAGGTAGCCAGTCTGCTTCCCGATTGGGAGGCTAAGCTCGTCTACCCTGGTGGTGGACAGCTTGGGCCGGTAAGCGCTGGACGCACGCGCAAAACCGGCATCGCCGAGAGTCTGCCTGAACCAGAGCCAGCCGAGAATGCGCCTAAGAGCGTTCGTGGCAAGCCGCTGGATATGTTTAGCGGTCGGTGAACCTGCGCCAGCCAAGTATAACTTACTGGAGTGAACCCCTCTGGTCCATTCGATGGAGTTCACTCTAATGGCCCGCAAAAAACTACTGCAACGGCTCTGCAGCCTGACACACCTGGCAGTGTATCAGCGAGGAGCAGCAGCCCCAGACCGGCCCGTTCTTCGCCCTGCACAGGCCTGAGCAACCAGCTGGCTACTTTTCTTCCATATTTTCTGTACAAGGCTTTTTACACGTGTCTCGGCTGATCCCCGCACGTGGGTCTTCCCCACAGCCGCTCTGAATGGAATCGTTCGACTGATATGCCCCGGTAGACCAATGGAGCGTGTGCTGTAGCCCCTCGTGCGGCCTGTGCCATAGCAGCGGTAGGAGCTGGCTCCGCCTCTCGACACAGATCTGGTAGGAATCGCTTCCCAGGACGGCTCCCGCGGCTCTTGTCCCTATCTCCGCTCTGGCGGGGAAAACACGACGAATCACCAAGAGGGCTTGACAATCTGCTTGCTCATCTGGCATATGATAAGTGAGTCATATGATATATGAGTCATACGACATATTATGGAGAAGGTTTTCAGCTTGGCAGAGCAAGAGAGAGAACCCCCGACCGGACGTTGAGTCCAGGCTCGATACCAGCTCATTATCCAGACACAGAGAAGTGCCTGGAGGAAGGAGGGAAACGCCGCGCTTCTTTTGCCAAAGTGATTGGCAGTGAGGGAATGTTTTGTCGGGCTTGGGGAAACCTCTGCTCCTTTTTTCGCTGAAGCGCCTCCTGTCAGCAGTCGGACTGGAGGCTGGCACGCGCTTTCCGCCTATCCCTTTTTGTCACTCATGGTTGAGTGGTGTTGGTATCTGTCCGTTGTCTTCTGACGGATGGATGCCTCCTGATAGACCCAAAGAGGGGGCTGTTATGTCAAAGGTTTTGCGCTACTTCGCCGCTCTGACCCTGGCCCTTGCCCTACTTTGCTTGATCCCGTTTACTCTGACGTTGTTTACCCAACCTGTTCACGCCAGCAGCAGTGGAACGTTCACACAGTACACCTATAGTGGTTCTGCTGGCAGTCGTCCCTATTATGTGTACACGCCTGCGAACTATCAGGTTGGCACGGCGGTTCCCCTGATAGTCATGTTGCATGGTTGCACGCAGACACCTACCGATTTCGCGGCAGGGACTCAGATGAATGCCCTGGCTGATCAGAAACAGTTTATTGTCGTCTATCCGCAACAGACCAGTACCTATAACTCGGAGTCGTGTTGGAACTGGTTCCAGACCGCCGATCAGGCGAGAGGCAGTGGCGAACCGGCGATTATCGCGGGCATTGTGCAGACTGTCGAGCAGACCACCTCACAGTGGACCATCGACACCAACCGCGTCTATGTTGCTGGCATGTCGGCTGGCGCGGCGATGGCGGTGATTATGGGTGCCACCTATCCCGATATCTTCGCCGCGATGGGTGAAGAATCGGGCCTTGAGTACCAGGCGGCAACCTCACTGACCGCCGCAACTACCGCAGAATCGCAAGGTGGTCCCAGTCCGACGACTCAGGGGCAGGCAGCCTATAACGCGATGGGCAGCGTTGCGCGCGTGGTGCCGACCATTTCTTTCCAGGGAACCAGCGACTATACCGTCTATCCGATCAACGGCGATCAAATCGTGCAGCAATGGATGGAGACGGACCATCTCGCCTCTAACGGGACGTATACTGCCAGCTTTAGCGCCCCAACGACGACGACCAATGGGCAGGTCCCTGGTTCTGGAGGTCATGCGTATACGACTGAGACCTGGAACGACAGCAACGGCAACGAGATCCAGGAGTACTGGAAAATCACTGGCATGGGGCATGCTTGGTCTGGAGGGAGCAGTAGTGGCTCGTATACCGACCCGAATGGACCAAGTGCGACCAACGCCATGTACACCTTCTTTATGAACCATCCGATGCATGCGGTGAGCGCTCCGACGCCCACCCCGACTCCAACGCAAACCTCCACACCCACCCCGACTCCAACGCAAACCTCTACGCCCACCCCGACTCCAACTCCTACCCACACACCGACGCCCACCCCCACACCGACGGGAGTGAGCTGTCAAATACACTATGGAGTGGTCAGTACGTGGCCTGGTGGTTTCGAGACCATTTTTACCGTCACAAATACAGGCACAACAGCGATTAACGGCTGGACGCTGAACTTCTCATTTGCTAATGGCCAGGAGATCACCTTGGGCTGGAACGGCAATTTTTCGCAATCAGGCAGTGCGGTAACAGTGACCAATCTGTCATCGAATGCTTCCATACCAGCTGGAAGTTCATTGATAGTGGAACCCAGTTTTGAGGCCACTTGGAGCGGCACAAATGCGTCGCCCACCTCGTTCACGCTCAATGGAACAGCTTGTAGTGTGGTCTAGGTGACAGAGATCTGTTTTGCGTGACTCATCATATCTGAGATCATGCTATACCAGGAGCAACGAACTGAGAGGTCCGTTGCTCCTGGTGTGGTCTCTATCGTCGGTCGATACGAGATGCCACGCGCCCGGGATTCGGCGCACCTTGGCGGCCCAACAGGCGGGGAGTCCTGATCTCATCCGTTCACCGACACGGATGCTGGCGTACCTGTGGGAACCTCATGCTTGGCATCTGTAACGCTATTCGTAACGCTCGCGAGACGGGCTTATGGTACCTTATCACGTGAAGATATCCGTTGCCTTGTCTAGAAAGAGAGCGAGCGATGAGCCAATCAGTTGCCGTGCCCCCATCTGTCGGCAGTCCCGAGGGCCTGGATGCCGATGAAGCGGGCCTGCATGGGCGCTGGCTCATCCTGGCGCGAATCGGTTGGGTGACGGTTACGCTGGTTCTCGTGTTCCTGAACGTTCTCGCTTTTCCCGATGTCTACGGCATGTATTTTACCTACACCCCCGAAACATTGCGAGCGCTCCACCAGGTGGGTCTATCGCCCACACTCTATAGCGTGATTGGCATCCTACTCAATACCATGGTGCTTCAAGCGCTATATCTGCTGCTGGGGCTGCTGCTCTTCTTGCGCCGCTCGGATGATCGCATGGCCCTCTTTTGCGCATTTACGCTCGTGACCTCCGGCAGCGCAGGCACCTTCTATAATTTCAGCAGCGGGGATGTCGTGCCGGCACTAGCAGCCAATCCCCTCTTGCATGTGGTCAGCCTCGTGCTCTTTGGGGTGGGAGAGACATCCTTTGTGGTGTTCTTCTATCTCTTTCCTTCCGGGCGGTTTGCGCCGCGCTGGACGCGCTGGGCTGCCTTGGCAGTGGCAATCTTCTATCTGGCAGTGGTCTTCTTTCCGGCAATGCCCTCCAATGCCGGAGGACCCTTCACCTATGTGATTCCCGTCTATCTGCTGAGCGCTGTCGTGGCGCAAATCTATCGCTACCGCCGCATTTCTACACTTCGAGAGCGCCAGCAGACGAAATGGGTGGTCTTTGGCTTTGTGCTGGCGATCCTGCTCATCGCTACGAACATCCCGCTGGGGTTCCTGCTACCCACATCGGTCACAGATAATCAGGTGCTGGCAAATCTGAATCCGCTTTTCCCCGTGGGCTTGCTGCTGATCCCCATCTGTATCGTGATCGCCATTCTGCGTTCGCAGCTCTACGATATTGATGTCATCATCAACCGCACGCTGGTGTATGGCTCGCTGACCGGCATTCTAGGCGCGCTCTACGCGGGCCTCATCATCGGCCTGGAGACCGTCGCCAGGCTCTTAACTCGGCAAGCCTCTGACCCCGTCGTGCTCATCATCTCCACGCTGGCCATCTTTGTGCTCTTCACGCCTTTACGGCGGCGCATCCAAGCGCTCATTGATCGCCGCTTCTATCGCCGCAAATATGATGCTGAGAAGACGCTGGCGGCGTTCGGTTCCACATTGCAGAGTGAGGTAGACCTTGAGCAAATACACGAGCGGTTGCTCGCGGTCGTGACTGACACGATGCAGCCCGCATCGGTCTCGCTGTGGCTGGCGCAGCCGGAATGGTACCCCCAACACCTGGCCCACCAGCTGGAAGCGCACGATCAGGAATCCACCAGGCTAAGCCGAAACTGAGCAGGTACGCGCATCCGAAGAGAGTGTTTTGGGTCAGATCTGGTGGCAAGCCAGGGACATCTGGCATTGGTCCGTTTTCGGAAGAGGGGTCGAAGGGACAGCTAGCCGCCGGCAGGTGCTCGAATGCCATCGGTAGAGGACTCGTTATGAAGGGGGCCGTCAACGCTTCCAGTTCTGTTACGCCGTGTTCCTTAGCCCATGCTGTGAAAGCTCCGAGGCGGTTAAGCTTGCTTGCCACAAATCGGCTTCTGGAGGCGACGAGCGGATTCGAACCGCTGATGAGGGTTTTGCAGACCCTTGCCTTACCACTTGGCGACGTCGCCACGCTTCGCGTGGAAAATTTGGACTGGCAGCAATCAGCCAGCACCCAGATTTCAGCCGAGACTCTTGACCTAAGGACCTGGACCTCGGCCCAAATAACGCCTCGCAAGGCTGGAGTCTCTGCCGGAAGGATACCACGCGAGGTCAGGCAGCGTCAATCATCGTGGGCATTCTGACCAGAAGGCGGAGGTCTGCGTTGACCGTCTACGGGCTTTAGCCCGCCGCAAGCCGCCGGAGTTCAACCCGTGCGGTTAGGCGCTTGTGGCTTGAGCCCTTGCGCTATGTATGGCAATATGCTATACTAAGGTATATGAAGAAACGTACAACGATTTGGCTAGATGATACGGACAGAGTTGCTATTGCCAGCATCAGGGAGCGGTACGGCGCCGCCAGCGATAGCGATGCGATCCGGCTAGCGTTGCGGCTGCTGGCTGAGTCAACGCGGGTAGAGATCCGCCACGAGAAGCGGGACGAATAGCATGGAGACGGTGCGCAAGACCTTCAAGGAAAAACTCAGACCGACGCCTGAGCAGGAACGGGCGATGGATGTGGTTTTGTGGCGCTGTCGTACCCTCTACAATGTCGCCCTGGAGCAACGCAAGACGGCCTGGGAACGCTGCCACGTGCCAGTGAAGCGTTTCGCTCAAGAAGCGGAGCTGGTAGACATCAGGTCTGAGTTTCCCGAATATGCCGCTCTCCACTCACACGTGTTGCAGGATGTGCTCGCTCGGCTCGACAAAGCATACAAGGCGTTCTTTGAGCGGATACAGCGTGGCGAGAAGCCCGGCTTTCCCCGCTTCCAGGGCCGCAACCGCTGGCATTCCTTCACCTACAAGGAGTATGGCAACGGGGCACGGCTGGATAACGGGTATCTCGTTCTTTCCAAGATCGGGCGCATTGCAGTCCATTGGTCGCGTCTGATTGAGGGCACGATCAAGACCGTCACCGTTTCCAAAGAGGCGGATGGGTGGTACGCCTGTTTCTCGTGCGCTGATGTGCCGGTACAGCCGCTCCCACCTACTGGGAATGAAACGGGCATTGATGTCGGGCTCAAGGTGTTTCTTATCACGGCTGATGGCGAGGCGGTCGAGAACCCCCGGCATTACCGCAAAGCGGAGAAGGGCCTGGCAAAAGCGCAACGGCGCGTGGCCCGCCGAAAGAAAGGCAGCCACCGACGACGCAAAGCCGTCCAGATTCTCGCACGGAAACACCAGCATGTGCAGCGCCAGAGGCGGGACTTTCACCATAAGACGGCATTGCTGTTGCTCCGACAGTACGACACCATCTATCTCGAAGATTTGCGGGTGGCCAACATGGTTCAGAATCCCCACTTGGCCAAGAGCATCAGTGATGCCGGCTGGGCGCAGTTCCGAACCATCCTCGAAGGCAAAGCAGGATACGCTGGCCGTCGAGTCGTAGCGGTGCCACCCGCGTATACCAGTCAGGATTGCAGTGGCTGTGGAGAACGAGTCCAGAAAAGCCTCTCGGTTCGTACCCACGTCTGCACCAACTGCGGCCTGGTACTGGACCGCGACGAAAATGCGGCGCGAAACATTCAATGGCTCGGACAGAGCCTTCGGGGACTCGTGGGGATACCTACGGGGCTGAACCGAGAACCCGTCGCCCTTTAGGGC
>CAWGVQ010000012.1:0-45933 GCA_963826075.1 uncultured Chloroflexia bacterium
TCGCCGCGTTTCGCGTGGAAAATTTGGACTGGCAGCAATCAGCCAGCACTCAGATTTCAGCCGAGACTCTTGACCTAAGGCCCTGGACCTCGGCCCAAATAACGCCTCGCAAGGCTGGAGTCTCTGCCGGAAGGATACCACGCGAGGTCAGGCAGCGTCAATCATCGTGGGCATTCTGACCAGAAGGCGGAGGTCTGCGTTGACCGTCTACGGGCTTTAGCCCGCCGCAAGCCGCCGGAGTTCAACCCGTGCGGTTAGGCGCTTGTGGCTTGAGCCCTTGCGCTATGTATGGCAATATGCTATACTAAGGTATATGAAGAAACGTACAACGATTTGGCTAGATGATACGGACAGAGTTGCTATTGCCAGCATCAGGGAGCGGTACGGCGCCGCCAGCGATAGCGATGCGATCCGGCTAGCGTTGCGGCTGCTGGCTGAGTCAACGCGGGTAGAGATCCGCCACGAGAAGCGGGACGAATAGCATGGAGACGGTGCGCAAGACCTTCAAGGAAAAACTCAGACCGACGCCTGAGCAGGAACGGGCGATGGATGTGGTTTTGTGGCGCTGTCGTACCCTCTACAATGTCGCCCTGGAGCAACGCAAGACGGCCTGGGAACGCTGCCACGTGCCAGTGAAGCGTTTCGCTCAAGAAGCGGAGCTGGTAGACATCAGGTCTGAGTTTCCCGAATATGCCGCTCTCCACTCACACGTGTTGCAGGATGTGCTCGCTCGGCTCGACAAAGCATACAAGGCGTTCTTTGAGCGGATACAGCGTGGCGAGAAGCCCGGCTTTCCCCGCTTCCAGGGCCGCAACCGCTGGCATTCCTTCACCTACAAGGAGTATGGCAACGGGGCACGGCTGGATAACGGGTATCTCGTTCTTTCCAAGATCGGGCGCATTGCAGTCCATTGGTCGCGTCTGATTGAGGGCACGATCAAGACCGTCACCGTTTCCAAAGAGGCGGATGGGTGGTACGCCTGTTTCTCGTGCGCTGATGTGCCGGTACAGCCGCTCCCACCTACTGGGAATGAAACGGGCATTGATGTCGGGCTCAAGGTGTTTCTTATCACGGCTGATGGCGAGGCGGTCGAGAACCCCCGGCATTACCGCAAAGCGGAGAAGGGCCTGGCAAAAGCGCAACGGCGCGTGGCCCGCCGAAAGAAAGGCAGTCACCGACGACGCAAAGCCGTCCAGATTCTCGCACGGAAACACCAGCATGTGCAGCGCCAGAGGCGGGACTTTCACCATAAGACGGCATTGCTGTTGCTCCGACAGTACGACACCATCTATCTCGAAGATTTGCGGGTGGCCAACATGGTTCAGAATCCCCACTTGGCCAAGAGCATCAGTGATGCCGGCTGGGCGCAGTTCCGAACCATCCTCGAAGGCAAAGCAGGATACGCTGGCCGTCGAGTCGTAGCGGTGCCACCCGCGTATACCAGTCAGGACTGCAGTGGCTGTGGAGAACGAGTCCAGAAAAGCCTCTCGGTTCGTACCCACGTCTGCACCAACTGCGGCCTGGTACTGGACCGCGACGAAAATGCGGCGCGAAACATTCAATGGCTCGGACAGAGCCTTCGGGGACTCGTGGGGATACCTACGGGGCTGAACCGAGAACCCGTCGCCCTTTAGGGCGTGCGGAGTGTGTGCGAATCGTTTGCTCGAAACCGGGACACCGGGGGATGAGCAGCAGGACTGGAGACAGTCCCGACAACTGACGATCCGAAGCTGGGCGCAATTCCCAGCCCTTCTAGTGATGAAGGAACAGCGCCATCCCTGGTGTAGCGACTGGACATCAATCACCAAAGCGGGATGGAACGGGGTCAGGCTTCAAGCCGAAAGAAGCGCAGCCCCTAGCAAGCTGCTATGGTCAACGCAAGTGAACTGTACGGTTGACCCGTCGTCACACGCAGCAAGCCTAACGGCTGACAGGCTTGGCCCAAACGGGCATGGCCAGGGGACCAGGAGATACACTCGCTCCTGATCATCACTCCCGAAATGGCCCGGCGGAGAGTACAGGACCTACGGCAGCGCAAAACGGAGCGTCGGAACGAGATAACCCTTGTGGTGGCTCTCACCGGAGGTCGATACGGTGAGCAGGCGTCCAGGCTGCAAGCGCCCAGGGGGAGGATTGCCCAAGAAGCGAAGGCCGTTGGGAAAGCCAACGGATAGGCTGACGTGGGCACGGTCAACGGGATGGAAGCGGCATGAGTCGTAGCAAAGAAACCAAGGCGCCGTTGGAAACGACGAGCGAAGACTGGGCCTTGTTACCCTGGCGCAAGCTAGAACGACATGTGTACCGGCTACAAAAGCGCATCTTCCGAGCCGCTGAACGTGGTAACGATGAGAGCAGTCCACCGATTACAGCAGTTACTGATGCGTTCCCGATCGACACAGCTGTTGGCAGTGCGACGGGTTACGCAGGACAACCAGGGTAAGAAAACCGCAGGTATTGATGGGGTGAAAGCCCTACCGCCTGAGGAACGCTTGCGCCTGGCGGAAGCCCTGCACCCAAAGCACCTGAAGCGAGTAAAAGCGCAACCAGTTAGACGGGTGTGGATTCCCAAACCCGGCAAACCAGAAAAGCGTCCATTAGGGATTCCGGTCATGCGTGACCGCGCCCACCAGGCGTTGGTCAAGCTGGCATTGGAGCCAGAATGGGAGGCTCGCTTTGAACCAAATAGCTATGGTTTTCGGCCAGGGCGCGGCAGCCATGACGCGATTGAAGCGATCTTTCTCATGATTCGCAACAAAGCCAAATATGTGCTGGACGCGGATATTCGAGGGTGTTTCGATTACGCATCTTGATACCCTCCTGAAAAATCGATCTGCTGGAGCAAGCCAGCATGCAGTGCACGCAATTGGTCCAGTGTGCTCGCCTGATCCGGAAAGAGATACAGTCCTCGCTGTGGATCTCTGTCCACCCGAATCCTCCCATTGTGGATGCGATCATAGATCCAGTGAGGCGAGACCTGGAGCAGGCATGTCAGTTGCGGAATGGTCAGCATGCCCGGGACCGTGCGCGGATGCGATTGACTGCGTGTCTGCAATATGCCATGTCGCAGACGGAGAATCTTGACGGTACTGCTCAGCACGTCGTGGCGCATGGGAGACCGATAGCCGCGTCGCGTTAACTCCTGAGCCATGGCTTCATCCGTCATGCCTGCTTGAGCCTGTTCGACAATGAACTGTTCCATGGCCTCGGCGCCGGCCAGCTCGCGGAACGTTCCCACGGGTACCGCCAGCGTGGTGGCGGTGACGTCTCCCCCTTTCCACACCACCCGCACCTGAATGCGACCGGGAGCTTCCCGACGGATCACCACTTTGTCCAGGAGACAGCGGAGCAGCGCCTTCTTGTGAGGCGAGGACAGATGGTCGTCGCGCCAGAGGATGGGAATCCGCTCACTCATCTGGACCCAGCGGGCGCGCAGATCTGGGGTCACATCTGGCACAGACGAGCGTTGGTGCTGGAGGGCTTCCGTGGCGGCTCGCGCCTGGTGCAACGCCACCAGCGCCGCCTCCCAGCGGCGTTCGAGCTCCGCAGCGACCAGCCGGTTATCAGGGTCAACCTGACGGTATTGGCGCTCCGCGAGAGCGGCTTCATATTCCATACGCTGCAGCTGCTGTTGCTGCGCATGCACTACCTGCTGCTGCACCTCGTCTCGTTGCTGCAAGGCGCGCTCATAGACTGCCCATTCCACGGGAGTGAGCGCCTGAAAAAACACGTCGACCACATACGCATCGATGGGATCCGCCGCAATATTCTGACAGACCGGGGTGTGATGTTGTTGCCGTAAATAGTTGCAGAGATAGCGGGTGCCGCCCTTGTATTGGACCACCATTTTGTGACCACATTCCCCACAATAGACGATCCCATGCAGCAAGGCAGCACCCGGACGGGGCACTCCGCGCGATTTGTTGCGGTCATACTCCGCGTAATTGTCGGCGAGCATCGCTTGAATCTGCTCAAATGTCTCCCAAGCAAGGTAGGGCGGATAGACGTCATTCACGCGAATCTTCCACTGCTCCTGTGGCAAGCGTTTGGTCTGGGTGGTCTGAGCGCTGGTTCGAATGGTGCGAGTGCGTCCATACACAAACGCGCCCGCATACGCTGGATTTTTCAAGATGGCCAGGATCGACGCGACAGTGGGCGGTTTCCACACCAGATCGCCAAAGCGATCCCGTCGCGGGATCTGCAGCTGGTGCTGCTGCAGGAATTGTAACACTTTGCTCGCCGTCTTCACGCGCAGAAATTGCGTAAAGACCAGCTGCAGTCGCTCCTGCACGTCCTGGTGGGGATCATGGTGGACCACTCCGGTCGGATCACGCACCAATCCCACGGGCAATGGTAAAGCTAATGCGCCGCGTTGCGCTTTGTTGAGTAATCCGGCGGTCATGCGAGCGCGAATGGTATGCAGTTCAAACTCGGAGAGTTGGCCCTTTAACCCCAACAACAAGCGACCATTGGTCGAGGAGGGATCGTAAATCCCATCGGTATCGGCGATTAAACAGTGCTGATAGCCGCAGACATCCAAGAGGGGATACCAGTCAGAACAATTGCGCGCCAAGCGCGTGACATCAAAGGAGAGCACGATGCCGACCTGCCCCAACGTGATTTGCATCACCAAATCTTTGAAGCCGGCGCGATGCACGGTGGAACTGCCGGTCAGCCCGACATCGGCATCAATGATGTCGATCTGCTCGGCAGGCCACCCGAGCGCGAGCGCGCGTTGTTCGAGCGCGTATTGCAGGCGGAGGCTTTCTTGATTGGACACCATCTGATGCGGAGTGGACTGGCGAATGTAAATGAGGGCTTTGCGACACCAGTGGTGCGGAGTCACGAGTTCGGAAGGCGTCATCACGAATCTCCTGATAGACCGAGGCTAGGTCGGTCAGAACGTGTTGCTGCACTGCAGGGGTCAGTCGTTGCCATACGTGGATGGGATGAATCGGCATGAGATCTCACAATCTTCGGCCAACTCAAGAATTTCCTGCACTGAGGCCACAGTGAGTCGGGTGGAGACAGCCGGCCGAGGTGAGGCAAGGGTAGTGGCTTGCAGCGGAATGCGCAAGATCAGGGTCTGGTGGTACCGCACAAAGGCATGGCCAGTCTCTTGAGGGGAATGACCCTGCGAGACTAGCGGGAAGCGTCGTCCAAACAGAGGATGCGTCGGATCGGTGACCTCAATCTCTGGCAGTTGCTCCTCTCCTGGATTCTTGAATAGGGTAGACAGTTGTAGGATCGTTCGACCACATCGCGCATCAACCCCTCCTCGATAAGTTGGCAACCTATCCCGCCCTGAGGCAGACCATTCGTGGCTGGCTCAAAGCGGGGATTATGGAAGCCGACCGGCTCTATTCCGTTTCGGAAGGGACGCCACAAGGAGGAGTAATCTCACCGTTATTGGCCAATGTGGCCTTGCATGGGATGGAAAGAGCGCTACAAAGCGCCTATACTCAACGGGAAGGGAAGCCTTTCCTGGTGCGGTATGCGGATGACTTTGTGGTTCTTCATCCCACCCAGGCAGGAACAGAAAAAGCCAGACAACTGGTGGAGACATGGCTGACCACAATAGGGTTGGAACTCAAACCCAGCAAGACCCGCATGACCCATACGTTGAATGGGGAGGCGGGATTTTCCTTTCTGGGGTTCCAGGTGCGGCAGTATCCAGTGGGAAAAACTCATACTGGACATACCGCAGATGGGGCGCCAATTGGGCATAAAACCCTTATCAAGCCAGATCCAGAGGCGGTCAAACGGCACATGGCCGCCCTTCGGCGGCTCGTAAGAGTGCATCGCAATGCCTCGCAAGAAGCATTGATCAATGCGCTCAACCCGGTCATTGTCGGCTGGGCACACTACTACCGAACGGTGGCGTCATATGACGTTTTTACACGCTGCGATCATCTGCTCAATGAGATGCTCCAGCGCTGGGCATACAGTCGACATCCCCGAAAGCACAAACGCTGGGTGGTAGGCAAATACTGGGCTGTGGACAAAGGCGAAGGCTGGAAGTTCAGGGCTTCAGATGGAACGGTGCTTCTGGAGCATCACACCATCGCCATTCAGCGGCATGTGAAAGTCAAGGGAACTGTAAGTCCTTTTGACGGCAATCTGGTGTACTGGTCACAACGACTGCGGGAACATCCCCTGGTTGGGACGCGAACAGGAAAACTGCTCAAGCTCCAACAGGGACGATGTCCTTTCTGTGGATTGTTCTTCAAACCGGGAGACTTGCTGGAATGTGACCACATCATTCCTCGCCAATGGGGAGGAAAGGACTGGCTCTACAACTTGCAAGTACTCCATCGACACTGCCACGATCAGAAACACCAGCCAACAGGAACTATGGCTGAAACGTCAGAGATTTCCCTGTTGGATGGTCCTGGTATCGATGACAACGACCCGTTGACTGAGGAGCCGGGTGCGGTGAAAGTCGCATGCCCGGTTTTGGAGCGGGGGCGGAGACGGCAACGTCTTCGCCTACCGTAACCAGAGCTACGTGACGCAGGAGTAGCATACAAGCACTCGAATGCCACATATAGACGAGGAGAAGAGGCAGATGGAGAAATGGGAATACAAGGTACTGCATGGCCTGTCGGAGGACGAACTTAACAAATGGGGCGACGAAGGATACGAGATTTACGGCATTATCCCACCTCCGCCACCGCCTCCTCAAAGTTATCAGAGTCCAGAGCACAGGGACACGCAAGCGACTGTCATTCTCAAGCGCCGCAAGCCATAAGCCTGCTCACCACGCTACAGACGTAGGATGTTCTACTGCAAAAGTCAGCCCTCGACTCTAGGGCACGAGCACGATCTTACCGTGGGTATGACCGTGTTCCAGTTCCTGATACGCTTTGCGCACGTCATCCAATGGATACACATGGTCAATGGGAATCTCAAGAGATCCCTGGCTGATCAATTCGGCAAGCTCTGCCAGTACTTCGGCATTGGCGGCAGCGGCGTTACCTTCGCCTTTGACCCCGTATTTTGCCACCGCTTCAAAGTTACCGATCGTATCGATTCGTTCCGGTCGAACGCCCAGTTCGAGCGCTATCTCGACATAGTCGGCGCCAAAGGCGTCAATGAAGGCGTCGATTTGTCCCTGGGCCGCCTCACGTATGCGCGAAGCCACGTGGTCGCCATAAGACAGCGGAATAACCCCATGCTCGGCTAACCACGGATGGTTGGCGGGGCTCGCCAGACCGATTACTTTCGCGCCCAGGTGAACCGCTAACTGTACGGTTATTGAGCCAACCCCGCCAGCAGCATTGGCGACCACGAGAGTGTCTCCCCGGGTAAGCCCTACGGCCCGTACCGCAGCATAGGCCGTTGCACCTACCACGAAGAGGGAACCTGCCACTTCCCATGGTACGTTTGGAGGACGACGTGTGAGCTGGTCGGCCGGAACAACAACTACCTCTGCGTGGCTGGCTCGCTTATTCGTGAAACCGATCACTTCGTCACCGACCGCAAATTGTGACACGTCGGGGCCGAGTTCGGCCACGATTCCAGCAAAGTCACTGCCTTCGCCTGAGGGAAATGTTGCCGGGAATCTGCTGGCCAACAACCCTTCCCGAATTTTGGCTTCTCCCGGGTTAATGCTGGCGGCTTTCACCGTGACCAAGACCTCACCCGCTCCAGGGGTGGGCCGTTCGACGTCGACCACTTGCAGGACGTCGACTCCACCATAGTGATTGAATTGGACTGCTTTCGGCACGATCACACTCCTGTACTCATCGAATGCTCTGCATACCAGACCTACTATTGCTCATCCATATCATGCGTGTCTCTACTAGATAGAGTAGCAGTTTTCGTTCCTTTGCCGCGAAAAATCTCGGCCGTCAGGCCGCGAGCGCACACCTATCAACCGTGTAGAATCTGGTTGAGAAGCAAAAATACTCCTTAGGGCTGTGATTGACGTCCTGCAAACGCGCGCCGTAGAAGCCTATGACGTGCAAGGAGGGCAGCGAGATGAAACTCATTTTTGTAGATGTAGAAGCTACGGGTAGGAGTCCGATTACCGGCACGATGACTGAGTTCGGCGCCGTTGATTACAAGACTCGACAGACGTTTCACGGCTTAATCTGGGAGAGCCGCCCGGCCCGAGACAACCCCGCCGTAAGTATCATAACCGGTAATCTGATCATGCCGCTTGCAGACGTCATGACGGACTTTACTCACTGGTTGGAAGAGCTCAGTAGCGAGCGTCCTGTGTTCGTAAGCGACAACCCTGCCTATGACTTCCAATGGATAAATGCCGCCTTCGATGCGTCTGGTCTGGCGAATCCTTTTGGTCATTCTGCAAGACGTATCGGCGACTTCTGGGCCGGTCTGCAACGTGATTGGAGCGATACGCAGTCCTGGAAGCGCTTTAGGCGAACGCCCCACGACCACAACCCAGTCCATGATGCTATGGGAAATGTAGAGGCGTTCGAACACATCATGAAAGAAATACTCTAGCCGCTGTGTAGGGGGTGTAGGCTGATGTGTAAGGTAACTCAATTTGGCGGAATCGCCATATGGAGCGGGAGACGGGATTCGAACCCGCGACCTTCTCCTTGGCAAGGAGATGCTCTACCCCTGAGCCACTCCCGCATGCTGCGGTGCTGGCCGCTCCCGGCCAACCTCTATACTATACAGTATACCCCTGGGTGTGTCAAGCAGCGCAAGGTGGGGCCGGAGAGCCTCTGCAGTGCTACCCCGGCGGCCAGCCGAGCGGCCGACCGCCGAGCAGGTGCAGATGCAGGTGGAAGATACTCTGGCCCGCGTCAGGGCCGGCGTTCCATACCAGTCGGTAGCCGGTCTCGGCAATGCCCTCGCTCTCGGCGACCTGGTTGGCTACGCGCACCAGGGAAGAGAGAAGCGAGCCATCCTGGGCCTCCGGCGACCTGATGCCGGAAATATGCCGGCGCGGCACTACCAATACATGAACCGGGGCCGCGGGATTCCGGTCCCGGAAAGCCACCACCGTATCGTCGGCATAGACTTGCGCGCTGGGGAAGTCTCCGGCCACGATGCGGCAGAAAACGCACTGGGGATCGTACTCTAACGCCATGACAAGCAATCGCCCTTTCAGCGCACCATGCGTAGGAACTCGCCCGGTGTAGCGCCGAAGCGGTCATGGAGAAAGGCGCGACCTGCCCGTGTGAAGTAGATGCGGGCGCCGGTTGCCAGGCTCTTCTGGGCGCGCGCCAGGACACGGGCCTCGCCCCAGATTGGATGAATATGCTCACGAAGCAGCGCGAGGGCGCGTGCGGCGGTCAGGATAACCACCGGTATCGTCACCGCCGCCAGGCGAGAGGCAGGCTGAAGATTCCATCCGGTTATCGGCGGCGGCACAATCAAAAACAGGTTGATGTAGACAAGGATCATCAGGGCCAGCGCCGCGGCGCCCAACTGTGCGACGAGACGTTTCGCAGGCGGCTCGTGTAACGACGCTATGCTGACCCCAAATGGCCCAACGCTCCAGAACACCAGCGAGCGATCACGCGCTATGGCCATGGCCCAATAGACGACATGGTAGAAGATGATCCACAGCGCGATTACCGACGCCAGATACAATGGCTGAATGCGTATCTCCACCGCTCTCTCCTCCAGCTTCGTCTGCCGGGTTCACGTCATGCTCGATTACAGTATACTATGCGACTCGGCGATCCCGAAATGCCACATTGCCGGCTGGTTCTGCGCCGGCACATCGCCTTTGGGGTGATGGATTACCGCGTCTGGCGTCACTTACCGATACAGAACTCGGAGAAGATGCGCTGCAGCAAATCATCGGTGGCGGATTCCCCGGTGATCTCGCCGAGAGTGTCCAGAATGGCACGTAGATCGATGGAAGCAAAGTCGAGGGGAAGGTCGCTGGACAGCGTCTGCTTCGCGGCGCCCACCTGCGACATCGCCCGGCGTAGCGCATCTGAATGGCGGGCGCTCGTTACCAAGGTCTCGCCGCCATATGACTCTCCTCCCAGTGCCAGGTGAGCAATTGCCTTTTCCAGCGCCAATACACCTTCCCTGGAAAATGTAGAGCTGTATACCAGCTGGGCGCCCCGCCAGAGCTGCCGAGCGGCTTGTTCATCGACCATGGTTGGTAGATCCGCTTTGTTGAGCACCAGCAGTACCTGCGGCGTTCCCGCCGAAGAGCCGGCAGATTCGCTCCGCCCGTCGTTCTCGCCATGCAGCTGCGCAAGCTCTGCCGATGCGGCCAGATCGAGAGGTTGAAGCGGTTCCGACCCGTCGAGAACGAACAGCAGTAGATCAGCTGAGCGAGCGGCCTGGCGTGAGCGCTCGACTCCCTTGCTTTCGATGGGATCATTGGTTGTCGCCAGGCCGGCTGTATCCACGAGCTGTACGGGAATGCCCGAGATAGTGGCACGCTCCTCAATAGTGTCACGCGTGGTACCGGCAATGGGGGTGACGATTGCGCGGTCGATACCTAAGAGGGCATTCAGCAGGCTGGATTTACCCACGTTGGGGCGGCCAACCAGAGCCACTCGCAGGCCCTCGCGAAGTATTCTGCCGCGATTGGCCCCTTCGAGCAGTTGCTCGACTTCTTGCTGCGCCGCGTCTACTAGCTGGGTTAATTCGCCTCTATCCGGCGTCGGTACCTCGTCTTCAGGGAAGTCGATACTCGCTTCGATTTGTGCCAGAGCGCCCAGAACTGCGTTCTGCGCCAGCGCTATTCTTCGTGACAGGTCTCCCTCGAGCTGACGTAGCGCCAATCGTCTGGCAGCCTCGGATTCAGCGTTAATGAGCGCCATCACCGCTTCGGCTTGAGCCAGATCCAGGCGGCCATTAATAAACGCTCGTAAGGTCATCTCACCAGGCTGTGCCGCTCGTGCCCCGGCTGCCAGAGCAAGCTCGAGAATGCGCCGTAAAATCAACGGGCCACCGTGAGCCTGGAACTCCATCACGTCCTCGCGTGTATAGGTGTGCGGCGCGAGCATGAAGGCTGCCAGCACCTCGTCTATGCGCTCGCCGGTAACCGGGTCGACGACATAGCCATGGGTAAGTAGGTGTGAAGGCGGGGAGTAGTTGTCGTTCATCTGCCGTCCGGATTTACGGAAGAGTGCGCCGCCGATGGAAATGGCCGCAGGCCCACTAAGACGCACGATGCCGATACCACCCACCCCCGGTGGTGTGGAGATGGCCGCTATAGTCTCGGCGACATGCTGGGTTTGTAGAGGAATCGCTTGCCCAGCGTCCGGTGGCTCAGGTGACGTGTACGGGGTGTTCATGAGCGATATATGCCACCCGGCTTAGGCGTCGCCGAAGATGGTGTAGTGCCAACCCTTGCGCTGATCGCCGGTATTATCAAGCATGACATGCTTCACCTCAGTATAATCCGCGATGGAATATTGGGACATGTCCTTACCGAATCCGCTCTGCTTGAAGCCGCCGTGCGGCATTTCGGCAGCCAGAGCCAGGTGATCGTTGACCCAGACCGTCCCAAACTCCAGAGCTCGACTAACTCGTAACGCACGCTGCACGTTGCTGGTCCACACCGAACCTGCCAGACCGTAGCGCACGTTATTTGCTTTGGCTATGGCGTCGGCTTCACCGTCAAAGGGAAGCACTACCACCGCTGGCCCAAAGATCTCCTCAGTGACGACCGGAGCATCATTCGCCACATCGGTTATCACCGTTGGCTCGTAGAAGAAACCACTCTCCATACCCGAGATCGCTGCGCGCTGGCCTCCAGTTCTGAAGGTTCCTGTGTGCCGGGCGGTATTTAGCAAGGACTCGACTCGCTGCAATTGTGCCGCTGAGACCAGTGGACCCATGTCGGTGTGCTCGTTGGATGGGTCGCCGACCCGTATTTGGCCGACAAGTTGCAGATAGCGGTTGAGGAAGGACTCATAAGAGTCTCGTTCCACATACACTCGGGTCGCAGCGGTACAGTCCTGGCCCGTATTGACGAATCCTCCGCAGACGGCGCCCTGCGCGGCCGCTTCCTGGTCGGCATCGTTGAAGACGATAAACGGCGCCTTTCCGCCAAGCTCCATGTGCACGCGTTTCAGTGAAGCGGCGGCGGCCCGCATTACCGCTTTACCAGTCTCCGTGGCGCCGGTAAGCGAGATCATGCGGACATCAGGGTGTTCAACTAGTGCTACGCCCACGTCGTCGCCGCCGGTGACAATATTGAGGACTCCGGCAGGCAGCCCGGCTTCCAGAGCTAAACCACCCAGGGCCAGAGTGGAGAGCGGAGTTTCAGGGGCTGGCTTCAGGACCACAGTGTTACCGGCGGCTAGCGCCGGACCAATCTTCCAGATTGCCATCATCAGGGGGTAGTTCCAGGGGGCCAGCTGGCCTACCACGCCAACCGGCTCCCGGCGAATGAAGCTGGTGTAGCCGGGAGTGTATTCCCCGGCGGATTTGCCTTCCAGAGTACGAGCTGCACCGCCAAAGAAGCGAAGGCAGTCAATGGCAAACGGTAAGTCGCTGTCACGAGCCAGCTTAATTGACTTACCGACATTACGGGACTCAATGGCGGAAAGATCACCCAGGTGCTGTTCAAGCAGATCGGCGAGCTTGTAGAGCACTGATGCTCGAGCCCCCGGGCCGATCTGCGACCAGCGGCCGTCTTCAAATGCCGTTTTAGCGGCAGCAACTGCCCGAATGACGTCCTCAGCGCTTCCTTCGGGAACTGTTTCGGCATCAGCGCCGGTAGCAGGATTGACGAGGGTGCGCTGGCCGCCTGCTGCCGGCTCGACCAATTGACCATCGATGAGCATTCGGCTGGTTGCAGAAGTAGTAAGTGCCATTGGATTCTCCTCCTGTAGTACGGAGCAAGCCCCATTTCGACGCCGTAGCGGTATCGTCGCCGGCAGCGATATTCTCACCGCAGTATACAAGGCAACTCCCTGACGGCTCAAGATACGACAACTCGCCAGGTGATCCGCCTTCTTTTAGCCACTGTGGTGAAGAGTATGGAGCAGCAGATTTTCCAGTTGCCAGTCGACATTCCCCCGTGATATAATCTTCAGCACCACTAGTTAGTGTATATTGTACACTCAACACTAAGTCGGCAGCGGTGAGCACGGTTTCGCGGGAAATTGCGAAATGAGGAAACAATCATGGCTCGGCGACTTCTCTGGGATCCGGCGGTGACGCATCACGGTCGGAGTGAAGATGCAGAAGACATTGCTTGTGATGTCGCGATAATTGGCGGAGGTATCGCAGGTCTATCGGTAGCCCTGAGCCTACCCGCTGACATGCGCGTCGTACTGGTCACGAAACACACTCTTGGGGAAAGCAATACACGATACGCTCAGGGGGGGCTGGCCGCTGCAGTTGGCCTGGACGACAGCCCACTACTTCATCTTACCGATACAGAAGTCGCGGGCGCTGGCCTGGTAGACGAAGCTGCCGCCCTCACACTCGTTACGGAGGCGAGAGAGGCGGTAGGCTGGCTGATCGAAACCGGAACACGGTTCGACAGGAATAGTCACCGGCTTGACCATGATGCACTCAGTGGCGAGGCAACAGTGCCGCGGCCCGAATCTGCCCGCCAGGCACCTGCTGAGCTGGCCACCGGCTATGACCTGGCACGGGAGGCGGCGCACAGCCGTCGTCGCGTGCTTCACGCACAGGGAGACGCTACCGGTGCTGAAATCGAGCGAGCGTTGGTGCAGGCAGTGCGGCGGCGTCCTACCGCTCAGGTTCTCGAAGACGCGCTGGCATTGGAGCTCCTCGTCTCTGGCGGCACCTGTGCCGGCGTAGATCTGCTGGTGCGTGGCCGCCGGCTACATCTTCTGGCGCGGAGGGGCATAGTACTGGCCAATGGCGGCGCAGGCCAGCTCTGGCAGCGTACCTCGAACCCCAAAGGAGCAACCGCAGATGGTCTGGCTCTGGCTTTCCGGGCTGGTGCCACGCTCGCCGATCTCGAGTTTGTGCAGTTTCATCCAACAGTCCTGGTTCCCCCGGAGCAGGATCAAGAGCCGTTCCTGATTTCGGAGGCGGTGCGAGGCGAGGGCGCCTATTTGCGCAATGCTGCCGGTGAGCGTTTCATGCCGCGCTATCATCCCGATGCTGAGTTGGCGCCACGCGATATCGTCGCGCGCGCCATTCAAACTGAGATGCGCTCAGCGGGGGTAGCCAGCGCGTTTCTCGATCTGCGACACCTGCCGGAGGCTCTAGTGCATAGCCGCTTCCCCACTATTGGCGCTGTCTGCCGCCGCTATGGACTGGACCTGGCCCATGATCTCATTCCAGTTGCGCCTGCCGCCCATTATTTCATGGGTGGGGTTGCGGTAGACACCTACGCCCGCACCACGGTTCCGCACCTTTATGCCGTCGGCGAGGTGGCCTGCACCGGCGTTCACGGCGCCAACCGTCTGGCCAGCAATTCGCTTCTTGAAGGACTGGTGTTTGGGCGGAGAGCGGCCGGAGCCGTTTCCGGCCCCATGGCCGTCTCTTCTTGGCCGCTGAAGCCGGTACTACCTGGAGCCGAGCTCTACGTTGACCAGCTGATGGAACCGCGCCTTAGCCTGCAGGCACCGGTAGCCTGGCAGATTCGCGAAATATTGCGCAGGGTAATGTGGGAGCAGGTCTCGCTCGCGCGTGACGCTGGCGGGTTGCAGTCGGCCGAGGTGGAGTTGCGCCGGCTGGCGGGTGGAGATCCAGTGGATCCCGAGACTGCCAACATGCTCTTTGCCGCACAGGCTATAGCCGCCTGTGCTCTGGCCCGTAACGAGAGCCGCGGCGCTCATTTCCGTTTGGACTATCCAACCAGTAATCCAGAGCAAGCTGGACGGCACACGCTGCTATTGGCCGGTGCGCTGCCGCAGCCAACCGAAGGGCCGGCAAGCTATGTCCACGCCTAATACGGAGCGTGTGCCCGGCTACGATCCAGTGGTAGATCGGGAAATGATTCTCCGAGCTCTGGCTGAAGATATCGGCAGAGGCGACATAACCAGCGAAGCCACCATTTCCCCCAGCAGTACCGGTAGCGCCACTATTGTTACCCGCCAGTCCGGTGTGGTTGCCGGGCTGCCGGTCGCCGCCGCTGTTTTCCAGCTACTCGATTCCACAGTAGCAGTCGACGCTTTGGTAGCAGACGGTACACCAGTTACCGCCGGCGCACCGCTTCTGCGTATCACCGGTGCGGTGCGTTCGATACTGGTCGCTGAGCGTACCGCATTGAATTTTCTGGGACGTCTCTCGGGAATCGCCACCCTGTCCTACCGGTGCGTGGCGGCAGTTGCCGGTACTGGAGTCACCATAGTAGACACACGTAAAACCACTCCCGGCTTGCGCGCTCTGGAGAAATATGCGGTGCGCATGGGGGGCGCGCGTAATCACCGAGCCGGACTCGATGACGGCATTCTCATCAAGGATAATCACATTGTGGCGGCGGGCAGTATACACGAAGCTGTCAGGCAGGTACGAAGTCGGGCCTCCCATCTGCTTCGTATCGAAGTCGAGTGTGATACCGAAGAGCAGGTTCATGAAGCAGTCGAATCCGGGGTTGAGGCGATCCTGTTGGACAACATGCCACTCGATCAGCTGCGCCGGTGCGTAGTCTGGATACGAGCGCAGGCGCCGAAAACCATTATCGAAGGTTCAGGGAACATTGGTGTCGATCCTGACCGGCTGGCGGCGGTGGCGGCAACCGGCATCGATTTGATATCTCTGGGTGCTCTTACCCATTCCGCTCCCAATTTCGATGTCTCGCTGGAGCTTGAACCAGGCGCCTCCGCCGTTCACCTCGTTGCGGGCGCTAGCTCGACAAGCCGGTAAGGAGTGTACACAATGAGCAGTAAGTCGCAAGACCTGACTCAATCCGCGGTCGTCTCAGATTGCGAGGAAAGCCGAGAGAACTACATACTTCCGGCGCTGGCTGACTGGCGCTCCGGGGAATCGGCCCCCAGCGTGCGGGAGGGCCGCAAGCAGGGGGCCGGGCGGGCTGACAGTATTCCCCGCCAATACGCCCTTATGGACGGCGAGGAGCTGGACCGCCGCATTGCTGGCGCGCGCCTGGAGCTGGGCCAGAGAGTGGTCATACTAGGGCACCACTACCAGCGGGATGAGATCATTCGCTACGCCGATGCTCGCGGCGATTCGTTCAAACTGGCGCAGTTTGCTGCCGAGCGTCCGGAAGCTGACTACATCATCTTCTGCGGCGTCCATTTCATGGCCGAGAGCGCGGATATACTCAGCGCGCCTCACCAGCAGGTCATACTTCCCAATCCTGCCGCCGGCTGTTCAATGGCCGACATGGCCAACATCGCCGAGGTGGAAGAATGCTGGGATTCCCTTCACGACGTCTTCCAGGATGAGGAGAGGGGAAATGCGACCGCCGAGCTACAGCCGGTCATTCCGGTAACGTACATGAACTCGGCCGCCGATCTCAAAGCTTTCTGTGGGCGCAACGGCGGCATCGTCTGCACGTCGTCAAATGCCGAGCAGGTGCTGCGCTGGGCTTTCGCTCGTGGACAGCGAGTATTATTCTTTCCCGATGAGCACCTTGGCCGCAACACCGCTCTCCACATGGGAATACCCGGGGAGAAGCTCGTCGTCTGGAATCAGCGGCGAGATTTTGGCGGCATCGACGACGAGACCCTCCTCCGGCAGGCGCGCGTCATACTCTGGAAGGGCTGGTGCTCAACTCACCAGCGCTTCTCCGCGGACCAAATTGCCGAGGCACGGCAGCGGTACCCCGGTGTGCGTGTGGTAGTGCATCCTGAATGCACTCATGAGACCGTCGAGGCCGCCGACCTTTATGGCTCAACCGAGTACATAATAAAGGTCATCGAGGAGTCGCCCAAGGGCAGTGTCTGGGCGGTCGGGACCGAGATCAATCTAGTGAAGCGGCTGGCGGTGGAACATCCAGACAAGACCATATTCTGCTTGGATCCCATAGTCTGCCCGTGCTCGACCATGTACCGCATACATCCTGCCTACCTGGCCTGGGTACTGGAAGAGCTGGCTCTCGGTCGTGTCGTCAACCAGGTGAGCGTGGATGCCGAGACCGCCACGTGGGCCAAGGTGGCGCTAGAACGCATGCTGGCTAACAAGGGCTGATCAACGGCTCGGCTCAGCCGGACGCAATAGAGCGGCCAGGCATAGCCGGCAGGGGCTGCCGCTCCGGTCATCAAGAGTACTGGTCAGAGCACTTTTGGGCGGCGTTCTCGACGAATGACGAAGCGAGTCGCATACTCCTCGTCGCTGAACGAGGCGATCTTGTTGTCTACCAGGTCGCCAGCCAGCGCCGCTTCCTGCATCTGCTCCCAGCTGAAGGTGATACCGTGCCTGGCTGCGTAGACCTTCTTCGGCATGACTACCCAGAGAGCACCATCCGGTGCGATTAGGTGTTGCAGATTCAAGAAGTGGTCCGCCAGCCCCAGAGTGGTCTTTGGCCAGAGAAAAATAATGTCGCAGGGCTGGTCATCCGGCTGCAGCGTGGCAATGTCAACCCCGGCAGGAGCTATGTCGGCAAGCATGTGCAATGCTTCCGCCGGGGCATGGAGAAGGCGCACTGTCTGCCCAGCGCGTAATCCCAGCTTGGTAGCGAGACTTACCATACAGGTAACACTGCCCTAGAATACACGCGACGTTCTTACTCACTTAGGAGCTGGAGACCCCGCTGACTCCGGCCGCGGGGTGGCGCTGCCGGTAGGCTATGGACTTCTCCATGCGCAAAATGCCGAGCGGAACGAGCGAGAGCACGAACATGGCTGCGACGAAGGGGAACATGGTCGAATAGCTATACGCAGCGATGAGCAGGCCGGCAAGCCCAGCCGAGACTGGCGCCGCAATGGACGTTACCAGACTTTCCAATCCGACATAGAGCCCCATCTGGTCCGCCGGCACGATACGCGTCAGCAATGGGAATGAGGCGGCGGTCTGGGCAGCGTTCCCCACACCCGCGACCGTCACGATGATATACAGCGGTAGTACCTGATAGGTAAAGATTCCCGCGATGCTCGCGCTGGCCAGACACACAACGCCAATAACGAAGACGGGCTTGAGACCGATGCGATCGCTCAGCAGCCCGAAGGGCCAGACGAAAATTGCTGTGCTGAGGAGCAGGATCAATACCAGCTGAAAAGCCTGGCTACTACTAAAATGAGCCTCGTGGACTGCGTACAGGGTGAGATAGGGAGTGATTGCGTTGATGCCGAACCACAAAAACGCCTGATTGGCGAAATAGAGCTGAATCTGTGGATCGGCGCTCAGCCCATTCCAGTAGTCGCGTATGGTGTAGCGGTGGGTTGTGGAGGGACCGACGAGCGTGCGTGGCTCGCGAATTCCCAGCACGGTTGGGATGAAGAAGAGAATGAGACCGAGTCCACAGAAGACGAAGAGTCCTGGAAATCCGCCGATAAGATCGAAGAGGAACGCGGCGATAATCAGTATGCCTGTCTGCCCAAATGAGCCAAACGCCTGGAAGACGCCGTTTACACGCCCGCGGTAGGCTTCAGGGGTGATATCTGCCAGGAGTGCCTGATATGGGTCATACATGAGATTAAAGGTAAGGGTAAAGATGAAGATTGAGATGCCGAGCAGGATAAGGATGAAGCGCGTCTCCGGCACGCTGAGCGCCTGCTGAATGGCGTGAAACGGACCGTGACTGGCCCACCCTGGGATGAATCCGGTGATGATGACGAAGAAAGCGCTGATGGGCAGAAAGCGGACGATGAAAAGGCGACGACGACCGAAGCGAGCGTTCCAGGTGCGGTCGCTCCAGACGCCAACGATTGGCTGCAGCACGGCGCCCTCCGCCGACCTCGTGCTGGCAAGCAAACCGATAAGGGGCACCGGCATCCCGAGCGGCTGGAGGAAGAGTGGCAAAATGAAATTGTTTAAGGCGTACCAGGCGCCGCCACCGAGGTTGCCGCTTGAATATACCAGCGCCTTGCCAAGCGAGGTTTTCTGCGTCTCCGGTACGCTCGCCGGATGTTCTCCGGCCGGCGGAATCTCCGGCATCGCTGACCCTCCACCCTCGAAGCCTGGTCCCAGGCCGCCCACTCCCGGCTGCTGCCCCACGCTGCCCCAGACACGGCTAAGGTGATCGCTTGCTTCTTCAGATGGCTGGGTCATACCTGCCTCCAATCCGATAGTACACAAAGCGCCAGGGCTTTCGAGAGAGTGTAGCAGACCGGGGTGAACACCGCAATAGCAGCGATGCCCGTGACTTGCCGCCGGCCGTGACTCTCTCGCTGGTAGGCAACTGTGAGCGAGGCCACAGTTTGCACAAGCCAGTTCGCGCTACTATTTATACAATGGCTAGTGGCGATGTTGAGAGTCGCGAGAGATGTGTAAGCAGCCGAGAGTTGTATGCACAAAAAAAGAAGAAGTCATGGCTTTCGCGTAGAGCGGCGCGGTGAATGCAACTTAGGCCAGCTGTGTGCGTAATGTCATTCGAGGAGTGCGCCTTGGAGCTAAGCCGAACCAAGAGAGCTTAGAGGGAAGCCGCCCCAGCAGACGCTACTCCGATGCAGAAGCAGATGCGCCGGTCTCATAGCCAAGAGAATCTCGCCGATGGTGAGAAGCATCTGCTGCCGCAGTAAAAAGGAGGTACGGGGTGGGAACGAGTGGAGCCGCTCTGGTCGCCGGTGAATCCTTAGGCCACGCCGCTGGTGCACAACGGGCATCCGAAGGAGCCAGTGCCATTCGTACGGTTGATATGCAGGAGGACGTGACGCTGGTACGCCGGACTCTAGCCGGTGACCAGCAGGCGTTCGCTGGCCTGGTGGAAAAATATAAGGATTCAGTCTTCAATGTGGCCTATCGTATGCTTGGTAATCCCACCGAGGCGGAGGATGTGGCCCAAGAAACTTTCGTGCGCGCTTATACTCAGTTGCACACATATAAAGACACTCATCGCTTCAGTACCTGGCTACTTTCTATAGCATCACACCTCTCCATAGATCAGCTGCGCCGCCGGCGCTTCCTGGCACTTCCGCTCGACAACGTACCATTTCTTGAGTGGATCGCCGATCTTGGCCGCGGCCCCGAGGAAGCGGTGTTGGTTAGCGAGGCGTCGGATGAGATGCAGCGCATCCTGAGTATGTTGCCCGCAAAATACCGGGCGGTTCTGATTCTGCGCTACTGGCATGACCTGTCATATGAAGAGATTGCCCAGGCGCTCGACCTCACACCGCCGCTGGTCAAGGCTCGCCTGCACCGCGCACGCGAGTTGGTTGCGCGCAACATCAAAGCAGGTGGTCTCGACCTGCAGTTGAGCGGAGATGATTCTCATGAGTTGGCGTCGCCCAGTAGACACGAGTAAAGCCATCGTCCGGTGGCAGAGTAATCGCGAGCCACATCTCGCCGACGACCGGCTGGCCACATTCGGGCATGCATTGAAGCCGGCGCGGGTTGTCGCGCCGGACTTCTTTACATCACGGGTAATGGCGCGCATCGAGATAGAGACCGCGCCCGCTCAGGCTGAGCCCCGCTTGCGAGATGGATTGGTTGTCGTGGCGGCGACATTGACCGTATCCATGCTTATTCTGCTGGCTTCGGTGGGCGCCCTGGCGCTAATCGAACCTACCACTGCCCTCATGGTGCTTGGCGCGATGGTTAGCGGGCTCGTCTCGTTGTGTACCATGGGAGGTGACATTGCCGTGTGGATGAGCAGCAGTACCGCCAACGAGGTCATGCTGGCTTCACTAGCCCTAATGGCCAGCGCGAGCCTATTGGTTCGTGCCGGCATCGTGCGTTACTCGACGCATGTCCCACGCGAAGCCTAGCAGGGTATAGAGTGGCTCCATGGTAGCGCCGTCGCAAGCTCCCTCACCCCGACAGGCTCCGGACGGAACTCCGGCCTTCACCGTCTACCCACCGCCCGATAAGTTCTCAGGCTGGCTCTCACTCCTGGGAATGGGCGTCCTGGTACTAGGTTTGCTTGCCGCCGTGGCACTACTCTCACCTCCTGGACTTTCCCTCTCAGGCGCCTGGCTCTCCGGCGGCAGATCGGCAGCCCATGTGCCAGGGCAACCGACCATTCCTGTCTGGATACCACCTACTCCTTCGGCTAGCGCCTCTACCAGCACGGCGCTGTCGCCTACGGTTCCCTGTACCGCACGTGACACTGGGGAATTCAGACAGAATGTTACGATAGCTAAAAACCAGCATGTGTGTGGAAATGTGGTGGTCTTTAGCGGAGACATGACGATTGACGGTGTGGTAGATGGGAGTGTCACTCTGGTTGGCGGGACTGGAGCTATCTCTGGTACCGTGAATGGTAGTCTTACCGCCGTAGACGCCGATATCAACCTGAAGAGCGGCGCCTACATAGGTGGGAACATTCAGTTAGTCGGGGGATCGATCCGGCGGGCTACCAATGTGTCGATTCGGGGTTCTATCGAGAAGGGTATCAGTCCGCAGCGTATGGTGCCTTCCCAGTGGCAAGGTATCGGCGGCAGTTATGACTTTCCCTGGTCCCATCTGTTGTTCTGGATCCTGGCCAGTATTGCCGTCACCGCGCTCTTCCCACGACATGTGGCGCTGGTCCGTCGTGCCGCGCGCGAGTCATTGCCGTCTGCCTTCTTTGTTGGTGTAGTGTGCAGTATCGTTGGAGCGGTACTGTCGGTTGGACTCTTTGTTACCTGCATCGGTATACCCTTCGCCCTGCTTGTCGCGATTGCGCTGGTTGCTGCTTCGGTCGTGGGAACTATTGCGCTGGGACTATGGCTGGGTGAGAGACTGCTAGGCCGATCCGGAACAGCTCGACGCGCCTCGGTCTTTCCCGCCCTAATAGGTATAACCATTGTTGCGCTTGCGCAAACCGCCCCGTGTGTAGGCGATATCGTAACCATACTGACCGGTTGTACCGGACTAGGCGCCGCCATACTGGCTGTACTCTATGCTCGCCGTAGAGCGGTCTGGGCCCCGGAAGGCCTGCTTTAGAGTAGTCAGGAGAGTAGTCAGGAGAGTAGTCAGGACCTTTGCTCGGGAGCGACTTGCCGGGCCTGGCGTGCCTCCACCTTCTCCATGCGCTTATGACCGAGCTCGGCCACAGTATCGGTGAGTCGGTTCGTCGCCTCAGGCAGACCCAGAGTGCGAGCCGCATTAGCCATCAGGGTGCGGCGTGCCGGGCTTTCCAGTACGGGCAGCAAAGCGGCAAGCAGTGAATTGGCGGTCAGCTCTTTGTCAAGTATGACCTCGGAGGCGCCGGCCTGGCGGAACATTGCCGCGTTGATAGCTTGTGGGGACCCGGTGAAACCTGGAGGCAGCGGCACCAGAATGCTTGGCCGGCCTAATACCGCGAGTTCGGCCAGTGTAGCTGCCCCCGACCGGCACAGTAAAACATCGCTGGCAGCCAGCGCTTCAGGCATTCGAGTCGAAAGGTAGCCGCGCAGCACGTAGCGACCGCGCAGTTCCGGCCGATCAGCGAATTGGGGTTCGGCCAGCGCTCGAGTCTCCTCGTAGTTGTGCTCGCCGCTGATATGGAGAATTTGGCAACGTGGCAGCAATCGTGACAAGGCGCTCACAACTATCTGGTTCAAGTGGCGGGAACCCTGACTGCCGCCTGTTACCAGCAGCAGAGGCTGGGCTGGATCGAGGTTGAATGATGCCTTGAATGGCTCAGGCGCCTGGTTGACCATTCGCAGAACCTCTTCGCGCACGGGATTTCCAGTTAGAGTGGTTTTCTTTCGATATCGGCTAAAGAAACGCAGTGATTGGGGAAACGAGACGGAGATGCGGGTTGCCGTGGGGGCCAGAAGGCGGTTAGCCAAATTTGGCGACACATCCTGTTGATGCATGACCAATGGAGCGCCGACGCTTCTTGCAGCGTAGCCGGCGGGTACCGAAGCGTACCCCCCGCTAGTGAAAGCAGCATGTGGCTGAAAATCCCTCACGATTTCGCGAGCCTGCCTCATACCAACTGGAACGTTGGCCAAATCGGTGAAGGTACGAATCGATAGGTACCGCCGCAACTTTCCAGCAGTGACGCCGACAAAACGGATTCCCTCGCGAGGCACAATCTCGCGTTCCAGGCCGTTTTCGTCGCCTATAAACATGAGGTCGGCACCGTAGCGGTCTCGCAATGCATGTGCAACCGCAAGCGCTGGATAGATGTGTCCGCCGGTGCCGCCGCCCGAAATCAAGATACGCATAGATGTATTCTATCGCCTTCGTCAAGACGTCAAGGCCAAAAAACTGTGGCCTGACGTGTTATCCAGCCGTTAGTGGAAAGATGTGCACCAGCAAGGTGGCACCCGCATCCAGGATAAGTGCGGCTATGGCAATTATCAGGACGAGCACAACATACTGGCTCGGCTCTGGTACCGGGGATGGGCGTACTTTCTGAGACTCCTCGATTTTGCTCTGATAGAACTGCAGCAGCACCAGATCATATTGCATCGATCGCAGGTTATCTTCGCTGGTATCCTGCATTCCGGTACGGGGATCGGTAATCGAAAGCCGGCGTATATGCGACTCGACATCCGCACGCCTGGCAGCCAGATCCGCGAGCCAGGATCGCTTCCAGGCGTTTAGACCCGAGCGGTACGGTAGATCGAGCAGCGCGAGGCAGGGTAGCGCCAGCGCGGCCACCAGAGCAACGCTCCGCAGACTGATGATGAATGTGCCGCCGGCAGGAAACGAGAACATAGCCAGCACGACGTGCTGTAGGCCCACAACGGTAGCCACGATCCAGACAGCTATCACCAGTATGCAGGTGAGAATGGTATCGATCGCCAGTGCCGGCCGCACGGCATAGTAGCGCGCCGCCGGCACCAGGCTCGAACTCTTAGCCATATCGGCCGCGGCTCGAAGTCCGCTAATTACCAGTACCGGAAGCTCAAGCAGCAGTAGCAGCGTCAGGGAAACGAGTGCCGGGGCTGCTATCCCAAGTGCCAGTACCTTGCCGGCAAGCACCAGCGCCTGATGAAGAGAGTGGACGGAGACGGCGTTTGCCTCCATCTGGCTGCGAACTATCAGGCCTCCGAGTAGAAGCGCTCCTAGCAGAGACGGCACCGCAATCAGACCTACCGCCGCCCACCAGACCTGCAGCGCGCGTGCTACCGCTCGCGAGCCGGTGCCACTGTTGCGCGTGGTGCGCCTGGAGGAGAAGATGGAGGCGCCTAGCAAGAGCCCAACTGGTAGTGGGCCGTTGACGCTCATGAGCAGCACGAATAGCCAGACCAGTGCGGTGGCCAGAATGCCTACTGAGAAAGTCGTTATGGCAGAGATAGTGCCGGATACAATGGCACCAGCCAGCAAAGCTACCAGCCCGACGCCAAGAAGTGACAAGGTCGCCAGCGTAGCTCCGATCAGGTAATCCAGGAGGCCGAGCCAGAGAGATCCGGCCGCTGCCAGCCCCACGAAACCCCGCAAGAGAAAAAGACCTTGCCCCAGATCTGTGGCGTTAAGCGGTGAGGCCAGGCTGTCCTGCCAGACCCGAAGCCCTTCTCGCATGAGCCGGGTCCGACGGTGCCAATAGAGACGTGTCTTGCTTAGAAGCGAAAATGCGCTATTGGCTGACGCGGCACGCGCTTCCTGCTGAAGCTGGGTGATGCGCCGCGCGACACCGATGGCACGCTGCCGATACTCCGGCTCCGCACCAGTTTGCTCCAGCCGCTCCTCGCCTATAGCCTCCCAGGCCTGGTGCGCCAGAGCCAAGTAGGCATTAGTTGCCTCAAAATAGGATGCCTGGTGACTGCGAGCCAGGCCGGCAGCTTCCAGAAGTTCCGGAAGGTTGCTGAGCTCATGCGCCAGCACGCTGAGTTCGCTCAGTGCCTGCCGTGCGACATCTGGAGGCTGCAGCGAGCGGATTCGCTGCGTCAATGTGGGGGAGCGCGAGCCCCCCGTACCGCTGGTGGAAGGAGACGACGTTACTTCCCCCGATGGAGCGGAAGCTAACGAAGCGACTATAGGTCTGGGAATCGGCGACCCTTCAACCGCGTGGTCGGTTCTCAGACGTTGCTCTGGTTGCCCTGACTCTCCAGATTGCATTGCCCCGCCTCCCGCTCTCCACAAGCCTAGGACACATTCCAACTACTCAAACGATTCCCACTTCCAGCGGGTACGTCCGGTGGTGCCATTGTACCAGCCGGCAGCCGAAGCGGCAAGATTGGTAATCCTAATCTATCTCAGTGAGATCCGGCGATTTCGTCTATTCAACCGAGGTACTCGGTAACGTGCCTAAATAGAATGCGACGATGCGCGAGGCGTACTCGACGATGCTCTCGCGTAACTCAAGCGGCTCGACCACTTCGAGTAGTGTGCCCACAGCCAGCAATCGACCACGGGCATGGTCTATCGAGTCATAGGTCAATGCAACGCAGACCGATCCGTCGTCGTCTCTATGTGCTTCTGCGATACTCCGAGCCATCCCGTCGCCCAGCAGAGAGACCACGCCGGGTATGGCGGTAGGCTGTATGCGGACTCGTACCCGGTATTGGGGCAAGGTCGCTGAGAACTCCTTGCTCCAGCTGTGCCAGTACTCCGCCAGATCAAAACCCATTGGTCGCTCACTCGCTTCATCTAGGGAGGTCACCGCCAGGACGCGCGATACGCGAAATACTCGCAGCTGTCCGCTTGGCCCAGAGTAGCGGCAGACCAGATACCAGATGGTAGCCTTAGCTACCAGGCCTAATGGATCAACGATCCGCTCTACCACCTCGCCGTTACCCTTCCGGTACAGAAGACACAGCCGGTGTTCGTCCAGCACAGCTTGTTGCAGCTCGGCTAGATGAGGTACAGCCTCGTCGTACGGCGACCAGCTCACTGGATCCACGTGGATGCGCTGGCGAGCTTGCAGAACCCGCTGTCGGTAGCCTGCGGGTAACGCGGCTATCAACTTGAGCGCTGCGGCTTCGAGGGTTGTACTCATTCCTAGGTCGCGGAGCAGTCCGGGCGCACCGGAAAGGAGAAGTGTCCTCACTTCTTCTTCGGTGAGCCCGTTCAGATTGGTACGGAAGCCTTCTACTAACCGGCATCCACCTCCAGGTCCACGCTCGCAGTACACCGGTATGCCGGCAGTGCCGAGGGCGGTAATATCTCGATAGATAGTGCGCTCGGAGACTTCGAGCCGCTTGGCCAGCTCGGTTGCCGTCATATGTCCACGGCTCTCCAGGAGCAACAGCAGTGAAAGCAATCGATCAGCGCGCATGTTAATCCGTACCCCACGCCACACTCAAAAATTCACCATGCCTGCTGAAAAATATAAGGCACGGATGACGTCTAGAGAGTATGCAGCCCCTCTGAGATGGTCATCATGTATGCTTCGCACCGGCAGACATGATCCAAAGCCATACTGAAGCCAGTGGCACAGTCCATCTCAAAGGGCGCTTTTTTCCCACGAGATGTAACGATCCCACCTCTTTAATCTCTCGCGATAATCTCCTGCGATCACTAGTCTCTCGCGATCACTCCAATCCTCCTGCTGGTGGTTGGCGAGTTCATTGCCAGGCAAAAAGGCCCATGCGTTGCACAGAGCATGCATTGGTGTCAGGCCGCATGGCAAAAGGCTTTGTGCCACTTCAATGGTTTGACAGTGGTCTACAGGCGTGTTACATTATGCTGTGGCGCGGTATGCAGTGCGATGATGCATGTACCGATTCCTGCTACACAAAAAAACCTTCACTGCTCTCAGGGAGATGCGCCGATGGCTGACTACGTTCCAGTGCTCATTATGATGGGTTTGGCCTTTGCTTTTCTCGTCGTCGTGACCCTGGTTACTTTTGTCTTAGGGCCCAAGAAACCGACGCCCGAAAAGCTGGCTCCATATGAGTGTGGTATCGAAGAAATCGAAGCTCCAAGGCAGAGATTTCCCGTCAAGTATCTGGTCACCGGTATGCTCTTCATTATTTTCGACGTCGAGGCGGCTGGCGTGATTCCGTTGGCGATCCTTATGCGTCAGCTCAAGGTGCTCGGACTGGTGGAGCTGGTCGTCTTCACGCTGGTGCTCGCTATACCGTTTCTGTATGTCTGGCGTAAGGGGGCCTTCACGTGGGAATAGACGACGAGATCCAAAATACTGGAGTCCCAAATCCCTGGGCACCTGTCCAGTATTTTTCTAATGCCCAGACCCCCAGGAGTCCGCGGGCTATAGAGCGCCCGGATGGCTTCGGCATAGTCTTGGCCCAGATGCAGAAGGTCCTGGATTGGGGCCGTAGTAGCTCTCTCTGGCCTGCGACGTTCGGGCTTGCCTGCTGTGCTATTGAGATGATGTCCGCCAGCGCATCACGCTGGGACATCTCCCGCTTCGGCGCCGAGGTTTTCCGCGCTAGCCCACGCCAGGCCGACCTAATGATAGTTGCTGGGCGCCTCTCGGTGAAGATGGCGCCGGTACTGCGCCACATTTATGATCAGATGCCTGAGCCCAAATGGGTCCTCTCGATGGGTGCCTGCGCTTCCTGCGGCGGCGTCTTTAATAATTATGCGATCGTGCAGGGTGTCGACAAGATTGTGCCAGTGGATGTGTATGTCCCTGGCTGTCCGCCCACGCCGGATATGCTGCTGGGCGGCATTAATCTGCTGCAGGACAAGATACGTAAGCACATTCCCAATCCACCCGATCCGCTTCAGGTTTCCGGCCAGAGGTATCTCGGCAGCGAGAATTGACGGCGAGGAGACAGCATATGAGTGGGAGCGGAAGTCCCGGAGGGACAACTGGGCAGGAAGAGCAGGCGTTTATTCCTGCTGAACCACAGGCGGCGGCAACGGTCCGGTTCCTTCGCGAGCGATTTGCAGAATATCTGGAGCAGGTAGCCGAGCATCTCGGCGAAGTTACTGTCGTTGTGCAGCCATTGGCTATCGAGAAGATCTGCCAAGCTCTTGCGCATGAGGCCACAGCGAAGTACAACTTCCTGGCTGACCTCACCGCAGTGGACTGGGGAGAGCGTGAGCCCCGTTATGACGTGGTGTATCACCTGCTCTCTCTGCAGACGCGAGCAGTGCTGCGGCTCAAAGTTGGCGTGGGCGGCGAAGATGCGCCAGATCCTGAAGTGCCGACGGTGACAAGCGTCTGGGCCGGGGCCAACTTCTACGAGCGTGAAGTTTTCGATTTATTCGGCATACGTTTTATCGGCCATCCCAATATGACGCGCATCCTTATGCCGTCCGACTGGGTAGGCTATCCGTTACGCAAAGACTACCCATTGACGGGTATCCACCTGCCCGACCCGCACTGGGGTGGCCAGGTGCCTCTGGACCAGGCGTTACCCATGGGCACGGGACAGCAGACACTGCGTACCGCCGACCGGACGCAGGCGCCGCCCGTCACTGGCGGACCTGGTAGTCCCCTAGGCGATGACCAGCCGTAGGCTGTAGTAGAGGCAACATATGCAGTTAGAGGACCGAAAGATCCAGGTTGATGAGAGTCTCGATCTGGGTCAAGGGGTGCGCCGCGACACCATGACCATCAACATGGGACCTCAGCACCCGTCCACCCATGGTGTACTGCGCCTCATTTTGACTCTGGACGGGGAGACCATCGTCAAAGCTGAGCCGGAGATAGGCTATTTGCACACCGGTATAGAGAAGACCGCGGAAAGCAAGAGCTACTTCAAGACGCTGGTTCTCACCGATCGCATGGATTATCTGGCGCCGCTCTGCAACAACCTTGGCTATGCGCTGGCTGTGGAGAAGCTGCTCGGCATCGAGGCACCGGAGCGGGCGTTGTATGCCCGTGTCATCTTGGCCGAGCTGCAGCGTATCGCCAGCCACCTCGTCTGGCTCGGCAGCAGTGCCCTCGATCTGGGAGCGCAGAGCGTGTTCCTCTATTGTTTCCGCGAGCGTGAGATCATACTCGACATCTTCGAGCTTTGCTCCGGTGTCCGGATGATGACGAGCTATATCATGCCCGGAGGCCTGCAGGCCGATCTTCCCCCGGGCTTCTCCCAGCGAGTGGGCGATTTTCTCACAGCGTTTCCCGCCCGGCTACGCGAGTACCATGATCTGTTAACCAACAATCGGCTCTGGCTCGACCGGACCAAGGGTATAGCGGTTCTCTCGGCGGCCGACGCAGTCAAATTCGGCTGTACCGGAGCCACTCTCCGCGGCAGCGGTGTCGCCTATGACGTGCGCAAGTTCTTTCCCTACTCTGGGTATGACCGGTTCGACTTTGAGATTCCGGTTGGCACCAATGGTGATGTGTACGACCGATATCTGGTTCGTATGCTGGAAATGGAACAGAGTCTACACATCATCGAACAGGCCGTTGGCGCCCTTCCTGAGGGGCCCTGGCAGGTAGATGACCACAAGATAGTGCCGCCCCCCAAATACGAGATCTCTTCCAATATGGAGGCCTTGATTCACCACTTTAAGCTCTATACCGAAGGCTATCGCCCACCACCTGGAGAGGTTTATCTTCGTACCGAGTCTCCCAAAGGTGAACTCGGCTACTATCTGGTCAGCGACGGCGGAGCTCGCCCCTATCGCATGCATGTGCGTGCGCCCTCGTTCGCCAATCTGCAGGCTCTGCCAAGCATGATTGCCGGCATGCTGTTCGGGGACGTCGTAGCGGCCATCGGCAGTATAGATATCGTGCTTGGAGAGGTGGACCGCTGATGATCGGAGAAGATGTCAAGGCGCAAATGCGCGAGATCTGTGCGCGGTATCCTACTCGTCGGTCCGGCATGCTGCCATGCCTGCATCTCGCCCAAGCGACCGAAGGCTATATAAGCAGTGAGGGCATGCTTGCGGTAGCTGAAGCCACTGAATGCCGGCCTGACGAGGTAGATTCGGTGGTCTCTTTCTATTCCATGTACCACCGTGAGCCACAGAGTACGTACATGATCAAGGTCTGCACCAGTATCTCCTGCTACCTACGGGGTAGTGATGATATTCTGGCTCATCTCGAGAATCGTCTGGGCATTCACCAGGGCGAATCTACACCCGATCATACGTACGCGCTCAAAGGAGTCGAATGTTTGGCAGCCTGCGGTATGGCGCCCGCGCTACAGGTCAACGAGGACTTTGTGGAAAATGTCACGCCGGAAGTTGCCGATACCATGCTGGAGAGACTCCAGCGTGGTGAAGGTGTCTCGGGGATGGTTGCCGATTGGGATGTAGCCGGCATCGGACCCGGCGAAAGCGCCCAGGTTTTCGCACCGGAGTCGTCTGCCCAGTCACGAGAAGAGAAGGCCAGGTAGTATGGCTGATACACTGGATACGGTTGCTACCGAGAAGGCTCTGCCACTCGGTCCGCGCCCGCAGATAGTGATGAAGAATATCTTTGTGCCCGGAATCGACGGTATCGAGACCTATCGAAGGTATGGCGGTTATCAGGCGTTGGCCAAGGGGCTCAGCCAGTTCCAGCCTGATGAGCTGCTGGAGGAAGTCAAGAAATCCGGTTTGCGCGGACGGGGCGGCGCCGGCTTCGCCACCGGGGTAAAGTGGGGCTTTCTACCGCCAACGTCTCCAAAGCCGCGCTACCTCTGTGTCAACTGTGATGAGAGCGAACCAGGCACCTTCAAAGACCGCATGCTCATGGAGCGTAATCCCCACCAGTTGGTAGAGGGAGTGATCTTGACTGCCTATGCGACCAGGGTTCACCAAGCCTTTATCTACATTCGCGGCGAGCTGTCTCTGGCGGGGCGTCAGGTAGCGCGCGCAGTGCAGGAGGCCTATAGAGCCGGTTTCATCGGCAAGAACATTCTCGGTAGTGGTTTCGATTTGGAGATTGCTATCTCCACGGGTGCCGGAGCCTACATCTGCGGTGAGGAGAGCGCTCTGATGGAGTCGCTTGAAGGCAAGCGAGGCTATCCACGTCTGAAGCCGCCGTTCCCCGCAGTGGTTGGGCTCTACGGCGGACCTACCGTGATCAATAACTGTGAGACGGTGGCCACCATACCGGCTATCGTCTCGCTTGGCGCCGAGGTCTATAACGCCTACGGCACAGCGAAGAGTACCGGTACCCGTATCTTCTGCCTGAGTGGCCACGTGAACCGGCCCGGCAACTACGAGCTACCGCTAGGCACACCGCTACGCACTCTCATCGAGGAATACGGTGGCGGAGTGCGTAACGGCAAGAAGCTCAAGGCTATCATTCCCGGCGGCTCCTCTACCTTCATACTGGCAGCCGACAAGATCGACGTGGGGCTGGATTTTGAGTCGGTGGCGGCGGCGGGGTCAATGCTCGGTTCCGGCGGTGTTATCGTCATTGACGAGGATACCTGTATCGTCGGTGCGGTGTTGCGCATGACGCAGTTCTACTCCGACGAGTCCTGCGGCAAGTGCACTCCGTGCCGTGAAGGCACCTTCTGGCTGGTCCAGTTGCTCGAACGTCTGGAGCGGGGTGAGGGCAACGACAGCGATGTAGACTTGCTTGTCGACATTTGTGACAACATCAGCGGCAAATCATTCTGCCCGCTGGGTGACGCCGCAACCAGCAGCATCACCAGCAGCATCAAGCTGTTCCGAGACGAATACCTGCACCACGTGTATGCTCATGGCTGCCTGGTGGGGCCGCGGGCCGCAAGAAGAGAAGATAGAGCGTAATGTCAGAGCAAGAAGAACTGGTACAGCTGACAATCGACGGGCGGCCGGTGAGCGTGCCTAAGGGTTCGGTGATCTGGGCGGCAGCAACCAAGCTGGGCATCGAGGTGCCAATCTACTGTTACCATCCTAAGATGGAGCCACTGGGAGCCTGCCGCATGTGCTTTGTGGCGGTAGAGAACATGCCCAAGCTCACCACCGCCTGCACCACTGTCGTATCCCCAGGCATGGTTGTCCACACCGACACTCCAGCGGTGAAGAAGGCGCGGCAGGGCACACTGGAGTTTCTGCTCATCAACCATCCTCTGGACTGCCCCATCTGTGATAAGGGCGGCGAATGCGACCTGCAGGACTTTACTTTGAGGTACGGGCCAGCAGCCAGTCGCTTCGATCTCAGCAAGCGCCATTTCGAGAAGCCGGTACCGGTTAGTGAGAATATTTTGCTGGATCGCGAGCGCTGTATCTCTTGCCAGAGATGTGTCCGTTTCTGCCAGTCGGTGGCCATGGAAGACGGACTCATCATGGAGGAGCGGGGCTTCCGCACTCAGGTCGGGGTGGACCCCGACGCGCCCTTTGACTCTATCTTCTCCGGGAACGTGGTAGAGATGTGCCCGGTCGGCGCATTGACAGCCAAGAGCTATCGCTTTGTTACGCGTCCTTGGGAGCTACAACGTACCGCCAGTGTCTGCGGAAACTGCTCGGTGGGCTGCAATGTACGCGTGGATGTGCGTGTCGATAAGGTACTGCGCCAGTATTCCCGGACCAACGATCGAATAGATGACGGCTGGCTTTGTGACCGTGGCCGCTGGGGTCTTGACGCCGTCAATAGCCTCGAGCGACTGCGTGCACCGCTCATTCGCCAACCGGGCGGCAAGCTCCAGCCGGCGACCTGGGATGAGGCGTTAACCTTTGTTGCCTCTCGGCTCCAGGATATCAAGAGCCGCCACGGCGCGGATAGCATCGGCGCCATCGGTTCCACTCACACCACCAACGAGGAGGCCTATCTCTTCCAGAAGTTGTTCCGAGTGGGCCTGGGCACCAACAACATCGACCACAAGCACGGTCGCTTTCCCACTTCGCCGTTTACTCGACTACCCTGGGTCTGGAGCGACTCCATCGCCGGTTTAGAACAGGCGTCGCATATTGTGCTGCTCGGTGCCGATCCCTACCATCGCCAACCTCTTATCGATCTACGTATTCGCAAGGCTATTCGCCGCGGGGCTCGAGTGTATGTGGTGACCTCTGCTCCTAACCGGCTTGACCGGCTCGCCTCCGGAGTCATTCGCTATTCAGCCGGCCAGACCGGCGCGATTGCGCGGGCGCTATTGCAGATCGTCGTGGACGAAGGACTGACGCGCGGCGAATTTGCCGCACAGCATCAGGCCGGTGCGGCGCTGGCGGGGATCTCCTCCGCCGAGAAGTCCGTTGAGAACGCCGCCCAAATTGCTGGAGTAGAACCGGCCGTATTGCGCGAGCTGGCCGGTGAGATTGCCGGAGCTTCGGGCGCGGTACTTCTCTACGATGAGATGACCACTCTTGAGCCGGGAGCGTCGAGCATCGCCCCTGATCTGCTTCATCTGGCGCTACTCACCGATAACTTTGGGCGTCCCGGAGCCGGTGTCGGTCCTCTCTACTCTGACAACAACTCGCTGGGCGCACGCGATATGGGACTTCTTCCCGACATGCTTCCGGGTTATCGCCCGGTGACCGATGAAGCGGCCCGGGAAGCTCTGGCGAACATCTGGCACGCCGCCCTTCCCGCTACGAAGGGGTATGCCTATGACCAGATGCTCTCCGGCGGCCTTAGCGCGTTATACGTAATGGGAGCCGATCCCGCCGCCTTGGCTTCCGCCGATCAGCTCGAAGCGCTGGAAAAGCTGGAACTGCTGGTAGTGCAGGACATGTTCCTCACGGAAACCGCGCGGCGAGCTTCGGTGGTGCTTCCTACGCTAGCCTATGTCGAAAAAGATGGGACCTTCACCAATACCGAGCGCTGTATTCAGGTGGTGCGGCAGGCTATGCAACCCTTACCGGGAGCAAAAGCCGACTGGGAGATTCTGCAAGGGTTAGCTCGAGCGCTTGGCCTACACTGGTCGTACTTCGCAGCCGCCGATATTCTGAAGGAGATCGGGCGGACTACTCCCATCTATTCAGGAGTATCACGCCGAGCCCTAGGAGAATCGGGAGTGCGTTGGCCGCTGGTGCGAGAGACCAGCTCGGACGGAGGCGGCCCGCGAATTCGGGAAAGCACGTATGTGAGCTGGTCGATGTTGGAGATGGGAGCGGCGCCAGACAGCCTGGTAGAAGGAGCCGCACACCTGCTGGTGGCGCAGCCAGGACGTGGAGAAAGTGAGTGAGTAAGGCACTATGACTGATGTCCAGATTCTGGTGCTGGGGGCCCTCATCAAAGGTGTCGTCGCTCTGGTAGCGCTACTCACCATATTCGCGTACATGACCCTTATCGAGCGACGAGTGCTGGCCCGTTTTCAGCGGCGAGTCGGACCCAATCGAGCCGGCCCTTTCGGATTGCTGCAGCCGCTGGCTGATGGACTCAAAATGGCCTTCAAGGAGCAGATCATCCCCAGTAACGCCCGCCGGTTGGTATTTCTCATTGCGCCGAGTATCAGCGTCTTCATTGCGCTCTCGGCTTTCGCGGTAGTTCCGCTGGGAGCCAGAGGCACTTTTGGCTCGTCGATCTGGGGACAGGCGTTTGCGCCGTATATCGCCGACGTCAATGTCGGAGTGCTGTATATCCTGGCGATATCCTCTCTGGCAGTTTACGGTATTGTGCTCGGCGGCTGGTCATCCGGCAACCACTACTCTCTGCTCGGCGCACTGCGCTCAGCGGCGCAGATGGTCTCCTATGAGGTAAGTATCGCTCTCAGCCTGGCCGGCGTCTTCATGTTTTCGCAGACTCTCAGCATGACCGGAATTGTAGGGGCGCAGGTGGGCAACGGCATCTGGTTTGTCCTGGTGCAGCCGCTGGGTTTTCTGCTGTATGGCATTGCCGCGACCGCCGAAGTCAACCGTGCTCCCTTTGATCTTCCTGAGGCCGAACAAGAGCTAGTCGCCGGCTATCTAACCGAATTCAGCGGTTTGCGCTGGAGCCTCTACCAGATGGCCGAATACATCAACATGATCATCGTTAGTTCGATAGCGGTGACACTCTTCTTTGGGGGCTGGACACTGGGAGGTCTCACCGGCATTTTCGGCCTACCCGTACTGTGGTATACGATTAAGGTGGCCATCTTGCTCTTTATCTTCATGTGGATGCGAGCGACGCTGCCGCGTATACGCTATGACCAGTTAATGAGGCTCGGCTGGCAGGTGCTTCTGCCGCTTTCGGTTCTTAACCTGCTGGCTACCGGTACAGTTATTGCCTTGGGCTGGCCCTGGTGGATAAGCGGAGCATTTGGAGCGCTGGTGTTGGTTGTGAGCGGCGCAGTCTATTACTTTCGCCTGCGCCAGACGGTTCCCAGCACCCACCGGCCAGAGAAGCGAGGCGGTCTACAGCTGCCGGATTCGGTACACCTTGTACGGGTTGGCACGGCTGTGATCGACGAGGATGTCGACTCCGAAAGTGGCGGCAGAGACCACACCGCCCTGACGGTAAGCCACTAATAGCCGGCTGCAATATGAAAGAGTTACCAGTATGGCGATGGAAATGCTAAAAGGGCTCCGGACGACTCTCAAAGAGTTCGGTCAGAAGCCAACCACGGTGTCGTACCCTGAGGAACGGCGTGCATTGCCCGCTCGTTTTCGAGGCCGGCACGTGTTGCACCGCTACGAGAATGGGCTGGAGCGCTGCGTCGGTTGCTTTCTGTGTGCCGGCGCCTGCCCAGCTGACGCGATCTATATCGAGGCCGAGGAGAATGGTGAGAACAATCGCGTTTCACCTGGTGAACGGTATGCCCGTATCTTCGACGTCAATCTTTTGCGATGCATCTTCTGCGGCTACTGCGAACAGGCCTGCCCGACTGGAGCCATTACTCTTGAAAACATCTACGACTTGTCCACTACCCACCCTGAGGATCTGGTTTATCACAAAGAACAATTGCTGGAACCGGTTGGCAGTGCCACCCGCGGCTCGCTAGATGCCTGGACGCTACCGGCTCCCCCCGAAACGACAACGCCGCTGCCGGAAAGGCAAGGTTTCTTTGATGGACTTGATGCCTCCGCCGCCGCGGTAGGCCAGGGTGATCTGCAGTCTCGCACCGAGATACTGCTCACGGGTGACGAGCCGGCCACCGAGGAGGGCAAATAGCATTCATGCTGGTAGCACAGATCGCATTTTACGTAGCAGCCACCGTGGCGGTAGCCTCGGCTCTTGGCGTTGTCCTGTTCCGTAACGCTGTGTACTGCATGCTGAGCCTCATCCTAAACCTGCTGAGTCTGGCATTTTTCTTTCTGCTGCTGGATGCGATGTTCGTGGCTACCATTCAGGTGCTGATCTACGCTGGCGCGGTCATGATCCTGTTTCTCTTTGTGGTGACTATGCTCTCGCCCGGAAGTAGTGATACCGGTGAAGGCGACCGTATGCGCTGGCAGGCAATAGCTGGGGCCGGCTTCGGCCTCATACTGGCTGGTGCACTCATCATTGCGCTGGTGAACGGCTCACTTTCCCATGACGCCAAAGTCGCCGGCATGAATGGGCTGGCGCAAGTGACGGCAAAGTTCGGCAATACTCAGGCATTTGGGCTGGCATTGTTCCATGGCTTCTCCTTTCCTTTTGAGGTGACGAGCGTGCTGCTGGTGATTGCCGTACTGGGAGCTGTAGTACTCGGCCGCCGGATCATGGCTCGCTAACTACTATCTACATGGCCAGGAGACGAATCTGATGCCCGAATCTGCGTACCTGATCGTAAGCGCTCTGCTCTTTACCATAGGCACCGTTGGTGTGTTGGTGAGACGTAACCCTTTGGTCATGTTCATGTCCATCGAGGTGATGCTGAACGCCGTAAACCTCTCCTTTATCGCGTTTGCCCATTTCCTCAACTCGGTAGATGGCTGGATGTTCGTTTTTCTGGTGCTTTCGGTCGCAGCCGCCGAGGTTGTGGTAGGTCTGGCCATCATTGTCTCTATTTTTCGCGCCAGGCGCAGCATCAATGTGGATGAGCTGAACTCGCTCAAAGGCTAGGGGTGTAGGAGGGCCAATGCTGAATCTGACGCCGCTCATACTGCTGTTACCGCTCCTCGGTTTTATCTCCATAGGACTCTTCGGAAAGCGTTGGCCGCGGGCAGTCATTGCCTGGGTAGCCTGCGCCGTAATCCTTCTCGCCTTTGGCGCCGCCCTCATTGATTTTGTGTCCATGCTCGAGCAAAGTGCGGCCAGCCGCAGCAGCGACATCGTGCTCTTTCACTGGATGAGTTCCGGATCGCTGTCCATCAACTTCGGGCTACTTTCCGACCCACTCTCCGCGATCATGCTGCTGATCGTGACCGGCGTCGGCTTCCTGATACATGTGTATGCTACCGCTTATATGGCAGACGACGAGGGGTACTGGCGTTTCTTTGCCTTCCTCAATCTTTTCATCCTGGCGATGGCGCTGTTGGTGGCAGCGGACAATTTCCTGTTTCTGCTCGTCGGCTGGGCCGGAGTTGGTCTGGCGTCCTTTCTCCTGATCGGATTCTGGTATGACCGGCCGCGAGCAGTCGCCGCTGCCCAGAAGGCTTTTGTCGTCAACGTCATCGGCGATTTTGGCCTGATGATCGCCATTTTTCTGCTCTTCAAGTTCTTCGGCACGCTGCAATATAGCGCCATCCTCACCAATCCGCAGGCAGTGGCGGTACACCTACCGCCGGGATCAAATGCACCGCTGCTGCTGTTGACACCATTGCAATCGCTCATGCTCCACAATCCCACCGCGCTCACCATAATTGCGCTGCTGCTGCTGCTGGCGGCGGCGGCCAAGTCGGCACAGTTGCCTTTGTACGTGTGGCTACCGGACGCCATGGAGGGTCCGACTCCGGTAAGCGCGCTGATCCATGCGGCAACCATGGTGACCGCGGGCGTGTATCTGGTGGCCCGCGCCTCATCTATTTTTACGGCGGAGCCGAATACACTCATCGTGGTCGGTATCATGGGCGGAGCCTCCGCTCTTTTTGCTGCGACCATCGCCTGCGCCCAGACCGACATCAAACGCGTGCTGGCTTACTCTACTATGAGCCAGCTTGCCTACATGTTTATGGGTGAAGCTGCTGGCGGCTTCAGTACGGGTATCTTCCACCTGACCACTCACGCCTACTTCAAGGCGCTACTGTTCATGTGCGCCGGCGCCGTCATCCATGCGGTCGGCGGCGAACAGGATCTGCGCAAGCTAGGCGGACTGCGTAAGAAGCTGCCCCTTACCTTCGGGATGTTCGTCATCGGCGGTCTCTCGCTCTCCGCCATCGTGCCGTTCGCCGGATTCTGGAGCAAAGATTCCATACTGGGTGCGGTGCTTGCCACCGCAGAAAAGAGCACTGACCCGGTGTGGTGGGTTCTCTACGGTGTGGGTATTCTGACCGCTGGCTTGACCGGTTTCTACACTTTTAGGTTAATCTTCACGGTTTTCCTGGGCGAATTCCGCGGTGGTGCCGTCGGGTCAACTGCTGCTCACAATCCGCTCCACGACGTGCATGAGGTTGGGCCGGTGATGCTGGTTCCGATGGCTATCCTGGCAGTTCTTGCCACGGTGGGGGGCTTGTATGGCTTACCGTTTGCCAACGGCATCGGGAACTTCCTGGCTCCGGTGCTGGGCACCTCGCCGGCACTCAGTGGCTCCGCGGTCTGGTTCTCGCTGTTGCTTGGTCTGGCCGCTGCCGGCATAGGCATTGGTTGTTCCTGGGTACTCTATGGCGGGCGCCAACCGAGCTTTGCGGCCACCCCAGGGTTATTCGTCCGAGTAGTAGAGCACGGATACTATCTCGAGAATCTCCTGAACTTCCTATGTGTGGTACCAACGGTATTCTTGGGCGATGCGTTACGGGGTCTCGTCGAGGATGCGGTTTTTGAAGGCGGAAGCCGAGGCATTGCCGGCACGGTAAGCGCAGCCAGCCGTGGACTGCGCCGTCTACAGACCGGTTACGTGCGCAATTACGCACTGGCAATACTGGTTGGTGCCGTGCTGATTCTCGTGTTCTACGTCATACACCCAGTGGGGCATTGACGGCACGATTGAAACGTGGTTTCTCGTGATTGTTCGTAGATGAGAAGATAGAGAAAGCGTCGATGCAGTTTCCGATCCTGAGCGTCATATTATTTCTGCCACTGGCGGGCGCCATTGGCGCCCTGGCACTGCCGCGCATGCTTGGTTGGGGCTGGGCTACCCTTGCAATAGTGGCCGATCTTGCTTGCTGTATCTGGCTCATCACCCAGTTCGCCTCCGGCACGAGCGGTATGCAATTCGCGGAGAGCTACCCCTGGTTACCGCAGATCGGGATCAACTATGCTCTTGGAGTAGACGGCATTAATCTCTTCCTGCTGGCATTGAATGCTTTGCTGGCTTTGGTGGCGCTCGGCGCTTCACTGAATGTGGTGCGGGCTGGCGACCGGTCGCGCGAGTATCTGTTTCTGCTCATGTTGCTCACCACCGGAATGATGGGTGTGTTTCTCGCCACTAATCTGTTCCTGTTTTATGTTTTCTGGGAGCTCATGCTGGTCCCCGCTTACCTGCTGGTAGGGATGTTCGGCGGCAGGCGACGCGCCCAAGCGGCTATGAAATTTGTACTCTATACTGCCGCCGGGTCGCTTTTGATGCTGGTCGGCATTATTTCGGTGGGGGTAATAGTTAGCAGCACCTCTCACCGTGCCTACAGTCTCGATCTGGCGGTTCTGCTTCGCAATGGCGTCACCGCGCTGCCCAGTACCACGCAGCTGTGGCTGTTTTTGGCATTTGCCGCGGCATTTGCCGTCAAGTGCGGTATCTTCCCTTTCCATGGCTGGGTTCCCGATGCGTATGCTGAAGCCCCGGCTCCAGTGGCGGTGCTTCTCGCCGGCGTCATGGCCAAGACCGGCGCCTATGGGTTTATCCGTTTCAATCTCACGCTCTTTCCCTCAGCTACTCGGACCCTGATGCCTCTTATGAGCATACTAGCGGTGGTCGGCATACTGTACTTTGCGCTTCAGGCATTGGTGGCTACCGATCTGAAGCGACTGCTCGGTTATGTCAGCATCAGCCACATGAGCGTTATCGTGCTCGGTATCTTCGCTCTCAACACCCAGGGACTCGAGGGCGGTGTCCTACAAATGGTTAACCATGGCATCGTCATCGCCGCGCTATTCCTGGTGGCTGCCTTCATCGAGGCGCGTACCGGAACTCGTCGTCTGGCCGATTTTGGGGGTCTGGCGTCTCGCCTGCCATGGCTGGCAACTGCGTTCATGATTGCCGCGTTGGCCGCGCTTGGTCTGCCGGGGTTAAACAGTTTCGCTGGCGAGTTTCTGGCCTTTCTAGGGGCATTTCAGGCAAATTATGTCTTTGGAGTGTTAGGGACGCTAGTAATCATACCGGCTGCCTGGTACATGCTTCGCTTCTTCCAGGGAGCCATGGAGGGGCCACCGAAAGGCGCGTCACTGGCCAACGGTGACACGTCGCAGACGTCGGGTAGAGTCGGCCGCAGAAGTATGAGCCATCAGAGCCACTCGCTTCGCGATTTAAGTTGGGCTGAGTTTTCGGTTCTGCTGCCATTATTGGCTCTTATCATCGTGCTGGGCATCGTACCCGGTGTCGTGACGAGTCGCATACAAAGCAGTGTGGATGCCGTCGTCGTGCCTACCACCGCAGTGGTCCACCGGGACTATAGGCCGGCCCAATATCCAGTTCACTCGACGACTACTGCGACTTACAGCACAAGAGAGCCCTGAGGATATTTCTAGAGGATAGGCGACGGGAGACCGAGCGATGGGACCATTTACATTCCAGCCGGATGGGCAGGATTGGCTACGCATACTTCCTGAGCTGGCTATACTAGCGACGGCTCTGCTGGCTTTGCTGGCGGATCTGGCGCTAGCGCCACGGCGTAAGAGCTGGCTAGCAGTGATATGCCTGGCTGGTATAGTTGCTGCACTGATCGTTGCCGCCATGATGTTTGTAACCGGTGACCATCTAGCTGCCTTCGATCATATGGTCTATGGCGACAGGACGGCGCTCCTGGCGGATATAGTGATACTTTTCTCGGCTGGAGCGGGGGTTCTGCTCTCGCCCGGTTACATAGATCGCCAGGGTGTCACCCAGCAAGGCGAATACTATACGCTCTTGCTGCTGGCGACGTTCGGAATGATGCTCATGGCCTCAGCGGCCAACCTCATGATTGTCTTTGCTGGCCTGGAAGTGCTTTCCCTGTCCCTCTATATTCTCTCGGCCTTCATTGTCTCTCGTTCTCGTTCCCAGGAAGCGGGCATGAAGTACTTTATCCTGAGTTCTTTTGCCTCGGGCTTCTTGCTCTATGGGATGGCTCTGACCTATGGAGCCACGGGAACGACCAGCCTTGCGGGTATCCAATCCTTCACGTCCAGCCATAGATTTATCGCTACCTCGGGCTTTGGTCCATTGCTGCTTGCTGCTCTGGGCCTGCTTGCAGTCGGCTTCTGTTTCAAGGTGGCTGCGGTTCCATTTCAGGCGTGGACTCCGGATGTTTATGTGGGCGCTCCAACGTCGATAACGGCATTTATGTCGGTTGGTACCAAAGTGGCCGCCTTTGTAGCCATGGCCCGGGTCTTCGTCATCGCGTTGCATGCGGTACAGCCGCAGTGGACGCCGGTCCTCTGGGTCATTGCCGTCCTGACCATGGTCGGCGGCAATGTGCTGGCAGTTACTCAACACAATGTCAAACGGATGCTTGCCTACTCCAGCATCGCCAATGCCGGCTACATACTGGTGGCGATCGTGACCGGCACCGAAACGGCAATTGCCGCCATGCTGGTCTATCTTATCAGCTATGCGGTGATGAATATTGGGGCGTTTGGGGTGGTGTCGGCATTGGAGCGAGACGACGGCATGGGCACCATGCTCGAAGATTTCTCGGGCCTAGCCCGTAGACGGAGCGGGCTGGCAGCGGCGCTGGCAGTTTTCCTGTTCTCTCTCGCCGGTGTTCCGCCGCTGATTGGTTTTGCTGCCAAGTATTACGTATTCTATGCTGCCATCGTCGGTGGCCATTTGGAGCTGGCTATCATAGGGGTCGTCGCCAGCCTCATTGGCATGTTTTATTACCTGAGGGTTATCTGGCAGATGTACTTTGTCGAGCCGCAACCGCGGCCATCTGGTACTTTAGTCCCCGCAGTTCAGGTGCCTCCTGTGCCGGTGCCAGTGGCGGCTGCGACCCAACACACCGAAGGCGGAGGTGTAGCTCTGGCTGAGCAACAGCCTGAGCAGGAGATGGTCGTTACTGGCAGCCGTTGGACCGCTCCTTCGGCTACGACTGGCTCTTCGCCACGTGTGGTCACGCCCGGCGCCTGGCTGGCACTGGCTATTTCACTGATCCTGACCGTTGGTCTGGGTATCGTGCCGAACAGCGTTTTCATGCTGGCCACCCAGGCGGCTAGCGCACTGTTCCATTGATCCATCATCGCCGGTCGGCGAGCAGTTACTACGGCACCACCGCCAGGAGAGCAATTACCGGATGGCCGTCGCTCAAGCTGAGCCACGGGACCACAGCTCCCTGCAAGGAATCAGGCGCCAGCCACACTTCACCCGAGCGGAGCAGGAAGGGCATTCCCCCAGCGGGACCGGCGAGCACGCTGTCGGCGCTGTCGGTGTCAAGCAACTGCGCCTCTACAATCATGTTCTGTGTATCCATATTCAACAGCCAGAGATCCTGGGCAGTTATAGTGCCCTGATCAGCGGAAATGTTCTGGGTAGCATAGAGCTGAGTGCCATCACCGGGAGCAAGAGTCACAGTGCCGGAGAACGCGGTTCCGGGAGGCGCCAACACCCCTCCCAGGTCGAGAAAGCCGGTCTGTGTAGGACCTCCAGCGCTGGGATCCAGCACATAGACGCTGGTGTCGGATCCGCTGGTCTGCATAAGATAGATCTGCTGGTGCACGGCGGTTGGATAGGTGATGGCCAGCTGGGAGATGTGAAAATCGCCTTTGATGGCCAGCTCCTGTGCGGTGGCGCCGGTCTGAGTACTAAAACGGCGAACTACCGCGTACTGATAGATGCCATTCTGGGATAGCAACTCTTCGTCGAAAAGCCACTGGCCATCTGCTGAGATTACCAGCTTGCCGGCTCCTCCTAGACTCACGTCCAAACCAGTCAAGTCCTGATGAGGAATGACGCCGGGAAAGGCCGAGGCCGGTAGGCTGCCGGGCGGAGGCGGCATGGGCACATTTGATGCAATGAACTCGGGGGAGAGTGCCCGGTCGGGTGCTCCGGTGATGGCTGAATAGACCAGCACGCGCACTGCGTCTGGTAATGCGGGCTGAGCAAGTCCCAGTCCGACATATATCTCGCTACCGTCTGGTGCCACCGCCAGGGCATCGGCATATTCATCGGCAGGCAAAGCGACATGGGAGGCAAGAGTTAGCGGTGTGGCAAATAGCACCTGGCCAGACCGTGAATTGAAAGCCACCAGCGCCTGCTGCTGATGAGTATTTGGCGCGGTTAACTATAGATCGTTGCTCCGTCGGGCGAGACCGCAGTCGCAACCGGTAGCTGGCCAGACGTAGAAGGATGCAATGGACCACTGCTGGCGGGCAGAGATGCTGCACCGAGCCGTTGCGCTCATTTACCGCAATGACCTCGGCGACTTTCCACTGCGCTCCCTTGGTCCCTGCAACCGTGACTAGTTTGTCGGTTTCGGCCAGCAGTGTCCCTTGTGCCGCGGCGACGGGAACACTGCTTAACTGATTAGTGGAAGGACTTAAGTTCTGGGCGCTTGCGGAAATGATACCAAAGAGCAGAAATCCTACTAGTGCCAGTGCGCCGACGACAGCGAGAGCGGCTAGAGTGTGTCTGCTTCCGAGCGCGCCTACTAGCCGAAAGATTCGCCTGGTAGTACGACCCTGAGCAAGGCGAGATTTGACGTTGTCGCGGAGGTCAGGGACGTACGGCACTGGCTCGTTACCCAGGGAGGCTATCACCTGGTAGGGCGTTTGCAGCGCGCGTGAGCGCCCGCCGCATATTTCGCAGACCGCAATGTGTTCCCGTACCGCTCGCGCAACGTCAGGCGGCAACTCGTCCGCGAATTCTGCCACCAGCAATTCCGGTTCTAATGGACACTCCAATACGCGCAGAGTATGTCGTCTGGTAGTAACCCGCTGGTATCGTCCCGATGTCTGTAACGGCTCTGACATCCCCACACCTCATTACCTATCGCGCCGAAGCCGGCTTGGTCATCAATATCCTCACGTGTTGGCGGCAAATCCCTTATCGATCTGGCCACAATGGTCGGCTGCTCCAGACGATCACCTACTCGTCTAGCGCATAGCTTAGGGAGCGCCAGGATGATATTGGTCACCAGGTTCAGACTTCACCATAGGGCTATCCTCCAGAGATGCGGGCGTCAATACCGAAATCAGTCTCGCCTGGCCAACCGAGGTACTCGAGCCACGCAAGACCGGATTGTCCTTGGGATCTTCGGTGGTAGCTGGCGGTGCGGCGGCATAGGTCGTCAGAATGGGGACCGTCCGGGCTTCCTCTGGTTTTGGTTCAATGGCAGTCTCAACTGGGTCGACGGCGTCTACTACCAGATCCGGTGGGGAGGTTCGGCAATGGTCTCTATGTTCTCGGAATACATCCATACCTCATCCATGTTCCCAGCCGGGTTGGCGGCGCTGTGGGTGGAGGTATCGCTCTGACTGGACCTTGTGAGACGAGTCGTAACCGCGTCTCCGAGGTTATGGGGGTCTGGCGGTAGGCTGCAGGATGTGACCACATCAGTCTGCGCGTGACCTCATGTTCAGCAGCCGTTCTTGGCTCTTCGTTGGCCTCCGCCTCCGGTAGCGTGGCTATCTGTGACGGAGTATCTACCGCGTCGACAAATGGAGGCAAGTCCCAGACGCATAGCAGTGTCCTCACTGACTGCGCTATCCATTCGCAAAGGGGTGGTCAGCTCAGCGGAAACGACGATCGGTGGGCGTTGGGATGGTATGCTGTTGGCGGATGCATCATCGGCGCTGTCGGAGAGGGCATAGGTCTCACTCTCCGCTTCCGAGGGCTCAGCTCCTTCAAGTGCCTCCAGCGATATGCCGAGACTGGCTGTGGCTGCTTCATAGCGCTGAGCAAACAGCTGGAGCCCGGAAACGATACGCCGGCGAGTAGCGCTGGACGTGATGCCCAGCGCGCGCGCGACCTCAGCCTGGTTGAGGTTGGCGATGAGGTGGAGCGCCAGACACTGCGCGTCACCGTACGGCAGCTCAGCAAGCACCGCGCGTATCATACGGTAGCGCAGCACCTCACGTGGCTCGAGCAGGTCATCTTCGCTTAGCGAATCCTTCTTGGTATCCCAATGCTCATGTTTAGTGGTGGCAGTCTCAGAATTAGTCTGCGGTGCTTGCGGATGGCGATCAGAATCGGAGAATATACCGGCGTCGGAGTTGGACCAGGGTGACCAGATGAGCTGCCGAAGCTGCCGCCCAGTCGTACCGGTCCGGTCGGCCAGAGCGCCCAGGCCGGCGCGTATACGATCGGTTGCGCCAAAGACCTTGCCGGTGTCGGTAACGGTTGCCGATGTCTCCTGCTGGCTGGAGGGCACTTCGGGTAGCAGGGTGTGTCGAAGCGATTCCGATGCCGATAGTTGTATTCGTGGCACACCGTGATGTGGCTGGCGGAGTTCGTCAAGTCCGAGCTCGGTGAAGCCCGTAACAGCCAGAGTCGGGATGCTGCCCGCCATGTGGCCCGTGCAACCGGCGTTCCATACGTAAGAAAATCTTTTCGCTCAGCAGCTTGGCGTGCGGGGCATTCCCAGTCAAACGCGTCAGATAACGGGTGACCGTGGGCTGATAACGAGCGATGAGCGCTCCCAGCGCCCAATCTGCTCCTAATCGAGCCTGAGTCGCAAGATGCAATTCTTGCTCATACTCGGCGTTTATTCGAGGCGGAGAGCCTGCAAACATATCCTGCCAGGCCATAGAAACGCTACCTCTCCATTATTTAAAGGCGAGTAAGTTGCTTAGATATTGCCAGATTATTGCCAGCCGCCTTGACAGGTACACAGAGTGACCATGTATTCTCCCTGTGGCACCAAGTAACAGCCGCTTGTAGCCGGAGCCCATCCGTTGGATTCTGGGGATATCCAAAGATTGTTGCACGAGTTTTTCTCTTCTTTGGCACGCACTCGTCGTTTACTGTTTTTAATCGCAGCAACGATACCAGCGTTTTCGGCAAACCGGTAGTGCTAGGTACTGAGTATAGAGTAACAGGCAGAAACGTCAACGGCAATTCCATAACTTGCCTACGTATAGTAGGACGCTTGAAGATCGAAAGGTGCTACAGCGGAACGCAAAGGTCTACTGGTAGGTACCGGACTATTTTTCTGATGGCGAGGTTCTACAGAGATTCTACATATGCAAGAGTAGCGGAGGGGCAGTGAACGATGCTGGCAAAGATACTG
>CAWGVQ010000013.1:0-232927 GCA_963826075.1 uncultured Chloroflexia bacterium
TTTGCGGACAAATTTCCCGAACATATGTACTTGACAGGGTCGCACAGCCATCGGTCTCTGTTTTCAGGGTGCAGAAAGAGATTGTCTCATAGATAGTCATGGCATGCTGTTGCAGAATGAGATCCTGTGGTCGCTCCGCCCAAACGTACTGCTCCGCGAACGCTAATCTCCCATCACGGCATCGATAGAAGTAGATGGACGGCGCTAGTCGCTGTGCTAGCAGGAGCGGGAACCGACTGGTGCTCGGGGGCGATGCGCAGGCGCCTCGGCTGCCTTCATTCCTGGGTCCGCAGCCACATAGAGGTATAGGGGAGCGATCAGAATGACGGATGGCGAGCGCTTTGCAGAAGCAGTTTCGCCGCTTGTGCCGCAGATGCTGCGCGCCGCAGTGGCGTTGCTGGGGCCAGAGGACGGACAGGATGCGGCCCAGGAGGCGATCACGCGAGCGTGGCAGGCGCGTGCAGCGCTTCGCAACCAGGATGCCTTGCGCCCTTGGTTGCTACGTATCACCATCAACGTGTGCCGGCAATGGCATCGTGGCCGATTCGGTACGCACCTGCGGCTGACCGAGCCTTTGCCTGACGTGAGCGATGAGGATGCCGGTGGCGTCCTGGCCCTCCAGGGGGCTGATCCGGGGGCCAGCGATGCGGCGGCCGCGCTCGACCTACGGCAAGCGGTGAATAAGCTGCCCGAGGACCTGCGACTGGTTGTCGTGCTGCGCTTCTATGGCGGCATGGGTGGCACCGAGATCGGCGCAGCGATCGGCATTCCCGCTGGGACCGTCCGCACGCGCCTCAAGCGCGCCCTGTCAATACTGCGCGACGAGTTGCACGATGCGACAGAAGCCTATGAGCGGGCATTGACTGGCGACGCGGGGGAGGGTTCGCATGTCTGATGATTTCTCTGACGACTTCCGCAAGCATGGGCACGTGGGTGGGGGCGAGAATGCTGCCGTCGAGCAACCACCAGCGGAACTGGCGGCGATCTACGACCGGCTTGTAAGGGATAGCGACGGCTGGGCTCGACGGCTGCCTGCAGTGACTCCGCTCCAGGAGTACCTCCGCGCACTCAGCGTAGTGGAGGTTCGAGGAGATGTGGCAGCGTCGCCAAGCTCGGGCGCTGTCGCCGTTCGGCACGAGCAGTTCGACTTCTCGGAAGAGCCGCCAATGGGAGCGGCACCAGGTGGACAACGGATCCTGCCCTCTGCGCACCTGGGTCGCCGTGCGGTGTGGGGTGGCACGCTCTCTGCCGTGGCCGTCGTCGCGCTGCTCGCCGCGATGTTTGTACTCCTGCCGCGTGCACACGACATTACCCGACGCACCGCCTCGACCGCCTCGACCTCGCCACACGCCAGTAGTTGCCCGCCAGATCAGATCACAGTAATGATTCCGGCGCACACTAGACTCTATCAGTTGGATATGACATCTCCCACGGACGGCTGGGCGCTTGGCCGCACAGGGTTCCAAGTCGTATCGCCTGCTCAGACTCACTCTCCGGTCCTGGTCCAGTTCCATCAGTGCCGATGGGCACCGGTTCCGACCCCGTTGACTGGAAAGGTTGCTAGCCTCAACAATATCTCGATGGATACCGTGGCAGACGGCTGGGCAGCGGGCTCGGAGACGATCGGCACGTCATTCCGCTGCGTGCTCCTGCACTTCACCGCAGGGAAGTGGCAGCGCGCTGCCGTGCCACCGCAGCTCCAGGGCCAGAGACCGTCCAGTTGCGACCAGATACGGATGTACGCGCCCGACGAGGGGTGGCTCCTGGCCAGCTGGGGGGCGCCAGGAGACGCCGGTACCGCGCCCGATCGCTTACTTCATTATGTCAACGGTGTTTGGACGCTGGTCGAGAGCCCTATTTCCGGCCTGTTCGACGTGGAGACGACCGGTCCGGGAGATGTTTGGGTGGCTGGGTTACGTCTCCCAGCGCCGACCGATCCGAACCGCTGGGATATGGTCGACCTCGCGCATGACGTTCAGGGCCACTGGACGACGTTCCATCTTTCCGTCCCCGCAGACGCCTGGGTCCAGATGAATTCCCCGTCGGATGGCTGGCTCGTGAGTGCTACCGCGCCTCCCGAGGTGATGCACTACGACGGTAACAGCTGGCAGCAGGCATCCTTCAGCAACATGCTGACGGCTAACAGTGGCATCACCGTCTTTGACGCAAGCGACATATGGACCACAACGTATGAGTTGGTGCAATCGCCGTCGTATGCGCGCATCACGCGCATGCAGCACTATGTCGACGGGAAGTGGAAGACAGTCACATGGCCATTCCCGGACGATGCCGTGAGCATGCCGCTCACGCGTACGGCACCTGGCGACTACTGGGCGGTCGGCATATACGTAGATGGCACGGATCTGTCCACCTGGAAAGGGGTATTGCTACAATACGCTGGCGGTGCGTGGCATGAGTATGGTGCGTGACGCGGTGGCAGTGGCAGAGCACGCACTGCAGGTAGGATAGGCCGGTATCGTCCGGAGTACGGACATGACAGGACATGCTTCGCCTGCTCAGCGTGTACCGTATCTGAACATGATGGATCTTGGCTGTGGGAAATAACACGAGTTTGCGGACAAAGCGCACCTTGGTAAAAGGTGCAGTTTCCCTCGCACGGCGCGCAGAAGCTCGCTGGACTGTCCGAAAATTCACGTCATGTTTTTGTAACATGAATTTCTGGACAAATTTCCTGAACATTTGTGCCCGAGGATGCCTCACGCCTACTGGTTGTTGTGTGCGTTTTGAGGTATACGGGTTACGGCAGACCTCAGCGCTACGAGGGTCTGTTGCCTTCCCACGTAGTCCACTGACCGTGATCGTCCTACGTCTGAGACAACTCTGCTGCGCTAGCGTCGAGTCGCCGCAGGCACTGACGGTCACCGAGTCTTACCAGCGTAGATCGAGCGTGCAGCTGCGCCGGATGTGGCTGCACACCGAGCCGAAAGGCCGGCCTCGTGCGCCGACAGCAGCCGCTGCTCATCCGGCATCATCTGGCGGAGCCTCTTTGTGATGGGCTTGAGCTCCGAGTGGTAGTATGCTGACGAGCTTGCCCTCGGTGATATTTGACTGCTAACCTGGCGACGCAGCGTCCCAGTTGCACGCGGAATGCCCCAAGAGCAGCGACCCATTGGGAATCGGAACGCCATCCTTGTCCCAGATATCCTGGCGAACCCGGCCTGTGCCGCTTGGTCTCATCCAAGAACGCCCGGCATGCCGCCTGCATGTCACGGGCGATGTCTGCCAGCTTGGAGTTAGGGTCGATCTTCTCCTGCAGCCTGCGTCTCAAGTGCCCTCTCATCTCCCGGGCGGACGACTCTACCTGCTCACCAGTCTCGATTATGAGATCATTGTAGAGGACACCTCGGTCCTCAAGATAGAACAGCAGCTTCTTCGCCTCATCCACCTCTGACGTGGGCGGATTCCACGTGGCGCCAGCTACGTTAGGGATACCGGTACTATGCTTCGCAATGCGTTGCCACGTTATTTTTGCCATAGAAGCACCTCCCTGTTTATTGCCGCCAGCGTCATTGGCGTGGGATGCGTTAGACCAATCATACACTGTCGCACCACGCGGTGGGAGGTTGGCGCCCGCCAGCATCAAGAAATCTGCGCGCCCAAAGGCTCGGACTCTTGAGTACTGTCCAGGACTATGTTAGGTACCAGCAGGCGATGATATGTTCACTTGGGAACGGGCAGCGCTGGGCCTGCTAGAAAAAATGCGTCGTCGCAAACGGGTTATGAATTCATTCGCATGACGGCTTGCGAAACTTCCTGTAGCATGGCTAGCAGAACGTGGCACTCGGCGCGTCGCCTCCAGACCAGACGGCTTAGCAGGACCGGATGATGGCCCGTACCGTCCCCTGCACCTCCCACTCGCGGTCCCACACAGCCGCATCAATATAGCGCGGCGCATAGTTCGCATTCGCTGGTTGTAAGCGTATCCGTCCACCCTCATTGTAAAAGCGCTTGAGTGTCGCTGCTCCAACCTCCCCGTCACCGTTCAGGTCCGTAGCGACGACGATGGCGCCGTTGCACGGGTCCTTCTGTGTCGAGTCAATGATGACCAAATCACCGTCCGCGATCATATCGTCCACCATCGAATCACCTTTGACGCGGAGCGCATACAGACCAGACGCCATGTGACTTTCGGGGAGGTCCAGGATCAGGTGAAAGGGCTCCGGCTCGTGAAACAGGGAAATCGGCGTGCCGGCGGCGATGGTGCCTAGGACAGGCACTCCACGTTCCGGCAGGCGAAGCAGGCGGATGCTCCGACTGCGGCCATGCGCTCGAATAAGATATCCCTTCTCTTCCAGCGCTCTGAGATGGTAGTCCACATTGGACGTAGACGGCATGCCCAGCGCGGCACCGATGTCGCGAATGGACGGTGTCGAGCAGTACCGCTGCTGACAGTCCAAGATGTATTCGTACATACGCCGCTGTACGGCTGATACGTCATCGAGCATGGAAGTCTGACCCTTTCACCAGTTCACTTCTGTTGTGTGGTGCTCCTCATCCAACAAAAAAGTTGGAACTTTCGTTCTATTCATAGTATAGTCAGACACATGACTCATGTCAACCTGTTCTATGGCGCGTAACGGAGGAAAGGTACACGTGTTAGGAGCCATTAGGGGTGCACTGGCATACGCAGTGTTGGTGCTGGCGAGCCGTGGTATCTAGCGAGCCGTGGTATCTAGCCAGCCGTGATCGGGGCGGGGAGGTGCTGGATCTCGCGCACTCAGGCGCCGACTTGCAGCATGGGGTCCGCGAGGAGATGCTGGCTGGCACACATCTCAGGGCTAACGCATGAGAAATTGCTCGAAATAAGCTGAGGGTGTACAGTACGGTCACCACTCCCTACGGATCGGAGTAACCACCTTGCTCACACATCTCATCGCTGCCTTCGCCGAGATAGACGATCCCCTATGCGCATCAACAGTGGAGCACAACCTGCTTGAGATGCTCATCATGGCCATCTGTGGAGTGACTGCTGGTGCTGAGAGTTGGGAAGACATTGCGCTGTATGCCCAGAGCAAGGAAGGGTGGCTGAGAAGCTTCCTGACGTTGAGGCACGGCATTCCCTCGCATGATACGTTTCGTCGAGTGTTCATGCTGATTGATCCCCACCAGTTTGAGCAGTGTTTTCGCCGCTGGATGGGGCAATTGCTGGGAACCAATCAGATGGGTCATGTGGCCATCGATGGGAAGACCGTCCGGCATTCGTTTGACCGCAAGCGGGAACAGTCGCCGCTGCACCTGGTGAGTGCGTGGGAAAGTCGAGCACCGGCTGGTGCTAGGGCAAGAGGCGGTGGATAGCAAATCCAATGAGATCACCGCCATTCCCGCTCTGCTCGCAGGTTTGGCACTCTCTGGTGGGCTGGTCACCATCGACGCAGTAGGCTGTCAGAAAACTATCACCCAGGCGATTCGCGACCAGCAAGCCGACTATGTGATCACCGTGAAAGGAAATCAGCACCACACCTTGCAAGCGGTAGCAACTTGGTTTGAGGAACATGCCTTTGCGGTGCCGACCTCCTTGAAGCCGGTGCTGGATGCCTTTGACGAGAGTAATGGTCGCCTTACCCGTCGCCGGGTGTTTGTGTACCCAGTACCAACTGAGCTAAACGCGCTCGCAGAATGGCCGGGAGTCCGCAGCATTCTCGCGGTGGAGTCGATTCGTATGGTCAAGCCGCACGGAGTCATTACGGCAGAAAAGCGGTATTTTCTATCCAGCGTGCCCGTCGAAGATGAGCGGCAGATAGCAGCCATCCGCCAGCACTGGTCCATTGAAAACAGTCTGCATTGGGTGTTAGATGTCACGTTTGCGGGAAGATGCTTCCCGCGTCCGAGACCAGCATGCTCGGCACAACCTTGCCTTGCTGAGAAAAATCGCCATTAATCTGATCCACCACAATACGACCAGTGGCAGTGGTCGCAGCAGACGAAAACAGGCCGCTTGGAATGATGCTTTTATGGCTCAATTGCTCATCTAAATCTCATACGTGAACCCGGTCCTCACGCCGCTGCTCATGCCCGAGGAATCGCATCACCGTGTACGTTATGATGGCGCTACCATCAGTTGGAAAGAGTAGGAAAATTGGCAATGCATTCATCAGATCTCTGGGACATGGCTTATGAGGCGCGCCTTGCTCGGTATATGATCGTTTCCACTTCGTTGGCCCTCTTGAGCGATCGTCGGCTTTGTATCCTCGTGGAGGAAGCGCAGCGTATCGGGTCGGGTATCGGTGGAACATCGGTCTTGTTGGAAATCGAGGGCACGCCTGTTTTTGCCAAGATTATTCCCCTCACCGATCGGGAACGACTTCCCGAAAATATTATGTCCACAGCAAATCTGTTCCATCTTCCTCCGTTCTACCAGTACGGCGTAGGATCGACGGGATTCGGCGCGTGGCGGGAACTGGCCACACATGTGATGACGACCAACGAGGTGCTTGGACTGCAATGCGAGTGCTTCCCGCTACTGTATCACTGGCGCGTGCTGCCAGGGCCATCCCCGACGCAAGCGCCAATGTCTGATGAGCAAGCGGAAATAGAGCGTATGGTTGCATATTGGGACGGTTCCCCGGCGGTGCGCGAGCGGCTTGAGGCGATTGCGCGAGCATCTGCCCAGGTCGTGCTGTTTCTCGAATACATCCCGCAGAACCTCCAGCAATGGCTCACAGCACAGGTCGCTCTTGGCGGTGAGGCGGTCGAGCGAGCCATCGCCAGTGTGGAGCGAGGTTTGCAAACGGGGGTAGCGGTCATGAAGGCGATGGGGTTGCTGCATTTTGACACGCATTTCCACAATATTCTGACCGACGGTCGGCATCTCTATTTTGCCGACTTCGGCCTAGCCACATCCCCGCGCTTCGAACTTTCTGAGGCCGAGGTGGCCTTTCTCGGTCTCCACATGAGTCATGACGAGTGCTACACTGTCACACACCTGGTCAACTGGCTGGTCATGGTCTACACGGATGCGCGTAGTGCCAGCGTCCGCAACGAATATATCCGCCGATATGCCGAGGGCGCCGATCCTATCAACATGCCACCTTCAATTGCGACGACCATCAAACGCTACGCACCGATCGCAGCCATCATGAACGACTTGTACTGGAAATTGCACGGAGAAAGCCGAACGGTGCCTTTCCCAGCCGATGAAATCCAACGTGTGCAGCCTTGATGGTGAGAGGTGATCTCCGTGAATGCTTCGTGCTTGATCGACTCGCTTCAAGTTACTAGCTTCTTATTCAGCGCATGCAAGCCTTTGCTGAAAATAGCGAGCGACTGCATACGATCATGACGGATTTCACAGCGACCATACGGTAACCTGTCGGCCTATTGTGCGCAATTTCTCATGCGTTTGCCCTGGGTGATACGCCCTTCTGATTTGCGAGAACTTCCAGGATGCCAGAATGTCCTGCAGTGGCAAGGAGCGCACTCCCTGCTCAACGTGAGGATAAGAGACGGAGCACTATGAAACGGCCAGTCACAGGAAGAGATGCATGCACACGGAGGTGGGACGCAGTACGGAGCGGAGAGTCAGAATGATGGTACGGCTCACCTATAAGGGGATATGTCATGATGTAGGATAATGCAAGTCTTATACAAGGTGTATTTGTGCAGAAAGTATTTTTGCACGCCTAGTACGGCGAGGCTTCATTCCTCAGAACGAGAGTGAGGCAAATACTCGGAAAGCAAGCAATTGTCCGCAAATTCGCGTCATTTACCGACAATTTATTGGTGGTCGGGGTGGCCGGATTCGAACCGGCGACCTCATGGTCCCAAACCATGCGCGCTGACCAGCTGCGCTACACCCCGCGAGGCCGCCTGTAGTATAGACACAGCGCGGTGGAGCCGTCAAGGAACACACCGTACGGCTCCACCGCCGTAGGGGTCGAGCGGCACGCTAGGTTATGGTACACTTGATGCCAGATACACCGGCGGCCATACCTGTGAAGTCGAGTAGCAAAGCAGGAGACCCAGCTATGATGAAGCGAGTGGCGTTCATTCTATCCGCCTCTGGTCGTTTGGCTGTAGGGCTTATCCTCGTTACCGCCGCCAACATTGTCAGCCGGATGGAGATTCACGGACTCCAGTATGCTCGCCAGCATGCGAAGGCCTACCTGGCCATCACGCACAAACGTGATCTGGACACATTCGGACCGGTGTTTCCAGTTCTGCGCGCTCGAGGCTGGAACGCGCTCACTGGGGACGTGCGCTTTGCCATGCGTGGGGATGCCTTTAACCGAGGTTTCCTCTCACGTATAGTAGTGCGTCCACTCTGGCTCACATGGTTATTGCGCCCCCTAGCCATTGGGGGCATACTTCGTGGCATTGGCCTCTATCCTCTGCATGACCTGCGAATTCGACCCGCCGAGGAGTGGGTTCGCGACCACCTGGAGTCCGAAGGAGACGGGCTCATAGGCGATACCGTGAGCAGCGAGTTTATCCAGTACCTATCAGCAGCTACCCAGGTCTTGCGGCCTGTCTTTGAGCGTCAGCCGCTTTCAACTCTGCTGGTCTGGCAGTATCATCGGCCGATGCAGGTCTATTGGGGAACAGAGATTTTTACCGGCGGCGCACGCAGGCATGCCGAGCAAAGAATAATCGCGCGGGCGCGGCAAGAGCTCGACGCTGTCGCTGCCTGGCTGCATGGAGGGGGATCACTCTACGGCTCGCCGGAAGGCAAACTGAGCCCAGATGGCACCGTAAATAAAATCAGCTCAGGATTTCACCGGGTGTTGCGGGCCGCACCCGATGATACTGCCGTGATTCCCATTGCAATCATCTATGACTTCATGACCACCAAACGTCTACACATGTGTGTAGAAGTCTTGCCGGCGATTCCTAACGCAACGATGCTCCCGCGACTGGAGCTCGATCGCGCACTGCAGACGGCGTGGCGCCGCGGCATGCGCTTTACCTGTACCCAGCTGGCCTCCGGTTTTCTGGTTAAGACCGCTGAGGCTGGGTCGCCGGCGTCCTTTACGCTTGACGACCTGGTGCAGGCCATAGTCCAGCAGGCTACATTACTTGCCGAGGACGGCCGGTTGGTAGATAGGCAGCTGCTGCTATCCCGTCAAACCGAGAAGCTTGCCCGGAATTACCTGAAATTTGCTGAGCGCCACCACTTGGTGCAGCCGAGCGGTGCGAATAGCTGGACCATAATGGAGATCCAGCAAACCATTGCCGTCCGGCCGGGAGATGTGGGCTATCCAGTGGCTCCCCTTGCCTACGCCTGGAACGAGCTGCAGGAAATGCTGGGTGCTGACATCAGTCTTGGTCTTCAGGAGCCAGACAAGGACAAAGACAAAGACAAGGACATCGCCGGGTGAAGGTAGTGCAAGTATCCGTGTTAGGGGCCGCACTACAATACGGGAGTACTGCAAAAACTAGCGTGGCGCTCACCTCCGATCGAACTGACGCGCCAGCGTGGCCAGGCTAATATGTATCATCGTTGGACGGCCGTGGCAGCAGCTCTGCCGCGCATCGGCCCCCTCGAGCTGCCGTATCAACTCGCGCTGCTCGTCTGGCGAAAGTGACTGTCCGGCTTTGATGGCTGCCTTGCAGGCTACATTAGCCAGTGCATGTTCTTCCCAGGTCTCGCCGTGGCTGGCGGCCTCGCGGTCGGCACCCACCAGTTCAACCAGCAACTCACGTATGGACTGCGGGCGACTCAAGCCGGCGAGTACACCGGGCACCGCCCGTACCAGCACGGTACAATCGCCGAATTCTTCGAGCTCGAAACCAATAGACCGCAGCAGCGGCAGATGATCCAGCACCGCCTCCAGCTCAGAGACTGAAAGCTCGAGCGGAAGTGGCTGTAGCACCAGCTGCGATGAGACCGTCTGGTCGCGCCAGCTGGCCACCATACGTTCCAGGAGAATCCGTTCGTGGGCGGCGTGTTGATCTACCAGATACACGCCGTCGGGCCCCTCGGTAATGATATAGCTCTCGTTGATCTGCCCCAACACGCGCAGCAGCGGCAGCTTCTCTCCCCCAACTGGTCTCTCCTCCTGGGTGTGAGACGGAGTAAATCTACTATAGTCGGTATCCGCGGCCCATCCGCTCGAAGTGGAGGCGAGCGGAAGCTGCACGGCGGCGGACGCGGCAGAAGTAGGCACATCGAATGCATCAGCGGGGACTTCAGGCGGTCGTGCATCGGCAAGTACGGCGGTTCGTACCGCTTGCTGCACCACTCCATAGACCAGCCGTTCATGTAAGAATCGTACCTCAGTCTTGGCGGGATGCACGTTCACATCCAGATATCCAGGATCGACAGTGAGGTTGATTACGGCGATTGGATGCCTGCCGGCGAGCAGCAGCGAGTGGTAGGCTTCCTCAATGGCATAGGTAAGGGTTCGGCTCTGCACCCAGCGTCGGTTGACGAAGATCGACAGATAGTTGCGGTTGGACCGGTGGCACGAGGGCAGGCTGACGTACCCAGACACTTCCGGACGTATTCCTGTGGTGCCGGGCTGCTGTGGCCAGCCGGCAAGAAGTGCCGGTACCGCGCTGCTTGTGGTGGCCAGCGGAACCATATCCTCGGCAATGTGAAGGCCATGCACCGCCACCAATGCGCTCTGCAGCTTGCCATCGCCGGGAGTAGCCAGGACCTGACGACCTTCGCTCTCTACACTGAAGCGAACCTCGGGAAATGCCAGCGCATACTGCTCGACCACATGGATGGCTCTCGCCGCCTCGGCACCAGCACTCTTGAGGAATTTCAACCGGGCAGGCACCGAGGCAAAGAGGTTACGAACGGTGACGGCGGTGCCTTCGACCGCCGCGGCACGCGCCACCTGCCCGAGCTCGCCATTGCCCATAGAAATTTCCGCACCCAGCTCCGTCCCGCGTTGCCGGCTAAGGATGCTCACCTCAGCTACCGAGCCGATACTGGAGAGCGCCTCGCCTCGGAATCCCAACGAACTCACCCGCTCCAGATCGGAGAGCTGTGTGATCTTGCTGGTGGCGTGCCGGGCAAAAGCCATGGGCAGCTCCGGCGCCGGGATCCCAGCGCCGTCATCACTCACTTGGATGAGCTGCAGACCGCCGTTCCTGAGGTCGACTCGGATCTTGCGGGCTCCCGCATCTAGAGCATTCTCTACCAATTCTTTTACCACCGACGCTGGTCTCTCAACGACTTCGCCGGCGGCTATCTTGGCGGCTACATCCGGCGCAAGCTGGTGGATTGGCAAGTTAGGCATGATCGGCTCCCAGCAATCGACTTGTGCATACGCTATACAGAGGCTCTGGTCTACTATTGTAGCCCATAGACTGGCATCCGGTTCCGCAATTTTTGCCGTGCAAAACTCGTCCCGTAGCACACCTGGGTTATCCACGCGGTATACTAACCACAAAATCCCCAGCAGGAGTTGGCCGCGCTTTCGCGGAACTCCATACTGCGATTGGGTGAGTAACGGCGTACGATTTTGACAAAAAAGGAGCTTGCATGGCGACCATATCCGCTCTACCCAAACGAAGCGAAGTCGCGATAGATGATACCTGGGACCTAGACTCGATCTTCCCTACAGTGGCGGACTGGGAAGCCGGATTCAAGCAGGTGAGTGAGATGTTGCCGCAGCTTTCGGCGTATACGGGTAAGCTGGGCGAATCCGGTGACCTGCTCCAGGAAGCTTTCGTCGCCCGAGACTCCACACTCGAATTGCTAGGCAAACTCTACGAGTACGCCCATATGCGGCTCGACGAAGATACCGCCAATGGTACTTACCAGGCGTTAAATGATCGAGTTACCATGCTCTACAACCAAGTGAGCGCTGTAACTGCCTACATGACGCCTGAACTACTGGCTATTCCCGAGGAGAAGATTCAAGGATTTATGCAAGCGGTGCCTAGCTTGCAAGTCTATCGCCATGTCCTCGATGACATCTATCGCCAGCGGGCGCACGTTCTCTCGGCAGAGCTGGAGGAGCTTCTGGCGTCATCTGCTGAGGCCACCGACGCCGCTAGCCGAGCCTATGAAATGTTGAACTATGCTGACATGAAGCTCCCAATGGTGCATGACCAGACTGGCGCCGAGGTTCCCTTGACACAGGGAAACTACGTACCAAAGTTTCTGGAAAACCAGAACCAAGAGGTGCGTCGCGAGGCGTTTGCCGCTATGCTAGGCACCTACCAGAGCTACAGCAACACACTGGCGGCAACGCTTTCCGGCCAGGTCAAGCGAGATGTCTTCTATGCCCGTTCACGTCACTATTCATCTGCGCTCGAGGCGGCCCTCGACCCCAACAACATTCCCCTCAGCGTCTATGACAGCCTGGTAGCTACAGTGGGAGAGAATCTGCCCAAACTGCACCAGTATCTGGCTCTGCGTAAGCGCTTGCTTGGTCTGGGGCAGCTGCATATGTATGACCTCTATGTTCCTATGGTACCTGAGGTGGAGTACCGGGTGAGCTTTGCCGACGCCAAGCGGCAAGTTGCCCGAGCTCTGCATCCGCTTGGTACAGATTATGTGGAGGCCCTGGAAAAGGGATTTGGGTCTCGCTGGATCGACGTCTACGAGAACCAGGGTAAGCGCTCCGGCGCTTACAGTGCGGGCACCTTCGGTACTGCGCCCTTTGTATTGCTCAATTACCAAGAGAGCATGGATAGCATGTTCACACTAGCGCACGAGATGGGCCACTCGATGCACTCCTACCATACCTGGCAGAATCAGCCTTTCGTGTATGGAAACTACACCCTTTTTGTGGCTGAGGTTGCGTCAACACTTAATGAGGCGCTCCTGACCCACTATCTGTTGCAGGAGGCCGACGACCGAAACCTGAAGATGTATATCTTAAACCACGCTCTGGAAACGTTTCGCGCAACGTTGTATCGCCAGACGCTGTTTGCCGAGTTCGAGCGCTACATACACGCTCAGGTAGAGTCTGGAGAAGCGCTGACGGCGGAGTCACTCAGCGGCGCTTACAAAGCGCTAAACGAGAAATACTATGGCGCCGAGGTAGAGGTCGACGATCAGATTCAAATCGAATGGGCGCGCATTCCGCACTTCTATCTCAATTTCTACGTGTACCAGTATGCCACGGGTATATCAGCCTCCGCGGCTCTGGCCCGGCAGATAGTGGCCGAGGGAGAGCCGGCGGTGAAACGATACCGGCACTTCCTGGCGGCGGGATCTTCGGATTACAGCATCAATCTTCTGCGGGATGCCGGAGTCGACCTTTCGACACCTGAGCCGATTCAGCAGGCACTCGACACGTTTTCCGGCTACCTTGAGCAGCTGGAGAGTCTGCTGTAGCCGATCTAGATAGTAGCGGGTCGAGGCTCATAGTGCTTTGGTAGTAGATAACTCATGAATCAACTAGTCTCACTGGCGCAGTCACCATTACGTGTGCCCGTGTATATCGCTGATGCAAGCTCAGTCATCCGATTGTCGCTGTCAATCGTTATCATTGGTATCGCAGTGTTTGGGAGCCGATGGCTGGCCGCGCTCGCTAGTCGAATGCCGGCCTATCCGCGATATCTCGGCCACGGGGGCCATCGCGACCGGAGCGAGCTCACGGAGAAGCATACCACCGGTCGCCTGCTCGGCACTATCACCCTGGCCTCGATCTGGCTGCTGGCTACTGTAGTAATCCTGCTGATCTGGTTTTCGGACCAGACGGTGGCAGCGCTGGTCACGTCACCAAAAAACCTGGAGACTTTTCTGGCCACACTGGCGTTGCGCATCATCGGGTCTCTGCTGGTACTTGCCTGTATGCTTGGTTTTGGGCGGCTCTTTCAGAGGATGATCGAGGCGCGTCTCATTCACGCGCACATCAGTCGCAATGTGGTATTACTCGCCGGACGTACCGTCTATATCTCCTCGTTTGTGGTTGGGATCATCGTCATCTTGGGATTGTGGGGAGCTGGTCTCGTGGTGCCGGTGGCAGTGGGTGGCGCGCTCACCGTAGCGCTGACTCTCTCGCTCCAAGATGTGTTGCGTAATCTGGTTTCCGGGGTCTATCTCTTGCTGGAACATACCTTCGTTATCGGCGACCGGATCACCGTGGCTCCGTACACCGGCCAGATTGAGGATATTCAGATTCGATTTACCTCACTACGAACCGAGGACAATCAGCGAGTGCTCATTCCAAACTCGATGCTCTTTACTGGTGCAGTGGTCAATCTCAGTTCCTATGATGCCAGTCGTGGAGTCTTGCTCATTTCGCTGCCTGACCAGGGTGGAGACTGGATTGACGGGGTAGAAGACAAGATTCGCAGTACTCTCTCCGGGACGACCGGAATACGTTCCGACCCGCCACCGCAAATCCTCATCAACGGCACTTCCGCGGGAAAGATACAGCTGGAGGTGGTGTTCTGGCTGCCGGTCGACGATCAGGATATCGCTACTGACATGAGTTCTCGCGTTATCATCCGGCTACGCGACGCGCTTCCAGAAGCCGAGGTCACACGTCCGAGTGGTCAGGTCGGTCCAGGTACGCCTTAGTCGTGAATGATCGAAGGGTGTACAGTGGCCAGTTGCCTACCGTGGAGTCTTGTTTAGGAACGCATACGGCAATTAGTCAGAAGTGGAGATTCGGTGCCAGACGACGAGTTACCCGTGCAGAAAGCGGCCCGCTATGGTATCCTGGGCGGGACCTTTGATCCACCGCACCTTGGCCATCTGGTTCTGGCCCAGGAAGCATATGTCCATCTCTCTCTCGACAAGGTCTGGTTTGTGCCCGCGGGCCAGCCGCCGCACAAGACGGACGCAACCCTTACAGCGGCCGAGCACCGGCGCGGCCTGGTGGAACTGGCCATTGCGGGCGATGAGCGTTTTGGGTTATGTACGGTGGAGCTTCGTCGATCTGGTCCGTCGTATACCGTAGACACCCTACGTCAGCTACGCGCCGAATGGGGTCCGGCAACCTGGGTTTGTCTAATTCTGGGCTGGGATATGGTATCCTATCTCCCATATTGGCACGATCCTAGCGGCGTATTGGACCAGGTTGATCAAATTGCCGCCGCCCACCGGCCCGGCCACCAGGCGAGCAATGAAGAGCTGGTGCGATTGGCGAGTGATCTGCCGAATTTCGAGCGGAAAGTCACAGTTTTCCCAGTACCACAGCTTGACATAGCCGCTACGGTCCTACGGGAACGGGTGGCGGCTGGGCAGCCAATCCGGTACCTGGTACCAGACGGGGTGCGCCGGTACATTGAAGAGTATGATCTGTACCAACCGGCGGGTCAGAACGAGAGCTAAGCGAAATGCTAAAGGAGGGAAAATGTGCATGAGCTTTGGATCGCTGAAGAGAGACCCGCTGCTATGAAGTACGCCGACCTAGGTATGTTTGATAGAGTACGCCTGCGCAAGCCGCATCCCTGTGGAAGCAGTGACTGGCGTGTGATTAGGCTTGGAGCGGATATTGGCCTGAAGTGCGAAGGTTGCGGCAGACGGGTGCTGCTGCCGCGTAGCGAGGCTGAGCGACGAATCAAGCAGATTCTTAGCCGGGGGACTGACGAGGCGCCGGTAGCGAGCGACATAAGTGATGGCTAAGACGACGCCAGCCAGCGACGATGATATCGGGAGCCGAGGGAAGCCTCGTGCGGCACAGCGAGCTACGCCGCAGATTCCTTCTGCAAGTGTCTCCTACAAGCGCCCGCGCAGTAGCATACCGCTGGGTGACCAGCAGGTAGCACCCGATGCCATCGCATCTTCTTCGCGTGGCTTCCGTACTGTGCTGCGCAACCCGCTCTTCTTACGGCTGTGGATTGCCCAGCTTCTCTCCCAGACCATCATGAACGCCTCCAACTACGGACTGATTGTACTGGTGGCTACTCAGAGCAGCCATAGTAACTTCGCCACCAGCCTCTCCATAGTGGCCTTTGCTCTGCCTGCGGCGGTATTTGCGCCGATAGCGGGAGTGCTGGTTGACCGGTTCAACCGCCGAAGTGTCATGTGGCTCTCCAACCTCTTACGGGCAGTAGCGGCGGTCGCTTTTGCCGCCTCGTTGTATCTCAAGGAAGCGGGCATAATTCAATCTGCGGTGATTCCAGCCTTGCTGCTCAGCCTTCTGAGCGCCACCATCGGCCAGTTCTTCGCTCCCGCTGAAGGCGCCTCCATCCCGTTATTGGTTCATCCTGATGAGCTGGTCAATGCCCTCTCGTTGTTTAACATCACCTTCACCATTTCGCAAGCGCTGGGCATACTGTTGTTGGGGCCGGCCATCTTCCTCTTCACTCCTACCAGCATCACTATCGGCGGCCTGACTCTTGCTCAGGCTGGTCCTACAGTGGAGAGCCTCTTCAAGACCGAGATTCTCTTTCTCATCGTGGCGGTTCTGTATCTCGTCTGTATTGGGCTGGTTTTGTCGATTCCGAAGTCGCGTTTGCAAGGTGAGGTGGTGGTCACCAGTCAAAAACGATTACTACCGGAGAGTAATCAATTACGCAGTATATGGCTGGGTATTCGAGAGGCCGGCAGCTTCGTACGCCATGACCGGCGTCTGCTGATTTCCTTGCTGCAGCTGTGTATGGCCGGCATCATTGTGGCTATCGTCTCGGCGGTCGCTCCCAACTTTGTGCTGGCGTTTTTTGACCAGCAGCCCGATCACATGGTGCTGGTGCTCTTACCCGCCGGTGTAGGCCTGGTTCTAGGGTCGGCGTTTACGCCGGTGGTGATACGATGGTTGCGGTATGTGAGCACCATCATGATTGGAATGATCTCGCTTTCATTGAGCATTTCTCTCCTTACGTTGCTGCGCGCCATTGCTTTAGTAGTGCAACCGCCGGCGAGCGTCCAGGATGGAAATTGGGTAACCTGGTGGTACCTTGTCATTGCCATCTTCCTTACGTTCTGTATTGGAGTAGCGCTGAATTTCATCAGTGTGCCTACCCAGACCATCATGCAGGCGCGTTCTCCGGACTGGATCAAGGGACGCGTGCTGGCGCTCCAGAGCATGATGCAAAACGGCCTTAATGTAGTGGTGTTGCCCTTAATCGGCATTACCGCAGACCTATTGGGCATACCTACCGCGCTGGATATTCTGGCGGTAACCATCTTGATAACTGGTCTGGCCACCATCTATTCCGGCATGAATGTGAGTCAAAGGCCGCCCAGAATGACGGCGCCGTCCGGCCCAGTGTCTGGGCCATTCCCTAAGGGTCTGAATCCGGACGGCCTGACACCATATGGGCAACGGACGACGCATTTGGTAGAATGACAAAGTGAGTTCTTTGGGCGATAATGCGTATGTAGTAGGACAACAGGCGCCGGTTGTGTGCGTACAGAGTAGAATGACCTACTATATTCTTGGTGACTAAACGGGGTAGGGCGGGAGTATCCAGCGGGTGTGATGTCTGCCTCATATGCCACAGTTTGGTTACCGGAGGGGTGAATTCGTCGATGGATCACCTATTGTTCACCTCATCGGTCTCGTTCGCCGGGTCGACGATGAACCTTCTGCCGCACGCCGGAGCTGTCGCGCGGCAGAACGATGCTACCCAGCAATATACTCCGATTGATCCTAGCGGTATACTGGTGAGCTTGTTGCTGCCTATTGGCGACACCCTATTTGCCACGCCTGCCTTAGCTGCGCTTCGGCGCCAGTTCCCCTGGGCGAAGATTACTGTGCTGGTTTCGCGCAGTAACGCGGCGATTCTGGGCAATAACCCCAATTTCGACGATATGGTCGTGCTGGATGCCAACGTCTCCGAACGCCGGATGCGAAATCTGGCGCGGTGTATAACCGAACTGCGCCAGAAAAAGTACGATCTGATCCTCAATCTTTCTCCGGTTGGCAGGATCGTGCTCATGATGGCTGGTTTGACTCAAAAGCGTCTGCACGTGGATATGCCGCCTTTCTGGTGGCTGATCGGCGGCCACTCGGAGGAGTACCGCTCACGACATGCCGTCGACCAGTACCTGCAGGTTATCGAGCCTTTTCTCAGTGCGCCGCTCACGTCGGAAGAGCGACAGCCAAGGCTGTATCTGACGGCACGGGATCGATCTAGCGCCCGCCGGAAGCTGCGCGACTGGGGCCTGTCACCGGCTCATCTCCTTGTCACCATGCATGTCGGCGGCGACGGTTTCAACGGTCGGAAACGCTGGGCTACCTCTCGCTTTGCCGATGTAGCCAACCAGTTGATCGAACGATTCAACGCCCATATTCTGCTTGTAGGCGGTAAGGAAGATGAGCTGCTCTGCCAGGAGGTCGTGGAGCTGGTGCCGCGTAATATTACAGCGGTGGCCGGCCTGACGTCTTTGCGTGAATCAGCTGCGCTCATCGAATTGTCAGCCCTATTCGTTGGCAACGACTCCTGCCCGTTACATATTGCCGCCGCAGTAGGAACGCCGGCGGTCGGCATCTTTGGCCCATCCAACCAGGAACAATTTCGTCCCATAGGCAAACCCACCTATCGGCAGCGTCTGGTGCAGTCCAATCTGCCGTGCAGTCCCTGCTTTCATTTCATCGGCAATGACGCGCCGTGGGTGCCCAATACCTGCTACTCCTTCGCCTGTCTCAAAGCCATCACGTCCGAAGAAGTTATGCAGGCGGCACTCGAGTTGCTCCAGGACCCACGCGACGATTAGGCCATCGAGTGCCGTTTGCGGTGCCCCTTAGCCCCTCAATGGCGCTTGCGCTGTTCGGCCAGATAGGAGCGCAGCTCAGTCACCTGTGGCAGGCCAGGTTGAATACGGTCGATAGCATCTAACTCACGATTGGCCTGCGCAACCTGGCCGAGCATGCCGTAACAGGCGGCCAGGCCGAGTCTTGCTTGGAGCGCTAGGGGAGCGAGCTGCACCGCAGTGACCAAGTGGGGCAAAGCAGACTCATACCGCTTGCGATCCATTTGCATAGCGCCCAGAGTGTAGTGGGCATCGGCGTCGGCTGGATCCAGCCGTACAGCCTCTTCCAGGGCTATCAAGGCATCATCAGGCTGCTGCAGCAGCTCATAGATCGCCCCCATGCGGGTATAGAGTCCAGGAATGCTTCGGTCCAGTTTACCAGCCTGGCCCAGCGCAGCCAGAGCTTCGTGAGCAATTCGTTGCCGCTCTTCCGGTGAGACGGTGACTGGATCATCGAGATTCTCGCCAGTTATACTGCCCATGAGCGCATCGGCCAGATCCGAGAAGACCAGAGCGCGAGTGGGGTCTGCCGCTGCCGCTTCCCGGAGGTGGGCCGCTGCCTGGTTGAAGTGTCCCTGGCGTGACAGCAGCTCACCCAGGCCTTGAAGATGCTCGGCGGTCGGCTCTGCCGCGACTACCTCTCGCAGCATATCGATTGCCCGCTCCAGCCAGGATGCCTCTGCCGGCGCCATGCCCTGGCGGCCGTACTGCTCGGCAACCAGGTATTCTTCGATTCCTTGCTCAAAACGCAGGCGCACACTATCCCCGAAGCGCCGGCGCATGCGCTCAATCAAGGCTACGGCTCGCTCGTGATTGCCGAGCGTTCGCGCGTCGGTGATGGCTGAGCGATAGACCGACTCGTCCAAAGGCAGCAGTACCGCCAAGGCGTCGGCATAATGCAAGGACGCCGTCAATGCCCCAGTTATACTGCGGAGCGCCACTGCGGCAGCCTCACTGGTGGGCTCGGGCGCCTCCTGAGCGGTGATCTTCTCGACCACTTGGTGAGCTTCCTCGATACGTTGCCCAAGCTCGTCTAGTTTGAGTGTCTGGCTGGTGGCGCCTTCATCTCGGCTCCGGCTGATGTACCAGCGGTTGTCGGTCTGGTCACGAGCTACGGTGTAGGCCGTCCAGTACCAGTGGCGGCCTGTATCGCTGCTGTAGATCGTTGCCAGCGGTAGTTCAGGAAGCTCTCCACCCAGTTCCGACTCCTGCAAGACCACCGACCAGAAAGCTTCAAGCTCTTTACGCTGACTGCCCAGCGACATGCCTGAGCCACCAGGAACCCACAGGGCGCTAGCTCGCTTCTCCTGATCTCGTACCAGTGTTACCCGTAGACCGGACGGCTGCGCCGCATCCCACCAGTGTCGTCGAGACTCCATATAGGCCTGGCGCGACTGCTGCTGGCGCAGAGGGTGATCATCGGCCAGCAGGTCATACGCGAGTCCAAAATCGCCAAAGGTCCAAGCCCCTAGCCAGTTTACCACGGTCTCTTCCATCTCGAGCCTGGTGGTGATGTAGGGCCTATCGCCAGCAACCTCGGTCCGACGCTCCTCGGCCTCGACCTCAGTCTGCAGCTCATCAGATGCAGGCATAGCCAGAAGACGTGCCTCGATCTGGCTGCGGTAGCGAGCAAAGTCGGCGCTGGGAGGCGTCCCCCGCCAGCTGTTGACGTCAAGCGCCTCCAGGAGCAGTCTCCGAGCCTCCGCCCAGTTGACGGAGACCATGTCCCCTACTCCGTCTTCGTTCACTTTGCCGATGAACTCTTGAGCCTCACGCTCGAATATGGTGCGGCTCACTGGGTCACTCAAGATGAACGATTTCACGCCGGTTTCCCAGAAATCTAGCTGGAATCCGTGCCCACGCAGGTAATTCGAATCCTGACCCTCTTGCCAACCCAGGATCAGCCTGACTTCGCCTTGCTCGCGAGTCTGCGAAACGTAGGCAGCGATCAAGCGAGGTAATCCGGCCGCTTCCTCCACCGCTGCCGGCTCTGTCGGTGAGGGGGCCTGGCTGGAAGCGTTTCTGTCCAGTCTAACGGGCGATTCTCCACTGGGTGGAGCGAGCGAGGTGGAGGGCATGGCACCGGCCGATCGCAGGCGCAGCCGCGCCCGCCGCGCCTCATAGGCGACTTCCTTGCGAGGGTCTAGGTCACCAAGCGCCTGGGCGATTTCTATGGCATCGTGAGCCTCGCTACCCCGAATCGTCCCGAGCAGTTGCGCGAATGCCAGTGCCACCGGTTCGGACGCAGCCTGTACAGGCCCCAGTAGCGCACGCTGCTCGGCGCGATTGGAGGTAGCGCGTAGCGATTCTGCCAATGGATGTAGCTCACCTCGCAGCTCGTCCACCCGAGTCCGCTGTTCTTCATCCAGCTCGGTGCCGCGTGGCTGAGCCGACCGTTCCCGCCGGCGAGAGAGATCGCGCTCTCCATGCCCACGTCGATCACCTCGATCAGTGTGCGCCATGCTATCAGACTCCTCTCATGGCCAGTGTCCCGGCTAGAACTGGAACGCATCATGACCTGTTTGGCAGAAATTGCGCTGTAGATTGTACTGTCCTTTTCAGTAAGTCTCTTATGGCTTCGCGGTCGCAACAAGCAAACAGCAATTCCATAGCGACGCGTTCCCACCAGGCATTGCGGGACACTGCGCGGGGAGCTGGTGAGTGGGCGGTACTAACCGGCTACGATTCGCTCTTGGCTCCGGCCTGAATGGGGGACGCACCTTGACGTTTGCTGAATGCTAGCCCTATACTCCCCCAGCTAGTACCGGCATTTCTCCAGACGGCGCGTGTTCCGGCTAAAGGAGCAAAATTAGCATGTTCCGACGTGCTCGAACGACAGGAATTACGAATCACGAGGCTGCCGAAGCCGCGGCAGTATCGCCGCCCGAACGAGGAGGGCTGACACCCGTAGCCAATTGGCCCGAGGTTGGTGGAGTCCTACCTCAGATGCCGACCCGTGGGATTTCAGCGGTCTCACACGTCTCATCGCTGTTTGCTGGAGTCTGCAGGTACTACCATGATTGTTTCTCTGCCGACTCACGCGGCGGCATACTCACCAATGTGCTGGATAAGAGTCAGGCCGAATACCTTACCTTTGCCGATGGCTCCGATGTGCTCCTGACGGGCGAGGCCAGCCAACTAGAGATGCCGCTGGCCACCGCGGTAACCGCGCAGAATGCCGCCGACGTCAACCGGCGCGAGAAATTCCTGATCTATGGCTCGATCTTTCTGGTAGGACGTGGACCGGCGGCCAACGCCAAACGCAAAGGCGAGCTCTACTGCGCGCCGCTACTCTACTGGCCGGCGCGCATCGAGCACGAGGGGTCGCAGGCATGGCTGAGCGTAGAGCTGGACGAACAGAGGATCAACTTTCCCTTACTGGCTTCGCTCATAGATGCCGACAATGAAGAACAGGCTCAAGCCTATGCCGAGGCTATACTGGCCCAGGTACCTTCGGCTCCCTTTGACCTGGAAGCCGTCCGCGAGTTCTCCAGTGTGGTGGGCGAGCTGATACCGGATCTGCGTACCGACGACCTTCTGGCATGGCCAGAGGTCCAGAGCGAAGACGCCATACGCGATCTGATAGAGCACGACAGCCCCGTGCAACTTCTCTGCGCCTCGGCAATGGCTCTGGTTCGCCGCCCAACCGAAGCGCGAGGCGTTTTGACCGAATTGCAAGAGATGAGCAATCGCGGCAACATGTCACAGCCGCTGGAGGCAATATTTGGCGATATTGCCGTAGGGGGCGGTAGTGCCTCTTCGGCCGGCGGAGTTCACCCGGAGCCAGAGCGCCCCATGCTCTGCGGAGCCGAGCTTAGCCATGCTCAGGCGCGAGTGCTGCGGCAGGCCGAGCACCGCCCGCTCACGCTGGTGATTGGGCCGCCGGGAACGGGAAAGTCGTTCACCATTGCTCAGATCATTCTGGATGCGGTGGCGCGTGGCCAGACTGTGCTGCTCTCATCCAAGATGAACAAGGCCGTGGATGTGGTGGTGGAGAAGCTCAAGCCTCATCTGGGAAGCCTGACCATCATTCTGCGAGGCGGCGACAAGCGCTATCGAGATGAGCTCAAGCAGTTCCTGGACAATCTCTTCGACGGGACTGGTGCACCGTTCAAGCCGCGCCCCGGCGAGATCGAAATGCTAGAGGAGCGGCTCAGCGCCTTCGATCAGGAGCTGGCGCTTATCGAAAGCGGCATCATGGCATTGCTTGGTGCAGAGAGCCGGTGGATAGAGCTGGCTGAGGCGTTCGCCGAAATCGCGGCTCCTCACTATGATGAAGAGGCGGCCGCGAGCGTAGGCCCGGCTGAGATCCGGCGCTGGCAGGAAGAGCTGCGCAAGCTGGAATCCGGCAAAATAGCCTGGTTATCGGGGCGGAAACGCGACCAGCTCGCCACTGAGGTTGCCACGGCGCTTGGAGTTCGCGGTCAGGACCTGGAAGGTATCGATGCGATTATCCAGCGTGAGTCGGCACGCGCCGGTCTTACCGACTTGGAGACTGAGCTGGCTGAGGCCGAAGAGGTGAACGCTCTCCTGACCCGCCATGCCAGGCTGCGCACTGATCGGGGTGCCATAGTTGGTGAACTCCTGGCGATCCGGCGGCGAGACACGCTGGCCGAAGCCCTCCGGCTCAACCGGCGTACCCTGTCGCTTTTCAAGACTGCTCTCGAAGCCCGAAGCACCGCCGAGCAGGATAAAATCTTTGCTGAGCTGGATTTTACCGCTTTGCTTAACACCTTCCCGATCTGGGCAGTGACCAATCCGCATGCCGCTGAGCTGTTGCCGCTTAAGCGCGAAATGTTTGACCTGGTTATCGTGGACGAGGCCTCCCAGTGTGACGTATCAAGCGCACTACCGTTGCTCTACCGAGCTAAGCGCGCCATCGTCTGTGGCGATCCCAAGCAGCTGCGCCATCTGTCCTGGCTGCGCGAGGATCGCCAATCGGCGCTGGCTTCGCAGCATGGCCTCAGTGCCAGCCAGCGATCACAGTGGAACTATCGCACACATAGCCTGCTGGACGTGGTCAACGGCGCGCTGCCTTCACAGGACGATGTAGTTCTTCTCGATGAGCATTATCGCAGCCTGCCACAGATCATCGAGTTCAGCAATCGCCGTTTCTATGGCACTGCTTTGCGTATCATGACGAGGCGGCCGGACACCATTGGGCTGCGAAGTCTGGAACTGCGCAAGGTCAACGGCAAACGTGAGAAAGCCGGCCACAACGTGGCCGAGACCGAGGCCATCGTCACTGAGATCAACAAGATAGCGCGCGCCGAGGCCAAATTGGCCCCCGCCGAGAAGTCTACCATTGGCGTTCTCTCTCCGTATCGAGATCAGGTCAACTATCTCTCGCGCACTCTAGCTGCCAAGCTGAAATCACGTATCTTGCAGGATCATGACATAACTGTGGGCACCGCTCACACCTTCCAGGGCGACGAACGCGATGTGATGCTGCTCAGCTTCTGCGCTGATCCTACCTCTCACCGAAGCACGGTTACATTCCTCAATAACGAAAACTTGTTCAATGTAGCCATAACCCGAGCGCGCCGGCGCCAGGTAATCTATACTGCACTTGACCCCCGGAATCTGCCCCAAGATCACCTACTAGGCGAATATTTGACCTATGCTGCGGAATGTTTGGAAGCAGAGCGGCCGGAGAGCCTCTCCACCACGGGCACAGCCTTTGAGCGAGCTGTGGCTGCGGAGCTGGAGCAGCACGCGGGATACACCGTCTACCTGGGTTATCCGGTAGCCGGGTTTTCCATAGATGTGGTAGTGGCACGTGGCAGGCAGGCCCTGGCCATTGCCTGTGACGGCGACCCTGAGAGGCATTCAGAAGCCAGCAATGCGCTGTCCCTGGACAGCATTGCCGGTCAGACTATACTGGAGCGCGCCGGCTGGCGGGTCCACCGAGTGCCCTACCGCCGCTGGCTGCTAGACCGCGACTCCTGCCTCGAGGAGATCGACGCTCTGCTTGGTGGCGGGGGCGACTCCGAAGAGCCAGAGTGAGAGTCAGACGAAGCTGAACATGTACAGTTGGTTTGACGGCGCAACCACATTCTGATACCATCGTCTTTGAATATAACGAATGGATCATCTGTATATAAGGGACACACCAGGCTTATGAGGATGCACGTGAAGCATCGGGTACCGCGGCAGCGCGCGACTGCGCTTTGTCTTATCGGTCTGCTCGCGATCGCCGGCCTCGCCGGATGCGGCAGCAGCACTAGCCTATCGGGACCAGTTCTGGTTGCCAAGGTCAATGGCAACGGCATCGGGCTCGACAGCTACCAGAAGTTGATGACGTTTTTTCAGCGGGCTGAGTCTTCCACCGACACCAGCTGGCAGTCACCTAGCGGGCGGCTGACTCTGAACTCTCTGCAAAGCGGCGTGGTGAATGTTCTCATCGATGTTGAGCTGGCACGCCAGCAGGTTCAGGCCTGTGGTATATCAGTGAGCCAGAAGGATATCGACGCGCAGAAAGCTCAACTGTTGAGTACCGCCAAGTCGGTGCTGAAAGATCCCACTAATTCGGATTGGCCTGAGTATCATGCGCTAGTCAGCGTTCCATTCGCGCTTGACCTCTATAGTGAGCAACAGGCCTATCAGGCAAATCTCCTCAAGGTGCTCCGCTTACCAACTGCTCAGGTGAGCTATATAGCAGTAGGAAGCCGGCAACAAGCCGAAGAGCTGTTGCAAAAGGCTGAGAACGGCGCCAATTTCGCTACTCTCGGTCAGCAGGCGCAGAGCGCTACCAATGCAACCGCCACCTACTCCGACCTTGGCGTCCAGTATGTTGGACAATTCTTGCCGCAGTTCGACAACGTGGTGTTTGCTGGAGCCAGGCCGTCTCGGCCGGGGTGCTACAACAATCTAAAGCTGAGCCAGACGCCAGAGCGGTATCGCGTCTACGCCCTCACCGGGCAATACGCTGGCCAGTATGTGGTAGTTGAGACGACAGGGGTAGCCAACGCGAGCGTATCCAAGCTGAATGACGCCAGCACCGAAGGCACGATCTTCAACGCATGGATCGACGAGATTGTGCGCCTGCCGGGCAACAGCAATATCGAGAAGTATCTACTGCAACCCACCACCGCAGCATCCTAACCATCACAACACCAAGGAGCCATATGGATGGAAGGCGGACAGCGAAGCATCGTCGTGGTTGGTCTAGGGCCAGCGCGGTGGGAGGACCTGACGCTTGAGGCGCGCGACACTATCGCGGCGGCATCGAAGATCATCTGCCGCACGCTGCGCCATCCCACAGTCGAGTCGCTGGTAACGTTTCGGCCCGATCTGAGTATCGACTCTTTCGATGAGCTATACGAGAGTTCCAGCAGTTTTGGTGAGCTGTATCCGCAGATGGTGGAGCGTCTTCTTGCCGAGAGTGCCGTCCTTCCATCCGGGCAATCGTTGATATACGCGGTTCCAGGCCACCCGCTCATTGCCGAGGAGTCGGTTCGCCTCTTGCGGAGTCGGGCACGTCAGCTTGGGGCCAATGTGCGAGTGGTCTCTGGACTTTCCTTTATCGAACCGGTCTGCACTGCACTCGAGCTGGATCCGCTCGAGAATCACTTGCAGCTGCTCGATGCCACCTTGCTGGCCGATATGCCCGCGTCGTCGTTGATGGGCGTAATTCTACCGACTCATCCAGTCATGATCGCTCAGGCATACAATCGCCGGCTGGCCGGGGGTGTCAAGTTGGCGCTTGCGGAACTCTATCCCGACGACTGGGAGGTGAGTGTGGTACGCTGGGCCGGCGTGGCGGACGCGGAGACGGTTACTCGTATGCCACTCGTGGAACTTGACCGCGGCGAACACGCTGACCACCTGACCACGCTCTACGTCCCGCCGTTGCCGCCGCTGGAAGCGGTACGGGTCCCCGAAGGTCTACGCTACATCGTGGAGCGGCTGCGGGCACCGGATGGCTGCCCGTGGGATCGTGAGCAAACTCATCAGTCGCTGCGCACCTACGTACTGGAGGAAGCGTACGAAGTAGTGGAGATACTGGATGAGTGGGACGGCACTCCAGAGCTGGCCGAGAAGCTAGCCGACGAATTGGGAGATCTGCTGCTCCAGGTGTACCTTCAGGCTGAGGTGGCCGACCAGGAGGACCTCTTTCACATCGGCGACGTGTATCAGGCGGTTTGCGAGAAGCTGATTCGCCGCCACCCGCATGTCTTTGGTGACGTGACCGTACGCGACGCTGAGCATGTGGTGCGCAATTGGGAGGCAATCAAGCGTGATGAGCGGGCAGCCAGGGGTGAAGACATCGAGGCGGAGAGTATACTCAGGGGCGTACCGCGCAGCGCACCGGCACTGTACCAGGCCTATGAACTGGGACGTAAGGCTGCCAAGACAGGATTCGATTGGGTTTCTATCGCAGGAGTGGTCAGCGCCGTCGCCGAAGAAGCAAGAGAGCTGGCGGCAGCACCGGATCAGGAGCAGCAACGCCTCGAACTGGGTGATCTGCTATTTGCGCTCACCTCACTGGCACGACACCTCAAAATTGAACCCGAAGAGGCGCTGCGCGAAGCTAATGGGCGTTTCCGCCGCCGTTTCACCACTATGGAGGAGCGGGCGCGCCGCGAGGGACAAGCGCTCTCTATCTTGGATGAAGCTATGCTACTTACCTGGTGGAATGAGACCAAGGAAGCGATACAGGACAAAGCCGCAGGAAGTTAGGCTGGCCGACCAACGCTTACCTATACTCCCTGTACGAAAGTGCAGATTTCTGGAGGTCTTTGGGTAGAGCACGCCTGAGCTCGTTGACTTTCGGCGCCTCAAGCGACTATACTCATAGCAGTGTGATGACTGTGGCACAGAGAGTTATCCACTCCTGCGTTTAGTTTTTCCGATTCGAGCACGGCAAGGGGAGAATAGATGAATAGCCAGAACACAATCTGCGCCATCATCGGCATTGCCGTGCCCATCCGCACGTGGATGTTTGGCCGGCTGCGTACCGCCTTCGGCGGCGGAACCTTTGATGGCCAAATTGTGCCCATTCCACAGGGAGTCGTGGTCCGCGATCCTTTCGACCCAGCGGGGGTGCTAAGAAGGTAGCGAACAGGAATCACGAACCGGATGTTCCCGGGATCATGGGCACGCGATAGTAAAATCGCCGCCCGTGATCCTTTTTTATTGTTGTCTTTCTTCTAGCGATGCCTGGAATGCTTCCAGAAGTTGGACCCAACTGAACCGGCAGGCTGCCGGGAGGAGATCTCCAAGTGGCAATTCTGAAAGACGAACTCGAACCAGTAAAGCATTCGTTGCCAACGTCGCTACCGGAAGATGCTGGGTTGACACGACGCAGGACTCAGCTGCTCTCCGACGAGGAACTCGCGCATCTGGACCAGCATGATGCCCTGGTGATCGAGCACGTCTCCAAGCATTTTGTCAAAACTGGCGGTATGCGGCTTTTCAGGCGCGCCAACTCTGCGCAGCATAAGAAGAAGCTGGTACGCGCCGTCGAAGACATCAGCCTCACCATTCAGCGGCGCGAGATCATGGGTGTGCTGGGCTCGAATGGCTCAGGAAAGTCGACCTTGATCCGTCTGATCTCGACTCTGCTGCTGCCAGATACCGGAACTATCAAGGTATTTGGGCATGATGTTGTGCTCGAAGAACGTGCGGTACAGCGTCTCATCAATCGAGTAAGCGTCGAAGCGGCTTTCTTCCGCAAGCTAAGCCCGCTGGAGAATCTGCTTTACTCGGCGCGTCTCTACGGCATACCGGCGGGCGAGGCACGTCAGGAGGTTTTCGAAATTCTGACCCGACTGGGCATCAAGCCCGATCGTATTCGGCAGCCGCTGGAACACATGTCACGCGGAATGCAGCAAAAAGTGGCCATTGCTCGCGCTTTTCTGACCGCTCCCAATCTGCTGCTGCTGGATGAGCCGACTACCGGTCTCGATCCACGCTCGAAGCAGGATGTACAGGTTTTCGTTCGTGAGCTTCGGGATACTCATGACGCTACCATTCTCCTCACCACCCACGATATGGATGAGGCGGAGGCGCTCTGCGATAACATTGCCATCATTGATGGAGGGCGTATCGTCGCACTTGATACTCCAGAAGGTCTCAAAGCGGTGGTGTCTGAGCGGCTGAACCTCGGCCGGGAGGCGACTCTGACCGAAGTATTTATGTCCTACACCGGTCGAGATTGGGAACAAGAAGAAGAAGATGATGATGAAGATGGAGCCGCCGACGGCGAGGATGATGATTAGGTACCTGGGGGGAGAGGAGAGCAGCACGCCATGATCGAAACGAAATCAGCGGAGAGCCCGCTGATCGGCATGATCCGCAGTGTAGGGCGAGAAGCCAACAAGAGCTATGCCTTTGTCGAGCGCGGTTGGTATCTAAGCAAACGCTACTGGGCCTGGGAGATGGTCTGGATCGTGTACAACGTGGTGAATGCGCTAAGCATCACCTTTATTGCCAAAGTTCCCGGTGTCGCTCTATCTCCCGCCCAGGTCAACGCGTTCATTCTTTACCTGGCTATCGGAACAGCGGTCTGGACCTATGTGAGCGTGGTATTCGACAATGTAACCGAGACCGTTACCATGGAGCGCTGGGAAGGCACGATCGAGTATACCTTCATGGCGCCGGTATCTCGGTTGACTCATATGCTGGGCACCTGCCTGTTTGCTCTGCTCCACGGTATTCTGCTGACTGCGTTACAGCTGGTGGTGTTGAGCATGTTCTTCCATCTGGATCTGTCTCAGGCCAACTGGGGAAGTGCGTTGTGCATTCTCTTGCTGGGCAGCATTTCCTTGATTGGTCTGGGTACTGTCTCGGCGGTGCTGCCGATGCTCTTTACCGAGCGCGGCGCCCAGATGGCCTATATCATTCGCGCGGTAATGCTGCTGGTCTCTGGTGTCTATTACCCGGTTACGGTGCTGCCAGGCTGGTTGCAGGCGGTCGCCAAGGTGACACCGACTACCTACATGCTGGACGGGCTGCGCGCGAGCCTTCAAAAAGACGCGTCGATCGGCCAACTCATGCCCGATATCTGGCCCTTACTGGTCTGCGGAGTAGTACTGGTACCACTAGGACAGTACGTCTTCCATCTAGCTGAACGTTATGCCAAGCGCACCGGCAGGCTGAAGCGCAACGGCTAAAAGCGATTGTGCGCTGGCTGTGCCTGGAAAGAAGCGCTGGAACAGGACATCAAGCAGTTATGTCTATTTACCTGACTCCGCTCGATCCGGAGATGGATTATCAACAACTGGCCGATCTGCTGACCAAAGACTCCGGTGAGCCGGTGACTGTGGAACGGTTCCAGGCCCGTAATCAATGTTTGCCGCGTGGAACTGTTCGTTTGCAGGTAGTGGCGACTACAAGTAACCGGCGTATTGTAGGATTTGCTGAGATCCTCCATGAAAGGTGTATGCCGGCTGATCAATATCACTTTCAGGTAATCGTAGAGAGAGAACTGCGTGGGCGCGGTATCGGGGGCATGCTCTACGACGACTTGTTGCAGTTTGCCCACGAGCAGGGCGGCGTCCGCCTCTCAGTGGATGTCCTGGCGGGCTCCGCCGACGGATTGCGATTCGCTACCCGGCGCGGGTTTACCGTCGCCGGCGGCGAGACGGCGGATCGCCCTCACTATCATCGTCTGGTGCGGGATCTACCGTGATCCAGCACCAGTCGCTTCAGTAATCATTGCCGGCTGGCGGGTCCCCGCGAGCCGGTGCCCGAACGGGCCTGCACCACCATGTCACGCAGGCGTCGGGCACAGTCTTCGGGATTTACCTGGACCGGCGGCTCGATGATCAGCCGCCGAAAAGGCTCCTGCACCAGCTCAATCACTACGGCGCGTTTCCCGTCGCGAAGCGCGTAAAATTCGCGATAACCGTCGGCAGCGATAAAAGTTCCTACCCGGAGTAGACCGGGAATGTGTGTCCCAGCACCGGTGAGCGTCTTCAGGTGTTCCATGAGCTGGCGAGGCGGCTCTGGACGGGCTACGGCGCCAACCACATGGTCCAGTGGCACCACCACCCGCGCCCGCGGAGTGATCATTCGTGCCAGTCCCTGGACTTGAACTATCAATAGCCCCTTTTCTTGATCGATTACTATCTCTACCACCGTGACTTCTCCGTTCTGGCTACCCGTCCCTGTGCCTGCTTGAGCTGGACTCACGAATATCCCTCATACACATACATAGTACGGTTACATAGTACGGTTACATAGTACGGTTACATAGTACGGCGCGGCGTCGGCTTCTGTCTCGTGGGCCCGGCTTCTCCGAGTCCAGCCTTGCCGGGAGTAACCAGACTCGGATGTCGTGCATGGGAATGGTACAATACGTGACGGAGCATCAACACCAATCACGCTCTCCAACCGGCTGTTGAGACATTGTCCTCACGGGTTAATTGATAGCGAACGAATAAACAGTATGAATGAAAATAACCTTTCTCGCGAGCGATCCGATGTCGATGACTACGCCAGCTCTAGCCAATCTGACGGATCTCGGGTCGAAGACGAGGACGGTGAGGTAGCAGTCGAGGGCGAGGAAGAGCTGCCGTTGGCACGGGTGCGCTATGGCCTGGGTAAAGAGCTGCGCCTCTACCCCGATGCCTTTACGGTGCTACTGCGCGAGGAAAATGAAGAGCTACGGTATTCATTGGCCAACATCAAACGGCTGATTCTCGCTCCCGGAGAGCATAATCCCAGCAAGCTCGTATTGATGTTTGAGCTGGACGATGGAAATACGGTCATCGCGGCGGAAGGGATGAGTAACGTACGGGGATTTCGGCGGCTGCTCGGCACGCTGGAAGAGATGCATCTTCCCATCGAGCTGGATCCGCCGGATATGGATGAGCAACTCCGCCAGGCTCTCGAGATACGCACTCGCTACCAGCTCGGCTGTTATGGCCTGTTTCTGGGCGTCTGCTTGCTGATTACCATCGCATATGTGATAGTCGCGCTGATTGGTGCCCACCATCTCTAATCAGGGTCGGCGGGCCCGCCTATCCCTGAAAAAGATTTTCCGTTTCAGGCTACCTCATAGGCAATGAAGCCGGTTTCAGTGTCAGCAATCAGCACTGTTGCCGGCAATCGGTTCACGCGCAATACCGCCACCAGATCTCCCACCGCACCGGCAAAATTGCCAGCTAGGCCCAAGATCGCAAGAGCGGCAATACTGGGGAATGCCAAGAGCGCAAAGATTCCCAAAATGCTTAGTACCAGCAAGGGGGCGATGGCTACCGCAATATACCCGTTGCGGGTAAAAAGCTGCCCCACTGCCGTACAATATGCTGCTAGGGGCAACTTCAGGCCAAAACTCGGCCTACCGCCCAATGTCAGGATGACTGCAGCATGCACTGCCTCGTGAAGTGGTACCATCAAGATATAGGCTACGATGTTGGCTAAAATGAGGGCAACCACCTGCACCAGTGTCGGGCCGGGCACAAAAGCCGCCCCGGTAGCGTGCCAGGACCTGGCAGCCACATCCAGTGCAATAAAGACAACGAGTGACGAAGCCAGAAGGACAAGGCTCCAACGGGCCATCTCGGGGAGTTGTGCCGGTTCAAGGAGATTCACTTCGTCACACTGCTGAAGGTGGCCACCTTCGGCCAACAGGGTCTGAAGCTGGTGACGTCGACGAGCGGAGAGGAAACGGTCTATCAGTATCGGTGAATTGGTCATGAGTCTTACCTTTCCGCTATATAGCATATAGCACAAGCGTATAACATAGGCCCGAGTGATCCCAGGGGTACGCCAGCTGCGAGATGAGTGGCGAGTGAGCTGGTGGACGACAGACTTGGTAGTCACGCTCTTAGCGAACAGGAGGATAGTCGCTATCGACTCGAATACCACTCGGACAACAGCATCCGCTCAGGCGGAACTGATCGCCGCGCTTCGGCAGAACTGGCTGCGTGAGCGAGAAGGCGCTCATACCTATCACGATCTTGCTGCACACGAACACGATGCTGGACGTCGAGCCGTGCTGGAGCGACTGGCTGAGGCCGAAGACAAACATGCCGCCAAGTGGGCCGGCAAACTGGCTGAGCTGGGCGCCGCCACTCCCACCTTTGAGCCCGGTTGGCAGCAGCGGTTCAGAGACTGGCTGAATCGCGGTATTGGGACCGACGCTGCGCTCCGGCATATGGAAGCGGCAGAGGATGTGGATGTGGCTCGCTACGAACAGCATGCTCGTGCGGTGAGCGATGCCGAGGCAGCTGCCATGCTGCGTGAGGTGAGGCGTGAAGAAGAGGCTCACGGACGGGTAATTCGAGAATTGGTCGCGCCTGAAGGCCCACAGAGTGCGCTGGATGTCATGCTGCGGCGTGAACGCTGGCATAAGCAGGGAGGTGGCTGGATCGGCGACGCCATCTATGGAGCCAACGATGGTCTGGGCTCGGTCTTTGGGATTGTCAGTGGTGTAGCCGGTGCGACGGCGGGAAGCAGCAGCGTAGTACTGATCGCCGGTTTGGCAGGTATGCTTGCCAGCGCTCTTTCCATGGGCTCCGGCGCCTATCTGGCGCAGAAGAGCCAGAGAGAGATCTACCAGGCGGAGCTGGATCGTGAGCGCCGGGAAATCGAGGAAGATCCCGAGGAAGAACGTGAAGAGCTGGCACTGTTCTATCAGTTGAAAGGATTCAGCGAAAGCGAGTCACAACAGTTAGCGGCGCGTCTGGCTGATAATCCGGAGCAGATGTTGCGCACACTGGCGCATGAGGAGCTAGGATTAAACCAGGAGAGCTTCCCTAATCCGGCCGTCTCGGCGTTCTCGGCCAGCATTTCGACCGCGATCGGAGCCTTTATCCCCATCATTCCCTTTTTCTTTCTCTCCGGCGCTCCGGCAATCATCTGGGCGGCTGCCATCAGCCTGCTCGCCCACTTTCTGGTGGGAGCCGCCAAGACGGTGGTGACCGGGCGCTCGGTGTGGACCAGCGGCATTGAGATGACGGTAGTGGGAGCAGTTGAAGCCGCCATCACCTTCGGCCTCGGACTACTCTTTCATGCGGCCGGAGCATAATCACTGCTCAGCCCGTACTGGGTGTGGTCCAGCGGTGAGTAGTGAGAGACGGCAGACGTTTGGCGTATACTATCCAGCATGGATGGTATCTTGAACATCGACAAAGCGGCGGGGATGACCTCGCATGATGTAGTGGCGAAAGTGCGGCGGCTGGTCCGGCAGAAGCAGGTAGGCCACGCCGGCACCCTCGATCCTGCCGCCACTGGTGTGCTGCCGATTTGTCTGGGAAAGGCAACGCGGGTAGCCGAGTACCTGAGCGAAAGTGGCAAGGCGTATCGGGCGACCATTCGCTTCGGTTGCGAAACCGATACGTATGACGCCGACGGCCGTATCACACGTGAGGCTCCGGTGACGGTTGGGGAGGCGGATATTCGGGCGGCTCTGCCGGATTTTCTGGGGACTCAGCTCCAGGTTCCGCCTCGCTTCTCCGCGCTCAAGCAGGGTGGAGAGCCGCTCTACAAGCGGGCGCGAGCTGGTCAGGAAGTCACTGTGCCCCCACGACTGGTCACCATTCATGCGCTCGAGCTCATCTCCTACCACCTGCCTGACCTGGTACTGGATATCGACTGCGGCAAAGGCACCTATATTCGATCGCTGGCCTTCGACCTGGGTCGCAAGCTGGGGCCGGGTGCGCACCTGGCCGCTCTGGTCCGCACACGCAGCGGTCCTTTCAGCCTGGACCAGAGTATACGCCTGGATGATCTGCCACAGGCTCTAGCGGATGGGTCATGGGAAGATCATCTGTATGCTCCCGATGAGGCCATGCTTGACTTTGGCGTCGCCATAGTCGCTGAGAGGAATGAATGGCGGCTGCAACACGGCCTGGAACTGGTGTCTCCGCCACCGGCGGCTGGGACTGGCGAGCCAACCGTGCTGCGCGCCTATTCGCTGGATGGGCGTTTCCTGGGCATCATACGCTGGGAACGCGAGCGCTGGCGCCCACACAAGGTGCTGCTCAGTGCCGGCGAAGATATGGCAACCTCAGTCGGGGAGGGGTAGGTCAGACGGGTCGCCACGATTGTTTACGGTAACTTTACGGGAAACTCTGGCCTGGCGAGTTCATAGTCTGCGATGATTACTTACGAGAGGTAGCCCACCACGTATCCCCCCTATCCTCGCTGGTGGCTATCTCGCTATTTTTTCCCTATTTTTTTCTCCCCTCCTGTAACCAGCCGCTTACTGGTTCTGGTTCTGGTTCTGGGCGCTGCGAAAACCGTCGGTGCCTGCCAGTACACACAGGCCATACCAACCACTGTCAATGGCAGGCGCTGCCGTATCGGGCTGCGAACCAATCTGCACGCCGTTGATATAGAAGGTGAACATGTTAGCGGTGTAGAGGACGCTCATCACGTAGTGCTGTGCAAGCTTGCCTGGAATGGTGGCGGTTTGTATGGTGGTGGGCGTGCCGCTCGCGTCGATGCGATAAAAATTATAGGTGTCGTTCTGAGCCGAGACTTCGAAGAAATACCCAGTGCTGCTGACCACGCTGGTGCCGGCACTGGCCGAGGTACCCTGGCGGAAAACTAGTACTGGGCTGCCGCTCCCCTGAGTAACGAAGGCGCTGGCGTAGCCGTCGGCCACGATCGCCGACTGGGCCTCTAGGCAGCCTAGCTGATTGGCCGCCGTAGCCGTCAACTCGGTGCCGTCAGTAGTCGAGCATTTCGTGGTGGTGTTGTCGTACTTCATCCAAGCCGTCGTCGAGGGATCACATCCGGGCCAGGGATCGTCGACCGCTACCTTTCCCTGGACGGAAGCCGGCGGAGAAGGTAAACAGGTGGCGTCGTCGGTCACTGACAGGGTGGTGGTACTGGGACAGGTTGCCAGAGTGGGGAGAGAGTTGGTGGCGGCGGTGGGGGAAGGCCCAGTAGTAGCGGTAGCGGTGGCGGTGGCGGTAGCAGAGGCGGCAGTGACGGTGGCAGTAGCAGTGCTGGTAGATCCGGTTTTGGCGGTATGGTGGGACAGATACTGCTCGCCGCCGAAGAGCAGGGCAATCAACAGCAAACCCAACGCCCCAGTGGCCAACCAGCGCTTGGGAGAAGATTGCTTGTCCGCTCGCATGACGCTGGAGGCAGAAGGTGTAGCCGCCCCCGTAAGGGCCGGTGTCTTGACTGGCGCCACCTCGGTTGTCCCACCGGGCTCGGTGGTTTCTTCTCCTATTCCGGCAGCAGAATAGAGGGCGGCGGCGAACTCGGCGACCGAAGGGTAGCGCCGTGCCGGATCTTTGGCCAGCGCCCGGTTTAGCACCGCATCCACCGCAATTGGCACCCTTGGATTGATGCTGTGCAACGAAGGTGGCGGCTCGTACATATGGGCGCGTGTGAGCGCGGCAAGGTCACCATCAAAGGGTGGCCGTCCGCACAGCAGCTGAAACGTCATTACCGCCAGGGCGTACTGGTCGCTTGCCGGAGAGAACTTGGCGCTGAACTGCTCAGGGGCCATGTAGATAAAAGTGCCGGTCACCTGGGTGCGTTGCGAGTCAACCTCGGTACTTCGAGCCACCCCGAAATCGGCCAGCAACACGTGCCAGTGTCCGTTAGGCTCTACGCGAATGAGCACATTCCCCGGTTTGACGTCACGGTGCACTATGCCATGCTGGTGTGTATAGGAGAGTGCGGCGGCGACCTGATTAATGATGTCCAGGGCAAACGGTATCGGAAGTGGCAGGGTCAACGGATGCTTGCCGCCCCCCCGCAAAGCGTCGGCCAGCGACCCGTCTGGGGCATACTCCATCACCAGGTAGAGCATGCCGTCCTGGACTCCGCTGTCGTGTACCGGTAAGATGTTTGGATGCGACAGATTGCCGAGGATAGCCGCCTCACGCTCAAACCGGCGGGCGATATCGCTCGCGATCTCGGGATGAAAAGTCATATCCTCGGGGCTGACAACCTTGACGGCTACTGAGCGGTTTCCCACACGAATCTGCTCACCCAGGTAGACATCGCCCATACCACCCGAGCCAATTTTGCGAATGAGCTTACATCCACCTACTTCGCGCCCTTCCAAATGCGGCATTTTATCCTCCGACCAGGTCTCTCCGTACGTTATTTCATGGCCCGTTAACTACTGCCTGCCTGTCCTTCCAATATACGCTATTGGTTCTCTATTCGTGTACTAAATACGCTCACGAGTATACCAGAGTGCCGCCGGTCTCGAAACGACGGTGAGAGAAGAATAGATCGTGCTATAATGCCACTACGTGCCGCCCGTTGGGCGGCAGATGCCGCCCACGCGGGGGATGCAACAACATCACCGGGCGGCATATACGCCCCACAGGCGGCGAAGTAGGATGTGCCAAGGCGAGGCAGCAGCAATGGCGCTGTATGTCCACCATACGCGACGGTTAGGGTGCGGCAAGTACCTACAAAAGAGAAACGAAGAGGTTTTTCGGTTGCTACCATATCAGAGTGGCCCCACTGTTAGGAGCGATACGATTCGTCGTGAGCACTCCTCCCTCCCGTTCCTCACACGCCGGAATGATTGGTCTACATGTCGTGTTCGTTGCGCACGTTGGCAACTTATGTGGAGGGTGAATCATGACTGATGCCGATTTCATGCCTATCAAGAACTGGGATCATATCGAGTTCTACGTTGGAAACGCCAAGCAGGCCGCCCAATATTATTGCACAACGTTTGGTTTTGTACCGGTGGCGTATGCTGGACTGGAAACCGGTGTCAGAGACCATGCCAGCTATGTGGTGGCACAGGGTAAGATTCGTTTTGTGCTGACCAGCGGTCTCGGTCCCGAGAGCCCGATCGCTCAGCATGCGCTACTGCATGGAGATGGCGTAAAAGACATTGCGCTTGAGGTGCCTGATGCTGAGCGGGCCTATTACAACGCGCTGGAGCGCGGCGCGCGTAGCGCGACTTCGCCGGAGGTGCTCGAAGATCAGTTTGGGACGGTAAAGCGCGCAGCAATCTATACCTACGGCGAGACCATTCACAGTTTCATCGAACGCACCGATTTCCATGGCGCATTCTTACCCGGCTACCGCGCTCTCGAGCCCCTGCCGGACCAGCTTGCACACGACACGGGCCTTCGGGCCATCGATCATGTCGTCGGCAATGTGGAACTGGGCAAGATGGATGAGTGGGTAAAGTTCTACGAGGACGTCCTAGGCTTTACCCAGATGATCCACTTTACCGACCGGGCTATCAGCACCGAGTATTCAGCTCTTATGTCCAAGGTGATGGAAGGTGGACACGGCAAGATCAAGTTCCCCATCAATGAGCCGGCGGTGGGACTCAAGAAGTCGCAGATCGATGAGTATCTCGACTACTATCGTGGTCCCGGCGCGCAGCACGTTGCCATGATTACCGGCGATATCATCGCCACGGTAAAGAAGCTGATGGCGCAGGGAGTCGAGTTCACTCCGGCAATTTCGAGCTACTATGACGAACTCGGAGACCGCGTGGGCAAAATTGACGAGCCGATGGACGAGCTGGCCAAGCTGGGAATACTAGTAGATAGTGACGACGACGGCTATCTCCTGCAGATATTCACTCGGAATGTGCAGGATCGCCCGACCGTCTTCTTCGAGGTCATACAGCGCAAGGGTGCGCGCGGGTTTGGCGAGGGCAACTTCAAGGCGCTCTTCGAGGCCATCGAGCGTGAGCAGGCCCTGCGAGGCAATCTGTAGAGGCAATCTGTAGAGGCAATCTGTATATGAGTGGGAGGCGCCGAACATGCCATACTATAAACTCGGAGAAGTGCCCCACAAACGGCATACGCAGTTCCGCCGGCCAGATGGCGGCCTGTATTCCGAGGAGCTCTTTGGGGAAGAGGGATTCACCGGTGTCTCATCGCTGCTTTACCACCAGTTCCCTCCTACCCGCGTGAGCCGTTTGGAGCGCTTTAGCGACGCCTGCCTGGCCGAGTGGCAGCAGCCAACTCACCGGCACCATCACCTCCAGACCAAGAACATCGAGCCAGCGGGCGACCTTATTACTGGTCGCCGGCTGATGTTCTTCAACAATGATTGCACCATCTCGGTGGTGCGTCCTACCGAAGCCATGGAGTACTTCTATCGCAATGCCATGGGTGACGAGCTGATATTCGTGCATCAGGGCGAGGGCACTCTAGAGACCACCTTCGGGGTGCTCCCCTACCGGGAAGGGGACTATCTCATACTACCTCGCGGCACCACCTGGCGAGCGCACGGCGAGATCTCGGGTGAGCAGCGTTTTCTGGTGGTCGAAGCGTTCGGCGGCGCGATACAGGCGCCACAACGCTATCGCAACCAGTTTGGCCAGTTACTGGAGCATTCTCCTTACTGCGAGCGCGACCTGCGCCCGCCCACCGAACTACCCATACATAGCGAGCGGGGCGAATTTCCCGTGCGGGTAAAGGTCAATGGAGAGATCATGACCTACGTCTATGACTTCTATCCGCTGGACGTGGTAGGCTGGGACGGCTATCTGTACCCCTATGCCCTCAATATCGCCGATTTCGAACCGATAACCGGTCGAGTGCACCAGCCGCCACCGGTACACCAGACCTTCGAGGGGCCAAGTTTCGTGGTCTGCTCGTTCTGCCCGCGCAAGCTGGACTACCATCCGCTGTCGATTCCGATACCTTACAACCACAGCAACATCGACTCCGACGAGGTCATCTACTACGTGAGCGGCGAATTCAGCAGCCGGCGGGGCATCGAAGTAAGCTCCTTCACACTTCATCCACGAGGCATTCCTCATGGACCGCATCCAGGCACGGTAGAGAAGAGCCTTGGAGCGGAGCGGACCGAAGAGCTGGCGGTGATGGTTGACACCTTCAAGCCACTCCGGCTGGGAAACGATGCCCAGGCTGTAGACGATGCCGGGTATCCCTTCAGCTGGCTGGAGTGAAAGACGAAGAAGAACGAGGAGGACGGCCACCATGGCACGCATCGTCAAGTTTTTCGAGACCACGCTGCGCGATGGCGAGCAGACACCCGGCATCAACTACTTTGCCGAAGAGAAGCTGGAAATCGCGCGTGCGCTCGCCGATATGGGCTTCGACACGCTGGACTGTGGCTTCGCCGTCTCGGGAGAGCCGGAGTTCGAGGCCATTCGTCTCATCGCGCGCAATGTGCACAACGCCGAGATCTGCTCGATTGCCCGCTCGTTTCCTGTTGACATAGATCGCGCCTGGGAGGCAGTCAAAGATGCCGAACGTTCTTCCATACATCCGTTTATAAGCACTTCGCCGTTGCACCGTGAATTCAAACTGGGCAAGAATCGCGCCGAAGTGCTTGAGCTAGCGCGTGCCGCCGTGGCGCGTGGCCGGCAATATACCGAGAACGTAGATTTCGCCCTGGAGGACACCACGCGCACCGAGCACGATTTCATACTCGAGGTGGTGGAAGCGATCATGCGAGAAGGGGTGCGCTTTGTCGCCCTCTGCGATACGGTGGGGTACGCACTGCCCTGGGAGTTTGGCCAATTGGTGGAGGATGTGCGGCGAGAGTTTCCCGGAGTGCGAATCTCCGCACACTGCCACGACGACCTGGGACTCGCGGTAGCCAATGCACTCAGTGCCCTGCAGAGCGGTGCCGAGCGGGTAGATACCTGTTTCAACGGCCTGGGAGAGCGCGCCGGCAACGCCGCCACCGAGGACGTAGTCATGGCCATACGCACTCGCCGTAGCGATCTCGATCTTGACGTTCGGGTGGATACCAGCAAGATCATCCCTACCAGCCGGCTGATAGCCCGGCTCTCGGGCATGCAGCCCCAGTGGACCAAGTCCATCGTCGGAGCCAATGCCTTCGCCCACGGAGGCGGTGTTCACCAGGACGGCGTCTTGAAAGACCGGCGCACCTATGAGATCATGCGTCCCGAGGACATCGGCCTACCGCCCTCGGAGTTGCGCATGCATGTCGGTAAGCTATCTGGGCGCGCCGCTCTCAGTGCCCAGCTCGCTGAGCTGGGGTATGCCCTCACACCTGAAGAATTGGCGCGCGCTTTTCCACTGGTCAAGCAGGTGCTGGGCAAAAAGAAGGTTCTGGAAGAAATGGATCTGCGCCGTTGCGCTGAGGCGGCAATGGACCCAGTGAATCAGGGAAACGGCATGGTGTAGCTCTATAGCTCTGGCGCACTACTGGCGTGCTCAATGTGGTGGGTGAGAGGGCGTTGCTGGCCCGGGAGAATTGGCAATGACAAAGGCAGTCAACACGAAAAGCCGGCAATATAGCGAGGCGAGAGATCCCATTGCCGCAATGCTGAACGAGGAAGGGACATTGACCTGGGAAGCCGAGCAAGCAGCCAATGTCGATGACGAGCGGCTTCGTGAGCTGTACCGCATGATGGTCATCTGCCGCAGGCTGGATCAGGAAGGTCTCAACTTGCAGCGGCAGGGTGAGCTCGGTCTCTGGGGGCCCTATGCGGGACACGAGGCGGCCCAGGTAGGAGCGGCCATGGCGTTGTTGCCGACCGACTGGATATTTCCCTATTACCGTGATTTCGCCATGGCGGTTTGCCGCGGCATCGATCCCGCCGACATGATGGGCATCTTCCGTGGACTGGCTCATGGCGCTTGGAATCCGTACCAGTATCGCTTTGCCCCCTTTATTATACCGGTAGGCACCCAGATCCCTCACGCAGCCGGCTATGCGCTTGGCTGTAAGCTTGACCAGGAGAAGACTGCGGTACTGGTAGGATTTGGGGAGGGTGCCACGTCGACCGGAGACTGGCATGAGGCCATGAATTTTGCTGGAGTCTTTCAGGCCCCCCTGATCTTCTTCTGCGAAAACAACCAATGGGCGATTTCGGTGCCACTCCGCCAGCAGGTGGCCGGGCGGATCGCCGACCGCGCTGCCGGCTATGGATTCCCGGGTGTCCAGGTCGACGGCACCGATGTGCTCTCGGTCTATGCGGTGGTAGCCGCCGCCGCCGATCGAGCGCGGCAGGGCGGCGGCCCCTATCTGGTGGAAGCGTTGACGTATCGCACCCAGGCGCATACCACATCCGATGATCCCAGTCGTTACCGCAGTGAGGCCGAGACTGCGCCCTGGGCTGACAAAGACCCGATCCGGCTGGCCGCCGAGCGGTTAGCCGGCCGTGGAGCCATCGACGATGCCTTTGCCGACGCGGTGGTTGCCGAGGCCGATAGGCGGGCGCTGGAGATGCGCCGGCGACTACTCAGCGCTACAGTTCCGCACCCCGGCCGAGTCTTCGATCTGGTGTTCGCCAATCCACCGGCGTCGCTCTTGGAGGAGAAGTCAGAGTTCGTCGCTGCGCTTGAACCGGAGGGCGACAAATAGCGGGCGAGCACAGCGGCAAAATATCGAGGTGGCGAGAAGCGAAAGGATGGAGCAACATGGCGACACTCACCATGGGCAAGGCGCTAAATCTGGCGTTGCATGATGCTCTGGAGTCAGACAATCGTGTTTTGATCTTTGGCGAGGATGTGGGCAAGCTTGGCGGCGTTTTCCGCATTACCGATGGGTTGCAGGAAGAATTCGGCATCGAACGAGTCTTCGATACCCCACTGGCTGAAGCCGCTATTGCGGCAACGGCCCTGGGTCTGTCGATAAAGGGATTTCATCCCATTGCCGAGATGCAGTTCGACGCCTTTTCCTACCCGTCGTTTCAGCAGGTAACCAGCAATATTGCCAAGTACCACACTCGCACTGCAGGTGCCTGCAACATGCAACTGGTAATCCGCATCCCGTACGGCGGAAACATCGGCGCCATCGAGCAGCACTCGGAGAGTCCGGAAACCTATTACGTCCACACCTCCGGCCTCAAGGTGGTCACCCCTTCTAATCCTGCTGATGCCTATGGACTGCTCAAAGGCGCCATCGCCGATCCTGACCCGGTCATTTTCCTGGAGCCTAAATCTCGATACTGGATGAGACAAGAGGTGGATCTATCGGCGCCACCCCTGCCGCTGGATAGAGCGCAGGTGATTCTCCCTGGCGACGATGCTACCATCGTTGCCTACGGTCCCACGGTACAGACGGCGCTGGCGGCAGCCGAGCTTGCTGCCGGCGAAGGACGCACTCTGGAGGTTGTAGATCTGCGCAGTCTCTCACCGCTGGATATGGAGACCATCAGGACATCGGTGCGTAAGACGCGTCGCGCGGTAGTAGTGCACGAAGCGCCGGTCTTTATGGGTCTGGGCGCCGAGATTGCCGCCCAGTTGATGCATGACCTCTTCGACGTGCTGGCGGCACCGGTGGAGCGGGTGGGTAACGCCACGGTCCCGTACCCGCCGGCTCGGGTCGAAAAGTTGTTTCTGCCCGATGCCGACCGCATTCTCGAGGCGGTGGATAGGACGCGGGAGTACTAGCCGATGACGGAGCTCGCTCAATTTTTACTGCCTGACCTGGGTGAAGGACTCGAAGAGGCGCAGCTGGTACAGTGGCTGGTTCAGGCCGGTGACCGGGTGACTCTGAACCAGCCGATCTGCCAGGTGGAGACTGCCAAGGCGCTGGTGGATGTTCCCTCGCCGTTTGCTGGCATTGTAGAACAGCTGCACGCACAGCCCGGGGATACTGTCCTGGTGGGCCGTGAGCTGGTGACTTTCTCGGCAGACGGTGCGGACGGAGCCGCCAGACAGAGCGTCGCCGCCTCCGGCGGATCGGCTGATGGCCGGGGCCCGGTGCTGGTCGGGTATGGCGTCGAGGGACCGGCGCAGACCTTCAGCCGCCGCCGGCGTGGAGCTACCGGTGCGGAGGCGTCGGCGGCTTCTTCGCCGACACAGGACGGTGTCGGACGAGCCAGTCCCCTGGTCCGCAAGATAGCCGAGGAGCGGGGAATCGACCTGACGTCCATCAAGGGTAGCGGAGCTGGCGGACGCATTCGCGTGGAAGATTTAGAAGCAGTGCCGATTTCGCCGGTTCCGCCGGCGTTACCCACGACACCGAGTGTCCAGGCGCCTGCGGATGAGGAACGCATCAGCACCGTTGGCTTACGCAAGGCCATCGCCGCACGTATGCTGAAATCGGCGACCACGATTCCCCACTTCACCGAGTACAGCCTCTTCGACGCCGCTGCTCTGGTCGAATTGCGTGAGCGGCTGCGCGATGATCCATCATTCTCCTCAGTGAAGCTGACCTTTCTGCCCTTCTTCGTGCGCGCTCTGGTGGAAGCAGTGCGTGCCTACCCCATCATGAATTCGCGCTGGGATGAAGAGGGAAATGCTATTGTCGTCAAGCATAGCGTCCACGTCGGTATCGCCACCGATACGTCGCGAGGTCTGCTGGTCCCGGTAATCCATCAGGCGCACGCTCTGGATTTAGCCGAAATCGCCGCCGAAGCCAGTCGCTTGATTGAGCTGGCGCGTTCAGGAAAAGCGCCGGCTCAATCCTTGATGAACGGCACCATTACAATCACCAATGTGGGTGCCGCCGGCCCGGTGGATACCGGCGCACCGCTGATCAATCCTCCGGAAGCCTGTGTGGTTGGTTTTGGGGCTATCAAGCCCAGGCCTACCGTAGTAGGAGATACTGTCCAGGTGCGCCCTGGCGCCTGGATCTCGATATCCTGCGATCACCGCATCGTTGACGGCGCCAGCGCCGCTGAGTTTATGGGCGCTTTAGTTCAGCAACTGGAGAGGCCTGAAGGACTGCTCTAGCGCCTGCTAAATCAGCGCCGCGGCCAGCCTGGCCTACCGATGCCGGCGTTCGCCGTTGCTCGACTGCTTTTTCTCGGCGGCGGCATCGAGCCGCCGGTCCAGAGCGCTGAGCTCTTCGGTGGTCAAATCAGCTACGATATACTTGCCAAAAGCCTGGTTAGCTACCATGACCAGGTTTTCGCGAGTATAGCCCAGCCGCTCTACCTTCTCCAGGAGCCGCTGCAACTGTTCATGAGCGTCTGGCATCTCCGGTTGCACCAGAGTGAGCGTAGGCGGAGAAGCCTGCCGCTCGTGCAGCTCAGCCTGTATGCTCTCGGCGCTGGCGATGGTGCTGGCGCCAGCGCTGCTGGTGAGGCGGGCCAGGTAGTCGGCAAACGTCGGATTCTCCAGAATCAGGCCGATAGGAAAGGCTCGATTGTTGCTCTTGATGACCCGATGAATGCAGGTTTCGGCCAGACCAAGCTCGGCCATGCGTAACTCGGATTCCACCAGTATGTCGACAAAGTATTCCAGACCGCTGGCACTGATAGGGACTATCCTGCCGACCTGGTTGTCTTCCTTCTCTTCGAGCCCTTTGCCGGCAATGGTGTCGGTGATGACGACACAGGCCTTGGAGTCGATGCAGAGTGGCCGTAACATCTCGCCACAGACTACCTGTAGCCGCTGTAGGTCATCGCCATCCAGCTCGGGAAAGGCACCGCCGGTCTTGTCTTGCTTGGCCTGTAGAAACCGTGCGTAGGTAGGGCCAAACCAGCCGTTCCAGCTGTCGAGGCAATAGCATCCGTAGCGCTGTTGCTGCCCTTCCGGGTCGTAGAGCGCCCAGTTGATGGCTGCGCTCAGTTCTTCGGGGTCGGAAAGTTCAAAAGCATCGAAACGGGACCCATCCGCGCCAGGCAGATGGCAAGATTTCAGTTCGGTGTCGAAGAAACAGAGCTTTCCCAGTCCCGCCTCAGCGAGGCTGGCGCCAAAGGTGCTTTTGCGGGTTCCGGCTGCCCCCCGTACGCCAAGTCGTAAGCGCTGTGTATGCGGTCGATGGGTGGAAGGGTTGAACTGCCTTGCTCGGGTATTCAAGAATGCACCTCTTCTACATGAGTAGGTTTGGAAAACACGGTTTTCCTTTCATTCCGCCCGATCGATGTCAAAGGGGTAATGCGGGGGGCGCGTAGTGGAGGCAAATCCCGGAAGACTACTTTAGCGCTTGATCTCGATCAATAAGACCCAGGCCGCCACGAGAGCTACCACATAACACAAGACTACACCCGGTACCAGCCAGTAAATACCGCCATAGCCACGAAGTATCACTGCCAGACCAGCTAAGACCGGTAGCGATGTGGCTATCCGGCTGAGCAGAATTTGCTGCAGATACACCCGGCGGTACTCATCGGGTGTCTTGCGGAAATCCCTGTACTCAAGCCTAGCGGTGATCCCCCAGATCACCACTCCGACCAGGAGAATCTCAATTCCCAGAAGGAGGCTGGACTGGCCAGGTATGAGCAGCAGAGAGGACTCGACCAGCACTGCCACCAGCAGGATAATGGCCTCGCCAGCCCGTCCGGGCAGCTGAGGCATTTTCAGGATGTCTTCTAGATTGATGGAAATGCCAAGGAAAACCAGCCCCGCCAGCGCAGCCGAGGCGCCTACCTGCGCGCTAAAGAAGCTCTGCCATCCGCTCAACAGCTCCTACTCCCCTCCAGGTTCACTTGCCTCCGGCACCGATTCCAATCTCAACACGAATTCCTCCACTTCGCGGTCGCGAGCGTACGAGAACCCGGCGTCATCGCCGACAATGGCGAATCCACATTTTTGCAGCACCCGCAGCGACGCAATATTGTCTTTGGCCGCGCGAGCATGGAGCGGACGTGTCGTAACTTCATTCAGCAATATGAGGAGTGCCTGAGTGGCAATTCCCTGGCCCCAGTACTGCTTGCCGATCCAGTAGCCCACCTCTGGTTTGCCCTGTTCGGGATAGCAGAGTATGGAGCCAGCCACCTGGCCGGCAACGACAACCGTCTTAATGGTGATCGCATCGTCGGCTAAAATCTCTGCCCAATGCGCTATGAAGGCATCGTGGTCGGCTGGATCCTCCGCAGTAAAAGCCGCCATATAGTTGGCCTCGGGATCCAGTTGCTGGAAGAAGAATGTATCAAGGTCACCCTGATACACATCCCGTAGCAAGACTTCAGCAGCCATACTATCGTGTCCCCCCTCGCTCGAATAGGATACCAGGCTATCGGCGACGCTGCTGGCAGGGCGCCATAGTAATGCAGGAATATTCGTCGCTACTGTACCACAAACCGGTTTAGCGGGAGAGCATGTCTCGTCATTGAGAGCGCACCTTGACGCGAGAAGCCAGCTGGGGGACAATTAGGCCGCACATAATAGAAGGAGCGTCCCGATGCCTGTGCCTCCCGGGTCCCTTGGTCTTCCATTGGTGGGCGATACCATCTCGCTGTATCGTGACCCCTACACCTATGGGCAGCGACGCTTTTCCCAATATGGCCCAGTCTCGAAAGCGCGGTTGCTCGGTAAGCCCGCTGCCATGTTGCTCAGCGCCGAAGGCCAGCGCTTCGTCTTAGTTACCGCGCAGCGGAGTTTCGATACCGGTGCCGGCTACGCAATAGTAGCGCCACTGCTGGGTACTGCCCTGACGCTCACCGACGGCGAGATACACGATCAATTGAAGCGCTGGATGCTTCCCGCCTTTGCTGCGCGGAATGTTGAGAGCTATCTGGAGACCATCAATCGCGTGATTGCTGAACGGCTCGCCATCTGGAGTGAATTCGGCACGATCAGGCTCAGCCAGGAGTTCGCTATCATAACGTTTACCCTAGGCGTGGCGTTGTTGCTGGGCCTCGACTTTGGTGCGGAATCAGATGAGCTCTTGCGGCACTGGAAGACGTTTGCTGCTGGCGTGACCACGTTGATTCATGTGCGCGGGCCGGTGACTCGCTTTGGTCGTGCGCTCATTGCCCGCCAGTGGCTGGAGCGGCAGATCCGTGGCATAATCGCCCGACAACACCAGAGCGACCGGGTCAATATCGTGCGTTTGCTAGCCGATGCCGGCATGCCCGATGACGACATCGTGACGCAGATCATCTTTCTCATTCATGCTTCGTTCGACACCACCACTGACACGGTTACCTGGGCATTCGTGGAGCTCTTGCGCCATCCTGAGCTCTTGGAGCGGGTGCGTGCGGAAGTGCAGGCTGCTCACAGCGATACCCCGATCTCCCTTGCCGATCTTCAGCAGAAACCCCTCCTGGATGCTATCATCAAAGAGTCGCTGCGCCTCTATCCACAGGTTCACATCTTCCTACGGGGAACCAAAGAGGATGTTGAGTTCGACGGCTTCACTATCCCCAAAGGATGGTTGGTCAATCTCAATCCCGCCTTTGTCCATCGCCGCCCAGATTATTTTGCCGATCCTCTGAGCTTCAATCCCGATCGCTTTCTGGTGGACAAGGAAGATGAGCGAACCCCGTATGCCTGGATTGGCTTCGGAGGTGGGATGCACGGCTGCCTGGGCGAAATGATCGCGCGGCTGGAAATCAAAGCTTTGTCGACGGCGATCTTGCGGAGGTTTGACTTGACCCTCATTCCAGGTCAGGATCTGCAGCAGGTGTATGCGTCTCTGAGCCGTCCTAAGAGTGGCTTGCTCGTAACCAGCCAACTGAGGGTATAAGTTGAAGGAGATTTTACCAGTGACCAGTGGGCTTCCCGACTTCTTCTAGACTGGGCGATGTCACCACGTTTGCCGGCTTCGACGAACTGCGGCGACGAGCAGAGTGGTCGGGAAACGAGCTGATCACCATCGCGGAACACTCGGACCTGAGCCCGATCCTCCATCTCGACGGGGGAACGTACGAGGCTCCGGCCATCAACGTTCTGATCCAGGTCATCAACCATGCCATCGATCATCGGTCGCAGATATCCACTCTGCTGAGCCAGCAGGATATCGAACCACCCTACCTCGATGGCCGGTCGTATAACGATGCTCTGCTCAACTCCGAGCTCTCCTCATAGAGAGCGCAGAGACTAACCCGAAAGTCTGGCTCTTGGCACAGGGCCAGCGCTATCCCTGCGCACGTACACTCTCTTATGGCCTTGTGTGTCGTCGACGGCTCACACCTTCGGATGAACGGCATTCTGACCTGGTGAGTCCGCTTGAATCCAATTCTGGTGACACGTGTGTGAGGCCCTCAAAGGAGAACACTATGTTACGTAGAGGTAGAGACGCGGGGGCGGCTGGCCGAGGCAACGGCGCCACGCGCTATCAAATGCGGCAAGATCTGGTCTCGATCGGTGACGACTATAGTATCGACAACGACCGCCGTGAACACGTATTCCTGGTCGATGGCAAAGCGTTGCGGGCACGTAAGACATTGATATTTGAGGATCGGGAGCGGCACGAGCTCTGCAAGATCCAGGAGCGTATGATGCGGGTCAAAGATACCATGGAGATCGAAGGACCGCATGGCGAGAAAGTCGCCATGGTCAAGAAGGCGATGATAACGCCGGTGCGTGACCGCTGGACCGTCAAAGTGGAAGACGGCCCCGACATGGACATCAAGGGCAACATACTCGACCACGAGTACACCATGGAAGCCGGCAATCGCAAGGTCGCCGAGGTGTCGAAGAAGTGGTTCCGCGTAGCTGACACCTATGGGGTCGAGATTGAGCCGGGACAGAATGATGTTCTCATACTGGCCTCTACCGTCGCGGTGGATATGATGGCTCATCCGGGCCGCTAAGGCGACCCGGTGGCTGGCTACTGGCTAGCACCACAACCTGCTTTGATTCTGCCGGCATGCGCGTAGGGAGCTACCGGTCCAAGATCGTGCAGAAATCTGCTACGCGCGGCCTGCCCTGGTCACGTTATACTGCCACTGTGGGCCACCAGCGACCGGCACCGCGCTAGCCCTCCCATTCTGGCGATCAACCGCAAGCTGGGCTACCGGTCGCAGCCGGGTGGATACCGCCTGCTGAAGCCGCATTTCCCATAGCGGCCGGCACAGCATGCTCACCAGCTTGGGACCACTACCCTGCTGTCAAAGGGTAATCACCTGGTCGGGAGGATTACCGGCAAGTGCGGCGTAAAGATCAGGGAAGCAGCCAACCGAAACCCCATCGACGGTGTCCTGCACCTCATACTTGCCCGGAGCTACTTGCCTGGCCAGACCACGTTGCTCGGCACACTGGTCGCAGAGCATGAGCAGCATATTCTGCTCACGTGCTATCTTCCCAATCCGCTCACCAATGGGATCGCCTTTGCGCAGAACGTACGTATTGTCGTCGAAGAAAAACATGCCTACGACCTCTGCTCCGTGGCGCTGTTCCTCGAGTTGCGGCAGTATCATTTTCCCTAGTTTGTAACTGGCGGTATGCCCGGTGGTGGCAAAGATATAGGCTACTTTCACCTGGTAAGACCTTTCCTGCAGTGCTGGCTGGACGTCGCGTGCGCGGAAAGTTCGCGCAATCTCGCGACGCACGGTACATATGTGCATATTTTAGCAGCGACGGACCGCTGCTCCGCAAGATGTCGTGATCCATCGCCACGCGAGATTAGTGGTCTTTGATTAGCCGTCTTTACTGCAAGTCGCGCACACCGCGTACCGACAGCGCGACGCCGGTGAGGGCGACATTGAGTATGCCGGCGGCAATGAAGACCAAGCCGGGACCGACGCGATCGGTTGCCAGCCCAACCAGTAGATAGCCTATCGGCTGCAGTGCAAAGGAGCCAAGCATGTCAATGCTGAATACTCGCCCCTGCTTCTCGACTGGAACGAGTTCCTGCAGCACTGTTACCCAGATGATGCTAAAAGTTCCCAGCCCAAGCCCAATCAGGACCGCAGCGATACTTGCCGCCACCGGCTCAATCTGATGAGCGAGCGGCAGGCCCAGCAGAATCAGCGCAAGACTGGAGAGAAGCGTGCCCAAATTAGCGATGAGGCCGCGATGGCGAAGATGCTTCATTTGTCCGATAGCAACGGTCGAGGTTATGGTTCCTAGTGCCACCGCGGCACTAATCACGCCAAGAAGCCAGACACCGGCTCGGTACCCGTCGTGAACTTGCTTGGGTAGCGCAACGTTCAGAGTGCTGAAGCCAATGTTACTCAGCGAAGCTATGGCGATGATCACAAAGAGCCAGGTCGAGCGTAAGATATAGCCGAATCCTTCTCGTACATCGGCAAGCATGCCGTGAGCAACAGCAGCATCTTCCCGCTTCAGGTACGTCTCCAAGGGAATCTCGCCCTCACCGCCTGCCGGACCACGCACCGCCGGCTTGGCGGCCGGCGGCAGACGAAGCGCCAGTAGACAGCAGGCGGAAATGATGAAGGTCAGCCCGTCAAAGGCAAAGGCGTCAGCTGGAGTAGAGACGGCGACCAGCCCAGCACCAATGAGCGGACCCAGCAATAGGCCCAGTTCCTGGCTGAGCCCGGTGAGGGCATTGGCCGAGGCGAGATCTTCTTCGGCCACCAGTTGCGGCGGAATCGATTGGTAGGCCGGCAAAAAAAACGCGCTTACCCCGCCAAAAAGGCAAGAGAGTACCAAAAGGTGCCAGAACTGTAAGGCTCCCAGCCAGCCTAGGGCGGCAATGCAGAGCACCGCGACCGCTCGACCAATGTCGGACCAGAGCATAACCAGTCGCCGCGGCAGGCGGTCAGCAATGACCCCACCAACAAGAAGGAAGATGAGCTGTGGAATACTGGTGGCTACCAGCACCAGTCCCATTTCGGTACCGGAATGGGTCAGTAGTAGCACCTGCCAGGCGAGAGCAGTGAGATAGGCGCCGTTGCCCAGCATAGAGACGGTCTGGCCCGCCCAGAGCCAGGCAAAGGGCCGTGAACGAAGTGCGCGAGCAAAGTGTAACCGCCTCGTCCAGGTGATCATGCGCTACCTCGAACTGCGGCCAAGAGCGAAGTCTTCTCCCGCTTGAAGCAAGGACGCCAGCATCTCCGCCTCCAGTACATAGTAAGTCCGGTGGGAGCGGCGCTCGACCTTTAGCAGCCCAGCCTTGAGCAGCACATTCACGTGATGAGAAATTGTTGCCGCCGACATTGACATGGCCTCGGCGAGCTCCAGACCGTACCGCGGTTCAGCGGCCAAAAGTCTCACCAATTTTAGACGGGACGGATCAGATAGAGCACCAAAGACACGTGCCGATCGTTCGAGAGGGTCGGAGGGCCAGGCAGCTGGGAGGTATCCCGGGATCTTCCCCTGGGTGCGCGGCTGATGCAGCAGAGTGGGGGAGAGAATACGCTCGGTGCCCACGCAGATGATAAACGGCTCATAGGTCGTGCCGTCGAAGAGCGGCTGCTGTATCTCATGATAATACGTCGAGATCTTGGTGTCTAGAAATGCCGAAGCTACCAGAACCACTGGAGAGAAGCTCTCCAGCCGAGCGAAGGGCACGGTCTGCTGCAGCCATGCAGGATGCCCGTTTTCAGCCACCATCTCCTGCAATCGGGCAGCAGCCTGGTTACGGTGCAGAGACAGTTCCTGCTCAAGGTCTCTAAAAGGGCCGGTGGCAAACTCTGCCAGTAGCTGAACCATTTCCCGCTGAGCCGTCGCTGGGCTTGCCAGGAGCTGCAGCAGCTGAGCTCGCTCTCGACCGCTGAGCCGCAAGTGGTGGTCCACAAAGCGACAAGCCTGATTACGGTCCTGGCTCAGACTGATCACGTCGTCGACACCTAGCGGCGCGCCGGGGTCTATATACCCTGCAGTGATGGCCACACGCAAGAAATCGGGAAGGGGTAGGTCGGCCAGCGCTGACAGAAACTGCTCTATAGAGTGAGGCTGGGACAGCACTGGGATCAGTGCAATGCGGTCTCTATGCTTGTCAAGTCGGCCCAGACGGAAAAATTGGCGTAACATGTTACGATGTCAGCATCCGCAAAAGGTTGCTGCCACTACACGTTCTCGAAGAGCGGGTGCGGTCCGCGGTGCCCATGCAGGCGCAGACCGCGACCCGAACGACGGCGCGCGACATGTGCCGACTGCTGCGGCTGATCTGGTCGGATGAGGCGGCTCCCGCAGAGGCGTGTCGCCACATCCGCCACCTGATGGCGCAGCAACTCACGCGCGATCGGCTGGCGAGCGCTTTCGTGCCCCCTACGCGGGTATCAGCCAAGAGTGGCGGTCTCCTCGGGATCTACCGGCACGAGGTTGGGGTTATCGAGTATCCAGACGGACGCCGATACATTGCTGCCGTCTTCACGCGGGCAACCGAGGCGAGCCATGGTGCAGGCGCAATCAATTCGGCTATTGGAACTGCCGCCGCTAGGGCCATTGATCTTCTTGCACCTGGAGAAGCACTGGGACAGCGCTGCTAGCGAGACACATTGAAGCGGAACTCAATGATGTCACCGTCTCGAACGGTGTAGTCTTTCCCCTCGAGGCGAATGTGGCCGTGTTCGCGCGCGGTCTTCATCGAGCCACTATCGGCCATCAGGTCATCGTAGTGCACCACTTCGGCACGAATGAAGCCACGCTCGAAATCGGTATGTATCTTGCCGGCGGCGGTTGGCGCCTTAGAGCCGCGAGTAACCGTCCAGGCGCGTACCTCATCCTCGCCTGCGGTCAGAAACGAGATAAGGTTGAGGGCAGCATATCCTTTTTGGATGACGCGGTCGGCTCCGAGACTAGGCAGGCCAAGCACGGCAAGGTATTCGGCCGCTTCATCGGGGGGCAGCTCGCCCAGTTCCGCCTCCAGCTTGGCGGAGACGGCTACAATCTCGGCGGCATCCGCAAGCGCGTACCTACGCGCCGCCGCCACACAGGCTGCCTCTCCGCCGCCGGCCTCTGCGGTGGCGACTTCGGTGCCGTCGTCGGCTGTACCCCGCGTCAGGGCGGCAGCCTGACCAAGGGCGTCTTCACTCACGTTGACCACGTAGAGGCGTGGCTTCATGGTTAGCAAGAAGAGTTCTCGCAGGGTCGCTTCTTCAGTGCTGGCAAAACTCATTTGTGACGCTGGAAGCCCCTGATTGAGATGCTCCTGCAGCCTTTTCAGAAAGTCCAGTTCTTCGGCGAATTTCTTCTCGCCGGATTTGGCCTTGCGTGAGGTAGCCTCACTACGTTTCTCCACACTGGCCAGATCGCTCAACACCAACTCGGCCATAAGCGCGTCCAGATCACGTCCGGCGTCCACGGTGCCGTAGGGGTGAGGCGACGCTGGATTGGTAAAGCAGCGCACCACGATGGCAAGTGCGTCGGCGTTGCGTATATGTCCCAGGAATTCGGCGCTCAGACCCTCACGCTTGGCGGCATCGGCTGCCTGCCCGATACCGGCCACATCAACAAACTCGACGGTGGTCGGCACTACTTTGCGAGGGTTGAAGATTGCCGCCAGGCGCTCGAGCCGCGAGTCGGGTACCTCGACTACCGCCCGATTGGCTACGACGGTGCTGGTTGGGTAACCGGTGATTTGCGCGCCCGCCTGGGTAAGCGCATTGAAGAGCGTAGTCTTGCCCGATTGGGGCAGGCCAATGATTCCAACTGTCAGTCCCATATATTTCCTGTCAGTCCCATATATTTCGCCTCATTCTCTGGGTTCCTGGGTAATGCCTTGCTTACTGGCGATGGCCACCGCCTCAGTGCGGTTGCCGGCGCCAAGCTTCATGAGGATCGAGCTGACATGGAATTTCACCGTTCGCTCGGTCACTACTAGCTCGCTGGCGATCTCCTTATTCTGGAGGCCGCGCATCAGTAGGCGGAGAACTTCGAGCTCGCGAGCGGTCAGGGCATGAACGCCGGTGACGCCGGCGGCGTGTTGCTGGCTGACTTGCCGGAGTAGCCGTGAGGCTACGATAGGCTGAAGCAGCGAGTTTCCCGCGTGAACCACCCGAATGGCGGTGAAGACCTCCTCGCGAGGCACACCTTTCAGCAGGTAGCCCTGTGCCCCAGCGCGAACCGCGCCCAGTATACGATCGTCGCTGTCAAAGGCGGTAAAAACAATAACGCGTACTGGGACCTGTGCTTCGCGCAGCCGACGTAGCGCCTCGACTCCATCCATGTCGGGCATCTCCAGGTCAAGCAGGAGTACGTCAGGTGCGAGCTCAGCTGCCTTCGCTACCACCTCGGTGCCGGTGGCGGCCTGGCCGATCACCTGGAAATCGGGCTGTGTGCTGAGAATGGCGGCGAGTCCTTCCCGTACAATTGGATGGTCATCCGCCACCAGTATGCGGATTGGTGTGTTGCCCGCACGTACATTCGTCATCTTGTGTCGCTCTGCCCCAGTACACTTCTCATGCGCTGTCCAGTGGAATCGTCAGGCTCAGGCGCGTACCCGCTCCGGTGCTGCTCTCTATCTGCAGAGTTCCGGAAAGCAGCCGCGCACGCTCGTTCAAGCCTACCAGCCCATAGTGCTCGCCGCCAGTTTCGGCCACTTCGAAACCCTGCCCATTGTCCTCGACGCTGAGCCGGATGTAATGAGGAGTGGTGACAATACGCATGCGCACACGGCCGGCACGCGCATGCCTGGCGATGTTGGTGAGTGCTTCCTGCGCCATACGATACAGCCCGTTCTCGACAGGTACAGGTAGCGGGCGCGAATCCCCAACTTTTTCAAATTTGACCTTGGGGTTGCCTTGCGCAGTCCAGTCCCGGGCCAGCTCCTGAAGCGCATCGGTGAGCGAGCGGCCTTCGAGTGGGGCGGCGCGTAGGTCCCGTACTGAGCGGCGGGCTTCCTCAAGGTTGGCGCGTGTCAACGCCAGCGCCTGACGAACAACCTGCTGGGCCTGGCCGGACTGTTGCTCATCGTCTAGCAGGCAGTCGGCACGTTCCAGTTGCAGAGAGATGGCAGCCAGACCCTGCGCCAGGGTATCGTGTATCTCGCGTGCCAGACGACTGCGTTCCTCTTCGGCACCGGCGCGCATGCTCTTGGAGTACAGACGCGCCCGTTCGATGGCGATGCCGACAAGGTCGCCGACCGTATAGAGCAGCCGGAGCTGATCCTGACTAAGTTTACGCCAATCAGTGCTGGCAACGTTCAGGACACCAAGCTTCTTTCCATGAGCATACAGGGGAATGCTAGCGTGATAGCGCAGCCCTCCGGTGCCGTCAACCAAACCGCTGAGCCGGCTGCAGGTCACCACGTTGACGTTGGCTGCGCCATTCAGGTCACCTCCGCGGAAGGTATCCAGACAGTAGCAAGAGCCAGACATTCGGCCGGGGTCGTTGGCCAGGCCAGGTGGCAGATTCTGGGCCGCTGCCAGATACGACTGCCCGGTCTCTTCGCCGAGCAGCCAGATCCACCCGGTCTGCAACCCCAGTAGCTCGGCCACCTGAGCCAGAACCGCCCGCAGCGCTTGGTCCATTTCAACTGAGGCGTTAACCGCTTGTGCAATACTGTTAAGAATGGTCAGCTCGCGATTGCGCTGGCTCAACATCTCGGCATCGGACACGGGTGGAAGATCGGTCACGGTGTCGCCATGAATCTGCGGTACAGCTGGTAACTCGTTCACTGTCTAAAGTTCGACCTCGATCTGCTAGCTCCAGGTTTTTTTGGCTATCTCTTCCAGATTATACATTAGGGGCGTCCCCTACGTGAAAATCCCCTTCTCAACTTGCAACCCGGCATCGTCATATGCTATACTGGCGATCGTGGGGAACGAGCGTCCTGGCGGGCGACCAGTTCGTGCAGGCAGAAAAGTTCCTCGCCAAAGATGTCGTCTTTCGGGGTGTAGCGCAGTCGGCTAGCGCGCAGCGTTCGGGACGCTGAGGTCGGAGGTTCAAGTCCTCTCACCCCGACCAGGCTGCCATCTCTTGCATTACTTCAGGAGATGGCAGGGTCGAAGCAGGAGCACGCCATGCTGGCGAGGGTAAATAGCGCAAGGAACCATTCAACTTGCGGAGTCCCCACGTCAGAAGGCGTGTTTTTTGTTGTCTTTGACCGCGGCAGTGGGTATGGAATGGTCCATGTCCTGACCGGTAGGGCTAGCGGCCGCCATAGACGGCAGAGATGAATTCCGAAACCGCGCGTGTGCCTCACCCTCTTTAGGCGCATGCGCACTATACGACTCCATCTCCGCGTCTGTGACGAGCGGACCGTCTGGTTCGAGGAGAAAGGGAGTCGCCGAAAATGCCGGTGCTGGTCCTAAACGCCTCGCTTCAGCCGCTCTCCGTCATTCCTGAGCGCCGTCTTGTCGTCTTACTCTCGAAGCAAAAAGTGGCTTTTGTGGACGACAGTGTGCGTCAGGTAATCGAGGACGGCATACGCTCGCGCCAGCTCAACGCCGAAGAGCCGGTAATCGTTCAGCTGCTTGCCAATGTGCGTGTGCCGCGTATGGTGTTACGGCCGACACGCGCCAATATCATGCTGCGAGACGAAGATACCTGCCAGTATTGCGGCAAGAGGTCGCGTGACCTGACGCTCGACCACGTTATCCCCCGCTCGAAGGGTGGGCAGAGCACGTGGGAAAATCTGGTAGCCTGCTGCCGAGCCTGCAATGGGCGTAAGGGCAACCGCTATCTGAAGGACGTAGGCATGCACCTAATGACGCTGCCGCGCCCACTTGACCACGAATACGCCGGCTTCTTTCTCTTACGGTATCCTCGGTTACGCGAGGCCTATGAGAGCTTCTTGACCTCTGCGCAGGTGAAGAGCGCATAGGCACTGTTGCCTGCCAGATAGACCCGGCAGGCAGCCGCAGAAACCCTCTGGCTGCCGGCGTGGTTTGCCCGAGTAAAGAGACGATAAGGACTACCCATGTCCTACAGTATCCAACCGATGCCCGCAAGTGAGGCGCTAGTACTGGCGCGCTGGCGATATGACGGCATATATGCGGGTTACAACTTTAGCTACTGGGACAGCCTTTCAATCTGCGTGGCACAGGCGGTACTGCGGCTAGTGGGGGCCAGCTTATACTATTCAGTGCGCAATGAAGCAGGAGAGCTGGTGGGGGTGTTCTCGTTCATCGCTAGAAGAGAAAACAGTATTGAAGTTGGTGTGGCCATGCGTCCGGACCAAACCGGACATGGTGCCGGACTCGACTTCGTACGGGCGGGACTCGCATTTGCCCAGGACCGTTTCCATCCGGATCGCTTTCAGCTGGACGTGGCTAGCTTTAACCAGCGTGCGCGTCTGGTGTATCTACGGGCCGGCTTTACTCCATGCGGTACCATGAAACGGCGAGTACACGGCAAGGAAGAGGACTATATCAAGATGAGCCGACCCGCCTGAGATCGGCCCTTCAAATCGAGGGGGTAAGCGGCATGAGCTGGGAAGACGACGAATGGCCTGACCTGTCCCCAGAGTTTCCGGTGCTCCGACCGACTCAGCGGCTGCCAGAGCGGCCGGAGATACCCGCTGACATTGGAGCGATCATAGCACGCGCCGAATACCGTCGAAAGCAGATGGTACGCATCTGCCTTGGCGTCGGCATAGTCGTCTTTGCCGCTGGGCTCCTGCTCTATAGGGGGATTGGTCTTTCGCCAGCCAGTGGAGCGTCGCTTGCTCTACTGGCGGTTGGTCTGGTGGTGTCGTTTCCGTTGGCGGCGCTACTAGCGCTGCTTTTTGGCCCTAGCTGGCGGCAACGGCAGGATCACTGGCAGCTGCATTACTGGTACCGAGATCGTCGGAACTGGCCTAAGGCGCAACCCTGATGACCGCGCCTGCACTCCCTTCGACGTCGACGCGGCGCCTAGCGTTCATTCTGCTGGTTGTCACCAATCTCCTCTGGGCCGGTACCTATGTGACCGGAAAGATTGCCCTTGGACAGCTATCCCCGGTAGAACTCAACGCGCTGCGGTTCTCACTGGCGGCACTGGTGTTGTCTCCAGTACTGATACGGGGCCGGCACCGTATTCCGCGAGACCGGCGTTCTCTGCTGCTGCTCTGCGAGATAACACTCATTGGGTGGGTGCTGAATAAGGCGCTGGAATACACTGGCCTGGCCTTATCATCCGCCTCCGACGTAGCGTTGCTCATCGCTACTGAGTCGATATTCACCGCCGTGCTCTCGTGGCTGTTTCTGCGCGAACGCGTCACGCTTCCGCGCCTGCTCGCGCTCCTGGTGGGAGTACTGGGGGCCTACCTCGTCATCGAGCGGGGGGTCTCGCCCAATTTTGGTGAAGGTGTGGATGGTGGCAAGCGCATTCTCGGTGATCTGATGGTGCTCGGCGCGCTACTGCTGGAATCCGGCTATACCATACGGGGCAGAACTGCGGTGGAAAGGCTCTCCTTGCCGCCGCTGCTCCTGACTAGCCTTACCATTACCTTTAGCCTGCTGGTCTGGATACCGGCGGGCGCGGTGGCCGTAGTTCACGGCGGACTACCGCAGCTTTCGCTTCTGGGATGGCTGAGTATAATCTATATGGCAGTTGGGGCTTCGGCGCTGGGATACTGGTTCTGGTTTCATGCTTTACGCAGCCTGGATGTCTCGTCGGCGGCGCCGACGCTCTTCATACAGCCGTTGGTAGGTGCGTGGCTGGGCGTCACGCTGTTACACGACTCTCTCAGTGGGGCGACTCTTCTCGGAGGCGGGCTGATATTGCTGAGCCTGCTGCTGGTACTACTTGGCTCGGCGAAACAGCCGATTTCTACAGTCGTTGATGAGTTTACTCCGTAGCCTGGCGGATGAGTTATTCCAGGCGCTTGCCATATGTACGTAGGAACCTGCCGGCTGACACTGCATCTGCCGGCCAGCCAATCGTTGAAAGATAAACGCCAGGTCCTCCGGTCGCTGCTGCCGCGTCTGCGCAACCAGTTCGAAGTGGCCGCCGCCGAAGTGGGGAGCCAGGATCTGCGGCAGCTGGCCGTGCTGGGCCTCGCGTATGTCAGCAGCAGTGCCAGGCACGCAGATGAGGTGATACAGCATGCGGTCGGCTACATCGAGGCTACTCGACTCGACTGCGAAATTACCGGCGCCGAGTTCGAAGTGGTACACATCGAGGATTGAAGCCAGCGAGGCTTGCCTTCTCCACTTTAGGCAAGCCCCGCCAGCCCTGGCTCACGGTGGCTAGCCAAGCTGCCTGGCCACACCGCTCGGCGAGATCCTCTCCTCGTCTGTCTCCGCTTCCATTTCTGCTACCGCTTCTACTTCCGGCGCAATCACGTCGATTTCGGTGCCCGGCTGGATGGGTTGATCGTAGCAGAATACTGAGGCCACTGCGCCAGCCACGCAGAGCACGGCGGAGAAGATGAAGACACCGCGCATGCCAGTAATAAACGGATGGGCAATTAAGCTGGGGAAGAACTGCTTACTCAGCAGACTGAGCTGGCTCGCCAGCGGCAGTTGCGCCAGTACCGCATGCGGCAGAAGGGTTCCCAGCGGGTTGTAGCCCAGGAAGGCGGCAAAGAGCGCCGCAGTGGGCGGCAGGTGTGAAACCGCCGAAGCCGCCTGGGCTGGCAGGCCGGCATGAGTCAGACCCTGAAAGAGAGATCCGGGCAACGCCGCTGCCAGGCCAAAGGTGACGATACTGAAGAAGATGCCTATGCTCATCAGGGATGCGGCATTCATGAAGGTTGCCCGCATGCCGGAGGAGACGCCGCGGTGCTCAGCCGGTACGCTATTCATGACCGCTGTAGTGTTGGGCGCCGCGAAGAGACCCTGTCCAATGCCCAGCACCACCAACCAGAAGGCGAACCAGGGATAACTGAAGTTCGCGGGAAGCGTTATCAGACCGACAAAGCCTACGGCATTGAGCAGCAGACCCAGCACGGCGAAGCGGCGAGCGCCGAACCTATCGGAGAGTATGCCGCTGATCGGACCCATGATGATGAAGCCGGCGAGCAACGGAGTCATGTAGATACCAGCCCAGAGCGGTGTATCTTTGAAGCTGTACCCATGTAGCGGCAGCCAGATGCCCTGCAGCCAGATAACCAGCATGAACTGCAATCCGCCCCGTGTCATGGCCGCCAGAAAGCTGCTGATGTTGCCGGCGGCAAATGCTCGTATTCGAAATAGTGCCAGCCTGAACATGGGATCGACAGCATTCAGCTCGACCAGCACAAAGATACCCAGAAGTAGAACGCCTCCCACCAGAGCCGCGATCACCAGCGGATTTCCCCAGCCCATGCTCGAGGAGCCATAGGGCTCGATTCCATACGTGATCCCAAGCAACAGCACGGTGAGGCCGACGGCGAAGGTGATATTTCCAGGCCAGTCCATCTGCTGGTTGCCGCGGATCTTCGCGGTCTCCCGTAACTTGAGGTAGGCCCAGACGGTCCCAAAAAGGCCGACCGGTACACTTACCAGGAAGACCAGGTGCCAATTCACCGCCGCCAGCACGCCGCCGAGAATCAGCCCGACGAATGACCCGACGATGGCGGCGATCTGGTTGATGCCCATGGCCATGCCGCGCTGCCGCGCCGGAAAAGCGTCGGTAATGATAGCTGCGCTGTTGGCGAAGAGGAAACCGGCGCCGACGCCCTGCACCAGCCGGAAAATAATCATCAAGAGGGCTGCGGTGTTACCGGAGCCGGGCGTCAGAAAGAGCAATATACTTCCCGCTGTAAAGATGGCGAAACCCAGGTTGTAAAGCCTGACCCGTCCGAGCATATCGGAGATTCGTCCGAAGGCTACTACCAGGGTGGCGGTCACTACCATGTAGCCGAGCAGAAGCCAGAGGAAGTAGTTGGTCTCACCGGGAGCAAGCGGGTTAATGTTAATGCCGCGGAAGATCGCCGGCATCGAGATCAGAATGATACTCGAATTGATGGTAGCCATCAACATACCAAGCGTCGTGTTGGAGAGGGCGATCCACTTATAGCTGGATGACCCCCCCGGTTCGTCGCCAGCCGGGTTGGGATTACCGTGCGGCTGGTCCCCTCGATGGTTGTTTGCTCGAAGAGTCGCCATGAACATGTCCTTGTAAAATGAGATTGGAACGAGACCTACGAGAAAAACTGGTGCGTACCGCCGCTTATTGGACCAGTTTGGGGTAGACCCAGGAGCCAATGGCGATGAGAATACCGGTAATCACAATCAGCACCGCGAAATCCGTCGCTACTGCTGTTGCTGACACGGGGCCGGGCAGCATGAGTGAGCGCAGGGCGTTCACCTCATAGGTGAGCGGATTCACATGGGCTATCGCCTGAAGCCAGGGCGGCATAATCGCAATGGGATAGATGGCGTTGCTGGCAAAGAAGAGCGGCATGGTGAGGACCTGGCCGATTCCCATGACTCGCTCGCGTGAGCGCATGGTGCAGGCGATCAACACCGAGAAAGTGGAGAAGCAGGCTGCTCCAAGCATGACAATGGCCACCACTCCAAGCAGAGCCAGTGGATTCCAGTTCAGGTGCACGCCAAGAACCAGGGCCAGCACGTAGATGATGGCTGCCTGAGGGAGCGAACGCAAGCCAGAGGCGAATGCCTTGCCCAGAACGATAGCGGTGCGCGGAGTTGGGCTGGCGAGAAACTTGTGAATGACGCCTAGGTCGCGCTCCCAGATGATGGCGATTCCAGTGAAGATTGCCATGAAAAGAACGCTCTGGGCTAAGATTCCCGGCGCCAGGAAATCCAGGTAGGAGCCGCTTCCTCCAATGGGAATCGCGTGTATGCGGGCAAAGACCTCGCCAAAGATTACCAGCCAGAGCATCGGTTGAATCGTACGGGTCACCACATCGGTCATGTCGTGCCGAAGTTTGCGCACCTCCCATTCGCCGATAGTGAGCGTTTTGGCGAGGAAACTCTTAGCGTTGGCCAGGATACCGACCGGCTTGATACCGGCAACGCCGCCGGTAACCAGAGATTCCCCCGCCACGGTGGCCGTAAACCCACCTACGGCAGCCGCGGAAGCGCTAGCCGACCCGGCGGGCTGTACGGCGGGCTCGGAATGTGTCACGATAGCTACCTCCTGATTCCAAATCATCGCCAGTAAAGTGCAGGAATACTTCGTCCAGGCTGGCTGCTGGGTCACCGATGGCCACTTTTAGCTCGTCGGGCGTTCCGATAGCGGAGATCTTGCCCCGGTGCATGATGGCCACGCGGCGGCAGAGGTTGTCGGCCTCTTCCATGTAATGGGTGGTCAGGAGAACCGTCATGCCGGTTTCTTCACGAACTTTGCTCAAGTGTTCCCAGACGGTATGGCGTCCAATAGGATCCAGGCCAACAGTCGGCTCATCCAGGAAGAGCACTTGGGGATGGTGCAGCATCGCCTGCGCCACCTCCAGCCTGCGGATCATGCCGCCGGAGTAGTTGCGGACCAGCTTGCCGGCGGAGTCCTCGAGCCCCATGAGCGACAGCGCATTTCGAACTCTGTCTTTACGCTCGTGGCGCGGCAGATCGTAGAGTTTGGCAAAGATCAACAGGTTCTCGTAGCCAGTAAGGTTGCCGTCGGCAGAAAGCGCTTGCGGTACATAGCCGATGACGCGCCTGACATCGGGCGCCTGCTTCACAATGTCATAGCCGGCAACCGTGGCCTGCCCACCGCTCGGCGGCAGTAGCGTGGTCAGCATTTTAATGGTAGTGCTCTTCCCGGCACCATTGGGGCCCAGCAATCCAAACACCTCACCGGAATCGACGGTGAGCGAGACCGCATCCACCGCGACTACGTCACCGAAAGTGCGGGTGAGCTGGTTAGTCTCGAGAATTGGCATAGCTCTCGTCTCCCTACTCTCCATGTTTCGTTGTCGACTTAGCTGGTCGTATGCTTTGCCTGCGTACGAACGGGTGTGACGCCTGATCCTGGGGACGTCCCGAAGGCCAGTTTCAAAGTTTCGAGCGCCGCGGTCACTGTGGCGCGCTCCGGAGGGGCAAGTGGTGCAAGCAAGTCTGACAGCGCCTGCTGTGTACGCTGCTTAGTGAATTCCAGCATCTGTTGGCCATCGGAGGAGAGCCGGAGCTCTATACAGCGCCGGTTGGCGGCGGACGGCTGACGCTCGGCATAGTTGCGAGTGACCAGCCCATCGATCATACGCGAGGCTGCCGGAAGCGTCAGGCCCACGTGCTCGGCCACCCCCGACAGCGTAGCTCCCGGATGTGTATTCAAAAAGGCCAGCGCTCTAAATTGTGGAACGGTGAGGTCTGTGGCTCGTGCTTCGCGCATATAGCTGCGAATCGTGTGCATAACCAGCGGCACGACGTCCAGTAATAACGCTGCGCAGGCCTCGGCCCCACTGTCAGTTGCATTGTGCATCTGTTGCATATTGCAATTGTACCACGGCGCAAATAGCTCCGGCAAGCGGCTTAGGGACATCTGGTGGGGTGGTACCTGCTGCTCCTAGAGCGGAAGCTCCAGGTGAAACGTGCTTCCATGGCCCAGACCGCGTGATTCGGCCCAAAGGAAGCCGCGATGCGCCAGTGCCAGCTGCTGGCAGAGATACAGTCCCAGTCCGGTTCCCTGGATATCGCTCGTGTTGGGTGCGCGATAGAAGCGCTCGAAGAGGTGGACCAGCCCGTTGGGAGGGATTCCGATTCCGTCATCGGTGATGGCCAGGTGGGCGCTATCGGAAGCCAGGCGCTTTCTGCCGCGCTCTTTGCTGCCCACTCTGGTCCCGCGGGGCAGTACATTCAGCGTGGCGCGAATCTCGCTTCCAGGCGGGCTATATTTCACAGCATTCTGCAGCAAATTTGTCACTATCTGTTCGATGCGGTTCTCGTCCCAGGTGCCCGTCAGCTCACCAAACTGGGACGCTACGTTGTTTTCCACTACGAATCGGTGCTCAGGGTTGGTTTCACCTTGGGTTTCTACCAACCGCTCCACCAGGCGAACCAGTGACATGGGCTCGGCATGCAAGCGGAGATGGCCCGCCTGAATACGTGACATATCAAGCAGATCGGAGACCAGCCGGTTCAGCCGCGTGGTTTGGGACTCCATGCCATCGGCCAGTTTACGCAGCGCCTCAGGGTCTATCAGGTAATGCTCCTGCTCGGTGAGCTGGCGCAGCTGGCGCTTGAGTCTCTGAGCATGGCCCTGAATAACCGTAATCGGCTGCCGAAGCTCGTGGCTGGCCACCGAAGTCATTTCGTCCTTTAGCCGCTCTTCTTCTTTGACGAAGCTGATGTCCTGAAAAGCCATGACTGCGCCAGTTATGTCTCCCATCTCGTCACGAAGCGGCGTGGCATGAACAAGGAGCGGCGTAATGGTGCTGTCCTCCTTGCGCAACAGCAGCTGGTCGCTCAGCAACGACTTACCGGTCATCATGACCCTCCACACTGGCAGCTCCGACTCAGGGAGCGAATTACCCTCGATGTCGATGAGGTCCCATTCGGGGATTACCCGACCGCCGTGCGAACGAGCGCGTTCGACCAATGTTTGGTTACGGGCAAGAGCCAGTGCCTCACGATTGTAGACGATAAGCTTGCCCTGGCGATCGCGTACTTCAATCGCTTCGGCGAATTGCTCAAAGATCGATTCCAGCATCTCGGTACGCTGCTGCGCCGCGAATCTGGCGGCTTCAGCACGCTTGCGTTCCTGGAGGTACGATGTATGGTCACGGAATGATACCAACAGATCGCCACCACCCTCGCCGGCGTTCGACAGAGGCACAATGTCATAGCTCCAGTAGCTGCCTGTGTCACCCTCGCCTTTGCCTGGCAACTCCAAGACCTGGGTCAGCAGGGGGCTGCCGTTCTCGTTTACACTATGTAGCTGTGCCAGCAGACCACGTGATTCCACCCAGGGAAGCACGTCTTCCACTCCTTTGCCGGAGAGGGAAGTGCCGGAATCCTCGGTGTGCTGCTGGTAGAGGTCTCGCGCGAACTGGTTGGCTAGCTTGATCCGTAGGGTACGCGAGTCCACTATCGCCATCCCCACAGGCGCATGCTCTAGGGCTAGCTCCATCAGTGGCACGGCGCTCGTTTTGAGATCTTCCTCACCCAGATCCAGCGGCTCTTCCGGAGCTGTGTTGGGTACATCATGACGTGAGGCTGCTATATGTGACGGTATCGGGTACGGAACCATATTGGTGTCTGCCTTCGGGTGGGAGCCAGTAACTGCTGCAGCGGCCCATGACAATGCCGGTTGTGCCAGGTCCCAGGATGGGCGGTTGGTGCTACAATGAAGTAGAAGAAACGACAAATCTCTTGCGAGATGCCAATACACATGACCAAACAGCAGCCACAGCCTAGTGTGTCGGCTGATCCCGGTACGACCCTGGACCAAGGTCAGCGATCGAAAATTCATTCCTCGTTGTTGGCGTGGTACACCGAGCATGGGCGCCGTCATTTGCCTTGGCGCCACACTCAGGATCCCTATGCTATTCTAGTGGCTGAAATGATGCTTCAGCAGACGCAAGTTGACCGTGTTCTGCCTAAGTATATCGCGTTTGTTAAGCGATTTCCAACCTTTGCTGTTTTGGCGGAGGCACCAACCGCAGAAGTTATCAGGGCCTGGGCGGGTCTTGGCTACAATCGGCGCGCCGTTGCGTTGCAAGCGATCGCTAGGCACGTCACGACTGTGCTTTCCGGAGAGCTTCCCTCATCGGTTGACGAACTGCTCGGCCTTCGTGGCATTGGGCGCTATACTGCTGGAGCCATAGCCTGCTTTGCCTTCGGCTTACCGGTAGCGACAGTCGACACGAATATTCGCCGAGTGCTGTGGAGACTCTTCTATGGGGCCGAGGCTAGAGACCAGCCAGCTGGATATCCGGGGGCGCGTGAGAGTCTGGCGCTGGCAACCTGGGCGCTTCCGTCCGGCGCCGCCTATGATTGGCAGCAGGCGCTCATGGATCTTGGCGCCACCGTCTGTCTGGGACGTCGACCGCTCTGCGAGCTCTGTCCATTAACCAGCTGCTGTAGAGCCTATGCTGACTCGGCAAGACTGACGCTGTTCCCATCGGGAGAAGCGGTGGTAGCCGCCCGGCGACTCGCCCAGGTAGCAGAGTCACCCGCCGGCTATAGCGCCTCCGGCACCAGCAAGAGGGCTGGCCGCCCCCGCCCCGCTGGAAAAACGCGCTCGGATTTTGCGTCAAGCTCGCGCTACTTCCGGGGCCGTGTGGTAGAGATTTTGCGAAACCTTGGCCCTGGTGAGTGGCTCTTGCTTTTCGACCTGGGCCTGCGCATTCGCCCCGACTTCGGCGACGATCCGCAGCTGGCTCCCTGGCTCTATGGAATCGTGGAAGGTCTTGCACGCGACGGGCTGGTACGACTAGAAGAGATCGTGCCGGAAGAGAATCCGGAGGAGAATAGAGACGGGGAGGGTCGTCGTAGCGTGAGCGCGACAGAAGAGGCGCGGAAGCTGCGGGTGGCGCTTCCCTGAGCTTCCGCGCGTTTGGTCTAGTTTTTCGGCCATAGTGTCTCGAAGTGGAGGTGGTGGATGAGCGAGCCACAGACGCTGGCGGTGGAGCAGGCCAGGGTGGATGTCACGGTGAGAGCGGCTGGAGGATATTGGCCGCCGCTTGCCAACCTGGCGCGTCTCTTTGAAGAGTGCGGTGAGTTGGCGCGTGCGATCAACCAGACACTTGGACCCAAGGAGCGTAAGACGGGAGAGTCGGCTCCGGCGCTTGCCGATGAGCTGGGTGATGCGCTCTACGTCTTGCTGGTGCTGGCCAACAGTCTGGATGTCGATGCCGAAGCGGCTCTGTCGGCATCGATTGAGAAAGTAGAACGGCGCAACCTTGACCGGGCCGCGAGGGCGACCGGTTCAGGCGGCCGGGACGAGCCACTGCGCTAGGGTGGTGCTGTGCACTAGTATTCGGTTGAAGACAGATCGCCTGCCCGGTCACCTGCGCCTACGAGAAAGTTGGCCAGCAACGCTCCGATGAACGAGCCAACCGAGCACGCGAAGAACGAGCCGAGAAAATAGGATAGTCCGTCGAGACTGATAGTGCTGCTGCTAATATACAGATAAATAGCGGCGGCCACTACCACCGCGCCAACAATGCTGCCAAACACCGCGACAATGCGCGCTCGCCTGTAACTAAGGCGAAAACCAATGAATAAGCTACCGGGCAGGGACAGGACCAGTGCGACGATGACAATGATGGCATTGATATCCATGAGGTACCTCCGGAAAGCGGCTACCTATACAAAGAAATGAGCGGTGTCTGGCTTATTTGGCACACGGAGATGTCAATCTGCTGTATTGTACTGCTTTCGTGCTAGCCATGCCACCCTCCTGGGGTGTTCGCCACTCCATGTGGCGAAAGTTGTGTGCAGACCGTTTAGTAGTGGGAAAAGCTCGAGGTTGCGCCTCCTGCACGAAACAACTATGATACCTGCGGCGGCATGGATCGTGCTGACTGGCGCGACAATAATGAACATGCTCCAGTGGGAGATCTTCGGCGAGTGCACGAGTCGGAGTCAAACCTGGCGCGGTGGAGGCGGTGAGTGGCAATCAGTAAGGGAAGTGGTACTGGATCGTTTCTTGAGTCGGGTAATGCCGGCTTTGAACCGCCCAGTCGGAACGTATTGCGCTTCGACTCTAAAATTAAGGGCGAGGATGTACCCAGTGTACCGGAGCGGTACCGCGGTCTCGACGGCCCCAGCGGCAAGTTGGCGGGTATTCGCTTGCTGCCAGCCACCGGAGATGTCTGGCTCCGCCTGGTACGGTTGGGTCGCCGCCCGCCGTTCGAGCGCATAGCCCGTACCATTCCTTTAAATGCCAGGCAATCCCCCGCGCCGTCGCCGGAAGCCGTAGAATTGCGCGGTGGTATGCGAGCCTACTGCGATGTGGGCTATATTGGTCATCTGGAAGGCATCACCGTCGATTCCGGCAGCGGAGTTGCTCTGGAGCTACTGCTTCATGTGCGCAGTGATGTGCTTGCCGACGTAGAGAGCCCTAGCAGCCCGCTGGCTAAGCTCCTGCCGGTCGCCGGTCAAAGACTGCTCATCTCACCGGCCTGGGCCGGCAGCGTCAAACCGCAGCCACGCGCCCTACCGTTTCGAGGAGATGCTCTGGTGTTGCACCTCGATGCCAGCCCAGATCAAATCGCGTCGGGAGCGGTGCTGCGTCGTGACGAGGAGGTGGCTGGCGATATCTGGGATATCCTGGATGCCAATCCCGCGCTGGCGCCTCATACCAGCCGGCTGCGGCTGGACGTGCACGACGGCACCGTTCGACTCTATGGCACATTGCCTACTCCCCGCCACCGAGCCTCCGCCGAGCAGGATATCTGGCATGTTCCTGGGGTCTTTGCCCTTCACGATGAGACTACCCTCGGCGATTAGCCTCCTTCTCTCCTCTGTCTGTCGCAGCGTCCCCTGCTTCGGCTCACCTCCGGACTTTTGACGATTGTCCGATGGTCCATCTGCACCTTGACGTTGACAGCAAAAGCGAGTATTATTCGAATACCGACTGGATAGTATAGAAATTGATGGTGGTGCGCATGCCCAGGCCCAAGCAGGTGGATCCGCTGGCACGCCGGCAGATTCTAGCCGCGGCGCTCGACGTGTTCAGTCGCCAGGGATATGCCGGCACCACTCTGGACGACATCACCAATGCGGCCGATTTGAGCAAGGGGGCGATCTACTGGTACTTCACGAGTAAAGCCAGTCTCTTTGCCACACTTCTGGGAGAGCGGGCCAGCATTTTTACCGAGATACTGGAAGATGCCGCCGGCCAGGCCGCCACTCCGCTACAATCTCTCGAATTGATGTGGCTGCGCTGGATGGAAGCGCTGGAGGGAGATCGCAATTACCAGGCATACGTGCGGCTCTCCCATCTGCGAGTTGAGGTCGCCGACGAGCCGGCGGAAGGGATGGAGGCTCGCCGGGCGGAGGAACGCCGTACCCAGGCTTTGGTTACCGAGTATCTGTTGGGTGCGGTAGTCAAGCGAGAGCTACCCGAGCAGTTGGACGTCGAAGCTGCCGCGCTTACCTTCGTGGGAGCCGGCAATGGCCTTGTACGGGCCTGGCTTCTGGTACCGGACACATTTCTGCCACAAGCGGTTGCGCCCCGCATCTGGGCTCTCCTGGTCGCGGGTTGGCGCTCGGCAACCCCATGAGGGCCGGGCGAGTTTTTGGGGCATGGGGCATAGGGCATAGGGCATAGAGGGCAACATCATGACCACATCACCACAGTTTGGTACAACAGATATCAGGGAGATGGGTATGGATCAGGAGACGGCAATTGACATTTTGCGCGAGCGCTATGCTCGTGGCGGGCTGCCGCTGGACGAATTCCGCCGGATGATGAGCCTACTGATGGTTACTGCTGATCCGGTCGAATGCCGAGCAATCATCGATCAACTTCCTGTGGAACCTGGGCGCGATAGTCACGCGGACGAGATGCGTCGTGGCCCACACACCCCTCCTCCCGGCCGGAAGGTTCGTCGTATCTCGGCGTTCTTCGGTGAGGTCGAGCGCGGAGGCACCTTCTGGGAGTTAGGCCCGGAGACGCAGGTCTCGGCGACCTTTGGCGAAGCTACTCTCGACGTGAGCATGGCCCGGCTGCTTCCCGGCGAGAACGTCCTACGGCTCAATGCGCTCTTTGGTGAGATTTCGGTCCTTGTTCCTGAAGGCCTCCGTGTGATGGTGGAAAGCTCTGTCCGCTTTGGCGAAGTCTCGGTACCCGGTCACGCCATAGGTGGCATCACTGCCAGTGAAGAGTTTGCGCTTGGCACTGCTGGGACGGACAGTTATCTGCGTATCGAAGCCATGGCAACTTTTGGTGAGATCAAGATTCGCAGCCGCTGACCCTGGTCTATCCAGAACAGGACGATGCGCCTATCATCCACTTTTTGTGAACCAGACTACATACTAGAACGTCTCTCTCGCACGTATAATATACTGAAGGACTTTGGTAAAGAGTCGGGAGAGACCATGTGTCGGACGTAGTTGGACAGACCCTGGGCCAATACCGCGTCATTGAACTCATCGGGCAGGGCGGTATGGCTCGAGTATACAAAGGGTATCAGCCTTCTCTGGCGCGCAATGTTGCTATTAAGGCTATTCCCACCCAGATTGACAATACCCGTGACAATGAGTTTGCTCAGCGGTTCATCATCGAGGCGCGCCTGATCGCCAGACTCACTCACCCCAATATCGTGCCGGTGCACGACTACGGTGAAGATAAGGGCTGGGCCTTCATCGTCATGGAGTATATCGGCGGAGGAACGCTGCGCAATCGTATAGCGGCCGCCGATACCCGTCAGGTGAGGCTGGACCTGGCTCCCACACTTGACTTGCTGGCGCAGGCTGCTTTGGCCCTGGAATTCGCCCACACCAACGGCATCATTCACCGCGACGTCAAGCCAGCCAATATGCTGCTGCGCACCGAAGACCACCTGCTGCTCTCTGACTTTGGGATTGCCGCTCTTCTCGAGGTGAATAAGGCGTTTACGCGAACCGGTGCCAACATCGGCACTCCACAGTATATGGCGCCGGAACAGGGCGTTCCCGACGGTGTCGTCGACGCGCGCACCGACATCTATGCTCTTGGGGTGGTAACTTTCCAGTGTGTCACAGGGGTGCTGCCCTTCCCTGCCGATTCCCCCATGGCGATTATCATGCGCCACATCAAAGACCCAGTGCCGCGCCCATCTTCACTGGTTCCTAATTTGCCGGTGAGAGTGGAGCAGATCATTCTTCGGGCCATGGAGAAGAATCCATCCAACCGTTTCCAACACGCCCGGGAGATGGCGGAGCAGTTCAAAGAGGCGGCCTACGAGGTGCGTCGAGGCTATCGGCAACCACAGCTTACTCTCAAGCACGAGAGCCAACCCAACCATGCCAGTTACGCAAGTCCCGCCCATGATGGCAACTACTACATTCCATTGCCCACTCCGGGTGTCCCCGGCAAGCCAGGGACATGCCTGCGTTGCGGGGCAGCCAACAATCCCAAGAACAGGTACTGTACCAACTGCGCGTATGACCTGATGGGTTCACGCGCTCGAGCCGATCGGTACAAGGCACCCAACGGCCGTCCTCTGCGCTGCCGCATCATCATTCGTAACGGGCCGATGACCAACCATACATTTATGCTTCACCAGGACATCACCACGCTGGGCCGCACTGCGGGAAACGATGTGGTCATCCAGGATGCCACGGTCTCGCGCTACCACGCGCGCCTCTTCTTTCACAATGGGCAGTGGTCGGTCGAAGATCTGCAAAGTGCCAATGGCACCTTTGTGAACGGCAAGCGTGTTCAGCGACCTATGCCGTTACAGCACGGGGATGAACTGCGCCTGGGTGATGAGATCCTCACCTTTGAGCTGGTCGGATAACCGGCCGCGCAGCCCTCACCAGGCTACGGGAACCTGGAGCGATGCAGCCAGGAACTGCCCGGTGTAGGAGCGAGGCTCGCCGGCCACCTGCTCCGGGGTTCCTACTGCGATAACTTCACCGCCCCGGTCTCCTCCTTCGGGTCCGAGGTCGATAAGCCAATCAGCCGACTTGACGACATCCAGATTGTGCTCGATTACCACGACTGTGTTACCGGCATCCACCAGTCGCTGCAACACCTGGAGTAGTCGCGAGACGTCGGCAAAGTGTAGGCCGGTGGTGGGCTCATCCAGTATGTACAGGGTACGCCCGGTTGCCCGGCGTGACAGCTCGGTCGCCAACTTGATACGTTGTGCCTCACCGCCAGACAGTGTGGTTGCTGGTTGGCCCAGACGTATGTAACCCAGACCCACCGCTGTGAGAGTGCTCAGCTTGCTGGCCAGCGTTGGCACGGCCTCAAAGACATGACTTGCCTCCTCGACAGTCATATCCAGGACTTCGGCGATGTTCTTGCCCTTGTAATGGATTTCTAGGGCCTCGCGGTTGTAGCGCTTACCCTTGCATGCTTCGCAGGGAACGAAGACATCAGGCAGGAAATTCATTTCGATGGTAAGCATCCCTTCGCCTTTACAGACTTCGCACCGTCCCCCCTTGACGTTGAATGAGAAACGACCAGGCTTGTAACCACGTAGTCGAGCTTCAGGAACCTGCGCAAACAACTCGCGAATCGGCGTAAATGCGCCAGTATACGTGGCGGGGTTCGATCGTGGCGTCCGGCCAATCGGCGACTGGTCGATATCAATGACCTTGTCAAGCGCCTCCAACCCCTCCAGAGAGTCAAAGTCACCGGGATGCACGTGGGCGCGATTGAGCTTGTTGGCCAGTGCCTTGTAGAGTATCTCGTTGATCAGTGAGCTCTTACCCGATCCCGATACTCCGGTGACCACCACGAGCTCGCCCAGCGGAATCTCAACCTCGATATCCTTGAGATTGTTCTCGCGTGCCCCGTGAATCACCAGCTGACGGCCATTTCCCTCCCGCCGGTGGGCGGGCACTGGGATTTGGTGCTTTCCCGAGAGATACTGGCCGGTAAGTGACGCCGGATTGGCAATGATGTCGTCGATAGTGCCCTCTGCCACCACGTACCCACCATGTTCGCCCGCCCCAGGACCGATATCGATGATATGGTCGGAGGCTCGCATGGTGTCTTCGTCATGCTCCACTACCAGCAGTGTATTGCCAAGGTCTCGTAGATGAAGCAACGTCCCGATAAGACGGGCGTTATCCCGCTGGTGCAGACCGATGCTGGGTTCGTCGAGAATGTACACGACTCCCATAAGGCTGGATCCAATCTGGGTAGCCAACCGGATCCGCTGCGCCTCACCGCCGGAAAGGGTTGTTGCCGAGCGGTTGATGGATAGGTAATCCAGGCCGACATCTACCAAAAAACCCAGCCGCGCGCGTATCTCTTTAAGAATCTGGGCGGCAATTACCTGCTCCCGTTCGGTGAGCGATACTACTCCCGCCAGCTCGGCGACGGCAGAATTGTTCTGTTGTGGATCGACGGCCGCCGGTCTTGGACTGACGGCGATGGCCTCAAAGAAGCGCAGAGCGTTGGCAATCGAGATATTGCCTACTTCCACGATGTTGAGGTTGCCAACCGTCACCGCCAGACTCTCTCGTCGCAACCGGGCGCCATGGCAGAGAGGGCAGGGACGTTCCGACATATATTGGGCGAGGTCCTCGCGGCCGCCATCCGACGCCTCATGGTAGCGGCGCTCGATAAACGGAATCACGCCTTCGAAAGTTATCTGGTGCTGGCGGCGCGTCCCCTGGCGATTGCGGTAATAAAAAGTGACCTCGTCGGGCGCTCCGTGGAGCACGAGCCTTTGCGACTGCTCGCCAAGATCCTTCCACGGTGTGTCCAAACTAAAGCCGAATCGCGAGGCCACTGCGTCCAGCACGCCGGCATACCACTGGCTGGCGCCCGAAACTCGGCTCCAGTGCGCGATCGCGCCCTGGTTGATGCTGAGGTCCGGATTGGTGACCACTAGGTCTTCATCAACCTCCAGCTTGGTCCCCAGACCGGTGCACTCCGGACACGCGCCCTTGGGATTGTTGAAGCTAAAGCTGCGCGGCTCGATTTCTTCCAGACTGATGCCGCAGTAGACACAGGCAAAGTGTTCGGAATACAGCCGCTCTTCTCCGCCAACGACACTGACCAGCACGATACCATCGCCAAGCTTAAGCGTGGTCTCGACCGAATCGGCTATGCGAGAACGCTGGTTTGCCGGTTGATCTCGCCGGGCATCGTTGCCGGCTCCATAGACGGCAGCTTCCTCGGCTACCAGTTTGCGCTCTTCTGCCTCCCCTGCGCTGGAAGAGGCTGCCTCGTCGCTAGGATGGCGAATAACTAGGCGATCTACTACCACCTCAATGGTGTGCTGCTTGTATTTATCCAGTTCTATGGTCTCACTGAGGTCGCGCACTTCATGATCTACCCGCACCCGAACATATCCGGCGCGGCGCATATCCTCGAAAATGCTCTTGTACTCCCCTTTACGAGATCGTACCAGTGGCGCGAGCAGTAAGAGCCGGGTGCCATCCGGTAAGCTGGTGATGGCGTCTACGATCTGTTCCACCGACTGCCGGCTGATCTCTCTCCCGCATTGTGGACAGTGCGGGTGACCAACTCGGGCGTAGAGCAGCCGCATGTAGTCATAAATTTCGGTAACCGTGCCCACCGTTGAGCGCGGATTTCGTGAGGTACTCTTCTGGTCGATGGAGATCGCCGGAGAAAGACCATCAATATGATCGACGTCGGGCTTGTCCATCTGTCCGAGAAACTGGCGCGCATACGACGAGAGCGACTCGACATACCGGCGCTGTCCTTCGGCAAAGATAGTGTCGAAAGCCAGGCTGCTCTTACCCGACCCCGAAAGCCCGGTAATGACTACTAACTTGTCCCGCGGTATGACAACATCGATGTTCTTGAGGTTGTGTTCGCGCGCTCCACGAACGACAATACGGTCCTGCGGCATATATAGCTCTATGTGTGTGGTGAATCAAAACTGCCAACAAAAATGGGCAGGCGTACCTGCAGTGTGATAACGCAATAGAGACGAGAGCGGCGATCTTGCCGCCGCTCTCGTCGCTCTGGTTTCTAGAAAGGGATAGATGCTATCAGTATAGAACGCCTGTCCCACAGATGTCAAGCTCAGGCGGACGATCGCACTGGCGCGTTTTAGATCCAGAAGAACACAGTGGCCGCGGCGATCCCAACGACTGAGAGTATGATTCCGGCGATGGCCATCCCGCGACGGTTCTGCGATTTAAGTCCTAGAGCGCCAAGCACGATGCCGATGATGGCCGGCGCCAGTACGATCAGCCCACAGAAAGGAACCCAACCAATGGCGGCGCTGACTATGCCCAGAATCATGCTGGTGAGCGCCATGCCGTCTCCTTGTCCTTGTCCGGGAGCGGCTACCGCGTAGGGGACATAGACCGGCTGAACTCCCGCGGCGGGGTTGCCCTGGGCAGGCATGCTTGCGGCGTTAGGCTGCCCATATGGCGGGTTAGGAGGGTAGGGCGGATCTTGAGTATAGGGGGGCCTGAAACTATCATCCGGCTGTCCCCGTTGTACAGTTGGATACTCCATCCCATACGGATCACTCATTGGTGTGGCTCCTCGTCATGTCAGCTCTCTGGCACGTCGGCAAACGAACTGTTGGTGGCGCCGGCGCTTTGGACCGTCTTTCTCTGGTCCAAGCTCCACTCAGTGCGGCACCGTTACATAGCGCCGGACATAGACGTGGAGCGCGAGCAAACCGCCGTTACCACTTCATACGAAATCCTTGCCGCCGAAGTTGTCGCGCATGAATTTCTGGGAGCCAGACCGAGTGGCGGAGCCAGGCAGGAGGGTACGCCCGTCAATCTTCGCTATTCTCGTGTTCACGGAGGCGCTGATAGCGCATTTTGAGACGGAGTATTCTGATCCGAGTCGCCAGGGCGGTGAACGGGTTGCGGTTTCGTCTGGAATTCAACCGCACCACATTGCCGTCAGTGGTGCCGGGGTTGCTGGCAGTGCTGGCGGTAAAATTGGGGCCGCGCCAACTGGGAGTGCCAGCGCGGCCCGAGTTAAAACCATGTCGCCATCCAATCACCAACCCAGCGACAAAGACGGCGAAGCCCACTATGGAGATCCAGGCCACCACTGGAGTGCCAAGCAGTAATTCCGGCTGGTGATCACCCCAAAAGTAGGCCAGGCCGGCGGCCAGCATGATCACCGCTATGCCGACCAGCATGAAGACTTCCGAGGCGCTCAAACCAATGTCCCAGGCACGTCGAGCACGCCTCGGCCGCGGCCGATTAAACGCACGAATGCGGCTCCCAAGCCCAGTCTTGGGTTCAGGTCGATCCATGTTCCTGAGAATCTCTTCGATCTCGCGCTCATACTTATTCGGCATAAAGATTCTCCTGCCCGAGCTCTCTTCCTTGCTTACTTGACAGTAGCCGGACTGGCATCCCCCTGGACCAAAGTATAAACTATCGCCGCGGCATCAGCAAGGCAAGGCACTCGGGCGGTAAAGCCAGTCGCTTACGGATGAGCCAGGGCAAGTAGCGCTGCGGTCTTGAGGTAAAACAAAGCCATCAGTTCGCCAATCGCCAGGACCACCGCCAGCGTAAAGAATGGAAAGAACTGCCTCCAGGACACAAAACGGCCCACCCGACTCGTGAGGCCGAGCACGAAAACAACGTTGACCAGCGTCAATGCTATCGCCAGCCCAAACGAGCTGAAGATCGCTATGGGATAGAGCAGGAAGCCAAATTGTGGGTAAATCGTCGAGCCGACCGCGAGAAAGATCAACAGCAACACCGGCAGCATGAGCGACAACTCCGAAAGTGACCTGAATGTGGGTCTCTCGTCGTCGTCTCGCCATACCAGGGCATTGGCTACTGGAACGAGCACCGCGCACATTGCCACACCGGTGCCCAGACCGGAGGCCAGACGCAACAAATTATGCGGCTGATAGAGATGAGGTAGGCCGAGGTCTAGAAACAATGAATTGAATCCATCTTCGGCCATGAATACTACCGCCGCCCCTAGAACTACCAGCACCCAGCGACCGGGAAATCCGGAGGATCGCAATCGCCCAGTGACCCACAGAACCAACAATGTGGCGGTAAATCCGCTGTAGATCCCGGTATTGCGTGAGCAGAGCGGCAATTGCTGGCCCCCTGGCCAGAATGAATGAGTAGGCAATTGGGCACAGATTCCACCATCCAATGCCCGCAGCCGTTCAATCAGCGTAGCCCCGGGGAGAAAGGCTAAGAGTGCCAAGGCGGTCAGATACGCCATAGCCAGCACAACTATCAGCCAGATGGGCGGCTGGAACCCAGAACGCTGAGCCGGCACCGGCAGCCCAGCTGCCCGGTCCCATGCCTCGACTTCCGGTATGCTCATTTCTTGCCTCTCGCCCTGGGCTTACTCAACTGGTCAAAGCATATCATAAAGCCTGGCGGCATGCAGTGGCGATATGCCTGGACTTACGTGTCCGGGCGGAGACTCGACTCCTAGCTCACGTCCGTCCGGGTCTGTCGAATTCCTTAACCTTGTTCGACTATGCTCGGTGAGGGGCAGGTAGTAGCCCGCTTCCTCGCGCCGTGTGTAACTCATGTCTATCGACGAGCTCCTTCAGGAGGTGCAGCTGTGGCTAATCTTGTCTTGCTCTACAGTGGTGGCGGCATGGCCGAAAGTGAGGCCGAGCAGGCGGCAATTATGGAGAAGTGGGGAGTGTGGTTCGGAGGTCTGGGCAGCGCTCTGGTCGATGGCGGCAATCCATTCACGGCCGAGGCCAAGAACATTGCCAGCGACGGTTCCATTTACGACGGTCCTGTAGGCAGCATGGCGACAGGCTATTCCATAATCAAGGCGGAGGCGCTGGATGAAGCGGTTGGACTGGCAAAGGGTTGTCCAATTGTAGAGAGCGGCGGCGAGATTACCGTCTACGAAATTCGTCCATCCATGTAGTCGTCCATCCATGTAGTCGTCCATCCATGTAGCATGTACCTGGTATAGCGAACGAACCCGCCGTCGCCTGGCTGTAAAGACTCGGCGACGGCGGGTTCGTTCGCTATACAGCCGCTACTTGGTGTATGCTAGCCGAGGAAAAAGGTCCACAGTGATGATCGCTACTGTCCTGCTAACGCCGGGCATCCGGTACGTCGGAGCGGAGAGCGGGTTATGTCCGAGATCAGCAGTTCATCAAACATTCTGGCCGGCAAGTTGGAGGACCAGGCGGATCCAGCGGGTCAGCGGGAGGCAGCCGAATTCGTACTTCGGCTTGGCAACGCGCTGCTCGAGGCGGGTTATCCTATCAATCAGATACGCGAACTACTCTTGGCTCTCAGCCATAATCTCAAGCTCCCCCATCCGCAAGTTTACATAACGCCAACTGCCATCGAGGTAGCGATTGGTCCCCTTAGCCACCAGCACCGCGCGCTCCTGGTAACCTCTCCCAAAGGTATCAATCTGGGGCAGCTTACCCAGCTCGATGCCGTGGCCAGTGAGGTGGCCTCCGGACTTCTCACACCACAAGATGGGCTGGCACGCCTCCGCGCTCTTGCCAAGGAGCGGAGATCTCTACTGGGCGCCGTGTTGGTCGGCATCTCCTATGCCCTCACCGCCGCAGCATTTGCCACTACCCTCGGCGGTGACTCACGTGCCATAATGGTCGCGGCACTGATAGGCGGTGTCACCGGAATACTGGCCATACTGGCGCAGGTCTCTCCGCAACTCGAGCGCATCTTTCCGCCGCTGGCAGCCTTTGTTGCCAGCCTGTTGGCCGGCTGGTGGGCGGCGGAGGTCCATCCTCTGGCGAGTGACCTGGTGACGCTAGCCGGCCTGGTGGTACTGTTGCCCGGTTTCTCCCTTGTTGTGTCCTTGCAGGAGCTATCTTCCCGAGATTTGATATCGGGCACCGTTCGCCTCACTTCCACTTTTTTCACCTTGTTTGGGCTGATTCTGGGAGTAGCGCTGGGCGGAGAGCTGGCCAGCAGGCTCTTTGGACCACCCCACCGGATAACCCCTGTACCATTGCCGGCCTGGACGTATTTAGTGGCTGCGCTGGTTGCTGGCCTAGCGTATATTTTCAGGCTGCATGTGGAGGCTCGCGACGCCGTCTGGGTGGTGCTGGCCTGCCTGATTGCCGTACTGGCTTCAGCGGGTGGCGTGCTGGTGCTGGGAGCCCAGTTGGGCGCCTTTGCGGCGGCGCTCATTGTCGGACTGGCAAGCAACCTGTTCACCATTCTTTTCAAACGACCGGTGGTAGTCATGCAGCTACCAGGCCTCATCATGCTGGTACCCGGCAGCATCGGCTATGTGAGCTTTGCGCACTTGTTCACCGGCCAGAGTGTGGCTGGCATTCAGACGGCATTCCAAATGTTGGTGACTGCTATGGCCCTAGTTTACGGGATCTTTGTCGCCAATTTGTTGCTGCCGTCGCCCAACGTGCTTCGTAGGCTGGTTGACACCGTAACTCGTATCGAGACCGCTCTGGTTCGTAGCGGCCCCGGGAAGCGTTAGCGGTATGGAGGCGCAGCTCTCCTCATCCGTGAAGTGGCGCCCCGCCGTGATCTGGGCGCCGATTCTTGAGTTGTTGGGTCAGCCGGCAGGTCACCCCGGCTTCAGATTGATTGTCTACAGACACGCTACAGGTTTTCTGTGGGTGCGCTGGTGCCGCACGGCGGTGGGCGGCGGCGCAAAGCTTCCGACAGCTCACCTTATCCGGCGAGCGCTATGCGGCTTGGTCTGGACTCGTTGGCTCTTGACCGGTCGCTGGGGTCGATCTGTGCCACCGACTCAACTACCAACGTTGGTCGATAGGGAAAACGTTCCACCTGCTCTGGACGGGTGACGCCGCTCAGGACCAGAACTGTCTGCATGCCCGCCTCGGTTCCAGCTACGATGTCAGTGTCCATGCGGTCGCCGATCATGACTGCTGTCTCCGAATGAGCTCCTATCTGCCGAAGGGCCGACCGTATCATCAGCGGATTGGGCTTGCCTACAAAGTAGGGATGCACTCCGGTGGCCTCGGCAATAAGCGCCGCTACCGCACCGGTTGCGGGCACCAGTCCCTCTTCCGCCGGACCGACCACGTCAGGATTGGTGGCGATAAAACGGGCACCCGCAGCTACCAGGCGAATAGCCTGCGCCAGCCTCTGGAAGCTATATGAGTGGGTCTCTCCCAGTACCACATAGTCGGGATCCTGCTCGCTCAGGACATAGTTGACATCATGCAGCGCGGTAGTCAGCCCGGCCTCGCCGATAACGTATGCGGTGCCGCCCGGGAACTGGTGATGCAGGAACTGGGCGGTGGCCAGCGCCGAGGTGTACAGCGACTCAGGCGGCACGTCTAGACCGGCGTGCGCCAGCCGCGCCTGCAGGTCGCGCGCGGTGTACAGTGAGTTATTCGTCAGAATGAGGAACGGTTTCTTCTGGGCTCGCAGCCGGGCGATGAACTCGACGGCTCCAGGAATGACCTGCGCGCCCCGCACCAGCACTCCATCCATGTCCATGAGAAAGGCATCGGCTTCCACCGCCGTAAGGCTGGTCGGGATGCCTGTCTGAACTATATTTTCCACTTGTCCCATTGTTAAGGACTCCTTATCTTTATGAGCGGCAAGTGCCACCGGTACGGCTGCTCGATCTAAGGCGACCGGCACTGGTGAACTGCCGCGAAGCCGGGCAAACAAAAAGCCCGTCAGACCCCTGGTCCGGCGGGCAACCTCGTCCTGTGACCGCTGCCAACGACTTCGTGAGGCGGCCACCATCTTCTTCAAGCGACAATCAATCTGGGTCAACATCTGCTGGTGTCCACCCGTGTTGATCCACACTGATCACGAGTCCAAGGACAGTGATCATCCTGCTCCCTACTTGGCTCACCAAGGAACCATACCCACTGGTACCGTCGGATGTCAAGCTCAGCAATAATACAGGGAAGTACCCGTCGGTTGGAGAGGCCCCGCGCCCTCATGAACTGACGGGGCTCGAGCGGGTGCTCGCCGACAGGTCATTGATCGAAGGGGCGGTTACATTGTCGGCGGTTGTCTGCCAGTCATCGAGTGCGCTTTCGGGTGGTGCCCATGGCGGCAGCGGCATCAAGAGATAGGCGGCCAGATCGGAGACATAGGGCTCGTAGAGTCTACGAAGCTCGTCCAGTTTGCCCTCCACTTTTGCGCTACTGGATCCGGACCGTACTCCGCACCCCAGTAAAATCGCGCGAAGCCTGGCACGATCGTCGGCCGACAGCCGGTGGTCAAGCGCCTGACGTCGCGCCTCGTCGGTGCCAAAGAGCCGGGATAGGTCGGCGGCGGCATGGCGAGCTATGGCAAAAGTAAAGGCGGCTTGCTCAGTAAGCTCCTCGTCCAGGTTCAGGCTCTCGACAAATGCCAGCACCAGCGCACAGCTGTCCAGAATCATGGTGAGACCGGCTACCCACGACTGGTCCTCATGCTGGGAGCGATAATAGGCCAGTAGAGGATATGAGAGGTGAGTCTCCAGCAGCTCCGCCGACCAGCCCTCCCAGTCGGAGAGCACTTTAGCCAGCCTGCTAGCGCGACGATCCGGCGGCTGCCGGCGGAAGAGTGCTCCAGCGGATGGCGGCGACCCAGCGTGCGCATCGAGTAGCGAGATGTTTACTTCTCGGCGCGAGAAAGCTTGATAGAGTATTGGCAGGTATCCAATGACCAGCGCCAGCACACCAAACCCGGTACCGACTTCGGCCACCGTGATGAGCCGTGAGCTGGCTGAGTGAGGGAGCACATCCCCAAGACCAAGGGTGAGCAAGGTGGTACCGCTGAAGTAGAGATCGGTCCCCAGGCTCGTGGGTCCTCCGGAGGAGACCAGCGGAGAACCCAGGCCCCATAAGAGAAGCGCATAGGCGATGATCAGGAGAGCTACCCACAGGCCGAGCAGCGACAGCAGGGCCAAAGGTCCAAACGCGGCCAACGCCGACTCACGTCTGGTGCTCGACGATATGCGCCGCGTCAGTGAGGAATAGACGCTCCAGGTGCTGCGCATATGTATGTTCGTCAGACGAAATCTGCGGGAGACCCGCCGAGGCAACACCACCGTCTCAAAGATATCCCAGAGCGCAACTCCGATAACGAAGAGAGAGAGCAGTACTACCAGCAGGTGGAAAAGCATATACTGTCACTCCTTTCCCGCAGACGTAGTTTAGATGCTTAACTGCCTCATGCGCGATGTGGCTACAGCGGAGTGCTGGTACCGAACCGGCATAAAAACTCCAGCGCACCGTTCTGGGGCATGACTACAGTATATACAATGCACCTACGGCAATTTCACGTAAGAAGGAGAAGCCGATCATGATCAATTTGCGCCCGATGACACAAACCGAGTATGACGCGTATATACCAGTTTTGCGGGAAGAGTATGGCGCCGACCGAGCGAAAAACTTGCACGATAGCCTGGACGTGCAACTCCAGGAGGCTGACCGGCAAATTGCCAGTTTGCTTCCGCAAGGTCTTGAAACCCCTGGGCACTTGCTTTGGCGGGTGGTAACGGCAGATGGAGAGGTCCCAGTAGGAGAGCTTTGGGTCTTTGTGGATTCTGCCGCCAGGAGGGCCTTCATCTACGACATTAAGATTGACGAGGCATATCGGGGAACGGGGTATGGTGAAGCGACGATGAATCGCCTCGAAGAGGAGTTGCAACCGCACAGTGTCCGGCAAATCGGACTCAGTGTCTTCGGTGACAACCAGGTGGCATTCCATCTATACGAGAAGCTCGGCTATTACACCGTTGCCACCAATATGCAAAAGGATGTCAGCAGCTAAACTCTCACCGGCAGGTTGAGTGCCAAGCCAGCCGTGCCGTACGGATCGTCAAGACAGTAGGCCAGCTCGGCGCCGTATCTCCTCGACCGTTTCCTCTGGCGTCTGCTGTGAGTTGTCGATCCATATGCCATAGCCCGCCATGGTAGCCCGTAGCGCCTGATCCAGGTATGCTGCCCAGTCACGGCCCTGCGCAGCTTTTGATCGCTCCAGGTCGCGCTGCTCCGCCACGACGTCGATACTCGGAGCTAAAACTACCAGAGAGTATGGTAATCCGTCCAGTTCCTCCTGCAGCTCGTGCCAGCGATCTCCCAAAATGATGTCATCCAGCACCACGCTAAAGCCTGCCGCGAAGAAGGATCTGCCAAGCAGGCACATGTTCTTGAGACGCAGGTGAAGCTGTCTAGCTGCCTCTTCTCCGGGTTCTCCGGGTTCGCCAACCCAGACACCTCCTGAAACAATCATCTGCTGCAGTGCGTCGGCCTCTACATGCACTCCCCGCGCGAAGCCCTGTGCGAGCAAGCGGGCGACGGTTGACTTTCCCGCAGCCATGATTCCGGTCACGACCAGTAAAGACGGCTGGCAGCGGTCCGACGAGGGCGATTCATCTGCTGGTATTGATGGCTGTTGTGGCTCTGGTTGTCTAGCTGGTTTCATCCGCCTCTCACTCCAGCACTAAGCTACCTACCTAGCTATGGTAGACTAATTCAGATGGCCGTGCCAGTGGTGAGTGTTAGTCAGCTTGAGTGGTCCTGAAGGCTGTGCCGGCCTGTCGCCTCGGCCGCCAGACGTGCTCGAGCCGTACGGTTGATCATTAAGTTGCCAAAATACCAGCCGATTGTTGGTAGTGGTAGAGGTTCCTCGCTCTGCTACCACACATCGATTCAGGGGGAAGACAAAATATGGTGCGTTACTGCGGCCAATGCGGCGCCGGCCTGGATGCGGCCGCATTCTCGGTTGGCCGTTGTCCCATTTGCGGGACCGAGATCGCTGACATGCCGGCGGTGCCCAGTCACGATGAAGCGGAGCCCTCGGAAAACTATACCCGTGCCGCGTATGTACCCATGGACGCTATCACCCAGCAGAGTGAGGTGCCAGGAAAACCCCCAAGGACGCGAAGACGTGCTCCGGCTGTCTGGATGGTGTGCCTCGTCGCGGCGGTGGCGCTCCTGCTGTCCGGCACAGCGGTATTGGCAGTGACCCACTTCAGCACTGGGACTCTCAGTGCGTCCTCGGACTTAGCTCACGGCCGCGTGCCCAGCACTGTCACCGGTGCGGCGACTGTCACGGCAAAGGCGGCTCCGGGACAAAGTTCACCACCTGGCCAAACTCCGGCACCCGGACAGACTCCAGCACCCGGCCAGACTGTGGTGCCCACCCCGTCATCGGTGGCTAGCGGCTCACCAACCTCCGGCGCCGGCACGCCAACTGGCTCTCCAACGTCTGTACCTACCGCCACGCCAGCTCCAGCGTTCCTCACGGTCTCGCCCGCCAAGATATCTATTTTACTCTGCTCGGACACCACGACGAGGACGTTTACTATCAGCAATACAGGAGGAAAGTTGTTGCTCTGGAGCGCAAAGGCCAGTGTGAGTGCCTATACAGTCGTCCCCAAAAGCGGCAGTATAGATGCAGGACTGCAGGTCACGGTAACCGTGAGCGGCATATCCACTTCGGGCATTATAACCGTCTCCGCCTTCGCGGATAATTCACCGCAGCAAGTCACAATCTCCTGCGCACTCTGATTGCCAATCCTACCGTGGGCTGGTCCAAACTCATCGCGTGTCGCCGAGCCATCTAGGTCTCGGCTCTAGAGTCCCGCGCCTGGCAACTGGGGCACCGTCCAAAGAGCTCCACGCGGTGGCCGGAGATGGCGAATCCCGACTGACGTTCTACTTTCTCGAGCAGTGGCAGCGGAAGGCAGGCGTCGACGGCTACTACCCGGTGACATTCCGCGCAGGTCAGGTGGTGGTGGTGAGTGCCCGGCTGCACTGGATGATAGCGTTCGCTCCCGTCGGCAAAGGTCACCCGGTCCAGGAACCCCAGGGCGGTAAGCAGTTCAACTGTACGGAAGGCGGTAGCGCGTCCGATCCAGGGTGCACGTTCCTGGGTGGCGTGCCACAGCTCCTCGCTGCTGAAATCCTTGTCTCGGGTTGCCCACTCAGCAATCTGTTCGATAATAGCGCTGCGCGGCCTGGTAGAACGTAAGCCGGCGTGCTCCAAGGCGGCAACCATCTCGGGGGCGCTCACCTCAAGTGAAACTGTCATAGTCATTGTCTCGTATTCTTGCGCTAGCTCTCGCTTCGGTACCTGTTGCCTTGCAGTCTAGCATCTTTCCCCAGAAGTTCCCAGTTTGTCTTCCACTATTGACACTAGGTATCAGTTAATGATATTCTCTGTCTGCCAGAGTACTGATACGACATATCAATGATATAGTGTATCACATGCTAACGGCATTTGCACGACTTGCAGTTTGAGGAGACATGCTCGATGACCCCACGCCGCCTATCGCCGGTCGTCGCCGGCGTCATGACATCGCTAGCCCTGATCTGTCTGGGTATGGCCGGCTGCTCCGGCACGTCGTCGGCGAATACCTCGAGTACAGTATTGAATGTGGTTGCCGGCGAGAACTTTTGGGGCAGCATCGCCAGCCAGCTGGGCGGCATCCACGCCAACGTGACCAGCATCGTCAGCGATCCCAACGCCGACCCCCACCAGTATGAAAGCAACAACAACGATGCACGCGCTTTCGCGCAGGCGCAATACATCATTCTCAACGGCGCAGGCTATGATGATTGGGGTCAGCAGCTCATCGACGCCAATCCGGTTAGCGGTCGCAAGGTACTCACCGTGGCGACTCTGCTGGGAAAGAAAGACGGGGATAATCCCCACATGTGGTATAACCCGACCTATGTGGAGCTGGTTGCCAATCAGATCACTAAAGATTACCAGTCGCTCGATCCCAAGGATAGCGCCTATTTCAGCAAAGAGCGCCAGGCGTTCGAGACTGCTCTGGAACCGTATCATCAGCGCTTGAACGAGATCAAATCTCTGTTCCACGGCCGGAAAGTCGGCGCCACCGAGAGCATCTTCGTGTACATGGCCAATTATCTCGGTCTGGATCTCATTTCGCCGCCGGATTTCATGGAGGCGATCGCCGAGGGCAACGATCCGCCCGCGGACTCAGTGGTGACCTTCGAGCAGCAGATCGAGCAGAAGCAGATCACGGTACTGGTCTTCAATGCGCAAACCGTTACCCCGGTGACCGATCACCTGAAAGCGCTGGCCGCCGCCCAGGGCATTCCGCTGGTCTCGGTCTCGGAAACTATTCAGCCCCCTGACGTCAGCTTCCAGGACTGGCAGGTCGGTCAGCTCTTTCAGCTGCAAAACGCGCTCAACGCCCAGGTCCTGGGACAATAGGGAGAACAAGATGAGCAGCAGCAGTATAAGCCCGACGAACCCAGTGGCTCTCCCCCCTGCCCACGAGGGTCCAGACACGGCGCCCGAGGTCGTCGCCTTGCAGGCGGCGGCCGTAGAACTAGGTGGCAGGACTATCTGGTCGCAAGCTACATTCACTGTACACGCGGGAGAATTCATCACGGTGCTCGGTCCGAACGGGGCTGGGAAGTCCACGTTGCTCAAACTGTTGCTCGGCCTGGTGCGACCGAGTGCTGGTGAGGTACAGGTCTTCGATCGCAGTCCCCGGCGGGGTCGTGCCGATATCGGCTACGTGCCTCAGCGACGCACTCTGGATGCGGATCTTGCCGTGCGGGGACGCGATATGGTGCGGCTTGGCCTCGATGGGCACCGCTTTGGGTTCCCGCTACCCCTACCTGGGCATCACGCCGCGAGCGAGCGTGTGCAGCAGGCGATCGAAGAAGTGGAGGCGACGGCCTATGCCGATCGGCCGATCAACCAGCTCTCCGGCGGGGAGCAGCAGCGATTGTTGCTGGCGCAAGCGCTAGTCGGAAATCCGCGATTAGTCCTCCTGGACGAGCCGCTGGCGAGCCTCGACCTGCGTAATCAGCAGGCGATTGCCCAGCTGGTAGCCCGGCTGGCGCGCGAGCGCGGCATGACGGTGATACTGGTCTCGCATGATCTCAATCCGCTGCTTGGCGTGCTCGACCGGCTAGTATATGTGGCCCGCGGGCGGGTCGTCGCCGGCACGCCCGACACGATTTTGACGACAGAGACCCTGAGTCGCCTCTATGACAGCCCGGTCGAAGTGCTGCACGACAGCCAGGGACACGTCTTCGTCGTCGGACTGGAAGCGGAAGGGCACTCCTGATGCCTGGTGCACTTATCTATCTCGCCTCGGCGCCCGTGCCTACCTACTCCTGGAATCTTGTCGCCGATTGGCAGATCCTGTTTCAATACCAGTTCACGCAGAATGCGTTTCTGGCCGGCACATTCATCGCTCTCATCGCGGGCGCGGCGGGCTATTTTGTCGTGCTGCGCCACATGACATTCGCCGGCCACGCACTGGCGAATATTGGCTTTGCCGGCGCGGCTTGGGCGGTGCTGGTGTCTCTGCCGGCGACGCTGGGCTTGCTGCTGTTTACCGGAGCCGGCGCGCTGGGGATCGGGATATTCGGCAAGCGCCTGCGTAACCGTGACGTGGTCATCGGTTCCCTCCTGGCCTGGAGCCTGGGTCTGGGTACTCTCTTCATCTTTCTCTATCATGGCTATGCCGAAAACGCCTATGCCATCCTCTTCGGTCAGATCCTGGGAGTGAGTCAGGCGGATGTCGTGCTGGTCGTCGGCGCTAGCCTGGTTGCACTGCTCGCACTGGCGGCAATCTATCGCCCGCTCCTGTTTGCGAGTCTGGATTCGGAGGTCGCCGAAGCGCGCGGCGTTCCAGTGGGCGCGCTCTCGCTGGTCTTCATGCTGATCCTAGCGGTGGCGGTGGCGGTGGCGGTGCAAGTCATTGGAGTCTTATTGATCTTTGCGCTGCTCATCACCCCCGCTGCCGCCGCCGAGCGCATCACCGCGCGTCCAGCGGTCAACCTGGGGCTCGCGGTCCTCCTCGCACTGCTCTTCACTTGGGGAGGACTGGTGGTGGCCTACGTGCAGCCCTATCCGGTGAGCGTGTACATCACCAGCTTCGCGTTTGGCGGGTATGCCCTGGTACGACTGCTGACCTGGCGCAGACCCGTGTTGTTCGGATCGGTTAGAAGACAGGCGAGTGGTCCGGAGGCGGCTTCATGATGATCCAGATGACGTCCCTGGCTGCGGTTGCGCCATTTTCCCTCAACCTCGTGCGCGATCTACAGGTGATGCTGAGCTTTGATTTCATGCGTGCGGCCTTTTTGGCAGGCACCGCCGTCGCTGTCATGGCAGGCATAGTGGGGTACTTCATCGTGCTGCGCCAGCAGGTCTTTGCCGGAGAGCAATTGTCCCATGTGGCATTCGCCTGCGTGCTGGGTGCCTTCCTGTTCAACTTCAACTTTCTCGTGGGAATGTTTGGCGGGACGATCCTGGTCGCACTGGTTATCGGTGCGCTCAGCGGGCGGGTACGTCCGCGCGACACCGAGATCGGCGTTGTCTCCGCTTGGGTCCTAGGCCTGGGAGTCTTGTTCCTCAGCATCTATATCTCAGGAGGATTCCAGGGCACGCAGACGCATAGCATCACGGTTGGCGTGAACACGCTCTTCGGCACGATTGTCGGGTTGGATACCTCTACGGCTGTGGTGATGACACTCATTGGGCTCGGGATCACGCTCGTAATGCTGGTCATTGCCCGTCCGCTGCTCTTCGCGTCGCTCGATCCGGAGGTGGCGGCCGCAAAGGGCGTGCCAGTGCAGGCGCTGGGACTGGTGTTTCTCATCCTGGTCGCGCTGAGCGTCAGTGAGGCCACCGAAGCAGTGGGGGCCTTGCTGATCCTGACGCTTTTGGTCACGCCGGCGGCCGTGGTCCGCGATGTCTGCACGCGCCCCGGCTGGGCGATCGTCCTGTCTGCCGGACTCTCCCTGGGTTTTGTCTGGGTTGGACTGGTCCTGGCATTTTATGTGCACGCACCCTATAGCTTTCTTATCTCAACGCTGGCCTTCGGCACCTTCGTGCTCGTGGAGGGAGTTCGATGGCTCTGGAGCCGGATTCATGCGATCAAGCATCTGGTGCAGCCGGCTGCTGCCCCTTGATTCGCTCAATCTGGGCTCGCCGCTTCTCATATACCTCGTCGAGAGAGGCAGATAAGCGCGCCAAAATGTCTGGATCCGCGCTCTTTGGTGAGCCTCCCCAGAAGGGAGGTTGGGGATCGTACTCGATTCCCAGCGCAATAGACTTCGCCACCCGCTCGTCATAGAAGATCGACGCAATACGAAGCGCCAGGTCGATGCCCGCCGAAACACCGGCCCCGGTGATGCGGTTACCATCTACTACCACCCGCTCAGCGATCGGCTCCGCACCCAATAAGCGGAGCAACTCCAGATAGCGCCAATGAGTAGTCGCGCGGTAACCCTGTAGCAGACCAGCGGCGCCTAGAATGAGCGCGCCGGTACACACGGAGGCGAGTAGTCTCACTGTCTGGACGCGTTCTCTTAAAAAGGCCAGGACACGAGCATCCTCCATTACCAGCTGCTGGCCCGGACCACCTGGGACAAAGAGCAGGTCAAGGTTCGGTGCGTCCTCGAAAACAATGTCGGGAGAAAGCGCCACACCTTTCTCGGCGTGTATAGATTCAAGTGTAGCGGCAACCAGAGAGACGCGCGCTCCCGGCATACGGCTAAACACATCGTAGGGACCAGCCAGGTCGAGCAGAGTAAACCCCGGAAACAACACCATGCCCACCGATACCACCGCTGGAGTACTCTCCACCATGTGAACACCTACCTTTCCTTTTGATTTTCCTGCTGGGCCTGATTATACGTTATGGTGGCTAGGTGCCAGTCCCTCATATCGGCGAGCCTGTGAATGGCGTTTTGTCAGGGCCGAGGACGCTAGAACGGAGGACGCAACTATGTTCAATGTCTGCCCGCGCTGCGGCGAATACTGCGAAGAGAAAGCTATCGATACGCGCGGCCCTTTTGCCATCTGCCCGGCCTGCGGCTATGCCCACCCCTTCAAGAGGCTGCCGCTTTTTGTCGTGAGCGGCGCCAGCGGCTCCGGCAAATCCACCGTCGGCCTCGCTCTCGTTCCCCTTATGCAGGAGGCGGTGGTCATGGAGAGCGACATCCTCTGGCGACCGGAGTTCGCTACTCCACAGGATGGCTATCGCAGCTATCGCAACCTGTGGTTACGGGTCGCCAAGAATATCGGCCAGGGTGGCAGGCCGGTGGTGCTGGTGGGCTCGGCAATGCCTGACCAGTTCGAGACCTGTGTGGAGCGTCGTTACTTTAGCGAGATTCACTACCTCGCTCTGGTCTGCGAGGACGACATCCTGGAGGAACGTTTGCGCGCCCGCCCGACCTGGCGGAGGTCCGGTACTCCCGAGGTATTGGCCGAGATGCGTCGCTTCAATGGCTGGCTGCGCAGCCATGCTGAAACCACCAATCCACCGATGAGCGTACTCGATACCAGTCATCTGACTATTCCCGACAGCGCAGCCGAGACCCTCGCCTGGATACGACAACAGTGGCCGTAGACTGCGCGTAAACCTCATGGCGGCTTCCTCCGCGGTTTGTAAAATAACTTTACGGACGTGGTACCGTGGCGTTCCCCAGAAGCAGTAGCGCGCGTCATATCCAGTAGGGCGCAGATGGGCGTATCCAGAAGATAAACCTCCGTTCGACGATGGCGTGCGAGTTGCGTAATGATCTTACTGACGCACCAACCACAGCGCGATATGGTCTGGTTTTACAGTGAGGTATCTTGCTTCGGCAGACAATCGTGCCGCCGGGCATGGAGTGGGATGTATGAGGAAACACGTGCAGACGCAAAGGATCGGATCGTCTTCGGGGGAAGGCCCCCTGTCGGCGGCGCGCCTCGCAGGCACGCTTAGCATGGTCGTCATTGTCGCCGCGATACTACTGAGCGGATGCGCCGGGGCTACAGTGAACGCCCAGGAAGCGGCCAAGCTGAACAAAGCCAAGCTCGACACTGAGCTGCACACCGCCCAGGTCAGCGTAGGCGTCCCCGACGAGCTGCTGCAACCTATCGAGCAGCAGGAAAGCGTGTTGACCGCCGGTAAGAACAAGCAAGTAGCCGCCGATGGCTATGCGAAACTGTATACGCAGGTGACGGAGCTGGTGAAGCTCACACCCAGCCAGATTCAGCAGCGCGCGGCGCAGGACCTGCAATCCTTCATGCAGGCGCTGAAACCAGTGCAGAACCAGGGCTTCGTAGAGGCTGCCACGTTCCAGGCGCATTACCAGCAGGCGCAGCAGCAGCTTGCCGCCGCCAAGACAGGCAAAGAGTATTTTGCCGCCGACGGATACATTCTCGATCAGACGAACGCGGTCTCACAGATCATTCCGATCTATAACCAGATGCAGTCGCTCGACGCCGCAGTGAACGCGCAGTCACAGGCGCTGGGTGACACGTCGCAGCCGCTCGAGTGCGCCCTCGGAGATGTCGACTCATTCTGGGAGTCGGAGTCGGACCTACTCTCGAATGTGGGGCTTGATCCCAGTTCGGCTATTATGGTCGGCAGTGGTCCGAAATTTGAATTCCAGTCGTGGCCTACGCAAGATATCACCGCTTTCCGGGCCGGGCAGGATTCCGCCGACTATACCGCACTCGTCGCGCTGATGCGGGCGCAGATGGTGCAACTCAGCGCGGACACCGCCGCGTTACTCCCACAGCAGACAAACGCCGCAGTAAAGCAATTCCAGACCGACACCACGACCTACCAGCAGGATGGTGGCACGGATACTTCCTTCCAGCAGCAGGCTTCCCAGGACGCCAAGAGCCTGGCCGCCGCCACAACGATGTCCGCGGTCAGCGCGGTCTCGCAGACGGTGCAGAAGCAGCGACAGGCTTTTGCCTTACCGCTGGCCAAGGTAGAGGCGCAGCACGACATGCAGACGCTGACGAATCTCGTCTTAGAGGCTGATTCGAAGACCACGGTGGATCCCTACAACAACGTGGCCTACCCCGACGGCTACGAGTATATCGGTATCGAATACGACAACGGCCACGACTGGGCCGATGATCCGCTGGACAAGTACGATACCGAGAACTACCTTGGCGGTACTGCCATTGGTGACGCTCGCGCGCGACTGGCGAACGCGCAGACGCTTTCTGACTACACCGCCGTCGATTCCGAGATCCAGATGTTCATCACCAACATTCAGGCCATGCTCACCAACCTGGCGCAGATGCCCACGAGTGCCAGTGCCCGTGAGGCATGGTCTATGACGGCGCACCAGACCGACATCGATCTGATTGACCACTACGGCCTGCAGAACACCAAGGTCATCGTGGTCTCGCTCCGTGAGCAGGAAGCCCGGCTCTATGACAATGGTAAGCTGGCAGTCGGCAGCGATGGCCAGCCGTACGCGTTCAACGTGACGACGGGCAATCCGGATCTACCCTCGGTGCCCGGTCTCCACTGCATCACCGAGAGGCTGGAGAACTATAACGACGTCTCGCCCTTTCCCAAGAATTCGCCGTACTACTATAACCCAACGTTCATCCACTTTGGCATGGTTTACTCGGACTACGGATTCCTGGTGCATGACGCCTGGTGGCGAGATAATGCCGGCGGGTCGGGCATGGGCTATCTGACGAATCTGCCGCACTACGACCCCATCGCTTTTAACAGCGGTTCCCATGGCTGCATCAACTTCCACTACGCCAACGGTGATATGGAGAAGGTCTGGGACTTCGCGACTATAGGTACGCCAGTGCTGGTGTACTAACGGTGGTTAGGGGCGAGCGGCCAGTGTGACCAGAATAAAGGGGTAGACGATCGTCTGCTGCCTCTCGACGCGAAGTCCGGCGGCGGTGAAGAGCCTCTGCCGGGTGGAGGCGGGCAGTCCGCGTCCGTGGAAGGTAACCCACGCCAGCATGCGCGGCAGACCGAAGTCAGCAAGGATGAAGTGGCCGCCGGGGCGCAAGACACGGGCGATCTCCCCTACGCCTTTGGCCTGATCATGCCAGTGGTGAGACGACATGGTACTGAAGGCCAGGTCCACACTGGCGTCAGCTAGAGGTAGCGACTCGGCCAGTCCACGCTGTATGGTGGCGTCGGGGGTGAGACGTTGCGCCACCTCCACCATGCCCTCCGCGGGATCGACCCCGTTCAGGTGCGCATTCGGCCACTGTGCTCCGGCGGCTCGCAGCAGCCGCCCGGTTCCACAACCCACGTCGAGGATATTTACTGGTGGCGGCAGTGTGGCTCCAAGATCGAGCACTGACTGGTGGACGCGGTTGAAGAGGCGGCTCTGCATCCAGGAGTTTTCGTAGTGGCGCGACCACTCTTCGAAGTGACGTACATCGCGCGACTGGTAAGAGGCATCGGATGGCGGCATAAGAGCCCTCGCTCCAGCTAACTACGGGTTGGCCCCATTCTCGTTGCGTCGGATACTACAGTATACGCCCTTATTGGCTCCCGGTTGCTCCGGCAGGAGAACGTGTTGCCTGGATGCCGCGACTGAGCCCAAAGCTCGCCAGCGCCACCGCCGCGAGCATCAGCAGCAGGTCCACGGCGTGCAGTGGCGGCCAAAAGCTGACCTGCGGCGCTTCGGCGAAGATGAGGGCTGTGAGCGTGAGGCTGGCGAGCAGTCCAGCGGCCAGCGCTGTGGTGGCGACAGCTGCGGAGCGCAGCGCAAACCGCAGGAGTCGTGTTTCCACCTCGCTGTGGGCCACGGCGAGGGCAAGTGCCGCGGTACTACCGCCGACGGCTACCAGCAGCAGAAGCGTCAGGCAGATTTGCAATACAATGGCCAGCGGGGTGAGCGGAGCGTTCGGTGCGCTTGACTGCCGGGCTCCAGAAAGCGGAATGGCCACGGCGGCGAAGACAACCAGCAGGGTGACAGCCAGGAGCGGAGTGGCGAAGAGCAGCAGCTGCCGCTTGCGGCGCGCTCTCCAGGCCCAAGCAACCGCGGCCACCAATACGGGCACACCCCCCACCAGGACGGCAAGGGTCGCCACTAGACCAGCAACATCCAGGAGATTGAGCGCGGTGAGCAGCTCCGGATGTACCCGTACAGCAGATTCCCAGACCGGCAATGGGTCGCGCACCAGAGTGAGTGGCGCCCAGGCGACGCAGAAGAGCACAAAGGCGCAGAAGATAGCGATCACGCTTGTCCGGATACGATGGGCCATAGACGTCAACCTCCCTGGAAGTAGATCAGTGTGCAGATGGGCGTCGAGCGCGCCCAGCAGTATATCCAAGCAGGTCCAGAGCGTCACGCGGTGCTCTGCGAGCAGTTCTGCCACCTCATCTTCATAGCGATCGCGCCAGGAGCGGGGATACAGCCGCAGGAGACGTGGTATCCAGCGGTCTCCGAGCCTGGGGGCAGTGGTGCGTTCCCACACAGGCATTGTGCGTCTCTCCTTATCTCAGCCGAGCGCCAAACGCTGCACTCCGGTCGCAACGATCTGTCGCAGGGTAGCAATCTGCAGACGTAATGCTTCAGCACCGGCGGCGCTCAGTCGATAGGGATGGCGCCGGTCTTCGGCAGGGAGCGCCTCGATCCACCCTCTCTTCTCCAGGCGCATGAGCGCGCCATAGAGGGTGCCTGGCTCAAAGAGCGTACCGCTGAAGCGCTGTATATCCTCCATCATGGCGTAGCCGTGCTTGGGGCCATCTGCAAGGCTCAACAGGACCAGAAGCGAGACATCGCTGAAGCGGCCGAGATCGGTGAAGTCATTGGCCACCCTGTGCCTCCTCGGAGCGAGACGAGACGCCGCATTACTCATTTGCGCAATACGTAGTACAACTTACTAAGTAGTGCTGATTATACAGCATCTATGGGGAGGCGTCAAGTACTCAGCAGGCATGCTTGGGCAGCGCGGTTACAGGCTCCACTTGGTCCCGCAATCGGCGCACTGGGGCCAGGGCGTATCGCTCTCGAACGCGGCGCGGAACTCCTGGTACCGCTCGCCATTCCAGATCTGATCGAACGGAGTCTCGAAGGCGTTGCCCAACCACTTCTTGCTGAGCGGGCCCGGAGTAAAGGGAGCAAAACAGCACGAGTAGACATTGCCATGCGCCGTAATGTAGGCGAGCGTGTACGGCCGCTGGCAGCCCTGCCACGGTTGAGCAAGCCTTGTTTCTCCTTCGGCTCCGCGCTCGAGGTAGGTGACCGGCTCGGTGGCGCCGGTGGCGGCAAATGCAATGCCCAGTTCCCGGCAGCGCAGCTCCGCCGCGTGCAAGGTGGCGCGCTCGTCCTCGCGCAGCGCGTGGTAGAGCGTCTGGTCCTCCGTGGCCAAACCTTTGCCGAAGAAAATGAAGCGCTGCACGTAGACTTCGGGGACACCAGCAGTTGCCGCAATCTCGACGACCTGGGGCAGCTCCTGGAAATTTTCGCGCATGGCGGTGAACCAGAGCGACACGCGGGGGAGGGTCACGCCCATCTTGCGTTTCAAGTCCTGAAACTTCTTGACGTTGCCGATAATCAGCGGCAGCGCCTTCTGGTTGACCCCGCGCACCCGGGCATAGGTCGCCGGGGTCGCGCCGTCGAGGGAGACCCGCAGCTCGTTCAAACCGGCGTCGATCAGGGCGTGTCCTCGACGCTCATTGAGCAGCAGCGCATTCGAATTGAACAGGGTGTAGGCGCCTCGTGCCCGCAAATAGGCGATGATCTCGGGCAGCTCGGTATTCAGCAAGGGTTCACCAAGGCCGTGCAAGACGACCCGATCGAGATCGGGGAATTGCCCGGCGATGGCTGCGGCCTCGGCGAGGGTGATATCGCGATCGGCCTCGCGCCCCAGATGCGTGCGCGGACACTGATCGCAGAACTCATTGCAGCGCGTGGTGGTCTCGATATACAGCTCACGGGGTAAGGGCAGCGGCTTGCTAAGCGGTGCATCCGCTGTTGACTTCTTGGCGGCGGGACGAGCAGGGAGAGTGGAGGCCATATGCTGTTCTTGCTCCTTTGATGCCGGCACCGCATGAAATAGCTGCCGGCCAAACTCTGGCAAACTTTGTGGAAACTTACGATGGGTCACTGTTGGTCTCTGGCTCCATCTCTAGGGGCGATTCCCTCGCGAAGACTCGCGATATCGCCTGGGATATATGCTGGTGGTGGCTGGCTAGGTTCACCCGGAAGCCCTGCCAGCTGCTGTGCTCATGCAGGAAGTACGAGGAATCCATCATAAGGACGCCTGCCTCCCGCGCTACCGCGTAGCTGTCAAGACCACCCCCGACGCCGCGTTCCACGCAGGCGAGCAGGTACGGTCCTGAGTCTACCGGGGACAGCGTGAAGCCGCGGCGTTCGAGATGTCTTGCAACCGTACGCCGATTACGCCGAAAGGTGGCAATGATTTGACGGCGCCACTTCCGCAGCGGCCCAACCTCACCGGTGTGCAACTCGTCCACCCACTGCTGCCAGCAGGTGAGATAGGCCAGAGCGACCGGCTCAGCGACTCCGTTGACCGAGCCGAGTAGTGCTTCGCTTACATGCTCCATCGAGCTGATAAACTGCGGTGGACCGAGAACTATACTGGTTTTCTGGCCGTTGATGAAGAAGATTTTGCTTGGTGATCGAATGACCGCTACCTGTGCTGGGAAGTCCGTCGCATACCACGGCGATTCTACATTCCAGTTCAGCCCCAGGCGTGTTTCGTCAAGCACGATGAACGAATCCGCCGGAAGGTCCGAAAGTAAGGTGCGAAGAGACGGCCAGCCATATTCCACGCCTATGGAATAAGCTGGATTGGTGAGCAACAGCGCAGAGCGGCGCTGGCTCATAGCGGCCACGATCGCTTCGTGGTCAAGAGCTCCGGTCACAAAATCCGCCGCCGGAACGATGGTAGGCGTGAGCCCAAGATAGCCACAGACCTCGGCGGCGGCGAAATAGCTGGGTGCGGCGACGACGACACGGTCGACGCCCTGCGATTTAAGCGCCGCCAGGGTAAGCAGCAGCGCCTGGGTGCTATTGGGCAAGATAGCCACATGCTCGGGGCTGAGTGATGTACCGTCCATGCGTATACTCGAGCCGAAGACTTCGGCGGCCAGGCTCCTCGCGGCATGTAACTCACGCATATAGGTATACTGGTGGAGCCGGGCAGAAATCAGCGTGATGGCCTCCACCAGGCTAGGCGGTGGAACTATTGCGGGGTCTTCTGCTTCCCACCCCCCGAGCGCCAGTGGGAGGCGGCCGGTGTCACTGGTATACTCGTCCAGCGCCACTACCACACGAGTAAAATCGGCTGCGCTCACAATTGCCTCACTTTACCAGAACTTTTACTGAAGGCCACCCTGTGGCTCCGTCAGGGACGGTTCCGCGTTGCACCGGTGTCTGGGTAGAGCCTGTTCCATCGGTGGCGCGGGCAACTAGGCGATAGAGTCCGGTGCGACTGGGATACCATCGCCAGTTCCAGAGAACCCAGGTTTGATCCGAGAGCGGTGGAACCAGCGAGGCCACGTTCCAGGTGGCACCGTCATCCACGCTGACCTCGACCCGGTGAATACCCCGTATTCCGGCGAAGGCTACTCCGCTAACAGTAACGATACCCGGGCGCACCTGCCCGCGAGGCTGATCTATTCGGCTCGTAGTCTCCAGTTCTGCGGCGCTCCACCCCTGGCTCTGATAGAAGCCTTTGAAGTCATAGTCGATTATCTCGATACGGGTTACCCACTTGGCGCTCTGCTCGCCATACCTCCCCGGCACCACTGCTCGCAGGGGGAAACCATGCCGGTCCGGCAACGCCTGCCCATTCATCTCCCAGGCCAGTAGCGTGCGCGCCTCCAGCAGTGCCATGAGCGGCAGGCTGGTGGCATACCCATCGACTCCGTAGAATACTACGTGCTTACCAGGTAGGGAGCCTACACCGCCCCCTAGATCCAGCAGGCTCTGCAGCGTTACCCCTCTCCATATCGCGGTGCTCAAAAGATTACTGCCTACCTCATTGGAGATGCATTCCAGAGTGACTGCGCGGGTCTCGCTCGGAAGTGTGAGCAGCTGTGGATAGGTCCAACTACGCGACTCCTGTACCAGACCAGTGAGTTCCAGTCGCCAGCGGCCGGCCACGACGGTGGGATCGAGTACATTCTTGCTCACCACGTAAAAGTCGGAATTGGGAGTAATTGGCGTGGTGAGAAGGCCGGGAGTGCCGCGTCCTTCATAGGCAATATTGGAACGGGCCAGGTACTCGGTGATGAGACTGTTTATCACCACACCGCCGACGACGATGACCGCTGCAGTCGCGCCTGTGGTCAGCAACGCCTCGCGACGGCTTACCGGCGAGCCGTATCCTCGCTCATAGGTCGCTTCGGGCGGCGGCGTTGTGCTGCCAATCAGCGCTGCCGACGATGCCGGGGCGGCGCCGAAGGCCCAGACGCCCCATGCCCGGCGGAAAGCCTGATATGCTACCGTCACCACGACAGCGTAGGCGGCGAAGGTCAGGAGCAGACTGGAGACCGTCAGCAGTCGAGCGATTTCGATCGGGTCGCCGAAGAGCCCCTCTGGAAGCACTGGCCAGAAGATGGCGACGGCGACCAGCTCCATGCCGAGCGCAAATCCAGCGCCGATTATCCAGGCGGAGCGAGCCGGCCACCAGCTGGCGCCAGCTGATGACTGGCTCCGCTTCTCCCAGTGCCGTAGCGCCAACGCATAGGCGGGGCCTAGCAGAATGCCGATGATGCATTGTCCAAGCAGTGCCAGCCCCAGTGGGCCGGTCTTGGGGTTCGGTTGGAACCGTAGCAGCAACGACACAAACTGATCGGCGGTCATGAGCGGTAGCAGGCGCTCGCCAACCAACTCCGGTGGAGTGGGCGTCCCCCACCAGAGCCGCAGCACTCCCATAACTACCACCGCAGCCAGGGAGCCGAGGAGTCCGGCCAGCAGCGCGATACTTTCCCGGCGCATCAGACTCAATGCTGCTGTACCTAACTGTTGTACCTTCGTCACGAACGACAGGTGTAGCATATTTCGAGTCACCTTTCCACGGTATCGACCCCGGAATCCGTACCACCGAAGGATCCGGCGGCGGCTGACGCCTCGGCCGCCAGTTTCGGGTGGTCGTTCGGCCGGTTATGACCACGCTGAAGCCGCCAGGCCGACACGAGCTGCCAGCACAGCGGCGCGCCCGCCAGCGCAAGGGGAACAGCAAAGAACACCAAAAAGAGGTTGGCATTGTATCCGGGAGCAAATATGACATACGTAAAGGGCATCTCCAGCACAAAGACCCAGAAGCCGAAGGCCATGAGGGGCGTGTAGGTGTATGACGCCAGGCGGCTCCCCCAGGACCGCCTGGCGGTGCGGGCGGCGGCAACTGGAGGCAGATGCAAATAGAGCGCCAGCACCGGCAGCAATCCGCCCACATACCAGGGATAGAGATGGGGAGAGACGGCAATCCAGGCGGCCGAGAGCGCCAGTATGGCTGCAGCGGCTGGCAGCCTCCACTTTACACGCGCGTAGAGCACCAGACCGGTGAGCAGCACCAGGGCGGACCCCTGCAGGGCCAGTTGCCACCGGCTGTTCACCACGAGCTGGGTAATTAACCGGAACAGGAGGCCTTCGTCGACAAAGCGTTGGGAGAAATAGGTGCCCAAGAATCCGCCCGATCCCAGACCCAGGCGGAGAAACGGCAGGGTGACCACCACCAGAGTGGCCAGGAGCCCACCGAGCAATCCCCAGTCTCTGCGCCGCACCACGGCCACCACAAAGAGCAGCGGGTAGAGCTTGGTCAGCACCGCCAGGCCCAGCGCCACCCCGGCAAGCAGCCGGGCGCCGCGCCAGTGTTGCAGAGCCAGGAGGAGGGCCAGCGCCACCCAGAGCGCGGCGGCGGCGTCGACGTGCGCGCTATAGACGAACTCCAGGATGGGAATGGGATTCCACCAATAGATGATGAGGCGGCGCAGATCCAGATGGAAATGGCGGAGCAGCAGTAGTGTGACGAGCCCAACGCCGGCATCGCAGGCTGCCATCGCCAGCTGCATCGCGGTGATACTCAGAGGGGCCACCAGATTGACCAGCCAGAAGAGCAGCTCGGCACCCGGCGGATAAATCGTGGGTGAATTGGGCCAGTTGAGCTGCGGCCAGATGGCGCCATCGCGCAGATACGCCAGCGCAGGGTCCGAAGCTGGATACAGGTACGGACTGACACCATGTGCGAGCAGATGGGCGTCCCACACATAGCGATACGCATCGTGCGAAATGGCGGGAGGCACCGACAGGAACTCGGCGCGGAAGACCAGGCCAATGGCGACAATCAGGCCCAGCTCCATCCAGTGCGTCCAGTCTCGCTGCCGCCGGTTGGCCCGTTGGACCGGTTCCGCGGGGTCGCTGGACCGTGTGTCGCTGGACAGCACCAGCCATGCGCCCAATACCGCGACCACAGCCACGCCCAGCCCGGGCCAGAGATACGCCGATCCCTGGACGGAGACGGCACCGCCGGCCAGGCGAATCCGTGAGTAGCAGAAGAACCCGACCGCGCCCAGGAATATGAGCGCGAGCCATCGGAGTAGGTAGATACGTGGCGGCCAGCGCACCGACCGAGACCGAGACCTAGACATGCAGCGTCTCATCTTCCCGGGATTGGCTGGAGGCACGCGGGAGCAATCCGAGCTGCGCCAGCGCCGCCACCGTAGCCGGACAGGAAGGAGCGGAATCGCTCCCGAGTGCTCGCGCCAATCGTCTGAGGTCGGCGACCTCATCAACATCAAAGGTGACCGGAAGGAACTGGGCGGAGAGGTGGAGCATAGATGCTCGTGCCAGCGTCTCTTCCAGCACCTGAGGCGTGCTCATCTCGATGTCGCGAAACAGGTCAGGAACTCCGGCCCCAAGGTCGAATCCGATCAGGTAGTACCCGCCGTCCTCGGCCGGTCCCAGCACGACCTGCCCTGGGGTCGCTGCCAGAAACGCGTCGCGAATCACCCCGGCAGCCAGATGGGGAGAGTCGGAGCTCATGATCACCAGTCGCCGGTAGCCGGCATTCTGCGAATCGACCGCCAGGTGATAGAGGCGTTCGGCGAAATTCGTGCCGCGCTGCGTAAACACATCAGCGTCCGCGCCGACAATCTCGCGCAATGAGCCATGCCCAGGCGCACACGCCCACCGCAGCCGGTAGCCATCTCGCTCGGCCGCCTCGCCGAATCTGCCGGCCAGATCGGAGAGAAACGACCGGTAGAGGGCTGCGGCCGCTGCGTACCCAATGCTCGCGCCCAGCCGGGTCTTGACCTGGCCGGGGTGCGGATACTTGGCCACGATGACCAGGGCATTGGCCCCCTCAGCGCCGGGCGATTGCCTCAGCTGATGCCTCAGCTGAACATGCATGAACACCTCCATCCCCACTCCACCCAACGGAGGGCACGCCTCCAGTAGTCAGAGTAGATGCCCTGCCGTACGGAAGAGTTTTCTATACGGCCGAGACCGGCTCCGGCATGCGCCAGCGAGCATACCGCAGCACTGTAGCCAGAATGCACCAGCCGGCGCGCACCGTACCGTATACCGTGCCAGAGACCTTGGACCGGCCGCCCCCGCGCCGATGATAATCAACCGGTACTTCGCGAATGCGATAGCCGGCGCGTGCGGCTTTCACCAGCATTTCGGTGGACCACCCGTAGGTCATCTCGCGCATGCCCAGCGCCACAAGATCCGCCCGACGAATGGCGCGTACTGGACCAAGATCGGTAATGTGCTCCCCGCAGAGCAGCCACAGCAGCACCGTCGCCACCCGATTGCCCAGGCGTTGCGGCACCGTGAGCGCGCCTGGCTCAACCGCTCCGCGCGTGCGCGACCCCATCACCAGTTGAGCGGTACCGGCAAGCAGAAGTGTGGCAACCCGCGCGGCCCCGGCGATATCGTCGCTGCCGTCGGCATCCATGAGGAGGACGATATCGGCGTCGTCGGCGGCGAGGACGCCGGCCAAGCAGGCGGCTCCATATCCGGGTTGCGGCTGGCGTACCACCCGCGCTCCTGCAGCGTGCGCCACCGCCGCTGTCTGGTCGGTGCTGCCGTTGTCCACCACAATCACCTGCCTGACGGACAACGCGGCGAAGGCTGGGTCCAGCAATAGGGCGTGCACCTGATGCCCAACCGTCGCTTCCTCGTTACGCGCCGGCATGATGACGGTGATGCGCGCGTCTGCACCTCCGGTGGTGGGCTGGCTGCCGGTAGACAATCGCTGCTCCTCTCGTGCCGCCTGGGAAATTAGCACTCGAGACTTATGGTCCCATACAGTCCTTGCAAAAATCTTACGGGGAACGGAAAAAGATTCCGAGTCACGTAGAGGCAACCGACAGCCGGCGCAATCAATTCGTAAGACATCAGCCGTATCATCTTAAAGAGCGCGGGCAACCGGCGCTGACGCGACCAGCTGATGCTACAATAGGATGTTCCCATCGATTGAGAAGCGCTGTAACTGGAAAATAATGAAGATGACCAGAGGATACGCCGGTCTCGAGAGCGAGGCACCGCAGGCGCAGAGACGTATATTAGTGGTAGATGATGAATCCAATATACGCGAAGTGCTGTGTGAGTATCTGGCGGCAGAGGGCTTTCTCACTACCCAGGCAACCGACGGCGATGAAGCTCTACGCCAGGTAGATAGACAGCCGCCCGATTTGATTATTCTCGATCTCATGCTGCCCGGCCTGGACGGACTTGAGGTTTGCCGGCGCATTCGCGCGACCAGTGCGGTGCCCATCCTCATGCTTACCGCGCGAGGAGAAGAGCCCGACAAAGTGATCGGGTTTGGTGCTGGGGCCGATGACTATGTGACTAAGCCCTTCAGCCCACGAGAAGTGGTCATGCGCGTGCAGGCCATAATGCGCCGCCTGCAGGCGACCAGCGTTCCGGCTATGTTGCTTAACGACACCCTACATATTGGCAATCTCATCATTCGGCTGCAACTTCGTACCGCGGAACGAGACGGTGGCTCGCTTGACTTGACCGCAAAAGAGTTTGACCTGCTGGTCTTTCTAGCGTCTCATCCCCGTCAGGTCTTCACCCGCCAGCAGCTTCTTGACCATGTATGGGATATCGGCTACTTTGGAGATATCAGCACCGTCACCGTGCATATACGGCGTCTGCGCGAAAAGGTGGAGCTGGATCCTTCACAGCCCCGTCACATCAAGACCGTCTGGGGTATCGGCTACAAATTTGACCCGTAACAGGAATTCAACCCATGCAAACCTCGCACCCAATTCGGGCTGCGGAAGCACCGGGATCAACTGGATCGGTGGCTGCGCAGCAGCAGGCTCGCGCTCGACGCGCGCAAGCCCTGCTGCTGCGCATGCTGCTACGTGAAGGTCTACGCTGGGCCGGAGCCATTGCGCTGGCATTCGTCATCACCCTGGTAGTGCTGATGGCCATACTGCATCCCTCTAGACCGGACGCTGTTCGCTTGATCATTTATTTGGGGTTGGGCGGGCTGGTCTCGATTCTTCTGGGCGAAGCCGCATTGTGGCTCAGCGATACCACTAATTTCGGAAGCATGTGGCTGAAAATTGCCATACCACCACTGTTAACTGCGGTGGTGATTGCGCTGAATGTCTCGCTCATCGCCAGGCTCATGTTCATCTCTAGTGAAGACGGCCAGTTGCTGTTGGCGTTTCTCGTTTTTGGTATTGCCGTGGCCATTCTACTTTCCTCCTCGATTGCGGCTCGCATGATCGGATCGATACGGCGCATTGGCGCGGGCGCCATGCGCATTGCTGAGGGGGACTACGGCTATCGCCTGGACAGCGCCTCCACCAGCGGCGAGGATGAGCTTGCTCAATTGGCGCGTTGGTTCAACCAGATGGCCGATGGCGTGCAGAACGCATTTGAGCGAAAGCAGGCGGCGGAGCACGAACGACGAGAAGTTATCACCGCAGTCTCCCATGATCTGCGGACCCCACTGGCTTCGGTGCGGGCCATGATCGAGGCTATAGACGACGGCGTCGTACGGGACCCGGCTACGATACAGCGGTATCACCAGGCGATTCGCAACGACCTGCGGCATCTTACTTCGCTCCTGGACGACCTCTTCGAGTTATCTCGCATTGAATCCGGGGCGCTTTCACTTACCTGCGAACGCATGAATATCGAAGATATCATCTCCGATGTGCTCGAGTCTTCCCGTGAGCAGGCCGAGCAGGCGAAGGTGCACCTCATTGGTCAGGTGCCCAGCGCCATGCCGCCGGTGTATATCGATGCTCGCCAGATATACCGGGCGCTCACCAATTTGGTGCAGAACGCCATGCGATACACGGCGCCAAATGGCACGATCCTGATTCACGCGGCGTATCAAGCGCCGCTTCCAGGTGCGGGGACAGATGCCGGTGTACTGGTACAGGTAATCGATACTGGTGAAGGTGTCTCGGCAAGCGACCTACCCCATATCTTCGAGCGGACCTACCGTGGCGAGGCCTCTCGCCGTCGCATACATACCGACGGCACGGCGGCGGAGAGCACGGGAGCGGGCCTGGGCCTGGCCATCACTCGGGGTATTATCGAAGCGCACGGCCAGCGCATCTGGGCAGAGTCGCCTCTCGAAGGTGAGACCAAAGCCCTTATACCCGCTCACTGCACCAGCAGTAGCTCGGCGCTGGTGGGAACCGCGCTCAAATTCACGCTGCCCCTGGTTCGCGGGCAGTAGCGGGCGGCAGCCGGGGAAAGCCATCTGAGCTGGGTCATGAGGAACGGAGTCGCTGCAGCCAGGGAATCACCATCTGGGCGATCGAGCGGCTAACCAAGAGTACGATCAGCGCGAACCAGCCGAGCAGAATCTTGTTGGGGGTATACGTTTCAGCAGTGAGGAGTACCAGGCCCCCAGGTAGCGCCGATGCCATGGCTGATACCGCTTGCCAGGGAAACCAGAATGCGCAAGCTACTAAGAACAGCACCACGGGAATCATCAACCAGAGCGATTCCAGCCCAGTTTGCAGTAGATACCCCAGGCAGGCAAGGCCGGAGGCCAGATCGGCATAGATTCCCCAGCGACTCTCCGCGCCTTTCCTGATTAGATGCTCGAGTATAGCAAGCGTCCACCCTAACAACACGAGTATTTCTGCCAGGTGTACTGGACCTCTCAGCTTACCGGAGAGCAGCAAGAGCGCAGCAATAAGCAGGCGCTGTACGGCAATCACCGTCGACCGAGTGACACCGGGTGCCTGGCTACGGCGCAGCGCTTCGAATTGGTAGGTACGTCCCTTCCAAACTACACCATTGCCGAGCTCAGTCTGCGCAGCAGAGTAGAGGGTAGTTACCAAGATAGCCAGGATTGTACCGGCCTGCAGAAGCATGGTAACCGGAGGCAGATGAAATCGCCGCATCAGGAGCAGATGGGACGTCCACAGAAACACGATCTGGACAAGTGGCAGCCAGAGTAGTATGCCGGCGGTTGCGTGGTTGATAAGCCAGGCGCCAAGAAATACATATGGTGCAAAGAAGAGGGCAACGCACAGTGGTAGGCCGAGCAGTAGTCCCGGCAGCGAATAATTAATAGCAGCAAACGCACTCTTGGCCAGGCCTCGCCACGCTTCCTCAAAGCCGTGGTACATGCGGACGCTCATCAAGGACGTGCCGTCGATCCAGACGACTCGTCGACCGTGTTGCTTGACTACTCGGCTGAGTTGCATGTCTTCAACGATATCGGTGCGGACGGCGGAATGCCCGCCGATCCGCCAGTAAACATCCCGACGAAAGAGTAGAAATGGCCCCAGTGCCCCGGCAAACACTGGCGATGGATGGCCGGTCACCAATCCCAGCGGCAAGAATGCCACGAATGTCAGCGGAATGATTGGCAATAGTAAAGATTCCCCCAGGGTACCGGCCACAATCTTCGGCATCATCGTCAACAGGTCGGCCCGTTGCTCCTCGGCCTGGCTCAGCGCTACCTGTACACATTGCGGCTCCAGCGTTGTGTCGGCGTCCACGAAGAGTAGCCACTGGCCGGCAGCCGCTTCGGCCAGCTGGGCGCAGGCGAACGCTTTACCATGCCAGTTGGAAGGAAGCGGTTGACCGTGTAGAAGTCGGACATTGGCATACCGCCTGGTTAGCTGTTCAACGATCGACGCCGTCTCATCCTCGCTCTGATCGTCCAGCACCAGGATCTCGCAGCGTGGGTAATCCTGGCGCGCCAGGGCTTCCACACAACGCGCGATCGAGCGAGATTCATTGCGCGCCGGAACCAGAATGGAGACTAGCGGCCCCGATTCTCCGGCTGGAACCTTTGTACCGGGTCGGCGGAGTAAGCGCAGATTATTGACGGTGTTAAGGAGCAGGCCCGCCAGGACGGCGGTAATGAACACCTGATAAATGAGCATGTAATCCTCAACTAGCCACTGATGCGCATGCGTTTACTGCGGCTCAACGTCCTGTGAGGAAGATTCCTCGCTTGGCTGCTTCTGCCAGCCCGGCGCAGCGGCACCCTGCCACGGGTGCTCCCTCCACACCCGTGTCTCATGCGACATGTCGAGAGCCTTCTTCAGTCCGGCCAGAAGAGATAAGGCAAGGGCATACGCTGGTACCTGTAGTGGCTCGCGCAAGAGGACTGGCAACAGAATAATGGCAATGATGCCAATGACCAGACTGAGATTGAAGTCGCGCAGAAATAAAAGCGATAGTGCCAGAACCACCAGTGCGCAGAGAGAAGAAAACGGCGAGATACCAGTCAGTACTCCGAGACCGGTGACCAGGCCCTTGCCCCCTCGCCCGCGCAAGTAAATGGGGAACTGGTGCCCCAAAAGAACTGCTATGCCGGCAAGCAGTACGCCAGCCGGCGGAAGGAGCTCGCTCGCCACCTTGTAGACGGTATACCCCTTCAGGAAGTCGAGTAGGGCTGCCAGAAGTCCCCAGCTCGGTCCAACGACGTGCCACACATTTCGGCTGCCGACGTTGCCTTCACCTACTTCGCGTAAGTTCAGGCCAGTGCGCCATCTGGAAATGAGCTGGGAGAAGGGAATCGACCCGATGAGATACGCAGAGACCACCACGACTACAACCTGTAGATCCACGCCATCACCTCACAAAAGTCAGCTAAATGGTACGACCTTCATGACGGAATGTCATCAGGCATTCATGCCATTACTCATCATACTCGACAGGAACCTCAATAGCATAGAGTAGCGTGTGCCCACCACTTTCTTTCGCCGGTCTGGCGCCAAGACACCTGGACGTTTACTGGACTATGTCTCATAAAGTTCCCTAGAGTGTGCGCAGTGGTGGATGAGCTAGCCGGGATGTTACAATGTAACACCAAATGTAGCAGCACTGTTTCCAGAGCCTACTGGAGACGGCATTGGCAAGCCTGGTGCTGGCCGGCAAGCAAGTCCACCTAGTGGAGGAATCGTTGGAGGGAACGATGCGGCGATTTGACCTCGTCGAGAATTGGTATTTCAAGCAGCGTGATTCCACTAAATCCGTGGATGAGGATTGTGCTGCCGAAAGCGTCTGGATGCCGGCGACGGTTCCTGGAGTGGTGCAGGCGGACCTGCTGTCGCTGGGTCTGATACCAGATCCATACCGGCAGATGAATGAAACCGAAGTGCAGTGGGTGGGCGAACGCGATTGGCTCTATCGCTGCCGATTCTCCTGGTCGCCTCCGGACGACGAGCCGGGCGAGACGACGCTGTGTTTCGGCGGACTCGATACCGTTGCGACCGTCTGGCTCAACGGTCGGGAGGTCCTGGTCAGTGATAATATGTTCGTCGCCCATCGCATCCCTGTACAGGGTCATCTGCTCACGGCGGGCGAGAACGAACTGGTCATCTTATTCGAGTCAGCGCTGCGGGTGGGACGTGAACGCGAAGCCCGCCAGAAGAAGATGGCTGTCTGGAATGGCGATTCCAGCCGGGTGTACGTGCGGAAGGCTCAATACCAGTATGGTTGGGACTTTGGTCCGTGTCTGCTGACCGCAGGTCCCTGGCAGCCGGTATGGCTGGAGCACGCATCCGCTCGTATAGCCGACCTGCACTGCCCAGTGCAGATCAGCGAGGATCTGCAGCAAGCTCAGCTCCCGGTATTCATAGCCATTGAGCATCCTGAGCGCCTGCCAGAGGCCACCCTACGCCTGACCCTCTACGACCCCGATGGGAATGTCTCCGCGGAGACGTTCTTCTCGACGTTGGAGAACGCTCTGGAACACACTTTCACGGTTGAGCGACCGGAATTGTGGTGGCCTCACGGCTATGGCTCGCAATCATGCTATAGCCTGGTTGCCATCTTTTGCCACCAGGACGTGGTCATCGAGCAGCGGGAGCAGCGGCTGGGCCTCCGGCGCGTACTCCTGGTACAGGAGGAGATCAGGGGTGAGGTGGGTAGTAGTTTCCGGTTCGAAGTGAACAATACTCCCATTTTCTGCGGTGGAGCCAACTGGATACCTGCGGACCTGATGCTGCCTCGCGTGGGAGCCGGACATTATCGAGCCTATTTGCAGCGCGCCGTAGATGCACACATGCTCATGATTCGCATCTGGGGCGGTGGAATTTATGAAGCTGACGTCTTCTACGATCTCTGCGATGAACTGGGACTGCTGGTCTGGCAAGACTTCCCCTTTGCCTGCGGCATCTACCCGGCTCACGAGGGATTCGTACAAAGCGTGCGCGACGAGGTCGAATGCGCTATACGACGGCTTCGCCACCATCCCAGTCTGGCGCTCTGGTGCGGCAACAATGAAGATTACGATATCGCTGGCAGGCTAGGTCGTTCCATCGAGGGACCGGTGACTGAGGCCTTTCCGGCGCGCATCATCTATGAGCGGTTACTGCCGGAGCTCTGCGAGCGACTCGATAGCAGTCGTCCGTACTGGCCCGGCAGCCCCTTTGGCGGAAACGACGCCAACGACGCCCATCAAGGTGACCGGCATGTATGGGACGTCTGGCATGGTAGCATGGCGCCCTATCAGGAGTATCCCCTATACGGTGGGCGTTTCGTAACTGAATTCGGCATGGCGTCGCTGCCGTCTCCGGCAGTCATCGACCACATGACCGATCCGGCGGAGCGCTTCCTGGGAAGCCGCATGCTGGAGTTTCACTTCAAAGCCAGCCAGGGAATAGGGCGGCTTTCCTTCTACCTTAGCGAGAACGTGGCGGTACCGGCAGACCTTGAGCGCTACGCCTACGCTACGCAGCTGTTGCAGGCAGAGGCATTGTCTGCCGCTCTGCGAGGTTGGCGCCGGAAGTTTCAGGGCCCAGGCCAGTATGCTTGCGGAGGGGCACTGCTCTGGCAGCTCAATGATTGCTGGCCTGGCATCAGCTGGTCAATCATTGACAATGAGATCTCTCCCAAAATGGCCTATTATGCGGTGAGGCGGGCTCTGGCTCCGTTGGCAGTACATATAGAGCAGGGGACACAGGCCACCAGTGCACTGTGGGTAGCTAATAGCACAGCACAGGCAACCCTAGGCACGATACAGGTGCGGCGTTGGTCTCTGTCGGGCCTCATTGAAGGAGAAGAGGAGCGCCCTGTAGTAATCGCTCCTCATCAGGCAATGCCATGCGGAGACGTCGCTCTGGTCGCCGATCCCACGCATGTCCTGCAGGCGCGACTACGCACCAATGGTAGGGTGGTGGCCAGCGCGTCGCTCTGGCCTGAGCCGCTCAAACACCTGAGAGTAGAGGATCCTCAGTTCAGGCTGCAGTCGCTGGGCAATGGGACGCTTCAGCTCGCAGCGAAGGCGCCGGCGAAAGGTGTATGGCTCGAACCGGAGGGGCTTGCCAGCTGGAGCGACAACGGATTCGACCTTTTTCCTGATGAACCCTACACTACTTCCGGCAGTGGCGCCGCCGACGCCCCGGCACGGATATTTTCGCTCTTCGATCTGTGTGCCGGCGGTGGCCCTGCATAGTGCCGAGAGCGGGAGCAGCCATGGGACCGCTCAGTTGAGCCGCCCGACTGACTGCCGGTCGACGAGATGGACATTCATCAGGGTAGTTGCGCCACTCGCGTCCGGGTCCAGGACCCGCGAAAACAGAGTCCGAACCGCGACTGCACCCATAGACTCTTTGCTTGTGTCTATGGAAGTGAGACTCGGAGTAACGTGGCGCGCACTATCGATATCGTCGAAGCCGATGACCGAGATATCATCCGGTACCCGTAGCCCGCATTCCTGTACTGCCTTCATGGCACCGATGGCGGTTTCGTCATTGGCGCCGAGTATGGCGGTAAACCGGCGCCGATTCTCCACGAGAGCTCGTGCTGCCTGGTAACCGCCTTCGAAGCTCAATGCGCCGGTCTGGACCAGATCGTAGTCGATAGGAATATCCGCCTCGAGCAACGAGACAAAATACTGCGCTAGCCGTGCCTGTAGCGAAAAAATCTGGCTCATGGCTCGCGGGTACGGGGAGCGGGTAAAGGTTGCCGGCCCGCTGATGTAGGCGATACGGCGATGTCCGCGCTCGAGGAGATGTTGCGTGCACTGTGTGATTCCTCCCGCATTATCGACGACCACGCTATCGCCAGGGATTTCGGGGAAGTGCATGTCGACCAGTACCAGCGGCACCTTATACTGCCGGAGTTGGCGCACCAGGTCGATCTCCGCCGATCCCACGAGCAGTATGCCGCTGAGTCGCATACGGCGCAGCGCGGTAACGGCAGTTTGGAGCGCGGACTCCGGCTCGGATGCGAGCTCGCGATAGACCACTTGGACACCAGCTTTCTGTGCCTCACGCTCCACGCCCCGCAGGATCGGGGACCAGTACGGGTTGCTGTAGGCAGAAGAGCTGGGAAGTAGAGAACTGTAAAAGAAGCCGATGTCGCCGACGGCCTTCATGGCTGGTGTAGCGTCGTCGCGATCGAGATTGTGCCGGTAGCCTTTTATCCCCGGATAACCGAGCTCACTCGCAGCGTGCAGCACACGCCGTCGCACCTCCTCGGTGAAGGGTCCTCGATTATTTAAGACACGCGAAACGGTCACGCGTGAAACCGATGCCTGGCGGGCAATGTCGCTGGTGGTAACTTGCCCCATGCCTACCTCCATCTGTGTGGACGCGTCCTCGGGAACATCTATCTGCCGGTTCACGGTACCGCGACCAGACCGCATTTGGGCCAAGCCCTCTTTGCCCCAAAACTCCTTGTTACAGCGCTACACTACATGATACACGCTCTCACAAAGCACCACAAGTTCATAACGTAGATCCACTTTTGTAAAGATTCACCTGTTACACCTTGACAACCAGGGGTCGGGTCAGTATACTTGCCTGTAACCGGTCACGGGAGCGCTACTATAACCGGTTGTAGAATGTGCAGATTCGTTCGGTGCATTTTTCGCAGCCCACGGAGGCCCGCTGATGGCAGACAGGATGACCATTCAGGAAATCGCTAGGCTGGCAGACGTGTCGAAAGCGACGGTTTCGCGTGTCATCAACCAAAAACCCTATGTTAACGTAGAGACACGCGAGCGAGTCATGCGCGTCATGGACGAGCACGCCTTTGTTCCCAACGTAGCTGCCTCCGGGCTGGCTGGTGGTCACAGCCATCTGCTCGGCGTGCTTATCCCTTCGCTCACCTGGCCGTTGTTGCCCCAGATCATGCTGGGTATCGGCGAACTTATAGAGAAAACGATGTACGAACTGGTTCTCTACACCATGAGTCAGATGCAGGAGTATCCTGTTGTTCTGGACCGGATCGTAAGTTCTCGGACAACAGACGCATTGCTGGCGATCTTCCCGTCTAAGGCAAAAGGTCACCTGCTGCGGCTTCACGAGCAAGGCTTCCCTGTCGTGATAGTAGACGACCAGAGTCCACCGTCAGACCTGCCATGGGTTGGCACCGACCATCGCGCTGGCGCCAAACAGGCAGTGAGACACCTCATCGAACTGGGCCATCGCGACATTGCCCACATCTCCGGACCGCATTCCTACAAAGTGTCGCATGACCGTCAGGCCGGCTATCTCGAGGCGCTGCAGGAGGCTGGTATCGAGATTCCTAGCGAGTTCATCGTCGAAGGGGATTTCAAGCCGCCCAGTGGTCTGAGGTGCGGGCGTAATCTGCTCGAATCTCCGCACCGACCTACCGCCATCTTCGCGGCTAACGACGAGATGGCCTATGGCGTGATGCAAGCCGCTGAAGATCTTGGACTGCGCATACCGGATGATCTCGCTCTGGCCGGGTTCGACGACATTCCCTCGTCGGCGCACATGCGGCCGCCGCTCACTACCGTTCGCCAGCCGTTTTACGAGATGGGACAGCGGTCCACATCGCTCTTGCTCTCTCTGGCAGAAGCGTCACGGACACCCGTTCCCAACTCACTGCAAAGCATACGAGCGCCAGATCGGCAAGCGCTTCATCCTTCGCTTGAGCCCATCCGGATACAGCTGCCCTCAACTCTCATTGTCCGGGCTTCCAGTGCTGCCCAAGTCGCGGCCGCCATGCCCGCTAGACAACCAGCCACGATCTAACAGGCAGCAAGTTATCGGCCCGGCAATACTGTTCGGTCTCTCTATACATCCTAGGTACAGCTACCAAGCGGTATGATGTATCATATACTGATTTCTCCGGGCAGAAAATGTCTCTGGATGTCTCATCTCTTGCCATGACGCCACCGTGCTGTCTGCTGCTGCTTCCGCGGCGCGGCACCGGCGGCACCGCTGGATGACCGGAGTTTAGCCAAACATTGCAAGGTTTGTATGTAGCCTTTTGTAATAGCCTTGACATCTCCATGTTATACCTATATACTCCCCTGTAACCGGTCACGGGAGCGGTACTATGGCCGATTGCATTATTGCCGGAGTCGTTCGGCGCGTCACTCATAACCTGCGGGAGCGGCCCATGGCAGACAGAGTAACCATCCAAGACATCGCACGAATGGCGGGTGTGTCCAAAGCGACGGTTTCGCGTGTCATCAATCAAAAGCCCGATGTTGACGTACTGACACGTGATCGGATCATGCGCATAATGGATGAGTATGACTTTGTCCCCAACGTGGCCGCTTCGGGACTAGCCGGTGGCCGCACCCACCTGCTCGGTGTGCTGGTTCCGTCTCTCACCTGGCCGCTGATGCCGCAGATTATGCTAGGAATCGGCGAATTCGTAGAACAGTCCATGTACGAACTGGTTCTCTACAGCATGAGCCAGAAGCAGGATTACCCCGCTGTCCTGGATCGGATCGTGAGTTCGCATCTGACGGCGGCCCTGCTAGCAGTCTTCCCGGGCAAAGCCAAAGAGCACTTGCTGCGGCTCCACGAGCAGGGGTTCCCCGTCGTGATGTTAGATGACCAGAATCCACCCTCAGCTCTGCCGTGGGTCGGCACGGACCACCGCGCCGGTGCCAAAGAGGCCGTTAAGCATCTTATCGAACTGGGCCATCGCGACATCGCCCATATCTCCGGACCGCATTCCTACAAAGTGTCGCATGATCGCCACGACGGCTACCTAGAAGCACTGCAAGAGGCACATATCGACGTTCCCCCCGAGTTTATCCTTGAAGGGGATTTCAAGCCGCCCAGCGGGGTCGTCCGCGGGCGTCAGTTACTGGAAGCCCCCCGGAGACCTACTGCCATCTTCGCCGGAAACGACGAAATGGCCTATGGCGTCATGCAGGCCGCCGGTGATCTGGGCTTACGGATACCGGACGACCTCGCCCTGGTCGGATTTGACGACATTGCCTCGTCGGCGCACATGCGTCCACCGCTCACAACCGTTCGCCAGCCATTCTACGAGATGGGACAGCGATCCATCTCGCTCTTGCTCTCATTGGCCGAAGCCTCACGTACTCGCGTTCCCCCCTCACTGCATACCATGCGTGCGCACGAACAGGGTACGGTGCCGGCGGCTCCAGAACCGATACGGATCCAGCTGCCGTCGACTCTCATTGTCCGGGCTTCCAGCACGTCCGCCAAAATTGCCGCCAGCGTACCTATAGGGTAGCTGGACACAACCCTAAAACCCTAAAATGCGGAGATTATCGGTTCATCACTTTTGTTGCTTGTGTAACGTCTCATTGCTTGTGTAACGCTTTGTTGCTTGTGTAACCGGTCACGCAGGTGCCGGATCGACGTTGATCGTACTAATCCAACAGGAGGATTTCTCAACAATGCAATCTCCGCATCGTCGCGTCACCGCCTTGCTACTATCCGGCGCGCTGCTCATCACCGCTGCATTATCGGCCTGCGGAGGCAGCGGCAGTGGCCCCTCCGGCACGCTAGTCATTGTTCCTTCGCCCAAAGGCAACTTCACCGCCAATTTCAACCCGTTCTTTTCGGGTGGCGCGGCTAACGACCCATCGTTCGGCATGATCTACGAGCCGCTTATGGCCCAGGAGAGCTACAATGGCACTCCTGCGCAGCCCTGGCTGGCCACATCGGCTACCTGGAACAGCGCTTTTACCCAAGTGACCTTCAAGCTGCGCACCGGTGTTAAGTGGAGTGACGGCACCCCCTTCACGGCTGCCGATGTCGTGTATACCTTTGATCTCTTGAAGCGGTATCCCGCTCTGGATACCACTGGTTTCTGGACCAAGAACCCCGCCACCGGCACGTCGCTCTTCAACTCGGTGACCGCCGAGGGTCCGAACACTGTTCAGATGACCTTCAACCAGAACGCCTCGGTCTATGAGTGGTTCTTTGCCGCCCAGACGCCGATCGTGGCTCAACATACCTTTAGCCAGATGTCGGATCCGGCGACCGATCTCAATTCGCATCCCATTGGCACCGGTCCCTATGTGCTCTCGAGCTTTTCACCCTCGTTGATTACTGTGACCGCCAATCCCCACTACTGGCAGCCCGGCCTGCCCAAGGTCAAAACACTGGAATACCCGGCATTCAACTCGAATACCAGCGCCGAGCTGGTTCTCAATGACAGCCAGATCGACTGGGCTGGTGTCGCGTATCCCAATATTGCACAGTGGGCGGCTTCCGATTCCAACAACCACTACTACTATGCGCCGACCAACGTAGTAGACCTCTACCTCAATCTGCAGAAGGCTCCCTTCAACGATGTGAATTTCCGCAAGGCAATGAGCGCCGCAATCGACCGGAACAGCATCGTCAACCAGGGTTCGTGGGGCCTGGGTTCGCCCGCCAGTCCTACCGGCGTTCTGGTGCCTAGTGACAAGCAATTTGTTGCTCCCCAGTATGCCAATCTAGCCTTCGGTTCGGCCCAGGCCCCTTCGGACAACATTGCCGCGGCCAAGCAGATCTTGAATGCGGCCGGTTACAAGACCAACTCGTCCGGGAAGTATCTGGGTAAAGACGGGAAGCCCATTACCTTCGACGTAAACGTGGTCTCCGGTTGGACGGACTGGGATCAGATCGTGGCCATTATGGTGCAAAACCTCAATCAACTGGGACTCACGGTGTCGGCCAACGAGACTCAGTATGCTCAGTATTACAGTTCGCTCCAGACCGGCTCATTCGACACTGCCATCAGCTGGACCGATCAAGGTCCCAGCCCATACTATCCGCTCTCCGGGCTGCTGGACAGCATTAACTCGGCGAATCCGGGCCAGCAAGCCAACCCCACCAACTGGGAGCGCTTCAGCAACCCGGATGTCGACTCTGCATTCCAGCAGTTCACAACGGCAACCAGCACCTCGGAGCAGGCAGCGGCGCTGGCTCCCATCGAGAAGGTTATGGTCACCCAGATGCCGGTCATTGTGCTCTACGAGAATTTTGCCGCCTACGAGTATCGCAGTACCAGCTTTGTCGGGTGGCCGACGGCCAGCAATTACTACGATGCCGGCGCGCCATACCAACATCCGGAGGACGCCCGTGTCGTGCTTCACCTGAGACCATCCAACTAATGCGGTAGACTTAAACGTTACGCTACGGATTGCAGTCCGCGGGCAGGTAGCCCCTTGATGGGCTCTCTGCCCCCACTTTCGGAGCGGGTGGGCATTCACCTTCGCGGCTTCCTGGACAATTGTGTCCATGTCTGTTACCCAAGACATAGCAGCCTTACGGCTGCCCGCAGTGTCCCTTTGCCCGTGCCTAACGAAACCTTGAAAAGGGAACATCACAATGGAGTACTTCCTCCGCCGGCTTGGTTTCTACCTGGCTGCGCTCTGGGTCGCTGTCACCATGAATTTTCTTCTGCCTCGCCTGATGCCCGGAGATCCCATTGACGCCATCATCGCTCACAATCAGGGACGCCTTCCTCCTGGTGCGATTCCGGCGCTCCGAGCCCAGCTTGGTCTCAGCAATGCGCCGTTGTGGCAACAATATCTCACCTATCTCGGGAACTTGCTGCACGGCAACCTGGGAATCTCGTTCGACAATTATCCCGCCAGCGTAGCCAGCATCATGGGAGCCGCCATACCGTATACGATCGGCTTGCTTGGCGTTGCCCTGCTTATCAGCGCGGTGTTCGGCACTCTGCTTGGAATCAGTGCCGCCTGGCGCCGCGGCGGGGCCGTCGACCGCTTCATACCGCCTGTCTTGGTATTTGTCCAGTCGATACCGGCGTTCTGGGTGGGACTGATTCTCATCTACTTTATTGGCCTGAAGCTGCAGTGGTTTCCGGTATTCGGCGCTCTCAGCATGGATACCGATCCTACCAACAAGAATCTCACCTACTACCTTGATCTGCTGGATCATGCCGTCCTGCCGGCTACGACGCTGGTACTAGTCACCATCGGCGGATGGATGGTGGGCATGCGTAACTCGATGCTCAATACGCTGGCCGAAGACCACGTGGTCATGGCGGAAGCCAAGGGCCTGACGCAGCGGCGAATCAAGTATACCTACGTCGCTCGCAACGCCGTACTGCCGCAGGTAGCCAGCTTCGCCAACGCGCTGGGTTTCATCATCGGCGGCCAGTTCCTGATAGAGTACATCTTCTCCTATCCCGGCATCGGCTTCTTGAGCATCCAGGCGGTCTTCAACGAAGATTATCCGCTGGTTCAGGGAATCTTCCTCTTCATCGCGGTCGCCGTGCTGGTAGCCAATTTCCTGGCCGATATCGCCTATGCCGCCCTGGACCCGCGTGTGCGGGATGAAAGGAGATAGAAAAGATGGTAGCGGACGCGAAGTCTGGGTCGTCATCCCGATTTCACCTTCCCCGGTCGGGCGCTATGCGCCTGGGACTGGGCATTATGGGGTTCTTTCTGCTAGTAGCTCTCGTAGGGCCATTCCTGGTTTCGGGCGATCCAAATCTGAGCACGCCGTTTGGTAACCTACCGCCCTCGCCGCAGCATCTCCTGGGCACGACTACCGTTGGTCAGGACATTTTCCGCCAGCTCGTCGACGGAACTCGCCTCTCGGTGCTGATAGGCTTCACCTGCGGTATACTCTCTACCCTGCTGGCGGTGGCGATTGGAGTGACCGGCGGCTATTTCGGCGGCTGGATTGACGAGTTGGTCTCGCTGGTATCAAACGTCTTCCTGGTGATACCGCAGCTCCCCTTGATCATCGTGCTGGCGGCGCTGGTGCCCGCTGGTCGTGGCCCAGGCACGGTCATTATCGTCATCAGCGTCACCGGCTGGGCCTGGGGTGCGCGCGTTATGCGCTCGGTCACGCTGACCTTACGCCAACGAGACTATGTGCAGGCAACCCGCGTCGGCGGCGAGAATACCTTCCGGGTGGTCTTCTTCGAGATCGTGCCCAATATGGGTGCCATCATCGCCACCAACTTCATCTTCGCCACTATTTCGGCGATTCTCACCGAGGCCACGCTGGAATTCCTGGGACTGAGCGATCTCACCCAGGTCAGCTGGGGAACGATGCTCTATTGGGCGCAGAATAACGACGCGCTGCTCGGTGGGCATTGGGCCTGGTTTATTCCGCCGGGCTTCTGTATAGCGCTGCTGTGCACGTCGCTGGCGCTCATCAACTATGGTATCGACTCGGTCGTCAATCCGCGGCTACGCACGGTTGCCGTGGAAAAGCCCGGGTTCCTCCCCTGGCTGGCCTCACTGTTCCCGATGTTCTTCGCCGGTAGGTACGAGAGAGAGGTGGTGCAACAACATGCCAAGTGAGAATATCCTCGAGGTCCGCAACTTGAGCGTTGACTATGCGTCCGAGTCTGGGACCGTACATGCCGTGGACGATGTCTCCTTCAGTATACGGCGCGGGGAGGTGTTCGGCCTGGCGGGCGAGAGCGGCAGCGGCAAGTCGACGCTGGCTTTTGCCCTTACTCGCCTACTCAAGTTTCCCGCTCGCATTACCGGCGGCCAGGTGCTTTTTCACTTTCGATCCGATACTGAACACGCAGCTGGTGACGAGGTCGGTGGTGGCTGTGTAGATATCCTGAAGCTGAAACCCGAGGAACTGCGCCGGTTTCGTTGGAGAGAGCTGGCGATCGTCTTTCAAAGCGCGATGAATGCTCTCAATCCGGTCCTGGACATCCAAACGCAGATCACTGACGCGCTTCGCGCCCACGATCCGACCATGAGCCGAAGCCAGCGGCGTGAGCGGGCGATAGAACTGATACGTCTGGTCGGTATCTCGCCGGATCGACTGCGCAGTTTTCCTCACCAGCTCAGCGGTGGCATGCGCCAGCGTGCGATCATTGCCATCGCGCTGGCGCTCAATCCCGAGCTCATCATCATGGACGAGCCCACCACGGCTCTGGATGTGGTGGTGCAGCGCGAGATCCTCAATGAGATCAAGTCCTTACAGGCGAGCCTGGGCTTCTCGGTGATCTTCATCACGCACGATCTCCCACTGTTACTCGAGATCTGCGACCATGTGACGATCATGTATGCCGGTCGCCTGGTGGAGATGGCCAGCCAGGAAGAGCTGATAACCCAGGCGTACCATCCCTACTCCTATGGACTGATGCACTCATTTCCGGAGCTGTTCGGGGAGAAGAAGCTCATGCGGGGTATTCCTGGTCATCCGCCCGACCTGCGCCACTTGCCGCCGGGTTGCCCTTTCGCGCCGCGCTGCTCTCATGCGTTCAGCGCCTGTAGGGAGGTGACCCCCGTCCTGCGTGTGCCAGGCTGCGCGACGCCGGCGCATCTGGTTTCCTGTCATCTTTACGATCCTGCGTACATCGCCGGCCAGCCTCCGGCTTCGCTCGGAGACGAGCCGGCGGTGGAGCAGGCGCAGGAGTTGCGCAGTATCTTGCCAGTAGGAGGAGCACAATGACGGAGTCCAGTTCGTTTAGCGTGACCATCCCGCTCAGCTCTTCTCTTCCGGCGCTGACTTGCAGCCAGCAACCGATAGTGGAAGCGGTGGGATTGCGCAAGACATTTGCGGTCGCCAGCCGTGTACCGTTTGGGCACGCCGGGGAAGTGAAAGCGGTCGAGTCGATGGATCTAGCGCTCTATCCCGGCAAGGCGGTTGCGCTGGTGGGTGAAAGTGGCAGCGGCAAAACCACGGTGGCCCGGGTTCTGGCGGGCATGTATCCAGCTACCTCCGGTACCATCAAGTATCAGGGCTCCGATATCAATCTCAGCCGGCGAGTTCCCAAATGGTACCACCACCAGGTGCAGCTGGTCTTTCAGGACCCGTTCGGTTCGCTCAACCCGGTTCACACCGTGCGCTATCATCTGGCGCGACCGCTGCATATCTTTGGCTATGTTCATAACCGTGAAGAGGAACGGCAACAGATTCTCGATTTATTGCGGCGGGTGAATTTAACACCTGCTGAGCAGTTCATCGAAAAGTTTCCCCATGAGCTCAGCGGAGGGCAGCGCCAGCGCATCGCGATTGCTCGGGCTCTGGCGGCCCGCCCCAGTGTGCTGCTGGCCGACGAGCCGGTCTCGATGCTCGACGTCTCCATACGGCTGGATATGTTGAACCTGCTGGCGGGCATTAAGAACGACGAACAGCTGGCGCTGCTCTTTATAACTCACGACATCGCCAGCGCCCGCTACTTTGCCGACGACATTCGGGTGATGTATGCTGGCCAGCTGGTCGAAGGCGGACCGGCCGACTCGGTGATACTCACGCCCAAACACCCCTACACCCAGTTGCTGCTCTCGGCGGCGCCGGACCCCGCCCGCATGTTCATGCCAGGACAGAAGGGCATCATCGAGTTGCCTGCCCGAGGCGAGCCGCCCAGCCTTGTTAATCCGCCGTCCGGTTGCCGCTTTCATCCGCGCTGCCCTCACGCCATGCCGGTCTGTCGTGAGCGTGTCCCGGCCCGTACCGAGCTGGGTGGCGGGCATTTCACCCATTGCTTCCTCTATGGAGGAGCCGATAACCATCACTGTGAAACCTCGATAGAGGAGAACTCAGGCAGGAGCAACGTGCATGACAATTAGCGACATAACTCGGTCTACACAAGTAGGCGGTGAGCTCGATCCATCACTGGCAGCTGTGTTTCCACCAGATTTCCAGTGGGGCGTATCGACGTCAGCCTATCAGATCGAGGGCGCGGCGTCGGAGGGTGGGCGAGGGCCTTCCATATGGGATGTGTTTGCTACCGCACCTGGAGCGGTGTATCAACGGCAAAACGGCGACATCGCCGACGATCACTACCACCGCGTCCGCGAGGACGTTGCTCTAATGGCTGAGCTGGGCATACGGTCCTACCGGTTCTCGGTTGCCTGGCCACGTGTCATTCCCGACGGTACTGGGCCCACCAATCTCCCCGGGCTGTCATTCTACGATCGCCTGGTGGACACGCTACTCGAACACCACATCGAGCCCACATTAACGCTGTACCACTGGGATCTGCCGTTGGTACTGCACGATCGCGGCGGCTGGCTCAGCCGCAATACCGCCCTGGCGTTCGCCGAGTACGCCGACGTGGTATCCAGGCACCTGGGAGATCGGGTGAAGCGCTGGATCACTATCAATGAGCCATTCTGTGCGTCCTTTCTAGGGTACGGTGTGGGCGCACACGCTCCTGGTCTGCGAGATCCGCAGTCGGCGTTCATCGCGGCTCACCACCTGCTGCTGGGTCATGGTCTGGCGGTGGCGCGTGTGCGCGCCAATGTGCCGGAGGCACAGGTCGGCATTTCGCTAGATCTGTCGCCGATCTATGCCGCCGACGAGCGGCCTGAGACCCTGGCGGCGGTGGAAAAGCAAGACCGTTTCAAGAATCGCTGGTTTCTCGATCCCATCTTCTGCGGCGCCTATCCCGAGGCGCTCTTTGCCGAGCAACATGTGGCCCCGCCACCGATCCAGGACGGAGATATGGGGATTATTTCCATTCCCAACGACTTCCTTGGCGTCAACTACTACTCTCGTGAGCTGATTACTGACGATGGAGAAATTCCGGGCTCCTTCCGGCGTGTCTATCCAGTGCCGGGCTCGTCCTACACGGCAATGACATGGGAAGTATTCCCACAGGGACTGACCGATCTCTTGTCGCGCCTACAGCGGGACTACGCTCCTCCGGCAATTTTCATCACCGAGAATGGCGCCGCTTACGACGACGAGTGGGATGGGAGCGATCGTGTTAAAGATGCTGAGCGCCGGCAATATCTCCTGACCCATATACAGGCCGTTGCCCGTGCCGTCCGGCAGGGAGTACCGGTTAGGGGCTACTTCGCCTGGTCACTGCTCGATAACTTCGAATGGGGGGAAGGCTACTCCAAGCGGTTTGGACTTATCTATGTGGACTACACGACACAACGGCGGATAGTCAAAGATAGCGGCAACTGCTATCGAGACTTCCTGGCGCTGGCGCCTCGGCCATAACAGGATAAAGCCTGGTTCATTCTCCAGCATAGCTACTCTTCAGCATGCACCAGGCGGACATCAAGGGCACTCGCCTGGGTCTGATGTGCAGGAACCAAGCGCCGATTTCACTCAGCGAGATTCGGTCACCAGCCGCAGACCCAGCCCGACAAGCACGATACCGGTTACGCGCTCCATCGACTGCCGAATGAGGGGCCGGCGAAAGAAATCGCCGGCTTTGGTGATGAGCGTGGCGTACGCAACCAGCCACGCTATGCCGAGCGTCGCATGAATGGAGGCAAGAAGCATCGACGTCAGGAAGACCGGTTGGCCCGGAGCAATGAACTGGGGCAAAAAAGCACTATAAAAGATCCCTATCTTGGGATTGAGAAGATTGTTGAGTAACCCCTGGCCGTACGCGCCGGCGCGGCTCCGCGTCCTCGGCGAGTCGTCGACGGTGGTCTTGGGTTGCGGCGCACGTGCCAGCAGGGCCTGCACCCCCAGTATGATGAGATAGGCGGCGCCCGCTAGCTTCAGGATGGTGTACAACGTCGCCGAGGCGGCGAGCAGAGCGGAGATACCGGCGGCCGAGGCCGTTCCCCACACCAGCAGCCCCGAGACGATGCCGCATGAGGTCAGCCATGCCGCGCTCCGGCCGCGTGCCAACGCTACCCGCGTCACCAGAGCCATATCAGCTCCAGGCGTAATGGTGATTACGGCGGCGATGCCGATAAAGGCGAGTATTCGGGTATCTGACTCCAGTTCTCCGGTATTTCCAATGTCGTGCACGTGCCTAACTGGGCGAGCAAACAGTGCAACCAAGCACACGGCGCACCGGTAAAAGCGCGCTGTGGTTGACCGTATCCCAAGATGAATTGCTAGCAGCTGACAAAAACTAGTGTAGCATAACCGCAGCAGGCGGTACGCTTGCGCAGCCATCGGCTCGCACCACTTAGATATCCTCGCTGGTCAACCAATCATCTGTCCCGCCGTCGTGCCGGTGCCGAAGCCAGAGCCACACAGAAAGGGATTTCATTTGCAATTTGTCATCGGCTATGTGGCCGGCCTTGCCGTATCGGCCTTGGGAGCACTTCTTGGCTCGACGGCGTACGACCGCTGGAAAGATAGGGAGAAGCCCCATAGCCCTACAGTAAGCTAATTTGCACACCTGAGGCATAATGGAGCAGTCGGTGACTCAACCACTGTGCAAAGGAGCATCCAATGAGAAATGAATACTCTTCACAGTCACGAGCCTATACTCAGTACGGTCGCTCTTCCCAACAGCCACCAGTACCGGCGCCCAGATCAGCTCACCAGAGCCACATAGGCTGGATAATCACCGTCACCGTTCTCGTGGGTCTTCTTCTTCTCTACGCCAGCGCCGTACTGGCGTTCAATCACGCGTACGGCTCCATCCCCGTCACCAGACAGCCAGTGCGGGTTCCCACGAATACACCGACGCCAAATGGACTAAAACCGATCTTTGCTCCTGTGCTTGGTGGCACTGTGAGTGACTTCGCCCAGCAATATGGGCCGTCGATGGCTCCAGTAGATACTACAGCGGGACTTTGGCAACAGGTAACGGTAGCTGGCCAGCAGGTGACACTCATGATGAGCACAGCCCCCATCAAGTACAGCCAGGACGGCCACCCGCATATCTATGTGCTTTCGGTGCAGGCCCCATCAGGAGTAACCTGGGACAGTTCGACTCAGCAGAGCATTATGGCCGTGTTCCTCCCAGCCGATGCGAAGTTTCAGCGCGAGCAACCCATCGACAACGGGTATGAACAGATCTATACGAGCGCCCAGCTTGCAGCGACGTTCACCGAAGGCCTCTTCACCAATGATGCGATTACGCAGACAGTCGCGCCGGGCACGCTCTACGTGGGGTGTAACCTCGGTACTGCTCCGGCACAGGCGGGGGGAGTAGCCAATAACTGTACTATTCGCGTCGGGGTCTCTAGCTGACCAGCTCCCCCAGGCACGCTCTGGTGAATGGTGCCCCCAGGGCGACTCGAACGCCCGCACCCGGCTCCGGAGGCCGGTGCTCTATCCGCTGAGCTATGGGGGCAAAAGGCACAGCCATTGCTGTCCTGCCACCGCAGTGTAGCACACAGTGGAGTGCAGTTCAAGGTAGAATGCACGGCTCAGAGAGCCCGCGTATGAAACTACTTGCCCGGTCGCTGCGTACACACTCCAGAGACTGGTGAGACTCTTGCAAATGCTACAATCCTGGCATAGAGAGTAGCTCACTGGTCACCATTTTGTTGGCCACCGCTAGCCAATGGAAGAACTCGCGACCCCGGAATCTTGATAGTGGGGAGTAGCAATAGACAAGGGCACATTCTACATGAATAGCAATATGCCGGCAGCCGCGCCGCTGGCTACCTTTCCGCCAGCGGATAGCGCCATTGCCACCTGGGGACTCACCAAGACGTTTGGGGCCAAAATCGCGGTGAATGGACTCAATCTGGTGGTCAAGCGCGGCGAGTTCTTTGGCTTCCTTGGACCCAACGGTGCCGGAAAATCTACCACCATTAAGATGATGGTAGGTTTACTGCGCCCGAGCAGCGGCTCCGCATTTATCGGCAATATCGATGTGTGGCGTGATCCGCTACGTGCCAAGACGGCTATAGGAGTGCTGCCCGAGCAACTCAATCTATACGAGCGTCTTACCGGACGCGAGTTCATCGAGTTTGCCGGTAAGCTCTACGATTTACCCAAGGATGAGATCCGCTATCGTACCGACTCGCTGCTAAACGTACTTACCTTAGCAGACGACGCGAATAAGCTGGTAATCGACTACTCAGTTGGCATGCGCAAAAAGGTAGCGCTGGCCAGCGCGCTTATCCACCGGCCGCAGGTGCTCTTCCTGGATGAGCCTTTCGAGGGAATAGATCCGGTGAGCTCTCGAGTGATTCGCAATATATTGCTGGACTTGACGTCGAGCGGTACCACAATCTTCTTTAGCTCCCACATCATGGAGGTGGTGGAGCGGCTCTGCACCAGAGTGGGCATTATTCAGAATGGTATCCTGGTAGCCGAGGGCACCCTGGCAGACCTCCGGGCGCGAGCCGGCTCCTCGGGGTCCGGATCTGAGAATCAGACACTCGAAGACATATTCCTCCATCTGGTAGGGGCAAACACCCATGAAGGAGGGCTCGAATGGCTGGAATAGCCAGCGAAACCCAGTCGAATCCCACCGCCACTTTCTCGAGCAGCCCCAGTGGTTTAAGTTTTGCCATCCACCCCAAGCACGTGAGTACCTTGCTCTGGCTGCGCTGGAAGCTCACGCTGCGTGGTTACACCCATAACACCGGGCGTGTCGTGGGACTGGTTTTCATGCTACTGTTTCTGGTGCCGGCCCTGGGTGGTCTGGCCTTTCTCTCACTGCTCGGTTATAACGGGCTGTCGCACCAGTCAGCCGCCGCACTGCTCTTCCTGGTCATCAGCGGAATCTATCTAATCTGGGCAGTATTGCCGCTACTCTTCTATACCCTCAATGAGGGCCTGGATGTCACCAAGCTACAGACCTATCCACTCACTCGGGGAGAGCAGATGGTAGCTCTGGTACTGGCAACTCTCCTAGACATAAGCACGCTCTTTATCGTCTTTTTTTATGCGGCGATTCTCGTTGGGTGGCACAACACACCGGAGGCGCTGGCCATTACCGCGGTCGCTCTGGTAGCGGCCTATATTCATACCGTAAGCCTCAGCCAGCTGACCCTGGCGGTGCTCATGGGCTTGCTGCGTACGCGTCGCTACCGTGATGTCTCGATCGTTATCTTCGGTCTGTTTGGCGTCGCTTGCTCGTTTGGCAGCCAGTTCGTGGCACGCGTCATACCCAGTCTTACAGGAGCAAACGGCGCGCCAGCAATTGCCCAGATCGCAGTGGGTCCTTACCTGCACTGGACACCACCCGGTATGGCGGCACAGGCAATTGTTTCGGCCAGCGAGGGCCAGTACGCCAGCGCACTGGTTTGGCTTGGGGGCTCAGTAGTCCTCATTCCCCTCGTTCTGGCGCTGTGGGCCTGGGTGCTTGATCGCGGCATTACCAATGCTGAAACCGCGGGTGGTGGCGGCGCTTCGCGCCGGAGACGGCCGGTGGCCGCTGGCAGTGCTACCAGCGCTGTACCGGTTGCGGTAAGGGCAGCGGCCACGCCGGCGGCGACTGCCCGGAGGCAAGGCTGGCGGCCGGTATCTGCCGCGGCCGGGGCTATCGCCCAGAAGGACGCACGCTACCTGTGGCGAGACCCTCAGTTGAAGGCTCAACTATTGAGCACGCTCTTTCTCATTGTGCTTGTCCTGTTTCCAAACATTTTTGGGGGTGGGTCAGGGTCGGCGACCAGCAGCTACGGTTTGCCGGCCCTGCTTTCGGGAAATGCCTCGGTGCTGTTGGCCATAATCCCTGCCGTACTCGTGACCCAGACCTTGACGCAAAACTCGCTGGGAATGGATCGTCAAGGACTCCAGGTTCTGTTCCTGTTCCCGGTCAGGCCATGGGATATTTTGTGGGGAAAGAATCTATTTGCCGGCAGCTTTGCCATGGCCTTCGTCACCGTACTGGCACTGATCAAGGCGGCGCTCACCGGTGGCTGGGCGTTTGTTCCCTTGACGATTTGCGGCGGCCTCGCCGCGGTGCTTCTGGTCATGGCCTGTGGCAACGTGACCTCGGTGTTGCTGCCATTCCGATGGCGACAGATGCGCATGGGTGATACCGGCTCGCTTGCCGGCGAAAACGGTTGCCTGCGGAGTATCTTGCAGATGGTAGTTCTGGTGGTGGTGGCGCTCTTGATGATACCGGTGGCGGTCGCTCTTCTATTGCCGTTTCTGGCGGGTCATGTCGAGTGGTACCTAATTTCGGTGCCCCTGGTACTGGCCTTTAGTGTCGGTTTGCATCAAATCGCCACTCGTCTGGTCGCGTCGGTCATGTTGCGCCGGGCTCCAGAAATCCTGGCGACCACCGTTCGCGAGGCCTGAGTGATCCGCCTGATCGCTCCGCTCCGCCATGGCACAGCTCTACTGTGGTATACTGTGGCGTGCGACATGACAACGAAGACGGAATTATGATTGAGGTGTCGCGCCTCCGCGCGCTGGGCATACTCCCATCTAGTGACCAGCCACCCTTTGATATCATCGGCGATGTCCATGGATGTTATGACGAGCTGTGCACTCTGCTAGAGCAGCTTGGCTATATGCGCTCAGGCTCCGAATACCGGCACCCAGCAGGTCGGCGGATCGTCTTTGTAGGCGATCTGGTGGATCGTGGGCCGCATAGCGTTGCGGTGCTGGAGCTGGTGCTGTCAATGCATGCCAGCGGCACAGCGCTGCTGGTGCTGGGAAATCATGATAGCCGCTTTCTGCGGTGGTTACGCGGCAAAAATGTGCGGACTGCATTTGGATTAGCACAGACCATAGCCGAATTCCAAACCTTGCCCGATGGGAGTCGCGAGGCGCTGCGGAAACGGGTTCGACAGCTCTTCGAGGAAGTTCCCGGCTACCTTATCCTGGATGGTGGGCAGCTGGTGGTAACCCATGGGGGCATACTCGATCGCATGATTGGCTCCTGGGACGGCGAAATAGCATCCTTCTGCCTCTACGGCGAAGTCGAGGGGTATACCTCCTCGGGCAAGCCAATACGCCGGGACTGGGCGGCTCGCCGACATGTTTCGCCAGGGGCTTTGGATCGTCGCGATGCGCCAATAATCATTTACGGCCACAACGTGGTATCCGATCTTCACTGGGTCAACCGTACACTGGATATTGACACCGGCTGCGTCTATGGAGGACGCCTCAGCGCGCTTCGCTATCCCGAATTGGAGCCGGTTGAGGTACCCGCGGCTCAGACCTATGCTCAGCGTAGAAGCTGATTACTCGACTACCCATCAATAATATAATATCGCCAGCCTGCTTTCGTTTGACAGCGGCCGCAGGTGTAGGCTATCGTTAATGAATACTGGCCATGGCAGACCTGCCGGAGCCTCTTTACTGAGCGGTAACTGAACCATGCGCCGTGGCGAGACTGGTTGCACAGGCCGGCCTCGTAGACCCAAGGAGTACTGTATGCCATCTAAGTTTGAAATGTTCGATCCTTCTGCTCGGCTGGGTCAGCCGGCGCGAGCGGGCCTAGTCGCCACACCGCAGGACCTGACTATGCCAATGGTGATCGAGCAGTCACCGCGCGGTGAGCGACACATGGATATCTATTCACGGTTGCTCAAAGAGCGCATAATTTTCATTGGAACACCGATCGACGACACTGTAGCGAATCTCGTTGTGGCCCAGTTGCTTTTTCTGCAGAGTGAGGATGCCTCCAAAGACATCAGCATCTATCTTAACAGTCCAGGTGGTAGCGTCTATGCGGGCCTGGCCATCTACGATACCATGCAGTATCTAAAGCCGGATATTGCCACCTTCTGCATGGGCATGGCAATGAGCATGGGCGCAGTCTTGCTGGCCGGCGGTGCCAAGGGGAAACGCTACGCGCTACCCAACTCGACCATTCTTATACACCAGCCGCTGGGTGGCGCTGAGGGACAGGCCACCGACATCGAAATTACCGCAAAAGAGATTGTCAGGCTGCGCACGTCCATTTATGAGATTCTGGTCAAGCACACTGGCCAGGACATGGCCCGTATCAAGGCCGACTCCGACCGTAACTTCTACATGACGGCGGACATGGCGAAAGAATACGGAATAGTCGACGATATCCTCATACCGAGCGAGGAGCCCGCTCTAACCCGGTAAACGGGTAGCAGTGTATAGAGTGATTAATCGTATAGCCCTGGGGTAGCTACTGGGTGGAGACTGGTTCTGCGGTGGAGCGGGCCGGCCTCCATCCAAGAGTATGTAGCCGATCTCCTCAGGGCTATCATCGTGACTGGCAGGTGGTGCGGTGGCTTCCGAGGCGGCTTCAGTGCGCTGGCGCGTAGTACGCTCACTCTTTGAAATCCTCTACCGTAACCCACCGCTCTACTGGCTTGCCAGCACGGTACCATTCGCCGGCCAGTGGCGCCAGTGGCAGCGTCTGGTCATACCTCGCTTGGCAGGCAAGCGCGTGCTCGAGATAGGTTGCGGACCGGGAAACCTCTTAGTCGATCTTGTACAGGCTGGTTACACCTGTTCGGCCATAGACCGGTCACCGCAGATGATAGCCACCGTAGAGTCGCGCCTGCGCCGCCATCGTCTGGAGGAACAGGTATCGCTCCAGCAAGGCGTGGCCCAGAAGCTTGCCTTTCCCGAAGGTTCCTTTGACTCGGTAGTCAGCACCTTTCCCGCCGAGTATATATTCGATCCGGTGACTGCGGGCGAAATTTCGCGGGTCCTTACCGAGAATGGTAAGCTGATTGTAGTACTGGGAGCGACGCTTCTTCCGGCCAATATTCTGGTCCTGCCGCTGGTGGCACTGCAGTCTCTGGTGTACGGAAGAGATGGCAGCAGTAGCAAAGCCACCAGCGCCGGCAGCACCACCACCCTCGGTCCACAGGTCGAAGTACTGCTTCGCCGTCTGCAGGCCGCCGGGTTGTCGGCCTCGGTCGAGCTGGTTAGGGGGCCCTTCTGGCTGGCGGTAGTTTGTACCGGGCGGAAAGCCATATGATCCGCATAGCCATTGGATAGCCAATGGTGAGAAATCTGATACCGCAACCGGCATGCCGTGAGTTACAGTGAGTGGTGCCAGCAAAGCCGGCCGCCATGTACTATGTACTTAATCCAACCATGAATGGGAATCTGCCTTTGATGCACCAGAAAAGCCTGGTAACCCTGGAATATCCAAAGATCATCGCTCGGCTTGCCGGTGAAACTTCTTTCTCCGCCAGCAAAGCGCTAGCTCTCCAACTGCTGCCCAGCGCCGACGCCGGTGAGGTACAGCGCGGTCTAGCCTTCACCACCGAGGCACGTCGCCTTCTAGATCTGCGGCCAGATATAGGTGTACGTGGCGCTAAAGATGTGCGTCCGTACGTGGCGTCGGCACAGCGGGGTGCCATGCTCAGTCCCGGAGATCTCATCGAAGTTCTGGCGACGCTGCGCGCCTCCACTTTCGTAGGCAAAGCTATACTCCGGCAGGACGACGGTTTTCCGCTACTGAAATCGCTGGCAATCGACTTACCAGTCCGCCCGGCGCTGGAAGGCCGTATAGCCGAAAGCATCAGCGAGGACGGCGAGGTGCTTGACTCTGCCTCGCCAGAGCTGAGACGGATACGTGCGGATATTCGTGTTGCCCAGCAGCGCCTGCAGGATAGATTGGGCTCGCTGGTCAGCGAATTCCGCTCCGCTCTTCAAGAGCCTATCATCACCATGCGCTCAGATCGCTACGTGCTGCCGGTCCGTGCCGAGGCTCGCGGCCAGGTGCGCGGCATCGTCCACGATCAGTCGGGCAGCGGCGCCACAGTGTTTGTGGAACCACTCGTCATCGTTGAGATGAACAACCGGCTGCGCGAGCTGCAGCTGGCTGAGCGCGAGGAAATCGACCGCATCTTGTTGGATCTGGCTGAAAGGGTAGCCGAGGAAGGCCCCTATCTGAACCTGGCGGTGGAGCTGCTGGCCGAAATTGATCTTCATCTGGCCAAAGCCCGTTACGCCGGACTCATCAATGCTGGTAAGCCCACGATCAATACCGGTGGTAAGCTCGATCTGCGGCAGGCCAGACATCCTCTGCTCGCCGGCAAGGTGGTGCCCATTGATTTCCGACTGGGCGACGGCTTCAATATGGTGGTAATCACCGGCCCCAATACTGGAGGCAAGACGGTCGCCCTGAAGACCGTCGGTCTGCTTTGCCTGATGGCGCAAGCCGGTTTGCATATTCCAGCGCGCGACGACTCGGTGCTTCCCATCTACCAGGATATCTTTGCCGACATCGGAGATGAGCAGAGCATCGAACAGAGCCTCAGCACCTTCTCATCCCATCTAAGCCGCATCATTGAAATACTGGGCGAAGCCGCACCCAGCACCCTGGTTCTGCTCGACGAGCTTGGAGCCGGTACTGATCCCAGTGAGGGATCGGCTCTGGCTCGCGCCATTCTCACCTACCTTCTACAGCGAGGCATCGCTACCATCGCCACCACTCATTACTCGGAATTGAAGGCATTTGCACATGAGGAACCCGGAGTTGCCAACGCTTCGGTCGAATTCGATGTGGATACGCTGTCCCCTACCTACCGGCTCAGCATCGGCTTGCCTGGTAGAAGCAACGCCCTGGCAATTGCCGGGCGTCTTGGTCTCAGTACTGACATCATTGAGAGCGCGCGCGAGTTCCTTGGCAGCGCCGGTGTCGAGATGGAAAATCTTCTTGAAGGCCTGCAGACTGACCGACAGGAGGCGGCCGATGAGCGTTATCGGCTGAGTATGGAGCGCGCCGAGGCGGAATACCAGCGGCGCGAGCTGGAGCGAGAGCGCGCCTCTTTGGAGGAAGAACGACACCGCATTCTTAGCCAGGCTCGAGCCGAAGCGCGCCAACAAGTAGAAGCGGTTCAATCCGAGCTAGCGCGCATGCGGGTGGAGATGCAGCGGCCCCGTATCGCGCCTGAGCGTCTTAGCGCGTTGCGATCCAAAGCGCGTTCTCTGCAAGAGGAAACCGCGCCAGTGCCCCTACGACAGTCGACGCGTAGAAATCAGGCCGAGGACTCCGCCCCGGCGACGCTGGGCGACGGCGATGGTCCGCTCCAGATTGGCGACACTGTCAGGGTCAGGTCTATGGATTCGCTCGGCGAGTTGCGCTCTTTACCCGATACGCGCGGGGAGGTCGAGGTACAACTAGGACCACTCAAGATGCGCGTCCGGGCCAGCGACCTTGAGCGACTCAGCCGCCGCCAGGCACGAGTGTCGGCAGCCGGCAACTCACTGATCTCACTTCCGATTCTGGACCTGGCTACTGCCCCGGAGACACAGCTCGACCTGCGCGGCCGCCGGGTAGAAGAGGTGCTTCCGGATGTAGATCGTTACCTCAACGATGCGTTCCTGGCGGGAATGCCTTTTGTCCGCCTGCTCCACGGTAAAGGAACCGGTGCTCTCCGCCAGGCCATACGTGAAGAATTGTCTCATCATCCACTCGTCAAGTCATTCGCCTCAGCCGAAGCCAAGGACGGCGGCGACGGCATTACAGTAGTCAACCTGAAACCTTCATGATGGCGGGTCGCTCCTGTCTACTGCGACATGTCTACCACTTCTCTGCTCGATTGCTAGCTGATGGGTCGGCTAACCAACGGTGAAGGCAAGGTCGCGCGCTACGGCTACCTTGCCGTTGATCGGCATGGTGACCACCATGTCGTAGGTGCCGCTGGCCAGGTCGTATTGCTCGAAGTAATAATAGCTGGAATAGGGGCTCAGGTACAGCGCAGGCTTCACGACATGCAGAACGACGCTGCCCTGCTGAATGGCTACGGTTACCGGTCCAGGAAATGGTCCGCCGCTGGTGCACAGATCGATGTACACCGTCTGCCCTGGGCTAAACTGCCTGGTCTGATTACCCGACGAACACGAGTTATCAGCAAATTGGGAGAGTATCACTGAAGTAAATGCCCCGGCTGCCTCATTATTCAGCACCTGTTGCGGGTTGACCGTGGCAGTGGCGGTGGGCTCACTGGGAGCAGTAGCGGTGGGGCTGGGCTGCGGCATAATCGTAGGGGTAGCAGTAGCCGGCACCACTGTCGGTTTCTGGGCGCGCGGATGAGAGCCGATAAGAAAAACGCTCGTGAGCACAACCGCCAGCAGCACGAGACATACGACAGCGGCGAAGATCGAGGCCAACGGTAAACGGCGCTGCGCCGAGCCCTGATTGGGCGAGCGCTGGCCGTCTCCCGGCGGGACCGCATTCATCTTGTCGGTATCATAATCGGCTAGCTCGCGACCGATCTCCGCGACACTGGCATGATCCTCAACTGGGGCCGACGTATCAGGCAGGACCGGAGAGGGCATAAGCGCCGAGATCGACGAAGATATTCCATCGTCTGTGTCCAGCTCAGGGGTCCGACCGGACCCAGAAGCCTGGAGGCGGCTGGCTTCCCGAGATGAGTCCAGACTGGCGCTGTCCTGGCTCTCAATCTGTGCCATCAAAGCCTCTATGTCAAGCCGTCCGCTGGCGGTAAGCGGCATGCTGAGCGGACGAGTCGTTTTGGAAGGCAACCGGAAGGACGGTAGCGGAATGGAGCGGTTGAGTTCACGCGACGCTGCTGGCCGGGGACGATAGGCAGGCGGAGAGACTTGAGGCATCTCTTCCACGGTAGGCGTATTGACAATGGCGTCCAAGCGCGCCTCGTGGCTGCGCTGTGCTGCCGGATCATCGGGGAAGATAGCATCAAGTCCCTCGGCACCCAGACCCTGCCAGCTTTCGGCGCTAGGAGACGCCAGCTCCCCATTTTCCGATGTCGCCTGCCACACCGCGTCCACCGGAGGCAATACATCTCTGGCATCGTGTCCAATGGGCGTGATGGGCGTAAGTGCCTCAATTGGATGCAGCGAAAGGGAACCGGAGCCGTTGGAATCGGTTTCGCTCGCTAGCGGCACGGACAATCGCTTCGACACCATAGGGCTGGTAGTGAGGACGGCAGGCACAGTCTGTGGCTCGCCTGGCATAGTAGGTAGACTACCTTCGGCGAAGCTATAGAGGGCGTCGGCGAGCAGTGCAGCGGTGCCGAAGCGCTCCTCAGCGTGCTTGGCAAGAGCCTGCTCTACGATTCGGCCTAGCTCACGGGGTACCTCGGCATTGAAAGCTCGCAGGTGGGGCGGACGCAAATGCACTTGCTGGTAGAGTACCGATACTGCAGTCGATCCGACAAACGGCGGGCGCCCGGCAAGCAATTCGAAGAGGACGCAGCCGAGCGCATACACATCGGTGCGCTGGTCGATGTCTTTGCCTTCGGCTTGCTCCGGCGACATATACTCCGGAGTGCCGATGGTCGTTCCCGATTTAGTCAGACCGAGCATTCCCTGCAGCTTGGCAATTCCAAAGTCGGTGAGCAGTAGGTGACGAGTGTCTTCGGCATCCACCAGCATATTCGACGGCTTGACGTCTCGATGGATAATGCCGTGCTGGTGGGCATGGTGGAGGGCCTGGCACATTTGCACGATGGCAGCGGCGGCGTCGGCCACTGGAATCGGCCGTCCGCAACGCTGGCGAAGGGTGCCGCCGGTCACACACTGCATAACCAGATAGACTAAATCATCGGTCTCGCCGTGGTCGTAGACGGCTACAATGTTGGGATGGTTAAGCTGGGCGATCGCCTGTACCTCCCGCTCGAAACGCCTGACAAATCCGACGCGGTCTTCTGCATCGTTGAAGATGACCTTGATCGCTACATCTCGCAGGAGTTGCAGGTCGTTGGCGCGATAGACTCGCGCCGAGCCCCCCCGGCCAAGTTCGCCAACAATGACGTACTGGCCAAGCTGTCTGCCGATCAGGTCGCTCCAACCCATTCTCTGCTCCGCCCCTGTTCCACTTTGAGTTACCCAAGCGATAACTGGTATACCCGGTAGATGCCGTCTACCACTCGGAGGGTGCAACGCTTTTTTTCGTGTGTAAGATATGATTGTTCAGGATATGATTGTTCAGGATATGATTGCGCCTGGCTGCCCAAGACCAATTGTAACCCTTGGAACTCCGCGCTGGCCAGCGCCCGATACTTTAGGATGGTTCGGATGGCAGGCGCCCGGAGGCCACTAGCGTGCTCGGGGCGCGGCGCGGCGCTTCGGCTGCACTTGACCAAGGCCGATCCGGCGTGGCATACTATATCCGAGTGTGCAAGTCGGAATTGAGTGGCACCGCCATTTACATAGCCCTCGTATAGCGGCAGCCGGTAGAATGGGCTTCGCGGGAAGCTGCCATCATTTTCGGCGGCGAGACGAGAAGTGTTCAGCGCACCGTCACGGAAAAACCATGGGTAGCTGGAGGAATTCGCATGAGCACAGAGACTAGTGTTGGCTCTGAATTGGAGCAGTACAAGTGGGGCTTTAGCAAGCCTGAAAATTACATCTTCAAAGCTCGCAAGGGTCTGTCGCACGAGATTGTCGAAGAAATCTCGCAAATGAAGGGCGAGCCGCAATGGATGCGAGACTTCCGGCACAAGAGCCTTGATACTTTCTTCAGGAAGCCGATGCCGACCTGGGGCGGAGACCTCAGCGGGATAGACTTTGACAACATTTACTACTACATCAAGCCAACCCAGGAAGCTGGCAAGACGTGGGATGACTTACCGGCAGAGATCAAGGAGACCTTCGAGCAGCTGGGCATCCCTGAGGCCGAGCGCAAGTATCTGGCCGGAGTGGGAGCTCAGTACGAGTCTGAGGTCATCTATCATAAGGTGCGCGAAGACCTCGAGAAGCTGGGCGTGATCTTTGTGGATCCCAACACCGCCCTGCGCGAGCATGAGGAGCTCTTCCGCAAATACTGGGCTACGGCGATTCCACCCAACGACAACAAGTTTGCCGCGCTCAACAGCGCAGTCTGGAGTGGCGGTAGCTTTATCTACGTGCCTAAGGGCGTTCGGGTAGAGATTCCTCTGCAGGCCTACTTCCGCATTAATGCCCAGAACATGGGACAGTTCGAGCGAACCCTGATCATTGCCGATGAAGACAGCTATGTGCATTATGTCGAGGGCTGCACAGCGCCAACCTACACGTCGGATAGCTTGCACAGCGCCGTAGTAGAGATCTTCGTCCAGCGGAATGCTCGCGTTCGCTATACGACCATCCAGAACTGGTCCAAGAACGTGTACAATCTGGTTACCAAGCGAGCGATGGCCTATGAGAACGCTACCATGGAATGGGTCGATGGTAATTTAGGCTCGCGCTTGACCATGAAGTATCCGGCGGTCTGGCTAATGGGTGAGCACTCTCGTGGTGAAGTGCTGTCGGTGGCGTTTGCCTCCGATGGGCAGCACCAGGATGCTGGAGGCAAGGTGGTGCATGTGGCTCCCAACACCTCTTCGCAGATCATATCGAAGTCCATTTCCAAGGGAAATGGGCGCTCGAGCTATCGCGGACTCCTCAAGGTGAACAAGGGAGCCACCAACGTCAAGTCGAATGTGCGCTGCGATGCGCTGCTGCTGGATGAGGCGAGTCGTACCGATACCTATCCGTATATCGAGATCGAAGAAGAGGATGTAGAGATCGGACACGAGGCCACAGTCTCCAAGGTTGGTGAGGAGCAGCTCTTCTACTTGATGAGCCGTGGGCTAAGCGAGGGGGAGGCTTACAGCATGATTGTGAGTGGCTTCATTGAGCCGATCGTCAAAGAGCTGCCGCTCGAGTATGCGGTCGAGCTCAATCGGCTGATCCAGCTGGAGATGATTGGGTCAGTGGGCTAGCCAAGCGGGCGCGAAACCCACCTGCCGGCCGTTGGGCGGAGTAGAGCTCAGAATGCTCGAGTTGCTCCGCCCAACGGCCGGCTGATTGAGCGACCGGCCGACGAATAAACGACCCATATACCAATGCAATGCATGAATGAATGAAAGAGAGCCGACCTACTATGACTGCCCCGACGGCCAGGCGAGGCTTTACCGAAGACGCGATGGCCGAACTCATACGACGTCGCGCTGAACCGGAGTGGATGAGTAAGCGGCGCCTGGAGTCCTGGAGTATATACCAGGAGCTTCCGATGCCGACTCAGCAGGACGAAGAATGGCGACGAACCAGTATTCGAGACATACATCTCGAGGATGTAGAGCTCGAAGTCAACTGGCGAGAACCGGCTGAGACGCTACTCCCCGAGGCCGAGCGCAAGGAAACGTTTGGCGGCTTCCTGGGCATTCATGACGGGCGCCCGGTAGAATACCGCATAGCTGGCGAGCTTGCCGAGCGAGGAGTCATCTTTACCGACATGGCTACCGCCGTTCGCGAGCACGCTCACCTGGTGCGTGAGTATTTCATGACCACATGCGTGCCGCCTACCGACGGCAAATTTGCTGCGCTCCACGGTGCCTTCTGGGATGCCGGTACCTTTCTGTATGTTCCCAAAGGAGCAACTGTAGAGTTGCCGTTACGTACTGTTATATCGGCCAGCATGGACGGCACTGCCAGTCTGGCCCACACCCTCATTGTGTTGGACGAGGGAAGCCAGGCTACCTTTGCCGAGGATTTTACTTCCCCTCTCACCGAGCGGGCAGGATTTTGCAGCCGTATTACCGAGATCATTCAGAAAGCCGGCTCAAACCTGCACTACGTGGGCGTGCAGCGGTGGGGCAAATCGGCGCTGGACTTTCACACCGAGCGAGTGTTGCTTGACCGGGACAGCTCTGTCATACTGCAAACCATCGAGCTGGGAAGCCGGCTCTCCAAGGGACGGGTCGAATCCATACTTCAAGGCAATGGTGCCAGTGCCAAGTTACTGGGACTATACGTGGAGGATGGACGGCAGCATCTCGACAGATATACTTTACAGGACCATCGCGCCGCCGATGGCACCAGCGATCTACTCTTCAAAGGTGTGCTAACCGACCGATCTCGGTCGGTCTTCTCTGGGCTGATACGGGTAAGTCCCCAGGGTAAGAAGACCGCCGCGTACCAGCAAAATCGGAATCTGTTGCTCAGCCCAGGAGCGAGGGCGGACTCCATCCCCAATCTCGAAATCGGGGCCAACGATATTATTGGGTGCAGCCACGGAGCCACAATCGGTAAGGTCGATGAGGAGCAACTCTTCTATCTCATGTGCCGTGGACTGTCTCGCATTGATGCCACCCATCTCATCGTCGAGGGCTTTGTCGACCCCCTGATCGAACAGGTGCCGATTAGCGGATTGCGTGAAGCGGTGCGGCAGGAGATTCGCGCACGAGTCAGCATGCTGCAAGCGCAATAGCCGCCGGCCGCTGAGCTGAGTAGGTGAAGATTGTCGGCGGCGGCCGCAAAAGTGAACGGCGCCTGTCTGCACCAGCAAGCAAACAAACGGGGAGTTGGTTAGACGTATGGCTACGGAAGTGGTTGTAGGGCGCGAGGAGGATGCCCAGCCGGGACAGGCGCTGCGGGTGGTCGCCAGAGGGGTGCCCATTGCCATATTCAACGTGCATGGCGAGTTGTACGCCATTGGTGATACCTGTACACACGAAGAGTTCTCCCTTTCGGACGGCGAAATGGTGGACGACTACACCATCGAGTGCGCGCTGCACGGTGCGCAGTTCGACGTTCGGACCGGTGAGGCGCTGTGTCTGCCTGCAACTGAAGGGGCAGGTAGTTATCCGGTCTGGGTCGAGGACGGTCTGCTCAAGGTTGAGATAGACGAATAGACGTGCTTCACGTCCCTCTACCGGCGGACTTCTTCGGGCAGCTCGTACCAAGCCATGCGACGGCCAACTACCGCGCGCAGCTGCCAGTTGGCGGACTTGGGCGCATGAGTAAGCGCTGATGCGATGGCCGCTACACGGCGGAGCACGATATCTGCCTCACCCTGAGGCAATAGCACTCGCGCATGGGCCGCGATCTGCTGCAGATTGTCCTGCACGGTGGTATACCAGCCCCAATTATGCGCGCAAATCTCCACGATCCTTGCCGTATCGAGCGCCTCTCCGGGATTACCGCCAGGCTCGAGAAGGGACACATCCAGGAGTAGCGCCAACACATCCTGGACATCCTTGGCATTGAGCTCGACGATCTGGAGTTTCGTCAGCAACAGATCGGCGGGACTGAGCGTCAGAGGATGGAGCGCGAGACGATGCTCAAGCGAGAGCTTATGGCACATCTCGAAGACCCCAAGAAACACGTCAACCTGGCGTCCTCGGGCCTCGTCATAGAATAGGAGGCGCCGTTCTCCGTGCAGAGCATTGAACCGACGGTCGCCGGTGTAACCTCCGGCTGTAAGCACATCCCGTAGCGCGCGGCTCTCCTTCTTGGGGGCGGCGAAATCCACATCGGCATAGGTACGTTCAAGGGCACCCAGCGATGCAGCATGGGGGGAGCGTAGACGAATCGCCACTCCACCCAACAGTCGAAGGGTCAGACCGCGCTGCTGCGCCGCTGCGATAAGGCGCTGAGACTCAGCCACCAAATTTTCGAGGGTGGGGGCGGTCGACGTCTCACTATTCCGAGCCGACACATCTTGATTTGGCTCCGGCTGCATGGCTGATAATCTCCCTTGGAGCCTCTCCTAGTCAGCGAACTCCAGGACATGGGTCGCTTTTTCAATGAACGGCTGCGTGATCTCTTGCTGGTTGATAATGCCGTACCAGCGGTGGTCACGCTCCGTGCGATCACGCAGCGTTTCCAGCGCATCGTGCATGTCCGCGCGGGTGATGCCGTTCACTCTTGGCGAATGTGGAAGGCCCAACCGCTGCATGAGTGCTTCTATGTGCTCCGGGTCATTATCTTGCAATTGGCTCATGAGCTGAAGGCCCAATCCGACAAGCCACCCATGCACATAGGTGCGACGCGTTAAATACTCTACATTGTATGCGAAGAAATGTTCCGGGCCCTCCTCGGCGCGATAATGCCCCAGTGGAATGCAGATGTCGTTGATCTCAAGATAGCTCTCCACAATTGTCCGAATGCCGCGGTCGGTCAACGTCCGGATCTCGTCCGCCTCATCCGAGAGGCGTTCGAGCAGTGCACTCGCTTTCGAAACCGCCTGCTCTGAATATCCCAGCGGCTCCATACCCGCGTCATGGGCCAAGCGCCAGTCAAAAGTGGCAGTGTAAATGGAGAGTATGTCTCCACATCCCGCGATGTTGAGTTCCTGTGGCGCGGTCCTCACCAGATCGTAGTCTACCACCACGAGTTCCGGCGCCACCTCACCAAGGTATTCGACCGACCCCTGGTTCCGCACACCGACAGCTTGAGTGACATAGGCGTTGGTCGAGACAATCGTGGGAATGTTGACGAGTGGTACCTGCCGTTTCCAGGCCAGATACTTCCCCATGTCGGCTGCCTGCCCGCCGCCGATAGTCACAATGGTGTCGCAGGGAGGCGCCGCCAGTTCAACCGCCCGGACATGCTCAATTTCCATGTCAGTCACCAGAAGGACAGCCTCCGGTGTGGCGCCAAGCCGGTCGCGTGTCAGACCCCAGGGTACCTCCATCGTGGTTACCACAAAGCGCCCGAAAGTAGTTCCCAGCTGGTTTACCGCACCTCGTCCAAGCAGTAAACGCTTGACATTGGAATTGGGCAGGCGCTCAGTAGGTTTCAGCTCAGTTACCGCCATCGATACCTCCTTCGATACCTCCATACTTCATTCATCTACGTCCAGGGAGAGGCAAGCGCATCACTGGCAGTCTAGCCGCCTAGCCGTTGGTAGCGGATTGGCTGACGGCGCGAAGCGCCTCCACCATTGCCCGGCAGAGTTGCTCGCCTGCGTCCGGTCCCACGTTCGTAGCCTCACACTCATAACCTCCCTCGGTATATACCTGCGGAGTCGGAACGTAGCCGATCATGCCGTTAGCCAGACCTATAACCAGCGTGGTGGCGAACGGAGACTCGTCGCGCGTCTGCATCCCATAGGTGCAGAATAATTCAGCCGGCTCGGAGACCAGGCCCACGCTCAACCGCGGACCAAGCACGCCGAAGGCGGTCACCTCCGCTCCAAGATAAGGGGTGTCCAGGTGTTCACGAGCATAAAGGCGATATTCGGCCACCGCCAAACGCATCTCATAGTCCCAGGCGCGAAGGGAGTCACTGCTGGCCAGAGCGTGTTCATACTCGTGGTGGAGAAAAGCCATGTACTCCCGCTGCCGTTCGGGATCAGAATCGGGATTAAGAGGGAGTTCACGCGTTGACGTAGCCGCGGCCAGACGGCCCTCACCCTCGGTAGTGATCCCCAGTGCTACTCGCAGCACTTCTGCGCCGAGTATCGTCCCTAGCCGCTCCGCATCTGCAAACTCGCCGGGATGGACGATAGGATTCATGTCACCCTGGGCTCCATTGGCGAAGAGGGCGACAACTCCGTGCCCCAGCGAGCGCTCAAGCATACTGCAGGTGTAGCCGACATAATCGGCAGAAATTGCCGTGTTCGGTCCCAGCACCACCGGATGGCAAGGGTAATCTACCAGTAGGGCGAGCGGCTGTCCGGAGCCGGCATCGTCCACGCGCACGACTCCCACCTGCCGGTCGACAGTTCCTCCGGGGTTGCGCCCAAGGAACGGCAAACCGCGCAACGTGCCGTCAGGAAGGAATTCACGACGATTGATGTTGATCTCACATGTGCCGGTTCCAGCACCCAGGCGCGCCGGGCGCATATTCCTGGCCGCCATGATCACCGCTCCGCCGACCAAGCGAGGTAACACCCGTAGATAATCTTCATCGGCCTGGCCGGGCAGCAGATCGGTGGCTGGATAGGCATGAGTCACCGGACCCGAGTGGGTGTGAGTACACGCAATAATCAGGTGCTCTCCAGGTATTGCCACTTCGCGCGCAACCACGTCGCGCACCGAGCTCACGATGTCATCACCGATGCCGAGCAGGTCGGTAGTCACGATCGCCAGCGTGGTATCGCCATCACCAATGACCAGCGCGCGAGCGTAGAGCTCATCATGTGTCTCACGGGCAGTCTCGTTGCGTCCCTCGGCGGCGAAGTACCCTGCGAGTGGTGTGCCTACCGGCGGTGTGATGCAGGTACGCGCCGCCCCGGCCAAGAGAGTCGACATATCTGGTGCCTACTTTCTAGTGCTTTCTGGACGTCAACCCGAGGTGAGGAGAAAGTCCTCGACACCCTTATCACCCAGGTGCACGAGAACTCCCCGCAGCACCCCCTCGCCGTATTCGCTGCCAGGGTTGATGCAGAGGGTGCGTCCCAGTTTGGTACTCCCACGAGACTCATGCACGTGCCCATGGAGTGCCAGTAAGGGCTGGTAGCGATTAATAATATTGGTTACCGCGACACTTCCGACCGAATCGAGTTGCACCCCACCTACAGAGACCTTAGGCTTCAGCGTGGCGTCGAGCGCCGGCGCTTTGTCAATGGTCGTGTTGTATGGCGGACAGTGGATGTTGTAGATTGCTTTCGACTGGTTGTGTACCTGGCGGGCCAGAGAGTCGAGCTTCACCTCCAGCTCATCTTCGGGGAGTTCTCGGGCACTGTGCCATGGGGTAGTATTGGTGGTTCCGCAGGAGATCATCTCCCACTCGTCTCGCAGCCTCACTACCCGCTCTTCAGGGTTGACGACCGCCCCGCCACCTCGGCTGAGAATGGAATCAATCGCCACCGGATCATCGTTCCCAGGAGAGATATAGCATTCTATACCGGTTCCGCGTAGCCGGTCATCGGCCAGATCCATCCAGCGCTCAATGGACTGTTTGGCCAGTTCTACGAAGATTGCCTCGACACGGCTTTGATCCTGCGCCAACTGCGCGACCTCGTCTTGAGAAAGTACCACTGGATAACACCCAGCATCGCGGAAGCGTTTCTCAGCCTGGGGAAGCTCCGAGTGTCCAATGCGCAGCTCCTCACCATGCCAGTTTACGCTATAGTCATCCGTGGTGGTAGAGCGGACGAGCGGGAGAATGAGCTTTCCGCAAATGTCACCGCCCAAGATAAGCACACCAGCCTGGTAGAACTTGCCTCCATTGAGAAACTTGCGGAAGCAGGTATCCGAGCCGTGTATGTCGGTTGTAAAGTAGATCCGTAGCCCGCTCACGCGTCTTTTGCCTTTCATGTAACTGGAGTAGCGAAGCCACTCCAGTCGCGAATCCGCACTAGCTCGAAGCCCCACCGTCACGCGTCTACGGCGAGAAGCCACTGCTCCCACCTATTCGGGAGGGATCTCCTTGTAGGCCAGGGAGACGTCAATGTGTCTACTACGGTTGATCAGCCGTGAGATGTAGTAGATCACTAGCGGGATGATGAGTCCCAAGAAGCTATACAGCACCCCAATGGTCAAAGCACCGCCACCAAAGGCCGACGACGTAAAGGCGATGTAGCACAGTACGCCGAATACAATGGCTCCAATGGCGCCCCAGATAGAGATTGCCGGAATGCCCAGGAACCGCTGCTTTACAATTTGCGGTGAGCGGTCAAAGATATCGGGACGGCGGAAGGGGAAAATGACCGCCGCGATAGATACAATGATACCCACCAGTGAGGAGACGGCGGCGAGCCCGATCAACTGCTGCCAGAAAGACGTATAGACTGTCACTATGGTGAAGATCTCGATGATCAGTGCCACCACCACGGTGGCGACTACTGGCGAGTGGATGCGGTCACTGACCTCTGCGGCCTGGTCGGGCATGACTCGGTCAAACGCCCAGGAGAAGAGGTTGCGTGTCCCAATGAGCACGGCCGGCGGTTGGATCCAGAATATCGCCAGCAAGAATGTCAGTGCTATGACCAGATGTACCAGCGGGCTGGTGGTGACGAACAAACCCAATGTCGGCAGCACCGCAGACGAAGGCAAATTTCCAACGCTGCCGCCTGAATTATTGAGTACCGCAACCGCGTTGATGAAATCGGTGCCGTAGTAGTGATAGACGGCCAGCATGCCCACGGTAAATCCAACCGCTCCCAGGGTCAGCGCGGCAAGCATCGCCCGCAGTGCTGACCTACCTGCCTGCTTTATTTCTCCGCTGAAGTAGCCGAAATTCTGGAATCCGTTATATGACTGGAAGGCATAAATAGTCGCTGCGAAGGTATTGTAGACAACTGCAGTCGGCAGTACCTGATATCCCGCCTTGGTTGCCGCTTTCATTACCGTAGCATACGTGCCCGAGCCTTGACTTGCCGCGAAGTTGGAAATGAAATCCGAGTGCGGTGAGAGCAGCAACAGAACCATCCAGAAGACAGTGCCGACCATGATGAGTGCGAACAGAACCAGCATGATCTGACGCACTCGCCGCAACCCCAGAAGGAATACCAGCAGCAGAAGAAGAGTTACCAATGTGCCGACGGTAAGCCCACCGGCCTGGCTGGCGCAGAAGGTAGCCACGTTGCCCAGGCCCATGATGTAAAACACGGGCGGTAAGAACCACGTCGCCATGAGGTAACTGTTGAGCCCCGCACTCGCCAGCAACACGTAGGTCACAAAAAAGTTGACGGAAAACCCAATCGCTGGATGTATGATGCGGCTCGTCCAAACATAGTCGCCGCCTGAGCGTGGCATTGCCGCCGTAAAGAGAGCGTACACCATGCCAATGGCAAGCATGAACGGGGCGGAGATCACAAAAGCCAGCGGAAGGTTTGCGCCTTGGAAAACCGCCGGAGCAAAGTTCGCGACTTCGGTCAGACCCAGTGGCACATTGAGGATTGCGAAGACGACAATAAAGGTATCGAACCAGGACAACTCGCGAACCAGACCGGTTGCCTGGCGCACGAAGACGCCCGGTTGTGCGGTGACGCGTGCGATGTTTATGTCCATTGAACTCCTCCACTGAATATGTGGGCAGGTTGTCGATCATGCCGGAAATACCGGCACGGGGAAGCGCGAACTGCAGCTCATCACCCCCTTTTTCAAGTCATCATGTTATGCTACCGGGCAACACTTCAGATGTTGCTAGGCGCAGGTGTCGGCTATTGCTTCCACAATCTCGGGCGTAAGGCGCTGCAGCGAAATCACCGTGGGTGGGAACCCTTCGCTGGCGGCATACTCTGCCACGGTAACGAGCGCCTGGACGAACTGGTCATGGGAGATGCCCAGGTCGCGGAGTCGCCAGCGACACCCCGAGCGATCTAGCTGCGCTCGCACCCAGTCAGGGCGGTTTTGTTGCAGGTGAGCCATGGCATAGGTGCACAGGCATATGAGCTGTCCATGAATGAACCCACGGCCGGTTACAAACTCCACGTTGTATGCGAGATAGTGCTCCGAGCCTTCTTCCGGCCGGCTGCTACCTACCTGTAGGCAGAGCGAATTCTCCAACACAAAGGTATCCATAATGAACCGCAGTGCTTCTTCTTCCAGGGCGAACACGGATTCCATGCGGGAGTCCAGTTCGGCGAGGATAGCTGCGGCGCGCGCGGCGACGAACTCGTCGTAACTCTCACCTGACATACGCCAATCCCAGAGTGCCGTGTGAATCGAGAGTAAATCTCCGATGCCTGCTCGGTTCAGTTGAGCTGGTGCAGCGGAGATGATCTGCAGATCCACGGCGATGGTGTCGGCGACGACGAAGCCCAGATAGCGGACCCTCTGGCCCTCGCGAACTGCTATGGTATTGGTTACCGCCGCATCTGCGGAGACAATGGTTGGCGCAAGCATGACTGGCACGTGCCGACGCCAGGCAATGTACTTGGCGGCGTCTAGTGCCTGTCCTCCTCCCAATCCCACCACAACCTGAACTTGCGCGAGCCGGCGCTCAAGGCTGTCCAGTGTGCCATGATCCATAGACGGCACAAAAACTAGATCGCTTGGCGCGCCACATTCCTCGAATTGACTACTGCCAGCTGCCCAGGGCTCAGCCAAAGTCAACACCGAGTAGGAATCTGCGTGATGGGTGTCAAGCAGTTCGCCTAAAGTCTCGCCCAAATTCGCTCGACCATACCGTAGCTCCGGATGCATGGCACGCAGCCGCAACGCCTCGGGTATGTCAGTGAACATCTGCTAATCCCTTTCTGCTGGGCATACCGGTTTCGTGGGTCAAGTTCAGGTCGAGCCCCGCAAGGAGGGATGCGCCGATCAACGCACTATCGTCACCCAACTGCGCGCGTGAAATGGACACCAGATTACCAAGTGGAGCGATCGCCCGTGTTTCGAACTCAGCGCGCGCGCGCTCCAGCAAGTCATTTCCATCCAGCATGACGCCACCTCCCAACACGATGACCTCTGGGTCAAAGGCGCACGCGACTGCCGCCAGTCCTGCACCCAAATAAGCAGCGGTCTTTTCCACAATCAGCGTGGCGAGAAAGTCGCCACCGGCCGCGGCGCTGAGCACGTGTTCTGCAGTGAGGGCATCCGGGTTCGAGATCGTCTCGCGAAGCGATGTGGCAGCACCGCTGCGGATTGCTTGGCGTGCCTGTTCTGCGATCGCGGAACCTGATGCCACTGCCTCAAAGCACCCACGGTTCCCACAGGCGCATAGTGGACCCGTAGGCTCCAGTGGAATATGTCCGATCTCGCCGGCAAGACCGTGGCTGCCGCGGTAGATATGCCTATCGATGATGATGCCCGCGCCGATCCCTGTGCTGATGGTCAGATAGACCATGTGTGCTGCCTTGCTGGCGACTCCCAAGAGTGTCTCTCCCAGGGCCGCGCAGTTGGCATCATCATCCATTGTGAATGGCACAGGCAGCCTCTCGTAAAAGAGCGCCGCCAATGGCACATCTCGCCAGTTCAGGTGAGGCGAGAATTGCACGATCCCGACCTGGCGGTCAAGTGGACCGGGCACACTGCATCCTAGCCCGCTAATCTGGGAAATATCCCCGCCAGTTTTGAGCGCCAGTCGGGTCAGACTCTCTACAATCCGCCCCGTCAGGTCCTCTGCGCCATACTGAGGCTGGCTAGGAAAGCGGTCTTTGGCCAGTATGTGCCCAAGTGGCGTGGCCAGTGCCGTTCGTACACTCGTACCACCAATGTCCACCGCCCCGATTATCACCTGCTCTCTCTTAGTCACGCTTGGTCTCCTTCGGGCCAAACCGCTTCCAGCACCAGTTCGGCGCCTTCCAATGAGCGGATGAGCGGATGAGCGACCAGCCCCCGTAGAGCGAGATCCCGGCGCTGCTCCAAAATTGCCTGTATGGTCAACGACTCGTACTCAGCTTGTGCCTGTAGCAGCACTCGCAACTCGGAGGCAAGCTGCTCACCGTGGGGGCGTAGCGGATGAATCCCTGAGCTACTCACGCGTACGGGCGTCTCAATGACCGCATCGGGCGGAAGCCACGATACGAGCTGCCCATTGCGAGTACCGACGATGTATTCGCAGTTGAGGTCGTTGACAAGCGCATCCAGAACGGGGACGACAATTGTGTCGTACCATACTGCGCCGCGCTGCCCTACTACGGTCTGGTCCGGGGACGCGTACGCGTCTAGCAATTTTTCTTCGAGCTCCAGGAGCTGGCTGGCGCGTGGCGACTGGCCCAGCTGCTGGGCGAGCATTCTCTGGGGATACAGGTAATAGCGGACATACTCCTGCGGAATCGCCCGTGAGGCGCGGATATACGAGGCGTCTATCGCCAGTTTCGGTAGGCGCTCAATTGTCTCCAGAGTGGTGTCGAGTACGTCGTGCCCATCGGCGCGCAGTGAGACAACCCAACCTAGGTGATTCAGACCAATATAGCCAATCTCTATCTCCCGCTGTGGCGCACCGGCAAGCGAGGCTACGTTTCTACAGAGCGTAATTGGTGAATCACAGACACTTACTATTGGGATGGTCAGCGCTCGTTCCACAGCCTGCTGCACCATGCCTGCAGGATTGGTCAGATTTAGTATCCTGGCCTCTGGCGCCACTTCGTCCACGACACGCAACGTCTCTACTACGACGGGGATAGTACGGAGCGCGTTAGCGAAGCCTCCTGGCCCGATGGTTTCCTCGCCGGCAAAGCCTAGTGCACGAGGAAAGGTTTCGTCGCTCGCGCGTGCATCAAGCCCACCAACGCGCATCTGATTGATCACGTAGTGTGCACCACGTAAGCCCTTACGGAGGTCAGTCGTGGCCTCGATGAGCAGAGGCGGCTGCGCATGTTGTGCCAGATGCTTGCAGATTGCGGTGATCCGCTCAAGCTTGGTTCTCGAACGACCAATAAGGATCAAGTGAATAGCGGGACGGCGCTCCGGCGCATTACACCAGTTCAACAAACTCCCCACCAGCTCCGGAGTAGCGACGCTGCTTCCTCCCAGAACCCCAACTGTGATTGAGGGCATGCTGTTTCCCCTTGTCGCTACCACTCACTGTTCCCACCTTACCCGGTTGTGCAGTACAGTAGAGACAGTGCTACCTCACACCAGGTATGGCGAAGTCATGCGCTCGCCTAAGTTGTCTTCGTATCCACGTAGCTGAGTGACCATGTAGCTATGGGTGTGAAGCAGTCTCATCCATGGCAAATCGTACCCTGTCAGTCACAGCAAGCAGGCTATGTTGAGCTGATGTTACTGGTAGAACGCGCGAATGGCGCTAGCTACCTCGTCCTGTTCCTCCTCCAGAAGTTCAGGGAACAGTGGCAGACAAAGCAACTGGTCCACCACACTGCGCGCTACTGGAATCGGACCGCATCTGAGGGGCTGATCATGATACGCTGGTTGATCTGGTACAAGAATCGGATAGATGACTTGTGTAGCAACCCCGCGCTGGCTTAGGAAGGCCTGCAGCTCGTCTCGCCTTGGAGCAAGCACTGTGTAGAGATAGTAGCTGTGGGTGCGCTCTGCCGCGACAAAGGGTAAAACTAGCGGCGTATCTTGCAGCAACTGGTTGTACCGTGCGGCGATCGCCTGGCGTCGTGCGAGCCACCGGTCCAGGTGGCCCAACTTGACACGCATGATTGCCGCCTGAATCTCGTCCATACGTTTCTGGAACCCAATAATCTCGTGATGATGCTTGATCTTCTGGCCCATGTATCGTAACTGACGCACGCGAACGTCGAGCTCGGGATCATCAGTGGTAATCGCACCGGCGTCGCCGAAGGCGCCCAGTGTCTTTGTCGGGTAGAAAGAGAAACAATTGATGTCGCCGAAGGTACCGGTCCGTTGCCCTCGGTAGGTCGCGCCATGTGCATGCGCAGCGTCTTCGATAACGCGTAATCCATGGCGCTTTGCCACCTCGAGAATGCTGTCTATGTCGCAGGGCTGGCCATACATGTGAACCGGAATAATGGCTCTGGTGCGCGCGGTGATCGCGGCCTCAACTAGTTCAGGATCGAGATTGAAGGTAGTCGGCTGGATATCTACAAATACTGGGGTGGCCCCTACATAGGTGATCGCGAATACAGTGGCAATGTAGGTATTAGGTACAGTGATGACCTCATCGCCAGAGCCAATGCCACAGGCGACAAGCGCCAGGTGAAGTGCATCGGTACCGTTGCTCACTCCAATCGCCGACTTTGATCCACAGTAGCGGGCAAAGTCTTGCTCGAAGGTAGCCAGCTCAGGTCCCAAGGTATACTTCCCGGTGGGCAGCACGCGTGCGAGCGCGGCGCCAATCTCATCCTTTATCTCGTCGTACTGTCGCGAGACATCCTCAGATGGGATGCGCAAAGTAGAAACCCGAGTGCCATCACCACTGTGAGCCATGGCCCTGCCCCTTTCCTGGGTAACCGGACTGCGAATGATTGACCCTCGTATTGCGACCGCGATTCCACGGAATGACTAGGCTCGGCGACGTGAAATGAAGAACTGGAATGAGTCGCCGCGATGGTAATCTCGCGAGAAAATCACTGGTTGCCCACTCTGGGTCATATTCACCTGCTCCATGAGCAGCCAGGGGGTTCCGGCTGGCGTTCCGATTTCCGCGCATAGTTCATCAGACAGCGTCGCCGCGGAGATCGTCGCGCTGCTGCTGACGACTCGGACATTGGGCTCTTGGTCAAAAACGCTGAATAGAGAGCCTGACCAATCTTGTTCTTGCCATGGGCCTGGTATGAGAACACGGGGAAACATATCGATCGAGTAAATTAGTGGCCTGCCTCGCGAGAGGCGCACGCGTTCTAGATGCAAGATGGTCTGGGCGCGGTCGAGCAGCAGCTGCCGCGCCACGTGAGGCTCTGGAGTTTCCTCACGTACGCGAAGTACTCGGTTGTCGACAGTATATCCAAAGTCGGCCATGAGTTCGGTCACACTCTGGAGCTGTGGCAGCGGCTTATGAATAAGCGCGTCAAGTGAATGGACGAAGTACCCTTTGCCATGCTGGCAGTCCAGCACATTAGCAAGCACCAGGCTCTTGAGAGCCTCACGCATAGTTGCCCGGCTCGCCTGAAAGTGCGCAGCCAAATCCTGCTCGGAAGGGATTCGCTGTCCAGCGCTGTAGCTCTCTGTAGCCAGCATGTCAAGAAGAGCCTCGCGGAGTTGATCCACCATGCTTCGGCGAGTGATGGTAATGTGGCTCATATCGATACCAGTCTTCATCATCAGATGTCAGATGTCAGACTTCTGAAGTTGGGGCAATTATACAGAGTATTTTCAGGTATGTCAAGACGGCCCGATTCGTTTGGTCAGGCACATAAGCGGTGGTCGACCTGATCTCTCAATCGTCTACAGTGCTGGCTAGCCCGCCACGAAGACGGTATTGGCGTTGAACGCATGGCCGCCTATGGTCGCAGTGGCGACGAGGTAGATAGGTGTGCCGGGCGCAGCGCCGTAGTAAAGCGTGAAGTCGGCCAGGCCATTGGCGTCAGTTGTGGCCACAGTGGTTCTACTGCCCGGTGTCCGCTCACTGCGAACTACCCCGTTGGTCGACGAGACCTGGACCGCGGCGTTAGCCACCGGACCGTTCTGTATGGTGTTCTTGGTCACTCGCACGTAAACTTGTAACGATCCGGAAGCAGGCGGCGACATATTGGAGACCCAGAGGCCCACCGTATAGGTCGGGGGAGCCGAGGTCGGAGCGCTACTGCCGTTCACTTGCTGTATGATAATGGGGTTGGCGTTAGTGGTAGTGCCGTTGCTATTGACCGGAAACGCAGCCTGGCTGGCAGCATGCGCCGCGACTGCTAACACGACTGCGCTTATCGAAGCTATAAGTGCGATGGTAACCAGAGTGCGTGGAGTTAAGCCCAGTCGTGTTACCCAGAATCGGCTCTGCCATTCACGTTCGTACCAGTGAAAGTCGTCCGCCGAGCGGCGTCGGCGGCGGTGCCTGCCTTCTCGTGCCTGCTCACGCAGGAGAGTGAGCCGTTCTCGCAGTGAGGCCTGTATCCCAGCACCTGGGCCGCTTGCTCGAGACTCATGAGCCGGTGGCATGGAGTCTCGAGGTGGCGTGGTGGTAGTAGATGCCTTGAAGGTGGCTGCCGGCGACTTTGGCCGATGCCGGCCGGGTGGGACGGATCTGACATGCGGCCGGACGGATGAGTTCGTGGGATTCTTATATGTGGACACGGTGATTCCTCTGCAAGATAATGGCAGGCCGGGAGATGGTAGGAATGAATGGATATAGTCCAGGAAGTGGACACGGTGATTCCTCCGCAAGTTGACGGCATGCCCAGGGATGTCGGGAATGAATGTATATAGTCCAGGAAGTGGCTGGTACTCATGTCTATCGCACAAGTGTTGCCAGGAGCACCCTTAGTTACGTTCATCAGTCGTACTATTGTGGACGGTTAACCAATCGGCAGAGTAACCTTCCGTCGCGGGGTGAGCCCACTCAATGGCCAACTGTTGGTTGGCGGAGCCGCCCCGGTGGCCTTACAAGCCTACAGGCAGGCGGTTGGTGCCAAAGACTAGAGACGCTCGGTCAGGAGTCGCGCTCGCCGTCACCGCGGAATCGGCGCAGCCAATTCTCGACGTCCTCGATAGCCTGTTCCGGGCTGGGTAGACCACCATCTACGGGAATATGATGAATACCTGAGGCATCTCCAAGTGCCGGCAACGAACCCGAGTTGATGTCAATGGGGGCGCGCTGTTCCAGCTCGTGGACATACGCCGCGACCTCCGGGTCGTCCGCGACCAGCGACGTTACCCTGGCGGTGAAGCGCCTGGCAGCGCGCGAGAGATCATGGAGGTGCAGTTCGAAATGGTAGAGAGCATCCAGCTTGTCCAGTAGCGCCTCGGAGACCGGTAGGTTGGGCGTTGCTGACACATAATGCGGGGCAGTTCCCCAGAGGCCGACAGTGCGGAAGTCTCCACGCCGGGCGGCGTCCTGGACTACCGTAAGTATGCCGGTTGCTCCTTCGTAATTGGCTCGCTCGATGCCGTTGCGGTCCATCTTGCGGAGGATGGCGGCTTCGCTGGCTGTACCAATGACCTGCACAGGCGCGGTGTGGGGAACTTCACCGACCAGAGCGCCCAGGAATACCACCTCTTCCACCTGGCACTGCCGGCAGACATCCAGCATGGTCTGGGAGAAAGTCTTCCAGCGCTGCTGCGGTTCCTCGCCGAGGAATAGAACGATGTCTCGATTTTGCTTCGTGGGGTCGCTATGGTCGGCACGATGCACGTAATAGCGATTGGCAGGCCAGCTCAGCCGCCGGATGGCACCGTTGGATATGCGAATGCGCGGCCGTGTTTCGCTAAAATCAAAGAAGCTTTCCGGCTCAATCTCGGCAAACGGAGTCGCTTCCCACTGGTTGATCAAGAATTTTATTGCCCAGGTTGCGGCGCTAGCAGCGTCGTTCCAACCTGCGAATGCTCCAATAAGAATAGCGTTTTCGAGGTCTGGGACCTCCTGCATGTCAACATAATCCATAGCGCTGCCACCTATCTCGAGCGAGGCTCGGTGAAACCGGCGTCAGATCTCCAGGATACCAAGAAGACGTATGCCTTATGGTGTACTAGCCCTTAGTATACCATTTTCAGAGACCACCGCCACCCGGATGACTGGCGGCGGTGGGCGGATAACCACGAGTCGAGACTAGCGATTGCGCACTGGAACCTTCTGCCTTCTCTCCCGTGAAGCAGGCCCATTTCGGTTGCCGTTGCTGCTAGCCGCCAGCCCTTTGGGGAGCAAGCCGATATCTTCGGCGTCTTCAATAGTATAGCGATAACCCTGCTCAGTGAGGAACAGCTGGCGATTGGCGGAGAAGTCCTGGTCGCGTGTATCTCGAGTGACGATAGTGTAGAAGTGCGCGGGCCGACCATCTACTTTGGGACGGAGTAGCCGGCCCAGACGCTGCGCCTCTTCCTGCCGCGAGCCGAAGGTGCCTGATACCTGTATGGCCACATTGGCGTCGGGCAGGTCAATGGCGAAGTTCGCCACCTTGCTTACCACAAGGCGCTTGATCTGTCCACGCCGAAACTGCTCGTAGAGCTTTTCGCGCTGGCCGACGTTGGTACGGCCGCTGAGCAGCGGAGCGTCGAGCATGGACGCCAGCATCTTGAGCTGGTCGAGATATTGACCAATGATGAGCACCTGGTCATGCGCGTGGCGCGCCAGCAGTTCCTGGACCACCTGCGTCTTGACCGGATTCTCCGCGGCCATGCGATACTTTTCTCGTTCCTCGGCCAGGGCATACGGCATGCGCTCGTCCTCAGGCAGCGCCACCCGGATCTCATGGCACTCGGCGGTGGCGATCCATCCCTGTCGCTCCAATTCGCGCCAAGGCACGTCGAAGCGCTTAGGACCAATGAGGCCGAAGACATCGGCCTCGCGCCCATCTTCCCGCACCAGGGTGGCGGTAAGACCAAGTCTACGCCGCGCCTGAATCTCGGCGGTGAGCCGGAAGACCGGAGCCGGCAAGAGATGTACCTCGTCATAGATGATAAGTCCCCAGTCGTGCCCGGTTACCAGACCAAAATGGGGAAACTCGACATCGTCACTCGGCCGGTAGGTCAATATTTGGTAGGTGGTTACCGTTACCGGACGAATATCTTTGCGCTCGCCGGTGTACTCACCCACCTCTGCAGAGGTGAGAGTGGTCTTATCCAGGAGTTCAGATATCCATTGGCGGACGGCGACGGTATTGGGGGTCAGGATCAAGGTAGCGCGCTGTATGGCGGCAAGTGCGCCGATGCCAACGATGGTCTTGCCGGCGCCGCAAGGAAGGACTACCACGCCGCTGCCGCCGCTTACCGTCCCTTTTACGTAGAATGCCTCTACTGCCGCTTCCTGGTATGGGCGCATCACAAATGGCTGGTTGGCTAGAGTAGTCTCGCGGCGTGCCACCGCCAGCGGTGATCCTTCGGTGTAGCCTGCCAGGTCTTTAGCTGGATAGCCAATGGCCACCAGCGCCTGCTTGACGTGGCCTCGCCTGGCTGGGTCCACCACCAGAGTGGTGTCGTCTCGTCGCGCAGTGATATACGGTTGCATCCGTTTTTGACGGGCGACCTCGGCAATCAGGATCGGATCCTGCGCAGTAAGCACCAGTTCGCCGTCCCGCCGGATGAGCCGCAGCTTGCCATAACGACCCATATAGTCGCGGACATCAGTGATGACGACAGGCGGCAAATCGTATTTGCTGTAGCGGATAAGCATGGCAATGACAGCTCCGGCATCAAGCCCGGCGGCTGCGGCATTCCAGAGCGAAAGTGCCGTCAACCGATAGGTATGGATATGCTCGGGAGATTTCTCTAGCTCAGCAAATTGTGCCAGCGCGTCTCGTGTCTCAGCATACAGAGGGTGATCCACCTCCAGCAGCAAAGTGCGATCGCTTTGGACGACAAGCGGGTTCGATGTTTGTATCCCCATAAAATGGACAGGCTACCGCACACGCCTCGCAGGCAGGCGGGTGGTAAGCGCGCTCACCTTTCGTATAGCTGTGACCACCGGTAGCAGCCGGCGGCTATAGAGGACTGGTCCGGATTCTGGTGAGAAGACCTCCTCCGCTCTTCAAATACCAGGTGTTACTGCCCAGCGCACCAGGTAATTGGTGATGGTTGCGGCAGCGATATCCTCGTAGCCGCGCATGAGGTGCCGTGCACCCGAGACGATGCTCAAACGCCGATTTGGAAGGCGCTCGATCCACGGTTCAAGCTTGTAGCGTGGCGATACTTCATCGTACTCGCCTGTCAGAAAGAGCTTGGGACGCTCGAACATCCCCAGATCCGGTGTGACCCGAAGTATCGGTGGGCTGACCGCCACAACGGTTCGCACGCGCGCATCGTGGGCGGCGTACGCAAGCGCCATGCATGCTCCGAACGCATGACCGACAATACAGACTTTATCGGGATTAATCTGTGGCTGAGATAGCAGATAGTCCACGGCGCCGGCAATATCCAGCGGCTCTAGACGCCCATCGGTCTGCTGACCCTGGCTTCGCGAGACGCCGCGAAAATTGAAGCGCAGCGCAATGAATCCGGCGGTAGCGAGTGAATTGGCCAGGCGCCGTAGGAGCGGATCGTCCATCGTACTGGTGGCAGGCTGAGGATGGCAGAGAATAGCGCCGGCAGGTTGGCGTGAGCCTCCAGCGCTATTCTCCTCTGGGCGCGCCAGCGCTCCTTCGAGCAGCAGCGGTGGGCGGCCCGCGCTGGGAAAGGAGATGCTGTATTCCGTGGTTGCCCCCATATCCCTCCTGGCCTTTCCCAGACGACAGACCAACACCTACACGTGAGTGTCCTCCAGCCACACCGCGCGTATGCTCGACTTCAGTGCGGCATTTTCAGTCCGGCATCCGGCGAGTGTTGTTCTCGAGTAAGCTGATGTATGACGGGGGTGTGTACCACCCACTACCACTGTAGTCAGCTGAGCCTGTATCTGTCATAATAAACCGCACTCCGGTTCAGCGTCAATGAGCCCTGGCTCTCACCCCGCTCGACCGGACTCGCCGGCTAGACATAGGGGATCCAGCGTTCGGTCTGGTCGTCGTTGTCCTCATCCTCGTCGTCATGGTCCTTCGGCGCTGCCTCCATCCGGTCGGCAGGTCCGCGCAACCGGGTTAAGCGTTCTACTTCCTCCCGGCGGTAGAGTCGCATACGCTTGATGCCCTGTCGATAACTGCTAAGTAAGCCCCGGCTCACATAGGCATAGAGCGTTGCCGGCTTGATGTCCAAGACTGCGCAGGCTTCCTGAGCGGTCAGGAACTCTTCGCCATCGGTCACGATCATGAAAGCCTCCAGCAGCCGCCCAGACTAGAGAAGTGGTGTGGGTGCTTGCCACCCGGAAAGTATGCTGTTCCTACGTACCCGCCAGTATAAGCCTTTCTGGCGCGGCCGTCAATAATCCGTCACTATAGCCGACCGCGGGGCTAGACAAATCAATATAAATCAAGTATAGTCACGAATAAAGGCGACTTCGCTGCTACAGTGCGTATGCCGCCTCTCCTACTCACAGCCGCCGTGAGCTGGATGCAGCGATCGCCAGGTCGCAATCGGTTCGGAAAGGTAGAATGACTATGCTCGCAGCAAAGGGGCTCGACGGAGTGGTGGTGTCAGCTACTAACATCAGCCATGTCTTCGGCGAGGAAGGCCGCCTCGTATACCGAGGCTATGACATTAATCAGCTTGCTTCCAAAGCAAGCTATGAAGAGGTGAGTTATCTGCTCTGGCAGGGACATCTGCCCAACCAAGACGAACTTGGGGCGCTGAAGGCTGCCATGAGTTCACGCCGAACGCTGCCGCGCGCCGCCGAGGTTACCCTCCGCGCATTACCCCACGAGGCCGACCCTATGGATGTGTTGCGCACGGTTGCTTCGGCTGCCGGAGCGGCTCTGCCCATCGGTGGGACGCCAACCTACGACCAGGCCGTGACTCTCACCTCGCTCTTTCCCACCATAGTGGCTGGATTCCAGCGCCTCCGCACCGGACGTGATCTCGTGCCGCCCGATCCGACGCTCGGGCATGCCGCCAACTACCTCTACATGCTGACCGGTGAAAAGCCGCCTCAGAATCACATCCACAGTCTTGACACCTATCTTGTGCTGCTGGCGGATCATGGTATGAATGCGTCAACCTTTACCGCGCGGGTGATCGCTTCGACCGAGTCTGACCTGGCTTCCAGCGTCGTGGGCGGTATCGGCGCGCTCAAGGGTCCCTTGCATGGCGGCGCGCCGGCCCTGGTGATGGACATGCTGGATAAGATCGGCACTGCCTCGAATATACGGCCCTGGATCGACAACGCTCTCAACTCGAACGAGAAGCTGATGGGCTTTGGCCACCGGATCTATCGCACCACCGATCCGCGCGCCGAAATTCTCCGCGGCATAGGCAGGCAAGCGGCTACGCCTGAGTTCTTTGCGCTGGCCAGCGGCACCGAGGAGTATGCCATCAGCGAGCTGAACCGCCGCAAGCCGGAGAATCGCCTCTACACCAACGTCGAATTCTTTACCGCCACCGTGCTGAATTCGGTGGGTCTGCCCCGCGACCTGTTCGCCACCACGTTCGCGGTCAGCCGTGTGGCCGGCTGGAGCGCCCACGTGCTCGAACAGCTGATTGGCAATCGTTTGATCCGGCCGCAGTCACAATATACCGGGCCACAAGGGTTGATTTTCGTACCGATTGATGAGCGCTAGCGAGTAAGCGGATATAATACCGTGGCCGGCTCAATCAACATAAATCAACTTTCGCCAATCTCGTGTAGCTTGATGAAATTGGTGCGGGACCGGCTTACGATGGGCATACCGCCCATGATCACGACGAGTGTGCCTGGGGATGCCAGCCCCTCTTGCTGAAGCTGGCTATCCACCCAGGCGATGAGCTCTTCGGTGGTTCCGGCCATGTGACTCAGGCGTGGTGTTACTCCCCACCAGAGCGCCAGTTTTTGGTAGACAGACTCGAATGGTGTGTAGGCGACTATGGTTGCCTGGGGGCGCTCCTTGGAGATAAGTTGCGCCGACATGCCGCTCTGCGTGAAGACCGCGATGAGGCCGCCACCGGCGTGGTCAGCAAGCGTATGCGCGGCGGCGCTCACCGCGCGAGCTGGCCCAGGTCTCGGCTGAGGTATCTCCGGCCGGCTCGCCGGAGAGAAATGGCCTTCGGTAGCCAGCGCAATGCGAGCCATTACCTGTACCGCTTCGACCGGATACTGGCCTACCGCGGTCTCACCACTCAACATAACCGCATCAGTGCCGTCAAGAATCGCATTGGCGACATCGCTGGCCTCAGCTCGGGTGGGGCGAGGATTGTGGATCATCGATTCCAGCATCTGGGTTGCAGTAATGACCGGAAGTCCCACCGAGTTGGCCTGCGCGATGACGCGCTTCTGCACCAGCGGCACATCCTCCAGCGGCATCTCCACTCCCAGGTCACCGCGTGCCACCATGATGCCGTCGGCGACCTGTAGTATCGATTCCAACCGTTCGATAGCCTCCGGCTTCTCCAGCTTGGCGATAACCGGAATGAGGCGGGAGGCGCTTCCGTCTAGAGAAGGAGTGGCCGCCTTCGCTGTAAGATCCTTGATAAGATCTTTGGCCTCGGCAATGTCGCTCGCACGGCGCACAAAGCTCAGGGCGACGTAGTCAACCCGCTGCTCTATGCCAAAGATCAGGTCGGCACGGTCCTTTTCGGTCAGCGCGGGTGCACTAACCACCACTCCAGGAAGGTTGATGCCCTGATGCTCCGCCAGGAGCCCGCCGTTGACGACCTGGCAGATAACCTCGGTATCTCCGCTTTCTTCCACCCGCAGCTGAATCTCTCCGTCAGAGAGGAGTATCTGGTCACCCGGCTTCACGTCGCGTGGCAGTAGCTCATAGGTAGTCGAGACCCGCTCGGCGGTGCCGGAAACGGCCTCGGTAGTAAGGACAAACCGCTGGCCGGTACGCAGCTCTACCGGTTGACCGGCAATTAGCGGGCCGGTGCGGATCTTTGGACCCTGCAGATCCTGCAAGATGGCGACTGGTTCTCCGAGCCGGGCGGCTACCGCACGAACAATCTCCATAGTGGCGGCATGCTCGGCGCGAGTTCCATGAGAGAAGTTGATGCGGGCAACGTTCATCCCGGCCCGCACCAGCGCTTCGATCTTCTCCTCACTCTGGCTGGCCGGCCCAAGGGTGCAGACAATTTTGGTTCGGCGCAAGGTGTCCGGTTTTTCTACTGGTAACATGCCTACGCCTCCGCCGCCTGAATTTTGCTAAGAAACCGCTCCCAGGCCGCGCTCACCTGAGCGCGCAGCGAATCAATGTTACCTCGGTTGTCGATGATCTCGTCTGCCAGTGCGCGTTTGGACTCCAGCTCTGGTTGCGCCCTGAGTCGTTGGCGAGCCGACTCCTCGTCAAGGCCGCGTAACTTCATGAGCCGTTCTAGCTGAATCGGGGGTGGGCAAGTAACCAGCCAGAGTGACTGGAGTAGCTGTCCGTAGCCAGACTCTACCAGCTTTACCGCATCGAGTACGGCGATGGCGTCAGCTCCGCTAGCACTCAGGCTGCGCAATCTGTCCAGCAGCGCAACTTGAACCGCTGGGTGCACAATGGACTCCAGTTGACGGAGCTTCTCAGGGTCGGCAAATACCAGCTGACCCAAGATAGCTCGATTGACACCGCCCGACTCATCCAGAATTCCCGGTCCAAAGACGCCGGCCAGCTCTGCTGCCAGCGGTTGACCAGGAAAGTAGAGTTCATGGACCACGCGGTCCGCATCCACATACTCTTTGGCACCCAACTGCAGGAGCATCAGTCCAATGGTGGTTTTGCCGCTGGCAATATTGCCGGTGATGCCTAGAATATAGGGCATGTCTCTCGCTCCTCTGGCCGCACTAGTGTCTCCTCGAGTTCATCCCGCCAGCTCCTGCCACTCCTGGTAGAGAGCGTCCAACTGTAGTTTGGCTTGCTGGTACTCGTGAGCCAGCTCACCTATGCGCTTCACATCGGCGTCGGCGCTGGCTTCGGTTAGTTGACTCTCGAGTTGACTTACGCGCGCTTCCAAGCCGGCGATATCGGTCTCTACTTGCCCAGTGGTACGGCTGGCGGCTCTGGTCTGCTCCGCTCCCCATTGGCGCTGCCTGGCGCCGGAGAGTTTACTCCCAGTGGTATCCGCCGAGCCGGAGACGGCTACAGCCGCAGCCTCCGGGCGTGATTGCTGCAGGCGGTATCTTGTATAGTTGCCATCGAAGACACTGATTGCGCCATCTGCCAGCACCCAGAGCCTGGTTGCCAGTGCATCGACGAAATAGCGATCGTGGGAGACAAAAATCAGCGTGCCGTCATACTCGGACAGTATCTCTTCGAGAACCTGGCGTGCCGGCAGATCAAGATGGTTGGTTGGCTCATCTAGCACCAGGAAGTTTGCCCCCTGAAGCGTCAACTTGGCCAGTGCGACCCGGCTGCGCTCGCCGCCGCTCAGCGAGCCGACCGTCTTCCAGACGTCGTCACCAGTAAAGAGAAAGCGACCAAGGTAGCTACGTGCGCCCTCTTCGCTCAGGTGGCTGATGCCACGAATCTCGTCGACCAGAGTCGAGTGCATAGTAAGCCCTTCGTGAGTCTGGGCATAGTAGCCGATCTGCACATTGTGCCCCAGTCGCAAGGAACCTTCTCTTGGACTGATCTGGCCAACTATGGTGCGAAGTAGCGTAGTCTTACCTGCACCATTGGGCCCGAGCAGTCCCACCCTCTCGCCTCGCTCGATGCTCGTCTGCGGCAGGGCGACGCGTATGCCGGCTGGTCGCGCGCCATTGCCATACGCTGCCTCGGACCTGGGCTCGTACCCGGCCACCAGCCCATCGGTGTCCAGGACAATCTGGCCGGATTCAGTCCTCGCTCCAATGTTGAACTTGAGCTTCTGGTCGCTAGGCGGTCGCTCGATGCGCTCCATGCGGTCGAGAAGAGTCTGGCGTCCACGAGCCTCTTTGCTACGCTGGCCGGCCTTGTAGCGACGGATAAACTCTTCCGTCCGGGCAATATACTCTTGCTGCTCCTCATATTCTTTGGCCCAGCGTGCCAGCCGTTCGGCACGCAGCTGAACATACTTGGTGTAGTTGCCGTTATATTCTTCCAGGTGATGGTCGGCAACTTCGATAGTGCGGGTAGTTACTCGATCAAGAAAATAGCGATCATGCGAAACGACGATCACCGAGCCGTGCCAGGAGCTAAGGTAGCCTTCCAGCCATTCCAGTGCGCTCAGGTCGAGGTGGTTGGTTGGTTCGTCGAGCAGCAACAGTTCTGGCTCCTGCAGGAGTAGTTTGCCCAGCGCAGCGCGGGTCTGTTGGCCGCCGCTGAGGTGACTGGCAGGCGCCGACTGCTGCTCGCGGGTGAAACCAAGTCCATCCAGCACCCGGCGCACGCTGGGCTCAATGGTATAGCCACCGGCATGCTCCACTTTGTCTTGCAGCTCAGCATAGCGCTCGAGTATGGCGCTATAGGCCTCAGGCTGTTCCAGAAGAGTGGCATCGCTGAGCTCACTCCCCAGACGCGCCAGCTCAATGTTCCCAATCGTGGACCTGGGCAAAGACCGTCAGCATTTCCTCATACAGCGAGCGAGACGGGTGAAGGTCGGCAATCTGAGGAAGATAGCCGGTGGAGACGCGCTCCTGGAACGTGATTTTACCCTGGTCAGGAGCGAGCTTACCGGCAAGCAGCTTCAGTAACGTCGTTTTGCCCGAGCCGTTGGCTCCGACCAGGCCAATGCGGTCGTGTGGCTCCACGCGAAAAGAGACGCCGTCCAGAATGAGTTCGGCGCCGTATGACTTGCTGACTTTTTCAATCACAATAATAGACATGGCACGTTTAGTGTACTCGAGACACCTTGTCCGCCGCAAGCGGGGAATCTGACCAATCTGGACAGGAGCCGTACGGCATATGTTATGCTAAGATTTGTGCGTTTAGAGCGGGAAGGAAAAGGCATTTTCGTGTGTCGACACCAAATACGCAAACCCCCATTACTCGGCGTTCCACGAGGAGCCTAACTAAATTTTACTGGCTGCGCGCCAGTCGCGTTGTGAGGTCACTGGCCTTTTTTTCGGTGTTTGGTCCCGGATTGGTTGCTGCCAATGCCGGTAACGATGCCGGCGGCATAGCAACGTATGCCGCGGTTGGCGCGCAGTACGGGTATGGCCTGCTGTGGGTAATGGTCATCATAACCGTCAGCCTGGCAGTGGTGCAGGAGATGTGCGTCCGCATGGGGGCAGTCACCGGTGAGGGACTTTCCGACCTCATCCGTGAGCACTTTGGTGTTCGTGGCGCGGCTTTTGCCATGCTGACCCTTCTGGTAGCCAACTCACTCATCACTATTTCTGAGTTCGCTGGAGTGGCCGCTGCATCTGAGCTGTTTGGCATCTCCAAGTACATTACCGTACCCATCGCCGCTCTGGTTATCTGGCTGCTGGTAACTCGCGGGTCGTACGAGCGAGTCGAGAAGATCTTTCTAGCCATGACCTTCGCCTTTTTTGCCTATCCCATAGCGGCGTTTTTAGCTAGGCCGGACTGGGGTCAGGTCCTTCGTGATACGTTCATTCCGAGTTTCCCACACAGCCACATCGGTCTGTATTTGTTACTCATCGTGGGAACTGTCGGTACTACCATAACCCCCTATATGCAAGCGTACGTCCAGGCGGCAGTTGCGGAGAAAGGCGTAGATGTGCGCGAGTATGGCCGCGAGAAGGCCGATGCCTATCTAAGCGCGGTATTTAGCAATCTCATCTCGGCGTTCATCATCATAGCAACTGGCGCCACCGTATTCGTCGCCAGCCATGGCGCCGGCGTGCAGCTCACCACAGCCGAGCAGGCGGCTATGGCTCTGGAACCTTTCCTGGGTAAGGATGCGGTCTTCATCTTTGCGGTTGGGCTGCTGGGAGCGTCGATGCTGGCGGCAGCGGTGGTACCGCTGTCCACGGCCTACTCGATCAGCGAATCGTTTGGTTTTGAGCGCGGTGTGTCCTACTCGCTGGCGGAGGCGCCGGTCTTTAACGGTCTCTTTACCGGTATGCTGGCATTTGGAGTGGTGGTAGCCCTGATTCCCGGATTGCCGCTGATACAGCTCCTGATCATCGTGCAGGTCATTAACGGCATCTTATTGCCGATCATGTTGGTCTACATCCTCAAACTTATAAACAATCCGACAATAATGGGTAAATATGTCAACGGACGCACCGACAATATTGTGGCCTATGCCACGACCATTCTGCTGTCGGCGCTCTCGGTAGCGCTGGTAATCACTACTATCTTGCCATTCGTCGGCGTGCAGATTCCACAGTAATGAGCCACACCGCGGCGCTGTGCCGTGGTAGCTTCTATACAGCCAGGAAGTGTGCGGTGAGGCATACGGGAGACGAGCCATGACGGTACTGACTGACCTACTCGGCAAGCCGATTCGGGATCCCAGTGGTGAGGAGGTGGCCAGGCTGGAGGACCTGGTGGTTCGAGTTCCCCCAGACGAGGTCGAAGCCAGTGCCATAGCCGACATCTATCCTCCGGTGACTGGGCTGGTGGCCCGGATACGCGCCCCGCACGGCAACCGAGATGTCTTCATTCCCTGGGAGAAGGTAGGTAGTCTGGATGAAACTGGAGCACAGCTGCGCACTCCGGCGGTGAATCTACAGCGTTTCGCTAAGCGCGCTGGAGAGATTGTCTTACGTGGTGGTCTCTTCGACCGGCAGGTGGTGGATGTGGAGGGGCACCGGATCGTCCGTATAAATGATCTCGACCTTGCCCAGCGTAACGGCGAGTGGCATCTGATGGCGGTAGATGTGAGCTTTGGTGCGTTGGTGCGCCAGCTACCAGCCGGAAAGCTGCTCACTGAACAGTTCGCCTCGCTTCTAGGCAGACAGCGCGGGGCGAGGGCTCCCCTGATCGACTGGGCAACGGTGGTTCCAGTGGCGGAGGCCGGCGCCGGGAGCGCCCTGCAGCTGCGGGTTCCACGCGAGCGCTTGAATATCCTACATCCCGCCGACCTGGCCGAGCTCATGGACCAGTTAACACCTCAGCAAAGCGCTGATCTGCTCGAGAATATGGACGAAGAGCTGGCAGCGGATACTCTTGAAGAGATGGAAAATGAACGGCAGTCCCAGATACTGCGTGCCATGGACCCGGAACGTGCCGCTGATGTGCTGCAGGAAATGGAACCGGATGAGGCCACTGACGCTCTTCAGGGTGTGTCCCGGGAAGAGGCGGCCGATCTGCTCGGTCGCATGGACCGTGACGATGCGCAGGAGGTTGCGGAGCTGCTGGGATATCCCGAGACCAGCGCTGGCGGCATCATGACCACCGATTACCTATCGGTGCCGGATTGGGCAACGGTGGGAGAGATCGTCTCCGCCATGCGAGCACGCGCACGGGCTGCCATCAAGGATGAAGAAGATCCGCTCCCCAGCGCGCTTCCCGAGATCTACGTGGTGGATGCGCCAGATACCACGCGAATGCGATCCCCGGAGCGCCGCGACTCCTCAAGGCCGCGTGGCAGGCCAGGGCCGCATGCTGCCGCTGCACTAATCACCACCGAACATGGTCCATTGCCGCTCGAAACTGAAGGGAGCCTCCTGGGAGTGGTCGAGCTACGCCAGCTGCTCCTCTCGGAGCCGGAGACGCCTATTCGTGATGTTATGCGGCCTCCAGCCTCCATTGCGCATCCATATGATAATGAGCGGGATGTCGCGCGGCTGATTGCCGACGAAGACCTGGTGGCGCTGCCCATAGTCGACGAGGACAACACTCTGCTGGGTATTGTCACTGTCGATGACGCTATTGATGTCATACTGCCTACCGCGTGGAAGAAGCGCATTCCCCGGCGCTTCCGCTAGGTGGAGGAAGCTGCTGGTATAATGTAGTATCACTCGTAGCTCAGTCTGCCTTCTCCAACAGTAGCATGGAGGTGCCCGTGGTCCAGCTGTGTATCGCGATTGCCGGATCCCAGCGCATTGATCGGCAGGCATTCCAGAGTCTCGTTGAGTTGTCAGCTTACTTCTGTGAGTGCGGCCACACGGTGGTATCCGGTGGCACCAAGCAGGGAGCCGAGCTGGCGGCCGAGGTAGGTGCCGCCCAGGTGCTAGACGGTCAGAATTTGCTGCTGTATCTGTCGCCCCAGTTCCAGGGCCACCATCATTACCCGGATGGGTGCCAGCGCTTCTATGTTCCAGTGGGAGCAGGCGCGCACCTCACACCGTCCTGGCAACTCGCCTGGGATCATGCCTTTCCCGAGCAGCGCGGCAAACTCTGGGAGCTTTTCTGGCGCAATGCGTACATAGCGATGTCGGCGCATATTATCTTGGAGTGGCGAGTGGACGACGAAAGCCGCAGTACCGAGCACCTGCTGCGCTGCGCCCGCGCCCGCGGCAGGCCGATTGTCGACTGTCGAGAAGAGTGGGAAAGGCGGAGATGGACCAGCAACGACGAACTCATTCAGCGAGCCCAACTCTGGCTCAGCAGCATTACCGGCTAACCGGCCAATCTTGACGTCACCAATGGGCATTTTCCGGGGAGCGGTAGCTCAAAGAAGCGGCGCGACCCAAATCCAGATCACCAGAGCCATTGCCGCGCTCCCGGCGATAACCAGTAGGTGAAACAGTTCATGGAAGCCAAAAACCCGAGGGACCGGGTTGGGCCAACGCCAGCCATATACCAGCGCCCCAATGGAGTAGGCGAGGCAGCCCAGTAGCAGTAGGCCAACCGCCGTGCCCGGCAGCCTGGTCCAGAAGGCGGGAAGCGCCAGCACTACCACACAGCCCAGCCCAACATACAGGCTAGTGCTCAGCCAGCGAGACATATGCGGGCGATACGACTTAATGGCGATACCCGACACTGCCAGTACCCAGACCGATCCAAGCAGAAGCACGCGCAGCCAACCGTCTAGCAGGGCCAAACCAAGCGGTGTGTAGCTGCCGGCGATGGCCACGAAGATGCTGGAGTGGTCGAGCGTGCGCATCTGAAAGTAGCGAGCAGTACTCCAGGTCTTAATGTGGAAGATAGCGCTTACACTATAGAGTTCAAAAGTACTCGCCGCAAAAATCAATAGCGCGAGCAGCCTGGGCCACTGCTGCCAGGTCTGTCGTATGAGCACTACAATGAGCAGCGCAGTCACACAGGCGGCGGTGGCATGCAGCCACCCTCGTAAGAGCGGCTTGGCTTCTGGATACGCGTGGACGCGTACAGCCACGGATGGCAGATACTGTGCTTCGCCGGCATCTTCCCCGGCCTCCAGTTGTTGTTCCAGCACTCGTCATCTCCAGGCAGATCCACACCGTGTCTGTCACCGTATGCAGGGTGGACACGGATGATTCCAACGTTGCAGATGCTCACTGCGGCGCATCCCATAGGTGTGACGAGATGCCTACCCACCTTGTTTCATCCTTAATCAAGGTTTTACCGGGGCTAATACCGTCTTAATCTGGCTCTACCGCCCGCCTGGTACGCCGATACAAACGGTACACCACTTACTGCGCTCCAACCATCGCCTGTCTTGACAGTAACATTATTTTGATATAGACTCTCATTAGATATTGACTGTCATTTCAATTCTGGTTGCGGAATTTTTTTGGGAACGCTTGACAGGTCAGTTTTGCAATGGTAATGTCTATTTTAAAGAGCGTAAAACTTATTTGGTAGTTTCATGAATACGCATTTTCATGAAACCGCTAGATCACGAAAGGTCGTGACTTCATGCAATCAACCGGGACACGCAAATGGTGGGCACTGGCGGCGCTCACCCTGGCCGTATTGGCTGTCGGCCTTGACGGCACCATCCTGAGCGTGGCCATACCCACGCTAGCTACCGCATTACATGCCTCGGAGTCGGATCTGCAGTGGTTTTCATCCGGATACTTGCTGGTGCTAGCGGCGGCGATGCTGCCCATGGGACTACTGGGGGACCGGTATGGCCGCAAGAAGGTGATGATTTTCTCACTGGCTCTGTTCGGGGCCGGCTCAGCTGCCTGCGCCTATTCAACGTCAGCCGGTGAGTTTATCGCGGCTCGCGTGATACTCGGACTGGCCGGCGCTGGTATCATTGTCATGGCTCTCGCCGCCCTCACCGTACTCTTTACTGAGGAGGAGCGGCCACGCGCAGTCGGCGTCTGGGCAGCCGCCAACTTCGTGGCGCTTCCGATAGGCCCTATACTGGGCGGCTACCTCTTGACGCACTTCTGGTGGGGCTGGGTCTTCCTCATGAATGTGCCGGTCGCGGCAGTGGGACTGATCGCTACACTGGCGCTGGTGCCTGAGTCCCGTGCCGCCACGCGTCCAGGACTCGACCTGGTGGGAATAGTTCTATCGATAGCCGGACTGGTTGCATTGACCTACGGTCTCATACAGGCAGGCGAGAATGGCTGGGGCAGCACCAGCGCTCTGGCCCCTATAGCCGGCGGTATTCTAATCCTGGCGGCTTTCTTTCTCTGGGAGCGCTGGCTCAGCCGGAGGCCGGGAGGGGAGCCGCTGGTCGACCTCTCACTCTTTAGCTCGGCCTCGTATACCTGGGGCGTCATACTGGTGGCATTCGCAGTCCTGGCCATGATTGGGGTGCTGTTTAACATGCCGCAGTACTTTCAGGGTGTGGAGTCCACCGACGCCATGGGTTCGGGTGTGCGGCTCTTACCGCTGATAGGTGGCCTCATACTGGGAGCCTTGCCGGCCGACCGTGTGGCCCGTCTCTTAGGAGCCAAGCTTACCGTGGCGCTGGGATTTGCGATACTGGCCGGTGGATTGCTGCTGGGAGCAACCACCGCGGTGACCTCCAGCGTCGGTTTTGTTGCCGCCTGGATGGCTATCGTCGGAGCGGGGATGGGGATCACCATGGCCACCGCATCCTCGACGGCGCTCTCCGAGCTCTCCACCGACCGAAGTGGTGTGGGTTCTGCGGTGATGCAGGCGCTAAACAAGATTGGCGGACCGCTGGGCACTGCCATCCTGGGCAGCGTACTGATCACCATCTACCAGTCCAAGCTTCCGCTGGTTGGCGTGCCGGCGGTGGCGGCGAGTGCGGCACGAAGCAGCCTGTTTGGAGGCATTGCGGTGGCGATGGAGCTCCGGTCGGTAGCTCTTCTGCAAATGGTACGCGCTGCTTTCGTGAACGGCATGGATGTGTCGCTGGTGGTGGGCGCCGGAATTGCTCTGGTGGGGCTGGTTCTGGCGTTGCTCTTCCTTCCGGCTCGATCCTCCCGGGCTGCCGAAAGAGCAGCGAAGGCGGCGGGAGTACTGGAGCCGGTTGCAGCTGTGGACGAGCACCGAGTAGAATTGGAGAATGAAGAGGGTGCTATCCGAAGCTGACCAATCAAGACATGGGCTGCGTGAACGGAAGAAGGCCAGGACCCGAGCGGCGATCCAGCAGCAGGCGCTCCAGCTGTTTGGCAAGCAGGGCTATGCGTCCACGACCATAGAGCAAATTGCCGCTGCGGTAGAGGTATCGCCCAGCACCTTCTTCCGTTACTTTCCCACCAAGGAAGACGTGGTGCTCTACGATGAACTGGACCCGCTGCTCATCGCAGCGTTTGAGGGGCAGCCGCCCAGCATGAGCCCCATACAGGCCATGCGGGGCGCGATGCGAGCGGTTTTTGCCGAACTCTCGGGTGAGGAGATGGAGCAGCAGCAGCTGCGCACCGGGTTGATTATGACCGTTCCGGAACTGCGGATGCGCATGCTGGACCAGTTCGTCGGCATCGTCGATCTGCTGGCCGATGCAGTGGGGAAGCGCGTGGGGCGCAGCGCCGACGAATTTGAGGTACGCGCTTTTGCCGGAGCGATTTTGGGAGTACTGCTGGCGACGTTTATGGGAGGTGAGTCGGCTTCAATGGAATGGGAGCCGGGCTCGATGAACTATTACCTCAGTCAAATGGATGCCGGCCTCGCCTACCTTGAGGCGGGGTTGCCTCTCCGACCGGTGCCTGCCGACGGCAAGTAGCGGCTGTTGCCCATCATCTGTGGTCACTGGAATACAGCCAGTATGTGCTATAACCAACACATGTCGGGAGCCGCACACTATTGCGGTAGGCTCCTGGTGTGAATGACTGCTGGGCGTGGAGGCAAAGGTAGCTGTGAAAACGCTGGTTATGATACGCCATGGCGAGAGCGAATGGAACCGGGAGAACCGATTTACCGGATGGACCGACATCGACCTGAGCGAGCGCGGCAGAGAGGAAGCCAAGAAGGGGGGAGAACTGCTCCACCAGCTTGGCTTTACCTTTGATCTGGCGTTTACGTCGGTGCTGAAACGAGCTATCAAAACTCTGGGAATCGTTCTGGATGAAATGGATCTGCTCTGGATCGATACCATCAAGAGTTGGCGGCTCAACGAACGCCACTATGGCGCGCTGCAGGGCCTCAACAAGGCCGAGACCGCCAAAGAATACGGTGAGGAACAGGTACATCTCTGGAGACGAAGTTACGACGTGGTCCCGCCTCTCCTGACCGATGGGGATCCACGTCTACTGGACGACGACCCAAGATACCACAGCCTCGATCCGGCGCAGTTGCCGCGTGGCGAAAGCCTACAATTGACGGTGGAGCGCGCCTTACCATTCTGGGATGAGCAAGTGCAGCCATCTCTCCTATCCGGCGCCAGACCGCTGCTGGTAGCGCACGGCAACAGCATGAGAGCGCTCATCAAACACATCGACGGCATTTCTGACTCGGCGATTGTCGGCCTGGAGATACCGACTGGCGTACCTCTGGTATATGAGTTTAACGATGACATGACGCCGGTGCGCCATTACTACCTGAGCAGTGGCCGCGGGTAGGCTAATCGAGCGCTTGGGCTTACTGCCAAAGCATAACTGCCAAAGCACACTTACGCGCTGTGAAGACGTCTCTGGAGGTGTCCGTAATACACTTTAGTGTCGTACTCCATGGTGACCTGGTCGTCCACTTGGTAGGCATCAAACAGCGCCCGCAAGCTGTGTAGCATGTCCAGATACTTGGGATGGCCTGCCAGAGGCGCATAGGAAGACGAGAGTAGGCGGCCCTTTAATCCGTCGAAGTCCAGGGTCTGTGAGTATTCCAGCGCCCGGCTCTCGAACTCATCGGGCATGAAGAAATTACGCAGTACCTCTACAGTGACCTGGCGATGATCGACGGCTGCATAATCGGTTGAGTAGCCACGCACGACCTCCTCATAGCCGGCCATGAACGGAGTGGATGCGATTCGGCGCTCATTCCAGACCAGTACGACCCAGCCGTTGGGCTTGAGAATGCGCACGAACTCATGCCGCGCCCGATCATGGTCGAACCAGTGGAACGACTGCGCCGCCACGACGAAATCGGCGCTGGCGGCAGCCAGTGTGGTGGCCTCGGCCTCGGCAGCGACGCTGAGGAAGTTAGGGTAGTTTGCCAGAAACTCCTCGGCCGCCTGACGCATTGCGGCATTGGGTTCCACGGCAACGACAGTATTGCCATTCTCGAGGAAGAGCTTGGTCATGATGCCGGTGCCCGAGCCGACGTCGGCGATGACCGCTTCCGGTGTCAGGCCACACTCTGTGCCCAGTAGCTCGAGAATCGCCGTAGCATACGACGGGCGGTACCTCGAGTAGTTCTCGACTCGGTTGGAGAATCGTTGTTTCGGGTCGACCATTTGCTGCTCCCCCATTTCTTGGACCTTGTTCCGGTTCACCTTACCTCTCCACGGGAGGAAACGCAACTCCGCCAATCCACTCGCTTACGTGCTCTACCTAAGGGGCGAATTGGCGGACGGTCTATGCCGTGGCTTGCTGTCTCCTTTTGATGATCTTCTCGACGCTCGCCTGCAACCGCTCGGGGTGGCTGAGCTCTCCATCTCTAAACACGTCGACTACCGCTGCCTGTGCGCCAGACGACTTCCAGTGGAGTAGCGCGTTGATCTACCAGCACCAGGTGGCAGGTGCGTATGACCACGCCGTTCTGCTGGATTGCCGGGGAATACTTCGCCTGCTGGGTCGACTGATCGCCGGCCAGACGGACCAGACATCCGACATTATGAGCATCTACCACATAGGCCAGCGCCAGTTCCTGGTTATTTGGAATTGTTTCTTCGGTTTGCATGCGTTTCTGCTGTGCCTCTCTTGGTTACTGCAAGTGCTTTACATGGTGTGCAGGCAAGATACCGCCAGCAGGACTGTCGTAGGGATTTCATGACGAAGGTCGACCGGAAGTGGGAATCGCCGCGTGTGGGAGGAGAAGGAACGACGCTGCATGCTCGCGGAGGGCTTCGCCAGGTGCCGGATAACCTTCGTACCCAGGAACAGACACAGCTATTATCGGTAGCTTGCTGATTATCTGTCCAGGTTAATGAAGGTTATCCAATAGGCGAAGACCCTTTCACTAGGAACGCGAAGCACAAGACATACCATACCGATAGTGGCATTTCAATCGGTGGCTGCAGGCTAGAGGTGATCAACCGACGCGTGGGAATGCACCGGTTCAACGCGGCCGGTAAGGCTGAAGTAGATCGCCAGCAGCAGAGTCAGGAGTATGCCGGCGAGAGCGTTGACATAGGCCACTCCCAAGGTCACGATATAGAAGAGAGGCCCGAAGCGATACTCGCGGGTAATCCTCTGCACGACCTGTGGATCGACGTGTCGATCGAGCAATTGCTTATGGCCGGCGATGTAACGCCAGAATAGCTGGTAGACAATAGTAACTACCACCAGCGTACCGGTGTAGAACATGGCGGCAAATCGTTCCTGTACAGGATCGCCATTACTCAAAGCAGTGGCCACGATCGCGGTTGGATAATTGACAAACGTTATCAACATCAGCAAGACGCCGTTGAGCAGGGTCAGTACCCGATCGCTGCGCACCACCAGATTGAAAATGCCGTGATGATTAGCCCACATGACCAGAATCGTAATAAAGCTGACTACGTAGGCCAGGAAGAAGTACCTTTGCTCCCATACAAAGTGCGGTAAATCCGCGCTTGACGAAGAAGAAAGACGAAGCCGGAGACGAAGGTAGCCGTATAGTCAGGATGAGCAGGGTGACCGCTACTGCAAACACTCCATCACTGAATGCCTCGATCCGTCCGGTCTCTTTTTGTTCTGGAGAAGTGTCTCGCGGCGGCGTGTATTCCTGCTCCATAACGGGCAAATACCTCTATTGATAATAACGACGATACCGGCATCCAATCATGCCACCAGTATCGCACCTTATGGCACCGCTCGCTAAGTGATACCATGCTTGTCTACGCGGCCTACCAGATGCTCAGCCAGATGAGATTCCCATGCTCTGTTGCTGCCGTGGCTAAGTATACCTCCAGCTCCATCCTACGATCAGTGCGCAATCCACCTCCAGTACGATGCGTCCTCGTTTTGGCTAAGGCAGACTATGTACGAACGGATCGGTGATGCTGTCTTGCTCAGCCCATTGGAGGCCGTTCCTAGTAGCTCAGCAGTATGCCGAGCAGGTTTGCCATACACAGGTTTGCCATATAGTAGAGGAGGTACCTACCTCATGCCCCAGACTCCAGAGTCACCTCTTTCCACCTCCGATCCGGCGGCGCAGCCGTTGATCCAGGTGGAGCATCTCAGTCGCATCATCGCCGGCCACTCTCAGCGTACCGTCATACTCGATGACATTACCTTCGGCGTTCCAGCTCGAAGCCTCTTTGCCATCAACGGGCCCTCCGGCAGCGGCAAGTCCACATTGCTCAACCTGCTGACCGGAATCGACCGGCCAACCAGTGGCCGAGTGGTCTTCGACGGACAGGAGCTGCGCGGCAAGACCGAGAACGCACTGGCGAAGTGGCGTGGACCCCACGTCGGAATAGTCTTCCAATTCTTCCAGCTCATCCCAACTCTCACCGCCCTGGAAAATATACTGCTGGCGCTGGAGCTGGGTGGTGGAGGTGGCCTCCCCCGGCGCACCTGGCGGCAACGCGCCGCCACCTGTTTGCAGCTGGTTGATCTGTCAGGGTATGGCCCGCGACTGCCGAGTGAACTCTCGGGGGGACAGCAACAGCGGGTAGCCATCGCCCGGGCGCTGGCCAATGATCCACCGGTGTTAGTGGCGGACGAGCCCACCGGCAATCTTGATTCGGCCACCGCGCACCAGGTCTTTGAGACGCTGGCTGGTCTGACCAGTCGCGGCAAGACGGTCATTTACGTCACCCATGACCGTGAACTGGCCGCTCGCGCTAGCGGTGGTATCGAGCTGCGGGACGGTCGCATCGCTGGGGGGCACGGAGAGTCTGCGGTTCAATGGGATGAGCGAGGCGGCGTCGAGCCTTCACTTGATGTCGGAGCAAGGCAAAGGAGGTGAGTAGATGAGCCGGCTACTAAGCGCCAGCCTGCGTAAATCGGTTTCCGATGTTACCCGCCGCAAGGGACGCACCTTGCTGGTAGTTTTGGGAATTTTCATCGGCGTCTTCGGCTTAACCGCCATCAACTTCACTGAGGACACGCTGGTGTCTGCCTTCACCTACACACTCGGCTACCAGGCGACCCAGCCGGACTATCAACTGACGGTCGACAAGCTCAATATGTCCCTTCTTCCATCACTAGAGGCAGTCCCTGGGGTCAAGACAGTTCAATACCAGTCAAACTATGGCGCCTGCTGGCAGCTCACTCCATCTGGGTGCAGAGTGGAAATCGATATCACCAGTTACCCGAATCTCCAGCATGTCTCGATTTCCCCGTTCCAGTTGACCGCTGGCCACTACCCCAAAGCCGGAGAAATCGTCATGGAGCAGAGCGATGAGAGTCTGGAGCATGTGTCAATTGGTGAATACATCTCACTACATGTAGGAGACCACGCTGTCCAGGTGCGAGTAGTAGGGCTGGGGCGTACGCCTGGAGTGAATTCCGTAGCTTCTGGGGACGCGCGGGCCTATATGAGCGATGCCGGCCTGCAATGGCTAGTTGCCGCACTGGGCAATCCGGTGAGTACTGCGCCGAACGGCCAGCAAGAAGCCCGCTACCAGCACCGCATTCTCGTGAAGTTTACCAGCACCAGCCAAGCGCAGGAGAGTACGGCTGCGACGGCTCTCCAACAGATGCTCCAGGTGCACGGTGTGACCGTGGTCGATTCTGGCTTTGCGCCGAAAACAGATCCGTCGACGCTGAGTACCATCGAAGGTGTCTTCGCGCTCCTACGGACGCTGGTCGTGGTCGCGATAGCTCTCGATGCGCTGCTGATACTTTGTACGGTCACCACTCTGGTCACCGAACAGACGGCTATGATCGGCATCATGAAGGCGATTGGCGGCTCTCGCAGCACCATCATCAGAGGATTTCTCATCACTGTCGGGATCTACAGCGTGCTGGCGACCGCTCCCGCCATAGCGCTTGGTTTTTACTCCGGCAACCTGCTTGCCGCAGTGATCGCGCCCCAGATACCGCTCGAGCTGGGACCATTCGCAGTTTCTGGCTGGGTGGTAGCGCTCAGTCTGGCGGTCGGCATTGGGGTGCCGCTGCTCTCGGCGCTGCTGCCGCTCTGGAACGGCACCCGGCTGACGGTGCGGGACGCACTGTCGGCTTACGGGGTAGGGATATGGCAGGCGCCCAGCTCTATATCGGGTCTCAGCCAGAGGCTGACCTGGGTCAGCGCTACCGCCTGGCTGGGGCTACGTGGACTCTTCCGCAAGCGCTGGCGCGCCGCGCTCTCACTCACCACGCTTACCCTCGCCGCCGCCAGCTTCCTGGTGGTGCAGACCGCCACCGTCTCGATCAACGGCACCATCGGCGCCGTCCACGCGCACATATCCGCCGACATGACCGTGGATTTCAACGATACGTCGACCTACAGCCAGATCCAGAAGCAACTGGAGGTGCTGCCCGCTCTGCGGCGAATGGAACGCTCCGGTACCACCAACGCTGGTACGCCGTGGGGCACGCTACAGGTCTCCGGTTATCAGCCGGATACCCAGCTGTATCACTATCAGCTCACCAGCGGCCGCTGGCTACGAACCGGCGACACCAATGTCGTGCTGCTTAGCGATGCCGCCGCTAAAAAAACTGGGCTTAAGCTGGGTGACACGCTTACCCTCACCAACAATTTCGGCTCTGGGACTGGCCTCTCTCTAACGGTGATAGGCACGCTTAAGCAGTCGATCGACGTGCTGGGCTGGATTGGCGCCGCGGTGATGCCGGTCGATACGCTCTACCAGCTTCGTGGGCTTTCACATGCGCAAGCCACTTCCGGCACCCAGGAGATCACCATCGAGGCGCGTGACCATTCCCTCGGTGCGGTAGATGAGCTGGCTAGAGAGGTAGCCACTGTCGTGAACCCTGCCGGACTCTACAGCGACGATCCAGGCTATTACGCGGGTGAGGGAGGCACGGTCGACACCATTCACGAGTATACGACGCGACGCCAGGGCGATGCCTACGTGTTATATTACCTCCTATACGCGCTGGCGCTGATTGTGGGCACAGTGGGAGTACTGGGGATGGCCAGCATCCTGGTGGCGTCGGTACTGGAGCGGCGTCGCGAGATCGGGCTCCTCCGAGCGATGGGCGCCAGTAGGCGGCGAGTAACGGAGGTCTTCCTGGTCGAAAGCCTGGCCTTGGGCGCCATCTCCTGGTGCGCCGGAGCGCTGGTTGGCCTTCCGCTGGCGTATGCTTTTGTGCAGTCGTTCGCCTGGCAGGTCATGCCGGTGGATTTCTACCTGGAGCCAACGGCGTTTGCTGTAATGCTGGCCGCCATCGTGGTGATTGCCGCACTCTCCGCCGTTGCGCCCTCCTGGCGAGCCTCGCGGCTTGGTGTGGCTGGGCTGTTGCGCTATGAATAGAGCAGTGAATATGCCTCCACTCGACAGCCAGATAGAGCAGCGCTCCTCGTCTTGAAGGGAAGAAGCCTGTGAACGGACCTCGACGCTACGGCGGCCTATTCTGGCGGCTATCAGCATACTACTTTATCGCGACTCTGGCGACGGCCATGTTTGCCAATTATGTGGGGCGATTCAGCGGGCCGTTCGGCGACTTCAGAGACAATCCCGTAGTACGATGGTTCGACCAGATTGGCAGCAATGATTTCAATAGCGGTGTACTGTTCCTCCTGCTGGCGGCGATGGTTGGTACTCTAACCGGAGTATTGGTCTCATTCAATCTCACCCGCCGCCTCGGCCGCATTACTCGAGCGGCCGAGGCCTGGAGCGGCGGTGACCTCGCCGCCACCGTGCGCGACACTGCCGGCGACGAGCTAGGACAGCTGGCACGAGATCTCAACCGCATGGCGGAACGAATTCAGACACTGCTAACTACGCGGCAGGAGTTGGCAGTGGTGGAGGAACGCAACCGTCTGGCACGCGAGCTGCACGATACCGTCAAGCAGCATGTCTTTGCCAATGCCCTGTTGGTGCGGGCTGCGCGTAAACAGATGGACCGCGATCCCGAGACGGCCAGACGGCACCTGCAGGAGGCTGAGGACCTTGCCTCTGAGACACAGGCTGAACTGATTACCCTTATACGGGCGCTTCGTCCGGCAGCGCTCGCCGACAAGGGGCTGGTCTCGGTACTGGCCGAATATTCCGAGGAGTGGAGTAAGCGAACCGGTGTCATCGTTGACCTTCGTGTGCAGGGCGAGCGTGCCACACCGGTTGACGTCGAAGAGACGCTGTATCGTGTCGTGCAGGAGGCCCTGGCCAACGTGGCACGGCACAGTGACGCCGGCCAGGCGGAGATCCAACTGGTCTGGGAGGAAGATCATCTGCGGGTGACGGTTCGGGACTCAGGATATGGTTTCAACGTGCCGGCTGCGGCTGGCAAGGGGTTGGGGTTGGCCAGTATGCGCGAACGAGTGGAGGCGCTGGGCGGAGAGCTGCAAATCTCCAGTTCGCCGGGTAACACTCGAGTCGAGGCGGACGTGCCGCTCGGAAATCGCGAATCAGAGAGACTCACTGAAAGTGTGCGGGGGGCCTATGAGTGACCCAGTCTCCGTGCTGATCGTGGATGACCATGCTGTCGTGCGGCGGGGTATACGGGCACTACTGGAGGCCGAGGACGGCTTCGAGGTGCTGGGCGAAGCCGGCTCCGGAGGCGAGGCGGTGCTGCTGGCCGCGGATCTGGCTCCGGATGTCGTGCTGATGGACCTGCTCATGCCGGAGATGGACGGTGTGGTGGCGACGCGGCTCCTCAAGCAGCAGAGTCCTCGATCCCAGGTGATTGTGCTGACTTCCTACCATGAAGACGAGCATATTTATCCCGCGATTCGCGCTGGGGCACTCTCGTATCTGCTCAAAAGCGTGGGACTAGAAGAACTCACCGAGGCCATTCGCAAAGCAGCCAGAGGCGAGGCGGTTCTACATCCTCACGTCGCCGCGCGGCTGGTTCAGGAGCTGCATGGCGCCGGCAAGGAGACGCATACGCTCTACGCCTCGCTCAGCGACCGCGAGCGCCAGGTGCTCCAACTCATTGCCGTGGGACTATCCAATTCCCAGATCGCCGAGCGGCTGGTGATCAGCGAGCGTACCGTCAAGAGTCATGTCAACAATATCCTCGGCAAATTACAGGTCGCCGACCGTACTCAGGCCGCGATCTATGCCTGGCGAGAAGGATTCGCGCGCGGCTAGCGGTCGTCTCTTCTAAGTGGCGCCGTCTCCGGCTGTTGCCAGTCGCCCTTCAGCAGCGCGTACTCGACCTCGTCGCCATCCCATGGCTCATCGTCCTCCAGCGAGGCAGCGTCGAAGGACTCCTGAGCCTGCAGGTCGGCAGCGCTAAGCCGGAATCTGCGCACCAGAGCCAGACCCGCCTTCTCCATTACTCGCCGAGAGGCAAGATTGTGTTCATACGTTGTGGCATACACGCGGTGTACCCCGAGTTCACGAAATCCTTTGCGGATGAGCGCTCGGGCGCCTTCGGTGGCGTAGCCCTGGCCCCATGCCGCGCGTCGCAGACGGTAGCCAAGCGAGACATTGGCAGTGCCGCCTTCTCCATGGGGACGGAAGCTGAACCAGCCCAGGAAATCTCCGCTGGACTTTTCTATCGCCGCAAAGACGCCGAAACCGGCGAAGCGCTCACTGGCGCGGAGGAATCCCGGCAAGATACGAGTCTGTATCACGTCGCGTGGAGTGGCTGCTCCGCCAGATAGATAGCGCATGACCTCGGGATCACTATCCAGATCAAAGAGGTTATCCACATCTTCGGTGGTGAGCCGGCGCAGCCGCAGCCTCTCGGTTTCGAGGTAGATTTCCATCGCGAATACTGTACCGTCCGAACTGTTTACAGTGTGGTGCCGCAGGTTATAGGCCTATTATAGTACGGGGTAGGTCGCATCGGTGGGGCCGTTTTTCGGCCAGCACATTTTGCCGATTCTGCCGGCGAGTTTTGGAAGAGCAGTGAGACATATGGTCAGTAACGCATTGACTGACTACATGAGGGGCTGGCGAGGGAACACTGATGTGTAGAAGCATAAAAATGCTGTTCAACATTGAGCCAACGGCAACCGAAGAAGAGATTCACGAGGCATCGCTGCAGTATGCTCGCAAGATCAGCGGCTTCACTAGGCCGTCGAAGGCCAACGAAGCCACATTCCTGGCCGCCGTGGAGTCGATTGAGGCGGCGTCCCGGTTGCTACTCAATTCACTGGAGACTACTGCGCCGCCACGTAGCCGTGTTGCACTGGCCGCTCAAGCTCGAGCTCGTAGCGCGCAGCGATTCGCAAGCTGAGTGGGTCATCGACGCAATGTACTGGTTATGCGTTTGGACTGTAGCAGCGCATCCAGGGCGTCGAGTGGCGAAGTGACACAAAAATGCGCGGCAAGCATTGCTTGAGTAGAGGCTCCCTCAGGCCCCAGCACGCAGATGCTCAAGTCGGCGGCCCGGAACATGGCCTCATCATTGGCGCCGTTACCGAGTGCCACCACTCCATCAGCGCCCAGTCGCCGGAGATATCGCTCCTTTTCGCTACCCAGCTGCACTCGCTCCCAGTGGGGGCTCGCGACATGTGCGGCAACGCAGGCCTCATGTACGATCTGGGCTGACTCTTGGGCGGTACCGTTGCTATCGGCGGTTACAATGTGGATATTGAGCATCGTGCTGATTCGTACCAGCCTCTCCACCACACCGTCGAGCAGGTGTCCGTCTTCAGCCAGTGTGCCGTTGAAATCGGAGACCAGGTGCTCGAGCACCAGGGTTTCACGACCAGGGATAACCACGGTTAACATGCCGTACCTCTTTCTCTCATGCGGTAGTCCAGGCTGCTCCAGTCGTCTGGTGCTGCTGTTACCACCACTCTGATGCGCGTGGTGCCCACTGTCAGCATTCATATCCAGCAAGAAGGCAGCCACTCTCTGCGGTTGCAGCGGCACCATTATGCAAAGAGCCGCAGTTGGGTCGCAGGCCGTGCGCCATCCAGCAGAACATAGGGTGCTGCTTGCTCAGGATTATGGATATGCAGGCGGCGCAGATGGGAGAGGTCGGTAAGCCTGCCCTTCCCGCGCGCTCGTACTATGGCATTGGCGGCGTGCGGGCCAATGCCGGGGACACGCAACAACTGTTCGCGACTGGCGCTCATGATCTCGAGTGGGGCTTCTCGCAGATGTAGCTCTGCCCAGGCGCGCTTGGGATCGACATCCAGGGTAAGGTTGCCGTCACTCCGGAACGCTAAATCCTCGACTTTCCAACCATAGTCACGCAACAGGAAGCTGGCCTGATAGAGACGATGCTCGCGGAGTGGAGCGGTTGCTGGTAGATTTTCAAAAGGGGTCTCTTCGACGGGACTAAATCCCGAATAATAGGCTCGTGCCAGCCCGCTGCCTCGATAGAGATTCTCGGAAAGCGCCAGCAGTTCCTGGTCAGTATCGCCAACTGCTCCCACCACAAATTGGGTTACCGTTCTTGCCAGGCTGGTATCCGGATGGGCGCGGCGAATCTGCTCTGCTAACCGTAAGGTGTCCAGTAGTTCCCGATGGAATTCTTTTTTGGGAGCGAGAGCGTGCAGCCGTTCGGGGGTAGGTCCCTCCAGGTTAACCGAGACGCGATCGGCCAGCTGCATCAGGCGAACAAGCTGCTCAGCTTCTACCCCCGGCATGATCTTCAGATGCAGATATCCCCGGTAATGGTAACGCCGGCGAAGGATCTCAGCCGTGTCGATGATTTTGTCCTGAGTGAGCACACCTCCTTTGATGATGCCGGAAGACAGAAAAAGACCCTCGACCTGGCCGGACCGGTACAGTGTGTCAAAACCACCAGCCAGTTCGTCTGGGCTTATCGTCAGCCGTCTGGTAGCGGTGCGGCCCGCGCGGAACGGACAATAGTAGCAATTCCGTTCGCAGGCGGTCGTAAGCATCGCCTTCAACAGTGGGACGCGGCCACGAGGCGTGGCTACCGGCGTAATGCAGTCGGCGAGGCTCTCCGACTGAAATGGCCGGCGTGGCCGCTTTTCCTGCTGCGGCTGGTCGCCGGCGGGCTCATAGTGAGCTGCGTCACCGATCTGAATAAGCTTGGTGACAGTATCAGGGAGCGCGTGTGCTATCATACCGCCAGTATACTGAACATGCGTTCTACGTGTCAAGAGAGGGCGCGCCAGTTCCTTGTCGTGAGATATAGTGGCAGCAAGAGTCACCAATGCATGTCGAATCGGCGAGCACTCATTCGACATAGCAGCAGAGTAATGCCGTCCACATATGCGACCAAACTGTACCGGGGAAAGCGCGGAGCCGCCGATAGCGGCGGATCTATTAGCGCTAGCTCAGAGCTTGGGGAGGATCTATGACAACAGCTGAGACCCTTGCTGAATACTATGGCCTCACTTATCGAGTGATCAAACGCCAGCTCGATGGGGTGACCCATGAGGAGAGCCTGGTGCAACCGCCTTTTCGAGGCAATTGCTTGAACTGGGTATTGGGCCACATCGTGGTCAGCCGTGCGGAGTCGCTGACATCCCTGGAAGAGGCGCTGCCCTGGAACGAAACGGATGCTGCTCGATATCGCCGCAATTCCGATCCCATTGCCAGTGCTGAGCAGGCGCTCCCGCTGGCACTGTTGCTGGATTTCCTGGAACAATCCCAGACTCGGATTCTGGCTGGTCTGTCGCGCATCTCGGCTGACCGCTTGGCGGCGGTGGTCGACGAGGGTACGCTGGCCGACCAAATTGCTTTCGCGAACTGGCACGAGACTTATCATGTCGGCCAACTTGAATTGTTGCGGCAACTTGCCGGAAAGAACGACAAGGTGATTTAGCGATCGGTCGGTACCGATGGGGAGGTGAATTCTTGGACCGCCACCGTTGGTCCGGAGTCCCCAGAATGCCGCTGTTCTATTGGTAGGCGAATGGTGAAGGTCGCGCCTGCGCCTTCATCGCTGTCTACGGTGATGTCGCCCCCGTGAAGCTGGATAATTTCTTTGGCGACATGGAGGCCGATACCCAGTCCGGTCACATGGCCGGTGGCGGCATTGGGAGCTCGGTAAAAGCGCCCGAAAAGGTGGGCTTGAGCCTCCTTGGGAATGCCGATACCGGAGTCGTGAACCTGTATAATCGCTGCCGGGACCGAGACCACATCCTGTGGTGGGTCCTGCTCAGCCGCACGGTCAGGTAGGGTTGTCGCCTCAAGGCGGACTGAGATGTTACCACCTTCCGGACTGTATTTAACAGCATTGTTGAGCAAGTTGCGGGTCACCTGTTCCAAGCGCAGCGGATCGGCTTCGACCAACAGCGTGGACAGGGGGCTCTCAAACTGGAGGCAATGGCGCGTTGTCGTCTGCTGTACATCGTCGACGATCTCCGCAATCAGGGAGACCAGATCGACTGATGTGTACGACAGCAGCAACTGCCCATGGTCGATGCGCGACACATCCAGCATGGTATCCAGGAGCCGAACCAGGCGGGTGATCTGATTATCGACGGTAGTAAACGCTTTCTGATTGCGATCGTCAAGCAGATGGTCTCGGGTGAGTCGTCGCTCCAATATTTGTGTGGTGGCGAGCATGGACGTCACCGGGGTCTTGAGCTCATGGGAAGCGATAGAAAGAAACTGATCGCGCAGTTCGACTGCTGCCTCCGCCTTCTGGCGCGCCTGCTGTTCCTCCGCCAGGTGTTGTTCACGCTCGCCCATGAAGCGGATCAATACCAGAAAAATACCCACCAAGAGGCAAAAATTAGCCAGGGTAGCGACTACGAGGGTTACAGCTGCCGTATCCAGACTTGCCTCGACTCCTGCTCGTCGCGCGGTAAGCGATGCTTCTTCACTTGCCTGCATAACGCCCAGTTGGGAACGAATGGCGTCCATTTCCTGCTGTCCCCTGCCGGTGAGTACTATGGACAATGCGGCTCCGGTCTCCCCCTGCTGTCGCAATGCTACCGTTTGCTGCAGCTCGCTAAGTTTCGCCCCAATCATCAGCCTGAGCGTTGCCAGATGCTGTTGCTGATCTGACTCACCGCTAAACAAGGTTTGCAGGCGAGCAAGTTGGTCCGGCAGCTGGGTGCGTGCCTTGTCGTAGGGCTGTAGATACGCGCTCTGGCCGGTCAGAATGTAGCCGCGTTGTCCCGTCTCAGCCTCGTCAACAGTAGTGAGTATAAGAGCCATTTGCGTCAATACCGATTGCGTATGGGAGACTTTCTCTTCGTGGTAGGCAATATTTTGCAGGCTGCGGCCTGCCAGCAATCCGTCGGCCACTATGAAGAGCAGTAAAAGCCCAAAGAGAAAGTACAGCGTCTTCATGGAACGTAAAGACAGCCAGCTTACTACCCCTCCTGCCGCTGCGGTCATCGACTGGGAAACCTGGACGACGAGGCGCCAGAAATCGCTGATCAGCTGCCGAAGTTTTTCTATCCGCGGTGCGATGCGGTCATGAGGCTGGCGACTGGTGTGATCCATGTGTCGTTCCTTGAATTTAACGTCCCCCAGAGCCGAGTACGGTGTGCACGCAAATAACTCATTAACAACTCATTTACAGCTGGTACGTACTAGGGCACGTCGCGGTGGTTACAGCTGTGACTTTGGGCGCTGAAGTGGTCGCACAGCCACCTATCTGTGCCCACCGGCTAGGAGATAGAGAGCCGGCGAGCAGCCTCCTCGATTGCTTGTAAAAGTGTCGCCCAATGAAATGGTTTGGTAATCAGCGGAATACCATTCTGTGTGAGAAGCATCTTCAATTCATCTTGGAGCGAGAAAAGGTTAGCGGAAATAAGAATAAAGGCGTGTTGCCGCGCCAGGATCGGGTCGGCTACTACCGCCCGCAAGACTTCCAGGCCATTCATTTTTGGCATGAGATAGTCAAGCAGCACCACATACCTTACACTGGTTGCCCGCAGAGCCTTCAAAGCTTCGACGCCGTCAGCAGCTTCGAATACCTGGTATCCTTCATCTTCCAGGAGATCGTGCAGCGCCGATCGAATGGAGGATTCGTCATCAACAGCCAATACATAGCCAGCTGTCTGCTCAGCATTTGGGGTCGGAGCTGCATGTTCGGCGGGCTGGTTTGACTCTGCCTTGGGTGCCAGGGGATCATGTGGTGTGGGTGCTGACCACACGGGAACGCACGATTCCGGCGGCAACAGTCGCACCAGGTATTCCTGCAACTCGCCCCGTGCCGGTAGCTGCGTCTCTGGAACTCGATCACGTAGCGCCGAAGGTCGAGCTGCCATTGCTTGTCCCCCTTAAATGCCCTTTCAGACTTCTTGAAATGCCTGCTAGCTACCGCTCCACAGGAACTAGCGTGGGGCTCAGTGACAATGAGAACCATCCACAACGGGCAGGCAAACCTTGCGTGCTATCTACTGTCTGTTACAGTCGCCGGCACCAATTATCATGTGGCTAAGTATACCATGTGTGCCGCGTTAATATGGAGGCTCGTTTCCGAAGATGCGGAGCCTGCTCTTGGCAACCTCTTCTTGCTAAGCTGCCTGCAGTACCTTATAATTGTTGTGTTGGATCAAGATCCTACTGTCTGTTTGAGACGGCGAACGTCCAGGCTTCCCAACAGGAGAACCGCCATGTCGACCTGGAAATCCGTTGTGACAAAACTGACGAGACCGGCTGCCTTAGATACCACTTCACCATCGGTAGAGATCTATCCTCCCCTCTTGATCGTCGATGACGACGCCGACATTCGTGAGACCCTCAACCTGGTCTTCGAGGAGACGGGATACCCTATCCTTGAAGCGTCCAATGGCCAGGAGGCTCTCAGCGTTATGCGTGGGAGTCCCGAGCGGCTCATCATCCTGCTAGACAACTACATGCCGGTGCTCGACGGTGAAGGGGTTCTGCGAGCCATACTGCAGGATCGCCAGTTACGACGCCGCCATGCGATAATCTTCGTCTCAGCAATGGCTCGCCTTTCGCGGCGCCTGAGACTGCAGCGCCTGCTACAATCTCTCGCCATTGAAGCGGTCACCAAGCCGTTCAACATTACCGATGTGGAGCAGGCGGTGGAGCGCGCACGCACGAGACTACTGCGTGTATCACCGCCTAGCCGGTAACTGGCGCGTTGGCGGTAACTGCCCAACCTCTGGTTCATCCATTGCACCATTGGCTACTGGCTCGTTCTCGGTAAGGGCGCTGGTGTAGAACCGCCGGGCGGCCAGCAGCAGGCGATCGCTCAGGATGGCATCGTCCACTGCGCGGGATAGGGCAATGGCGCCGGTCATGCCGGCGGCGAGCACGAGTGCGGCGTCGCTTCGCTCGGTGGCCGTGGCGCCGGGAAGGTAGTCCGTCAACTGGGCGACAAACTCCTCCATGGCGGTGGTGAAGGAGCGGCGCACGGTGGCCGGCTCGCGGGCGATCTCTGCGGCCAGTGCGGGCATGGCGCAGCCCTCTGCCGGGTGATCTCGATGATGGCGGCTGAGGTAGCGACGTATGATCTCGACTAGCGGTGCGTCTGGGTTCGCTGCGGCAGCTTCGGCAATAAACTCGCGCCGTGAGTCGGCCAGCCCCTGTGAGGTGGCTTCGGCGACCAGCGCATCCTTGCTTGGAAAGTGGGCGTAGAACCCGCCATGAGTGAGACCCGCCGCCGCCATGATGTCGGCGATGGCCACTGGTTCGACGCCGCGCTCGCGGAACTCATGCGTGGCCGCCGCAATGATGCGGGCACGAGTTCGTTCTTTGTGACTGGTACTGCGGGGCATAGCCCATCACCGTGCTTTCTGTGGAGAAATCAGAGTTGAGTTGAGTTGAGCGCGAAAGGCATGTCGAGGGTGTACTGGCCGAGTGACCACTCGGCACGCAGGGTAGGGAAAGCCCGCCGTAGCAGCCGCAGCGCGCGCCGGTTGTCACCCAGCACGAGAGCGGTGAATCCGGTGAGCCCATGGCGCCTCGCCTCAGCTTGCAGCTGGGCTACTACGACAGCGCCTAGACCGCGCGACTGCCAGGCATCGGTGAGCAGTATGCCGATTTCGGCGCGTGCTCCGAGAGAAACTGGGTCGAAGCGCGCTACCCCGACAAGGGTGCCGGCAGCCTCGGCGACCAGGGCATAGGAGCCGCATGCCGAAGTGTCGCCCAGCTGCGCTACACGGTCGGCCCACATGGCGTTTCTGGGCACGCCAATTCCGAAGTAGAGATAGCGGGTGGTATCGCTCAGTGTGTAGAACAACTCGCGCAGACGCGGCATTTCGTCGCCGGCGTCACGAAGGACTACTTGAGCTCCGTCTTGGAGGCGCACATGCGCCATTGCCGGCCAACTACCAGGTGAGGGTGCGGCTGATACGGGCGAGGGTGCGGCTGATACGGCGCTAGAGCGGATAAGCATGGTCTATCCTGTCGTCAGCGTGCATATGATGCATGACATATATATGGTGACTATAATATGAATTTTCAAGTCAGTCAAGGGTCAGGGTATGTAGATTCGCTACCACATCATTTTCGCCATTTTTGATCCCAAAGCTGCGTCGGCCCGCATCCTGCCTAGCGTTCTCAACCAATCGACCGTCTACCCATTTCTGGACTCTAGCCAACCGTCCGAACAGGCTCGCCGGCCATCCTTAGCCAGCCCTTAAGATTTTAGTGTCGTGTTATGGCCACCCGATGCAAGTACGCCAGACCGGCCTCCGTGACAGTGTAGATCAGTCGAGGCAGTTCATTGCTCGACGTCTCCCAGATGCCAATGACCAGTCACTCCTGCGCGAGCCGGTTGAGACGCTGGCTGACGGCACCAGGCTTGCTCCATACGTCGCCAAACATCGGCTGGGGCCACTCCAGGTCGGAGGGATTGGTTGGCAAGGTGACAAGCAGGATCAGAATCGCCACATCGAGCAAGTAGGGTTTGCATATTCTCACCGCCTCATTCGCGCTTCAGCGAGTCGGCCCTGGAACCAATCTGAGATACGCAGCCAGTCGGCCTCAGTCGCGTCGCCAAAGCTGTCGTACGCAAAGTCCGCCACCAAGTCCTGCCAGATCATATTCTGATGCCAACCAGTCAAGCGGCAGAGGTCGTTCGTCCACCTGCGGATGAGCGATTGGTGTGGCCGCGACAGCTGCTCTGGGTGGAGCATCGCCAACAAATCAGGCAATGTCTTCTGGTCGCTCTCCAAGGTCTCGACTCGGATTAAGAGGTCCAGCAGCTGCTGCTCATACGAGCGGGTTACCGCTTCGATACTCTCCAATCTGCTCCCTAGGGTCGCCTGTTGCCGGTACAACATGGACAAGTGGTCGTGGTACTGTGCCAGTTGCAACAAGGCGTCGTCGGACAGCTGCGTCTGTGGCTGTGTCGCTCTGGGTGTTGTGACGGACTCCAGCCGGGTAAGCTCTCCAGCGCCAATTTTGGCTAGCCACTGCTTGACTGGTTCCGCCTTGGGCGACGGCACACTTTGAACTATGCGCAGCATGGTTTCCAGATCGGCGGCATCGGTGGTGTAGAACTTCCCATCAGAGGCTTGCAACTTCAGATGTCGGCAATTTGCCGACATCTGGGTGAAGCCTTCATCAGTAATACGCCGCTTCATGTCATGCCAGTATTGCCGGGGCTTCGGCGCGTCGGTAAGCACTCCAACCACATCAATGACGCTGAACCACCAGCGACCCTCATGGAATATGCGCCGTATGGTCCTGTCCGCCTGTTCTTCGATAACGGCGAGCGCCATGTCATTATTGCCCATCTGTACCCCCTTCTACGACTAATCGACCCAGCCAAGCTGCGTGACGGTCCAATACCATTTGCTCAACACGGCAGGCAGCAACCACCGCGCGGCATAGTTGCGGATGCAGCTTGACCGAGCCGTCTTTGACACGAGTAAAATCCCCATAGTGCAGCGTCCACTTGGTGATAACATCAATAACCAACCCATCTACACTCGGTCGGTCAAGCTCCATCAGGTCATACACCAGACTGTCCCTGGCAGTTTTCGAGTCCGCCGTATGGAGGAATCCGAGCGAGATATCGAATCCGATGCTGGATAATGCCAGCCGACAGCCCCCCTCCAGGGCGCCATAGGCATAGTTCAGCAGGCAGTGAAAAGGGTTCGCTGCGTGCCGGGCGTTCTTGGAGAGCAGGCTAGACCGTGGGCCGGCAATGAGCCAGTGGGGCGGTATCCGCTTGCGATCTGCTTTGAGCCAACGCAGCGGCAGGTCATCCATGGTCCCGAAGTAGAGCGCCGACAGCTTGGCTTCGTAGAGCCGGAGTCCTGGGGCGGTAGACTCCCAGGGTAGCGGCTTTTTGAGTGCGAACGAAGCGGATGCCGCCTTGAGCATGTCGAGAGCCCACCCACCGGATGGCTGCAGGTCTGGATGCGCCTCTAGGGTCCTCAGCTGGCCAGCGATCTTCCTCTTCAGGATTGCCCGTGCAATGGCAACGTCACGACCATTCGTCGCCGCCAGGTACTGTGCCCGGCGCAATCGTGCATCAGCCGGCGCGTTGGCGCCGATAGCTGACTCTACCGAGCCGTCATAGCCAAGGATCAGGATGGAGATACCTTGCTGGCGGCACCACGCGACAGCCGGCAACGATACCGACCCTGTGGCGCCAGCGAAGATGATACGTCGGATACGGTGCTGCCCGCGCTGCAACGTATGAATTTTGAGCTCCTGCGGGGAATGTGTATGCCCTTCTCGGACGACCAGCGCCTTGCGTTGCACCGCGAGCCCTGCGTCGTAGCCAGCCAGCACGATCATATCAGAGTGGGAGAGGAGACTGTTTGCCTTGCTGTCGTAACGCTCCCCGGCGGCCCGCCAGGCGGCGTCTTGTGCGATGTCGCCAGTATAAGGAAGGACTGTCGGGCCGGCAGAAGAAGATTCCTCTGGAAAAGATATAGACCCATCGCCGGCAAGCGGGGAATCGTCCACTGTGGTAGGTGCCGGTGGTTTGTCGAGCAGCAAGGGGAAATGTCGGCTCTTTTGCGGGAGAGGGTCCTGGTACGGTGGCACATCTTGACTGGCGGGAATCAACTTCGATTCCCGCAAAGGTTCGCCGTCCTGGTCGTACTCGTACTGTACTCGGTAACCCATCTTATCGGCACAAAAGAGGCCGCAGAAGACAAAAGGACGCTCTGGGTCAGGGGCAGGAGTCTGCTTGCCGCAATGGGCACAGTATCCAGCGGCGGTGGTGAACTCCATCAATAATGCCTCCTATCTGTTTGATTAGATGGTGAGTAAACTCTCCAGTTTTGCAAGAAATGTCTCGGATGCTACTTCGGCCTGCTTCGCCAGCTTCTCCAATTGGTGTTGCCGATCAGCGTCTAACCTTACGGCACCCCAAGAATAGAAGAAGAGCTAACGCAATCAGGGCGCCAATGATTGCTGCATTGACAGCAGGGTCCAGACTTAGGCCGCTTCCATTTGCGCCGCCCGCAGCCGGGACCGGCACCGCAGGCGAAAACCCGTCAAGCGATAGATCCGTCGGTTTCCATGGCGCGCTCCCCCTTGTTCGTCAAGTGCCTATATACTAAATACCGGAGGTCGGAGGCAAAGCGGAAAAACTGGTTGGGCAGCCGAGGCTCGGGCGAACAGGCGCCAGAAAGCAGCCTACGCTCTGGCATAGTGTGCCGGGGAACGCACGCGCGGAGGAATGAAGGCTCTCATCCCGATCCCGTGAATGGGATGGGTCTTCTCGCGCCTAATGTATAATCAGATCAGTATCTTCAGATCTGCGCCGGGTGGCGCGGCAGACAATGGTTAGAGGCAGCAGTGTGACCTACTCCGTCAAAGAAATCTTCTACACCTTGCAAGGTGAAGGCGCTAATGTGGGACGAGCGGCGGTGTTCTGCCGGTTCGCCGGTTGCAACTTGTGGACCGGTCGCGAAGAGGATCGCCCTGGTGCCGTCTGCACGTTCTGTGACACCGAATTCGTGGGAACTGACGGTCCGGGCGGCGGTAAGTTCAAAACCGCTGTGGAGCTGGCCCAGGCTGTCGCCTCGCAGTGGCCGAGTGACGCCTCATCGCGGTGCCGGCGTTTCGTGGTCTGCACTGGTGGAGAACCCCTGCTGCAACTCGATAGTGCGGCGATAGATGCGCTGCACGGGCTTGATTTCCAGGTCGCCATCGAGACGAACGGCACGCAGGTTCCGCCACCTGGGATTGACTGGATCTGCATGAGCCCAAAGGCTGGTGCTCCTCTGCGACTGACCACCGGAGATGAACTCAAGCTGGTCTACCCGCAATCCACAGCGCTCCCCACGCGCTTTGAGCATCTCGACTTCGACCACTTCTTTTTGCAGCCTATGGATGGTCCTGACCGGGAACGAAATACCCAATTGGCGCTAGCTTACTGTCTCGAACACCCACAGTGGCGCCTCAGCCTCCAGACGCACAAAATGCTAGGAATCCCCTAGATCAGAGAGAGAGAGGCGAAGCTGGTGGAGATCTTTAAAGAGTTCACCTTCGAGGCGGCCCATAGATTGCCTCATGTGCCCCCGGAACACAAATGCGCTCGGTTACATGGACACTCGTTCCGAGTTGAGATCCACATACAGGCGCCCGAGGATGCTCACCTGGGCTGGGTCATGGACTTTGGCGACATCAAAGCGGCGTTCCAGCCCATTCTTGACAGGCTGGATCACTATTACCTCAATGAGATTCCTGGACTAGAGAATCCGACGAGCGAGCGCCTGGCACGCTGGATCTGGTGGAAGCTTGCCCCGCAACTTCCCCCTCTCTCCGCGGTGGTCGTGCGTGAGACCTGCACGACCGGCTGTATCTATCGCGGCGAGACTGAATACTGAGCTGCGCCTCATATTTTTGATTGCATGTTGTACAGGTTTGCGTAGACTCCGTTCACTGCGATTAACTCCCCATGCGTGCCCTGTTCAGCGATCCCGGTGTCAGAAAGCACCACTATGCGTTGGGCATTGCGGATGGTTGACAAACGATGGGCGATGACCAGCATGGTGCGGTGGCTGGCTAATTTTTCCAATGAATCCTGTACCGCCTTTTCGCTTTCATTATCCAGCGCGCTCGTTGCCTCATCAAATATGATAACCGGTGGATTTTTGAGGAAGACGCGCGCGATACTCAACCGTTGCTTCTGCCCACCGGAGAGGCGTACGCCGCGTTGCCCGATATCCGTATCATAGCCCTCGGGTAACGCCATGATAAAATCATGTGCGTACGCCTGTTTGGCCGCGTCAATGATTTCTTGTCGAGTAGCATTGCGTTTCCCGTAGCGAATGTTCTCCGCGACGGTCCCGGCAAACAGATAGACATCTTGCTGGACAATGCCGATATTGCTTCGCAATGAGCGCAAGGTAACCCCTCGGATATCCTGGCCGTCCAGCAGTATATTCCCCGCGGTGACGTCGTAGAAACGCGGAATTAACGAGCAGAGCGTGGTTTTGCCAACTCCAGACGACCCGACCAGGGCAACGTACTCGCCGGATCGTATCTGCAGCGACAGGTTTTTCAGGACATAATGGTAATCTTCTCTATACCTGAAGCTGACATCTTGAAACTCCACCGTACCCCGAACCTGGGTCAGATCTCTGGCATCTGCCGCGTCGTGCAGATCGGGCGCTACCTCCAAAATGTCCATAAACCGCTGGTATCCGGTAATTCCTTCCTGGTAGAGCCGGCCGAAATTGACCAGTTTCTGGATTGGATCGACGAGGATACCGACACACAATAAATAGGTCACCAGATCGGCTAAATCGAAGGAGCCGTGAACGATGGCGACGCTGCCGAAGATAATGACGGCCACAGTTAGCAGCTGGGTGAACCCCATCAGTCCGCCAGAAAAATAGGCCTCACTTTGGTAACCGTCTCTGCGGCTGACAAGAAAGCGAGCGTTGGCGTAGGCGAACTTGCTTTGTTCAACGTCTTCGTTGGTGAAGGACTTCACCACTCTGGTGCCAGCAAGCGTATCCTCCACTTGCGCGTTGATATCGCCTATTCTATCCCTACTAGTGCGTAACGCGCTCTTCATCTTCTTATTGAAATACAGCGCATATACAGCCATAACCGGCACAAAGAGAAAGACCATCAGGGTAAGCGCCACGTTAACCTTCAGCAAGATAATGAAGACGCCAGTGACCGTCAAAACGGTAACCACCATGTCCTCAGGACCATGATGGTACAGCTCGGCCAGCGCAAATGTATCATTGGTGATCCGGGTCATGAGTTGACCGGTTGTTTGCTCATCATAGAAGCTAAACGAGAGCTTTTGATAATGGTCAAACAATTCGCTGCGCATATCGCTTTCCATCTTGGCGCCCATCATGTGCCCTTGAAAATCAATGAATATGGTGCAGAGTGTGTAGACACCAACCAACGCCAGCATGAGTGCGCCCACCAGATAAATGTGGTTGAGCGCAAGAGACGCGTTGACTTCCAGTAGGTTGCTGGTGACGTAGCGCGCGCATAAGGGAAGTAGCAGTGTAATCGCCGAGACGAGAAGCGCGCAGGCCATGTCTGCACAGAATAGGCCCAGATATGGCCGGTAGTAGGACATGAACTTCTTGCCACGCGAATGTGCGCTGGATTTACCGCCGGCTGTTGCCGCGGTAAGATCATCCGGCGCAGGAATACCCGACAAATCTTTCGTGATCGAATCGTTTGAAAGCAAGGGGATGCTCCTCAGTGCAGTGATCAAGCAATCGAGAAGGCGCGGATGACACAAACGTGTTACCCCGCGTCAAAATCCAATGAGCGGAGTCAATGGGTGAGGGGGCGCACTGCAGGGAACACCAGCACGAGAGGAAGTAGTTAGCTGGAAGGCGAAGCCGTCGTGGCGGAGACGTGGCTTATGGAGATTGACTGGAGGATACCTTACTTGGGGGTGATCGAGATTTCTTGGACGCGAAGTGATGTCTTTGGCGTCTATTTCCCCAGGATATCCTCGCTGAAACTCCAGACCTTCATGCTGGATGTCGCTGTTGCGCGGCGTGTGCTTTGGGGCATCGTGAATACCTCGATTCCGAACTAGGGCGACGGGAAAAGTCCGCCAGTGCTACTAGTGGGTATAAAATGACGATACCATAGGAAAGCTGCCTGGTCAACTCTGCTCAAGATGGGCGTATAATTTCCGTTTGTGCCTGCCTGTTTGGTGGTGTTCTTCCTGATAGTCGATGGGGCAACCAACAGCGCAGTGGGACAACCTCCATTTGGGTCGTCGTCGTCACCAATCGTGTCCCACCTTGCCAATTCTATCTCCGGCCTGCTGGCCTATATGCCGCTGGTTCTGTTTTTTTATCTCTTTCCCAGCGGACGCTTCGTTCCCCGCTGGACCCGCTGGTTTGCTCTCGCCTGGGTGGTCTGGTCCGCCGGCTACAACGTTTTGGCATATGTACTTACTGGACCTGTGGGAGGGGTGATTGCGCTCTGCCTCTGGGGCAGCTTCCTGGTAGCGCAGGTCTACCGGTACCGGCGGGTCTCCACCGCCAGCCAGCGTCTGCAGACCAAGTGGGTGGTTTACAGAGTCTCGGTGGCCATTGCTGGCAACCTCGCCCAGATACTGCTGTCTCCATTGGTATTAAACGGGTACGGTCTAGACGTCCTGGTGACTCCAGCAAAGGATGTGCTGCGCTTCGCCCTGTCGATCAGCCGCAGCCGGCAGGGCGAAGCGCAGCTAGAAGAGTTTCCCAGGGTTCAGCAAGTTTTCCGGGTCAAAGAGCGCCTTCAAGCGACGCATCCATTCCACCGCAGCGCCATGTTCTTCGACCATGAATCGGCGCTTCACCAGCCCAATACCATGCTCGCCGGAAGCTGTCCCTTCCCAGGCCAACGCTTGCTCCACCAGGCGGTCGGAAAATACTTGCACCCGGTGGTAGTCCTCAGACGTCGTGGCTACCAGGGTGTGGAAGTTGCCGTCACCCACATGCCCGACAATGCTGCCCTGTATGCCCATCTCGGCCAGGAGCTGTTGCGCATAGGCAATCAGATCTGGTAAGCGAGCAAGCGGTACTGCGGTATCGGTTATGACATAGACCTGCCCCGGAAACAAGTTCACCAAAGCCCAGTAGATCTGATGCCGGGCCTCCCACTGAGCCGTGCGCTCCTCCTGCGTGCGGGCAATCGTGGTCTCGGTGGCCCCGGCATCGCGCACCAGATCTTCCACCAGGCGAATCTCTTCTTCGATGGCGGAGGCGGTTCCGGAGTGGAACTCTAGGAAGAGAGCCGTCTGCTCGGTATATCCGCGCCCCAGGTAGCCGTTGATGCTCTTCATACCCAGTTCGTCTACCAATTCCATTCGGGCCACTGGCAGCGCGCTGGCCATGATTGCATACGCGGCTTGCGCTGCTGCCGAAATGGAGGGAAAGAAGACGCGCACTGTGTGAACATGCTCAGGGACCGGATGCAGCGCTATCGTCACTTCAGTAATGACGCCCAGGGTGCCGGCTGAGCCGATGAACAGGTCCTTGAGATCATAGCCGCTGCTCGTCTTGCGAACGGGCCGCCCGAGCCGCAGGACCTCCCCGTTGGCCAGCACGACTTCGAGCGCCAGGGTATTGTGTCGCATTCCTCCATAGCGAACGGTGGTGGTGCCGCTGGCATTCGTGGCTGCCATCCCTCCGAGTGAGGCATTGGCGCCAGGGTCGACAGGGAAGAATAACCCCGTATCTCGTAAGGCCTCGTTCAGTGCCATGCGTGTTATGCCCGGCTGGACGACCGCCAGAAAGTTCTCCGGTTGGATGCTGAGGATCTGGTTCATGCGTGAAAGATCCAGGCTGAGAACCGCAAGATCGGGGCGTGCAGGAACAAGCGATCCTTCCAGACTAGTTCCAGCTCCAAATGGGATGAGAGGCAGCTGGTTGGCACGGCACCACTCCAGCGCAGTCTGCACATCCGCCCTGGATTCTGCGTAGGCTACCGCGACCGGAGGGCGTACGTCGGGGAAGTTTTCATCTCTCCCATGCTGCTCAAGGATGGACGTGCTGGTACTGATCTGGCCCTCCCCCAGACGAGCCCGAAGTTGTTCAATCTGTTCAGTCGCTCTATCCATGTCATGCCCCTTTGCTGATGAGCCGGTCTGGTCTCGCCGCCATTGGTCCCGATCACAACCTTCATAGTACCCAATTGTACCCAATCGCCTGGGCCTCTTGGCTACTGTGCATCAGGGTAGATAATTGCCGCCACCGGCGGCCAGGTAGTTGCCGGTCAGATATCCGGCCTGAGGCATGGCCTGGCGTTTGCAATGCTAGCTGATAAAGGAGAAAACACGATGCGATTTGACGGGAAAGTAGCCTTAGTGACGGGAGCGGGATCTGGCATCGGCAAAGCCATCGTCGATCAGCTGCTTGCTGGGGGAGCGCAGGTTGTCGCCGTCGATGTGGTAGAGGCAGCGCTGCAGGGAGCAGTCACCGCCTGGCATGCTACGGGGGGCCACGTGACCGGGGTGGTGGCCAACGTCATGCTAGAAGCGGATGTCGATCGGATGATTGAGACTGCCTATGCGACGTATGGCCGGTTGGATATCCTTTGCAACAACGCGGGGATTATGGATATGATGACCCCCGCGGCGGATGTCTCCCTTGATCTGTGGGATCGGGTACTTGGCGTGAACCTCACCGGCCCCTTTCTGGCGTGCCGAAAAACCCTCCCCGCATGGTGGCGCAAGGCGGGGGGAGTATCGTCAATACGGCTTCAGAGGCAGGGCTGCGTGGCAGTGCCGCCGGTACCCCCTATACGGTTTCGAAACATGGCGTGATTGGATTGACGAAGAGCATTGCGTTCTTCTACGGCGAGCAGGGCATCCGGTGTAACGCGGTCTGCCCTGGCGGGGTCCGTACCGCTATCGGCGTTGGAGGAACGGCACCTCACGCAGCTGGATTGGGACAGGTGATGGGCGTGCTTCAGGCCGCCACCCATGGATATGTCGCTGAGCCTGGGCAGCTTGCCTCGGCTATCACTTTCCTGGCCTCGGATGAAGCGAGCAATGTGAATGGTGTCATTTTTCCCGTAGACCATGGCTGGAGTGCTGTTTGACCTACACTCTGCCAGCTTCACGTCCTATCCCTTCGCCACCTTGCGGCGCAGCTGGCTCTGCAGAATTTTAAGGTCACGGACATCACAGTGGATCAACGCCTCGTCGTCAATGGCGATATTCGCCTCACCGGCGAGCGCGACCACGATGCGAGCCTCACGCGACCACGCGTCTGTACCAGAGAGCAGCTGGCCCTTCGGGGATAGGAGCGTTTCGGACCTAGCGGGTGCCGGGTCGCGCCACATTTCCGTCTGAACAGTGGTAGTCTTGATCTCTCCTCCGCTAGGTGTGCCGGATATCGCTGGTGCGCTGTTTTCACGTACAGTGTTCATGTTTAGTCTCCTCTTTAGTCTCCTTGTGCGTTGCTAACCTTCGTACATGGATAGTATGAAGATTCGGAGCAGGTACGGCCACGCACAATGCGCACACCGGCGCACACAACGGTGAGCACAATGGCCGCCAGGAAACTCCAGAAATACCGTACTGGTGTTGGCCATGCTTTCCCTGGTTGCTCACAAGGAAGAATCGAGCGAGATCTCCACCACTGCCCCACCGCGCAGGAGCGCCTGCTGGATACTTTGGCTTGCTGGTTGTCCATCAGGACCGGCAGTGATCCCCATGAAGCGCGCTTGAACGGGATTCTCTGCTAGAATGGTGCGATATGCCCGAGTCATGGACTCTTCGTCCGCCCAGGCCTGCGCACGTCCGGCAATCGACTTTCCCCGTAAGCGAATCTGCACCGGGTTTCCCCCTTGAAGGTTCTTCCACCATGGCCCTCCGACTCCGAGTAGCAGAGTGCCTCCATGCTGAACGTAGCTGATGGGCGTGGTATAGTGCTTGCCGCTTCTGCGCCCTGTAAAGGTGATGAGCAGTAAGCGGCGACTCATGACCCCGTGTAACGGGGAGCGCAAGATGAGTTTGGCCATAGGGTTCAGGAAGCTCCGGACCCACCAGAAGCTCTGGCGGCGAGTGGATGTGACGTCTGCTGTATTCACACTACACCTACCATTTGAGACCCATGCGGGTCAGTCGCGACATCATCGGGCCACTGAGCTGGGCGAGCCAGCGCTCGGACGTGATCCCGACGACGATTCGGCGGGGAGGATGCTTTTGCTGGATGAGCGAGGCAATGGTCTCGGCGACTTGCTCAGGAGCGATGCCGCGGTTCTGCGATTGGTAGCCGGCCATGCGCTGGTCCTGCTGCTGGATGAGTGGAGCATAAGGGGGCAGCGTATAGTGAGCCTGGCGCTCGACCATGCCTGTACGGATGCCGCCGGCGGCAACTACCACTACGTGTATCCCAAAATGCCGGGTCTCGAACCAGAGCGCTTCACTCAGCTGCTCCAGTGCGGCCTTAGTGGCCGCGTACATGCCCTGCAGTGGAGGAGCAAACTGTCCGGCAAGCGAAGAGATATTGACAATCATGCCGTGCTCTCGCATGCGCATGCCGGGAAGCACCGCCTGACTGAGACGCAACGGGCCGAGTACATTGGTCGCCATCATCGCCGCCAGAACCTCCTCGGGCATAGCTTCAAGGGGTCCCTCAGCCGTTAGGGCCGCATTGTTGATCAAGACATCCACCTCCCCTGCGGCCTCCAGTGCTGCGGCGACCGAGACCGGATCGGTGACGTCGAGTGCCAATCGCTGGGCAACCTCCAGGCCAGAGAGGTCGACCACCTGTCGTGCGGTGGCAATGACCTGGTGACCGTGTTCGCTCAGCACCATGACCAGACTGCGGCCCAGGCCCCTTGAGGCGCCAGTAATTAAGACACGACTCATGCGGTTCTCCTTGGTGCCAGTGCCACGTTGGGGCTAGTTGTCTCTGCATGTTCGATCGGAGCAGCACGGTGCCGTCTACCGACGTAGATGAAGAGATACCAGCCAACCACTACATACCAGACATCGCTGGCGCCGAGTGCGACTCGCTCCATAAGGCCGCCTAGGTGTGCCGGTGCCAGCGATGTCCCAGGCGTGAAGGACCAGACCATAAGGACGAGGACAATAATGATCGCGAGGTCCCAGAGCAGGGTAAAGGTGGCCCACCCGCGCCACCCCTGGTGATGGCGCCATAACAGTCCGACAGTCAGGAAAGCGATGATTGGGCCGAACAGGCCGAAATCCGCTCCCACCAGCCAATGAATGGCCAGCGTGGCCGGCGCTTCGGTAAAGATGGCCGCAATGACCAGTCCAAGTCCGTGGAGGGCCAACAGCACGGTACAGAGCCAGCGCCAAGTTGGCGACAGAACGGAGCGCATGCTCAGTCCGAATCCCACCGCATACGCCATAAGCAGCCCTCCACAAAGTGCCATCATGGCATCGAAGAGCCCGGCGTGTGTACCGACTCCGAGATCGCTGATGGCCTGATGTACGGGGGAGTAGCCAGGACGCATCGCCCCGAACACCAGGTAGGTGGCGACAAAGAAGAAGGGGGCGGCGATTCCGGCGAGTAGCAGCCAGCGAGTGACGGCAGGTAGCGGCTGAATAGTCTGGAGATCTGGGCTCTTCACCGCGCCACTGGGTAGTTGTTGAGCCATTGAGTGACTTTCCTTTCGGCAAGGATTCTTGGGAACGTTATCAGTGAGCGACCGGGTTTATGATCTTATATGGGTAGTCTGTGTCCGCTCAGATGTCGGCACCGGGTGTGGTGTGCGGCTGAGCACGATGCCAAGCAGCGCGCCCAAAACCAACGCGCACCCGACGACGAGAAGTGACCCAATCAGGTCCGGCTTGACCACCATGATGAGGAGGACGCCCGCCACCACGGCCAGGGCACCATTGGCCGCGAATACCAGCCGCGAGTCTTGTGCCGCCGCCATGACAGCAGGCGGCAGCGGCATGTCGTCGGGCAATCCCCGCGCGCTACTCGCGACCTCTCTAAGCCAGCGACCCTGAAACCCACCGGTGACCAGGGCAACCAGCACGAACGCGCCGAGCCCGATGAGTACCCAGCTGCCATCGTCGCGCCAGGCGACGATATAGAGATAGAGGCCTACGATGGTCACACCAATTCCAGAGATGGGGACCAGTGTGCGAATGACAACCGAAGCGGTACCGGTCCACAGGCGTACCGCGTGGATGCTGCGCGCGTGACGCAGGCCTAGCACCGAGACGTAGATGATTGCCAGCGCAGCCACATATCCCATAGCGCCAAGAATGTGCAGAAACAGCATACCGTTGTAAACCATGTCGTTATTCATATCGTATTCTCCGTCCTAGGCACCGCTGGCAAGCCGGCCGCCGTCGACGGCGATCGTGGTACCGGTGATAAAGGTGGCCTGGTCCGAGCAGAGCCAGATGACGGCGTCAGCTACCTCCTGCGGATTCCCCAGGCGCCGCAGCGGGACCGCCCCGCTTATCTGTGTCCGGGTGGCCTCCGGCAACTGTAGCAACCTTTCAGTCAGGATGGGTCCCGGCGCTATCGCGTTGACGCGTATGCCCTGCGCGGCATAGTCGAGCGCCGCGGTCTTGGTAAGGCCGAGAATGGCGTGTTTGGTAGCAACGTATGCGGCCAGCCCCGGAACGCCGCGCTCACCGGCGGTGGAAGCCATGTTTACGATGGCGCCGCCGCCACTTTCAAGGAGCAAGGGGATTTCCGCCCGCATGGCCAGAAACGTTCCCCGCAGGTTGACCTGGAGAGCCAGATCGAATCCATCGATAGGAATGTCGGCCAGCGGCGAGGGGCTAGGTCCGGCGGCCGCGTTATTGAAGGCGCAGTCCAGCCGGTGGAAACTCGCCCGAGTCTGGGTAATCAAACCCTCGATCTCAGCTGGCCGGCTGATGTCGGTAGGAACGACAAGGGCCTGTCCTCCCTCAGCGCGGAGTCGCGCTGCTACCTTCTCGAGCGACGTGGCATCGCGGGCGGCAAGTACAACTATGGCTCCGGCCCGGGCAAAAGCTTGAGCAGTAGCGGCCCCGATCCCGCGGCTCGCCCCTACCACCAGCGCGACTTTCCCAACGAGTGGGCCATTGGAGCGTTCACTAGGCACGATGCTTTCTCCTATGTGAGACGGCCACTTCCACCGCCGACTCACTGCGGCCGGCGGCATGCAGCAGTACGTAACCTGCTATTTAATTGTATAGTCAGTATGATTAATTGTCAAGGGTTGGAGTATGTGTCAAAGGTCGGAGTATGCTAGAATGGCAGCCACTGGTGAAAGAGAGATACCTACCTAATGAGTCCGCGTCGCTATCGCATGGATCAACGCCAGGAAGCCGCTGCACAGACTCGAGGGCAGATTCTGGCAGCCGCCCGCGCAGTGCTGGGAGCACCCGCGGGGATCTCTGCCTTTACGATCGAGGCCGTCGCCAAGCAAGCCGGTGTCGCGCGCATGACGGTCTACTACCAATTCGGCTCCAAGGTTGGCCTCCTCGAAGCTCTCTCCGACGATTTCGCGGAGCGCGGGCAAATGGATCGCCTGGCAACGGCATTTCAACAGGCCGAACCCCTGAAGGCGTTAGACCAGTATATCGCTACGTTCGCGCGCTTCTGGCAGACGGACCGGCTCCCTATGCGGCGGCTCCGAGCGCTGGCTGCCCTCGATCCCGACTTTTCAGCGGTCATTCGAGCGCGCGACGAGCGACGCCGGCAGGGAGCCCGCGTGCTCGTCGCGCGGCTGCGTGCGCAGCAGGGCCTGGCCACTGAAGGTGAGGGGCTGATTTCGAGCCAGGATTCGCGCGACGACCTCGTTGAAATTCTCTACACACTGACCAGCTTCGAGTGTTTCGATACTCTTGCCGGTCCGGATCATACACTGGAGCAGGTAGCTCCGCTGGTGCAGAGCCTGGCCCGTAGGGCTCTGGCGGGTCCGAACGATCTAGCTCAGCGCGCGCCATCCCAGGCCTGACGTTCCTTCGCTTCAGGATCAGTCTGGATCTCCCAGGCGTTGTCGATGTGCATGACTGAACGCTGCGGTGTCGAGTACGGGGGCCAGCCGGGATCGCCAGTCGTAGCAAAGCTGATCCACGTGCTGTGAAGACGCGTAGCAAGCTCGGCAGGTGGATTGTCCCCGACCATGCCGATCGGGCCCGTGAGTCCAGGGGTATCAAGGGTATCGAAGACAAAGCCCAGCTCCAGACCGTGGCAGGCGCCCAGCTTGCCACTATAGGCAGGCGAGGACCAGGCGAACTCATACAGGTACGTGCCTCCTGCACACTGGACGCGTGCCTCGGCCAGACGCAGCGTGGGAATATGGAACATCCAGTCGGTCATGATGGCTGAGAACAATTCGCCTGGTTCCGCGTGCGGACGACTGGCTCGATAGACGGCAACCAGCTTTTCGGGCTCCGGATGTCGACCGAGAATGCTGGAGCTCACCTTCTCATCACTGTCAATGAGGTTTACCACTCCAGTGGGTACGTAGTAGAGGTTCATTTCCTGGGCATTGGTGCCCGCCAACAGATCCACATTGGCTGAAGCCCCCTGCCGGAGCGCTTCCACTGGCTGCGCGGAGATCAGGTCGCCATCACGCACAGGAAGGAACACCGTAAGACCGCCGGTCGGGTCAGCGTTTCCTGCGGTGCTAAAATCAATAGAACCAGGCAACAATTGAGCCTGGGCAGCAACGATCTGTTCGAAGGAGAGCGCAGCAAAATCCTGTCTGGTCGGAGGGACGCCCAGCAAGTCACTAAGCCGAGCGCTAACACGTCCCGCTTGCTCGAGACTCATGGTGTGCTGTCCGCCTCCACTCTGACTGATGGCGCGCCGGAAGAGTCCCCGGGCCGAGGGCACAGCCAGCAGCGTGGCAACACTGAGCGCACCCGCAGACTCCCCGCAGATGGTCACATTTTGGGGGTCTCCGCCAAACGAGGCGATATTCTCCTGGACCCATGTGAGCGCCGCAATTTGATCGCGCAATCCGACGTTGGTCTCCCCGCCATCGAGAGGGAGAAATCCCTCGATCCCAAGCCGATAGTTAAAGGAGACAAACACCACGCCATCGCGCGCAAAAGATCTCCCGCTGTAGAGTGCCGTTGAGCTGCCACCCGCCACGAAGGCGCCGCCGTAGATGAACACCACGACTGGTAGCCCACGCGTGCCAGGATCAGAAGTCCAAATGTTGAGCGTCAGATAGTCTTCGCCTTTTCGCCAACTTTCGCCGCTGATAGGACTCAGGTCGAGGCCGGGAAATCGTCGTGAAGAAAGATCGACCTGCGGCGGCGTCGGAGAAAATGCACCGGCCTCGCGCACACCAGCCCACGGCTGGGGCGGAGCCGGTGCAGCAAAGCGAAGGTGGCCTACTGGCGGTGCGGCGTATGGTATGCCCCTGAATGTCGCCACGCCCTGTTCGACTATTCCCTCTACTCTGCCATTCCTGGTCGTCACTACCGGCGCGCTCATAACACCACTGGCTTTCTCTCGTATCAGTACTGGGCTTTCCCGATGAGATAGATGAGATAAATGATCCGCAGTGAGTCTTGCTCCTACCCGGAGCTATTATAGCAAAGCGCCTCGCCGTACCCCGAGGAGACGCCGTATGTGAGCTGGTCTTCTTAGGCATCCGAGGAGAGGGCGAAGAGGCACACGCGAGCGCCAGAACTGGTGCTTCTTGGTGCCGGCGGTAACGGGAAGCAGGCAGAACGCAGGCAAGAGGGCTAGTTCATGCTGTGCGCGGCTCAAGTTCAATCACCGGAATTGTACGGGTGGTCTTCTCCTGGTACTCGCGAAACTGCGGATACATCTCTGCCCACTTCGCGTAGATTCGGTCATGCTCCTCACCGGTCACCGGCCTCGCCACGGCCTGGTAGGTCTGGTCTCCTATCTCGACAGTGACGTCAGCATGGGCGAGCAGATTGTGATACCAGTCGGGGTGAGATGGCGCGCCTGCTTTAGAGGCGAAGACATACAGGTGCTCGCCGTCGCGCAGGTACATCACTGGATTCGTGCGGCGCTGACCGGTCTTGGCGCCGGTAGTCGTGAGCAGAAGCAGGGGCCTGCCTTCCCACATACCACCGACCGTTCCCTGGTTTGCCCGAAACTCCTCAACCGTCCGGCGATTCCAATCATTCATATCTGGCATGGGTTCTCCTCCACTTCAATTTATACTGATCTAGTCAGCCCTCTAGGGCTTTCCCTTCGGCAAGATAGCACTTCCAGTGCGCTTTAGAGCGTCTGCGTCAGGGCGGCCAACGCCTGCCACTCACTCATCGATATGGCGGTGCGGTTCCCCGTAAGCACCTGGAGACAGACGTGATCCGCACCCGCGCGGAAGTGCTGCGCGACACGCTCACGGATGGAATCTCTATCTCCCCAGGCCACGAGGGCATCCACCAGATGGTCGCTGCCTCCGTTGGTGAGATCGTCGGGAGTAAAGCCGAGGCGGAGCCAGTTATTCGTGTAGTTGGGAGCCTGGAGGTACATAGAGAGATGCTCCCGGGCGACGGCGCGGGCACGCTCGGGGTTCGTCTCCAGCACAACCGCCTGTTCCGGTGCCAGTATCGGTCCCGTGCCGAGCGTTTCACGAGCGCGACGCGTATGCTCAACTGTGACGAGGTATGGATGGGCGCCAGCGCTGCGGTCGCGGGCTAGCTCGAGCATGCGCGGCCCCAGCGCCGCCAGCACCCGCTCTCCCGCCGGAACCGGCGTAGGCGCGGTGTCTAGCGCGTCGAGGTACGCTCGCATATGCTCAAGTGGTCGATCGTACCGGCCGGGCTCGTCTCGGTCGACCAGACGGGCGTGACTTACCCCCAGGCCTAGCAGGAACCGGTTGGGATAGGCTTGCGTAAGGGTGTGGTGAGCCTGTGCCAGTTCCTCCGCCGGATGCATCCAGATACTGGCGATACCGGTAGCGATGACGATGCGCTGTGTCGCTTCCAGAAGGTCCCCGGCAAGCTCAGAGAGAGCGGTACCGTTGGGAAACCAGAGGGCACCGTAGCCGAGCTGCTCGAGCTGGGCCGCTGCCTCTTTGGCGGCGCCGCGGTCCCCCCAAAACGACGCACTCCAGATTCCGATTCGGCCAAGCTGCATGGCGGATTGTCCTTTCACGAGCAATCTTGTGCTGCCAGTCTTTCCAGACGCATATCAGCATGAGAGATGCTCTGCGGATTATACGGCGTATACGGCTGCGTGCCCAGAAAGCGCAAGTGAGTCCATCGTTCATCTAGCGCAACCCACCTGCCAGCAACGGCAGTGCTCGAATGGACCGGGCTAGGTCTAACCGCTGAGCGGCAAGGTAAACCAGAAAGTGGACCCCTGTCCCGGCGCACTCTCGACGCCGGCTTGTCCCTGGTGCCGCTCGATAATGGTCCGGCAAATATACAGACCCAACCCTAGTCCAACCCCGCTGCCGCTCTGTACCTCGATACCCTTGACCCGATGGAAGCGCTCCCAGATTTGCTCCTGCTCCTCCGCTGGCAGCCCTGGCCCCTGATCGCGCACCCAGACCCGCGCCTGTGCCTGCTCCTCCTCCAGGTCCAGGCCCACCGCGACCGGGCTCTGCTCAGGTGAGTATTTGAGCGCGTTGGTCAGGTAGTTGGTCACTACCTGCCCGATACGGTCGGCATCGGCCGTGATGGGGACGCGCCGGCCAGTCGGGGACTTGAAGGCGAGCGTGCGTGCCGGGTTGGCCCGGCGCTGCTCCTCCACTGCCTCGCCGACGATGGTCGCTAGATCGGCAGGTTCCGGGTGGAGATCCAACCGGCCTACCCGAGCGCGCGAGACATCCAGCAAATCGTTCACCAGACGGTCCAGACGCACAGTCTGGTGTTCGGCCTGCGCCACCTGGTCCGCGAACGGCGCCAAGTCCTGGGCCCTGTCGGGCTCCAACTGGAGCAGTCGTTGCAGGCGCCGCTGGCCCAGTTGGAGCGCGAGCCTGAGACCGGTCAATGGCGTTTTGAGCTCGTGTCCGGCCATACCCAGGAACATATCCATCTGCGTCTGTGTCTCGCGCAGTGCCAACTCGCTTGCGCGCGCCTCATCCCGTTCGCGAAGCAGGCGCTCGCGTTCCAGCACCAGCGCCCCCAGCCTGGCGACCGCTTCGACCACAGCAGTCTCCTGGTGGCGGGTACCCTCAAGGTTCAGTCGGTTATCCTCCAACCGCAGCACACCCACCAGGGTTTCGCCCATGCGCATCGGAACCAGCAGCGAGGTCATCTCAGCAAAGAGCGGATGCCACTGATGGGATTGCTCGGTGCGCTCAATCACCCCTGACTCGCCCGCTCGTAACCTGGCAGCGAGGCTGGGGTGGAGGCGTTCGTCCAGGCGGAAGGGTCGGTCCCAACTGGCCCACCACTGGCGCTCTTGCTCAGGGCAAAAGCCGGCCACGGTAATCGGCTTCAGCCTCTCGGTGGTTGGTTCTACTGCCACAATGCTCACATACTGGAACCTCAGCACGCTGCGCGTGAGTTCTGCCAGGCGGCGCGCCATCACTGGCAGCGCAAAGGCTCCCTCGGAGGGGGCTTGATATACTCCGGAGAAGGGGCATCCGCTGGGTACCGCTTGCGCCTGCACCAGGGCTTCGGCCATCGCCAGCAGCGCATCGAGCCCTGCGTGGGTCTGCTGCTCCAGGTGGCGCTGCTCAGTCACATCCCGGATGACGAGTACAGTGCCCAGCAGTTGGTCGGTTGCGTCCCGGATAGGGGCCCCAGATGTGTTGACCAGACTCTCGCGCCCCGTGCGCGTCCTGATGAGCACATCGAAGCTCTGCTCGTTGGTCAAGACCTCGCCCTGGAGTACGCGAGCAATGGGGTCCTGGCCCGCGATGAAGTGCTGCCCTGCTGGGGTGTAGCCCACAAAGCCAGCCAACTCTGCCAATTGGGGGAACGTCCAGCCCGTCGGGTCCTGTTCCAGCTCAAGGAGGGTTCGGACGGCCCGATTCATGTGAAGGACCCGCCCTTGGCGATCCGTGACGACGATCCCTTCGGCGATACTCTCAAAAATGGTTTCAAGCTGCGCGGCGTGTTCGGCCACTTGCCTCTCCAAGCGCCGCCGCTCGGTCGCATCGCGCGCAATACCCACCGCCCCGAGAATGGTCCCCTCGGCATCGCGCAGTGGACGCCCGGTCATGCTGAAGGACACCTCGCGCCCGTCGGGTGTATGCAGACGATCCTCAGCGGTGTGAGCGCCGGTGAGCACTTCGCCACGCAATAGACGAGACACTGCTAAGTCTTGTGGCGGAATACGCTGGCCCGCTGCATCAAGTACGGCATACTGGACTTCTCGCTCCTTCCAGGGGAGGGAGGCAAACTCCGGGTGCGTCTCAAACCCTAAGAGCTGGCGTGCGGCGGTATTGGCGTGCTGGATACGTCCCTCTGCATCGTAGACCAAGAGGCCATCGGGTAGCGCTTCAAAGATCGCTTCCAGTTCCCGGGCACGCGCCGCCGTTTCACGCTCAGTCTGCCGCAGAAAGGTCGTGGAAGCTTGCTCGCGAAACATCTGCTGCCATCCATGCAGCATGGAGGGGGTAATTCCCAGTTGTCGGCAGACGCTCCGAGCTGTCTGATCATGCTGGATGGATGCTAACATCGCATGCAGATTAAATTTGGGAGGGTGCGGTTTACATTTTCGATCCATGGTGAAGACTTCCTCTGTGAAGACCTCCTCTGTGGTGCCGGTCTCAGTACGGTCGGTGGGACTCGGCTCGAGAAGGAGCCGCCTTCGTGAATTGCCGAGACGATCGGCTGATCGACTACACGCGTCATGATGAGCATCGCTTGCTTATCCTACCTCTCTAAAACCCACCAACTGCGGTAGTGGCAAGAATAATGCAGTAGTTGGTGAAGGCGTCTAACTGATAATTTTGCGAGAATGGTCCATCCATCTGATGGATCAGTAAGGGCGAGTTCGGAAGGTCTAGCGCCCATGCCTACTCACAGTGTATGTTCGCGCGCACTGGGGCGCATCGGACGAAGAGAGGATTACACCTAATCCTTCTGGACGAAGAGGGAGTGCTGGCGGAAGAAGGAGCACAGATGGCCACTCGCGTACTCATCGCTGACGACCACAGCGTGGTTCGTGAAGGGTTGCGCATGTTCCTACGCCTGGATCCGGGCCTGGAGGTAGTAGGCGAGGCAGAGAACGGCACCGAGGCCCTGCGCCTGGCCCGGCAGCTCCGGCCAGATGTTGTGCTGATGGACCTGCTGATGCCGGTAATGGACGGTATTGCGGCAACGGCTGCCATCCGCCACGAGTTACCTGAGACCGAGGTCCTGGCGCTCACCAGCGTCCTGGAAGATGAGATGGTGGTTGGCGCGGTCCGTGCCGGCGCCATTGGCTACGTACTTAAGGATACACGGGCAGAGGAGTTGTGCCAGGCGATAAAAGCAGCAGCAGCCGGCCAGGTGCAGCTTTCACCTCAGGCGGCAGCTCGGCTCATGCAGGCGCTGAGTGCCCCAGAGCGTCCGCATGAGCTGACCGCCCGAGAGACTGAGGTTCTGCGGCAGCTGGCTCAGGGTGCCGCAAACAAGCAAATTGCCCAGCACCTGCACATCAGCGAGAACACGGTCAGAAGCCATGTCAGCACCATCCTCCGTAAACTCGGAGTGCAGAGTCGCACTCAAGCCACGCTATACGCTGTCCGCAGCGGGTTGGTCGCGAGCGCCGCTCCGAAGCAGACCGGATGCTAGACTGTAGTCCCCCGCCCGCAGCCGGCCGGCAACCCAGCTGAGCTCCATTCCAAGAAGCCGCAACGTAACGCACGTGGGTCAGTCAGAAAGGGGAGTACAATGAACCGGGATTTGCAACTGACGCTCTTGCAGTTGTTCGACCAGGTGAGTACTGATCCTGAGACGCTTCCGCCGGTGCCCGACGAGTCCTGGCCGGAGGGCTCACAGGAATGGCGCCTGCTAGCCAGTTTCCGCCGCATGTTGGGTATCCTTCAGCAGGGCAAACAGGATGCGCTGGACACACAGAAGCACTGTGCGCAGGCACTGCAGGAAGCCAACGTCGGCCTCTGGGACTGGGATCTGCGTACTGATCAGGTCTATTACTCGACGGGCTGGAAGCGTATGCTCGGCTACGAGGAGGATGAAATCTCTCCACATATCGAGGAGTGGCTCAAGCGGATTCATCCCGCCGATTCGCAGCGGGCGCTGGCGACGCTACACACGTACCTGGATGGACCGCCAGCTGTCTATATGTGCGAACACCGCCTGCAACACGAGGATGGGTCTTACCGTTGGATACTCGCTCGTGGCACCTCCCTTCGCGACGCATCTGGCAAGCCCTACCGTATGATCGGCTCTCATGCCGATATCACCCAGTACAAGCAGGCTGAGGAGCAACTGCGCGAACGGGAGACACAGTATCGCAGCATCTTTGAAGCGACTAGCGATGGAATGGTGATCAGGACGCTGGACGGCGTCTCCGTCGAAGCCAACACGGCGGCATGCCGCATGCACGGTTACGGTTACGCGGAGTTTCTCGGCCTCCCGCGTACCGCCATTGTCCACCCGGACTCTTACCCACTGGCGGCAGCGTTTTGGAACGAGATCCAAGTAAGAGGCCACTTCTGCTCCAGGGCGATTGACCTGCGCAAAGATGGCACACCTTTCCCGGTAGAGGTTCACGGCACCACCTTCACCTACAAAGGACAGCCCCATACCCTATCGGTCATCCGTGACATAAGCGACCGTGAGCGGGCTGAGGAGCAGCTGCGCGAACGGGAAGCGCAGTATCGCGGTATCTTTGAGGCGACCAGTGATGGAGTGGTTATTATCGACTCCCAGAATAAGATCGTCGAGGCCAACCCGGCGGCGTGCGAAATGTGGGGCACCACCTATGAGGAGTATGTCGGTCTCCCCGTCACAGCGTTTCTCCACCCGGACTCTCACCACTATGTGGAAGAAGCGTGGCAAAGGGCCCTGGCAGGCGGGCAGTTCCAGGCGCGTGGGATTGGTCTGCGCAAAGACGGCACTCCGCGCGATGTGGAGATCCGCAGTACCGCTTTCACCTTCAAGGGGCAGCCTCATGGTCTGGCGGTGATCCGCGACATCACCGAGCAAGTGCAGGCGTATCAGTTGCTGGAGCAGCGGGTGGAAGAGCGCACCCACGAGTTATCCACGCTACTTGAGGTATCGCACACGGTGGCTTCCACCCTCGAACTGCGACCCTTACTGGGTCTGATCCTCGACCAGCTCAAGGCCGTCATCAATTACAGTGGTGCCTTTATCAGCATTATTACGGATGGGGAGGCGGCCATCGTGGACTATCGCGGAGGGCGGCCCCGAGAGCTCCTGCTTGGTCATCGCTTTTCGCTGAACCAGGCTGACCAGATTATGGAGATCCTCCAGCGCCGAGAGCCCATCATCATCGGTGATATGCAAGAGAACACCCCCCTCGCCCAGACCTGGCAGCGCATAGTAGGCGCGATGCCCACGCCGAATTATAAATACCAGCCTGCTTCCTTGATGGCGGTCCCGCTGATGCCCAAAGAGCAGGTGATCGGAATCTTGGCGCTGAGTGCGGAGGCACCCAGTTACTTCACTCCGCACCATGCCGCGCTGGCGCTGGCCTTTGCCAATCAGGTGGCAATAGCACTGGAAAATGCCCAGTTGTATGAACAGGCGCACGAGTGGGCAGCGCTCGAGGAGCGTCAGCGCCTGGCGCGGGAGCTGCACGACTCAGTCTCCCAGGCCCTCTACGGTATTGCGCTTGGGACACACACTGCACGGGCACTGCTCGACCGGGATCCGCACGAAGTTGCCGAGCCGCTAAACTATGTGCTTTCCCTGGCGGAAGCGGCTCAGGTGGAGATGCGAGCGCTGATCTTCGAGTTGCGCCCTGAGTCGCTGGAGCGGGAGGGGCTGGTGGGCGCACTTGCTCAGCAGGCGGCTGCAGTACAGGCCCGATACCACCTGGCCGTGACCACTACCTTCTGCGAAGAGCCTGCGATCTCCCTCAAAACCAAACAGGAGCTGTACCGCATCGCACAGGAAGCCTTGCAGAATACGGTCAAGCATGCGCACGCCAATTCAGTAGAGCTGCGACTGAGCGAGACGGAGGCGGCGCTGCTCCTAGACGTCTGCGACGACGGTCTGGGGTTTGATCCATCCAGCTCGTTCCCTGGTCATCTGGGTCTGCAGTCGATGCGCGAGCGGGTCACTGGACTCGGTGGAACCCTCCAGATCCAGAGTGAACTGGGAGCGGGGACGTGTATCCGCGCTCGTGTCCCTAGCCATGCGGGGGATTCATGAGCGCGGATAGCGGCAAAAACGCGTAGCGGCAGCGCGTTACCACGGTGTTACCCAGCAGTTACAGAGGTGTTACTGCGCCCCTCAGGCACCACAGGCGTCCGCCTGAGGACGTAGTAGGGACCACCTCAAGGTAAAAATTGGAGGCACTGGAACGTAGTACTACTAGTAGTAGAGGTAGTAGTAGAGGCAGCGGATCCGTCGAGAACGGAGGCAAAGGCATGCGCCCGGTCGGAAATTTAGGCGGCAACAAGCTATGAGCCGGTATGTCACCGCGGACTCTGCGCGCACACCTCTGTCCTGGTCAAGTCTCGTCGGCCGGGATCGCGAGCTGGCCGCGCTGGAGAGCGCCGTTCGGCAACAGCGGCTGGTAACACTGTGGGGGCCAGGAGGAAGCGGCAAGACACGACTCGCCCAGCGAGTCGCCGAACGACTCGAGGATACCTTCGGGGATGGCGTTCGGCTGGTTGCCTGCGGGGATGTGCCCAGCTCCAACCTGCTGGTGCTGCACGTGGCGAGCACTCTAGGCCTGCATGTGCCGGATGAGAGCTCTCCTATACACGCTCTGGTGGAGTGGTTGCGCGCCCGTCAATTTCTCCTGGTTCTGGACAACTGCGAACATCTCGTTACCGCCTGCGCCAGCCTGGTTGACGCAGTGCTTTCTACCTGTCCCCGGGTGCATGTGCTCATCACCAGCCGCGAACTGCTCAGCCTACCTGCTGAGCAGGCGTACCCGGTACCTCCGCTGGCTCTGCCGCCTCCGGAGCGCTTTTCGCGTCTAGCCAGTCTTGAAGCGGTCCCGGGACCGGCCAGGGCGGCAGAGGTGGAGCACGCTGGCGCATACAGTGCGATTCAGCTCTTTGTCCTGCGGGCGCAGCGAGTCCAGCCTGATTTTGACCTTACTCAGGAGAATGTCTATCAGGTGGTTTCCATCTGCCGGTTGCTCGACGGTCTCCCACTGGCCATCGAGTTGGCGGCTGCCCGTATCCGGATGCTGGCGCTCGGGCAACTGGCCGAGCGGCTCGCAGCGAGCAGTGCTGTTCTGGGCGCCGCCAATCGCCTCGCGCCCGCACGCCAGCAAACGCTGGAGGCTACCATCAGCTGGAGCTACGATCTACTGACACCCCTGGAGCAACAGATGTTTCGCCGGCTGAGTCTGTTGGCCGGAAGTTTCGATCTCTCCCTCGCAGAAGCCCTTGGACGCGACGAGGCGGAGCCTGTGGACGCGCTTGATCTGCTCGGCCGCCTGATCGACAAATCCCTGGTGAGTGTGGTCAGCCTGGAGGGCACCGCTCGGTACCGGCTACTCGACACCGTCCGGCAGTTTGGTCGGGAGCGCCTCCAGCAATCGGGCGAAACTGAGGCAGCCTATCAGCAGTACGGAGCATGGGTCCACCAGCTGGCGGAGGAGGCGGAGACCCAGCTACGTGGCCCCCATCAAGGCAGCTGGCTCGACCGAATCGAAGCCGAGTTCGAACATATCCGGGTGGTAATGCGGTGGCACCTGGAGCAGGGGAATGCAGCGCCAGTGGTTCGCGTCAGCACAGTTCTGGTCGTGTTCTGTGAGCATCGAACGCATGCGCGTGAAGTGAGCACATGGCTCGAGACGGCTCTGGCCCAGAAAGAACCGCTCGCACTGGCGCTGCAGGCCAGGGCGTTCCTGGCTCTAGGCACGCTCAGCATCCGGCAGGCTCCCATTGACCAGCTCCATCGATACCTGAACCAGGCTCAGGAGTACTTGAATCAGGCGGAGGAGCGCTACACCGAGCTCGATGATCAGGGTGGAATGGCCAGCACGCTGTGCCAGCTGGGCTACGTGCGCTTCTGGGAGGGCGACTACCCTGCCGCTGTACGCTGCTTCGAAGCCGGGCTTGCGCTGGCGGACGATGAGAAGCTGTGCCTGCGAGCAGATCTGTGGGACCGCCTCGCCATCACGCGGTCAAGGCTGGGGGACCGCCACCAGGCCGTCGAACTGTACCAAAAGAGCTTAACAATACGCCGCGAGATCGGCGACATCTCCGGCCTGGCGCTGACGCTAGCCTGGTTGGGGGGATTGTTCAGTTGCCGGGGCGACCAGGCCCAGGCAGAGCAGTATCTTCGCGAAAGTCTGACCAATTTTGCTGCCGTGGGCGCTCGGGGTGAGTTTGTCTGCGCACTCGTTACCCTGTGTGATGTCGCTCTGGCACGTGGGGAACCGGCCTTGATCCGAGACTACCTGGGTGTGGCCTTCGCTTCGGGGTGGTCGGACTATGACTTGTGGCTGGCCGTCGACCTGTTTGACCGCCTGGCGCGCCTCGCTCTGTTGCGAGGCCGTCCTTTAGAGGCGGCGCGGCTCTTCGGCGTCAGCGCAACGTACAGCCGCCAGCGTTCGAGCCAGCTCCCTCGCTCGTGCTGGGACGCGTTGCAGGCGGTAATTCCCCATGGGGTGGTGCCGGCGGTGCCGGAGAGTAGCTTGCGGGCACCGTATGACGCCGCCTGGCGCGAGGGCCAAAACATGGAGCTAGAAGAGGCGTTTACGTTTGCGCTTGACGATTTTGAGGCTGGGGCGAGTGGGCCTGATAGAACAGCAATGAGCACCGACCTGGCTTCAGTTGATGGCCTCGCGCCCACCTCCTGGTTGAGCATACCGTCCCTTCGGTTCCTAGCCTTTGGGGGAGGACAGGTTTACCGCCACGAGGACACAGCCAACGTGACCTGGCACTATTCCAAGGCGCGCGAACTCCTATTTTATCTACTCGATTCTCCTTATCGAACCAAGGACCAGATCTGCCTTGCGCTCTGGCCAGACGTAGAATCCAGGCCGGCTGGTGCCCACATGCGCGTGACCCTGTACCACCTGCGCCGGACGCTGGGGGATGCAGCGTGGATATTGCACACCAACGACGGCTACGCCTGCAACCGCGCATTGCCCTACTGGTACGATGTGGAACGGTTTGAATCTCTGCTCACCCAGGCAGACACCCTGTGGAACGCGCGGCCACATGTGGCGGGCGGCGCCGAGGAAGATGAGGCCATTATTGCTGCATTGGCCGAAGCGTGCGCACTGTATCGAGGGGAGTATCTGGCCGACTTGTCGCCCCATGACTGGATCACCGATCGACAAGCACAGCTGCGTCGGAACTATACAGATGCCCTGCGTCGTCTCGGTCAGAGCTACCAGCGCCAGGGAGATACCGAGCAAGCGCTTACTTGTTACCAGCGACTGACAGCCGCTGATCCCTATGACGAGCAGGCACATGCGGCGATCCTGCGCTGTTACATTCGGTTAGGACAGCGTAGCCGGGCGCTTCGCTACTATCGGGATTTGCAGAACTTTCTGCGTGACGAACTGGGAGTCACCCCTGATCCTCATATTACCGCGTTCGTGAAGGCGGTTCTGGCCCAGTCCGGCGCCGCCTCGTGAATCTACTCGTCTACTCACCCTCAGATCTTGGCTAACGCTGCTGTTACCGTGCTGTAACAGCCTCGCAGGTATCCTGGTGGCAGTGGGGGTACCCGCTGTGCCAGTAGCTTCATCGCCGGCTGGAGCTGCGGGTTGCTCGGGCGCGATCCGTGCTACTCTGTTGTGCCTGACCAGCGTGAGAGTGGATCAGTTCAGCGTAGTCCGTTCTCTCTCTCTCTTTCTCTCTAGACGTGCTACTGCTACACCCGATCTGACCTGGGACACTCGCCACGCGTATCGAGGGGGCGCTAGATTTCCAGCTGGCCCCCCAAGGGGTCCGCGGCACGCAGGAGTACGGAGACTGACGTCGTACTGCGCCCGGCAGAAGGCGAAGGCCAGCGGCCTTCGCCTTCTGCCCTCCCCTTTCCACAGTAATGCCAGATACATGATGCGAATTACTCCGAAGGAGAGCAGGTATGCACACAGGTTTACCCCGCGCACGCAGTCTTGGTCTATTCTGCGTGGCGATTGGTATGCTGGCGGTCATGGCCGCTGGCTGCGGAAACAGCTCCAGCAACAATGTCCGGCCACCTTCTCAACAGATCTTTCGCTATCCGATCAACTCGAATTCTGTCGACATCAAGACCATGGATCCGGCGCTCAACCAGGATTTCTACTCGTACATTCCCATCGCCATGGTCTATCCGGGGCTCCTGACTCTGGATATCAACGGCCAGCCACAGCCCTGGGCGGCGTCGGCCATGCCCACCTTCGATCAGAGCGCCGACACCTATACCTTTAGCGTGCGGCCCGGTCTGAAGTGGAGTGACGGCACGCCCATCGACGCCAACACGTTTGCCTACTCCATCAACCGGTCTATGAGCCCCTGCACCGCATCGGCGGTGACCTATTACCTCTTCCCCATCAAGGATGCCCAGGCGTTCTCCACCGAGAAGTGTAGCGCCGACGGCTCCACAGTCATCGGCAAGATCCAGAGTCTGATCGGCGATTCACTGAATGTACCCAATCCAGAGACCCTGGTCATCACGCTGAATGCGCCGGCGCCCTACTTTCTGCAGGCTATGTGCTATCCGACGACCTTTGCCCAGCCGGAGCAGCTCATCAACAAGTACGGGGTAAGAAACTGGACGCAGCACCTGACTGACGACGGTGGGTTTGGAGGCAACCTGTATAAGGTGAAGCTGTGGGATCACAAGGGCAATCTGGATCTGGTCGCCAACTCCAGCTTCTGGGGCACTCAGCCCAAGCTGCGGGAGATCGACCTCAAGATCTATCAGACCATCGAGTCGGAGTACAGCACCTACCTGAGCGGCGGTCTGGATCAGGGCGTGGCGCCTCCGTCCGAGTACAAGAGTTCGGCGGCGCGCTCCGATTTCCATGAGATCCCCTGGCTCAATATTGGCTACTACCAGCCCAACTGGGCCAAGAAGCCCTTCGACGATGTGCGGGTGCGGCAGGCCTTCGATCTGGCCCTCGACAAGACGGTCCTCTCCAATCAGATCAACCAGGGCTCAACCTTTGCCACCAACCACATCGTGCCCCAGGGAATGTATGGCTACGATCCCAACCTGACCGGACCCGACGGCACCACCAGCTTGACGGGGAACGTGGCCAAGGCGACGGCGCTGATGCAGAGCTACGCCACCCAGGAGTGCGGCGGCCAGATGAGCAAATGCCCGCCGATCACGCTCTATGATGCCAATGAGCCCGCGGTCGAGACCTTCGATGAGGCCGCACTGCAGATGTGGCAGACGGCCTTCCCGGGCTACCCGATTCATACCCAGTTTGAAGACTTCAATACCTTGCTCACTCAGATCTACAGTGCCAACGCGCCGCAGATCTTCGGCATAGCCTGGTCGGCCGACTATCCCGATCCGCAGGATTGGCTCTCGCTGCAGTTTTCGCCCTCCTCCATCAACAACACGGGGAGCGTGAACGTGCCACAGGCCAACACCCTGATGGCGCAGGCGGATGTGGATCTCAATTCCATTACCCGGGCGCAGCTCTACAACCAGGCCGAGCAGCTGCTGGAGGATCAGGGAGCCTGGATCCCGACGTATCAATTCAAGACCTTTTACAACCTGCCCAGCTACGTGCACAACTTTGCCTACAATGCGCTGGCGGAGGTGCCGCTGGCTACCTGGCAGCAAATTTACCTGACCCAATAGTCAGGCGAGGAGCAGACTGCCGCGATGGTCTGCTCCTCGTCCATGCTGTTCATGGGACCTTGCGGCGAAGGTTCACTTAGCGGTGTTGCTCAGGGCACGCATTGCCAGCTGGTTGAGAATCGAACGTCGCAGCAGCCAGCCAAATGCTCCCAACCCTCCAAAGAGGATTATGGGACCGGCAACGCGGCCGGCTAGATCACCGAGTGTACTGATGCTCACAAACCAGGGCAGCGGAAAAATCGCCTGGTAGATCGCGGCCAGCACGACGACCGGCGCCACCGAGAGCAGTATGGCATTCTCCAGTCGCTGTGTGATGAGCCCGACAATCACCGGAAGCAGATAGACGGCGACTGATACTATGTTCGGATAGATCGCCACGAGTATCGGCAGGTAGGTGATGCGCAGCACGATACTCAGAATGGCGAGTGCTTCGAGCAGCTCGACGATCGTCAGTGCAACAATACGTCCCACCTGATTCTGTGTCTTCAGGATCACGATGACTCTCCTCCCGTTGCGGGTGCGCCCGCTGGCGAGCTTCGAACTTGATTCGGCCCGGCACCAGTTGGTGGCAGGCTACGGCGTGAACAACTGCGGCAGAGCTGGCGACGGGTTTTGCTCTGGATGTGCCAAGGGCGTTCCCGTCTCGGTCACTGGGAGCTGGCCGGTGTGCCCATTGCGGCCGGTGTAGCAATGACCGGAGCTGGCTTGAGGCCAGGGCCGGATTGGGAGACGTCTATGACACTCTCGATAGCGTCGGCGAGTATCCGATAGCCTTGCGTTGTCGGGTGGATATCCTGATACGACGAGCAGATCCATGTATAGGCACAGACTTTGTCCGCCTGCTGGCTACCGCCGAATGCCGCGTAGGAGTCCACCAGGGGAATTCGAAAGGCCGCGGCATCCGCCGACAGATGCTGGTCGAGTGTCTGCACGAATGCGGTGGAGTTCGAACAAAGCTTGGCGAAGGGGTCGTAATAGTCGAGCATGACGAAGCGCGTCGATGGATAATTCATCGATGAGCGCAGAGCCTGAGTTAGTTGCGGCAGGATGGTCTTGGTCAGGTTCTTGTCCATGCGCTCCAGATCGCTGTTGGTGTTCGCGTCAGCCTGGCACGTCGTCTGATTGAAATCACCGAAGACATCGTCGGCGCCGATGATCAGCGTCATGACGCTTACCGAGCCGACATGGTGTTGGAGAAAGGAGACAGCCGTACTCAACTGCGTGCCCAGATAGGGAACGTGCCTCAGTGCCCGATCAGGGCAATTGCCCACGATCATGGTCTGGGTGCTCTCGCCTCCGCAGCCATAGTTCACCACGTTGGTTACTCCTGCGGTCCTAAGGTCGGCGTAGAGATCGTCGGAGAAACCGGATGACACATTCAAATCGGGCTGATAGCCGTAGGCGACCGAATCGCCCAGTGATAGATAATAGTCCGCTTGTTTTGGTATTTTCCCGCCATGCCACACCAGGGATAGCACATCCACGGTGCTCAGAGTCAACAAGAGGGCCACAACCAGTCCTGCAAATAGAAGGAGTCGGCGGTTGTTCGGCGTCGAGTTAGTCTGATTTGATAGGGAACCATTTACCGGTCGCTGCTCGCTCTGCGACATGCGTGCGCCTTTCTAGACCCCCATTGCTGGAGCCAGAGAGGGCCAGCACAGCAGTAGCCAGGTACTGCGCCTCTCGACTTCACCACCGCTGTTATACTATGCATAATCATTACAAAGTAACCAACCAATAACATTCAAAACAGGTATAGAGCTCAATTTGCCGTCTCATTTCTGAGTCCGCGTGAACCAGTGAAGCAAGTGTAGTGTCGCATCGCACATACTAGGCATGTGATCAAAAGTAGCACATTGGTTGCCAGAAGGCAAGCAGGTGCTGGACGAGATGGGACCGCTGCTGCCGAGCACCGCGCTGGCGACCGGCGAGAGCGGCCACCGGGCGTGATCTGGCCGGTGAGCCCGTTAGCCAGCCTGCAGCCCGAGCAGCCGCATGGCGTTCCCAGAGTAGACCGCAGTCCTGTCCTCGCTGGAAAGACCGGTCGAGTCGATGTCCGCTATTGTCGTCTCGACCGAGCCTGAGGGTCCCAGAGGCATGTCGGTGCCGAAGAGCACGTGCCCTGGGCCGAAGAAGTCGAGGACGCAGCGGACTGCGTGCGGTGCGCCGAAGAGCGCTGTATCGACGTAGAACCTCCGGAAGTAGTCGAGCGGCGGCCGCGGCAGGTTGTCCTTGACCTGCCGAAGCCCTGGACCCATAGCGAGTCGGGCTGAGAAGTGCGGCACCATGCCGCCTCCGTGGTGCGCGATGATGAGCTGGTGAGGGTGACGCTCCATATGCCCGGAATAGACGAGGCGTGACAGTGCGGCGGCGGTCTCGTAGGGCCAGCCGAGTGACCACCACAGACCATAGTCGGACCGGTTCTCGGCCGGATAGTCGGCCCATGCCGCGCTCCGCGTCGGGTGAAGCCACACGGCGCGGCCAGCATCTTCGAGCCTGGTGAACAGCGGCTCGAAGCGCGGATCGTCGAGCGCCACGCCCAGTACGTTGGTGTATAGCTGGGCGCCCAGCGCGCCCAGCTCCGTCAGGGCGCGGTCGAGCTCGCGAGAGGCCAGCGAGATATCGCCCAGCGGTAGCGCGGCCGCGAATCCGGCGAAGCGGTCCGGAAACCGCTGGACCAGTGCTGCCATCTCGTCATTAGCCATGCGGGCAAACTCCGCAGCAACTCCCGGCGGCCCGACCTCTTCAAGCGGCGGTACGGCAAGCACCAGGACCTGGGCGTAATCGCCGTACGGCTCGATCTTCCGCCACCTCGCGTCCAGGTCGGTCAGAACAGGATCGAACGAGAAGACGCCCTCGCGGTAGTAGTCCAGCTGGCTCGGAGCCATGGTCCTCTCGAGCTGCCGCTCCAGCCGCTCGAGGTACGAGCGAGGCAGGATGTGCGCGAACGCATCGATCTTCCGCATGTGTGAACCCTAACCTTAACCCAAACCTGAACTCAGATCATCTGGTTGCAGGAGGCGAAAGCGGCTGGAGCGGCAGCCGTTGGCCCATGCCCATGGAGCGCCTACTTCCTGCGAGATGCCTCAGTGTAGCACGCCCGTGCTGCATGGACCACTCAGTCGGTAGCCATTCAACCCACAGCGCCAGGAGTCCGCGGCGTTCATGATACAATGACTTACTTTCTGCTAAGACAGCCATTGATAACGAAATGCGTCGTTCTATGGTAGCAAAGGATAGGAGGCTCCAGTGACCCAACCTTCGCAGACTCCAGCGGACTACCTGGATTCCTCGGGCCGTGCCGACCGGCTCAGCGGTGGCGTGCGGCTCATCCCGATCGAGACGCCCAAGGGCAAGTTCCGCGTCTGGACGAAGCGGGTCGGCAATGCGCCCTGGAAAAAGCTATTGCTGCTGCACGGTGGTCCAGGTTCGACGCACGAGTGTGTCGAACCACTAAATGGCATGTCGCCCTGCAGACCGTAGCCGATTTTAAGCCGAGGCGTACCGTCGTTGGTTGCCGGCGAGACCTCGACCCGCATGCCGATGTGCCGGAAGAGGAGACGTCGCCGCTCTGGATGGATCGTAAACAGGGCATCTGCTGGAAACTGCTCGACCCAGGCCAGACTCGCATCGAATGACTGGTTGTACGCTTCGATAGAGCCAAGACGCATCCTCCCCTCCCTAAGCGATACGGTCGCTTCCTCCACCTCTTTCGCGCACGCTTCCGCCTTCTCCATGAGAGCCTTTATCACCGTCGCGTTGCTGGCCGAACGTAGACCCTCCAGGAACTGATCCTGCTCGGCAGTCTTGCGCTTTACAAGAGCGGTGAGGTTCTCCACGATAGCCCGTAGAGGCGCATCGTCCTGAGCCTTTCGTGCTACGAGCTGACGCAGCAAACCCTTCTCCGCGAGCACTTGACTGACTTCTTCCATCACGAAGTTGTTGACCACGGACGCGTAGATGGTCATGTCTCCGTGGGGGCAGACGATAGGCGATTCTGGATGCTTGCTCCTCGACAGAGGGCACTTGTAGCCATAGTGGTGCTTCTTGTGATGAACCATCGCCATGCGTTGACCGCACTTGCAGTACACGAAGTGGCGTGCCATAGTGATCTCCGGGTCCAGGGTCGGTCGACCTTGCCTCGTGTCCACGTTGGTGGCCAGTCTCGCCTGTGCTCGGTTCCACTGCTCCTCTGAGACAATCGCTGGGCAGTAGAGTTGTGTCCACTTCGAGTCAGTCTTGTCACGCATCTTGAAGACCTGCTTGCCCTCGATGATCCCGGTCATGGGATTCTTGGTCTGCTCTTTCGAGAACTGCCGCTTGAAGCCTTCCAAGAGTCCAATGTACGCGGTGTCCTGGAGGATGCGGAGTATCGCGAGATGCCTCCACGCGTGGCTTAATTTGCGCTCGCCGCGATGCCCCTGTCTCTCTGACGCCATGCTCGGAGTGGGCACGCGTTCCATGTTCAGCTCTCTAGCAATCCACCGCAGCGACTTGCCTTCGTCGAACCACTCGAAGATGCGCCGCACCGTCTTTGCTGACTCTTCGTCAACCTCGAACTTTGTGCGCTCGTGCTTGGCATCATCCGCCCACCGGTAGCCGAACTTCGGATTGGAAGCACCGTAGAGTTGTTGACGCTTCACCCTATCGACCTGACCACGCTGAAACCGTCCCACGATGCGATCATGTTCGACTTTGGAGGCTACCCCAAGCACACCGCGCATCGCTTCGTGAAACGGGTTAGACCGGTCTAGTTGCTCCGTCGCAGCCTCGAACCTACCGCCGTATTTGTTCTCGATCTCGTAGAGGGCCACGGTCTGCATGGTAGGGTCCCGGCTCAGTCTGTCGTAGCTGTAAGCAACCACCACGTGGGCGCGATCCCTCTTGATGTCTTCCACGCAGTCCCATAGCTTCTCCTGGTTGGACAAGTCCATACCCGTATAGGATTCTCTGCGCGCATCCCCCAAAACAACGTACCCTCGCTCGTCGCAGTACTTCCGGCATGCCTCCTCCTGCTGGTCGAACGCGGGGTCGTCTGACTTGGCATTCGGGTCGCTCTTACGGCAGTAGATCACAGCTAGCTCTGTCATGCGTGTACCTCCTGCTAGACAGTATACTCGATATTATGCGTCTACGCAAGAAAACACGCAAGAGAAACTCCGGATTACTTGCGCTCCTTCATGACCTCTGCGACCCCGACGACCAGGGATATCAGGAGCGTTACGCCCATACCAGCGGTGAACGGGGCAGCCGGCGCTCCGAACATGGGTACAGCCGTCCAGTCCCAGCTCACGACGAAGAGAGATGATGCGACCAGAAAGCTCACCAGGTAGATCACAACGACCGCTGCAACGAGCAAGATTAGCTCTTGATAGTCCTTGAATTTCAGCTTCTTCACGATGCTTTTCTCCAGAAACGCCTCTGCCATCTTGGCATCGGCAGGTTCACCGGTAGCTCCAGCCACTTGGCCAGGCATGCCGGCTTGCAGAAATGGAACGGACCTTCGTTGTCAGGGAGGAAGCGCACCTCATTTGTCTTGTACAGGGTGTACCAACCAGCCGGGTTCGAGTACTCGAATGGGCCTTCAGCCTGGGTGCCGCAGGCGTTGCAGCGTACGCCTTTGACGTTACTCATCCTCTTTCCCGTCCTCCCTACCGCCGATCTGACCATCGAGCGCCATGCGCATCTTGCCGATGAGTGTGCGGAGTTGATCGAGCGAGAGCCAGTGATACGGCGACTTGTATGTGTAGGGTTTGTCTCGGTCGCTACCAGGACCAGACTCCATCCTAAGCCGGTTCGTCTCCTGCTGCTCTTCCAGCCAGTTCATAGGTGATGCCTCCTTCGGCGGGTAAGCTGTAACAGAGATCTCGTACCGGACACCGGTCACACTTCCATCGGTCTTCGTCGGGGAGTATGGGCGCGAGTTCCGGTTGGAGCCTCTTCTCGATGCGGTTCCTGATCGCCGTCTCGACCAGAGCCAGAGGATAGAGAGGAATAGGAGCCAGCTCAAGAGTCTCGTACTCCCACGGATGCGTCTTGGGTATGCGCTTGCCTTTGGCGTAGAGCGGACCTGCCGAGGTGAAGCGACGGGATTTCTCCATTGCAAAGTATTCAATCTCCACCGTATCCACTACTACCGGGTGCCCAAGCTGCGCCGGCAAAACTTGTGTAACAAGCCATGCGTACATGTTGATCTGCGCGATGTGGTCGTCCTCGGCCCGGAGCAGGTCGTGCCCGATCTTGCTCTTCGTCTTGTAGTCCACGATGTTCAGGTGCAGGGCGTCGTCGTCGCCCAGCTCCTTGACGATGACCAGATCGCACTTGCCAGAGAAGCTCTGCGGGCCGTACCGGGTCTCGATGGTGGTCCTGAATCTCTGCTCCCGAAGCGCCATCAACACACCAGGGTATCGAGCTGACTCCATCAGGGCGTGCACCATGTTGCCTCGTGTCAGCGGGTAGCTATGGTCGATGTCGATGTAGTAGTCGCTGTTCTCCTGGAGCTGGGCTTGACGTGAGCAGGAGAGTAGCCGGGTGGGTGTGAAGGCAGACGCTGACGGCTCTCGGCTCGGATCGAGGTAGTCTGCCCGCATCTTCTCCAGCACGTCCGGTCCATACTGGCAGGGGTGCAGCGGGTTCTGGGCGCACTTACGGCAGTCGGCATGCAGGATCTGACCGCGCACGCAACTTACTCCGATTTGCATAGCGTCATCCTTCTCTCCCGACAATTTTCAAGATGGCTTTGGCTGTGGTTGGGTCCTCTCCAGAGATGGAGTAGGCGTACGCACGCGCAGCGGAACGGCCATGAATGCTCGACAGACTGACGTAGAACATGTTGGGATCGAGCGCGGCATCCAGACGGTCACCGTCCATGATGACCAGCTCCGGATCAGGCTGCCCTTCGGTTTTGGAGATGTTCTGTGACATCTTTCGCTTCCTTCCAGTGCCATCTAAATGTTGTAAAACCCAAGGCTTCTGCGGCTTTCTTGGTCCGCTCGGCAGCCTCTTCGCCAGGCTCGTCCTGGTCCGTTGCGATACACAGATGCGTAATGAGTGGGTACTGCGCCTTGAGCAGTGCCGGCAGCTTCTCGACTTGACCCGCGCCATTGGTGACCGACACTGCCGGCCTTCCCTCTTGCCAGAGCCTGAGCGCGTCCAGCTCCCCCTCGCAGATGTACACCTTGTCGACCGTCAACTCTTCGCGCCACGAGCCGGCGTTGTCCAGGAGCGGTTCCGGGTAGATATACAGACCGTTGCGGCCCTTCATGCCCATGTACTTGTGCTTGCCAATCTCCTGCTCGGTGCAGTACTCCGGGTCCATGCGGTATCGGAGAGACACCAGTTTCCGCTCTTTGTCGAATATCGGGATGATGAACTGGGTGCCGTTGTGGCCCAGCAGGACATCAGGATCGTTGATGGTACGGTCGGTCAAACCCCGGTCGTAAAACCACTGCAGTCGGTGCTTGCGCTCTGGGCTGTTCAGGATCTTGTTGTAGATGGTGGCCAGACTCCGAGCCAGTGGGTCCATGCGGGACTCCTGGGCTGCCTTCTCCCGGTAGCGGTCGATGGCTTCGTTGGTGTACTTGCTGGCTACCTTGGCAGCTTCCTCCTCCGGGACCTTCAGGATGTAGGCGAGCGGATCTCGATGACCAGGCGCAGCATCCCAGGCGTTTCCCTCTTTGTCGATCAGGTTCATGTGGAATCCGCAGACGAAGCAGTGGAGGTGGTCAACGTAGACAGCCAGGTTGGGGTAGCGCTTGTCGTTGTGTTCGCGGCACTTGATAAAAACCGGCTGGTCCCCAACCACCTGGTCGGTCACCGCAAGGCGTAGGTTGATCATGGGAGGATGATCCCTTCTTTACTGCGCCGGTCCTGGCCGGGAATGATGATCGGTGATTTCGGTTTTTCGGGAGCTTTCGGTTCGGTGGTCGGCAGAACAATCGGTGATGGTTTTTTCGCTTGCGCCTTCTGTCGGATGCGCTGCAGTGTCGCGTTGTCGGGCTTCTTCTTGGCGACCTTCGGCTTCTGCCTCTGTGCCTGTCCCACTTGCCTGCGCTGCGCTCGGTTCAGGTGCAAGTACAGCGTTGAGCACTGCGAGCAGAGCTGGAGGACCACAGGTGTCCCAGTAGCCCCATCCAACGTACCGACCGTTTCTACCTTTCCCAGTACTTCGCATCGTTGGCACTTTCCGTAGCGTACAAAGCTCATACGAGGTTCCTTCCGATGGCACCTATCATCACGATGAAGGCGACGACGTTGATTGCAGCCAACCAGCCGGGTGCGAAGCAGACCACTGTGGCGCTGTAGGCTACGACCCACGGAATCATGCAAGCGGTGACGATATAGAACTTGCGTGCTGCTTCTTGCTCGGTCATCTCACTTCTCCCACTTGTCGCTGATGTGCACCTCGGGGCAGCTCAGTCGCACCCTTGGCTCTTCGTCGCGGTTCAACCGACAGACAACGTTCTGTGCTTCATCCATCGCGGTAGCGAGCAGACCAGCCGCACGGTGTGCGTACTCCTCGACCACCTCGACCACCAGCTCGTCGTGAACGATGGCGACCACGTGCCCCTTCTTGATCCCAGGCAGCTCGAAGTAGCGCGCCAGTGCCTCTTTGGTGATGTCTGCTGACGTCCCCTGAATCGGGGTGTTCATGCTTTGCCGCTCGATGCGGGCTACGGCTTGCTTGTACTCTTGGCGCTCTTCCCAGGAGGCTCGGGGACCTGGTGCCTTGGGTAACCGATAGGGTCTGACTCGACCGAGCATGGTGCGAGACCGCATTCGCTCGATCCCGACTTCTCGCGCACGTCTCAGCCAGTCGACGACGCCAGGGAAGAGATCGAAGTAGGCGAGCATGAGTTGCTCGGCTTCGGACTTCGGGATGAGCGCTGTGCGGGCCAGCCGTGCTGCCGACATGCCGTAGACCAGTCCGTAGTTGATGGTCTTGGCGACGTCTCGATAGCTCCAGCCAGGAACCGCAGGGCACGGTGTCGTCTTCGGGTCAATGGTTTCGTCCAGGCCAAACATCAGGCGGGCAACCTCGGAGTGCAGGTCGACCTCTCGATCAAAGAAGTCCAGGAGCCTAGCGTCCCTGGAGTACTCGGCCAGTATCCGCATCTCGATGTTCGAGAAGTCGGCGGTCAGCAGCTTGTAGCCGGGATGAGCCACCACACACTCGCGGAGTTTCTTGCCATCGCCTCGGGACGGGACCTGTTGCCAGTTGGGCCGGGTGCAGGACATGCGCCCCGTTGACGCGCCGATCTGGTTGTAGTCGGGGTGAATCCTGCCGTCGTCCTCGACGAACGCAAGCAGGCTCTCTCCGAACGAGTCCACAAACTTCTGTGCTTTGCGATACCGAACCAGGGTGCCAATCGCCGGATGGTCGTGCTCGAACGGTGCGAGCTTCTTGGAGTCGGTCGTCTCGAACGGCAGACCCAGGACCTTGAAGGCCGAGATGAGCTGCGTGGAGCTGCCGATGTTGGGCGGTGACGTATCGAGCTTGGGCCGGTCAGGGCGTGGGTGAACCTTGCGCCAGTCTTTGATAGCAGCAGCTTTGAAGTCTCCCCACTTGTACTTGGTGGACGCCGGCTTGCCATCGAACCCTGTGCCTTCGTACTCCTCTTTGACCGTCTCCAGGAACCACTCTTCCGAGCGTTCCCAGTGGTTGAACTCTTCGACTGCTTTGTCGTACTGCCGTATGCGCTCCGAGACGATGGCGTCACCAAAGGTCTTGAGGACTTCGTCTTCGTGGCCCTTAGCCTCGACCGCTTTGCCGGCGATGAACTCGCGCCACGCCTCGACGTTGATCTGGATACCGGTCAGCTCCACATCCACCAGCGCGGGCAGCACCCTCATCTCAAGCTCGATGACGGGATCGAGCGTTGGCCTGTTGGCTAGCACGATTTGCTGGTTTCGGTAGATGTCGGCCAGGAGCCGGACGTCTTCGGCAGAGTACTCAAGCTGGGCTTCAGGGATGTCCTGGGTGATGTCGAGCGGGAGTGTAACGTAAAACCATTCGCGTTCTACCTTGGATACCGGCTTGGTGCGGACACCGTAGGTCTCGGCCAGACCCGCTAGTCCAACCCCGATGCCCTGCTGCCGTGCGTCCTCCAGACCCACGCCTTGCAGGACCTGCTCGGCTATCTGGGTGCAGAAGACTTGCCCGACCTTGACACCGTTGGCACGCAGCACTGACACGTCAAACTTGGCATTGTGAGCCACCAGCAGATGCTGCCCGAAGACGTCGGAGAGACGATCTGCCCAGTTGTCCCAGGACTCGCGCCAGTCGATCAAGATAGGCTCGGCCAGATGCGGCTGATAGAGCTGGACCAGGACGAGCTTGTCTTGACGAGGGTTGAGGCCGGTGGTTTCGGTGTCGGTGAAGATGGGGCCGGACTGGAGCGTAGCCAGGTTACGCACGATGTCGGCGTACTCTGTCAGCGCTTTCATCTTCAGATCCCCAGTGAACGAGACTCCCCAGCGCCATCCACCAGGTGGGGCACGCCGTGGTCAAGGACGACAAAGCCTTTGCATTGAGCGCGGTGCTTACTGGGCCGGTGGGCCAGGTAGCGCATGAAGGTCGGCTCGAAGATCCCGCCAGACTCCACGACCGTGAACTTGCCAGAGGGGGACTTGCCCAGGCCCCAGTGGTGGGAGTGCCCAGCGACCAGGTTCTTCTGCTCCACGTCAGCGAGGTAGCCAGGGACAGCAAGCGGAGAGCTGCCGTACTGTGCCGGGTGAGTCAATATCCAGTCTTCGCCATGTGTGAGAGAAGGATTCTCCGAGACGACGAGATTGCCGGACTCGACCAGGTCGCTGACGCGGGCCATGTCCGCCAGACGCTCCATCGAGACCTCGTGGCAGAGCTTGCGGAGCAGCCGCTCCTCGTGGTTCCCAAGACTCCAGTACTGCCGGATGCCCAGGTCTGCTGCGGTGCGCAGGACCGCTTCGGTCACCCGCAGCTCGCGCTCGAAGGTGGTGCTGGTGTCGTCTGTGCCCCACGGTGAGAAAGTCGGCATGTCCATCAGGTCACCGAGCCAGACAATCGCTTCAATCCTCATGGCCTGCGCCGTGTAAAAGAGCCGCTGCAGTAGGTGCTTGTCGTAGTAGGGAATGTGCACGTCAGAGGCGATGATGATGCGTGCCTCGGGGACGTTGACGCGAACACTCAGGTCTTCCGCCTCCCAAGCACCAGTGGCGTTTGCGATACGGTCAAACAACATGTCAATCTCCTATCGAGGCAGAGCCTTGAGTAGTTCAATAGCTTCGTCAACAGTTCGGACGGTAGCTTGTGCAACAGAACGTGCCATCCCGAAGTACTTGGACCGTGCGTCTTTGCTCGGGGTCAGCTCGTCCACGAGGATGACCGGGATACCCAGACCTGTCGCATAGCCGATTTCAAGGGAAGCGCCGTAGTTGCTGGGGTTCTGTGGATCGACGCGTGCCAGCACCATGTCTGACATCCGTACCTGCTCCAGGTCGAGGTAGGTGTAGACGTCCTCCTGCGTAAGGTGATGGTGTTCTTTTGGGTCAAGGTACTGATGCCAGTGGACGGTGTCTTTGATCGGGTCGCGCCAGTTGCTAAAGCTACCGGCTAGATAGATGCGCACGGCTGTACTCCTCCACCAGGTAATCAGCAAGCGCCATGAGCGCCACAGCTCCGTTGACTTCGATCTCGCCGTCCTGGTAGGCCAGGCCATTCTCGATCCCATGCGCGCTTACGCGGTGCAGCTCCTGGACAGTGACGCCTGCGCGTGTCGCACGATTCATCTGGGTGATGGGATTGACGGTGACGCGTACCAGTTGGAAGCCGTACTCTTTCAGGATGTCGAACTGAGCCTGGGTGCGCACGTTGTCGAAGACGATGTTCTCTTCGAGTCCGAAGCCCCACTCGTCTGCCGCCTGCTCGACCAGGCACCGCTCCACGTACGCACCGTTGTCGAAGTCAACCAAGGTTCCCAGGTTCTGCAGGAAGCTACGATACTTCGCCTTGTCCGCTTTGATCTGCTCGACCGTCGTCGTCACCCCGATGTAGCTGAGTGCGCTTGCGGCTAGCTCTTTGAGGTAGTCGGTGTAGTTCACCAGGGTAAAGCCGTGTGAGCTTACGAGTTCGTGGGCGAGGCTGGTCTTGCCCGAATACATCGGGCCGTGTAACGCGATCCTCATTGTTCATCCTCTCGTTTAGGTGTTTCAGTGCTTCGGAGTACGCGTCTTGTGCAACACTAAAGCCCTGAATGGCCGCTACCAGACTGCGTGTCTCTTCGGTGGAGAGCGTCAGGAGAGCCGCTGTGCAGTCCACCACTGCTTCGGAATCGTCCAACGTCTCGTAGCCGTCAACGAGAAGCTGGAGTGCGCGTTCGGTCTCCTCAACTGCATACATAATGTACCACCTGTCACTATATTTTGTCAAGTGTCATAATTTGGAGCACTCAAGAGCAAAAAAAAGAGGTCGAGATCGAGCAGCACGCGAGGTGTTCGCGACCCCTTTGGGTTGTAGACGAGGAAGGCACCTTCGAAGCCAGCGCGCTTGGCGTTGATCTGGGCGTTCTCCAGCCAGTCCTGCATCTGGTTGTACGATGGATGGGTCGATCTGACCTTGCACTCACCCAGGAGCGTCGTACCGCTATCTAACTGCACAGCAACATCATTGGGATAGTCCTTCAGGACTCCGGAGAGCGGTTGACGGTGGGCGGTTAAGCCCTTTGCCTTCGCCCGCTCCACCACACGATTCTCCAGGCCGGTCCCAAGCGTTTTGTTTGGATTCGACATGGCCAGCTCCTTATAGGTTGCTGATGTCCTGGACCCACTGGGCTTCGGGTAGGTCAACGTCGCCAGGTGCCACGTTATCGGGCAGGAGGACGACGACGATGCTGCTCCCAACACCAAAGCTACGAGACAGAGAGGCTTCGCCACCGACGCCTTGTAAGACGGGCTGATGTTCGGCTACAAGTGCCTCGCCAGCTTGATCGTTAACGACCGGCAGATGATACAGTTTCACGGGTGTTGACCTTTCTTCGGTAGTAGTCCTGGCGAGACTCCCAGGTCTCACCAACGTAGTGGGCAATGAGCTTTTCAGCGGCTGGGGCAACGGCAGGGACACGATGGATCGTGTCGAAGATATCTCGCTCGGTGCGTGGGAAGGGTTGGTCAGCGAAGGCCAGAGTTGCCTGGTCTCGGGTCAGTCCCAGCGCCAGCAGCTCCTCTCGCAGCCGGCTATGCCACATCTTGTGCATCGAGCGTATCGCCACGTCTCGACGTTCCAGCTCCTGTTCGTACGGCATTTCGTTTCTCCTCCCTTCTCTTGGCAGATAGTGCGTTCCAGCAGATGCGGCAGGTATAGTTCAGGCCGTCTGGGTTGCAGAGCTTCTTGCTAAAGAACTCCTCGGTACGCGGCTTACTCTCTCCACACTTGGGGCATCGGTGCTCTTTGCCGGGTCTACCCAGATCGACCTTGACCCCTCGCTCTAGAGCTGCCTTCCGGATACTCCTGTTCTCTAACTGGGCCTTTCGGACACCTCGATCCATGACCGCAGGGAACTGCTTGTGATATGCCCGCTGGTACGCCCGCCGGCAGTCCTGGCACCAGTAATCGAGCCGATCACGGTACATGGCTTTGTAGTAGAAGTATCGGGTGTTTGCCGGCTTCTCCAGTCCGCAGCGGCTGCAGCGTTTCATGCCGCATCATCTTTCAGGTTGGACACGTCCATGAAGACACCCGCGAAGGGAATCCAGTGCAGCTCGACCCGACCCAGTGGGCCACGGCGATGCTTCAACGTGTGTTGACGCCGAGATAATAATTGCCAGGGACGCCGAGATAAAAGTTGCCAGACCCTCGCTAGAGGATACTCTCGTGGAAAGAGCGAATCTGCCACGGGAGGTCCACAATGCTCAGGAGTCGGACAGTGCATCAGATACACGAATTGGCCCAGAGAGCCACGCCAGTGGCCGAGATTGCGCGCACGCTGGGGCTTAGTCGGCCGACGGTGCGTAAGTACCTGCAGGGTGCGCCACCCCCCAAAGTACGCCAGCGCAAACGGCGCAAACTCGAGCCCTACCAGGAGCAGATTCGGTCCTGGCTGGAGCAGGACCACTGCACCAACTGCGTCACCATGCTCGAGCGTCTCCGGCCACTGGGCTACACGGGTGGCATCTCGCAGCTCAAAGCCTTCGTCCATCCGCTGCGTCCGCCGCGTGCGGGCAAACGCCCGGTGATCCGCTACGAAACCGGCCCTGGGGAGCAGCTCCAGTTTGACTGGGGCGAATTCCCCTATGAGGAGGCTGGCATCCGACGCAAGCTCTATGGTTTCCTGGCCATCCTGAGTTATTCGCGGATGCGCTTTGCCTGCTTCACCAAGCGGGCGGATGCCTGACACTCATCCGCTGTCTCATGGCGGCCTTGGAGTATCTGGGTGGTCTGCCGCAACGGGTGTTGACCGACCGGATGAAGAGTGTCTTGGTGGGCACAGAAGATGGGGTGCTGCAGTGGCAGCGAGAGTTTAGCGACTTCGTGGCGAGTCTGGGGATCGCGCCCCAGGTCTGTAAGCCCTACACCCCACAAACGAAGGGGAAAGTCGAGCGGACCGTCGCGGTACTCAAATCTGGCTTCTGGCCCGGTGTCGCCTTTACCGACCTGGATGACCTCAATACCCAGGTGCTGGCCTGGTGTGACCGGATTAACCAGCAGCCTCATGCCTCGACGCATGTGCCCCCTATCGTCCGGGTGGCCGAGGAAGGGCTGCGGCCCTTGCCCACCGGCTGGGCGTGGGAACGCTTTGCCAGCGAGGAGCGCCGGGTCAGCTGGGATGGCTACCTGTCCTACGACGGCGTGCTCTACGGGCTGCCCGCGGCGGTGGCCGGACTGCCGTCACTCGCGGGTACCACCGTCCAGGTCCGCGAACGCGCCGGACAGGTGCTGGTGTGGTCCAGCGGACAGTGCGTGCTGGAGGTGGCCAAGCGGGCGCGCTCCCGCACGCTGGTGCCGCATCCGGACCAGTTCCGGGGTGTGGCCAGTGCAGCGGCCGCGGCCCGGCGTACGCAGCCGCTCGGCCACCAGATCGCGGCGCCCCAGGTCGCGCAGCGCGACTTGCGCGAATACGACTGGCTCTATGGGGTGGGGTGGGGTGCACAGGAGGGACCGCAATGAGGCAAACGCAGGAAACCGCCTTGGATCCGCTCACCGCCGCCCTCAAGGCGCTGGGACTCACCGCCTTGGCTGCCACCTTGCCGCTCCTCTTGGACCAGGCGCGGCAGCAGGAACCGACCTACGAGGTGTTCCTGGCCCAAGCCCTGGAGGCCGAGCATGCTGGTCGTGCGGCACGGGCTCATGCGCGCCGGCTCCGCGCCGCCCGTCTGCCGGCACAGAAGACCCTGGAGGGCTTTGACTTTAGCTTTCAACCCACGGTGCCTGAGCGGCTCATCCGGGAACTCGCGGAGCTGCGCTTCCTCCAGACGGCCACGAACGTCATTTTCCTCGGGCCACCGGGTGTGGGGAAAACGCACCTGGCCTCTGGGCTGGCCGCGCGCGCCCTCGACGCCGGGCACACGGTCCTGTTTACCACCTTGGGGAGTCTGGCCGAAGCCCTCGACGGCAGTCCGTCTCCCACCGCCTGGCGGCAGCGGCTGCGCCGCTATGTGCAGCCGCATGTGTTGGTCATCGATGAGGTCGGCTACACCCGGCTCAGCGTCGAGCAGGCGCACGCGATGTTTGAACTGGTGACCGCCCGCTATGAGAAAGGAGTGATTTTACTGACCAGTAATACCAGCTTTGCCGAATGGGGCACGTTGCTGGGCAATGAGGTCCTGGCTAGCGCCCTGCTCGACCGCTTGTTGCATCACGCCGAGGTGATTACCATCTCCGGCGCCAGTTACCGGATGAAAGACCGTGCCGCCCTGCGGCCCACCTCGGTCGCCGTCGCGTCCTCATGATGCAAGGGAGCGACAACTTCTCTTCGGCGATTGTGGCAAATTCTATCCCGGCGTTGACAACGTGTAGATCGCTGCCGTCTTGACACGGTTCTGGTCCTCTTCCGAGATGGCCGAGAAGATGTCTTCCCGGTACAGTCCCATCACATTCCAAGCGTCCTGCTCCAAACTTCCAGAATCTCGAAGGTCTGAGAGCCGAGGCCGTGAGTCGTCTCGCTTCTCGCAATCCCGGTTCATCTGCGCCAGGACCAGCCCAGGAGCCACATGCTTGCAGGTTTCGCGGAAAGCCTTGGAGAGCTGCGTAACTTTTATGTACTGGCTCGCGTTCTCCTGGTGGGGTCCCAGCGGATGGATACCGATGTAGTCCACACCAAACCAGGCCGGCTTCTTTCCAGACTTGAGCCATGTGATGGTGTTCTCGATGCTGGTAGGTGCGTCCAGGTACTCGATGGGCAGTTCCGCGATGCTTTGCGCCGCCTCTTCAAACGCCGCCATCTGGGCAGCGTCCAGGTGGCCTTCGCGCATACTCCGAGAGCCGACGTGCGCCTTGTAGCACACGATCCGCTCCTGGAACGAGTGGGCCGACATCTCGCAGAGCACCAGCTTGACCACCTCGTTCGGGTGGCGTCTCTGACCCTCCGGGGTCTTGAGCCACTCGGCAACGCTGAGTGCTACCTGCCCCATGAGAGCCGTCTTGCCGACTCCAGGGCGCGCCATCATGACCGTCATCTCTTCAGCGTGTATGCCGCCCGTTAAGGCGTCCAGTCCAGCCAGTCCCCAAGGGATGCCCCATATCTTGCGTGGGTCAGCAGCGCGTTCACGCGCCGTCTTGACGAGGTCCCGAGACACCTGCTTTACGGTCAACTGCTCGGACATCTTCTTCTCCAGTTCTCTCTCCTACAGAAGCCAGCCTTTGAGGTAGGTCTCATGAGCCAGCCGGTCTGCATCCAGCATCGCCTGACGTTGCTCTGGAGTCTGCGGCCTGTTCAGGCCCACTCCCACCTCATCGTTTTGGTGTTGCGGTTGCTTGAGTGTTTCGGTTTGTACGGGCTTGCGTATCCCCTTTTCCAGGATCTTGCGTACATAGGACTGCGGAAACTGTGGCTTGTGGCCGGCTGCCGCCTTCATCGCTTCGTAGAGATCAGCGCCTGGCTATGGGCAACCTGAAGCAGCTCTTTCGCAGCGAGTGGTGTAAGCTCTTGGCCGAAGGTATCGACCCATGCTTGTTGTATCAATGTGAGCTGCTGCTTGCGCCGGATCTGGAACGGGCTAGTCGGTTGCCTCTCGTCGCCACTGCCATCCATCCCGTCTGCCTGGGCGATGGCTGCCTCGATATCCTCCTGGTTCGGATTTGGTGCACTCTGGTTCGGATTTGGTACATCGTCAGTGCGGTTTTGGTACACCTGGTTCGGAAATGGTACAGGCAACGCTGGGTAATGGTAGACTTGGTTCGGAAATGGTACATCCACGGTTCGGTTTTGGTACGTGAGCGGTACGATTTCCGCACCAAGGTACCCTTCGAGCGACCGCCATGCCCGGTAGAACGTTCCTCGGTGCGTAACCCCGGAAAGCCGCATCAATTCAGGCTTCGAGGCACTTGGTGCGATCATCCAGGCGAGGGCTACTTTGGCCGCGCTACCACTAAGCGAAGCCAGTTGCTGCCTGAAAAAATCCTCCATTTCGGACTCCTCGCCGCTTGGCTGTCACAAACGTAGCAGCACGATTAGATAAGAAAGAGATCAGATCAGATCTAATCTCTTTCAGAAGATCGAAGCAGCAGAGCTAACGCTCTGTCAGAAGGGAAGATCATCCGGAGCGGATGACTTCTTCGTACGATTCTTGAAGTACTCATCAACGTAGCCCTTCCAGGTGGCGAAGGGCATTGCCTCGATGGCGGCGTCATCGTACCCGAGTCGATTGAGTACACCGCGCTGCGCATCCGAAGGACCCTTTGGGCGGCTGGTCGAGCTGTAGCCAGAGCTAGGTCGGCTGGTCGTCGATGACGTCTGTGTGCGCTCGCCGTCGTACAGGTCGGAGCCAAGGGCAGGTCCAAACATCTTGCAGGCACGGCTGAAGGCATCGGTACCGGCAGCAGCGGCAGCGGTGTCGTGGATCTGCAGGCTGGCTGTCACGCTCAGTCCCTGCTCTTCGCGCTCGCGCTTGGATGCCTGAGCAGTGCTGCGGCCAAAGCCGACACGACTGACGTCACGCGTGGTGCCGTTCTCGTCCAGGACATGCAACGTGATGCGAACCGCAGCGGTGTAGATGCCGTGCGCAGGGTCGATAGCCAGAACCGGGTCGCTCTCTTCCCAGCCCAGAGGTCCAGCAAGACGATCAAGTGCTCGCCGGCTCTCGGTCGCCGGGATGTAGGTGAAGCCGTCCTTCTCTTTGGTCGGGCCACTGTAGGGCAGGGCCAGCGCGGCTTCGAGTTCGTCAGCAGTCTTGTACATACATCTCCCTCATCACTCTCAACGCGTACTGTTCGCGTATGCTCTAGATTGTACAACAATGCACGATATTGTGTCAAGATGAACATAAAAAGAGGCAGAACCTCCTCATCAGAGACTCTGCCTGGGGTGAGCTAGTCGCCCAGCTCCTCAAGAATGTCTTCGCGACGCGCAACGGCTGCAGCGTTTACCACCTCAAACTCGATGGCTCGTAGGAGTCTGGCTCGGTGAGGTTCCTTGAGTCTGCCGACCACGGATCTCACCAGCGCAATCTCTGCCGGCTCATCGGCGTCCGCACGTGGCCCGCTCCAGTAGCCGTAGAGTTTGGCCATCTCGTTGGGTGACAGGCGGTATACCTCTCCAAGTGCGCACAGGTCGTGCATAGAGGGGCGTTCTACGCGGCCTTTCTCCAGCCGATCTATTTGTTGGCGTATGACACGGCCTTCGAGCTTCTTCTCGACAGCCTCCTCACTGAGCTGCTCGACTTCCTCACGGAGTTTTCGCAGCTTTGTGCCGGCGCTGGTGACGCGCTCAAGCTCGACCTGGTCTCGCTTTTTAGATACCATGTACTATTCCTCCCTCCGGGTGTTGTGTCTGCACCCGTCCTGAGAAGCATACCACAGAACCGTGAAGGCCGCAAGGTTTTTATGTTGCGTAGCACCGTATTTTGTGCTAAAATACGTTAGTTAGTGCACAAAAAAGGAGACAAACCGATGCCAGCAAGAACGCCTGCGGACCAGTCACCGCAGCTCTACAGCGTTGCCATGCTTGATGAAGCCGCCGAACCGAGGCCGATAGCCGGACGCAAGCGCAAGCCGAAAATGCCGGCTCTGCCGCAAGCGCTCTTAGATGGGATGAGTACACTCGAACAAGAGCATTTCTACTTCTTCATCGAGGCATACCAGGCAGACTATCCGGGGATGAAGCCAACCGATATGATTTGCCTGCACCAGGCAGCGCTTGAATACATCAACACGTTGCGAGTCCAGGCCAGGCAGCTCGCGACTGGGGAGGTGATCTCGATGGCACGACAACACCCCGGAGTCCAGATGCGTGCCTGGTTGGACATGATGGATGTCACCAGGAAAGCCCGCACGAAGTCAGGCAAAACGCAAGAGGACTCCGAGGAGGCTAAGCAAGTGAAAGAGGCGCTTAAGGCGCTTTCTGTCGCCAGTTGATGGTGCCAGGTTTGGTGTCGCTTCGCAGTGTCTGTAGGTACTTGAGTGCCGCTAGATACGATTGCAGGGGGACTGTGGTTTGGGGATCTCTGTACTCTGCCTGGATCGCTCTAGAGTCCTCCGAGTGAAAGATGAAACGGGTGTAGCCGTCATCCTGTTTTTCCACTCCGAGCAGCGGGTAGCCAGCCAGGTAGCCGTACGCGGCCATGCTCATGTCGCCTACGGCGAAGGTGCCCTCATCCATTTCTGTCTCCTTTCGGTTCGTTTCGGTGTCTGACGACAGTGTCTCACGATGTGCGGATGCGGAGAGGCAAAAGCGATCTGCTGAGTGGGTTAACAGCGTACGACTGCTCCAGTAGTGGCGGCGTTGTGGCGCGAATGGAGACGATTCTGAGCCTTGGAGCAGGAGCCAGTTAGGCATACCACCGGCATGCGTTGCTAAGGCGCAACTCGTCTCACCCTAATAGTCACGTCGAAGTAGTCACTATACTTCCAGTCACTGTTAACCCAACTATATGTGGCCTTCTATCGCACCCTCTGTAGGTTATAGAGCAGCGTGAAGATTGTTGGACCTTCCGGCTCCCAGCCATCCTTCTGAGCTAGCTCCAAGTATTGAATGATGATAGGGTCTGCCTGTGCGGCAGCAGCCTGTTCTGAGTGACTGCCACCTCCGTACTGCCTAGCCTGGCTACGAGTAATGCGAATGTTTAGAGGAATTGTCACGTCATGATACTCTGTGCGTGTCGTTGTATGAGGCTGCGCCTGCACCGCCGCTTCGCCTACGGGAGTCGCACACTCTGGAAAAACATGTCAGTGTCGCGCAACTCG
>CAWGVQ010000014.1:0-75929 GCA_963826075.1 uncultured Chloroflexia bacterium
ACGCCGACGTGGTTTTGGCTCTTCCGCACATTCGATGAACCCCTATGGGGAGAGAGCGAGCTCCGTGGTAGGATCAGGAAATGAACACGTAGCCATTGTTCCCTGGCAGGTTCCGTATGCTCGAAACCACGATCCTTCCTGATCCGAAGCAGTTGTTGTTGCGCCTGCTCGTGCAGGAGCAGAACGCTATCCGCGCTGTGGTCGCCACCAGAGGTGCTCAGGCAGACTGTCCAGTCTGCGACCACCCGTCGGCCCGGGTGCATTCCCACTACGTCCGCCAGATCGCGGACCTCCCGTGGCATGGCGTGCCGCTGCGCTTAGAGTTGCACCTGCGCCGATTCTTTTGTGAGCAGCCTAACTGTCCCCGACGGATCTTTGCCGAGCGGCTGCCCAGCGTCGTCAAGCCGTATGCACGTCGTACCGTCCAGTTGACCCAGGCATTGACCGTGCTGGGCTTTGCGCTGGGCGGTGAAGCGGGAGCGCGGGTGGCTCGGCGTCTGGCCGACGTGAAGAGCAGTAGCAGTCCGGATACGCTGCTCCGGTTGATTCGCCAGCAGATGCCGGCCGCGGCACCAACGCCACGGGTGCTGGGAGTAGATGATTTCGCCTTCCACCGTGGGATCCACTACGGGACGATCCTGGTCGACCTCGAGCGGCATCGGGTGGTGGATCTGCTGCCCGACCGGAAGGCACGCACCTTTGCTGCCTGGCTACGTGCTCATCCGGAGTCGCCTTCGTCAGTCGAGATCGCAGTAGTGCCTACGCCGAAGCCGCTCAGCAAGCCGCACCTGGAGCGGTGCAAGTGGCAGATCGCTTCCATCTCTTGACGAACCTGGGGATGGCGCTCGACCGGCTGCTCACCCGCGAGCACCGCCGTCTCCCAGGTCGCTCGCCGATCCAGGCCACAGCCCGACGGGAGCAGGCTATGCAAGAGGCTGAATCCGCCGCAGAACCACGGCTGCCAACCACGCGTGCCGACCGGCTGCATCTGGCTGCCGACGCGCGCCGCCAGGCACGGTATACCCAGATCGACGAGCTCCAGCAGCACGGGCACTCGCTTCGGGCCATTGCTCGTCAGGTCGGGGTCTCGCGCAACACGGTCCGACGGTACCTGCGCAGTGGGGGCCCGGTGGAGCAGGCCCTGCGAGGCCGACGCTGGCATGCCTGTGATCCGTACGCGTCGTATCTACGCGCTCGTTGGGAGGCGGGTGAACACAACAGCGCCGTGCTGCTCTCGGAGTTGCGACCTCAAGGCTTCACCGGCTCGCCGTCCACGCTGCGGCAGTATCTCATGGCCTGGCGCACCGGGCCACATCGCCCCGGTCGCTGCCGACCGACGCGGAGGCTTGGCCAGTCCCGTGCCGCGTCGTCGCACCTTCTCGCCGCGCCAAACGCGCTGGATCTTGCTGCGGCCGGTGGAAGAGCTCACCGACGAGGAGCGGACCTATCGCCAGCAGCTGTGCCAGGGGGCAGCAACCATTGCGCACGCCCAGCACTTGGCCGAGACCTTCTGGCGTCTGGTGCGTGAGCGGCACTCGAGGGGTCACGACCCTCAGGCGGTGAGCCGGAAGCTGCAGTCATGGGTGAAATCTGCTCGGTCTAGCCAGATCACAGAACTCGTCAGCTTTGCCAATGGGATCCAACGGGATTTTCCGGCGGTCCTCTCTGCGCTCATTTGGGAGTACAGCCAGGCCAGACCGAGGGCCAGGTGCATCGGCTGAAGCTGATAAAGCGGAGTGGGTTTGGTCGGGCAAAGTTCGACCTGTTGCGGCAGAGAGTACTCTATAGCCGCCCATAAACGGAGCTGACGACCTTCACGGGGCAGCGGTCACTTTCATCGAATCTGCGGGAGAGCCATAATAATTGCCAGGGACGCCGAGATAAAAGTTGCCAGACCCTTGCTCGGGGATACTCTCGTGGAAAGAGCGATTCTACCACGGGAGGTCCACAATGCTCAGGAGTCGGACAGTGCATCAGATACACGAATTGGCCCAGAAAGCCACGCCAGTGGCCGAGATCGCGCGCACGCTGGGGCTTAGCCGGCCAACGGTACGCAAATACTTACAGGGAGCGCCACCGCCCAAGACCCGCCAGCGCAAACGGCGCAAACTCGAGCCCTACCAGGAGCAGATTCAGTGCTGGCTGGAGCAGGACCACTGCACCAACTGCGTCACCATGCTCGAGCGTCTCCGGCCGCTGGGTTACACTGGCGGCATCTCGCAGCTCAAAGCCTTCGTCCATCCGCTGCGTCCGCCGCGTGCGGGCAAACGTCCGGTGATCCGCTACGAAACCGGACCGGGAGAGCAACTGCAGTTTGACTGGGGTGAATTCCCCTATGAGGAGGCCGGCATCCGACGCAAGCTCTACGGCTTCCTGGCCATCCTGAGTTATTCGCGCATGCGCTTTGCCTGCTTCACCAAGCGGGCGGATGCCTCGACGCTCATTCGTTGCCTCATGGCGGCCTTGGAGTATGTGGGCGGTCTGCCGCAGCGGGTGCTCACCGACCGGATGAAGAGCGTCTTGGTGGGCACAGAAGATGGGGTGCTGCAGTGGCAGCGAGAGTTTAGCGACTTCGTGGCGAGTCTGGGAATCGCGCCCCAGGTCTGTAAGCCCTATAGATACCGTTGGCGAAGTGCATAATGGACCCAGCCACAGGAGAAATGACCATTTGGGAAAGCGAGGTTCAGCAACGTGCACAGTCATATGGATGGCTGAGATACGTTTCTAAGTTGCGTCCTGTTGCTACCTGCCAGAGACCACTGGCGCCGGCCATAGTCCTACCCAGCAGGCCAGGGATCGGTGTACAACGACTCGGGGGCAAGATCGACCTCGCCTGGCCAGCAGACCGTGCCGTTTTCAATGTACGCCTCAGCAAAAACGTTGGGATCCCGGAGGGGGATGAATACCCCACGATTCAGCGGCCCTTTCTCCAGCGCCTCTGTGAGATCAATGCTCCTTGTGCGCCCATCATCAAACGTAATACGCAACGCGTGCGGACCAATCACTTCAAGTTCAACTACTTCGGGAATATATCCATCCATTCTGTCCTCCTAAGGCTGGATTGGCAGCGGGGGCTGGCTGTTCTGCGCCAGGTCCCAGTCGGCTTTCAGCTCCTGCTGGCGTCGTTGCGCCCAGGAGAGCGTCCAGCGGAGCTGTGGAGATGGCAGACCACCCGCGAGGATGACAACAGGATCAATGCCGATTTCAGCTCTGTGACCAGCATATCGCGCATGGAAGTGTGGTGGCAAGTGGTCGTTGTAGTAGAGAGTAATGGTGACCCCACGATAGGTACAGATGGTTGGCATGCTGCCTCCTTCGTCGTAGGCCTTCATGACTGCTACTCGGTGCGTCACTGCCAGGGAGTGAGCGGTCTGCGCGCCTAAATCGCCGCTTGAGCATGTCTGCGCGCGTGTAGTAGGCTGTCAAGTGGCCTACCCAGTCCCTTTGCTCGTGCCCGAGATCGGCTCTCTGTCCGGGATTATCGCACAGGCCAGAGATTGCAGTGGATACAGCCCGATACGGCTGGCTCTTCGGCTCTCCCATGCGGTCACTAGTCATGTGGCTGGGTCTCGTGCAGAACGCAGGTTCGTTTAGCTAGCGAGGCCGAGCTGGGCGAAGCGCGAGCGACGCGTGGTAGCAAACGGGGTCTGTGCCAGCCAGTTGGCCAACCGGATGAGATTGAGCGCCACCGCAATCACTATGTGCTGCAACTGTACTTTGGCCAAGCCGACATAGCGGGTGCGCCGTAGCCCTGTCAGCCGGACACCCTGCGCAAATGTTCCCTCTACACCTGCCCGCCGGTGATACCGATCTTTCCACTGCGAGGTTTCTTGCTCGGCACGCAGATGCGTCAGGGCTGCATAGTCTGCGTCAACGCGGACGCTCAGCTGCCGTGCCTGTCGAGCTGAATGGGTACACTGTGTCCGGACCGGGCATCGTTGGCAGACCGGTCGCGAGAACTTGACCGAGATGACGGGGTTGCCCGCCCGGTCATGGTACGGGGTCCAGGAGCGACTGCGCTGTCCTTGTGGACAGATGGCCTGCTGGCGTTTCCAGTCGAGCTGGAACTGGGTGACGTCGTAGCTCTGACGGTCGCGGGCCTGCCAACTACTGTTCCCGCGCAGTGGGCCGACGACCGTGAGTCCCAGTTGGCGCGGGCTGTCCACCAGCCAGCCAGCTTCAGTATATCCCGCATCGACGAAGTGTTCTGCCGGTAATAGATCGCGCTCGAAGAGCGCCTGCTCAATCGGTTGGGTCATGGTGACATCAGGTAAGGGCGCAGGAGTGGTTTGCACATCGGTGATGAGATGCGGACGGTCCGAGTCACAGGTCTCGGTCAGATGCACTTTGTAGCCACGCCATTCTGTGGACCGCTTGGTGGCAAAACGGGCCTCCGGGTCGTAGGGGGATTCGAGCCGGTCTCCGGGTAGAAGCAGCTCGGCGGCAGTGCGCCACCGAAGCAGCGTTCCCTCGGATCCCACCTCAGCGCGGTACTGTTGCTCCCAGACTCTGCGCAGCATCTGCAGGACTGGGAGGTCGTGAAGCCAGGGCAGGTCGTGGGCCTCGTTGACCTGTCTGAGCAGGGTCTGGCCGTCCATGCCAACCACCTGAGCATACGCCTCACGTGTCTCCTTGGTTGGGGGAAGGCGATAGTCTTCGATGCGCTGGCTGTACCGGTCGTACCACTCCGCAGGCACCCAGCTCTGCAGCCACCCGGGCGCCACTTCGGCCAGGACGTTGAGCGTGTGACGCAGCGTCTCCCCTACGAGCTCCAGCCGGTTCAACGTCCGCACCGCCGCCAATACATGCGTCGAATCGGTGCGCTGGCGGCCCCGGGCCTGAATCCAGCCATGCGCCTTGGCGACGCTCAGCAGGGTCGTGAGCAGGCGTTGCTCTGCCTCACCGGCCACTAAGCGGGTGCGAAACTCACTGAGCACGGAGAAGTCAAACCCCGGGTCGCTCAGTTCTAGCCGCAAGGCGTACTTCCAGTCAATCCGCGTCCGCACCGCATGCGCCGCTTGGCGGTCAGAGAGATCTTCCATGAATTGGAAGACGGTCACCAATGCCAGTCGCCACGGGGCCTCGGCTGGCTGACCATGCGTCGGAAATAAATCAGCGAATATCGGATCGTCATAGAGAGGGCCGAGCGCGTCATGCAGGCGCAGGAGCGGAGGATTCTGAGCAAAGATGGCGTGGGCGATGCGGTGCGTTTCTTCAGGGATTGGAGGAATTCCCGCAGGTTTGAGCGACATTGGTGGACTCCTTCTTCTGGTGAGTTCAGCCAGTCTCGATACCAGGTCTTCACTCTACCTCATCGTCAGGGCACTCCACCTTTCTCTCCTACGCCACTTCGCCAACGGTATCCCTATACGCCACAGACGAAGGGGAAAGTCGAGCGGACCGTCGCGGTGCTCAAATCTGGCTTCTGGCCCGGTGTCGCCTTTACCGACCTGGATGACCTCAATACTCAGGTGCTGGCCTGGTGTGACCGGCTCAATGCGCAGCCCCACGCCTCGACCCATGTGCCGCCGCTCGTGCGCCTGGCCGAGGAAGGGCTCCGGCCCTTGCCGACCGGCTGGGCGTGGGAACGCTTCGCCAGCGAGGAGCGCCGGGTCAGCTGGGATGGCTACCTCTCCTACGACGGCGTGCTCTACGGACTGCCCGCGGCGGTGGCCGGACTGCCGTCACTCGCGGGTACCACCGTCCAGGTCCGCGAACGCGCCGGACAGGTGCTGGTGTGGTCCAGCGGACAGTGCGTGCTGGAGGTGGCCAAGCGGGCGCGCTCCCGCACGCTGGTGCCGCACCCGGACCAGTTCCGGGGTGTGGCCAGTGCGGCGGCTGCGGCCCGGCGCACGCAGCCTTTGGGTCACCAGATCGTCGCTCCCCAGGTCGCGCAGCGCGACTTGCGGGAATACGACTGGCTCTATGGGGTGGCGTTGGGTGCAGAGGAGGGACCGCAATGAGGCAAACGAGGGAAACCCCCATGGATCCGCTCACCACCGCGCTCAAGACCCTGGGGCTGACCGCCTTAGCTGCCACCCTGCCGCTTCTCTTGGACCAGGCGCGGCAGCAGGAACCGACCTACGAGGTGTTCCTGGCCCAAGCCCTGGAGGCCGAGCACGCTGGTCGTGCGGCACGGGCCCATGCCCGACGCCTCCGCGCCGCCCGTCTGCCGGCACAGAAGACCCTGGAGGGCTTTGATTTTGCCTTTCAACCCACGGTGCCCGAGCGGCTCATCCGGGAACTCGCGGAGCTGCGCTTCCTGCAGACGGCCACGAACGTCATTTTCCTCGGGCCACCGGGTGTGGGGAAAACGCACCTGGCCTCTGGGCTGGCCGCGCGCGCCCTCGACGCCGGGTACAGCGTGCTGTTTACCACCTTGGGGAGTCTGGCGGAAGCCCTCGACGGCAGTCCGTCTCCCACCGCCTGGCGGCAGCGGCTGCGCCGCTATGTGCAGCCGCACGTGTTGGTCATCGATGAGGTCGGCTACACCCGGCTCAGCGTCGAGCAGGCGCACGCGATGTTTGAACTGGTGACCGCCCGCTATGAGAAAGGAGCGATTTTACTGACCAGTAATACCAGCTTTGCCGAATGGGGCACCTTGCTGGGCAATGAGGTCCTGGCTAGCGCCCTCCTCGACCGCTTGTTGCATCACGCCGAGGTGATTACCATCTCCGGTGCCAGTTACCGGATGAAAGACCGTGCCGCCCTGCGGCCCACCGCGGTCGCCGTCGCGTCCTCATGATGCAAGGGAACGACAACTTCTCTTCGGCGATTCTGGCAAATTCTATCCCGGCGTTGACAATAGGCCCGCGGATCACTGCTGAACAGCTCATGGCGACTCCTATCCACCCAGTGATAGATGACCGTTCCAATCTGGTAGGGTCCGCTGGGAGCAGGAAAGTGAAAGACGGGGAGCGCGGTAGGCAGAGCGGCGGAGAGTGCGAGGTCGAGGAGACAGATGATGACAATGCCGCCTGCGACCCCTGGCCTGTTGAGGATCTGCTTGAGGATAGCATCCGCTGGTGTCACGTGCGGTAGTGCCCACACGAGCACGAAGACTCCGGGCAGCACATAGGTGGGAACCAGTTGCCACCGCGCCCCCTCCACCAGGATCTGGACCACTGTCACCGCGACCGTGATGAGGATCATGAACTCTGTCCACCAGATCGCACGGAAGCGTGGCACCGCCAAGACCACAAGGGTAAGGAAGTTGGCCACAACTAACGCTACTTCGAACGGTCTCATCCTCGTCTCCTTGTTGGACTCTCAATTTTTGGCGAGGTAGTGGGGCTCTCGATCTCCCACTCCTTCCTGGTCGTCAAGAATGCGGATCGGCATCCGCATCAGACACATCTGTTTCGCACGCGCCCGACCCGCTGAACGCGTCTGGGCGCCACTCTTTCTTTCGCCAGTAGCTGCAATGAGAGTCTAGCTCGCGAAGCAGGATGAGGCATCGGCAATCGAACGTAGTCTATGGCGGCGCTGTAAGTGGCAGGCGATATGGTGTGACGCGCAGTGTTACCTAGGCAATGGGTTACTCATCGTACTTCAGGTTTTTAAAGAAGCTTTCGGTACGAGAGTCAACATACTGTTGAGCCTTAGGACGAGGTACACATCGCGTCGATGGCCGCTCAGGGCCAGGCAACTGTGCTATTTGGTGTCAAACAGGAATATCGGGTGGGTGAGCACGGCCTGCTCAAACTCCTCCAGGGAAGAGTCGGCCGTCACACCATACCGGCCAGCGAAGGGGTTGCCGCCCTTGATATCCTCTCTTAACACGAGCGCCGCCTCACGCTGAGGAAGTTCGGTGACCTTCACCGTTTCGGAACGACGTCCACGGGTGAGGGTGGCCTCATTCGCCGCCCGCAGATTGCGCACCCAGTCCACGATGCCATACACCGACCCCACATAGCGCTTGGCGTCATGCTCCCAGATCACGATCGGAACCGTGCGCGGCAGCCCGCTTTTCCGCCCGCGTACCGTGAGCAGATACATGGGATAGTGCCCGGGTCCGACGAGCCTGACGCCTGCGCGCAGCAGGGTCACGGTGAGAGTGTTCGACAGACGAACAAACAGCGGCGCCTGATTTGGTTGTGCCATACGTGCCTTCCCATTTTCTCCTGGAGAGTTCTCGTTATGATGATTGCTTAGACGTGCGCCTAGTCGGTTGCGGGAAGAAGCGCAGTGGACAGGAAGTACTCGATATGCAGATCGGCACGACGATATCCCTGCTCGCGTTGCTCCTCGGTGGCCTGACCGTGCCAGTACAGTGCACGAATGTTAGCCAGGGGGGCCAGGAATTCCCACACCAGGTGGTCCGCGGAAAAGTCGTTTCGGAGTCGCCTCTGCTCCATCCAGTGCTGCATCAGGATACCGAGTTGCTCCTCAATCCGCTCAATTCCTGGGAGCAGTACGCTACTGAGCGGATCGCTTCCCAGTTTCCCCTCGCGCAGCATCACCGAGAAAAACAGGCGGGCACGCGGAGTGTTCCACATTTCGATGATGCGCTTCGCGAGCTCGCGCAGTACGGCTTCGGGGTCGCGTCGCACTGCGTCGGCCAGATCAGCTGCCAGCAGTTCCTGGATCAACAGGGCAGGCGTCACCATCCGTTCACTCAGAGTGCGAAATACAGCCTCTTTGCTTTCGAAGTGCGCATAGATCGCACTTTCTTTGATGTCGACCACCTGGGCGATCTGACGCAGGGAGGTGCCAGCATAGCCCTGAGCGGCAAAGAGCGCGAGCGCGGCGTCCAGAATGCGCTCGCGCGTGTTGCGCGCCTCCTGTTTGGGAGGTCGTCCCAGACGAGTCGTTGGTCGCTGTTTCTCCATAGCACATATATTAATGATCGATTATTAATCTGTCAAGGGAGACCCATTCATCTACGGGCGAGGCAGTCGCCAGCTATCGATCGGAAGCGATTCAAAGACGGTGAGCTGCCTTCGCGATGGCGCAAAGAAGGCTGTCGACACTGAGCGGCTTGAACAACACTGGCGCGTTCAGCGCGGCAAGCAGCTGCTGCAGGGCCAGCGGAAGGTCTCGTGTACCAGCAGTCATGTACAGATACGCATGACGAGACGGCAGCACTGGGTCATCCAGCACCCGGCGCAACAGTCCTGGGCCGTCCAGACGCGGCATCTGGTGGTCCGTCAGCATCACAAGAGGCACGGGCTGTACATAGAGAATGTCCAAGGCCTCGACGCCATCACGCGCTTCCAACACGAGGTAACCAGCATCCTCGACAATGGAGCGCAGTATCTCACGGATGTCTTGGTCATCGTCCACAATCAGCACCGATACCGACAAGCGAGCGGTGCCCGGCGGATGGTTTGCGCTGCGAACCAACTCTTTCATCGCGGCTTCCCCTACAGCCTGAGCGCCGGCAGACCAAACACAGAAGCTGGACGCGGCAGGCTGTCGGCCGATAACGCCCTGGCTTCCTTGATCACAGGCTCCTGTTCGTCTTCGGCATGGTGCGTCGCCCCGGACGTCGGAAGTTGGGCATCAATTACCAAGCTACCGTACCTGACCGGCCTAACAGATGTCTCACGCTGTCCTTTGCTTTCATCACATCCATATCACAGGTGAACAGGCCGCCATCTGGCCAAGAGGAGACACGAGTGCCATTCGAGAGCCTGGTCCGCGCGAGAGCGAACGATGTTGCCGCGGCTGGACAGGCTACTAGCACTGGTGTGTGAGGCCGTTGTGACCGCAGACGCCTCATTGTGATCGCCGTGAGATAGTGTCCCGCTACACTCGCAGCGAGGTCCATGTGTTGGGCGATGATACCTAAGAGGAGACGTACACCCAGAGGAATCAGAGCAAGACCATGAGCACATCTCATGAGCAACGGGAAAACGAACAGCCCAATATTGGTGAATCTTCTGAGAGATCGCTGACTCCAAACGCGGCCCCCACCGACCAGTCGTCAGTGTCTCCCTGGTCCGCGGCAACGCTACCCATGCACTTTGTCGGATCGGCTCTGCCGGAGACGCTGGCTGCTCTTGGGCACGAGGTTCGCACGCCTCTCGCCATCATCGATGGGTACACTTCAACGCTGTTGTCTCACGGCACGCAGCTGACTGCCAACGAGCATGAGGAATATCTGCGAATTGTCCAGCACGCGACGAAACATCTGGAGCATCTCACCGAGCAACTGCTGCAGATCGCGGAGCTGGAAGCAGGAATGATCCAGCTTGATCACAGCTTGATCGATCTTTGCCATCTCGCACGAGCTGTTGTGCGCCAGGTGCAGCAACATATCCCTCAGGGACTACGTGGCCGTTTTCACTTTGGCATGCAGTGTCGAGATGCGCGCGGAAAGCGACTGAAAACTCCAGCCCTCGTCCAGGGAGATCTCCACCGCTTGCGTCAGGTCGTCGAGCATCTGCTCCAGAATGCGGTCAAGTTTTCGCCGGCTGGTGGCCGGATTGACGTGTTCATTCAACCGGCAACCCAGGCGGGAAGCACTGCTGGTCCAGGAGAGGCTTCCGAGCTAGCAGGTTGGGAATTGTGCGTCTGCGATGTTGGTGTTGGCATCGCTGCCGAACAGCTGGAGCGGATTTTTGAGCCCTTCTATCGTGTGGACACCAGCCTTACCCGGGAGCAGGACGGCCTGGGAGTTGGCCTCGCGGCCTGCCGGCATCTGGTGAGCTTACACCACGGCCGCATCTGGGCGGAAAGTTGCCCTGAAGGTGGAAGTGCGTTCCACCTGTGGCTCCCGGTCGCTGACGCATCGGGAGACTAATCCGCTGCCGCTGGTTGCCAGTTTGCCGCGTCAGTGACGCTCTATGCAGCGGTGTGATGGATAACCGTCGTCGCATGCGACCACCGTCCGCGTGGAACCTCCTACCTTCTCTGGAGTGGATCGTGTGCTCGCTCACAGTTTCTGTGCAGAAACTGCGCGTCTCGTACGTCCCCATACGAGCATGACCACGATCGCAACCAGGACGGTCAGGACCCCAGTAACGGCGGGATTATAGGCGGACCCATTGTTCGGGAACAGGGAGTACGTCACATTGATCGTGGCATGAAAGAGAATTGCCGCGAAGACGCTCTTTCCTGTGTTGTTATAGAGCCAGACCATCAGGACCCGCGCCGCAATCGTGAATACCAGTTGCCATACGATCCAGGACGGCGCTCGTTGTGCTTGCAGGTATGGTATGACATGCCAGATGGCCCACACCATGCCCAGCATGACGCCCGTAAACAGGGCGCCCCAGCGATTTTGCAGCGGGTCAGTGGCGTATCCGGTCCAGCCTAACTCTTCGCCGGCAGCTGAGACAAAGTACACCACCAGCAGGACGGGGAGGGTTGCGAGAGGAATGGTGGGCACAGGCAGAGGCAGCCGGAGGAGCAGTATCAGTCCGTAGGATGTCGCCATAATGGCCGGCATCAGCAAGAGCATAGGCAGATACCAGATCTTGTGCGTGATCCGCTGGAAATCGAACGTTCGCTTCAGCAGGCGGCCAACCCCACCAGGCACTTCTTCGCGTGAGATGAGGATGCAGGCTGCAATGGCGGGGCATACAAACTGGAGCGCACTGATCGGCAGATGAAAAGGAAACGCACCACCCAAACGCTCGGCCAGCGCGCCTGCCACCCAGAAGGGAAGAGAAAGCCCGAAGACCAGGAGAGCGAAGCGCACGGGAGAGCGTCTCGAGAGCTCGCCGGCATTCATGACGGGTCGTCTCCTTGCTTATTCCTCTGGTGCCAGACCTGCAGCAACACGATGCCCGTCAGCCCAGCCATTAGCAGGGCAGCAGCTGGATGGAGTGCGGCGAAGAACGCCGATCTGCTGCCTAAGAAGCCTGTAGAGAACTGCAGGAGCGTCAGCACAAACAGGAGTCCGCTCACCAGGATGGTCCAGCCTGGAAGCCGCGCCAGCAATCCCAGTGGCGCCAGAAGCAGGGTCAGCACAAAGAGCGCCACCGCCACATCACCGTGAGCGGCGCGACCCCAGTGCGTCGTTGCGAACAGCGAGGGTCCAATGAGAAGGCCTTCACCCACAATGCCAACCAAGATGAGGCTGGCCACTATGAGGTAGAGATTCTCCCGCCAGGGTCGATGCGCTGGAATTGTTGGTGTCGAGGTCTGCATAGCTGCTCTTCCCCTTGTTTGTGAGAGCGTGATCAGTTAGGCTTGCTGTTTGCCTGACGATGCGACACGACGTGGCGTACCGGCGGTTGGAGTATACTGGGAGCTGCGCTACCAGACAAGAAGCAAGATCTCCCATGTGTAGGATAGGAGACATCGGCCTTGAGCGTGTCGATAAAGTCATCGATCAAGTCAGCGAAAGCGGGCCCGAATCACCCTGATTTGCGCATTCGACGGACCCATAAACTGCTGTGGGAGGCGCTTTTGGCGGAGCTCTCAGAGCGGAGGTTTGAGCAGATTACCATCAAGGAGATCTGCACGCGGGCAATGGTCCACCGTACTACGTTCTACCAACATTTCGAGCGGAAAGAGGATCTGCTTGAAGAAGGCATGCGCACCATGTACGCACTCTTGCTTGCCGAAGTCGATGCACCGCCAGGCGCGTTCTCTCCGGATCAGCCTCCCCCGTACTTTACGCATCTGTTCGTTCATGTTGCCGAACATCGGCACTTCTACACCTTGATGCTGTGTGGGCAGCGCGGTGGAACATTCCAGCAGCTGCTCCAGGCGTATCTGGCCGAACAGACCGAGGCCAAAATACGTGTCTTCAACGCGTCGAGCTCGTCGAATCGGGATCCTGCCGTGCCACCCGCTCTCTACGCGCAGTTTTTCGCGGGAGCAGTCATCAGCACGCTCGCATGGTGGCTTGAGCATGACCTACCCTATCCGCCGGAGCAGATGGCGCACTATCTCCTCACGTGCCAGGAACCTACTGCTGCCGGGCAGTGCTTTATTACCGGGCGCTAGAGGCTGTGTGAGAAGGCTTCCCGCCCGGACTCAAGCGACACGGCGATAATGAAATGCGGGCTCCACCTGCTCGTATGCCAAGCGTCTAAGCATCGCTCGAATCATGCTCAGATACACCCACGCCTCACTGGTGGCCAGCCGGAACTCATAAACTTTACTCAATCGCCGGTGCCGCCCGATCCACCCGATGGTTCGTTCAACGACCCACCGGCGCGCTAAAATCCCGCGAAAACCGCTGTGACTGGCAGGAAAGCGCACATAGTCAAACCACACCGTGCGCCAATCCGAGAGGCCCCCATGCGGCACCCACCGTCCGCGTGACGTGGGCCGATGCCGCACGATCGTCACTGCCCATCCCAACGTCTGCTGGATCCACGTCGTCACTTGCCCAGCGTACTCTTGGTCAGCCCAGAGCCGCTGGATCCGCGGGAACGGCTCGTTGAGGCCAGCCAAGACTAACCTCGCCCCCTCACGATCCTGCAGGTTGGCGGGATACACCACCACCATGAGCAGCAAGCCCGTGGTGTCGACCAGCAGATGCCGCTGAGGCTCACGTGTGCGCAAAGTCGTCCAGGGTCGCAAGATTGTGGACAGTGATTCACGGACGAGTTCCCAGACGTGCTGGGGAGATATGCTCAGCCGGTGACCTCGACTCACTTCGTTCAGAATTAGGATCGTTTTGGGTCAGTCTAGGTTGTGTGCTGCAAATGTTCAATGCGCTTGTTGAGAAGCGGGGAAAGGTGTCCGCGATATCTTTCCTGCAGCTCACGTAATCGCCAATCTTCTCCGGTCACTCGCTCTCTGCACAGCGGTGAGTGGCAGCGGCACTTCCATTTGGACACAAAGTTTGGATCCGCTTCGAATAGAGCATAGTCCGCCGTGATCTCCTCGCCTGTTTGAATGTCTCGCCTGGCGATAAGGGTAAAGGCGTCCTGCATCCACATGTTTGGGTCACAGGAATGATTGATAAAATAGCCGTCATCGTCACCGCGTTCCTCGACGCTGTATAAGTCATCATCCCATTGCATCACGAGCTTGTTCTGGCTTTTCGCTTGTTCCGCTCCCTCCGCGTCCGTGTAGATCCCTCCAAAGACAACCACCTTTTCGCCAGCTCTAATGGGAGCCGTTGCGAACATGCCTCGTCCCCCAATAGATGAGCCTCTTATTTCAATCCGTGAGTCAGTCCAGGTCTGTAAAGGGTAATTCTTCATGTGTTCCTGACCGAATGAGAGGTTACTCGTGTGTATAGTAGCACTGATCTTAAGCGAGGGCAGCCAGTGCTATCTCAAAGAGATCCGTCCTTCGGACAATCGTTTTGGGAGCCTCCAGACTATCAAGCTACTTCCCTTGTATACTAGGAATCATGAGTAGACCTACTCTTATCATTGTTTTGGGACTACCGGCAACCGGCAAGACCCAGTTAGCCCAAAAAATCGCAGCCGAGTTTCACATGCCACTCATAAGCAAGGATGACATCAAAGAAATCATCTTTGATGGTCTGGGCTGGCACGATAGAGAATGGTCAAAAAAGGCCGGCAGAACGACGTTTGCTCTTATAGACTATATCCTTGAGGCACAGCTCAAGGCTGGGAATTCGGTCATGGTAGAGTCGCCCTATGATCCAACCTTCCAGAATGAAAAACTCCAGCGTTGGCAACGGCTTTACCATTTCAATGCTATACAGATCCTCTGCTACGCCGAAGGGAGTGTACTCCTTGATCGGTTCATCCAAAGGAGTAACTCTCAAGAACGGCACCCCGGCCATGTCGACGCTGATAATGTCGATGAATTTCGTGAGCGCATGCTCAAAGGGAAAGCCGAATTGCTGGACATCCAAGGGGCAATCATCGAGGTAGACACTACAGATTTCAACAAAGTCGACGAAGCAAAGATCTTCAGCCAGATTCGACAGGCACTTGTGGACTGATATCGTTCGACAGTGTTGAAAAGGATGGTTACCTACTATTAACATAACGATCTATGGCTCGCTGCGTTAATAGCGTCACGGCTCTCTAGTGCTACCATTGTTGCTAGTTCCTATGAGTAGTTAGCACTATGTCACGGCTCGTTACTGATGTGGTATGATAGAGCAAGTAGACCAACGGTTGGGGATGGTGCATATGTCGAAACGCGACGAGCGTGAACCGGAGATTCCCGAGATTGATGAGATTGCTGGATACGTGAATCAAGAGCGAGCCATGGCTACCATGGGCATTACCTCAAGTGCGTATCTCGCCGATCTCGTGCGGAAAGGAATCATTAAAGCCGTGAAATGGAATAGCCGCACGCTGATGTATGACAAGCGCAGTGTTGAGAAGTATCGCCGAGAGCGATCGCCACGGCACCACGAGCTACAAGACATCGGGCGAGCGAGTGAGCAAGAGCCCAGGGAACACGGCAGCTTCAATCACCCCCATAGCCCAGAGTCCCCACCAGGCAAGCAGAAGCAGTCATGACCAGTGGTATCTATGCGAGTGAGAAAGAGGCAGACCTATGACAAACGATCGCACGGTGTCGTCCTCAAGGGGGAGTGGCGTGTCGGCCTTTGAGCGCATGAAGCACGATGACGAGCAGGGCGAGTATTGGCTGGCGCGCGAGCTGGCAGCATTGCTCGGCTACACGGTGTGGCGCCACTTTGAGGAGGTCATCGAGGAGGCTGTTGAGGTTTGCCGTGTCAACGGCGGCGATGCGGCTGTGGCACATAATTTTGTCGCTACCGTCAAAAATTCGCCCGGCGAATCGAAGCGTGGTCGCAAGGGTGCGGACTACCGCCTGACTCGACATGCCTGTTACATCGTGGCCGAGAGCGCGGACGGACGCAAGCCGGAGGTAGCGCTTGCCAAAATCTACTTCGCCCTCACGACGGAGAAGTATGAACTGCTCGCCCAAACCGAGGAGGACCGCCTGCGCATCGAGCACCGCCAAAGGCTCCTGCAGGAGAATGCCGCACTCGCTTTGCAGGCGCGTGCCGCTGGCGTGATCACTGCGCAGGAGTTCGCCCACTTTTTCAATGCCGGCTATCAGGGACTCTACCACGAGGCGCAGCAGGCGATTCGCACCCGCAAACACCTGAAGCGCAACCAGGATGTGAGCGACTACATGGGTTCCTTAGAGACCGCGGCCAACATCTTCCGCGCCGCACTGGCTCGGCAGATGCTCGAAGATCGCGACGTCGGTATGACCGGTCCCGAGGCGATGAAGGCGAGCGCAACCCATTACGAGGCGGGGGACTCCGTGCGAGGGCTGCTGCTCAGCAAGGGAATCTATCCCGAGAAGTTGCCCACACCCACCAAGAGCTACCAGCAGTTGCTCCGCGAAGAGGAAGCGCGCCAGCGCATTCTGCAAGAAGACCAGACAGGCCTGTGGGCACAACTCTTGGCTGGGCGCGATGACCAACTCGGCACGAAGCCGGTGTCACAGCGCCCGAGCGGGAGCGAAGAATGACGACATCCTTCAACGTCACGAGTTCCGCGCTCGGCACACCGCTCCGTGTGACGTGGACCGACGGTGAGCTTTGCGGCGATCCGCAGCCACTAGCCGCGCTGCGCTCCTACGCGGCTAAATTCGAAGGCCGCGCGCTGCGTCTCCCAGACTACCCAACCACCATGCACGACCATCTGAGCAGTCCATTCACCGCGCTGCTCTTGATCCGGATGGCGATTGGCAGCGAGGCCCGTATCACTGCGGGACGTTTGCCGACAGCCACGAGTTGGGAGGAAGGTCTACGGCATGCCTGACGACCGATCGCGCCCAGTCGAGGATCTGCTCGTCACCGAGTTCCTCTATCAGTTCTACTGTGACGACCCAAAGATCAGCGCGCTCCTGGATGAGTATGTGACCGGCATCCCACTAGCCCTGCACGACGCCCTCATCCGTGAGCCTGACGCCGACCCAGACGAGGTCACAACTCGGCTCCGGGCTGACGTCTTAGATCGCATCGTTGCGGCGATCTCCGAGTGGATCTGGGATGAGTTTCCGGCTCTGCGCAAGAGTCGCCGAGCAGATCGGGCCACCGTGGACGAACTTGCTCGAGCGCGGGCACGTGAACTCACCGGTCGGCTGTCCGCCTCTCATCGGTCCTGAAGCTCAGCAACAACATGCTTAGCTTTCTCCTGGGTGGAGCGCTCCCGCCAGTGTGCGTTGCACTGATCTTTGCGCTTCCGACACGTGTCGCACGGGCAGGCAAGACGGCGGCGCGACCTAGCGGACGGGACCTCTTCAGCCCTCGTATGGCATACCAGGCAACCAGAGAATGGTACCTGTGCGTAGGTAGCCAGTACGGTAGGTGACCGAGGACTCGCCGATGGCGGCCGTGCCTGAGACGTTCCCGATATGCCTCCTCCGGCCCGTAACACATGATCCTGCTGTCCTTCCAACGACGTACCCCACATTCCCCCAACTCCCCCTACCACGCTGGTACCGTTGCTATGGCAGTACTTCCGTGTTTGGACACTGCTGACCTGGATTCGCTCCTTCACATAACACCGAGCAACTTCGAGCCAGGATGGCGACCTCGACACAGATTACTGCCCGGGAATGTACACGACCTGCATCATTGCCTGCAGGCCAAAGGTGATGCGGAGCACGACAGGAGGATGAGACTAGCGATGACGACATGGAGCCAAATGGACGTACTTGAGGACGGCTGCGTCGACGAACGCGGAACCGCGAGAGACCTGGATCGGCATGCGAACCACACCAGCCCCAAGCTGCACCTGCAGCTGGGTCTCTGCGAGGGAGGTCCGCCGTCCTCACCCACAGCGAACCACAGAGTTCGTCGCGGCAAGCGCGTGAATGAGCCGACTCGCTTGATTAGGGCGTCCGCCTGCCCCAAGTATGCTCAGGACGAAGGCGACCATCGCACACGGGGCCCGCTCTACCTCGTATTTTTTGCCATGCAACACCAGTGGCCGTTGCCACGATAACCCTGGACAGCAATCTGTTGCCCATGAACTCCGACGAGGTAGTATTTCATGTCAGCGATTTTCGGTATACCGCTGGTTGCTCTGGAAGGCGCTGGAATGCTTCTCCTGCTGGGGCTTCTCTCGTGTCTGGGCGTCTGGTGGCTCGACCGGCTTCTGCTCTGCACCCGGTGGTCCCGTGTGCCTGAAAAGCCAACTTCACTCCATCCGTCGCGGCCTGGTGTCCGTGCTCTGCTCGTCCACTCAGTTCTCTATGCCATGACCGATGAGCAGAGTGTACCTCTCCATTGTTCTCCGCCGGTCTCTACAACTGTCGGAACTGCTTGGGTCAGTTGCATGAGCCTTCCAAAGAGTCCTGCTCAGACTCAGCGCACCGGATCGTCAGTGCACAGGCACGTTCCGATGGCACTGGCAACGAGGACTACGCAGCTACCGGGCACGCAGAGTCCGCCACCACCACACATGCCTCCGACTACCTCATGCCCAGCTTCATCGTGAAGCCTTCTCGCCCCGCTTCCGGCAGGTAACTCGTACCGGCTGCTATCGATAGCCAGACCAGTAGCGAGGCGAGAGGAACTCCGGGACAACACAGCAGCAAATGAGCAGAGCATCATCGCATCGCCCCGTAGCAAACCAGCATGAAACACACAGGGGCCGTGGCTTCGTACGGCCCACGACAGTCACAAGTTTTCCCCGCCAGAGGTATTGCCTCCCAAGGGACCACACAAAACAAGGAGATCTCCACATGAGCCTGTTTCCCAAGAAAATCATCACGCCTGCTGGCAGTGCACCTCAGGGAGTGCGCGCATCGGCATCATACCCAGTACAGCCGATCGAAACGTCCCCGCAAACATTCGTGCCTATCCATGGCAATTGGCATGGTGGCTGGGCATGGGGAGCTGTCAAACGGTCACTCGAGGCGCGAGGGCATCGAGTATTTACACCAACGTTGGCTGGCCATGACGTGCTTCAGCCGCCGAAACACATCACCCTCGAAGAGATGGCCAGCAGCGTTGTGGATTGCCTGGAGACGAATCACCTGGATGATGTTATTCTCGTGGGTTGGAGCTTCGGGGGTCTGGTTCTGCAGTGTGTCGTCGAGCGCTGCCCAGAGCGCATCAGCCAGATGATCTTTTGGGACGCATTTGTCCTGCAGCACGGGGAAAGTCTCATGAGCATTATGGAGCAATGGAGCCCCGAGCTGATCGGCATCCTCGGATCTCTGGTTGACGCACAGCACAATACCATCATGCTCCCCCTAGAGATGTTTACCACCTCCTTTATGCCCGACGCGCCGCTGGACACGGTCCAGGCGATCTATAGGCGCCTGACACCGGAGCCGTGGGGACCCATGAATGAGTCCCACACCTTCGAGCGGTTCTGGTCTCTGGTCCCGATGAACCCGCTCGGTGTTGCCGGTCCAACAAGGGCCATAGCCTACATCGATGCGATAGAAGACGACGCGCTTGGCACAGGCTTCTGGGCGAGCCAAAGCGCAAAATTGGGACCTTCCTGTCGGCATGTCACTTTGCCAGTTGGGGCGCATGAAGCGTTGTTTACCCAACCCGAGGCCCTGACCGCTGCTATCCTCCTCGCAGCAGGCATGGAGGACACTGCCCAGCAGTCTCAGGATGTCGACAGCAAAGGAATGAGGCCGTCATCGGATCGCGCGTAACAGAAACCCAATGAGGGGAGAAGTTCCTCGTCATGTACTCCCGGATTCATCCGGGAGCTTGCAGCTACCCCGCCAGGGATGCCGCCATAGGCTGCGTGACAACAGCCCACTGTTTTCTACTGATGTTGATTGCGGCGTTATGGTCCGCATGCATCTGAAAGCCGCAGCGTCGGCAGGAGAACTCTGCTTGAGATTTCCGGTTCGCCTTCTCACAATGGCCACACTGACTACACGTCCGGCTGGTGTCCCGAGGATCGACCAGATGGACCGGCACGCCTGCCCAGGCCGCTTTGTAGGTGATGAACTGGCGGAGTTGAAAAAAGGCCCACGAATGCCGTTCGTAGCGCTGCTCCCGCCGAACCGTTGTCTTGTCCTGGATGCCTGTCAAGTCTTCCAGGGCCAGTGCCTTGCGAGATACGACAGCTTTCTTCACCAGAGCCTTGCTAATACAGTGGTTCGCGTCCTTCTGGAACCGGTGTTCTCTGCCAGCATTCTTACTAAGCCGACGCTTCGCGTTCTTTGTATTGGCGTGCTGCATTTGCTGGCGGCGCCGGTAGTACCGAGCTCGCACCACGTGCACCTGCTCGCCACGAAACGACTCGCCCTCACTGTCTGTCGCCAGGTTCACGATACCCAGGTCGACGTCCAAGGTGCCGCCGTCTGGTTCCGGAATGTCTGGTGCTTCCCGGCTTTGGGTTATGTTGAGATAGTAGACACCACGCCGCCACACCAGATCCGCCCCGCCAATCTTCCACGCAGGATCGACCAACAGGTCATGCTGGCGAACACCCAGAATCAACCGGCACACGATACGCCCCTCCAGCGTGTTCAGCGAGACCCGGTCCAGACGCATCAGGCGGTAGGTGCGCGCGTCATAGCGCACACTTCCACGCGGTCCAAACTTGGGGCATGTCTCGCGATGCTTGGCCTTCACCGACTTGATGGCCTCCACTGCCTTCGCTCTAGCACAGACCGCCAGTTGCGCTCCCAGGCCAAAGCGTGCGCGTGTTTCGCCGTATACCCGGTGGTGGGCCGTGGTGGTGTTGGTGATGCCTTCCTCCCAGCACACGGCGGCGATCCAGGACGCGGCAGTGTTGAAGGCACAGTGTGTCGCAGTGAGTATGGCTTCATGGCCGTCTACATCCAGTTTGATGCTGATGGTGCGGGTGAGGGTTTTGTCCATGAATACTTGTTCTACTACAGGCAAGCGGAAACGGAAACCCCACGATGTCCATGAGAGTAGCGACGCGCTCGCGGCCGATACCCACCACTCATGTTTCTTCCGGTATTCGACACGCTACGGTATCTCCTGCTTCGCACGCTGCCGGAGTGTGCGGAAACGGTGCACTCGACACAATGGCATTACGAGTACGTAAGTCGCCACGCCGAGTGCGCCGAGTCCCAGCGCCGGCGACTATTTGGCAGAATCACAACTTCGTCCTGCTCCTCGGCGGACAAATCGTGTCGCTAGCCGGCACGGGTGCCAGTCAGTTGGCATTGCCTTTACTCGTTCTATGGCTGACCCACTCTCCGGTCCAGGCTGCCGTTGCTGAGGCGCTGTACGTGCTTCCCTACGCGATGCTGTGTCTGCCGGCGGGAGCACTGGTTGATCGCTGGGATCGCAAGCGAGTCATGATTGGATGTGATGTCGCGCGGGCAGTGGTCCTGCTCAGCGTTCCACTGGCGGCAGCGCTGGGATGTTTAACGATCTGGCTGCTGTATGGGCTGGCGCTCGTCCAGGGGACACTGTTCTGCTTCTTTGATCTGGCGGCGACGGCTTCACTGCTCCGGGTCGCCTCCCGCGAACACCTGGCAACCGCCAGCGGCACGTACACGGCTGCGGTCAACAGCGCCCAGCTGTTTGGGCCTACCCTTGGCGGTTTTCTCTACGGTGTCGGGCGCACCGTACCATTTCTCGCCGACGCGGTCTCGTACGCGGTCTCTGCTCTTTCCCTGTTCAGGATACAGGTCGCCTTCCAGGAGGAGCGCACCAGGGAGTTCGACCGACCGTTGCGTACGGAGATTGGTGATGGTCTGACCTGGCTGTGGCATCATTCTCTGTTGCGATCACTTGCCCTGGTGAGTGGATCTGCTAATCTGGTGCTCGCGGCCTTTCCGCTAGTGCTCATCCTACTCGCGCAACGGATGCATGCGAGTGCCCCCTTGACGGGTGTGGTGCTGACTGGTGCAGGCGCAGGAGGAGTACTGGGCTCACTCGCCTACCTTCGACTCCAGCGACGCGTCGGTTTTGGCTGGTTGTTCCTGGGCGGACTGGGTCTGGCGCTGTTCATGTGGTTAGCCGCTGCCATCGCTCCAACTCCGCTGTTCCTGGCGGCGGTTGCGCTCTGTGCCATGGCGAGTGAGCAAGTGTCCAGCGTTGCGCAGTATACGGTGCGCCTAGCCTTGATCCCTGATCACCTCCGGGGACGAGTGAACAGTGCGTATCGCCTGCTCCTGATGCTTACCCAGCCTGTCGGCATCGCGGGAGTCGGCTTCCTCGTACAACGGATAGGTACGGGATCCACGATACTGGTCTGCGCCCTCGTGCTCGGCCTTACGCTGGCAGCCGGCTTGGGAGCGACTTCGCTCCGAGCTGTAGGCACCTGTACAGGGGTTGGCCCACGAGACCAGGTCGCAACAACAGACACCTCAACCGCAGACATGACACTTCCGAGGGCTTCCAGTCCAGATACGGTCACGGAGACAGTGCCGCCGACCCGTGCCAGACGAAAGGAGAGACAAGCACCTCCGAACCCTCAACAGAGATGGTCCAAGCCACAAGGGAAGATCCGGCCGTCCCGTCATAAACGCCGGCCATCGCAGCAGCAGCGCACTCAGGGATCGAAACAACGCTTGCCCCGTCGGCTGCGACAACGCCTCTTGGCGGCGTTGAGGCTCTAGCATCGATCGTTTTATCGAGTGCTCCTCTCTACTCGACATCGGTCCACAACGCGCTACGACTTGCACAATCGACAGCGTCGACGTGAAAGGCGATGGCAGAGTCGGACTGAGTCCAGCTGCTCCAAACCTGGTAGGCATTGGTCTGATCCGACATTCCCGTCATACGGTCCCAAACCCGCCACGACTTCCCACCTTTACCTTGCTTTTCGCCAGCTCATATGGTCATGATGGTGTATGCAAATGGAACACGTGTTCAGCAATGACGTGCCCGATACAGAGGGGTGTGCGATGTCTGTACTGTCTTTGGTGCCCATGCCAGAGCTGGCGAGCTCCACAGTGCCTCCTGAGATGGCGACCAACGGAAGCGGCCCTGCGAGATAAAGCTGAACCAGGAGCGTCGCGTGACTCGAAGATACGGCGATCTTATTTTGGTTGCTCAGCATCACGACAATCAACCGAGGTGTTTTATCTGGCACGGCACCACGTATCGTGTGCAATCGGTTCTGGCTATGTGGCATCTACAGGATCGCTGGTGGGAGCCGATACCGTCTGGACAGGCTAGCTCACACGAGGCACTAGAGGCTACAGCGAGTGATCGGCACTACTATCGGCTTGAGTGCTTGCCCGGACTCGTGTGCGAGATCTACTTTGATTCTGCGTCCGACCGATGGGTTCTCGACCGCGTCTACGACTGATGCCGCCTGTTTTCGCTATTTCAGAATGCTACCATTTGCCTTCCGCGTGATAGTGTAAAAACCAGGCCACTACCCCGTCGTTCGTGCTAACGAACGACCCACCACCAGCGGCACTTCGGCTCTCGATGCTACTCAAAAATCTTGCCACCTCACGGCCCATCTGGTAAGCTACCCAGGTACAATAACGAGCAGGTTTGGCATGCGCCCAACAAGGAGGCGATCATGCTCACCGACGACCAGCGGGAACACATCCGTCGGGCGTATCACCTGGATGGCAAGAGCTTGCGCCAGATTGCGCGCGATTTGGGCATTAGCCGCGATACCGTCGCGATAGCCGTGGCCCCGACCCCATTCGTCAGTGCCCAGAGCACGCGAGCACGGCCCTGGCCCGTGCTAGGCCCCTATCAGACCCGCATCAATGCCTTGTTCCAACTCTGTTCCGAGCTGCACGAACGGGTCTCCATGGTGGTAACAACCAACCTGCGTTTCGGGGAGTGGAATACGATCTTCGGAAATGAGCGGATGACGGCAGCGTTTCTAGATCGGCTCACCTACAAGTCGCATATCCTGGAGTTTGTTGGCGACTCGTATCGCTTTCGTCAGCGGATGCAGCAAGAGGAGAATGCTTCTGCACAACAGTCGAGCTAAGCTGGCTGCCAAGCAAGCATGCGAGAATCTCTCTCTTCTATTCGGGACAGATAGTCTTCAGAAACTGGCTACAGTGGGTGTCGTCAACTGGCGGGCAGTGGCAAATTTCTCTCGCAGTGGGCCGCTCGTAGCCTCCGGTGAGGTGGCAAAAGATGAGGATTTCTGCACCACGGTTCTCTGCGTTCTCAGGTGTCATCGCGCTGGCAACTGCGCTCATACTCACCAGCTGTGCCGCCTCCACGAGCACGAACTCTGCACGTCACCAGGCACAAGCGTACCTGACCCCCACGGGGCAGCCACTGACTGCAACACCAGTCCTCACGCCAGTGATTGGTCCAATTCCTCAGCAGTGTGCTATCAGTGTGCCCACGCCACAAGCGAAGTTTTCTGAGCTTTCCCCGGTAATCGGGGCATCCCCAGTGTGGGCGACCTGGGTACCTGGTCCAAATACGTTTCACCTCATCTTGCCACCACCGTACCCCAGCACCTATGAACCCCCCTATGGGTGGGAGATGGGCAAGGTGGTCTGGGAAGTCGGGCCGAATTATTCTGCGTCGGTTACCATACGCGGATACGATCTTGCGGACAACACTCCCCTGCTCTTTCAGACCGATAACGCGCCAGTCGATCCATTGGTATTAGATCCACACAACCCTGACCATCCAAGTTCCGCACTCGGCGCGGGCTGGGCGGAATGGGGCAGTTACATTGTGGTGCCGAAGGCTGGATGCTACCGCATGGTCGTTTCGTGGCCACAGGGGAGTTGGGGTATTACCTTCGCAGCTGGAGCATAATCTCACATCAGAGTTTACATAACCGCGTTGGACGGAGCACAGCCAAGTCTGCATTCACTACGAGTGAGCGATTGGCACCATTCTTTCACGCTCGCCCTTTTGTCACCGTCGTGTCAGGGTGTGCAGCGGGCCTTGGGGGAAGAGAGGCCACCCTCAGGAGTGCCGGGGAACGGAGCGGCAGCTCGCACGCACTCCTAAGACGAGCTGCTCTTCGGGAGCAGCGTCGGACCCCAGATCGTCACGGTCCCCAGTGATGCGCTAAACACCAGGAAGTGCGAGCCATCGGGAGACCAGGAAAGCAGCGCAAATGGAACGAACCAGGAGATGCCTGCCGGGGATCCAGCAGATGCGTGGGAACTCGCCTGTGGTTGGCGCTGCACGAGACCTGTTCCGGTCGTGCTATCGTAGAACGTGACCGGTGGAGAGGTGGGGTTGCCACTCACCGAACTTCCCGCATTGCTCTCAGGCATTTCTGCCAGGAAGCGTCCATTGGGGCTCCAGGCCAGGGCATCGCTCAGCTGGTCACCATGGCTCGGGTTGGCAGAGAGTTCCGCCAGTAACTGTTGCTGCGCCGCATCACGAACACGGAGGGTCGGCGCCCCTTCCCAGCCCATCGCTTGGATCCCAGCAGCGGTAGGACGGGGTTCGTTGCCTGGCTGCAGCAGTCCAAACAGATCCACCGTGTCGATAATGTCGTTTCCGTCCGGCGACCAGGCGAGCAGACCCGTGCTCCAGCTAAAGACGCCGGGAGTGACCGGAACCGTCTGGTTATTGACCTCTCCCTGAGTACTTAACGTAATGGTTCCAGGCTGCCAAATGGTGAAGGAGGAGCCCCCGTCCGGATTGCCCACTGGGCTGGTCGGCGAGGAGGCAGTGGTGAGTGAACTGCTTGGGACGAGCTGGTCTGCCGCTGACCAGGTGTAGCTTTGTGCCGGCGGCAAGGAGACGAAATCATGGTAGGTCGGTTGAGGGGGAAGCTCGTTCCAGCTCATGGTGGCAGTATTCCACTGAATGGTCGCATAATACTGCGAGCTGGTCTGTGTGAAAAGGGCGGCGCGCTCACCGGTCCCGTCGGCATTGACCAGCACCAGACCACGAACGCTCGCAAGCGGGGTACTGCCGGTAGCACTCCAGCGGTCAACCGAAAAGGTCAATGCTAACTGCTTCCCATTCGGCGACCAGAGCACATGGGTATAATTAATCACGGGGTGGCTGGTGTCCGCGGCCGCAGAGGCTGGTTGTGCATTGGCTGGGGGCAGAGGAAGTCCCGGTACTCCTAGCACGGTGGCATCAGGCAAGATCGTGTGCACGAGCTGTCCGGTGGCGGCAGCATAGATGTCGAGCGCACCCTCGTGGTAGGCATATTGGGAGGGGAAATCGCTCGGGCATTGGTCGCGATACCCCAGTACGGCGACCTGCTGACCACTCGGAGACCAGGCGATGTCGTGGATACATGCCTGCGTATGCAGGGACGGAGTGAGAACAACCACGGCTGGATGGGTAGGGTTTCCTCCCGATGCGCTGCGAGAAGTAGCCACGTGATACAGCACTGCCCCGCCTACGAGCGCGATAACCAGCAAGAGGCTTCCAACAACCAGCCAGGGTGTGTTGCGGTGCGCCGTGGAAGTGGGCGAGATCGTCGAGGGCACGCCTTCCTGCTGCTGTGCCAGCGCACGTAGAGCGTCTTGACGCTGCCGTCGTGCGTCTTCGTCGGAGCGTGATGGGAGAGGAGGTTCTGACATGGTTCATGGCCTCTGTTGCACACGGTCCAGGAGGGTGCTCACGCCGACATGCGACGTTTCATCTCTGGCTATCTTCGTCTACTCCCTCAGTCTACTCCTCATGACGCATATCGGTCTCGCAGTATAACAACCAGAAACGCACCTGCAGGCCCAGGATGTGGAATGTTCGGTGCCACAGCAGGCAGGCCCACGAGCGGTGAGATGACATGATGTCGACGTGATGGATATTCAGCCATGATCGGCGTGTGGCATGATTCTTTGATTATCACTCCACGAACCAAGCGCTTGGTACTGGCCCACTTTCAGGGTAACATCTGGTCGGTTTAATGGGATCTGGCCCAAATCAGGTGGTGCGCGCAACTGTCTTCCTCTGTGGAATGCGAGATAGGTTGCTCAGGCCACTGTCCGCTGACTGCTTGCCCTACTCGGTATGACCCAGGCAAATGAACGCGGCAGACGGATCGTGTTCCACCTGCCCTGAACTATCAATGATCAGGGCAGCCCGTAGCTCGGGATGCTGGTGTTGGATGTAGAGATCTTCAGCCACCATCCACTCCTGTTCCCAGATCTCGCGCATGCTCTCGCCGTTGCGCTCGATGCCGCGCGCCAGTCGTATCTCCGGTGGACAGTCCAGCCAGATGGTGAAGTCATACGACCCAGCAAGCTCGTCCCTGGTCGAGTACACGCCCTCGACAATGACCACACCGCCCATCGGTACGGTGTGCCACTCAGCCAGATAATCGTGCTCCCAATCGTAGCGCTGATACCGACCAGGCTGATCCTGTCCAAGAGGAAGAAGCACCTGTGCCTGCAGTCGCTGCCAGTCGAAATCGGCCCCGATGGGCTTCGAGCGCGGGTCGCCTGGGAGTCTGGCGCTGGATGGCAAAAAGAAGTCATCCATTGCGACGACCGTCACATCGCTCCTTCTGCAGGCGAGCCCGTGCGTAAAGGAGCTCTTCCCCGCACCGCCAAGACCATCTATCCCAACGAGCAGCGCAGCGTGTCGGCGAGGTTGGCGGTCAAGAAGAGAACTCAACCAGTCAAAGGATCTGATCTCGTGCGGCACGGTCAATTCGCACTCCGTTTCCCTCGTTGTTCTCTGCCGCCAACACCATGGGACCCGATGCTCGGTTCTTGGCAGCGGTGTCTTTTGCTAGCCTACCACACGTGCGAGCGAACTGGCAGAGGCACCAAGTCCGACACTTTGGCATCATGTCTCGCACCAGGGGTATCTTGCAGGCAGGCGGCATGATAGAGCACTCTGCGCCTGAGGAGGTCGAACGATCACTCATGGTGATGCTCCTTGAACAGATGGACGATTTTACATTTGCCGAGTTTGAGCTGCTGTAACTGCACGAGGGTATTGGGGTGGTCCGGAAAGAGGTAGAGCTCGGTGGCCTGGTCTCGGAGGAGATCGATGTGACCGGCATAGATGTGGTGGTAGAGCCATTGTTGCGTGACTCCAAGCTGCTCAGCGACGTCCGCGACGGAGAGATAGCCTTCTGGCCGACCAGGATGAGAATGGGAGCGCTCCAGGAAGATCCGCTGCTGGAGACGAATACGCCGCACCGTACTCTCGAGCACGCGGTGACTGCGGGGTGAGCGGTAGCCCTGCTCGGTGAGGCGCTCGGCGATCTTGCCGTCACTGAGCCCAGTGGCATGCAGCGCTACAGTCCGTTCGACCAGTTCTCCGGCGCACGACAAGTGCTCGAGGGAATCGACGGGGATAGGAATGTCGAAGCTGGTCGTTTCTCCTCCGCGCCAGACAATCCGGGTATGGACGTGGTCGGGGAGAGGGCGGTGGATGACGACTTTGTCGATAAGACAGCGCAAGAGCGCCTTCTTCTGCGCCCGGCTGAGCACTCCGCTCTCCCAGATCGTGGGCAACTGCTGACCCAGGTCAACGAGCGCCGCTCGCAGAGCGGGGTCGAGAGGCATGGGCTCTTGTTCCTGCTGGATCCGGTGGGCCTGTGCCAGCTCTTCGGCGGCCTTGAGGGCACGAAGCGCCTGCTCCCAGCGCTGTTCGAGTTCGGCAGTCACTAGGCGATTGTCAGGATCTACTCGGCGGAATTGCCGTTCCACGAGACTCGCTTCATACCGCAGCCGTTCCACCTGCTGGGTGTGAGCCCGTTGCCGCTGGGCGAGAGTCGCGTGCTGTTCGCTCAGGACCCGGTCATACAGGTCGAGCTGAGCGGGAGCCAGGACCGCGAAGAAGGCTGCTACCACCCGGGCGTCGACCGGATCGGCAGGGATATTCTGACACACCGACGTGCCGTAGCGATGCTGCAATTCGACGCAGCAGTAGCGTGGACGCGGTCGATAGGTGATCTGCAGCTTATGTCCCGACTCGCCGCAGTAGGCCAGACCCTGCAACAGGGCACTTCCCCCGCGCGGCACGCCGCGGGTGCGGTCACGCGTATACTCGCTGCGATTTTCGTCTAACATAGCCTGAATTCTCTCATATTGCGGCCACGAGATATAGGCAGGGTACTTGTCGGGAATGCAGATGCCCCACGCTTCCCTGGGCCGCAGCCGTTGGAGGGGACGGCGACGCGTGGGATCACGGCGCACGGCCTCATGCCGCCCGTAGACAAACATGCCCGCGTAGGCAGGATTGCGCAGAATACCCACCACCGCGCTACAGGTCGCTTGACGCCAGACCGCCTCTCCGAAGCGATCCCGTCTCGGCAATGCCAGTCCTTGTGCGGTGAGGACCGCGGCCACTTTACTGGCAGAGCGCACTTCGACAAAGGTGCTGAACACCAGCAGCAGGCGCTCCTGCCCGGTCACGACTGACCACACGGACCCCAGGATGGTGGACTAACCACTGTGCTAAAGTCTGGGCACTGCGATCCGGCAACAGATCAACCGGGTGGTGTCGTTCCAAGTCCGTGAGAATGGTTCCATAGGTCTGGCCGCGGCGGAAGCTCCAATCGTCGACACCCAAGACACGTGGGGGCGGCATGGTGGGAAGTACTGCCTGCCGCACGAGTCGCAGCAAACTGGTGCGACTGGCTCCACGGCTCCCGAGCCCCATCTCGTGCACCATCCGCTGGCCAGCGCGTCCACCGAGTGCGAAGCCAAAGCGTTCTAGGTGGTGACGCAGCCGTGGGGTGCGCCGCTGATAGACTGGCGCCACGCTGGGCAACCGTTCCCGAAACGTCTGGCGACGACAGGCGACGTTGCGACAGTAAAAACGCCGTGCGGTGATCTGTAAACAGACAGCGAGACTGGCCACAGGAACATCGCTCAAGGTGCGGACGTAGCAGCTATGGACCCAGTGGGAACAGCACTGGCACTCTGGGCAGCGTGCTACGCACCGATGGGATGAGAGAACGAGGGTAATCTGGTATTCACTCACCTCGACGCAATCGAGATGCAGTGCCGTCAAGTGGGGAAAGATCGAGGCCAAGAAGCAGGTGAGGCGCACCGAAAGACTCCGCTGAATGATGATGAAAGGGTAGAGCTATGACTCCTGTTGTTCTATCACCTCACCCGCTCGCGCGCACCACCTGATTTGGGCCAGATCCGTTTAATGATTAGCGAAAACAGCCGCAGCAGCTCGCGGTCCTTCCGACTCCACAGCAACTCGTTCCGAACATGCTGGCACCGCCGATACCCGGCGTAGCCTGCTTTGTCACCATGGCTGATGAGGTCTATGGTCTTGCGCACAATGTGGAAGGTTGGTGCCGTCGCATAGGTGCTGGTACCTGCTCATGCTGGTCGCAGCTTTGACGAAGAGCGTCAGACACGTTGTCCATATGCTCCAGCACAATAAACCGAGCCATTTCTCGCAGCAGGGCCTGTTGCACAGCAGAGCCAGAGCGGCACACTGTCTGGTACGCCCACCATACCCAAGGAGAGATGCCCCGCAAGCGATGCGCTTCTTTCATGCAGAAGTACTCCTCGCTGACACGCCAGCCAAATTTGCTGAAGAGTGCCGGTCCGTCGTCAGGACGGAAGAGCTCGAGAGTGGCCGTGCCAGAATTGCCGGCCCTGCGGATAGACCAGCGAATAAACCAGTAGATGACTCAGATTCAGCATGCACCGTGGTACACTTTGATACTCATCGTAGAGTAGAGCCTGGCTTTTCCATACCGCGGCTGTCTGGCAAGAAAAAATAGGTGGGGAGGCTGATGCAAGTTACTGGGGCTCCCACGTTCTTGATGATCGTGTCGTTACATTCGGAGCGTGCTCGCGAGCAGGCGCTTTTACTGGAGAGCTTTTAGAGTGAGCGTGTCGCCACTGCCGTCACCATCATCCTCGTCCTCATCCTCGTCGCCAGCTGCCTTGTCGACATTGGAGGCTGTCCTCGAACGCATTACCTATGCGAACGAGGAGACCGGTTACACCGTTGCGCGCGTCTCGAGCCGCGGCAGCGGCACCGATCTGCTCACCGTGGTCGGCAACTTGCTGGGCGCGCAGCCTGGCGAAAGTCTACGCCTGGAAGGCCGTTGGAAAAGCCACGCGCAGTACGGCCGGCAGTTTGAAGTCCAGCATTTCACCACCATCCTTCCGGCCACGGTGCAAGGTATTCGACGCTATCTCGGTTCTGGACTCATCAAGGGCATCGGTTCCAAGATGGCTGAACGTATCGTCGCTCACTTTGAGCTGGACACCTTACGGGTAATTGAAGAAGAGCCCGAGCGCCTGACCCTCGTGCCGGGACTTGGACCCAAGCGCTCCGAGCGGATTACCCAAGCCTGGGAAGAACAGAAAGCCATCAAGGAAGTGATGGTTTTCTTGCAAGGCGTGGGCGTCTCGACCAGCCTGGCGGTCAAGATCTACAAGACGTATCGGGATAGCGCCATCACCGTCGTCAAAAACCAGCCCTATCGGTTGGCCAGCGATGTCTGGGGTATTGGCTTCAAGACGGCCGACAAGATCGCGAGGAGTCTTGGTATTCCGGAGGACAGCCCAGAGCGCGTCAAAGCGGGACTCCAGTTCACTCTGTCGGAGGCCACGGAAGAAGGGCATTGCTTTCTGCCCCAGGAGACGCTCATTGCTCAGGCCGCGAGCATCCTCGGCGTGGATGCGCTCCTGGCCGAGCGCTGCCTCGACGAGCTCGTAGAGGAAGAAGGAGTCGTCCGTGAGCGGCTGTCTGGAACGTCGCTCTCCTCCCCCACTCAGCCGCCGTTTGTTGCGAGCGAGACGCCAGATCCGTTGCCGACCAGCGCCGTCTACCTCGTTCCCTTCCATCGCGCGGAGGTTTCGCTGGCGAATGGCGTGCGGCGACTCCTTGAGACTCAAGAGGAGCGTCTTCCATCCTTTCAATCCGTCGACTGGGCCGCTGCCCTTGACTGGCTCTCTACCAAGACCGGTAGCCTGCTGGCTCCTGAGCAAGAACACGCCGTGCGCCTGGCGCTTACCCAGAGAGTGGCGGTCCTCACCGGCGGCCCGGGGTGCGGCAAGAGCTTTACCGTTCGCTCCATCGTCTTCCTGGCTCGCGCCAAGCAGGCCAAGGTCGTGCTCGCCGCGCCAACCGGTCGGGCAGCCAAGCGACTCGAGGAGCTGGCAGGACACGCGGCGAGCACCCTCCATCGCTTGTTGCAGCTCCGTCCCGGTGGAGACGCTGTCTATGATCGTGACCATCCGCTCGATGCTGATCTGGTTGTCGTCGACGAGGCAAGCATGCTCGATGTGCTTCTGGCCAACACGCTCGTCAAGGCGGTACCGCCTGGTGCCCATCTGTTGCTGGTCGGCGACGTGGATCAGCTGCCCAGTGTGGGTGCGGGCGAAGTCTTGCGTGATCTCATCACCTCGCAGACCATCCCCAGCGTACGTCTGACCCACATCTTCCGTCAGGCGCAAGAGAGCGGAGTCGTCACCAATGCGCACCGGATCAACCACGGCCAGATGCCGCTGACCCAGGGACTCGCCGACTTCTTTCTCTTCCCTGAAGACGATCCCGAGCGGGTGGCTGACCTCTCTGTCGATATCGTAACCAAGCGTTTGCCAAAGCGCTTTGCCCTCAACCCGCGCCGTGATGTGCAGGTCCTCTGTCCTATGCACCGAGGACCGGCCGGAGCTGGCGCGCTCAACGAGCGGCTCCAAGAGGCGCTGACTCCTGCCCGTGAGGGGGTGCCTGAGCGCCGCTATGGCGGACGGGTCTTCCGGGTAGGCGACAAAGTCACCCAAATGAAAAACAACTACGACAAGGGCGTATTTAATGGCGCCGTCGGTGTCGTCACCGGCATCTCCTTTGAAGACCAACAACTGCGGGTTCTGCTCGAGGACGGAGTGGAGAATGAGGAGGTACGCTACGACTTTGACGAGCTGGACGAGTTGGCGCATGCCTATGCGATCAGCATCCATCGCAGTCAGGGCAGCGAGTATCCCTGTGTGGTGCTGCCGGTGACGACCAGTGCGTGGCAAATGCTGCAGCGGAATCTGCTCTACACCGCGGTAACGAGGGCCAAGCGACTGGTGGTGCTGGTAGGCAGCCGGCGGGCGCTGGCCAAAGCGGTGCACACTGTCGGAGGCGGCAGGCGCTACACGGCGCTGGCGGAGCGGCTCCAGCGGACCCCAGGAGCGCGGCAGTAACGGTGTACGAGGTACTCCCCGTTGTCTAGACCACCGAGGACCAGATGTAAGGTGGAGCAAGTGTCAAGAGATGTCATTGCTCGCGAGAGCGTGCATTTCCCAGGGGTAACCGTGTCCCGCACTGCTCCGGCTCGACTTGCGGTGGGTTCCGGAACCCACCGTGTGAAATAGCTAATGCAACTCGCGCACACCGCGTAAAGACAGGCCAATCAGCGAGGTGCCGATCTTGATCGCTCCAGCCAGGACGAAGACCAGGATCGGGTTCGTGCGGTCAGAGATGACGCCTGCGAGCGCCAGGCCAATGGGAACCAACGCCAGCGAGCCCAGCAGATCGAGAGAGAAGACGCGTCCCAGCTTGTCTGCGGGCACGAGTTCTTGCACCGTCGTCAACCAGATCAAGTTGAACGAGTTGGACATGAAGCCGACCACCAACGCAACGCCGCAGACGAGCACCGGCTGCCAGACATGTCCGACGGGCAGTGCCATCGCGAGGAGCGTGCACGCGGAGATCAGGCTCATGGTGAAGCAGGCGACACCGCGCCGTCGAGGTTTGACACGGCTGAAGATCAGCATCCCGGCGATGGCACCGACCGCAGCAAAGGCACTGTAGAGGCCATAGAGCCAGGCGCCCTGGTGCCAGACTTGGCGGATGAGCGTGGGGAGGGCGACGGTGCTCGAGGCGTTGAGCAGCGGATTGGAGAGAAACGGCAGGACGATGGTGGCGACGAGCCAGCTCGACCCCAGGATGTAGCCCAGCCCTTCGCGGCTCTCGGCCAGGACCCCACGCAGGCCGCGCCGTTGGCTCTCTGTGGCTGGCTCCGACGCAACAGGGTTGCTGAGCTTGCCTGTCGGCAAGACGCAGACAGCAGCGGCGGCGAACGTGAGTGCGTCGAAGGCGAACGCGACATTGGCCGATGCCACACTGACCAGCCATGCGCCGAGAAGTGGCCCCAGCAGCGCCGCCATCTGCTGACTGAGTCCGGTCAGACCATTCGCTGATGCCAGTTGGTCGGATGCGACCAGTTCAGGAATGGCCGCTTGATAGGCGGGATAGAAGAAGCCGCGTACGAAGCCAAACATGACCGACAGGACGAACAGATGCCAGAGCTGCAGGACATGCGCGAAGCCTAAGAGCGCGATGACGCCTAAGGTCACCCCACGCGCCGTGTCAGAGAGGAGCATGATAGCGCGCCGCGAGTAGCGATCCGCGGCGACGCCGCCAATGAGAACAAAGATGAGTCCGGGAACCACCGAAGCAATGAGCAGGATACCCACCGCCGTTGCGCTGCCTGTTAGTTGCAGTGCCGACCAGGCGAGGGCAGTGGCGTAGGCGCCATCGCCTAACCGAGAGATGGATTGTCCTGACCAGATCCAGGCGAAGCGCCGTGACCGCAAGGCGCTGGCAACGCTGCGACGGCTGACGATGGCGCTCATGGTGTGGCGTCCCCATGGTTGGGCAGTGAACGGTAAACTTACGTTACAGAGAGTAATGGAGCGACATTAGCCTACGCCAGACCGTAGACCTGAGCCGTGGTCCGATGCCCCAAGGCAAGATGGCCGTGGCAGCATCGCATGGCCGCACATCTCGGTGCTGTAGGACTACAACGAAAATGGCCCGTGGTACAGTGTCCCTACGCCCTACTGGATGGCGCGGGGACGAAGGGATGGTGAGTCATGCGCGTCGCGGTTATTGGTACTGGGGCCGTCGGCGGCTACTTCGGCGGCAGACTGGCACACTCAGGGGAAGATGTCGCGTTTGTGGCGCGCGGCGCTCACCTGCAGGCGCTGCGGGAGTCGGGCTTGCGGGTGGACAGTGTCGATGGCGACTTCGTCGTGTATCCTGTACACGCCACGGACAATCCTACGACCATCGGCTCGGTTGACGTCGTGCTGCTGGCCGTGAAGGCCTGGCAGGTTCCGGAGGCTGTTGCCGCCATGCGCCCACTGATGGGGTCCAGCACCGTCGCAGTGCCCCTGCTCAATGGGGTGGAAGCGCCGGATCAACTGGCCGCCGTGTATGGTGCGTCCCCCGTGGCCGGTGGCCTCTGCCGGCTGTTCGGCTCGGTTGTCGAGCCGGGACATGTTCGCAACGTGATGGCCCAGCCCTTCATCACCTTCGGCGAGCTTGACTCCGACCGCAGCCAGCGCATGGAGCAGCTGCAGCGCGCCTTCGATAACGCAGGCGTGCGAGCGGAGATTGCTACCGACATCCGCGCAGCACTGTGGGAGAAGCTAATTTTCGTCGGCCCATTTGGCGGGGTCGGGGCGGCCACGCGAGCGCCTATTGGCGTGATACGCTCGCTGCCCGAGACTCGGGCACTGCTTGAGGGGGCAATGACCGAGATCTTCCTCGTCGCCCAGGCGCGCGGAGTGGCGGTGGCAGAGAATGCTGTCGCCCAGGCACTCGCCTTGATTGATGGCTCACCCGAACAGGCTACGGCCTCGATGCAGCGCGACATCATGGCGGATCGCCCCTCGGAGCTGGAGGCGCAGGTCGGCGTCGTCGTGCGGCTCGCCCGTGACGCCAGAGTCGAGGCGCCCCTGCACACGTGTCTCTACGCAAGCCTGCTGCCGCAGGAGCGTCGAGCACGCGGGGAAGTGCTGTTTCCGGCTTAACCACAGCGATGCCTCAGCCTTTTCCTTCTTCTTGCCAGGCGAATGGGGAGGCGGCTGCGACCACGACCGACTGCGGCTGCTCATTTACCTGCAGGCGAAAGACGTCGGGTCGTGCATAGTGCCCCACGACGTCGAAGTCGAACTTGCCGCGCGCGATCTCGCCCATGTCGAGGTCAGCGGTCAGGATGCACTCGCCCGTGAAGTCCGGACCTGCCAACATCTGACCGAGCGGGTCGACGATGCAACTGCCGCCTCGCGACAAGACCGTTTCTGGCGCATCGCCGAAGGGTGTAGCGTAGTCGTTGGGGTAGTCAGAGCGGCGGCAGAACTGGTTGCAGGAGAGGACGAAGCACCGTCCCTCCAGCGCGATGTGCTGCATCGTCGCGGCCCAGGTGTCCCTCCCGTCGGCTGTGGGGGCGCAATAGAGCTGGATCCCCTTCGCATACATCGCCGTTCGCAGCAACGGCATGTAGTTTTCCCAGCAGATCACGGCGCCCAGTCGCCCGAGCGGTGTCTCGAAGACCGGCAGCGTGGACCCGTCGCCAAAGCCCCAGATGAGGCGCTCCGAGGCCGTGGGCATCAGCTTGCGGTGCTTGCCCAGGTAGCGTCCGTCAGGCGCAAAGAACAGCACCGTGCAGTACAGCGTGCCGCCATCTCGCTCGATCACGCCGATGACCAGATGGACGTTGCTCTCTGCCGCGATCCCGGCGAGGATGTCTACGGCCGGACCGGGGATCTCCACCGCGCTATCAGAGTAGCGGCGGAATTCCTCACGGCCTGCACGGGTGCGATCGCCTACGACGGCGCCGAAGCTCAGTCCGCGCGGGTAGGCTGAGACGAAGGCCTCGGGGAAGACGACGAGCTGTGCGCCTTCTGCGGCGGCGTCGGCGGTAAGGGTCGCGACCTTGTCGAGCGTCCGCTCGCGGTCGAAGGCCACGGGAGCCGCCTGGACCACGGCAGCGCGTACATGGACAGTCTTCTCTGAGGCCATAGCGACCCTCTCCCTAGCTGCTGACAGTTCGCAACACCGTGCATTCTGTCTACATTCTACAGATGATGGTAGAGAGGAGCAAGGATACCGCTGTAGCCTACAGCCAAAGCCGTGGCGTCGCATTCGAAAATACCTAGTCAGGACCTATACGGCTCTCTTGACGCTGGTAGAGTATGGGAGATGAATTACATATCACGATCAGTCGAGGCTGCGCAGCGTTTCCGCGCTATACGAGAAGAGCCGTCGCTCATGGAAGACATCGGTGCATCGCGTTCAGGGTCTCCAAAATTGAACGCTTTTATCAGTACCCGCCGATGCTAGATACATCCCACTAAGTGGCGACCAGGCAACCGCACTCACAGCGCCTGAGTGATTCTTCAATGTGCGAACATGCAAGCCATTACCAGACGTCCAAAGTTGCACCGTTTTGTCGCGACTACCAGAGGCGAGGAACATTCCATCAGGAAACCAGGCAATACTCGATACCGCTCCACAATGGCCGCTGTAGGCCGCCACCAGTTTTCCAGCAGCCACGTCCCAGATTGCCGCCAGATGATCTTGCCCTCCCGTAGCGATGTACCGGCTATCTGGCGACCAGGCTACACAGAGGACCGCCTGGGCATGGCCCCAGTCACTGAACAGCAACTTTCCGCTTGCGGCATCCCAGACGTCGACCTGCCGGTCTTCACCCCCTGAGGCAAGTTTGCGTCCATCGGGAGACCACGCCACCGCACGCACGAGGCCCCTGTGTCCTCGATAGCTCAAGCGATTCGCTCCAGTTTGGGCATCCCAGACCAGTAGCTCGCTCGCGAGTCCTGCTGAAGCGATCCGCGCCCCGTCAGGTGAGAAGGCCAGCGCATAGACCAGCGCTGCATGTCCGCGATAGATGTAGCGGACTTCTCCACATATGGCATCCCACACATGGACTGCGGTATCGTTCCCGGCCGAGGCGATGCACGTTCCATCAGGCGACCAGACCACGGTATTGACTGCTTGGCGATGACCCAAATACCTGACCGATCCGCTGAAGTCGCCGGTACTGTGCACCCGGAATACACGCACCTGTCCATCGGTGGTTGCGACCGCCAGACGTTCACCTTCGGGTGAGAAGGCCAGTGAGGTCACTTCAGCGCCGATAGCATGGGAGGTCATCTGGGCGTTGCCTACGGGAAGGCCGGCAAAGTAAGGTTTAATCATCTCCCCGCATCCTTTCCTGTGTCTTGGCTTCAGCCCAGATTTCCTCAACCTCATCAAGTGTGTGCGCCGCTCTTGATCCCAAAACATGCGGATGGCGGCGCACCAATTTGGCCTGTAACACCTCCAACACATCGCCCAGCGTAAATAGCCCCTCGCGTTCGGCCAGATCCGCATGCACAAGTACCTGATAAAGTAAATCGCCCAGCTCTTCGACCAGATGGTGCGCAAGCTGTGGTGAGACCGTTTCTGCTGTGAAGTTAGCCGGTAATGGGACCGGCCCCATCTCTTTGAGAACCTGCACAACCTCACCGGCTTCTGCCCGCACATGACGCCACATGGTGTAATGGGTCTGTTCCTGTGCCCAGACGCATCCATTCGGTCCGTAGATGCGCCTTACCATTGTCTGCAGCGCATCCAGAGGATGCACCATCTGACCCTTTAGTGTATCAGCAACCATGCGACTTCCTTTCAGGACGGGGAGGAAAACACCCGCCGCTTATCTGCGACTACGTGCCCTAACAGCTGTGCTGGGGTACACGCACACAGCAGGTATTGCCGCAGATCACCGTTGACCATCCCATTTTCCTGAAGGTGATCGAGCAACGCCAGGAAGGGGGAGAAGAAATTGGCAGTGTTACAGAGCCCAATGGGCTTGTAGTGCTGCCCAATATGCGCTAAGGCTACTATCTCGATGAGTTCATCTATGGTCCCGGGTCCACCGGGTAATACAATAAAGGCATCGGCGAGCGAGGCCATCAGAGCTTTCCGCTCTCTCAGATCAGCCACGTCGTAGCGCTGGGTGCAATGCTCGAAAAGCAACCCTGGCCAGTATGCCGCCGGCACAACGCCAATAACCCTTCCGCCTGCGGTGTAGACAGTTTCAGCTACGGCGCCCATGAGGCCACCGGATGTTCCTCCAAACACCAGATCAATGTGGTGTGCCACGAGTAATGATCCCAGTTTGCGCGCCGCCTGTTTATACTGGGGCAGACTTCCAAGCTGAGAGCCCGCGAAGACCGTGATCCGTGCTCCCTGATGCTTGTCTGCCTCCGATACCAGAGGGGATGGGGTATCTATCATTGCTTCCCCTCCTTGCGATGGCGCGCCACAAAAGCGACCGCCACTTCGCTATACCCTGGCTTGTGGGGGAGAAATGCCTGGGGTTCCAACGACTGCTCATAGCGCAACCCACAGTTGGTCAGGGTGTTGAGCAGTGTTGAGAGCATCCGATGATGTCCTCCATAACGCCCAGAGAACTGTTGCGGTGAGGACCAGAACCCTTCACGGAAATAGCCGCGAACTAACGCGACAGTACTCTGCTCATCCGCTTGAAACCAACTACTTCCCGGTGCCTGGAAACATGGGTGAGGAAGGGAGTATACAAAAAGCCCTCCTGGACGCAAGACTCGGCTGACCGCCTCGGCAGTAGCCTGAAGCGGTTCAGGGATATCCGTGATGGCGAGGTTGCAGACAACGACATCAAGGCTCGCCTCGTCCAAGGATGTCAGGGTGTGGGCATCGTCTCGATAGTACCGAATCCCAAGACGGTCGGCTTCCTCATAGCGTCGGGCAATAGCCAGCATGTTTTCGGAAAGATCGACGCCTACAACGCTCGCTCCTCGTTCTGCCAGGGCACGCGCGACAATGCCATTTCCACAAGCCAGATCGCATACCTGTTGGCCTGCTGCTGGCCCGGTCAGCTCCAAGAGCGGGGGAATCACAATAGAGTGAACCAATTGGCCCTTCTGAACGAGTTCATCATAATGGTCCGCTACGAGGTCGTAGGGAACTGCATCTATTACCTGCTTCAAGGGTGGAACCTCCGGGTATGAGGCTAGGTGGTTTCGTGTGCACGGCAGTAACCTGTTGGGATTGCCTAGCTCTATGGGTAGCTACACTGCGTCTTCGCCGTGTCTCCAGGTCTCTGGATCTTTGGGGAGGACTGTTGGTGTCGCTTATGCACCTGTTCCGGCTCCTGACAATTTCGGTTGTGAGCAGGGGGCAAGCCGTCCATCCGCTCCAGCACAACAAACCGGGCCATGTGGCGAAACAGATCCTGTTGGGAGGCTGTGCCAATGCGGCATACTACTTGATAAGCCCACCACACCCATGGAGTGATGGCTCTCATGCGATGCGCTTCTTCAAGAAAAGAGTAGTCCTCCATCACACGCCAGCCAAGCTTGCTGAAGAATGCCGCTCCATCGTCGGGAGAGAAGATCTGAACAGTGGCACTGTCCGAAGCTGCCAGTCCTGCAGGTGAGCTGGCAGTTGGCCTTGGACTCAGGGCACCTCCACGACTCGATGTGGGATCTATCCGATGCGGAATTTGTGCTCGGGTCCTCCTGAAGGAATGGACAAGATGGGCTGCCACCTGAGGTGAACCGAGATCCAGGACCCACCAGCGGAGGCTGCCGAGAGCGTGCAGATCGCTTGCCAGAGCTCCTACTTGCTCTGGATTTAGATATGCTAGCAGTCCTTCGGTCACCACTAAGCCACTGCACTCCCTGTTGCGCTGTGCTTGGTCAATATGAGCTAAGAAACGCCGTCTGGCCTCAGCATCGGTGAGATCGACTGGCATCCGCTCAAGTTCACACCGTGGACGAACGTCGTGGAGAGCAGCGGTCTTCGTAGTGGACTGCACCCCATACACCGGACCAGTAGGTCAAGTCAACTGAGCAATACGTTTGGTCTGGAGAGCTTCGAACTCGGCCGGAGGCCGGTAACCTAAGCTCGAGTGCAGTCGTTTGGTATTGTAGACCGCCTCGATGAACTGGCTGATATGGGCCTCAGCCTCCGCAAAGGTCTGGTACTCGTTTAAATATACCTCCTCGTATTTCAGCGTTTTGAAGAAGCTTTCGGCTTTCGCGTTGTCATAGGGATTGCCGGTGGCAGACATACTGACCTGGGCCTGCACCTGGTCCAATCGCGCGACATACTCGGTGCTGGCGTACTGCACGCCTCGGTCAGAATGATGGATCAGTCCCGGAACCGGCTGCCTCGTCTGCAGGGCCATCTCGAGGGCGGCCAGCGTAAGACGAGTATCAATCTGGCGCGAGAGCTTCCAGCCGATACAGCGGCGGGAGAACGCATCCAGCACACACGCCAGATAGACGAAAACGGTGGGCAAGCGAATATAGGTCAGGTCGGCCACCCAGGCTTGATCGATCCCCGTGAGCTCCACCTCCGCCAGCAGATTGGGATAGGTCGGGTACCCATGGGCCGAATTGGTCGTCACCAGAAAGTGGCGCCGCAGCTGACACAACAGGGATTGCTCCCGCATCACCCGCAAGACGCATTTGTGGTTGACCTGCCATCCGGCTCGGCGCAGTGCGTGCGTCACGCGCCGGTAGCCATACCTCGGACACTCGAGAGCAATCTGTTCGATCGCTTCGCGCAAAGCCACATCCCGCTCAGTGGACGCCTCCGCATGCGGGGAGGCGTAGTACCAGCTGCGGCTGACTCCCAGCCAGCTACAGAGCTGGCGGAGGGAGATCTGCGGATAGGTCTGCTGGACCATCTGGATCACCCGATGCCGTTCCTGGACTCGAGAGCCTTCAGCGTTTGCGCACTCTGCAAGACTTTTTTTAACGCAGCATTCTCAAGCGCTAATTGACCACAGAACCGCTCTAGCTCCGCGACGCGGGCTTCCAGTGGGTTCACCTGCCCGCCCTCGGTCGGCGTGAACGCCGCTTCACCCCGCCGGTCGTACTCCTGGCGCCAGCGCGACAACACGCTTTCGGCCAACTGGTATTCCCGGCAGGCTTGTGCTGGGCGCTTGTGGCCTTCCGCAATCTGCCGCACCACATTGAGCTTGAATTCTCGGCTGAAGGTCCGTCCTGGCATGCGTCACCTCACCTTTCCGCTGTGGCTAGTCTAGCACAGCACTACGGCTCAGTTGACTTGCCTTCGTGGTACGGTCAGAGGGGTTCACTCCACAGGTCCCCCACCTGCACAGGCGTGAATGCGCGCGGTGTGCGCACCACAGCAATGACCTCGGTCGTCGCAGCGGAATAGAGGAGACGAGTTGAATCGAGGTAGGCACCAGGATAGACCGGCACGGCAGCAGTCAATTTGGCCTGCACTTCACTCTCGAAGATCGCCTGGTTGACCTCCTGACTGAGATTGAGACTAAGGATCACCACTAATACGACCAAGATTCCCAGACTGATACCGTTGCTCCACGTGAAATCTTCCCACCGCGCCGTGGCTGCATGGTACCCCAGGAGATAGAGCACGAGCGCAGAAGCGACCTGAATGGCAACTAAATTGGTCACAAATAACAATAACGCTCCACCAGCCAGCGTCCAATCCCCGCGTGCGACCAGCAGGCCACAGGTTGCCAGGGGAGGCACGAGCGCGGTGGCTATGGCCACGCCCACTGACCCCACACTCAAGCGCGGCGACACGATCCATAGGGTCCGGCAGCACCGCCAGCGAGCGCGATGAAGAGATCAAACGAGTTGGGGGCCGTCCGCGACAGGATTTCGGTTCCGGCCGGAATAGCGCGGTAGAAGGACCCGATGAGGATCGCCGTGGCCAAGACCAGAGCGGCGCCGACCATCTCCGTAAGAACCGCTCGACGCAGGAGCTGCCGATTGTTGTCGACCAAGCCCAGTGAGATCCCCGTGAAGAGTACCACTAGTTCCTCAAAACGGGCTGCCCCATCGAGGCCCGTCAGGTGCAGACTGCCGACCGCTTCATGAGCTTGCTGGGGCTCGTGTCTCCCATGGCCGTGCGCTTGGTGCAACTGCGTTATCTGGCGCGTCTGGTGCCGGAGACGGCGGCTTTGCAGCATCTTGAACCAGCTGCCGTTACTCTCGTAGCTGCTCGCGCTGCGCTTTCTCCTGAGGAGCTCACCGTTGCCCGGTTCTGGCGCGAAGTCGCATGCCTGAGCGGGGATCTCGCCCGTACGCGGGATGGCCCTCCTGGCTGGAAAACGTTGTGGAAGGGTTGGCTGTATCTGCAAACCTTGCTGGAAGGCGTACAGCTCGCCGCTCATCTCCACTTGTGATATGCGGGTAAAAGTCAGGGCTGAAGCCAAGGGGCTTTCTGGCCAGTTTCTGTGTAACGCAAAGCTGGCAGTTCGCCTCGTGATGTGGCCCTTCCGCACAAGTTCCTGTTGCAGGCCGACAAGGGGCGTACCTGTGGACTGCAAATCAGTGTACACCGTCCGGTCAAAGCCTTCGCCGGCGTCAACTCTTTGGGCAGCCGTGAAACGATACTCGGTTGGCGAGCGCTCGTGTCGTCATCCGGCTGCGCCGCCGCTCTAGCCAGCCTCGGATCCACTCCAGCGAGAGACGGCCATCTCCGTCAGGTCATCGAGCTCACCTCTCCTCACCTCGACGATGTCCACCAGATGGCCTTTCGTGTGTTGCACACTGCTCTTACGAGACATTGGGTGAGCCACTCACCACGCTTTCCAGCAGATAGCTACTACTTCATTGGGAAGTCTCCTGTATAGGCTTTGCCAGCTACAGAGGCCACCTCTGGTGACATAGGAAGCGATTAATCTGCGGTTACTCGATCATACGCCGAACCATTCCCTCCTCAGCACTCTGCACTTTACTCACCTCCGTGACTTTCTCCGACCCATCTTATATACTTGTGCGCGTGTGCATTATCGTACCGCTGGAGTAGCGTATTGCGTATGTCATACAACGCGAAGGAGTCGATCGACGTGAGGCCATCTCGTGTCTGCTGAGGAAAGACCGTGAGCGAACGCAGTACCTTGAGACTGGATACCATTGCAATCCAGGGGATGCCCATATCTGTACGACCTCGTCCTGAACACGTTTCTCATCGATCTGGTGGGCGCAGTGAACATCATCTGCCTGATGCGTGGCCACAAGAATGCCCCAAGCATGATCTCAGTCTGGGACCAGTGTCTTGCAGCTGTGGTTGTTTCACCGCTTTCTTCACCATGCCTTTGGATGCCGGAGTCGCTTTCAATTGGGCTATCTCATCAGCACTGTGCTGGTAGAGATGTTCTAAGACTTCGATGGAGAGAAAGAGGACGAGCATGGCAGCCTATCATCCCCCAGCGAAGCCACGCGGATTGCTCAAGTGGGGCTTCAACGCGCCCACCGCAGTGTATCGCGCTCGGCTCGGTTGGCTGCTGGGTCATCGATTCCTGCTGCTCACCCACAGGGGACGCACCACGGGGAACATCCGGCACACGGTGCTCGAGGTCGTCCACTATGACCCTGCCACACGCGAAAGTGCGGTGCTCTCCGCCTACGGCGAGCGGGCGGATTGGTATCGCAATATCCTGGCGCGTCCTGCGATCGAGGTGCAGACCGGCAGAAGCCGCTATGTCCCGCAGTTCCGATTGCTTGACTCCGCCGAGCGTTTTGCGGCGCTGCGCATCTACGAGCGGCGGTATCGGCGGGCATTTCGCGCCGTCATGGACTTCCTCGGCTACCACTATGATGGCTCGGAAGCGGGACTGCGAGCGCTGGCGGATGTGGTGTTGATGGTCGCCTTCCGCCCAGAAGCAGGTGATACCAGCTGAGTGTCACCCACGATAGCTGCGCACGGCGCGGCACAGTGACCTCTTGCGCTTGCTGTTGGCCATCTGTGCCATCATGAGCAGTATCGTGCCAGAATGGCGGTCTCCGGCTCCGCTTGGCTTTCGTAGAGGCAGCTCATGCGGCGGTTCACCGAAAGGCTGCTCTGCCTTGACACGGCAGCCGCTGGCAGGTACAGTGCGAACTGACCGGTCAGTTCGTGACGTGTTTTGAGGAGTTGCTGGGATTGCGGCAGCACAGAGGGAAGTCGGAAGGCGTGTGGTGATGTCCGATATACAAACGTTCGCTCCCAACGTCTTCACCATTGATGGTCCGACTGTCCGCGACTTCGGAGTCCTCTTTTCTACCCGCATGATGCTCGTCAAACTCACCAATGGCTCTGTGTGGGTGAGTTCTCCCGTAGCGGTGTCACCCGAGACGCTCCAACACATCACGGCGATGGGACCGGTGAGCTATCTGGTCGCGGCAACCCCACGACACGTGTGGCGGCTGAACGCGTGGCACTCCCTCTTTCCCCAAGCTCAGCTCTGGATGCCACGAGCCAGTCCATTGACGTTGCAGAAGGGTCATCTACCTGCCACCGGCATCCTGGGGAACGAGCCACCTCCCGACTGGGCGGATGACTTCGATCAATTGGCCTTCAAGGGTAACCCGCTCCTGGAAGAAGTCGTTTTCTTTCATAGGGCATCTCGCACGGTCATTTTGGATGATTTGATCCAAATTCATCCGCCGATGAAAGGGAAGCCGCTGAGCAATGCTACCTTCTTATTGGAAGGTGTTGCTGCGCCTCACGGCGGTGTTGGGCTCGACATCAGGCTGTCTTTCACCCAGCGAGATCGTGCTCGCCGATCGCTCGAAAAGCTGCTGTCCTGGGACTTCGACAAGCTGATCATTGCTCATGGTCCGTGCATCGAACACGATGCGAAGCCGTTCGTAGAACGGGCCTTCCACTGGCTCAAGCGCTGACCTCGAGCAACGGTGCAGCTGCCTGTTGACACTGGCAACGGGCCAGCACGCAGAGGCTGCTCTGCAGCCATCCTCACCTCCGTCTTGCTTCACTGGTACCACTGCTCATGAATTGATAATTGACGCTCTAGGCATTCGTGAATGTCTGAGCGCGCGCTGGGTGGGCCAGTGGTGGCGGTTCGACCGGCTCGCTGAAGTCGGTGGTCCAGTGCCAGTTGACGATCTCTGGTAGATCTACGAGGTGCGCACGCGAGTACAGCTGATGCTCGTTCAACTTGCGATCGAGCAGGCTCACGACGTCCACCGTATGGGCACGCAAGCGCGTTGCGCGTCGCAGCGCGTCCATCGCGACGTGAAACCGATCGATCTGATTGAGCGCCACCATATCGAATGGAGTAGTCGTTGTCCCCTCATCTATGTAGCCGCGCACGTGGAATCGGTCATCCTCCGGGCGCCCCTGCACGATACTGCGTACCGTCGTACCATAGCCGTGGTGTACGAAGATGACGGGTATGCCCTGGGGGAAGAAGCTCTCAAAGGCGATGTCGTCCATGCCGTGCGGATGCACATCGGCTCGCATCAGGCGGCACAGATCCACCACATTCACCAACCGCAGCCTGAGATCGGGAACATACTTGTGCAGCAACCATGCCGCCGCCACGGTTTCCGTCGTTGGAACGTCGCCGGCACAGGCCAGAATGACGTCGGGTGTGCCGTCCTGGTCATTGCTGGCGAATGGCCACACACCGATGCCCGCCGAGACGTGCTCGCGCGCCTCATGCATCGTGAGCCACTGCAGCTCGGGCTGCTTACCGCAGGTGATGACATTGACGTCGTTGCGGGTGCGTGCACAATGATCGAACACCTGGAGCAAGCAGTTCCCATCCGGCGGGAAGTAGGCGCGCACGATCTGGCTCTTCTGCACGAGGGCATTGTCCACGAATCCGGGCGACTGATGGCTATAGCCATTGTGGTCCTGGCGCCACGCGTGACTGGTCAAGAAGACGTTGAGCGAGGGAATGGGCCGTCGCCAGGGCTGTTCGCGTGCCTCTTTGAGCCACTTGGCATGCTGTGTGAGCATCGAATCGACGATCTGGGCAAATGCCTCGTAGGAGGACCACAGGCCGTGGCGCCCCGTCAGCAGGTAGCCCTCCAGCCAGCCCTCACAACAGTGCTCACTCAGGACCTCCATCACCCGACCGTCGGGGGCGACGTGCTCGTCGATGTTGACGTGCTCGGCAACGCTGCAGCGGTTGGTAGCTTCGAAGACCGCGCTCAGCCGGTTCGAATCTGTCTCATCCGGCACGAGGAGACGGAAGTTCGTCGGATTGATCCGGAGGATATCACGCAGGAATTCGCCTAGTTTGCGCGGCGCTTCGCCCATGACCTGGCCCGGGCCGGGGATTTCCAGTCCATACTCGGTAACGTTCGGCAGATCGAGGTCCACCGTCAACTCGCCGCCGTTGGCATGTGGGTTGGCACCCAGCCGGCGTTCTCCCTTGGGTGCCACGTCAGCCAGCTCAGGGATCAGCCGTCCCTGCTCATCGAACAGGCTCTCGGGCTGGTAGCTGCGCAGCCAGGCTTCCAGCAGTTGGAAATGCTCAGGATTGTCACGCACGTTGGCCAGTGGAACCTGGTGGGCGCGGAATGTGCCCTCGATCGGCTGGCCATCGACGACCTTCGGGCCCGTCCAGCCTTTGGGGGTGCGCAGGATGATCATGGGCCAGGTCGGACGCGCCGTAAAGCCCTGAGTGCGCGCCTGCTGCTGGATGCCACGGATTTGGGTGTAACACTGATCCAACGCCGCAGCAAACTGCTGATGCATCCGTGCGGGTGCGTCGCCTTCCACCAAGATGGGCGCGTAGCCGTGTCCGCGGAAGAGGCTGAGCAGCTCATCCTCCGGGATACGAGCATAGACTGTCGGACCGGAGATTTTGTACCCATTGAGGTGGAGGATAGGCAGTACCGCACCGTCGCGTACCGGATTGAGGAACTTGTTACTCTTCCAGGAGCCCTCCAGTGGACCGGTCTCCGCCTCGCCGTCGCCCACGATACAGGCGACGATCAGGTCCGGATTGTCGAACGCCGCGCCGTACGCATGGTAGAGGGAGTAGCCGAGCTCACCCCCCTCGTGGATCGAGCCGGGCAGGTGCGGGCCACAATGGCTGGGCACCCCGCCTGGCGTCGAGAACTGCCGGAAAAGCAGACGCATGCCGGCTTCATCCTGGGTGATGGGATGATGCACCTCGGTATAGCTCCCTTCCAGATAGGCGTTGGCGTTGCCAGCCGGACCACCATGGCCGGGTCCGACGATCCAGATAAGGTTAGCGTCATACCGGGTGATCAGCCGGTTCAGGTGCGCGGCGATGAAGTTGAGGCCGGCAGAGGTGCCCCAGTGCCCGAGCAAACGCTGTTTGATGTCATCTCGCGCGAGGGGTCTACGCAGGAGTGGATTCTCTTGCAAGTAAATCTGCCCGACGGTGAGGTAGTTGGCAGCCATCCAGTAGCGATGCAATCTGTCGAGCTCTTCCGGAGCGAGCGGACCGCTCGCTGCTTCCTGTTGTGGGACCAGGGACGCCGGCGCGCCGGCGTCCCTGGTCTGTACCGCCGACGAGACTTTGGGGTCAAAGATGAACATGATTGATGCTCTCCTGAGCTGATGTGGACGCATACCGTGAACTTCTACCATGGATTCCAGGCTGTGACGTGCAGTCGCCCAGTCATCGGTTCGGCTGGGATCACCCAGACTGACTTGGTGCTGTCCTGAGTACGGCTACGTGGCCCATTCGCACCGTTGGCTTCCCCATCCAGATACCACCAAGGCCTTTGCAAATCTGGGGCCGCTCACTCGTACATAGTGGCAGTCCCGCTTCCGAGCCGCCATAGCGGGAGCTCAGCAAGCCCATGACGGCGCGAAATGCCCGCCGGTACCGCCGCTGGCAGATGCGCACCGCCGCACAACGCTCGGCAGAGTAGAGTAGACGGAACTGCGGAACAGACCGGCGAAACCAGTCGGGGATCCCACAGCAGTCAAGCACTCGTTGGTTTGAGCATCAAGCAGATGATGTTGGCGGCGCTCACCTGATCGATGAGGAGCATGTTGAGGACGAGGTCGTAGAGATGGGCGTCCTCCGGGTTGCGATGGAACCCGGTCTCGAGGAACTTTACGCGCTCTCGGTCTTTGGTCTGTAGCAAAGAGGTGGCCTCCGGTCGATCGACGCCGTCGCGGTGCATCACGTAGGTGATACGCTGCTCCAGCGGTGCGATGATGCGCACCCGCAAGACGTCTCGCCGTTCAGCCAAGAGCACCTGAGATCCTCGGCCTACGATCACGACCTTGCCTCGTGCGGCGGCAGCGCGGACAACCCTCCCTACAGCATCACGATAGGCGTCATCGGAGAGAACCGCTCCGATGGGAACCGATGAGGCGAAGGTGGGATCGATGTATTGCAAGTCGGTCAACAGCTGTGTAAGTGTGCCTTCGGCATGCTCATCGTGGGCTTCTACATCCTCTGGACTGGTCCCGATGGCACGGGCAACGCGTTCCACCATGGCATGGTCGATGAGTTGCCATCCCAGACGCTTTGCGAGATGAGAAGCTATCTCAGCTCCCCCACTGCCATACTCGCGTGAGATGGTGACAGCACGGATCTCATCGGCAGTGTCCGGACGATCGCTCCGATCGTTCATAACCTCTCTCGTTTCCTGGCCTGCCTCACTGGCGGCAACTACGTTGGAGGCACTTCGGTTGACAGGTCTACCGCTCCACTTTGTTATAGCACCAATGGCAGCACTTTCCACCTTACATGACCAGATAGGCTTTGTCCTTGTCTCAAATGGCCTCAATGAGGTGCTTGTCCTCGAAATCTGTCAAGACATAAGCGAGCTGGCCCTGGCAGCATACGCACCTGATGGGATTAGCAGCGGCTGCCTGAACCCACGCCCATGCCTAAGGTCTGCACGTCATAGAATAGCGGGCTGGGAAGGCGAAGTCGTCTACACGGTAGAGTTCGAAACCCATTGGGCTCGGGGCATCACCATCTTACTGAGCGCTCCACTCATCGGGTGGATCTACCAGTCTTCCAGCCCTGTCATCTCGTGGAAGCGCCTGTGGAAGCGAAGCGCGTGTCAGGCGTGCTCTGCTAGATAGCGTGTTTGAACGGTCGGAGGACTTGCCGCTCGCACGGCGCACATAAAAGCAGAACGAGGAAGTGAACACAAGGGGACAACGAGCTGGCCCATATCGCAGAGCAACAGGTTATTCCAGTCACGGGTTTCTCCGATCGTCCGCCAGGGATCTCCCCTGCCTGGTCGGTTCCAACTCTCCCTTGAGAGTCAAGACCATTGTTTGACGCCTCCAGCGAACAGTGATAGTATTGGCCTAGCTAGAGGAAGGAGAAGCTGGATGAGTACCGTGGGTAACGATGGAGAAGGACAAGAAACCCGGGCGTTGCCTCCACCGGCTTCTGAAGAACACATAGCTGCCATAGCAACCGATGCGCTCATACCCCTCATTCTCCATCTGCAAAGAGTTTTGCCGCAAATATTGGCACGCTCCGGTAAGCCTCACGAAACCTTACGGCAAGTGCTCGCTGGTGAGATGCCCGCAGGAGAAGCAGTGAGAACCCCTGAGGTGATGTTAGCTGCCTACGGCAGATTTCGCGCTATGACGCTGCCAGCGGAGCAGACCGGCGGAGCGACTGGGGAGATTCCCTTAGCGGATCAGGCGGCGTTCGCGTTTCGAGAAGCGGTTTTTGCAGATCAGCACAAGGATGCCGGGACACAGATGTTCCCTGAAGCCGCAGCATGGCTGCGCACCATTACCGCCGATCCATCCCAGGCACGAAGTGTCAGTAAGTTGCCATGGCGCAGAATGAACCGGAAGCAACTCTTTGAAGCAGGAGAAATAGTAGGTCACGTCACTAACGAATTTGGCGATTACTTTTTGGCAGAGCAAGTAAAAGTGGTGCATGAGACCGATCCCTACATCCATCCGCTTACGCTGACACGGGAAACGTTAGCAGTAGAAGCAGAAGACTTTGCCCGAAGGCATGGTGGTACGCATGTGGCAAAGCTGGCGGGACACATTATGGAAGATGTGGTGGGGGTAGAAGCGGTACGAGAAAATGAACGGGGCGAAGCCGAAGTCGTTCATATACGGCTGCTACCGACCTATAAAGGGGCGGTAGAGAAACTGTACGATCTTACGCGTCAACTGCAGAGGACCGTGGTGGTTCCTGAATCGTTGCGGCCATTCCCTGCGAGGCCAACGCAGGAAGTGTTGGAAGCCTTTGCACTCGATGTGCTCCTAACTCATCCCAATTTTCCTGCTTCGTTTCGTTCGACCGCCTACTATTTGATCCGCCAACAGATTCCACGACTTACGGAACGATCAGCTCAAAGCTAGACCGCCGATACACCGGCTTCCCTACGCAGTCAGGTGTGATGTACGTCGAAACGCCTAGACGTTCCCAGACAGTCTAGTAGGTTCATTTACTGGGGCATGCTCTGTCGATGACCCAAACAAAGCAACTGATAAGCGGTCGCATCGCATAGTTGTAGTTTGAAGGTCTCACCCGCACGCTGCATGATGCCAAGTTCGCTCTGGTCGTTACCGAGGTGCGCTCTGGGGATGACAGGGTCCGCCACGCTTGACATAGCCGTCAATACGATGGTCGGCTGTGCAGTGTGGAGCCTATCGGATGCCCTCGCTGGCTGACCCTGCACGCAACGAGAACTGGCGTCCGCACATGACGATGGACGCGAAGACACGCATGGACATGGAGCAGGTGACGGTGTTTCGCCAATCATTGGCCGAACCGATCGCCTGGTGCACAACACGTACAGTGCTCTCTGACCCGGAACGATACTTGCGCACTCTGGCCATGTATCCCGATCCCCCGGTCCGCTTCACTTCAAGCAAGCGCTTGCTGAGCGGCAGGCGTGCGTCACCACCGTGATCCGTGTGCGGTTTCGCCTCCTGCGCGCTGCGGGGCGCTCCCCCGCGACACCGGCAGCCGACCTCGCCGGTAGTCGACTACTGCTCTTCGACCCGGATGGGACGCTCGGTGACGGAGCGGCAGCGGTCGGTTCGCAGCGGTTCTTTGACGATGACAACGTTCCACCCTGGGATTGCTGAGTACTCTACGTGGCAGACCCGCTCACTTCGGATCAACAGGCAGCCGAGCATGCGCAGGGTCGACGCCACGGCCGCTGGAGTCATGGGAGCGTAACTCCTGGGTCACAGTCGGTTGCTAGTAGTTGCGGTCCCCGACCAGCCAGCCCGTCATGTTGGCCGCCAGCTCTGGGACGACCGCCAGCTCACTGATGTGGGCGGGAGCGACGCAAAACCGCGTACTGACACCCGGCCAGCACAGCCGCACATGCACGCGCAAGCCACAGAAGGTCTGGCGGATGAGCGTGTCCTTGCCGTAGGCAGCTTCCCCGCGGAACCGCCGACACCGGTAGGCATAGGCAAACAGACACACGGGCAGCGGAAAGCTATCGATCAAGGCAAAGTGCTCATCATGGGACACTTGGGGGACGACATGCTGCCACAGGTGCTCTTTGAGCCGCCACAGATTGGCCGCTTGGCGAACAAAGCTCGTCCGGTGCAGACGAGGAAGCGCCGGGAAGAAGTAGGCATAGTGGTGCCGGAAGTAGGCGAAGAGAGCACTGTCCTGTACCAGACCCCGATATTCGCCCACGACTTCCATCGTCAAGACCTCGCTATCGCACAGCGTTGGGGCCGGGCCACGCTGGCGGACTCGTTGTCCGTTCGTAACCTGTGGCAATGCCTCGTCAATCAGAGAAAAGACAGCGGCAATGAAGTTGTCCAGGTCCATTGAGCCCTCCTCAGCTTGCTCGTAACCATATCTGAGGATGATACACCCTGTGGTCCTGGATCCTTTCTCTCACGAAAACTTGCACATCGAGTTACTACTACTCTGTTAGATTCGCCGAGGACGGAACGCTTTGACTTGCTTGGTTTCTATCAGCCATAACACGAGATCCTGGAAGAGCAGCATGAGCACCTGTCGGTGGCAGGCTGGAAGGCTGAGCTGCCGCGCTGGGGGGAAAACCCGTCCCCGAGGCGGGTGCGGTGCTGGGCTCAGGCTCCAGGGACTGCAGCATCAGGAAGGTGTACGCCACCATCACCAGAGCGACGTGACTATGCAGCCCTTCCCAGGTGCGGCCCTGAAAGTGGTCCAGGCCACATTCCCCCTTGGCGTCTTCGTAGAACTGCTCAATGGGCCAGCGCAGATGCGCCAGTTCCACCAAGCGCGCCAGAGGCGTCTGGGCGGGCAACAAGCTGAAGAACCAGCGCGGCTCGCCGTCCTCTCCCGGAAGCGGCCGCTCCCCGAGCAACCAGCCCTCTGGTCCAGTCCAACTGCGTCCGTGGGTCTGGCTGTGGCGGGCACAGCCTGTTCCGGCATGGACGCGCAGCGCCACCACCTCTTTGCGCAGGACACCACGGCTCCCGTCACGCCATTCGACGATCTGCCAGGCATCCTCCGGCTGGGCTTTCGTGAGCGCTTGTGCCGTGTGGCGAGGAGCCGGACGTGGCTTCTTGGGCTGCCCGCGTCGGCGCACGGGCGGTTCGCCGGGTTCAGCGGCCGCTGGTGCCATTTCCGTGGGCAGCCGAACACCAAAGTCGTAGGCGACCGTACAGACGTAAGGGATCTGCCGGGCATCCAACGCCCGCAGGAAGCTCGGGATCCCGTAGCCTGCATCGGTGACCACCGTGGGAACGGGACGCCCCAGGATCGGGCCTGATCCAGCACCTGCAGCGCCAGCTCAGGCTTGGAGGCAAAGGTGACCGCATCGGGCACATGCGCCTGGCGGCAGCGCGCCGGGTCCTGTGCCCAACTCTGCGGCAGATACAACCGGGCAGTAACAGGCCAGTGCACGGGCTGCGTACTCGCAGGATGGTCCACGACGTACTCGGCACTGACCACGATCTGGCAGTTGCCTTGTTTGCCCAGCGTTCCCGAGTATTGCGATTGCACGCCGACCGACGCCTTACCGTGTTTGGGCAAGCCGGTGTCATCGAGCACCACTACTCCATGTGCCGGGCTCCGCTGGATGAGCAGGCGGACCCGTTGTTCGTCGAGGGCGAGCGGATCCCAGGCGGCGTCGGTCAGCAGCTGCTGCAACTGCTCCAGCGAGGTTGCCGCCACCGCCTGGGCAATGGTCTCACAGTTTTTGCGTGGCAGATCGGTCAGCAAGCCGGTGACGTAGCGTTCCATCGAGCGACGACTGGTCGAACGCCGAAACAGCGGGGCAAATGGCGCCAGAAAGGCTGCCAGTTCTGGCAAGGGATCGGGCGAGCCTTTGGGCAACATGAGCGTTTTCATGCCGCTAGCCTACCACAAAACTAACAGAGTATTATTACTTACGGGCGGTAAGGGAGAGCATCAGCGGCAGGTTGGGCTGATCGGGCGGTAGATACCACCGGCCCTCCAGTTCATACATACTGGGGAAGCTGGAACCCATGTTGTCATACGAGTATTCCCGCAGGCTCGTCAACGCCAGTCCACTGTGCAGGACTGCGGTCACGATATCGCCCACGCCCCAATTAAATTCGTGATGGGGGTGTGGGTTGGTGAAGTCCTGGATGCCGGGCACATAGGTGCTGCCGGGCAGACCATGCCCAGCCTCGGCAACGTAATCGCCGACTCCCTCCTCAAAACTCAATGGCTCCCCTCTCGTGGTGTAGGGATAGACCCGTTCCCTGTCCCGCTCGAACATTGAAGCCACCGGGTGGCGGTCGATGACGATCAGGGAGCCTCCCGGCCAAAGAATACCGGCCACCCCAGCGGCCCAGGCCTCTATATCAGAGAGCCAGCAGAGTGCACCATAGGAGCAAAAGGCGCGATCGAAACGCTCCAGCCCTGCAGCGGTCCGGTCCAGCCAGTCGTACATATCGCTACGCACGAAGGCGGCGGGGATGCCGGTCTCGAGCGCGAGAGTACAGGCAAAGTCAATAGCGGTGTCGCTGATGTCGACGCCGGTGACCTGTACTTCCAGTCGAGCCAGGCTCAACGTATCTTGACCGCCGTTGCATTGCAAATGGAGCAGCGACAGCCCTTGGATGTCGCCCATCAGCTCCAGCTCTTCGTGCTTCAGGCTGCTACCTCCACTGCGAAAGAAGGCCGCCTGATCGCCTCTGTGGCTGTTGTGGGCAATGGTGGCCGCATTCCAGGACCGGCGATTTTCTTCGTGCAGGTCTTTCCGCATGCAACTACTCCTTGATGTCGAATCGAGAACCAGCAGCACTATGCTGCGGAGTAGCCGGAAGGTGCGTGAGGATGGCGCGGCCCTCTTGAAGTGTACGCCCGCTGGGCCTGGAATCCTCCTTTCAATCAACAAAACCTGCACATCGCGTTCCTTAAGAATTCCTGCCCAAGACGAACGGATTTCCTGGCAGAAGAGCCAATTGGTGTCGGGCAAATAACAGAATCTCTTTTCAGGCGAGTAATCAGGCGAGTAATCAACTGACTCCTCAAGAACGTACGTCACTTGCCATCCGTGGCTCTCCTCCCAGAGAGACAACTCCTGTGAACACTGGAGCTAGAAAACACCCCGAATGAGCATTTCCACGGCAACCGCAAGTAGGAGCGGGACAAAGATCAGGCGCACCATGCGGTTCGACAGCTTCACCAACAGTTTCGCTCCTCCGAGGGCACCGATGAGCACTCCCAGCGCCACTGCCGCAGCAACCACCGGATGGATATCCCCTCGTTGGAAGTAAATACCGGCGCTGGCCGCTGCCGTCACGCCGATCATGAAGTTACTGGTCGTGGAGGAGACTTTCATCGGTAAACGCATCGCCGTATCCATTGCCAACACTTTGAAGGTGCCACTGCCAATGCCCAAGAGACCTGAAATCAGCCCGGCAATGTACATTAAGCCGAATCCCTCTGGTATATGGGTGACGTTATACGGGACATCTCCCCCCTCGACCGCATCGGGATAGGTGCTTGCCAGTTGCAAACGTTCCGCCCAGCGGTCATTCTTCACCCCCATGGGCAACTCTTCCCCGATATTGCGGATGAGAGGAATGGCGCTGACTATAAGTACGAGGCCAAAGACGATGAAGAGTGCTCTAGGGGCAACCACGATGGCGAGGAACGCCCCACTGACAGCGCCGAGCGTGGTGGCAATCTCTAAGAACATCCCGATGCGCAAATTGGTCAAATGGTCACGCACATAGGCTGCTGCTGCTCCGCTGGATGTCGCGATAACCGACACAATCGATGCGCCAATCGCCACATCAATGGGGAATCCAAATGCCAGAGTCAAGAGTGGCACGACAAAGATGCCGCCACCCAGCCCCACCAGCGAGCCGACTACGCCAGCGACAATCGCGGCAAGAAAGATGAGGGCAAACGTGCCGCCACTCGTGCCCAAGCTCTCTGCCTGGGTTTGGACGCCAAAAATAGTGCCTAAGACAACGATGCTCCCAACGAGGATGATGAGGACGAGCGTCGTAATCCCCACAAAGGTCCAATCCCGTACGAGTGCAAACGTCAGGAGTGAGACCGCCACCCGCAACACTGGGGTAAACAGGAGCAACAGTAACCCCAACACGATGATGCCTCGAGGATTGCCCTGTGCCACACTTTGAACGACAGCGGGGAGGGAGTGGGGAAAGGTGCTGGAGTTCGTGCCCCGTAGCACCAGGAGCAGCAAGCCCAGCACGATGAAGGTGGCACTCAGCAGCACACCACCACGCAACGTGTTGCTGATGGCTAACTCCGCCCGACGGACTTGCGTGTCAGGTCGGTCTTTAGGAAGGATAGGTGCCGCAGAGTCGCGAGATTGCGTCATCACGATGCTCCTTGCGTGGTGGTATCTTCAGTCAAGAAGTGATAGCCAGAACAGTTCCAAATCAATAGGGAACTATTGATCGGTTGGTACAATTCACGCTGCTGCCAGCGCCCTAGGCTGGACTGACCAGGCAAACGTCAACCATACAGGCCGAACTGCAACAGCCTCTATCCCATGGGCAAATGCCGTTGGGAGTGCTTTGCGCAAGATGTTGTACGACCCATTGACATCCGCGTTCAACGTGCGCCCATCCTTCGCCCGATACAGGCCCCGGTTGATGCGCTTCCCATGAAAAGTCGGCGACTCCTCCCGCTTGGGATCATAGGTGGGAATGGCATCGCCATCTAAGAAGCTCGCCTTGCTGGTGTAGCTCTCTTCCTGGACAATACAGCGGATGCCCGTCAATTTCGCCTTGTACTCCAGCATGCCAATAAAACGGGCATGCGGCAATCCGACAAAGTGCTGATTGTTGACCTTGCCTAACTCCGCTTCCTGCTTCCACAGTGGATTCTTGCCCACTACCAGCGTGCCAATGCCTTCTTCTACCAGCAGGGCAATAATGGCTTTGCTCGCCGTGTGCAGGTAGTGGTTAATTCGGCGCGTCCGTCTGGTAGTCAGGCGGTCCTTCCTCCTGGTCGTGCCGGGATGGCCCAGGGCTTCCTGAAATTCCGCCCGACGCTTATTGTAGTAGTGGTTGGTTGATTTGATCGGGCGACCATTGACCAGCCGGGGCACAAAGCCCTGCTGATTTGAAGTTATCGCGGCCAGATTATCAACGCCAATGTCTACCGCAGCATACAGGGCAGGATCACCGGAGGGCGCGGCTTCCTGGTGCTCATACACGATTTCGACGACATAGTAGCCCGCACGCGGGACAATGCGGGCCTGCTTCACCTGACGGTGAGCGGTCTGGACTTCCATGTCGAGTCCAGAAGGCCGCAGCCGCCCATGCGCGAGCGCCCGACGGGAAAGGGCCTGGAGGTCATAGACCAAAAGAAAGCGACCCCGCGTCTTATGCTTGTACTTGGGCAATTTCGGGCGACCGACAAACTTGCTGGGGTCTTCCCGATAGGCCTCACAGGCCGCAAAGAAGGCCCGCCAGTTCTTATCAAGCTGGCGTAAGATGTCATTGGAAACTTTGCGCGGCAGGGCAGTGTACGCCTCGGTCTGCTTGATGAGATGGAAGACCTGCGCGTAGCCCAAGTACCGGTGCTCAAAGATGAAGGCTTGCCGAACCAGATAGTTCGCTGCGTTGTACAGATTTTTGGCCGCAAACGCCGCGGTGTCAATCGGAGCAAAGCGGGGGTCGGCACGTTTGATGATGTGCTGCTCAACCAATTGCATGCTCGCCCTCGTTTTCTCCCGCTTCCAGCGCGCGGATGACGGTTTCCGTCTTGCGCTTTGCCCGCCGCTGCCCGTAAAGGCGAGCGCAAAAGCTATAAATAATGCTCGTTAGGTCCGCCAGCAGGTCTTCCGTCTCGTTCCCCGCCTCGTTCACGACTTCTAGTGCCCGGCCCTGCCCACGCAGCAGCGTATCCAGATAGCGGAAGCCAAAGCGTGTCAGGCGGTCCTTATGTTCCACCACAATCAGCGTGATGCCTTGGTCCTCTAGCAGAGACAGCAGCTTGGGGCGGCTATCATTGACGCCGGACGCAATCTCTTTCACGACCTTGTTCACCTGATAGCCCTTCGCCGCGCAGTAGGCAAGGAGTCGTTCTGCTTGCCGATCCAAATTGGCCTGATGCTCGTGGGAAGAGACCCGCGTATAGATGGCAACCCGCGCTGGCTTCGCCTCTTCTAGCAGTGTGTGCCCTTCGGTGATGATGGTACGCGGCCCCACACGGCGGCCCTGGATTTTCCCATCTCGAAACCAGCGCCAGGCCGTTTCGTAACGCACGCCCATCTGTTTGGCATACTCTGAAGGTTTCATGCTCGTGTTCTAGCACTTAGCTAGAGATTTAACCCAGAGGGATAGGGCGGCGTTGCACGAGGAACGTCGAAAATAAGGAAGCGGCTGAATTGCAGAAGCGGTTCAACCTGATTTTGGGATGGCGGGAAAGCGTTGGGCTGGCGGTGAACGCTGCCCTTTGGGGCGACCTGGCGAGCGTCCACAGGGTTTTGGTGGGTTCACTGGTGTTCCCACTATCGCCAGAAGTTGTGAAAAGGCTCGACGGACCCGCCCTGGAGTGAGTTTGCTTGGCGGCAATGGCTTTTGCCAAGGCAAGCGTGGATCAGTTACCAGCGAGTGCGCTAAGCGCAGTTGAGTATAGGCGAGGAGCAGCAGCCACGTCCAGCGATCGGCTTGAGCAGGATGGCGGACTCGAGGAGTCGTCCAGCCCAACGTTTGTTTAAAGAACTGGGCTATCCGGATTATCGGGTTGATGTGACTCCTGTACATATCAATTAAAAATCGGACCAAAGGGTTGGCAATCTCTCTGTGTTGTGATTGCATCAACCTTGTCATCCGATTTTTGCTCTCTCTTTGTTCTCAGCTTTACCTTGAGGCGAGCAAGAGAACGATGAGACGCATTCAGTTTTGGCCGTGGCGTTAGAGAGCCATGGAGCACGCGTGCTCGCCGCTCAGGACAATATGCCTGGTGAATGGTTCCTGTTGCCGCCTCACCAGAGAAACCTGGACCCTCTACGGCCCTCCCAATGAACACACCGGTTGTACGAAGAATCAGTGTCGTCCGGTGTTCGTCCCCACAGACATACCCAAAATTGTACCCCTCCCGAGATCCCCACCCTCTGGAGGAGTTGCGCGCTGACTACCAGGGCCACCGTCATGACTGTGACAAACTGAGTGGGACAATGCTGGACCACGTCGTCCGCCACCCGGTGAAGGACGCAAAGGCAAAGTCGTCGAACCCATTGTTGTTGGTATGGTGTAACTCAGCTTCTCCCGTGGTGGGATCATAGAACAACAAATCGTCGGTGAAGTTATCGGAAAACTTGCCCGCGATAATTATCGACCAGGTCGTCCGCCACCCGGTATTGGAACTGAAGGACAAATCGTCGAACCCATTGTTGGTATGATAAAACTCTCCCACGCCAAGGGTAGGATCATAGAATAACAAATCGTCGGTGCCGCCAGGGACTGCAGCGCTCGCGGAAAACTTGCCCGCGACCATAATCGACCAAGTAGTATTCCACCCGGTATTGGAACTGAAGGACAAATCGTCGAACCCATTGTTGGTATGATAAAACTCTCCCACGCCAAGGGTAGGATCATAGAATAACAAATCGTCGGTGGCATTATCGGAAAATTTGCCCGCGACGATTATCGACCAGGTGGTATTCCACCCAGAGGAATTGGCGAAGTTCTGGTCAAGACCATTGTTAGTGGAGTAAAATGCCCCGTCTCCCGTGGTGGGATCATAGAACAATAAATCGTTGGTAGCGCCTGGGAGCAAGGAGTTTTCGGAAAACCTGCCGGGGATGATGAGCGACCAGGTGGTCCGTAAGCCCGTTTCAATGTCTTTGGGGTTGATTTCACCCAATAAACCGGCTTGGAAAAACCGTCCTGCTCCGTTCATGTCCGTATAGTTTTTGTCCAGTGGGCTGTAGAGGAACAGATCCACCTCGCCCACCGGGTCCGTACCTGATCTGGACATGAAATGACCAAGCGTGATTAGAGAGACATTGTTTTGGGTTTGCTCGGTCTCGCGCAGTTGCACGGTCTGCAAGGCCAGGTTGCCAGATGAGTCGACCGAATAAATCTCACTACTACCGCTCGCTCGCTCATAAAAGAGCAATTGGTTGATACCGGTGCGGTCGTCAGGCCCATAGTCGCACCCCCAGTCCGGGGCGTTATCATTACCCGTATATCGGGGCTGGACGACGGCGGCGATGTAGAAATCGAAAGGTTGTGTGACCTCATTGACTTCCACCGCGGACCCCACATAACGCAAGTCGCCAGCTGGAGCCGTCACCTGGAAAAATGCCTTCCAGCCTGGATCTCCACCTCCATCTCCGACGGTGCCAGCATTTTCACAGGGGTCACACACCTCAGGATTTGCCCATGGAATACCTTCGGGATCCACGATCATTTCCGCGATCTCGTGACTCAAGCTCTTCGCATACTGCTCTGATCTGTCTTGAACGGTCACACCTGTCCCGGAGACATCAACCAAGCAATAGGGAACCCGAACTTCATCGTCAGTCTTAGAGTCAGCACCAGGCATAGCATCGTGATATCCTCCAACCCCCTTGCTTGGATCCGCATCCGTGTTGACTACTCCCTCAGGATTACAGACGATAATGCAGAAGTTTGTCTCCCCCGATTGAAATAGGGGTTGGATCGCCAACTGTATCCACTGCTCCAGATCATCGTCGGAATAGACTCCCGAAGGGAGGTTGACGGTGTGCTCCAAAATGTCTTTGGATACCGTTATCGGGCTGGCGCCATATTGGGAGGTATAGGCGGCAATGGCCTGCACCGCCTGGTTAGTATAATCAATGATCGTCGCCAGGTCTTGGTCGCTCATCGCCACCACCGTGTCACCCATGGTGAACAGTATCCTGAGGAAGTGCAGCGTGCCTGAGAAAGGGGGAGAACTGAACAGCCACCCAAATAGCCACCCGAGGAGGCTCCCCCACCAGCTATACGGTGTTGCACCACTTGCCTGATGTGTGCCGTCAAAGGGAGGAAACCGGAACACCCAGCCGAGAACGCGTCGCAAGAAGCGTCTCAGTGTGCTCGAAGCTCTGCGTTTGCTTGCCCGCTGTTTACGACGCAGGATCTTGGCGGCTGTACGCAGCTGGGGATAGGGGCGCAACTCCTCGTCGCTCATGCGGTCGAATCGATCCAACACCGCAAACGGCACGACACTGGCGTAGCCAGCTTGAGGCTCGCCCGTGGGAAAGAGGTCCGGGGAGACCGCACGGATGAACTTGGCGTTTTTTATCGCTCGGGTGCCACTTTTCCCGCGCATGAGAACCTCCTTCGACTACGAGAACGCGAGCATCGCTGTGATAACCCAGGTGGTGTGATGCCTGCCGCTCACCCCACAAACACCAGCGGAGGTCGCGGCGGTGTGAGGTTCCTCCGGGCTCACAACCGCTACCGCTGGTGCGACTGGGACTGGGTCTGGCTGCACCGCCAGACACCACATGCGGATGGCGCTCCGCCCACGTGGGACCAGAGACTACCTACGACTCGAGTTAGCGGTAAAAATAGGGATCGAGGACCTGCACCTGGGTGATCTTGTCCACCGGGAGGTTGTTTCGTCGCGCTGCCCGCCGGACTGCCTCGGGTGAGGGAGCATCGTAGATGCAGTAGGTCTTGCCCTTGTCCTCGGTGACGTACGAGTGGATCCAGGTCACCAGGTCTTCGGAGTTGATGGCAATCACCGTTTGGCAGATCTGAGCGCCTTCCTCGTTCTGGGGAATCTGCAGACCGTCAGGAAAGGTGCGCTCGACCAGATAGCGTGGCATACTGTTCTCCTCCTCTGCCTGGCGGATGCTGCAGAGCCAGAGCATCCTCATGTCCAGGCACCAGCAGCATACCCGCGAGGGGGCACCGATCACATCGGGCGAAGTGCCTATATTGGGCTTCGAACATGCCCAGATTAGGAGGAGTGATGGGAGCTTGTCTGGGGAAGAATGCCTAGGTGATTGGCGAGACGTACCGCCTCTCCACGCGAGCGGGCGTTGAGCTTGGCCAGGATAGCCGAGACGTGATGCGCCGCGGTCTTAGGGGTAGTCGAGAGCCGGTCGGCGATCTCACTATTGTGCAGCCCTTCGGCCAACAGCCAAAGAATCTCCAGCTGGCGTGTCGTCAGTCCTTGTGGATTCTCCAGCGTCGCCACGCGGGGTCCCCGAGGCAGGCCGCGCACCCCTGCTGCCCGAAGCTGGCGCCGCACCAGCTCCGCTGCTGGCGCCGCGCCCAACCTCTCGAAGATGTCCAGCGCCTGCCGCTGAGCAGGCTCATCGCCGTCCAGAAGCGCGAGTGCCTGCTCATAGGGACAGCCGATCTGCTCCCAGGCTGCCGTTGCCCCGCGCCAATCACCGGTGATTTGCAGTGCATAGGGGGTTGCGGCACCTTTCGGAGGCTCAGTCAAGGTGCCCGCACGCCAGAGCCAGAAGGCGAGTTGTCCCAGCGCCCAAGGATTGATATGTGCGCATGCCATGTCGAAGCCGATACGCGCTTCTGCTGCACATTCAGCGAGGTCCGCAGCCAACCAGGCAGCCTCGGCGCGTGCCGCCATGACCGGTGCGATGCGTTGGAGCTCACCCGTGCCAAGCGCCAGATCGCGAGCTTCGTTGAGTAAATGGTCGGCACCGGGATCACCTCGGCGCGCCCGTAACCAGCCCAGGGTGACGAGTGCCTGGATCTTGTTGATTGGCAGAGCATGCGCGGCGTCGATCACAGCTCTCGCGTCCTCGCCAGCGGCTGCCCAATTTCCCTGATCGAATGCCGCCAATGCACGCCATGACAACATCTGGTAGGTATATACGTCGAGATCGCGATCGATGCAGTAGGTGATACCTTCGGTAATACTGTCAGCAGCATGAGCGTATTCGCGGAAGCGTACAAGATAGCAGGAGAGGTTGGCGTACGCACGTGCGGCATGTTCTTCACAGCCATGCCGTAGCGCAAGTTGCAGGCTCTGACTCACCTGGTCTCTCCCTTGGGCGTCGCCCGCGTAGAGACGGGCCATCCCTCGGGTGTTGAGGGCATGGATCACTAACTCGTCGTCAGCAAGGCGTTCAGCCAGTTCGAATGCGCGCTCGCCCCACACGCGGGCGCCGGTGTCGTCCTCTGCGAGCATGGCGAACATCGCGCGATAGTTATAGGCCCACCCAAGCTCTTTGCCGGGTGGAAGCGTTTCCAAGAGACCGACCGCCGCATCCACATACTGGTTCGCTTTCGTCCTCTGGCCAGCATACCAGTAGATCCGTGAGAACCAGCGCAGATTGTAGCCGACGCGCTGCAGGCTCTCGAGCTTTCGCCAAAGGGCCAGCGCATCTTCACCAGCCTGTATAGCGTCAGGCATCTGACCGGTCAAGAGACATTCGTATGCCAGATGTTCAAGCAAATCGGCGCGTTTGGCAGGGTCCAGCCTGTCCGCAAAACGCAGGGCTGTCTGGTACTGCTCGACTGCCTCGCGGTGCGCGCCGCGCTCTGCAGCCTTCTTCGCCGCTTCCGGCGCGAACCGCAGCACCTGTTCGGCGTCCTGGGCGAGCGCCGCATGATGCACCAGGCGAGCGACCTCAAGTTGTCGCTCCTGCTGCGCGAGTAGCGCGTGCAGAACAGCGGCGTGCAACGATTGGCAGCGTGCACGCGGGAGAGCGCTCTCTACGGCCTGCCGCGCTAGTTCATGGCGGAACCTGACCGCCTCGCCGGCAAGATGCAGGATACCGGCAGCCAGACATTCATCGAGCGCTGACGTATCGGCTGCGTTGACAGCTGCAATAACCCATGACTCGACTTTATTGGGAACGATGGCTACCAGGTCGAGGAGGCGTTGCGCTTCCGGTGAGCGTCGCGCGACCTGGGCGAGCACGGCATCAGAGATGCTTGTCGGGACGCCAGAGGCGTCACTGGCCAGAGCTTCGCTGAGGAAGAAGGGATTGCCTCCGGTAGCAAGGTAGAGATCTTTGCTGGGGCGATTCACCGCCTGGGCCAGAGTGGCAACGGCGGCTTCCGAGAGTGGAGGCAGATGGAGTCGCGTGACCTCACGGGCAGGCAAATCGCCCAAAACGAGGCGGAATGGGTGATATCTGGCGATCTCGTCATCACGGAAGGTGAGGATGAGGAGCGACGACGTGCGCGAGATTCGACGGGCGAGGTATTTGAGCAAATCGAGAGTGGCTTCATCGGCCCAGTGGACGTCCTCGATGATCAGGATGGCTGGAGTCTCTTTGAGCTCGTCAAGGACGGCGGCAAAGAGCACAGCGCGGTTCGCTTCACCCTCGAGCAGCGCGCGCAATGGGCTCTGCGTCTGCTGGGCGATGTCGTAGAGGGGACCCAGAGGACGGGGGGTGAAGAGCGCCTCGCACCCACCCCACAGAACGCGCATGGTGCCGGTCTGGTGCTGCAGAAAGTGCTCCACCAGGGAGGTCTTGCCGATGCCGGCCTCGCCGCTGACCAGGGCGATTCGCCCCGCTCCTTCTTGGACCTGGCAGAGCAGGTTGTCCAGCGTCTGCAAGAAGCCGTCACGCTCGAGCAGTGGCACGGCCATGGGACACTGCCCCTTTCTCCTCACTTGGGGGAAACGTCTGGTCAGGACCGTACAGGGTTAGTACAGGGATCGGTATGTTGCTGATGTGACATCAGTCTACCCCATCACACCCCCCAGCGCCATGTGATGCCTTCCACAAAACGGTTTGTGGTGGCTGCAGTTCGTTCGTTCACCTAGTGCTGGCTCTCGTACCGGAGCGCTGGTTAGAAGAGAATACTCCCGGGGGACAGCCGATCTCATGTGAGAGACGATCCGGATAGTGCAGTTGACAAGCAGTCACCACTGCCAGACAATGGGTGGTGTGAATGTCCTGAACCTGCCTGATTGGACAATCCTGCACACGGAGGAAGGTCCCTACGACTATCAAATCACCGCGAGCTATGACGTACCAGCTCTTGCTTGTTCGTCCTGCTGGCGCTTCGGCTTCCTGCAACGGTTTGGCAAGCGCAACCAACTCTTCCTGGATCTGCCCATGCACGGCAAACGGGTTGGTATCCATGTCGAGAGGCAGCGCTACCGGTGCGCCAATTGTTACCACACGATGCTCCAGCCGCTTCCCCACATGGATGAAAAGCATCAGATGACCAAACGGCTGCTCTTCCACATCGGGGAGGCGTCAGTGCGCCGCACCTTCATCAGTATTGCCGAGGAATGCGGACTGGACGAGAAGACCGTCCGGAACGTCTTCCATGAGCATGTTGGGCATCTGGATGAGACAACCGTCTTTGCCACGCCGAAGTGGCTGGGTATCGACGAACTCACGCTGCTCCGCCATCCGCGCTGCATCATGACCAATCTTGAAGAACGGACGATCATTGCCCTGCTCAAGAATCGGAGTCAGGCCACGGTCGCGCAGCACCTCCATGACCTGCATCGCCGTGGGAGGGTGGAGATCGTCGCGATGGACATGTGGGAACCGTACCGCAATGCGGTCCAGTGGGCGCTCCACCGACCCAGAATCATCGTGGACAAGTTCCATGTCGTGCGTATGGCCAACCAAGGATTGGAGAGCATTCGGCGCGAGCTGCGGCAGACACTCACGGACCGCCAGCGGCGGACCTTGATGCATGATCGCTTCGTCCTCCTTCGGCGACACGAGGATCTCACGGATAAGGACCGCATGATCCTGAAAGTGTGGACCCAGCACATGCCCCTTCTTGCGCAAGCCTACGAGGCGAAAGAGCAATTCTATGACATTTGGAAGACCCGAGACAAGGCTGATGCAGAGGCAGCATACACCACCTGGAGAGCAACATTATCGCCAGAGCTAGAGGTGGCATTTCAGTCGCTGCTGACAGCTATGGGCAACTGGCATGACGAGATCTTTGCGTATTTTACTGTGCCCGGTGCCAGCATCACCAACGCTACCACAGAGGCACTCAACGGGCTTGCCAAACTCGCTCAGCGCAGTGGACGGGGTTATAGCTACGACGCCATACGTGCCAAACTCCTCTATGGGATCGGTACCCATCGACAGATACCGGAGACCTATCGTCAAGCGCCAGCGGTTGAAACCGCGCCTGAGGACCGTTGGTCACAATGCCCGCCTGCGCGAACCTGAATCAGGCAGAGCGTAATGGGAACTGGGGTATCGGCTATGACATATATGGGACGCCGCCTGCCCCTCGAATTCCGCTACAGCTTTCCCCTCGATCGGACCACCTGGGCGAGACTTTCGCCCGCCTCCACTCCGCCACTCACTCCCTGCCAGAAGCCGCTGCGGGCTGGCGTGCGCCTTAGCAGGAGATATTCGATGCTCGTAGGGGTCGGTCGCCGTCGGATGAAGACGACCACCTGATAGGGAAGTCGTGTCATAGCTACCTCGTGCGTGTACTGGCAGGCGCATCATCACAGAGCATCTGAAGGATCATCAAGAGGCACTGTACACGTCAAACGCTCAACACGTGAGCTGGAGGCCTTGCACGTGCGTAGACGGCCAGGTTTGGCTAGCACCAGCCGCCACCACCTGCCCACGGAATGCGCAACGAGTATCGCTGCGGAAACGCGATCGTGCTGGATGGGCAATGTGGCTTGAGGAGTATCTTCCTCTTCAACGGAAATTTTGCTCTTTTCCAGAAAGCAGGCCATGCTCTACTGCAACAGCGATCGCTGCGGTTCGCGAATCAACATTCAGTTTGGTATAAATGGAGGTTAAATAGGCCCGAACTGTGCGCTCAGTAATCCCAAGGTGTGCAGCAATTTCTTTGCTCCGTTCCCCTCGCGCCAAGCCCTCCAGCACTTCTCGTTCGCGTTTGGTTAGCGTTCCATATCCGTATGAGGCAGGCATGAGAGGCTTCTCTCCAGTTGTCTTGTCAGGCAGGTGGGTGAGAAGACGAGCCATGATGGTCGGCTGAATCAGCATTTCTCCTCGGGCCGCTGTACGAATAGCATACAGTAAGGTCTCTAGCGGCGTATCCTTGAGTAAGTATCCGCAGGCCCCCGCGCGCATGCCGCGCAGGATCAAGTCATCTTCATCATACGTCGTAAGGATGATGACGGCAACCTGTGGCCAGGCAACCCGGATTTGTTTGAGTGCAGTAATGCCATCCAGGGCAGGCATCCGCACATCCATTAAAACGACATCCGGCTGAAGCTGTTCGACGAGTGTCACCACGGTGCGCCCATCAGGAGCCTCACCAATCAAGGCAATGTTTCCCCCGGCTTCTTCCAACATCAATCGCAACCCTTTGCGTACCATAACATGATCATCGGCAATCACGACACGAATCGTTTGCTCATTCATGCGCTGGCTTCCTCTGGGACAAGCGGGATCTGGAGACAGATCCTGGTTCCTTGACCTGCTTGGCTCACGATAAGCAAGTGTCCGCCCATCAGGCGCGCCCGTTCGCGCAGACCTAGCAAGCCATAATGACCCTCCTCCGGTTTGATGGTTGCCGGATCAAACCCCACGCCATCATCACACAGTTCAAGCTGTAAGATCGTGCCAGCCAAGGATGCCCGTACCTCTACCTGTCTCGCCTGGGCATGACGCGCAATGTTGGTCAATCCTTCACTGATGACCCTCAAGACGGGCACACAGAGGGCGGGAGGCGTGTGGGCAAGCGGCTCAATCTGAGCCACACAGGCAAGAGCGGTGCTGGCGGTGAAATGATGGATCTCCTCCAACACCACTTCGACCAGATCGTCAGGGCGCACATGCTCAGCCCGGAGATCGCTGAGGGCACAGCGGGCATCGGAGAGCACCTCACGTGCGTCCGCCATGGCCTGCTGGAGCAGTATCTCCACCCGCCCCAAGTGACTCTGCCGAGTATGAGTCGCGATGACCTCTAACTGCATGAGTAAGCCAGCCATGCCCTGCACTAAGGTATCATGCAGTTCACGTGCCAGACGCTGGCGCTCATTGAGCATGGTTAGATCTTCGATATGGAGGGCAAACGCCGAGAGCTGGCGATGAGCTTCTTGAAGGTGCGCGTAAGCATCGTCAAGCTGGTGGAAAAGACGTTGCGTTTGCTGATGCGCGCGCTGCTGTTGCAGGAAGAGCACCAAGCCACCGAGGGCAAAACACAGGAAAAACAGTATCGTTGCACCAGTCCGATCCCAGTGGAGACTCCAATCCAACATAGAACCAAACGTAAGAGCGTAGAGCACCACACATCCGACATAGCCAATACCTGCACGCACCAACCGCCTCCACGGCTGAAGCGAGGCACTTGCGACGAGCAAAAGAGCCAACGAGAAGGTGTAAGTCACCGCCGGGCTTTGTGCCACCTGTGTCAGCAGCAGCACGCCTCCCGCCAAGAACAGCAGCACGCGCAGGCGTGCGGCTTGTGTCCACTTGCCAACCAGGATGCAGAGCGAGAAGCTCAGATGGATACCTGCAAGCACGAGAAAGAGTGCCATGCGAAGATCTTGAGCGCCTCGCAGATTAGGAGGGGGATTCCAGACCGTCGTCATCAGCGCGCCGGTCACAAAGATATACCAGCAGAGTAAAAACCAGGCAAGCACGGGAAGCGGTTGGATGTGTTTCATACGTATTTCCGGTTTCGCGCGATCAACGAGAGCAGCGGATTCCATTCATTCTACCATTGAGGCATTTTCTCCACACTGCCCAAAACGCCAGTGGCGCAAATGACACTGGCGCACCACTGGAGGAATTGGCCGTGACAGAACAGACGTAGTGCTGGCTGAGGGAACAACGTTATGCTTCTCCCACGAGTTATGAGCGCGAAGGTCATCTCCTTCGTGTTCAACAGTGTTCCGAACGAAGAAAGGAAAAGCAGGCGATGCAACACCGAGTATTGGCATCCGGGGAGCCTGGTTCAGTTTCGTCTCTGAAAACTCCGGACCATTTCTCTTCCCTCTGGATAGTTGGCGCCATCTGTTTCGCCTTCTCAGGAGGAGGATTTCTTGTCGGGGTTGTGCTCCTGTATCTGGCTGAGGGGCCCGGAAGTCCTGACCTGCTTTCTACCCTCGTGCAGCCCAGCGGACAACAGCTTTTTAGTAGCATGGTGGCAGCATTCTCTTGCGCTATTGTGTTGTGGGTGATAGGAGTGGTGACGCTTTTTACCTCACTCAAAGAATCCCATTGGTATGCGCTGTTGGTAGTTGTCGCTCTGAATATCATGACTAGCGCAGCCTTTCTCAGCTTCCTTGAGCTGCACTATGCGCTTGTTGTCCTGGGGAAGGAGGGGCGCTCTGCGACTGATCCAGGATACCAGGAGTTCGCTATCGTGGCACATGCTGCTGCTGACTTGGGAGGATGGATCAGTATCGCCATCTTTGCTTTCTCGATCCTCGTGATCAGCCTCGTCTTTTGTCAGCACGTTCGATGGAAGGGAGTCGGATTGGTCGGTTTCTTTTTCGTCGCCCTGGCTGTGCTTTTCTTCTTCCTGGATGTCAGTTACCTGTTTCTGATCCCCTTTGGCTTGTGGGAACTCATCGTTGCTGCGACCTTTCTCTCCACCAGAGAAAGGTGCTCCTTCCACCAGCAACAGACTGAAAGGGGAGACGAGACACGTCTCCCAAGGCTGTGAGAGAGGATCACCCACGAGAGGGGCGATGAGATCCATAACTGAGCAGGAAGGGAAAAAGGTGGCAGGCTGAAAGAAGTGCAGCTTTGACGTCAAGAAGCCGTCAATTGATTTATTCCTGGATAAGGAGGACATCCATCCGATATGACGCCTGCTGATGTAACTCACCTGAAAATGTAGCACGTCAGGAGCTCGTCGGAAGTGTGAGCACCTTGGGTATGGGAGCGATCAGCTGCTGGGCCTGGAGCTGTACCTCGAAGCCGAGGTGGCTGAGTTGACGAACCAAGCGCTGGGCCCGTGCGGCAGGATCGGAGCGCTGGAAGTAGTCCTCGCCGAATTCCTGATAGGGTTGGCGCCGGGCGATGACGTGATAAATGATCACCAGCAGTGCATGCGCCAGCGCCATGATCCCCTTCTTGTGCCCCCGCCGGGCGGCGATCCGCCGATAGCGCGCCACGAGGGCGGTGTGTTTGGTATGGGAGGCTGCTTGCGCTGCCTGGACGAGGATGGTCCGCACCCAGACATTGCCCTTGCGGGTGCGGCCACTGCGCTGCCGCCCAGCACTCTCATCATTGCCCGGCGCTAGTCCTGCCCAGGCAGCGAGCGCGGCGGCAGAAGGAAAACGGCGCATGTCTATGCCTATTTCGGCGACAATGACCTGAGCAGTGGCTAGCGAGAGGCCGGGGATCGTGTCGAGTAAAGCGACGACCTCGGCCTCATCGGCGTCTTGGGCACAGGTCGCTTGAATCTGGGCCGTGAAGCGGGCAATGGTTTCATCCAGACTGTCAATTTGCGCAAGCAATTCCGTCAGGACAAAACTCTGATCCGTCAGGACAAAACTCTGATGCGGCTGCAGATGGCCGCGCAGTGCCTGCTCCAGCTGCGGCCGCTTCTTGCGCAGTGGCCCCTTGGCCAATTCTGCCAGGATCGCCGGATCGGTTTCGCCGGCCAGCAGCGCTGCCAGAATGGCCCGTCCCGAGACGCCCATGATGTCGGTCGCCACCGACGCCAGCTTGAGATTGGCGCTTTCCAGCGCCTTGTGGACCCGATTGACCAGGTTCACCCGCTCGCGGACAAAGGTGGTCCGATAGCGCGTTAAGTCGCGCAGCTCCCGTTGGGCTCGAGGAGGAATGAAGCTAGGGCGCACGAGGCCATGCGCCAACAACTCGGCGATCCACTGCGCATCGCCGGGTAGGGAGGTGATGTTACCGCCACCTCCCCCCCTCAGAACTGACCGGGCGAGTTTCCCCGAAGTCAGCTCAAGCCTCTCCAACGCCCATCACTGGGCGCGGTTTCGTCACCGTAATCTGTTGGCTATGGACCTGTCGATGGCAGTTGGGATGGAGTAACACTAGGTTTTCCAGCAGGTCGGAGCCACCATGGGAGCGCCACACAATGTGGTGGGTATGCCACCCCGTTGTCGTAGTGATCGGGTGGTGGCAGATCACGCATTTGCCCTGTTGTTCTCGCCAAAGGAGCAGATATTCCCCCCCTTCTCCAAACGCATGGCGTCGCCAGCGTTCTTCGAAGTATTCTTCCCAGGCCGGGTCGTAAGGATTCGCCTCCTTTCGCACCTTGATATGGCGGCGGATGGGCATCTGGCGTGCTGAGAACAGCCATACGTGTGATGTTGTTCCCGTGGCGTCATTTCCCTCCCCCACAAAGGTCCAGGCTCTCCCCGGCCGGTTCTGGAAATATTTCTGACGCACCCAAACTGCACTGCGCTTGGGGTGCCGGCGTTTTGCCCAGTGCCAGATGGCGCGAAACAGCGCAGCATCGACGGCTGCGAAGGTGTTCGCACTTACCACATGTCGGTGATAGCGTGCCCATCCGCGAATCAGCGGATTGAGTTGGCTAATGAGATTGCCGGCCGTGGCCTGTTTGTTTTCGCTGAGAAGCGTTCGCGCCTTGTCCAAGAAAGTGTGAACGCTCTTCTTGGATGGGGTAATGAGCAATTTTCCGCCGTATTTGCGTAAGTGTTGTCCGAGGAAGTCCACTCCCTGGTCGATATGCGTAATGAGAGTCTTTTCTGGGGAAAGGGTCAACCCCCGTTGCTGGAGGAAGGCTTCCACCAGAGGCTTTACCTCCTGGTCGAGGAGTTCGTACGAATCTCCCGTAATCAGGAAGTCATCGGCAAATCGTATCAGGTTCACTTTGGTGGTGCTCTTTTGGTGGGTTTGCGGGAATCGCTCGCGCAATGCCTGCTCAAGCCCATCCAAGGTGAGGTTGGCTAATACGGGGGAAATCAGGCTGCCTTGCGGCGTACCGGCTGCGGTAGGGTAGAGGTGGCCTTCTTCTAAGAAGCCAGCTTTGAGCCATGCGTGGAGTATGGGTTTGTCCATGAGAATATGGCGCAAGAGCCACTCATGGTCAATTTCATCAAACGATCTCACAACGAACTACCCTATTCAAGAATCCAGGGGAAGAACCCCTTCCCGACATTGAAGTCACCGATCCGACGCATCCCCTGTTTGGTCGGTGCTTTTCGCTGGTCTCGCGGAGCCATTCCCCTCAAGAGCCTAGCTATGTCTTTGTGCGGTACCACCAGACCCTGATCTTGCGCATCCCGCTGCAAGCCACTACCCTTGCCTCACCTCGGCCGGCTTTCTCCACCCGACTCACTGTGGCCTCCGTGCAGGAAATTCTTGAGTTGGCCGAAGATTGTGAGAGCTCATGTCAATTCGTCCCATCCACGTCTGGCAACGACTGACCCCTGCAGTGCAGCAACAAATTCTGACCGACCTGGCCTCGGTCTATCAGGAGATTCGTGATGACGTCTTCCGAACTCGTGACCCCACACCACTGGTGTCGCAAAGCCCTCATCTACATTCGCCAATCTACTCCGCAGCAGATGGTGTCCAACCAAGAAAGCCTTCGCCTGCAATACGCGCTCGAACAACGCGCCCTCGCGCTCGGGTGGCCTGCCGAGCAGATCGACATCATTGATGCCGATGTCGGACTGACCGGCAGTTCCACCGTGCATCGAGCCGGCTTCAAAGATTTGGTGATGCAAATCACGTTGGGACAGGTCGGCATCGTGCTCTCCTTTGATGTCACCCGCTTGGCGCGCAATTGTTCTGACTGGTATCCCCTCTTGGATGTCTGCGGCTATCAGCACTGTTTGATTGCCGACACCGATGGGATTTACGATCCCTCCTCGACCAATGGCCGTTTGCTCTTGGGCCTGAAGGGCCAACTCTCCGAGTTTGAACTGCATACCATTCGCGCCCGCATGACGGCGGGATTACTCAACAAAGCGCAACGGGGTGCATTAGCTTTAACGTTGCCCGTGGGATTGGTGCGTGATCCGACCGGAGTGGTCCACCATGATCCTCACCAGGACGTGCAGGAGCGACTGCAGCTGGTCTTTACGCAATTTCTGCGCGTGAAGACGGCGAGCAAAGTGTTACAATTCCTGCAGCAGCACCAGCTGCAGATCCCGCGACGGGATCGCTTTGGCGATCTGGTGTGGAAACCGCCCACCGTCGCGTCGATCCTGGCCATCTTGAAAAATCCAGCGTATGCGGGCGCGTTTGTGTATGGACGCACTCGCACCATTCGAACCAGTGCCCAGACCACTCAGACCAAACGCTTGCCCCAGGAGCAGTGGAAGATTCGCGTGAATGACGTCTATCCGCCCTACCTTACTTGGGAGACATTTGAGCAGATTCAAGCGATGCTCGCCGACAATTACGCGGACTATGACCGCAACAAATCGCGCGGAGTGCCGCGTCCGGGTGCCGCCTTACTGCATGGAATCGTCTATTGTGGGGAATGTGGTCACAAAATGGTGGTCCAATACAAGGGCGGCACCCGCTATCTCTGCAACTATTTACGGCAACACCATCACACCCCAGTCTGTCAGAATATTGCGGCGGATCCCATCGATGCGTATGTGGTCGACGTCTTCTTTCAGGCGCTCACTCCCGTGGAATTGGCGGTCTATGAGCGCGCCTTGCAGCAACGGGACGAGGTGCAGCAGCAGGTGGTCCACGCGCAGCAGCAGCATCTGCAGCGCCTAGAATATGAAGCCGCTCTCGCGGAGCGCCAGTACCGCCAGGTGGACCCGGATAACCGGTTGGTCGCTGCAGAGCTCGAACGCCGCTGGGAGGCGGCGCTGGTGGCGTTGCACCAGGCGCGAGCCGCCACGGAAGCCCTCCAGCACCAACGCTCGTCGGTGCCAGAGGTGACCCCAGACCTGCGGGCCCGCTGGGCCTAGATGAGTGAGCGGATTCCCACTCTGTGGCGAGACGGCCACCTCTCCTCGCCTCACAAGAAAGCCTTGCTCCGCTGTCTGCTGGACAAGGTGGTGATCCGTCGGGAAGCTCCCGGTCGCATCCAGGTGCGGGTGGTGTGGAAAGGGGGAGACGTCACCGCCACCACGCTGGCGGTACCGGTGGGAACGTTCCGCGAGCTAGCCGGCTCCGAGGCCATGGAACAGTTCATTGTCGAACACGCACAAGCAGGCATGACGGATGAAGCCATGGCTGAGGAGTTAACGCACTTAGGGTATCGCTCTCCCATGCGCCACGAAGTGCTTGCCAGTACGGTGAAAACCATTCGTCTGCGACATGGCATTTTGCAGGAACGCAGTCAATCGCATCCTCGCACGGTCTCAGGCATGCTGACCATTCCGCAACTGACACGCCTGCTCCAGGTCTCGCCTCATTGGATCTATGATCGCATCCACAATGGGAGGATTCGGGTGGACCGAGATCCGCAGCGAGGACTGTATCTCTTTCCGGATCACGCGAGCACGCTGGAGCAATTGCGTGCGCTCCATGCTGGCTTGCTCCAGCAGATCGATTTTTCAGGAGGGTATCAAGATGCGTAATCGAAACAGCCCGTAATGTCCGCGTCGACCACCCACCGCTTTCTTCCTTTGGAGTTGGCGAGCAGGTAGATCTTGGCAATGGCGTCATGGCACCCCCGACCTGGGCGGAACCCATAACTGGTTTCCTCAAATCTGGCTTCCCAGAAGGGCTCAAGCGCGTTCTTCACGCGGGCTTGCAAGCAGCGGTCAAGGACCGTGGGAATTCCGAGCGGACGGAGTTTGCCGGTGGCTTTGGGGATATACACACGACGCGCGGGCTGCGCGCGCCAGGGTTGTATCGTAGACAGAAGGTCGACGAGGCGTCCACGAGCCTGAGGCGTCTTGATGACCATCTTGTCCACTCCCGCCGTGTATTTCCCGGCGTTCTGCTGCGTCACCCGGCGCACGCTGAGGAGCGTGTTGGAGTAGCTGCGCAGCATCAGCTTCTGCAGGGCATGGACCTTGCGGAGGTCGCCCTGTTGAGCAGCCCGAAAGATACGTTGCCGCAGATTGCGGACGGCCCGCTCGGCTTTGCGCCAGTTGACGCGTTGCCAATCGGTCCCTCCCTCAGGTCCGTTTGCATCGTGGGTCACGAGCATCTAACTTTTCCCTCGGTTTGCGCTCTGTGTCACGCTCTTTCGGTGATTCACCAGGCCCACGTTAGCTCCCTTTCAGGGTGGGTATCTCCGCTTCTGCGGCCCTATCCAGCGGGTTATGTATTCCCCTTGCCTTTCGGCGGCTGGCCTTCGCTTCTTGGGCCTTCCTGTCCCGCTGCGGAATTGGGCCGTCCTTACGGGTGGCTGACTGCCACGCGAACGAACAATCCGTTCGCGTGGCAGACCGCAACGGGGTTTCCACGTTCCACATGGGTGAGATGCGATGGGGGTGGGTGTCCTCTTTATCCCGGAGCCCTGGTGTCCCTCCACAACGAACGCGCGCCCGTTGTGGCTCGACGTGGTTACGTCCGAACCACGCTCCTGGCTCAAAATGCCGTCTTGGTCAGCCACCGATTCCGGCATGCTGGAATGACGAGACCTCATCGAGGATTCGCTCACGCTCACCCTTCCCATCTTCCCCTGACCTGAAGTGAGTGGATGGCTCACTCACCCCTTGGGCGTTCCCTCCGGCTTCGCACCCCACCGTTGCCAGCGACGCACGCGGAGGTGGGGACAGGTCTGGGACACTGACCTGGGGAAGTGGTACCACTTCCCACTCATCCCATGTAGCTTCGTGTCGCACAGGCATACTTCCAGTCCAACCGACTCCGCACGGCATCGGCCGCCTGCCGATCGGTCAGACCTTCCACAAACTGCAACACACTCACCAGCGCCAAGCGCCAGGGAGCTTCGGCCGGCTGGCCATGGGAGGGAAATAGATCGGCAAAATCCTCATCGGTGTAGATGGTTCCCAGCGTCTCGCGGATGTGGACGAGCAGCGTCCCATGCGGAAACGCGGCGTGCGTGATCTGTGCGGTCTCGTCGGGGACCGGGGGAATGGGCATGATTTTGAGCGACATGAGGCAAGCTCCTTTGGGACACGCGTAGTCACCGTTTCTCTTGCCTCAGCCTACCCTCTGCGCCCTTTTTGCTCCCTGTTCCCTCTGACTTCGCCACCGGTGTCAATTGTGATGCCAACCGAGGCGAACTTGTCCGGTTGCGCACGAATGACGGTGAATAGAATCCCTGAATTTATAAGGGTTGGCGAACTCTTGCGAATGCTGGCGAAGATACCAAGGCGGTTTGCTAAACCGCGGGAGGCGGTGGGAGATGTAAATCTACAAGCATCGAACCGAAATTAGTAGAAGCAAGTGGTGAGCTCGACACAGATATTGACACAAAAATGGACGACACAACTTGACAGGTAGCGGCACAAGACGAGATCCTGACCACCGACAATCTGTACACGACGACACCCCATGAACTGAGGCGAAACCCTTTATACCGAGCTTCTAAACCGGTCATCCGAGTTCGATTCTCGGCGGGGCCG
>CAWGVQ010000015.1:0-189643 GCA_963826075.1 uncultured Chloroflexia bacterium
TGTGTGTGGAAATAATAAAGTCGTTCACTGAATAATAAAGTCGTTCACTGAATAATAAAGTCGTTCAGTGAGTGTTGTACGTTGACAACAATGTTGTGTACTGACTGAGCGTTTGAAGCACCTGTTGATGGACAACAATGTTGTGCACTGGGTACGGTGACAATCTCATCTGTTACTCGGTAAACAGGTCAAAAGAAAGTCAATCCGTTCGGGCGGCTTCATTGGAATCCGAACGGATTGACTTTCTTTACGTGAGACTACCGTACAAGGTAATGTCGTGGAAGAATCCACGAGAGTTCCCGGCAGCACATCTGGTAAGGTACTCGGCCAGCTGACGACGCCTCCTGTGCTGGCTACTTCGCAGATCAGGTGGCGTACGAGCAGGTTTGCAAGGATGTCAACGGGTATTGGGGAGGCGTACCTCTGCCTGGTAGGTGCCACGCAGACGGGGCATCTCGATCAAAGTGACCGATTGACGTGCGCTTCCGAGCATAGGCGATGACCTTGTTTGTTCTGCTCGTGACCCAGATATCCCGCAGAGCAAGCACCTCCTCATGCCAGAGCACCGCCGGTTCCTGCTGAGCATCAAGAGGGTACTCGGCCTGGTTCTTCCGCTCTGGCGTTCCCCTGAGGTAGAAGCCTTTCAGGCGGCTCGGCGGTACTCATGGTGTAAGCCGCCCAGGACGGACACGGCGAGGATTGGCCCATCACGGGCCTCAAATGCCGATGCATCGGGGAGCTGCTGGTGGAGTCCTTGGTGAGAGCGAGCCTGATTGAAGTAGGCACCATAGGCTTGCAGGACACGAAAGAGCTGCTGCTCATGCAGTATGAGCAGGTGATCGAGACACTCACGACGCACGCTCCCTAAGAAGCGCTCACAATACGCATTGGCGCGGGGAGTGTGGAACGGCGTCTTCAGAATCTTGATGTCTGAACTGCTGGCCACACGGGCAAAGAGGGGGCCAAACTTTGCGTCGTTATCTCGGATGAGGAAACGAGGAGTTTGCCCATACGGTGTGGCTTCTCGGAGTTGCTGGGCGACCCAGGCATCGGTAGGATGGCGGGTGACTGCCACATGCATCACCTTCCGCGTCTTCAGTTCGATGATGAAGAAGGCAAAGAGCGAACGGAAGAAGAGATCCGTCACCGGCAAGAAGTCGCAGGCCCAGATCTCGTGTGCATGGTTGTGTAAGAAGGTCGACCACGTTTGAGATGTACGGTGCCCACGCTCTTGGCGCATATATTTCTGAATGGTGCGTTTGGAAACCAGGATACCCAGTTTGAGCAGTTCTCCCCGAATCCGTTCAGCGCCCCACAAGCGATTGTTCAGCGCCATCGTTTGGATCAACGCGATGGTCTTGGTAGCGATTTTGGGGTTCCTCGAGGCTGGCTTCGATCGCCGTCTCCAGTACCAGCGAAATGCCTGACGATGCCAGCCGAGGAGGGTATTGGGCTGCACAATCAACAGCGCCTGTGTCCAGTTCCTGACGGCTCGCGCGAGCACGACCAGGAGCAGCCGATCGGTCCGGGTACACGCTGCGCGCTTCACTTGACGGTGGAGGATGACGAGTTGCTGACGGAGCAGCGCGTTCTCGGCGATGAGTTCAGCCCTGGAGCGAGCCAGATCGTTCAGTGTTCCCACGAAGAGGGAGTTGCTCGTTGGTTTCGTCCACCGCGATAAACGCTGCTGAACGCGACTGAATGAGCGCTGGAATCGGCGGTTGAGTAAAATGAGCAGAGCAGTCACGGCTCTACTGGCTCCTTCATCAAGAGGAGTGCGGTCAGAGATGCAGGGAAGGGGGCTCTCATGCGTGGATTGTACGGTGACGACAAGTGCAAAGACAAGTAGCTGTCGCAGCAGAACAGGTATCACCGACCTAAATGCCGAGCTTATGGTGAAAGTAGCCAGCACAGGCTTACGCCGCATGACTGTGCTAGGGACAGTATAGCGAGTGTGCACAAGAAACGCGGCACACACGACGCAGCGAGAGCGCGCTCGCAGGCCCCGCCGCTAGTCGTCGGGGCTACCCAACGTCTTCTGAAGGAATTGGAATAGGAAGGTTTTCAGTCGTTTGCCTGGGGGCGCCTGTATGCTCGCGAAGGTCGCGACTCCAGCTGCAAATGCGATCGTGCCTATAATCGTGCCGGATGTCTCCTGCGGCAACCGGAAGACCAGCAGCGTCACTAGCGCGGCTACGGCCCCCACGGCTATCGCCGCCAGGAAGGCTAGAGTAGCTGCAGGATAGGTGCGCAGGAGGTTTGGCAGCCCCAGCACAAATGCCAGCGCCAGGCCCACCAGGCACGCTCCACCCGCTCCGCCCAGCGCAGCGCCTGCGGTGTCCCCCACAGTGGTCTCGTGAAACTGCATGCGAACGTACGCGACGCCCACCACGGCCCCCACCGCCATCACCCCAAGGATAATGAAGCATCCAACCGCTGACTGACCGCGGCTATGTGGCGCTACGGGGCGCGGCCTCCGTCTGGGCCGGCTCGCCATGCTCATGTTAACCCCTCCGGAAGATGTTGAGGTGCCTCACGATGCCGGCATGTCACCTGACGCACGTGCGCGCCAGCCAACCACGCGCCGTGGCCATGGTACCGCATCCTTGTCAGCATGTCAACCAGGCGTATTCCCTCATCTAAAATGTTACTGAGGCTGGTATGGTTCCCTCAAATGAAAATGTTACTGGAGGGAAGCATGCGTGGCCGACGACGAAGAGATGACGATCGACGAGCGGAGGAAGTATCTGAAACGGATGCGTCCGCGGTACCAGCAAGCGGATCGGCTGGGCCGAGGAGCACTGCTGGATGAGATGGAGCAGGTGACGGCTCTGCACCGCAAGAGTCTGCTGCGGTTGCTGGGCGCGGCCGGGCTCGACCGCCAGCCTCGCCAGCGGCAGCGAGGCCCGACCTATGGAGAGGAGGTGGAACGGGTCGTGGTGAAGGTGTCGGAGAGCCTGGACTTTGTGTGCGCCGAGCGACTCACCCCGAGCGTGGTGGAGACGGCCCAGCATCTGGCCAGGTTTGGCGAGCTGCGGCTCTCGGCTGAGGTCGAGGGGCAGGTGCGGCAGATCAGTGAGGCGAGTGTGACCCGGCTCTTGGCCCGGCACCGCACCGAACGCCTCCGCTTGCCCCGCAAAGGCCCGGAGCGCGCCAACAGCGTGACCCAGGATGTGCCCATGGGACGTATTCCCTGGGAGACCCCGGACCCCGGACACTGCGAGCTCGATCTGGTGCATCACGCCGGGGCCAGCAGCGCGGGGGAGTATGCCCATACCCTGCAAGTGGTGGATGTGGCGACTGGATGGAGCGAGCGGGTGGCGCTGTTGAGTCGCGGCCAGGCGGCGATGGGGCAGGCCTGCGAGACGGCGTTTGCCCGTCTGCCCTTCGCCGTGGTGGAGTTGCATCCCGACAATGGGAGTGAGTGATCATGGCCGCGATCGACTTCTCTCTACCTCAGTAGGCTTCAACCGCGATGCGGTCACGCCATAACTCCTCAGAATTTGCGGCTCGCGCGGTCACTACACTTGCAAGCAACCGCTCTGCATCCCCGCGCCACAAGTCGCTGGATAGGTCGATCGTGTGCATGTTTACCAAGGTTGCCAGTGCCGGTCCAAGATGCGACACGGCTGCGAGTTCTTTGAAGCCACGGGTGGACAGGCGAAAGCTTTCGACGCTCGGCGCTGCCCCTCCACCAGGGAAGAGCGCCATATCCGTCCGAGTCGCGACTATAAGCGGGTCATCCGATGCGGCTTGTATCGTCATGCGGGTCAGGTCAGCGCCAATGCTGGCGGCGCCGCCCGCATAGACGTCGAATAGGGAGAGAAGTTCTGGATTCTGGTAAACTGCCATCGTTAATTCTCCCGGTTGGTTAGTTATGCGCTTCAGTCTCACTCAATGACAGGAATCACCCCTCCCTTACGATGAGGATCTCATCCAGTGGCTTCTTTGTCAGGACAGGCACCCGGCAATCTGGGGCGGGGTAGCCGACCGGGAGGATCACAAAGGGTTTTTCGTTGCGTGGGCGACCGAGCAGGTCACGGAGAAAGCCCATGGGGTTGGGTGTGTGCGTCAGGGTTGCTAGCCCAGCCTGATGCAGGCTGGCGATCAACAAGCCGACCGCAATGCCCACTGATTCGCTCGTATAGTAGTGCTTGATCCGAGTCTCAGGCGCGTCGGGGTGCCAGCCATAGTCTTCCCTAAAGACCGCAATGATGTACGGAGCAATCTCCAGAAATTCCTTGTGCCAATCGGTCCCCAGGGGTGCCAGGGCAGCTAACCACTCCGCTGGAAAGCGCTGTGCATAGTTCTCGCGTTCCTCTTGTTCCACCAATTCACGCATGCGCCGCTTCAGGGCAGGATCGGCGACCACGACAAAGCGCCAGGGTTGCTGATTGGCCCCAGAGGGCGCGGTGACCGCCGTCGCAATAGCGTTCTCAATCAGGGCAAAGGGTACCGGGTCGGGTGCGAAGGCGCGAATCGTGCGCCTTCGCTGCATGCTCGCTAGAAACGTCTGGGAGCGGTGTAGCGCCTCCTGTGGGCTAAGCCGCTCAAAATCAAGTGGTTGGAAGGGATAAGAGCTCGTGGTCTCACCACTCGTTGCATCGCTCATGTCGTTCCGGTCCTTCTTTTTTCCTACACAAAGACAGGTTCTCCTCTGGAGGAGGTGCTATCATCATACTGCTGTTCCAGTGTGTCAACGCTCGAAGGACCAAAATGAGCTAGTTGGCATAGGTATCAAGAAAGTGCCGACTCCCCGAAAAGCAATCTGTCCACTAAGACCGCCCGGCCTGAACAGAGAGAAGTGATCGGTAAATGGAAGGGAAATAAATGCATGTGGCACCCCCGCTTTTACCAACTCGTCAACGAAGTGCACTTGACTCTGATACCCCCATTCCGCAGTGATGCGTGAGGAGTTTTTGCATTTCTGCTACGATGAAGCCCAGACCGGAGAAGGGGGGCTTCATGCGGGGACTGCGCGTCGAGCGGCTGGACCATTTGGGGATCGTGGCCGGGGTGTGCCAGGAGATCGCATTGGCAGCGTATGTGGATGCGCTGGCAGGTCCGAGCCAGCAGCAGGTGAGTATCGGAACGGCAACGATGGCGATGATCCTCAACGGGCTCGGGTTCAGCAATCGCCGGCTGTATTTGGTGCCGCAGTTCTTTGCCACCAAGGCGGTTGAGCGGTTACTGGGGCCAGGGATCACCGCCGAAGACCTCAACGACGACTGTTTAGGCCGGGCGTTGGACTGGTTGTACGCGCACGACCCGACGACGTTGTTTGCCGGCATTGCCCTGCGGGCGCGTCGGGCGTTTGGGATCCGGGCGCGGCAGGTGCATGTGGACACCACCTCCTTCTCGGTGACGGGGGAGTACGAGGCGGACCTAGACGCACACACCCTGGCGGTGACCTACGGCTACTCCCGCGACCACCGGGCCGACCTCAAGCAGTGGATGCTGGCGTTGGCGACGACGCGGCAGGGGGATGTTCCGCTGTTTTGTCAGGCGCTGGATGGCAACGTCAGCGACAAGGTCAGCTTGGTGGCCGCGGTGCAGGCCCTGGCCGAACAACTGCAGACCGCCGAGGAGGACGAGGCGCCCGTGTTCGTGGCTGATAGCGGCCTGTACAGCGCCCAGAACGTCGCTCGCCTCACGGCCGCAGACGTGCGCTGGATCAGCCGGGTGCCCGACACCTCCCAGGAGGCGCGGGCAGCGTTAGATGTCACCGACGCTGCCTGGCAACATGCGGGCCCACTCTTCTGGGCACCGGTCCCCCAGGCGCCGAGCGGGGAGCGCTGGGTGGTGGTGCGCACGATCCAAGGGCAGGAGCGAGCCCGGGCGACGCTCGAGCGGCAGGTGGAGCAGACACGCGCGCAGTGGGAGAAAGCCCTCTGGCATCTGGGCAACCAGCGCTTCGCCGGTGAGCCCGACGCCCAGGCCGCGCTCACCCAGCAGCTCAAGAAACGGCCGGAGTGGCTCACCGGCGACAGTCACCTCATTGCCCATTCCAAGCAGACCCGACCGGGACGTCCGCGCAAAGACCTGGCGCCGGAGCGGACCCAATGGCACATCGAGGCGAGCGTAGCGGTCGATGCGGACGCCCTCACGCGCGCCGTGCAGCGGAAAGCGTCCTTTCTGGTCGCCACCAATGTGCTCAACGCGGACCATCTCTCGGACCAGGAGCTGATCCAGACCTATAAAGACCAGCACAGTCTGGAGCGTGGTTTCAGTTTTCTCAAGGATCCCCTCTTCCTGGCCTCCTCGGTGTTCGTCAAAAAACCCGAGCGCATCGTCGCGCTGAGTCTGGTGATGGTGCTGTGTTTGCTGGTCTATCGGCTCGCCGAGCACCGCCTGCGCGAGCAGTTGGCGGCCACCGGCCAGACCGTTCCCAGTCAGGTCAACAAACCGACCGACCGGCCGACGATGCGCTGGATCTTCCAGTGCTTCGAAGGCGTGGATCTGCTCCACATCCGCCACGGCCCCGACTCCGCAACCGCCGTGGTGCTTCGTCTGGAGCCCTTCCATCAGCAGGTGCTCGCGTTGCTGGGCTCGTCCTGTGAAGAATTGTACCAATCTACCAACAGAACATGCGGACAGTGGGGTATAATGTGGCTGTATGCTGTATCCGGCATGGCACGCTCAGGTGCAGACATCGAGGTGGCATGTCACCTCCAGACGGAGTCATCGAGCAGGAGTAGCACAATGGGGTCATCACAAACACGGCAAGGCGCCCTACGGTGCGCCGCCGCTCTACTCCTGTTGGCAGTGCTCGCGGCACTTCCCGGCTGCGGAAGTCAAACGACCGCTACGACACGGCCGACCGCCACGGCCGTTGTCGCCACTGCAACTCCGATGCTTGCCGCCGGATCGATGGTTACTGCCCGGGTGGTGGGGGTCAGCATGTTCTCCGCTACCTCGGGATGGGGCAGTATAGCATCCCCATCGAGCCCCAGCAGTTATACGGGTGTCGCGTACACCGTGGATGGTGGGCGCACCTGGTACAATATGACCCCCGCTGGTCTTACGGGTCTTACGCTCGAGTACCCGTCCACTATAGCCCTCTCTGCCAGGTCGGCCGCTGAAGCGTGGACCTGGCTGTCCTCTTTTAACAGTAACTCCACCACTCTCTGGCATACGACAGATGCCGGCGTCCACTGGTCATCCTCCGCGGTAGCCACCGCAGAGGTGGGACAGCTCGACTTCAGTGACAGCCTGCATGGATGGCTGGACGCTGAACCAGGCGGAGCGGCTGCGGGAGAGTACTCGATTGATGTCTGGCGAACGACGGATGGCGGAGCCACGTGGGCGCAAGTAAGCCCATATTACGTCGGGCCGGCAGGCCCAACCGGCATCTCGTTTGCCAACGCCACCACCGGTTTTGCGGGCGGTTGCCCCGCCGGAGGCCACCCCAGTAGTCCCATCAATCTCTGCGTGACCCGTGATGCCGGCAACACCTGGTCGGCGCAGTCCTCGCCCATCCCGCCTGGATCCGAGCCTGCTGACCTATTGCACGTGTATGCCGAGCTCCCGGTCTTTATCAGCGCCACCGCTGGGGTTCTCGAGGTCATTGACCTCAGCAATTCGTCAAACCCACAACTGGGGAGCCTCTACGTGTATCGCACGACGGACGTGGGATTGAGCTGGCACGGGGGCGCCGTACTCGGGGGCACCAGCGCGATCACTATTCCCGAGTCCGGTGTTCCCAGCAGTGTGCTGCCGACTGGCGAGGTGTTTGTTGCTGCCACGGTACATGGGCAGATGACGCTGTATCAATTGCCTCTCGGGACCAACACCTGGACCAAGATTGCCACCGCCGCTAGCTCTACCACACTGCTTGCTGGGATGACGCAGCTTGACTTTGTGAACCAGATGACCGGGTGGGCGGTGACCAATGCCGGTCTCATCGCTACAACCGACGGCGGAGTGACCTGGGCGGTGCGGCACGCCTAAATCCGCCGTCCGGCTCCGCAAAGAGCTGTACCCCTCATCTATCCGTATCAGCGTGCGTTGCCAGCGCTTTGCCAGATTAAGAGCTGACGACAATTTCGCACAAATTTTGCACGAAACTGTAGGCAATTTTTCCCCGATGCTGAATTCAAGGCAGATACGGGCGACTACTTTTTCATGCAATTCACCACGTGCCTCCTCCTATTCTCCCAAAAGTGTCAAGCACTCGTGCGGAAAGTGGGGTACAAAGAACATGGAAGGAGAGCATTGCACAGCAAGCCAGAACACTTGGTGGTCAATCCATGTGTATCTTGACTGAAGTGGCATACCCAAAACACGCCAGGTCGACTATTGAACCCGATCTTGTCGGAGGGAGCGTCGCTCTAGATGAATTGCTAGCCGGGTCGCGGACCAGCCGTAGGCCACGACGTCGACTACTGTCGCTGCCTCTGCCGGCGCTTGGGGCAGGCAGCACGTAGGCGGCCAGACTCAAGGGAACGAAGACAGCCACCGCGAGGGCGCAGAGCGGCAACGCCGCTAGCAGAGCGATGGTGCCAGCTTGATGGTTCCAGATGTCGGCACAGCGCACCTGTAGGGCGCAGGAGCTGGCGGGAAAGGGGTGTGCTGGCTACTTCCCAGATCCGGTAAGGAAAGAGTGGAGTTGTAAGGATATCACAGCTCGGTGTGGGTGCTTAATTCTGCCCAGTACGCATCGCTCAGGTAGGCCATCTCCATCGAAGTGACGACTTGAAACGCGTTTCCGACCACATAATAGCCGCTTTTTGTTTGTGCTAGCGAGTCCAGACATCTGGAAAGCAAGCGTATGCTCGCGCCAGCGTTAAGCCCGATTCCAACTGGGCGTCAGAATGGACTCAGCCTAGCCATGGCTTATTTTTCCCCTGAGCCAGGAGTCCTTCAGGCGACTCGTTGATAATCATGATGTAACCCGCCCAAGACAGGCACAGCCAGAATCGGTCCATCCTTGGCCCCCTCTAGAAGAGCAGAAGCGGGCGGATCGGGGATCTTCTGCTGGAGTCCTTGATGGGCACGCGCCTGGTTGAAGTAGGAGACGTAGGCTTGGAGGACCCGAGAGAGCTGCTGCTCGTGCAGGATCAGCAGATGATCCAGACATTCTCGACGCACACTCCCCAGAAACCGCTCACAGCATGCGTTCGCGCGAGGAGCATGAAACGGCGTCTGCAGCACTTTGATACTTGAACTGCTTGCTACACGCGCAAAGAGTGGGCCGAACTTTGCATCGTTATCCCGAATCAGGAAACGAGGAGTGTGCCCAAATGGGGTGGATTCCCGGAGTTGTTGGGCGACCCAGGCATCGGTGGGATGGCGGGTTACGGCGACATGGATGACTTTTCTGCTCTGCAGTTCGACGATGACGAAGGCAAAGAGCGAGCGAAACAAGAGGTCGGTGACCGGCAAGAAGTCGCATGCCCAGATCTCCTGTGCATGATTGTGCAAAAACGTAGACCACGTCTGCGATGAGGGTCGTACGCGGCCACGTCTCATGTATTTCTGGATGGTGCGTTTGGAGACGCGAATGCCTAGCTTGAGGAGTTCGCCGCGGATACGCTCGGCTCCCCACAAGCGATTGTTCAGTGCCATCGCTTGGATCAAGGCCACCGTGTCAGCAGGAATTTCGGAGTTCCTCGAGGTCGGCTTCGATCGCTTCCTCCAATACCAGCGGAACGCCTGACGGTGCCAGCCCAGGAGAGTCGCGGGCTGGACAATCAAGAGCGCCTGTTTCCAACGGCGAACGGCCCGTGCAAGGATGAGCAGGAGTATGCGATCCGATTTGCTACAAGCTGGACGTTTGACCTGACGACGAAGGATGATCAGTTGCTGACGGAGCAACGCATTTTCGGCGATGAGTTCTGTCCTGGTGCGAGCGAGATCGGTGAGCATCCCGGTGAAAAAGGATCGACCCCTGGGGCGCGTCCAGCACAATACACGCTGCTGGATCCGACTGAATGAGAGCTGGGATCGGCACGTGAGCGCAAGGAGAAGAGCAGCCACAATGATATTGGCTCCTTCATGGACAGAGGTGAGGTGAGTCACGCAGGGGAGCAGGCTCTCATGCGTGGAGTGTACGGTGATGACCGGCCTGGTGACAAGGAGGTGCCCGGAAGAACGGGTATCGCCAATCCTACATGCTGAGCTTATGGTGAAAGTAGCCAGCACACTGGGCTACCGCCTATGTACTTACGGTCGTAGCTAGTATGTAGATGCGCTTGACATAGACAGTTCACCGATATATACTGCTGATATGGTTAAACGGACGATGCAGGAGACAACCTTCCTGATCCTCACGGCCCTGGCTGCGGGCAGCCACCACGGCTACGGGATCATCACCGACGTCGCGAAGATCTCGGACGGACGGGTACGGTTGCGCGCTGGGACTCTGTATGCGGCCTTGGACCGGCTGCGCCTCGACGGGTTGATCAGTATCGACCGGGAGGAGATCGTGGAGAACCGTCTGCGCCGTTACTACCGGCTCACATCGGAGGGCAGCCGGCAGTTGGCCGCGGAGGCGGCTCGGTTCCAGTCCAATGCGGCGACCGCATTTGCGCGGCTGGATCTCACGGGGGGATGACCACATGAGCGATGGCGCCGACCTGGAGCGCGGGTACCGCCGCTGGCTGAGGTGGTATCCCACGTCGTTCCGGCGTGAGCACGAGGCGGAGATCCTTGACGTGCTCATGGCGGGCGCCCGCGAGGGCCAGCGCCAGCCGGAGCTGATGGATTGCCTTGACCTGATGCGCAGCGCGTTGTGGATGCGGCTCCGTCCCAGCGTACCTCGGTCCAACCGATCCGTATTTAACGCGGTCAAACTGCTGTACTTCGGGGCCATGGTGGAGCTTGCTACTGCGATCACGATTGTGGCCACCATCGACGACGTCAGGTCGACCGACGTCAAAAGGAATCCAGAGCTCACGGCGGGCGAGTGGCACGCCGTCGTCGCCGGCCAACTTGAGCCGACCGCAGTCGCGGCCGGTATCGCAGTTGGGTTTTGGCTGTGGATGGCCTGGTCGGTTGGCCGCGGACACGGACATCGTTGGGCGCGGCCAATCGCCTTTGCGCTCTTCTTCGGCCTGAACACGTGGGGCCTGTTCAATGGGCTGGCAGCGGGGTCGGTGGTGTACGCCCAAGCAGACTTGGCCATCGGGATTCTCCTCTGGCTCGTCGAACTTGCGGCCCTCGCTCTCATCTTCCGGGTGAAGTTCGCAGCCGCTCCGTCAGGCGCCAGTGGCAGCATCCTGGGGGACTAGCGGCGTGGGACGGAGGAGGAAGTCCGGACGCTATGAAGTACCTAAGACTCGTCCTGGCACGAGACGGGCTTGACGGCGCAACGCCCGGCGGCGGACGAACGGACGAACGGACGCCGTCACAGCGGGTCTTGCCGCAGAACCCGCGGGCGTTGGCGCGTTGTTGCGGCCGGAGTTGGCAGCCTGGACCTGTGGTGATCACCTCTCTCTGGCTCGGCGTGGACGATCGTGCAAAGTGGCAGTGTCGTGAGCGAAGGGGAGGAGTTGACGTTGTCTGCCAGTACGAGCAGCGCGCTCGCGCTCTCGGTCGATCATCTGTCGAAGCGATTCGGCGACCGCATGGCCTTCGACGATGTCTCCTTTGCGGTGGGACACGGCGAGGTCTTCGGGTTTCTCGGACCCAACGGCGCCGGGAAGACGACGACCGTGCGGACGCTCGGCACGCTCATCGCCCCGACCTCGGGCTCGGCCACCGTCGCCGGCATCCCGCTTACGCCCGAGAACGGCGTGGAAATCCGCCAGCGGATCTCGATCATGCCAGAGTCGCCGGGCCTCTACCTCCGGCTGACCGTCACCGAGAACCTCGAGTGCTTCGCCGGACTCTATGCATTGCCCGATGCCCGAGAGCGCATCGACCGGGCCCTGCGCGCCGTCAACCTTGCCGGGAGGGCCAACGATCTGTGCGGCGCGCTGTCCAAGGGGCTGCGCCAGCGGGTCAGTTTGGCCAGGGCGTTGCTGAACGATGCGGACGTGCTCTTCCTCGACGAGCCGACCTCGGGCCTTGACCCAGTCGCCGCGCGTGAGGTCCATGACCTGATCGACGGGCTCCGCAAGCAGGGCGTGACGATCTTTCTCACCACGCACCGCCTCGAGGAGGCGGAACGCCTCTGCGACCGGGTCGCGCTCTTGAACACGACCCTGCGCGCGATCGGTCGGCCCGACGACCTGCGGCAGCAGCTCTTCCCCAAGGCGCTTGTCGTGAGAACGCTTGTCCCGCTCCGCGATCCTGATCTGGTCTTTAGCGGCCTCCCGGCCGTGGACACCTGGCAGCAGGACGCGTCCGGCACCTATATCCTTTCCGTCTCCGATACGACGGTCGCCGCACCGGCGCTCACGCGAGCCCTCGTCGCAGCCGGAGCCGACGTGCTCTCCATCGCCGAGTCAGACCACTCCCTCGAGGACGTCTACCTCGAACTGATCAATGAGGACGTGGAGGCCAGAACGGAGGCAGGCACCCAATGAGCACAGGTACGATCCGTATCGGGGCTCTCTACCGCAAGGAGCTCCGGGAGTACCGGCGCAACGGCTCCATCGTTGCCACGATGGCGGTCATCCCACTGATCTCCGTCATTTTCCCCTTGCTCGCGGTTGTGGCCCTGCCCGCGTCGGCAGCGAGCGCGTTCCTCAATGGAGATCCTCTGGCGTTCCTGCTGGGCGTCCCGGCTATCGTGCCGGCCGTTGTCGCCGCCTACTCGGTGGTGGGCGAGCGACAACAAGGCACGCTCGAACCGGTGCTCACGACGCCGATCCGGCGCGAGGAGGTGCTGCTGGCCAAGGCCCTGGCGGTGCTCGTCCCATCTCTGGCGGTCGCCTATGTGGTCTACGCCTTTTTCCTCGCCTGCACCGAGTTCTTCGCCCAGCCGGCGGTGGCGTCGGCGGTCCTGCAAGGCCCGGACCTGCTCGCCCAGCTGCTCTTCACGCCGCTCCTCGCTGGCTGGTCCATCTGGGTCGGCATCGCGATCTCTACGCGATCAAGCGATGCCCGCGTCGCCCAGCAGCTCGGAGCGCTTGCGAGTCTCCCGGCCATCCTGGTGGCGAACCTCGTCGCGTTCAACGTGATCCACCCAACGCTCGGCCTGGCCCTCGGCGTCGGGGCGGCGCTGCTGATCCTGGACGGGCTCGGCTGGCGGATCGTGTCGGCGGCGTTCGACCGCGAACGGCTCGTGACGGGAACACAGTCATGAGGTCGTGGTCATCCGCCGACACAGCGCGCCGCAGACGGCGACGACCGTGCGGACATTCGGCTGATCGGAGTGGCGCCACCGCCGGGCGCCATTATCATTTATGTAGAAGTCCTAAGCGGCTAGATGAAAGAATCTCGTATACTCGGGACAGGAGGAGACCCTGCCGTGCCCAAGATGTCCCTTGGCTTAAATCGCTTTGCGGGCGAGCAGCCGTCCCGCCTCGCAGCTCTGCTTCTCTTCGGAGGAGCTGCGGTAGGCATTATTGCGCTGCATCTTGCAACCAATGGCACCCTCGGCTTTCATACTGATGAGCTCTATTACCTCGACTCCGGTCGTCATCCGGCGCTCGGGTATGTCGACTTTCCGCCAGTCGTGCCGCTCCTAGCTCGACTGGAGACCGAACTCCTCGGGATCACCCCCTGGACCCTTCGGCTGCTCCCAACCCTGCTCGGCGGTTTCATGGTCGCACTCTCCGGCGCCTATGTCCGCCGGCTGGGTGGCTCGTTGAGGCTCCAAGGACTCGCGCTCCTCGTTGCCGTTGCGGCACCCTACTTCCTGGGTGCGAACTGGGTATTCCAGACCGTGACCTTCGACGAAGTCACCTGGATGGTGGCTCTCTACTGGTTTCTCTTCCTGGTCACCGACGGACGGCCCCGGTACTGGATCTATCTGGGCATCACGCTCGGGATCGGGCTTGAAGTGAAGTACACGATCGTCGGTCTCATCGTGGGCATCGGCATGGCTGTCCTTCTCACACCTTCATTGCGGTCGACCCTGCGGACGAGATACCCGTGGATCGCCGCTGCGATAGCACTGCTAATCTGGGCGCCAAATCTCGTCTGGCAGGTAGCCGAGGGCTTTCCGTCGCTCACCTATATCACCAACCATCAAGGCTCAGGTGGCGGCCCGGCGGCTTACCTCATTGAGGTCTTCGGGTATCTCCTCTTCCTGGTTCCCTTGTGGCTTGCGGGTCTGGTGTCTTCATTTCGCAGGCCGCTGCTGCGACCGATCGGCATCGCCTGTGCCGTTCCCCTGCTGCTCTTCCTCTTCGTGGGTAAGTCCTACTACGCGGTGGGGACCGTGCCTCTCACTATGGCTCTAGGGCTGATGGCGATCTCACGGGTCAAGCGTCCTCAGATTCGTTCAGCCCTCCAGATCGCTGTCGTCGTGGCGAGCGTGCTCGAATTTGTCTCGTTCGTCCAGCTGACCCTCCCGATCACTCCTGCTAATCGCCTTCACGCTACCGGTCTCGACGTCAAGAACGAACTGTTTGCTGACAGCGTGGGATGGGACGACGTTGCGCATCAAGTGCAGACCATGTATGGCGACCTCCCCACGTCGGAGCGCAACGACACCGTCATCATTTCGGCCTATTACGGTGTGCCGGCGGCACTCTGGATATATGGGGATCCCGGCCGGCTTCCCGCAGCGATGAGCCCTCAGTTGAGTGATTGGTACTGGCTCCCGCATCATCTCACCGCAACGTCCGCGCTTATGGTAGATTACCAACCGTCTGCTGTGTCATGGATGTGCTCGTCATCGAGACTCATGGGCCACCTCACCGTCCCGTACGACGTCAAGGGGCTGGAACAAGGCGCCCCGGTCACGTTCTGCCAACTCAAGGCACCGATTCCAGAGCTATGGGGACGGCTGCGCAACTTCTCCTGATCCTTCACGACTTGAAGCCTGCGGCATCCACTCCATGTAAGAGGACGAGCCCGAGGTCGTTCGCCTTTCGAGGTGCCACGGCGACGTGGTCGCGCTGCTCGATCTCAGCTTCGCGGGTTCGTGACGTGTCCATAGAAGGGGTCAGCATATCGAAAGGTGAAAACTGTACGCTACGGGGGAAACAGAGTACATGTGCCGTAGCCTGTGCTGGCTACTTTCACCAGCTGACACAAATTGAAGGGTTCATCGTGCCCAACCTCGTCCCTTTAAGAGTAGATTGAGAAAGAAGCCAGCACAGTCCTATGACCTGTTTCAGTGTCCAACAATTGTCCGATTCAAGCGTTGTGATCGCCCTCCTGAGAACGCGAGTGTCCAACCTTCCACATTATGTAAACCTGAAACCCAGCAGCACCAAGCCTGAATTTTCCTAGATTGATTACATTATGTTAGTGTCCGACTTTATTGTCTCGATACAGTTGTGTACAGCGACAACAATGTTGGTTACCAGACAACAATGTCAGTAACACGGGTTGGCCGACAACATCGTTCTGCTGAGTGTCCAGCGACACTAACACCTGTTACTTGGCACATAGGATGAAGTAAGAAAGTCCGTTCGGGTCACTCAAGTCCATCCGAGCGGATTTTCTTTATCATCTGCAGAGTTTTGTACAAGGCAGCCTCAGGAAGATATATACAAGAAGCTACTGAATCGCATCAGCAGTGGGGTAGCAGACGACAAGACTAAGGTAGCGTCCGGAAGATTCTGTACTTTGCCCCTGTGGTAGACCTTGAATCTTCAACTCGTTGGTCCTGAGCCTCCTTCCGCCACGTCGCGAGCGATGCGCCACAGCCAGTGCGCCGTCAGGTCGAAAGAGCCCCTGGCATTGCTCCTGCTCCACTGGTCATGTTGCCACATCCTGTGGGGTCCCATCAATGGGATAGCGATCGTCCCATGAGCTCATGCTCCACTCATAGCGATACTCGTCACTGTCCGTTCCCTTAAAGTGGTCTGCATGCGGGGTCATCGCGACGCGGGTAAAACCAAGACGCTCAACCAGGTGAATCGAGGCTGCGTTGCGCGTGTCGATCTCGGCGACAACGCGGCTCACCTGATAGGCAACCACCAGATGAGCGAGGACGCACGTACAGGCTTCCATCGCATACCCGTGATGCCAGAACGACGGGAAGACTTGATAGGCGAGCCATGCCGAGTGGTTGGGATAGACGGTCACTTCAACGGTGCCCACGTAGACACCCGTGTCGCGCTGGCACAACACCCAGTTCAGCCAGAGCTCCTGTCCATCTGGCGAATGGCGCAACACCAGGGCGGCATAGCGGGCGGCGAGGCTGTCTGGCGAGGGCGGTGGGTCTCGGGGAATGAACCGGTACAACTCGGCGGCCTGCAATGCCACGTATAGGGCTTGAGCGTGGGAGACGACCAGCGGCTCCAAGATGAGGCGCGGTGTCCCAAGGAGTTGCTCTGTATCGCTCACCGACTGACATCTCCTTCAGGTCAAGGATGGCGCACGAAGGCTGGACGTTGCCCACTCTGGCCGACCCCTCGTATGAACCGGTCAGTGCTGAGCAGCCTTCTTCGGCCTACCTAGGCATCCTGACCGGACTGAGCCGTGCGCCACTGCCAATAGGCGGTCATGTCCAAGTAGCGCTTGCCCGTGCTCCACTGTTCATCATGCTCCATGAGCAGAGCCCCGAGCAAGCGGATAGCCGATTCGCGGTGAGGAAAGATACGAATGACGCGCTCTCGGCGACGGATTTCCTCATTGAGACGCTCTTGCCCATTGATGGTGCGCAGCCGCTTGCGGTAGGGGCGAGACAGGCTTCGTTGTGATGGTGTGCACGGGGTGATCTGCAATCCGAGATAGCGACCAGTCGATGTGAGCATATCTCAGGTGCTGGAGCGAGGAATTATGCTTTGAGTGACGAACTTAATTGTGCGTCTAAACCAGTCAGCCATGTCCCAAACATGGCTCCAGTGATGAACTTAATTTTGACTTCACATAATATCGTGTCGAACAAAAGCTGAATTTTAGGGCACTCGTCAAGTCCTGTAGTGACGAACTTAATTGTCTCCGGACAGTTCTTGTTCAGAGACAACAATGTTGGTTACCAGACAACAATGTTGGTTACTGCGGGAGCGTTCACGGCTTTCGTGCGTTCGGGATACGCGCAATGCCTCCAGCAGGGAGCTGATACGGTTTCCAACAACCTATCAGTCCCGAGCTAGAGGCATTGTGGATGAGGACTCCTCGACCAGTACGACGCCATGGATGCGTTCTGGTCCCAATGTTCCTATGCGCTCTCGTTCTCGCTGGACACGCGCGTGCGTCGCTTACGCGGCCAGCAGACGCGGCGCCATGCTGACGCACAGCAGCGCGGTCGCCAGGTGCATCAGCAGCAAGGCCCCCACCTCGGGCAGCGTCGTGCCCGGATACAGCTGGAGGACCGGGAGCAGCAGACCGGGGATGACCGAGATCAGCAGCACGGCCGCAGCGATGCGCCCAAACAGGCGCATGGGGTGCTGAGACCGCTGACGAATCACCGCGAGGACGATGAGCGCTCCCGTGACTGCGACTCCCGTGGCCGGGATGACGCTCACGAACTGCAGGGGCGCGAACGTCGGCGCGACCGTGAACAGCGCATGCGCAGCCAGCGTAATAAGCGTGTTCATGACGACGGCGGCAAGGACCGTGAGGATGCCCACCCACCAGAAATGTCCGGTGAGACCCTGACGCGTCAGGGCGCTGGATGCTGTGTTGGATGATGTGTGTGTCGCTGACATGGCGCTTCACCTTTCCCGCTCTTCGAGCTCTGCTTGCCGGTGTATGGAGGATACGCACGGCTCCGACAGGTGTCGAATGTGCTACACTTGTTGGGTGTTCGACATCCGTCGGATATAGTGGTAGCGCAGAAGCGTGCGGCATTCAAGTGCCAAATCAGCGCTTTTGTGCGGTTCGCGACAAACGGGCATGATTGTCGCGAACTGGAGGGACGCCTCTCTCTGCTCGCAAGTCACGCATGCCGCCAGAGACACGTGGAGGTCAACTTATGGAGCGGCAAGGGACGCGCCTCGACCGACGCGCCAGACGAACGCGAGCGCTGTTACAGCACGCCTTCCTGGAGGTCCTGCGGCAGAAGCGGTTCGACAGCATCACCGTCCAGGACATTACCGAGCACGCGGACGTCAGTCGCACGACGTTCTACGCTTATTTCCCCGACAAGTACGCGCTGCTGGAGGCCACATTGCGCGCCCAGTTTCAACAGGCGCTGGCAGACCGGTTCCCCGCGACGAGTGGGACGTGGGACGCGGCCAGCATGCGTCTGCTGATCCGGTCCTCGTACGAGTTCCTCATGGAGGTGAAGCGGCTGTGCAAGCCCTTCGACACGCAGATGGAGCTGCTCTCCGGACGACTGGCGCAGAACGAGCTCACCGCCATCCTCTCGGCCTGGCTCGGACGCACCGAGAGAGCGCAAACGCCCGGACGGGTACGCCTGAAGACCATTGTCTCGGCGACGAGCTGGGTCATTCTCGGAACAGGCATCGAATGGGCCTTTCAGCAGACGCTCGATGAGGAGACACTCTCGCCCGACGACATCACGGATCAGGTGTTCCTGATCCTCACCGAAGGAGTTGCCCAGCTCGCCCCTGAGCTGTTACGCTGAGCCGCGAGCCTGCTGGAGGCGATGCTGGGCGAAGCGGATGGCCGTATGACGCCACGCCTTCACCACCTGTAGAGGCGAGCAAAGGCCACTCGGGACCCACGCTGGGCGGGCCAGGTGATGAAGCTCGCCCACAGCGTGGTACGCGGTGTGCAGAACTTCCCTACAGTGGAAGTACTGAGAGCGGCTGCTCCGACTCTGGTAGTCTGTTGACGGTGATCGATCAAAGCGTTGCCATGTACAGCTCGCCCCTGGGACTGGCGGACGTTCAGCCTCCGCCAGTCGACAAAAGCAGCCATTTCGCGCCAAGGGAACAGCCGCAACGCTGTTCCGAAGAGGTTCGCGCGGGATTTCGGATCCCAGCCCAAATAGTGGAGCAGAAGATGTTCTGATGCTGCTGGACAAGGGCGGCCACTTCGCGGCCGGGAAGGAGCTGTAGCGCTCCACCGTAGGAACAGCGTACTGGGTTCCACGTCCCCTGCCTCAGCCCTGACTTTTACCCACATCTTACGATTTGGTAGAATGGGGAATGAATACCACAACCCTCTTGAACCCAGAAGAATGGGCAGAGCATACGTTTGGGCGGGTCCAGCTGCGGGATCTGCGTCGCACCCGGCGCGCCGTCAAGGCCGCTGGAAGCATGGTTCGCGAGCCAGCCGCCTCGCTGCCCAAGCAACTGCAGACCTGGAAAGCGGTCAAAGCATTGTACCGGTTGCTCGATGAACCCGATGTGACCTTTGAGGCGCTGATGCGCCCTCAGTGGCAGCAGACCCGTGCCGACGTGGCAGACAAAGCCGTGGTGCTCTTGGTCCAGGATACGACTGAGATTGATCTGTCCCCGCATGTCACCATGTCGGGCTTGGGGCAGATTGGCAATGAGAAGGGGCGCGGCCTCTTGCTGCAAACCATGTTGGCGGTTCTGCCAGAGACGCGGACCCTGTTGGGATGTGTGGCGCAACGTCCGTTTGTCCGCATCCCCGCTCCCCAGGGCGAGCAGCGGTATCAGCGCCGCCACCGAGAGCGACGAGAAACCGACGTCTGGAAGGAGCTGGTTGAAGAGGTCGGCACACCAGCGGGTGCGGGTCTGGTGGTCCATGTGGGAGATCGCGGTGCCGATATGCTGCCCTTTTTTCGCGGTTGCCTCTCGACCCAGACCCACTTTGTGGTCAGGGCCACCCAAAATCGCCGCGTGCAGCTCGCAGCGGGAGAGGTTGGCCATTTGCTTGATCAGGTGCGGGCGTGGCCAAGTCAGGACCAGCGGCCTTTTGAGGTGCCAGCGCGTCATGGGCGACCTGCCCGACAGACCACGTTGCAGCTGAGCTTTGGCCCTGCCACCGTGCTGCCACCCTGGAATGATCCCCGTGGGAGCACAGAGCCGCTGCCGGTCTGGATGGTGCGAGTCTGGGAGACCGATCCTCCTGCAGATGACGAGGCTCTTGAATGGATCGTGGTGACCTCGCTGGACACACAGACGTGTGAACAGGCCTGGCAGTGGATCGAGTGGTATCGCTGTCGCTGGGTCGTCGAAGAGTATCATCAGTGCCTCAAAACGGGCTGTCGCATCGAGGAGCGCCAGGTGCACACCGCCGACCGTTTCATGAGGTTGCTGGGGCTCGTATCTCCTATGGCCGTGCGCCTGGTGCAACTGCGTGATCTGGCGCGCCTGGCGCCGGAATCAGCGGCTTTGCAGCATCTTGAACCAGTAGCCGTTGCTATCGTAGCTGCTCGCGCAGCGCTTGCACCGGAGCACCTCAGCGTTGCCCAGTTCTGGCAGGAGATCGCACGCCTGGGCGGGTATCTGGCCCGCACCCGGGATGGCCCTCCCGGTTGGAAAACCGTGTGGAAGGGATGGCTGTATCTGCAAACCGTGTTGGAGGGCGTTCAGCTCGCTGCTCAGTTCCGATTGTGAAATGTGGGTAAAAGTCAGGCCTCAGCCCAGGGATGACACAGCGACCCAGCTAGAGGAGAAAATCATGACCACCGCACCAGATGCCACGCGTACCCAGCGCGAACCAGAACTACTCGGACAAACCGTCGTCGTCATCGGCGGCAGCTCTGGCATCGGATTGGAAACGGCACGCCAGGCCCGAGCAGAGGGCGCCGACGTCGTCCTGACTGGCCGTGATCCAGACCGCCTGAAGCGCGCCGCGGCCGAACTCAGTGCCCTGAGCAGCGCAGCCTTCGACGCCACCGACCCAGCCGCGCTCGATCAGTTTTTCCAGGGCCTGCCCAAACAGATCGACCACGTCATGGTCACAGCCGGCGGCCCCTACTACGCACGCCTGGCCGAACTCGACCATGCACGGGCGCACCGCGATATCGACGAGCACCTATGGCTGGCTATAGAGGTCGCCCGTCACTCCGTCGGCCGGGTGCGGCCCGGCGGCACGCTGCTGTTCATGACCGGCACCGGCGGCCGCCACCCAGGTGTCGGCATGGCGCTCGCCTCGGCGGGCACCGCCGCGCTGCCCGCGCTGATCGCCAGCCTGGCGGTCGAAGTGGCGCCAGTCCGGGTCAACCTTATCGCCGCCGGCTTTGTCGACACGCCGCTGTCCGGCAAACTGCTTGGCGATAACCTCGAAGCGCGCCGCGCTCAGCTCCGCGCCACACTGCCCATCAGGCGGGTGGTCGGGCCGACTGACGTCGCTGCACTCGCCGTGCACCTGATGACCAACACGGCGCTCACCGGAGCGACCTACGACGTCGACGGTGGCGAACAACTCGTGCCGCAAGGGTGATCTCCTGCGATGTTCCTCGATACTGGTGAGGACGCCCACTGGAGTAGCTCTGGTTTCGTGGATCGTTTGCCTCATGCGGCACCGGCCGTCTGCTTAGTGACCGAGTGTTCGTAGACTTCTCGTGTCACATATCCCGAGGTCAACTGTTGGATGGACTGGAATCATAGAATGTGGTAGTAGGCATCTCAGTGAACGACTTTATTGTTTTCGCCAGATCATCGCCACCGATCAGATTCTGCATCTAGTGAACGACTTACCCTCACGATTTTCGGAGCGCCAAGGCGATTTTTCAGGGCTGGCGAGGTCATCCAGTGAACAAGAATCTGTACGTGTACAGCGACAACAATGTTGGTTACCAGACAACAATGTTGGTTACTGCTGGAGAGTTCACCACGTTCCCTGCGTTCGGATCCTACACCCGGTACGGCAATGTCGTACCGGGGTACCTTACAGATACGTAGTTCATGAGGAGGAGCAGGAAATCTTCGTTGACTTCTGCTTCTCCTCTTTCAATTCTCGGAACCAAAGGCGCCTGAATCACATGTAGTGCTCCCTCTTTGGGGTGCCCACGACATTTGATGAGTGGCAGATTAGGTTCCAGACCACATAGCCGCAGCCCATAGAGGAATCCCTTCACTCATACAAGAGGAGACAGGTCCGTCGTCTTCCCTAATTATTGTTGTGCTCCACTGTCCTGATACCGTCAACTCGCTATGCTCGTCTGCCGCCCTCCCTCCTTACAACAGTGCTTCGATGATTGCCAAGCATATCTTCGCTGCGCCACCGTTGGGATCAGTCCAGCACGGCACTTATCCTATGTTATAGTGGTTGTATGCCGTCCTATCTGACTGCCCGGCAGGCTGCCAAGTTGTTGGGCAGGACACCAAGCATGGCCGCTCGCCGTGCCAAGGAGGCTGCTGAACAGGGAGATCCCACGGTGATCAGGGTAGGACGCGCATGGGCAGCACCCGAGTGGTGGTGGCGAGAGCACGTCAAACCCAAGCCAACGGGCCGCCCCCGCTTGCACGCCGACAATTAGAAGAATGCCGCTACGCCTGGTAGAAGAGCCACCAACGCCTCAAATCCCGGCCACAGGGAAGTCGCCAAATAACCTGCTACATATGTAGCAGGTTATGCTATACTCCGAGTGAGTCCAATGATCTCCGCTCTGGCGCCTTATGGAGTCGTGCGGTATGGTCTGCCGTCGAGCCAGCGTGAGCGTCACAGGCCAGATCACGTGATAAGAACCGGCCAATATCTGAGTGAGCGAAGGGGCACATACGCCAGGAGTAGTAAGTGAGTTCGTGATGAGCACACAGCCGCCCAACGAACTGCAGGCTGTTGCCGGACGGGTACAAGTCGAAAGTCGCGTGGTCGTCTGGATACACTGTCCTATCTGTCACCGGGAACATCGTCACGTCCTCACACTGCAAGATCACCCCTACATGTCGGGTTTGCGCCTCTGGCGTGTGAACTGCCAGGGAGCAAGCTATGTGCTACGTCTCTCGTCAGCGACAATTGCGACTGCTCTGGCGCACGCAGCGGAGATTGCCGCTGAGCACGACTTGAGTCAGAACTGGCTGTCCGAGGAGTCGGTCGAGGAGTGCTGTCTACAGCAACTCTGAGAATCGTTCAGTCTCGCAGCGACACACGCCGACGAACCTAGAGTTGACTCGACCTAGTCATTTTCGGGCTGCCGCTGGTGACACAGACACACCCATGTGCGAAACAACGTAAGAAGGTGAGGTACGATCCCCGATGACATCGATGACGCCGGCGAACACGCCCACTGAGGTCCTCACGGTCGATGTAGCCAGCATACGGCAAGATCCCTCCTGGCCGATTGATCTCACGCTCGTCAGCTCCTTTCGCGCGTCGATCAAACGCGGAGAGCCGCCCCTGCTCGATCTGTCACTCAACCGGGTGCGGCACGAGAATGGCACATTCGATTTGGAGATTATTGATGGCATGCATCGCTTGGAAGCGCTCCGGCTGGAAGGGGTCGTAGAACACAGCGCCAAGGTGCGTGCGTACAGCCTGCAAGACGCCTTCTACGCCCGTATCGCCACCAGCCTGGGTAAACCCAACGAGCTCTTTCGCCAGCGGGCCGAGCGAGCGCTCCGTGAGGGTTTCATCCGCGATGTAGCTGCGCACCTAGAAGGCGCGGCGGTCTATCAAAGCGGTCTGGGGGAGGACGGGGCGATTGTGCCTGCGCCTCGCCGCGAACCGCTACCAGCCGACCCATTGCTTGCGCTTGGCACCATTCTTTGGATCCACTTTACGGCCAAGCCAGAGGTGACCGAAGCGTGGGAACAGTATGTGATTTCCTGGCTAGAGGACATTGCTGGAAGGCTCGGCAAATCACCCGTCTGGCTGAGGGACGAGATCCTGGATATTACCGCGCTCCTGGGTGAAGATGTGCCTGGAAAACTCACTGCAGAACGGGCGCGATTGCTTCTTGGCATTCCTGATGATGGTATTTTGCGGCTTGTGCTGGCACGACTCAAAGCGGAGCCGAATCTACGAACCACGGACCTGCGCTTTGCTCTCGATATCGTGGGCTGCGGTCCAGACATGGGGCGCTACTCCTGGCTTAAGCCTCGGGGATTGTCCGGCATGCGCAGCTTACTTGCGCACGCGTCCCTTTCGCAGCTCGCTCATGACTATGATGAGGCCCTGCGGCAGGCTGAAGCAGGCTCGCAGATCGTTAAGAAACCACCCCTCGCCGCAGTACCATCTCCAAGCAGTACACCATCATCGACACCGCCGAGTACTCCTGGTGACACATCGTCGCAGTCCACCGAGCAACAGACGTCGAGACCTGCAGACAATAGCCAGGTATTCGGTATTGTCTCCCCAAAGTTCGGAGGCACAGGCTCTCGTTCGATCACTCCTCCCTCGTCGCCAGCTTCCGTCACCCCTGCTACGCTCAGCGACGGGCGCTATCTCCAGGCGCACACGCTGACGCTGCAGTTGATCCGCGCCTGGAATGACTATGAGGTGCAAGGTGGGGACTGGACGCGCCCGAATGTCCGTGCAGATCTGTTGCAGCTACGCACCATCCTCGAAGCCTACGTGCGCCGCGCGAACGCCCTGCTGCCGGAGGAGGAGAAGCATCCAGACAGACCGCGAAAGGAAACGGAGTGACGCTGCCTCAAGCTTCGCGACCTAGCAGAACTGCCATGGCACCTCGGCCTACAGGCTACAGTGAAACAACAGCCAGACGCATCATCGAGGCGTATCGCGCTTTGCAACAGCTTGAGGATGTCGTCACCATCAGCGCGGTCGCGCGGCGAAGTCGGGTCAGTCGGAGCACTGCGCGCATCGTGCTCCGACAAGAATGCGGCTGGACGCCGGCACAGAGCCGCAAGGCTCATCGCGCTGGTACCCGACGCGGTCAGCTCGTACAGACCATAAGTGGGCATCAGGGGCTCGCCAAAGGACGGGAAACCATGGAGATACAGGGGTGGCCCAACTTGCAGCAGGCGCACCGATCTTTCGAGGCACAGGGTTATCCCGCACTTCAGCGTGGACGTACCACGCAAGCCGCACAGGGCTGGCCCAGATTGGTAATGGCCCAGGCCAGTCGAGCTGTTACTGGCTTCTCACATCTGGCGCAAGGTCGGACAAATCTGGAAGAGCGTGGGTGGCCTAACTGGAAGAAAGCACGCGCAGTCCTCAAAGAGCAAGAGTACGTTCCATTGCTGGAAGCGCAACTCCGGCGATCAGATAGAGGCAGAGCAGGGGCGAATGATCGACGCCTGAGACGAGGGCGAAGCACTCGGCTTGCCATTATCGAAGCGGTCCAGGTCCTCAAAGTCCAACGACAATCTGAGCTGGAGCACGATCTCCTTCGTGGCTGCACGCAATACTATCGTGTGACGGGACACGAAGTCGCAGCCTATCTACATCTGCATCCGACTACCGTGAATCGCCATTTGAAGCAACTTCGCGCATTGGGGATGATCGAGTAGTTGGCTGCAGGATGTAGCCCACTAGGAGCAGTGCAGGGGATGCGACTGTACTGGACAATCCCGCCAAAGGTGCCAAGGCCGCCACGGCTTTCGCGCAGAGCCTTGCTGTTGAGCTGGCAAACTGCTTACGATAGTACCAGATTGCAGAACAAACGTTCTTATTACCTGTTACTGCCTGAAAGGTGTGCCGGCGATGTCCCCAATGTCATTGACCAGAATCGATTGCTCACCAGCTCCAACTGCCTCCTCGGTACAATAGTGGGAAATGTCTGATTACCCTGAACTTATTGGGAACCACGTATGACGCGGCGGTATGGTGACCTTATTCTCGTCGCGCAGCACAGCGGCACGAGCCATCCCAGATGCTTTATATGGCGCGGCATAACGTACCAAGTCGTGGCGGTGCTTGCCACCTGGCACCTCAGAGATCGTTGGTGGAATCCTACACCTCAAGGAGCCAGCGGGGGCATCGGCACCTCTGGACCACTGGTGACTCGCGAGGAGGGGGCGGATTTCGAAAGTGACCGGCACTACTATCGACTCGATTGTTCTCCTGGACTCCTGTGTGATCTCTACTTCGATGCCGCCTGCGATCGCTGGATTCTCGATCGGGTCTTCGATTGAGCGATACCTCCACTCATCTATGACATTATGACATTTGCGTTTCTCGATAGTACTGAGAGAACGCAATTTCACACGTCCTGGTCCTACAGGCAGTTTCAAAACCGGCTCCCTGCCACCCCAGAAACAGCGCGCCGGCCAACCGAATCACGACCACAGTACGTTCCTGGCGTGACCTGCCTAAACAGTTCGGCTCGTGGCAGACGGTCTTTCTCAGACAGCCGCTCTCTCCGGACTTGGACTAAACAGTCCCCCGAGGACCAGCCACTCCTGGCGGCTGACCCAGTCGGGATAGCGGCTCACCATAGTGTCGAACAGCTCGCGGTCGGGCAGACCTTTCTCGCGGAGCTGTCCGTAGTAGTCGATGTAGCCACGTGACTCGGCCAGGACCGAGGGGGGATTGCCTTGGGTCGGATCTTTGTGCCCGGTGACGACAGCAGCGGGATGCAGCGCGGCCAGCTTGTCGATGGCGGCGAGCCATTCGGCTCGGTTGGCAGCGGTCGTCTCGCCCACGAACATGTGGCAGTGGTTGTAGACGCCATCGCCGGAGCAGATCAGGCCCAGATCCGGCACGTACAGCGCGGTGGTGTCCTCCCCGTCAGTGCGTCCGGTTTCGATCACCTGCATGGGCAGTCCTTCGAGGTCGAAGTGGTCCGAGTCGAGGGGGTCGGCCAGCGCAAGTGTGTCGGCGATCTGACCGGGGAACAGCCCGCGCCACCGACCGATCATCGCTGCCCCGTTGACGTACGTGCGCATTTGCCGCACCGTGCCCGCGCTGGCGACCGCACGCACCTGTGGGAAACGACTCTGTAGCACAGAGAGGCCCAGCCAGTGGTCGCCGTGGCCGTGGGTGATGTAGATCGTGGTGAGCCGACGGTCGTGCAGCGCCACCCAGTCGGCCAGCGCCGTGGCCTCGCGGGTGGTGCAGAGCGCCTCCACCAGGACAGCATCGCGCTCACCGAAGATCAAGGTCGCCGACGTGGGATCAAGAGCCGGCGGATCGCCGACACTGTACGGCAGACCGGTGAATGGCTTTTCCGGGCTGACAAAGACATCGTAGCGCAGGGGAGATCGACGCGTTTTCATGGCAATACTCCTTCTCGTAGATGAATACACTTTGCTACTTGCACGGCGGCTCGGTACCGAGGCGGACGACACAGGGGCGCCCGCCGCAGTAACCCGTTCAGCGCCAGCCGCAACGAGGAGTGCGGTATGCGATTTCGATACCTGCAACATGCATGCCGCAGTCTGAGTCCTGCACCGGCACGTAATCACAGGTCGTTTGCCGAGAAGCCTTTCACCCTCGGACTCGCGTCTTGCAACCGCCTGTAGCACCCCCAAGCAGACGGCCCCAAGCATCAGGAAGAATGCAGTGTGAGAATGGTATAGTCAGAGTCGGACCAAGGGTGCTGAACACACTATGGTAAGCACGTGTGTGGTGCTCCTGCCAACCTGCTCAGTACAGAGGAGGAATCTATGCCCGAGCCTGACCACCACCCATCTTCTCCAGCCCAACTGCAGGGGGGGTACTGCACCAGGAGCATCTGGTCAGCTGCTCTCTGCGCGAGCTGCTGCCCTCTGGCTTGAAGTCAATCCCCGCACGGCACAGCTCCGCGCTGGTCGTGCGCTGCGAGCAGGTGATCGCCTCGTGCAGACGATTGCCGGAGCGTATTGCGCGCCAGGATGGTGGTGGAAGCTGACGCTGGCCGGCCACGCAATCGGAAGGTCTCCTCACGAAGTGTCAAAGGGCCCGCCTGTACGGTGCCTCATGAGGAGACTTCAGATGCTGTGTGATGATGCGTCTGCTGGTACAGGCACGGGGTGGCTATGACACGCCTTCCCCATCAGGTGCTCGTCTACATCCGACGTCGCCCCAGACGAGCCAGCGGGAGACGAATCTGCGCCATCGCGGGTGACGGTTTCGATCGTGTTGCACTATGCGCTGATAGACCACGACCAGTCGCCGGCTAGGAAGCAACCGGGAGAATGTTCGTTCTCACCTGGCATACCTTCTGCATTCCATTGTCCACACGCAGCTCCACGTCGGAGCCGATAGGAATGCCAGATGATGGCCATCAGGAATAACCTATGTCTGTCATTGCTGACGCACTCCGATGACGCACTCCGAGCCAGCGAACAGACCAGTCGGACCTACGACCCTGCTCACTTGGGGCGCTGCGGCTTGTCGGGTTTATGTCGGGTAGAGTAGCACAGTAACGGTGGAGCGACACGGAGCCTTGTGTCGCCGTTCTGGCGATGCCGCCCCTTTCGCCTCCCCCCAACGCTGCCGTATCGGCAGCATCTCTGAGGAGCAGGGCGTATGAGTAGCAGTATGATCGCCACCCCGGACGGTATTGACATCTTCTACAAGGATTGGGGCACGGGCCAACCGATCGTGTTTCACCATGGCTGGCCACTGTCAGCGGACGACTGGGACACGCAGATGCTGTTCTTCCTCAGCAAGGGCTTCCGCGTGATCGCCCATGACCGGCGCGGCCATGGCCGCTCGACGCAAACTGGTAGCGGCCATGACATGGATCATTATGCCGACGATGTCGCGGCGTTGATGGCGCACCTGCAATTGCAGGATGCGATCCACGTCGGCCACTCCACCGGCGGTGGCGAAGTGGTGCACTACTTGGCACGCCACGGCGACCGTGGGGTGGCAAAAGCCGTCCTCATCAGCGCGGTGCCGCCGCTGATGGTGCAAACGCCGACCAATCAGGGCGGGCTCCCCAAGGAAGTGTTCGACGGATTCCAAGCGCAGCTGGCCGCCAACCGTGCCCAGTTCTATTACGAGGTCGCAGCCGGACCGTTCTATGGCTACAATCGACCCGGCGCGCAACCGTCGCAGCCGGTGATCTGGAACTGGTGGCGCCAGGGGATGATGGGTGGGGCCAAGGCGCACTATGACGGGATCGTCGCCTTCTCCCAGACCGACTTCACCGATGACCTGAAACAGATCACGGTGCCGGTGCTGGTGATGCACGGCGATGATGACCAGATCGTGCCCTATGCCGATTCGGCTCCGTTGTCGGCCAAATTGCTGAAAAATGCCACGCTGAAAACGTATCCAGGGTTCCCGCATGGCATGCCCACTACCGAAGCCGAGACCATTAACGCTGACCTATTGGCTTTTATCGCAAGCGACTAGGTGCGCTGCTGGTGCTCAGGCCGGATGGGTTTTGACCACCGGTAGAGTTGCTTGAACTTGGCGCGGAATGGCAGGCGGTACACCTAGTCACGAGGGACGAAAATAGTTCATTCGTAGCTTGCCTCTACTCGGCCGTTGAAGAGGTTGACGAGCCCATAGGGTGCGCTGACGCCGAAGATGAGCTCAATGGTTTCGTGCGCAGCGATGGCCTCGGCCTCGCTGCGGCGGAACATGCCCTCTTCAAAGGCCGCGAAAGCAGCTTCGGCGTCGTCGGGGTGCGCAGCGATCGCTTGTGCGAGTTCCGCACCGTCGAGCATGGCCGTGTTCGCGCCCTCACCGCCGGGAACGGTCAAGTGCGCTGCGTCTCCGAGGAGTGTCACGCCGGGAACCCGGTTCCACCGGTGGCGGTCGGGGAGCTGGTAGATGCTGCGAAGGATCGGTCCGGTCTCGCCGTCGGTGATCAGGGCGGTGAGCTCGGGCGTCCACCCCTCGAACTCTGACGCGATCCGCGCCTTGGTGGCAGCGGCGTCGGTGAAATCGATGTCGGCGAACCATTCGACTGGGCGACTCAGTATGACATAGGTGTGGATGACGTTCCCCACTTCGCGGTGAGCGAGGAACCCCTTGCCGGGGACGAGGGCATACAGTGCGCCGCCGCCGACGGCCGAGGCCGTCGCCGCGTGGCGTGTGTCAACCTCGTGCAGGTACGTCTCGACGTAGCTCACGCCGGCATAGGTTGGCTTTACGTCGGAGAGCAATGCTCGAACTTTCGACCACGCTCCGTCGGCACCCACAAGCAGGTCGGAGCGGAGCGTGGTCCCGTCTGCGAAGGTGAGTTCGTGCCACCCTTCGCCGAGCGGGGTGGCTGAGAAGAGCTTCTTGCCCCACTGCACGGTTCCGGCCGGCAGGGATTCCAACAGGATGCGTCGGATGTCGCCGCGAAGTGCTTCGGGTCGTCCCATCGAGCCGTCGTCGGGCACGTCAGCGAGGACCGTGCCGTGCTGGTCGAGCACCCGTGAGGCTGCGCCGCCCCTGTGGACGATTGAGCGAAACTCCTGGATGAGCCCGGAAACTTCGAGCGCGAGCTGGCCGTTGTGCTCATGAAGGTCAAGTTGCCCGCCCTGCGTTCGGGTCTGCGGGGAGGCGTCCGCGTCGTAAACGGTGACGGGGATGCCGTTGATGTGAAGGACGCGCGCGAGGGTGAGCCCACCCAGGCCGGCGCCGATGATGGTGACTGGAGTCGTCATGAGCTTCCTCTCAAATATTGGAACGCTGTTCCATTCTGGTCATCTTGCCACAGTATTCTAACTGTGTCAAGATAGCTGCATGACGACCCCAAAGCCGCGAAGTCCCAGACGCAGTGACGCCCTCTCACGCGACCGCATTGTCGAGGCGGCCATCGAGATCCTCGACAACGAGGGCGAGCGCGATCTGACATTCCGAGCGCTCACAACTCGTTTGTCGACCGGCGCAGGTGCGATCTACCACCACGTTACCAATAAGGACGAGCTGCTGGCTGCGGCCGCAGAGGACATCATCGGCCGCGTGATGGCAGAAGTCGCGGGCGAAGGGGATCCGAGGCGCGCGATACGGGCCATCTCGCTGGGCATCTTCGATACCATCGACACCCACCCCTGGGTCGGTGCTCAGCTCTCTCGCGAACCGTGGCAACCCGGCGTGCTACGAATCTGGAAGGGCATCGGGTCGCAACTGCAACGTCTTGGCCTGACCGGATCGGCTCGCTCCGATGCCGGATCGGCGTTGGTCAACTACGTCCTCGGGTCGGCCGCCCAGTACGCCGCGGGCGCTCGACGTGTCCCCCGCGATGCGGATCGAAAGGCCCACCTTGAAGCACTCGCCACCTTGTGGACACAGCAGGATGCCGACCCGATGGTGCGCGAGGCGGCGGGGCTGCTGCGCGAGCACGACGACCGTGAACAGTTCCTTGCCGGAGTGGATATCTTCCTCGCCGGCATCACCGCCGGCCGGTAGGCACGTTGACGACCGCGCTGTGCACCATCGTTACCGCACGTCGCCTGAAGCCTATGAAGCCTATCTCCAGGCTCTGGGAAGAAAAGCTCATCAAGGAACGATTGCTACCGTAGTTTTTTCAAGAGCACTCGAATGGCCACCGGCGTAATCGTCTCCACGAAGCCAAGCTCGACGGCCTTATTGGCCAGCAGGCGCTGCTTCCCCCGGGGGACCTTGCTAGAGGCGATGGCGATGAGGTGTGTATGCTGCTGGCCTATGAGCGCCTGGCGATAGCAGGCTTGCCGTTTGTGGGGCAAGCCTGCATCCACCCTCCGCAAAGCGTGCGCGGACGTTGAGGACGGTGTTGCGGCAGACGTCGAACGCGCGGCACACCGCGACCGGGCCTCATCCCTCCCCTAGTTTGAGCAGAATTGGGGCGCGCATGCGCTCACTGGCACTTTGCTTCCCGGAGTGAATGCACATGTACAAGCGGGAGCGATCCGTTTCGGACAGGGCAATCTGGTCCAGGGAATCAACCGAGCTTGTTTCACTGGCAAGCGCAGGCATCGTCTCGGTCGTCATGAGTATCTCCTTCGGTGCTCACCAGCATAGTCCCGCTGTCAAGTGTCGCTTGGACTGAGCACTAACCTGGCCCCCACTGGTGAATCGCATGAAAATGTAGTTGCCTATAGCCACCTTGAGTACAGCAATGACAAAAACGTTGACTACAATTTCGTGCAAATTTTGGTAACACGAAATTGTAGTTAGTTCTTAATTAACGTGAATTTGGGATAAGCAAGGCCGTTGGGCGGGCCAGCAGATGGACCAGGAAGTTGAGCGAGCTCCGATGGTAGGTATGCTCGATGTGTCAGATTGACGGATCTTCTTGTGCCTGTCCACAATGGACTCGATGATCGCCCGCTTGCGAGAGCGGGTGGCACAATGCCTCGACAGACCAATGATGGTATGAGATGACTTGTAAGCAACACCACCCGTTACCTGAAAGACAGGGAGACAGAACATGCAGATGCGTACGCTTGGGAAAAGTGATCTCGAAGTTTCGGCTCTCGGTCTCGGTTGCATGCGAATGAGCCATGATGAGAACCCGGTTCCCGACAAGCAGGAGATGATCGCTTTTCTTCACGCGGCGGTTGACCGGGGTATCACCTTCTTTGATACAGCTGAAGTGTACGGCCCGTTTACCAACGAAGAACTCCTTGGTGAAGCACTGGCTGCTTTCCGCGGACACGTTAAGATCGCCACCAAGTTCGGGTACAATCTGGATCCGAATACGGGAGCAAATCTCGGAGGACAGAACAGCCAGCCGAAGCACATCAAAGAGGTCGCCGAGGCCTCACTCAAGCGACTCAAGGTTGAGGCCATCGATCTGTTTTATCAACACCGAGTTGACCCAGACGTACCTATCGAAGAGGTCGCAGGCACGGTCAAGGAACTGATCCAGGAGGGCAAGGTGAAGCGCTTCGGCCTGTCTGAGGCGGGCACGCAAACGATTCGGCGCGCCCACGCGGTCCAGTCAGTCACGGCACTGCAAAGCGAATACTCGTTATGGTGGCGAACGGTTGAAGCGGACGTGCTGCCGACGTGCGAGGAACTCGGCATCGGCTTCGTGCCATTCAGCCCCCTGGGCAGAGGCTATCTCACTGGAAAAATTGACGAAAACACGACATTCGCCACGGTCGATATTCGCAGTCGCCTCCCGCGCTATACCCCGGAGGCGCGGAAAGCAAACCGAGTGGTCATTGATCTGATTGCCAGGATAGGAGAACAGCAGGGAGTCACGCCCGCTCAGATCGCGCTCGCCTGGCTGCTCGCTCAGAAGCCGTGGATCGTTCCCATCCCGGGTAGCCGGAAGCTAGAGCGCCTGGATGAGAATATCGGCGCACTGGCGGTCGAGCTTACACCCAACGATCTGCGAGAGATCGACAGTGCCCTGTCAACGATTACAGTACAAGGGGATCGGTATCCCGAGAACTTGCAGAAGATGACTGGACTCTAAACAACGTGATTTCGGGATAATCATACCCTGCTCAGCGCGGGCAGATCCCGCACGAGCGAGGGTTTCTTGGGTTGGTGCCCGCATTCCGCAGCGACTAGTGAAAGGTTCGGAGGATTTCTGGTACACTGAAGCCCGACGCAGAGAAAGCGGGCTTTATTCCGCAGCGACATAAGCCCTTGGCGTGGTGAGAACCCACCTGTACGAAACTCTTCCAACCAGCATAAGAGCACTACGGAACGTGGGAGTGCATTCTTGCTGAGAAATCGGGAAAGGACGAGCCCTTACTATGGATGAGCTAACCATTGAGCCGGTGCTCGCTGAGGATGTACCCACGACCATTGACCTGTTTCTCCAGCAGGTCTACCCCGGCGATCCCGAACGGGCGCGCGAGCATTTCAGCGGACATGTCGAAAGACAAGCGGAGACATTCCTGGCCTGGGTAGAGGGACATCTGGCGGGCTATCTTACGTTGCGCTGGGAATCAAACAATCCCCGGTTCCGGGAGCAGAATATTCCGTTGATCCACCATCTGGGCGTCTTCCCCCAGTATCAACGACGGGGAATCGCCTCCCGCCTGATGGATGTGGCGGAGCAACGCATCGCCACCCGTGCCACCCAGGCAGGTATCGTCGTCGGCCTCTTTGACTCCTATGGCCCCGCCCAACGGCTCTACATGAAACGGGGCTATGTGCCAGATGGACAGGGGGCTTGCCGAGGACAGCGGCCGCTCCGGCAGGGAGAGGTGGTCACCATCGATCATGACCTCATTCTCTGGCTGACGAAGGATCTTAGTGAGATCGCATCTGTCCCAGGAGAGCCAGCACGGATGGGAAACACGTAGTCGCTGAGGGTGTGCCCCATGACCGTAGCACCAATGCGCCACACTCCTCGTAGTCGCTGCGGAATGAGAGCTCCTCATTCCAGATTTTAGAGTTTTTCGTACGTGGGTCCCAACAGGACCAAGACCTGTTCATGCAGCGGCTCCAACTCCGTCACTGCCTGTTGCGGAGGGCCGCCTGGTTGGGGGAAGGTGAGGAGGCTGATCCCTTCGAAGCACTGAAAGATCCAGCGCAGGGCGGCCAATCCGTCGGTTTGCTCAGCTGGTTGGGCACCGTCTGGCCGGTCGCCGCCAGCTGCTCGCGCAGGCGGTGTTCCGCCAGGCGATAGACCAGCAGACACAGCACCATCACCAGGCTGAGCGCCACGATGCGTTCCCGCTTTTTGACAAAGACGGAGGAAGCCAGGAACAGGGGGTCTTTCAAAAAAGCGAATCCGCGTTCCACGCTCGTCTGCTCTTTGTACGTCTGGATGAGCTCCTGGTCGGGCAGCACCAGGGGATCCAGGACGTTGGTGGCGACCAGGAAGCACGCCTGACGTGCAGCCACGCACTCCAGGGCTGCCGAGTCGAGGGCCACCGTGGCCTCGACCTGCCAGACCGCCCTGTCGGGAGCAGCGTCCTTGCGCGGGCGGCCCCGCCGGCTATGGGTCGGATGCGCGAGCAGCTGTGCCTCAACGCGCAGCCACTCGGGGAGTTTGGCGAGCTGCTTGGCCAGGGCCGCCCGCGCATCGGGCTCACAGGCAAACCGCCGGACACTCAAGTGCCAGAGCGTCTTCTCCCACTCGACTCGGGTCTGCTCGGCCTTGCGAGCCAGCGTGGCTCGAGCTCGCTCCTCCCCCTGGCGGGTGCGCCCCACCACCCAGCGTTCGCCTCGGGGAGCGTTGGCCACCGCAGCGAACCAGAGCTCGCCCGCCTGCTGCCAGTCGGCCGCGTCGGCCTCCCGCACCGCCGCCTTCGCCTCCATGGAGGTCTCGGGCACCCGACTGACCCAGCGGACCTGCGCCCGATTCAGCCGAGCCATATTCTCCCGACTGTACATCCTGCTATCGGCCACGAAGAGCGACGTCTCCCCCTCGCCGTGCAGCTGCTCGCCCAGCGCCTCCACCGCTTCCACCAGGCTGACCTTGTCGCTCGCATTCCCGTCCAACGCGTGCAGATACAGCGGGATATTCCCTTGCCGCGTGGTGGCCAAGGCCAGCATCCATTGCTTGAGATCCTCCCGGTGATCCCGCGAATACCCGTAGGTCACCGCCACCACCTGAGCATCCTCATCTTCCTCCTCATCGCCCTTTGGGTCTGGCGCATATTCCCCCGAGACGGAGAACGAGGTCGTGTCCACATGCACCTGACGCGCTGCCACCCCAAAACGCTCTCGCGCCTGCCGTGCGATCCCGGCAAACAGCGTCGTTGGGTCGTGCGTGTAGAGCCAGTCCAGGGTCCGCCCCAGACAGTCGTCGTGCAAGAGCTCGGCAGTGATTCCTGGACCCAGCAGGTGCTCCACCGGCTTCGTGGCGAAGAACTGCGAGACCAGGTACAACCGGCGATTACTGAAGCCCAGTCCATTCAGGATCATCGCCACCGTCGCTGTTCCCACACTGACCTGCTGCTCACTGGGTCCGGCTACCGCATCCAGATAGGCTGCCAGCCCGATCTCCTGGCACACGCCGGCCACGATCCCCAAATGGTCCAGCCGCTCGACGCGCACTCCCCGCATGTTCCGCATGAAGCCCCTCCTGTTGTGGAGGCTCCATTCTAGCAAAATGCTCGAAACCGGTTCAAGAGCGCTGCGGGATGAGGGTTGGTGACAATAGGCAGCGAAACCAGCGAAGAGATGGACCAGGAAGTTGAGCGGACTGCGCTGGCACGTGTGCTCGATTTGGCAGATGTCCTTGAGTTGATCGTTGATACTCTCGATACTCTCGATAATCGCCCGTTTGCGCAGCAATTAAGTGTGTGAGATGCCTGGAATTCGGCGCTCATGAAGCGTGAGTGGTCAGAGTATGGAAGGGATGCCTAAACCCGTCGCCTCGTAGGTGCCTACGTTCGCAGGGAGATGCCACTACTCTGCCTTGGCCGCTGCAAAAACGGCAGAAAGTCTCTCGTTAAACGGGTCGCCCAGCTGTTGTGGACTATGGTGGGTTCCGGGGAAAACTGCCCGTTCAGCGCCGATGAGCGCGGCGACGTGATCGCAGGTACTCTCCATCTGTGGCGTCCACAAGCCCGAAGCGATGAGCTTGGGGAAGGCAGCCGTAGCGAGGTGCTCAACCGCAATAGGCGCGGTGGCTGGGTCGGGGGAGATGCGGGTGGCATTGACACCTTTCCGGTGAGCCGGCTCCAACACCATCTCGGCCGGCAGTTCCTCTCCGAAAGTCGCAATGAAGCGACGCAGGAACTCCTCGGGACTCAGGTCTGGTCCAGCCGCATGGACAGGAGCGGCACGGGCAACGTAGGCGGCAACGACAGGATCATCCAGCGCCAGGCCAAAGGCAGGAGGCTCGATAGCCACCAAGGAGCGGACGCGTTCTGGATAGCTCCCTCCGAGCAGCAAGGCCAGGACACCACCATACGAATGGCCGACGACATGGGCGCGTTCGCCCACCAGGGTGAGCAGGTCGCGCATCTCGCTCTCCCAGGTAATGCAGTCAGCAGTAGGACTGCGGCCAAAGCCCCGCCGGTCAACGACGACCACCTCGTAGCGTTCAGCAAGCGAACGCTGTTTCTGCCAGGTGACCTCTGGATCGGGGACGTTGCCTCCGTGCAGCAAAACGACCCGCTCTGGATGCCCTTCGCCCCAGATACGCACGTAGAGGTTGGTCTGTATGGATGCCATGGTCCTCCTCCTGCCTAACAAGCGCTACGTGAGCGCTTTCGACTCCTGCCAGAGTATAGCTGGTGACCATTATAACCGACCAGATGTCGCCGGTCAGATTAGGTTCCAGTTCTAGGCTGGTGCCAGGCGAGCGAGAAGAAGGTGGATCCCAACCAGATAAACGAACACTTCCTAAGCGTTTCGCTGGTACGCACTTTGGAAGGCGTTATCGAAGCGAGCGGATGCTGTGTTGACCGGATATTGCCCTGGGTACAGCCGTGCTTGCAGCATGGCCACCCATATTGTCGAGTGATTCTACACCACCGTTCCCCTGTCAACGATCCCCTCCAACGTGTCAATCATCTCTGCTAGTACAGCATACCCCTGCTCCTGTGCACCGGCTGATGCCATGTCAACACCTGCCAACCGCCACGCGTCCAAGGGATCGATCGCATCACCCACTTTGAGAAAGTTGATATAGCGCTCCGCGGCGGGCTTTCCCTCACGCCGAAGACGCTCCGCCAGCGCCGTCGCCGCTGTGATGCCGAGCGCATACTGGTAGGTGTAGAAGTTCAGGTAGAGGTACGAGAACTGCGCCCAGCGGATGCCATCACGAGTGGGGTCCAGTGCCACAGCCGGCCCGTACACCGCGCCGAGAAGCTCTAGCGTCCGTTCGCTCAGCCAGTCCGCTGATATCCCCTTGCCGTGCTCGATCCGCTCGTGACTCTCCATCTCCAGCCGTGCCAGCACCGGCATCACGAGCAAGTAGTGGTGGCAATACGTAAAGGCATCATTGATAACTTCGAGCTGCAGGCTGGTATCGTCAGCATAGGTGCTCAGGAGGTGAGCACGCAGCAGTGCCTGGCCAAAGGTGGAGGCGGTCTCGCCGAGATAGTCTGCGACGTGCCCAATATCGTAGATGGGCGGCTGGGTTGCATTGCAGTAGTGGGCGTGCATGGCATGCCCCAGTTCGTGTGCGAGCGCGCTCACGCTCAGTAGATTGTCCGCATAGGTAGTCAGTACAAAAGGGTGCAGCCCATAGGCGCCGCTCTGCTCTGCGCCTCCTGCCTTGCCCACATTTGCCGCCCAGTCCACCCAGTGTTCCTGATACAGGCCCCGCCGCAAGATTCCGGTATACTCGGCGCCAAGCAGCTCCACTGAGGCCAGGAGCATCTCGCACCCTTCATCGTAGGGAATTATCCGCTGGGTTCGTGTGAGCGGAGCATCCAGGTCATAGCCGCGCAGAACGTCCAGGCCTAGAGCACGCCGCTTGACCTCGAAGTAGCGGTGCCAAAGCGGCGCGTGTAGGAGAGCGGACTCCATCACGTTGTTGAACACCCCGCGTGGAAGGGCAGCCTGATCCAGTGCGGCGTCTAGACATGATGCATAGCCGCGTGCGCGGGCGTAAAAAGCATCCCGCTTATTTGCGGCTCCCAGCAGGCTGGCCAGCGTATGGCGAAGAGCGAGATGGCCGTCGGCATAGGCTGCCCATGCGGCTGCGCGCATTGGCCGCTCGGGCTGCCGCGTCAACGTGTCGATTGTCCCTTGATCTACGGTGATCTCGCTACCATCCACGGTCCGTACCGTGCCAAAGCGCAACTCGCCGTTCACCAGCACTTTATACGTCTCGTACGGGCTGCTCGCCAGATCGCCCGCTGCCGCGATCACGGACTCAATATCTGCTGTACAGATGTGCGCGGCGCGGCGTCGGAGCTGGTCAAGAGCGTGCGCATACAGCTGAAGTGCTGGCTCTGCTTCACATAGCGCCGCGAACTGCGCTGGGTCTATAGCTAGCAGCTCGGGTTCGAAGTACGCCAGCGCCTCGTTCACTCGGGTGATGAGCGTCATGGCCCGCTGGTGCCGTTCTGCTGCCACACTATCGGTGGCGTCCGTCTTAACACCCATCGCCGGATACCAGCGAAGGCGCCAGATCACCGCCTGCCACTCATCGCGTGTCCGTAGCGCCTCCAGGAGTGTCTCCGCCGACGTGCTGAGACGGCTCTGGAAGCGCCCGAGCCCGGCGACACCTCTACTCGCCGTGTCGAATGCCACCTCCCACGCCTCCTCTGATGGGTACGCATCCACCTTGTTCCACGTCTGCTCCGCTGGAACGTCCTCGCGTCGAGGCAGCTGTTTTACAGTACTCATAGTGGACCTCCTCCAGCAAGCTACTGTAGCGTGTACCGTCTTCATGCGCGCTCAGAAATCTGGCTGGATTGTCAGAGGTATGCAAATTGATGCACATCGCCATACTAACCTACATTTGTCATGTTGGGTGCAGCGGGTGATAGGTATTCATGAGCGCGCAGAGGTCAGCCAGGCCCGCGGTGAGGTGGGGGAGCGGATAGAGACGGAGCCAGGGCAGCAGAAGACAGGCGCAGACGAAGGGCTGCAAGAGCAGGCGCAGATTGTTGAGTCGGTGAGTCCAGCTAGCATCGTCCGTCCAGGCTGGATGCTGCAGGGCAGCGGCAGGAGACGCAGACTCTGCTGGGACGGCGGGCACTTGGGCCAAGGCCGGGGCCTGCAGGCTCACGAAGAGATAGGCACACATCACCAGCTCCCACCAGCGCTCGATACTGGGAGCATCGGTGAGGCGGAAATCGGCCCATCCCAGCTCATCCTTCGCTTGTTTGAATCCGTATTCTATCCAAGTTCTCAAGCCGAAGGTGTTGCCGACCGAGTCCTCAATCTTGCCGGGGAGGTTGGTCATGAGTTGCCAGGTGCTCTCGGGGGGCAGGTGGACCGGATCGGTGGTGATGTGGAAATACCGGAGGGAGCGGCGCCGGCCAAAGATGGTCTCCCGCAGGTAGCGCTCCTGGCTGCTCCCGTCAGCGAAGACCCGCTCGAATGTGCGCCAGGGGGTGGTGCGGATCCGTTCCCGAGCGTCCATCCAGACGCCATGGTTGGAGCGAATGGCCACCACAAAGCGCAATCCCAGCTGGTGCAAGGCGTTGATAAAGGACGTGTTGTCACCATAGACCGTGTCGGCCAGGACCACCTCAAAGCGGAACCCGAGGGCCAGCAACTGCTGGATTAAGGCCAAGGCCAGCTCGGGCTTCGTCTGGAAGCGGTCACCGGGCTTGAGGCGTGTCTTGGGTTTGTAGAGGGCAAAGGCGAGGGGAAAGGTGACATGGTCGAAGACCCCATAGGCATTGACCGAGACAATGCCCTGCTCAACCCGATGCAGCCCTCCCAGGTACTGGGACGCCGCATAGTCGGTGGTGCGTCCCTGCTTCCGGTCGCCAGTCTCGTCAAGACAGAGAACAAAGGGCCGCCCAGCCAAAGCCTCCCGCGTGAGCTGCAGCCGAATGGCCCGCAACTCCTCCATCGACCAGTCGGCGTTGGCCAGAAAATGATGCAGCGCCTGGTGATCGCCCTGCACCGTCTTGGCCAGCCGCGGCAGCGACTTGCGTTTGGTTTCGGCCAGCATCCCCAGTTCCAGCTGAGTGAACTGTTCGAAGTGGCGCACATTGTGAAACACGGAGCGGTAGTGCGCACAATACTCATCGATACACGCGACCGTGTGTGTGGCTGCTCGGATTCTGGTCATGATAGGCGGCTCCTGATCCGGAGAGGGATAGAATAATCTCTTCTCCAGCTCTCCTTGCAAACTCCGTGCCTAAGATGACAAATGTAGGACTAAGCGGGATGGCACAAGTTGTGAGGGGACAAGAGGAGAAAGGGAGGCTGACAGGCAAGTAAACTGGGAGGGTAACCATGATGGAACATGTGGAAGGGGCGCCGCGGGAGCGCGACGCTGCGTTGCATCACGTAATCAAGACCGATCCTGATCCACGCGTCCGGCGTCGTGCGCAAGCGTTGTTGTGGGTCGCTGCGGGCCACTCTCAGGCGAGTGCGGCGCGCCTGCTGGAGACGTCGGCGTATCGGGTCCACGTCTGGCAACAACGCTTTGACGCTTTGGGTCGCGCGGGACTGGTGGACCGACCTCGTGGGGGCCGCCCGCATGCGCTGAGTGAGGCCGATCGGGCGTTGCTCGCCGAGGCGCTCGACCGCGGGCCACAAGCCTATGGCGTGCCCGTGACGATCTGGAGTATCCGGGATCTGCACGCGTTACTGCAGCGCGAGCGCGGCGTGCAGGTGAGCGTCGATACCGTGCATCGGGCCGTGCAGGCAATGGGCTATCGCTATCGCCGTCCGCGCCATGACCTGACGCACCGGCAGAATGCCGAGGCCGTCGCCGCCGCCAAGCAGGTCTTGGACTGGCTCCAAAAAAAACGACTGCTGAGCCCCGACGACTCCATTTGGTCTACGTGGACGAGTGTGAAGTCCACACGCACCCCTACTTGGCAAAGGTCTGGCGGCGCAAAGGGCACCCGATGAAGATTCCCGCGGCTGGCGAGGACCAGAAGTTCACGGTGTATGGGGCCGTGGACTATGCCACCGGACAGGTGATGTGGCAAACGAGCGGGCGCAAAGGGGAAGCGAGCTTCGCGGCCTTCCTCGACCACCTGGCCCACACGCTCCCGGCAGATGAACCAGCGGTGCTCGTGCTCGACAACGTCGGCTACCACAAGAGCCATGAGCTGCGCATCCACTGGCAGCGCCTGTCCGAACGATTCCAACCGTTCTTCTTGCCGGCCTATACGCCGCAGCTCAATCTGATCGAGCGGTTGTGGCGCTACCTGAAGCAGAACCTGGCCTGCCATCGCTGGTGGAATGACCTCGACCGCCTGATGCAAGCGACCGAGGCGCTTCTGGCCTCTCTCGAAGTGCACTTCCATGCGACGGATGGGCCAGCCTTCCGGCCAGCCCATAACTTATGCCAATCGGCTTAGGCGCTGGTTGGTCAGGTTGGGGCAGGTGAGGCGTCAAGGGGACGAGAGCGAGCGAGGTGGGCGAGGAGCGCGGCCAGTTCGGGCGGTGGGGCGCTCGTGGACCAGCGTTGCCAGTACCCCTGAAGCCGAGCCCAGGGGCACAGCCAGTTGCGCACCCGCCGCAGCGTGGCGCTCCAGACGACCCGCTCCCCGGACCCGACGACGTCCGGGGTCGGCAGTGCTGCCGCTGATTTTTCCCCCTGCCGCCGTTTCTGGTGGAGCAGAAGACGGCGGCTCAGCGGGAGATGAGGGGCTGGTGGGCACGGCGCCCACCAGCAGACTGAAGGTGTAGGCCAGCATCACCAGCTGCCAGTGCCGCACAATGGCCCGTTCGGGACGCACCTGATAATCGGCCCATCCCAGCTCGTGCTTGGCCGGCTTGTAGTAGTGCTCGATCCAATCCCGCAAGCGGTAGAGTTCGTACACCTGCCCAGGGCTGGCCTCCTCCAGCGGCAAGGTGGTGGCCAAATACCAGGTATTGTCCGGCTTGAGAGTGGCGGGATCCAGGGTCGCGGCAATGAGCCGGAAGCCTTTGGTCGGGCCATACCCGCTCTCACCCATCCCCAGCTCCAGTTCGGCGACATAGCGCACCAGCGGCTTGCCATGACTATCGAAGCGCACCGTCCGCTCCCAGGCCGCAGCCGGCAGGCGGGCGGCCGCCTCGGCGGGCGTGAACGCCGGGGGATGGGCCGGATCCTCCACCCATTGCCAGGTGCCATGGGAGGGGCGCAGGCCCATGATGTAGGGGATGCCGGCCGTCACCAAGTGGGCTTCCAGCTGACTGCTCTCCCCATAGACGCTGTCGGCCACGACCAGCCGGAAGGGAATACCGGCCGCCTGCGCCTCCTGGATCAGCCTCCAGGCCAGTTCGGGCTTGGTCGCAAAGGCCGGATCCTTTTTGCCCAGCGGCAGCCGGATCGCCGGTCGGTAGGGTTTGACCCCCAGGGGCACCTGGCGGGTGCCGTCGGTCCACTGGCTGGTCACCGAGACCACCCCGCCGGCCACATGGCCTAGCTTGCCCAGATACTGCTGGGCGGCGAGCTCGATGCGGTGGCCCCGCTTGGGATCGCCGGTCTCGTCGACGATGAGGACGCCCCCCGCATGCGGCCCCAGGAACGGATGCGCCTGCCAGAGCTGGAGCCGGCGCTGGTTGAGCGCTTCGCCGTCCCAGGGGGCGTCGTGCACAAAGTGGTGCAGGGCTTGGCGCCGGGCTCCCGGGACCAGGCTGGCCAGTTCGACCAGCGTTTTGTTGTGTTCCCGCGGCAGCAGCAGACCGATAAGGTATTGGCGCAGGGCCTGGCGTTCTTCGTAGCGTCCGAACAGGTCGTCGAACGGGGCACAAAACTGGTCGATGGCCTCAGTGGTAGGCATCGTCGGTTTGCGGGGAGTGGGCATAGTGAGCACCTCCTCTTCAGCACGAAGCCACGGATACACGGTGGCGTCTGCGAGCAGAAATTGCACGTTTCATGCCACACCTGACCAACCAGCGTTAGGCATAGAAAGGTCATGACGATTACAACGAGAAGGCTGACGCTCATACCCGTCGTGCCGCCGTCTTGGCGTTGAAGGCTGAAGTAGATAGTCGTTACCACTGCCGACCCGATGGCGGTGGCCCAGATACAGCTGAATGGCCCGAGTGTCCTGCCCATCGTTAGCCAGCTTGTAGCCGGTGGCGTGGCGCAGCATGCGTGGGTGAACCGGGAAGGCGATGCCAGCCTGTCGTCCGGCACGACTGACTATCTTACGCACAGCATCGGTAGTGAGCGGCGCCTTGCGCTCGCTGACGAACACGTAGGCTGTCTCCGGCTCGTCCCGCTGTAGCGGCGCAGGGCCCGCAGCTCTCCCTGATTGCGGAGCTACGTGCTCGTCCACGGGGTCCTACGGTATTTTAAAATAACTAGTTAAAAATCCATTGACCGCGGCCTCCGCTCCGGAGTATAATACAAAACAGTTCAAAATCAGCGAGGAGCATACACGAGGAGCATACACGAGGAGCATACACATGGAACATTCGATCGCACTCGTCACCGGCACCACCTCCGGGATCGGTTATGCGGCAGCCCGCATGCTCGCCATCGAGGGCTACCGCCAGGTCATCGTCACCGGGCGCAGCCTGGCCCGGGTTCAAGAAACGGCCGCTCAACTCGCGGCTGAGACCAAGACACAGGTTTTCACGCCGCTGGAGCTGGATCTGGACGCGCCGACCAGCGTGCAATCCGCCCTCGCCGAGCTGGTCAGACTAGGTCGGCCGATCGATTTCCTCCTGCTCAACGCAGGGATGGTCGGAGGTAAGGAGCGCGTGCTCACTGCGGCGGGCATCGAGGCGTCTCAGGCCCCGCTGATCGGCCATCATCAATTGACTGTCGGGTTGCTCCGCGCCAACCTGCTGAGCCCCAACGCGCGGATTGTTATCGCCGGTGCGGAACCTGCCCGAGGGGGCGTACCCCTGTTCAGCTACACCGACGTGCCAGCCTTCGCGGCCAAATACCACCAGGGTGACCGAACCGCCGCTGTGGAAGCCCTGCTGCGCAACGGGCCGAACGTGAGGTACGTGCCCAACAATGCGTATGCCGACGCGAAGCTCATTATCGCTTGGTGGGTCGCGGCGCTGGCGCGCCGGCTACCCTCCGGCATGGCCGTGTACGCTGTCTCGCCCGGTTCGGCGACCGACACCAAGGTGGTGCGAAACGCTGGCCCGGCGTTGAAGTATCTGTTTATCCCAATCGTGAACCTCATTCCCGGCATGAATCAGACGCCGGAGACCGCGGCCCGTCGGTACCTCCAGGCGTCGGAGTTCGGAACCGACGTCTCAGGGCAATTCTTCGCCTCGGCTCAAGGGAAGTTCACCGGCCCAATTGAGGCGCAGCGCCACCCACACCTCCACGATCGCGCCAGCCAAGAAGCCGCGTGGCAGGCCGTCGTCAGTGTCTCCGGCGTCGACTTGTCTTACCCAGCATCCTTGAGCGCGCAGTCCTGAAGGAGCGCCGGTCGCGGCGAAATGGTTGCGGTGACCAGAATCAGCATGTGATTGCGGAGCTACGTGCTCGTCCACGGGGTCCTATGGTATTTTTTGAATTAAGTAGTTCAAAATAACGTGACCGCAGCCTCCGCTCCAGAGTATCATACAAAAGAGTTCGAAAACAGCGAGGAGAATACACATGGAACGGTACCACGGTCAAAAGGTAGTGATTATCGGCGGCACCAGCGGCATGGGGCTCGCGACGGCGAAGATGCTCCTCGATGGGGGCGCGCGGGTGCTGGTGACGGGTCACTCGCAGCCTGGCCTGGATTCGGCACAGAATGAGCTCGGGAAGGGTGCCCTCGTGGTTTCGAGCGACGCGCGCTCGTTGACGGACATCGACGCCCTCGCCGCTCGGGTGAAGGCCGAGTTCGACACCTTCGACCTGCTCTTCGTCAACGCGGGGTTCGGCCTCTTCGCGCCACTCGAGAACACGACCGAGACCATCTACGACGAGATGTTCAACCTGAACGCCAAGGGACCGTTCTTTGCGGTGCAGAAGCTCGCGCCGCTGATGAACCGGGGAGGCGCCGTCGTCCTCACGACCTCGGTCGCGAACGTCAAGGGAATGCCTGGCCTCGCCGCATATGGAGCGGCCAAGGCTGCGCTGCGGTCATTCGCTCGGGTGCTCGCCGCCGAGCTGCTTCCTCGGGAGATTCGCGTCAACGCGGTGACGCCCGGTCCCATCGACACGCCGATCCTCAACAAGGCCTTCCCCAACAAAGACGCGGCCGCCCAGGTCACGGAGCAGCAGCGCGGCATGAATCCCATGAAGCGCTTCGGGACGGCGGAGGAAATCGCCAAGGCCGTCCTCTTCCTCGCGTTCGACGCGACCTTCACAACCGGCGCTGAACTTCCCGTCGACGGCGGTTGGTCGCAACTCTGAAAGCAGCACGCGAAATCCATCGAAATTTAATCTGAGGAGCCAAGTGGGTCTTGGGCACTTCTGATGATGGATCTCAATTCCTTGAATTGAGCGATTAGTCTGTCCGTCTCAGACGAAGCGCAGCACGGCCAGTCCCGTCCTCACGGGTGTTGCAGCATTGACTGCTGGAGAGGGTATGGTATAGGCATCGGTGAATTCGCCGTCGAGGGGAAACGTGGCAGCTGCCGCGCTCCCAGCGTCGTCGCTCAATTGGATATTGTTTATGAGGCAATGCTTGTTGCAAGCCAACTACAGCCTGGGGGAGGCGAGTCGATGTTCAAAGATACGAAAGCATTCTCGGGATTTTCGGTCAACGATCTGGCGGCGGCACGGGCGTTTTACGGCGAGACACTGGGACTTGAGGTTTCCGAGGACCATGGTCTGATGTTTCTTCACGTTGCCGGTGGAAGCAGGATAGTGGTCTATCCCAAGCCTGACCACGTTCCGGCCGCATTTACCATTCTGAACTTTCCCGTAACCGACATCTATGCTGCGGTAGACGAGCTGGCCGGGCGTGGGGTGCGCTTTTTACGCTACGAAGGGATCGAGACAGACGAGCGGGGCATCTCTCGCGGCTTCGGGCCCAACATCGCCTGGTTCAACGATCCGGCCGGCAACATTCTCTCCGTGGAGGAACAGGGTGAAAATACCCCAGACTAGCCCGGAGTCGAACGTGTGGCCCAACGGTGTGGCCTGGGGCAGTAGCCTGCCCAGGCCACGACGTGCCGCCCAGTTGCGCACACCAACACGTGTGAAGAAAGGGCATACGCTGCACCCTCGCCCTCTGCGTTGTAACCCAGCCGCCCAGGATTGGAGTGCGGCGCCTGGATAGAACCAAAAACTGCCGTTTCTGCTTCCAGTCACAACCTGGAGCCCCGGAGGGTTCTAACAAAACGAGGGGGTTGAGAGAAGAAGCAGAGGCCGCTACTGTTGTGAGATCAACAAAACCACCACAGCAGGAGGGCCTCAGATGCAGTGTAGCGTATCGATCAGCGTGGAGTTAGATCCAAGTACCGGAGTGGTCGAATGGGAGCCAGTGATCCAAGCCGCAGGCTGGGAGGCAATGCGCCAGGCACTCGTGCAGGCAGTGCGGCTCTACGAGCAGAGCCAGCCGACCTGCCCCCACTGTGGGAGTGGACAGAATCGGAGTCGGGGGACGGTCAGGCGGCGGATCCGGACGGTATTTGGCCGGGTGTCCCTGGTGCTGCGGCGGCAGCGGTGTGCCGCGTGCCAGCGGCGCTTCCATCCTGCCCAGGGATGTCTGGCCGGTGTGGGAGGCAGGCAGGTCACCCCGGCGCTCGCCGCCGCCTGCGCGCTGGCAGGAGCCAGTTGGCCTTACGCCACCGCCGCTCGGGTGCTGCACCAGCTCAGTGAGGCCCAGATCAGCGCCGAGACGGTCCGCTCCCAGACCATCGAGCAGGGCAGGGAGGAAGCGGGAACGCAGCAGGCGGAAGCCGATCGGGTGCTGCAATCCACCGCGGCCACGACGCCCACCCCGTCTCGCTTGCTCGTGGGGCTGGATGGGGGCTGGGTTCCCAGTCGGGAGCAGCGGGGCGGGATGGAAGGGAAGGTGAGGGTGGTAGCCGCCGGCAGCCAGCCGGTGGGCAAGCACGGGCGGCAGCGCTTGACCCCCCCGGCGCTACGTGGCGACCTTTGGCTCCAGCGAACAGGTGGGGACGCTCGCGGCCGCGGCGGCCGTGGCGCTGGGGGGCTCTGCGGCGCCCGAGCAACTGGTGCTGGGGGACGGAGCGGCGTGGATCAAGACGCAGGCCGCCGAGCAGTTTCCCGACGCGGTGGGCATCCTGGATTGGGCGCATGTGGCCCGGGCGGTGCACCGCGCCATCCGGGCTGTCTGCCCGGGCACGACCCGCCGCGCGCGGCGACGCGAGCTGCACCAGCAGATCCCGGATCTGCTCTGGCACGGAGAGCTCGACGCCGCCCTGGCCGCCCTCGGGGATCTGCGTCCTCCTGCTCCCGCCGAGCCCGTCACGCTCCTCGAGCAGACCGTGCGCTATTTGGCGGGTCAGCGGTCCTGGCTGGGCAACTATGCCGCCTGGCAGGAGCAAGGCTATCCGATTGGGAGTGGGCTGATCGAGCGGGCGGTCGCCATAGTCATTAATTGGCGGATGAAGAAGCGCGGCACGCGCTGGTGCTGACCCAATGCGTCGGCTCTCGTCGCACTGCGGGTCCGTGAACTCAATGCGTCCTGGCAGGCGGAGGCGGACGACCCGCTATGTGCCGCCTGACACTTAGTTTTTGGTAGAACCCGAGGCCAGGGTCGGCTTGCTAATTACGAACTATTCGGTTATAATTTGGTGCGATGGCTATTGTCCAGGAGTGTTACACTACATGTCTCAAAATGACGCTAGGCCGCGTGGACGGCCGCGCCGCTTCGACGAGAGGTACGCGCTGGAAAAGGCGACCCAGGTATTCTGGTCGAAGGGCTACGACGGAGTGACGATCGACGATCTCGTCGCCGGGATGGGCGTGGGACGGCCGAGCCTGTATTCCGTCTTCGGAGACAAGCGGACGTTGTTCTTGCGCGTCCTTAGGGCGTACGCAGAGACGAAAGGCGCTCTCGCTGCGAAGGCACTCCTCTCGCCGCGCACTCTTCGCGACTCGCTCGCCGCCTTCCTGAGGCACACCGTAGAAACTGCGACCGCAGAAGGATCCGCTCGGGGATGTCTTCTCGAGTGCGTCGCGCCGCTTGTGAACGATGCTGAGGTCCAGCAGTTCCTACAGAACGCGGACGCTGGCGCCGTAGGACTCGTGGAAGGTCGTTTCCGGGACGCGATCAGCGCGGGCGAAATCCCGTCCGACTTTCCTGTGGACATCCGCGCAAGCCAGCTCATTGATTTTGCTCGTGGCCTTACCATGCGTGCGCGGATAGGCACGCCGCGCAAGACGCTTCTCAGGGATGCCGAGGAAGCGGCCGACTTGGTGCTCCTGCCGCGGCGTGCAACTACACCAACTCCACGCGCGTCGAGCTGACCAACCACGGCACCCAGCTGGTCGGCGTGCACGTCGGCTACGTCGACACCGACATGGCTGCCGAGATGAAGGTCGACAAGGTCGTGCCGGAAGAGGTCGCCACCGTCACCTGTGACGGCCTGGTAGCGTGCCGCGTCGATTACCGAGGCACGGTCGGCGTCCGTGTTACGAGCGGAGGCTCCTTAGGCCGGTGTGAATTTCGCTGATCAGGATCTCGGGTTGCTCGAAGGCTGCGACGTGTCCGCCCTTGTTGGCCTCGCCGTAGTGAATCAAGTTGCTGTAGGTATCTTCGATCCAGCTTCGTGGCAGGCGTGGGATGTCGCGTGGGAACACGGTCACGGCGACCGGCAATGTGAGCTTTGGACCAGCTAGGCTGGCCGATTTGTTCTCCCAGTAGATGCGGCCGGACGACGCGGCACTGTTTGTGTACCAGTAGAGGGAGATTGCGTCCAGCATGTCATCGGTGCTAAGCGCGTCCTCGGCGAGCCCGTGGTTGTCCGTTTTGGATTGGAACTTTTCGTAGATCCAGGCTGCTTGGCCGGACGGAGAGTCCGCCAGAGCAAATCCGACGGTCTCTGGCTTCTGGCCGTGTACGCTGTCTCGCCCGGTTCGGCGACGACACCAAGGTGGTGCGAAACGCTGGCCCGGCGTTGAAGTATCTGTTTATCCAATCGTGAACCTCATTCCCGGCATGAATCAGACGCCGGAGACCGCGGCCCGTCGGTACCTCCAGGCGTCGGAGTTCGGAACCGACGTCTCAGGGCAATTCTTCGCCTCGGCTCAAGGGAAGTTCACCGGCCCAATTGAGGCGCAGCGCCACCCACACCTCCACGATCGCGCCAGCCAAGAAGCCGCGTGGCAGGCCGTCGTCAGTGTCTCCGGCGTCGACTTGTCTTACCCAGCATCCTTGAGCGCGCAGTCCTGAAGGAGCGCCGGTCGCGGCGAAATGGTTGCGGTGACCAGAATCAGCATGTGATTGCGGAGCTACGTGCTCGTCCACGGGGTCCTATGGTATTTTTTGAATTAAGTAGTTCAAAATAACGTGACCGCAGCCTCCGCTCCAGAGTATCATACAAAAGAGTTCGAAAACAGCGAGGAGAATACACATGGAACGGTACCACGGTCAAAAGGTAGTGATTATCGGCGGCACCAGCGGCATGGGGCTCGCGACGGCGAAGATGCTCCTCGATGGGGGCGCGCGGGTGCTGGTGACGGGTCACTCGCAGCCTGGCCTGGATTCGGCACAGAATGAGCTCGGGAAGGGTGCCCTCGTGGTTTCGAGCGACGCGCGCTCGTTGACGGACATCGACGCCCTCGCCGCTCGGGTGAAGGCCGAGTTCGACACCTTCGACCTGCTCTTCGTCAACGCGGGGTTCGGCCTCTTCGCGCCACTCGAGAACACGACCGAGACCATCTACGACGAGATGTTCAACCTGAACGCCAAGGGACCGTTCTTTGCGGTGCAGAAGCTCGCGCCGCTGATGAACCGGGGAGGCGCCGTCGTCCTCACGACCTCGGTCGCGAACGTCAAGGGAATGCCTGGCCTCGCCGCATATGGAGCGGCCAAGGCTGCGCTGCGGTCATTCGCTCGGGTGCTCGCCGCCGAGCTGCTTCCTCGGGAGATTCGCGTCAACGCGGTGACGCCCGGTCCCATCGACACGCCGATCCTCAACAAGGCCTTCCCCAACAAAGACGCGGCCGCCCAGGTCACGGAGCAGCAGCGCGGCATGAATCCCATGAAGCGCTTCGGGACGGCGGAGGAAATCGCCAAGGCCGTCCTCTTCCTCGCGTTCGACGCGACCTTCACAACCGGCGCTGAACTTCCCGTCGACGGCGGTTGGTCGCAACTCTGAAAGCAGCACGCGAAATCCATCGAAATTTAATCTGAGGAGCCAAGTGGGTCTTGGGCACTTCTGATGATGGATCTCAATTCCTTGAATTGAGCGATTAGTCTGTCCGTCTCAGACGAAGCGCAGCACGGCCAGTCCCGTCCTCACGGGTGTTGCAGCATTGACTGCTGGAGAGGGTATGGTATAGGCATCGGTGAATTCGCCGTCGAGGGGAACGTGGCAGCTGCCGCGCTCCCAGCGTCGTCGCTCAATTGGATATTGTTTATGAGGCAATGCTTGTTGCAAGCCAACTACAGCCTGGGGGAGGCGAGTCGATGTTCAAAGATACGAAAGCATTCTCGGGATTTTCGGTCAACGATCTGGCGGCGGCACGGGCGTTTTACGGCGAGACACTGGGACTTGAGGTTTCCGAGGACCATGGTCTGATGTTTCTTCACGTTGCCGGTGGAAGCAGGATAGTGGTCTATCCCAAGCCTGACCACGTTCCGGCCGCATTTACCATTCTGAACTTTCCCGTAACCGACATCTATGCTGCGGTAGACGAGCTGGCCGGGCGTGGGGTGCGCTTTTTACGCTACGAAGGGATCGAGACAGACGAGCGGGGCATCTCTCGCGGCTTCGGGCCCAACATCGCCTGGTTCAACGATCCGGCCGGCAACATTCTCTCCGTGGAGGAACAGGGTGAAAATACCCCAGACTAGCCCGGAGTCGAACGTGTGGCCCAACGGTGTGGCCTGGGGCAGTAGCCTGCCCAGGCCACGACGTGCCGCCCAGTTGCGCACACCAACACGTGTGAAGAAAGGGCATACGCTGCACCCTCGCCCTCTGCGTTGTCACCCAGCCGCCCAGGATTGGAGTGCGGCGCCTGGATAGAACCAAAAACTGCCGTTTCTGCTTCCAGTCACAACCTGGAGCCCCGGAGGGTTCTAACAAAACGAGGGGGTTGAGAGAAGAAGCAGAGGCCGCTACTGTTGTGAGATCAACAAAACCACCACAGCAGGAGGGCCTCAGATGCAGTGTAGCGTATCGATCAGCGTGGAGTTAGATCCAAGTACCGGAGTGGTCGAATGGGAGCCAGTGATCCAAGCCGCAGGCTGGGAGGCAATGCGCCAGGCACTCGTGCAGGCAGTGCGGCTCTACGAGCAGAGCCAGCCGACCTGCCCCCACTGTGGGAGTGGACAGAATCGGAGTCGGGGGACGGTCAGGCGGCGGATCCGGACGGTATTTGGCCGGGTGTCCCTGGTGCTGCGGCGGCAGCGGTGTGCCGCGTGCCAGCGGCGCTTCCATCCTGCCCAGGGATGTCTGGCCGGTGTGGGAGGCAGGCAGGTCACCCCGGCGCTCGCCGCCGCCTGCGCGCTGGCAGGAGCCAGTTGGCCTTACGCCACCGCCGCTCGGGTGCTGCACCAGCTCAGTGAGGCCCAGATCAGCGCCGAGACGGTCCGCTCCCAGACCATCGAGCAGGGCAGGGAGGAAGCGGGAACGCAGCAGGCGGAAGCCGATCGGGTGCTGCAATCCACCGCGGCCACGACGCCCACCCCGTCTCGCTTGCTCGTGGGGCTGGATGGGGGCTGGGTTCCCAGTCGGGAGCAGCGGGGCGGGATGGAAGGGAAGGTGAGGGTGGTAGCCGCCGGCAGCCAGCCGGTGGGCAAGCACGGGCGGCAGCGCTTGACCCCCCCGGCGCTACGTGGCGACCTTTGGCTCCAGCGAACAGGTGGGGACGCTCGCGGCCGCGGCGGCCGTGGCGCTGGGGGGCTCTGCGGCGCCCGAGCAACTGGTGCTGGGGGACGGAGCGGCGTGGATCAAGACGCAGGCCGCCGAGCAGTTTCCCGACGCGGTGGGCATCCTGGATTGGGCGCATGTGGCCCGGGCGGTGCACCGCGCCATCCGGGCTGTCTGCCCGGGCACGACCCGCCGCGCGCGGCGACGCGAGCTGCACCAGCAGATCCCGGATCTGCTCTGGCACGGAGAGCTCGACGCCGCCCTGGCCGCCCTCGGGGATCTGCGTCCTCCTGCTCCCGCCGAGCCCGTCACGCTCCTCGAGCAGACCGTGCGCTATTTGGCGCGTCAGCGGTCCTGGCTGGGCAACTATGCCGCCTGGCAGGAGCAAGGCTATCCGATTGGGAGTGGGCTGATCGAGCGGGCGGTCGCCATAGTCATTAATTGGCGGATGAAGAAGCGCGGCACGCGCTGGTGCTGACCCAATGCGTCGGCTCTCGTCGCACTGCGGGTCCGTGAACTCAATGCGTCCTGGCAGGCGGAGGCAGACGACCCGCTATGTGCCGCCTGACACTTAGTTTTTGGTAGAACCCGAGGCCAGGGTCGGCTTGCTAATTACGAACTATTCGGTTATAATTTGGTGCGATGGCTATTGTCCAGGAGTGTTACACTACATGTCTCAAAATGACGCTAGGCCGCGTGGACGGCCGCGCCGCTTCGACGAGAGGTACGCGCTGGAAAAGGCGACCCAGGTATTCTGGTCGAAGGGCTACGACGGAGTGACGATCGACGATCTCGTCGCCGGGATGGGCGTGGGACGGCCGAGCCTGTATTCCGTCTTCGGAGACAAGCGGACGTTGTTCTTGCGCGTCCTTAGGGCGTACGCAGAGACGAAAGGCGCTCTCGCTGCGAAGGCACTCCTCTCGCCGCGCACTCTTCGCGACTCGCTCGCCGCCTTCCTGAGGCACACCGTAGAAACTGCGACCGCAGAAGGATCCGCTCGGGGATGTCTTCTCGAGTGCGTCGCGCCGCTTGTGAACGATGCTGAGGTCCAGCAGTTCCTACAGAACGCGGACGCTGGCGCCGTAGGACTCGTGGAAGGTCGTTTCCGGGACGCGATCAGCGCGGGCGAAATCCCGTCCGACTTTCCTGTGGACATCCGCGCAAGCCAGCTCATTGATTTTGCTCGTGGCCTTACCATGCGTGCGCGGATAGGCACGCCGCGCAAGACGCTTCTCAGGGATGCCGAGGAAGCGGCCGACTTGGTGCTCCTGCCGCGGCGTGCAACTACACCAACTCCACGCGCGTCGAGCTGACCAACCACGGCACCCAGCTGGTCGGCGTGCACGTCGGCTACGTCGACACCGACATGGCTGCCGAGATGAAGGTCGACAAGGTCGTGCCGGAAGAGGTCGCCACCGTCACCTGTGACGGCCTGGTAGCGTGCCGCGTCGATTACCGAGGCACGGTCGGCGTCCGTGTTACGAGCGGAGGCTCCTTAGGCCGGTGTGAATTTCGCTGATCAGGATCTCGGGTTGCTCGAAGGCTGCGACGTGTCCGCCCTTGTTGGCCTCGCCGTAGTGAATCAAGTTGCTGTAGGTATCTTCGATCCAGCTTCGTGGCAGGCGTGGGATGTCGCGTGGGAACACGGTCACGGCGACCGGCAATGTGAGCTTTGGACCAGCTAGGCTGGCCGATTTGTTCTCCCAGTAGATGCGGCCGGACGACGCGGCACTGTTTGTGTACCAGTAGAGGGAGATTGCGTCCAGCATGTCATCGGTGCTAAGCGCGTCCTCGGCGAGCCCGTGGTTGTCCGTTTTGGATTGGAACTTTTCGTAGATCCAGGCTGCTTGGCCGGACGGAGAGTCCGCCAGAGCAAATCCGACGGTCTCTGGCTTCGTGCCCTGAAGGTTGTATGAGCCCCCGAGATCGCCAGTGTAGAGGGCGAGGGTGTCCACGGCATGGCGCTCGTCGGGCGACAGCGTGTCGGGTATCTGTGCGGGAAATGCGTATTGAGTGTTCAAGTGAATCCCAAGAAGACCCTCAGGCCGCATAGCCCCAAGGGTGGAGGTTACGACGGCACCCCAATCACCGCCTTGAGCGGCCCAATGCTTGTAGCCAAGACGCTTCATGAGTTCCACCCAGGCGCTTGCGATACGTGGAACGGTCTACCCCGTCTCGGTCGGCTTTTGGGAAAACCCGAATCCGGGCAGCGACGGGACGACGACGTCAAATGAATCTTCGACGTTTCCTCCGAACGCCTGTTCTGGCTACTCTCGCCATCTGACCACAAATTGACGGGTTCATCGTGCCCAACCTCCTCTTTTTATGAGTAGATTCAGTAAGTAGCCAGCACAGGGGTTTGTGTTTGGGGTACCTCTCGTTCTCAGCGCTACTCGGTACCGTCATGGCGCTCGCGACCTCCAGTGCGCCGGACCCATGATCCATACATAGTAAGCTGCGTGTTGTCGTCGGGCGCCTGCACCTGTTCACAACTGCGACTGTAGTAGTAGTTTATGTTTGGCACACGTAGATAGAACGCGGGCTACAGTAACGTCAGCGTGTACTCTTTGATCGATGAGCCCAAAAGGAAGGACGTCTACTTGCGTAAGTGGATGTCCTTCCCTTTGGGCACTGTGCCGATAACTCCGCTAGCAAGCGAGCGCTACCCACGATCAACACCATACACCTGGTTTAGCTGCTGTCGCTAGCGATGGCCGTCACCCGAAACGTGGTGATGCTCAAAAAGCCGCAGCTCCACACAGCTATTCATCTGTAAGAGCAGACAGCCGATAGTATTTGGGCCAGGTACGATGTCTGCCAACCGTGCTGTGCCATACTGTGTGCGATCGAGTAATTTATGAAAAACTCAGCCTGGACAGCACTCGGACGGCCATGTTCTGGGCGCAATTGGAATACGACATTTCCGTAGAATAGAAGCACTATGGACAGTGGCAAGACACGACTGAAGCAGGCTACCACAACTCTTAGAGACCGAGGAGAAATTCTCCTTCTTCTTCTTGCATAACTGTCGCTCGCTGGTTTGGAACTGCTGATTCTCGCCGAGATTGGTCCAGCAGGGAAAGGGGCCAATGGGTTCCTTGTCGCAGGAGGTACGCCATTGGGGGCAAGTCTGGCAGCCTTTTTCACCTATCTTACCTCCCGCTATTCTGTATTGGCAGGCTATCGAAAGGGGGCGAACCTTCAGCGCAAGGACGACTTGTACGGTCCGCTACTGACAGAACTGAACTATCTGCAACATAGCATTTGCGGAAATCTCACGATGAGCATCCGTACCGCTTTTCGTAACGCTTGCGAGACGGGCAGCGAAGTATACTCCCTGAAGAAGCCCGCACATGGAGACGACATCGTCCTCAACTGCATGTTGGTTCGCCAGATAGCCTTTCGTCTGGAGCAGGGGCTCCTTTGAGGCGTCGTCCAGCGGCACCACGGGAGGGGCAGATGAACCCGGACCAATTAGGGACACAAGACTCCCGCAGGCACAGACCCTGGCTCGTCTTGGCCAGGCTGCTCTGGATCGCCATTTTCCTGCTTACGCTTGTGGTCTTCTGTGCCAATCTCCTGGTCAACCGCTACGACCTCCTGGTGGTCGCCGACACCAGCGTGTGGTTCGCCGTCGGCCTTGTGCTGTTCTGGCGCAAGTCCACCGACCCGACTGTCCTGCTGTTTTCCCTGCTCCTCATCCTCCTGGGAGGCTTCTACATTCCCCCAGTTCCCTTCGCCTTGCGGCACGATGGCGTCTGGTGGGTTCCCATTGATGTTCTGGGACTGCTGAGCGGGGTGGCACTCAGCTTGGTGTATACGTTTCCCGATGGGCGCTTTGTCCCTCGATTCACCCGCTGGTTGGTATTGGGATGGATCGCCATCTCCCTGGTACCTGTGCCCATCCCTGGTGATGTCTATCCCTGGAACTGGTGGTTATTTCCTCCCTATACTCTGCTGCGCCTCGCGTTTAATGGCAGTCTGGCGCTCGCCCTGCTCTACCGCTATCGGCGGAGTGCCACGCCAGTCCAGCGTCAGCAGATCAAGTGGGTGGTCTTCGCCGGCTCCCTCCTCCTCGGAATCGCGAGTCTGTATCTGCTGGTCTCGTCCGTCCTGCCCTACTTCTTTCCCGTGCTCGGCCTCTCCCCGCAGCTGGTACACTTCCTCAGAGCGATTGCACTTGAACTCGTGCCCGTCCTCATCCCCCTTTCCTTCGGCATCGCCCTGCTGCGGTACCGGCTCTGGGATATCGATACGATCATCAACAGGGCGCTGGTGTATGGCTCGCTGACTGGGCTGCTGGGCGCGCTCTACGCGGGCCTGATCATTGGGCTGGAACATCTGGTGGGGCTGTTCGGCGGGACAGCAGCCCAAAACCCGGTGGTGCTGGTTATCTCCACGCTGGTGATCGCGGCACTCGTTCTGCCCGTGCGCCGCCGCATCCAGAACCTGATTGATCGGCGCTTCTATCGCAAGAAGTACGATGTGGAGAAGCTGCTCGCCTCCTTCAACGCGACACTGCGCCAGGAGGTGGGTCTGGAGCAGATCCGCGAGCGGCTGCTTGCCGTGGTGCAGGAGACGATGCAGCCCGCTCATGTCTCACTGTGGCTGCAGCAGCCGGAACGGCATCCCGCAGATCTGGCCCATCGGCTGGAACTGCACACTCAGACGCCCGCGAGCCCAAGCCCGATTGAGCAGGGACGCGAGTCCGCAGTGCCGGGTTTGGATCCCGGCTGGTGACGCCCATGGGACTCTGCCCTCCAGGGCAAACGGGTAACGAAATGCCCTCATAGTGCTCCTGACAAGGGAAGAATGATGGCATCCTGGTGGCAAACAGCGGTTGTAGCGACGGCAGCCAGTGTGGTGGTCTTGATCGGATTAGTTGGCGGCGTGTATTACCTGCTGATGCGCCGTCCCCTGCCCAAAATCAAGGGCACGCTACACCTACAGCGACTGCACGAATCCGTTGACGTGATGACCGACCGCTATGGCATTCCGCACATCTATGCCAGGAACGAGGATGACTTGTTCTTTGCCCAGGGCTATGTGCATGCGCAGGAGCGATTGTGGCAGATGGAATTCAACCGGCGCCTTGGCTCTGGGCAGCTCTCCGAGCTTTTCGGCGCAGTTGCGCTCGACCTTGATCGCATCTGTCGCCAACGGACCTGCGAAGTAGCCAGGACACCAATCAACCAGTGACTAAACAGCTGCGCGCACTGCCGCCTCGTCGGCTTGTACAAAGCGAGCGCCCCAAACACCGATGATACCAGCGGCGAGCAAGGCAGGCACACCAAGGATCAAGAAGGCGTAGCCGGGAGAATTGGCGTGGGTGATGCCGACCGAGTGGAAGAACGGGTTGCCACTGAGGTAATCGCTGAGTGCACCGGAAATGGTTGGAGCAAAGAGATCGCCGAGGAAATGCGAAAGTAGTAAAGTAAGCCCCACTGAGGCCGCGCGTTTCAGCGGGACTACCACATCCTGTGTGACTGCACTCAATGGTCCGGTATTGACTTGCAACAGTGCCACGGTAACGATAAAGAGAGGAGTGAAGATGCCAAACACACGCACGTTGGGAGAAAGGCCTAGGGGCAGTATGACGGAGAGCACCGATGCCACGAAAAGCGGCACTGCTATGAGGAAGCTCCAGCCACTGACCAACACCCGCGCGCCGGGGTAACGGGAGATGATGGCATCGGCAACGGCACCGCCTGCCAGTAATCCGGCAATGCCGCCGATCACAGCACCAACGCCTACCAGAGTCGTCGGCGATACCGCCAGGTTCGGGAATTCTCGAACAAAGAGTGGGACGATAAAGACCAAGGTAGCGCCGAATACGAAGGAACTGAGTGCCTGCATGGCAATAACCACGCGCAGCGTCGGAACCTTCCACAGCTCCACGATATTGCGCCAAATGCCACGCAAACCGGCGCGCGCCAATACCGTTTCGACACTAGCGTCATCTTCAGACTGACGCGGCGGCTCCTTGCAAAGAAATATCAACAGCGCCAGAAGCAACCCAGGAATGGCAAAGACATAGAAAATCGGACGCCACTGGTGACCAAAGACGTCGTAGAGCACTCCCGCACCGACAAATCCAACTGCCAACCCCACCAGCAAACCAGTATTCCAGCGGCTCATGACCTTCGCACGGTCTTTGCCGGGATAGCTCGATGCCAGCATGGAGGTACTGGCGGGGAAATAACTGCCTTCGCCGAGACCGAGAGCTGCGCGGGTGGCAAAGATGAGGCCGTAACTGCTTGCCAGCGCGGTGAAAGCCGTCACAATGCTCCAAAAGGTGATACCCCAGCCCACCACCGTCTTGCGCTTGATGCGATCCGCCAGTAATCCCAGGGGCAGAACACTCACGGTATACACAAACAGAAAGGAGGTTGCCAACAAGCCATACTCGGTGTCGGAGAGGCCGAATTCGATCTGCACATGGTCGCCGATCGCTAAGAATGCGTAGCGATCGGCATAGTTGACGAAGTTGGCCAACCACAGCAACCAGAATATATAGGCCGCATACTGGCGGCTGAGCGGTCTGGACACACCTTCAGTGGGAGCCCGAGACGATTCGACTACCTGGCTCACGAGGTTCTCCTTGGCGGGTAGCCAGTTACTGCCCACTTTCAAAATGACAAGAAATCATGCCAGCTGTGCCGCAAGGTAATCGCCGGCAGTGCTTGACCGTCAGCGCCTGGGCTGTAGTGCTGATCCAGTGAATAGCCGGTATCCAGAGTCCCGTCGCGCAGGTCCTGATGCAAGCGCGTGTAGGACTCGCCATGTGCCGATAGTCCACCAGTGAGATCGGCAAAGTAGGAGGTGTTCAGTGAACACAGATGACCTCCTACCCCAGCGGCACTTGTGTAGGATTTTCAGAGGCCGTCGAGAAGGTGCTTGATAGCGCACTCGGGGCTAGAACACGATACTGCCCCATGCTCCCCCCTTCCCAGAGGCAGAGGCTGGCGTGAGAAGGCCCTCCGTTTGCGGCCTGAATGAGCGCAAAGGTGCATCGCGGCGGCACATCCCGCAACGGGACATGTGCCCTCGTCGGCTTACGGAGCCACGCCACGACCTCTGGCGTCACTTCTTCTGGCCGTGGCAGTGCCAGCCGAGACAGCCAGCTCCCCGTATTCAGGTACATCTGCTCTGGCGCCTTCCCGCTGTTGAACGAATCAAGGCGCACCTTATGGGTATGCCCTGCCAGCGCATAACGCAGCGAGTGATCGCTTTTCAAGATCGGGTGCATCCCGGCGGCAACACTGTCCCCTGGCGTCGCAGAAGGCGCGCAGATCTTCCGAATCGACCTGGTTTGGTCCTTGGTGTGGCTTCCCCTGCTCACGGCTTGGTAGAGCAAGGCAACTTCCAGCAGCGTCTGCATCCGCGCCTGCAGTGAGGTTCTTTCTCCTAAAGGGTTCTTCCACTCTGGTGAACGCGCTGCTGCCTCCCGCTGAAAGGCCAGCAGGAGTTGAATCCCCTGGAGAAATAAGGTGACCGGTTTCTCTTCCTGGTTTGGACGTAGCTCGAGCAGCCTTCTGGCGGGCTGACTCTGCGCCCCGGTGGCCAGGATTTCCTGCAAATGCTGTATGTACTCCACGACAATCGGCGGATCCAACAGGCACATCAGCGCCAACTGTCGTGGAAAACTCAGTGGAGGATCAAAGAGGATCAAGTACATGTAGCGTGCCAGAACGGGGTGGCCCGCGTGCTGAGCGTAGAGCGTATCCATCGGCAACGTGATTGTCTCTGGATAGCCTGTTCTCACGTGGCCCGACGCATCCCAGAAGTTGCTCCGATCATGATTCCAGAAGTCATAGGCATTGCCATGCTCAATATAGACATCCGGCAGTGGTCGATAGCTGCGCGAGGGGTAGAAACACACCCGTTCGTCGCCTGGCAACAGGCCCAACGCCTCCATGATTCCGGCCCGCACCTCCGCGAACCAGAGCTCCACATCATGATTGCCTGTCATGAAGGTAACATGCCGTCCGGGCTGGCTCACAAACGCGTGTAACGTCTGGAAGAATAGAGGATGCGCCGTCGTTATGTTCCGCAGTTTCTCTACCGCCAGACTGGCGTCCATCACCCCACCACTGCCGTACGGCGCCACCATGAGAAAGTCGAAGCCATCTCCGTTGATGATCAACTCCACGTCATTAGCGTCTCCCAGCGGGCTCCCACTGTTCCCGCTCACCGCCGCCAGCAACCCTTCCAACGCCGCTTGTTGTCGCTCTCCAAACCCGTCAAGCAGTGGATCGCCATCCCCAACGTGAAGGTCACTCACAACCAGCTTGATTGTTTTCATCATGACTCTTCTTTTCTCAGTCGCCAGCGCGACAGAGCACAAACCAGGCATCGAGGGGGTGTCCCTCACGGATGACACGTCCAACGATCACATGCCGACTCACCCCTCGCACGGTGTCCCGGGTCCCGTAGTAGACGAAGCGGCTCAGGCGCTCCGAGTTGGGCCGGATCTTCGGCCATGCCGCCAGCTTGGACGGCGGAACGATTGTATAGTCAAATATCACCTCCTGGAGGCCCGCCGAATGGACGATAAAGTAGCCGGGACCGATGACCGCGCTGAGAGGGTGCTCGTTGTAGCCCCACAGCTCGTTCGTGGGGGCGTTGGGCCGGCAGAACCGCTTTGCAAAGGTGTGGAGTGCCGACAGGGAGTTGCGCCCGTAGTGCACCACCTCGCGAAGAGGTGGCGTCCCCTCCGGCACGAAGTGGGTCAGATCGATGGGGCGTGCGCCCGTCGCCTCGAAGAGCTTCGCTTGCTCATGCTTACCCAACGTCCGGACCTCGCGGAGGCGAGCGGACGCGTCGAGGTGGTCAAGATACTCCGCCAGACCGACCACATCCACCGCTGGGTCCGCCAGGTAGGTGTGGATGCTCGTCGAGTGTGTGATCATCTGTTCAGCTCCTTGGTTACTAGATGTATCGGCGATCGTCGGCTTTGATGAGGTCAGCGGCTCGCTCCGCGATCATGATGGTAGGAACATTGGTATTCCCTCTAGGAATAGTTGGCATGATCGAAGCATCCACCACGCGCACGCGGCGCAGGCCATGAACGCAGAGCCGCGCGTCTACTACCGTCATCGTGTCCCGCTCCGGTCCCATCTTGAGCGAGCCGACGGGATGATCGCCGTTTTCTGCATACGCGCGGGTCCACCCCAGAAGATCCTCTTCGCTCTGGGCCTGTGGACCGGGATACCGTTCCGCCTGGCGCAACGTAGCCAGCGGTGGTCTGTCGGTGATCTCTCGCACCAGCCGCACGCCTCGCAGCAGTGCCGCACGGTCATCCGCATGGGCCAGGTAGTTGGGCTGAATGCGTGGCGCATCCAGTGGATCGTTTGAGCGCAAGCTGATGCTGCCGCGACTCTGTGGGCAGAGGAGGAGAGTGACCAGGATGAAGCCGTGCCCCTTGAGGCGGGTCAAACCGTGGTCGAGCGCCCAGACCGGGATGAAAGTGAACTGGAGGTCGGAGGTAGGCAGTTCGGGCAACGATCTCACAAAGCCGCCTGCCTCCACGACATTTGAGGTGAGGGGTCCATGATGCCACAGCGCATAGCGCAGGAGGTTGCCCGGCAGGCGCCATGGCGTCAGCGCTCGGTTGAGACTGACCGGACGTGAACAGGAACAGATCACTCCCATGGCCACATGGTCTTGCAGATTCGCTCCGACACCGGGAAGGTCGCGCACCACCGGAATGCCCAGTGCTCGCAGATGTTCCGCCGGACCTATTCCGGAGAGCATGAGCAACTGAGGGGAGTGGATTGCCCCGCAACATAACAGGACGCCGCGCCTGGCACGGACCTCCTGGATCTGTCCAGGCTCTCGGTGCTGCTGCAGATACGCCACGCCGACGACTTGATTGCCTTCAATCAGCAATCGTGTGACCCGAGCACCGGTGATCGTGGTGAGATTGCGGCGGTGCTGGGCAGGCTTCAGGTAGGCATCGGCGGCGCTGTGGCGTTTCCCACCCTTTTGCGTGACTTGAAATATCCCGACACCTTCCTGTGTCACCCCGTTGAAATCGTCGTTGCGCGCGTAGCCCGCGGCAGCGGCGGCGTCGATGAAGGCGCGCGTGAGCGGATTGACGCAGCGCAAATCTGCCACGTTGAGCGGTCCGCCGACCCCATGGTACTCGGACTCACCGCGCTCATAGTGCTCCAGCCTCTTGAAATACGGCAACACCTCACTGTAACTCCAACCTGAGCTGCCGAGTGATGCCCAGTGGTCATAGTCCTGTGGAGCGCCGCGCATGTAGATCATCGAGTTGATGGTGCTCGACCCGCCCAGGCCCTTCCCGCGCCCAAAATACAGGCGGCGATCGTTCAGATGGGGCTGAGGCTCGGTCTCGAGCGCCCAGTCAAATGCACTCTTATACAGGAGGCTAGCAGTCGCGGGGATGCGAATGAAAGGGGAGCGGTCCAGCTGACCGGCTTCGAGCAGGAGCACACTGACGCGTGCATCTTCACTCAGCCGATTGGCCAGGACGCAGCCTGCGGATCCAGCGCCGACGATGATGTAGTCGTGCATGTACGCGCCTCTCTTTTGCGGCTAACCCGCGTTGCAGCGCTCATCAAGCCCAGACGTACGCGAAACGGAGAGTAGTCGCTGGTCCCGTAGAAAAGAATCAATATTTTACGATACTTGTCGGCCAATGTGCACAACGTCGAGAGTGCCAAATTTTTGGGCAACCCAGCCATCGTACCCTTGCGCATCACCAGCTATCACATGAATGATACTTACCTGGCGTCCTTGCATCGTTACGAGCGGCGTTACGATGTGCCCGATCCAGATGGTCGGCGGAACACACTTGAGCACCCGATCGCAGTGGTGCCATTTCTGCCCGCAGGTGTGGGGATGGTCGGCCTGGTCTACAGCGACTTCCCGCGTCCGCGTCCAGGGCGGCGTAGACTCGCCCGTCTACGCCGCCCTGGACAGCGAAAGTCTGGCGCAAGAAAGGGGGACCAATGAAGGTGCCGGCGGCCGGGGCTGATCGCAAGTTCGTCGTCTTTGGCGCTCTCGACCATGCGAGTGGGCAGATTATCTCCTCCCATAGTGAGCACAAAGGCGAGAACGCGTTCATCGCCTTTCTCGAGCAGGTGGCCCAGGCGTTACCTGCCGGCGAACCCGCGGTTCTGGTGCTCGACAATGCCGGCTACCATAAGAGCGCCGAGCTGCGGGCCTGGTGGCAGCAGCATGCCGACCGCTTCCAACCCTTCTGGCTGCCCGCCTACACCCCGCAGCTCAACCTGATCGAGTGCCTCTGGCGCTATGTGAAGCAGAAACTCGCCTGCCACCGCTGGTGGAACGACCTCGACCGCCTTATCCAGGCAACGGAAACCCTCCTGACCGGCCTTGAACTCCATGTTCACGCCACCGATGGACCGGACTTCGGGTCCGTCCAAAACTTTTGAGAGTCCGCTTAGGACTCTTCAGGAACCTGCATGAATTCCGAGCCCCGTTTCGACCAAATGTACTAAAAATATGTTGTAATTTGGGACCATGAAGCATCCCTTGTATACATTTCTGGTGAATCGCACGAAGATGTAGTCGGGCGTAACTGGCTTGAATTCGGCATTGACAACAGTGGTGACTACAATTTCGTGTCACAAAATTTTGTACGAAGGCGCATTACCACACGCAAGAAGCACCCGCTTCAGCGTTCGGTTGATGGGCATCTTGGTTGTGGAGAGACCGCCTGCACGTCTTTGTGGGCGCAGGCTTGCACCAGCTCAGTATGCAGCATGCGCGTCTCAAGCGTGTTCGGGTGAGCATTCCCTAACGATCTGGAGCGGATCGCCAGGGCACGTTCAGCCAGGGAACAGGCCTCACGCACGCCGCCTTCTTTTTGCCGAAAGATAGCCATGTCGTGCAGAATCTGTGCAGTCTCCGGATGCTCTTTTCCTACAACCTGCTCGCGGATTTGCAGCGCACGATGAAAGAATACCTCAGCCTCCTCGAATCTTCCCTGTTCTCGGCTGAGTATGGCCAGGCCGCTGAGTGGGTACGATAGTGTGCGATGTTCAGGGCCAAAAGCTTGCTCAAAAAGGCGCAAACTTCGCTGATAGAGCGGCTCCGCGACCTCGTATCTCCCCCACGCACGGTACAGCGAAGCGAGAGTCTCGAGCACGCTCGCTAGATCATGATGTTCTGCGCCCTTTATCTGTTCGACCAGGCGTACCGCACGCTGGCAGTACGCTTCTGCCAGCTCGTACTTGCCCTGCTCGGTATAAAGCAGGCCGAACTGGTTCAACAGGTAGGCCACCTGCAGATGCTCCGGACCCAGAGCTTGCTCCCAAATGATGAGGGCTCGATGATACACTGCCTCTGCCACATCATACCGGCCCTGGCTCTCGTAGAAGATCCCCAACCAGTACAGCGATTCGGCGAGCTGAGGATGGTCAGGGCCGAGCGTCTGCTCAAGAATGGTGAGGGCCCGCTGGTACAGTGGCTCTGCTAGCTCGTACTTGCCCCGATCGGTGTACACGGCGGCAAGGAGACTAAGATGAGATGCGACGGTTGGGTGATCAGGGCCTAGTGCCGGCTCAAGCATGCTCACTGCTGCGCGCAGAAGCACTTCTGCCTGCTCAAACTGATCGAGGTGCCGATAGAGATAGGCCAGACGCTGAACCAGAGTGGCTACCTTGGGATAGCCTGGGCCTGTCACCTGTTCTTGAATCTGGAGAGCCCGCTGGTACAATGACTCGGCGAGTTCGAACTGGGACCTCTCAAACGCATAGTCGGCGGCCTTGCCGAGCACATCGGCCAACTCCTGGTCCTGCAGGTGTGTGGGGATAGCTGCGGTACAGGTCATCGCATGGGGGAGAAGCCGCTCACACCGCCTCCAGAACTCTGGCTCGGTTATCTCGATATGATCAGGAAAGACGGCACTCAGTAGGTGGACCAAACGCTGCCGCCAGTGCTCCTGGTCGTGCTCAGGCAGTTCCTCCTGGACAATCACCTGGACCAGCCGATGCAACGAGAGGGTGCGGCTGTCGGGCTGCCGCTGCACCAGCGAGTACCTGCGCAAGGTGGCAAGCACCACATCGAAGTGGGTAGCATCGCCCACGACCGGACCTAGAATGGGTCCGAGATGGTCGGCACCGGCGAGCAGCAGCTCCTCAGGGATAGCCTCGGGAGACAAAAACGCACAGCAGCGCAAGAGCTCCAGCGCAGCAGGGTGCTGCTCGCTCACCCGCTGGCAGGCGAGTCGGATGGTAGCAACCACTGAGTCAGGATGGTCACCGGACAGTCCACGCCGATCCAGCAGCATTCGGCGTTTCTGGCGGAAGCGCTGCACGTAGGCCGCGAGACCACAGCCAGTCTCCTCGATATAGGCTCCTGCCTGGTCAAGAGCCAGGGGTAATCGCCCCAGCTCGGTCACCAGGTGGTGGGCCGCGGCAGAGAGGGGAGGGTTCGCTCTGGCCAGGTGCTGCACATCTTCCGGGGAGGCGTCCGGAGCCACGATCTTCGCCCGTCGTAGGAGAAATAAGACGCCTTCCTCCTCTTCCATGGGTTCCAGATCGATCCCTCGAGCAAGGGTTCCGAGTGCCTGGCAACGGGTGGTGATCAAGATGGCTCCCTGACGAGTAGCTGGCAGGAAGCGAGCGAGCAAGTCGAAATTTTCGAGATTATCGCAAATCAAGAGCCAGTCGTGGTGGATCGTGAGCCAGTACCCGACAGCAGTGAGCACCTGCTGAAGGTCCTGCTTGTCTCGCTCCGGCAAGCGGAGTACCTCGGCGATGCTTAGCAGGCTGGAGGTGATGCTGTCCACCGTCTCGGCTCCGATCCAGAAGACGGCGCCATAGTCCAGGGCATGCCGGTAGGCGTACTCGAGGGCGATCTGCGTCTTGCCGATGCCCCCCAGCCCAGAGAGCGCCGAGGATTGGGTGAGTGCGACCGCCTGCGACCTCCCCAGCTGGAGGTGCAAGCTCTCAAGGATCTCATCACGTCCAGTAAAGAAGGGGTTACGCGGCAACGGTACCGACCAGTGGGGGGAGAGTGAGGTCAAGCTGGCTTCCAGCAACCGACGCGTCTCCTGGCTGTCGAGATGCAACTGCCGGGCTACCTCGAGGACGATGGTCTTGCTGGCTGGCAGGAAGTCTCCCTGTTCCCATCGGCCCACCGCATTTCGATGCACCCCCACGGCATCGGCCAGGTGCTGTTGCGTCAGGTGCCGGCTTTTGCGAAAGGCTTTGAGGAGCGCCCCAAAAGATAGAAGATCACTTGGTGTCAGTGTCATAGGCTTTGACTCCATAGAACAATCGCGCTGGGCACCCATCCCGTTTAGGGGATCGGGAGGAAAGCGCGCTCTCCTTTCTGATACGTATAGCCGTCAGCCTGCTGCAGTCGCCGACAAGAGCGGTATGGCACATCCGGCACGGCACGCTGCCTGGTGGTAATGGTAAACATGCCACTGGCTTTGATCGCCACTTTGCCTACATGGGTGCCGCGGGGCTTCCCGCTGGGCACCACGGCTTTCACAATGTCACCAGTTTTGAAGCCATAGGCTCGACTCGCTCCTTTGGCCCTGGTGCGTGGAAAACCACTTCCATTCATCAAACACATCTGCCGCCGTTGCCAGCGCTGGGCGCTGATCGCGAGCGGCACGACATCCCGCCAGCCCAGTAGCCGCTCGGGCGTACTCGCGCCCACACACAGCGCATCCAGCCAATGGGTCTTGGGCAGTCCGCGTTGGGTGCGGTTCCATTTGGTCACGCCGCCACTCGCCGTCTCCACCGGCAGCCCGAGTGCCAGCAGCCGCTGGTGCAACGCTCGCCGAGTGCTGTTGACCGCGGCAGCATCCCGCAAGGGGGTCTTGGCCTGGGCCTGCACCTCTGGATGGCCAAACTCTTCAGCCGTCCGGTCGCCCTTGGCTTGGTTGCAGGTATGACAGGAGAGCGCCAGATTGGCTGGGCGATCGCTCCCCCCACGACTTCGGGGACGGATATGGTCGATTTCCCAGCGATTGGTGGAGGTAGCTTCCTGGTGGCAGTACGCGCAGCGGTAGCTCCATTTGAGCAACAGATACTCTCGGACCTCGGTGCCGGCAAGGGTACCGTGCTGGTACGCCACACCAGCAATATCCGGGTGGTGCAGTAGCTGGGTATCGAAGCGCACCGTTTCGAAGGAAATCGCATCCACTGGACACCAGCGAGCCAAGCGCTGCACCCAGGTCACGACGTTGTGGACCCGACTCTCCAGCGAGGGTGGCAACCACCCATCAGGTCGGGTCCGGTTGGCAAAGCGGGCGGGACGATAGCGAGTGTGACGCTGACGGCGGGCGCGGGGGACAGCTCGCCGGTCCACGAGGGCATTGTGGACATCGTCACCGCGGTGGGCCAGGTCCGCGGCCCACACGACCGCACCGGCACGACTTCGTGGTGGTCTCCCCACTGGAACTGCTACTGAGGTGGGTGTGGGGCGGTGGCTCACCATCGCCAGACCGGTGGTTCGGCTGCCCGGATCAATCTTGAGTCGCACGGGTGCGACCACTGCTTCTGGCATGGCGGCGGTGAGGATGATGGTGAAGGGATACCTGCGCAGGACGGCTGCCCGATGCTGGGTGAGCAGGCGGCGCGCTCGCGCTGGCCGGCAGGGCATCAAGGGACGCCGGGTGGCATCCACCACAAAGACCTGTTGCATTCTCTTATACTCTCAGTTTCTTCCCCACACGTGAGGACGCCGTACACGGCGACGCTGGTGGTCTTGCGACGTCCAGGTAAAGTGATCCTCGTCCCGGTTGACGAGCGGTACGGTGTCCGGAGCACTGCGGCACCCAACCGCTGTTTAACTCCAGACTTGCAGAGCTGGGGACTGGATCGGTCATCCCCAGGTGCGAGCTTGAACGCTCCTCGTCAACGGCTCCCTTCCTCCGTAGAGGGAGGGGGACTGGTCAGATGGCCTGCCGAAGCAAGCCCGCTCCCTTCAGGGAGCCGGGTATCTGACTTCGCCCTCGTTTTCACGATGCACCAAAATGCACCGTTGGATGAGGCATAGCCTATTTTATACTTTGCCCGACTATCAGGGACGCAGTATTGGGAAGGTGTGTGCCCTCCCGCCTGCGTGCCTTGTGTGGCGGCGTTTTCTTGACCAAAGGAAAGGCAGGCTACTCTCCTCGGCGGAGCTATCTGGATGCTGGCCCACTTCGACCTGATGATACTCGACTCCACAATCTTTCCAGCTACTTTTGAGGCCCGGAGCGTCTACTCGGGCCACAATACTGGACACGATGGGGGGGCAACAGAAGGTACGATCCTCCCCAGGTGTACTGCCGAAGCGACGAACATGCTCCTACCCATTTCCGCCTGTGGAGGTATCGCCATGACGTACTCCGAGCTGCCGTCGACACCCGGAGATTCAAACTCTCCTCTTGCCGTAGCCACTGCCACCGAGGATCTCAGTCACAAGCAGCGGGAGGGCGGACTACTCAGTCCCTTTCGCGTACGCAACTTCAGGTTGCTCTTCGGCGGCCAGCTGACCTCAAACGTTGGCGATGCCTTCTACGCCGTGGCGCTGCCCTGGTACCTGCTCTCGCATGGCGGACCCGAGGCGCTGGGTCTCGTGCTACTGGCCTATGGCGTGCCGCGCACGCTCTGTGTCGTGGCGGGCGGCGCACTCGCCGACCGGCTACGCCCGCGGCGATTGATGCTGCTTGCGGACGTAGCGCGGACCATAATCATGACCGCGTTCGCAATTCTGGTTGGCTTCTTCGCGCCACCGCTCTGGCAGCTCGCTGCGCTCTCCGCCGGGTACGGGGCGTTCAGTGGCCTGTTTCTCCCTCCCTCAACAAGCATCATTCCCGATCTGCTCCCAGACGATGCGCTCCAGGCCGGAAACTCGCTCTCCTCTGTCAGTACGCAATTCGCTGCACTGGTTGGCCCATCGCTAGGCGGGCTGATCATCGGCTTCTTCGCTCCATGGATCGCGCTGCTGGCCGACGCGGGGACCTTCCTCATCTCGGCCCTCTCACTGGGAGCAATGCGGCAGTCTCGTCGCCCCGCGGAGCCGGCGGCAGCGAGCCCGAGCGAACCCGGCGCGGGAGAGGCCGCGGCGTTCCCACAGGAGCCACACACCTTCTGGCAGCTCCTGCGGAGCTCGCCGCTGCTCCAGTCAGTGCTGGTGTTTAGCATCTTTGGAAATATCTCGCTTGGTGGACTCACCGAGGTGGCGTTTCCTGCTCTTTTGAAGGGTCCCTTTCACGCGACTGCGACGCAATATGGGCTTGCGCTTGGTGGTTTCGCGCTGGGCGCGCTGGTTGGTGGGCTCAGCGCGGGGCTGCTTGGACGTCTCCCTCGCCGCGGCATTTTTATTGCTGTCGTCTGGTTCATACAGGCGGCCGTCCTGGCACTCATTCCCTATGTGGGTGGGATAACTGGCGCGACGGCGCTGCTCGCGGTGCTAGGACTGGCGAATGGCTCAAGCAACGTCTTTATCATCACGGCAATCCAGCAGCGCATGCCAGCTGCCCTGCTTGGCCGCGTGATGGGCGCGATAATCTTCACGTCACTTGGTCTCTACCCGCTCTCGGTGGCCGGCGCTGGCTACCTCGTCGAATCGTACGGTCCGTCGCTTCTCTTCCCCGTCAGTGGTGTGCTGGTGGCGCTGGCCGTGATCCTGGCTGTCTCACGGCGCGACATCCGCCAACTGTAGCATCAAACCAATCGCCTGGGTGACCAGCTAGGTTGCGCATCTGCATGTTGATGTCAACTCTGAATGACAAGCCGGAAGAGAAAATCGACGACCGCACACAAAGCTTGGATGTCTCTGCGGACTCTTTCGCGAGCTATCACCAGTGAGCGAAAGTCTGTAGCGCTTATATGTGCATAACGGCGATGGGGTCTGGAACCTCCTGCTACTCCGCGGCCTCCTCGCCGATTGGTTGCAGCACCCCTTACGCATATCGCGTGAGATTCGAAAGGCTCATTGCCGATAACAAGAGTGTATTGGAACGGGAGATGACTACAACTTCGTGTAAATCACCACACGCTGAGCGGCCACTAACGGTACCACTGCCTTGCCTGCGGCGCCTGGTTCGGTGGACGCAGGGCACGCCACTCTACCGACTGCGCACGCCGGTCGCGGAGATTGCCCAGGCGCTGCTTCTTGTGATGCGCCGCAGCAGCTTGCGGGCCGCCGAGGAGGTCACTGGGCACAAGTATGAGACCATTGGCCACTGGCTGCACCTGGCCGCCCAGCACGCTGAGGCGCTCACCGAGGTGCTGGTCCACGACCTGCACCTTTCGACCGTTGAGATCGACGAGTTCTGGTCCTTTGTCCGCAGAAGGGTGAACACCTGACGGGCGACGACGACCCGGCGACGGTAGGGGAGCGCTGGGGGTGCCTGGTCATCGACCGGGCCAGCCGCTTCATGCTGGCCCACGCCAGCGGTCCGCGCGACGAGACGCTCGCGGAGCTCGCGGTGCGCCTGACCCAGGCCGTTTCGGCTGGTCAGGCGCTGGCTTGGTGTAGCGATGGCTGGCGTCCGTACCCGTCGGTCATCCGTCAGGTCTACCGGCAACCGGTGCGCACTGGGCGGCGCGGCCGGCCCGCTCTGCGCGTGCCCACTGGCGTCGCGCTCACCCGGCGCTGCGCGAGCCGGAGGCGGACGGGGGTCGGCGCTACCGCCGCCGCAGCCCGGCGATGGTGCTCGGCCTGGCCGACCGCCTCTGGTCCTGGGAGGAGTTCCTCACCAGGCCCGTCCCAGTCAGCCCGTGAGGGATCACTGCAGGAGTGTACGCTTGTGCATATAATGACTCTGCGGGCCGCGGAAGCCTCTCCGCCCGGGCCTATTGGCACCATTGGCACGACCGCGCTTTCCGGCGCGAGAGTGAGGAGCGAGAGCATGCTGTTCAACACGGATTATCTGGTTGTAGGGGCGGGTGCGAGCGGCCTTGCCTTCACCGACGCGCTGGTCGCCGAGGCGGATGTGGAGGTGACGGTGGTGGATCGCCAAGCAGCTCCTGGAGGTCATTGGCTGCATGCCTATCCGTTCGTGCGCCTACACACGCCCTCGGCGTACTACGGCGTGAACTCACTGCCGCTTGGCGAGGACCGCATCGATCACGTGGGCGAGAATGCAGGGTTCTACGAACGCGCGACCGGCGGCGAGGTCCGCGAGCACTTCGCGCAGGCAGCCACGCGGCTAACGCAGACGGGCCGGGTTCGCCTGCTCTTGGGGCACGAGCACCTGGGCCGCGGCAGTAACGGTCAGCAGGTCCGAGACCTGAGCACCGGGGTGATGCACGATGTGATGGTCCGCCGCAAGGTCGTCGACGCTCGCTACCTGGAGGCGTCGATTCCGGCCACTCACGCTCTCCCGTTCGAAGTGGCTGCATCCGCACGGGTCATCCCGATCAACGACCTACCGGCGGCCGCAGATGCGGCCTCGTCCTACGCCGTCCTCGGGTCTGGCAAAACGGCGGTGGACGCCTGCGTCTGGCTTCTGGACAACGGAGTCGAGCCGGACCGGATTCGCTGGATCCGTCCACGCGACGCGTGGTTCTATGATCGCCGCTACTTTCAACCGCTGGAGCAGGTTGGCGCGATCATGGAGGGGATCTCCCGCGACGCCGAAGCCGGCGCTCAGGCGGCGAACGTCGAGGAGGTCTTCGAGCGGCTCGAGGCTTCGGGGCGCCTCGTGCGTATCGACCCCACGTGGCCGGCCACAATGTATCGGGGCACGATGCTCAGCACCCATGAGCTCGAGACCGTGCGGCGGATCGAAGACGTGGTCAGGCTCGGCCGGGTGCGGCGGATCGAAGGCGACCGGATCGTGCTGGAGCGCGGGGAGACCCGCACCGGCCCCGAGGTCCTGCACGTCGACTGCACGGCGCTCGGTCTAAACAACGCCCCCGCCGCCACGATCTTCCAGCCCGACCAGATCGCGCTCCAGCAAGTCCGCTATCTCTCGCCGACGTTCAACGCCGCCCTGATCGGCTTCGTCGAGGCCCATTGGGACGACGACACGGCCAAGAACCGGCTGTGCCCCACCCACGCCTACCCCAGCAGCCCCGAGGATTGGCCGCGCATGATGTGCTGCACGTGGGGCGCGGAGGCCCGCTGGCTGCGCGAGCCTGACCTGTCAGCGTGGATCGCCACGAGCCGGCTCAATCTCATGCGTGGGCTCCCCGACCACGCGGCCGAGCCATCGGTGCAAGCCGCTGTCATGCGGTATCTCACCCACGTCAGGCCGGCGATCGAGCGGCTGAGGGGCTGGGCGGATCAGTCTCAGCCGGGGAATCGACGCTAGCGATCGAGGATCTAGCAGGCCCTCGCCAGCTATCAGCCACCAACGATGGGTTAGCACCTGCAAGACACACAAGGTTCGAAACCATCAGTGCGTGAAGATTGCGGCTGGTGACAGCTTCCGTAACACCGGGCCCTCCCGCAGTTCAGATGCCTATGGAGTCACTACCACTAAGTGTACCGTGACAATAAAGTCCGTCACTGACGATATGTTGCGAAGGCGACGGATATGTTCCACGAGCAACAATGTAGTTGCCGCGGATACTAAGTCGACGACATCTTGTCACAGCTAGCCATACATCGCAAGCGAGGGGCACCAGACGAACCATGTCTGGTGCCCCTCGCCATCCCTCCCAATTTAGACAAGGAGGCGTGCTCCTGATCAAGAACGTGAGGATCGACTCATACCTCTGCTCGTCAGCGAGCCGAATCAGGGCGTATGGGTGACGAGGCCAGCCAGGCTACTCGGTGGACTGGACGGGGGCTGCGCGATGCTCCACAGGGCCAGTGGATGGCCCTCCTCATCCCAGGAGACGGCGAGCGGGCCGCCTGACGTGAGGGGCAGAGCACCGACCAGCACCCAGGTGGACGTGCCGGGTGCGAGTCGATACACCCCCGGCACGGCGGTAGCTTCTCCATTGGGACTGGTCATTTCCGCATAGTAGGTGCCCCTCGGCGTGGAGACCAGCCCCGTGACGAGGAAGCCACCCGCGATGACCAGGTCACCTGGCGGCGCCGCTATCGGCGTCCACGTGGCTCCCCCATCGGTGGAGGTGACATAGCGGCCCGTGTTGGGATTCTGACCCGACACGACCTCGCCCATCAGGGTGTGACCGTCGACGAAGCTGACCCCTTGGTCGACCAGCTGGACCTTCTTGCCCTGGTACTGTGGCTGAAAGACCGACCAGGTGGCGCCCTGGTCGGTGCTCACCTTGGTCAGGATCGTGCTGGGACTCGAGGTTCCGGAAAAGTCCACAAAGACGCCCACCGTATTGGCAGAGAGGTCGTTGATCTGCTGGCCGCCCGCCGGTAGTCCCGCGAGCAACGCCGTCTGGTTCACCCATACGAAGGGGCCTTCGGCTACACTGACCGCCACGAGCGTTTGCGGCTCTGTTCCGGCAGGGCTCGGGCTCACGAATAACGTCGACCCCTGCCAGGCCCATTGAAACTCCTCCACATCGGGACCAGAAAAGGAGCCAGCGGGTGCTGCTGGCAACGCCACGAGGCGCCAGCTGTGACCGCCGTCACCGGAGCGAAAGAGCTGATCCGGGCAGGACGCGCCCCCAGGGATGAGACAGGGTGCCACCTCCAGGAGCAGGTCGTGCGCGTTGGTGGGGTCGACATCTATCACGCACGCGCCGGCGCGCACCGAGGTCGTCCACGAGTGCCAGGTGCGTCCAGAGTCCTGCGAGAGGGCGAGCGCCACCGGTGCCTGGCGATTCGGATCGGTGTTGCCGGGTGTGCCACACAGGTACGCTGTGCCCGGAGCGCTGGGCGCGAACACAATCCAATCGGCCCATGGCGGTCCAGCGTGGGTCCATCCCTGACCCGGCGGGATGGTCGGGTGCGTTGCGACCGGGTGCGAAGGCGAGCCGTGCAGCGCGAAGATCAGGGCGGCGAGAATGGCGACGAGCAGCACGGCGGCGATCGCACCGAGGGCGGCGATCCCGGGCATGCGGGCGGTTTGAGGCCTGGTAGGAGCGCGTAACTGCTGGACTGTCGTGGTGCGGGTCTGTTGCTGGTCAGCCTTCATGATATCCTCCAAAGTGAGGTTACGACGCGTCCCTGAGCGGTAGCTGGTATCCACGAGGGCGGCTTCCGACCTCTCATTGAAAGCCGGCCCGTAGTGCCGGAGCAGGGCGGCGTCCATGATGTCAAAGGTGGTGAGCTGATTCTGGCACCAAGCGCAGTCCGCCAGATGCGCCTCGACCTGCGCCTGCTCCGGCACGGTAAGCTCACCGGAGTGCAGCAGCGGCAGCAGTGGCGCAAAGACGGCGCAGAGCGGCTGTGGCGCGGGTCGGGGGGTAACGTGATTGTCGCTCATAGCCGCACCTCCGTTTCTCGGGCTTTGCTCTCCGATTTGCTCGCCGACAAGTAAGCGTCTCGCAGCCTGTGTTTCGCGCGCGCGAGCCGTTTTTTGGCGGCGAGCGGAGTGATGTCGAGAATTGCCGCAATCTCCATTGCCGTGAAGCCCTGAACCACATTGAGCAAAAGGCAAGCAGCATCCTGCGGCCCCAGCTCGGCGAGCGCGCGGCTTAGCAGCTCGCCTTCGGCGATGCGGTCTTCAAAGGGCACCGGCTCAGAGCATCGGTCGAGCTCAAGTGCTGGCGTAACCTCGAGCGAATCGAAATGCAGAACGTGGTTGTGGCGCCACACTGCCGCCGCCCGACGGTAGGCCACATGAAAGAGCCAGCGGCGAATGGCCAGTTCGTCGCCGTTTCCATCGAAGGGGGCCTTGGCAATCTGTGCCGTGCGCCAGGCATCGACGAAGACATCTTGCACGATGTCTGATGCCTGTTCGGTGCTATCCACCAATCCGCGTACAAAGCTGCGTAGCGGTCTCTGCGTCCGTTCGAGGATGGAGGCAAACACCGCCGTGATAGCTGGCGAGGCGGTGGAAGGCTCGCGCATGTGCTCCCCTTTCGGCCCAGCAATGACGTCCTCACCGGGTCCTACTTTAGCTATTGCGCGAGACCGTCGGAAGGAGACACATTTGGAGGAGACTAGTCGTCCAAGGCCAGGCTCAGAAGCGGCGAGAGTTGACAGGGTGACACTGGATCTGGACGCAGTAGGTCGACTCATGTAGAGTGAAAGCAATCGGACGATCAAGCTAAACTCGGCCGAGCTTATTCTACACTGCTCACACAACCGGTGTGCTGGCTAGTTTCGCCATCTGATCACAAATTGACGGGTTCATCGTGCCCAACCTCCTCTTTTTATGAGTAGATTGAGTAAGTAGCCAGGACAGCCCTGAAGAACGGGTATCGCCAATCCTACATGCTGAGCTTATAGTGAAAGTAGCCAGCACAGGGAGGCGTGGGGTATACTTCGCCGGGAAAGATGAGCAGGGGCACGGCATATCTGCGGAGATACCACGACTCGTTGGACACGACCATGATTTATATCCAAGCAACGAGGAGCGATCTGCAAAAGGAAGTCGAGAAGATCGCCTGGGTGTGATTTGAAAGGGGAAGGACATAAGCAGAGAGGATAGAGACACACCACGTACATGAAAAGGGAGCCCCATTCATTGGCAACAGCATTCAATAAATCAGCCGTTTGCCCAACCTTCATCGGACGCACAACCGATCTGGCCATCCTCCATCAGCTCATTGAGCAGGCGAAAGGCGGGAGAGGACATGTAGCCCTGATCAGCGGAGAGGCAGGCATTGGCAAGTCGCGGCTGGTGGCCGAGGCGAAAACTTACGCCGCAACCCATCACTTCCTGCTTTTGCAGGGCAATTGCTTCCCGGCTGATCTCTCTTGCCCGTACGCTCCACTCCTCGATCTCTTACGCACATATGCAGCCAGCATACTCACGGCACCAATCACCTCCGATGGAGCGCCTTTTCCTCGTGAACTGTCTCCACTACTCCCTGATCTTGTGCCTCTGCCACCTGATCAGCCTCTCGCGTCCTCGCCCGACCCCGAACAGGAGAAACGCCGCCTCTTCGCTGCCCTGGCGCAGTTCTTCATCGGTCAGGCCGGGAAGCAGGCTGTGTTGCTCATCATTGAAGATGTTCATTGGAGCGATGAGACCAGCCTGGAATTCCTTCATTATCTGGCTCGACATAGTACGACACAGCCGCTCCTTCTGCTGTTGACCTACCGCAGCGATGAAGTACGTCCGCGCCTGCGGCAGTTCCTGGCGCAACTGGATAGGGAACGACTGGCCCAGGAACTGATGCTCGCGTACCTTACACGCGACGATGTCGACGCGATGCTCCGTGCCATTCTCTCCCTACCCCGCTCGGCGCCCTTGGAGTGGCCTGATCCCATCTATGAACTGACCGAGGGGAATCCTTTTTTCGTGGAAGAAGTGCTCAAATCGCTCCTGGCCGCAGGTGACATCTTTTACCTGAATGGTCGCTGGGATCGCAAACCACTCGCCGAGGTGCGCATTCCCCGCAGTGTGCAGGATGCTATCGAGCTGCGCACCGAGATTCTGAGTGAACAGGCTAGACTCGTTCTAACGCTCGCAGCGGTGGCCGGACGGCACTTCGATTTTGCCCTCCTGCAAGCTCTCACCCAACAAGACGAACCGCAGCTCCTGCTGCTCATCAAGGAGTTGATCGCGGCCCAACTCCTCGTCGAGGAGTCGGCCGAGCAGTTTGCGTTCCGGCATGCCCTAACGCAGCAAGCTGTCTATATACAACTGCTGGTCCGCGAACGCAAGGCGTTGCATCGCACGATTGCCGAGACCTTCGAGCGTCTCTATGCCTCGACGATCGAAGCACACCTGGCCGATCTCGCAGCCCATTTTTTTGAAGCAGGAGTGTGGGAGAAAGCGCTAGAGTATGGCCAACGCGCTGGCGAACAGGCGCAGGCACTCTATGCTCCCCAGGCTACCATCGAACACTTCACGCGGGCACTGGAGGCGGCCCGTCGGTTGTCGCTTACACCTCCCAATGGCCTGTATCGTGCGCGCGGGCTGGCCTACGAAACACTGGGAGACTTTGAGCGGGCGCGTGCTGATCATGAGGCCGCGCTGCAGGCGGCGCACCAGGCCGGGAATCGCCATGAGCAATGGCAATCGCTCATCGACTTAGGCTTTCTGTGGACCGGGCGCGATTACGCCCAGAGCGGAGACTATTACCAGCAGGCCCTGGTCCTGGCACGCACCCTAGAGGATCCGGCTACCATTGCCCGCAGCCTCAATCGCCTGGGCAACTGGCACCTGAATGCCGAACAGGTGCAGGAAGCGCTGCGCTGCCACCAGGAGGCACTGGCAATGTTTGAAGTATTGCACGATCGCAGTGGCAAGGCTTCGACGCTAGATCTGCTGGGGATGGCGAGTTTACAAAGCGGCGACGCGCTGCAAGGCACAGCGTATTATGAGCAAGCCATCGCGCTCTTCCGTGAGCTGGACGAGCGCGAACGCCTGCCAAGCAGTCTGACTAACCTGATGTGCTGTATGTGTAGCAGTGGCCATTATCTGGCCGAGACAGTCGTCCCGACAGTGGTGAATTTTGCCGACTCGCTCAAGCACGGCGAGCTCGCGTTGAAGATTGCAGGCGAGATTGGCCAGCGCTCTGATGAAGCCTACGCCCTGATTCAGATGTCCTTCTGCCTGGGCTCACAGGGTCAGTACGCCCGTGCCCTGGTGGCGGCGCAGCGAGGCCTGGCCATCGCCGAAGAGATCGAGCATCGCCAGTGGACGACGGCCGGACACTGTGCGCTGGGAGCACTCGCACTGGATGTGCTCGCCCTGTCACAGGCACGCCTCCATCTAGCACAGGCGATGGCACTGGCGCAGCAAATCCGCTCCCAGTTCTGGGTTGGGGTTTCCGTTAGCCTGCTTGCCCGGGTGTATCTCCTCCAGCAAGATCCGGCTGGGGCCGAGTCGCTTCTTAGCTCGTGGCTGTCGCCTGATACCCCTTTCCACACGGATGGACAGCGCGCCATGTGGCAGAGCCGAGCAGAACTCCTCCTGGTGCAGGGAGATGCCACACAGGCATTGCCGATCATCGAGGGATTGATCTCCACAGCGGCGAATCTGACCCCTGAGCAATGCATCCCTCTCCTGTGGAAGCTCCGTGCTGAAGCGCTGATCCACCTGCAGCGCTATGATGCTGTGGAAGCGCTGCTTCAGCAGGCTGAGACGTCGGCGCAGAGACAAGGGTTACGTCCGCTGCTCTGGCGAGTCTGGCTGGTTCAGGCCAGACTCGCGCAGCGCTTGCGCAGGCATGAAGAGGCGGAGCAGGCCTTTGCTAGGGCCTCCCAACTGATCGAAGAGCTTGCCGCAGCTCTCCCGGAACGGCCCTGGCGGGCAACGTTCCTCCAGCAAGCTCACTCCCTGATTCCGCGGACCGGCCCCCTTTCGGCGCGCCGCCTCAACAAGGAAGCGTTTAGCGGCCTGACCGTGCGCGAACGCGAAGTGGCGGCACTCATCGCACAGGGGAAATCGAACCGCGAGATCGCCGATACCCTGGTTGTCGGAGTGCGCACGGTGGAGGCACATATCAGCAATATCTTCTCAAAGCTCGGATGTAGCTCACGCGCGCAAATCGCGTCCTGGGCCACCGAAAAGGGCCTGACCTCTCATCGCCATCCCTAAAGACACCATCCCAACATTCGGCATGGCGTCCTCATAAACAGCTCTCCTCGATGTTGTAGCTTTCCATCTCCGTACCATTCCTCCTCCTCTTTCGGTTGATAATCGCCGCAAAATCTCCGTGGTTTCCGCGATGGAAAAATGTCTCTTTTCGGGCATTCTAGTCCCGTGAGAAGAAGCACAGCGATGTCGCACCCTGAGACTTCTCAACTTCCCACAGGGCACTTCATAGGCGTTTTCGAGTTTTCCTCTAGAGCAGGGAGACTCCGTAAAGGCAACACAGGGAGAAGAAGACATGACAACGCAACTGAGTATCGACGAGGAGAAGCTCCAGGCCTTCCTGGGCAAGGTGGTGACAGACCTCGGCGGGGCGTCCAGTGTGCCCCTCATCTTGATGGGAGACCGGCTGGGGCTCTACCAGGCGATGGCGTCTGGCGGCCCGGTGACGTCACAGGAGCTGGCCGCCAGCACCGGCTTGCACGAGCGCTACGTGCGCGAGTGGCTGCTCAACCAGACGGCGAGCGGCTACATCGAGTACGACCCGACACGAGAGCGCTATACGCTGCCGCCAGAGCATGCGATAGCGCTGCTAGACACCAGCAGCATGGCCTATGTCGGTGGCCTCTTTTACAGTGTCGAGGCCGCCCTCAAAGCACAGGAACGCATCGCACAGGCTTTCCGCACCGGAGAGGGGCTGGCGTGGGGAGACCAGGCACCTGAGTTATTTCCCGCGACCGAGTGCATGTTCCGGCCCGGGTACGAAGCCAATCTCGTGCAGAGCTGGATTCCCGCTCTCGATGGGATGCACGAGCGCTTGCAGGCGGGAGCGACCGTGGCCGATGTGGGGTGTGGATATGGGGCCTCGACCATCGTCATGGCCCAGGCCTTCCCCAATTCCCGCTTCTTCGGCTTCGATCCCCATGCTCCATCCATCGAGGCGGCGAGGCGTTCTGCCGAGAAGGCAGGCGTCAGCGATCGTGTCACCTTCAAGGTGGCAAGTGCCCAGGATTTTCCCGGCACGGACTACACACTCGTCGCGTTCTTCGATTGCCTGCACGACATGGGTGATCCCCTCGGGGCGATCGCGCACACGGCCCAGGCGCTCTCCCCCGAGGGCAGCGTACTCCTGGTTGAGCCGATGGCGGGAGAAGCGATCGAAGACTGCGTGAACCCAGTGGCACGTCTCTTCACCGCGGGTTCGATCTTCCTCTGCACCCCCAACGCCATTGCGACCGGAGACATCGCGCTAGGCAACCAGGTGCCCGAACAGAAACTCCGCGAGATCGTGCGAGCTGGCGGTCTTTCACAGTTTCGCCGCGTGGCTGAGACCCCGTTCAATCGCATCTTTGAAGCACGCAAGTAACGCCTGTGCTGACAAGCCATGCAGGCGCGCTGGCAGCGCGCCTGCATGGCAAGGAGAACATGCGATGCTTACTACCAAGAGCTAGCTCACCAATCGGGAACGAGAAGTCCTGCGAGTTTGCGGTGACCCGGACCGTGCGCGATGCCGCCGCCTTGTTGGATGCGGTCACCGGCCCGGGGATCGGCGACAAGTACGAGATCGCCTCTCCTGCCCGGCCCTACGCCGAGGAAGTCGGCACCCCACCCGGCCAATTGCGCATGGCTGTGACGAGCAGGGCATGGTCTGGCGTTCCAGTCAAGCAAGAGCATGTGCAGGCAGTCGAGCGCGTTGGCCGGGAGCTGCTTTCCCTCAGGCACCGGGTGGAAGAAGCCAGTCCACCGCTCAATTGGGAGGCATTCGTCACATCTCAGCTTCTCATCTGGACGGCTTCCCTCGCAGACATTGCCGGCCTCCTCAGCAAGAGGCTTGGTGCTGAGTTGGGGCCAGATGTGCTTGAGGCGGTCACGCTCAGCTGTGTCGAGCAGGGTCGCCGCACCACGGCGCTCGACCTCTTGGCAGCGCAACGCACCAGCAACTTCATCAACCGAGCAGTGGGAGCGTTCTTTCGCGACTATGATGTGCTGGTCACCCCCACCGTGGCCACGCTGCCTCCGCCGCTTGGATACCTCAACCAGAACGACCCCACCCTTGATCCCCGTGGCTGGTTCGACAGGGTCTTTGCGGTGGTCCCGTTCACCCCCCTCTTCAACGCCACCGGGCAGCCTGCTATGAGCCTTCCGCTGGCACAATCCCGTGATGGTCTTCCCATCGGGATACAGTGTGTCGCGCGCTACGGCGATGAGGCCACCTTGTTCCGTCTGGCCGCTCAGTTGGAGCAGGCGCTCCCCTGGGCAAGCCGCCGACCACAAGTGGTGGCTGCACGCTAACTCCCAGATGTGCACCTCTATAGGGCTGCTCGCTCCCGTCAATGGCGAGCAGTCCGACGGCATCTGCCTGCGTAAGACTGCCTGACCATACCCCACACCACTCGTCTCAGCAAACGTGCATCTGACCCATCATATCTTCGCCATTTTGACGCATCTCTCCGCGTAAAGAGGCGTTGAACAAAGACGTTGGGAGAGAAACTGGTGCGTCCAGTCGAGGCGCGCGTCCCCGCGCGGGAATCCGATATTGGGACCGGAGTAGTGGTGTGACATCGTCAATCCTCTCTTATTGTTTTCCTTCAAGCCACAGTGTTGGCCGTGCGCGTTTAATCCTGACTCCGATCCCAGCCGGGCGTTTAACCGTATTTGAGCTCGGTGCTCTGCCCGACCTCGATAATGTAACCGTCTGGATCGCGGATGTAGCAGCGCGTCTCGCCGTACTTGGGGATCGGCGGCGTGATGAACTCGGCTCCTCGACTTTTCCATAGTTCATAGCACCCTTGAATATCGGCAACGCGGATATTCATAAAGCCGTTGATCTTATCCGGGTCGGGGACAGTGAGCGTTACCGACGGCTTGTCGGGGGTTGGCCCGCCCCCGACGTTGACCAGGAGCCATGTATTCGCGATCTGAATGTACCCAGGCGCGCCCTTGCTGTCGCCTCTGCTCAGAGCGCGGCCGCCGAAGACCGTTTCATAGAAGCGAAGCGATCGGTCAATGTCGGTGACGGTGAGAAAATGTGCGACGCTGATTCCCTCCCGCGGGGGCATCTCATAGCTCTCGTGTCCGATTTGGACGCTGTCTATTGACGGCTCCGATTCGGATCCAGTCATGAGTTTCAGAAGCGCCTGAGCCGCTGAGGTCGACGACGCAGGATTCTGGCCAGTGATGAGACGGCCGTCAGTGATAGAAAAAGGCTGCCAGTTCGCCTTCTTCTCGAATATGGCGCCGAGCCGTAGCAGTTCGTCTTCGACCAGGAACGGCACAACCTTGGTGAGCTGCATCGCCTCTTCCTCGCCGTTCGTGAAACCGGCGACGTGTTTTCCTTTTACCAGCGGAGCGCCCTGGTAGGTAACATGGCGAAGCACCCCAGGCGAATGGCACACCAGTGCGATTGGCTTGCCGGAATTGTAGAAGGCCTCCAGAAGAGCGATCGACGTAGGGCTCTCCGCAAGATCCCACATCGGGCCGTGCCCACCGGGATAGAAAACGGTGTCGAAGTCTTCCGCCTTCACGTCCGCAAGTTTGACCGTGTTGGCGAGAGCTTTTTGTGCCGCTGCGTCCTTTTTGAACCGCGCCATCGCCGGCGTTTGATTTTCAGGCAGATCGCTTTTCGGATCGAGTGGAGGCTGCCCGCCTTTCGGAGAGGCGAGCGTCAGCTCAACTCCAGCATCCCTGAATACGAAATAGGGGGCCGCGAATTCCTCAAGCCAGAAACCAGTCGGGCGCCCCGTGTTTCCCAGTTGGTCGTGCGATGTCAGGACCATCAGTATTTTCACGTTCCTTCTCCTTTGTAATACGGTCGACCGCGGGCACTCTCAGCGATTGCCCGTACCCGTAGCTGTTTATGCATGTCGCGTACCGCAGCGAAAGCAAAGAAACGAAAGACTGAAGTAGAGACCCGTAATATGCGAAAATAGCATCCGAAGCCTTGAATACTGGCCTCATAGATCACTGGTCTATAGCTTATCTGCCCAGAATCGACAAACGAGCAACTGGGAAATGGTCCGGTGCAGCGGAGGGATATCCTGGGAGGCCTCCTCCATACCTACTATCGCAACGCAGCGTAATGGCTTGTAGAGCCTGGTACGCTACTTTCGCACCTTACGCCCTAACCCCTAATTCTACTGGCGACCACAACCTCCTGTCATCGCCTGCCAACTTCGACATCTTACGAGCACGCGTCCTCTACGCCGGTCGCTAACCCATTGCCGGGTCGGCCGGGGGTACGTTGCTTTCACCGGCTCCTCGCAAGACCCAAGAAACCGGGGATTACTCCAGTCAGGACATCGCCCTCGGTACCGGCACAGTGTCCTCTGGGGACGCGCCGCTTCCGATGTCGACGGTATCCTACTGGCTCACTTCGGCAGTTCTGTCCCGGCCTGCTCCGCCACCATGTACGCGGCGTACCAATCGGGCCAGTTCGGATCGGCCGCTCCTAGGCGCTTCTCGTGCTCGCCGTGCGCGGCGGAGGCACGCCGCATTGCGCTCGCCAGGTCGCTGGCGGAGCCGAACGTAGTCGCGCCAGGATCGACCCGCCCGGCAAGCCTGGTCGTGACTTCCTGCAATACCCAGACATTGCCGTCTGGATCCCGAAACGTGGCCCGCGAGCGGTAGCTACCGTGCTCGGGATCCGGACCGCTGGCCCGGCCGGTTGGCGTGAGGTGATAGACCTCGCTCACCTTGATGCCGGCAGCGGCCAGTTTGTCCAGGGCGGCCTGGATGTCGGAGACAATCAGGTACCCCTTCGCAGAACCGGGCACCGCCGACGTCAGGTCCAGGCCGAATTGGACCGAGCAGCTAGAGCCATGCGGCGTGAGCTGGACCACGCTGGATGGCGTGACGTCCAGCCTCCACCCGAGGCGCCTGTAGAACTCCTTTGCGCGGTCGACATCCGAGACAGGAATAACGAGAACCTCGAGTTTCATGTCGAGGTTCTCGACCTTCGCGCTCACGTCGTTACTGCCGGCATTTATCGTGCTCATAGCGAACCTCCCCGAGATGTGTCAAAGTTGGTGATGTCTCGGCCATCAGCGTCGATTTGCGTTGATTGGTTGAACGGCGAGCAGTCACAGCGTGCCCTTGTGCATGTTTCCAGCCGGGTGCGGTAGGAGCACCTGAACATCGAGAGGGACGCTGAGCCTGCCCTTCAAAGCGGAGAGCAGATCAGCGAGAGCCGCTCCCTTGGCGTGCTCCGATCGCGCACCCTCCGACTCGTACTTCTCGATCATCACCAGTCGGTCGCGTCCCTCATGCAGCGCGTAGAGTTCAACGCCCGGTTCGCCGTGAACTCGGTGGATCGCCGCCTCGAAAGCTGCGACCACCTCCGCGCGGTGCTCGGGGATAGGAATGGCCGTGGCCACGACGACAACGCTCATGTCAAATGCTCTCCTTCCCATTGCTACTTATTCAAACTTTCGTTGGCCCCAGGCATCAGATGCAGCACGATTCCTGGCGACCCAGCGCCGGAGTTGTTCACCAACATCGGGACGTCCTGACACGACTTAGCCGCGGCGGCGATATCGCTCGCCTTGGTGATGTTGAGGTGAAGCGGCTGCAATCGAGAATCGCCACTCCCGAAGGGGGAGCGAGTTCTTACATAGACCTTCCGCGCTCCCGCATTCAGCAGAGTGCTGACGAATGCCTTGCTAATCCCAGGATTCCCACCCGTCACCAGCGCAACAGATCCATTCGATGTTCACACGTTGCAACCGTTCTCAGCTGTTGGAGGTCCATGCAGATCCTGTGGTGTGCCTACGAACCTACCGCGGCGCACCTCGTTTTGCCTGCCGACGACGTCTGGATGATCCGCCAGGACTGCATAACTCATACCGCTGACAGGGACTGCAGAGATTGACAGAAGGGCATAGGCTTGTATGAGAGGCCGGCCCAAGGTCAGCTGCTCGATGATTTTGAGCTTCTCACGGGAGTTTCCGTTACGTTTCTCATGACTTCGCGCAGTTGAGGATCCACGAGATGCCGAACGAGTCGTCGCACATGCCGAACCGTCCCGAGGGCATGTCGCTTGGCGGGGTAATGACCTTGCCGTCTTGCGAGAGCGCCGTGAACAACTTCTCCAGCTCGCCGTTTGAGCTGCAATCGATGAACACGGAAAAGTTGTTGTCCTGCATTGACTGGTCCGAAGCCGATGGAGAGTCCGACGCCATGAGCAACGCCTGGCCGCCTTGGGCAATCTGGCTGTGCATCAGGCGCGCATTTGGATCCGTGTTCGGTTGGCCGGATGCATCGGGATACGCCATGACTTCGAGCTCGCCGCCGAAACAGTCGCGGTAGAAGGACATGGCGGTGCGGCAGTTGCCATTGAAGTGCAGGTACGTGGTTGTGCTTTTCATGGTGTGCTCCTGGGTGTTGGTTGATGCTTGGTCATTTGATTGATCGGTGGGGTCAAGCGGGCGCGCTCTGTTCAGCAAGCAGTTCGTCGAGTTGGGGCATCGCTGCGCGCAGCCCTTCTTCCATGCCCGGTATCGTTTGCTCCATGGCTTCAACACTTTCAAACCACGTGACGATGGTAATGCGCGAGCCCGTCGGTGTGGCCTCAAAGGCGAACTTCATCGACGCCGGCATGTTCTCGTCCTCGGCGTTGTCTTCGCCATCGCGCGCTTCGAATGAACTGATTGGATTCACTGCAGTGAACTTCCAGGAGCCGCTCCACTTTCCGCCACCCGGCAGGCTCAGGAAGTACTCGGAGCGACCGCCAACTTTGAAATCATGGCGCGTGAAGGTGGAGGGCGCGAAGGGCGGCCCCCAAAAGCGTTCGAGCTGGCGTGGGTCGGCAAAGGCGTCCCAGAGGCGTTGTTGCGCAACGGGATAGTCCCCCACAACGGTGAGGGTGAGCATTGCGGCGTCTTTGGTGACAGAGGTCAGTGGCATCGTCAGTTTCCTTAGTGTCCTTCCGGTAGAAGAACATCGTCGAGTTGCGCCAAGCGCTGGCGCCAAATGGATTCAAAGTAATCAAGGAGCTCGCTAGCGCGCTGCAGCCGCGCGTGGTTGGTGGAGACCAGTTGCTCGCGACCGTTTGCACGCTTTTGAATGAGGCCCGCGCGCTCGAGCACGGCGACGTGCTTTTGCACAGCGGCGAAGCTCATCTCGTACCGCGCAGCAAGATCGGACACCGACGGCGTTTCCGTCAGCGACCGCGCCAGGATGTCACGGCGCGTGCCATCCGCCAAAGCACGGAAAAGTTGGTTGAGCGACTCGTCGCTCTCGTTTTCAAATACAACCATATGGTTGTATATTAGTCCCGCCCGATCAATTTGTCAACTCGTTTTCGACTGGAGTTTTCGACTGGAGCGTACTTTGCCCAACAAAAAACTACACTCTAATCCTACATTTGTTGGGTGCAGCGGGTGATCGGTGTTCATGAGTGCACAGAGATCCGCCAGGCCCCCGGTGAGGTGGAGCAGGGGTTAGAGACGGAGCCAGGGCAGCAGGAGGCAGGCGCAGACAAACGGTTGCAAGAGCAGCCGGAGGTTATTGAGGCGGTGTGTCCAGCTGGCATCGTCGGTCCAGGCGGGATGCTGAGGGGACGCGACCGGCGAGGACATCGGCACATCCGGTGCAGGCATGGCCAAGGCCGGTGCTTGCAAGCTCACGAGCAGATAGGCGCACATGACCAGTTCCCACCAGCGCTCGATACTGGCGGCATCCGTGACCCGATAATCGGCCCAGCCCATTTCATCTTTGGTTTGTTTGAAACCATATTCGATGGTCTGGTTACAAATGACAAATTATGCTTGAGCCGCCGCGCTCAGCTGCATCACGGGCGAGTTTGGCCATGGCAGTGGAGACAACGGCTGTAGCAGGCAGCCTCATCGTGGTTGCGGCCACACCTGCGCGACCGATGTTGCCAGCCATTTCACCAGCGCCGCATTCACCTCAGCTGGCTTCTCTTGCGCCATCCAATGACCGGCGAGAATCGTCTCCTCGGTAAGCTGGCGACAATAGGTCCGCATCGGCTCAGCCAACCGCGAATGCGTGGTCTCGCACACGTAGTCATAGCGCGCGCCCAGAAACAACACAGGCATCTCGAGGTACCCGCCATTCTGGGCCGTCAGGGCATACTCCGCGTTGGCCGCATCGTTCAGATACCAGCAGGCTGGCGCATAAAATCCGTTGCGGTCCAGGGCGGAGACATAGCGGCTTACGTCTTCCTCGGTCAGAACGTCAGTGTCCAGGGGCACGTCGGGCACCGGATTCGTCGGCCAGCCAAAGAGGCTGCGATTTCGCCGGGCGACCCCTGCCGGCGACGGCTTGCCCTCTCCGGCCGGATTTCCTTTGCGCATCAGCAGCTTCAGCGATTGGGCGACGTAGGCGTCGAACGGCGCGATCGCCTCCGCCACGTTCTCCTGGTAGTACAGCATGTAGTCCCATTGACCGGCAGGGTACTCACCTTCGGGGTACACCGCGCGATCGACGAGGGCCAGCAGCTGATCCAGTCCACGCTCAAGGTTGTAGTACGGCACACACAGACTGGCCACGGCCTGACAGCGGTCGGGATGATGACTGGCCAGGTTCCACACCACTGGGCTCCCCCAGTCATGACCAACCCAGACGGCCCGCTCGCCCCCCAGAGCGTCCAGCAGCTCGAGCATGTCCCGCACGACGAGCTGCTGGGCATAATCAGAGGGCTGAAAGTAAACGGAGGACCGCCCATAGCCACGCATGTCGGGCGCAATGGTCCGAAACCCCAGCGCCGCGAGGGCTGGCAGTTGATGCCGCCAGCTGATGGCTAACTCCGGCCAGCCATGGACAAAGATGACGAGCGGGCCGTCTTCCGGACCTGCGGCCAGATAGAAGGTCGTATGTCTCTCGGTCTTGACGGTGTGTTCAGTAACAGGTATATCAGACATGTCCAATCTCCTTTCGCCGCTCAAGCAGGGGCCTTGTCTCTCCGTTCTTAATATACTCGTATCAAAGATATGCTCGTGTCAAAGGCGTCGCACCGACGTGCTCTGCCACCGTCCTTTTTGTTTGGTACTCTGGATCAGGGCGGCCAGCACGAAGCGCTTGCTCTACGTGGGCGTCACCCGGACTCGCTATCCGCCCAAGGCGCTACGCTCGAACATCCACCCCGGATACTCCTGTGGCAACGCGCTCACCCGCTCAAGCCGCTCCAACTCTTCGGCGGACAGCGATCGTAGAGACTGGCGAGATGTCCTGCCCCGGGCCTTACGACCATACCGCTCGGACTCGGCCTGCCACCTCGGCCGCCTGCGCGTGGCCTGCCTGGGCCGCGGGTGCGCGGCGCGCGGGATTAAGGACGTTGGGGCCAATAGCCGCACGGGACGCCGCATCGGGGCTCACGATGACAGAGCGCACATCCTTGCCTAGAGCGGCCACCTGAGCGGCAGGTCGGCTTGCGCGTCGAAATGCGGTCGTCGTGGGAGCGAGAACCACGACCCGGCCGTACCCCTTCACCAGGTCAATGTTGGCGACTGAGCGCATGCCACCATCGATATGGCGCTGGCCATTGATGGTCACCGGCGGCCACACCAACGGCACCGCGCAACTCGCCGCGACGGCGTCAATCAGTGACACACCGCTGGTGTGGTCGAACACGACGGCGGCTCCCGTCTCCGCGTTCACTGACGTAATGAGCAGCCGCTGCTGCGGCCAGTCGTTTGTGGGCAATCTGCGCGCTATCACGGCGCGTCGCTCGGCCTCGGGAACCGTCTTGGCCCGCAGCGCAGCGTGTCCGAGCCGTGCGCGCGCTCGCTGCGGATCACCAGGCCACGCCATAGCGACCATGAATCGGACCAGCACGGCGCCGCTCATGCGCGCGGCGATCTCGCCGGACTCCGCAGCCAACTGGGCGGCGTAGAGTTGTTCGAGCGGGACGCCGCTCGTCAATTGTGCGGCAACGACGGACCCGGCGGATGTTCCGACAAAGACATCAGCCATTGAAAGGTCGAGGCCAGCCTCAGCGAGACCCAGCAGCAACCCTGTCTCCCAAGCGACACCCGTGACCCCGCCACCGCCGAGCACCAAAGCCCTTTCACCACCTGACATTGCTGGTGTCACGCTGCACCTTCTTCCGCCGCTTGCTCGTGCTGCCTTGATGCAGACAATCAGCACGAAAATACTGTTGGAGTCGCGCAGTCCATTGCGTTCACCAACGCGCAGCACCATCGCCTGTGCTTGACAGGGATGATAGCATATTTGGTCGTCTGGAGCTAGCCCACTGCGGCAACTTCGTGGGGTCTGTAACGCGCTCTTTGAGGCCCTCGAACGCGAGAAAGATGCCCGAGCGACGCCGAAAGAGCTTGAGGGCAGCGTCGTGGCGCCTATTGGTGCACCCTCGGGATGGCTCACGCTACATCCCATCCTCACCTAGGCGCCCTAACACAGCTTCCGCGATGGCGCCCAGGGCATCGAGTTGATCGGGGGTCAGGGCGTCCATGAGCGAACGGTGCACCGTTTGTTCGCAGACGCGGCGCGCTTCTTCCGCCAGCGCGCGCCCTTTCTCGGTGATCCGCACCACCGCTCCACGACTATCCTCCGCGCACTCCTCACGCGTGATGAGGCCGCGCGCCGCCATGCGACTGAGTTGATGCGAGAGGCGACTCTTCTCCCACTCCAGCCCACAGCGCAACGCCATCGCCCGCACCGTCTCATTTGGCCAGGCCATAAGCGCCATCAAAATATCATAATCGGCTTCCGAGAGGCCCGCCGTTCGGGCCAACTCGCGCTGGATGCGTCCCGTTAGTCGCACACGCATCCGCTGGTAGCTGGCCCAGACCTCGGCCTCGCGCACCGTCAGTTCTTCTGCTCTCATGCCCATATCATACGCACAAAAGGTTGACACGTCAACAAATCGCACGCTATAGTAGTTGATGTATCAACCAAAGGAGTCAGCAACCATGAACTATGGTCATTCACTGATATTCGGCTCATTCATCACCGCGCCCGCTGACAATCCCGAAACCGCTGTCGCCCTGGCGCAGCGCAGCGAGGCAGTCGGCCTGGATCTCGTTACTCTCCGCGACCATCCCGAACAGCCAGACCAGCTCGACGCTTGGACGGTACTAGCCTGGATCGCCGGGCAGACCGTACACGTCCAACTCGCCGCCAACGTCCTGAACCTGCCGCTGCGTGACCCCGCCGTGCTGGCGCGCGCCGCCGTAAGCCTTGATCTGCTCAGCGGCGGACGGCTGGCGTTGGGACTAGGTGCAGGTCAGGCCCAACTCTGGGACGACTGGGCTGCGCTGGGCGTGAAGAAACTGACGCCTGGCCAATCCATCGCGGCCCTCAGCGAGGGGATCGACATTATTCGCGGCCTGTGGGATACCACCGAACGCCAGCCGTTTCGCTACGATGGCGTCTACTATCATCCGAGCGGCGCGCAACGCGGCCCGACTCCGGTGCACGACATTCCCATCTGGCTGGGCGCGGGCAAGCCTCGCGCGCTGCGGCTACTCGGCGCCAAAGCCGATGGCTGGTTCTCCTCACCGCAGTTGATGGGCGTTGACGCCTACCTCGCGAGCCTGGCGACGATTGACGAGGCAGCACGCGAGGCGGGCCGCGACCCGCGCGAGATTCGCCGCCTCATCAACATTTTGGGCCGCTTCAGCGACGAGCGCGACGGCTTCCTGACCGGTTCGAGCGCGCAGTGGGTCGAAGATTTGCTGCCATACGTCATTGCGCATGGTGTCAGCGGCTTCATCCTCGTCTCCAGCGATGCCAACCAGATCGCGCGCTTCGGAGAGGAGGTCGCCCCGGCGCTGCGCGAGCACATGCTGCGCGAGGCGCCAGAGGCCATCGCAGGCGCCAGAATCCGCCGCGCTTCGGCCCTGGCCAAGCGGCGGAACGGCATCGCCTACGACGACCTTCCCGGTTCGCTGGCCGAGTGCGCCATCGAGCCGGGCGACCCCGCCTACGCGAACGTCCGCTCCACCTACATGCGCGGCGGCGCGCCAGGTCTCGTGCTGATGGTCCGCAACGCCCAGGAAGTCGCTGAGGCGCTGAAGTTCGCGCGGCGTCACCCCCTCCTGCCCTTCGGCGTGCGCAGCGGTGGGCATGGCCTCAGTGGCCGCTCGACCAACGATGGCGGCATCATCATCAACCTTTCGCAAATGAACAGCATCGAGGTCATTGACAAGGCGACGCGACGTATCCGTGTCGGGCCAGGCGCGCGCTGGATGACCGTCGCCGAGAAGCTGGCGCCCTATGGCTGGGCGCTGAGTTCCGGCGATTACGGTGGCGTCGGCGTCGGCGGGTTGGCCACAGCGGGCGGCGTCGGCTTCCTCGCCCGCGAGCAAGGACTGACCATTGACCATTTGCGCGCCGTCGAGATGGTTCTCGCCGATGGCTCGATTGTCCGAGCCAGCGAGACCGAAAATCCCGGTCTCTTCTGGGCCGTGCGCGGCGCTGGGGCCAACTTCGGCATCGTAACCTCGTTCGAGTTCGAGGTCGGCGAAGTCGGCAATGTCGGCTGGGCTCAACTGGTTCTGGACGCCAGCGATCCGGCGGATGTGCTGGAGCAGTGGGGCCGCGTCGTCGAGAACTCGCCGCGCGACCTGACGACCTTCATCATCATCTCTCCGCCGCGTCGGGGATTGCCGCTGCTGGCGCAGGTCTACGGCATCGTTGATTCCGACCAGGAGGAAACGATCATCGCGCGATTGCAGCCCATCGCTGACATCGCGCCGCTGTATGACCAGCGCATCATCATCACGACCTACGCTACCGTCATGGCCAACGCCTCAGAAGAAGCGGTCTACGATACCCAGGGCGAACCCGCTGCGCGCTCCGCTTTGGTCAAACATATCACGCCGGAGTTCGCCGCCGACGCCGCGCGCCTCGTTCTCAACGGGACCTCGTATTTCTTCCAGATTCGTGCAGTTGGCGGTGCCGTTTCCGATGTCGCGCCCGACGCCACGGCTTACGCCGGGCGCTCGGCCAACTTCTCGGTGGTCGCGTTCGGCTCCAGCCGCGAGCGGCTCTTTAGCGCCTGGGATAAGATGGCGCCGCACTTCAACGGGCTGTATCTTAGCTTCGATTCCGACACGCGCCCCGAACGCATCAACGACGCCTTCCCACCTGCAACGCTGGCGCGTCTGCGCGAACTCAAGGCGCGCTATGATCCCGACAACGTCTTCCGCGACAACTTCAACATCACGCCGCTCAGGGCCAACGAGGTCGCGGCCATGAATGGCCAGCGAGCCGACAAAGGAGACCATGAATGACCGATTACGGACACGATCTGCAATTCGGCGTCTTTGTCACGCCGACGGCGACCCCGGCGCAGCAGGCGGTGGACATGGCGGTGGTGGCGGAGAACGCAGGCTTCGACCTGGCGAGCTTCCAGGATCATCCCTACCAGCCACGCTTCCTCGATACCTGGACACTGATCGCCTACGCCGCCGCGCGCACCAAGCGCATTCACCTCGGCGGCAACGTCATCAACCTGCCGCTTCGCCAGCCTGCCGTGCTGGCCAAGTCTGCCGCCAGCCTCGACCGGCTCAGCGGTGGCCGCGTGGAGATGGGCCTCGGCGCGGGCGGCTTTTGGGACGCGATTGAGTCTATGGGCGGGCGCCGACTGACCGCTGGCGAATCCATTGATGCGCTGGAGGAGGCGATGACGATCATGCGCCAACTCTGGGATACGAGCGAGCGCGGCGGTGTCTTCGTCAACGGCCGGTATTATCAGGTCAATGGTGCCAAACGCGGCCCAGCCCCGGCGCACGACATCCCCATCTGGGTGGGCGCTTACAAGCCCAAAATCCTGCGGCTCGTCGGGCGCGCGGCAGACGGCGTGGTCCCCTCGCTGCCCTACCTGCAAGGTGGCCTCTCTGACCTGAACGACATCAACAAGTATATTGATGAAGGCGCCGAGCAGGTCGGGCGTCCAGTTACGGCTATTCGCCGCATGCTCAACATCGGCGGCCAGTTCACCCGCAACGGGACCTCGCTGCTCAACGGCCCGCCTGCGCAATGGGCCGAGGACCTGGCGGGCATCGCCCTGGAATACGGCGTCTCGACCTTCATCTGCATGGGTGACGACGCCGCGACCATCGAGTTATTCGCCAACGAGGTCATCCCCGCTACGAAGGCGCTGGTCGCCGAGGAAAGGACGAAGTAAGTGATAGTCGTGCCCAACCTCCTCTTTTTATGAGTAGGTTGCGAAAGTAGTCAGCACAACCATGTTCAAGTCATCAGTCATCTGGTGATCCTCCTCTCAGGCTCCGAAGCAACTAACCGATGAGAATCACCTGGTGGCCGATCTTGTCAACTGGCCACTTACTCCTACATACATACGTGCGTGGACACTATCCTCGGCTACAACATCCCATCTTCATGGCCATAGCCTCTTCAATGCCCTGCTATTTGCTGCACCTGTTGCAAGAGCGCCAGTTTGTCATCCAGTGAAGCACCTTCAACGGCACGGAAGGCGAAGAAGGCCTGCTCGACGTTGATGGCGCGTAACGGTTCGAGATCGTGCGCGATCTGGTCTGCCGAGCCGCCGAGGAAGGGCCGCCCCTCGCCCATCGGCTGTGTGGTGACTGGCACGTTGGCGCGAACATAGATCGGCAATGCGGCGGGGTCGCGCTTGGCGCGAGTTGCTGCTTCACGGAAGAGTGCTATCTGCGCGACAAGGTCTTCTTGCGTCCCGGCAACGGGATTGAAACCGTCAGCGATGCGACCGGCCCGCTCGATGGCGGTCGGTGCTGCCACGCCCATGATGATGGGAATGCCACGGGGCTGGACTGGCTTAGGATTAATTTTCGAGGACGGGATATGATAGTGGCGCCCAGAGAAGGAGACGGGGTCTGGCCCCCAAACCGCTCGCATCGCCGCGATCATTTCCTCAACACCCTGACCGCGCAGTTTCGGTGAGCGATCCATCACGTCGAATTCTTGCTGCATCCAGCCCTGGCCCAACCCAGCGATCACGCGACCATCGCTGAATTGATCGAGCGTCGCCAGGCGTTTGCCCAGCATCACTGGCGCGTGGAACGGCGCATCCAAAACGCTGATACCCAGTGCAATGGTAGTGGTCTTCGCGGCGATATAGGCTAGCGTCTCGATGGGATCATACGAGACGGCATATACTGGGGGCAGCGGGGCTGTTCCGCCTGCCACGTTGCTGCCGCCATCGATCGGGTACAAAAGCCGCTCGAAGGTCCAGACAGAAGCATACCCCATGCGTTCCGCTTCCATAGCGACGCGCGTGATGTCTTGGGGTGGCGTGAATGGTGCGCTAGTCGGAAGGCTGATACCAAATTTCATTGTGTAGGCAGCTCCTCTCATCATGAGCTGTGTCCAGATGCCGATGGCGGCTCCCTTCGCCTCTGCACGAGCGCTCAGCACGTCAATCACGTGGCACGCCATCTCGGGGCAGCAGGAATAAGGAATGCAACCGGCACATATCTCGTTTATCATGTACTACGCCGTCGCAGCATACCGTTTGAGTACGGCTCTCTGCTCCGGTGGCGAACACACAATGTGCTAGCTCTATACTACAACAGCCGTTACAGACACGGCATTAGTGACAAACTTAATTTACGCGCCACAAGTGTGCGCGGACAATAAAGTCGGACACCGACCATGTGTTGTGATGACGTGTGCTGGCTACTTTCGCCATCTGACCACAAATTAACGGGTTCATTATGCCCAATCTCCTATTTTTATGAGTAGATTTAGAAAGTAGCCAGCACATCGGCCTCGTTCTTTGGCTGATTGAAGATTGGGACGAGTGGAGAGAACCCCGCCGGCGCCACACGAATGTTATCCTTGATGAAGTGACGTTCGAGCAGACCAACCTGGCGGTAGTAGACTGGAGTCTGGTGGATACACTGGGCGACGAATGGACCGCCCATACTCGCAAAAGCGGAGATGGAGCGCCCAAAAGCCGAACTACACGATCGGACGAGTATAAATCAGCCGCACGCACTAATCGCGTGCTTGCCGTTGCCCTCCAAGCCTGCTCGGTTTTCGGGCACTGCACACGGCATGGCGATCTGAACTATTGGTCCTGGCGTCACACGTTTCGCACTACAATTTCGCTCTACAATGAGGAGGTGCTCATGGACACGCCGTTGTCTCCGTTGGAATTCATGCGCCGCGCCCGCAAGATCTATCCCGAGCGCGAGGCGGTTGTGGACGAAGGTGTACGCCTGACCTACGCAGAGTTCGGTGCGCGGTGCGACCGCATGTCCGCCGCCCTGCAGAGCATGGGCGTAGGCCCGGGCGATCGGGTGGCCTACATTGCGCCCAATACCCACACGCATCTGGAAGCGTATTATGCGGTGCCCCAAATCGGCGCCGTGCTGGTCCCCATCAATTACCGGCTCACGACCGACGATTTCACCTACATCATCAATCATAGCAGCGCAAAAGTCGTGTGCGTGGATGGTGACTACGTCAAAGACGTCGAAGGGATCCGTCACGGTCTGCCAAGCGTGGAACATGTTATCGCCCTCAACGGGCTGACTGATGATCTGCGGAGTCGAGGCTGGCTTGACTATGAAGCGCTGCTCGGGCAGGCCCCGCAAAGCTTTGTGAGGCCGGAGATCAGCGAAGACGACCTGATCACCATCAACTACACCAGTGGCACGACATCCAGGCCCAAGGGTGTCATGATCACCCATCGCAATGCGTACATGAACGCCGTCGGCACGCTAGTTCAGGTGCACATGACTCCTGCTGACCGTTACTTGTGGACGCTGCCCATGTTCCATGCCAATGGCTGGACGTTTGTCTGGATCGTCACTGCTGTTGGCGGCACGCATCTGTGTCTGCGCAAAGTGGAGCCTCGCGCCATTTTCACCACCATACAGGACGAAGGCGCCACCATGCTGTGTGCCTCCCCCACGGTGCTCATCAGTATCGCCAACGCGCCTTCAGATGTGCGAGCCCTGCTCACGCCAACTGAAGCACCAGCACTCGAAGCGGTATCGAGCGTACCTCCTTCGCAGCCGGTTTTCTGGCGCAAAGAGAGGTCGGAAATACCTACTACAACAGCTGTGGTACCCCGCGAGTCTCACCGCCTGCGCGTACTCACCGCTGGTGCGGCCCCCGCTGCCGCGACCATCGAGCGAGTGGAAGGCGAACTCGGGTGGGAAATCACCCAGGTCTACGGCCTGACAGAAACCGCACCGTTCATCACGATCTGCGAACCTCTCCCAGAACATGCCGCGTTGTCGGGAGACGCATTAGCTACCCAAAAAGCACGTCAGGGTGTGGAACTCATCACCTCGGGCGAGGTCTTGGTGGTGGATGAAGACAACAACGAAGTGCCCCACGACGGCGAGACCCTGGGCGAGATTGTGGCACGCGGCAATGTGGTGATGCTGGGCTATTACAATGATCCGGATGCCACGTCCCGAGCATTCGCGGGAGGGTGGTTCCACACCGGTGACGCTGCGGTAGTGCACCCAGACGGCTACATCGAGATTCGCGATCGTTTGAAGGATGTGATTATCTCCGGCGGGGAGAACATCTCATCCATCGAAGTGGAGGGCGTGTTACTGCGTCATCCTGCTGTGCAAGAAATAGCCATCGTGGGCTTGCCGGATGAGCGATGGGGTGAATCGCCCCATGCCTTTGTTGTGTTGAAGGCTGGGCATGCCGCCACCGAAGACGAGCTCCGCACGTTTGCCCGAGCCAACATGGCGCACTTTAAGGTGCCCCAGTCATTCACCTTTGTCGGGGAACTCCCCAAAACGGCAACCGGGAAGATTCAGAAATACGTGCTGCGTGGCAATAAACCGGCAGTCGCGCGACAGTAACGAATACCTGCTCGACCAATGCAGTGTGAATACTGCTGTTTTTGATGCCAGCTGAGGTAAGAAGATACTTCATGGTGCCTCTCCTCGTTCTCCTAGTCACTGTAATCAAGGTCACTACCATCACGGCCAACGATCTCCACTGACCGCTTGAGGAGAGGGGAGACGCTGGCTGCATCGACGCGCTCACGCAACAGGCTGCACGGTCGCAGCGGCCCGCAGTCCACTCTTGACTCGCGGTCACAACGGTGTAGACCGGGCAAGCAAGACACCCGTCTACCTGCCCTGCCGCCACCCTTCTTCAATCTCGGTCATGTGCTCGCTCGCATGCCCCGCTCTCCCGGCAAACAAGTCGCCGGCGGTCGCCTCACCACCGACCGAGGGCACCCGTGCTTCCAGCTGCTCATCGGTGAACTGGTGCAGGAGGTCCAAGGTGTCCTGCCGCGCCGCCAGATAATCCGCTACCAGCAGCTCCAAACTGTCGTTATGGTGTGCGTTCAGGTAGGTTTGATTGATGCTGGCGATGGCCAGTTCCAGCCGCTCCTCCTCCTCCGGGGTCAGCGCGTCCAAATCGCCTAGCGTCCCCGGCAGCGGCATGCCCTCCGGATATTGCCCGCGTAAAATAACGTCTGGAGGCTCGCCGGCGAGGACATGGCGCAGTAAGTGCTGGATGTTGCGCTCGCTTTGCACCAGGTGCGCCAAATGATCCTTGGCGCGCCACGGAGCTGCTCCGGGAACTCCATTCGCCGTTGCCGGGCGCTCGAGGTCTTCTAGGCTCAGCCCCTGAAAAAACGCCAGGACCTCGGTCTGTGACGCCGCCAAGGTCTCCACAATCTCGGCACGCGTGGGCATGATTCCTCTCCTATTCCACTCCTAGCAACCAGTGGGAAGCACTGGGAAGCACCCGGCGGGTCCAGACGACTCCGCTAGGCCGAGAGACGCGAGGCACCAGGTACGGCCCCCGTCTGCTAGAACAATATATCTAGAATAATACACCGAGAACACAACCTGGGCATGGTGATACACCAGAGGGCTAGGACATTGGAACATTGATTTCGATACGGATTGTGGGACGCGCGATTTCTGGATATTTTCTTCCCACTGGCGACACCATGCCACAAACCACACAATTGGAAGGTGGCGGTGACGTGGTACTGTTGGACCTAGCCAGGATAGTACTCTCTGTAGCCGACCTCCTGTATAGTAAGAGGTACAGATTCCGAAAGTGGAGTCAGATTGAGCCGCCACGCTCAGCCGCAGTCGCTGGCAAAGGAAGTCAGCTTTCGTTATCGAGCCGCGATGTTTGCGTGAGTCCTACTGATGATCGCGCTACTTGGATGATCGCACGAGTCTCGACGTGAAGAGCTGTGAGGATCCCAGTGCGCCACGCGCCGGTGTCCAATCCGATCTTCGTGCGGGTGATGAGCGGTTCGTCGAGTTGATAATGACCAAAAATAACGGGCTTACCCCAGTCGTAAGTGGACCTCAGAAAACCCGGAATGCCCCATACATAGACCTCTGGCGGCGATTCCGAAAACGGAATCCCAGGCTCGGCGCCGGCATGAGAGTACCAGGCATAGCCATCCTCATAGAAGAGGCGAGTGCTCGTCAGGAACTCGCCGAGGCGTGGTGGCACCAGGCCCTGATAGCGGTCCCAAATTAAGCGTGCTCCGGGGATAGACGGACAGCGGGTGAACTCCAAGCCATTCCAGGTTTCTAGCCAAGCCTCATCATGGTTGCCGCGCAAGAAGATGCAGTGGTGGGACGTTGCCAGCGCCACCAACATGTCGATGGTGCCCAGCGAGTCCTCTCCCCGATCGAGGTAGTCACCAAGAAAAATCAGGGTATCTTCCGGGCGGGGAGCGAGCTGCTCCAGCAGGCTTTTGAGTAACGTGACCTCGCCGTGCACATCACCTACGGCGTAGGTAGCCGAGGCGTGCTGCTCGCCGGGCAGGTTTGATTCCTCATCTGCGTGTGTTGCCTGCATTATCGCTGCTACCTTGCTCTTATCTTCGTCGTCACATCCCCCTCTGACTCAATTATCTCACTCCGACTGACCTGCTCGCCAGAAGATTGCGATTGCTGAATAGCAAAGCAGCCCGGAAACAGATAGATTGTACACTGATAGATGATCCCCGATGCGAATACAACGTGGAGCACAACCTGAAAGAGATTCTGATCATGGCCATCTGTGGAGTGATTGCTTGCGCAGAGAGTTGGGAAGACATTGCGCAATATGCCAAGACCCCATAGTCATGCGATACTGCATTCAAGCACCTGATTGCTGGTTGTGGGAGGCTCTTTCATGTCTCAAACCGTTCCCTTCGCCATCGTCGGTTGTATCCTTCTCGTTATTGGGGTAGTAAGCGTTATTGGCGTGCAGTTCAATGCGCCTGAGCTGAACCCTTGGCGAGATGCAATCAGCCAGTACGTCCATACACGCAATGGCATTCTGTACCGCATCCAATCCTACGCAACAGGTCTCGGCGTGCTTAGCCTCCTCTTTGCTTTGCTTGTCCAAGGAGCAAAACTCCCAGGTCTTGGTCTTGTTTCGCTTGGCTTCGTAGGTCTCACACGCATTGGGTCGGGATTCTTCATTGCTGACGCTCACCCTCCCGTTTCACGGAATGGACAGATTCATGTACTGCTTGGATTTGGACTCTTTACCTTCGCGGCCTTGACCGCTGGCATTCTCACTGGCTCGCTGATTGCAGTACCGCAATGGCATGCGATCAGTGGATATCTCGCAATCATGGCGATGGTGACGGTTGGTTTTGCTCTCGCCACCATCGTCGCGGTCATCCTTCCTCAGGCACAGCCGTACATTGGACTTGTCCAGCGAGGGTTTTACCTCACCATGTTCCTTTGGACGATAGGAGCGCTCATTCCCTTGTTGTAAAACCCTCACCCCATACGCCGGGAGCTTTGCCTCAAACCCTACGCCATTTGGTGTGAATCCGCTGCAAGCGCGCTCGCTTCCCTCGCGTCTTTCCACTCCGAGATGGCCGCCCCGTTCTCGGCTCTCTTGCACTCTGCCACCCCAGGGCAAACGCATGAGGCTCAAGTAAGCAACTGGGCCATAAAGGCATCATTCCAAGCGGCCTGTTTTCGCCTGCCTCGGACACTGCCAGTGGTTGGACTGTGGTGGAGCAGATTGAGAGCGATTTTTCGCAGCAGAGCGAGATTGTGCCGAGCATGCTGTTCCCGGACTCGGGACGTATCGTCCTGAAATGTGACATCCAACGCCCAATGGAGACTGCTTTCTATCGACCAGTGCTGGCGTATGGCGGTGATCTCGTCAGATTTGCTGTCCACCGCTACCTGCACCAACACGAGTCGTAGTTCACTGGCCCATGCACTCACCAAGTGGAGTGGGGATTGCCTCCGGTTCCGATCACATGTAAGGCAAAAATAGAACCTAACTTGACGGACGGAAAGCGAAATTCTGGCAGGTAGTTGACGTCAGGATGGGTGTACTCCAGCCGGACGGCGGTATCCAAATCCAGATGTTCAGCGATCCGCCGCCTACCGAGTGATTGAACTATCTCCTTGAGAAGGCTCGTTCCGTTGGGAATGCACACGAGGCTGCGCTAGATGCCAATCGGATTGCGGACCAGGATCACCGTCATCCGACCATCCACCCACTCTCGTTCGATGATCAGGATCTTGCCAACAAACGATCCGGTGTTCATGACCTTGCGAACCTGGCTATCCTCCCACGGCAGAACGTAGTCGCGGATGCGCCGCAGAGCCGTCTCCAGGTCACGCACGATCTTTTGACTGCCAACCACCAGAATTACCTTGCCAGCCGTGCTGGCATACGGGCCGAGCTGACTCGACGAGGCAGAGGCCGCTACCAGGATGCCATCCTCAGTGACCGCATTGACGCTGCCCAGCATAAAGTCGGGACCAGAGCTGAGCTTGCGAATCTCGCGCGCCTGGGTCTTCCGATCCATCTTGAATATGCGGGGCCGCAGGGCGTCATAGCGACTTGTATCGTGAATGGCGTCAAAAATCCCGGCATCCTGGAGGGTCTTTGACTTGCCAGAGTGGACCTCTGCTCCCTCCGGCAGCTGCTCCAGCACGACCTGGCGTGCCTGGTCACCGTCGTCGACGACCACCACTTCGATATTGCGCTCCCGCATCCGCGTAGCGACTCGCTGAATAGTCTGTGCCGGAGCGGGGCTGGCGAACATGTCTTCGGGCGACTGCGTCATATCTTGTGTCTCCTTCTGGCTTTTTCGACACCTGGAAGTCTCTTTGATAGGACAATCTACGCGAGTGTGGACTTCGCCTGCGTCTGCTCGGCCTCACCCTGCACGGGAGTATCCGTCGGCATGGTCATCGTCGTTCGCCTCCGATCGAAGCGTCCCCGTAGATCATCAACAGCCACATAGAGTGTGGGCACCAGGAGCAACGTCAGGATGGTCGAGGTCGTCAGTCCACCGATGACGACGATAGCAAGTGGCCCAGCGATGAAGACGCCCGCTTGACTCAGACCAAGGGCCATAGGCAATAAGGCGAGAATCGTGGCGCTTGCTGTCATAAGGATGGGTCGCAATCGGCGCCGACCTCCCTCGACCACAGCGGCTCTGGCATCCAGTCCCTTGGCCCGGTATTGATTCACCAGGTCGAGCAGCACGATAGCGTTCGTGACTACAATGCCCACCAGCATCAGTAAGCCGATCAAAGCCGGCACGCCGAGCGTCGTATGGGTGATCAGCAGCAAGAGGATTGAGCCGGTGGCCGCGAACGGTATTGACACCAGTAGGATGAGCGGTTGGATGATGCTACGGAAGGTGGCCACCATCACCAGGTAGACCAGCAGAATGGCGATGAGCAGCGCAAGGAGTAGGCCCGAGAAGGCCTGCGACTGGCTGGCGGTCACCCCTCCCAGCGACACGGTGGCTCCAGCTGGCAGGTTGAGTTTATTCAGCCGTTGCTGGATATCTGCACTCACAGCACCGATATTGGAGCTCGTGATGGTCGCGTTTACGGTCGCGGTACGCACCCCGCCCAGATGCGTGATCTGCGGCGGCCCGTAGGTCTGTGTGACCGTGGCAACGTCGCCTAGCCTGACGGTACCGGTAGGACCTGGAAGGAGGAGGTCTTGCATCGCCGCAACAGTGGTGACAGGAGTGCCAAGCTGGATATTCACAGCCTCCTGTGTCCCACCAAGCGTGACTTGGGTTACCGTCGTCCCGCTGTAGACCATACGCAGGTCCTGACCAACCTGTTCAGCCGTTAAGCCGTGCAGCAGTGCCAGAGTGGGATCGACCTGCACGTTGATCAGCGGTGCTGCATCAGCAAGGTTACTGGTAACATCGGTGGTGTCAGGGGCATCTTTCACGGCATTCAGTACCAACTGTGTTGCAGTTCGTAGGGTTTGATCGTCGGATGCCTGCACGTTCACGGCCAGGCCGGAACTGTTAAACCCCTGATTGGAGGCGCTGACTATGATGGTCCCAACGCCGGAAAGTCGACTCAAGCGGTTCTGTACCGTCTGCTGTAGGGCGACCTGGTTGGCATTCGGATCGGTCGTCACAGCATACGTGGCGCTGTTCGACCCGCTCCCTCCGCTGAAAGAACTAGCGACCGACCCACTTGAGCCAATGGTGACCTGGTACGTTTGTATGCCAGCCACAGTGGCAAGCACCGCCTCGACCGGCCGGGTCGCCTGGCCAGTCTGCTGCAAGCTGGTACTTACTGGCAAGGTTTGGGTGATCGAGAACGTGTTCTGGCTGGAATTGCTAAAGAAGTTGGTCCCCACGCTTGGCACCAGGGCAATCGAACCGAAAAAGATGAGCAGCGCCCCCACAATACTGACCAGGCGATGGGTCGTCACCCAGCGCACGAGAGGCACATACCCTCGCTCCAGCCAGATCCTGCTGTCTTGCGCTAGCCGCCCCTGCTGCGCCGATGCAGTTGGCACTTTCAAAAACCAATAGGCCAAGACCGGAATAATCGTGAGCGCCACAAAGAGTGAGGCGAGCAGGGCAATGGTTACGGTGACGGCGAAGGAGCTGAAGAGTTCTCCCACAAGACCGCTGGTGAATGCAATGGGGAGAAAGACAGCTACGGTCGTAATAGTAGAGGCAGTGACAGCCCCAGCAACCTCTCGTACTGCGCCAATGATGGTCGAGAGTTTATCCGCATCCACGTCTTGCCGCAGGTGCCGCTGGATGTTTTCCAGCACCACGATGGAATCGTCAACCACACGCCCGATCGCGATGGTCAACCCTCCCAGAGTCAAAATATTGAGCGAGAACCCACCCACCCCTATCCCGATAAGGGCGATCACAACGGAGAGCGGTATCGAGACTGCTGTCACCAGGGTCGACCGCAGCGAGAAGAGGAAGACCAGGATCACCAAGATGGCGAACGCCGCGCCGATCAACCCCTCTGAGATGAGCCCATTCACCGAGCTTGTCACAAAAGGCGCCTGGTCAAAGACCACGAAAATCCTGGCGTGATCTCCCAGACTACGCTGCAGTGCCGGTAGCTCACCCCTGATGGCTTGCGAGATAGAGACCGTGTTGCCATCGTTGGTTTCGGTAATAGCGATGCCGATACTGGGCTGGCCATTGGTACGCGTGATGGATGTCGATGGGGCGAGCGTCTGCTCGACCGTCGCGACGTCACCAAGTGTGATTGGCGTGGGCCTGGCTGTCGGAAGCGGCGAGGCGCCTCCAGTTCCCGTTCCGGTCGAGGCGGGTGGCACCGATACGCCGACGATAAGGTTCTTGAGAGCATCCAGTGACGTGAAGGTGTTGCCGACTTGAATGGGCAGGGTCTGGCCGTTAGAGGTGATCTGGCCGGCTGGCACGGTGAGATTGTTGGCCTGCAGCACGCCTTCGATCTGGCTCACCGAGAGACCATCGCCCTGGACTTTCGCGAGGTCCAAAGTCACCGTCACGATCTGCTGCTCCGCGCCAGTTACACTGGCGCTGGCGACTCCGTTGATGCTTTGCAGAGCTGGCACCACCGTCTGTTTAACCTGCGCGGCAAGCGTGACAGGGTCCGCCGACGAGGTAACGGCGAGTTGAATTACCGGCAGAGAATTGACGCTGAAGGTTTGAACCTCAGGCGTGACGCCGGCGGGCAGGCTTGCCTGCGCCTGGTTGAGATCCTGTGCCAACGTCTGGCTTGCCTGGTTGATGTCGGTGCCAAAGTTGTACTCAACGACAATGATCGAGACTCCCTGGTTCGAGTAAGAGGTCTCTTGTTGAATATCAGCGATGCCTTGGATGCTTTGCTCCAAAGGATCAGTGATATCATGCTCGACGATGGTGGGCGATGCTCCGGGATCTACGGTTACGACGGAAACGGCGGGGAAATCCAGCGAAGGGAACAGTTCCTCTTTGAGCGTCGGGATCACGAAAGCGCCAATGAGTAAGATGGCGATCGTGGCGAGGCCGATGAGGCTGCGATTCCTGAGGCTGAGCCTCGCGAGAAATGACATCACGAACTCCTCTATCTGATGATTGAGTCTGTTGCCCGAGCTGGGCTTGGAGGCTTATTCATCGTTTAGTAAGTAAGCTGGCTGTAGCTTCGTTACGCGACTGATCGACCTGTTGCTGGCACCATGATGTCTACGGTGCGCTGTGGTCAGCAATGCCCTCAAGGAGAGCCGACACCACATAGCTGGCTAACTGACGGGCGTCGTACCTCTCAGTTCCACCAAGTGCCAGATGCTGAGTCTGCAGCAACGATATGCTCATGCCCGTATACATGGTTGCCAGTACAGCGGCCGGTATCTCCCGTTTGATATCCCCAGCATCGATCGCCTGCTGGAACAGGTCAGTTACATGCTGGACAAACACGTTTTGCTGCTGTTCCAGCGCCACACGTTGAGCTTCACGATCAAGTACATTTTCGTGAATATCACGCGCAAGTACCATAAAGCGGTCGATGGGCAGCGTGAGCAAGTATTGCGTTAACGTGATCAATCCGTCCCGCAGCCCGCGCGCCTGCCCAGTGGCACGGAGCGCTCCTTGTGTCCATTCCTCAAGCATCATCTGGATGAAGCTGACAAAGAGATCCTGCTTGCCACCAGGAAAATGATAGTACAACGCCGCTGAGGTGACCTGTACTACCTCGGCGACCTCTTTCATGGAAACGCCCTTATATCCCCTGGCGAGGAAAAGTTCCCGTGCCGCTTCGAGAATCTGTTGCCGGGTCTCGCGATCTGCGGCAGGTGAAGGACTCTCCTCGGTCACGGTTTTCTTCATTGGGTTCACGTTTAGGCTTCCCACTATTCGGCAGTCATCTTACTTAACCATTAGTAAATTACGTAGTAACTATGGGCCTGCTCCTTCAACGTGTCAAGGTTCAGTAGCGAAAACCGAAAACAAGGCTCCCAAAAGCTACAGCACCAGGCGGTCACCTGGCAGAGAATTCAAGCGCTGCCGCGGTACGCACAAGTAGATGCCGGCCGGCGCTCGAGGTTAGGCGGGCGACGTGGCCGGCACCAGCTCGATGTGGAGCCTGATCGTCACATTGTCCGCAATCTTCTGCATGGGGCGGCTCCATAGCAGGCCAAAGTCGCGGCGGTCTAACTCGGTGGTGAGGTCGACCGTGCGTCTCTGCTCCGCTCCTGGTTGAGGCATATACTGCGCATCCAGACGGACTTCATGGGCCACATCTCGAATGGTCAATAACCCAGTGACGCGGTACTGACCGTGCACTGGATCAAGCTCCTCGATGCGCCGACTGGTAAAGGTCAATTGCGGGAAGTGTTCGACGTCAAAGAAGTCGGTAGATCGGAGATGCTTGTCACGTGCCTGCTGCTTGGTGTCCACACTGGCGGCTCCGATCATCACGCTCACCTGTGCGTTACTGAGGTCGCTGTCCGCGCCTGTGCCAGTAAGGGTGCCATGGACCTCTGTGAAGCGCCCTGGGACCGTGACATTGGTGAGAAACATGAGCCGCATGCGGCTGCTGAACTCCAACCGCGAGGCGGTGGGATCAATCTCCCAGGTCGTACTGGTCGCCGGTGCAGCTAGGTTCTTATCTGCTGGTATCGTCATTGGACTCGTCTCCTTCGCTTCTGTGAATTTCATGTCTCATGCGTGCATGGTGATTGCGAGTGAGCGGGAGGAGTGCTCCCACTCGGTCTGCGCCTTCGGCTCACGTACTGTGGTGTCGGAACCTGGCTTTTGCTCTTACGCTTGCGGTTGCTCCACGAGTTCGCCTTCGACTTGGATCTGGACCTCGTCGCTGACGATCCATTTGCCGTCGAGCATCATGTTGAAGGTCATGCCGAAGTCTTTGCGGTTGATCTTGGCTTCGGCGCCGTAGCTGAGGCGGTGGCCCATGTTTGGGTCATTGAACTCGCCGTAGCGAACGACGTCGAGGGTAATGGGGCGAGTGGTGCCCTTGATGGTCAGGTCGCCGCTCAAGCGGTAGTGATCACCGCCCACGTGCTCGACTTCGGTGCTCTTGAACGTAATAGTAGGGTACGTGTCGACTTCAAGGAAGTTGGACGAGCGCAGGTCATTGTCGCGCTGCTCGTTGTGGGTGCGCATGCTGGCGGTCTGGATACTGACCTCGATCGAGGTGGCCTCATGGTGGACTGGGTCAATGGTGCCCGTAACCTTGACGTCGGTGAACAGGCCGCGCACGGTCATCATGCCGAGATGCTTGGCGGCGAATTCTACTTGCGTATGATAGGGATCGGCCACCCAAACCATATTCGGGGTGACCTCGGCTTCATGCGGTGTGCTCATGATCGTTCCTCCAGTGAAATGGCTGTCTTTATGTCTCGTATTCCGCACTACGATGATAGGACCCCCCAAACGACCAGCTGGGAGGCGCGGGCATATACAGAGTAGGCCCTCCGAACCGCGTTCTCTTTGAACGTAATGGTGAAATGCTGTAGGCCACTTGCATCGGCCGGCGCGGGTGGTACCCCTCATCCGGACCAGGTGTTGCAGGCGATGATGTGCGTGACGTAGCCGCGCAGAGTCACGTCGCCCAAGTGCGCGTGGAGTAGGTGTGGCTCCCACCGCACTAAGCGCGTCTCGATAGGTTTCGCAGCGACAGCCTGCAGCCAAACGCGCCGCTAACTGGATCCGCACAGATGGGGCCAACGCTAACCTTTATAGTATACGCATTAGTTTGACAAATGACAATCATGTGGATTATAGTCAACATATATCCCACGTTGAAGGAGACGGCAATGAAGCACGATATCTCGGGATATCCAGAGCCCATTCGGGCAGTTCTTGCGGCGCAATTGCAGCTGTCGCGGTGTGTGGTGAGCACGCAGATGCAGGAATGGGCGCAGTTGGAGCTGACCATTGGACAACTCAAAGTCATGATGATTCTGGCTGGCCATCCGGGCATGACGATTTCGCAGATCGCCGAATCGCTTGCTATAAGCAAGCCGTCGACCAGCATTCTCGTGGACCGGCTCGTCCAGCAGGGTCTGGTGCAGCGTACAGAAGACGAGGCCGACCGGCGACGGACCCTGGTGACGCTTACTGCTGCCGGCAACGACCTGACCACTCGACTTCATCAAGGCAGCATCGAGCGTCTGGTGCAGTGGTATTCCGCTCTCGACCCTGACGATCTGGCGGCACTGCGACGCGGCCTTGAGGCACTGGCAGCGGTCGCGGTAAGCGGCGCTCCATCCATCGACACCTTCGTTCAGGCTACTGCTCGGTAAAGGGGCAAAAAATGGCAGAATCTAGCACGGTGAGCGATGTCACCCTAGCCGCCCAGCCAGTGACGGCCGCCTCGCTCGGCAGGGCGAAACTCGCGTTAGTCATTCTCGGCTTGCTGCTCGGCATGCTGCTGGCCGCTCTCGATCAGACCGTCGTCGGCACCGCGTTGCCACGGATCGTGACCGCACTGGGCGGCACCAATATTACTTGGGTGGTAACCTCCTATCTGCTGGCCTCGACCGTCTCGATTCCTGTAATCGGCAAGCTCTCCGATGTCTATGGACGCCGTATCTTCTTCCTGGGCGGCATGGTGACCTTCCTGGCGGGCTCGGCGCTCTCCGGCACCAGCCAGAACATGGCTCAGCTGGTTCTATACCGCGGCATACAGGGCCTGGGTGCCGGGGCCTTGCTGCCCATCGCGCTGGCCGTCATTGGAGACCTGTTCGAACCGGCCGAGCGGGCCAAGTGGCAGGGTCTCTTCATCGCGGTCTTCGGGCTGGCGGCCATCGTGGGACCGCTCATTGGTGGTGCCATCACCGATAACTGGGGCTGGCGCTGGGTCTTCTATGTGAACATGCCCGTGGGTTTGGTGGGGCTGATCGCCGCCGGTCTCTTCTTGCCGGCTAGCGTGAAGCACATCATGCACAAGATTGACTACCTCGGCACCGGTCTCTTGGTGGTCTGGGCCACGGCCCTCCTGCTGGCCTTTTCGCTCGGCGGGACGAACTTCGCCTGGAATTCGTGGCAGATCATTTCGCTCTTCATCGTCGCGGCCGTAGGAGTAGTCGTCTTTGTGTATGTCGAGTTTCACCAGCCAGAGCCTATTCTCAATCCCAAACTGTTTGAGACGGACATCTTTGCTATATCTGTTATCGCCATGTTCATCCTCGGCGCGGGGATGTTTGGGGCTATCTCCTATCTGACCTATTTTGCCCAGATTGGACTGGGAGAGTCGGCCACCAATACCGGCGTCATCCTGACTCCCATGATGCTGGGCTTTATCGTCAGCAGCATTGTTGGTGGGCAGTTGATGGCTCGCACCGGCCGCTATAAGGTTCTCGTTCTGGTCGGATTTGCGGTGGGAGCCTTTGGGATGTTCCTGCTCTCACGCATGACCACCAGCACGACCAACGGCACACTGGTTCTCAATATGATCGTCACTGGTCTGGGTATCGGCGTGCTGATGAGCCTCTTCACGATCATCGTACAGAATGCGTTTAGCAATGACTTGCTGGGACAGGTTACCTCCGGCATCACCTTCTTCCGTACGCTGGGAGCCTCTATCGGCGTCGCGGTGCTAGGCGCGATTGTGACCAACGTATATACGAGCAAGCTTGCCGCCAGCGTGCCTGCTCCCTTGAAGCCCTATGTCAACGTCACGGCGCTGGCCAATCTGAGTGCGAACAACCACGCTATCAATGTACCAGCTGCTTTGGCCCATCTGGGACCGGAAACCGGCGCGGCGCTATTGAAGCAGCTTGAGGTGAACGTCAAGGCGAGCTTTGTCTCGTCCATCACGCTCTCCTTTACCATAGGCATGTTCATGATGATAGCCGCAGGTCTAGTCGCGCTTTTCCTCAAGGAAATCCCCTTGCAAAAGCGCCAACCGGCAGAGGTGCCGGCCGGAGCCAACGGTGAGACCGCCGAGGTAGCGCCACCAACGTTACCAGAGCCGGTGTTCTAGCCGTTCCCCAGGGAATCGCCGCGCGGCAACGCGTGGATGCACGCCGCTGGGTCTTGCCCCAGCTCGAATTGTGGGAGCTCGACGACGTGCAGTGGCACAAGGTCCTAGAGTTCCCACCGTAGCAGCCACGTCTCACCATGGCGCGAGACACAAACGCTCAGCAACTGGCATTGCCGTTGTAGCGATACGGCCGAGCCATCGGAGTTCCTTGCCCGAACGATCTTGTGTTGTGCCCAGTTCACGAGGGTCCACGATTTACCCGTCCAACTCCACGTGTTATACGCCGTCACAGCATAGCGTTGTAGAATAGCCCTCTGCTCACCTAGCGAGTTCACGACGTGGTCAGGCAACACATAACAACAGCATGGTACGACGTGTTGTTATGCTACTCTGTCCAGGTGGAGACGATCATCGGAGGGTGAGAACACAGGAGAAGACGATGCTCGTGTATGAACGCAAGTTGGAATTCGGCTGGGAAGGCGATAACGACTTGGGAAGGCGATTGATCCAACAAATTCTGGAGGGCAAGAAGACCGCGACCTGCGCACCTTTGTTTAGTTACCAAAGAGATGAGCTGGCAGCCGTTTTTGCGAGCCAGGGAGAATTGGCGACGGTCATCGATAAAGAGAAAAGGCCATGGTGCAATGTACGCATAGTTGATATCTTCCAAACTTCCTTTGGGAACCCTGATCCGCGTTTGGTTAGCGGTGAGGCAGATGGCGAAGATGCCGAGAAATTCAAGCGAGATCACCAACAGGACTGGGAAATTTGGTTGGCGGCAGAGGGTTATTCGCTCACCGATGAGACGGTGTTACTGGCTGAAGTATTTGAACTGATCGAAGTAGCCGAATAACGCAAACAAAATGGGAATGGGATACTCTACGAATTGCCCGGCCTCATACAACGGTCACGCTACAATGACAGGCTGTGACGCCGTATCAGTCCTCGACCAGCTGAGCGATACTTCGAGCGCACTCCACTGCTGACGTGTCGCTTGTGTCAACCTCCACGTCGTATGCCATCCCGGAGTGCACAAGCTGGGCTTGTGATGTGGCCATGCCCACGATGCGGTCACTTCTGCCACCTTCCCGTTCGGCCGCGACAGCCGGGTCGCAGTGCACGCCTACCCACAAGACCGAGACATCAGTCAACGCCGCCTGCCATCGATTGCGGGCGTCCACGCCGCTGAGAAAGACCTCATCGATGATGATGCGAGCTCCCGCACGTGCCATGGCGGCAATACCGCACATCCACGCCGCTTCCAAGCGCCGAAAGTCCGGTCCTGGGCGGACCGAGCCGTCAGAGCCGAACGCGATGCCGTTCTCCGAGGTGAGCAGCGACGTGGGCATCGCGTCGAGCAATGTATCGACGCCCAGGTGCAGCCACGGCGACGGCAGCATGCCTTGCAGGCAGGCTGCGATGGTCGTCTTGCCCGAGCTCGACCCGCCGTTCAGCATGATAACCTGGATCACTGCCGCACCTCCCAAGCCTGGTCCGGTGGCGCATCCGCCATGAAGCACCTACGCAGCCTATGGTGTTGTACCACACCATTGTCGTTTGTTTCCCACCGCGCCGCCCGCCCGCTATGGCGATGGGACGACAAACTACAATGATACGCTGCGACAGCGTATTACAAGCTTATGGCACCCTTTTCCCTGTCTCTCGGCTTGCTGTCCTGGCTACTTCGCAAATCCGGCGACGAAAGAGAGGGTTTGTGGGAGTAACCGAATGTGCCGGACGTGTTTATTTCTGCCCGGTAGGTGATTTTCAGACAGACAAGCTGATCCGTTAGAGCGGTTTGAAGCTTGCTTCCGAGCAGAGGAGAACTCCCCTTTATTCGTTCTCTTCACGCGGGAGACCCGGAAAAACACCTACTTGCTCACGTCAGAGCGCAGTGGGGTTCTGGCCAAGTGCCAGGATGCTGCCCGGCGGAGCGGTTATGCGTTGGGGTTGGCCCTTGGCCTGTGCCCTTCAGGCGGCTCGGCGGTACGCATGGTGTAAGCCACCCAAGATGGGTAGAGCCAGGATCGGGCCGTCGCGGGCCTCGGCTGGCAGAGGAGCGGAAGGTGGATCGGGGGTCTGCTGCTGCAAGCCTTGGTGGGGACGTGCGTGATTGTAGTAAGCAACATTGGCTTGGAGTACGCGACGGAGCTGCTGCTCGTGCAGGACAAGAAGGCAATACTCAACCAAAGCGGTGGATGTTTACTGCTGCTTTGGTAATCGAAGGATGACTCGTGGTCGGGTTCCTGACTTTAATGAGCGGTAGTGCCCCTCTCGATGACGCCGATGGGCTGCTTGGTCATAGAGCATAGGAGCAGGGGTTCCTGGCCGAATGGATGGCTGATTCCTTCCCCCGAGACGCCTTACTCGGGTCAGCTCTCCGAGCAGGCAGCACGGCAAGAGGCTTCCTCCTTTCTCAACTCACTCTCTTGACAATTCAGCTCCTATTCTGTATCGTTATACTATCTTATTAGCTATTTAGTATTATAGTTTTATAGCTGCGTGGAGGAAGTAGGATGATCGAATTTCATCTGGACCAACATTCCGGCGTGGCGCCCTATCTTCAGATTGTGCAGCAGGTCAAGCAGGCGCTGCGCCTGGGCCTGCTGAAGGTGGGAGACCAGCTTCCCACAGTGCGGGAGGTGGTGGTGCAGATTACGGTGAATCCTAATACGGTGCTGAAGGCGTATCGCGAGCTGGAGCACGAAAGCCTGGTTGCCAGTCGCCCAGGCCAGGGGACGTTTGTACAGCGCACGCTGGCGAGCACATCGCTCTCTAGCCACGCAGCACTGCGCCGCAGCCTAGAGCGCTGGCTGCACAGCGCCTCTGAGGCCGGTCTGGATGGCGAGAGCATATTGGCGCTTTTCATGTCCACGTTTCAAGCCACCCAGAAAGAAGGCGAGGAAACCGCATGAGTACCGCACTGGAAACGAGCAGATTGAGTAAGCGCTACGGGCGCACCTGGGCGCTACAAGACTGCACACTAAGTCTTCCCGCCGGGCGCGTGGCGGCGCTGGTGGGGCCGAATGGCGCAGGCAAGACGACGCTGCTGCATCTGGCGGTGGGCTTGCTGGAGCCGACGGCGGGCAGCGTGGGGGCCTTCGGACTTTCGCCGACGGCGCAGCCCAGCGAGGCGCTGCCGCGCATCGGCTTTGTCGCGCAGGATACGCCCCTCTATAAGGGCTTTACGGTCGCGGAGCTGCTGACGCTGGGGCGCAAGCTGAATCCCAGCTTCGATGACTCCCTAGCGCGGGCGCGCGTCGAGAAGCTGGGCATTCCGCTGGAGCGCCGCGCGGGCAAGCTGTCCGGTGGGCAGCAGGCGCAGGTGGCGCTCGTGCTGGCACTGGCGAAGCGGCCTGATTTGCTGCTGCTGGATGAGCCGCTAGCGAGCCTGGACCCGCTGGCCCGCCGCGAGTTTTTGCGGACGCTGATGGGCGCGGTAGCCGAAAGCGGGCTGACGGTACTGCTCTCCTCGCATATCATCGGCGATCTGGAGCGCGTCTGCGATTATCTGGTGATTTTGTCGGCGTCGCATGTCCAGCTTGCGGGCGATATGCAGGAGATGCAACGGACGCACAAGCTTCTGATCGGGCGGCGCCAGGATGAAGCCGCGATTGCCAGCGTGCACGTGGTGATCGAAGCCAGCCATACTGAGCGGCAGACGACGCTGCTGGTGCGCGCGAACGGCCCGCTCTTTGACCCCTCCTGGGAGGTGCAGGACGTGTCGCTGGAGGATATTGTGCTGGCGTATCTGAGCCAGCAGACGCGAGATCGAGTGCCAGCTCCGCCAGCGGCGCGCGAGCAGAACGGGAGCGAGGTGCTGAAATGATCTGGCTGACATGGCGGCAGCATCGCCTGGAGGGGTTGATCACGTTGGGCGTGCTCGTCCTGCTCGGTGTGTTTCTGCTGCTGACCGGGCGAGCGATGGCGACCAGCTTTGCACAGCTGGGGCTAGGCCACTGTCTGGGGCAAACTTCACCGGGCAGCCCCTGTCCTGAATTGATCATGGCGTTTGGGACCCAGTATGGCTTGCTGCAGCTCTTTGACACTCTGCTTATCTTCCTGCCGCTGCTGCTAGGCGCGCTGGTGGGCGCGCCACTGGTCGCGCGTGAGGTCGAGCAGCGCACGCATCTGCTGGTCTGGACGCAGAGCGTCACGCGCCTACGCTGGCTGACGGTGCAGCTGGCGCTAGTGCTTCTGGCGGGCCTGCTGGCATCGGGGGCGCTGCTGGCTGTGCTGATCTGGTGGTACCACCCCTGGGCGCAGCTGGATGGCTTATTTGGCACCAACGCCTACGATACCTCGGGGCCGGTGTGGGTGGCGGAAACGCTGCTGGCGCTGGCGCTGGGCGTGTTGGCGGGCACGCTGACGCGCCGGGTGGTGCCTGCGATCTTTCTGACCGTCGCGCTGTTTGTAGGAATTCGCGTGCCAGTCGCGTCGTTTTGGCGCCCTTATTTTCAGGCACCAATCACCCAGACCAACCGAATTGGACAAGAGAACAACAACCAGCCCACGTTGAGCAACCAGGATTGGATCATTTCCCAAGGCTATATCGATGCTCAGGGGAACAAGCACGACGACTTACTAAACTGCACGACGAACAACCAGACCGCCGTTCAATGCTTTCAGGTCAACGGTGTGCAGGGCATCTTTGTGAACTATCAGCCCGCAGATCGGTTCTGGACCTTCCAGTGGATCGAGACGGGCATCTATGTGGCGTTCTCGCTGCTAGCGCTGGGCGCAGCCTTCTGGCTGGTGCGGCGGTTGAATTGATGGCGACTTCCCGGATACGTTTCAGGCTGGAAGGGAGCGTTCGTGGGGTGCGCCCCTGTGCCGGCTACCCCTCCCTGGCATCAAAGCGGCAGGTTCGTTTCATTCGCACCTAGATGCGTCCATGGAGAAGCGCGCCGCCTAGCCGGTGCTGCCTTTCAGTTCTCTTCAGTTCTCCATCGGCTCAAGGACAAACACAGGGATTTTCCTTGTCGTCTTTGCCTGGTAAGTTGCGTAGTCTGGCCAGGTCTCGTTCGCCCGCGCCCACCATTCGGCATACTCAGCGCCTTCGGCGAGGTGTGCGCGGTAATCTTTCTTCACCGCGCCGTCCTGCAACTCGACGTGTGGGTGCGCCAGCAGATTCCAGTACCACACAGGATGCTTCGGGGCGCCACCCCGGGAGGCGGCGACCGCATAGCGACCGTCGTGTGCGACGCGCATGAGGCCGCCGCACCCAAACCGAAGACTGTGAAGCCAAAGACAACTGCACCGAGAGTAGCGAAATCGAAAGTTACATTGGTACCCATCAAAGATGTCGGGACGCACACGATTGACATTACGGGAGTAGTGGACCTGTTCTACCTGTATGAGGTATTCGGCCTGTCTGAGGTATTCGGCGCAAAACAATTGCCGCTCGCATTGGACGGCTTTACCAAGAAGAAGCTTCTTGACAAAGTGGTGCCTGTAGTGCAGAAGCGACATCCTGGGGCGCAGCCATCCAGAGGAGCGGACAAACCAGGTGTGATTGCCTTCATTGTCCAGCGGGTCATGAACGATTAGCGACACGTGTCGCCTGACCATTCTGCCTCCTTGCAGATGGTGCCGAGTCCATTCTCCCGGTCGCTGTCGCCTCTTTCCCGCTATTTGAGGCAGTCATTCCCTGTTTTCAAGGCAGCCCAGCAGTTCCCGCTCGAATCGAGAATCACGACCTTCTTGATGCTGGAGAATTGCTCCAGGGTGGCGTCAATCTCCGCCATGATACGGGGACCGGTGAAGTCGCCGGCAAGCGTTGTTGGTCGGCAGAACTTGAGGGTGGCCGTACCCTGCTCAGGCGTCGTTCCCTTCATGTTCAGGGTGAGGGTGAAATCTGGTCCACCGACTGTACCAGCACTTGCCACGGGACCAGCACAGATAGTTGGGCCACTGAACGCGCTATTTAGCTCGCTGAACAGGCCCTGCGCACGCTCCTGTGGGGTCGGACCAGCGATGAGCATCTGGATGGAATAGGTTCCGGTGTCGATGGTCGGCGAGATCCTCGTCACCGGAGTGACGCTCATGGTTCCGGGATTGTTGGAAAAATACACTTTGATTGGATAGCCAGTCAGACCGCTGGTGGTGGGTGTCACCGCCGCCGTCGCCGTGGGAGGACTCGACGTGGGAGTGTTGGTGCTGGTGGCGCCACTGGTGGTGCCACAGGCAGCGACTGCCAGAATACCGGCGAGCAGCACCAGCCCCAGCAGGGTGCGGACAAATGAAGACTTGTGATTCATAACCAGCAGTTCCTTTCTGCCTGCAAACGCATGTATCCCCCCAAATGGGTAAGCAGGCTTGTAAGTGCAAGCGTAACCTGGCTGCCTCTCAGCCTCCTCACACGCTGCCTTACTGGTATCACAGTCACCTCACGGCAGAACGGTCACAAGCAACCAGAGTGCGTTGGCGCTGGTAGCCTCACTCCAATGCCTGCTATCCACACTATCGTGGCAGTGACCGCAGCCCTGCCTGGTACCGGAGCCTGATAGGTGACCGAGCGGGCGATAATGGTCGCTGCTGCCGGAAAAATGGCGCCAACCATGCTGCCGGCGTTGCCAATATCAGCCCAAAGCATGGCTCTTTCGCGCCACAGACCGTGTCTGTGAGCATCGGTGGTGGCATACCCGCTAGTTCTGGAGTGCTTCCAGGTTGCGCAAGGCCATCTCTGCGTCTTCTAGTTGGAACTTGAAGCGGTCGCAATAGGTCAGCAGCACTGCGAACTGGCGCTCTGAGCCTGCAGGTGCCTGGCCATTTACCATGGGCTCATACAATACCTTGAGCCGTTGCTCAGCGTCCGCCACCTTTGTACGCCAGAGCTCGACGTTAGATCGCACCACCAGGATCTGCCCGAAAATGCTGTTGGGGCCTGGCATAAATGTCCTCCTGAGCCCTACGTGAGCGTCGTTCTCTGTGCACCATACGAGCCTATCTAAACAAGCGAAGAGTCGTTTGGCGAAAGACATGTACGAGCGCAAAATCGCTGAATTAGAGCCGCAACTCGTAGAGGCTGAGCAGTTGATTGCTGAAGCTGAACGGCAAGAAGCGTCGCTTTCAGAGCGGGTCAAGCTCTTAGAAGACTTCTCCAGTCATTTTCGTGAGTACTTAGACCTGCTCATGATATTGAACACGCGCTATGTCGAAGACGTGCCGATCATGACGGCATTCATGCGCACCGTTGGTGCGAAAGTCATTTTGTCGCCTGATGTATGGAGGAAACATCGCACGACTGGCGAAGACCCTGATATTGGTGTATACATAACCTTGACGCCTTCGGCAACCTTGCCGTGGCTTGACCGGGACGACATGCACAGAATGTTGGCAGAACGCCAGCAGCGAGTTGTCACTAGTGAAAGTTCGCGAGCACGATGATGGGGCGCCCACGCAACAGATTCGCTTCCTGGCCGTTGGTTGCCTCATAGGTCTCGGCCTGTGTCCGCGCCCAGTCGGCGGCACTTGGTTCGTATTCTCCGGTCAGCGGCATATGCGCATGCTCTTTCTTGTTTGTCCCTTTCCCGTGGGATCACGCCGGGGTGATCGCTATCACGGTCAATACAGCATTGTAGTGGTTGCGGTCAAGGTGGCTCAGGGATCACAAGTCTTGATGGTCAGTCACACAGGTGTTATAAACGCGCCGCATCCGCGGAGCACCGTCACCTGGTTGAGCCCCTGAACAAGACAGCGCGGCTGTCTACCGGACAATTGGTCATCACATCTTATCGCATCTGGCTTTCCTGAGTTCATCATAGAGACGCTAATCGATAGGCGACCACCTCTGGCTGCGCCGTCGTCACTCCTGCGAGCAGCGTATTCCCTACGATGGCCAACGGCGCATTCGAGTAGGACGGGAGCTGTGCCGTCCAGGCGATCGACCCGTTCTGGCGCGAGAGCGCTAAGACCTCGCCGGTGAGCGTGGCCGTGAACACCAGGTCATTCGCGACCGTCGCCCCTCCCAGCGCCGGCGCTGGGAGTGCGGTAGTCCACAGCGGCTTACCGGTGGCTAGGTCGAGGGCAACCAGCTCACCGGTGGCCTTTGTGAAGTCAGGCGTGCCGGTGGGAGACGTTGCGTTGGCGTACGTGGTCGGCGCGTTGACGACCGGCACATAGACCACTCCGTCCGCCGCTGCCATGTTGGTCTCTACCCCGCCATCCTCTCCGGGAAGCAGTGTGTACGGCGGCGTCAAGTGGAGGGTGCCCTCCAGAGCCTGCTCATCATCGTTGTCGTGCCCGTTATGGATGCCGATGGATGTCTTCCACAGCAGCTGGCCACTCGCGGCGTCGAAAGCGAACACGAACCCACCTTTGCCGGCGGCAAGCACCACTGGGCGCCCGCCGGCGGTGGTGGTATAGATGGGCGAGATCTGCAAGTCCCAGTCATGGAAGTCGTCGGGAAAGGCCTGATAATACCACTCCAGCTTGCCGGTAGCTTGGCTCAACTTGACGATGCTATCGGTATACAACTCGCGGCTGGGGGTCGTCTGCGCCTCCTGTAGCGAAAGATACGGGTTGCCAGTGCCGACGTAGATGGAGTTATCCGGGCCAATCAGCACAGGATCCCAGGCGCCACCCGCGGTAGCGGCAAGCTTCTGGCCCACCGGGTCCACGACGGTCTGAAACGTCCAGAGCGTGGCGCCGGTGCCGGCGTCAAGGGCATAGATGATGCCGCCCCCAACCGTGATCGCCGACGCGACGAAGACCTTGCCATTGGCCACCTGTGGGGCCATGTCGAAGTTGGCTCTGTTCGCCGCGAGATGGGTGTCGTACCACACCTGCCGACCCGTCTCGGCATCCAGAGCGAACACGCCGGTCTCGGTGACGCCGTAGATCCGGCCATTGGCGATGGTCACGCCGTTGGGGCCATAATCGGGGGAGTTATACTGATGCTTCCAGAGTACCTGGCCAGTAGCGTAGCGGACGGCTATGACGTTGGAAGCGCCGTCTTGCACGTAGGCGATGCCGTTGGCGACCACGGGATTGGCGAAGTCCGCACCAGTGAGCCCCTTGCCCTGCAGTGGCACCGTCCAGGCCATCTTCAGCTTCGCCACATTCGCCGACGAAATGGTCGAGTGCGCGACCCGCGTGTTGTAGAGGTTCCCATTCGGCGAGGGCCACTCCGTCGCGTAGCAGATATCCTCCGCTGGGGCTCCGGGAGGTACCGACGCAGCCGCGGGGGCAGTCGTAGTGTTGCATTTCGGCAGCGTCGGGGTAGGGACGCGTTGCGCTGACGGCGCGCCGCCGCATGCGGCAAGCATAGAGGCGAGTGCCAATGCGGTCAGAGCGGCCACAACACCTCTCCGTGTGCCGTGTCGGTTCAGGATGCGCAGGATGTACATTGCCAACTCCTTCTCCACCGGTCGCCGGGTCTCCCACAGCGGCGTGGAACTCATCGAGGTAAGCACATAGCCAGTCGCGGGCTGGTCCGATTGGCCGGCAGTCAGGATTGGTTCAGCGGTCGTCTTCATTGCCTGTGCCCTTTCGGTGGGAACACTCCGGGAGAACATTACGGCGCGCTCGGTGACTTGAGAAAGCTGACATCACCGGATATCCAAGAGCGGCGATTCGCAACAACCAGCGCTCCTCCGCAGTGGTGCTCGGTGGCTGGCGGACTTCCTGAGGAGAATGTAGCATGAGGATTGGCCGTGCGCGAGAATAAACGGCTGGGTGGAGTAAAACAGGGGTCAACCGGTGCCAAACGGGGATTGAATGGCGTAACGAAGCCCGGCTGCTATCGGCAAGCAGGTGTGAAGAAAGAATATCCGTTCGGGCCACTCAGTCAATCCGAACGGATTTTCTTTATCAGCCGGGGAGTATGGTACAAGGTAGTGTCATGGAACGACCCACTCCAGACCTTCAGTTGCTCCGCCTCGATCACGCGCCAGCCCTGCTTGCGTTCGAGCGGGCGAATCGGGCCTACTTCGCGGCGTCGGTTCCGGATCGGGGCGACGAGTTCTTTGCCGAGTTCGACACGCGGCATGCGCAACTGCTGGCGTGGCAGGCCGCCGGGACGGGTTACCTGCACGTGCTGGTGACCGAGCGCGGCGAGGTGGTGGGGCGGGTGAACCTGACCGACGTGGCAGATGGGGCAGCGGAACTCGGGTACCGGATCGCGCAGAAGGCCGCAGGGCAAGGACTGGCCGCAGCGGCGGTGCGCCAGGTGCGCGAACATGTCCATCTGCTGCTTCTGCCGCCGTATTCGCCCGAACTACAACCGGCCGAACATCTGTGGCCGCTCACCAACGCAGTACTCATCAATCAGCATTTCTCTACCTAGGAACTGTTCTCCCCCAACCTGATCTGCAGGACGTGATATCTTGGGTAGGGAGGGGAATAGATTCATCTGGGAGGCATGCCATGGACGAGCCAGAATATGAAGTCACCGATGTGAGATCGCACCCCCTCCCACCTGCCTTCCCAGAAAGGACCCAGCCAGCACCTCCTGGCACCCTCCTGTCCCGACGCTGGCGTCTGGCACTGGCTGCAGGTTCGATCCTACTAGCGGTCGTGGTGATCGTGAGCGTCTGGCTTCCCTTGCAGACGCAGCCGCATCCCAGCACCGCAGGAGTGCCTTCGGCAACTTTTCCGGGCACGGCCACACCCGTGTTAACTCCGACCCCCTTTCCCATTACCAGCGCATTAGCATCGCCTCCCACGCATTGTCCCTCTGCGCCACCACTCACATCCGAGACCGTTCCGGCCTTCGATGGCTTTTCTGGCGGCCCGGTACAATTGACTGGTGGCGCACCAGTCTGGATTGTTGAAAACCTCTATCCGCTCCCCAGAGTGGTGGAGTTGCCCGAGCCGACGCCGCCATCGTTAGCTACGCCGGAGTGGCCCGCTATCGCGATCATCTGGGCAATCGGCCCGAATGCTCACCCCACGGTGAGGGTGCAGGTGCGCGATCTGCAGAGCAGCACTGTCGCCTGGTGGGGGGCAGGTGGCGAAAGCGGGCCGCAATGGCCGATTCTTACGCTGAATCCACTAGAGAAACCAGTGATAGCCCTCTCGGTTAGATACACGTAGGTATTCACTGCCCCAACGCCGAGAATCGGTGCGCTGGATCGAGCGTGATCGTGCCTTGATGGCGGCCAGTGCGCACCTGCTGGTCGTCGGAACCAAAGCACCCGAGTAACTGCCAAACAACGCGACAGGGGTACAGTTGCTTAGTGCCTGCTCGAGGAACGCGCAGCACCTTTCCTTGGTCTGCTGCATAAGCAAGAAAACTCAATGCTGCGTGCGAGCGGAATCCTACCAGCAAGACGCGCTCATTTTAGCCAGCGGTCGAGAAAACCATAGGCTGCTCCTTTCACTTCATCAGGAAAGCTATGCCCAGACGAGAAAAGGATGGCTTGGAACCGTTCAGGCACGCCCTCCAGAGTATACCGATGCCGCGCTCGCTCGACTAAAGAACGCACTCCATCGATCGGGAAGAGAGGATCCGTCTCTCCCGCCGTCAGCAAAAAAGCGCGGGGGGCAACCGCCATCACGAGCTCGTCGAGGTCACCAACCTCTAACATGCCAGGAACATACGTGGCGTAGCCGTGATTGATGCGATCACGCACAATGGTGCGAAGTAACCCGAACCCGCACGAAGAGACAGCTGCGATGATGCGCGCGTCATACCACGTCAGCCAGAGGGCTTCCAGCCCGCCCAAGGAGTGTCCGATCACTCCCAAGTGCTCCCGACTGATACCTGGCAAGCAGGTCAGGACATCTACCGCGCACACGAGATCATGGAGGTACTTTGTCTGCAAGCAAGAGCCATCCAGAAGGCGTTTGGTAAACTCGAAGCGTTCATTCCCAGCATCAGCTAATGCCCGGTCCGCTTGCCGAGCTGCTGGCGCTGGGCGTCGGTCCTCAAAGCAGAGTAGGTCAGGACACAGCACAGCATAGCCGCGCCGACAGAGCTCATGCCCGTACGCATACATCACGTTCCCAGTCAGGCCAGCCGGCTCAGTTTTCCCCAGGTCATATTGATTCGCATGCTGATGGATCGCCAGCACGGCCGGCCAACCGCCTGGTGGGACCGGTCCATGAGGCACAAGCAACCAGGCTGATACCTGTTCTTCTGCTTCGACCATATAGGTGACAAGCGCTCGGGTATACGCCCCTGCATCGATCGTCGCACTCACGGTTGGGCTCAGAGGAACCCGCTCTGGGAATTGCCCAAGGCGGCTCACGAGTGCTTGGCGCACAGCCATCGGCTCCATGCTTCTCCTCCTGATTGATACGCGCCTGTTTGACCTCGTAGAGATTCCTTGCTGAGTCTATCATCACCTAAGAAGAGGCTCGCAGCGCGCCCTTTGAGTTGATCGAGAGCTTTTACCGTCGGCAGGTTCGACATTCCGCGCTCGGATATCTCTCACCTCAGGAGTACGAAAGGAGGCGGTCTACCGCCACACCGGTTGTCGCCTGGTTCCGTTGTGTCTACCAAAACCGGATAACGTCAATTCTCCTGTTACACCGTTGTGCGCACACAACGGTGTCTATTTCTTGACGACATGGAACTGCACCGTGTTAAGCGTGATCAGGCCCCACAGAATGGCAATACCCTCTAATCCAGCAAATATCGGCCCCAACACGATCTGCGCCAACACAATAAGCCAACTGATTCCGTGGGTTTGCAGGTGTAGCTCTCGAAGGTTGACCAGCAGCCCATATACAGCCATGGATGTATTGGTCGCTAGACACACTGAGGCCGGTAGAAGGATGTACCACGGAACAAAAATGGGGTGGATCAACTGCACGGCAATAGCAAGTGTTCCCAGAATACTACATGCCCAGGCGGCAACGGACGCACGCAGCACGAGCTTCGTTCGCCTCCGAACGCCGTCTCCTGCCAGCACATGCCAAAGTCCAGTGAACCACCGCCTGCGCTGCCGTAGGAAGTCCCGAATACTGAATGTGGCTTGCTCGCTCAAGAAGCCATGCACCCACTTGAGGCGAATGCCACGCTCAACAAGCCGCAGCGCCCAATACGCATCTTCAGTGATTGAGCGGTAACTGTCGAAGTCGAAGTCAACCGCACGCTCAACGTCCTGGCGAACCAAGATGAACGATCCATGTAAACCAAATAATGGTCGATGCCAGACGTGATGCTGCACTCGAAAATATCCGAAGTCCAGGGCGGTACGCATTGAGTCGGCGAGGGTCAGAAACGGTCGGAGCCAGAAGTCTCGATGGTAGAGAATAGCCCCTTGGCCGACGGCAGGGTACTCACCTGAGTTTACCGTTTCGATCTCCTGCTGCATGAATTGCAGGCACCCAGTCAACCCAGACAGAGTAATTTGCGTTTCCTCGTCGCAGTGCAGAATCCATGCATTGTGTGCAACCGACACAGCTCCGACAGCATACTGCAACGCACGCGCCTTGAACAGCGCCCCGCGTGGTGTCTTGAAATCTGACGGCACAACATACTGAGCTATGTCGATAGGCACTCGGTTATCGGTTACTACCTCGATAGTAACTCGTGGGCGGACGCCTTGGAGGTCGGTAAATGCCGCAATCACTGCTTGATCCGCCTCGATGGTCCTTTTGACAGCGCCTGGATTGGTACCACGTGTCACGATGCGGATATGTAGCGGTGTATGCAGCGCATCCCAGGCACTAGTCAGCGTGAAAATCGGTGCCCTCGGATGCGTGAATAGGAATCCCTGCAGGTTAAATGCTGTCTGCGGCACCGCTAGCAACCAGGCGAACAGCAGGAAGAATTGCAATTGCCCGTACCACGTATGTGGAGTCTGCAAAATCGTGAAGCGTGTCCACAGCAAATTGTAAATGGCAACGATGGTGAAGAAGACGAGGCTGCTGACAAGTGCAACTCCGCGCTGGTGTAACCAAGCTTGCTGGCGCCGCCACATAATACTAGGCATGCTGGCGCCAAGGCGCATCTGGGCTTTTCGAATGCACGTCCACCGCTGACTGCGCTGCCAGGTAACTTCCCTTGCGGGCTCACGTGATTGCAGGTTCACTTGATTGCCGGAGTGGGCCGTTGCTAAGAGGCTGCGGGGGGAGAGTACCATCTGAACATCGCGGCCAGGGATGCGCGCGCTGGCATAGGCGTTCTCGCTCTGAGACATCACGCCCGCTTGAATGGGCAGGCGCGTCATGTCGACCATCTCTGTGGCCGGTGTCTGGTAATCGGTAATAGCCATTGGATGACTCCTGCGACGAATGCGAGACGGCTCCTCCTCGAAGTGCTCGAAACCTGGCGCGCCTCGTCACGCGAAATAGAACGATGTCACAGCACACCCTCCTGCACATTGAGGGCCTCCCCGATGACCGGCCCCAACTCTGCCGAACTCATCGCCTTTGCCAGCATCCTTCCGCCCAGGTGGCACTCCATCCGTGGACCCAAGACGAGGCTGTGAGTGTCCAACTTTAGTGTCACGATACAGGCGCCGGTGGAAAATTGAGCGCCTCTTCGCCTGGTTAGGCAATTTTAGCCGTATGGTCGTGCGCAACGAAGTGCCTAAGCGCCGTAGAGCTTATCTCACCAGGATTCTCACGACACGTTTGAGGCACCCGAACTCACGAACCTCACGGTAGATGCTGCCATTTGTGAGGTGGCTTCTAGACAATTAAGTCCGTCACTGACGATACGATTTTGCCTCCCGCGCATTTGCGGTGTTCCTCGGCGCAGTTCACATGTCGTGCGTGCCCATGAATGGCGTGCGGGAGTCGGGGTGTGTACCGCGGATGAGGAATATCGAATTTTGCGTTGCGGCGGTACCGGAGTATATGCTATCGCTATATATCATGTGATCTTGTGTTGTCGTTAGGCCTGTCGTCGCTACATGGGCACTGTTTCCAATCACTTTGTATGAGAGGTTAAGTATGAATGAGCGGCTCTTGCGCATGCTGGCGGCGAGCCTAGGCATCGGCGTGGCGCTCTTCTCTGGGGCATCACTCCTGTCGCCGCGGCGGTTCGCCCGCTTCTTCGGCGTCAGCGCGCCGGACCCCTCCGTCGACTCGATGATCTACTCGGTTGGCGCCCGTGATGTGGCGATGGGCATGGGCCTCTGGTCGGCCGCGACGCACGGCGGCAAGTACGCGCCCTGGCTGCTAGCGCGGCTGATTGTGGACGGTGGCGACGCGGCAGGGATCGCCGTAGCTGTTGCACGCGGCTGGCGCAACCCGCGCTTCCTCGCGCTCGGCGGGCTGGCGCTCGGTGCGGCCGCCTGCGACGCGATTCTCTGGACCGCAGCCAGGCATGCCGCTACCGCTCAGAGCCGCTCATTGGAGGCGGCAGAGGGCTCGCTCGCATCCACCGGAGAAATCAAGTAGATCCACATCAACGCGATGCCACCCACAACGGTCAGCGTCAGCAGCACACCTGCGACGGTCAGAGGCGTCAGCCCCGCAACGCGGAAAAGGTCAGGGAACAGGCCAACGACGGCGATGAGTGCGAAGAGGACGAGCTCTATGGCCCGTACGAGGATCGCGACCCAATAAGAGTGCTCTCGCTGCTGGAGGTTCCTCACCATGAATACAGACTCGACAGCGCCCAGCACGCTGGTCCCCACGAAAGCGACGCGCCAGATAGCCGTCGCCTGGATGGCTAGCATCGCTAGCAGGCTCATCGTGCCGGGCAGCAGGAAGTAGAGCGAGATGTTGACGATCATGCGGCGGCGCTCCCTCTTGCCACTCCACTCCTGATACTTTGTCTGCAAGACGATGAGCCAGAAACCCAAGAGCGTAAAGCACACCTGCGACACCGTCTGGTAGAACGTCTCCAATTGCGCGACCATGTCATGCCTCCCTCCCCAAGCGAGTGCCAGCGGACCAGCCCGCGCTCGATATCGTGCCGCGCCGCCGTGTCTGCTAGCTGAACCGCATCATGCGTACACGGTACCTCACTCGCTGCTCAGCAGGCAACGAAAGGGCAAACATCACCACAGGCGCCGCAAGCGGGCTGGGAGCGGCGCACGGACAATCCGGCGCAGACCTTCGGTGTGAAACGGCTCACTTACCAGCGCCGCGTCGACCTAGAGACGCCCATCGAAGAGACGGTCGGAACCCTGGCTGAACTCATTGCCGAAGGCAAGGTGCGTCACATCGGCTCTCTGAGGCATGGATCGAGACCATCCGCCGCGCACACGCCGTGCATCCGACCACCGCGCTCCAATCCGAGTACTCTGTGCGGACCCACTGCCATGGGCCTCGCACCGGCAGAGTGGATGGATATCGTTGCGCCGAGTCAGCGTGAATCGGTCATATGGGCACTAGGTTAATCGTCGTTATACTAGGAGGTGAACAGCCGATGAAATTTGTCCTGTTGTTTTGTGGCTCCCGTGAAGCGCAGCAAGCCTTTGAGTCCCTGCCGGCGGAGGATCTGGCCCATCAATATGAGCAGGTCAGGCAGTGGTTTGCCGAGCATGGTGCGAAGATTCTCAGCACTCAGCAATTGCAATCCCCCCAGATGGCCACCTGTGTCCGGTTCGATGATCAGGGGCATCCATTCGTGACCGATGGCCCGTTTATTGAGGGCAACGAGGTCATCGGGGGATATGCCACCATTGAGGTCCCCGACCTCGATGCGGCCTTAGCCATGGCCAAAACCTGGCCCGGTGGCGATACGGTGGAGATCCGTCCGGTGATGGCTCCGCCAGCATGAGGGACGCCATTGACCTCACCCTGACGAATGTGTTTCGTGCGGAGGCAGGCAAGCTCGTCGGTGCATTGACGCGCCTGCTGGGAGACTTTGCGCTCGCAGAGGAAGTAGTCCAGGAGGCGCTGCTACTCGCCATCGAACGTTGGCCACAGGAGGGGATTCCCACCAAACCCGGGGCGTGGTTGCTGACAGTCGCACGACATCGTGCACTGGATCGCCTGCGGCGGGATGCCCGCTATCGGGAGAAGCTGATGTGGCTGGAGCAAATCCCGCAGCAGATGCCAGATGACCGCATACAACTCATGTTTTTGTGCTGCCATCCGGCGCTGGCACGCGACGTGCAGGTTCCCCTGACCCTGCGCGCCATCTGCGGGTTCACCACAGCGCAGACTGCCCATGCCTTGGTCCTGTCCGAAGCGGCAGTTGCCCAGCGGATTTCGCGGGCTCGGCGCAAGATCGTCGCCGCGGGCATTCCCTATCGTCTACCGCTGGCAGAGGAACTGGACGACCGGCTCATCCAGGTACTGGCGGTGCTGTACCTGCTGTTCACCGAAGGCTATCTGGCAAGCGGAGAGGGACCGCCACAACGGCGGGACCTGGCGGAGGATGCCGCCTGGCTCACCGATCTCCTGTATGGCTGGTATCCCGCTGAACCGGAAGTCATGGGCTTGTTGGCGCTCATGCGGCTCCATATGGCGCGCAGCACAGCGCGGTTCGGCCCGTCCGGGGAGTTTGTGCGACTGCGCTGGCAAGATCGTGCTGTGTGGGATCGGACGATGATAGCGAAGGCGGTGGCCCTGCTCGAACGGGCGGCAATGTATCATCAGGCCGGTCCGTACCAGATCCAGGCGGCGATTGTCGCCTGTCATGCCGAAGCGCCGGTCTGGGAAGCGACCGATTGGGTGCAGATTCTGGTGTTATATGATTTGCTGCTGCAACTTCAGCCGTCGCCGGTGGTGCGCTTGAATCGTGCGGTAGCGCTGCGGCAGGTGGCAGGTGCCGAGCGGGCTTTGCAGGAGGTCGAGGCACTAGCCCATAACCTTGACGGGTATCACCTATTTCATGCCATCCGGGGAGCGTTCTTGCAGGAGCTGGGGCATACCGAACTGGCACAAGCTGCCTTGCGTCGTGCGCATGGTCTCACGCGCAATAGCGCAGAACGGTCGCTATTAGCGGAGGAATTGTCCAGTTGACACTCTACCTGCATAAATGCGGGCGATTCTCAGCAGGGGCTTTCTGGTGCGTTTTCTGTAAAGTTCAACTACAGCGATGTATGAGGAGGAACACGTTCAGATGGCTTTCAGTGAGCAACGATTCCGTTTCGAAGATCCATCGGTCAACTTCTTCGTCCACGATGTCGTAAGAGCCGTGCACTTTTATACCAACCTTTTGGGATTCACCGAGACATTCCGCACCCCCAGGGAAGGGCTTCCCGTCCATGTGGAGATGCGACTTAGCCAATTTACCCTGGCGATGACTTCGATCGAGGCGGCCCTGGCCGATCACGGGCTGGTCGTGAACCCTAGCTCGCCGAGTGCAGAACTGGTGGTCTGGACTGACGACACCGACGCGGCATATATGGTCCTGACAGAGCAGGGGGCCACCAGTCTGATCCCCCCGCACGATTTTCTGCAATTGCATCGTGTTGCCTGGGTGGCTGACCCAGAAGGTAATCCAATACATCTGAGTGGCCCATTACACGGATAGGTCGATATGATCGACATCGGTACTGCGCTTCCCTGTGCTGGCTACTCTCGCCATCTGACCACAAATTGACGGGTTCATCGTTGCTCAACATCCTCTTTTTACGAGTAGATTGAGTAAGTAGCCAGCACAGTCCTACAACCTGTTTCAGTGTCCAACAATTGTCCGATTAATGTCGGTCACTGGACAACAATGTCGGTCACTGGGTGACAACACTTTTCGAGAGTTTCGCCACTCTGGCGCTGCCTCAAAATCTCAGTACGGAGTGGCGACTGTACAAGACCGGCAAGCACGCTGACTCCGTATGGCTCTAATTCAGACTGCGAGTACTTCTCGGTCCTTGTCGACGAGCACGGATATCCGATCAGAGTACCTATTCAAGCGTCCGCACCTGTTTGACGCTGAGGCCGGCCAGGCTGAGCAGTGCCAGCAGCGCGCCGCCACCCACGAACACCAGGGCTGCCCCGATCCGGTCGCTCAGGATGCCTGCCAGCGCGTAGCCAATGGGCGTGAACGCGAATGACCCCAGCCAGTCGATACTGTTCACCCGTCCGAGGAGGTCGGCGGGCACCAATTCCTGCACGTTCGTGAACCACAGGACATTGATAACGCTGATGGCTGCGCCAAAAAGCGCCGAGCCTACCAGTACCGCGATGATCCCAGCGTGTGCTGGCAGCGGCACATGCACCCCGGCGAGCACAGCCGGGATGCCGAACAGCGCGAGCGCCAATCCGGCGCATATTCCACCGCCATAGATGATAAACCCTCGATGGGGGCGATGCTGCATCTGGCCGACGAGCACTGTGGCAAGGAGCGACCCCACCGACCCGATGATCAGCGCCGCGCTGAGGAGCCAGACGCCCGACGCGTACGTGTCTTTGACCAACTTAGGCAGGGAGACCACCAGCGGTGCGATCCCGAGATTGCCAACTGAGAACACGGCAATGCCTACCCAGAGCCACGGCTTGCCAAAGACGTAGCGAAGTCCGCCAACGATATCCTGCAGGATGGTGGGCTTGCGTGGGCTCTTCGTCCCATTGTCTGGCGCGCGCACTGGCAGGGACGGTACCCGCACGAGAATTAGCGTGCCCGCGGAGACGAGGAACGTGAAGGCATCGAACGCGAACGCCACCGAGGGACCACGCAGTGTGATGCACAGCGCGGCGATGGCGGGGCCAGCCAGCCCAGTGACCTGCTGACTGATCGCGGTCAGCGAGTTTGCCGAAGGGAGGGCGTCGACATCCACCAGCTGGGGCGGAATCGAGAGATAGGCTGGCCCGAAGAAAGCGTCCGACACACCGAAGACGATGGCCAATATCACAATATGCCAGAACTGGAGAAGTCCAGTCAGTCCAAACGCGGCGAGAGCCCCGACGGCGAGCATCCGCCCGCCATCCGAAACCAACATGACTAGGCGTCGTGGCAGCCGATCGGCGTAGACTCCGCCGACAAGCGAGAGGAGGAGGCGCGGGACCGTCTGCGCGATGACCACAATGCCGATGGCGGCGGCCGAACCGGTCAAGAGTAGGACCTGCCAGGTGATCGCCGTGGTGAATGCCGCGTCCCCCAGGCTCGAAATCGTCTGCCCTGACCACACCAGCGCGAACGGCCGAAAGCTCAGCGCGCGCGCGAAGCGGACCCGTTTGACGACGACCATGACGCCTCCTCCCACTCTCTCGCGAACGATCCCTGCCAGGGGGCACCAGTGGCACGGTGCCAGCGAATCGTCGCACGTACTCGCCTTTGTTCAACAACCCAGCGGCTTTTCGGTACCGATACCATGATACGTCACCATCTGGAAGACCGGCCATCAGATTTCTGGTGTAGCTCATGGCATTAGCGCACTGCCGGAGCGCCGGCAGCACCGGCGCGTCACTGAGATCGTTCACGGCGCACGGTTGGGATCAGGGTTACTATCAGCGTAGTTACCAGCAGCCAGGCCCAGTCCAGCCAGATAGTAGTAAAGATATCCATTCGCTGAATCAAGATGCCGGTCAATGCCAGCCCCAGTGGCCGCATCGTGCCGGGAACCAGGCGACAGGCGCTGATGACCCGGCCTTTGAGCTGGTCGGGAATCAGATGTAGACGGTGGCTGAAATAGGGCACATCCTCAATCGGATCTACGAATCCGGTACCGAACTGGATCGTGCCGAGCATAGGCGGAAAAGGCGCCAGCGCGTACAACGGCCAGCTCAGCACAAAATACCAGCGACTCACGAGGATGGAGTGCCCGACGGCGAGAAACCTTTGCAGGTGGGGAGTGAGTAGCGAGCCGAGAATCGAGCCGATACCTCCAGCGGCGAAGATGAGGCCGATTACCACCGCGGAAGCATGGCTGCGTTCTGCCAGGACAATAACTATGACCGTAGAGCCCGGCATGACAAATGCCCCGGCTCCCATCAGCAAAGTCATGGTGAGGATGAACGGCTGGCGCCACACCCAGAGCGTGCCTTCAGCGATTTCCGCGCCGACTTTACGCTGGATGCCGTTTCGTTGGGGGTTGAACGGCGTACGGATCAAGAGTAGGGTCGCTATGGAGACCAGATATGAGACAGCATCGGTGATAAATGGCAGCATCGTACCCATAGTGTACAGCAACCCGGAGAGCGAGGGGCCGAGCAGTGCAGTGGTGCCTTCGACGAATTCATCCTGCGTGACTACCGTTGTCAGATCCTCCGGCCTCACCACCTGGGATACAGCCGCTGTCTTGGCGAGATCGAAGGCAATCAGGAGGCTGCCCTCGAAGAGAGCTGTGGCGTAGAGCTGCCAGATGGTCAGGTGCCCAAGCGCGTAGGCGATAGGTATGCTGGCAAGGCTTAGGGCTCGTCCGCTGTCGCAGATCAGCATGACTCGCTTGCGATCCCAGCGATCCACCAGGACTCCGGCAAGCAGGCTCAAGAATACCGACGGCAGCGCCCGTAACGCTGCGACAAAGCCGGCTTGCGCCGGTGAACGCGATATAGCAAGTACCAGCAGTGGGAAGGCGAGCTCGGAGACTGCGCCCCCAATGTCGGAGAGAGCCTGTCCAGCATAGAGAAGTAGATAGTCACGGCTGCGCCACGATGATTGCGGGTGGCCGGTTGCGCGAAGCGGCTGCTTCGCTATGGGTGTGGCGTGCTCTTGCGAGGCTGGCATGTATTTCCCCTTTCGTCGGTACGCATGTGACGAGCGGTACCGGGACACTGGAAACGCAGACGTCTCACATGTCGCGCGCGTGGCTTTCCGGACGGTGGGGAAGAGCTGGGACGCCGACACGTAAACGGCTGTGGCCCAGCAGGAGTTGGTAGTGGCGGTTCTTCGTTGGGGGGCAGTAGGAGGTTATCCCGCAGGTGCGCGCCAATCCAAACTCGCACCGGCGAAGGGTCGCCGGTGCGAATTTGGCATATCGGGTGGCATCCTATTCTGCCGCGTAAGCGTACCAGGTGCCAGGCTTACACGGCGAAGAGGCTTGTGGCTCGATTCCGATTTCGGTGAATCATCCAGGCTTGTAGCTTTCCCATGGTGCCATGCTAGCATGTCTAGCCGGCAAAGGTCAATGCCAGTCAGTAGTCAGGATTAAGCGCCCTTGATCCTTATCCCGAACTCACGGTTGAATAAGCATGGCAGCGAAGACCGTGCAGCAATCGCTGCGCTTACTGGAATTGTCCGATTCAAATCCCTGCATGCGTATGCACAGGGCGTAATTGTCGAAAAATCAATATTATGTCCACGAAGTGCCCAGCAGGTCAGTGCCGGTATAAATTACGCAATGACTTTGCTATAGTATATTGGAAGGGTGACTAACACGAAGACTTACCTCTCGACTGTCCCATGTGGCCGGCCTGATAGGGCACCTTCCCGGTCCCTCGCGACTGACCTGTGGCACCGCGATGCGGCTGCGCCCGCCTCCGAAGGAGATTCGCTATGACCAACCCCGGGCGCTCGGTCGCCGTCATCGGACTCGGAATCATGGGTGGCCCGATGGCCGCGAACCTGGTCAAAGCTGGCTATGACGTCATCGGGTACAACCGCAGCGTGGCCAAGGTGCAGGCCCTCGTCGAGCGTGGGGGTCGGGCAGCCTCCACGATAGCCGAGGCGGTCGGCACCGCCGATTTTGTCGTGACTGTCTTGCCGGACTCCCCCGATGTGGAAGAGGTAGCCGAAGGGCACGATGGTCTGTTCGACAGCGCGAAGCCCGGTACGCTCTGGATCGACTCCAGCACTATCCGACCAGACGTGTCCCAGCGCCTTGCCGCGGCCGCGCGGGCGCGCAGCATCCGGGCCATAGATGCTCCGGTCTCTGGCGGCGAGCCTGGAGCAATCGAAGGGACGCTATCGATAATGGTCGGGGGCGAGGCAGCAGACTTCGACGCAGCAAAGCCGGTGCTGGAGGCCATCGGTTCGACCATCGTGCACGTCGGTCCTGCGGGCGCTGGGCAGACGGTCAAGGCGGCGAACCAACTGCTCGTCGCGGGTATCATCGAACTCGTCGCCGAGGCGCTTGTCTTTATCGACGCTCACGGTGTGGACGCCGACGCGGCAATCAGAGTGCTGTCGGGCGGACTTGCTGGAAACCGCATCCTCGAGCGCAAGGCGCCGTCGATGGTTGCGCGCGTATACGAGCCTGGGTTCCGGGTCGATCTGCACCACAAGGACCTGGGCATCCTCATCGCCGCCGCGCGTGAAGCCGGGGTGGCCATTCCCCTTGGAGCGCTCTCTGCGCAGCTGATGGGAGCACTGCGCGCCCAAGGCCACGGAGACCTCGACCATAGTGCGCTGCACCTGCTCGTGGAGACCCTGTCCGGACGCCGGCCGGCGTGACTTTAGTGCCGCCCACCATGCATGTGCTGGTCGCCCACGACGATGGTCGAACCGATGGCTTCCGAACCGAGACTGGCCGCGAGGCCGTGCCGGCAGCCACCGCCTCGCCCCCCCTCGCCAATGGTCAGTCCGTGATCTCGATCGCGAGGACGACCGCAGCCGATTGCACCGGCGCTGCTTTAGGCGAACTCGGGAATGGTGAGGCTCTCGAGGTCGTCCGGGTAGTCGGTCAGCAACTCGTACCCGTCTTCGGTCACGGCGACGGTGTCCGAGTGCCTGAAGCCGCCAACCTTCGGGTCGTACAGTCCGGGCTCGACGGTGAATACCATGCCGGGTTTGAGTGGCACTGGGTTGCCGATGTCGATGAACGGCTCCTCATGTCCGCGCAAGCCGATGCCGTGTCCGACATGCTGGCGCCAGTAGCCGGTGAGGTCATGCTTCTGGAAGTAGGTGTTGACCGCGCCGTCGATGTCGGCGGCCGTGGCCCCGGGAACGATGGCGTCGAGTGCGGCTTGCCGGGCGGCGAGCATGTGGTCGAATAGCCATCTCATATGATCGGTAGGCTTCCCGATCACCATCGTGCGCTCGAGCTCAGCCTGGTAGCCCCAGATCGGGGCGCCAGTCTCGCTAACAAGCACGTCGCCGGCATGGAACTCAATGTTGTGGGCGATCGCGTGCGCCCACGAGCTGCGGGTACCGATCTGGCCGCGGTAGCCGGCCTTGACCCCTTCTCCGGACGGTAGCCGTCCGCTCGCCCCGATCTCGGCGAACAGAGCCAACGTCGCTTCGGCCTGCGCGCGCACGCTCGCTTCGGCCTCAGTGGTGCCCGGGCGGCTGTACTGCTGCAGCAGATGATGGGCGTGCGAGCACCAGCGGCCACTCTCGCGGATCAGCTCGAGTTCGGCAGGGCTCTTTCGGGCGAGCAGCTGTTCGATGTCGTCGGCGATCTCGACGACCTTCGCGTTGGTGACCGCGCTCAACGACGGGCCGACGTAACCGAGGATGCCGGGGTACCCATCGGTGTCAGCCGCGATCACATTGTTCAGGCCGAGGTCGGTGACGACACGCGCGAGAACCACCAGAGGGTGTTCGGGTCCGGGGTACTCGAAGTAGGTCTCGATCCGGTCGAAGTCGGCTTCGGCTTGCGTCCGCTCGAGCTCAAACTCGGGCACGAAGATCACGTCGTCGCCTGCCCCGTTCTGCAAATAGACCACCGGCCGCTCAGTGGACAGGAAGCGGAAACCGGTCAGGTACGTGACATAAGTCGGGTTGAAAACTACATACCCTGTCGCTCCCTGCGCGCGCGCGATCTCACGCGCACGCGCGCGGCGCGCAGCGTACTCCTCCTCAGAGATCGGGTTCACCATATGAAGCTCCTGCTCCGGCTTGCGCCGCTCGTGGTTATTTGTCAAAACTGTTGCCGTCGGCAAGCGAGCCTGGCCATCTCGGCTGTCGCCATCGTCGCTGCTCCGTCTCGAGTCCAGTCTACCAGTTATGCAGCTGAGTTGTCGAGCAGCTGCGCCACCATCGTGTTGGCCACGAGCGCCGGCACCACCACTTTCGGACGCGCGGGTGCGCTAGGTGCTCCAAGATTTTGCGAACCCTACTGCGCGTGTAACTATCTCAACTCAGCTTGGCGGCGATGGTGGCGTTAGGAAGGCTGCTCGTCACTCCAGTGCACTCCTGGGCGAGTGCGATTCGTTCGCTGCTCCCGGATGATATCTTGCTCAGCCTGGTAGCATTGCAATTCATTGGGTGGGACGCTTGCTAATATGGGGCCATACTCTTCGGCTAGGGTTGTGATAATGACTCCCGTGTCATCCGCAGTGGCCCATTGGAGCCACCAGTCAGCTGCCAGTTGGGTGCGGAGCACTGAGAGGAGCCGTACGTAGCCAACATACACCTCACTGCCGACGCCGGTAGACTCCACCACGAGCTTGGCTTCGTCGAGGAACATGCGGAGCACCCGGTGTCTTATCGGCAGAGCTACCTTGAGTGTATCGGTATTGAAAGACATCAACGGGCCGGCAGGGCGCGAGAAGTACGGAAAATATTGTGGTGCCTTGGTGTCCAATGCGATAGTCCTCCGCGATCTGGTGAGCGCTCCGCAAGTTTGCGGCAGCGTGACTGGCGCGCACAATGTAGGACACGGGTCACATGTGTGCGCCGTCGGCGTGGTAGGGAGACGTGGGAACCTCGTAGATAGTCCGCAATACCAATTTCTGGTGAGTCTCGTCCAACCAGAGCGTAACAGGTTTTAACGAACAACGCCGTCATGGTGTCCTTGGGCACAGATCCATGCCATCAATCTCGGTATATTCCAGGGGTGTCTCTGTACCCTTAGTAGCAGGCGAGCGAGTGACCAAAGTATGCGCCACTCTGTTATGGGTTTTGGTGAGTCGGTATCGTTAGGATAGGGGGAGCGCTGCGTGGTGCAGCGCATTGAGGCGAGGACGCTCTCCCCATGGCACAGCAGACTAAACAGACGGCAAAGCCCCTCGCCCCCTTCCCGTCAGAGGCCGATTTGCACACCTGGGCGGCAGAATTGGCGCATATTAAACATCGGCAACGAAGAGCACAAGTGCGACGGTAGTACTGGAGCATTTACTTCGCGAGTTGGCCGGCGTGGCTGCGCTCGCCTGGCCCTGAGCGTTCACGCGCGTCCTTCGTGCTCCAAATACTGCTTCATCATCGCCAACGTGCGGAGATTCTCGTTGCGTATGGAGCGCACGAGCATCGGTCGCAGAATCGCGAGCACTCCCGACAGTCGCGGTGTAGTGGTGCGATAGACCCGCGTGTCTGCGCCGAGCGGTTCCAGCTGATAGCGAATGTCAATGGTCAGGCGGCTGAGCAGCAACCGCGCCTCCTGGTGAAATGCGAGGGCGAATGGTGGGCGAAATTCAGTCACGCGGCCTTGCAGCGTCGTTTGTTTTCCGTCAACATACGTGGTGCCGAGCGTGAGTGGTGTGTCGGACACCTGCGTCGTCGCGCCATATAGGCCAGACGGTGGCAGCCACCGGTTATAGTTCGGCAGGTCAGCGATCAGCGCAAAGACTTGCTCGACTGGTCTGGCAATGTCGATAGTAAAGTCCATCGGTTGTCCCCACGGATACGGGTACGGGTGCAAGACGCCTCGGAGTAAGAAGCGGGCACCACGCCGTTGATTCTACCATAGTCCCGCCACTCAGACGAGAGTCCCGCCACTCAGACGAGGCATCTCGATCGAAGTGACCAATTGACGTGCGCTTCCCACGTAGGGGCACCCAGAATTCATAGCTGCTACGGCTGGCGTAGAAAGGAATGTAGAGCACCGCCTAGCCGCAGCCGATCCCCGACACGTAGCCGGGCGACGGCGCGCTCGGCTGGAACATTGTGGACCGGCGTGGGAGAGGATCAACTGGTGGGGCTCGGTGATTGCACTTGGGTGGAAGTCGGTACCGCAGGTGCGGGGATGAAGACATCTGGTCCCGAGCTGCAAGACGAGATAACCAGACCGTTGTTCTGACGGCTCACTGCGGTACACGTCACGGTGGTTCCGGCGGTTACGCTCGTGTTGATGATGTCGTAGTTGGTCTCAGCGATGTAACAACTACCCCGGTTGTCGGCCCGCACGCTAAAGATGCTCTCCGTCGCGGTGTCGACGCCGCTCAGCTGGCTCAATCCTAGGGACACTGTGCGACAGTCTTGAAAACCCTGGTAGAAACACGTCTCAGCTTGCTCGGCTTGCGTGTCGATGACCCGTCGCAAATGGTCGATTGCTACTGTGCCGCAGCTCGGGATCGGGATACTGGCTTGGCCGCAGCCAAAGAGAGCTGCGCCGACAAGGGCGCCGAGCACGGTCAGTGCGGCGACCGAGAGCGCGAGACGTATCTGGGGACGCACCCCCCGGATAGGGCGCTCAGCTTGCGTTTTGGTCGAGGTCAGCATCATGTATCTCCTTCAAGCTTGCGTCACCGGCAGCCTCGGTCCCTACCTGACGCACTTGACGACACAGTCGGGCCGCTGCGTCTGGAGAATCGACGCAGGGGGCCACTGAAAAGTTCCAACGGAAGTGGCGGAACTTGCAAGGTACCAGCACTGCAGACCATTGCATCCGAGGAGAAAAAGTGATATCATATAGATATCACTTTTCTAGGGAGGGCACGATGAGCGAACAGGAGGAGCCCACCTCGGTGGTCGAGCCCGTAGGCCATCAGGGGGCGAGAGTGGAGATTCAGCAGCGGCAGGTAGCCATGATCACCGGTTGGCTGGGAGTGGCCGCAGTGTTCGGCCTGGCGGGAGCGACCTATGCTGCCATTCAGGCGCATGCAGGAGTCTGGGCGATCGCGTTGCCCATCATCGCGTTCGGCTTGATCGCGACCTCGATCGTGACCGTCTCGCCTGGCCAGAGCCGTGTCGTGCAGTTCTTCGGCACCTATGTGGGCACCGTCCGCCGGCCGGGGCTCTGGTGTGTGTGGCCGCTGACGGTCCGCCGCGCCGTGAGCATCCGGGTGCGCAACTTCGAGACCAACCGCCTCAAGGTCAACGACGCCGACGGCAACCCGGTCGAGATCGCCGCCATAGTGGTCTGGCAGGTCGCCGACACGGCCAAAGCCGTCTACGCGGTGGACGACTACCCAGCCTTCGTGTCGATCCAGTCAGAAGCGGCGCTGCGTCATGTCGCCAATGGTCATCCCTACGAGGACACCCAGGGCGTCGGCACCAGTCTCCGCGGCTCAACCGACGCCGTCGCTGACCAACTGGCCCGAGAGGTCGCCGAGCGAGTGGCCCTCGCGGGGGTCGAGGTGGTGGAGGTTCGGATCAGCCACCTCGCCTACGCCCCCGAGATCGCCCAGGCGATGCTGCGGCGCCAGCAGGCCAACGCCGTGGTTGCCGCGCGGTCGCGGATCGTCGAGGGTGCGGTGGGCATGGTGGAGATGGCCCTCAGCCGGCTGACCGAGAAGGGAGTCGTGGAGCTTGACGAGGAGCGCACCGCCAGCATGGTCAGCAACCTGATGGTGGTGCTGTGCGGAGACCAGCCGCCCACGCCGGTCGTCAATGCGGGAACTCTCTATTCGTGAACAGGGACCGCAAGCCTATCCTGCTCCGCCTCGATCCGGCCGTACACGACGCGCTGGGTCGGTGGGCGTCGGACGAGTTCCGCAGCCTCAACGCGCAGATCGAGGTGCTACTGCGGCGAGCTCTTACCGATGCAGGCAGGATGCCCAGACATGCTGCCCCGTTGCCGCGCCGAGGTCGGCCACTGGCCGCCGATCGCGAGCACTCGGGGGTGGAAGGGGATTCATGAGGTCGACGACCACAGTAGCTCTGACTACGCGAGGTCGCGCGGCACTGGACACGTACACAGACGCGCCGGGGGACCGGCGAAGGAGTGATAGTGCTGTGAACACAGCGGAAGTGGTGACGGTTCAACACCTCGTCAAGAGGTACGGAACCTTGCTTGCTGTCAATGACGTCTCCTTTTCCATACGGGAAGGAGAGATTTTCGGCATCATCGGACCCAACGGCGCTGGCAAAACGACCGCTGTGGAGTGCATTTCTGGGCTGCGCGCTCCCGATGCGGGATCAATTAGTGTGTATGGGCTTTCTCCGCGGAAGGACAGGAACAAGATCAGAGAGCTGGTCGGTGTCCAGTTGCAGGAGAGCGCACTGCCTCCACGGCTCAAGGTGGGGGAGGCGGTGAGGCTCTTCGCCTCGTTCTACCCAAATCCCCTGGATCCGGACGAGTTGCTCGCGTCACTGGGCATCAAGCAGATCGATACCTCCCCGTTCAAAAGCCTTTCCGGCGGCCAGAAACAGCGGCTATCCATCGCGCTGGCTCTGGTAGGCAACCCGAAGCTCGCCATCCTCGACGAGCTGACCACGGGGCTTGATCCGGAGGCACGGCGGGAAACCTGGAGCCTCATCGAACGCATGCGCGACCGTGGCGTGACGGTGATCCTGGTGACGCACTTTATGGATGAGGCAGAGACCCTGTGTGATCGCCTCGCGCTCATTAACCATGGGAGGGTCAGGGCGCTCGACACGCCGGAAGCGCTGGCGGCGCAAGCAGGGGGGAGCAGGGTCCGATTCGTTCCCTCTCAACCGGTGGATGAGCAGACCCTGCGAGCGATACCCGGTGTGCAGGCCATCGAGCGGAAGCAGAAGTACGTCACCGTCACCGGTACAGGCGATCTCGCGCCGGCGGTCATCACGGCGCTGGCAGCGATCGGAGTTCAAGTTTCAGATGTGGAGGCACGAGCTGGGAACCTTGAGGATGCCTTCCTCAAGCTGACGAAGGACGACGCCTCCGCCACTACGGGAGGTGCTCAGAAATGACTGGTTCACGCGTCGCAAAGTCGCCAGATCACAGGTCGGGCGTTCGCTTCGCCGAGCTGCTCAAGGTCCAGGCCAAGCTCGCCGTGCGCGAACCCTATGGCCTGCTGGGCGGGATTGGACTTCCAGTAGTCCTGCTGGCCGTGTTCGGGTTCATCAGCCAGGCAGTACCAGGAAACGTGGGCGACAGCGGCCAGACGATCATCGATCTGTGGACCCCCACCCTCCTGGTCTTAGCGTTCCTCTTCATCGCGACGTCCCTGCCGAACACGCTGGTCAGAGATCGTCAGATCGGCTGGCTGAGACGCGTTTCCACCACACCGCTGCATCCATCCATGCTGCTGGCGGCGCAGCTGGTCATCGATCTGGTGCTTGCGGCGGCGGCAGTCGTGATTATTATCGGGGGCGGCGCGCTGGTGTTCGGCGCATCACTGCATGTGCAGCTGCTGCCGTTTGTCGTTTCGCTCCTGCTCGCGATCGCCGAGCTATTCGCGCTTGGCCTGATGCTGGTGGCCCTGGTGCCCTCGCAGACGGTCAATCAGGTCGTCGCCGGGGTAGTAGTCTTCGCGTTGATGTTCCTTTCGGGTCTGTGGGTGAACCCGGCACAGGTGGGCGACCCCTTGCAGACGATCATGTATTACTCGCCGAGCGGCGCGGCGGCAAGGGCGCTGCTCGATGCAGTCTTCAACGGCAGCCCTTCCTATGCAGCGCTACTCACTATGGCTGTCTACACGGTCATTTTCGGATTCATCGCGATTCGCTATTTCCGCTGGGAGTAGCTCGTAGCTCACTGGCCCGCACAAGGGGTGTCCCAGGCTGCAAGCGTGTGGCGCGCGGATGACACCCTGTGTGAGGCCGTCTCAGAGACGCTCGGCCTGGCCCTGGGAGTCGGGGCGGCGTTGCTCATCCTCGACGGCATCGGCCGGCAGATCGTCTCTGCGGCGTTCGACCGCGAACGGCTCATCACCCGTACCAGATGATGAGGAGCGCGCAGGCGGCGGCAGGGCTGTCTCTGGATGCAGCCTACATATCTACCTGAATACCGTCAAGATCGGTTAAGTAGGAAGGGAACGGTAACCAATGGAAAATGTCTCGGAACCATCTTCGACCCCAACGCGGCCGGCCACGTCCCCATCCGGCCTGGGAGCTGGCGTCCTGTCCCCGCTCACGCTGGGGCTGGTGAGTTGTGGGGGCATTGGGGCACTCTTCTTTACGGTAACGTATCTGATTGAAGGGTTCACGCGACCAGGCTATGATGCCGGGCTACAAGCCATTGCCGCCCTGAGCCTAGGTCCCGGCGGCTGGGTACAGCAGGTCAATTTCGTCATCTTCGGCATTCTCATGCTGCTCTCCGCGGTAGGCTGGTATCGTGTCCTCGTGCCGGGGCGCGATGCGATCTGGTTTCCAGTGTTCCAGGGCATCGGTGGGCTGTGCCTGGTTGGCATTGGGGTGATTTCCGTCCTGGCGCCGCTGCATACGATCTTGGCGTGGGCGCTCATCCTGTCCCTTGCCCTGGGCTGCCCCGCTTTGGGAGCCCAGTTGGTACGCGTACGTCAGTGGCGTGGGTGGGCTGTGTACTCGTACATTACTGGCGCACTGATCCTGATCTTCTGGGGGGCGTTCGAACAAGGTACGAGCGGAAATGTTGGCTGGCTGGTACCCATTACCGGACTGACTGAGCGACTGTCCGCTGGGAGTCATGCCCTCTGGCTGTGTGCGATCACCGTGGCGCTCCTGGTCCGACCCTGGAAGGACACCACAGCGAATACGGAGCAGGCCATCCGCCGATGATAGGCCGCTTGAATCGGTGAGGGGACAGCGGCAATACACTGGAACGGCTGCCCTTACGACCCTTGACCGGGGCTCCCGGTGAGCCGGGTAATGTCGATGGCTTCGGCCATGCGACGATAGCCCTCGTCATTCGGGTGGATCCCATCGCCGGAGTCACATTCCGGGCGGAGGACGGCCGGCTCGACAGCGGACTCCAATGGAGCGGCCAAATCGAAGACGGCATCAAACCACTGGCTCCCCTGCTCCTGCAGCCAGGTATTGACCAGGTGGCGTTCTTCCACTTGCGCCGGTAGATATCCACCGGGCAAAATGGTCGTTCCAAACACCCGTAGATAGGTTTGCCGGGCCTGCCGTGCCATCTGCTGGAAGGCGTCAATGAGGGTTGCGCCGGCCACCCCTAAACGCAGATCATTGGAGCCAATATGGAGAATCAGATCGGTCGCCCCCGCTTGCGTGAGCACATCCCAGGCCAGTCGCTTGCTCCCGGCTTCTCCGAACAGGTACGCTGGAATTCCGGCTCCCCCGTCGAGCGGGATCTCGGAAGGCGTCAGCTGGTTGCCACCGAGGCCTGCGTTGATGACTGACATGAAGCGGGGTGTTCCGGCGTCTTTCAAGCGGCGCGCAAGGTAATCTGGCCAGCGCTGGTTGGCATTCGGCGTTGAGCCCACGCCATCGGTCGTTGACGACCCGAATGTCACGACGGCATTGAGCGGAGCAGACGGCAACACATCGATACCGGTCAGCAGCCACCAGGACCCCGTGAGCAGCGGATACACGAAAAACAGGGATTCGGGGGGGACTGCGGACACATCATGGGTGCCGGAAACATAGGAGTTTTGCCCAGCAAACAGATGCCCAGTCAGGCTCTCGCCCCGAGCTAGAAAAAACGTGACCGCCAGATTGCTGAACGCTTCCACCCGCAAGTTCACGGGATCACTCACCACTTCCTGGCCCGGTTCGAGGGTAACCGCTGAATTTCCCGCGAACTGCACCGGCTGTGCTCCGGGGGTAAGTATCGGACCCTGCAATGCCTGCCCAACGGAAAGAGCAGTGAGGGTTACTGGTGCGTCGCCGTACCGATTGGAGAGACGCAAGCGAAGCTGTGTTCCACCAGCGTGTAGGTGCACGATTTGTCGCAAGGTACGACCACTCAGATTGGCCGAAATCATCCGAGACGGAGCTGCATACCAAGCTCCTACCCAGTGAGCCTGGCCGGTAGACATGGGAGTCGTCATGCGGGGTGCTTTCCTTTCGGATAGGGTGTCTTCGGACGGCTTCTGCTAGCTTAGCGCTTTTCAAACAGTTATTCAGTGTCAGATGGCGAGCTCGACTGATATCGGGCAGTGATCAGAGCCCATGATGACAGGGTAAATGTCAGCACCGGTGACCTTGGGTCTGAGGCTTTCCGATACCAGAACATAGTCTATGCGCCAGCCGATGTTCCTCGCTCGAGCATTGGCGAAAGGGCTCCACCAGGTATAATAGCCATTACCCTGGTTGAACTGGCGGAACGTGTCAACGAAACCAGCGTCAATAAAGGCCTGGAAGCCTTCACGCTCTTCGCGCGTGAAACCCTTTGTGCCTTCATTGGGCTTTGGATTGGCCAGATCCAGCTCGGTGTGTGCAACATTTAAATCACCACAGAAAATAACTGGCTTCGTCTGTTCGAGTTCCTTGCAATAGGCTAAGAATGCTGGATCCCAGTGCTTATGCCGAAGCTCTAACCGGCTGAGGTCACCCTTAGCGTTCGGTGTGTAGACGGTCACAACCCAGAAACCGTCGTACTCAGCGGCAATCACCCGTCCTTCAGTGTTAGGATCGCCATAGCCGTCTTCGCTAAGATCGTACCGTTCAATGATGGCTTCCGGCAAGCCGTTGACCACCTTGAGCGGCTGCGCCTTCGTGAAGATAGCGGTGCCGCTGTAACCCCTCTTGACGGCTGAATTCCAGTATTCGGTATAGCCGGAGGCATCGATCTCGGCCTGGCCGCGTTCGGCCTTTGTCTCTTGCAGGCATAGTATGTCGGGAGCATAGTCTTTGACGACTTGCTGCAGTGAACCCTTCTTGACGACAGCGCGAATGCCGTTCACGTTCCACGAAAAAAGTTTCATCACCTTACCATCTAGCAATCTACTCTGCTAATGCTCCGCCGGCCCGGTCTGGAGATCGGCAGCATCCAATACGACGTTGTCTATAGGACTCGCGCAGGAACCGTTGCATGCACTCCGATTCAGTATCAGTAAGGCCACTTGGATAGGTCGTGTGCATGCAGCGCGCTGTAAGCTATCGTCCTATCTCCTACGCTACCAAACGGGCTCTAAGATACTATGTCACTGCAGAGGCTAGTCCGTCCAACTCTGTGCTTACCTGTACGAAAAGACATCCCTGCCCGCCGTCTTTCCCTCGCTCAAGACGCTCGACCCTCACCCGACCAACTTGCCCGTCCAGCCAACGCCCTTGCTGGGACGGGAAGAAGCGCTGGCCGCGCTCACCGCACTGCTGCGCCGCGAGGATTTGCGGCTGGTAACCGTGACCGCTCCTTGCTCATCCTCGGATGGCATCACACACCAGGAACGCTATGCACTACCCGGAACCCGATGGTACCATGGACGAGGTCCGGTCGGCCCGGAAAGCGATAGTCGACACGCACGTCATGGGGAGACCCACACCAGCCACCGCCCCGCACTGTGCGGCTGCCTTCCGCCGTTTGGTCTTCGCGCCCGTCAGTGGCAATGTAGGGATACGGCTGGTAGCAGCTTGCCGTCCACTCCCAGACATTGCCAGCCAGATCATACGCCCCGCAGGGGCTCACGTTGCCTCGGTCCGCGTAGGCACCCACCGACGAGGTGCGATGGCGTCCCCCGTTCCACGAATTGCAGCGGGTCCGATCGAAGGTATCGCCCCAGGGATAGACGCGCGCCTGGCCCGCGGCAGAGTCCCAGCCCGCGGCCTTTTCCCACTCCGCCTCACTAGGCAATCTCCACACCTCGTCAGTCAGCCGCGCTAGCCAAGCGGCGTAGGCGAGCGCATCGTGCCACGAGACGTATACGACTGGGTGGTCAAGCTTGCCAAGCTGGTGTTGCCAGCGCTTCGGCTCAGCATTGCCGGCGTACACAAAGCACGCGTATTCGGCGACGGTTACGGAGTAGCGCCCGAGGTGGAAGGCAGGAAGCGTCACCTGGTGCTGAGGCGTCTCGTCCACCTCGAGGGGAGTGGCATGGTTCGGGGCAGTGCCCATGAGAAACGACCCTGGAGGTACCGCACACAGGGGCGGGCGGAGATAGGTATAGCCAGATGCCACCTCCTGGGTGAAGCCCCACGCACGAAGCGAGGAGGGAAGGGGTAGGATCTCATCCATTAAGTGCTCCACACCTCCATTCTAAGGGATATCAAGGTGTCTACAGGCTGATCGAGACGATACGCCCGGACTTCCAAAACCGCAAGTTCAGGGGAACCTCGTGGCGGGAACGTTTGTGGACCGGGGGCATTTCCCTCCATACAGATGCTTAGATAGCATGGCCGGAGCGTACACTCGCTGTACTAGTTAGAGACGTAACAGTCGGCATCACGGGTGGCCTCCTGGGTAAACCTCGTTACCACGCTTGACGGGCCACCTCTCGTCAGGTAGAGTTTTGCCTTGGAACAGCTTCTCATCACGTGGCGTAGATCGCTGGGCATCTCATGTTCATGAGGTGATCCTGCGAGAGCGGTTGCGTTGTGCACATATCACCCTCGTTTTCGCTTGATTCATGTTATTCATGGCCGCTTACGCTGATGCGCGCTCCCGTGTGGATTGCGTGCTCAGCACGTCATCCTTCACGTCGGTACGACTCTTGCCACCAGATACAGCGCGCCTGGTGGCAGGTAGCCGAGCGGTGTTGGCCGCATTATCCGGAGTACCGGCAACAATCTGGGGGACGCGACATTCCCGTCATCCTGCTTAAGCCGGTCAGCGCCTAATATGAGCGTGCCTTGCAATGGGAAATCGTGAGCTGCTAGGGCTATTTAAACGTCAGTGATGAACAACTTTGGGCGGTCATGCCGACGGCCCGCGATGATGAGCAGGAGGTAGGCCCGTGACTGGGGCAACCAGCAGGGTGGCATTGGTGACCGGTGCCAGCAGCGGAATTGGTGCGGCCACCGCGCACCTTCTGGCCGCGCGAGGGATGCGCGTGGTGGTCAACTACCTCCGCAGCGGCACGGCAGCCGAGGAGATCGTGGCCGGCATCGAGGCTGCAGGCGGCCAGGCCATGGCTGTGCAGGCCGACGTGCGCGAGTCAGCGGCGGTCGAGAACATGATCGAGCAGGTCCAGGCAGCATGGGGCGGCATCGACGTGCTCGTGCATAACGCACTCATCCCGTACGTGATCAAGCCGTTCCAGGACATGACGTGGGAAGAACTGGGCGGAAAGCTCGACGACGAGATGTTTGCGGCGTTCGCGGTCACCAAAGCTGTCTTGCCCGCCATGACCGAACAGGGCTGGGGACGCATCATCTATCTCGGTACCGTCCTCAGCCGCCGGCCCCGTGAGGGGATGATCGCACTGGGCACCGCCAAGGCCGCACTGGCGGAGTTCGCCCGGTACCTCGCCCAGGAACTGGGCTCGCGGGGCATCACGGTCAATGTTGTCGAGCCCGGCCCGGTGGAGGACACCCGCATGGCGGAGGTGTTCGACGAGGAGCACAAGCAGCGGCAACTGGCCGCTACCCCTCTGGGCCGCCTGGCACACCCGGGCGACATCGCCCAAGCGGTCGCCTTCTACGCCAGCGAGGACAACGCCTTCATGACCGGCACCACGGCCGCGGTCGATGGCGGGATGTCCATGTGACTTTCGCCCCGCTGTCCTGCGCACACCGGGCCATACCGTCCCGGTGGGGCACACCATCACCTGGAGCACCATGGGCCGCAGCAGCCGGGGCTGCGGCACGCGCCGACGAGGGCGTCCACGTCGCGCTGCGCGACGGCTGCTCCTGGGACCTGGTGAGAATCGCGTACCGTACATGCTGTACGGATGCTACAATTGTCAATGGTGCCGAGGTGGGCCAGGCGGCAGCCCTACACGGCTGGCCGTTGGGCAGAAGCGAGCAGAAGGGGTGCTGGGCGTGATCCTACCGAAAGACCGCGACCGTCGTTTCGTGACGATCCGCCGCGGTGGGACCCTCACCGATTCGGATCACCAGCTCCTCGCCCTGTGGGCGGCATCGTGCGCGGAGCACGTCCTTGACCTCTTCGAGTCGGCTCGGCCTGAGGACCCGCGACCGCGTCAGGCGATCGAGCAGGTCCGCGCCTGGGTGCGTGGCGAGGTCACGATGTCCCAGGCTCGCGCGGCGGCCGGCCATGCAAACGCCGCGGCCAGAGACCTGAGTGGGGCAGCACGGCATGCCGCGCACGCTTCCGGCCAGGCCGCGGCCGTCGCACACGTCGCCGCGCACGAGCTCGGTGCGGCCGCCTATGCGATCAAGACGGCACGTGCTTCCGCGCCGGAAGGAGAGGGCGAGAGCGCAGGGCGACTCGAGTGCCAGTGGCAGCGCGACCAGCTCCCGGAGGCGATTCGCGAGCTCGTACTCGACGACCAGCGGTTGCGGAACGACATCTGCTGGTCGGTGTTCGACTGCTGAGAGCGCGTCGGCGACGGCGCATCACGATTGGCTTCCATCTGTACGAGCGAGATCCACATCCACTCACGGCTTGCGCGCCAGGATCAGAAAGCGCCGGCTGGTAACCTGGACGTATCCAGTTTCCATGATGCGTTGATGCAGCACCTCCAAGTGCTGGCGGTGGCGTTCAACCGAAAAACCAGGAAACTGCCAAGGGATTGCTCGCACATAGAAAATGATGGCTCCTACATCATAGAAGCGCGTTTGCACCGAGGCTTCCTGTCGCTCGAACACGTTGAGATCAGCTTCTGCCAGTCCGGAAACGGCGATGTCGAGACACCAATCCTTCCAGACAACATCAAAAGGGATATCAAGCCATTCATTCAGCTCGAGATCATTCTGTCCGCCGACCTGCTGCGTAAGGAACATGCCATCGGGCTGCAAGACGCGGAAGATCTCGTGCGGGTCGTAGGATTCATGGCGATCAATAACGAGATCAAAGTGGGCATCGGGAAAAGGTAGCCGGTCGTCATCGCCGACCGCAACGACTCTGACTCCCAGCGGTTCCAGACGATGCCGAGCAACCGGCAGATTGGGCGCATACCCTTCAGTCGCGCAGATCGCTGGTGGAAACGGCTGTAACAACGAGAGCAATTCACCGCCTCCCGTTCCCAAATCGAGCATGGCCGTAGCCGACCTCTGATAGAGCAACACTTTGCTCCCATAGCTCCAGGGCAGCGGCTCAGTTACCATCCGATCTGTACGCGAAATGACGGAAAAATCCCAGCCCGTGAACGACTGCTCTGCCCGAGCTACATAGGTCTCGAACGTGTCCATGACTCTCTCTTTCCTCATTGTCCTGCTTGCTGGCATGCGCAGGTCGGTCGATCTCTATCCCATTAAAGAAACCTACGTCAACTGAGTACTAGCAGATTTCCCGCCGCGCCGGCCAGTGCAAGGAGAGTAGACTAGGAATAAGCGATGCGAGCACGAGCACCGCCGGTGATCACGAGGAGACGCTGTATGCCGGATCTGAGACCCGTCGTGTCAGATGCAGCCATGCTGGCACTGCTGCACGACCAGTTTGATGTGCCCGTGACTGATGTTGTCCCGGTCGAAGGTGGTTCCGTCGCTCGCACCTTTGCCTTCCGCGCGGGCAACCAGGAGTATATCATCCGGTTCAACCTGGATCGCATGCTGGGGGCGAATTTCCCCAAGGAAGCCTATCTGTGGCAGAAACTGGCCCGGGCGCCCATACCCATGCCACCGGTCCTCCAGGTCGGGCGCCTCGGTGACTTGCACTATGCGATCTCGCGCAAAATGCCGGGCGTTATGTTGATGAATTTGCCGCCAGGCGAAATCGAAGGCCTCTTGCCACAGATCATGGAAACGCACGATATCCTCCATCACGTTGATGTCAGCGACACACACGGCTATGGCGTCTTTGATGCTCATGGACAAGGCATGAATACCAGCTGGGGCACCTTTCTGCGCCTGGTCGCCTATGAGGAACGAGAGGAGGACTATTTCGGGAGATGGCATCACCTGTTCGATGATACCTTCTTGGAGCGTGACGTCTTTGATCACATTTATGAGCACATGCTGCGATTGCTGCCGTATTGCCCAGAAGAGCGGTATCTGGTTCATGGTGGTCTCAGTTTGGCAAATCTGCTTGCGGACGGTGGGCAGCTCACGGCTGTACTGGACTGGCTCGATGCACGCTATGGTGACTTTGTCTATGACGTGGCGATCCCGGACTTTTGGACGCCTTCCCTGCACCTGCGGGAGCGCTTTCGCACCCATTACGAGGAGCTCAAGATTCCGGTGCCTGCCTATGACGAACGCGTGCTCTGCTATCAATGCTATCTCACGCTGAGCGCCATGCGCTTCTACGCCACGAGCGGCCAAGAGCAGAGCTACCAGGTGGTACGTGCGAGGATGTTAGAGCGGCTGTAGGATGTCATGGGTGTCGAGCGGACTTTGCACGCAGACACCTCCATCATAGACAGGCTCCCAGCGCTAGCCTGATGCCCAGACAGGCCATTCAAGCTTGAGGAGCCGGTGTACAGCAGCAGGTCCTTCGTGAACCTGCGTTTTCGCCGTACCGAAGTGCTACGATCTCATCGGTCGCAGCCGGCACGCCAGCACGGGTGGGATGTCAGGGTAGTGGCCCCAATTGAGCACCAGCTCACTTTGGATCGGCTCGGTAAACGCCGGCTCCTCCACCCCATCCAGCATGAAGCCGCAGCGGAAACATGTTGCCAGGAGGTCGCTCAGCGAGCGGTGGAAGTAGTAATGCGGTTCCGGCTCGCCCGGCATGCCCCCGCCCTTCTCGACCGTCGGCCGCAGATAGTCTGCCAACTTGATCGAGTACGTCACTACGACCTGCCCCCCGCGGTCCTCCTCCTCCGCCAATTTGCGGTGGCCCGGGTTGTTGAAGCACGGGTGCATCACACAGAAGACGAAACGCCCTTCCGGCTTCAGCAGCCGACGCGCCGCGCCCAGCAGCGGATCAAGCGTCGCCATGTCCATGAAGGCCATATTGCAGACCACCGCGTTGAAGCGTCCCTCGCCCAGCGCTAGCAACTGCTCCTCGTCAGTCGCATCCACTACTGCGTACTCGATGCGATCACCCAACTCTGGCGCCGTGCGCTCCCGTGCCCGCTCGACAAACACCTCACTGAAGTCGCACGCGACCACCCGCGCGCCGAGCGCTGCCAGCCGCCGCGCCATCACGCCGTTGCCGCAGGCCACGTCCAGTACCATCTCGCCCTCACGCAGTGCCAGTAGCCGCTCCGTCGCCGGCCCGACCAGCAGGCGCTGAAAAGCGTTGCCCTCCTCGCCCATCCGCTCGTCCCAAAATGCCGCCTTCGCGTTCCAGATCGCCCGCGACTCCCGCGTCAGCGACGCCGTGTCGTAAGATGCGCCGTTCGATGCCATCGTTCCCTCCAATCTGAACCGTACCTTTCTGAGCACTGCTGCCGATACATAGCCGTACTTCGGAGACTGAGAGAATCCTAACACGTGGCGAGGAGCAGGAGTGCTAGCGGATATGACACGTTGGCAGTGTCCCCAACCCTGGACCTTCGCGGCATCAGGCTCCGAGAGCCGACTGGCTGAGCAGTCAGTGTAACTTGAGCAGTATAGGGAGGCGGGATCAGCTCCGTACAGCGACAACCGGCACCCCACGCAGTGGCGCCGGACTCTTCAGTGTGCTCTAATATCGCTGCAACTGGTTCGTTGAATCGAGTACTGCATCAGGGAGGAACCGATGGCGCACAATCTCAACGCCCATCCCACACAGGCCCTTGCCCGCCGGATGTGGCAGACCTTCGAGCCCTATCACGCCATGATCTATTTCGCGCCCGAGGCGCGCCAGGCCTATGCCGATGCCGGCTTGAAAGGGTACTGGATGGGGTACTTCGCCTCGCGTGCCGCGCCGATGGGTCCAGTACCGGCCGACGTCGTCACGGCGACGTTCTATAACTTTCATCAACGCATGGTCGCCCGCGCCATCCCGGATGCCTGGCGCTTTTCATCACCCGAGCAAATCCTGTCCGCCCGCTTCCGGTCTGCCGATGCCGCACTGCGCCGCCTGCTGGGGCAAGAGATCTCATCATCTTCCCTCGCCGACGCACACGCCCTGGCGCACACCGCGATCCAAGCCTGCGACGTGGCCGGGCGCCCGCTGTTTGCCGCCCATTACTCACTCCCTTGGCCGGATGAGCCTCATCTGGCACTCTGGCACGCTGCCACGCTTCTGCGCGAGTACCGAGGCGACGGCCACGTGGTTGCTTTGCTGGCTGAAGGGCTGGACGGCTGTGAGGCACACGTGACCCAGGCGGCGGTTGGACGAGCGCCGCGTGAGACGCTGCAACCGAACCGGGGATGGACCGATGAGGAATGGACAGCGGCCGAGGAGCGGTTGCGGAAGCGTGGGTGGCTGGACGCCAGTGGGCTGGTAACTGAGACTGGGCGCCAGGGAAGACAGGCCATCGAAGATCGAACTGACGCATTGGCGAGTCCTCCCTGGGACCATCTAGGCCTGGAGCACACCACTCGGTTGAGCGAGCTGATGTGGCCGCTCTCGGACACGATCATGAGAAAGGCCGGAATACCAGTACCCAATCCACTGGGTCTCTCCTGGCCCTGACACCGGCGTGCCGGCACCAGCATGCGTGCGTGTAGCTTGAGATACAGGTAATTTGGTGAGCAAAGGCGAGAGTGAGGAGCAATGACGCAGGACATGTGGTCACCGCCGGAGCAGTGGGACGCCGAGCAGGCACGCCAGCGCTCAGGAACATTGGAATAACACCTTTCCTCCTTTTTGCGCGTGTGTGAGAGCTTCCCTGGCCGCTGTGAGCGGGTAGACGGCGGCGACAGGCACGCGCAATTTACCCTCAGCAACCATCCGCGCACCTGCCTGGATGGCCTCGACAACTTTCGGGGATGTGCGAATCTCTGGGGATTCGAGCCAGAAGCCGCGAATCGTCACCCCGCGAAAGATGATGTCTCTGGGGTTTGCCAGACCGGGCCGTTCGCTCATGAACGCATATACCACCAGCGTGCCCCCAGCAGCCAGACAACTGGACACAGAGGTCATCGCCTCACCGGCGATTCCGTCCAACGCCAGCAGTATCTCCGCGTGACCAGTAGCTTCGGCAACTCGATCAGCTACTCCGGCCGCATCCACCAGCACCAGATCACCGCCGGCAGCGGTGAGTTCGTCGACGAGCTCCGCCCGGCGAACCAGACTTACCGTCTTCAAGCCACGCTCCCTGGCGAACGCGATCACCCAGCGTCCCACCCCGGAATTGCCGGCATCCTGAATCACCCAATCGCCCGGCGAAAGCGCAACGTATTCGCTGAGGAGCAGCGCGGCAGTTGGCGGATTGATGTGTAGCATTGACAGCTGCTGCGGATCAGCGCCCGGCGGCAGTGGGAAGAGGTCTTTAGCGGGCAGTACCACTTGCTCGCGCCAGGAATAGTGCGTAAGTGGGATCAGTACACGATCCCCAACCTTGAGATGGTCCACACATTTCCCAACCACTAGAATCCGCCCAACGCCTTCATTGCCTACGCCCGCGGGCAACGGTGGGCGCTTGCCATAGAGGCCTCGAATCATGAGCAGCGCAGAGGTGTTAACCGGAGCGTATTCCACGGCAACCAGCACTTCTTCAGCGCCGGGAGCAGGCGGATTGGGCAGCTCGACCAGTTTGACCACCTCGGAGGGGTCACCGAGCGCTGCAATCTGGAGAGCATACATCGTCTTTCTCCTTCTTGGGGAATATCGGGATAACGTATTGGAAAGCTCAGATAGAGCAAGGGCTTAAACTTCTACGAAGAGGGCAATGCGAGAAAGCTACGCCCGGTGAGGAGGGTGGCATATTCTGTGCCCGGGTACGAACGGACATTGCAACCACCTGCTGTGGCACTTGCGAACAGTCCATCCACGTGCTTCGATCTTGGTCTAGGCACCTCGAGCCGTGCGTGCCGGCTTTAGCACGTACAGGGCGTCCGCGAGCGCTCGATCACCTGCGATCGAAGGCGCGTCATCCTGACGCGTGTCGTCGAAGGGTGACCGCGCTTCGCTGATCAGCCTGTAGCCGACCCGGTCACCGCATACTGCACGGTGCGCCATGCTCGTACGGCGGCCTGCACCAGGGGCGACGGCTGCGGGATCATGTCCACCCGGCAGCGCACGTTCACCGCGTAGAGCGCCAGCCAGGGCGTGAAAGCAAAGTAATTGGGCATGGAGCGGAATGCGAAGAACAGTGGTATGAGCGCCAGCACCAGCACGCTCGCTCCGATCTGCGTCCTGGCACGAGCAAACAGCCAGAGACACGCTCCCATAGCCGCCGCCTCCAGGCAAGCATAGAGCACCGGCGGGCCGTAGGGAAGCACCTTGCTGGTGGAGAGCTGCATCAGACCCATACCCTGCGGGAAAAACTGGCCAGTTATCGGCAGCCCCAGGCTCACTAGCCATGCCTTGGGGCTGGCAAGCAGGTAGGGGAGATTGGGCAGCAGAAACGCGGCGGTGCCGCTGGCCGCCCAGCGCAGCCCGGCGCGCCACCCCTGCGCAGACACCACCTCCAGAGTGAAGAACGGCACGAAGAACCACGCATACTGCTTGAAAGCGCAGGCCAGTCCCAGCAGTATGGGTCCTATCCAGTGGCGCTCGCGCCCATGCCAGGCCAGCAACACCAGGGCGATGCAGATGACTTCGTTGCTCTCGATGAGCGAGGCCATAACTGTGGGCATGGCCGCCAGCGCCACCAGGGCTCCATAGTGGCGCCAGCCTACCGGAGTGAGCCAGACCAGCCAGGCAAAAACCGCCCAGTAGACCAGCACGTTCAAAAGGAGGATGTTGCGACCGCCGGCCCAGAGCCACGGCACATAGAGCAGGAATGAGAGGGCGGGATAGCTATGGAGGGTTTGCGGATCGAAGGCGCCCTTCACCGTCTGCGGCGCCGCCGCGTACCGCCGCTGTACCGCCGCCAGGTGCGCCAGGGTGGGCTCGGTGTAGCTGGTCCCGAATACTGGACCGCGCAATGCCGTCCCCATCGCCAGCGGGTACCTGGAGAGGGCGACACGGTACGCCTGGTCGCTGGTGTAGGGATTGTGCCCCGACAGCACCAGGTCGGCATCCACCTGGCTAAAGGATACGATATCGGTGAAATAGGTATTGGCCGGAGGCGTATGCAGCATCATCCAGGTCGTTCCGGTCAGGCCGGCCAGCGTAGAGGCCCACAGGCACAGCGCCAGGGCCACTATCAGCCGGCGCAGCCAGGTGGACTGCCTCAGCCGATTGGCGAGCGGTGGGGGAGTGGCCACTCCGGCTCCTAGCAACAGTCCAAGCCCCCCGGATCCCGCCAGTATGGTCACGAGCCCGCGCACCGGCGTTCCGGCCAGGGGGCCGAGTGGAGCAAAGAAGGCGCCGGCGATCATCAGGAGTGCGCTACCCAGAATGATCATGCCGTATCGCTCCAACAGGTGGACGGCCTCGCTCTCCGGGTGATGCGCTTGCTTTCGTCCCTGAACGCTCAAGCTGTCCTCCTGTGGGTTGTCTGGATGATGCGTGACTCCCGGATGCAGTGTACAGTTGAAGGTATAGGCATATTCCGTGCCCGGCTCATCCTTGCAAGCCTTCCTTCGCCGTCCACACGTCGTGGGGGTCTCTCCCGCGTTCGCTCAGTGCCATTTTCTGTGCCGATATCGGAAGTAGCCATCAAAGGGCATTACCTGGACATAATAGCGCTATTCCTTTATTATTCGGCTAGATATCTTACCAATTTCTGAGAGAGAAATAGCACCTGATGACATTCGAAGCTTTCTCCAAACCCAATTTGCCCGAAGAGATCGTGCGTAAGTTGCTCCTGTTGATTGAGGAAAAGAAGCTGCACCCTGGAGCCAGATTGCCTTCGGAAAGGGAGCTAGCTACGCAATTGCAGGTAAGCCGCCCTTCTCTTCGTGAAGCATTGCGGGCCTTATCGATTATGAACGTTGTCGACATTCGACAGGGCGCGGGAACTTTTATTACTGGCCTGGAGCCAGAGTTGCTGGTTGAGCATCTTGATTTTGTTTTCGCGCTCTCCGATGCTACCTACCTCGATCTACTCGAATCTCGCCAGATCGTTGAGGGTGGGCTCTGTGCTCTGGCGGCGCGGCGGATTACTGATGAGGAGCTCGCACGGCTTGATGCCTGTATTAAACGCCTGGTTGAGAGTGTGAATGATTCTGCCCTCTTCTTCCAGGCTGACCTTGATTTACACGAATGTATCGCTGAATCCGCGCGCAATATGATCCTCGGCCGCTTTATGGCCAGTATCCGCCGTCTCGGTCGCGCCAGTCGGCAGCGGACGACAGATTTACCAGGCATCAAAAAGCAGGTCATCGCTGATCACCAGGCGATTGTCAAAGCCCTGCACGCACGTGATCCCGAGGCTGCGCAGGTGGCAATGCTGCAGCATTTGCAGAATGTCGAAATTCGCTTGCGCGGATCGATTACGCGAGAGGGCGAGAACGCAGCAAGTGCCGAAAAGATCTGACGCGAGCGAGGCCCGCTCAGTTATCTCGACGCTTGAAGAGGAAAGTGAGAGATGAGAATGCCTTATCATGTCCAGCCCCCTGGCACGGGGAAAGCAAAGCTGGTGGAACAGATCAGGGAACGTGGTCTTGACGGTATTTTGCTGAGTTCAGCAGAAAATGTCTACTATACGTCGGGTCTACCAACGCTACCAGGGAGTGGCAACCCGATTCTCTTTGCTCTCAAAAACCAGCTACCGTCCTTTGTCTTTGCCAGCGCTGATGGCAAGGTAACACTGTTTTGTTGGATTGGCGCGACGCTTAGTTTCACCTTCGCGGTTGATGAGGTACGGAGTTTTTTTAGCCGGGAGAGCGCCCTGGAAGAGCTGGGCGATTTTCTGAAAGCCCGGCTTTCGCCTGATGCGAAAATTGGCGTAGAAAGCTCCTGCCCCCTGTATGTCCTAACGAAATTATATGAGTTTATAGCTCCTTCAACGCTTGCAACTATCGATGACATCCTTTTGAGCTTGCGCTTGATCAAAACTGAGGAAGAGCTGATCTTGATGCGCAAAGCGACCGCCATTGTTGAGGCGGTGATAGCTGAGTTACCGGGGCAGATCAGAACGGGTATTTCGCGGCTGTGGTTGATCAATGCAGCCAAACGTTTGATGCTCGAACATGGGGCGACGGGAATCGGGCATACGACTATTGCCTTTGGCGCATCGAATCCGGAAATCGCCTTTGACGAGACGCTTGAAATTGGCCAGGTAGTAACACTCGATCTGGGCGCCGTCGTCGATGGCTATACCTCGGATAACCGGCGCTTACTCTACACTGGCCCACTTCCCCCTGATTTGCAGCAACTCCATAAGACCATGTGCGATATTGTCGATCAGCTTGGTCAGGCACTTCGTCCGGGCATGCCCTTCGCAGATCTATATAACCTGGCAGTCGAGATCTATACAGCCCATGATTTGCCCCCATATTTCATCAATGTAGGGCATAGCATCGGCCTTCAAACCGAAGAGGCATGGATTACTTTCGATAGCCCATACACAGTGCAAGCCGGGATGGTCCTCAACATCGAGGTCTATACTGGCTACCACGATGGGTCTCATATCGGCGATGAAGAGACCTTCCTGGTAACTGGCAATGGAGCCGTGAAGCTCACCCAAACATCCCCCACTATTCAGAGTATCTGAAATACTCTTCAAGGTGTATGCACATGAGCGAGAAGAAAGTCCGGGTTGGTCTGGTTGGCACGGGTGGAATTGCCTATGTCCACGAGGCGGGTTATGAAGAAATAAGCGACCGTGCCCGGATCGTGGCTGTTTGCGACGTCAATGAAGAGGTTGCCACCGATCGGGCCATTACCCACGAGGCAAAGGTCTACACTGATTACCGGGAACTGGTGACTAACCCTGACATCGACATGGTCGATATCACTGTCCCGCACCAATGGCATTACCCGATTGCACTGGCAGCTCTGGAGCAGCGTAAGCATGTCCTGGTCGAGAAACCAATGGCATTGACCTCTGAACATGCGCTGCATCTGATCAATACGGCTCAGGCTGCGGGAGTAAAGTTTACTGTAGCGGAGAATACCCCCTTTGTGGCGGCATACCGCGAGGTGGAGCGCTTGCTCCAGGCCGGAACGCTGGACGAGATCCGCTTTGTGCGCACCTACATTGCGGGCAGCGAGGTCGCGCGTATTCGCAGCCGGACCAGTTGGGTGGGAAGTCTGGAAAATCAAGGCGTGCTGCTCGATTCAGGCGTCCATTCCTTTTATTTGCTGAAGTGGCTCTTCGGCGGCGTCCGCGATATTCAGGCCATCGCCTACAAAATGATGCCTGAAAGCCTGGTGGACGATAATACAATTGCGACCGGCCACCTGGCCAACGGGGCTGTCTTTGAGACAACCCATAGTTGTATTGTTGAGGCGCCTTGGACCGAACGTCTTGAGGTGCACGGTAGCAAAGGCTCCCTCATTGTCGATCACCTGGCAAATCCTACACTGGTACACTTCCAAGGCCCAAATGATGCCGACGGAACGCCAGTCACCGCAGTTGCCTATGAGCCCCTGGCCTGGAAATATCTTTCCATACTGGCAGAGGTGCAGAATTTTGTCCAGGCCATCATTGAGGACCGACCGCCATTGATCGACCCGCTCTATGGCTATCATGCTATCCAGGTCGCTGAAGCTGCTTATCGATCGATCTCCGAAGGGAAATCGATTTCCCTTTAGCTGATGGTCTTTTGCTCGTCTTTGTCCCGTTCCGGTAAAAGGAGACTCTATTCAATGGCTGACATTCTTCCGTATCTAGAGCGTGTCCGCGATCGCTTCTCTGACCCCGCGCTTCACGAATCTTTCAAGGATTTCAACAAGACACTGCTCTTTGAATTTCCTGATACGCACCAGGTGTTTCTGCTGACCATGGCTGATGGAAAGGCCACACTCGAAGAAAAGGCGATCCCGCACCCCGATATGAAAACCATCGCTAATACTGATGTGCTAGCCGGAATTATGGATAAGAAGATCAACCCGATGACGGCGTTTATAACCCGTAAAATAAAGGCCGAGGGAGATCAAGGCGATCTGCTGCGGCTGCAAAAATTGTTGCTCTAAGGAGGCCATGATGGCTGCACCTTCTTCAGAAAGGAAGCCATGATGGCGACACTTTCAGAAATAGCCACTCCGGTGAAGAGATTATCTCTGCCAAGGCTTATCTTCACCAGTACCTTTGCATTGGGTGTGAACGTAGTCTGGCTGTCATACAACATCTTCATTTTGCCGTTGCAGGTGCAGGAAGTAACATCTGCAGCGACCAAAGGCATTGTTCTAGGGGCGCTGGTAGGTGTGGCAATCGGGGTCGCGGTGATTGTCAACATTATCGCGGGCATTATAAGCGATCACTCCAGGAGCCGTTTTGGCCGGCGCCGGCCCACCCTTGTGTGGGGAATGGTTCTGACACTTCCTTTTATTCTGCTACCGGTCTTTGTGCCGCTTTCTCTGCCGACAGTGGCCCTGGCATATATGGGTATGCAGATTTTCACCAATGTCGCTGCTGGAGCCTGGCAGCCTACGCTAGCCGATTTTGTGCCGTCTGCGCAGCGCGGCGTCAGTGCGGGTATCAAAGGGGTTTTTACCCTGCTCGGTTCGGCGATAGGTGTCGGAGCAATTACTGGCTTGTTTGCAGTAAACCTGCAAATTGTCGCCTTTATTGTGATTGCCTCTGTTTTTGCGGTTGCGACGCTGACCAATGCGGCGGCTATGTGGAACCTGGATAAGCCGATGCCGGAGGCGAAACCACTCAAGTTGAGAGAAGTGCTGATCGATCTGTTCCATGTCGAGAAGCGGCCTGGCATCAACGTCTTCTGGTGGTTTGTGTTCGGCAGTTTCTTGATTTATATGGGAGTTTCTGGCTTCCAATTCTTCGGCATCTATTATCTCGAAAGCATTCTGCATATTACGAACCAAGATGCTCTGGCCCGGGCGGTCCAGATCTTCGGGCTGATTAACCTGGTGATCGGCATGAGCTTTGCCCTGCTGGCCGGATTTCTTTCTGATAAATTCGGGCGCCGGAATATCATCATCGTTTCTGTGCTGATTGCCGGCGTTGTAGGTCTCTTTTTTCCCTTTGCGCGCACATTTGCGATCTTCCTGGCATTCTCGTCGATCTATGGGGCTGCCAGCGGGGTCATACTCAGCGTGGATACCGCGTTCACCAGTGACCTGGTGCCTGCAGAAGAAGCAGGAAAATACATGGCCTATGCTAACCTGGCAGTGGGCGTTGCCAATGGGGCTGCACCGCCGATCTTCGGGTTAATCCTGAACTTCCAGGGAGCGCCTACGCTCACCAGTTTTATCGTGTTCTTCGTCGTCTCAACCCTCTTTTTTACCAGCAGCGCGATTGTGATGGCATTCAAAGTACCGTCAAGGTAGAGGAGATCGATGTGGAGCCCTTGATTATTACCGCAACTCCGAATATCTGCTGGCTCTCTCCGGATGTACCCTATCCGCACACCGCCCCGGAGATTGTAGCCGAGGCCAGTCTGTGTGAACAAGCGGGCGCCAGTCTCTTTCACATTCACGCCGAGGGACGATGGACCAAGGTGATTCAAGCTCTGCGCCAGCAGACCTCGCTGGTTATCCAGTGTGGTATGTCGAGCCTGCCCATTCCAGAGAGGATGGAGGTTTGGACACAACACGCGGACATGATTTCGATGATTGTCAGCCACCACGACGAGGCCTTTGTGGGATTGGATGTACATGTTTTGCATCCACGCGAGGAGCTGGAAGAGTATATGCGGTTGTGCAATCAGTACCAGGTAAAACCGGAACTTGAGATCTGGCACAGTGGATCTATATGGAATACGCAATACCTGATCGATAAAAAGCTCTTGGCAGCTCCCTATTTTGCAACGCTGTTTTTCGGCTGGCCGGGTGGGTCGTGGTCGCCTCCTACGCTGGAAGAGTATCTGTACCGGCGCCGCTTGATGCCGCCCGGCAGCGTGATGAATGTAAGCATTATGGGACCAGCCCAGAAAACGATCCTGGCGGCGGCCATTCTCCAGGGAGATCATGTGCGCGTGGGAACTGAAGATTATCCCTATCGTGAGGGAAAAATTGCTGCGACGCATGAACTGGTCGCGGAGACCGTCGAACTGGCGCGCCAGTTAGGCCGCAGCATTGCCAGCACCGATGAAGCCAGGCGCATCATTGGCATTGGAGGATAAGATGAGTACCCTGCAATCAGCTGCGCCCGTTGCTCTGCTCACTGGAGCAGCCCAGGGCATTGGTGAAGCGACGGCGCGGCTATTTGCCGAGCGTGGGTATCGCCTTGCCACGCTAGATATGCTGGAGGCGGGACAGCAGGTATGCGATGAAATCAATCAAGCCGGTGGCGTCTGCCAATTCTACCGCTGCGATATCACTGATGAAGCTGGCGTTCAGGAGACAGTGACCGCGGCTCATGCTCACTTCGGGCGCATTGATGTCCTCTTGAATATCGCAGGTATTGTGTTGGTCAAGCCACTAAGCGAAACTTCCTGGGAGGAGTTCAGACACCTGGTAGATGTCAACCTGGGCGGCACCTTCTTGCTGTGCAGACAGGTATTACCTGTTATGCGTGCTCAGCAGAGTGGCAGTATTGTCAATATGGCCTCTGTCTCGGGGCATGTAGGGCAGACGGACCACGCACTCTACGGCGCAACCAAGGGAGCCATTCTTGCTTTTACGCGCGCGCTAGCCTGGGAAGTCGCGGGCGATAACATTCGGGTTAACTCGCTCAGTCCGGGCTCGGTAGATACGCCCATGCTGCGAGCAGACATTAAACTCGAGTCGCAGCGCACGGGTCTCCCTTTTGAAGAAGTGAAACGGCTACGCGAAGGAGAACAGGCTTTCAAACGTTGGGCTAATCCGCACGAAATAGCGGAGGCGGTCTTCTTCTTAGCCAGCAATGCCGCCTCATTTATAACGGGGAGCGACATGCTCGTTGATTGTGGCTGGGTGGCAAAATAGCTCAACTGACGATGTCAGCCCTTCTGTGTACAATAGTTCCATAACAGACCAAGACAGGTCACTTGGCAGAGAGCCTCAATCGAAAGCAATCAGTGATGGCTTGCCAAATGTGGCGTTTGCTTGTACCATGCCAGCATGCTTATTCTCAATATTGCGTGGAGCTTCACCCATGTCTGATCACCCCCCTGAAGGAGTTTTCCAGTCTTTATTTGCCTCACCAACGTCCGAGAACATGCTTGCGCGGATCCGATCGGAACTGGACTGGCAGCCTTTTGAACGATTTGTTGAATATGTGTTCCGCCGCGCGGGCTATGTCACCGAGAATACTGGACTCCAGTTCGGCCCCGGTATCGATATCCGGCTGTATCAGGGTCCGGGAAGGCAGAGGCTTCTTGGCTGTGTTTCCGTGAAGCATCATAAAAATGACGACAGAGTAGCCTTGCAAGAGGTGAAGGACTTCCAGCAATCCGTGAGCGACGCCGGTGCTCCACGTGGCTATCTGGTGACCAATACCGGATTTAGGAAACCTGCCTACGACCAGGCGGCCGGGGCACAAAGCAAGGTCCGCCCTATCGACGGCGCAATGCTGTATCGCTATGTTGCCTACCTCCGCGGCTCTCGTCTAGCTGATTCATCGGCGCCTCTCATCGAACCGGACTGGCTGTTTCGATCGGATGCCGTTGCCTGGCGACCGCCATCCATGACCAGGGTTCTGACAGTGGCCAACAACAAAGGTGGAGTCGGCAAAACAACCACAGCACTCTACTTGGCTCGTCGCTTAGCTGAGCGTAAGCTCAACGTATTGCTGGTCGACTTTGATTCCCAGTCCAATTCGACGCAGACCTTACCCAATCCCCATGGCGACGACGTGATGGCAAAGACGCTTGCCGATTATTTCGACCACGGAGCACCGCTAGCAGCACTGATCCGTCCGACACACCTTGCCAACCTGTTCATTATCCCGTGCAGCCCCGAGGTTCGCCTAGCTCTCAACAGTGTGAAGCCTGGGCCAGCTGAAGAGCTCCGTTTCGCTGAATCCTTGCACGCGACCGATGTCAAACCGCCGGCATTTATGGCGAACAGTGACTTTGATTGGATCATTATCGATACGCCGCCGGACATGACGTTTCGTGTTCGTGCCGCTCTAGCGGCATCTCACTACGCCGTTGCTCCGTTTGAGGCCGGTCCCTATCAGAGTTCAGGGCTGCAGCAGCTATATGACACTATAGTAGCTATACAGGGCCTTATTGGTACCCGACCAAACCTAGTTGGTTGTTTGCTCACCCGATGGCAAGAGAATAAGCCCAATAAAGATTCGGTGAAGGATCTAGAGAACTTTTTCCTGACGCCGAACCATATTCCGTTGTTTGCGACGCAGATCAAGTTTGACGCGAATATTCAAAAAGATGAGGGTGGAAAGTTCCATCTTCCCGGCTTGGGCCAAAAGCCGGCAGCACTGCAGTACACGGAGTTCACGGAGGAGGTACTACGACATGTCCGCGACACTCACGACCAGTAAGCGGCAGGCGAACCTGCAACGCGTAAGGGATGCAACGGCGCAGCTACAACGCCTGATCGGGGCAACGGACGTCAAACTACTGAGTGCAGCTGTCACCGAAGCCGCCGCCGCCGAAGCTGTTCACAATCCTGCCTTTCGCCGGACAGTGCAGCGCATCTACGAAGAACTACATGCACATCCAACCCGAGTGACAGCACCAGCAGCTCAGGCCCCATCTCACGCTGACCTAGTACCCCTCCAAGGTACAGAAGGTGCTCGCTTCGATCCTTTCGCACCGCTCGATCCCTATGCACTGGTCAAGCTTTATGGGCCTCAGCAGCTCCACACTGCTCTCAGCGGGTATTCAGCCCCGACATTGCGACAGGCGGTCGCGCTCGTCCAACAAAGGTATCCACAGACAAAACCAACCGACGCCCGCAAATCTGAGTCGTTGATTGCCTATATCGTCCAGCAGCTTACCACATTGAACTAACTATGCCTGTTTGGCTTGGACAAGTGTGATACTGATGAAATCGGGACGCTCGCCGCGGTTTCTCCAGCGAGCGGGGCAGATTTGGTATACTGACTCCGCCCCGCCCACGCACTGAATCCTTCCATGTGGAGAACTATGGTGTCCGAAACGAAGTTACTGCTGCGTGTGGAAAACACCCTCGCTCAGTACGAGATGACCTACACGGTACTTGACTGTACTCCAGAGCTCGCCGATACTGCGGTCTTCTGTGAGCAGTACCACGTCCCGCTCGATCAGGCCGCGAATACGATTCTGGTCGCCTCGCGAAAAGTGGAGCCGGCGAAATATGCGGTGTGCGTCGTGCTGGGCACGACCCGATTGGACGTGAATCAGAAGGTCTGCGAGCTATTGGGGGTGAAGCGCGCCTCCTTTGCTGATGCAGACACGACCGTGCAACGTACCGGCATGCTGATTGGCGGCGTCACTGTCATCGGTATCACCGATTTGCCGATCTATGTGGACAGTGCCGTCATGCGGCAACCACAGGTTGTCATGGGCGGTGGCAATCGCTCAAGTAAGCTCCTCCTCGATCCCCATGAGCTGCTGAAGCTCCCGAACGTGGAGGTGATAGCGGGCCTGGCCAGACCAAAGGAGTGAAACTGTTCGCCGACAAGCTGGCGCGGTCTCAAGCGCCATACCATTGGGCATGCCAAAAGCGAGCGGCGTCTGCTGTGGCAGCTCACTGGTATACTGTTTCTCGAGACAATCAAGGGAGAGTGGCCTGTATGGACTTTGACGAAGTGATACACAAGCGTCGCTCGATTCGGAGCTATGGACCAGAGCCAGTTGAGCAAGCTGTACTCGACCGCATTCTCGACGCTGGTACCCGTGGTCCGACGGCCGGGTATTCTCAGGGCCAATCGTATGTGCTGGTTACCGATCCCGCCATGATTGGCCAATTGATGGCCGAGATGGATCGGCAAGAACAAGCGCTGATGGGCGTGCCTCTGCAGGAGGCAATGGCCGAACCACCAGCCTTTGGAGCGCCGGTCCTCGTCGTGGCCTGTACCAATGAGGCCGACTACCATCGACGCTACCAGCGCCCTGACAAGGTACTGCCCGATGGATCGGAGATTCCTTGGCCTGTCCCTTACTGGTACGTCGATAGTGGTTGCGGCATCATGCTCATGTTATTGGCTGCGGTCAATGAAGGGTTGGCCGCTTGCCTGATCGGGGTTCCATTCGATGTTGGACCCTGGCGGGACATCCTCGGGATGCCAGAAGAAGTGATGCCCGTGGGGACTATTCTTATTGGGCATCGCGCGCCTGACGAGCAGAAGCGGGACTTGCGTGCTCGGCGGCGGGCGCAAGAGGAATATGTGCATCGAGAACGCTGGTAATTGGCATCCCTGCCCGCGGTCGAGGCACCCATATCGCCACCTTGCTGCTGCCGTCCCCTTGCGGGCCTCATCTCTCGCTGGCGAACGCTTTTGACGAGGATCACCGTTGCCAGGCAGGGCTACCGAGACGCGCCCGAGAGCTGCGGTGATTCGATTTCCAGGCCGCGGGCGACGCGCGCGCCGAGGTCGGCGTCCGGATAGCCCTCCTCGGCGGCCACTATCGAGAAGCGGAGTATCAGCGGCGTGCGCTTGCCAACTTTGCCCAGGAAGGCGGCCTTGGTCCAGTGCGTGCAGTCGGCGGTGCACTCAAAGTGGCCGAAGGCGCCGCCGCCCTTCACATGGTATACGCGGTCGGGGACGCGCTCACGGACGAAGTGGGCCAGCTTTTCGGTCAGGTAGGCATCCTGCATGAGCACCGGGCCGGCGGGGCCCAAGGTGAGTGAATATTCGTCGCTCGGTGCGGGGATGCCAGCATCGTTTGTCGTCTGCGGTGGGCGTTGTTTTTGTCACGCATGTTTGCCATGGGTAGTGTTCTTTCTTAAAGTCTCTCTCCTGTTCGCTCGACCAACGAGAAGATGGCGGCAGCGGCGAGAGCGAGAGTTGGGTAGTCACTTCGATGACTGAGTAATCACCATGATGGGTGAGGGTTGCCACAGTGTTACACTGAGTCACACGATAGTTACAGAATTGGGGTGCGGTAGCGGCATGACGTGCTGGCGGCGCCTGCGCGACTGGCAGCGAGTAAGGGTCTGGGAGCGTCTGCACTTCCGGTGTGGGTGCACCGGATCCTCATTGTAGACGATTGTTGAAAGGGTGTTTTGTTTCGGGCCTCCTATCGGACAGATAGGAGGCCCTCGTTATGTGGTATACCATCGTAGCAGCAGCGCTATCTCGTATATGCATCACGGTGATACTTGCTTCGAGAGCAGAAAGGGGGTGATCGACCATGTTTGCCGTTTGTTGCCATTACTGCTTACTGAAAGGTACAACACCATGCAATTTCGACCGATCACCCCAGCCGAGTTAACGGCGTTCGCAACGATCTCTGGCGACACTGAACGAAGCACGGACATTGATATTCAACTCCGTAGCTTCATTGCGAACGACATGACCCGGCCGCAATGGTTATGGGTAGCAGAACACAAAAGCCACTGGCTCGGTCGCGTGGCCTATACTGCCAATCGCGGTGAAACCACTCCGGGCTGTCTCGACTGGCTCGAAGTTGTTCCTGGTCCCGATGAAACAACCATTGCCGCAGATCTCACCCGCGAGAGCCTGAGGCAGATTCGCACCCCAACTCTACGCCAGATAGAGGCCATACTGGATGCGCCATCGGCCCTCGCCGGTGATCCCCAACGCAGCTCTACCCTGCTTGGCGCGGTTGGCTTTCGTCTCATACTGGACCGTCGCAAATTCGAGTGGACGCAGGAAGATCCCATTCCTCCTCTCCCGACACGGTTGATGTTTCGCACGCTCAGCGAGGTCGGCGACGCCACATTCATCCAAACGATGGCGCGTATCACTGAAGGCACGCTGGACCATTATACACAAGAGGAGGTCCGTGAGATGGGACCGATGGAGGCGGCCCGACGCCACTTTCACGATGAGCAGCGCTATCAAAAACGCTGGGAGCCGCACTGGTGGCAGATGGGATCGCTCCCCGATGGACAGATCGTAGGCGTCGTCATGCCCGCTGAAAACAGCCGCTGGCCGAATATCGGCTATATTGGCGTCGTTCCTGAGCAGCGCGGGCACGGTTATGTCCATGATCTGTTAGCGCAAGGGACCCGGACGCTCATCGCAGAGGGCGCGCAACGTATCATCGCGGCCACCGATTTGGGCAATGTGCCGATGGCCAATGCCTTCCTGCACATGGGCTATCACCAATTCGCCACACGCCAGGTCTGGTTGCTCACGCTGGAACCTGACGTGTCCGGTTAAGAGCGTGTTTCGCAGGGCCAGAGCTGGGTTTGCTGGTGTCCAGCCACGATTCCTATCCAACGGCACAGACCGTCGTCATCATAGCCGCTCAGACCCGCAGCCAGTCGCCCTTCCGCCAGTAGATACGAGGTATGCCTGAGGCATCCTGCGCCGCAAAAAGGGCGTCGAGGTCGAAGGCAACGCGGCGCAGCGAGACATCCAGCTGGCCGCCGTCGCGAGCGATAATGGCGTACTCGGCCCAGGAAGGGTTGCGTACCTGCGCGGAGGGCGCAATGGCGTCCTTGGCAAACCCCACCGTGCCTGGGTTGAGCACGAGCGCGTCCCGGTAGCGGCGCAGCAGCTGCTGATGGGTGTGGCCACCAGCGTAGAGCTGCGCCGGCGTCCCGGCAAGCATCTCGTAGAGCGCATCATCAGTGGTCTCAGCGGTGATGCGTTCATCATACGAGCGCGGTGAGCCGTGATAGCACAGCAGTGTCACTTCATCGCCGAGCGACATGCTAATCGTCGGCTCAAAGGTCTTCAGGTAGACCAGATCGTCGTCAGTGAGCCGAGCGGCGCACCACTGGTCGAAGTCGAAGTCTTCGTTGCCCCAGTCGGCGCCCGGAGCACTCTTGTCACGCTGGAGCGCAAGCAGACTGGCGTCAGTATTGCCCATGACGACGGGACATCCCACCCCCCGCAATCGGGCAATGACCTCATGCGGCTGCGGACCGAGCGTGGCGACGTCGCCCAGGCAGACGATGCGCTCGATACCTTCTGAGGCGATCTCCGCCAGCACCGCCTCGAGCGCGGGCAGATTCCCATGAATATCCGCAAGAATGGCGATCTTCTGCATGATGCTCCACTCCTACTCTCTGTGCCCGCCAGTCTCACTCGTCGCGTCCTCTCACCGGTCAGCGTCTTTCGAGTTCCGTCTGGCGATGAGCTGTCGAACCTCCCAAGCGAGGTTCTCGGCAGCTCAGTCACAGCTGGCATAGCAAGAGTATACATCGCCAGATCGGTACGGCAGTCAGGTACCGCACAGCAATCTGCCGGCACCATCAGTCAGCTACGCTGCCTGCGCCCGGGCCACCGCCGACGCTGACCACGCCCGCCAACGCCAGCCGACAAAACTGGCCGCCAGCGCCAGTGGCAAAGCCAGCGCAATGATCCTCCCCTCCGCCGAAAACGCCCAATCGGTGCTGAGAAGCTCGAGGACAAACCAGGGCACACTGAGCCAGGTGCCCAGCCCATACACTAGCCCTGGCACCCACCACCGCCGTGCGTGACGCCCCCAGAAAAACGGCAGCACCAGGTACAGCGCGAGGAACGGCACAAGCCAGAGCCAGCCAAGCGTCAGGTAGGCTTCGAACGCACCGCTCGCAATCGGTGAGGATTCTACCACCGTATGGAACGGCGACATGTACACTGGATCGAGTCGCCCGTGCGGATCGAGCAGATACAGAGGATACAACGTGTAATAGTAGACCGTCGCCGGCACCGTGCCTGCCAGCCATAGGGCCCAGGTCACGACCGCTCCGGCGACCAGGCCAACGATCCAGCGCCACGGCCCCCACGGCTGGGGATGTGCGGCGCGCAGCTGCCGACCGATGCGTCGGACGGTGCCAAATGCCTGCACCGCCTGGCGCTCGGCCTGCTCTTCAGAGATACCACTCTCGCGTGCCGCTCCCGCACGCTCCTGCAGATGCTCGCGCACTTCGGCCAGCACCGCGTCACGCTCCGCTGCCGGCAGATGCAGGCGCCGTGCCAGTTGCGCAATGTAGCCTTCGATTGGTTGCTGCCGCTCCGGCATATGGTAACCTCGCTTTCAAAAACTCTCTTTGTCCATGTATCCCGTAGGAAGTGGGCAGTACGCGGTTCCCGGCTCTTCAGCCACGAGTGGAAAGTTACGGGCTAAAACCTGGATCCAGCATCCCGTCTCCACGGCCCAGTACGCGTCCTATAGCGTCGGCGAATGCCTGCCACTCGGCAACGCTCGTCCCCAGCGCCTGTACACCGCGCTCGGTGAGTCGATAGTACCGCCGCCGCGGCCCCTTCCGTTGGCTCCCAAGCGGTGCCTCGGTGGTCTCACCTCTACCCAGGGAGGTTTCCTCGTCACCGCTTTCCCAGTAGCCTGCGACCAGGCCGCGCCGCTCGTACTCGTGCAGCAGCGGATAAATGGCGCCTTCGTCGAAACTGAGCGTCCCGCCACTCCGCGTCTGCAGCCGCTCACACAGCTCGTAGCCGTAACTTGGGCGCTCGCTCAGAAGCTGGAGTAGCAGCATGCCGAGCGACCCCTTCTTTAGTTCGCGCATCTGCGTCACCCTCTATCAACCTATATGAGACTCTCGTATACCTTGGCACTAAGGATAGCTGATATCCGGGCACTTGTCAAGCAGAGCGAACGGCTGCTGCGGCACATTGCGTCTACACCACCCAGAGCGGATTGCTCTCTATTCAACGGTGATTTTACTTCTCTCGTCTGGCCATCCGCTCCAGTTGGCCAACCCAATCTTGACAGGATCTTCTCTCTGCCTGCATAGTAGTGATGTATTCGCTCGTTGTTGGAGAGGTTTTGACATCTATGCCGGTGTGCTGCTAACTCCATCCTGATTCCTGTTCAAACAGTGAAACAGGCGTTACCATTCTTGCTTCCATCTATCCGCGTGTCTCTCATCAGGCACTAGCGCTTGGCCACTCTACGCCTGGAATGCCGTGGGGCATGATTCCTGCTCGACGGCCTTCTGGCGAGGCCTCAGCGAGACGGTGGATAGTGATAACGCCAGCATGCGATGGTGCGAAAGTCGATATGGAGAAGCGTGCGGCAAAGAGGTGTCAGGCATGGAACTCCGGCGAACGCATCGCTGGTGTTCCCCATCCACCATACGCACTCGCAGAGGGCTGCCATCTTGTCCCCTGTCGCGGCATCCGCATAGTCGATCATTGTGCAAGCGATGACCTGCTCTCTCTCTCCACTCTCTCTTTCTGCCCCATCGTTTCCTTGCGCGTGTCGATACGATCGTGTTGTTTTTTCTCGAAGAAAAAAGCAAGGAATACCTATCATGGCAGAATATCAGCTTTCACTCCTCCCCTTCTACGCGGGTTGGGGTATCTACCAGCAGAGTCTTGTCGCGGCCATCGCGCCCCTTACAGGAGAGCAGCTTGCCTTGCGCAATACGCCGCGAAATTGGTCGATTGGCATGTACGCGACGCATATTGTCGCAAATCGCGCCTGGTGGTTCCACGCACGGATGGGTGAGGGGAACGCCGATCTTACTTCCTTCGAATTGTGGGATCTCGGAATCTGTGAGGGGGACGAGGATCCATTACATTCGGCGGCAGAACTGGTTGCCGGACTTGAGAAGACCTGGCAGATGATCCAGAATTCGCTTGCTCGCCTGACCCCTGCTGATCTTGAGCAGATCTTCTCGCCTCCAAATGAGGCGGAACGTTTGCGTCATGCGAAACTCGTAGAGCCTGCGCTCCAGCCATTCGCCCAGATGTGGTTGGATGCGGCGCGTCTGGCTGGAGAAGTGAGACCCGCACGTTCACGCCAGTGGATCATCTGGAGTGTGCTCGAACACGACATCCATCACGGCAGCGAAATCTCCACCATTCTTGGCGTACACGGCCTGCCAGTAGTCGAGTTGGATGGTGTGTAAGAACGGGAAGGTATTCGGTCCCCTCTCTCATAGGTGGATCTGTTGAAACGATGCGGTCGCTTCAGCGGCAAGGGGCAACCTTGCCACTGAAGCGACATTCCATGCTCACATGGAAAGAAAAAGTTGTGGACAACTTTCACCATCTAATCAGGGGGGAATGCTGTAGCCACGTCGTTGCGCCTCGCACGGGCACCACCGGACCCGAATGGTCGCGGCGAAGGTCCGTGGATGACACAACTTGAGCTACGAGAAGAAGAGACCGCTGACGACGGCGTTGAGAGAACCCGGCTCATTGGTCACGCGCACAACGACGTTGCCGCGGACCTGCCAGACGAGGTATTCCCCGTTGGCGAAGGCCGAGATGCTGCGGGTATCCAGCACCGCGCCCGTTGCGGCGTCGAGGATTGTCACATTCTCCACGCGGCTCGCTCGGTCCCAATCGAGCAGGTAGAGCGCCATCTGGTGCGGCTGCCCGTCGGTGAGGTCAACGGCTATGGTAAAGCTGGTCGACGCGTACCAGCAGGCCGCAATGCGGTCGCCGGGCGTACTGGCCTTCTGCAGCGCGCGCGAGTCGGCGCTGGAGGCGGCCCAGATATATCCCGACTGGCCACTCAGTGTGACTTGAATCGTGACTGGCAGTTGCTGAGCGTCGCCAGCGAGCAGATAACCCTTCCTGCCATACACACCCCGCCAATTGCCCTGCGTGGTCGTATCCGCGGAAGTAAACGTCGCGGCTACCGTCGCGGCTACCGTTGCGGTGGGCGAAGCGGTAGATGTGGCTGTGGGGGACAGAGAGCGTGTGCCGGCGTTACCAGCAGCGGCCCCGCGTAGCTGCACGACCACCACAACGGCCAGTATGATGACGAGTACGCAGGCAACTGTGGTAGCAGCGAAGAGAATAGTCAAGCTGGTCCACTGGGGTGCCGCCTTCTCACCGCCGCCGCGCCGAGCTGGCGGCCAACGCGGCGGCGGTGAGAAGGCGGCGGGAGACCGCACGGAGGTCAGAGGCTCGGTCGGCACGCTGTGGTCATCCACGTCTGTGGATGGCTCGTCCGAGCCGGCGAGCCACCGGCTCTGGCCGGGATTCGAAGCGGGATCCGTGCGCCCCACAGTGTGCGGAGGCCATGAGCGATGAGGGGGTTGCATGCGATGACACTGCCTTGTCTTTTCCACTTATTCCAGTCCCGCGCAGGCACAACACACAGCATACCGTGCACATTCTGTTTGTCAAGTGGGACACCCCGCAGGTGGGACGCCCCGCAGGGCAATCCACGCCAGGACGGTGCTGCAAGAGTTTCCACTATAACGCGCTGATACGAGGCATTACAGAGTAGCGGCGCAATACATTCCGATTTCCGCTGAGCTCTATAGCTACTGTGGCGGAAGGCTGCTGCAGATCATGCCACACCGTCCAACGGAGTCGAGCGCCTCAATTTGAGTCCAGTCGATCCAGCCACGGACGCTGTGGATAGATCATCGTCAAGCCATTCTGTAGCCATTGACGACGCTCCTTGCTTAAGGAAGGCAGAGTTTGGACAAAGTCCGCTTCATCCTTGGGGCGACGTCCCTTAGCTTTGTAAAGCAACTGGATCTCTGGAGCCAGGTACGGGATTCCCTCAGGGGTGACACCTCCTATCGCAGCTAGTGGGCGAACGATTGTAGGCGAGTGGCGAAAGGTCCACTCCTCACCCTGAGCGTCGGCGATCATGAGTCGATGGCCCAACCTCCCGCAATCCACCACATAGCTGGCAGAGGCGCAAAGAGCGCCGCGATCTCCTGCGGAGTCCAGGGCTGCCACTGCCCCAATGGATGAACGTCATCAGCCACATCAGTAGCCCAGTACATCGTGCAGCGCTCGCTCCGACTGCTTACTGAGAGGTATGTCGGGCTGGTTGCCGCCGTCCAGCTGCAGGCTGAAGCTGTTGCGCGTATACTGGACCACTGCCGTGACATGCTGCAGGTTAACCAGGTAAGCCCGATGCGCTTTGAAGAAGCCCCGCCCACCCAGACGGGCCTCCAGCTCCTGCAAGGTCAGATTGGTCACCGCCTCTTCCTTCACCGTACGCAGGTACGTCTTGCCGTCCCGGCTGGTGGCATAGAGGATTTCGGCAGGGTCGTACAGCATAACGCGATCCTCCCGGCGGGCCGGCACACGGAACGGCGCCAGCTTTTCCGGAGTGCTCCCGGGCGCGACGGTTGAACCTGAGATTACCAATCGCTCGGAGATGTGGCCGTCTTGCAGCTCAACCGCGCGTGTGCACCATGCACCTGCCCAGGCCAGATCCTCATCGGTGAGCAGCACAAGTGATCCAGCTTCGGCTGCCTGCCGCAGCAGCCGGGCAACTACCACTTGCGTCTCGAGGTCGGCGCGTAGCGTCGGCTGGTCCATGAGGAGCAGCCGCGGTTGCCCTAGGAGAGCTCGTGCTAAAGCCAGACGGCGCCTGGAAGACTGGCTCAGCTTGGCCACTGGCTGCTGGGCCTGGTCATTCAGGCCGACCTGCTTGAGCACCTCGGCGACGTTGCCCAGTGAAAGTCCGCACCATCGGCAGGCAAACTCGAGGTTGCCGCGAACGCTATGGCGCTCATAGAGCAGGTCCTCGGCAAAGAGCACGCCTACCTGAAGCCCTGGCTGTTCCGCCGGCGACCGGCCGGTGACGCGTCCACGAATAGGCTGACCGTCCAGCAGGATGCTGCCGCCACTGGGTGGCACTGCACCGGCCAGGATATTGATGAAGAGCGATTTGCCGCATCCCGAGGGACCGACCAGGGCAACAATCTCGCCAGTGTCGACATCCAGCGCATCAATGCAGAGGGCGCTGTGTCCTCCGAAGAGCTTTTCCAGGTGGCGGATCTCCAGCACGTGTTTCTCCGGTTCTCTGGTAGATGCTCACATGAGCACCACATGCTCGTCCCACCTATCGTACACCACCCACCGGTAAGTGTGCCTCCATTCACCCGCAATTGTACTTCTCTTAGACGGCGATCCGCTCCTGTTGGCGATTTTTTATGGCGTGAGGATTTTGCTCATGCTAAAGTGGTGCTGTCCAGTAGAGAGTCACTGGGCAGCAACTCGCCCGGTGAGCCGCCAGGTGAGGGAGAATTCCGGGACGTCACGCTGCGTATGGACGATCCACACGACCAGCAACAGCTGGCGGAGCTCCTCGCCGGAGGCAGCGTGCGCGCCATACATTCGCAGGAAGCCTCCCTCGAAGAAGTCTTCTTCGAAGTGGCTGGGGTACGTCCTGCCTGATCAAAAAGGAGCAGCATACCATGGTTCATCTCCGTTCAATACTGGCCATCGCCCGCAAAGATGCGGTGGACATCTGGTTGGACCGGTCCAAGCTGGCGGCCTTGCTGGGTCCGGTAGCGCTGACGCTCCTCTGGCTCGCGATCAGCCGTCTGCTCGCTCAGGGGCCTACGCCGCCTCCGCAGCCGACGACAATCCTGGTCTACAATCCCAGCCACTCTGCGTTGCAAGAGGTGATTAGCGAGACCTTCCCCAGCCCGCAGCTGACGCAGGCAAGCTCCCCTGCCCAGGTCGCCGCCGCTTTTAGTGCCACCAGCACCAGTAGGTCTCCCAACTACGATGTCGGTCTGGTCATTCCCGCGGGCTTCGAGAATAGCCTGAAGGCTGGTAGCCGGCCTCAGGTCAACCTCTATCTCAACGGCAGCATGGTGAGCTCCCAGCAGACGGCATTCCTGCAAGCGGCCATCAGCTATTATGGCCGCACGGTCGTCAATCCCACCTCACCCGTCAACCTACTGACCGCGACGACCCACGCAGCGTCCACCACGTCCAGTGCCTCAGCTGCCCCCACTCCGTCCAATTTTCTGGGGGGCTACTACACTAATATCTTGCTGCCGATTTCCCTGTATGCCAGCCTCGGCCTCTTGCCGGGATTGCTCATCGAGGAGAAAGAGAAGAAGACACTGCGCATGCTGATGGTCTCGCCGGCCTCCTATACCGATGTAATGGTGGGCAAAGTGCTCGTGGTCTTCGTCTACCAGCTGGCACTCTCGGTGTTCGTACTGTCGCTATTTGGCGCCTTCTCCGGGACGGTGGTGCCCCTGGTGCTGCTCTACGTGCTCTGTGGTGCCCTCTTGGTCCTATCGGTGGGTTTGCTCTTGGGAACCATGCTGGAAACCGCCGGAACGTTGGGCAGTGTGGGGTTCCTACCCGTCATCGCCTTTCTCATACCCGCCATCTTCGTCCCGCTGGTCCCCTATCTCGGCGGCAACGCCATCACGCAGATCATCAAGATCTTTCCGACCTACTATCTGGCCGAGGGCTTCTACAACGCGCTGCACCACCAGGGCAGCTTCAGCAGCAATGTCCTAGACATCGGTATCACCCTGGGATGTGCTCTGCTCATCTTCGTCGGCACAGTGTGGCTGCTGCGACGGCAGTCCCAGGTGGCCGCCGCGATCTAGCTGCGCTGCAAGGCAGGGCAACTCCCGGAACCCAGAATGACCGGCGAGACATCAACACGTACAACGCTCGTGAAAAGAGATCGGTATATTCCGGAATATTTAGGACGCGCTTGACAAGTGCCGAGAATGCAGGCCTGCAAGAAACGTGTCACCTGGGAGAACGTTGTGGTAAGCATCTTCGAGTATGTTGTGGCCATGCGCCACTTGGATGCCTCCTGCGCCGCTCCAAGCCGTCGCTCGTGGGAGGCCAAGGACGCACTCACGATGTGGGAAGAGCCGAGAACCAGCAGCGGAAGCTATGGAATACTCTCAAGCGCAACTATTGGAAGACCGGTAGGCAGGTCGCGGCGCATCCGATGAGAGACAACAGAGGAGAGACCGATGAAGACGCCCAGAACTGCCATCGTGACTGGTGCCTCGCAGGGTATTGGTGCGTGCGTTGTGAAAACCCTTCTCGAGCGCGAGTATAATGTTGTCGCCACGTCACGCAGCATGGGGAAGTCCGAGTTTCAAGGGTCGAAGCAGCTGGCACTGGTAGACGGTGATATTGGCGAGGCGAGCACCGCCAAGACAATCGCCGAAACGACCGTCGAACGATTTGGCGGCATCGACACTCTGGTGAATAATGCAGGCATTTACTTTACCAAGCCATTTCCTGATTACAGCACCGAAGATATCGGAAAGTTGTTTTCGACTAACCTCTACGGCTTCATCTATCTCAGCCAACTTGTTGTGGCGCAGATGCTGAAGCAGAAAAAAGGAGGCAGTGTGGTGAGTATTTCGGCCTCACTGGCCGATCACCCCATAGCTGGAGTTACGGCTTCCGTGCCCATGATCACCAAAGGTGGCATCGAGTCCATCTCGAAGAGCCTGGCGATGGAATTTGCGCAAGAAGGCATTCGCTTCAATACCGTCGCTCCAGGCATAGTCGATACGCCGCTGCACAGCGACGATCCAAGTGACGTTCTGCGTAGGCTTTCCCCCATGGGGAGCATCTCCGACACTCAGGAAATCGTTGATGCAGTCATGTTCCTGGCTGAAGCCCCACACATTACCGGGGAGGTGCTGCACGTCGACGGCGGCGCGCACCTCGGCAAATGGTAGACGAGCAACCTGGAACGCCAACACATCGATCACTGGCGCTGGGCCTTGATCGGCATGTCCGGCACCACCACCGCTGTGGAACCGATTGGAGCGAGAAAGAATGCGTGCACACTCGAACGAGCATATGGGACACGGTAACAACTCGCTGCCGGCCAGTGCCGAGCAGCGATTGAAAGAGCTCGGCATCACACTCCCGGAGCCGCCTGAGCCGTTCGGCGCCACGGTCGAGCTGGAAGTTATTTTCGAGGTGGCGGGATAAAGGAAAGGAGCGCACCGTGGAGCACCCGACATTCTACCGCACCGTACCGATCGATGGGCTTTCCATTTTTTACCGAGAGGCTGGCCCACCAGACGCGCCGACGCTGCTCCTGCTGCATGGACTGCCCTCTTCTTCGCGGATGTTCGAGCCGCTCTTCGCTCGGCTCTCTGATCGATTTCGCCTGATCGCTCCCGATTATCCGGGGTTCGGACACAGCGACTGGCCGGACCCGAAACAATTCGCGTATACCTTCGATCACTACGCCCAGGTGATGAATCACTTCACCGAAGCGCTCGGGCTCTCGCGCTACTCCCTTTACATGCAGGATTACGGAGGCCCAGTGGGGTTTCGCATGGCCCTGGCCCATCCGGACCGGACCCAGGCGCTTATTGTCCAGGACGCTGTGGCGCACAACGAGGGCCTGGGAGCGAATTGGCAGCCGCGGCGGGCCTTCTGGGCCGATCGCGCCGCCAACGAAAACGCGCTTCGCACCAATCTCCTGTCGCTTGCCGCGACGCGGACGCGGCATGTGGGGAACGATCCCCATGTGGAACGCTATGACCCGGATCTGTGGACCGATGAATTTGCCTTCCTCAACCAGCCCGGCCAGGCCGACATTCAAAGCGACCTGTTCTATGATTACCGTACCAATGTCGACGCCTACCCCAATTGGCAGGCATGGATGCGCGAGACGCGGCCGCGTCTGTTGGTGATCTGGGGGAAGTATGACCTCTCGTTCGAGCTCTCGGAGCCGGAAGCCTATCGCCGCGATGTGCCGGACGCGCAGGTGCACGTGCTCGACGCCGGTCATTTCGCCCTGGACACGGCGGCGGATGAGATCGCCGCATTGGTCCGTGGCTTTGTTGGGTCGTCCCGGTGAGGAGTTCCAGGCATGGCAGCTCACCGGGTTCCGTCAGACCGGAAGCGTCCTGAGCATCGCTCTGTTCGGGTCGCTGGTGGCGGGTATGTGAGCCACCACCAGCCTGCGCACGGCCTGCGCGATCGGAGTCGGGCTCATGCTCCTCACGCCTGCTGCCCCGAATCGGCCCACTGCGCCCGCCAGGCGGCGGCTTCAAAGGGCTCAGCGAAGTACTGCGTCTCGAGCACGACGTTGGACGCGCGAAACACCATGATGCTCACGGTGTCGTACGGCTTCCCGTCATAGCTGATGACTAGTTCGCTGACCCACAGATCGCCGCTGCCGCGCACGCGCCGGACGTCGAACTCCCGATGTGCCGGGTGGTGGCCACGCTGGCCCTGGATGTTGCGTCGCCCGCGGAACCGCTCGCCCGATTGTGGATACTCGAGGACCGCATCATCGGCGTAGATCGCATGCTCCGCGGCCTCGTCCCCCGCCTGCGATGCGGCCCAATGACGCTGGATGGCGGCCCGACAATCTGCATCTGTCATGGGTGCTTGAACTCCTCCTCAGTGTGCACTGCCGTCCCCTCCGGCGTGGACGCAGAAGCCGTACCAACACCGCTACGGTTCAACACTCTTCGTACGAGGCTCGCTCATTTCTCTGTCTCCACGGGGCGCGTTGGGCGACCATTCCTCCGAGCAACGTGCGTTTGCTGATGCTGGACTGATTCCAACTCCAATCACCTACCGTCATACGCGCACCCATAGCGCCGCCGGTAAAATCCTGGCGTCGTAACTGCTCGCACTGTCCGTCTCACCATCCATCTGCACATTGACTGGTTGCTTGGCTTCGATGTGCACCGACTTGGCCTTACAGAAGGCCACCTCCGGCAGACCACCATGCTCACCTTTCTGCACAATCGGCAGCAACTTTAGCGCACGCAACAACGGCATATACCGTATCGTGCAGATATCGAAAAGCCCATCGCTACAATCGGCAGTGGGATTAATGCGAAAGCCCGCTCCATAGGTGGGGCCGATGGACACCGCCAGTGCTACATAGCGCCGGATCTCTTGCTTGTCAGCTCGCCAGCTCTCATCCAGCCGCAATGCCAGCCATGGGCAGTGATGATAACCAAACAGAAGCTGTTTCAGTGTTGCACTGTAGTATAGACGCGATCCACTCATGAGCGGGAATTTCTTCATTCGCTCCGCCGCGACGGCGATATCCGCGTCCAGTCCGACGCTGAAGGCATTGGCAATGTACTCCCCATTGACGATCCCGGCATCAACATCGATAAGTTGTCCGGTAAAGGCGCGCTCGATAGCCAGGACAGGATCACGCGGCAGCTTGAGTGTATTCCAGGCATAGTCATTGCCGCTGCCTGCCGGCACAATGCCCAACGGCACGCGCCTCCCACCTCTGAGGATGCCGTTGACGACTTCATGGATCGAGCCATCCCCACCCGCGATGACAACGGGGCGGCCTTCGGCGGCGGCACGCCCGGCCAGTTCTCGCGCCTCTCCACGCGTTGTCGTTTCCACGTATTCCGCCTGTTCGCGTGTCGCACGGCTGAACACCAACTCCCTATACGGAGCCATCTTGCCGCGATTGGCCGCCGGGTTGAGAATCACCAGAGGATGAATTGAGGATGACGACGTCTCCATGGTTCTTCCCTTCTTCATGGGGCAAAACATTTGTTCTGCTGGAATGCATGGTACCGGTGAATACAGCGGCAGATATAACCGCTAATGAAAATATGACGGTCAGCAACCTTGATCTGGATGCGCAATCTTTTACTCTTGTCACACAGTGCAAGGGAGGTGAATATGACCGCGCTCCATATTCCAGCATTCATGAGCAAACAAAGCACATCACTGGCATCATTTCCCAAAGAGTATATCTGGTCCAGCAATGAACCGGGAATGAGGAACCATAACAGGCACTGCGACCAGGGGCGCGCTTCACCCACTTGGCATTCACCCATGTTCATGGAGGAGAGGAAGGGACAGGAGGTATACTTCAGAAAAGCAGAGGGAAAAGGAGACGATAATGCCGACTATCAATCGCTTTGACCCCTTCCTACCGGAAATTCATGAAAATCCCTATCCTTACTACGCCACGCTGCGGGAAGAGGATCCTGTCCACTGGGGCATGCCGTTTCTGGCCGGGGCCTCCGGTGCGTGGTACGTGTCTCGGTATGATGACGTTATACGCATTCTCAAAGATGCGGCTTACGTCAAGAATCTGGGCAGTATCTATCCAAGCGAGGCATTACCGCCGGTTTCAGACCAGATCCGCTTTTATATTGAAATGTCCCGCCATGCTATTTTGCTCAATGATCCCCCTGATCATACGAGACTGCGTAGGCTGGTGAGCCAGGCATTTACCCCGCGCATCATCGAAGGTCTTCATCCCACCATTGCCATGATCGCTACCGAGCTGCTGGAGGAAGCGGGTTCACGAACCGAGCTGGATCTCATCAGCGACTATGCGTTTCCGCTGACACTGCGGGTAATCGCGGCCATGATCGGTGTGCCCGACCAGTACCGTGATGTACTCTGGCGCTGGTCGCGTGTGCTGATACGTACACTTGATTTGGCACCATCTCTGGAAGTCTTCGTCGAAGCCGAACAGGTCGCTCTCGAAGCTTTTGCCTTCTTCCAGGATCTGGTCAACGAGCGGCGTGCCCACCCGGATGATGGCCTGCTCAGCCATCTCATAGCTGCTCATGATCAGGACGACAAACTCAGCGAGGCCGAACTGATCGTCATGTGTACCCTACTCCTGATTGCTGGCTTCGATACCACCGTCAACTTGATCGGCAACGGCATGCTTGCGCTCTTGCAGCATAGAGACCAGCTGGCGGCTCTCTATCAGGACCGGGAGCTCATGACTTCAGCAGTCGAAGAGTTTTTGCGCTACGAGCCTTCCACGCAGAAGGCGCTGCGCTACGCAACCACGGATACCGAGCTGCATGGGCGGCAGCTTGCTAAAGGTGATGCCGTGCTGGTGCTTCTCGGGTCGGCCAATCGAGATCCGGAGATATTTGCCGATCCTGATCGGCTGGATATTACCCGAAGGGATAACCGCCACCTAGGCTTCGGGGCCGGTATTCATGTCTGTCTGGGTGCGCCGCTGGCTCGGCTGGAAGGTAGAATCGCCATCAACTGTCTGCTTAACCGTTATTCAGCTATGGAGCTGGTTGACCCGAAGCCGCAGTGGCGAGAAGATCTGGGGACGTTTCGCCGCTTAGCCCGACTACTGACAGCGGTAGACTAGACCATCGGCGACCACCCAGTGCGCCGCCTGGCAAGCCAAATGTCAATCCAGACGATGATCACCACAACCAAGAGGGCAATATCCAAGATGAACAACACAAGCAAGTGGGAAAGAGACAAGCAGCCAGTTCACCAGCGGAAGCCAGTGGTTGAACTCGAGCCGGGCATCCAGATGCGGTAAGTGAAGGCGCATCGATATCTAACAAACAGACAGTTCAGTAGCGGGAGAAACATGGTCACTCAATCTGAAATGTCAGGACATGGTCGGACGATCGCAGTCTTCGGCGCGTCGGGACACACGGGGCGGTTCGTGGTCGCCCAGCTACTGCAGCGCGGTTTCGCTCCATTAGCCATCGGTCGCGACAGCGCCAAAATGGCAGAGTCAGGATTTCAGAAGAGTAACGTCCAGATCAGAACCGCCTCCATCGACGATCCTACTTCCCTCGACCGCTCTCTTACCGGCGCTGCCGCAGTCATCAACTGCGCCGGCCCGTTTCTGGACACGGCTGACGCAGTGGTGGCAGCGGCCTTGCGCGCCCGCATCCACTATCTCGACGTCACGGCCGAGCAGCTGAGCGCACAGACCACATTCGACAGATTTGGTGATGCCGCAAGGGAGACTGGCGTACTTGTCATTCCGGCGATGGGATTCTATGGTGGTTTTGCTGATCTTCTGGCCACAGCCGTCATGGGCAACTGGGATTCCGCTGACGAGATCCGTCTCGGCATTGCGCTGGATAGCTGGCGTCCGACACAGGGCACGCGGATTACCGGTCAGCGAAACACGGCCCAGCGGCTAGTCATTGAAGACGGGAAATTGGCACCACTGGAGCAGCCCGCGCCGCAAATGAATTGGGATTTTCCTGAGCCATTTGGGTGCCAGGATGTCACTTTGGTCCCGTTCTCAGAAGTGCCGGTCATCGCCCGCCACTTACGAGTGGCACGCCTTAGAACTTACCTCAACAACGCGCCGCTTCGCGATCTGCGCGATTCCACCACCCCGCCACCGGTCGCCACCGACGAAAGAGGACGATCGGCACAGACGTTCCTGGTCGACGTTGTTGTGCGGAACGGAAGCAGTATCCGCCGGGCGATCGCCCAAGGACGCGACATCTATGCCTTTACCGCGCCACTCGTCGTCGAAGCCGTCGAGCGGATTCTCGACGGGCGAGCTCGCGGTAGCGGTGCCCTTGCGCCAGGCGAGACATTTGATGCGACGGACTTTCTGCGGGCCCTCGCGCCGGAATATCTGACACTCGAGCGCGGCGCCGACTAGGCCATCGGACGTAGCCACCACCAATTGGGCTTCAAGGTCACCTTGGAAGATCTAAGCCAGGTCGCCTAAAATCCAAGCAGGGGACGGTTTGCGCCTCAAGTCGCAGGTTCACTGGGCGATTTTTCAGCAGAAGTCTAGCTCAGGCAATGCAGCGATAGACCGCATCTCGCAAGCTCTTCTCGCGAGGGTCATCCCACAGGTAAAAGCCCATCTTATTCATGGCGTAGGCAAAGCCGATCTGTGTCGCCGGGTCGGCAAAGCAAAACGACCCGCCCGCTCCCGGCGTGCCAAAGGCTTCCTCGCCCAGCCCAAAGCGAAAAGCGGGGAACGGTTTGGCATAGCCCAGCGAGAAGATCGTCTCCACGCGCAGCACCATATCGAGCAGGCCACCCTGCGGCGCGGCGGCTGGCCGCTTCAAGGCAGTGAGCGTCTCGTCGCGCAGCCCCAGCCGTTTGCCTCCAGTCGCGAACTCGCTGTAGGCTTTGGCCATATCGCGCACTTGCCCGATGCCATTGGATGCTGGCAACTCCAGGCGCTGCACACGCGGGTCATTGTAGCTGGCACCCTGCCCCAGGAGTTTGGGATTGTCAAAGCTTCGCGCTGTGATCGAGCGCGGATTCATGAAGGCCAGCACAAAGGGACGCGGCATCTTATTCATATTGAACAGCACCTGCCATCTGGGGAAGGGCGCGATGCGCGCGATACGGGCTTGCGGAACATCCTGGGGCAAGCCGATATAGAACTCGACCTCTAGGGGCTGTGCCACCTCATCCTGAAAGAACTGCCCAATGGTACGGTGCTCGGGGTCGACGCGCCGAATCAGTTCGCTTTCATACCACCCAAGCGAAATCGTGTGATAGCCGTGTCGGGTGCCAGGCACCCAGGCAGGCTTTTGTTTAGCAATCGCTGCCGCCACCTGATCGGGGTCCGCCAGTTGCTCGATATCCAGCGGCTCATCGATGGCACAGACCCCAGCCTGATGACTCAACAATTGGCGGACGGTCACCTGCTCTTTGCCAGCTTGAGCAAATTCCGGCCAGTAGGTTGCCACACGCTCATCATAGTTGAATAGTCCGCGCGAATGCGCAACGGCCACCCCCATTGAGGACATGCCCTTGGTGGAGGAAAAGACAAGCACCAGGGTATCTTCCTCCCACGGCTCCCCAGTCATGTTGTTGCGGATGCCACCCCACAGGTCAACTACCTTATCCCCGCGCAGGTACACTGCGCAGGCCGCGCCCAGTTCGCCGCGCTCGGCGAAGTTGCGCGTGAACTCATCGCGCACCGCCTCGAACCCTGGTGCGACCGACCCATGCACCGTCGTCGCCATCTCTCGCCCTCCCGCTCACAGTCGACCTGAGTCTCAACGCTCGTCCTGCCTCGTCGCCGACCGTGCGCGCCTTTTTCCTACGAACCAGCATAGTGCACGGCACATGACCCATCAATTGTCGTCTCTCTGCAGTTGCCGTAACCTGAGCGATTACCGGCCATTCACCTTATCAGGTTCAACAATATATAGGAGGCGATTCACATTGCTATTGCCATAGCCTTGATAGACAGGATTGCCCGTATATTTCTGCGATAGGCTGTTGATGTGGTCGCGCGCGCCATGCGCCTCGTCCCTGATTTCGCTAATGTGCCCCATGACTTCCAGCCAATGAAAGGAGCTCTGCGGATCAATTAACAGCACCGTAACTTTGCTGCCCACGACCATATTGCGGGCTTTTCGGGTTGCCGCCGGACAGTTGACGCGCACATTCGTCCCGTCAAAATCGCACCAGACGGGAACAGTGTGCGGTTGCCCATCGGGATTAATCGTGCTAAGGGCACACAAAATCGGACGCTCGAATAAGTCATGTGTGGAATCCGGTATTGGCACGGCCACAGTCATTCACCTTTCCTGATATGGAGCGAACGTCGAGGCGGCGCGCTTCTGCCGCCATGGTATCGAACACAATGGAGGATTTGCCGGGACTCTATACGCTGGTAATGATTGTGATGTCAATTTTGGGAATACGCAACGATACATTATCTGCAAGGAGCAGTAGACTTCGCGTCACAGATATATAATCCTCCTGTGCAACACGAGACGATGTTGAGGCAGGCGTCCCCGATTCCTTGGCTATATCTCGTACGTTAATCCTAAGGGCAACGTTTCTCGTGCATGCGCTGCGCGAGCCGGCCAAGTCTATGGTCTGTGGGATGCTTTACGCACCATCTATCAATCCTCTGATCACCTGGTCGCGCGCCGTTTCATCCCAAAGTACTAGCTGGTATCTGGTTCATCGCTCGTCGGTGTCCCATAGGTGCTCTCGACTCTGCGTAAAGAGTACCAGATACAGTGGGATGCACGTACCTATGGTGGGGTAGAGACGAGCAACACAAATGCGACCCTTGTCTGACTCCTCCACGTAATGGTGAATTCCTAGAGGCACCATGCAAACGCTGGGTGCCATCACAGAACAAGTGCCGCCGAAGCGGCGGCAAAGGAGCAACTATGACGATGCCAGATCTGGCAATTGCCGCGAGTCCACCTCGTGCTAGTGGCACACACGCGGGTACTGTGGTCCTGCGCACGCGTGGGCTAAGCAAGAAATATGGCGCGCGTATGGCCGTGGACCAGCTGAACCTCGACGTGTATCGTGGCGAGATCTTTGGCTTCCTTGGTCCCAACGGCGCTGGGAAGACCACGACGATCCGCATGGCACTAGGACTCATCACCCCTACCAGCGGCACCATCGAAGTGCTCGGACAAAACCTGTCCGAGCACCGCGCGCAGGTGCTGCCGCGGGTGGGGGCGCTCGTCGAGCAACCTGCCCTTTACCTGTACCTGTCCGGGCGTGACAATCTCCGAGCGGTTGGCTCAGTGCTTGGCGGCGTTCCGGAGGAGCGCATTGACGAGGTGCTGGACTTGGTGAAGCTCCGCGGGCGGGACAAAGACCGCGTGAAGACCTACTCGCTCGGAATGAAACAGCGGCTCGGCGTCGCGATGGCGCTGCTCCAGGACCCAGAGTTATTGTTGCTCGACGAGCCCGCCAACGGTCTGGACCCCGCCGGTATTGTGGAGATGCGAGACCTGATGCGCTCGCTCGCGGCAGCCGGCAAGACAGTCTTCATCTCCAGTCACGTTCTGACTGAGGTGCGCCAGATCTGCACGCGCGTGGCGATTCTGAATCTGGGCAAGCTCATCACTGAGACCACGGTCGAAGAGCTGGTGGCGGGGAGGGGCCAGTATGTCGTCCAGCTCGACCCGGCGTCTGTGGAGCCAGCATTGGCCCTGGTGCGGCAGCAGTCATGGGGCGGCAACGCATCCGTGAATGCAGCGGGCGCACTCGTCACCTTCGCACCTGGGGGACGTGGCCGGGACCTCAACGTATTCCTGGTCAACGCTGGCTTTGCACCCGATACCCTCAGCCTGGAAACCCACGACCTGGAGCAGGTCTTCCTGAACCTGACCAATTCCGCGAATGGAGAGACGCGATGACGAGCGCTACGATTGCCAATCCTGTCACTACTCCGCATGGCACGCTGCACAGCGCGACGCCCAGTTTCGTCGGTATTGTGCGCGGCGAGTTGCTCAAGATCCGGCGCCAGTGGAGCACCTGGATCATGGCGGTGGTCGTAGCGGGCTTCCTCTCGCTGCAATACCTGATCTACCTGTTGCTCCATAACACCAAGGAGCGTTTCGGCTCCCAGCCCGTCCGATTCCTCTACACCATGATTGGCACAGACTCGACCATGCTCAAGGTCTTCGGCGGGGCGCTCTTGATCGTGGTTGCGGCTCGCCTGATCGGGATGGAGTATTCTGGCGGGACGATTCGGGTGCTGCTCTCGCGCGGTGTTGGACGCCTGCAGCTACTCTTTGGGAAACTGACCGCAGTTGCATTGGTGGCGTTGGTACTTTCCATCGCCGGTGTTGCCTATACCTTTGTGCTCAAGCTGCTGGTGCTTTCCGTGAAGTTCGGCAATCTCGACATCCTCACCAAGGCGCCCTCCACCCTCTGGCAGGATAGCGGCGTGCTCTACCTTACTATCCTGGTGAGTTTTGGCACGGCGATCCTTCTGGCTGCCGCCGTCACCGTCGTGGGCCGTTCGCTCGCATTCGGCATGACAATCGGCATTGTCTGGTTCCCGGCCGAGAGCTTCGCGACCATCTTTCTCCTCGTGGCTACCCGACTCACGAGTAACACCTTCTGGTCAATTGCCAGTGGCGATTTGCTCGGCCCCAATCTGGACGTCATGGGGGCACTGGTGCTGCCGGCGCGTGCGGCGGCCGTCGGGGATGTATCCTTTACCCCTCCACTGGTGCCAGTTACCGGCGGACACACGCTGCTGGTGACGGCAGTCTGGGCCGCTGTCTTCTTCGTCGTCGCTGTGGTCCTGACCTGGCGCCGCGACGTACAGGAATGACACTCTCAATCTCCTACAGGGGATGAGCTTCTTGGCAGCATCGCACTGGTAGCCTGTCTCCAGGGAGACCCGACCAACAGAGCGGCGGGTGAGGGTACGATTCACCAAGACAACGCCAGCAGCTAGGTGCTGGTGGCCCGTGCCCGGGCGACTACAACGTCCCGGCTGGCATCCACCGTTCAGCGATGTGGGCGCTGAGCCTGATCTCAGCGAACGGGATTGTTGTTCTCGCCCGTAATCTATAACGCAGCTCCACTCCCTTGATCCCCACGGAAGGTCAGGCCGCTGCATGCGCACGCTTCTCCCACTGAGCGACGTTGACCCCTTTGATCACCAGCCACAATGGGAATATGAGTTCCCCCCAGCTCGTATACAGGTAAATAATCACGCCGGAGTTGGGGACCAGTAAATCCACAACGCTTTGCGCCAGATAGCCAAAACAGCCAATGATCAACAACACCCCAAGAATTCTAGGGAGGAACCCCGAGGTGAATACTAAATACCCCATCGGAAACAGCCAGAGGCCAAAGAATATCTCGGCGATGGTGTATCCATAGGCATGTAAATTCAGAAACAAGGACACTAGAACATGCACCTGCTCGGCGGTAAATCCTGCGGGACTGTGTACAAGGAGCAGGATCGCAATGTTGTTCAGTTCATTGAGCATCGAGAGGGGGGTAGAAACCAGCAGAAGGATAACCATCAGCACCGCCATGTTGCTGTTCACTGGTTTGAGGAGTTGGTATAACGCGAGCACCAGAAAGATATTGACGATCACGCTGATGAGATTGCTCACAATACCAAGACGGAAGAGAGTTTCCGAGGCCAGGATATTGCTGACGCTTGCTGCTGCATTGCCGGAAACGATCAGACGAGAGGGAACATACTGTAAGGCGAAGCCGGCGAAGACTCCTAACATGAGGTACAGCCCCCCGGCGAGTCGCGCACGCAGCTGTGGCGATGGTTCAGTGGTACGAGGTGTCATGTGCATTTCTCCTAGAAAGGTGTGGTGGTGTAGAGGGCCACTCCGGTGAAACGACCGTCCTGGCGGACCCAGATGGCCCTTGATCCGGATGTAATAGACCCTTGGTTGATCTGGATTTGTGTGTAGGGTGCGCGTGTTAGCCATGACTCCGCCCCTGTTGTGGTCGGTCAGTACCGTCTGTGCTCTGCTCACGATATCGACAGCATAGCGGCACTACGCTATTGCCGGGTAGCTCCTAAAGTAGGATCTGGAGTATTGTTGTGGGGGAACTGAGCAGGTAGAAGTGCACCTACTTTCGGAGGTATTGGTCACGGTGGGCAGTGCCTGCTCCTAGGATTGCAGGCAGGCAGGCCCTTCGACTACAACAGGCCCAGCTCGTGAGCACGCGCGACTGCTTCGGTGCGCCGTTGGGCCCCGAGTTTGCCAAAGATGCTCCGAGCGTATCCTTTCACTGTACTGAGCGCAAGGAACAGCTGTCCAGCGATCTCCTGATTGGTGCGTCCCTCTGCGATGAGATGGAGGATTTCTCCCTCGCGTTGGCTGAGTGGCGAGGGTTGGGATGAGGTAGGTGGAGGCAGAGACGAGGTGGCTTCTCGTTGCTGCGCCTGAGCTGTACATACCGCCAGCAAATTACCGATAGAGTCCAGCATCATCCCGTGAGCCGCGGCTGCAGACAACAGGTGTGCCATCGGCAGACCTTCGTCAACAAAGGTACGGGTAAAGCCATCCGGCTCTGCCAGCGCCAGTGCGTCGCCGAGCCGCTGCATCGCCTGGTCCGGTTCACCCAGCGCCTGGAGCGCCAGCGCCTGGAGCACCATCAGTTGGAGCCGCGCGTCTGCCCATCCCTTGGCTTCCACCTGCCGGCGCCACGGCTCCAGCACTGCCAGGGCTGCGGACGGGTATCCCTGGGCCAGGTGGACTCGAGCCTGGCTGATGGGGAGGTCGTGTGTCTCCGCCAGACGCGCAGCAGCCGCCACATTACCCTGCTGCAGCAGCATCAGTACCTGGGCAGCCGCTACCTCCGGCAGCCGCAACACAAAGTGGTGCTGATGTGCGGACTGACCGGCCTGAGCCAAAATAGCAGCCGCACCGGCCACATCTGCCTGGGCCAGTTTCAGACGGGCGAGAAACACTTCACTGGCAACCCATCTGTCCATATTTTCGATTTGCCGCGCCAGGTGGACGCTCTGGTGCCCGTGCTGGAGGGCAGCCCCCAGGTCGTTCCATTCGTAGCAGATGCGGGCCAGGCCCAGATGCGCCTCGCAGGCAACTGGCAGCGGCGGCTCACCAAGCAGGTCCAGGGCATGCTGGTAGGTTGCAGCCGCCAGATGAAGCTGAGTATCCGCTTCCTGTATGTTGCCCAGACCGATTGCCGCCATAATCGTGATGATGCTATGCCCGGACGTCTGACTGATAGCAATGGCGTCGGTGTAGGTCCGGCGGGCCGCGGCTCGATCTCCCTGGAGCTGGTACGCATATCCCAGCGTAAGACTAGTAACAGTGCGGGCATCAAGGTTGTCCGGATGCAGATACTCCAGGGCGCGGTGTGACTGGGTAATGATAGTCTCCACCTGGTAGTTATTCGCGGCCAACGTGGCGCGTATGGCGGCGATATGTCCGACGAGGTTACGTGTTGTATCGTCCAACGGAACAGCTGGTAGGGCGGCTTCGGCCGCCTGGAGTTTCTCTTCGATCCCGGTATTTTGGCCCGCCGCCGATAGCGCCGAGGCGTACATCACCCATAACGCGGGACTGGCATCCAGCACAGTGGATGGCAGCGACTTCAACCAATGCAGCACTGGGATCACCCCACCCCGAAAGTGTAACGGCATCCCGTTTCCTTCCAGGAGACGTGTGGCGCGTTCCACATCCTGTGAGGCTGCGGCATGCGTAAATGCTTCAAGCTCCAACCCATGCCCTTCATACCAGACGCTGGCCCGTCGATGGAATTTGGAGACATCCTCCTCTCCCTTTGAAGACGAGGCGATGCCTTGGTGTAGCCGTTGCCGCAGCACATCAGCAAAGAGATGGTGATAGCGGTACCAGCGTCGCTCGTTGTCCAAGGGGACGACGAAAAGGTTGGCGCGTTCGAGATATTCCAGCGTCTCTTGCCCCGGCCTGGATGGATCGAGAACAACAGCATCACACAGCGACCCGCAGAGCCGATCGAGGATTGACGTGTGCAGCAAGAACGTCTGGACGCTTGGGGACTGTTGACGCAGAACTTCTTCAACCAGGTAGTCCACCACGAAATGATGGCTGCCGGTGAACGAGGTAATAAAGCGTGTAGCGTCGTGCTGTCCCTGCAGGGAAATCGCGGCTAACTGCAGGCCCGCTATCCAGCCTTCGGTGCGTCTTTCCAGGGCGGCGACGTCTTCCGCTGAGAGGGTGAGACCCATGACCTGTACGAGAAATTCACCGGCTTCTGAAGGGGTAAACCGCAAGTCTTTGGCGCGTATTTCGGTGAGTTGGTTACGGGCACGCAACCGGGCCAGAGGGAGATGAGGGTCCTCACGGGTGGCGATGACCAGATGCATTTTTGGGGGTAGGTGCTCAAGCAGAAAGGTGAGGGCCTGGTCCACCGATTGGGCACCAACGAGATGGTAGTCGTCAAGGACGAGGACGAAAGGATCTGGAATGGTAGTGATGTCATTGAGCAGGGTCGTCAGCAGCGATGCGATGGGCGGTGGCTGCGCGGAGTGGAGGGCCACCTCCACCTCCGCTCCAATATGCGCGGCCATAGTTTGCAACGCCGCGATCAAGTAGGTGACAAAGCGGGTGGGGTCGTTCTCCCCATCGTCCAATGATAGCCAGGCGGCCGGCCGCTCGCATCCGGCGATCCACTCGCTTATCAGTGTCGTTTTCCCAAAGCCAGCTGGGGCAGAGATGAGGGTCAGTTTGCGGTGCAAGCCCGCGTTCAGCCGCTCGACCAGGCGGGGGCGTAGGACAACCTGAGGCCGCAATGGTTGAATATGCAGTTTTGTGGCTAAAATTGGTGTCGGCATAGATCAATGGGACACTCTCAATCCCGTACACGAGATGAGCTTCTTGGCAGCATCGCACTGGTGGCACGTGTACGGGCGACTACAACATTCCGGCTGCATTGTAGCACTGTCCCCGGCTCTTCATTCCGAGGACGAACCCGCAAGGGGCCGAGCCGTCGATACCTGATCGTCCGCCTGAACATCGATGCCCTACGAAGGCGCCCCAGGACGGCGACAGCGTCAGACACGCCCATGGACGTTCTGCATTGTCCGGACTATAGTGCCCAGCGTAGAGCGGTGCGTTGCTAAGGCGAACTCAAGATCTTCAACCCCGCAACGCCGTCACAAAGATCGCGGGAAGGCTGAAAGCCGAGGGGTGCGCTTCGAAGTGCACCAGTTGGCGCCCTAGCCTCCGAGCCATGCGATTGGTGACGAACCACGGCGGCTTGGGCAATAGTGTGAACATCCCATGGGCGTAGCTGCGCGGATACGGATAGAAGGGCGCGAGAATCACACTCTTCTCCGCCTTGTCGAAAAGCTTGCTGTTGTGCACGACGCCGATGCCACTCTGGATGTTATCGGTGGTATGGCCCGGATAGGCGCCCCAGGTGGTTTGCGTCAACAAGAAGCCCACTCCCGTCCAAGCATTGATGGCCACACAGCCATATTTCAGATCAGCAACAGCTTGCTCGAAGGCCGGACCGAGCTGGCGCATCGTCTTGGGATGTATGATGATATTCGCGCCCAACGTCCCCCACAATGTGTTGTTACAAAAATCCACCGCGGCTTGCAGGAAGGCTGCGGGATCGCTCTCCGGCAATCGCGTTTCTGTAAGCACACTGCCAAAGGCTTCTACCTGAAAGCAGAAATCAGCGCTCTCCGTCGCCGGCACATGGGGGACGAGCGTCCGAGGCACCACACCATCAGCCGAAGGATCCAACTCCTCGGCGTTGGGATGTGCGCTGAGGGCGTTCGCCTGGCGCTTCTCTGCACCGGGATAATAGGCTACACGTGGCGGAGTCGACCGGATTACCTCGCGCAGCGCGTCCAGCAGCGCGTCGGTTTTGTTCCAGCCATCAGGCAATACTAACACCTGGGAGGCGATGCAGTTAAACCCAGCATTGTGCATCTTCTGCGTCAAGATGTGTTCGGCCTGAAAGCGCAGGTCGGCCTTGGTCCATGGGCCAGGGACAACGATAGTAGGGCTGACATTGCCCAGTTCGCTGGTGATATGGCGCGGATTCGCGGGCGCATTGGAGCTCTTACGTTCGGCGCCTTCGGACCCAGCGCCAAAAACGATGGCGTCATGTGTGGCCGCGCTACCCGTGATGTGAATCTCGCTGATGTCAGGGTGGTTGCAGAGATATTCGCCCGCCGCCACACCACCATAGGCCAACTGCACGAAACCATCCTTGACCAGATCACCAAAGGCGTCTTCCAGGAATGGACCCAGATAGTCGTTGATGGGATTCATCTTCAACAACACCACCTGGCCCTCAGCCACCAACTTGTACAGCACATCCAGGGGAGCTATGCTGGCGATGTTGCCCGCCCCAAGCACCAGCGCCACCGCGCCGGTCGTGTGCGGCTGGCTATACCAGACAGCCATCGTGTCGAGCAGGTTTTCCTTGGTGACGCCGGGCTGCATCCACACCTCGCCCGTCACACCGCTGAGCAGCAGTTTGTGGTAGATGGTTTCAGGGAAGACCTTCACCACCACCTGACCGTCGGCGCGCGTGCGGACAGCATTCGGTAATAGACGGGGCTTACCTGTCTTCTGAATAGCCTCCAAGGTATCGATGTAGCACGTCAGCCCGTAGAGAAGTGCCCACGGGCCGCTGACCCATTCTTCGCCGGCAATGGGCGAATCCGGTGGGATGCCTTTCGCTTGCACAGCCGCCGCCACCCAGCGGTCGGCCACAGCTTCGGTGCGGCGCTGCATCTGCCGCAGAAACTCGATTTTCTTCGCGAGGGGCAACGTCACCCAGGCATCTTTGCGCTCCAACAAGCGCGCGATGGCACGATCCATCGTGGCATGATCTTGTTCTACGGTAGACACCAGGGGATTGGCGCGCGGGACGG
>CAWGVQ010000016.1:0-32489 GCA_963826075.1 uncultured Chloroflexia bacterium
TAGGACGCGCTTGACAGATCCCGAGCGGTGCAGCCTGTGCAAGTACGTGTACCTGGGAGACGACTGTGGTAAGCATCTTCGAGTATGTTGTGGCCATGCGCCACTTGGATGCCTCCTGCGCCGCTCCAAGCCGTCGCTCGTGGGAGGCCGAGGACGCACTCACGATGTGGGAAGAAGCCGAGAACCAGCAACGAAGCTATCGAATATTCTCAAGCGCAACTATTGGAAGACCGATAAAAAAGTAGCAGCACATCCGATGAGAGACGACGGAGGGGAGACAGATGATCACGCCCAGAACTGCCATCATGACTGGTGCCTCGCCAGGTATTGGTGCATCATGGGAAAACCCTGCTCGACGCCGCGAGTATGATGTTGTCGCCACGTCACGCAGCATGGGGAAAATCCGGAGTTCAAGGGTGCGGAAGCAGCTGGCGCTGGTAGACGGTGTTCGATGTGGCAGAGCAGACACCACCAAGACAATGGCCGGAACAACTGCATGCGAACGATGGGGGGACATCGACACTCTGGTGAATAATGCCAGCGTAACTTACCCATCCCATTTCCTGATTACAGCACCAGAAGATATCGGAAGGTTGCTTCGACTAACCTATGGCTTCATCTATCTCAGCCAACTTGTTGTCGAGCACAGATGCTGAAGCAGGGGAAAGAAGGCAGTGTCGTGCGGGTCTGCCTCGCTGGCCGATCACCCCCATAGCTGGTGGCTAGGGCTTCCGTGCCCATGATCACCAAAGGTGGCATCTGGTCCATCTCGAAGAGCCTGGCGATGGAATACACCGGAAGACGGGATATCGCTTCAATACCGTCGCTCCAGGCATAGTCGATACGCCGCTACCACGGCGACGATCAGAGTGACGTTCTGCGTAGGCCTTCCCCCATGGGGGGCAACTTAACGGGGCTGCAGGAAATGGTTGATGCAGTCATGTTCCTGGCTGAAGACCCGCGCGTTACCGGGGAGGTGCTGCGCGTGCGACGGCGGCGCGCACCTCGGCAAATGATAAACGAGGCGACCCTGGAACGCCAACACATCAATCACACTAGGCGCTGGGCCTTGATCGGCATGTCCCCGCACCGCCACCGCTGTGGAAGCCGATAAGAACAAGAAGATACATAAAAACTAGAACGACATATGGAGGACACGGTCACGAACTCAGCTGCCGAGCAGTGCCGAGCAGCGATTGAAGAGCTCAGCATCACACTCCCGGACCAGCCTGAGCCGTTCAGGCGCCACGGTCGGACTGGGAAACCCCTGTCGAGGTGGCGGGATCGGGAGAGGAGCGCCCCGTCGAGCACCCGACATTCTACCGCACCCGTACCGATGGATGCGGCTTTCCATTTTTTACCGAGAGGCTGGCCCGCCAGACGCGCCGACGCTGCTCCTGCTGCATGCAAAGCCCTCTTCTTGGCGGATGTTCGAGCCGCTCTTTCGCTCGGCTCTCTGATCGATTTCGCCTGATCGCTCCGATTATCCAGGTTCTCGACGCGGCGACTGACCGGACCCGAACGATGCGCGTATACCTTCGATCACTACGCCCAGGTGATGAATGACTTCCACCGAAGCACTCGGGCTCTCGCGCTACTCCCTTTACATGCAGGATACCGGAGGCCCAGGTGGGTTCTCACATGGCCCTGGCCCATCCGGACCGGACCCAGGCGCTTATTGTCCAGGACGCTGTGGCGCAGAACGAGGGCCTGGGAGCAAATGCGGCAGCCGCGGCGGGCCTTCTGGGCCGATCGCGCCGCCAACGGAGGCGCCGCGCTTCGCACCAATCTCCTGTCGCTTGCCGCGACGCGGACGCCGCGGCATGTGGGGACCGATGCCCATGTGGAACGCTATGACCCGGATCTGAGACCGATCGATTTGCCTTCCTCGACCCAGCCCGGCCAGGCCGACATTCAAAGCGACCTGTTCTATGATTCCCGTACCAATGTCGACGCCTACCCAATTGGCAGGCATGATCCGGGCGACGCGGCCGCGTCTGTTCGTGATCTGGGGAACCTGACCTCTCGTTCGAGCTCTCGGAGCCGGAAGCCTATCGCCGCGATGTGCCGGACGCGCAGGTGCACGTGCTCGACGCCGGTCATTTCGCCCTGGACACGGCGGCGGATGAGATCGCCGCATTGGTCCGTGGCTTTGTTGGGTCGTCCCGGTGAGGAGTTCCAGGCATGGCAGCTCACCGGGTTCCGTCAGACCGGAAGCGTCCTGAGCATCGCTCTGTTCGGGTCGCTGGTGGCGGGTATGTGAGCCACCACCAGCCTGCGCACGGCCTGCGCGATCGGAGTGGGCTCATGCTCCTCACGCCTGCTGCCCCGAATCGGCCCACTGCGCCCGCCAGGCGGCGGCTTCAAAGGGCTCAGCGAAGTACTGCGTCTCGAGACACGTTGGTCGCCAAACACCATGATGCTCACGGTGTCGTACGGCTTCCCGTCATAGCTGATGACATTCGCTGACCCACAGATCGCCGCTGCCGCGCACGCGCCGGACGTCGAACTCCCGATGTGCCGGTGGTGGCCACGCTGGCCCTGGATGTTGCGTCGCCCGCGGAACCGCTCGCCCGATTGTGGATACTCGAGGACCGCATCATCGGCGTAGATCGCATGCTCCGCGGCCTCGTCCCCCGCCTGCGATGCGGCCCAATGACGCTGGATGGCGGCCCGACAATCTGCATCTGTCATGGGTGCTTGAACTCCTCCTCAGTGTGCACTGCCGTCCCCTCCGGCGTGGACCAGAAGCCGTACCAACACCGCTACGGTTCAACACTCTTCGTACGAGGCTCGCTCATTTCTCTGTCTCCACGGGGCGCGTTGGGCGACCATTCCTCCGAGCAACGTGCGTTTGCTGATGCTGGACTGATTCCAACTCCAATCACCTACCGTCATACGCGCACCCATAGCGCCGCCGGTAAAATCCTGGCGTCGTAACTGCTCGCACTGTCCGTCTCACCATCCATCTGCACATTGACTGGTTGCTTGGCTTCGATGTGCACCGACTTGGCCTTACAGAAGGCCACCTCCGGCAGACCACCATGCTCACCTTTCTGCACAATCGGCAGCAACTTTAGCGCACGCAACAACGGCATATACCGTATCGTGCAGATATCGAAAAGCCCATCGCTACAATCGGCAGTGGGATTAATGCGAAAGCCCGCTCCATAGGTGGGGCCGATGGACACCGCCAGTGCTACATAGCGCCGGATTCTTGCTTGTCAGCTCGCCAGCTCTCATCCAGCCGCAATGCCAGCCATGGGCAGTGATGATAACCAAACAGAAGCTGTTTCAGTGTTGCACTGTAGTATAGACGCGATCCACTCATGAGCGGAAATTCTTCATTCGCTCCGCCGCGACGGCGATATCCGCGTCCAGTCCGACGCTGAAGGCATTGGCAATGTACTCCCCATTGACGATCCCGGCATCAACATCGATAAGTTGTCCGGTAAAGGCGCGCTCGATAGCCAGGACAGGATCACGCGGCAGCTTCGGTGTATTCCAGGCATAGTCATTGCCGCTGCCTGCCGGCACAATGCCCAACGGCACGCGCCTCCCACCTCTGAGGATGCCGTTGACGACTTCATGGATCGAGCCATCCCCACCCGCGATGACAACGGGGCGGCCTTCGGCGGCGGCACGCCCGGCCAGTTCTCGCGCCTCTCCACGCGTTGTCGTTTCCACGTATTCCGCCTGTTCGCGTGTCGCACGGCTGAACACCAACTCCCTATACGGAGCCATCTTGCCGCGATTGGCCGCCGGGTTGAGAATCACCAGAGGATGAATTGAGGATGACGACGTCTCCATGGTTCTTCCCTTCTTCATGGGGCAAAACATTTGTTCTGCTGGAATGCATGGTACCGGTGAATACAGCGGCAGATATAACCGCTAATGAAAATATGACGGTCAGCAACCTTGATCTGGATGCGCAATCTTTTACTCTTGTCACACAGTGCAAGGGAGGTGAATATGACCGCGCTCCATATTCCAGCATTCATGAGCAAACAAAGCACATCACTGGCATCATTTCCCAAAGAGTATATCTGGTCCAGCAATGAACCGGGAATGAGGAACCATAACAGGCACTGCGACCAGGGGCGCGCTTCACCCACTTGGCATTCACCCATGTTCATGGAGGAGAGGAAGGGACAGGAGGTATACTTCAGAAAAGCAGAGGGAAAAGGAGACGATAATGCCGACTATCAATCGCTTTGACCCCTTCCTACCGGAAATTCATGAAAATCCCTATCCTTACTACGCCACGCTGCGGGAAGAGGATCCTGTCCACTGGGCATGCCGTTTCTGGCCGGGGCCTCCGGTGCGTGGTACGTGTCTCGGTATGATGACGTTATACGCATTCTCAAAGATGCGGCTTACGTCAAGAATCTGGGCAGTATCTATCCAAGCGAGGCATTACCGCCGGTTTCAGACCAGATCCGCTTTTATATTGAAATGTCCCGCCATGCTATTTTGCTCAATGATCCCCCTGATCATACGAGACTGCGTAGGCTGGTGAGCCAGGCATTTACCCCGCGCATCATCGAAGGTCTTCATCCCACCATTGCCATGATCGCTACCGAGCTGCTGGAGGAAGCGGGTTCACGAACCGAGCTGGATCTCATCAGCGACTATGCGTTTCCGCTGACACTGCGGGTAATCGCGGCCATGATCGGTGTGCCCGACCAGTACCGTGATGTACTCTGGCGCTGGTCGCGTGTGCTGATACGTACACTTGATTTGGCACCATCTCTGGAAGTCTTCGTCGAAGCCGAACAGGTCGCTCTCGAAGCTTTTGCCTTCTTCCAGGATCTGGTCAACGAGCGGCGTGCCCACCCGGATGATGGCCTGCTCAGCCATCTCATAGCTGCTCATGATCAGGACGACAAACTCAGCGAGGCCGAACTGATCGTCATGTGTACCCTACTCCTGATTGCTGGCTTCGATACCACCGTCAACTTGATCGGCAACGGCATGCTTGCGCTCTTGCAGCATAGAGACCAGCTGGCGGCTCTCTATCAGGACCGGGAGCTCATGACTTCAGCAGTCGAAGAGTTTTTGCGCTACGAGCCTTCCACGCAGAAGGCGCTGCGCTACGCAACCACGGATACCGAGCTGCATGGGCGGCAGCTTGCTAAAGGTGATGCCGTGCTGGTGCTTCTCGGGTCGGCCAATCGAGATCCGGAGATATTTGCCGATCCTGATCGGCTGGATATTACCCGAAGGGATAACCGCCACCTAGGCTTCGGGGCCGGTATTCATGTCTGTCTGGGTGCGCCGCTGGCTCGGCTGGAAGGTAGAATCGCCATCAACTGTCTGCTTAACCGTTATTCAGCTATGGAGCTGGTTGACCCGAAGCCGCAGTGGCGAGAAGATCTGGGGACGTTTCGCCGCTTAGCCCGACTACTGACAGCGGTCGACTAGACCATCGGCGACCACCCAGTGCGCCGCCTGGCAAGCCAAATGTCAATCCAGACGATGATCACCACAACCAAGAGGGCAATATCCAAGATGAACAACACAAGCAAGTGGGAAAGAGACAAGCAGCCAGTTCACCAGCGGAAGCCAGTGGTTGAACTCGAGCCGGGCATCCAGATGCGGTAAGTGAAGGCGCATCGATATCTAACAAACAGACAGTTCAGTAGCGGGAGAAACATGGTCACTCAATCTGAAATGTCAGGACATGGTCGGACGATCGCAGTCTTCGGCGCGTCGGGACACACGGGGCGGTTCGTGGTCGCCCAGCTACTGCAGCGCGGTTTCGCTCCATTAGCCATCGGTCGCGACAGCGCCAAAATGGCAGAGTCAGGATTTCAGAAGAGTAACGTCCAGATCAGAACCGCCTCCATCGACGATCCTACTTCCCTCGACCGCTCTCTTACCGGCGCTGCCGCAGTCATCAACTGCGCCGGCCCGTTTCTGGACACGGCTGACGCAGTGGTGGCAGCGGCCTTGCGCGCCCGCATCCACTATCTCGACGTCACGGCCGAGCAGCTGAGCGCACAGACCACATTCGACAGATTTGGTGATGCCGCAAGGGAGACTGGCGTACTTGTCATTCCGGCGATGGGATTCTATGGTGGTTTTGCTGATCTTCTGGCCACAGCCGTCATGGGCAACTGGGATTCCGCTGACGAGATCCGTCTCGGCATTGCGCTGGATAGCTGGCGTCCGACACAGGGCACGCGGATTACCGGTCAGCGAAACACGGCCCAGCGGCTAGTCATTGAAGACGGGAAATTGGCACCACTGGAGCAGCCCGCGCCGCAAATGAATTGGGATTTTCCTGAGCCATTTGGGTGCCAGGATGTCACTTTGGTCCCGTTCTCAGAAGTGCCGGTCATCGCCCGCCACTTACGAGTGGCACGCCTTAGAACTTACCTCAACAACGCGCCGCTTCGCGATCTGCGCGATTCCACCACCCCGCCACCGGTCGCCACCGACGAAAGAGGACGATCGGCACAGACGTTCCTGGTCGACGTTGTTGTGCGGAACGGAAGCAGTATCCGCCGGGCGATCGCCCAAGGACGCGACATCTATGCCTTTACCGCGCCACTCGTCGTCGAAGCCGTCGAGCGGATTCTCGACGGGCGAGCTCGCGGTAGCGGTGCCCTTGCGCCAGGCGAGACATTTGATGCGACGGACTTTCTGCGGGCCCTCGCGCCGGAATATCTGACACTCGAGCGCGGCGCCGACTAGGCCATCGGACGTAGCCACCACCAATTGGGCTTCAAGGTCACCTTGGAAGATCTAAGCCAGGTCGCCTAAAATCCAAGCAGGGGACGGTTTGCGCCTCAAGTCGCAGGTTCACTGGGCGATTTTTCAGCAGAAGTCTAGCTCAGGCAATGCAGCGATAGACCGCATCTCGCAAGCTCTTCTCGCGAGGGTCATCCCACAGGTAAAAGCCCATCTTATTCATGGCGTAGGCAAAGCCGATCTGTGTCGCCGGGTCGGCAAAGCAAAACGACCCGCCCGCTCCCGGCGTGCCAAAGGCTTCCTCGCCCAGCCCAAAGCGAAAAGCGGGGAACGGTTTGGCATAGCCCAGCGAGAAGATCGTCTCCACGCGCAGCACCATATCGAGCAGGCCACCCTGCGGCGCGGCGGCTGGCCGCTTCAAGGCAGTGAGCGTCTCGTCGCGCAGCCCCAGCCGTTTGCCTCCAGTCGCGAACTCGCTGTAGGCTTTGGCCATATCGCGCACTTGCCCGATGCCATTGGATGCTGGCAACTCCAGGCGCTGCACACGCGGGTCATTGTAGCTGGCACCCTGCCCCAGGAGTTTGGGATTGTCAAAGCTTCGCGCTGTGATCGAGCGCGGATTCATGAAGGCCAGCACAAAGGGACGCGGCATCTTATTCATATTGAACAGCACCTGCCATCTGGGGAAGGGCGCGATGCGCGCGATACGGGCTTGCGGAACATCCTGGGGCAAGCCGATATAGAACTCGACCTCTAGGGGCTGTGCCACCTCATCCTGAAAGAACTGCCCAATGGTACGGTGCTCGGGGTCGACGCGCCGAATCAGTTCGCTTTCATACCACCCAAGCGAAATCGTGTGATAGCCGTGTCGGGTGCCAGGCACCCAGGCAGGCTTTTGTTTAGCAATCGCTGCCGCCACCTGATCGGGGTCCGCCAGTTGCTCGATATCCAGCGGCTCATCGATGGCACAGACCCCAGCCTGATGACTCAACAATTGGCGGACGGTCACCTGCTCTTTGCCAGCTTGAGCAAATTCCGGCCAGTAGGTTGCCACACGCTCATCATAGTTGAATAGTCCGCGCGAATGCGCAACGGCCACCCCCATTGAGGACATGCCCTTGGTGGAGGAAAAGACAAGCACCAGGGTATCTTCCTCCCACGGCTCCCCAGTCATGTTGTTGCGGATGCCACCCCACAGGTCAACTACCTTATCCCCGCGCAGGTACACTGCGCAGGCCGCGCCCAGTTCGCCGCGCTCGGCGAAGTTGCGCGTGAACTCATCGCGCACCGCCTCGAACCCTGGTGCGACCGACCCATGCACCGTCGTCGCCATCTCTCGCCCTCCCGCTCACAGTCGACCTGAGTCTCAACGCTCGTCCTGCCTCGTCGCCGACCGTGCGCGCCTTTTTCCTACGAACCAGCATAGTGCACGGCACATGACCCATCAATTGTCGTCTCTCTGCAGTTGCCGTAACCTGAGCGATTACCGGCCATTCACCTTATCAGGTTCAACAATATATAGGAGGCGATTCACATTGCTATTGCCATAGCCTTGATAGACAGGATTGCCCGTATATTTCTGCGATAGGCTGTTGATGTGGTCGCGCGCGCCATGCGCCTCGTCCCTGATTTCGCTAATGTGCCCCATGACTTCCAGCCAATGAAAGGAGCTCTGCGGATCAATTAACAGCACCGTAACTTTGCTGCCCACGACCATATTGCGGGCTTTTCGGGTTGCCGCCGGACAGTTGACGCGCACATTCGTCCCGTCAAAATCGCACCAGACGGGAACAGTGTGCGGTTGCCCATCGGGATTAATCGTGCTAAGGGCACACAAAATCGGACGCTCGAATAAGTCATGTGTGGAATCCGGTATTGGCACGGCCACAGTCATTCACCTTTCCTGATATGGAGCGAACGTCGAGGCGGCGCGCTTCTGCCGCCATGGTATCGAACACAATGGAGGATTTGCCGGGACTCTATACGCTGGTAATGATTGTGATGTCAATTTTGGGAATACGCAACGATACATTATCTGCAAGGAGCAGTAGACTTCGCGTCACAGATATATAATCCTCCTGTGCAACACGAGACGATGTTGAGGCAGGCGTCCCCGATTCCTTGGCTATATCTCGTACGTTAATCCTAAGGGCAACGTTTCTCGTGCATGCGCTGCGCGAGCCGGCCAAGTCTATGGTCTGTGGGATGCTTTACGCACCATCTATCAATCCTCTGATCACCTGGTCGCGCGCCGTTTCATCCCAAAGTACTAGCTGGTATCTGGTTCATCGCTCGTCGGTGTCCCATAGGTGCTCTCGACTCTGCGTAAAGAGTACCAGATACAGTGGGATGCACGTACCTATGGTGGGGTAGAGACGAGCAACACAAATGCGACCCTTGTCTGACTCCTCCACGTAATGGTGAATTCCTAGAGGCACCATGCAAACGCTGGGTGCCATCACAGAACAAGTGCCGCCGAAGCGGCGGCAAAGGAGCAACTATGACGATGCCAGATCTGGCAATTGCCGCGAGTCCACCTCGTGCTAGTGGCACACACGCGGGTACTGTGGTCCTGCGCACGCGTGGGCTAAGCAAGAAATATGGCGCGCGTATGGCCGTGGACCAGCTGAACCTCGACGTGTATCGTGGCGAGATCTTTGGCTTCCTTGGTCCCAACGGCGCTGGGAAGACCACGACGATCCGCATGGCACTAGGACTCATCACCCCTACCAGCGGCACCATCGAAGTGCTCGGACAAAACCTGTCCGAGCACCGCGCGCAGGTGCTGCCGCGGGTGGGGGCGCTCGTCGAGCAACCTGCCCTTTACCTGTACCTGTCCGGGCGTGACAATCTCCGAGCGGTTGGCTCAGTGCTTGGCGGCGTTCCGGAGGAGCGCATTGACGAGGTGCTGGACTTGGTGAAGCTCCGCGGGCGGGACAAAGACCGCGTGAAGACCTACTCGCTCGGAATGAAACAGCGGCTCGGCGTCGCGATGGCGCTGCTCCAGGACCCAGAGTTATTGTTGCTCGACGAGCCCGCCAACGGTCTGGACCCCGCCGGTATTGTGGAGATGCGAGACCTGATGCGCTCGCTCGCGGCAGCCGGCAAGACAGTCTTCATCTCCAGTCACGTTCTGACTGAGGTGCGCCAGATCTGCACGCGCGTGGCGATTCTGAATCTGGGCAAGCTCATCACTGAGACCACGGTCGAAGAGCTGGTGGCGGGGAGGGGCCAGTATGTCGTCCAGCTCGACCCGGCGTCTGTGGAGCCAGCATTGGCCCTGGTGCGGCAGCAGTCATGGGGCGGCAACGCATCCGTGAATGCAGCGGGCGCACTCGTCACCTTCGCACCTGGGGGACGTGGCCGGGACCTCAACGTATTCCTGGTCAACGCTGGCTTTGCACCCGATACCCTCAGCCTGGAAACCCACGACCTGGAGCAGGTCTTCCTGAACCTGACCAATTCCGCGAATGGAGAGACGCGATGACGAGCGCTACGATTGCCAATCCTGTCACTACTCCGCATGGCACGCTGCACAGCGCGACGCCCAGTTTCGTCGGTATTGTGCGCGGCGAGTTGCTCAAGATCCGGCGCCAGTGGAGCACCTGGATCATGGCGGTGGTCGTAGCGGGCTTCCTCTCGCTGCAATACCTGATCTACCTGTTGCTCCATAACACCAAGGAGCGTTTCGGCTCCCAGCCCGTCCGATTCCTCTACACCATGATTGGCACAGACTCGACCATGCTCAAGGTCTTCGGCGGGGCGCTCTTGATCGTGGTTGCGGCTCGCCTGATCGGGATGGAGTATTCTGGCGGGACGATTCGGGTGCTGCTCTCGCGCGGTGTTGGACGCCTGCAGCTACTCTTTGGGAAACTGACCGCAGTTGCATTGGTGGCGTTGGTACTTTCCATCTCCGGTGTTGCCTATACCTTTGTGCTCAAGCTGCTGGTGCTTTCCGTGAAGTTCGGCAATCTCGACATCCTCACCAAGGCGCCCTCCACCCTCTGGCAGGATAGCGGCGTGCTCTACCTTACTATCCTGGTGAGTTTTGGCACGGCGATCCTTCTGGCTGCCGCCGTCACCGTCGTGGGCCGTTCGCTCGCATTCGGCATGACAATCGGCATTGTCTGGTTCCCGGCCGAGAGCTTCGCGACCATCTTTCTCCTCGTGGCTACCCGACTCACGAGTAACACCTTCTGGTCAATTGCCAGTGGCGATTTGCTCGGCCCCAATCTGGACGTCATGGGGGCACTGGTGCTGCCGGCGCGTGCGGCGGCCGTCGGGGATGTATCCTTTACCCCTCCACTGGTGCCAGTTACCGGCGGACACACGCTGCTGGTGACGGCAGTCTGGGCCGCTGTCTTCTTCGTCGTCGCTGTGGTCCTGACCTGGCGCCGCGACGTACAGGAATGACACTCTCAATCTCCTACAGGGGATGAGCTTCTTGGCAGCATCGCACTGGTAGCCTGTCTCCAGGGAGACCCGATCAACAGAGCGGCGGGTGAGGGTACGATTCACCAAGACAACGCCAGCAGCTAGGTGCTGGTGGCCCGTGCCCGGGCGACTACAACGTCCCGGCTGGCATCCACCGTTCAGCGATGTGGGCGCTGAGCCTGATCTCAGCGAACGGGATTGTTGTTCTCGCCCGTAATCTATAACGCAGCTCCACTCCCTTGATCCCCACGGAAGGTCAGGCCGCTGCATGCGCACGCTTCTCCCACTGAGCGACGTTGACCCCTTTGATCACCAGCCACAATGGGAATATGAGTTCCCCCCAGCTCGTATACAGGTAAATAATCACGCCGGAGTTGGGGACCAGTAAATCCACAACGCTTTGCGCCAGATAGCCAAAACAGCCAATGATCAACAACACCCCAAGAATTCTAGGGAGGAACCCCGAGGTGAATACTAAATACCCCATCGGAAACAGCCAGAGGCCAAAGAATATCTCGGCGATGGTGTATCCATAGGCATGTAAATTCAGAAACAAGGACACTAGAACATGCACCTGCTCGGCGGTAAATCCTGCGGGACTGTGTACAAGGAGCAGGATCGCAATGTTGTTCAGTTCATTGAGCATCGAGAGGGGGGTAGAAACCAGCAGAAGGATAACCATCAGCACCGCCATGTTGTTGTTCACTGGTTTGAGGAGTTGGTATAACGCGAGCACCAGAAAGATATTGACGATCACGCTGATGAGATTGCTCACAATACCAAGACGGAAGAGAGTTTCCGAGGCCAGGATATTGCTGACGCTTGCTGCTGCATTGCCGGAAACGATCAGACGAGAGGGAACATACTGTAAGGCGAAGCCGGCGAAGACTCCTAACATGAGGTACAGCCCCCCGGCGAGTCGCGCACGCAGCTGTGGCGATGGTTCAGTGGTACGAGGTGTCATGTGCATTTCTCCTAGAAAGGTGTGGTGGTGTAGAGGGCCACTCCGGTGAAACGACCGTCCTGGCGGACCCAGATGGCCCTTGATCCGGATGTAATAGACCCTTGGTTGATCTGGATTTGTGTGTAGGGTGCGCGTGTTAGCCATGACTCCGCCCCTGTTGTGGTCGGTCAGTACCGTCTGTGCTCTGCTCACGATATCGACAGCATAGCGGCACTACGCTATTGCCGGGTAGCTCCTAAAGTAGGATCTGGAGTATTGTTGTGGGGGAACTGAGCAGGTAGAAGTGCACCTACTTTCGGAGGTATTGGTCACGGTGGGCAGTGCCTGCTCCTAGGATTGCAGGCAGGCAGGCCCTTCGACTACAACAGGCCCAGCTCGTGAGCACGCGCGACTGCTTCGGTGCGCCGTTGGGCCCCGAGTTTGCCAAAGATGCTCCGAGCGTATCCTTTCACTGTACTGAGCGCAAGGAACAGCTGTCCAGCGATCTCCTGATTGGTGCGTCCCTCTGCGATGAGATGGAGGATTTCTCCCTCGCGTTGGCTGAGTGGCGAGGGTTGGGATGAGGTAGGTGGAGGCAGAGACGAGGTGGCTTCTCGTTGCTGCGCCTGAGCTGTACATACCGCCAGCAAATTACCGATAGAGTCCAGCATCATCCCGTGAGCCGCGGCTGCAGACAACAGGTGTGCCATCGGCAGACCTTCGTCAACAAAGGTACGGGTAAAGCCATCCGGCTCTGCCAGCGCCAGTGCGTCGCCGAGCCGCTGCATCGCCTGGTCCGGTTCACCCAGCGCCTGGAGCGCCAGCGCCTGGAGCACCATCAGTTGGAGCCGCGCGTCTGCCCATCCCTTGGCTTCCACCTGCCGGCGCCACGGCTCCAGCACTGCCAGGGCTGCGGACGGGTATCCCTGGGCCAGGTGGACTCGAGCCTGGCTGATGGGGAGGTCGTGTGTCTCCGCCAGACGCGCAGCAGCCGCCACATTACCCTGCTGCAGCAGCATCAGTACCTGGGCAGCCGCTACCTCCGGCAGCCGCAACACAAAGTGGTGCTGATGTGCGGACTGACCGGCCTGAGCCAAAATAGCAGCCGCACCGGCCACATCTGCCTGGGCCAGTTTCAGACGGGCGAGAAACACTTCACTGGCAACCCATCTGTCCATATTTTCGATTTGCCGCGCCAGGTGGACGCTCTGGTGCCCGTGCTGGAGGGCAGCCCCCAGGTCGTTCCATTCGTAGCAGATGCGGGCCAGGCCCAGATGCGCCTCGCAGGCAACTGGCAGCGGCGGCTCACCAAGCAGGTCCAGGGCATGCTGGTAGGTTGCAGCCGCCAGATGAAGCTGAGTATCCGCTTCCTGTATGTTGCCCAGACCGATTGCCGCCATAATCGTGATGATGCTATGCCCGGACGTCTGACTGATAGCAATGGCGTCGGTGTAGGTCCGGCGGGCCGCGGCTCGATCTCCCTGGAGCTGGTACGCATATCCCAGCGTAAGACTAGTAACAGTGCGGGCATCAAGGTTGTCCGGATGCAGATACTCCAGGGCGCGGTGTGACTGGGTAATGATAGTCTCCACCTGGTAGTTATTCGCGGCCAACGTGGCGCGTATGGCGGCGATATGTCCGACGAGGTTACGTGTTGTATCGTCCAACGGAACAGCTGGTAGGGCGGCTTCGGCCGCCTGGAGTTTCTCTTCGATCCCGGTATTTTGGCCCGCCGCCGATAGCGCCGAGGCGTACATCACCCATAACGCGGGACTGGCATCCAGCACAGTGGATGGCAGCGACTTCAACCAATGCAGCACTGGGATCACCCCACCCCGAAAGTGTAACAGCATCCCGTTTCCTTCCAGGAGACGTGTGGCGCGTTCCACATCCTGTGAGGCTGCGGCATGCGTAAATGCTTCAAGCTCCAACCCATGCCCTTCATACCAGACGCTGGCCCGTCGATGGAATTTGGAGACATCCTCCTCTCCCTTTGAAGACGAGGCGATGCCTTGGTGTAGCCGTTGCCGCAGCACATCAGCAAAGAGATGGTGATAGCGGTACCAGCGTCGCTCGTTGTCCAAGGGGACGACGAAAAGGTTGGCGCGTTCGAGATATTCCAGCGTCTCTTGCCCCGGCCTGGATGGATCGAGAACAACAGCATCACACAGCGACCCGCAGAGCCGATCGAGGATTGACGTGTGCAGCAAGAACGTCTGGACGCTTGGGGACTGTTGACGCAGAACTTCTTCAACCAGGTAGTCCACCACGAAATGATGGCTGCCGGTGAACGAGGTAATAAAGCGTGTAGCGTCGTGCTGTCCCTGCAGGGAAATCGCGGCTAACTGCAGGCCCGCTATCCAGCCTTCGGTGCGTCTTTCCAGGGCGGCGACGTCTTCCGCTGAGAGGGTGAGACCCATGACCTGTACGAGAAATTCACCGGCTTCTGAAGGGGTAAACCGCAAGTCTTTGGCGCGTATTTCGGTGAGTTGGTTACGGGCACGCAACCGGGCCAGAGGGAGATGAGGGTCCTCACGGGTGGCGATGACCAGATGCATTTTTGGGGGTAGGTGCTCAAGCAGAAATGTAAGGGCCTGGTCCACCGATTGGGCACCAACGAGATGGTAGTCGTCAAGGACGAGGACGAAAGGATCTGGAATGGTAGTGATGTCATTGAGCAGGGTCGTCAGCAGCGATGCGATGGGCGGTGGCTGCGCGGAGTGGAGGGCCACCTCCACCTCCGCTCCAATATGCGCGGCCATAGTTTGCAACGCCGCGATCAAGTAGGTGACAAAGCGGGTAGGGTCGTTCTCCCCATCGTCCAATGATAGCCAGGTGGCCGGCCGCTCGCATCCGGCGATCCACTCGCTTATCAGTGTCGTTTTCCCAAAGCCAGCTGGGGCAGAGATGAGGGTCAGTTTGCGGTGCAAGCCCGCGTTCAGCCGCTCGACCAGGCGGGGGCGTAGGACAACCTGAGGCCGCAATGGTTGAATATGCAGTTTTGTGGCTAAAATTGGTGTCGGCATAGATCAATGGGACACTCTCAATCCCGTACACGAGATGAGCTTCTTAGCAGCATCGCACTGGTGGCACGTGTACGGGCGACTACAACATTCCGGCTGCATTGTAGCACTGTCCCCGGCTCTTCATTCCGAGGACGAACCCGCAAGGGGCCGAGCCGTCGATACCTGATCGTCCGCCTGAACATCGATGCCCTACGAAGGCGCCCCCAGGACGGCGACAGCGTCAGACACGCCCATGGACGTTCTGCATTGTCCGGACTATAGTGCCCAGCGTAGAGCGGTGCGTTGCTAAGGCGAACTCAAGATCTTCAACCCCGCAACGCCGTCACAAAGATCGCGGGAAGGCTGAAAGCCGAGGGGTGCGCTTCGAAGTGCACCAGTTGGCGCCCTAGCCTCCGAGCCATGCGATTGGTGACGAACCACGGCGGCTTGGGCAATAGTGTGAACATCCCATGGGCGTAGCTGCGCGGATACGGATAGAAGGGCGCGAGAATCACACTCTTCTCCGCCTTGTCGAAAAGCTTGCTGTTGTGCACGACACCGATGCCACTCTGGATGTTATCGGTGGTATGGCCCGGATAGGCGCCCCAGGTGGTTTGCGTCAACAAGAAGCCCACTCCCGTCCAAGCATTGATGGCCACACAGCCATATTTCAGATCAGCAACAGCTTGCTCGAAGGCCGGACCGAGCTGGCGCATCGTCTTGGGATGTATGATGATATTCGCGCCCAACGTCCCCCACAATGTGTTGTTACAAAAATCCACCGCGGCTTGCAGGAAGGCTGCGGGATCGCTCTCCGGCAATCGCGTTTCTGTAAGCACACTGCCAAAGGCTTCTACCTGAAAGCAGAAATCAGCGCTCTCCGTCGCCGGCACATGGGGGACGAGCGTCCGAGGCACCACACCATCAGCCGAAGGATCCAACTCCTCGGCGTTGGGATGTGCGCTGAGGGCGTTCGCCTGGCGCTTCTCTGCACCGGGATAATAGGCTACACGTGGCGGAGTCGACCGAATTACCTCGCGCAGCGCGTCCAGCAGCGCGTCGGTTTTGTTCCAGCCATCAGGCAATACTAACACCTGGGAGGCGATGCAGTTAAACCCAGCATTGTGCATCTTCTGCGTCAAGATGTGTTCGGCCTGAAAGCGCAGGTCGGCCTTGGTCCATGGGCCAGGGACAACGATAGTAGGGCTGACATTGCCCAGTTCGCTGGTGATATGGCGCGGATTCGCGGGCGCATTGGAGCTCTTACGTTCGGCGCCTTCGGACCCAGTGCCAAAAACGATGGCGTCATGTGTGGCCGCGCTACCCGTGATGTGAATCTCGCTGATGTCGGGGTGGTTGCAGAGATATTCGCCCGCCGCCACACCACCATAGGCCAACTGCACGAAACCATCCTTGACCAGATCACCAAAGGCGTCTTCGAGGAATGGACCCAGATAGTCGTTGATGGGATTCATCTTCAACAACACCACCTGGCCCTCAGCCACCAACTTGTACAGCACATCCAGGGGAGCTATGCTGGCGATGTTGCCCGCCCCAAGCACCAGCGCCACCGCGCCGGTCGTGTGCGGCTGGCTATACCAGACAGCCATCGTGTCGAGCAGGTTTTCCTTGGTGACGCCGGGCTGCATCCACACCTCGCCCGTCACACCGCTGAGCAGCAGTTTGTGGTAGATGGTTTCAGGGAAGACCTTCACCACCACCTGACCGTCGGCGCGCGTGCGGACAGCATTCGGTAATAGACGGGGCTTACCTGTCTTCTGAATAGCCTCCAAGGTATCGATGTAGCACGTCAGCCCGTAGAGAAGTGCCCACGGGCCGCTGACCCATTCTTCGCCGGCAATGGGCGAATCCGGTGGGATGCCTTTCGCTTGCACAGCCGCCGCCACCCAGCGGTCGGCCACAGCTTCGGTGCGGCGCTGCATCTGCCGCAGAAACTCGATTTTCTTCGCGAGGGGCAACGTCACCCAGGCATCTTTGCGCTCCAACAAGCGCGCGATGGCACGATCCATCGTGGCATGATCTTGTTCTACGGTAGACACCAGGGGATTGGCGCGCGGGACGGTTGTCGTCATGCCGGTCCCTCCTTTAGCTCTGCCGGGCAACACTGCTCGGCGCAGAATTTGTAGCGAATAACACCGAGGTGTCCGTATTGTAATTCAACCTCCGGCATGGGATCAAGTGACCTTGCCCCGATGCTGCGGACCAGCCAAAGAAGTCGGGCGTACTCCCAGGTCGGGCGTACTCCCAGTTGGAACGAGTCTGTGACGGGCATTATTGTCACGGTACAACTGGCACAAGATGTGCGGCAACATTGGTCAACCTCTTCCGCCAAGAGAATTGTTACGCCACGGCAGTGGAAGATAGAGGCATGGTACTGGAAGCACACAGAAGATGGAGTTTCGTATCTATGTCCATTCATGAAGATTACACATCTGGCATACCACACACCGCCAACTATGTCATTGCCGTAATCGATAGTCACGAGGAGGCACAACGCGTCACCGGCGCTCTCCATGCGGTCGGATTCGCCGACGACGCCGTGGCCCTTTCGCCGGAAGTGAAAGTATGCTCGACACCACTCGTTAAAAGTCCGGCCATGGAGGGGTCGCTCGGTGAGCCTCCCACCGAGGCGGAAAAATTGTTCGCCGAGGAGGGACTTAACCAGGAGGAGTACGCCGAGGAGCGCCTCAGGTGCCATGTCGTGCTGCGTATCAACACGGCTGGACATGAACAGGTTGAGCAGGCGCGCAGGGTTCTCGCCGCTCACCATGCCCACACCATAATGCGCGTCGGCCGCTGGACACGTGAGAATCTCTCCGACCGACTTGACGGCTAGTGCGATCTTCCTCATAGGCTATCGCACACCTGCAGTGACAACTGACGAGACGTGACACACACACACACCTAGAGCCTCAATGGGAAGACGAGAACCACATCGGGCTTGGTGCCCTACCAGCGAGACCACCGAGAAACGCCGGCTAGGCGCCACTGCCCGCAGATGGGTCCAGTAGCGATCTGCGTCCGGTTGCCGGCACTCTGGAGCAAGAAACTCGTGGCACATGGGCTGGAACGCTCAAATCGCTCTTACCCTCGGCGCGCCGTGTGCTGGGCGGCCAGAGGCATCACAGGCGATACGTACGATGACCGGAGTGACTAGTGCGACGCAGCTACGGCATATGCAACACGAACACCGCCACCACCACCGCGACGATAGCAGCGACTAGCCCGCACGTGAATGCCCAGGCGACGATGCTCCACGCGCTGTAGGTCTTGCCCGTGCTGGATCGCCGACGCCTTCCCAGCTCTGCTCCGCCTCGCTCGGTACTACCGAGATCATGTGCCGTCTTAAAGCCCCAATTCGCCTCTATCTGCGGCGGTACGTACACTGTCTGCTGCGGCATGTAAACTGCCAGCGTCGGATAATCTGCTGGTCGCCAAGGTTTCTCCTGAGCCATCTCTTTTCTCCTTCTCTCCGAGTAGGTGACTAGTGTTTCTAAGGTTATGGGTGGGAGCGGTTCGGGCGCGATCAAGGGTAATGGCCCGATACGGCGCCGTGTATGACTCTCGTTGGCCATTGCCATCCGTCATGTGTTGTACGGCAACGCAGTCGTGATGAACAGGCACAATGCCCACAATGCTGCCCACAACACTGCTCACAACGCTGCGTACAGGCTGCGTACAGGCTGCGTGATATGCACTTGGTGTTAGCAACCTCTTCACGATGGAGCGAGTGAGATATCAGCTAGTTGGAGATCTATGGAGCCGGGGTGTGTCCATGGAACGGATCAAGTCGCAACCCCTCGCCGATCTGCTCAGGCGCTACCGTTCGGCGGCCGGCCTCACGCAAGAGGAGCTCGCCGCCGACCTGACTTCCGCCTTTCCAGCACGCATCGAAGAGAGCGCGAACTCACGCAAGGCGCGCATGGTGAACACGGCCTCTAAACCACGCGAGTTCGCAAAAAGTCGAGATAGTTGTAAGCTCTGGAAATTGTCATGCCTGCTGCGGCGGTGGTGCTCTGGGGCTTCCAGGTACGCCAGTGCTGGCGGGCGCGTCTGATCGCGCGTTTTCTTGGTCTAGCGTGAACAACTTCTGAAGGCGTTGCGCTTCACACGCAGACTGCGGCCATGAGCTGAGCTCTGGCGACACTGCCGGGCAGTCCACCTGTGACAGCCCATCTGGACGAACATTTGACCTGCCGACATGCTGCATTGACGCTGGCATGGAGATGAGATGGAGTTGTAGCTTCAGCTCAAGTACGTGCTCCACCGCCTGGTCGATCCGGGCCTCACTGAGGATTCCTTGCGCCAGTGCCTGCTTGAGAGCTCCAGTAACCTCTTCTACCATAGCGGAATTGGCAGCTCCAGTGACCACATCGGTCCCTGCCTTTATGGCGAGTACCGCGGCCTCAGGCAATGTCCAGCGGGAGCTCAGGGCTCCCATCGTCAAGTCGTCGGTGATGACTACGCCGTTAAATCCAAGCTGCTGGCGCAACACGCCGGTGATCAGTGTCGGTGAAAGTGATGCTGGCAGATTAGGGTCGACGGCGGGAACCAGAATGTGCGTGACCATGATTGCGCTTACGTGCTGCTCTGCCAGCAGAACCCGGTAGGGTTCTAGGTCGATGCGCTCCCAGTCGGTACGCGAGCGCGAGAGTATAGGCAGCCCAACGTGTGGATCAGTGGTGGTAGAGCCCAGACCGGGGAAGTGTTTGAGTGTACCGACGACCTCACCGGTTTGTTGGAGACCTCTGAGGTATGCGCCGGCCATGACGGCGACACGGTCTTGATTCGATCCAAAGGTGCGGTCCCAGAGTTGTGCATTCGCGGTACCGACATCGACAACGGGCGCGAGGTTGAGATTGAAGCCGAAGTCGTGCAGATACTTTGCGTCCTGTTCGCCGCGGAGTTCCGCCTGAGCGGGATTCGCAAGCTGAGCTGCCCCCGGTAGCGGACCCAAGATCGAAATGAGGCGGTTGACCGTACCTCCCTCCTGATCGATGGATGTGAGCAAAGGAATCGGCGCCATCTGCTGCAGTTGCCCAGTAAGTGCGCGTACCTGCTGGGCCGATGCGATGTTGCCCGCATAAAAAATCACCCCACCCACATCCTGGCTGGAAATCATCTGGACAACATCGGGAGATGCTTCGGTTCCCTGAAACTGCACCATGACCAGTTGGCCGAGCTTGGCATCAAGGGGAAGCTGGCTGGCAAGTAGCACTGCATACTCTTGCGGCGTCAGATTGTGGTTGGTGACGGCCAGGTTGTTGGTCGACGACGATGAACAGAGCAGGCAATGCCGAGCTGGAGTGCTGCTCCATCCGAGAATGCTACCGCCGGGAAGCATGAACGAAAGGCTGGTCAGTGCCGCGCGCAAGCCGAACACGAGCACCCCCAGAAAGGTGGCGCCCCAGGTAAGGCGACGTGTGGAAACTGGGGACCTACGGCTCATCCGAGTAGGCCCTCTCCGTCAGGAACTTCCGATCGCTCATCCGCCACGGCGGGTTGAGCTTGCGCCGTCTGTGCGCACCAGACAGGGCGCAACTGACCAGCCAGCCAAACGCTCCCAGCGCGAAAAACAATTCAAACGTGCTCGCGGCTCCGCCAGCATTCGCAGCCTGCGCAATGTAGAATGGGCCAGTACGCCCGGAGGCCGCGACCACGAATATGCCAACATCGAGCCAGACCGGCAACGTGGCCAGCACAATGGCCATTTGCCAGCTCCGGCAGCACATTCCGGTAAAGGTAGGTAGGAGATAAAACAGAGTGGCGACGAGCCAACTCAAAGTTGCTGGTATTGGATCTGCAGGCTGTCCCAGGCGCGCCCACTCGGTCGCCGGCACCAGAGAGATCAGGAGCAGCATAGTCTCCGTCGTTACAGCAGCGGCAAGAACCGAACGGCGCAAGATCTGCTGGCGTCGGTGCGAGCGGAGGCAACGTACCAGGCCGGCGATGGACGTGTCAGACGCTGGCCATGCAGTGATCCGGCTGAGTCGCGAGATGACGAATTCGGCGTAGGAGGCCCGCCCCTGGGGAAGCGCTGTCGGCGGCGGGTTCTCCCTAATGCCATCAAGTCCCGATGAGCTCGATCTCATACCGCTCTCACGCTCTGTGCCCAATCCGGTCGTGTTACGGACGCTCAATGGGTCAGTCACAGGTCATCCCTTTCCGTAAGCTTGGCAAGGGCGCAGCGCGCCGTGGAGTTCGGACACTTATGAGGATTACATGCACGCGTGGTTGGCCACTGGCAAATTGTCTTGCCGGCTCTCTGGTAATATAAAGCAAGTTATATGCCATTCAAGCTTCAAAGTGAGTCCGGTGTGCGCAAGGCCCATGGCTTGCCCAGCACTGGCGGCGCCTATCATGGAGGACTCGAGAAAGCAGGCGTACAGCGACGTGGGCGCTCACCCAGATATGGTGAATGGGATGGGTCTTCTCACCCCTAATGTATAATCCGGTTGACGAGGTGTTGGCACAAAGCGACCGACTCTAGTACTGCACTGCTCGGGATTACCTCGGTTCCCAGCTGCAAGCCTGCTCAATATCTGGTCCTGGTGCAGGTGGATCCGGATTTGGCCGCAGAGTCACGATGCCAGGCATAGTTCCTGCGTTTCTTGGCCACGTGGCCTCCCAGACACAGCCAGATTGCCTTTGTTAGGCGTGTGGACGTTGGTTTTGCGCCAATGCACGAACACGCACAGAGACGCTCCTGGTCCGTCAGCGAGACATGGTCCGGTAGAAGGGGTAACATGCTGGACCTCCTAAGCAAGCAGGCTATTCTTGAGCTTACTCCCCTTTACAACATCAAAGCCGACTGTGTACTAGCTGGGTAGTGCAATCGACCTGTTTCGACGGATGGACAGCTTTGCACCGTTGAAGGAGCATCACTGCCTGCCGGGAGCAAACCATGGCCATTGTGACAGACACATCCAGCCCGATTGCCGATGCCGGCGTCCAGTTGATGCGCCGGGCTCCGAACGGCTATCTGTGGAATCAGGCGGGAGCAATCTGGCTCTTTATTTCCTTGCTGCTGTTCGAAGTGATAGTGAGACGGTCACTTCCGCAGTCGCAAACCAATGCCTTTGATCTGGTTTCGACTGTGGCCAATCTGGCGTTCTACCTTGCCTCTTTTGGCCTCTCCAGCGCGGGGAATGTCTACCTCCCACGAGCGCTGGTCGAAGGTGGCCCAGACCAGGCAAGGTCCATGGCGCTCCGCCTGGTACTCCTGCGTCTGGCGCTGGCCTTGCTGGTGGGAGCACTGGTTATCTGGGGTCTGCCCGCACTGATAGCGGCCGTGGATGCGACGGGGTGGACTTTTGCTGTCCAGACTACCCACAGCTTTGCAATTGAGGCAATCGACCAGCACCGTGCCGTGATCGCCGCCTACGTGATTGCGACCGGCATGTCGACGCTGCTCAGCTCGTTGCTTACAGCGCTGGTCCGCACGCGAGTGGTCTTTATCTACGGCAGTCTGGGGCAGCTGGCGTTGCTGGGGCTGGGTTATATCCTCATTCGCCGGATAACCGGCGGGGTGGATGGGGCGATCCTGGCAGAAGCGCTCGCTTCCGCGTTTACCGCCGTAGCGTTTGCCATCTGCCTACTGCGCGTGCTCGGAACCGGGTCCAGGACCCCCAGCCGGGCATTCTGGGGACCGGCACTTCGGCTCGGAGTAGCTGCCTGGCTGGTTGATCTGCCCAATTCCTCGCTGGTGCAACCCCTGGCGATCGGCCAGCTGGCGGCCGTGGCCCCGAGCGAGCTCCTCTTTTTCAAGAGCACCTACCAGATGGGCGATGCTGGTGCGCGCTTCTTCACCGACGGTCTGGGCGGTGTGAGCCTGGCCATCATGTCGACCTCATACGCCGGTGAGCACCTGCCCCCCTTGGCCACCGGGTGGCGTGTGGTCAACAAGCTACAGATATTGCTGGCGATTCCCGTCGTCTTGTTCGCCATACCGCATGCCTCTGCCATCATGTCGCTGCTCTTTGGCTCTCTGTATGCCCAGTCGGGGTTGCTGCTGGCGGTTTTTCTCATTCTCAACGGCCTGACGCAGCTTCTGGGTGGCGCCACCCACCAGTGGGCACTCTATGTGCTCGGTCGGCAGAAGTGGGTCGTAGTATCGCAGTGGGGCAGCATAGTCATCCTGGCCGTGACCGGCGCTGTGCTGGTGCCTCATTACGGTGCCCTCGGCGCACTGATAGCTGTCGGCACCGGTCGCCTGGCTGCCCAGATCTTTCTCTTCGTCCTGGCGCGCATCTGGGTCCGCCGGCCTTACCCCGTCGCTTTCACTGTCAAGTTGCTACTCACGCTCGTACTGCCGGTCCTGGTGACTTCACTCTGGCAGCCAACCGCACTGGTCGCGGCAGTCGCCTCCACACTGGAAGAGCTGCCCGCTGCCCTCAGCTCCGTGGTACAGCAAGGGCTTCTGTTAACGCTGGACGGCGTGATCTTTATGGCGCTTTTCCTCATCTGTCTCCGACTCATTCGTCCACTGGATTCCGAGGATGCAGCGCTCCTGGCCCAGGTGCCTCGCTGGCTGCGGTGGGCCCTCATGCCCTTTGTGGCTCGGAAGGCGACCGAACTGGGCAAGTGACACTCTTACGAACCGGCGACCAATTGCGTTGAATGCTGTCGCGAGTGACAAACTTACTGACGGTTGCGTAGTGGGCCAAAGTGGTGCTACGCTGGCCTCATGAGCACGAAGACGACCCAGCTCGACTGGCGCGAGGGGCGGCGGCAAAGCCCCTGGGAGCTACCAGCCCAGTCCCACTTCGGAACAACAATGGAGCCGTGAGCGACGTATCTCCACGCGGAATCCCGAGCATCACTAGGGGAGTGCACTGATGACACTATCCGATGCAGACAACCTGAGCCTTGCAGCATTGCGCGATCCCGCCCTGCGCGTAAACCCGTACCCGTTCTATGCCCAGTTGCGCTCTCACGCTCCGGTGCATTGGGACGCCACGGCGGGGATGGATGGCGGCTGGGTGCTGACACGCCTCGCTGATGTGATGGCCGCTCTGCGCGACCCGCGGGTATCCGCCGAGCGACTCGAGCCACCGCAGGACGCCGACTGGCTCCCTGCCGAATACCGCGAGGCGGCCCGGCAGGTCTTTCGCGCCATGCCACATCAGCTGCTCTTCCTCGACCCTCCTGACCACACACGACTGCGCGGGTTGGTCAGCAAAGCCTTCACTCCGCGTCTGGTCGAGGCGTTGCGGCCACGCATCGTCAAGCTGACGAACGGGCTGCTTGATCCGGTGCAGGAAGCCGGGCAGCTGGACATCATCGCCAGCCTCGCCTACCCGCTTCCCGCAATCGTGATTGCTGAGCTTCTGGGTGTGCCACCGGAAGATCGTGAGCAATTCATCAAGTGGTCGGCAGACTTTGGTGGCTTTCTTGATGGTTCCACACTCACCGCGCAAGAGGCGTTGTTGGCTCTCCAAGGTGTTGCCGACTTTATGGCGTACTTCCGTGGCATCATCGCCGGCAGGCGCGCCGCGCCGCGCGATGATTTGCTCCAGGCGCTGCTCACGGCGCGTGAGCGCGATGACGCGCTCACCGAGGATGAGTTGCTGGCCAATCTCGTACTGCTGCTTGCCGCCGGACATGGCACGACAACGCACCTCATCGGCAACGGTCTGCTGGCGCTGATGCGCCACCCCGAGCAGTATCAACGTCTCCACGAGAATCCCGGCCTGATCGCAACCGCCGTCGCTGAGCTTCTGCGCTTCGACAGCCCGGTGCAGCTAACGGCCCGGCGGGCACGCCAGGAGATCGTCATTGGAGGCGTCACGGTGGCGGCTGGACAGCACATCACCGCTATCCTTGGCGCGGCCAATCGTGACCCTGAGCACTTCCCCGATCCCGACCGGCTCGATGTTGGCCGAGCCGAGAATCGCCAGCTCTCGTTCGGATACGGCATTCACTTTTGCCTGGGCGCACCCCTGGCTAAATTGGAAGCAGAGATTGTCCTGTCCGCGGTCACCGAGCGCCTGCCACAGCTGCGATTGGCTGCCGGCGCCGAAAGCGCCCTCGAGTGGCAGCCGAGCATAGTCTTCCGTGGCCTCAAGTCGCTACCAGCCATCTGCGCCTAGCAGCGCGGAAGTAAGCGTCGTCAGTTATGGTCTTCTGGGTTTCACCACGGCCAGTATCCGAGCGACGCTTCATTCCCATCTAAAGCGACTGGTAGCCTTGCGCGACACGATCCCAGCCGCCGCCTTTAGTGCTGTAGCGCGGGGACCAGCTGGCGGCGTCTTTGAAGCGGCGGTTCGAAACGCGCTGGCTCCGGCTCATCACCGACATGATCTCGCGCCCCGTCATCTTTTGCACCAGAAAATCCGGCAAAGAGTGCAGGCGGCGCCGGCCAACGGCTTTCGCCATCGCCGCATTGATCTCTGCCGTCGTTGGTGGCTCGTCCTCCACAACATCATAGGTGCCGGCGGGCGCGTGCTCCAACGCCGCCACAATAGCCCGCGCGGCATCCTCGATCACCACAAAGGGATGATAGGCGTCGGGTTTACCGCCCACCGACGCGACCCCCCAACGGGCGAAACGAAGTTGATCCTGGCTCTGAGGCGACTCCGGTCCGTAAAATAATCCCATGCGCAAGGTAATGCCCCGCCTGCCCGCATCGGCGAAACGTTGCACCTCTCGTTCTGCGTCAAAGGTCGTCGCGTAATAATCCCCGGCAACCAGCTTGTCGATGGTCGCGTCGATCCATTCCGCGCCGCTGTCGGGATACGCGAAGCAAATGCTGGGATAGATGAGCGTCTGCACGGTCTGCGCTAGCGCGGCGTCCACGACATTGCGTGTGCCCTCGCGGCGGATGTGGTCAGTCTCCACCCAGGCCGAGCGCTTACCCAGGTTCATTGTCGAGGGAACCTTGGTCGCCAGATGCAGGATCGCGTCACATCCTACCACCGCCTGAGTCAGTGCCGCTAGATCAAAGAGATCGATGCACACTGGCTCCGCTCCAAACGACCAGAGTAGCGCGACATTCCCCTCAGTGCGCGCTAGTCCCCGAACCTGATGCCCCGACTGCACCAATTGCGGCACGACATGACGGCCTAATACGCCGGTCGCGCCGGTGATAAATATCAGCATCTGTTACTCCTCAGTTTCATATGTTCCATGCGCGAGAATCGCTTTCCGCGCATAATCGGCCATAAGACGATGAGGGTACGTCAGTTGTGACAAGGCAGAAATTGCAAACCGCTCGCTCATCCGGTCCGGCTGAGTTGCCGTTGCAGATAGATGAGCTTATCTGGATTGCGCTGGGCGTAGATCTCCGCGAGATGGCCATTGCTGTTCGCGAAGAGAAAGACCGTCGTCAGAGCGTCACGCTCCCAGATGAGCAGCGCAGGCATGCTATTGGCCTCTGACAATGCCACGCGCGTGTCGGCAGGAGCCTTGCGGGCAATGATGGAGAAGAACCGTGCGACAACCTCCGCGCCGTGCAGCGGTTGAGGCACCACTGTAGCTTTGCCTCCACCGTCGCCATACAAGGTCACATCTTCGGCTAGATCGTGCACCAGCTCATCGAAATCGCCCTGCTGGATGGCAGCCAGAAAGTGTGTGACCAGAGATTGATGCGCCTGGCTCGCCACCTCGAAGGGACGCCGTTTCGCGGCTAGATGCTGTTGGGAGCGGTGAAAGATCTGGCGGCAGGTGGCAACCGATTTGCCGAGGATTGAAGCAATCGTCTCATAGGGGAAATCGAAGATCTCACGCAGCAGAAATACCGCTCGCTCCGGAGGTGTGAGCGATTGGAGTAAGATCAGGAAGGCCATCGAAACCGCCTCCCGGCGCTCCACAACCTCGCCTGGCAAGGATTCGCCGTCGTCGGTCAGCACCGGCTCCGGCAGCCACACACCGACATAGCGCTCGCGCTGGTGGCGGCTAGATTTCAGATAATCGATGGCCAGATGCACGATGATCGTGGTCAAGTATGATTTTATGGACTGTATCTCCACCTGCGATTGCGCCTGTTGGTAGCGCAGATAGGTTTCCTGGACCAGATCTTCAGCTTCGCTCGCGCTGCCGGTCATCTGATAAGCGATGGCAAAGAGCAGCGGGCGATATGATTCAAGCGTCTCTGGTGTCTCCTTGACCTCGCTGCTCATTGTGCGCCTCTCCGCTCCAGACGTAACAATTCAGGCACAGTTGCCATGTAGTGTAGCATGGAAAGCCAGAAGAAGAGAATGTGCTGCTGCAAGCTGAAAGGAGGCCAACCATGAAGGAGGAGGAGGAGATGGTGCCTACCCGCGTGCGCGTCACTGCTCGGCTGCGCCTGGAGCCGATTGGTTCTGGGCATGCCGAGGACTTGTGGCGCTTGTTTGCGGACCCAGCGGTCGCTGAGTGGTACGGGGTGTGGACTCTCGAGATGGCGCAGCGCGAGGTAGCTAGGATTGCCAGAGCCTGGGAGACCGATGGCGTCCACAAGTGGATGGCCTACCTGCGCTCGACCGGTGCGTTGGTGGGCCGTGGTGGTCTGTCGCGGGCCCAGATTGCGGGCCAGGAGAGGCTGGAGATCGGTTGGGCATTGCTCCGCCAGTTCTGGGGGCAGGGCTACGCGACAGAGATTGGCCGAGCCGGATTGGCGTTCGCCTTTGATGAGCTGGCTGCCGATGAAGTCGTCTCCTTCACCGAGACACGCAATGCGCGTTCGCGGGCGGTGATGGAGCGCCTTGGGTTCCGCTACCGCCAGGACTTTATCTTTGAGGCGGACGGCGTGCCGTGTGCGCTCTATATACTTACCCGACCGTCCTGAGCGATCTGTTCGTCTGCAGGTCTTGCGCCTGGCTGCTGATCTGGAATATCAGTTCACGCACCATGCAGAGTTGGCAGAAGGCTATCCTCCTTGACTGATGTCAATCGAACCAGAGGTTGTCTGGATCACCACCTGTGGCCGAGGGGATGCGCCGACTTCGCCATGTGCCAGGGTGCCGGCGGGGGACCGTGTGTCGGTTATACCCACGAACTCGGCATTAATGCCCCCGCTCTGGGTACGGGCATCCAGGGAGAAAGCTGACGAAGGTGGCAATGTGAGGCCGACTGCACCATTCGTGTTGCGAAACACAAAGCGTCCGTTGTGGTCCAGCGACCCATGGAAATTGATGGTGCCACTCTGCGCTTGCATGATACACTGTCCACTCAGCTGAGTATCTGCGGTCGTGATTGTTCCGTTTGCGGTGGTCGCGTTCAGCTGGCCGTTGACATGCTCGGCATTGACGGAGCCACTCTGCGTTTTAAGAGTGATCGATCCGGCAAGCCCGCTGGCCCATATAGCGCCGTTAGTGTCAGTGAGAGCGATATTTCCGCTGAGACCATCGACCGTTAACGTGCCCGTCGGAATGCTCGTCGTGAGATCGGCATGCTCGGGCACGCTGACATTGAAGTCGACCCACGTGTCCTGGTAGAGCCCGGTTGGGATCGTTGACGCGATGGAAATGGTGTTTCCGCTTTGGACATAATGCACCGTGATCGCATCGGTGAGGCCATTTCTCTGCTCCTGTATGCGGACCTGCCCATCGGTGCCCGGAGTGATGTGCACGCTCCCAATGGCATCGGAGAATGTCAAGTGCGCCGGCCCGTTGATGAAGAAGACACGAGTATCCGGAGCAATCTGCAGTGGTGTGGGAGAACTCAGCCTGGTCAACAGGAGTACAACGATCACAATGAAGCTCGCTACTCCAAGGAGCAGCCACCACCGATGCCTGCGCATGTAAGGTGGCATCCGATCATCCAATTGTTGTGCTGCTTGTTGCGCTTCAGCCCACATGTCGGCGAGGAAGCTCTTGAGGCGCTCCATGATGGCGCGTGCGTGATTAGTCTTCAAACTTGTAGCCTACTTCCCGTACTGCAAGGACGTGGACCGGTTGAGAGGGGTCTGCCTCGACCTTCTCGCGGAGACGCCTCACCTGGACGGTGACCGTGCCCTGATCGCCTCCTTTGCCTGCCACTCCACTCGCTTATGTCATGCGGGATTCGCAGTCCGTCAGGAGCCAGATATGCCTCGTGAGACCTCTTGTGCACACGAGTCTGATTGTATCCGATATCAGGGGTCCCCCGGCCTGTACCGAGGCAGAGAACTTACGGTCAGACTGTGCCTATCCTACTTGAGAGGATAGGAGAAGGCTGCCTCATTTCTCCCAGCCTTGGTAACGGGGGTAATCACCCTCCGGCTAGGCTGTAGTGGAGTTGATCGTATGGTATGCTGCTCTCAAGTATCCAGCGTGACATAGATCGAAGGACTTCGCTCGCAAGAGGCTATCTGGCATGGCCTGCAGTACAGTTCTGGAAGAAGAGACCAGCAGATGCAACACCACCGCACACTGGCAGCCGCATGGGGGCGGTTCATCGATTTGCTCACCGCGCAGTCCCCGGAGCTACTGAAGCAGATTCGGCAACCCGCCACGCGAGCGGCGCTGGCGGAGGCAGAACAGCGCTTGCACTGCCCATTGCCCGAGGAACTCCTGCAACTCTATTTACTCGCTGATGGCTTTGCTGTGGGATCCTATGTGCTCCGTGACGACTATCGCCTGCTGCCACTCGAGGAGATGATCGAGGCAAGCCTGGCGTTGGTCGGGGAGCCAGTGGCGCTTGATGCACTAGCAGGGGAGTACTCGCAGGCGCAGCGAGTCATCCGGCTGGTGTTTGCCCTGGCGCAGGAAGACGACCCGGACGTTGTGCGGGTGAGTCTGCGGCTCTGGCCCAGAAAGTGGCCCAGCGTGGAAAAGTGGTATCGCGCCGGAGGGATTCGTGATTTCGAGGAAGTAGTGGACACCCAGGACACTCTGACAGCGTGGCTTGAAGCATGCCTCGAGTACTATCTTTGAAGCTCGCCCGGTCTGGGGATCGGAGAATGCAAAGGGCTTCACCCCAAGTGTACAAGCGCCCGCTGAAACGGATCAATTCCAAGGCGCGTGGTGGCAATGGTAGATCTGTCCTATAGCAAGTGGCTTGGTTCGGGATGTGTGGCATGCTGATGCAGACAGGCAGGAAAGCGGCAGCGGCAGCCCCTGCGACACGTCGGCGGTGAGAAACAATGAAGCGCAAAGCCGACGCACTCTTCGAGGAAAAAAGAGCAGACGATGACCTTCGACCCGCAATCGCCCATCGGTGAGCCTGAACCCTACCCGCTTAAGATCTTGTTCCTCAGTGCCGAACTTGCTCCGATTGCAAAGGTGGGTGGCTTAGGGGATGTAGCCAGCGCTCTGCCCAAAGCTCTCAAACACCTGGGGCAAGATGTGCGCGTTATGTTACCTCGCTACGGTTGCATCCCAAAAGATTTCCCACTTTCACCCATCGTCCAATCACTGTCTGTACCCCTAAGACTTCCGCACTCAAAGGTCGCTGTCCAGGAAGGGCTGTTGCACGGAACTATCCCACTCTATGCGATAGACAGTCCCCATTACTTCGACCGAGACCAGATATACAGCTATCCCGACGACGGCGAGCGCTTCCTCATCTTTTGCCGCGCGGCTCTGGAGGCCGTCAAGCTGCTTGGCTGGTGTCCCGACATCATACATTGCAACGACTGGCATACGGCTATCGTCCCGAACTGGCTGGGCACACTGTACAAGGATGAGATCTTCTTTCGCCGGACGGCCACCATCTACACGATCCACTCACTCGCTGCCCAAGGCACCTTTGGGTATGACCTCCTCCAAACGGCTGAGGTGGTCGAACCGAACTTTCGTTGGCTCTACCCCAGTGCCGCCAAGCTGCCGGACGTTCTCAATCTCGCGGCACGGGGAATGTACTTTGCCGGGCGAGTCACCACTGTCAGCCCGACCTATGCGGAGGAAATCCTCACCGATGAATACGGGTTCGGCTTGGCCTCAGTCCTGCGAGCGCGAGCGCGTTCCGGGGTGCTCTCGGGTATCCTCAACGGTATCGATACGGAGGAATATGATCCTGTTACTGACCGTGCCCTCCCGGCGACTCTGAGATTCGATGTCGACCACCTCGACAGTCGCGTAGCCCTGAAAGCCATCCTCCAGCAGAAAGTAGGCTTCCGGTCAAGCCCGTCCACGCCCGTGTTGGGTATGGTGACACGCCTGGCAGAGCAGAAAGGGATTGATCTGCTCAACGCCATCATGGCTGACCTCATGGATCTCGGCGTTCAGTTGGTGGTGCTGGGGAATGGGCCCGAAGAATACCAGCGCATGGTCAATGGTTGGCAGAAGCGGTATCCTCGGCAGGTGCACGTGGACCACACCTTCAATGAGCCGTTAGCCCGACTGATCTATGCGGGGAGCGACCTCTTTTTGATGCCCTCAAGATTCGAGCCGTGCGGGCTTGCACAAATGATCGCCATGCGCTACGGCAGTATTCCAATTGTTCACAGCACCGGGGGCTTAGCCGACACGGTTGAAGACTGTGACACCGCCACCCGGACCGGCAATGGGTTCAGATTTCGCGACTACACCGCCTCGGCCTTCTTGGCGGCAATCAACCGAGCTCTGCAAGTCCTGCGGTCCTCGACACGTGACTGGCACTGGCTGCAGGAGCGTGCCATGTTGGCGGACTTTTCCTGGGAGAAGTCCGCTGCTCAATATCTGGCGTTATATCGCCGGATAGCCGTCTAGTTCGCCCTTGCCACCCGCTAGAACGCGCCCGCGTCAACATCCGCGATGAACTGGATGAGGCCAGCCATGTAGGTTGCCTGATCGTCATACAGGGCAAGGTGGCTGCCATTCGGGCAGTACAGGTAGCGGCCTTTTGGCAGCGCTGCCGCCATGGCCTCCATGTGCCGCGGATCCATCGTATCGTATTGCGCCCCGATCACGAGCGTCGGCACCGTGATCCGTGGCAGATCGCCCGTCCGATCCCACTGCTCCAGCTTGCCACGCGCTCCCAGCTCACTCGGCCCCTGCATTGGAATGTAGATCGCCGGATTGATATGCTTGAGGCCGCGGTTCACCGGGTCGGGCCATTGATCCAGGGGCATCCGCAGCACATGGTGCACATAGTGCTGCGCGTAGAGCAGCTCCATGTAGCGCGGGTTCTCGAAGTCACCCGAAGCCTCGAGCTGCTCGATCTCCGCCAGCGCCGACGGGTCCATCGTCGGCATCAGGGCGTTGTGCGCGTAGGCGTTGTACTGCGGGATACTTGCCATCATGTTGGAGATGATGAGCCCTTTAAGGTGCTGCTGATGGGCCAGCGCATACTCAATCGCCAACGCTCCACCCCAGGATTGGCCATACAGGAAGAAATTGCCGGCATCCAACCCGAGAGCCTGGCGCACCTGCTCCACCTCGTCAACGAAGCGCGGCACTTCCCAAAGCTCCGGTTCGTCCGGCTGATCACTGTAGAGGGAGCCGAGCTGGTCATAATAGTAATACTCGACGCCCGCAGCCGGTAGAAAGCTGTCAAAGGCTTCCAAATAC
>CAWGVQ010000017.1:0-415621 GCA_963826075.1 uncultured Chloroflexia bacterium
ATGTGTAACGAATCTCACAGATGAATTACGAGGCGACTTATCCAAATTGCTAGGGAGATAGCATCTGTTACTTCCGCGCTTGTGCTGGGGCGGGAATGCGAACCAACGAGGCATCCTCCAGCGGCGCCGCTGGGTCACGGAGCGTCTTGCGGAACTGTAGAAAGCTGAGGAAGAAGGAGCCGAATATTATCTCAGCGCCAATCGCGATGCCGGTAGAACCCAGGACGGTTGGACGGATCAGCGCCAACTGTCCCATGCCGCTGGCGATCCAGCTGCCTAGCACAAATGCCTCTATGGCGAACCCAAGTGCCAGGATGGTAACGCCGATGGCGAGGCCTCGTTCGAGCGTAAAAGCCCGGTTGATGAATTGCAACGCACCGTCGTGTTCACCATCGAGCTCCTCGGTCAGCGAGAAGAAGCGTGCGAAGAGTCCCAGCATAATGATCTGCACGCCCAGTAGTGCCACGACCGAGCCGAGCAGCATAGTGTGAACGTCCCATCGGTGTCCGAACAAAGGTAACGGGCCAGGGGCGAGGGCCAGTTCTACGCCGAGGCCGAGAAGAAAGAGAAGTACGCCTGGCAGCAAAAATAGGTGAGTCGGAGAGTACAACAGCATGAAGCGAAGGTGGCGCCAGCCATCACGCACAGTATGCAGCTTGCTCTCGCCAATGCGCGGCGCGTACGAAATGGGACGTTCGGTAATCTTGAGGTCCGCTTTGGCGGCGTTGATCACCATCTCACTTGCGAACTCCATGCCACCGGTTCGCAGCCGCATCCTGGGGTACGATGCCCAAGTGAAGGCGCGCATTCCGCAGTGTGCATCACGTATTTTTGTACGGAAGAACAGACGCAGCATTCCGGAGAGCAGCGGATTGCCGATGTAGCGATGCGAGAAGGTCATAGCGCCCTTGGCCATGCGCCCGGCGAATCGGTTGCCCACGACAAAGTCGTACCCATCACGTAGGGGCTGGACGAAATCGTTAACCTCGCTCAGGTCATAGGTGTTGTCGGCGTCGGCCATGACGATGTAGGTGCCCTTCGCCTCGGCGAAGCCCTTGAGGTAGGCGTTGCCATAGCCGCGTACTGGCTGATAGACCACGCGTGCGCCGTGCGCTAGCGCGATCTCCGCCGAACGGTCGGTTGAGGCATTGTCGACTACCACAATCTCCGCGCTTAAGTGCTGCTGGGCGATGATGCGCTGCAGCGTGCTGATGCAGCCTCCGATAGCTTCCTCTTCGTTCAGACAGGGCAGTACAATGGAGATCTCCGGATGCTCTGGGAATGGCGCGTACGGAGACAAGGAGGGTGATCTGAATGCTCGCGAGAATTCCCGCGGGACCGGTCGTTTGAGTGTGGGTGTGTTCCAGGTGTCCACGTCACTGAGGCTGGAAAAACTTTCTTTGGCTGCGCCCTGCTTTGGTGGTTTCCAATCCGGCGCCGGCGCACGAGAATTATCCCGATCGAGGTGGTCACTAAACACCGATGCTCCCCCTTGCTGCCCAGCTATTATTTTTGGCCCGTCGATTCGCTCGCAGGTCAGCGAGGAGGGCGACCGCGAGAACGAGCGATCCAGAAGTGAGGACAGTCGTGAGTTGTGTGGTGGGCGCCTGTTCCCGTGTGGAGAGTACTCTGGCGAACTCAAGTGCTGTCACGAGTACGGCGACGACCAATCCCCAGAGCAGTGAGGACCGACGGATTGTGATCGAAGGCAACTTTATTCCGTCTCTACGTCCCGTGTTTCCCTGACTGGTTACGCTCGGTATCCTCATGCTACTGGCTCCTAAGCTCAGAGTATCAGCCACGCTTTGGCTAGCTAGATATCGAACGTTTGCTTGGTGCCTGCAGTTAGGGTGCAACTCAGGGTTTGACTCGACTGGCTGGTGGATGGATAGATGTACTGGATGTTGAAGGTGCCTGGCGGGACGAGATTACCGTTCGCGGTTCGCCATCAGGCCTCTCCTGATCCCCACCGCCCACACGTCTCACTGACTTAACCATTGAGGAGAGGTAGGGTGTTAGCATTTTATGCTCGAGCGAGATCTCCTGCATTCTAGCAACCACCCCACCACTAGGACAATCATCTAGCCAAATATTCCCAACGCCTGATATTTCGGACATCAAGCACAGGTTCCGTCGACCCCTAGGTACGACTCGCTCGCTTCTTCAGGCAACACTGGCAAAGATGTCGGTGATGACAGCGGTTGAAGTGTGCCCTTGGAGGTGCCACCGTAGCCGGATCCATGCGGAACCCGAGATAGGCAGGGCTCGAAGAGCTGTTGCTCTGCCGTGGGTGGCTCCATGAGCATTGCGCAGGTAGTATGGGGTGAACAACACGTGCAGAAGTGGCGAGGTAAAGCGCATGAGGCCATAAGCCGTACAAGGATATGGTTGTTACCATAGTAAATTCGTAGCCACGGCGCTAAAGAAAGTGGGAGCCAGATCGAGACTGGGGGTATATGGAAGTAGGGGCGCTTCTAGCGCCCCTTTTGCTGGTATCATCCCTGCCATGTGTGCGTCGTCAAAGCGGCAGTTCTTGGATTATGTGGACGAACTCCTAGACCGAAGGAGTCGGGGACGAGCTGCGGGTGTTCTGGGTTCGGTCGGTTACATCTTTCAGGCTGGGCTGTCCGCTCTGTGACTGGGCTGAGCCGGTCATGCTCTGAACCTGATCGCGCACAGTGTTGACCGTCTTTTTGCTGGACTCGATAGCTCCAGATGCCGATTCCTTGAGAGTTCCGAGCTGTGTCTGCGCCTGTCCCTGCCACTGGTTGATCCGCTCCTGCAGCTGTGCGCGGGTCACATCACCGCGCTGCGGCGCAAAGAGCAGGCCCAACACCGCACCAATGGCGCTGCCCCAGATAAATGCCCTAATGGTTCTCATTGACTTCTCTTCTCCTCCACCTATTGCCTGTGCTAGCTCGCGCTAGCCGTAAATCCTCGTGAGCCGTGGCTCTACCAGCATTGATTCAGCAATCCCTGTGCCAGTAGCTCAAACGAAACTCGTGCGCCCCGAGTTTCCCGAAAACCTAAGCTAATGTCGGTTATGTTCACCCCACAGCGAGACAATAACTCACCGCACTGCTCCGCCCGGTAACGGATGGGAAGGCGCCCCTGCGGGCCATGCGAGTCCGAACCAGCGCTCACCAGTAGACCTCGTTCTATAGCCAGCTGGTAGTATGCCTCCGTCTGTGCCGGAGAATGGCTGGGATAGTACACCTCGAGGCCGTCCAGCGGCGTATCCCCAAGCATCTCCACCACCAGCTCCGGCGGGTAACGCGGAATCTCACCGCCATCGCCTCCGCGCCCGGGGTGGGCCAGCAACGCCACCGCTCCCGCGGCGTGCGCCGCTTCCACGCTAGCCTCGATTGGCGCAGCGATTGATGGTGTAGCCGGCATCGGCAATCAGAGCCAGAGCCTCCCCAATGTCGGTAACATATTCATGATGCAGCAGTAGGCGCGCGTTGTCAATCGGGCGGAGTAGCTCCCCTCGCTGCGCTGACAGCACTTCGTCGCGCTGGGGGAAAGCGTAGCCCCGTCGCTCCAGCTCGGCGTACACGGCTCGGGTGTTCTCCAGCTGCCGCTCTCGAGTACCGTCAACCAGCTCCCGCAGAGACTCGCCGCCAAAAGTGTTCCCCACCGCGTAGCAAAGCACATGCGCAATCATGCCTCGCCAGCGGGAGGTCACCTCGACGCCAGGCAGCACGGTGAGGCCTCGTGCCTTTCCCTGGAGCTGCAGCTCATCCTGGTGAGCCAAGGTGTCGTGGTCGGTAATCGAGACCACGCGAAAGCCCTCGGTAGCCAGATGATCGAGCAGCTGGTCCGGTAGCCACTGGCCATCGCTGTGCGTGGTGTGAAGGTGAAGGTCTACCGCGGCGTCGGACGACACATCCATACTCTTTACCCAGTGCGCCCCCTTACGCGCTCTATGTGCCGGTACGACAGTTACCTCGAATCATCACAGTCTGGTACCGCTGACCTCAGCGTACAGCGTGCTGGTATCTACCGCCACACGGTCCCAGGTAAACTGCTTCACCCGTGCCGCACCGCGTGCGGCGAGATCCTGGCGCAGCTGTGCGGAGGTTAGAACCCGCTGAATCGCGCGGCCAAAACGGTCCGGGTCCTCGGGATTGACCAGGATGCCGGCGCTGCCTACTACCTCTGGCAGTGAGGTGAGGTCAGAACAGACCACCGGCGCGCCGCAGGCCATCGCCTCCAGTGGGGTAAGTCCAAATCCCTCATACAGTGAGGCAAACACGAAGCAGGAGGTCGCGCTGTAGAGTGCGGGCAGATCCTCTTCGTCTATGGGAGCGCAGCGAATAGAGTCGGCCACGCCGAAGGTGCGTGCCAGTGGCCGCCAGTCGGGGAAGAGCGGGGAAGTGCCCAGGCGACCCGGATCTCCGGCGATGAAGAGCTGTAGCTCCGGATCGTTGATGTCGTGATAGACCGCGGCAAACGCGCCTACCAGGCCCGCCATGTTCTTGCGCTGATCCATGCCTCCGACATTGAGGACGAAGCGCTCGCCCAGTCCATACTTTTCGCGCGCCGCCCGTAAACGCGCCGGATCGGCGACCGGACGATGTCCCGGCGCCGGCGCCTCGCGAATCACCCGTACCCGCTGTTCAGGAATGCCCAGCACCTCGATAATGTCGCGCTTGGAGAACTCGGAGACCGCAACCACCATGGCGGCGTTGCGCGCCGCTCGCGCCACCAGTTGACCGTAGGCCGAGACCGCCGGTGAGGAACGGTACGCCGGCAGGCGCAAGGGGATGATATCGTGTATGGTCACAATGGTCGGTATACCGTAGGTACGCAGCGGAGACGCAAAGTGAGGGACGTGCATCACCGAGGCGCCCAGCTTTTTAGCCGCCCGCGGAAACGTGCGTTGCTCCCATGCCAGCTTGGTGAGGTTGTCGCCGGCATGGCGCAGATACCCAACCGGAACCGTCACCCATTCAAAGGTGGAGGGCGACTCCGGCACCTGCGTCAGCGGCGCTGGACTCAGGATGCTGTACTCGGTGACGCCGTCAACTCGTCCCAGCGACTCCAACAGGTTGTAGACATAACGCCCAGTTCCCGTCTTGGGCTCTTGGAGAAAAAGGCCGTTGAATGCAACTCGCATAGTGGGGGACATCTCCAGACCGACAGCCAATATCCTGACGAATAATTATAAATGGGATATCGCCGGCTCTGTACCAGACTCGACCAAATGACTCTCCATGACTCTCCTTGGCTTGCCGGCGGTCCAAATAGCATAGCACATAGGCGGCGGAGTAGATATACACAGCGAGTCGCTCACCATATCGGCCGGACTGATACAGCGCATTTGGCTACTCTGATTCCGCGATACTCATTAAACGACGTATTGACGAGGCTGTTAAACTAGCCATATCGCGACAAATGAGGATATGGCACTCCTGCGAGTCAAGAGTGTTGATCTGCGTGAGTGCGTGAGCACCTTGCTGCCCATGCTAGAAATACACTCGGACCGGCTGACAAGGATGGCTAGCACGACGCCGAACCACTGTCAAGTGGCGAATTGGCCGCACTTGTCTTTCACTTCACCAACCAGTTACTCTACCCAGTGTGTGCTTGAACAGTCAGTTAAGGAGAATCGATGTATTGCCTGGTAACGGGTGTCGCAGGTTTCATCGGGTCGCATCTGGCTGAGCAACTTATCTCGGACGGCCATGACGTGCTCGGGATCGATGCCTTCACCGATTACTATCCACGCTCACACAAAGAAGCAAATTTGGCGGTACTTCGCACTGCGCCGAGATTTCGTTTTCTAGAAGGCGACCTCAACACGCTCAACCTGACGGCAGCACTTGCTGATTGCGAGTGGGTCTTCCACCAGGCGGCTCAAGCAGGCGTAGTCACCAGTTGGAGCCAAAGGTTCGACTCCTATACTGCCTGCAATATTAATGCGACACAGCGCCTGCTCGAAGCTTCCATCCGTGCGCCTCGCCTGCGTAGATTGGTCTATGCCTCCTCATCCTCTGTCTACGGCAATGTCCCAACGCTACCTGTTACCGAGAAGACACTGACGCGGCCCGTTTCGCCTTACGGCGTGACCAAATTGGCAGCCGAGCATCTTTGCAACGTGTACTTTCAGGCCTATCAAGTGCCCACGGTTTCGCTTCGGTACTTCACAGTCTACGGTCCACGTCAGCGGCCGGACATGTCGTTTCACCGTTTCGGCAAGGCCCTCGTCGAGGGCTCAGAGCTGCAGATATTCGGCGATGGTGAACAGACCCGAGACTTTACTTATGTGAGTGATATCGTGGCCGCCAATTTATGCGCCGCTGAGGCGCCTGATGCCCCGGGTCAAGTCTTTAACATTGCCGGAGGCTCGCGTGTCTCAGTGCGCGAGGTGTTGAATCTGCTTGAGCAACTCAGCGGACGTACCGCCCGAATTTGCTTTAATGCGACGCAGCCTGGCGATGTGCGCGACACACTCGCTGATACGAGCCATGCGCGGGACGTTTTGGGCTATGCACCTCGCGTTAGTCTAAGTAATGGTCTGGCCGCTGAACTCATGTATCTCCAGACACTGTACATGCCGAAGGTGACAGCAGCGCAGAGCTGTTGGTGCCATTGAATCGTGAAGTAAAAACCTCCTGCTTGCGCTACTGAGCCAGAGAACCGGAGCGAGATAGAATTGCTTGGTGCCGCGATTTGGTCAATGTACTGGTACGAGAGGCGCTGCTAATAGAGGCGCTGCTAATAGAGACGCAGCCGTGAAACGGTGATCAATGGGTGGAGAAGCACGAATGAGGGGTGATAAAGGCATGCTTCTAGTGGGGCTAGGGGGAGTCAAGAACGAGTGTGATGTGATCGAGCAATTTGTACGGCATCACCTGGCCCTGTTGGATGTCCTCGTTTTGATCGATAATGGTTCGGCTGACGGTACACGCGAAATCCTTGAAGCACTATGCAATGAGGGATTGCCGCTCATCGTCGTTGATGACCCGTTAATGGAGAATATCCAGGCTGAGAGGATGACAGCGCTACTGCACTGTGTTGGTCCAGCCACCGACCCCGATGCTGTGTTCATCCTTGACGCCGACGAGTTTATAATTGCTCCCTCACGCCACGCGCTAGAGGAGGCGATTGCCGTTTTGCCTCAGGGCGTTGCGGGTCTTCTCGGCTGGACGACCTACCTTTATGCTCCGCCACCGCTATCAGCGCGATTCCATCGATGGTGGCCGCTGCGACTCGCATTCACACGCGCGAGCGTGGAAGTGGACGGAACGCCGATGGAGATCCTGATTCGCTCACCGTATCGGCCTGTCTGATAAAGAATATGTACCTGGATGGTAGTGATGGATTGCGAGATGATCGAGATGCTCGTGTAGGCGCAAAGTGTGGGGCAATTGTGGTCTGGCCGGCGCTTTTGATATGCTTTTGATAGGCTATGGCCAGCCGCCTCGATCACCTCGGTCAACCAATCCGGTGAGAAAGGGACGGTACCGAACCATGGGTAAGCTACTGGCATCGCTTGTGGCACTGGCTGATCTTGGTCTGCTGGTCTTGCTGCTGACTTCCGGCAACGGTAATGTGCTGCGTGAGGCCGGGCTGGCCACCAGCGTGTTGCTCGTCGGAGCGATAGCCTGGGTGGCGGCGTTCTTCAACGCACTGTACATGGCGTTTCGCCACGGCCGTGATTGGCGCTGGATAGTAATACTGCTGGCGTTCATCTGGCTGCCGGCGGTGCCGGTGCTGGCTTATGGGGCAACCATCTTGCACCCATTGTTCGGCCGCCGAAACCGGGTAAGTACCGTTGCGGTGAATTCGCGGTGGAGCCTGCCGCCCGCTGATCGCTTCTCTTAGAGTAGGTCGCCGGCGTGCGGCCAGAGGGCTGCTGGGAAGTCGCAATAAAGCAGCCTGATTGTTCTTACCGCTTTTCCAGAGTAGGTGAAGAGACTTCCCAGTCTGTGGCACTCCACAGGCTGGGAAGTCTCTTCACCGGGAGTCGCCAGGAATGCCGATAACTCAAGTCCCCGAGTCTCCTGCTGCCAGCCGGACGCACTGCGCCAGCGAGTGGTAGGCGAGCCGGAAGTCCTATAACGGTAGTGGATCCGCTCTACGGAACGGTAAAGGTCTCTGGCTGGGCAGCCGCGCTTCTCACCACACCGCCGTTTATCCGTCTGGCCGGCGTCTCTCTCTCCAGCGTCCCTGGTGAGCTGCTGTTTGGACATGCCTTTCCTTCGCGGCTGGACCATGCCGTCGGCGTCTATCACCTGGCCCGGGTGGCCCGCCCTCGCGACCGTGCGCTGCAACTGGCGGCGCTGGCTCATGATCTGGGGCATGGCCCCTTCTCGCATCTCTGCGAGCCCCTCATGATCGAGAGACTGGGCGAGGACCACGAATTGCGTTCGGTCAGCCTGCTACAGGCGGTACGGAGCGCGCTCTCCGAATCGGCACAGCGTCGTCTCGACTGGTTGGATTGGGATGAGGTAGCCAGCCTCATGCGCGGCGAGGGAAGGGGACTCTTGCTCAACGGCGATCTAGACTATGACAACGCCGACAACGTCGCCCGCTTCAAGCTCTGCGCCGGCTTTGGCGAACCAGAATACGATCCACGCCGGCTGGTCCGTGGACTGCGTCTGCTTCCGGGCGCCGAGGTACCGGGGAGTAGTGCGCCAGCGCTGCCGGTCGTGGCGCTCCAGACAACCGCCGAAGCCGAGGGGCTGGCCTGGCAGAGGGATCGCGCGCAAGTGTATCGCTTCTTGCATGGTGACGACGGCGGACATGCCAACCTGGCAGTTCATGCGATGTTACGTAAGGCGCTGGATCTTGCCGATGTAACCGACATCTTACCCGAAGACTTCTTTGATTTGACCGATTGTGAGGCGCTCTCAGTGCTGGGGCAAGCTCTCAATCGTGGACTGTTGGCGCTGGTGCAGCGAGTGGAGGGAAGCCAGGACCGGTGGCACCGCTGTGTCTGGGAGGGGGAGACCGATGCTGATGAGCCGCTGATTCCTCTGCAGCTGGCTCGTGCGGATTCCCGTCTGCAGCTGGAGGCCGAGCTGGCCAGTGAGGCCGGTCTTGACCCGCATGAGGTGATTCTGGACGCACTAGTCTCAAACGCATTCCGAGCGCTTCCTCCAGTCTCGACGCCCTCCGGGCACCTGGGTGAACCGAGAGTGGTGCCAACGCTGGTAACGTCGCCCCGTGTGCTTCATCTCTTCATCGGCGCGGGCTACGGTAGCGACTATGCGCGGCGGCTGAGCCAGGCAGCTGAGCGCCGCTTCGCCGGCCTTGGAGTACATCCGCGCCAGCTGATAGAAGACGGTCAGTCACCCCCGGCTAAAGCCGGGAGCTTGAGCAGTCAAGCTCCAAACTGACCAGTTCGCTTCATCCTTCGGGGTGGGGCAGCCGATACCGCTGCCATGTATAGGTACCCTGGGGTGGCACCTCAGCTCCAGGCTCTACGGTGTGTCGTTAAACCTCCGCATTAGGGGTGGTAGGCCAGTGCGGCACACAACCAAAGGAAACCGGCGGCTATCTGAACGAGGGGACCCTTACCTTGGCAACAAGCGTGGCCCATTACTGGGCCATTTCCCTGGGGAACCAGCCGTGAATAGGAGGAATCCGATGCAACGCGTCTTTGTCCTGGACGGCGACCGGCATCCGTTGATGCCCTGTCGACCGGCACGAGCTCGGTGGCTGCTCAGCCAGAAACGAGCAGCCGTGTTCCGCCGTGCCCCGTTTACGATTATCCTGCATGAGGCGCGACCAGAGGCGGTGGTGAAGCCACTGCGCCTGAAGATCGATCCCGGCAGCCACACCACGGGCATGGCCATCCTCAACGAGACCAGTGGCGAGGTGGTGTGGGCCGCAGAGCTGACCCATCGAGGGCAGGAGGTCCGCACTCGTCTGCAGAAACGGCATGCCGCGAGACGGGCGCGCCGCCAGCGCAAGACCCGGTACCGCCAAGCCAGGTTTCTCAACCGCAGGCGGCGGGACGGCTGGTTGCCACCATCACTGGAGAGTCGGATCGCCAATGTGCTCTGCTGGGTGCAGCGACTGCAGCGGTTCTGCCCGATTGCAGCACTCAGTCAGGAACTGGTTCGATTCGACACCCAGCTCATGCAGAACCCGGAAATCAGTGGGATCGAATATCAGCAGGGAGAACTGGCCGGCTACGAACTGTGGGAATACCTGCTAGAGAAGTTCGGTCGGCAGTGTGTGTATTGCAAAAAGACCAATGCCCCCTTGGAGCGGGATCATGTGCTGCCGAAGTCGCGGGGTGGCCCCACGCGCGCGAGCAATCTCGTGCCCGCCTGCCACCCATGCAATCAGAAGAAAGGCAACCGCACCGCCGCCGAGTTTGGCCACCGCGAGGTGGAAGCGCGGGCCAAGGCGCCGCTGCGCGATGCCGCCTCGGTCAACAGTACCCGGTGGGCACTCTATCACCGGCTCACGGCGCTGGGGCTGCCGGTCGAGACGGGCACCGGTGGTCGGACGAAATGGAACCGAGCGAACCGGTGTATCCCCAAGACCCACTGGCTTGATGCAGCTTGTGTCGGCGCCTCAACCCCGCAGTCGGTGCGGTGGCAGGATCTGGTGCCACTGCAGATCACGGCGCTGGGTCGGCACAATCGGCAGATGGTGCACGTGACAGATTGCGGCTTTCCGAAGGGCAGACCCAAGGCGACCAGTGTGGTGAAGGGTCTCCGCTCGGGGGATCTGGTGCGGGCGGTGGTGCCTGCACCACTCACGACGTGTGGCGTCCATATGGGCACCATCAGCGTGAGGGCCACGGGCTCCTGCGACATCACCACGAAACACCGTCGGGTGGGTGGAGTCTCGATTAAATACTGCCAGCAGTTGCAGCGGGTGGACGGCTTTCGCTACGCTGCGGGGACTCGGGCGCTTCCTCCCCCGGCTGAAGCCGGGAGCCTCCGCGCCCTGGATCGGTGACAGGTCTGGCCAGCCGTCGTAGCGGCACACGTGACACGCGCTTCTCCCATCTCGCCCACCGGACGGGCCAATCCTCTGCTGCTTGCGCGAGCTCTTATTCTCTGACTATAGTCAGAGAATAAGAGCTCGCGGCAGGAATGGCCACTCCGCGGCTTCGAGAGAGAGGCTTGACATGGATACCTCACAGGTTGCACGTGTGCGCAGCTTCAATCGGATCGTGACCGAACGAGTCGGTGCGCTCAACGACCATTTCCTCGGCCGAAACCATCCACTGGGCGAAGCGCGGCTGCTGTGGGAAATCGGACTTGAGGGAGATGGAGGGGGCGAGATCCGCGAGTTGCGCGGCAGATTAGCGCTCGATTCCGCGTACCTCAGCCGGTTGCTGCGCGCGTTGGAACGCGATGGCTTGGTCGTGGTGGAGGCGAGCCCCCATGATCGGCGGGTGCGCCGCGTACGCCTCACTACGGCTGGGCGTACCGAGTATGCCGAGCTGGATCGGCGCGCCGAGGCGTTTGCCCACTCCCTGCTGGCTCCCCTCAGCGAGCGGCAGCAGGAGAGGCTCGCGGCGGCGATGGCGGAGGTCGAGCGGCTACTACTTGCCTCTATGGTGGACATTGCCTCCGCTGATCCGCGCAGCGCGGACGCCCGGTGGTGCTTGGAGCAGTACGTCAACGAGCTTAATGAGCGGTTCGACGCCGGGTGGGATCCCGCTCGCAGCATCTCCGCGGACCCACACGAGCTTACCCCTCCGGACGGCTTATTCCTCGTCGCCCATCTGCGTCAAGTGCCGGTCGGCTGTGGTGCCTTAAAGTTCCACCCAAATGCGCCCAGCGAGCTCAAACGGATGTGGGTCGCCCCGCAGGTACGCGGCCTGGGGGTGGGACGGCGTCTGCTCGACGAGCTGGAGCACCATGCCAAGCAGGCCGGGGTAACCGTCTTGCATCTGGAGACGAACCGTTCGCTTACTGAGGCCATTGCTCTCTATCGGCGCGCGGGGTACCAGGAGGTCGCGGCCTTCAATGCCGAGCCCTACGCTCACCACTGGTTCGAGAAGCGCCTGTAGGTGCGTCATCGTATCGGGCAGATCGCTTATGGGAGCGCCCGGCAACACCATGTCAAGGAAGCTACGCCAGGCAGAAGCTGCTACCGAACACCTCTGTGAGCAATGGCACCGACCAGGCGTATCTCTACTGCAGATGATGCTAGCAGCTCGGAGGAGGGAGAGAGGCTATGGCAACCAATGACCTGCCGGAGGACACTCGCACTGAGCCATCCAATCATGACATGCCGGCGCGGCCGCCTACTCCGGTGTGGAGGGTCGCCCAATTTCTGCTCGTGGTTGGTGCCGTGCTCCAGATTATCGCCCTGTCTCTTCCCTGGGAGCACCTCGACTTTGTGGAGAGTCACCAGGAGTTGGATATGTTGGTCTCCACATCCATCACCACCTCTACAGCGGATGACGTGCTGGGCGGGGCCTTTATGTCCAATCTATTTTACGACCCGTTTGCTCCCTTCCCGACGTCCTGGGATGTGTTCTGGAAGAGTGCGCTGGTCTTCATCGGTCTCCTGCTGGTGCTGGCGTTCTTCCTGGCACAGCGCCCGGCGCTCCGCTGGACATTCGCAGTCCTGTCTGGACTGTGGCTGCTCTACACGACCGTCTTAGCGCTGTCCTATGCCATGACGGAACATGCGGTTAACACCGGCAGCTATGTTGTGACGTCTCAGCCGACCTGGTGGGAGCAGCTGGTACGGGTCGACGTGGAACTGTCTGGACGCAGCGACCCGCTCTCGCCAGCCTGGGGCTACTGGGTCTACATCGGAACACTGGTGGTGTGCTGGCTGGCCCTGGGTCTCGCGATCTCCACGCTCATGCGCGGCCGCGACCGGAGTGCCGCCCGAGCCAGAGGGGATCGTCCGGCTCGTAGGAGGCGGACGTGGCTCGCCACCATCCTGATCACGGTTGGGGCCATTATCTGGGTAACAAGTTTGGCGGCGCTCCCTATGCTGGTGACGGATTGCAACAGACCGTTACGGCCGCCGACTCCGATTGTCGCGCGAATATGTCGGACCGAGGCAGTGCTCTATCCACTGCAGGTGAGTGTGAAGGGCCTCGCAGTGAGCCCCATTCCGACAATAACCTATAGTACCGCCGCGACGTTCGATATACCCGGTAATGAGATTCTACGCATGGTCGCGTACTACCTGGATTTTGGCCTGCTGGTGCTGGCGATGGCGGCAGTCCCGCTGGTGCTGGTGGCGATGTGGCGAGCCCGGGTAGCGCGCGGAGCAGCGATATGGCTCTCGATCTGGGCAGTTCTCGTTCTTGTGGAGACCGGCTTCCAGCTCCTCCATGCCCTGACCACGCTTCTATCACCGCCATTCGCAGGCCCGGTGTTCTCGCAAGGCATCGGGTCAGGCGCAGTACTGGTGCCGCTCGGTGCCCTGGTGATCACTGCTGGAGTGGTATGGTACTGGCTCCAGCTACGCGGGCAAGACCGTCCAGCTACAGCACCTAGTGGGGGGTACTCCAACAACGCCTGAACCAAGCAGGGTCGACATGAGCCAGCATGGCGAACGACCCAGCGCCACATCCTATTCGCTGATCTTTTCCGGGGAGGCGAGTCCGATGCGGCGCGCGATCTCGTCGGCCGCGCTGTACGGGTCGAGGTGCCGCTCCACCACCTCGTCGACCAGCAGGTTCCAGTCGTCGGGACTAAGGGTAGCTTCCAGCTTTTCGAGTAGCGCCTGATGCAGCAGCGCCAGCATTTCGCTACGAGCCTGGCGACTGTGACGCGCCGCCAGCTGCCCGCTCTGCTGCAGTGAAGCCAGGTGATCGGCCAGGCTATCGGCGAGCGCAGCAATTCCTTCTCCGCTGGTGGCGGAGGTCTTGATGATAGGGACGCGCCATTGGCGATCGTGGCGCTGCTCATCGAGGCTCAGCAGCATGCGTAGCTCGGCGGACGTCTGGTCGGCCCCCGGCCTATCGGCCTTATTAACCACAAAGATATCGGCGATCTCCAGTATGCCCGCTTTGATCGCCTGTATGTCGTCGCCCATGCCCGGTACCGTAACCACGATCACGGTCTGGGCGGCGCGTACGATCTCCACTTCGGCCTGACCGGCCCCCACGGTCTCGATGAGAATCGTGTCGAACCCGGCGGCGTCGAGGGCGCGCACCACATCTCGAGTCGCGCCGGCCAGACCGCCCAGGCTGCCGCGACTGGCCATGCTCCGGATGAAGACGTTCGGGTCGCCGGCCAGTTCCTGCATGCGAATACGGTCTCCCAGTATAGCGCCGCCGGTAAAGGGGCTGCTTGGATCGACCGCGACGATGCCGATTCGCTGCTCTCGCCGGCGTAGCTCACGGGCCAGCTGCATCACCAGGGTGCTCTTGCCAGCGCCGGGAGAGCCGGTCAGACCCACGATGTGAGCATGGCCGCCGTGGGCGTGCAGCTGCGCCAGTATGGGCCGAGCCTCAGGGGCGTTGTTCTCGATAAGAGTCACCACCCGGGCCAGCGCACGCCGGTCACCAGAGAGCAACCGATCGACAATGGAGTTGCTGGTGGTCATGATAGTGTTACTCTGGCGCCTGATCCGGCTGGTTGCCCTCGTCGGAGGCAAGGGAAGTAGCGCTCCCGCCGGTGGTGGAGGTGGCGTTTATCGGGGCCAGGTTCTGCTTCAGACGCCCGCTATCGACGTTGGCGCGTACGAAGTCGATGATGGTAGCCATCGAGGTTCCCGGACCAAAATTTCCCTTGATACCCATCCGCTCGATGGCGGGTATGTCCTCGTCGGGCAGTATACCGCCGGCCATGACCAGCACATCGTCTACCCCGTTGTCGCGCAGCAGCTGCATAACTTTGGGGAATATAGCCATGTGAGCGCCGGAAAGAATGCTCAGCAGTATGGCATCGACATCCTCTTGAACTGCCGCCTCCACGATCATTGGGGGCGTCTGTCTGATTCCAGTATAGATGACCTCCATGCCGGCGTCGCGCAATGCACGCGCGATAACCTTGGCGCCCCGGTCATGGCCATCCAGTCCTGGCTTGGCCACCAACACACGAATCTTGCGTACTTCCGCCATCTACTGCTGCTCCTCATTGTGCTGTGCTTCGTCGTCGTCGACGTCAAGCGGGGGATGTACGGTGCCGACCAGCGTCTTACTGATGCGAGACCAGATGCTCCGTTGTCCCTCCACTGCCGGCTCGCTCTCGATGGCCAGCGGCTGGGTAATTGGACGGGTAATAGGACGAGTGACCCTTGGCGCCGGCATCGGCGGTACTGGCGTTTCCGGAGCGGCCGAGGTCACCGGTACCGCTGGGGTCACCGGTACCGCTGGGGTCACCGGTACCGCTGGGGTCACTGGTACCGCCGGGGTCACCGTGGCCCACTCCGGCTGCTGCTCCAGTTGCTCCATGGCCCAGGCGAGTCGTGGAAGCTGGTCGGCCTGAACTGGTCGAGCGTCTACCCGCGGGCGTGGAGCGGTGACTTGAAATACGTCGGTTGCTTCGATGTCAGCCTGAGTCTGCCGCAGCTGCTCGGCCACCTCGGCGTCTTCGGGCGCAGTACTGCGGGAATGGCCCATCCAGCCCATGAGGCCGCTTCCCACCACGCCGGCCTGTCGCTCGGCGGCTACCGCCAGTAGCCGTTCACCGGACCGTGCCTCGCCTTCTAGTACCTTGATTATGTCAAGCGCTCCCATGACCATCTCATCTATCAGGACGGTAAGTCCGACGGCGTACGCCGCTACCAGAGCGAAGGTGATTGCCACCACGTGGGTGAGCAAGGGAGCGGGGAAGCGGCCGAGACTTACTACGCCGCCAACTTCAACCAGAACGAATCCCACTCCGAAGGTGATAAGCGCCGCGCGTATCATGCGTCGCCAGCAGAGCAAAAGCACGCCAAGCGCATGCTTTAGCACGAGCTTAGCCGTTTCTAGTATCTGATCACCCACCGCCTCGATCTCCTCCCCCCACGATGCTGCAGCTCCCGCTCTCCCACGCTCGCTCGCTCGCACTCAATTCTGGCAGCGCGCTGCGGCCGGGCTTCTCCGCGCCGAAACTATGCTACTGATGTTATTGTACCATGCCTCCATAGCGCAGAAACCTGGGACCGGGACGCCGAACAGTACCACTGACAACATTGCAACGAGGCGGAGTCAGCGACCGTATGCCAGTGTGTATCCGCCAAGCGCACTACCGTGCGTCGTGCCAATAGTCAAGGGAAGAAAGGCATTCCATCATGGGCTACCAGTACCAACCCAATCCACCTCAGCTCCTACCCACCAGCGTTCTCGATGGTCAGGCACCAGGGCTCAAATATCACATACAGGGCGAGCTGGTGCCGGTGCTGCACGTCTCGCTCGACGGCACCGTTCCCATCATTTTCGAGCACCACGTGGTCCTTTGGAAAGATCCGGGCCTCACTATCGGGCTACACCAGATGAAGGGGGCCTTCAAGCGCATGATCGCCGGCATGCCGATCTTCCTCACTGAGGCGCATGGTCCTGGAGAGGTGGCTTTCTCCCGAGACGGCGCCGGTCACGTATTTCCCATTCATCTTCAGCCCGGAGCCGCGGTGGAGGTTCGCGAGCACCAGTATCTGGCCGCTACCGGTAACCTGGACTATGGCTACTCGCGCCAGCAAGGTATCGGCAACATGCTACTGGGCTCCACCGGCTTCTTTGTGGACCGCTTCGCCGCCACCCAGAGCGAGGGAGTGGTCTGGATCCACGGCTACGGCAATGTCTTCGAGAAGAACCTGGGGCAGGGCGAGCAGATCGATATCGAGCCCGGAGGCTGGATCTACCGGGACGAAAACGTGCGCATGGAGCCGATGGTCTACGGGCTCAAGACCGGCATCTTCGGCGGTACCGGCAACCTGATCTTCAATCGGTTCACCGGACCGGGCCGGGTGGGCATACAGTCTATGTACCTGCACATGCCCAGCGGCGCCGATGACCAGAACACCCAGAACCAGGCGCCGGGCTTCAATCTGGGAGGCATCTTCGGCAACTGAGGCGGCTGGCACCGTCCGATCCTCATTACCGATTCATGAGGAGGGTGGTTGGGTGGCCGGAAGGGGCAGACCGACGATCTCCATGAGCTTGAGGGCGTTGGTCGACGTCGCCAGCCCCGGCCTGAGCTTAAAGTCGAAGGACATGACCGGACGGCCGTCGGCGCCGCGCTCGAACTGCTCGGTAAAGTGTACCATGGTGCTCTCTTTGGTGAACTGCGGAGAGTCGGCTAGCGTGAGGTCATGGGTCGACACCGCCCCAGTCGCGCCAATCGAGAGCAGATACCCTATGATATGCCGTGCGGCGATTTGCCGCTCGCTGGTGTTGGTGCCGTGCAGTATTTCGTCGAGAAGGAATAGCAACACCCGCTCGCCTTCGGCCTGTGTCTCCAGGGCGGTGTCGACTACCTGCTTAAGCCGTTGCAGCTCGGCCATATAGTAGGAGATACCCTGTTCCAGCGAATCCTGCACCCGTATGCTCGTCGCCAGCTTCACCGGCGCCATGCGCAGCCAGGAGGCGCAGACCGGCGCCCCCGCCTGAGCCAGCACGACATTGACCCCAATGGCGCGCAGCAGCGTGCTCTTGCCCGACATGTTGGAGCCGGTTACCAGCAGAAACGTACCCGGCGGGCCAATACTGACGTCGTTGCCGACACACACCGGGTCGGGCAGTAGGGGATGCCCGAGATTACCGGCTTCCAGGACCGTAGCTCGTTCGGCACTACCTTTGGCAGACCGATTGGTAACTTCGGGAAACGCCCAGTCAGGATGGTCGTAGGCCAGTGTTGCCAGCGCGGCGTAGGCTTCCAGAGTTCCTAGAGCTTCCAGCCAATCACGGGCGTATGAGCCGCAGTCTCGTTGCCAGCCCTCCAGCAGCCATAGCGTATGAAAATTCCACAAGAAAACTGCCTGTATTACCGGGAAGATGAGCGAACGGCGCAAATCGCCGAACTGCATGATACGCGCCAGACGCGCCATCTGCTGGTCGGCTCGCTGGCCGCCGGCACTCAGCTGGCCGACCAGGGCACGCAGCCGTGGAGCGGTAAAGCTTTGCTGCGAGACCAGCGCAAAGAGCTCGCTGTAGGGCTGAAACACTCGCTGCCGGTCGGAGACCTGGTCGAGCAATTCCTCCACTTCCTTGCCCTGTACCTGAGTCAGCAGGATATTGATGGCCAGCGGCGCCAGCCAGAAAGGGTAGGGGGCCAGACCGGTCAATTGGGCAACCAGCAGTCCGACGGTGAGTAGCGGTAGCAGGCGGCTCAGCCAGATCAAAGCCGGACGGGGCAAGAGCCAGGGCTCGCTCTCCGCCCAGCCTAGAAAGACCTCATAGACGGTCTCGGAGGCATCGCCCATGAGGCGACCGCTCAACTCGAACTCGTCCCTGAAATCGATCATGGGCGCCAGCTCGGCGACCACCTTCTGGCGCTCGGCCACCTCTTCGGCGTCGGCGGGCTCCAGCAGCCAGTTCCGCAGTATGGTAAGCCCATTTCCGGTAGTAGGTGTGCTGAGCAGGTGTTGGAGCGAGGCCCGTCCCAGCAGATCGAGATCGCCGGCGTAGGGGTGAGCCGTCGGAGCGTCCTTGGGCTGCCGGAGCGGGAGTGATGCCCAGTCCCGGCTCAGACGGCTCAGACCCTCACTGTTAATCTTGCCGTACTCACGGTAGCGTTTTACCAGTAGATTGATCTTGCCCAGTTGAATGAAGGACACCACAAAGGCGACGAACAGAACCAGCGCCAGGATGAAGAACGGCCAGCTGCCGCCGAATGCGGCAATGAAGAGGCAGAGCGCCGAGCCGAAGAACAGCGCCACATTCCGGATGCCATTCTGCTGGCTGATACGTGCGTAATGATCCTGCTGCTCGCCAAAGCGACGGCAACGCTCCTGGTAGACCGCCTCCGGCGTCTCGAATTGGTCGCTTGCCGTCAGATCGTCCGTTACTGCTCCCTGCTTCGATGCTCGCATGAAGAACAACCGCTCCCAGGCAAATGCCTACTGCCCTGCCGCCAAGATGAGAATTCCCCGGATTGAGCATATCATAAGATTACGCCTCTCTGGGCGTCATGGCGGCCGATGCCAGCAGTATCACCCCGAGTACAAAGAGCACCACGCTCAGGAACGCGAGCCCACCTACCGCGACCAACCGTCCGGCGCCTGGTCCACCACCGGAATTATTACCACCACCTATGGTGGTTGCGGTTGGCTGAATATTGGCGGTGGGAGTTGGCGGCATGGCGGTGGCGGTCGGCACGGGTGCCGTGCTGATGCTTATGGGTCCGGCGGCGCCTATCAGCGAGGGAAGCGCGTCGGCCTGGCCGTCATTCGTGACCAGGTACACGCTGTACTGGCCGGGTGGCTGCGTCGAAGCGATCTGCACCAGGGCGGTCACCTGACCGCTGCTGTTCGGGGTAATGCTCTGTGCCCCTACCGGCGAAAGCTGAGTGGCGCCGCTGAGGTCGGAGGGCTTCTGGATCTGGGTGGTAGTCAGGTAAGCTACCAGCGCAGTACCAGACCCCGCCTCCACCAGGAAGTTCGAGCCAGTTATTTCGATGTACGAGCCCGGATAGTATCCGCTGGGGGTCGCGGCCGGCGGAGTGCCGGCACCGGGAGTAGGGCCGGCCGACGGCTCGATGGAAATGGCGGGCGCCTCCGCTCCGGCAACCGTAAAGGTGGCATTTGATTGCACCACCGAGTTGGCTGCATCCTGAGCGCAGATATCGTACACGGTTCCCACGTTGGCCAGAGTAGCCGGCCAGGCGAAGGTGACGGCGTTCACGAAATCGCCACTGGCGTCGGTCATGACACTGATACTACCGAGTGACTGTACGCCGGACGAGCAGCCGCCGGTCTCCTGCTGGGCATACCCGATCTGATAGGTATCGTTGGCGGTCATACCGCTGCCGGTTACGGTCACATTGGTTCCCACCGGGCCGGTGGAGTTCCCCGACGAAGGTGCGGGGACGATGATCGTCAGTGTGCCACTGCTATCGGCGCGAGTGGTGCCGGCCGCCATCGCCTGGCCGGGCAGTAGGCCTAGAAGCGCGAGAATTCCCACCGGAATTACCATCAGGAACCGATAGCGTCCCAGTCTTATACGTCTGTGGAGTTTTTGCCGATTAGTGACCAAGCGTAGCGAGCGCTGCATGCCGTTGCCCTCTCAATTCACCTGACGTGCCTGGTCGCGCTTGTGGCAAAATGAATGAATACAATGGCGGAAAAATGGACGATAGCAGCGCCAACCATGTGCACCAGCGGAGATTAGTATAGCACGCCGCTACGGTGATGCAACCCGCTCGCATTCGCTGCCTGCCCGTGCTATAATCGCCGATATGCCTAGACCTAATGCGGCCGGATCGCCTGCCCCAGGCCCGGCGAACTCAGAATACGCCCAAGAATCTATCCGAAATGCACCCAGCCCGTTGCGAGCTGCACGGGATGTTTTGCCTGCCGCCGGGCCGCCAGATCTCGACCAGCTATGTTCCGCTCTGGAAAGCCTGCTCTTTGTCGCTGGTCGCCCACTACGCGAAAGCGAGCTGCAGAAACTACTCCAGATAGACCAGCGGCAGTTGCGTACGGCTATTTCCGCGCTGTCTCAGGCCTGCCAGCAACCAGGGCGAGGGTTGCTGGTGCAACGTACGCAGGACCAGGTGCAGTTTGTCTCCGCTCCTGAAAACGCCCGTTTCGTCGCCGCGCTGCTCGGTATGCCCTCTCAAGCGAAGCTTACCGCAGCGGCTCTGGAAACGCTGGCAGTGGTGGCCTATCGACAGCCGATTACCCGGTCGCAGATCGAGTTCATTCGTGGAGTCAACAGCGATCGTGCGCTCAGCAGCTTACTGCAGTATGGACTCGTCGTCGAAGTCGGGCGTTCCCCTACCGTGGGACGGCCAGTACTCTTTGGTACTACTGCTGATTTCCTGCAGCAGTTCGGACTCACCAGCCTGGACGCGCTTCCCAAGCCCTCCATGGCTGACGCGGAGGCTTTGGAAGCCGATAAAGCTCGGTCCGCCCGGCGTATTCGTAAAGCAGTGAACGTCTCCGATCCTGAGGCCTCCGACCCTGAGTCCGAAGAGGGCGATGGCGATAGTGTAGACCGCCGTACTGGTGTCACTGGGTAACTTAAAGAGAGGAATGCTCATGCGACTGGGTCGCCATATGCCGCTTGCCGGTAAGCCGGTGCAGGCGCTCGTGACCGCCCATGAGCTCGGCTGTGACGCTGTACAGATCTTCGTCACCAACCCGCGCGGCTGGCAACTGCCAGGCCGGAGCATGGCGCAGTCCAGTGCCTTCCGGCAGGCCGCCGAATCGCTGGGGATAGAGCCGGTGGTGGCTCACGCCGCCTATCTCATCAACCTGGCTTCCTCTCGCCCCACTGTCTTTGCCGAGTCGGTCAAATTGCTTCGCGCAACCATGGAACGTGCGGAAGAGTACGGGGGCAGCAGCGTGGTGTTTCACATCGGCAGCCATGCCGGCTTGGGTGAGGAGGCTGGTCTTGCGCAGCTGATACAGGGCCTAGAGCAGGTTCTGGAAGACGCTCCCGAGCAGGTCACGCTGCTGCTCGAAAACGATGTCGGCGGAGGCGGCAAACTGGGCTACCGCCTGCAAAATCTGGCCTGGGTACTGAATAGCCTGCCAAGCTACCGGCAGCGCGTGGGCGTCTGCCTTGACACCGCCCATCTGTGGGGAGCGGGTTTCGACATCGGTACCCCCAGCGGCGCTCGGCAGACGATAGCGGAGGTGGAAGAGACTATTTCGCTAGCCAGGGTCGAGGTGATCCACCTCAACGATACCCCGAAAGCTCTGGGCAGCCACCTCGACAATCACGCGCGCATCGGTGAGGGTGTCATACCGCTCGAAGGGTTGGAGGCATTTCTCACTCACCCTGGTCTGGCACATGCCACTATATTGCTTGAGACTCCCATCGTGGAGAGAGACGACGGCGAGCATGATTGGGCGGCGGAGCGCGAGCAGATTACCGCTGCCAGGGCTCTGTGCCGCCTCGGTGCCGCCGCTGCCCATGGCAGCTATGGAGAGAGTCAGGATGCCAGGCAGGAATAAAGGTCTGGCTTCTGCTCCGTCCGATAGGGCTCGTACGTTATATTCATGCGTTGGCATTCATGCGCTACAGTCATGCGTTATATTCATGCGTTGGCATTCATGCACTACAATCATGCGCTACATTCATGCGTTGGCATTGCGTTCGGGATTACTGGATTGACCAGTCTTACCGGATAGCTCACCAAGTACCTGACATGCTGCTGAAGCAGGGAGAGTATCTAGTTATGCGATCTACGCCATTTAAGCGATCTACGCACTTGCGAGACTTGCCGGAGACGCCAAAATGGTCGGCCGCCGGCTGGAGTTGGCGGCCACTGGGTGGAACGGTTCTTGTGGCGGCATTGCTGCTTCTTGGTGGGTGTAGTCTGGGCGGTGGGTCCACCGTCGCCGCCAAGGCCACGCTGTTACCGGACCAGGTCCCTTGGTGCGATACCGTGTCGGTGACCTTTATCGATGACGCCAGTTCAACCCAAAGTACGCTTACCAACTGGCAGAGCGTGAGTACCCAGCTCGGCTTTACCCCGTATCTGCCCACCACGTTTCCTAGAGGCACCTGCCTGGTACTGGCCGGTGGATCGATACACGACCCAGTCTATGGCGGCCATCTGGTTATCACGTGGAATCTTCCCGGCAATGTTCCGGTGAGCTTCTCCGAGGCGCCCAAGCGGGCTACCCTGGGCAATTCGCTGCAGTGCGCTCCGAGTTCCCAGCAGGCCGGTACCTCGATCTGTCTGGGCACGGTAGGGAACACGGGAATCACTATCGCCTCGAGCCAATCCGCCACCCAGGTAAAGGCGCTGTTCACCACGCTGCAGCCAAACGTGAATTGGGTTCCGACTGCTACCACCCAGCTTCTGGCTACTCCTACGGTGACCGCCTCCAGCTAGAGCGTCGGTAGAGTATTGGGAGGAGAGCGGGAAGTGAGCGCCTCCCCAAGACGGCGTCTTACTAACCCGAATTATGTGAAGTCGAGAGCTGATTAAGCCTTGCAAAGCCTTGTATTTGGCACCTCCAGGCAACGGCAAAGCGAGAAACTGTCTACCTTCTCGGCCTATTTTTAGACAGTTTCTTACCAGCGCCGCCTGAAACTCCGCTTCCTTGACACGATCAGGGTCCCGTGCGATACTCGGAAAGTACCGGTGGTAACCACCTCAGCCGCACGTAGTGCTGTATCCCTTCTAACTTCAGCGCTGATTAGTAAACGCCGCGCGGAGCGGGGCTCGCTCGTTGTTGCCGGTGCGTAAGAAGGCGCAGATGGCTCGGTACAAACAACCACCAGACAAGGTGCAACAGCTCGACCTCCTCCCAGAACGCAAAGTTTCGGCAGAGTCCATCGTCGAGTTGTCTCCTGACGCGGTGGTAGTAACCGACACTGCCGGACATATCATCCTCGTCAACCGGCAGACAGAGGTGCTCTTTGGCTATCCCCGCGAAGAACTGCTCGGCCAGGCTGTGGAAGTACTTCTCCCTGAGCGGTTTCATGCGGTGCACCAGCTCCACCGTCGCGGGTACGGGGCAGCCCCGCGAACCCGTCCCATGGGTGCTCATCTCTCGTTGTTTGGCCGCCATCGCGATGGCCGCGAGTTCCCGCTAGAGGTGAGCCTTAGCCCAGTGCCTGGCGCGGATGAGGGGAGCGAGCCCTTAGTCATCAGTAGCATCCGCGATGTGAGTGAGCTGCACCGTGTACAAGAGGGTTGGGCTGCAGCCGAGAGAGCGCGAGCCTCAGCAGAGGCTGCCAATCGTGAGTTGCGTGGGTTGCGGGCCCTCGCTGACACCGCCCTTTCACATCTGTCGCTGCAGGACCTGCTCGATAATCTGCTGGAGCGCATCGTGGACATCATGGAAGTGGACAACGCTGCCATCCTGCTGGTAGATGATGCCCCGGAGAGCCAGACGCTGGTTGTCCGGGCGGTGCGGGGACTGGAGGAGGCCACACCCAATGTCCACATGTCAGTGGGCCAGGGATTCTCCGGTAGCATCGCGGCCAGCCGTGCCCCGCTTGTCGTGGACGACATCGCCAGGTTCCCCGTGTTCAACTCCTTCCTACAGCAGAACTTAAGCTCCATGGTGGGTGTGCCGCTCCTGGTCGCAGAGCGCCTGCTGGGGGTCGTCCACATGGGGACGCGGCTCCCCCGACATTTCACCGACCAAGACGTGCAGCTGCTCCAGCAGGTGGCGGACCGCATTGCCCTCGCCATTGACCGTGCTCAACTCTACGAGGCCGAGCGAACGGCCCACAAGGCTGAGCAGCAGGCACGTCAGCAGGCAGAGATGGCTCTGGCCCGGGTACAGCCAAGCGAGGAGTGGTTCCGCAGCATGGCTGACACGGCCCCCGTCTTACTCTGGGTCTCTGGTGCCGATGCGTTGGTGACGTTCGTCAATGCCCGCTGGCTGGGCTTTACTGGACGGCGCCTCGAGCAGGAGTTGGGCAACGGCTGGGCGGAGGGAGTCCATCCAGACGATTACCTGCGCTGTCTGGAGACATACCTGACGGCCTTCCGCGCACGCCAGAGCTTCACCATGGAATATCGGCTGCGCCGCTTCGATGGAGAGTATCGCTGGTTAGTCGATAGCGGTGTCCCACGTTTCGCGCAGGACGGGTCGTTTGCGGGCTATATTGGCTCGGCCATTGACATTACCGAACGCGAGCAGCTGAAGCAGGAGCGCGAGGAGGCGCAAGCACGGGAGTGGGCTGCCAACGAGGTCGCTCACCATATGGACGAGTTCTTCTCAGTGGCGGCGCACGATATCCGGACGCCAGTCACGGCAGTGGTAGGCAATGTGCAGCTGGCGCAGCGGCGAGCCGACCACTTGGCGTCAGTTCTTCAGTCACAGGACAGCAAGGAGGCCAATCCCGCCGCTTCTGTCGTTGACAGCCTCACCGCTGCTCGCGCCAGTGTGGACCGGCTGGTCCGTCTCACCAACTTACTCTTCGACGTGGCGCAAGCACGCTTCGACAAATTGGAGGTACGGCTTGCCCCGTGCGACCTGGCGGCGGTGGTGCGTGAGCAGGTGGCAACAGCGCGCTTCGCCGCGCCGTGCCGCACCATCCATGTGGAGATGCCTGACCAGGCGGTCACCGTACTGGGAGACAGCGACCGGCTCAGTCAGGTGCTGGCCAACTTTATCACGAACGCGCTCAAGTACTCGCCCGATGACCAGAGGATAGACGTGCTCCTGCAGCTGGCCGAGGGCATGGCCGTGGTATCCGTTCGGGACAGAGGGCCGGGGATACCACAGAAAGAGCAGGCGCACCTATGGGAGTTGTTTCATCGGGTGCCTGGTGTCCAGCTCCAAAGCAGCAGCTTTGGGGATGGTAGTCTGGGACTGGGGCTGCATATCTCCAAGCGACTGGTCGAGCTGCACCATGGGCAGGTCGGTGTGCAAAGCAAAAGGGGTCAGGGAGCGACGTTCTGGTTCCGATTGCCGCTGATGGCCGATGGTGAAAGCAACGCGGATTCCAACTCGTAAGAAATTCTTCAAAAAGGTTCAAGAAGTTAGAAATTTCGCGCTTTGCTGTTGTCCGTAGGTGCCGAGTGACCCCATCTATACAGACATGTGCTCTGAGCGTCGGTAGAGTAATCACGCAGTCTGTATGGTATCAGCGGCGAGGCGGCGCAAGACATGGAGATTGTCCACGACGGCGCAGCGACGCAGGTCAAACAGGTTCTTGCGGCTCCCGCGATAGCGGGCGCGCCGCCCTTGCAGTGGCCAACATGCGGCAGGACAGCGGATGCGCTGGCGCAGCCAATCGAACGTGAAGGCGGTCTTGGGAAAACGGGTCCCGTTGCGTACCGGACAGGCTTTGCAGTAAATAGCCAGCGAGGCCGGCCGCTCCCGGACCCAGCGGCTGCTGAGGTAACCGCGGTCCAGATGCAGCTCGCTCAGGTCGTGCAGGCTGAGGTGGTTGGCTTCGAGATCGGCGTCGAGGGCGCCGGTGACGCTGGCTTCGGGGGCATTGGCCGCCGTTACCCCCACCGCGCAGACCAGCCTACTGGCCACATCGTGCAGCACGTGCCGCTTGTAGCCGTCGACGCGCACGCTACGGCTCTTGCGGCCATGCCGCATCTGCTCGTCCTCCAAGCTGATGCGCCGGTCACGGCTGACCCCGCGTCGCAGCCTGGGCAGCCCGTCGGCCCCCGGTTCCACATCTTGGGTCCGCACCTGGTGCGCTGCCGCCGGCAGACCACATCCTCCTCCCTCGCTGCCAGCCTCCTCCCCATTACTCTACCGGTACTCTAGGCGTCAGCTAGCCGGCCAGCTAGACAATCAATACGCCGAAGAAGATTCCGACAACGACCAGGACTGCAACGACCACCACCACGACCGGTTCACGGGCGCTACCCGACTGGAAACGCCAGGCTCGCTCCGGAGGAAAGCCGAAGCGCGTCCGGTCGGGCCAGAGCCAGGGTACTCCGCCCAGGGTCAGGCTGTCAGCTACCAGATGGAGTAGATAACCAATCAGAAAGCCGGCGAAGGCAATGCCGACTCCGGAGTGAGGTTGGAAGCCCGGGCCAACGCCGCTCGCCAGTTGCTCGCCGGCCACTAGCCCCAGCTGGTTGTAGAGGAACAGACCCAGGCTGTACTGCACCGCCCAGATGAAAACGCCTACCGCCGCCAGGCCCAGTAGGCTGTGGAAGAATGTGCGGTGCCCGGCGATATGTTGTATGCCCTTGCTCACCACTCCAGCACGCTTGCCGATGGTGCTTCTCGCGTTGTCGATATCCGGAGCCAGGGACCCAAGCGCGGCAAATCCATAGTAGATAATTTTGACTGCCAGCGCACTGGCCAGAGCGCCGGGACTGGATGGTAGCGGGAACAGTGGCGGAGTCGTCACGTGTAAGAGACTCTCCGCCACCACCGCTCCCGCCAGACCAAATACCACGTGAGACGGTCCTTCCAACTTTCACCATTCCCCTTCTCTTACCATCCCGACGTTTGCTCTGGCTCTTCCACCAGAATGTCGTTCTCTTCCATCCGAACTCGGTACACGCTCAGATCATCCCGAGCAGGTCCGCGAAGCACTTGACCGGTTCGCACATCGAACTGCGCTAGGTGGAGGGGGCAGGTCAGAACGTGACCTTCCAGCTCGCCGCGATCGAGCGGCCCGCTTGTATGAGTGCAATCGTCATCCACCGCATAGATGGTGCCGTCTACGTTGGCAAGGCAGACAAGGCGCCCGGAGACTTCGACGCGAAGTAGCTGGCCGGGCGCAACCTGATTACGGCCGGCTACCCAGATGAATCTGCTCACCAGGTGTCCCTCCTATTCGTGCGAGTGTCACCGTGGGCTCGCCGTCTCGCCGGTGGGCAGGCGGCCGACTGCCGGAGCTAGTCGGCCAGAGCCATCACCAGCAGCACCACCCCGATGACTGCACAGGCGCTACACCAGACCAGCAGCCGGTTGTCGATGCGGCGACCGGTGGCGCCCGAACGGCCGCGAATGGCGACCACAGCATTAAATATGGTGCAGAGCAGCACAAGGGCATAGGTGATACCGGTATATACCTGTAGCACGACAGCATCAACCTCCACCCGCGTGTGTCTCCGGGCAATGTGCTCGGGAGGCCCACAATTCCTGGGCAGCACCTATACAGAGTACCCAGCCTAGTGTAACATATTGGCATCTATGGTCGCACAGCTGCCCAGATGGGTCCCTCGCATGGCCCAAAAGTCACCTAGCGGAACACTAGCGCCACTGGAATCATACTTCTCTAAAGTGTGAAGCATTCCATAGTCATACTGTGGCCTATTCAACTACACTCGGTGCGACCGGCACTCTATCCCCGCTATCCTCGACGATCAGGAGAAGTATCCAGGCAGGTTTGCGGCAGCTCCTGCCCGGTAAAAAGGAGCAGCGCGTGGCAAGCGTTCAGATGGCAAAACCTACCACAGAACGAGGACCAACCACCTGCAGAGAGGCAGAGACTACCGCAGTACGGGGAGAGCCTCCGGGATTCGAGACATTCTTTGGCCGCTATGAGAAGCCGCTCTGTGGATACTTGCGGCGAATGGTGCCGTCCAACGAGGTGGCTCTGGAACTGGCTCAGGAAGCTTTCTTGCGGGCCTGGCAACATTTTGACGAGCTACTGGTCTATGACCGGCCGGAAGCCTGGCTGTACCGGGTGGCAACCAATCTGGCCATTAGCTATCTCCGGCGCAAGCAGTCGCTCTGCTTTGCACAAGTGTACCAGCATTCCGGCGATGAGGGCGACCCGGATGAGTACGGGTTTGACGCCGATTTTCTCGCCGATCCGTTCGATATGGAGCAGCAAACTGCCGACAAAGTCCTGATCGAGCAGACGCTTCAGCAGCTGGCGCAGCGACAGCGTACCGCGCTGCTGCTGCGCACCGTGTACGGACTGAGTTGCCAGGAGATCTCCGACGTGCTGGGAATGTCGGTCGCCAACGTTCGCCAGACACTTACCCGTGGCCGGGAGCGATTTCGCAAGCTGTATCGAGCTGCCTACTTGCCGGCTAGAGACCCCCTCAGATCGCGTCCAGGTTGAAGGTCACCATGTCCACCAGCGGCACGAACCCCAGCTTGAGGTACAGATGCCTGGCAGGATTGGGGCGCTCCACGAAGAGGCAGCAGACGTCTCGGTCCGAAGAAAGGATATCGCCGACTGCCAAAGCGAGTAGCTGTGAAGCTACTCCCTGCCGGCGGGCCGTCGGAAGGGTGTAGACTCCCATGAGAGTGGGAACATCCTCGAATAGGCTGCAGTAACATCCGGCCACCAGCTGGCCACCAGCGACGGCGGCGTAGTAGCGAAACCAGCCGCCCTGCACCTCGCGCCAGCGCTCAGTCGCCCGCTGCTTCACCGCCCTGGATGGCGGATGCGGCTCATCGTAGAAACATAACCGGCTGCCGTACTCATAGGCGACCATCAGCTGCGGGTTCATGATGGGCGCAACCGAGATGCCCGGGCTCCTATCTGTGGCCAGGTACTCTTCGCAGGCCATGAGCAGTAGGTCCTCGGTCTGATGGAATCCAGCTGCCAGCAGTGCGCCTGCCAGCTCGGTCTCCCCGGCCCGCTGCGGTACTACCGACCACTGCACCGGTAGATGGTTCGACCGCGCGTACTCCACGACTCGCGCTACCAGCTCAGGTGAACGTCCCGCCGCCGCCCGGGCATAGCCCAGACGTAGTCGATCAGACTCCAGACGGAAACGCGCGGTTCCTGCGGGCCCGAGGCTGGGGCCGCTATCCCCGTAGCGAGTAGCTCGCTGAGTAAGTATACGCTGTATGACAGCTGTGGTGTCCATCCAGTGAAACCACTCTCCAGCTCGGTAACGCCAGGGTGAACGGCGCCGGTGTCGCCGCCAGATTTGCCCGCAGTCTACCGTGCTCTCATCCCGATTGTCAAGGAATCAGGCCGCAAGCTCGTTGACGCTTGGTACGGTGCGTGATATGCTGATCTGGCGCCGGAACCAACGTCTGGGTGGTTAGCTCAGCCGGCAGAGCGCGTCGTTCACACCGACGAGGTCACTGGTTCGAGTCCAGTACCACCCACCGCCCGCCACACGGCACGTATACCACTGGTGAGCTGTCCCATGTGTAAGACGAGATGCCGTATGGCTTTTTTGTGTCTACTCTCAGCCATCTGTTGGGAAGTGGCCAGGTATGTTCCGCCGCTTCCAGTGCAATAAGCCCCTGGTGTGCGTCGTGTCACGGTATGATGGTGTAGGATAATGAGAGGTACGCAAGGGTCAAAGGAGCTGGAATGAGCGAAAACGAGACTGAGCTGCTGGTGGTTCCCCATACCCACTGGGATCGAGAGTGGTACCTGACCTTCCAGCAGTTCCGCATGAAGCTTGTGGATACGCTGGACGCCGTGCTTGAGACCCTTGAATTCGATCCCGCTTTTGGCTGCTTTATGCTGGATGGCCAGACCATCATGCTGCAAGACTACCTCGAGTTTCGCCCCGAGCATGCTGCCCGCCTGCAGTCGCTGGCACAGTCGCACCGACTTCTGGTCGGACCCTGGTATCTCCAGCCCGACGAGTTCCTGGTGGGCGGTGAGTCATTGATTCGCAATCTCCAGACCGGGCAGGCGATTGCAGAACAGTATGGCGGAGCCATGCCGGTTGGCTACGTCCCTGATACCTTTGGCCACATTGCCCAGCTCCCTCAACTTCTGCGGGGCTTTGGCATCGACAACGCCGTCTTCTGGCGCGGAGTGGGGCCAGAAATCAAGCGAGATGCGTTTCGCTGGCTTTCTCCTGACGGCAGTGAAGTGCTGGTCGCCTGGCTCGCTGATGACTTCGGCTACGCCAATGCCGCGCTGCTCCCCCTGGATGCCGAGGCGCTGGCCGCCAGAGTCGAGGTGATTGCGTCTCGCATGCGGCCCTGGGCGGACGGCAGGCAAACCTTGCTGCTCATGAACGGCGGCGACCACCTGATGCTCCAGTCGGGCCTGCCGGTCGCTCTCGAACAGGCGAATCAGCGGCTGCGCGCCAGCGGTCTCATCCTGCGTCTAGCAACGCTTCCGCAGTACCTCGATACTCTGCGGGACTACCAGCCGGATTTACCAACCCATACCGGAGAGTTACGCAGCAGCTATAGAGCGCACCTCTTGCCCGGGGTGTACTCTACACGCATGTGGCTCAAGCAACTGAACGCGGCTGGAGAGGCGCTGCTCGTCCGCTGGGCCGAGCCGGCCACCTGCTGGGCCTGGCTGCTGGGAGAGCCTTATCCGGGCACTGAGCTGGATCTCGCCTGGAATTTCCTCATGCAGAATCATCCTCACGACAGCATCTGCGGCTGTGGCATCGACCAGGTTCACCGCGAAATGTTGCCGCGCTTTGCCCAGAGCGAACAGATCGCCAGCGAGCTCACCGACCGGGCGCTGCACCGGCTGGCCGCCAGCGTAGAGACACACGGGCCGGCGGAGAGTGTGCCGGTAGTAGTCTTCAATGCTTCGGGAGGTCCGCGCACTGAGGTGGTGAGCTGTACCGCCCAGACGAGATTCGCCCGCTTTCAGGTGGTGGACTCGCAGATGAAGCTCATGCCGCACCAGGTCAATGCCCGGCAGGGCAGCGAGCTGCTGGAGCAGTCCGCCGACAAAGCTTTGGTGATCGGTATGCTGGGTCTCATAAGCGAAGGCAGCGCGTTGGGGTATTCCATTCTGGATGCTGAGCTCGGACCTGTGGACCACACTGGATCAGTACCAGTGGAAGTATTGGTCGCCGAGCACGGCACCCCTAACTTACCGGCCATCGAGCGAGCCGTGGCTCAGCTGCGGGAACTCTCTCTGGATGAGCGGGTGACCACTTTTCACATCACCGCCCGCGAAGCACCGGTCATCGACCTTACTTTTGTCGCTGAAGATGTGCCCTCATACGGCGGCAAAGTATTCTTTCTGCAACCCCTGGCTGCAGTGGAGGAGCGAGGCCATCTTGCGGCGCCCGACGGCGCCTACCGGGCTCCGCTGCAAACAGGCCCGACCTGGCTGGAGAACGACCTGCTGCGCGTAGAGGTCGAGGCGGCACACGGCACCGTCACAGTTACGGACAAGGTGAGGAATATCCGCTACTCGGGCCTGAACCAGTTTGTGGATAGCGGAGACGTGGGAGATCTGTACACCTATTGCCCTCCAGCGCGCGACACCATCGTCGATTCTCCCCTCGAGCCGGCAGTAGTAGAACTGATAGAGGCAGGTCCAGCGCGTGCCTCGCTGCGTATACGGCAAACGTACCGGCTTCCCGAGGCCTGTAGCGAAGATCGAGTCTCGAGGTCGTCCACCTGGGTGACCTGTGAGATAGTGAGTGAAGTCTTCCTGAGTTCGGGTAGCCGGAGAGTGGATTTCCACACCGTGGTGGACAACGCCGCACGAGATCACCGGCTCCGGGTGCTTTTTCCGGTGCCGTATCACTCTGCCGCGGTCGACGCCGAGGGGGCCTTTGAGGTTACCCGCAGGCCGGCTAGCGGGCAGGTGCCTCTGGAGAAGCAGTCTCCGGCAGGCGAGCCGCTGGCCAGCGGGTGGGCGGAACTGCCGGTGAATACGCAGCCCCAGCGGCGTTTTACCGACTTGAGCGACGGCCAGTGCGGACTGGCGGTGCTCAATCGTGGTCTACCGGAATACGAAGTCGTGGGCACGCCCTCCGGTAGTGGACTTGCGCTTACCTTGCTTCGCTGTACCGGCTGGCTCTCCCGCAATGATCTGCCTACTCGGCAGGGACATGCCGGACCGCCGCTCTCGACACCGGAGGCCCAGGGAGTGGGCAGCCACAGCTTCGAATATGCGCTGGTGCCGCATGCCGGCACCTGGGAAACTGGCGATGGTCTGGTCCGGCATGAGGCGGAAAGCTACGAAGCGCCCATGCGTGCGGTGGTGACTGAACAGCATGCCGGCGGAGGATCGCTTCCCGGAGCGTGGAGTTTTCTCCACGTAGAGCCTACCAGTCTGGCGGTGAGCGCCCTCAAGCGTTCCGTTGACGGTGAGGCGCTCATTCTGAGACTGTATAATCCTCTCGCTGGCGAGGTGACTGGGGAGATAACCCTGGCCACTCCCTTTGAGGAGGCGGAGATCGTGAACCTTAGCGAGCGGGCTGCTCCAGCTAGCGCCAAAAGACCGCTGACCAGCGTTTCTAATACTAAGGTGCGTACTACCCTTCGTGGTGGCGAAATACAGACGGTACGATTCAGGGTGGCACCATTTGTGACAGATGTGCGACACAGGCAGGATAGAGGGACTAGACAATAGCCCGGTAGGCATGCCCAGTTTACAGCAATGGGATATTCCTGATATGCTGTGGCCGCACGCCTTGTTCTTGCAGGTGTAGGATTACATGCATAGCATGCATGTGGATGGGCCGCCACTGCTAACTCGCGGCAAGTAGCTGCGGCAAAGCAAATATTCGTAGTGCGGCTGAGAGAGGTGGAACTGCGTGAGTATTTTGCTGCAGCCAGCCATTCAGCAACTCGCCCATGTCGTTGCGGCGCCGACGGCAACCGCGGCCGCGACGGCAACGTCGATTTCCTCGAGTGTGCCTCCGACGTCGACCAGCGGCAGTGGGTCGATTTTAGACAGCATCAAGCCGTTGCTGACGCTGGTGATCTTCTTCGCCGTAGCATTTGCCGTCATCTTCTGGCTTGCCCTGGTCTATTGGACATGGCGCGATGTGCGAGCTCGTACCCAGGACACCATACTGCAGATTACCGCGACTGTACTGGTGGCGGTCTTCAACGTGGGCGGTCTGTTTATCTATCTCATCGTGCGCCCGCGCCAAACTCTGGCTGAGCTCTATGAGCGCCAGCTCGAAGAGGAATCTCTGCTGGCTGAGATGACCGAACGGCAAACCTGCCCCACCTGCCATTATCGCGTCGAGCACGATTTTCAGGCCTGTCCATCCTGCGGCACGAAGCTGCGCCGGCCGTGCCCGCGCTGTGAGCATCTTCTGGAACTGAAATGGAATGTCTGCCCATATTGTGGATACGGCGGCGGCGCGATGGATAGCCGGGCGCCTTCACGGCAGCAGCCGTCGCGCGTTGAACGATAGGGCCGCCGGACATAGGCGGCCCGCCGCCATGCCACCAGCCACCGGCTTGGCCGATCTAAGGCCTACGGTATGCTTTTCTTTCTCAAAGCCCTGGTAGCGCTCTTCACTGTCGTGGATCCCATCGGGTTAGTGCCCATGTTCCTGGCGCTTACCGGAGGGATTCCCGCCGCGGAGCGCGGGCGAGTCGTCACCCGGTCGGTGGTTATCGCCGGGGTCGTGCTGGCCGGATTCGGTGTGGCGGGCCACGTGATCTTCTCCTCGCTTGGAGTGACGTCTGAGGCGTTCAGCATTGCCGGTGGAGTGCTGCTGTTTCTCATCGCCATCGATATGCTCTTTGGCCGCCAATCCGGCGCCCGCGAAACTCCCCGAGAGGAGCGAGATGCCCGGGCGCGTGAGGACATCTCCGTCTTCCCGCTGGCCATTCCCCTGATTGCCGGGCCGGGCGCCCTGGTGACCACGACGTTGCTGCTGGACAGCGCCCAGGGCCGGGTAGGAGAACTGGCGCTGGTCGCCGTGGCTGCCGGTGTCACTCTGGTTGCCGCCTGGCTGGCGATGAGCATAAGTCTGCAGATTCAAGAACGCATGGGAACTACCGGTATACTGGTGCTCTCGAGGGTGCTGGGAATGCTCCTGGCCGCGGTCGCCGCCCAGTTCATCCTCAACGGTATCGCCAGCTTCCTGCAGCAGGTCAGATAGATCGGCGATCGCGCGGTACGCGTGCGAATGAGAACTAGGTGCCCATGGGAGCAGCTCTCTCGTGCTAGTTTGTAAGTTGGGCAAGCAGATTCAAGCAGATGCAGTATGGTTGGCTTCGAGGCAGCCATAAGCCGAATTCTGTGCCCCGCTTGCAAAGCGGGGCGGCAATCATCTATCTACGACGCCGGTTGCCCGGCGCCTCCAGCAGCCTACCCGGAGGTGAACAGACGAGCCGCCTGCGGGCAGGCGGGCGAACCCGCCTACCACTCCTCCTGTCCGGCCTTGCTCCAGATGGGGTTTACCGCGGCCAGCCGGTCGCCCGGCTGCCGGTGAGCTCTTACCTCGCCATTTCGCCCTTACCGGCATCCAACTGGGTGCCGGCGGTATGTTTCTGTGGCACTGTCCTTGGGGTCGCCCCCACTGGCCGTTAACCAGCATCCCGCTCTGTGGAGTTCGGACTTTCCTCGACCGTAACCTGTTGCCAGCGCCACGGGCGCGATTGCCTGTCTGCCTCGAAACCGATACATAGTATATCACCTCTGCGGTACCACGCAGCGGGGATCATCTCCAGTGAGGCACATGCATCCGTCTTGCGTATGTTATAATCAGGAATGGTCCGCGGCGCCCGGTGCGTATATTCCGGGGCAGCAGTTTGGTTTGCCAACCAAGAGGTTAAGTGGTCGTCTATCCCGAGTTGAGGCGCTGGACGTACCTGGAGGAACAATGCCCTACGACGTTACGTTGATCCCCGGCGATGGTACCGGACCGGAGATCACCGAAGCAACTCGCCGCGTGCTCGAAGCCACGGGAGTACAATTCAAATGGCACGTGCATCAGGCGGGCCTGAGCGTGCTTGAGAAGTCCGGCACCGTGTTGCCTGAAGAGGTGATAGCGTCTATTCGCCAGACCAAGATCGGCCTCAAGGGTCCGATCACCACGCCAGTAGGCAAGGGATTTCGCAGTGCCAACGTAGCGCTGCGTAAGAGCCTCGATCTCTACGCCAACCTGAGGCCGGCCAAGTCGTTCGCCGGACTGCGGTCGCGCTACGAGAACATCGACCTCATAATCTGCCGCGAAAATACCGAAGATCTCTACGCCGGCATCGAATACCAGCGGGGCACGCCCGAGCTGGAAGAGCTGATCGATTTCATCGGCCGAACTACCAAGCAAAACCTCAGCCGTGACGCCTCCATCAGCATCAAATACATCTCGGTCGGCGCCAGCCGCCGAATCGTGAAGTTTGCTTTCGATTACGCCCGCGCCAATGGCCGCCACAAGGTGACCGCGGTCCACAAAGCCAACATCATGAAGTTCTCCGACGGACTGTTCCTGCAGGTAGCGCAGGAAGTCTCCAAGGAGTATCCCGACATACAGTTTGAGGATCGCATAGTCGACAACATGTGCATGCAACTGGTTCAGAAGCCCGAGCTCTACGACGTGCTGGTGCTGCCGAACCTCTATGGCGACATCCTCTCCGACCTCTCTGCCGGCCTTATCGGCGGCCTGGGTGTGGCTCCCGGAGCCAACATCGGCAGTGACTATGCGGTCTTTGAGCCGGTGCATGGCAGCGCTCCCAAATATGCCGGCCAGAACAAGGTGAATCCCATGGCGATGATGTTCTCGGGAGTGCTGATGCTGCGCCACCTGAAGGAGCGCGAAGCGGCCAATCGCCTGGAGAATGCGCTAGCCGCGGTCATCGCCGAGGGCAAGAACGTCACCTACGACCTCAAACCGCGCCCCGACGACCCGACTGCAGTCGGCACCTCTCAAGTCGCCGACGCCATCATCGAGAAGATGAAGGTCACTGTCTAGCCGGCGAGCGGTTCCCCCTACCGGGCAATCATGCCGTCTGTCCTGTCCTGTCCTGCCCTGCTCAAGGTCCTTGGGCGGGGCGTTTTTGTGAGAAGCCCATGAGCCTCGAGCTACGCCTATTCCTCGCGCCCGCGTTGATCGGAGTGGCCAGTCTGCTAGGCAGACGCTTTGGGCCCGCGGTGAGCGGCTGGCTGGTAGGGTTACCTTTTACCTCGGGACCAATCATATTCTTCCTGGCGCTCGACCACGGCGCCGACTTTGCCGCTGCCGCCGCCACCGGCACACTGGCTGGTGCGATCTCCGAGGCCGTCTTCTGTCTCGCCTATGCCTGGATGGCCTTCCGCCTGAAGTGGTGGTTGACCGCTCCGGCGGCGATACTCGTCTTCCTGGCAGCCACCTTTCTCCTCCATATTGCTCTGTCGCTACTGCCATTCACGCCGCCACCGCTGCCGCTTGCTGTAGTCGTGGGCGTGGCGCTTGCCGTGTCGCTGGTTTTGATGCGTCCGCTGATCGAAGCCGGAGTCAGGATGACTGGGCGGGCAGAAGAAGACAAGGGTGACAAGGAGCGAGTACCCGCCTGGGACCTGCCGGCGCGCATGATCGTGGCCGCCATCTTTGTCTGGGCGCTTACCGGTCTGGCTCCATTATGGGGTCCACAGCTGGCGGGACTGCTCGCTCCCTTCCCCCTCTATGTTTCCATACTGACCATTTTTGCCCATCACCAGAACGGCCCACGTGCCGCCGCTCTGGTGCTACGCGGGCTTCTCATGGGCATGTTTGCTTTTGCGGGCTTCTTTCTGGCGCTGGCAGTGCTGCTACCCAGTGCCGGCATCGCTGCGTCCTTCATCACCGCCATTCTGGTCACCTTGCTTCTCGAGGCCGGTGCCTTCTGGGTCATCCGGAGAGCCTGGTAGCGCCCTGTTTCTTCGTGGTGCCGCGACCCCGCTGGCATCAATCTCAGACTGCATGCCAGCGGGGGATGCGTGTCCGGATTACCGGCACGGGTGCCAGAGAGGGCGTTACCGGCGGTACTCGCCAATGGGAAGCACGTTATAGCCGCCCGAGCTGAAGAGCGCCTCCACCACCGCGCGGGCGGTGTCGAGCGAGGTGAGGCAGGTGACGTTACTCTCCACGGCGGTACGGCGAATCTCGAATCCATCCCTCATCTCGCTGCCCTCGCGGAGCCGGCCGCCTCCACCAGTCAGTGTATTAAGCACCAGCTGAACCCTGTGCTCCCGTATGAGCTGCAGTATGGTATCATCGCCGCTGCGAATGCGACTCACGGGAGCGGCTTCGATTGCCCGGGCGGCCAGATACGCCGCGGTGCCCGGAGTAGCGTAGAACGAGTAGCCGGCGTCTTGTAGCCGCAGCAGAATGGGAACCGCCTCCTCCTTGTCTCGGTCAGCCAGCGATACAAACGCGACGCCGTTATGGGAAGGCACATCGATGTGGGCCGCCAGCAGCGCTTTGGAGAGCGCCGCAGGATAGGTCGTGTCTACTCCCAGCACTTCGCCGGTGCTTTTCATCTCCGGGCTAAGGGCCATTTCACCGCCGGTAATCTTGGCCATAGAGAAGACCGGTCCCTTGACTGCCACCAGCGGCGGCTCCGGCCACAGACCTGCTGGATATCCAGAGTAGCCAAGCTGCTCAAGCGAGGCGCCCAAAGCAATGCGAGTGGCCAGCGCCACCATAGGCACGCCGGTAACCTTGCTGAGGAATGGCACGGTTCGCGACGCTCGCGGGTTTACTTCCAGAACGTAGACATTGCCTTCGGGTGTGGCGGCGGCGGCGGCGCCGTCCGGCCCGGAGACGCGTTCCGCACTGGTCACCACAAACTGCACATTGACCAGCCCGCGCACATCCAGGGCCAGAGCGATTCTTCTGGTATAGCCGGCAATCCGGCCGATCTCATCCTGGGAGAGGCTGCGCGTCGGGTAGACGGCGAAGCTGTCGCCGGAGTGGACACCGGCGCGCTCGATGTGCTCCATGATGCCCGGTATGAGAATGTCGGCACCGTCGCAGAGTGCGTCGACTTCAACCTCGCGGCCGCTGAGATAGCGGTCGATGAGGATGGGATGCTCGCCGAACTCAGCCACCGCCTGGACCATGTAGCGCTCCAGCTCGGCTTCGCCGCGCACGATTTCCATGCCGCGACCGCCGAGCACGTAGGACGGCCTGACCAGAACCGGATACCCAATGGCCGACGCGGTGCCGAGCGCGGCCTCAACCGTCCGCACTGCTGCTCCTTTAGGACGCGGCACCCCTAGTTGTTCCATAAGGGCGTCGAAGCGGTAACGGTCCTCGGCCAGATCGATACTCTCGACACTGGTACCCAGCAGAGGTACCCCGGAAGACGCCAGACCGGCGGCCAACCCAATGGCCGTCTGGCCGCCGAACTGGGTGATTACCGGAGGTAGACTGCCGTGCTCCGCCTCATTTTCCAGTATGTTGAGCACGCTCTCGTGATCGAGCGGCTCGAAGTAGAGCCGATCAGAGACATCAAAGTCGGTGCTCACTGTCTCGGGATTCGAATTTATCAGAATACTCTTGACGCCGGCCTTCTGCAGTTCCAGCGCCGCGCGCACCGAGCAGTAGTCGAACTCGATACCCTGCCCGATACGGATCGGACCCGAGCCCAGCACTACCGCACGTGGGCCCGGCAGTGGCTCGGCTTCGTTCTCCTCCTCATAGGTACTGTAAAAGTAGGGAGTACGCGCCGGAAACTCGGCGGCGCAGGTATCGACCATCTTGTACGTCGGCAGTACTCCTAAGGAGCGCCGCAGCGCTCGTATGGTCTCACCGGTCACTCCCGCGGCGCCGGCGGATGTGGATGAGATGAGCTCCTCGATCCGCTGGTCCGAGAATCCCATGCGCTTGGCGGCTCTGAGTCGCTCTCGAGTCAGAGGATCGGCAGCCAGGCTACGCTCCATGTCTACGATGCGCCGCAGCTTGGCGAGAAACCAGTGGTCGATGCCGGTTTCGCTGTGTAACGATTCCAGCCGTGAGCCGGAGTCATCGGCTCGGAGCGCCTCCAGGAGCCGCCAGAGCCGTAGATCGTTGGCTTCGATGGGACCTTCAGGCTCCGGTCCCGATTCCCCCTCGACCTCAGTACCGTTCATGGTGGCCGCTGGTCGTAGCTCCAGGGAACGCATGGCTTTCTGGAGCGCCGCCTCGAAGGTGCGATCGATGGCCATCACCTCGCCGGTGGCTTTCATCTGGGTACCGAGCCGCCGGTCGGCGTGCGGAAACTTATCGAAGGGCCAGCGCGGTATTTTGACGACGCAGTAATCCAGAGCCGGCTCGAAGGCGGCCACCGTCATGCCGGTGATTTCGTTCTTGATCTCATCCAGTCGCAGTCCAATGGCGATCTTGGCGGCAACGCGCGCGATCGGATAACCGGTCGCTTTAGAGGCCAGCGCCGAGCTACGGCTGACCCGGGGATTTACCTCGATCACATAGAACCGAAGCGAGTGCGGATCCAGGGCAAACTGGATGTTGCAGCCGCCCTCGACACCCAGTGCGCGAATGATGCGCAATGAGGCGCTGCGCAGCATCTGGTGTTCATGATCCGAAAGCGTCTGGCTGGGAGCCACGACGATGCTATCTCCGGTATGGATACCAAGCGGGTCGAAGTTCTCCATATTGCAGACGGTAATACAGGTGTCCGATCCGTCGCGGAGCACCTCGTACTCGATCTCTTTCCAGCCGCGCAGGTATTGCTCTACCAATATCTGGCCGATGGGGCTGGCCGAGAGCCCATTTTCAGCGATACGGGCCAGCTCGAATCGCGTGTGGGCCACGCCTCCGCCGGTGCCTCCCAGGGTATAGGCTGGCCTGACCACCACTGGTAGCCCAATGGTTCCGGCAAAGGCCAGCGCCTCCTCCAGGGTGGTAACGGTGCGGCTGGGCGGCACCGCGATGCCGAGTTCGAGCAGCAGCTGCTTGAAGAGTTCGCGGTCCTCCGCCTGCCGTATGGTGGCGAGTGGGGTGCCCAGCAGCTTGACGCCGTAGCGATCCAGCACTCCGGCTTCAGACAGCTCTACCGCCAGATTGAGACCGGTCTGGCCACCTAGAGTCGCCAGCAAGCCGTCGGGAGCCTCACGCTCGATCACCCGGGTCAGCACCGCAACGTTTAGCGGCTCAATATAGGTCGCATCGGCGACCCCTTCGTCGGTCATAATGGTTGCTGGATTGGAGTTGACCAGTATGACGCGCTTGCCCTCTTCGCGCAGCGCTTTGCAGGCCTGGGTGCCGGCATAATCGAATTCGGCGGCCTGTCCTATGATAATGGGTCCGGATCCAATCACCATCACCGATGCTACATCATCACGTACCGGCACGAGTTGATATCTCCTCTTGATTCGGCGCACTGTCCGGCAGCGCGCGCGCTCGCTTCGCGAATACCTGCCCGGCAAAGCGATCGAATAGCATTCGATTATCTTCCGGTCCAGGCGCGGCCTCTGGATGGTACTGGACTGAAAAGACCGGCAGCTCCTCGTGCGCCAGCCCTTCCACACTACCGTCAGAGAGATTGAGATGGCTCACATAGAAGCCGCTCTCCCCGGGTAACGAATCAGCATCCACCTGGAAGTTGTGGTTCTGAGAGGTAATGGTAACGATACCGCTTCGTAGCTCGCGAACCGGGTGATTGCCGCCATGGTGGCCGAAGGGCAGACGGCTGGTGCGTGCGCCCGCGGCCAGCCCTAAAATCTGATGCCCCAGGCAGATACCCATGAGGGGTATGGTACTCTCCGGGCGAATGAGCGCAGCGGTCAGCTCGATGAGATGCGAGACGCTCTCCGGATCGCCAGGACCGTTGGCGAGTACGATGCCCGCCGGATCCAGCCGCTGAATGCCGCCCAGGTCTATGGTATAGGGTGCAATGACCACCTGCAGGCCGCGCTCGGCCAGGCAGCGGGCGATATTCTGCTTGTACCCGGTGTCGATGAGCAGCACGCGAGGCGCATCTTCAGGCAGCACGCTTGCCGGCTCCCACATGTGCCAGTCGCCGATAGGGTTATCAGCGACCTCGGCGACCACATCGAGTTCGGTGACGCTGTGAACTCGGCCGGCGGCAGCCACCAGAGCGTCTATATCAGGCGGGTCGCCAGCCGTAAAGGCGACGATGATACCGCGCAGTGTTCCATGAATGCGCAGGTGACGGGTCAGCGCCCGAGTATCCAGCTCAGTGATCCCGGGTATTCCGGTGCGTCGAAGGTACGCGTCCAGCGACTCGGCAGCGCGCCAGTTGCTGTAGTCGTCAGCGTACTCGCGAACGATCAAGGCCGAGAGCCATGGCCGGCGCGACTCCATGTCCAGCGGGGCGACTCCGTAATTCCCAATCAGTGGGTACGTCAGCACTACCATCTGTCCGCGATAGGAGGGGTCGGTGCAGATCTCCTGGTAGCCAGTCATGCTGGTGGCGAAGACCACCTCGCCCTTGCGTCCGGAGTAGAGCGCCGGGACCGCCCCAAAGGGACGACCGTAGAAGCACCGGCCGTCCTCCAGCGCTAAAACCGCCAGCATCTCATGCTGCTGCTGCTCGTGCTCCAACATACTCGTGCTACTTTCTTCACTGCGGGACGTTTTCACTGCGGGACGTTTTCACTGCGCTTGGGTGTAGACCGGTTCTCCGGCTACCCAGGTCTCGCGTACCGACCCGCGGAGCACGTGCACCCGCCAGTGGCGTGTTATGACCAAGCGAGGCGAAGCGCGCGGTATCGACCACCCACTCGTCACCTGGATCGAAGATCACCAGATCGGCCTGCGCTCCCGGACGCAACGTTCCCGCCTCCAGATTCCAGGCGCGGGCAGGTCGCTCGCTGAGCGCGGAGATCAATTGTGAGAGGCTCAGCTCGCCGGTATGCGAAAGCGCCAGCAGCGCCGCTAGCGCGGTCTCCAGACCGGAGATACCAAAGGCGGCTTCATCAAACTCGCAATCCTTATCCAGCACCGAGTGGGGCGCATGGTCGGTAGCGATGGCATCGATGGTGCCGTCCCGCACACCGTCCAACAATACTCGCGCGTCTTCCGGCGACCCGAGCGGCGGATTGACCTTGCTGTTGGTATCGTAGCGCCGGCCTTTGGGTAGTGGAATCTCCAGCTGCGCCAGCGCATCCGCCAGTGGCCCAACGCGCTCTCCGGCAACCCAGCTATCGGTGAGCAGCAAATGGTGAGGAGTGACCTCGGCGGTGACCGGTAACCCCTGCCGTTTGGCCTCCCGAATCAATGCCACTCCGGCAGCGGTGGAGAGATGCGCCGCATGATAGCGGGCGCCGGTGAGATGTACCAGCGCCAGGTCTCGCGCCAGCATGACCTCCTCGGCGACTGAGGGCCAGCCGGCCAGACCCAGCCAGGTGGCTACCGGACCCTCGTGCATGACGCCTTTCCCGGAGAGCTCGAGGTCCTGGCAGTGTTCCACCAGCGGCAGCTCCAGCGTTGAGGCGTATTCCATCGCCGAACGCATGATCTTGCTGCCGGGCACCGGGTGGCCATCGTCGGAGAAGGCTACCGCGCCGGAGGCCGCCAGTTCCGACAGGTCGGCGAGCTCTGTGCCCCGCTGGCCTCTGGTGATGGCAGCTATCGGGTGTACTCGCACAGGAGCGGCAAGGGCCCGCTGCTTCACCAGCTCTATGACCGCGACCGAGTCGATTACCGGTTCGGTGTTGGGCATGCAGCAGATGGTGGTAAATCCGCCGCGAGCCGCTGCCCGGCAACCGGTCTGGATGGTCTCTTTGGACTCGAAACCGGGTTCGCGCAGATGGGTATGCAGATCCACCAGGCCCGGCGCCAGCACCCAGCTCGGCGGAAGATCGTGGATACGCGGCGGGCCGAATTCGGCTGAGACCTGTGCCCGAACTTCGGACTCATCGCCGATGGCCGCCACTCTGCCGTTTACGATCAGCAATGCCCCAGGACCGTCGATATTCTGGCTGGGGTCCACAATTCGCGCACCGCGCAGCAACACTACCTGTCGCTGCTCATCGCCCTGTACCATGTATGCTACCGCCTCATCTTCCGCCGCTTCCGGCAAGGAAATCCAGCAGCGCCATGCGTACCGCCACGCCGTTGGTTACCTGGTCGGTAATGACCGCCTGATCGCTGATTGCTACCTCGGGATCGATCTCAACTCCCTGATTCATCGGACCGGGATGAAGTACCAGTGCTCCAGGCTGTGCCAGCGCTAGCCGCGCCGGGGTGAGCCCGTAGCGAGCGGTATACTCGCGCAGTGAAGGCAATAGTCCCGCTTGCTGGCGTTCCTTTTGCAGACGCAGCGCCATGATCGCGCTGGCGCCCGCCAGCGCTTTCTCAATGTGTGGCTCCACCACCACCCGCCTTGCGCCGCCGCTCTCTGGAACCGGGCGATGCCGGTAGAGCTCGACGGCGTCCGCCGGCAGTAAGGTGGGTGGTCCGCAGAGCACCACCTCGGCTCCCATAGCGGTCAGCGACCAGACATTCGAATGGGCCACCCGGCTGTGCAGGATATCGCCCAGTAGGACGATGCGGCGGCCGGCTATCGGTCCCAGATGGCGAGTCAGGGTAAACAGATCCAGCAGCGCCTGGCTGGGATGAGCGTGCCAGCCGTCTCCAGCGTTGAGCACATGCCCCTGATAGTGCCGGGCGATAAGGTCGGCTACCCCCGAGCTGCTGTGGCGAACGACGATAATGAAAGCGCCCAGCGCCTCCAGCGTTCTGACGGTGTCTACCAGTGACTCTCCCTTGGTAACGCTGCTGGCGGCAGCGGTGACGTTGGTGACGTCGGCGCCCAGCCGCTTACCCGCCCACTCAAACGAGACGCGAGTCCGGGTGCTGTTCTCATAGAAGAGGTTCACCATGAGCCGGCCCCGTAGGCTAGCCGGGCTCTCACCGCGCTTCGCGTCCAGCAGCGAACGCATGTGCCGGGCGCGCTCCATCACCACGCTTATCTCGGCGGGCGACCAGTCGTCCACATCCAGTAGGTGCCGGCGAGCGATCCGGCTATCGACCAGGTTGGGATCGTGTTGGCTCATCAGTGCTACTCCGGCTGCCGCAACAGCACTACGGCATCCTGCCCGTCAGTCTCGCGCAGCTGCACGCGCACGCTCTCGCTCATCGCAGTAGGCACATTCTTGCCCACATAGTCGGCGCGTATCGGCAACTCGCGATGGCCACGGTCCACCAACACCGCCAGCTGCACTTTACGGGGACGCCCGTAGTCCAGCAGCGCCTCCAGGGCGGCTCTCACGGTGCGTCCGGTAAAGAGCACGTCATCCACCAGCACGATGACCGAATCGTCGATGGTGACTGGAAGCGGAGCATACGGCTCGGCCAGCCTGGTGTTTCGGTTGGGCAGATCGTCGCGGTACCGGCGGATGTCCAGCGCCGCCGTCGGCACGGTGACATTCTCGAACTGGGCGATTCGCTCGGAGAGCCGGTCAGCCAGTGGTATGCCGCGGCTGCGCAAGCCTACCAGCAGCAGATTGTCGGCTCCAGCGTTACGCTCGATAATTTCATGGGCGATACGCGATATGGCCCGCCGCATCTCTTCTTCGGTGAGTATGACCTTTTCCACGGCGCTGCTCTCACCCAGCTGTCCCGGTGCATCCGAGGTATTCTTTGAACTCATGCTCGTCACCTCTCCTGGCCGGCTTTCATAGTGGTGACCCGTAGCCCAGACGCCGGTTCCGGCAGCGCAAAAAAATACCTCCATCTCCAGACGGGGAGTGAAGGTAAGAGGTTGCGGGCACACGGCATCGGTAACGACTCCTTTCCGGCCTCACAGTGCCGGTATTAAAGGTTGCTCTAACCGGGTATTATACCACGTGGCCAGGCGTATGGCAACTACTCGTGGGTTTCTGTCCTGGCGCGTCTCTCATCGTCGCTTGCGGCGGCTCGCTGTCCCCGCCGGAATCGCGGTCTTGCTGCGCTCCGGGAGAGTGAGACTGGTAGCAGCGGTGGTTGTGGTTCCGGCCGGAACCGATGCAGATGCCTTGCTGCCGTCTTGTAGACGAGAGCTCTTGCGCAGCAGTTCGAGAATTTCCAGTTGAGTCTGGTTGATCTGATACAGAGCATCGACCTCCTGCGCTTCGTGATCATCGCGCACGTGATCGCGCTCAGCGGCACGGTTCTGGCTCATCATAACAAAGGTGCTGAGGAAAATGGCTTCAAGGCTCACCAGCAGCGTTAGTAAGCCAAAGGGAAATGGCTCAATCCGAAACAGAATCCAGAGAACGAACCAGAGGGCATGTATCCCGACGAAGAGCCAGGACCCCACGAATCCAGTGATGATATCGGCCGCTTTGGCCGCCAGGTCCTTGGGTTCATAGATATGGCTGCGGCTATGGCTGATCTTGCCAATCTTCTCTTTCATGTCTTCTAGTTTTGCCGACACGTCCAGCTTCTCCATCGACATCCGCCTGGCCCTTTCCCCTAGCCTATGCAGTGTGAGTACAGTGCTCTTATCATGCTACACGACTGACGAGTATACGAATGATACGAGTTTTCAGGTAGATCGGTGCGGACCTTGACAGCGCCGACTGGGATCGGATACGATTTCACTGGTTATCGAATTGTCGATGACCTATCTGCGAAAACCTCGTTAGGCGAGGCGTCTGCGCAAGACACAGGCCGCTGTCCAGAAACGTCGAGAGACGCCAATGGATAGACCAGGCAAGGCCGGCACAAGGCTTTGCTCAAGTGGCTGGGGAATGGTGTACGTAAGTCAGTTCCCCTCACGCTGCGCAGTGCTAAAGCTCCACCAGAGGGGTGTCGCACTGGTCATGCACTGCAGAAGCGCTCGGTTGTGTGTAGGTCGGTAATTTCTTTCGGGAAATGGCAATACTGACGTACCCTCGGTGCTCGTGCATGACATGCTTCACACCTCCCGGTCGACGAGATCGCGGAGGTGTTCTTTTTTTCCGCTATATGTATCCCGCACCGGGTCGCCTCAGGGAGGCCTGGTTGGTAGGCACGGTAACCCGCTTCTCCAGGTCCACTCTGCCAGTGATGGTTAAGGTGTGGACGGCGGTTTTCCCGTGATCATATGGGCGGAGTTCCCAAAAAGGCGGTGAGCGTCGTATGGACGCTGGTGGTAGTCAGTGCTACCTGGCTCTCAAAGACTTATCCTGTCGTTCGTTTCATCCGTACGTCTGTCGCATCGCTGCGCAAGCAGGTTCCTCCCAGCGGCTACTGCCGCTAGATACTGTCTGACACTGCCGAACATGGTGTAAGGCGTCAGCAAGGAATTGGCAGCGTGCGGATGGATCCAAGCGCTGTTTGCTGGAGGCATCACCATGCTCAAAATTTCTGCTCAGGGCTCGACTGAGCCCACCATTCCCGGCACCGCGCCAGTCCTCGACAACGCCCATGTCGGCGATATCCATGGCACCTGGGGAACCATCCGGCGCGAGGACGTTGCTCCCCGGCGCACGTGGCTACGTGCCCTCCTGTCCTTGCTCGTCATCATGGGTCCGGGACTCATCACCATGGTCGGTGACAATGACGCAGGAGGGGTCGCCACCTATGCGCAGGCCGGCCAGAACTACGGCACCACCCTGCTCTGGACGCTCTTGCTCTTGATTCCGGTCCTGATCGTGAACCAGGAAATGGTGGCACGCCTGGGAGCCGTCACCGGCGTTGGCCATGCCCGCTTGATCTTCGAGCGTTTCGGCAAGTTCTGGGGCGCTTTCTCGGTCGGCGACCTGTTCCTGTTGAACTTTCTGACCATCGTCACCGAGTTCATCGGCTTTAGTCTGGCCCTTGGCTACTTCGGGATTAGCCCCTATCTCTCGGTGCCCCTGGGGGTGGGTGGACTGGTTGCCATCACCGCGACCGGAAGCTTCCGCCGCTGGGAGAGCGCCATGTGGATCTGCGTCGTGGCCAGTCTCCTGATCGTGCCGCTGGCGCTTCTGGTTCACCCGACTGTGGGTCCGATTGTGCATGACACCTTCATACCGGGCGTGAAGGGAGGGCTCACGGGGACGGCGCTCCTGCTCATCATCGCGATCGTGGGTACCACGGTGGCCCCCTGGCAGCTCTTCTTCCAGCAGTCCAATGTGATTGACAAGCGGATCACTCCCCGCTGGCTCAACTACGAGCGGGCAGATACCATCGTGGGCGCCCTCGTCGTCACTGCCGCCGCCGGCGGCCTGATGATCGCGACTGCCTTCGCCTTCGCTCACACCCCTTTTGCTGGTCAGTTCGCCGACGCGGGGACGCTGGCGATCACGCTGACGCACACCGCCGGCCGGGCGGCCGGGGTCATCTTCGCGCTGGTCCTACTCAACGCCAGTATCATCGGCGCCTGCGCAGTCACGCTCTCGACCTCGTACGCCTTTGGGGATGTCTTCCGCGTGAAGCATTCGCTGCACCGGGGCTGGCGGGATGCCAAACTCTTTTACGGAACCTACGCGGGGATGCTGCTGCTGGCCGGTGGCGTTGTGCTGATTCCCGGCGCACCTCTTGGTCTTTTGACGACCGCGGTGCAAGCGCTGGCAGGGATTCTGCTTCCCTCGGCGACGGTCTTTCTCCTGCTGCTCTGCAACGACCGCGCGGTGCTGGGACCTTGGGTAAACCGGCCCTGGCTCAATGTGGTGGGCAGCGCCATCGTCGGGGTGCTGGTGATGCTCTCGGTGATTCTGGCGGCGACGACGTTCTTTCCGGATCTGAACGCGACGCTGCTGGCGCTGTTCCTGGGCATCGTTCTCCTAGTAGTGCTGGCCGGCATGGGTGTCGCCTCACTCATCCAGCACCATCGCCGCGGTCCTGACCCAGAGCTGGCGGCTCTGGCGCGGGTGGAGAAGGACAGCTGGCGGATGCCGCCACTAGCGGAGCTGACGAAGCCGGTCTGGTCGACGAGCCGTAAGGTCGGGATGCTCACGCTACGCGTATACCTGGTAGTAGCTATCATACTAATGGTGGTGAAAGTCATACAGCTGGCAGCTGGCGGGCACTAATCACCGTTATTCAAGCGAGGAGCACAACTGCCCATGCATTCGGGGAAGCATCTGGTCATCGGCCAATCGGGTGGAGCGACCGCGGTTATCAACGCCAGCCTGGTAGGGGCAATTCGTGCCGCGCTGGAGCAACATACCAAGATAGACGGCATCTACGGTGCGCGTTACGGTATACGAGGCGTACTGGAGAAGCAGGTGCTGGATCTGCGGGGGCTTGGCGGTGACGAACTCGAGGCGCTTCGGCTCACGCCGTCGGCGGCGCTGGGCTCCTGCCGGTACCGGCTGCAGGAGGGCGAGGCGGAACTGGCGGTAGCCAATCTAGCGTCGCTGGGCGCCGGCTACTTTCTCTATATCGGGGGCAACGATTCAGCCGACACCGCGCATCAGATGGCCACGGCGGCCGCGGCGCTGGGCATCGATCTTGGCGTCATCTGTGTGCCCAAGACCATCGACAATGACCTGCCCGAGACCGACCATTGCCCCGGCTATGGCAGCGCCGCAAGGTTTTTGGCGCTGGCGGTCCAGGATTCCGCCCTCTGCACCGAAGCCATCCCCACTCATTATCCGGTGAAAGTCATCGAGGTCATGGGTCGAGATGCCGGTTGGTTGGCTGCAGCGGCGGCGCTGGGCAGAGAACGAGAAGACGATCCTCCTCATCTGCTCTATCTGCCCGAGCAGCCACTACAGCCAGATGAGTTCCTGGGTGAGGTGGAGGATGTCTATCGCCGGTTAGGCTACGCAGTCGTGGTGGTGGCCGAAACTGTGCGAGACCGGAATGGACAGCCACTCGGCCTGGCGGAACATCAGGGCGAGGATGCGTTTGGACACCGCCTGCTCGGTGGAGCGGCGCCGTATCTGGTATCCCTGGTTCGCGGCCAGTTGGGGCTGAGAGCCCGCTATGACAAACCCGGTGACCTTCAGCGCATGTCCTCGGCCTGTGTCTCGTCCACCGATCTTCGGGAGGCGGAAATGGTTGGGCGTGTGGCGGTAGAGATGGTGGTGGCCGGTGAGAGACGATAAAATGGTCACACTGCTGCGAACCGAGGCGCCGGAGGTTACCTCGGCTACCGGGCTGGCCCCGTTGGAGGCCATCGCCAACCAGCACCGGCCGCTGCCTGCCGAGTTTGTGACCCCGGACGGCCGAGGGATAACCCAGGCATTTCGCGATTATGCGCTGCCTTTGCTGGGCGAGCCATTGCCGCGGCCTCTCCGGCTGGACGGAAGAACGTTGACCTGGTGAGGTGAGGCGGTGCGTGCGCGAGACGCTAGCGAGGAGTACTCTACGATGCCGGGGCTGGAACGAGCAATTGTGATCGTACTGGACGGTGTCGGCGTAGGGCAGGCGCCGGATGCCGGCAGCTACGGCGACGCCGGCGCCAACAGTCTCTCGAACTGTGCGCGAGCGGTCGGGGGTCTCAGGCTTCCCCACATGGGGGCAATGGGCCTGGGCAATATCACCACCATACTGGGCACTCCACCGGTCGCCGCCGCGGGCGGAGTCTACGGAAGGCTGGAAGAGACCGCGGCCGGTAAAGACAGCACTACCGGTCACTGGGAGCTGATGGGTGTCACGCTGACGCGGCCGCTGCCAACCTATCCTGACGGCTTCCCCAGTCCACTAGTTGCGCAGTTCGAGGCGAAGATCGGCCGGGGCATACTAGGCAACAGAGCGGCTTCAGGCACAGTGATCATCGAGGAGCTGGGTGAGGAGCATATGAGAACCGGTAAGCCGATTCTCTATACCTCGGCGGATAGCGTTTTCCAGCTGGCGGCGCACCAGGAGATCATTCCTCTCCCGCAGCTCTACCAGATGTGCGAGACAGCGCGCCGCCTCCTCACTGGCGAGAACGCCGTCGGACGGGTAATCGCCCGGCCGTTTATCGGCCGTCCCGGTAGCTTTAGCCGCACTCCCGATCGGCGAGATTTCTCACTGGAGCCGCCGGCGCCGACGTTGCTGGACCGGCTCGTGGAGAGTGGGTACGAGGTGTCGGGTATCGGCAAGATTGCCGACTTATTTGCCGGGCGAGGCCTCACCAGATCGAATCATACCGGAACCAACCAGACAGGAATGGAGGCGGCGGAGGCCGAGGTGGCCAGACGATTTCGGGGCCTGCTCTTCGTTAACCTGGTCGATTGTGACCAGCTCTTCGGCCACCGGCGTGACCCCTGGGGTTACGCCGCCGCGCTCCAGATTGTCGACGCCTGGTTACCAAACCTGGTAGCCAGGCTGGCAGCGGGCGATGCCCTATTTCTGACCGGTGATCACGGAACTGATCCCACTTTTGCCGGCACCGACCATACCCGTGAGGCGGTGCCGCTGCTTGGTGGTGGTCCGGCATTGCCGCGCGCGAGGATGGCCCTGGGAGTTCGCCGATCCTTCGCCGACCTGGGCGCGACGCTGGCGGAGGCGTTTCACGTAGACGCACTGGGCTCAGGAACCAGCTTTGCGGGCCAGATCGGCCTGCACAGCTGAGCAGCCTGGTCGGTGCCGCTGCGTCTGCCAGCGCAAAGGTCTGGCTACAGACATGAAAACTACATACATGAAAAGGCGACCTTCACGTATGTACATGAAGATCGCCTCTGCTCGGTCGGGGCGAGAGGATTTGAACCTCCGACCCCCACAACCCCATTGTGGTGCGCTACCAGGCTGCGCTACGCCCCGCGATGCCTCCCAACGATACCATACCTTCTCCGTGACGTCAAGGAGCAGACGGTCGTGGGGAGCCATGGGTGCCGCGGTCATTTACCTCAGGGGAGACGCCGGTCGGCGGCATCTGCGGCCTGGCCAGCCACGTTCCCAATGGCGGAATCGGCGCCGGCCTCGGCAGCACCGCCGACGACCTGGCCCGCGGCCGAGCCCTCGACATGGCCCAGCGCTCCGCCGACCACTCCCTCCGCGGCTCCGGCGGTGCTGGATGACGCTGTACCGGTAGCGGATTGGATAGCGCTCTGTGCGATCGCGCCTAGCGACGGGTTGCCCGCCCCCTGACCAGTCGCTGCCTGGGCGGCGCTACCTACGGTGCCTGCTATTGCCGAGTTCGCGCCCGACTGCAGTGTTTCGGCTATCGCCTGCCCGCCGGGCACATTGCCCAGATGCTCCAGAGCGCCACCGACAGCGCCTTCGGCGGTTTCGGAGACTTTCGAGGTCACACTTTCTTTTACTGACTGCGTTGCCGATTGCACCGCGTCGCCGGCTGCGCCCTTCAGGGCTTGCTTAAGGGAATCGAACAGACCCATGCTCTGCCTCCTCGTCTGTGATCTAACGCCATCTGTATTTCCGCCACCTGTATTTCGACATAATGGACAGCCGCAGATTGCTGTGGTCGAGACTGGCGCGGGCTTATGGCCCTTGCTTCCTAGTGTGCCTGCTCACGCAGCCGCCTGTCAAGTAGTACGCGTATTGGATGCCTATGGAATACGCGGCTTGAATACGCGGCTTGAATACGCGGCGCAGTAATTCTGGTCGGCTCATGACTTTCGTCACGCTCTCATCCGGGAGCGTGTCGTGACTACCGAAGTGACCAATGATACTGCCTGCTCACCGGTACGCGTGCTATTCTACTTTATGGCGGCTATCGCCTGGCCAGGCGTTTGCCGCAGTAGAAGCCCCACCAGGACCAGTTCACTGATGAGTTCACTATAGAGGCTGCAAAAGGAGACCCACCAGCCCATGAGCATCGAATCCGGAAATTCCAGCGCGATCATCGCGGAGAACCTCTCCAAGACCTATGGCAGTACCAGGGCAGTGGACGGTATTTCTATCTCAGTTGCGCAGGGCGAGATCTTCGGTCTGCTGGGTCCTAACGGCGCCGGTAAATCGACTACTATCGAGATGATCGAAGGGCTTCGCAAACCAGATTCCGGTCAGATAGTGGTGCTGGGACTGAGCCAACCCGCTGACGCGGCTGCCATCAAGATGCGCATCGGCATACAGCTGCAGACGACCGCACTCTACCCTCGGCTCACCGTTACCGAGATTCTCGATCTTTTCCATGAGTTTTACCATGGCCGTAAGACACTGCCTACCGAGGAATTGATAGGTCTGGTAGACCTGGGTGAGAAGCGACACACACGGAGTCGTGAACTCTCCGGCGGCCAGAAACAGCGGCTCAGCGTGGCGCTGGCTTTGGTGAACGATCCCGACATCATCTTCTTTGACGAGCCCACTACCGGTCTGGACCCGCAGGCCCGCCGCCAGCTCTGGGATGTGATGAGTGGGCTCCAGAGGCAGGGTAAGACACTGCTGCTTACCACGCATTACATGGAGGAAGCGGAGAAGCTCTGCGACCGGGTGGCAATTGTGGACCACGGACACGTCATCGAAACCGGCTCGCCCACTGATCTGATACACCGCTACTTCAACGAGATTGCCATCGAGTTCCAGGATACCGGCCAGAGAGGTCCGGACGCCTTTCGCCAGTTAGCCGGCGTCAGCCACGTGAGCAGCGAGGACGGCCGGATATCGCTCTATAGTGCGGACGTTCCCCAAACCATGGCAGCGCTGCTGCAGACCGAGCCGTCCCGTACCGGCGGCAGCTCCTTCCGCGATCTGACGGTGCGTAGCGCCACGCTTGAAGATGTCTTCCTCAAGCTCACCGGACGTGCGCTGCGAGATTAGTGCTGGTCGCCAGACGAGAGAAAGAGGCCCATTATGTCCACCATTATCAGTCTCTACCAGGCCAACGTCCGCGAGTTTGTGCGCGATCGCGCCGCCCTTTTCTGGACGTTTGCCTTTCCCGTGATATTCATCATACTTTTCGGCTTGATCTACGGCAATTCGGGATCGGTCTCCTACAACCTGGTGCTGGTCGATCACGACAATTCCGCTACCAGCCAGCGGCTGGCCGGTATCTTCAAATCCGCGCCCTTTTTCACCATCAAGAACGAGTCGCAGCAAACAGCCACCGCGGATATCAAGAATGGTAACATCGACATCCTGATAGTGATACCCAGTGGGTTCGGGTCCCAGGTGGCGGCCCGGAGCACGGCTACCGTCCAGATGGTCTATGCGGGAGGCAGCAACCAAACCAGTTCGCAGGTCGAAAACCAGCTGGTTCAGCAGATCTTGACTGGATTCAACCAGAGCGTTTCGCCTTACAGTCCGCCGGTGGCTCTACAGGTAAGCAGCGTAACCGCCCACAATCTCAACCAGGTCAGTTACTTGGCGCCGGGAATCATGGCCATGGCACTCATGCAGCTGGGTTTGTTTGCCACAGTGGCCCCTCTGGTCAATCTGCGCCAGGAGCAGGTGCTTCGCCGGTTGGGTGCCACCCCGCTGCCGCGCTGGCAGCTGCTGGTAAGCCAGGTGCTCTTTCGTCTGACCATTGGGCTCATTCAATGCGGCATCATACTGGGCATAAGCGTGGCGTTCTTCAACGTGCACGTCGTGGGTAATCCGTTGCTGCTGGTGGGACTTATCATACTGGGCGCTCTCATGTTTATTTCACTGGGATACTTGATTGCTTCGCTGGCGCGAACCGTGGAGAGCGCCAATGGTATTTCCCAGGCCATCAACTTCCCCATGCTCTTCCTCTCGGGAATCTTCTTTCCGCTGGCTTTTCTGCCTGCCTTCCTGACCCCGGTAGTGCGAGCGCTACCGCTCACCTACCTGGGAGACGCCTTCAGGCAGGTGTCGGTGGGTGGCGTTCCCCAGTTTCCCTTGATGGTGGATGTACTGGTCCTGGCTGGTTGGGCACTGGTCTGTTCACTGCTTGCTGCCCGCTTCTTCAAGTGGGAGTAGACGACCGTCGTTTGGGGGTGCGCGCCACCGAGGGACCCTGGACTCTGGCTATCCGAAAGAGCGTGGATGGTTTTCCACGCTCGTCGCATATGCTATACTGGGGAGTAAGAGCAGACTGCCTGGAGGGAAGCCGCGAGATGAGGCAAGAGGTATACGAGTGAAATAGTAGCGTTGGGGGAATTCGGTAGAAAATGACGACTTTCCAGGTTCCTGGACCTACCCTCGATGTGGATGCCCAGTCCTCTACGACACCGCTGGTCGTACTTTTTGAACGGGACGATGCTATTGCTGTGCCGATGCTGTCACAGTTACGAATAGCCGGATATGATGTGCGTGCCGCTCGAACACCAGTAGAGCTGTTTGACCTTACCTCCAAGCAACTGGTAGCCCTAATTCTTATCGATTTAGGCAGCGCCACCGCCGGCCGGCGTGAGTTTTGGGTGGCGTTGGACACACAGCGTCGCGGTCGTTCTATACAAGTTATGACGTTTCGCTATACGCCGCCCGGAAGTCTATTTGACTCCGACTTCGAGCCTTCGGCCCGCGCCATGGCCGATGTGGAAGTCCATGGCACTCATGAGTTTCAGCTCATTCTCGAAGGCGTGCGGCAGCGGGTACCGCTGCACTACGTGACCTCGGACCCGGTACCGGGGTCGAACCTCTACCTGCAGCCTTCTGTTATTGCGCCGGTGCCTCAGCCGCTGGCGGGTGGTATTGCACCCATAGGTGCCGCGCTGGGTATTCCTTCGCCGTTCATGTCTCTGCCCCCTGAGTCTTATGCAGCGAGCGGCGGCCAAATTGCCGGCTCAGTTTCGGAGTCCTCGAGCCCATTCGCCCATCCGGCCAGCTCCAATCCTTTTATCGAGACCGGCTTTGGGATTGCCGCTAGTGAGGAGTCGGACTCGCCATTTGCGCAGCCCTACTCCAGTAACCCGTTTACGGCTGCGGTTACGCCCTCCGAGTCGCTACCGGTTCCGGGAGTGGCTTCGCACGCTTTTGAGTACCAGATGGCTGCCAATCCCCCGGTTGAATCGTTTGAGGAACGCGCCGCTCGACTCAGCGAGGCGTATGCCTCGCAGTTCGGCATCTCGGCAACTCAGTCGTACGTCTCCGCTGGTGCGGCCCAGGCGAGAGCCGGTAGCGCCGTCGGCAACTCGCCAGGGCCGGTGCCGGTGTCGAGTGGTCAGCCGCAGTCTAGTGCCTGGGAGGCCGCCGATTTCTTCGATGCCTGGACTCCTCCGGGAACAGACGAGCTAGAGTGGAGAGATCTGTCTGCGGCGGTGCCGGTGCGGCACGTTGGCGTAGCTTCGGGCGATAGAGAGACAGCTTTTACTACCACTGAGTATGCTCCCGCCCTGGCGGTGACGGGTCTACCCCCGGAGACCGGCCCCAGGAAGGGCGCTCCAGCATTTCCGGGCGCTCGCCAGCCCACGCCGACCGAGCAATCGCTTAGTTCGGTGCTGGTAGAGGGGTCCTTGCTCTCGGAACAGAAGCTGGAGGCACTTCGCGGAGTGCAGGAGATGCTCTCCAATGTGGAGATCGACTTCAAACTGGGCGAGCTGGCGCTGCTCTTCAAGTTTCTCAGCCCTGACCAATTGCTGGCGGCGCTCCTGGTAAGTCGGGGCCTGGTGACTGCGCAGCAGATCGCCAGCTTGGGTCGCACCAAGCAAGATCTGGCCAGTACTGGTATGGATTACACGCTTGCCGATCTGCTCGTCATGTTTGACATCTTACCTGAGGAGCGGGTGCGCCAGATACGTTCTGAGATTGCGTCATGACGCTCTCGATCCCCTGAACGGGATGAGCTTCTTGGCAGCACCCCAAAAGGGTGAAGCCAAGACGAAGCAGCCCAGTGCCACGGAAAACATTGAGCACCCACACGAACATGGTGTTGGCACAGGGGATATCACACCAGCCCTGATGCCGAAGGCACGCCTTCTCTATTGGGCAGGGATTCCCCGATGGATTCAACCGGTGCCTGGGTGGCAGGCTGTCTGGTAAGGAAGAGCGAGACCGCAACGGCAAATGCCAGAATTTTGGAGATCGCGTTGCAGGCGTACGATATGGGGACCGACGGGTATGTGAAGCCGAACACCGCCCACATCGCGAAGACGAAAAACATGCCGGCTAGCAGGAACAGGGTGAGTCGGGACACTCTCATGAAGGGTGACAAGGTGAGCATGGCATAACTGGAGATCTCCACGAGAAAGAGCGGGCAAAAGTAGATCAGAGCGTAGAGGGCGTGAGGCGTGGGATAATACACCCGTCCCATCACCATGAGATCGAAGGGCAGCTCGAAGATCAAGGGCGCCGCGATGGTCCCCACGGTGGCACTGCCAACCGCGACCCAGAACAGCCTCGGGCTGATCGGGGTCGACTGGTGTGGGATGGTCAGATACAGGATAACGAGAAAGGCCACGACTCCGCAGACGAGGGTAATGGGAGTGATGTGGTTTGCCGGTCCGGTGATGTTCGGCCCGAGCTGCTGGAGCAGCGCCCGCCCCTCGATGGTAGCGGCCACCAAGAACGTGATCCCAGACAGCAGAAAAATCACCACCAGACACACGCCGAGAAACAGTCCGGGTTGTTTGGCGGCCAGGGGATGATGGATGCGCGTTCCGATGTAGAGCAAAACGCCGGTGATGACGAACAGAACCGTCGCTAGTATGATGGAGCCGGTCTGGGTAAGGGGACTCCAGGGTACGATGTAGTGAGTCATGGTGACCTCTTCCTAGCCCTCTCGTGAGAGCATTAACGGACGTAGACTGGTGCTTCTACCCTTTATCTGCTTTTCCTGCGGTATTCGTTGCCTGGCGGACCCGTCAGGGATACTGTAACATGGAGAATCGTCATCCCGAGACCAAAACGGGCTGAGGGGTGCAAAACCGGGGCCAACCGGCGCAAAAATAAGGTTAACTGGTGTCGCTCGCCGTAGGCGAAGAGACGCTGTTGCAGAGGATCGGTTACGGAGAAGGGTGTGACTGTAAGTACCGCAAAAGGTGTTGTCGGATTGGGGCAGGGGTGTTCGTAGTAAGAGTGAGCGGACGCCCACGGGGGGCGCCCCTAAACACAGGAGACGATCCGAGATGCAGTATCTGGTTTCCGTAATCGACGACACTTCTGGCTCTGCCACCTCGACCGAGATGGCTGCCATCGACGCGTTCAACGACCGGCTCGAGGCCGAGGGCCACTGGGTTTTCGCCGGCGGCCTCGCTTCGCCTAGCACCGCCACCGTCATCGACAACCGGGGCGGGGAGGCGGTGTTCACTGACGGACCCTTCGTGGAGTCGAAGGAGTACCTTGCCGGCTTCTGGATCATCAAGGCCCCCGACCTCGACGTGGCGCTCAGGCTCGCCGCCGAGGGGTCGAAGTGCTGCAATCGGAAGGTCGAGGTGCGGCCGTTCCAGGAACAGTGAGCATGAACGACGTCCGGGCGGCGATCACCCAGGCCCACCACGAGGAGTGGGCGCGGGTGGTTGCCTCCCTGGCCAGGCGTTTCGGTGACCTCGACGTCGCCGAGGAGGCGGCGGCCGAGGCGTTCGCGACCGCCGTCCTGCGCTGGCCAGCCGACGGCGTACCCCCCAACCCCGGCGCCTGGCTGACCACCACCGCCAACCGCAAGGCCATCGACCAGATCCGGCGCGAGAACAAACGTACCGACAAGCAGAAGGTGGCTCAGATGTCGTACGAGAACAACTCGCCGGAGCCGCTCAGCGCCATCGACGACGAGCGGCTCCGGCTGATCTTCACCTGCGCTCACCCGGCGCTCGCGATAGAGACCCGCGTGGCGCTGACGCTGCGCATGGTCGGCGGTCTGACCATGCCCGAGATCGCCCGTGCCTTCCTGGTGCAGGAGACCGCCATGGGACAGCGGATCACCCGCGCGAAGGCCAAGATCAAGGCGGCTCGCATCCCTTATCGGGTGCCGTCTGCGGAGGATCTCCCGGCACGTGTCTCCGGCGTACTCGCCGTCCTCTTCCTCGTCTTCAACGAGGGCTACCTGGCGACTGGCCCCGACACCGATCCCGTCCGTCACGACCTGACCGCCGAGGCGATCCGGCTCACTCGCCTGCTCCGAGCCCTCATGCCGCAGGACGGTGAGGTGGCCGGACTGCTGGCGCTGATGCTCCTCATCGAGGCCCGCCGCACCGCCCGCGTTTCGGCGAGCGGCGAACTGGTCACCCTCGACGAGCAGGACCGTGGAGCCTGGGATGCGGCGCTGATCGCCGAGGGTCATCGGCTGGTGCGCGAGCGCCTGGCCGCCGGGGTGGCTCCGGGTCGCTACCAGATCCTCGCAGCGATTAACGCCGTGCACACCTCCGCCCGCCACGTACGCGACACCGACTGGTCGCAGGTCGTCGCCCTCTACGACCAGCTCGTCCGCCTCGACCCCTCGCCGATTATCGCCCTCAACCGGGCCATCGCGATCGCCGAGCTTGACGGGCCGGGGGTGGCGCTGGCGGCCGTCGACCGTCTTCGGGACACGTTGGCCGGCTATCATGCCTTCCACGCGGCCCGCGCCGACCTGCTGCGCCGGCTGGGCTACAGTGAGAAGTCGCGCGCGGCGTACGACAAAGCCATCGAGCTGGCGGGCAACACCGCCGAGATCGCCTACCTGACACGCCGCCGCGACCAGCTGGGGTAGTGCCCCGGTTGCCCCGGTTGCCCCGCCTCCCCCGCGCGACCCGCTCGCCCTTACCTACCGCGGCGGCTGGAGTCTACCACCGACTAATAACAAGATCCAGGTTCTCTGGTACGCCGGAGGTTGCGCGGTGGTCCTGGTTTGGCAATCTATATCCTTTGAGGTAGGATATTGACGTGCGAGACCAAGAGACGAAAGAAAGGGATACACATACCATGCCGAATCAATGGAGACAATCGCCGGCGATGCAGATTGACCCGAGTAAGAAGTACCGGGCGGTCTTTCACACCAACAAGGGCGATTTCACCGTCGAGCTTTTTGCCAAAGAGGCACCAATCACCACCAATAACTTCGTGTTTTTAGCCCGTGAGGGCTTCTATAATGGTACGACGTTTCATCGAGTCATCAAGGGATTCATGGCCCAAGGCGGTGACCCCACCGGAACTGGTACCGGTGGACCAGGCTATAAATTCAATGATGAACCAGGCGCACTGGCTGGCAAGCACACTGGCCCTGGAATCTTGTCGATGGCCAATGCGGGTCCAAATACCAACGGATCTCAGTTCTTCATTACCTTCGACGCAACCCCGCATCTAAACGGCAAACATGGTGTCTTTGGACGAGTGATTTCAGGCATGGACGTGGTGAACTCCCTGCGAGAGCGTGACCCACAGCGCGACCGGCAACCAGGGGACCAGATTCAGTCGATCGACATACAGGAATCCTGAGCGTCGTCCCATCTCCTCACCAAGCAGGCCTGGGATCGCTACGTCGTTTTACGCTGCAGCACCAGGTAGCCGTCCTGGGAGAAGATGACGCGGAAGAGCCCGGAGTGCAGTACCTGCGTAACGCTCTGGTCATACTCCTGCATTCCCGCGGATGTCAGCGGATACGGATAAATATTGCCCTGGCCATCAAGCACGACGTAGCTCGATTGCTCCGCCATATACGGGTACTGGTAGATATAGCGGCGATGGCTCAGGTGCGGTACCAGGGTATCCTGGGCGCTGACGCTGGCATCGGCGGGGATCAACGCAGCCACTTTGCTAAACAGTTTGGTATGGGCGGTGGGAGTCGGCCAGCTGAAATTGTTGGTTCCCGGCAGATCCCCCAGAGACTGCCCGGCAAAGCAGGCGCCACCCAGGATAATGAGCAGGATGAGGATGAGTGAGGTAGAGGCGAACGTCTCACGGCTAATCCGCCCGCCAGGCACTGAAATGACCGGCTGAGCATTCCAGGTACTGGTGAACTCTCCGGCCAGGGCAGCCAGCCCGTTGCCCCCCGCTCTTCCGTCCCGGCTGCCAACCTTCTCCAACCAGGGGAAGATGCGCCTGGCCGCCCAGGTGACGAGCGCGATAACTACGACCATACCGGAGATCGCCGCGAAGATCATGAAGGGCACGATCTCAGCACTATATTGATGTACCCCAAGTTGCATGTGGGGATCGCTGCTGAGCAGGTTAATCAGTAACGCCGGAAGGGCGAGCACCAAGGCGCTGGGGCCGAGGAAGCCAAAGAAACCGAGTGGTTCGGTCAGGACACGGATATCGTGGCGGCCGTTCGCGTTCAGGATCTGGTCACGCAGCAGCTGTATGGGATGGGTGATGATGTACTCCGCCACCTGCAGAGGAGATGACCCCATATAGCTATAGCGCGAAGCGGTCGGCGAATGTCCTATGGGACTGAAGTGATGCATCACCAGCAGGGTAATTACCAGCCACACCAGACTCATAAAGATGAGCGCACCTGCCAGTTTTGGCCGTCTCTGGAAGACCAGTATCGCCAGGGCAAGCATGATGACATCTACCGGTATCTCCTCTTTGGTGGAGAGCGCCAGTAGGCAGGCAATGAACAGCCCCAGGTTGTTCCGGGTCAGCATGAAGTAGATAGCGAACATGAGAAAGGCCGCCGACAGCGTCACCGCATGGAAGTCGAAGATTTCCGCCGACTGCAAGGCGGGAAAGAGCAGATAGACGGTAGCGAACCCCAAGCCTGCTAGGGGACTGCTAAGCCTGCGGCAGGCAATCCAATAGGCGGGAAAGGCCCCCGTGGCTACTACCAGCGCCTGGAGCAGCATTAAGGTCTTGGGTGAGGGGGCGATGAAATAGAGCAGTGAGATGGGGAGCATCAACGGCTCGAAGTGAATGGCAAAGCGAGAGACGTCGCCAATACAGTTGGTATCGCTGATATTATTGCAGATAGTCTGATGCAGCAGTCGTCCGTGAATCGTGTTCCAAATCGCCTGGTCCATGATGCCCATGTCTTCGGCATTAGAACGAAAGGCGTCGAAGAGCGACCAGGTATAGGCGGTAAAATATAGGACGAAGCCTAGCGCCAGTATGCCGACCAGAATCAGCGCAATACGGGGCCAACGTCCTTTGGGCGCCGGTGGTAGTTCCTGGAAAGGTGCGGCCAGGAAGGTGCCGATCGGGCGTAACCAACTCAGCGGCCGGCTCCACGATGCCTCTTGGCGCGGGGATCCTTGCAGGGGAGGTGCTGGTTTCTCCGGCAATGCCGTCAGCGGTTGCGTTGCCGAGTACAGGTCCTGCGATTCACCGAGTCTCGCCATTAAGCCATCTCCTCATCCATGTGTACATACCAGATGTATCGTCTATCGATGTGTCGTCTAGCAAAGCGGGGCGGATTCGCACCTACCGCCTTACCACTTGCTAGTGACCACTCTAGTGCAAGAAACGCACATTGGCTACCCACATCCCCTGAATGGGCGGGCGGCACGCGAAAAGGAGAAGGCGGTGAGCCGCGCGGCTCACCGCCTTCTCCTTTTCGCGTGCAGATGAAATGCTACGCGGCTCACTGCTCAGTAGGAGCCTATTCGTAGCGCAACACTTCGAGCGGGCGCACCCGAGTGGCGTTCCAGGCGACCAGCGCTGCAACTATCATGCAGACGGCGGCGGTCCCGAAGATAAGTACCAGCACCAGTCCGGTTTCCACGCCGAAATTCAGTGACTTGACGAGCAGCCCCAGAATAAAGAGCGCGAACGCCACCACCAGCATGGCCATCACACCCCCGGTGAATCCGACCACGCCATTCTCCATCATTACCTCGCTCAGCACGCTGGCGCTGGTATGTCCGACCGACTTGAGGATGCCGATCTCCCGGCGTCGCTCCAGCATGGCCAATGCTACCGCGTTAGCGATGATGATCACACCGGCGATCATCGCCACGGAAGCGATCGCCGTCAGCATGATGATGAGGTTGTTCAGAATGCTGTTGATCACGACGGAGATCTGCGCCAGATTCAGCGTCTCGGCGTTGGGCACCGCCGCCTGAATCTTGTTGAGATCAGTGGTCGACTGCTTAGGGTTCAGAATGAGCGAGTAGGCGTAGAGCGGACGCCCATTGGTCAGCGCCGACGGTACCGAGTTATCGGTTATCATGCCTGACTCGGTGAGGCTAATGCCCGAGGCACTGTAAAACCCAACCACAGTGAGGGTCCGTGTGGTCTTGCCGTCGGCGCCGAGCAGCACAATCTGTGAGCCCAGTGTCAGGTCCAGAGGCGCTACGGTCGCGCGTTCCGGCATGAGAATATTATTGGTGCCAGCGTCGCTGCTGTTGAGATTGCGGCCGCTGTCCATGGTCAGGCCGCCAGGAATGTTGTTGGCCGCCAGATCGTAGCCTACCGGCTGGCTGAGGTAAGAGAGCAGTTCTTCCCGGTTCAAGATCTTTCGTCCGCCACCGGAGCTTGCCGCTTGTATGATAGGGCCGACCGGCCTGCCATCCACCGAGACGGGATTCACCTGCGCCACTGTATTGACCAGCTCACCTTTGAGACCCTTGATGTGAGTCAGCTCGTTGTCCACCGCCGCCTTGTCACCCGAGTTGACCACGATAAACGAGTTGTAGGTGCTGCCGGTCGCGAGCAGGCCATTGATATCATTTCGGATGCCGATGCCTAGAGCCAGTATCAGGCCGATGGCGAAGACCCCGATGAATAGCGCCACCATCGTGGTCACGGTCCGGGTACGCTGGCGGCCGATATTACGCAGTGCCATCTTGACATTGCTCTTCCAATTACGCGGTACCAGCGCGACCACCACGCCCAGGAGTGAGAGCGCGGTGAAGAGCCCGGTCATGATGGGAATACCACTCCACCCGCGGGCAATGCCGAGCCAGGTGAGTCCCCCAAAGATCACCGCTCCGGCAGCTACCAGAGCGACAAATCCTAGATTGAGGGACTCCGGCACCGGCAGCTTGCTGACCAGGTATACCACCAGCGTAAAGACTGCGGTCAGTATCCCCAGAACCACCCCGCCGATGATCATGACAATCAGGGCGAGCCCAACGTTGCCGAGTATGACCGCGGAGAGTATGAAGAAGAGCACGGCCAGCAGTACCACCAGGAACAGGCTGAGTACGACGCTTCCCGCGGTATTCTCCGGAAGGTCGCGAAGCACCGCCTGGGGTCGTGTCTGGCTGGCCTGTACGATCGGCAAGATTCCAAAGATCAGCGCAGTGAAGAAACCTATCGCCACTCCGGAAAGTACGGTCAGCGGGTCCACAGTGAAGTCCAGATGGAGCTGCACGGCGTTCTCGACGATGGTTTTCACCGCCAGCCCAGCGCCGATACCAGCTAGCGCTCCAACCACACCGCCGAGAAGTCCCAGCAACCCGGCCTCTACACCAAAAAGTCCATAGAGGTCGGCCTGCCGATAGCCGGAGGTCTTGAGCATGGCTATTTCCACCTGACGCCGGCGCAGCAGTACCTGCATGGTATTGACGATGCCGACACCGCCGATGAGCAGGGCAAGCAGACCGACGATCTCGAGGAAATAGCGCAGATTCTGTACAGCTGACTGGTTCTGAGCCAGCTCATCTTTCGTGTCGGTTATGGTTGCGGTGGGAAGCGCCTGCGTCAGCGCAGCCTTGGCCGTGACCTGGTTGGCGTCGGTGTGCCCGGGAACGTTGGCATAGACGGAGTTATATTGTACCGGAACTCCCTCGGTGCTGGGCAGCGCTTGGTAGGTGTCCAGTGAGACCAGCATCTCCGGCTGGTCAAAGAAACCAGAGGTGTAAATGACTCCGCCAATGGTGGCAGTGAAGGTGCGCCCGTCGGCGGGCGAGTGGATGGTAAGTTTGTCTCCTTTCTGCAGGCCAAGCTGGGAGAGCAGCGAGTCGGTTACGATAACCGTATTACCGGTTAACATCGACGACAGAGAGCCATTGCTGGGGTCGCTGAAGTCGGGCGAGCCCGCCAGGGGAAAGACCGCCGGATCCACCGCAAAAAGCAGAAACGATTGGGGCGTACCGTTGACCTCGGCGTGTACCTGTTCATTGGCTACCGCCGTGTACTGTGTCAGCGTGCCGTTGGTTTTGAGCTGGTTAATAACTGCCAGCTGCTGCGAGTTAAACGGCGTGATGTCGTTGCGTATTGATATGTCGCCGCCGTTGCCGCCTCGCACATTGCCGGTAAGCGCGGTATTCACCATATTGCCTACCAGCTCCAGCGAGACGATGGCCATCACGCCGACGGCAATACAGAAGATGGCCAGAAGGGTACGCTGGCCGCCTCTGCGTAGCGAGCGGGTGGCATAGTTCCAGTAGAGCTTGAGCCGATTCATTACATGCACTCCCTTTGCCGGAGAGAACTGGTTTTATTGGGTTTTCGGGCTTCTACCGGGAATATCAGCCCTCGTCGGCCACCAGACCGTCAACGATATGTATAGCCCGGTCAGCGGCTCCAGCCACGTTTACATCATGGGTGGCGATCACGAAGGTGGTGCCGGTGGCGGTACGTAAGTCCCTGATCATCTGTAGAATGTTGTCGCCATTCTTCTTGTCCAGGTTTCCCGTCGGCTCATCCATAATCACGATGGAGGGATTGGTGGACAGAGCGCGGGCAACCGCCACACGCTGCTGCTCGCCGCCGGAGAGTTGGTTGGGCTTGTTGCGCAGGCGGTGGCCCAGCCCCACCAGATTGAGCAGCTCCTGAGCTCGCGCCGAGGGTTGGCCAGGATGCTTGCCGACATACAGGGGGACTTCGACATTTTCCTGGGCGGTCAGCGTGGGAATGAGGTTGAAGGCCTGAAAGACCATGCCGATCTTCTGATTGCGGACCGTGGCCAGCTTGCCTTCGCCAAGGTGGGTGATATCCACACCGTCAACCAGGACCTGTCCACTGGTAGGGGAGTCCAGCCCGGCGATGATACCCAGCAAGGTGGATTTGCCCGAGCCGGATGGGCCGACTATGGACACGAACTCGCCGTGGGCGATGCGCAGGCTGATGCCTTTGAGGATGTCGATGCGGTCTCGGCCAAGCGGAAGCGACTTGCGTACGTCGACGGCTTCTAATGCTGGAGTGCCGCTGGTGGCTGGACTGATACCGACGTTGGTGCTAGTGGTGGTATCCATGAATGTGAATTTCTCCTCGTGTTACCATCTTCCCAGGGCACGCCCAGGAAAAACTAGAAAAATGCTGCATCGAAAGTCGGTTTAGACCCCGTCACGATTTATGGCAACCCTGACATACTTCGCGATATAGCGGGCCAAAAGAGTTACGTGTGAAGTGCTCGCGTGGTTCTGCCTTCTTGTATAACGCGCACAAAGTTAGGCACAAAGTAGCTAGGATGTACACAGTGCAGCCAAGATGTACATGGTGTAGTCACCATGTACACGCTATAGCGTAACAGGAGAACACCGGCTCAGCCCAGTGCCGAAGGTCACATTCCTTCGGGCTATATCGACTCGTGGTGAGACGCTACCGAGTTGTTGGCATTTACTAGTCCGCTGGCCCGGTGTAGCGGGACCAGCTGGATGAGCTTCTGGCCTAGCCGAAGTGTCGCATAGAGGTAGGTATCGTGAGGGGCGGAAGATTCTCCCCCCTTTAGAGAGTAATCTTCGCCGTTGGCCAGCAAATAATCTGCCGGATAGTAACCGATCACCGGGAGATGATGGTGGCGGGTTTGTTCGGGCAGATCGGCGGCGGCGGGGGCATCGATGCGACTGAAGCAGACTCCCAACCGTCCCTGCGGCGGCTCCGCATCGCCCAGGCGTGCGGCGATCCGTTCGGCGGCCTGTTGCCCGGCGTCGGTGGCTTCGGTCATCGCCAGCACATAGTCGATACCGGCGGCGAAGCCTCCACTGTGCTCCAATAGCGCGGCATCGATATCTAGCAACATCACATCGGCCCGGCCAGCAGTTTCACTGCGGGCGCGCGCCACCAGATTACCAAGGTCCAATAGGTGGTGGAGAGGAGGGGACCAGTAGACCAGATTTCTCACCGCGCCGCGGCTGAAAAGGGCGTTGAGACAGGCACGGCGACCGGTTAGGTCTACCAGCAGCACACGCAACCCCTGCGCGATCAATACTCTGCCCAGATAGTAGGCGGCGGTGCTGACTCCATGCCCACGGTGCTCCTGGGTCAGGGCAACGCAACGGGGGGATTGGGCGGCAATTTCGTCTGGCGTCATTGTAAACCTGCTTTATCGTTCGCAGCGGAGCCATTCCGGTACCAGGTAGCCGCCCCAGCTACACACCGGCTGGCAGTGACCTCTCGCAATGCCTCGTGGCATCTATACATTAGAGCACATTCCAGGCCACTGCGCGCCAAAGCCAGAAAACGCCTGAATAAGTCCCCGTCGGCTCAGCCGGCAAACAACCGTGACCGGCTACCGCCCGTATCATAACATGGCTTCATGCTAGATTACCATAAGACCTAGATTACCATAAGACCATAACCTATGTTGCGGAGGAGACCCTAGCCATGGACATTTCAGTCGAGGCGGCCATACAGGCGGTGACAGTATATGGTGACCGGGCTCTGGTGCTGCGTCAGGCTACCGTGCACCTGACCGAGGCCGGTGAGCATACCATAAAGATCGGTGGATTGTCGCAGACGCTACAACGTGATTCACTAAGAGCTTATGGACGGGGACCAGCAGGCACACGCATCCTGGGAATCGAGCAGGAGAGCGAGATACACGCCGAACCGCCGGTGGAGCAGCTGCAGAGTCTTCGGCAGGAAATCATCCGTCTGCGGCGCGAAGTGGAGCGCATCGAGGCCCGCCAGGAGATTGTCCAGGAGCAGCGGGACTGGCTGCGCACTCTGGGCGAACAATCGGCCCGTCGCCTGGCCAACGGTATTGCCGCGAGCAGCGCCAAGCCGGAGGACGCCGGCGCGCTGTTTGCGTACGCTGGTGACGAGGCGGAGAGACTGGTAGGCGCGAGGCTGGAGCTTGAGTCTTTAAAGGAAGAGAAGACGCGAGAACTGCAGGCGCGTGAGCGCGAGTTGCGTGAGGTCGCCAGCAGTGCCGCGCCCGACCGTCTGGCGGCCAGCATACGTGTAGCCGTCTCCGCCCCGGCCGACCTGGAGATTGGGCTCTCCTATCTCATTGGTGGCGCATCGTGGCGTCCCCGGTATGACGCTCGCGTCGACGTAGGCGGCGGCCGCGTGCAACTGGTGGAAGAGGCGCTGGTCAGGCAGCATACTGGTGAGGAGTGGCGAGGCATCGCTCTTTCGCTTTCGACCGCTCAGCCCGGTGCCGCGGTAACCTTACCCGACGAGCCCGATCCCTGGTATATCGATATCATGCAGGTACGTCCGGCGCCGGCGGCGGCGCAAGCCATGCCTGTAGCACATACGATGCGTGGTTTTTCGCGTGCCCTTATGAGTACTGCTGCCCCCCAGAGTGAGGAACTGGGTTACGCGGGGTCGGAAGCATACGGCAAGGACGTGGTTGATTCGGTCGAGGCGGAGATGGCCGAGGCGCCGGTGGAACGAAGCGGAGCGGCGCAGGTATTTCACTTGCCGGGCGGCAACGACATACCTAGCGACGGTGCGCCGCATACCGTGGGACTGGGAGAACACGAGCTGCCCTGCCGGTTCGAGTATGTGGCCGCGCCGGTCATCGCGCCCGGAGCTCACCTGCGAGCTGTGGCTGCCAATAGCACCGGTACGGTACTGTTACCGGGTGAGCTGCACGTGTTTCATGCCGGCCCAGCAAACGACGAGTATGTCGGCGCTACCCGGCTGGAGCGCACCGCCGAGGGCGCCGAGATAAAGCTGTACCTGGGCGTGGACGATAATGTCACGCTTAAGCGCGAACTGGTTGAGCGAGATACTGACAAGGGTAGTTTGCTCCAATCGGGCATACGGCGCATTACCTACGGGTATCGGGTGCAAGTAGCCAATCGGACCAGCCAGCCGCAGCGGGTCATTTTTTTGGATCGACTACCGGTTACACGCCACGAGCGCATCAAATTAAAGGTTTTGGACCTCCGTCCACAGCCGTCGGCGCGCACGCGGCTGGAACAGCTGACCTGGGAGCTTCAGCTGGCTCCCGGCCAGGAGCAACGCATTGACTGGCGCTTTACCGTCGAAGCTCCCGCCGACGTCAGCCTGACTGGACTACCGTAGCGGGGCGCGGTAGGCTCGCTGGTGAAGGTGGAGTGAGGCTCCGAAAGTACCAGTGAAATGCGGGGCAAAGTATGGTATAGCGTCAAGTGTCGCATACTCCCAGCGATCGACCTGAGTGGATCCACACGTGACCAATGGAGGCATTGGTACGTTGCCACTTCCAGGATGAGGCGGAGACGAGAACAGTATCAGCCGGGGGAACTATGGATGAGGTAGGCAAGACTGTGGCGGCGGAGCCAGCGAAGCGCGCCCGCAGTCGTGAAACTGGTCCGGTAACGAGCCTGTTGCCGATAGAAAAACCAAGCGGCGATGCCAAAATATCACGGCGTCGTGGCGGCACCGCACGCAGTCACCCACGGGAAAGCAATATCTCTGGTCTGGTGGAGCGGAGCCGCCTGGCCACTCGTAACCGGGCCATACTACCGTTCCCAGATCCCCTGCTTCTGGCCATGCCTGCTCTACGCCAGCTGCTTCTCAACCATACCCTCGACGAAGTGGCAAACCGGATCGTAGACGCTCTGGCCGCCGCTCTTGCTCCTGCCGTCGTACAGCTTTGGATTTCTGACCCCACACCCTGGGGCGGCGGGCCTGAGAAGACCGGCGGCCAGGAGGTAGCGCCACTGATGCGGGCGCGCGCTCAGTCCGGATCGGATAGCCGGCCTCTGCCCGCACGCCCCGATGCCTTGATCTCTGAAGTGGCCAACACCCGCAGGGCGCTGGTACTCATCGATCCGGATCTCCACCCTCTGGCCGCGGGCTGGCTCGAGCTCTTACCCGCGGAGCCGGTAGACGACGCGCCCGCATCCGGGGCGCCGCGTACTCTGGCCGCCTATCCGCTGAACGCTCGCGGGCAATTCTTAGGCGTGCTGGTGGTCTGCGCACATGCCCGCTTTGGACCCCAGCAGCTGGCGGCACTGGAGGAGCTTAGCAGCCTGGCAGCGCTGGCAGCTGACCGCGACCGCTTGCTCAGTTACTCGCGGAGCCAGGAGGCTCTGGCGCAGACGGTGGTGCGCCATGCCCCAGTTGCCATAGCGGTACTGAGTGGAGAGGAACAGGCCCTGGCGCTCTCAAACCCTGCCTTTTCCACTCTACTGGGCCTGGAGCAGGAGAGCATTCTTACCGGTCAGCGTCTCTCCGACCTGCTACCCGGGGAGCGCGCCGCCAGCGTTGCCGCCAGCCTGCGACTGGCAGCGGTGTACCAGAGTGGCGAGCCGCAGGCGATGATCGAGCTGCCCATCCACCACCTGGAGCGTGGAATGACCTACTGGAATGTCACCACGTCTCCACTGCTCGGCAGTTCTGCCGGTGCCAGCGGAGTGCTGGTGGCTGCGGTTGAGGTGACGCGGCAGGTGGTGGCGCGCCAGCGAGCGGTAGAATCGGCGGAGACGGCCCAGGATCGTATTGGGCAAATGATGACTCTGCACGCCACATCGCTCGAGGTAGCCAGCCAGCTGGGAGCCGATCCACGCGAGTTGCTAGCCGACATCCTTCGCCGGTCGATAGCCTTGCTCAATGCCCGGGCGGGTGCTGTGTATGTGCTCCATCCACGCCGCGGTGAGCTGGAAGTAATAGTCTGCCAGGGACTGCGCGGCGATTATGCTGGCTCACGCATTCGGGTCGGCGAGGGCCTGGCTGGACGAGTGGGCCAGACCGGCCAGGGTATGATAGTGGACGATTACCGGGCATATCCCTACCGGACCGCTATCTATGACGACGAAGACTTTACCGCCGTAATTGCGGTTCCGCTCATACACCGAGGCCAGGTTGTAGGGGTGCTGGATGTGCTCGACGACGCCGAGAGACGGGCATTCACGGATGACGATCTCTGGCTGCTCGATCTCTTTGCCGCTCAGGCGGCCCAGGCAATCGAGAACGCACGAACCTATGTGGAACTCGAACGCGCCTATCGGAAGCAGCGCGAGCTTGATCGCATGAAAGATGACTTCATTGCGACTGCTTCGCATGAGTTGCGCACGCCGCTTACCGGTGTCAGCGGTTTCCTGGACCTGCTGCTCGAGTATCCCGGCTCGCGAGACGAGCCGCTGGCGCTCGAGTTTCTGCAGAAGGCCGGTGAATCGGCGCAGGAGCTGGCGGATATCGCCGAAAGGCTGCTACAAACATCGAGGCTGGATACCGGACGGTTGGAGATGCATAAAGGTCCGGTGAGGCTGGCGACGGTCGTCGAGGAAGTGCTTCGTTCTTACCAGGGATTGCAGCAATCGCAAGGGAGCCAATACGCGCTCACTTCCGACGTGGCACGTGGGGTATGCGTAGATGCCGACCTAGGACGATTGAAGGAGGTCCTGGACAATCTCATCAGCAATGCCATCAAGTATAGCCCGAGTGGTGGTCGAATCGAGATCCGCTGTGAGAAGGCCAACCTGTCGGCGCCAGGCATGAACACGAACGCTGCGCGGGATCCGGCCGCCGGCCGCATAGATGAACGGCCCACGGTGGTGATGCCTCATCTGGCTAGCGGCAGCGGCGGTGAAGACGATAGCCCGACCTCCCCCGCGGCGGTGGTGGTTGCTGCCGGACTCGCCCGAGACTATGTGACGGTGGTCGTCAGGGATCACGGCATCGGGATAGACTCCAGAGAGCAGGCCAATCTCTTCAGACGCTTCTCGCGGCTGGAGTCGGCACGTGCCAGCCAGATTCGCGGCACTGGCCTGGGCCTCTATATCTGCCGACAGATAATGCGGGCTATGGACGGCGATATCTGGCTGCTGGAAAGCGAGCTCGGGCGAGGGAGCTCCTTTGCCTTCGCACTACCGGTTGCGCAGTCGTCGGGCGGTGGTGATCCCGAGACGGCAGGGGCAATGGCGGCGCATGACCAGTGAGGCGACTTGCGGCACATCTCCGACCGGCGCTTCAGTTGGTGCGTTGCTGCTGGGGTCGGCGGCCACTGTAGCCCCTGGTCGGACCAGCGATGAGGCCGCACGAGCGGAGGAGCTTCTCTGGACCACCCTGGCCAGCCGGAGCGTGTTGGCCTGGAGCTTGCAAGTGCTTCTGCAGGTGCCGCAGGTGGAGGAGCTGGTGCTGCTGGTGGAGCCGGGTCGAGAAGGCGCGGCGGCTGAAGTGGTCAGAGAATTCTCCGGAGATGGTCGCCGAATCACGGTAACGTCGTCTGCCGACCCCGCTGAAGTGGTGCTGCTGGGACTGGAGTCGCTCTCGGACCGGTGCCGGCTGGCGCTGATTCACCAGGCTAGCCGTCCACTGGTACGTGCTGAGTCCCTGCTACGGGGTCTAGGGATCGCCACCGCTCATGCCGGCAGTGGCGCGGTTGCCTATCTACCGGTCCGCGAGACCATCAAGCGCACCTCAGGAGATGTCGTTGTGTCGACGCTTCCTCGCGAAGAGCTGGCGTTGCTGCGCACCCCCCAGGTTTTCCCGGTAGCGGCGCTGCGCGCCGCGTATCAGGTGTACCGGAGGAGCCACGCAACTCTTCCGGCTGATCCGGCTCTGGTGGCTTTCTCCGCGGGACTACCGCTGCTGCCGTTCCCGGCAGACGCGGACGACATCCTGATCGCCGTCCGGCAAGATCTCGAGGTGGCTGAGTCTCAATTGCGCGGCCGGATGGCCTGATGGTGGGGTGCCTGAAGCATTTGCGCTGCCCCCGGTTGTGCGATACACTATCCTTTGGATTGCGGCCACCGGATTTTTGGAGCGCTGGAGAGTCTTCGCACCTACACTGGGAACCGGTAGTAAGAGACGGGAGTGACTGCCGGCAGGCAGTGTAGCGGCAGCCCGGCAAGGCCAGACACAGGCCCTAGTCCGGCCGCCGTGGTGGGTTGAGATGACCAGATGAGTGGAGTAACGAGTGTGAAGCAGAGCGAAACCGTGGCATTTCAACCCCATGTGTCACTCGTCGTTCCGCTTCCAGTCGAGACAAGCGCGCTCCTGGCTCTTCGAGATACTCTCCGGCGTCTTGCTGAAATGCCCGAAATTACCGGAAGCGGGCTGCAAGAAGCGCCCGCCTTCGAGCTGGTGCTGGTCGACTTCGGACACGATGGTGCGCTCATACTGGAAGCGATTACAGACGCTGAAAACGGAGCGGCATCGCAGCTCTACACCCGCGTTATCTCGGCGCCTACGCCGGTGGGAGGGGCCGCTTGCCGCAGCGCCGACCTACTGGCCGCCGTGTCGCAGACCTCCGGCCAGTACGTGGCGATTCTGGATCGATGCGCGAGCGCAGAGCTGTTGCCTTCAGCTGAGACCGTCGCCAGCGCCCTGCTGGCCGCAGAAAATTCCGATCTGGTCATTGCCAGCCGCTATCTTCCGGGCGCGGTCGAGAGTACGGTCACCAACAGCTGGGGGGTAAGGGCTGATTTCAGGCAGTGGCTGCCGCGCTACCGAGACAAGTTGGCTGCGACCGCCTGTTTTCGGCGTCTGGCCCAGTGTACTGACCTGGGTAGCAACTTCTATGTGGTCAAGCGCCGCCTCGTCAAAGACCTGGAGATACCGGCAGCTCCACGAGAAGCCGGGTCGCCCTCGCTGCTGCTGCAGATTCTGGTGCGTTGTCAGTGGACCTTGCTGACCGAAACGCCCTATCGCGACGCCGGTATTGCCGCCTCTTCAGCTGCCGAAACCGTTCCGTCCCTCTCTATAGCCACACTGAGGTCGTTGCGGCGCGGACCACGTGCCAGGGGGCCGGTACGCTACCGCTACCAGCATCTGCAGCCCGGCCCCGACGACCCCGAGCCTCTGGACGACGAGCTGCCCGATGTCTCCCCGGCACTTGCCGGCAGCGGGCGTAGACGGTTTCTCTGGACAGTTGCGATACTGGCTCTGGTGCTGCGCATCATCCTTTTACCGATTGGTCACTGGTGGGATATCACCGTTGACTATAATACCTTTATCGATCTGGCCCACAATGTTTCTCCCTACACCACCATGCAGTACCTGTCCCACATCGCCTACGCGTCGGGGTGGGATTACAGCTACGAGTACTACGCCTATCCACCGGTGCCGCTCTATATCTACTATCCCCTGGCTCATCTGTATTTGTTGCTTCACCCACAGGCCACTTACTACATTCCGGTTTCGGGTACCTACGCCACACCCGACCTGTCGCTGGACTTCTTCGTCTTGCTCAAATTTCCGATCTGGATCGCCGACTTCGGCATCGCCGCGCTCTTGGCGCGCATGTCGGGTACGGTTCGCGGGTTCCGTGATTACCTGCTCAATCCGTACATCTTGCTGGTGAGCGGTGCCTGGACCTTTGACGCCATCATGGTACTGGGCCTGGTGCTGGCGGTGTATTACCTGCAGCGGGGCAAGCTTGCCTCATCCGGGGTGGCACTGGCCTTCGGCACTATGGTGAAGTTCATTCCCGTGGTGGCGGCCCCCACTATCGTCCTGTATCTCATCAAGAAGAAGCGCCCGGTACGGGAGATAGTACTCTTCGTCGTCGCCTATGGCGTTGCTTGCGTGGTCTTTGTGGGACCGTTCTGGAGCGGACTGCTCTATGTGGTGAACTTCGAGGGGAACCGGGTGCCCGGCGGCATGAACTGGCAGATGTTCTTTCGGCTGTCAACCTTCTTCCCGGCCGATCAGAATCTGGATCCTCTCTCGCTGGCGGTCGGGGCGTTTGGCACTCCCACCCTGTTCATCGTCCTGTTGCTCGCCTACTGGTACTGCTTTACCGCCAGGCACATGACCCTGAACCGTATGATATTGATAACGCTTCTGGCGTTTCTGTTAGGCTCAAAACTGGTGAACGAGCAGTATGCGCTGGTTGTCTTTCCTTTTGCGTTTCTGGAAGCTTGGAGGGTGGGAGGCGCCTGGCGCTGGCTGGCGCGGCTGTTCTGGATAGTGCCGCTGCTCTTTGCCATCGTTCGCGTGCAGATCGACCGCTTCCTCTGGCTACTGTACAGAGATGTCTGGGGAGCGGCGGCCAAGGCGATAGCGGTTACCGCCAAGACCGGTTTCAATAGCCAGTTTCTGCCCTGGTCCAACCTGGCCGAAGAACACATCATCATTATAGTGCTGGCAATAAGTTTTGATCTACTCTGCCTGGTAGCGTTCTTCTGGCCGGCGCGACCGAGCATCCGCCCCTGCAGGCATCTGCAGGCGATCGAAACTTTGAGTCCGACGTCAAACGAGAGCGAGACTATACTGGAAGGGGAGGCGGGCGGCGACCCGGCTACTCCAGCTCCAGCTATCGCGCTGCAATGACGGCGGTGAGACCCGGGCGACACATGGTAGCCGGTAACCGGTGAGGCGAGAATGAGAGATTATGGCAACTAGTCCTACAACTCCTAAAGCTGCTCCCGCCAGTGCTCCTCGCAGGCGGAGATTGAACGTTCGCCTGTATACGTTCGTCTCGAAAGTGATCACCCCGGCGGTGTTGCTGTTGGGGCTGCTGTTTCTGGCGATCGTCCATTTCAATGGCGTACTTATCAACACGACGTCGGTGGCTGACCTCTATCAAGGTGAACAGGCATACAGCATGGGACCGATGTCCTACACCTTCCAGGAGTTCGCCGGCACCGACCGGCCCGATATCGATTACGATGGGTTTAGCGTTCTCACCTACGTCGACTGGAGTTCGACTATGTCCATCGATGGGCATGTCACCAACCTCTGGGATAACACTCACGGCTATGACTATGATCGGAAGAACACCGGCGATACCCAGTTTTTCTCTACCACCAGCGGCTACGGTTGGCAACTGGTGGAGGTCGCCAAGCTCACCAGCAACCATTCGGTCAAGATCTCGTACAGTTTTGTCTCGAAGCCGGAGACCCTGGCTGAGCCGCACCAGGTGATTCTCACCATCGAGCACACTCACCAGTCACTGTACCAGCCGGCCGTCTCGGGCGATGCGTTGACGGCGGGTGTTCTGTCTCATGAGATGTCCACCGTCACCAGCGGCGACACTCCGTCACCGCTGGGCACTCTGACCCTCTCGGTCAGCGGTCCGGCGGTACCGTCCAGCGGCGCGATCGCGCTCGACACTGTGCGGGCCAGTCAGAACGCCACCGGAGCCTACCCGGAGGTCACCGATGGTTTCACTACCACCTATATCATCGATGACCCCGACGTGAATCGGCTGACTCCGCTGGGAAGCGAGACCATAGACTTTACTCCCAGCACCGCGGCTGGTACGCCGGTATCGGTGCCGTTACCGATCACCACTCCGACTCCGGCGGGCCCGTAATTGCCGCACGCGTTTCTTCCTTACTCGTGCCTTCCTTGCGTTCTCTATAATGACTACCCGTATATGCGCGAACCGCGCCACACACCAGGGAGCTGAAGATGGCTATAGACCAGGGTGAACCCAGGCACAATAAGCCACCACTGCTCTCGATCATCATTCCCGCCTACAATGAGCAGGAGCGGCTGCCGGCCAGCCTGAAAGATCTCCGCGAATTCCTGGAAAGCTGCCAGTTCAGCTCCGAGGTAATTGTGGTGGACAACGGCAGCAGCGACTCCACCGCAGAGCTGGTGCGCTGCATGAGCGCCAGCTGGCCGGCGGTCCGACTGGTGCAGACGGCGAGACGCGGCAAGGGACTGGCGGTACGGCTGGGGCTGCTGGCCGCTGAAGGTACGTACAGCTTCTTCTGCGATGCCGACTTCTCCATGCCTGTACCGGAGATTGCCAAGTTTCTGCCTCCGCAGCTTCTGGGGGCGGAACTGGCGATCGGCACACGCGAGGGACCGGAGGCGGAGCGGGTGGGGGAGCCGTTGCGACGCCATCTGATGGGCCGCGCCTACAATGCGCTGGTTCGAAGCCTGGCTCTACCGGGGATACAGGACTCGCAGTGCGGCTTCAAATGCATACGGGCCGATATTGGACACAAACTCGCAGCGGTGCTCACCGTTGACGGCTGGGGCTTTGATGTCGAGCTGCTTGCGGTAGCGCGACGCTGGGGCTACCAGATCGTGGAGGTGCCCATTCACTGGCAATATTCTCCCAGCAGTCGCATTCAACCGGCTCTCGACTCCTGGAGAATGACGACAGACCTGTTTCGGGTCTGGTGGAACCTCCGCGTGGGCCGCTATGAGAAATCCGGCCATGAGATATCCCGCCATGAGAAATCCCGCTATGAGAAATCCCGCCATGACCAGTCCGGGTCGGCGGCGCCTGCCGAGCCTGGACTCGAAGTCACGGCACGGGAGGCCACGCTCTCCGAGGTGGGTCGACTCCGGCGCCCGGGCCGATTGGGAGGCGGCGGCTAGTGCGAGTCTTGATGATATCCAAGGCGCTGGTGGCCGGGACGTCGCAGCGCAAATTAGAGGAGCTGGCCAAGTGCGGCGCCGAGCTGACGCTGGTCACGCCCCCCTACTGGCGCCACGACGACGGCAGCACTCAGGTGCTCGAGCGGCTCTATACCGCCGGATACCGCATGATCGAGACGCCGCTTCGTTTCAACGGCAATTACCACCTTCACTACTATCCGCGACTGGCCAGTATCATGGACGAGGTGAAGCCGCAAGTCGTGCACATCGATGAAGAACCCTACAACACCGCTACGGTTCACGCCATGTATCTGGCCGCTCATCGCAAGATTCCCGCGCTATTCTTCGCCTATCAAAATATCTATCGCAACTATCCGCCGCCATTTCGGCAGTTTGAGCGGTATAACTACCGGCACGCCGCCGCCGCCATAGCTGGTAACCGCGAGGCCGGCGAGGTATTGAAGCAAAAGGGGTACCAGGGGCCGCTCTACACCATTCCACAGTTTGGCTTCGATACCGCCGTCTTCAGGCGCAGCCGCCCAAGGCCGCTTCGGGCGCCGGATGACCCCTTCATACTAGGCTACCTGGGACGTCTCAAGGAGGAAAAAGGCTTGCTCACGCTTCTCGAGGCGCTGTATATTCTGCCGGAGAATTGCCGGGCGCTCTTTATTGGGCAGGGGCCGATGAAAAATCAGCTGGCCGACTACGCCCAAAGCAGGGGACTTGCCGGCCGTGTAGAATTTAGAGGGGGAATACCCACCTCCCAGGTGCCTGAGGCTCTCTCGGAGATAGATACGCTCGTGCTGCCCTCGCTAACACGCCCCAACTGGAAGGAGCAGTTTGGTCGCACACTGGCGGAGGCGATGTCCTGCGAAACGCCGGTTATCGGCTCCGACAGCGGCGAGATTCCCTATGTCATCGGCGACGCCGGCCTGGTGTTTGCGGAAGGCAATGCTGGTGAGCTGGCCGGCTGCGTAACGCGCCTGCTGACCGATCCCGAATTCTACGCGGAACTGGCCCGACGGGGACGACAGCGAGTCCTGGATCATTTTACCCAGGAGCAGATCGCCCGGGAGACCTACATGGTATACGGTAAAATGGCGTGAGCGAGCACAATCCCAATGATCTAACTGATCCGTACGCCGAAGTTGCCGAGTGGTATGACCTCGAGCATAATGGGCTAACTGATGACCTGGAGTGCTACACCGAGTTGCTTGGACCACCTGGCGGCAGCCGGACGACGTTGCTGGAGGTCGGCGCCGGTACCGGTCGAATTGCGGTGGCGCTGGCGGCGGCGGGCTATGAGGTGACCGGAGTAGAACCTTCTCCGGCGATGCGACGGCGTGCCCAGGCGCGCCTGGCAGAGTTGCCTACGCGCGTGGCCCGTCGCATTCATATCGCCGCCGGTTCAGCGGAGGATTATGCTATTTCTCCTGATCGCCGGTTTCATGCCATTCTCTTCGGGCTCAACACATTTGCCCACCTCACCAGCAAGCAGAAGCGGCGGCAGGCTCTGCAGACCGCCTTTCGTCACCTGCAGCCAGATGGACGGCTGCTGATCGATCTGGATCTGGCGGGTACCAGACGTCTGTTGCACTCGTCCGGCCAATGGTATCTCCAAGGGGTCTGGAAGGTGGGTGACGGCGCGCAGTGGGTGAGCCATCTGGTCTCCGGAGCGCCCGGAGTGGAGGCGGGCACACTGCTGGTGACCCATTTCTATGACTGTTCCAGTTCCCACAGTGAGGTGCGCCGCACCATCTCCCAGATGCCGCTGGCCATTATCTCGGCGGGCGAGCTGGAACTGGCGCTGGCCATGGCTGGCTTTGAGATCCTCGCCATCTACGGCGGCTTTGATCTCGCTCCCTACGACGATCTCTCCGCTAGAGCCATACTGCTGGCTGGGCGTCCTGCAGATAAGTAGCTGGGGCAAAGCTAGCGCCATCTTCCGGTGTTGCCCCATACCTTCGAGAGCGTTTCGTAATTCGCAGGAAGTGACATGAGTGAGGAAAACGCCCGAGGATCGACTGTGAGTGAGCCCACAGCAGTCCCTCATCGGTTCCTTGCGGGGTCAAACTGCTCCACATAGCGGGTGAAGCTTTCAGTGGCGCGACTTAGGCCATCCTCTTCCTGGATCTGCTTGCCGAGATCAGCGGCGCGCTGTCGCATGGCGCGATCGCTCACCGCCTGACGAATCGCGCTCGATAGACGCTCTGCTGTGAGCGTTTGAAAGGGGATCGGGGCTGGCCCAACGCCCAGCGCGTGGAGCATTCGTGCCCAACTCGGCTGATCGGCAGTCAGCGGCACCAGAATCGAGGGCACGCCACTGCGGAGCCCGGCGCCTGTCGTCCCCGCTCCGCCATGGTGCACGACGGCGGCCATCTGGGGAAAGAGCCAGCTGTGGGGAAGGTTGTCCGCGGCGAAGGCGTACTCAGGCAGCGAATGGTCTTTGCCGAGGCCGGCCCAGCCGCTGAGGAGCACGCCTCGCTGACCGGACAACTCGAGCGCCTCCAAGACGAGTCGCAGGGTGGCGTCCGCGTCGCGGCTGGCCATACTCCCAAACCCAATCGAGACCGGCGGTGGGCCAGCTCGGAGGAACTGCAGTAAATCGTCCGGCGGTTGCCATCCTGGCGGCGGATCGAGGAACCAATAGCCGGTGACCTGCATGCGCTCAGGCCAATCCGCGGGACGTGGCAGCACCGTGGGGCTGTATGCGTAATAGACTGGCATCTCCTCCCGCGCTTGACGAGCGTAGGGACCGCCGAAGAAGGGCAGGGGGCGCAGCCCCAACTCACGGCGCAGCGCGTTGTCGTCGCGGCGTTGGAGCTGCCAGACCACCACCTGCTGCGAGATCGTCCAGACGAGCCGGTTGAGCAGCGGACCATGGTCGATGCCACTGCCAATCAGAAAGCTCGGAAACGCCCCCGTCGGCGTCAAGGGAAAGAGCATCGCTGCAGCGCATGGGATGCCGAGTTTCTCGGCAATGGTATAGCCCGCTGTCCAGCTGTACTTATAGATGATCACCTCTGCGCCCTGCGCCGCGCGCCACGCATCCTCATGGACCTGGTCAAAGACGTAGTGGCGCTGCTGCCAGCCATAGCGGAGCTGATTGAAGATGTTGCCCGAGCCAAGTGCGGCGGCTTCAGCTGCCCCAGTAATGAACGGTTGGTAGGGATGGCCGAGCGGCGCAAACTCCACGCCGTACTCTTCGGCCAGCCCAGCGAAATCTGGTCTAGCGGCAAGCTTGACGCGATGGCCTTCGTGCTTCAATCGGGCAGCCAATGCCAGAAACGGTTGGGTGTCGCCACGGGCACCAATGGTGAAAAGGGTGATACGCATGCCAGTATCCTTTGCTGGTTGAGAGGGACTCGCGTTGTCGAGAGCTACTCGCGCCCGTAGGCTGAGTCACGCTCCTCACGCGCCGTTCAAATCAAGCGTATGCAGCACGCGAAGCAGATACGTCCGCATCTCCTCTGCCGTACACTTCCCCGGTCGGATCAACAGGTGGTACATGATCGCGCCACTGATCAGATCGAGCAGGATCTCCAGATCGGCATCCGCGCGGATCAAGCCTTCAGCCTGTGCCCTCCGGAGTATCGGGACGATCCAGGTGCGCCGCGGCGCCAGATAGGTGTTCCAGTAGGTCGCCAGCAGCTCGGGAGAGTCCGGGAGCGAGCCGACCAACCGTGCTACCAGCGTCGTGTACTCAGGCGCCGTGACCGTCTCCGCAAGCGCGTTGAGAAGTCGGTCTGGCAGGTCGCGCAGGGCATCGCTATCAGCTGCCGCTTCTTCTTCGGCCTCGCCGCGTGCAGCCGCGATCGCCTGGGCGAGCAGCGCTTCCTTCGAGGACCAGCGCCGGTAGACCGTGGTGCGCGCGACACCAGCGCGCGCCGCGATCTGCTCGACGTTCACGCCTTCGCTGCCCGATTGGATGAAGAGCTCCAGGGCGGCCTGCAGAATCGCCTGATCGGTCGCTGGGTTCCTGGGCCGTCCGGGGCCGCTCCTGCTAGGCGTGTTCCGGGCGCGCGCATCACGTGCGGACGTCATGATACTCTTCTCTCCGCCGGGGAGTAGCCGGCGATCTCTGACCCGAATAGTATACACTGGTGTAGCGATATTACAAATAGTATACACCAGTGTAGCGATATTGCAAGTGGCTACCGCCCGGGCAGGCGGTGGCGCAGATTATCAATGGGCTAAATCCTCAGACCCACACCACACCACTTTCCCGGGTCGCCTCATTGGCAACCAGGTTCATGCCTCAGAGAAAAGGAGCAATCGGCTGAATGGAGCACTGAATGTGGTTGTGTTGTGGAAGATTCTGCGTCACTCCAGGTCGAGCCGCAGCGGAAGTGTAAAGTAGAAGGTTGCGCCCACGCCTGGCGTGCTCGAGAGCCAGATCCGACCGCCGTGCTGCTCCACGATCAGCCTGGCGATCGATAAACCAAGGCCATAGCCACCGCTGTGCTGGCTGCTTTCAGACTGGTAGAAACGCTCGAAGACATGGTCCTGATCCTCCAGCGCCACTCCCTTACCGTGGTCGGCGACGGCAAATTCGGCAAAGTCGCCTCGCTCCGAGAGCGTAACGGTGATTTCGCTTCCTGGAGGAGAAAACTTAATCGAATTGTGCAATAGGTTGGTGATGACTTGCCGTAGCCGTAGCTCGTCTCCCCATATGCTCAGCAATTCGCCTGGTACTCTGGTGCCGATGTGGACACCCGCTTTCTCCGCCGCCGGTGCAACGCTCTGGATGGACTGGTGCAGCAGAAGGTCCACGTCGACCGTTGCCGGCCGCAGGGCAAACCTGCCCGAGTCGGCTTTGCTGATGAGGAGTATGTCTTCGATCTGAGTGGTGAGCTGTAACGCGCTGGTCTGTACGTATCCCAGGAATTCCTCCTGGCGCGGGTTGAGAGGCCCCACCTGGCCGTTCAGCACGATCTCCAGGAACCCGTTGATCGAGTTCAAAGGCGTGCGCAGCTCGTGCGAGAACATCGAGATAAACGATGACGTTGCCGGCGCTTTGCGTGCGTCCTCCGCATCCGCAGACTCAACCGGGCGGGCAACGTCAAGCAGATGGGTAGGCATGGTTGCCAGCGTGAGGCTGTGGCGCAGCTGCCGCAGCAGCTCTTCGCCTGGGGGCGGCGGCCCGCTGGTCGACCTATCGGTAGGCCACCAGGCGCAAAAGGCTCCCCAAGGTCGCGGTGTTCCCACTGGCAGAACCTGCACCCGGCTAGGAAGTAGTGTGCGATTGCCGGAGCTCGACTCCGACTCCGGCTCCGGCGGCGGTGTTCTCTCTGGCCCGGAGAAGGCGCTTTCGGCAGCGGCCCTCATGAGATCTTCAAGCGGCGGCGGCGCGTTCTCATCGCCAGGGGCTAGCGCCGAAAGCGTTCGGAGATACGAGCGCTCCCCGGGTGTGCTGGACGCTCCGGCGTTCTGATCCAGCCAAAACAAGGCCAGCGCGCCGGCGTCAAGCTCCCGGAGCAGTATACCGGCAAGCTGCCGGGCGAGGATGTGCCGGGATGGTGCGCCGCTGGCTATCTCGGCAATCTCCAGCGCGATCCTTCCGGCATCTGATTGGCTAGGCTCAGGTACCGCTGGCAAGGTAGACATGCTCTGTACCACCTGCAGACTCCTACTCGGTAATGAATGCTGCGGGTACCGGTGACCCTTCTGGTACCGCCGGTCCCCTAGGTGGCAGCTAACCGGTAACCGATTCCCCGTATCGACACGATAATGGCGGGATTGGAGGGCTCGGCCTCGAGCTTTCGTCGTAGTCGCCGGATATACACGTCTACCGTATTGCTCTCACCAGTATCGTCCCAGACGTTGTTCATCAGCTCTTCACGGCTCAGCACCTGCCCGGGACGCTGCGCCAGCTGGAGCAGCAGCTTCATCTCTGTACGGGTCAGCTGCCTGGTCGACCTGCCGTCAACCGTCACTTGCAGCTCGGCCACATCGATGTCGAGCGCTCCTACTCGGAACCGTTGCATCTCCTGAGTAAGCTTGGCCTTACGGTAGCGGCGCAGCACCACCTCGACGCGCGCCTGCAGCTCCGCCGGCTGGAACGGTTTACAGATATAGTCGTCCGCCCCCATACGCAGCCCTTGCAGCCGGTCCTCGAGCTCATCTTTCGCGGTGACGAAAATGACGGGCATGTCCCAGTCCCGTTCGCGCATTCGCTGGTAGATCTCGAATCCATTGAGCTGGGGCAGATTCACGTCGAGGAGAATGAGATCAGGCGGCTGGCGCTCGATGAGCGCCAACGCACCATGCGCATTGTCTACCATGTCTACCTGGTATCCCTGCTCGGTCAGCAGAAATTGCATCAACCGGCTTCCGCTGAGATCGTCATCAACGACCAGAATGCGCACAAATGGTCTCCCGCGATCGAAGCATACTACCTGCCGCCCGCTTCCGATGACAGCTTGTTGGCCAAGTCCCATACTACCATATTCACTCGGGGTCATGCCATTGGACCCCGGTGGGCAGGCACCGCCGTTCGGCGCAGTCGCTCGATCTGCACCAGCAGGATCGAGATGTCCGCCGGCGTCACTCCAGGCAGCCGGGAAGCCTGGCCAAGCGTCCTCGGCCGCACCCGCTCCAGATGCGCTCGAGCTTCGGTGCGCAGCCCGCTCAGGCTGCGATAGTCGATACTTGCCGGCAGTAGTCGCTCTTCCTGTCTTCGGGCCCGCTCGACGGTAAGCTGCTCTCTACGGATATACCCCTCGTATTTCACTGCCATCTCCACGTCGGCAGCAGTCCGCTCGTCCAGCGCGGGAAGCTCCTGACTACTCCCGGTAGCGGCAACCAGCTCCCGGGTAGCCGGGTAACTTACTTCGGGGCGACGCAGCAGCTCGGCCGCCGTCGTCGGTTGTGAGATCGGCTGCCAGCCCAGCGACGCAGCGAGACTGCTCACCGCCCGGGTGGGTGGTATCATGATCGTCTGCAGCGCGGCGATCGCCTCCTCTGCCAGACGCTGCCGCGACTGCACGCTCTGGTAGCGTGACTGCCCGATCAGTCCCAGCCGGAAGGCATATGCGGAGAGGCGAAGTTCGGCATTATCGTGGCGCAACAACAGTCGATGCTCGGCGCGTGAGGTGTGGAGCCGGTAGGGTTCGACCGGTGGCTGGGTTACCAGGTCGTCGATGAGTACTCCAATGTAGGCTTCATCCCGGCGAAGGATGAACGGCTCTTCGCCAGCAGCATGGAGCGCGGCGTTAATACCAGCAATGATGCCCTGGGCACCCGCCTCTTCATAGCCGGAGGTTCCGTTGATCTGGCCGGCCAGGAACAGACCGCGCACTTGCTTGGTCTCCAGGCTCGGCTGCAACTGGTCGGAGGGCACGTAGTCGTACTCCACCGCATAGCCCACTCGCATGAGCTCTACACGCTCGAGCCCAGGAATGCTGCGCAGCATGGCGATTTGTATGTCTTCGGGTAGGCTGGTATTCATGCCCTGTACATAGACTTCTCCGGTACGCCAGCCTTCAGGCTCCAGGAAGATCTGGTGCGAGTCTTTGCTGGCAAAGCGCACCACCTTGTCCTCGATGGAGGGGCAGTACCGCGGTCCAATGCCCTCGATGATGCCGTTGTACAGGGGCGAACGGTCCAGATTGGACCTGATAATCTCATGGGTTGCCGGATTGGTATGTACCAGGTAGCAGGGCAGCTGTGCTCGCCAGGGCGTCTCCTCTCCGAGTGGATAGACTGGGTTGGGGTTGCCAGCCGGAAGCTGCACGTCCTGGTGCGCGGTCTCGTCAGCCGAGAAATACAGTGGGTCAGCACTGCCCGGCTGCAGAACCGTCTGGTCGAAGTCGATGGTGCGCGCGTCGATACGTGGGGGAGTGCCGGTCTTGAAGCGGCGGATATCCAGACCCAGCCCGCGCAGGGCGTCCGAGATACCCAGGGCCGCACCTTCCCCGGCGCGGCCGCCGGCCGAGGTCTTCTCCCCAACTACCAGCCGCCCGTTGATAAACGTGCCGGTGGTGAGCACCACACTTCTGGCGTGATAGACGGCTCCATTCGAGGTCACCACGCCGGTGACGCTGCTCCTGCCCTGGGACGCCGCGCTGGCGAGTAACTGTGTTATGGTAGCCTGCTTCAGCTCTAGATTCGGCTGAGATTCTAGTGCGAACTTCATGCTGAGCCGGTAGGCCTGCTTATCGCACTGAGCCCGCAACGCCTGCACTGCCGGACCCTTACTGGTGTTGAGAAGCCGTATCTGGATGAAGGTGCGATCGGTGTTGCGCCCCATCTCCCCTCCCAGCGCATCGATCTCGCGAACCAGATGGCCCTTGGCCGGCCCGCCAATGGAAGGGTTGCAGGGCATGAGGGCGACGCTGTCCAGGTTCATGGTCAAGACCAGCGTTCGCCTGCCCATGCGCGCGCTGGCCAGTGCGGCTTCACAGCCGGCATGGCCGGCTCCCACGATTATCACGTCGTAGGTGTCGCTGACCAGTGGCCGAGGGTCCCCTTCTCCTGACTCTGGGGGCGAGATTATCTGATTCATGGGTGTATGCTCATCCGGAAGTGCCTTGTTCCCTTACTGGACTATAACCGTCAGGTTCATATTCGGGTGTATGGTGCAGGTAATTTGGTAGGTACCGGCGGTGGGGAAGGTAACGCTCTTGGTAGCACCAGCGCTGATGTTAAACCCTGGACTCATCAAAGCCGTGGGACCCTGCGCCGACGTGTCACATTGCATGTTGTGCCCGAGACAGATGATATGCAAATTGCCGCCGTCGACGGTATCGCTGAAGAGTAGCGACTGGCCTGCCTTGATGGTCCTGGTCGTTTGCACGAAGTTGTCGGTATTCATCTGCACGGTGGTATTGGGAACGGACACGGTGGTGCCATTGCCGCCGCCCGGCACCTTGCCGCAGCCAAACAGCGCAAGACCCACCACCAGGAGAAGAACTGGAATACCCAGCATTGTTTTTTTCATGGGATGACATGGTTCCTTTCAGTCAGGCGCAAGCCCGGGGGAAATATAGCAAAACGAGTACCAGGGGAAAATATAGCAAAACGATCTGTCGCGCGCAATCAGACTTAACCCAATCAGGCTCACCTCTACCGCCGAACTAGACGGTAACCCACTCCGGGTACCGTCTGAATATAGGTAGGCATGGCCGGGTCGGGCTCGATCTTCTTTCGCAAGCGCCGGATATAGACCCAGACGAATTCCACTTCCTGGCTGTAGCCCACGCCCCAGACTCGGCTGAGCAGCGCCTCGTGCGGCAGCACCATTCCAGCATGCTCGGCCAGCACACGCAGAAGCTTGAACTCGGTCTTGCTAAGAGCGATCTCCCGCTCGCCGACCAGTACCTGCCTCGCGTCAAAGTCGATCGCCAGCTCGCCGGTCTGGAATCGTGAGCCGCGGGCCAGCGTTGCCGGGGTGGCCGGCCGGGTTCGCAGCGCCACCCGGATGCGAGCCAGCAGCTCCTCGAACTCCAGTGGCCGGGCCATGTAGTCGGCGGCGCCCAGGTCGAGTAGGTGCGCGCACTCAAGGCGATCGTACTCGGCCACCAGGCAAATGACGGGCGCCGGCACCAGCCCTTGCAATTTCAGCAGAATATCCTCGGCTTCGGCGTTCGACGAGCCCAGTGAGCCGGTATCCACCAGCAGCAGGTCAGGCTCCTCCAGGTCAATGAGCCGCAACATCTCGTCGGTGTTCTTGGCCAGGACCGGCTTGAATCGCTGAGCTTCGAGGTTGGCGCGCAGGTAGCGGAGCATACGGCTGTCAGAATCCACCACCAGAATGACCGGGCGTTCTCCGGCAATGGTCAGCCGGCCGCGTGCCGCAACGAGCGTAGCAGTGGTAGCCGGGCCACCAAGCTCCTCCGGCATTGTCGGCACCAGCGGCCAGGTGGCCAGGAGAGCGGTGGTATCGCTCGCCGGTGAATGCTCGGCCCAGATCCGCCCGCCGTGCGCCAGCAGTATGGAGCGCGCGAGCGTAAGTCCCAGGCCGCCGCCTATCTGGAATCCGGGTATGGAAGCCGGGCGGTAGTACGGCTCGAAAAGTCGGTCTAGATCTTGACTATGCAGCCCGCCGCCGGCGTACTGCAGGCTCACCAGTACATCGTCTACCTGCGGCCGGATGCTGACACGAACTGAGCTGCCGGGGCCGGCCAGGGCTACTCCAGCTTCGATGAGGATATTCACCGCTCGTTCGGCATACCGAGGAGAGGCCAGTATGGTAGGGAGCTGGCCGGGCAGCGCCAGCTCCAGAGAGTGGCTGGGCGCACGGTGTTTCCACTGGGGAAGTATCCCCATCAGCAGATCGCCGAGCTCGATCGGCTCGAAACTGAGCGGCCTACGAACCAGACAGTCAAGCTCTTGAATGGTCTCGCCCAGCTGCTTGAGCGCACCGCTTTCCAGAGCCAGCAGTGGAAGTATGGAGGCTACCGCGGCATCCAGACGCTCTGGTCGCGGTAGCGCCAGCCGCAGCTTCTCAGCTAGACTGGCAACCTCGGTTGCCGCGGTGTGGCACCCATCGGCGCAGAGCGCCGCCAGGTCGGGTCCGGCCGCTAGTGTACTGTCCTGATCCTGGCCAAATAGTGCGGTGAGCGCGGTACTAGAGAGTTGCGTAGAGGTCATGGCTACCCTTACGCTTTCCTAAACATGATGACGGAGTCTATATTCTCATGTTACTATAGTCCAGCCCGAGTGTTGGTGCAATCGGCGGCGGCGGTGCAGTACTCTTGGCCCACTCACCGGATGGTGTTTAGGGAACTGTAAGGCATCAGCGTGGCTCTGACAGGCCAGTGTCAAGGAGGTTAGGCTACAATCCTCCGTAAATGTGCCGCGATTTGAAAGGGATATCCTGACCATGCAAACTGTGACCTCGGTAGCTGCCCCAAGCTGGCGATCGACCGTGGCCGCCTACGTCAACCTGGTCAAGCCGCATGTAACCGTGCTGCTGCTGGGAACGACGCTAGCCTCGATGGTCGTAGCCGAAGGCGGATTTCCACCGCTCGGGCTGGTCCTGGCGACGCTGCTGGGCGGTGGGATGGCGGCCGGAAGTGCCAACGCCATCAACTGCTACTGGGATCGAGATATTGACCAGCTTATGTCCAGGACACGCAAGCGCAGCATACCGGCGCAACGGGTGAAAGACACTCAGGCGCTGGTCTTTGGACTGGGGCTGGGCGCGGGGTCGTTTCTCATTCTGCTCGTCTTTGTCAACTTTCTGGCGGCGATACTAGCGCTGGCTGCCATTGTCTTCTATGTGGTGATCTACACCATGTGGCTCAAGCGGACGACACCCCAGAATATCGTGATCGGCGGCGCCGCCGGCGCGGTACCAGTGCTGGTAGGATGGGCAGCGGTCACCAACTCACTCTCGCTGACCGCGGTCTGGATGTTTCTCATCATCTTTCTGTGGACGCCACCCCACTTCTGGGCGCTGTCGCTGGTCCTGAAGAAAGACTACGCGCGCGCCGGTATTCCCATGTTGCCGGTGGTACGGGGTGAGACGGAAACCTATAAGCAGATCGTTCTCTATACGGTGGTGCTGGTGCTGGCGTCGCTCGGACTGGTTGTCACCCATGCCATGGGCTTCATCTACCTGGCGTCGGCGCTGCTGCTGGGGGGAAGCTTACTGGGGCTGGCAATCTGGCTGGCGGCTACGCGAGTGGTTAAGAATGCCCGAACCGTCTTCTGGTTCTCGAACTATTACCTGGCCTTGATTTTCGCGGTGATGGTAGTTGATCGCGTGTTGCGCTAAAAAAACGCTTGCGCCGGCTGGAGTAACCCTAGAGTAATCTTTATGAAACTGCGTCTGGTGTCGCGAGTAATGGTACTAACGTTGGTCGTTGTGGTCGGGGTGATCATTATCATTCATGAGCACAGCGCGGCGAGCAGCGCCCCACATGTGGCGCGACCCACGCCCAGCGGCAGTTACTCTCTTCCCGCCGCGTCTCCGTACGCTCTGGTCCGGATGAGCGTCGAACAGGGGTCTGGTACGCCCGTCTGCCTGCTAGGTAGCCGGCATATCCTGTGGTGTTAGTGTTCCAACTGAGGTCGAGGATTGTAGAAAGATGCGAATTCGTTCCCACCTACGACAGGTCGCTGGGTTAGCTATCTTAGCGCTGGCCATCACTGCCTGCCTAAGCGCCTGCTCCAACAACTCGGCGAACATCTTGGATCCGGCGGGTCCGGTGGCTGCTGGCCAGAAGGGCATGGCCATCATGGTCTTCGTGGTGGCTGCCGTGGTCTTCGCCATCGTGATATCGGCGCTGCTCTACTGCATCATCCGATTCCGCGACCGCCCCGGCGCGCCGGAGGCCAGCCAGCTACACGGTAATTCCAGGCTAGAGCTCGCCTGGACCATCGTTCCCTCGGTGCTGCTGGTGGTCATCCTGGTCGCTACCCTCACCACTATGTTCAATCTGGCGACGGCGCCCAAAAACGTTCCCTCGATTACCGTTACTGCGGTCAGCCACCAGTGGTGGTGGGAGTTCGACTATAACGGCAGGGGCTTCGTCACCGCCGACCAACTCAACATACCGGTCGACACCGTGGTGCACGTCAACCTCTACTCCAACAACGTCATTCACAGCTTCTGGGTCCCAGAGCTGGCCGGCAAGACCGACGTGATTCCCGGACACGACAACACCCTGTGGATGGAGGCCACTCAATACGACCCCAACAATCCCACCAATAATATGTATCGCGGCGAGTGCGCCGAGTTCTGCGGCGTGCAGCACGCCCATATGGATTTTGTGGTGGTGGTGCAGACCCAGAGCGATTGGCAGTCCTGGGTGACGCAGCAGCAGGCCCAGGCAACCAACCCGATTCTGGGCACCTCGGCGGCGCTGGGCAAGGCAGTGTTCCTGAGCGAAGGCTGCACCGGCTGTCACGTGATTAACGGGGTGACGCCGAAGATTTCTACTCCGTTGATCGGGCCCAACCTCACCCATTTCGGCAGCCGTCTGCTGATAGCTGGCGGTGTGCTGGATAATAACCCGACCAACCTGGCCCAGTGGATCTACAACGCGCAGGGCGTCAAGCCTGGTGTGGATATGCCGAGCTTCAACGGAAGTCCTGGCTCTCAAGGCAATCTCAGCCAGGACCAGCTCAACAATCTAGTGGCGTACCTGGAGAGTCTCAATTAATCAAGCGACCATATGACCATAGGGGAGTGAACCTCCTCCATACATCTCGGCCATCTCTGATCCGGTAGCTAAAGGGGGAACCATGGCAGTCGGCAGCATAGCAACTCGCGGGCGGGCCACACGCAAAACCTGGAAACAATCTGCCATCGGCTCTTGGGTCACTACCACCGACCACAAGAAGCTGGGCATCCTGTACATCACCACCGGTTTCATCTTCTTCCTGGTGGGCGGCATCGAGGCTTCTCTGATTCGCTGGCAGCTTGCTCAGCCTAACAGCACGGTGTTGTCGCCGCAGGCATATGATGAAGTCTTCACCATGCATGCGCTGACCATGATCTTTCTCTTCGTGATGCCGACCATGGCGGGCTTCGGTAACTTCCTGGTGCCGCTCATGATCGGCGCGCGGGACATGGCCTTCCCCCGGCTGAATGCGCTGGGTTACTGGCTCATCTTCTTTGCCGGCATCTTCATGATGTGCAGCTTCCTGGTCGGCTCGGCTCCTAACGCCGGCTGGTTCAGCTATGCGCCGCTGACCGAAGCCACCCCCGGCTGCCTCACCACCGCTACCCTTACCGCGCAGCAGATCGCGCAGAATGCGGCTCAAGGTGCGGCGAACAATATAGCCTGCTTCTCACCGGGGCAGAATCCCGACTTCTGGATCATCGGACTCAACCTGCTGGGTATCTCCTCGCTGGTAGGCGCCCTGAACTTCATCGTGACCATACTGCGGCTGCGCGCACCAGGCATGACCATCAACCGCATGCCGCTTTTCGTGTGGATGACGATGATCACGTCGTTCCTACTGGTTTTCGCGCTTCCCAGCCTGACGGTGGCTAGCGCCTTGCTGCTCTTCGACCGGCATCTCGGAACCCACTTTTACCAGGCCGGGCTGGGGGGCGACCCCCTCTTATGGCAGAATCTCTTCTGGTCCTTCGGCCATCCCGAGGTGTATATTCTGATATTGCCGGCCTTCGGCATGATTTCGGAGATCTTACCCGTCTTCTCGGGAAAGCCCATATTTGGGTATACCTTCGTGGCCTGGTCAGGCGTGGCCATCGGCTTTTTGAGCTTCACCGTCTGGGCTCACCATATGTTCGCGGTGGGTCTGCCTACAGTGGCGCAGGCCTTCTTCGCCTCATCCACCACGCTGATCGCTATTCCCACTGCCGTCAAGATCTTCAACTGGGTGGCTACGCTCTACAAGGGCAAGATACGCTTTGAGACGCCCATGTTGTTTGCCGTTGGGTTTATCGCCATGTTCCTGATCGGTGGCCTGAACGGCGCGGCGCTGGCGGTAGTGCCCTTCGACTACCAGGTGACCGATACCTATTTCGTGGTGGCGCATATTCACTACGTGCTCTTTGGCGGCAGCGTCTTCGGGATCTTTGCCGGGATGTTCTACTGGTTCCCCAAGATGTTTGGGCGACGGCTGGATGAGCGGCTGGGTAAGATACAGTTCTGGCTCTTCCTCATCGGCATGAACCTGACGTTCTTCCCGATGCACATACTGGGCATTCTCGGCATGCCGCGTCGCCAGTACACCTACCCGCCCAACCTGGGCTGGGACGGCCTGAACCTGGCATCCAGTTTCGGCGTGGTCATCCTGATAGCCGGTGTCCTCTTCTTCCTGGCCAACCTGGTCAAGACGTTTGCCAAGTCACCGGTGGGCATGGCCGACGACCCCTGGGACGCCTTCACCCTGGAGTGGGCGACCTCCTCGCCGCCACCACCGGAGAACTTCAAGACCATTCCGGTGGTGCGCAGCCGCCGGCCGCTCTGGGACAAGAAGCATCCCGATAAGGCCGATTGGCTGGTCGGTGCCACTGCACATTAGCTGGCAGACTGTGCTCTATAGTATCGTAGGGAGAGTCGCATCACGAGTTCAGAGTGGCATCACTCTAGAGGCAGACTATGGACGCTACTAGCGGAGTAGAAACTGGCGTCTCCGTACACTACCGCCGGCGAACCATCGCCAGCCTAGTGGTGGCGGTACTATTGTCGGGGGCGCTGGTGGTCGTGCTCTTTGCGCGGCTCATGGCCGCCGGTCAGGCGGTGTCTACCGACCCGGTCTCACCTATTGTCGGCCACTCCGCGCCTAACTTTACCGTAACTACCTGGAATGGTAACGTCGGGCAGGTGCTCAAGCTTTCCGATTTCGCCGGTAAGCCAGTAGTGGTCAATTTCTTTGGATCATGGTGCGCCGAGTGCGCCGAAGAGCAGCCAGTAATGAACGCTGCCTGGCAGAAATATCAGTCTCAAGGTGTACAATTTATAGGTATAGCCTTCTGGGACAAGCAGCAGACGGCAACCACCTATCTGCAGCAGCAGAGCGTGACCTACCCCTGCGGTCCGGATCCATCCGGAACGGCGGTGGTGGACTACGCGGTGACTGGGGCGCCGGAGACGGCGTTTATCAGCCGGAGCGGTGTAGTAGTCAGTAAGTTCATCGGGCCTATCGACGATGGGTCCCTGGACAGCTCTATACAGGCGCTACTCAGCCGTGCCTAGGCGGTTGGTGGTGGCACCGATCAATTGTAGGGGCGTTAATCGTACATATGTGAGAGTGAGCGGGAAAGCAGGGGGAAGAGCAGAATGGCGGCAGGCACAGCGCTCGGTCTGGGGACAATTCTGGCCGCCTTTGCGGCTGGTCTGCTCTCCTTCTTTTCCCCCTGCGTGGCGCCGCTGATACCCGGATATCTGGGGTACATCTCCGGTTCGACACTGCAAGGCGTCTCGTCGCCAGGCAGTGGAGCCGCCTCCGTCTCCGCGATGCCGGGTCGCCGGGCAGCAAACCCGATGATAGCTCCCTGCCTGCTCTTCGTAGCCGGCTTCTCGCTAGCATTCGTGGCGCTGGGAGTGGCTTCGGCAAGCGCCGGCAGATTGATCGCCGCGTACACGCCGGTGCTGGAGACTATAGCTGGTATCGTTATGGTGGCCATGGGAGCCTTTCTCTTGAACTGGCTACCTGCCCCGGTCATGAGCTGGCTGGCGCGGGAGCGGCGACTGCATATCTCGCCGAGCCAGCTACAGGGCATTGGCGCGCTGGCTCCGGTGGCGCTTGGTATAGTATTTGCCGCGGGCTGGACGCCGTGCATCGGCCCAATGCTTGGCACCATCTTGCTGGTAGTAGGCACCTCCGGTCAGGTGGGCGTCGGCTTCGTACTGCTGCTGGTCTATTCGACTGGTTTTGCCTTGCCATTTCTGGCCATTGGCCTGGGATGGTCGTTCAGCCTGAGCCTCATGAGCTGGCTGCGCCGCCACGGCGAGCTGGTAAGTCGGGTTACCGGTCTGTTGCTGATAGCGTTTGGGATTCTCTATATTACCGGCTGGGTTACCATCTTTGCGGAATGGGCGCAGGTGCGGCTCTGAGCGGCGGCGCGCGTCTCTTCTCTGGGCAAGTTTTAAAGCAGGACAGGCGAGCCGATGGAGTTCTTGCTCACCGAGGTGATGCGCAGCCTGCACATCCTGGCGGCGGGTATCTGGGTAGGGGGTAGCGTGGTGTATTTGTTGGTGATCACGCCGGCGTTGCGCCTGGCCAAAGCCGACCCACGTCTCTCCGGACAGATGGGCGACCTGTTTCGCCGGCTGGTAAACCTGTGCATGGGAACCCTGCTCGTCACCGGCGTATACCTTATCTTTGACCGCTTGAGCTCGAGCAGTATCGGCGCCGTCTATATTAGCGTGCTGGTTCTCAAGATCGCGGTCTCTCTCGGGATGATGGTTCTGGCTCTGGTGCAGGCACAGGAAGCTCGGCGGAACGCCGCTCGCCGTGGCAAGCTCTACCGGGCTCTACCTCGGTGGATTCTGGCCTTTGGTATCTTGGCGTTGGCGTTGGGCGTGGCGCTCACTGGTATATTCGAAGCCGGCATACAAGCCAGCATCGTGCGCTAATGGTGAGCGCGACGAGCGATACGGAACGTAAGGAAAGAACGTGATGAAGCAAAGCCACGAGCAAAGCTACAGGGGAGGCGATCAGGTGGCAGCGACGAAGACGTCCGAGCTGCAGACCGGGCACTTGCCTACCAGGCGCCGCAAAGTGCGTTGGAGCTTTGTGGTAGCCGGCGTGGCCATCGCCGGTGCGGTTCTGTACCTGGTGCTGGCCAACACCGGAGCCACCGCCGAATACTATATGACTATCAACCAGTTGCGCTCCTGCACTTCCTGCTCGGCTCGCACCGTACGAGTCGCCGGCGTCGTGGTAGCTCGCTCCATAGAGAAGAACACCACCACCCAGGTAGTGCATTTCCAGATCAGCGATTCCAAAACTAGTGCCATGCCGGTAGTCTACAGCGGCGTGGTACCGGATATTTTCCAATCGGGTGCGCAGGTAGTGGTAGAGGGCCAGCTGGGAAAGAACGGCGTCTTTTCGGCCGATAATCTCCTGACCAAATGCCCTTCCAAGTTCCAGGCGGCGACGCCCGCGTCTACCGGCCAGTAGGGAGCCTATCATGCATTTCTCCGACATCGGCATGATCGCGCAGCTCCTGGCACTGGTCTTTGCCGTCTACGCTATCATCGCCTCGGTACTGGGCGCGGTCTACAAGTCATCTCCACTCCAGGCGAGCGGCCGTCGAGCTGTGCTGGCGGTGGCCTCATTCCTCATCATCGCCTCCGCCACGCTGGTGGCCTCGTTTATTACCCGCGACTTTGGTCTGCAGTATGTGGCCGAGCACTCCAGCCGTGCCATGCCCTGGTACTACACCGTCGCCGCCTTTTACAGCGGGCAGGAGGGATCGCTGCTCTACTGGGCGCTGATGCTGTCGATCTTCTCCTCTATTGCCGTGCTGGCCCACCGGCGCGCGCCGGCGGGACTCATGCCCTTTGTGGTAGCGGTGCTCATGGCCATAGACGGCTTCTTCCTGTTGCTGCTCAATTTCGCGGCCACGCCGTTCGTGCGCTACCGGATCGCCCCTGCCGATGGAGCGGGCCTCAATCCGGTTCTGCAGGACCCAGGCATGCTCATACATCCGCCGGTGCTGCTCATGGGCTACATGAGCTTTGCCATACCCTATGCCTTTGCCGTCGCCGCCATGATCACCGGACGCCTTGACAGCGGCTGGTTGAGGTCGATCAGACGCTGGATGCTGGCATCCTGGAGCATTCAGACCGCCGGGCTGCTGCTGGGGTCCTGGTGGTCATACCACGTGCTGGGCTGGGGAGGCTACTGGAGCTGGGATCCGGTGGAGAACGCGGCGCTGCTGCCCTGGCTTACTGCCACTGCCTTTCTGCATTCGACCATGGTTCAGGAGCGGCGCGGAACCCTCAAGGTCTGGAATCTGGCGCTGGTGATCGCTACCTTCGCGCTTTCCATCTTTGGCACCTTCGAGGTGCGCAGCGGGATTATCAGTTCGGTCCATTCCTTTGCCTATTCTTCTATCGGGCCCTTCTTCCTGGGATTCCTGGCGGTCATCGTGGTGTTCTCCCTGGGGCTCTTTGCCTATCGGCTCCCCCGGCTGGGTGCCGAGCAGGAGTGGGACTCCTTTGTCTCTCGCGAAGGCGGCTTTCTTCTCAATAACTGGTTGCTTACCGGCGTCGCCTTCGCCACCTTCTGGGGTACCATATTTCCGGTGCTCTCGGCGACTTTTCGCGGCCAGACCATGACGGTGGGCGAGTCCTTCTACAACGTCACCGACGGCGCGCTTTTTCTCGGGCTGATCGTGGTGATGGGTATCGGGCCGCTCCTGGCCTGGCGGCGGGCTTCCTGGCAGAGTATGGTCAGGAATTTCCGCTGGCCGGCTCTGGTAGCCGCGCTCTGCGCCATCATACTGCCGCTGGCTGGCGTCACCAACATCGTCGCCAACGTAGGGTTCAGCATCTGCGCGTTTTCCGCGGCGACGATTTCTTACGAGCTCTGGCGCGGCATACAAGTGCGGCATAAGCACGGCGAGCCCTATCCACGGGCCGCCGGCATGCTGGTCAGCCGCCACCGGCAGCGCTATGGCGGCTACCTGGTGCATCTGGGTCTCATTCTTCTGGCGGTGGGTGTCATTGGCTCCCACTTCTTCCAGGTCGAGCAGGATATGTCGCTCACCACCGGCAAGAGCGCCTCGGTTGACGGCTATCAAATCACCTATGACGGCATCAGCGGCACCGTGCAGAATTCGGTTCAGGTCATCCTGACCCATTTCACCGTCTCCTATGACGGGCGCCATCTGGCCGACATCTATCCAGGGGAGAAGATCTTCCCCGGCTTTCAGAGCCAGCCCACCAGCATCGTCTCCATTACCACCGTGGGCGTGACCGACCTGTACGTATTCCTGGCCGGTTACCAGGGAGCCACCAGCGCGCAGCTCAAGGTCTTCGTCAATCCGCTGGTACCGCTGGTCTGGTTTGGCGGCATACTCATGTTTCTGGGGGGTATTATCTGCTGGTGGCCGCAGGCGCCGCGCCCCGGCTCGCGTCTCTTGGAAACTGGGGGCCAGTCTTTGCCGAAGGAGAGCCGGCAACGTTCCCCGGCAGGGTCACGAGAGCCGGCAGCCGGAGGTGGCCAGGAGAGAGTTCCGGCACTACTGAGTCTAGTCAAGAAGCGAAGAGCACAGGCGGGAGCACAGCTATGAAGATCGTCTCCGCTGCCGCCATCATACGCAAGCCTACAGTCTGGATCAGCCTGGGGCTATTGCTGGCGGTCGCGGTAATATGGACAATAACCGCGATCCGAGCCTCGCAGCCGCCGACCCTCGAGCAGCGGACCTACGCGGTTGCCAGCCAACTTCAGTGTCCGGTCTGCCATGGCGAGTCGGTGGCCGACGCGCCCTCGGCATTGGCGCAGGAGATGCGTTCGCTCATTGCGGAGCAGCTCAGCGAGGGAATGTCCGAGCAGCAGGTGATAACCTATTTTCACGACCGCTACGGCGACCAGATATTGGAGCTGCCGCCCACCACCGGTTTCAGCCTGGTGATCTGGCTGGGACCGCTGCTGGCGCTCTTCTTCGGTCTGTTGATTCTGGTATCGGCGGTACGGGAGTTCCACCAGCAGAAGCTGGCGCCAGCTTCTGCTGGTGACTCGACGCCGGTCTCCCCCTTGGGTGGTGGAACCGTCCTCAGTGCGCAAGACCGCGAGCGCTTCCATGCTCTCCTGATGGCGGAGATCGACGAGATGGAAGGCTATAGCCACCGTGGCCGCGCCCTGCCGCGCCGGCAAGACCGTGCTCGAGAGCTGGAGGAGGGCAAGAGCGTATGATCTTACTCCTGGTAGCCGCGCTTATGGGACTCACTGCCCTGGCTCTGGTAGCCTACCCTTTGCTGGGACTCGACCGCAACGGCGAATATCTCACAGTCCCGGCACCTGCCGGGCAGCTCCGCTACGACTCCGAGATATCGGAGCGTGAAAGCGCTGCCCGGCAGGCGCTCATGGATGTGGACTTCGATTACAATCTGGGTAATCTGGATGCCCTTGACTACAGCGAGCTGCGGGATCGCTATGAGGAACGCGCGCTACTGGGCATCAAGGCCCGCTACGAGCGTGAACGGGAGCTGGATGCGGCAATCGAGCAGCAGCTGGCAACACTCAAGAGCGCAGATAAGAAGGGCTCGACTCCCCTCACGCCCGCCGCACCCCAAAAGCGCAGCGCCGGCGCCGCGCCTGGTGCCAGCAGCGCCGGTCCGCGACGCCGGCGCCGGAAAGGGGCGGGATAACATGCCGCCATGTACCGGCTACAGTAGAGTGACAATCGGCAGGCTCCGGCGCCCGGCTGCAGCGCTGTGTGGGACTTCTGCCTGGGATTCTGGCGGCGATGGGTCTGGCGCTGGCGGTGGCGCTGTTCTCTCCGTCGGCCTATGGTCACGCCCTACCCCGTTCGAACACGCTCTCAGGAAGCATCAACGGAGTGGTCGTCAATGCGTCAAACCATAATGCCAGCGTGCCCGATCTTCCACTGACGCTGCAGGCGGTGGATTCAGGTATCGCCAAAAATGTTGCCACCGCCGACACCGATAGCCTGGGACGCTTCACCTTTACCGGACTCGACACCAGCGGCCTCACTACCTATGCGGTCTACACCCATTATCAGGGGGGCACCTTCGCGACCTCGGCCATTACCTTCACCTCGGGCACCAGCCAACAGGCGACCCTGCAGGTATACGACACCTCCAGCAGTGACCGCGGTCTACGCGTCGCCAGTACCACCTTGCTCTTCAGCAATCCGAATCAGGCCAAGGGTCTCCTTTCGGTCGGCGTGCTCATGACTATAGAGAATGCCAGCTCGTCGGCGTACCTGGCCAGCGTCGGCCCGGCCAATGGGCTGCCTACCAATTTGTTGCGCTTCTACCTGCCGCCAGGCGCCCAAGGTCTCGCCCTGGGAGCTGGGTTCTCGGGTTTGCAGGTTATACAGGTGGCTACCGGGTTCGGGGTCGCGGCCACCGTACCGCCGGGCGATTCGGTCTATGCCTTTGTCTACGAAGTGCCCTACAGCGGTACCGGCTACACGTACCAGTTCAAGGCCGAATACCAAAGCGAGAATGTGGTGGCGCTGATTCCTCCCCAGCTGGGGACGGCTCCGGGGAATTTTACTCCCAAGCCCGAGGTACAGGCTGACGGTACTACCTATAAGGTGCTGGCCATCGCCAATATGGACTCGAACGCCACGGTGAGTTTCAGACTTTCGAAGCTGCCGCTTCCGGGCGAGAATCCGGACATCGACTTTGGGCAGCTGGTTCTTCTGGGTATTGGACTGCTGCTGCTCCTGCTGGGGCTTGCCTGGCTCTTCCTGCGCCGCGGAGCACTGGCGGTGGCTTTTGGCTGGGTATCGGCATCGCTCTTTACCCCGGCACGAGTCAAGGCCCGTCGCCAGGCGGTGCGTGATGCCGAGCGCAAGCAGCTTTTACAGGCACTGGTGGCGCTTGACGAGAAGCGGGCCGCCGGCCTGGTTGGTCCGGCTACGTACTCGCGGAGGCGGGCCGAGATCCGTTCGGAGCTGCGGCCGCTGCTGCTGCCGGGACCTAGTAAAGCGACGCTGGTGGAACCTACCGGCGAGGTTAGGGCAAACCGAACGGCGGAGCAGATGGGCGATCAGCCGCCGGTAGAGACGGGGAGCCGGACATGAGCGTGCAGCCCTCCTCCCGACCTGAGATATACGAGCGACATCTCCTCCAGCAGCATTCGCCGGCCGAGGTGGACCAGCCAGCTACCGCCGTGGATCCAGCGGCCGCAGCAGAGGCGAGCTTGGTGACTATCAGCGGGCTTACCAAGCGCTACGAATTGCGCCCGGTGCTCTCGGAGGTAACCTGCCGTCTAGCTGCCGGCGCTACGCTGGCGCTTCTCGGCCCCAACGGCGCCGGCAAAACCACGCTGCTGCGGATACTGGCAACGCTGACCAAGCCATCAGCGGGTCGTGCCACGGTGGCATCGGCTGACGTCGTCCGGGATGCCAGCGAGGTCCGGCGGCTGATCGGCTATGTCGGGCACCAGCCGGGGGTCTATCCCGACCTCAGCGGCCTCGAAAATCTCTTGTTCTTTGCCCAGGTCTACGGGATCGCGGATGGTCCGGCTCGAGCCCGGTTTATGCTCGATAAGGTGGGGCTGCTCGCCAAAAGCCACGATCGCGTGCGCACCTATTCGCGTGGTCAGGTACAGCGGCTGGCACTGGTACGCGGGCTGCTCCACGAGCCGCGTCTGCTGCTTCTGGACGAGCCCGAGACCGGTCTTGATGCTGACGCGGTCTCGCTACTCTCCAGGCTGATACAGGAGCGGCGTGCGGCCGGACACTCGACTATTTTCGCCACTCACCAGCTGGAGAGAGGCCTCCAGGAGAGCGATGAGGCGCTGGTGTTGGTAGCGGGACGCGCTGCCTACTCCGGGCCGGCCGGCGGGCTGAATGCGTCTCTGGTGGCGGAGATCTATTCCCGGCACTCAAATCGTCGGGTGGCTCGGAGAAGCGAAAGCAGGAGGACATTCCCATGAGTGGTCTCCTCGAGCTGTGGCAGCAGACGCTGGCCATTCTCTGGAAAGATATCCGGCTGGAGCTGCGCACTCGCCAGGTCTGGGGAGGCATGGTACTCTTTTCCGTGCTGGTGTTGGTGGTCTTCAACTTCGCCTTTGATCTGCAAGTCACCAATCTGGTGGCGGTGGCGCCGGGTGCGCTCTGGATCGCTTTCGTCTTTGCCAGCATTCTGGGCCTGGGCCGTACCTACGCCGCCGAGCAGGAGCAGGGCTCCATGGACCGCCTGCTGGTAGTTCCGGTGGACCGTAAGGCCATCTACTTTGCCAAGCTGCTGGGGAATATGCTCTTTATCGGCGTAGTCGAGATCGTCTCGGTGCCGCTGTTTGCCGCCGCCTATAATCTGCCGCTTTTCACCCTGGGAATTGTACCCATTGTGGTATTTGGGACGCTGGGAGTGGCTTCTATTGGCACCCTTTTTTCGGCGATAACCGCGGCGACGCGAGCGCGAGAGGTGCTGCTGCCGCTGCTGGTGTTTCCTTTGATCATTCCGATAGTGATCGGCTCGGTACGTGCCACCCAGGACCTGGTGAGTCCTGTTGGAGACGGGATATCGTGGCTCGGACTCATCATTGCCTTTGACGTCATCTTTTTAAGCCTCTCGGCAGTCATGTTCCAATTTGTGATCGAGGAGTAGCCGCCATGGGTATAGCAAGCTCACCACCGGCAGAGCAGATGCGAAATCGTCTGCTTCAAGCTGCCGTTACCGTCTCGGAACGCCTGGAGCCGCCGCTGGAACGGGTGGTTGGCCCTCGGTTGGAGCCGGTGCGCCGCTATGGAGAATATGTGATCGGAGGATTGGCGGGGCTAGGCATGCTGGTGACCATCTGGGCGGCGCTGGTCTACGCGCCTATGGATGTTACCGGCAACGACCAGCGCATCTTGTACCTGCATGTGCCCATAGCCTGGTGCGCATTCCTGGCCTTCTTCATCGTGTTTATCTGCGGTGCGCTGTATCTTATTGAAAGCGCGATAGCCACTGTGCGGCCCGACCGACAGCGCGCGGCCGAGCGCTGGGATCGGCTGGCCTGGGCGGCTGCCGAGGTGGGAGTAGTCTTCACCACGCTTACCCTGATCTCCGGCTCGGTATGGGGAAAAGCCGACTGGGGCGCGTGGTGGGTCTGGGACGCCCGGCTTACCACTACCCTGATTCTCTGGTTCATTTATGTCGGCTATCTGCTGCTGCGCTCGTATATGGGTCCGACCGAGTCTGGCGCCCGCGCAGCGGCGGTGGTGGGAATCATCGGCTTCATCGATGTGCCCATCGTCTATGAATCGGTCAACTGGTGGAACACCATTCACCCTACTCCGTATGTGCTGGAGGGCCAGCTGCCCGGTCCGGCGCTGCTTACTCTCATGATCGCGCTGGTCGCCATGACGCTGCTATTCGTTTTCATATTCATACAGGTGTACAAGCTGCATACGCTGCGGGCCACGACGCAAGAGCTGCGGGCCCGTGTCGAATCGTAGGCTCACCACCGGAGGGAAGAAAGGTTACAGGTGAACAGAAGATGCATACTCCTCCCGCCACGTATCTCATCATTACCTATGCGGTGATCTGGGTGGGATTTTTTGCCTATCTTGGCTGGATTGCTCTGCGCATGCGCGGGCTGCGTACCGAACTGGAGACGGTGCGCGAGCTGGTCGAGGACCATGAGAATGCGACCAATTCGCTAGTTGATTGAGGAGCCGATGGTATGCCCGAGAATTATGAGGTAGTCTACACCCACCCATCAGGAGCGACAGCGACCTTCACGCGACATGACGGAGAGCTGGACGCCCTTGCCAAGGGCCTGGACGCTGAGCAGTTCTGGGTCTTCAAGAATGTCAAGGCGCTTCTAGTTCGCAACGAAGACGGCGATTTAGCGGAGTCAGGCCGCCAGATGCGGGCGATCGGCTTCAACGCCAATGTTCGCGTCATTACACGCCCAGAGGTGGTTGCCGCCGCCAGAGAGCCGGTGGTGGCCCTGGCCGCTGCCGTACACACTGGGCCTCATCTGCCTGGCCCCAGCTACTGGCCGATTTTGCTGGCCTTCTCGGTGACGCTCGCCTTGAGTGGCTGGCTCTACTTCCCGGTTACCGCGCCGGTTATCGTGCTGGGTCTATTAATGGTCTTCTTCTGCGTCATTTGCTGGGGCCTTGAGGTAATCTAAAGATAACCACGACTGCTTGCTATAGGAGGAGCGTGTCGATAATGACTGTCGCAACACCCGAGAGTACACCTGCCGCGGGCCAAAGCGGTGCGGCCAGCCGACCGCTGGGCTGGTACGGCATGATTTTCTTCATCGCCTCGGAGGCGGTGTTTTTCGCCAACTTGATCGCGTCGTACCTCTACTTGAGAGTGCGCGCCGGAAGCGACTGGCCGCAAGTGCAGGTGGACCAGAAGCTGGCGATAGCCAATACCGTGATTTTGATCACCAGCAGCGTGACGCTCCATATGGGCATGCTGGCAATCAAGCGCGGGAATAAGGCCGGGCTGCGCCGCTGGCTGCTGCCCACCATACTTCTGGGCGTTGCTTTCATCTGCATACAGCTCTACGAATATCACTCGAACGGCTTTGGTCCCAGCACCAATATCTACGGCTCCGACTTTTACACCCTGACCGGATTCCATGGCGCCCACGTAACTGCCGGCATTCTCTTCCTTATCGTCTGTTACTTCCGTGCTCTGCATGGGGATTTCAGCCAGGAGAAGCACTTCACCCTCTCTGCCGCCGAGATGTACTGGCACTTCGTCGACGTGGTCTGGATCATCCTGGTGTCTCTGTTGTATTTTATTGTACACTAGAGATCTAGCGGGGGTGTTCGCCAACCAGTAGCCAGCGTGATCAGGCCTGAACCTGAGTGTCATGCATTCTCTCTTTCTGAATAGTTACGGCTAAGGGGAAGCGAATGCTGGGAAGGAAGGTCAGGCCGACCATGGATGATCCTGCGCCAGCAGTAGCTTCGTCTTCGGCGGAGGAGACAAAGTGGCGCCACTCTATAGTGCGCTGCCAGATCTGCGCCCGAAAGCTGGGTAAGTCTCTCTTCTTTGTGGAGGAGACTGGAGATGTCCCTCCACCTCGCCAATCATGGGTGCTCTGCCAGGCCTGCAACGACGCGGTACACCAGCAGATGGAGATATCACCGGTACAATCGCCGGTTCGCCTGCGGGTTGCCGTCGGCCTGGTGGCTACCATGCGTACCCCGGCGGCCCGGCGCGCTCATTTTGGGCAGTTCAGCGATGATTCCTGGCTCAAAATATTTGTCTGGCTACTGGCCATTACTCTGGTAGTGCACTTTGCCGTACTCGTTGCCATCGCCGCCCTCATCGGTCTGCATTGATAGACGAGCGGCTACATCTCGAGTTGGCATATGTGCCGACACGTGAAGAGGTATCATGTCTGCAGCATACCCGTCCTCCGGCCGCTCCAGGAGCCGCACGCTGCTCCTGGTCGCCGGCGACCTGCTCTCGTTTGTCGCCTTTGCGGCGGTTGGCCGCAATTCTCACGGCTACAGCGACAATCTTTCGGCGCTGGGTAGCGTGCTCTTTACCGCGTTCCCATTTGCGGCCGGCTGGTTCCTGGTGTCGCCATTTCTCCACGCTTTCAGCCGCTCTTACACGACCGGCGTGAGGAAGATGCTGCGGCAGACTGAGACCGCCTGGGTGTTTGCCTGGCCGGTCACACTGGTGCTCCGCTGGATCTTCTCCGCCGACCATAAGATACCCCTATCTTTTGCGCTGGTGATCCTCATCGCCAATGCCGTTTTCCTGGCAATCTGGCGCGGCGTCTTCGCTTTGGTGGAAGGTCGGGCGGGAAGAGGAGCTCTTCATGATGCAGCGATTTCGAGCTTTTAGCAGTGCCGGCTGGGACGATGATATCGGACTCATGGAGCGGGCCATCAACGCCTGGCTCGATGCCGACCACCCCCACGTCCACATGATGGCGCAGGCCCCACTGGGCGAGCACCTTATCGTGAGCTTCATCTACGCCGATAGCTTCCAGGCGGAGACTGCGGCGGAGGCAGCCGCCGTGGCTGACATGTTCGAGCGGGAGACTTCGAATTCCTCCGGCCACGCTGAGGCCGACCTGGCGGTCACCCTGCCGTTGATGGACCTCCCTTATTGATGGCAAATGGCGGACGATGTGAGGCAGACCAGATGAGGCAGACCAGATGAGGCAGACCGGTTCGCATCCCTACGTGGTGTACAGCACCCCTTCCGGCGAGGTGGGAACGCGCCGTGGCTGGCGCGCGCTGGACTATAGCGGTAGACCACTTTCCGCCGAGGAGCTGATACCGCTGCCCGAGGGGGCGACGCTGGCCATGCTGCCCGAGCGAGCGGCGGTCGGCCACGACCGACAAGGCGAGCGCCAGGTCGTCGACCCTACGCTCGGCTGGGCGCTGGCGGCGCTACTGCCCATCGGCTATACGCGCAGCGCGCTTCCGGCGTATGAGACCACCGCCGGCACCTCGCCGCTGCCTTTTTTCGGCTACACTGCCGTCGCCGGTATGGACGGCAATCTCTTTGTCGCCGCCGTGGCCACCGACCGGCCGGAGCGCTGGCTGGCCCGCAACTTCGATGCCCGGCGCCTGAAGCGCCTGGTGGACCAGCGACTCTCCGCTAGTCCCGAGAATCGGGTGTTGCGGCAGCACGCACACTGCGCGCTCGACTACCAGTGCCCCACCGCCAGTAACCTTTTTTTTGAGCGCTGGGAAGGTGCCATCGCGGTATCGGCGGGCTGCAACGCCCGGTGTATTGGGTGCATATCCAAACAGGAGGAGGAGCAACTGGTTTCTCCTCAAGACCGGCTGGCTTTCGTCCCCACGGTGGAAGAGATCACCATGGTGGCGGTTGCCCACCTCGAGCGCGCCCCCGAAGCCATAATCAGCTTTGGACAGGGCTGTGAGGGTGAGCCACTGCTGCAAGCGCGCATCATCGAAAAGGCGATTCGCGCCATACGGGAGCGTACCAGCAGCGGAGCCATCAACATCAATACCAACGCCAGTAATCCTCGAGCGCTGCAGCGGCTCTATGATGCCGGACTCGACATGCTGCGCGCCAGCACTATCTCCGCCCGTACCTCGACCTACGACGCCTATTATCGGCCTATAGGCTACTCGCTAGGCGATGTAGCGGAGTCGCTCAAACGCGCTCGAGACGCCGGGGTGTACAGCTCGATCAATCTGCTCTGCCTGCCGGGTCTCACCGACTCCGAAGCGGAGCTTGCCGCGCTCATAGATTTCCTGCGCGAAACCGGCGTGAGACTGGTACAGCTGCGCAATCTCACCATCGATCCTGAAGTGCTCTGGCCCAGACTGCCGGAGTACTGCCGGCCGGGCGCATCTCTGCTGGGTGAGCCGCTGGGTATCCGCCGGATGATCTCGATGCTTCGCCGGGACATACCGGACATCGAGATCGGTAACTTCAGCCGCGCAGTGCGGCGCGTGCCGACACCGGACGGTAGCCATGCTGCGCCAGCAACCGGCGAGCCGGCCAGAGCACTCTCTCCACTGGAAGCTCGGTAAGGCAGTTGCGTGGAGGACAGCCCTCGGGCATGCCCAGTGAGTGTCCCCGATAAAAACACGGGCTGCAGGCCAGATCGCTTCGCCGCACTACGTACACGTCTCGCGGTGCGTCGGGGCGATACGGTCCCCAGGCTAGATGGTTGGACGGCCCAAAGACGGCCACGGTGGGTATGCCTACCAGGGACGCCAGATGCATGGGAAAGGAGTCGTTGCCCACGAAGACGGCGCAGCCGGAGAGCCGGCGCGCCAACTGGTGATAGGACTCCGAGACCAGTGACTCCACCCACTCTGGGTTGGCCAGTTTGCGTCCAATCATCCTCTCCAGGGCGCGTTCTTCGTCGCCGAAAATCAGCAGAATGCGCGCGCCGAATTCGCGGTGAAGGGCCTCCGCCAGCTCGCAGTAGCGCTCGGCTGGCCAGCGTCTGGCCAGGCTGTAGCTCCCGCTACCGGCGTGCAACGCCACCAGTGGAGTGGCGTCACCGTCCGTACGGCTGCGCGAGGGTAGCGACGGAGTCACCAACTCATTCCACCCCAGATCGGCGGCTCGAAGGGGATAGGCACCCTGACTTATCACGGCTCCGGCGGCACGGGCTACCTCCAGGGCATACTCCGCCTCGTGGCGAATGCCGAAGCCATTGTCAGGAACGCGACGATCCAGGAAACTGCCCCAGCCGTTGTCCAGTCCTATGCTGGTCGTTGGGGCTATGGCCCGTAGCAGCGCCCAGGACTTGACCCGGCTGCGCGCCAGTGTGAGGTGGTGCAGCAGCAGCGCGGCATCGTAGTGCTCTTTGCGAAGCCGGCCCAGCAGCGAGCTGGCAGCAAACGTCGGCCGCAGGTTCTGCAGCAGCTGTGTGGGCTTGTCGAACGCGTACTTGTCGAGGGCGAAGATACGCCGGACCAGCTGGGAATCTTGCAGAAGCCCGGCGGCAGCCGGCGTGGTCAGAATGTCGATGGTCGCTTCTGGGTATCGGTCGCGCAGCGCGCGAATGGCTGGTGTGGCCAGCAGCAGATCTCCAAGCGTAGCCAGCTTGATGACGCAGATACGGGGTCTGTCCCCCAGGTCAACGGGCGCCGGCCTCTCGGGAATTTGGGGGAGCCGCGGCAGCCGAGGAATCGTCGGCATCGCAGGAATCGGTGGGAGCAGCTGCTGCATAGTGATCATGCGTCCTTTTACTGACGGAAATGAGTTGCTTCTTGCGGACCTGTACGCCGCCCTGTAGCATCTGGAGCGCGTCCCGGAAAACCATGTCTACGCTCAAGCCTTTCATACAGATGGGATTGCCGAATGGGCACTCGGCGGTGCCGCTGGCGTCATAGCAGGGCGAGCACCAGAGGTCGAGCCGAAGCACCATGGCGCGCTCCGAGGTTGGTCCGCTAAGCTCCGGATCGGTAGGTCCGTGTAGCGCGATTACCGGCGTCCCGACTGCGCAGGCTATGTGCATGGGACCGCTATCTCCCGAGATCAGCAGATCACCGGCTCCGATTACTGCCGCCAGCTCAGGCAGAGAGGTACTGCCCACCAGGTCTAGCAGGGGGTAGCGGCACTGCTCGGCTATCGCCCGGGCGAGCGTGGCCTCGCTGGCGGCACCAGTGAGCACGACCAAGGCATCGCACTCTTCCATCAAGCGCTCGGCCAGCTGGGCAAAGTGGCCGGTAGGCCAGCGTTTGGCCTGGCCGTTACGCGCTCCACCATGCAGCAGCACCACAGGACCACGCCTCGCCAGTGCCGATCGGGCTCGTTCCAGGACTCTGTCCACCTTGTGCTCGGCGGATGGCACCAGCGTGAGCTGTGGCGTGGCGTCGCCCGGTCCGGCGAGAATGCCTCCGGCGGCTTCGGCCAGTGCCAGTACATAGCGGGTCTCGTGCTGGCGCGTCCGGTAGCGGCCGCCGGGAAGTGGGTCAGTCAGGAAAAATGGATAGGCTTCCCTGGCGTAGCCGAACCTCCGGGTGGCACCGGAGAGCCGGGTAAGTATGCTGCCCAGGTCTCCAGAAATGGAGACCGCCAGATCGTAGCGCGCCGCACGCATCTCTCGCCACAGGTGCAGAGCCGCGAGCCAGTTGGCGGGCCAGAGATAGGTCGCGGGTCTTCGCCAGATATGGGGATCGTAGGCCAGCACCCGGCTGATACCCGGCTGGCCCTCCAATACTCCGGCGGTAGATTTCTGCACCAGCATATCGATCTCGGCCTCGGGGTAGGCTTTCCTGAGCAGGTGAACCGCCGGAAGCGAGAGCACGACATCTCCCAGAAGATCGACCCGCACCACCAGGATACGCGCTACGAGTGCGCCTGAGGCGTGGCCGTCGCTGGAGCTGGAGACTGGCTGGGCACGCCCCGTTCTCGTCCGCGTGAAGTAGCCGATTGCGCCCAGCGCCGCGCGGAGAAGCCACTGGCCACGCCGCTTGGTGAAACCCTTGGTTGCGCTCCGCAGCCGGGCGTCAAATGGTGGCCGCATGTCGTACGCGAGATCTACTTCGCCTGCCGATCCGTCTGCCGAATTGAGCCAGTCTTGCTTCTCACTTGTTCTCATCAACCGCCGCCCTTGTCTTCCCGAGTCGCCGCTCGGCTGGTCAACCCATCTCTGCTGTACCAAATACATCATTCGCACGCCAGCTTCATGCCAGCTCATCACGCGCACCGGACAGTTTCCACCTTCTATCGATTGTACCCTCACCGAGTCACGATGGCGGAGGCGTGGCTATCCCCCCTGGACGTCCCAGCAGGCTCGCTCGATGTCAGCCGCGAACGTTTCCCAGGTATAGGCTCGGGCGACTCGCTGACCCTGCAGTCCCAACCGTAGACAGAGCGCATCGTCGCTGGCGAGCGTACCGGCGGCGGACGCGAATTCCCGTGGGTTGCCCACCAGGAATCCGGTCACCTGGTCAGTCACCAGCTCCGGCAGTGCGCCCTCACACGCCGCCAGAACCGGCTTGGCGGCAGCCATGGCTTCCAGAACCGACAGCCCGAATTCCTCGCCGAAGGGTAGAAAGGCCAGAAAGCGACAGCTATCATAGAGACGGTACAGCGCCGCACCGGTCACCGGCCCGGTAAATCTGGTGCGCGGTCCAGCCATGGCCTTGAGCTGGGCAACGAACTTTGGCTCACCCCCTCCAGCAATTACCAGATCCAGAGCCACGCTACGGCTCCAGTCCAGGAGACGCTCGATTCCCTTCTCGGGTGCGAGCCGCCCCACATAGAGAGCGAAACTGCCTACGATCGGCGTCGCGGCAAAGAACTCCTGGTCCACGCCTGGAGGCACCACCCGGGCGACCCTGCGGTAGCGCCGGGCAATTTCCCTGGCGCTAAACTCGCTGTTGGTGAAGATCTGCGCCGCACGGCCAATGGCGGCGCGGTCGAGTACGCGGCGAGCCGCTAGATCTGGCCGGAGTCTACCCGCAAGGAAACGAGAGCGAAGAGTATGCAGGTAGCACAGGGTGCGGGCATGCCGTAGCGCCAGGAGATTGGCCCCAAAGCTCTGCGCTATCACCACCGCATCCTCCTCCGGCCGGATGGTCAGCCATTCATGGGCGCGAAGCAGACGGCGCCTGAACCCTGCTAGCTCGGGGTAGGTCTGGTCCGGCTGGTAGCGACTGGTCCAGAGCTCCACCTCGTAGCGCGCCTCCATATACTGTAGCAGCTTCAGAGTCGACCGTTCGCCACCGCCAAACTGGTTCAGCTGTGAATGAGCAATGATGACTTTCATAGCCAGGTCGCCGGATCTACAGAGTATGAGTCAGCCATACATCGGTAAGCCTCTCGCGTACTCGAAGAAAAACGTTGGCCGCCTCAGCGAGGGTCCGAAACGGCGTAAAGAGAGACGGACCGCTACCGCTCATGCGGACCAGCGGTGCGCCCGCCTCCAGCATGAGCTCGCGTAGCCGCGCTACCTCCGGATACATGCGCAAGACGCCCGGCTCGAGCGCATTGTATAACTCTTCGAACGGTATCGGCCGCTGCTGGCGAATGGCCTCGGCAACCAGTGCGGTGCTTGAGCCATCGCTGTACTCTGATGGCTGCAGGTTTTTAAAGACCAGAGGCGTCGACACCGGTATCGCCGGCTTGGCCAGCACCAGCCAGACCCTCTCCGCCGGCGGCAGCGCATGCTACGTGCTCGCCGCGTCCACGGGTCTCGGCGGTGCCGCCGGCGATGAAGAAGGGAACATCGGAGCCCAGGTCGGCTGCTAGCGCAAATAAGCGTCCTTGGGGGATCTGGAGGTCCCAGAGCCGGTTCAGCTCCAGGAGAGCACAGGCGGCATCGCTGCTTCCACCCCCCAGCCCGGCCTGTACCGGAGTTTCCTTGTGCAGCTCGATAGTGGCTCCCAGTGTCGGCCGTTGCGCCTCACTCCGCAGCAGCGCTGCCGCGCGCGGCACCAGGTTCAGAGGAGTATTCAGCTCGGCCAGGTCGCAGCTGAATTCGATGGTGCCGTCTCCAGTAGGTTGGAGTAACAGCGTATCGTGGAGCGCGATGGTCTGCATGACCGACGCCAGGTTGTGGTAGCCGTCAGCGCGCCTACCGAGCACGTCCAGTGTCAGATTGATTTTGGCGTAGGCCTGTGCAAAGGTTCGCGGGTACGGTGCGGGCGGCGGCGACATAGAGTCTCCCATCGACGGCGGCAAGAGTGGCCGTGTCTTTGCACGGCGTATCTTTGCACGGCGTGTCTTGCATTGCTGCGCAGCATGCATCAGTATAGTCCGTATCATTATACATGTGGGGAGAGAAGACCCATCCCGTTCACAGGATCGGGATGGGAGGCCACATCACTGTGTGCGTTCTTTCCTGGGCAATCAATGATATCGCGTCGGATGGTTCGTGCTGAGTGCTCCGCCAGAGCCGAGGCTGCCCATCTCCTTTTTCCGCTTTTCCTCCGACCTCCGGTATGTACTATACAGGGAGTAGACGAACAAGGGAGAGAGCTCATGGAAACGGTGCGGATCTATCGGCTGACCGGCTTGCGCCCGCAGTGCCGAGCCCGGCTGCGGGCAGCCCAGATGGAAGCGGCCCGCGTCTGGACGTTGTGCCGGGATCTGCACCTATCCGCCCGACAGGGGCATACCCCCTGGCCAAGAGAGGAGTCCTTCCAGCAGGCTACCAAAGGTCGGTTTGCCCTGCACAGCCAGACCGTCCAGGCGATCTTTCGCGCCTTTGTGGGCAACATAGATGCGACAAGGGAACTGCGCAAGACGAATCGCCGCATGCGCTATCCCTACAAAGACAAACGGTACTACCCGCTTCTGTGGCCAGCGCAGGCGGTGAGCCGGGAGCGCGGGCGGGTGGTGTTGCCCATGGGGCGGGGACGGCCGTCGCTCGTCTTTCGTGTTGAGGTGCCGGAGCAGGTTGGCGCGTGCAAGCTGGTGTGGAAGGACGGCTACGAGCTGCATGTCTCGGTGGCGGCTTCGCCTTTGGAAGCTGCTACTGGCTCCGCGCAGGCCACGGTGGACCTGGGGGAAATCTACCAGGCGGCGGTGACCACCACCACCGGAGCCGCGCTGGTGGTGTCTGGCCGAGGGATACGGTCGCTCAAGCGGCGGCACAATCGGGCCTTGGGCCAGATCGCCAGGAAACGCCACCGGTGCCAGAAGGGCTCCTGCCGCGATCGAAGACTGCAGGCTGCCCGACGCAAAGCCAGCGCTCGCAAGCGCCGCCAGATCCGGGATCTGCGTCACAAGGGCACACGGGCGGTGATCACCTTCTGCCAACAGCAGGGGGTTGGTCGGCTGTTCATCGGGGATCCCCATGGCGTGCGCCACCATCGCTGCGGGCGCCATCATAATCAGCGGATGAGCCAATGGGAGTATGGCAAAGACACAACCTATCTCACGTACAAAGCGAAACTTGCCCACATCGAGAGCTTCACCGGCCCTGAGCGGGGCACATCGAGCCGGTGTCCAGTCTGTGGGTGGAAGCAGAAAGTCCGGGGGCGTGTCTGGCGCTGTCACCGTCCTGGGTGTACCTTTGAGGGACACCGGGACGTGGTCGGCAGCCTGAACATGCACCCGCTGGCCTTTGGCAGGCCCATCGACGTACCCGCTCACGTCACGTATCAACGGCCCGGTCCCGTGCGGGTCCGTCCTCGGAGTGAAGAGCCGGGGACGGTGCGGCAAGGCAGCCGGGACGTTGTAGTCGCCCGGACACGGGCCACCAGCACGTAGCTGGCGTTGTCTTGGTGAGTCGTACCCTCACCCACCGCTCCGATGAGCGGGTCTCCCTGAAGACAGGCTACCGGTGCGATGCTGCCAAGAAGCTCATCCCCTTTGCAGGATTGAGAGTGTCACAGATCAGGATGACCCCGGTGTCGGGAACAATGAAAGTGATAGAGAAATCTCGTGCACATATTTCGCGCGGTCGACGGAACTCTGCTGAACGCCCTCACAGTGCTGGTCGGTGGCTTGATTGGCTGGAAGATCGGGGACCGTATCCCGCCGCGCATTGCCGAGTCGCTCTTCTCGGTCCTGGGACTTTTCACCATCTTGATCGGCCTGCTGGATGCCTTCACGACCAGAAATGCGCTGATCGTGCTGGGTGCTCTGCTGGTGGGTACGCTCCTGGGAGAGCTGGCCGACCTGGATGGGGCGCTGGCCAGATTCGGCGACCGGTTGCAGAAGCGATTCTCCGAGCACGGCTCACCGGTCGGCGAAGCCTGGGTCACCTCCAGTCTGGTTTTCTGTGTGGGTCCTCTGTCGATACTGGGTTCCTTTGCCAATGGACTGCACGGCGATGCCACTACGCTGGCGGTCAAGGCCACCCTGGATGGTTTTGCTGCTCTGGCCTTTAGCGCGACGCTGGGTTGGGGAGTACTGCTCTCCATCGGAACGATTCTCATCTACCAGGGGGCGTTGAGCCTGGGCGCTAGCCTGCTGGCTCCGCTGCTCGCGAGCAACCCGGAGGCCATCACCGAGCTGACCGCCACCGGAGGCCTTATCCTGGTGGGACTGGGTATGAAGCTGCTGAAGCTGCGTAACTTCCGTGTGGCCAGTATGCTGCCGGCGCTGATCGTCGCTCCGGCCATCGTCTTCGGCCTGTACGCCGCCAGTCACCTGCTTCGTTAATCGGATGTGCCACGGCGGTGCAGCGTAACGCACCGTCTTCCGCCTGGACAGCAGTATAAATTTGGACCGGTGTGACGTCGAAAAGGTAGTAGGAATATCTAGAGACGGCTAGCGGTACTTAGGGGAGGCGGACCGTGGACGATCCAGCGGAAGATCCAGAATATGAAGTCGATGATCAGCAATATGAAGTCGATGATCTGCGTGCATACCCGCGATCGGCCTCGGCTGCGAGAAGAACGCAAGCCATGCCTCCGGGCACGCTGCTGACTCGACGCTGGCGCCTGGCCCTGACTGCATTAACGCTTCTGCTGGCGCTTATAGTACTCGTCAGCGCCTGGCTGCCGCTGCACAACCAACCGCGCCCCGTCGCAGCATTACCCTCGGCAGCGACTCAGGCCACACCGACTCGCGTGTTGGAACCAACTCCACTCCCGATCACCCGCGCGCTCGGGTCGCCGCCTGCCACGTGCCCTTCAGCGCCACCGCTCACCATGATAACCGTTCCGCCTTTCGGCGGCTTTTATGGCGGCCCGGTACAAATGAGTGGGCGCGGTCCGGTGTGGATTCCTGCGCTCACTCTGCCGCGGAGCGTCAATGATACGGTCCAGTCGACCCCTCCGTCAGCCGCTGCGCCGGCATGGCCGTCTCTCTTTATCATTTTTGCAGTTGGCCCAACGTCTCATCCTATGGTAACCGTAGAGGTACACGATCTTCGCACCGGCGCGCTCGCCTGGTGGGCAGAGGGTGGAAACAGCCCACAGGTGCCCCTACTCGCGCTAGGCCCAGTGCCGGGAGCGCCTGAGAAAGGATATCTGAGCTACAACACGCTCCTCTTCATCACGCGAGCCAGCTGCTATGACATGACGGTCACCTGGCCAGGTGGGAGCTGGTCCCTTATCTTCGCCGCCGGCTAGCCCGGATTATTCATGAGGGCAGGGAGTGAGCGGCGAGGAGGTGCCAGAGGGGTTCGCCAGGATGACTGCTGGCCAGGTGGATGGCCACCCCGCGGATTCGTTCGCGCACCCAGCCGCCGATCTTGATCAGACGCAGGCGCAGCGTGGCGAGCTGGAGGCGGGGGAGCCCCATCTGCCGCAGCCAGCGTCGCAGGGTATCCAGCAGCCAGTACGCGGCGGCATGCAGGAGCAGGCGAAACTGGTTGGCCCAGAAACGATGGCAACTGAGCCGGTCGGCAAAGCAGCCATGCTTGAGGTCCTCGATCCACTGTTCGGCGGTGCCGCGTTGGACATACCAGTTGTAGAGAGCCAGCGGGGGGTCAGGACGGGTCGTGACCACGAAGCGGGTATTGGGACCCTTGGCCAGGACCTCGGCTTTGTAGACGATCCGGCGCTGGTGCGGCCAGGACTCGGCGGCATAGAGGCTCTCACCGGCCAGGCGCACCTTCTGGCCGGTCTGCTGGTGCTGCGCGCGTGCCTCGGCCAGCAGCGGCGCCGCCAGGGCTTCCAGGCGCGGATTGGTGGGCAGACCGATGGTGTAGGCAATGCCTTCCTGCTCGCACCAGGCAGAGAGGGCGGGGACGGCAAAGCCGCTGTCGGCCCGCAGCTCGATCTGCACGCCCGGCCAGCGGGTCCGTAGCGCGCGCACGACCCGCTTGAGGACGGCGACTACCCCGCGGCTGGCGTGCACCGTCCCCGGTCGCAGGATGGCGGTAATGAGCTGGTCGGTGTCCCCGTCGAAGATGAGCAGGGGATGATACATATGCTGGCGGTAGTAGCCATGGTAGGCCGTGCCTTCCTGCTCCCCGTGGGTGGGGTCGGCGGTGCCGTCCAGATCGAGCAGAATGTGGGTCGGCGGTCCGCCGGTCTGCTGCCGACTGAGCTGCTCGCGCTGCTGCCCATAGATGTGGCCGAGCGCGACGGCAAGCTGATAGCAGGTGCGGCCGGTCACGGCATTCTCCAGCCGCGACAGGGTCGGCTGGCTGGCCAGGTCCAACCCACTCTCCGGTCGGCGGCCACAGACCCACTTGAGCAGCGGATCATGGCGCAGCGTGTCGGCGTCGTTCTGGTCGTCGTAGCCACAGGTGATCTGGAAGACGCGTTGGCGCACCAGCGTCTGCACCGAATGCTGGACCGGTCCCCGCCGCCAGTCCTGTATCTGGCCGGCCAGGGCAGCACACAGCCCCAGAGCGGCGTCGGCCTGGGCAATCCAGGCCAAACCACCATCCGAGGTCAGGCGACCGGCGTCAAAGGGCACGAGCTGCGGTTGGACAGGAAGCAGGACAGGCGGGCGCTGCCGTGTGCGAAACTGGGGCATGAGGTATCTCCTGGTAGGCTCGAGTGTGGATGAGACAATACACTCGTTCTACACCGAGATACCTCTTTTCTCCTCGCTTCTCTCCATGAATAATCCGGGCTAGGGGGCCTAGGCGCTGGGTATCACGACATAGCGGGTCGAGGAGCATCGGACGTGAGAACTGGTCATTTACCTTGAGGCTCAACTCCCGTAGTGGCTGTATCACCCTATGATAAGCCCAGGCGTTGTGTGTAGCGCAGTGCGGGTGCGGCACTCGCTGCCAGTGCCGCTTTGCTCGGTCTGGAGCCTCAGGGTTGCCCGGCCGTCGCCGCTTTGATGCGCCCGCTCTTGATGGCAGCCAGGAAGGACTGATAGTCACGCTCGGTCTGATTGGCATACGCCTCAGCAAAGCGGGCAATAGCCAGGTCAAAAGCCTCACTTGCCCCTAGATACGCCGCAATCTCGACTGGATCACCGGCACGAGCATGTGCCCGCGCTAAGGCCCAGCCGCACAGCTCGCCATAGAGCGCCAGATCGGTGGGCATCAAGGTCTCCACCTGTACCGAGGCTGTCATATCGCGTAATTGCCGCCAGTAGAAATAGCGCCCAACCGGTCCAGTCATCCAGCCCAGAAAGATATCCGATGCCGACTGCATCAGCTCCTGGCCAACGACCACCCGCTCGCCCTGGTGTTTGTAGCCACTCTTGGGCAGATAGGCTGAAAGGACCGAAGCCTCGGCCTCCTTGATCTGCAGGAACAGGGGGTCGCTAGCATCCCGTCCAATCAGCAACGCGATAAAGCAACGGGTCCCTACGCTGCCCACACCTACTACCTTCATTGCCGCATCGACGATCTGGAAGTGCTCGAGCACATGGCGCCGGGCAGCTCGGAGCGACTGCTGATACTGGTCGAACAGCGAGCGAATTTCTGCCTCTGCCTGATCTTCAGTGATCCGCATCACCAGGGGAGGGTCGTTGGTGATGACCAGGTGACCATCGACCACATCGGTCAGCTTCGAGAGCGCTTTCAGGCTGTTGCTTTGCTGGGCCTTGGCTATCCCCTGCTGAGCTTTCTTCTTCTGAGCACCCGTTACCCGCTCGAGCAGATCCTCGGCAGTGACCCGTGAATACCATACATCCAGGGTCTGCATGCCGGCGTACTCCGCCATACGTAGGCGGTAGGATCGGACTACCGCCAGCACCGCATGGCGGCAGCCGGCCTCTGAAAAGCCGTTCCCTCGGCCGGCAACGTAGAAGCTGGCGGCCAGGCGCTTGACATCCCACTCCCATGGGCCGGGCAGCGTCTCGTCGAAGTCATTGATATCAAAGAGCAACGCCCGCTCCGGCGAGGCGTACAGCCCAAAGTTGGAAAGGTGGCAATCGCCGCAGAGCTGGGTAGTGATGCCTGTCGAGGGAGTGCGGGCCAGATCCTGGGCCATCACGATCGCCGATCCACGCAGGAAGGTGAACGGGGAGATCCGCATGCGCGCGTAGCGGATGGGAATCAGCTCAGGCAGGCGTGTAATCGCTTGCTGCTCCAAGAGGGAGATGGGGTCGGTACGATCCGGTGCCTCGGCCCAGTTGGCATGACTACTTCGGGGCGTGTGTGCGCGTGCAGCGCGCCCCCGTGCCTGTCGCTCTTCTACACTCAGATGGTGCGGTTGGGTAGGACCATTGAGGCCAGGCGCATCTGGTCGAGATTCTGCTTCTGGGGACATACCGTTGGCGGTTGCCCGGTCCTTCATTTTGGTTGCCATGACGTGGCCTCCTCTGGTGATCGACTTGCTCGAATCCTGCCCTGCTGACTGCCTGCCTGGCAGGCTGGTGCAGCGCGGGCCTCCTGGAGTTCGCCTCATCGGTCGGCTCGGCACCGCCCTCGCCGTAGGTAATCTAGTGGCCTCTACAGCACAACCCACACCACGACGAGGATGCAGAGGTCAGTGCCGAGCCGACCATCCAACGCCACACTTGCAGCCAGCGTCGCGAGGAACCCGTTCCTCGCCTTCACCGTCCCCGAAGATCGGTGAGCCTGCTCCGGTCCTCGACCTCCCTGATCTTGCCGGCGAAACGGTGAGCCTTGCGGACTTCCAACTTTGCTTGTTGCCTGCAGCTCATGGTATCATTCTTTTGTCGTGAGGTGGCTTGGCTGGGTCCATAGGGCCCGGTGCTAGCCATGGGAAATCGGTGTAAAGCCGATGCGGACGCGCCACTGTATCCGGTGCATCATGATCTCTGCCGTCACGCGCAAGGCGTGAAGTCACTGCCACTCCCCGAGGGATGGCGGGAAGGCTGCAGGAATCAGTACACACTGCCCCACTAAGCGAGCGGTGTAACCGGGAGCCAGGAGACCGACCTCGCGTATCATGCTCAGTCCTTTCGCGCCAGAAGGAGAAGAGCGGCACTTGTGCTGCGCCTTCTCTCGACACCGAGAGAAGGCGCATTTTTTGCCCCGGTTTTTTGTCCTGGTTGTCTGCCCTTGCCGGGCCTTGAAGCGTTGTACGCGCAGTAGTTCGTGGCGCCGTTCTCTGCCGATCTCGAGCTAGGGAGATTATAGGTTAATGGGTATTGGGCATTCGCATTCCAAACTGACCAGGCTACCACTTACGGCGTCCTCGTTCCTCACCGTTATGGTTATGCTGGGAGCGCTTTCAGGTTGCGGCGGAGCGTCAACGACGGCATCTACCGGCTCGGCGAAGCCGCTCCTCTCTAAAGATGCCGACGGCACCACCATCGTCATCCCTGAGAAAGCACCGCAGCGCATCATCTCACTGGGTTCCAGCGACAGCGAGATTCTGGGAGCGCTGAATTTGGCCTCCCGTGTTATCGCGGTAGACTACTTCACCGACTATCCCGCCTCGCTAGCCAGTAAGCCCAAGATCTCGGACGCCAGCGCCACCTACAACGTCGAGGCTATTGTAGCCGACCAGCCCGACCTGGTGTTGAGCTTTGGCGGCGAAACCCGAAGCGTCGACGCGCAGCTAGAGGCGGTGCACATCACAGTGGTGGATCTGCCGCAGCTCGATCTTACCGGTACACTGCTGGAGATTCGGCTGGTGGGCCAGCTGGCGCATGACGGCACTGCGGCGGATCAGCTGGTGGCCAGCCTACAGCAGCGTATCGCCGCGGTGAAGGCCAAAGTCGCCGGTGCCCCCAAGGTGTCGGTCTATATGGAGGTAGGGTACGTCGCGCCAACTGCGTATGTCTTCGGCGGCACGTCCTTTGGCGATGAGTTGATTCGAGATGCTGGAGGCACCAATGTCTTTGGTTCCGACCGCAGCAACGGCGGCTACCCTAGCGTGGGGGACGAAAGCATCATTGCCGCCAACCCGCAGGTTATAATCCTGACCGAAGATCCAGCGTACGGCGGTAATCCGGCCCAGCTCTACCAGCGTACCGGCTGGTCGGTGATTTCGGCGCTGAAGAACCACCAGGTCTACGCACTCAATCCCGATGAGAGCCAGCGAGCTGGACCGCGCCTGGTGAACGCTCTCGAGCAATTGGCCAGGCTGCTACACCCAAGTCTGTTTGCCTAAAGAAGCATGGTACACGTTATGGAGAAGCTACTAGCCGAGCCAGAAGTCTACCGATCCGAGCGTGTTCTGGATCGCTGGCGAGCCGGTGCGCTTCCGCTGCTGGCGCTGCTCCTGGCTCTCGCTATCGTCTTCGCCGGCGCGGTGGGTTCAGTGCCTATACCACCGGCGCAGACCGCCGCCATTTTGCTGGACCAGGTACAGCTGTTTCAACTGCACCTTTTCCACTTTCAGCAGACCTGGCCGCTAACCGACCAGGTCATATTGCTGGACCTGCGTCTGCCTCGTGTGGCGGGTGCGGCGCTGGTAGGAGCGGGTCTGGCGATCGCCGGCACGCTGCTTCAGGGTCTGCTGCGCAATCCGCTAGCCGATCCACTGCTGCTTGGTACCTCGTCGGGAGCGGCGCTGGGAGCGTCGATCAGCTTCGTAGTTCCGGCGCTATTTACTTCCAGCTGGCTGGGTTTTGGCCTCATTCCGGTCATGGCCTTCGGCGGGGCGCTGCTGGCGGTGGCACTGGTCTATCTGCTCGCCTCTCGAGGTGGCCGTACTCCGGTGGTGACACTGCTCCTTGCCGGTGTGGCGGTGAGTGCCGTGCTCACCGCCGCACAGACGCTCATCATCACCCGCAGCGAACGGTTGGGCCTGCAGATCTCCTCACTTTATCTCTGGCTGGCTGGTGGCGTTGCCGTCTTGAACTGGCTGCAGGTATGGATCATACTGCTGATCGTCGTCTTCGGTTTTCTGGCCGCGCTCTATCTGGCGCCGACCCTGGATGTATTTGCGCTGGGCGAGGATATGGCGGCTCACCTGGGGCTTTCGGTGGAGCGCCGCAAGCTGGCAATTGTCGTCGTGGCCGCGCTCCTGGTAGCCGCCGCAGTCTCGATCAGCGGACTGGTCGGTTTCGTCGGCCTGGTGGCGCCCCATGTGTGCCGCATCCTGCTAGGGCCGCGTCACCGGCTGCTTATTCCTGCCGCTGGGCTGGCGGGAGCGATATTTGTGGTGGTAGCTGATCTGCTGGCGCGAACGCTGGCGGCTCCCAGTGAGATTCCCCTGGGAGTGGTTACCGCACTGGTGGGCGGCCCCTTCTTTCTCTGGCTGCTTCGTTATGCTGGGAAGCAGTATAGCTGGTGAAGAGTATTATTTTCGAGACGGTGACCTTTTCCTATAGCCGCAGGTTATTGAAAAAACCGGTGGTGGACGACGTGTCACTCACCGTGTCAGCGGGCGAGATGGTGGGGTTGCTCGGTCCCAATGGCGCCGGCAAATCCACGCTGCTCCACCTGGCCGCCGGAGTGCTGCAGCCTCAGCGCGGCAGCATATTCCTCGAAGGTGAGCGGCTGGCCCAGCTGGGGCGCCGGGAGATTGCCCGGCGTGTGGCGGTAGTGCCCCAGGATTTCTCGGTACAGTTTGCCTACACTGTGCAGCAGATCGTCGAGATGGGGCGAGCGCCGCACACTGGTAGCTTCGGCACATTGCGCGCCGCCGACCGGGCGGCGGTGCAGGCGGCGCTAGCTGAAACCGGTCTGCTACCGCTGGCCGGACGGATCTTCAATGAACTCAGTGGTGGTGAGCGCCAGCGTGCCGTGGTCTCGCTGGCGCTGGCGCAGCATGCCCCTATTCTGCTACTGGATGAGCCCACCGCCCACCTGGACATCCGGCACCAGATCGAGGTGCTTGAACTCTTGCGCCGGCTGAATCGGGAGCAGGGCATGACGGTGCTGGCGGCGCTCCACGACCTAAACCTGGCGGCACGCTATTTTCCTCGGTTGGTTCTCTTCGATCGCCGGGTCATTGCCGACGGCCCGCCGGCTCAGGTGCTGGACGAAACAATTCTGTCTCGTATTTACCAGACACCGGTTCAGGTCGGCATTCTGCGGGGCGAGGAGCATCTGAGCGTGCTGCCGCCCGGCTATCTGCCGGCAATCCACGCTATTGGCCAAGCTATTGGCCAAAGCCCGTCGTTGCCGGGGAGCGCCGGAGGGAACGGCGCAGCCGGATCGATTGAAGCCGGATCGATTGAAGAAGGGGCCGAGGCTGGTGCAGCAAAGGGCGATGAGCGGCCTGGCTACGTGCATGTTTTGGCCGGCGGGGGCTCGGGAGAGCTCCTCATGCGTAGCCTGGCCGATGCCCAGATCCCCTTTAGCGCCGGCCCGCTGAACGCCGGCGACAGCGACGCGCTACTAGCCCAGCGGCTGGCCGAGCTCTGCATACTGGAGCCGCCGTATGCGGCGGTCTCGGAGGTGGGCCTGGCTTCGGCGCGCGAACACATGCTGAGAGCTTCGGCGGTCATCGTGGCGCCGATGCCCCTAGGGAGAGGCAATATCTCCCTACTTCAGGGGGCTGCCGAGGCGAGGCGCGCCGGTGTGCCGGTTCTCCTCTTTGAGCCAGGGTATGTACCAAGGTATGTATCGCCGGCCAGGGAGCGGGTGACCCGCCCTCCCACTCCTGATCCCGCGGACCCGCCGGACGACTTCTCTGACGACTTTGCTGCGGTAGCGGCACGGGACTTCTCCACCCTGGGTGTGGATGCCTACCGGCAGCTGGTTGCGGCGGGCGCCGAGCGGGTCACCTCACAAGCCGAAGTGCTCGCTCGGCTCCGCACCTTCCTATAGCCATAGACTATGCGCGTGTTTGAAGAAGCTGGAATACGGTATTCTCCTGGGCGCAGCAGAAGTTACTCATGGTGTGATATAGTAGCGAGCACTAAGAAGAAGGAACCCTGACTCGATTGGCACGACGGGCGGCGGCCGCTGTAAGGACTACGCGACCGCGACCAGTGAGATCATTGCGGCAGCGATGGCTGAACAGATAGATCGTCCCGTGACGTACCGCTCCGTCGAGAGTGGCGGAGCCATGAAAGCAGAGGCGCTCACCGCCGAGCTGCTCTGGTCCACAATGCCAACAAGGGGGGACTTTCGATGGCTATCCAAACTGGCATCAGCGACACCGTTACGGCAATCAGTGTACTCAAGAGTGTCGTGCGCGGCGAGGTGCTGCAACCGGGCGATGCAACCTATGATGAGGCGCGCAAGGTCTATAACGCGATGATTGACCGGCGCCCCGCCGTAATCGTCCGCTGCGTTGATGTGGCCGATGTGATGAGCACGGTCAATTTCGCCCGCGAGCAGCACCTGCCAGTCTCCATCCGTGGGGGTGGGCACAACGTTGCGGGCTTTGCCGTCAATGACGATGGCGTAGTCATTGACCTCTCAGCTATGAAGGGCATTCATGTGGACCCTGCGCGGCACGTCGTGCGGGCTGAGGGGGGTGTCACCTGGGGCGACCTGGATCATGCGACCCATCCCTTTGGGTTCGCCGTGCCGGGCGGCATCATCTCCACGACGGGCATTGCCGGTTTGACCCTGGGTGGTGGCATTGGCAACCTGACCCGCACCTACGGCCTCTCATGCGACACCCTTCTGTCAGCCGATGTGGTGACAGCGGATGGCAGGCTAACTCGGGCCAGCGCGAAGAAGAACCCGGATCTCTTCTGGGCGTTACGTGGGGGAACCGGGAACTTTGGCGTGGTGACGTCCTTTGAGTTCCGCCTCCAACCTGCTGGTACGGTACTAGCGGGTTTTATCATCTATCCCCTTGAGATCGCTCGCGATGCCATGCGCAACTACCGTGACTTTATGCGCACAGCCCCCACTGAGGTCAATGCCTATTTTGGCTTTCATCTCATTCCACCCGCACCCTTTATCAACGAAGAGCTCCATCTGAAAAACATGTGCCTGGTCTCGGCCTGCTATGTCGGCGACATGGCGGCCGGTGAGAAAGCGCTGGCGCCGTTGCGGACGTTTGGGCCACCCGCTCAGGATCTGGTGGCGCCTACGCCGCTGCCAGCGGTAAACAGTGGTTTGGACGCTCTGGTGCCCAAGGGCAACTACGATTACTGGAAGTCGGACTTCGTGGACGCGCTGACCGATGAGGCCATTGAGGTGCATGTGGAGCATGGAGCACAAGTGCCTACCATCTCATCGGGTATGCACCTCTATCCGGTAGATGGCTTCGCCAGCACCATCGGTGCGGATGCCACGGCGTGGGGCTATCGCGACGCGCATTTTACCTACAATATTTACGCCATGGATCCCGACGTGGCCAATACGGAAAAGAACAGGGCCTGGGTACGCGCCTACTATGACGCATTGCATCCCTATTCCCTGCCTGGTGGCTACGTCAATTTCATGATGAGCGACGAGGGTGAAGAGCGGATACGAGCAACGTACGGCAGCAGTTATGACCGGCTGGCAGAGATCAAGAAACAGTTCGATCCCGGCAACCTCTTCCGCATGAATCAAAATATCAAGCCCACAGCCTGATCAGTGCGGTCCTACCGACCTGGACCGCCGCGCTTGCAGTCGCCGATTGACCAGATTCAGCCTTGGCCGGTTTTACAGTGTGCTTGGGAAGGCGCAGGGTAGCTACCAATCCTTCCCAAGGTATCTCGCTTGCTCCTGGTCGCGCCCTGTCTGTCACGCCATCACTGGATCTGCGAACGGACATGCTAGACTGAGGACAGAGTTGTGGCAGCGTGCTGCTTCGCAGGGCTGCTTCGCGGGATGGCCAAGCCTTACTAACAACGCATGGCAAAAGGGGAACAGCGATGAAAGCCGAAGAATTTCGTGCTGTACAGGTCCCTCTCAAAGAGCAGTACCGAGAGCAGCCTGAAGCCGCGCTTATCACTCTCAGGGCTCAGGGCAAGCTTGGACAGGGTATCACGTGCAAGGTAGAAACTGGAAAAGCACTTGTCGAGGCCGGATTGCACCCAGCAACGGGTGGCAGCGGATTGAATGCCTGCTCGGGCGACATGCTGTTGGAGGCATTGGTGGCTTGCGCTGGAGTCACTCTGTCAGCCGTCGCCACTGCCATCGGTGTCGAACTGCGCGATGGAACCGTACGAGCGGAAGGTATATTGGATTTTCGTGGTACGCTGGGTATCTCCAAGGAAGTGCCAGTCGGGTTCCAGCGTATCCAGCTGTATTTCGACTTGGATACTCCTGCCTCTGATGAGCAACTGGCTACGTTGATTCGCCTGACGGAGCGCTACTGCGTTGTCTATCAAACACTTCAGCATTCTCCTGAAGTCCAGGTGGTCCTGCACTCGGAGGGATCGCTCGGATAGATCGTATTCATGCGCTCGGCACAGAGACGCCAGGCACAGAGGAGACGGCGATGCCAGAGAACACCTCATCAGCTGATAACTACCTGCTGGGTCACACGCCTTGGGCCATCCAACGCTTACTGCGGCTCGGCCAGATCTACCACCCGTTCACCCGCAGCATGTTGATGGAGGCTGGCCTCACGACCGGCATGCAGGTACTCGATATCGGCTGCGGCCCCGGCGCTGTTAGCCTGATTGCCGCCGACCTGGTTGGCGAGACGGGCCGGGTGCTCGGGATCGATGCCAGTGCCGACATGCTGGAGGTTGCTGAGTCACGTGTGCGGGCCGCAGGACTCACGCACGTCTCCTTGTGGGCGCGCACTGCTTCCTAGAACGTGAGCGCATTCGGTAGCGGGATAGAGGGCCAAATGCGCTAGAGAATTGCCGGAAATGGACGTACGCCTCTCCTCCGAGCGGAGGAGAGGCGTACGTCCATTTCGCGCAGATCCTGTGAGTCCAGATTAGTCGCCATCACCACCAATCGGTGAAGGGACGCAGGAACTCTGTGGGCTCGAACTGGAGGAACGCCGGCGCTGTAGGCACCAGCGTGGTTCCCGTGGCGGTTACCACTGCGAAGACGTTGAGTGACGAGCCCAGCGCTGCCGCCTCTGCGTTCATCGTAGCTGGATTGGTGGTATTGTCCCACTGGCCAGTGTCAACGCGATGAATGAGGGTCTGCACCGCAGCCAAGGTCTCTGCCGGAGTGAAGGCACAGTGGCCTGCGCGGCTCACAAAGACCTGGCGTAGCATGCTAGAGTCGCCTTTCACAGCGGCGATCTGGGCATATGACTGCTCGTCCTGGTTGACTACCAGGCCATCTCCGGTGGTGTGCATAGTCAGCACGGGTACGTCCAGATCGCCATCGAAGCTGATGAACTGGTTGAGGTACTGGACCGCGCCGGGATCGGGTGCAACACGCGTGGCATGATTGAGACTAGCCAGATCCTGCCCCAGATTAAGTCCTGCCTTTGCGTACAGGGCCTTGACTTCACTATTGTCAGCCGACAGATTTAGCTGGACGCTGTAGTCAACGCCAACGTTCCACGATGGATTGCCGCCGGCACGCGCTTCCAGCTCGGCACGGGCGAAGTAAGCGAACAAGAAATCCACCTGGCTCTCCCAGTCGAACTGGTTGACCTCTTGGTCAGTGAAGTCCGACTTGCCCGGTTCGGGCGAGAGTGACGTAAACCAACCAGGGATGTCGCCCAGTGCAGCGACCAGGGCTATACGGGCCTGCCCCTGTGGAGTGCTCTGTGCGGCTGCGAGGATCCCCTCAGCCTGGTCAAAGTCGGCGTTGAGCTGCGTGGAGCTCAATTTGTCCAGATTGACGAGGGGAAGCGCATTGCCTGCCAGCAGCACATCAAAGGCGAAAGACTGGTCCAATGCCTGGTTCCATGTACCCACACCGCCGGCGACCACTCCGCACATTGGCAACGCGGCGGTAAAGCGCTGGGGATAGAGTTGGACGAGTCCAGCAGTGATGATGCCACCCAAGGAGTGGCCCCAGGCGATTGTGCGGCTGGGATGACCGCACGTCGAATCAAAGTAATTCAGCAGCGCAATTTGATCCTGGAACGCCTGCTGCAGTGCCCAGCCTTCCTGGCTGTACGAGGAGCCGGCAAGCGCGTAGCCCTGGCTGAGCATCGTGGCGCCGGTGAGCGGGTCGCCCACGTCGGTGGCCACCTGTGGCGAGCCCGGGAACACATAGCCATGACTGTAGAGAAACAGCGTGCCATTCCAGGATGCTGGTACCTCGATCTTGTAAGCAGCACCGCCGATGCTGCCGGTGAGCGCCTTGGCGCCGGCGTCGCCGGCGCAAGCCGAGTGTAAGGCCGCCGCATGTGAAGCTCGCGTCGTAATCACAAAGCCGCCAAGCAGCCCAACCGCCACGAGCAGCGCGGCTAGCACCAGGGACACGGGAGACCGCAATTTCATGTGCCCAACCTCTTTTCACACTGCACTGTGAATATGTTGCCCGTCTCACATAGACTGGCAGCAGTGGCGACAGTATAGCAGTCGAAAATCAGGTAGGCAAGCGCTGGCGAAATTGAAAGGAGGCTGTACAGCACACGTAGGATAAGAGGGTTTATGAGATGTCGTCGTGAACGTTGCGCCGTGACTGTGCGGGCAGAACCAGGGCACTGATGGAGGAGAGTGGGAAGAATTCGTTAGGAAGTTGTTGCAGATTTGTCATCCTGTGTACGACGTGGTAATCCCTCGACGCTACATTCAATGGAAGCCAGCATGTATCTCGCTGCTATCTCTCCCGCTCCACCCTGCCTGCGGAGGGCTATTTCAGGAGGAGGATATTATGGCGTCTCCGAGCGTGGCGCACGGCGCCATGGCAACCGTCGCGATCACCCTGCGTGTCAATGGCCGCGAGCGCCGTCTGGACGTTGATCCGCGCACCACACTGCTTGACACCCTGCGCGAGCACCTGGGGCTAACCGGTAGCAAGAAGGGGTGTGACCACGGCCAGTGCGGCGCCTGCACGGTCCACATCAACGGTCGCAGGGAGCTTGCCTGTCTTTCACTCGCCGTCGCACACCAGCGTGACGACATCACCACCATCGAAGGCTTGGCTAGCGGTGAGGTGCTCCACCCGCTGCAGACCGCCTTCATCGAGTGCGACGCCTTCCAGTGCGGCTACTGCACGCCGGGGCAGATCATGTCCGCAGTTGCGCTGATCGAGGAAGCTAAGGTCGGCGTGCCCAGCCACGTCACGCCAGACGTCGCCGCGCCACCACGCCTGGCGCAGCTCGACGACGATGAGATCCGCGAGCGCATGAGCGGTAACATCTGCCGCTGCGGTGCTTACCCGAACATGGTTGCCGCCGTGCGCAAGGTGGCGCAGCAGACGGCGCGAGACGAAGGGAGTGCGCGCGCATGAAGCCTTTCAGCTACGTCGAAGCGGCAACCGCCGCAGACGCTATCCGCACTGTGGTCAGCACGCCAGGCGCGGTCTTCTTCGCTGGCGGCACCACGCTGGTGGATCTGATGAAACTCGACGTGATGGCTCCCGACACACTGGTGGACGTCTACCCGGCTGCCGCTCGACACGGTCGAGGTGGATGCGGCCGGCGCACACATCGGCGCCAACGTGCGCAACAGTGACCTGGCGTGGCACCCCGAGATCCGCGAGCGGTATCCTGTGCTCTCGGAGGCGCTCCTTGCCGGTGCCTCCACGCAATTGCGCAACATGGCCACGACGGCGGGCAACCTCATGCAGCGCACGCGCTGCGCGTATTTCCGCGACACGTCTGCCGCCTGCAACAAGCGCGCGCCAGGCTCTGGCTGCGACGCTATGCGCGGCTTCAATCGTGGCCACGCTGTGCTGGGCACAAGCGACAAGTGCATTGCGACGCACCCTAGCGATATGGGCGTGGCGCTCGCCATCTTGGACGCGACCGTACGCACGCTGCGTCCGGACGGCTCTACGCGAGCCATTCCCTTCGCAGACTTTTACCTGCTGCCCGGCCAGACACCCGAGCGCGAGAGCGCGCTGGAGCACGGCGAGTTGATCACCCATGTGGACATCCCAGACTTGCCTGCTGCGCGGCGCTCGCACTACCTCAAGGTACGCGACCGCGCGTCGTATGAGTTCGCGCTGGCGTCGGCCGCGGTGCTCCTGGACGTGCAGGGCGGCGTGATCCAGGTGGCGCGGATAGCACTCGGCGGCGTGGCCACCAAGCCCTGGCGCTCGCCTGGGGCCGAGCGTACGCTCCAAGGTCAGCAACCGAACGCGGAAGTGTTCCGGGCTGCGGCGGAGGCTGCGCTCATAGGCGCGACGCCCCGGCAGTATAACGCCTTCAAGATCGAGCTCGCGAAGCGCACTCTGGTGCACGCGCTGGTCGAGCTTATGGCCCGGCCCACGCCAGGGACACCGAAAGCATAGGAGGCGCCCGATGACGACCAAAGCAATCAAGGCGACGGGGATGACGCTGATTGGAACAAAGGTGAGCCGCGTGGATGGCCGGCTGAAGGTCACTGGGGCGGCGCAGTACGCGGCCGAGGTGCAGGCGGCAGGCATGACGCACGCGGTGCTCGTCGGCAGCGCCATTGCGAGCGGGCGCATCGCGCGCATCGACAGGGCGGCGGCCGAGCAGGCGCCAGGCGTGTTACTGGTGCTCACGCACCAGAACCGCGGCCCGCTCGGGCAGATGCCGGTTGCACTCGATCAAGGGGGGACGACGGCGGAGGTGCGCCCGCCGCTCGCGGACGCCCACATCCGCTACACGGGGCAGTATGTGGCCTTGGTCGTGGCTGAGCAATGGGAGCAGGCGCAATACGCCGCCTCACTGCTGCGCGTCGAGTACGAGCGCGCGCCGTTCGCTGTGTCCATTGAGGACGCGCTGGGAACTCGCTACCGCCCCGAGCAGGCCCTTGGCGAGGATCTGCAGACGAGTCGGGGCGACCCGGACGGTGTGCTGTCCGCGGCCGAGGTCCGCCTGGACCAGACGTACACGACGCCGATGGAGCACCCGTGCGCGATGGAGCCACATGCCTGTGTCGCGATGTGGCAGGGTGACGCCCTCACCATCCACGACTCGACGCAGTGGGTGATGGGCGATGCCGCTGTCCTCCAAGGGGCCTTTGGCCTACCAGCCTGAGAAGATACAGGTGCTCGCGCCGTTCGTTGGTGGCATGTTCGGCTCGAAGGCCGCGACCGGCGCGCACGCCATTCTCGCCGCGCTCGCCGCAAAGCGACTGGGGCGCCCCGTCAAGTGCGTGTTGACGCGGGAACAGGTGCTGACGACGGTCGGGCACCGTCCGCTGACCATCCAGCGCATCCAGCTTGGCGCCGCGCGTGACGGCACGCTCCAGGCGTGCCGTCACGCGACGACGTCAAGCACGGCGATGGAGGACGAGTACGTCGAGACCACGAGCCTGGTGACGCGCCTGCTCTACACCTGTCCCAATTACGCGGCGTCGCACGAGTTGGCGCGGCTGAACGTGTTGAAACCCGCCTGGATGCGCGCGCCGGGCGAGGCACCGGGCACGTTCGCACTGGAGTGTGCGATGGACGAGCTGGCGTCCGCGCTCGGCATGGACCCGGTCGCGCTGCGGCGGCGCAACCATGCGGAGGTGAACCCGCAGACGGGCAAGCCGTTCTCGAGCAAGCATCTGCTTGCCTGCTATGATCGCGGCGCCGAGCGTTTCGGTTGGGGCCAGCGCCCACCCCGTGCCGGCGAGATGCGCGACGGCGCCGAGCTCGTCGGCTGGGGCATGGCGACCGCCTCCTATCCTGGCCTTTGCCTTGGAGCGACCGTCAAGGCGCGGCTGGTCCGAGAAGGTGAGGACGTTCGCGCGATCATCTCCACCGCCGGAATCGACGTCGGCACGGGCATGTATACCCTGCTGGCGCTTACCGCCGCCGAAGGCCTTGGCCTGCCGCTCGATCGTGTCACGGTCGAGCTGGGTGACTCGCACTTGCCGCCGTGCGCGGTCGCCGGCGGCTCGAACCTGACGGCGAGCACGGCCCCAGCGGTCGCCGACGCCTGCGCCGACCTCCGGCACCAACTGGCCGAGTTGGCTCGCGCGACCGTGGACGGGGCGGACGACGCCCACGCCCGTCGGGCGTCGCACCGGTTCCGCGGATTGATCGAGGAGCGGCAGCCCGAGCGGCGCTACACGTTCGCCGATGGCCGTATCGCGCCCTGCACCGATTCCATGGCGGGCATGACCTGCGCCGAGCTGCTCGCGCGCGCTGGGCGTGAGCAGCTCGCAGCCGAGGCGAGCACGCAGCCGATCTGGATGGAGAATGACACGTTTGCCTTCCAGTCCTTCGGCGCCCACTTCGTTGAAGTGCGCGTCACGCCCGACATCGGGCGGGTGCGCGTCTCCCGTGTAGTGAGCGTCTTCGACGTCGGCCGCGTGATGAACGCCATGGCGGCGCGCAGCCAGTTCCTCGGGGGGATCGTCTTTGGCATCGGGCAGGCGCTGCTCGAAGAGCTAGTGTACGACCGGGTGCCTGGGCGGGTGGTGAACGCCGACCTGGCGGGCTACCTCGTCCCGGTGCAGGCGGACGTTCCGGCGATCGATGTGAGCTGGATCGACGAGCCGGACCTCAACTTCAACTCGCTCGGCTGCCGCGGCCTGGGCGAGATCGGCATCACTGGCGTGGCCGCGGCCATCGCCAATGCCGTCTACCACGCGACCGGCGTGCGCGTGCGCGAGCTACCGATCACGCCGGACAAACTGCTCTAACGTCGCTCTCGAGCGCCTATCTACCTCCCATGTGTGAAGCGAATGGCTAACACCTAGCCCAATCCTATGTTCGCGTAACGCTTGGATGACGGTGGGTACTGCGTGGAAAAACCAGCCAGGAATTGGGTATCCTACTGGGTATCCTACAGCGTGCTCTGCCCGCCGATCTTTTTTCTGCCGCGCAAGCATGAGTCTACGTGGCATAGTCTACGTGGCATAGTCTACGTGGCATAGTCTACGTGGCATAGTCTACGTGATCGTTCTTGCAGACGGCTGGCGTGAGTCTAAGCACAACGTAAGACACAGGAGGGGGTCTGCATGCCACAACTGCTGTCTGTCAATGTGGGTCTGCCTCGCGATATCGCCTGGCGTGGGGAAACCGTGCATACTGGCATCTGGAAAGAAGCGATTCAAGGGCGGCGGATGGTGCGGCGGCTCAACATTGATGGGGATGGGCAGGGGGATCTCGCCGGGCATGGGGGTGAGCAGCGCGCCGTCTTCGTCTACCAAATTGCCTCGTACCACTACTGGGAGCAACAGCTCGGTCGTTCTGACTTTGACTTCGGTCAGTTTGGTGAGAATTTTACTGTTGAAGGCCTAGCGGACGATGAGGTTTGTATCGGCGATCAGTATCGCATCGGGAGCGCGCTCTTTGAGGTGACACAACCCCGTGTTACTTGCTACCGCGTCGGCATCCGGATGAATGAGCCACGTATGGCTGCGCTCCTCGTCGCTCACCAGAGACCCGGATTTTACTTTCGTGTGCTTCAGGAAGGCGAGGTAGGTGGGGGGGATGCGATCATCAAGGTTGCCGACGGGCCAGAACACCTGACGGTAGCCGAGATTGACGGATTGCTCTATCTCCCCCACCCAGATCCTGAGTTGATTGAGCGTACACTGCGCATCCCTGCCTTGAGTCCCGGCTGGCAAACGTCGTTCCAGGCCCTGCGCGAACAAGTGCGGGCGGGAGCTTCCACCCAGGGCAATGCTGGATTGGTTGCCACTTCCAGCCCTCCACCAGCCTGGCCAGGCTTTCGGAGTATGCGGGTCGCGCACATCGAACACGAGAGTCGCAACATCATCTCTCTGGTGCTCAAACCAGTGGACAAGCAACCGCTTGCGGTGGCGTTACCAGGGCAATATGTCGTACTTCGCCTCCGATCTCAGCCAACCACACCACCGTTGTTACGGAGCTACTCCTTGTCGGATGGGCCAAGCTCAGATCACTTTCGCGTAAGTATCAAGCGCGAGAGCAACGGTGTTGCGAGTATCTACGTGCACGCCCAGGTGCACACCGGCAAATATCTGGATGTAAGCGCACCACGCGGGAGCTTCATCTATCAAGTGGGGGATCAGCCCGTCGTTCTGCTCAGCGCAGGTATAGGAGCGACGCCCGTGCTGGCAATGTTGCACTGTATGGCCCATGAAGCGCCACAGCGGGAAGTTTGGTGGCTGTATGGGGCGCACAGCGGCGAGGACCATCCATTTGCGCAGGAGGTGCGACGCCTGTTGGCGCTATTGCCACGGAGTCACAGCCATATTCGTTATAGCCAACCGGGTTCCCAGGATCAGCGGGGGCGGGATTATGACTCCCCTGGCCATTTCAGTGTGCCCATCCTGGAAGAATTGGGTGTACCGCGGGAGGCGGATTTCTACCTCTGTGGCCCAACTGCGTTTCTCCATGATCTCTCGACGGGTCTGAATGACTGGGGTGTTGCCAAGAATCGGATCCACACGGAAGTCTTTGGACCAGAGCCAGGGATCACACCAGGCGTGGTTGATGTGCCACGACGATCACCGCATGCGCCTATCTCCCCCCACCCCACAGGACCGGCGGTCGGGTTCGCCCGGAGTGGCCTCACCGTTCCCTGGGACCCAACGTACAAGAGTGTGCTTGAACTCGCTGAGGCCTGTGACGTACCAGTCAAGTGGTCTTGCCGGACAGGAGTCTGTCATACGTGTGAGACTGGGTTGGTTGCCGGTGCCGTAAACTATGACCCCGAACCGCTTGAGCCGCCTGCCGACGGAAATGTACTGATCTGTTGCTCGCATCCGATAAGCGAGATCCTGTTGGACCTATGATAACCCTAAACGGCGATTGACTCTGCCATCCCCACCATCCAGCGCAATGCCCGGTCGGAGACGCCGGACGTGCCTTTAGCCTGACATTGACCTCTGCTTGGAGGGCCTCGTATCATGAGAGCGCCAATGGCTGTTGCGGGCCAGACGGCCACCTTCCGCGAGTGGGCTACTGTAGACCGAGTTCGTATCCTTATGGATGGAGGACTATGTATGTCAGAGGTCATGACTAAAGAGCAGCTCCTCCAGGGGCTGGCTGCCGCCTTCGAGGAGGTCATCCAGGCGGCAACTGAAGCGGAGGAGCGCGGTGCTGCCCGGGCCACTTCGGGATGGGGTCCGCGCGAGTATGTCGCGCATCTGGCCGGTTGGGAAGTGATGGCGACGGTGCGCGTGCCCAAGGTGGCCGCCGGTATGCCCCCGATTGAGCTAGCCGACGAAGCGCAGGAAACCGTCATGAATGACGCGATCAACGCCACCATTGTTACCATGATAGGGGACCAATCACTCGACACGGTATGCGGCATCTTGCGACAGGCTTACCAGCGCGATGTCGAGATCCTGTTGGCGCTCGAAGATACGCACTTTGAGCCGGGCGAATACGTGTACGAACGTACCAGAAATGTTCTTGAGCACTGTCAGGAGCACATTGGCGACATTTTGGGCTCGAGCGGCGGTGGTGGGCAGCTGCTCCGCGGCGGTAACCTCGTCAGTAAAGAAGGTGCAGGGTAGAAGCAGCAATGTCGGATAGAGGACGAGCCCTAGTACTGGGAGGTGGTGGAATCACCGGTATCGCCTGGGAAATAGGGCTACTACTCGGACTTGCCGAGAGCGGTGTCGACCTGTCGGTGGCCGATGTCTTCATTGGCACGTCTGCCGGGGCGGCTGTGGCTTCGCAACTTGCCGGTGGTATCCCACCGGAGAAGCTCTTCGAGGCGCAGGTCGATCCGGAGCCGGGCGGGCGTGTCGACCGCATGACTGTCTGGGCCACAGCGCGTTTCCTGCTGGCCATGGTCTGGCCCGGCAGACCGGAGCAGGGTCGTGCCCGGCTAGGGCGAGCCGCGCTGCGAATCAAGTCGGTGCCCGAGACGCAGCGGCGCGAAGTGATCGAGAGCCGGATGCTGACTCAGACCTGGCCGGAGCGGCGGCTGCTCATCACGTCAGTAAACGCCGCCACTGGAGAATTCGTCGTTTTTGACAAAGACAGCGGTGTGTCGCTGGTCGAAGCGGTGGCGGCTAGCTGTGCGGTGCCACTGGTGTGGCCGCCGATCACTATCAACGGCCAGCCCTACATCGACGGTGGAGTGCGCTCGGTGGCCAATGTAGATCTGGCCGCAGGGTACGGTCGTGTGGTCGTTATCGCGCCCTTGACGCAGGCGTTACGTCGCGTCGATCGGCCCGATTCTCAGGTGGCCGCGCTGGACGAGAGCGTACGCGCAGTGCTGGTCAGCCCTGACCGAGCATCGGTAGCGGCCATAGGGCGCAATCCCCTCGATCCCGCGCGCACCGTGCCGTCGGCGCGTGCCGGGCGGGTACAGGCGCTGGCTGAGGCCAAGCGGGTCGGCGCCGTTTGGAAATGATCGGGCGGTTCGGGACGGCGGAGTCGCTAGTGCCGAATTCGTGCCGGGACTACTTGCCAGTCTCGGGTGTGTCGCTGGACGGCTTCAGCTCCAGCGATACCGAATTGATGCAGTAGCGCAGCCCGGTCGGGCGAGGACCGTCGTCGAAGACATGGCCCAGGTGGGCGCCACACGACCGGCAATGCACCTCGGTGCGCCGCATAAACAGGCTGGAATCGGTCTGTGTCTCCACCTGCTCGTCAGAGAGCGGCTCAAAAAAGCTGGGCCAGCCGGTGCCGGAATCGAACTGCGTGGCGGCGTCGAAGAGTGGCTCGCCGCAGCAGACGCAGACATAGACGCCGTCCTCGGTCTTATGGACATACTTTCCGGTAAACGGTCGCTCGGTGGCATGCTTTCGGGTCACCTGGAACTGCTCAGGAGTGAGTTCAGCGGCCCACTCCTGCTCTGATTTCTCTACCTTCGGTGTATCAGCCATGATACTCTCCACCTGCTTTCTACTGGTTACGGGCATGCGTGCTCAGTCCGGGACAAGTTCGGCGAACTCACGTAGTAGCGTAGCACGAACCGCTGCCTGAAGTCGATGCCGGCGTCGCCTCCGTGGGGGAGCAGGGAGGATTTAGAGATCGGTAATAGTGGCGAGCCGCTGGCGCAGCGCCACTCTCACCAGCAGTAAAACCGCAAAGGAAACGATGAGCAGGATCAGCGACAGCGTGATGGCCGAGTCCAGGTTGTACTCAAATCCCAAGTAGATGGCCAGGGGCATGGTCTGGGTAATGCCTTGCAAGTTCCCCGCGAAGATGATAGTGGCGCCAAACTCACCCAGCGCGCGTGCCCAGGTCATCAGAGAGCCTCCCGCCAGAGCCGCCGAGCAGAGCGGCACGGTGATGTGGCGGAACACCGCCAACGGTCCAGCTCCGTCGATGGCGGCGGCGCCCTGTACCTCCCGGCTCACCCCGGCAAATGCGCTCTCGGCGGTCTTGATATAAAAGGGAGCGGCCACAAAGATCTGGGCCATGATCACCGCTACTGGGGTAAAGGCGACATCCACACCGAAGAGGTTGAGCCAATGGCCGAGCAGGCCGAAGCGGCCGAAGGTTATCAGGAGCGCGATACCGGCCACCGCCGGAGGCATCACAATCGGCAGATCGAGAAGGGTATCCAGCACGATTTTACCGGGGAAAGTCCCTCGCGCCAGGAGGTAGGCCAGTGGCGTGCCCAGTAGGAGGGTGATTCCCAGGCCGATGAGGGTGGTGGCCAGGCTGAGCTGCAACGCCTGCCCGACCATCGGGTTCGAGAGCTGTGCCAGGACTTGCGCTGGTGTGGCGTGCACGAAGAGCGCAACGAGCGGCACCAGCAGGAACAGCAGGAACGGCAGGCTGGCAACGATCAGTAGTGCCTGGTATGACCTGACTGAGAACCAGGCCACTGCTGGTGCCCGGCCTCTACCCTTGGGGAACGGCCGAGTCGTCGCCAGATCTGCCATGCTGTCCTACTCTCCTCCTAGCTGGCTGGTGTTGGTGCGGTATATCCCGGACCATCGGTAGCCGAAAGGAAGCCAAAGCTTGCCAACACACTCTGTCCCTCGCTGGACATGACGAATGCCACAAACGCAGCTGCCGTGCTGGCCTGTGCCGAGCTCTTTACCGGAGCAATCGGATAGATGGCGGTGGGGTTCAAATTGGCGGGAATGGCGATGGTCGAAAGTGAGCTGGCATCCGTATCGGCATCGCTGATATACACTATGCCGGCGTCGGCGTCTCCGGTAGTAACCTGACTGAGCACCCCACCCACATCCGTCTGGTAGGAGACGACGTTTTTGAGGAAGTTGGCCTTGTAGGAACTGCCAAAGCTGGGATCCGCGCTAGCCGACGCCAGAAACTGCAGCGCATAGGCGCCGGCTGGAACCGAGCTGGCTCCTAGCACGATCTTGACGCCGGGCTTGGCCAGATCCTGCAGAGTCGTTATGTTGCCAGGATTGCTCTTGGGAATGATGACAACAATGTGGTTGTGGGCAAAGACCTGAACCGATGAGGCATCAATCCCACCAGCCGAGACCACGACATTCATCTGGGTGAGGTTAGCCGAGGCGAATACGTCTGCGGGGGCCCCCTGGTTGATTTGTGCGGCCAGAGTATTGGATCCGGCAAAGTTAAAGCTCAGCGTCACATTGGGATGTAGGGTGTGGAACTGGTTGCCGAGCTTGGTAAATACCGCAGTGAGTGAATCGGCGGCGAAAACCTTAAGGGTAACCGGCTGTGGTGTGGCCGTGGCGGTAGCGGCAGTACTCGAGCTGCCGCAGGCGCTAGCGGTCAGCAGCACCAGCAGCAGAGGAGCCAGCACTGCTAGCGCTCCCGCCCGACTGGTTCGACGGGGCTGGTCAGATCGCTCGCTTGCCGGAGGGCACGGCGATGAAGACGAGGCTACAGGCGACGATGACGGTGACCATGTTGGGTATGCTCGTGGGTATGCTCTCATGAGTTCAATTCCCCTGTCACTGTTTCCGGTTGGTCTCCACTTGCTAGCTTGTACTGCCGTCCGCCAGCGCCTGCTCGCACTGATCCAGCCAGGACTGTGTGGCCTCGAGCTGGCTCAGGCGAAATTGCAGCACCAGGCGGTCATAGCGGCGCTCCTGGCCCATTGCGCTCAGCTCGCGCCGCAGCTCCGCAGTCCAGCCTGAGCAGGCGTCCCGCTGACGGGTGATGAGGGTGTTAACCATCCTCTCGCCCTGCTGGGCGGCAAAGAAGAGCTTGGCCAGAAACTCGACCCGGAAGTCACGGCCATGCTCCACCGGAGTCGAGACCCAGGCGGCAAAGGCGTTTCGACCCGACTGAGTAAGCGTCAGGATCTTTCGGGGAGGCCGCGTCCCCTGCACCTCGGTAGTGCTCACGACGTAGCCCGCCTCCTCGAGTCTGGCCAGCAGGGCATAGAGGTGGCCCTGCTTAAGATGCCAGACCAGCCCAAGCGCTTCGGCATGGAGTAGCTGCTGGTGCATTTCGTATGGATGCATGGGGTGGTCAACCAACAGCCCCAGCAGCGCAAGCCTGAGTCCAAGCGAAGGTACCGGAGTATCCATGTTACGTATACTCACCACCTCAGTACTCAAAGCATGAGTAAGCAGACCAAGTGTATACGCCCTAGATAAGTTGTGTCAAGGGCAGTGGCGCCGGCAGCAGGCACCGCGATGGTGATTCTCCCGACCAGGGCCGACCAGAGCCGACCAGAGCCGACCAGAGCTATGACGCTGGCGCCGTGCTCTGATGTGGAGGCGCAATCATTTGGTCGTGGGCCTGCAATTCCTGCAGCATCGCGCTGAGCGTTTTAGTGGTGGGGCGCAGGCCGATCGCCATGGAGTTCACTTCGGCGCCGACCAGCACAATGAACGCCAGGTAGTAGAAGAAGGTGAGAAGGACAACGGCAAATCCGACCAGCGAACCGTAACTGTTCGGATGGAGAAACAGACCCTCGTAAATGGGGAAGATCACTTCATAGACGACCAGCAGCACGGTGGCTAGCAGCGTACCCTTCCAGATTTGGCCTAGCCTCATGGGGAGGTTGGGTACGACATAGTATATTGCCCCAAAAAAGATATACGCGGTGGCGAATGCCACCGCCACCCCCAGCGCTTGCACCAGAAAGCCCCCGAGGGGATTGCGGGCGCCGATTTGCAGTGCACGGAGAATCGCCGGGGGGAGAATCGAAGCCAGAACGATGATGGGTGCCAGCACCGCGTACAGCAGCACCATGCTCACTGCCATAATACGTTGGGGAATCGGGTCGCGTCCCTTCACCCGGAAGATAATGCCAAAAGCGCTCTCGAGCGAAAGGAACAGGCCGGAACCGCCGATGATCGCGCCGATAATACCAACGATGACGAAGATGCCGGCGCTGCGGTGCAACTGGCGGAGCGCGGCAGTGACGATCTGGCCGCCGGCGCCGTTTGCTCCGCCGGGCAGACCGCCGGCGAGGCCCTTCTCTAATTCTGCCAGGCTAGCTGGTGAGATGGCGCCGAGCACAAATCCGGCAACGCCAAGAATGGCCAGGAAGATGGGTAAAATTGAAACCAGAAAGGTGTAGGCCAACATAGCCGACCAGTTGAAGACCCAGTCGTTGCTGATCTTTTTCCACACATCAGTGAGCGGCGTGAGGCGCTCTGCGGCCCTCTGTGTAGTTCGCTTAACGCTGGCAGCATCCTTTTTGATCGCTGGTCGAGATGACTCCACGTTTTCATCCTGGTGAGAGTCTCCACGTACAGTTGCCACAGTAGTCTCCTTCATACTCGTTGTAGGCTTCCTAATCGGCATCCTGTCTTGGCTGGCCTGGGGTCACTGCACCGGTGACATCGCTGGCTCTCCGGCTGACTCTCGCTTTCCCATCCATTTAGGCCTTGGTTCGAGTCAAGGCAGTACGTACCATGTCTTCAGCAACATATGGACCACACCGGCACGGCCTGGTTTTTGCCGGGGAGAGACGCACTCTCTCGAGAGTGCGAGCGATCGCGCCTGGCAAAAATCCTTGCTGCCTGATACACTCACTCCAGAACGGCTCCGTCGAGAGCCCTTTTTCCCGCACCGTCACCATATGGTATCCCAGTGCGTACGGGCAATCTATTTGCAGGCGAGACAGAGAGAGGGAGAGAGGCGCTATGGAACTCAGCGCGCGCAACCAGCTTATCGGGACCATCACCGAGATTCAGATGGAAGCTATCATGGCCGAGATTACCGTCGAGCTGACCGGAGGCGGCCAGGAGATGGTGTCTACTATCACAAGGTCCTCGGCCGAAAGGCTGGGTCTTAAGGTTGGCGACCTGGTGACGCTCATCGTCAAGTCCACTGAGGTCATCGTGGGCAAGTAGGCGGGTATGGATGCCGAACGGACGAACGAACGAAAAAACAAGGTGAAGACGGATGAAGGTACTCTATACCGCCGAGGTGAGCGTGACTGGTGGGCGCAACGGGCAGGCACGATCGCGAGACGGCGCATTCGAAGTAAAACTGAGCGTGCCGAAGGAGATGGGCGGCACTGGTGAGGGGGGAACCAATCCTGAGCAGCTCTTCGCCACTGGTTATGCCGCCTGCTTTCAATCCGCCCTCATGGCCGCAGCGCGTCGCAAGCAACTCGACGCCAGCTCTTCGGTAGTCACCGCCAAAGTCGGCATAGGTCCTACCGGCAGTGGCGGATATGGGCTTGAGGTCGAGCTGCACATCGAGCTGCCGGGAATGGAACGGTCCGCGGGCGAGGAAGTGGTGGCGATTGCCGATTCGATCTGTCCCTACTCCAATGCCGTACGGGGCAACATTTCCGTCAGACTGGTCCTGGAGAATCCGGCGTCCACCTCGCAGAGCCAGTAGCTATCCGACATTCGTGGACTGACGTGCTACCAGGGGCGGTGAGCCCGCACGGGGGAGACCGAGAGTGTGGTGCGCATCTTGCTTATCCAGACTTGGTTTACGAGAGAGTGTGATGTCGTATGCTACCGCCGAGCAGAAGGTGAAAGCCTTCGGCGAAGCGCGAGCACCAAGCTGGCCCCTGCAAGACACGGAGGTTAGTAGTACATGAGTGCAGGATTTATTTCCCGCGGGTTTAAAGGTCGTCGCCAGAATACCGAGCTGAGCTCAAGACTGCCTCCTGGGCAATATCTCGAGCGTGGATTTCCGGTGCTGTCGGCAGGCCCAACACCACACACACCGCTGGCAAATTGGGATTTCACGCTGCTTGGTGGGGTCAACGCGCCAAAACGCTGGACCTGGGATGAGTTTAGCGCACTGCCCCATGAACCGCTGACCAAGGATATCCACTGCGTGACTAAATGGACGAAACTCGACACACACTGGGAGGGGGTCTCCGTCGATACTTTACTGGCGCTGGTAGAGTACCAGGCCAGCTATGTGATCGCCTTCTCAGACGGCGGCTATACTACCAACCTTGCCCTTGAAGATGTGCTGAATGGACAGGCATGGGTAGTGGATACCTATGAGGGACAGCCACTGGCGCCCGAACACGGCGGCCCGGCGCGACTGCTGGTTCCGCATCTCTATTTTTGGAAGAGCGCCAAGTGGGTACGGGGCCTACGGCTGGTTGATAAGGATGAGTCCGGGTTCTGGGAGTCGCTTGGCTACAACAATCACGGTGATCCATGGAAAGAACAACGGTACTGGGGCGACTGAGCTGGCAAATTGGCGAAGTAGTCGCGACGATGGAGGAAACCGCCCGAACGCGGAGCATAATGCTTACGGTTCCCAACTGGGCGGGGCATCGAGCTGGCCAGCATGTGGACGTGCGGCTGACTGCCGAAGACGGGTACCAGGCCGAGCGTAGCTATTCGATCGCCTCGCCGCCTGAGCAGAATCCGCTCCTCTCGCTTACCGTCGAGCGGCTGGACGACGGTGAGGTGTCACCGTACCTCGCCGATGAGCTGCGACCCGGTGATCGGCTGGAGCTTCGCGGACCCATCGGCGGCTATTTCGTCTGGGAGGCGAAGCTGGGCGGCCCGCTGCTGCTGGTGGCCGGAGGGTCGGGAATCGTGCCTTTGATGGCGATGATTCGCCACCGTGCCGCGGTAGGAAGCACGGTGCCGACCCGTTTACTCTATTCATCGCGCTCCTATGACGAGGTGATTTACCGAGATGAACTCGACCACCTGGTCAGCAGCACGACCCAGCTTGAGGTAGTGCATACTCTGACCAGGACACAACCACCGGGTTGGACGGGGTTTCACCGTCGGATCGATACCGAGATGCTACGCCAGGTGGTCTGGCCTTCTGGAGAACGCCCGTTGATCTACATCTGCGGACCTACTCCCTTTGTGGAGACTGCCGCAGCGAGTCTGGTGGCACTGGGGTACACTCCAGGACAAATCAAGACCGAACGCTTCGGACCGACGGGAGACGCCGATGGAAAACAAGCTTGACGGCAACGCTGCCGGTGGAATACTGGGAGAGATCTTCTCCCGTGAAATGACGCTTGCCGTGGCTACCTGCACGAATTGCGGCGCGACCGATAGAGTCGGTACGCTTGCCGTGTACAAGCATGGCATGGGCACGATCATACGGTGTCCCTACTGCGATACGGCGCTCATTCGCATAGCCGAGGTAAAGGGCCGCTACTGGCTTGATATGCGTGGCCTGCGCCTCCTGCTGCTGCCTGTAGTGGAGTAGTCCCGGAAGGTCTCGGGTGCACCAATGAAGGAGTCTCCAACGGGGCGGCGCGACGTTGCCGCCAGGCGGATAACGGTGCCGCCAGGCGGATATTGGCACCGATTTTGCAGCAGGAAGCAATCTATAGTGTATGCAGCAGTGTATGCAGCACCGAAAAGGAGTAGCTGATATGAATCAACGGACGCCTGTCCTCATCTCGCCGGAGTGCCATGCGGCAGACTGCCACAATTCCGGGGATCAGTATACGATGATCAAGTGCCGCAACTGTGAGCAGTGGTATTGCCCCGAACACGTCGACATGCAGGAAACCGCTCTACAGGTAAAGACGGTGGACCCAGTATTGCACGGTCTTGCCTACTACGTAGGTCTGTGTCTGGGCTGTCGCGGTACGTTGCGCGAACAACATCCGACGAATTCCGCATGGCTGCGCTAAGATGGGTGCGCTAAAGCATTACTGCTTCTTTGGAGTATCGCCAGAGTATCGCTAGAGTATCGCTGGGCACCCGCGCCGCTGGACTGGCAAGTGAATAGCATGGGCTGTCTGTGCTATGCTAGAGCCGGATGCAGAGCGACCGGAGTACCTGGGCCTCCTCAGCTTCAACTCTATTCGGATAAGAAATCAGGCGAGGCGAGGCGAGGCGAGATTTCGACGAAGTGGGGCGAAAGCAGCAATGATTACCCATCCCGCATTCGAAGTAGACGAATGGAGTATCCGAGAAACCGAGCTCTTCTTCGACATACTGGCGCAGAGCGAGTCGGTTTTTGCGCTCTCCAATGGGCACCTTGGACTACGTGGCAACCTCGACGAGGGCGAGCCTCACGGAATTCCCGGCACGTACCTCAACGGCGTCTACGAGACGACTCCACTGCCGTACGCTGAGCCGGCGTACGGCTACCCAGAGACGGGCCAGACGGTCATCGACGTGACCAACGGCAAGCTCATTCGGCTGCTCGTCGAGGACGAGCCGTTTGATGTGCGGTACGGCACGCTGCACGCTCACCAGCGAGAGCTCGACCTGCGCGCCGGTGTGCTGCGGCGTACTACGGAGTGGACTTCTCCCGCCGGACGGGCGATCAAGGTCTCCTCGGTGCGTATGGTGTCTTTTACCCAGCGGGCGATTGCGGCGATAAGCTACGAGATTGAAGCCGTAGATACTCCCATCCGCGTGGTGGTACAGTCGGAGCTGGTGGCCAACGAGGAGGAAGCCCCCGATATCGGCAGTGACCCGCGAGCGGGAGCGGTGACCGCCTCACCCCTGGTAAGCGATGAGCACTACACGCAAGGCACCAGCGGTCTGTTGATTCATCACACTCGGGTGAGCGGGTTACGAGTCGGCGCGGCCATGGATCATCTGGTGGAGGGTCCGAAAGGTGTGGTGGTTGAGTCCGAGTCCACCGAAGATATCGCCCGCATCTCCATCATAGCGCAGCTCAAACCGGGTGAACGTCTCCGCGTGATCAAGTTTATTGCCTATGGCTGGTCCAGCCAGCGTTCGCGACCCGCAATTCACGATCAGGTCAGAGCCGCGCTCTTTGCAGCGCGGGCGACCGGCTGGGAGGGACTTCTGGCCGAACAGCGCGCCTACCTCGACGATTTCTGGGCCGGCGCCGATGTGGAGCTCGAAGGCGATAGCAAGATACAGTCCGCGGTGCGCTTCGCACTCTACCAGGTGCTGCAGGCGGGATCTCGCGGAGAGCAGCGGCCCATACCGGCCAAAGGACTCACCGGCCCTGGATATAACGGGCACGCCTTCTGGGATACCGAGACCTTCGTACTGCCGGTGCTGACGCTCACTGAGCCACGTGCCGCCGGCGACGCGCTCCGCTGGCGCCATCAGATTCTGGGGAAGGCGCGGGCGCGCGCGCACCAGCTTGGGTTTGATGGTGCCGCCTTCCCCTGGCGGACCATCGCCGGAGAGGAGTGCTCGGGATATTGGCCGGCCAGCACCGCGGCTTTCCATCTGAATGCGGACATCGCCTACGCGGTTATGCAGTATTTCGAGGCCACTGGCGACACTGCCTTCATGGAAGAGGTAGGCACTGAGCTGCTCGTCGAGACAGCGCGGCTCTGGATTTCGCTGGGTCACTACGATGTGCACGGCCGCTTCCGCATCGATGGCGTCACCGGACCCGACGAGTACAGCGCACTCGCCGACAACAACGTGTACACCAACCTCATGGCTGCGCGGAACCTTCGTGCCGCCGCCGATGCAGTGGTGCGCCATCCCATTTCATCTACTGACGTTCCCGCGGTAGAGACCGGTGAGGCCACCAGATGGCGTGCCGCCGCCGAGCGGATGCTGATTCCCTACGACGCCCGGCTGGGAGTGACGCCGCAGGCCGAAGCGTTTACCGACCATGAGGTCTGGAATTTCGCCGCTACCACTCCCCAGCAGCATCCGTTGTTTCTGCATTTTCCCTACTTCGATCTGTATCGGAAGCAGGTAGTGAAGCAGGCCGACCTGGTACTGGCAATGCACCTCTGCGGAGACGCGTTCACGCACGAGCAAAAGGTGCGCAACTTCGCCTACTACGAGCCCATTACCGTACGTGACTCGTCGCTCAGTGCCTGCACTCAGGCGGTGCTCGCCGCCGAGGTGGGCCAGCTGGAGCTGGCCTATGACTATCTGGGCGAAGCGGCGTTCATGGATCTGGATGACCTCGAACACAATGTGCGCGACGGCGTGCATATCGCTTCTCTGGCCGGTAGCTGGACGGCGCTGGTGGCTGGCTTCGGAGGCATGCGCCAATTTGGTGGCTCGCTCTCCTTTGCGCCGCGCTTGCCGCACCAGTTGTCGCGACTGGCATTCCAAATTATTTTCCAGAGCTCGCGTCTGCGGGTAGAGATCTCGCGCACTGAAGCCACCTACCGGGTGCTGTCGGGCTCCGCCCTGCAGGTGCGGCATCATGGCGCCGAAATCACGCTCTCGCCGAACCAGCCCGTAACCCAGCCGATTCCACCACTCGGCGAGGTGGGACCGCGACCGTTGCAGCCGCCGGGCTGCGAACCGCCCATGCGCGAGCCGGAGCCGGTGCCCTAAGGGGTTTTTTCTGAGGTTTTGCCATAGTGTGGCGAGAAGGAGACGCGAGCGATGCTAGCCAAGCCGCGAGCCATTCTCTTCGATCTGGACGGTGTGCTCACCGATACGTCTGAATATCACTATCGTGCCTGGAAACGTCTTGCCGACGAGGAAGGGGTAGCTCTGACTCCCGAGGACAATGACGCCCACCTGCGCGGCGTCGATCGTCGCGATTCTGTGCTCTACATCTTCCGGGGGCGCCAGCTTACCGAAGCGCAGATACAGGAGTATATGGACCGTAAGAACGGGTACTATCTCGAGATGATAAAGGCCATAAAGCCGAGTGACCTGGTTGCCGGCGGCACCCAGCTCCTGGGGGAAATACGAGATGCCGGAATCAAGACCGCCATCGCCTCTGCCAGCAAGAACTCCCGCACGGTCCTAGAACTCCTGGGTATCACCAGCTATTTCGACGGCATCGCCGACGGTTACAGTGTGGTGCACCCCAAGCCGGCGCCCGACCTGTTTGTCTACGCGGCGGGACTCACCGGCATACCGGTCGAAGACTGTCTGGGGATCGAGGACGCAGCCGCCGGTACGGAGGCCATAAAGGCCGCCGGCATGGCGGCTCTGGGAATTGGGCCGCGAGAGCGCTTCCAGTCTGTGGACAAGGTACTGCCGAGCCTGGCCAACCTGCATTTGCAGGATATGTTGGCGTAGGATACGCATGCCGGCCTAACCGGTATCGCGCCGGTAGGAGTCACTGGTAGGAGTCAAAGGTATGCCGCCAGAAGAGAACCACCCGAGCTATCCAAGCCCCACCGAGCGAATTCTGGCCATCAATTGCGGTTCGTCGAGTTTGAAATTCGCGCTGTACAGCTTCCCACTCTCCGGCAACAGTGAAGCGCCTGAGCAGGTGCAGTATACCGGTTCAGTCGAGCGTATCGGCGAACCTGGCGCGGAGTTCAAGGTGGCCGCGGGCGCACAGTCGCAACCGGCGGCCGAAGTGCGGAAGGTGCCGGCGGAGGATCATGCCGCAGCGCTCCACTATGTGCTCGACTGGCTTCAGCTGCAGACGGATGGCACTATGCTGACCGCGGTAGGGCATCGGATAGTGCATGGCGGCGCTACCTATACCATGCCGCAGCCGATCACCGACGGCGTTATTGACACGGTGCGGCGCCTCATTCCGCTGGCACCGTTACACCTTCCGATCGAGCTGGCGGCCATAGAGGTGCTGCGTAACCGCTATCCATCGCTTCCTCAGGTAGCGTGCTTTGACACCGCGTTTCATCGCACCATGCCGCGGATCGCCCAGTTGTATGGACTTCCGCGCCGCATACTGGACGGCGGAGTGATCCGCTACGGCTTCCATGGTCTCTCATATGAATACATCGTGTCCGAGCTCGAACGAGAGTCGGCTGCCGCCGGCCAGACACCCGACTCGCAGCGCCTGGTCATTGCCCACCTGGGTAACGGCGCCAGCATGGTAGCGGTACGCTCAGGCCGCAGCATGGATACCACCATGGGATTGACCCCGATCGGCGGTCTGGTGATGAGCACCCGCAGCGGAGATCTCGATCCCGGAATCCTGGTGTACTTGCAGGAAACCGGTAAATTGGCGCCTGCCGACCTGCGTGCCACCGTCGAGCAGAACGGTGGACTGCTGGGGGTGTCGGGAAGCAGCTCCGACATGCAGGATCTGCTTGCTCGCAGGAAAACCGATCAGTACGCTGCCGAGGCAGTCGAACTCTTCATCTACACCGCTAGGAAGCACCTGGGAGCGCTGGTCACCTCGCTAGGAGGATTAGACTGCCTGGTCTTCACCGCGGGTATTGGCGAACACTCGCCACCGGTGCGGCAAGGTATTTGCAATGGTCTGGCCTACATGGGCATCTCTCTGGACCCGGAACGAAACACCGCCGGTGATTCCATCATTTCCACAGCGGATAGCCCGGTCACTATTCGAGTCATGCAGACCAACGAGGAGCTCATGATCGCCCGGCATACCAGGAGCGTAGTGCAACGCCAGAGCTAGCTCGGGACCTGGGGGAACGGGCGCTCTCAAGCAGAGGACGAGTAGGAGAGAGCATGTGTCTATCGTGACCAACGACCCCTTTACCTTTGACCCGGAGATATCCAGCGCGGTTCCCGCGAGTGTTTCGGGCGATCCGGCCGGGGCGCCGGGTGGCTCAGCCAGCCCGGCCGCCGGTCCGCTTTCCGCCGATCTTCTGGACCGCATGCAGCGCTACTGGCAGGCGGCCAATTATCTGACAGTGGGGCAGATCTATCTGCAGGCCAATCCCTTACTCGACGAGCCGCTGGCACCCGAGCATATCAAGCCGCGGCTTCTAGGTCACTGGGGGACCTCATCAGGCCAGAATTTCATCTATGTTCACCTCAACCGGCTCATAGTCGAGCGCGACGCCAACATTATCTACCTGGCCGGCCCCGGACACGGCGGTCCCGCCATCGTCGGCAACGTCTACCTCGAGGGCACCTATTCGGAGATCTACCCCGAGGTAGCGCAGAACCGCGAGGGGCTGCGGCACCTCTTTCGTCAGTTCTCGACTCCGGGCGGTATTCCCAGCCACGTGGGTGTCACCACTCCGGGGTCGATCCATGAAGGGGGCGAGCTGGGCTACGTGCTGGCGCACGCACTGGGCGCCGTCTTCGACAACCCTGATCTACTGGCGGTGGCGGTCATCGGAGACGGTGAGGCCGAAACCGGACCGTTGGCCGGCTCCTGGAAGGCCACGAATTTCCTGGACCCCGCCCGAGATGGCGCCGTTCTGCCAATACTCCATCTTAACGGCTACAAGATCAGCGGACCAACCGTGCTGGGCCGAGCCAGCGATGCCGAGATACGCTCGCTGCTCGAGGGCAATGGATACCAGGTACACTTCGTCGAAGGGGATGATGCCGCCTGGATGCACCAGCAGTTCGCGGCTGCGCTTGACGTCTGCTACGATCACATCCAAGACATACAGCGCCAGGCTCGTGCCGGTCGGGCAGACATGGAGGTGCCCCCACCCGGCGACGGCGCCAGCGCGGTCTTCGAAGATCGCGAGCGCTGGCGCTGGCCGGTCATAGTATTACGGTCCCCTAAGGGCTGGACTGGCCCCAGAGTGGTGGACGGCAAGCCGGTGGAAGGAACGTTTCGCGCTCACCAGGTGCCACTGGCCGAGGTCAAGTCAAATCCTCACCACCTGGCACAGCTGGAGACCTGGATGCGCAGTTACGAGCCGCACCGACTTTTTGACCAGGACGGGCGCTTGCAACCGGAGCTGGCCGAGCTGGCACCCAGAGGTGACCGTCGAATGGGAGCCAATCCACACGCCAATGGAGGTAAGCTCATCAAAAGTCTGGCCCTGCCGGACTTTCGGAGCTACGCTCTTCCGGTAGAGCACCACGGTCACGATTCCTACGAAAATACGCGGCCGCTGGGTGCGTGGCTCCGCGATATTTTCACCGCCAACGCTGCGGAGTCGAACTTCCGGCTCTTCTGCCCCGATGAGACCAACTCCAACCGGCTGGACGATGTCTTCGCCGTAGAAAATCGTTGCTTTGTGGGCCAGCCGTTAGCGATTGACGATCATCTGGCGCGCGACGGCCGGGTCATGGAGGTGCTCAGCGAGCATCTCTGCGAGGGATGGCTGGAAGGCTACACGCTGACCGGCCGGCATGGCCTCTACGTCACCTACGAGGCCTTCGCCATGGTCTCGGCCTCGATGACGATTCAGCATACCAAATGGCTTGAGGAGAGCCTTCGGCTGCAGTGGCGAGAGCCGGTACCCTCTCTCAATGTGCTGCTTACCTCCACCTGCTGGCGTAATGATCACAATGGGTTCAGCCACCAGGGCCCCGACCTCCTGGACGTCGAGATGACGAAACGCGGCACGGTCGCACGCATCTACCTGCCGCCCGATGCCAATTGTCTGCTTTCAGTGGCTGACCACTGTCTACGCAGCCGAAGCTATGTCAACCTGATAATCATAGATAAGCAGCTACACCTGCAATATCTAGGAATGGACGAGGCCATAGCCCATTGCACACGCGGCGCCTCGACCTGGTCGTGGGCCGGAACCGAAAATGAGGCGGTGGCAGGCGAGGAACCTGACGTGGTACTGGCCTGCGCCGGGGACGTGCCCACCCTGGAGACGCTGGCGGCTGCCGACTGGTTGCGCCAGCGGCTGCCGGATCTGATCGTCCGCGTAGTGAACGTCGTCGATCTTATGACCATGTTCCTGCCTACCGAGCACCCGCACGGTATGACGAACCAGCGCTTCCTTGAGCTCTTTACCAAGGACAGACCAGTAGTCTTTGCGTTTCATGGGTACCAGCGAGCGGTTCACCAGCTGCTGCACGGCCGGCCCAATGCCGAGCGCTTCCACGTTCGCGGCTTCATCGAGGAGGGCACGACCACCACGCCGTTCGATATGGTGGTGCTCAATAAGATGAGCCGTTACCATCTCTGCATCGAGGCCATGCGCCGGGTCGAACGGATACGCCCGCTGATTCGGCCGCTCATCGCTGAATGCGAAGACATGCTTGCCCGGCATCATGCCTATGTCCGCGCTCACTTGGAAGATATGCCGGAGATTGCCAACTGGGTCTGGCCCGGGTAGCTCCAGAAGAAGCACGCGTCGGCGGTGCGTGCTAACGTGCTCACCATAGTGCCATACTAGTGTCAGCCATTCCCTTGGGGGCACGCCAGATCCGCACCACGGTATCGACCCCAGCAGAGGCGATCGCCTGGCCGTTCGGCGACCATTTGGCCGTCAGCACCTCTCCCCGATGGCCCCGGTAGTCAGCAACGAACTGACCGCTGGTTGCATCCAACACTTCCACGGCCCCGGTCGAGTCGGCAATGACAATCTGCTGCCCATCGGGAGCCCACGAGACATCAAAGACCGCACCGGTTGGCTGGCTCTGTGGGAGCAGTTGGAATAAGGGGGCGAGTGTCCGCCCGTCCCACACGACCGCGGGAGCATTGCCCGTCGACACCGAATTACTCGTTGCCAATCGCTCGCTATCCGATGACCATGCCACTGCTGTGACCGTACCGAGTGAATTAGCGACGATACTCCCCGCCGGCGGAGTCAGCTGGCTTACGTGGTTGAGGGGAAGCGCTGCCTCCCATTCCACGAGTAGGGCTCCCCACAACCCAGCAGCAAGGAATGTCCCATTGGGAGCCCACGCCAAGCCGAAGATCGGGAACCCGATATTATCGACTAGGAGGGGTTGCCCGGTGCCGGGATCCCAAATGCGGACCTCTCCCCCCAGGTGTCCGGTCGCCACACGATCACTCTCCGGCGCCCAGGTCGCATCGGTCGACGTGGCATCCATGAGGCTCACCATGTGGATCACTGTTCCCGACAAGGGCTCCCAGATATGCAGACTCGGTTCGGTATCGGCGGTGACCACCATTCTCCCATTTGGAGACCAGGCGGCGGCGACGACCTCGCCACGGTGGCCGGTGTAGCGCGTCTGGACCTGCCTGGTGGCCATATTCCACACCAGTGCGGTGGTATCATTGCTGGCCGACAGCAGGTATCTGCTGTCGGGAGACCAGCTCACGCGATTAATGGCACTCGTATGTCCTTGGAGCGTCGCCAGGAGGTCATCAGAGCCGCTCCCTCCTGGCGTATGTTCGTTCGTTTGAGAATGGAACCGAGCATACGCGCCAATGCCGAAGCTGGCCAAAACGGCTGCGCCCACACCAGCAAGCAAGCTACGTCGGGTGAGCATGGCACGCCGTGCTTGGCGATTCGCCGTAGCGCAGGCGAAATCCAGGATGCGCACCATTTCCGCAATTGCCTGCCCTGGTGACATCTCCACAAGGCTCATGCGTTTGACGTCAAGGAGCATTGCAGGGATGGTACCGGGCGCCAATTCAATCGGGAGCAGAATCTTCGTCGGATCGCGTTCTTGCTCACGCCGGTAGCGATCGAGGATGCGTTGCATGCGCGGTGTCACCGTGCCGGCGAGCAGCACGACACAGGCGCCACAGCGGTGGAGCGCTTTTCGATCAATCGATGTGAGCGCTTCGTGGTGTTCCCCCACCAGCTCCTCGTAGACAGAGAACCCTTCCGCCCGCAGCGCGTCGCGAAAAGGCTGTGCCGCCTCTTGATGTCCAGGAGAAACGAGGAGATACATGCTGAACGATTGCAATACCCTACTCCGATCCATTCGCGGCAGGGATCCGCCAGATCTGAATCACGCCATCATTACTTAATGACACCAGCCGTGTGCTGTCACTGGCCCAGGAAACGCTGACCACTGAAGCTTGATGCCCCGAATACGTGAAGACCGGTGTGCCCGTGAGGACTTCCCAGATCTGGACCGTGGTATCGTCGCTTCCTGAGGCGATATAGACGCCGTTGGGGGACCAGCTGATGCAGGTGACCGCCACCCGATGTCCTCTATAGACAAGCTGGGTCGCGCCCGTAGTGCCATTCCAGACCTGCACGGTGGCATCATCCCCTCCGGAGACGATGAGTTCGCTGTGGACAGCCGAAGTGGCCACGGCACGCACGGTGCCAGTATGGCCCCGATACTCGACCAGGGCCTGGCTGTCGGAAATGGTGTCATTCCAGATTTGCACCGTCTTATCGTCACCTCCACTGGCCACGCGAATGTTGTCTGCTAGCCACGCCAGTGCGTTGATAACGTCGAATTGACCCGAGTAGCCACCGTCCGATTCGCCCGATGGATAATCAAAGATATTACTACCAAAACTGTTCTCCCACGAAAGCGCGAGACGTGCTCCACCCCGACGCCAGGCAAAGGTATGTACCGCCAAGTCGTCGCTCTCTGGCAATAACAGCTTGCCGACGCTGGCTCCATTAAGATCCCAGGTGATCACGCCAGCGCCGTCAAATTTGGTACTGCCGGCAACGACATGGCCATTGTCCTGCCAGCTAACGTAGGCTATTGGGTACGGTGCCACGCTCGCAGCGGTAGACGAAGTGGTAGGGGAGGCAGCTGGAACATAGGTGAGTCGCTTAAGGATCTGGCGCGTGGATGCCTCCCATATCTGCAGCTCTCCACTCCTCGTACCCACTGCGATCTGCTCGGCAACTGGAGACCAGGCCACACTCAACACGCGGTCGGCCGATGTTGGTAGCGTACCTCGGGGATGGAAGAGCATGAATGCACCACTCAGGCTGGCGGCGATAGCCAGTACGGCAGTGCTCACCACTACGGCACGGCGAGAGAGGCCACCTCCGGGAACATCGAGCACACGATGGAGATCCTCCGCGACGTCGTCAGCGCTGCGACCGACGGCATCGATGCTGATGACATCTGAGGGAAGCGAAGGTAGTTCACAGGGCTGCGCACGTACCGCGACGACCAGGCGTCGCGCATGCTGTTGGCGCAATGCTATGGCGGTAGCGAGCTCCAACTGCACCCAGCGGGATCCCACTGATTGTGGCGTGAAGATTACCACGAAGGCTTGCCGGCTCCGGATCTCCCCCGCAATCGTGTCGCTGAGTCGCGTGCCGACATCCAGATTCATGCGATCGTACCAGAGGTCGTAGCCATAGGTGTTCCGGAGTGCGGCATAGTACGCATCACAGAGGGCATTGTCAGCATGGGCATGGCTAAGAAAGATGCGTGGATTGGGCACATTATTACCTCTTGTTAACTTGGTTGCCAGACCTGTGCTGTGTGGTCATCACCAGCGGAGGCGATATGCCTCCCATCGGGAGCCCAGGCGACGGAGCGTACCCAGTCTGTATGGCCCCGATACACGAAGGATTGGTGACCGGTTCCGGCATTCCAGATTCGGACCGTCTGATCGGCTCCCCCCGAAGCAAGAGACTGACTATCAGGAGACCAGGAAAGCGCACTCACAACACCGCTATGCCCGCGAAAGACCGTCACCGGCGCCAGGGTGAGAGGGTCCCAGACCTGTGCCGTGTTGTCATTACCCCCGGTGGCGATCAGGCGTCCATCTGGGGCCCAGGCAATGGAGAGGACGTCGCCGGCATGACCGCGATAGACCTGGAGATGGTCGCCAGTGAGGGCGTCCCAGATCTGGGCTGTGCCATCGCCAACAGCAGCGGCGAGACGCAGCGTAATAGGAGACCAGGCCGGCCCATGCACGCCGGTAATAAGCTGGGTGTACTCATAAATGTGATGACTTCCAAGTGCATCAATCTGGACATCGCTGAACTGGTCCCCTGCCAGGGCCACGTCTTGATCGTCCGCAGCTAAAGCGACTGTAGAGATGGCACCAATCCGATACTGGTACCCACTGATGACGATAGTCCCATCGATGACGCTCAGCGTCTCTCCAGACTGCCAATTCCATAGCCGGGCCTGACCATCATCCCCTGCTGAGATGAGTCGGAGTCGATCCTGGAACCAGGCCAGACTGCGAACGGCTGCGGAATGTCCGGTGAATCGCTGCCGCAATTGGCCAGTGCGTGCGTCCCAGACGTGAACCGTCGTATCACTGCTAGCTGTCGCGATAAGTGTGCCATCCGATGACCAGTCCACACCATTGACGGCAGCCCGATGACCACGATAGATGAGTGGGAGGGGATGCACTTCATTCCAGAGAGCGAAGCCAACTCCACCGATGGTTATAGTGACGATTCCCGCCAGCAGCACCCGCCGGGAGATGGGCAGTACGAAGGATCGTGGGGGAGGCAATCCATGCAGCCCACGGATAACTATATCGACGATATGTGGGACGGATCGATCCACCGCTATGATAGTCAGCCCGGTGAGTAAGGGGGGAATCCGGCAGCGTCGCACCAGCACCGGCAGAAGCAAACGCTGTCGCTCTGGATCGCGCAGGGTGCGTTCGAGGTGGATCTCATCCATCACCGGCGACGCTGGCCTGACCGCGTGGGGCGTCAGCAACACGACAAACGACGAACACTGCGCAATCTCATGTGCGAGCTGTGTCTCGGTATAAGCCGCACGCTGCTCATAGAACCAGACCGCATATCCACGCGACCGAAGTCCGCGCGCGATGCTGCGGCAGATGGCAATATCTCCGTCGTCATGGCACAGATACATCGTGGAAGGGGAAGTGGCATTCATCCTCACGTATCCTTTCCCCAAGGGTGGTCGTTACGGAACCTCTGAGGCATCTACCCCCCAATACGGCAATGAGGCAGCGTCGATATGGAAGTGGAGGTACAACGTGTTGGTGCGATCCTGCCAATCGGTCCCCGCCCCCAAAAATCCTGCTTTGGGCATCGCCGACGCAAGGAACGCTTGGAGCGACTGGGCGGTGCCGGGACTGCATAAGGAAAAAATCAGGGTTTCGGTTGCGGCTGGCTCTTCGCCATACTGGGTCAGCGGAGGCAACGGAACCTGCAGGCCAAGGCCAGGTAAATAAGCCGAATAGGTGTTTGGCTTCCCCGTAACATCGAACACATGGCACACAACAGGTGCAGGCGGTTGTGCCAGCCACAGATGGAAAGAGACGGTTGTTCCAGGGCCGTCGAGCGGGTGATCGATGGCAACGAGACGCGGGATGGAATCTTTGCTCCAACATTGGTATTGGGGATTGCATGCTGCCTGGTAGGCACCGTCAAAGGGAAAATAGGAAGCGGATTGCCACCCATTGCGTGCCAACTTTTGAGCAAAGAAGGTGGTCAGCGCTGCTGCGGTCAGCGATGAGACACAGACGTCCCAGCTAGCGATTGAAAAGTCGAATTTCCCCGTCGCCACCGTCTGCCCTGGGATACCGATCGTGTTGGGCGGCAGGGGCACATCGGGAAAGGGTTGGCTCAGACGCAGAGGAGAAGCCGCGTGAAAGGCTGAGGTTGCACGACATCCGGCTGCTTGTGCTGCGGAAGGGTGCTGGCTTGCGCCACAGCCTCCTACCGTGCCGATCACCATGAATACCACCAGCAGACGGCTCGTTGCGAGAAACATCCGATAGAAGTAGTGTGATACCATTGCTCTACTCTACTGTGTTCGCCTGTACGTCCTAATCCGAAAGGCACAGATATCAGTAAGGAATCGCTGTACATCCCGACTGATGAAGATCGAGATTGCAAGAAGGCCAATTAGGCCCATACCCAACGTAGTTAAGCAAATAAGCTTCGACAGGACCATTATATCCCACTTGCATCTTTCAGAGGGGCAATCTCCACAGCTATCCCAGGAAATTAGCCGGCAGCAGCATTTCGGTGTTCATCGACCCGAATAACCTGGGCCGTTACCTGGTGGAAGCGTACTGCGGACGCCTATTTGCTCAGCTCGAGCACTCGGCGCACCTCGAAGTCCACCGCAAATTGCGAGTTGCGTATGGATATCCCCATGAGCAGCACGCCTAGCAGCAGAGCGCCGGTGCCGGCTTCAAAGATGATGAGCGCCATGTTGGCGATGGCCGAGCTCCGGCTCACTGCGGCCACGGCAATGACCAGCATGGTGAGCACGAAGATGGCGAGGGCGCCGTAGACAGCCAGCAGCGCGTTATGGATCAGCTGGTGGCGCTTGAGCAGGCTGGGCATCTGCTGATCTAGCTCCAGCAATCGCTCACTGGTATAGGCCGCGTCCCGAGCCCCGCTTTCGCTACTGCTGCCGCCCAGCATATACAGGAGCTCCAATCTCTCTCGGGTCATGAGCCGCAGACGATCATTTATCGAAGAGTAGAGTGAGAGCATGCCGCCGACCAGGATGGCGCAACTGGTCATCATGACGGCCGGGGCCACGATCGCTTGGATAGTTTGAGATACGATTGCTATGCTCACGAGAATCTCTCCACGTGACCCATGTCTCACTCGGTGGACCTAACCGTAGTAGCATCTTCCAGAAGAATACTCTCCGCATGGGCTTCGCTTGAGTGTAGCATCACCGTCTGGTGGCGTCTAGTGAGCGCGCGGCTCCCCCAAAGGCTTGCCTGCCACTACTGGCAAGCGTACACTCAACATCGGCGTGTATAGTATAGGGTAGTATTGGAGGTGCCTGAGCCTTGCCGCCGACTGGCGGCGCAGAGGAGAGGCAGACGGTGCCGAACCGATCGATGGGAGTGCAGATACGCATGATACAGGCAGAACCTGGAGTGGCGCTGGTGACCGGAGGCTCAAGAGGAATAGGCGCTGCCACTGCGCTCGCTCTGGCGGCGCGCGGCTACGATGTAGCGATCACCTATCGCAATAAGGCTTCGCGCGCGCAGGAAGTGGCCAAAGAGATCTCCCGGCACGGCCAGCGCGCGCTCTGGGTTGGCTGCGATATCACTCGCGCCGAAGACGTGCAACGCCTCTTCGCCGAGCTCGGCGCCTGGCGCGACCACCTCGACGTCCTGGTGCTCAACGCCTCCGGTGGTCTGGAGCGCGATCTGGTGGCCGCCGATAGCCAGTATCCCATGCGCATCAACCGCGATGCCCAGCTGGCGGTGGTCGAGCATGCCCTGCCGCACATGCCGGCGGGCGGCACCATTGCCTTCGTAACCAGCCACTGGGCGCACCTGTATGGGCAGATCGAGCAGCTTCCCGGCTACCAGCCGGTAGCCGCCTCGAAGTATGCCGGTGAACGGGAGCTGCGACTGCGCCAGACCGAGCTAGCAAGCGCCGGCATACGGCTACTGGTGATCACTGGAGATCTGGTTGAGGGAACTATCACCCCCAAGCTGCTGGAGCGGGCGGCACCCGGCCTCTCCAGTGAGCGCCGCCGCACTGTGGGACGCCTTCCTACCACGCTGGATGTGGGTGAGGCCATTGCCGGTGCGGTCTGCGACCCCGATCTGCGGAGCGGCCATACCGTGGTAGTAGGCGGGGCGCTGGATTCGTTTGGACGGTAGCTGCCGCTACGGCAGACTGATACTCTGCACCTCCACCGGCTCGCCGGGCGGGGTGGAAGGCAGCGCTTCCGCCGCTACCGCCGCTGCCGGTCCAGTGGTTGGGGGCTCGGGCAGGTGCAGGTGGAAGGTGGAGCCCTCACCTTCTATACCGCTGCTCTCCACCCAGATCGCGCCACCCATAGCTTGGGCGTAGGCGTGGCAGAGATAGAGCCCCAGCCCATTGCCGGGAACGTTCGAGGCCAGGTCGCGCGGCAGCCGCACGAACCGGTTGAAGAGCAGCGGAATCTGCTCGGGTGGTATGCCTAGCCCATGGTCGCGTACGCTGATGTACACCATGCGCGGCGAAGCCGTTCGTCCGGGCCGCGCATGGCCCAACGTCCGGAGTGTACCAGCCATGCCGTTCTGGCCAGCGGTCCGGCTCTCGCCAATGACTCGCGCCTCTACTTCTATCGGTGTGCCGGGCGCTGAGTATTTGATGGCATTGGCGATGAGGTTGGTGAATATCTGCCGGACTCGAACCGGCGCTCCCCACACCGCCAGGCCGTCGGGTATGTCGACCCTGAGTTCTCGCTCCACGTTCTGCCCATCGCGCGGATCGACCAGGTCCAGCGACAGACGCAACGTATCGCGCAGGTCTACTGCTTCAGCCGCCGGGGCGGCGTTGCCGTTCTGCTCCAGTCCCCTGGCCGCCAGAATGCTGGTCACCAGCGAAGCCAGCTGGTCTCCAGTTCGCTTGGCGCGCTCAAGGTAGCTGCGCCGCTCGTCGGGAGTGAGGGTTTCATCGGTGAGCAGCAAGAGTTCGACATTTCCGAGCAGAGCCATGACTGGATTGCGTAACTCATGGTTGATGTGGGCGATGAATTGGTCCTTCAGCTGGTCCAGCTGCTGTGCGCGCTCGTAGGCGATGCGCACATCGCCGAGCTCGCGCAGCGTCCGCACATAGGTGTCGCCGGTGGCGAAGAGGATTCCGGTGGCGGTCCACTGAACAAACAGAGGAAATGCCATGAGCAGCAATCCACCACTGGTCATCGCGGCGCCTATACCGGGAACGCTCAGCACGTTCGCCATGATATACAGTGTAAAGCAGTTCACCAGCACTGTCGTCCACAGCAGTGATGCGCTCGAGGTCACCAGCAGGCCCGCCAGAACGATCAACAGAGTCGAGGCGGTTACGACGCAGAGGGAAATGGGGACCAGCGGGCTGTTGGCCAGCGGAGCGAAGTGCACGACAATGCCGTAACTTAGCGGGGGCACCAGCAAGGTGGCTGCGGTAGGGATTACCACACAGAGCGTGGCTGGCCCCACCTGTTCCCGGCGCGCGAAGCGAATGCCCAGCGCGTGTAGCAGCGCGTCCAGGCCCACCAGTCCGGTATTGGCCATAAAGAGCTGTTCGTACGGTGGGGCGTAGTGGACGCGCAGCAGCAATAGTATACTGACCAGGAAGACCCCGAACTGGATAACCGCGAAAATCGGCAGCAACGTTTGTGCCAACCGCAGCCGGCGCCGGCGCTCGTAGTCGAGAAAGATCGTGCGTTCAGCCCCTAAGGCCGTGGATGCGTCACTCATATACTTTGCTCGCTCTATCCGATTCCCTGGTAGCCATCACGCCAGAATCATAGCCAGGTACACCGGCCGCGTCAATCTACGTGCTGTCAGGTACTATGAATGCCTGGGACCCGTCCTGGCGGATGCCCTGGACCGCGCCAGAGACGGTGTGAGCTCGAAGGTGCCAGAGTTCAGTGACCGAACAGCTGCAGGTGCTCCACGATAGGACCGAGCGCCAGCGCCGGCAGGTAGGTCAGCGCTACCACCAGCAAGGCCGTGCCAACAATAATACCGGCAAACAACAGCGTATCCGTGGGCAGCGTTCCTTGGGTCGATTCCCTCGTCGGTTGCGAGGCAAAGCGCCCAGCCAGCACCAGCGCCGGAATCGCCAACCCAAAGCGTCCCAGTAGCATGACTATTACGGTAGTGACGTTGTAAAACGGGCTGTTCGCACTCAAGCCGGCGAAGGCCTGGCCATTGTTGGCAAACGTTGACGTGTAGGCATAGAGAATCTCGGTGAACCCATGGGGGCCGCTATTGGTGGTGAGGCCTGCCAGTCCTGCGCTGGTGCTCACCGCCAGCGCTGTGAGCAAGAGAACCTCAACCGGACCAATCAGGGTGTAGATGGCAATCAGCTTTACTTCGTGCTCGCCAATCCTCTTTCCTACGTATTCAGGCGTACGCCCCACCATAAGGCCGGTGATAAAGAGACCGAGCAGCGCGACAAAGAGAATACTATACAGACCAGTGCCCAGGCCGCCAAAGATCATTTCGCCAAGCAACATATTGGAGAGCGGCACCAGTCCTCCCAGAGGGGTATAGCTGTCCATCTGTGAATTTGTGGATCCCGTGGCGCCATTGGAAGTTGCTACGGTGGTAAGCGCCGATCCACCGATGCCAAAGCGCATCTCTTTGCCCTCCATGTTGCCTCCAGGCTGGGTGGCGCTCGGGCTTTGCATCACGTGAGCAGTGCTGATCACCTGTGGATTGCCGTTCTGTTCGGCGACCCCGGTCAACACCAGGCCGCCTGCAAAGAGCGCCAACATGACCCAGAAGAGCAGCCAGCCTTGACGCGGACGATTAATCATGCGTCCGAACGTATTGGTGAGGGCTGCCGGCAATATGACGATGGCCAGCATTTCCACAAAATTGGTGAGGGAGGTCGGATTCTCATAGGGATGTGCACCATTCACATTGAAGAAGCCACCGCCGTTGGTGCCCAGATTCTCAATGAATTCGAGTGCCGCCACCGGGCCCTGGGCAATGGTCTGTCGAGCGCCATCCAGCGTAGTCAGCGTGGTATAGGGGGCAAAATTCATCGGCACTCCCTGCCAGATCAGGAAGATGCTGCCCAGGAGCGAGAGGGGCAGCATCACGTAGAGCATACCGCGCACCAGATCGACCCAGAAGTTCCCCAGGTGGTGGGTACGCTGTGCTGCAAACCCGCGTATGAAGGCAATACCGACCGCCAGTCCGGCGGCGCCGGCCAGAAAATTCTGCGCGGTCAGGCCCACGATCTGGCTGACGTAGCTCATGGTGGTTTCCCCGGCATACGCCTGCCAGGTGGTGGTAGTGGAGAAGCTCACTGCTGTATTGAAGGCCAGGTCGGGAGTCATCGGGGTGGTCAGGTACGGCCGATTTACCACGCCCGGCAATGCCATCTGCAGGCGCAGGATCAGGTAGAGCAGTATCGTTCCCACCAGACCAAAGAGCACGAAAGCGATGGCGTACTGTTTGGCGTCCATCTCCTGCTCGGCATCGATGCCCGACAGCCTGTAGATGAGCCGCTCTATGGGCCGGCAGACCGGATCCAGGAAGGTCTGCTGCCCCGAGAACACCCGAAAGAGGTACCCACCGACCGGTTTCACCAGCAGGAGGACCACGCCGAGAAAGACAACGTATTGCACCACATTGGCCAGGCTCATCCCCATCACCTCACGATCGTATCACCCCTTACCTCACGCTTTGATCGGCCTCGCTCATCATTTCTGGCCCGACTTTCCTGCGTGTATGGCTACACCGGTGGCTCTTACTGGTGGCCCGTAGAGGGCATCCAGCGCGCGGTTGAGCTGGAGCACATTGACATAGGGGTCGCCCAGGAATCCTAAAAGCGGCCATTGTATGTGCTGGGTAACCAGGGCATTGACCTGATCCACGGTGACCCGGCGATTTTTGCCGCCCAGGGTCTTACGGGCCGCGACCACGCGGTTCACTTCGAGGTAGGCGGCAGCCACCGAAATATCGGGGTCAAGGCCGCTGCCGCTGGCGGTGACAATGTCGGCCGGTAACGGAGTAGTGGGAGCAAGACCATTCTCTTGGCGAAAGAGTTTCGCATAGGTAACAATCCCCAGGTAGGACCCAGGAACGTAGTAGGTGTTCGGCTTGCCGGCTACTGGGGTGGCGCCGGCGGGAGGAGTGGTGCCTGGCGCCACGGTGACCTCACTCCCATTGCCGTAGAGCAGTTCCGGGTTGGTAGGTCCAATGGTGGACCCGCCCGAGGCAGCGGCGTTGTAGCCGACCGCACTGGGGCGGCCTTGAAAATAGCCGGGATTGGTGAACTGCTGACCGATGAGCGAAGACCCGATGGCCTGTCCCTGGCTGTTCTTGATGAGACTGCCGTTGGCCTGCGAGGGGAAAACCGTCTGCCCAATGCCAAACAGAACCAACGGAAACATGACCCCGGAGATAAGCGTCAGGATGGCCAGAAGGCGTACTGCCTGCAGCGTCATCTTCAGGAGGCTGCGTATCTCCGGGGTCAGCCAGACCGACGTGGCTGGCGGTAGGGTGGGTTCGGTTGCAGGAGGATCAAGCGCGTTCATCTGATGACTACTCCCTCTACTCGCCGATATATTAGGCGGGCACATCGTTCTCGCGTGACAGCGCCACGCTCAAGACTGTGACTACCCCAGGCAGGGCACCCAGAGCCATCACTATGAACCCGAGGCAAGCCGCGTGCCGCCGCGACGCGTGGGGCTTGACAGAGTGGCATCTAGGCACCGGTCACTGGTCGATTATCTGCAAGTCTTACCTGCGGCTTTAGGCTATCCCTAGCACGGTATAATAGCGGTGGTTTTCGTAGTGTTCGCGCAGTCTGTGCGGAGTACGGCGGAGTAGGTGATGAGCCGATTACACGTTCCGTTCGCACCGCCGGTGACGGCTGAGCCGGAGACGGCCCTTGCGCCGCCTTCGCGTGCCGCGCATCTGCGTCCCCATGTTCCGGCGAAGCCGGGCTTTGCCTGGTGGATAGATGGCCTTCTCATTGCGCTGCTGGTAGCCGGCGCGTACGGCCTGGTACGGGCGGCCTCGCACTGGGCCGCGCCACTCACACCCAACACCCACATCTCCCTCTCGCCTACATCCCTTCCCCTGTATGCTGGCTTCTCCACCTTGCGTATGGCACTGGCCTATGTCCTCTCCTTGGTGTTCAGCCTGGCCTATGCGCGACTTGCCGCCACCGTGCGGGTCGCGGAGCTGGTGCTGATTCCACTTCTCGATATCCTCCAAAGCATCCCCATACTCTCGTTTCTGCCGGTTGTACTGCTGGGTCTGGTCGCACTCTTCCCGCATAGCAATATCGGGCTGGAGCTGGCGGCGGTTCTCCTCATCTTTACCAGCCAGGCCTGGAATATGACCTTTAGCTTCTACCACTCGCTGCTCATCATACCGAAAGATCTGAGCGAGGCGGCCAGTATCTACCACCTGAACTCCTGGCAGCGTTTTCGCCGGCTTGAACTGCCCTTCGGCATGATTCCGCTTATCTGGAACTCCATGATGAGCTGGGCCGGTGGCTGGTTCTTTCTGCTGGCAGCTGAGCAGTTCTCTCTAGGGCCCCACCACAATTTCCAGTTGCCGGGACTGGGCTCGTATCTGCAGACCGCGGCCAATGCGGGCAATATCGGTTCGTTGCTCCTCGGACTGCTGACGCTCATCCTGGTAATCGTGCTGCTCGACCAGCTCCTGTGGCGCCCTCTCATTGCCTGGGCCGACCGCTTCAAAGTGGAACAGACTGCCAGTGGTCCAGCTCCACAGTCGTTTGTGCTTCGCGCGCTGCGACGCTCAGCGCTGATTGACTGGTTCAACCGGAGTGTCGCGGCTCCCGCCGTCCAGGAGATTGACCGTCTCTCTCTGCGTCTACAGCCTGCCCCGGTGAGCCTGAGGGGTGCCGATGGGTCGCCGCAGCCGGAGAGGGTGAGGCGTGAGAAGATCTTGTCGGTTCTGCGACGCGGCGCCGGGGTACTTCTGGGGGTGGCGCTGCTGGTGCTTGGGGGCATAGGGGTGGTGGGGGCGCTTCGCCTGATAGGGCAGCTATCGCTGGGCGAGTGGGGGACGATACTGGAAAGCACTGGCGCCACGCTACTGCGCACCACGGTGGCACTGGCGATAGGCGTTGCCTGGACGGTGCCCGTGGGAGTCGCTATTGGTCTCAGTCCACGCCTGGCGCGGCGCGCACAGCCGCTGGTGCAGCTCTTCGCCTCCATTCCGGCCACAGCGCTCTTTCCAGCGCTGCTTCTGATACTGCTGAGGTTGCCCGGCGGCCTCGATATAGCGGCGGTGGGGCTCATGTTGCTGGGAACTCAGTGGTATGTGCTCTTCAACGTAATTGCCGGTGCGATGTCTATCCCCAGTGACCTGCGTGAGGCCGGAGTCATCTATAAGCTGCGGGGCTGGCGACGCTGGCGCCTGCTTATCTTACCGGCCATCTTTCCGTCGCTCATTACCGGCATGATCACCGCCACCGGCGGCGCATGGAACGCCAGCGTCGTCTCGGAGTATGTCAGCTTTAATAACCATATCTATAGAACGGTTGGACTGGGAGCGCTCATTGCCAAGGCCGTCAGAGCCAATAACTTCTCACTGCTGCTGGCGGCTACCCTGTCTATGGCCGCGGTGGTCGTCGCCGTGAACCGGCTCGTCTGGCGACCACTCTATCGCATGGCCGAGCAGCGTTTCCATCTGGACTAGATTCCATCTGGACCAGCGATACGAACCGGCTGCCCAGAGCTTGTGGGAGCAATCGGCAAAATAGCGGCAAATTACGCGCAGAAGGGGAGGCATCAAGGTGGCTGTACAGGTGGATCGCACGGAGAAGAGCAGCATCCCTGAAGTCGTGCTGGCGGCACAGCACGTCAGCAAGTTCTATGGCGAGGAGGACCAGCGCGTACTGGTCCTCGACAACGTCAGTCTGGAGCTGCATGCCGGTGAGTTCATCGCATTACTAGGCCCTTCCGGCTCGGGTAAGTCGACCCTTTTGCGCCTGCTGGCAGGGCTGCTCACCCCTTCTAGTGGTGAGATACTGGTCAGAGACCGGCCGCTACTGGGCGCCAATCCACAGGTGGCCATCGTGTTTCAGAGCTTCGCGCTCTACCCCTGGTTGACTGTCCAGGAGAACGTCGAGCTCGGATTATTGGCCAAAGAAATAGCACCCAAGGAACGCCGGCAGCGCGCTCTGGACGCAATCGACCTCATCGGACTCGACGGCTTCGAGTCGGCCTACCCTCGTGAACTATCGGGGGGCATGAAACAGCGAGTAGGCTTTGCCAGGGCGCTGGTGGTGGAGCCGGAAGTACTGTTCATGGATGAGCCCTTCTCGGCACTGGATGTGCTAGTCGCAGAGAATCTGCGTCACGAGTTGCTTGACCTGTGGCAGCAGCACAAGATCCCCACCCGCGCGATCCTCATGGTGACGCATAATATCGACGAGGCCGTCAGTATGGCCGACCGATTGTTGGTCTTTGGTGCCAATCCAGGACGCGTGCGAGCAGAGCTACCGGGGTTGGCGGTCTCCGCCCGCCGTAACAGCAAGAGCGACGTACATCTGCAGCTGGTAGACACCGTGTATCGCATTATGACCAACCCGGATGAGGATGCGGCTACTCTGCTCCCTGGCGCCGTCGTCCCCACCACCACCGGCACTCCGACCACTCCACCTCGCCAATCCGTGCCCTTTCAAATGCTGCCCCATGTCGGCATCGGCGAGCTCACCGGGTTTATCGAGCGGCTGTATGGCCTCGGAGGACGGGAGGATCTCTACGATCTGGCGCGTGATCTGCAGCTGGAGGCAGATGAATTGCTGCCTCTGGCCGAGGCTGCCGATCTTCTCGGCTTCGGAGACATCCAGGAAGGAGATGTCTTACTCACTCCTGAAGGTATCGAGTTTGCCGAGGCTGGCGTGCAGGAAGAGAAGACACTCTTTCGTCGCCAGGCGCTCCCCCACATCGTGTTGTTGGGGCAGATTCTGCGTGAGCTGAAATCGGCGCCGGACCACCGTCTGCAGGAGGATCATCTGCTGGAGCAACTGGAAACCTGCTTCAGCCCGGCCGAGGCGCGGCGACAGCTCGATACGGTCATTGACTGGGGACGCTATGCCGAACTCTTTGGCTACGACGACGAGGCCGGAGAATTCTTTCTGGAGGACGATCCCCAGTGATCCGTGGGCCGGGCCGGGCCGAATGGCAGGCTAAGCGCTGCCGGACTCTGGACGGGCATAGATGGCTACCTGCCAGAGACCGACACTGCGAGAGAAGCGGCGCTCCAATCCCTTGCTGCGCAGTATCTGCTCGACCGCCTGGGTTCGATGCACATAGAACTGGAAGACCGGGCGTCGCAAGCGAAGGAGCAGATTGCCAATCATGGCGCCCAGGCGCATCCACCAGGTGTCGCGCGGGTATACCAGGCCGTAGAGGCTGCCGGCAAGCGTTGCTGATCGGCTGACCAGACCAGGCATGTCTGGAAAGCAGCAGATGACGCGTTCGAGTGTGACCACCCCCGCGGGCGCGATGTCGGAGGCGAGATCCAAGAAGTTACCGTGAAGATACGCAACGCGATCCCCGTATCCTTCCTGCTCGGCCTCGGCGCGCGCTACCTGCAGGTAGGCATCCGACGCGTCGACGTCGGTGGCTCCGGCAGCGCCCGCCCGGAGTAACGCCATCTGGATGGCCCCGACACCGCCACCTATGTCCAGCAGGGTTTTGCCGGTCACGCCTTCGCGCGCCAGGGCTTCTACCAGGACGCGTGTGGTCTTGGCCGGGCCGCGCTGGTGGTATCTCTTCAGCTCCCGCTGGGCAGTGGCCACATTAAACATCGACTCGATTGCCCGGCACTGGCGGCACTCCATGGACATACTATAGTATCCCTTCCTGTAGCCTTGCCTAAGACATGGGCACATCATCAGGAGCCGTTGCTCTGGCCGGCAAGTGGTAGGGTGAAAGAGAAGACCGACCCCTGGCCATGAGCGCTCTGTAGATCTACAGTTCCTTGGTGCCGCTCCACAATATGGCGGGTAATGTAAAGACCCAGGCCAAGTCCAATGCTCGAGCCACTCAGCGGCGTAATGTCGGGCACCTGATGGAAGCGATCCCAGATATAGGCTTGCTCATGCCCGGAGATACCTGGTCCATAGTCGCGTACGCTGGTTCGGGCGCGACCCTCGCCGGTCTCGAGCTGTATCTCGATTGGTTCTTCGGCGGGCGAATATTTCAGGGCGTTGGTCATATAATTGACGATAACCTGTCCGATACGATCTCTGTCAGCATACACCTGAACTGCGTTCTCAGGAAGCGCCAGCTGAAGTGTCCTGTCTGGAAATTCGAGATGGCACTGGCGAATGACATCGCGAACCAGCCCAGCCAGATCAAACAGCGCCGGCCACAGCTCCAAGCCGCCGGCCTGAATGCGCGACACATCCAGTAGATCGCTTACCAGCCGGTCCTGACGGTCCACAGCAGCGGCCATTCGGGACAGCATCGCTTCCAGAGCGGCGGCGTCGCCGGTGTCGCTGTACCCCGCCTCTCGAGCCTGAACGACCAGACGGCGAACTCGGCGTTCGGCCATCTGTGCGTTGGCTTTTACCGTGGTGAGGGGAGTGCGCAGCTCGTGCCCAGCAATCGCCAGGAACTCATCCATACGCTGGTTTGCCTCACGTAACGCCAGCGCGCTGGCCTGCGCCTCAGCTCGCTCGTGCAGTAGCCGTTCCCTCTCGATGACCATGCCCACCAGCCGAGCAACCCCTTCGGCCAGCGCGCGCTCGTCAACGGTGTAGGTATGCGGGTCACCACCAAAGTCAATACTCAGAATGCCGACCAGACTTCCCTGTAACGGGCAGGGAGCGATAAGCATGGCGCGAGCCGTGGAGGTAGCACCTGGGTCGGAGGTCCCACTAGCATTCGGACCGGTAGTTATACAAACCGTTCCCGCCCGAAGCTGGGCTAGTTCGGCGGTTCCCACGAGCTCGCTGAGATGTCTCTGCTCGCTTGATGTGTCTCCCGGTAGTGAGCCCGGACCAACCATTGCCAGCTGCTGGGTAGCGTCACTGCCTGGATCGACGCTACTAATGGCGACATGGCGACACCCCAGCACGCGTCGCGTCAGTTCCGCCAGCCTCCATGCCACCATGGGCAGATCGCCCGGCAGCGGATGAGTCTGGTCTACGGTGGTGGTGCCACCGGGCACGGTTGACGTTTCGGCAACACGGCCGGCGCTACCGCTCACTAATATCTCCGCCATGGCGAGCAGCGCCTCGAGCGCCTCCCGGGTGCGTTCTTCCCACAGTATCCGGTCGGTCACGTCTCGGAAGACCGCCACCGCTCCGGTAATCTGCCCAGCGGCATTACGAAGCGGTGCGGCAGTGGCGCTGACATCGGTCTCGCGACCGTTCAGACCATACACATGCAGATCCACAGCTCCCTCGGCGGTCACTTCCTCACCGCGAAGCGCCCGAATCACCGGTAGGTCGGAGACAGTAAGCGGCAGCCCACGTGCCCCTGCCGCCCGCCAGCTTGCCATGCGCTCGCTGAGCGGGAGTTGCTCGAAGCTGGAGCGCGAGTCGACATCCAACACGCGCAGGAATGCCTTATTCTCGGCGACCCAGTTGGCTTGCTGGTCGTAGAGAACGATACCATCCCCAATAGCGTCGAAGACGTCCTGCAATTGCTTGCTACGTTGCGCCGCGCCGCGCCTGGCCCGGGCGGTCTGACCGGCAAGCCAGCTAATACAGAGGCCAGCGCCAGCGTAGAGCAGAATGCCGGCCGCATTACTCCAGGTGAGTGCGCTGGCGAGCGAGGGGGGAAGCACGGTGTACTCGGCAAGAATCGCTGCCAAGATTGCCGAGAGCGTGCTCGGCCCCGGCCCAAAATTCAGCGCCACCAGCACAGTGACCAAAAATCCCAGCGCACCAGGATAACGTAACTGCGGAAACGGCTGGCGTAGCGCGAGATTGGCGGCAGTGGCCAGTAGCTGACCTAGCACGGCCAGGCCGTATCCCAGCGCTGGGTGCCGCACTTTCTCTGGTAACCAGGGGGGAATTGACGAATTGGCACGCAGCCAGCCAACCTTCTTCTGGTGGGGCGCTGTCCCTGCGTGGCTCGGATCGGCACTGGCGCGACCTTGCTGGTCGCCTAGCGACTGCTGGTCGCCTAGCGACGCAGGGGGCTCGGGTCGGGGTGGTGATGTGCTGGTGATGGCGGCGGCAGTGGTGTCTGGTCTGGTCTCCATTATTCCTAACCTCTGGGTGACTGGTGCTGCGTGCGCCACCCTGGAAGTACTGCGCACGTCTGCTTCCCCCTGGACACCTGGGCCGGTGGAGTAGTGCAGGGAAGTAGCGATAGATGAGCGAGGGAGCGGCCTGGCAACGAGGCTCGCTACAACTTCTAGTATACACGCAAATTTGAAGCGGCGGCGATCTCAGGCACTACTCAACCAGGTACAGTATGGCTACGGCTGTCGCAGATCACAACCCGGGCGAGGTTGCTCCGGTACATTACCATGTATCACAGAGTATAAGCCTTACTGCTAAGATACCGATTGAACATATGGATGAAATATGGAGGACCTTGATAACCCATGGATACCGTCTACGCCGCCCTGGGGCGCTTTGACGTGCGTTTTCGCTACCTGATCGTCATTGCCTGGGTGGTGATTACCATCGTCTGCATACGCGCCTTCCCCTCCCTAGACAGCGTCATACCCAACAGTAGCCTGAGCGCCTTCTTGCCGGGCAGCACGGCCAGCGCACAGTCCATCAATCTGGAGACGCCGTTTCGCAATATTCAGTATGCCGCGGCTACTATCGTGGTCTCCCGCAGCAATGCATCGCTCTCCCTCGCCGACCAGGCCGCCACTGCGCGCCTGGAGAGTCTGGTTCGCTCCATGCCGCATGTCAAGACTGTGCGGGACCTCGCCATCTCACCGGATGGCGAAGCGCGCCAGATAGCTATTCAGGCCGACGTTCCCTCGGGAGCGGCCGGCGGCACCACTGGCCCTGGCGCCACTCTGGTACACAACATCAGGGCGGCGTTTGGACAGGTCAATGCGCCTGCCGGTTTGACGTTTCATCTCACCGGGCAGCTGGCCATCAATGTGGACAGCCAGAGTGCCTCCAAGAGCACCCGGAACGCGATTCAGCTGGTTACCTATCTGCTCATCATCGTACTGCTGCTGATTGCTTTTCGGGCGGTGCTGGCGCCGTTGCTCACGCTGTTACCGGCTGCGCTGGTACTGCTACTCTCCAGTCCAGTTATTGCCGGTGGCGTGACCAGGTTTGGGGTGGTCGCGTCCAGCCTCACCCAGGAGATACTCATCGTCATCATACTGGGCGCGGGCACCGACTATGGTCTCTTCCTCACCTTCCGTGTTCGTGAGGAGCTGCGGCGCGGTCTTGATCCGCACGCCGCCGTGGTGCAGGCAGTTCAGAGTGTAGGCGAGACCATTACCTTCTCTGCCCTGACCGTAATCGCCGCGCTCTCCACGCTGGTAATATCCCAGTTTGGGCTGTATCAGAGCTTCGGACCGGCAATTGCCATCGGCATAGCCTTGCTGCTACTGGCTGGCCTCACGCTTATGCCCGCATTACTGGCGATCTTCGGCCGCGCCGTCTTCTGGCCAACCTCCACCGCCAGGCAAGAAACGGTCGACGCCGGCCTCTGGGGACGGGTGACTACCCGCTTCATTCAGCGACCGGCAGTTACTCTCGGTCTGGGTGTGCTGCTCTTCGTCGGGCTGGCTTTGGGACAGCTGGGCACCAGCCTGGGAGGATTTTCCGGCCAGTCCACCGGGCCGTCGGGTGCCGACTCCACGCTGGGTACGGCGGTCATCGACGCCCATTATCCCAGCGCCAACCAGAACCCAGCCGTCGTGCTCATGAAGTACTCCACACCAATCTGGAACAATCTTGCCGGCCTGGCGATCGGCGAGCGAGGACTGAGCGCTATCTCCGGAGTCCGGTCGGTACTTGGTCCCCTCGATCCTAACGGGGTGTCGCTCACGGTGGCCCAACTTACCAGCCTGCATCAACTGCTGGGCGCACCGCAAGCGCTGCCGGCGGTGCCGGCCGGCGCGCCGGCAGTCTCTCTGCGTGCCTATAACGCCTATCGCGCCACCGGACAGTATATTAGCGCCGACGGCAAGACCGTCGAGTATGTGGCAACACTGAAGGATACGTCCAGCAGCCCGGCGGCAATCAACAGCGTACCAGCGCTGCGAGCCGCCATCGCGCGTGTTGCTCGTTCGGCGGGCGCCACCAATAACGGCCTGGTCAGCAGCAATGCCATTGCCTACGACATAACTGCGACCTCCAATAGCGATCTTACCCATATCATTCCCATCGTCGCGCTGCTGATTGCCCTGCTTCTCGCTCTGGTGCTGCGTAGCCTCATCGCGCCGCTGTATCTAGCCGCCAGCGTAGCCCTCTCCTTTCTGGCGACCTGGGGGCTGGTGGCGCTGGTCTTCGTGCATTTGGGGACCAGCGGCGGTGTACAGTTCGTGCTGCCGTTTATATTGTTTGTCTTCCTTATGGCGCTGGGATCGGACTACAACATCCTGGTGATGCGCCGCATTCGCGAGGAGGCGCAGATACGCCCCTTACCCGAAGCGGTGCGTGAGGCGATCGCTCGCACTGGTGGTACGGTGACCGCGGCGGGGATGATCCTGGCGGGCACCTTCGCGGTGCTGGCGGTAACCGGAGATAGCGATCAGATTCGGCAGATCGGCTTAGGTGTGGCGGCGGGCATCCTGATGGATACGTTCCTCATTCGCACGTTGCTCATTCCGGCACTGGTGGTGCTACTCGGCCGCTGGAACTGGTGGCCGTCTCGGCTCTTCTACGCCAATCGTGTGGGAGCAGCGCCGGAAGCTGACACCGAGGAAGCGCTTTCCAGCGTGAGACCCTAAAGCGTCTCGGCTTGACACATCGCCGGGCGCGGTGTTAGATTAGGCGCATCCTGGCCTATCCTCCGGCGCTGGAGGCTGGGCCAGAACGGACTGGTATCAGAAGCGCATGGAGGGAATGAGAAGCATGAGCCGTCGCGTCGTCATTACCGGCATTGGGCTGGTTACACCGGTAGGCAACGACACCGCGTCTACCTGGGAAGCGCTCTGCGCCGGACGATCCGGCATCGCGCCGATTACCTCGTTCGATGCCTCGGACCAGGAGGTGCGCTTTGCCGGCGAGGTGAAAGGGTTCGATCCTGAGCCCTACTTCGAAAACCGCAAGGAGGTGCGGCGCAACGACCCGTTCGTCCACCTGGCGCTGGGGGCGGCTCGGCAGGCGCTTGATGACTCCGGGTTTACTATCACTGAGGATAACGCCGACGCGGTAGGCGTGCTCATTGGCTCGGGCGTAGGTGGCCTCAGAACCTTACACGAGCAGTTTCACACACTCTTCGAACGGGGGCCTAGCCGCATTAGCCCGTTCTTCATCACCATGTTCGTCGCTGATATGGCGGCGGGCTATGTCTCGATTGCCGTTGGGGCGCGCGGCCCCAACTTCTCGCCGGTCTCGGCCTGCGCTACCGGTGCCAATGCCATAGGCGAGGCCGCCGAGATGATCCGCCACGGCCGGGTCACGGCGATGCTGGCAGGCGGCACAGAGTCCGGCATCACGCCCATCGCCATGGCGGCGTTCGCCAGTATGCACGCGCTCTCGCGCCGCAACGACGATCCGACCCATGCCAGTCGCCCCTTCGATGCCGATCGCGACGGCTTTGTCATGGGCGAGGGAGCGGGTATACTGCTCCTGGAGGAGGAAGAGCACGCCCGGGCGCGTGGCGCGAGAGTATACGCGGAGCTGGCTGGCTACGCCACCACCGCCGACGGCTATCACATCGTCGAGCCGGCGCCGGGAGGCGCGGGCCTGGCGAGGGCGATCCGCCTGGCGCTCTCCGACGCCCAGCTTCCCGCCGATGCGGTAGGCTACGTCAACGCTCACGGCACCGCTACGCGCCTCAACGACGAGCGAGAGACCGAGGCCCTCAAGGCAGTGTTTGGTGCGCATGCGCGGCATCTCGCCGTTAGCTCCACCAAGTCGATGATTGGACACACCTTTGGGGCGGCTGGTGCGATAGAAGCAGCGGTCACTGCGCTCTCGGTCGAACGCGGTATTCTGACCCCTACCATAAACCTGGAGTGCCCCGACCCGGCCTGCGATCTCGATTATGTGCCTAACACCGCGCGCCAGCAGCCGGTGGAGGTGGCGATCAGCGATTCCATGGGCTTCGGCGGCCACAATGCGGTGCTGGTGCTGCGCCGGTATGTGTAGAGCCAGGCTCGACCGAGGCAGCCACGCGTAGCAGGTGGGCACTCGCACGTGATTACAGACCAGCGATAAATAGAGCAATGAGCCAATCGAAGCTGGCGTCCAGATCTATCGGCATGCCAAAGCCGCCCGCCGCTTCCAGCGAAACGAAGCCATGAACGATGCTGCGCAGGCTGCGAATGGCGTGAATACTCTCTTCCTGGCTGAGTCGGTAGTGCGCCAGTACCGCTTGCAGCACCTCCACCAGCTGTAGCGCAACTCCCTGTAACTCCTGATCATCGGCAGCGGGAGCCTGCTGTGTGAGCGAATAGCGCCCTGGATATTCCCGTGCATAGCTCCGGTACGCGGTAGCTACTGCTACAATGGCTTCTCCGCCTGATTTTCCGATAGTCACCCGTGTCAGTTGGTCCAGCAAAGCGCGCAGGCAGTAGAGCGCCAGATCTCGTTTGAGTCCGGGCAATCCGGCCACATGATTGTAGAGGGAGGGAGTGCGGATGTCCAGGCGCTCGGCCAGACGACCCAGCGTGAGTGCTTCGATGCCCTCCGCGTCTACCAGCCTCGCCGCCGCCTCCACTACTGCGGATTGGTCAAGGCCCGCCCTACGCGACATAAGCTTGCTTCTCTTCTTGCCGGCCATCCAGAGACCGCTCCAGGACGCCTATGGCCCGCTCCATCGCCTTCCGGGGGTGCTCCAGCATTCGGCCATGTCCCACCGCAAGCACCGAGGGTTCTCGCTGGAGTAATTTCCGTGCGCTCTGCAGGGCAAGGCCCTTATGCCAGGTGGCGAGCGCCGGCAGAGGGAAGAGCGGCTTCAGCGTACCCGAAACCGCCACACCGCCCAGCGTCTGAAAGGCATCTCCGGCGATCACCGCGCCATTTCTGGTGTCGAGAAAGGCCAGGTGCCCCGGCGTGTGTCCCGGCGTAGCAATAACCTCGAGTGAGCCGATGCGCTCGCCCTCGTGCAGCAGTAACTCCGGCTTGGTCCGGCAGACCGGGTAGCCTCCGCGCAAAGGCACCTGCGGTTCGGACGCGTCCAGTGACTTGTCTCCGGACAGAAATCGGGCATCCCGCTCGCTAATCGCTACCTGAGCTTCGGGCAGCGCCTCATGCAGGGCGTCCAGCGATCCCACGTGGTCAACGTGTGCATGGGTCAGTACGATGCGTTTGATGGGCAGTCCCAGCCGCCGCGCCGCCCGCACCATCGCTGGCGCCTGCCCACTCATGCCGGTATCGATCAGGGTGAATCCATCATTCTCGCGCACCAGGTAGCAATTGACGAATCCCAGACGGGTCAATTGAACAAGTGTGTCACCATACGCCGTCGCCTTCATCGAGCGTACCATCCTTTCTCAACTAATAGCATTAGCTCATACGCTAATATGATCATATAATAAACTAATGATATTAGTTTGTCAAGGGGAATGAACCGGCAGCGACGCGAGATGTGGGGTAGTGCGAGATGTGGGGTAGTGCGAGATGTGGGGTAGTGCGAGATGTGCGATAGTACTGCTATGGACACGAAAATGCCATGGACATGAGTGGAGAAATGCGAATGGAACCACCACACCTTGCCGGTCTGCACCATGTAACCGCGATCTGCGGCGATCCGCAGCGCAATATCGACTTTTACCAACGAATACTGGGCCTGCGACTGGTGAAGGTCACCGTTAATTTTGACGATCCCGAGGCCTACCACTTTTACTATGGTGACGGCATCGGCTCGCCCGGCACCATCCTGACTTTTTTCTCCTGGCCGGGGGCCGATGTTGGCCGCCTAGGCGCCGGAACTATTGCCGACGTCGGCTTTACCGTGCCTGCGGGTGCGTTGCCGTTCTGGCAGAAATGGCTCGGCGAGCACGACATCTCGTATACCGGCCCGGTGAATCGCTTTGACGAGTCGGTCCTGCGCTTGCAGGATCCCGATGGGTTGGCCCTCGAGATCGTCGCGCATCCTATGGGCGAGCTGCGTACCGGGTGGACACATGGTCCCCTTCCTCCAGTAGAGGCGATACGCGGCTTGCATGATGTCACCCTGTGGGAATCTCGCCTCGAGGAAACGGTGGCTTTCCTCGAGCAGACCCTCGACTTTGCTCGGGTAGCCCAGGACGAAGAGCGCCTGCGCTACAGTCCAGCTTCGGGCCCGGGCTCCTTTGTCGACATTCGACCCAGCCCCACGTCACACCGTGGCGCGGTGGCCGTAGGAACTACTCATCACGTTGCCTGGCGTACCGCCAGTGATGAGGAACAGCTCGCCTGGCGTGTTCACCTGCTTGGCTCCGGCGCCCACGTGACCCCAGTGCTCGACCGGGACTACTTCCATTCCATCTACTTTCACGAGCCTGGCGGTGTGCTGTTTGAGATTGCTACCGATCCGCCCGGCTTCACGGTGGATGAGTCCCCCGAAGCCCTGGGCACTGGGTTGCAGCTGCCGCCCTGGCTGGAGGAGAAACGCGAGCTTCTGCTGAGCGCGCTGCCCACGATTCGCTATCCCTCACCGGTGGAGGAGTAGCGCTGGATTACTGTGCTACCTCTCAGCTCAGTGAGGCGATGAAGGCCGCCTCGCGGTCGGCTAATCGGGTGAGCAGCTCCGTGAGCCGGGTGCGCTCGCCGGTGGCCGAAGCCTGCTGAAGCTCTCCGTAGATCTCGGCTTCTTCCATGCGAATATCGAAAGACTTCGGCAGCCGCTCGCGGAGGAAAACCGCGCTGTCGAAGCAGCGCTCTCCGGAGACGCGCCAGCTGAAGTAGGGGAGCATCCCCAGACCCATATCGGGTTGCGCCCGCAGATCGTCGGCTAGCCGATGCATGGCGTCAGGTCCATAGCAAAGGGTAACGCCATCTCCCACTACCTCATCGCGGCGGGCGAAATTCTCGCGCGCCCGCGCCAGCGTGCTCTCCCAGATTTCTTCCTGGCTGGTTGGCCTCCGCTGGGCTCCCAGGCGCCACAGCCCGTAGGGCTTGCCGGTATAGATGTCGCGCTGCCAGGCGAGGAGAAAATCGGAGAGGGGCAGCGGAGTAGCCACGTACCCATCCGGATCGTGGACCACCACCGCGTCGGGTCGACGTGCCAGCACTACCACTGCGTGATCCGACCCCCGTAAGTGCTGGTAACCCGGCATGTAGGAGAGGTAGCCCATATCCAGCATGCCAGCCACTGCCGGACCCTGGCGCAGCGCGTCATCTAGCGCGGACAGAGCCTCGACGTCTCCGGCAGCGCCGGTAAAGGAATAGTCCATGTTGAGGGAGCGCAGCAGGTGCTCCCCCGCCAGGTGGTACTGGTATCCGTTTACGGCGAACAGTGGCTGCTGCCCGCGCACGTAGACGAAGCCAAAAGGCTCTCCGCTCACGCATTCAAGCCAGGGCACCTGGTAGTCCTGTCCTTGGTAGGCCAGGACCATCTTCAGACAGCGTATGAGGCAGTAACTCATGCGTCCGGCAAAAGGTACCGTAGGTACGCTCACGTCGATGACCCCTTTCTTACCAGAAGGTAGGTACTTCGCTGAAACGTTGCCAACAACCATAATACTGCTACAATGGATGAGAGACAACCTCCGCAAGCAGATGGCCCGGACTCGCTTCCGGACCGCTGCGACGTCTGATCCAGATCCGGTGAGGAAAGGCCAATTTCCCAGATGAACCAGCGCAAAGCACTGAGCCAAGCCTACAAAGAGCGCAAACTCCGAGGTGGCGTCTACACGATAACCAACACCCACAACCAAAAGTACCTGATAGGCCATGTCGCCGACGTGGCCAGCGTGCGCAACCGGTTCCAGTTTGCGCTCACCACTGGCTCGGCAGTGGATCCGAGACTGCGTAAAGACTGGGAAGAATTCGGAGCTGCTAGCTTTACTCTCGACGTGCTTGAGGAACTAGAGAAACCGGCTGAACAGCAGCAGGCCGACTTTCTGGATGACCTGAAAATGCTTGAACAGCTCTGCCGCGCCAACCTCGATCCCGCCAAGGAGTATTAAGTTAGGCGTTGCGATCGCTGCCTGCCTCGGTCCGCTTGATTATCGCGATCAGCTTGCGCGTGACACCACTTGCCCCAGCTTGTATTGCCTGTCCGCCATGCAGTTGCCTGTTCCCATCGGCAAGGTGCCACCAGCGTTTGCCTTTTTTGCCATACTAGCTGAACGATGAAACTGCGAAAGGATCCGGAGTTCCGACCGGTGCGTGCGCAGACGATAGGTGCACGCCGGCATTGACTTGCCTGGACGGTTGCATTATGCTGGCCGCGTAATCAGACCCAGCTATTGTATGGGCCGGCGGTAAGCTCGAGATAGCGTACTCTACGGACCAAGGAGTGATAGAAACATGCCGGCATCGTTCATTGCCAGCGCCAGCGGCTGGTCACTGGTAGTGATGACCGCGGTGACCGTCAGCATACCATTTCTGCTTCGTAGACAAATGAGAGGGGTGCAGCTGCGGGTTAAGTTCCAGAAGGGCAGAGCCTTCCTCAAGCGCATGTGGCCCCACTACTGGCTAGGTTACGCCATCGCCGCCGTCACGCTGGTGCATGCGGTACTCGCTCTCGGCTCCGGAGGGGGGAAAAACGCCGACCTCTTGGGCTTGTTTCTGGCGAGTACCGCACTCTTCCTGGTCTTTGCCCAGGTTCTGCTAGGTTTGAACCTGCGCAGACCCGGAATACCCAGCCGTCGTGCCCTGCGGCGTATGCATCTGGGTCTCATGATCTCCATCGTGGTACTTGGCCTCGGCCACATTCTCCTCGACAGCCCCACTCTCCATAGCCTGTTTCGGTGACCGGCCGGGCGATTGATCTCCCGCTCGCTGCCAGCGCCTTGGTTTCACCTCGGCTCTTCCAATTGGCCAGCCAGCAGCAGGTGAAGCTCGTCCAATGCCTGGGTGAGGTGGCGTTCGACGAACGGTGTGCTGTACTTGGCCACCTCTTCGTTCTCCAGTGGGCGGCCAAACCGGAACAACCCCTCCGACGCCTCCGTCTCCGCCACCCGGGAGAGTATACTCGGGTCTGGCAGGTACGCCTTGCCGATGCTGTAGGGAACGTGGAACTGGTACGACTCATCGTGAAGAACCGGGGGTCGAAATTCCAGGCTGTAGAGCGCGTAGTGATTGGGATCGCGTATGCAGTCGTGGCACCGCGCCAGCTCGTGCGTATGCTGCAAGACGAATTCGCCGAACGAGGTATGAAGGTAACTGCGCTCCTCGCACCAGTCGTCGTAGTGGTCCCCGCATAATTCCTCGATCCACAGTAGCTCAGGCTGGTACCACCGCACTCGCAACCATCCGGTCTGGTAGAGCAGACGCAGCGCCTGATCCTTGTAGACATACCAGCGCCGCTCCTGATTCCAGTGGCGTACTGGGAGGCGGCGAGAGGATTTCTTCGGTGCTCCACCCTCCTGCTCGCTCTGGCCATACACCGCTTCTTCGTGATGCCATTTCGCTCGCCGCGAGGCCCAGGACGTCCAGTGCGCCGCCGTAAGGGCGGCAACGATGAGCGGATCGTCGCCCCCGGACCGCTCCAGCCAGCTAGCTTGCAGGGCGGTAATTTCTTGCAGTGCCTGTCGGTGTAGCGAGAGTGTCTGGGCACGCCGCTCTACGCCACGGATGACACCCGCTCTGCGCCGCTCGGCGACCTGCTGCTGATGTTCGGCCCGCCAGCTTTCCAGTGAGCCAGGTTCAAGCGCGGCCATGGCGCGGCGGTCAACGAGTTCGACGTCTACCCACTTGCCGGCCTTCAGGTACATGCGCATGGTCGCGCAGACCGGCAAACGGCCCTCCGCCACCCAGCGACGCCGCTCGCTGCGAGTGCACCCCAGCGCCGCTTCCAGCTCGCGTGGAGTGACCCCCAGGACCAGGGGTAGCTCCTTCGCCGCGCGTTCAGCAGCTGGCGGGTGCTGGTTCAACCAATCGGCCAGCCGTTCTGCCAGCTCTTCCTTCGAGACGCTCAGCAGCGAGGCGAATGTGCACCCGATTTCTTCGGCCAGGAAGCGTGCCATTTCCCGTTTGCCGGCGTGCAGGCATCCTTCAACTGTCCACAGCGTAGAGGTAGGTGTGGGGATATCCGCACCTTTGACGCGTTCGTGAGTCTTGCCAATCGATGAGATCATGGGTCTTCAGGCGCCGCCCGCAGCTCCCCAAATACTGAAGGAGCTGGAGCCGGCCTGCGCTCCTTTCTGCCACACATAGCCACCAGGCAGCGTCGAGTCGCCGCCCGGTGGCGAGCTGCACCTGCATTTCGATGCTAGGTACTTAGTACCGGTGTGGTAGGGAGCAGCGGAAAAAGTGGGGAATCATGGTGGATCAGCGATCAGCGATCAGCGAAAAATGCGGCGATGTCGCGGGCGAGTAGCTCAGGCTCTTCCATTGCAGCGAAGTGGCCGCCACTGGGCATAACACTCCACCGAGCAACGTTTACCAGCCGTTCGGCCCACTCCCTCGGTGGAGTGCCGTCGTGTACGTACTGGTGGGCGAAGACGGCGATCGCAGTGGGCACTTCCACCAGATCGGTCGGCCCCAGCGGTGCCAGGTACCACCGATTATCGAGGTAGTCCCGGATCGAAGTGGCCATGGTTTGGGTCGCCCAGTACAGGGTGAGGGTGGTTAGCAGGTCATCTTTGCTGAAACGCCGTTCGATATCGCCGCCGCAGTCGCTCCAGCCGCGGAACTTCTCCACGATCCAGGCGGCCAGACCGGCCGGAGAGTCATTCAATCCATAGGACAGGGTCTGTGGCCGAGTGGACTGGATCGCTCTATAGCCGCCGTCCAGGTCGGCCCAGCGCTGGTAGTCCTGCCAGTAGTCGAGTTCCGGCGGGGACATCGGACGCGAACCCGGTCCCAGATAAGGAAGCAGATCCAGGTTGCTCAGGTGGAGGCCGATTATGGGTTTGGGGTCGACCAGCGCCATGAAGGTGGAGACCGCGGACCCGAAGTCTCCGCCCTGCGCTCCGTAGCGCGAGTACCCAAGTCCAGCCATGAGACGATGCCAGAGACTGGCGGTATAGCGGGTGGTGATACCGGTGCGAGTGGGTCGCTCGGAGAAGCCGTAGCCCGGCAGTGACGGAATGACCACATCGAAGGCAGGGCCGTCAATGCCGTGCGCCGCTGGATTGGTGAGCAGCGGCACCAGCGGCAGCAGCTCCACGAAGGTGCTGGGCCAGCCGTGGCTCAGGATCAGCGGTATACCGCCGCCGTGTGCCGCTCGCTCGTGCACGAAGTGGATCTGAATGCCGTCGATCTCGGCGCGGAACTGCGGGAATGCATTCAAGCGCCGTTCCTGCGCGCGCCAGTCGAAGTCACCAGCCCAGAAGGCAAGAAGCTCCCTCAGATAGACCGGATCGCTACCTTGCTCCCAGGCCACGCCAAATGTCTGAGTAGGCCATCGGGTACGCCGGATACGCTCAGCCAGATCGTCGAGTATTTCTTGTTCTATTGCAATTGTGAACGGCTGTATCTGCATGGCATCTCTTCTCCCCATTGGCCAGGTCGCTTCTTCGTTCCATGATAGCGCTTCGTGCAATCGGTAGGTGCATGGTGGTACAGAACGACCTGCCAGCAGCGGTGGATGCCTAGGTAAGAGTGGGCAGAAAGTCCAGTATAGCGGCGTTTACCTCGGCGGCGCGCTCCTGCTGGATCCAGTGTCCACAGCCGGTAAGCTGGGAGAGGCGAAGGTTGGGCACGTACTGGGGCATGCGTTCGATGCCTCGGCTTGCGCCTGGTATCTCCAGGAGCGGATCCCGATCACCCCAGAGAAAGAGTGTGGGCTGCGGAACGAAGGCACCGCTGTAGGCGGCCAGCAGCTCCCAGTTGCGGTCAATATTACGGTACCAATTGATGCCGCCGGTGAACCCACTGCCTTCATACTCACTGGCATAGTACTCGAGATCGGCTTCGCTGAGCCAGGACGGCAATGTTGCTGGGTTGCCGGCTAAATTTAGCAGGCTTGCTCCCGGATCGGGAAGTATCGGGTGCCAGCGTTCGGTTTCTGGAGCATCGCCGGAGCCGCCGTAGAGTAAACGTCGGAGAGTGGTACGGACGTCGCCGCCGTACTCAGCCTCAGCGAGACCGGGCTGCTGTAGGGCTGTCTGATAGAAAAACTGGTCGCCCCACGCTAGCCTCCAGGCCTGAGTGGGGGGCACCGTAGCGCGCGGCCCACTCAACGGGCCGCGGGGCAGATAGGGGCTGCTCAGGCTAACGAGTGCTGTGAAGCGGTCAGGGCGCAGCAGAGCGGCGTGCCAGGCGAGGACACTGCCCCAGTCGTGGCCGACCAGTATGGCCTGCTCCTCCCCCAGGGCGTCGAGTATGCCTATCAGATCACCAACCAGATGGAGCATGGTGTACTTCTCCACCTCGGCTGGCTGGTCTGTCCGGCCGTAGCCGCGGAGATCTGGGGCGATGACATGGTATCCGGCCTGGACCAGCGCCAGAAACTGGTACCTCCAGGAATACCAGAGTTCGGGAAAACCGTGACAGAGGAGCACCAGTGGGCCGGTTCCCTGCTCCGCCAGGTGGATGCGGATGCCGTTGGTTTCTACAAACCGGTGAGATACTCCGTCAAAGGTTACCGCTGTAGCTCGTGGTTCGGTTTCCATTACCTTTACTCCGTCCTATGCCGTGATTGGTCGCGCTGCCGGAGAGCAGACGGCGCTGTGGCTGGCTTCATGTTCGGCTCATCGAGCCAGTTATTGTAGAGGTGCATCACGCTCTCCAGTTTACTTCGTGCACCATCGTCAAGAGCGTAAAACAGACTCAGGTAGATGATGTCTACCAGGCCAAGCATGGCTATACGGGCCGACATACGAAGATTCTGCTGCAAAGCGCTGGGTTCGCGCGGCGTCACCACCAGTTTGATGTCGGCAAAGCGCGCCAGCGATGAGTGTGGGTTACCAGTAACGGCAATGGTGGTGGCGCCCTGCTGGTGCGCCACGCTCAGCGCTTTGACGGTGGCCCTTGTCTCCCCGGCGTAGGAGAAAGCTATGGCGACGTCTGCCGGGGACAAGATCGCCGCCGAGCCCAGCTGGTTGGCTATATCAGGTAGCCAGCTTACCGAGAGGCCCAGGTGCAGCAGGCGATTGAAAGCGTCCAGCGCCACCGATGAGGAGATACCGTTGGCGTAGAGGTCAATACGCCGGCTGCGCTGCAGCGCACCGGTAGCGGCTTCGATCTCGCCTACCTGCAGGCTGCGCAGGGTCGTCAGGAGCGCGTCGATGTTGGCGCTGGTAGCCTTATTGGCAATTTGCGCTACTGTATCTCCACGTGCAATGGCCGACCGCTCCAGCCGAAGCGGCGCATTCACCTCCGCCGCCAGATCCAGTCGTAGCGCTTTAAAGCCGGCGTAGCCCAGAGTCTGACTAAAGTTCGCCAGCGACCCCTGGCTGACCCCGATCTCCCTTGCCAGCTGGTCGGTGGGGAGGCGGAGAGCTTGCTGCGGCGCTGCCAAAAGGTATTCTCCAATTCGGCGCTCCGCCGGAGAGAGGGTCGGGAGCTGCTGGCGCAGGTGGGAAAGCAGGCTACGGGTCTCGGTGATCTCCATGTGTTTGGCGATGCCTGCTTTCCTGCGCGTCTTCGCTCTATCCCTCGCCACTACCTACTCCTAGTGTAGCCAATACTGGCCTGACCGTCAATGGGATATTGTCAAAATATATGTTAAATTACCGTTGAATGTGACATTTTGTCACTGGCGCGCCAGTGCGCTTGGCAGGAGCACCCTCAATCACCTCCCGGAGGATGGTTGCCCCTCGGATCACGTCAGGTATTTCCAGCCCTCCGTAGCCGAGCAACAATCCTTCTCGATCAGCGGTCCCGTAATAGTAGGCGTCGAGGGTGGTTACGAGGACGCCACGTGCACCTGCTGCTCGCGCAATGTCATGGGCGTTCAGCCCAGGTCGAAGTTCCAGGTAGGCGTGCAACCCGGCTTCCAGACCGCGCAGCTGAGCTAGAGGCGCGAGCGGCGCCAGGATCCGTGCGAGAGCCAGACGTCTGTCGGCATACTCCTGTCGCATCCGTCGAATATGCCGCTCCAGATGCCCATGCGTGATGAAGCTGGCGAGCATCTTCTGGAGCGGCCAGGAGACGTATTCTTCGCTCAGGTACATGAGCTGCTCGATGCTCCGCCGGAGTATCGGCGGAGCCACCAGGTATCCCACGCGAAGAGCCGGGGTCAACACCTTTGAAAACGTCCCGATATAGGCTACTCGCCCGGCGCCGTCCAGACTGGCCAGCGCGGGGAGCGGCGAGGTGTCGAAGCGAAACTCGCTGTCATAGTCATCCTCCACTATGAGGCTGTCGTTGGCCTCGGCCCAGGCGAGTAACCCGATCCGTCGAGAAACCGAGAGCCGGGAGGCAAGCGGATACTGGTGCGACGGCGTGGTATAGACCAAGAGAGGGGCGGCTTCACCGGTAGGCAGCTGCTCGACCCGCATGCCGTCATCGTCAATGGGAACCGGCACGATGCGTCCTCCCCTGGCGAGCAGGGTGTGCCGAGCCGAGGGATACCCGGGCTCCTCAAATCCCACCCCATCTCCGGCAGTGAGTGTCGCTCGCGAGATGAGGTCTAGCGCGTGTGCCGCTCCGGTGGTAATGACGACATCCTCAGCGGTGCACGCTAGCCCGCGAGATCGGCCCAGGTAGGGCACCAGCGCGGCTCGAAGCGCCCGGTCTCCACTGGGCGCACCGTACCCGTTGGGAGGAAGACGGCTCGTCACTGCTCTCCACGCCTCGCGCCAGATGCGTGGGGGAAGTGATGAAATGGAGGGCGTGCCCAGTTGAAAGGCGATCGCCAGCGGTTCGTTCGATTCATCCAGTCTCACGAGAGGAGCGTGCTTCAGCCACCGCGGCGCGACACTCGGTTGGGTACGGAGGGGAGACGGCAGTGGAGGAAGATCGCTCCCCACATAGGTTCCGGCCCCCTGACGCCCCTCCAAATACCCTTCGGCATGTAGCTCATCATAGGCGGCGGTGGTCACGGTGCGCGATACGCCCAGAACTCGTGCCAGCGAGCGTGTCGAGGGCAATTGCGTCCCGGAGGCTAGGCGACCATCCAGCATCGCCTGCCGAAGTTGCTCGCGTAGTTGCCTCTGTAGGGGAATGCGGTCCCCACGATGGAGTACCAGGGGGAAACCCAGGTCCGACGCAGTTTTGGCAGGAGGCATATCTCCCCGGTAACTGGCTCTTTCGATTTTGCAACAAATGGCCATAGGAGTAGTGCCATTCTTCGGGTAGTATAGCCGGTGGGAGGAGCTCATGCAAGCGTTTTAGTCCTCTCCGGCATCACCCAGGAGAATCGTTGTCACATACAGGTCATATATCGGAGGGCCATGGTGGTGGAGTCCAACGAGCAGCAACATGAGCAGGATGGACGAGCTGATTTTGATTTCTTAATTGGTCGGTGGAAGAGCCATCATTGGCGCTTGCGGGAGCGCCTACAGGGCTTGAGCACCTGGGAAGAGTTCGACGGTACGCTGGTAGATCGCGCCATCTTGGGAGGGCTAGGTAACATGGATGAGGGGACCCTGGAGCGCGAGTCAGGGCTGGTGCTGGGCATGACCGTGCGACTCTTCGATCCCAAGACACAGCAGTGGAGCCTCTACTGGGCAGACAATACCAATGGGTGGAACTGGAGCCTGCCGCAGATTGGCGCCTTCAAAGACGGGCGTGGCGAATTCTACGCCCATGAACCCTTCGAAGGCAAGTACATCTTTACCCGTTACATCTGGTTCAGTATCAGCACAAACGTGTGCCGTTGGGAGCAGGCGTTTTCAACGGATGGCGGAAGCACCTGGGAAACCAACTGGATTATGGAACATACCCGAGAGCAAGAGTAGAGGGAGGTTGGATGTATGCAGCGCACCTCACGTTCCACCGTGCGGCGCTCGTCGGAACGGGGAGTCTATGACGCTCCGACGATTTGTGCCATTCTGGACGCGGGATTCCTCTGCCACGTTGGCCTAGTGCAAGATGGCCAGCCGTTTGTCATCCCGACCCTGTATGTCCGGGTGGAAGAGCAGCTCTACCTGCACGGTTCCCCCCACAGCCGACTGATGCAGCAGGCGGGGAGCGGCCAGCCTTTGTGCATAACGGTCACGCATATAGATGGGCTGGTCCTGGCTCGCTCGGCTTTTCACCACTCTATCAACTATCGTTCAGTGGTGATCCTGGGAGAAGGTCGCATCGTCGTGTCTAGAGAGGAGAAGGAAGCGGCGCTGAATGCGCTGGTCGAGCACATCGTACCCGGGCGCACGGCTGAGGTACGCGCGCCAAGCGCTCGAGAACTTCACGCCACGCAGCTGCTGGCGATCCCAGTGGAAGAAGCATCCGCCAAGGTGCGACGGGGGCCGCCCAAGGATGCCTACCGGGACTATGCGTTGCCTATCTGGGCGGGAGAACTGCCCCTTTATCCGCAGGCGCGGGAGCCGGTCTCGGATCCACGCTTGCCGGCCGGCATACCAGTGCCGGAGCATGTGCTCCGGCACCGGCAACGAACCAATGGCGAGCCAGCTTAAGAGGCGATACCAGCCCCGGAGCCAGCCCCGCGGCTTCTCTCGAGCAGATAGGCTACGGAGCCGTCCCGGTACTCCGGGTTCCTATGCCCCGTAGGAGGGCGTCTACCACGGTTTCTGGTTCATAGATGTACGGCGCACTGGGATCGATAAACTCGCTGAACAGGCTGCCAAGCACCAGTGAGGGAAAGAGCAGCAACAGTATGAAGCTCGCCTCCAGATCCGCACGCACCTCCCCCCGTTGCTGTGCGCGTACTACCATGGGACGAAACTCTGCTATACGAGGAGCGATCACCTTCTGCACAAAGGCCTGAGAGATCTTAGGGCTGGTCTTCATCTCAGCGATTAGTTTGGTGATCAATCTACCCGTAAAGGGATCGCGAGCGTAGAGGTCTTGCGCGCCCTTGGCCAGGTAGAGCAAGTCGTTGCGAAAATGGCCGGTGTCGGGAAGAGGATTACCGCCGCGTAGCAAGTATAGAGCCTCACTGACGATATCTTCTTTGGCCGACCAGCGGCGATAAATGGTGGTCTTGCCGACGCCGGCACGCTCGGCGATCGCTTCAATACTCAGGCCGGCAAGTCCCTCCTCGGCAAACAGCTCTAGCGTTGCCTCCAGAATGGCCTGATGAGACTCGGCGCTGCGTTGGCGTCCCGCCCTCCGTCTCGTCTGCTCTGCTTCATTCATGCTGCTGCGACTGTCTCCTATTGGTTCTACCGGCTGGTTCGACGGCCATACTCCCAGACTGCCAGCGGTATGAAGATGGCAAGCAGTCCCACACACCAGGCGACTGCCTGCGCCAAGTTCGACGCGCTGGGCTGGTTGAGTACCAGACCGCGAACCGCATTAATGATAACCGACACTGGTTGGTGCTCGGCGAAAGGGCGGAGCCAGGTGGGCATAGTGCTGGTCGGCACCAGCGCGCTGCTTACGAACATGAGGGGAAGCGCCCAGATGACCACCGACTGTTGTACAGCCTCGACGCTGTGTAAGATCAGACCCAGGACCACATTTAACCACGAGAACATGAAGCTGGCGAGAATAAGCAGGCCGATTGCCGCCAGCCAGTTGAGAGCGGTACCCTGTGGCCGGAAGCCGACCAGAAGTCCAACTGCCCAGGTGACGAGCACGATAAAGCTCGTGCGCAGCAGATCGGCCAGGGTGCGGCCGGTCAGTACCGCTGACGGAGCCATCGGTAGCGAGCGAAAGCGATCGATCAGTCCACGCTGCAGGTCAGCGGCCACGCCAATGCCGCTGAAAGCTGAACCGAGTATGAGTGATATCACGAAAATGCCGGCCATCAGATAATTGATATAACTGGTGCCGGGAACGGTAATGGCTCCGCCGAAGACGAAGCGGAATAGTAAGACAAAGAGTATTGGTTGCAGTGCCGAGGTCACCAGCTCATCGGGGATGCGAGGAATGCGTAGCAGCTGCCGTTTGGCCATGACGGCGGTGTCAGCTGCCAGCCAGTAGAGCGCGGGGCGTACCTGGGGGGTAATGTCCTCGGCGGAAGCGAAGATACTGCTTTCCATGGTTGCCGATCCTTTCTCGGATAGATAGTGCCACCATCGCTACAGGCTAACTGGCAGCACTGGTGGCACGGCCAGTGAGTGCCAGGAAAACATCGTCTAACGTCGGGCGCCGCACGGACAGGTCATCTATGGCAATTCCGGCGCTGTCGAGGTCGCGCGCGACCCTGGGGAGCACATGAGCACCGTGCTTCGCCGGTACCAGGAGGTGACGGCTCTCGTGATCTACCTGGATCTCACCCGATGCGTAAGGGCGCAGCAGTAGCAGCGCCGCCTGAAGATCGCTACCCGCCGCAAGCGTGACTTCGATTCGCTCTCCGCCGATGTGTTCTTTCAGCTGGTCGGCAGTGCCCTGGGCAATGACCCGTCCATGATCGAGGACGACAATCTGACCGGCCAGCTGGTCGGCCTCTTCCAGGTACTGCGTGGTGAGGAAGACTGTGGTTCCTCTGGCCACCAGATCGCGAAGTACCTGCCAGACCACCAATCGACCACGTGGGTCAAGACCAGTTGTCGGCTCATCCAGGAAGATGATCGGAGGCAAGATGATGAGGCTGGCCGCCAGATCCAGACGACGGCGCATGCCACCCGAGTAGGTCTTGACCGGACGGTGAGCGGCCTCGGTAAGATCAAAGTGATCGAGCAGTACGCTCGCTCGACGCCGGGCGGATGCGCCGGAGAGGTGATAGAGTTGGCCGAACATCTGCAGGTTCTCGAAGCCACTGAGGACCTCGTCGACCGCGGCATATTGGCCTGCCAGACCAATGCGTGCGCGAACGTCGCGGGCGTGTTTGACGACATCCAGCCCGGCAACTGTAGCTCTGCCGCTGTCGGGCTTGAGTAGCGTGGTTAGGATGCGAACAGTAGTCGTTTTTCCTGAACCATTAGGCCCAAGCACTGCCAGGATACTCCCTGTCTCCGCCGCCAGATCAAGCCCATCCAGAGCGTGTACCTGGCCGTAGGATTTGTGTAATCCCTCCGCCAAAATAGCCGTTGTCTCTGCCATAGAACAGCTGCTCCCCTCACGTTGGAGTAACCAATGTCTTAATACGATACGCAACGGTATCGATTCACTCGTCGGGAGAAGTGTAGCAGGGATATTTATGAAACGCAACGGTATCGTATCGATATGTGAGGAAAGACACACGCCAAAAACCGTCTTGAGCAAACGGCAAATCGCCCGCTTACGGCGTAGTCGGACACGGTCGTGACGTGCGAGAATACGGGAAGTGAGCGGGCAGGACAGGGTAGCTAAAGGAGCGACATGAGATGAGCTACGACGTGACCGTAACCGATGCCGCGGCCCGCCCGACCGCGGTGGTGCCTGCGACGACGACGTGGCAGGAGTTCCCCATGCTGTGGCGGGAATTGAGTGATGAGGTGTGGGCGTGCCTGCACGCGGGCGGGGTCCACCGAGGCTGCCGCGTCATCATGCTGTATTGGGACGATGTGCCACAGGTCGAGGTTGGAGTCGAGTTGCTCGTACCGTGCCCGCTCACGGGACGGGTGGTGGCGTCATCCCTGCCGGCGGGACAAGTGGCCATGACCGTTCATTACGGACCATACTCGGAGTTGGGGGCAGCACATCGGGCCGTGATTGACTGGTGCGCCGCGCAGGGACGGCAACGAGTCGGTCCGCGATGGGAGGTCTACGGTCCACACAATGACGATCCCGCCAAGGTGTGGACCGAAGTCTACTACCTCTTGAGGTGATGGCGTCTCTTCCAGACGGCTGTCCCTATTCAAACGCAATACTGTGGTTTCCGAAATAAGGACTAATGCGATGTTCCTCATCGGTGGTACAGAATATGCGGCTGCGAGGGGACAAGGAGGTGTCCGATGCCCAAATATCTGACTGCGCGCCCGCCTTTGGACGCCACTGAAGAACGTCACGTTCGCAAGCTGACGCATAGTGTCCATGCCCCTGCCGACTGGATCTTTCATGCCAAAATGGTGGCCTCGAGCTGGGATGGGCTGCGTACCCGCCAGATTGCCGAAGCCCTGGGCTGCCATCCCCAAACCGTGCGGGAACGCCTGCAAGCCTTCAATGAGCGCGGCTTCGAGGGCCTCGGCATGAAACCGGGCGGCGGCCGTAAGTCCCGGCTCACCGAGCACGAGCGCAGTACTATTCTGTACCTGATTCACTTTCCCCCACCGGGCCAACCCACCTATGAACCCACTGGCGAGCTGCACGTCGATGATCCCAAAGGCGAGGTCGAATGGACGCTCGATGCCCTCACGACCATGGCCCGCCAAAAGGGGATCCAGGTGGCCCGCAGTCAAGTCCGGCGCATCTTCCGCCAAGAAAAGGTGCGCTGGCGGCACACACGGCTGTGGGCCAGCAGTAAGGATCCCGACTTCGTCCCAAAAGGGCAACGATCGTCGGCCTCTACACCGCTCCACCCCAAGGAGCCACCGTCCTCTGTGTCGACGAACTCGGTCCCGTAACCCCGCGCAATTTCCCGCCGGCTCCGGGCTGGTCGCCCGACGGGCACCGGATCAAGGTGCCCCTCAACTACGACCGGGGACCGCCCAAGGTCTGGGTCTACGGGGCCCTCCGCGTTCACGATGGGCAGGCGCTGACCCAGACGGCTCGCGCACGCAATACGAGCGGGTATCTCGAGTTACTGCAGACCATCGACCGCACGTACCCGAGGGGAGATCTCTATCTGATTGCCGACAACCTGGCGAGCCATACCAGCGGCCCGATCCGCGAATGGCTCGATGCTCATCCCCGCGTCCAGCACGCCTTCATTCCGGTCGGAGCGGCGTGGTTGAATTTGATCGAGGGGTGGTGGCGCATCTTCCGGCGGAAGGCTTTCGCCGGGCAATCCTTAGCTGATGACCATGACATCGCCTATGTAACCCGGGTTGCCACAGACCATCTCAATCGCCACGCCAAACCCTGGGTCTGGGGACGGCCACCTAAGCCCCACCGCGTACTTCGGCGCCGTTTTGTGTACTGCCTATGAGGAACAGCGCATTAGAAACTGTCTGAATACTGTAATGACGTTGATGCGGACTTTCTGAGGAACTGGGGGACCTAGTGCTACACAGCCCCCTACCAATACTGCCGCATAGGTTCCGGTGAATCCATCGGGTATACTCTTCGCACAGGGTATATCACCCCAGTCCGTGGGGGTACCTGTGTTCGTATGCTTATCTTGAGCAGGAGTGGATGAGAGATCGCTGTTCCTCGACGGAGTGATTGGTGAGCATGTTCCTGCGCATATTGGCCTATTTGCCGCGACTACTCATCGTGTTGCCTCTCATGATCGCACAGAGAGCGCCCAGTCGCCTCCAACCTTTCATCGCTGGGCCTAGCATGCTCTTGATAGCAATATACGGCATGCCGCACAGGGGCCGTAAGAACCCACTTGACGCACTAACCGCCGCCGTGGCTGTTATCTGGCTCTTGGGTATAGCCTATCCGCTTGCCATCTTGACTTTGCCCTTGTTACTGGTACAGCAGCTGGCCTCCCTGCTAAGGAAACTGGTCCAGAATTAGCGGATCACTCGAAGGTAGCCGACCGTTGCGAGTGCTGCACATGAGAACCCAGATACCGTCTCGACTGCCTCGCTTGGGGTGTCGAACTTGACACCGTGCGTAAGACACCGTCTGACCACTCGAACTACGCGGCTTGGAGAGCAGATAGAGCCGGTTGAGTTAAGCGACGCAACATGATGCGGATCATCGCCAGGTAGATCAGCGCTTCACTAGGGTCTGTTTGCACATTTACAGCCACATCAAGATGGCGGCGATAGTGACCATCGCCAAGTACGAGACGGCCAGCGTTTCGTAGCGAGTGGCGACGCGGCGGAACTGCTTCAAGCGATTGATCAGGCGCTCCACGCGATTACGCTCGCGGTACGCCACCCGATCAAAGCGGCCGGTCCGTCGCTCGTTCGACCTGCGCGGAATCACCGCTCCAATGCCCCGACGGTGCAGGTAGCGCCGGACTTTCCCGCTGCTGTAAGCCTTATCACCAGCTACCCGCCGCGGACGGATCCGGGGCCGGCCCCGTCCCGGTCGCTTGACCGCTCCACGCTCCATCAACGGCTCCAGGTGTGGTTGCTCGTGGCGCTGACCGGCCGTCAGCAGGAAAGCCATTGGCTTGCCGCCGCCCTCGGCCCGCAGGTGGAGCTTGGTGGTGAAGCCGCCCTGGCTCCAGATTCCAGCATGCAGCCAGCGGTAGTACTGGCTGGCTACCGTGCGCCACCTTCCAAAGCGCTCGGGCAGATCCCGCCAGGGTGCTCCGGTCTTGCCAAGCCAGAGGATACCATTGACGATCCGCCGGAGGTCGCACGGTTGTCGCCCACGTCGCGGTTTCGGCAGGAGCGGCGCCAGCCGACTCCAATGTTTGTCGGTCAATTCATGTCGTCGTTCCATGCCTGCAGTCTATTCCACAGACTGATACGTGTCAGCAAGCCCTAGAGGCGGTTCCAAAGCAGCCGGAGGATGAGCTAGCCTGTTTGTATGAGCAGGATTCAGCTGACTGAGATGCAATGGGCTTTCATCCAACCGCTCCTCTCGCCCCCAGCGCGCACTAGGCGGCCACGTGCCGGTGACCGGCGCACCATCGAAGGCATTCTCTACGTCCTCATCACCAGCTGCCGTTGGCAGGACCTGCCGCGCGTATGGCGCGCCGACGACGGTGTGGCCGCCATTGCCTGAGTCAACGTCACGTGAGGGGTGTGCGATCTGCTCGTATCACCGCTCGAGCTTGCTCGCAGCGGGCGATATTCTCATTACGCTTGGCGCCAGGCCTGAAGGAAAAAGAAAATGTCATCCAGTTTCTGTATCGTCACCGCAAAGCCCAGCGCATCCAACAGGTTCTCGATGGTCTGCAGGTCGTAGAAGACTTTCACAATGGTAAATGTTTGGCCGCTCCGTAAGGAGCGTTTGGCATAGATGGCTCCCTCTTCCGTCTCCACACTGATCTCGCGATCTTCTGGCATGGGGGCATACTGGTCCATGATCGCCACAGAGCCGCCAGGTCGGACGGCACGGGCGACGGCGCCAAGAAAGACATCGAGACGTTTCGGAGGAACATGGGACAACCAATTGGCGAAAAAGACCAAGTCGTACTGCTGGCTCGGCTGCCACTCGAAGAGGTCGGCTTGCTGGAACTGAACGGACGCGCTACCGACCTTCTGCCGAGCGCGTGAGAGCATCTCAGGGGATGCGTCGATCGCTGTCAGCTCATGACCAAGTGGCAGCAGAGCGCGAGTCCAGGTACCCGTTCCGCAGGCCAGTTCGAGCATCTGCTCAAATGGCGCATGGTGCTGCAAGCAATCTCTGGCTCGTGCAAATGTCCCTTGCAGATCTTCTTCAGTTTGGCCCGTCACTTCGTCATATTCCGGAGCCATCTTTCGATAGTAGGCAATCTGATCGTCAAGGATGTGTTGATTCATCCTTTTCTCCTCTCCGAGCGCAAAGACACCTCTCTCGTCTCCCATGAAGGAGAGCCGAAGATTCAAAACATCCAGCAAATGCTTGACTATGGCAGCTTAGCGACCGTGCATTCCCACTGACAGGCAATGGGCGTGCGCCATCACCGAGGTACGGTGTGTTTCGAACCCGCTTCTAGCTCTATAGCAGCGCCTCGATGTCAGCAATCGCCTGGGACGTACTGATGAAGAGGATGGCCTGGAACCCGCAGGCACGGGCGGCGTCGACGTTTACTGGGCGGTCGTCGAGGAAGACGATCTGGGCAGGAGAGATGCCGAGGCGCTGGGAGGCTAGCGCATAAATGCGCGGATCGGGCTTCTGCACTCCTTCCTCGTGCGAGTAGATGGCCACATCGGCCATCGAGGTGAAGCCATACCGTGCTTCCTCCTGCTCACGCGCACCGACGTAGCTGTTCGCCAGGATGGCAGTGCGGTAGCGGGGGCGCAGCGCCCGGAAGTACGCGATCAGCTCTTCATTGGGCTGCCCCATATAGACATCCCAAAACCCGGCCAGAAAGGCGGCGAGATCCGGCGCACTCATGCCTGTCGATTGCTGCAGCCGCGCGCACCACTCGGCATATGTACAGCGCCCGTACGAGCCGTCTTCGTCCAGCTCAGCCAGGCACTCCTCCAACCCGCCAGGGGACAGGCCTAGCTGTGTGTTCCACGCCTCCTCAAACGCAGGAAAACCAGTAGCGGGGTCACCTCCCTCGGGGATCACTTCGAGGACACCTCCAATATCAAACATCACCGCGCGAATTGGCATGAAACCTCTCTCACCTCTACCCACACGAGAATGGAACCCTCTCCTACCCTGCTGGGAACCAAGCTTACCCTCTATCGTACCCGAGGGACCGACGATTGCAGAGAGTCACACTACAGCACATAACCGACTTCCTAAGCTACGCGAGCAGGATCAACGGGGTCAGGTTCGCTCTACCAACCCGTAACCCTACCATTCTGATCTAGTACATAGGTGCACACACACCTACGTTGTATAGCGGAAGCGGATATATCCGTCGCAGATATAATAATCGGAGTGGGGAAGTATGTCAAGGCATTTGAGCATCCTGCTACCAACCAGCAAGCTACCATTTTGATCTAGTATATAAGTGCAAACACGCCCTAGTCTCCAGGCAGCGCTCATAATCTTTGCTGAGTCGTCGGCTCTGTGCCAACCAAGCGAACGTCCGTTCTATGACCCATCTGCGGGGTAGCATGCCACGAAAGCCTGTCCGTGAGGGTGCAAAGCGCTTGGCACCGGCAGCGTAACGGTTACCGCCGTCCCCATGCCCGGCTCGCTGTGTATCCCAATTTGTCCATGATGCAGCTCCACGATTCGCCGGGCGATGGCCAATCCCAAACCACTGCCACTGTTGCTGCGCGACTGGTCCGCCTTATAGAAGCGCTCAAAGACATGGGACTGCGCCTCAGGGTCAATGCCTACTCCAGTGTCGGCAACACGGCATTCGATGACGTCGCCTTGCCGCTGTGCCTCCACCGCGATGTGGCCCTGTGGGAGGGTGAATTTGATGCTATTGTGTAATAAATTGCTCCACACCTGGCCCAGCAGGTCTTCATTGCCCAGGATTTCGAGCTCTTCCAGATCTACCTCTACATCTATGCACTTGGTCAACCACTGGGGCTCACAGGCGAGGATCAGGGCTCTGATCTGCCGGTCTAACCGGTAGACTCTCCGCTGGCCCTGCACATCCTCGACCTCCAGAGCCGCAAGTTTGAGCATGTTGTCGGTCATCCGGGAGAGCCGAAGGCTTTCGGCCTCGATAATGGTAAGATAGTGGAGGCGGTCGGAGGCGCTCAGTTGCTCGTCGTGCAATACCTGGGCAAACCCACGGATGGAGGTCAGCGGCGATTGGATTTCGTGGGAGACATCGGCGATGAACTCCTGCCGCACCTGCTCCATCTGGTTCAGCTCCAGCGCCATGTGATTGACGCTCTTGGCCAGTTCGTGGGCAAAGAGATTGGCGCGGAAACTGGACGGCAGTCTCACCTGGAAGTCGCCCTTGGCGATCTGTTCCAGGGCGGCGAAGATCGGCTCCATTGCCCCCATTTGGTGTCTCCCCGGTGGCTGCCCTCTGCCGGCCCACCGGGCGATAGCTGAGGCCAGCAGGGCGTACAGCACTAAACCGAGCAGCGAATTAACCAGCTGGGCCAGGAAGGGCGGAGGTGCATGTCCAATGCTCTGGTAGAGCCACTGGGTGAGGAAAAAGGTGGCTATCATGACTCCGGCGAAGAGGAGAAGAAAGCCGATAGCCAGAGCTGCGCTACCAATTATCTGCCGCCAGTGCTTCATGAGCTTGCCTCCAGACGATACCCCAGCCCTCGTATGGTTGCTATGCGGAATGAATGGCGGTCCTCGGGGAACCGGTCGCGGAGCCGATTGATGTGTACATCCAGCGTGCGATCGTTCCCGGCGAAGTCATAGCCCCAGATATCTTCGATCAGCTGGTCGCGTGAGAAGGTCCTTCCGGGTGCGCCCGCTAGCTTAAATAGGAGCTCGAACTCCTTGCGAGGCAGTGTGAGACCTTGACCGCGCAGGGTGACTTCAAAGGTTTTGCGGTCCATCACCAGTTCGCCAACCTGCACTCGCTGTGAGGTGGCAATGCGATAGCGCTTAAGTAGCGCCTTGACTCTGGCGACCAGTTCCAGTGGCTCAAAAGGCTTGATCAAATAATCATCGGTTCCTACCTGGAATCCCTTCAGTTTCTGACTGGTTTCCCCTCTGGCGGTAAGCATGAGTATTGGGAACTCGAAATATTGGCGCAACTGGCGGCACAGTTCCCAGCCGTCCATGTTGGGCATCATGATGTCCAGGATGGCCAGATCCACCTTGAGGCGCTCAAGTGCGGACAGAGCTCCCACCCCGTCACTGGCCTCATGGACCAGGAACCCTTCCGGCTGCAGCAATACGCGAGCCAGCTCCCGAAGATGGGGATCGTCGTCTACCACCAAGATAGTCGTCATAGACCATTCGCGCTGGATACCCCGGGTCGCGTCAGTGCCGAGGGAGGAGCGCGCGTTCTCCTTTCATGAGCTTAGGGCGATAACATCACCCAGACGTGCCGAGGCCGGGCCCCCAGATCGCTGTACCATATCACTGTAAAGATATCACCAGTGCTTTAACTCAATTTAAACGGAAAAAAATACTACATCGGCAATCTCTGGTGACATAGCCGTTCGCCGGCTATCTTCCCTTCGTTATCAAGCAGACCTTGCCACGCATGCTGACCATCGTCTCCGCCCTCCCACCGGCGGATGTAGGCGTAGCCTGGCACGCACGCGCGCCTTGTGTCCCGCCTGACCGACGCCGGGCCACGGCCACCCGCGCAGGACCTGATTGCTCACCACCCCGCCGCAAGCTTCCCCGAGCCGCCACGGAGAGAGGCTCCTCACTCGCTCAGGATCGAGATCGCGAGATGGCGAAGGTGCTCGGGGTCGGCGACCACATAGATCTCGACAATCTTGCCGTTCGTGATTGTGAGCCTGAAGACGAGAATCTGTTGCCCACGCTGGACCACGGCTCCCACGGCTCCGTTCACCAGCGCCGGTTGCAACCCCCTGACGCGCCCGGAAATCTTCTCGGCCACGGCGCTTGCGCCGCGGACTTCGCCTGGCGCGCCCACAGACACGGCGGCGCGGTCGGCTCGCAGGACCACATCTGGGTCGAGGACCGCCAGCAGTGCGTCGAAATTCCCCTCGCGCGAGGCCGCCAGAAAGGCAGCAACCACGGCGCGTTGACGGGCGAGATCGACATCCTGCACCATGGCCGCTCCCTGCGCCCTGCGGCGAGCGCGGCTGGCGAGCTGTCTGGTCGCCGTCGGGGAGCGTTCCACTACTCTCGCAATCTCGTCGAAGGGCACGTCGAAGATATCGTGCAAGACGAAGGCGAGGCGCTCGGCGGGGGAAAGCGTGTCGAGGACCACCAGGAGGGCGAGGCCGACCGAGTCGGCCAACAGCGCTTCTTGCTCGGGGTCGACCACGCCCTCACGGCTCGTAATGGGCGCGGGCGCGAACGCTTCCAGGGATTCCTCGCGCCGTGATTTGCGCGAGTCCAGCAGGTTCAGACAGACCCGCGCGACGACCGTGGTCAGCCATCCATCCAGATTCTCGACGCCGCTCGTATCGGCGCGGCTCAGGCGAAGCCAGGACTCCTGCACGGCGTCCTCCGCTTCAGCGAGCGAGCCAAGAATCCGGTAGGCCACTGCTCGCAGGTGGGGACGCCTGGCCTCAAAGTGCTCTGCCAACCAGTTGTTTGTCTCCATCGGTCACATTCCTTCCTCGTAATCTGTCACTGTAATGACAGGGCGAACCCCTCTCCATGTGACAGGAAGCCTGGTGCCTCCCGTGGAATGTACATGGGCGACCCCGTCAAGATCGAAACACGCATGCTCGCGCATCTCGGTTCAGAAAAAGGAGTGTACGCATGCAAGCACAAAGGAAGCAGACCCCCATCGGGCAACGACAACCGTTGAAGGGCCTGGCCTGGTTCGTGGCGGTGGCATACCTCTTCCTCGCGCCCTTCAAATTCTCCCCAGTCGGGGTGCTGGGGTGGCCATCGTATTACGTAAAGTTTGTGCAGTGGGGCTATCCTGCCTGGGTCTCTCCCGTCGTCGGAGGGGTGGAGATTGTTGCCGCTGTACTGCTGCTCCTCCCGCGCAGGCGGTTTCTGGGCGCCGGGATGCTGGTGCTCCTGATGACGGGCGCGGTGACGACGCATATTGTCGATCATGATATGCTTGCCGACAACTTCTCGTCGCCGGTGATGCTGGTCTTGGATAGTATTGTGGCCCTGGCAAATTGGCCGGCGGATTGGAGGGAACCCCTGGCTCTGGGCCGGAGGGGTGCAACAAGGGTGCCTGACGTGTCACAGCACGCGTGAAGCCCCTCGACCGCTCGGTGTACCTGGTCACGGGTGCGGATGTTCTCGAAGTGTGCTGCCAACCAGTCGTGTGTCTCCATCGGTCACATTTCTTCCTCGGAAGCTGTCACTGTAATGACAGGTGAAACCTACCCCGGTGGTGTTCATGCCGCTCGTTTCTTGGCAGATCACCAGAGATTGCCGATAAAGAAAAAAAGGCCGGCAAAGCGAACCTAGTCTCGCTCGACAGGTAGATTCAGGCGAGGTGCCTCGTACCTTACACCGGTCAGCTCCTCCGACACCGCCCAGAGGCGCTCCGCGGTCTGGGGGTTCTCCTCTTGCTCGTTGCGGGGCTCGAGACGCGGGTACCCGCGCAGTCCCAACAGGCTGCCTGGACCAATGAGCTCACCGCCCTTTAGGGCTAAGGAGCATGCGGCGTAGAGTTGTGGCAAGGCTCCCATCTCCGCGCTCTGGCCCATGGGCAACGCGACGAAATTGAAGAGACGTGACAGAGTGCCTGGAGATGCCATGCTGGTTGCCTGAAGCTCGGTATGCGCGAATCCTGGGTGCGCTGCCACACTGATGGTGGTCGAGCCCGCCTGAGTGAGGCGCCGTTGCAATTCATCGGCAAAAAGCAAATCGGCTAGCTTGCTTTGGCCATATGCTCTCCAACGACCATAGGAACGTTTTCCGTTGAGATCGTCAAAGTCGATGCGACCACGTACCAGCGATCGCGCCACGCTTGTAAGAGTCACGACACGACTGTGGGGTGTTTTGAGCAACCTTGGCAACAACAGTCCGGTCAACGCAAAATGACTCAGATAGTTGGTTTCGAATTGTAATTCAAACCCATCTCTGGTTTCTTGCCGAGGCACCGCCATCACCCCAGCATTGTTGAAGAGCAGGTCAAGGCGCTCCTGCGTCTGAAGCACGCTGGTTGCGCACTCATGCACCGAAGCCAGCGAGGCCAGGTCCAGCGCTGCCACCTCGAGCGAGGCTCCTGGTACCGCCTGTTTGATGTTCAGCGCCGCCTGGTGAGCTTTCTCGGGGTTACGGCAGGCCATAATCACATGCGCTCCATGGGCTGCCAGCGCTCGCGCGGTTTGCAGTCCCAAACCACTGTTAGCTCCCGTCACCAGCGCCACCCGTCCCGACAGATCTGGGATATCGTTCATCGTCCAATTACTCATGGTATATCTCCTGCATTTGTCTCCCGAAAATATGATCCTGGGCGGAGTGGAACTTCTGGGACCGGTGACTGCTCCATCGACGAGCGTATCTCACCCAGCTACGTGCTTCTCGGCAGCACGTAGGGGCTTCCCATACCCTACCGAATTTCTGACGCAATAGACACCCGTCACTGAAGAGTATAGGGCAAACCAGAGATAGCGTGAGAAACCAGAGGATACTTGCAACTGCCGTCGCCGCACTGGCCCCATTGATCACCCTGTGCGGGTAGAAGCGACGGTGAGCCCGGTTTTTTTCGTAAGGCGGCTGGATCGCGCGGCTGGATCGCGCGGCTGGATCGCTGTCCAGTACGTCTCGGATTACTCGGGTGCGGCGGGTGGGCTCATTGCCATGAATACCTGGGCAAGCAAGGTCAGTTGGGATACGGTATACTGGAACTGCTCGTCCTCACTGAATCGTGCCTGTGAAGGTACGGGAGGCAGCCGTGCACACTACAGGACCGGGAACTGGCCCAGGTGATCGAGGCGACTCGCACAAGTCTCCTGATGGGCCCAAACCACTGGATGACACCGCTACCAAGGAAGAGGAGTTGGCTGAAGTAGATGCTGAAGCGCTGCTCCAGCGTCGGACATCCCCACGCAAACGTGCTGTGCAAGCCGGCCTAGCAGCCCTGTGTCTAGTTGTAGTGGTCGGGGTGTTCCACCAGGTTACTGCGCAGCCTTCCCGCCTAGCTGAGTCTACTCCGCTGCCAGGTACCGGCGCTTTACTGGTAGCAGTCCAGTCTAATCTGTCATTTGGCTCGGTCTCGATTGATGGCAAGAAGCTAGTAGGAAAGCCGCCATTTTTCTTTCAGCTTCTTGGTAGTGGAGCTACCGTCGTGTATACCGCACCGCCCTTCACGCCACAGACCTGCAAGGTTTCGTGGACGGGTAACGCTACAGCGATACCAATTAATGTACATGGGCGGACATGTATCCTCAACTATGATATTGTGAGTGCTACGGTGCACGGTCAAGTTGTCGCTGCCTTTTCGGGAGTCGTTTTTGAGTTTGGAATGGGTGATCTACCTGCCACCCTTCAGGCGTCTGCGCGCGACTTTGTCCGCCAAGTCGTCACTCCAGTCTCTCTATCCACAACCGTTCCGGTAGGGCAGTATTATGCGATTGGACGAAATGCCCGAGGCATGATTCTTAGTCGGCAAGCGACCACGCCGCTCGACGCTCAGGTCTCGCTGCAGCTTCCCACCACACTAGACCCCTCATCTTCCGCCTTGTGTCCAGACCTCCTCTGTGCGGGTTTTGACCTTCCCGTCAGTCCGGCTACGCCAGCCGTGTCAAAAGACCAGCTATGGGCAAGCCAGCTGCCATTGGCGATGACCTGGCAATTTCTGCAGCCGGATGGCCGGCTGGTAGGCATGGAGCCGAACAGCCGGATTTCGTCAATTACCATATTACTTCTGGCCCTGGACAGCCAGCACCACTGGCATCTGGCGCAATATGCGTCACCGGCTGACCTCCTCGATGCCCAACGACAGAGTATCCATTCCACTGTCTGTGAAATGGGCATGAGTGAGCTGGAAACCGCTTTGCAGAGCCAACAAAAATTGAGCCAAACTGTAGCTGACATTACCGATCAGGGGGTGGCGGGCTGCAAAATCCGGATCACCGGGATCGGTGGGGAAGTGACAGGTACGGTGGTGTGGCGTTTTGGAGTCTTGCTGGCCGCTGATGGGACAACTCACAGCGCCTACCCCTGGCTACCACTCGCCCCGCGAGCTGAGGTAGATGCCGTCAGCGGACCGTGACTCTCTCAACCCCTTTTCCGGGATGAGCTTATTAGCAGCATCGCACCGGTAGCCTGCCTCCAGGGAGACCTGTGATGGTTGTGGGGCGAATCACCAAGACAACGCCAGCAGGTGCCTAGTAGTCTGTGACATGTGATTTGACGATTCAAGGTGCGGGCGGTATCGTAGTGGCATGCATAAACAGTACCCGGTGATCCTCACCACACCCGAACGCGACCAGTTGAAGCATATGCTCGCCGCGGGCACGGAGTCAGCGCGCAAGTTGACCCACGCGCGCATTTTATTGAAGGCCGACCAAGGCCCAGACGGACCAGGCTGGGTGGACCACGCCATTGCGGAGGCGGTTGAGGTCAGCCAGCCGACCATCTCACGGGTCCGTAAGCAGTATGTCGAGCACGGCCTGGAGGCAGCCTTGAATCGCCGGCCGCCCAGCCGGGAGTACATGCGCAAGCTGGACGGCGTCCAGGAAGCCAAACTCCTCGCCGTCGCCTGCGGAAAGCCGCCCACCGGACAGGCCCGCTGGAGCTTACGCCTGCTGGCCGACAAGCTCGTCGAGTTGGAGATCGTCCAGGACGGCATCTCGTACCAGACGGTGCGGCGGATTCTGAAAAAAACGCGCTCAAGCCGCACCTGAGGCGGCAGTGGTGCATTGCGCCCCAGGCCAATGGCGACTTCGTCTGGCGCATGGAAGATGTCCTGGAGGTCTACACGCGTCCGTATGACCCGCTCCACCCGCTGATCTGCATGGACGAGACGTCCAAGCAGTTGCTGCGCGAGACGCGGGCAGGGCAGCCGGCTGCACCGGGTCGACCCGCCCGCCTGGACTACGAGTACGAACGCGAGGGCGTAGTGAACCTCTTCCTGTGCTGTGAGCCGCTCACGGGCCAGCGCTGGGTCGACGTGACCGCGCAGCGGACCAGGCGCGATTGGGCGCAGCAGATCCAACAGCTGGTGGACATACGCTATCCCACGGCTGAGCGCATTGTGCTGATCCTAGACAATCTCAACACCCACACGCCGGGGGCGCTCTATGACGTCTTCGCGCCCGCCGAGGCCAAGCGGCTGGCCGACAAGCTGGAGATCCATCACACACCCAAGCACGGCAGCTGGCTCAACATCGCCGAGATCGAGCTGAGCGTGCTCAGCCGTCAATGCCTCGATCGCCGCGTTCCCGACGCGGCGACGCTTGCGTGCGAGGTCGCCGCTTGGCAGCAGCGGCGCAACGCCGCCACCTGCACCGTGGACTGGCGCTTCACCACCGCCGACGCCCGCATCAAACTCAAGCGCCTGTACCCATCACTTCAGGAGTAACAGACTACTAGCCCGGATTATTCATGAGGGCAGGGAGTGAGCGGCGAGGAGGTGCCAGAGGGGTTCGCCAGGATGACTGCTGGCCAGGTGGATGGCCACCCCGCGGATTCGTTCGCGCACCCAGCCGCCGATCTTGATCAGACGCAGGCGCAGCGTGGCGAGCTGGAGGCGGGGGAGCCCCATCTGCCGCAGCCAGCGCCGCAGGGTATCCAGCAGCCAGTACGCGGCGGCATGCAGGAGCAGGCGAAACTGGTTGGCCCAGAAACGATGGCAACTGAGCCGGTCGGCAAAGCAGCCATGCTTGAGGTCCTCGATCCACTGTTCGGCGGTGCCGCGTTGGACATACCAGTTGTAGAGAGCCAGCGGGGGGTCAGGACGGGTCGTGACCACGAAGCGGGTATTGGGACCCTTGGCCAGGACCTCGGCTTTGTAGACGATCCGGCGCTGGTGCGGCCAGGACTCGGCGGCATAGAGGCTCTCACCGGCCAGGCGCACCTTCTGGCCGGTCTGCTGGTGCTGCGCGCGTGCCTCGGCCAGCAGCGGCGCCGCCAGGGCTTCCAGGCGCGGATTGGTGGGCAGACCGATGGTGTAGGCAATGCCTTCCTGCTCGCACCAGGCAGAGAGGGCGGGGACGGCAAAGCCGCTGTCGGCCCGCAGCTCGATCTGCACGCCCGGCCAGCGGGTCCGTAGCGCGCGCACGACCCGCTTGAGGACGGCGACTACCCCGCGGCTGGCGTGCACCGTCCCCGGTCGCAGGATGGCGGTAATGAGCTGGTCGGTGTCCCCGTCGAAGATGAGCAGGGGATGATACATATGCTGGCGGTAGTAGCCATGGTAGGCCGTGCCTTCCTGCTCCCCGTGGGTGGGGTCGGCGGTGCCGTCCAGATCGAGCAGAATGTGGGTCGGCGGTCCGCCGGTCTGCTGCCGACTGAGCTGCTCGCGCTGCTGCCCATAGATGTGGCCGAGCGCGACGGCAAGCTGATAGCAGGTGCGGCCGGTCACGGCATTCTCCAGCCGCGACAGGGTCGGCTGGCTGGCCAGGTCCAACCCACTCTCCGGTCGGCGGCCACAGACCCACTTGAGCAGCGGATCATGGCGCAGCGTGTCGGCGTCGTTCTGGTCGTCGTAGCCACAGGTGATCTGGAAGACGCGTTGGCGCACCAGCGTCTGCACCGAATGCTGGACCGGTCCCCGCCGCCAGTCCTGTATCTGGCCGGCCAGGGCAGCACACAGCCCCAGAGCGGCGTCGGCCTGGGCAATCCAGGCCAAACCACCATCCGAGGTCAGGCGACCGGCGTCAAAGGGCACGAGCTGCGGTTGGACAGGAAGCAGGACAGGCGGGCGCTGCCGTGTGCGAAACTGGGGCATGAGGTATCTCCTGGTAGGCTCGAGTGTGGATGAGACAATACACTCGTTCTACACCGAGATACCTCTTTTCTCCTCGCTTCTCTCCATGAATAATCCGGGCTAGGGGCTGGTGACCCATGTTCGGGCGATTACAACGTGCCGGCTGCATGGCTGCACCGTCCCCAGCTCTTCACGCAGAAGGCGATCACCGCTCGCGTGCCCTTGTGGCGCAGATTCCGGATCTGGCGGCGCTTCCGGGCGCTGCTGCCGGGTGCAGCGCTACTGTCCTGCCATATACTACACAGTAAGCGTGCCATGGGGCCAAATGACGGTGGTTGTATGTTGATGGTCATGATCATACGAGTACGCGAAGAAAGGACCACACGGCATGGCAGAGAACGGTGTAGACCTTTCGCTCCAGGGAAAGGTCGCCCTAGTAGCCGGAGCAACCCGCGGAGCCGGACGCGCTATTGCGGTCGAACTCTGCAGAGCCGGTGCATTCGTTTATGCGACCGGACGCAGCAATCGAATCACTGGTCCGTCGGACCTGGGGCGCCCCGAGACCATTGAGGAGACTGGAGAGATGATGCTGGCAACCGGGGGCGACGGTGTCGCTCGACGCGTCGATCACCTGGACCCGGACGCAGTGAGTGACCTCATCGAGCAGATCGAGGCTGAACACGGTCGGTTAGACGTTTTAGTCAACGACATCTTTGGTGGCGACCGGTACATGGAGTGGGACAAGAAGCTCTGGGAACACGACCTGACCGGCGGACTGCGCATGTTGCGCATGGGTGTCGACACCCACCTGGTCACCAGCGCCAAAGCGCTACCCCTTATTCTGAGGAGCGGTGATGGACTGCTTGTAGAGATGACTGACGGTACGTCGGACTACAATAGGAACTTTCGCCGCAACGTCGGCTTCTACTACGATCTGGTGAAGGCTTCCGTCGAACGGATCACCCTGGCGTTGGCCGCCGAACTGGTAGACCAAGACTGTACCGCTGTGGCGGTCACACCAGGCTGGCTGCGCTCTGAGAAGATGCTGGAGAACTTCGGAGTAAGCGAGCAGAACTGGCGTGACGCCCTGGCCAGTGAACCGCACTTCTGCATCTCCGAGTCTCCCACCTACGTGGCGCGCGGAATTGTGGCATTAGCCGCCGACACCAATGGACGTCACCAGTATGCCGGACAGGTGCTCTCCAGTGCACAATTGGCCAGAATCTATGGCTTCACGGATACTGATGGGACTCAACCGGATTGCTGGCGCTATGTGGTCGAGGTGCAGGATCCGGGCAGGCCAGCCACCGAAGTTGGCTACCGATAATTACCTGGGTTCTCGCTCGCCGCCACAGAACCGGAGCCTGTCGCCGGACCTTCGTTCTCTCACTCTTACTCTCTGCGTCCCGGCGAGGAAGCCTGGTCGATGGCGGCAAACTCTGCGTCGTTCATTTCCCAACCGAGCGCGGCGGCGTTCTCCAGGGCATGGACCGGGTTGGTAGCGCCAGGAATGGGGATCACACAGGCATCCCGGCGCAGCAGCCAGTTAAGCGTGACCTGGCTTACGCTGGTGCCGCGTTGCCTTGCCACTGCTTCAACGGCTATCTGGATCTTTGACGGCGCCGCTCCGCCCTGGCGGTTCGGCGCCGTCGAGCTGGGTGGAGATAGCGGCGCAGCGCTCGACGTGAACTGGCCTCCCTCCAGCGGTCGATAGGCCACTAGTGCCACGTTAAGTTCCCGGCAGGCATCCAGTACGCCGCTTACTTCCGGCCGGCGGTGCGCCAGGCTGTAGTGGACTTCATTAGCCGCCAGCGGAATGTGATACCTGGCGAGGCGATCAGCAGCCCGGCGCATCTGCACAGCGGTAAAGTTACTCACTCCCACCGCGCGAATTTTGCCCGCTTCTACCGCCTGCGCCATATAGTCCATCAGCGTCTCCACCCGCAGAAACGTGAACGGCCAGTGGATGTAATACAGATCGATTGCCGGTAGGCTGAGGCGGCTCAAGCTGGCATCCAAGGCGTTCATAAACTGGCGGCGAGTCAGACGCGTGGGCCAGGGCGAAAATTTGCTGGCAATTAGCGCGTGGCGAGGGTCTCGCTGCAGACACTCGCCCAGAAGTCGCTCGGAGCTACCGCGTCCATAGACCTCGGCGGTGTCAAAGAAATTGATCCCAGCGTCCAGGGAAGAGCTAAAGGCTTGCAGCACCGACGTGTCATTTTTGCCGTAGCTCCAGCGATTGGTCCCCACTCCCAGCGGGGGGACCGATATCCCCGAAGCTCCCAGAGCCCGCTGCCGGCTTGGCTGAATCATTCCAGCTGTCATCCTTTCTTAAGGTCATATCTATAGGTCATACCAGCGCTGCTGCTCTCGGCCGGGTCCCGGAGAGCTAGCTCGCTGTGCTGCCGGAGATTACCGCTCGACCCATACGCTCCCACGCTTGCGTGCCCCCGACGAGATTGACCACTCGTTCGTAGCCTATTTGTCGGAGAAAGCGCGTCGCCTGAAGCGAGCGCTTTCCGCTGCCACAGACCAGATAGACGGTGGCCGTACGGGGTACCTCGTCCAGGCGCGTGGCCAGCTCGGCCTGGGGCAGATTGAGTGCGCCGGGAATATGGCCTTGCACATATTCTTCCGGTTCTCGGATATCGAGCAGAAGAGACTGGGCATCGAGAGCAGGAAGATCGGTAACCGCCAGGTCGGCTACTGGCTCGGAGCCACTCACCATGGCCCAGCCGAGCTCGCCTTCTCCCCGGTTCGTCGCCTCAATGGCGAGCATATTCAACGGTCGTTCTGGAATATCAGCGCCAAGCGCGGAGACAAAGGCGTCACGGTCGAGCTGTGCTACCTCGTTCCACCGTCTCTCAAAGCCGATCGTGGTGCTGGCTCGGCCTTCCATGCTCTTGCCGCACAGACCCTCGAAGTGACCAGGAAATACCGCCACCCAATCTGGCAGTGCCAAGAGCCTCTGGATACTCTCATATTGCGCTGCGGGGTTGCCTCCGCCAAAGTCGGGACGCCCCACATCCCCGACCAGCAAGCAGTCTCCGGTCAACACCAGCTCGGGCTCGTGGCCGCGATCGAGGTTGAACACCAGCAGCGAGCTGAGCTCGGGTCGATGTCCGGGTGTGTGGAGAATGCGCAGCCGCAACTGGCCCAGAGACAGCTCGTCTTGATCCTGGAGCGGATGGAACGCATAGGTGACCCGAGCCGATTCATGCAGACAAAGTTCGGCGCCGGTCTGCTTAGCCAGCTGGCGCGCGCCTGAAACGTGATCGGCGTGTATGTGGGTGTCGACGACGTAGCGCAGCACGAAATCACGGGCCTCGAGCAGTGCAAGGTACGGTGCACTATCGAGTGCCGGGTCGATCACTGCCGCTTCCCCCGAACTGCGTGAGGCCACCAGGTAGGAAGCGCAGCCATGCTGCTCGTCGAGAAACTGCTTGAAGTACATGTAAGGTTGTCTCCTACGTTTCGAACGCCAGGTAGTCTGGTCAAGGATCCGTGCTCATGCTGGAGAAACGTGCCATCTGGCACATGATACACCTTCTCCTCCCGCAATGACGTGGACGAATGATGCCTGGCGTATGAGGGGGACGACATTGCGGGTCTATCCCACCGGAGAGCAAGCTCGACCCGCATGCCGCCGCGCTCGGGCGCGTGGCGCTCGTCGAGCTACGGTGTCCTGCCTTGACAAAATGCTGTGCGCATGCTAGTGTCAGCTCGGGGCATGGCTCGCGCGCAGCGAGCACTATCAACGGCCCGCATCTCCGTGACAGCCTGCCCCGCACAGGTAGTGGCCCAGGCTCTGGTGCCATTTCACTCGCGTCCCCATTCTCAGCAGCACATAACGCCTTGGCAAGATCCCCCGCTCACCGGGGAACAGGAATTCTCTCTGCGCGGGCTCTGTGCATGCACGCGCTGCATTTTCGCGCAGGTGGTGTGACCGATTAGGAGTTGGCCATGCGGATGTTGCGTGTGGGACTGGTCTGCGGTGAGCTGGACCCCGTCCGCGACGGGGTGGCCGATTACACCTGCCAGCTTGCCCGCGGTCTGCGTGATATAGGGGTCGACGCGCGCATGTTGACTACCTACCGGCTTGCCGAAGCGACCGGCGATCCAGCGATAGGCGTCACGGATAACTGGGGATGGCGCGGCCTACAGCAGGCCGCGCAGGCGATCCGGCGACTGGATATAGACGTTCTCCATGTGCAGCTGGCGCCCTCTGCCTTCCAGTTCTCGCGTGCCGTGGGGACGCTGCCGCCGTTGCTGGCCGGTGGGCCGCCTCTCATCGTCACCGTGCACGAGTATGCGACGTGGACGGCGAAGGGTTTCCTGGGTGCAGCGCGGGCCGCGCTCTGGTCCCTAGCGGAGCGGCGAGGCTGGCTGGATCGCGACGCACTCCTGCTCGTTCCCTCCAGTCGCCGTCTGCTTGTGACCAATGCGCAGCATGCGGCAGTCCTGGCCGCGCGCTGGCCGGCTCGGCGCGACCGGATAATGGAGATCCCAATTGGTCCCAATATTCGGCGGGAGCACGTTGGCCGGGATGAAGTGCGCCAAAGCGTGCGCCAAGAGCTGGGTACGGCTCCCACGGCACCACTGGTGGTGTTCTTTGGTTTTCTGCATCCGGTGAAGGGACTGCCGCGACTGATCGAGGCGGCATCGTACCTACGTGCATCGTATCCGGATCTGCGTGTCGTGCTTGCCGGTGGCTGCGAGAGCCACTCGGTGGCGGGCACTGAAGCGGTACAGCTGCGCGCCGCCCTCGAGGGTGCAGCGTGTCGCCACGGTGTGCAGGCGAACGTGGTCATCACCGGCTATCTGCCGGAAGCGCGTGTCTCTCGCCTGTTGCAGGCTGCGGATGTCGCCGTATTTCCGTTCGATGGCGGCGTGACGCTGAAGTCGAGCTCGCTGCTGGCGGCCCTTAGCCACGATGTTCCCACCATTGCAACCTGGACGAATGGACCAGAGGCGACGGCGGACGGCGCGGTGCTGTGGATTCCGCCGCGAGACACGGTGGCGTTGGTCGCTGCCATCGAACGCTTGCTTTCGGATGCGGCCCTCGCCGAGCGGATGCGCCGGTCCGGCGCCGCCCTGAACGCTCAGCATGAGTGGCCCCACATCGCCGCGCGACATGCGGAGATCTATGGGAGGGTGCTGGAAGAGGCGTCCGCCGAGCCGGTCGCCAAGAGTCTCGTGCGCGGATCGTTGGTTCGCCCTCGCCGCAGACGTGCCATTGACGGTCAGGAGATGCCGTCGCACGACATGGGCGGACCCAGGAAACAGGTACAGGAGAATGCTGTCGATGGAACTGTTTGATCGCTTGCTCGAAAGGCTACTTGCCAAGCCGGTTGACGTACTGGTGCGCCAATCGTTGACCGAGTACTTTGCCGGTAAATGGGAAGGTGAGGATCCCGCGCTTTTCCATTCCATGGTGTATGGCGACCGGAGCAAACTCCATATTGATCCAACGGCCGTCATTAACAACGCACTCTTCAATCTTTCGTCGGGAGATATCACCATCGGCAAGTACGCGTTCTTCGGGCACAACGTCTGCCTCTACACCGGCACCCACGACTTTCTCACCTTTGGTCGGGCGCGGCAGATCACGGTGCCGCGCACCGGGCGCGACATTGTTGTTGGTGAGGGAGCCTGGCTCGCCAGCAACGTCACCGTGGTCGGCCCCTGCACGATCGGCGAGAACGCGGTGGTTGGCGTCGGCTCGCTGGTCTTGCACGACGTCGAGCCGTATACGGTCGTGGCAGGAGTTCCGGCGGCGGTGCGCCGCACAATTCCTCGTCCAGAGGAGGTTGCCCGAGATGGAAATTAAGGTCATTGGTGCGGCGTCATGAGCGATACCGAACATGATGCCAACGACCGCGCCGATCTGGCGGCGCGACTGCGTACGCTCGAAACGGAAGTCGCCGAGGCGCGGCGCTCCCTGACCGACGCCGTAGCGCGCCTGTCCGTACTGGAAGCCGAGCGCGGCGCCTCGACCGGCGAGCGTGGCCAACCCACCGTGAGCGAGCGTTTCGCCGCCATCTATCCGGCTTTCGAGGATCGCTTCCGCGGCTCTGAAGCGGAGATCACCACCCGCCAGTCGGTCTACCTGCCGGTGGTTGAGCAGGTCGTCTCGACGGGCGGTGTGGTGGACGTGGGGCCTGGCCGCGGGGAATGGCTCACGCTGCTGCGCGAACGCGGCGTAGCCGCGTACGGTGTCGAGGCGCACCCGCGCTTCGTGGCTGCCTGCCAGGCCAAGGGGCTGACGGTCGTGCACGGCGATGCCATCACGCATCTCCAGGAACTGCCATCCGCCACTCTTGACATGGTCACCTCATTCCATGTGGTCGAGCACCTTAGCACTGAGGAGTTGCTGGGGCTGATCGCGGCTGCCCACCAGGCGCTCCGGCCAGGGGGGTGCCTGTTGCTGGAGACACCGAACCCAACCAACCTGGTCATGGGCGCCTGTGATTTCTACGCCGATCCTACCCACCGCGCTCCGTTGCCTCCCCATCTGCTCGAATACCTCGTGGCGGTGCATGGCTTCGGAGCAATCGAAGTGCGCCACCTCCACCCACGCACGGAGCAGTTGCGCCAGCTGCAGGATCTGCCCGTGGACGCCGTGCTGAAGCCCTTTATAGACGAGGTGGCGGAGCGGCTCTACGGCCCCCAGGACTACGCGGTACTGGGGTACCGGCAATAGCCGCTACGCGCTGATGAGCAGCCCAATGCCCCACCAGCGACACACGGCATATTTCTACGGTGCGTCGGCTGGGCACGTCCGTTACGTCGGCGTCTCCGGGTTCGGGCCCGCCACATATTGCCTTATCTCCACCCGCTTCCAGATGCCTGGATAGTCAATGACCAGTCCTAAGGCATCGACGGGCAAATCGGCAGTAAAGTTGGTCTCCAGTCCTTCATAGCGGTAGACCCCGCCAGAAGTGGTGCGGGAAAGGCAGGTATAACGCTGCCGAGCCAGGCGGATAGTCAGATCGGGAACGGTCAGATAGGCCACCAGAAGATCCGCGCTCTCGCCAGGGGTGAGCGCCAGGCGGCGAATAGGCAGCGTGTTGGTGAATGGGGTGCAGGAAATATCGAGATCCAGACAGCCATCCAGACTGGAGTAGGTACTCCCCTCAGCATCCGTCCAGTGGCCTTGACCGTCGGCATACATATGCAAGCTCTGCCCTTGCCGTTCGCCCACATTGAGGAGACATTCCCGGACGTTCCAGTCGAGATCCATCCAGACCTGATACCGGAGACGAAATGGGGTAGCGCCCTCCATGCCCAGTACGAGGCCATCGGCGACCACACCCGTCTCGCTTTCCACCAGGTATAACTGCTCCAAGCCTGGAGGTTCCAGAGGGGTCCACCAGACATGCGTTTCCATCGAAATACCTCCCCTGCTGTTAACCGGCAATCATGATATGACGGTAACATCGGGCAGTCAAAAAATCCATAGCGACATCATAAAGGTGGTTACCATGAGCACCAAAGACCGTCAAGTGGCCCCCGAGGACGTGGGAGGTGGTGCGCACCTTTCTCAATACCTGGCGAATTCCGAACGACAACCGCGAACCAATCGGTGAGCTCATGTCGCTTGAGGCTATGCAGCGTTTTTATATTGTGGGGGCGAGAAGACCCATCCCGTTCACAGGATCGAGAGTGTCACGGCAGTAGAGTGGCTTTCGATGGTACAATCAACCATGCCGAGTTGTTGGACGTGCTGGCAGATGTTTGTGGTGAAGCAAACGACGATGCGGATGCTAGCCAGCAGACTGTGGAAGTATGCGCTGCTATGCTGGATCTTGAAACACGCCGTGTCCGCTTGAGTGAGGTCGTTGCCGAGGAGCTTCCGCAATTGCTCCCGGTGTTGACCAGCAACAGTGCTTTTCTCCAGGTGACCGAGGGCTCAGCCGGCGAGGTAGGTATCTACGACCTGGACCGCTTGCAGCGAGATTGGACCATCGCCGGATGGATGCCAGGCCGGCATGTTCTGGGCGGTTACCTCAAGGACAGCGGTGAGGCGATAGCCTACGTGGACTACCTGGAGGAGAACGACGACGGCTTCCCCTGGGTCGGCACTTTGATCATCCACGCGCGCTATCAGCGGCAAGGCTTGGGGAGCGAGATCTTTCAGGCTCTGGTAGAGTACGGCAGAGCTGAGCATAGTTGGGCATGCCTTCGTACCAGCGCACTGCAGACCAACACGCCTGCCCTGGCATTTCTTGCGCATCTGGGCTTTCACTCCATTGGAGAGACACTGCAGACCAGCCCGGCCGGCAAGAGTGTCGCCCTCATCTTCGAGCGACCCGCGAATGCCCTCTCGTGAATAAACGGAGCGGTTATCTGCCGGAGAGTCGAGCGAGCTACACCCTGGTGGTTATCGCGGACGACGGCTTGGCGCTGCTCAGCACCCCCGCCAGATTGGAGCGGGTGGTACCTGGTGTCTCTGGCATACAGCGGCTGGGGCCGGCACCCAACGGTGGCCTGATGAGCTACGTAGATGGCAATGGAGCTGAATCCCTCTGGTCCGCTCCCCAGAGCGGCTTCACCGACCCCGATTCACAGGGCCGCATCTTTACGGCCCCATATGCATAGCCGGATCGAGCCCTTCCCACTTCCCGGTATTGCCCTTTAACCTGCCGTGGTAACCGCTTCGATCTGCCGTACGTCTTCGTCCGAGAGCTCCAAACCAGCCGCGGCGATGGTACCGTCAACCTGCTCCGGGCGTCTGGCTCCTACGATGGCTGCGGTAACGGCGGGATTGCGTAGGGTCCAGGCAATCGCCACCTCACCCGGCGATCGCCCATACCGATCGCCGACCTCGCGTAAGCGCTCGGCGAGTTCCAGATTGCGCGAGAGTCGAGGCTCGTTAAATTCAGCGTCTCGCTGGCGCCAGTCGTCGTCGGGCATGTTGCTGATGCGCTCGCGAGTCATCGTTCCGCTAAGGAGTCCCGAATACATGGGCGAGTAGACGATGACGCCGATATGTTGATCGCGGCAGTAGGGGAGAATTTCGGGCTCGATACCCCGCTTGACCAGCGAGTATGGCGGCTGCAAGCTGGCAATGGGGGCAATGGACTGGGCACGCTTCATTTGCGCAACGTTGAAATTGGAGACGCCGATATAGCGCACTTTGCCCTGTCGCTGGAAGTCGGCCAGAGCGCTCCATCCCTCCTCGATATCGGCGGCAGGATCGGGCCAGTGTACTTGATACAGGTCGATGACGTCAACGCGAAGTCGCCGAAGGCTACTCTCCAGCTCGCGTCGCAGTGAATCTCTACTCAGTCTGGCGCCTATCTCTCCTCGGTCGTTCCATACCCGCGAGCACTTGGTGAAGACATAGGGTCGATCCGAACCAGAGAGCCCCACGAGGGCCTGGGCGACGATCTCTTCCGAGTGGCCGAGTCCATAGACCGCGGCGGTGTCGATCCAGTTGATGCCCAGATCGAGCGCACGGCGAATTGCGGCTATTGATTCGGCGTCGTCCTGCAGGCCCCAGGCGTACTGCCATTGGCCTCCTCCAATCGCCCACGACCCAAATCCCACTGGTGTAATCGATAGATCAGTATTGCCTAGCTGGCGGGTTTGCATGCCGTGTTGAGATTCCATTAGTATCGATGTACCCTTCTAACTACTAGCCTAGTTTCTATCTAGCCTAGCTTGCTGGCTGGAATATTGGCTCTCTATAGATTACCAGATAGCTTTGTCTCCATTTCAGGCCGTATGCCAATGTCTTCGTCGACACGGATGCCTAGGCAAGAATTACACACTTCATGGTAGCCAGTTAGGAGTCAACCAGTTTGATCGAATCAAGTTATGAAATTGAACTTGTCGGAGTAATTATGGAGGCAAGTCGAATCGAACATAGTTTTCGATTAGCCGTCGTCAGTAGGCGGGGGATAACACACCCGAAATGCGTATGCCCAGCAGGTTTGGATGATCTAGTCGGAAGGTATTTCGCTAGTGGAGAGCGCGTCAGAGTTACGGGCATTCGCCGTTATCAGACTGCGACCGGGAGAAGACGAAGACATGGAATCACTGAAGTTACCGACATTCAGCTAGCAGATGGGAGCAGGGCAGACCACATCTCCAGCTAACGTGAATCCCGGTCCGTTATCCTAGGCATACAGTTTGCAGCCCCACAGGATAATGGGTAGTTTCGAGCAGCTCCTGTATGCTGCCAGAGCATCCACATTGGCGTACCAACGCCGTTTCAATAGCGCGTGCGGACGCAAGAGCACCTGCTCGTTCCAGACATAGGAGGCCTGCTGATATCATGTCTCGCTCTCCACCAACAACACATTCACCGTCTGCGCCTGGCCCTTCTGGTGCTTCACGTTCCCTTCCAGCGCAGCGCCTCTGGGATGATCCGGTGCTGCGGATTGCCTTCCTGACTATTGGGCTGCTCCTAGCCTACCAACTCGTCGTCACGCTGCGCAAACCCGTTTGGATAGGACCCGTCACCAATTGGCTTTGCACGCTACTGGCCTGGTCAGCCGTGCTCCTGGTGGCGCTGGTCAGTTTTTACCTTACGCGGAGTGAGCGGGCGCCGGCCCGTTTCTGGTGGCTGATGAGTGCCGGCCTACTCTGCTACGCACTGGCATGTACCCTGTGGCTGGTCGAGGATCAGTTCCTCTTTCCCAACCACGTCCCGCTCCCTGCGGTGTCCGACCTCTTCTTTCTCCTTGAATATCCCTGGTATCTCCTGGCGCTGCTCCTGATGCCACGGGACCGTTCTGCGATTCGTCGGTCGCTCGTACTCGTGGACGCCTGTCTCCTGATCGGTGCCGCGGTGGCCCTCTCCTGGTACTTCCTGCTGGCCCCCATTTATCTGAGCAGCCATGAAACGCTGTTGGGCAAGGTGGTGCATCTGGGGTATCCGGTGGGAGATCTGCTGGTTGCGTTTGGCCTGTCGGTGGTGTTGGTCCGCTATACTGAGTACGCGCTGGATCGCGAGGTCAGGGCGCTCCTGGTTGCGGCCTTCGTCTGTTTAGCGGTCGCCGATTCGTGGCAAGCCACCCTCCTGCTTAACGCGTCCAGGTACCAGGCGGGCAGTCCTCCAGATCTCTTCAGGATGGGCTTCAACCTGCTGCTGCTGCTGGCCGGCCTGGTTCTGTACCGGCTCACCAAGCGCGCGTCGGCGGGCGTGAGTGAGAGGCCGCCCACCAATCTTCGGGGGCAAGACCTCGTTGCCAGCCTCCGTATTACCTTCCCCATTGCCGCTGCTCTGCTCGCCAGCGCGGTGCTGATCATCCGGGCTGAACTTCGGCCAAGTGGTCTCCCACACCCGGCGCCCTTGCTGATTAGTCTGGGGCTCTTGGTACTGGCGCTCCTGCGCCAGGCCTTAACCGTGATGGACAATGAGCGTCTGCGCCGGGAGCGCGAAGAGGCGCTGCGCCAGACGACGGAGCGGATGGAGACCTTCCTGGGCGTGTCTGGGCACGAACTCAGAAACCCGCTGACGTCCTTGCAACTCGGCCTGCACATAGCTGAATCGCGCATTCGTCGTCTGCTCCAGTGCAAGCGGCTAGATGCCACTGAGGCCTCGCTCCTCCTGGCGCCGGTGGCGCAGGCCCAGCGCCAGGAGGAGCGGATGAACCGGCTCGTCAACGATCTGGTGGATGTCACGCGCGTCCGGGCAGGCAAGATGGAACTCAACCTGGCGTTGACAGACCTGGCCACCATCGTCCGCGAGGCGGCCCTGGAGCAACGCCAGGTCAACCCGGAGCGCACCATCGTGCTGGAATTCCCGCCTGAGCTGCGGGTGCCCGTTCTGGCCGATGCCCAGCGCATCGGCCAGGTGGTGACCAACTATCTGACCAACGCCCTGAAATATTCAGCCGTGGATCGCCCCGTGGCGGTTGGACTCCAGGTAGAGAACCAGGACGCCTGTGTCTGGGTGCGCGATGAGGGGCCGGGGCTGCCGGAAGCAGAACAAGAGCGTATCTGGGCCAGTTTCCACCGGGCGCAGGGGATCGTGGTCCAGAGTGGCAGCGGAGTCGGACTAGGCTTGGGGTTGCATATTAGCCAGACCATTATTGAACAGCATCAGGGGGAGGTCGGGGTCCGGAGCACGCCCGGGCGGGGGTCGACGTTTTGGTTCACCTTGCCGCTGGCGACGCCAGAGACAGCTCAGGAGGGGAGAGATGGGGGAAGTAGTGAACCCCTCTGATCCGCGGAGTGGTCTGCTACTCCGCGTGGTGTTTCACAGCCTTCCGGTAGGCACAGAACTTGGGGCCAGATTGCGGCCCATGTAGGGCACGTGAAGCTTGTCAGCCGCAGCCTTCTTGGCCCGATCACCCCGCCGGTCGTACCTGGCCGTGGTCTCGACGCTGCTATGCCCCACGATCTGTTTGGCAGTGGTTATATCTACTCCAGCATCCAGCATATCGCCGACGCAGGTCCGGCGCAGATCGTGCGGAGAGAAGGGCGCCAGATGCGCCTCGCCCTGCCGGACTTGCAGGATGTGGTATATCGCCTGGTCGGAGAGACGCCGGCCCGTTATGACGCCGCCTTTGTAGAGCGAACAGAAGAGCGGGCCCGGAGCCTCACCGCGCAGTGCCAACCAATCGTCCATGGCCTTTATTGCGCCGCTGGCCAGGAAGCTCGTGCGAGCCTTGCGGCGTTTGCCGTGGCGGATGTGAACCGCCCCGGTCTCAGGCGTATAGTCGGCCAGGTCCAGCGCCACCGCCTCGAAGCGGCGCAGACCGATACTGTAGAGCATGGCGATCAAGGCGGCATCGCGCAGGTCGCGCGGCAGGCGCTGAGGATGTTGTTCATACTGAGTGGGTTCCTGCAGGCAACTATTGAGGAGGGCTTGAAGTTCCCCAGGAGTCAGCGAGCGTCCGCGGGGAAGGGTCGTTGCGCTCACATTCTGCAGGTCGGCTGCCCGGTGATAGTCCTCGGCGCTCATCTCGCCCAGGCGCCAGGCCTCCTTGAGGACGCCTCGAAGCGCGGCAAGCATTCGGTTGACGGTGGCCGGTGCGTAGCGCGCTGCGGTGGGTGACTGCTCCCGTCTGTGCTGCACCGGCCCAGGTGGCTCTGACTCGTTCACCGGCTCGGTTTGCCCGGCGAGCCAGTCCCGGATGGCGCTGGTGTGTTGGTACCGCAGGGAACCCCAGCCACAGTACAGGTAGGTCACGTTCTCGCGTGCCCTGCGCTTCTTGCCGGCCGAGAAGTCCGCCGAGTCCGCTGGTGTGCTCACCCGGAGCTGGGAAGGGACGCCCAAAGCCTCGGTGGCGATGGTATTGAGGCCGTCCCGCATCACGCGTCGGGACTTCTCCGAGCCGAGCCGGCGAAGGTAGACGGCGGCGGGATTGCGCTCTAGCGGGAGCTGGTCCCAGATCAGCAGCGATTTCCCGGCAGCCTGGTCCAGCGCTGGCCAGTTCGTCGCTACCGGAAGATGGCCACCCTCGCCATCCCGCGTATTGCCTGCTTCCACTTCCTTCTCCCCCTTAAACCCACTGGGGCGCCCTCTTCTTGCTATCATACCAGCGATTCCTGGCAGCCACAACATCGGTGTGAACGTGGGAAGCAATTACACGGCGGGTGCTCATGAACCCGGTTTTGCATTGCACTGAGGTAACATAGCCTGGTAGCCGACTGCACTCCATGCTCCGCCGGTCTACCGTGGGGTCAATTCGGTGACGAATATCTTCGCGATCGTCGGACGGAACTCCATCGATGACCTCCTCGCGACAGCGCTGGCGATGGTGATTTCGAGGCTGGGATAGTATGAGCCAGGCTGGTCTCTGATCACCCCATTGGGGGAGGTGAATTCCATACACCTCGAAGGCAAACACCCAGGGACACTCTAGCACGCCAAATGGCGGCGAACGCGCAACCTAGAGCAACTTTCAGGTAGCTTGAGCAGACAGGGTGTAGCCGACATGGGCGAACCAGGCCGCCGCATCCTCTTGGGTGATGGCCTCGACCGCCACCCGCATGGCCTCCCAGAGTGCCTCCGTGGTGCGGGCGCCGATCCGGCGCAGAATGGCCTTGATCTTGGAGAACGCCTGCTCGATTGGCGTGAAGTCGGGGGAGTAGGACGGCAGGAAGAGCAGCGTACACTGGCGCGCTTCAATGACCTGGCGAATGCTCGCCGCCTTGTGGACGCTCAAATTATCCAGCACGACCACCTGCCCGGGCTGCAGCGTCGGTGCCAGTTGCTCGGTGATGTACCAGACGAACGTCTGCGTATCCATCGCCCCCTCAATCAGCCAGGGCACCTGCAGACCATCAGGCGCGAGGGCTGCGACCAAGGTGGTGTTCTTGCCGTGGTTACGCGGCACCGATCCGGTGGCTCGTTGGTCATGGGGTGCCCAGCCGTAGAGCCGGGTCAGGGAGATATTCGTGCCACTTTCGTCGACAAAGACGAACTGCTCTGGGTCGAGCTGGGCGACCGCTTTGCGCCAGGCTTTCCGCGCCTCCTCGTCGCGCTCGCTGGCTGCCAGTGCTTTTTTTTATGGGTCCACCCCAGCCGGCGGATGGCTCGCCACATCGTCGCTTCACTCAGCTGTTGGCCCTCGTGCTCCGCCCACCAGGCACAGTGCTCCAACACCGTGGCGTTGGGGTCGGCCTCCAGCCGCGCTCGCAACGCTGCCTCCTGCTCGGGTCCAATGCGCCGGGGATAGCCGGGAATGGGCTTGCGCTCCAGCGAGCCCGTCTCGCGCTCTTGCACCACGGCCCGTTTGACCGTATTCACGGTCACTCCAAAGCGGCGAGCGGCTTCTCGCATGGGCTGACCCTCAGCCACCGCTCGCACCAAGCGTTCTTTTAGGTCGGTCGAATAGGCACGCATACGCGAGGTCTCTGCATAATCCATGCCTGCCACTGCTTCCCGCAAATTGCTCTAGTGCGAGGTCAGCGCCACTTTCGGCTCGATATCGAGCTTGAACAGCGTAAAGGCGTTGTCGCGCCCGATCTTCTGGCGGTCGTTTTCGCTGATCGGGCAGGTGTCGAACCAGGGAGACAGTTCATCTATGGATTCCCAGGGCGAATCGATGGAGAACAGAATCCGATCGGCCCCCACTTCCAGCATGGTGTCAAGCAGTGTCTGGGAACGGGAAACACCGCTGGTCGTCAGGAAGAAATTCCTCCGCAGGTACTCGGTCGACGGCAGTTTGTGCTTGCCATGCGTGCCCGGAGCCTGGTAGCGCAGGCGATGCTCCAGGCGCGGCAAGGTAAACGGCAGCCCTTCGCCCAGGTGGCCGAGAATAATGGTGAGCTTGGGGAACTGATCGAAGAGACCGCTCAGGATCAAACGCACGGCATGGGTTGAGGTTTCAGCACCAAATCCCCAGGCTGACCCCACAATCCCAGAGTAGCCCTGGTAGATGCGGGTTTGATTGGGCAAAGGACTGCGCGGGTGTAGATATACCGGGACATTCAGCTCGCTGACCTTCTCCCAGAACGGCAGCACCTGGGGTTCATCGAGGTACTGGGCGGTGTTCTTGTCACCGACATTGCTGTAGCCATTGATGAGCGTCCCGGCAAAGCTCAGATCCTTGATCGCTCGCTCCAGTTCCTTCGCCGCTGCCTTGGGATCCTGCAGGGGGAGCGCAGCAAAGACGCGAAAGCGATCTGGGTGCTTGGCCAGATATCTCTCCGCAGCATAGTCATTGATTTTCCGTGCCCGATCGATTGCCTTATGCGCATCAGTAATCTCTTCGATACCTGGCTGGGTCAACGACAGGATCGAGGTCTGGATGCCGTTGCGATCCATGAGTTCCAGTCGCAGATCCGCGTTGTGCAGATGTTTTTGCGCATTGGCGGAGTATTTCTCCACAAACTCATGGCGCGTTGTCGCATATTCGGGTGACTCGAAGTGCTCCTCAAGAGCGACTTTGCCTTGCATGGTAGACCTCACTTCTCCAGGTCAGAATAGTTGGAACTACGTGGCTTGTGACTAGGAAATGCGCGCCATTGCCCTGTGTCCGCTCGGGTACTCGGTTGAGCATCGCTCTCACTCTCCCATACTCATCTTGGCGGGGCAGTCCGTCACTCTTTGATCCCCAGCGGCGCACGAAGGCTCCCGCGGCCACCGTGTAACGATGCCAGTGTCGCTGGCGAAACTTACCAGAGTGTGGCACCCGGTAACAGAGTCCTTGCAGTTGCTCTTGCGGTTTTCTCCGCCTCCTAGTGTGCGGTTCCTCAACGGAGTCGTCTTTGGGGAGCCTCCTCGATCCAGAGACACCCGCATACGACGGTGAACTGCACGTGTAGACATCGTTGCGGAACCGCGCACTAGAGAGATTGCAGAGTCAGGACGCAACGCGCGCTATGCTCGAGGATACATTCCCCAGTGGCTGCTTCTAACTGTCGCCAACATTATGTTTACCCCGAACGCACCTTAGTGACGAATCCGCAGCAGTAGGAACACACCCAATGCCGTGCAGGTAAGTACCGCAAGCAAGAGAGCGGCACCGAACAGCGTGGAGCGACCTTGCACGAATGCTTTGGTAGCCGGTGGCCGTGTAGCTGTAGAAGCTGATGTTGGTGCAACTGTGCTAGGAGCCGGTGAGACAGGTGTTGCAGTGGGCAGACCACTCGTGGTCGTAGGCGTCGCTGCAGGTGGCGGGCCGTATGCGACCATTTGCGTATGAATAACGGCCGCAACGGCATCTCCGGGTTGAATGGTACCGCTGTAGTCCTGTATGAGCGAGGAACAGTCGCCCCAGTTGTTCCAAGTCCAGGCAGCCCAGCTTACATGCTCTGAGTCCGCCCAGTCCAGGATAATCTGCTCATTGCTGCCGCTACATTCACTGTCATCATAGGTCTCTCCGGTCTCACCCAGCAGCAACGGCACCTGGGCCGCCACTGGATCGAGCGTTGAGACCAGGCAGCTGCCGTTATTTTCGGCGCCGCAGCTGTTGTTACCATAGATATGCGCTTCCGCGATGAGCTGGTGATCAGGATCGCTGGGCTCGTGGGACAGCCACTCCGTAAGGTTGTTGGCGTAGTTTATGCCTGGAATGGAGATGACGCCGTGGTAGCCTGCCTGCCGCATTACGGTTACGGCTTGCTGCATGCCGGCTGTATCATAGCTAGCGGGCATGTAGTTTGCGTCATACGGTACGTCACATATTCCACCATTGAGTAAGCAGTTGGCATCAACGGTGGGCTCACCCCAGGGCGCTAGAATGACATCTGAATCACCGGCAAATGTGCTGGCTAAGGATGCCCACATCGCGGGACTATGATCCTCGTCGGGTGCGCCAGGCTGATAGGTAGCCTGAATCGAGCCCGGTGCTGCCCACATCAGACTGAGTTCAGCGTACATCCCGGCGGTGTTCACTTCACTGACGAAGCTGCGAATGGCCGAAATATAGTTAGTGCCGCCATAGGCAGGATTGACACCGTTGATCCCAAGCCAGCAGTCCTCGTTGAGAGGTATCCTGACGAGGTTGGCCCCCCAGCCGGCTATAGCATTCACACTTGCCTGATCCATGGGGCCGTCTTCGAAACCCCAGCCCTGGATACAGCCGTACTCGGTACCTGAGCGATTGACTCCATGGAGGATGATAGGCGCTCCTCCGGCGAGGAGCTGGTTGCCCCTGACTGAGAGTCCGGGGAGGCCTGCATCGACGGTACTCGATCGCAGGCGGTCAATTCCGGCGAGATCCGCCCGCGCGGTACTCGGTCGCATGAGGTCAAGTCCCAGGACCACGGTGATACACAAGACAAAAAACATGGATACGCTGAGTATCAGGCTACGTTGCATGGGGAGCTGATCTCCTCTGTCTGGAGTGACCAGCGGGAGTTTAACCCGCGCACTCTGGGCCACGATCAGATGCTCTGACGTTGAGCTACGGCCACACGTCGCGGCCACTTCTGCTGGCAGGGTGCCGTCCCCCCTGTCTTGAATTCCCCGTGCTGCCGGGTGTCCAGCCTAGTCGTTTGGGAGCGTACTGAGTGGCAATCGGACCTCACTTAGGGGACTCTCGGCACTGACCGGGCGCAGTGTACCTGGGATGAGATACGTGCCATCAACCGCGCGTCGTTACACAAGAATTGCCATCCGTATGGTTACCACACGGATTACAGCCTATCGAGTCTCTAGCCAAATAGGGCTAGTGCACCCAACTGCCGGTGAAGTTGTCGGGTCTCCTGGGAGGCGTAGGCTTGATTCTTCCGCGGACTGGATGTTGACGGCGAATCCGGAGTAAACCTGAGGCCAAGCTCAATCCGCCGTCCGCTGCGGCCCTGCGGGGTACGCAGGCACTATGAGGAGGCTAGGCAGCCTTCCCGAAGGCGGCACGCACGTTCGGGCGGAAGAGATACCAGAGCAGCAGAAGAGCAATCACGATGGTGATGCTGGGAACAACGATCGAGCTGGCACTGAATCCATGGATGACGACCCCAACAATGTTCCTGACAACATCCAGCACGAGCGCGACGACGCCCGTGGTCCAGGCCCAGCCCTTCAGCTGCAATGCTCCAATGCCGAAGGCGAGGTACAGGATGCCAAGGACGGCATCCGAGATCGTCGCGTAGATCAGTGTCCCCGCGCTGTAGTGGACCGCCGCAGCGTATGTACCGGATGCGAGCAGAGCTGACCCTAGCAGTCCCAGAAGTGCTAGGAGCAGACTGAAGATGCCATAGATGATGGCGATGACCGCGAGAATGGTGACGCCGATAGGTCGCTTCATGGAGTACTCCTCACTATACCTGTGCCCCGCCCACACGGAGCCACGATACCTACGTTTGTTCTGAACACGCCCTCATACCGGGACGGCGAGAGACGCTATGCCAACGGCGAGCTATGGGTCGGGTTGCCATCGGCTCAGTGGGGTGACCTGGATCTGCTTGGCTAGCCCATAGGCGGTGGCCAGGTCGCTGTCACTGTAGACGAGCGTGCGGCCGATCAGCGCCACCGTGTTGTCCGGCGACACGATCTGCTTCACCCCAGCCGGCACCTTTCCCTTCCAGCCCGGTCCGCTTATGAGGTAGTCACCGGCCTCTGTCCCGGTGGTGCGCCGGCCCACATAGGCGAAGACCGTTCCCCACGGGTCGAGAAACTCGACGACGTAGTAGCGGCCCGCCATGTCCGGCACATGCAACACCATTGGCCCTTTGCTCAGATCGAGGCAGCCCACGGTGTAGAGTGTGTCGCGGTTCTCGGTGGCCTCCAAGGTGTTGGACGACGAGGGAGAGGCGAGTGTCGGCTGCGTATAGAGCGTGTTGATGGGAATGCCCGAGGACCCCTTTCCGCCCAGGCCGTGGCTGACGACCGCGCTCTCCACCCGGCTGTAGGCGAGACGCGGAGAGAAGTAGATGTAGGCGCAGGTGCCGACAATCCATACCACCAGGACGGTCACGCCGAAGGTGAGCAGGTGGACTCTCCACCGGTTTCTGGCCTTGGCTGCCGGCGAGGAAGGGGACGCACCTGCGCTCTGTGAGCGGTTTATGTCGTTGTAGTCCCTGTTAGCCATTAGCGCACCTCCACGAGAGGCGGCACATGGTAGGTGCCGTTCAGGATAGCCGCGCCGGGCTGATAGACCCGCAGCCACAGCTTGAAGTTCCCGCTCGGGGATGGCAGCCAGTTCGTCTCGTGTCCCGGCGGGGCGGTGCTCTGGATGTAGATGTCGATGGAGCCGTCCGCGTTCGGCACCAGACCCGACCGGTCGCTGACACTGTAGCGGTCGCTCGGATTGGCCACCAGGTAGCCCGGCGCAATGGTCATGGTCAGCGACCAGAAGGCATCGTTGGGCGGGAGCCCGCCCGGCGGGAAGTGCAGGAGGTAGTCATGCGCTCCCGTGAGCGTCTGCCCGGCGCCATCCTGTGTCGCCGTGTAGTACACCGCCTCTTGGGGCAGGTTGACGGCGAAGAAGGCCTGGGCGCAAGCGGCGCGCAAAAGAGGACCGTTGCTGGCCTTGCCACAGGTCATGGTGACACTCCAGCCATTGACGGTCGTTTGCATGGCATTGACCTGGGCGGAGATCAGCAGCAGCGCCGTGGCGAATGCCAGCACTGCCCCCACGAGCACCCCTGGCAGCACGTCCAGGACAACGGTAAGCTTACGGATGACCGCCCATACGCTCCTCGGGGCCGACGGGCGAGAGGCTTGGCTCATCGTTGGATACCTCCCATCTCGATGTGCGATCGTTGGCCTAGCCCTACCAGTTATTCTAAAGCAGAGCTTCGTCCTGCGAGATCACAGGGCACTCTCGTTTAGCTGAACGAGCATCACAAGACCATCACCATCCTCGGCAATCAAGCCTCATCTAACGAGAGACCGGGGTTCGAAGATCACGCCGCAGTTCAGGCAAGCGAACAGATAGTGGTTGGAGGGCTGGGTGGACGCTCTCGTAGCCGTGCAGCGCAAAGATGATTATCGGACGCTCCTACTTCCAGCGGGTTAGAATGGTTTCGCGCTGAAACAGTTGGGCAGCACCCCAGGTCGAGAGGATCGCGATAGGGATCAGGATCAAGTCGGCGACGACCGCCACAAGAACGGTGAGCTCAAACTGCCCGGAGAGTTCGCCCAGGACGATCCCTATGATAGGAATCACGGCCCAGACCGAAAGTTGTTGCGCGGTGCGGGTATCGTTGACCCGCGACGAAATGGCCGTCATGACGGATACCGCGATCAGCCCTAAGAGCGGTGTACCGGCGATGAAGAGGATGAGCCAGCCCTGTGTGACCACGTGGGAGACGACATTCGCATCCGTTAAGATCGCGAGTTCCGCGATGAATATACCTCCGCTGATCCAGGTGACCAGCACCGCCGGCAGCAACGCCGCTAGAATCTTGCCCGCGAGCAATTGCCACCGGCGCACGGGCGTGGCCAACAGCGGCTCAAGCGTGTGGCTGCTCTTCTCGCCAATGATGCTGTAGGCGGCAATCGTACTGGGCACGATCATCGACAGCAGAATATAGATGTTCGAGAACTCCGTGCCGACCAGTCCCTGCGTGTACTCGTGGAGGGTCAACCCCTGGAGGGACGGCACATGCAGCGAACTGGCTCTCGACCCATTGCCGACTTTTTGCAGAAAAATGAAGGGAATCACGACGAATAGCAGCGGCGGAAGGAGAATCGTGAACAGCAGGGTCCGCTGCTGGAGCATGTCGAGGAACTCTTTCCGCAAGATCACCCAGACTTTGCGCATACGAGGTCGTACCCTTTCTTTGTGCCTAGTGGTGGACTGCCGCCGCTTGCGGCTCATGCTCCACCAGTTCCAGATACACCTCTTCGAGGGAATGGGAGGTGGGTTCAACCGCGCGTATGGGTGCGCCTGCCTCGACCAGGGCCCGCACCAGCTCAGGATTCTGCGCATCGGGATCCGCCAAACTGACGGAAAGGGTGCCGCCTTCGGCCGTCGCATCCCGGACAAAGGACAGCGCACGCACCGTCTCGATCCAGTGCGCCGCGTCTCCGACGACCTGCACCTGTGTCCCCGAGCCAAACATGCCACTACGTAAATTCGCTGGGGTGCCCAGGCGCAGGAGCTGCGAGCGAAAAACCCCGATCAGATCGCAGAGTTCATCAGCCTCAGGCAGATTATGTGTGGTGAGAAAGATGGTCCGTCCCTCAGCCCGCAACTCTTTGATGAAGTCGCGCACCACGCGCGCCGCTTCCGGATCGAGGCCAGCGGTTGGTTCATCGAGGAAGATCACTTTGGGTTCGTGCAGCAAGGCGCGGGCAATCGCCAGCTTCTGCCGCATGCCTTTGGAGAAGCCCCCGACCTTGTCACCGCGCCGCTCCCAAAGATCGAGCAGGCGCAGATAGCGTTCAACCTGGGAGGAGGCGCGCGCGGCGGGGAGATCATATAACTCCGCAAAAAACATTAAGTTTTGCCAAGCGCTCAGGCGGTCATACAAGCCCGGGGTCTCGGTGAGGATGCCAACGGCTTGCCGAATGGCCTGGTCCTGCTCGCCCAGACGATAGCCCGCCACCGCAGCGCTCCCGCGCGTGGGAGCAATCAACGCCGAGAGCATGCGCACGGTAGTCGTTTTGCCTGCCCCATTTGGTCCAAGGAACCCAAAGACGGTTCCCTCGGGAATGGCCAGCGTCAGGTCGTCCACCGCCACCAGGCTGCCGAAAGTACGGGTCAAGTGGTTTGTTTCGATAGCGTTCATAGGTACTCCCTGCACTCCCGCATGCACGCTCCCGTTTGTGCCTGTGCCGAATCAGCGCACCATTTCATTGCTTGGTGGGGGACGGTTTACCACCGCGGTGGATGGTGCCCGTCTCTTTCAGAACCTACTCCTTTCGCGTTACCCTGTCAAACAGCATCGTCAAATCCCGCGCGTAGAGATCGCCGTCAAGGTGAGGATGGTCCCCGCCATCACGCGCACGTCGAAGCCTTGGAACTCGCCTTCTTGCTGGCCCTTCCTCAGTGCCGATGGATCGGCTTCACCCTAGCACGAGGCCGAGGACCACCAACGCAACGCCGATGAGCACGATCACCAGGGATTGGATCTTTGGATCGAGATTTCGTCCTATAAAGTTCCGTTGAGGCGCAATCCCGACGAGCTCGAGCACGCCATAGACGACGGCTAGCCCCCCGGTGACGAGTAGGATTGCAGAGGCGCGGTTGGCAGTGAACAGCCCTCCCAATGGCACCTGTCCCATAGCACATCACTCCTTCGCTACTTGCCTATTTGTCGCTTGGGCTTCGGCAACCTTATGAGCTCGCCATGTAGTTTGCAATCGTTTCGAACGCGCGACTCCGTGAACTGATGAGGAGTCTACGTCAAAAAAGCCAGGCTGTCTTCCCTCGAAAGAGTTATTCACAGTCATTCGGAGAGCGTCATGTCCTCTTCACCAGTGAGGAGGTGGAACGCACGCGCACGGGCCACTGCCTGGGTGCGATTGGTTGCGCCGAGTTTTGCCAGGAGATGCTTGACGTGGAGTTTGACGGTGTGCAGGCTGAGTACCAGGCGCTCGGCGATCTGCTGGTTGGAGAGCCCTTCGGCCACCAGTTCGAGCACGTCATGCTCGCGTTCACTCAGTGGATCAGAGGGCGCCCCGCGTGGTGCTGGTAGTGCCCAAGTATCGGGCTGAGCCTGCCACGCGGGGGCAATCGCTGCCTGGATGCGCTGAAGGTAGTCAGGCGAGGCGGTGGTAAACGGGGTCATTAGCGCGAGCAGATGCGCCATCACCTCGCCCTCGTCGGCAAAGAGGCGTAGATAGCCTTCTGGTTCGGCCTGAGCGAGGATGGGTCCCAGCGTGGAAAGGGCCTGCTTGGTCTTGCCCTGGGCGTACAGCGCCAGCGCAAGCAGCATCTGCACCTCAATGCATCGGCCCTGAGCGCCTGCGCGGGCGGCGGTCTCCAGCAAACGGTCCAACAGCATCCTCGCTCGAGCGAGTGACGAGGAATTCCGGTGGCCGCGTCCACGCGCGATCAAAACACGCGCCAACACGACATAGCGCACGTAGTGCTTCTTCGCCAACGGGGCCGTGAGCGGGTCATCGTAGTGCAAGCCGCAGGTCGCGGCCCAGTGCACGGCTGGCTCGAGCTGGCCGCAGGCGAGGGCCAGGCGGACAGGAATCAGGATCAGCACGTCTTTCCCCGCCTGAGGAATCGGAAACCGCGCCACGTCAAACTCCTCGCGTTCCAACAGCTGTCTGACCCGCTCGCTATTGCCTTGCGCCAGCGCCACGTGCGCCTGTATTCTGAGTCCGAACAGCGCGAACTCAGGGGTGGGACGAGCAAGGTTCAGGAGTGGACCAAGCTCAAGGAGCTGCTGCGCAGAGACTTGCGCTTCTTGCAGGCGATTCCACTCGCAGAGCAGCACGCCAGAGCGCCAATTTGCCCATGCAAGCAGCGTGAGCGGTGGACCCTGCTGCTCATGGCAGGTGCGGAACACATCCTCATAGAGCCGACCCATCTCGCGTAATCGACCTTGCTCCTCGTACAAATCGTCGAGGAATGAGAGGACCAACTGATTGGGGATGGTTCCGCTAACAGGAAAGGCGTTCCGCCACATCTGCTCAGAGGCCCGCATATCCCCACGCGCGCGATAGGCCGCCCCAAGCAGCACCTGTTGCCGCCACAGGGTGAAACGACTCCAAGCCGTCTCTGGTCCCTGGAGCGAACGCGTCACCTCCGCGGCGCGGATCAGCGCCTGTGGGATATTACCCTGGGCCAACGCTCGCGATGCCTGATGCAGCGCCAGTTCCCGCTGCAGTGCTGCCTGTGACTCGGGGTCCTCCTGGGCATGCGCCTCCAACAGCGCGGTAAGATGTTGGGTGACCTGCTCGGGGTCAGGCGGCTCCGACGTGCGCAGGGGCTCTGTCCAGAGCACGGCGAGAGAGAGACACACCGAGGCCGCGACAAACGCCTTTGGGAGCCGATCCAGCCAGCGGCGGAGAAGCACGAGCTTCCCTTGCTCCACCAGGGATGGCACCAACTCTTCCAGGAGGCTTACCGCGTGGGGCAGGTCACCAGAGCGCAAGGCATATTCACAGGCATCCTCTCCCCACCCGTGCTGTTCATACCAGTGACTGGCCCGGCGATACAGCTCCGGGACCAGCGCTGGCTCCTGCTGCTGGAGCAGGGTGCGCAGCGTTTCAGCGAGGAGTGGATGATAGCGATACCAGGTCTCGGTGTCATCCAGCGCACTGACAAAGAGATTATCCTGGAGCAGGGTTGTGAGCTTCCGCTGGGCACCTGACTCTCCAGTCACGCACTCGCAGAGCGGTCCGCTGAGCCGCTCCAGGACGCTGGTCTGGAGCAAAAAACGCTTCATCTCGGATGTTTGCTGCATCAGGATTTCTTCCCGTACGTAGTCCAGGAGAAAGCGATGGGCCTGACCCATCGTCTGGAGCACGCGCGCGGCATCGGCGTGCCCGCGCAGGGCCAGCGTCACCAATTGGATTCCCGCAATCCAACCCTCGGTACGCTCTTCCAGCAGACGGATCGCCTCGGAGCCGAGCGGGAGGCCCATCGCGCGCACAAACGCGTCGACTTCGGCTGGCACAAACCCCAGCGCCTCTCTGCGCAGCTCGAAGACCTGGTTCTGGGCTCGCCAGCGCGAAAGTCGCGGCAGACCCCCCCGTGTGCCGATCATCACACGCAGGCGCGAGGGGAGATGGTGCAGCAGAAACAGCAGCAGGGCCTGACTTGCCTCGGTCGTGAGCTCATGGACGTCGTCCAGGATCAAGACCGCTTCGTCCGGAAGCAGTCGCTCAAGATCGTTGAGGAGACGGGTCAGAACCCGTTCGTGTTCGGAGGGCTGCCAGGGCCGATCGGTCTCTACTGCGGCGCCCAGGCGCTCGTCGAGGCACGCCAGAGCAGCGCTGAGTGCGGAAAGCAAGCGCGCCGGGTCGTTCTCCCCCTCTTCGCAGGAAAGCCAGGCCACTGGCCGAGTGGTCATAGCTGCCCATTCGGCCAGCAGCGTGGTCTTGCCAGAGCCAGCAGGAGCCGAGACGAGGATCAACGGCCCTTGCAGGCCCTGCTCCAGGAGCGCCAGCAGGTGTGGGCGTGCCACATGCGACGCTGGCAGACGCGGGGGAGTAATGGTGGTATGAAGGATCGCGGTCGAGGACAGCCCTGGCACCAACACGGGGACGTGCGAAACAGGCGGCGCGTCCTCACCTGGTTTCCCGCTTCCGCTGGTTTCTGCATCTGTTGCCAGGCGGCAGGCCGCCTCACGCAGTTTCGCCAATGTAACCTTGGTGGAGACGCCCAGGTAACACCGGTAGAGTCGTCCTCGCTTGCGACGATAGGCGCGCCAGTACCACCCGCCGCGTCGATTACCAGCACATGCTTTGTGCGCGGTAAAGGTGCCTTCCTCGCCGGTAAACGTGAAGGTGGTGGCCATTTCCAGCCAGGCGTACCAGGCAGGAGTATCCAGGAGTACCACCATACTTTGTCCCTGCTGCTCATACACCAGACATCCATTCCGAACGGTTCCGACGGTTGGTGAAGGTTTCTGCATGAGACAGCACTCCGGGAGAACGTTGGCAGGTGTTAGGGATACTCGGAACAGTTCCCTAACAGCAAGTATAGCAGGATGGTGAGGAAACCTCAAGGAATGATGGCCGCCGCAAAAAGGGCTACATGCTAAACCCTCGTGATAGCGTGCAGGGATCTGCCCACCAAAGACGTGCGAACACGAAACCAGAGGGAGGTACCATAGCGAGGTGCCACCTTAGTCGAAGACGCGGTCCAGGATCCAGCGATCCACGGCGACATCGAAATAGAGATCGCAGAGGAGCCTTGGCGAACAGTCTAGGCGAAAGTAGTGCGGGTCACTTTCACGAATATCCGGAGCACCTAGCCGAGTGTTCTCTCGTTCCCCCTCGGTAGCTGGGTTGTCGAGGAGCGGAGCGTCGAAGAGCGGAGCGTCGAGGAGCGGAGCGTCGAGGAGCGGAGCGTCGAAGAGCGGACAGCAACGCGGAGCCTTGACAAAGGGCACATCCATAGGTATCATTTGTGAAGCAAGTGAATACGCGCGTTCGCTCTCATCAAGAGTGGCTGAGGGACAACGGCCCGAAGACGCCTGGCAACCCACCTGCATCGTCGCAGGCAGGGTGCAAACTCCGGCGGTACGATCCGCGAGATGAGGGGGACGGGCAGTGTGGCGTGCTCATCACCACGGCCCTCCGCCCTCTGCCGCTCGTCGGAGAGGGCGGTTTTGTTGCTCGGAACAGTGCGCGCGTCTAACACACCACAGCATCACAAACGCATACAGGCGAAAACAAGAAGAGTTCACGGATCTGGACTGGCCACAGAGAGCCGCAGAGGCTGAGAGTGCGGCGCCGCTCCCCCGCTGGACATGCATCTTAGAGCCGCGCACTGAACTGGTGGGCAGACTTCCACCGCAGTAGGCTGCGCCGGCAGAGCCCCGTTACCGGCTCAAGGACTCGGCGTGTGTTGGATGCCCCGGCATCACGCGCAGTGAGTCCCCAAGGCTGGCGCCGCGAGGTGTCAGCGCAACAGGGTGGTACCGCGATGACCTCTCGCCCCTGAGGACGAGAGGTCATTGTGTTGCTTGCGGTCGGTCGGTGACGGACCGTGCTCGCGGGGAGATATCTATGTCGCGCACGAAGGCATCAGCGGCGGCGCGTTCAGTGGTTCCCACCTGGCAGACAGACGCGCTGGATCACCTGGTTCTGCGCGACGGCACCGTTGTGGCGCCTGTGACTCTTGCCTACGAGGCATGGGGCACACTTGCTCCGACGGGCGATAATGTCGTGCTGCTTTGCCATGCCCTCACTGGCAGCTCACACGCCTACGATCTGCACCAGCCGGACGAACCACGCGCTGGCTGGTGGAACCCACTTATCGGGCCTGGACGCGCCTTCGATACCGAGCGCTACTTTGTTGTCTGTATGAACGTGCTGGGCAGCTGCTACGGCAGCACTGGACCCTCTGACCCGCATCCTGAAGACGGCCGGCCATATGGCTCGCGCTTCCCCTGGGTGGGGATTGCGGACATAGTACAGGCCCAGCGGATGCTATTGGAGCGACTGGGCGTCCGGCGGCTCGCGGTCGTGGCCGGAGGCTCCATCGGCGGCCAGCAAGCGTTGGAATGGGCCGTGGCTTACCCTGATTTCGTAGCGAGCGCGGTCATGCTGGCGGCGGGAGCGCGCCTCAGCGCCATGGGTATCGCGCTGAATGAGATCGGCCGCCGTGCCATCGCGGCGGACCCGCACTGGCACGGTGGCGATTACCCCCCTGGCCAGGGTCCAGACGACGGATTGGCCATTGCGCGCATGGTCGCCATGCTGAGCTATACCAGCGCAGACGATCTCGAAGCACGCTTCGGCCGTCGCAGTGCCTCGCGTCCTACGCGCCAGCCTAGCTTTGGCGGAGCCTACGACGTAGAAAGCTACCTCCAGTACCAGGGACACAAGCTGGTGCGCCGCTTCGACGCCAACAGCTACCTCGTCCTCACGCGTGCGATGGACGGCTACGACGTGGCCGAAGGCCCTGATCGGGGCTCGGACACCGCCGCGCTGGCGCGCGTGCGCGCCTCCGTGCTCGCCGTTGGCATCAGCAGCGATTGGCTCTTCCCGCCAACCCAGGTGCGCGCGTTGGCCGAGGGCATAGTGGCTGTTGGTGGTCAGGCACGCTACGCCGAAATCGACTCGCCGCTCGGCCACGATGCCTTCCTCAAAGCGTGGGGCCAGCTCGATGCGATTTTGCGGCCCTTCATGGCGGAGCGCACCAGCCCGCGTGCCCCACCGTGAACAAGCCTCGGCTCTCTCTTTGAGCCCTTTAGAGCGACCGCCGGTAGCGCGTGCGCACGACACACCTGCCGATGGAGTTCCAGGACATCCGAAAGGAAACAACAATCGTGGCCAAGACCGATGTAACTTCGACACGCCGACTACCTCGTCTAGCGTGGTGGAGAAAGGAAAAACAAACCATGGCAGATACTCATGTGACACCCGAACCGCAGGCGACAGAGGATTCGCACACACAGGTTTCTCAGGCGGCGGAAAGCCCGTGGGCACAGGCTCCTGAAGGTGCGGATGAAGCGGTGAGTGCGGCTGTTGTCGCCAATGTCGCCGCCAATACCAGCGCTGAGGAGGCCCCGCACTACGCTTTCGAGACTCTGGCGCTGCACGCTGGACAGGAGGAGCCCGATCCCGCAACGGGTGCACGCGCCGTGCCGATCTATCAGACCTCGTCCTATGTCTTCGAAAACGCTGACCACGCTGCCGATCTCTTCGGCCTGCGCGCGTTCGGCAACATTTACACGCGCATCATGAATCCCACGCAGGACGTCTTCGAGAAGCGCATGACGGCGCTCGAAGGTGGCGTCGGGGCGCTGGCCACCTCGTCGGGCCAGGCGGCAGAATTCCTCGCTATCGCCAACATCGCCAGCGCTGGCGACGAGATCGTCTCCAGCACCAGCCTGTATGGGGGCACGTACAACCTCTTCTCGCAAACGCTGCCCAAACTGGGCATCACGGTGAAGTTCGTCGATGCGAGCAATCCGGAGAACTTCCGCGCGGCCATCACCGAGAAAACACGGGCAATCTTCACTGAGACAGTGGGCAATCCGCGCCTGGATACGCTCGACATTCGGGCCGTGGCCGATGTCGCGCATGCCGCTGGCATCCCGCTCATCATCGACAACACTCTGCCAAGCCCCTACCTGGTGAACCCGATCAAGCACGGTGCCGATATCGTCGTGCATTCGGCCACCAAGTTCATTGGCGGGCACGGCACGAGCATCGGCGGTGTCATCGTTGACGGCGGCACGTTCAACTGGGCGGCAAGCGCCAAGTTCCCGGGACTGGTCGAGCCGGATCCGTCGTATCACGGCATCCGGTACGTCGAGGCGTTCGGCCCCGCCGCCTACATCCTCAAGGCGAGGGTGCAGTTGTTGCGTGACCTTGGTCCGGCCATCAGCCCGCTCAATAGCTGGCTATTCCTCCAAGGGCTGGAGACGCTCCCGCTGCGTATGCAGCGCCACAGCGAGAACGCGTTGCGCGTGGCGCAGTTCCTGGCCGGACATCCCGCCGTGAGCTGGGTACTGTATCCAGGGCTCTCCAATCACCCGAGCTACGAGGTGGCGCGGCGCTACCACCAGCACGACATGTACGGCGCCATCGTTGGCTTCGGCATTAAGGGCGGGCGCGAGGCTGGTCGCCGGCTGATCAACGAGGTGAAGCTCTTCTCTCTGTTAGCCAACGTGGGTGACGCAAAGTCGCTGATTATCCATCCCGCCAGCACGACGCACTCGCAGCTCAGCGACGAGGAGCAGATCTCCACGGGGGTCACGCCGGACTTCATCCGGCTCTCGGTCGGCATCGAAGCCGTCAACGACCTGCTGTCCGACCTGGACCAGGCGCTGCGCAAGGCGACAGCCGACCTCTAGGGCTCGTGCCGTCGGGTGAGTTACCTTCACGTGTGATATCCCGGGCGTGTTGGGCGTGGCCCCGAGGATGTGGCCCGCCCGACGAGTCTGGCGTGGCCACGGTAATCAGGAAGGAGACGCGTGTGGAGGTTATCAAGTTCGGCGGTTTCTCGCTTGATGGACCCGAGCGGCTAGCGGCAGCCGCCCAGATTGTTGCGGAGCACCACGGCCACGAGTGGGTGATTGTGGTTGTCTCCGCCATGGCCGGTGTCACCGATGCGCTCCTGCTCGCGGCTGATCAGCTCCAGCATGGCGACAGCACCTGTGAGGCCGGCCTGGCGCGGGTCGCTGCTCGCCATAAGGAAGCGTATGCAGCCCTGGGCGCTGGCACACCCGCGGCGTTCATGCGCGACTGGGCGGCCCTGCTCGACGAGGCCGCAGGGCTGGACGCAACGATGCGCTCGAACGTGCCCGCGCCGGAGCAGGCGGAGGCGGTGGCCCGCTTTTCGGGCTGGGGGGAGCGGCTGTCCGTCGGGCTCCTGGTTCAGGCACTCCAGGTGGCAGGTGTCCAGGCCATCGGCGACACCAGAGAACCGGTGATCCTAGCCGCGGACCGCGAGCAAGAGCCCTCCGTTGCACTGACGCGGGAATGGCTGGCGCCGCGTGTCGCACAGATGCTGGCGCGTGCCCGCGTCGCCGTGCTGCCGGGCTACATTGGCCGCAGGGCCGACGGCATCGTCACAACGCTCGGCCGCAACAGCTCCGACCAGTCGGCGGCGGTCATCGCGGCGGCGCTCGGCGCCGAGCACCTGACGATCTACAGCGGGGTGGCCGGCTTGTACACTGCCGACCCGCACATCGTGCCTGGTGCCGCGCTTGTGCCTGCGCTTCACTATGATGAGGCGGCCACAATTGCCCTGGTCGGCGCGCGGGTGCTTCACCCCGGTGCGCTACCCTCGGTGGCTGAGGCGGGCATACCGCTGCATCTACGTAGCTCTGTGGCGCCCGACGGGCCAGGCACAGAGATCGACACGCTGCTCGGCCACCGCCGCGCCGCCACCTGGGTAGTAGCGGCCAGCCCACTGCGCCCCGACCGCATCAGGGCTGGTTCGGTGGAAGACTGGAGCCCAGGGCTGGTCACGGTGACGGCCCAGTTCCTGGCGGCCGTCGGCGTCCGTGACGAGCAGGACGGCGTGCCGTGCATTCCCGCCTCCGACGGTGCTCGGGCTGTCTTGACGGGAGCACAACGTCCGGTGGAACTGGCATACTCGGCGCGCCGGGTCACTGCCGTCGTCCCTGCTGCCGCGTCCGCGGACACACAGCGCCGCCTGCACCGTGCACTGGTGCCCACAGCGACCGGCAGCTCGAGCTCCCCGCACAACGGCCTTGGCCCGACGCTCCTCGCCTAATCAGGTGCACAGCCCGAAGTATATCCAAGGTTGCCGGCTCGACGCGCCACTGCGGTTCAGCTGGTAGATCGTCGCCTGATCCTTCTACGGGCTTCAAGCAACTATCTCGTCTAAGTCACGAACGCCAGGGGTAGCGAGAACCAGAAGGTAGAGCCCTGTTCCGGAACGCTTTCTATCCCAACCTGTCCATGATGCCTCTCAATGATGCTCTTGCTGATGTGCAGACCGATTCCCAGACTCACACCGGAGCCAGTCTGCACTTCGTTGCCCTCAATCGGGTGAAACCGCTCCCACACGTGCGCCTGTTCTGCCAGAGGCACGCCGACGCCCTCGTCGCGAACCGAGACCCGCGCTACGGCGCCCTCTATCTCCAGGCGCACCTCGATGGGGCGATCTGCCTTTGAGTACTTCAGGGCATTAGTCAGGTAGTTCGCGATCACCTGCTTGATCCGCATGGCATCGGCCACGACCGGCGCCGGTCGTGTGCTGGACAGTTGCAGCCCGATGGTACGGTCGTCTGCCAGAGCGCGCTGTTCCTCCACGGCCTGGCAGACGATGGCATTCAGGTCACACAGCTCGAAGTGCAGGGCCAAAGATCCGTCACGCAGGCGCACATCGTCAACTAGATCCTCAACCAGTCGCCTGATGCGGGTCAGGCTGTCCTTGCCTACTGCGATTGCTCTGCGCGCCAGCGCGACGCTGTGCACGAGTTGCTCGGCCCCCTCATTCCCCGGCTGCCAGGCATCGAAGCGGCGGGCCAGCAGCTGGTTGTACCCCTGGAGGCTCGTCAACGGTGTGTTCAACTCGTGAGCCACGACGCTCAGGAACTCGTCCTTGCGCCGATTGAGCTCAATCTGCGCTCGTTCGCTTGCCTGCGCCGTGTCGGCGTTGCGGCGTAGTCGCGTGCTCTCCACGCACATCACCAACTGGCGAACCGTAACCAGCAACAGCAGCGCGAAGCTCACACCAATCGCCGCTATCTCGTTGTGCCAACCCTCAACCTGCGCGGTCTGCACTGCGCGGATCTCGATCAGTGTAATCACCAGTAGGCCGACCACGAGGGGGGCGAAGAGGCGCAGGCTGGCCAGGATGTCGCGCCAGGGCGGACTCTGACCGTTCGGCGCCTGACCGGCCGGAGAAGGCATGTGTTGGATCACTCGGACCTGGACCAGCGCCGCCACTGGAATGAGCAGATAGAACACGCCCCAGAGCACGTCAGGTGGGCTGCCCGCTCGGTATGCGCGGGCGGGCGATAGCAGGTACGTAGAGGCCCATGAATCGGCAGCGACCAAGCTAGCCACCGACACTACCAGAATCGCCAGGACCAGGCTATCCGCCTGGTATCGACTCGGCCGCAGCAGGGTCAGCGTCAGGCCGAAGAGCACGAAGAGATCGGCCATGGGATAGGCGAGGCGCAAGTCCTGCGCGACTGGAGACATCCCGCCCTCGATGTACAGGGGATCCAGGATGAAATACCAGGAGAGGGCTGCGGCGCCTCCCATGAAGATCAGGCCATCCAGGACCAAGACCAACCGCGACTCCCAACCCTGTGTGCGGGGAAACAGGACGACTGCCGCAAAGAAAAAAGGGTACTGGAGCATGAAGATGTAGTCAGGCAAGATGGGGAAGGGCATCCTGCCGTGGTAGATGATCTGGTCGTCCACCGTCCACAGGGTACGTGCGACCGCGTAGGCGAGCAGGCCTGCAGTCCACATCCACCAGGAGATGGCCCCTTGCCAGTGGGCGCGGCTGAGGCATAGGCTAACCACCAACACGACCAGCAGCTCCGGCCATGCCAGAGCTGCACGCATCCAATCGATGATCAATCCGCTCCTGATCGGCTGCGCCAGGGTTAGCCACAGCCGAACGCTGAGCAGGAGTGCACAGACGGCGAACACGCTTAGCAGCAGCCGATCATGCCAGAACCAGTGAGCCAGCCCCGTGTGCGCGGTCGGCGCAAACGTGCCTTCAAGGTGTGAGGCAGGCATAGGCGCTGGGTCGCGCACGGCTTCGCCCTGCCTTCCTTTTAGCTTGCTCCCAACTTGCGGGGTCAAGGGTACCGCGAGGGAATCGCATCCGTGGAAAGTGAACAATGCAGAAAGTGGACCACATGGTACGTGGACGGGGCAGGCGAGATTGAACGTACAGTGGTTCTCGATGGAGTGACCCGCAAGCTGTGCGGGTGCTGATCAGGAATCTCTTGACGGCATCACCAGGTTATGGTACTTTGTTTTCGCAGCGATACTATACCGGAATGCGCATATTGCCAGGTACCCGCTTGCGCGTATGCTGTGTCGGCGGCACCGCAGGAGGAGGTTCAGTATGGAAACCAGCGAATCCACGCCCGATCCCGAACAGGTGCGCGTGGTTTTCGAGTTTATGATGTTCCTCGGGGATACCCTCAGCCAAAGTCTGCAGCGCTTCGAAGATACGACCACATGCTCGCCTGCTGGCGTGGACGTCCTCCGTGTGCTCGCAGAGCGCAGCCCACTGGCTGTCAAGGAGATTGCCCGGTCCATCCCTGGCCTTAGTCTCAGTAAACTCACCCGTGTCCTGGACGAGTTAGAAACAGAGCAGTGCGTCACGCGGACGCTCAATCGCCAGGATCGCCGCAGTTTTCTGGTCACGCCGACCGAGCAAGGGCTGCTGCTGATCGGGGGATTCCTGCACGGCCTCGAATCCATCGCCCAAAGTATGCTCACGGCCCTCACGCCAACTGAGTGCCTTATGCTGGTTCAACTCTTTGCCAAAATCCGCGCCAGTGGACGAGTGGCGGCCGACCATGTAGGCGAGAGAGCAGACGCGGGCTGACCGCGCGCAGCTTGCTGAAACATCGCCGGTGATAACCTAAGGGCTAGCGCTGTACCAACTGACTCTCCGAGTAAACATGATACCGATTTAGTACTAGTGCACATTGATACTGTCCCAAAGTGATGGAAAGTATGGCATGACTCAGGTGCAAGAAGACTACACAGCGCCCGCTTCCGAGGAGACCTGGCAGCTCGTCGCGGAACGGTTGCGGAAGCGCAATATCGAGGCAGTCATCGTGGACGACGGCGACCAGGCGCGCACGGTTGTGTTGGAGCGATTGCCGGAGGGTGCGGAGCTCCGCACCCTCCGGCAAGTCGAAGACTCTCCAGGATGCCGGGATCTTCGACGCCATACACGATGCGAGCCGCTATAACGCCCTTGCGCAATCGCTTCACCAAGCACGTATGAGAAAGGGTGCGCCTGGTACGCACCAGTAGGAGTACGCAGCAATGCAACAGATGTTCCGCGGGATCGGCGACGTTTCCGTCCGGTTCCGCTGGGTGATCCTGGTGGCCTGGGTCGTCATTACCCTCGCCAGTGTGCGGTTCTTTCCGGGACTCAGCTCGGTTACGCAGAGCAGCAACAGCGTCTTTCTGCCGGCCAATTCTCCGAGCAGCAAGGCATTGCAGCTGGCCGCTCCCTTTCAGAACACGAAGTATGCCGCGCTCACGCTCATTGCCGCCACCACTACTGGCCGGCTGACGGCTACCGATCAGGCGACGGTGGATCAGGTGGAAGCCTGGATTCGCACCTTGCCGCATGTGAAAGAAGTCCTCGATACCGGTGTTTCGTCGGATGGTGCCGCCCGCCAGGCCGAGATACAGGCGGCGGTGCCACCAATGGGCGGTGGTACCGCCGCCCAACTGGTGAGCACCATCCGTACCCATCTGCAATCCGAAAGCCGCTCAAGCGGACTGCAAATGCACCTTACTGGGCAACTCGCGCTCTCCATTGACAACACCGCCAGCCTCAACACGTCTCAGGGCCAGACGAGCGCCTTCACCGTCGTGTTCATTATCGTGTTCTTGTTGCTGGTATTCCGTGCGCCGCTGGCCCCAGTGATCACCTTGCTCCCGGCAGGGCTGGTCGTGCTGCTCGCGAATCCCGTCATCACCGGCGCGGCCAACCACTTGCACCTCTCCGTTTCCACTATCACTCCCCTGCTGCTGATTGTGCTGATATTGGGTGCCGGCACCGACTACGCGCTTTTCTTGATCTACCGGGTACGTGAGGAACTACGCAACGGGCTAACGCCTCCGGACGCCGTACGGAGGGCAGTGAGTACCGTCGGCGAGACAATCACCTTTTCCGCGTTCACCGTTATGGCGGCGTTGCTCAGCCTTGCTGTCGCTCAGTTCGGCATCTACCAGAGCCTCGGGCCCTCTTTGGCTATAGGCATTTTCCTGATGTTGCTCGCTGGTTTGACGCTGTTGCCGGCGCTGCTGGCGATATTTGGCCGGGCGGTCTTCTGGCCTACCTCCACGCAACGGGTCGACGTTCAGCCAGTGGGCGTGTGGGGACGCCTCACTGGTGGGCTGGTGCAGCGTCCGGCACTCACCTTGCTGCTGGGCGTCATCCTCTTCGGCGGCCTCGCTCTAGGCACGCTCAACAGTCCCACCGCTGGACTGGGTGCCATCAACCAAGGCCCGACGGGCGCTGATTCCACATTGGGTTCAGCTCTTATCGCCAAGCACTATCCCGCACCCGCCGGCATCCTCACTGAGGTGTACTTCGCCTATGGGCAACCGGTCTGGCAGAGTCCCAAACGGCTGGCAACCGCCCAGCAGCAACTTGAAGCCATACCGGGGGTGACGTTTGTCCTGGGTCCGCTAACGCCCAACGGCATCCCTCTCACGGTGGCGCAACTGACGCAGCTGCATGAAGTTCTGGGTGCGCCACAGGCTCTGCCGGCGGAGGAGCCGACGAAGTTTCAGGCCACCGTACCGCCGTTACTGTACAATGCCTATCGCGGCACGGCACAGTACATCAGCGCGGATGGGCGCACCATCCAGTTGGTGACGATCTTGAAGGAGAACAGCGGCGGCACAGCTGGAGTACCGGCTCTGCGCCAGGCGGTGACGCGCGCGGGACAGGCAGCGGGGGCCCGTCAAACTGGCATTTTCGGCACGGACGAGCTGGCCTACGATGTCGGCCAGGTCACCACCAGCGATCTGCACCACGTCATTCCGCTGGTCGCATTGTTGATCGCCATCTTGCTGGCACTCGTGCTACGCAGTCTCGTCGCACCGCTCTATCTGGTCGCGAGCGTCGTGCTCTCCTACCTGGCGGCACTTGGACTGGTCTCGATCGTGTTCGTGGACCTGGGAGGCCAGAACGGCATTCAGTTCGTGCTACCGTTCCTGATGTTCGTGTTTCTGATGGCACTGGGCTCGGACTACAATATCCTGGTCATGACCCGCATCCGCGAGGAAGCGCAGACCAAACCACTGCGCGAGGCGGTCCGGCATGCGGTCAGCATCACTGGCATCACGGTGACGACCGCGGGCCTGGTGTTGGCCGGTACCTTCGCGGTCCTCGGGTTTGCCGCCGGGGGAAGCCAGAGTGCGGCGCAAATCCAGCAGATCGGCTTTGGGATCGCGGCGGGTATCCTGATGGACACCTTTCTGGTGCGGACGCTCTTGGTTCCTGCGACGGTGGTCTTGTTGGGAAAGTGGAACTGGTGGCCATCGCCACTCTTCACCAAAGCGCTCTCATCGAAGTGACGGACCGCAGCTGGCAGATGACCTGAAGACAGCTTCTCGTCGTCGTGTCCTCGAAGCACACCAAACGTCTGCTTGGCTCACGAGTGCGCGGCAGGTGCGAAAGCAGTTCATCTGATCGGAATTGGTAGTGTTACCGCCAGGGGCCACTGCTCACCCTTTCCAGTTCAACGGCAGAACAGCATTGCTCTCGTCGGCACTGGTGTGTTGCTTACTGTCCTGGCAAGGTCTTTTACTGTAGGAGCGGTATTACCATGGAACTCGGCATTCACACGTTTGGAGAACTGGTGCCTGACCCCCACACCCACCAGACACTCACCGCACAGGAGCGCCTCAGACAGGTGATCCGGATGGCGGTACTGGCCGACGAAGCAGGCCTGGATATCTTTGGATTTGGTGAGCATCATCGCCTGGATATCGCCGCCTCTTCGCCTCCCGTGGTCCTGGCAGCGGTGGCACAGGGTACGGGACGCATCCGGCTCACCAGCACGGCCACCGTCTTGAGCACCGCCGATCCCGTGCGGGTCTTTGAGGATTTTGCCACCCTCGACGTGATCTCTGGGGGACGGGCTGAGATCATCGCCGGACGCGGTGCGTTCCCAGAATCCTTTTCCCTCTTTGGCTACAGCCTGGATGACTACGATGCCTTGTTCGCGGAAAAAATCGAGTTATTGACTCAGCTCAACTCCCAGGACCACGCAACCTGGCAGGGCCGCTTCCGTCCCGCGCTCCATGATGCCCAGATCGCTCCGCGTCCAGTACAATCTCGTCTCCCCATCTGGATTGCGGTTGGTGGCACCCCAGAGAGCGCGATACGGGCGGGCACAATGGGCTTACCCATGAACCTGGGCATCATTGGTGGCCCTGTCGCGCGTTTCGTGCCGCTAGTCGAGCTTTTTAGAAACTCGGGCACCCAGGCTGGACATACACCCGCCGAGCTGAAGGTGGCGGTGACCAGCTATCTGCACATCGCCAGAACCTCGCAGGCAGCGTTGGAGACGTTCTTTTCCTATCGCAACAACTACTTCAAAGAACTGGGAGGCGAGCGGACTCGTCACCTGTCCTTCTCGCGCGCCGACTACGAGCAGGACGCACGGCTGCAGAACGCGCTCTTCGTGGGGAGCCCGCAGCAGATCATCGATAAGCTGCTGTACCAATTCGAACTTTTTGGGCACCAGCGCTTCATCGGCCAAGTTGATATCGGTGGATTGCCATTCGATGCCGTTGCCGAAACTATCGAGCTGCTGGCGACCGAAGTTGCACCGATAGTGCGCCGCGAGACGGGCACGGCGGAACACGCGTAGATTGATCACGCTCAGCCATGTTTCAGACCCTGGACGACCTGCAGCAGCTCCTGACTCTCTTTGAGTCACGTCTGTGGATTGGTGGCGCGCTTCAGATATGCCAACCTACCGTTTCGGTCCACCACGACCAAAGCCGTACGCTGAATGAGCAGGTTCGCCCTCTCAAGATCGAATCGGTGATACACCTCGCGCAAATGGTCGGCCAAGATCGGAAAGGGCAGGTGCGGCGAGGTGCCGTATCGGGAGGCGCAGTCCAGTGAGGCGCCTAAGCGGCGACTCCGCGGTCAGTGAGGCGATAGTAGCGCCGGCGTGGCCCCTTCCGCGAGCTGTCCCCGCCGTCGGGCACTTCCGGCGTCTCACCAGTCCCGCCAGGAAGGGGCTGCTCGTCGCCGCGTTCCCAGTAGCCGATGCAGCATACTAACAGCCAGGACAGCTAACTGCACCTATTGTAGGGTGTGCTGGCCCCACCTGTACCCGCAGTTGCGACACTCCCAGTATGTAGTGACCCGGGACTCTCTAGCTCGCCTAAAATAGACTCCTGCCCCGACGAGCAAGAGAATACTTATACCATACGCGAGGATCACAACCAATGGAGGGGGGGTCTGTGCATAAGCCGGATTATGACGCTTAGCAACAGCTGCTATTGTTGTGAGAATCACGGGACATGCCGAAATCACACACACTGCGCCAAGTGTAATGAGGCATCCCTTATATCCTTTTCCGCCGTCATTACCACCCGTCGAGCCATCTGTGGCCCTGTAGCCGCAGTTTGGACATTGCATACCACTCATTTTGATCCCCTGCCTCACCGGGTGCCACGAGCCAGCTCACTACAAGTGACTAGTCGAGATCTGACCGCAATTGTACCACTTCGATTGCTCGCCAAAGGTCGAAAACGCAACACCGCCGGCTATGTCGATTGGGGCGCTGCCTGAGTAGTTAACGTGACTGCCGGATGGTTGATTTGAGGCACGAAATTGAGTAGTATTGAGTTGGAGAGGTCACCTGGGAGTCGCTATCCTGGGGCATGAGTCTGCAGACCCCTTTTAACGTGATGGGAGCAGATCCCTTCGAACTCAGTGGGGGAGATGTTCTGGACCCCTGATATGTCTGTGGGGACTAATAACCCCTCGGCAGTCGATGGGAACGGCACCTCCACAGGCTCTGGCCTCTTCACCCCCTAGCATTTTTCAGGTTTCATCATCACAGATCGTGCAGACAGCACAGGCAGAGAAGCCGTCAAGGGGCCGCGGAACGTAGTGGAGCGAGCGGCGGAGCCCGTGCTCTTGACGGCGAGCCGCCGTGCTGTAGACTTGCGGAGTGATGATGAGATGAACTGAATTGGTCGCCACGATCGTCGGCATCCAGCACTGCAGAGGTTAGCCATGGCAAAGCGAGCGCACCAGCGTTCTGACCTCAAAGCCGTTCCAATGCTCAAGAACGAATCGCTCTATGTTGGAGTCGACATCGGCAAGAGGAAGCACGTGGGAGGTTTCCTCTCCAAGACCCTCCTGGAGCGGCATGGCCGCTTTGAAGCGTGCCCAGCCTTGGTATTTGAGAATTCTCGAGAGGGATTTCGTGGATTCATCACTCGTGTCAGTGAGCTGGCTGCTTTGGAACAGGTCTATATTCTTATGGAGCGGACAGGTCACTATCACCGCCCGCTTGAGCAGTATCTACACGAGTTGGATCTCTGTGTGTATATCATGCAGGTCCAAAGCCGACCAGCAGGAATGCTCAAGACCGACAAGCGGGATGCACTCATGCTGGCCAACCACCTGTACACCCAGCTCGAACTGGGTGTACAGGTGCCCGATAAAGTGCAGTTGGTACGTCGTGTGGCTTCTCCGACCGCGGCGGCTGCGCAACTCAAGGGGTTGATCCGGCACCGTTATGAGCTCATTCGCGAGACCACTCGCCGCAAGAACAAGCTTACCGCGATCTGTGATGAGTTGTTTCCGGAACTCGTGCAGGTCTTGAAGGATCCCAACGGCCAGGTCGCTCTCGCTCTGCGAGAACAGTTCCCTACTCCGCACGCCTTGGCAACGGCGAGCTTTACCACACTGCGCCAGCTACGAGGTGACGCTCGATTCTGTTCGGATGCAAAGTTGGTCGAGTTGCAACATCTGGCGGAGCAGAGCATCGGAGTCAAAGATCTGGGGAGACAGCGGGGACTGATCCTAGAACACGGGCAATTGATCAAAGAACTTCGCCTGTTGCACGAGCATGGCCCTCCAAGCAATCAAGTCGGAGCTAGCAGGCAAGCACCTCCTGCCGCAGCAGCACTTGGTCGATGCGGGGTACATCAGTGCCAAACGCATTCTGCAGAGCCGTGACCGACATGCCATTGAGCTCGTCGGACCGGTGCACGTCGACCCGAGTTGGCAGGCGCACACCCCTGGAGCCTTCGATGTCTCCTACTTCCACATCGACTGGGAGCACCGCGTCGTGACGTGTCCACAGGGCAAGCAGAGCATCGCCTGGTATCTCGGGAAGGATGCCAAAGGCGAGTCCGTCGTCACGGTCTGGTTTGCTCAGTCCACCTGCCAGGCCTGTCCACTGCGGGCACAGTGCACCAAGGCGCAGTACACCAAGGCGCAGGCGACCGGGCGGAGCATGACGGTCCGCTTTCCGCCCGAGCGCCACGAGTTGCTCCTGGCCGCTCGAGCCCGTCAGAAGACACCCGAATTCCACGACGTGTATCAGGCGCGTTGCGGCATTGAAGGCACCTTCTCCCAAACCACACGGAACACTGGCATGCGGCGAGCGCGCTACATCGGGCAGCGCAAGACGCATCTTCAGCATCTCTTCACGGCCCTAGCCACCAATATCCTCCGGCTCGTACGCTGGCTGGAGGGGATCCCGTTTGCCAAAACTCGCACCTCGCGCTTCGCAGCTCTCGCCGCCTAGTCCCTAGCCCGGATTATTCATGGAGAGAAGCGAGGAGAAAAGAGGTATCTCGGTGTAGAACGAGTGTATTGTCTCATCCACACTCGAGCCTACCAGGAGATACCTCATGCCCCAGTTTCGCACACGGCAGCGCCCGCCTGTCCTGCTTCCTGTCCAACCGCAGCTCGTGCCCTTTGACGCCGGTCGCCTGACCTCGGATGGTGGTTTGGCCTGGATTGCCCAGGCCGACGCCGCTCTGGGGCTGTGTGCTGCCCTGGCCGGCCAGATACAGGACTGGCGGCGGGGACCGGTCCAGCATTCGGTGCAGACGCTGGTGCGCCAACGCGTCTTCCAGATCACCTGTGGCTACGACGACCAGAACGACGCCGACACGCTGCGCCATGATCCGCTGCTCAAGTGGGTCTGTGGCCGCCGACCGGAGAGTGGGTTGGACCTGGCCAGCCAGCCGACCCTGTCGCGGCTGGAGAATGCCGTGACCGGCCGCACCTGCTATCAGCTTGCCGTCGCGCTCGGCCACATCTATGGGCAGCAGCGCGAGCAGCTCAGTCGGCAGCAGACCGGCGGACCGCCGACCCACATTCTGCTCGATCTGGACGGCACCGCCGACCCCACCCACGGGGAGCAGGAAGGCACGGCCTACCATGGCTACTACCGCCAGCATATGTATCATCCCCTGCTCATCTTCGACGGGGACACCGACCAGCTCATTACCGCCATCCTGCGACCGGGGACGGTGCACGCCAGCCGCGGGGTAGTCGCCGTCCTCAAGCGGGTCGTGCGCGCGCTACGGACCCGCTGGCCGGGCGTGCAGATCGAGCTGCGGGCCGACAGCGGCTTTGCCGTCCCCGCCCTCTCTGCCTGGTGCGAGCAGGAAGGCATTGCCTACACCATCGGTCTGCCCACCAATCCGCGCCTGGAAGCCCTGGCGGCGCCGCTGCTGGCCGAGGCACGCGCGCAGCACCAGCAGACCGGCCAGAAGGTGCGCCTGGCCGGTGAGAGCCTCTATGCCGCCGAGTCCTGGCCGCACCAGCGCCGGATCGTCTACAAAGCCGAGGTCCTGGCCAAGGGTCCCAATACCCGCTTCGTGGTCACGACCCGTCCTGACCCCCCGCTGGCTCTCTACAACTGGTATGTCCAACGCGGCACCGCCGAACAGTGGATCGAGGACCTCAAGCATGGCTGCTTTGCCGACCGGCTCAGTTGCCATCGTTTCTGGGCCAACCAGTTTCGCCTGCTCCTGCATGCCGCCGCGTACTGGCTGCTGGATACCCTGCGACGCTGGCTGCGGCAGATGGGGCTCCCCCGCCTCCAGCTCGCCACGCTGCGCCTGCGTCTGATCAAGATCGGCGGCTGGGTGCGCGAACGAATCCGCGGGGTGGCCATCCACCTGGCCAGCAGTCATCCTGGCGAACCCCTCTGGCACCTCCTCGCCGCTCACTCCCTGCCCTCATGAATAATCCGGGCTAGTTCGCCAACAGTATCGAACTCACGTTATTCAGGTCGTCGGGTCATGGTAACGGGTGTCAATTTCTGTTCATTGCCCTTCGATGCTGGCTGATTGCGTCCCGAGACTCTGCTAGCTTGGACGACCGGAGCATCAGGACAAGCCAGCTTGCCCAGTCGATGTGCGCGAATTTTCATAGCTTCTGACGAAAGGTGTGACACGTTGAGCAAGGGACGTCGTCCCGCACTCTCCGAAGAGGACCGTGCTGAGTTGAGACGACGTGCAGATGCTGGCGAGTCGAAAGCGCAGCTCTCCAAGGCGTACAGCATCAGCAGGGAGACCGTGTACCAGTATCTTCGGGTAGGGACAACAGCGACCACAGTGGAAGGCAAGAGGTGAATCGAAAAGGGGTGACTTACGACGTCGGAAGGGTCCTTGGGCTGAACTGGCGACCGGACTTCGACCCCAAGGTCGTCCACCGTGAGTTGGAGATCATCAAGGACGTTTCGAGTGTCTCAACTCGAACGCCAGACTTCTGCGGGCGATGGCCTGCGGCCATGGCCGGATCAGCTCCGGAGGAATTGAGCGCGACGTCACCTTTCATCCACCTGTCCCTTACGCCGATGGAAGTGAATCTGACGCGCCAAGCCCATAGTCAGGTGGGGCAGGTGGAATCACGGATGCTCCAGTACGTATCTCCAAGCGAGCAACGCCATCTCCTGGAGCTGCTGCTCCACTGTGCCCAAGGGTTAGGGGCAGAGAACCGATAGGATTCCTTGGGGGGACTACCGAGATAGTTTGGCTGCCAACGTCGACTCGCTCACATCTTTCGGCGCAAGCAATGTCTCCGTTTGCCGTGTTTTCCTGCAGGCGTCCATGCAGATGGCCATTGGGAGACGTTCCCCGTATCCCCCACTCTCTTGCTTGCGCAGATGAGCATACTAGTGTGCTGTTCGTCTAGACCGCAGATAATCAAGTCACTATGGGGTGGGAATGATTTGATCAAACTCAAGTATTCAGGCGGACGCAGACTATCCTGCTGCCCTGGAGCGAGCGTGGTGCCAAGGCGTTACGTAGACCGTACGAGACGTGACAAAGTTGGAACAATCGTCTGTCCGTGTCCCGCTCGTGACCAGATCGCACTCGGCAGCTTTCGGCCATGGGCGAGGGGCCCGCGAGTGCGACACGCCCCCCTATGGCGAAAGCGCGTCCCAGAATGGCTGGGTCACCCTTCGGTCAACGAGCTTGGCTCTCCATCTGCAGGGAGGCAAGGAGCGTGTTGCAGGCCTTTTCACAGCGGCGACACGCCTCCTCGCACGTCCGGCAGTGGGCCATGCCATGCCGTGCGTGCTCCTGACACTCGTCGCCGCACACTCGGCAAATCTGTGTGCAGGATTGGAGGGCGGCGCGTGCCACCGTGGCGTCGAAAGCGGTCTGGCGCGAAAGGATCCGGCCAGTCGCCAGGCACATGTCGGCGCAATCGAGACAGAGCTGGGTGCAGCGAACCATTGCCTGCAGCTGCCGCTCTCCCAAGTTTGCGTCCGCGTCGGCGGTGCAAGCCTGGGCGCAGTCAAAGCATGCTTGGATGCACTCCGTGAGTGCGTTCACGTCGAGGCTAGGCTTGCTGGGGTTGGTCTGGATCAGTGGTGCTGCGTAGGTCATGTGGTTCTTCCTCCTCTTACAACGTGTCCATAGCTCTCGCGGTACCTGTTTTAGGGCTCAGAGACACTGGAGACTGCAGCGGGCATGCCATCGCAGGACTGGACAGGTCCCCCCACGGCGGGGACCTGTCCATCTGTCAAAACTGCTTCGCAGGTGGACGCTGGACGACAGGCGCCGTCCCCGCCAAGATTAAGCCGCCTTCAACAGCCGTTGTAGCCCCAAGCCATGGCCGATCTCGCCCGTGATGCGGCGGCCTTCCCTGGAGATATCGCGTGGGTCTGGCATGCGGCCAGTCCTGGGGTAGCCGAACTGTTGGATGTCTGGATACGCATCGCGCAAGCGCTTGGGCTCGGCGCATACCGCACTGATCCTGCTGACGCTGCCAGAGCAAGAAGCATATGACTCGCATGTACACCACGAGCTCCGAGTGCCGCGCCTCACCACGCTTAACTGCAACGTCTCAGGCTTATTCGTACCGGCGCAGGAAAACCGCGATGTGGTTGCGGACGATGGTGCAACATAAAAGGGACGCTTCGTCATGCGCTGGACAGGCTCTGGATCAGCCCTGGCTCGATGCCCGAAAGAATGCCGAGCAGGAGCAGCCCAACACCCACGATCAGAGCCCGGAGATCGCCCGAACGCCAGACCTTCTCTGCAAACACCACGAGGGTAAAGACAACCATCCACCCCACATTCATGAGTCCGATGGCCGCGAGTGCCAGCATGCAGCCACCGCATGCTCCTATGCAATCCAGACCATGGCACGTGCCCGCTCTCACATCCTGGTACGAATCCGGTGTGGAAGTGAGTGACGGATGCCCACCTAAGTGCAGGTTACAGGCTGCCAGGCAGTGAGCCTGGACTGGCGTCAGCTGGTAGCAGCCGGCCGTTGCAAGGAGCATCGCCTCCGCTTCGAGAGCCGCTCCAGGAACCGCGCTGGCCAGGTATCCTTGCAGCGACGCGAGGCCAAAGACGGGAAGCCCAACGGCGGCCCAGACGAGGAGATAGCTCAGCGCAAAGACGCCGGCGCGGACGACGAGACGCGGTCCATGCGTCCGTCGACATGCGGCAGCCAGATAGCGCGAGAGCATCGGGCCGAGTGATGGTCCCATCATGGCCACCATCATCAGCGTCCAAGCGGCCAGAAACATGCCCAGTGGCATGCCCATCGTGCCCGACATCGGCGGCATGCCACGTGAGAGCCCCACTATCAGCATCCAGGCCAGCAGCCAGCAGCCAGCAGCCAGCAGCCTGCCCAGGCCGTGCGCTGGGTCGTCACCGGCACAGAGCGCTTCAACCGCATCATGGCCCACTCCGCTCCCATGCTCGACTGCGCGTCAGCCCGTTGGCGCCCACGGGATACGGTCAGCCTAGGCGCGCCCGAACGCTCGCGCTGCCCTTGGTGGCTCGCCGCCGGCAGCTACCATTCTCGCCGCCGGCAGCTACCAATCTCGCCGCCGGCAGCTACCATTCTCGCCGCGCTGGGGCAGCCGCTGTATGGCTTACTGGCCCACTGGCCCGCGCACGGCGACTGGCCCATTGAAGGTCCACGGCTGAATTGGCGCGGAGTCGGAGCCATGCACCAGGCGGCTGCGCTGCGCGGAAAAGGTGGCGCACAGGATCGGTTGCCCCTGAATCACAGAAAAGCGCATCGGAACGAAATAGACCGCGCGCGCCTGCGTTGGTCGGCCTTCCGGATGGGTCAGGTCACTGCCCTGGTGCTTCTCGAACAGCTCCAGGAGGACCCGCACCTGCTCAGTCGTAGCCCCGTCATCAATCAAGATGACCTCATGCCAGTCATGTGCCTGCTCATCCGAGGTCTGCGCGAGGTTCAAATAGATGCGTTGCCCCACATCCACTCCATCGATGCTGCCCGCCTCAATCTGGTCGCCAACAAAGCGCCAGCGCGGGCCAAGATAGAGATCCGCGCCCTCACAGCGGCAGGGCTCGCCACAGGTGCACGGGTCACCGGTACACGCGCTGGAGGAGTCGTGTGCACAGGAACAGGCCTGCGCGACAAAAGCAGCACCTGTGAGCTGGTATTTGAGAGGGGCGGGAGCCATGGTGGACATATTGCGTTCCCTTCTGTTCACTGATTACTTTCGGCCCTGGATGCCGGGCGCAATTGCGTGGGTGCACGTGCCAGCGGCGCCCTCCACGTAACCTCGCCAGCGGGCGCGCAGCGCGTACGCAGTGATCTCGTGCAAGTACAGTGCCATGACCTTACAGAGCACGTACAGCACATGTCAGAGTTATAAACCTGAAACTAGGCGGCACCTTGGGTGTGGCGAGTTCAGTGAAAAAGCGGTGCGGACGCCTATCAGCTCCTGGCGGTGCCGTGCGGACGCAGCGGTACAGCATTCCCTGCGAAATCAGGGGGTGAACCTGACTCGGTCCGCTAGCCCTGACTGTCATCGGTGCCTTCATGTCGTCCCCTCAGTAGTCACACCGGTACTTTCTCCATACTTGTGCTAATGGACGCGTCTGGAGCATCCAGTTTATGCTACTCATATGCTAACCAGAGGGTGGAGGGGCTGTCCTGATAAATAGGTGGAAAGGAACCTCATCCGGAGGTGATACTGTGGGAACAATTTTGCCAGCAGACTTGAGGTCCGCTGTCTCGGTACGCAAGACCGTCTGGCTCATTTTATGTGGAGCGCTGGTGCTGGCGCTGGTGTTGCCGGTCGCGACGGTACTACACCAACGCTGGTTGACGCTGCAGGCTCACGCAACCGTCTGGCCAGCTCAGCCGCAGGTCGGCGGAGCCGCGCATCTCATTGTCTCTCTCGCCGATGCGAATGATCAGGTGGCAGTCGGTGGCCCGTGGTCCCAGCTGGTCGCCACCTGGACTATGCCCGCGATGGAGATGGGAGCCCATCACATCGAGGTGCAAGGCACACAGAACGGCGACGGAACGTTTGTGGTTCCCCTCCTGCTGGATATGGCCGGTCGCTGGTCGGTTCGGGTGAGCTTGCAGACACCAGGAAGGCCGCCTTGGAACGGTACCCTCGACATACTCGTCTCGCCTGGCCGCGCGACGTCATCGGTTGCCATTACCTGACGGCGCACGAGTGAGAGAAGACATCCATGAACATATCTTCGCTACTCCAGGGTGGTGTGCTCCGGCAAACTACCTACGGCACCCGCGTTGCCCGTTGGCTGAGCCAGCTCTCAACCTTTGAAAAAGTCATCATTGCCAACAGTATCATCATTATCCTGGATACACTTGCCGGTTGGTGGATCACGCAACAGAACCCTGAGACCTATCACTATATTATCGATACGACGTTCATTGTGCTTGCGGTCGTACTCGGCCTCTTCGTCAATTTCTTGCTGCTGCGCGCAGCCTTTGCTCCGTTGCATAGCCTGCTCGTAACCATACGGGCAGTGGAGTATGGCGATCTCGACGCCCGGGTCACTTTGCACAACAACGATGCTGATGTGGGGGCGTTGGCCCGCGCCTTCAACGCCATGCTGGACCAGCTGGCGCGCAGCAGAAATGAGGCAGCTGCCCGCATACTGCGCGCTCAAGAGGATGAACGGCGAAGACTGGCGCTGGAGCTGCACGACCAAACCGGCCAGAGCCTTACCGCGCTGGTGCTACATGCGGAAGCTATTAGCCAGAGGCTGGCCGGAGAAACCAGTGAACCGGCCACAAAGGCGCGGCAACAGGCGGAACGTTTGAGCCTCCTGGCGCAACAAACCCTGGCTGAGGTGCAGGCGCTCTCTCGCCAGTTACGTCCGGCAATTCTGGACGATCTGGGGCTTCCGGCAGCACTCCGCTGGCTGGCGGAAGACGCCAGAGCGCGGCTCGGCGTCGAGTTACGAGTCGTCACTCGCGGATCCGAACGCCTTCCCAGTGAGGTAGAAACCGCATTATTCCGTATCGCCCAAGAAGGGCTCACCAATGCGGTCAGACACGGTCGCGCGACCTACGCCGGCTGCCTCCTACGCCAATCGATCGAGCACGTTACTCTTGTCTTTGCCGATGATGGACAGGGATTCCATCCGACAGGATCATCTGTGGGCGCTCCTCTGCCACACACGTCTAGTGGTCTGGGGCTCGAAGGTATGCAGGCACGGATTCGACCGCTGGGTGGTAGCCTCAGGGTCCGGTCCCGACTAGGTCACGGCTGGTGGGTATGTGCTGTCGTGCCGCTTCCGCCAGTCACCCCTCCAGGGGCGTGAATGGGCACTACTGGCAGAGAGAGGGGAAGCAGTACCTATGAGTGATGCAGAGTCTCCCAACACTGGGCCGATCACCGTTCTGATAGCTGATGACCATGACATTCTACGGGATGGTCTGAAAGCGCTGCTCTCCATGGCAGGTGATATCCAGGTGGTTGGCGAAGCGCACACGGGGCGAGAAGCGATGCGGAAATCCGAGCTTCTCGTCCCGGATGTCATATTGATGGATATCAGTATGCCAGAGCTGGACGGCGTCGAAGCCTGCCGCCGCATTCGAGCGCAACTGCCCGAATCTCATGTGCTGTTTCTCACCATGCATGAGGCGGAGGAATATTTTTTCCGGGCGCTTCAGGCGGGCGCCTCTGGGTACGTCATCAAGCGGACGGCTGCTGCCGACCTAGTCGCTGCAGTGCGTGCGGTAGCCCGAGGAGAATCGTTCCTGTCTCCCAGTATGGCTCGTACTCTCATAGACGACTATGCTGAACGAGATCTCAACCGCTCTTCATCCAGCGTACCAGTCTCGGATCCAGCAGGTACAACCGCGACCGCTGACAAATATGCGACGCTTACCAGCCGGGAACGGGAGATCTTGCAGCTGGTGGGCGAAGGCAACACCAACCAGGATATTGCTGAGAACTTGCATGTGAGCATCAAGACGGTTCAGGCGCATCGCGCCGCCGTCATGATGAAGCTTGGTCTACGTGATGTGACCCACCTGGTCCGGTACGCGGTTCGACGGGGCATCGTCGATCCCGAATATTGAGCACCTCTCATCACTTGCCGACGCAGTCCGAGCTCACATTCCCACGAGCATGGCAAGAAACATGTATGCCATACCTGCCGCCATAAGCCCGAGAGTGAGACGCGCCTCAAGCGTGCTCGACTCGGCCAGCGGTCGCGCCTCGGCGTTCAGAGCAACTGCCCCCCCTCCCACAACAGCGGGAATCACCCGCTGTTGTGGGTCCGGCTGATGAAATGCACCAAGGAACCATGATCCCATCTCAGTGGCGAAGTAGATGGCGAAGAAGTACGTAAGCGCTCCCACTGACGTCTTTTGCACAACGAACATGTATGTCATGCCAAGCATGTCGACCAGCTGGACGATCCACAGAAAATCCAGTGCACGCTGGCTTGCTATCGTGTAGATGATCCATCCGGCAATGACCAACGCAGCGAGTGCAAACACCACTATCCCTATCGTGATGGGGAGAGCAATAATGCCGCCTGGTAGGAACATATACACCATGCCCAGTGCCATCAGAACGTGGCCGGTATGCCAGGCGCGGTCCTGCCCGCCCATGCCGATCATGTGACGCAGGTGGAGGACGAGGATGACCGCGTAGATCACCACCCACACGATCCTCAACCAGTCTGGCAGTAAGTGCCCTCCAGCCATGCCCATGCTGGTGCCCATGGTCTACCTCCAATTGCTGCTTGAAGATGAAGACGCCACGCTCGAGAGCTGCTGGTGAGTCGGCATACCGGAGATTTTCCCTCGCGCCGTTGAGAAGTGTAGCATGGTTGGCTCGCGCCCACCATCAGCTTTGTTCCCGATTTTCCCCAGGGATACGTACTAATATGTCACAGCAAACGGTACGCTCGCTACGTCCGAACACCAGGCAGATGCGATACATGGCTTGTCTCGGGCTGCCACCGGACCTCAGCACCTCACCTCTCACTTGTTCTCGTACATGAGCTGACCTGTCCAGGCATCCGGTCAGTCAGCTGCAGTTCTCGACGGTCCGGGGAAGAAGAACTTTGGAGACGATGCGCCTCTTCGCCGTCAGCTAGGCGAGCACCCGCCAGGAGCTTCCCTGGGACACCCTGGAGTCCGGTGAACCATTGTCGTGAAACCGCGTGCCGAGCTTCTGCTGGGCTCGCAGCGAGCATTCAGGTATGCAGAATAATGGAGCACACCGCCGCGACGCCAGCTTCGATTCCCAGCCCATCTGCAAAGGCGTGCATGTGGAGTCGTATCTGGAGTCGTATGTGGAGTCGTACCTGGAGTCGGATCCGGAGTCAATTCGGTACTTCACCCGAGAGCTTCTCAGTAGTTCTCCTAAGTGACCTTGCCACATAGGAGCTCTATGCTACAACGGTAGACGAGTAGACTGTCACACAGGTGGCTTGCTGATGCCGGCGGGACTACGGCACGCGGCGCGACGGCGCTCATCTCGGTCTCGGTCTGATCGGTCACACTATCAGCCGCTGGGATTTCCACCGCGCACACGCTCTACGCCGGCATATTGTGCATACTATGAGGTAGGCAACTTTAGCCTGTAGATATGCACCGAGATAGAGGGGATAACTGAGAACGGCGAAGGTAGAGGAGGCTTGACGGTGTCGAAGAATCCAACACTCGACGGGGCGACCGGTCGATCCCCGGTAGCAACGCTGGCGCCTGATGTTTCCGCTCCACAGGAACTCACCCTGACAATAGGCGGCATGAGCTGCGCCGCTTGTGTTCGGCGAGTGGAGAAGGCGCTGGTACGTGTGAGTGGTGTTAGCCAAGCCAGCGTCAACCTCGCGACCGAGCGCGCCAGCGTTGTCGGAACCGAGGTCGATACCGCCGCCTTGATCGCCTCGGTCGAGCGGGCCGGATACCAGGCACAGGTCGTACTGCCTGAGACCTCATCTAGCGACACCGCCGATGCCATGCGCGAGGAGCTGGCGCGGGACCGTCAGCGCCGCCTTGTTGTTGGCGTCGTGCTGGCCGTCCCCATCATACTGCTCCAGGGTTTCGCGCTGGGCTTTGTGCCAGGCATGCAGTGGGTCCTGCTGGCTCTGACGATCCCGGTCTGGTGGTATACCGGTGAGCCCTTTCATCGGGGAGCTCTGGCCGCGCTCCGCCATGGGGCCGCCACGATGGACGTCCTGGTCAGCGGCGGCGCGACCGCAGCTCTTGGGCTCTCGATCGTGGGCACCATAGCCCCACGTCTCACCGGCGGCGCCGTCTATTATGACGCCACTGCACTCATACTGACCCTGATCAGCCTAGGCAAATGGCTGGAAGCGCAGGTCCGTGCCCAGGTCTCACAGACCATCACCCACCTGCTCCAATTTCAGCCGGAAAAAGCCAAGGTCATCCGTGCGGGGGCCGAATGGACGGCGCCAATTGCGGCCGTGCGCCTTGACGATGAAGTGGTGGTGCGTCCGGGCCAGCGGATCCCCGTCGATGGCGTCATCCTCTCCGGCACGACCGCCATCGACGCCTCGTTGCTTACTGGTGAAAGTCTTCCCGTCGAGAAAGCGCCTGGCGACGTCGTGGTAGGAGGTACACTCAATCAAGGTGGCCTCATCCATATGCGAGCCACCAGCGTTGGCTCGAATACCGTTCTGGCGGGGATCGTTCGGGCGGTCGAGCGCGCCCAGACGACCAAAGCGCCAATCCAGCGAGTCGCTGACCAGGTCGCGGGAATCTTCGTCCCGGTCGTGATTGCCATCGCCATGGTCACCTTCACCGGTTGGTTAATAGCGGCGAGGGCAGGTGTGTCCCTGGGAGTCGGGAGCACCGTCATTCCTGCGGCGCTCTGGGTGCGACCTCTCACCACGGCAATTGCGGTGCTGGTGGTGGCTTGCCCGTGCGCGCTGGGTCTGGCGACGCCGATCGCACTGATCGTAAGCACCAGTCGTGCCGCCGAACAGGGCATCCTGATCAAAGATGGCGCCAGCCTCGAGCGGGCGCAGCAGGTCACGGCAGTACTCTTGGACAAGACTGGCACCATCACGCTCGGACGCCCTGAGGTGACCATGGTGGTGCCCATAACCAAGCAGAGTGGGCGCGGCAAGGCTCGACCCGGAAGCACAGGCACCTCGTGGAGTGCGGACACCCTCCTAGCCGCTGCCGCTGCCGCCGAGTTCGGTTCGGTGCACCCACTGGCCCAGGCCGTCACTCGGGCAGGGCAAGAGCACTTCGGCGAGCTGACCGCGCCGTCAGTGTTACAGGAAACGCCTGGTCAGGGCATCGCGGCCGAGGTGGAGGGGCATCCTGTGCTGGTTGGAAGTCGCCGATTTCTCCAAAACCAGCGGGTTCCACTGGATGCGTTCTCCGCTGCGTTAGCTCGGGTGGAGTCGGGTGGGGCGACAGCACTACTGGTAGCCATCGACGGTCGTCCAGCGGGGGTGATCGGGGTCGCCGATCCTGCCCGTCCCGACGCCGCCGATGCCATTGCCGCATTGCGAGCGCGGGGAATCTCCGTCTGGATGACATCGGGCGATGCCACTCCAGTGGCTCAGGCGATCGGGGAACAGGTCGGCGTGCCAACCGACCAGGTGTTTGGGGAGATGCTCCCTGTCCACAAAGCTGGACTCGTGAAGCGCTTGCAGCGGGAGGGTCAGGTCGTGGCGTTTGTCGGCGATGGAACTAATGATGCGCCCGCACTAGCCGCCGCCGACGTGGGCATTGCACTGGGAAGTGGGACCCAGGTGGCGGTGGAAACCGCGGCCATCACCTTGCTGCAGGGTTCTCTGCCTGGTGTAGTCCGTGCTCTGGATATCGCCGATCGCACCATGCGCATCATCCGACAGAATCTCATCTGGGCCTTCGGCTATAACGTCGTCTTGATTCCGCTGGCCATCGCCTCGCCGGCCATCCCGCTCATCCAGGCTCAGGCGCCGGTGCTTGCCTCGGCCATGATGTCGATTTCTTCCATCACTGTGGTCACCAATGCGCTGCGCTTGCGCGGTACCTCGCTGCCACGGGTACGTCTTGTACTCCCGCAACGGCCAGGCTGGCTGCCATGGTTCAGTACGCCGGCTAACAAGTCGGCGCCGCGCGAGGTGCATCTACCTATTTCCTGGATCCTCGGGGGCATGGGAGGAGTGCTGGCGGTCCTCTTGCTGGCGTCCTTCCTGCGAGGGTGGGTCGTGACACCAACGCTGAACGGCGTCACCGAGCGGGCGGGCAGAGACACGATTATCTTGCATCAAGCCACTGAGCAGCCGCACGCTGGTGCGCCAATCTTGTTCACGCTCTTGATACGGACGCCGACCCCGCAAACCCAGTCGAATATGAGCGTGAGCTATGGGTGGAATATGATCACGATGGATATGGGCTATGTCGCCGGCAAGGCCAGGCCGGAAGGAGGATCAGGGCTGTACACCTTCCAGGTCACCCCGCTCATGGATGGGTTGTGGCGGCTACATATCACCTTTGGGGCGCCGGGAGGGCCGCCGGTCTCAACGGCCTTCACCATCTCCATCCAGGGGTAAGGAGATCCCCTGCGCTTCAGTTGAAGCGCAGGGGGACCTCAGCGAGAACCATCACGAGAACGCCATCGAGTCGGGCTCGCATCATGCGTGCGTTAGTCACCGGGATCGTCGCAGGTGCAGCCGGTGTCGTTCTTGCAGCCCTCACAACAGTACACAATACCATCATCTGCTTGTACACCCTGGCCGCCATTGCCTTGCCAGAGATGCTTGCCCATGCCGCAGCGTGGACACGTTGGCTCGTCTGCCATACGATCCTCCTCACATCTGGAACATCAAGGGGAACAGTCTCGAGTACAGAACAGGCGACCTGACACACTTCCCAGATCCCTGCCACGCTGAGGGTAACACTCGGAGCGTAGCAGGGGCTATAGGGATAGTTTTGGCGATGATCTGAGTAGGTGGTCTCACCCTATATCAGGAGAACACCTGAGTAGAGCGGATAGCCGAATGACGCTTGATCAGGATAGTGCGGACCAGTGATACTCGAAAGAGAGATGAGATAGGAGCCTATGGTGTGCACCCGCTCACCGCTGTAGGCTCTGTGCCCAAGGTCTCCACCGTCGCCGATGCACAATCGGGACGCGAGCAAGCTTAGACAGTAGTAATGCTTCTGGAGTTCGGGCCAGGCCCGTCTTCACCAGCTCGATGGACTCCTGAGGAGGCCGCTCGAGAGAACGACAGATATACGCCGGGAGAAGGCCACAGTGGGGAGAGTCTTCTTTCCCCACTGTACCCCCCAAGGTTCCCTGTCGAATGAGTCTATGAGTCTATGAGTCTAGGCGTGCTGAACGGAGCCGGAACTGCCATCTGCCGGGGCCTGCTGGCCAGTTTCACCGGTGACAGAGGCAGTCGGTGCCGGCAAACCCTGACCGGTCGCCTGGTGGCGTGGCCACACCCCGAGAGCCATCACAATCAACAGCAGCCCGGAATTGAAATCGGTCGCCATGCCGGTCAAGATCATGCCGAAGGCCTGGGTAAAGTACCAGATGATCAGGCTCACCACAATAGACGCAATCAGGGCTGGACGCACGTAGCGATCCCCCGGCAATGCCAGTATGACCCCCAGTCCCAGAAACACCAGGATCAGCACGATGTTGAGCGGCACCTCGATGTTGGCGGTGGCGTTGCCAGCCGCAGTCAGCACCGGATCTACCACCGCTCCGTTCAGCCCGCCGGCACCTACCATGCCACCGATAGCTCCCGAGATTTGTCCCGACTGCCACCAGTAGGGCTGCAGCTGCAGCAACGCCATGATGAACCAGAACGCGGAGAGTGCGTAGCGCAGGCCTCGCCGGCTGAGCAACCCCTCGTCGCTGCTCACCGGTCCTGAACCAGCAGCGATCGGCTGCTGTCCAGGGGCAAGCGGCCAGACGGCCAGCCCGATCAGCGGATACAGCAGCACCGCACCGGGGGCGCCGGTGAGCGCGCTGGCAGTGCCGGTGAGCAGCATGCTCATGCCTTCTCCGCCGAACCAGACGATGAGCGCCCAGACAAAGGAGACAACCACAAGCTGTCGGATCCAGCGATCCGACAGGAAGATAAAGCCGAGTCCAATCAGTACCTGCACAACGGCGATGAGCAGGTTGATCGCGGTGAGATCCTGGGTAATGGTGTTGACGATAAATTTGAAAGTCGACTCAAGAAATCCGGGCTGGCCAGCGAGTATCGGCTTCATGATGCCGTTGATCATGTTTCCGGTGAACATCTGGGGTTGCAGTTGAAAGAGGCCGTCGATAAGCCAGATGACACCCAGGACTCGCTGGAGACCTCTACGGGACAGTAGCATCGTAATAAGTATCCTTTCACTGGGGCTGAGGAGAACACATACCTGCTAGGGCGCTCTTGTGTTATACGGAACCTTTGCCTGTCTCTTGCCTGTCGACGCTCTCCGGGTGAAGGTCGCTCGCTGCCGAAGACTCCGCGTCCAGTGGACGCGGATCTCATGGTGTGACTATAGGGCTGCACATCTTCCTTGTCTATGGGGACAAATCCCTATTCCTCCTGGGGAGAACTACTGATCTGAAAGCGTGTTTTGCACGGGAGTCGTTGACCGCATTCATATACAAAACACGCTGTATCCGTTGTCATGCTCGAGATCGGACTCGATCCCTCAGACCTCCTGGTGTGGGCGCGCATTGGCACGGGCCACTTTTGCGCCCCATTCCAGCAGCTGAGGACTGCAGTCGTCGTGCGCGATCTGGCATTCGATCAGCACTGGACCGCCCTTATGCTTGTGCGCTTTGCCAATCGCCTCGATCAACTCCCCGGTGGTGGTTGCCTTCAGACCCAAACCATGGCCGTCTTCGGCGTTCCAGGCATCGATCAGCCCCGCGTAGTCCCAGTTCTTGTAGTAGTTGTACGGGCCATCGTGAATCGCTGATTCGACGACGTACCCGCGGTTATTGACCAGGAAGAGAAGCGTCTCCTGACGGTGACGGATCATGTTGGCCACTTCCTGGGCGGTGAGCTGGAAGGAGCCGTCCCCAATGACCGAGACCAGCCGCCGGTCAGGCTCCAGGCCCTTCGCGTAGCCAAAGGTTGCTGGGACTGCCCAGCCGATCGATCCCCATTGCATCTCGATCTCGAACCGGGCGCCACCGGGCAGGCGCGTGAAGACGCCGTTGAGCCACGAATCGCCGGTCTCCACCAGTAAGGTCGTTTTCGCATCGAGGTTCTGCGCGATCTGGTGCCACATCTCGGCCCGAGTCAGCGGTACCGATGGGTCGCCCGTCTGGCGTGCAACCTCGGTGGTCGTGCTCAGCACGATGCGGTGGTATTGCGTCAGCGTGGCGTCGTTGGCGTGGACCTTCTTGGCGAGCCCCGACAGAAACTCGGCCAGCGCGACATTGGTACATTCGGCCTCGGGGAAGCGCACGTACCGGGGCTCGGCGCTGATCAGGCGCTCGCGGGGTGGGAAGCCGGTCCAGCCCGCGGTGTTGTAGTCGTTGAACATCGGACCGCCTGCTAGGATCACGTCCGACCAGTCCATGACAGCCTCGCAGCCGGGGCTGCTGATCCCGTTGCAGTAGATGCCGACGTACTGCGGATGGTCTTCGGGAAAGAAGCCTTTCGCATCTGGCATGACCGCTACCGCACAGCCAAGGGCCTCGGCCAGCTCACGGAATGCATCCAGGGCGCCGTAGGAGCGCAGTTGCGACCCGGCGAGCATCACTGGCTTCTTGGCGCCGGCGAGCAGCGTACTGGCCTGGTCTACTGCCGAGGCCAGCGACCGGGGGTTGCTCTCTTCAGAGATCAGGATCGTCTCGAAGGGCGCTGGCTCCGGGCAGGGCGCATTGGACAGATTGCAGGCAATCTCGATATAGGCCGGCTTGCGCTCACGGAGCGCGGTGCCGATCGCCTGATCGATCATGGCGGGCGCGTTCTCGGGGTTCAGGATGCGGACGGCAGCGCAGGTCACGTATTTGAACATCTCATACTGGTAGGAGAAGTCGTGCGTGCCAATGGTGTGATGCAGGAGATGATTGGCGCTTGGATCATTGGTGTTGTTGCTTGAGGAGACGATGATCACGGGCAGGCGTTCGGCATATGCGCCAGCCACGCCATTGAGCGCGGAGAAGGCGCCGACGTTGAACGTGGTGACTACTGCGCCGCAGCCATTGATCCGGGCATAGCCTTCGGCGGCATACGAAGCGTTGAGCTCGTTGCAGCAGTTGATTTGTTCGACGTTCTTGTTCCAGAGCAGCTGATCGAGCAGGACCAGGTTGTAGTCGCCTGGGACGACGAAGTAGTGCTTGAGGCCGATTTGCTCAAGCCGCTTCGCGAGATAGTTCCCGATGGTAAAGGTAGACAAACTCGTATCCCTCTTCGTTGAACTGAGACAACACGCCTCGTAGACACCGAATAGATGATCGGTGTCCTTTGAGAGCAAAGCCACCGACGCGTTGTGGCATGTTCCTGTGGTGCACGTCCCATACTATCCCTGATCAAACAGCGACGGAAAAAGTGGGTACAAAGAGGTCGGAAAACGCGGACAGGTTCTAGATTTGCCGATATCTGCGTGTGCCGAAAAACAAGTTTTTCAACGCATTCTCACGGTCCCAAACACGCTAAGACGGATGTAGGTTTGGGTCGATTCTTCGACCAACGCGAGAGCCCGCACCCCAGCGATGCCATAATGAAGTGCCGCACGCTCCGGAGAGAAATGGAAGTTGGACCGGGCAGCCACACCAGCTGGAAGAACCGCTCGTATGAGATCATCGACAAATACCCCGATGGTGCCTGCCTGCTGTTGCGTTCGCTGAGACTGCTAGAGGACTGCGAGCACCGATTCGCAGGTTGCCACATAGTCCGCATGGTCCAAACAGCACCTCTTCTCCGCGCCAAATCTAGTCTGTATTCTCAATTCTACAGGTCATCTCATAAATGGTCGAACGTGTTGTTTGGAACTCAGTCATGATCCAACTAATGGGTTAATCACGCTGACAGCTCATATTCCAGCTTGGTACAATTGATTGCATGGATCCCCAAACATACCGCGCAATCGCCACTGAACTGCTGGCCATGTCACAAGTCGACCAGGAGATGCGTACCAAAGCCATCAAAGATATGAGCCAGTGGGATGCGTCGGTCGATCAAAGGAATACCGCACGCATCATGGCAATCGTCGGAGAAATCGGCTGGCCAACGATCTCAAGAGTCGGCGCAGCAGCATCGCAACGTGCCTGGCTCCTCGTGCAGCACGCTACCGCCGAACCAGAGTTCATGAAGCTTTGCCTTACGCTTATGAGAGATGCGGAGACAGGCGATGTGGCTCCAGCGAACATGGCCTACCTTGAAGACCGTCTCTTGACCATACAAGGCAAGCCGCAGATATATGGCACGCAATTTCGTGTCATTGATGGGGTAATAGTACCGTTCCCCATTGAAGATCCCGACCACGTTGACGAACGTAGGGCACGTGTTGGCCTGGAAACGTTGGCTGAACACAAAGCAAGGGGTAAGGCAATTTACGGTTTTTAGCGGGTACAAGCCTGTTTACTGGCAAGACTCATTCGACTCATTGGCATACATGGCGGTAAACTGCCCTAGGAGGATGCTGCATTCCATGGATCTCACCGACGAGCAGTGGAAGGTGTTGGAACCGCTCATCGGCGCGTTGCCCAAGCGGGCAGATGGGCGGATCTGCTGGATCGGTACCCACCGTACCAGACGTGCCACCGCCGGTTCCAGCGGTGGGTGCAGGATGGGACGTTCAAGCGCATCCTGGAAGCACTCGCCCGAGACTTGAAAGACCGCGGCAAACTCGATCTGTCCGAATGTTTCATTGACGGCACCTTTGTGGTCGCTAAAAAAGAGTTCATATTGGATGTCAACCGGCCAGTTCCGGAACTGGCCGGTTGACCAATCGAGGATCATAGGTTTCCCTTGTGCGCAGCAGGTGGTAAATGACCCGCAGTAGCGCACGAGCGAGGATGTTGAACGCCTCCTTCTTGGCACGCCCTCGGTCGAGGAGGCGTTGGTAGCGGACCCGCCACTCCGGGGCACAGCGTGCGGCGACAAAGGCCGCCAGATAGAGCGCATGGCGCAGTGCGCCAGGGCCGCGCTTGGAGAGGTGCTTTTGGCCGACGAAGGTTCCACTCTGGCGGGTGCGTGGATCTAAGCCGGCGTAGGCCACCACCTCATCGACACAGCTGAAGCGACTGATCTCGCCCAGCTCCGCACGAATCGTCGCAGCGCCGGTGGGACCGATCCCAGGAACTTGTTGGAGGCGTTGGCCGTCCGCGTCCTCATCCAGCAACGCGGCAATCGCCGTCTCTAACTCGACAATCTGCGCCTGCAGATAGAGCGACTGCTGGGCGAAGGTCCGCACCACCAGGCTGCGCGCGGCGACTGCCCGGGTGCTCGCTGCGGACTGCTGCGCTGCACGCTGCAGCATCTGCGCCTCTGCCGCACCCCATCGTCCAGCGCTCACCTCATGCAACAGGGTTTCTACCGTATCAGGAGGGGCGCTCGCCAGCGCGTGCGCGGAACTGTAGACCGTCAGCAGTCGCAGGACACTCGGCGTGCCCAGGGTGGTCTGGCCTGGCAGTTGCACCAGGAGCCCGGCGAACTCGGGAAAGACAAGCACCAGTTCGTCATGGAGCCGCTGCCGGGCGGCCGTGCGCGCCTGGACCAGATCGCGTCGCGCCCGGGTCAATTCGCGCAGCGCCTGGATGTCCTCCGCGGGCAAGGTACTGGCCCGGGCCAGCCCGGCGAGCAGACCTCGGGCCAGCGTGAGGGCATCGGCCTCATCGGTCTTCGCCCGTAGCCCGAGACTCGCCGCCCACGAGGCGGTCTGGCGGGGATTGAGCACCAGGACGCTATAGCCCGCCTGGGTGAGCGCGTCATAGAGCGGTTCCCAGAGCACTCCGGTCGCTTCGAGTCCAATGAGCACGGTTTCCGGCTCCGCTCCCCCGCGCCAGGTCGCCAGCCAGGACAGGAGCAGCGCATAGCCGGCAGCGCTCGCCTCAATCGAGCTGGGCTTGTGGCGGAGGGCTCCACTGGGCCCCTCCAACGCGCAGACGACATGGGCCCGTTTGGCCACGTCAATCCCGACGATGCAGCTGAATTCTCCTCCCGTCATGACTCATCCCTCCTCAGGTTTACTCTGGCCTCGTCACGCCTGAGCTCGGCTGGCAGGGCGCTCACCTCCCGACCGCGGTCCCCTTGTCCATGGGCGCTCACCCAGCCCTAACGGAGCCGGGCGGCGCAGCAGTTCGGCCATCGACCGTACGGACACGAGAGGCAGGCCTGGTCGGCTTTTTTGGTCGGTCACTCACGCCGAAGGGGGGCCGCAGACCATCACCTGCCACACAGAACCTTAACCGACACTTCTGCCTACAATATACAAGGGGCGGATGTGTGGGACCAACCAAGCGGGGCAAAGGTACGAAGCTTATGGCAATGGCAGACCGTTTTGGTCTTCCTCTCGCCGCGTGTGCAGCCTCGGCTTCGCCTAGCGAGGTTACCCTCGTCGCTCCTACCCTCGATTCCCGCTTCATCGACGAGCTCCCTCGCCGGCTGATCGGGGACAAAGGTTACGATGCGATCCCTTGGTGGCGGCTCTCTTGCAGTTGGGGATTGAGATGATCGCACCGCACCGGCGCGGTCGAACCCGTCCCAAGACCCAGGATGGCCGTCCGCTCCGGCGCTACCGAAGGAGGTGGAAAATTGAGCGACTCTTCGCCTGGTTGGGAAATTTCCGTCGCCTGGTCGTACGCTATGAGCACCACGCGCGAGAGTTCCCTTGGCTTGGTCCATCTCGGTTGCATCCTCATTTTACTCAGACAGGCTTGATGAGAGCACGCCTAGACAAACATCTCCCTTGCTGGCAGAATGAGATCTGGTCGCTTTCTGTATGAGAGGGAGATACGGAAGATGAACGTGTACACGGAGACTCTGCGCTCAAACCGATTCGCTCTGCAGCTGGTGCGACCGTGGGTGTCACGCCTTACCGCGACGGTGGGCATTGCCCTGATGACGGTGGGACTCACTGTGCCCATCGCCAATAGGGTGGTGCTGGTTGACAGCAATCCGGTCAGCCACTACTCACAGACGTGGGCTCTCACGAATACAGTCGCTGCTCCCTTAGGCCCGCTTCATCTTGGACATCTCTCGCTCCTTATAGAACTGGGGTTCCTTGCAGCGTTCTCCGTGCTCACCCTGGGTGGCCTGGCACTAATTCCCCTACTGTGGCGATCATTGCCCCCACAGAGAGCCACAGTGCTGCGCTGGACCTATGCCGTCTGGCTGGTACTGCTGATCATCCTCGCGGTGGCCAGCTTGCCGGCATGGTCGCAGTTCATGTCGCAACCGCCCCCAGGACCACCACTCGCAGTGAGTACCTTGCAAGCGTCGTATCTGTTGCCAGGCGCTCTCGTCTTTCCGCTGGGCCTGCTTCTCTCCGGTGCTGCGCTCGCCCTCCTGCTCAGAGAGCCACTGCCGGCGCCAGCGTCTGCAGCGACGCGCCGCACGGGCTGGTGGTTGATTGCCGCGCTCGCACTTACCCTAGGGGCGCTCGTCTGGGGCGTCGGCTTCTACCTGATGCCTGAGGCTACCACTGCAGCCTGTCCACCCGTCATGTTCTCGGTCACCCAGTTCGCCCATGGGGCCTGTGCTGGGCTCGACTCCGATCAAGTGCTGCACGCTGCCTACTCTGCTGGACTGGGTCCCATCGCCCTCTTTTTCTTTACCGTGGGCAGCAATTTTGAGTTCGTGGTTGCCGCGGCGTGTATCACGACGTTCGGCGGGTGGACCCGTCAGCTCTCCGTACCGGCGCTGGCCTGGCTGGCGGCGTGGCCAGTGCTTGCAGTCGGTGTAGCCATCGTTGCCCTGCAGGGGGTGGTTGTGACCAACCAGCACGGCTTCAACCTCACGGTCGCGACCGGCGCTGGCTGGCACGTGGCACTAGGGATGGTCGCGACCTTCGTCGGAATCGGCCTCGTCGTGTTGGGGCAGATCGGCCTGTGGGGCGAGTTGATGAGGCATACAGGAGTTGGCAACACACAGAAGAGCACATCTCAACACGACCTTGACGACACTGTGCGGCGCACGAACTCGCAAGCTTCAAATCATTTATGAAATGGCTTGTAGGGAGTGGCTACGAGGTCGACTTCGTCTGGATGCCGGCACCTGGCATCTGTGCTGGTGCCAATAGAGCTCAACTCGGCAAATCAAGCAGTGTTCATTGAGTCAACCGGTTTGGCCGTCATGTGTCTGATAGGCTTATGGCAGACACGAAACCAGCTGGTACGAGCAGGTCTCCTACTGATTCGGAGCGAGCATCTGGCAGAGTAGGCAGTACCTCCGAGTAGCGCAGCGACCTAGCACACTTGAGCGTTTGACAAGGGTTCCAGTCTAGTATGGTGCCAGGAGAGCACGGCTTGCCGGCACCGACGAGATGTGTAGCTATCTCGTCGGTGCCGGCAAGCCGTTCACAGACTTTCGGATAGGAGCTTGCCTTGATGAGCTTGGAAGTGCTGTCCGATGCAAGTAGCGACCATATCGCACCTTCACCGGTCCCGAAGCTGGCAGACACCCTTCAGTATACGCAATCGGTACACAGTGCGAGTGATTGGCTGGTCGATGGCGATCGCAGGATACGAATTGTAGCAGGCACTATACGTCTGAGGCTGATCTCAACGGCCCGATTACGCGCCTGGCACAGCAAACCAACCATCTACGCGAGGCATATGCGAGTTCTTCGATGCCTGTGCCGGCAACGTGCTTGTGACGATTGCCAGTACCTCACAGCACGCAACGAAGGTGAACGAGTTTTTCCGGTTTTCCGGCGAGCAAGGGTAGAGAATAGAGCAAGAGTTCCGTCTAGGGCGATCGTCATGAACTCATCTGAAAAGGGAGGCCTTGCTCCCCTGGCGGTTTTATGTGCAAGGGCTCACATGAGGAGCGAGATGGTGAGGGCAACCCGTAAACACCGGCCTGATGTAGCGCAACTCCAATTGTTTGGAGAAGCCAAGATTGATCGGCGCAAACTCAGAGATTGGGATGTTTTAATGAATGATCCCATTCACATGGAACGCCGCAAGCTCGTAGAGCGCGGAATGAAGCGCTGCCGTGTATGTCAGGCTATCAAACCGCTGACAGACTTCTACAGCCATTCAGCGGCGCACAAGCGTTGTGTGGGCGGCGTAGCTAATGTCTGTAAAGATTGTGCTGCTCAGGCAGCTCGAGACAAGGAACTCCAGCGCACCTACGGTTTAACTCAAGCCGACTATGATACGCTGTTTGCCGCGCAGGGATTCTCTTGTGCCATCTGCGGGTTGGCAGGCAAGTCTCTCGATACGATGGCTCGAACACACCACAGAAGAGGCCCGGTTGCCGGCGTGCTCTCAGTAGATCATGACCACACAACAGGTGGTGTCCGTGGGTTGCTATGTGTCTCTTGCAATCTTGGGTTGGGGTACTTCCGAGACGATCCAGATGTGCTCAAACGAGCGATCGAGTATGTCGCGAGATACATCCAGCAAAATTGAGGACGCTTTTAGAAATTCTAGTTCTCATAAGCTATTTTAGCGCTCCATCGCCCGCCTGATTTATAGAACACATTGCCTACTCGTCATGAGCGGTAGCGACGGCCAGTACCGCCATATACCAATGAGCGGTAATGTCTGTCGCTACCGCTCACTGTACTGGGGCGAAGGGTAAGGGTGAGCCGAGATACGTATAACCAGCCTTGCTTTCCGGCCGGCTATGCGGCATCCGACGTGGCGTCGATTGGCACCGTTCATCCGCTTGCCGGGGCAGATCCTGTGGGGCAAAGACACCCTGCACGTGGAACTGCGTCCGTTCCATGATCGTCACCTCACGTGCGACTTGGCTGTGCTGTGTCAGCGGGTGGAAGCCGCCTACCCACGGTTGCCCGACACGCGGACGTTGGTGCTGCGCATCGCCAGGGTCTGTCATCTCCCGGTCGCTGCGCACCATGAGAGAGTGGCCTGACTCCCTGATTGAGCTAAGCCGCGAACCCGTCCCCCTAAAGCCCGGCAACGGATGCGCACGTCTGCTATACTGACACTGAGATTAGCTGGCAACGAGCTGTATGGATTCGCTTTGGGTCCGAGGCATTGCCTGCGGTGTTAGGGAAGTACAGTGATTTTAGCTGTGGCTTGAAACGGCTTACGGTACCACTCGAGGGATATGTATCGAAAAGCTTCTGGGCATGCTCAGTGATCGGACGGGCAAACCACCTACTGAAGAGCCAGAAATGTACATATGGCAGTATATATGGCCCCATGGCATCCGTCCTAGGCAGAAAGAGTGGAAGCAAGGAGAAGTACATGTCGTCAGTACTACGCGAAGCCGAAACCAAGGTCACGGCAGCCGTTGAATCAGGGCCAGCTGAGCAAATACGGAGGAGCCGAGCGCGCCCCGGCCTTTCCTGTTCGCAGCGTCTGGGGAGATCACTGGTGCGCGGAGGCATGACACTGGTTCTGTTGGCGGCGCTGGCACAACAGATCGTAGCTCCAGTCGACACTCCCCCATCACTGGAGCTGCGTCGGGTCCTGGTCATCCTGGTGGCGTTGGTGGGCTGGCTCGCTTGCTCATGCAGGGGAATGCGACATGACTACGCGAGAAATGCTCACGCTGATAGGGTATAGCCTCGCCGGCTACGTCACCTTGTTTATCGTCCAGCTCATCTGGGGCAGGCCACTCAGCACGGGCATCTTTTTCGTGGCGCTCGGTGGCGCGTTTGCCGGAGGCTTCGGGTACTGGTACGGTGAACACCGCAAAAGTCGGAGAAGGCCAACCAGATAGACAACCATGAAGTAACGAGACGGACCCATGAGCTCAGTTCGCCAAGTGCCGCCAGATCGGCCTGGGCGACCATCTTAGCACTCCTGTTCGCTCTAGCCTCGGTGGTGCGGAAAGTAGCAGCGCTGTGTTTTCTAACCTAATAACGTGTTTTGTACTGTTGACAACGACAGCATCCATTCGCAAAACCCGCTCTCAGACTACCTGCGTGAACCTGTCAGGTGGCCAGAATCCCTGGTAGTATAATGGGAAAGCATCGACTCGAGCAGGAGGAGCCTCAGGCATGCGACTGGAGATAGCTCCCGAGGACGAGTACGAAGATGAGCAGGACGGATCCGATGATGAGCTGCCAGATGATCGTGCTCCACTGGCGGCAGTGACGCTGGCGCTGTGGCGGTTCGCACGCTCCTTCCGCCTCTTGCTCGCGGTGGGTCTGGGCATGCTGGTGGCGGTCACGTTCCTCTGCACGGTGCCACTCTACAGCAGTCTGGTGTCTACGGTGCAGCTCCAGCAGCAGCTCCGAGCGGAGGCTCCGGCCAATCTCAACCTCGAAGTCGACACGACGCTGCAGCCGGCGAGCACCTCGACGGTGGGCGAGGTGCTCGCCCAGGCCGCCTCAGTGTCTCACCACTTCCTCGAAGACCTCGCACCCACGTCCACCTGGTATCTGCGGGTCGAGACCGACTTCCCGCCCACGGCCATTGATGGTCTGAGCGTGCCCAACCTTGAGCATCCCATAAACCAAAAAGCGGTCTTGCGGCCCTATGTCTTTCCGTTTTCCGCGGCACTCCCGCACATGCATCTTCTTGCCGGACGATTACCTCAGACCACTGGGCCTGGCCAGCTGCCCGAGATTCTGGTGACAAAAGAGCTGGGCCTCAAGCCCGGAGATACGATCTCCATAGGCTACAGCCATCTCACCTTCAAGGTGGTTGGGGTCTGGACGCCGAAGAATCCCTCCGATCCCTACTGGAACGGCGCCGGGGACGTCTTTGCACCGATCTTTACCCGGTGCTTAGGCCCATCGTGCGGAGCGGACGTCTATCCGGTGCTCTTCGCCCAGAGCACCTTCTTCGCCCTCTTTGGCGTCACGCCAGCCACGAGTGCCGCGAACTCCTTGCCGCTGACGCTCCATTACATTGCCTTTACCCGGCCCCGCCGGATCACGGTGGCCTCCATCCCTGGGCTCCTGGGCACGATCTCCACCTACCGCGCTTCCCTGAATGGGACGCTCTATACCACCACCGGCGTCACCGGCCTGGGCGTGTCAACGCAACTGGACAGTGTGCTCAAGGCGCAGCAGAACCAGTTTGGATTGCTCACCCAGCCGCTCTACATCATCATCGTCCAGATGGTCGGCGTCATCCTCGTGTTTGTGCTGGCCATAGCTTCCCTTCTGGTCGAAAGCCAGGCGAGTGAGACTGCCACCCTTACCAGTCGTGGCGCCAGCCGCTGGCAACTGATCATTAACTATGGGCTGCAGGGACTCGGGATGTCGCTTCTGGCGGCACTTCTTGGCCCTTTCCTGGCCGCCGGCGTGAGTCTGGTGATCGTAAGCGTCTTTGTGCCTGATGCCTCCTCCATCCTCCAGCAGGAGCAGCTTGCTCGTCCTGAGGCGGTGGCACAGATCGTCTCGCCTCAGCTGGTATTTCAGCCGGCGCTGGCCGGCGCGCTGCTTGGTCTCCTGGCCGTGCTCATCGCCGCCTGGGCGGCCGGCCGCCGTGATATCGTAACCCTGCGCCGTGAGGCCGGACGGCAGGGACGTCCCGCGTTCTGGCAGCGGTTCTACCTGGATCTGGGGCTGGCTGCTCTGGCTGTGGCAGGGTACCTCGAGCTGGGAGAGTTTGGCGGCTTGAACATTCGCCAGCAGCTGGGAGGGAGCGTAGGGAGCAAGGCTGACCCACTGCAGCTGGCGGCTCCCGCGCTCCTCCTTCTGGCTGGTGCGTTTATAGCCGTACGGTTATTTCCTCTCGCGACGCGGTCCGGTGCCTGGATCGCCAGGAAGTTGCGCGGTGCGACCGCCATGCTGGCGTTTGCCCAGCTCGAAAGAAACGGTGGCCAGTTTGCCTGTCTGGCGCTGCTGATGGCCCTGGCAGTCGGGCTGGGCGTCTTCGCGCTCACCTTCCAGGCGTCGCTGGCGACAAATACACTGGCCGATAGTCGGTTTCTCGTCGGCTGCGATCAGCGGGTGGTGCTGCAAGGTCCCGCCGCGGGGACCCCGCCAACGGCGCCATTCGAGGCGCAACTCGCCGCGCTGCCGGGTGTGGAAGCCATCACCCCCGTCTACCGGACGCTCGGCACCAACAGCTCCGACGACACCAATGTCGATCTCTTAGGGATCGACCCCGCCACCTTTGCCGGTGTCGCCTACTGGCAGTCAGATTTCGCCTCCCAGCCGCTCGCCAACCTGCTGCAGGACTTGGCAGCGCATGCCCAGGGGGCGGAGGCTGGCGACCAGAGCCATCCTATCTGGGCGCTGATTGATCCCCAGTTTGCTGCGACCTATCACCTGGCTCCCGGCCTGGTCTTCACCATGATGCCCCAGGACAGCGGGGACAGCTTGTTCTTTCGCGTTGAAGCGATCGTCGCCCATTTCCCCACCCTGGGAGAGACCGGGGTGAGCGGCAAGCTGGTCTTCAACCTGGCCGACTACGCCAACGCGATTGAGGGTCCACAGGGGGCGGGCGGCTACATCAACTACATCGGCCCCAATGAGTACTGGCTGCGGACTTCCAGCAACGCCGCTGCCGCCAAGCAGCGGGCGGAGGCGCTAGAGAATCCCAACCTCTGGGTCCACACGGTGATCAACCGGTCGACCGTGGAGCAGCAGGCGATGAATGATCCGCTCTCTGCGGGGATGACCGGTCTGCTGTTGATCGGTGCCGCCATCACCGTGGTCCTGGCGGTGCTCGGCAGTGTCATTCAGGCCAGTGTAGCCGCCGGGCAGCGACGTACCCAGTTTGCGATATTGCGGACCCTGGGCGGTGGACGAGCGCAGCTGATCGGCATCCTGCTGGCCCAGCAGGCAGTGGTGTATGGCTTCGGATTAGTTGCTGGCAGCGCGCTTGGGGTGGTGCTGGTGACGGCCACGCTGCCGTTTCTGCAGTTCACTACAGCGACGGTCAATACGACAGAGCAGCTGTTGCCACCCTTCCTGCTCGCGTTCAATCCAGCGACACTGGCCGGCTTCTATGTGGCGTTGTTGCTGGCGTTTGCGGCTGCCTTGTCTAGTGGAGTGTTGGTAGCGCTGCGCGGCGGACTCGGGCAAGCCATTCGCCTGGGAGAAGATTGATGGAGCAAGACAGCAACGGCTCTCAAGAGTTGATGGCACGCGAGCGTCGGCTGGCGATGTTGCATGCCCTGGCGGAGCAAGCACTGCAGGCACCGGCGATGGTCGAGCCGAGGAGCACGGCGGCACACGCCCAGAGCAGGACGACCAGACCACGTCGAATGCCGACCTCGTGGCGAGGGTCACGCCGGAGGCGCCGGCGACGAGCTCGTGTCTGGCGCGTCAGTTTGCTGCTGGTCGTGCTCCTGCTCCTGGTGGGCGCCTCCCTGACCTTCGCGCTGCGTACGCTCCGGACTGGTACGACTGAGCGTTCGGTTGCCTCGGTCAGCGCGCTCTACTTTGATCCTGATGTTCCCTGGACAACGGTGTCGGTGGACAACCGAAGCGTGCCCATGGGGAAGCCTGGCGAGCATGCGCCCTATCTTCTGCCAGCCGGACACCATCTCATCTCCTGGGAGGCGGCGCCATTTCCGCCTCAGCAGTGCACCCTCTCCTCTCCGGCAGCCTCGACCGACACCTGTCCGGCGGCCTTTGAAGGGATTGCCTACGTACCTGGTGAACCGGCCGCTGAAATCGTGCGTCTGGAGGAAGAGTCGGACGACCTGCCACCGGCGAACTTTGGTGGCCTTGCCTCCAGCATACAGGCGGCTCTGACTGCCTTGGAGCAGGCGAGCCCCATCCAGCGAGGTGAGCCAGTGTTCCTTGGGGGAGCAGTCGGGCCGGGCGTTGCCGACGGCACCTATACCGCTACCACGACGATCCAGCTCGACACCCAAGGGTCGCTGCGCACAATCTGCCAGCTTGATCTCCTCTCCGCAACACACAACTGTGACCTGGTCTCTAGGCAGTGCCTGCCTCTCTGCTCCCTGGACTACAGCGAGCGGGAGTCGTTAGGAGCGGCTCTGCCCTCCGACCAGTGGCTGGCCATTGCCGCCGTCAGCATGGGGCGAGACTATGAGAGCACTGATGGCGGACCCGAGTATCCCGATGGGGTGCTTGCAGAGGATGCGGTGGCATTTGATGCTCAGGCGGCCCTGGTCGGGTTACACTGGCAGGGCAGCAGGTGGCAGGTACAGGTGGACCTGGGAGCCCACCTGCTCGCTCCCAGTATCTCCGATGCGCACGGGCGCATTCTGGTGGATCCAGCCTGCGCCACTGCGGAGGCCTACTTCGCCCAGGATTTGACTTCGACCGAACGAGATGCCTACTCCCAGGTGCGTTTTGTCTCCGGCGCGAATCCCTCGGCGGGGTGCCTCGTGCAGGCTACCTCGGCTGCTGGTGGAGAGCAGGTGGAGTACTTTGAGCGCTTCGGAGTACTGCTGGCACTCAATACCACGGCCCACCGGCTACACCCAAGCATGCCACTAGCCGGCACCTCCGTGCAGCAGCTTGCTAGTCTGCTCGCATCGTCTGCGATTCCAGCCATCCCCGAGCGATACCCGGTCAATGGCGCTACATAACTCCCTAGGTTGGGGCAGCAAGGTAAGCAGGCGGAGCTGGCAGGTGCAACAGCAACGAACACTGCAAGCAGGCCAGCGAAACTCACCAGAACAGACGAGTGATCTTTCATCGGGGGTAACTGGGGGCTGAGTTGGCTGAAGAAGGAGCTGGGACCTTGCCAGGTTGCGTGCGGAAGGTTTTGTAAAAACGAAGCGTTTGATAGAAAGTATCACGGTTTCAGCAGGGCATCCCGTTGCCAAGGTCTGGCCGGAGCATAGCGCAACGTACCCAGAATTTTCTCTGTTGTCGTAGAATGTCCCGTGATTGAGTCTGCGGCGACTCGTCGTTTTCGAGCTCCCCTGAACGGGGCGGCATGAGCGAAGACCAGCCGACCGATCACGCCGACACCGAGTATCTCTACAATCACTTCATGGCGCCGGCACTGTCGAGAGCAGTCGCCACCCTTGGGTTGCTTGCAGGATGGCGCGTTCTGGATGTGGGCTGTGGTCCCGGCGGCGTGCTGCCGCACTAACCCTTACGTGACGAGTAACTAGAGCCCCCAGTATCGGTGCTGCAAAAAACTGCACCGATACTGGGACGCCCCATCCATTATCGGGAGATGATACCTGTGACCACCAACCTTCGGGTAAATGATCAGTTTCCCGACTTGGCATTGCCAAATCACCAGAATGAGGTGACACAGCTCTCACACCTTACGAAACCCAGTGTCCTTGACACCCGACTGGGATTTCTGGACGGCAACCCACTGATAGTAGTCTTTTATCGCGGATTCTTCTGTCCACGCGATCAGCAGCAGATGCGACAGTTTGTAGAGTTTCAACACGAACTACGGGTGAACTATGCCAAGCTCGTCACAGTCAGTGCCGACCCGCCACTGGTCCAGGCTGCGTATCGCGCCGGTCTAGGAGCGGAGTGGACTTTCCTGTCTGATGAAGACCGCACCATCATCAGACAAATCAACATCCTGGATGAGACGGAAGGCGAGTACGCCTATCGCGCGCAACCGTATACGTTTGTGCTGCGGCCCGACTTGGGCATACATGCTATCTATGACGGGTGGTATTTTGTCGGTCGCCCTACCAATGAGGAACTGCGACTCGATTTGCGTGCCATCATGAAAAACCGCTCCGATTATCGCTACGAAGCCTACCAGACACCGGAAGTAGTGAAAATTCGCATTCCGCAGCAACAATGGGCTGCGGGTACACCACCTCTCGGCGCAAACGGCCTGCCGGTGGCCGAAGGCACCGTCCGCTGGTTCGATCTCAATGCCGGTGTTGGTATGATTGGGCGACAGGTCGCAGGTGAGGACGTGTTCTTTCATTTTACTGCTCTTCCCGGCCAGGGATATCGCACCATCAGAGCGGGCACACCGGTTAAGTTTGAGATCGTCGAAAGTATAACCGGCCATAGTGCACGTAACATTCAACCGATAGGGCCGCAGAGCTGACATTTCCAACCGGCTACTGCCAGTGCGGTGGAGCGAAACTGTGAGATTTGGGTCATAGCCTTAACCCTGCAGCCAGTGCCGCACGGACGATTCCATCGAGATAGAAGGACAGCGGTAAACCCAGGGTGTCCACCAAGAGATGGCGCGCTTGGCTTCCTCATCTGTGTTTTCTTCAGTTCTACATTCTCCTACTGGTAGTGCGTACAGTAGTCGTCGATCTTTCACTGCTTGCCAGCAGCAGAGCCCCTTAAATTAGGCACTTCTCGCGCGAGCACATTGTACGTCCTCAGCGAAGCACATGCATCAGTCGGTTGTCATTCTGCCCTGCGCATTGATTAAGTGCAGGAGAACGCTCCAGTTCGGCACTCACCACGTACGCCGAGATAAGGAACGTTCCGACTCAGCACCTACTTCTTCTACGCCCTATACCTAGACTTTCCCCGCCTTCAGCCGATGGCTGCTTGCTGTTCCTGGCACCTCTAGCACCAGTCCAACACTAGCAAGCGAGAGTACAAAGCGAAATTTCACGGCTGAGTTGTAACGGTTGCGCGGCATTAGCGTTCATTAAGTGGGACCTGCGGAGACAACCAGAGTGTCATGTGAAAACCGGCGTCAGCAGTGATCCGTAGAGGAGGTCTCGTGGGTGACGATTCCCTGGTCGATAGGCTCTACCAGCACCATGCCTCGGCTCTCCTGGCTTTTCTCCGCCAGTACACGGTTACACTCGAGGACGCGGAGGACTTGCTGCTAGAAGTCTTCCGGAGCGCATTGGAGCAGCAGGCACTCGGTGACCTGGAAGAGAAGCAGCAAGTTGCCTGGCTGTGGCGGGTCGCACGCAATATGGCGATCGATCGCTGGCGACGCGCCAGGCGCCACCCCATGCTGGAGTTGGAGCAGGTTGCCGCAGAGCTGTATGAGGACGAGACGCACTCTCCAGAGCAGAGGGTTCTGCTCCGGGAAGAGGACGAGCTGCGCCAAGATGGGTACCGGCGCCTCCAGAATCTCGTGCAATCCCTGCCGCCGCTGCAACAAGAGGTGTTGCGGTTGCGCTTTGCGCTTGGTCTGCAGAGCCCACAGATCGCCGCGGTTCTGGGCAAGAAGCCGTCGACGGTACGAGTGCTCCTGCTGCGCACCCTGCGCTACTTACAGACGATGTACTCCAACAGCAGCTCTACAGCGGACTGACTGGGTGGTGCGAAGAGGAGAAGAACAGCATGGCCGACCACAATGGACCGCCGGCATCGCCAGATCCCATGGACGATGAGCTGCTGGAGGCAGAGCTTGAAGAACTCAGCGATGATCTGAGGCGCATGTACCACCAGGAGACTCTTGCCTACGCGCGATCGGTTGACCGCGTCTACGCCCGTCTGCAGGAGCTGGAGAGTACGACGCCCTTCCTGTCCCCGGCAGAAGATCACCTCCTGTCGGTCACGGCACCCACCTCTCCATCGAACGGCGTATCTCCTATGAACACCTTGAAGACATCGGGTCAGTTCAGCCTCCAGGCCCAACAGCCTCGGCGACAACCAGCCACCTCGCTCGCGACGGCCTGGCGAGCGCTGGCGGCGGTGCTGGTCGTTGCGCTCCTGGGTGCGGGCTTCTTTGCACTGCTCCACGGGATACCGCGTCCCGCCGCCCACCCCACAGTGACCTTTCAAGGCTTCACCTATCCCTGGACTCGTAATGAGACTGGTGGTGGCTACTCGACGCCCGGCTCGCTGGAGAATATGCAGTCGGAAGCCAAGACCTTCCACATGAATACCGTCATCATTCCCGTGGTCGCCGATATGCCCCTGCGCGATGATTCCGTCCTCCTCTGGCAATCCAACCAGAACGGCGATATCCACACGCTGCCTGACAGCGATTATGAGCAGGCGATCAGCGACGCCAAGACGGCGGGCCTGGTCCCCATTCTGGAGCTCAAGGTGGACCAGGAGGATCCCCTCAGCCAGGGATCTTTGGGCAGCCAGTATATAGGCTATTTCTGGTCCGCCTTCAAATCGACCCAGGCTACGACACTGAGCAACGGCAAGACGATCACCGTGGGCCTAACGGAGAAGCAGTGGTTCGATAACTACACGGCCTTCGCGGTGCACTACGCGCAGATGTCACAGCAGTACCACCTGCCCTACTTTATCTTCGGGTCGGATCTGACCTCCGTGTCCTACGATACCCTGGGGACGAACGCGCAAAATGATCCGGGGGGGATCGATCACAACGTGCCGGGAGATAGCTCGTGCAGCAATGTGACCGGACGGCGCGAATGCGAGTGGCTCCACGTTATTGGTGCCATACGCAATTCCAGTTACGGGACGCTCTCCAAGCATGCGACGGAGACCGGCGGCGGGTATACCGGCAAGCTTATCTATGAAGCCAGCTGGTCAGGGGCACCGGAAGCTCAAGCGACTGGCGCCACCCAAGCCGAGTTCAGCAGCATCGCCTGGTGGAATGCGGTAAATTATATTGGCGTGGACGCTGAATTTCCTCTTACTCAAAGTGGCGCCGACGTGTCAGTATCCGAGCTGGAAGATGCGTGGAATGGCGGCACTGACGTCTATGGTCCAGGAGGTTCGGGCGACATCGTTAACAGCCTGCAAACGCTCTCCCAAAAATTCGGGAAGCCGATTCTCTTTACCACCGCCTCCTACAGTAGCGCGGCCGGCGCCAACACCGGCAATCCGAGCAACATTCCCGATCAGGTCGAGCAACTTCATGATATGGAGGCGCTGCTAGAAACCTTTGAAGGGCAGCCCTGGTGGGCGGGCGTTTTCTGGTCGGCGGATCTTCCTGTCTACCCCAGAAGCAGTCAGCCGAACTGGAACTTAAGCAGCAACTGGGCGGGCGATACCCTGGCGACCAGCAAACTTGCCGGCCAGTGGTTGGCGGCTCATTACCAGAACAATCCATTGCCCTAGAGATCGTGAGAGATCCTTGAGACAGGCCGCCGACACGACGCGAGACTTACGGGAACCACTCTTCCCAACCATCAGTGCTACCTTGCCCAGGGGTACTGTCGGCTTGAGCCCAGCTCGATGAGCGGCCGCACGGGCACTCGTCCGGGGGCGTGGGAGCCGGTACTCCCACTGTCTCCCAATCCACGGGAAGTCGATCTGGGTGATGCCAGGTCGCTGTCACCGTCCACGGGTAGGAACTCGCTATACATATCGGTCTAGGTGGCACTGAGGAGCTCCTTGCCGAGCAGGATCTCGTCCTGGCGCACACGGCCGATCGTGATCATGTCGTGCCTCCTCGCCTGCGGAGTTAGCCATGCGGCGTCCTACACGGAGTGCTGACTCTAACTACAACAATCTACAACAATCTGGTATCAATCGTGATGCATTACAGGATCGTATCGTGCCGACCGGGAATACTGCGCATAGTGTTGATCTAGACAGGGAGTGAGGCTATCATCTCACGGATAAAGTCGATCTCGTCTAGCTCGACGGTGTGGCCCATATTCGGATATATGCGTTTGGTCACCGCACCACCCAGGCGCTCCAGTACCTCTGCCGACAGATCCACCCGCGCCTTGGGAACATGAGGATCGACATCGCTGCACCCGAGGAAGACCGGCGTGCCTGCCAGCGAGCCTGGGTAGTCTCGCGGGGTGCCATCCGGGCCAATGAGCCCACCGCTGAGGCCGACCAAACCGGCGTAGCGTCTGGCATGGCGTACGGCATATTCCAACGAGAGACAAGCTCCCTGCGAGAAGCCCAATAGCAGCGTGCGCTCGGCAGGGATACCAGCCGCCGCGATCTGGGCAAATAGAGCATCGATCAGAGCGAGCGCCGAGGAGAGGCCCGGCTCGTTGCTGGCAATGGGCGCGAGGAAGCTGTTAGGATACCAGGAATTCCCAGACGCCTCGGGCGCGAGGTAGGCGAATCCCGATCGCGCAAAGTTGGGCACCAGCGAGAGGATATCCTGGGCTTCTGCTCCGCGACCATGGACCATCACCATCGCGAAGCGCGCGCTGGCCAGCGGGTCTCCAGCAGCCACTACACGCTGCCCCCGGTGCGGGCCAGAGATGTTGTAGGGAATGTCAGCCATCTATGCTACTCCTCGGTTGGATGCACCTATTTCATTTGGTGGGCACTCGCCACCTTCAGATCGACCCGGATGATGCGGAACTCGTCGTCAGTCGGCGGCTGGACGTCGACTAGCCTCTGGGCGATCCGCATGTCCCGGCCAATCTCGGCGCGCACCTCGTCCACCGTGACGCCAGGATAGGGTGAGATGAGGCGCATCTCATTGTTGGCAGCGGCGAAATCGAAGACGGGTTTGTCGGTAACTACCAGCTGTGGCCCCGTTCCGGGTTTGCCGAGCCGCTTACGCGCCTCGCCGCCATCAAGGTAGCCCGGACTGGTGCGGAAGTCAAGCCGCCCGACGAAGGCACGCTTCTTGAGGCGTATCATAGAGAAGATGCGCCGGGCATTGATTGCTATCTCCCAGGCGCCGCCGCTGCCTGGCGGGCGCACCTGGAGCGATGTGTACTCGCCGATGACGCTGGTGTTGTGGTTACCGTCGAGGTCGATCTGCGCGCCGCCGAGCATCCCGACCTCGACGCGGCTGCCTTGCACATCGGGGCCAAACAGGTCGGCCATCGAGACCACAGATGTAGCGCCTGTGACTAGCGTGGGATCGCCGATGGAGAGCGGCGGGCGGGCCTGGGCATACACCAAGGCCGAACTCTTCGAGCTGCTCGGGCAGGTAGGGCCGATGAGTGATCAACCCCAGGTTTAGCCCAGTATCAACGGGAGATGGCGCACCGGACACAGACGAACCGCCGTCTCCAGACATCGAGCAGCACTGCCCGCCTGGTGCCGGGCAGGTCAGCAAACCTGCGGATACAACGGATATGCAGACGCCACGACCAGTGCTGACAGACGGGGTAGCAGGAGCAGGAGGTGACCGACGATACTATGAGGGTAATCCGCTGGGGCTGTATCTGCAGGGCGTCCAGTTAGACCGGATGCTGATGAATCTCACAGGAGAAGCAGAGACAGCAAGGGCCTAACCTTTGAATGAGATGGCTTATAGACCCTACACTTGGAGACGCCATGCTATACTTGCGGCGAACGGCACGGTCAGTGACAGGAGTGCAAGCGTGAGCGATACCACCATGTTGATTCTTACGTATATACCCCTGCTCGGCTTGTTTTTCCTCTTTGTGGTTCCTATACTCTTCGGCTTCGCCTGGATCCGCATAGACGCCGATCGCTGGGGACAGCCAGGAGTTCTCTGGGCGTTGCTCACCATTCCACTCGGCTGGCTCGCTGTGCTGGTATATCTCGCGATCCGCTCAACGTGGAGCCGCTCCCCATAATGCCGCTTCCAGCTCCTTCCTCTGGGCAAGCGCTAAACAGCCCAGATTCTCTCTGTCAGGGTCGCTCGTACCAATATGCACATACGCCTATCAGTGCAGCCACACGTGCGCATAGCAGTGTGCTGAGTCCAGGCACCTGAGTCGCTGCAGCTAACTTGCTAGCACGCGAGTGCGGCAGCCAAGCCCATTTCGAGGAATGAAACCAAAGTAAGCGCTTGTGATTGTTGACCCACCAATCGAGCAAGGGACAAAACTACTGCACGCATTTGTGCCAGAGCCCACAATTACTGGCCAGGTGTCCTACCCGGGAAGGGATGTGACTCATGTGCTCTTAGACTGATGTGACTCGTGTGCTCTTAGACTAAAGATATATCGTTTCTAATTCCGACTTTTCGTTCCATTCCTCCCAAGACTCCCATATAAACTGGCGCCGGTTCCCTCAACTCCTACACATGCTTCTCATATGTGGCCCCCATTCGGGGAGTCGATGACGTCTGACGCCCCGGAGGCGTCCACTGATTTGGACTCGAGAGACGGATCTTCTAGAGTCCGGACGCTGGCCTTAGTAGTCGCCAGCGTCCGGGCCTGAAGCTGCCGAAGCAGCATGAGCAACGCATCGCGGATCTCAGGTGGAGCTGGTACCACCGTCACATTGGCCGGCCCAGGGGCATCTGCCTCTGCAGCATCGTGCTCAGGCTCAAGTTCTGGCATACCATCGGCATCGATGCCAAGTGCGCGCTGTGCCTCGTCGAGCACGTAGACCCAGGCATCAGTGGTGTCGAGCAGTGGGTCGTCCGCAGGCGCGAAGCCAGCGGCAGTCATCAACTGGCGCACCGGTCGGCCCATGCTCCGTGCCAGGTGCACCACCGCCTGCGGAGCCGGCACCGCGTCGCTGTTGAGCCACGTCGATAGCGCCTGCTTGCGCACGCCCATCCGTAGGGCGAACTGATTGGGCAAGAGCGGGGGCCGCTGCTCCCACATATACTCCACGAGCAGCCGTGCGAACGGCGTGTACTCCTCCAAGGCCCGCCACTTGGCCATGCTGGCCCTCCCCCTCCTGTACGTCAGTTAGCGTCACTTTACGTCACACTTCTCCCGCTTGTTCGGTCCCGCCGACTCAGACTTGCCTCTTACACAGTACTCGCACGCAGGGCTCGTGCGTCCACTTTGATGACTTTTGTCCTGATATTTGGCAATACTGGGTGCTGCATTCGAATTCTGCTAATACAAGACTCAGTAGACAGATGACATTCCTCCAGCTCGTACTGTGACAATATCCTGCATATGCAGACGAAACACTTCAACTCACTACTCCATACTGGTAGAAGAAGATATTGACAACACACCGACCAGTGATATACTAGATCTAACCGACATTAGAACAAGTAGTAGTTCAGGCGGTGTCCTCGATAGCGACCAATTGCGATAGTGTGCGTATTTGTCCACTATATGGAAATGGCGCGTTGGTTTAAGCATTGCTTTCAATTTTTACAACTTAGTTGCTATATATGACTACTGCGTCGTGCTGTACTCATAAGTTGACTGTTTCAGGACTAATGTCTGACTTTAGGACGGAACGTTACGAGATTTCCGAAATGTCACCATGGTGGCGCATGCAGCATCAGGGAGACGTGACCAGAAGGAGTGGCAATGATGAGCGAACGACCCGAGTGGAATGCAGAGGCTGTGGGGGAGGCGTCGACAGTCGACGCAGATGCGGATAGTCCGTCTGATCGTCCGGAGGCCGCGTCGCAGACCACATCTTCGTCACCAGATGAGACACAGTCGCTAACTCGTTGGCGGCCAGGAGCGGGTAACCCGCGTGTCGACCTGGCCATCACGGCCTGGCTCCATGCCAAGCTCCAACGCAGCGGCAGTATCAAGACCCGCACCGCCTACGCCACCATTCTCGCCGAGTTTCGCGCCGCCCTCGCGATGGAGGGGCTTGATCTCGACAGCGCCGACCCGCGCCGTTGCCGCGATGATGTAGCGCTTATGGCGGCAGCAGCGCCTCCTGCTGTCGATCACACGGCGATGGCCGCCGACTCCGCCTCGATCGAGGACCTCATGGCGGCGCGTGCGACCGCGCTGGCGCTGGTCGCGCAAGCCTACGCGGCCCGCCCCGCCCAGACACGCTACGGCCCACACGCCGTCGCGCCCACGACCGCCAACCTGCGTCTGGCTGCTCTCTCAAGCTTCTATACCTATGCGTCGCGCCAGGACCTCATCCGTGGTTCCAATCCCATTGCGCGGGTCGAGCGCCGCCGCGTCGAGGGGTACGCTGCCGCTCGTCCGCTCGCCTATGATGATCTACGCGCACGGCTCGCCGACATCGACATCGCAGGAACAGCGGGCCTGCGGGATTACGCGCTATTGCTGGTGGCGCTCCACACGGGACGCCGTGTCGCCGAACTGGCAGGGATGCGCTGCGAACATTTGCGCGTTCAAAAGCGTACGGTGGAAATTAGTTGGCCACGCTGCAAAGGCGGCAAAGCGATGCGTGACGAACTCCCTCGGGGCGGCGCGCGCGGCGAGGCAGCGGACGCGCTCGTCGCGTGGATGACGCGCCTCTATCAGGACGATGGGCCGAGCACTGGAAATCGAGCTATGCGCGCGGTTGTGGTGAGTGTAGCTGGTGAATCGGGATATCCCCCCGAACGGCCGCTCTGGGTGAGCCTGGCGCACAACGGCACGGCTGGGCATGCGCTCACGGCGCAGGCCATCTCGCAGCTCTGCGAGAAGCGGCTGGGCACGAGCAAAGTCCATGCGCTACGCCATACCTTTGCGCGGGCCATGGAGGACGCGGGCGCGAAGGTCAGCGAGATTCAGGCGGCGCTGGGCCACGCCGACCTCGGCACAACTGGGCGCTATCTCGCGCGCCTCCACCAGGGTGAGAACCGGCACCTCACCCGGCTCAGCAACCTCTACGGCTTGGGTGGCCTCGACCAGCGACTGAATGATGGCACGAGCACCTCAGCCGGCACAGGCCCGGAGCCACGTACAGACACCACGCTGCCACGATAAGCATGTCCAAATCCGGTCGCACGTCTCGGCCGGAACCATCTCAGCGATGATTCGTCCATTCCGAGTCAGTCTGCGGGCAATCATGTGCGTTCTCGACGGATGGCGCCGAGCGGGGGAACCAGTGCTAAAGCGGTGCCTAAGAAGAGGTAACCAAGGACGATGCCGGAGCCTTCCAGTCCCATGTAGATCAACGCCCCATGCGCAATCTTCGCGCTGTTATGGGGGATGTCTTCCACTATGCCTTCACGGGCAAATACCAGTAAACCCACTAGCATGCCAAAAAGCGCTACGATCAGTACCCAGGACCCATACCGACGTAACCAGCTCGACGTAGTTGGCTTGCTGTTGGTAAGTTGATAGGGAGAGAGTGCCGAGAGCAGTGCCCAGAGCGGAACCACCAGCAGGACGCCTCCCACGAACGCCGTGAGCACCGCTCCGTGGATCCCCGGGTTGTTGGTGATGCCTTCGGGGTAAAAAACCAGGAGAGCGGCTGCAGCCGCACAGATAATGATCGCCCGGAGCCAGAGTCCAGAGATGGTTGGGAGCGTGATCGAGTGGTAAGCACACTGCACCGCGGCGGCCACTACACAGGCGATGACGAACAGGCTAGCGACAAGGAAGCACAGGATAGAGCCGGCCACCGACCCTATCCATACGGAAGGGTGTCGAGCCAGTGCCACCGCGTCAGCAACCAGGGCCAGAGGAACAGCAAGAGTTGCCGCCAGTTGGGTACGGATGAGCACAACCTGCCGTGCTTGCGTGGGGGTGCTCGACTGGCTTTGTTGGACGGTGCGCAGCACCGCAATCAGAGCGAAAATGACGGCCGCTTGAATGGCAAGCGAGCCAACAGCATCGTAGGGATCCGTGGTAAAGGGATTCACCACGACCAGCACTGGGGCATGCTTTTCGAAATAGAAGAAGATATTGAACACCACCGCGAGCCCACACACTAGACCGGTCGTGATTGTAAATGCCCTTGTTGGTTCATGCCGACTGATTTGCATACGCTCCCTGCCCTCTCGAGAGAATAGCCGCACTGGCTATAGCCAACACGACTATAATAGGGCGCCGCTGAATCGGTGTCAAGTAAGGTGTTGACCGGTCAAGGGCCAGCGATCGACACCACCACTCCTGCCGGAATGCTGATCTTTTAGATTTTTCATGCACCGTCACCGCTTCGTCTGAGATCGTCGCAGACATTTCCCTGGTCGCAAGCACGGTTTTGCCCGTCTGCCCCCAGTTGTGTGAATTTGCCCGATGAGAACCACTTATTTGCTGGCTCTTGGATGCACGCGAGCGTTGGTGTGTAAGTACTGGGCTACTCCGTCCTTGAAGTCGTAGATCGCAACGGTCTGTGTGTCTTCCAGCGGATCGGCCGCAGGCATCAAGAAGTGCGTCTCGCTTAGGGGAAGCAGCTCGTAGGTGATGCGTTCTGGTTTACCGAGAATGCGTGCCTGCATCGGATTGCGGACGAATGTCAGGGTGAGCTTCCCACCTTCAGCTGCTACTTCGTACCGGGCGCCGGGCCGCTGGTACGTACCCACATACTTGGACACGTCGAGTGAAAGCGTCGGATCGGGTTTGGGCAAGTCTGGGATGGTGACCGCTCCAAGGTCGGTTAGGATTTTGTTGAATACCTTCCTGTAGAAGCTATCTCGCGGGCCACCGTTCGTCAGCATGCAGATAGCGATGTTTGAGTCCGGCAGAATTCGCAGACGAGCGCTCTGGCCGATGGTGCTGCCGTCGTGCGCATAGACCGTCTCGCCGTGCCAATGATACACGGTGAGGCCGAGGGCCCACTCCGATCCGAGCAGGTAGGGGTCCGGTATGGAAACACGAGACTGCATCATCTCGCGAATGATCGCTGCCGGGACCACGGGTGTCCCGTTGGGCGCTTTGCCCCCGCTCAGAAAGACATACGCCATGGTGACCACGTCCCGAGCGGTCGAGTTGACGTTGCCTCCAGGACCGAATGCGCGCGGCAAGTAGCCCAGTGGCGAAATCATAGGTCCCTCTTCAAGGGACCGGATCACATGCCCCGTCGCTGCCCGATCCTGGTCAACCTGTTCACGCCAGCTGCTCGTGCCGGATAGTCTCAGTGGGGCGAAGAGACGTTCCTTCATAATGTCGTCCCACCGCTTGCCGCAGGTAACCTCCATGATCCGGGCGAGGATCGCGTAGCCCAGGGCGGCGCTGTACCCATGGGTATAGCCCAATGGAAAAACTTGCGGTGCGCCGGCGATGTTGTCGATCATACGCGCATAGACATCATCGTCTTCGCCGGGATAGCCGTACTCCTCCTCGATACCGTTGGTGTGGTTGAGGAGATGGCGGGGCGTGACATTGGCGCTGACCTCGGGATCGGCGGCTTTGAAACCAGGGAGGTAGGTTCGCACCGGCTCGTCCAGGCTGACTTTCCCTTCGCCTTTGAGCTGCATGAAGGCGAGGGCAGTCCATGTCTTGGTCATGGAGCCGCACTGATAGATGGTATCGGTCGTCGCCGGTTCCGCCGTTGACAGGTTCTTAACACCGACGGCGAAGTCGGTGATCTCGCCGTCCTGGAGTACACCGATTGCAGCACTCGGGATCCGGTATTCCAACAAGAGCTCGGAAACTCGAGCTTGAATGTGCGTTACGTCTATCCCTTTTGTCATGTCGGCCCCCTCTGTACCTCAGTTCTGTATCCAATCTAGTTCAGCCGAAGAGCGGCGAGATTCACGCCGATCATAGCCCTTTCCTCCGATCGATCTGAAGCGTCAAAGCCTTCGCGACCAGGGGCGTAGGCTTCGGGCGTACTTCCTCATCCTGCTAGAACTGGCTTGCATGATGCCGGCTTGCGCCCCCGTCGGCAGCTGCTACATCGGTAGTCCGACGGCGTTAGCGGCATCGGCCTCGAAGTACTTCGTCGTGCCAAAAGCACCGGCATGCTCCTCGAAGAACGACCTGACGCTGTCGATCGAGTCATGAATGATGACATTCACCGCCTTGGTACCGTCGGTGCTCGCCACTGCCAGGGTCCACTTGGCCCCCTGGGGCAGCTGGCCATACGCCTTTTTCAGGGAACCCCAGAACTTATCGTTGTCAGAGATCGTGGAAACCGCCAATACGTGCACCCATTCTCCTCCTCTACAACTAAAGCGCGGAATAGTCATTCGGAATAGTCATTCGGAATAGTCATTCGGAATAGTCTCTGCTTTGCCGGAATTCCTCGTGGGCAGCGCCGCCATAGGCATCGAACGGGGCGTTCCACGGGTGTTCTGCGAAAAGTCTCGAAATCTGCTGTTTTGCCCTGAAAACGATAGGAGATGGCGGTGCAGAGCGCGATGCAGGCCGGAGTCTAATCCACCTCATCAGTCGAAGACAGTGCAATATTTCCGACAGCGGCGCGTAGCGTCAGGGTGCCGCTGGCTTGTTGCGCAAGTGCCCCTGTGGCCGAGGTGCCGGCGAAATGACGGGTGCTGGTGATCGGCCAGCCGGAGACTTTCACATTTCCAGACTGGGTCCGCGCATCCACATAGATGGCAGTGGTCCGGGGTAGGTTCACGCGCAGGTTTCCGGCTTTCACCTCGGCCGCTACCGAGGCAGCCGGGTCCATGGAGCCCCGTAGCGTCACGTTGCCGGCACTAGTAACCAGCCGCGAGCCGTCTGAGAGAATCGTGTTATCCAGCACATCAAGGTTTCCCGCGTCGACCTTTGCTTGTATGAGGCCCCGAATACCCGCTACCTCAAGGTTGCCGGCCTTGAGTGTGACATCGATCCGAGCTACCGTCGCCGGGAGAGTAATATCGAGATCTATCGTGAGCTGTTTGAAGAGCAACCAGCGATCCTGCTCAACCTGTACAGTAACACGGTTGCCACTCTGCTGGACAACAATCTTCACCCTCTCAAGATTGGTGTCGCTGGCAGCAGTGAGAAAGCCGCTAGGTCGCTTGGTAGCAACTACCAGGATCTGCGCATCGCTTCCGGAATGAAGCCGGATGTTGCCGGCTTTGTTGTGCACACTCAAGGTAGGAATACCGCTGAGGTGCAACTCATGAGTTTCGGTTACCGATAGTGCCATCTCTCTCTCCCTCTGGTCTTTCCGTTCTCTCCGTCAGCCAATTTAAATACTTTCCAGTCGGTATACTACTAGTGGCATGAAGAGAGGTTCCGTGTGCTTCGTCCTCATACGAGAAGCTGCGGCGCGTTGCGCCTCCCTACCGTACTGGGTTGCGGTTGTAGACTGTTTGCGCCCACAGGTAGCCGGCCAGTGCCAGGCCGACACACCAGGCGACAGCGAGAACCGCGCTGTTGCCGATGGTGGTTCCAAGTAGTAATCCCCGCAGGGTGTCGATGACAGGCGTGAAGGGCTGGTATTCGGCGAACCAGCGTACCCACCCCGCCATCGAGTCCGGGCTGACGAAGGCACTACTGGTGAATGCCAGCAGCGTGAAGATCAGGGCGAGGCTATTGGCTCCCGCGGGCGTTTTGCCCACCAGGCCGAACGCTACTCCCATCCACGTGACCCCGAAGGTGAAGAGTGCGACGATGCCGAGCGCCGCCAGCCAGGCGAGTGGGCTCGCCGTGGGCCGGAAGCCCATGAGCACCGCTACCAGGGTGACCAGGCCAACGCTGATCAGCGTGCGGAACAGGCTGCCGAGGGCCGGCCCGGTCAGTACCGAGACGCGAGCAATCGCCATTGTGCGAAAACGGGTGATGATGCCTTCATTCAAATCCATACACAGATTGAGCGCGGTCGTTTCGCATCCGCTGCCCACGGTCATAGCGATGATTCCGGGCGCGAGGAAGTTGATGTAAGAGCCGCCGGAGGCCACACCGCCTAGGCCGGAGCCGATAGCTCCGCCGAAGACGTAGTTGAACAGCACCAGCATGACGATCGGCACCAGCAGGCCGGTCACCGTTATGGAGATGTTGCGCAGGGAGTGCTGCACATCGCGCCGCAGCATCGTCGCACAGTCGCGCAAGGCATAAGAACGTGTACTGCTCATTGCACGCCACCTTTCTGGGTGTTGGAGTGACCCGTGAGGGCGAAGAAAACATCGTCAAGATCGGGAGTATGAACCGTGACACCGACCCCGTCGTCCGGATTTGCTGCGTGTTCAAGCTGGTCCAGGACGACTCGAAGCGATGCTAGGGAGCCGTCAGTCGGGATTTGGAGCGTGAGTTCATTGTCGTCGCGCGTGCCCTCGCCCAGGATGCTAGCAGCGGCTTCAAGCTCGCGCAGGTCGGCGAATTGCAAGCGGATATGTCCGCCAGGGACGCGGCGTTTCAGTTCATCGGGAGTCCCCTGAGCAATAAGCTTCCCCCGATCGAGCAATGCGATGTGATTGGCCAGTTGGTCCGCCTCGTCCAGGTACTGGGTGGTGAGCAAGATGGTGACGCCGCCGGCCACCAGATCACGGATGATCTGCCACATGGTGTGGCGGCTGCGGGGGTCCAGGCCGGTGGTGGGCTCGTCCAGAAAGATGATGCGCGGGTCGCCGACCAGAGTCATGGCCAGGTCGAGCCGACGCCGCATGCCCCCGGAGTAGGCGACGGGCAGCTTCCGGGCGGCATCGACCAGCTCGAAGCGTTCGAGCAGCTTGGCGGCCCGCTGCTGTCCGTCCCGTCGTCCCAGGTGGTGCAGGTCAGCCATTAACAGCAGGTTCTGCTCGCCGGTAAGCAGATTGTCCACCGCCGAGAACTGGCCGGTGACGCCGATGGCGGCGCGTACCGCATCGGGCTCTTTGGCCACGTCGTGGCTGGCTATCCGCACCTCGCCGGCATCGGCCCGCAGAAGCGTGGAGAGGATCTGCACCAGCGTGGTCTTGCCGGCCCCGTTAGGGCCGAGCAGTGCGAAGATTGTGCCCTCAGCCACGTTCAGGTCGATGCCGTCGAGCACCACCTGCTTGCCGAATGATTTCCGCACGCCCTGTGCTTCGATCATCATCGTCATGACATGTGCCACCTTCCTATGCAACAATGCACTTGCTTAATCTAATAAGTGAACTACTCCGGTGACTCAGTGATCTGATCAGCTAATGTCACATGATCATCTTATCAACTAAGATTGTTATACCTGGACAACCTGAACTTGTCAAGTGATTCTCGAGAAGAACGTGCGGAGGTGCTCGGGGTACTGGGGTGGGTGTTCTGTGTCAATGTGCCCGTCGGCATCATTGAATTCCTTGCAATTCCTGCTGCGCGGCGATCTTCAAGGTCGTCACCGGTCATCGGTATCGGCGTCTAACGTTCCATCAATTCGGTGATCATACAGAACGCCATTCCACCATCAATCCTCAGATTTTGGACGACTCCGGTGTACCACGATGCGGTGCTGCGTCTGCCCCACCACTACACCGTGCAGTTCGGCAACGGCGCAGATCCCGGTGGGACTTAACCATGGGCAGTAAGTTGCTGCGGCCACTCACCAAGCGCTCCAGCAGGCCAAGTCTTTGCTGGACGTCGCGAGCATGGCTAGCGAGACCGAAAGGCGGCGCGCACGCGCTCCGGTGTAAACGGTATCTGACGCAGCCTGACGCCAGCTGCGGCATAGACCGCATTGGCGATAGCCGCCGCCACTGTGACTGTAGCCGGCTCACCGGCGCCGACCGAGGGCTGGTCGGGCCGGTCGATGAGCAGGACATCAATCTGCGGCACTTCGCTAAATGTCAGGATGGGATAGCTTTCCCAATCCTGTGTGGTCTGGCCGCGGGCATCCCAGGCAATCTCTTCCTTTAGGGCCCGGCTGGCGGCCTGTATTATATTGCCCTCGATCTGGTTACGAACGCCATCCGGATTAATGATGAGCCCGCAGTCGTGCGCGACGACCATTCGGCGAAGGTGCAATGCTCCACTTTCCTGGTCTACCGCAACGTCCGCGACCATGGCGACGTAGGCTTCGGTATTTTCGTAGCGGGCGAAAGCGATCCCTCGTCCCTCTCCCGGAGGTAGCGGCTCACCCCACTCCGCGGCCCGCGCCGCCGCCTCAAGCACAGCGCGGGAACGAGGATCATCCAGATGCCGTAGGCGAAACTCCAGTGGATCAACCTCGGCGGCTGCGGCAAGCTCGTCCATAAAGGACTCATTGGCAAAGGTATTTCCGGCTCCACCCAGACTCCGCATCGACGATGTGCTTAGCGGTGGCCGAGCCAGCCAGTGCATCGTCACGCGATGGGCAGCCGTCCGATACGTAGTAGCCGCGTTTCGGTCGCCCCCAAAAAAGAAAGAAGGTGGAGGCGGCAGCTCACCCCGTATCTCCCTGCCGGCAAGAAGGCCCAGAGACTGCCGCGGGCGATCCGCGTGAGTCGAAGACCACACCTGGTAATCCCACGAGACGATGGTGCCCTCTTCGTCCAAGCCGGCGCTCGCTTCCATAAGCATAGCGGCCGCCTTGGGCTCACCCACGAACTCATCGCTTCTCGACCATTGTACCCGCACCGGGCGGCCAACTTCTCGCGCCAGAACCGCGGCGTCGGCTGCCACGTCCTCAGAGCCATTCTGTCCGTAGGCGCCGGCTCCCTCCAGGTGAATGACATGTACCTGGCTGGAAGCCAGTGCCAACAGATCACAGAGCGCGCCTCGCAACGGATACACGCCCCCGGAGCTGCACCACACCGTCAGCTTGCCATCACTGTAGGCGGCGACTGCGCAGGACGGCCCCAGCGAGGCATGGGCCTGGAACGGTTGCCGGTAGACGGCACGCACCTGCTTGGTGGCGGTTGCCAGCGCGTCGCTGACATTTCCGGATTCGCTGATTACGTGGTTGGTAGTGGGCTGGTTTTTCATCCAGGTAAAGAGCTCGCCACTGGAAGGAAGATCTGCCGGCTCGTCCCACTCCACGCGCAGCTGAGACGCCGCTTTGACGGCCTGCTCCTCATGCTCGGCCACTACCGCCACGAAGTTGCCCAGGCGCACAACCTGCGCGCCTGAAATCGAGCTGCTGTCCAACTCGACCACTCTGGCCCGCGCGCTTCTTGGACGGATAATGCGGGCGTGCACCATTCCGGGAACCCGCAGGTCGTGGATAAAGCTGGCGCCACCGGTGAATTTGGCTGCCAGATCGGTGCGGCGCGCGCTGGTCCCTACTACCTGGTACTCCGAATGCGGCTTCAGCGTCGGCTGCTCCGAGACAAGTCGTCCAAAAGGCCGCCCGCCTTGAAGTTCACCGAAGGTGACTTGCCGCTCCGGTTCTCTCCTCACCCATACGACTCCCCGGTGAGAGTCCAGCTCTTCGATACCGGTGACTCCCAGTCTCGCCGCTGCCTGTTCGAGCAACGCGATCCGGGCTTCGGCGGCCGCTTTGCGTAGTAGTGCACCACTGGTTCGTATGGTCATGCTTCCGGCAGTGTAGCCTTCATCCTGGGTACGCTCGGTATCACCCATGACCATGTGGACCGTGTCGAGTGGAACGTCCAGCTCCTCTGCCACAATCTGGGCAAGTCCGGTACGCACTCCGGTTCCGACTTCCACCTTCCCGCTGTAAGCCAGTATGCTGCCGTCCGGCAGTATAGCCAACCAGTCGTCGAGCTGGCGGCTCGCCGCTCTCCCCCAGGCTGGCCGCTGCTCCTCAGTCATGGTTCTCGTCTCCCCACATCAGCTGCTCAGCTCTCCTGACCGCTCGGAGTATCCTGGAATGCGAGCCGCACCGGCAGAGCTGCGCATCCAGCGCCTCGGCGATCTGTGCGTCGGTGGGGTGGGAGTGCTTCCAGAGCAAGGCCGCCACGGCTACGATCATGCCGCTACTGCAGTACCCGCACTGCGCTGCCTGTTCTTCGATGAAAGCCTGCTGTACCGGATGCAGCTCCTCGAGCGTGCCCAAGCCTTCCACGGTCGTGATCTGTGAGCCGGCTAGCTCGGAGACCGGCAGCATGCACGATTTCACTGCTTCGGCGCCTCGAAGCACCAGACAGGCGCCGCACTGCTCCAACCCGCAGCCGAAGCGCGGGCCATTGAGCTCCAGTTCGTTGCGAAGCACGTACAATAGTGGCGTCTCCGGATCCGCCACTACCTGATGCGGCTTACCGTTAACGGTGATGAGCGGAGCCCCAGCCATCCATAGTCTCCTTGCAGGTTGAAGACCGAGTATCCAGCCTCCACGAGTGGACCCGGCCCCTATCCCGATTCCGCTATCAAGCATAGCATCTTGCCGGAACTCGAAGCAAACCGCGGCCATCGTCCGGATGACGATCTGCGCTGGCGCTTGCTGTGGCAACAAATGAGGAGGCTTGCATCACGGCCCAGGCAACTGTAGCGCCAGTGTAACAGTAGCGTTCGCCTGCTCATAACTGGTACATCGTCAGCTGGCTGCCTTCGTCAGGACAATACACCCGTCCGTCGACCACAATCGGACTCTCCCAGTGGATATAGCCAATGTCACCTCCAGCCGTGGCCGAAGCGCTACTCCACAGCTCATGACCAGAGTTCGGATCGAAGGCGAGCAGCGCTTTGCTCGTCGCCGCGAGCAGCACGCCGCCGGAGATTACGGGCGAGCTCGTTACAGCGGCCGCGCTCCACGCTAAGTGAAGTGAAGTCACGCCGGCACTGGATGTCTGCACCCTGTAGCCGTCCAGACCGCAGAAGTTGGGGACTAAGAGCCAGAGCGTTCCTGTGCCGGGATCCTTCCAGACTATGGGTTGCGCCTCGATCGGACAGCCATTGGGTACCCGTACGGTTTGCAGCTCACCTCCGACATGCCCCGGGCCGCCTTGCCCGCTCAGGTTTTGTCGATTGAGCAGGCGCAGCAGTCCTTCTTTGCCGCCTTGAACCGCAAGCTCCGGCGTGCGACTCTGCGGAATGCTTGGCAGCAGCACAGGCGCCACACTGCCTAGGTCAAGGTCCTGACCCACTAGAGCCGCGTAGTTCTCCGGTGTGTAGGAGTCCAAGACTTTGCTGCCGTCAGCAGTCATTTCAATGACCGTTTGGCCCCAGCTGGTGCCGCCTTTATTGGCGGTGTAGTAGTCATTGGCGGTGGTGAAGAAGATATTTCCGGTCACCGGGTCCACCACGACGCCAGGCCTGGCCCAGATCCCCCCACCATTCGTGTTGCATTCCCCCAGTGCCAGGAGATGGGTTTGGTTACTGCACATGCTATTAAATACGTGCGCCGTACCGGTCTTCACGTTGATGGCGACCATGTGACCCTGATAGGGCGGGGCATCGCCCCCGGAGCTGGCCGTCGTGACGTAGAGATACCCATTGACGAGGTTGAGGGACGAGGAAATTTTTTCGCTCTCCGGCATCCGCGTTACCAGCTCGGGCCATCCCTGGCCCACCACTTCTTGCCCGGTGGTCAAGCGGTAGCGATGCACCTTGCCGTCTAAGCCGTAGCTATAGATCAAGCCGGCGAGCGGATCGGCGGCGGGTGAGGACTTGGTAGCCATGGGATTCGTCACATTCTTTGGCGGTACCGCCCACAGTTTGGCCCCGGTGGCGGCATCAAGAGCCAGCAACGCGCCCTTGTCGGTTGTCAAGTACAGCACGTCGTGCACGGTTCCGTTGGGCCAGCTCACATTCCGTACCAGAATCGGCCGCACGTCAGCCAGATCGGGTAAGGTGACACTCCAACCTTTGTGCAGTTTATCCACGGTCGCTACCGACAGCGCCGCGGCTGGGGAGGGGTCAGCTTCTTGGGTAAAATTTTGGGTAAGGCCTTGGCTCGCCTCTGGATCGTCCCCAAACGTGAGCCAGCTGCCAGCGTACTGGCTCATCGCTCCGCCGGCCGGTTGAACGATGGTGAACACAAGGATCGCGAGGAAGAGCGCTGCTGGCAGGAAGCAGCAGAGATACTGTATTGGGTACAGCCGCGGGCCCGCTCGTCGTGGCTTGCCGTACTGCGCAGTGCGGCAAGCGCCTAAGCTGTCGTTGCCGTCCATGTGCAATCCTTTCGCAGTCTTGAAGGATCTTCGCTCGACTGGTTATATTATGCCCTTGTTACCAGTTGCTTATCTTGAAAAGCGAACTCCTCTTGTGCCTACTGGGCACGATGCCATAACATATATATTTCTTAAATGTTTCTTGTGTTATATAGGTATTTGCCAGATTCTTACAGAATGGTGAGAAGATGATGGCTAGAATGTTCACTAGACTACGGTCAGGTGGGGGATGGGCAGGACGACCGATGTCGCCCACTTGTGCAAAAGCAGCTTATCAGCGAAGGTCAGCATACGACCGAGCATCGTCCCTCCTCAGGCGGCTGCGCCAGCCGACACTGTCCTGGTGCCGGCGAGGGGCAGGGTGAACCAGAAGGTCGAGCCCTGCCCCAGCGTGCTCTGGACGCCCACCCGACCACCATGGGCCGAGACGATGGCCTGGGAGATGTGCAAGCCGAGCCCCAGACTGCCACCCTGTGCTCCGTCCCGTGCCATCACGCCTGGTGCCCGGTGGAACAGCTCCCACACCCGTCTCCGCTCCTCCTTGGGGAGCCCCGGTCCTCGGTCGCACACCGTCACCCGTGCCCGCCGCCCGCGCACGCTCACGCTGACCTCGACCGGCTGATCCACGGGTGAGTACTTGAGCGCATTGGAGACGTAGTTGGTGATGACCTGTCCCAGGCGGTCGGCATCGGCCTCGACTGGTACTGGCGCGCCGCCCTCCGGCAGCTGCAAGCGGATGGTGCGCTCCGGCGCGGCCACACAGAGAGCCGCCACCTGCTCGCGCACCAGCGCGGCCAGGTCACACGGCGCCCGGCGGAGCTCCAGTCTGCCTGCACGGATCGCCACCGTGTCGAAGAGTGTGGTGAGCAGCCGGGTTAACCGCTTGGCGCCCTGGGCGGCGTCCTCCATACGGTCAACCACATCCTCCACCTTTGAGGCGAAATGCGGGTATGTCTCCCGCGCTGCCGCGGCCAGCCGTTCGGATTGGCGCTGGGCGAGGTCAAGATAGCCGATAACGGCGGTGAGCGGCGAGCGCAGGTCGTGGGCGGCGACGGTCACAAACGCCTCCATGCGCCGGCTGGCTTCGCGGGCAGCCAGCTCGTCGGCACGGGCAGCCTCCCGCTCGCGCTCCAGGCGATTGCGCCAGGTCACATCGCGGACCACCACGACGGCCCCCACGATACGCCCATTGCCGTCTCGCAGCGGCGCCGCACTGCCGTTCACTTCCAGCTCGCGGCCGTCGAACGCCTGGATGCGGAGATCCGCGCTCGGCCCCGTGACCACCTCCCCGCGTAGCGCCCGGCCAATGGGGAGATCCTCGACGGAAAGCGGTGCACCCGAGGCGTCGCGCATATCAAGGAGGCGGACCCAGTCGCGGTCCGACAGGGATTCGTACCCGGCGGGCGCACGCTCCACCGCGTGCAGGTCGCGGTACGCCCGGTTCATCTGGGTGATGCGACCCTCCGTGTCGCACACGGAGACCCCATCGGCCATGGTATCCAGGATGGTGCGCAGCTCCTGGGCACGCTCAGTCGCCTGTACCTCGCTGGCCTGTGCCCGTACCAGCGCCGCCTCCGCCTGCTGGCGGGCATCCTGCTCGGCGGCGTAGAGGCGGGCACGGTCGATGGCCAGGGCGATACGATCGGCGGCGCGTTGCAGCAGCGCTACGTCCGCCTCGCTGAAGTGGCGTGGCGCGGCGCTGCCCACGTTGAGCACACCCAGCAGCCGTCTCACCAGGCTATCCTCTCCTACTTCCTCCACCAGTAATGGCACGCTGGCCATCGAGCGCAGCCGCTCCCGTACGTGGGAGGACAGCCCCCAGAGGTCGAAAACGGACGTGTCGTCCACGATCATGGGCTCCCTGCCCGCCGCGACGTGGCCGGCGATCCCGTGCCCCAGTGGAATCCGCGCCTGGCCGACCGTCTCTTCCAAGAGTCCACGTGCCGCACACGCTTTCAGCGTCCGGTCGTCCTCGTCGAGCAGGAAGATGGCGACGTTATCCACGCCCATGACTGCCGTCACGCGGTCGAGGAGCTCGCTGAGCAGGTCATCGAGCGCAAGGTGGGAGAGGGCCGTGTCGGTCAGGGCTTGCATCGCCCGCAGCTGAGCGTTGGTCGCCTCTGCCCACGAGCGGGTCACTGCCGCTTCTGCTCGCGCCTCTGTAGCCTCCGCGCGCGCCGCCTCGAGAGCGTCCCTCCGGTCTCGAGCTGGTGAGCGCGCAGGTGTGGTCGCCCGCGGTACGCGGGTGGTACTCTTTGGATTCATTGATTGCTCTCATTCGTTGGCATGTCGGAGTTCCCTGACATTCTGCCTGTGGCTCATCCGTGCTCTGCCCTCTTGCACCACGTGATAGATTGGGGAGCACGTATTGGGGCATCTGTGCCGACACAGCGGAGGCGTCAACGGCACAGCTGATGTCTGGGTGACATAACATTACGATAGCGCGACTATATCGCAAAGAGGTTAACGAGATGTTTCAGCCTTCTTACAACTGAGGAGGCGATCCCTTGATACGGCGGCGCGGTATCTGGAAGCACACCCGCAAGCTGAGGAGCTGTATCACACACCCGCGGCGTCCTCGTCGGTTGACCACTCTGGGTCCATGAGCTCAATGCCCGGCTTGCCGCCGAAGAGGCGGCGCGCGTGGAGCGCGAGACGCGCAGCGTAACGCTGATCCTCGTGTAGGCTCTCGTAGGTGTCGAAGTCGAGGTCCAGCACACCAGCTAGGTCGGCCATATAGACGTCGAAGCCGGGGTACATGATTGCGACGTAGGACACATCGTCCTCGTCAATTACCAACACGGGATATTCACCCATATCATCAGGCTCGGTGACGGCGAAAATGCGACGCGAGTCGGTACCCTGGGGCAGCAGGAAGCACTCGGGAAAACGCGGGTCGAGCATCGTGTAGAAGTTCATGTCGCCCTCCACGCCGACGACCTCAAGGGCTAAGCGCATGCCGCGGCCGAACTCGGCGTCGGCGATCTGGCCGATGGTACGCGGAGTGAAGATCGCGTCATCCAGCGGAGAGAACCAGCTGAGGCTCTCGAGCCAGCTCGCGTCGAAGGCCAGCCAGCGCTTGAGGCTGGGTGGCAGCGGCTTGCCGCTGGGGAATGTCAGCCGCTCGAGTATCTCGGCCGGCAGCGGGCGAGGCTCGACCAGCGGGTAGTCGCCGCAGAAGTCGGCGAGGGGGCGCGGATCTCGGCGCACGCTCGCGATGACGAGGTCAACCAGCTCGACTCCCTGGGCGGTGATGCGCTTTGGTTTGCGGTTGGCCATGGTTCGCTCTCCCTCCGGTTACACTCCTATGGCGTCGCCTTCAGGCCTTTATTCGCCAGGAAACGCGTGATTGGCAGAGCCAGATCGCCGGCCCATTCTCCGCTCCGCAGTCTACCGCGGTAGGTGGGGCGCAATCAAGTGCCGGTTCACCTATAGTATTGGTCCAACCGTTTGGGCCAGATGTGTGGCGAGGATGCGCTTCTAGGGGTGGCGTTTCTCCGGTTGTGGCACGACATCACCGTTGGCACCTTTAAAGCGAGCTTTGATACGATCTAGGTACACGCTTGAATGTGAAGAATCACCGGACAAATTGGCTAACCAGATAGTGGTAGCAGGAGCAAAAGGAGAAAGTACGTATGGGTTTTCCAGGACGTCTGAGCTTTGGCATCAAGACAGCACCGCAACATACCACCTATGACGCCATACTCCGTGTGTGGCGTGAGGCCGATCAGGAGCCAGCTTTTGAGCATGCCTGGCTCTTCGACCACTTTATGCCCTTGGGCGGAGACGACGACGGCCCGTGCTTGGAAGGTTGGACTTTGCTGTCGGCATTTGCCGCCCAGACCGAGCGACTGCGGATCGGGATTATGGTAACCGGCAATACCTACCGTCACCCCGCGGTACTTGCCAACATGGGGGCGACAGTCGACATCATCTCGGGTGGACGGTTGGATTTCGGCATCGGAGCCGGATGGAACGAGGCAGAGCACAGCTCCTATGGTATTCCATTGTATCCTGCCGGCGAACGTATTCGTCGCTTGGCTGAGGCCTGTGAGGTCATTCGGCTGCTGTGGACCGAGCCCAAAGCGAATTTTGCCGGCCAGTATTACCAGCTCAAAGAAGCGCGCTGCGAGCCGAAACCTCTGCAGAAGCCGCATCCGCCGTTTGTGATCGGTGGGAGTGGCGAAAAGCTGACGCTACGAGTGGTAGCGCAATACGCGAGTATCTGGAATTTTGCCGGCGGTCCGGTACAGGAGTTCTCACGCTTGAATGGTGTACTGGATGACCATTGCGCAGCTATTGGACGTGATCCGGCCAGCATACAGCGCTCGGTGCAGTTTCCGGTCGATCCTCTGCATCTCGACGATACTCGAGACTCGTTGAGTCGCTTTATTGAAGCAGGCGCGAACCACCTCATTCTCAATCTCAGAAGTTCTCCCCTTCAGCTGGCAGGAGATGATATATACCCGACAGGCATTATTCAGAGGCTGGCGTCTGAAGTGGTCGCGCCGCTACAGAACTCCTGAGCCAGGTAGGGACGAAGCCACATACTCGATGGGCCAATGGTCCCAAACAGCAGTCTGCCGGTGGCGATCGTCCCTACCGTCACGTCTAGGATAGCAGTGTGAGCGGTTGGCGGGAGGAAAATTTCGATGGGAGCGGAAGATTCGGAGAGGAGTGACCAGGTGTCGAGTAGCGCGTCGCTAGATGTGCTCTCCCCTGACGGCTCGCTGGTCGCGACTGAGCCTGCCCATAGTCCAAGCAGAGCTGGATCATGCGAGGTAGATTCCCTGACGGGGCCGGACGATTACTGGCTTACGCTCACCGATGCTGCCCGGGTCACCCGGCGCCAGGAGGTCACTATCCGCCGCTGGGTGGCGGCGGGCAGCTTGCCCGTTCGTAGCCGGGCGCTGGGCCTCAACAAGCGCACCCGGCATGTACGTGCCAGTGATGTTTCCCGGCTGACGCCTATAATTGATCCTTCGGCAACCATTTCTGGAGCCACCGCACAGATCGACTTGCTGGGCATCCCCGTACAGCAAGAGCACATTCTCGCTCAGCAGGAGGAGACCTTGCAAAGTCTCGGCGCGCTTGCAACGCGGATCACGGAGGTCACCGAGGCGCAGCAGACGCAGCTCGAGAAACAGGGCAGCGAGCTGGCTCGAGTCGGGCATTTCATCGAACAGGTACAGACAAGGTTCAGCGCCCGACTGGAGGAGTCGGAGAAGCAGCAGATGGCGCTGGCGAGGCAGCTCGCCCAGGTGCAACAGGAACTGCTGCATGCCGCCGCCTACACGAACCAGCTGCAGGATGAGGTAGCGTCGATGGGCGCCGGACTGGCGAGTTACGCTGGACACCAGGCGGAGCAGGGCGCGACTCAGCTGCAGCATCAAGCCCGAATAGAGCGACTCGAGCCTCTTGCGGATCGGATCCTCAAAATCGAGGAGCGCCAGTCAAAGGAGGCGCAAGACCGAGTTGAGCAGCAGCGCCACAGTGACGATGTGGCTGCTGGACTGAAGGCACTCGAGCAGCGGATGTCAGAGGTTGAGGGCATGATCGCCAAGGAAATCAGCCAGCAGCGCGACGCTCAGCAGGCTGCCGACCAGCAGATCAAAGGGCTGCTTGTCTCACTAGCGCGGCTGAGCAAAGAGACTCGGCAGCAGAGGTCCCAGGGGGTGAAGCAGGCGAGTGACCTGCAACAACAGGTGCACGACCTAGGCGACGATGTGCGTGCAACCGCAGCGGGCCTGCAGGAGTTGGCCGGATATATTGAGGGTCAGCGCCAGCAGCTCGAGAGCCTCAACGGACAGATTCTAGCACTCTCCACGACGGTAAGTGGCCTGAGTCAACCAACCATTGAGGCAAGGCAAGAGGTGCGACCACCGCGCCGCAGACGGCCACGCCAGCTGAAGAGCGACGAGTAGCCAGCGTCCGATCAGCTGCCAGTGCTTGGACCACCTCGAAAAGGAATGATGGGGCCTCCCCCAAATTCGAGTACACTTCGATCGCACTGCTGTTTCCATCCATAGTGACGCCCCCTTGACAAGCGCCGTCCCTTGCTCTATAGTTCATTACATGAGTAGTGAACTACGTAAGCGATGAGGTAATGGAACACGTAATCGACGATACCCGCCCAATCTTTGTGCAGATTGCCGAGCGCATCGAAGAGGATATCCTCGCCGGCCGGCTGGCGGAGGAGGAGCAAGTGCCTTCGACCAATCAGTTTGCCGAGCTCTATCAGATCAACCCAGCCACTGCGGCCAAGGGGGTGAATCTGTTGGTGGATCAGGGCATTTTGTATAAAAAACGGGGGCTTGGTATGTATGTCGCGACCGGCTCACGTGAGCGCTTGATGGAGAAGCGCCGGGAAGAGTTTTACGAGCGCTATGTCGTAGCGATGCTCAAGGAGGCGGAGAAATTAGGCATTACGCCGGAACAGTTGAGCGAAATGATACAACGAAGGGTCAAAGTGGGATGAGCACGGTTGTCGAAGTCCGGCAGCTGACCAAATCGTATGGCAGGGTCACCGCGGTCAACGGGGTGAACTTCGCCATCGAAGCCGGGAAAATCTATGGGCTGCTGGGGCGCAACGGCGCAGGCAAAACCTCCATCATGCAGATCATCACCGCGCAGCTTTTTGCCACCAGCGGTGAGGTACTGGTATATGGGGAAGCGCCCTATGAAAACTGCCGGGTGCTGAGCCGGATCTGTTTCGCCAAAGACACCCAGAAGTATCCCAATCGGTATCGGGTGATCGACGTGCTGAACCAGGCAGCGTGGTTCTACTCCAACTGGGACCGGGAGTACGCCGTCGCCTTGGCCCGAGATTTCCAGCTGCCCCTGAACCGGCGGATGAAGGCGCTTTCCCGAGGCATGCTCTCCGCGGCAAGCGTCATCGTTGGCCTCGCCAGCCGCGCGCCGTTGACCCTCTTCGATGAACCGTACCTGGGTATGGACGCCGTCGCCAGGGGGATATTTTACGACCGATTACTGCAAGATTACGCGGAGCATCCCCGTACGGTCATCTTGTCTACGCATCTCATCGAGGAGGTCAGCCGGCTATTGGAACATGTCCTGGTCATCGACCAGGGTCGGCTGCTTCTCGACGAAGAAGTCGACGCGCTGCGCGGCCGAGCGATTACAGTCGTCGGTCCGGCAGTCGCGGTCGATACCTACACGGCGGGCAAGGAACTACTGGACCGTGAGCCGCTCGGCAGCCTGGTTTCGGCCACCATCATGGGCGATGGGAAGGCGAGCGACCGCAAGCACGCCGAAGCCCTTGGGCTGCAAGTCGTACCGGTCTCGCTGCAGCAGTTGATCGTCCACTTGACCGGTGGATCATCCGAAAGAAAGGCCGTGGAAGTCCAATGAACCGCATCGCAAGCGTCATGGTCATGCATGCCCGAGATCGGGTGACCTGGTTCTTCATTCCATTGGGTATTTTGGGCACTGCTTTCGCCATATGTCTATTTATTGCCGTGTTCCTGGTAGGTATGGCAGTTGGTGGGACCTATACTGGCGCGCTGTCCGCCTTCTTCTTCGTGATGCTGGTGACAGGCATCGGCACCATCACCGGAACATTTCCGTTTGCAGTCGGTTTTGGCATCCGCCGGAGGGATTACTTCCTGGGCACTCTGTCCATGGCAGTCGCGGTCAGCGTCGCCTGGGCGATTCTTCTGGGGCTGTTCTCGCTCGTCGAGGCCAGTGTGATACCCAACTGGGGTATCAACCTCCACTTCTTCCACCTCCCCTTTTTCAGCGACGGCTCGCCACTGAGGCAGTTCTGCTGGACGTCGAGCTGCAGCCCGCAGTCAGATCCAAACTATTTCAGTGGCAGCTCGCCCCTGCAGCAATTTTGGGTGTACTTCGTCCTCCTGCTGTTTCTCTCCGTGCTGGGACTGCTGGTGGGCAGCATCTACCTTCGCCTTGGCCGCATAGGCATCTATGCGTTTTCGGGCGCAGTCCTTCTCTTCCTCAGCGGCTTTTTGCTGGTGAGCAGCGACCGGAACTGGTGGGGAGCCATTTTTAGCTGGTTTGCTCGGCAGACGGCGGCGGGGCTCGGTTGGTGGCTGGTGCCACTGATTGCTCTTTTCGCCCTCGCCTCCTATGCGCTGCTTCGCAAAGCGTCGGTGTAACGGGCCGGAACGAGCATCTAATAGAGCCAAGTTGTGTTTTCTTGTATCTGCTCCAGAGTCGAGCGGTCGCTAGTAGATGGGCATTTCGCGAAAGGACGTGTTCTCATGGGACTCCAGTTCAGCAGCGTTTCCAAACCGTCACCACGGGTTGCCTTGCCTACCACTGCATCGCTGGGCGCCGGGATCGCCAACCTCTACCGCCGCGCCGATCTTGCTCCCGCCGTGCTGGTCATCGCCGGCATCTCGTTCGTGGTGCATGTCATCTTTGGGAATAACTATGGGTACTTTCGCGATGAGCTCTACTTTTTGGCAATGAGCCACAATCCCGCGTTTGGGTATGTGGATGTGCCTCCGCTGGTTGGCTGGATCGCGCTGATTCCCCGCGTCCTCACCGGCAATGCGTTGTGGGCCATCCATGTAATCTCGGCGCTGGTCTGTACCGGCACGATCGTGCTCACCGGCCTTATGGCCCGGCTCCTGGGAGGCACGGGGTGGGCTCAGGGGTTGGCTGCCCTGGGGTCGGCCACCGCCCTGGTCTTGATGGCAGGAGGCGCAACGTATACCTATGACGTTTTCGATCAATTCTGGTGGGCCCTGGCCGCCACCGTTCTCATCGTGTTGCTGCGAGATGAACAGCCCCGGCGCTGGCTCGCCTTTGGCGTGGTGGCGGGCCTGGGCTTGCTCACCAAGGAGACCATCCTCTTCTGGGGATTCGCCCTGGTAGCCGCCTTGCTGCTCACCCCACAACGCCGCCTGCTCTTCACTCGCTGGACGGTGTTTGGAGGGCTGATCGCCTTTGCCTTATTCTTGCCGTATCTGCTCTGGAATGCCGCCAACGGCTGGGCAACATTTCAGTATTGGTCCAGCTACTCGCAGAATCATGGCGCCCCACAGTCTCCGCTCCTATTCTTGCTCAATCAGATCCTGGTCATGAATCCTTTCTCGGTGCTCTTGTGGGGGGCCGGACTCTGGTACTTTTTCTTCTCGAAGGCTGGGTCGCGCTATAGAGTCTTCGGCTGGGCGTACCTCATCCTCTTCGTCGTCTTCATCGTGATTCAAGGGAAATCCTACTTTCTGGCGCCGGCATACCCTCCGCTGTTTGCCGGGGGGGCGGTGGTGCTCGGGCAGTGGCGGCTGCGCTTTCCCACATGGGGGCCGAGAGGGGTCACCGCCTACGCCGTGATACTGGTCCTCTCTGGCATACTGCTGGCCCCCGCGGTGATGCCGGTATTGCCACCCGCCGTGTATGCCCACGTGTACGGCCCAAGCGGCAACTCTGGGGCGCAGCAGGAGTCCGGCGATACCTACGGCTTGCCGCAATCGCTGGCGGATCGCTTTGGCTGGGAGAGCCAGGTAGCATTGGTGGCCAAGGTGTATCATAGCCTGCCTCCCCAGGACCAGCAGGTCGCCTGCATCTTTGCCTCCAATTATGGAGAGGCAAGCGCACTGTATCAATTCGGCAGCCGCTACCACCTGCCGATACCGATCAGCGGGCACAACGCCTACTATATCTGGGGACCGCGGGGCTGTACCGGACAGGTCATCATCTCGATCAATATTACTCCCCAGGTCGCCGCTCAGGCGTTCGGCTCGGTGACGCTGGCGGCCACCACCTCCTGCAAGGCCTGTGAGTCCTTCGAAAATAACGCCCCAATCCTGATCTTGCGGCAGCCCAAAGAACCGTTCTCGAAGCTTTGGGCGAGTGCGAAGGATTACGAGTGAGGGCGCCGAGAGGGCTGTCCAGCCGGAAGATATGTATTGTGTGTATTGTGAGTCTTAGCTACCAGTCAACCGGGTGCAGGACAAAGGCATTGGAGTGAATATCATGACCGAGGCAGCGATCCAGCTCAGCGAGCTCACACGCGACTTCGGCACCGTGCGCGCAGTAGATGCGCTGACGCTGGAGGTGCCACCGGGTATCATCTTTGGTTTTCTGGGAGCCAACGGCGCGGGCAAGACGACCACCATCTACTTGCTGCTGGGGCTGCTGGAGCCTACCGCGGGCCAGGCGCAGGTGCTCGGCTTCGACACGCGCACCCAAGGGAGTGCCATCCGAGAGCGTACCGGCGCCCTGCTCGAATTCAGCGGGCTCTATGAGCGGCTGACTGCCGAAGACAACCTCGACTTCTATGGCCGCGTCTGGCATCTCTCCGCTGGCGAGCGCCAGGCGCGCATCAAGGAGCTGCTGACGCACGTGGGGCTGTATGACCGGCGCAAAGAGCGCGTCGGCACGTGGAGTCGTGGCATGAAGCAGAAGCTAGCCATCACGCGTGTGCTGCTGCATCGGCCAAAGCTGATCTTCCTCGACGAGCCGACGGCTGGGCTCGACCCGATTGCCGCCGCGGCGCTTCGCGACGATCTGGAGGGGCTGGTCGCGCGCGAGGGCGTGACGGTCTTCCTTAATACACACAACCTGCCCGAGGCGGAGCAGCTCTGCCAGCAGGTCGGCGTCATCCGTGCGGGGAAGCTGCTCGCCGTTGGCAGCCCCGATCTGCTGCGCCGGCAGACCGGTCGGCCGCAGGCGGAGATTTCGGGCGACGGCTTCACGCCGGAGGCGCTGGAGGCCCTGCGAGCACGGCGTGACATCGCGAGCGTCGAGGTGAAGAACGGTCGCCTGACCCTCGAGCTGGCCGGCCAGACAGCGCGCATGGCGCCGATCGTGGCGGCGCTGGTGGCGGCCGGAGTGCAGATCGAGGAGGTGCGCCGCGGCCAGGCCAGCCTGGAAGAGGTGTTCCTCTCGCTTATGGAAGAGGACCAGGCACGGGAGGTGGTGTCATGATGGCAGATATCTGGACGGTCATGGTGAAGGAGTGGCGCGAGTACGTGGCTGGCGCCAGCGCCGGCGGAGGGAGCGGGCGCGGGCGCGGTGTGATCGGCGTGCTGCTGATCATCGGCATCGTCAGCATCTTCTTGCCGCTGCAGTTGGGGCGCGACTTGTTCACGTCGGCGGCGGCGATAATCGTGAATGGTGTGTTCCTGCCCTACATCATCCTGCAGAGCGTCATCCCCGACAGCTTCGCGGGCGAGCGCGAGCGGCATACGCTGGAGACGCTGCTGGCGAGCCGGCTCAGTGACCGTGCCATCCTCTTTGGTAAATTCGGCGCGGCAGTGGCCTATGGCTGGGCAGTAGCGCTGACCGCCGCGCTGTTACAGGCGGTAGTGGCGGACCTCTCGCCGAAGAACCCGAGTTCTGGGCCAGGGCTGGCCTTCTACCCGGCGAGTGTGGCGTTTACCATAGTCGTTCTGGGGCTGCTGATATCGCTGCTGGCGTCGAGCGTGGGCTGCCTGGTCTCGCTGCGCGCGACCACGGCGCGGCAGGCGCAGCTGAACCTGAGTCTCGGCTTTCTGGTGCTGGTCTTCGCTCCGTTCATCATCTTCCAACTGCTGCCGAGCCAGACACAGACCGGCGTCAACGCGGCGCTCAATTCCGCCAGCCCAACGGAAAGTTTTCTCATCTTCGTCGCCGTTCTCGTCATTCTGAACGTCGTGGTGCTGCTCGTCGCGATGGCCCGCTTCCAGCGCGCTCGGTTGATTCTGTCGTGAGGGGTATCTCACCAGGCATGCCTGGTGCCGAAGTGTGCCCTAGCAAGCGCTGTCTTCCTTGTACATCGCCGCATCCGTGACCACGCTCGCTGCGATCGCGATCCCGGTGGGATCGTACTCGGCGGCCTCCCGTGGCCGATCTGGTGCTAGAGCCGCTCCTGACGCAGCGAGAGGGCTGCCACCACCACCATGAGCGCCGCGAAAGCTACCAGAGCCGCCAGGTCCGGCCAGACGTCTGCCAGGCCAAACCCTTTAAGCATTACCCCCTGCAGCGCGAAGTTGGCGTAGGTGAGTGGCAACACATAGGCGATTTGCTTGAGCACTGGCGGCAACGTTGTCACTGGGAAGAACAGTCCGCCAAGCAAAATCTGCGGCACCAGCAAAATTGGAATGAACTGCATGACCTGCAACTCGTTGCGGGCGAATGCCGACGCGAAGATGCCCATGTTCACGCCGCCGACGGTAAGCGCCAGAGTCACCAGGAAGAGCAGCCCGAGGTTCCCGTGATAGTGCACTCGCAGCACGTACAGGACGAACAGCAGAATAACCAGCGACTGCAGCATGGCGAAGAGAAGGAACCCGAAGACGTAGCCCAGCACCAGCTCCGTCTTGCTCAGCGGCGAGACCATCAGCCGCTCGATGGTGCCCTGGGAACGTTCGCGCAGGAAGGAGACAGAGGTCAGAAGAAACACAAAGAAGAAGGCAAAAAGCCCGAGGAAGAGCGGAGCCAGCTCATCAGTCTCCGTGAACTGCGGTCCACCATAGAGGTAGCTCGCTGTCACTTGCGGAATCGCCGCATCACCCCCGGTCACTGGACCACTTGCTCGCGCGATCGACGATACCAGAAGCGCGACGAGCCCGCGGAGCTGCTTGGCAGCGGAAGGATTCGATCCCTCAAGTCGTAGTGTCAACCGGGGCGTCCCGCCGGTCGCAATTGTTGTGAGGAAGTCGGATGGGAAGATCAATACGCCGTCTACATCGCCGTTCTTCAACGTTGTATCCACGGCGTCCGCGCTGACGGTCTTAATCGCCAGCCCGCTCTGATTCTGCGCCTCCGTTCTGATCTGATCCACCAGTACTATGCCCGTCTGTCCTGGCGGCGGCACGATCCCCAATGTCACCGAGGTGGACGTGCTGTTGAGCACGAAGTTGAGGAGTGTCATGATCAAGAGTGGCGCGAGGAACAGCAGCGCCATAGAGCGACGGTCGCGTATGAACTGGCGCACGATGCGCAGCGAGACGGCAAAGGTGCGACGTAGCGAGAAGCCCGGGCGTGGCAACGCCACTGGAGCACTCTCGGTCTTGCCCGCCGGCTTCTGCAGCCCGGATCGCATGCTCATCTCAGCCCTCCCCTGTGTCCGGCGTTACTGGTGCCGGCACCGTGACATCGCGCTGCGCAAAGTAGAGGAATGCTTGCTCGAAGTCATCCTCGCCGGAGCGCCGCTTCAGCTCGGCCGGGCTGTCCACTGCCAGTAGCCTGCCGAAGCGCAGCAGAGCAATGCGATGGCAGCGCGCCGCCTCGTCCAGATGGTGTGTCGATACCACAATCGAGATGCCCCGTTGGTTGAGCTGAGCGAAGTAATCCCAGAAGGCGTATCGTAGCTCAGGGTCAATGCCGACTGTCGGCTCATCAAGCACGAGCAGGTTCGGCTGGTGAATCAGCGCGCATGCCAACGACACACGCTGGCGCATACCACCGCTCAACGTCGCGACCGGCGAGCTGGCCCGCTCGGTCAGCTCCACCAGGTCCAGAGTCTCGGCAATCCGGGTCTGCAGCACTTTTCCATGCAAGCCGTACAGCGTCGAGAAGAAGGCTAGGTTCTCGCGCACGCTTAGCTCACTGTAGAGTGCGCTGGATTGGGTCATATAGCCAATCTGCGCGGCCACACGGCGGTCGGGCATAGGATGGCCGAGGACGCGTATGCTTCCACTGGTGGCGTGGCCCAGCCCAAGGAGCAGACGAATGAGTGTGGTTTTGCCTGATCCATTGGGGCCAATCAGACCAAAGGTTTCACCTTCAGCGACGCGTAGCGAGACGCTATCAAGCGCCCGCACCTTCCCGAATACCTTCGTCACAGCATCCACCTGGATTGGCGGTACCTCGACCGGGCCGCCGGCAGCGACAATCGCCAATGCGCCACTGGTCGCCATGTTATCCTCCTCAAGTCACTACTGTGTGGGCGCCTCCGCGGCGAGGGCCCGCATCACCAGCTCTACGACGCCATCCGCGCAATCGTCCGATGGCAGCCGAACTGCGTCACCGAGAAACATCATCTGCGGCAGGGCATAGGTCAGCAGAGCGCCGACCAGCACGCGTGTCACCACCTCGCTGTCAACATCGGCAATAATTCCGTGTTCCCACGCCGCACGCAACAGCTTCGTGACGATGGCGAGCATCCGCTGGGGAACCATCGCGAAAAATAACGGACCGAGCTGCGGGAAGCGTGGTGCCTCGGAGATCATTATGCGTACCAGTGCGAGGTACTCCGGCTGACTCATCATCGCCAGAATCGCGCGCGCGAGCATTGTGAGGCTATTACGCAGAGCTTGCCGATCGTGCGGGGCAGGCAGGGCGGAAATCATCGCCGAGAACTCCGGCTGCTCCAGCGTCATCTCGCGTAAGACATCCACGAACAGCTCCTCTTTGCTCCCGTAGTGGCGGTACAGCGTCTCCTTTGAGGCAATACCCGCTGCCACGAGAATGGCGTCGGTGCTTGTCTCCAGATAACCCTGCTGTAGAAACAACCGCCGCGCGGCAGCGCGAATTCGCTCACGCGTCTGCTGAGCTCGATCTCCCTGCTTGCGCTCCATAGCGTCCTATTCACTTCAGTACCGTACCGTACGGTACGGTACTAGTATGGCATTCACGCATCCCCTCTGTCAAGGATGCTGGCCCTTTGATACACATACTGACGCTTCCTCAGCTGCTGCTCTCGTCGGTGCTCCGCAGAGAGGATGCCGCGCCCGCCTGCCCACAGCCAGATACTCCACGAGTCCCGCAGGCTTAGAGTTGAGCAAGATACCAGCGTAAGAAGGCATCAAGATTGTATTCGCGCAGAGTTGATAATGGGCCGGGAATGTAAGGGGTCAACATATCCAATCTTGCTTTCTGTACGGTAAGCTAAGCCTCCTGCGCTCTTAAGTATTTCTCAAGCCTCTGCATCTAACCTTCGTGTCTTCCTCGTCGAGTGCGCAGCATAAAATTAGCATGCAGGCTGCCCAACGACCCTACAGCGCCAGCGCCGAGCCCGCCGTCATTGCCAACTCCCCTACCCACGAACTGGGTCTCTGCCTGGTACACCTGGCCAAAGGAGCCAGCCTCTTAGAGGGCGGGTGAATGCAGTTGCATCCCTCAAAAAATGCCACACTGCGCTCTAGTATCCTGAGTTATCGCTGCCAGTACTGCCAGGCTCATGCATCCGACCCCAGCCAAAGACATCTGCACAACTGCCCAGTGATGAGGCACGCCAAGTGCTGTCTGCGATAATTGATACCGTCAATGCCGCGTAAGAGCGCTGTTGTAGAATGGTGCAGATTAGGTAGAACGAACGAACCGAAGCCACAACACAGCGTTGTGTGGCGGGCGTCACATGGCACTGGGGGCATGATGGTGTAAACTGACGTCACACCAGCAACGTACCGATCCCTCTACGATCCTTGCCAGGCGTTTCCCCGAAGAGAGAAGGAAGGGGTAGTGTCCTATGGCCGTGCCACTGCTCGAGCGCGACGGCTTCTTGCACACGCTGGACGACCTGCTCTGCCAGGTCCAAGAAGGATCGGGGCGGATCGCTCTGGTCAGTGGCGAGGCCGGTATCGGCAAGACCTCGTTGGTGGAGAGCTTTCTTGAGCGCCGGTCGGCAGAGATACGCGTCTTGTCCGGTGCGTGTGAGGCTCTCTTCACCCCACGGGCCTTAGGACCGTTGTATGATATCGCATATCAGACACCGGCCCCCATCCTTCCCCTTCTCGAGAGCACCGTGAACCGCGCCGCACTCTTTGCCGCGGTGCTTGCAGACCTCACCCAGGCTTCTCTGCCAACCGTTCTGGTCATCGAAGATATCCACTGGGCCGACGAGGCGACGCTGGACCTGATCAAATTTCTGGCGCGCCGTATCCATTACACCAGCACCCTCCTTGTCCTGACCTACCGTGACGACGAGTTGAGTAAGGACCACCCCCTTCGCCTGGTGCTCGGCGATCTCCCCGCTCGCGACGTGGCTCGGTTGTGGCTGCCACCACTCTCAGAAGGTGCGGTCGTGACCCTGGCCCAGCGGGCTCATCGTCCGCCCCAGCAGCTGCATGCGATCACCGGCGGGAACCCCTTCTTCCTCACCGAAGTGCTCGCAAGCGATGCTCTGGGGAGCGACAGTTCAGGGGTGCCGACAAGCGTCTCAGATGCGGTGCTCGCCAAGATCGCGCGCCACTCACCCGAGGCGCAACGCCTCCTGGAGCTGGTGGCGGTCGTGCCCACCAAGGTCGCCTGGCGAACCGTTGAGGCCGTGGGCGGCGCGTCCAGTGCCGGGCTGGAAGAGTGTCTCGCCGCCGGTCTCCTCCAGGTGGAGGGCGGAGCGGTTGGGTATCGGCATGAGCTGGCACGGCAAGCGGCAGAGAGCGCCCTCGCCCCCACACGGCGGCGGGCGCTTCATACCCAGGTCCTTGGCGCACTGCTCGAGAATGGTGCCCCGCCGACATCACTTGCCCGACTGGCGCACCACGCCGTGCAAGCTGAGGACGGCACGCTCGTGCTCCGCTTCGCTCCTGAGGCGGCGCGACAGGCCGCGGCCCAGGGTGCGCATCGCGAGGCAGCGGCGCACCTTGTGAGGGCACTACAGTACGCCGCCAGCTTGGAAGCTGAGCAGCAAGCTGCACTGCTGGACAGGTTGTCGCATGAGCACTATCTCACGGGGCATATTGAGGAGGCCACTCGGCCCTGCGAAGCGGCACTCGCGATCTGGCGTACCCTCGGTCACCAGGAGCAGATCGGTCACAATTTACGCCGACTATCGCGCCTCACCTGGTTGCTGGGCAGGGTTGCTGAGGCCGAGCGTCTGGGGATGGCGGCGATCGAGATGCTGGAAACGCTGTCACCGCCTCCAGGCCGAGGGCTGGCGATGGCGTATGCCAACCTGTCGCACCTTCACATGCTACAGAGTGATACCTCCCAGACCGCGTTCTGGGGTGGGCGCGCCATCGAATTGGCGGAGCGGCTTCACGATGCGGAGACCCTGAGTTATGCCCTCAACAACGTCGGATCGGCTCAGTTAGACGATGGTGATGACGGGGGATGGGTGCTGCTGGAGCGCAGCCTGCAGGTGGCGCTGGAGCATGGGTATGAGGAGCACGTTGCCCGTGCCTACAGCAATATTATCGGCAATATGGTCGCCCGTCACGACTACGCACGCGCCACCGACTACCTCCAGAAAGGTCTGGCCTACTGCACCGACCATGACCTTGGTGCGTGGGGCCACTGTCTGCGGGTACAGCGGGCTGTTACCTGCCTCGATCAAGGAGATTGGGTAGGGGCGGCTGAAGACGCCACCGCCATTTTGACGACCTCCTGGGCCAATGGCACGAATCGCATCCCTGCGCTGCTTGTTCTCGGTCGGGTACGAGCGCGGCGAGGTGATCCTGGCGCGGAGGCGGTGCTGGACCAAGCCCGCGAGTTGGCGCTTGCCACTGGCGTGCTGGAGCGAGTTGTGTCGGTCTGCGAGGCACGAGCCGAGTGGAGATGGCTGCAAGGCGACCGCCAGCAGAGTATGGCCGAGGCCGAGCGAGGCTTACAACGAGCGCTCACGCAGCACTATCCCTGGTATGTCGGTGAGCTGGCGATCTGGCTCTGGCGTAGCGGGGGGTTCAGCGAAATACCAGGCAGGACGCCTGCGCCCTTTGCGCTGCAGATGGCAGGCAACTGGCGAGCCACCGCCGACTGCTGGGAACAGATTGGCTGCCCCTACGAGCAAGCGATGGCGCTCATGGACGGCGATGAACCAGCACAGCGAGCTGCGCTGGCCCTGCTCGAGCGGTTGGGGGCGGCGCCAGCCGCGGAGCTGGTGCGGCGACAGCTTCGGGCAGCAGGGGTGCGTGGCCTGCCTCGGAGACCCCGCGTGGCGACGCTGGAGAATCCACAAGGACTGACGACGCGACAGCTCGAGATCCTGCTGCTGCTGGCGGAAGGGCTGCACAACACCGAGATTGCCGACCGCCTCTCGACCACCCCCAAGACTGCAGCGCATCACGTCTCGGCTATCCTGGCCAAATTCAACGCCCACTCGCGGGGAGAGGCCGTCCGCCTCGCCTATCACCTGGGTATTCTTCCCCAGACGATCCCACCTCACTCCTCGTAATCTAGGCATGTTCGAGGCCCAATATGGGCACTTCGCCCGATGTGGTCGGCGCCCCCTCGCAGGTATGCTGCTGGTACCTGGACACGAGGATGCTCTGGCTCTGCAGCATCCGCCAGGCAGAGGAGGAGAACAGTATGCCACGCTATCTGGTCGAGCGCACCTTTCCCGAGGGTCTCGAGATTCCCCAGAACGAGGAAGGCGCGCAGATCTGTCAAACGGTGATCGCCACCAACACCGATGATCTGGTGACCTGGGTCCACTCCTATGTCACCGAAAACAAGTTGAAGACCTACTGCATCTATGATGCGCCCTCGCCGGAGGCGATTCGACGCTCGGCGCGGCGCAACAACCTCCCCGTGGACAAGATCATCGAAGTGAGCGTCCTCGATCCCTATTTCTACCACTGACCCGTAGACGTGCGTCTCACGGCGGTCTCTGATGACTCCTGTTGTTAGCTCGCGCCGCCAATGTGACCTTCGGGGTTTCCACGCCAGGTGACCTGTTTTCCTTCCCTGCGGGGAGCTCTGTATGCTCCTGCGGGCACGTACATGAGGAGGCTACCTATGTTCCCCAACATGTCCTCTAGGCTGACGCAGCCTAGTCTATCCGCGGCAAGCGCTCCCTCATCCGCAACCGGAACGGCTCACCGCCGACGCCGTACGACGCGAGGCATCTTCGCGGCGCCCCCGCTCATTGCTGTGCTGCTTCTCGTGCTGTGCAGTTGCGGCACCGGGCAGGTCTCTCCCTCCGCAAGAAACTTCAAGAGTGCGGGGCAGATGGCGGGCGTCCGCCTGACCTCGAGCGCTCCCCGGCTCACCGAGACCTTCGTCTCGCCCACCATTGTGGAGATCTCCGCGCGGTGGAAACTCGTCGGGGGAAATAGCCTCGCCCACGCCACCTGTCCCACGGGAGACTACGCCTTGGGAGGGGGTTGGGCTGTCCCCAACACGCAAGCGATGATCACTTCTTCAGTAGCGAGCGGAGCGACCTGGACCATCGGAGTGCACAGGACCGGCTCTCTAAGCGGCTATGCCTCCGTCTATGTCGAGTGTTTGGCTGGGGCCATCAGTGCGGTCGTGACTCAGCGCGGCTTCAACCTGACTGCGACGCCCAATAGCTTGGATGTGGGGGGGCAGTCCTGCGATCCAGGCGAGACGCTGGTGGGCGGCGGAGTCGATCTGAGTCAGTCCTATGGCGCGCTGGAGTTGCAGGCTATGTTCCCGCAAGATGACTCTCCATTCGGCCCGCCCCTATGGATCACTACTGTGTACAACCACAACAGCATAGCAGAGCCATGGACCTACTATATCGAGTGTCTCTCCGACGTCTTGGCTCCGACGTACCCGATCTTTGGAAGTGCGCAAGTGAACGTGACCCAGAGCTATCCGCTGTCAGCCGGTGTCCTAGTTGGGGTCGGGGCGGCAGGCGAGACCGCAACGGCCGCAGTGGCCTGTCCCGCGGGGTACGAGGTGGCCGGCGGGGGATTCGATTACGAGGATGTCGGCGACCAGAGCAACCTTGGATTAGGCAATCTGTATTCGCAGCAGACCACTGCGACTGGGTGGGAGGTCGCCCTCTATGTCGTGCCGGCCTATGGACCCACCACCTTCCTATTAAATGCAGTGGGGGTCTGCCTCGATTTTGGATGAGGCGAGGCCATGGCTGGACTGGCTGCTCGTCAGCTCGGGAACTCAGTCAGCGTCCTTCACCTGCGGCGTCAGTACTTCGCCAACTCGTGTATCGCCAGATGTGGAGGGCGCAACAGCGCGAGTCCATGCGTTTGTAGGAGGCTTGCATCGACCGTGAGCTCCCTTCTGGGGACTCGCTAGCGAATCGACGTGTGAGCTGCCTGACACTCTTGTGTTGCGTAGTGTGCAGCACAAACAACAGAGAAAGGTTTGGTCATCCCCATGCCAGAGCATACCCTTTCGCGGCGCACGTTTCTAGCGGCAGCCGGCCTGGGCACAGCCGCTCTTTTGACCGGGTGTGACTCTAGTCTTACCAATCCGACGGGGACCTCCTCGCCTTTCCTCGCCGGCCCGTATCAGACCGGCGAGTTGATCCTGGGCGAGGATGCCGGGACCCAGGGCTTGCCCCGGCCCTTTACGCTGGGTGGGTTCTCCGGCACCGCCGGCGATCTACCGGCGAGTGTGCTCGCCGCGGTCTACTATCCAAACCTTCCCAAGAATAGGCACAACGTCTTCGTTCCCACGCCTGACCCGCTGAATATGGCCAGGGGCCCCTTCCCCGTACTGCTCTACGCCCACGCCGCTCGTAGCTTGTCTGAAGAAAGCATAGGGACTCATCCTGCCAACCGGGACTTTACCAGCGCCGAATTTATGCTGCAACATGTGGCCTCCTACGGCTGCGTCGCCCTCGCCCCTGACCTGAGCTGGCTTCCTTACACAGCAGCTCAGAGTGAGATACTGCAATCGTTCGATGAGCGTGCCGTGGTGCTCGTGTCGTACTACCAGTACCTGCTCTCGCTGAACGACACCCTGTTCGCCAATCAGTTGGACGTGTCACGCGTCATTCTGGTCGGCCACTCCACCGGTGCCGGGGGCGCCACCGAAGCGGGGCGTATGCTCTCGGCTAGCGTCCATCTCCAGTCCCTCTCGTACGGGCTTATCGCGCCCGAGTTTGCTGGCCAATCCGGCCCTGATCTGCACAACCTCCTGGTGCTAGGGGGCACCCTGGACACCGGCCAGGATGCGGAGCCACAGCAAGCCTATAATGCCGGCGGAATGCCCAAGACACTGGTAACGATCCCAGGAGCGAACCACTTCGGCTACACCGACCTCTGCGATCCTGGCAATACCTGCTCTGACATAGGCTTCAGTGACCAAAACGGCACGATCACCAGCGCCGGCCAACAGCACGCCGGTGCGGCGTACCTGGCAGCGCTGGTACGCCTCTATGCGCTCGGCGATGAGACCGCGCGCCCCTACCTGAGTGGTGAGAAGGTGGTAGAGGGGCTGGATTTCTACGGTGTCACCGGCATCCAGGTCCTGCAGGCTGGGGTCAAGCAGGTGCAGCAGTTGCCTTAAACGGTCTTCAGCCCCAGCAGCCCGTCCGATGTGTTCTGATGTCTGCCCCTGGGCGCTGCCGCGCTGGGCGAAGTGGCGCAACGCGAGCACATCCCCACATGACGGCTGGTCTGTCGCTGCATGCGACACTACCCCGTCGTGTGAAGGGTCCGATGGGGAGCATGTGATCGACTCGCTGCTGCAATTGTTGGCCATGAGGCGACCCTATTCCGATGACACCATCTCAGACATACCGCGACGTCAGCGTGTGTTTCGCGGGATCTTTGCGCATGCCGTATCGCGATTGTCCGTGCTCGACGCTTTCATTGCCGAGTATGGGGCGCTGGAGTGCTTTGAGTTGCCTGGATAGCTGGCGGCAATGCGACCGAGATGTGAAAGCCTGTCGGCGTCTGAAGCTGCAGCGGCGTATCAAGCGGCGTTGAATCGCTGTATGGCGGAGGCCGGAGGAGAAGCGTCACAGGTCTTCAAGAAGACTGGTGTAGGGCAGGAGGTCTTTGCGGCTCTCCTGTAGGGGCAGGGCAATTGTCTTGTCGGGCCTTGTCCGGGCGGCAAGTGGAACGAGATTTCCCGGAGCCGAGATGTTGCAAGGCTTTATGGCGCTTCAGACTGCCTCTACCGTCTACACACAAGAACAATTTCCCCTGATCTTCGCGAAGTTCATTCCAGAAGGGTTCCTTGGAATGCCGCGAAAAAGGCAAGTACGATGAGGTAACATCTCAGCCATGTATAGCGGGCTTTCACCCCATGACAGGGCTACCGAATGTCAAGCAGGGTGTCAACTTGTCGGAGAACGCTTGACGGGGAATAGGACTTCTCGGTCAAGTTTGTGTGTATCCTTCCCGTATTCTAGTTTGTCATAGCGATAACCAGGTGCTAGTTTGCGCCATAATCTTGTCGGAGAATTTTCTGAGCGCACCGCAGGGAGAAGTTCCATGCCCACCACGAATGACGACCGTCGCGCAGTCGAGGAGTTTGCCGCGTCCCTTGGCGCTCGGGATCCGAAAACCATTGCCACGTACCGCTCTGTCCTGCGTCATTTTATCACCTGGCTGGCTCTGCAACCCGGCGGAACGCCATTCCACCTGGGGTTGGTCACAACCGCTGGTACACAGGCCACGCTCGCCGAGACTGGCCGCAATCACCGCGGAGCCATATCCGGCCGGCTGGTATCGACAGTAGCATACCATAGCTCCTCAGCTCCATCAAGAAAGTGCCGAGAGAAAGTGCCGAGAGAAACCTGCCTACCGGTAACAGTGCTGGTGAAGCCGGTTCGGCCTCTGGACCGTAACTGTCACCGTTTCCCCAGCGCTAGGCCGATGGCGACGACTTTCGGCGCTCAGCGGAGAAGCCGGCCGATCTCCACCACATCCAGCCTGCTCCCACGACGAGCAGGCAAAGTAGCGCGCAGAGGAACAGCCCCGGCGACACTCCGACGCTGCTGGAGAGCCATCCTGCCAGCAGGTAGCCTGGTGGAATGCTCCCTGTGAAGAAGAGTATATACACGCTAGCCACCCGGCCGCGCAGATGGTCGGGAGGTACGGTCTGTAGTGTAGTCATGGCCATAGCGCCAAAGATTGTCTCGGCACAGCCGACACCGGCGATCAGCAGTATGGAGAGCGGATACAGGCGCGAGAGCGCAAAAATAGCTTCCACCACAGCGAAACCGGTGGCGCCGATCAGGACTCGCCCGACGGTTGGTCTCTGGTTAGTCCAGGCCAACCAGAGCGCTGCCAGCAGTGAACCCAGACCCAGAGAAGCGGAGAGCAGCCCAAACCCGGCAGCTCCGACGTGCAGCACATCGCTGGCAAAGAGGGGAAGCACGACGCTGTAATTCGCGCCCAGGAGCAGCACCACGCCCACTACCACTATTACCAGTAAGACCGCCCGTGTATTCCAGACATACACCAGGCCTTCTCGCAGGCTCAGCCAGGCGCTTTTCTGCCGCTCGGCCGCGCCTTGTTGACGGGCCTGTGCGTACAATTGGCGCTCATTGATGAGTGCCAGCGTGGCGAGTGCGGCGAGAAAGCTCAGCGCATTGATCAGGAAGAGTACCCTCACTCCGGTGGCGGCAATGAGGAGCCCTCCCAGGCCAGGGCCCACGACACGAGCGAGATTGGTGAGCGAGGAGTTCAAGGCCACTGCGTTGGGAAGGTCCGCTCGTCCGACCATCTCAACCACAAACGCCGAGCGCGCCGGCTGATCCAGACTACTGGTGAGCCCCAGCAGCATCGCCAAGATATAGATCTGCCAGAGCTGTATAGAGCCGGTGGCGACCAGCCCAAACAGGAGCAGGGCCTGCACCATGGCCGCCGATTGCGTTACCAGCAAGACACGCCGTTTGGGCCAGCGATCGGCAAAGACTCCGCCGAAGAGGGAGAAGAGAAGTACCGGTAGATACTGGAGGGCTCCTACCAGACCAAGCTGCAAAGGGCTGTGGGTCAGTTCCAGCACCAGCCAGACTTGCCCGATAGCTTGCATGAACGTTCCCAGCAGCGAGATCAACTGGCCAGTCCAGTAGAGTCGAAAGTTGCGGTGACTGAGCGATCTCGCTGAGTGCGTCAAGTTGCTTCGTAGCCTGTCCGGCAGGGAGGTGGCGTCAGCAGTCGGTCGGATGCCGCGTCGGGGGAAAGGGTTCACTCTGGTCCGTCCACTCTGGTAGCGATGCACACAAATTGCCATTGTAACTCAGAATGTCCCCTTTCGGAGGCGCGTGTCAATTATGTGTAGATTTGGGGCTTTCATCCCCATGCTGTGAACGGGATGGGGATGAAAGCCCTGACCACCCTGCAGTCGGTCAGCTGGTGCCTGGCCCTCCTGGTAATCGTCATTCCCTTGACCGTCTGGGCCTATGCACGCCGCATTAGCGGCTGAAGAGAGGGGAAATACAGGTGAGGCAGCCAACAAGCGACTGCCGGCTGCCTCACCCAGGTAGGATAGGAACACAGTATACTAGGCGGCTATGTCGGAGCCTGCCTCTGCCTGGCGCAGCGTATCCAGCAGCGCATCAATGCTCTGCCACTGTGTGGAACGCCGAGCTGCCAGAGGCAACCTCGTTCCCGGATCAGCTCCGCGGCTGAGTGCTGAAAGCCGCCGGCCGCAGAGCCACCAGAAGAGATCCTGCCAGCACCGGGCAAACCCGGCGCTTCTAAACGAGTGTCGAGTCACGCGAAACCTCCAGTTGAGGAACCGAATGTGGAGAGGGAGAGAGTGCACCGAGCTACATCACTACACGAAGAAGCTACACAAGCATCGCAAAGAGGACGAGGGGATGAAGCACGATCCTACAAGCACGCACTATGGAAGAAGCGCTATCACGAACGTATGTTCAGTATAGCAGGAGGTTGCCTACAGGGCAACGGTACGATATTCCTACTTATTCCATCACATCTCGCCGTCTCAAAAAGAGGTAGCTCAAACCAACGAACAGTAGGGAGTACACGACTATCACGATCAAGGCGTGTCCGGTATCGATTCCACTACCCGGGCCGGCCGCCAGCGCGGTGGAGGTACTCGAGCTTCCACTAGCACCGGATACGGATGACGTACCGTATAAAGCCACCGGAGAAGCTGCGGCTAGATGAGTCAGTGCGCCGGTATTATAACCTACCAGGTAGTCAGGAATGTGCTGTAGGAATCCGCCAAGCGAGCTGTTCATGCTGGAGCCAGTGAGGAAGAGGACGCTACCCACGATGCTTTCGAGGATGAGATAGCCCAGAGAAACAGCGATACCGGCGATGAGGTTTCGCGACAGCGTTGACATGAAGAAGGCAATGAGGCCAAAACTAAAAATAGCCAGTGAGTTCGCCAGCCAGTAGGCCAGCAGCTCGGCTCCAGCGCCGGGCGAGAACGCGGGAAAGCTTCCCCCTATGAGTGGCCCGATGATCACGCCGGTAGCCGCGCCGAGCAGGAGAACAAATGCGGCTTCCAGTAGGGAAAGGATCGCCAGCGCACCCACCTGGGCAGCAATGACCTGTCCCCGCCGAACGCCGCGCGAGAGCGCCACTCGCAGCGTACCCGAACTGTATTCGCCACCGACCAGCGCCGCCGCCACTATACAGAACAAAATGATTCCCATAGAGCCAAGATACCCGCCGGCTATGCTGAGAGAATAGGGGAAAGTCAAGGATTGTGTCACCTCGGCTACCGCCGATTGTGCCGTCGCGGACGCTTGCTGCTGCTCCTGCTGCGTTTCCTGGCAGGTGGGGCCGTTGTTCCCAGGCTGAACACCCACCTGGCTGGTAGCGACGGAGGTAGGCGGGCACGCTACTGCTCCCGAGCTGGACGCGGCCGAGAGTACGATGAAGCCGAGCACCGCAAATCCGACCACGATCAGGAAGAAGAGGGCCAGCAGACCCAGGAGTATCTTACTCATGATGCGGCGCCGAATGGTAAAGAGATACCAGCGGGTTAGGCGCCAGGTCTGTACCAGGGCGTTGCCCTCGGCCTGAGGAATCGAGATGCCGGCGGTGAGCTGGCCATTGGGGGCGATCATGGCTATTCTCCCGGTAGGTGAGCGGATACAGCGGTCTGAGTCTGGTTCTGGTCGCCAGTTAACTTGAGGAAGACTTGTTCAAGATTGCCGTCAAAACGGCGTAGCTCGGCGGGATAGATGTGGTGCGCTCCCAGCAACGCGTTCACCTGCGCCGCCCGATCAGCCGGGGCATCGGCAAGCAGGCACCAGCCACCAGGTGGCGTCCAGGTCCCCGGCTCAGGTAGCACATAACGCGCGCCACGCAGCCAGTTGCCCTCGGTACTCACTGCCTGCAGCAAGATACCGGCGGCCAGTGGCAACTGCTCTGCTTCTGCAAAACTCAGCAGAACGCCGGTAGAGGACGCCAGTAAGTCGCTTACCGATCCCTGGGTGAGCAGCCTGCCTCCCTTAAGGATAGCCACACGTGTGCAGATCTGCTGCACCTCATGAAGCAGATGGCTGGAGAGCACCACGGTAGTGCCACTCTCAGCCAGACGACCGATGAGCGAGCGGACATCTACCATACCGGCTGGATCGAGGCCGTTCATGGGCTCATCAAGAATCACCAGGTCCGGCCGGCTGAGTAACGCCGCGGCGATTGCCAGTCTCTGTTTCATGCCCAGCGAGTAGGTACGGTACGGTCCCGGATACTCGGCCAACCGCACCAGGGTCAAGACTTCCGCAATGCGGTCGCGGGTCCTTGCGGTATCGGGCAATCCCGCGAACGTAGCGCAACCGTGCAGGTTCTCAAATCCCTTGAGATAGGGATAGAATGCTGGCTGCTCGACCAGCGCGCCAATGCGCAGCAGCGCCGAATGGTAGGCATTATCCGCCGACACATTCCGACCAAAGAGATAAATGCTGCCGGCGGTGGGCCAGATCAGATTCAGAATCAGTCTCAGCGTCGTCGTTTTGCCGGAGCCGTTTGGGCCGAGCAAGCCAAACACATCCCCACGCCGGACGTCGAGGCTCACCTGGTCCAACACTAGTCGATTTCCAAAGCGTTTCGAAAGGCTTTCGGTGCGGAGAATCGAGTTCTCGCTGACTGTTAACGCCGAAGATGACATTCCACTGACGTGTGTATCCATCTTGACAACCGGTGCCCCCCATACCATGCTGCAGGCTGGCGAAGTTCCACTCGTAGTGTAACATGAGCGACCAGTGGTGCAGTACGTTCGACGAGGGTAGCAGCAAAGGCTTAAAGCTTTCTGCCGCCGTGTTCGGCCACATGCCGAAAGACAGACAGATCAGGAGCGAGGCATGGCTCAGCTAAGTCCATTGATTACCTTGATTGTCATTCTTCCGTTGATAGCCTTCTGGCTCTGGATGTTTAATGATATGCTCCAGAATAACCGCTTACCCAGTTTGTTCACCAATGATGCCAAGTTTGATTGGATGATAGCCTTCATTCTTTTCAACGTCTTTGTGGCGGTCGTCTATTACACCGTCGTGTATCGGCAGCAACACTAACGCCCAGGGGTAGTGTAAGGGAGCTGTCACCAGAGGCAAAGTAAACAGGTGACCGGAACCGCTACTGCTGATCATTGGAGCGACTACCCTTGATTTGCGCCGGATGGCTGCCGCCCCTGCCACGCAGTCGCTGGGCGACGGACTTCGCCTCCTTCAAGGTATTGGCAAACAGCTTACGGCCACCCGCCCTCTGGCGTTTCGCTTCGGCTTCGCTAAGACCTAGTTCCGCCAACACCTGGCGATGCTGTCCTTCCGATTCGATGACGAATCCGGGCGGCTCGACTCCCGACTCAGCAAACTGGGGCGGCTGCTCGTCGAAGCGATGATCTTCGCGCTCATGCGAGATGGCCACTTCTTCATTTTGCATGGCCGCCGCTCCCAGGTGATCCTGTAAGTCTTCCTGGGGAAGACCTGCCGTGGGTCCCGCCGCTCCACGCGTCGTATTGTGGGCCTGCACCTCATGCAGAATCGACACCAACGATCCGGCAGTTTCGCGCTGGCCCGCCGCCCAGGAGTTGATCTCGGCTCCTAGAAGAAGAATGAAGGCCAGATAATAGAAAAAGATAAGGATAACTATCGCAAAACCGGCTGCCGATCCATAATTCTGGGGCTGTAGAAACACCCCTAAATACACGGGAAAGATCAGCTCGTAGATCACCAGCAGTAGTGCGGCTACCAGAGTGCCCCTCCAGATCTCATGCGGCTTGACCCTCCGATTAGGCACCACCAGGTACAGCACACCGAAGAGTATCAGGGCAGCTATAACTGAGAGGGCAATTCCTGCAGCCTGCACCAGGAGTGCCCCGGGCTCGCTGCTTGCCGCCGTGCCCAGCACGCGTACCAGCGCTGCCGGCACGATACTCGCCAGCAACAGGACCGGAATCAAGGCGACGTAAATCAACAGCATGCCGAAAGCCATGATACGCTGGCGTATAGGATTGCGACCCCGCAGCTTGAAGATTATCCCGAAGCAATTCTCCATGACCAGAAACAAATTGGACCCATTAATAAGCGCGAAGACCAGGCCGATTATTAACAGCAGCGGAGCGCTCGTGTGTAGTGTCTGGGTTACATGGACCAGCAGACTGGTCGCTGTACCATAGGGTAGCGCATCCTGCAGGATATGGCGGAAACGCAGCTGGCTGCCTGGTGAGAGATCGTTGATCGCAAAGCCAGTCACGGCGAGCAACAACAGCAGAATAGGGAAGGCAGACAGCAGCAGATTATAGGCCAGTACTCCCGCCAGGTTGAAGATCCAGTCGTTACTGATTTTGATCCAGAAGCTCACCAACGGGCGAATACCGTGCCTCGCCTTGGCCGCTCCCTTGCGGCCATGTTGCCACAGGCTGGACTTCTTTGGCTCTGGCTCACGGTGACCGCTGCGTTCCATTACTCGAATGGGATCCATAGCGACGCCTCCTGTAAGGTATGCCGGCTCCTTCATGTGGCCGCCTCGGCTCACGCAGCCTCACGATCCTTCGCGCTCTACCGTCCGGGTACCCGGACGGTAGAGCATCCCAATCACCGGTAACTTGCGCAAAAAGCATGCCAATTCTCGCTGCTTCCTGGGAAATCCTTTCGCAGTCAAGTGGCCAATATGTCCAGCAGAGTTCGCATCGGCTCTCACGGAGTGATTCGAACTCTCTGCCGTAGTGCGCTTACCTTTGCCTGTATTTCAGCCAAAGTTATCGTCTGGTCTGTGTGGAGTGTTGCTCAGCGGCTTGCCGGTGACGGCCTGTACCGACCGGGCACGTCGCGGAAGCTGATCCCGAAGCGGTTCCAGGCGTTGATGGTGGCAATGACCAACGTGAGATTCGCCAGCTCTTCCTCGCTAAAGTGCCGGCGAACCTCCTCAAAGACCTCGTCGGGCACATGGTCGATCGAGATCAGCGTGAGCTTCTCAGTCCATAGCAATGCCGCCCGCTCGCGCTCGGTAAAGAAGGGCGTCTCCCGCCACACTGGCAGGGCGTAGAGGCGCTGCTCCGTCTCACCCCCGGCGCGAGCATCGAGGCTATGCATGTCCACACAATAGGCGCACCCGTTGATCTGCGAGGCACGCAACTTTACCAGATCCTGCAACCCCGGCTCAATGCCGCACCCGGCAATGTAATCTTCTAGAGTCGACATGGCCGCCATGACTCCAGGGGCGGCTTTGGAGTATCTCATCCGGGCTTCCATCACTGCTTCTCCTCCGATTGCGAATCTGCCGGCGAGAGAATCGGCTCTCTCGCTCATCAGTGCACATGATAGCGCTATAATGGTAGTGAGAAAAGAGCCATTTCCTGGTGAAGTTACAGTGCCATTTCCGACACGTCGCTGGCAGTGTCGTGATTGCGAGTACTGGTATGGCCAAGCAGAGAACCGTTAGCCAAGGCGCCCAGATCGTTCTCGACCAGCGAGCGCCGGCTCCGCTGTATAAGCAACTCTTCCAGCGGCTGCGCGCCCAAGTTTTGACCGGGCAGCTTGAGGCCGGCGCTCGGTTACCCTCGACCCGTACGCTGGCCAGTGAGCTGGGGATATCTCGCAACACAACGGCGCTGGCCTACCAGCTGCTGCAACTCGAGGGATACATCGAAAGCCGGGTAGGTGACGGCACTCGGGTCGCCAGGCTGGCGGTAAAGCTGGCGCCGGAGAGCAGAAATGGCGGTTCGCAGTCAGACCTCCGTGCGAACGAGTCGGAAACCGGAGCAGCCGGCATTTCACAGCGGGCGACGCTGCTACTGCGCGCGCCGTATGTTACTGGCTCCACCGAAAAGAGCTCCGAAGGCGTGCTGAGCGCTTTCCGCGCTGGTCTGCCCGATCTACACCATTTTCCGTACGACGTCTGGGCCCGGCTGGTAGCCCGGCGCGCCCGGCAGTCACTAGCAGAGGCCGCCGGCTACCAGTGTGCCGAAGGCTATCTGCCACTGCGCGAGGCCATTGCCGCCCAGATCGGAATCACTCGCGGAGTTTACTGTTCACCACAGCAAGTTGTCATTACCTCCGGCTCGCAGGGTGCGCTCGACCTGGCGGCCAGAGTGCTGCTGGACCCAGGCGATGCCGTCTGGACCGAGGATCCCGGCTACCTAGGTGCGCGTGGAGCGCTGCTGGCGGCGGGGGCCCGGCTGGTACCGGTTCCCGTCGACGCGGAAGGAATAGATGTCGAGTCTGGACTTCGCCTCTGCCCGCAGGCCAAGTTGGCATCGGTGACACCGTCTCACCAATTTCCCACTGGAGTCACCATGAGTATCGCTCGGCGGTTGGCGCTGCTGCAGTGGGCGCAAGCAGTGGGAGCCTGGATTCTGGAGGATGACTACGACAGCGAGTACCGGTTCAGCGGGCGGCCATTGGAGGCTTTGCACGGGCTGGATGCTGGCCGGCGGGTGCTCTATATCGGCAGCTTCAGCAAGGTGCTTTTTCCGGCGTTGCGCCTAGGGTATCTGGTCGTTCCCGCCGCCCTGGCGGAGCAGTTTCTGGCTACGCGGCGCTTCATCGATGTACACACGCCACTCCTCGAGCAGATGGCTCTGGGCGATTTTCTCACCGAGGGGCATTTTGCCCGTCACCTGCGACGCATGCGACGGCTCTACGCCGGGCGCCGCGAAGCTCTGGTCGACGAGCTGCGGCACACATTGGGAGACCGCCTGGATATCTCTGTACCTGAGGCAGGCATGCACCTGGTTGTCTGGTTACCTGAGGGCAGAGATGATCGGCAGGTGGCTAGCCGGGCGGCAGCGAGAGGGCTCGAGGTGGCGCCAGTCTCGCGGTTCAGCCTGCGCCCGCTGCCTCGAGGGGGATTGCTGCTGGGGTATGCCGGCGCCAACCGCGAAGAGCTTCGCGCTGCGGTACACCAGCTGGCTGCGGCATTAAATTAGGCATTGACCGGGTAAGCCGGAGGCTTACCGTAATGGAGTCTGCGGCATGAAAAGGTTTGGAGTATCGTCTTGGAGTATCACGATGCGCGAGTTGAAGAAGGGCTCGCTATCGCTACTGCTGCTGCAATTGCTGTATGTACAGCCCAGTTATGGGTACGAGCTCTGTGAGCGCATGCGGCAGCGCAGCGATGGGGTGCTCACCTTCGAGGAGGGCGCCATTTATCCAGTGCTGCACGAATTCGAGCGCGGTGGGTTGGTAGAGAGTTACTGGGAAGATGCGGCCAGCACCGCCGACCGGCGAGGGCCCCGCCGACGCTTCTATTGCTTGACCGAAAAAGGGATGGGCGCGCTGCAGGCCTCGCTGGCGGACTGGCAAGCCTTCACTGGTGCAGTCAGCCAGGTGCTGGGCCTGCCAGATGGCGCCACTGCGCTGTCGCAGCACTATTCTTGAGGCGCAGTGCCACGCCCGTTCTTTGGAGTGGCCGTTTTGCTGTGGCGCCGGTATATTCTTGGTGAAGAAAACTCACACATACATGGAGGTTGGTAACCAGTGACGTCGCGTGGTGATCCATTCCGTGCTGCGATCGCAGACCGCCTCTTTACCAATGGTGGGGAAGCAGGCGAGCTGCTGGCCGCCATCGATTGGGCAGCGACGCCACTGGGACCAGTGGAGAACTGGCCGGCCAGCCTACGGACCAGCATACGCATTTGTCTGACTAGTCGCCACCCCATACTGCTGTGGTGGGGTAACGACTTCGTCAAAATTTACAATGATGCGTATGCGCCGATGTTGGGACAGAAACACCCCTGGGCACTGGGGCAACCTGGACGTCACGTCTGGCCGGAAATCTGGGATATCATCGGTCCTATGCTGGAGAGTGTGCACACGACCGGGCAGGCAACCTGGTCAGATGACCAGCTCTTGGTTCTCCAACGCCGTGGCTATCCGGAAGAGTGCTACTTCACCTTTTCTTATAGTCCCGTTGAAGACGATGCTGGCAAAGTCTGCGGTATCTTTTCGGCGCTGACCGAGACCACTGAGCGCGTCCTGGCTGGCCGGCGAGCACAGGTGGCGCAGGAGCTGGCGGCGGGATTAGCGGAGGCCCACTCTACCGAATCGGTGGCAGAGCAGGCGCTCGCGGTATTGGCGAATGCGCCTATGGATGTGCCCTGCTCTCTTGTCTATCGCGTCGAAGACGACGGGCAGACTCTTACTTGGTTAGGAGGTGTTGGAGTTGCGGCTGGAAGCCCCTTGAGCCCGCCGACCTGCACCCTTTCCGCGTCTTCCCTCTGGCCAATAGCCGCCGATGGCACCCCGCGGGTGCTGAAGGACCTCGTCTGGCCGAGTGAAAGTTATCAGGGGGATGCGGCGCTCACTCCACACACCGCGCTCGTCTACCCGGTGATCGAACCGGGCAAGGCACTACCGACCTTGGTCTGGGTGGCCGGAATCAGTCCCCGCTTGCCTTTGGACGCTGCCTATCATTCCTGGTTCACCACCCTGGGCGGCCACCTGGCGACGGCGCTGGCCGCAGCACATGCCTATCAAGCGGAGCGACAACGGGCCGAGGATCTTGCCGCTCTCGATCGGGCCAAGACGGTCTTCTTCAGTAACGTGTCCCACGAGTTTCGTACACCGCTGACCCTTATGTTGGGACCGCTGGCCGATGCATTTGCGGATGCCACTCACCCGCTGTCACCCGAGCAACGCACCCGCCTGGAGATTATCGGGCACAGTAGCCAGCGCTTGCTGCGTCTGGTCAACACCCTGCTCGACTTCTCCCGTATCGAAGCCGGGCGAATGCGAGCCACCTTCACTCCCACCGATCTCGCACAGCTTACCACCGATCTGGCCAGCACCTTCCGTTCGCTCGTCGAACGGGCGGGAATGAAGCTGATCATCGATTGCCCGCCACTGTCCCAGCCGGTGTATGTTGACCGCGACCAGTGGGAACAGATCGTCCTCAATCTCCTGTCCAATGCCTTCAAGTTCACCTTCACTGGCCATGTCGCCGTGCGCCTGTCTACGACAGAGGGACACGCGCAGCTTGCGATAGAGGATACCGGAATTGGAATACCAGCGGCGGAACTGCCACACATCTTTGAGCGCTTTCATCGGGTGGAGGGGGCGCAAGGGCGCAGCTACGAGGGATCCGGAATCGGGCTGGCCCTGGTACATGACTTGCTGCATCTACATGGAGGGCACATCACGGTGGTGAGCGCGGAAGGAGTAGGCACGACATTCACCATCACGCTGCCACTTGGTACAGCACACCTCCCAGCAGAACGCGTTCAGGCGGACGCGGTCACCGCTGCCGCCGTGCAAGGCGCGGAGACCTACGTCATCGAAGCGGAACGCTGGCTGGCTACCACTACCGTACCTCCCCTGCGCGTCAACAGCGGCACGCCGCTTACCCGTACCGCTACGCCTGCAGAACTCGGAGCATCAGTGCTGGTTGCTGATGATAACGCCGATATGCGTGACTATCTCGTCCGGCTGCTGGGAGAGCGGTACCGGGTACGGGCGGTGAGCAACGGTAGTCAGGCACTGGCGGCGGTTCAGCAGGACCTTCCTGATCTGGTGCTGAGCGATGTGATGATGCCCGTCCTTGACGGCTATGGATTGCTGCGCGCGCTGCGTGCCGAGAGGCGGACCGCCGCCATACCGGTCATATTACTGTCCGCGCGAGCTGGTGAGGAGGCCACCATCGAGGGCCTTGAAGCCGGTGCAGATGACTATCTGGTGAAACCCTTCACGGCGCGCGAAGTGCTCGTGCGCGTGGCCGCCCGGCTGGAAATCGCCCGGGCTCGGCGCGAGTCGGAAATGCGGGTGCAGCAGTTGGAAGCGGTTATTGAAGCCGTCACCGATTCGCTGGGAGTCTATGATACCACTGGACGTTCCACCCTCACCAATGCCGCCTTTCGTGCTCAGGTCTCGCGCCATACCGGACTGACTGCCGATGGGACCTATAGCGAGCGCGCCCGGCGCCTTACCGTCTCTGACGCCTATGGCGAACCGATCCCGGTAGATCAACTGCCGCAGGCTCGGGCCTTGCGCGGCGCTACACTCCAGGGTACAGAAGCGATGGAGGTCACGATCGCCGCGGACGACGGCGAGGAAACGCACTTCAGCGTCTCCGGCGGACCCATTCGCGATTCGGCTGGGGCGATTGTCGGGGCGGTCATCGTCCATCGCGATGTCACCGAGCAACGCCAGTTCGAACGCCGCACCCAGAATGCCCTGAAGGCGGTGACCGAGCTGGCCCGATTCCTGGTTCGGGAGGCAGGGGGGGCGCGTGCTGTCCTGCTCGGGCGGCTGGTCGAGCTGGCATGCCCGGTGCTTGGCTGTGACATCTTTGCTGTGGCGGGCATAGAGCCCACTGGTGGACGCTTCGTGCCACTGGCCACCACCGGCCGCACTCCGGAAGAGGAGGCGAGCTGGTATGCCACCCTGGGCGAACACGGCCTCGGTGACTACTACACCCCCGATCAGGTGCGAGCGCTGGAGCGCGGCGAAGTGGTCACTCTAGATGTGGCTGCGGCCCAGCACCTGCCGGCGTACGCAACCGTGAACACGCTGGTTGCGCCGTTAGCAGTGGATGGACGGCTGGATGGGGTGATGGCCTGGGCATACCAGCAGGCACACGAGTTTACTGCGGCGGAACGGGATATGGCGGTAAACTTCGCACAAATCGTACAGCTGGTGCTCGACTACCAGCAGCTGCTTGCTGAACGTGAGGAGGCGCAGGTCCGGCAACTAGCGCTGGAAGAGGCGAATCGCCGCATGAATGAGTTCCTGGGTATCGCCAGCCACGAGTTGCGCACCCCGCTCACCAGTATCACCGCTAACGTACAATTGAGTGAGCGTGGCCTGACACGTCTGCTTAACGAAGCTGGACCAGTCTCGGCACAATCCCTTGAACGCTATCAGCGTCTTGCCGAGCGCACCACCCGGCAAGCGCTGCGATTGGATCGCCTGGTAGGTGACTTGCTCGATGTCTCCCGCATAACCGCAGGGAAGCTCGATCTGCATTTCGAAGGGGCCGATCTGGCAGCGGTCGTGCGAGATGCGGTGGAGGCCGTGCAAGCCTCCTGGCCGGCACGTGTCGTCACGTTGAGCCTACCCCAGCGGCGCTCGCTCAATGTGGTGATGGATGCCGATCGCATAGGTCAGGTGATGCTTAATCTACTCAACAATGCCCTCAAATACAGCCCACCAGATACGGAGGTTGGTGTCGCCATCTCTCTGGGGCGGCAGGAAGTACGGGTAAGTGTGCAGGACCATGGCCTTGGCATACCGGCTGAGCACCAGGCGCGGCTCTTCGAGCGCTTCTACCGCGTGCCCGGCATCGAGCAACTGGGCGGCTCCGGCGTGGGGTTGGGCTTAGGATTGTACATCAGTCACAGCATCGTCTCTCGGCACGATGGGGAAATTGGAGTAACCAGCGCCGCGGGTAAAGGCACGACCTTCTGGTTTCGCTTGCCACGCCGCCGATCGCTCGGTTGATTCACCTGCGAGCCAAATGGCGCTTAGGGCAGTCCGGCAGGTGTTGGCGCCTCCAGGAATTGTTCCGCCGCTCCGATTGAGCTGGTTATCTGTTGGGAGGGTATCACCCAGGGAGTCACCAGACCAGGCAGATGAGGCATGGTCAGCGAGTGCAGGGTAGCTAGTTGGCTTTGGGCATCGTGTAGATAGCCTCGTACCTGCCCCCGGATCGCTGCACTAGGAAATTGCTCTGCGGTTTGCAGGTCGAAAGCAATTCCCGCTATGTCCAGTCCCAGGGCGACATAGCCGCGAAAACACTCGGTCAGCGTGTTATAGTCAGGCAGTGTGCCCGGTACCCAGCGCTCGGTAACCACCCTGCCGGTTTCTGGATCAGTCTGCTGCCTGAGTAAGCTGGTGCCGCTCCAGGTGGCCAGTATAGTAGCGCCGGGAACCGATATGCTGATGTTGGCCCCACGTCGCGTGCCAGTCCAGTTCAGGTTGCTGACCACGAAGGTTGCGGAGCCGGCGGCGAGTATTTGAACTTCCTCCGCAACCCCGGTGAGAGCGCCTGAGCTGCTCTCTGTCCAGGCAAGAAACGCTACACTGGTGGAGTCGGCGTAGAGCAAGGAATACTCGGCCTGAGCCGATGGTGTCGCCACCGGCGCCCTCATCGCCGGCGACTGTATCGCCAGATGCAGCTGCCGGGCGCAGCTGGCGGCTATGCCTATGAACAGTAGCGAAATAAGCAGTATGCCAATCCGTCGCCGTTTGAACACGGTGCCTCCTTCCGGCTCACCGTTGCGGGGCACAATGGCCGTCCACTGACCTCTGGTCGCGCCCTCCACAGCAACCATACCGGATATAGAAGTCGTTGTCAAGTATAGATTACAAATTATATATGTACATTATATTTGACAACGCTTTGAAAACGCGTAGCGGCGGTGGTACGCTCGTCTGGTATACATTGGCAATCACTGCGGGCGGCGAGTTTGCTCTAGACGATCTCGCTCCACCGGGTGGCCATTGCCGGTAGCATGAGGAATGGTAGAGCGGCAATGAAGCGATTGCACCTCACCCCGGGCCAGGGACACGGCGGTAGTCGGCTCGCTCCTGCTGATGCTGGCCGGTGTCATCAATCATTAGGGAGCGAGAAGACCTATCCCGTTCGCGAGATCGGGACGAGAGCCCCTGCCGCTCTGCGCGTGGGTTCCGAGGCACTGCATGACAGATCGTCGGATGGTGTCTGCCTCGGCTGTCCAACCAGTTTTTCCGCTTTGTCTCCGACCTCCTGTACTACCTATACAGTGAGCAGGCGAACAAGAGGGAGAGCTCATGGAAACGGTGCGGATCTATCGACTGACGGGCTTGCGCCCGCGGTGCCGGGCGCGGCTGCGAGCCGCCCAAATGGAAGCCGCAGGGGTGTGGACGCTGTGCCGGGATCTGCACCTCTCCGCTCGGCAGCAGCATACCCCCTGGCCCTCGAAAGCCGCCTTTCACCAGGCGACCAAAGGCAGGTTCGCCCTGCACAGCCAGACCGTGCAGGCAATCTTTCGCGCCTTCCTGGGCAATGTGGACACTACGCGGGAACTTCGCAAGACCAATCCCAAGATCCGGTACCCGTACAAAGACAAACGGTACTACCCGCTGCTGTGGCCCGCGCAGGCGGTGAGCCGGGAGCGAGGGCGAGTGGTGTTACCCATGGGAAGGGGGCGGCCCTCGCTGGTCTTTCCCATTGACCTGCCCGATCAGGTAGGCGCCTGCAAGCTGGTGTACAAGGACGGGTATGAGCTGCATGTCGCGGTGGCAGCTACACCGTTGGAAGCATCTCCCGGCTCCGCCCAGGCCACAGTGGACCTGGGGGAAATCCACCAGGCGGCGGTGACCACCACCACCGGAGCCGCGCTAGTGGTGTCCGGCCGAGGGATCCGCACCCTCAAGCGGCGGCACAACAAGGCGTTGGGCCAGATCGCTAGGAAACGCCACCGGTGCCAGAGAGGCTCACGTCGCGATCGAAGACTGCAGGCTGCCCGGCGCAAAGCCAGCGCCCGCAAGCGCAGGCAGATCCGGGACCTGCGCCATGAAGGCACCCGTGCCGTGATCGCCTTCTGCCGTGCCGCGGGTGTTGGCCGTCTGTTCATCGGGAATCCGCATGGGGTCAGGAACCATCGCTGCGGACGGCATCACAACCAGCGGATGAGCCAATGGGAGTACGGCAAAGACATCGCCTATCTGACCTATAAATCCACACTTGCCCACATCGAGAGCTTCACCGGCCCTGAGCGGGGAACATCGAGCCGGTGTCCAGTGTGTGGGTGGAAACAGAAAGTACGGGGGCGCGTCTGGCGCTGTCGCCGTCCTGGATGCTCCTTCGAGGGGCATCGGGATGTGGTTGGCGCCGTCAACATGCACCCTCTCGCCTTTGGCCGCAGCATCGATGTTCCCGCTCACATCACGTATCAACGGCCTGGTCCCTTACGGGTCCGTCCTCGGAGTGAACAGCCGGGGACGGTGCTACAATGCAGCCGGCACGTTGTAGTCGCCCGGACACGGGCCACCAGCTCATAGTTGGCGTTGTCTTGGTGAGTCGCACTCTCAACCACCGCTCCGATGAGCGGGTCTCCCTGGAGGCAGGCTACCGGTGCGATGCTGCCAAGAAGCTCATTCCCTTTAGGGGATTGAGAGTGTCATACTGGCTGGAAATGGATATTGAGGCGCCTCTGCACACCCGAAGTGCGGTGGCGTCACTGCCAACCGTATGGTTAGGGGATGAACGAACATGAGCACAAATCCAGAACTGACGCCGGAGATCCTGGCGGAATTGCGAACCGCTCTTGAAGAAAAGCGCAGGCGGTTGAGCGCCATAGTTGGCGACTTGCGGTTTGATCAAGATGAAGATAACGCCGAAGTGGTGGACGCCGATGACGACGCGCCCGGCGACCGCGGCGACTCGAGCGTTGAACTCGAAGAATGGGACGAGAATCATCAGGAAGAACTGGATGCCAAGGCGGAGCTGGCCGAAGTCGTGCACGCGCTGGAGAAGTTTGACGCCGGCACCTATGGGATCTGTGAGGTCTGCGGACGTCCCATACCGGTGGCGCGGCTCCATGCAATGCCCGAAGCTCGCTATGATGTGGAACATGAGCGAGCCCGGGAATTGGGCGCCAACCAGGCCTAGAAAGCAGCCAGATCCGACTACTCTAGTCTTCGCCAATGCGCGAGAGTTGTGTCCATACCGGTGGGTTTGGCTCCCTGAATGGACTGCTCGTCTCTGTAGACGCAGCATGGTAGACGCAGCATGTGCGCTGGTATTGACTGCTCGGCGCTTGGCGGATCAGAATCTTGAATCTGAGTATACTGCTGTGGTACATGAGAAGGGCAGTAAACCCGTAGCGCTCGTCCGGCATGCCGGCAAGAGCGGAGGCGGATTGGCACTCTGGTTCGAGGAGATCCGGCATGTTGTATCTGGTTGCTACCCCTATTGGAAACCTCGAGGATATAAGCCTGCGCGCTCTCAACACGCTGCGCAGCGTCGACGTGGTTGCCAGCGAGGATACACGCAAGACCGGTCTGCTTCTGGCCCATTTCGGCATCAGCAAGCCGCAGCTCTCCTTTCACGAGCACAATGAGGAACGCGCTGGAGCACGAATCGTTGACTTACTTGCTGAGGGCAAATCGGTGGCACTGGTGACCGACGCTGGCACACCTGGCGTCTCCGACCCGGGATTCACACTGGTTCGTCGGGCCATTCACCAGGGTCTGCCTCTCACCATGGTGCCAGGCCCCACCGCCTTGATCATGGCGCTGGTGCTTTCCGGGCTACCAGTTCATTCGTTTACCTTTCGGGGTTTTGCCCCTCGCAAAGTTGGTCAGCGTCGCAAGTTTCTGGCGTTAGACCAGGATTCTCCACATACCCTGATATTCTACGAGAGTCCCTACCGACTGGAGGCGCTGCTTCGAGACGCACTAGAGGTTTATGGAGACCGCCCCGGAGCCGTGGCCAACGACCTCACCAAGATGTTCGAGCAGGTACAGCGAGGCACACTATCCGAGCTGCTCACCGCCTGCGGCCAGACCCGCCTGCGGGGCGAATATGTGGTGGTCATTGGCGGCTCGGAGTCGCGCGGAGGGGAGCGCCCTCCTCGCCAGGTTACCGGAGACGATGATGAATGAATCCCTCCACGCTCTCGAGCTGCCCCATGGAACGCTGCCGCTTCCTGCCTTCCTGCCTGATGCCACCTATGGCGTGGTGCGCTCGGTCAGCTCAGCTGATCTAGATGGCTGCGGCACTACCGGTCTGGTGATGAACACGTTCCATTTGATGCAGCGACCGGGCTCCTCGGTGGTACGTGCTCTCGGTGGGCTACACCGCCTGGCAGCGTGGCCCGGACCCATAGTCACCGATTCGGGAGGATTCCAGGCCTACTCTCTGATACGCCAGAATGCAAAGTTTGGCAGCATAGCCGAGAACGGCATCGTGCTCCATCCGGAGGGTTTCGAGCGTAAACTTTTGCTGACGCCGGAAAAGAGTATACAGCTGCAGCTCCGCTACGACACCGATGTCGCGATTTGCCTGGACGATTGCACCCATGTGGACGCTCCCATGGACGAGCAGCTGGTTTCGACTGAGCGCACCATCAAGTGGGCCCGGCGCTGCAAGGATGCCTTCGAGACTATCCTCAAACAAAGACACGGCTCGAGCCAGACGCGGCCACAGCTCTTTGCGGTAATTCAAGGTGGCGGGTCACGTGAGCTCCGTAGACGATGCGCCGAGGCATTGTTGGAAATTGGTTTCGACGGCTTCGGCTATGGCGGATGGCCTCTGGATAGTCAGGGCAATTTACTCACCGATGTCCTGCAGTATACGCGTGAGCTCATACCGCACTCATTTCCCATGCACGCACTCGGGGTCGGCCACCCCCGGAATGTGGTGGAGTGCGCCCGGCTGGGGTACTCGATCTTCGATAGTGCGTTGCCGACTCGAGACGCCCGGCACGGCCGCCTCTATGCGCTGCGGCCCGATACCATGACCGGTAGCTCTGAAGGCGACTGGTTTGACTTCGTGTACATCAACGATTCGAAGCATGTCAAGGCCAGCACTCCCATATTTCCGGACTGCCCCTGCGCGAGTTGTGCACACTACACCCTCGGGTATCTTCACCATCTCTTCAAACTGGGTGATGGTCTCTTCAACCGGCTGGCCACGATCCACAATCTCACCTTCATGGCGCGTTTGATGGTGAGTTTAGGGAGCTCTGATCGATGAGCGCCCATTCTACCGGCCGGCTGGATGAGCTGGTGGCCGGAGTGCTGGCAGCGACCAGGTACTCACAGGTCTCCCCAGAGCTGGTACGTAGCCTGGGCAGCCAGGAGCTAGCCAAGAGGCGCAACGTCAAGGAAGCCATCAAGAGCACCAAGAACAAGTTGCATCAGGTCGCCGGCGTCTACCTGCCCGCCCGAACCGACTACGCCGGTTGGCTGGACGAGTTAAGCAAGGCCGCGGAGGCCGGCGGCGGCGAGAGCATACGTTCCGCCTGCCGCCGGATTATGGAGCGGCACGCCTCCACACGCGAGCGACTCTCTATTCTTGATCAGTTCTATGCCATCACCCTGGCTGGTCTGGGCCCCATTCATCGGGTAGTGGACGTTGCCTGCGGATTGAATCCGCTGGCGCTGCCCTGGATGCCACTGGCGGAGGACGCTGAGTATTATGCCTACGACATCTACGTGGACATGATGGCATTCATCTCCAGCTACTTCGCCTCCCCGGCGATTACTGTAGGACATCGCCTTCTCACCGGTCACGGCGAAGTGCTCGACGTCGTCAAGAATGTTCCTGAGCAGCCGGCGGATCTGGCGCTCATCTTGAAAGCCATTCCCTGCCTGGAACAGATGGACAAGTACGCAGGCGCCAGGTTGCTCCACCAGGTGCCGGCCAGCCATGTCCTGGTCTCGTTTCCAGCGCGCAGCCTGGCGGGCAGATCCAAGGGCATGCTGGTAAACTACGAGGCCAGATTCCATGAGCTGGTGGCCGGCACTGGCTGGCCGGTCAAACGCTTCGAATTTGCCACCGAGCTGGCCTTCCTCATATCCAAGTGACCATATCCAAGTGACCATATCCAAGTGACCACGACACATTATCCTGCTCACCTCCTGCGGTAGTATTACCCAAGGGGTTAGCGAGAGCAATGTAGCTTCATGCTTGAATGGATCCTACACAGCGAGTTTCCACTTAGAGCAAGGCTCGTAGCACTGTAAGCAAGGGAGTGTGGTACATTCAATTTACCCCCGCACTGTTAGCAGAGAGTGTAGCCGGTTTACTGAAGGCGGCATCCACGGTAAATGACGGATGTCGCCGTAGGTATTAGAGGAACCAATCTTCATGCCTGGAACGCACGACGAAATCTACCAGGAAATCGGCTCACTCATGCGATAGAACGAGCGATAACCACCGGAAATTTGCTGCTCAGCTCCCATATATGAGAAAGGGAACATTGCCATGAGTGACGACCAAGCCATCTCCATCATCGAGGAGAAAGCGGATCGCAAAATCCGCCGGTCGGAAGTAGATGGGGTGATGTACTTCAGTATCATAGATGTGATTGCGGTCCTCACCAATAGCACCGCTCCCAGACAGTACTGGGTAGATATGAAAAGACGAATGGGTGACTCCGAGGGGTGGACCCAGTTGCAAGCAAATATCTTACAACTCAAACTCGCCTCTCGAGATGGGAAGCGGTACAACACCGATGCCGCTGACACCGCTACTATTTTGCGGGTCGTCCAATCCATCCCATCTCCGAACGCTGAACCGATACGGATGTGGCTGGCTAGAGTCGGCGCTACAGAACTTGAGAAGACCTATGGACCGGGCGCTCCCACTACCCTGGTCTCGCTGGGGTCGAGTATCGCGGAGATCGCTCGAAATAAGCCCGACGACGGTGACCTGTTGGGACTCGCGGACTACTACCACCAACTAAGCAATGTCTATAGACAGCAAGCGCACATGGAATCCCGATTGCGGTTTATTGAAGCGACCACTAAATCGCAGGCGGAGGACATCATCGATCTTCGGATACGACTTGAGGAAGTTGAGCGGAACCAATCTGGCTTACCAGAGATGCTGCACCTCCTCCGAGTCGAATTGCTTAGTCCGGATCACCAGAATCAGGTGAGGTCATGGGTCAATGAACTGGCCCGGCTGACCGGCCGGTCTAGAACCGAAATCTTTACCGATGTCACGGCTGAGTTTGAGTACAAGGACTTCTCTGATTTCAGGGAGGCTGACTGGGAACGAATACAGGCATATTTCCAAGAACGGTTGGAGGAAGCGAGGAATAGGCGGTGACCTACTTGGAGCAACATACATCCGGGACGCATCCAATACGGATATGCGCACTGCTGGGAAATATTGCCCATGACCCACTGGTGAACGCTGTCAAGAAACCGGATCATGTGTCAATGCGGCGGCGCAGAAGTCCACGTGCGGTGATACAACAAGAGCTGTAGTGGGGCCTTTGAGTACACATTGAACGAATGCCGCGGTAGGGATTCTTCATCCGAAGTGTCAACTCAAGGAAGTTGTCACTAGAGGCCGCTTAGAGGCCAGGGATGCTGGCTAGGCTTGCCCAGCGTCTCGAGGAACTGGCTTCAGACAATGCGGTCGTAAGCGCATGTATGCAATTGCCCGAGCCCATCATAGCGGCCGCAGGCGCAGCATGATGATTGATCGGTGCTGGCCTTACTGTGGGCTAGGAGATTCTCGTCCAGAAAGGACAAGGCAATGAATGAACTGGTGAGGAAAGCCGCTCTGCGGCATTATCTTGCCACAATCGTGACGGTAGCAGAGTCAGCCAGAAAGCTTGAGGAACAGGGGATAGGAACTGACGAGGCTATCGACCAGGCAATAGCGGCTATGCCGCTTGATCGAGTCTCAACCCTGCTTCAGATCCTGAAACAGACGGCTAGTGACCTTGCTAGCACAGAACGTGGCATTGAGGCGTACCAGTCAATCGGTATGCCTTATGGTGACAGGTACAGCGGCCTATTGAAGTGGATAGCAGAGCAGCCAAGCGAAGGCCGTGAGGAGGGGCGTGTCGCCGAGATGAGTGTGGAGCGCAAAGTAGACCAGGCTACCGATGAAGCAGCAGACCGCGCCGCTGATGAGGGAATGTTTGACCGGGGACAGGAGCAGATGAATGTGGATCCAGACAACTAGGGCATGTTTGCGGTTACGCGAGTCTGCCGAACCACGAGGTCGCTCGCAACGTGCAGGAGGGTACGCCGCTCTGCAGTAGCCTTGGGAAGCGAGCGCTCTCTACGATACTGACATGGAGACCTTCACGAATCCACCACTCGATCCACTGGGCGAGGTGCCAGTCAATTCGACCATCGCGGCGCTGCCCAAGGCCGACGTCCACCTGCACCAGGAGTGGTCGCCGCGGCTCGACCGCGTGCTGGCGCGCCGCGCGGGGCGTGCCACCTACGATTGACGCGCCTGGGCCACGCAGTCTACGCGGCGGACGATCCGCGCCTGCTCGACCTGCTGGCGGAGCGGGGCGTGACCGTCGAATGCTCGCTCAGTTGCAACGTCGTCCTCGGCGCGGTCCGTTCCTACGAGGAGCACCCGATTCGGCGGCTCGTCGCGCGCGACATACCCGTGGCGCTGTGCACCGACGACCCGGTGCAGATCTGCACGACCATCGGGCGCGAGTACGCGATCGCCCACGCCCTCGGCTTCTCGCACGCTGAGCTAGTGGGGTTTACAGCCAACGCTATCCGCGCCTCCTTCGCCCCGCCCGCGCGTAAGGCTGCCCTGCTCGCCGCGCTGGATGGGCGAGAGGACGGGATTCGAGCTGCGCTTGACTTATCGGCCCCATGAGATTACTCTATGACTGGAAGTACTGATTGAGTCCATCCAGTCATCTGGTCGACAGAGACCTTGGAGGTGATAGTGTGTGACAACCAGTAGAAGAGCCGGAACTAACCCGCTGGCATACGCTGGGATTTCCGATCCACCTGGCGAACGTGACGCGCCGACTGACGAGCGCAAACTTCGGGAAGATCGCATTCTCGATTCCGCCGCCGCGCTGCTGATTCGGTACGGCTATCGAAAGACTACTATCGACGACGTGGCCCGCGAGGCCGGCGTCGGCAAGGGCACAATCTATCTGCACTGGAAAGACAAGAACGAGCTGTTTCGTGCGGCGCTCTTCCATGCGCAGCAACAGGCTATGGATGTGATGATGCGGCGCATTGCCGCAGATCCAGAGGGTGGCCTCTTTCATCGCATGTGGGCCCACGGGATGCTTGCTGCCTTCGACAATCCACTCACGTCCGCTGTCTTTACCGGCAAGACGGATCTGTTTCAGGGACTGCACGATGCATATGATCTGGCGACACTGCAGCAGCTTTCCAGCGATTACGGGGAGTACATCGTTCAGCTGCAAGAGGCTGGACTGATGCGCACCGATCTTCCCGTCTCCATTATCACGTTTCTGACCAGCGCGCTGAAGATTGGCATCGCCGCCTCGCCCGAAATCTTAGGCACGGAGACACCCCCCAAGGAGCAGCTGGTCGACGCCATCAGCGACCTGATCCGACGTTGGCTGGAGCCGGCACAACCGCCCAGCGATACGACAACGGGCAAACAGCTCGCTGCCCAATTTGTCGAGAAAATCAAAGATGTCGAGGAACATCTGGAGTAAGGGGAGGACATATACGCTATGGCAGCTATCATCGAGGTGGAGAACCTAAGCAAGAGCTACGGCTCCAAACGCGGCATCAGCCAGGTGACTTTCCAGGTAGAGGAAGGCGAGGTCTTCGGGTTCCTGGGTCCCAACGGCGCCGGCAAAACCACCACTATACGCCTGCTCATGGCGCTGTTGCGCGCCGACTCGGGCCGCGCCCTCATCGGCGGGCTGGACTCCTGGGAGCAGTCGGTCGAGATCAAGCGGATGACCGGCTACGTTCCTGGTGAGCCGTCTCTGGATCCAAATCTCACCGGCGGACAAATTCTGGAATACTTCGCCAGTCTACGCGGGGGCGTCGATCAGACCTATCTGAAGCAGCTCGTCACTCGACTGGAACTGGATCCCACCCGCAAGTTCCGGCAGTATTCCAGTGGTAACAAGCGCAAGGTAGTCCTCATTCAAGCCTTCATGCACCGGCCCCGCCTCTTGATCCTGGATGAACCCACCAGTGGTCTGGATCCCCTCAATCAGCAGGAATTCGAGCGCATGGTCAAAGAAGTCCGCGAGGAGGGACACACCGTCTTCCTCTCCTCGCACATCCTGAGTGAGGTGGAGCAGACCTGCAGCCGGGTGGGGATCATCCGTGAGGGGCAGCTGGTGCGGATTGGGGCAGTGACTGAACTCAAAGATATCAAGCGGCATGAGGTCACCATCACCTTCGCCCAGGCGGTGCCGGCTGAGGCGTTCGCGGGTCTGGCGGGGGTGGAGGAGGTACAGACGCTGCCCGATGGGCACAGCCTGCGTCTACAGGTCTCTGGGGGGCAGGATGCGGTGGTGAAGAAGGCGGCGGAGTATTCAGTGGTGAGCCTCTCGAGCCACGAGCCCAGCCTGGAAGAGATCTTTCTGCGCTACTACGAGGCTGACGGTGGCGCCGGCCTCGCCCCGAAGGAGGCCAGCCATGTGGTTTAGGAGCGTCTACTTGAAGACCCTGCGCGATTTTCGCGTAGCTATCCTGGGTTGGGGCATCGGCATCGGACTGCTCATGTACGTCGTTCTGATCGCCGTGAAGTCTCTAATAGGCACGGCGGCGGCGCGCGCTGCACTAGTGAGTGTGGCGGCGTCCTTCAAGTGGCTTGCCGAGCCAGTGGCGATCGCCACCCCCGGCGGGTACGCCACCTGGAAGTATGGTCCCACCATCCTGGTAATGGCTCTCTGGCCGCTGTTGGCCGGCAGCCGTATGCTCCGCGGTGAGGAGGAGCGTGGCTCGCTGGATGTACTGCTCTCCCTGCCTCGCAGCCGTGTCCAGGTGGCGCTGCAGAAAGTGGCGGCGATGTGGACCGCCCTCCTGGGAATGGGATTGATCATCGCCCTAGTGGTGTTTGCCGGCGGCCAGAGCGTGGGCGCCAGCTACGGCTTTGGCGGTTCGATGCTCTTTGCTCTCAATCTGGTGCTGGCCTGTGGAGTGTACGGGAGCATCGCTCTCTTCCTCTCCCAGTTCACCCAGGAGAGGAGTACCGCCGCCGGCATAACCGGTGGTTTGCTGGTGTTCTCCATCCTGCTGGATATGGTGCACCGGGTTTTCCCCGGCACCGAGTGGATAAGTCGCATCTCCCCGGTCTACTACTACAACCTGAGCAAACCGTTGATACCCAGCTATGGTACCAATCTCGGCGCCCTGCTCATTCTAGTGGCTCTCTCACTGCTCTTCAGTGGAGCGGCGATCTGGCTCTTTGTGGCGCGAGATGTGGGGGGCACGGTGCCGCTACCCAGCTTTCTCCGTCTACCCGAGCGACCGGTTACCCCAGAGCGAGCCCTGCCGGCCAACGCCTGGTCGCTGCGCTCGGTGTATACTCGCAGCCTGGCCCAGCTCGAGGTTTCCACCTTCTGGTGGACGGTGGGCATCGCCGGATGGGCCGGCTGCATGGTAGTCATCCTCCAGCAGACCGAGCACCAGCTGCAGGGGCTCTATGACAGCTCGCCTATTTTCAAGGATCTGGCCACCAAGGTAGGTGGGGGAAACGCCGTCACCAACGAAGCCATCCTGAGCGCGCTCTTCATCTTCCTACCGCTGCTGTTGATGGCCTTTGCGGTGACTCAGGCCACCAGCTGGGCGGCTACTGAAGAAGACGGCCGGCTGGAGTTAGTGCTGGCGACCCCCCAGCCGCGCCGGGAGGTGCTGCTGGGCCGTTTTGCTGCGCTGACCACCGCCACGATCACCATTGGCTTGGTAACGCTTCTGGTGACCGAGCTGGCCTCGGCGGCCACTGGGATCAAGCTGGACGCCGGCAACGTGGCGGCAGCCACTCTCGGCATGATTCCGCTCGGATTGCTGGTCGCGGCCATAGGCTATCTCTTCTCCGGCTGGCTGAGCACGGTTATCGACACCGGACTCTTGAGCTTCTTGCTGGTGATCTGGTTTGTCATCACCTTCATTGGGCCCGAGCTGAACTGGCCGGATGGGCTACAGCATCTCTCCGCCTTCTACTACTACGGTACGCCGCTCCTGAACGGCCTGCCCTGGGGAGATATGCTGGGGGTGCTGGCGGTTACCATAGTGGCGCTGGCGCTGGCCACCGTGCGCTTTGCCAACAAGGATATCAATACATAGTGCGACGGCAACTGCGCGCTCATGAGGCCGGCTGTGGCGGCGGGCCGATGTAGCGCGCGCGAGGCCGTATCACCTGATTTGCCTGATACTGCTCGATAGCATGTCCTATCCAACCAATGGTTCGGCCCAGTGCGAAGAGCGTGATGGCGGCATTCGGCGGTAATTCCAATGTGCGGGCGAGAACCACCAGACCGAAAAAAACGGTTGGGTGGTCGCCCAGCAGATCGCCGGTTTCCAGGACGACGCGCTGGGCCAGCAATACCGAAGCGGCCTTGGGGTACTCTTTCTCGGTGAGAGCCAGCAGGAGTTTCCCCCGAGGATCGCCTCCCGGGTAAAATGCCGGTCCGAATCCTGGCACCACTTCCCCAAAACCGGGGATGGGCTCACCACGCTTGAGGAGGCTCGTCATGGAGGAACGGACTCCGGCAGGTGACCCGGCTTCGCGTAGAAATGCCTCAATCCGCTCGGTCTGTCCGGCATGCTTGATCCCCTGCAGGGCTGCCAGTCCTGCGCCGACTACCGCATACGGGGTTGCGCCTGCCGACGCCACACAGCGGGCAGCGAAGGAGGTGACGTTGAGCTCCTGGTCAGCGCAGAGTATGAGCGCCGCGGTAAGGAGCGAAGTCGCCCGTGGGTCACCAGGGATCCAGCCTCGTTGCAACGTCCGGGCAACGCCGCCGCTCGCCCACTCCGTACCGGAGGCGACCACCGCCAGGAGTTGCAGGATGCGAGCGCCTGTCTGTGCTACCGCTTCCGGGCGCAAGTCGTACGCGGCGATGTCGCCCGGCGCCGCCAGCGGCAGGCACACCTGCAAGGCCTCTAGAGACATCAAGCCGTCGAGCTGTGAAACAAGCCGCTGGTACCTGGCCAGACTGGTGGCCGGCGGTCTGCTCCAGAGCTGAACTTCACCGGCGCCAAGCTCACCGGCCCAGATAAGCGCAGCCACCTGCTCCACCGAGGCAGACGTGGCCAGGGCTAGCGCATCGTAGCCGCGGTAATAGAAGCGATCGCTGGCCAGCATGGTGATGGCCGACTCCATGACCGGTGTGCCCGCATGCATAGCGCCGGCGGCGACTCGGTCGGGATGGCGAGATTCGAGCCGGTGTTGCTTGAGCTGCTCCACGTCCTCTCGCGGATACCGGCGGCTGCGTTTCTGCAGGTCCCCGGTCTCCGAGCGAAGCAAACCGCGGCTTACATACGCATACAGGGTATCCAGGCTGATTCCAAGCGTCGCCGCCGCTTCTCGAGCGGTCAGAAATTGGCTCATACTACCCTCGCAGTCTCTTGATCGGCACCAGGCACGGTCGCTTCCGCGGTTGGCATTGGCGGGATAACCATACAATATGTTGATGAACGAAATCAAGGTAATTAATCCCAATTCGTGGGACAATGCAGCATGCGTAGAGGAACTTTCCCACAATTACATTGATTAAAACAATCAAGGTTGACAGGCTATTTGAGATATGTTACACCCTCCATAACACATGTTGTACGTACCTCTTGCCGCCGATTCGGTGCTGCCCCAGGAATTACCGGCCATAGACCGGGGAGACGAAACACGTGGAACCACAGAGGGGACCGCTGGCCGGGTTTCGAGTGCTGGAACTCGGCAATCTGATCGCCGCACCCTACGCGGGCAGGTTATTCGCCGAGTTTGGCGCCGAGGTCATCAAAGTGGAGCGCCCGCGCCGAGGAGACGAGTTGCGGAAGTGGCGCCTGCTACAGGGCGAGACCTCGCTGCTCTGGTATTTGCAAGCTCGCAATAAGAAATCGATAACCCTGGACCTGCACAGCGCAGTAGGACAGGACCTCGTCAGGCGACTGCTTCCTCAGATGGACGTGGTCCTGGAGAACTTTCGCCCGGGGACGCTGGAGAAGTGGAATCTGGGCTTCGAGACCATGAAGAGGGTTAATCCGGATGTCATTTTAGTTCGCATCTCCGGGTACGGTCAGACCGGTCCCTACCGCGACCGGCCGGGCTTCGGGGGCATTGCCGAGGCTATTGGTGGACTCAGGTATCTCACCGGTTATCCGGATCGTCCTCCAACACGGGTGGGAGTCAGCCTTGGCGATTCTTTGGCTGGCCTCTTCGGCGCCATTGGCGCCCTGATCGCCTTGCTGCACCGGGAACGCCAGCGCCAGCGTCCCCAAGCGGAGGATGCGGTTGCCTCCCCCATGGGTCAGGTGGTGGATGTGGCGCTGTACGAAGCGGTGTTTGCGGTGGCCGAGTCGCTCCTACCCGAATTCGACGGATATGGCGTCATACGGGAGCGGTCGGGAAATCTTCTGCCGGGTCTGACTCCCTCGAATACCTACGCCTGCCGCGAAGGCAAGTGGGTGGTTATAGGCGGGAATGCCGACGCGGTATTCAAGCGCCTTATGCTGGCCATCGGCAGGCCGGAACTGGCGGAGGATCCAGCGTTTTCGGACAATGTCGGCCGCAGCGAGCACCAGATCGCCCTCGACCGGATCATCAGCGACTGGACGGCAGAGCGTACGCTCGACGAGGTAATGGCGGTCATGCTTGCCGCCGATGTACCGGCCGGGCCTATCTACGATGCCTCGGACATCGCCAGCGACCCTCACTACCACGCTCGTGACATGATCGAGACTCACCAGGTCGAAATCGCTCCCCAAGAGCCGAGAAGCGTGCGCTTCCCCGGAATCGTGCCCAAACTCAGCCAGACTCCGGGGGAGACCCATTGGCTCGGACGCTCACTGGGCGCGGACAATCAAGATGTCTACGGCCGGTTACTGAATCTCTCGGTGGAGCAGCTAGAGCAACTGGAACGAGAAGGAGTCATCTAGTCAATGCAGTCAATGCGGCTCCCGAACTCTGTGCGGGTAACCGAGGTCGTAACCCGCGATGGCTTTCAAAATGAAGAGCGTGTAATCCCGACTCTGGAGAAGCTCGACATCGTCGCCGGTTTGGTACAAGCCGGCGTCACCTCGATCGAAGTCACCTCATTCATGCGCCCTGACGTGGTGCCGCAGCTGGCGGACGCGGCACAGGTGATTGCCGGGCTCCCCGCGGAGTCCAGCGTGGTGTATAGCGCACTGGTCCCCAATATGCTGGGAGCGCGGCGTGCCCTCGATGCCGGAGTAACGCATCTGCACCTGGTACTGTCAGCCAGCGAGCCGCATAACCTGGCCAACCTGAATCGCCCAGTGGCGGAATCTCTGGCCCAGTTGGCCGAGGTCTGCGCTCTTTCACGGAGCGCCTACCCAGAGGCCGTTTTCGAAGCTACGCTCGCTACCGCCTTTCATTGTCCTTACGCGGGTCGCACGTCACTTGCGCGCTCCGGCGCAGTTCTCCAGGAACTGGTCGACATGGGCATTCGACGGATCACTCTGGCCGATACCGATGGAGCGGCAAACCCCCAGCAGGTCGCGGAGGTAGTTCTCAGCGTACAGACACGCTTTCCTGAGGTACGCTTTGGCCTTCACCTGCATAATACCCGAGATATGGGCCTGGCCAACGCACTTGCCGGTCTACAGGCGGGCATTACCGAGTTTGACGCCTCGCTGGGGGGCATCGGCGGCTGCCCCTTCGTGCCCGGCGCCACTGGAAATATCTCTACCGAAGACCTGGTGCACATGCTCCATGAAATGGGAGTCGCGACCGGTATCAATCTCGACAAGCTGCTGGCGTTGGGGGAGCCGCTGCGCACCGCGGTAGGGCACGACTTGCCATCCATGGTCGCCCGGTCAGGTCCATCCACCCAGCTTCATCCCTTCCCGAAAGCCGGCAGTGCCGGCGCCGGCACTGCCCTGCCGGAGGAGGTGCTTACCGCTCGGTGACATTTCGTACATATGACGAAGTCGATTTCGATAATCATCTCTCACCACACACGGGAATCACACCCGTCCGACGCGAAGGAGGAGGGGACGCCGATGGCGGTAGTCCAGACCCTTGTGGCCGGCGAAGTACGCCACTATCAGATGCTCATCGGCGGCGAATGGGTAGCCGCCCGATCGGGCCGTACCTTCGAGAGTATCAATCCTTATACTGGAAAAACATGGGCAGTACTGCCCGAAGCCGATGAAGCCGATGTGGACGCCGCCGTCCGGGCGGCTCGCGCGGCCTTCGACGAGGGCCCTTGGGGGCGCATGACGGGAACCGAGCGCGCGCGGTTACTGCGCCGCTTTGCCGGAGTCCTTGAGGAGAATGCCGATCAGATCGCGGTGGTTGAAAGCACTGACAACGGCAAGCTCATTCGCGAAATGGGCGGACAGCTCAAGTCACTGCCCGAGTGGTACTACTATTTCGCCGGCGCGGCGGACAAAATACAGGGAGAGACGATTCCTAGCGATAAGCCGAATTTCCTGGTCTATACCCGCCATGAGCCGCTGGGCGTGGTCGCGGCGCTCACTCCTTGGAACTCTCCTCTGCTGCTGCTCAGCTTTAAGCTAGCTCCGGCGCTTGCCGCCGGAAACACCGTTGTCGTCAAACCCTCGGAACAGGCTTCGGCTTCGACGCTGGAGTTCGCGCGGCTCTTTGCCGAAGCTGGCTTTCCACCTGGTGTCTTCAATGTGGTGACCGGCTTCGGGCCAAGCACCGGCTCCCCGCTGGTCCGCCATCCAGGAGTAGACAAAGTCGCTTTCACCGGCTCAACGCCCACCGGCATGCGCATCATGAAGGATGCCGCCGATCATCTGGCTCGGGTGAGCCTGGAGCTGGGCGGCAAGTCGCCCAATATCGTTTTTGCTGATGCTGATGAAGGTGTGGTCAACGGCGTGGTCGCGGGCATATTTGCCGCCGGTGGCCAGACCTGCATCGCCGGCTCCCGGCTGCTGGTAGAGGCTCGCCTCCATGATGAGATCGTGGGCCGGCTGGCCGAACGTGCCCGTGCTATCAAGCTGGGCAATCCACTGCTTCTTGAGACCGAGATGGGCCCTTCGGCCTTCAAGGAGCAGCAGGAGAAGATCAAGAGCTACATCGCTACGGCCATAGAAGAGGGCGCGGAGCTGGTGACTGGAGGCCGGGTGCCGACGGCGCCCGATCTAGTCAATGGCTTCTTCGTCGAGCCAACCATCTTTGCTCACGTCGACAACCATATGCGGGTTGCCCAGGATGAGATCTTCGGCCCCGTACTCTCGGTCATACCGTTTCGCACCGAGGAGGAGGCCCTCCGGCTGGCCAACGATACCCGCTATGGGCTGGCTGCCGGTGTCTGGACCACCGACATCCGCAAGGCACATCGCATGGCGCACGCTCTACGCGCCGGCATGGTCTGGATCAATTCCTACCGCACCGTCTCCTTCAATACGCCTTTCGGCGGTTATAAGCAGAGCGGCATGGGAACCGAAAACGGCCTGGAGAGCGTGCGGGAATTCACACAGACCAAAGCCATCTGGGTCGAGCTCTCCGGCCAGACCCGCGACCCATTCAAGCTTGGTTGAGATCTTCGCGAAAGCGATGAGCGCTAGCACAAAGGAGCGTAGCCGTCATGCCACTCGACCCGCAGGCACAGGCCTATCTTGATCAAATGAAACAGTTCAATATGGATTATGCTACCTTGACGCCAGAAGTTGGCCGCCAGATGATCAGTGGCATGCTGGCCGCGCGACCCGCCGGCGAAGCCGTGGCCCAGGTAGAGGACCAGTTGCTACCCGGCCCCGCGCTGCCAATACCGGTCAGGATCTACCGGCCCACCGGCGCTGGTCCCTTCCCGGTACTGGTATTCCTGCACACCGGCGCCTGGATACTGGGTGGCCTCGATCTACAGGACCCACTCTGCCGTCGCATCACCAACCGCGCCGGCTGTCTGGTGGTCTCGGTCGACTATCGCCTGGCGCCGGAACATCCATTCCCGGCGGCACTCGAGGATAGCTACGCCGCCACTCAGTGGGTGGCGACCCATGCCGCCGAATTCGGGGGCGACCCCCACCTGATCGCCGTCGGCGGCGATAGCGCGGGCGGCAATATGGCGGCCGTCGTCTCGATCATGGCACGCGACCAAGGTGGGCCGCCGCTGGTGCTGCAAATGCTGCTCTTCCCCGCCACCGATTTCCGGCTGAACACGCCTTCTATCGAGGAATTCGCCGATTCGTACAATAGTGTCAGTAAAGCCGAGATGATCTGGATCATCCGGCACTATCTCCCCAATGCCGCCGACATTACCCATCCGCTGGCCTCACCCATGCTGACTCCGGATCTCTCCGGGCTGCCGCCGGCTTTCATAATGACCGCGGAGTATGATGGTCTACGTGACGACGGAGAGCTGTATGGGCAGCGATTGCGGGCGGCGGGTGTGCCCACACAAGTTTCCCGCTACGACGGCATGATTCACGATTTCCTCGACCTATTCGAGGAACCGGGTACTCGGGGAGTGAATGAAATCGCCGCTGCACTGCGCTCGGCATTCAACCAAGGTGGGGGAGAAGTCGGGGCACCCGCCGCCGCTGCCCGGCAGCCCACCACGGCACCGGCGGTACAGCCGCGCAGTGGCAGCCCGTTGGGCTTTCTGCGGCTGCTCTTCCGGCCCAGAGGTAGCTCGAAGGCGAAACTAGCCCCGTCCCTGGAGTCCAGCCAGGGGGGCTAGCTCATTTGGGCGGCGCCTGGCTCCCGTCCACGGGAGCCAGGCGCATCACGGTCTAGTGGTGGCGGCGGCGAGCGGAATTGGGAGCCCGGCCGGGAGCTGTGGACTCCGTGCTTCTTCGCTCCTTGGCTTCCAGAGCTTTTCGCTCCCTGACCTCCAGCGCGCGCTGCTCTCGCTGCTCCTTGGTGGTCATGCGCTTAATATGGCCGTCTTCGAGCTCGATGCTGAGATCCGACTGTTTGGCGATACCGAGATCGTGGGTAACCACTACGACGGTACGCCCCTCGCGCGCCAGCTGGCGAAGCAACTCCACTATGCGTTTGCTATTGCCGCTGTCCAGGTTGCCGGTGGGCTCGTCGGCCAGTATGACCGCCGGGTCGTTGGCCAGCGCCCGTGCGATGGCGACGCGCTGCTGCTGCCCGCCGGAGAGCTTACCGGGCCGGTGTTCGTGCCGGTCGGGGGCAATGCCTACCTGGTCGAGTAGGCTGGCCGCTCGTTCGGCCTGTTGCTGACGTGGCACTCCGGCAATATCCATGGGCAGCATGACATTCTCCAGGGCCGAAAGATTTGGTATCAAGTGGAAAGACTGGAAGACGAAACCCACCCGGCTGCGGCGGAAGCGGTTCAGCTCGCGATTGGGCAGTCCGCTCACCTCTTCGCCGTCGACGATCAAACGACCCTCGGTAGGTTGCTCCAGGGTGCCCAGGAGAAAGAGCAGCGTTGACTTACCGCAGCCGCTGGGTCCGCTAATGGTGACAAACTGCTCGGGCGAGCAGACAAACGATACGTCGTCGACTGCTCTGATGACTTCTTCTCCATCCTCGAAATGCTTGCTGAGACCGTCGGCTATGATGGTGTAGAGCCCATCCAGGGCAGGCTCTATCTCCGCCGATTTCATCTCGGCGGGGTTTGGCCTGGCGCCTACTTTGGCGCCTACTTTGGTTGCGACCGGAGGCTCTTCGGAGGCATGGCCTGACTCCTCGATATCCTCGGACTCTTCGGCATCCTCGGACTCGCTCGGACTCTTCTCAATGTCATCGGTATCCTCAGTATCCTCAGTATCCTCAATATCGGCATCTATCTCTGGCATCTCGTGATCCTTTTCCTGCGCCGTCAGCGCGGTGAACTCCATGTGTGCGTGCCGCTGCTACTCCGCCCGAAGCACGTCGGCCGGCTTGATACGTGCCACGTACCAGGCAGGTATTACCGTTGCCACCACTGACAGCAGTATGCCGATGCCCAGCACCAGCAGGAGCGAGCCGAAGCTGAGCCCGGCGGAGAAAGGCGTCGTAGTCGCGGCAGCGCCGCCCGAATTGATGATGAAGGCTCCGCCGCCGAAGCGACCCGCGCCGAATCCGCCACCGGGGGAGGTGAGATCAAACTTGCTGGCGAGCGAATTTCCCACCAGTACCAGCAGCAGCAATGCCACCACTGCCGCGATTGCGCTCAGGCTCAGTACCTCGACGCCGAACTGGCTCACTACCTGCCAGTGCGAGGCGCCGATAGCCTTGAGCAGTCCAATTTCCTGAACCCGCTCGCGCACGATCATCATGACGGCAAAGACGATGACCAGTGCGGCGGTAACAATTGCCACGATCAGGGTGGTGAAGATGGTGCCCTGAGTGTCCTTAAGGGCGGTAAGTGTATCCTGATACAGCGTGGCCTGCGAGACTACGTCGACGCTGCTGCCCAGCTCGGATTTGAGCTTTGTTACCAGAGCGTTCACTCCGGACGTGTTAGAGGCGTAGACGGTAACCGTGGAGACTCCGCTGACGTCGTAGACCTTCTGCATGGTCTGCAGCGGTACGATGATGGTATCGTCTCCGAAGGTAGATCCGGTGCTGAAGAGGCCGACCAGGGTCAGTTTGGTAGTATCCAGGGTAAAGGTCGACCCTACCGAAAGACCGTTAGCCGAGGCGAGTGCCTTGCTCATTAGCGCGACATCGGCGGTAGTCTCGCTGGTCTTCAGGTTGCGGCCACTGGAAACGGTGGCATCCGACCCGGTGCTCAGGGCATAGGAGGACTGACCAGGCTGCATGCCATAGATTGAGGGGGCAACGGTGCCGTTATCGCTGCTAGCACCGCCAAACCCACCGCCGAACCCACCACCGCCACCGCCGAATCCGCCACTGGGTTGTGCGACGTTGCCCTTGATGGCCGTTCCAGTATATCTCTCCGAGAGCACCTCGGTTACGCTTGCCACTCCCGCGGTGGAAGTGATGGTCTTCACCTGGCTGGCGGTAAGCGTGCCTCCGCCAAACGGCCCGAACGATCCGGGCGCCCGTACGTCGATGCCGGAGCCGACCTGGCCCTGTGCCGCGGATAGCCGCTGTTGGGCGCTGCCGTTCAGCACGAACATGACGGCGACGAACATCAGGCAGGTCCCCAGGATGGCTACCACCAGAACCAGTCGCAGCGGGCTGCGGAGCACGTTGCGTACCCCGCGAAGTAGAGTTCCCGTGAACATGTAAAAATAGCTCCTGAATAGAAAACTTGCAGACAACGCTCCTCACTCACTCAGGGGGTCGCGGCGGCGCCAGCGCCGCCGCCGAAGAATTGCAAGAGCGGGAACTGTCCGCTATCGACGTCTTGCTGCTGCTGGCTGTAGAGCTGGGTGGCCTGTGCCTGCGTGAAGCGACCGCTGCTGGCAAGCGAGTTGAACTCTTGCTGCGCGGCGCTCAAATATGCCGAGTCTACCGTGGCAATTGATATGTTCTGCGCCGCAGCAATCTGCGGCACGGTCTGACCCGCCTGCAAGTCAGAAGTAAGTGTCGTGGTAGATATATTTAGCGCCCCGGCCACTGCGGTGAGCACTGCCGAACTGCGGCCGGCCCCTCCGCCGCCTCCGCCGCCGCCAAAGAAGGAGCCTGCGGACCGGTTGGCAGTGGGGGTGCTGCTGTGTCCGCCGATGACCTTAATGCCCACTATCACCGCAAGCATCAACCCGACAAACACTATTCCGGCGAAGAGCCATTCAGACTGCTCTTTCGACATCTTTCGGGTGAAGACCGATCCGCTCCGGCGGCCGCGATTACGTGCCTTCGGTCGCCGCTGCGACCTGACCTCGTCTTCCGGCTGCTCTATAAGAGAGCGCCTGCTCACTGCACGCCCCGGAGTGCCGGGACGCGTCATCGGCTGGTCTGTCCCTCGTCTGCGAGTAGCCTGCCTCGAACTCATGTCAACCTTCCCCTCTGGCCTCTGCTAGCCTCCTCCCGAGCGCCAGGCACCATCTCCGCTGGCGCGGTTCCACTTCGTAGCGCAGTATAGTGAGGCTATATGAGAAAACGGTTGGAAAGCGCCAGAAGAGACAGCGGCATCCAGGCGGTGCCGAGGCGTTCCCGGGAGGCTGGCGGCCCAATTTTTCAGGAACTTTCTGGGGTAAGGTGCACTTGTAAAATATTCTTAAAGCCGGAGTCTCCCGCGTGGGGAACGGACAACCCGAAGATTTCAGCCGCTGTGGCCATTCAGCAGCTCGAGAAATGCCTGCGCGCTGGCGCTGAGCGGCCGGCCGACGACCTGGAGCAGCGTGAGGCGACGCTCAATGACCAGCTCAGGCACATCGAGCACGACCAGGCTACCGGCGGAAATTTCCGCCCCAGTGGTTGACTCCGAAACCAGTGCCAGCCCCAGGCCAGACTTGACCAGCTGTTTGATCGCCTCATTATTTCCCGCTTCTATGGGAACGGACAGCACTATCCCACGCTTGCGCAGCTCTTCGTCGATAAACACGCGGGTTGCCGAGCCCGGCTCGCGCGCGATGAAGGGGAATTCCAGCACGCGTGAGGGGAGGATGGGGACCTCGTCCGTGACTCTTTGCGCCAGTGGATGCTGGGACGAGGCAATGACGCGAAGTCGATCAGTCAGCCATGTGGTGACCAGTAGCCGGTCATCGCTGACCGGCCCCTCGGCAAAGGCGATATCCAGCGGCGTCTGAAGCAGCCGCAGTGTGATCTCACGGGTGGTGCCGATATCCAGAAAGAGCCGTATACCGGGATACCGCCTCCGAAAGCTGGCCAGCAGTCCAGGCAGAAGGTACACGCCGAGGGTAGTGCTGGCGCCTATAGCCAGCCTGCCTTCGGCGACTCCCCGCAAGCGAGCCAGCTCGACCTCAGCAGACCGCTCGGTCACAAAGATCTGCTGGGCGTAGCGATACAGCGTGGTGCCCGCCTCCGTCAGAGTAATCCGGCGGCGTGACCGGTCCAGAAGCGCAGCACCGATCTGGCTCTCCAGCTCGGCGACTGCCTTGGAGACGGCTGGCTGTGAGATGAAGAGGGTGGTGGCGGCGCGACTAAAGCTACCGGCCTCCACGACCGCGGTGAATATTCGCACGTGATGCAAATTCAGTGACATAACCAGTTTTTATACCCTTATGAAATCTATGTCTTGGTATTATAACATGATGTGCCGTATGCTGGAACAGGACAGAAACACAGGGGAGGTACATGAATTGGTTCGCCACACTGAAGTCATGATCAGCCAGGTATTGCGAGCCGGTGTTCTGCTAAGCGCCGGCGTCATCGTCATTGGGGTGCTGGACGGACTTTTGCGGTATCGTCATTCTATGGTATCTACGCTGGCGCCGTCGAGCCCTTCAGGGATGTGGCTGGGCTTGTCACATGGTGATCCTTCTGCCATTATTTCGCTGGGACTGGTGCTGCTACTGGCAACACCGGTGGTGCGGGTGGCGGTCTCCATTGTCGCCTTTGGCATAGAACATGATCGGCTCTATATGGGCATCACCGCCTTGGTGCTGGCAATCTTGCTGCTCAGCTTACTATCTGGGCTGGGAGGAAGCTAAGATGCTTAACAACCCCGATCTCGGTTTTTTTCTGATAGTCATTGTGGCCAGTTTCGGCGCTGGACTAGTAGGCTCACTGGTGGGACTAGGGGGCGGCGTTTTTGTGGTGCCGCTGCTGACCATCGGCTTTGGCCTTCCCTTTGAGACAGCGGTTGGCGCCTCTATCGTCTCGGTGATTGCTACCTCCAGCGGCGCAGCGGCTGCGTACGTGAAGGACCACATTACTAATCTGCGGGTGGGCATGTTCCTCGAAATTGCCACTACCATAGGGGCGGTCAGCGGCGCCTACCTGGCCAACGTGGCCCCAACCGGCATACTGTATGTACTCTTTGGCACCGTACTCGTGGTCTCAACGGTTCCCCTCATCCGCGAGATCGGCGAGGAACTGCCCAAGCATGTGGTCAGCGACCGCTGGGCGCGCCGGCTCTCGCTTCCCAGCAGTTACCCCGATGCACAACTCAAGCGTGAGGTAGACTATGGGGTCACGCACGTGCCGCTTGGTTTTGGCATGATGTACATAGCTGGCGCCATCTCCGGATTGCTGGGTATCGGCAGCGGAACCTTCAAAGTCTTGGCGATGGATACCGCCATGCAGCTGCCCATGAAGGTCTCCTCCACCACCAGCAACTTCATGATTGGGGTCACCGCCGCGGCCAGCGCCGGCATCTACTTTGAGCGGGGCGACATCCATCCGCTGGTGGCGGCTCCGGTCGCCCTGGGCGTTCTGGCGGGGGCGACCATAGGCGCACGGACACTAGTGAAGCTCTCCAACGCCACTATTCGCAAGATTTTCATTCCACTGATAGCGCTGGTGGCAGTACGGATGCTCATCAGCGGCATTGGTCTACTGTCCGGCCACTAGCCGGCAGGGCGCCAACTGGCTCACCGTTTTAGTGTCCAGCGTTTGGCGCCGGCCGGGTTCCTGTGGAAACAGTGGAGACCGGCGGCGATGCCGGACGTAGGGCACCCCGTCGTTTGGGCATCAGAACGCTGCGATACCGCGCCAGCAGGTAGGAGCCCAGCACCAGAGCCACCGCGACACTCTGCGCTGCCAGGGTCTCGACTGTTGGGAAGATGGAAAACCAGGTGCCCAGCCAGGCAGGTATCCAGCGGAGGGCTGGAATGTTGGTGGTGGAAATCCATCCCGCCAGTTGCATTTCTTGCGCTTGCTCACCAACCATGACCATCAGGACAATGGTAAGCAGCACGCCGGTGACGATGAGCATCTTTTTGTAGGGCAGGTGCCGGTGCGCCACAAAGGTGAGTATGGCAACTATACCGGAGAAGCCGATGCCCAGCAGGGCGCCTTCCAGGATAACGCCGTTGCCCCATTGCATCCGGTAGCTTTGCAGGAAGAGCACCACCTCAAAGCCTTCGCGATAGAGTGAGGCAAAGCCGAGCAGTCCCAGGCCCACCAGGAACCTCCGCGCCGTCACCTGTGACTCTTCCGCCTTTTGATCTTGGATGAGCGCACGCTTCTTACGGTTGTGGAGCGAGATCCACCCGGTCCAATAGAACTTATGGAAGAACCAATTCATCACCACCAGCAAGACCACCACGGCTAAGAGACCGGTGGCCGCCTGTACGTCCAGTGCTGGGAGATTAGTAGTCAGATCGCTGACGATACCCACGGCAATGAACCAGGTAATCAGGGTGGCGAAAGCGCCCGCCGCCGCGCCCACGGCGATGGGTCGCTGATAGGGCCGATTACCGCCCATAAGGCTGGCGGTGATGGCCGAGAGCACGAGAATGCACTCCAACCCTTCACGGAAGACCAGCACCGCGATGTCAAGAACTGCTACGCCGGCAGAGGTACGGGGAAGAGTCGGGTCAGGGTTTCCCGAGGCGGTAACCCCCTGCCAGACCAGCACCGCCGCCACGATTACGGCCGCCAGGATCAGCAATCCCCACAAGGCCCGGCGTCCACGCAGCGCGGTCGTTAGGGAAGATAGGGCGGGCATAGCGTTCTCTTTCTGTGGAATCCAGCGAATGTTAGTTGGTCCCCCTGGTCTGTTCGACCCCCAGGGGAGCCGCTGACACTATGTGCGGCTACAGGCATACTGTCAGCATGGCCTAATATCTGACCTGCTAACTCGGATATTAGGCCATGCTAACGCCCCCTGTCAAGGGGGTAATTGTGGCACTTTCCAGCGACTTGAGGTGGTATCCACTCGTCTCCCAGCTGGTCACTGCGCCGTGCGGTGGCCGTACGCCCAGATCGCCAGCGGTACCAGGACCATCAGCAGGCCAGCACTCCAGATGAGGGCGAGCCTTATCGCCCCTGGGTCAGGATGGTTGAGCAGCAGTCCGCGTACTGCGTCCATGATCACCGAAACCGGCTGATTATTGGCAAACACCTGCAGCCAGCTCGGCATGGTGTCCACTGGTACAAAGGCGCTGCTGGCGAAAATGAAGGGCAAAAGCCATACCAGGCCGGACTGCGCAACCGCCTCGGGGCTGCGAATGAGCAGGCCTATGAGGGCTGAGAGCCAGGAGAACACAAAGCTGGTGAGTAGCACCAATAGTGAGGCGGCAATCAAGTCCACTATGCTGCCTTCCGGCCGGAAACCAACCGCGAGGCCAACCGCCCACATAACCAGTATGATGAAGGTATTGCGCATCACGTCGGCAAATATTCGGCCGGTGAGTACCGCCGACGGAGCCATTGGCAAGGAGCGAAAGCGATCGACCAGGCCACGTTGCAGGTCGTTCGCCATTCCCACGCCGGTGTTGGCAGAAGCGAACAACGCTGACTCCACGAACGCGCCGGCCATCACATAATTGATGTAGGTGGTGCCGGGGATGTTGATTGCCCCGCCAAAGAGGTAGCGAAAGAGCAGCACGATAATAATCGGCTGCAGCGTGGCGGTAATCAGTTCATCGGGAATACGGGGAATCTGTCTGATCTGTCGCTTGGCCACAACGAATGCATCGGTCAGCGCCCAGTACAGCGCCGGACGTGCCCGCGAGCTAAGTGCCTCTGTTGACTCGGTCTCGGCGTTACTCATCGTGAACTCCTTGTGACAGGTTGACCCTCCACCGTCTCGGCAATCTGAACGACTGGAGTAGCCGCGTGCCCGGTGAGCGAGAGAAAGACATCATCCAGGGTAGGTTCGCGCAGGGCTAGATCGACCACGGATACGTGAGCGGCGTCCAGATCGCGTACCATGGCGGCGAGGTTTCGTGCGCCCTGCGTCACCGGCACGGCGAGGTGGCGCTCGGTGAGGTCCAGCAGAATTTCGCCCGAACGATAGGGGCGGAGCGCTGTTGCGGCGGCATCCAGATCGCTTCCCGGAGTGACGGTGATTTCCAGCCGTTCTCCGCCTATCTGAGCTTTGAGTTCGCTGGGCGTGCCTCTAGCAATCACGCGTCCCTGATCCATGACCACGATCTGCAGGGCGAGATGGTCGGCCTCCTCCAGGTACTGGGTGGTGAGAAAAACGGTGGTACCGCCTCTGGCAAGTTCCTGGATGGTGGCCCACAACGTTAGCCGCCCCCGGGGATCCAGGCCGGCGGTCGGCTCATCCAGGAACAGTATCGGTGGAGACATAATCAGACAGGCTGCCAGATCAAGCCTCCGGCGCATGCCTCCAGAGTAGGTCTTGACCAGGCGACCGGCGGCAACACCCAGGCCGAAGCGCTCCAGAAGCTCTCTGGCCCTCCGCCGGGCCACCGCACCCGGCAGATGGTAGAGCTGGCCAAACATCTGCAGATTCTCGTAGCCGGTGAGTATCTCATCGACGGCGGCATACTGCCCGGCCAGACCAATGTGGGTGCGTACCGCTGCCGCCTGCTTTACTACATCCAGACCAGCCACTTCGGCGCGCCCCCGGTCAGGCTTGAGTAGCGTGGAGAGTATTCGCACCGCGGTAGTTTTGCCGGCACCATTGGGTCCGAGTACCCCAATCACGGTTCCTTCTGCTACGACCAGATCCAGCCCGGCCAAGGCTTGTGTCTTACCGTACGATTTGTACAGCCCATCGGTCCGAATCGCGGGGGTCGATGCCATAGAACCAAAACCTACCTTCCTCATTCATGATCCGATGTTTCTCCGCTCTGGACGGGCAGTTGTGCCGCCTGGCGTTCGAAGAGGGCGGCAATGCTGAGCTGCCAGCTCTTCAGTACTCGAGGCTGGCGGCTCCTCTCTCGAGCAAGCTGTGACTGCAGACTTGGGTTCGTATGGGTATGGTGATGCCGGTGGGCAGTTACCTTAGGATGGGAACGCAGGGTAACCGCTAGAGGAGCATGTGGCTCGGCGTGATCCTGGTCCGGGATACCCAGAGTAGTGTGCAGGAATCTCCAGTGCCATTGGCGGACGAAGTTCAGCATGAGGTTTCACTCTTTCTCCTTGGGGGAAGCCAGGTGAGATCCGGTAGATACCAGGCGCCACACGCTGGGCGCGTTCCGGCAGGCTTCCTCCCTTGCGTCCACAGGGTACCGTGAAGGCAGGCACCGTGTCTTACTCCTCAGGGAGCATTGCCGGGAGTATTTTGTCAGCGGGCGGCTAGAGGAGATGAAGGCCCTGCGCTCGTGTCACCGCCTGGAGGCGACTGGTCGAGGAGAGTTTGGCTAAAATGTGCTTCACGTGGCGTTTGGCGGTATTGGGCGTGATCACCAGCCGGGCGGCAATGTCTTGATTTGAAGCCCCCAGGGCCAGCAAGCTCAGCACCTCGGTCTCTCGCCGAGTCAGGGGGTCCAGGAGCAACGAAGGGTTCTCACGTGACTCTTCCAGTGATTCGACGCCAGGCGAAAAGTTCGCTGCCTCCTGCAGTGTCCGCAGGTAGGTCGCGCTTATCGACTGGTGAATGGGTAGACGGGTAAGCAAACGGGCCATGGGCTCGCCTTCATCGGCGAAGAGCCGCACAAATCCACCTGGTTCGGCCAGCGCTACCGCTCGTTCCAGAGTTGCCAGAGCAGTCTGCGTCTCTCCCTGGGCCTGCAGAGCCAGCGAAGTGAGGATTAGGATCTCGATCAGGCGCTTGGTCAAGCCTGCCTTCTCGACGACGGCACGCAGGCGACCGAGCATGGCCAGTGCCTGGCTGAGGTAGACACTTCTTGGTGTGGCGCGCCCCTCGGCTATGAGCACTCGTGCCAGAGTCGTATACTCGGCAAAGTGTATCTCAGCCTCCGCCGGTGACTCCAGGAATGGATTGTCAGCGAAAGGGTCATCGGGTTTGATGTCGTGTTCGCCGCACCAGCGGGCGGCGTCATCGACCTCACCCAGCGCCAGCAACAGACGTGCTCGCACAGAAACGGCCAGGCCAACCATCGGGTGGAGCGGCGGCATATCGGCGAGCTCCTTTTCGATCTCCTCCAGCCAGCCCAGCGCATCCTCATGCCGCCCCCGGGCCTCGGCCAGGCGCAGCCGCAGAAAATGCCCATCAAGTGCGTATTCTTTGACCGAGATGTTCTCTCCGGCGGAGAGAGCCTGCCTGAGCGCCTCTTCGGCCTCATCCAACCGGTTCCATTCCACCAGGATATTGGCGTAGTTGACGAGAATACCTGCAACCAGCTCACGTGGTGAGCTCTTGCGAGCGCCGAGCAGATGGATAAAGCGCTGGGAGAGACGCTCGATCTTGCGCAATTCGCCCCTGGCTTCATACAACTCAGTGAGGCATCCTAGAGCCACCAGATTCAAGAAATGGTAGTCGGTCTCACGCACATGTGCGGTGGCTAGAGTCCACACACGTTCGGCTGCCACGAAATCGCCGCTGCGGCGATATGCCATCCCCTGTGCCACATCCAGGCAGAGAGAAGCCACACCGCGTAGTGAGGTGGCGTTCTCGGGAATATCCTTGAGGGTTTGGCGTGCCAGTGACAGAGCACGCTCGGTGTTATTTTCGTCGATCGCTTGTAGTACCAGCATGAAAGACAGCTGTGTACGCGCTTCGATCCAGGCGGTGCGATCCGCCTCGCTCGTTTCTGGCGGGAAATGTTGCAGAAACGCTGCTGAAGCCTGGTTGAGGCGCTCTGACTGACCATTCTCCACGAAGTGTACCAGAGTCGAGGCTACACTCAAGAGCGGGCTGATGTCAATCAGGTCCGAAGGCAGCTGAGCGAGCCAGCGCTGTAGTGCAACGAACTGCGCACGCCCAATCAAAACGCCCACCTGTCGCTCCATCAGTGGTACCGCTCGCACCAGATCGCCGGCCTGTACTGCATATTCACAGGCTTCGAATGCCATCTCGTGCGCTTCGTACCAGACGCTGGCACGAGCGCACAGTTCCTGAAAGCGCTCCGGTTCACGTTGACGCAGGTGGTGACGCAGCCCTTCAGCAAACAGCGGGTGGTAGCGGTACCACGAGCCGGTCTCATCTAGCGCGCTTACAAAGAGGTTCGCCCGTCGCAGTTCCTCCAGAGTTGCCTGGCTTCCGGTCCCACCGGTGACCGCATCGCAGAGGGAGCCGGAGAGATGTTCCAGCATGCTGGTCTGCAGAAGAAAAGCGCACCACTCCGGCCGCACCCGAGCCAGTATCTCCTCGTCGAGATACTCCAGGAACAACTGGTGTGTCCCGCGAAATGAGCGCAGAAATGCCTCATAGTCACTTCGGCCACGTAACGCCAGGGCGGCCAGCTGCACCCCGGCGATCCACCCCTCCGTGCGTACTTCCAGGCTTATCCGCGCCTCCTGATCCAGGTCCACCTCCATCTGGTGCAGAAAAAACTCTACCTCGATGGGCACAAACCGCAGAGAATCGGCGCGAATTTCGCCCAGCTGCCCACGAGCGCGAAGGCGCGCCAGGGAAAATGGTGGGTCGATGCGTGTGCCGAGTACCAGGTGTAACCGCTGGGGCAGATGCTCCAGCAAAAAGTGGAGTGACTCGTCCACGCCTTCACTCTCGAGCACCTGATAATCATCCAGGACCAGAGCGACATCAGTAGTGAGGAAGTCATCCAGATCATTGCAGACGTGGGTCAACATAGTCTCGGGAGCCTGCGCTGGATCCAGGTGCAGCTCTTGCCCTATGCGCGCGTCCAGGCTGCGGAAGGCCGCAAGGACATAGGTGAGGAAGCGAACTGTATCTCCGTCTGCCGGCTCCAGCGAGAGCCAGGCGACTGGCATAGTCGTGGTGCGCACCCATTCTGCCAGCAGGGTAGTCTTTCCGGAGCCAGCCGGCGCAGAGACCAGCGTCAAAGGGAGCGCCGCGCTTCGTTCCAACTGGGCTACCAGGCGTGTGCGCGGAACGTGGGCGATGGGCAGGCGCGGAACCGCCGATTTTGTCCGTACCATGGTCAACGGTGTGACGAGCGATGGAGGTGGAGCCGGTGGCGTTTCCGTCTTGCCACTAGCTTCCGATTTCCGGCTTGAACCGCCCGTCACTCGGTCGGAGAGTCGACGTGCGGCTTCCTGCAGGGACGAGAGCGTCAAATTGGCGGAGACACCCAGATACGTCGTGCGGGTGCGGCCGTGCTGGCAGCGATAGGCGCGCCAATACCAGCCGCCACGTCCGTTTCCAGCGCGTGCCTTGCGGGCGGTGAACGACCCTTCGATGCCGCTAAACGTAAAGGCGGTAGCGTCTTCCAGCCAGGTGTACCAGTGAGCGGTCCCCACACTGACCATCGCCCTATGGCCCCGGGCTTCGCAGACCAGTGCACCATTTTCGACGGCAGGAACCATCGCCAATGATCCTTTCATGCACTGTATCTAGACTCCGGGTGACGGTGGTGAGAGGTGTTAGGCTAGTTCCGAACACATTCCTAACAGCGAGTATAGCACCGCTCAGCAAATCTACGCGTCACCCGTCCCGGCGGCCAGATTGAGATCAGAGTTAGTGGTTCATTATTGCCGGCCGCTCTGCCAGACAGTGCACTGTTCTATCCTGGAGCAGTCGCAGTGTGACCCCTCCTGCAGCAGCTGCTGCATGGTTCGAATTTTTGCCATCTGCGCCTCCAGCTCGGCAAGCTTGCGGCGGGCCAGCACCTCCCAGCGCGTCTCCGGATGGGTGCCAATGGTAAAACCGAAGAAGTATTCGCGGATCTCTCGAAGGGTGAATCCGGCTTGCTGTGCCCGCTCGATAGTGCCCAGCCTCTGCAATGTGCTTGCCGTATAGCGGCGACGTCCGCTTCTCCGGGACGGCTTGGGCAGCAGGCCTATCTCCTCATAATAGCGGATGGCGGAGGTCGCGACACTGGTCCGGCGTGCGATCTCCCCGATAGTCATCTCGGCCGACTCCGTGACGTTTTCTGCCATTGCCGTGCTGCTCCGCTCCTCTGTTCCCGAATAGGTGGTGCGCGTCGCCTCGGGCCGCCGCTTGACCTCAAGTATGCTTGAAGAATGTACGCTCTTCGCTGAGGGGATAAAAATCCCTCGAGTCATGGTACCATGCTCCAGAAAGTGGAGCAGAGGGGAGTATGGCAATGATGTCTGATATTCCGGAGGAGACGCCGCTGGCATGTAGCCTATCGGCTGAGGAGCTACGCGCGCGGAGCTATGAGAACTCGTCGCGCTTCGCCCGCGCGCAGGAGGTGCAAGAGCTGGCTGACGGCTACACCTTTACTTTCCCGGCCGGCGAAGCGCAAGATCTGCTGGAATTCGTACTGGCCGAGCGATCCTGCTGTCCGTTTTTCACCTTTGAACTGGTGTTCCCGTCGCCGCACCAGGTCATCTATTTGACGGTGCGCGGCGCTTCAGGGGTAAAGGAGATAGTAGCCGCAATGGCGTCGGCGGTTAGCCGCTGAGGCCTTTTGCCGGTCTCGACTCAGCACGTTTCTGACCCAGAGGATGACCTGGCTAGCGATACTCTCGGTGCCGGTATATACTGCGTACGGCGATTTTTAACGGCACTGAACCGGCGGCGATGCCCGGCACTCCAGAGTAGCGCACGTGCCGGCGGAATACCGCTTACGCCTCCGGAGGGCCAATGAACAGCGAGCGAGTTGGCGACGCGACGGTGCTTCAGGTTCCCCCCGAGATCCTGCATTCCAACCCTGAGGTGGCGGCACTGGGACCACCTCAGTCGCTCTACGAAGCGACCGCATCGCGCTCACCCGGTTGGGGATGCCTGACCGGGATTGCGGCCTGGATCTTCCTCATCTATGGCGTATCTTTCAGCTTCGTTGCCGTTTCTGCGTTCATAGATCCCCGTTCGCTGCATTTGTCAGCTCTGACCGCCGCCGTATTCGGAGTTCCGGGTCTGCTCTTGGGGATTTTCTGCCTCTTCATCACCCAGTGGGCGTACCGGGAGACGCGGGAGAGCCGTATCTGGGTCTGTTCCAGCGGACTGCTCTATCTCAGGCGGCGACGAACTCCGGAGCCTCTCCCCTGGAGCGGAATGCAGCTCTGGCGTCTCCTCTATGACGGCGATGGCGGGCTGGCGTTGTCGGGGTACCGTCTGGCATCCGACCGTTCCAATGCCGAGATCACCTTTGGGCCGGACGTGTACAAGAGAGTGGGCGCACCCCAGGGCCAGTTCGTGAGCCTGGGCCACACCATCGAGCAGGAGCTGGTGGTACACCGGTTGCCGGAGCTGCAGCTCCGTGTAGAAGCCGGCGGCAGCGTACCGTTCGGCCCCATCGAGGTCGGTTCATCGGTTCTACGTTATGGGGCCGAGACGCTTGGTTGGAGCCAGTTCAGCCGGGTCAATCTTACTGATACCATGCTGACCATCTCGCGGTATCCGGCCGATGTGGCCTGGTACCAGGACAAGGCCAGTGCTGTGCCCAATTGCGCGCTGCTGGTGGGATTAGTCACCGCAGTGGCGCAGAGTCGCAAACCATAGCTCACGACGCTTTGCGCACCACGCTAGCATCGATGCTTGCCAGCGTCGGGCGACCGGCGAGCGCCATGGCTCGCTCCAGCTCAGCCTGCAACAATTCGAGGACGTGCTGTGCGCCCTCAGCTCCGGAGACCGCCAGGCCAAAGAGCACCGGACGCCCCACAAATACGGCCCGCGCGCCCAGCGCAAGCGCCTTCAGCACATCCGTTCCTCGGCGTATGCCCCCATCCAGATACACCTCACATCGGCCAGAGACGGCCTCGACTACCTCCGGAAGCGCCTCGATAGTCGCGGCCACTGTGTCGAGCTGCCGCGCGCCATGATTCGAGACCACAATGCCTGCCGCTCCCCGCTCGATACCCAGAACCGCGTCATCTGCCGTCAGGATGCCTTTGAGTACGATCGGCAGCGAGGTGCTGGCGCGCAGCCACTCGATATCCGCCCAGGTAAGCGCCGCGGGATTGTGGCCGCCCTTCTCCTCCTCGCCGTCGTCCGCCGGCGGTTCGTTGATGAGGTTGCCTGCTGGAGGCCAGTCGAACCAGTCCTCGCTGCGTTTAGAGCGCTCCTTCTGTCCAAACCTCGGCGAGTCGACCGTCACCACGATGGCCTGGTAGCCCGCCGCCTCTGCCCGCTCGACCAGCCACTGTGCCCGTTTGCGCGTTCGGCTGGAAAAGTACAGCTGGAACCAGAGCGGGCCGGTTGCTGCAGCGGCGATCTCTTCCATCGACCGGGTCGATTCCGTGCGTGCAATCATCAGCGCATCAACTGCACCGGCCGCCTCTGCGGTTGCGCACTCCCCTACTTCCCGGGCGGCGCCGTGCGGTGGCCCGGCCGGGGCGACACCGATGGGCATGGCTACTGGTCTTCCTAAGAGCGTCGTCCGCAGGTCGATGTGGCTCACGTCAACCAGCAGGCGCGGCCGGAGTAGGAGACGCTCAAACGCCGCGCGGTTCTCGCGGAGGGTCACCTCGTCGTTCGCACCTGCGCTGTAGAAGTCCCACGAGGCAGGATGCAGACGGTCCCGTGCCAGTTCCTCATACTCGAACACGTTGATAGGTCTCATACCTCTCCTCTCTCCTCGACTTGCTCAAACAACCAAGCGGTTGCCCAGTAGCTCACGGCTGCGGCCGCATGTAGGCATATTCTAACCGCTTCTGCGGAGATGGTGTTGGGGAAAACTCGCTAGCCTTGCTTTGGTAGGCGTGGATCGCCGTTTTTATTGCCGCTTTTTCCTTGTTGCATGAGAAGAAAGAAAAAGAATAGGCAGGACATGGTGCCGAGGACAAACTGATAGTACCGAGCGTTCCACTAACCGGCAGGAGGCCTGCCTGCCCGGCATAGTGCAAGTAGTCATGAGGAGGACAGTATGAGTGGACGGATGATCGAGTTCGAGGCCGATGGATCCAGTGCGCCCTGCTATCTGGCAACGCCGGATGGCGCCGCGGGATCAAGGGTACCAGGGGTCGTCGTGCTGCATGCGTGGTGGGGACTGACGGAGCCGTTCCGCCAGGTCTGCGACCGGCTCGCGGAAGCGGGTTTCGTGGCGCTTGCCCCCGACCTCTACCGCGGCAAGACGACCGCGTCAGTCGAGGAGGCCGCAGCGTTGGCTGGGACACTGCACCAGCAAGGGGAACGGGTGGGTAGCGACATTGGGGGGGCCGTGCAGTTTCTACGCCAACATGCCGCGACCAGCCCAGCGGCTGGTGGGGGCGCGATTGGCTTCGTTGGATTCTCGCTGGGAGGTGCCTACGCGCTCGACATGTCAGTCAAACTGGCCGAGGACATTGGCGCCGTCGTGACCTTTTATGCCTCCTACACCGGACCGGATTACCACAGATCTTCGGCCGCCTACCTCTGCCACTTCGCGGAAGATGACCCGTTCGAGCCGCCTGAGTCGGTGGCGGCGATGGAGCAGGAGCTTCAGGCAGCGGGCAGACAAGCCACCTTCTACACCTATCCGGGAACCAAGCACTGGTTCTTCGAGTCCAACCGCCCGGGTGCCTACGATGCCGGAGCCAGCGCCCTGGCGTGGGAGCGAACCGTCGCCTTCTTGAATATCCAACTGCGTCGGCGGTAAGGCACGCTGAGCGCCAGCAATCCGCATGCGAGGCGCTCAAACACCTCGCCTTTAACTGGGTGTTGCCGAGATCAACGGTAAACCCATCACCAGCGGTGGGTCGCAGAGACCTGGTGAGTGGAGGCTGAGATTGGGTTCGCCAAATACCCGACCACCTTGGATGAGAAGCCAACCCGGATTGTTGCCAACCAAGAGCCCATCTGCCGGAAGCAGCGACGCAAGCGGTTCTGTGGCAAAGGGAAAAGCGGCCGCACGTAGGTAGTAGATCCCGTCGGCTACGTTCGGCAGCAGATAGCGACCCGGCGAACTCAGTGTGGTACAACGCAGCGGCTTTCCTTGGGGGATGGGACTGCTAAACAAACCCACATAGATTGTCCCCTGAAAGGTGGCTGGTGCGGTGATTTGTCCGACGAGTTGCTGCCTCCCAGGTACGCATACGATTTCCATGGGAGGCCGCGCGGCAGGCGCTCCTGGGAGCGGCTCGAAGGCGTGAGCTCGCTTTCGTAATAGGTGCGGAGATAGGCCGACGAGCTGGGTGAATCGGCTCGTAAACGAGCTGGTGCTGGTGTAGCCCACCTCGAAGCAAATATCGGTGATCCGGAGCGAGGTCATCAGTAGCATATGCCGAGCCCGCTGGAAACGGAGAGCCGTCAGATACTCGATTGGCGGAACGCCGATCAGCCGGCGAAACACCCGATTGAAATGTGCGGGGCTCAGGCAGGCTACCGCAGCCAGGTCATCGAGCGTAAGTACTTCATGAAGGTGGCTGTGCATGGCCTGGATCGCACCTTCAATCGCCTCAGTATGAGCGGTAATGGTTATGTCCCGTGCGCCGACTCCGCGGCTACTTCCGGGCATTTCAGATGGCATTGGATCCCCTCTCTTCACACCAACGTACCATACTGCGCTCTTCTTCTCAGCCCCATCCAAGGCGGCAATGCTACCACGGAAACTATCACGGCTCAGCTTGTTAGCGAGGAGACAAGATGAGATACTTATGGATACTGTGGCTTGGAGCCGAAAGCCCAATGAGTGCGCTTCTTCCAATGACCGAGCCAATTTGATCCACTGCAGCAGCGCCGCCGCCCTCGTATGTACTGTCCGAGAGGCACCGTATGATGCTTGAGCAGCTAGGAGCGGACGTAAGATGATGGTCAAGCAGTTCGGGCCAGGGATGCCACTGGTGCTCTACAACCTCGTAGTGGTCGGCGCGTCGGCCGGGGGAATCGAAGCCCTGTCAACGGTTTTAGGCGCACTTTCCAACCACGAGGTGCTCGTGCAGGCAAGCGGCGGCACGTCGTCGAACCCATCCATTAACCGCCTGCGTCTGTGGCCGGCGGGATGTGCCGCCGGCGGAGAGGCAAGCCAGCTCCTCTACCATCCCCCAGTCTACCTGTCGCATCGGCGTGGCGAACGCACGGCATCTCGCACCGACGAGCAGGGGGAGTTGGCGCTTCTCCTGGTCAGCGACGTCACTAGCGTTGTGGCGGCCCACATCGAGGCGGAGCTGGTCGCCGACCGCATCCGGAGTGTGCCTGAGCAGGTGCTCCAGTGCCAGAGCGAGGAGGTCGAAAAACTGAAGACCCAGGCTGAACAGGTTACCACGATCAATCGCCAGTTAATGGAGGCGAACCAGGAATTGGCCCGCGCCAACCTGGAGCTACAGCGGGTCAATGACGAGTGGCGGCTGAATCGGGAGCGGGAACAGGCTTCGGCCGAGGAGATCCGCACACTCAACGAGGAGCTACTAGCGAGCAACGAAGAACTCGAAACTGTCAACGAGGAGTTGGAGGCGACGGTCGAGGAGCTGCATTCCAGTAATGATGACCTTGCGGCAAGCACCCGAGAAGCGTGGGAACTGGCGGAGATGGCACAACAGCAGCGCCAGGCCAGTGAGGCGGAACAGGCGCGGTTGACCGCCATTCTCTTGAGTCTGGGTGACGCGGTGCAGGTCGTCGATCCAGCCGGTACGCCACTACTTACCAATACGGCCTACGCGCAGTTATTCGGCGATGCGTCTTCTCCCATAGCTGCGCGGGATGCGCACGGGGATTCGCTGTCGTCCGAGAATATGCCCAAGCAGCGCGCGGCTCGGGGTGAGACCTTCGTCATGGAGTTCACCGTGGACGGAGAAGATGGCATGCGCCGCTACTTCGAGGCGACCGGGCAGCCCATCAATAGCAGGGAGGCAGCGCTCGGCGGGGTTATCGCTATTCGCGACATCACCGAGCGCAGCATCCACCGGTTCCAAGACGAGTTCCTGGCCCTGGCCAGCCACGAGCTACGCACTCCGCTTACACCCTTGCTGGCCTATCTGCAACTGCTGGAGAAACTCTTCGCACGCGAACCCGCCATCACAGAGAATTCCAGCGTCCATGACTACCTCACTGGCGCCTTGAATCAGGTACAGCACCTACGCCGCTTGACCCAGGATCTCGTCGATGTGCGTCGTCTGCAGCACGGCAGCTTCACTCTGAAGTCGAAGCGTGTGCGTCTCGAACAGGTGGTGGCACAGAGCGTCGCACAGACGCGGATGACGGCGCCTGAGGGACAGAAGATCGAGCTGGAGCATCCCAAGACCGAGCTCCTTGTAGATGGGGATGCTCTGCGATTGGAGCAGGTGCTGGTGAACCTTCTAAACAATGCCCTCACCAATGCACCTCACTCACCGCGCCTTGAGGTGCGACTCCAGCGTGATGGGGATGAGGCGGTTGTCTACGTGCAAGACTCAGGCCCGGGCGTTCCAGCGGCGGACCTGACGCATGTCTTCGAGCGCTTTTATCAGCGTGCGGGTACCCCGGAGAGGCCTTCCCGTCGCGGCTTGGGCCTCGACATGTATATCGCTCACGCGTTGGTGGAAGCGCACGGCGGCCGCTTGGAGGTCTCCTCGGTGTTGGCACCGCACCACGGGCATGGCACCACTTTCACCATCCGTCTGCCGCTAGCTCTACCAGACGTGAGCGAACGACTGGGCCAAGAGCCTCCCAGTAACCAGTCTCCGGGCAGAGGGTCAGCCACAAGGCTCCGAATTCGAGGTGACGGTCCTGGTATGCAAGCGTGATCAACGTTGTATACCCGCACTAACGAGGCTGCGCAGGATGGAGTGGCGCCGCATGGGCACGAGGAGAAGGGAGGCAATACGTATGGCATCAGTGTTGGTCGTTGATGACGACAGTGATACTCGAAATGTGCTTCGACTTGCCTTTGAGGAGGAGGGCCATCTAGTCGCGGATGCTGCGGACGGAATGGCGGCACTGGATGCACTGAGGGTGAGCGTTTTGCCGCTGGTCGTGGTACTGGATCTGGACCTACCGCAGCTCGACGGCCTCGAGGTTCTGCAGGCGGTGGCGAACGATCCACCCCTGGCGGCACGAAACGCCTTTATCCTGCTGACAGCCGTCGCTGACCAGCGCTATCAGGCGGCCGAAGCAGTCTGCGCGAAGCTCAAGGTACCGCTTATCAGGAAGCCCTTCGAACTGGACATGATTCTTGATGCAGTGGTCGCAGCTGCCCGCTGCTTACCACCGCAGTCGTGAGTGGCTCCTAGCTCACAAGCGCCATCTAGCCAGCTTTCGCCGTACTGTTGGCAGTCATGCCGGGAGCCGCGGGTCCATAGCTTCCTCGCTGCCCTTTTACTGGCGTGTATCCTTCTCAGTGTCCGTCGTGTGTCTAGCCAGGAAATCGTCGACGTCGCCCTGCTTGTATCTGTAGACCAGGCTTGCAATGCGATACGCCTTCAGACGTCTTGTGGGATCAGGGTCGTTCCGGTAGTCTGCTACTGTTTGCTCGGAGACCCCCAACCTCTTGGCAACGTCCCTTGTGGTTAACCAGTCATTTTGCATACGTACCTCCATACGTTTCTGAGTGCATCATCACCGTTGGCAAGTATACGAAATCATGGTAAGCGTCCTCCTTAAGTAACCGGCATTGCCCACACACTCGCGACGTAACGGGTGTCCTTGGGATCTCTGCTCATCCTGCAGGGCACAGAAGTCTCTATGACAGCCAGTCTCATAGGAACGAGAGAGGTGCTTCCTTTCTAAAAGACCAGTCCTTTTGCTTTACAGAGTACTGGGTCGAATGGCAGGCGAGACGTGGTCTCACCGGTAAGCGTGACAAATATGGACATGTCACCCTGAGGAAGCGGGCTCATGAACATGCTGGTGACCGCACGTAAGACCTATCACTGCGGAACTTTGGGTGCCCATAGGGGCAGCTGCCGGTTTGCACGCCGCCAGCTGATTGGCTTCCGCGGTCATCCCCGCACCCGCGAGCGGCCACCGGTGAAGAGCCGCACCAGCACCAACAGAATAACCGCGCCTATGAAAGCAGTGATCAGGCTGGCGAGGTTGAATCCTGTGAATCCACCACCAATGCCAATGGCACTGAGAATGAAACCGCCGATGATGCCGCCGATGATGCCCACAACAATATCCGCGATGACGCCCAGACCGCTACCTCGCACGACGAGACTGGCTAACCATCCTGCGATGCCGCCAACGACAATCCATTCGATAATGGTTCCCAGCATAGCGGCTTCTCCTTCTCCTGTGGCGGCACCTTCGCTACTTGCCACTCCGGGTAAACTGCTGCAAACAGCAGAAGCCCTGTGGAACGTGCGCCCTGCGTACTGGGGCTGCACATTTCATGCCAGCCACTCGTCATTGCAGCCTTTCGCGCTCTCGTCCAACCTCGACAGTAGCTGGGGAATCCCGGTACCAACTGTGTCCGGGCCAACAGATACCTGGCGCACGGACTAGGTACGACCCAGTCGCCGAGGCGGCGGTGCTGAGTATTGGCATGAAGTATGCTGTTACCTCCCTATTGAGGGACCGACAATGGGGTCGGTCCACTGGGAGTCAGAGCACGGAAGATACTCTGAAAGCGCCGGTAGTGCTATAGACTCGCTTTGGAGAGATGGATGGCGGCGAGACCAAGGCCATGACGGCCACAGATTTGTCGCCCGTGAAAAAGGAGCGCTTCTGGAACGCGATTCGCACGATGCGGATGAGGCAAGCTTAGCAAGCTGTCATGCCACTAACCAGGACGGTGAATGGCGCGTTGGTTCGTCTCCTTTGGGCTGGTCACGCTGAAGAAGGACCCAGCGGCTTTGGAATACCTTCAGTAGCGGCCAGCCGCCATTATCTACGTGGCAGAGGCTCGATCTCCGCGGTCTCCCCAGCTCTCTTTGAGCAGCGCAAATATCCTGCGACCACGTCAGTCATCACCGTGAGCGGATGGGGGTGTTTCCTAGGCCCAGGCTCGCCACGTGACCAGAACAAGAGGCGAGATCACACCGGCAACACCGAAAACGAAGTTTTGTGCAAAGCTCTGCCACCACGCCGAACGAGATGAGCGCGCTTGTTCGATTTCAAGAAGGCTGTGGAGTGCCTCCATCATGGCACCAATCTCGGGGTGCGACTGCTGCAGCAAGGCGATGGGCAGCACTTACATGCGGAAGGCCCACCATAAAAGCCGGTGGGCCTTCCCTATTCGAGATCTCAGTATCTACAAAATGCCAGGAAAATGTATGAACACCGCTTCCTGCGGTCCGCCAGCATCCTTGCGCTCCACAGTGAGCGTCTCTGCTCACTCCGAATCCCACGTCGTGTGGCTGCCCAGCATCTTGCCGCCATCACCGAGCATCATGCTCACAGGTTACTTTCGCAAAACTTGTGCCAATTTCCAGTGGCCGCTATTCATCGACATGGGTTAGGCCACCAGAACAGGTAGAGGCAGTAGCGTCTTCAGTGGCGCTGGTGATGTCGTCGGCCTGGCAGTGCGAGCGGACGCGCTGGCGCCCATGCCACGCGGAAGCCGATCAGCTCATGGGGCTCATCGGCACGCCAAAGTCCTCGATGTGCTGCGCGCACCGCCTCGGCATAAGAGTCCCATGACCCGCCGCGGCAGACACGTCTGAGCGATGAATCAGCCATCTCCGTATCCGCGCTCTCGCGTCCGTCGTCGGCCTGGTATGGGTACGGGCGGTAAAGGCTACTTGTCCATTCCGACACGTTTCCCGCCATGTCCTGTGCCCCGCAGGGCGCAGCTCCGCCGGCGAAGGCGCCCACTGGCGTTGTAGCACCCATGCCGCTGCCCTTACTATTGCACAGCGCTTGCTCAAAACTATCTCCCCACGGGTACAGGGAAGTGCGGCGGGTGCTCTCGTCCCAGCGCGCAGCCTTCTCCCACTCCACCTCGGTAGGCAGGCGCCACCCACGTCGCTCGTGATGACCATCCAGCCAGGCAGCATAGGTGACCGCATCGTGCCATGTGACGCCGACGACAGGGTGATCGGGCCGCTCCAGCTGCGCGGACCACTCGCTGAGCACGTACGCCGGGAATGTCCGGCGTGGTGGTTCGTAACCCGCGCGCACGAAGCAGGCGTACTCCGCTACGGTGACCGGGAAACGGCCAATGTGGAAAGTGCCAAGCCCGATCTTCGTCTGGGGTTGTTCATCATTCTGACAGTAGGGGTCGAGCAGCGGATCGCTGCCCATCAAGAACTGCCCTGCGAGTACGCGGGATAGGGGTGGCACGATGAGGTCGACGCCATCTGGCGACAGCGAGACAAAGCCCAGCTGTGCCATCCGAGGTGGCAGCATGGCCGAAGGTGACATGGAAGCCGTCCTCGCGGTGGGCATGATAGACGTTGGCAGGAAACCCGTACAGCATAGCACAAAGCTGCCGGTCCAGCAGAGGCGGAAGAGAAGTCGTGAGCTACAGGTGGTGCATGCGCGTGCAGGGATGCTCGCCAGAGGCCTCGCCTGCGATGAGAAGGGTTACTGGAGATCCGCCCAGCGCATCGACCTGGAGCAGCTCCGCCAGCGATCTGCGTGACGAGCCGTAACGTACGGCGAAAATGGGGCATCAAAACGCAAAAGGTGTAGGGACACCACTTTGACTGGCAAGGCGGTTTCTTGCACTGACGCGAAGGCTAAAATGACTCCTTGACGCTACCGTTGGTTGATGCCCTGAAAGGGGTCGAGCAGGCGTGTTGCAGGCTACCGCCGTCTATGCACGCAGTTGGCCCAGCTGCCGTGACTGTGCTCGAGTCACTTCGCGGGAGGACGCTTGGGGATGGACTGAAGGCGGCCAGCAACACAATCCTGCCGCGTTTCCACGCACCTCGGAGTTAGACGAGATCCTGCGAAAACACAGGAGTCTCGACGAACTCCCGTGCTCGGTGATTGGGCAGCAGCGTAGGAGTTAGACGCTTGCTTGGACGTGTGGGGTAGGAAGTGGGTAGCCGCGATCCTGCCAAATGGCAATGAGGTCTTCCAGTACCTCTGTGCCATTCTTCACAGCCTCTTCATAGGTGGCGCCATGAGTTGTGGGTGTGTTCACATGGTCGGCCCATTCTGGGAACGTTACCAGATACGCCTGGTCCTCATCAGACCATTCGATCAGCATTGAGTAGTGCATCTTGAATCCAGTATGTGTGAGACGCGTTAACGTCATCGGCGGGCCTGAAATCGGCCAAAACTAACTCTTCTATTAAACCTGGTTTTAGTTTCAGCTCATTCTATCATGCCCTGTCGTCCTTGCTCCTGCTTTTATGTGCTCTGTACCCGCTTGAGCGCTTCCCGCACATCTTTTTCCTGATAGGGCTGCGCGTCATCTCCGTCTTGCCCAGAAAGAACTACGTTATAGCCTGGGAGCTCTGGATGTTCCCAGTAGGTATGGCTCCCTTTGCCTCGTTTGTTGTCTTTCACAAAGCCAGCTTTTTTAAGATCAGCGCGTAGCTGGCGAATCTTTCGGGGCATAGGCCCTCCTGATGGCCTTGCTGAGATTAGGTGCCAGTTGCGATGGTGCAGAAGGCTGTGCCGGGCTGCTGGCAGGTTACTGAGAAGGTGCCAATGGGAGGATTTGGTCCGCCAGCGCTATATGCACCTCGGTCTTGATGGTACAATGAAGCTCCACCACCAACGTATGTCTTCGAGTCGACAGTCGCCCTAAGGGATGAAAGCACGATGCGGGTCTTGCTGGTTGAAGATGAGGTCCGCCTGGCACGAAGTTACCAGCGCAACCTCGAGGATGAGGGGCATGAGGTTGCGGTCTGTTACGACGGGGAAACGGCTTACCAGCGAATCGTGGAGGAGAGCGAGCACTTCGACGTGGTTATCATGGATATCGTGCTGCCGAAGCTGAACGGCATCGAGGTCTGCCGGGCGGTGCGTGCAGCGCATATCCGAGTCCCAATCTTGCTGCTGACCGCCCTGGACCAGACAGAGGAGAAGGTCGCCGGCCTGGATGCGGGAGCCGACGATTACCTGACCAAGCCGTTCCCCTTCGAAGAACTCCTGGCGCGACTTCGCGCCCTGGCTCGCCGGCCGTATCGCTTTGATCCAGTGACTGAGGCCACACAACTGCAAAGTGGAGATTTGACGGTCGATTTGCTTCGGCATGAAGTCTGGCGAGGCGACAAGCTGATTGCGCTGACCGCGCGGGAATTCGATCTGCTGGAGTACCTGGTCCGGCATACCGGGCGGGTACTGACGCGACGGCAGCTTACCGATCGGGTCTGGCCGGACGGCACTGAGGCGGGAAGCAATGTGCTGGATACCTACATTCATTATCTGCGCGAGAAGATAGATCGCACCTTCCCGACGAAACTGGTGCATACGGTGCGCGGAGTGGGATATATGCTCAAGACGTCACCCGCTGCATCAGACGCCGATGAAGACGCGTGAGGTCCGCCATGAGTTTTTTCGCCCGCACCCCCTCGTCCCGTAGCTCTACCGGCGGTCCCATCCCCCACTTCTTTCACGCTCGAAACACCGTCACCAGTTCGCATCCCTTCGCAGTAACCCTGCGACGGCTCATGCTCATCAATATGCTGGTTGTCTCCGGAATCCTGGCTATCATGGCAGTCTCAGTGTATGCCTGGGAACTGCATGCCAGCGACCAGCAGGTCAGCGAGCAGCTGCAGCAGACCGTGACGCCGGAGCTACAGACTGACCTGCTGGCCAGCGTGGGACACAACTCGCCGCCGGAGGACGACGATGCCGCCGACGAGACGGCTCAATACGAGCCGTCGAGCCCCAACATATTTGCCATAGGACTCGACCAAACGGGACACGTGATTTTCGATCCGGGAAATGTGCGCGTGCAGGGGTTGCCCGACCTCGCAGTGGTGTGGCCGGTTCTGCACGGCCGGTTGGCCAGCACACTGGTAACGATTGGTGACGACGCCACCGCATACCGACTCTATACCGTTCCGGTCAGATCTCACGGCCAGATCATCGGTGTGCTGCAGGTTGGACAGTCGCTGGCTGCGCGTGAGCGCCAGCTGCAGGACCTGCGTATCATACTTTTGAGCGTCGGCGCTGGGGTGCTCTTACTCACCGGACTTGCCAGCCTGTATCTCGCCGGACGAGCGCTCAGACCCATGCAACTCGCCTACGAGAGGCAACGGCAGTTTGCCGCCGCGGCATCCCATGAGCTCCGCACGCCACTGGCTATTGTGCGCTCACAAGCGGAGTTGGTAGCCCGTGCGCTGCACCGGGCTGCGGCGGCCGACACCGCCGATGTGGAGAGGTCTAAGCGGCTTGAGCTGACTGAGGAGGATGTGGGTGACATCCTCACCGAAGTCGATTACATGGCCCGCCTGGTCCATGATCTGCTGGTGCTGGCCCGCGACGAAGGCGACCATCGCACTGCCTCGAATGACCTCATCAATATCTCCGGATTGGTTTCGGAGACCACCAGGAAGATGATGCCTCAGGCCGAGTCTGAAGGCATATCGCTCCAGCTGGAGTCACTACCCGCTGACGGCGTGCCTGCGGTCTACGTTCGGGGAGATACAGACCGGCTGCGCCAACTCATCCTGGCGTTACTGGAGAATGCGCTTCGCTACACCTCTCCGGGTGGTAGTGTACGTGTGAGCGTCGCTACAGGCAGCGGGCGGCGTTTCCTCATTGGGCACTATCTCGTTGCTCAACTGAGTGTCGCCGACACCGGTAAGGGTATAGCGCCCGAAGCCCTTCCGTATATCTTCGAGCCATTCTATCGGGCATCTACTGAATCTACCAACCAATCGGGAGCGGGGCTTGGATTGTCGCTTGCCCGCTGGATCGCTAACGCTCATGGCGGAGAGATTGCCGTTGACAGTGAAGTCGGCATAGGCACCCGCTTCACTGTCCTGTTGCCGCTTGCTCCTAGTCCATCCCTTCCAAGTCACGCTTGAGTGTGGCCAAGGAATCTCCCCTCATGCCGTGCGCGACTTGGCATGGCGAAACAGGGTTCCCGCTCGTCCAGGCTTATCGCCGTCTCGGCGATAAGCCTGGACGAGCGGGAACCGGCCTCTCTTTAGGCAACCAGAGCAGGCGGATGAGCGTCATCAATATCACCGAGATGGTGGCACCAAGGTACACCAGAATCATCCAGGTCTGGCCGCTATCGCTGCCGGCAAGAACGCCATGGGCCGTGACCAGAAGGAAGACAGCAAAGCTGCTGTAGTGGAGCGTGCGCCAACTGGCGTACTTGAGATACCGGCGCAGCCACGAGCTGAGCAGCACAATCACCAAGCCATAAAGAGCGAACACTCCCAGATCTGCCGCAAACGGACGGTAGGGTTCAGCGAACGGCAGCATGAAATTGAGCAGTGAGAACGGGATGAGCGGATCCAGCAAGAGGGCGAGCAAGTGGAGCCCAACCAGGGCGGCAACCAGTAATGCCAGGAACTGGTGTATCTCGTCCAGTACCCAGGAGGCGCGCAAGCCAGAGAGTCTCACCAGCGAACGCGAGATGCCCAGGAGCACGACAATGGTAAGCACAATGTAGGACGAGAGCGCGGCGGCCCGTGTCACATACCAAAAGAAAGGATTCGCCGTAGTCGCCGCCAGTGTCGACTCTTCCTGGGACACTAGCAGGTGCAACACGTGAGTTTCAGCAGCGGCAAGTACCCCGCCAATAGGTACAATCAGTGATATGAAGGCTAGCACGTTTCCATCTCCTCCTGTCGCTGTCACCGGTAATGGGCTCAGGATACTCCGGTACTCGTACTCGGAACGTTCTGGCTTAGCCAATTAGAGAACCAGCCGGGATCGGAAGTAGACTGGCTCTGGCCAGAGCGCAGAAGCATCCGGCAGGTTCCGCAGACGCCGCCGATTCCACATGCCGCTTCAACGTGCACAGTCCGACTATAGCAGTGCTCGATGAGACCTTCGTTAAAATAATCTGGAGAAACGCTCAGGATCCGGTGAGAAAATCCTCATGTTGGCTCTGATAACTGCCGTGCAGAAAGAGCACCATCCGGTTAACCATCGTACGATGCTCGCGCCAGAGGGCCGCCACTCGCGTCCGCATGAGATCACCTCTTTGTCACCATAGCGAAGAGGCGGTGGCTGCCTATGGCCACTGCTTCGTCGCCCGTCTATCTGCCGCAGGCGCCACTCACGGTGCGACTGGCCAGATTGCTGAAACGCTCACTCTGCCCGAGATAGATTGCGCCGGCGCGGCTTGGATTCCCAGAGCAGATGATGCAATGCTTGATCCAGCCGAGGATATAGAAACGGGAACCTCGCCTCCACTAAGCGCTGGGGCACCAGGCGCTGGCTGTCCAGAACCACAGTCGACAGCTCGCCCAACACGATACGCAGGGCCGATGCCGGCAGCGCGACTAGAGCGAATCGATGGAGCACACGCCGCGTCGCGCGCAGAAATTCCCGGTTCGACACCGCTTCTGGGGAGCACAGATTGAATACACCGGATAGCGTCCGATGCTCCAACAAGAAGCAGATCGCTCTTGCCGCATCCTCCGCATGTATCCAGGGAATCCACTGGTCTCCATCGCCCAGCCGGCTGCCCAGCGCTTCTGCGAACCGCCGGAGGGGAGGGAAGGCGCCGGCGTGTGCGTCAAGGACGAGACCTGTCCGGAGAACACATCTTCTCGTTCTAGCTGTGGCAATGGAAGCTTCCCATAATTGCGCGACCTCGGCTCGGAAGCCGTGGCCAGGTGCACTCAACTCGGTCAGCAGTTCCTGCCCACGATCACCGTAAAATCCGGCGGCTGAGGCCTGCACCAGCACCTCAGGCGGACCATGATGGTCCATTGCCTGCATGACTGCCCTCCCTGCGCCAAGACGACTCTCCACTATTTGTGCTCGGTATCTATTTGTCCAGCGCCAATGGGCTGGACTCGCGCCTGCAAGGTTAACTATGGCGCTGTCCGAACGAATGAGTTGTCCCCATCCATGGTCCGTTCGGGCATCCCAGGCGATACTCGTGACGTTTCTCAAACCGAGTTGACGGAACATATCAGCTGCCCGAGCAGAATCACGGCTCAGCACAATGACCTCATGGCCCTGGCGAGCCAGTGTCTGAGTAAGCGATCGCCCAATGAGTCCTGTGCCACCGGTAATAATGACTCGCACGTCTCATCTCTCCCGCTGACCAGCTCTGAGTCGCCAGCCAAGCAATCCACCGAGGCTTAAGACGAGCGCATTTATCCACCCGTGTACCACTACCATTTGGGAGATAGTGATCGTCCAGGCTCCAGTTGCGGCGCCTATAGCGTAGGCTCCGGCAGCTACCATGGTGAAAAAGACTGCCGCGCCCGAAACTAATAGCAATCCTTGTGCGACTCGAGAGGTCGTGGCTGGAATAATGAACCGAAGGCTAAGCACGGCTAGGAGTAGGAGACTGATCGCCAGTAGTAAAGTCGCGGCAGACTCCAGGTCGTCGTTGCCGGTCAATTGCGCCAGCGTTTTTCCTGCGGCCACCAGCAGCGGTTCAACAAGTAGACCAATCGCGCCAACACGATAAAGTTGCCACGTACCTGCCGTCTTGATCGCAAAGCCTGCCTGGCCGATGAGCCCGGTCATGACCAGAGCCGCTAAGGGGATGTAGTGAAAATGGATGGCGGTGAGGAGCACAATATCGGGAGGAAACCCGAACGGCCGCAATCCCAGCCGTGCAACTACCAACCATGCACCTCCTACGGGGAGGTAGATGAGTGCTACTGCCAGGCAGATATCGGGTAGAGAAGCTTCTCTTGCCTCTCGGAGTCGCCCCGCACCCTGTACGGCGATGAGCCCAGTAAAGAGGAACCACCCAGCGGCAGCGGCACCTGCAAACGGACCGGCACTAACCAGCACGGAAATACCGCCGACGAGTGCCGCAAAGGGTTGCAGCATGACGGTCAGTCGCTGCTCGGAACGAAGCCACTTGCGCCGCGGCTTGGGAGGCGCGGCCAAGGGGAGAGCCAGTGGGGTGATGACCCAGAGCGCAAGGAGAAGGATCAGATCTAGAGGAGTTAGCTGTACCCAGCCAAGGAAGTTGGTCACTGCGAGCAGCACCCAGGCACAGCCTCCAAGAGCTATGCTGCGGCGGTTCCAGCGCGTCAGATCGCTTCTTGAGCGAGACATTCTTGACCTCCATTTCGAGGCAATACCGCAGAACAGGTGGTGATCCAGCGCACATCATTGTCCCGTTTTCTGCTAATGGCTCTACCATCAACGAGGATCGGCAAATAAATGAACGATGTTCACTATTGCTTTCACTATAGCAAATGCGCTATTCTGCTGTCAAGACTTAGATAGCTCTGGGAGAGACTCTATGCAGGTAAGCAAGTGAGATGACGGAATCGTCTCTGCCCACTCGGTTAACGCCGAAGGCGGCATCAACCCGACAGCGCATCCTGGACACTGCGCTACGCCTGTTTGCTACGAAGGGCTACGAAGGGACGAGCATGCGGGACATTGCGGCGGCGGCAGAGTGCTCTCTCGGGCTAGCGTACCGCTACTTTGCCAGCAAAGAGGATATGGTCCTCGAGCTATACCTGTGGTTGGTTGCACGGCTAGAAGATGAGGTGCGCCAGTTACCCGCCGCTTCTATTGCTGATCGCTTTCGCCACCTGATGGCCGCACTACTTGGCGAGATGGCGCCGCACCGACTCACGCTAGTGGCCCTATCTGGAGCAGCCCTGAATCCCTTCTCACGGGCGGGAGTCTTCGGTGCCGAGGGGGCAGAGGTCCGGCATCGCGCTCGAAGAGCATATCTCATCCTGGTTGCTGAGGCTAAGGATGCGCCACGCCCAGCGCAGGTGGAATCGCTCGCTACCCTACTCTACGGTGTGCAACTGGCTGTGGTGCTATTTTGGCTTCAGGATCTGAGCAGTCACGCACATAAAACCACTGAGCTGCTTGAGTTCATCCACGAGTTGTTCGGCCGTCTCCGCCTACTCCTCCGTGTGCCGTGGATCGCTCAAGCGCTGGCACGCTTTGTCGAAATCATTGGTCCAATGCTGGGGCAAGACGGGCAGAGTAGCCCGCTCGCCTAAAAACAGCAATACACTATTCGCCTATGGGGCGCTCATCCGTCGAGCTGGGATGATCAGGCGGATCAACACCTGACCTGCAGGCAATGGAGAAATCACAGCAGCAGGCACGCGACCGCATTGTAGCCGCCGCTTCCAGGAGTAGTCCCCGTTTGAGTAGATTAGCTGATCTCACCACACCTCCCCCACGGTGCTGATTAGCTCGACAGTGGACCGCCACCGCTATCTTGTTCCCTGTCGTACCATATGAGCACAATGTGCCAGTTGACGGGCTTCGACACTCCCGCCAACGGCGGTAACGGCGTTGACCCCCACCCAGTGTCAAGACGCAAGCGGCTCGGTGCCTGGATAGATCACGGGGGACGGCCATCGGGCCATCCTATTTTTTTTCGCTGCAGTATATCCAGGTGCGCAAAATACCGCGGCTCGACACCGAAAGCGACTCGTCTTAGCTGGCCGCGGTGTCAAGTGACCCTGTCATCGCCAGTCTGAGAAGTACACCACTCACCGTTCCTTTCGAAATTGGAGACATCTATGACAACCAGACACCTTGTCGACCCCGAGATCGATGCTTTCCTAGATCAGTTACCCACGATCCCCATGACCGCGGAGACGCTCCCACAGATTCGCGCTGCCTTAAACGAAATGCTTACTCAGCAGGCGGCTGCACTTCCGGGCTCTCCCGATATAGAGGTGCGCGAACAGTTTGTGCCTGGCCCAGAGGGTGCTCCAAACGTTCGAGTCCTGGTCTATCTCCCCCAGAGTGCCCCACGGCCGATGCCTGGGCTCGTGTGGATTCATGGCGGCGGCTACGTTATTGGTACTCCCGAGGGAGACGACGCGAGAGCTAAACAGTTCGTACAAGAGGTCGGCTGTGCTGTCGTTTCGGTTGACTACCGCCTATCGCCGGAAACCCCATTTCCGGGCGGCGTGGAAGACTGTTACGCCGCCTTGAAGTGGCTCCAGGGACATGCCAGAGAGTTGGGAGTGGATAGTGGCCGCCTCGCCATAGGAGGCGCCAGCGCCGGTGGCGGTCTGGCGGCGGCGCTGGGGCTGCTCACCCGCGACCGTGCCGAGGTGCCGCTCGCCTTCCAGTTGCTCATCTTTCCTATGCTCGATGACCGCACGACCACCACAGCAGATCCGCATCCCTACACCGGAGAGTTTATCTGGACGCCGCAGCACAATCACTTCGGATGGTCGGCACTCCTAGGCCGGGAGCCGGGCGGCGAGGGTGTTTCTCCGTACGCCGCCGCCGCGCGTGCACAGAACCTGGAGGGTCTTCCCCCGACCTACGTCAGTGTCGGCTCGCTCGACCTCTTCGTCGAGGAGGATCTCGAGTACGCCCGCCGTCTGATCCGGGCCGGCGTACCGACCGAGCTTCACCTCTATCCCGGTGCCTATCACGGGTATGTTCTGGCGCCCAGCGCATGGATGACCCGAGCGGAGGCGCTCAATTCCCATGCTGCGTTGCGCCGCGCTCTGCGGCCACGCACGCTCGACGGTGATTGAGGCGGTAACGCTTCGTACGGGACTAACCTGGCAGAGGAGTAGCGGCACCGGTTGCCGCTCGCGGCGGGCGATGGAGCCAGCTCTGTACCTTCTGTACGACCCAGTAGTATGCCGAGCGCAGGTACGCGAAAGCAACCTTGAACCACTCCAGCTTGCCGGCCAGGAAGGCTACGACTGCCAGCACGATGCCTCCTACCAGCAGCCAGGTAGTTACGATCGAAAGGCTGCTCAGCAGCGTCTGTACGGCTGGTGGCACGATGCTTTTGGCGAGCGGACTCATGGCCGCATTGTCGATGTACTGCTGCAAGTACCCGGTCAGGATCTTAGCGATGATGAAGACGATGGCGACGCCGATTCCCAACCACATGAGGGTACGGCGCCGATCGGGCGATACCCACAGTGCCGCCACGATGAGCACGGCGGTGAGTAGGGGAAGGACGACGGTCAGGAGATTCCACAGTCGGAACAACTGCTGCGCTGTAGTTAGCTTCTCCGACTGGAAGAGCTGGATCTGACCCAGGTTGGACGGTATCGGTACACCCAGAGCCTGTGAAAGCCTTTGCTGGGCTTGCTTCGGCACCTCCAGTTGGGTGGGTTGCGGCAGTTTGACTTTCTGGGAGAGGATACCGGGGAGATGCTGCTGTACATACTGCAGAGCCTCGTCAATGACCGGCACGAGATTGAGGAAGAGGGCGCCGTTGGAGATATACAGGGTGGACGATTGGCCGCGCAAGACCGCGAGAATGGCATTATACGCTCTGCGGTTAAGATCTATCCAGACCCGCTGGAAGGTAGGGGTATGCATCAGCTTGGCGATGCTCGCCTGGGTAAAATTGGTTACCACCAGGGTGAGCGGCACGGCAAGAAAATCTATTCGAGAAGGCAAGACCGTCTGGGCGCGTTCCTGCACCTTCAGTAATGTGACTACTTGATTGGCGGCATAGTTGCTCACCGCAGAGATCACCTGGGGGTCCTGGCCGACCGGTCCAACAATTCGCAGGTACGTGTCGGTGTTCAAGAGGGTCGAGTTTGACCAGACTGTGATGGCGCTGGTAAAGATGCCCAGACACGACAGAAACACCAGCACTCCTACCGCGATGCTGCGCACGCGACCCGGGTGACGCCGTCGCTCAGCCTCGCCGCGTAGCTTGGCCACTTCCTGCTGTAGCCGGTCGTTCTCCGCAGCCAGTGCCAGGTAACTTTCCGGCTGGTCAGCACCAGCACCTGCCTGCGGCTGGTCAGCACCAGCACCTGCCTGCGGCTGGTCAGCACTAGCAGCTGCCTGCGGCTGGTCAGCACTAGCAGCTGCCTGCGGTCGCTCCACACTCTGGGGAATTGTGGAGTCGGCTCTCTTATGTTCCACATCGGCAGGCGGAGACGCGCCGTTCATCGCTGCTTCCGGGGCGGAAATTGGCGAGGCACTCTGATCCGGACCCATATCTTCTGGCGGTGTGGCCATGAACGCCCCCGTTTTAGTGTAATGCCCTGTGGGGTGACTACCTTAGGGTTGTTTGTTGTCAAGATTGCTCTTACGTTGCACTGTATGTCCTTACAGTGGCGTATAGCGCCGCACGCACGGAGAGTCACTATGGAGAGCTTCCTGTCTAGCCCAAGTGGTATGCCGCAGCTTGCCCTAAGGTGAGTTCAGGCCATCCGAAGACGAGTTCACGCTCCAAGCATAAATGTTCGTACTTTTTCGCACGTTACGCTGCACACCACCAAGACGTGTGATTTCTCCCACAACATGCGACGCGACAAAGCCAAACTTCTGGGTTGAGAGACCTTAGCCACTGGGTCCCTACTTGGTGCTGTCAGTCCTAGGCGTCACCTCAAAGCTAACCACTCTTGACGCCTCCGTCGTCCTGGAGCGCCTGATGAATGAAGGCGATAGCCATACTGCCTTCGCCTACTCCCGCCGCGACGCGCTTCACCGATCCGTGGCGCACATCTCCAGTGGCAAATATACGGGGCACACTCGTTTCCAGCAGAAATGGATCGCGGTGTACGTCGTCACGGAGCCAGCTCGCGGCCGGCACATCCGCTCCGGTATAGAGATAACCCTGCGCGTCGCGCATGATCTCCTGCGGCAGGCAGCCGGTTTTCGGGGTAGCGCCGATGAAAATGAAGACGCCGTCGGCTGGCACTGTTTCGGCGGTCTCGGCACCTGCGCGCCGAACGGCGATCGCCTCCAGATGATGTTCGCCTGTCACGTCGACCAGCTCGGTCTGGGTGGAGACAGTGATATTGCGGCGCGTGGCGAGTTGGGTGATCAGATACGCCGACATCGAGCTGGCTAGCGTTGGTCCGCGCACCACCAGCGTCACCTCCGCCGCGTAATTGGCGAAGAACATGGCCGACTGCCCTGCTGAATTCCCACCACCGACAAGAAATATACGGCGTCCCCGCATGCCCAGGGCCTCCGAACGCGCCGCTCCATAATAGACCCCTGCCCCAATCAAGCGCTCCAAACCTGGCAGGTTCAGGGTGCGATAGGCGACACCAGTTGCAATAATCACCGCACGCGCCTGCACCTGTGAGCCATCATCCAGCGTCACGATGTGCCGGGGCGAACCAGGGATGAGGGTGGTGACTCGACGGGCGACGATCAGCTCTGCGCCAAAGCGCAGCGCCTGATTCAGCGCCCGGTCTGCCAGATCATCACCGGAGACGCCAATGGGAAATCCCAGATAGTTTTCGATCCGCGACGAGGTTCCCGCCTGCCCCCCCGGCGCGAACTCCTCGATCAACAGGGTATGTAGCCCTTCAGAAGAACCGTACACGGCTGCAGCTAGACCACTCGGTCCGCCACCGATGATCACGACATCGTACTCCGGCGAAGCCGGCGTTGTCGCTAATCCGACCGCGCGGGCGATTTCCTCCGGTGTGGGGCAGGACAATATGGCGCCATCAGGCAAGATGAGCACGGGATACGGAACGTGCGGGTCCAGCGCAGGAATGAAGGGGACATCAGCGGGGTTGGTGGGGTCACGCCAGTCAAAGTCGACCAAGTTGCGCATGAGGAAGTCACGCATGTTATGGCATGCCAGGTCGTCCACCGTGCCAATCACCAGGGGTATGGGATCTGCCTGTAAGGTGGCGGCTTCTACGCCCAGGATGCGCTGTTGTATGATGCCGGTCAGCTCCTCTCGGAGTGCGGGAACTTGGCCGACAAGGGTCCGAAACGCCTGCGCGCTGAGTCGCAACAGGCGCGACGGGACCAGCGTTTGCGCGCTGGCAAAGAAGGGAGCATTCAGCAGGATGGGAATCTCGCCCATGTACCCACCCGCCTCACGAATAGCCAACTGACGCTGCTTCCCCCCGACGAGCTTCACTACGGCGAAACGTCCGCTCAGGAGCGCAAAGAAGGCTCCTGGCTCTCCCTCTCGCGCGACCCATTCGCCGCTATTGAGCCGAACGTCGGCAGCTTGCGCAGTAATCTGGGCAATTGTGCTCTCATCCAGGCGTGCAAACAGCGGAATCTGCCGGACCTCATCATTCGTAATCATCGCTGCTCTCTTCTTCCGTCATTTCCGCCGCCTACCTCGACGAGAAGCGGCGTGAAGCGCTGATGCCCGAAGCGCGACGGCCAGCAAGCCATAGGTGTTTTTAGTATACAGTCGTGTACAAGGGGCGTGGTTCGGCGAAAACAGTGCTGCCTTTGCTATCACGTCAGACGGCCAAGAGGCACGACGTATGTGCTGTTGGCGTGCCAGCTCCCGATACGGTGCAGACGCAGTCGTCGCGGCTACGCTGCGGGTATAGATATTGCGACGACAGGAGATAGATACTATCCGCCATGTACAGCACTTCCACGCTCAGGACTGCTCGGAGGAGGGACGAATGCTCATCAATCTCCATGCATCAGCCAGCGGGCAATTCACCCTTGGCGGCGATGTGCCGGTGAATCGTCTGGGATTCGGCGCCATGCGACTCACGGGGCGAGGCATATGGGGTGAGCCGGAGGATCGTCAGGAGGCATTGCGGACGCTCAAACGTGTCCCTGAACTCGGTATCAACTTTATCGATACTGCGGATTCCTATGGCCCTGAGGTCAGCGAAAACCTGATCCGCGAGGCACTCTATCCCTACTCAGGCATCACTATCGCCACTAAGGGCGGTTTCACTCGTCAGGGACCAGACTTGTGGGCGCCAGTTGGACGACCCGAATATCTTCGTCAGTGCGTTTTAATGAGCTTGCGCCGCCTGGGGGTCGAGCGCATCGACCTGTGGCAATTGCACCGCATTGACCCGAAGGTCCCTCGCGATGAGCAATTTGACGTCATCCGGCAGATGCAGCGGGAGGGCTTGTTTCGTCATGCAGGGCTGAGCCAGGTCACGGTGCAAGACATCGAAGCGGCGCAGACCTATTTTCCTGTAACGACGGTCCAGAACCAATACAATCTGGTAACGCGCCAGAGCGAGTCGGTGCTTGATTACTGCACAGCCGCCAATATCGGCTTCATTCCTTGGTTTCCACTGGCGTCGGGACGCCTGGAGGCTCCAGGCTCCCTCCTCGATGGAATCGCCAAGCAGCACCATGTGACCCCTGGCGCAATCGCGCTTGCCTGGTTACTCAAACGTAGCCCGGTGATGCTCCCAATTCCTGGCACCAGCCACGTGAAGCATTTGGAAGACAACGTTGCCGCCGCCAACGTGACACTCAGTGATGAAGACTTTGCCCGCCTCGATGCAGAGGGACGAAGGCAGCAGACAGAACCAGTATAAGGAGCGCCGGAAGCCATCATCGATCGGCCGGTTAGTCGCGCTCTGATCTCATGGATGCTGAAATCACCTGTGATCTCTTTCTGCGCTGGCAAGGTCCACTCACCGCGTCTCTCCACCAGCCAGTCGAGGGCAACGGAGCGCATGATGCTGTGCTGCCGTATGCAAGGGGTTCGGCAGCTGACCACCGGGTAGTAGAAGCAACGCTCATAGAAAGCAAAAGAGTCACAGGTCAGGCGGATGTACGCAGCGAGTATAGCAGAGGAGTGGAGCGGGGTGCCGAGGTCTGTGAGCAACATGTTATCTTGTGTAGCCTTCTGGTAAGCCTGTCTGGCGATACTGGTGGGGTGGGCAATGGTCGGCATAGCACCGCTCAGGCGGCTGGCTGGCCACGCCACGACGGATTGGTGCCGCAGAAAGGACGTACTCGTATGTCAAGCACACCTATTTCTAAAGTCTGGCTCATCACCGGGAGTTCCCGTGGCTTCGGGCGCTCGCTCGCCGAGGCCGTCCTGGAGCACGGCGATCGGCTCGTCGCGACGGCGCGCCATCCCGAGCAGGTCAGCGACCTCGTGACGCGCTATGGCGAGCAGATTCGTGCGGTTACCCTGGACGTGACCAGTCCCGAGGAGGCACGTGCAGCGGTAGCCGCTACCGCACGGGCCTTCGGCCGGCTCGACGTGGTGGTCAATAACGCGGGCTATGGCTACACGGCGGCCATCGAGGATGCCAATGAAGCAGACTTGCGCGCCGAGCTGGAGACCGATCTGTGGGGCGTGATCCATGTGACCCGCGCCGCCTTGCCGGTGATGCATCAGCAGCGATCCGGGCACATCGTGCAATTCTCCTCGATTGGGGGCCGGATGGGCGTTGCGGGAACGGGCGCCTACAGCATGGCGAAGTGGGCAGTCGAAGGATTCTCCGAGGCGCTCGCGCGTGAGGTGACGCCGCTGGGCATCAAGGTTACGATCATCGAACCGGGCGCGTTCCGCACCGATTTCAACGTCTCCTCGCTGCGCGAGACGCCACCCAGTGCCGATTACCAAGGCACGGTGGGGCAAGTGGAGTCCTTCCTTCATCAGGTCGCTGGGCACGAGCCGGGAGATCCGGCCAAGGCGGCCCAGGCGATCATCACCATCGTCAACGAGGAGAAGCCGCCGCTGCGGCTGCTGCTGGGACGCGACGCCGTCCAGTTGGCCCGCCAGATCGACCAGGCCGATCTCGCCGAGATCGGCCGCTGGGAGCAGCTGAGTACCTCAACGGATTTCGAGGGCCTCACCAATCCGGCAGAGAGCGAGCGCGCGTTACAGGCCATGCTCAACCCCACATAAGGAGGTTGGTCAGCAGGTATAAGCAATCGGGCGTTCATCGTAATGGCTGCCGCCTGCTTGATCTCGATACTGAAGCAGAACCACTCCGGAATATAACTGCTGCGTTTCTACCAGCTTCATCAGACCTCTCTCATGTTGATGCTCGCCAATTGCAAGCACTGGCACCATATCACAAAGCTGGCAAAAAACCCTCTTCGATCTTGCTCTTTTCTGGGGAATGCTCACAGAGCGATGGCAGCGCGGCGAAGCCAGCTGCACCCGCCTTCAGCGAATCACGGCGCGACAGCGGGGCCGCTGGTTGTGATATGAAAGAACGCTTGCGAGTTCGTGGCGTCATGGTTTCGCTCCTACGCAGTGACCCAGGATCAGGATCGGCGTTGTTCGTGCGGCACGGGCCTATACGTGACTATGTTGTCGGTTCAAGATACGTAGGTATCCACCATGCCTGTACATGTTGGAGATCCCTTCGCCGATACGTGCTCACGAGGTAGCATACCCGTTTGGCATCTGGTAGGGTTCAACGTTATTCCCGCCGCAGAGCGGCGACAAGCGCTGCATAGGCGGGTACCGGAGCCACGTGCCCGTCATGCGTTGGATAGACCCGGCAGGCGAGACCAGGGACTGCCCCTGCTGGCACCGGAGCAATATCCTCACCGTTGATCCGAATCGTCGGCGAGCCGTAGAAACCGTACCGACACGCCTCCGCATGGGTGGCGATGCGAATCATCTGGATCGGCGCGGCGATCTGCTCGGCAACAAGCGCCTGCCTGACGAGCGCCACGGCGCGCTCGCGGTTGGGACATCCCTCGAAATAGAGCACCTCGATAGTTAGGGCATCAGATGAGTCGGACTGTGTCATGTGCGTCATGGCCGCTGCTCCCCCAGGCGCTGCAGCACCCCACCGAACAACGCCTGCGCTCGGTGCAGGGCCTCGATCGGCGTCAGCACGATGCCATCGGAGACCGGATGCAGCTGGGCCCATTGCTGTGCATGAGCCATGTCCGTAAAGAAATTGGTGACGGGGCAGCACACGCCAACTGCCGCGCAGCCACCATCGTGCTCGTGCTCATGCGCAGCGTCCCGTGCGAAGATGACAGTGCCAGGAGGGTCCCACTGTGCGCGCCAGCCGTCGAGAGTCGTCAGTGGGCCATTGCCTGCCGGCTCAATAGTCATCTGGATGGGCATGTATGTCAGGGCATCCTCTGAGAGGATGGTGGCCGTGCGGTGCAGCATAAAGGGAATACCCATGGCGTCCAGAGCACACATGGCAAACACGTGCTGCTCCGTCAACTCCTGCGGTGATCCAGCCGTATCGGGCGCCAGTATCACCCGGTGCAGCGTGGGTACCCCGGAGAAGGGGTATGCGGCGCGGATGCCGCCTGTCTTCGCATCAAGCTGGATGAGATCTTGGGCTGCCATATCGGCCAATGTTGCCGCGAGCGGCACCGCGAAACGCCGCGCCAGCTGGCGGAGCTGCGCGTGATCGAGCGGGCCTCCGCCCGCAGGAAACGTACGGAGGATCGCGCAGTAGAACTGATACGCAGCCGGCATGAGCCGGGCCGAGCGGCAGACGGTGATGAGAGCCGTCATCCTGCCTCCTGTGCGCTGTAGGCGCTAGCGAATCATCCCGCACGTGGCTACACCTGCTGCATAGTCGCGCAGCAGGGCGCCGCCACCGGTCAACAGCTCGCGGACCCGCGGGTCCGCCACCCGGTAATAGACTTGCTTGCCCTCGCGCCGCGAGTGGACCAGACCACACCAGCGCAAGCACCCCAGATGCGTCGAGACACGGCCCTGGGGCGCAGCTAGGGCAATAACCAATTCTCCCACCGTACACTCTCCTGTGGGCGCATCTAACAGGAACTGCACCAGACGTACGCGCGTCGGATCGCCCAGCACCCGAAAAAACCGGGCAAGCAGCTCGGCCTCAGAGATCTCCGCCTGCCGATGCGCTGGCGCTGGATCGGAGGCGCCGCCACCGCCACCGCTGGTCCGTATGGACGTGTTCATGGTCTGCCTCGTGCCGCATACACAATCATATCAAGATAACCGGATGTAACAATTTTAGCGCGATTGGTTCGGGGAGGGCAAGGGGGTAGCGTTTATCAACAGGCTCGTACGTTGGAAGCACTGAGCTTCTGCCTTCAGACGGCAAATTGTGCGTGGTGTTCCGCGTGTTCCATTCACCCCTAGCGTGTTCTGTTCACCTGTGCCTTCACTCGTTGTGCCGGCTGTCCGGACCCTTGTCGGTGAAATCTCGGTTAGGCTGGGGCGTGCGGCGGGCTTTTGATGCCTTGACGCGACCGGACGCGATGTCTTCCGCATGCCAGATGGGCGCGAGTCGATCAGAGATGCGATCTGAGGCGGCAATGTCCTCACTAGTCATCGCGTCCGGCTGTTCGCCGTGGCTGGGTTCAGTTCAGTCATCCGATAGTCGCCAGTGATCCTGTCGATTCCATGCCGTGAGCGCTTTCTTTGCCGCTGAGATCCGTTGCGCGTCACCCTTCTTGCCGCTTTCACTGCCCCAGTGGGTGAGCGCGGGATCAGTCGTGCGCTTTGCCTTTGCCTTGGTTGGATCTGGCAATACGATCTCGCTGGCGGCGGCCAGTCGCTTCACCATGCGCGTAACTGTTGGGATGGGCAGCGCCATCTGGGCTGCGAGCTGCGGCCTTCCCGTTGCTGTGGGAGAATATCTGTGGAGTACACTGCCGAAAGGAGGGAGACAATAATGAAGATCTACCTGGTGGATGGTACCTACGAGCTGTTCCGCAGCCACTTCGGCGCGCCGCCGCGCAAGGCACCAGATGGGCGCGAGGTCGGCGCAACACTGGGCCTCTTACGCAGCCTGCTGATGCTGTTGACCACGCCGGGCATCACCCATGTGGCCTGCGCGTTCGATCACGTGATCGAGTCCTTCCGTAACGACCAGTACTCCGGCTACAAGACCGGCGCGAGCGTTGACTCCAACCTGGTAGCCCAGTTCTCGCTGGCCGAAGAGGCCGTTTCAGCGCTTGGGCTGGTGGTCTGGCCGATGGTGGAGTTCGAGGCCGACGATGCCCTGTCCAGTGCGACCGCCCGTTTCAAGAACGAAGCTGAGGTCGAACAGATCGTGATCTGCTCGCCGGATAAGGATCTGGCCCAGCTGGTCTCCGGAAACCGCATCGTTGGCTGGGATCGCCGCCGCAATATTCTCATCGATGAAGCAGGCGTGATGGAGAAATTTGGCGTGCGCCCGCAGTCGATCCCCGACTGGCTGGGGCTGGTGGGCGATGCGGCCGACGGCTTCCCCGGCATCCCGGGCTGGGGTGAAAAATCCGCGGCGGCCGTGCTTGCAAAATACCAGCACCTTGAGGCGATCCCCGCAGATCCGCAAACCTGGGGGCTCTCGGCCAGCCGCGCCGCGCGGCTGGCCGAGAGCCTGGCGCAGCACAGGGCTGAGGCGCTGCTTTTCCGCACACTGGCTACGCTGCGCGAGGATGTGCCACTCCAGGAAACGCTGGCCGATCTGGAATGGCAGGGGGCCTACGAGCGGCTGAAAGATGTCTGCCACCGGCTGGGCGATGAAAAGTTCCCTGGGCGGGTTCCGAGGTGGCGCAAGAGCTGAATTCGGCTGCGCAATGACACCGAACCGGAGGAGCTGATCGCCTTCAAAAAAACGTCCGCCCGCTCCTAAGAGCCGTGGCGACGGCCTTTCCGCATGCTCGTGTGGAACTATGGGCCATGGACGAGCATCGCATCGGGCTCAAACCGGTCCAGCGGCGGGTGTGGGCGCCCATTGGCCAGCGGCCGGTGGCGATCGTCCAGCATCGCTTCGCCTGGCGCTATGTCGTCGGCTTTGTCCATCCCACCTCGGGTCGCACCGTCTTTCACCTGGCGACCAGTGTCTCGATTCCTCTGTTTGAAACGGAGCTCGCCGCCTTTGCCCGTGCGGCGGGAGCCAGCCCCCGCAAGCAGATTGTGCTGGTTCTGGACCGAGCAGGCTGGCATACAAGCATGCAGTTGCGGGTACCCGAACATGTCCACCTGTTGTTTCTGCCGCCGTATTCGCCGGAACTGCAGCCGGCAGAGCATTTGTGGCCACTGACCAATTCGGTGCTCATCAATCGGCATTTCGCCACCATCGACGACCTGTAGGAGATACAACTTGCGCGGTGCGCGGAGTTGCAGCGGCAGCCAGAGATGATCCGCTCGACGACTTGTTTTCACTAGTGACCTCGGCAGATCCACAAGCGACGGGGACCTACGAGCAACTAGCATGACCCGCGGACTGGCACTTACAGGCGCCCATGACGCGGCTGCATCTGCTCTCGCTCTGCAGTCTGGCCGTCCGGCTCGCCCAGCGCCACTGCCCACCGCTAGCGGAACCTCATCAAGCGCCTAATTCCGTTTACAGATCGATTGCGGCTAGCCCATGAGCACCGAGGATAATGGAGACTTCCCCCCCATGATGGATATCATGTTCGAGCACATGCCAGATAATCCACTGCCGCGTGCGGTCGGGTCGAGCCGGATTCCAGGGATTGTGGAAGAGCTGGTCCATATCTGCCGTCGTCCAACGCTGCAAGGCAGAGTCAATTATCTGCCAGGTTGCTGCTAATCCCAGGACCAACTCACTCGCTGGGGGGTGTGCGTTGGTATCGTCATCCCATCCCAAGAATTTGCGCATGTCATCGCTATCGCTGCCTTCTTCCATCCATTCATGGAACCAGCCCGCACGTGCCCCGATGATGTGACGCACGATGATGCTCACCGACCATAGATGCGGTCCTGCTCGCACTTCTAAGTTCTCTGCGGTTAAGGGAGCGATGGCTGCGATCAGCTTCTGTTGGTAGATTTCCCATCCTGGATAGAACTGGGCAATCGAGAGGGGAGCGGTTGTCATGCAGAATTCCTTCTGTAACTGAACCAATGAGCTCCCGTATCCAACACGTTGTTGGGAGGAGCACACGGCATGATAGCATGGGAGACGAAGCGAGGTTGCGCAATGCGAGGTTGGTGGGAGCATTTCGGCGACCATGACCACGGCGCGTAGTCTCTCTGTCATAGCTAGCTCCTTTCTCGGTTCGTCTGTAGTATATGATCCGAGGATTTGGGGGGGAAGGTGGCGAGGTGTGCCTGCCGCTGCTGTTCCTGCTCTCGCCCGCCAATGGTGTCAACGCCGACGAGGATTTACACCGGCGTCGATAATGTCCACGACGCCCCCGTTGTCCGTCAGCTACTGGAAGGGGCGTGGCGGCTCGATGGTCTGCGCCCGCGCGTCATCCGCCCGGATGCAGGCTACTGGGGCCTCAAGCTGATCGTCTGGATTCACACAGCGCTTGGCGTAGTGGCGGTTATCCCTCACCTCGAGCTTGTCAGCCATTCTAGGATGATTCGTCCCGTACCTCTATCTCCCTCATGCCCAATTGAGGAGGAGGACAGCTCTAGGCGCACATGCATCTTGTACCCATGTTCCAGCTCTCGAAGCGACTTCGCTCCATGAAGCTATTCCACCATGGCCTATCTAAAGTCCGTATAACATCTAAACCTTATAACAATAGCCAAAACAACGAGCTCAAGCCCTGGCAACATCGGCACTGGTGTCTCCCGGAGGAGCTGAGCGGCGAGTATGTGACGGCCATGGAGGACGTGCTGGTGCTCTATGAGATGCCCTACAACGAGCGCTACCCCCCCGTCTGCCTCGACGAGAAACCGGTCGTGCTGCATGCGGAGGTGCGCGAGAGCCTCCCACCCGTTCCCGGGCCAGAGGGGCACCCCGAGCTTCGCGACTACGAGTACGAGCGACACGGGACCGCCAACCTGTTCGTGATGGTCGAACCATTGGCGGGGTGGCGGCATGTGGCCGTGACCGAGCAGCGCACCCAGCAGGACTACGCTGAGTGCCTGCGCTACCTGGTGGAGGAGCGCTACCCGGACGCCGAGCGCATCTATCTGCTCCAAGACAACCTCAACACCCACACCGCCGGCGCGCTCTACGAGACCTTCCCGCCTCACCAGGCCCGCAATATTCTAGACCGGCTGGAGTTCCATCCCACACCCAAGCACGGCAGCTGGCTGAACCAAGCTGAGATCGAGATTAGCGTCTTTGAGCGCGGCTGCCTGTCGCGTCCTGTGGGCGACCGCGAGACATTGGAGCACCGCGTCGCCGCGTTGGAGGCTGAGCGCAACGAGCAGTGCGCCACCATCGACTGGCAGTTCACCGTCCGCCAGGCTCGCGTGAAGCTCAAGCGCCTCTACCCAGCGGTCGAAGCTCATGCATGCTCAGCCTCGTAGGCCCGTGCTCCTGGAGGACCGCGCGACCAGGGAGTACGTTCCGTACGGCACGTGTGATCATCTCATACCCGCACCGCCTCGATCAGGGAGTACGGCGGAAGCACCGGAATGAGCTGACGGACTTCGAAGCCCGCAGCACCCAACAGCGCTCGGTACTCGGCGTCGGTGCGTTCTTTCCCGCCGGTCGCCACCAACATGGTCACATCGGACTCCAGGACCAATAGGGACAGGGGGCTGCCGCTCAGGATCACGCGCTCCACCAGCACCACTTTGCCCTGCGGCTGCATGGCCTGCTGGCAGCGCGTCAGCAGGGCAATGGCACGCTCATCATCCCAAAGATGGAGCACCCGCGAGAGCAGGTACGTCTCCGCATTGGCAGGAACGGCCGTGAAGGCATCTCCCCCGATGATCTCGCAGCGGTCGGCGACCCCCGCGGCTTCGAGCAGCAGTGGGGCGCCCTGCACCACCTGAGGGAGGTCAAACAGCACGGCGTGGAGGGTCGGATGCGCTTGCAGGATGGACGCCAGCAGTTGTCCGTGCCCTCCGCCGACATCGACGAGCCGCGCGGAGGAGGAGAAATCATAGGCAGCGGCGACCGTCGGGGCCACGCTGGCGGTCCGCTCGCTCATCGTCTGATCGTAGAGCGCTGCGGCCTCAGGATGTTGCGCACAATAGTCCCAATTTGAGCGTCCGAAGACCTGCTGAAAGGCGGGCTGGCCCGTTTCCACGCTGTGGAGCAACGCACCCCAGACCTGCCAGATAGGCTCTCCCCCGTCATTGACTGCTGTCGTGCGCAGAGAGCCGGGGACATCAGTCCGCAGGTACGCCCCAAGCGGGGTGAGCGTAAAGGCGTGGTCTTCTCCTTCACTCAAGAGCTGGGCGGCAGTCAGTAGGCGTAGGACACGGTAGAGCGAGGGTGCATGTGTACCGGTCACCTGGGCCAGCTCCTCGCTGGTGCGTGGGCCGCCTTTCAAGAGGTCTGCGATCCCGAGCTTGGCGGCGACGTAGATACATTTGGTCACCTGGTAGCCATGGATTAATGCGTCCAGGGCGAGCCGGGGGGGAGCGTCGTTCGTATGCACCGTGTTCCTCCTCGTTCCTTTCTCCTCGTGTGAGGTACATGCTGACCCCAAAGAGAACAACTAGAGAGCGCACGGTCCGCAGATGTGGAGGCACCTTCTGATCACCCCAACGCACGACCCTGCGGCATGCACGCACCGTGAGTCACAGCCAGGCTGACCAACCCAACCACGACATTGAGTTCTTACTGCTCACACCGACTCAGGATACAACCGTCGTCAATACCCACCTGGACTGAGCACTAAGTACAATCAGATAAAGAATTGAGTCACTATTCAGGCAGACTTGCGGAGTGGGCATAAGATGGAGGCATGACGCCAGATGCCCACATCGCCGATGTCCAAGGCCAAGGGTGACTGGCGCCCCCATGGTGGGCAAGCCAATAGACAATGTGGAGGTGTAGGCATGCGCATCGAAACAGCGCGCCTGGTCATCCGTACCTTCGAACCGCGCGACGCCGAACCGTGGATCGCCATGGTCAGCGACCCGGATGTCACCCGTTTCATACCCGCGGGACCAGTCCCGACGCAGGACATCTTTCAGAGCTCGATGGAACGGCGTCACACGATGGAGCGCGAGCACGGCTATGCGGTGTGGGCCGTGGATGGCAAAGAGACGGGCACATTCATCGGGCAATGTGGGTTTCTGCCGCCCGAGGGCACGGGACCAGAGGTCGAACTTGCGTATCACTACATCAAGGCGGCGTGGCACCAAGGATACGCGACGGAGGCGCTGATCGCCGTGCTCACCTACGGGCTCGGTCCCGTCGGCCTCGACCATGTGATGGGGCTCGTGGTGCCGGAGAACGTCGGCTCGTGGCGCGCGATGGAGAAGGCGGGCATGCGTTTCGAGGGGACGGCCACGTATTACGACATGCCGGGCCTAAAAAAGTATATTGCCGAGCGCGCGTGGTGGGGCCCGCCGCAGGTTACCCCCTAAGGCACACCGATCGAGGATGAGGGGTATACTGGTGGGGAGGGGGAGCGATGAATCCACTAGAAATGCCGGCGTTGACGCAAGAGCAAGTCGAGGCGGTGGCGACGCTCTACCGGACCACCCATAACGTGCGGCTGCGCACGCGTGCCCAGATGGTGCTGCTGGCCGTCGAGCAGCGCCTGGGCGTGCGGGAGATCGCCGCCTGACTATCTGGCACCAACACCCGTGCAACTCGCCAGGCAACCTCGTTATAACGTTTGACGATAGCCTGAAACGCGACTGTATCCCCTTGCAGGGCGCAGCTAATGAGATCATCCTCCATCCCCAAGGTTTCCCCTTTCACCTGTCGCCCAGCAGAAACGTTTCTCATCCTCTTCTATGCACAACGTGGGCAAAAAAGTTCCATACACTACTCTTAACCATCCCGGATAAACACTTTGAGAATCTCTACGATCTCCCAAAGCACTATGCCCATCGCATCCAGGATGTCGCCCCAAGACCTTATTCGGAAACCTTTGGGGATACCAACTCTTTCAGCCTAGCCACCCAATCAGCAAACCATTCGGCGGGCAGGCGGACTTGCGAGAAATCCAAGCGCTGGAGCTGCTGGAGGGTGTAGGTGTTGGCGAGGTACATATCCCACTGCATCTCAACTTCTTGGGCCACGTCCGCGGCAGCCTCGATCTGTGCCGGAACGTCACCTTCCTGGAACATCACCTGCCCGGACTGCGTCCACCAAAACTGATCCGCTCAGGTTTTGACCTGTTGATGCGTGTAGCGACCATCGGAACGCGCACCCTCGATGAGCAGGGCACGGAGATTGGCGAGGGTGAATGGCAGGTCGATAGAGGGAGCAGGTGGTTCAGAGTACGCACCGACGAAACGCGTGCGCTTGCGTTTGGGCATGGCGATGTGCTCCCTCTTACGGTTTAGGCGGCCTGGCGAGCGGCACCAGCGGTCACGTTGCGCCACCGCGCGCACTGCTGGAAACAGATGAGTGCACACGCCAACTGCACAAAAGCCAGATAGGTGCGCTCCAGCTTCTCCCAGCGCACCAGCAGCCGACGCGAGCGGTTGAGCCAGCTATGCAGTCGCTCCACGACCCAGCGTCGTGGCCGCTTGCCCGGGTCACGCATTCCCGCGTTGGCGCGCTCTTCACCGCGTAGCCGAATATGGGGGATGTAGCCGCGTTGCTCAGCAGCGAAACGCGGTAGATCGTAATCATACTCGGCATCCAGGCACAAATGCTGCGGCTGCTCAGCAGTCGGCGCTGGTCGTGCGGCGATGAGCGCATCCAAGGTCGGGGCGGCAAGCTTGATGTCGTGGACGTACGCCCCGGCTACGACGACTGCCAGGGGCAATCCGTGCCCGTCACTGAGCGTACTGCGCTTGGTTCCGTGCTTGCCGCGATCCGTCGGGTTGTGCCCGATGCCCTCCGCCTCGGCGGTCGCGGCGCGTCCGAAAGGGGCTTTGGTCATGACCCCATCCAGGCTTTGCCACTCCCACTCAATGCCCACTAGTTCGTCGAACTCTCCCAATCCTCCGGCCCACAGGCGTGCGAAGAATCCGTCGCGCTCCCAGGCCCGGAAGCGATCATAGACGGTGGTCGAGGCGCCGATCGCGCGTGGCAGCGCATTCCACTGAATGCCCGTGCGCAAGACGTAAAGCATGGCACCCAGCATCTGCCGGTTGTCGCACGGCGGCCGACCGCCCTTCGGGTGTGGGGTCGGCGGCGGCAGCAATGGCTCCGCGCGCTTCCATACCGCAGCGCTCAACTCCCAGGGCTTCGTCCGCGCCATCTCGCTTGGCTCCTCGCTTTGTGCGCTCAATCACCTCTCGCATTCTCGCAGATCAGTCGAGTCTCCGAATCAGGTCTAAGCTTTTAAGAGTTATATGGGGGCGCCCCTGTTGGCCGATACTCTAGAAGGAGGACGCGCCCATCCAGAACCCTGGATGAGAGTAAGTCGAAGCCCGTGTCTGGCAGCCCTTCAAAGGTCGGCTCACTGCCTGTTTGCGGCAGAACCAGGGGGCAAACGACGAGTTTGAGGCGATCCACCAGGCCAGCCGTGAGTAGTTGCTGGACCAGTGACACGCTGCCCAGGGTGCGCAACTCGGGACCGTCCGTGCGCTTCAGCTCGCGCACAAAGCTCACCAAGTCATCGCGGACGATTTTCAGCCCCGGCCAGTCTGTCGCCTCCAGGGTGCGCGAGAACAGCCAGCCCGGCGTTGTCGTCGTCCTTTGCCATCCTTCGTCCCGCACCTCGGCGGGTAGTCCCTGCAGAGCCTCGTAGGTCCGACGTCCGATGAGCATCTGATGCGGAGTCGCCGTGTTGGTCTTGATCCAGTCGGCAAAATCGGGACCAAAATAGCCATAATACGCAGGTGAACGCTGACCTCGGGCAAAGCCGTCGAGACTGGTGATGAGTTCACACACAAGATCTGGCATGTGTTCCCTCCACAGAAAGTGTTTGGTTTTCCTCTCAGTATCTCACATGGTTTCCGAATAAGCTTTACTGAGGTCGGCAGAGAGAACTAAAGCGGTGATAGACTTGCGGCATGGGAGCACCGAAGAAGGCCGACTGGCGCGAAGAGCGGCGCAAACGCGCCTGGGCGTTGAAGCAAGAGGGCTGGCCGCAGAACGATATTGCCGCGGCATTGGGAGTGAGTGAAGGGGCGGTCAGTCAGTGGATGAAGCGGGCGCGTGAGGGAGGCGGCGTGGAGGCGCTGACCCGACAGCCACCACCAGGCATGCGGCCGCGGTTGCGCGCGGACCAGCGGGCACAGCTCCCTGGCTTGCTGGTCGGTGGAGCAGAGGCGCATGGCTTCCGTGGCGATGTGTGGACCGCCAAACGGGTGGCCACGGTGATCTGGCGCCACTTCGGTGTGCGCTACCATCCCGACCACGTCAGTCGGGTGCTGCGCCGCCTGGGCTGGAGTCGGCAGCAGCCCCTCGAACGCGCGACGCAACGCGACGAGGAGGCGATCAAGCAATGGCAGGAGGAGCGCTGGCCCGCGCTCAAAAAAAGGCCCTCGACAATGGATCCACCATCGTCTGGGGAGATGAGTCAGCGTTTTACCTGCCGCATGCTGTGCGGACCTGAGCGCCACGTGGCCAGACACCCTGCCTGCGCGTCAGGCTCAGCAAGGATCATCTCTCCGCTATCAGTGGCGTCACGCTCGACGGACGGCTCTTCTTGCAGGTACGCGAGCAGAACTATGACAGCTACGCCGTGGTGGGCTTCCTGCGTGTCCTCCTGCGCAAAATCCGTGGCAAGATCCTCCTCATCTGGGATGGCTCGCCGATCCATCGTGGACAACCCATCAAGGACTTTCTCCGGCGAGGAGCGGCCAGGCGGCTCCACTTGGAGCAATTGCCAGGCTACGCGCCCGATCTCAATCCCGATGAAGGCGTCTGGAACTATCTCAAGTGTGTGGAGTTGGCCAACGTTTGCTGCAGCGATCCGCATGAGTTGCGGTCGCAGGTAATCCATGCCCGCGAGCGTGTGCGCCACAAACGCGATATCCTCCGCGCGTGTTCGCGTGCCTGCGGATATTCGCTGTAGTTCTTCAAGACGAGATCAGTAAACGCGGCTAGATTCGGCAACCCGGCGCTGGGACTCGGCGCGAAGAGGTCGTGTCATTCTCGCGTGTCGGTGCCGGACGATTGGGTCGAGGCGGCTCATCTGGCAGCGGCCAGCGCCTAGCCGACGTTGGCCGCCAAGGCTTCATAGGCAAGCTGGAGCTCGTCCCACCGCGCGTCGGCGTCGCAGCGCTCACGCCCGGCGAGGTGGGCAGCGAGATCCTCAACATGGATCTGGATCCCCGCCCCGTAGGCGGCGAGCAGGTCCAGGGGCATGCCCCGTTCCTCGACAACCAGGATGGTCTGGTCGCCGTCAGCGACCAGCGTGGCCTCGATGACTTTCACATCCGGCTGGTCCAGGCCATGGGCCAGCAGCAGCCGCCGCGGGGGCTCGCACGCTTCCACGCGCCCGGTGCCTTCCGATCCACTGGCAAAAAAGCGAAAGCGGTACTCACCACCGAGGTGGAGGTCGCCCTCTACCTCGCCGATCCAACGGACGAGACGGCGGGGATCGGTGAGCGCTGACCACAGGTCGTCGATAGCGGTGTCGAAACGGTCCTCCATGCGCACGACGCCCTTGCCATCTGCTGATCGCAGGCTGCCCAGGATGCGGTTGCCCGCACCTGCATTGCTGGTCATCTGGTGCTCCTTTGTTTTTGTTCTCGTTTCCCCCGGGCCACCTCGGTGTGCAGGGCATCCAGCCTCTGCTCCCACAAGGCCCGGTACCGGCCCAGCCATTCATCGACCTCGGCGAGCGGCTCGGGGCGAAGGCTGTAGACCCGCCGCTGTGCCTCCTGGCGGACCTCGACCAGCCCGGCCTCCCGCAGCACCCGCAGGTGCCGCGATACCCCCGGGCGAGCAATCGGCAGCAGCGCCGCCAGCTCGCCCGCGGTTGCCGGACCGCCGGTCAAGGTCTCCAGCACTGTGCGCCGGCTCTCGTCCGCCAGTGCCCGCAGAACAGCTTCCATGCCGTGAATGTACCACATTCGTTACGTAACCGTCAAGGTACATAAGCGAGCGCAAGCACGCCATGCCCGACTAACGAACCGACTGCGGGCGCTCCACCGCAGGTCGCCACCCAAATCGCGGCTGCCGTACTACTGCTCTCGTTTTTCAAGAACTGAGCGGTGCATCTGGCAACTTTAGTTCTCTCTGCCGACCTCAGTAAGTATTCCTCTGGCTTTCAAAGAGGTCTACCACTGCCATGGCGTGGCAACACGGCAGCACAAGGAACCGGCAGGTGGTCAAGATGCATGGCACGGGAGATTCTCGGCCATAGGCAGATTGGGCTTAGCGTGAACACACAGCTATGTGGTACCTGAAATCTCGTGAGGAGCGTCTGGCTGAGTATGTGGTTGCCGTGCGTGCCAACCGCCAGCTTGCCACTGCGATTCGGGACCAGGATCTCAACGAAGAGGCGGACCGTTTTGCCTATCAGGCGCAGTTTCTTGAGCGCCGTGTGCTCCGGCTCCCGGCAGCTTGTTCAGACCATACAAGGTTATTTCCCCGAATTCGCCGGTCGCTAACTCTGAGAGCAGGTCAAGACCCAAAACTATCTGATGCTGAATGGTCAGGACCATGGTCTTGACATTCGCATGCTTCCATGTTATACATTTGTATTAGTCGATTGCCTAAATAAGAGTTCTCACTAAGGAATGCACATGGCCGATACTGCCGAACGCCTCGCCACCGAAGAACGTTTCCTGGACGCTGCCGAACGCCTGCTCATCGACGTCGGGTACGCCAACATCAGCACGCGGAGACTCGCCGAGGAAGCAGGCGCCAACCACGGGCTGGTCCATTACTACTTTGGCTCGATGGAGCACGTGTTTCTCCGCGTCCTGGAACGCTTCACCGAGCGGCTCATTGCCCGGCAACAAGAGATGTACGCAGCTCCAATCCCGTTTATTGAGAAATGGCGGGCGGCGATGAGCTTTCTAGGTCAGGATCTGCAGAATGGGTATCAGAAAGTCTGGTTCGAGCTTCAGGCGATGGCGTGGAATCGCCCCGACATGAAAGAGCACCTGGCGCGCGTACACGCCCAGTGGCGAGCGGTGTTACGCGAGGCGTTTGCGCCAGCCCTGGAGAGGTACGACCTGGACGCGGAGCAGTTTCCGCTGGAGGCGATGACCGCCCTCGTCATCACCTTCAACGAGGGCATCATCCTGGAGCGGCTCGGAGGTATCACCGAGGGGCAGAGCGAGCTGCTCGCCATGATTGACCGTTGGCTTGTGAGCCTGGAACAGGCAGCGGCACAGAAAGGGCATGGTCACCATGAGAGCACGTGAGCCTGAGCAGGAAGGGTACGTCGAGCGCGACGGGGTCCGCATCTTCTACGAGGTGATCGGCAGCGGCGAGCCGACCGTGCTGCTGTTGCCGACCTGGTCGATTATCCACTCGCGTTTTTGGAAGGCGCAGGTGCCCTATCTGGCCCGTCACTGCCGGGTCGTCACCTTCGACGGTCGTGGCAACGGTCGGTCCAGCCGGCCCGAGCGCGCAGCCGCCTATGCCAATGCTGAGTTCGTCGCCGACGCGCTGGCGGTGCTGGACGCCACCGGTACCGAGCGTGCTACTCTCGTCTCGCTATCCCTCGGAGCGCAGTGGGCGGCGCTGCTTGCCGCCGAGCACTCCGAGCGGATCGCCGGCGCTGTCTTCATAGGCCCTGGCATCCCGTTGGCGCCAATGCACCCCGCACGGATGGTCTATTCATTTGATGAGCCGCTGGAGACGATCGAGGGCTGGGCCAAGGAAAATCGCTACTATTGGCTGAAGGACTTCCGCGGCTACCTCGAGTTCTTCTTCTCCCAGTGCTTCACTGAGCCGCACTCTACTAAACAGATCGAAGACTGCGTTGGCTGGGGGCTAGAGACGACGCCCCAGGTGCTGATTGCCACAGGGGAGCCGCCCGATACCATAAGTAACCAGGAGACGGCTGAGGAGCTGGTAGGACGGATACGTTGCCCAGTGCTCGTCATTCAGGGAGACGAAGACGCGATCGTACCCCATAGTTGGGGCGCCCGGCTGGCCAAGCTGAGTGGTGGAACGCTTGTCCCCATCCAGGGCGGAGGGCACATCCCCAACGCCCGCGACCCGGTGAAGGTAAATCGGCTGCTCAAGGAGTTCATCAAACCGGAGCCGTCGCGCAGTCTGACCTGGACACGCGGCCGCAACCGGACGAAGCGCGCGCTCTATATCTCCTCACCCATCGGCCTGGGCCACGCCCAGCGTGATGCTGCCATCGCCGCCGAGCTGCGCAAGCTGCGGCCCGACCTGCAGATCGATTGGCTGGCACAGCACCCGGTGACGCTGGTGCTGGAGCAGCGCGGCGAGCACATCCACCAGGCAAGCGCGCTGCTCGCCAACGAGTCGCGTCACATTGAGAGCGAGTCTGCCGAGCACGACCTGCACTGCTTCCAGGCGCTGCGGAGAATGGACGAGATCCTGGTGGCCAATTATATGCTTTTCCATGATGTGGTCAACGCCGAAGACTACGATCTGTGGATCGGCGACGAGGCCTGGGAGCTCGACTATTTCCTGCATGAGAATCCCGAAGAGAAACGTGCTGCCTACGTCTGGATGACCGACTTCGTCGGCTACCTGCCGATGCCCGACGGTGGCGAGCACGAGGCCTTCCTGACCACCGATTACAATGCCGAGATGATCGAGCATATCGAACGCTTTCCACGACTGCGCGACCGGGCCATCTTCGTCGGCAATGCTGATGACGTCGTGCCTGATGCCTTCGGCTGCGATCTGCCTCTCATCCGCGAGTGGACGGAAGCGCACTACGACTTCAGCGGCTATATCACCGGCTTCGATCCACGTGATTTTGCCGACCGCGAGGCGCTGCGCCATGAGCTGGGCTACCGGCCGGACGAGCAGGTCTGCATCGTCACCGTCGGCGGCTCCGGTGTGGGCGGGCACCTGCTCCGGCGCGTCATCGCCGCTTTTCCTGAGGCCAAGCGCCGGGTGCCCGCGCTGCGCATGATCGTGGTTACCGGTCCGCGCATTAACCCCGCATCGCTACCTCAGGCGGATGGAATGGAGGTGCGCACCTACGTCCAGGACCTGTATCGCCATCTGGCCGCATGTGACCTCGCCGTGGTCCAGGGTGGCCTCTCCACCTGTATGGAGTTGACGGCCAACCGGCGCCCGTTCCTCTACTTTCCGTTGCGCCACCACTTCGAGCAGAACTTCCATGTACGGCATCGACTCGAGCGCTACGGTGCCGGACGCTGCATGGAGTATGAGACCCCCACGCCGGAGGTCATAGCAGCCGCCATCGCAGACGAGATGGGCCGTCCCGTTCGTTACCGTCCGGTTGAAACGGATGGCGCCGCCCGCGCGGCGGCACGTATCGCTGAGCTCCTCTAGTCGTCCTCTGTAGCGCGTCCCCTCGTGCAGTATGCTGCTGGTCGGGAACGCTGCGGCGCCTTCCAGCACACGCCTACTTCGCAACAAGCAACTTGGCAGAGACAGCCGCAATGGCCGCCTCAGGGAGTGTTGTTGCCATTTCCCATCTGGCGAATGCCAGTCAGAGAGCCACACATGCACAGGAGTAACACCATGAGCACAGAAACTACGAGAGTCGAGGCAACGAGCAGCAGGGTAGCAACTGAAGAGTCCGAGAACGAGCTCTGGACAGAAACGAACCAGCGATGAAAGCCGATGCGCAAACCGGGGCCGCAGTGATGGCCGTGCTGGAGCAGTTCAGGCAAGCCTACACGCAGCAGGATATGCAGCTGGCGCTGTCCCTGTTTCCCTCAGACCTGGATGTGGTCTTGATTGGTACGGGCGCCGATGAGAAGTGCGTGGGCCTGGGCGAGATTCAACGGCAGTTCGAACGTGACTGGGCACAGTCGGAAAGTTTAGCGGTCGAGTGGGGGAGCGGGTCCTCAGTCTCTGCTGCCGGTCCGGTCGCCTGGGTGGTGCTGCCCGAGGCGCTAGTCCGTGTGACGGCAGGCGGGCAAACGATGCAGCTGCCGCTCCGCCTCAGTGCGGTGCTGGAGTAGCGGGGAGGGCGCTGGCTCTTCATGCATGTGCACTTCTCTTTCCCGGCGGCAGGCGAAGCAGAGGGCGAGTCGTTCCCAGTACCGCCGCCACACTAGTGTGTGTTTGGATAAAGTCCAGACCAATGGGCTATCGCTATCGCCGTCCGCGCCATGACCTGACGCACCGGCAGAATGCCGAGGCCGTCGCCGCCGCCAAGCAGGTCTTGGACTGGCTCCAAAAAAAACGACTGCTGAGCCCCGACGACTCCATTTGGTCTACGTGGACGAGTGTGAAGTCCACACGCACCCCTACTTGGCAAAGGTCTGGCGGCGCAAAGGGCACCCGATGAAGATTCCCGCGGCTGGCGAGGACCAGAAGTTCACGGTGTATGGGGCCGTGGACTATGCCACCGGACAGGTGATGTGGCAAACGAGCGGGCGCAAAGGGGAAGCGAGCTTCGCGGCCTTCCTCGACCACCTGGCCCACACGCTCCCGGCAGATGAACCAGCGGTGCTCGTGCTCGACAACGTCGGCTACCACAAGAGCCATGAGCTGCGCATCCACTGGCAGCGCCTGTCCGAACGATTCCAACCGTTCTTCTTGCCGGCCTATACGCCGCAGCTCAATCTGATCGAGCGGGTAGAGCCTGTTCGGCAAAACATAAACAGGATGTTGGGCCACATACGAGACCCGTGCACCAAGAATGAGCACGAGGACACGCTTGGGGTCGTGCTGTCTGGTTGCCCAACGGGTGACCACCTAGACTGCTTGTGCCCTGTTGCCAGTCCAGTCATCGGCTCCGTTCAGCCACCACAAGTTGCCAGGGCTGGATCCCTATCTTCGCTGGTCGGCGTGTTCGATGAGGCGGTTCATCGGGACGGTCGGATCGAGGACCGTGCGCGCCTGCTCGCTGCCGACGACTGGCAGGTGTGTTTCGTCGAGCAAGCCCAGTTGTACTAGGATTCCGGCCTGGTCCCAATAGATGTGTTCGCTGGCCATTTTGCCTTCCCGAAACTGGACAACCACCACGAGTGGCACCTCCACCCGCTTGCCCGTCGGGGGGATGCCAGGGAGGAGCCAGTCCATCGGGATGGTGTGTGTGAAGCGGAAGAGCAATTCGTCGACGATCCGATCAGCACCCACTGTCCGCGAGAGCACCACGTTTTCGGTGTCTGGAGGCATCTGCGGGATAAAGTAGTGACCGTAGAACTCCTTGAGCTGGGCTTTGCCTGCTCCGCCGGTCAGGACCGGCACGTGAATGACCACAGCGTCCTCGACCATGGTCGCCAGCGCGTCCTCGGTGTTGCGGGTGGTAAACTCGCTTTGCTGGTGTTTCTCCCACAACGCGACCATCGCTTGCTGTGTAACCGTCAGAGGCTGCTTCCTCTGGAATGCCTCTTGCTTCCACATGGGGCGCTCCTTTCTTGAGCAGGAGTATACTTCGCCAGAGACGAGACGGGGCAGCAGTCACCGCTCCGCTCTCGAGATGCTGTTGCATGATCCATTCCTCCGATAGCCATCTCTGGTGCGCTCTCTGGGTGTGAGACCACTGGCAGCAACGCTGAGGCAAGTCCGGATGGCCACCTCTTGGGCAACCAGACAGCACGACCGGCGCCACAGGTAAACAAGCCGCCCAGGCACGGTTCACAGCGCCCTCACGGCCAAGGTCTCAAGCACACGTGCGGCTCACAGCCAGATGCCATGCCGAGTGTTGTGTAAAGATCAGTGAGGAACAAGCGAGGAAAGATGTGTGGGAGGTAATTGTTGGTGAGATGTCCTCTTAACTGGTATCGATGTTGAAGACAGCTGGAGAGACCGGACAGCACTGAAGCTTCGACAACCGCCTCTTGTTAAGCCATAATGAGTGCCGATAACATCATTGCAAAGGGGGTGTCCGACCATGACGTCAGTGGTGTGCTAACTTCATCCTACTCATGCTGGAAATACAGGTGTAAAATCGCGCAGATCGCCATCACTCACATGCTACTGATGCGCGATCATATCGTTGTGAGGCGAAAGTAGTAATGCACCACTGAAAGGTAAAGTGTACTCATGGCAACCGGACTCTCCGACTTCTTCAAATACAACCTCTGGGCCAACCTGCGTCTGCTCGACACCTGCGAGCAGCTCACTGACGCCCAGCTCGATGCCGTTTTCCCTGGCACCTATGGCAGCATCCGCGTTACCCTCAAGCATATGCTGGGCGCGGAGGAAGACTATGCGGCCAGTTCGGTGGGTGGCTTCCCAACCACGCCGCCTCTGAGCGAGGATGAAGAGGTCCCGCGCTCCTTCGTCGAACTGCGCGAGCGCGCCCGCCGCGCAAGCTCGGCCATGATCGCCTTCACCGAGCAGGTCACGCCAGAGCAACTCCAGGTGATCCAGCTCCTGTTCGAAGGCACCTACAAGGCGCCGCTCTTGGTCACGGTCATCCAGTTCGTTGATCACGGCATCGACCACCGCACCCAGATCTGCACAGCCCTCACCCAGCTCGGCATTCAGCCGCCGGTGCTGGATGTCTGGGCATATAATGAGGCGGCACTGGGATACGGGGAAATCAAGCAATAAGGTCCATTCATACGCAAGGGCCAGAGATGTGCTGGTGCTCATGTCACGGCTCGTCGACTGGCTGCGCCCCGGCGGATGGCTGCTCGCCAACCTTGGTATATCCGACAATCCCGGCTTCATCGACCCCAACTGGCTGGGAATGCCCATGTATTGGAGTAGCTACGACGCAGACATCAGTCAAGAGATGATCTCGGGCGCCGGACTCAGCGTGCTCGAAGCAGAAACTCGCTGGGACGACGAAGACGGAGTTCTGGTGCCCTTTCTCTGGGTCTTGGCCACCAAATAACCTGCTACCTGAGCGGTGATGCTCTGGGGGTGTAGCCCTGTGCCTGTGACGCGATCCAGTGGATGAATCGCCTGACCTCATCGTTCCTGCTTGTGTCAACTGATTGCTCGGCATGCCACTCTTGTGATCGCTCGACGGCTGTACGCCAGGGCTGCGGAAGGGTCTCCAGCGCCCAGGTAACGGCATGCCGTTTACTTGGCAGGGTACCCGTGGCCAGGGTACAGAGCGCTCGACACATGGTTTCAATGACGTAGGCGTTGTGGCTGAGTGGCAGCCGCCAATCAGGATCATCCGGTTGGTTCGCCCAGTCCTGCCAATCGTACAGTCGCAGGCGTACTGCCCGCTGCAGGTCGCTAGGTGAAATGGGGTCAATGAGGGAACGAGGCTCCGGACCAGAGAGAATGACGCCGTGCTCGCGAATGACCCACCGTTCCAGTAGCCAGTTGCAATGGTGCTCGCTCCAGGCTAACTGTTCCTGCCGGTAGATGGTTGGATAGCGCTCGCCAGGTTGGAACCGTCGTACCGCCGTACGCTCGATATACGTTCCTTCCAGATGCCGGGCATAGCGGTTGGGACGCTGTGCCAGCTGCTCGTGCATCGTGGCGAGGGCAGCAAACTCCTCGTCGCCTACGCGCTTATCGGTGACGACAAAGAAGTCGATATCAGATGTCCTCGGGTCAAAATCGCCGGTTGCCAGCGAACCGCGAAGGTATACCCCTACAAGGTTGTCACCGAGCGCCGTTTGGATACCGGCAAGCAATGCCATAAGCACGTTGGGAACTTCGATCGGGATGGTGCGATCTGCTGCCAGGTGCGAAATCGCGTCACATCCGTCATCGCCCGCAACTGGTCTGGCTCTCATCGTCCGCTGAAACTCTAGGAGGATACCGTCATCGGTTTCGAGAAAGGCTATCACCCCGGCATCACAAGCAAAGGTGGCAGCGGCGATCGGTATGCACGGCATGCTCTTGGCTCCCCAGGTCAGGAAGAGCATCTGTCCTTGCATATCCACGCGTACACTTCGCTCCAGCATGAGCGCTCCGCCGGGAAGTTCGTAGCTACCCACATATCGGGCCCACTTTTCAGGCTCCTCGGTGACTACCGGACGAGATGCCAGGCGTTCACAGGGAGAGTCGTCCACCACCACAAAGTCGGCGAGTTGCATATGCTCGTAATGTCCGGGGAATCCCACGGAGACCAGCTCATGGTCTTCATCCCCCTTCCCCAGATAATGCTGCGGGCAATGCGGCTCCAGCACGTAGCGGGTTCCGTTCCGGGTGAGACACAGGTGCTGGTCTTCCGCCTCTATCTCTATCAGTCCGCTATACGGACCCAGATAGGTCCCGCAATACCCTGGCCAGCTCGCTTCGTCACCGTGAGGCATCACCGGCTGAGGTTCTTCAGCTGATGGCGCCAGCACCTCGTCCAACAGCTGCTGGACGAGTTCAGTCTGTAGCCGGCCATTGGCGAGCAACACCACCGCCGAACCCTGCGCAGGCGCTAATATGAACACACTTTGGAACGAGCTCACCCCGCCACCGTTGTGTCGCACCAAAGTATGCCCTTTGTACTGGCCAGTAGCCCAGGTCAGACCATATCCTCCCTCGTCGCGCGTCCAACATTTGACGTGTGGAGTCTGCATCAGCACAATGGTCTCAGCGGAGAGGAGACGCTGCTCTGCCCAGGTGCCCTGCTGCAGATAGAGCAGTGCCACCTGGGCCAGGTCCTGGACGCACGAGAGGGCTCCTCCCGCCGGATCCCACGCGGTATTGTGGACAAACTGGTGATCCACTTCCCACCCTCCATCGAGGCGACGGTTGTGTCCCTGAGCGCACGGATAGGTCAGGGCTACCAGGGGATCGAAGGTGGTGTGTTCCATGCCTAAGGGTCCAAAGAGAAGGTCCTGCATCAGCGCCGCAAATGGGGTTGCAGTGACGACTTGCACCACATAGGCGGCAAGGCAGAGTCCAGTATTGCTGTAGAGCCAGACCTTTCCTGGAGGAGTCAGTACGGGGTAGCTGGGCAGGTACTCGTGAGCCCAGACCTCCAAACCGTCGGGATCACCACTGGTAAAATCTGCGGGAAAGTGGCAGAGCCCAGAGGTGTGACTGAGCAAATGCCGGAGAGTAATCACATTCTCCAGTCCCAGCTGGGAGAGACGCAACCAGGGAAGATAGATCGAAATGGGAGCATCCAGCGCGAGGACACCCCATTCCACGAGACGCATTACCGCGGTACCGACGAGCATTTTCGTGGTCGACAGGATACGAAACAGCGTGGTTGAGGTGACCGGCACCGCGCCCTCCTCGACACTGGTCAGCCCATAGCCGCGTGTGAGGACGATCCGTTGGTCCGCCAGAATGGCAGCGGCCAAGCCGGGCGTCTGGTGGCGATTCATCCAGGCCGTGAGGGTATCTTCCAGCTTCGCGGTCTTAACCATTGTTCCTGCTCCATCTAACTGCTCGAGCACTGCTGCACTCGAACGAAGTGGTCGCCCCCGTCTACTCGACTTTGGTCCACTTCGACAGTAGTTGCCTCCTCGGGCACCAGGCCGCCAACCAGTGCGAGCGTTGCGGCCGCCAGCTGGTAATAGAGCGCGAGCTTCTCGCTGCGATCTCCCGCTGCGATCGCAGCCTGAAAAAGCCGCAGATAGGGCGGATCCTGCTCCATCCAGTAGCGAACCACCTCTTTCTCTCCCCGGTACGGTAGCCGGCGAACGGCGAAGTAGTCGGTCTTTAGATCAGCCAAGCTGTAGATCAAGCGCAGATTGACAGCCATCTGGTACACAGGATCATCCGCTGCTGCCATCCGCTTCGTCTGGCAGACATTATAATTTGTATGGACCCACCGGTTGTAAACCTCTACCTCGGTTGTCGGTCCGTAAGATGCACGACTGGCGAGCAGCTTACGGACCTGCTCAAGCCGCCCCCAGCGATCGAACGCGATCCGCCCAGTCTGGAGCCAGGTGCTCAGAGCGAATCGCAACGTTTCCAACCCATCCGGCAATCGCTCACCTGCCGGCAGCTGCTCCAGCGCTGCTGCTGGGGTGAAGTAGACCTCTGTGAGCCGATGATCGACAAGGGTGAGAACGAGCCAGAGTGGCGGAGCCGGCTGCTCCAGGACGACCAGCAGATCATAATCGCTCCACGGGGTAAGGCCATCAGTCACGGTAGCAGCTGATCCCATCACCAGGACGCCATCCACCAATGTTCGAGCGGCCAGCCGGTCCAGCACCTCTTGAAGCGGTGCTCCTGCTGTCGGTGCGTCTGCTGACTGGAACACGTCGTTCCCCTCCCTCTCACTGCAGCATACGTCTGCTTATATCTCTAGCCCTGTGATGCATATATTCAAAAATTTTCTGATCTTACAGCGGCTTTGCGTGGATGATCGCCTCCAACCTGTCAATCATGCCCGCTAGCGCCGCGTACGCTCGCTCCAACGGCTCGGGCGACGCCATGTCCACTCCCGCCAGCCGCCAGACGTCCAGCGGATCAATCGAGTCGCCTGCTTTGAGGAACTCGATGTAGCGTGCCGCCGCCGGCGAGCCCTCGCGCAGGACGCTGTCCGCCAGCGCCGTCGCCGCGGCGATACCCAGCGCATACTGGTAGGTGTAGAAGTTGAGGTAAAGGTGCGAGAACTGTGCCCAGAGGATTCCGTCACGCGCCTGGTCTAGCGCCACGGCCGGTCCGTATGCGTCGCCGAGCAGCGCCAACATCCTCTGGCTGAGCCAGCTCGCCGACATTCCAGTGCCGCGCTCGATTCGCTCGTGACCCTCCATCTCGAGTTGTGCGAGCAGCGGCATCAGGAGCAGATAGCGATGGAAATAGGTAAACGCTTCATCGAGCACTTCGAGCTGGAACTGAGGGTCGGCCGCGCGTGTGCTCAGGAGGTGGGCACGCAGCAGTGCGTGGCCGAAAGCGGAGGCGGTCTCCCCCAGATAGTCGGCGATGTTCCCAGCATCGTAGGCCGGCGGCTGTGATTTCTACCATAACATGCGACGCGAAAATGCCAGTTTTCTGGCGTGAGAGGCCGTAGCAGTTCACGCGCTATGCGAAAATTCCAGCATAACTCGCGAAAAAGTCCTTTTGTCAAACCTTCTCTGCCACAGCACTGCCGCCGCATAGGTGGTTAGGTACTGTCCAAGGCGTGTGCCTACCGGCCACGCATACTCTTCCCCAGGGCGAACCCACCATCCGCTAGGCAGGAAGATGTACGGTGCCGATAGACTGCACACTGGAGCCAGAGAGAAAGGCAACCGCCTCTTCTACCACTTGGGGGTCGAACAATATCCGCCGGTGTCCAGAGCCGTGCACCACGTGTAGCTCGGCGCCCGGCCACGCCTCGGCTAGTTCCAGGGCATCGGCAAACGGCACTTCGGCGTCTTCGGGATCGTGGAAGATCAGCGCCGGAATTCTGAAGTCGCGGCAGATCTCGGCAACCTGCATCTCCTTTGGATGCGCACTCACCCGCAGCGCCATCAGGCTGTAGAAGCGCTCGGCCACCGGGTCGGGGAGCCCAACGTACTGGGCGTAGCGTTGCAAAACACCCAGAAGAGAAGATGGTCCGGCCAGCAGCGCCACCCTGTCGACCCGCAGGTCGTGGCGGATCGCCAGCGCCGTGGCGGCCGCACCCATCGAATGGGCGACGATGCCGGCGAGCGGCCCCAGCTCGCGACCTACTTCGGTCAGGTGAAGAGCAAAGTCTATGGGGTCGGTTGTGTCACCGGGAGATGCTCCATGGGCTGGACCATCCAGGGCCACCACCCGGAAACCGGAAGTCTCCAGTGGACGGATAAACGCCATCAGGCTGGTGCCGCGGCCCTCCCAGCCGTGCAGCAGGAGCACGGTTGGGCCGGATCCCCAGACGCTGCCGCGCAGGCCGTTGCCGAATACCAGGGGTGCGCCGCTCGCCAGCATCTCCTCTTCCCGGGGTCGCAGCGGGACGCGCCGCGGCGTCACAAATTGGCGTAAGGCAGCGTGAGCCTGTTCCTCTACTGCCGCGCCGCCGTCGCCACCGGCGCTGGTGGTGACCAGCACTTGCCAACCATGCTGTTCAGCATGGGTCCGGAGCGCACGATCGGGATCCACGGCCGCGCGCTGGCCAAGGAGCGAGAGGAAGGGAATATCGCCGGCGGTATCTCCATAGCCCAGGCAGTCCAAGGGATCCGCCTCCAGCTCAAGCAGCACGTCCAGTGCCCGTGCCGCCTTGGCAGGCCCCTGGCAGACCCGGCCGTCGACGCGACCGGAATAGCGGCCTTGGCGCACCTGCAGGCGGGTACCCTCGCCGCGCGCGGACAGAGCTGCCGCCAGCTTGACGATGCCTTCCTGTAATCCCGCGCTCAGGAGAACCACCTGGTAGCCCTGCCGCTGGTGCTCCTGCAGACGGGCTACCATTTCTGGCTTACATGCGGCAAGGACTCGAGGCAGCACCTGGTCCAGCACGGCGTCGACTTCGGCTACCTGCGAGCCGGCGACCGAACGAACCATGCCCAGCATCCGCAAGCTCCGTCCGGCGCCGCCCGGCGCCATGACGCCCAGAAGGCTGAGGGCCGCTGCTTCCACGCGCTGCCGGCGGGAAAGCGCCCCCATTGTCATGGCTTCCCGCAGTACCATGGCAGGGAAGCTTTCCCGTAAGAGCGTCCCCTCGACATCACAAAATACAATCCTGGTCATGGCACTCCCTCAAAACATCAGTTACAGACCAAATGGTCTGTTTTCTGCGCAAAAAAAAGACGTCAGACAGGCGTGCGCAGGTCGGTCTCGATCAGGTGAACAACTTGGTCGACCGCGCCATGCACAAACCTGGGTTCATCGTAGAGCCGGGCCAGAAGCAGCCCACCCTCTATCATGCCGATGAAGAGAGGCGCGGTAGTGGCCCCCATAACTTCAGCTCTGATTTCGCCCCGCTCCTGGCCGCGGGCGATGACTTTCTCCATAAAGCGAAGCAGGGAATCCATGGCGCCGCGCGCTCGAGCGCGTAAGGCTGGGTGCGTTCCCGAGGCTTCCACTCCGGTGTTGAGGATCGGGCACCCGCCGGGAATAGGTGGGTCATCGGCCATATCCTGGTAAGCCTGGGCCAGAGCAATCAGCCGGTCGGCGGCGTTGGACTGGTGACGCATCGCGGTTCGCAAGCGCTGCCAGACCAGCTCGATCGCATAGTCGAAGGCGGCGAGAGCCAGATCGTCCTTGCCGCGGAAATGATGGTAGATACCACCCTTCTCCAGACCGGTGGCCGCCATGATATCGGCCAGCGAAGAGGCGTGGTATCCCTGCTGATTCAGCACCGCTGCGGCGCGGGCAATGATCATCTGCCGGGTAATGTCACCCTTGCGGGCCTGGCGCAGCATAGCGGACACTCCTCTCGCCATTTGAGACCGATCGGTCTCTATAAAACAGTAGCACCCTCACCGGTCTCCCGTCAAGCGGCTCTCCGATCCTGCCGCTGCTCCGTCCCACCGGGAGCGGCGGGGGACGACCGGCCATCATTGACGCCTCTGCGGCTCGATCGCGAAGCGTAGCGGGAACGCGCTCGCAAAGAGATGGCGGAGCGCTTCCACGCGATCGACCAGTTAGGTCAGATCGGCATGGACAAGACCGCTATCGCCCGGACCCTGGGATTTAACTGACAGACGGTGCACAAATACTAGACCTATGCGACCCCGCCGCAGCGTCGCCATACCGTTCGCCGGATAAGTGCTTTGATGCCCTATCAAAGCTACCTTCTGGGCAGAAGGGCCAGTGGCTGCCACGACGCGCGCCAGTTGTGGTCCGAGATTGTGGCCCAAGGCTACCCCGGTTCATACTTCACCGTCGCTCGGCTGACGGGCTATCTCAAGAGCCAGAAACGGCTGGGAGCAGCATTGCCTGCTGCTCCGCTGAGGATGACTGCTGAGCAGGCGTCCGGATTAGTCGCGGCCCTTGTCCGAATCCGTCTCGCACCGGCCGAAATCCCCCCAGGCCAGAGTGGCTCTCTGGCCTGGGGGGACCTCTGGCACGGCACCCAGTTTGTCCTGCCGGGCATCGCCGCCCTCGGCGCGAGCGCTGTGATCATCGTCGACGCGCTTTTGAAGGTGCCAAGCAGGCGCCTCCCGATCCTGATTAGTTTCGGCCTCCTCGCGCTCGCGCTGTTGCGGCCGGTGGTTTTCTACGTCGAACAGCAGCAACCCCAGCGTGAGCGCGACGCGGCAACTGCGCGGGAGGCGGCGCTGCACCCACCATTTTGCCTGACCCCAGCCGCTTGCACCTGCTCCATCTGAGCGCCGACGTGCAGTCGATTACCGCGACGGTCATCACTACCGCTCCCAGCGCCTGCTGTCCGCGGTGTGCCCAGCCCTCCGCGCGCATCCATTCGCGCTACACGCGCCGCGGATCATTGAGCAGCAGGAAGCATCTTTGCCTGCTTGGTAAATCAGAGGTGCGCGTTTTCCACACGATCACATGGCACTCACCAAAGCCATCTTGTGGTCAGTATCTCTGAGCAAAGAAGGTTGTTGCGCGTAAATGGTGTTCGATTCCTTTGCAAACGGCTCTCTCCGACGTTTAAGGAATCTCCACCGAACCAGTCCGAGAGTCACTAAAAGAGTCACTAAAGTTGAAGGGATTTGTCCCATATTGTCACAGATTGTCACAAGGGGTCTGCAGGCTCGTACCCTGGGAGAGCGACTCCCAGGTGACCTCTCCAGGGCCATACTACCCGACTGAGCCCTGGAAAGCAAAGCCTGCACAGCGACTGACAGTCGATTACGGCAGTTATTGTCACGATACAGGTGGCCGTGTGCCTGAAGCAGGGCAAATACGCAGAAGGGGAATCATTCTGTGTACGAGCAGTACCTGTCTTTGAGCAGGCTTTCGGACCTGACCATCGAGCTTAGACCAATGGCCCAGCTTCCCGCCCAGCACGGGCGACCACCTCGTGTTGTCGCTTCAGCTGCTCCTGCAGCACCTGGCCCAACATGGCCACACCCTCTTCAATGCGGGCTGGTGGTTGCGCGCCGAAACTGAGACGGATACATGCCTCCCGCCTAGGCTCAGGAAAAAAGAGCTGACCAGGAGCTACTTCTATGCCTCGTTCTCTGGCCTTGCGGACAAAGTCCTGCTCATTGCACTGCGGCGGAAGAGTGACCCACACATTCAATCCGCCGGTGGGGTAGGTGCAAGTACATCCCGGTAGATAACGCTCCACAGCGGCCAGCATGGTGTCGCGTCGTTCCCGATAGAGCGTGCGGACACGCTGCAGATGTGCTGGCAGATATCCCCGCCGTAGGTAGTCTGCCAGCGCCCTCTGCAGTAGCGGTGAGCAGGTGAGATCGGTGCTTTGTTTGCAGGCGGCAAGCCTAGGCAGATACGCTGGCGCGGCAACAATGGCGCCTAGGCGCAGTCCAGGCGTGAAAATTTTGGAGAAACTCGTGATGTATATGACCAGTCCCTCAGTATCGGTGGCCTTGAGCGGCAGAGGAGCTGGACCGTCAAGGGAGAGCATGCCATAGATATCATCTTCGACAACGAGCATCTTGTGCGCACGCGCCATCCGGAGCAGGGCTGCGTGGCGTTCAGGACGAAGACTGGTACCGGTGGGGTTATGGTAGGTAGGCACGAGATAGAGCAAAGGCGAGTGGTAACGGTTACACGCCGCTTCTAATGCCGAGAGGGAGATTCCATCTGCATCGAGGGGTATACCTACCAGGCGCTGACGTCGTAAAGCCGCCAGTTCAATCACGCGTGGATAGGTAGGCTCTTCCACCAGCACGACATCCTCTGGGAAGGTACACGCGTTCAGCGCGAGACCGATGGCCTGCTGTGCTCCAGTAGTAATTAAGACCCGATCAGGCGAGGTGGTGATGCTGCGGTCGAGGAGTAGCCGGCTGACCTGTTCGCGTAACGCCAGTTCTCCCTGGACCGCCCCATAGCCGAGCGCGTCTGGATCGTTGAGCACCTCCCGCAGTGCTTTGGTCAACTCCCGAGTGGGAAAGGTCTCCAGTGCGGGATGCGCCTGTGCGAAGCTGAGCACGCTGCCGCCGGTCTGGTCAGGTATCTCAGCCAGCAATCCCTGTATATCCCAGGGCACTGTGGGAGGCCAGGGCAGAGTGCCACCTGCCCTGGCGCAGCCAGAGGCAGACGGGTGACCACAAAGGTACCCCGCCCGACAAACGATTCAACCAGTCCTTGCGCCTGAAGTTCGGCATACGCGGCATGGATGGTGAGCCGGGTTACTCCCAGGTCAGCAGCAAGCTGGCGAACCGTTGGAAGGCGATCGCCTGGGGGGACAGTTCCGCTGTGGATGAGGGTGCGCAACTGCTCGACTAACTGCCGATAGAGTGGTAGATCGCTCTGTCGGTGAATCTGTAACTTCATCATCATCGTCTGCTCCAACCCGGCAACCTTCTCGCTGGCCATATCAGCAACTATAGTGAACAAAAGACAATTTGTCCACTATGTCTTGGAGATACTTCAAGGTACTAGCGTCCTGTGTCGTTGCGGCCATCCTTGTCAAATGGTGCACCAACACCACTGAAATACCTGGCGTTAGCTACCGTTTGATCAGAGAAAGAAGACTCGTTGCGGCCAAATTCGTACCTGATATCTATAATGACGTGGCAAATTGTCTGGTCGAAAAAACGCGATTGTATCTATACAATGGGCTGTTCCCTGCGTATACTCATTCCATGAGAGCCAATCGAGAATGAGCATATGAGTACATGTAGAGTGTGCACACATGCGTGGGAAGGCTAATTGACAGATGACTCTAGTATGGGAACAGCGCTTTGCTCAGCGCACGCGACTGATGCACGCGTCGGCCATTCGGGAACTCTTGAAAGTGACTGAGCAACCCGATTTTATCTCGTTCGCCGGTGGCTTGCCAGCTCCGGAAGTGCTCCCCGTCGATGCCGTGGCTGCCATGGCACAGCAAATCCTTACGCAACAAGGCAGGCAGGCGCTGCAATATGGTGCGACTGAGGGGTACCGTCCCTTGCGCGAGTTGCTGGCGCAGCAGTTCTCCGAAGAGATGGGTATTTCCGTCTCCATCGAAAATATTCTCATCACGACCGGTTCTCAGCAAGCGCTGGATTTGCTTGGGAAAGTACTGGTTGATCCAGGAGACACAGTGCTGGTGGAGTCGCCTACCTATCTGGCGGCGCTTCAAGCGTGGAATCCCTATGGCACCCGCTATAAGGCGATGGACTCTGATGAACAAGGGATACAGATCGAGGCCGTGAAGGCGGCACTGGACTCCCTAGACCAGGAGCCGAAGTTCCTCTATACCGTGCCCAATTTCCAGAATCCTTCTGGCGTTACCCTCCCGCTGGAGCGGCGGCAGCAGCTGGTAGCGCTAGCACGCCGCTCTGGGTTACCTATCGTAGAAGATGATCCGTATCGGGAACTGCGCTTCGAGGGAGACCATCTGCCGCGGCTATTAGATCTAGATGGAGAGCAGCAGCAGTCCAGTACCTCTGTCTATTCTGGCCAGGTCGTCTACATCAGTACCTATTCCAAAGTGCTGGCCCCTGGGCTGCGCGTCGGCTGGCTAGTAGCGGCGCCTGAGCTGATCCACAAGCTCGTGCTGGCTAAACAAGGAGTCGACTTGCATACGGCGACGCTCAACCAGATGCTGGCCTACGAACTGACCCGGAGCGGATTTATCGAGCGGCATATGCCCATCATTCGCCAGACGTATCGCGAGCGACGCGATGCGATGATGGCGGCACTGGAGGAACACTTCCCCCCCGCAGTGCGCTGGACCCATCCGCAAGGAGGGATGTTCCTCTGGGTGACACTGCCTTCCGGCATCGATACCGAGGAGATATTACGCGCGGCCACTCTGCAGAAGGTGGCCTTTGTACCTGGGACATCCTTTCATGCGACCGGCGGCGGCAAACATACTCTTCGTCTCAACTTCTCGAACACCAAGCCAGCTCTGATCTATGATGGCATTGCGCGGCTGAGTACGGTCATCCATCCCTATCTGGAGCGGTCTAAGAAAGAGTACCGGCGTGATACACACGCAGGATCGGAGGAAACAGTCTATGATCGCCCGAATTTGGCGAACCCAGGTGGAGTCGGCACGACTGGCCGAATATGAGAAGTTCGCCCAGGAGCAGTCGTTACCCATGTTCCAGCAACAAAGGGGGTTTCTTGGGGTCTTCTTCTTACGTGAACACCAGGACTGCCTTGTCCTCAGTCTGTGGACAGATAGAGCTGCAGTGGAAGCCTTAGCAACCTCGGCCACGTATCAAGGCACAGTTCACCGCTTGTACGACACCGGGCTGCTGCTCGGGCAACAGCAGGTAGAACTTTTTGACGTCTCAGGCGGTACGCTTCTTCCAGAGATCTTGTCTCTGTTTGAGGTATAGGAGGGCGTTTCCCAACTGCGGGGTCGGGGTTGGGAAACGCCCTCAGCTTCATGCTATAGTCTCAACAGGAGAAAAGCTGAGACAGATCTTCATATCGTTGGTGCTAGGCAGCCACCTCAATCAGGAATCCACCGGGGGCCAGCACCGAGAAGGTCCAGGCATGCGCCCGACGGGGTGGCTCCACGGCGAACCCATCCTCTTTCAGCCGTTGGTTGATCGCATTCACGCGCTCCTCGCTGTCCTGACTAAATCCAATATGAAAATGGCTGGGGTACGCGACGTCACTGTCCTTCCCCGCTTTCATCAAGGTGAGAACTAAGCCATCATCGTCGAACAGCGCGGCAAAGTTCTTGCCCCGCTCTCCCGCTCTGCGCAACCCAAAATACGTTTCCAGGAATGCCACCGTCTCTGGAACGTCAGTAACTGCCAGGGCGACATGGTTGAGTTTCATGGCTGCAGCCTTTCGAACTTTCACTGATACATTCGATTCTTTTGACTGGTTCGTGCTGATCGTGCAGCAGGAGTGCATGATCATGCCGATGGTGCTGGCTGACCTGCACGCATTCACGGACTACCTTGCTGGCGCTCCTGTCTGCTAGAGACGCAGCAGTATAAATTGTGCAGATACTGAGTCAGTCTCTGGGCACCCAGCAGTGATACAAGGAGGTAGTACCTGATTCTCCACATGTCGTCCACCGCATCCCTGCGAGTGTGTCTGGCACTGCCTGCTCTCTCATACCGACTATGCCTGGGGCGTTGTCGTTTGACCCGGCGTCAGGCACGAGGCGTAACTTGAGAAAAAGTCCAAACGCTGATTCTCCTCCTCTTTGAGACGGCTGATCAAGCAGCTATTGCCGCCCCTGATGCATCTTTTCGGCAACTGCGGTAACCCGTGCAGTCACTGCTTCTGATCGTAACGCACCGTAACGGTACAGTCACGCTTCCGTGACGCGCGTCGGGTACGATCGTGATGAGCACCGAGATGTCATGCAAGACGAGGAATCGATATAAGAGGAATGCATCCTATGCAAAAAGCGAAGACAGCCAGCGCTCAGCGGGGATATGAACAGGCCCAGGTCTACGCAGTGAAGCACGTTGTAGCTTGGCTCGCTTTGATGAAGAAAAGCAAGGCGGGCGCCTTATCTTATGATGGAGATCACCATGGCTGCCGTTGCAATTGAAGCGCGCCCGCTGGCTCCCCTGGTGCGCGGATGGCCAGTGCTGGGAAGCACCTGGAACATGTTGAACCAAATGATTCCCTTCCTGGTCAAGACGTATCAGCAACTGGGACCGATCTTTCGGGTGCGTGCACTGAATCAAGAATTGGTCATCATGGCGGGGCCAGAAGCCAATAGCTTTGTGGCCCAGCAAGGCGCAGACCTATTCAGTTCACATCACGCCTGGGTGAAGTTTACCAATGAATTTGGCGTCGATCTCTCAATTTTGAATGCAGATGGTGAGCTACATGCGCGTTTGCGCAAATTCTTTAAGCATGATTTTTCCACCACGAATCTGATGTCCGACATCCCCGATCTGATCAATATCGCGCAGCTGATCCTGGATCGCTTGAATGTCGGAGAGGAGATCTCTGCCCTCACCCTATTTCGCTCGATCGTCACTGAGCAACTTGGCCGCACTCTGGCACATTATTCGCCTGCTGGCGAACTCGATGACATGGTTCGTACGGTCCACACGGCGCTCAATGTGTATGCCTTTGGGCAATGGCCGAAGTGGATGGTGCGCCTGCCCGCCTATCAGCGCTCCAAACGCTGTTACCTCAACGTAGGGCAAACTATCGTTGCGCAACACCGCGAGAGTTCCCGCGCCCGTCCGGATCTGGTCGACACCGCTTTACGCGCTAGCCAGGATGACGCCTATCACTTTGCATTTGGCACCGAGGAACAGATCGTCTTTATGGCGCTCTCACCATTTGTCGCGGGTTTGGACACGGTCACGAATGAGTGTACTTTTATGCTGTATGCGCTACTGCACCATCCGGATGTGCTTGAGCAATGCAGGCAGGATGCCGATCGGATCTTTGCTGATGGCGTTCCCGATCTCAACCAGCTGAAGTTGGCTCATGCGCTACACCATGCGATGATGGAAACGCTACGATGCTATGCCATTGCCCCTGGAGTTGATCGCACGGCCACCCAGACGTTTGAGTTTGCAGGCTATCGCGTCGAGCAAGGGCAACGGGTATTCCTTGCCTCAACGGTGGCGCATTTTTTGCCGGAACTGTATGCTGATCCGTTGAAGTTTGATACTACGCGTTATGATGAGCCGCGCAAGGAACATCAGCAGAAGGGTGCCTATGCGCCGTTCGGTATCGGGACGCACCTCTGTCTGGGGGCTGGTGCGGCACAGATGCAGATTATGCTCGTAATGGCTACGCTGTTACGTACTTTGCGCGTCAAAGACGTGAGTCTGCGCGCTTCTCTACCGATCAAGAATGATCCGACCCCAACGCTGGGCAAGCGATTTAAGATTCGGGTCGCCGAACGCCGCTATCATATCCCTATCGTGCCAAAAACGACGGCACCGGTCCGTAACAC
>CAWGVQ010000018.1:0-250632 GCA_963826075.1 uncultured Chloroflexia bacterium
GTACCTGTTGGCGTAGTCACCCCAATGTGTCGTAACGGATTTTAAGTCCGCCCGTTCCTGTTCGCGCGGATTCGCAGGCACTCGCCACTACTGAAAAATTGGGCAGTCATCACTTACAGAATACGTCACAGTTCATGACATCTCGCCGGCGTTGTCGTCAAAATTGTCGTCATCTTGCTAGCTATGGAGAGTTGGGCTGCGATCTGCTGTTTACGAATCTCTTGTCTGATACTTTATCACTATCCACTGTATCTATGGAAGTCGAATATTTCCGGGTTTCTCTCTTCCAAGATTCGACAGCGAACTATGAATGTGTATGGTTGTTTATTCTCTTGGCTGTCAAGCCGTATGACGGGGACCGTCAGCGCAGCGGATGAAAATGGGGCAGACTACAGGCAAGCCGGTGCGCCAGGTTGACGCCAAAGTGGTGCTACGAGCCCGCCTGTCAAGCTAACCCGGGGTGCTGCCCAGGAGCGCAGATTGTCGCCGTCCCTCAACCGGATGAGCACGCAAGGGAATCTTGTGAATTTCTCCGCACCCCGCGCCGGTGGTTTTCTGGAGGGAGGATCGTGATGCAAGTCGTGCATACGCGGTGTTGCGGACTGGACGTGCATAAGAAGACGGTGGTCGCCTGTGTGCTGCTGACCCAGCCCACCGGGCAGGTGGAACGTGAAGTGACCCCGGTGCGCAGCACATAAAAGATGCCATTGACGATACGCCGCATATCCGCGGAGCGGGGACGGCCGCCCGGTTTGGCGGCAGGGATGAGCGGGGCTAGAAGAGCCCACTCGGCATTATTCAGGTCACTGGGGTACACTGGAATCGCCATACAGAAGATGCCCTCCGAAGTTTGCTGAATACCTATTTCGGATAGGGTATCTCCTGATGGCCTTTGTGCTGCTCGTACCCTCGTTTTCCACTCAATTTTGACACAAATCCAGAATACAAGCCCTTTCACACACTTAATATAATCAAGTGTGTGAAAACCCAATATTTCTCTACGCGCGGACACTACCAGCGGTAGGGGTGATCTGCTGGGTGTCCTTCAGGTTGGCGCAGCCAGAGCGCGACCTGTGTGGGCCGCATGGTCTCGTCAACCACACTGAGTAACCGCTGGCGTACCTGTTCCAGGTCTACCTCACTTTGCAATGCGGCGCTGAAGACGGCCAGCGTCTTCTCCGCATCGTACTTGTGCCGGTAGAAACGACGGTCAATGAGATCTTGCAATCGACTGCGCAGAGGTCGAACCAGCGCCGCAATCGCCAGGGTCGAGATCACCAGCACTATCGGCTGAGAGGCCTGCTTGTTCACCAGCCCGGCCAGACCTTCCAGGCCAATGAGCAGACCGATGTAGAAGATGGCGAGCAAGCCGGTCAGCGAGCCGTACACCAGCGCCCGGTTGATGAGGCCGTCGATGTCCCACAGGCGATAGCGCAGGATCGCAAAAGTAATTGTTACCGGCAGAATCAGGCTCACCACGATCAAGATCAGGGTATGGATCGTCTGATAGAATGAACCACTTTGATGGAGCGACGGCGTGAAGAGGGCCGGCGTGAGCAGCAGAGCCGCCATGATCAAAAAGACGGAAAAGCCAAAGGCGATCCATTTGGTTTGCTGACGCGCTTCTGTTCCAGCCACCTGCCAGTACCGAGAGAGCTGAATAACGTCCGCACCAACCACGGCAGCGTAAAAGAGCAGCAGAGCCACCGGCAGCAGCGACTGGTCAGCAGGAGCAATGACGAGCAACACCAGCGCCGCTCCGATCACGACTGTGATGCCCAGGGTTGTCCAGTTACTTTGCTGCTGCTGGTGCTCCCGGCTGGAGATGCGCCGGACATGATAGATATGATAGATCTGCGCTACCATTAGGCCGACCAGAGTGCCCAGCCGCAAGAGCAATGTCACTGAGCTTGCGTACAGTGGCGGACCAGCGACGAAGAGACCAATACACACCAGGAGCAAAAAGGCGGCGCGCGGCACAATGCGCCGGGTCGGGAACAGCGCGAACACCAGCAGGCACGGGCCAAATTCGGCCAGCAAGTTCACCATTTGAGCGGAGATCTCGTGCCCCTGCACCGTGGAGCCGCTGCCCAATCCGAAAGCTCCAGTGATGGTTGCCGTTCCCACGCAGACGATCCAGAGCGCCAGCAGGAGAGTGAGCCAGTCATTCGTCTTACGCCAGGCAAGCACTGTGGCGAGCACAAAGAAGGTGAGCGCAACCATGGCGGTGAGGCCGGCACGGAGAAGAGCGTAAGTGCCCAGTGAGAGGCCAAGGCTGCCAAAGGCTCGTGCGGCCTGAGGGGTCAACTGACCATAGGCACAGAGCGGACCGGCACAGACCCGCTGGAGATCAGCATAGTGCCCCGGTAGGCGCGTGGCAAAGGTCCCCACGCCAACCAGCGCGGCAGCCCCCCAGGTGATGCGGACGAGGGCCAGGTAGCGTCCCTGCATACGCTGGCCGTCGGCATCTGAAGAGGAGCGGCTGCCACCAGATGTGGGCGCAGCAGCCACCTGGCTCATCGTTCGCCTCGATTCTCGACATGATACCTGAAGTACGTTGGTTTCAGAGTACCATGAGACCGTCTCGAAAGCGTTACGATGCGCGTCACCAGTGGCATGTGAAGGCCTACCGCCCTGTATCAGCCTCCCTGGCGTGGAGATCGGTTTTCTCATCGCACGCCCAGCACAAATCCGGAAGGGAAGGCTTCTCAAACACATAAATATACTACAGCGACAGTTGATTATCCATTGACCGATGCACGAGTGGCTCGACAAGCGATCCCGTTGTAGCACGCATCTCGCTTGCTGCTGGTACTCATTTCCTAGGCCTTTTGCTAGCGACTGTCGCCAGGGTGCTGACGGGTGGCTTCAGATCATCACCGTTGGCTCAGCGGTGAGTGGATCGACAATCTCTGAGCCAAAGACGTGAACCTGCTCGTTCTCTGGGGGTAGTAGTGACCACTCTTCGACGTGGTGAAGCACCGGCAAGATCCACAGCGACGCAAATGCTGGATGCACCGTGTCGTGCACTCTGGTGATAATCCTCTCAGATACGTGGCTCAGATCGACCTCATTCTGGATGGCTCGCTGAAACTCCTCGGAGGTCTGCGCAGTCCTATAGCGCTCGCGATAGAAGCGCTGATCGATCTCACCTTGGATGCGTCGCCGCAGGGGCTGGAACAGTACAGCCACCAGGAGGGTGGCCGCAACCACGGCAAGGTCGGAGCTTTGCCCAGTGACAGAACGCACCAGCCACTGCAGCGCGACGAGGCATCCGACAAAGAGGGCGAGGAGCAGACCGACCACAGATCCATAGGTCAAGATGTGACGAGCGAGGGCCTCCAGGCGCGGGTTCCTGACCTCCCGGTAGGAACGTGGTGCCACCAGATACGGAGTGGCCGCTCGCTGACTCTCGACGTCAGCTGGATTGTCCTCGTTTCGGTCATGGGCTTCTTTGCTTGCCCACTGACTTAGCACCAGGAAGTTTTCGCTCTCCCGATCAACTCCAAGGTGAATCATGGCGGTGGAGAGGAGATCGCCTTTTGCAATCAGCTCGCGCCGTCCTGGCAGAAAAATGTCGCGATAGATCCGTTCCATCTCCTGGCGCGTCCCGGGCTTCAACCGGAGCACAATCGTCGTGGTAAACGGCATGTGACATTCACCTCATCCCTTGCTGCATGGCCCTAGACTCGTAACACTGGTAGTGTACCCGCTCATCGTCATGAAATCGTTACGAACGAGGCTCATGCCAGACGTAGCGGGGACGGGTACGTATCAGCAGAGCAGAATGGTGCGAATCTGCTCCCACAACCCCGCGCGTTTCCACCGTTGAAACCTAAAGTAGACGGTCTCCCAGGGACCGAAGTGGCTGGGGAGCTGGCGCCAGGAGGTTCCCATGGTCATGACCCACAACATCCCATCCAGGATCTGACGATGCTGGCGATAGGGACGCCCCTTCGTCCGTTCAGAGGGCAACAGACGAGCGATCTGTTCCCAGCGCGCCGGGGTCAACGCAGGAAGCCCGCGATGGACAGCGGAGCGGGAAGGCCAAACGACGCATCGGGCAAGGAGACCGTAGCCAGCTGGCGTGTGCGTCGGTGAGTGTGGGCTTGCCGCGCCTGCCACTGGTGCTGCCGTCGCCAGAGGGACCAGTGCAGATGGAATGCGAGGCGAATTGTATCTTCTTCCTGGCCCAGCAGCTGCAGCAGCCGTCGGATCTCCGGGACGCTGTAGCCCATTATGCCCCCTTGTATATTGTAAATGACGCTGAAGGGAGATGTTCCCGAAGGTGCCAGTCTGGCGGGTGAGGGTCTGCGGCCCCCCATTCGGCGCTCGCGACCGACGCAAAAAGCCGACCCCGCCTGCCTCTCGTGTGCGCACGGTCGATGGCCGAACTGCTGCGCCGTCTGTGGTATACGCTGCCACAGACGAGCGCCCATGGACAAGGGAACCGCGACCGAGAGGTCAGGAAGCTGCCAGATCGTTGGAGATCGCGGAGTAGGAGGGGTGAATCATGGTGTCCCCAGAGGTGCACTGTATCGTGGGCATTGATGTTGCCAAACACTCGCATGTGGTCTGCGCCCTTGAGGCACCCAGTGGTGCGCTGCGGCAGAAGCCGTTCACGATCGAGGCCGGTGCGCCAGGGTACGCCGCGTTGTGCGAGCACCTGGCTAGCTGGGGCGACTGCGCGTCGATCCTGGTCGGCTTGGAAGCGACTGGTCCCCTGTGGGAGCCGCTCTACGAGGCCGTGACGCAGGCAGGCTACCAGGTCTTGCTACTCAATCCCCGGCAAACGGCGACGTGGGCAGCAAGCCTGGGCCTGCGGGCCAAGACCGATAGGATCGACGCGCAGATCATCGCGCGTGGGGTGTGCGCGGGCCTGGCGCGAGCGAGTACCCTGCCGACGGAAAGCGTCCAAGCCTTGCGCACCCTCACGCGGGCGCGGCGTGACCTGGTCCAGACGCGCACTGCGGCACGCCAACGCCTCCACGGTGAGCTGGTGGTTGTCTTGCCGGAGTTCATCCGCCTGCTCGCCCAGCTGCCAGGCGACTTAGATCTGGGAACTCCTGCCGTCCTGCGTCTGCGGGATGCCTATCCCGCAGCCGGTGCCCTGGCTCGGGCGAGCCTGCAGGAGGTCCAGACCACCCTCCAGCGCGTCAGCGATGGGCGGTGGGGCCAGGAGGAGGCCCGGCTCCTGCAGACGGCCGCGAGCCAGTCAGCGGCCAGTACCCGGGCGGTGGCCGCCCGCAGCCTCGTCGTGCGCACCTTCACCCAGCACATCCGCCAGCTCCAAGAACGGATCGCTGAGCTCGAGACTGCCATTCACGACCTGCTGCAAGACGATGCCGACGGGCAACGGCTCCAAGCGATTCCGGGTATTGGTCCACAGGGAGCAGCGACGATTCGCGCCGAACTGGGCGATATCTCGCGCTTCCGCACCGTCGATGAGATCGTTGCCTATGCCGGTCTCGATCCGCGCACCTACCAAAGTGGGACTTTTGTTGGGCAGAGACACCTCTCCAAGCGTGGCCCTGGTGCCTTACGCCATGCACTCTATCTGGCAGCGTTCGTCGCAGCTCGTTGTGCTCCTGAGTGGCGGGCCCGCTACCAGCGGCTCCTAGACGGTGGCAGAGCCAAAAAGGAAGCCCTCAACATTCTGGCGCGGGCACTGCTCCGTGTGATTTTCCATCTCCGCCGGTAGCGGCGCAGCGGACGGCCATCCTGGGTCTTGGGACGCGTGCGGCCCCGACGATGGGGAGCGATCATCTCAATGCCCAGCTGCAAGAGCGCCGCGTCCAAGGGGTCAGCATCCTAGGCACGATTGCCGATCACTCGGTGGGGGAAGTCATGGACGAAGCGGGAGTCAAGCGTGGCCGCGACAAGGGTAACCTCATGAGGCGCAGCCGAGGCGGCACACGTGGCGAGAGGAAGACCAGCGCGGTCTGCCATTGCCATGAGCTTCGTACCTTTGCCCCGCTTGGTCTTTCCCACGCATCCGCCCCCTTTTTCGCCACCACGAAGGTGCCGTCGATGAAACACTCCGAGAGGTCCAGTTTGCCCCGCTCTTTCAGGTCGCGGGCGAGCGCCTCTAAGATCCGTTCATATGTGCCGTCTCGCACCCAACGTTGGAACCGCCGCTGGCAGGTCTGGTATGGCGGGTATTGGTCCAGAAGATCGGCCCACTGGGCACCTGTTCGTAAGATGCTGCCTAACCGAAGAGGTCGCCCTCTCCGCTCGGCTTCAAAACCGTGCGTGAGACTTGTCGCCTCACACGGCTCCTCAATACTGTGGTCATCGGTGGAGAGCCGCCTTGTTGCTGAACTCCTCACCGCCACCCAGGCTACTCGGGATCATATGGTCGATCTCAATGTGATCTTCCTCCCGAAAGTACAAGCCACACCACCGACATTTTCCTTGTTGTTTCTGAAGCAGTTTTCCAAGTGTCGTCTTTGTTAATGGGTGATTCTTTAAGCGTTTAGCCCAGTACAGCAGGTTTCCGTCAAACGGGCTTGCTCGGCCCTTTACCTTTATGTGGCGCTGGATGGGAGTTGTTGCGTGCCTCCGGAGAGTCCGCAGCCTAGAGCCATCTGACGTAGCAAATGTCCAGGTATTCCCTTCCACCGTACGCCAGTATTTCTCTTTTACCCACTTGGCGCCTTTCTTCGGATGTTTGCGGGTCATTTTCCGCCAGAGCATACTCAGCAGGTGGTGGTCGCAGGTGCCAAAACACTTTTGTGCGACGACCGTGCGATAATACAGCGCCCAGCCATAAATGACTGGGTTGAGTTGGTCAATGATTTTCCATTGGGGTAAGGATTGACTCTTCTGTAGTATCGTCCTGATGTCTTGCAGGTGGCCTTGGACTCCTTCTTTACTCGGCGTAATGATGGTCTTGAAACCAAGTCGTTCTCCGTGCGGAGTACTACCCGCATGGGTTTTCCCTACGGGGAATTGTCGAATGGTGAATCCCAGGAAGGTGAACCCGACATTTCCCTGATACTAGTGCAGAGTATGGGTAAGCCGCGTTTTGCTTGGTTTCAGTTCCAATCCCATGCCCTGTAACCATGTAGCGATGATCTGCTGCGCCTTCTTGACCTCTGCTTCCTGAGCATGAAGCACTACCAAGTCGTCTGCGTACCGGATGAGTTGTGGCGCACCCCGTCGTGCAGATGGCGCCTTGTTTCCTCCGGTATAGGCTTCTAAGAGTGCCTCTTCCATTCCGTAGAGGGCCACATTGGCAAGCAATGGCGACACGACCCCGCCCTGTGGCGTTCCCGCGTCGGTTGGGGAGAGTTCCAATGCTTCCATGACTCCGGCTTTGAGCCAACCGTTAATGAGTCGTCTCATTGCCGGGTACGTGTGCAGCTTCTGTAAGAGGGCTTCATGGGCGATATTATCGAACGATCCTACAACTGTCTACCCTATTCAAGAATCCAGGAGAGGAGCAACTGCCAGAGATTGAGGTCACCGATCCGACGCATCCTCTGTTTGGACGACGCTTCCCGCTAGTCTCGCAGGGTCATTCCCCTCAAGAGACTGGCCATGCCTTTGTGCGGTACCACCAGACCCTGATCTTGCGCATTCCGCTGCAAGCCACTACCCTTGCCTCACCTCGGCCGGCTGTCTCCACCCGACTCACTGTGGCCTCAGTGCAGGAAATTCTTGAGTTGGCCGAAGATTGTGAGATCTCATGCCGATTCATCCCATCCACGTATGGCAACGACTGACCCCTGCAGTGCAGCAACACGTTCTGACCGACCTAGCCTCGGTCTATCAGGAGATTCGTGATGACGCCTTCCGAACTCGTGACTCCGCACCACTGGTGTCGCAAAGCCCTCATTTACATTCGCCAGTCCACTCCGCATCAGATGGTGTCCAATCAAGAAAGCCTCCGCCTGCAATACGCGCTCGAACAACGCGCGCTCGCGCTCGGGTGGCCTGCCGAGCAGATCGACATCATTGATGCCGATGTCGGGCTGACCGGCAGTTCCACCGTGCATCGCGCCGGCTTCAAAGATTTGGTGATGCAAATCACGTTGGGGCAGGTCGGCATCGTGCTCTCCTTTGATGTCACGCGCTTGGCGCGCAATTGTTCTGACTGGTATCCCCTCTTGGATGTCTGCGGCTATCAGCACTGTTTAATCGCCGATACCGATGGGATTTACGATCCCTCCTCGACCAATGGTCGCTTGTTGTTGGGGTTAAAGGGCCAACTCTCCGAGTTTGAACTGCATACCATTCGCGCTCGCATGACCGCCGGATTACTCAACAAAGCGCAACGCGGCGCATTAGCTTTACCATTGCCCGTGGGATTGGTGCGTGATCCGACCGGAGTGGTCCACCATGATCCCCACCAGGACGTGCAGGAGCGACTGCAGCTGGTCTTTACGCAATTTCTGCGCGTGAAGACGGCGAGCAAAGTGTTACAATTCCTGCAGCAGCACCAGCTGCAGATCCCGCGACGGGATCGCTTTGGCGATCTGGTGTGGAAACCGCCCACTGTCGCGTCGATCCTGGCCATCTTGAAAAATCCAGCGTATGCGGGCGCGTTTGTGTATGGACGCACTCGCACCATTCGAACCAGCGCTCAGACCACCCAGACCAAACGCTTGCCACAGGAGCAGTGGAAGATTCGCGTGAATGACGTCTATCCGCCCTACCTTGCTTGGGAGACATTTGAGCAGATTCAAGCGATGCTCGCCGACAATTACGCGGAGTATGACCGCAACAAATCGCGCGGAGTGCCCCGTCCGGGTGCTGCCTTGCTGCATGGGATCGTCTATTGTGGGGAATGTGGTCACAAAATGGTGGTCCAATACAAGGGCGGCACCCGCTATCTCTGCAACTATTTACGGCAACAACATCACACCCCGGTCTGTCAGAATATTGCGGCGGATCCCATCGATGCGTATGTGGTCGACGTGTTTTTTCAGGCGCTCACTCCCGTGGAATGGGCAGTCTATGAGCGCGCCTTGCAGCAACGAGACGAGGTGCAGCAGCAGGTAGTGCATGCGCAGCAACAGCAGCTGCAGCGTATGGAATATGAAGCCGCTCTCGCGGAGCGCCAATACCGTCAGGTTGACCCTGATAACCGGCTGGTCGCTGCGGAGCTCGAACGCCGCTGGGAGGCGGCGCTGGTGGCGTTGCACCAGGCGCGAGCCGCCACGGAAGCCCTCCAGCACCAACGCTCGTCTGTGCCAGATGTGACCCCAGATCTGCGCGCCCGCTGGGTCCAGATGAGTGAGCGGATTCCCATCCTCTGGCGCGACGACCATCTGTCCTCGCCTCACAAGAAGGCGCTGCTCCGCTGTCTCCTGGACAAAGTGGTGATCCGTCGGGAAGCTCCCGGTCGCATTCAGGTGCGGGTGGTGTGGAAAGGGGGAGACGTCACCGCCACCACGCTGGCGGTACCCGTGGGAACGTTCCGCGAGCTGGCCGGCGCCGAGGCCATGGAACAGTTCATTGTCGAACAGGCTCAAGCAGGCATGACGGATGAAGCCATGGCTCAGGAGTTAACGCGACGCGGCTATCGGTCTCCCATGCGCCACGACGTGCTGAGCAGTACCGTCAAGATTCTCCGTCTGCGACATGGCATATTGCAGACACGCAGTCAATCGCATCCGCGCACGGTCCCGGGCATGCTGACCATTCCGCAACTGACATGCCTGCTCCAGGTCTCGCCTCACTGGATCTATGATCGCATCCACAATGGGAGGATTCGGGTGGACAGAGATCCACAGCGAGGACTGTATCTCTTTCCGGATCAGGCGAGCACACTGGACCAATTGCGTGCACTGCATGCTGGCTTGCTCCAGCAGATCGATTTTTCAGGAGGGTATCAAGATGCGTAATCGAAACACCCCTTGATATCCGCTTCCAGCACATATTTGCTCTGGATTCGGATAGTGTTGAAGATTGCCCCGATTGCATCATGGGCACTGCGCCCCGGTCGGAAGCCATAGCTATTGGCCTCAAATTTGGCCTCCCATTCTGGTTCCAGGGCAGCTTTGGCTAATGCCTGGCACGCTCTGTCATACAGCGTGGGAATCCCCAAAGGTCTTTGCTCAGTTTTTCCGGGGTTGGGAATCCAGACCCGTCTGAGCGGCTTTGGCTTCCTCTTGCTCAGATGTGTGGGGTGAATTGCTTCAGCCATGACGAGTCTTTCCGTTGGTGGGATGGATTTCACGCCATCTACACCAGCGGTTTTCTTGCCCTGGTTGTCCTGGGTCACCCGTCGCACCGCCAAGAGTCGGGCTGACCGGGATTTCATTAACAACTTCTGCAACGTATGAACTGCCTTCAGGTCCCCACGTTCAGAGGCTTTGAAGATGCGTTTTTGTAGGCGGTACTGATGTTGCTCTAGCTTGCGCCAGGGTAACAGAGCCCATTCCACACTCAGATGGGAATCCGGTGTCTTGGTTTCTTCCAGACGACTCACACGTCTTCATTCCACAGTATCGGGTCTGCGTCAGCCTATCCTGGATATTACTCCAGGCTTTTGCTTCTCAGACCATCCCACCAGACAGAGGCGTACGGTTGGCACCTACTCAGGCCTTCGACTGAGCCTGAGAGCACTCTGCTGGTTACTTCGTTCCAATAGTTCGTTTTGCGCTGCCGTAGGCTCCTGCTATCCGCCGGGTTTTGTGGGGGTGAATACCGACCAGTTATGGATCTGTCGGCCCCTATCCTTATCCATTTTGGATCAAGCCCCGCATTGACTCCGTGACACTTGCGTTAACTCGCGTTGGCTTGTTCGGCATAACGACGGTTGTTGCGCAGATTCGCTTGCGCTAGCCATAGCAGCTTGCTAAGGGTGGCAGTGACAGCGAGTTTGCCACTTTGCCCCATTTCCTCCCGCTTCTCGGATTGATGGCCAGTCGCTACCGAGGGGAGACTGCTGTTCCTTTTCTCACCTAAAGGGATGGGAATTGCGCCCATCATCGAACTATCAGTTGTCAGCGAGAGATGTCTCCCGTTGTTGTTCCTCCCCCCTTTCACGGTTTTGGAACAAACGAATCGCAGCCACAAGATGCCGTTGATGACCATGCGAAGGTCACGCCACTGACCGCCACGGTGCCCACAACTGCTGGCTAGCTGTGGCGCGATCATACTCCAGGCTGCGTCTGGCAACTCCTCACGTCCAACCAGTTGGCTACCCTCTTTCCATCGGCCTCGACTACGAGGGTAGCACACTCAGTTCGATTCGTCAGACATGCCCTAATACTGGCTTCACTTCGCTGATATATAGGTCCTCTCACACCTACCGCTATCTGTGCCTACCGAAAGAATGAATGTGGGCATCGCCTTCATCAAGGGTGAGACAATTGGCATGCGTGCCAGACAAGCGTCGATAGCTACTGCTCCAATGACATCCGCGCGGAGTGCCAGTAGTGAAAGCGAAGCACCTCACTCGCCGTGGTTCCTGTACTCCTCCCTACCTAGCCAGATAGGGCATCCTCTCCTGTCAGGCAAGTCGACGGGGATATACTGTGGTGGCATGGTAGCGCCGCAATTCGTGTAGGAGTGGGTAGTGAATGACATTCCAAGCGTCACAACAAGTGGCTTGCGTCCGGAGCATGACCCACTGAGCGATGCGCTCAAGGAACATTTTGGTCATGAGTCCTTCCGCTCGGGGCAGCGTGAGATCATTGACGCCATCCTGGCTGGCCGTGACGCTTTTGCGCTGCTGCCGACCGGCGGCGGGAAGTCGCTGACCTATCAACTTCCCGCTGTGCTCCTTCCTGGCCTGACGCTCGTCGTCTCACCCCTTATCGCGCTTATGCATGACCAGATCGAGCGCCTCTCGGCCAATGGCATTGCCGCTACTGCGCTCATCAGCGGACTGGAGCCAAACGAGTACGATCGACGGGCGCAAGGCGTGGTCAGTGGCGCCTATCGGCTGCTCTATGTGGCGCCAGAACGTCTCGCCACCTCGTCGTTCCTGGGCCTGCTTGCGGCGGCACGTGAGCACAGAGGTATCGCGCTACTGGCAGTAGATGAGGCACACTGTGTGAGCGAGTGGGGACACGACTTTCGACCAGAGTATCGTCAGATTGGTCAGATTCGCGCTCACCTTGGCAGTGCCCCAGTCCTTGCGCTGACGGCGACGGCGACCAAGCGGGTGCGTGGCGACGTTGCTACCCAGCTCGGATTGCATGAGCCCTTCTGCTGGGTTGGCAGCTTCGACCGACCTAATCTGCTCTATGAGGTGCGTCAGAAGGATACCGGGACGTACAGCGCGCTGCTGGGTCTCCTTGACGGCGTCCGACAGGATCGCCGCTCGAAACGTCAAACACCGTCCCAACCGCCCACTGCAGGACTGCCACAACAGCCGAATACGCCTGCCGTTGTGTACTGCCAGACGCGCGCCACCGTCGAGCGCATCTGCGCTCGTCTCACTGCCGATGGCGTTTCCGCCCTGCCGTATCATGCCGGCCTTGATCCGGAGGAGCGCCGCGTACATCAGGATGCGTTCGTGCGCGACCGCGTGCCGGTGTTGGTCGCGACCATCGCCTTTGGCATGGGCATCGCCAAACCCGATGTGCGGCTCGTGGTGCACCTTGATGCGCCGCGCACACTGGAAGCATACTACCAGGAGTCGGGGCGCGCCGGACGCGATGGGGACCCCGCCCGCTGTATACTGTTCGCCTCACTCGCTGATCGCGTCAAAGCCGAGTACTTCATTACCCAGATGGCTGATCCGGAGCGGCAGCAACTTGCACGCAGGCAATACGACCAAGTGATGGCATACTGCACCACTACGACTTGCCGGCGCGCTGCGCTCATTGGCTACTTCGGCGAGGCATACACCAACTCATCTTGTGGCGCGTGCGACAACTGCCTGCGCGGGAGCGACGAGCCATCGCCGGCACTGGAGGACCGTACGACGGATGCGCAGAAACTGCTCTCCGCTGTCGCCCGCACCGGTGAACGCTTCGGTCTGCGCTACGTCATCGATGTGCTGCGCGCTGCTGGCAATCATAAGATTGTGGAGCGTGGCCATGACCAGCTCTCCGTCTACGGTATCGGAGCCGCCCAGAGTGCGCAGGACTGGCAACGTGTCGGGCAGCACCTCCTCCTGGCTGGAGCGCTCGCGCTGGCGGAGGCGGGAGATCCACGCTATCCGGTGCTCCGCCTCACGCCACAGGCCTGGGAGATTTTGCGTGGGCAGCGACAGGTCTTCCTTGCTCCTGTGGTTAGCGAGGCAGCGTCGAGTACTCGGGGAATGGTACGACGGCAGGACTCGCAAGCTGGAATGAGTGCCACTGTCCCGCTCGATTCCCATGGGAGTGCCCTCTTCCAGCAGCTGCGTACGCTCCGGCGTGACTTGGCTGATGAGCGCAACGTCCCGCCATTCGTGATCTTCTCGGACGCGACTTTGCGCGAGATGGCGCACAAGCGCCCAGGCAATCAGGCCACATTCGCCCAGATAAGTGGGGTGGGGAGCCAGAAGTTGGAGGCATTCGCCACATTCTTTTTGCGAGCCATTGAGTCCTACTGTGACGAGCATGGACTGACTACCATGGAGCAGGTAGAGCCCGCTGTGGAGAAGCCCAAACCACGCATCAGAGGTGAACAGTTGCAGAGGACGGATCGTGTCACGAACGGCGCACCCAGTGAGAGGACAGATAGCGTTCGTTCCATGCGGACGGCGCAGATCACCTGGCAGCTCTTTCAAGAGGGAAAGACGGTCGACGAGATTGCGGAGGCGCGCGGATTGGCGGCGCGCACCGTCGTTGACCACCTCTGTGAGGGGCTCACACATGGTGAAGCGATCGATCTGGCGCGCCTCGTTGCGCCACAGCGACAGGCGACCATTCGCGCGGCGATACTCGCTAGTCAAGATGGCGCAGAGACAGACGCGCAACCGATTGGTGATATTCCTCTAAGAGCCCTGAAAGAACGCCTTGAATCCGCTGGCGAACGGGACGTCACGTACGACGCGATTCGTTTGGTGCGTGCAGCGTTGTCGAGGCAATCACCGGATGCATGAGACAGTTAGAGTCTGATGTGCCAGCTTCTGCCTGCATGGTGAACACCGCGATTTGGGTAAGCATACAGTACTCAGCCAGGTTGAAATGGTGAGCCATGAGAGATTGGATCCTGTTGCTGTACCAGGAAGTCTATCGCCAACAGAGCTGTACTCATAGGCCTGCGGTGATGTTCCTGATGGTATGAAAGTAGCGTCAGCACAGACAGATTTTGCTGGGAGCACAGGGCAGCTAGCTCCATGAATTCTGGGGTTAGAAGACAGATGGGACAGGAATCGAACCTGCAACCTGCGGTTTTGGAGACCCAATCCTAGCATTTTGCTGCCGTTCGGTGACTGTCGCTGGGTGTCGTCAACACGAAGCAGCCCAGGCCTAGAGCAATTTGCGGGAAGCAGTGGCAGGCATGGATTATGCAGAGACCTCGCGTATGCGTGCCTATTCGATCGACCTAAAAGAACGCTTGGTGCGAGCGGTGGCTGAGGGTCAGCCCATGCGAGAAGCCGCTCGCCGCTTTGGAGTGACCGTGAATACGGTCAAACGGGCCGTGGTGCAAGAGCGCGAGACGGGCTCGCTGGAGCGCAAGCCCATTCCCGGCTATCCCCGGCGCATTGGACCCGAGCAGGAGGCAGCGTTGCGAGCGCGGCTGGAGGCCGACCCCAACGCCACGGTGTTGGAGCACTGTGCCTGGTGGGCGGAGCACGAGGGCCAACAGCTGAGTGAAGCGACGATGTGGCGAGCCATCCGCCGGCTGGGGTGGACCCATAAAAAAAAGCACTGGCAGCCAGCGAGCGCGACGAGGAGGCGCGGAAAGCCTGGCGCAAAGCGGTCGCCCAGCTCGACCCAGAGCAGTTCGTCTTTGTCGACGAAAGTGGCACGAATATCTCCCTGACCCGGCTCTACGGCTGGGCACCCCATGACCAACGAGCCACCGGATCGGTGCCGCGTAACCACGGCAAGAACACCACCTTGGTCGCAGCCCTCGCGCCTGATGGTCTGCAGGTGCCTTGGCTGATTGAGGGGGCGATGGATACGCAGACGTTCGTCTGGTACATCACCGAGCAACTGGCACCGACGCTGCAGCCCGGGCAGGTGGTCGTGCTGGATAATTTGAGCGTCCACAAGGCGGCGAGCATTCGCCAGGTCATTGAAGCGCGCCAGTGTACGCTGCTCTTCCTGCCGTCCTACTCCCCCGACTTCACGCCAATCGAGCAGGCGTTCTCCAAGATCAAGGCCATTCTGCGCCGGATCGGTGCCCGCACCACGGAGGCGCTCTGGGAGGCCATGCGGGTGGCGGTCGAGGCCATCACCCAAGAGGATGCGGCGGCCTGGTTCGCCCATGTCGGCTACACCCTGTCTGCTCAAGCTACCTGAAAGTTGCTCTAAATGTCCGGTGCGAGTTGTCAAGCATCGTGTGTTGTCGTGGGCATTGGGGGCAAAACTGGGGGCGGATCAAGCTACCGAGATCTCCTCACATCCACTGGTCGCTACCTTGGGGTTCAGGTCACCGCCAAGGACCAGCGCCGCAAAAGCCAGCGCCTGGCGCCCTCACAAGTCAAGGTTTTTGAGCAACCAGGACTAGGCAGCTCGTTTCCGTCGGGTGACCTTGTGATCTCAGCAGTTGCCCAATCGTCAGAAGTACTGAAGACGCTCTTTGAAAGGCAGGAAGCTATGGCTCGCGTTCAGGGTCATCTCGTGACGATAGTTGGGTGCCTGATTTGTCTTAGTTCTTTCTGTCTGCTCCCTTATTTGGCGATCGCTGATGCTGCTTTTACCGGCTTCTAGCTGGTCACGTCGGGGTCTCGGATTCTTCTTCCTTCCGATCCTCAGGTTTACAGTCCCCCAGCCGGGCTTTGGGTGATAAACATCCCGTTCACCTGGGTTCTCCTCTTGATGGTTGTCCTGCTCTTGCTTGCTGCCGTGATGGATATGTGGCTCAGCCGCCAGGGTGAACCGACTCGCAAGGCAATCACGCGAGGGGTTCTTATTGTAGCCAGCCTGACCTTCTGCTTCTCGCTGTGCAGTTTTGCCTGGAGCTTTGTTTTGGGGTTTAATCCGGTGGGCGCGCATGGGAATACGATAGCAGAGGGTGGCATTGATGTTCGTGGCTCGCTCGTTACCCCTGGTTTTGGGGGTCTCGTGCTGGGCCTGGTCGTGGCCCTAATCGGCAGCATGATGACGCTGCGAGCAAAGAGGAAGCAAGAGAAAGGCAAATGAGCAGTCGGTGTGATGCGTGCGTGAGAAGAATGCGCTCGAGAAGACGATAACCCCCTGCCAATACCAAGGAACTTCGCCGGTGTTTAGTGGACCAGCATAGCAGCTACTGAGCAGGCTTTTGGCGTGGCCGAGATTGATTTGGCCTGCGCATCCTGCGTGGATCCCGCCAGCCGACTATGAGAGACATACCTATCACTGCTGCTGGCGCCAGGAAAGCGCCGAGAATCAACACGAGTGCGGCTACCGTCCACAAGTGCCAGAAGAATGCCTAGCTGTCATTCCCTGCCCGCTGCGCGATCTCCGCTACCCGTGGTCTGTTCGAACCTGAGCTCCATGAACAGCTTCATTGCCGCTCGCTCCAGACGGTTGCGCGGGTTTGGTAGTCTACATGCTGCGCCGCGACACTGCTCCAACACCATGTTTGGCACAGTGCTTGGTGGCGTGGTAGCGTGGTAGCGTGGTGGAACGCAAACAAAGGAGACACGCATGAGCGCTACCTACACCTTCGACGTCTTTTCCAGCCTCGACGGCTACGGCTCAACCAGCGGCGACTGGGGCGGCTACTGGGGCAAGCAGGGTCCTGAGCTGCTCGACCACCGCCTCGCCGTGTACAACGTGGAGCAGCGGATGGTCTTCGGGGCCAACACGTATCGGGACTTTGTGCAGCTGCTGGCCTCGAGCACCGAGGAGCCCACCGTCGGTGACCCATGGGTCACCCGGATGCTGAGCATGCCGGCGACGGTGGTCTCAACTACACTGGAAGGGCCTCTCAAATGGCCGAACGCGACCGTCGTGCGCGGTGACGCCGTCGATGTCGTCGCCCGGCTCAAAGAGGAGTCCTCTGTGCCGTTACGCTCGCACGGCAGCCTCTCGATGAACCGGGCGCTCATGGCCGCCGGTCTGGTCGACCGCATCCAGGTGACGCTCTTCCCGGTGATTACCGGTCAGACCGGAGAGGCCCCGATCTTCCAGGGGGCAGCCGACTTCGACCTCGAGCTGATCGAGAGCCGAACGCTCGACGGCCGCATCCAAGAGCTCATCTACCGGCCCACCCTGCATGCTTGATATCAGTTCCGGCTTGGTCCTCGACGTTGGTGCATCTGCTTGGGCACTTTAAAGTATCGACAACGTTGAGCATCTATGCCCATGTGTTAGCCCATATGCAGCAGTCAGCCACCCATGCAATGGATACATTGCTCGCCTCGCAAGCAGGCTACCTTTGCGATAGGCTGTGGCAACTCCCGCGTGTCTGGACCATGGTGAGTCGCCTCGGACGAGGCCGCAGGGGTAGTCCGTCGCTGGAGTTGACTGAGTTTCGTGGACACCTGTAGAGTTGGGGTACCAACCCCGAGGAGGTGTCCATCATGGCGTCGACGAAGCATACCGCAGTCTATTCGACGGAGTTTCGGGCCGAGGCGGTCTGGCTGGCCCGCACCAGTGGGAAACCCTACACGCAGATCGCTCGCGACCTGGGGATGACCACCGAGACGTTGCGTACGTGGCGAGAGGCACGCCGATCTGGATGAAGGCAAGCGCCAGGACGGCTTGAGCACGGAGGAGCGTGAGGAGTTGCGGCAGCTGCGCCGAGAGAACCGCATCCTGCGCGAGGAACGGGAGATCGTACGAAAAGCCGCGGCGCATCCACCGAGACCCATCACGGGGTGCTGGTCACCTATACCAGCGCTCCTCCAGCGGTTGAATCCCTGCTACGAGGGATGCCTCGCCTCATCTATAGCGCTCATATGCCATAATGGAGGCGCACCGGAGGGGCACGAGCGTACAGTACGCCGTAGTCCGCACGTGACGCCACTCGCAGGTGGAGAGCGTGGTACCTTGGCATCGCAGGGAGTATGCGCGCGTTGGTGCACTCCCCAGACCGTCGGCGAGAGAGAAAGCGAGTGGAGGGAGTCTGGCAATGACAGCCGACGACAGCACGTCCTTCGGCGCCGTGCTGCGCCGGTTTCGGGCCGTCTCCGGACTCACCCAGGAGGAGCTAGCTGAGCGGGCGGGGCTCAGCCGCCGCGGTATCAACGACCTGGAACGTGGCGCGCGCCTGCTCCCCCGCAAGGACACCGTTGCCCTCCTGGCCGATGCGCTGGGGCTGGTCGGTGCGGAGCGGACCACGTTTCTAGGAGCTGCGCGTCGCCCGTCTGCCTTCGCCGTGCCTGCCGTCACCTCTGTACCAGATGGGCCGGGCTCTCTGGACGCGCCCACCTCCGCGCTCCCGGCGGGCACCATCACCTTCCTGTTCACTGACATCGAAGGCAGCACCCGCCTGCTCCAGCAGCTCGGCTCCGAGTACGCCCAGGTGCTCGGCGAGCATCAGGCGATCCTGCGCGCGGCCTTCGCGGCCAACGATGGAGTCGAGGTCGATACCCAGGGCGATGCCTTCTTCGTTGCCTTTCCCACCGCTCCTCAGGCGGTTACTGCGGCTGCAGCTGGAACCCTTGCCCTGGCTGCACATGCCTGGCCGGAGGGCACGACCGTGCGGGTGCGGATGGGACTGCACACAGGTACACCTCAGGTGGTGGGAGATCACTATGTGGGCTTGGATGTGCATCGAGCGGCACGCATTGCGGCGGCGGGACATGGGGGGCAGGTGCTGCTCTCTCAGGCAACCTCTGCTCTCACGGAACAAGCCCTCCCGGAAGGGATGACACTGCGTGATCTGGGTGCCCATCAGCTCAAAGATCTACAGCATCCCGAGCGCATTTTCCAGCTCGTGCTGGCGGGACTTCCTGCCGACTTTCCCTTGCTCAAGACGTTGGACACACATCAGCACAACCTGCCCGTCCAGCCGACATCTCTCCTGGGACGCCAGGAGCAGGTAGCGGCACTTACGGGGTTGCTCCGCCGTGACGATGTGCGGCTGGTCACCGTGACCGGGGCGGGGGGCATCGGCAAGACCCGCCTGGCGATTCAGGTGGCAGCTGAACTCATTGAGGCGTTCCCGGATGGCGTCTGGTTTGTGCGACTGTCACGGCTAGTCGATCCAGAGCTGGTCGTGCCGACCATCGCCCGAGTACTCGGAGTGCAAGAGCCGGGTAGCCAACCGGTCGCCGAGGCACTACGCGCGCACCTGGCCAGGAAACATCTCCTGCTGGTGCTCGACAATTTCGAACAGGTGGTGGGAGCAGCGAGTGAGGTGGCGAAGCTCTTAGCGGCCAGTCCTGGCCTGCATTTCCTTATCACCAGTCGCGTACCCGTGCACCTGCGAGGCGAGCGCGAATACCCGCTCGCGCCCTTGCCGCTGCCTGACCCGCACCACCTGCCTGCACCCGAAGCCCTGACTCAGTATGCCGCAGTGGCACTCTTCATCGAACGTGCGAGAGGTGCCAGACCGGACTTCGTGGTGACAACTTCGAATGGTCCGGCCATCGCCGAGATCTGCCAACGGTTGGATGGCTTGCCGCTGGCGATTGAACTGGCAGCGGCGCGGGTGAAGATCTTGCCACCCGAAGCGTTGTTAGCGCGTTTGGCGACACAGTTGCAGGTGCTGACGGGGGGATCACGGGACCTGGAGGAACGGCAGCAGACCATGCGGGCGACGATTGCCTGGAGCGAAGCCTTGCTCATGCCTGGGGTGAAAGTATTGTTCCGGCGGCTGGCGGTGTTTGTGGGTGGTTGTACCTTCGAGGACGCTGAGGTGGTCTCTGCCACTCCAGAGGGTGCCGCGCCGCTCGACCTGGATCTGCTCGAGGGCTTGACAGAACTGGTGGAGCAAAGTCTGGTGCAGCAGCGCGAAGAAGAGGGTGAGCCGCGCTTCGTCCTACTTCGCGTCATCCGTGAGTATGCTCTGGAGCGACTAGAATCGAGCGGTGAGGCAGAGTCGCTCTGCCGTGCCCATGCTGCCCAGATGCTGGCCCTTGCCGATCAGGCGAACCAGCAGAGGACTGGGCCCGAGTCCGTGGCCTGGCGCGACCGAGTGGAGCGGGAGCACGACAACCTGCGGGCAGCCCTCGCGTGGGCACGTGACAGCGGAGAGGCGGAGCTCGGGCTGCGCCTGGCAGAGATGCTCTTCTGGTTTTGGAGAAGACGAGGGCACGTGCGAGAGGCTCGAAGATGGTTGGAGGAGTTCCTGGCAGCGGGCCCTGTTGACGCGCTGGCGATGGACAGCGAGTTGGCGAAACTCCGCGCGCAGGCGCTCGTCAATTGTGGCACACTGGCTTTGCTGCAGGGGGCATATCCCACGGCGGTGACCGAGATCGAGCAGGGACGAGCATTGGCCCTGGCAGTGGGAGATCAGCGGACGGCGCGGATCGCGCTCACTAATCTGGGCCGCGTCGCCAGTGCGCAGGGCGATCTGGAGCGGGCCGCCGCGCGCTACGCGGAGAGTCTGGCACTCGCGCGGGAAATTGGCGATAAGAATGCCATCGCAACCCTGCTGACTAACCTGGCAAATGTTGACAACAATCAAGGCAACCTCGAGCTGGCAACGGAACGGAATACGGAAAGTCTGGCACTTGCCCGCGAACTCGGCGATCACGACCTAGTGGCGTTGTGCCTCAACAACCTGGGGGTGCTCGCGCGGAGGCGCGGTGACCTGAGCCAGTCGGAGGCGTACTTGCGCCAAGCGTTAGTGGGAGTTTGGAAACTAGGCGATCCCCATGGTAGTGCGACGGTTCTGGAATCGCTGGCGGAAACCGCTGTTGCCGCTGGCAGGCCGGAGCGGGCCGCGCGACTGCTCGGGGCGGCAACAGCGGTGCGGGAGACAGTCGGTGCGCCTCTCACTGCATACTACCAGGCGAAGGAGGAGGAGGAAATGGCGCCAGCCCGAGCGGCGCTTGGCGAGGAGCAATGGGCCGCAGCCTTTGCATCGGGGCGAGCGCTCTCACTGGAGCAGGCCATCGCTGAGGCATTAGGTCCAAGTGCTACCTAACATGGTGACACATCTACACCCCGTTCTCCCAAACTTACCCAAATGTGGACAGGCCACCCTTGGTGTTAGGTTCCTGCTTCACCGCCGCCAGTTGCACACGGGGCTTGCGCTTCGTGCCAGCGCTAGCGACTCCACAGGCGTTTTGACTATCCGAGGAACTCCCGGCCAGTTTGCTTAGATTGATGGCGGCATTCAGATCCCGGTCCAGCACCAGACTGCACTGCTCGCAGGTGAAGGTCCGGTCTGAGAGCGTCAGATCCGCATCCAGCCACCCACAGCCGCTACACGTCTTGCTGGAGGGTTCCCAGCGATCCGCTAAGATCACCCGGGCTCCATACCAGCTGGCTTTATAGAGCAGCTGCCGCTTGAACTCGTAAAACCCTACATCGCCAATGGCTTGTGCCAGATGGTGATTCTTGAGCATTCCAGCGACCTGCAGGTCCTCTATCACCAGCACCGGTTACGGTAGGCGAGGGAATCACTTTCCCCGCCCCCGCTCCAGAACCGGACGTGACAGTTTCCCGTCATCCGGCTCCTCGGTCAGATGGTCCTTGTCAGTGATACCTTGGCCCCTTCTGGCTTGATAGGAGCCATCTTGGGCCGTTTTACGATCATGGCAGTGTCGATGAAGCACTTGGAGATTCATCAATCGGTCATCACCACCTAAACGGCGTGGGATGATGTGGTCAATTTCCAGTCGATCTTCATCTTTCAGATATAACCCACAGGCCGCGCATCGCCCGTGTTGGAGCTTGAGCAGGTCTCCCGTTCGCGTTCCAACCAGCGGGTGGTCGTGCAGTCGTTGCGCCCAATAAATCAGGTTGCCATCATACGGACTGGCCGCACTTCGCACCTTCACATGGCGCTTGATAGGTGTTGCCGCATGCCTTTTCAGCACCGCACCGTCTTGAGCCTTAAACGTCCAGCCTTCGCCTCGGTTGACAGCCCAATACTTATTCATCACCCATCTCACCCGTTTGTTTGGGTGGCGACGGAGCGCCCAACGTCTCAACATGTTGTAGAGCAGGTAGTCACACCGCGCGTAGGTGCTTTTGGCTGCCGACGTTCGGTGATAGTTGGCCCAGCCGACAATGCCTGGATTGAGTGCCCCAATAAGCGCCTCTTGCGGCGCTGCTTGAAAAGCTCGCACTATGCGCCCTAACTCTGCTACGTGTCGCTTGACCGCTTCCTGACTTGGTTTGGTAAGGGTCTTGAACCCAAGTGGCCTTCCCTGCGCGTCTCTTGACGAGCGGGTTTTTCCCACCCGAAATTGGCGTACTGTTGTGCCTAGAAAATCGAACCCCGTTGTTTCCTGGTCACTTTCCAGGGTGTGGGTGATTCTCGTTTTGCTTGGCTTCAATTCCAGCCCGATGCCTTGCAAGCAGGTCTCGATCACCCGCTGGGCTTTTTCTACCCCCACTTTGTCTGGATGAAGAATGACGAAATCATCGGCATATCGGATGAGATGAGGACGCCCCTCTATCCATCTGAATGCTGTCTGAATCGCTGTCTCCATTCCGTGGAGGGCGATATTTGCCAACAGTGGGGAGATTACTCCCCCTTGCGGCGTTCCTTGTTCCGTTGGGTTGAATACGCCTGCTTCCATAGCCCCGGCCTTGAGCCAGGCTCGAACCGCCTTTCTCATTGCTGGGTAGGTAGCAAGTTTCTTCAGGAGCGCCTGGTGGTCAATCTGGTCAAACGATCCTACAACTGTCTACCCTATTCAAGAATCCAGGAGAGGAGCAACTGCCAGAGATTGAGGTCACCGATCCGACGCATCCTCTGTTTGGACGACGCTTCCCGCTAGTCTCGCAGGGTCATTCCCCTCAAGAGACTGGCCATGCCTTTGTGCGGTACCACCAGACCCTGATCTTGCGCATTCCGCTGCAAGCCACTACCCTTGCCTCACCTCGGCCGGCTGTCTCCACCCGACTCACTGTGGCCTCAGTGCAGGAAATTCTTGAGTTGGCCGAAGATTGTGAGATCTCATGCCGATTCATCCCATCCACGTATGGCAACGACTGACCCCTGCAGTGCAGCAACACGTTCTGACCGACCTAGCCTCGGTCTATCAGGAGATTCGTGATGACGCCTTCCGAACTCGTGACTCCGCACCACTGGTGTCGCAAAGCCCTCATTTACATTCGCCAGTCCACTCCGCATCAGATGGTGTCCAATCAAGAAAGCCTCCGCCTGCAATACGCGCTCGAACAACGCGCGCTCGCGCTCGGGTGGCCTGCCGAGCAGATCGACATCATTGATGCCGATGTCGGGCTGACCGGCAGTTCCACCGTGCATCGCGCCGGCTTCAAAGATTTGGTGATGCAAATCACGTTGGGGCAGGTCGGCATCGTGCTCTCCTTTGATGTCACGCGCTTGGCGCGCAATTGTTCTGACTGGTATCCCCTCTTGGATGTCTGCGGCTATCAGCACTGTTTAATCGCCGATACCGATGGGATTTACGATCCCTCCTCGACCAATGGTCGCTTGTTGTTGGGGTTAAAGGGCCAACTCTCCGAGTTTGAACTGCATACCATTCGCGCTCGCATGACCGCCGGATTACTCAACAAAGCGCAACGCGGCGCATTAGCTTTACCATTGCCCGTGGGATTGGTGCGTGATCCGACCGGAGTGGTCCACCATGATCCCCACCAGGACGTGCAGGAGCGACTGCAGCTGGTCTTTACGCAATTTCTGCGCGTGAAGACGGCGAGCAAAGTGTTACAATTCCTGCAGCAGCACCAGCTGCAGATCCCGCGACGGGATCGCTTTGGCGATCTGGTGTGGAAACCGCCCACTGTCGCGTCGATCCTGGCCATCTTGAAAAATCCAGCGTATGCGGGCGCGTTTGTGTATGGACGCACTCGCACCATTCGAACCAGCGCTCAGACCACCCAGACCAAACGCTTGCCACAGGAGCAGTGGAAGATTCGCGTGAATGACGTCTATCCGCCCTACCTTGCTTGGGAGACATTTGAGCAGATTCAAGCGATGCTCGCCGACAATTACGCGGAGTATGACCGCAACAAATCGCGCGGAGTGCCCCGTCCGGGTGCTGCCTTGCTGCATGGGATCGTCTATTGTGGGGAATGTGGTCACAAAATGGTGGTCCAATACAAGGGCGGCACCCGCTATCTCTGCAACTATTTACGGCAACAACATCACACCCCGGTCTGTCAGAATATTGCGGCGGATCCCATCGATGCGTATGTGGTCGACGTGTTTTTTCAGGCGCTCACTCCCGTGGAATGGGCAGTCTATGAGCGCGCCTTGCAGCAACGAGACGAGGTGCAGCAGCAGGTAGTGCATGCGCAGCAACAGCAGCTGCAGCGTATGGAATATGAAGCCGCTCTCGCGGAGCGCCAATACCGTCAGGTTGACCCTGATAACCGGCTGGTCGCTGCGGAGCTCGAACGCCGCTGGGAGGCGGCGCTGGTGGCGTTGCACCAGGCGCGAGCCGCCACGGAAGCCCTCCAGCACCAACGCTCGTCTGTGCCAGATGTGACCCCAGATCTGCGCGCCCGCTGGGTCCAGATGAGTGAGCGGATTCCCATCCTCTGGCGCGACGACCATCTGTCCTCGCCTCACAAGAAGGCGCTGCTCCGCTGTCTCCTGGACAAAGTGGTGATCCGTCGGGAAGCTCCCGGTCGCATTCAGGTGCGGGTGGTGTGGAAAGGGGGAGACGTCACCGCCACCACGCTGGCGGTACCCGTGGGAACGTTCCGCGAGCTGGCCGGCGCCGAGGCCATGGAACAGTTCATTGTCGAACAGGCTCAAGCAGGCATGACGGATGAAGCCATGGCTCAGGAGTTAACGCGACGCGGCTATCGGTCTCCCATGCGCCACGACGTGCTGAGCAGTACCGTCAAGATTCTCCGTCTGCGACATGGCATATTGCAGACACGCAGTCAATCGCATCCGCGCACGGTCCCGGGCATGCTGACCATTCCGCAACTGACATGCCTGCTCCAGGTCTCGCCTCACTGGATCTATGATCGCATCCACAATGGGAGGATTCGGGTGGACAGAGATCCACAGCGAGGACTGTATCTCTTTCCGGATCAGGCGAGCACACTGGACCAATTGCGTGCACTGCATGCTGGCTTGCTCCAGCAGATCGATTTTTCAGGAGGGTATCAAGATGCGTAATCGAAGCAAGCTCTGATATCCGCATCTAAGACCCATTTGTCTTTTCCTCGGATGGCATCATAGATTGCTCTGAGAGCATCGTGCGGCCCTCGTCCTGGTCGAAATCCATAGCTGTTTGGCTCAAAGCGGGCTTCCCATTCTGGTTCCAGGGCTTGCTTTGCCAACGCTTGGCACGCTCTGTCATAACATCACGGGAATACCCAGCGGGCGCTTTTCCGGCTTGCCGGGTTTGGGTATCCAGACCCGTCTGACCGATTGAACTTTCCGCTGTCTTTGGTGCTTCAGGTGTATCGCATCCACCAGAGTCAGTCGTTCCGCCGGTGTGAGGGATTTTACTCCATCAATGCCTGCGGTTTTCTTTCCTTGGTTATCTTGCGCGACCCGCCGCACGGCTAACAACCTAGCTGACCGTGACCGCATCAACAACTGTTGCAGTCTGTGGACTGCCTGGACGTTGCCACGTTCGGAGGCTCGATAGATTCTCTTTTGCAGTCGGTACACACACAGCTCTAGCTTGCGCCAGGGCAGTAGCGCCCAGTCCTCACTCTGCGTTTCCGTAGGTGCCTTGGTTTCTTCTCTGCTACTCATGACTCTATCTTCCATCTGATCGTGCCTGCGTCTGCGTATCCTCCGGCTTTCCCAGAGGCATTGGCTTCTCAGGCAATCCTTCCATCGGTGGCTTGCAGCCTGGACGCCTGCTCATGGTATCGACCTCCCATGAGAGCCACTCCGATGGTTTCTCCGTTCCGTCTGTTCGTTTTGCTCTGCCGTAGGTCCGCACTCTCCGCCGGGTTTCCTGGGAGTGATTGCCAGTCGACCAAGTAATCGCTGGCCCCTAGCCTTACCCTTTTGGGTCACGCCTGTCAGCCCTTTGGCGTGTTGCGAATGACGACGGTTCAGTTGTGCGTTTGCTTACGCTGACCGTAGCAGCCTGTAGGGGTTGCGCCGCTGTGGGCTAGCAGTTTGGTCCCTTTCTATCCCGCTTCTCCGGTTGATGTCCAGTCGCTACAGAGGGGATAGTACATTCCTTCATCACCAGAAGGGCTGGGAATTGCGCCCAGCATCGAACAAACAGTTGTCAGTGCCTTACGGGGCACTGCTGCCCATCCCTCGGTTCTTAGGCCGATTTCGGGCAAACGGGTCGCACACTTGGTTTTCGCCAGCCTGGTCGTGACCTGATGCAGCATGCTGCTTCGTTGGTGCTTGATCTGCCGGTGCAGCTTGGCAAGTTTGCGGACCGCCTTCTTGCGATTCTTGCTGCCTTTCTGCCGCCGGCTCACTACCCGCTGCAACCGCTTGAGCTTCTTCAGACGCCGCTTGAGGTGGTGAGGATTGGGGATGACTTCGCCATCCGAGAGGGTAGCCAGCGTCTTCACACCCAGATCGATCCCCACCACCGGGCCAGTGTTCTCTGGTACCGTCTGCTCCTCTTCCACCTGGACACTCACATACCAATGTCCCGCCTGCTCACTCACCGTCGCCGAGAGAATCTGGACGTCATCACCGGTCGGCAGATACCTCCGCTCCTTGAGCCGCAGTCGTCCTAGCCGGGGGAGCACGATTGCCTTCTCCGAGACCACAATCCTGCCCGTCAGCCGAAAGCTGCCCAGGCCCTTCTTCTTGGTCTTGAACTGCGGGTACCCCAGCTTGCCTTTCCACTTGCCTTGCTTCTTGAGCGCACACCGACGGAAAAAGTGGGTAAAGGCGGCATCCAGATTCCACAGAGCTTCCTGGGGTGCACATTTGGAGACGCTATACATCCAGGGCACATCGGTCTTCTTCAGCGCATTGAGCTCGCGGTGCAGCGCGATAGCGGTGGGACTTTCCTTGGTGGCGCGATACCGCTCTTGTTTGAGCCGCAACCCCCAGTTGTACGCCCACCGAGCCGCGCCGGCATGCTGCTTGCAGGCGGTCACCTGGCGGTCGCTCAGATCCAGTTCGGTTTGATAGGCTCGTTGCACCAGCATGGCGGCTCGTCCTTCATCTGCTCTCCTCCACCGCGCATGTTGCGGTGAAGAGAACATCATTGCCAGGTAGCTAGAACAAATGTATCACATCATGATCCTGCTGTCAAGAGGGAGGACAGATGGCTACACATGGGTAGATCTGTCCATACAACCTCTAGTTAAATTATGACCCCACTGCTAACATCCTCCTCTCTTCGTTTCTTTCTGCGTTCAGATCTTACGGTGTAAAGAGAAGTAGGGAGCGCGAGATCTGGAAAGTCTCGCGCTCCCTACGCGCTGAGCATGATCGGCTGCCAAAGGGTGGCAAGACATCGCGAATCGCCGTAACACCGGTGTTGTGATGCCAACAGCTACGTTTCCCTCACAACATATCGTCAGTGACGGACTTTATTGTCCAGTGACGGACTTTATTGTTACGGTACATCTAGCACGTGAACTGATGAGACGCCCTGGCGGGTATGCGTGGCTCGTCAGGGCGCTGGTATTCCCCCGTGGAGCCAGTAGCTACAGCATGAGTTGGTCTGGTTCTGTCGAAGGAGCGGGTGGCGTGTGCCGAGCATGTCTGCTGCGCCAGGTGTTTCCTACGTCGAGTATCAGGGATGCTACCAAGGTAGTGGCTGCCAGTCCTATTATTGCCCACCCAAACCATCCAGGAACGATCTCAGGTCGAGGCGATGTCAACGTCACCGCGAAGAACAAAGCCCAAGCCACAGTTACCACCAGGAACGTCAGTACTGTGAGGGACAGTGGTCCCAGAACGGGCCTACGAAGGTACGCTGCTTGCCGCGGGGACCCGCTCACCAACTGAATGATCGTGACACCGAGCCAGGCTATTGCCAAACTGCCAGCAGGTATGGTGAGGGGCATTGCGTGACCTCCTGTGGGTTCGTCGTCCACTCGCCAGGCTACAGGGAGGATAGCACATGCGGACCAGTACTGGAAACAACGCATATATGACTCATGCGTGGCGAGTCAGAGGTGCCGAGTCCAGGCCGCCGGGTCGGTGCGGTCAGCTCCGGTCGAGCTCACGACCCGGTGAAGCGCCCAGACGGGGCCACGTCGAGGCTGCACCAAGCACGTTGGCACCGGACGTCTGGCAGCTATGACGACATGCACAGCGATGTGCCGAGGGAGGCGGAAACCGGCTCGGATTAAACACCGGCAATGGTGCGAGGCTGGGGCAAGGATTCGTGGTGTTTGCGCGCTGAGGCAACGAGCGCTTCGATGGCTTCTTTCCCATTCTGGACGGCTTCTTCGTAGGTATCGCCGTGTGTCACCGGACCAAGCACTCGATCAGTCCACTCCGGAAGGATGACCAGGTACGCCTGATCTTCATCTGACCATTGAATCAGCAGAGAATAGTGCAGCTTCTCGCCCATGGTTTCTGCCTTTGTTGTGCCTCTCTTAACCGGTCCAGCGCGTTTCTGACTTCACGCTCCTGATAGGGTTTGGCATCAGTGCTATCTTTTCCCGCAAGGTTGGCGCCAATGCCGGCCACGAGGGGATGCCTCCACACTTGATGACTGCCAATCTGGTGGTCAAGGGCGAAGCCAGCACGTCGTAGGCCTCATCTGCATTCTCGCTGACATCGTCGGAAACTAGCCTCCCCATTTCCTGGTTTGAATGTGCGCGGTCGCGGTTGCGGTCGCGACCAGTTGACCATCAACGGTGCGCAGTTCGCCCTGTAAAAAAGCCAGAGTCTTCCCTTTATGGATCACTCGCCCCTCTCCCACCAGAGGTCCTACTCCAACCGAACGGATGAAGTTGACTTTCAATTCCACGGTCGGAGCAAATTCCTCTCGGCCCAGCGTGGCTACCAGTGCCGGGCCAAGGGTATCGTCCAGCATCGCCGCAAGAAAACCTCCTTGAATCACGCCCACTGGATTGACAAATTCTGGTCTGGCCTGGAACTCGACCTTGATCGTGGCCCGCTCCGGATCAACCTCCAAGAGCTTCCATCCCAAGAGCTGCGCTGCTGGTGGGAATGGCGTGCGGCCCGCAACGGCATCCCAAAAAGGACCTTCTCGTTGACTCATCTGCGCTTTCTCCCCCTCGTCTGCTTTTGCACCTCTCCCAGTATACCTTGCCTCCAAGCGAGAGGAAACGATGTTCGGCGATCAGCGAGCCTGCGGAAGAATCGCCTGTCGATAAGCTCTTATACGGATTACGCCAGGGGTATTGTAGAATGTGGCCATGCCAAGACACATTGATCTGCAACCGCATTTAACAACCGACAAACTCGAAGGGCGCTACCGGGCAGCCAAAGAGCCGCATGAACGCAGCTGATGGCAGATTCTCTGGCTGCTCTCCCGTGGGCAGACCGCCAAACAAATTGCTGACAGCCCAGCTACTCCCGCTATTGGATCTGCCAGATTGCGCGGCGCTATAACCAGCAAGGTCCGGCGGGCATGCGCAACCGGCAACGCACCACCTCCTGGGGCCCCGCTCCAATGCTCTCAGTGAAGCTGCAGGAGGAGCTACGCCAGGCGATTGCTGGACCTGCTCCTGACCACAGCAAGCTCTGGACCGCGCAGGTCGTGGCTGCCTGGATCTCTGAGAGGCTGGGCCTCCCGGTGCGACTCCAACGCGGCTGGGACTATCTGCAGCGGCTCAAGCACAGCCAACAGCTGCCACGGCTGCAGCATGCACTGGTCGATCCTGAGGAGCAGACCGCCTTCAAAAAAACTTCCGACCCTTGCTAGGACAGGTGGCCACCGCCTTCCCCCAGGCCAAGGTCGAGATCTGGGCCATGGACGAACATCGCATCGGCTTGAAACCGTTGTTGCGCCGCATCTGGGCTCCGAGAGGTCGGCGGCCGGTAGCAGCTGTTCGGCACCGTTTCGTCTGGCGCTATCTGGTGGCCTTTGTCCATCCCGCCTCCGGTCGCACGGTCTGGCAGCTAGCGACCAGTGTCTCGATTCCGCTTTTCGAGGCGGAACTGGCGGCTTTTGCCCGCACCGTGGGAGCAGGACCAGCGAAAGAGATCGTGTTGGTGCTGGATCGGGCTGGATGGCATACTAGTCTGCAGCTGCAGGTCCCCGAGCATGTCCATCTGTTGTTTCTGCCAGCGTATTCGCCGGAGTTGCAGCCAGCCGAGCATCTGTGGCTGCTAAGCAATGAGGCGCTGGTCAACCAGTATTTTGCCGACATCGACGAGCTCGAAGAGATCCAGCTGGCGCGCTGCGTCGCCTTGCAGCATCAGCCGGCGCTGATTCGCTCCGCCACATTGTTTCCCTGGTGGCCGCAGCGCCTCAAGAGACGCCAGGGACCCTGGGCAGAATGAGAGGGATTCCCAGGCTGAACCACAGCTGGTGCTTCTGCTCAAATAGGCACTTCGAAGTGGTTTTGGGCGTCTTGTTTTGGAGCATTGACAAACGACCCGTAGCACAGATAAATTGGTAGGAGTGCTTGAGTAGGGAGGGAAATCGGCGAGTCCGGGAGGCAGAGCGTGGACGAGCCAGAATATGAAGTCACCGATGTGAGATCGCACCCCCTCCCACCTACCTTCCCAGAACGGACACTGCCAGCACCTCCTGGCACTCTCCTGTCTCGACGCTGGCGCCTGGCACTGGCTGCAGGTTCGATCCTGCTAGCGCTCGTGGTGATCGTGAGCGTCTGGCTTCCCTTGCAGACGCAGCCGCATCCCAGCACCGCAGTCGCGCCTTTCCCAACTTTTCCGGGCACTGCCACACCCGTGTTAACTCCGACCCCCTTGCCCATTACCAGCGCCTTAGCGCCGCCTCCCACCAATTGTCCCGCGGGACCAACCCTCACCACCGTGACCGTTCCCGCCTTCGGGGGCTTTTCTGGCGGCATGGTCCAATTGGCCGGTCACGCCCCGGTCTGGATTGTAGAGGCCTTCTATCCGCTGCCCACAGGAGTAGTGGAACTTTCCGAGCCGACCCCGCCGTCGGCAGCCAACCCGGAGTGGCCCGTTCTCCCCATCATCTGGGCCTTCGGCCCGAATGCTTACCCTACCGTGACCGTGCAGGTGCACGAGCTGCAGAGCGGCACGCTCGCCTGGTGGGGAGCAGGCGGCGATAGTGGGCCACAACTGCCCATACTTACCCTGAATTCACCCGCAGGTAGTCAGTCGACGCAGGGGTATGCAGGAGGGGGCGCTCCCGTGCTCCTGTTCATCATGCGTGCTGGTTGTTATCAGATGGAGGTCACCTGGCCGGGTGGGAACTGGTCGCTCATCTTCGCGGCTGGTTCCGGCTCTTCCTAAAATGACGGTTCACCGCTGCCATACAGAGCTACTCTGCCCACTTCTGTGACATAGGTGTCGATTGGCAACGCCGAACCACCGCTAAGGCGCGCAGTAGGCCTTCCTTTCTACCTTCCTTTCTATAAGATCCCAGGCGGAACTCGTATCAGAGACCGTTTGGGAACTACTTCCTGCGAACCAACCTCCGAGGCATAAGGCGTATCTTGGTTGGTACTTGCACAGAGTCACTTCTAGTTTCAGACACCTTTGCCAGACCTCTGTGTCTCGGCCACCGTGGGTAGGCGATTGTGCAGTCTCTTTCCGTGGTAGCCTGACTGTTGCTGGAGTCGGGGCAATCGGCATCATGGCCACGACAGAGTCGGAGGGTGGAAGGACACATCGACCGTTGGCAGCGCATGCCACAGGAGCTTCCCATTTGACGCTCGCAGGGCAAATACCCCCAGTCGGGTACCAAGAAAGACAGCATCCATACTTGCCATCAGCCACATGGCGTTGACGGCTCCAGTTCGGGTATTGAGAAGTGACGCCGTGCCCTCCTCAGAGCCAACGACGAGTCTCGGCAGTGGCAGAGATCCTGTCGAAGGCGACACCAAGTTTCCATGTCTCTGCTGCACGAGAAGGGCCCTCTCTTGTGAGGATCTGCTCACTCGACTTGTGACGCTGCTCTATGAGCTACACATTCTACGAATCGGCAAAGGCTGTGGTTCACCGTGTGCCTCCAGTCATCTGGCTGCAAGATCTGCAGGTCATACCGACCTGAGACACTGCTGCAGATAGTTTGGACAGGCGAGCTGTCAGAGTATGTTTGCAACTACTGCATACGCACCAACCTGCGCAGCATCAACCGGATCATAGTGAGGTAAATCCAGGTCTCGCTGGTGGCACACAGCCGCTCGTAGTCTCGACTGAGCCGCCGGTTGAATAGCAACCAGGCGAATGTTCGCTCAACCACCCACCTGCGAGAAAGCACGTGGAAACCCGGGGTCGGCAGGTATAGGGACCAATCAATCTGGTCCGGCGGGATGTCGTTGGGGACCCAATAGCGTTTGAAGCGATGGGTCGCGCGCAGGACCTGGACGCTCCATCCGACGCTGTTTTCCACCCAGTCGCTGCCTTTGCCCCGGCCGTTGTAGCCGGAGTCCAGCCACAGATGGCGCATCCTCGGCAGCCGAGCCCGCGTCTCGTCGTTCAAGACGCGCTTGATCCCATCCCGATCCATGACATTGGCGGGGTGGACATTGACGGCTACCAGTAACCCTTCGGTATCGACCAGAATATGCCGCTTGCGACCCACGAGTTTCTTGGCGCCATCGTAGCCGCGCTCTCCTCCCACACTCGTCGTCTTCACCGACTGACTATCGACGCTGCCCGCACTGGGCTGCGGATCGCGTCCCAGCGCAACCCGTAGCTCTTCTCGCAAGAGGGTATGGATCCGCTCCAGGGTGCCATCGCGGCGCCATTTTCTCAGGAAATAGTAGACTGTCTGCCAGGCTGGCCAGTCGGGAGGCAGCAGTCTCCAGGCACAGCCCGTGCACAAGACATAGAGCAACGCATTCACGATGGTGCCTAGACTGTAGTGTCGAGGGTGACCCGTGTGTGCCACTGGAAAGAGTGGTTCGAGCCGGTCCCATTCGGCATCGGTCAGGTTGGTGGGATAGGTATGTGTCTTCATAAACTGCAGCCTATCTCACCCTGCCGTTCCCCTTATACGTTAAACTTGATACTGCCCCCTCCTTGTGAGAGGGATACAGTGGGTGTACAACTCATTGTCATGAGGCTGATGCGGAAAGATACCGTTCCCCTACCGGCTTGACCGTTTAAAGAAGATTCGCCTTCCGCACCAGTTGTCTTCCGGGTGCATCGATCATAGAAGGCTGCGCCGCGAGCGCCACAGTATAAGGCCACGACCCACCTGGGAGACTTCAGTACGCCAAGGAGAATCGGACGATGTGGTATGTCGGCATTGACTGGGCTGACCAGCACCATGATGCGGCGATCATTGATGAACACGGGAAGCACGTGGGCAAGAAGCGCGTCGCCCATAGTGCCGAAGGGATGGAGGACCTGGTCGAATTCCTCAAGGGGATAGGTGACGTTGCCACCCACCCCGATCAGATGGCCTGCATCATTGAAACCAACAAAGGGCTGCTGATTACCGCCTTGTTGGAGGCGGGTCTGCCGGTCTACCCGGTGAATCCCAAAACGCTGGAAAAATGGCGCAAGCCCTCGGGGGCGAAGACGGATGCCATTGACGCGTTCTTGTTGGCGCGCAAGGGACGCAGCGATCTCGACCAGTTGCGGCGTCTGGAGCCCGACAGTCCGCTGGTGCAGGAACTCAAACAACTGACCCGCGACCAGGATGGCTTGATCCAGATGCAGACGCGGCTGGTCAATCAACTGACCGCCTGCCTCAAAACCTACTATCCCGTGGCGTTGGAGCTGTTTAGCAAGCTGCACCAAGCCGCAACGCTCGCCTTCTTGCAGGCCTACCCCACGCTGGACGCTGCCCAAGCCGCCAGTCCAGAAGAGATCCTGGCCGTGCTGCAGACCGGGCCCTTTCCGCATGCGAACGCCAAGGCGCAGGCGATCTGGCAGCAGGTGCATCGTCCCCACTTGCACGCCGATGCCATTACCACGCGGACCAAATCCCGCTTGATGCTGGCCCTGGTGCAGCAACTGGCTCCGGTCATGGAGGCGATTGCCGCCTACGACCAGGAGATTGCGCGCCTTTTTTTGACGCATCCTGATGCCACTCTGTTCGCGAGTTTGCCAGGGGCGGGGAAGCGGCTGGCTCCCCGTCTGTTGGCCGAATGGGGCGATGACCGCACGCGGTATCAGGATGCGAGCAGTGTACAAGCTCTGGCGGGGACTTCGCCGGTCGCCTTTCAGAGCGGCAATTTTGCCCGAGCGCACCGGCGCTACGCTTGTAACAAGGTGTTGCGCAATGCTTGCCACCAGTTTGCCTGGCACAGTACGCGCAGCGAGCCGTGGGCGCTGACCTACTATCAGCGCAAGCGGCAGAAAGGCAAGACCCACACGGTCGCGGTGCGGGCGCTGGCCAATCACTGGGTGCGCATCCTCTTTGCTGCCTGGACCACCCGGCACCCCTATGATGCAGCGATCTTCTTGGCCGCCCAGCAGGCGCATGCGCCCCATGCTGCCTGATCCTGCCTGCTGGGTTTTTTCTTTGCCCACCACCACTCTGGTGGGATCGCACGAGCCAGGGATTCGGTCAAGGGTTTGCGCAGTGCAACGGAGCAAACGTGCCCAGCCCTTGAGCGAATCCGCTCGTGCGGCAGACTCCACCAGGTGGTGGGCAAAGAAATGTCGCTGCATCAATTATTCTCACCCTCTTGCACATAGAAGGTCTTCTTTTCCCAGTTCCCAAACGGTCTCTTAGTCGTTTCCATGTCCTCCTCGTGTAGTCTCGCGCGGGATCGGTAGTCTGGGCCTCCTGACAGGCGCGGCGAGCTCCCTCAGGCTCGCGACCCGTCGGACCGCGCCGGCGAGCGAGCGGTCAAGGCCGACGCGCAGCGAGGAACGAGCGAAGCGGCGCCGGACGGCCTGGCCTTGACAGGGAGCCGCCCAGCGGTAGGGTCGAAGCAGGCCAGGAGGGAGTTCGCCAGCAGAGCATGAGGGACCATGCCTGGCTACACGCGCATGCCGAAGGGGTCGGCAGGAGGGCATAACGCGGCGTCTTTTCTGTGGTTGCCACGGACAGTGCGTCTCTACTGCCTGGGTGCAAATGAGCGATGTCCCGAGATATCTCGGAAGATCGGTGTGCTCGCTGACCAGGTGGCCGGTGGGCAGGACGTCCGCCGGCCACCAGAGAGCAGGGCCGAGTGGTGTAACACGGCCCTGCTCATTTACCGTGAGAACAAGTGACAATACTTCCTAACAGGCAGTAAGTGAGCGTTCACAGTCTCGGTGGGCCTCATGAATTATGAGTGGTCTGAATCGGCTGGGGAAGTTCGGCTGCTCTCGCGCAGCCTCTTCAGGTAAGCGTCGATATCGATCTGTGAGAGGAGTCTGGAGATCGCCACCCCCCAGGCGTAGTGCCCACGCTGGCGGCGCTCACTGCTGAGCAGGCGAATGCGGAAGGAGCCTTCCAGCCGTATGAAGACACGTAGCAGGTGCGGCCGCTGACCACCACTATACAGTCGCTGGACGAGCTCAGCGTAGTGTTGCACAGTGTCGGGATGGCCGGCTGACTCTCCCCTGTCGTTGAGTTCCCGAGCTAGCCGGGCTTCGTCCGTAGCCAACGCTCGGATACTCTGGTCGTGTGCATCCAACATGATCCTGCGCGCTACTCTTCCACGATGCGGCGCGTTAGCCTTGGGCAGACCGTGTTCGCTGGTATCGACCAGTGCCATAACTCGCAGTGCAGTATCGTGACCCGAGTCGGCAGTAAGAAGGGTAACATACTGGGTGCTTGGCTGCCACCGCTTGCGTGCCTTCAACTTGTCCGGAACTTGGGCGGCCACGTCGGGCACCGACAGGGTAATTCGCTCAGGTAACACAGTTTTACCTGGAACACCCTGCGTGGACACCGACATATATCGGTTGTGTGGTGAGTGGCTCGCCAGCTGACTCCATTCTCCGAGCACCACGGACGGCTGTGCGAATGCTACGCTTCTGAGCTTGCTGTAGATCGCATCCTGGCCAAGCATGCTCCGCGAATCCTGCACAACTTTGACGGCTATCAGAAACTGAACTAGCTCGAGGGCGAAGGCCGCCACGTCGGCGCGGCCAGTCCCTGAGGCCAGTCTCTGGATGGTGGCGGCGATCTTGTCGCGCTCTGCCGAAGGGCACCGAGCCAGTGCTGGCTGGATGACGTCTGTTACTGCACCATAGTGTTTCAGCCGCAGCACCTCGACGTCCGTCGAGCTTACCAGTAGCGGAACCAGGATCTCCAGTTCGTTATGGAACTCGCGTACGGTAGTGGTAATACGGGGGATCAGTGTAAACAACGCCACCGCCGATGTCGCAGTCGAGCCGATGATCACGAGAATGATCTGTAGATAGGTGAGCTTCTGCGCCAGTAGAGTGGATCCCAGATTAATGGCAAGACCCAGCAGAGCTGAGATAAGTACCACGCTAAGGAGCAGCTCCAGGGTACGGCCCCGCGCCGCCTGTGTCTCTTCCTGCAGCTCTGCTTGTGTGTCAAATTCATGACTGTTCACTGGCTATTCTCCAGTACCTGCTCAACTTCCAAAACGATACACACAACCAGGCTACCACTCCTAGACGGCCAAGTCTACCGCGCTTGGGCATCCCATGCTTCGAAAAATAATCGCTGAGCTCAAAGAGAGGAATGTCGTCCAATTAGGACATCGTTGACAAGTCGTTAGCGAGCGAGCTTAATATTAGATACTATCTCATGTATCGGGCATGGCTGGCTTTCTTCTGCTGACTGCCAGCGCAATGCCCGGTTATGCTAGTATTGCTCCAGGCAGAAATTCATGCAGTGAGAAAGAGGTGGAAGGTATGCAGCAGGTAACTCCCGAGGAGGCTGGGGCCCACCTCAGGGACCTTATAAAGGCGGCACTTGCGGGGGAAACGGTCATCATCACTCAGGATGCTGAGCATCAGGTCCAGCTGGTCCCGATTACCCGCAGTACACACGATCGTATCGCCGGGAGCGGCAAGGGCACCTTTACCATGAGCGACGATTTCGATGCGCCACTACCAGACTTTGAGGAGTATACACAGTGAGGGTGCTGCTGGACACCCATGCGTTCCTGTGATTCATTGACGATAGTCCAGAGTTGAGTGCAGCTGCTAAAGCTGTTATCGCCGACGGCTCCAATGATGTTGTTCTGAGCATGGCCAGCCTTTGGGAAATGGCGATCAAGATCAGCTTAGGAAAGCTCAGCATTTCTGGCCCTTTTGGATCGTATATCTCGCATCAGCTCACTGCAAACAGTATTGGGTTGTTACCAATCTCGCTCGAGCATGTTGCAGTCGTCACCTCACTTCCGTTTCATCACCGCGATCCGTTTGATCGTCTGCTCATTGCACAGGCACTGGTCGAGCAGATCTCTCTAGTGAGCACTGACTCATCTCTTGATGCATATGGCATTCATCGGATCTGGTAAGCGAGTCATCCACTCTGGTGCCAGCTACCGTTTCCGTCCTGAGAAACATTCAAACTGGGGTTCTGTTGACATTTGTCTAGGACCGGCTACCGTACCCCATATTTCCAGTTACGACACACCCTCAATAGTTTATAATTTTCGCATGCGTATATCGAAAACATACTTGAGGAAAGTATCATCATCATGGGCTTAAATATCCATCTGCACACCTTTCCGGCCTTAGAAACAGAACGCCTGATATTACGGCAACTCGCGGCAACGGATGCGCAGGATTCCTTCCTCTTTATGTCCGATGAAGAGAATATACGCTACTACGATCCGGCGCCGATGACACAGCTCGAACAAGCGGAAAAGAGTATTGAACGTCATCGAAGGCGTTTTGCGGAGCAGGAAGCACTACGCTGGGGCATCACATTGAAGGGAGAGAACAGGGTCATCGGCACCGGTGGATATTCATGGGATGCCGATAATCAACTTGCAGTCCTGAGCTATATTCTCTCAAAACACTATTGGAATAAAGGGATCATGACAGAGGCCCTAACTGCGATTATTCAGTTCGGCTTCGAACACATCCACTTGCATCGCATTGAAGCACAGGTTGCGTATCCCAATCTTGCTTCCGCACGCCTGCTCGAAAAGCTCGGCTTTCAGGAAGAGGGACGCCTCCGCGACCGTCAATATGTCAACAACCAGTTCGTTGACGAAAGAATATTTGCGCTCATCAATACCAACAACGTGGATGGATACATTTTCCCTTGATAGCCTGGACAATTAACCAAAATTACTAGAGCATTCGAGGATGCTTTGCCACATCGGATCTTAGAAGGAGGTCGCACGCTGTCGACAAGGCTCGTGAGGCAAAGAGGAGGAAGCATGAGCAGTACAGAGAGAGCGCATCGTCACTACTCCATGGTGATCCATTGGTCGGATGAGGATCACGCCTACATGGTGTCCATTCCCGAGTTTCCTGGCAACTTCACGCATGGAGAGACGTATGAAGAGGCAGTCAAGCACGGACGGGATCTCATCGAATCACTTATCATGTGGGCAGAGCAGGACGGCAAACCATTGCCTGAACCGCAGGTCTTCGTTACCCGCTAACGCCTTGTAAGATTGGGCTCACCCTGTTGCGCGCCGTAATCCAGCACTGAGAAATCGTCTGGGCTGCATACCGGTAGGCGGTGCCCCCGATCTGCCAAGTGGTGGGTGTACCTATTCAACGTCAGTTCGGGATACGAGATACCTCCAGCCAGCTGCAGCAGCTAACGTTGGCTACCACAGCTGAGGTATCGGGGACCGGCTACGATTGGAAAAACGCTGTCAGTACCGGCGCGACCGCCTTGGGATCAACGTCGTGCGTCTGGCCGGGCAGGATCTGGTGTTTGGCGTGCGGGATAGCCGTGGTGAGTGCCTCCGCCGTCGCTCGCATGAACGGCACGATCGTCTCGCTCGCCCCGCCATCCATGATGAGGGTCGGTATGGAGAGGGTAGCAGCTCGCTCCGTCGGCACGGTCCGATCAGCGCCGAGTGCCGCTGCGTCATACCGCAGGGTGGGCGCGACCGCTTCCATCGCTGGCCACGTCGGTGATTGCTGCATACCGGCGATCATGTCATCGGGAACACCCACGAATTGCAGAAACAGCCTGACAGCACCACTCCGATCATCTGCTGCAGTCAGCTTCTCAAGCGTGCTACGATAGGTGTGCCATGCCTGGATCCCCACGGCACTCTCGTCATACGGCACTTCGTAGATCGCCAGTTTTCGCACTTTGCGCGGCAGTGCCAGGGCCGCTTCCAGCGCCAGCGCGCCACCGGAAGACATGCCGTAGAGGTACGCCGCACCGCCCGCCGCATCGATCAGCGCCTCGATGTCTTCCACCTCGCGCGGCACCGCGAAAGGCGGGGTGTCGCTACTCTCGCCCCGACCCCGACGGTCGTAGGTATAGACCGTGCAGTGCGGCGCCAGGAGACGCGCCAGCTCCCCGTCATCACCGAAGGCGCCGCGGTACCCCGTGGCGCCGTACACCACAATGACGGCTGGACCCTGTCCAACTCCGTCATAGCCGACAGTCGTACCGTCTTTAGATGTCACTGTTGGCATTTCCTACTCCTCCTGGCTCGCTGCCGCTGGTAGGTACCCTGTTAGCGTCCCATGAAGGCCCGAAACTCAGTGATATCGAAGTAGATGGTGAGCGCCGCGATCTTGCCGTTGACGACCTTCCAGATTTCGGCGTCATCCTGGTGCAGCTTCCCGCCGGTAGGTGACACGTAGTCGTAGCTGACCACGGCCGCCGCGTTGGTGCCATCTACAATCAATTGCTGGAGCTGGACATGCTCGACGGCATGCAGAAACCCGGTGAATGACTGGATGAAGGCATCGCGACCCTCCGCCTGTAGTTTCTTGCTGGCATCGGAGAAGACAATGTCATCCGCTAGACCCTGCTGCCACGCATCAGTCTTGCTCGCAAGGCTGTCGTAGAACTGCTGAATAATGTCTGCTGTCGTCATGGCATGTATGCTCCTGCTTAGATGTTGGTTGTAGTTTCTCTTTGAAGGTCGTGCACACCGTCTCCACAGTTTGCCTCCCTAGACCCATTCTACCTGCCAAACGCGAAAACGGTGAAAACCTCGGAAAGCCCGCCACACCGCATGAATTCAAATCCAACGGCTTGCGGTAGGCACCTTCTGTCAGTGGCACAGGTTACCTGCTCACCATGCCATCAATGGAGCAATGAAACCTGATGTCGTGAAGGTGGTATGGCATGGCAGTGCAGGCCGTTTAGAAGCTGGTGCGGGAGTTCGGAAGCAAGCGCTATCTTGCCCTCGGGAGGTCTCTCTGTCTTATCCCGAACTCTGTCACATTAGTCACCTACCGTAGGTCCCCATAATTCGATGCGCTGGTGGTCGCTGTAATAGCTGAGCGCGTCAAACACTTGCGAGAGTATTGGATATGGAAGATGGACAGGAATCGTCTCCGGAGCGATCCCCTGTCGCCACAACTCGACAATGGCACGAACCGGCGTGCTCGTCCCACCGTTGATAGTCTCGCCCGCTAAAATCTGACCATCGATGACGATATACAGATGTTCTGTTCGCTGCAACATGATGCGTGTCCTTCAGTTATTCCGAAGAACGTTCCTTCCAAATTACTCCGGTAACTCCGGTTGGTTAGAAGCACCTATGCTCTCACTCACCTACGCCGTGTCGAACTGCAGTGACTGCAGTTTCTGTGCGTCGACACGCTCGCTGATGTGGAGCATCTCGATGCCGACCACCTGACCACGCTCGTTGAAGTCGAGGATGATGCCGGGCTGTACTTCTTCAGACCCCACAATGTTGGAGTCGTCAAGACGGAAGTACAGCGCATCAGTTTCTCGATCTATCCGCAGTTTCATTATGAATGTATCCCTGGTCGCCGATCAAAGAGCACCGTGACAACCCGCGCAGGCACGACACCTGGATTCACCGCCACACGCAGGTACCGCCCACCATGTTCAGGTATGGCCTTGAGGTACTGCGTCGTGCCGTCGGCTGGATTTTCTGTTCTGTCCGGCGAGTCAACCGTACGATGTACCAACTCCTCTGGAATATTGCGATCTTGTTTGACGTCCTGAGCATGCTTAGAGAGCACAACATTCGCCACATGAGAGCTCCTGTGGGAAAACCGGTGGGACCTACTGGTCTTAGTGTAACTTCTCAGGAAGCAGTTACTCAACCTCTACTCTTCCCATTCTCCATCCAACGTTCATTCCGGTCAATTGCCGCATTTGCCAGTACGGCAACGAAAGAGAGGCAAAGCAACATGGCAGAACACATCGATCTAGACTCCTCCTCAGTTCGAGTGCTCTTAGCAGCTCCTGATACGCTCCATTTCTCAGTCGACATCCAAATCACTGATGAACTGCATGAAAAGCTTGAGCGAGAGAAGTTGGCCGCCCAAGACGCCGACAAAGTCAACGCAGTGTATTGCCCGGACTGGCTGGGTGCGCAGGTCCTGCCCCACGGTGCACGTGGCGGGTATGGTCTCGTCCTCGAGAGTGATGACTTCAGCATAAAGGTGCCCGGTAAGGGTATTCCCAACCGGCCAGGACTGTTTGTCGAGCTTCGATCGCACTTCCTACATACCCATCCCGAAGGGCCTCAGGGTGCCTGTGAAGAAGCGCTGTGCTGGATCCGCAACCAACTGCTCTACGACCAAGACGAGCACTGGCAAAAACAACAGCAGGTACAGATTGAGATGGGCAGCATGTGGAAAGACAACGATCTGGTGTTCCCGAACGGCTACGGCGGGATTATGATCCCGCATAACATCACCAAGCGCAGCTTCAAGCGGTACCTGGTGAAAGCTGGTCTGAGCCGCGATGTCAGATTCCACGACCTGAGACACACAGCTGCAACGCTCTTACTGGCGAGCGGCGTTAACGTCAAGGTAGTCAGCGAGATGCTGGGCCACTCCAATGTATCGATCACTCTGCGAATCTATGCGCATGTTTTACCCCATATGCAGCAGTCAGCGGTAGCGGCGATGGATAATCTGCTCGCTAGCCCTGAAACCAGGAAAATAGTTGATGATCTGTGAAAGGGGTTCATTAACTGTTTAGGAATGCCTGGAAAGTACCTGCCGCTTCCGGCAGTGGCAACGAGAAAAAGAAATGGTGGCATGCGATGAGTGGGGTCCCGCTGCGCTGGTGAGCAAAATGAGCAAGATCGAAGAAGCTGTTTCGTCGGTCTCTCAGACTAAGCTACTGTGCGACGCTTGGCGAAGGGGCTAACGACCTCAACCCTAAATAGCACCAATACTGAGCCAAACTGTCGTTATTCGATTGGATGACTACCTCCAAACACGACAAGAAAAGGAGAGCGCCAGTGACACGTAAGCGGCATCATTCGTCAGTCATCGAACTGACGAATGCTCTCGAGATAGTGATCACGCGGGAGTTCGACGCTCCGATCGCCCTCGTCTACGACGTCTTCACGACACCGGACCGGGCCGACATGGCGCGCTTCGAAGGGGAGGAGCTAAAGGTCTGCGAGATCGACCTGCGTGTCGGAGGGAACTATCACCACGTCTTCGTGGGCGACGACGGAACCGAGGCGTCGTTTCGTGGGACCTTCCTGGAGATCGAGCCGCCGACCCGGGTCGTCAACACCTGGCTCTACGACGGGTGGCCCGATGCAGAGGCCGTTGAGTCAATCGACCTGCACGAGACGCACGGTGTGACGACGCTGACATATCGGCTAGCGTTCCGCGATCAGGTTGGCCGTGACCACATGAAGTACGAGGGCATTGTGGCGAACTTCGACAACATAGAAGATCTCTTGAGCTCCCGGCTCGATCCCTCAGGAACGGTCGCGGAGTAAGTGCGGGTCCAGCCTGCTGAACTGCGTGGTGTACCTGGATGGGCCATCGGGTGATCCTCGGAGTGTGAACGTGCCTGCTCCTAGAGACCAGGCATCCGTACAACTTTGGCTGGACAGGCCCGTCAGGCGCTACCGTCGTCCGTTGGACAGGCGTCCGCCTGGACATCACTCCTGGGAGTGTCAAAGGGTCAATAAGAGATCAATAGGAGGCATGATGAAGTATCTTCTCACTTCCGCTGGCAGCTTCATGACCACAGCGGATCACATGTTTAACAATCTGCGCAAACATCAGTAATGGAGGTATGCACCTATGAATCCATCAGCAGTCATTGATCAATGCATCGCTGAGCTCGGCGACTGGCGCGGGCCTTTTTCCGCCCGCTTGCGCAAGCTGATACTAGCAGCCGATCCCGACATCAAGGAGGAATGGAAGTGGAACAGCCCCGTGTGGTCCGACCACGGGCTAGTCGTCAGCCTCGGCGTGTTTAAGGACCATCTCAAGCTCAATTTCTTTCAGGGTGCCTCCATCAGTGATCCGCAAGGCCTCTTTAACGCCGGCCTTGAGGCAAAGGCGAGTCGAGCCATCGACTTTCGGGCAGGCGATACGGTTGATGAGGCTTCTGTGCAGGATCTCATCCGTGCGGCTGTAGCGCACAACCGTGTTGGCCACTAAAATGTAGCTCGGTTGTCATATACCGACTGGACTGAGGAGTAGGACACCCCGGAATGAGAACTGAGGAAGAATATCTTTATGCCGGAGCAATGGAATGACTTTTTTCACGGTGGGTGACGGCGGTCGCCGAAGATCACATCCCGCAGGACCAGGAACGACCAGTGGTCGCCCAACGCCTCTACAGCCGCGTTGATCGCGCATCCCGACCTCGGTTCCATGGCCCTTCCTTGACACCGCTCGGCATCACGAGCTACGATAGTGTTTGCTTTTTACAGCCACTTTGAAGGAGTAGCAATGAGGCAGGTACGCGTCGATCTGAACATCTCCCTCGACGGCTTTGCGACCACCACCGATCAGACCCCAGAGGACCCGATCGGCAAGGACTGGAACCGCCTGGTCGCGGCATACGTCGCGACCCGGACCTTCCGCGAGCATGTGCTCGGCCAGTCCGGCACGGGCACCACAGGTCTTGACAATGACTACGCCGCGGCGTACTTCGAAGGCGTCGGCGCAGAGATCATGGGTGCGGGCATGTTCGGACTGCACGCGCACCCCGGTGACCTGGACTGGCAGGGCTGGTGGGGACCGAACCCACCCTTCGGCGTCCCAGTCTTCGTGCTCACCCATGAGCAGCGGCCGACGCTGGAGATGGAGGGTGGCACCACGTTCCACTTCGTCCAGACCTCACCCGAGGAGACCCTTGCCCGCGCGAAGGAGGTCGCGGGCGATCGCGACGTCCGCATCGGCGGCGGTGCCTCGGTGGTGCGGTATTACCTAGCCGCCGGCGTCGTCGACCGACTTCACGTCGCGATCGCACCGATCCTGCTCGGCCGCGGCGAGCGGCTGTGGGAGAACCTCCGCGAGCTGGAGCAGGGTTACGAGGTCACCAGCGAGGTCGCCTCCAGCGGAACGATCCACGTGACCTTTACCCGCTGAACCAGAACCATCGTCCCCTCCGGCACGACCGGGATCGGCCACCCCAGAAAGAATAACGGGACAGTCTTTAGAGACCAAACATCCCTACAACCTTGGCCGGGCGGGCCCGTCAGGCGTTACCGTCGTCCGTTGGGACAGGCGTCGCCTGGACATAACTCCTTGGGCACCACTGCTGAGGAGTGTCAATAGGAAAGGCATCATGAAGTATCTTCTCACTTCCGCCGGCATCAAGAACACGAGCATCCACAATGCGCTGGTCGAGCTGCTGGGCAAGCCGATCGCTGACTCCAACGCCCTCTGTATTCCCACTGCGGGGTACGGAAACCCTTATGGCAGTCCTGCCGGGCCATGGCGATTCATAAGCGGACGGTCCGCCCAACCGATGTGCGAGCTGGGTTGGAAGTCCTTGGGCGTGCTGGAGCTCACCGCGCTGCCCAGTATCGGTGCAGAACGTTGGGTTCCGTGGGTCCGAGAGACAGAAGTCCTGCTGGTGAATGGCGGCGACGCCTTGTACCTGTGCCACTGGATGCGGCAGTCGGGACTGGCCGACCTCCTGCCGTCGCTGGAAGAGACGGTCTGGGTGGGATTCAGCGCTGGGAGCATGGTAATGACTCCCCGTATCGGCGAGGACTTCGTCGGCTGGAAGCCGCCCATCGGGGGCGACAGCACGCTGGGCATCGTCGACTTCTCGATCTTCCCGCACGTCGATAACCCGGACCTGCCGGAGAACACAATGGCCGCCGCAGAAAAATGGGCGGCCGGAATTCCGAACCCTGCGTATGCGATCGACGACGAGACTGCCATCAAAGTGGTGGACGGCACCGTCGAAGTCGTGACCGAGGGGCATTGGAAGTTGTTCACCCCCAAAGAAGCTTAGGACGCTGGCGCAGACTAAGCGGTAGCAAAAGGGGCAGCTCCGGGGGCAAAGGTGACACTGGGATGCCACGCGGTTCCAGATTGGCCAGATTCTGTACGGTGGGCCATGGAGTGGCTGAAAGGTCACCAAGTTCACGCCTTCGAAGCAAGCGAGCGCGAAAAATGCGGCCCTTCATCCAGAACTCGCGCGGCCACGGTTGGTCGCCGAGGTGCTCCACAGGCCGATACATCGGCGATGGGCACGGAAAACCGGCCCCGACGAGGTATAGTGATACATGGTTAGCAACCGTATGAACGACAGCAAGAAAGGGCACACACGTACATGGGAGATAGAAAGGCGCCTGGGGTGTTGGAGGTGATTAAGACCCCCGCTTACGAGGCGATGGTGATTGGGGCGCATCCTGACGATGATGATGTTAGCGTAGGTGGCACAAGCGCCCTATGGGCAAAGCAGGGCAAGAAAATCGTCTGGGTAGTGATGACCGATGGCGCGGAGGGGAGCGAGGTTCCGAGCCTTATCGATACCGATCTCATGCTGGCGCGCGAGCGGGAGCAACGTATGGCCTGCGAAGTGCTGGGTGTTCAGGCTGTCGAATTCCTGCGCTTCTCCGACGGACATCTGACGAACTCCGAGGCGGCGCGCAAGGCCATCGTGCGGCTGATCCGCCAGTATCGCCCCCGCGTTGTCTTCACGCATGACCCGACGCAGCAGATGTACGCGCCCGACCCCAACGAAAAGCCGGAGGAGACGGCCTACCTCAATCACCCCGATCACCGCGCCACCGGGAATATCGTGCTGGATGCCATTTTCCCCGCCGTGGGCAACCCTCGCGCCTACCGCGAACTGCTCGCCGAGGGCCTGCCACCCTACCAGGTTCACGAGCTGTACCTGTTCTCCTCGGGACAGGATAATACCTACATTGATATCAGCGAAACCATTGAGCTCAAGGCAAAGGGGTTGCAATGCCATGCCACGCAATTCGGCCCGGAAGCTAATGTGCTCGACATGATGAAAGGGTGGTATGCACGCACGGCACAAGAGGCCAGAGAAAAGACGGGCCTCAATATGCAATACGCCGAGAGCTTCCGCAGGATCAAGCTGTACGTGCCGAAAGACGGGGAAAAAGGAGCGGAAGAATCTTGATGGCGATATGTCCCGAGTATACGCCAACTTCTCGTACAGCCCCCTATTGCTAGAGGGCAGCCCAGGGGGCACGGCGACGCAAGGACGCCACGAGGCCGCATAGCGCGCGGACTCAATCCTGTGAGGATAGTGGACTTCGACTCTCCCCCATCTCCACCAAAGAACCCCAGGAAAATTCAATCCTGGGGTTTCTTCTTGCCTGGATTGACCACAGTTTTAACCATGATTTGTGGCCAGGACTCATCAATGAGTGGCTGCGAAAGATCTCCCATAAGCCCCTCCATTGCGGTCATCGCCGTCTGCTGCATGTGGGGTAGGACGTGAGCGTAGACCCGTAACGTGATAGACACGTCAGCGTGCCCCAGCATCTCACTGACTACTTTCACATTCACGCCAGATGCGAGCAAGAGGGTAGCGGAAGTGTGGCGAAGGTCGTGGAAGCGGTTACAGCGCGGCAGCCCTGCCTTCTCCAAGTAGCACTTAAACGAGCGCTTGGTGATGTTGTGCGGGATCATGATAGTGCCATAGCCGTAGGGAAAGACGAGATAAAGGGATAAGTTGTACATGTCGCCCGTTTCCTCGCGTATATCGTGTTGGCGCTCCCAGTGGCGCTGCAGTGCGGCGATGGCTGAACTAATAAGTCCGATACTGCGACGCGAGTAGGTCGTCTTCGTTTCGGCTAAGATGTACCGGCCAAGTGTCTCCTGCACGTTCATACGGACTCGGAGCGTCCGTCTGGCAAAGTCAATATCCTGCCAGCGCAAGCCCAACAGCTCACCCTCACGCATACCCGTGCTGAGAGCCAGGATGTATAGCGCCTCGAAACGGTCCCCGCGCACAGCATCAAGAAAGCGGCGTACTTCGGCAGGCGAGAGCGTCCGCATTTCCCGCATCGATTTGCGTGGGGCTCTGACCATGTCCGCCACGTTGTGCTGCACCAGCCCTATCTGCATCGCATCCTCTAAGGCTCGATGCAAGACGCCGTGCATATGGTGGACGGTTGTAGAAGACAACCCCTCGTCAATCTTGCGTGTGTAGAAGAGCTGCAAATGCTGCGCCCTCAGCCTGGCGATCGGATGCTTGCCTAAGCCTGGAATTAGATGGTTACGCACGTAATCCCCATATCGGCGGTAGGTGCTCTGCCGGATCTGGGGTTTGGTTGTCTCGCACCACGTCCGCAGATACTGCCCCACGGTCTGCTTTTCATCGAACTGCGGGATGCCCTGCCTGAGCTCGTGGAGAGCGGTCGCCAGCCGCTCTGTTTTGTGACGGGGCCGGCTACCTGGAGGCGGTCGCGCCGCGCTGTCTGGGTGTGAATGTCGACCGGCTGACTGGCTATGCTCCCGTCTCCAGGCAGCCGTCGTCGCGCTGGACTTCGCGGGCATTGGCGACGTGGACCTGTCGCTGCTGCCCTCCGTGGCGGTGGAACAGTCAGTAGAGCAAGCCAGCGAATAATTTCGCGTGTTGGGGCGTATAGCGACAAAGTCCGCCTGCGAACTGGGATGGTAGCCCTTCTCTGGCTCACACGAAGAGAGGTTCCATACCGACCCGAGCCGCCATCGCCTGCATCTCGTCGTCGGACGGGGCCGCCTGGAAGCGGCTGACCGCTTCGAGCACCTTCGGCAGCAGCCGCACGTCGCCCGTGGTGATCAGGAAGATGCCTGGCCGCTGGAGTACCCAGTGCACGGCCAGGTTGATCTCGTTCTGATCCTCCAGTGGCGCGTACCACGTGGAAGCCGTGTGTTCATGCCCCATCCAGGGCTTCCAGGCGATCGACTTTATCGTCTGCACGGCGACCTGGCGCTGCTCGCAGGTCGCCGCGAGCGCGTTGAAGTTCTGGGCATAGTACGGATTCTGCATCGTCAGATAGTTGCAGGGCAGCAGCACCGAGTCGAAGTCGAAGCGCTGCAGGCTGCGGCGGTGTGTTGCGGCGATCTGGGTGCCGTGTCCCGTTACGCCGATGGCCCTGACCAGCCCCTGCTGCTTGGCTTCGATGGCTGCCTCGATGGCACCGCCGGGGCTGAGCGCCGTGTCCCAGTCGATGGGGTCCACCAGGTTGTGGAACTGCCAGAGGTCCACGTAGTCAACGCCCAGGCGCTCGAGCGACCGATGCAGCTCCACGCGGGCCGTGTCGGCCGTCCGCTGGTCCGTTTTGGTGGCAACGAAGAATTCCGAGCGAGAGCGCGCCAGCCAGGGAGCGACGCGCAGCTCAGCATCGCCATAGCTGGCGGCGACGTCGAGATGGTTGACACCGTAACGCTGCAGCACCTCTAGGGCGCGATCAGCTTCGTCCTGGCTCACCCTAGCGAGCGCTGCGCCGCCGAAGATCGCCCGCGTACTGAAGTGTCCTGTGTGCCCGAACGGCTGTGTTGGGATTGCCATGCCAAACCTCCTATGGGGATCTAGACTCCACCACGCTTCCGCACCATACCAATTGTACAGTCAGACGTGGAGCCCTGACGAAAGTGGAGCGCCATCGCGGTCGGATCTGGTCGATCTCATGCATGAGAGACCGTTTGGGAACTCGTATTTCGTCCAGCCTGATTCTATGGTAGACGATGTAGTGGAGAACTCTTGAGGGAGGCACCCATTGCTTCATCTCCCTACGTGTCGCTGTCCGCAGGAGAACGTTGATGGTCGGCATTCCTGGCTCGGAAGTCAACTCTGAGTTCATTCAACGTAATCCCTAGCAAGAGCAGGAGCACCAGCGTTACCCCTATTACCTCCAGGGAGGATGGCCGGGTTGACGTGAGAAGAATGTAACTAAGAGCAAGGGGGATAATGAACAGGGCAAGCCAGTAGAGGGACGTGCGGAATTCCACCAGCTTTGTTCTCCGCGTAGCGCGGGTGGCACGCCGCAACCGGAGCCATGCGAGGGACATAAATAAACACCACGTGAGCGCAATTAGGCCCATAGATTCGTCGTACGTCATACTGGTCTCCTCGGCGCGTGCTGGACACCCCATGTTAACGCTCCTCGGCCCTGCTGATGGCTCCCAGTATAGCAGAGTGGTTCGGTTCAGCATTCCTCTCTTTCTCCAAGGAAAAGCAGACGAAACACTAGTGCAGACGGACCAGCCTCCGCAGCATCAGGCGGATCATGGCAAGGTGGATCCAGGTCTCGCTGGTGGCACAGAGCCGCTCATAGTCGCGGCTCAACCGCCGCTTGAATAGCAACCGGGCAAATGTTCGTTCAACCACCCAGCGGCGAGCGAGCACATGGAAACCCGGGGTCGGCAGATATTGGGACCAATCGATCTGCTCCGGCGGAATGTCGTTAGGGACCGGAGTAGCGTTTGAAGCGATGGAGCAAGGGCGCGCCGCGGCGGCCCACGCCTGCGGTCTGATCTTCGGTGTGGCGGTCGATGAGACACCGAGCGTCGCGGTCTACAGCATCCCGGAGGTCGCAGGCGTCGGGGCCACGGAACAAGAGGTCCGCGCTGCGGGCATCCCGTATGTGGTTGGCCGGTGCGATCTGGCCACTACCACCCGCGGGGCGATCGCCGGTCACGGCGGATTGCTCAAGCTGATCTTCCGTGCCGACAACCGCAAGCTGCTCGGCGTCCATTGCTTCGGCGATATCGCGTCCGAAGTCGTCGGACTGGGTCACGTCGTCCTCCGCATCGGCGCCAGTGTGGAGGTGTTCCTCACCCTGGCGCTCAACACGCCGACCTACTGCTACGCCTACCATGACGCGACGGTGGACAGTCTGGCTCGGCTGGCCGAGCTGATGGATGTCGAGCTCACGGCCGGGGCGCCAACTGCGCTGGCAACGTGACGTCAGCCGTGGGAGACGCGGTGTGATCAATTCAATCCTCCTGCCCCTGGCATGGGGTTTGCAGCCGAAGACACATGATGGGTGTGGACCTGTACCCGTCAGATACCGTCGCATCCAAGCAGGATGACACATACTACGGCATGTTCCTATGCGGAGGCGGGCGCCGCGGCTCCTTCCGCACACCGGAGGTCTGCAGACAGCATGGCTCGCTCTCCACCAGTACCAGGCTCACCGCTTGCACGTGGGCAAGACGAGGCTTCAGCCCGCACTTCAGCGCCGCGCCTCTGGGGTGATCCGTTGTTGCGGACCGCCTTCCTGAGGGCTGGCCTGGTCCTGGCCTATCAACTGACCGTGACCCTGCTCCAACCCGCCTGGATTGGTCCCGTCACGAATTGGGTGCAGGTGGTGATCGCCTGGTCTGGGCTAGTAGTGATGGTGCTGGTGAGCCTCTGGTTCACACGTAGCGTGCCACGCCAAAGCCGCTCCTTGTGGTGTCTGTGTGTCGCCTTGCTCTCCTATGCAGTGGCGCGCACCCTGTGGCTGGTGAAGAACCAGGTCGTCTTCCCGCACCAGGTCCCTGAACCATCCTGGCTCGATCTCTTCTTTGCCCTCCAATACCCCTTTTTTCTCCTGGCTCTGCTCCTTTTGCCACGGGTCCGTCCCAGAATATATCAGACTCTCGTGTGGCTGGATGCCTGCCTTCTACTAGGAGCCGCCGTAGCCCTCTCTTGGTACTTTCTGCTGGCCCCTATCCACATGACCAGCCATGAAACGCGACTGGGACAGCTGGTGAATCTAAGTTATCCGGTGGGCGATCTGGCCATCTTTTTTGGCCTGACGATGATCTGGCTGCACTACCGGGAGTATGCGATGGAATATGCCGTCCTAGCGCTCCTGATCCCGGCCATCCTCTGTTTATTGGTCGGTGATACCTGGTTTGCCATCATTTTGATGAACACCTCCCGCTACCAGACGGGAGGACCCCCTGATTTGTTCTGGCTGGCTTTCTACCTGCTGCTCCCGCTGGCAGGTCTGGTGCGGTACCGGCTCGCGCAGTGGACACTGACTGGGGTGAGCCGGTCAAGTAGCCAGCAGCCCCCAAACCTGCAAAGGCAAGACCTGATCGCTGGCCTCCGAGTTACCTCTCCCGTTGCTGCGGCCTGGCTCGCGAGTATAGTGCTGATCATCCGAGCTGATCTGATGAGCACTCTCCATCCCCTAGTTCCTCCCCTGATTGCCCTCTTCCTCCTTGGGTTGGCGCTGGTGCGACAGGGTATGACAGCAGTCGAAAATGCACGGTTGCGCCGGGAACGGGAAGAGACTCTACGCGAGTCCACAGCACAGATGGAAACCTTTCTGGGCGTCGCCGGGCACGAACTCAAAAACCCACTGACAGGCGCACAGCTCGGCTTGCAACTGGTCGAACGGCGCATTCGGCGACTGCTCCAGCGCGAGCGGGTCGAGGTCTCGGACGTCGCACCGCTCCTGGAGCCAGTCGTGCGGGCCGAGAACCAGGAGGAGCGGCTGCACCGGCTCGTCAACGATCTGGTGGATGTCGCCCGCATCCGGGCGGGCAAGCTGGACCTGCACCTGGCGCAGACGAACCTAGTGAGCATTGTCCGCGAGGAGGTCGAGGGGCAACGCCAGGTCCATCCGGAGCGCACCCTCGTGTTGAAGGTAAGAGAGAATCAGTATGTGCCAGTCATGGCTGACGCCCAGCGCATCGGCCAGGTCGTGACGAACTATCTGACCAATGCCCTGAAATATTCGCCAGCCGATCGCCCTGTCACCGTTGGACTCCAGTGATATCCTCTACCAGCGCCCGCGTAGCCGTATCCAGCCACGGCGGGATCGGGCGTGCGAGCAACGACGCCGTATGCTCTTGGTTTCCTTGTGGCCCATGTGCGTATCTCCTGCAAGAGATCAAGTGCTGCTTGCTGTGTTTGACGGTCGGTTCTCGTACCGTACCAACCACCCTGACGCAATTGATCGAGTTGCTCCCACCGGTCGGCGATGGTCACTTCGCCCTGAGATCGTAACATCGCCCCCAACGGGAATGACTTTCCTGATGTTTGCCATGTTTGGTCTGACAGCTAAATGCAATCCAATGGAAAGCTGCACCCCAGGCCCCTTCGATACGGAGACGTGAAGCTCGCTGCGATCCGCCCAGCATGCTGATCGTCGCTTCAATGTCTTCGGCAGCAGTGCGGTGGGCATCAGCCAGCATGGCATCTCTCCTTCTCGCCTCATCATAACATGTTGCCGTGTGTCTCAGACGATGATTCTGCTTGGAACCCGCGGCAAGTCATTTAGGAAGCTACTCTAGACAGCCTCACATACGTGCACGCAGCACGGTGTTCTACGTGGCCGGGCTATAACAAGATGCGACACCCCGCTGGCGCAGTACCGTAAACCATGGCGGCTCCCCCTCCTAAGGGTCCAAAGTGCTTACACGGTACAGGACTTCGCCAGCATCTGGTACAACCAATATGCCTTCGCTCTCGCGGCCGAGCCATGTTGAGGGGTCGATATCATGGTAGTCCATGTATCCGAGATTCACCTTTTCACATGTCTCCTTGGTCAATTGCGTAGCCAAAGTCACTCGTATGCGCGGCGACTCAATGCCGGTTGTGGAATCGAAGGTACCCGTACCTTTAACGTGGGTGCTGTGTGCCAGTATGCTGCCCGGAATAGTCTCAAATTGATCCCATTGCTTAAGAAAGTAGTCGCGCACGTGATAACCAACCTGCTCAATCAGCGACCTATGCGAATAGGATATTTCCGTGAGATGCGGTGCATAGATGATGACCTCGCCTCCATCGGCTACAACTGGCTCGGTCTTGTACATGGCTTTTGCCGCAGTCCACAGATCGCTGTACCGCGGTGAAGGCATCGACAGTACACGCGTAAAAGCATACGGCACCGCTACTATGTTGAGCTGGGCAGACAGAGTGGCTGCAGCTCTAAAGGCGTCAACATAGTCACCAATATAGAGACCATGCAAGGCAGAGCCTCGCAGCGCAAGTGCAAGACAGGTTATCGTTCGCGGGACAAACTCTGCCGCTCGATGGATTACCCTGCGCACCGGGGTATCCTCAATGCCAATAGTATCCATGCTGGTAACCAAGGCACCCAGCCAGTGTGTAAAGTCAATAATTTCTGGACCAGCGATTCCTGGAAAAAGGTACTTTGCCCCACCCGAGAAGCCAGCTACTTCATGCGGAAACACTGGACCACAAAGCAACAGATGATCATACTCGAAGATACGGCTGTTGAGAGTAACTGGAACTTCACGAACCAGCAGTCCGTTTGTGAGGCGAGCCGCTTCTTCGAGCGGAATAACTCCGATGGTCGTCAACGCCTCCGGCGCATTCCATCGGTGATTGAAAATACGTGTGTTCGGATAGTATTTGACTTGCTCGTCTTGGGACAATCCGACCAATCTCGCGATCTGCTCTTCCGACATTGGTGCATGGGTGCCCAGCGCAATGAGATAATCCAACTGCAGAGCGCGTCGCCCCACGTATTCGTTGAGCAGACGGAACAGCAATGGAATCGGAGCTGTGCGTGTCCCATCCGGAATAATGGCCAGTACTCGTTCACCAGCCCGTGGCATTTGCTGAAACGCTTCAGCGATGATACCTTCTACATCGTCAGATGTCAGCACTGTGGACAGTGCCCCCCTGCCAGCAAGCATCCTACCCCTCCAAACAGTGATTCTATATTAACGAGTTCAGCCTTACCATCCGACGCGCGCTCCAGCATAGAATGGCATCAAGGTTGCCTGATGTAACTCACTGGCGAGTTACACGCCTCCGAAGGCTGAAAAACCGCCGTCAACGGGCACGACGATGCCTGTGACAAACGTAGAGGCTGGGCTGATTAGCCAAAGCAAAGTCCCTATCAGATCCTGTGGTTTGCCCATTCTCCCCATGGGAGTATGCTCCAGGATTTGCACCGCTCGGGGTGTAGGCAGTCTAGTCTGAGCATCCTCCAACAGGTAGCGATTCTGATCTGTTAGAAAGAACCCTGGGGCAAGGGTATTCACGCGAATGCGTGGGCTGTGCTCTCGAGCCATGTACACCGCCAGCCACTGAGTGAAGTTGACAACGGCTCCCTTGGCTGCGCTGTATGCGGGAATGCGGGTTAAAGGCCGAATCGCACTCATAGACGCGATATTGACAATACAGCCCTGTCCATTACTCGCCATATTTTGGCCAAATACTTGGCAGCACTGCACTGTGCCAGCAAAATTAACATTCATGACGCTGCCCATCGCCTCCCAGTCCAGGTCAAAGAATGATCTGGTTTCGGAGGTCGTCGCTGGTGCTTGGTTTCCTCCAGCGGCGTTAATCAGTATGTCAATATGTCCCCACCTGGTAACAATGTGCTCCATCGCGCGCGCTAAAGAGGTGCGGTCTAGTACATCTGCAGTCACGTGTATAGCTTCTCCGCCCCTCTCTTGGATCAGACGAGCGTGCACTTCTGACGCCTCAGCATGTCTGCTCAATCTGGCAACACGAGCTCCTAACATAGCGAGATGGTCGGCCATTGCTCCACCAAGAACTCCAGTGCCGCCAGTTACAACGACGACTTGTCCCTCTATATTGAATAGAGCGTCCATTGTTTCCATGTAGCTGTCCACCTTCACCATTTGGCCGGAGCCTGACCATCACGCACCTCTACAAGTGCTGGTCGTCACTCCAAGCATCGTCAGTGTGCTCTGTGCTAGACAGCGCCCACACACCATATCGTAGCTCGTGCAAAGGAGCCGCCACTACCGTATGGTAGCCTCGTGGAGAACTGACAGGATCACCGTCTTTCACTATCACTGCCTCGTTTACCGCGCGTGCTGCTCACGCGTCTCGATGAGGCGAAATATGCCCAGCTAGGCAATTCGGTGCGGGCGCTCTTGGACTATGACGCCGCTTCGCACACGGCAGTGCTCGGGGCGCTGCCTACGCTGTCGACTCCGCCGCTCACCGCGATTGTGACAGCCGGCACAAGTGACCTTGCGACTGCCGGTGAGGCTGCACGTACGCTGGCTTTCCACGGGGAGTCCGCCGAGATTATGGCTGATCTCGGCGTCGCCGGGTTGTGGCGGTTGCTGGAGCATCGAGCGCGGTTGGCTACGTTTCCCGTCATCATTGCCATTGCCGGCATGGAGGGTGCCTTCTTCAGCGTACTCGGCGGCCTCGTAGGCAATCCCATCATTGCGGTACCGACCTCCACCGGGTACGGAGTCACTTCAGGCGGACATACGGCACTGCAAGCAGCACTTGGCAGCTGTGCGCCAGGCATAGTCGTGGTAAACATTGACAATGGCTTTGGAGCTGCATGTGCGGCCTTACGCATGCTAGGACATGGAGCAGGGCTGGCAACTCGATAAGGCTTGCTGTCACCACACTCGTTGTAAGTGCTTACATCACATCCGAGTGCTTTTCGTTTGCTCTGGAAGAGATAAGCGATACCAGTGGCACGTATTGTCGCCCCAGAGCCGCTGCCGGTCCTGCTCTGAGAGATGGGATGTCAACTGAACCAGCGTCTCAACCCAGCGCTGGTATGAGGATGCCAATGTCATCACCGGCCAATCACTGCCAAAAAGGACGCGATCCGGACCAAACACGTCCAGTGCATGGGAGACATATGGCGCCAGATCTTCCGGCCGCCACTGCTGCCAGTCCGCTTCTGTCACCAGCCCGCTCAGCTTGCACGCCACATTCGGCAATTCCGCGAGGGAGGCGAACTGATCTTGCCACGGATCAAGCTGCCGCTCGCGCACCGCGGGTTTGCCCAGGTGGTCAAGCACGAAGGACACCGTCGGGCATTCGCGCACGAGCGCGGTCACCGCCGGCAGCTGGTCGTGCCGGATGCAGATATCGAACGAGAAACCGTAGGTTTCGAGCAGGCGGACTCCTGCGACGAAGTCTCGCCGCAAGCAGAACTCGGGATCATATTCGTCTTGCAGGTTGCGCCTCACCCCCTTGACCACCGGACCGAGAGACGCCAGCGCTTCCAGATACTGACGGACCTGGAGTCCATCGTCCAGCGGCGCCGCCGCCACTACACCCAAGAGACGCGGTTCCGTCTCCGCCAGGGAAATCGCCCACTGGGCTTCGAGCAGGCCGTAGGCGGGAGCGACGGCCGTCTCAACGTATACGAGCCCGGCGATAGGAAGCCCAGTGGTTTGTTCCTGATAGTTCGCCGGACCACAAGGACGATTCAGCGCCGGGAGCGAGCCGAGCCAGGGACGAGGGAACTGGTTCAGCTCCCACAGGTGAACGTGCGCGTCAACGATTGTTAGATCAAGCACGGACATTACCTCCGCGCAGCCGCGCCATCGGCTGCCACAGCTCATCCATTTTCGCAGGCAGAAGCTCCTATTTCGCGGTCCAGCCGCCGTCGATAACCAGAGCTGAACCGGTAACGAAAGCCGCCTCGTCGCTGGCGAGGTAGAGCGCCGCGGCAGCGATCTCCTCCGGCTGTCCCATGCGCCCGATAGGCTGGCGCGCATGCAATGTTTGGCGCACAGCCTCTTCTTGGCCTGGAAAGCTGCGTTTGAGGTAGCCCTCGACGAAGGGCGTCTGCACCGTGCCTGGGCAGATGGCGTTGCAACGGATGCCCTGATCGACGAAATCCATCGCAATGCTACGTGTCAGGGCTAGCACTGCACCCTTGCTCGTGGAATACGGAAAGCGTCGCTCAACACCGATCATGGCGGCCACTGATGACATGTTGATGATGACTCCTCCTTTGGGCTCTTGCTGCACCATGAGTCGGACTCCTTCGCGCGCGCAGAGGAAGACGCCACCAGCGTTGACTCGCAACACGCGCTCGTAGTCCTCGAGACTCGTCTCAAGGATGTTGCCTACGTGGCTGACGCCTGCGTTGTTGACGAGTAGATCGAGGCGTCCATTCTGATTCACCAGCTGCTCGAATGATGTTCGCACCTGGTCCTCGTTCGTAACATCCAGTGCAAGCGCAGTGGCCCCACCACCTTTGCGGGTGATGTCATCGGCGACGCGCTGTGCCGCGTCAGCCCGCACGTCGACAACAATCACGTGGGCTCCTTGTGCGGAGAAGAGGGTGGCAATCGCCTCGCCGATCCCCGAACCCGCTCCTGTAATGACAGCACACTTACCATCAAGACGAAACATACTGTGCCTCTCCCAATCAGTCCGTGTGAAAGATCTCCTGCATCATTGCCCACCACTCATCCGGGGCGCGGTCGGGCAGTGGCTCTTGCATGGGGTCAGTAAGCTTCCACCACGATTGTGTGGTAGGGTCGGCGGCGATCTTGGCCATGTCGGCAGCAAAGTCCGTCCCTACGTACTCGAAGTACGCAAACAACTCAGATCCATGGAGGAATATGGAGTAATTGCGCATGTTCCCTTCGTGGATCATCGCCAGCACCTGTGGCCACACGGCGGCGTGCAGGCGCTCGTAGGCGTCGATCTGGTCAGGCTTGAGGCCGATCCGTTGGCCGTAGCGTTGTAGGCCAGTTTGCGTGTGGTGTGTAATTGTGCGCCATTCTGGTCCGCTCGGGAACGTAAAGGCAGCTATGGCATCTGGCTTCATCGTGATGCTACTTCCCGGCGCGGTCGGCGGTACGTAGTGGCCGTGCCGCACCACGACAGGATCGACGAAATGTTCGTGCAAATGGTCAACATACTCGATATACCGGCCATCCAGTGATCCACTGACGGCGATGTAGTCGAACATCGCCAGATGCTGGACATACTCGCACAGCCCCACTCCACCGGCGTGCGGGCAGACAGGGATACCGAATTTCGCGGCCATCAGCACGACCGCCAACACTTCGTTGACGCCTCCGAGGCGACAGGCGTCGAATTGGCAGACACTGAGGGCATGCGCCTGAAAGAACTGCTTAAAGAGCACACGATTTTGCACCATCTCACCAGTCGCGACGCGAATGGGGGCAATCGCCTCCGCGATCGCTGCGTGCCCTAGCACATCGTCCGGGCTGGTCGGCTCTTCGATCCAGTAGGGGTCGACCTCAGCCAACTCGTGCATCCACTCGATAGCTTGCGGCACATCCCAGGCCTGATTCGCGTCCAGCATGAGCGTCCGATTCGGTCCGATGAGGTTGCGTATCAGGTGGGCGCGCCGTAGGTCGTCAGCGCGATTGGCCCCTACCTTCAACTTGAAATGCACCCACCCATCAGCGAGTGCATCCCAGCATAACCGCGCGAGCTTTTCATCATCATAGCCGAGCCAGCCTACTGACGTCGTGTATGCAGGATATCCGTGCTCCAGCAGCGTCGCCATGCGGCCAGCTTTCGTTGCCACCTGTCGTTCGAGCAGGGCCACCGCCTCTTCCGGCGTTAGGACCTCGCTCAGATAGCGGAAGTCAATGCAGCGCACGATTTCGTCAGGTGCCATGTCGGCCAGCAAGCGCCAAAGCGGCTTGCTCTTCGACTTCGCCCACAGATCCCACACGGCATTGACAACTGCCGCGGTAGCCAGATGGATGGCGCCCTTCTCCGGACCAATCCAGCGCAGTTGACTATCGCCAGCAAGCTGCCGCCAAAAAGCAGCAAAATCCCTGGTGATCTCTTCCAGGCTCAAGCCAACTACGAGCGGTGCAAGCGCCCGGATGGCAGTAACCACGACCTCGTTGCCACGGCCAATGGTAAAGGCGAGACCATGACCCTCCCACGCCGCGTTCGTGCGAAGGCACACATAGGCAGCCGAATAGTCAGGGTGAGGATGCATCGCATCAGAGCCATCCAGATCGCGCGACGTTGGAAAGCGCACATCGTAGGTTTCGATTCCAATAATGGTGGTCATCGCGCCTCCCTTTCTGTGCAGCCTCAGATTATCGCCGTTCGTGCTTATTGCGCCTGCATCACCGTCATAGGCCCTTCCGGCAGGACCGCCACTCGAGCTTGCGGTCCGTTCATGACGAGCAGCGCATCAATGGTCTCTTGCAGATTTGTGGCTGGGATCAACAGGGCATCTCGCACACTCTGTTCGGATAGGCTTGAGTGCAGGTACACCGACGCATGCTGCTGCACGAGCGCTTGCTTCTGCACCTGCCACTGGTCGGGGCTCTGGAACCCGGGATCGTGAATCGTTCGCAGCAATTCGCTCGCGGTTTTCGCACGCGAAAGCAACCGTTGATAGGCCCCGTGATCCGGGAATCCGTCGCGACATTCGGCTATCAGCACAATGGCTCCCCCGCCGCGCACCAGCTGTGCCGCCGCCGTCATGCCCTTTACGCTCTGATAGAGATTCTGATCCAGCGGATACCCCGCGTTGCTGGTGACAACCACATCGAAACACTGCTTTTCCACTGGGACCGCCTGCCGCAGAATCGCAGCACACCCTGCGCGGTGAGCGGCTACGACGTTGCCGGCAAAGATGCCCGTGATCTTATGGGATGGATCGAGGGTGAGGTTGACCATGAACTCCGGTAGGCAGAGCGCAACCGCTGCCTGTACGCCCTGGTGGATAGGATTGTTGTCGAGCTCCATCCAGGTCGACTGCGGGTGGTCGATCAGCTCTGCGCTGTGTAGCGCCCGAATGGTCTCGATTCCAGCCAGACCTGGAATGACCCCTTTGGGACCACCCGAGAAACCTGCGAAGAAATGGGGTTCAATGAAGCCGGTAACGATGCGCACATCAGCCTCCAAGTAGTGCCGGTTCACCCAGACCGGCACACCCATGGGTGTGGTGCCAAGCCTAGCCAGCATCGTGCCGTCGCTCGCGTCGTGATTGATGATCGGCACGGTGGCGACGACCTCCTCGCCAAGCATCTGCGTCAACTCCTGGGCAGTCATGGCACGGTGAGAGCCGTTGCCGACGAGGATGGTGAACTGCTCACGGGGAATCTGGTCAAGCGTCTCGAGCAACCACGGCACCAGAAGGTGGTTAGGTGTGGGACGTGTTATGTCCGAGATGACAAGGGCGACACGATCAGTCGAACGCACCAGATCCACGAGGGGTGTCGAAGCGATTGGCGCACGCAAAGCAGCGTCAAACGCCGCCCGCGCGTCCGGAAGCGGTGCCAGCGGCTTGGAGCGAAGCACTTTCGTGCCGTCAGGAACCGTTATTCGTCGGCTGAGGGCGCCATAGGGGACATCGACCTCCAGCATTGCCATCACCACTCCTTTCCAGGGATCTCCGCAATCTCCTGCCAGAGCGCATCGGGAATGGGGTAGCGGGCGAGCCCTATCGTCTGGTCGAGTCGCTCCGGTTTGCTGACGCCGACAATCGTGGACGTGATACGTGCATCGCGCAGCGAAAATTGCAGTGCCGCAGCTGCGAGTGGCACCTGATAGCGCTGGCAGACCGCCTCCAACGTGTGGGCTTGCTGCACCAGCTCCACTGATGCCGTACTGTACATATAGCGCGGAAAGGCGCTCGGCCCTTTCGCCAGGATGCCCGACCCATAGGGCGCCGCATTAAGTGCCGCGACGCGATGCTTCTGGCATGCATCCCAGAACCGATTGGCCTCTTGATTGAGAAGGGTGTAGCGATTATGGCTGATGGCTGCCTCAAAGAGACCGGTCTCTACAAACTGGATCATCATATCGATCGGGCCGCCGGCGACTCCAAGATGGTTGATCACACCCTCTTCATGGAGCCTCTCTAGTGCTGCGACGGGGCCACCAGGGGCCATGGCTGCCGTAAAACCGATGTGCTCAGGATCATGCAGGTAGCACAGCTGCACGTGATTCACGCCCAGAAGCCGCAGGCTGCGCTCAACGCTGCGACGCATCTGGTCGCTGGTAAACTCCCCCGTCTGGAGATCGCGGTCCGCCTTGGTGGCGAGTACCACTCCGGGCGGTACGCCACCGCACTCGCGCAAGACCAGACCAATGCGCCGCTCGCTCTCGCCGTCACCATACGACGCGGCGGTGTCGAGGAAGGTGAGCGGACCGTTCAGTGCCGCACGAATAGTGGCAAGGGCCATCTCCTCATCTACGCTATAGGTGAAGGTCTCAACCATGTCGCCGAGCGGCGCGCATCCGACACACAGCGGCGGTACGAGCAATCCCGTCGCTCCAAGCGGACGAGGCTCGAGTGCCAAGTTCGGCATATGCCTCCTTTATGCGGCGCCATGCAATCTCTCATGGCTGCTTGCCCAGGCAAGCTCAGGCGGTCGGCGTGCGGGCGCTAGGTGCGCTCTCGGACGGCGGCAACACTGGCAATGCCCTCGGCAAGGGCATTGCCAGCACCTCGTTCCCAGAGGGCTTCAAAACCGAGTCCAGGGTCACTCGGAGCCTGGACCTGACCATGGTCGTCTACATAGGGCTCACGCACGACCGGATTGCTCGTGACGAGGGACTCATAGTACGTGTTGTTCGCTATTGCCATACACAGATGGCGATGGATCAATCCGGGTCCATGCACCTCCGCACGGAGCCGAAAGGCATCGGCGAGATGGGCGATACGCATTGCCCCGGTGATACCTCCCTTGAGGTACCAGCTCGCGCGCACATACGTCGCACAGCCAGCGACTATGAAATCCGCCGCGTTCATGTGGGCGCCGTCCGAGGTTTCGGCAACATTCAGCGGTATATTGACGGCCTGTGACAACTGTTTATAGGCGTTGATACTGAACTCGCGGATAGGTTCTTCATACCAGAGGTAGTCGGCGGCGGCGAGGGCACGACCCAGATAGACGGCATCGGGGAGGTCGAAGGCCGCCGAGCCATCATACATGAGCGGAATGTCGGCGCCGACATGGGCTCGTACCGCCTCACACAATCTCGCGTCCCGCCGCGCGTCACCCCATCCGTGCAGCTTGATCGCGGGGTAGCCGAGGCCAAGACACTGATCGGCAACGTCAAGATATTCGGCAACGGACCCAAAGGTGACCGTGCTCGCATACGCCGGGATGCTGGTGCGATATGTTCCCAGTAATTGATGCAGGGGTTGACCGGTGACCTTGCCGGCGATATCCCAGAGGGCAGCATCCACGAGCCCTTGAATGTAGATGGGGAACTCCTCGATGCGGTCGAGTTCCCACATTCGGTGCCAGAGCCACTCGCGCTGAAGAGGATCCTGTCCGACGAGCTCAGCGCGCAGTCGCCGTTCAACGATATCGGCAACGATTGGGCCACGAATGGCGGGCACCACGCCCTCGATCCCCTCATCGGTCTGGATGCGCAAGATACCGGCGATTCCGGGACCATCCGAGCCGGGTAGCCCGTCACGCCAGCGAAACGGAGGGGATACAGCCGGTGAAGGCGCGAGATCAACCTGGACCTGACGAATGTGCATGGACGCTCCTTTCGGCTGAAAACACAGCAAACGGCCCCCCTCCGTAGCCACGCAAGCACGGAGGGAAGTGCATGGATGCGAGCACACAGGAAATCTACGGGCTGAACAAATCGCTGTTCATACGCCGGCGCACTTCGAATTGATAGTTCTGCAAGAAGGCTTGAATGTGTTGCTGCATGGCCAGGGCTGCCGCATCCGCGTCTCCATCGCGAATGCCCTGGAAGATCGCCATGTGTTGGGCCGCCGCGGTGATCGGATTTCCCGGTTTACCTCCCTCGATTCCCATCACGCTGTCTCCAGCCCAGAATTGCACAGGTATCACCGCGCCAACCGCCGACGCGAGATACGCATTGCCGCTCGCCTCGGCAATCCCGAGATGGAACTCCGTGTCAGCCTCGCTGAATTGGCTGCCCTCTTGGCGCTCGGCACTGTCTCTGGTGGCAAGCGCAGCCTCTTCAATGCGCCGCAGAAGGCGTGGAGTAATGCGTTCCGCCGCCAGGCGGGCGGTTTGAATTTCAAGAGTCATGCGAAATTCGCACAGCTGCTGCACCTGTTGCGGATCCCCGCGCACGGTAACATCGATAAACCCAGTAGCGGTAGGTGGCGAGGTTCGCGTGACATAGATGCCGCTCCCTTGTCGCGAGCGCAGTACCCCTGAGACGGCCAGCACTTTGACTGCTTGGCTCACGGTGTGGCGACTCACTCCGAGCTCGCGACCCAGCTCGCGCTCGGTCGGCAGGCGATCCCCCGGCTTGAGACCCGTATGTAGAATCAGCTCCATGATGCGCGCGGCGATGGCCTGATAGCCCTGTGTTTCGTCCCGGGTTTCAAGCGCCATACGAGTTGCTCGATCCTATGTTCTTACTGCTCAACCATGTACCCTTGCCAAACTGCCCCCTCCACCACCGCACGAGCGACTGCTTGAAACAATAGTGCCATATTCGTGTTTCGGCGTCAAGGCCTTTCAATCAAATGGAGGAAATTCTCACTAAATTGGCCAGCCAATTTAGTGAGAATAGCTGAAGCAAGCAAAGTAAGTTTTGTGCATTCGACGACTATCCTTGCCATGTTATTGCGTGCAGTACCGAATTTAACGGGAGAAGTGCGAACGAGGCTTCGGACTACTTCAATAGAAACGAGCCGCTTGACAAGGTAAAATTGTTCTGGTAATATTGCGCTCAAGCTTCTTGCATTGGCCGGCAATGTAATGGCGTGGTTACACACGCGTCGATACTTCGTTCGGAATTCGGAAAGGGGGATGAACACACCCATAACGCCTATATGAGGTAGGAAATGCCGAGCCCTGTACACACTCGGCGCTGCATCTAGCATTGTTGCTACTCACAGAGGTTGAAGTACCCCACTCAGTGTCTTGAGTCAGGAGGTCCTGCGATGCAAGGCTCATTCCCCCGGCGCATGCACATTCCCAAGGTGGGTCTCTACGTCGTCTTAACAGTGCTCTCGCTGTGTATCGTGCCGCTCAGCTCGTGCGGCGGCAGCGCCAGCACATCACAAAACAGCAACTCCCCCATCACGGTCTGGATCGATGCCGATCGCATGACGGCGGTCAAAGATTATGAAGCTGCCCATCCCGGCAGTGCGTCCCTCATCCACGCCGTGGTCGTCGATCGCACGCAGTTTCCGGCCAAAGTCCTACTTGAGAACAACATCGGCAGCGGTTGGCCGGATGTTGTCTTTGCCGAGCCCAATCTGGTCGCGCAAGTATCCGACGCTGCGCACCATTTTCCGCTTAACCTAAGTCCCTACGTTTCCCAGTCCATTCAGAATAACTTCGCTGGTCTCGACGCCTGTCGTATCAATGGGCAACTTGTCTGCCTGCGCAATGACCTAGCGCAGTATGTTCTCTATTACAATGCCCCCCTCATGCAGCAGTTTGGCTATAGCGTGCCGACCACGTGGGAGCAGTATGAGGCGCTCGGGCTCGAGGTAGCCAAGCAGCACCCCGGCTATATCATTGGGGAGTTCGCGGACTCTTATGCCCTCGACGAATACTTCTGGGGTAACGGCTGCCCATTACATCAGGTTACCGGTGATACCCTCTACACGAACATGGCCGATTCGAACTGCGTCGCCATGGCAAACTTGCTCGACACACTGCTTCCTACCGGGGTCATCTCGACCAAGGCAGGCTATTTCGATGCGGGGATGACGACGCTTGGCCATGAGAACAAGATCCTGATGCTCCCTGGCCCATCGTGGGCGGGACAGTACCTGTTCCAAAATGGGTACTACACCACGGCAGATCACCAGCTCGGGGTAGCGCCTCCCCTCAAGTGGGCTGCCCAGTCCCAACCCTCTACGGGCGCGCTCGGTGGGGCAGCATGGACCGTTTCGAACCACACCAAAAACATCAAGCTTGCCGTAGATTTCGTGACGTGGGTTACGACCAATCCCGCCTATCTTGGGACCCAGGCGAACTTCCCGGCATATATCCCGACCGCTAAAGTCTGGCATCAGTCGGTGGCGTCCGACCCCATCTTCACCAGTGATCCCTTCCCGGTGTTGCAACAGGCGGCGCTAGATCTCGACCCGGACTACAGCTATGTCCGTTTCGATGATCTGACTCCCTTTGAGACGACGGTCGTGACTCCCGTGATTGCATCGGGTAAAACCGTGGCCTCGACGCTGCCTGCCTATCAAGCGCAACTGATATCTCTCGCCCAGTCGGTGGGCTACCAAACTACGACGACCGCGCCGTAGTAGCGTATCTGGCGCCTGTGTCCTCTTCGTCTCCGTTTCTAGGACACAGGCACCACCTACAGTAGAATCGAGCGAGCTGAGAATCTGTACGACGACAGATGGGTGAACGAGGAGGTTCAAGGGTGGCAGTTCTTGATACACGCAAACAGACTGCACGATCGACCACGAAGAACCCTGCCAAAGCTGGAGTCAAACGGTGGCTGCCGTCCTCGGCGGATCTCTTCGTTCTTCCCTACGTGCTCTTCTTGCTCGCTTTCGGCATAGTACCGGGGATCTACGCGCTCATTCTGAGCTTTGCCAACTTCTCCAACGGCACCCCGCAGTATTTCGCGGAGGGCTTGCAGAACTATGTCATCGCCTTTCACGATTTCCGCTTCGCGAGCGCGTTCGCCGACATGTTCCAGTTCCTCGTCATTTCCGTGCCGTTTGGCATTATCGGGGTCACCTTTATCGCGTTACTCCTGCACCTGCGCACCGGTTGGTTCGCGAATGTGATGCGCACGATCTACTTTATCCCCGGAGCCGCCACAGGTGCCACATCCGTCTTGATCGCGCTGTTTATGCTCGACCCCGAGGTCAGTCCCTTTCGGGGGCTCCTCACCGCTCTCCACATGGATCAGATCATCGTGGTGATCCAACCCAGCCATCTCCCGCTGATCTTTACCCTGCTCGGCTTTTTCGTTGGGGCCGGTGGCTGGATCGCGATCTTCTATGGAGGACTGAACGGCATCTCGACCGATGTCCTCGAAGCCGCCACCATCGATGGCGCCAACGCATGGCAGACCACGCTGTATATTAAGCTTCCACTCATACGGCGGTACGTGATTTACCTGGCGATTCTCACCTTTGCTCTCAACATCCAGATCTTTACCGAGCCTCAGATCATCGCGTCCAGCTTCTCGTTCAGTGGTATCGGAACCATCAGCCCGACTTGGTCGCCGAACCAGCTCGCGTACTATTTCGCCTTTACGGAAGGCAACTTTGGGGCAGCAGCCGCGATTTCGTTGCTCATGGTGGCGCTCGGCCTGGGGGGCGCGCTATTGATCATTCGCGCGACGGGATTCTTCCGCACCGATGCGGTGGCATGAGGAAAGGACAACAGCCATGGTGAACACTCCTACGTCAGTGTCGGCCCCCGTGTCACGGTTGAACCGCTGGCGCCGCTCGCGCGCCCCTGGGACGTCGGCGTCGATAGGTCCAGTCAGCACCCTCATTCGCGGGGCGATCCTCCTGTTGCTCGGGATCTTCTTCGGTCTTCCCCTGCTCTGGCTCCTGCTCGCTCCAACCAAGACGGATACGCAGCTCTTTCTGGATTTCCCACTCTCCATTGGCTCCCTAGCTAAGATTGGCAGTGACTGGCAGCACCTGCTCACCTTTGATGATGGAGCCATCGTGCAATGGTACATCAACTCCATATGGTATGGGCTCGTGACCCTGGCACTGGCGCTCGCGGTGTCCCTTCCCGCAGGATATGCCCTTGCCACCATGAAACCTAAAGGGCGCGGGCTACTCCTCTCGCTGACGTTGGTCGCGATGCTTTTGCCTATCTCAGCTCTGGTGCTGCCCCTGTTCCTGGAGATCAACCTTGTTCACCTCGTCGATACCCCCTGGTCGGTGATATTACCAACTGCGTTCTTCCCCTTTGGGGTCTTTCTCGCCTATATCTATTACACCGTGAACCTGCCCAAAGACCTGCTGGCGGCAGGCCGCATCGACGGCGCGAACGAGTGGCAGCTCTTCTGGTATGTGGGGATTCCCCTTGCTCGTCCCCTCCTGGGTCTCTTGATCTTTCTCAATTTCACGGCGACCTGGAACAACTACTTCTTGCCCTATGTCATGCTGCAAGACCCTTCTGTGTATAATTTGCCCGTTGGATTACAGGCACTCATTACCGGCACGCCGGCGCTGAACCCGGCACTGGTGGGTGATATACCCATTCATCGCGCCGAACTGGCGCTCGCAGGCGTCATCATCATCCTGCCTGTAGCACTCGTCTTTCTGCTTTCGCAGCGCTTTGTGACCAGCGGAGCCCTTACCGGGAGCTTCAAGGAGTGAGGCAACAGGGAGCCATACCCTAAGACCGCCAACGTATCGTGTATCCTTCAACTGGACTGTGAAGTGAGGGAGGCTGAGATGGCTGAAGTGCGATTCGAGCACGTCACCAAATCCTACACTCCAGGCACCAACGTCATCACTGACTTGAATCTGGTCGTGAACGACGGTGAGTTTCTGGTTCTGGTAGGTCCGTCCGGCTGTGGAAAGTCGACGGCTCTGCGCATGATCGCCGGGCTTGAAGCGATTACCGAGGGCGATCTTTTTATTGGGACCCGCCAGGTCAACGACATTGCGCCTAAAGACCGCGACATTGCGATGGTCTTTCAGAACTACGCCCTTTATCCCCACATGAACGTCTATGACAACTTGGCGTTCTCGCTCAAGCTGCGGCACATCAAGAGGCAGGAAATTGAACAGCGCGTGCAGAAGGCCGCACAGATGCTTGGCCTGGGTGACTACTTGCGTCGGCGCCCGCGCGAGCTCTCCGGTGGGCAGCGCCAGCGTGTGGCGCTCGGCCGAGCACTGGTGCGCGAGCCGCAAGTGTTCTTGCTCGACGAGCCTCTCTCGAATCTCGATGCCAAGCTGCGGGTGCAGACACGTGCCGAGATCTCCCGTCTTCATCAGGCCACCGGCACCACGTTCGTGTACGTCACGCACGATCAGGTGGAGGCAATGACGATGGGCGATCGCATTGCGGTGCTGAGTGCAGGCCTGATTCAGCAGCTAGGGACGCCCCAAGAACTCTACGATACCCCTGCCAACCTCTTTGTCGCTGGCTTCATCGGCAGCCCGGCGATGGATTTCTTTCGGGGTCGTCTGGTACAGCGGGACGGTCGGGTGATGATCGCGATTGGTGACGGATCAGAGACCAAGCAGCTTTCGCTAGCTGGAGAGGCAGCGGCAAGATTCGCTCATCTGGCCACTCCGGATGGCAATCCAGTTACCGTCGGAATCCGCCCCGAAGACGTGCGCTTGGCCGCACCCAGTGAAACCGATACTATCGATGGCACGGTGGAAGTCGTGGAGCATCTGGGCAATGAGCTTCTCGTCTATCTTCGCGTTCCCGGTCTGCTCAGTACAGAGGATGTGCAATCCCATTTAGCCATTGTACGTCTCTCAGCGGCTACTATTGTCCACGTCGGCGAGGCTCTCACGCTTGCCGTCGATACCAGCAAGCTTCATGTTTTCGATTCATCAACAACCCAGCGGCTCTAGCTCACGATTGCCATGAATCAATGATGATGCTCTGACCTGCTCCTCTGACAGCGTTCACGGATTACGAGATACCTTGTCAGGTTGCTAGTGCCGAGCCGTAGGCCCACACCGGTCGTGGTCACCCCTGAGCGATGTGACTGGAAAGTAGCGTGATAGCCGCCTGAAGGTCGCTCCTGCTGGAGGAGACAAGTCACATGCCACCTCAACTGCCCATCACTGAAAACGTGACGCACATCCATCTCGATCCACTCGGTGGCGCCTCAGGCGACATGTTCATAGCAGCGATGCTTGATGCATGGCCGGAACTGGAATCGGGACTTGTGAACGCTCTTAGAGCAGCAGGTATACCAAACACGGTCCAGATTCACCGGATTGCGGATCAGCGGGGCGGAATGACGGGGAGTCGCTTCGTCATCGACGCAGCACATGCACCACGTGCACCTACGTTGCTTCATGACTTCCGCTCTCAGCTTGCAAAAAGCCTACTCCAGCCTGACGTGAGTGAGCGAGCTCGCTCCATCATTACCGTGCTCGGTGAGGTGGAAGCGTGGAGACACGCCGTGTATTACCTCGCGATATCCACGTAACGCAGGTCGATGGCCGACCAGTAGCGACCAAACGTGTGACCAGGCCAGGGGGAGCCAAGTCGGCCAAAATCGAGTTCGCGTCACTCGCTGAAAGCGGCGGGGACTTCACCGAGCGCGCTCAGATCAAACGTGTGGCTGAGGGTACGGCCCTGGAGGAATCCTCGTGAGTGAGCATGCGAACAGACTATTGCAGCGACTGGCGCAGTTCGACAGGCTGGCCGTTGCGGTCAGTGGCGGCGTAGACAGCATGACACTCGCATGGTTCGCGCATCAGGCTTTCGGATCACGAGCTTCCGTCTATCATGCCATCTCGCCCGCTGTCCCACCCGAAGCGACAGCGCGAGTGCGCCAGTATGCTGAAGGTTATGGATGGCAGCTCGTCATGGTTGACGCACACGAACTGAGCGATAGCGAGTATGTCGCCAACCCGATCAATCGGTGTTATTTCTGCAAAAGGGATCTGTACCAGGAGATTCGCGGTCATACCGACTGGCCGGTTGCTTCGGGGACCAATCTTGACGACTTGGATGACTTCCGACCGGGGTTACGGGCCGCTGCTTCCGTAGGGGTGTACCATCCTCTTGTTGAATGCGGAATTCGTAAGGCGGACGTGCGTGCGCTCGCCGCTGGCAAGGGGCTGTATGACCTCGCTGAACTGCCTGCCGCACCATGCCTGGCGAGCCGTATCGAAACTGGCATTATGGTCAGCGCCGAGCGCCTCGAGTTGGTGTATGAGGTAGAACGTCTCACCCGGCAGGTTGTTGGGGAGGGAACAGTGCGTTGCCGCCTTCGTTCGCGCACGATCGAGATTGAACTGGATGCCTCGATGTTCACAAAACTCGACGACATGACGCAGCACTACCTCACGGAGAGCATTGAGCGTCTCCAATCTTCTGAAGGCTGGGTAGCACCCGTACGTTTTAGTGTCTATCGGCTTAGTGTCTATCGGCGTGGTAGTGCGTTCGTTGACAGGATCGCATATGAGCCAGGATCTCCTCTTTGATTTTGAGCGTTCAGATCGGATTGGACTCAGCGAGGCGCTCTACTGTGAGAGTAAGTCGCCGGCACACATCGAGGCGGCAGTCGCACAGCTCGCGACAGCGAGATATGAGTGTGCTGCTCACGCGTCTTGATGAGGTGAAATATGCCCAACTCGGCGATGCGGTGCGGGCCCTCTTGGACTATGACGCCGTTTCGCATACCGCGGTGCTCGGTACGCTACCGATGCCCTCGATGCCGCCACGTATCGCGATTGCTACCGCTGGCACGAGTGACCTTGCGACTGCCGCTGAGGCTTCGCGCACGCTCGCATTCTACGGCGAATCGGCCGAGATCATGGCAGATCTCGGCGTTGCAGGACTGTGGCGGTTGCTCGAGCATCGAGCGCAGCTGGCTTCTTTTCCCGTCATCATTGCCATTGCCGGCATGGAGGGCGCCTTCTTCAGTGTACTCGGTGGCCTCCTCGGCAATCCGATCATTGCGGTGCCGACGTCCACTGGCTACGGCGTCACTTCAGGCGGGCAGACAGCACTTCACGCCGCTCTTGGGAGCTGTGCTCCAGGCATACTCGTGGTCAACATTGACAACGGCTTCGGAGCTGCTTGTGCGGCGTTGCGCATTCTGTCGCATGGAGCATGGCGATGAGAGGAGGGATTGGTCGGCCTTCGTGAGTCTCCTGAGGTTTTGGTGACGGTTGCATGCATTGCCATTGAGAGATTGCAGGAAGGAGCGGTGTGCAGCATGAATGGTGAAACCGGCGGGTCCAATACATACTTTGACGCCAGTTTCTCGGGCGGCCCGATTGTAGGTCCGTTCAGGCCGAACTGGGAGTCTCTCAAAGCCTACCAGTGCCCCGATTGGTTCCGTGACGCCAAGTTAGGCATCTGGGCTCACTGGAGCCCACAGTGCGCCGCCGAGCAGGGGGACTGGTACGCCCGCGGCATGTACATCGAGGGCAGCGCTCAGTACGACTATCACGTCGCGACCTACGGCCATCCCTCGCAATTCGGGTACAAGGACCTCTGCAACAGCTGGCGGGCGGAGAACTGGGATCCCCAAGAGTTGATGCAGCGGTACGTGAGAGCAGGCGCGAAATACTTCGTCGCGCTGGCCAATCATCACGATAACTTTGACTGTTGGGACTCGAAGCACCAGCCCTGGAACAGTGTGAATGTCGGACCTAAGCAGGACATCGTCGGCACGTGGGAGAGGACCGCTCGAGCGCTGGGACTCAAGTTCGGCATTACCTATCATGGTACCCCCGGACGCGTGTGGAGAGAGTTCCTGCCGAGCAGGTACGGCAGTGATGAGACCGGGCCGCTAAAAGGTGTGCCTTACGATGGCCTTCTCACTAAGGCGGACGGTACGGGTACGTGGTGGGAGGGCTTGGACCCATGCCAGTTGAACGGGAAACCCCATGACAAGGATGACCCCTGTCCTGAGTTTGTCGATGACTTTATGTTGCGGGTCCAGGATGTGATCGACAAGTACAACCCCGATCTTCTGTATTTCGACGACAATTGCGATTGGGACTTCGATACAGGAGCACCTTCCGGCCGGCAACTCAGTGTGTGGCTGGGTATCCCAGAGCTCACGCCTCATATCATGGCATACTACTACAACTCCAACATGCGCCGGAACGCGGGCAAACTAGATGCGGTGTTCAACATCAAGTTTGTCCCAGACGCGGTGTTGGGCACCCTGGTTCGAGACTTCGAAATGACACAGGCAAGCGGGATTGAGCCGGATCCATGGCAAACAGACGCTTGCATCGGAGACTGGCACTATCGCAGGTCCATTTTTGAGAATCACGACTATCGCACGGCTCGCTCCATGGTGCATCTACTCATCGATGTTGTGAGTAAGAACGGCAATCTCCTGCTCAACATTCCACTGCCTGGCCATGGCAGGCCCGACGACGACGAGTTGACCTTTCTCGACGAATTTGGCCGCTGGATGGCGATTAACGGCGAAGCCATCTACGCTACCAGGCCATGGAAGGTTCACGGCGAGGGCGCGTCTGGCACCGGAAATATTTCGCTCTACACAGGCTCGCTTCCTCAATTTCTCCCCGGTGATATCCGATTCACGACCAGGGGAGAAACTCTGTACGCAATCGCACTCGCCTGGCCCGAAGATGGCAAACTGACTATCAAGTCGCTCGCTTCAGATTCTCCGTACCACCATGGCGAGATCTCTAGAGTTGGACTGCTAGGCTCGTCCTCCAATCTGGCATGGTCGCGTAGCGCAGACGGACTCACACTCAGCCTGCCGGAGGAAGCGCCAGGCGACTACGCCTATGTTTTCAGGATCGAGCCTGCAGGAGCGTGAGATTCACGCAACACCGTTCTCAGAAACTTACCCAAACATGGACGCGCCATACTCAGTGTTCTGTTCCTGCTTCTTTCGGGCACGGGGCCCGCGTTTGGCAGACAGTTTCACACCAGCCTCGCGACTGCTGCCAGCGCTGTCTGCTCCACAGGCGTTTAGGCTGTCCGACAAACTACCGGCCAGCTGGGCTAAATTGATCGCCGCGTTGAGATCCCTATCCAGCACCAGGCCGCATGCCTGGCAGTGAAACGTCCGATCCGAGAGCGTGAAGTCCTCATCCCTCCAGCCACTGCCACTGCACGACTTGGACGATGCATACCAGCGGTCTGCCAGGAGCACTCTGCTCCCATACCAGCGGGCTTTGTACAGCAACTGCCGCTTGAACTCAGCAAACCCCACATCGCCGATGGCTTGCGCCAGACGGTGATTCTTGAGCATTCCAGCGACCTGCAGGTCCTCTATCACCAGCACCGGTTACGGTAGGCGAGGGAATCACTTTCCCCGCCCCCGCTCCAGAACCGGACGTGACAGTTTCCCGTCATCCGGCTCCTCGGTCAGATGGTCCTTGTCAGGGATACCTTGGCCCCTTCTGGCTTGATAGGAGCCATCTTGGGCCGTTTTACGATCATGGCAGTGTCGATGAAGCACTTGGAGATTCATCAATCGGTCATCACCACCTAAACGGCGTGGGATGATGTGGTCAATTTCCAGCCGATCTTCATCTTTCAGATATAACCCACAGGCCGCGCATCGCCCGTGTTGGAGCTTGAGCAGGTCTCCCGTTCGCGTTCCAACCAGCGGGTGGTCGTGCAGTCGTTGCGCCCAATAAATCAGGTTGCCATCATACGGACTGGCCGCACTTCGCACCTTCACATGGCGCTTGATAGGTGTTGCCGCATGCCTTTTCAGCACCGCACCGTCTTGAGCCTTAAACGTCCAGCCTTCGCCTCGGTTGACAGCCCAATACTTATTCATCACCCATCTCACCCGTTTGTTTGGGTGGCGACGGAGCGCCCAACGTCTCAACATGTTGTAGAGCAGGTAGTCACACCGCGCGTAGGTGCTTTTGGCTGCCGACGTTTGGTGATAGTTGGCCCAGCCGACAATGCCTGGATTGAGTGCCCCAATAAGCGCCTCTTGCGGCGCTGCTTGAAAAGCTCGCACTATGCGCCCTAACTCTGCTACGTGTCGCTTGACCGCTTCCTGACTTGGTTTGGTAAGGGTCTTGAACCCAAGTGGCCTTCCCTGCGCGTCTCTTGACGAGCGGGTTTTTCCCACCCGAAATTGGCGTACTGTTGTGCCTAGAAAATCGAACCCCGTTGTTTCCTGGTCACTTTCCAGGGTGTGGGTGATTCTCGTTTTGCTTGGCTTCAATTCCAGCCCGATGCCTTGCAAGCAGGTCTCGATCACCCGCTGGGCTTTTTCTACCCCCACTTTGTCTGGATGAAGAATGACGAAATCATCGGCATATCGGATGAGATGAGGACGCCCCTCTATCCATCTGAATGCTGTCTGAATCGCTGTCTCCATTCCGTGGAGGGCGATATTTGCCAACAGTGGGGAGATTACTCCCCCTTGCGGCGTTCCTTGTTCCGTTGGGTTGAATACGCCTGCTTCCATAGCCCCGGCCTTGAGCCAGGCTCGAACCGCCTTTCTCATTGCTGGGTAGGTAGCAAGTTTCTTCAGGAGCGCCTGGTGGTCAATCTGGTCAAAGCAAGCTCTGATATCCGCATCTAAGACCCATTTGTCTTTTCCTCGGATGGCATCATAGATTGCTCTGAGAGCATCGTGCGGCCCTCGTCCTGGTCGAAATCCATAGCTGTTTGGCTCAAAGCGGGCTTCCCATTCTGGTTCCAGGGCTTGCTTTGCCAACGCTTGGCACGCTCTGTCATAACATCACGGGAATACCCAGCGGGCGCTTTTCCGGCTTGCCGGGTTTGGGTATCCAGACCCGTCTGACCGATTGAACTTTCCGCTGTCTTTGGTGCTTCAGGTGTATCGCATCCACCAGAGTCAGTCGTTCCGCCGGTGTGAGGGATTTTACTCCATCAATGCCTGCGGTTTTCTTTCCTTGGTTATCTTGCGCGACCCGCCGCACGGCTAACAACCTAGCTGACCGTGACCGCATCAACAACTGTTGCAGTCTGTGGACTGCCTGGACGTTGCCACGTTCGGAGGCTCGATAGATTCTCTTTTGCAGTCGGTACACACAGCTCTAGCTTGCGCCAGGGCAGTAGCGCCCAGTCCTCACTCTGCGTTTCCGTAGGTGCCTTGGTTTCTTCTCTGCTACTCATGACTCTATCTTCCATCTGATCGTGCCTGCGTCTGCGTATCCTCCGGCTTTCCCAGAGGCATTGGCTTCTCAGGCAATCCTTCCATCGGTGGCTTGCAGCCTGGACGCCTGCTCATGGTATCGACCTCCCATGAGAGCCACTCCGATGGTTTCTCCGTTCCGTCTGTTCGTTTTGCGCTGCCGTAGGTCCGCACTCTCCGCCGGGTTTCCTGGGAGTGATTGCCAGTCGACCAAGTAATCGCTGGCCCCTAGCCTTACCCTTTTGGGTCACGCCTGTCAGCCCTTTGGCGTGTTGCGAATGACGACGGTTCAGTTGTGCGTTTGCTTACGCTGACCGTAGCAGCCTGTAGGGGTTGCGCCGCTGTGGGCTAGCAGTTTGGTCCCTTTCTATCCCGCTTCTCCGGTTGATGTCCAGTCGCTACAGAGGGGATAGTACATTCCTTCATCACCAGAAGGGCTGGGAATTGCGCCCAGCATCGAACAAACAGTTGTCAGTGCCTTACGGGGCACTGCTGCCCATCCCTCGGTTCTTAGGCCGATTTCGGGCAAACGGGTCGCACACGTGGTTTTCGCCAGCCTGGTGGTGACCTGATGCAGCGTGTTGCCGCGTTGCTGTTTGATCTGCCGATGCAGTCGAGCGAGCTTGTGGACCGCTTTCTTGCGGTTCTTGCCGCCCTTCTGCCGCCGACTCACTATCCGCTGCAACCTTTTCGGCTTCTTCAGTCGCCGTTTGAGATGCCGCGGATTGGGTATCACCGTCCCATCGGAGAGGGTAGCCAGACTCTTCACCCCCAGATCGATCCCCACCACGGGTCCAGTATTCTCTGGGACTGTCTGCTCCTCTTCTACCTGCAGACTCACATACCAGTGTCCCGCCTGCTCGCTCACCGTGGCCGAGAGGATCTGCACTCCCTTGGTCGGAAGATAGCCCCGCTCTTTGAGCCGCAGCCGTCCCAGCCGCGGCAATACAATGGCCTTCTCTGAGACCACGATCCGGCCCGTCAGCCGGAAGCTGCCCAGCCCCTTCTTCTTGGTCTTGAACTGGGGATACCCGAGCTTGCCTTGCCACTTCCCTTGCTTCTTCAGGGCACACCGCCGGAAGAAGTGGGTAAAGGCCACATCCAGGTTCCAGAGGGCTTCCTGCGGCGCACATTTGGAGACCTCATACATCCACGGTACGTCGGTCTTCTTGAGGGCATTGAGCTCCCGGTGCAGCGCGATGGCCGTGGGGCTCTTCTTGCTCGCTTTGTAGCGCTCCTGCTTGACCCGCAGCCCCCAGTTGTAGGCCCAGCGGGCGGCGCCAGCGTGCCGGCGGCAGGCCGTCACCTGCTGATCGCTCGGGTCCAGCTCCGTTTTGTACGCCCGCTGTACCAGCATCCCACCGCTCCCTGCACGTCCCCACACGCCCTGCCACGAGGGACACCTTCATTCCTCGGTTGCTAGAACAAGTGTATCATATCGTGCCGCTGCGGTCAAAGAGAACAGCAGGACATACATGGGCACACCTGGGTATATGCTGTGCAACTATTCATAACCCCCTATTTCCTCCCCTCCAGCCCGTAGTGCACATCATAGCCGCGCGTTGCACACGCTGAGGCTTCCACCAGCCGCGCCAGACTCTGAAAGCGCGCGAATTTGTGCGCGTAAGGCACACCGGCCGCAGGCCCGAGCACCTGTTCGCCGTCCTGCGCTGCCTGAGCGATCGCCGCATCCCAGGTGCGCACGCCGGTAGCGATCTCGGCCAGCAGCGCGGCGCCTCGTACCGAGGCGTCGATGTCGCCGCGATAGACAACCGGAAGCCCGAAGATATCGGCGGCGAGCTGGCGAATCCATCCGGCTTCGAGCACTTTGCCGGAAGCGATGATTCGCTGGGGTCGGCCGACGGCGTTGAAGAGGCCGCTGGCGATCCAGTAGGCGTTGAAGAGAACGCCCTCGACGGCGGCGCGCAACACGTGCGCGCTGGTGTGGCGCAGCCGGAGCCCGACGCACGCGCCGCTGGCGGCAGCATCCCAGAGTGGCGCCCGCTCGCCGGAGATATATGGCAGGAGCAGCAGATCGTCGTCCGCCGCATCGGCCGCGGCTGCCAGCAGGCTCGCCAATGCCTGCTGGTCTACGGGAGAGACACCGGTCGCTTCACTTGTCGCGTGACTTAGCAGGTGATGCGCGAGCCAATCGAGGACAATGCCCCCGCTATTGCTCGCCCCGCCAGCGATGTAGCGATTTTCTGCTAGCACATAGCAGAACGAGCGGGTGGCCACGTCGGTGACGGGGCGACTGACGCCGGTACGCACGGCGCAGCTCGTGCCGATGGTAAGTACCGTCTCCTCGCCGCCGAGAATACCCACACCGAGGTTAGCCAGCACACCATCCGACGCGCCAATGACGAAGGCAGTCGCGTCACCTATACCGGCGTCAAGCAGCGCGGGCTCGCGTATACCGTGCCGCACGGTCATGGTGGGTACGACTGGCGAGAGCTGCTCGGGCTCAATGCTCGCCAGCCCCAGCGCCTCGCGGTCCCACCCCCCATCGCGCAGATTAAAGAGGCCTGTCGCGCTGGCAATCGATGCGTCTACCTCCTCGGCGCCGAGCCAGCGCCGCCAAACCCATTCTTTGAGTGAAATGAAGCGTGTAGCCTTGTCAAAGACCCCGGGACGCGTGTTGCGCAGCCAGAGCAGCTTCGGAAGTGGAGCCATCGCGTGGATGGGCGTGCCGGTGCGGATGTAAAGTGCCTGGCCTTGCGGCGTGCTCCAGAGCGTGTCCGCTTCGGCAGCGGCGCGGGTATCCATCCAGGTAAGAGCGCGCATCAGTGGCATGCCGTCCACCGCGACTGGCAGCAGACTGTGCATCGCGCCACTCAAGCCCACTCGCGCCACGACGTAATCTTGTGTATGGACCGCGCGTGCCACGGCCACGAGCACGCGCGTCGCGGCGTCAGCGACCTCATTGGCATCTGCCTCCGCCGCGCCGGTCGCGTCGTGATGGAGCGCGACCGGCTCCTGAGCGCGCGCCAGCTCGTGGCCCATGCCGTCAAAGGCGACGGCCTTCATGGCGGTCGTACCCATGTCCACGCCAATCGTGGCATCGCGGTGATCCATTGTGCTGTGTGGGTGACTCATCATACAGACCTTTCAACACAGTGGAGCTGCTGACCCTGGGACTCGAAGGATCGCGCCAATTACTCTGCTGTTAAACGCGACTTAGTGGCATGTACCTCAGTGATCACCTGCGGACAGGCAGGGAGCACTTGTTACGCCGTAATTTTGAGCACGCCCGCATGCTCACAGGGCCTGTCCTCAGGCAGTTCCACCCGTAAACCAGCCCTATCACGCACCCAGGAGAGGGGTATGTCTGACCCCAACAATTCCACACGTGTGATCGAAGTCGAGTACAGACCCGTGTTGTCAGCCAGCGACGTAATGACGACACTGCCGTTTTCCGGCCAGGCCAGGAATGTGGCATACAGCGTCTCGCCTCTAGTCGTAAAGCGAATGTCGTGGCTGGTAAAGTCCGGCTTCCTGGCGTCGGTAAAGCTGCCGCTCGCCAGCTCGGTGGGACCTTCGCCAAACACTTTCCACGGCCTACTCGCATAGATGGCCTCGCCATTTACTGCCAGCCAGCGCCCGATGGAGCGCAGCATCTCTGCATCCTGTTCAGGAATAGTGCCATCGGCGCATGGCCCAATGTTCAACAGGAGCCCGCCATTTTTGCTGACAATGTCCACCAGATCTCCGATCAACTCAGATACGGTTTTGTAGTCTGGGGAGGCCACATGACACCAGGAATTACGCATAATGCTGGTATCAGATTGCCAGAAGCGTGGAAGAATCTCGCTCAGTTGCCCGCGCTCAATGTCATACACGGCTGAGCCTTCGGCAAAGGCGTGTCGATCCTTGAAATCGCCCTGTTTATAATTGATGACCACTCCCTGGTTCCACTCTGCTGCCCGGTTATAGTAGTACGCAGCGAACCGCGACAGATAGGGCTGGAAGACGGGCTGCTCAATCCACCAGTCGAAGTAGACCAGCTGTGGCTGATACTGCTCGACCAGCTCGCCTAAACGGGCCGACCAGTCACCTAGAAAGGTGGCATCCGGGGGGTTATTTTCAGGATCGATTTGGGCCGGCCCATAGAAGTCCGCGTAGCGCGGGTCTTGCACATCTGAGAGAATCTCCTCGCCGCCATTGAGAAACCACCAATGCTCGGCCCGATGGTACGAAAGCCCGAATGTCAATGCCTGGCGCCTAGTCGCCGCAGCTAATTCGCCAAGCACATCGCGCTGCGGCCCCATCTTGACCGCATTCCAGCGCGTGAAGGAGCAATCGTACATGGCAAAGCCGTCGTGATGTTCGGCGACGGGCACGACATATTTCGCCCCTGCCTGCTTAAACAGGGTCGCCCAGGCGTCGGGATCAAAATGTTCCGCCGTGAACAGAGGCAGAAAGTCCTTGTAGCCGAAGGTCGTCTGCGGACCATACGTGTCCAGATGGTGTTTGTACGCAACCGAGTCCTTGAGATACATGTTGCGTGGATACCACTCGTTTTCGAACGCAGGCACCGTGTAGAGGCCCCAGTGGATAAAAATGCCAAACTTCGCATCTTCATACCATGCGGGAACCGTATAGCCTTGAAGCGACTCCCAGGTCGCGGCGAACGGACCGGAGGCAATGACGCTCTCCATAGTCTCTGCCTGATCTTCCGTGTTCATTAGATTGCATTCTCCCACCAGTACAAACGATATTCGCTTTTAGATGATTGGCTCGGACTCGGTCCAGGTGAGTTTGCCGACTCTCTTAGCGCACGCCGAGCAGCAGGTCTACCACGAGCTGATCCAGTCGCTCGTATGGCTGACCGTGTCGCCCTAATGTCTGACGATCCCAGTTTGACGTCTGGAGTGCCTCCGCCCGCACACGGCTATACGGCCCGAGGAGCTCGTTCGCTGAGGAGTCTTGTGCCTGGATCTGTTGGATCAGTTCCTGGATCGCACTATCCAGCGCGAAGCGTTGCGCCTTCTCCTTGAGAATGAGATAAGTTCGCATGCAGCCGCGTGCGAACTCCTTGACATCGTCCGGGTCTGCCGTACGATAAGCGTGCGCGTCGAAGTGGCGCGACCCTTGATAGCCTACCGCTTCGAGGAACCTGACGAGGAAGAAGGCGACCTTGAGATTGTGAGCCCCGAATCGGAAATCCTGGTCGTATCGCCCGACAACCTGGTCATTGAGGTCGATGTGAAACAGCTTGCCGGCGTCCCATGCCTGGGCGACGGCGTGGAGGAAGTTCAGTCCCGCCATCGTCTCATGCGCTACTTCGGGATTGACGCCGACCATCTCAGGCATGTCAAGCGTCTGAATGAAAGCCAGAGCGCTGCCGACTGTAGCCAGGTACATGTCGCCGCGCGGCTCATTCGGCTTGGGCTCCAGCGCGAACCGCAGGTCATAGCCCTGGTCGCGCACATAGCCACACAGGAAATTGATCGCCTCGCGATAGCGCTTGAGTGCCTCCAGCGGGTCCTTGGCGACATCGGTCTCTACGCCCTCGCGCCCGCCCCAGAACACATACACCTTGGCTCCCAGTTCCACGCCGAGGTCGATCGCGCGCATCGTCTTCTGCAGGGCATATGCGCGAACCCGCGCGTCGTTGGCAGTGAATGCCCCGTCGCGGAAGGCGGGGTCGGTGAAGAGGTTGGTGGTGGCCATCGGCACGACCAGCCCTGTCTGTTCCAGTGCGTGCTTGAAGTCGCTCACAATACGGTCGCGCTCCTGCGCACTGGCATCGATGGGAACCAGGTCATTGTCGTGCAAATTCACGCCCCAGGCCCCAACCTCTGCCAGCAGATGCACCAGTGCGACAGGCGTCTGCGTCGCGCGCACCGGATCGCCAAACGGATCGCGCCCGATGTTGCCGACCGTCCACAGGCCGAAGCTGAACTTGTCGCCCGGCTGCGGGGTAAGGGCATCAGTCATGGTTGTCTCCTCCTCTCAACATCTCGTAGCACCCCAGCAGCGCGATACGTGTACCGGCGCCTACACGTGCGCGAGACGAGCGATGGTGCGGGCACTCGTATCTTTCGCGCCACCCTCTCAGGAGGCGCGATAGTCGAACCAATCGAAATCGGCAGGAGCAGTCCTCTGTCCTCCATTGGCTGTGGCGTAGAGAGCGAAGTACACACCCGTGAATCCACCAGCCACTTCGACCGCCAGGTAGCGCGCTTCGCCGCTCGCCAACACGCGTGGCGCGCCATCTGCCAGCGCATACGAGAACATGTAGATGGCGGACCCTGGCGAGCGAGCGGCGTCCGACTCCTCGCCTGTCGTCACCTGCAGCCTGACGGGGCCGTCCTCAATGGGTTCGCTTGCTACTAACGCGGTAAGCGAACCGATCCGCCGCCGCACGAGGACATGCCGCCCGCCGTGCAGCTGGGTCACGGCCATGTCGTAATGGTGGCTCCCATTCATCCACACGGTCAGTCCAGCCTCCTGCCTGTCCGCCTGGGGTGTGAACTCGAGCCACGTGGCGACTTCGCACTCGGCATGCTCCTGCCGCCTGCCGACGAACGCCATGCCGGCCCCGTCGTCAAGACATGTGGCGTTGCCGAAGAGGCGCAAGAAGCCGGGGCGCGCTCGAAGCGACCAGTCCTGGGCTCCTGGCCAGCGCACAAAGTTCCATGCTAGGCCGAGCTCCGGCTGATCGAAGTCGTCCCGTGGCGCCGGCGCGGGCCACCTCACCTCGGGCATCTTCGGCCCCTCCATGGCGAGCGCAATGTGTCCCTTCCCGTCGGCGCCCACGTGCGGCCAGCCCTCATCGTCCCAGATCACCGGAGCGAGGAAGGTCTCGCGCCCCAGGTGGTGCAATTTCGAGCCGGGTTGCGGTCGTACACCGAGGCAGACCAGCCACCAACTGCCGTCTTGCGCCTCCACCAGGTCGGCGTGGCCAGTCGCCTGGATCGGACTGTAGTAGCTCCGGTGGCTCAGGATCGGGTTATGCGGGCACGCCTCCCAGGGCCCCCAGGGCGTGTGGCTCCGCGCAATGGTCTCCATATGCCCATACTCGGTGCCACCCTCGGCAATCATCAGATAATAGAGGCCATGGATCTGATACAGGTGCGGACCTTCGGGCCAGGCGCCTCCGGTGCCAGACCAGATCACGCGCGGCTCGGTCAGCAACCGACCCGTGGCAATGTCGAGCTCGCTCTGTTGGATGCCCCAGCCGGGTTCGGCAGCCGGGGCGGCGGGGGCATTGCCCGCGGGGTAGGTGCTGGTCAGATAGACGCGGCCGTCGTCGTCGAAGAAGAGCGACGGATCGATCCCGGTCTGCTCGACCCAGATCGGCTCAGACCAGGTGCCGGCCGGGTCGTCGGTGGTGACGTAAAAGTTACACGGTTGCTCCCTGCCCGCGAATTGCAGGTCGACATTGGTGGTCACCATGTAGAAGGTGCCGTTGCGGTAACGGATCGTCGGAGCGTAAATGCCCAGCGACGGGACAGTCAGCGGCAAGGGCAGTTGGCTGGGCCGGGTCAGGCAGTGGCCAATCTGGCGCCAGTGCACCAGGTCGCGGCTGTGGAAGATGGGTACGCCAGGCACGTACTCGAACGAGCTCGTGACGAGATAAAAGTCGTCGCCCACCCGGCAGAGGCTTGGGTCGAGGTGGAAGCCGGATATGACTGGATTTGTCAGCCGCATGGGCGCCTCATTTCATCCATCACCCCAGGATGCGTTCCCGCGTCTCCTCCGCCACGTATAGATGGTCGTTAAGGATGCGAGAGACAGTAATGACGGAAACGCCGCTGGTCACAGCTGCACCTCCACGGCCCGGCCAGCGTAGCGAAAGGCGTTGGCTCCGTCACTCTCGATCGCTGCCGCGTCAGTGCCCGCGCCGCCCGCAATGGGATGGAGTATCACCGCCATGTCCCGATAAAGGGGCATGTCCCCGTAGGCGCCAGATCGATCACTGATCGTGAGCTTCCGGGTCCCATCATCCCAGCGAATGTCGACCGTCGCGAAAACGCCCTGCTCGTAGGCGTAGCCGTCGCCCTCGTCCTCGTAGAGGGTGAAGGACGCGTCCTGCCCTGGGTAGACGTGCAGCTCCAAGGGGGCGTCAGGCGCCTCACCGGTGTGCTGTCGGACCGGACCCACGGGGATAATCGACCCAGCGCGGACGAAGACAGGGATGTGATCGAGCGGAGCGTCGATCTCGACGACCTGACCGCCCGAGAGAAAGCGATCCGTCCAGAAGTCGAACCACTCAGCGCCACTGGGCAGGTAGACGTGCCGTGCGTATGGTCCGTGCTCTATGCGCTTCGACCCAGGTCCGTACCACGAGGGGCGGTAGACCGGGCAGACGAGGAAGGCCGGTCCGAGCATGAACTCGTCTGCCACGTCCCGCACACCAGGGTCGTTGCGGAAGTCGAACGGCAGAGCCCGGAGCATCGTGTAATCCCGATACGTGGTCCAGCCTGCGAGCGAGTAGAGATAGGGAAGCAGGCGGTAGCGGAGCCGGAGCGTCGAGGCGAGCGCTTCGTACGTCGTATCGCCGGGTTCCCCGAACTGCCAAATCTCCCGCGGCGTGTCAGTTCCGTGAGAGCGGAAGACTGGCAGCCACGCCGCGTACTGAAACCAGCGGACGTACAGCTCGCGGTATCCGAGGTCGGCAACTCCAGCGTCGAAGTCTCCCGACCAGAACCAGAGATCCGGGCGGCGGGCCACGAAGAAAGCGCCTGTATCGTTCGTCCAGTAGGGTACGCCGGTGGCGGTGAAGTTGAGGCCGTCGGCGATCTGCCGTCGCAAAGTCTCCCAGGTCGCGCAGGTATCGCCCGACCAGGTCACGGTCCCGTACCGCTGCTGTCCAAGAAACGCAGACCGGGTCAGATTGAAGACTCGCTTGCCCATGCTTGTGGCCCGCTGCCCGGTGTAGATCCCTTCTGAGTGGACCAGAGAGTACGCGTTGATCAGTTCCGGGTCGATGTACCGCTTCGCCTCTTGGGTGTTGATGCGCATCCGCTCTTCGGGCTCCGGCTTGACCGCGCCGGTCCAGTCGGCTTCGAAGGGCTCAGTGCAGTCCGACCACCAGGCGTCGATTCCGTGCGAGAAGAGGCCACGGGCGGCCTGGTTCCAGTACAGGGCTCGTGCCGCCGGACTGAAGGCATTGTACGTGGCCTGGTTGCCGAGAAGATGGTCGCCGTCCGACAACTCCTGCCAGTCGTCGCCGCCCGGCCGCATGGTGGGCCAGATCGAGACCATGAGCCGGACTCCCAGCGCGTGAAGCTCCTCTGTCATTCGGTCGGGATCCGGGAACCGCTCCAGATCCAGCGACTTCTGGCCCCACAGGTCGCCGGTCCATGACTTCCAGTCAAGCACAACGCAGTCGAGCGGTAGCTCGCGCTCCCGGTACTCGCGAGCGACCGCGAGCAGCTCGGACTGGCTCGCGTAGCGCTCCTTCGACTGGATGTAGCCCAGCGCCCATTTTGGCGGCATAGGCGCGTGGCCGGTGAGCGCGCGCAGCTCCGCGACGATATCGTCGAACTCGGGACCGACGACGAAATAGTAATCCAACTCCTCGTCGACGTCGCCCCAGAGAGAGGACCCAAAAGCATCGTCGTGGAAGGTCATGAGCGATGTGCAATCGACGAAGACGCCATACCCGCGGCTGGAGAGCAGGACCGGCACCACTACTTTCATATTCTGCTGGTAGAGATACTGGTGCTGGCCCCGAAGGTTGAACATCCCTTCTTCGTGGGAGCCAAGGCCATAAAGCGCCTCGCCTTCGGCCCATTCGAACTCGAGCTTGGTGTGGTAGGCCTTGCGATCGACGACTTGTCGGACATTGACGGTGTCCATCCGCACACCGTCGGCGTTCTCGTGGCTCTCGACCGCCGTCGCCTTGTCGAAGACGGAGACGAGCACATCCACTGGGTCGAGCGTCTTGCCGCCCCGTGCTGGCTCCCGCGTGAGCACGCTCCCCGCCGAGTTCCGGTACGTGAAGGCGAGGGTCTGTTGGTCGATCTCGACGGAGAGGGCATCGGTAGACAGGACGAGCGCCTCGGGCAGCTCCTCCACACGGAAGGTCACCCGAGGCGCACCGGGCGGCGGCGGCATCACGGTAAGACTCGGCTTGCGGCTCAGCTTATCCTCGAGTGTGTAGCGAATACGGATGGTGCGGGCCGTCCGCGGCTCTAGGGAGACCAGCCCCCTTCCCGTCCTGATCGTCAGGCGCCCTGCGTCGACATCGTAGGAAAGCATCCTCACGCTTACCCTTTCACCGCGCCAGCGAGCACACCAGAGAGGATCCAGCGCTGCGCGAGCAGGTATATGAGGATGACGGGTAGGATCGTGAGCACGACATCGGCGGAGACATACGCCCAGTTCGATTGGTACTGGCCGAAGAAGTTGTAGACCGAAAGCGTCATCGGCCAGTTGTCACTATTGCCCAGCAGGTATAACGGGGTGAGGAAGTCGCTCCAGACGTTGAGGATGTTGAGGACTCCGCAAGTCACCAGCACCGGCGTCAACATCGGAAGGATGACCGAGCCGAAGGCCCGCAGCGGCGAGCAGCCATCGATGAAGGCTGCTTCATCGAGGTCTTTAGGCACCGAGTCAACGAATGCGTAGATGAGGAAGACGTCGAACGGGATCTGCGTTGCCGCGTAGACCAGAATGATCCCAATCTGGGTGTCGATCAGATTCGTTACCTCCATCACCTTGGTGAGGGTGACGTAGTTCGTCGGAACGGCGAGGCCCATGATAAGCAGCAAGTAGATGATCTCGTGCCGGCGACTCCGGTGGCGAGCCAGAACGTAGGCGGCCAGAGCGGCCAGGAGAACAGCAATGATGGTCGATCCGAAGGAGTACAGGGCACTGTTAAAGAACGCCGTCACCAGGTCGCCCTGGGCAATGACGGCGCCGAAGTTGCCCCACTGTGGGTGCAGCGGCGGTTGGGCATTCATCGAGGCTGCGTCAGCCGCTGTCTTCAGGGCATTCGCGAAGACGAGGTAGATCGGGGCGAGGGCGATCAGCCCAGCGCCGCTAGCGATCAGGTTGGTCACGGTAGCGCGGATCGAGCGCACCGGGTTTATTGATTTTACGGCTTTTACAGCTTTCATGGGTGAGCACCCTCCGCCGGTGGGCGCAAGGCCCGGAGCACCACGAAGCCGAGGGCCAGGCTCACAATCAAGAACACCGTGGATAGGGCAGTGGCGACTCCCCACTGGCCAAGAGAGAACGCGTTGAAGATCGCGGTGTAGACGGTGTCCGTCGCGTAGCCGGGTCCCCCGTTAGTCAGGACGTAGACGATATCGAACACGCGCAGGGCATACAGGAGGTTGAGCACGGTCGTCACGGCGAGCACGGGCCGGAGCAGCGGCAGCGTAATATGGCGGAACGCCTGCCAGCCAGAAGCGCCGTCGATCGACGCCGCTTCGTAGTATTCGCGTGGAATCGATACGATACCGGCGATGAGGATCACCATGATGTAGCCCACGCCCTTCCAGGTGTCAACCCCAATCACGCTCCAGAGGGCGAGCTTGACGTTGGTGAGCCAGGGCTGCGCCAGGAAACCCAGCCGCAAAAACCGGAGTGTCGAGTTGAGCAAGCCGACTTCAGGATCGAGGATCGACTTAAACACGATGCCGACGGCCACCATCGGGAGCAAAGCCGGCAAGTAGATGAGCACTCGATAGAGGTAGGCGAGGTGCCGGACACCGGTGGTGAGGAGCACGGCGAGGCCGAGCGCGATAACGGTCTTGAGTACGATGGTCGCGATGGTAAAGAACACCGTATTCATGATTGCGCCCAGGTATTCCGAGTTCGGTTGGAGAATAGCCTTGAAGTTGGCGAGACCTACCCAGTGAAGATCAGTCGAGAAGCCACTCCAGTCCGTGAACGAGTAGCCGAGACCCAGCAGGCTGGGCAGCAGAACGAACACCCCGTACACCAGGAGTGCCCCACCGGCGAACCAGGTGGGATAGTTGTTTCTCAGATGTTTGTGGCTGCCCGGCCGGGGTAAGCGATCGGGCAGGCGGAGAATGCGCCCTGGCCGCACTGGGATATCAGGGGCCACTTCGGTTGATCGAGCCACAGCTGCTCTCCTGCTGCGTGGCGAGACCGGCCGGTTGGGGCAGGGTATCCCCTGGCGCCTCAATCGGCCAGTCTCGCCGCATACTCACGTACGCATCGGTACCTCTTCAGGATCAGGCACGCACGAGGTACCGATGGGATAGCTATAAACTGCTAGCTACTGGGCCAGGCGGAGTCATGAGCCGCCTGCGCCTCCTGGGTCCGCCGCGTGTCGGTGTTCGCCAGCGCCTTGTTCGGCGACTCCTGACCAGTGAACATAGCGACCATGTCTTTACCGATCTGGATCCACTGCGGGTTCACGTACTTCACCGAGTCCTGCAGCACCAGCGTCGTCGCCGCCGTGTACTGGGCGAGGAACGCCTTTTGCTCCGGCGTCCACTTAGCCGTGAGACCGCTGTAGTCTAATTGCTCCGAGAGGATATCGCTGTTGAGGTATTGCTGCATTTCCGCCGGCTCCGCCAGGAAGTCCAAATACTCCTCAGCCTGCTTGATATGCGACCCTTTTGAGTAGACGAACTTGGTCGGAGCTGCTGGGTGCGTGGGAAGCAGCTGGTTGTCCAGGATCGGGATCGGAAAGAATCCGAAATCCGATGCCGGCACACTCGAGTCCGCGGCATTAATGGCTGCAGGCTCTGTCAGACCATCGATCGTCATGGCGTACTTCCCGCTGGCCATCTCCTTTTCGGTGTTGGCGTACTGGTCGGACAACGAGGAGGGACCGAAGTACCCCTTCTGGTACAGCTCGTTGATCTGGTTCATGGCCAGGTTGGAGGCCGAGTCGGCGGCGAAGGTCGTCTGGTTGTTGTTAAGCTTGTCGTAGAGACCCGGCTCCAGCTGCTCCATGCGGGCACCGATCTCGGGCCACCACAGCACCTGATGCCAGCCGTCGCTGATCGGCTCGTAGATCGCATTGACGCCAGCGGCCTTAATCTGCGCGCAGTCGGCCACGAACTGGTTGTACGTCGTCGGGACGCTGGTGATCCCCGCTTTCTGGAAGATAGTCTTGTTATAGACGATAACCCAATACCCACTATAAATGTCCCAGATCTCCTGGCCATACACCTTGCCGTTCAAGGTCGCCTGTGCCAGTGCGTTGGGATCTTCCCGGCTCACCCACTCCTGGTTCGACAGATCCACGGCGGTCTGTGTCACGTTGTAGTTGACTTCCAGGTCGGTGACGCCGCTCTGACCTTCGTAGATGTCCGGCCCCTGGCCGGTGTTGAGCTTGGTGGAGAGCACCTGGTAGTAGTTGGCCGACGGGATCACCTGATAGTCGATGTGGATGCCCGTCTTGGCCTCGAACTGCTTGGCCTCAGTGTACTCGGGCGGATGGATCCAGCCCTGGCTGAGCAGCACCGTCAGGGTAATGTTCGATTTGCCTGAGCCTGAAGATCCACCGCAGCCAGCAATACACATCGAGGAGAGCGCCACGAGCGTGAACAGAAAAACCACCCTACGCTTCGAGAATTGCACAGGGACGCGAGATAGGCGTTGCATCATAGGAAACTCCTAACTCAGGGCCGGTGAGAACACACCGCTCACCGCGACAGCAGCGACAACGCTTCACCTGAGACTGGCCTGGGCACGGCCACTGCCCTCCAAATTACTTCGGGCGTAAGACGTGGCGTACCGAAACGGATTAACCGCTCTCCTTTCGTAAATGGAGTGACCACTAATAGTCGCGCAGCATTGATCCTCTGGAACGGCGGCAACCATGAATTGTGGTGACAGGGCCATGTTTACCGCACACCTTCGTCGATGCTCATTCGTCTATGCCGGCATTGCAGATGTCTCTACTCCAATCACCGTGGAGGCGAAGCTTGCGGGTTGCAACATGTATAACACGATGCGCTATACTGTGTCAAGATGATTAGCATTACTTATGTAACAGTGCGGTCTTAACTTGGAGAGCAGAAATTAGCATATCTGATTTGCGCGCTCCAGCCGGTTCCTTGTGGTCGTATGCAGTAACACTAGTAACAAACGTTTGCCAGCGGCAGAACTGGCCCAGACGAACAACGGTAGGCTGTAAGTTTCATCGCTAGAACCAGTTGATTAATCTGCCTCATCATGGTACACTTCCGGCAACACATGGCCAGCACCCGCAACATTGTTAACCCATTTAGAGCGAAGAACCCGTCGAATGAGTACGGCTAAATGTGGGCCTGCACTTCGATGAGCAGGTTGACGCTTTCACGGTGAGGGGTACTTCTCATGAAACAGTCTGGCTCAACGGGCTACCGGCCCCAATATGAGCAGATAGCCGAGTTGATTCAGGGCTACATTGCCGAGCATCAGTTGCGCCCGGGCGATCGCTTGCCCACGGAACTGGAATTAGGCGAACAGTTTGGGGTCAGTCGCACCATCGTACGCGATGCGGTGAAGGTACTGACACCCCTTGGGTTGCTTCGGACGCGCCGCGGCAGTGGTATCTACGTCGGGCAAGCGGCGACACTGCCACACCTGCCCATGCTAGGTCCATCCTCCCCTGTGCAGCCAGAAAACATGAGAGAACTCTTCGAGTTCCGCCGGTTCCAGGAAATGCAAACCGCGGCCCTGGCCGCACAGCGTGTTTCGGTCGCCGAGCTGAAGGCCCTGGAACAATGGCTGACGACGAATCGAGAAGCGGCAAAATCCGAAGATCGCGATACGTTTCTGAGCAGCGATGATGCGTTCCACCGTGGCATTGCTCTGGCGGCTCACAATATGTTCTACCTCCAGTCGGTGACGACAGTCCTCCAGCTTCAGCGCTGGGCAGTCCTCATGATCACTGGCGGCGCACCGGGCTCCTCGTTGGCTGCGGTGGAACAGCATACGCGGATATTCGAGGCCATTCGCGACGGTGAGCCTGAACGCGCCGCCGAAGCAGCGCGTGCTCATGTTGACTCGGTCCTTGCCGCGTATGAGCAAGAGGTGCGCCGGAGGGTGCTTGAGGGCTCCCCTAGTACCTGATCGACTCGCCACACGGGCTCGCGCGAGAGCGAGCCGTTTCTTCCGCATCTACACGGCTATCATGGTCGGCCGTACACTCGTTCTGGGCAGTACCTTTCTGTAACCTAGGAAAGCAAATATGCAGCGATATGGGCAAGTCATCGGGATCAAACCGGAGCAGATTGCCAGTTACGAACGTATCCATGCGCACGTATGGCCAGAGGTACTGGCGACGATTCGCGCTTGCAACATTCGCAACTATTCCATCTTCCGGCACGGTGCATTGCTGTTCGCCTATTTTGAATATGTAGGTGAGGACTTTGCCGCCGATATGGCAAAGATGGCGGCGGATCCGAAGACGCGTGAATGGTGGTCCATCACGGAACCAATGCAAGAACCCATGGCAGACAGAGCTCCTGGAGAGTGGTGGAAGACACTGCCGGAGGTTTTTCACAGCGACTAGGGTCTCCCACGAGCCTGGAGGACGTAGCTTTCAAGCGGACAATTGAGAGAGCTCATACGCATACTTTCCGTGTTATAACGCACGCGCGTACGGCGAGCCATACCTGGAGATCCGAGCATTCTGCGCTCAACGGCACCAACCCGCTGTTTTGCCACCAGGTTCTCTAACGTATCGTCAACCAGCTATGTTCGATCTACATCGCCAAGGAGTACGGGCACATTCAGTCCGCAGAGAGCATATCCGATACGAACGTTGCTGTAACGGAAAGGTAAACGCGATGCGCGGTGTAGTTCTCGATGCTCCGGGCAAACTTCGCGCACGCTCTCTGCCCGACCCGATGAAGCCCCTGTCCGCGGAAGCGCTCATCCGCATTCGGCGAGTAGGGGTCTGCGGCACCGACTATCACGCGTTTCAAGGTAATCAGCCGTTCTTTTCCTACCCCAGGATCCTTGGACATGAGCTCGGCGTTGAGATTGTTGCTCTTGGTAGCGGTGTGCCCGATTTGCGGATTGGAGACCGATGCGCGGTGCGTCCTTACCTCAATTGTGGTCGTTGTCCTGCCTGCCAGCGTGGCAAGCCCAACTGCTGTCCATTTCTCCAGGTACTGGGTGTTCATGTTGACGGTGGCATGCGCGAGTATGCCGCTGTGCCGACATCGCACCTGCATGCTGCTCCGGCACTCAGCTTCGAGCAATTGGCGCTGGTGGAGCCTCTCGCCATCGGCGCTCATGCCGTAGCGCGTGCTCAGCTCGACGTAGGCGAGCACGTCTTGGTGGTAGGAGTCGGGCCGATCGGTTTGGCGGTGACAGAATTCGCGCTCTTGGCAGGGGCGCAAGTCTTGGTCATGGATATCAACGAGCAGCGTCTTGCCTTCTGTCAGCAGCGATGGCCGGAGATCATGTGCCTCAACGCCCAAGTCGATCCCATCAAGACGCTCGAAGAACTCGTGGGCGATGACCTGCCCATCGCCGTCTTCGAAGCAACTGGTAACGCCGAGTCCATGCGAAGGTCGCTGTCGTATGTTGGCTATGGCGGTCGGGTGATTTTCGTCGGCTTGTCTTCAGGAGACGTTGCGCTTCACGACCCGCTCTTTCACAGCCGTGAAGTGACACTGCTGGCTAGCCGAAATGCGCTCGCCGATGATTTCCAGCGCATCATCGGCGCCCTTCAGTCGGGGAGACTCGATGTAGGGGCCTGGATTACGCATCGTACGTCGCTCGAGAGTGTCCCTGACATTTTTTCTGAGTGGAGTGACGCCGAGAGTGGCGTTGTCAAGGGCTTAATTGCTCTGTAAGCAGGCTGCTAGGTCGAGACGCGCCAACAGTTCTTGCTGCTCGCGCAGGGAGATAGCACATGCCACAAGAAGAGAGTGCTGTATCAGCCGAACTGCTCACACGGCTTGCCCTTCGTCCAGCTTCAGTGACGAGTGAAGGAGGTGTCGTCTTCGGGATTAGCACGATCGACGCCATGCAGCCACAACTGGCGGTTATCACCGACGACACGACGACGCTAGGCGCTTTCGACGGCGAAACGAGCAATGTCGAGAACCACAAATTGCTTCTCGGACCACTACATGCGGAAAATGCCGCCGCACTGCGCAGCTATCTCCTCTGGCTCCGTCCTCAGGTACTTGGCGAACAGACCAGCGTTGGGCTGGGGGATCGCCTGGGGCTGGCGACACCTGGCCATGTACGTGCGTTGCGCATCGTGGGGGGAAACATCGCACCGATCCCGGCGCAGCAGTCGATTCGGGAGATGGGACGTACTGGCCGCACCCCTCAACAGGTGATGGATGACGCCATGTGGGGTGTGTTTGGCGAAGGCTGGCGCTCTGGCTTCGGCGCTGATGCCGATCATCTCAAGACAACCGACGACATCGATCGCTGTATTGCCGCTGGCTACACCTTCTATACATTCGATCCGAGCACGTATGTCGACAACACGATTGATGAGGCTTCCGCGGACGCTCTGCAGGCGCGTTTTATCGCGCTCCCATGGGCGCAGCTGGCTGATACCCCGAAGGATGTGGCACAACGCTACCTGGCATCGGCGATCGACTGCGATGGCCACCGCATCTCCTTCGACGAAATCACCCTGCGCCGCGCCGCCGTCAAATATGGTCGGGCCATAGCGCACGTTTCCTCGCTGTACCAACACCTCACCCAGGTGAACAGCAACCACAACTGGGAAGTGGAAGTGTCCGTAGACGAGACGGAGACGCCCACCACACCCGCCGAACACGTGTACTGGGCTCGCGAGCTCGCGCGTCTGGGGGTCCATTGGGTGAGCTTGGCGCCACGCTTTGTTGGTCGCTTCGAAAAAGGTGTCGATTACATCGGAGATCTCGCCACATTCGCCAAGGACTTCGCTCTACATGCCGCCATTGCTCGATCACATGGGGCGTACAAACTGAGTCTGCACTCAGGGTCTGATAAGTTCAGCATCTACGACATCTGCGTGCAGGAGACGCATGGCCGCATTCATCTAAAAACGGCGGGAACGAGCTATCTCGAAGCCCTGCGGACCATCGGCGAGCTGGATCCGACGCTGCTACGTGACATCTATGCGTTTGCCTGCCAGCACTACGCCACGGATCGTGCCAGCTATCATGTCTCAGCTAGCTTGAATCGCGCTCCCGATCCAGCCAAGCCCGAGTGCGATGCTAGCGTGCTACTGGAGCAGTTCGATGCGCGCGAGATCTTGCACGTGACCTTCGGCTCGGTGCTGACGGCACAGACCGCGGAAGGAGACTTTCTCTTCCGCGATCGCATATTGGCGCTGTTGCGTGGTCATCCAGAGGTGTACGATGAGGTCCTTGCGCGCCACTTCGTGCGTCACCTGCAGCCTTTCGCGGCCTCCCATCTGTGAGGCTGTGTTGGGCGCACTCGACGAGATCGCGGTGCTATGAAAGAGAGAGCCAGGTATTGTCATGTTCGAACAGCAAATGCTCGATGCCCACGTCCACTTGTGGGATCCCGAGCGTTTCCCAATGCCCTGGCTGGAGGACGACCCAGAGCTCAATCGCCCATTCACCATTGAAGAGTATCGCGCGCAGACCGCTGGATTTCCCGTTGTTGGAATGGTCTATGTAGAGGTCGGGGTCGCGCCACCGTTTGCGCTACTGGAAGCTACACATGCGGTGGCGATTGCGGAGCATGAACCGCGCTTGCTGGCTGTCGTCGCCGCTGCCCCACTCGAATACGGCAGCCGAACACGCTCGTACCTCAATGCGCTTCGGGACCTTGGTCCGCTGGTAAAGGGTGTGCGGCGCAATGTGCAGGACGAACAGGACCCGGCGTTCTGCGTCCAGCCGTCATTTGTGCGGGGCGTGCGGATGCTCGCCGAGTATGGTTTCTCCTGCGACCTCTGCGTGCGGCATTACCAGCTGGCCGCAACGGTCGAGTTGGTGCGACAATGCCCGCAAGTCAGCTTTGTCCTAGACCACTTGGGGAAGCCCGATATCAAGGGCGCAGCGCTGGAGTCCTGGAGCACTCAGCTGCAAAGGTTGGCCGCATGTCCCAACGTCTGGTGCAAGCTCAGCGGTCTCGTTACCGAGGCTGATCGTCAACAATGGCAGGTCGAGGATCTTCGTCCGTACATGGACCATGTCCTGGCTGTGTTCGGTCATCAACGGGTGATGTTTGGTAGCGATTGGCCTGTCGTGCTCCAGGCGGCCTCTTATGCGCGCTGGATCGACGTGCTTGGGGAGCTCACTCGGCACCTACCGGTCGAGAGTCAGCGCGACATCTGGCACCACACCGCACAGCGGTTCTATCGACTCGGTGACTAAGAGTCAGCTGATTAAACGAGTTCAGGTACAGAATCGAGGTATAGTGATGGGATCAGTCCCCTTCGATGCTGTTTTCGACTTGACCGGGCGTACCGTGGTTATGACCGGAGGCACTGGTGTTTTGGGGCGCGTCTTGGTCGCCGCGCTGGTCCAAGCGGGTGCAAACATTGCGCTCATCGTTCGCAACATCGAGAAGGCGCTCACGCTCTTCCCAGCTGATGTCGTGCCCAAAGAGCGCTTCCTCGTCGTGGCCGCGAATGTCACCGACAGCGCCTCCCTGCGTGTGGCGCGCGATCAATGCCTCGGGTGCTTCTCGCGCATTGATGCTCTGGTCAACGGCGCTGGCGGGAATCTGCCGGAGGCGAGCACCAGCGAGGAGCGCCGGTTTTTCGAGCTTGCCGAGCCGGCACTACGTGAAGTCGTTGATCTCAACTTGATGGGAACCATTCTGCCGTGTCAGGTATTGGCCGAGCCGATGGCGCGGCAAGGCGAAGGGGTCATCGTGAACATCACGTCTATGAATGCGATGCGTCCGCTGACGCGCATCCCGGCATACTCGGCCGCCAAGGCGGGTGTGGCGAATTTTACGCAGTGGCTGGCCGTGCACATGGCCCAGGAGTATTCTCCGCGCATCCGTGTCAACGCCATCGCGCCGGGGTTCTTTCTTACCGAGCAGAATCGCTTTCTCCTGACCAAGGGCGACACGGAGCAGTTGACGCCGCGGGGCACCTCAATTCTTGCGCATACTCCGATGGGGCGATTCGGCGAAGCCGCCGACTTAGTTGGAACACTGCTCTGGCTCCTGTCTCCAGCCGCGTCCTTCGTGACCGGGGTGATCATCCCCATTGATGGGGGCTTTTCAGCTTTCAGTGGAGTGTGACGCATGGACGAGGTCTATCCGGTCCTAGCTGAGGACGAACTAGAGGGGATTATCACCCGGGGTCTGGCCTCTCTACCCGTAGCCGGCAAGCGTGTGCTGGTGATTGTTCCGGATCTCACGCGCACCATGCCTTTGCCGTTCTTCTTTCGGTTGATTGTTCGAGAGCTGCTCCCGCGCGTCCGTGCCCTTGACTTTCTCGTTGCCTTGGGAACACATCCCCCGCTGGACGATGACGCGCTGAACCGTCTCTTCGGCGTGACGCCACAGGAACGGGCATCGTCCTATGCCGGCATCCAGTTGATCAACCATGCGTGGAAGACTCCGGAGGCACTCGTAACCCTGGGCACAATACCAGCTAGCGAGATTTCACGCCTCAGTGATGGTCTGTTACAGGTGAGCGTTCCAGTCCGTATCAATCGGCTGGTGATGGAGTACGACCACTTGCTGGTCTGCGGCCCGGTATTTCCTCATGAGGTGGCGGGTTTCTCCGGAGGGAATAAATATTTCTTCCCCGGCATCTCGGGACCTGACGTCATCGATGCGACCCATTGGCTGGGTGCGCTCATGACCTCGAGTCGCATTATCGGAACGAAAGACACCTCTGTACGTCAAGTCATCAATCGGGCTGCCAGTCTCATTCCGCGCCCGAAACACGCCTTCTGTTGCGTGGTCTCGACCGCAGGGGTGCACGGAGTGTTCTATGGCGACCCGGAGGCGGCGTTTGACCAAGCTGCCGACCTCTCGGCAAGGGTTCACATCCGCACAGTACCACAACCCTTCCGGAGCGTACTCGCGTTGCTGCCGCTAATGTACGACGACATGTGGGTTGGTGCGAAGGGGATGTACAAAGTTGATCCGGTCGTAGCCGATGGAGGTGAGGTTATCCTCTACGGACCCCACATCAGTGAACTGAGCCGATCTCATGGTGAGTTGATACGGAAAATCGGCTATCACGTTCGCGACTTTTTTCTCGCGCAATGGGATCAGTACAAGGACTATCCGTGGGGAATCCTCGCGCACTCGACGCACTTGAAGGGAACTGGCCGTTTCCTCAATGGCGTCGAACAGCCGCGTATCGCAGTAACGCTGGCCACGGGCATTTCCGCGGCAGTCTGTCGTGAGGTCAACCTTGGCTACCTCGACCCACGCAGCATCGACGTCGCAACGTGGCCACAAAACCACGACGAGATGCTGGTGGTGCCACACGCTGGCGAGATGCTCTACCGGATGGCAACGTAGAACTCTGCACGGCACGCTGCAATGCCTCCTACTCAGGAATGATGTACCCTTGCGGCCGTACCCTGCCCTGGGCTATCTCACCCCAGAGAAACATGAGAGAAGGTGGACTCCTACCACTGCCAGTGTCGTTGAGTCAGACGCTGTCCACCGAAACCGGGGTAACTTTAGGATTGAGGAAGGCTGTATGGCAAGCCCACTCGTGCTCTGCGAGAACCTGGTCAAGATATATAAAGTAGCCGACCTGGAAGTGGTGGCATTGCTGGGACTAAATCTGGACATCATGTCCGGAGAAATGGTGGCCATCATGGGAGCTAGCGGCTCCGGCAAGAGTACGCTGTTGAACGTGCTCGGCGGGCTGGACATCCCCAGTGGTGGCCGTTGCACTGTGGCCAGCAATGACGTGACGCAGATGACACAGGCAGAGCGCCTGCGTTATCGACGGCAGGTTATCGGCCACGTCTGGCAACACAGCGGGCGCAATCTCGTGCCACACTACACGCTCGCCCAGAATCTGGACATCCCGCAACTGGCGCGTGGTGTCGGGCCTCGCACGCGTCGCCGCCGCATCCAGGAATTGCTCGAGGCCGTCGGTCTGGCGGGGATGGAGCGTCGGTACCCCAATCAGTTGTCTGGGGGGCAACAGCAACGCGCCGCCATCGCTGTTGCCATCGCGCATCGTCCTCGCGTGTTGCTGGCAGACGAACCGACCGGGGAACTGGATTCCACCACCACGCAGCAGATCCTTCACCTTTTTCGCTCGCTGCAACAGACGAATGATCTGACCATTCTCGTGGTGACGCACGATGCGGCAGTGGCAGCCAGCGCTGACCGGACGGTCGGACTGCGCGATGGCCGCACCAGCACGGAAACGCGTCGGCGCCAGGAAAACTCGACACCCCTTGGTGCCGACGCACTTCCCACAGTGAGCGGCTTGCCGGAAAACGACCATCAAGACTTGCTCGTCGTGGATCGCGTCGGGCGGTTGCAGTTGCCACGCGACGTGATGAATGAATTGTCAATTCAAGGGCTGGTCGAGTTGCGTCGCGTCGGAGATCATGTGGAGATATGGCCATTCCATCAAGATGTGAGATGATGCGAGCTCACCAGAGAGGAAGTTGAAGCGATGCTGGAGCGAGTGGGCGAGAAGTGGGTCCATTTCAGCGCGGTATTCATCGTGGGTTGGCGTCAGGTTCGTGATGTCTGGAAGTTGCTGCTCGTGGCTGGCTCCGGCATCATGCTCGCCGTTATGCTGACCATCATGTTGCCTAACTATGCCTACCTTACCCTCCAAGCGAGACTGCACCGCATCACTGACACCGGAAATCCAACCGTCACCATCTCTGTCGATCTGCCTCCTACCGTGTTGGGCTCAAGCAACTCCGGCACGTCTTATGCCGTACTCGATCAGGAGCTCCGCTCCCTGGTGCACCAACAACTGGGAGCGTATCTGCAACCCCAAAGCTGGCATGCGATCCAAACTTCCTCGTTTGACCTCCACTCACAGGACACTTTTGGGGCGCCGCAACAGCTTATCATGGTTGCGACGACACTGGCGGATCTCGGATCGCATGCGCATTTCGTGAAGGGGCGCATGCCACAAGACGTGCCGATCGCCGCCACGCCTATGGCGGCTCCTCTTCTTGAGGGCGCACTGCCCGCCGACGCCGCGGCGGCACTGCATGTCACGGTCGGCTCCATCCTCAGCATCCCCTATCAGGCGGGCGTAGGATTTGGGCCGCAATCACAGCAGCCGCCCCTCCGGATACCCCTCATGCGGGTTCGCATCACTGGCATCTTCAGCACTCCCGTACCGTCGGCGAATCCCTTTTTCCACGTCTTCGACTTCAAGACGTTTCGCTCAGGAGGTACTCCTACGCCGGTCACGTACTCCCTGCTGGTGCCACAGCAATCGTTCCTGGCGGCGGCAGAGTCTGTAGGTTTCAATGAACTTCCAAGTCCCTTATCACTGTTCTGGTTCTATCAACCCAATTTGAGCACATTCACTCTCGACAACTTTGATGACATCGCCAACCGGTTAGCGACGATCAATGGCATTATCAACCAGGTGTTGGCGAGCTCTGCAGAGTACCTCTTTCTCGTCGGTGGCTCGCTCATTGGCAGCGACAGCGCGTTCCAGGTCTATCATGCCGAGGTCGCGGTGGCCAGGACCCCCATTACCATCCTGCTTATCGACATCGTCGGCTTGCTCATCTTCTTCGTCAGCCTGATCGCCGAACAGCTGGTCGAATCGCAATCTGGCGTCATTGCCCTGTTCAGGGCTCGCGGACTGAGCCGTGTCCAGTTGTTTGGCGCCTATGTGGTGCAAAGCCTGAGCCTGGCAGTCGTCTCACTGGTCCTCGGCCTCGTCGGCACGTTTGTCGCCGAGCGCTTGCTCATGCCACGCCTTTTATCCCAGGGCAGCTACCATCCCAGCCTCACGTTGGAACAAGGCATCGTTCGCTGGCTGCTCTTTGCGCTCCTTGTGGCCGGCAGCGCGTTGGTGACGATGTGGCTGGCCACCGCTGTCGCTCTGCAAGGCGATGTGCTCTCGGCTCGCCGCGAAGCCAGCCGCTCCACCCGCAAGCCAATTTGGCAGCGTTTCCACCTCGACCTGGCGCTTGCGTTGTCCCTGCTGGTCACATACGGCCTCACGAACTTTGCCCTGGCGACCGTGACCGATCCGCAAACCGTCGCGCAGCTCGCCCCGCTATCCGTGGTGGCTCCGACTTTGCTGGTGGTGGCCGGCGTCCTGATACTCTTGCGGGTATTACCCTCGCTCTTTCGGCTGGGGACACAGCTGGTGACACGTAGCCGCACCCTGGTGCCGTTTCTGCCGCTCGCACAACTGGCGCGCACGCCACAATATATGCTGCGGATGGTGTTGTTGTTCGCCCTGATTGTGGCCTTTGCGGTTTACGTGTTCATCTTTTCCGCTTCGCAAGAAAGTCGTGTCGCCGATCTGGCCGCCCAGCAGGTCGGCGCCGACATCACAGGTCTCATACCCAGCAACCTTACGACCAATTTCCCTGATGAACAAGCGCGATACCAAGCGATCTCTGGTGTGGCCTCGGCATCGCTGGGTTACATCGACGAGGGCACTCCCATTACCGCCAGTGGCGGCACTCTGGTGAGCATGCTCGCCATCGACACCGACACCTACGTTCACACCGCCATCTGGCCAGGGCAATCCGGCGACACGACGGTTCCGTTGCTCAGCAAACTTTCGGCTGATCGGGGGCGAGCGCTCGCAGGAGACTATGTGCCGGCGTTGGTGAACGCCAGCACCTGGAACACCCTTCACCTCTCGCAGGGGGCGACCTTCCATCTGGTCTTGACGCCATATACGAACTCCTCGATGAAGCTGATCGCAGTGGCTGAGGTGCCCTCCATTCCATCGCTCGACCCCACCCAACCGGCGATTCTGGTGGACTTTCAGGCCTATGGCGAGGTGCTCCATACTGACACCAACAGTCCGGTGCCGACGCCGAACCTCGTTTGGCTGCGGGTCCGCAATCAGGCAACAGCGCTCAGTCAGACGCGCGTCGCAATCACCCATGGATCAACGCAACTGGACAATGTTGCCGACCGCCAGGAACTGGAAAAGGCGCTACAGCAGGACCCGTTGGCGTCGTTGATCACGACCATTCTCGCCATCGGACTGGTGATGACGCTGGTGTTGGCCTTCATCGGCAATCTCAGTGGCTTTTGGATCTATGTGAGGGGACAAGTAGTCCAGCTCGCGCTCCTGCGGGCGTTGGGCCTGCTGCCGGCGCAGATTCGCAACCTGCTCTTGTGGGAGCTGGGAATGATGCAGGGAGTTGCGCTGGTGCTGGGCTGCGTATTTGGCAGCATCTTAGCCATCACGCTGACTCCGGCATTGGTGTTCACGACGACCTCACCCAGCGCTTTGCAAACACCGCTCGCTTTCTATCAACTTCAGACGGTGTTGCCAGTGCGTGTCGTCATCCCGCCGGCAGTGCTGCTGATGTTGGCCGCGCTCTCGGCGATCACGCTGGGGACCGTGGCGGTGTCGATGTTCTGGCTGCGCCGGCTGGCTATCAGCCAGACCCTCCGCTTCGACGACGACTGATAAGGTCAGCAATGAAGCGAGAAGGGGCTGAGAAAGCGAATGCCGCCGAAGATACCCTGATGGTTCAAAACCCCGCGCAATGCCAAACTGCTGGCACTGCTGCTCTTCGTGGGCAAGGCTTTCTCGAACTCGCGCAGTACCCGCCGTGGTAGCTGTCATTTGACCACGGCGGGTACTGCATCAGGCGGTGGTGCGGGAGTTAACGAGCAGCGTGGCAAGCAGTTGCTGCATCAAAGCCGGTATCTGCGCCGCGATGCCGCCGCCAAAGAGATAGCGGTCCGGTCGGACCAGAGCCACCTGCATGGCATGGTCGGCGAACCACCTCTGCAACGCGTCCGTGTGGTCGCGCACGCAGCCCGCCAGACCGAGCTCCGAGTCCGGATGGGAAGGGGCGACCTGGACCAATCGCCCACCGAGCTCGGTAAAGCGCGCCAGCAGATCGGGGTCGAGGACATCTGCTGGATTGCATTCGTATGCTACCAGGGCGAAACCAGGTCCGAGCACGTCATCCAACGGCACAACGCGTCCATCGGCCAGCGTCACCGGCCGCTGCGGAACTAGATGGCCGCGCACCTGGGCGGCTCCCTTGCCGTGCGACCTCGATTTGCCCGATGGAGTGCCAGCCAGGATGCCGTCCGCTAGAGGCGGAGAAATATCCCCCGGTGCCGTCGTGCGGCCCATCAAGGATTGCAGCGCCAGCACGCGATCCCGCACCCACGCCTGCGCCCAATTCGTCGTCTGGATGATCGACCCGAAGGTGATCACCCGCTGTATGATGGCGTGCACGTGCGGGCGGCGTTCGATCTCATAGGTCGCCAGCAGGCTCGCCGGAACGTGGCCCGCTATGACAAGCTGGAGCTTCCACGCCAGGTTCATTGCGTCGCGGAAACCCGCGCAGGCCCCCTGGCCCAGGAAAGGTGGCATCTGGTGCGCGGCATCGCCCAGTAAGAAAACCCGTCCCTGTTGCCAGCGTTCGGCAATAGTCGCGTGAAACGTATAGATCGCCGAGCGCTGAATGGTAATCAGGTCCGGATCAATTCCGACGGTGGGGGCATGGTGGATCAGGTCGCGCTGTCGCTCCGGACGCGTGACCTCGTCGGGTACCTCACCCCGGTGGAGCTTGAATTCCCAGCGCAGATGCTTGCCCCTGCCATGCACGAAGGTCGTGGGGCGCGCTGGATGGCAGACCTGGTAATTCCACATTGGAAAAGGATCTGTCCCTACCGCCTCAGCATCGATCACCAGCCATGCGGCATCCTGGTGAAAATCCTCCAAGGCAATTCCGAGCGTCTTGCGCGTGAAGCTCCGCGCGCCGTCGCACCCCAGGACGTAGCGGGCCTGCACGGTCCATGTCCGCTGACTGGCCACGTCACGCACGGTCAGCTGGACCGCGTCGGCATCCTGTGTGATGCTTACCACCTCCTGCCCCAGTTGCTTCGTGACGGTGGGATAGCTCTCCAGTTTGGCCCGCAATGTCTGCTCCAGTTCCGGCTGGTAGAACGCGCTGACGATCGGGTGGCCGGACGCCGTGACTTGCTCTGTCAGTGGAATATCGAAGAGCTTGCGCCCGGAGCCATTGACATAGCGCGCGTTCTCAAGCGGGGCGGTCAGATTGCCAAGATAGTTGCCCAAGTCCATGGCTTGCACGATGCGTAACACTTCATCATCCAGCACGATGGCGCGTGGGGAGGGGTACAACTGATCATCGCGCTCGAGGACCAGGGTGCGGAGTTTGAACTGCCCGAGCAGATTGGCAACCGTCGCGCCTGCCAACCCGCATCCGATTACCACCACGTCATAGGCCGTGTCGTCGTTCTTGCTGTTCATAACTTAGAACTCCTCAGTAGGAGGGGCCTCACCGCCCCTGACCTTGTCACCTCACCGCCCCTGTTGGCTGGTGATGATGGCGCCAGTTTCATCAATGTCACCGGCGGATACAGGTTGGTGTACTGCGAGTTCGTGCGGCGTCGCATACTGCCCCAGGGTCTTTGCAACGGACCCCTGTAGAGTGTCGCAGTTCACTCCAGCTGCGGGCGTCACCTCGACGAAAGCCTTCCGGCCGTGCACCTTGTCAGAGCTCACCGTGACGCGACAACGTGCGACGCCCGGGGTTGCCAGCACTTCATGCGTCAGGGCGTCCTCAATCTCACGCTGGATGAGCTCAGGCTTGAAGATCTTGCCCACCGCGGTCGTTGGCAGATCGGTGACGATATGGATGCGCTTGGGGATAGCGGCGCGCTCGCCGATATGGGTTTCGGCAAAAGCCACCAGTTCCTCTTCGCTACTCACGGCCCCCTCCTTGAGCTGCACGTAGGCGACCGGCACTTCACCCAGACGCGCGTCGGGTCGTCCAACCGCGGCGGCCAACCGCACGGCAGGGTGCTGATGCAGGGCGTGCTCGATGACCTGTGGGTCAATGTTATGCCCGCCGCGAATGATGAGCTCTTTCGTGCGGCCGGTAAGCCAGAAATAGCCGTCCTGATCCCGTCGGCCCAGGTCCCCCGTATTGAGCCAGCGCCCGCCGCCATCGCCGGTCTCGATCCAGAGTCCCTGATTCTGCTCGGCGAGCGTGTAACCGGGAAAGACATTTGGGCCGCGAATGATGATGGCGCCGACTTCGTCCACCGCGCAGTCACGCACATACCGCCCATCCAGGGTCACGACGGCCTTCATCTCCTGGTAAGGGAGGCGAAGGCCGATCGAGCCCACCCGTCGCTCGCCGTCTGCCGGGTTGGCGGCGGAGATGCACGCTCCTTCGGTCAACCCGTAGCCCTCCAGGATACACAGTCCCGTGCGCTGCTCGAATTCGCGAAACACCTCCACAGGCATGGGTGCCGCTCCACAGATGGCGTATTCCAGCGAACTGACGTCACACGTGCCGACGGGGACGGCATTGAGCGCGCTGAACACCGTCGGTACGCCGCTGAAGGAGCTGACGCGGTAGCGCTCGACGATCTTCCAGAAGTTTGGGATCACGCCCTCGCTACGGAATCCGGCGGGCGTTCCTAGCACGACCGTTGTCCCCTGGCTCCAGGGAATCAGGGTGCTCACGATATAACTGTTCACATGGAACAGCGGGAGGCCGCAGAACACCGTCTTCCCCGGTCCCAGTGCGACGTTGTGCGACGCGGCCCAGGCGTCGAAGACGTCATTACCGTGCGTGTGCGGTGCAATCTTGGGAATCCCCGTTGTTCCCCCCGTATGGAAGTAGGCCGAGATCGTGTCTGGAGTGATTGTGCGCCTGCTGCCCTGGCTTCCCCTCTGACCGGCAGGAGTACGCCGCATGGCCTCGCCAAAGTCGAGGACGGCGAGACGTCCCATACGCTGCTGGCGCACCTGCTTGGTGTTGCTGAAGCGGACGAAGGGCCGCATCCAGTTGGGCAAATACCGGCGCAGATCCACCCGGAGAATCGTGTGCAGGCTCGGAATCTGCTCGGCGATACCGGCGACTTTCGCCCAGATATCGGTCTGGGGGAACGGCGCGAGCGTGACCAGCACGCGTGGCTGAACGGCGAGCAGAATGTCGCGTATCGCGTCGGGCTCCAGTAGTGGATTGATGGGATTGACGGTGCCCGCTGCTTCACTTCCCCAGATGCTCCACAGCATCTCGGGGACATTCGGCAGGATGAGTGAGACTGTGTCGCTCGCGGATACGCCAAGGGATTCAAACAGCTTCGCCGCCGTGTCGATGTTGGCGATGGCCTGGCGGAAGGTGAAGCGTGCTGATCGCTGATAGGCCGTGCCTTGCAGAAAGAAGATGAGGGCCGTCGCATCGGGATTCTGCGCCGCACCCAAGCGAATCATCTCGTAGGTCGACGTCGGCAGCCCTCGCTCCGCCAGTGGAATAGTTTCCAGCGCCTCGATGTTGCGCATGTCATGAAATCCGATCACCGGGTTCCTCACTTCCTCTTCGCTGACAAAGTGACATGGTGCTTCTGGACGCGCGAGACAGCGGATGCCGATGCGGAAGATGATTGCACGTAGCTGCAGATTGATCTAGCGACTCTCCAACAGAGCCTTCAGCCGCTGATAATCCTCTTCGAAATCCGTCTTGATGGTGGTGGCCAATACACGCTCGTCCGCTTGGAAGAGTCCCTGGGGATCGCCTTGGAAGTGAAGGCGCAGGCGCGTACCCCCGTCGACCGGCTGAAACAGAGAAGTAATTTCATAGGCCACCGGCCCTGACGTGCTCTTCACGCTGAGGAAGTGGTTCTGGGTATACGAGGTGACCTCAAATGTCGATTCGACTCGCTGCCCCATTACCTTGCGGGCGTTCATCCCGGTTGTGCCGACGCCCATTGGACCAGGAGAAGTCTGGCGCGACACCACGACAGACGGCTGCCACACGGGAAAAGTGGCGGGATCGGTCGCGAAGGCAAAGACTGTCTCAACGAGTCGATTGATCGTGACGTCTAGATCGAAGCTGATCATGCAACCTGCCTCCTCTACTGTGGGGTCGCCGGACTTTGCGCCAGCAACTTCGCCTCCCCAGAGGCTCTACAGCATCTCGGGTACACCGGCGGGCTAGCGCGCGACGAGCGTGACCAGCAACAGCCCACCCAGCAAGCTTATGTTCTTGAGGAAATGGGACAGCTGCTGTTGGCGCTCGGAGCCGCGCTCGAGCCAGAACGCATGGCCGAAAATGGTTGTCGGAATGAGCAGCACGACGAGCACCCAGGCTGCAATCTGAGCCCAGAGGCCCACCGCCAGGAACAGGCCGGCCACCACCATGGCGGCCGCGTTGATGCGCACGCCAACCTGAGCCAGAGGGAATCGCAGGCGGGCAATCTGCGCCGCCCGCGGCTCCGGATGCAGGAAGGTCGAGGCACCACCAAGAATAAAGACCAGGGACAGGAGCACTTCCCCAAGATGTTGCACGATCATAATGTCGACCTCGTGTTATAGGCTCTCGGCCATCGGCGCTCTTCACCATGGCGCGAGGGCCGCGTATCGGTTGCGCGCTCACTGACTATCAGATGTTGCGCTCCAGCATGATTCCGATGGCCTCATGCACCGTACTGAGCAGATGAACCATCGCCTCATGGGCTTTTTGCCCGTCGCGATCTCGCACCGCCTCCAGGACCGCACGATGAAGCGCCAGCGCAGTGGCGCGGGCATGTACCGTTTCTGGCGTATCCTGGCGGAGCGTTCCCGTGGATACCTGCCGGCTGGCAACCAGCCCCTTGCGCAGGGTGAAAAGCAAGCCCAGCAGTACCTCATTGTGCGCCGCCTGAATGATGGCCTCGTGAAAGGCCATGTCATGGGTGAGAAATGCGCTGGGGTCGGCAACGGCGTCCTCCATGGCCGAGAACGTCGTCGCGATGTGCCGCAGCTCTTCGGGTGTGGCACGCGTAGCGGCGAGCCTGGCGGCGTCGGGCTCGATGATCCGGCGCACCTCGGTAAGCTGGTCCAGGAACGCCTTCAGCTGCTCGCCGTCCTGAGTCGACCAGGCAAGGACATCGGAGTCGAGGCGCTCCCAACTGTGTCGAGGCTGCACTACCGGGCCCACACGGGGCCGTGAGCGGATGAGGCCCTTGGCCGCCAGGACCTTCAGCGCCTCACGCACGACCGTGCGGCTGACCTGCAGGTCGGCGGATAGGTCCGCCTCGCTTGGCAGCGCATCACCGGGGAGATAGTCTCCACCTACGACGCGCTTCCCCAGCTCCTGCGCTACCTGCTGCGTCAATGTCGCCACCCGCACGTTGGCACCGGCTCCTCCCTATGCGTCTGATCCCCGACGCGTATCTCCCTACCTCTTGACAATCCAATTGTAATATTGTATGACAATTGATGTCAAGGGGATAGGGATGGCCGGGGTGTCACAGGTTTCGCATTGGGGTGCCGGCACCACGGCGCCCATTCCCAAGGTCGAGAGGTAAAACCGCTATGGGATGGCAGATTATCCGCTACACGCAGCGGAACGCAGTACAGTGGGGTGTCGTTCGTGACGGCACCGTGTCGCCGGTGCCCGGCGCCTATGCATCGCTTGCCGAATTCCTGACCGACGGCGGCGCCGAACAGGTACGCACCGGTGGGCAGGCTGGTGATCGGGCGGAGGCCATCTCCGTGGCATCCACCCTGCCGCTCAGTCCGGTCACCGCTCCCTGCCGCGTTATCTGCCAGGGCACGAACTACCAGGCGCACCGGCAAGAGACGCAATCGCACCGCAGCTTCAACCTCGTCTTTTCCAAGGCGGACTCCTCCCTTACCTCCGCGCGTGGCCCGGTCGTCCGTCCGTACGGCGTGCAGCTGCTCGACTACGAGCTGGAACTGGGTCTGGTGGTGGGACGCGCCATCACCGGCCCGATCCAGCCGCGGGCGGACCACCTCGAGGAGGTGATTGCCGGTCTGGTCATGGCCAACGACGTCTCGGCCCGCGATGTGCAGATCCCCGAAGAGCAGTGGTTCCGCGGCAAGAGTTTCCGCACGTTTTGTCCGGTGGGGCCTTACTTCTATCTGTTCGACCGGGGCGACGCCGAACTGCTGGGCACGCTCCAGCTCCGCCTGTGGGTCAATGGCAAACTGCGTCAGGACGCCTTCGCGGACCAGCTGATCTACGGTCCGGCCGCAACGCTCGCCTTGCTGAGCAAAACGATGGATCTGGCGCCGGGCGATCTTCTGCTGACGGGCACGCCCGGCGGCGTCGCACTGCGTCCGCCGACCGGCCTGGCTCGGCGGATTGGCAATCTGTTGCCGCCCGCGCAGCGGATGCGCGCGTTCGTGGCGTCGCAAAGCAAGCGTGCGGAATATCTTCACGACGGCGATGTCGTGACCAGCACCATCTCGACTCCTGATGGGGCGATCGATCTGGGCCGGCAGGAGTGGCGGGTCGCGCCGGCCGATTCGGCCTCGCCCCTCGGTGACCTCTCCAGATCTCTCGGCGACCGCGCCGTGGCAGGCGCAGCGGACAGTTGAGCGATGGGAGCACTGTCGATTGGTCGCGCCGGCACTTCGATGTGGTGTCAACAGCTTCAACGATGAAAGGGGGCAAGCTATGCAGCTGGCTAATACGCCGCAGCCGATCCGCGGCGTCGGGCATATCGCGATCTTTGTCAACAACACGGCGGCCTCGCGCGCGTTCTACGAGGACGTCCTGGACCTCCAGTGGTCGCAAACCGACACACCGGACATGACGCCGCTCACCCGCATGCTGGGTCAGTCGCTCTGCTTCATGAGCTGCGGAGACAGGCAGCACCATGATCTGGTGCTGGTCGAGCAATTCACCAAAGCGGGCCAGACCGTTCCAGTGCAGCCTGATGACCTCCTCCATCTCGCATTTGCGCTCCGCCCTGGTCAGACCCTCGAGATGATCGCCGCTCGGGCGCAGGCGCAAGGGCAGGCAGTCACTGAAGGGCCGATCTTCCCGACTCTGAATGCGAATACCAGGGCCATCCACTTCCACGACCCGAATGGGCATCTGGTGGAAGTGCAGATCCCGCAAGCGGCGTCGGAGTCAGATGCGCGCTCCTGAAAGGACGAATCGCCATGGCAAAGATTACTCCAGTCCAGCGCCAGGCCGGCCAGCTCCTGCGCTTCCGCATGGTGCAGAATCTCCTGCTTGCGCGAGGGCGCATGCCCAAACAATATGGCCCCGCTGCGCATCCAGCCCGTGTCGTCGAGCTGGTCAGCAGCTCCATGTATGTCAGTGATCTGGCCCGCTCGCGGGCCTTCTACGAGAAGGTCGTCGGATTGGAAGCGGGGGAGACGATCGGCCCATCACCCCATCCGTTCGTCGCCGGCCGCACCATTACCTACTGTGCGCTGCACGGGCGCCAGCAGCAGAGCAGCCTGATCCTGATCGAGCAGCGCGACGTGCAGGGTCGCGTCATTCCCGTCGGAGACCGTGGGCTGATGCATGTGGCGTTTCTCCTGGAGGATGGACAGTCGCCCTACGACGTGGCGAGACGCCTGAAGCGCCAGCACATCCCCATTTCCTACGGACCAATAAAGCACTACGAAGGACCTGGTGGGGATGGCGGGTCTGGCGGCAACATCGCTGTCTACGTCCACGATCCCGATGCGCATATGGTCGAGATCTACTGCTGCATGGACCCCGCGCGGTCCGAGTCGCAGGGCTCGCAGTCGGCCACGGGGGCAGGGACCTCGCAGCGAAGACTACAGGGGGCGCTATGAACAGCGATGCCCTCTGATCAGAACATCTTTCTCCTCGGCGACGCCGCCCCCCCGGCGTTCTCCGCGGATAGCTTGTGTACCAGCCATCAACCCGTCCGGGTGGCCCTCTGCCACACGCCTGGCTCCAGCGTGACGGGCAGCGGGGCAGTTCTGGTGCGCCCGGACCGTGCGGTCGCCTGGCGCGTGGTTGGCGCGAGTGCGAATCCCTGCGACGAGCTGAGAATGGCGCGGCGCCGCACACGCGGCAATGTCGCTACCTGAGCGCCTGGCCCTCTTTGCCGCTCCTGAACGTGTTCGCCGGCGCCACTCCTGAGGGTCTTGGCGGCTCGGTCTGCAGTCCTGCGGTGCCGATCTGCGCCAGCAGGTCCAGTTGAACGCTCGGAAGGCGGCCGCGTGCGAACGCATCTGCCCTACCCCAGCGCCCCGGGATATCGAGCAATGCAAGTGACTCCAGATCGCCCGGCAGCGCCGGATTGACGATGAGGTGTTCGCCCTCAGCATCTAGGCCGAGCAGGACCCGCAGCAACAATAGCGGAGCGCCGGTGGCCCACGCCTGGGGACTGCAGGCCGTCGGATACTCCACGGGGTACTCGGTGAGCTCCCGCGCATAGCCCGCGAACGCCTCCGGGAGCCGACCGTCGAAAAAGACCGCGGCGTTCAGCATGCTGGCCGCGATCCGGGCAGCCTCCTCACGGTAGCCGGCACTGGCGAGGCCCAGCGCGATGAAGGCGTTGTCGTGGGGCCACACGGTGCCGACGTGGTACCCGATGGGGTTGTAGCCACCCTCCCCCTCGGCCATCGTACGGACGCCCCATCCGGAGAACAGCGCGTTGCCAGTTAGATGCGCGACCACGGACGGTACCTTTCCCTCGTTCACAATGCCGCTCCAGAGGAGATGGCCGATGTTCGATGTGATGGCATCTACCTGGCGTCCTCGGCCGTCGAGGGCCAAGGCGAAACACTGCCGCTCCTCCAGCCAGTAATCACGATTGAAGCGAGTCTTCAGATCGGCGGCCTCCTCCTCCAGGCGGTCGGCTAGCGCCGGGTCTGCCCAAATCTTTCGCGCGAGCCGTGCCATGCGCCGTTTGGCGTCGTAGACGTAGCCCTGGATCTCGCACGTCGCCCGGGGAAGGGACGAGTTGGTGCCGTCGGCGAAGAGGATCGAGTTCCAGGAGTCCTTCCAGCACTGATTTTCCAGGCCGGTCTCGCGCTTGCGCTGGTAGTCTACGTAGCCGTCGCCGTCATGGTCGCCGTAGTCCTGGATCCACCTGAGCGCGGCCCGCGCGATCGGCTCAGCCTGGCGCACCAACGTGGTATCGCCGCTCCAACGCTCGTATTCGTCAAGCAGTATGAGATACAGCGGCGTCACATCGGCGGCGCCGTAGTAGGGCGACTGGGGCCGTTCCTCGAAGGCGGTCATCTCGCCGTAGCGCAGCTCGTGGATGATCTTGCCCGGCTCCTCGTCGCGGAAGTCGTCCACTCGCGTTCCCTGCAGCAGGGCGAGTGTGCGCAGCGTCGAGCGCGCCAATTGGGGCAGGAAGGGCAGCGCCTGGAAACCGGTGAGGATACTGTCGCGCCCGAAGACAGCCATGAACCAGGGCAGGCCAGCCGCTGGTAGCGCCTCCCCAGGCGGCAGCAGCTTCGGCTCAAAGCGCAGCGCGGCGAGATCCACGATGCTGCGCAGATAGGTCGGCTTGAGGGGATCCCACGTGCAGACGAGCCGTGGGGCTGCACGGACCCAGGCAATGAGATCCCGGCGCTTCAGGTCCGTCGCGCCCGGGCGGCCGCGCGCCGGCTGGCCGAGCGGATCCTGGGCGATGAGTACCTCGATCTGTGCGCTCCAGCGGCCGTGCGGGGCGATGTGCGCGCAGAAGCGCAGCCCCCGCTCGTCGAGCTGTGCGACTGCGTCGGGCGAGCCAGCGGCGGCGTCACCAGTGTGGGAGACGCGCGCACCGCTGGTGCCGTCGTCGCCAGAGGCGACAGCGCGGGCGGAGATGTGGGTCTCACGCACAAAGTGCTCGCGCCGAAAGCCGAGAACCAGGCGGCCGGCCTCCACGCGCGTGTACGGCTCGCCCTTCTTCTGTAGCGCGTCTTTCACCTCGAACAGATCGGCGAAGTCCGCCGCCGCCTCGATACGCATGTCGAGATCAATCGTCTGTTCGCTGTGACTCCACACCGTCAGATCTTCCCGAAAGCCGTCGCGGCCGATGGAGCGCTTGCGCACGATGGAGAGGTCTGCGTCCACGTAGACGGTCCCCGAGCCTGGCACGAGGAAGAACTGCGTCGCATAGTACTCGATCGCACCCGTCGAGAGGGGATTCAGCGTTTGCCCGTTGACTGTCAAGACCCAGCGCGACAGGTGGCGAGTGTCCCAGGCGAACATCCCCAGCGTGTCCGTCGGAGAGGCTGCGATATCTCCGGCGAGGTCGCTCACCACGAACGTATTGCCCTCGAGCATGCTGATCGTCCTGCCACTGCCCATGTGCGCCTTTCCCTTCCTGCAACGATCCGTTGCACCACGGGTGAGCGCTCGCTCGGCGCCCCCCGAGAGGTGATCTCATACCTCGAGCCTGCGGAGTAGCTGGAGCAGAGCGAGATTGCCCGAAACGCGCAGCCTACCTCGCAACGCCGCGGTGAACCCATTCTCTCCATCGCGCACCACGCTTAGGAATGCCTCAGCGGTGCAGCCCACGACGCTGTCAGCCGGGCCACCGCCTTGCTGGGCCTCCACGTGGCCGTCGTCCACGATCAGCAGCCAGCTGCCAGCGGACTCGATATCGAAGCGACAGGTGCCGGAGAGGCCACGGATCTGCGTGTCCTTAGGCTCTGTCCTGAGCCTGTCGAAGTAGGCGGCCACCTCTGCGGGGTCGGTAGCCGTCGAAGTCGCTCTGTCCATACGTTCCTCCTCCCAAGGTGCGCGTGCCACCTGGTCGCCTCACGTCCGGGCATCGGCATCCGAACGGGCCATGATCGCGTCGAGCACCGCCGCGTCAGCATAGTCGATGGCGTCGTACGCGAACGCGATGGCCACTGCCGCATAATTCTCAGCACGCTCCGCCTTGCGGGTTGCTCGAGTTTTGTCGTGCTCGGCCTTATTGGCGGCGATGTCGGCTCGTATGCGGTCGTTGTCCGTCTTGATCTGGCGTTGCAGGGCAGTCCACTGCCCCACCACCGCGTCTTTGGCTGCTGCGGCAGCGGCATCCACTTTGGACACCCGTGCGGTCGTGTCTGCCTGTAGCTTATCCACACGCGCCTGGATCTTTTCACGTGCCTCGGTCCGAGCGGCGGCGGCATCGTCTTCGGCCTTCTTGGCGCGGACTGAAAGATCCGTCAGTTGCTGCGAGAGGGGTTTCATGCTGACTCTCCTGTCCATGAGCGGCACCTTCCCCGAAAAAAGGCACGGTACCGCGCCGACACAGGATCCACCGCGTGCGGATCCCGACCAGACTGCTGCGAGGTTTGCCTCGCGCTTATGTCCACTTGATCAGGGCAGATCCTTGGCAAGGCCTAACGCAAGCAGCAACTTGTGACCTCGCAGAGTCCGTGCCGGGCGTATCAGGAAGAGTTGGACAATGGACGTTCATCACGGATCGCGCTCGTGCTCGCTGGGCTCTGGTGCAGATGCAGGACCGCCCCCTCCTGCCCCAGGCGACGAGGAGGCTGGAGGCGAGGCGAGCGGCAGCGTAAACCAGACCGTGGTGCCCTGGCCAGGCGCGCTCTCGATGCCGACCTGGCCCTGGTGCCTGTCGATAATCGCTTTGCTGATGTAGAGCCCAATGCCGAAGCCGATCTGCGAGCCACTCTGCCAGTCGGCGCCCGCCGCCCGATAGAACCGCTCCCAGATGTGCGGCTGGTCCGCGAGGGGGATGCCAACCCCCTGGTCATGAACGGTGACCCGCGCCATCCCGTGCACTGTGCATAACCGCACTTCCACCGGCTGGTCCGCCCGCGAGAACTTGAGGGCATTGCTCACATAGTTGGCCACGACCTGTTCGATGCGGCTGCCATCCACGAGCACCCGGACGAGTGACCCTTCAGCGACCCAGCGAATGGCACGCTCCGGATTGAGCGCCGCCTGCTCTGTCACCGCCTCACCCACTATGCTGGCCAGATTGCGCGGCTCCAGGCGCACGGTGAGTCGACCGTTCCGCACGCGCATCTCGTCCAGCACATCCTCCACCAGCTGGCGGATGCGCTCCAGACTCTGCTCGCAGCGCTCGACCAGTGTGCGCAGCAGCGTGGCTGCGCGGGCGGAGTCCTCGCGACTGATGTCGGGGCGCATCATGGCATCCAGCCGGCGAGCCATCAGGTGGACGTTCGCGATGAGGCTGGTGAGCGGGGTCTTGAGTTCGTGGGCGACCATGCCGAGAAACGCTTCCATGCGCTCATTGGCGATCCGCAACGCGCTCTCCTGGGCACGCGCTGCGTCGCGCTCGCGGCGCAGCTGCTCTTGTTCCAGGAAGAAGACCGCCGGCCGCAGCGTGGCCAGCAGCAGCAGGGCGATACCCACCGCTTCTGGAGGGATCAGGCTCATCGTGTGCGGCGACGTGAGCACCGCATGGACGATGATCACCATGCCGGCTCCTACGACGGCGACACTGGGCGCGATAAACGTCATGCCGGCCAGAGCGTCCCGCCAGGTGAGGCGGGCAGCTGGGACCGCCGGACGCTCTGGCAGTTCAGCTGGCGTGAGGCGCAGTTGGATCAGACCGACCAACGGCACGAGCAAATAGAAGATGAACCAGAACAGGTCGGGCGGGCTGCCCGTGCGATAGGTGTAGGGTGGGTGGAGCAGCAGCAGGGCGGCCCACGTGTCCGCCACAAACAGCGACAGGACGGCTAGGGCCACCAGGGATGCTAGCAGCCGTTCATATTGCGTACGATGGGAGTGGGCCAGGAGAACGACAATTCCATAGAAGAGGACGAGATCGGCGACTTGATGGAGTATACTGGTGCTCTTGCCCAGTGGCGGTTCGCGCGTCAGCCGTGAGAGCGGCAGTAGTACGAAGTACCACGAGAGGGCGGTGACGGCGCTCATCCACAGCACGCCATCGACGATGACCCGCAGGCCGGGCAGCCAGCGACCTTCCGCGTGTAAAATGAACAGGGCGGCGACGAAGCAGGGGTACTGCAGAATGAAGAAGAGATCGGGCAGGCTCGGATAGGGCACACCATGCGGATAGATGACCACGTCGGCAATCGCAAAGATTGTGCGGCCGACGGCGTAGGTAAGGAAGCCCAGCGCTATCCAGCGCGCGGCGGCCGCATTCGGCCGGTGCGTGCGCGTGAGGCCCACAGCGACCAAGGTTACAACAGCCAGCTGAGGCCAGGCCAGCACGGTGCGCAGCCAATCGGTGGCCGGCTTGTTCCAGGGCGGCTGGAGCAAGAGGACAGTGAGCTGGTAGCCGACCAGTAGGACACACACCACGAATGCGCTCACCAGCACACGGTCGTGGAGTACGGCCTGAAGCAGGGTGCGATTCGGCGGCGGATCGCGCTTCGTAGAAGTGTTTGCCATAGGGTTAGCCTGCTTTCCCTGGTGCTGGCAGCTCGCGCCTGCCTGATGTCAGCCTGGCGCCTGGCGCACCATCCACAAAGGGCGGTGCTGAACAGGTCTCGATGTTCTGATGCCGTGCCCGTCGGGCAGGATGTGCAATCGCTTTCATCGAGTCAAGCCCCCTGGTTCCAGTATCCCCGCCCAATCTGCTGCCACATCACTGCGGCAGTCCTGCCTCTGTCAAAGACCAGATTCGACCGCTGCACCATCTTCCTTCCGCAATCCCTTGACCTCGGCTACGGCGCGGCTGTCCGAGCTCACTGTGATGAAGAAGCCAGTGCACTCTGCAGCATCATGATAAGAGTCGGGAGCCACGATGCCTTCAGGGTTGTCTGGGGCCATGTGCGGCAGGTAGTGAGCCCGCCGGTTGTCCATTATGTCAAACTATATCTCCGTGGGGGATCCGTCAAATGCTGTCTTTGATGACATGTCCTGTCTGCTACAGAACTCACACAACATGAACCCGTGGTATCGAGGCGCCAATCTCGTGCTCAGCGGGACTTTCAAGTGCTGTCCACTGATCTGCATTATTCTCGCGTATGCGCGCTGGCGTACGTGCGTGGGACGATTGTAGACAGGCCACAAGACTGTCACCAGGGAATCTGATTCATTGCGTTAGATAACTGTTAGAGTCTGAGAAGAAATATTGACATTCATTGTTAGATATTCTATGCTAAAGGCATAGGTTGTATCGTGGTCTCTACAGGAGACGCGGTGGTGTTCTTCTCTGCGGTGAGGCGCTCTCCACGTGCGCCTGGCTGGAGACGGTGAAGCGAGCATCATAGGTGCTGGGCCGTTATTGTAGGAGTAGCAACGCTGTCCAACGGTGCCGCCCGTCCAGCTGCGAGCATGCGCGAGAGCACGATACGTATCACACACAATGGAGGTTGGAAAACATGTCTTCTCTGATGCAGTGGGATCCGATCCGAGACGCGACTTCTCTGCGCGATGCCATGAGCCAACTCTTTGAGCAGGCAGTGATGCGACCGGGCTTTGGCCCGTCCTCTGGGCTGAGTGTGGGGGGAGCGGTCGGGCATCTGAATGTGATCGAAATCAAAGGTACGTATGTCTGCCAGGTGCTCTTGCCCGGCGCCAATCCCGAGGATACGGAGCTGACGGTTCGGCAGAATACCCTCACGATCAAGGCCAAGCTCCCGAGTCTGCTCAGTGCCGAGCAGCAGAAAGAGGCCGTATATCTGCTGCGCGAATTCGGCACTGGTGAGTTTACCCGGTCGGTGAGCTTTCCCAAAGACGTGGATGGCGACGCCGTCAAGGCGCACTACGAGCGGGGAATACTCTCGGTGGAGATCCCCGTGGCGCAGCATGCCCAGCCCAAACGTATCACCATCCACGAGACGGGCGGTGCGGGAAGCCAGCTGACTGGCCAGCCGTTTGTCGAGCACGACGCCCACGCATCGCAGCCTGCCGACGTCAAATAGGCGAGGGCGACGCGGTAACCGTGTCGCGGGTACCGTGCGTGTAGTGGCTATGCATGCCCGATTGGAGACGCCAAAGCCGAGCCGGTCTCCAATCGGGCAGTGGTGTTTTCTCTGTCGAAGAGGTAGTTACGTGACGTCGAAGAGCCAGTCGAAGCGCACCCACATCGCACGCGTTCCCAAGTCGCTGCAGGATACGGCGCTGCCCAAATATTCCATCGCGGTCGCCTCAGATTTATCGGGAGTACCCCAGCAACAGTTACGCCGCATGGAGGAGGGCGGCGTGCTGAGTCCCCTGCGGACCAGTGGCAATACCAGACGCTACTCGGACGACGACCTGACCCACATCGAGGAAGTTGCCGAGCTGGCAGAGGCCGGAGTCAACCTGGAAGGCATCCGGCGGATTCTTGCGTTGCAGGAAGAAATCACGGGGCTGCGGGCCGAGAACGCCGCGCTGCAGCGGCAACTGGCAGAAGTGCGATCCAGCAGGAGAAAGCGCTAACCTGCGCAGGACCAAGCGAACAGGCCAGAGTTTGCGCCAGATTGCTCGTGAACTTGGCATCAGTCGGAATGCGGTCACCAAAGCGGTGACTCCAGCGCCATTTGTCGTTGCTCGCCCAAAATTGCCCCGGATCTGGCCTGTATTTGGCCCCTATCAGACGGATAGCTGGGTGGATCCCGGTCGGCACGTGTCAGAGCGTCTTTTCATGCAGCTCAGTGTTTGCTGGCGTGGCCAAGTCCCACTCGCCATGTGTGACTGGTATCTCATCTTCCCCAGGGCGGCTCGTCGTCTTCTCCGGGTTTGGAATGAGCAGCGAACACATTGCGCCCAGGAAGACGAAGAGGGCAGCAACCGTGCCGGCACTGCGCGTGCCTTCCGTCTCGGCATGGTTGAGTATGGTCGCCGTCGACTGGAGAATTGCCGCTTCATCGAGAAGCGGTGGACTGACATGGGCAGGCGTTTCCGCTGCTTGCGCGAGCTGAGCATTGATCTTGTCCACCACACTATGCACCACAATAAGGATGACATCCTTCGGCTGCCCCTCGTCGACGAGCTCTTGAATCACCGGCTTGACCGCCGCAGGAATGACTGTATTCTGCGCTAGCTGTGATGTGCTCACCGCCGTCGCCTGGCTGGTGAGAATGGCGCCCAGAATGGCGACGCCTATGGCTGCGCCCACCTGGCGGAGTGTGTTATTCGCGCCCGAGCCGGTACCAGCAAACTGGGGTGGGATGTTGCTCAGCACGACGTTGGTAAGCTGGGCAATGGCCAGTCCCAGTCCAATACCATACAGCAAGAAGATCGGCACGAAGACTCCCAGCGGAGTATCGACTTCTACCACGCGACTGATGAGAAAGATCGCCGTAGCCTCCAGCAGCATACCCGTGCTGATGACCCATTTGGGCCCTACACGGGCTGAGAGCACGCCGGCTATGGGAGCGGTCAGAAAAGCACCACCGGCAAATGGCAGCAAAAGCAGGCCCGTATCGAGCGCGCTCAGGTTGCGAACCTCCTGCAGGTAGAGGGAGAGGATAAACAGAATCCCGAATTCTCCTAGCGCCACGACGCTCACCGTGAGCAAGCCGTAGCGGAAGCCAATGTATCGCAACAAGCGGAAATCGAAGAGTGGCTCCCTGCCCCGGCGGGTGAGCGCCAGTTCATAGGCGACGAAGCTGGCCAGCGCTACCACACCGACGATAAAGGCGACCAATGACAGTGAAACGGTGGCGGTCGTCGGCCAGGTGAGGGAGCCGAGGCTGAACGCGGTGGTGGTCGGCGCGAGCCAGCCATAGGTGGGCGCTTCGATGAATCCGAGCACGATGGCGCCAAATCCTACGGACGCCAGGACAATGCCGCCCAGGTCGAGGGCGTGCCGGCTGATCTCGTCCTTCGACTCGGGAATAAGCAGGAGCGCGCCGAGCACAGCAGCCACGGCGATCGGTACGTTGATGAAAAAGGCCAGGCGCCAGGTAAAGTCGGTGGTGAAGAAGCCGCCCAGAAGTGGCCCCAGCGCGCCGCCGGCGCCGGCGGTCGCTCCCCAGATGCCGAATGCGATGCTGCGAGACCTTCCCGTAAAGGAGACCGACAAGATGGAGAGGGTGGAGGGTGAAGCCATCGCGGCACCCACACCCTGTATGATACGTCCAACGATGATGACGGCGACTCCAGATGAGGCACCCACGACGATCGAGCCGGCGCCAAAGGTCGCAATGCCGATGATGAAGATGAGGCGCCGTCCCAACGTGTCGCTCAGCCGCCCGAAAGTAATGAGGAGCGCCGCGTACACCAGCGCGTAGGAGGAGCTCATCCACTGCAGGTCGGGAATCGAGGCATGAAACTCTCTGCTAATCGCCGGAATCGTTACATTCACGATGCTGGCGTCAATGATAATCATGGCCAGCGAGAGACTGAGCACCATCAAGATGAGCCATTGTCGTCCAGTGAGACCGGAGTCGTCAGATGTCGTGTACTGCTTTGCCGGCGATGTGCTCACGTTGCTTACCCTTTGCTCGATTGCTGCTCACCAAACGAAAAGTGGGTTTCCACGGCCTCTGTGATACGCCGAACCGCGGTGTCGTGACCGTGTATCATCGTCACCAGCTCTCGCAGGTGGCTGACAAAAACGCGACGCTCCTCTTCCGGCAACTGCCGCAGATACCTGACGATGACATCATCCTCGTGCACAAACGGAATGGCCTGCAGCTGCTCGAGGCCCAGCTCAGTCAGCTCAAGCGGCGTGCGCCGACGGTCATGAGGATCCCGGCCGCGGCGAATGATGCCGTGGCGCTCGAGGGTGTCGACGACCGGAACGAGCGTTGCTGGCTCCACCATGCAGCTCCGGCTCAGCTCTTTTATCGTCAACCGGCCGTCTTGTTGCAACTGCCGCAGCACGCGATACTGCAGCGCCGTCATCTCGACGCCGTATGCTTTGAGACGCTGCTCGATATCCTGGCGCGCTTCCTTGGCGACTATCGCCGTAAGGATACGGACCTCAAGAGCATCCTGGTAGAGTTCCCGCCCGCTCACCCTGCCTCCAATTAATTTGTGCACATTTGATTAGTAGCCTTATAATAATTTGATTAGTAGCCTTATAATACGTGTACACCCTAACGTCAAGAGGAGAGGTACGCAACCCAAGATAACCCGCTCTCCACATTCCCCGAAGCGATTGATGCGCACGCAAAACCGACCGTGGGAGGGCTACAATGGCACAAATTCCTGTACCCAGCTATACGACAGGATGGCGCGTTGTTCGGGCATGGAAACAGCGCAGGCATATCCTGGGGGCGCTCGAGGCGGTGCATCAGGACCTGGGCGATATCTTTCGGCTGCCGCTGCCCGGATTTGACGGTGTATTCGTGGTAGGTCCCGAAGCGAATCGGCTGGTCCTGACCGAAGGGCGCGATAGCTTCCGCTGGCGTGCCGACAGCGACCCTGTCACGCGCCTCTTACGGCACGGCCTGCTCGTCGAAGACGGAGCATCCCACGATGAGGCGCGTGAGATCATCACTCCCGCGCTCCACGGTCGCCTTATAGAGCGTTACCTAGCGAGTATGCAGTGCTCTATTGATCAGGTCACGCGACGCTGGCATGACGGTGTCCGTCTCGACCTCGTAGTAGAGATGCGCCGCATCGCCCTTCTGATATTGCTCGATACGCTCTTCGGAGAAGATTTTCGGCCGCGTATGGAGGAATTGTGGCGCCCGATCGTGCGGACCATCCGGTATATCTCACCCGGAGCGTGGCTGGTGTGGCCAGGCATTCCTCGCCCCGGTTACAGGCGAGCCTTGCGAAGTATGGACGCGTATCTTTACGACCTGATCGCGCGCCGGCGTGCCGATGCAGGCGGCGGCTCTGACCTCGTGAGTTTACTGCTCGCTTCCGGCATGAGCGATGATCTCATGCGTGACCAATTGCTGACGCTCTTGATCGCTGGGCATGATACCAGTACCGCTCAGCTATCTTGGAGCCTCTACCTGCTTCTCACGCATCCTGGCGTTCTTGCGGACGTGCGCGCGGAGCTTGCTCGTGTCTTCCAGGACGAGACTGTGCCGACACTAGCAGCGCTCAGGCAGGCGAGCTATCTTGACTCTGTCCTCAAGGAGACGGTTCGACTGTACCCACCCATTCATCTTGGCTCCCGTATCGCGGCCACCGCTATCGATTTTGGAGAGTATCGCATTCCTGCCGCAACCCGCGTGTTGTACTCCATCTATTTGAGCCATCGCCACCCTGCGTATTGGACCGATCCCGACCATTTCGCTCCCGAGCGTTTCGCTGGCCCAGAAGCAGGCCAGCGACCAGCCTATACCTACGTGCCGTTTGGCGGCGGCCCCCGGAACTGCATCGGCGCAGCGTTCGCGCAGGTCGAAGCCAAGGTTGTCCTGACCCGCATTCTTCAGCGCTTCGATCTGCGCTTTGTTGGCGGATCTGTACGCCCGCGCATGGGCGCCACGCTTCTCCCATCTCCGGGCGTCCTGGTGGAGGTACACCACCGGCCATAAGACTGGTGCCAGCGCACCTCTTACTGGCGGTAGAGCCGCCCTTTCCACGAGGTCTCGCGGCCGAGCAGGCGCCGGTAGAACGCCCCCAGCCCTATGGCCATAACGCTCCACGCGGCAAGTGGCGTGGTGATGACCTCAGCCAGTGATCGGTGCACATGGTGGGTGGCGATGCCGCGTACGACGGAGAGCCAAGCTACTTCAAAAGCCGCTAACCATCGGTGTGGACCACGGACGAGACGCCAAAACGGGATGACGAACAGGCAGGCGTACCCCCAGGCAAAGAGAGGCGCCTGCCAGAGGGCCTGCGTGTGCTCTCTGGGAGACACGAGTGCCCCCAGCAGATTCTTCGAGAAACCGCTCCATACCTCGCGAAACGAGGTGTACATGCGGCAACTCAGCATGTCGGCTCCGTCAACCAAGAGGATGGTACAGCCATGAGATCTGAAGCGCTCTGCGAGGGCGAAATCGTCGACCAGCGCACCACGGATACTCGCGTGCCCGCCCACCGCCTGGTAACTCGCCGCGTGCGCCAGCAGGTATTGCCCATTGGCAGCTGCACGGCGGCTGGTGCCGCGCCACACGGCACGCAAATCCAGACCGATCAACGGAAGGAAGTCCAGAATAAATGACACGATGAGCCGTTCGCTCCAGGTGACGGTGTGCTGGCGAGGAAGTACGCTTACCATCACGGCATCATGGGCCAGTGCATAGGCCAATCCTTGCGTGATGCTGATGGCATTGTGCACCGTATCAGCATCGGTAAAGAGTAGCCAATCACCACGTGCCAGATTTGCGAGTCGCCAGCACGCATAGCTTTTGCCGTTCCAACCAGGGGGTGGGTCTTCGCGGCTGTGCGTGACTGCAAGCTGCGGAGCCAGCTCCCGCAGGGCGTCGAGTTGCTCACTGGTGCCGTCGGTGGACCCGTCATCGAGGACCAGGACCTCTATGTCCGTGTGCTCTTGCGCCAGAAGCGACCGGATACAAGCCGCAATAGTTGCCGCTTCGTTGCGTGCCGGAACCAGCACACTGACGAGTGGACCCGGCAGCAGCACCTCCTGCGCCATTGCCCGCTGGCGCGTCGACCGGAGAAAGCGCAGGTTAGCGATCAGCCGACCGGTGAGCACTGTTAACACGGCGAGACTGGTCAGATGTGCCAACCATGTGAGACAGGTGGAGACCAAACGCATTATGCCGCTCCTGCCGGGTTGTTCAGGGCTGGTGGCCTGAGAACAAAGGCCCCGATCTTGAGCAGCACCACAAGTAGCTCGGCACCACCCAGCCAGATCATCCAGCTGGGTGATCCAGTCACGAGCAGATAGGCGATGAGTGAGAGCGGAATGGCGAGTGTGCGGTACATGTCATTCCTGAACAGCACCAAGGCAAATAGAGCAGCTGCGCCCATGACGAGAGGAAGATGATACAGTGTGAGCCCTGCCCAGACAGCGAACATCACCACGATGCCTCGACCACCGCGAAATCGCAGGAAGACGGAGAATGCATGCCCTACGGTGGGCATGAGGGCAACCCAGAAGAGCTGGTTGGGGGGGAAATGGAGTATCTGCGCAGCTATCGCGATGGGAAGGAACGCTTTCAAGAAATCGAGAAGGAGAACGCTTACCCCTAAGCGCCAGCCCGCCGCACGAAACGCATTGGCAGCTCCCGGATTGCCATCAGCAATCGAGCGTGGATCGGTCTTAAAGAAGAGCCTACCCAGCCAGACAGACCAGGGCAGTGCACCACACAGATAGGCGACGAGCGCCCACACGATGATCATGGATGGCTATCCCTCCAGCGCATTCACATCGAGCAGGAGCCGATGAATACGAGCACTGCCCTCTCCGAGCGTCTTCCCAAGGAGACTGCCGGGAAGGCGTTCGACCAGTTCCGGATGCTCCAGGAATGCTCGTCCACCGTACCCGACGAGCGGCAGGTGCACCCCATCCGCCTGGGGCAAGAAGCGGGGCCAATCGGCCAGCGCGAGCGCCGTCTCCTCTGACATCGCTACCAGGACAATAAGTGCCGGCGCAACCGCATGCGTAAACGCCGCGAGATCGGTGAGTGGGAGTGATTGCCCCAGGTACACCGTCGGCCATCGCAGCGCCCGCAACAATGCGCTGAGCATCAGCAGACTTCCCTCATGGAGTTCTCCGGGAGCGCACGCCAACACCACTGGTTTGACCTGAAACGGGGGTGGACTGCTCTGTATCAAGCTCAGCAGGTGATGACGCACATAATTGGAGACGAAGTGTTCCGTGGTCACGTCAGCCTCACCGCGGTACCAGGCGTCTCCAATGGCAGCAAGAGTCGGGCGAATCACTTCGAGGATGACTGCGGGAAGTGGATACGTGGCTTGTATGTCGCGGAGAAGTGTGCTCGCATCTGTGCTGTTGTAGTCCCGCAGGTTATCGTAGAGAAGGCGCTGGACGCGTGCCAGGTGTTCACTGGGAGGAGGAGTCTGCAGGGGCTGGGATACCCGGAGGCTGGTGGTGACAGCGATGGCCCAGGGTATCTGGTGCAGAGCCGCGATGGCCTGACTGACCCGCATCCCCTCATCGAGGCGTAGCTTGACCCATTGGACCTGTATCACCGCCTGTTGCGAGTAGAGACGCTGCCGGCCAGTGCTCCGGTGCACCACGGGAAAATGATAGCGACGCTCCCACACCCGAAGGGTGTCCTCGGACAGCTCCGTCAGTCGCGCGACAGCGCCGATGCTCCATCCTGCCGTGCGGGTCTCTTGTCCTATCTCCACATCGGGTGTGCGCATGGCGTTGTCCTCATCGGCATCTCGCCGGGTGTCTGATGGTGCTGTTCTGCTCCGAGTGTAGCACACTTCGCCAGAATTGTCCATGTATTTCTGAAACTATATGGACTATCTATTGACAAAGCACAGACATAGCTCCTATCATTCATAGCCAGACGCATGTGGACATGCAGGATTGTTGTTGGTGAGGCTCGTGGAGAAGAGGCATGGCAGTATCGACCACATCCTGGGAATACCCGTTGCTTGCGCGTGCGTATGAGGCGCTCAACACGCCGTGGTCTGTCTCCCACGCGCACGCTCCGGGTGAATACGACAGGTACAAGAAGGCGTACAGCTACTGTGCCCACATTGTCAAAACAAATAGCCGCACCTTTGCTATGGCCGCCGCGCTGCTCCCGGCCCGGCAACGCCACGCGGTGCATGCTCTGTACGCCTTCTGTCGTGCGAGTGACGACGTCCTCGACAAGGCCCCGCGTGGACAAGACGTGCCGCAATCCCTGATACAGTGGCGGGCGCGGGTGCAAAGCTATCCCAATGCCTACGATCCCGTACTGCTGGCCTGGGCCGACACGCAGGCCCGGTACCAGATTCCCCACGGCTATGTGACCCAACTGATCGACGGCATCGCGCGCGATCTTGACCAGCAGCGTTATCGGACCATTGCCGAGCTGGCCGAATACTGTTACGGCGTGGCTTCCACGGTAGGACTGATGGTGATGCACATTGTCGGCTTTCAAAGCGAATCCGCCGTGCCCTATGCCGTCAAATTAGGCATTGCTTTACAGTTGACCAATATCTTGCGGGATGTCGGCGCCGACTGGCAGGCGGGCAGACTATATTTACCCCAAGAGGAGCTGGCGCAGTTTGGCGTCACTGAAGACGACATTGCCCAGTTTGCCCGCGGCGACTGGGATGAGCGCTCGCAAGTGCGTTGGCGAGCGCTCATGCACTATCAGATCCAGCGTGCCCGCCGGCTGTACCACGAAGCTCAGCCGGGGATTGCACTGCTGCATGTCGAGGGGCGTCTGGCCATCCAGGCGGCGGCGGGTCTCTACCAGGCCATCTTAGACGACATTGAGGCACACGATTACAACGTCTTTCAGCGCCGGGCCCACGTAGGATTCTGGGGTAAAATTGCCCGTCTCCCCTCCCTCTGGTGGAAGTCAGTGGATGTGACGCTATCGGCATAGCATGACGACACAGTGGCAGCGGCTCCTGCGGCACGTGTCAGAAGGAGGCACTCTCCATGGCCAGAATTGTGGTGATCGGTGGCGGCTTTGGCGGACTCAGCGCAGCTATTCGTCTTGCTGCCCGAGGCCACGACGTGGAGCTCTTTGAGAGACGCGACCAACTCGGCGGCCGGGCCTATGTCTATGAAGTGAATGGCTTCAAGTTTGATGGCGGCCCCACCGTCATCACCGCTCCATTCATGTTCGATGAGCTCTGGGCAACGGCGGGCAAGCGCCGCGAGGACTACATTGATTTCGTGCTCTGTGAGCCTTTTTACCGCATCTTTGACCATGAGGGGCACAGCTTCGATTATAGTGGTGATGAGGCGGTCCTTCTCGAGCAAATCGAGCGCTGGAATCCCCGCGACACGGAGGGCTACCGGCAATTTCTCGCCACGACGAAGCCCATTTTCGAGAAGGGATTTCTCGAGCTCGCTGACAAGCCTTTCTTACACTGGGGCGATATGCTGAAAGTCGCGCCCGATCTCCTCGGCATGCAGGCCTACAAAAGCGTCTATGCGTATGTGTCCCAGTACATCGAGCATGACTTCCTCCGCCGCTGCTTTTCCTTCCATCCTCTCCTCATTGGTGGGAATCCCTTCGATGCGCCCTCAATTTACACCATGATCCACTACCTCGAACGAGCGTGGGGCATCCACTACGTACGGGGTGGAACGGGCGCGCTGGTTGCGGCCATGGGCAAGCTCTTCCAAGAACTGGGAGGCAAGATACACCTCGATGCCCCAGTCGCCGAAATTCTGGTGGAGAGGCGCCGAGTGAAGGGCTTGCGACTGGAGACGGGGGCCTTGTATACGGCCGATGCCGTCGTTTCGAATGCTGATGTCGCGTTCACCTACCGCAACCTTATTCCGGCGTCCCATCGCCACCGTAACGTCAACCGCAAGCTCGAGCGCATGAAGTATGGGATGTCGCTCTTTGTCATCTACTTCGGTACGGACCGGCGCTATACCGATACCCCGCTGGCGCACCACAATATTCTGCTCAGCGAGCGTTACAAAGGGTTGCTCACCGACATTTTCGAGAAGAAGGTGCTTGCGGACGATTTCTCCCTGTATCTGCATATGCCCAGCCGAACGGACCCTTCGCAGGCTCCGCTGGGATGTGAGGCGTTCTACGTGCTGTCCCCCGTGCCGCACCTGGGAGCAGGGATTGATTGGAAAACGGCTGCTAAACCCTACCGAGACGCCATCATGGGCTTTCTGGAAGATCGCTACCTGCCTGACCTCTCACAGCACATTATTGCCGAGCATTACATAGACCCCCTGCACTTTCAAGACGAACTCAATAGCTATCTAGGCGCCGCCTTCTCGTTTCAGCCTACCCTCAGACAGTCAGCCTGGTTCAGGCCCCATAATCGCTCCGAAGATTTCGACAACCTCTACTTTGTAGGCGCCGGAACCCACCCTGGAGCCGGTCTGCCTGGCGTGCTCTCGTCCGCCATTATTGCTGAACAGTTGATCTGCGGTACCACCACTCCCTCGCCGATGAAACACCAACCAGTGACAGCAGTGCAGGCCGTGCCATGACGTACGGAGATCTCCTAGCGCTCTTTCTCGTTTCTCCGGTTGTGCTGCTGGCGCTCCTGACGCTGCGAGATCGCTACTTGCATAAAGCGTCGTCGTCCTTACGAGGGTCACCCTTTGCCGTGGTCTTACCGGTGCTCACACTAGTGGTAGTGGTGTATACGACACCCTGGGATAATCACCTGATTGCTGAGGGAGTCTGGTCGTATGGTAGGGCACGTATCAGCGGTATTGCACTTGCTCGCGTGCCTATTGAGGAATTCGCCTTTTTCCTGCTACAATCGCTCCTGGTTGGGCTCTGGTTCCTCTGGCTTGTTCATCGTGTTCCTGGCCGTACACTTCGCCGTGCGTCTGCTCACGGTAGGGTCGCACGTTGGCTCAGTGCCGGGACTTGTGCTGTTATCTGGCTCGGTTCTCTCGCCGTGCTGGTCTCAGGGTGGAGACCGGGCGTGTATATAGGGTGGGAAGTTGCCTGGGCGCTGCCTCCGCTGATCCTGCAACTGGGTGTCGGCGCGGACATCTTGTGGGCGCGGCGCACCTTGATCTGTGCTACCTTGCTTCCTGTCCTCCTCTATCTCTCTGCAGTGGATACGCTGGCGATCCATGAGCGAATTTGGACAATTGATCCACACCAGTCACTTGATGTACTCGTGGGCGGGCAGCTTCCTCTAGAGGAGTTCCTGTTTTTCTTGCTGACCAGTACCTTGGTCGTCTTTGGACTCGTGTTGGGCGTAGCGGACGATTCCAGAAATCGTCTGTCTCGGATATGGCAGACTGCAGAGAGGCTGAATGTCTGGCCCTTGAGCATGCTGCTCCGCTCGCCGCTCCGCCTGCAGCACCACATGAGCGATGAGGCCTGAAAAGATGGCACGGTGGAGAGGATAGAGCGTGTACCAGTAGAGGAGGCCCAGCAACCCCTTGGGCGTAAAATATGCTGTTTGTACAAGCAGCGTCTGATTGTGCTCTGCTGGCGTCGCCTCGAATTGCAGCCAAGCATCCCCAGGCACTTTCATCTCGGCGCGCAGGCGAAGGAGCCGGTTCGGTTCCACACGCTCGACGCGCCAGAAATCGATGGCATCACCAACGCGAACGTCCTCTGGGTGTCGGCGGCCCCGCCGCAATCCGGTGCCACCTACCAGACGATCCAGCCCCCCCGCAACTGCCAGAGCCAGTTCGCGTAGAGCCATCCGCGGTCGCCGCCGAGCCCGGTAAAGATGCGGAAGACGTCATGGCTTGGCGCCGCCACGTGGCGCTGCCGGCGTTCGAGGATCATCCCCTCATGCGTGCTCAACTCCACGGGAGGTGCATCGCCACGGCTCGAAGCCAACGCATCGCTCCAGCTCGTCTCTACCTCGCCGGTCTGCAGGCGATCCAGAGCCAGGTCAACGGCCGTGCGATAGTCAAGCAAGGTGATATCTGGGAAGAGGGTGCGCGCCAGAGGGGAGTGCACGACGACTTCGTTACGGAGTCCGTCGATAAGCGGGCGAGCGACCTGTGCTGGGATCGGCGTCACCCAGTGGACCCAATAAGACGAGAGACGCGGTGAGAGCAGCGGCACGGGCACCAGCCGACGATGTAAGCCGCGAGCACGTGCGTAGCCAAGCATCATCTCTCCATAGGTGAGCACATCCGCGCCGCCGATCTCAACGATTTGTCCTGCGCTGGCGGGGACCCGAGTGGCGGCCACCAGATAGTCAAGCACGTTGCGGATAGCGATGGGCTGGACACGCGTACTGGTCCAGCGCGGACAAATCATGACGGGTAACCGCTCGGTAAGGTAGCGGATCATCTCAAACGACACGCTGCCTGAGCCCACGATGATGGCCGCGCGAAACTCCGTCACCGGCACGCCTGCCTCACGCAGCGCCTGCCCGGTCTCTTGACGCGAGCGCAGATGCTTCGAGAGCGTCGTTCCAGGGTTGCCCAACCCACCCAGATAGATAATGCGGCCCACGCCCGCCGCATTTGCCGCCAGTCCGAAGCCGCGCGCAGCGGCGATGTCGCGCTGGGTAAAGTCACGTCCACTGAACATGCTGTGAACGAGGTAGTAGGCGACGTCGACGCCGGTCAAAACGGCACCCAAAGTACGAGGGTCGAGAACGTCGCCCTGAGCCACCTCCACATGTTCCAGCCACGGGCGCCCCTGGAGTCGATGCGGGTCACGCGCGAGAACGCGCACGGTATACCCTGCCTCGAGAAGGCGGAGGGCCAGCCTTCCGCCCACGTAGCCGGTGGCTCCGGTCACCAAAACACGTGGCCCACTACTCATAAGCTATTGCTCCCACGGCGCCAGCAAGCGCCCAACTACTCGTCTCCTCGTACTCACCGATCGGCGTGCGCATTCCAGACTGGTCTTAGGTGGCAGGCGCGGTCGGGCTGTGGGAGAGCACCTGCTCCAAGGAGCTACCTGCCTCAGGCGTCCATGCCCCCTCGGCGCGCCAGAGCACCTGTCCGTCGCGCGTTACGAGCGCCGCATAGATCGTCTCCTTGGTCGGGAGCTCGAGCCCGCGGCGGAAGGCAGTCTTGTCCAGATACAACGTGATGGTGGCCTCGCGTGCCGCTCGATCTGGAATGCCCGCACGCATGGCACCGTCAAGCCACCACCGAGCGAATGGGAGACGCCGGCTGATAATCGGTAACTCGTAGTAGCGAAGCGATGGGTAGCGCTTCATCTCTGCCTTAGCCGCTGGAACCCAGGTGTCCACATCGATCTGCTGCCGGCGCTGAAAGGCGATGAGCACCAAATTGAGGTCTCCGTCGAACTCGTCAGGCAGCGTGAAGGCACGCCCCTCTAGATTGGCACCATGCACGAGCGGAAATCGCACGGACGGCCCTCCTTTTCTTCCGCACCATTCTAAGGCAATCATAGTACACTGGCCTTACACAGGCATTTCAGTCTCTACCACCCAAGGCCGTTGGCTTCTGGATCTTGCTGGAGTTCGCACGCTTTCCCCAGCAATGCATCCTCGAGCGGGGCCTCGTCAGCTACTCGTCAGCAGCGATCAGCGCGTGTTATGCGCTGAGCGGAGTGCTGGTCCTCACGCTGAAGCGGTGGGCCGCATGCGTTCTAGGAATCTCCACACGGGCGATTGCTTACTCATCCGTGATGCGCGCCTAAGTACTCCCGGCTAGCACTGCTCCAGGTGTGCTGTCATCTCCTCGGCGCTGCACCAATTCTGCTCGCCCAGGAAGGAGAGCTCACTATGCAGATACTCCTGATTGGTGGCACTCGCTTTGTTGGTTACCAGCTGGTCTGGCGGCTGCTGGCCGCTGACCATCAGGTGACGCCGCTCAATCGGGGCCACACGCCGGACCCATTTGGCCCGCGGGTTGAGCGCCTAATTGCCGAACCGCTTGGGATCTGAAATGACGTTGACTATGGCTATCAGTGTTGACAGGTAAGCGACGGCTTCAGCGGGATGCAATATCTGTCCACGAAACTTGAAGAGGCGCAATGTCTGCAGTGTCGTCTGCTTCAGCAAGTCTTTATCACTCGTGACAAAGATAGAATGTTCGGGGCAGGTCGTCTCCATGGCATGGGTAAGATGAGTGTACAGACCAAGAGTATCGTTCTTTCGCAAGGCGATCAGCACGTTTGTTGAGCGACAATTAAAATTGCCGGCGACTACGTGGTCATCGCTCCTGACTCAACCGACGTGAACGGAGTGATCGCGGTTGCCGTCTGGAGGCAATCTCGTCTTCACCTGACATCCAGCCTGTTGGCCGAGTAGAGGGCGCGGGAGCAGTCTCCGGTATGAAGCGCGCTATATGCTAGTATTGTTCCAGGCGGTATTCATCGTCGAGCAGGAGGTGACAGATATGCAGCAGGTAACTCCCGAGGAGGCTGGGGCCTACCTCGGGGACCTTATAAAAGCCGCGCTTGAGGGCGAAACCGTCATTATCACTCAGAATGCTGAGCATCAGGTCCAACTAGTCCCGATCATCCGCAGCACGTACGATCGTGTCGCCGGCAGCGGCAAGGGTACCTTTAGCATGAGCGGCCATTTCGATGCGCCACTGCCAGACTTTGAGGAGTTCATGCACTGAGGGTGCTGCTGGACACTCACGCATTCCCTTGGTTCATCGACGACAGTTCCCAGCTAAGTGCAACTGCTAAACGCCGGTTTGCCGGAGGATAAATTAACTATGAAACAGCGATTTACTGCAAGTATCTGGCGCGAAGGGGATTGGTATATCGCCCAGTGCCTGGAAATCGATGTCGCCAGCCAAGGGGAGACAGAGGACGAAGCACTCGGCCATCTTCGTGAGGCGCTAGAGCTCTACTTGGAACCGCCAACTCCAACAGACCGCCCCCATATACGGTCGCTGGAGGTAGAGACCGGTGCCGCTTAGGGAGCTTCCCTACCGGGAAGTCAAACGCCGGCTCGAGGCTGCTGGGTTTTGGGAATAGTCGGCAGCGTCGAGGTATCAAAGGAGAGTACGGTCTCGTCGGTCTCATCGCCCTGCTCCACCGCAAGATCATTGCCTGTTAGATTTATGGAGAACCCAACCATGTTGCCGGTGAGGGTCGGAAAGGTGACCAGGGCGTCTAACGCCAGATCCCAGACCGCCTGGAAGTAGTCCTCCTGGCCCGTGGTCGAATCCTCCAGCTCACCGAAAAAGGCAATCACCCGGGAGTTCGCACCCACGATGCTTCCGGTACTGCCAGGTAAAGTAGCTAGCAACTGCGGTTGGCTGCCTCCTGAGAGAACATCGGCCAGCGCGTAGAGGGTCGTCACCCCTGGGTTTACCAGCACGCCCTCATGGAAACTATAGCCGGTGTTCACAGTGACATAGAGCGTATCGCCAGCGATGAAGTCGTCAGCCGTACCCTTGAAGGTGGTCAGCAACTGTCGCTGAGTACCTCCTGAGAGGACATGAGGCAGCACGTAGAGTGCCGTCGAGCCGGCATTCAGGGGATTTCCCAGGCTGTCGTAGGTCGGGGAGGAGATCACGTTGGCAAAGAGTGTGTCGCCGGCCATGGTGTAGCCTACCGATTCGCCGCTGGGAAAGGAGCCCCGAAACGCCTCTAGTGACGACAGGCGTGTGTCCTGGTGTGTCGAAAAGTTATACACGTGAATGGTGCTTGGCGGTGGGGTGCTCGGCTCGCCACCACTCGGGGTGGGCGTGACCTCATAGAGCAGATACGGCCACACAAAGTCATCTTCCTGTACTGTTTCTCCGGTCGCCGTTGAGCTGGGGGTGAGCGGCGCGAGCGTACCAGCAGCCAGATTGGCCACCAGGAATCCCACGCCGCTCTGCAAAATCAGCAGTCCATGGGACAACCAGGTGCCAGTGAACCCACCGTACCGCTCCGCACTCACCACCAGGCGCAGCTGGCCGGTCTGCAGGTCGTAGGCCCAGTAGCGCTCGTGCAGCTCAATTCCGGGAAAGCCAGGCCCAGGCACATCAGAATCTTCGGCAATGACAAAACGCCCATCGGTCATGTAGCAACCGGTTGGCGTCACTCCATCACTCACCCCTATCGACGTAAAGTGGTGTGTCGCAAGATCATAGTAGCCTGCCTGGTAGGTCGGAGGCGTTGTATTGCTCGCGGCGATTTTCTCAATACCCACCAGTATCGTGCCATCTGGCGATACCCCGTTCGCGATGAAGCTATGGGTAGCGTCAAGCGTCATGCTGTACCTGCCGGTGGCCGCTTGTGGACCCCAGGCCGTCTGGTACCCCATACTCTGGCTTAAGGCAGGAGTTGGGTTGGGCGTCTTCGGTGGAAAGTGGCCGCGCGCTATGGCCGTGGCGACGGAGGGTGAGTAGTCGATGTCCGTCAGGGTAATATGCCAGGCACCGTCAGGAGCAAACTTTAAGAAGTAGGATCCAGGCGGGATCTGGAGCGCGTCGGTGCCGCTGTTGCAACTCCCTTTTAATGCATACAGCTGCTGTGCAGTCGCCGGATCAGAGCCGGCAGCTCCGATAAAGATGAGCATGAACCCTGTTCCATGGAGAGCTGCGGGATCGCACGTCCAGGCCAGGGTTTGGTGATAGCCAGTGAGGATAAAGTCTGGCGTAACCAGGTTAGCAGAGACAGTCTGATTGAAGACGACCCTGCTCTTTGGGGTACTGGATGGAGCAAGGCTCGCTCCACAGGCGGTCGGTGCGATCACGAGAATGAGGCACAGTACCGCACAAGCTACCAGGCCACGTTTCCCTGGCCATACGTGCGTGCTCCGCTGCGACGGCCGTGCTGGACAGGAGTACCCACCTGGCGCTGGCACTGACCGTGTGGGCTGCTGGTTGTTGTTCAATCGCCACGCCTCCTGTCCCTAAAGACTTGTCCAAGTGCAGGTAGCCGCCTGTGTAGCAAGAGATGACTTTGGCACCTTTACTAGACTACACGTGTAGTAGTGCCAAATTGAGAAGAAAGTTCGCCGCCGTACTTCAGCTCGCATCGCGATTGGCAGCCTATCCGTGGGATCTGCCCCCACCAGTCGCGCACCACTGTAACGAGAGGAAGACAGCATGAGCGAATGGCCTTCCGGCCGGTCCGCGTGGGCTCGCCCTGTTGGTGGTACTAGCTGCACTTTGCTTTGCCGGGTGTGGCGTGATAACGGGAACGGCCCAGCTCAGGAACTCGTCTAGCTGCGGAACCTCGTCCCAGGCCGTCCGCCACATACAACCCGGTGAAGCGGGACTCTACGCCGCCGCCGTACACGGCATCTACCGCTTCCAGGTGCAGCAGGGCCACCTGACACTCATCTGGTATACGCCCTACCCACCGTTACAGGGTGTCATGTCGTTGCCCACCGTCTTGACTCCTGTCGCCGTAGGTGATGACGAAGCCGTTGTAGCCATCCAAGCTGCTTCCGGTGAGAACATCTACATCGACGCCCTGAGTACCAGTAACGGCAGCCGGCGGTGGCGGACAACCATCGGCGGCAGTGAGATCTCCAATCTCCCCGAGTGTGGTCTATGCCATCGATCCGACCAACGGCCGGGAGCTGTGGCAGACGCGCGTGTTCGGCCCTACTGCCGATTCGCTCAATGAGCCGATAGCCACCGAGGCGAAGGGCCTGGTCTACTTCGGCTCGACGGACGGCTCTATCTACGCGGTCAGCGCCAGGGATGGCACACCAGTGTGGAGCACGTCGATGAAGTATGTGGTGAACGCTCCGCCAGCCGTGGCGAACGGAGTCGTGTACGTAGGCGGTGCGCCAGGGAATGGCATCAATCCCAACATCTCTCGGGGAGAGGTTCTGGCACTCGACGCGGCTACGGGCACCCAGCTCTGGTCGTATTCGCTGCCAACCGTGGGCTATAATGGAGCGTATCCGTTGATCGTCGCCGGTGGGGTGGTCTACGTCGTAACCGGTGTTGGCACTATCTACTCGCTGAACGCTGCGACCGGCTCGCAGATTGCGCAGCTGCGGCTCGGTAGCCAGTGCAGCGTCGGCGCCAATCCGGCTCTGACCGTGGTCGGGTGATTTGGGAAGTGCCTGATGCGGCACATCTTGATCACGCCGTCCCCGGCGGCTCGGGAATGATGCCAGTGATTTGCATCATGAGCAGCTCGTGCCAGAGCAGGCGCCGGTCACTGCCGCGCAGCGCGGAAAGGCCCATGCTAGCGCCGATGAAGAGCTGGTCACCCGCGGGGGAATCGCCTGGGTACAGGGCGGCGGAAAATACAATGCTCAGCAGCGATGCCGGCCGGCGCCACTGCCCGTGCAGCATCTCCCACTTGAAAGCATCCCACAGAGACCCTAGTCTGATCCAGATGGACTTCCCGACTGTCCGCTCACTCGTGCGCCGTAGGCTCCAGCGCAGCTCGCTGAGAGCGTAGGCGAGAACGTGAGGGGTGCGCCATCCCCAGAGCCCCAGCAGCGCCAGCAGATGAGACGGGCTATGCCAGTACCACTGCTGCTGCCCACTATCGGCATCGAGCGCCAGCGCTTCGGCCAGTCCGCTGGAGTGATTGTACCGGGCCGCATACACGCGGTCGCGGGTTACCAGAAAATGGTCCGCAAAGATGCTGAAATCGCTGTTGGCGGAGAGCGGGGGAATACGACGTTCCGCTCGCCAGATCGTCTCTCCGGTACTGGTATTGAGGGCTTCGACCCAGCTCTGGAGGTGCGGTCCGCCGGACAGATAGGCGATGCCCGCGTCGGTGAGTCCACGAAGGATGGTCGATGACGGCAGCGAGAGAGTCGAGATAGCTGTGCCGTCGGACGCTTGGCGTACCACCAGGCTTCCATTCCGTCGGCTCCGCTCGGCCACCAACGCGCCCCCTGTCGAGACACACCAAGCGCTGTCCGTCTGCTCGCAGCTCCACAACAGTTGCCCGCTGGCGGCGTCGAGAACGTCGAGGCGCTTCTGCTCCGGTGGCAGTACATAGACTTTGCCGGCAGTGGCGCCGAGTAGATTGAGGGTAGCGTTAGCCCGCCGTACGGGGTCGTCGCCAGGGCCGGCGCTGACCTGGCCGTGCTGGCCACCCCGGGTCTCGCCGGATTCGGCCCCCGTGTAGCGCCAGCGTGGCGCTCCGGTACGGGCATCGAGTGCGGAGACCACCTGAGTCGATTCGGCGAAATCGGTGACATCCGTTATCACCAAGTCGCCGTCGAGCTGGTGCCCGCCCCGTGCGAGAGGTCGCTGCCAATTCCGGGGTATCCACCCCGCATGCCGCCAGGCAACGGTGCCGTCCTTGGCGCGCAGAGCCACGAGCTCGGCCCCCATGACCAGCAGCTCGTTCAGCCGAACGCGCTCGTCAGGTGAGTGGGAAGGGGCTCGCTCCGCCCAGCCCAGCGGCTTGTGAGTATCTCGTCGGATCGGCGTCCTGGAAATGCGGGTAAGGTAGATCATCTCGCCGCCGTGGTCAATCGCCGCCAGGGGCCTGCCGTTGACCAGACGCCACCGCACGGCGCCGCTGCCGGCATCCAGCAGCCAGAGTGTCCAGTGGCTCGAGACCGCGAGCACGGTGGGGTGACGTGTCCGCGTCGAAGCCGCATGAGCCATAGCCTCGCCTCTCTCTCCAAGCGAACCAAGTCGATTTCTGAGCAGTTAGGGCAAGCGGTGCAGTCGATTCAAACGCTGCCGCCGGCAGAAGCAATGTATCACGCCGGCCAGTTCACACGGTGCCCTCTACGTGCCGTTTCCAGCGGGTGGCATCCTCTGAACCGTTTCGCTGCTCGACCTTTCGGTGAGTCCCCACGTCTTCACACCGTCGTATCCATAGGGAGAGGAAATCTATTCCTGCTACCCAGGAATAGTACGTGGCAACGTGAGACCCAAGGAGGCGAAGGTTACGTGCAGAATTTGCGGTACTTTGTGCTCTCCAGTCGACCAAGGTGAGGTTTCGGTGCCCGTCCCTTCGCAGCGCGTAGGTCAGTAGGTCATCGGAGCTGCAGGCGTGGGTGGACCGGATCCTCATTGTAGACTATAGCATCCGCCCGCTCCTGTGGATGCACCATCTCTAGGTAGAGCCGCTGGCCCGGAATATACCGCTGCAGGTAGCGAGCGAGCACCTCCTCCTGTGAGCCCAACAGCGCCACATCGCGCTCTTGGGCACGCTCCAGGGCAACCGCAAACGGGACCTCGACCCAAATACGGTAGTCCCAGCACGCCTCGAGCTCCGGACGCAGCAAGAACACGCCATCCATCACCAACACCGCATTGGGTGGTGCGTCCTCCTCAGAAGTCACCAGCGGGCAATCAGTCCGGAAGTCAAAGGCGGCCCGGCGATACTGGCCTGACCCACCAGGACCCAGCGGCAAGAGCAGTGCCGTCTGCACCGCAGGGTAGTCGAAGGCATCGAGATAATAGCCTTCTGCTGACGTAGGTCCACGACGATGCCGCTCATTTCGTGGCCGGTGAAAGCCGTCAATCGAGGCCCGGATGACGGGGCGTCCGCGAGCCTGCAGCCAGACCATGAGCTCATCGGCAAGAGTCGTTTTGCCGGCAGCATCAATCCCGTCCACCGCCACTCGCACTGGATGCGCGGGTGAAAGAGCATCAACGCGCGCCGCCAACCGTTTCAGCAGCGTTTCCCGTTTCATCGCGCTCCTCCTGCCGTCGGTACGGCCTCGTCCACGGACCGGTGCTTCGAGCCTGGCCGGTCTCCATCGGCGGTTTGTCGCCACTGCCCGTAGGTCGCCATATCGAGGTAGCGCTTGCCGGTGCTCCACTGGTCATCCTGTTCCATGAGCATGAGCGCCCCTCTTCGGGCCACCGGACGCTTGCCCCGGCGCAGAAGGATGCGTACCCCGCTCCAGCTCCACTCGCGGCGTGCTACCATGGCCACGGCGGGAGGATCGCCAAATATCCATTCGAGGCTAAAGCCGAGCCGGCTCTCATAGTAGTCCGCGGTGGCGGCGACATCAGAAACAATAAACACCGGATAGAGGGCATCGAAGCGCTGGGAGAGAGAGGCCGGCAGCGGACGCGAGGGGTCCCATTCATGCCGGTACAGACCATAGACCAGAGTCGTATTCGAGCCGCCGCGCCGAGTAAATCCGAGGGCGCGGGCAAGGCGCTGTGACGCGAGGTTACCCTCTTGAATCCACAACTCCACTCGATCCAGATGCAGGTCACTAAAGCCGTAAGCCACCACCGCACGCGCCGCTTCGGTCATGAACCCCTGCTGCCAGAAGTCGGGATGTAAGAGATACGCCATGCCTGGGCTGAGCACACTGGTGTCGAGGTAATAGATCACGCCAATGGGACGCTCATTCTCACGCAAGCAAATTGCCCAGAAATGCGCGTTCGGCTTGGGGCTCAGCCAGAGCGCAAGCTCGGCGCGCGTCGTCTCGACATCGAGGTGCACCGGGCTGTGCCAGTAGCGCATGGCCAGTGGGTCGTGGAACATAGGATAGAGTGCGCCGGCATCTTCCAGCCGCAGCGGGCGAATCAGCAGGCGATCGGTGACGAGTGTCGGAGTTTCCATGACTTCTCCTTGGAAGGCAAGAGCCGCCTCGCATCCCCACGTGTAGACGCAGGCTGTGCCGGCCATCCGCGGCGCATATTCCGTGTTGCCTGCTGTAACGCTCCCCGGCAGACGATCCGATGGTAGCATACCATCGACGAATGAGATGCATTCCCCACTTTCTGGCAGCGGCTGAACTCTTTCACGTGTTCTTGAGGGCTGAATTACCCAGCATCAATCGGCTCGTAAGGCGGTGATAGGGTCGAGTCGGGCGGCCAGAGCAGCCGGATAATATCCGAAGAGAATGCCAATCAGCGCCGCCACGGCAAAAGCCAGCACACTCCAGCCAAGTGCGATCTCAAACGGTAGGCTGACCAGCAGGGTCAGTATCCAGCCGAAAAGCAACCCTACCACAATCCCCAGCACACCGCCGGCACCACTCAGGAACACGGCCTCCACCAGGAATTGGTTGCGTATGGCGCTTCGCCGGGCTCCGACCGCCATACGGATGCCAATCTCGCGGGTGCGCTCGGTGACCGAGACCAGCATAATGTTCATGATGCCGATCCCTCCCACTACCAGCGAGATCGCCGCCACACTCACCAGGAGTACTGTCAGGGTCCCGGTGGTCTGATCCACGACGCTGGCGATCTGGGTCGAGCTGGTGATCTGAAAGTCTGCCGGCTGGCCGGTTGCGACGTGGTGAAGAGTACGCAGCAGTGCGGTAATGTCGTCCTGGGTGGAGGTGAGATTGCTGGCGCTATCCACTTTCACATCAATGGCGTTGACGTACTCGGCGTTGTCGATCCGGGTCTGCATCGTCGAGAGGGGCAGAAACACCACGCTGTCCTGATTGCTTCCCTTGGCTTGCAGGACGCCGATGACCAGAAATGCCTGGCCCTGTATCAGGATGCTTTTACTGATAGCCTGCTCTGGAGAACTGAAGAGATCGGCGGCGGTGGTAGCCCCCAGCACCACGAAGGGCTGTGCGGCGTTCTCATCATGCTCCGTGAACCAGCGCCCGGAGGCGATAGACCAGGAGCCGATTTGGAGTTCAGCGGGGTAGACGCCCTCGAGCGTGGTGGTGGTGCTGATTGGTCCATATACCGCCTGGGAACTTACGCTGAGCAGTGGTGTCACGCTGCCGGCGTGCGGCAGCTTGGCGATGGCGTCGGCGTCGGCGCGGGTAAGCGTGAGCGTCGTACTGGTAGTTCGGGCGGCGCCGGCTCCCAGCAGTCTGCCCCCGCGAACGCCGTTACTGGTGGCAGCGCTAATGAAGAGCGTGTTACTCCCCAGGCTCGCAATCCGCTGGGTCACTAGCGCGCTGGCCCCCAGGGTCAGCGTGACCGCCGTCAAGACCGCTGCCACCCCAACAATGACGCCGAGCATGGTGAGCAGCGAGCGGGTGCGATTGACCAGGAGGGACTCAAACGCGCTCTGGATTGTGGCGCGCACCAGCATGGTAGGACTCCGTGTTGGCGATGGGGGGATCTGATACATCTGAGACATGAGCGTGCTCCCTCTCCTATGTGGTTTCATCCTCCGGATTACGAGGCAATCTTTGGCAGTTCCCGGAGCTCGTTCGCGGCGAGACGTGGACTGGTGATAGGCTCGTCGCGGATGACACGCCCATCTCGAAACACTACCTGCCGCCGAGTATAAGCGGCGATATCCGGCTCATGCGTCACCAGGATGATCGTCGCGCCTCGCTCATTGAGCAGCTGCAAGATCGCCATGATCTCGATGCTGGTGCGACTATCAAGATTGCCGGTGGGCTCATCGGCTAACAGCAAGGCGGGGTTGTTCACCAACGCGCGGGCGATGGCGACCCGTTGCTGCTGGCCGCCAGAGAGCTGGGATGGCCTGTGCTCCAGGCGCTCTCCGAGTCCGACCAATTCCAGCGCGAGCCGCGCCCGTCGTAGCTGGACCTCAGGCATAAGTCCAGCGTAAACCATGGGGAGTTGGACGTTCTTCAGCGCTGAGATGCGGCCCAGCAGATTGAATCCCTGGAAGATGAAGCCGATGCGCTGGTTGCGTAGGTCGGCCAGCTGGTCGGGTGTCATCCGGTTGGCTGGAACACCGAGCAAGCGATAGTCACCGCTTGTCGGACGGTCAAGACAGCCGAGCAGATTCATAAACGTCGATTTGCCCGAGCCGGAGGGCCCCATGACGGCCACCATTTCTCCTGGCTGGACGCTCACGGATACCCCGCGCAACGCAGGGATGCTGGTCTGACCAACCCGATAGGTTTTGCTGAGATCGCGCGCCTCCACTACTGGAACGCCGAGTATCTGTTGGACGGTACGAGAGCTGGATGTGGTCATGAAATACTCCCTTGTACGTTTTCCTATGATAGGCCAACCAGACAGCGAGCGAGCTACTCCGCTGGAGTCCTTACCCAGTTACCACCGCAGTTCCTTGGGTAAGTCCTGCCAGCACTTCCGTATTGGTGCCGTCGGAGAGGCCGAGCACCACCGGTACGACGATGAGCTGGCGCCCCTGGAGCTCCAGCACATAACTGGCAGTGAGATCATCGCTTGTCGCCTGTTTATCTGAATGCTGAACCTGTGTAAGAAGTGAGCTAGCCTGGTGGAGCGCCGCGTTCACGTCTGCCGAGCTTACTGCGCCCGAACTCGCTTCGGTTTGGGCGTAGGAGGGCGCACTATCGGGAACGAGCAGCACGTTCTCACGCTCTGCCGTAATGATCGAAGCGTTGACGGTCATCTGCGGCCACAGGTTAGCGCCCTGCAAGCTGGAGCGATCGATAGCGACGGTTACAGGGTAGGTGATGACATTGTTGCTATTTTGCCCGTCCGCCGAGATCGTCTGGATCGTGCCAGTGAAAGGCGTCGTCAGATTGGCATACGCTGGGGCGGTAAACGTGACCGCCTCCCCGATGCTCACGCCGGCGATATCAGCCTCATTCACCGCCAGGGAGGCAGAGGTCTCTGCCAGGTTGTCGATCACGATGAACGGGTTTTGCCTCGGCGTGCCGTTCACCACTCCATTGATGGCCACCACGGTGCCGGCGCTGGGCGCAGTAAGCGTTTCCGTCTGGCTATTGCCGTGTGTATCGGTATAGGAGAGGGTGGCGAGCGTCGCGCCGCTAGTGACTTGCTGCCCAATGGTCACATCGATAGCGGTGATGGTCCCCTGTGCGACGACCGAGACATCATACTCTGGCGCGGTGACGTTTCCGGTAGCCGAGACCGAGAGCGTGAGGGTGCCACGCGTGACGTCAGCGGTCTGGTAGTGGGTTGCTCGGGAGCGCCGGATCACCCGTATGCCTATCAGAGCAGCCAGGATAACGAGCACCACCACGACAATAATGAACGCCGGGTGCAGGTAGAAGGGCCGCTGATGCTGCGGAGATGTGGACTGGCCCGGCTGGTCTGATAGTGTGTCTCCGAGAATATCCGAGCCGACGTTTGCAGGCGGGGCACTGCTAGGCGGGTTCGACGGTTGCATGAAGACAGCCTCCTGATGCTGGGGAAAGTGTCCTGCCAAAGATGACTTTAAGTGGTCTTCTCGGCGCGACCTTAGCATTTGTGATACATTCATCAATAATGATAGCTGCATCAGTATTCGGAGTCAAGGGCTCGGGCAATCTGGCTATCAGTTCGGTCCTGTCTTATAGTGAGAACTACGACAATGGGGAGGGAGAGACAGACTCATGCCTGATGCGAGTGATCTCGGCCGCCAATCACGCCGACGTGAAGCAACTAGACAGCGATTGCTCACAGCGGCATTAGTCGTTTTTGAGCGGGAAGGACTTGCCGACGCAACCATTGCTAGCATCACGGAGGAGGCGGACGTCGGTTTCGGCACCTTTTATTTGTATTTCGAGACCAAGAAGGCGTTGTTTGAATCCGTAGTGCGGGAAGGATTCGCGGAGCTAGCCGGGCAGCTTGAGCAAGCCGATCGCCGCGCGGAAGCCGACGGCGTGGACTGGCGCGACAGGATTCGGCGCTACGTCACAACCTACTACGAATTTGCCGCCGCTCATCGCACGCTCTATCGGGTGATGTTTGCTGGGCGTGAGGCCGGCATTGGTCTCGGACGAGGATTGCGCGAACCGTTCACCCAGCAGCTGAGCCAGTGGATACGCACCGCGCAGCAGCACAGCCAGGCGTACGCTGGCAATGCGTCCGAGATTGTGGCCGTTGGCCTGGTCGCCGCGCTGAATCGCAGTGGTGTATGGTGGATGTTGCAACAAGAAGCCGGTCACGCCAGCGCTCCTTCACAAGAAGACATCGTCACCACGATGAGCCGGTTCGTTATCGCCGTGCTCGAAGGGCCGCATACCGGATCACAGTAGCAAGGTTCCAACGTCTCCGCCGGGGGTTTCTAGTAGTCTGTTACTCCTGAAGTGATGGGTACAGGCGCCCGTAGCCGACATATTGGCGCACCAGTGTGTAATTCTTCTGTTCCACCAGCCGATTGTCGTTCTTGTGGTAGGGCCGGTTCCACGCATTGCTGCTGGCTGTCAAATGAATTCTCGCCAAAATATCCAAATGCCCGCCATTTAGTGTCTGCTCCCCCTTGAGTTGATGCATACGGGGGCAACTGCGCACCGAAGCTTCCTGCTGCAGCACGATGGTAAAAGGCCGAACTGGGTAGAGATCCAAGTCAATAACTAACAGTCATGTATTCATAATATATATGTATATGTGTTATACCGAACTAGATAGTAAACTTGCACTCGAGGGGACAGCGAAAAGCAGTTTCTTGCTGCAGAGTTCAACCCGAAACGTACCTGTCTGGCTCTACTTTGAGATACGGTAGTCTGGATCCGACCTCGCATCGTATGGAACAGGCGGGGTAACTTGTCCATCAGGACTTCGGCGAGCGCTGGCCATGCACGGGTACCACCAGGCTATGCCGCTTGGTTTGGAAGCGCTTCAGCAGGCGAAACAGATCATGTGGGCGCTCTATCAAGAGATGAGTGTGTTTGCTGGAGGAAGGGAGCGATGACGAAGCCATCCCCAGACTCCGCGATGTGCCGTCGTTCTGCTAGCACCGTGCAGGTGCATTCATCGCAAAGGAACATACCATGCGTGGATGGCGTATCGGTCTCATCTTCGTTCCCCTGATTCTGGCCTTCTCAGCTGGTTGTGGCACGAGTACTGTCACCACCATCGATGCTGACCAACTTGGCACGTGCCAGGTGAATACGAGTGATCTCACCCTGCCAGCGCAGCCCGTATCGGCCTTCCCTACGACTGCTGGCCTCGCTGGCCAGACGTTGACGATGGATGGGTCCACGGCGCTCTACCCCCTCTTCCAGGCTGCTGCCCCCGCCTTCGACCAGGCCAATGGCACCAAGACGAGCGTAGCGCTAGGAGGCTCGATAACGGGGCTCGAGGATGTGCAGGCGGGCAAAGTCCAGATCGGCATGTCGGATGTGTTTTATCAGAATAACGTAAACACCAAGGGGTATACCGACCTGGTGGATCACCGCGTGGCCGTGGTGGCCTTCTCCCTGGCGGTCAATGCGGATCTGCGGGCGACGGTGCACAATCTCACCACTCGTCAGATCCAGTCCATCTTCGATGGGATCGTCAACAACTGGGCACAACTCGGTGGACCGAATGAGGAAATTACCCTCATTGAGCGGCCTGCGACCTCGGGCACCCGTGCGACGCTCGAACAGTACGTCCTGACCCACCTTCCGCAGGGAGCTGCTAAGGTTCAGCAACTCACCACGGATTCTTCCGGCCTGGTCGCGCAGGCCATCGCCGCAGCACCGGGCAGCATCGGCTATCTGGCTACCGGGTATGTGACCAATCCTAGCTACAGCAGCAGCATCTTCCCCGTGTGCATCGATGGGTATCCACCGACGGAGGCGAGCATCAAGGCTGGGACTTATCGCTTCTGGAATTACGAGCACGCCTACACGAAGGGTCCGCCATCCCCAGTGGCCCAAGCATTCATTTCGGCGATCACGAGCCCCGCCGAGCAGGCGAGTCTGGTTCCCGCCAAGGGATTTCTGCGTATCGACCAACTCACCGCAGCCGCCCAGGCGACCCATCCCTTGCCAGTTGGCACTGAATGAAGGTCCTGTGCTGCAGAGTGAGTTGGTGGAGCGGGAGCTGGCCATCTGGAAGCGGCATCCGGGCGGGCGCGAAGACGGGCTCGGGACCTCTGGCTGGCGTGAGCGTTGCGCTCACCCAGGGAATGCCCGCCAGATGCGCGTCCAAACGTTCTCGTCTCCCCAGTGGTTCAGCCATCGCCAGATAGTCGTTGGGGCGCCATACTCGCGCGGCAGATCCTACCAACGACACCCAGTGGTCAGCACATAGAGGATGCCTTCAACCGTCTGGCGATCATGCGCTCGCATCCGACCTGTACGAGCTGGCGGGGGAAGAAGTTGAAGCATGGCCGGATGAGAGTCTGGTCTGCTTGCGGGAGTTGCCTGGCTGTTTCTCAATTGCCCCAACTGCCGAAGAAGCGGCTCTTGTCCAATGTGAGCCTTCATTCAGTGAGCAGGTGCACCCGCTCCTGACCTGCCTAGAAGCGGTATTGAGCAGGAATGTGATGTAGTAGATTGGGGACATCGTCCGGACAGCGGAATTGCGCTCTGGCTTACATTGCAGCCACGAGATACTGCTCAGTACTCAAATTGGACAAGAACCAACTTGTTATCGCCGTTGACACTCTTGTCGGCTACTTCTGCTGCCTCTGGTCCTTGCAACCCGGATGGCGCGACCTGTGCCAACACTACTGCTGGGTCCAGTTTTGCTCACCCTGGACGTGCTTGAGTCCGGTCCTGATGAGACTGTTGTACCTCATATCCACTTACCGCTTGCCGCCTTCAATGGGCAGACCATGCATCTGCCAAACCGTCGTACCACCACTCACACTGGTGACCTGTGTGATACCTTGCTGCTGCAAAAGTCTCTCCGCAGTCATGCTTCCTTGACGAGGCAGCCATGGTTGCTCGCTGTTTCTTCTCTGTGACCTCCCTGTGCCATATCTCCTGTCGTCTGAGAGTGCGCTGTGATCCGAGGCTGGTTTACTACCAGCAGTAGCGAGGACCCCACGAGGGTGGGGACAGCACCGACGAGGAGCATGAACCATGATCACCGCACAGCACATTGACACTGCCAAGAAGGCTGCAATCGTGGCTCGACTCAGATCCATCGAAGGGCAGGCGCGAGGCATTGAGCGCATGCTGGAAGAAGATCGCAATTGCCTCGAGATCATCGATCAGTTTGCAGCGCTCCGCGGAGCCACGCAGGCGGTTGCCCTTCAGGCTCTGGAAGTTTTCGCCGCGCACTGCCTCCGAGCGCAGGGCGCTGATCAAGAGCAGGTTCTTGCTCAGGTCATCAACGCCATCTCACGGTTGACCTATTGATCGCTACGGGAGCACTCCCAAAGGAGGCATACTATCATGGCTATTCAAACACCGAGTGTAACCACTGCCGGCGGTACCCTTACTTCTGAAACCGAGCAGCTGATCAAGAGCCGTGTCGACGCCCTCGTCGGCGACCGGATCAACAGCCTGGTCGCCGAGCAGGTGGCCGCGGCGATGAAGAAAGATCCAGCCAAGAACAAGGTCGCGATTATCGCCTCGAAAGGCACCCTCGACATGGCCTATCCTCCGCTGATCCTGGCTTCGGCCGCGGCGGCAATGGGCGAGGACGTCACTGTCTTCTGCACCTTCTACGGCCTGAATATCCTCAAGAAGGGCGGAGCCAAGCACCTGCAAGTCTCCCCCATCGCCAATCCGGCCATGCCGGTCTCCATACCCAATATCATCGGTATGCTGCCGGGCATGACTCCAATGGCCACCTGGATGATGAAGAGTCAGTTCTTCGCCAAGCACAACGTCGCGCCACTCGACGAGCTGCTCCAGGAATGCCTGGATCTGGGCGTCAAGTTCATCGCCTGCCAGATGACGCTGGACGTGATGGGCATCAAACCGGAGGAGCTCATTGACGGTGTGGAAATCGGCGGCGCGGCCACCTTCATCAACTTTGCCAATGACGCGCACATTACCCTGTTCATTTAAGTAAGCACGTACCATGAGCACAGCTCAGAAAGGATCAGTTGATATGGCTACCACGTACCAGATCGACAAAACCGTCGATGCCAAAGGGCAAGTCTGCCCCATGCCCATTGTGACCCTTGCCAAAGGCTTCAAGGATCTCGCTCCCGGGCAGATTCTGGCGCTCCTCGCGACCGATCCCGGAGCCAAGAAAGACGTCGCTGCCTGGGCCGAGAAGACCGGCAACATCTTGCTGGAGATGGGCGAAGAGGGTGGCGTCATGACCTTCTACCTGAAGAAAGCGTAACGAGCCGGTTTGGGGCAACGCGCAATATCTGCAAGCACCAATCTAAGGAGCAGCAACATGTTTGGACATACACCACCCGAGAAGCAACATGAGGTCACGCCGCTGCCCGCCCCGGCAGAGGCCGCGCCGCCGCTGACTGCCAACCGGCTCGCGATTGTGCTTTTTTCGGGGACCATCGATAAATTGATGTCGGCCTCGATCATGGCTACGGGCGCTGCGGCCATGGGAATGGACGTGGAGATCTTCCTGACCAATTGGGGGGCACTCGCCTTCCGTAGAGGGGATTACCTCACCAATACTCGGGTGAGCGCCGACTACGCCGACTACCGCGGCATGCTGCTCGAGCAGATGGCCGCGAAGAAGGTGACCTCCTGGATGGAGAACCTGGAGGGAGCTAAAGAAATCGGCAACGTCCACATTACCGCCTGCAGCCACACCATGACGCTGTTTGATCTGCAGCTTGCCGATCTGGAGCCCATCGTGGACGAGGTAACTGGCGTTGCTGCGTTCATCGAAGGGGCGCGTGACAGCGCCATGACGCTCTATATCTGACATCGGAGTCACGATCTTTGATCTACAACGGTACAACCATGAAATGCAACGGAGATGATTCGTATGACCAGTCCCATAACCATAACACGAGAGATTGACGCGCGCGGTAGCTACTGTCCGGGTCCGCTCATGGAACTCATACGCGGCCTGAAGACCGCCGAGGAAGGTGAGATCATCGCGGTGATCTCGTCTGATGCCGGGTCGAGAACCGATATTCCTCTGTGGGTCCAGAAATCGGGCAATGAGATGGTTGCCGTCGAGGATGTGGAGAGTGGAGCGGCCCGCTTCATTGTCCGCAAACACATCCGCAAGTAGGCGAACTAGGCACCACTTCCAGCGTCCTCCCTCCAGCATTACGGAGATGACACCGGAGGTGAGTCGACGAAAGGAGTGCCACAATGCAAGTTCAGGTTGCTATCGTGGGCGGTGGAGTAGGGGGAACCCTGATCGCCAACCGCCTGAGGAATCTGTTGCATGGCGACGCACGACATGACACGCACATTACCGTCTATGACGCGTTGGGCATTCATACCTATCAACCGGGCTGGCTCTATGTGCCGTTTGCCGAGCAGGACCCTGACAAGCTGCTCCGCCCGGAATCTCGTCTCCTCCACCATGAGGTCGCTCTGCAGACGGGCGATGCCGGACGGGTGCAGCGCATTCTCCCAAACGAAAAGCAGCTGCTGACCGCCGATGGGCAGAGTCACGCATACGATTATCTGGTCATCGCTACCGGGTCGCGCAATGCGCCGGAAGAGGTGCCGGGATTTAGCGAGGGAGCCAATCACTTCTACAGTGAGGAGGCCAGTCTCGAACTCGGCAAGATGATGGCCGCCTTTAAAGGTGGGCGCATCATCACTGGAGTGGCCAGTGTCCCCTACCGGTGTCCACCCGCACCGCTCGAATATACCTTCATGCTGGAGGCCGAGCTGCGGGACCGCGGACTACGCCAGGACACCGAGTTGCACTACGTCTTCCCGATTAATCGCCCCTTTCCCATACAGTCGGTCTCGGACTTTGTGGTGCCGCTTTTGGATCAGCGGGGCGTTGCAGTCCATACCTTCTTCAATGTCGAATCGATTGATCCTGTACGCAAAGTGATTTCCTCCATCGAAGGCGAGGAGCTCCCCTATGATCTGCTCGTCCTGGCGCCGCCCCACAAAGGACAGCAGGTGATCCTGGATTCGGGGCTGGGTGATCGTGATGGCTGGATTCCCACTGATCGCAACACGCTGCGAGTCAAGGGCTATGAAGGGGCCAATCTCTTCGCGGTGGGCGATGCAACCGATCTACCGGTGTCGAAGTCCGGCTCAGCCGCCCACTACGAGGGCCATGTCGTGGCCGAGACCATTGCCGCCGAGGTGCAGCATCGCCCGCTGCAGCATCAGTACCATGGGCGTGTCGCCTGCTTCCTGGAGACCGGACATGGTCAGGCCACCTTCCTCTGGTTCGACTATGACCACCCGCCCAAGCCACCCAAGCCACGCCGGATGTGGCACCTGGAGAAGGCGGCGCTTAACACCTTCTACTGGCAGCTCATTCCACCGGCGCGTATCTAATATGGTCATCTGACCACCTTCTAGAGCAGTGCCCCTACCATGGGATCTAGAGGGTGGCCGCGTACTGGGCAACATTCGTTAGTGTCCAGTGAGTTCGCGGCTCCGGAAAGCCGCTTGCAGTGACTGGAAAAGCCGCGCCCGGCGCTCAGCTGGTATAGAACGCCCTGCCTGGCCTCGCCCGAGTACGATCACGCGCTCGGTCGTGTTGAGCACCACCTGGCAATTCTGACAGGTCGAAAGATGCTCATGTGCCGCCTGGGTCAGTTCGTCGTCGAGATCATGGTCGAGGTAACTCGGGAGGTAGGTGAATAGTTCTTCGCAGGTCATATCTGCTCCTCCTTCTCGGGGTGGGCAGTGGTAACCCACTCGCCAAAATACTCACCGAGACGCTCCCGCAACCACAGCCGCGCCGATGCAGCCGCACTTTGCAGGCCGATTCCGTGATGCCCTGAATCTGCGCGCATTCCGCCGTCGAGAGTTGCTCGATATCGTGCAGCACAAACGCAGCGCGCAGGGGATCAGACAAGGCGCTGATAGCGGACTGGAGCATGGCCTGGGCCTCAGCGTTTAGAACCTAAGTTTCCGGCAGAGTACTCCAATCCACCAATGCACTCGGCACCGGTAGCGCATTTCCCTCCTCATGCGTGTCCGAATATCCAGGCGGCCGCGAAGACCAGCGCACCGCCGCCAACGACTTGAAGTACTGAGAGCCACCGCTTGGTGCCGAAGAAGCGGTGGCGAATCGTGGCGATAACGAGCAGTTCGATCACGACGACGATGTAGGCCACCAGCAAGGCGAGACGGAGGTCGGGGATGAGGAACGGGAGGGCATGCATCGAGCCTCCCAAAAACGTCATCCCGCCGGTAATACTGCCGCGCACAATCGGATTGCCACGTCCAGTGAGCACCCCATTATCGGAAAGGGCCTCAGAGAAGGCCATACTGATACCAGCTCCTATGGCTGCCGCCATCCCCACGAGGAACGCAAAAAATGGCTGGCGGATAGCGAACGCGGTCGCGAAAATAGGAGCCAGAGTGGAAACCGAACCGTCCATGAGTCCCGCGAGGCCCGGCTGGACTCGCTGCAAGAGCATGTTTCGTGAGACAGTGCCTCCTCCTCCTGCTACCGCTGTCACCGAGGTAGACATACTGTTCCCTCCTTATACGTGGTCTGGTTTGCCACCGAAACCGGACCAGACACGTTCCCAACTGCTGCTGGAGCACGACGACTGGCTTCTTGAACGCATGCCTCAGGGTCACTCGCTCTCGCCAGCTTCGCCCGGTGACGATTTTGCTCGTTGCTCGCTGTCGCGGGTGAATCGGAGCAGTACCTGTTGCAGGGCTTCGTGCAGAGAATGTAGAACATCCGCCGCTCCCCGAAGCGCATCTTCAGAAACATCGAGCGCCAGCGTCGCATACACGTCGTACTCGCGCCGGTACATCGCGTCCAGATAGGCTTTGCCTTTCGGCGTCAGTCGTACGAGGCGCGAGCGCTTGTGGGCGATATTCTCCACCAATTCCACCAGCCCACCGGTCTCGAGTTGATTCACCAGCAGCTGGATATGTTGCCGAGAGACCGGACGAGCGCGGGCCATTTGCGGCACGGTTTGTGGGCCGAGCTGGTCCAATCCACGCAGGATACCCCGGAGCCCAGATGTCAATTCACCTTGCTCATGGACTTGCTCGGCTAGCGCTCGCAGCAGATGAAACAGGCTGACGGTCTGATCGAACACGTCTTCCACGGCAGTGAACCGCTCAGAAAAAGTCGCATGCTCGTTGTTCATCTGATCTCCTTCTTGTACTGGGAGTGACTTCTGTATCACCACAACTAGGTTACCATATTGACAATATACATGTCAATATGGTAACCTAGTTTACGAGATCAACAGGCATAGGCCCCACAGAGAAGGAGAACAATCATGACCTGGCAGCAATGGATGTACAATCAGATCTATCGTCGCGGAGCGACCCACTGGGACAGCGACGCCGCCAGCATCCCCGACGATATGCAGCAACTCATCGAGAGCGTGCACACCTCACCTTCGAGCCGCGCGCTCGACCTAGGCTGTGGTACCGGCACTATGGCGATTGCTCTGGCAGAGCAGGGCTGGCAGGTCGTCGGAGTGGATTTCTCGTCGGTCGCCATCGCCGCCGCGCGTGCCAAAGCGGCCGGCATCCCTGGAGTGAAATTTGTGGAAGGTGACGTGTCGCGCTTGGCCGCCCTTGGTGTAGAGGGGCCATTCGATCTGGCCTATGATCTGGGGTGTTATCACGCATTGCCTGCCAACCGGCGCCAGGCCTATGTGCAAGAACTCACGCGGGTGCTGCGACCGGGTGGGCTATTCTTGCTCTGGGCCTATAGTGGCGGCCATCTCTTCCTGGTTCCCGGTGCGCCGTCAATGGCCGAAAACGAAGTCAGCGATCGCTTTGGCGCGGACTTTACCGTGGAAAAGGCACAAAAACGTGGCATGGGGAAGGGTAGCAACCGGGAGGCCACATTCTATGTTCTACGCCGTCGCTAGATCATCGATCATGTAATCACTGGAACAGATCCACATTATTAGTCCAATTATAATGTTAGTCGGTTTCCTCGTTCGCTTGCTATTTGGCCCAGGCGGCATGGCATGCTGCTGGGGTCTGATTGCCTAAGGCGGTGTGCGGTCGTACCATGTTGTAGTCGTTCCTCCAGTACAGGAAGCGTTCACTCGCGCGTCTATATAGATGAGGTCTACACTAGACTTCATCAGCCGTATCGTCAGAGGAGCGTTCTGCGCATCTGCACAGAGGAGACATATGCGAGCCATGTCAGAGTCTGGGCAGGTGGAGGCTCCTTCGTCCGGGCACATCTTCAGGAAGCGTCAGGCAGCGACGGTGGCGCTTGCGCTGCTGCTGACATGCCTGCTGGCGACGGGTTGCGGCCGGACCACCCAGACCATCGCACGCGGTGAGCCCCGGGCAACGCCGACAGCGACGCACATCTCCGCCACCCCGACGGCGACGCTGCCTCCGGCTCCGCTGTCCTGGGTACCGGGCAGCCTTCCTCCAGGTAACGTTCTGCCAGGTGGGACATTTGCAGATCCGCTTGCGGTCTCACCCAGCGACGGTGCGACCGCCTATACCTGCGGTGCACCGGCTTCGATCTCGCAGGGAGCGATCATCTGGGTCACCCATGATAACGCCCGGCACTGGACGCAGCTGGCGCCGCTTCCGGTCGTGCCAAATCTGCCGCACATCCTCTCCAACTGCTGGATCGTTCCCGACGCGGTGGATCCGTCGATTCTGGTCGGCGAGGTCAGCTGGCAGCGGGAACAGGCTATCGGTGCGCCGTATTTTATGGACGGCACCCACTTTGTCTCCTTCGATGGCGGCGAGAGCTGGCAGCCGCTGCGCGGCCCCAAGCCGTTCAACATATTCTGGATGGCCACCTACCGCGGCGTCACCATGGCGGATGTGGAGACCGAGGTGCCCGGCTACAGCGCCTTCTGGATCAGTTACGACCAGATGCAGACCTGGCAATCCAGTAGCGCGGTACCGGCGACGAGGGACATGTCGATCAATCCCACCACAGGTGAGCTATTAGGAGAGATCAGCATGCCTGCCGAGCCCATCGGTGTCACCGAGCAGCTCGATACGTCGAGCGACGACGGCCTGCACTGGACGATGCTCTCGACGCCGCCGGACTGGAGCACGCCGATGATTTCACCGCCGGAGGCCGGCCTGCCCTGGCGCATCTGTGTCCTCACACAGAGCGGCGATTCGAGCAGCAGCACCCTGATGTGCAGTCTGGATGGCGGCAAGACCTGGATCCAGCGGCCGCACCTGGAGATCACCTATACCGATCCCAACACCGGGCCAGGCTCGCAGAGCGCCAGTGAATTCGCCCTAGGTCCGGACGGCACCGTCTACGCCGACATGCCGGCGATCATGCCAACGATTCCCGATAGCGCCATACCGGACACCCTCTACCGGCTGGCGCCCGGCAGCGACCGCTGGCAGTCACTAGGCACCTCGCCGCTAGGCCTGGTCTCCCAGGGAGGAGAATACGCCACTGTGGAGCTGCCGGGTGCCGGCATCTTCTGGTTCGATCCCAGCTATGCACCACAGATACGGCTTTTCCCCATGGCGGGCAGCGACGGGTGACCGACTTGTTCTGTGCTCAAGAACCCGAGAACTGGGCCAACGTCAACGTGAACTAGTTCCTCGCTTGCTTGCTGGACCACACACACTTCTAGGTCATTCTGGTGGAAAGTACAAGTGGTAACCTTCGGTTTTGGACAAAAGGATTGTCGTGCATCCGCTGGTCGTTACTGGGAGGGTCAGGTCAAATGGCACAATCTTCAATAGAGAGCACATGCAAAGCATCCCTTCGTCCAACAGGAAGTATTGCTATGCTGCTCCGAGCTAGGTCCAGCCAGACGCAGATTTCGTTCGATTACTGCCTGAGCGCGTGCAACCCATCTATCCAGTCGCTCAACTCGTACTGGCACGACAATCACGAAGCAAACATCTTGGTCAACCGAGCATGGATGAGCTTGTCCCTTTCGGCGATAAATTCTTCAAATTTGTCGAGCTTGTAGAGGCTGCGATCCGTGGGGATCAGGTGTCGTTGGCGGAACGTCGCGTCACGCGAATTGATCCAAGATTCGAATCCCTGGTTGGATTTCTCCTCGTTTTCCTTGTCAAGCAGCAACTCAAGGTTCCCTACCTGCTGCGCGAGCAGTGAATACGACTTGTGACGATCCGAGGCAATGCCCGCGGCCTTGAGCCTTGTCGACGTGAACCACGACTTGGGGAAGATATGGTCTTGCGTGTACTGCAGAGATCCCCAATTATTGTCGTCGTACATCAGCGACAGCGCCAAGAATGTCACTTGCTTGCCATAGGTGATGGAAAGATACTCCTCGATTGCAGTTTCGTCGAACCGCGTCGACTTGCCCAACCTCCCCAATTCGTTGGCCAGCATCTCAGCGGGAAAATCTTGGTGCGCCGCCTTGTTCCCTTGCAACACCCGACGGATGGTGCGCAGTACGGTGTCGGAGTGCCCCCCGAATACGTTATTGAGCAATGCCGCGATGAGCCAGCGACGCATGATTGAGGCATTGCGCACGTCGTAGGGCGACGTGCCTCGTACTTTGAAATTGGGATGCGTGCACACAAAGTAGATGAGTGGGATCACGGCGTTCGCACTGGTCAAAGTCACATAGTCAATGCCATACGAGTTGATCAAATCCACGCCACGCTCGATAGCAGATTTAATGGAGGTCCATCGGGTGCGGATCTTCTCCAGGTTCTGCATATTGAAGTTCTCGACCTTGTACTCCACCGGAAGATCGGCAAGCACCAGCGACGTCTTCAGCACAAAGTCTTTGTCAAAGTCGTTCCGCCGCGACATTTCATAGTTGAGTCTATCTACTAAGCGATGGATGTCTTCGCGCGCATTGGTGCCCTCGTCATCGACCCAGCGAAGTGTGACCATGGACAGCAAGAGATCTGACTTGCCCAGGCGAGTGCCGCCCTCATTGGCGCGAACGAAGATATCAAGGACGCGGTCGTAATCCTGTTCTCGTTCGGTGTAGAAGGAGATGACCTTCTCCTTCCAAACCAGATTGTAGAGCCGGTCGATATTGCGCTCGAAGATTTCGATGTGATCTGAGGACACATTGCCCAACTGGCGACGCAAGTCTCGTTTGAGGTCGTAATAGAGGTCGTCTGTGTGGCAGTTGAGGATCTGCCCAACCTCGAACCAGAAATTACCGCCACCCCGCTCGCTAGCCTCGTTCCGCTCTAACAGTTGGAACCCGTAGCGGACACCGGTCTCATTCTGGCCCTCGACACGCGGATCCTTCAGAAGATCGAGAAAGAAGTGCTTCGTTGCCCAGGCATTCGGAGAATTCCGGCGCGCATATGGCCTTTTCACTGTGTAGGAGCCACGAAATGCTATTTGAAGGGAGGTGAGCCGTTGTTGCCCGTCAAGCACAAGGGTTGGCTGCTGATACCCATGGAGAGATGCAAGCTCGTTATGTGTCCCATCTTGGCGATAGTGATAGATGAAACTGTACGCATCCCAATTGTCCCGATTCTCATGCTGCAATTCCCAGAAAAGGAATGTGCCGATAGGGTAGCCACGCATTAGTGAGTCGAATAGTTCAACAATCTGATCTGGTCGCCATACGTACTCGCGCTGAATGGCCGGAAGAAAGTAGGACGTGTTCAGCCGATTGATGATGGTCGCGATGCTTTCGGATTGATATGACACTGGAATCCCTCACCTCAATGACGTGCAGGCTGTGCTCATCAATTTGCTCAACCTGTAGCGCTTCGTCGACGACTGGCGCATTATCGGCAACCCAGAAGACAATTTACATAGTGCTCGACGGCTTCGGTCTGGTGAAGTATGTATTCGCGCAATCGACATTGCTCAGATTATTTGAAATACATTGGCTGACTGGACTTACTCGCCATGTCTGAGTGCGCTTAGTGATATACGCCTTCAATTCTCGATGCAGCCCCTATCCTTGATTCCGAGCAAGGTAGCGTGCAGGGATTATAGCATGTACAACAAGCTTACATCTGCGCTTGAGGCATTGAGAGGAGATCTGCTGCCGTTCTAACCAGAAGACGCACAGACCAGGATTATACTCTAGCGCACGTCGAACCCAGATGATCGGTTTAGAAGACCCAGCTAGACTGTCCGCTACGTGTCTCGACAGGCCGTCGACTGGCGGCAATGCTCAAGATGTTGTTGGTCATTGTGTACTGCCACATCTTGCGGAATGTCGTTGGTGTGGTGGTCAAAATGGTGGTCAGGAGTCTGATGCCGCCTGCTAGTGTCCTCGCTTTGACAGATGAGGTGAAACCAGGTTTGCCTGGGCACTTGTAGAGGACTCCTTCTGATCTGCGCGGTATGACCTCGGAGCACGATAAACCACAAGTATCCACCGCGAAATGGTATCAGACGCCTGGCATGGCCAGCGCTGTCGTCACGGCGGCGGTAAGTTGACCGCCTCGACAGGCATACATTAACCGCAGCGAGTGCGAATCGGATGCCCCCTAACGTGCTCTATCCTTTGTCGTCTGCGTTTCCTCTGTGCCCCTCTTTCTGACCAAGAAGATCAAGACGATGAGGGCCAGTGAGACAAGCAGAGCGAGCTCGATCACCTTAGGAGTTGGTGCAGGAGTTGGTGGCGACGGCAAGACCACTTGCTCAGGCGCAGGGATCGGCGATTGGTCGAGCGTGCTGTAGTGATTGGATTGGTACGTGGCTGCCGCAATGCCTTTTTGAAAGGCGGCGAGAGATTGGGGAGAGCTATCAATGCGCGAGTTGACAGTGGCGCCGGCAGTTTCATTAAACCAAATCAGACCCTTGATCCGGGGGAAGTCCGCCGGCAATTGTGTGCTCAGGGCATCGGTAATCCAGGCTGGCTTGGAGCCGCCATCCTCTACCGATCCCGTCTCACCAATCATGATGGGCATGGAGGCGGGAATCATTTTCAGAAGATGGTGGTAGGTCTCGCCGAAAATCTGCGAGAAGGTTAGCCACGGCTTATTATAGACATCTATGCTAAAGTTATAGCCATCCATGCCTACCCAATCTACATACGCGTTCCCAGGATACAGGTCCTCGAGCGGTGTGGTAGAGGCACTGTCAGTATTAGGGCACCACAGCCAGGTGACGTTGGTTGCACCCACCGACGTAAAGATGTCGTGGACGTGACGCCAGGCCTTTACGAATTGGCCCGCGCTATTGCCGCTGTTAAACTCGGACCATGGTTCCCAATTTCCATTCATTTCGAAGGCAAAGCGCAGGAAGAAGGGGTGCCCCCACGCTTTGGCCGCCAGGGCATACTGGCGTATGTAGCTGTCCCATGCTCCTCCGGCAATGCTGGCCAAGGAGAACGCCGGCTGATCAAGTGGCCCGGAATATTCGTCCGGCTCCCAGGACAGCACTGGAATGGAGCCATGCTCACGCACCGCCTCCATCTGCGCGGTCGGGAATGGCTGCATCTGGCCAAACGTCTGCCAGTTCTGATACCAGAGAACTAAAGAGACACGTTTCTCCATCTGGGTCTCTAACTTGCCCAGCGCGGTGATATCTGGGGTACCTTGATAGGTGAGACCAAAGTACAACTCGGGAGCCACTGCTCGCGCAGGAGAAGCATGCACAGGGAAGTCCTGGAGCAAGCCGAGAAAAGGAAGCTGGAGCAAGGCAGTAGTGGTAAGCCCGAGCAGTAGTATCCGAATGAATTTCGAGCTGATAGGTTTCCGGGTGGACCTACGCATCGTACGCGATGCAGTTGGTCGAGACATCTGAACCATTGCCATGAACCGTCACTCCTTCTACTCCTCCGTATGTTCCTTCACTACTTTAAACATGGGCAACTGTCCAACTTCCGGGGTACATCTCATTCCCACTTTTGTCTCCTCCAGATCAGAGCTTGGAATATTCCGAGTTCACGATATGCTGTGCAGTATAGCGAGCAAACGTCAATTGCTCACATCCAAAAGGAGGTTGTGACAGCTGAGCAGCGTTCTTCGTGCCAACATGACAAATGTGGGAATGAATTGCTGTCAAAACTGCTGCCAGCCAGCACAAAGAGCGAGCCCGGGAGGCTTATTTCCTGGGCTCTAGTGGTGGAAATGGGGGAGAGTCGAACTCGGCGCCACCTGTTTGTGGTAGTTCGCTGATGTTCACGAGCGCCCTATTTTCCGCGGTTTTGAGTGGCGCAGTGTTCGTCCGAGTTGGCGGCTGTTCATCCGCGCGGGGGTCGCGATTGGGGTCAACGGTAGCACAGTCGGTCTCGCATAATGCTTGGTCACCTTCATACTGCTGCGACACTCCTGCTGGCGAGCGGCGTGAATGTCAAGGTTGTGAGTGAGATGCTCGGGCATTCCAACGCGTCGATAACGCTCAGCATCTATGCCCATGGTTTACCCCATATGCAGCAGTCAGCCGTCAGTGCAATGGATACATTGCTCGGTAGTTCCGGACCCAGAGAAATAGACGGACTTTTGGGTAGTGATAAACAGGTAGTGGTAGGCATAAACTGAAGTATTGATGATGTGCTGATCCAATCCAGATTCACCGCTACAATGGTAGCACTACCAACTCCAGGAGTAGTAAGTGTGGCGACTCTCCATTTGATGGTTGGACTTCCTTGCTCGGGAAAAACCACGCTTGCGCAGAAGCTTGAGCGTGAGCAATCGGCCCTTCGACTGACAACGGATGAATGGCACGTACGTCTTTTCGGTCAAGATGCTGAGGAGCCAGAGCATAATGCTCGGCATGGTCTAATTGAAGCGATGCTGTGGAACATCGCCAGTAGAGCGCTTGAATTGGGAACGAATGTAATCCTCGATTTCGGCTTCTGGGCACAAGAGGAACGCGAAGACTATCGGTCTCGAGCGAAGCAGCTTGGGGCCAGCAGCGAAGTACACTTTCTCGATGTATCGGCGGATGAGTTGATGCATCGGCTTGCGGTAAGAAATTCGCAGCCTTCGGACACAAGTTTCTATATTCCCGAAGCGATGATGAAGCCATGGATTGTGTTCTTCCAACGCCCAACGCCCGACGAACTTGAGCGCCGAGAGTAGAGGCCAGGAGGTCGCATTGACAGGAGGCAACCAAATACAATGGTGGGTGGAGACGCCTCCGGCCCGTCGCTCTGTCGTGGTCACATCAGGCGGGGGACTCACCGTACGCGGGCGCGGAGGCTCTCGACTTCAGTCGGGGGTGACTGACTCCGTCTCGATGTCGTATGTAAGACCGTAGTGAGCCTCGTAGGGTAGTGTGACCTCTTGGTTGTCTATCAGGATGATGTGCCTCCCATTCCGGACATGGCGTTTCCATTTGATGCGAAACGTTACCGCCGTACCTGATTCGACCGGGAACGTCTGATTATTTCGAACCGTAACATTCTGATTAAATTGCTGTCCGGTCTCCTGAGTTATCTTGATCGCGATCTCGGCGGTGACCACGCCTACGGGAATACGAGCCTGGTCATGGAATTCGCCCGGGATTGTGATGGTGACTTGGTTCGTGACCGTCATCGAGAGTTCTCGCTCCACAGGCAAGAGCGCCGTACCCTTAGAATTGTCAACGCGAAATTCGTCAGTGCGGATGATCTCATCGTGCTCGCCGAGATCCTCGTCTCGAACCATTTGATACGCAGTGGTTGAACGACCCAGCACGGTCACCGTCTTTCCCTTCCCTGCGTCACTGCCATCGACGGCGAGACTGGAACCTTGGAACCTGAATGTATGCCCGCCGTACTCGAAATTGATAGGGCGTGCTGTCTTCATGTAGTTCTTTATCCCAAACGCAGCGGCGTACATAGCAAATCCGCCAATAAGCGAGCCACGCATAAATCCCGCTACGGTTGCCACTACGGGTGCAGCGGACGACCATTCGGGCCACTCAACCGACTCCTTATGCACGGTCGCACCGTCAATGTCTATGGTTGTCTGAATAACCCGGTCCTGCTGCTCCGACGTGTCCCGCCTGATGACATGCGTACTGCCATCCCAGGCGGCGCTCCATTCGAATATCATACCTACTCCTCGGCAGACGCCCGATTTTGTAACGGCTGACGCCCCATGGCCCGCAGCTCCAAATCTCACCTCAAGAGGCGAGCGTTGTTCGCTCCCGTTATCATACATCACCCGTTCTCGTGTCAGTATCATTCGTTACAGTATCTTGAAGCATACACAACTATGCTCGCGTTTGCAGGACTGTCGCACTATCCCGTGCCCGTGACGGGATGACCGTAGCAATCGACAATCCTACTGGCCGTACTGCAATGGCGGCCTCTATCCCCTGCCCGAAGGAGTTGGGGAGTGCTTTTCTGCCGATGTTGTAGCTGGCGTTCACATCCGCCTGGATGCGCCGCCCGTTCTTCGCCCGATACAACCCGCGCTTTTCCCGCCTGCCGCTGAAGACTGGCTTCTCTTCCCGCTTGGAGTCATAGACAGGCAACGGGTCTGTGTCGAGGAAGCTCGCTTTGCTGGTATAGCTTTCCTCTTGCACGATCACCCGCCAGCTCCGCCTTATAGCGCAGCATATCAATAAAGCGAGCGTGCGGTATCTGCACGAAATGCTGGTTGTTGACCCGACCCAACGCCACTTCCTGCTTCCACAGCAGGTTCTTGCCAATGGCCAGCGTGCCGATGCCTTGTGTCACCAACAGGGCGATGATCGTTTTGCTGGCCGCATGCAGGTAGTGGTTGATACGGCGCGTGCGTTTGGTCGTCAACCGCTCCATGCGGGTGGTTGTCCCAGGATGGCCTAACGCTTCCTGCAAGTCCGCACGGCGTTTGTTATACAACTGGTTGGTCGATTTGATCGGGCGACCATTAACAAGGCGTGGGGTGAACCCCACTTTGTTTGAAGTTATCGCGGCGAGCGTATCAACTCCCAGGTCTACAGCGGCGCAGAGAGCGGGATTGCCAGCGGGAGCAGCCTCGAGCTGCTCATAGACGATTTCCACGACATAAAACCCGATGCGTGGGACAATGCGGGCTTGTGAGATACGGCGATGGGTTGTCTGCACTGCAATGTGCAGCCCAGAGGGAGCTAGTAGTCCCCGTGCCAGAGCGCGGCGGGAAATGGCCTGAATATCATAGGTCAGGAGGTATCGCCCCTTGGTCTTGTGCTTGTACTTCGGTAACCTGGGTCGCCCAACAAACTTGGAGGGATCTTCCTTCCATGCCTCCAGGGCCGCAAAGAAGGCTCGCCAGGTCTTATCCAGTTGGCGCAGCACATCATTGGAGACTTTGCAGGGCAAGGCGCGATAGGTGTCGGTGTGCTTCATGCGGTGATAGATTTCCGAGTTTCCCAGATACCGCCCATCAAAGATGTAAGCTTGTCGCACCTCATATAAGGCAGCATTGTAGAGGTTCTTGGCCGCAAACGCGGCGGCATCAATTAGGTCAAAGCGCGGGTCGGCCTTGTCGATCACATGCTGCTCAACGAGTTGCATACGCGCCCTCGCAGGGGTAAAAAACGGGGAGTCTCGTAGAGGTGAATAAGGTGTCTCCCCTTCCATCACAGCCTCGCACTGTCTCTCCCTACATCTTCTTTCCGCGCCACCAACAAACGGAAAGAACCACGCTGGTGACAAATGACAACACCTGGTATCGTATGGCGACATTTCCCGTGAACGGTTTCAACACTTTGATTGAAGCGATGGGATTGGCGCAGATGAGTTGATCTTCGCTGAAGCTATGCTCATCCTCAACGCTCCACCACATGGAAAGAACTTGTTGCGCTGGCTCCCAGCCACGTTTCCGCACCCGATCCAGCCCTAGTTCTTCGGCCAGTTGATCACTACGGCGAGTGAGGATCCGGCCCAGTTCTGGATATTGCAGCAATTGGAGGAGTGGGTCACGCAGCGGCGCGCCGTCCTCATACGACAACAACCGAGAACAATCCGGTATCACCCTGATCTGCCATTTTGGGAAGAGCTTGCGTCGTCTGGTTGCTGCTAGGCTTGTAGAGATCAGGTTGTATGGTGTGTGCTTGCCTTAGAAATACTCAGCGCACAAAGAGTGAATTTCCCTGGCCTCGATCCCGTCATGACAAATCAGGGATCAGTAGATGATTACCCTCGTTGAGGAACCGCAGACGGATGAGGCTCCGTCTGGCAATTGCTCTGCCGTGCCAAATAAGCCAAAAGCCAATTTGCCCCACAGTATATGAAGGCCATCATTTATGATGACTTTTTAGATTGTTTGCTGAGCACATATTGTACCGAAGGGCTAATTGGCTTATCCGTGCGGTGAATACAGCCATACCAACAACAAGGTCGGCGCATGCCCTCTTTGAGTTCCGTGCGCACCCTTTCAACGTGCTGCCTTCTGGTTTCTGGTTTTTTGACGGAGATCGCCCAGCATATCCATTCATTGCGCGCAAGAGGCGAAAGATCCTCCCATGCCGCGAGCGCCTCCGCGTCAGACGCCAGGGTCTTCCGTAAGTCCTCTGGTAAGTTGTGGACAACACCACCGGAGATTTCTTTCATGCTCATATGCAAGATGGCCCTCTCTCGCAAGGATTGCAAGATCTAACGGCGTCTCCAATTTGCTTGTATTCTCTCGTGCCGAATTGTAGCACGCCAGAAGAGAGCGGCTGGCCAGACTGGTGTCAGAATTGGTGTCAAGCACCGAAGCGTTGATACGCGGGAGTAGAAATACTCGTGAACTCTGCCACTGGCGATGAGAGTATTCGACTCTCCCCCATCTCCACCAAAAGAGCCCAGGATTTAAGCCTCCTGGGCTCGCTCTTTGTGCTGGCTGACAGCAGTTTTGACAGCAATTTATACGCCGTCCCCTCATACGGTTGGAGTTTATGGCCATGCTGAGCAGCGAGTTCGCCGCAGAGCAGAGCGCCATTCTACAATGGATGACGTGACACAGCATAAGGAGTGCAGCAAGCGAGCATTCGGTACCCTATCCTTGCAGACGAGGAGGTTCTGACGATGCACCAGATTGCACTGCCTGCTTTGGAGGCGGTGGTGAGTCTGAACCCCTGTCAGGCTCTGCCACCGGTCCCGGTCGTGACGACGGTAGCTCCGGTAGGGGAGCACCAGTCCCTGTACCTGGCCGCCCGAGAGTGCCTGTATGCCGTCCATGCCGCGGACGGTACGGCGCGCTGGTGCCAGCAGGTGAAGCTCACCAGAACCAGGGAGGTGACCTATCATCCTGGAGTAAGCTACCTTCCGCCTCCACGAATGTCCTTCGCGGCACCGCGGGTGGTCCATGACGTGGTCTATGTCAGTGCTCACGGCTTTGGAGAGTATACGTGCGCGTTCACTGCCGGCGATGGGGCGCTGCGCTGGTGGACCCCGACCGATGCCAGAGTGGTCTCCATGCCGTTCATGGAATGGGCGGTTCCGCTGGTGAAGGATGGCGTCGTGTACAGCGGCACCTATGCCCTTAACCAGCCAGATGGGGCAGTCCTCTGGCGTATCGGCATCGATACGGATGCGGAGGGAGCACTGTCGCTCCATGCGCTCACTGACGAGACGCTCTATGCCACGACCCACATGGGAATCTATGCCATCAACGCAAAGGATGGTCAGATCCGCTGGCTCTATACACCCCGGGAACCGACCATTTTGAGTGGGCCGCCGGTCGTCGACGGCCGCCTGCTCTATGTGGGCACACGCGGCTTCTTCGGTTACCCACAGAAGAGCTATTTTCGTGCCCTGGATGTCGAGACCGGCGCGGAGATCTGGCGCTATCCAGTAGTAGGCAGCTACAGTGGAGCGGTGGTCCAGCACGAGACGATCTATGTCGGCTCCGGTGATCGATCCCTCTATGCCCTGGATGCGTTGAACGGCCGGCTGCGCTGGCAATGCCAGTTTGCCTCTCCGGCACGCTGTCCAGCCACCATTGCCGATAACGTCCTCTACATCACAACTGATGGAGCCTATGCGCTCAGTAGCGAGGATGGTAGAGTCCTCTGGCACCAGGACCTGGGGAGTAGTCCCCGCGTCTCGTTTGGTCAACCAGTCGTCCTTGACGAGGCTTTGTACTTGGTACGCATCGATGGACGTGGGTGGGATGCGCTCTACGCGCTCGATACGCACAATGGAGCGGAATACTGGCACACTCCCTATCCGCGGTATTCGCTGGCAGCACCGCTCGCCGTCGCCAGAGATGCGTTTTCCGACCTTTGATCCCTTTTCTGTCACGTTGGGATCGAGTCTAGGAAAATTCAGCCTTCTCAGCGTGCTTCTCCGCAATGCAAGCAAAGGCTTTGTGCTCCGTCATCAACGGGGCCCGCAGCAAGCGAGCATAATGGTCTTTTCCCAAGGTGACAAAATAGGGATCACCGCCCTAGAAGTTACATGAACCAGCAGGGGTTCATGTCCGTGGCAGCAATTGATACTTTTCATGGTCTGCCTCAAACGGATATCCAGCGTCATGACTCCTTTCCTCAAGGGGCCAAAAACTGCACCTCCGGATACGCGCTTGCCGGCCCCTGAAGCAGCGCTGAGGGGGTCTGGTTGAGATAGGTATCAAAGAAGGCCAGTACATAGGCGCGGGCGATCTGCAACCCGCGCGCTCCGTCAATGGAACCAAGCGCCCCAAGGGCACGTGCGGGTGAAAAATAGACTGCGTAGTCAGAGAAATTGAAGTGCTGTGTGCCCTTGATACGCAGGTGATTTCTCTCATTGCTCGGCACAGTGCGCAAGATGGCCTGGATCTCGGTTTCGAACGAGCGACACCCGGTCGCGGAGGACGTGGAGCACTGGCCACTCTCGATCACCATGAACGGTTTCTGAAGGCCCGTCTGCACCACCGGGCCAAACAACGCACCATCGAGGTCGATCCCGGCCTTGCAGCGTGTGTCCATCTGACACACCTGGGCCGCTGTCGCCCCACCAAAGGAATGACCAAAAACCCCCAGATGCGTGAGATCTAACCGCTGGCTCCACATGGTGCCTGGCGTTGCATTCAGTCGATCAAGCTGGTTCATGACGAACACGACATCCTGTGCCCAGACCGTCACCAGTCGATCGCCTGCGGCTTGCATGTCTGATGCGTCGCCGGGATTGCCTGCGGAGGTGGCTTCCGCCACGCGCCCATCCGGAAAGACCACTACATCAGAACTGTAAGTGGGGGTGATGGCAAAGATGACATAGCCGTGGCTAGCGAGGTCCTCCAGTAAGGTCGTGTACTGAGTGGGAATATCGCCGAGTCCCGGTTCGAAGATGAGGACGGGATAGCGTGCGGAAGCAGTGGCCAGCGGGGCGTTCTCCTCACTGTATGTCTGGATCGAGTCGGATGTCTGGAACAGGAGCTGGCCAAAGCGGCCATGCTGCTGATCGCTCAACTGGGCCCATTTGGCTGGAAGGTAGGGAGCGACCTTGGCCCCGGACACCCGTACTGCCGGATACCAAACCCAGACGACCAATTCCCGTTTTGTGCCGGCCTGCGGTGCCAGAGGATCGGTGCGTGATTGATCGGTCCAGTCGTATTCCACCCTCCCGACTGCATAAGGGCCACTCGGAGCGGGCAAGACGAGCGTTTGATTGCGCCGGATCTCCACAAAGGCAATGCTGGAAGTAAGGCCCAGCACGATCAGCAACAACAGGATCAGCAGACTCGTCATCAGTCGCTTGATCCATCGACGTGAAGGCATCACGGTCCTCCTAGTCCCAATAAGCATTATATCGGTAGCTGCCCGAAGGCCTAGCTTCGTTGAGTTTTGAACAATTGCCGCACTATCCACCCAAGCCACGCCGCGAGAAAGCCGCAGAGTGCACCAAACAGTGCAGGTGCGATGATGAGCGGAATAAGGATTAATACGAGCCGGAGTGTTTTGGTATCGGTATTGTCAAACCACAGAAACGCGTACGAGACCACGAAGCCGAAAATTCCCCCAAACATCCAAGCCTCGCGTCGACGCGAGGCGAGGAATGAGGTAGCAATTGCCAGTATGCCCCAGGGTACTACATTAGCTACAGAACCGTTAAACAGTACCTTCGCGCTGATGAACGCCATCACAAGGGCCACGCCGACGACCAGTAAAGCGCGGTAAAAAGGAGCGAGCCGCCAGGACATACTATCGACCTCCGGGTACGTCAGTTATTCACTATATGGCTATAGCCACTTCAGCAATACTATGTGGAGACGTCTTGCTTGTCAAGCGGCTATTCAATTGCAGGTCATTGCGTCGTTCCTCTGACAGCCACACTGACAGCCAAGTGGGCGAACTTGCATGAGTGATGGCAAACAATTCAGTCATCCAAGTCGGTGCGAGAACGAGTAGACTACTGCATTCGTGAACACTGGCGGATGTCGGCGGACACTCGAATTCCGCAGGGCTGCTGACTCTTAATCAGCAGTCTGCTTCGACCCTCTGTTTTCTCCTGCAGTCGTGTAGCTAGGACAGAAGTTGACCTTGCGCGGATTCCAGCTGTAGGGCGAGAGCGACACGTCATCATATGAAGCTGGACATGGGAGGGTCAGATCACTTGCTGCTGCTCCCCGCTTCGTCTTTTGTGTCCGGATTCCCTACGCCTGTGTACTCCTCACTCAACTAAAAACGGCGCAGTAGCAGCAGACGGGGAGTACGAAACGCTCTCGTCAGCATCAGACAGGGCCACTGAGAGGCGCTCGATCAATCCCTGCAGGAGCATATGCCAGTAGTCGTTGTCTTGTAAGACCTGCTCACTCGCCCGTGCCAGTTCCAGGTGTTCTCGTGCTCGCCTGCGGTTGCCGAGACGGAGGTAGACATCCGCGAGATTGCCGTGCAGCGAGGGATAGAAGGTGCATACCCGCTCGTCACCCACAACATCTGCGGCACGCAAGGCTCGCAAATGCCACTCAAGTTGCGCTTCAGGCTCGACGTGGGCGTGTGCCAGGAAGTGGGCAGCAATACAAGCCTGATAGTGGTCCTGGGTATTGGTCGCGTCGGTCCAGAGCGATTGGTAGATCGCATACGCCCCCTCGCGATCGCCCTGGGCCACGAGAGCCTCGGCTTGACCAAGTGTGTCCTTCATCCTCCGGTCCATGGCTGTAAAGCCCTTTCTCACACGGCAGTGTGCAGCATAGTGTTCTAACGCCCGGGCGAGCCAATCCGCACCCCGTTCGACTTCGCCGCCCGTATCGACAATACACCTAAACCGCGCGATTCATTCGATCACGCGCTAGCAGACAGAACTGATCGTGTTTGATCCTCCTGTCAAAGTAAGAGCGTAGCGGAAAGCGATCTAACCGCCTAGTGTCAAGCTTCATACGATGCAGCAGGTCCCGCTCTGCTTCATGATGGCTACCAAGATGTCGACAACGCCGACGGAAAAGACGAACACAGAGAAACTCTTGCAGCAGGACGGCGAGACGATGCCCTGGGGCTCATGATGATGTTCGTGGGCATGCCGCCCGAACACCTTGCAGGGGCACGCCAGCATCCCCTGTGGCCGATGTGGGAAGCCGTCGCTGACACCCTGGCCTACGATGCTGCTGCGATGGGAGACGATGGCTCGGTCCCCACTGAGAAAGCTGCCTGCGTCACCGTGCCAACACTGGTCATGGATGGAACTGCCTCGTTCCCGTTCCTGCATACTACAGCAGTGGCGCTAACACAGGCTATTCCCCATGCCGTCCATCGTCGGCTTGAAGGGCAGACACATGAAGTCGCTGCTGAAGCTCTTGCGCCGGTGCTGCTAGAATTCTTTAATGTGTAAGCAGTTCCCGATGCACATCACGTATATAGTGTTCTCAACGCCGACTTCCAGCCGTTTTTTTTGACCTTACCGTTATATTTTTCAGAGATGAGCCTCTTATACGGTTTAGGGGTAGATCATTGTAGTTTTGCAGATGAGGCTCCAACACACAACAGCTGTGGGCGGTCGCCATGGTCGCACTGCTCGCGCAACGTTGGCGCCCCATTCCTATACGAAGACTCGGCGCCGATGCGACAGGGTCAATACGTAGGGCCCCAACCGGCGGCAAAGATGTAGGACCACCTCCCTCCCGGCCAGGTAACACTCATGAGATAACACCCGGCATGTGTGATGAAGAGTTCGGTTCCATAGCTCGAGTACACCGTTGAATGCGGCTCGCCTGGAGGCGTTGGCAGCACGAGTATGGGCGTTTGTGGGCTGCTTCCACTTTCTGCCCACCAGGCCGGCGCCCCGCTGCGCATATCGTGGACCTGTATGTTCACCAAAGGGTGAGACGTTGGCCCGATCTCCCAGAGGATGAAGATAGAGGGCCACCACGCCGGCATCGGCGACGACGGAGGTGCCTGCTCGGGAACACCGGCGATACTCTGGGGAAGGTACTTTGTCTGAATCCAGACCGGCGCGTGTCCTGTCAGTTGTACCGTGCTACCTCCGAGGCTACCGAAGTCGGGAACCGTAATCGTAGTGAGCGGTGACGCTGTGGGGCAATTGGCGGGCGGCGGCGCCAGCGAGCTGGTAATTGGCAGTGGGGTTGGCACTCCCACAGGTGTTACTGCACCTTGCGGAGTGAAGGAAGGAAATACAGCTTGTGGAGTGGGCGAAGAGGATCCATTGGAGGATTGTAGCTGGTTCTGCTGGGGCAGCCAGGTGCTGAGGATCAGGGCAAGGGCCAACACAACAGTACTTACTGCTAATGCCAGACGCCAGACGCCAGACAGCCGTATGCTGGGAGGTATCGCTTGCCTCGTTATTGGAGGAGGTGATAGAAGAGGTTGTGAGCGCACATCGTCGACTTCATATTCAGGATCGTCCACGGTGGGTAAGCCTCACTTGCTACGCTTCGTGTCTTCAGCGACTTCCGACCGCTTATGCAAATCAGGTCCGACAGGAGCTACTCTACTCCACCTCATTTGTGGCAGGCAAGGTCACACATCGGGGCGCACACATCGGGGCGCACACATCGCGGGGTGCGAGTCAACAGCTGTTCGAGGTTTAGAAGATGCTTTGGAACCTCATCATGTCGACGCGAACATGCGGCTGCGCGTCTGGCATGTGAACATAGACCACGAGTGTGCGCTTCGTCTCGACCGGCACAATGCGAGGGATAGTGTGCTGAGAGTGGACTCTGCTACGCGCGTCTGAATCTCAGCCACTACTTGCCTCACCTGGGACATTGAGATTGGTAAGGTTCGCGACCTCTTCAGCAACGCGGCGGGTATTGCGTTCATGAGCTGGGCCGCTGCGGAACCGCTGGATGTAGGTCTGGAAATCCCAAGATGCCAGAAATTCCTCGGCGGCGATGCGGCCCGAGTGATAGAGGCGTCGACTATTCTCATGCGATAAGCTGAATTCGGTCGAATCGATGCCCAAGGTCGGAATGGGGATGGTCCGGGAAAAATTTTCTTCGTCGATGTACATACGGTCATGCGCCTCGTTCATGGTGAGCAGGAGCCCTTTCAGGAACTGCAGCGCCATCGGCAAATGGCTGTTGTCGTGCGGAGTCAGGTGTAGCCGATCAGCAAGACTCAAGGTGGGATCCCCTTCGACCAGTCCCAACCCAAACGTCGGCCATTCAGGCGTGCCGTCACTATCAAACAGCCAGAGGGGATAGTTTGAGAGCAGCGCGCCATCGACGACCACATGCTCCTTCCCACTCTGAGCGTTGCGAAAACGCACCGGCTCGAAGAAGATGGGGATACTCATGCTCATGCGGACGGCCAGTGCGACGTTCAGGTCGTCGGGGGCGACGCCCAACTTATGCGCGTCCCGCGGGAGAACCAGCAGCGTGTGGTGGGTGATGTCCGAGGCAATGATCTGCACTTTGTAGCGGTAGCGAGGGTCGAGATGGTCTTGGAACTCGGGATGCACGAGATCCTTAAAGGTCGTCACCCCTTTGGCCTGCAACCATTGATCCATGGCATGACGAAAGACTTCGCCCCGGTGCATGCCGAGTTCAAAGATGACGCTGAGGGGACTGCCGACGAGCGGCACATGGTCTTCCCAGGTGGCATCCATGAAGGTCTTGAAGTCTTCGCTTTCAATGATCAGCCGGAGTTCGGCGGCGGTGTAGCCGGCGGCATAAAGGGTGGCGACGATGGCCCCGGCCGAAGTTCCCGCCATGTTTTTGGGATAGTAGCCATGCTGTTCGAGCACCTCCAGGGCGCCCACCAGCGCGATGCCTCGTACTCCTCCACCTTCGAAGACGAGGTCGCAAGGGTATTCCCGCCTGGGAGTGGATGCCGCAGGACCTGGCTGGAATTGGCTGTACTGAAGCGACGCGCTGGACTGCACTAGAGGTGCGTCAAATGGTCGAGACTCCATAAACAGTGCACTTCCTATCTACTTGTTCATCGAGGGATGTCACCAAACAAAGAACAGCACGGGACACCCAACAGTTGTGATAGCGGCAGACGTCTGCCACGCTTGCTGTTTGCGATCGTAGCTGCGAGCGACTGAGCGGCCCCAAGGGAGCCAGCTGCCCCACGCACCCAGTGTACCAGCTTACACCGATGCTGAACAGGCTAAACCGGCACTTTGATCGACATCTTGCCCGAGCGTCCTCCAATGGCCTGTTTTTGTGCCGAAGTGACTCAAACCTCCCATCCGCTGATTAAGAGGCGCCGGGTGAGATTCACCTTCTCGGTTGCGCTGTGGTGCGAATTGGTCCAGATCCCAGCTTCATGCTTACCCATGCAGTGCGCAAGCTGTTCTGTATGCCAGAAGATCGTGCGGCTCCTACGACGGGTCCAACCATGGTCACCGAAGAGAACAATCGCCTGATCATAGACAGTGGACGGTATTGCTTGTCTTGCACCGGTCGCTAGCTTTACTGCCAAGGCTCATACTGCTTCTCGTGGTGGCCTCGGCACATCCACAGACAACGAGGACCGCGACGATAGTGCGTGCCGCAAGGAGGTAGGTGAGATGTGCCGTGAGGCCAGAGCACGCATCGGCGAGATGTCCCGACGAACGACACCGGGAACCCGCTTGCCAGGCAATCCTGCTCGGGTGTGTGTTCCAAAGCGCGGTCTCATGCCGGATCTGATCAACCACCTCTGGTGCGCTGTACCTTATGTCGAGTTCAAACGCTAGGAGGTTGCGCTAGCAGAGCCGGAGGAGCTAACCGCTGGTGTATCTGGTCCTAGGATGAGGGACGTAAACACAACTGTCGCGAGAAGTACGGCACTGGGTCGCAACACGGTGCAGGACAAAAAAACCATGAACATCCGTTATATGACATCTCGCCAGCGCGACAAAGAGATAGGGACACGGTATGCTCACGCTGAAAGGACAGACTCATGACACTGGCATTGCAGGAGACTTTAGACGTGTATGGAGCTTTCTCTGCGCACCACGACGCCTGGGCAGCCGAGCGGGCACGATTGGTGCGACTCTGTGCTCGGCTGACGGGCGATACCGCCGCTGCCGACGATCTCGCGCAAGAGACACTGCTCGAGGCCTGGCGCTCGGAGCAGGCGCTGCGCGATCCCAATCGTTTCTCTGCGTGGCTATCCGGTATCGCACGCAATGTGTGCCTCCGCTGGAGGCGGCAGCAACAATCGCCGCTGGCACGTGCGCACTCGCTCGACGCCACACTCGATGAGGGAGACATAACGCTCGACGAGTGGCTCGCAGACCCTCACGAGATAGACCTGCCGCTGGAGCGGAAAGAGTTGGCAGCGCTGCTGGATCGGGCACTAGCTCTGCTGCCCGCTGAGACACGCGAAGCACTGCTGGCACACTACCTGGAAGAAGCGCCGCTCGTGCAGATTGCCGAGCAGCTGGGCGTCCAAGCCTCAGCACTCGCCGTACGCTTGCAAAGGGGACGGCTAGCGTTGCGTCGTCTCCTGGTGACAGAGTTCCGTGACGAGCTAGCCGCATATAGCGCCGATGCGGCGAACAAGGTAGGCTGGGAAGAGACGCGGCTTTGGTGTGCCGTCTGCGGCCAGCGGCGACTGCTCGGCCGCTATGATGTCCACGGTGGTGAGCTGTGGTTGCGCTGCCCGGGCTGCTGCGTGTCCGCCGATGATTACTATATCCATACCCACGCACTGGAGATCCTCGGAGGTGTGCGAGGCTATCAACGGGCGTATAGCCACGTTACCGCCTGGGTAGGGCGCTACTATCTGCCGAATTTGCCGGCCAAAGTTGTGCCCTGCCAGCGCTGCGGACGTCCGCTGCCGCTCCACTTCGAGCAACCAGATTACCTCGCGCCCTCGCCGATCGGCAACGACCGCGGTTTGCACCACTGGTGTCCGAGCTGTGACCGCGAGTGCTGGGAATCCCTCGACGGATTGCTCCTAGCCTCCCCAGAGGGAATAGCATTCATGCGGCGGCATGCACGCATACGGACGCTGCCGCACTACGAGATCGAGACTGAAGGGCGTGCGGCGGTGGTTGCCCGTTATGAGAGCGTTTCCGAGTTGAAGCGGCTTGAACTAGTTGCCGCGGCAGACTCGTTCGAGCTCCTGCGGGTCGAGAGTACGGGCATATGACCGCCACGGCCGCTCAGCTCGAGCCATCGGGGCATCACCAGCGCGGACCTCTCTATGCCCTCTATGCCGCCAATCTCACCTCGTACGTTGGTGACATGATGATGTTTCTGGCGGTACCCTGGTTCGTACTGCAAACGACTGGCAGCGTCGCACAGACGGGCATCACAGCGTTCTTCACCACCGGGTCCATTGCCGTCGCAGCGCTGCTCGGCAGCACCGTGGTAGACCGTCTGGGCTTTAAGCGTACAAGTGTGGTCAGCGATCTGGCAAGCTGCGTCGCCGTCGCGTTGATTCCCCTGCTCTATGCGACCGTGGGGTTACCATTCTGGGCGCTCCTGGCGCTGGTGTTTTGCGCCGGATTGCTGACGACGCCCGGTGCGACCGCCCGCTCAGCGCTGGTACCGGATTTGGCAGCATTGGCCAGCGTGCGCATGGAGCGGGCGACGGCACTGACCGACGGCATCAGCCGCCTCTCGCGCTTCATAGGCGCGCCGCTCGCGGGCATTTTGATCGCCCTAACTGGCACCAGCAGTCTCCTCTGGATCGATGCGGCGACCTTTGGCGCGTCGGCGCTGCTTATTGGTCTCGTAGTACCATACCAACTGCCGGTGACCCAACACGAAAATGCTCGCTCGCGCGTGACGGAGCATGTCCCGGCGTCTCCTGCCACGCCCGCACACCGCCGGCTCCTCGGCTCTGCGCGAGACGGGATCAGCTTCATTGCCCAAGATCCAGTATTGGCAAGCACGCTCCTCGTCGTGCTAGTCACAAATATGCTCGACGCTGGCTACGGTGCGGTGCTAGCACCAGCGTGGGTAAAGCAGATCTATGGAAACTCGGTGGTGCTCGGGGCACTCATCGCTGCTTTCGGCGGCGCAGCATTCTTGGGCGCGATTACGTTTGGCGCCGTCGGGCACCGTCTTCCGCGGCGACTGACGTTGGGATGGGGCTTTACCATTGGCGGCGCAGTGCGCCTCTTTTGGGTGATACTGCTAGCGCGGATGCTGCCAGCACTAGTGATCACCCAGGCGATCTGTGGCTTCTGCATCGGCCCCATCAACCCTCTGTTCAGCACGATTGAGTTCGAGCGTATCCCGGCAGAGAAGCGGGCACGCGTCTTTGGCGCGGGGACGGCCGGCTCGATGCTGGCAACGCCGCTGGGAGGGCTACTGGCAGGAGGACTGGCTACCACCATAGGCATTTGGCCGTGCATCCTGCTCTTCGGCGTGGTGTACACGCTGGCGACGGCGAGCCTGCTCGTCAATCCGGCGCTGCGGAACATTGACACTCGGAATAAGGTTGCAAGCGGGTGAGCTATCGCTTGGCAGACGGTTACGTGTGGTCTGACGCTACATCTGTCCATGGGATTGGGTCTATTGTAAGTGCGCATAAGTCTGTTGCAGTATACTGCGCAGTGAACAATGTTAGAGTGACAGACGGCGCGTAACCGCCCAGCGAATGCAGACCAGGAGGGGGCAACAGGGCATGAGAGACAAAACGACCGACGGATCTCATGTGGACTGGCGCGAACATGGCGTCCGTATCGTCCGCCACGGCGAGCTCGACCCGAACACCGCGCAGACGCCCGGAATGAACCGAGCCGCAGCCATTACTGGCCAGGTGGGTGCCACCCACATCTGGGCAGGAACCGTGACCATACAACCCAACGCCAAGACCGGTGCCCATCATCACGGGCCTCTGGACAGCGTGATCTATGTGCTCAGCGGCAGGGCACGGATGCGCTGGGGTGAACACCTGGAGTTTGTTGCCGAGGCCGGCCCCGGTGATTTCATTTTCATACCGCCCTATGTTCCTCACCAAGAGATCAATGCCAACTCGCACGAATTGCTGGACTGCGTGCTCGTGCGCAGCGACCAGGAACCGGTGGTCGTCAATCTGGATATCACACCGGTCGAGTCACCCGAGGAGGTCGCCTGGGTCGATCCGGGTCACCCGTAGCTGGAGGTGCTGAGCCTTCACCACTAAGGCGCGTTTCCTGGCGGCTCTGCTGAGATGGAGCCAGTTGCGTTTACCACAATTCTGACCAGAGCCCAGGACTTAAGCCTCCTAGGCTCTCGCTATGTCTTCGTTAATCCCTAATTTGACCCCTTTAGCCCGACGCCTCGTCATACAGCGTGGGCTCTGGCACGGAGCGGAGTGGGTGGCACAACGCTCTCAACCAGCCCCGTCGCCACATCATAGACAAGACCGGAAACAAACCACTCACCGGGTAAGGCAGGGTTTGCCTTCAGCGTGGCAACATCGACGGCAACCGCTGCTCGAGGGTCAGTGACCGCTTTGGCCTGGAGTCCGTCCTGGTCGATTCCGAAGTAGTCAGCCAGCAGTTCCGGGTTCCCGGCCAGACGCTTGATCCCACAGTCGGTATGATGCAGAACGATGAGATTAAATTGATCACCGCCTCCAGCATTCACTCCAGCAACCTCGCCTATCCTACCCAGCAGCGCCATCATCTGCAGCGTTCCCGGTGTGATTCGACCGCCGATGTTGCGGAGCACGACGGCCTCTCCAGGCTCGAAACCCAGCGCGTACGCGGGGTCGTCGCGCGGATCGGCGCAGGCAATGATCAGTGCTTTCGCTGAGCGTAACGTTCCCTCCAGGTCCGGCTTGAGGGAAGAGCTGGTAAGAAATTGATGAGCAGCGAAGTCTTGGTTGCGGTTCATCAAGGTGTCGAACGTGGCCATGGCGTACCTCCCTCCAATGACATGCTCATAGAGCTCTCGACCTTCTCTCTGCAAGGTTTGTGCCGTATGCCGGACTGGCACAGTCAAGAGCTTCGTTCCCTCTAGGCATGTTTGACGGAGATGCTAATCATAATCAGGGATGTATGGTAGCTGGCGAGTTATGAAGTAAAGACTGCCACATCACGAGCGATCGCTGCGACTGCATGGAGGTAATTTGGCTTGGCAAGCCTGGAATGCGTGCGAGCAATAAGGTGGACACCGATCAGAAGACTGGCCAAGGCAATCCGTCGATCAGCAGCAGAGGGTAAAGGCGTGATCTCCTGGTATCCTTCCACCAGATCAGGGTACAGCTGACATGAACGCAACTCCTTAGCCGTGCCGATGATGGTGTGTCCCTTGCGGTTGGGACCGTTCTGTGATACGCTCCGATAAGTGTGCCCAGCGCGGGACATCCGCACCTGGGGTGGCGCACAATCCCATCTATTGTACAACTGGTTTTGCTGATTCGCGGCACATGGTAGCCGCTTCGAGAGGACTTTTTCGTGATCGAGACATCCGACACTCCAACGTCGCAGTCCACCGCCGAGCGGTGGACCTTCTATCGCCGGCTTGGCCTCCTGCTTCGCACACGCCTGGACGACGAGGGCACGACGCTCTCGCTGCACGAGGTGGTCGCCCACACGCACGGGCGGGTGTCGGTCAAGCAGCTGGTGAGCTTGTTGGAGCAGGGAGCGCTTGCCCAGCCTGACCCAGTAACGTGTGTACTGCTCGCACAGGCATTCGACGTAGATCCCGATTTTTTCGTGACCATTGCGGCGGTGAACGACTATATCGCCGGCATTCGCGCCGAGTATGCCAAACTGGGGGTAATCGGGGCGGCGACGCTGCAAGAGCAGGTGTACGCTGTAGCGCGCTACGAGGCGGCTCAACTCGCGAGCGTCCACTAGACAAGGCTCGCGTCACACTCGAGATGAGTACCAGCCCGCTCGCTGTTGGAATGCCAGCGCATTGCTAGAGACGGCTGCGCAACGAATTGGGCGAGTGAGTGGCCGTGATGACAACAATCTCGACAACAACACGAGGAAACGTCCAGAGACATCCGCCAAAAGAGCCCAGGAAATAAGCCTCCTGGGCTCGCTCTTTGTCTGGTCAGACAGCAGTTTTGACAGCAATTGAGGGCGCTTCCTAACGTGTGGGGCTCCTACTGCGGACATACAACTATGTGTCAAGCACAGTAGAAAGCTGCAAGAGCTATGTCACATACTGCGGCATTCTTGTCATCCAGTCCTGATACCCTGTCGGTGTGGCACGTCAGCCACTAGGCACGGCCACGTCGGTCGTCAGCGCAGCAGAAAGGGACATGAGCCATGTACGAGTCGGATCGTTCCGCCAACGAGACAGCGTCGAGTGATCACGGCACCGTCACGCCTATAGCCGACAGAGCGAACGAAGCGAATGGGAGAAAGGAGGCTCACAAGGTTTTACTGGCCGCCACGGTCACATGCCCGGTCTGCGGCTTCGCCAACAAGCCGGAATGGTTGAACAAATCGCACAATAGCGACTCCTCCTACGCGACCACACTGTCCTGTAAAGAGTGTGGCAGTCTGCTGGCAGTCTGGGCGATGCAGGTTGACGCGCAGGTTCTCACGGAGAATCCAGGGCTACGGGCACACAACATCGCATCCAGATAGAGCTCCGTAGCCGCCGTCCTGTGATAGTGTGGCAGGGGAACGAGGGCCTGGTCAGTGGATATGGCGTCCTCCCCACTGTCCAGGTTACGAAACGCCCTCAGCAATTCAGCATCAGCGGCGGCTCTTTCTTTCCTCAATCCCTATTCTGGGCGAAACCTCCAGTGCACACCTGCTTGCTGCCATGGATGCAGATTCTGCAGTGTAGTGTACGTCTCCGTACCATACCGTCTCAGAGTGTCTACCTCACTGGTTCGGTGACTGGTTGATCGCATCGAGGAAGTCGAGGACAATTCGATTAGCGGAGCATTAAACTCCAGCGGCCCCCGCACGACAATCAGGGTCGGGACGTGGATCTCAGACAACCGTTGAAATGCAGGGGGCTCAAGCCACACGTGTTGGCGCCGCTCCATCCATCCTGCTAGGTCCGCCAAAATACGCTGCGCAAACTCGGTCTCGTCTGGGTAGCGCAGCAGGCTCCATGTTCTTCTAGCGCACATCGAAGCTACCTTGAAGCGGCAGGTTGCCCGACGAGTCGCCGACCAGCACCTGATATGTCCCGTCGGCGACAACCCAGCCGCTGGTCTGTTCATCCCAATACGAGAAGGCACGCGGGTGCAGCGTGAAGTGCAGATGCTGCGTCTGACCCGGCTGCAGCATCACCTTCTGGAACCCTTCCAGCTGTCGGGGCGGCTCGCCGGTCGCTGCCGGATCGCCCAAGTAGAGCTGAACGACCTCGGCGCCAGCGCGTGACCCCGTATTCGCCACGTCGGCGTCTACCGTGATCGTGCTGCTATCGGAGGCGGGCTGTGGCGCCACGCTAAGGTTGCTGAAGCTGAACGTTGTATAGGATAGGCCGTAGCCGAACGGGAAAAGCGGCGCGATCTGCTTCGCATCGTACCAGCGGTAGCCGACCAGCACTCCCTCAGCATACTGGACCTGCCCATTCACGCCAGGCCACTGCTGCGGCGAACTCGCTGGTACGTCCGAGAGAGCCCTGGGGAACGTGACGGGCAGCTTGCCGGATGGATTGACATCGCCAAAGAGCACCGCGGCGACCGCATTGCCGTCCTCCTGGCCTGGATACCACGCCTCTACAATCCCTTTGACGGCGTCTACCCACGGCATCGTCACCGCACTCCCTGTGTTGAGCACCACGATGGTATTCGGGTTCGCCGCAGCGACCGCCGCGATGAGTTGGTTCTGCGCTACGGACAAGTCAATGTTCTGCAGATCCGCGTTTTCGCTCTCGAAGTCGCTGGCGAAGACGACGGCAACATCGGATGCCTTCGCCAATTGGATCGCCTGGTTCAGCGCCGAGGTCGAAGCGCCGTACGGTTCCACCCCTTGCGCGTACTTCACCTGCACGCCGCCGCCGGCTCGCCTGGCAATCCCCTGGTACGGTGTGACAACGTACGGCGCATAGACGTTGGCGCTGCCTCCTCCCGCTGTCTGCGCGTCTGGGCCGGCATCGTTGCCGATCACGGCAATCGAATGGATCTTCGAGATGTCCAATGGCAGTATGCCGGAGTCATTCTTCAACAGCACTGTGCCGTCTTCCGCCGTCTGGAGCGCCACCTGCGTGTGCTGCGGAGATGTTACGGTGGCGGACGGCGACCCGGTCGGCGGGTGGTCGAAAAGCTCGAACGCGAACATCGTTCGCAAGACGTTGTATACGTGCTGGTTGAGCGTCGCCATGCTGACCCGGCCGCTCAGCACCGCAGCCTTGAGCGCCGCGCCGTAGTACGAGCCGTCGGGCATCTGCATATCGAGCCCGTGAGTAGCGGACTCGACAGTGGAATGCGTCGCGTACCAGTCCGACGTCGTGAAGCCAGTGAACTGGAACTGGTTGTGGAGCGTCTGATAGAGGTACGGATTCTGGCAGGCAGAGGCGCCGTTGATCGTGCTGTAGGAGCACATGACCGCGCCCACGTGCCCCTGATCAATCGCATCCTCGAAGGCCGGGAAGTAGATCTCCTGCATCGCCCGGTCGCTGACGATGGCGTCGTCGGCGGGCGTGTTGCGGTTCGTCTCCTGGTTATAGACGGCCCAGTGCTTGACCTGGGCAATCTCGCCTGGACGCTGGATACCCTGGATCTCGGCAGCGGCCAGCTGTCCGGTCAAATACGGGTCCTCGCCGAGAGACTCGAATGCGCGTCCCCAGCGGGGGTCGCGGACGATGTTGACCGTTGGCGCCAGAGTGATGTTCGCGCCCTTGCCCGCTTCCTCTCCGCCGATTACCTGACCATACTGCTTCATAACCGATGGGTCCCAGCTCGCTGCGGCTGCCACTGGCGCTGGCAGTTGCGTTACGCCGGTCATGCCGTCGGCCACGCCGCCCGGTCCATCTTCCAGGTACAGCGCGGGGATACCCAGGCGCGCGTTCGCCGGTACGTAGCCGACGTAGGCTGATCCGGGCGCACCGTGCAGCAGTGCGATCTTCTCGTCCAGAGTCATCCGGGCAATCAAGAGGTCGGCACGTTGACCGGGCGAGCGCGATGTATTCATCCACGGACGGCTGTTCTCCGTCTGGACGAGGGCGGTGGTCTTGGCGTATCCTACCGCGATCAATACAGCCAGCACCAGCACAACGCCGCATACACGGAGGGGTACTGAGGGGACCCAGAGTGAACTGGGACGGCGCATGACATGTCCTCCTCGACGTGCTCTCAGCCTTCAGAGCCGCGAGCATCCTGTGGTGTCCTGGGGTCACGGGTCCATGGTACCCGCCGGACCTTAGTCGGTCAAGTAACCGAACCACCGTATCCACAATCCCCTTGGTGGCTCGCTCCGCGTTGGCGCCGCTCCCGGACGGGTCGGGATGCACCTCGCCAATCTCCGAGCTTGTGCGCACAGATTGCGCCGAGTTCGACTCTCTCCCATCTCCACCACAAGAACCCAGTCGGCTTAAATACTGGATCCGCTGTTCCTTCTGTTGATGAGTGTATAGATAGATAGGGTAAACGCATGGTATGCTGGCAGCATAAACAGCGCTCGCATGTGGAAGGGAGTCACGACGTATCCCGCTCACCCACCTGGAAGATGACGATGAAGCCACCGCAATCGCAGCAGAACTGATGCGCATCCTCTGGCGTCGGGTGCCCGCCACCCATTCTTTCATCACCCTCGAGCGACGGCTGCGAGCCTTTGCGCGGGTGCGGGAGCTGTATGGCGGCGGCACGGGACCACTGCCAGAGGAGTTGCTGTCCCGTGCGGAGAGAATAGCGGTTGAACTGTTGGCGTCGGCGCCCCACGAGCGCGTGTTGCACGGCGACCTGCACCACGATAACATCGTCTCAGCACAGCGTGCGCCCTGGCTGGCCATCGATCCCAAGGGCGTCGTGGGAGATCCCGGTTTCGAGACCGGTGCGTTGATGAACAATCCCTATGGCCGGATGGAGACATGGACGGAGCCCGCGAGGCAGTTCGATCGCCGCCCGTCACGATGCGGTTTCTTGCTTGGGGCTCGCCTCGTCTTCAGGAACGTTTTCCTCAAAAATCAGGATGTTGCGAAACGGGTCGCAGAGCCAAAATCCTTTCGTCCCCCAGGGTGTCGCCTCGAGAGGGAGAGGAGACCGAATACCACCACTCGGCAAATACTGCTGATACAGCCCCTCAATATTGGTGATGCCAATTAAACACACCGAGTGACCGATCGAGACAGTGAAATGCAGACTGATCCCATCTCGTTCGACAATGGCAAAGTCCCCGTCACGATAGGTGGTCGCAAAGCCAAGTTGAGCATAAAAGGCTAGCGCTTGCTCCATGTCTCCGACAAGCATTCGAGGAGCAATCGTATCGAGGGTGGGTTGACGGTTTGGTTCCGTTGACATCGCGTCGTGAACCCGTTCTCCAAAAAGCATGGTATTGCCAAAAGGATCGCCGAGCGAAAATTCTTTCATGCCAGAGGACTGAGCCTGGAGGTGAGACTGAATCGCGCCTGTTGGCGCGTACTGCTGATACAATGCCTCGATATTGGTCACGCCGATCCAACACACCAAGCGCCCCTCTGGCGGCTCTTCTGTTGGATCGGAGACATTGAATTGCAAAGCGATCCCATCACGTTCGATAATGCCAAACCCCTCGTCGTGGTAGGGGCTCGCAAAGCCGAGTTGTCCATAAAAGGCCAGCGCTTGCTCCATATCTCCGGCAAGAAAACGAGGAGCAACCGAATCGAGGGTAGCTTGACGCTCTTGGGATGTTGACATTGGTGCATTTTCCTTTCGTTTGGTATTCTCCGCTCGGCTCTTCTTTCCGTGGCGCTCGCAACTGGAAGAGTACCGGGCGCCCGCAGTGCAAACGTGCACACCTTCCGGCCCGGCTTGACAGTCGGTTTGGGGAGTGAGTATAGTCCGAGTGAGCCCGAACACTCACAGGACCGGAAAAGGAAACGTTAGGCCATTCACAATGACCATGATGTGCTAGACGACTGTTGACCACGCCCACTGGCTGGCGGCTGCCCTCTACCAAGCCGCCAGAGGGTTTGTTTGTGCTCACTTCCGCTCCACCTCCTTACAGGTTCGCGCCCGCGCACCTCCATCTGTCTTTGCTCACCGCTGGCGCACGTACGTCGCGTGTGTGTGCAGTGACCGAACTAGCGCCTCAATTGACGCTCGACATTGACGAGCTGAGTGGGAGGCCGAATCCCTAGAGGAGGACTGTATGACAACGCTTACCCCGCGTCCCTTTGTCTCACCAACCGATCTGCCGACGATACTGACCCTGATACGGCAAAGCGCCACGGCAGAGACGCTTTTTGATGTTCCTCGCTATTCCGACCTCGCATCCTGGCTAGCGTCTGTTGGTGTGGTAGCTAACACTAGCCGGGAGAACGAGGCGTATCGCCACCAGATGATCCAGCGGGCCACCACGCTGTGGGAGACTGACACCGGAGAAGCTGTGGCTTATGCGGTGATCCCGTTTACGACCTCGCTGAGCTTTGCTATTCTGCCCCAATGGCGCAGCACTGAGCTGGTGCAATCGATACTAACCTGGGGCCTAGCACTGCTCCGTGGGCAGTGCCGCGCGCCGTTCCTCATGACGCGATGCCATGAAGAGGACGTCAGCCTTCAGGCAGCCCTCTCGCAGGAAGGGTTTGAGCCCGAACCCTACCTGGATATGTATCTCACTCGTCCACTGGATACGGTCCTGGATGCGCCGGCGTTACCCAAAGGATTTCGGCTTCAAGCCGGCGTCACCATCGGGGAGCATGCCGCCTATCAAGGGCTCCATGAGGCCATCTACGGGCATGGGATGGGGATGGATGAGCACTTCTCGTCCACCTATCAACCGGAACTGGATCTCATTGCCATTGCATCGGATGACACCTGGGCAGCTGTCTGTTTCTGTACCATGGATAAGGTGGCCGACGCGGACCACATCGAGCGGGTCGGCGACGTCGGGCTGCTTGGAGTCCATCCTGGGTTTCGCCGCCTGGGGCTCGGCCGAGCGTTACTTTTGACTGCGATGCAGCGGACGCAGGAGCAGGGTGCGGCGCGCATGTCCCTGGAAACGGAACACGCTGACTCCCCGGCTATGCGGCTGTACCGTTCGGTTGGTTTCCAGCCGGAATCTCCCTGGCGGTGGTGGCGGCACGGCGTGTAGGGGACTAGTCTGTACCGGAGATCTGGACAATCTCCGGTACAGACTAGTCCCATCTCCTTCCCACCTCGACTCTGCGGTTACTTCGCTTCCTCACTCTCATCGCCGCGGACGGCTGCTGTAAAGACGCCCAACATGGCCAGGCCAGCACAGGCCAGGAAGGCGACGCGGTAACTACTCACGAAGGTCGCTTGCAGTGCGCTCACGCTGTCACTGGAGAGCGTGCCCCGCTGAGCCTCAAGGATGGTGCCTGCCGCTGCGCCGCCCAGGCTGGCGAAGATCGCCCCCGCCAGTGCTACGCTCAGGCTCTGCCCAATGACGCGCCCAGTGGACAGTAGGCTCGATGCCACGCCCTGCTTGTCAGGGGGCGCGGCCCCCATGAGCGCCCTGGTATTCGGCGCCTGAAAGAGGCCCTGGCCCAAGCCGGTAACCATCAGCCGCCAGATGATGTCCCAGAGAGAACTGTGAGCATCCAGCTGGCTGAGCAGGACGAGCCCGACACAGGCAATGGCGAGGCCGATGGATGCAAGCCAACGGGAGCCAACATGATCGGCAAGCGACCCACTGATCGGCGCAACCACGGCCAGAGTCAGCGAGAGCGGTGTCAAGAGCAATCCCGACTCTATGGTGCTGAACCCGCGGAGTTGTTCAAAATAGAAGGGCAGCAGAAACCCAACGGCAAATAGGGCCAGCATACACAGTATGAAGCTTATGTTGGCCGAGGCGAAGACCCGGTTCTTGAACAGGGTGAGGTCAAGTATGGGATCCGTGACGCGCCGTTCGACGAGGATGGCGGCCACCAGCGCCGCCGCCCCGATCAGCACGGAGGCGATCAGACGTGGTGAGGTCCAGCCCCATTCCTGGCCGAACGAGAGCCCCAGGATCAGCGATGCCATACCAAGTGCCAGCAGGATGGCCCCTGCTGGATCAAACCGTCCTTGCCCATGGTGCAGCGGCTCGGTGAGGATGAAGCATCCGGCAACAGCCACGACGATGCCAATAGGGACATTGAGATAGAAGATCCAGTGCCAGGTGAGGTATTCGGTGATGATGCCGCCCAGCGTCGGGCCGATGCTGATGCCCAGTGCCACGAGGACCGCGTTGTAGCCGAGCGCGCGTCCGCGCTCGTGGGCAGAGAAGGCATGCGTGAGCATGGCGATGTTGACGGAGAAGAGCAGCGCTCCTCCCAGCCCCTGAAATCCACGCGCGGCGATGAGGATACCCAAGGAAGGGGCGGCGCCACATATGGCAGAGCCAAGGGTAAAGATGGCAATGCCCGCCACAAAGATCGGCTTGCGCCCGATTATGTCCGCCAGGCGACCGGCGGTGAGCAGCGTCGACGCAATCACCACGAGATAGCCAATAATCACCCATTCAACGGCGCCACTGAGTGGAACGCCAAAGGCACGCGCAATCGATGGCAGGCTGATATTGACAATAGAACTGTCGAGCGTGGTCATGAAGGCGCCCGTTGCGGCAAGCGCAAAGACCGCCCATTTGTTGGCACGCTCCTCGAAGGGAGAGGGTGGAGCTGGCGCGGGAGGCTGCGTCATGACGTGCGCGCCCAGGGAAGCGCAGATCATGTCCCCGGCTGTCGGCTTCGCTCGCATGCGCTCAGATGCTGCCAACTCTGGAGGTTGAGTCTCTTGCTGCCCCATAGATCGCCTCGCTCATTTTGGGGTGCGTGGATGCCTTGCCTGCTGGTTTCATCTGCTCCCCACGCGCCCCTGCTTGACCACCATCTTTGGCCATCTTCTCGCGCAACATTTCGTATCGACGTGATCTCATTGGATGGCTTGCGGCGCACCTTGACTACGTACCGTGCAATCTCCTTCGGTCGCGCCATTCCCCTATTTGCCAAAGACCGTCAAGGAGAGATGGTTCTCTCGGCCAAAGCGCGACTCATCGAGAAGCTTCACCTGCAAGACGCTGATGACATACACTGTCGGCCCACTGCCCTCACGATCCTCAAGGCGCCTGAATGCCTCCCCAAACCCCGGAATGTGCGACGCCAATGCATCTAGAGCCACTGCCATTCCAACTGGCTGGACCCGTTGCCATATCCCGAACATCTGAGCTCCCTGCAAATCGGCGCCCCAAACCTTCGGTTCGTTCCAGACGGCAACGGCGACCGACGGGTTCATTTCCGCATTGCGACTATGCTGCGTACTGGGCGACGTTACCGTAAAGAGATCTAGCGCGCTGCTGTAAGCGTAGTGCAGCGTGTTGATGTAACTGCGATCCTCCATGACGGTCGCCATGGCCAGCGTTTGGTGGCGATCGAGTAGGTCGGTGATACTCTCACGCAGCGCGTCATCAGAGTACTGGGGATGTCCAAAAGACACAGTCAACTGCGTCATCTCTTGCCTCCTCTACACGCACTCGCCCGCCACACGAATCAACTGACGAGCGTTGCTACTTCGGCCCTTGTCGGTTGGTGTTGTGGCGCCGTACCTGCATGGGTCAAGGACGGCGCCGCGCTTGCGGCAACGACCCAAACGACGTTGGATGGTCTCCCGAAGTCGCACTGAGAGGGGCCGACTTCGGGAGACCATCTGCAGTCCGGTGATGGCCGGACGGCCCCTTCCCAGAACTGGGGGACGGCCCCTGACCAGCGTGCTACGGCTGGATCTCACTTCACAATGATGGGCTTATCCTTGCGCGCTGACAGGGCAGCCATCGTCTGCTGGTCCAGGTTGAGGTGGGCCTGCACCAGCTCCGGTGGCGTCAGCGCCATCCACTGGCCCAGCGACACGTCCACGAACCGATTGCTGCGGAACATCTCCAGGTAGCGGAGCGGCTCGTCGCCCAGGTTCTGGACGTAGTGCGCCATGGAAAAGGGCACATAGCCTACGTCGCCTGCCTGATAGTCAAAGGTACGGGCATGCTCGCCCGAGGCGAAGACAGTCATCCGCCCGCGTCCCGAAATGTAGTACTGCCACTCGTCGTGCGGATGCCAGTGGATCTCACGCATCCCCCCTGGCTCAACGTTCACCAGTGCCGCCGCGATGGTGGAAGCCGCCGGGAAATTGGTGGAGTCGGTGATGCGGACCCAGCCGCCTGGAGCCTTGATCGGCTCCTGAGCCATCATGTGGTGGCTGAAGGTATGGGGCACTAGCCCCGCTCCCGACTGGACGGTGTCCGCGGCCATGGGGCCGGGTACTTTCCCGGCGAAGATGTAACGCTCGTGCTCGACATCGATGGGGATGTTGGCGAAGGCGCTCTCCGGGACGCCGAAGTTCTTGGCCAGCACATCGCGGGGGTTGTGCTTGAACAGGTCGGTGATGAGGAAGGTCTGGTTCTCCGAAAAGCTGCCGTTGTCGAAGACCAGCAGGAACTCGCATCCCTCGTCCAACCCCTGAATGGAGTGGGGAATGACCGAAGGGAAGTTCCACAGGTCGCCCACGCCCACGTCGTCGATGAAGGTACGACCCTGCTCGTCGACGGCGGTAATGCGGGCACGCCCGGCAAGCATGTAGGCCCATTCGGCCTCCTTATGCCAGTGCAGCTCGCGGATACCGCCGGGCTTGAGACCCATGTTCACTCCGGCGAGCTCGGTGGCGACCGGCAGCTCACGGACGGTTACCTCACGGGCCCAACCGCCGGTGACAAGGCGGTTACGGGCGGCGGCGAAGGAGAATTTGAGGTTGGGAATGGTACCGTTGTCGGTGTAGGGGGAAGCCAGCTGGTCGGGGTTCTCCCGCTCCAGGGGCACGTTGCGGGGCCCCTGGATGGTGGTGCCCAGGCCACCCCGGATGGGTTCCGGTAGCCCGTTCTGGGCGCCGGGGCGTTGTAACGTATCGGTCATGAATGTCGCTCCTCTGGTACTCTCGTTGTACTCTCGATAACTCACTACTCCTGGCGAGCTGTCGCGGCTCCCCAGCGTAAAGATTCGTGGTAGCTTCTGAACTCGTCGACAATCACCGCGATCGCATGCTGCTAGCATGCGCGATGCCTGGCTCATTGTTTGTCGGACTGACCCACCGGTAGCTGCGACGATGAACCTGCCGTGGGTCATGCCATCTCCATCCGCACATGGTGAGGGTACCGCAAAGTGAGGGCCATGAAGGTGCATGTGGCTGCGCCGCTTCTCGGTGGAGAAGCAGCACCTGCTTCACCTTCTTCCATAGCGTCATTTCTTCCTCTCCTTAGCAGCAATCCCGGCCGAAGTCCCTTTTCTTAGAGCTGTGGCGACAACAGCCTCTATCACACTCTATGGCGTCCTGTATCTAGGACGCCATAGATCTTGGAGGGTCATTCACAGCGAAAACTACCTTACGAAGCAGACGAGATGTGCTAGCGCTCCTTTCTAAAGGCCTTCATGACATCCGTAGTCTCGTTAAAGTTACTGGACGGCAATTGCTGCAGCGTCCGAATGACGTCATCGGGCGCGTTGTTCTGCTGAGCTTTCTTGACGAGATCCGTCTTGTTAGCCGGATAATTGATGCCTTTGAGGTACTTTTCCACCTCGGCTGGCGACATAGAACCCGACCCACTACGTTGACTCATGGCTAAACTCTTTCTACTTTCAGAATGAACGCCTCCACTCCTAAAGGTTCCGCAGACTCTGGACCAGCAACTCGCACGGCGAATTTCCTGAAGAGAAGCCGCAGATGTGGTAACTGTTTTGCTGGGGAGCGCACCGCGGGTGTAGGCATGAGCATGACCCTGGATGAATACTTCGCCGAAGGCTGAACCAGGAACACTACCTGCTTTGTAGTAGCTTGAGCTGCTCGCGCGGCTGGCGTGATCCGACCTCACGTAACGGTATGAAACGTGCAATGGTACGGAAGGTAGTGCCTGCGTTGACCACTGTTTTGGCAGGAGTTTCACCGCCTATGGGTCAAGGCGCGGTGGGTTCCCCTCAAGCGGCAGGCGGGCAGACGTAATAGGTGTCCTGGCTGGCTGGAGGGATCTGCGCAAGCATAGCCGGCGTCTGGCACGCAGTGCCCGTCCACACGATCGCCGCGGGCGCGATCAGGAAGGACCCGTCACTTGGGGTCACTGGCGTTGGTGCCGCACCATCAATGCTCACGCCAAAGCTGAGCGCATAGGTGCCCTGGCTGGTCAACCCATTGACTGCAATGAGAAACACCATCGACTCATTCGGACCGATGACAATCGGCAGGTTCGGCCCACTTAAATCTCCCACCGTATTGGCGGTGGCAGGTGCCGAGGCTCCGGTGCTGTCGCTCTGCAGGGTCGCCACCAGCGAATCAAAAACTCTGGACCCACCGCCACAGCCCCCAGTGTTCGCCTTAGTTGCCGCGTCATAGGGACCGTCCTGGCAGACATGCCAGACGGTGATAGGTCCGCTGCTCGGGGTAAAACTGGCGATGGTGACGCTGAGACTGCTCACGGTATGCGCTACGCTGGTCTGGTTGCATACTTGGAACAAGTACCCCTCTGATAGGGACGGATTGACGGGCGGATTCGGCTGAAATGCGTCCACCTGCTCTGCTTCACTTGCAGTCAAGGGGACCTTATAGGGGGCGTTGGGTTCGTTGTTTGGCATCAACTCGCTAGGATAATCAAATTCGGTGTAGCGGTGGGGAATCGAGATTGTCAGACCATCCGCCGTGCCATACTGGGTAGGCGCCTCATCGGGAGGTGGGCATCCCGCCAATTCAAGAGTGGCCGGGTCGGGAGTCACGACCACCGTTGGCAATGGGTCGTTTGTCGCGGTGCTCACTGGCGTCGCCTGAGCCGCCGCCGCTGCCGTCCTCTCCGCTGCCGCTTGCTGCCCTCCTGGAGTGGCGAGACTTGTACCACAACCGCTCAAGATCATGCCAAGCGTGAGCACCGCCACACCGATCGAGCCGAGAGACCTACACCGTGAGTGCCGCATTCCCATCCTCCATACGCTACCTTCGCCAGCAGCCAGTCGAGCGTAGAAGGTAGCATAGCAGACTGCACTGCTGTGCGCAATGCTCGAAGCCACGTGTTGACGGTAGCCCTAGCGGTGAGAGCGTTTCGCCTCTGGATCGGTCGTTGGTCCGACGTTCTCGGTCAGCCAGTCGACGAGAGGTGCCCCGGCGTGAAAGAGATCCACGACTCTCCTTTTGGCCGCTGCCGTACTCAGCCACGAGGCGGGAGGCCAGACTTTTCCAGCGACGATGCCCTTGAAGCGTAGGAGTTCGACCCTCGGATGATCCTTGGGGTAGCCCTTCGGCACGGTCTTGAGCGCTTCCGATCCGTGGACGTCGATCCCAGCCCGCTGCAGCTCACTGATGATGATCTGGAGCTGCTGGCCCGTCCAGTCGGCCACCACGGCGGTGCGATACCGCTCCAGCTGATCAGTCGCCAGGTGATGGACGCCAACGCCGGCCTGCAGCCCATAGGCCGACAGCTGGACGTAGCCCTCGCCGATCGTCGCTGCGATGGTAGTCTTGTAGGGAGACTTGTCGGCGGAGAAGCGCGTGTCCCTATACGGACGAAAGAGGTGGACCTCGCCGAACTCCTCCGTCAATTCCGAGAGGAGCTCGACCATCGGAGCCTTGATGTCTCGCTCGTAGACGTCAAGGTGATCCAGCCAGTATGTCTTGGTGTTATCAGACTCCAGACCTGCATAGAACTCGAGTGCCGTCGCAGGCCACCCCTTGAACCCAGTAGATGTGCGGTCAGCCACAGTGGTCTCCTGACTGCTCAACGCCCTTGCGCACTTCGGCCACAAGGATCCTCCACCATTAATTCTCACCTGAGTTGACGGTCATCGGTACCGACACTCAGCTTCGGCGCATCGGTGGGCTGATGTATTCAGCGGTGGTCGCCTACGACCCACTTGGTGTCTATTCACTAAGGCATTCACTCACGAAGCTGTCGACCATGGTTTTGATCACTGTACCACGAGCATGCGCCTCAGCTGCACGTTGTGGACAGTCGCCTGCCAAACGGCGTATACTGCCGCCAGCGCGAGTGCGGCAGGGCGTGTCTCGCCATGAGATGAAAGGCACTTCTCCTATGGTGGCGATCCCGGCGACGATGCGCGCGCTCGTGTTGCATGCATATGACATCGGGTCCTACGCCTCGCTAACGCTTGAAGAGCGCCCCACACCACAACCCAGCACGGGTGAAGTGCTGGTGCGTATGGCCGCTAGCCCGATCAACCCCTCCGATCTGGCTTCGCTGCAAGGTCTGTATGGCGCGAAAAGGGCGCTGCCGATGGTTCCCGGCATCGAGGGCTGTGGGACTGTGGTGAGGACTGGGCCCGGTTTACTGGCGCGGCGCCTCTTGGGTAAGCGCGTGGCTTGCGCTGCGGGCGCGGGTGACGGCGCCTGGGCCGAATACATGGTAGCGCCCGCGCTGCAGTGCTCACCGCTGCCCAATAATGTCAGTGACGAGCAAGGCGCGATGCGAATCGTCAACCCCTATACCGCCTGGGCGCACCTCCAGATCGCGCGTCAGGCTGGCGCCCACGCCATTGTCCAGACGGCGGCGGCCAGCTCCCTGGGACGCATGGTCAATCGGCTGGCTCGGCTACGCCGCGTTCGGGTGATCAACGTGGTGCGCCGCGATGCCCAGGCCGAGACGCTGCGCTCCCTGGGAGCCGAGCACATCCTGAACAGCGAATCACCGGACTTCGACATTCAGCTGCGTGATCTGTGTCGCCAGCTCGACGCGCGGCTGGCCTTCGATGCGGTAGCGGGTGCCATGACAACCCGGCTGCTAGGCGCTATGCCGCCCGAGGCGCGCGTGGTTGTCTACGGTGGCCTGGCGGGCGAGTTGATCAGCGTCAATCCCGGTGACCTGATCTTCAACCAGCGGTGCGTTGAGGGCTTCTACCTGGCACGCTGGATTGCGCACCAGAACCCCGTGGCGCTTCTCAGAATGCAGCGCCAACTGTACAGTCTGGGTGACCTGACCCACGCCGTGATCCAGCTGCGCACGCCCTTGGAGGACGTACAGCGGGCCATCGCGACTTACGAGTCGAGCATGTCGGCGGGCAAGGTCCTGCTGGTGCCCGGCCTGTCCACTGGACAAGACGAGCCGTTGAAAACCCCCTAGCATCTCAACCCTGAATTTTAGCGGCTTAGTTACATAGACACGGCAAATTCTGCTCGTGCGGCGCCAGTGCCCACAGCCACATCCGTCCTAGGAGGCATGGGCCACGCCTTTCAACGGCAGTGAACGCTTTGCAACCGCGGCGACACTCCGACCCACTGCCTCTCCCACAGCTTGCAGGCGTGGTGTCATGGCCAGGTACTGCTCGAGAGTCAGCGACTGGGCACCGTCTTTGAGCGCGGCGTCAGGATGCGGGTGAATTTCGATGATTAAACCATCAGCTCCCGCCGCAACTGCCGCCAGTGAGACGGCTTCAACCAGCGAGCGCTTTCCAGTGCCCTGGCTGGGATCGACGATAAGTGGAAGATGTGAGAGTTGTTTCACGAGCGGTACGGCATTGATGTCTATCGTATAGCGCGTGAGTGTCTCGAAGGTGCGGATGCCACGCTCGCAAAGAATCACGTTGGGATTACCCTGCGAAAGGATATATTCAGCGGCCAGCAACCACTCCTCTATGGTCGCGGCCAGCCCACGCTTCAAGAGAATGGGCTTGCGGGTGCGTCCCACCTCGTCCAGCAGGCAGTAGTTCTGCATGTTACGCGCACCAATTTGAAGAATATCGGCATAGTGGCTCACAAGCTCCACGTCTGTGGGTGTCATAACCTCGGTCACAATGGCGAGACCGGTATCAGCTCGCGCCTGCGCGAGTAGCTCCAACCCCGCGATGCCCAGCCCACGAAAGCTGTATGGCGAGGTCGAGGGCTTGTAGGCCCCACCCCGCAGCACAGTCGCACCTCCTTCACGGGCCGCACGCGCAGCCACGAGCAGTTGTTGCTCGTTTTCGACTGCACAGGGACCAGCCATGATCACAATAGCCCTGCCACCTATCTCCACGCTACCGAGCGGCGAGTCTATCTCCACGATCGTTGGCTCTTGCCGAAGTTCACGGCTGGCCAACTTGTACGGCTTCGAATCTTTCAAAAGCTCTTCGACCTCAGGTAGCACTTCGAGCGAGGCACCCAGCTCTGACGCGATTCTAGGCATGTCCACTGGCACACCGACAGAGCCGAGCGGGCCAAGGATCGCAATACGCGTACGTTCGAGGCCACGATAAATGTGAGATTTGAGATTATGCTCGGCGATCATGCGAAGCACAGGCTCGAGTGCCTCTTCGGTCGCACCGGTCTGCATCACGACAATCATGGCTCACCTCACCCTACTTGAGTTGTCGTCACCACGTAACTGCATCTGCAGGTCAGTCCAGCCCGGGCGCAGTGTTACCGCCTCATGCAGATAAACATGCCGGAGTTCGGTCTGCGATTTGGTGGTATTGACATGGAGCAGCACACGTATGCAGCGCTCCATGCTACCAGGCACAGGAATCTCGCGCGCGCACATCAGCGCCACATCGTTCCAGCCTAACTGGCGTGCAGCCAGTGCTGGATGCTCGGCATCCAGGTCCTCGGTAACCGTGAAGAAGGCGCTCGCAATATCCTCCACAGCAATCTGGTTCCGCTCGACGATACCTTGGAGCAACTCGCGTGTTGCCGTAAGGATTCCTGCACATGTGTTGCCAGTGACGGTAGTGGCACCTCGAACGCCTCGGCAGCGCAGCGAACCTTCCATTCTACAATCCCTTCTGTCTGGTTGGACCGACTGTACCCCGAGCAGGACAGCCGAAAGCCAACAAAAAGGGCAGAGGCTATATGCCTCTGCCCTTCAATTAAGTAGCCAGTCAGTCGACCTACGTCGCCCTCATCCGTGCAGTTTTGTTCTGCACGCCGACCAGCCCACCCCATTGAAGGGCAGGCCGATAATACCAATACCATGAAAATTGGTGTAGGATCTGACTCATAATGTAGTACTCTACCAGATGCCGATGCGTGCGTCAACAGTTATGCTGGCACATTTATGCTGGCATACGGCTCTCTTTACCAGGGAAGCCAAGCACGCCGCTTGGCTGGTGACGGGGCACAGGTCACACATCCAATTCTCATATCCAACATTCAGAACGCTTTTGTGGCTATGCTTCCAGCGACGCCAGGAAGGCAAGAACAGTACGGTTGAACTCTGCGGGATGCTCCATGTTGGGGAGGTGCGCGCTGTCATGGATGACCACCTTGCGTGCACTGGGCACCTCCACTGTGATCCTGTCGGCGGCTTGCTGCACGACGCTGAGATCTTGGTCGCCGATGATCACCAGCGTGGGAGCTGTGATCTCACGTAAGCGCCTGGTAGTCGGCGGTTCCAGCTTGATCTCGGTTGCCTGCGGCTGCCCAGCCTGGCGTGCCAGGTTAGCGCCGTTCATCTCGCGCACTTTTTCACGCACAGTTGGATCTACCCTGTCTGGCCTGCGGCTCGGGCCGTCCACCCACACGTGCACCTCGAGGTCGTTGACCCGCGCAAGGTCGCCATCCTGCTCGACCTGCTCGACCTTCTCGAAGAGCTCCAGCTCCTCCGGGGTGGGTTCGGACTCGGAGTCTCCAATACCAGCAGCGATGGCGATCACAGCATCGACCACCTCAGGATGAGTGATGGCACAATCGAGCACCGCCTTGCCGCCGATCGAGGCGCCGGCGAGGTGGGCGCGCTCCAGGCCCAGCGCGTGCAGCAGGCCGTAGAGATCCTCGGAGAAGGAGTACGGTGCAGCAGGCAGACTGGAGCGGCCGAATCCACGGTGGTCATAGCGGACCACCAGGTAACGGTCTGCAAACGTCCCCACCTGCGCGTCCCACATCCGACAATCAGCGATGCCCGCGTGGCAGAGCACCAGCGGGTGCCCACTGCCAGTAATCTCATAGTAGAGCTGCGCACCGTTGACCTCCACATATCCTGTCTGAATCTCTGCCATGTTTGCCATTCTCCTCTTATGAGATCCTGCTCTTGCCGCTAGTGACCCGAGCACGTTCACTCGCCTATGCCAGTATACGTGACAGTACGCCAGATACCCCTAGAACGGCCAGCACGATGGTGCGCATTGTGCGTACGTATAGAACACGGTTGCATAACCTGGCAAGGCGCTGTCGTAGACGGAAGCAAGCTGTACTTTCTATAATTGAGCTATGTGCACGCCCATTGTAGCTACGAAATTGTATACTCCCGCGGCGCACCGAGGCAGTGGCTCGTGCCCGCGAGTTGGGTCTGTTGTAATGTGTACAGGTGTGCACGACCGCGAATGGGGGACAGCAGGCAGATGGTGCGTCTAAGAGCGTTTCTGGCTACGCGGGAAGGTCGCATCTTAGCCGTGATACTCCTTGGCGCAGTGGCGATTCGCCTGCCGCTTATGGCCTTTCTCGGCTATTACGGCGACCTGAAAACGTATATCGGCTGGGGAGATGTCGTCAATCAGCATTTTTGGAGCATGTACACCTCTTCCCCAAACGCAGTATCGGCAGTACACGGCGGATTTTCAGGGCAGTTCGGGTTTCGGATCATCAAGATCAATTATCCGCCTGGAACACCATACCTCTACGGAGTTGTGGTCTTCGTTTACAACCATCTGCTCCTGCCCGTCTTTCACGAGTCTCTGGACGCGCTCGCGGAGCAGAGCGGTATGGGGCCATTCATTGCGAAGGTACCGATGCTGGCCGCCGACCTTGCCGCAATCATAGTGCTCTATCGAGTGGCTCGCAAGCGCCACACCGAGCGATTTGCGCTACTCGTCGCCGCGTCGTACGCGTTCTCGCCTGCCGTGCTGTACAATGGCGCCATCTGGGGGCAGACGGACGCATTGGTCGCCCTGCCGGTACTCGTAGCGCTCTTCGCGCTGATCTCCGAGCGCTACGCTCTGGCCGGTACTAGCCTGGCCATTGCCGTGCTGCTCAAGCCGCAGCCGGTAATCTTCGTGCCCCTGGTCCTGCTCTACATCTGCCGCTGGGGCAGCCGCGAGCAGCTTGCGAAATTCGCAGGGGCGGGACTACTTACTGCGCTGGTAGCAGCACTCCCTATCCTTGCCCCGCACTTTCAGCTGCTGGACATGCTGGGGAACATGCAGGCGCAATCCTTCAACGACAACGTCAAACTAAGCTCGGACGCGTTCAATTTTTGGTGGCTTATCGGCTACGGCCAGCAGCCCATTGGCAGTACGATACTGGGTGCGAAGAGCGGGCGCGTCGGCGACTTGCTCTTCGCCGCAGTGACGCTGCTCTGCGGTGTACAGATCTGGCGGCATTCCGCTCCGATCTCTCTATTCTTGGGGCTGGCAGTTCAGCTGTTCGGCTTTTTCATGTTCATGGGCAGTCAGCATGAACGGTACCTGTTCCTGTTCATTCCACTCGTGCTCGCCAGCCTCATTGTCGCCAAGCAAGAGGACTGGACACACCTCGTCGCATTGTATGCGGCCAGCACGGCGCTCTGCTTATCAAATATGTTTGTCGGGGTCGGCGGCGGCAGTTTCGGTAGTGACCAGCCCATTCCATTTGTGAGCCTGGAGCCGCTGAGCAGGTACCTCACTAGCAATTTCGCCTGGCTAAGCACTGTCATCGCGTTACTGCAGCTTGCCACATTCGCATACGCCCTCGGCGTATATCTGTCGCAGCGGCAGCCCAGGCAGGTCGCCGTGCCACCGGCAGAGCAGCTCAGCCGCACAGTAGTCGCCTGATCTGCACACACCTCCCGAGGAAGTTCGCCAGCGTTTTGTCGTCATCGTGGTCACCACCTTGTGCTCGTCAGGGTATAGGGATAGACTAGTATGAGTAGTATTTCTCTGGAGAAGACTGATGGCAAAACCAAAGCGATCGCCACGGCGTTCGGGCGCCACATCCCGCCACCGGTCGCCTGCGAAGCAGACCGACACAAGTACCGCCTACAGCAGACTCAAGGCGCGCTCCGCGTCACCGGTCGCGCGAGCCGTAACTGGCGCGGCCATCCGGCAACGGGTCCAGGCACGGCCCAGCCAGCGACGCAACGGGAGCAAGCGCGCCTGGTGGTCTGGCCCAATGCCCGTCATAGCCTCGGTCGTGGGCGTGCTTCTCGTCGTAGGCGTTTTCATCGCCATCGCCCACGGTCAGAGTGGCGGCACGGGTCCAGCGCCCGAGATACCGCCTGCTTCGGCCGTGAACGCGGTGGAGCACCCAAACTCAGCCATCTTCGATCAGGTGGGTGCCGGAACGTCAATCGCCAACCTTTTCAAAACGCTGCCCAACAAGAGCGGCACGGGCCTACCAGCGCAGAACGGCAAGCCGGTACTCTTCTATGCTGGCGGCGAGTACTGCCCGTTCTGCGCTGCGGATCGCTGGTCTCTCATCATGGCACTGAGTCGTTTCGGCAGCTTCTCCGGGCTCGAAACCAATGCGTCATCGACCAGCGACACCTATCCGGGCACTGCCACCTTCACCTTCGCCAAGGCAACCTATACGAGCCCATACCTCGTCTTTGACGCCAAGGAGGTCGCCGGTGCCACTCCAGAGACTCCGCTGCAATCGCTGACTAGTGCCGAGAGCGCTGTCTTTGATACCTATGACGTACCGCCCTATGATTCGCTGCAAAGCGGCATACCGTTCATCGACTTTGGTGGCCTGTACATGACTTCCGGTGGTAGCTATGATGTTGGCGTACTGCATGTCGACAAGGGCGATTCCAACAGCCAGGCGCTCACGTATGCACAGATTGTGAGTGGGCTATCGAACGCAAGCAGCCCCATCGCGCAGGGTATTGTCGGCACCGCTAATGAGTACACTGCCGCCATCTGCAAGATGACCAACAATTCCGATAAGGCAGTCTGCACGAGCAGCGCCGTCTCAACAATCGAGTCCCACTTGCCATAGAGATGATCTGGGCACGAGTACCGAGTTAAGGTTTACGAGAAACATCACCTTTCATGCCTAGCATGCTGGGTCGAAGCCGCACACCGCTACTTAACTCGTTATTAACACATCAGTGATAGGCTGTGCGCATGGACTGTGGACTCCATTGCTTTGACCAGACGATTCAGCGAGCTTCACCGAAACTGGCGTCGCCATTCACCAACACCTGCCCCCAGGAAGTGGCCCAGGCGATCCATGAGCCAACGGATCACACTCGTGCCTAGGAGACGTTGGAATGGCGACTATGTATCCGCCGCGGGCGCAAAACATTGCATTCCCAAGCGCTGCCGAGGAAAAGCTCTATCGCCTCTTTTCGCAGCATCTGGGTCCGGAATACCATGTTGCGCACAGCGTAGTCTGGCACCAGCGCGATAGGAGAGGCGTGGTGCGCGATGGCGAGGCCGATTTCGTCCTCATACATCCCGATAACGGCATACTTATCCTAGAGGTCAAGGGTGGCCGCGTCACCACGAGTGGCCGAGACTTCTTTACGTACCAGCGGTCCGGCTCGAGGTCGAAGCTCCACCCTTCTCCGCTCGACCAGGCCAAGCAGTCGATGCACATTCTGTTGGACTTAGTGCCAATTGCACCTCCCACCAAGCCCTTTGCCGCCGATTACCACATGGGCTATTTTGTGTGGTTCCCTGATATACTGTGGAAGCGCGGAACCAATGGATGGCTACGTGGAGACGACGCCTTGATTCTCGACAAGGCGGACATGGCTACACCCGAAGATGGTCTTCAACGCATTTACGACCACTTTGCCATGGTCCCGCGAGACCCCAGGTCCGGCCCACGCCAGCGGCTTTCCGAGAGTGCCATTCGCGCTTTCATCGAGCTGCTGGACGAGCGGCCAAGACCCCCGCAATGGGTATTACTTCCTCTGCTAGCAGCAGCCGGGCAAGAGTCCCTGGGTGTGGCGATGGAGCGCGAATCGCGCCGAATGGAACGCCTTACCCGCGATCAGGCTGACAGGTTCGCGCAAATCGTGAACCATCCTCGGGTCATGATTCCGGGCGCTGCCGGTACTGGGAAGACCATGGTTGCGCTGGAGAGTGCGTACCGGTTTGCCCATGAAGGAAAACGTGTGCTTGTCGTCTGCCCGGGAGAAGCGCTCGCCGAATGGCTGCGCACGTTGGTAGACGAGTACTGGAATGACGGCGGGGACGTACACTTCGACGTCTTCGGACTCAAGGCACTCTGCATCCACCTCGCCGGCGCAACCGGCACACCTACTCCAGGGATTCGGTCGCTCCGGGTGGACTGGAATTCCCACCAGGCCAAGCTGTCAAGCCTCCTGAGACGTGCGGGAGAAGCCTTACGGCAGCGGCATCCGGATCTCCTGTACGATGTGATTGTGGTTGACGATGCCCATGACTTTAACCAGGAGATGGCAGGTCCAATTCAAAAGCTGCTACGCGAGCCCCAGTCAGGACGCCTGTACGCCTTCTACGATTTGCGTCAGCGGGTTGACTTCCACAAAACCTGGCAGTGGGCGATCGGCGATTCGGTGGAGACTCAGCCACTCACCGAGAACGTGCGCAATACCCGCCACATCTATGAAACCATGCGCGGTTACCAGAAGGATCTGCGGGCCGACCAATGTCGCGGCCCGGATGGTCGAGCGCACATCTACCTGAATCCCAGCGAGGCAGCTAGCACAGTGGGCGCGACTGACCTCCGATCAGCAGTGCTGCACACCCTTGACTGGCTCATCGACGAGCAAAACGTCGCTCCTGATGACATCGGCGTGATCACCTGTCTCGGCCGACCGGCAAGCCTATGGGAACACTTCGACCAGCGCCGGATCGGCACCCGATATGAACTATGCTGGTTAGCCACGGGTGATCAACCAAGGAGTCGAGACCGCCAGCCCATCGCCCTGGCAACAATGCGCACATGCAAAGGACGTGAGTGGCCGGTGGTAATTCTCACCGAACTTGAAGGCTTGAAGAGACTGAAGAAAACTCGTCTCGGCTGGTCCTACATCGCCGCATCACGCGCCAAGCATCAGCTCATTGTAGTCGGAGACCCACAAGAACTCCTCCACTAACGCGACCAACGAGTCTTCTGCCACGGAAGTATTCGTCCAGGAGAAGGCACCTGGACCAACCCCGCTTGAAAAGTTGATTAATGTTGATTATTATTGATAGTATTCGGGTGTCATCCAGCGCTTGTACTTGCCGGAGGGAATCAATGTCGCAGCTCATCCCAGAACCAGCGCAGCCAGAGTACTTTGAGGAAAGCTTTCCGCACGACGCTTTCCCGGCTTATGTGTGGACTGAACGTCCGTCAACGTTGCCAGTAGACGTCTGGACCACGGAGACGACCCATCGAGATGGCCAGCAGGGAGGGCTGCCTCTCTCCACTGAGCGGAGCCTGCGTATCTATGATCTCTTGTGCCGCTTTACTGGAGCTTCGCAGGCGATCCGACAAGCCGAATTCTTCGTGTACCGTAGCTCAGATCGGGCTGCGCTGGAGGGCGCGCTCGAACGCTTCCATGCCGGTGCGCCGATTGAGCCGACCACCTGGATTCGTGCCACCGAAAGCGACGTCACACTCATCCGCAGTCTGGGGATCCGCGAGACTGGTATGCTTGCATCAGCCTCCGATTACCATACATTCCACAAATTCACGCCCGGCGGCCGTAACCAAGCGGCGCAGACGTACCTGACTGCGGTGCGCATGGCACTTGACGCCGGTATTCGTCCCCGCCTGCACCTTGAAGACGCGACACGCGCTTCGATGGACTTTATGCGCCCGTTCATCGAGGCAGTGCTGACGGTGGCTGATCCATATGGTGAAGCGCTGCGCCCCAAGTTCCGTATCTGTGACACCATGGGACTTGGTCTACCCTACGACGATGTGGCACTTCCGCGCAGCATACCTCGGCTCTTCCAGCAGATGCGCGCGCTTAGTCTTCAACCTTCCGATCTTGAATTTCATCCCCACAACGATACCTGGCTGGTGGTGGCGAATTGCCTGGCGGCGATCCGTGCCGGCTGCGGCGTCATCAACGGCACATCGCTCGGCAAAGGGGAGCGCACCGGAAACGCGCCGCTGGAGGGCGTGCTGCTGCACTTGCTCGGTATGGGCTACTTCCGCGAACGGCAGCCCGATTTTACCGTACTCAACGAGCTGGCTGCCCTCTACGAAGAGATGGGTGAGCCGATTCCCGCCAAATACCCGCTTTATGGTCGGGACGCGCATCGCACCCGCGCCGGTGTGCATGCCGACGGTCTCAACAAATTTTGGTGGATGTATGCACCTTTCAACGTACCAGATCTCCTCGGCCGTCCCCTGGAAGTCTCGCTCACTAAGGACAGCGGCATAGCCGGACTGGTCTTTGTCCTACGCCAGCGCCTTGGGCTCGACGTTGCCAAGGACGATGCGCGCCTGCAAATAGTCTACACCTGGCTGAACGCCGAATTTGACAACGGGCGCCAGACGAGCGTCGAGTGGGAGGAGTTAGCCCCAATCGTCGCGCGCGCATTCGGTTCCGATCTGGAGAAATCTGCGTAAGCGGGATGGTCGGAGCCTTGAGCGCGCTCGTGGAAAAGGGATTAGCTCCCTCCTTGTGATCCTTCTATTTCCTGCCGGTTCCTTTGTAGCGGCATGCCCAGACGTTGCATTTCATGAAGCAGCGTCTGGGCGAGCCCTTCTGGCAGCGACCGAGGCTGGTAGCTCCACTCGCGCTGTGCCTTTCTGGAAGTGCCCAGGTAGGTGACGCCGGCACTGACGCGTAGATATTCAGAACTATACTCGTCAGCAACCGGTATGATTTGCTCCACAATTTCCATTATCGGTGCCGCTGCCTTGAGAAATATCGGCGCCACCTCTCGGGGCATCGGGACACCGGTTATGCTCCGCGCCAGTATCAAGGCGTCCACTAGCGTGTGGGATGGTCCGGCAACGATGTAGCTCTCGCCGATTTTGCCCTTCTCCATTGCCAGAATGTGCGCACGGGCAATGTCGTCCACATAGCCCCAGGAATAGGCGCTGCCACTGGGAATTAGGGGCAGTTTGCGCTGCAGGTACTGGATGAACACTCCACGTATCATACTGGTATCGCCAGGACCATACACCAATCCGGGCATTACTATTACCAGCGGCAAGCCTTCGGCCATCATGGGCTCGGCGACTTCAAAATGGGCGACCCATTTGGTACGGTCGTACTCGCTCAGAAATCGGCCATTGTACTTATAGGTCTCATCAACGATCCGGCCATGAGTGTCAGAATTGACCGCCAGCGTGCTGGTATACACCCCCTTAGGAACGTTGAGTTCCTTCATCAATTCCAGCACGTGGCGCGTACCCTCAACGTTGACCCGCAGGCCAGGTGACTTGTCCTGGATACCAATCTTGTACCAGCCAGCCAAATGAAAGACGCCATCCACGCCTCGCATCGGCGCACGCATGCTCTCCTTGTCAGTCACGTCGCCCTGGTGCAGCGTCACGCCAAGTTCGGCCAGATCCTTGGCCTTCTCCGGACTGCGTATCACCGCCACCACCTGGTGCCCTGACTCCAGAAGCTGCCGAGTGACGTGGCTGCCGACAAAACCGGTTGCGCCGGTCACAAAGTATCTCATCTCGCTCCACTACACCTCGTCATCGGGCGCCAGTCCCCAATGTTGTGGAGAGCGCCAGAGACTGGACAGGATCAGTTCGCGAATGAAGAGCAACTCCTTGGGAAGCCGGTCATACAGTTCGCTGAACAGTTTCTCATGAGCCAGCAACTCCTGCTGCCATTCATCGCGGTCAACCGACATGAGCTGATTGAATTCATGACGGTCAAAGCTTTCCAGACCTCGCCAGTCCAGATCTTCATAGCGCGGCATCCAGCCAATCGGACTCTCGATACTGATGGCACGTCCACGAGCACGCTCTATGATCCATTTGAGGATACGCATGTTCTCGCCGAATCCGGGCCACAAAAACTCGCCCTGAGCATCACGTCTAAACCAGTTCACGCAGAAAATACGGGGCGGGTTGGGCAATTGTCTTCCAAAATTGAGCCAATGACTGAAGTAATCAGCCATGTGGTAGCCGGCGAACGGCAGCATGGCAAATGGATCGCGTCGGACCTCGCCAAGCTTCCCAGCGGCGGCCGCAGTGGTTTCCGAGCCCATCGTCGCCGCAGCATAGACTCCATAGTTCCAGTTGAAGGCCTGATAGACTAAGGGCACCGTATCACTGCGCCGCCCACCAAAGACAAAGGCCGAGATCGGCACTCCACGCGGGTCATCGGCCGCCGGGTCAATGACCGGGCACTGGCTGATAGGCGCAGTAAAGCGCGCGTTCGGATGGGCGGCCGTGGTCCCACTGGCAGGGGTCCAGTCCCGACCGGTCCAGTCAATCAAGTGGTCGGGCGGTAGCTTGGTCATGCCCTCCCACCACACATCGCCGTCGTCAGTCAGAGCGACGTTAGTGAAGATGGTATTGGCGCGTAGCGCCGCCATGGCATTGGGGTTGGACTTCTCGCTGGTGCCCGGCGCGACGCCGAAGAAACCGGTCTCAGGATTGATGGCATAGAGGCTGCCGTCGGCGGCTGGTTTGATCCAGGCAATGTCGTCGCCGACAGTCGTTACCTTCCAGCCTTCTTCCCGGAAGGCAGAGGGAGGAATGAGCATGGCAAAGTTGGTCTTGCCGCAGGCGCTGGGGAACGCGGCGGCAATGTAGGTCTTCTCACCTTGCGGATTCTGGACTCCCATGATGAGCATATGCTCGGCAAGCCAGCCCTCATCTCGCGCCAGCACCGAGGCAATACGGAGCGCAAAGCATTTCTTGCCCAAAAGTGCGTTGCCGCCGTAACCCGAGCCGTAAGACCAGATGGAGCGCTCTTCCGGAAAGTGCACGATGTATTTGACCTGTGGATTGCAGGGCCAGGTAGTGTCGGCCTGGCCGGGCTCGAGCGGCATGCCCACCGAGTGCATACAGGGGATGAACTCGCCGTTTACGCCGAGAGCATCGTATACCGCGCGTCCCATGCGGGTCATAATTCGCATGCTCGCGGCCACATAGGGAGAGTCACTCAGCTCGACACCGATATGAGAAATGGGCGAGCCGAGAGGTCCCATACTGAAGGGTATGACATACATCGTTCGCCCGCGCATACAACCTTTGAAGAGCCGATGGAGTGTCTCCTTCATCTCCTTGGGATGAATCCAGTTGTTGGTTGGCCCAGCATCAGCTTTGCTGCGAGAGCAGATGAACGTACGGTCTTCGACGCGAGCGACATCGCTCGGGTCTGAGCGAGCCAGAAAGCTGTTGGGACGCTTCTCTGGGTTGAGCTGGATGAACGTTCCGGTTTCAACCATTTGCTGGCAGATGTGAGCGTATTCCTCCTCGGATCCGTCGCACCAATGCACTTGGTCAGGTGCGCACAATGTCACCATCGCCTCGATCCAGGCACGCAGCTTCGCGTGAGTGACATAGCTTGGAATCTGCATGGCTATCTCCTACAACTAGACTATCTCCGTATATCTACTAAGCCACGTTTCGAGGGTCCGAGGCAAGTGATACGCTGGTATCTTTCCCAACTGCGCGTCCTTCATCTGGAGCGAATTTGCCATGAGTCGCGAAGAAGACAGGCGGCCGGCAGATGCCGGCCGCCTGTCTTTCTGCTCCGTGAGTTATGCGGACGATAGCGGCAATCAGGCTAGCTTCCTGGCGGGTGACTCGGATACAGAGCTCGTAGGTAGGTTAGGAAAGCTCATCGTCCTCATCTTCCAGCTGGTCTAAGGGGAACGAGACATCGGCCTCGTCTTCATCGTCATCGCCAAACATGGTGGCAATTGCCACCACCCGATCTCCCGAGCCCAGGTGCATCAAGCGCACGCCCTGAGTTGGGCGACCGCACTGGGCAATGGAGCGCCAGTCAGTCCGGATCACCGTGCCTGCCGCCGAGATAATCATGAGGTCATGATCCTCTTCGGTCAGGATACGGGCACCGGCGAGTCCTCCCGTCTTATCGGTAAGCCGCGCGGTGATGACGCCGCCTCCCCCACGTCCCTGGGTAGGATACTCGCTGACCGGGGTCCGCTTGCCGTAGCCCTTCTGCGTGACTACCAACAACTCAGCATCCGGCTTGGCAGTGCAGAGGGCAACTAGACTATCTTTCTCGTCCAGGCGAATACCGCGAACACCGCCACTGGTGCGCGAGGCGGCGCGCAATTCCTGTACCTCGAAACGAATAGACTGGCCGCGCTCGGTAATGAGCATCACCTGTTCACTCGCTTCGACTAGGCGAGCTCCAAGCAACTCGTCCCCAGGTTCCAGGTCCATTGCAATCAGGCCAAGGCTGCGCACCACTGCGAATTCGTCAAGGCTGGTCTTCTTGACCTCGCCACGCTTGGTGGCCACTACCATATAGTCGCGGGAGACGAACTTCGGCACGCAGACTACTGCGGTAATCGACTCCTCCTGCTCTATATTGATGAGATTCCGCAGGTGTTCTCCCTTGGCCGCGCGTCCTACGTCAGGCAATGCGTACGCCTTGAGCTGGTACACCTTACCGCGATTGGTAAAGAACAGTAACGAATCATGGGCGTGTACGACCAGCAACTGGGCAACATCGTCATCTTCGTGGGTGGTAATGCCGCGTGAGCCCTTGCCGCCGCGCCGTTGCGCCCGGTATGCGCCGGTCGCGATGCGCTTGATATACCCGTTTGATGTGAGCGTTACGACTACCTCATCGTTAGGAATAAGGTCTTCTTCAGTAAAGTCGGCAGCCTCGGCCTCGATAATCTCGGTTCGCCGGGGATCGCCGTACTTCTCCTTGAGCTCGGCAAGATCGGATTTGATCAGCGCGCGTACCTCATCAATGCTGGACAATATGGCCTGCAGTCTGCCTATAGTCGCCTTTACCTCGCCTAATTCTTCCTGTACCTTGCGACGCTCGAGTGCGGCTAGGCGTCCCAACTGCATGTCGAGAACCGCTTTGGCCTGCTCCTCGGTTAACTTGAAGCGTGTTTGCAAGTTGTTTGAGGCAGTGTCTCGGCTCTGCGACCGCCGAATGGTATCTATCACCGCATCGAGGTTGTCGAGCGCTATGCTCAGGCCATCCAGGATGTGTCTGCGAGCCTCGGCCTTCGCCAGATCAAACTTGGTACGCCGGGTAATGACAGTCTCGCGATGGTGTACATAGTGAGTAAGGAACGCTTTCAATCCGAGCGTACGAGGCTGCCCGTCCACCAGTGCCAGCATGTTGGCGCCAAAGGTAGTCTGCATGGACGTGTACTTGAAGAGCTGGTTCAATATGCTGAGGTGGCGAACGTCTCGTCGGAGATCTACCACGACGCGAATGCCCTGCCGGTCGGATTCATCCCGCACATCGGTAATGCCATCGATCCTCTTGTCACGAGCAAGTTCGCTGATTTTCTTGACCAGATCGGCCTTGTTAACCTGATACGGCAGCTCGGTGACGATAATGCTGACCTTGCCTCGTTCGGTTTCTTCGGTATGAGCCTTGGCCCGTATGACGATACGGCCACGACCGGTCGAGTAGGCGTTACGGATGCCTTCGCGTCCCTGGATAGTTCCACCAGTGGGGAAATCAGGGCCCCTAACGATATGGCTGAGGTCCTCAGTAGTAGCCTCTGGGTGGTCGATCAGGTAGACGATGGCATCACAGACTTCGCGCAAGTTATGCGGCGGAATATTGGTGGCCATTCCCACCGCGATGCCGGCCGCGCCATTGATGAGCAAATTGGGCAGACGAGCTGGCAGGACAACCGGCTCGGTACTGTGACCGTCGTAATTGGGTTTGAAGTCTACGGTATCGCGCTCAATGTCGGCCAGTAGCTCGGCAGCAATGGCCGACATCTTGGACTCGGTATAGCGCATGGCCGCCGCTGGATCATCGTCGAGCGAGTTGTGAACGAATATGCCACCAGCAAGCAGGAAGTTGTGGTGCTTGTCCACCGTAATGTCGTATACGTCCTCACGTTCTTCGAGGAACCGTACTGATACGACGCGGTGGTTGTAATATGATCCTCTGGCGTGCTCTAGTTGCCGAAGCTGAGGAACGCCGGTACCCGGAGCGGTATCGAAATAGCCGGGCATAAGGCTATCCGCCGGCGTAAGCTCCTGCGCCTGCTTGTAGGTTCCATCCCGCAGCATGAAGCGGTGATCCGGAGTGCAACGCATTTTTGCGCCGTTATCCAGCGTAACCTCGACTAACTCAGCGTCTTTATGGGTAACGCGGGCATGACGACCTTCGCCAATGACGATCCGTCCATTGGCATCTACCGAGTAGACATGAAAGGTTTCATCTGGAGGAAGCTGCGCCAACTCGGCGAAACTCTTCTGCGTGCCGTCGAGCAAAGAGATTTTGGTGTCGCCGGTGAAACAACCGAAATTTCCTTGGCCCAGCGCTAGCGGATAACGCATATTCCACCATTGCGTCAAGCGCACCAGTGTATCATACACGGCGGCATCGCCATGGGGGTGATACTCTTTAAGCACCTCACCCACGATGCCGGCACACTTGCGGAAAGACCGGTTTGCCTGAAGACCCATCTGATCCATGGCGTAGAGCACGCGCCGATGAACTGGCTTAAGGCCGTCACGCACGTCGGGCAAGGCGCGGCTCACAATAACACTCATCGAATAATCCAGGTAGGCGCCCGTCATCTCTTCGACGATGCCGACCGGCCTGACAATACCTAACTCCATATGGGTCCTATTCTTCCACTAGATAGATGCCCCGAGCCTGTAGAGGAAAGTCTATCCTGTTTTCATTCTCTCGCATGGGGTGCGAACCGGCAGCAGCTGCGGCTTGGCTTCTATAAATATACACCTCATTATATCACGAAAACGCCGTGCATTCGCTTTTTCAGGGGACTGGCCTGCCCGTCAACGGCACTCTTAAGGCGAGCAGATGGCAATACTCCGGCAAACAGCCATTTGCTTCTTTATTGGTATGGCATCTGCATTGCTTTTACTGGGAATCTTGATGGGAACAGTAATGAGACGAAAAGGCTGAAGATCATATGCAAAACGTTCAGAATGCACCAGCTCAACCGCCAGCAGCCCCTGAAGTGCTAAGCCCGCTGCCCCACCCGAGACTCACACCAAAGAAACCGTACTTGCCGGCAGCGGTAGCCTCAGTACGCCGATTTCGTGGGCAACTCGCCACTGAACGCATTGTCGCGGTTTACCGTCCCTCTCTCCTTTTTGCACTAGGTCCCAGCATTCCGGTAGCCATAGGGCTCTTTGGTCTGGTCCTGTGGCACCACGCCACCAATCCGGGGCAAGCGGCGACATTCCTGACTTCGCTGGTGCTCGTACTGATCAGCGCTCCCCTGGCTTTCAGGTTCGTGTTCACCTGGCTGGGCCGACTCTACATCCTCACCGATGAAAGGGTCCTGGTGCAAAGCGGTATCATACACAAGCAGATCGACCAGCTGGAGCTAGCCCACGTGGGACAGGTGCTTGTCGAGGTCCCCAATATTTTCGAGGTGCTGGTGGGCCTGGGAACGGTAAAGGTGGCATCGACGAGCACTACGCTGCGTCTACAGGGAGTTTCCCGCGCCCGGCAGCTGGCTGATGAAATTCTGCTCGTGAAGGAGCAGAGTGATTTCAATAGAGCTGCGCACCCTGATAAACCGGTGGTGAGCAACCACCGTCTACAAGCGGCCCTCGATGCGCTGGAACCGCCGGCGCCGCCGCCGGTATTCGTCCCACCGGCTTCAGTGCCACTTGGTGGATTCTTGCATCGAAAGTTGACGGTGCAGTTGTTTCAAAGCGAATCCTTTGTGGAGCTGGTGTACCGGCACTGGATCATGTTGGTGCGACGTGAAGTGCCCGGAGTGGCTCTGGCCGGCTTAACCATCCTGGCCTTCATGATTGCGCGTGGCACAGCCACCAGCAGCATCGCTCCACTGGTGGTTATCCTCGTGGGGGTCGTCGTCACACTGGTATACGCGCTACTGGCCTACATGGACTGGGCGGATGACGTCTTTGTCTTGACGAGTCACCGCTTGATAGATGTCGATCGTCTGTTCCTGATCATGATTGAATATAGCAACGATATACCTCTTACGAAGATTCAGGACATAGAAGTTGACCAGGGTTTCTGGGGGCAGGTTTTCGGATACGGCTCGCTCATCGTGGAAACCGGCAATAAGGACAATCCCCTGGTGCTGCGGAACATGCCCGACCCCCAAGGACTGATGAACCGTATCTTTGCACTGGTGGAGCGCGCGCACAGACGCACTGTCAATAGGCAAAGACACTGGCTGCGGCGCGATGCCAGTGTCTGGATATCAGACGTTCTCGACGACCTCCTGCTTCAGGTGCCCGACCTTATCAACCTTCCGATACTGCGCGCGGCGACCCAGGCACGCAAAGCCGGTCTCCGATTCACAGTGGATGGCGAGCGTCCAGCTCCCGGTTTGGCCTCCGGCATCGTACTGGAACAGACACCATCACCCGGCACCTTGGCTCTGGCCGAAGATACAGTGAGAGTGGTGCTCAGTGGCCGCCGCCATCCCTAGCACATATCACCAACCTGAACCAGGGAACGCATCTACGAATTAGTTACCAGGCAGTAGTATAGTGCGAGAGCGGGTAAGCCTACGTAGAATTTGCCTGATCCTGGAAGGGGATAGCCACGATGGACGTCTTAATCATCGGCGCCGGCGTATCTGGTCTGACCAGCGGAGTTCAGCTCCTTGAGCATGGTCACAGGGTGATCATATGGGCAAAGGCCATACCGGGTAGCAATCCTACCGGCGAGCCTCCTGCAGTTACTTCGGAGGTGGCGGCGGCTGTCTGGTATCCCTATAAGGCCTATCCCCAGGATCGAGTCAACTACTGGGGCGCGGTCACCTATGACATGTTGCAGCAGCTGTCGGCCCTCGGTTCGTCATCGGAGCACGGTATAGTGATGTCTGAAGTACTCGAGGTCTTCCCCCATCCGGCAACCGATCCCTGGTGGCTTCCGACAGTAAAGTCCAGCTTTCGCCATGCTGCACCGGACGAGCTACCCCTCGGATATGGTGACGGGTATGTCTTCCAAGCGCCGGTGATAGACATGTCCGTATATCTTGGGTACCTGCAGCATCGCTTTACCAGCGCCGGCGGCACAATCCTAGCGCACGGCATCTCGAGCCTGGATGAGGCATTTCGCGAATGTCCCGTGGTCGTGAATTGTACGGGTCTTGGAGCGCGCCAACTGGTGGGCGACCTCTTACTCTACGCTTCTCGCGGACAGGTGATCCGCATCCGCAGACCGAAGGGCCTTAAGCAGCAAGTTGTCATGGACGACCATGGCCCCAACAAGGTGGCCTACATCGTTCCACGCCTGTACGACATCGTGCTGGGCGGTATTGATGCAGAATACGACGAGAGTCTGCAGCCGGATCCCGATGTCACTGCCAGTATTCTCAGTCGCTGTAGCAACCTGGTTCCAGAAATAGCCCACATTGAAGCCGGGGACATCCTGGAAGTGGTCTGCGGCCTTCGCCCAGTGCGCCCGTCGGTTCGCCTGGAACTTGAGGAGGTCGCCGCCGGACGACGGGTAGTCCATAACTATGGCCACGGTGGTGCTGGCGTCACGCTTTCCTGGGGCTGTGCCGCCGAGGTAGCGGAGTTAATCGGCAGCATTCCCCGCCACGCCGGCTAAATCCGGCGGTAGGTCTCCAGCTAAACTGGTCGAGGCCCGATAGTGGTGCCGCCATCCAGAACCAAGACCTGCCCAGTCATAAAGGCCGCATCATCCGAAGCTAAGTAGAGTGCCGCCTTAGCTACGTCCGTTGCCTGCCCCATTCGCCCCAATGGAGACTGGCGCGCGAGGTAGGCTTGCGCCGCTTCCGCCGGTAGTCCAGGTGCCAGCTGTTGCATAGCCTTCTCTACCATTGGCGTCCAGATCCACGATGGGCAGATGGTATTGGCGCGCACGTTATGCGCGGCCCCTTCCAGGGCAACGATTCGCATCAAGTGGATAACCGCGGCCTTCGACGCACCGTAGGCGGCAAATCCAGGAGCGCCAATCAGTCCAGCTACCGATCCAAGGGCGATGATGCTCCCGCCCTGACGGCAGAGCGCAGCAAACGCATACTTTGCGCAGAGAAAAGTGCCGGTGACGTTTACGTTCATCGTTCGGGCAAATGTCGCTTCATCCAACTCCAAAATGCGTGCGCTGTCGCCGACGCCAGCGCAGGTCATCAGAATATCCAGTTTGCCGTAGCGTTCCAGTGTTGCCGCCACCACACGCTGGCAATCAGCGCCGCTGGTGACGTCCAGCCTCTCGGCAGAGGCGGAGGCGGAAGCGGCTTCCGAGGCGGCGCTCGCTGCGCCGGCCTCATTGATATCGGCAAAGACGACCGATGCTCCCTCGGAGAGGAAGAGGCCCGCCGATGCTTTTCCGAGACCGGATGCCGCCCCGGTTACCAGCGCTACACGTCCATCTAGCTTGCCCATAGTACGCTAACCTCCTGCCTCGTCGACTGCTCTCTACCAATCTCAACCCATCTCACCAGTTGACACTCTCACCGCTTAAAGCGAGAGATTCTCAGTTCATCGCGGCAACCACTGTTGCCGCTCCCTGAAGGGCCTGCCCGGCCCGTTGAATGTTCCTGGCCGCGTTCTCGTCACGGTCTAGCACAAGGCCACAACTGGGGCAGATATGGGTCCGGATCGAGAGACTCTTCTCGACCCGCTCTCCACACCCGCTGCAGTCCTGGCTGGTATAGGCGGGCGGCACCGCAATCACGCGACGGCCAGCATATGCTGCTTTGCCTTCGAGAATCGTGACCGGAAACGTCGCCCACCCGCGTCACTGATACTCTTGGCCAGGTACGGATTCTGGACCAGATTGGCTACCCGCAGATCTTCCAGATAGATCACCTCATAGCGTCGCAGCAGGGCAAGCGCCGTCTTGTGATGGAAGTCCCGCCGTTGCCGCTTCACTTTTTGATGTTTTCGGGCCAGGAGGCGGACCGCTTTCTTGCGCCGTGTACTCCCGAGCTTCCGACGCGACACCCGGCGCTGGGCTTTGGCCAGTGCTTTCTCGGCCTTCCGGTAGTGCCGAGGATTCTCCACCACGGCACCATCCGCCGTCACCAGGAAGACCTTCAGCCCCATATCAATGCCTGTCTCCTGTCCAGTGGGAGGCAGGGGCTGAACCGGCACCCCCTCGCAACAGATGCAGGCGTACCAGCCATCCGCTTCCTGGCTGATCGTGACCGTCTTGGGCGTGCCCTCCATCGGGCGACTCCACCGCACCGCGATCCGGCCGATCTTGGAGAGGACCAGCCACCCATTTTCCAGTCTGGCACCATTTCCCATTTGCTTGTAGGTGAAGCTGTGGTAGCGGCGCGCTCCTTGAAAGCGGGGGTAGCCAGGCGTCTCGCCTGCCTGCACGCGACGGAAGAAGGCCTGAAAAGGCGCGATCCAGCCGGGTGAGCGCATCCTGCAACACCTGGGAGTGGACGTCGTGGTACTCCGGGCGGACCTCCTTGATGGCGGGTAACTCGGCGCTCTGGTGCGCTGCGTGGATACTCACCCGGCATTTCTGCCAGGCGTCGCGACGTTCTTGGAGTGCGGCGTTGTAGAGTTCGCGGCAGCGGCGCACGACAAACGCCAGCGTCTGCTCCTGCGCTGGAGTGGGCTGGAGTTTATATTTGTAGGTCTTGCGAACTGTCTGCTGTTCCATAGCCCACTATTCTGCCTGATTGGTGCGGAATCGGTCATGCATCAGGGCCATGCATCTCCCGGCTCAAGCCAGAGAGCGCATCACAGCCGATTTTCTGTAAATCTGGCTTGCGGCAATTTTATCATATGGTAGGTATACTTCTAGAAGACGAACGGGATGAAGCGCCTGGTGTGGCGCATGTAGTCCACGTAGGGCTGGCTTAGCTCTACTGTGAGCGCACTCTCCCCCACTCTAACGCGGTAGAGCAGGCCGATCAGGCCGCCGGCGAGAATGGCGACGATGCTGGCCCAGTTAGCCAGCGCCAGTCCCACGCCGAGTAAGGTGAGCAGCATTCCGCTGTGCGCTGGATGCCGCACCAATCGATACGGCCCGGCTTGCACGACCGGTTGCGTGGACCGCACTGCCACGTCGAGGGTGAAATAGCGGCCGAGAACGGCGATGGCCCACCAGCGCAGAGCGATGCCGAGGAGCATAAGGACGATGCCGGCAATCGTCACCTGCGGCCGGAACCATGGGATAGCCGCCTTCGACCAGATGGCGGCGAGGCCGAAGCTGACAACCAGGTCTCCGATTATCCCACCATTCAGCACCAAGAACGACCCGCGATCCTGCTGGCGAGCAGTGGGATCGCGCGAGGAGCGCAGCCAGAAGAAGCCGAGCCGCTCGGGAATGATCCAGATGAGAAGTGCGATGACGAATGCGAAGGTATAGCTGGGATTGGCATGCAGAGAGTGGACCAGGGGGCGCATGCAGAGCATCCTTTCCTGGTACGCACGGCAGCAAGCGTAGGGAGCGGCAAGCCCATTATAAGCGAGGATCCACGTCGTCACTGCCAATGGTGTTGCCTGGTTAGGCATCCTTACGCCATGTTGCCTATAGTGAATAGGGCACACCCAAAAAACTAGCCAATCACTTACCTATCGATAGACATCTATCTTCTGAAATGACATTGCGACCAGGTTTCCTCTGGAGGTACAGCATTGCTCCTGTCTACGCGCGCCCCTCAAACAGTCACTATATCTGAAGGAAGCCAGCCTCTACTCTCGCGCCGCGAGCTACTAGGAATGAGTGTCCTCTGGTTCGCCCTCAATTTCCAATTTGCCGCCCTACTGCCAATTGTGGTGCCCGCGCAGATTCTGCTACTGGTGACTCCAGGCACAGCAGGCAGTTCACAGCAAGCTCTGTTCCTTGGTGCGCTGGCTGCTCTGGGAGCGGTCACCGCAGTGGTGCTGCAGCCCTTAGTTGGCGCACTTTCGGATCGAACCACCACTCGCCTGGGGCGGCGACGGCCCTACATCATCGGGGGTGGAGCACTCATGTTGATTGGCCTGACGCTGCTTGCTGCCAGCCATATCATCGCCCTGTACGTGGCTGGGCTGTTCCTGGTGGTAGTGGCAAATACCGTGAGCGGCACCGCGTATCAGGGTCTGGTGCCTGACAGGGTTCCGGCCAAGCAGCGTGGGGCCGCCTCAGGCTACATGGGCATTATGACTATACTCGGCACTGTGGGGAGTCTTGCGGTCGCTTCGACCTTACTTAGTCAGAGTAGCACCATGCACTCGTCGATTGCCGGCGCTGTTCATGGGGCGGCTCTCTTCTACCTGCTGGCCGCGGCGGTGCTGGTAGTGAGTGTCATGCTGACGGTGCTCGCGGTGCGCGAGGTGCCGCAACTGTGCCGTGCTCATCCTCACTTGCCTGACCAGGCGAGCTCAGGGGTCAGCTCCCCGTATCAAAAACCGGGGCTGCGCCAGCGCCTTAGCCACATGTGGGTCTCTCCCTGGCGCCACGCTAACTTTACCTGGATTTTTTTGACCCGCGGGTTTGTCATGTTGGGTCTCGCGCTGTTTATGACCTACATCGAGTATTACTTCGCCCGTGTACAGCACATCCCCAATTTCATTCAGGCTACCGCATTCAACGCGATCATGGCTCTGCTGGGTGCCATCTGCAGCACCTTAGTACTGGGGATCATCTCGGACCGTATACAGCGTGTTCCTATTGTCTTTGTCTCTACCGCCTGTATGGCGCTGGCGGCCCTGACCTTCGTAGTCGCGCCCGGACGTCTTCCGCTATGGCCGCTTGGTATACTCTTTGGCCTGGGTTATGGCGCCTACATGAGCGTCGATCTTGCTCTGGCGGTGGATGCGCTGCCCTCCAAGAATGATGCTGGTAAAGATCTGGGAATTTGGAATATTGCCTCCACTCTGCAGGGCGTCATCGCACCACTGTTGGGAAGCATCGTGATATTTGTGGCCGGCCGCCTGGGCGCGCTGGCGCTTGGCTATCGGTCCATATTTGGACTGGCGACCATCTTCCTGATACTGGGAGCAGTCTTCATTTTGAAAGTGCGTGAGACCCGTCGCCTGGAGAAAGCTACCGTACTGTGACATCGATGGGGCTATAGCTCTGCAGCTTGACCCACTCTACCGGACAGAGCTTGGTGAGCAACCAAATTCACTTGACACTGAATGATTCAGTGAGTATGATTTCTATACCGACCGGTTAGTACGTGAACGTTGCAGGAGAGAGATAAGGAAAGACACCATGTCCCTGCGTCCCTTTCGTTTGCCGGCTGACCTGAGACTGATGATGGAAATTCTACCACAGTCATTCCAGTATCCTGAGAATCCTGAATGGAGTCTTCAGGATGACGAGCTGCAGAGCTTTCTAAGTATGGCGAATACCGCCCGTCGGCTCTGGCCAATCTTCTCAGTACTGTGGAAGATTTCGCCGTCGCTGAGTGATGTGTTGCACGGCTTTATCTGGGAGGAGAACGCCAAACCAGTAGGGATTGTCAACATCAGTCGAGAAGGCACCAGCGACGACTGGCTGATTAGCAACGTCGCTGTGCTCCCAGCTTACCGCAGACGTGGCATCGCACGGAAACTGGTGGAAGCAGCAGTCGATCTCGCCCATGAGCATCATGCCAAGCATGTTCTCCTCGACGTGATCGCGGGGAATAGCCCCGCCTACGAGCTCTACACCACTCTCGGCTTTACGCATTTCGAGAGCGCGCTCGAGTTGCGACACGATGCTCCCTCTCCAGCAGCCAGCTTCCCCATACCCAATGGCTACACCGTCACCCGCTGCGCACCTAACCAATGGCAGCCATTTTACGAACTTGCACGCCGTATCACTCCTGCTGAAGTTGAGAAGTTTCGACCAGTCACTACCCAGCACTTTCGCAATCCTGCCAGTATGCAGTTAGTCATCTCGTTGATAAATACGTTTTCCGGTGTTCATGACCGCGGACTGGTCATACGAGCCGACAGCGGGCGGGAGATCGTGGCAACCGCCAGGCTTAGCGCCCATACCCGCGGGAGTGGTATGAATTTCTGTGCCGTGATGCTGGATCCGGAGCACAGTAAGCTGGCACCATACCTCTTCAAGTCTACCTTGGGTACTCTCCAGCAGCTAAGCCCACACAATCGGATACAGTGTCAGGTCCCAACCTGGCAGCCGGCACTCATCGAGGCCGCACAATCCAGTGGGTTTAGAGAGCACACCGAGGGCCACTCCCTAGGAATGGAGCTCTAGAGGCTAGCGACGGCCAGCCGCTCCAGGTGGCCCTACTCATAGTCATCACGTCACTGGTCCGAATTACGCACTCGCCTACGTTGAGACTTCGGTCTCACTCCAACTTATGCTCCTCACGTGGCGGGAGTAGGGCGGTTGACACATCTGAAATATCCAGGAGCGGAGTCAAGGTCACCCGGTCGCCGGTAGGTTGGGACGCACTTGTCAGCGACTTGAGGTATTCTGCTAGCCTGGTTAAAATCACCGGCGGCACTTGAGCATCGGCATTGAGCGTTACCTGGACATCAGGCAAGCTGTAGAGGTAGGCACCTACACCGAATAGCACAGCACACCGTTTCAGAGCGTCTGATACCGTCCCTTTGCTTGGTTCCCAGATGCTGGCGGTGCCGACATCCGATCGGCTGCAGCCGGCAATAGTCAGTCTACCTTTTGCCGTCATTACTTCACCGTTCGAGTTGACGCTGACCGGCTCCCAGTCAAAGCTCCAGCCGGGGCAAACTCGATCCAACCTTGCGGCAACCTGCCGGGCATCGAGAGATGCCAGCAGCTGTACCTCTGCCCCCGCTTTGCACGTGCCCTGCGGCCGCCACTGCACACTCGCCGGCTCAAAGTGAGCGCTCAGCTCCGCATTGATTCGCTGCCAGTCTATTTCCATGGCCTCATCCCCCAAACGCCAAAAGCGGGCACCGAAGCCCCAAAACTATGGTCACAGTTTGCTGAATCTGCACGACCCGTCGGCATGTGCCGACAGTAGCCTGGTATGGCGCCTGCGTTCCGGCAACCGCCGGACCTTTCCCTAGACCGACCGGCAGTTTACCGAGCAGGCATACCTGTCTTGTTCTTTTTTGCTGCGGCGTAACCATTCAGGCCGACTTGCACTGTAGTGTAGCCTGGGAGCACGCGCTCGAAGATCGAATCGCCGAATGGACTGCCGAGAACGCCGCCCGGCGTACCGACAGCGGAACGGCGGAAGCAATCAGGCGGCAGCAGCGGTGGTCGCAGGCTGGCGGCGCGTCCAGGCATAGATGCCCACCAACACCACCAAGGGCGTGAGGGCCATGACAGAGTAGAGCCGCACCGCCATGGTCAGATAGTACACGCTGGCTTCGCCACTCAGTTTGGAGAGAACGGTGATGCTGCCCGGAAACTCCAGGGCCAGGCTGGCGTAGTTGGCGACCAAAAGGCAGAGCAGCAGGCCACTGAACCAGCCCCACTGCCTGCGCTGCAGAGTGACGACAAGGGCAGCAGCGCCGGTCACCTCACCGATGGACGTTGCTGTCGTTGGCAGCACCAGATAGCCGAGGATGTATTTGGGCCCCCAGCCAATCACCATGGGGAAGTGGGCCGCAAACCACGGCAACGCATTGATGTTGAACGCGGCATCGAGCGCCAACAACCCCAGCGCGACGGCAAACAGCCAGCGCAACACGCGGTCGGCCATTGCCTCTAACCCTTCCCTCCACACCAATGACGAGCCAGTAGCGCCCAGCATCGCGGTGGCAGACTGTTCACAAGCGGGCTCTCCTATCGCAGAGTTTGGCAATGCGTGCTTCTGCTGTCATGCTCTACATGCTACACTACAGCGCAAGTCGGCCTGAATGGTTACCCCTCTGTGTCAATACTCCTGGAGACGCCGCTCCTCCTTTTATTAGAGAGCATGAGGGCGTACCAAGGAGCACACGACGACAACGGAGATCCTACCGACGCGATCGACTTTGGAGGCCTTCGCGCGGCCTGATCCGGAGGTGCTGGCGCGCTCCAAGCGCCGGCGCTTCACCGCCGAGACGCTGGCCAAACACGGGATCACGCGTGACCAACTGACGATTCACGCTGACCGAGGACTCGCGATGACGAGCAAGCGTGTGGCGTTTCTCATGGCCGATCTTGGCGTGACGAAATCGCATTCGCGACCACATGTCTCCAATGATAACCCGTTCTCAGAGTCGCAGTTCAAGACGATGAAGTATCGGCCAAATTTTCCCGACCGCTTCGGGTGCATCGAAGATGGCCGCGGATTCTGCGGGCACTTCTTCCTATGGTACAATGATGAGCATCGCCACTCGGGCCTCGGGTTGCACACGCCGGCCCCTACGCCGCCCATCCCGAACGCTTCGCTCGCGTCATTCCGCAACCCCCGCTGCTTCCAACCGCTGTTTGGATCAACCCGCCAGCGCTGGAGGCGCCGAAAGCTCAGTACGTTGCAATACGTTAGTGCTGAGGAAACGGATGCAGGATTTTTGGGACCGACATGGCTGAGGTCCACTCAACAACGATCGAGGGAAACGATGGAACCGTCAGAAGTCCAACGAGCACTTGAGGCGGGGAGGTCGACGGCCTCTGCTCTAGGCCTTCGAGTCGATGATGGAGTCGTTGTCCACAACTCGAACCGCATCGCCGTGCGCCTGACCCCTTGTGACGTTCTCGCTCGGGTGGCGCCTCTAGCGCATCAGGCAGGCGCTGAGTTCGAAGTCGAGGTCGGTCGGCGGCTCGCCGAAGCGGGCTGCCCGGTGGAAGAGCTTGAACCTCGGGTGGAGCCGCGCGTCTACGTGCGTGACGGCTTCGCGATCACGCTGTGGACCTACTACGAGGCGGTGCCGTCTCCAGACGTCGCGCCAGCCGAGTTTGCGCAGACGCTCGAGCGGCACCATACCGGCATGCGCCAGACCGATCTGACTGCGCCGCACTTCACAGATCGAGTCGCGGAAGCCCAGTGGCTGGTCGGCAACCGCGCCCAGACACCGGAGCTTGATGACACGGGACGGAAGCTTCTCAGCAACACGCTGCGGGGCCTGAGGCGCGCGATCGTCGCTCGGGGAGCACCCGAGCAGCTGCTGCACGGCGAGCCGCATCCGGGCAACGTGCTGAACACGAAGAGAGGGCTGCTGTTTATAGATCTGGAGACGTGTTGCCGCGGACCTGTCGAGTTCGACATCGCCCATGCACCCGAAGAAGTCAGCGAACACTATCCGGCTGTGAATCAAGACCTGCTTCGCGAGTGCCGGGTCCTCATGCGTGCGATGGTCACAGCGTGGCGCTGGGATCGAGACGACCAGTTCCCCGATGGGCGCTACTGGGGAATCGAGGGGCTCAACCAGGTTCGGGTAGCACTCGATCGCTTCGGAATGGATGTCGCTGACCGATACGCCTAACGGCCGGCTCGTCGCGCTTAGTGCGCAGCGTTGCAATACGTTGCTGCTGAGGAAACGGATGCGGGTGGAGGTGCCGAAAGCTCAGTAATTACATGACCCGAGTTGTCTCAAAGGGGTTGACAAGTTCCGTACTCGCGATCACCGAGTCAAGGGCGTGGGACGGTGGGACCCACGTCGAGATCGGCCAGTACGTAGCGGATCCCCAGCGGCTCGGCGTGCTCTCGCTGTACGGCATAGGTGTACCACGGGTCTGAGGGTTCGACGCCGGTAACCACCGCTTCCTTTTTTCGGCTTCAGCGCAGTTGTCGAACAGTTCACCAACGTTTTGAAAGCGCCAGCCTGTAGACCACCAGACCAGACATAACGCGTGAGGCATGATGGAGGTAGTATCGTGGCAGAGCTCATCTACGGCGACCGCATTGGGAATCAGTCACGGATCTCAGTTGGCTGCTCCGCGATCATCTTCGATTCCGCCCGGACGAGGCTGCTATTGCAGCGGCGGCGCGACAACGGCAAGTGGTGTCTGCCAGGAGGGCGCATGGAGCCGGGCGAGAGCGCGGAAGAGGCCTGTGTACGGGAGGTCGAAGAGGAAATGGGGCTCGACGTTCGCGTGACCCGCCTCATCGGCATTTACACTTCGCCGCATCGTCTCATTGCCTACGCGGACGGCAATCACTATCAACTGGTCTCGCTCTCGTTTGAGGCTGAGGTCGTCAGCGGCGAGCTGCGTTTGAGCGATGAGACGACGGAGTTTGGCTACTTCGCGCCTGCCGAGATCGAGTCGCTGGACCTGATGGAGCACCATCGCGAGCGCATTCGTGACGCACTGGCTGGCCAGGCGGCGGCGTTTATCCGCTAGAAGCGGTTTCGAGACGCCGAGCAGATGGCCTACGGCGTCTAGCATAACCCTATACCACGTGGTAGATTGCGGGTATGAGCAAGCAACTAGTGAGCGACAAGTCATTAGATCTGCTTATAGGGAGCACGGACATGGCGATTCGCGCAGTGGTTTTTGACATTGGCGGCATCCTGGAAATCATCCCGGACGGGGGCGATCCCGCCACGCGGTTTGCGGAGATGATGGCGCGATGGGCTGCCCGCCTCGGCATGGAGACGGAGGAGTTTAACACACGGCTCAGCGCGCTGGATGAGCGGCTTCGCAGTAGGGGCGAGGATGGGAGCGACGGTACCCTGTCGGAAGCGGCATGGTGGGCAGGGCTGCGGCGAGCCCTGGGCTGGGACCAATCCCAGGAGGATATTTGCAAGCGCGACTTCTGGGATGTCTACTGTGGGAATCTCAATCCGGAGCTTGCCACATACTTCAGGAGTCTGCGCCCACACTACAGAACGGCGCTGCTCAGCAATAGTTTCGATGGCGCGCGGCGCGAAGAGGAGGCGCGCTACCACTTCAGCGAGCTCGCCGACCTGATCATCTATTCGCATGAGGTGAGGATGGTCAAACCGGATCCGCACATCTTTGCACTGACCTGTGAGCGTCTGGATGTCCAACCGGACGAGGTCATTTTCCTCGATGACGTCGAAGGGCATGTCGCTGCCGCCAGCGCCTGTGGCATCCACGCCATCCTCTTTCGTGACAATGCGCAGGCCATAGCTGCCATCCAGGCGTTGCTCACGGCCCCACTGGACGGATGAAGGCTCTCACGCATTCTTAGCCCTGGCGTTAGCGCGTATCTGTCTCAACCGTTAGATCTGACGAGATCGTTTTTCACGGGTCGTTCACGGCAAAGGAAGCAATGCGTGCCGCGCTATCATCATCACCGATTGCCGGAATACTCTACCCTGCTCGCCGGACGGCAACCGCCGAGCGAGGTCGGGTTCGCATCGGAGCTGCTCCAGATTTGGTACAACAATACCGAGCAGACCTGGGCCGATCCTGCTCCGCACGCGCACGTAAGCAGCGACGAGTGTTTCATCGTGCTGCAAGGTTCGCTGCTCGTCGAGGTGGAGGGAGAGCGGGTTCTCATCGGGCCGCGCGAGTTCTGTTGTTTCCCGCGCGGTGTCTACCATGCTATCGTGCAGGTCTTCCCACCAGTGGAAAGCCTTATGATTCGCGCTCCATCGATCGATGACAAGATCTATCGTACACCGCCTGTTGATCCAGGCGAGTGATGAGATGCCAACCTGCCCCTCCGGCGTGCTGTATTCCCCGTTCGGGTAGCCGAGCTGCGCGACCCAAAGCAGCACGCCAGCTGTTTCCCGAAACTATTCAGTCGCACAGACGCTGCTGCAACACAGCGCGCTCATGCCTGGCAGCCTGAGCAGAGCACCGGCCGGTGCTGCACGATCTCGTCGGGAGGGCCACCAGCCGTAACGTCTCGCCCCGGTGCCCGATTTGTCCGCCCGGCTTCTTCCCACTCCGCCGCCGCAGACTCTTCGTCTTGCGTACCAGGCCGTCGCTCGATGGCGGTTTACTGCTGTTGTGGCTATCCTTGGCCAGCCTGGCTTCCAACTCATGCAGACGCTCCGCCAGCACTGTCACCTACTCCCGCAGGCCGGCGTTTTCGGCTTCCAATTCGGCGATGCATTCTTCCAGTGTCATGCCCCAATGCTACACTAACAGGGCAAGTGCGGGTGAATAGTCACGCTTCGGCCTTATTGAGATTCTCGGCCACTCTAAATTTTACGATTTTGCTTATCAATTCCAGTGGCAGTGGTTGGTTGAGAGAGAATCGTACCGCGCCCTTGGTGGTTTCATACTGGGATAATTCCTGCGCAAACGCCTCAATCCCACTTGATGTTGGATAAAATCCGATGTGATTCTTCATAGCAGCAAAATAGACGAGATTACCTTTCAGGGCAAACGCGGGCATTTGATAGCTTATGCGCTCCACTGCATCCGGTGCAGCAGCTCGTATGGTTGCCCGTATCGTTTTGAGTAGGGCCTGTACGTGTTCAGGGCAAGCTGCAATATATTCGTCAATCGAACGAGTGGCATCCTCATGACTTCTCATGTTCTCCCCCTTGCCTGAATATCTAAGGACACGTCCTGGGCTCACCAGCTACACTTTGGTAAGCAGATCATTATCAGCATTAGACTGGTTTGAAGGTGGCGCAAAGGGTCCGCCTGGCGGTGCAGTGTCAAGGGGCGCCAGTCCGACTTGCGATGCAGACACATGTAATGACTCTGCGAGTAACTGGGTGAAGCCTTCAGAGTCGACCACTTGCAGCTCTACATGCTGAACCGCGATTCCTGGACAGCCTCCGGCGAATATTGCCTGCACCGCGAGGCCTCCATTTCGCAGAAAGTCGAGTCGATAACTCACCCCAACATCTATCGGGCAGTTCGCAGCCCAGTGAGGAGGAAATGGTTTCAAGAGCAGCATTGCGGCGTAGAACCGTCGTACCTTGGCCACATCGGTGGAGGTTTTCTCAAAGGGCGACACTCGGTTTCCAAGGTCGCTCATGCGTAGAACATGAAGGCCGGTAATCTCTCCCGGCAGAGGCAAGTTATAGGGGGCGGCGGTGGCATTAGGCGACGCCGACGAAGTCGCGAGGCCAACTGGTGTGCTCGTCCCACAACTGGCGAGCGCCAGTGCACAGCTTACCAGGAGCACAACTTGAGCAGGTGATTTGACGAGATGCATGGCTTCCCCCTATCCTACTCAACAGCATATGACAACCGTTGGAGAGATTCCTAGTGCCTCTCCAGACTGATTCAAACCTTCCGCTCTGCCTATCGGCCAAGGTTTCATCGCGCACCAGGAGCGAACTCGAACCCAGGGCTACTTGCCGGCATCCATTCGAGGACGATACTGTAGCGCTTCGGCGACATGGGTAGCAGCTATGCCCTCGCTGCCGGTACTATGGCGCGCAGCAGCACCTGGTGGGCAGTACAATCACGAATAGGAATCAAAGCGACGAGCCAAGGGGGCGGGAATCGGCAGGTCGACGATACTCTGTATGTGATCCGCGAGTGCGCGCATGTGCACGCGCAGTTCGTCAGGGCGCACAATCACGAGCGGGCAGCCCAGACCCGCCAATGTATAGGCGAGGCTATCCAGATCCTCGACGAATCCATGCAGTAAGACACCATCAGCGTGTGGATGCAGCGTGGCCAGAGTGTGCGGCAGCCGCTGCTGGAGCTCGGCGAGTGGAGCCTGCGCGAGTACCGAGAACTGCCAGCCCCGCGGCGCCTGGGCGATGGACCGTTCGACAGCGGCGAGCGCGTCAATGTAGGAGGGTATGAACGTCTCGGCCAATACCTGCGCGCGCTCGATATGGTCGAGACGAAATACCCGTAGGTCAGCACGTAGATGGCACTGCCCCACGAGGTACCAGCGACCGCTGCGATACACCACCTGGTATGGGTCTACCTCGCGCTCCGTTAGCTTGTCTGTCTGTGTCCGATGTCGGATGCGCACCCGACGGTGCGCATGGACGGCCTCGACAAGTGTACCAACGCTCTCGGGTGGGGGTCCCGTGTCATCCCAGTTCCGTGGCGACGCAAACGTCACCGCACCATCGAGTGCGTCGATGAGATCTCGCGTGGCCGCAGGCAATACGCGTGTCACTTTCTTCAGGGTGCGGGAGGTAGCGCGCTCATCCAGCCCCAGCGCTTGTTGGCCCGGCCCTAGTAGGCCATAAGCTAGCGCTAGCGCCTCTTCTTTCGTCAGCGACAGTGGTTGCCGGTAGCCTGTGGGCAAGGAGTAGCCACCATAGCGCCCGCGCTTCGTTTCCACCGGGACGCCACGATCGCGCAAGATCAGCACATAACGCCGGACTGTTCTTGCATCCACCTCCAACCGTGCGCCGATATCCTCAGCGCGCATAGGCCCGTGGGCCTGCAAGAGGTCGAGCACTGCGAGCACACGCGAGGTGGAATAGTACATAGTGCACCCCTTTAGTAGTGCTCGTTGTGCCCAAATCCAAAGTAATTAGGATCATCCGTGTCCGCTTACTACCGTAGCATAGGAATAGAGCGTGCGTCTAGGCCACCGTGGAGTAGGGATAGACAGGCGCTCCTAGTGAAACGGAAGGGTAACATGAGTAAGACTTTTGTGGCGATGTCGATTGCTGGTCCCAAGCGCGATCTGACCAAAGGGTCACGTGAGCAAGCGTATTGGAATGAGCATAAGCAGTTTATTAACGGAATCATTGCCGGCTTCATTATTATGGGTGGCCCGTTCGATGATGAAGGCGGGGCTATGCTCATAGTACGAGCGGAGAATGAGGACGAGGTGCGCGAAAAACTGCGGCCCGACCCATGGTACGCTCAGGGCATCCTTCAGCTGCAAAGCATACACCGCTGGGACATCTTCATTGACGAGAGAAGCTAGCACGAGCGCGAGTAGCAAGGGGCCCTTCTATCGAAACTCGCTGGCCGATGAGCTGTCCATACGAGTAGTAATCGAAGGTATTCAGATTGGTGTATGCTCGCCTGGACGTATGGTGATAAGCTGCCGCGATTCTCCAAGGCGTACACCTGAACCCTGGATTACAGAAAATCGGCTGTGATGCGCTCCCTGGCTTGAGCCGGGAGATGCATGGCCCTGTTTGCATGACCGATTTCGCACCGATCAGGCAGAATAGACAGCCATGGAACAGCCAACCGTTCGCAAGACGTACAAGTATAAACTCCAACCTACTCCCACACAGGAGCAGACGCTGGCGTTTGTTGTGCGCCGCTGCCGCGAACTCTACAACGCTGCCCTCCACGAACGTCGCGGCGCCTGGCAGAAATGCCGAGTGAGTATCAACGCTGCGCACCAGAGCGCCGAGTTACCCGCCATCAAGGAGGTCCGCCCGGAGTACCACGACGTCCACTCCCAGGTGTTGCAGGATGCGCTCACCCGGCTGGATCGCGCCTTTCTCGCATTCTTCCGCCGCGTGCAGGCAGGCGAGACGCCTGGCTACCCTCGATTTCAAGGAGCCCGACGCTACCACAGCTTCACCTACAAGCAGATGGGCAATGGTGCCAGACTGGAAAATGGGTGGCTGGTCCTCTCCAAAATCGGCCGGATTGCCGTGCGCTGGAGTCGCCCGATGGAGGGCACTCCCAAGACGGTCACGATCAGCCAGGAAGCGGATGGCTGGTACGCGTGCATCTGCTGTGAGGGGGTGCCGATTCAGCCCCTGCCTCCCACTGGACAGGAGACAGGCATTGATATGGGGCTGAAGGTCTTCCTGGTGACGGCGGATGGTGCCGTGGTGGAGAATCCTCGGCATTACCGGAAGGCGGAGAAAGCGCTCGTCAAAGCCCAGCGCCGCGTCTCCCGCCGGAAACAAGGCAGCAACCGGCGCAAGAAAGCGGTCCGCCTCCTGGCCCGAAAACACCAAAAAGTGAAGCGACAGCGACGGGACTTCCACCACAAGACGGCGCTCGCCCTCGTGCGCGCCTATGAGGTGATCTATCTGGAGGACTTGCGGGTGGCCAATCTGGTCCAGAATCCGTACCTGGCTAAGAGCATCAGCGATGCGGGCTGGGCGACGTTTCGGTCCATTCTCGAAGGCAAAGCAGCATACGCTGGCCGTCGAGTGATTGCGGTGCCGCCCGCCTACACCAGCCAGGAGTGCAGTGGCTGTGGCGAACGAGTGGAAAAGAGCCTCTCCATTCGTACCCATGTCTGCACCTCCTGTGGACTCATCCTGGATCGCGATGAGAACGCAGCCAGAAACATTCAACGGCTCGGGCAGAGCCTTCAGGGAGCGACAACACTGGTTGGCGCGTTGAACTGAGAATCTCCCGCATCTATGCGGTGAGAGTGTCAATGGTCATCCTCTTCGAGAGGAGGCAAAGGCAGAGTAAACCAGAAGGTGGCCCCCTGGCCCGGTATACTGTCGACGCCGACCTGGCCGCGGTGGCGCTCCACGATTATGCGCGAAATGTAGAGGCCTAGCCCCAATCCCACCCCGGCACCGCTCTGTACCTCCCCGCCTTTGGCGCGATGGAAGCGTTCCCAGATGTGCTCCTGCTCCTGTGGTGGCAGTCCCGGTCCCTGGTCGCGTACCCAGACTCGCGCCTGCCGTGTCTCGGCCTCTACGCCCACCTCTACTGGGCGATCTGCCGGCGAGTACTTGAGCGCATTGGTCAGGAAATTGGTCACCACTTGCTCGATGCGCCCGGCATCAGCATACACCGGAACCGATTGCTCAGCCAGACGCCGGAAATAGATTTCACGTCCTGGCAATGCCCCCCGCTGCTCTATAACCGTCTCGCGGACAATGGCCGCCAGATCGACTTGCTCCACGTGAAGTTCCAGTCTGCCCGCCTGGATGCGCGAGACGTCGACCAGGTCGTTGACCAGCGCCTCCATCCGGTCAATCTGTTGGACGGTGCGATTGACCTGCTCCACGGCACTGTGCAGTCTGGCGTCACTGCTGGCAGCCGCGCCATTCGTGCCTGCGGTGAGCCTGCGTAGTTGTCGCTGGGACAACTGGAGGCTGAGCTTAAGCGAGGTGAGGGGCGTCTTGAGCTCGTGGCTGGCGATGCCCAGGAAGGTGTCCATCTGGGCTTTGGTCTCGTAGAGAGCAAGCTCGTTTGCCTGGGCCTCCGCCCAGCCGCGCAGCAACTGATCCCGTTCCAGCACCAGGGTGCCCAGATGAGCGAGGGTGGTGGTGAGCAGGCTCTCTTCCTCTCGAGAATAGTCATGGTCGGGCTCGGGGTAATCGACCAGAAGGATGCCTACCAGCTCCTCCCCCAGCCGCATCGGCACGATCCGGCAACTCCGCGCCCCAAAGAGGGTATACCAGGAGCGCTCCGGAAGATGCTGCACATCTAGCAGCGTGGCTTCGCCTGCATACAACATGCCCGCAATAGCCGGACCGTAGCGCTCGTTCAGACGCTGTGCTGAGGACCAGCTGGCCCACCAGGATCGCTCCTGCTCGGGAGGCAGGCCGACCTCGGTCACCGGGTGCAGTCGCCCGGTCGTGGGATCCACGGCGGCGATGCTGACCTGGCGGCACCCCAGGACACTGCGAGTCAACTCCGCCAGGCCCCTCGCCACCAGCGATAGGGCGGTATCAGGTGCAACTGCACTCGTCGAGACCGCATCGGCTTTATCGGCCTCGTCGCTACTGGGAGTGGCCGGACGGACCTGGACCATGGCTTCAGCCATCGCCACCAGTGCGGCCAGCGTCTCACGGGTAAGCTGCTCCATATGGTGGCGAGCGGTCATGTCACGATACACCTCAATATAGCCGGCTACCTGGCCTTGCTGGTCATGGAGTGGTACTCCGTCTACATTGACGACGACCTCGCGCCCATCCAGATTCGTCAAGACCAGATCGGCTCCGGTGAAGGTCTTGCCCCGAAGCGGTGCGCTGGACTGCGGCACGGGCAGAGTGAGCGGCTGTCCCTGCCCAGTACGTATGTTGAACGCGGCCTGGCGTTGCTCGTAGGGAAGGGTAAGGTATTCCGAGTGCTGCTCAAATCCAAGTAAGCGGCGAAACGCCCGATTGGTGCGGATCAGCTGTCCGTTGCCGTCGAGCAAGGCAATGCCGTCGGTGACCGCTCCGACGATGGCTTCCAGTTCCTGGGCGCGCTCGAGCACCTCTCGCTCCAGCCAGTGTCGCTCGGTCACATCCCGTGTAACCGCCACCGCGCCGGTAATGTTCCCATCAGCGCCGCGCAGCGGTGTCCCACTGACACTGAAGACCTGTCTGCGCCCCTCAGCAGTCGGAAAGTAGACATCGACGGCCTGGGCGCCGGTCAGCGTCTCTCCATGAAGAATCCGCACGCTCGGGATCTGCTCGACGGGCAGCGGCTGCTCCTCCTCATCAAGAAGCGGACGGTGCGCAACACGTTCTTCTACTGAATGGCCAAGATGAGCCGCCTCAGGCCCCAGGATCTCTCGAGCGGCAGCGTTGAGGTGGGTAGAGTGCCCTCGAGCGTCAAGCACAAAGACACCATCGGTCATGGTTTCGAAGATGGCTTCCAGCTCGCGCGCGCGATCATCCGCCTCCTGCTCCAGCCGCCGCAGGTCTGAGATGTCCTGTGCGCTGATGACGGCAGCAGTAACCGCTCCCACCTCATCTCGAAGGGGGGCCGCCGAGCTCAGAATGGTCTTGCGCTTCCCATCCAGGGTCTCGATCTCGAACTCTTCGTTCAGTACCGCCTCACCACTGGAGAGCGCGCGGTCCAGCGTCCACTCGTCTGGAGTGAGTGGCTGGCCGCTCCTGGCCCACCGGACCTTCAACCCAGGAGACTGCATGATGCTTGTGCCGAGTGGAATGTCCCCACCCCAGAGTGATGTGGTGGCCTCATTCATAGCAAGCAGCTGTCCCTGTAGGTTGGTGATCAGAACCGCTGATGGCAGCACCTCAAGGACGGTACGCAGGCGCTCAGCATCAAAGCGGCTTCTAGCTGCCGCCTGGGCCAGGAGCTGGGCCGCTTCCTCAGCCCTCCGCGATACGCGTCCGCTCCCACCGACAAGCAGGCTGATAGGGATAGTTATCAGCACAGCCAGAACCAGGCCAGCGCCATTGGCGGGATCGGGGAGCCTCAGGGAGAAGTGGGGAGGAAGCACCACGAGCCAGAGCAGGAGCACGCCGGTCAGGCTCGCGAAGATGCTTGGACCCGCTCCCCAGCCTACGGCAATCAAGACCACGCCCACCAGCACGAGAATCCCATGAAAGGCAAACGTAGGAGCCGCGGAAGTCAAGAGCAGCATCAGGGCCGCTGCGGCCAGCTCGAGGAGTCCGGCGAGCACATAGCCGATGAGGGGATGCCGCAGCGGATCGGGCAGCCAGCTGGGGGAGAAGGTGTTCTCCTGAAGCCAGTGTACCAGGACGTGCCAAGGACCGCTGCTGTGCCGACCTGGCGACGGTGTGATCCTTTTTGCCTCTGCCAGCGCAGCCGCAGGAAGGGGTGGAGGCTCAAAACTGAAGAAGGGGGAGGAGGTGACTGTCATAAGGCGAGCTCCACAAGATATCAAGTATCGGTAGCAGCACGGAGTCTGAACAGCAGCATGCGGTCTGAAACGCAGGGATTGTAGACTATGATAGCACCTTCCCGTGATCGCTTGGTAGGCTCGGAGTGACGCTGATTCCTACCTCCGACCGATGCCATACTGGAGGTTTAGCTAATACTACTCTGTTAGTTTCGGTGGGGACGGACAGCCTGACGAAGGTGATTCTCGATCGCCACAGATGGAGTCGCTGTGGCTAGCTATAGGCTTGCGGACGGCGTGGTGCGGGTAAGTGGCAGTCGAAACCAGAACGTGGAGCCTTCTCCTACCACGCTCTCGACCCCAACACTCCCGCCTGGATGCAACTTCACCAGCTGTTTGCAGATATGCAGACCCAGTCCGAGGCTTCCACTGACCTCGCCGCTCCCACTCTGTACCTTGACACCAGGCGCACGGTGGAACGAATCCCAGATGCGGCTCTGCTCCTCCAGCGCGAGGCCGGGTCCGTGGTCCGCGACGCTTACCATTGCCATGTTCTCCGCCACCTTCAGCCGCACCGTTACCGGTTGGTTGGCTGGGGAGTACTTGAGCGCATTACTCAGGTAGTTGCTCAGCACCTGGCCGAGCCGGTCCGCGTCCGCCAGCACCCAGATAAGCTGGCTGTCCGGAACCACTAGCTCAATCGCCCGGTTGGGCGCCGCCATGCGATGCGCCGCCACCTGCTCGCGCATGAGGGCCGTCAGCTCACAGGGGGCAAGCTGCAGCTCCAGCCCGCCGCTCCGCGCCCGCGCCACGTCGAACAGCAGGGACGCTAAGCGTGTCAGCCGGTCCGTGCTCTGGCTGGCCTCCAGCAAGCTCGCGTGGAGGGCCTCCATCTCGGATCAGGCAGAGCCTCAGTATGGGCCACCGCACGTTCCCGTAGGCGCGTCAAGCGGCGGAGGGCCATCTGCACACGGCTCTTGACAACCGTCAAGGGGGTGCGCAGGTCATGGGAGGCGGTGGCCAGGAACTCGTCCATATGCCGCGCGGTGTCTTGTAGGGCCAGCTCGTGCGCTCGTGCCTCCTCCCGCTCGCGCGCGACCCGCGTATGCTCGGTCTGGTCACGGAAGATGGCCACGGCACCGGTGACACGTCCATCTGGGTCCCGCAGAGGCGCCGCGCTGACGTTGAGCTCTACCTCGCGCCCATCGAGGGTGCGCGAGCGGAGGTCCATTGTTTCCGCCCCACTCAACACCTTACCACGCAAGGCGCGCGGCAACGGTCCCTCGTCCAGCCCGAGCGGGCGACCGTGCTCATCACGCGCCGCAAAGAACGCCATGCGCTCAGGCAGCGACAATTCAGCGAAGTGTGGGGGCGCGGTATCTGTACCCTCCAGGCGCTGCTGCGCGGCGTTCTCCCGTATCACCTGCCCCTGAGCGTCAAAGACGGCCACCCCATCGGCCATTGCCTCGAATATCGCAGTCAACTGGGCAGCCTGCTGTTCGACTTCCGCACGCGCTTCTTCTCGCTCGCGCTCCAGCCGCTTGCGCTCGGTGATGTTTTGGTTGAGAGTGACCGTACCGATAATATTACCGGCCTGGTCGCGCAAGGGGGCGCTGGTCACACTGAAGTAGATCGGCTCCTCCGCAGGAGGACGCACGGCCAGTTCTACTGCGTCAGCGCCCAAGAGCACTTCGCCCCGGAGTGCACGGGTTTGCGGCCACTGCGCTTCCTCGAGCGGCACCCCCTGCTCATCAAAGACTCCGCCGACATGCTGGATGCGTTGAGCGAGAGTCTCCCCCGGCGATACCTGCGCACGATAGGCGGCATTGGCGAGTATCACCCGGCCATCGGTGTCGTAGACTGCCAGTGCGTCAGGCACCGCATTCATCATGGTCTCCAGTTGCGCTAGGCGCTCGGCCAGCGCCTGCTCCCGCCGCTTGCGCTCGGTGATATCGCGGATGCTGATGATGACCAGTGACTCTCCCTCCTCACCGAGCAGACCTAGGCTCACCTCGACGGGGAACTCAGTCCCGTCCCGCCTCCGCCCAGACAATGGGAGGCTGGCGACTGCGGCGTGCGGGTTGGCTGCAAACTCCGCCTGGCGCTGCTGATACACTGTCCGCAAGCGCTCGGCGAGGAGCATCTCGACGGACTGGCCCAGCATTTCCTCGGCGGAGTAGCCGAAGAGCTTCTCCATCTGGCGGTTGACCAGCCGGATGCGCCCTGTGCGATCCACCAGCACGGTGGCGTCAGGAGCCAGCTGCACCAGCGCGTCGAAGTGGTGGGCGGTATCCCGGCGGCGGCGTGGCACTGGCTGGGAGGTGGCCGAAGCGGCCATGTCGGGAGAACTGGTTAGGCTGGGGTCATGGTCGGCGGAGTTCATGGCCAGGTCTTCCTTTCATCCCAACAGCGGCCAAACAGTAGGCTAGACCAGCCATTGATCGGTCTAGACCCAGCCCTTCGGCAGCAGAGAGCCACTGAGGCCAGTGGCAGGATTGCTTTACAGGGCAAGATACCACATAGCATCTAAGTACAATCACCAGTACTTCGCTCCACGAGCTTGTCGACGGCGACCCGAGGTACTTCTACCTGGATATCGATGATATCGATGCGGTCGAGCAGTGGTCCGGAGAGACGCTTGTGGTACCGCATAGTGGCGGCCGACGAGCAGCTGCACTCACGCGTTGGATCTCCAAAAATCCGCATGGACACCCGTGCGAGTAGTAATGCAGGGCATTCAAAGGCCTGCCTCGTGAGGCACGCATACGTGACCCGACAGCATACGACAGGAGGGTGTTCCATCACCGCACGGAGGGGGTAGCACCGCACGGAGGGGGTAGGCCAAGCCAGGTGCCGCACGCCTCGTCGCGGGCGTTACGCCGCTGGCACTGGGCCGTTACACTGAGTAGCAGCCCGCCTGCCTCGTTCTCCGATCTTTTCAAGCGAAGGGCGTGCGCCAGCGACACCTTCCGAGGAAGCGCCCTCCGCCGGCTTCTTCCTCGCGACCGCATCCGGCGACCTAGCATCTACAGAGCACTCTGGGGCCGGCGACCTGAGCGACCCCGCCAGGGCGCTGCCCGAGGGTTGAGGCGCGGCCGTGGACGGTGCGAGGCGGCGCTGCGGACGAGGAGGAGGCTACCCCGATGCCATCATTCTTGCGCCGGCCGGCAGCACCGTGGCGCCGGCATTCTCTCAAGCTGGGTCTGGGCGCGGGCCTGGCGGCCGTGCTGGTGCTTGGGCTGGGCACGGGGCTGCTGCTGGTGCGCCAGGTGCACGCGGCCAACACGACCGACAAGACGTGCACGTCCGCCAGCTATGCGCACGACATCACGATCGCGGGCACGAAGGGCATCATCACCTTCGACTGCCCCAGCCCCGCCGACATCGACGTGGGTACAGGCGCAGGCGGTCCGGGCACGGTCACGGTGGCGACGGGCTCGACCCTGAGCCTCACTGACATCGGGGCCAGCGTCACCCTCGACGGCGAGCATGCCGACCAGCTGTTCGTGGTGGACGGCGGCGGCAGCCTGACGCTGGATCACCTCATCGTCGCCGACGGCCAGACCGGCTCGGACGGCGGCGGCATCCTGAATGACGCCGGCGGCACTCTGACGATCACGGGCAGCACCTTCTCCAGCGACGCGGCCTACTGCACCTTGTTCAACAACTTCAGTGGCACCCTCTCCGGCAGCGACTGCCACGGCGGCGGACTGGCGAACTTCGGGACAGTGACGATCACGGGCAGCAGCTTCTCCGGCGACACGGCCGCCGGAACCTCGGTCTACAACCCCACCGGCTTCGCCACCGGCGGCGGCGGTGAAGGCGGCGGGCTGTACAATCGCGGGACAGTGACGATCACGGACAGCACCTTCTCCGGCGACACGGCCGCCGGCGGTGCGGCCTTCGCCATGGGCTCCAGCGGCACCACCAACACCATCGCCGAGGGCGGCGACGCTGAAGGCGGTGGGCTGGAGAATAACGGCGGGACAGTCACGATCACGGACAGCACCTTCTCGGGCGACTCGGCCACCGGCGGCGAGGGCGTCGGCAGCGGGGACACTGGCGTCCTCGCCGCTGGCTTCGGTGGCGGTGGCGCCGGCGGCGCGCTGGACAACGTCGGGACGCTGACGATCACGGACAGCACCTTCTCGGGCGACTCGGTCGTCGGCGGCGGGGGCGCCGGCAGCTCCGCCAGCTATGGCCGGGGCGGCGACTGCTTCGGCGGCGCGCTGTTCACTGCCGGGACGGCGACGATCACGGACAGCACCTTCTCGGGCAACTCGGCCACCGGCGGCGCCAGCGCCGCCGGTGATGGTGGCATCGGCGCAGGCGGGGCGCTGGACAGCGGCGGGACGGTCACGATCACCAACGCCACCCTCAGCGGCGATTCGGCCACCGGGGGCGCGGGCTCCGGCGTCGCGGGCTCCGGCGGCGATGGTGACGGCGGGGCGCTGGACAACAGCGGAACGGTGACGATCACCAATGCCACCCTCAGCGGCGACTCTGCCACCGGCGGCGCCCCCGGCGGCAGTGGGCTCGGCGGCGCCCTCGACGCCTTTTCGAACACCATCACGGTCACGAACAGCATCGTGGCCGCCAACACTGCCAGTAGCACGCCCGGCCCCAACTGCTCCCAAATCGGGGGTACGATCACCGACGGCGGCAACAACCTGGAGGATGGCAGCAGCCCCACCGACTGCGGTTTCAGTACCGCCAACCAAGATCAGTTCGCCGTCACGCCGAGCCAACTAGGCGTGGGCGGCCTGGGCAACCATGGCGGCCCCACCCAGACGATGGCGCTCGCGCCTGGCAGCCTGGCCCTCGGCCACGCCAACCTCGTCGTCTGCACCAACACCACCGGCCCCAACCCGGTCAACGGCGTCGATCAGCGCGGCGTCCACCGGCCACAGGGGACCGGGTGCGACATCGGCGCCTTCGAGCTGGAGCGCCCGATCATCTTGCTGCGCGTCGCCGGCCCGATCTTCGTCGCCCCCGGTGTCCCCAACATCAGGTATGTCAGCGGCGACACGACCTTCATCCTTACCGCCGCCACCAGCAGGGATGGCGTGGCCCCGGCGACGGCGTCGTACTGCGCCGCCCCCGTCGTCGTCGGCAGCACCTGCTCCACCTTCACGACAGTGCAGGTGGGGAGCCTACCGGCGACCTTCTCACTCGCGGGCGGCGACGGGCCCTACTCCGTGAGCGCCTATGCCTCGGACAGCTTCGGCGACCAGGGGGCGATCAAGACGGCGGTGTATACGCTGGACACCACCCCACCCGCCGCGACGCTGACGATCGGGCAGCCGCAGGCGACGGCGGACGGTCAGGTCGAGGTGACCAGCCGGACGCCGCTGACGCTTAGCGCGACGGACGCGGGCTCGGGGGTGGCCTCTGTCTCCTACCGCTTCTTCCGCGAGGGACGCAGGGCTCCGGCGTTCACCCACGTAAGGGGCGCAACGGCGAGGTTTAAGCTCACCGGGGCAGACGGGGTCTACGAGGTGGAGTACCTCGCGACCGACCACGTGGGCAACGTCCGCTCCTACAGCGTGACGCTGGTGCTGGCCAACGGCCTGCTGCACGTGGCGACGCAACCGTGAGCGGCTGCGCGGATTCGGGCACCGCGGCGAAGCGGGGGCAGGGATTCATGAAAATAGGATAGGAGAGTAGCATGCGTCTGATGCTCAATCCAGTCGTATGCGTGCCATTTTCACCCCTGCTGGCGGGCTGCGCCCAGGGGGTAACTGTTGTAGAATGCCTTGACATCTCCGCGGGGAGCCGAGCACGTGGGCGCAGAAGCGAGGACCACGGGCATCGCAACCGCATGCGACAGTGCAGTACGACATCGTATCATCTGCCTCTCTGGTTGAGGCGGCGCATTTCTAACCCAGGTCCACGCGCGGGCGATACTGCAGCGCCTCGGCCACATGAGCGGTAGCTATGACCTCACTGCCGGCCAGATCCGCTATCGTACGCGCCAGCTTGAGCACTCGATGAAAGCCGCGTGCCGAGAGCTGCAGACGCTCGCTGGCCGCTTTGAGTAGAGGCTCCGCCGCCGGCTCGACAGCGCAGAACGCGTGCACCTCGGCCGCCGTCATATCGGCATTGCAGTTGATGCGGGGAAGATTGGCAAAACGCCTGAGCTGGCGCTCCTGTGCCACCCTTACTCGCTCGCGCACGATTTCCGAGCGTTCACCCGGCTTCCGTTCGGTAAGCTTCTGGTACTCCACCCGTGGCACCTCAACCTGGATGTCGATGCGGTCGAGGAGGGGGCCGCTGAGGCGCTTCTGATACCGAGAGACGGCTCCAGGGGAGCACCGGCACTCACGACTGGGATCGCCAAGCCAACCACATGGACAAGGGTTCATAGCCCCAACCAGCATGAAATTCGCCGGAAACGTAACTGAGCCGTGCGCACGGCTGATCGTGACCACACGGTCTTCCAGAGGCTGGCGCAGAACCTCGAGCGTGCGCTGGCTGAATTCGGGCAATTCGTCGAGAAAGAGCACGCCTCGATGAGCCAGGCTGATTTCGCCGGGATGAGGCCACCGCCCGCCACCAACCAGACCCGCGTGACTGATAGTATGGTGAGGCGAGCGAAATGGCCGCTGACGCAGCAGCGGCTCGCCTGACGCTAATATGCCCGCAACACTGTAGATTCTGGTGGTTTCTAACGCCTCCGCCAGCGTCAGCGGGGGAAGAATCGACGGAAGAGTGCGCGCCAGTAGAGTCTTGCCCGAACCTGGTGGGCCGCTAAACAGCAGGTTGTGGCTTCCGGCAGCGGCGACTTCCAGAGCACGCTTGGCATGTTCCTGCCCGCGCACATCGGCAAGGTCGCATTGGTACTGGTGGTAGACGGTAGTCACGCCAATCTCTGGCCGCATGGGCGACGCCACATAGGGTGCGATGAGCTGGTCGCCTCGCAGATGGTCCATCAATTGCTGGAGGTGTGAGACAGGGTGTATAGCAGTCTCCGGTCCCACCAGAGCAGCTTCGGGGGCATCTACAGCCGGCACGAAAATGTGGGATATTCCCAGGTCGCGCGCCAGGATCACCATCGAGAGCACGCCATGGGTATGTCGCAGGCTGCCGTCGAGACCCAGTTCACCCACGATGAGGCAACGCACGGGAAGAGGGAGCGATACGCCGCCTGGAGCGATTACCGGGGTAACCTGATCAGAGGCCAGCAGAATGCCGATAGCAATGGGTAGGTCATAGGCTGGCCCGGCTTTGCGTAGATCAGCCGGAGCCAGGTTGACGGTGATGCGCCGCAACGGGAAGGTTCCGCCGCTGTTTCGTATGGCGGCACGTACCCGCTCCTTCGCCTCATTGACCGCCGTATCCGGCAGCCCTACTATGGCAAATGCCGGCAATCCTTGGCCAATGTCGACTTCTACCTCGACCAGTGCGCCATCCAGGCCTACTACCGCACACGTCAGTATCTTTGCCAGCATCGTTCACTGCCCCTCCGCTACTCTTGCATATGTAGAATCTCAGTAGAACCTCGCCATCAGAAAAATCGTCCGGTACCTGCCAGTAGACCTTTGCGTTCCGCTGTAGCACCTTTCAATCTTCAAGCGTCCTACTATACGTAGGCAAGTTATGGAATTGCCGTTGACGTTTCTGCCTGTTACTCTATACTCAGTACCTAGCACTACCGGTTTGCCGGAAACGCTGGTATCGTTGCTGCGATTAAACACAGTAAACGACGAGTGCGTGCCAAAGAAGAGAGAAACTCATCCGATTGCTTGGATGTGCCAGAATCCAACGGATGGGCTCCGGCTACAAGCGGCTGTTACTTGGTGCCGCAGGGAGAATACATGGTCACTCTGTGTACCTGTCAAGGCGGCTGGCAATAATCTGGCAATATCTAAGCAACTTACTCGCCTTTAAATAATGGAGAGGTAGCGTTTCTATGGCCTGGCAGGATATGTTTGCAGGCTCTCCGCCTCGAATAAACGCCGAGTATGAGCAAGAATTGCATCTTGCGACTCAGGCTCGATTAGGAGCAGATTGGGCGCTGGGAGCGCTCATCGCTCGTTATCAGCCCACGGTCACCCGTTATCTGACGCGTTTGACTGGGAATGCCCCGCACGCCAAGCTGCTGAGCGAAAAGATTTTCTTACGTATGGAACGCCGGTTGCACGGGCCACATGGCGGGCAGCATCTCCGACTCTGGCTGTTACGGGCTTGCACCGAGCTCGGACTTGACGAACTCCGCCAGCCACATCACGGTGTGCCACGAATACAACTATCGGCATCGGAATCGCTTCGACACACCCTGCTACCCGAAGTGCCCTCCAGCCAGCAGGAGACATCGGCAACCGTTACCGACACCGGCAAGGTCTTTGGCGCAACCGATCGTATACGCGCCGGCCTGGGCGCTCTGGCCGACCGGACCGGTACGACTGGGCGGCAGCTTCGGCAGCTCATCTGGTCACCCTGGTCCAACTCCGACGCCGGTATATTCTCCGATTCTGATCGCCATCCGCAAGCACCGCAGACTAATTCTGAGACTGCCACCACTAAACATGAGCATTGGGATACCAAGAAGGATTCGCTAAGCGAAGATGACCTGCTCGAGCCACGTGAGGTGCTGCGCTACCGTATGATACGCGCGGTGCTTGCTGAGCTGCCGTACGGTGACGCGCAGTGTCTGGCGCTCCACCTCATCGCCAACCTCAACCAGGCTGAGGTCGCGCGCGCGCTGGGCATCACGTCCAGCGCTACTCGCCGGCGTATCGTTTCCGGGCTCCAGCTGTTTGCACAGCGCTATGAAGCAGCCACAGCTAGTCTCGGCATATCGCTGGAGGCACTTGAAGGAACTGAGCCCTCGGAAGTGGAGAGTGAGACCTATGCCCTCTCCGACAGCGCCGATGACGCATCCGCCAACAGCATACCATCCCAACGCCCACCGATCGTCGTTTCCGCTGAGCTGACCACCCCTTTGCGAATGGATAGCGCAGTCAGTGAGGACACTACTATCGTCTGGGACTTGCCTCCATTTGTCGACGCGGTAGATACTCCGTCACAGATAGCCACGCTACCGGAGGCGGAGGCCGACGAAGAGCCAAGAACGGCTGCTGAACATGAGGTCACGCGCAGACTGATGTGGTCACATCCTGCAGCCTACCGCCAGACCCCCATAACCTCAGGAGACGCGGTTACGACTCGTCTCACAAGGTCCAGTCAGAGCAATACCTCCAGCCCACAGCGCCTCCAACCCGGCTGGGAACATGGATGAGGTATGGATGTATTCCGAGAACATAGAGACCATTGCCGAACCTCCGCCACCGGATCTGGTAGTAGACGCCGTCGACCCAGTTGAGACTGCCATTGAACCAAAACCAGAGGAAGCCCGGACGGTCCCCATTCTGACGACCTATGCCGCCGCACCACCAGCTACCACCGATGATGCCAAGGACAATCCGGTCTTGCGTGGCTCGAGTAGCTCGGTTGGCCAGGCGAGACTGATTTCGGTATTGACGCCCGCATCTCTGGAGGATAGCCCTATGGTGAAGTCTGAACCTGGTGACCAATATCATCCTGGCGCTCCCTAAGCTATGCGCTAGACGAGTAGGTGATCGTCTGGAGCAGCCGACCATTGTGGCCAGATCGATAAGGGATTTGCCGCCAACACGTGAGGATATTGATGACCAAGCCGGCTTCGGCGCGATAGGTAATGAGGTGTGGGGATGTCAGAGCCGTTACAGACATCGGGACGATACCAGCGGGTTACTACCAGACGACATACTCTGCGCGTATTGGAGTGTCCATTAGAACCGGAATTGCTGGTGGCAGAATTCGCGGACGAGTTGCCGCCTGACGTTGCGCGAGCGGTACGGGAACACATTGCGGTCTGCGAAATATGCGGCGGGCGCTCACGCGCGCTGCAAACGCCCTACCAGGTGATAGCCTCCCTGGGTAACGAGCCAGTGCCGTACGTCCCTGACCTCCGCGACAACGTCAAATCTCGCCTTGCTCAGGGTCGTACTACCAGGCGAATCTTTCGGCTAGTAGGCGCGCTCGGAAGCAGACACACTCTAGCCGCTCTCGCTGTCGTCGGCGCACTGGCACTAGTAGGATTTCTGCTCTTTGGTATCATTTCCGCAAGCGCCCAGAACTTAAGTCCTTCCACTAATCAGTTAAGCAGTGTTCCCGTCGCCGCGGCACAAGGGACACTGCTGGCCGAAACCGACAAACTAGTCACGGTTGCAGGGACCAAGGGAGCGCAGTGGAAAGTCGCCGAGGTCATTGCGGTAAATGAGCGCAACGGCTCGGTGCAGCATTCTCTGCCCGCCAGCAGTGGTCCATTGCATCCTTCTACGTCTGGCCAGCTACCGGTTGCGACTGCGGTCTCGCCCGACGGAGCAACGATCTATGAGTTAACCGCGCCAAATACTCATCAGCAGCAGGCGCTGGTGGCTTTCAATTCACGGTCTGGCCAGGTGCTATTTGCCACACCGCTAACTCTTGCCTCCCATGTCGCTTTGCCTGCCGATGAATATGCCGATGCCCTGGCGGTGGCACCAGACGGTAGCGAGATATATGTCGGACTGGGACTTGCTCAGCCCGCATTACCAGACGCAGTGCGCGTGCTGGTCTATTCAGCCATCACCGGAGCACCCGACCGGGCACTCTCCCCCGAGTTCATTGCATCAAATGTGCCCATGCCGCCTCCACCCGGCAGCCTACCGGCCTCGGCCTTTCCCGGCGTCATTCCCCATCAGGACTTGACTGGTTTGGACGTGAGTCTAGGAGGAGCCGGCAAGCTGGTAATCTCAGCAGATGGCCAGTGGCTTTTCGACGAAGAGTTGCTATCCCAGAATGGCATCTATCAGTACGCGGTAGTTCGCCGTTTTAGTACTCAGACCGGCGCCACCGCACAGGAGCTGGCCATCAAAGGCGATTTTCACATCTCCCAGCTGGCCATCACCTATCCAACCGCCGTGCACCAGCAGATCTATCTTATGCAGACCAGCGGATCCGACACCAGCGTCTATGTGCTGGATCCCAGCGCTGGAGGTCCTACACAGACCGGCTTTCTCGACCTGGGAGGGGTGTTGGCGCCTCCCGGAACCGCGTTCTCCGGCACTGTGACTCTTGCTCCCGGTGATGGCACTCAGCTCTATGCTACCCAGAACATTTCCGCTGATCAGGGCACTATAACTGCCCAGGATCTCTGGCTGTTGAATATGGATACACAGAACATGATTGTAGAGGCGCAGTTGCTTGACACCGACAGCGCCGACAGCGTGCTCGCCGGTCCCGCTGGGGGAATGCCCTTCCTGCTCCGCTCGGGTGAAGTGTGGCTGGCGCCTGATTCCTTGCAGGGAGCTGTGGTCCCGTGGCTCAGCTTGAGCGACGGCCATCCGGTAATTGCTCTCCTGGCGGTGGTGCCGTAGTAACTGCTCGCCGACCGGCGATGATGGATCAATGGAACAGTGCGCTAGCCGCCTGGGTGGCCAGCATGAAAACGCTGTTCGGCACAATACCCAGACCAACGGTCAGGATCAGTGAAATAGCCAGTGCCAGCCAGGCGCCGGGCGTGACCACACGTGGCGAAGAGCCAGTCGTAGCCGAAGGAGCGGTCCAACGGCTGCCAGTAACGACCATCTCCTGCTCAGGCTGTTGCTCAGCCAGAGCTACACCTCCGCCTTCGGTGTGTTGGGTCGCAGCCGCCACTGGCACCGGCACAGGAGGCACCTGAACTGCGGGGACTAAAGTACCAGATGGCCGCGGTTGCGGCTCGACAAAGTACATCTGCCAGATAACCCTCAGGTAATAAAACATGCCAATGAGGCTGGCGACGACCCCTATGATAGCCAGCTCCAAATGGCCACCGACGATGGCAGCATAGAATACGTAATACTTGGCAGCAAAACCAATCAGCGGCGGAACACCGGCGAGAGAGAACAGGAAAACTGCCAGCGCCGCTGCCAGCCCGCTCCGTCTACGGGCTAGGCCCGAGAAATCTTCGAGCATGGTGCCCATGCCGTCGTCTCGCTCCAATGCCGACACCACCCCAAACGCCCCAATATTCATCACCGCATAGCTGATAAGATAGACCAGCATGGCGGCAATTGCCGTTTCGGTGCCGGTCACGATCGCCACCAGTATGTAGCCGGCATTGGCGATGCTGGAGTAGGCAAGCATCCGTTTGACATTGTGTTGAGTAACTGCCAGCACATTGCCGCCGACCATGGTCAGGACGGCAATGACCCAGAGGACCGGCGTCCACTGCGGCTGTACCGCATGCAACGCGATGACGAAGACCCGGGCCATGGCTACAAAGGCGGCCACTTTGGTACCAACCGACATAAATGCCGTTATCGACGTTGGAGCGCCCACATAAACATCCGGAGTCCACGCCTGAAATGGAACCGCAGCCACCTTGAAACAGAAGCCGACTGCAAGCAGGCCCAGAGCAGCAAGCAGCAATGGACCAAAGCCCGAGGTAGCGATAAATCTATGGCTGGACGTGAAGGATTGGATACCCGCAAGGCTGGTCGTTCCCGTGGCTCCATAGGTCAGAGCCATCCCATAGAGCAAGAAGCCCGAGGCAAAAGAACTCAGGATAAAGTACTTCATGCCCGCTTCCTGGGAACGAGAACGAGAGACAATGAAGGCCGAGAGAATATAGAGGGACAGGGAAAGCACTTCCAGGCCAGCAAAGACAATCATGAGGTTGGCCGCTGAGGCCATGAGCATCATTCCGAACGTCGCCAGCAGCAAGAGCGTATAGTATTCGCCTTGCTGGGTGACACCCTGGCGATCTATGTAACCGGGCGAGAGCAGAACCCCCGCTCCAGCCGAGAAAAGTATCACTATATCCGCCAGGAGCGCCGTCCTGTCGCCATAGACCATATGATCGAAGGCAGCTAGATGGTCACCGGTTACAAACATCATGGCGGCAACGATCAGTGCAGCAACTATACCAGCCAGGCATATCACTGCTAGCCAGCTCTTACGCCGTGGCGCTAGCGCCAGATCCGCCAGCAAAGCCAGCAGAGCCGTCGCTAGTATAGCCAGCTCAGGAAGTATGCGTAGCCAATCCTGCCCATCCGGCTGGAATGTAAATGGTCCCATCGCTCGGTCTCCCGTCGCCTATCCTCTAGAAATATCCTCAGGGCTCTCTTGTGCTGTAAGTCGCAGTAGTCGTCGAGTGAACTGGATATTGGGCCGGCCTATAGTCCCGGTGGACCACTGCGGTGGTAGGCACGACGACGGCATCCACACTGCTTTGTATGCGACTCGTCACGACACCGGGTACGATGCCCAGCACGATGATAAGAGCCAATAATGGCAGCAGAACCGAAAACTCAGCCCAACTTAAATCGCGAAGCGAGTGGCTCTGATGGCTCATACTTCTGCGGCCGACTCTACCCGACGTCTGCGACGTGTCACCGTTGGCCAGTGACGCGCCTTTCGGTGGCCCCTCCATGGCTCCCTGGAAGAAGCGAAGCATGTACCAGGCAGCCGGTATGATTACTAGCGTCCCTAACACTCCAAAGACATAATTTGCCTGAAATGCCCCTAGAAAGGCCAGAAACTCGCCAGCGAAACTGTTTAACCCCGGCAGACCAAGCGCGGCCAACGCGGCAATCATGAACGCAGTTGCCAGCCATGGCAGGCGAGACGCCAGACCCCCAAAATCGGCCAGACGACGAGTTCCGGTACGCGCCTCGATGAAGGCAGCCACCAGGAATAGCGCGGCGATGACGATGCCATGGTTAACCATTTGTAGGACACCGCCCTCGAGTCCCTGGGTGTTGAGAGCGAAGATACCGAGCACGATAACGCTCATGTGGCTGATGCTGACATAACCGAGCAGTCGCTTCAGATCGGTAGCCACCAATGCCTGAAGCGCAAAGTACAGTATGCCGACCACCGCTAGTATGCTCATAAGAGGCATCAGGGTCCGAGTAGCTGAGGGAAAGAGCGTGAGATTGAAACGGATAAACCCATAGGCGCCGGTCTTGGCCATGACGCCGGCGAGAAGCACCGCCACTGGAGCCGGGGCTTCAGCATACGCATCGGGAACCCAGCCATGGAAAGGGAAGATACCGCACTTGACGGCAAATGCCGCGGCAAATGCCAAAAACAGCCACAGCTGCGTGGTACTGGGCAGCGCGGTGACGCCATTGCGAAGCAGAACCGCCAGATCGAGACTGTAGGCACGGTGAGAGGTGCTGCTAACTATTACCCCCACCGAAATAATGCCGACCAGCATCAAAAGCGACCCGGCGGCAGTATAGAGTACAAATTTCATAGCCGCTTGGGCGCGTCGCCTGCCGCCGAACATCCCTACCAGCAGGTAAGCGGGGACCAGCATGAGCTCCCAGAAAACATAAAACAGGAACAGATTAGTGGCGAGAAACACACCCATCATTCCGGTGGTGAGCAACATGAGCAGAAACAGATACTCGCGCGACCGGTCGCCAGCCCGCACCACATTCAGTGAAGCGCCGAGCGCCACCAAAGCCAGCAAAGCATTCAATGCCAGCAGGAAGAGATTAATGCCGTCTACTCCAAGAGCATAGTTGATCCCGATCTGCGGTAACCAGGGGTAGCTCTCCGCGAATTGCATACCGCTCGTGCCGGAGGCGAACTGGGTGATGAGCCAGATACAGCAAGCAAGATCGGCCACTATTGCAAGGGTAGCCCAGCCCCAACCAAGCATGCGCGGCAGTGCCAGGGCGCCAATGGCGCCCGCCAGTGGCAGAAATAATATGACGCTCAGGATCGGAAACTGCATCGACGCTTTCTCTATCTTCTCATCTACGAACAATCACGAGAAACCACGTTTCAATCGTGCCGTCAATGCCCCACTGGGTGTATGACGTAGAACACGAGAATCAGCACGGCACCAACCAGTATTGCCAGTGCGTAATTGCGCACGTAACCGGTCTGTAGACGGCGCAGTCCACGGCTGGCTGCGCTTACCGTGCCGGCAATGCCTCGGCTTCCGCCTTCAAAAACCGCATCCTCGACGAGACCCCGTAACGCATCGCCCAAGAATACCGTTGGTACCACACATAGGAAGTTCAGGAGATTCTCGAGATAGTATCCGTGCTCTACTACTCGGACGAATAACCCTGGGGTGGCCGCAAAGCTCGGTTGGCGCCCGCCATAGAGTACCCAGGAACAACCAATGCCTATGCCGGCAGCGGCCAGACCAAGCAACAGCGAGAACCAGACCGCGGAGCCACTGAGTGCCGGCGAGGTGCCCAGCACCGGAGCCAGGAAGTTCCCGATGCCGTTGGCAAACGGTAAGCCATACAAGCCCCCCACCGTGGCAAGAACTGCCAGGATAGCCATCGGAACCAGCATCACCGGCCCAACCTCATGCACGTCGTGGAGCGGATTGTGAGCAGCAGTTGACCCGACGGCACCACCGCGGAATTCGCCCAGGAAAACCGTGAAGATTAACCTAAAAGTGTAGAAACCGGTCAAGCCAGCGGTCAGAATACCCACACCGTAGAGAACCCACCACACCGGGTCAGTGCTCTTTTCTGCGGTGGCAAGCACCGCACCCAGTATGGAATCTTTGCTCCAGAATCCGGCGAACGGCACGATGGCGGAGAGCGAGAGACCGCCGATGACGAACATCCCGAAGGTAAGGGGCAGCTTCTTACGCAGTCCGCCTAGCTTGCGCAGATCCTGTTCGCCGCCGACCGCATGGATGACGGCGCCGGCGCACATGAACAGTAGCGCCTTGAAGTAGGCGTGAGTGGTCAGGTGGAAGATACCCGTACTGAAGCCGCCAGCAGCTTCACCCATAAACATGTAGGCAAGCTGGCTCATAGTAGAGTAAGCCAGCACGCGTTTGATGTCGGTCTGGGCGCAGGCGATGGTCGCAGCAAAAAGAGCGGAGGCTCCGCCCATGATACCGACCACGATGAGTGTATTCGGCTCCGCCGTAAAAATAGATGAGGCGCGGGCCACCAGATACACGCCCGCGGTCACCATGGTTGCCGCATGGATCAGCGCGCTTACCGGAGTCGGACCCTCCATGGCGTCCGGTAGCCACACGTACAAAGGCAACTGTGCCGACTTGGCCGCCGCCGCCAGCAGCAGCAGCAGCGCAATTATGGTGAGCGCGGTGGGATTGTGGAGCATGAGCGATTGCAATGGTGTCAACAGCAGCAGCGGTGCATTTGATCCCGGCGGTAGGTGTACCGCCACTGCCTGCGGATTGGTGAGGATGGCGCTATATTGCAGCGTGCCGAAGAACTTGAAGAGCAGAAAAATGGCGATCATCAGGCCAAAATCGCCGATGACGTTGACGACAAAAGCCTTCTGGGCAGCGGCGACTGCTCGCGGCCGGTCATACCAGAATCCGATCAGGAGAAAGGACGCCAGACCAACTCCGGCCCAGCCGACGAGCAGAAACAGGAAATTGTCCGCTGCCACCAACAGCGCCATCGCCAGGATGAAAAGATTGAGGAAGGCAAAGAAACGCCAGTACCCCTCGTCGTCTGCCATATAAGCGGTAGCATACACATGTATCAGGAAGCCGACGCCGGTCACGATCAGCAGCATGATCGCGGAGAGTGGGTCGGAAAGTAGCCCGAAGTTGATGGACAGCGATCCGGAACTCATCCAGTGAAAGAGCACGATGTCGCTGCTGCGGCTGGCCGCACTTTGCTCGAGCATGGACACAAAATCAATGAGGGCGGCGCCAAAGGCGAGAAGGATTACGGCGCAGGCTACCCAGGCAATGACTGCCCGCGGCCAACGCTTTCCGAAGAGTCCTATGGAGATAAAACCGAGGAGCGGTAACAGCAGTATGAGCGGCGTCAGATTCAGCATTGGCCCTCCTACACCCCTAGCCTTTGAGCGAGTTCAGCTCATCCACATTGATGCTGCGCCTGGCGCGAAAAATAGAGACAATGATGGCCAGACCTACCACAACCTCGGCGGCTGCGACCGAAAGCACCAGAAAAACGAACATCCAGCCATCTACCGAGTTGAGGAAATGGGCAAACGCGATAAAGGAGAGGTTTACGGCGTTCAGCATCACCTCGATGGACATGAACATGACCAAAGGGTTACGTCTCACCAACACACCAACGGTGCCTATGGTAAAGAGCAGAGCGCTTACGATCAGGTACGCAGATTCGGGCATCAGATTCGTCTCCTGGCCATGTAGATAGTAGTTAGCGAGCCATGATCCGGCGGCCGAGTACTACAGCTCCCAGTACGGCAATCACCAGCAGCACGCTCGTCACCTCAAAAGGAAAGGAGAAGCCATGGAACAATGCCAGCCCAAATGCCTGAGTATTGCCGAACTTTGCCGTCACTTGCGCCAGCCCATTCATGCCGGCGACTTTGGCGTCATGGGAAAGTGAGCCGTTCACCAGCGCAATGATGAGTGCACCAGCCAGTATGAGGCCGAAGCCGGCCCCAGCTATTGCCTGCCAGCGCATACGGTCGCCTTCACCGGTATCACTACTTCCGGGCGAGAGCATAGTCACCACAAAGAGAAACAGGATCATGACCGCGCCAGCGTAGATCAGCACCTGAATGGTAGCCACGAACATCGCATCCAGCAGCAGAAAGAAAAATGCCAGACTCAGCAGGTTTAGGATGAGGCTCAGCATGCAGTACACAGCGTTACGGAACAGGACAACGCCAAGAGCCGAGGCTACCGCCACGGTGGCTGCTACGTAAAATGCGATCTGTGCTACCAGCATGAATGCTATTTGCCCTCCTCGGTGGCCGGCTCGTCACCCGTGAGCAGTATCTCGGTGCGAGACTGCAGATCACCCTGGCCTACCGCGGCGGCGGAGGCATCAAGTCCATCAAAGAAACCTTGCCTTTCCGGCAGCGGCGTTGTCGTTTCGGGGGGAGCCGGTAGCGTCCAGGCATCTAGCGAGCCGCGGGTGGCACTGCCAACCGGTTCCAGCAATTGTTCTTTGTGATAAACCAGATCCTCAGGGTGGGTAGTGGACAAGTCGTAGATGTTTTCAAGAGTAATGGCTCCAGTCGGGCAGGCCTGTTCGCAGTAGCCGCAGAAGATGCATCGCAAAAGATTGACGTCGAAGATACGGGCATACCGTTCACCAGGTGAAACGCGATTGTTCTCACCATTCTCCTCGGCCTCGATATAGATCGCGTCAGCTGGGCAGGCGCCGGCACACAGAAAGCAACCGACGCAGCGCTCCAGCCCATTCTCGTAGCGGTGCAACACGTGCCGGCCTCGAAAACGAGCGGGCAATGCACGCCGTTCCTCAGGGTACGACACCGTGGTTGGCTTCTGACCGAACTCTTTGAGAGTCGTCCGGAGCCCTTTTAGCATTTCCATCGCCATACTGGTAACTCTTTCATATTGCAGCCGGCTATTAGTGGCTTACCGTCAGGGCGGTGTGGTCTCTGCCGCCACTTTCGGAGTCGACATCCTCGTCGATCACAGCCGTGCCAACCCGTACAAGGTGTACCGAATCCGGCAGCTGTAGACCGCCTCGCTTCTCTGGCCGGTGGGTGCTGGGAACCGTCTGGCGCAGGCGAAAGTAATAGACTGCGCCGCTCACAACCAACACCAGCGCTCCAAATGCTCCGCTTATCCACCAGGGCCAGCCCAAGGCAATAACTGTACCGGTAGCCAGCAGGTTAAGAACCGAAAGCGGCAGAAGCACCTGCCAGCCGAGCCTCATTAACTGGTCATAGCGTATACGCGGCAGCGTCGCTCGCATCCACATGAAGATAAAGAGCAAGATGGCCACCTTAATCGTATACCACAGTACGGGTAGGCCGAAAATGCCGGTGAGACCTCCCAGTGTCCAGCCCCCAAAGAAGAGTGTCACCGCTATCGAACTAACGATGATCATGTTGATGTATTCGGCCATCTGGTAGAGGCTCCAGCGCAAACCGCTGAATTCGGTTAGATAGCCGGCGACTAGCTCTTGTTCGGCCTCAGGAAGATCAAAGGGAGCACGGTTGACTTCGGCGGTCGCGGCAATGCCATACAGCAGAAAACCCAGCGGCTGCACCAGGACAAACCAGATGCCGTTGCCCACCTGCGCCCCTACAATTCCGGTCATGCTGAGAGTCTGCGAAAACATGAAGACGCCGGCCAGGCTGAGAGCGATACTTACCTCATAGGAGACCATCTGCGCCGCTGAGCGCAGTGCGCCGAGCAGAGAGTAGTGGTTGCCGGATGACCAGCCGCCGAGCACAATACCGTAAACTGCCAGAGAGGATATCGCCAGGATATACAGCACTCCGACATTGACGTCGGCGATATACGGCGCAAACGCCTGTCCCCAGATCGACGAGCCAAAAGTGCCTCTGGCTCCCAGCGGAACTACCGCGAAAGCCGAGAGCGCAATGAAGACGCTGATACTCGGCGCAATGAGAAATACCAACCGGCGGGCGTTACTGGGGATGATCTGCTCCTTGAAGGCCATTTTGAGTCCATCAGCCAGCGGCTGCAGCAATCCGAAAGGGCCGGCTCGATTGGGTCCGACTCGCCGCTGAAAACGGGCCAGCACTCGTCGCTCGATAAGGGTCATGTACGCGAATATGGTGAGTAGCGCTACCAGAGCGACGACACCTTTGATGAGGGCCCCCAGCACCAGAATCTGGACATCAGTCATAGTGCCTTACTCACTCACTTTCTCCACGTCCTGGCTGCGCCACCAGCAGGTGTGCGGCTCCTTCTACCAGGCTGTCTGGCGCCGCTCCCATCTCCAACATCGACCAGCTCACATACGTGCTTTCCCGAATTCGCGGGCCGCCTCCGTCCGAGCTGGTCTCTCGCACCAGCGGCCAACGCACTCCCGATTCTCCTAGGGCTCGGCGTGATACTCCTGAATAGATGGGAGTAGTCCGCCCGATCTCCTTCAGAATATCGGCGGCTGCGAAGTACGACCAGTGTAGGCCAAGCGCTCGAGCTAACCCTTGCAGAATCTCCCAGTCGGCTTTTGCTCCCGGTAAGGGTTGCATAGCCTGCCGCACCACCTGAATACAGCGCTCGGTATTGGTGAAGGTCCCATCTTTTTCGACATAGGCTAGCGTAGGAAGCACCACCGAAGCTCGCCGCGCGGTTTCCGTGAGGAACATGTCCTGCACTACCAGCAGTTCCAGCTTTTCCAGCGCTTCGAGCTGATCGGCGGAAGCCAAGGCGGCGGGATCGGCTCCCATTACGTATAACGCGCTAAGGCCGCCGGAGAGCATCTGGTCATAGGCATACCCCTTCGTAGCGGGAAGGGCGGCGTGCCAGATGTTCGCCAGAGCTTCCCGGGCCGCTTCATCGGTCACCGGGCGATAACCCGGAAGCATGTCGGGAAGAAGTCCCATATCGCGTGCGCCCAGCGAGTTGTTGTCAGAGTAGAGAGGACCGACACCGGCTCCGGGACGCCCAAAGTTATCGGTGAGTAGCGCCAGATGAAGCAGATCAGGGGCGATGCTCGACGCTCCCGGCTCAAGAGTGGTCATCTCATCGTAGAGAAGTACCGCGCCCGAAGCTCCGGCAATCTCACCGGCCAGCTCGCGCAATACGGCCGGTTCTACTCCAGCAATTTGGGCGGCGTTCTCAACGGACTTCTCGGCGGAGGAGATCCCCGCCAGCGCCGCACCGGCCTGATGCTGTGCGGCAAATTCGCCGCGCGTCAGTCCTTCGTCCACGACGATCTGCAATAGCGCCCGCGCAATCGCGCCGGTCTGGCCGGCTGAATAGCGAATGACTCCGGAGGCGAGCCGGTCAAGCCGGTTAGGAGCAGAGGTCACCACATACACTCGAGCCCCGCGGCGAATAGCCTTGCGAATACGTAGATCGATAAGAGGTTGGCGATGGTAGGGATCGGCACCGAGCAGCACAATATGCGACGCCTGTTCTAAACCGGCGATGGAGTCGCTCCAGACCCAGGGTAGTCGAGTAAACGGCGAAGTGGGAAAGCGACCGTGCTTGTGGTCGATGTTGTTGGTGCCCAGGCCCACTCGGAACAACTTCTGGAAGAGATAGGCCTCCTCGTTGGTGGTGTGAGTGGAACCGATGGCGCCGATGCTATCCGCGCCGTGGCGGCTCTTGATATCCTGGAGCCGAGAGGCAACAAAGGTTAACGCCTCATCCCAGGTCGCCGGCTGGAGCTTGCCGCCCGGTTGGCGAATGAGCGGTGCACGCAGTCGCTCGAGGCTATTGACGGCGTCAAGACCCCAGCGGCCACGGTCACAAAGCCAGCCGTCATCTATTCGATCGTTGGTCCGGGAATACTGGCGCAGTACCTTATCGACACGCACATCCACGCGTACATTGCAGCCCACCGAGCAGTTTCCGCAGACACTGGCGGTACGTTGTAGCTCCCAAGGACGCGTAACAAAGCGATAGCTCTTGGCTGTCAATGCGCCGACCGGGCACATCTCTACCACGTTCCCGGAGAAGATAGAGTCAAAGGGCGCGTCGGGGTCCACCCCGACCTGAGTGCGGAAGCCCCGCTCCTCCATGATGAGTCCGTCTTCCATGGCCACCGACTGGCAGAAACGGACACATCTCTGGCAAGAGATACAGCGCTCGCGATCCAGCAAAATATTCTCACTAACCGGTACCGGCTTCTCGAAATGGCGCTTGCTGAGATCGAAGCGACTGGCTGCTGGCCCGTACCTCAAAGTAAAGTCCTGCAGGTCGCATTCGCCGCCCTTATCACAGATGGGGCAGTCCAGAGGATGGTTGATGAGCAGAAACTCCAGTGTGCCCTGCCGCGCCTTCTTCACCGCTGGAGTGTCGGTGTGGACAACCATGCCTGGGGATACGACAGTGGTGCAGGCGGTGGTGAGCTTGGGCATGTTCTCTACCGCCACAAAGCACATGCGGCAGGCTCCCAGTGGCTCCATCTTAGGATGGTAACAGTAGATTGGCACCTCGATGCCCAGCTTGGTTGCTGCCGCCCAGATCACCGAACCCTTAGGCACGCTCACCGGCCGCCCGTCGATTGTCAGCTGTACCAGTTCTTCTTGCTCTGACATTACGCTCTATCTTCTCTTCTTGCGGCCCGCGGCCCCACCAGGCAGCCATGAGCATACACGTGGTGCAGGTATTCGTCTCGGAACAGCTTGATGCTGCTGGTGATGCTGCTGGTTGCGGCGTCACCCAGCGGGCAGAATGATTTGCCGCTGATGTTGTCACAAATGTCGACAAGCAAGTCTACATCGCTGTCGTTGCCCTCACCCCGCTCCAGACGTTCGAGCAACTGGACCAGCCAGAAGGTGCCTTCACGGCACGGAGTGCACTTGCCGCAGGACTCGTCGGAGTAGAACTGCGTCATGCGCAACACCGCACCGACGATACAGGTATCCTCGTCAATGACGATAACACCGCCGGAACCGAGCATTGACCCCGCCGCCGCCACCGACTCAAAATCCAGCCCCACGTCGATCTTGTCGGCTGCCAGTATGAAGGTAGAGGAGCCGCCGGGAATGATAGCCTTGAGCTTCTTGCCGTTACGCACTCCGCCACCGTATTCCTCGATGAGAGTGCGTAGCGGTGTGCCTAGCGGTAGCTCGTAGTTGCCGGGCCGGTTCACGTGGCCACTCAGGCAGAAGATACGGGTACCGGTACTCTTCGCTGTGCCGTAGGCGTTATAGACCTCGGCGCCAAGCGAGACGATAGCCGGTATGGTGGCCACCGTCTCACAGTTATTGATCACGGTAGGTCCGCCGTAGAGCCCAACCACTGCGGGGAACGGCGGCTTCAGACGTGGATAGCCTCGCTTGCCTTCAAGCGACTCCATCAGAGCGCTCTCCTCACCGCAGATGTAGGCTCCGGCACCCGTGGAGATAGCAATCTCCAAATCGAAACCACTACCGAGAATGTTCTTGCCGATGAAACCGGCTCTATAGGCCTCCTGCACTGCGCGCGCTACCTGACGCCCCGCCAGAGACAGCTCGCCGCGAATGTAGATAAAGGCTTGGTGAACCCTGGTCGCATAGGCAGTCAAGATCACTCCCTCTACCAACTGGTGGGGATTACGCTCCATGAGCATGCGGTCTTTGAAGGTGCCTGGTTCGCTCTCATCACAGTTGACACAGAGGTAGCGCGGCTTTGGAGACGTTGGCGGTAGAAAGCCCCACTTTACCCCGGTGGCGAAGCCGGCGCCGCCCCGTCCGCGCAAACCGGATTTCTTGACTTCCTCCAGCAGCTCATCAGGCTGGAACTGGCTGAGCCCCTTGGCCAACGCCTGATAACCGCCATACCTTCGATAGGTCTCGATACCGTCGATTCCGGGCACAAAGATATTCTTCATCACTATCTGCGGGCGCGGACCGAGTGGCAGAGCCTTCTCGGTAGCAACCGTATCCAGTGTATCAGCCATACTACCTGGCCTTCTCTTCTCGTGACTGGGCAGACGACTCCGGTGCGAAAACCTGGGCGCTTTCGCCGGGTCCGATGCCGGCTACATCCCAATCGGCAACCATCCCCGAGACACCTTCACCACGCTGGAGTCTCTCCAGCATGGTATCGGCAACTTCCGGCGTGACATTTTCCACAAAGTCCTCGTTGACCTGTAGCGCGGGCGCCATACCGCAGGCTGCCAAACATTCGACTCCTTTGAGCGCGTACGTATGATCGGGTGTAGATTCGCCCTGGTGAATGCCCAGACGATTCTCGAGATGAGCCAGAATATCATCACTACCCCGTAGGTAGCAGGAGATACTGGTGCAGACCTTGATCATGTACGTACTCTGTGGCTCACGGTGGTACATGGAATAGAAAGAGACCACCGAATCTACCTCGTCAGGCCGGCATTCAGTGGCTTCAGCTACCGCAAGCATGCCCTCACTGCTTATATAGCCTTCGGTCGCTTGGGCGAGATGCAGGCATGGCAGCATGCCGGACCGACGAGTAGGATACCGCGCACAGATCTCGCGCATTTGCGCCTTGACATCTTCTCCGATCATCAGCGGTCCACCTCTCCAAGCACGATATCTATACTGCCGATGGCCGCTACGACGTCCCCGAACAGCATGCCGGCAATCATGCTTGGCAGAGCCTGCAGATTGGCGAACGAGGGCGCACGCACATGCATGCGATAGGGGCGAGCTCCGCCGTCGCTGACCAGATAGTAGCCGAGTTCACCTTTGGGAGACTCGGTACGAAGATAAACCTCTCCAGGTGGTGGGCGATAGCCTTCGGTATAGAGCTTAAAGTGGTGAATCAAGGCCTCCATATTGGAAGAGATCTCGTATTTGGGGGGCGGCACTATCTTGTGGTCATCTACCTGCCAGGGCCCCTCAGGAAGGGCGCCAACGGCCTGTTCGATGATGTGTAGACTCTGTTCCATTTCCAGCATACGAACCAGATATCGGTCGTACACATCACCATTGGTGCCAACCGGAATCTCAAAGTCGAACCGGTCATACCCAGAGTAGGGAAAGAACTTGCGCACGTCATAGGCGACACCGCTGCCGCGGAGAGTGGCTCCGGTACAGCCGAATTTGACTGCGTCGGCCGCCGAGAGAACCGCTATACCCTTGGTCCGGTCGAGCCAGAGCCGATTGTTGGTTAACAGATCATGGTACTCGCGTAGCCGGGCGGGAAACGCTGTGAGAAAATCGCCCACTCGCTGGGAGAAGCCCGGGGGAAGATCGGCCTGCAGGCCTCCGGGCATGATATAGCTCGTCATCATCCGGACACCGGAGCAAAGCTCGAAGATGTCGAGTATGATCTCACGCTCGCGGAAACAATAGAGGAACACGCTCTGCGCTCCCAGATCGAGGGCACTGCTGCCGAGCCAGACGAGGTGGCTGGCGATACGCTGCAGCTCGGCCAAGATGACACGGGCATACAACGCCCGCTCCGGTGCCTCGATGCCGAGCAGCTTCTCCACAGCCAGCGCATAGCCAAGGTTGTTGCAGAGCGGCGCCAGATAATCCATGCGATCGGTGAGAACCAGCGTCTTGAAGTAGCTCTTGCTTTCCGCGGTCTTCTCTATACCGGTGTGCAAATAGCCTATCTCCGGCTCAGCTTTGACGATGGTCTCCCCGTCCAGAGTCAAAATGAGGCGCAGTACACCATGGGTGGACGGGTGCTGAGGTCCCATGTTGATGGTCATGGTGTCGCGGCGCACCCCTTGACCCAGATCGAGACTCTCATCAACCTGGATCTTTCGGTCCTCTAACTGCATATGTTGCCTCTACTACAGCCTACGGCTGGTCATCGCCTAGGGGACTACCAGGTCCGCCAGTGACGGGCGGTGCCTGCGTCCGGTCGGCGGTACGCAGTGTCTGCTGTCCCGTGCCCATGGGTAACGCCTGGTCCAGAGGCACCTGGCCACCCCAGTGCGGGTCGGGCAGGTGGATACCCGTCAATGGGTAGTCTTTGCGTAACGGATAGCCTACCCATCGGACGGCATAAGGATGCGCGTCATATTGGGATGGCCGATAAAACGTATGCCGAATAAATCGAAAACTTCACGCTCGTAGAAGTTGGCCCCGGCCCAGACGCTTGTCACCGTCGGCACTTCAGGATCTGGCGCATCTTCGCCGCCCACGCCAACTTTGAGCCGCAGCACTGCTCGCGTCTGCAGAGAGAGCAGGTGATACACCACGTCATAACGGGGCTCACGCTCTCCCCAGTCCACTGCGGTGAGGTCAGCCAGGAAGTTGTACTTCGCTGTGGCCTCATGCGCAAGAGCTTGGCAGATCTTCTCCAAAGCAATGGCTGCACAACGACAGTAACTTCGCCGAGATGCTCGGCTACCTGCTCCAGATATTCTGCAAATCGCTCGCGAAGGAACCAACCGTTGCCGCCGCCGGTCGTTCAGGAGGTAAAAACCCTGCTCTTCCTGCCCAGTTGTCCCTCCGGGACTTCCGCTCCCACTCATATGCTGTCTCCTCGCCGTCAATTCTCGCTGCCGAGATACCTCTGGCCGGAAACCTGAAGCGGATCGGGTGGATTGGGAATGTGCTTACGTATCTTGTCCTGCAGCAGATTAATGCCGCCCAGCAGCATATCCGGCGTGGGCGGACAGCCAGGGACATACACATCCACTGGCACAATCTTGTCGACACCCTGCACAATCGCATAATTATTAAAGACGCCGCCGCAGGAAGCGCAGGCACCCATCGAGAGGACCCATTTAGGCTCAGGCATCT
>CAWGVQ010000019.1:0-361315 GCA_963826075.1 uncultured Chloroflexia bacterium
GGCGCTGGCGCTTGCGGGGGAGGACACCGCTCCGTGCCCAGAGACTCTACGGAAGAGCGCTCAATGGCGCTGGTGTCCTAGCGTATTCCCAGGGCGGGTCTGACGAGGCGGAGAGGCGATATGAGCAAAGCTCGGAATAAGCAGTGTGAGGGGATCACACTGGAGTCGGGCAGCTCACAAACCTTGGTATTGTGGGACAGAGAACGGGGAACCTTACACGCGCCCGGGACTCCGATGAGCGGGCGCTCACGCTCCGACAGGAGCTGGGCGATCGCAGGGGAGTTGGAATTGCGCTAAACGGGCTCGGTATAGTGGCACGCCGGGAACGTGATCTGGCGCAGGCGCTCAGGTTGAACGCCATGAGCTCGGCGATTCCACGGGAGCTCAAATGAGCAGGGAATTGCTATTTCGTCATTAATCTGGGCAACGTGGAAATGGACGACGGCCAGTGCGACCGCGCGGAGTCCTTGTGGGAGGAAGCGCTGGCCATCCGCCGCCGCCTAGAGGACAGGCGGTATCGCGGAGACTTTGGTGAATCTCGCCTATGTTGCTCAGATGCGTGGGTCTATGTCGCAGGCGAAGCAGCTGGCACAGGAATCCCACGACATGTATCAGCAGACTGGAGACAATTCCGGATTGGCATGGAGTCTGATCGTCTTGGCGACCATCGCCTGCCTGCAGGGCGACATCGCCCGTGCAGAAGATTTGACCCGTCGAAGTCTGAAGATTTGCAGGAGCATGCAGGCTCCTACCCGTATCGCGGACTGTCTGGACCGGTTGGCATTTGTCGCCTGGAAGGCAGGGAGCCTCGGGGTGGCTGCGCAGCGGCTGGGAAGCTCTGCAGCGCTTCGGGTGCGCCTTGGGATAGACGTTGAGGCACGTGACCGCGTCTTCTGCGAATCCCTGCGCGAGCAGGTCTGCGATGCGCTTGGGCTCGACCAGTTTACCGCTGCGTGCGAAGTTGGGCGTCTCACATCCTTGGAGCACGTGCTCGACGGGGCCCTTTCAGACGAGGGATGTGATTGTGATCCGTAGCGAATTCGTGCTGAGGCCGTCAGGGATGGTCCGCGGCACCTTGCATGGATGCTGGTGATCCTGGGTGTAACTGGCCACGCTGCACGCTCACAGAGTTTCCAGGCACTGCCATGTTTGGGGTGAGCAGGCTCACTTGGAACGCGATCACCGTGACAGGATGGGAGGTGGATCGGTGGACAGCCTATTTCTCAAGTTACGTTAGAATCACGTAGTCTTTTTCTCGGGTTACGCTGGAATTTTGTCACGGATCGTGAGCCGCAATGGCCTCTCGCGCCAGTAATTTGGCATTTTCTCTTCTCAAGATACATTGGAAATCACAGGTATCGTTTGTAACCTGTTCTGCATCCCTGGTCACACAGGCACCCATTGTGGCAATCATTGGGAGAACTGGACTTTGGGACACGTTATGCTTCTATTTTGGACTTTGGGACACGTTATGGTTCCAAAATCGGTGGGTATACTGTTTTCTCGCTTTTGTGAAAGTGGCTTAAATTGGGGTACCTGGTGACAAGTTATGCTTCCAGCAGGTGACAAGTTATGGGTACAGTCACAACTACTCAAGCGTACCAACCCCTATGTACGTGTTGGTGGAGTACTTCGTGCGGTGTTCCTCATAGGTCCACATTGGCCTGCACTCCAGAGGAGCGATACACCTCCCATTACGATGTTTCAGTTAATTGCCAGGTTCCATGAAGGCCATCCGTCTTCTGTTGCTTATAGGTTCCACTTAAGGATTTGACCGAGTTCACCGTAGTAGCCACGAAGAGAAAGTCACCAATCAGAAATGACATGGACTTATCTGCTGTGATGTTCCCTTTGAATGGTCCATTGGGGACAAGTTCAGGACTACATGACGCCTCGCCGGCAATATTGCCCGAACTGGACACACCTGCAGTCTCTTTGATTTGAGAAAGTGTAAAGCTGGCGTTGCCTGTAAGTCCAGACTGATGAATGGACCCTCGATATGAGGAAGCCAATTGTGGAGCTTTGCTGGGAGTAGTCCCGTACACGTGGTATAAGACGACCACTACGACCACAACTATTGCTATGACTACTAAGGTTGCGACGCCTGGGTTAAAAGGCTCATAATTGATTGAAGTGTACGATGCACCTGGGAGATAGGGGGAATGCGCCAACCGACGCTCGCGATCGGCGGCCGCATTCCGATTTTCGATTATTCTCCGATTTTGCGCGTCCCAGCCATGTGGGTCACCAGGATTTGGCATAAATTTCTCCTTGGCAGTCGTTCTGGTGAGATGATTGACACTTCGCTGGTGAGTGGGGGCCAATTGAAATGATTACCCCTTCAATGAAGTCATGAAATCTCCACTTAGTGTTTCGGCAGACCACACTACCGTTGCTACCTCGAAAATCTCCATGTGATCGACGCACGTTGTCCAACCCTTGCTATTCATTACAGTATACGTTGGCACATCCGTGGCATGCTCAAATACCTGCTCAGCGAGTTAGGGACCGTTGATGTGTACTTGCGTCAAGGCTCCTATCTTCCCGTCGAAATGGTCATCCATGAAATCACCGAGGGATTAGGTATGCAGGATGAGACCTTGAAATATATGTGCTTTAATACCGGACGCACGATTGCCTTGCCCTCGGACATTCTTTCTTCGAGCGGCAGCTAGACGCTTGCGCGTTGCGGTCGGACGTGCCGCCCGTTTTGGCTCGTGCTCACTGCTTCAGTGAATGACCCTCTCTCCTCCAAGGACCTCGTCGTTTGTGGATCCGCCGCGGCCACCAGTGGAAACAGGTCGTCGAGCGAATCATCGCCGCCTGGTGCTGCAACTCGGCACAGCGTGCCAGTTGTACGTCCTCGAGGTCATCCATGGTGGCGAAATGGCGATTGACGAGCACGGTATTCGTCAGCAGCCACAGATGCTCCGCGGGTTGGAGTTCGGGGGAATACGGCGGGGAGAAACAAGAGATGCACATGTTCGGGCACCCGCAGACGGAGACTCGTATGCCACCCAGCCCGGTCCAGGACCAACACGATCTGCTTGCGCGGACTGGCTCCGGCGGCGCGGGCAAACGCGGCGAGCTCCGCTTCAAAGAGGGGGATCGAGACACTGGTCGCCAGGTGAAAGATGGTGCGACCGGAGCCGGGATGGACAAAGCCCACCACATAGCGCCAGGCGAAGCGGTGCTGGACGATCGCTACCGGTCGCTGGCCAATAGGCGCCCACACCCGTCGCTGCACCGGTTTGAGCCCGATGCGATGCTCGTCGGTGGCCCACAGTTCGATCTTGGCGTGGGGAAAGGCTGTTGCCACCGCTCTCAGGAGCGGGCGAACGTTTTTTTAAACTGCTGTTGCTCCTCGGGATCCGCCAACGCGTGCTGCGACCGTGGCAGTTGCAAGCTGTGCCGGAGCTTGACCCGGTAGCTCCAGGCTAACCCATACGACACCGGGCGTCCCAGGCGCTGGCTCATCCAGGCGGCGACATCGCGCGTCCGCCACTGGTGGTTCTGCGCCGCGGCTTGGGCCAACTCCCCGCGCAGGTCCTCTTGCTGCTCGGCGGATAAGACCGGCGCCGGTCGATACGACGTGGTATGCCGTCGATTGTGCATGCCGTCGGGACCTTGTTCGTTGAAGCGCTTGGCGATTTGGCCGATCCAGTACGCGCGGTAGCCAATAACAGACGACAGCTCCGTCGCGGTGCGGCCTTGGGCCAGCAGCCACAGGATTTGCCACCAGGTGCGCTCGTTGGGCTCTTTGGCCGTCCGGTACCGGTGTTCAAGCTCGTCGATACTCAAATAGGGTTGAAGGTGAATTCGTTGTGCCATACCCGGATTCTACCATAACCCACCCCTGAACCGTATGAATTGTTGAAGCAAAGTGTGCCCATAACTGGCTGGAGCTTTAAAAGCACTGTGTGTACACACAGCGCTGCACACTGGCATCGGAAACCAATCATAGCATCTCCGGCTGAAGAGTTGTTGTATGGCAACTCTGCCTGGCACCTAAAGGCCGCTTGCGCGGCCTCAAACTCCAAGACGTGTCGTAGAGATCGTATAACGCTCCATTAACGAGAGCGCTCCTGCCGCCAGAGCGCTCCTGCCGCCAGAGCGCTCTCCCACCTCATCACCCTGCATTCCCATTTCGCCTAACGCTATCGTAACGCATCGTCGGCTATGCTGAGATCGATCCGCGATGTGCGGAGCAGGCCAACTCCGCCGGAATACCTCTGCGCGATACCAGATCATCGGGTGGTCGCCAGAAGATAAGGCATACATCGTCACGATACCCGAGCTTCCTGGCTGCGGCGTACACGACGCGACCAGCCAGGAGACCATAGGCGTAGGTCCATGGAGACCTAGGTAGATGGCGGGGACCTAGCGAGCCTTCCTGCAGCACACTGAGGATTGTGCCATTGAGAAACCGGATTAGTCTAATGAAAGGCGGCACTATCATGGATTGCGATGTTCTCATCGTCGGCGGAAGGGTCGCCGGCGCAAGCCTGGCGCTTCTGCTCGCCCAACAGGGCCAGCGCGTCCTGCTGGTAGATCGCGCTACCTTCCCTAGCGATACGCTCTCTACCCACTTCATGGGCTCATGGGCGGTGCGGCTCCTCGACCGCCTGGGCGTGCTCGCCGAGGTGGAGGCCGCTGGCTTCCGCCGCATTACTCGCGCCCGCACCTATGTCGCGGATTGTCTGTTTGAGGGGCCGAGGGATCCTGGTGGCGCCTACAGCCTGGCCCCACGGCGCGACGTGCTCGATGCTATCCTCATCGCCGCCGCCCAGCGCGCTGGCGTGGACTTCCACGCGCAGACCCTCGCCGAGGGTCTGATCGAGGAGGACGGCCGGGTAGTGGGAGCCCACCTGCGCACGGCGCAGAATGAGTCAATCGATATCCATGCTCGCGTCGTGGTTGGCGCCGACGGCCGCTACTCGAAGGTCGCCGAGTGGGTACACGCGCCAGCCTATCACGAGGTGCCGCCCATGAGACCCATCTACTGCGGCTATTATCACGGCGTCACCCCCCTGCCCACACCCGCGGTGGAGCTCTTCTTCGCCCACGAGGCCTGCGCCTTCATCTTTCCCATGCGGCCGGATGAGGACTGCCTGGCGTTGGAGATTCAGCCCGAGGACTTTGAGGCGTTTCGCATGGATCCCCAGACTGCATTCGAGCAGCGCTTCCGTGCGCTGTCGGGTATGGAGGCGCGCCTGCGGGACGCCACACTGCAAGGCAAGATCCAGGGCACACGCGGCATCGCGAATTACTTCCGCAAGCCCTATGGCCCCGGCTGGGCGCTGACTGGAGACGCCGCCTGCCTGATAGACCCCATCAATGGCGTGGGAATCGGCGATGCGTTCGACCAGTCCTTTCTCCTGGCCGACGCGCTCTCTACTGCGCTCGGCGGCGCCGACTGGGAGGAGAGCCTGGGGGAGTACCAGCGCCAGCGCGACGCCGAGATGCTGCCGACGTTCCAATCCACCCTGACCTACGCCCAGATGCGCGACGCCCCGCCCGAGGCGCTGGCCTGGCTGCGTGGCCTGCTGATCACCCCACATCTCTGCCGCGCCGCGATGCAGTGGCTCGGCGGCGCACTCCCCGGTGTCCTACCAGCCGAGCAGCGCGAGCCACTGGCGGCCATGGCCAAGCTCTTCGGCGCTCCGACGATGGCGCCTGCCACCGAATCAGCGCTCGCCAGTACCACTAGCGCCAGCCCCTCCATCAGTGGTCCAGCTGCCAGCAGTAACGTGCCCGAGGGCGAGAGAAGTCCAGTCCAGACCGGCCGTTTCAGGCTCCTGCGACGGCGCGGATAAGCACGCGAAGAGAGGAACGCAGCATTACTCACAGTTATGCAGAGAGTCACCTCTCTTCCTCTGCGTTCCTCGGTGTCCTCTGCTTCCTCAGCGTTGGATGTGGATTCCTCGCACCCTCCATGTCGCGACATGGCTTGACCCGGCGAGGAATAGTCAGAGTCCACTTTGGATCCATGGTGGCAATGCGCCTGTGGCTCTGGTGGAGTGTTGACATGTGCGAGCTTTCAACACTGGTGTCGTGTTCTTGTTCTTCGCTACGATCCTCAGGTATCATGGAGCTTCAGCAGTGAGGTCTCCACATAATGTTGCTTGATCGATGGTCAGGCACCTCTCAAAGTGCGAGAATTCATGTGGGTGATGAGGTCCATATTGGCTTGAATTCGACATTTGATGCCTCGGGCTAGGGGAGGTTTTCAACAATTCAGGTAAAGAACCACATGCTTGAGCCCTCCTCTCGGCGGACTCTTCTGCAGGTCCCATTCCATCCCCGAGTGGCGACCTACTTAGGGGCGAAAAGACCCATGCCATTCATGGATTCGCGATGAGAGCCCTTCAGCTATGCGGTTACTTTCACCGGCACTTAGGGAGCTACTGATCGTTCAGAAAAGAAACTACATGGCATACCCACATGCGGTCAGGCAGGAAGGTACTCTCGACGGAGAGGATACGCTCGTAAGTACGTCTCGCTGTTCAGTAGCTAGAGACGGCATCATCCATTCTAGGCAAAGGAGCTGGAATCATCATTATGGCACAGATGACAGCGAAAGAGATCCAGTCTGAGGCGAAGACGCCTCCTGGCGGCACGCTGATGGCGATAGTCATGATCGCCGTGGCGATTGTGACGGCGATCTATTGGATCGTGTGGTTTCTCATCCCCGGCGGGCGCGACGCTTTAGCCACCCTGCCGCACGATAAAGCGTACATCAGCTTCGAGAACGCTTTTCCTGCATCCGATGGCTGGATGTCGCTCGCCGCGCTCGTCGCCGCAATCCAGATGCTGCGCGGCAAGTCGAGTGCGATCATGTGGATGTTCGTCGGGGGCAGCGCGGGCATGTATCTCGCTGGCATGGACGTGCTCTACGATCTCGAACACGGCGTCTATCGCAGGGTCGCAACGAATCCCGGCTCCGTCGGCACAGAGATGGCGATCAACGTTACCACCATCGGGATCAGCCTTTGGGTGATGTGGTGGGCGAACAAGCACCGCGACTGGATGTGCCGGGCCTAACTTACGGGCGCACGGCGATGGCCGCGGCCAGCTGTGGCGCTTCATGCCTGATGTTGAACAGCGTGCCGCGAATGTCGTAGTTCGTCCCGATGAAATAGAGGCCCTTGGCTTCGGCCTGCTTCACCGCCTCGGCTTCGATATGTCCGCGCTGGTCGAGCGTCAATGGCAGATCGATGTAATCAGTGGCAAGGCGATAGCCCGTCGCGAAGATCACAGCGTCGAAGCTCGCTTCGCTGCCATTGGCGAACCGCACGCCAGTTGGTGTGAAACGCTCAATGGGACCGGCGATGACGATGCTTCCCCGCTGTGCAAGTCGAGGGTAATCGAGCCCGATGATGGGAATGCCCGGGCTATCGAGCACACCGAGCGCTGGGCGAGGCACGCCGGCGCGCGCCTGACGCTGCATGGAGCGGCGCAGCAGCACCGGTGTCAGCACGTGCGTCAGCCTTCGTGGCGTGCGGGCCATGATCTGCCCCCAGACCTGAATCGGAACGCCGAGCAAATCGCGTGGCACGATATTCGTGCCTGCGCGGATCGAGCTGGTCACTGCTACACCAGCTTCGGCGAGATCGACGGCGATCTCGGCTCCCGTGTTGCCGGCTCCAACAACCAGCACGCGCTGTCTGGAAAACGGCGCCGCATTGTGGTAATCCCTGGCAAGTAAGCTTCGGCCCTGGTAGACCGCTGCATCGGGATATTCGGGTGGCGTGGGATGCGCGAAGATGCCTGTCGCCGAGACGATTACATCAGCGCGCCGCTCGCCTTGAGGAGTCGTGAGCAGCCAGCCCTTCTGGTCATGAGTGGCACGCTCGACCTTGCAGCGTGTCGTGATGTCGAGATTGAAATGATCGGCATATCTGTTGAGATAGTCCGCAAACTGCTGGCGTGAGGGATAACGTGGATATTGACGCGGCATCGGCCAGAGAGGCAGTCCCGATAGCGACTTGATCGTATGCAGGTGCAGCCGGTCATACAAGCTTGTCCAGGTCGTACCTGGCGCTTCACCCGCCTCGAAAATCGTCGCCTTGATGCCTCTCTGCTGCAAGCACACACCTGCTGCCAGACCAGCCGGTCCGGCGCCGACGATGACGACTGTTGATCGGGCCATCGCAATGCCGTCCTTATTTATTGTGCAAGCCCATCTCGGCTGCCGCTTTGGCTGGATTGTAGCCAAATCGCACCTCGATTGCAACAGGCTGCACACGATCATGCGACGATCGCTCGCCTGGATGCCAGATATATACATACGTTGAGCGTTTTACAATAGGTGCAGATTGATTTGGCTCCTAGGCATTCCTGCATTCGACTGGGCAGAAAACTACATGGCATACCCACATGCGGTCAGGCAGGCACGTACTCTCGAAGGCTGGTAGCGGAGCCGTTCAGCCGCCCTTCGACTTCCCCGCTCCAATTGGTCGAGATCGGCGCAGCACTTTTAGATTCTTTTAAGGACTGGACTGAAGCGCTTAGGACTAGCGCCGCAGCGAACGGGATGAGTTGCCCAGAAACCCATATGCTGATCTGGCTCTATAGGGGAATCTTGGCTTCCGGGGGATGGTGATGCCGTTGTTCCTGCCATCCTGGCGGGCACAACCAGAGGGAAACATGGGCTGGCTGCATCGTTTCCTCAACTATTGCTACTAGGTGCTCACGGACCTGCTGCAAGTCCACTTCATTACCAAGTGAGGCACTAAAGGCCGCCAGCGCTTTTGCCGCATCATATTTGCGGCGATAAAAGCGGCGGTCAATGGTGTGCTGAATACGGGTGCGCAATGGCTGAAACACCGCTGCCGTCCCCAGGGTCGAGCCCACGAGAGCCAGTTGAGATCCGCCAGTCAACCCGCTCAGCAGATATTCCAGCAAAAGAATGCTTCCAGCGTAGATGAGCCCCAGTGTAAAGGTGAGCGTGCCGTATACCAGAGCACGATTTACGAGGGTATCGATGTCAAATAGATGGTATCGCAAGATAGCAATGAAGATGACGACTGGGCTCACCGGGAGGGAGCAGAGAAACAGCGGATATCCAATGACGGTATAGAACAGACTAGGATTTCCTGGCTGACTAAGGGCAGGAATGAAGACGCGCAGGGCCATAAACACACCAAAGGTCACAATGGTCGTAGTCATGCAGAGCAGCACCCACTTCGTCTGCCGCCGCTGCATCTGACCGGAAGCGTGCCGGTAGCGATCTGCCTGAGCCACCAGCGTCGTGGACAACCAGCACATCAGTGCGAGCAACCCAGAGGCATCCAATGCATAGGGTTGAGAGAAGTTCAAAGGCATACCCGGAATCACTATCCAAGCAAGGATCCAGGTAACCCAGAGGACCGTTAGCAGGCGCGTCCAGGGCGGAACAAACCGCCCATCGGGAAAGAGGTAGCCACTCAGCACCGCGCAACCAATACCAAGCGTCTGGACGAGGACAATGAGCACATGCCACTGGGGATGAACCACTCGCAATGCTTCCAGGGACCCAGTGATGTAGGGGCCATAGGTGATCATGGCCAGCGAGAAGAGCATTGCCGGCCACTCCTGTGGTTTGCGCCAGAAGAGCACTAAACCGACGAGGGTAAGTCCTGTCACTAGCAGTATTTCTTCGGTCAGGACGAAAACAGGATAGACGTTGACGGAGAGCGCCCATTGAAGCACCGTCGTCATGAGGCTCGGAGGACCTTGGCGAAGAACTGCTGTTGCCTGCAAGGAAAGAGCTACTAGCTGGTGAAAGCGAATCGGGAGGCCGATGACGAACAGTCCCAGAGCCAAAACTGCTCCCGTGATCCATCCCGCCCATGCAAAAACCAGCGAGGGCCTCCGCAGGCCAGTGGCGAGGTGTTGGCTCACTGCAGGAGGTTGAGCTGTATGTTGCTGACTCATCAGCCTCTCCCCACATGTATTCAGGGAGCATACCCTGCTCCCAAGACCACGGAATAATCCAGCGAGTGGGCACTTCTTTCTGACAGCCCGGTTAGTTGCCCCTATAGTAGCACCCCACTGTCCTCAAATCGTTACGATAGTCGTTACGAGCAGATACTGCGTAGCTGGCGGATAAACCACATCTTCAACAAGGGTGCTAGCATGACCTCCCTACAAGGATCCTTTGTTGGGCGAGAAGTACAGCTGGCACGCAACGGAGAAGCCGAGGCGCTGCGACACCATCCAACTAGCCTTGCTACGCAATTGACCCCAGCACAACTGAGGTACTGGTTTGAACGTCAAGTCCATAGTGCGATGTTCCTCAACGCGGCCTACGTACCATAGACGTCCATGTGTCGGTTAGATGTCCGAATACCCCGTCGAGATGTGTGTACTGCCTATGACGAACGACGCAGTGATGCGCTGTTCCGCAACGATGCCTACAGGTGCAGTTCACCGTCGTATGCGGGTGTCGCTGGATCGAGGATGCTCCCCATTGACGACTTCCATTGCGGACCAGCGCAGTGAGGCCCCGTTTTGCTATTCCGCCTTAGGCGCCGGCTTGTTCCTCATATCTCTCCTGGTTGTAGCAGCGCGTCATCGTTGGATGAGTAGCCAGTATTCTTGCCTGTATCTGAAATGCTAGACTGGTAATACACTTCTGCTGTCTTACAGCCAACATGTAGCACAGTATGCCCGTCAGCGCCCTACCATCCCAGGCGAGCTGAGAGAAAGACCTGCACGTTACCAGTCCGCCACAAGTGTTGCTCGTAGGCGCTGATACTGGCCTGCTCCGACTCGCCCACCGGCCGTCCGGCGACAACGTGCTGTTCGACCGCTTCCATGGTCAGGGAGTCTCGGTACGCTTGAATCACCTGTGGATCGCTGAAATACGACTGTTCCGTGAAGTGATTGGCCCGCAGATACTCGTCCATGGTCACTCTCGCCGGGCTAGAGGTAGGCTGCTTCTGGAGTATAGCAAGATCTTGTTGCGCTTCCGCTCGTGCGGCAGCCAGTGACGCCGTCAGGCCTAGCCGGTTGCCTGCCTGCAGCAAAAGTTCGTCGTCGATCATCTTCGTGAGGTCAGCGCGCCGAACCTGATTGGGAGTTTGCTTCAATTGAGCCAGCAGACCAGGTGGCCACGTCGGTCCCGCGGGCTGATTCTGCACCTGCTGCAGCGTCTTCTGGTTATTAGCAAGTGCGCTATCTACCCGCACCTCCAAACCCTGCCGGCACAGTGCATCTCCATTGACGACCGCCACCACCACAGGTTCATCGGCCGGTAGAGTTATAGTTATGGGCGACGAGTCGCCTGGTAAGAAGATCGGCGCGGAACCATGCTCCTCCTGCAGGCACTGGCGCGTCTGGGAAGCAGTCGGCTGCGACGCGACGTTCCGCTGGTGCACCACGTACAGGGTGCCAGCAATCATCAGGAGAACAACAGCCAGCCCAATGCCAGCAAGTATGCGTTGGCGAAGCGTGAGCGATCTCATACACGCACGTCTCCTGGTTCGCAATTTCGGCAGATGTTGATTGGGCTCCGGTCCATCTGAAACGCGTCAGGTTTCATGACTGAAGTCCTCCCCCCAAGTGTATCATGGGGGCCGACCTCATCGTTTGCTGGTTATTCTATCCGACCGAGTCCGTCACGTTCCAAGCTACATTCCGTCGGCCATCTTACCGTTCCTGCGCCATGACGATAGGAGTGCAAGCAGACCCTCGGTCGTCAGACAAACAGCGTCCTGTTGATGAAAGGCCCGCGACCCCTGCCGTCCAGCCGACCGTCATGTGCTATATTATTGTTGCGCTGCGACGGCGAAATTCCAAGGGTCAGCAAGGATCCGCGCGGAAAGTGGGCCTGAGAGGACTGGTACATGGAACGGATACAAAAGCAAGCCCTCATCATCTGGGGTGGCTGGGATGGGCATCAGCCAGAAGAGGTCGCGAACATTTTTGCCACAGAGCTGCGCGAGCATGATTTCACGGTCACGCTCACTCCGACGCTCGATTCCCTCCTCGATTCGTCACTGTTAGATACCGTAGACCTTATCATCCCCATTTATACGATGAGCACGATCACGAAAGACCAGTTGCGGGCACTGCTGGACGCGGTGGAGCGTGGCGCTGGCATTGGCGGCGTGCATGGTGGCATGTGCGATGCCTTTCGCCAGGAGACCGAGTATCAGTTCATGACCGGTGGTCAATGGGTCGCACATCCGGGGGGCAGCGAGGTTACCTACCAGGTGCACATTAGCAATCCCAATCATTTCATCACGACTGGCGTGCCAGATTTCACCATTACGAGCGAGCAATATTACCTGCACGTTGATCCCGCGAATCAGGTCCTAGCAACGACACACTTCCCGACGGTTGCTGGTCCACACGTCGCGAATGGCCCGGTGGAGATCCCGGTGATCTGGACGAAATATTACGGGAATGGGCGCGTCTTCTATTGTTCAATCGGCCATCAAGCGCAGAATGTGCGCCAACCCGAAGTCCTGCGCCTCTGCGTTCAGGGCCTGTTGTGGGCAGCACACGCGGAGGGCAACGTATGACCTTCGTCGCCGCCAAAGTCGGCATCATAGGGTGTGGCAATATCAGCTCCGCCTATTTCGCCAGTGGTCAGCGATTTCGAGCGTTTGATATCGTAGCCTGTGCCGACCTCGACATGGAACGGGCACAAAGTCAGGGTGACAAGTATCAAACCCGCGCTGTTACCGTTGATGCCTTACTCAGCGAGCCAGACATTGACCTTGTTATCAACCTGACACCGCCTCAGCACCATGCAGCACTCGCGCAGAGGGTATTGGATGCTGGCAAGTCGGTATATAGCGAGAAACCGCTGGCTCTCGATATTTCCGCAGCTCATATGCTCCTCCAGACAGCCCAGAAGCGCGGTCTTCGCGTAGGAAATGCGCCGGACACATTTCTCGGAGGCGGTTTGCAAGCATGCGCCCAACTCATCGATGCCGGAGTTATCGGTCAACCGGTGGCAGCGACCGCTTTCATGGGCAACCATGGGCACGAGAGTTGGCACCCCGATCCGGCGTTCTATTACCAACGCGGGGGTGGTCCCTTAATGGACATGGGGCCCTATTACCTGACGGCATTGGTAGCGTTATTGGGGCCGATACGCCGGGTGACAGGATCAGCACGCATCACCTTTCCTGAACGCATAATTACCAGCCAACCACGAGCAGGGACGAGGATAGCCGTTGAGACCCCAACGCATCTGGCGGCGGTCCTAGATTTCGCCAATGGCGCTATTGTGACGCTCGTGACGAGCTTCGACGTCTGGGCCGCAAATGTCCCACATATCGAGATTTATGGGTCTGAGGGAACCTTGAGCGCGCCCGACCCCAACACCTTTGGGGGACCAGTGCGCGTGTGTCGTGCCGGCGAACACGAATGGCATGAGGTTCCTCTGTCACACGGGTTTATCACCAACAGCCGAGGCATTGGGGTCGCCGAACTCGTCTATGCTCGTCAGGCAGAACGGCCACACCGGGCGAGTGGCGCATTGGCTTTGCATGTGCTCGAGGCCATGTTGGCGGTCGAGCAAGCATCTGTGCGGGGACAACACATCGAGTTAAACAGTACAGTAGAACGTCCTAAACCGTTGCCATCTGGTCAGGATGAGACCATTCTTACCGAGTGATTTCCCCACTTCAGGAAGCCATAACCCCTCGAGTACTCCCTCAAGAGGGAAGCACTAGAAGGATTATGAGGGGACCAGTCCCCCTCAGCGGGTCCAGGGCAGAGCCTTGGTCACGGCGAAGCGTGTGGAAGCGCGGCTTGCCCGGGAAAGGGCGAGGGGGTCCGGGGGAGCGGGACAACCTCCAAGGAGCTCAGTCATGACAACGAGACCATCTGCAGAATCGCTCAAACAGGATGTTGCCGAGTGGAATCACTGGCGTGCCACCCACCCAGCGGAGATCATTGACCTGAGCGGAAGTGATTTCACCAATGCCAATCTCACTGAGGCCAATCTGGCCGGAGTGAATCTGTCGCGAGCTGCTTTGGTGGGAGCAACCCTTACGCTTGCGAATCTTCAGGGAGCAGATCTGACTGGGGCCTTCCTGGTAAATGCTGATTTGTCCGCAGTCACCCTGAGTGGTGCGCGGCTCCGTCAGGCAGATCTCAGCAACGCCATATTACGCCACGCCGTCTTAGAATACGCCGATCTGACCGAAGCCGTGTTACGTGGGAGCAATTGTCAGGGGGTGACGTTTTACCATGCACGGCTCGATGTTGCTGACCTGTCCCAGGCAAATCTGCAGGAGGCGCAGTTTTCAGGAGGCCATCTCGATTGTACGGATTTCAGCCAGGCCGACCTGCGCAACGCCGGTCTTGCTTTCATGGATTTGAGGGAGGTTATCTTTGCGGGGGCACACTTTCGTGAGACGGATTTCATGCGGTCGGTGCTGACAGGGATGAACTTTTCAGGATACGACTTGCGTGATTCAGCATTCGAGAGGGCTCAAATGGCGGGGGTAAATTTGACTCATGCGGATTTGCAGGGGGCACGATTTTCTGAGACACACTTGGAAGGTGCATGGTTGTCGCATGCGCAGTTACAAGGAGCGATCTTCGGTGCAGCCTATCTCGATAGCGCACATTTCGATCATGCCAATCTTCATGGCGCCCGCCTCACTGGCAGTTCCCTGAACAATGCCGATCTGAGGGATGCGAATCTGATCGACGCGGATCTTCGTGTGGTAGATATCACGGGAGCCAACCTCCAAGGAGCACAACTGCTCGATGATCCCGCTCAGCAGGAAGAGGCGATTGAAGAGTATGCGCACCATTCTCGTCAGCATCTCCTGAGTATCTTAAGGCTCACACGGAGTCTTGCCAACCCGACTATTTTTATCGCAGCTCTGCAGAGAAAACAGCTCCGTGGCGACTCCAATTAGCTGTTCAAACTGGAACTATCAGGCATGTACGTTATTTCCAAACACCTCAAAACATTATTCGGATAGGCTCTTATTAGCCAGAGCCCACCGTGCGATCGTATGTCCCTCACTCCGCAGTTTCTTGAGGGGCTAAACTCGACCGACACGCCGGTTCGGTTCATGGCGTTCACTCTACCAAGAATCCTGTTTAGGGGGTCAAATCAAACCGCGGACTAGGCATGCAGGGTGCTTAGGCATGCAGAACCGTCCAGGTGACGCCGCCATCGGTGGTGCCTACGAGACCGGCTTGCGTCACCGCCCAACCAGACGTTGGGCTCACAAAGTCCAGTTGCGTGATCCCGCTCAGCAAGGGTGAGGAGCTACTGGCGGTGGTGATTTTGGTCCAGCTGGTGGCCCCATCCGGCAATTGATAGAGGGTAACCTGCCCGCTGACCGTGGCTGCGGCAATCACCTCACCAGTGGCCAGCACACTGCTGGGAAAACTGTTCGCGGAGAGACTGGTCCCGGAAGCGCCACTGAGGGTGGGACCTAGTTGCCAGCTCGTTCCCGCATCCGTCGTGCGGTAGAGGTTGAGGATCGCCAGTGAGGATGGACCCGACCCATAGCTGACCTCAAGGACCCCAGTGGTGGGGCTGGTGAACACCGGCAGCTCGACCATCAAGGTGTCACCCTCCACGTAGCCAGGAGGAGTGGGCAAGGACAGCGCCGACCAGGTGCTGCCGGCATCATGAGTGACGCAGAGACCGGGGGTGCCACCGGCGGCACTGCCGAGAGGACAACCGAGCGCAAAACCGGTGGTGGCGTTGGCAAAGGAAATGCCCGTTGTGCTTCCCGCTACGGTATATGATCCCACTTTCGTCCAGGTGGCGCCGCCGTCGGTCGTGCGCCAGACATCAATCGGGTATGATCCCGCGGCCGCTCCGGATGGAGTTGCCGTCAGCCAGCCGTGCAGGCTATCGCTGAAATCGAGTTGCCTAACCGCACCGGTGGGCACGTTGGCGGTTGACCAGTGGGTGCCACCATCGGTCGTGTGCCAGAGCGTGGTGGAGCTGCCGCCTCCATACAAGGAGAGCCAGGTCCATGCCTCAGCGGCCGACCGGGGATAGAGGGCTATGGTGAAAGGCAATTCAAGCGTAAGACCGGCGGGGGTCACATTATACCAGGTGTGTCCGCCATCCACGGTATAGGCAATACCGCCAGCAATGTTCGGGTTTGCGGTTGGCACACTGCCCCAACCGATGGTGGCAGAGAACATGTGGATCTCATCGACCGGGCCGGTGACCACAGGTCCAGCGGGACGGGTTGGAGTCGCGGTGGCGGACACGGCTGTGGCCGTCAGTTGCGTCTCTGCGGTCGGGTGAGGGGAGAGCGGGCCAGTGGGTCGGCCCCGTTGATTGGCCAGCTGTAGCAGCACTGACGCCAGCAGCGCCACCACCACCGCTGCGGCAACGAGCCCCAGGAAGCGCCCCCACGGGCGAGACGGTGCTCGCTGACGACCATCTCGGGAAAGCGCTGGGAGACTGCTTTCTGGTACGCCCTGTAGGTCGTCAACCAGGGGCTGCTGCGACCGCCCCAGGTTCATACTGCTGCTAGGCACGGACCAATCTCGCAGAGAGTTCTCGTTCTCCGCCTCGTGTTCGTCGTCTTGAGCAGCAGTAGCAGCAGGGGCAATGCGGCTCCAGATACGACCCAGCATAGCCTGCTGTCGAGCGGCTTCCACTCGATAATAGCTACGCAGATAGGCCAACAGTTCGACATCGGCGCGGTCACCGTCGAGCTGCTGGCTTGCCTGGTCGATCTGCTGGTCGATATGTTCAGGGGTGAAGAAATCATCGTGATGCATCATTTGACGGCTTCCCCCCGGCTGAGTCGATAGCTACTGCGCAAGCGATTGAGTGAGCGTGAGAGCGCGACGCGCACCGCATTTTCCTGCTTTCCCAGCGTTGTGGCGATCTCACGGCAGGATAATCCTTCAGTAAAGCGCAGGCGTAGGATAGTCTGGTCCAGCTCGGACAAGCGGTGTAGATGCGCAGACAGCTCCCGGTAATCTTCTTGCCGCAAGACATCATATTCGGGATTGAGCTGGTCCGTCTCGTTGAGATCCGCTCGATTCGCTCGATCCTCGCCGACGTGATCGAGGGGGACGATTCGGCGTGATTTTGCCTGGCGGTACGTATCAATGACTTTGTTGCGCGTCACTCTCCACAGCCACAACACTCTGGCACTCTCCGAGAGCGAGGCAAATTTTGCCTGATGGAGAACGCTGAGGAATACCTCTACGACCAGGTCTTCGGCGTCTTCCGGCGTGGCGACATGCACACAGACATAGCGCAGCAGCTCGGGGGCGTATTTGGTGAACAGGAGCGCTAGTTCCGGCTCTGCCTCTGTCCTATGTCTGTTTGCTTGCATCGTGTACCTCGTATGGTTGGGGTTCTCATCATACATATCGTTTCGCCAGGCACACTGTTACACTCAGCGTGATTGAAATTGTAAACAAGCAGCCGATGGTGAGAAGTGTCGAGCAAGTAATACCGCGTCGCATCGTAGCGTTGTCGGTTGCCGCCTCCCTCACCAATCCGGGATCCGTCACGGGGGCGAGGGTCCCTGCTACAAGAGTATGGCGCGGCGGCATGTGATATAGGGACTTTAGCGTAGCCGCCAAGCGAGAACGTGGAATATACTGAACAAGCAACTGGCCGATTTCACGCGAGGGAGGTATCGACGATGCGCCTAGGGGCTGTGCTTCCGACCTATGAACTGCCCGCAGATCCAGTCGCCCTGTGGGATTTTGCCCAGGCAGTTGAGCAAGTGGGATATTCGCACTTGACTGCCATGGAGCATGTGCTGGGTGCGGACCTTGCCAACCGCCCCAACTGGGAGGGCAGACCCACCATGTGTGACTTTCACGAGCCCTTTGTGCTCTTTGGCTACCTCTCTGGACTCGTCCGGCGCCTTGAGTTCGCTACCAACTTGGTAGTTCTGCCGCAGCGCCAGACCGCTCTGTTTGCGAAGCAGGCTGCGGAGGCGGATGTCCTCTCCCAAGGGCGACTGCGTCTGGGGATCGGCGTGGGATGGATCGAGCCCGAGTTTGAAGCGCTGGGCGAAGACTTTCGCACGCGCGGGATGCGTATCGACGAGCAAATTGCTGTCGCGCGGCTGCTGTGGACCCAGGAGTCGGTCACGTTCCAGGGTCGCTGGCACCATATCGAGGAGATGGGCATTCGGCCCCTGCCGGTTCAGCGCCCCATACCGATCTGGCTGGGCGGACACGTGGAGGCCACTCTGCGGCGAGTCGCGACGCTCGGCGATGGTTGGCTGCCGTTGCTGCCACCCGGCGACGAGGCACGCGAGGCGATAGCTCGGATTCATACTCTGGCACAAGAAGCTGGACGCGATCCTGCGAGCATCGGTATCGAGGGCGTGGTATCCATTGCCGGCAAGACGCCGGAGGACTGGCTGCGCGAGGCCCTGGGTTGGCAAGCGCTGGGTGCAACACACCTGACTGTATACACGTTGGATGCGGGACTGGATTCGCTCAAGGCGCACATCGAGGCTATCCGACGCTTCAAAGAGGTGGTAAGTTCCGCTATGCCAGCGTAGCTTGTAGGCTATTGCCGCTGAGTCGAGCCAGATCGTAACCTGTCCTGAAGCCAAAGGCTGCATCAACAGTCCGGTTCGTCGTTTACCACCGATTCGTCCCTTAGCAGATCGATCCAGCGAGAGCATTATTCACTGGCACCGGCTGTTGCCAAAGCTGGTTGCGGTATTGCCGGCGCCGGCAGCACAGGCCAGGCACCACTGATCGCGTCGCTGCCATCCCAATAAGCCACCCAGCCCAGCTCTGCGGGTTGATCCTCCGATAATCCAGATAATCCAGGCAACCCAGGTTGGTTGTTTTACTGCGATCATGCGAGGCTATCCAGCCACCTCACGCCGAGTGGCCTCGTTCTGGCGTAGGGGAATGACAGGCATAGGCGCGCTTGGCGCCAGGTGCAGAGAGGAAACCACTGACTGCAAGGGTCGTGTCGTCTGCGTCGCGGTTTCAGGAACAACCCGCCAGAATGAGGGCAGAGCATCTTGCCAGGTAGATAGCAGCAGCGTGGCAAGATCGCTCCCCGTCATCTGTGCGTGATAGCGAAGGAGGACCGCCAGATCATCTGCTTCTCCCTCATTGGCGACGCGTCCCAGGCGCACCAGCTCTGGGTTCACCAGGCCAGGCAGTCGCATCTCTTTATCAAAGACATAGGCAACCCCACCAGACATCCCTGCGCCGAAGTTATAGCCCGTCGGCCCCAAGACCACCACTGTGCCGCCAGTCATATATTCACAACCGTGATCTCCTACCCCCTCAACAACGGCCACTGCCCCACTGTTGCGCACCGCAAAGCGCTCGCCCGCCTGCCCTCGTGCCAGTAACAGGCCTCCCGTTGCGCCATAGAGCACGGTGTTGCCCATGATAGTTTGCTCATGGCAGCTAAAGCGGTGATATGGCGGCGGCATCACGATGATTTGCCCGCCAGCCATGCTTTTCGCCACATAATCGTTGGCGTCACCGACCAGAGTCAGCGTCAAACCTGGCACGCAGAAGGCTCCAAAACTCTGCCCGGCACTGCCGCTGAAGTGGCAGGTAATGCTGCCAGACGGCAGGCCAGTATCGCCCCAGCGATGAGCAATCTCACCGGCTAGGCGGGCACCGGTGGCGCGATCACGATTCTGGATACGATCGTGTAAAATGATGCCATAGCCGCGCTTCAGCAGGGGCAGTGCATCGTTTAGCAGGTTCTCTTCATGTAGCGCAGTTTTCTCCTGGGGTGTCTCCCCTTGCCTGGTAGGAGCGTTCGCAGGAGTGTAGCGCCGAGGTATCCCGTCTGGGCCACTGGCGAGCAGCGCCTCCAGGTCGAGCGCTGGGAGTGGGGTGGCGCTGGTGTGCAGGGTCGCGGAATTCAGCAAATCCACTCGCCCAATAACATCATTCAGGCGGCAAAATCCCAGATCGGCCAGGATCTCGCGCACCTCTTCGGCAATGAAGCGTAGAAAGGTGCCGACCTGCTCTGGCGTTCCCGCGAAGCGCTTACGCAGGTCTTCGCGTTGCGTGGCTATGCCCGTTGGGCAGGTATCCAGATGGCATTGGCGCGCCATATCGCAGCCAAGAGCAATCAAAGCAGCCGCGCCAAAGCCAAATTCATCGGCACCCAGCATGGCAGCAACCACAACATCGCGGCCCGTCTTCAGGCCGCCATCCGTGCGCAGCCGAACACCACCACGTAGTCCATTCATGCGTAGCACCTGCTGCGTCTCGGCTAACCCGAGCTCCCATGGGCTGCCCACGTTCTTGATGGAATTGAGCGGGGAGGCACCGGTTCCGCCATCGTGGCCGCTAATCAGGATATAGTCGGCGTGCGCCTTGACAACGCCGGCCGCCACTGTCCCAACGCCGCGCGCAGAAACCAGCTTCACGCCGACTGCGGCGCGAGGATTCACCTGCTTCAGGTCAAAGATCAGCTGGGCCAGGTCTTCGATACTGTAAATGTCATGGTGCGGCGGAGGCGAAATCAGCGGGATGCCTGGCGCGGTGTGGCGCAAGCGAGCGATCAGGTCGGTGACTTTGCCTGCTGGTAACTGCCCACCCTCACCTGGCTTGGAGCCCTGGGCTATCTTAATCTCAAGCTCCTCGGCATGGGCCAGGTAGGACGGCGTCACCCCAAATCGTCCAGACGCCACCTGCTTAATGCGGCTGTTCGTCGAGACCCCATCGCGAGTCCCTGTATACCAATCAGGGTCTTCTCCGCCTTCGCCTGTATTGCTGCGAGCGCCTATGCGATTCACTCCCAGCGTCAGCGTCAGATGCGCTTCCGGGCTAAGAGCGCCAAGCGACATGGCGGTACTCACAAAGCGTTGAATGATTCCCTCAGCCGGCTCCACTTCCGATAGGGGCACGCACTGGCCGGATCGGAACGTCAGCAAATCGCGGATAGAGGTCACTTGACGGCCGTGCACCAGGCTGGTATAGCGCCGATAATCGCTCTGATCTCCGCTTGCTGTCGCGAGCTGCAATGCCTTCACTACCTGCGGATTTGCTGCGTGATACTCTCCATCGCGGCGGAAGCGCACATACCCGCGGTCAGCCAGCCGCGCACGAGGCCCTCCTGGCCTTCTTTCATCCTCGTCCACCTGCTGGTTAGCGACAGCAGGGACAGACTTTGACCGAGCGGAGAGTCGGAGGGCTGCCAACCGATCCGCCTCAGCGCGTTGGGCAGAAGCCTGGCGGTGTAGGTCGGCAATCGTAAGTCCGCCGAGCGCGGCGGGTGTGCCTGGGAAGTAGCGCTGTATCAGTTCAGTGGAGACACCAATGGACTCAAATAGTTGAGCACCAAGATAGCTCTCCAGCACTGAAAGACCCATGCGTGACATGACCTTCAGCAACCCTTTCTCAACCGCGTGGCGGTATCGAAGTTCGGCCTCGCCAGGCATCACGCTTTCCATCCCGCGACCGCCTGCCTGAGCGCGCACCGTTGCCAGCGCCAGGTAGGGCAGCACCGCATTCGCGCCATAGCCAATCAGCAGCGCAATGTGGTGGACATCCCAGGCCGCCCCCGTCACGACGACCAGCCCCACGCGCATCCGCAAGCTAGCGCGCACCAGCGCATGATGAACCGCTGCGAGCGCCAGCGGCATCGGCATGGGGGCGCTGTCTGGCGACACCTCGCGGTCACTGAGCACTAAGAGACCTGTCCCCGCGTTGACGGCAGCAACCGCCTGCTCTTCCAGACTGTCTAATGCACGACGTAGCGTCTGCCCTGACTTCTCATCGCCAGGGCAGCTCGCACCGGGCGCAAAGACGGTCTGAAGACAACGTACTTCTATGCGATGGCTCTTGGCCGCCCCCATCACCGACGCCAGCAGAGCATCGTCAAGCAGCGGGGAGGAGAGCCGGAGCACGGTACCACCTGGCTCGCTAGCGGCAAGGACATCGCCGCGCGGTCCCAGATAGGCTGTCAACGACATCACCAATTGTTCACGCAGGGAATCTATAGGAGGATTCGTCACTTGGGCAAAGCGCTGTTTGAAATAGGTCGAAAGCGGGCGTGGCTGGTGAGAGAAAATGGAGAGCGGCGTATCATCGCCCATACTCCAGACCGGTTCTATTCCCTTCTGCACCATAGGGCGAAGCATCAGTTCTACGTCTTCGTGGCTGTAGCCAAAGAGCGCTTGCCACTCCAGCAAATCATCCGGCAGCGAATAATTGTCTGCTTCCAAGCAGCTCTCTACTTTGCTGCCGCTCTCTTCTGGTGCAGTGCCGGGGACGGGGACAATGTGACGCTCGACCCAGGCCGAATACGGCGCAAGACCCGCGAGTTCTTCCTTGATCTGTCGGTTTTCCAGTAACTGGCCCTGCGCGGTATCAACCGCAAACATCTGTCCTGGCCCCAGACGCCCTTTGGCAACAATCTCTGCCTCGTCGAGTTGCACCATGCCGACCTCAGAGCCAAGAACCACCAGACCATCTTCAGTCACAAGATAGCGCAAAGGCCGCAGACCATTGCGGTCCAGCGCGGCGCCTACCAGGGTTCCATCGCTGAAGATCAGGGCTGCCGGACCATCCCACGGCTCCATCAGCGGTGCCTGTGCCTGGAAGAAGCTGCGAATGGAGGGAGCCAGATCGTTACGTCCCTCCCATGACTCAGGCACCAGCAAGCACAGTCCATGCAGCAGGGAGCGTCCAGAACGTACGAGCAGTTCCAGCGTGTTATCCAGACTAGTAGAATCGCTGCCGAGGGGCTGTATGACGGGCTGAAGCCATTCGGCCTCAGCCCCCCACTGACTGGCGAGACCTGACCTTTCTCGTGTCGCCATCCAGTTGCGATTGCCCTGCACTGTATTGATCTCGCCGTTGTGGGCAAGCAGCCTCAACGGCTGTGCCAATTGCCAGCTTGGAAAGGTATTGGTGCAGTAGCGCTGATGAAACAGGGCAAGGGCTGTTTCAAAGCGAGGATCAAGTAAGTCGGTGTAAAAGTGCGGCAACCTGGCTGCAGTCAGCAAGCCCTTGTAGACTAGGGTGTGCGCTGATAGCGAGGCAATATACACTCCAAGGAGTCCGGCTCCGGCCAGGCGAGCTTCGCATTCCTTCCGCGCCAGGTAGAGCAGCCGCTCGAAGTGCTCGGGAGTGGTCACATCCGGCCGCAGCACCAGTACCTGCTCGATACGTGGACAGGTTCTCTGTGCGGCAGTGCCCAGCATCTCGGCATTGACTGGCACAACGCGCCAGCCCAGCACCGAGGCTCCACGTCGTTCAAGGACTCCACCCATGATTTCTCGAGCTTGCAGGGCGGCCTCTTCGTCCACTGGAAGAAAAATCATGCCTACACCCAGATGCTGCCTACCAACTGGTGGCATCCCTTGCTCCGCCAGCCAGACATTGAGCAGGCGGTGAGGAATCTGTGTCATGACGCCAGTTCCGTCGCCAGTCTCGGCATCGGCATCCATCGCACCGCGATGCGCCAGGTTTACCAGTGCCTCCAGCGCATAAGTAAGAATACGATGTTCAACTCTGCCATTCATGTTTGCCACAAAGCCAGTGCCGCAGGCATCGTGTTCGAATTGGGGAGAGTACAACGGATATTCTTGGAAGGGAGTGAGGCTCGCTGTGGGAACGGGCAACATAGCGACACCAGGTGACTGGGACATAGCTGGAGCGGGTGAGCAGTGATTCGCTCCCGTCTCGGACGACTGATGCAGGTCCATTCCAACCTCCCCGCGATAGCAGGCTCCAGCAGCGAATGTGGTTCAGAGAGACCAGACCATAAAGGAGTTCGGAAGAAACCATCGTCGGCCAGCGGTAACGATGGAATGGTACTCTGATCCCTGGCGGTGGAAACAAAAACAGCCCTTCACGTTGGAAAGTGTGAACTTCACCAGCGTGAAAGGCTGCAACGCCTCTATATGGCACCGCAGGCTAGGGTCAAACATCGCCCCTGACTCGCGAGATTGTGTCGACGGTACCGTGCAGCTAGTTTTAACTGAAAGAGTTCCCCTTGTCAAGGTGGTCTCTTGTTACCGTGTCGCGTTCGCTTTCGTCTCGCTCTATATCTTGGGTAACCCGTTCACGTTGCACGGAAAGTGCGGCTGAACAATGCTAGTGGAGCGGTTGCATCTTTTCTCTCAGTGCTGTCCTAGACTTACCGCGCGTTCCTTTTCTTTCCTAGACCCCAAACTCCCTCGTGTCGATAGATGGAGATCATCCAGACGGCCAGAGCGAGCTCAACCACGCCAAGCCCCACGCGAATCAGGCTGTACCAGTTAGGATAAGGAGTGGGCAACACGCCGGTTATCTGCAAGAGGCTGATTGGGATCTGGAGGGCGGAGCCAGCAAAGGCCAGCAGCATAAGCCAGAAAAGCCAGCGCCAATGGCACACGACCCCAAAGATGAGCAGGGTGATCATCGCGAGAATGCCGACCAGAAACAGCGTCACTAAGAGCGGATAACGCTCACCCGGAGAGGACGTGAGCGAGAGCGATTGGGCATAGATTGACGGATCAGCGACATACACCACTAACAAGCTGAGGGCTGCGAAGATGAAAAAGGCGATTATGCCCATCTCCAGGCTCACCCTGATGGAAGAATGCGGAGGCGTCTTCATTCGGGTGTCGTCTCCTTTCCCAGTTGCAAGCCGTCAAACAGCAGGGAGGTTAGAAGTTCTGGAAGTTCTTCCCAGCGCTGGGCAATCACCTCGTCGCCAAGCAATTGCAGCGTCAGGAGACCCAAAAGCAGGCCAGCGATAGCACGAGCCGTGAGAGACACATCGATGCTGCGTACGTGTCCTGCTGCGCTCTGTATCTGCAAGGAGTGTTCGGCAACGGTGAAGGTGGGCACCAGCACCTGCTGGTAATACAGCTCACGCAATTCCTCATTGACCAGCATTTCCGGTAGGACCGCCTGGAACACCTCCGCATTGGGCCACAACAGGGACATGCGCTGGCGAAGATACGCGGTGAAAAAGGAGCGCAGATCTTGGCCGCTCTCCAGCGTGAGCTGCTGCTCGCGTTCCGTTGACTCATTGAGGCGGTGGAGAATCCCTAACAACACATCCGTTTTGCTGGCAAAGTAGGTGTACATGGTACCATCGGCGATCCCAGCCACACGGGCGATGTCCTTGATCGTAGCGCGATGAAAGCCCTTTTCGGCAAACACCTGCGTGGCGGCATCAAGGATCTGCTTGCGCCGGGCAGCCGTCACCAGTTCTTGGATGGGATCAGGCTTCTTGACCATAGGCTGCATGCTCCTTTTGTCCCTCGACGGAATACGACGCATGTTTTTCAATCGTTCTTTTCATCGCCTCAAGAGTGTCCTGAGCGTCTCTCGCAATCTTCCGTTTTGCGATGATATTGAATAGTTTTGCCTTGAGAGACTTCGTTGAATAATAGTGGCTGAATTCTATTTTTGTCTCGTTCTCACCAAGAGGCGTAAGTCTCGCTTCAACAAGATAATCTGGCAGCATTTTGGCAATTCCCATGGTATCTTCAGGTAAAGCCGTGACGATCCTTTCCATAGGAACCACTTCGAGATCTTTTTCCACACACGTATTTTTCCCATCTTTGAGGTGGCACCGATAGGCAACATCCTTCCCTCTCTGACGTTGCCCTGAAATGAGCTCTACCTGCTCGACCCTGGGATGGTATGCAGCAATATTCGTCAAGTCTTGATTAAATTCCCAGACAGCTTGGAGAGGTGCATGAATCACGACCTCTTGTCTTGACTGAAAAGGAGGAAATTCCATGTGCTGTTCCTTTCTCACGAGAGATGCGACGAACGCGTGCGCCGATGGCAAGATTCTGGAGAGGCAGAGGCTCTCTAGTCTTGCTCTGTCGCAATTGAATGATTGATCGTCTCATTGAATCTTAGTTCATCTCAATGATGGATCATTCAAGAAGATTTGTCAAGTCTGGGAAGTAAGGTGAGGTTTCACCATCGATGGAAGCTCGCTGGTCGCAGCACATTCAGAAAGCCACGATCAGCATTGCACCGCATGTACTATCCCGACGCCTGGTCTTTGGGAGCAGCTCTCTACGGAATTCTCGACCAGCTTTCTATGATGGCCAGAAGAACAAGATACGAGAAGTATTTTTTGGGTTCGCAGAGTATGCTTCGGACGTGCCGCAACTCATGGGTCAAAGACCAGATGACCAGCGCTATGACCTCGAGGCTTGAGGCAAGCAGAATACCAGTGAAGCAGTATGGTGCAGTGGAAGGCGATCTGCCGACAGCATCGAACAATTGGAAGGGGTACTTGTCATGAACGAACCTGTCACGACCATCGACTCACGCTACAGTGACCCTGGCGCCGTTGCCACATCATGGGAGGAGACGCGGCACATGCTTGAAACAGCCGAGCTGTTTTGGCTCTCGACGGTGCGGGCCGATGGTCGTCCGCATGTCACCCCGCTCGTGGCCGTGTGGCTTGATGGGGCCATTCACTTCTGCACTGGAGCCGATGAACAGAAGGCGGTGAACCTGCGTGAGAACCGCCACGTGATTCTGACGACCGGGTGCAACACCTGGAATGAAGGGCTGAATGTTGTGGTCGAGGGCGACACCGTTCAGGTCACTGACGACGACGTGCTCAAACGCTTAGCCTCAGCATGGACCACCAAATGGGACGGGCGATGGCAATTCCAGGCGCGCGATGGTGCGTTTCAAGCCGACCATGGTGCCGCCCTCGTGTTCTCGGTCACGCCCACCAAAGTCCTCACGTTCGCCAATGGCCCCCTGTATGGCCATACGCGCTACCAGTTCTGACTGGCAATTCGAAGAGCCACATAATAGAGACATCAGGATGCAGGCAGAAAGAACAGATAGGGTGTCACTGCGGGTTTTGCAGGCTTGCGTACGTCGCCGGCCCATGCATATACTGGTTGCTACATGACTGGAGAGCTTGGTCTGCAAGCTATGAATGGGTAGTGCGTGCGAACAGCAGGATGTACGTATGAAACTCGCTGAGGCCCTGGTGCTCCGGGCGGATCTCCAAAAGCGGATCGAGCAATTGCGGGATCGTCTGCAACAAAGTGCTTTGGTGCAAGAAGGCGAACAGCCACCTGAGAATCCCCAAGAGCTTCTGGCGGAGCTAGAGCGCTTAATCAACGAATTGACCAGTCTCATTACCCGTATCAATCGTACCAACGTAAGCGCAGAAACCGCTTCCGGCGTCAGCATAACCGCAGCGCTGGCTCGACGGGATACGCTGGCGCTGCAGTACAGCGTTCTCGACGCGGTCGCCAATCGCGCCGGAGACCGTGTCAGTCGCTACAGCCGGACCGAGATCCGCACCGTCCCCACCGTGGATGTAGCCGCACTCCGCCGCCAGTTGGACAGGCTAGCAGAGCAGCGTCGAGAGCTGGAGACTGCACTTCAGGCTGCAAACTGGACCTCCGACCTGGTGGAGTGAGTGCTCGCTTAGTAGGTGGCCAGAAGTAGCCGTAATCGCCATGATGGTAAATAAAAACGCCAGCGCAAGTGAAGGGAGAATGGCGGGACAGAGAGAAGCAGTGAGCGCCAGTCGGTAGCGAGGCGAAGATAGTAGCGAGCACAGGCGACAACTGCCCAAGTTGTACTTAACTCCGCTATGGAGTCTCTTGCGTGGGGCGCGCAAGCTCTTCACAGTTATGCCCAGCACAGTCACACGAGCATGGTGCAGAGCGCACAGTAACTACCACGTGCTGGATTATCTTTTCTGCTTCGTGAGGGTGGGTCAGGGGATTTGGCGCTCTTAGCACTGCTTGGCGGTTGGGCGCTGAGCTGGAAGTACCAAGCCGGTATCACCTCGTAGCGCTGCCGTAACGTTTGGGAGACAGAGTCCTGATATGCTGGGGATGTGGAATGGTGTACACATAGCAGCAGGAGGAGATCTATGAGCCGCCTAGCTACCGGCGAGCACACAGCAGCGGTAAGCCAGGAGCTTCAGGCCGGGTCTGCGAGCGATGCCAGATCGAGGTCGGCCTCGGGTCTGCAAGGGAGATGGCTGCTGCTGGCCAGGGCCACCTGGCTTTTCTTGTTTGTAGCCATATTGGTCCAGTTCGTCATCATAATCCCGAGCTATCTCCCGACGATCGAACAATTCTGCTCGCAAGATTGCTTTTTCACCAGAGCCACTGCGCAAGCCTTCGCCAACCAGGGCGTGGCAGTGGTAACGTTTGCCTGGACCACTTTGGTCATCTATGTGCTTCTGGTGCTGGTCTCCAGCGTACTGGCCGGGATTCTCTTCTGGAGGCGCTCCCAAGAGTGGATGGTGCTGCTGGTAGCCTATTTCCTGGTCGCTTATCCCATCAGCAATTTGGGCGAGGCCACCGCTGCTAACCCTTACGCGACGCCGATCGCGCTCATTCTGGTCTCGATTCCAGCCATTACCGTCTTTTACGCCATATTCCTGCTCTTTCCCAGTGGGCGATTCGTACCCAGCTGGTCATGGCTGCTCCTCGTGGCATGGGTTGTAGCGATCACCTCAGGAAGCATCTGGCCGAACTCGCCCTATGTTCTGGCCTACCCGATCTGCTACGGCGGCGCCATCGGTTGCCAGATCTATCGCTACCGTAGGGTCTCGAGCGCGCTGCAGCGGCAGCAGACCAAGTGGGTTGTCTTTGGCTTTGTTGCCTCCCTTCTGGCTAATCAGGCATTCTGGCTGCTACCTGCTGCCATCGGCAAAATCTACCAGCCTATCTTCTACGTGGTGTACCTGCTGCTGCTGTTGTTCGTGCCCTTCACCTTCTTCATTGCGGTGCAGCGCTATCGGCTTTACGACATCGACGTCATCATCAATCGAACGCTGGTCTATGGCTCACTCAGCGCTATTCTCGCCGGTATCTACATTGGAGGGATACTTGCCATACAGACCCTGCTCGCCCTGCTGACCAGGCAGTCGGAGCAGGCACAGTCTCCACTGGCAATCGTCGCCTCCACGCTGGTCATTGCCGCCCTCTTCCAGCCGCTGCGCCACCGGCTGCAGCAGCTCATCGATCGCCGCTTCTACCGGAGCAAATACAACGCGGAGAAGGCGCTGTCGGCATTTGCCGCCACGGTGCAGAGCGAGGTTGAGCTGGCCGCGCTCCAGCACAAACTGGTAGAGATCATCGAAGAGACGATGCAGCCATCCTCAGTATCGCTGTGGCTGCGGTCAGCGCCACCGCATCCTCCGTCAGAAGCCTCGCCGGCTCCCACTTCAACTCGCGGGTCTCTATAGCCATGAGCCATCTCGTACACCGTGCGTGGCACGTCCTGACGTCCGCCGACCCAGCCGAGCCACCAGCAGACGAAGCGGGAAATTTCGAAGATTTCCGGACTTGGGTTGAGCACGCACAGAAACGATTGCGGCGCATACACGGGATGCAGCAGAAGCCGGTCCAAGGCAGCGAAGTCATAGGCCACGCCCTCTGGACTGTACTCTCAGGGAGCATAGCCAAAGAGCGCACGAAATGTGTCCCTGCTCACGCCGATGTTGAGCCGACGAAACGCCGCAGTCAGGAGGGCGTGACTCGTGAATAACAATCGGCCGCCGACTCAGTCAATGCTAACGCCGGAGAGGTATCCCCGTCCAGCGCGGCAACCACAGTGGGGCACGCAAGGATGGTCATGGAGACCAGGCCCTGTACCTTTTGCAGTGGTTTGCACCATCGTATTGATCGCGACGACCGCATGTGGAGCGAGCCATTCTCCGTCCAGTACCTCAAAGAACAGGGTCGTCTTCGATCAAACCGTATCTGCAAATCTGGTAACGCCGGCCTTTATCCTCACCGGCTCCCAGCAAACACTTACCTGGTCCTGCAGTCCTGGTGGAACGGCATCGCTTATCATCTATATGGGAGCGGTCGGCTCCAGTCCTGCTGATGCGCAGCCGATTTTTAAAAACGAGTGCCCCCTAAGTTCCACAAGCGGCACCGACACGCTCCACATGCCACCGGGATCCTATTTCTTACGGTTTCTTCCTGGCGGTTCATGGCATATCATCCTGACTGACATTGACTACTCCGCGAGCACTGCCACCGCCATAGCGCGTCACCCTATTCCAACGGTGACACCCGACCCAACTCCTCCCGCCTTCAGTCCCAGTGTGGGCTACCAGAGTGCCTGGGGTGCTCATGCCGCCAGCGCCGTGTACAGCATGGTCCTTAACTCAACCGATACCTTCATACCGAACGCGGTATCACCTGATGGCACGATGCTGCTGGGTAATGAGAAGATTGTCTCGAACAATCCAACGGCTTCTGTTACCTTTCAGGGAGGGTACTATGATCTCGCGACGAGACACTTTACGGCTATAGGGGTGAGCGATGGCGGGGATCCGGTTCAGTGCTGCATGAGCGATGGGCGTTATCTCATTGCCATTGATTCCACTGAGCCAGGCGCCCCCTTTGGTAGCGACGGCATACGCTACTGGGCCTACGACCTGCAAACCGGCCTCCTGCGTCAGCTGCTCAAGACGGGCGACATGATCAACGTGATGGCGGTGAGTCATGGGCTGCTGATAACCTCCTCAACGGTGATCAATCTCGCTACCGGGGCCGTCTCCCCGGTCACTACAAGCTCGACCACGTCACAGACAGGAGTGGTAGTGGTTACCTGGCCTTACGTGGTCTACGAGTTGCTGAACAGCAACGGGACACCAACCGCTGTTGGAGTGCGTAACCTTGACACCAACCAGGATAGACAGCTCCCGTCACTGGAAGCATTTACCAGCAGCCATGCTGCCGCTGTTGGCTACCAGACAGCGTACAGCATCGTGGGCGATACGCTTATCGCCGCGGTGCCCTCCAACCAGACCGCGACCCTGACGAACTCCTATGAAGGATCAGGCACAACCACGTTTTACGCGCTGGCGCATGTTCTCTCGGGAGGCACCCAGGTGACCCAATTGGGGAGTTTCACAAGCGAGGGCAGTCCGGGGTACACCGTCGCGAACAACACGCTCTACGCCACTGTGCTTACCGGCCAGGTGACCGACCAGTACGGCAATATGCAGGACATCGGCTGGACCACACTCTACACCATTGGTCAGATCGCGTCTGGGGGCACTCCGCCGAGAGTGGTGGGTTCGTTCAACGGTGATGCGCTCGATATTGTGGGCGCGAATGCGCGGGTGATCGCCTGCGCCGGAGGGGTCTGGGATGCTGCTATGCACCAGCCTGATGGCTTGCCGGTGCTCTGGGATCTCACGTCGCAGACTTTCGTCACCTTCCCGTCATTCCCCGGCAACAACTTTGGGTTCCTCGTTAACCTAGCGGGGACTGATCTTGCGGTGGCGCAAAATAATGGGACCACCGAGACTGTGCTGTTCTTAGATACTTCCACGCTTCCAGCTACCTCGACAGTTGGCTAAGCCATGCAGCACGATCCGCAAGAAGGAAGATCCTGCCTGCAAGTCAATTCACCCTATGGAAAAAAGAAACTGCTCTCGATCAACCTGTTGAGGGGATTCGCTAACGGCTGAGAGGACATGCTTGCACTTCCGGCGGTACCAAACACGCGCTCTTAGAGTTCCAGTGGAACAGCGCTCACGATAGAGCCCGTGGCTTTGTGTACATAAAACCGGTAGCGTTTGCCGGGAGGCAACATGCGGCCGGTTCCGGTAGCGAGCACCACCGACCATGAAGGATCAGTAATCCCCTGGATCCTGGTATCGGTCACTTCGCCGTCGACGATGATAACTTCCCGGCTCAGAATTCGCCGCAGACGAGCACCGACCGGGCGCGATGCAACCAGCACAACGAACGTGACAGCGGTGAGGACAGCGAGCAAGATCGTGGCCGCAAAGCCAGTGACATCAACGCTCTTGGCCAGCGCCGCAAAGCCAGTGGCGACGGGCGCAATCTGCGCCATGAGTACTCCTGCCAGCAGTCCACCAAGAGTGGTAGCGTACAGGATCACGGCCAGTTCCCTGAGCTGAGGTAGCCCACGCCTGATAGATTGCCGCCAGGACAGGCGCCCGCGCTGATTGGCATTCAAGTCGGATTGGGCAAATTTCATGCTGCGCATCAACGACCGCAGCATTACCAGACGTCCTGCCTGGTCCTGGAGGGTTGCCGCCTTCGCCGCAACATCCAGAGGGCCTTGCAGCAGGGACGATGTCGCCACCTGGATCAGGACATCGACGTCCGTCAGTGGCTCAGCAGAGACGACGGTCGATATGGAGGGCAGGCAGTAGAATCGATAGAGTCCTGGTGGAGGTAGGGAGCTCAACGCATGGTACGTGCCGTTACCCACTCTGGCTACGAATGTACCCGTGGCTGCGTCCCAGGCGACCTCGCCGCTCCTGGCAACCACGGTCTCATGCCGCAAGGCCTGCCCCTTGAAAAACTTGTCGGACTGAGCCCAGACGAATATCCCGTAGAAGAGGCCAAAGACCACGAGCGGTTCCACCCAATAGCCGCTGAGCAGAAAGGCCGCCAGGAGCGCCGCTGTGGCAATCAGCCAGAGAAACAAACAGAGGAAGGCTGGCACACCTAGGAGCATAGCGACGATCTTTGCCGGTGCAGTGTCTCGGCTACCTCCCTGTCCCACTTGCGCAACGCTGCCCAGGGAGATCAGAAGGCCGAACATCAAGCCAAACATGACAACTGCGCTCACATCGTGGCTGAGCACCCACAACAGCACGCAGAAGGCTGCTGACAGTATCGTAGCGCTCGCCATGTAGGCGAGCGTTGTACCATTGGCAACGATAAAGGCGCTCAAGAAGAAGAAGGCCACCAAGAGAGCATAGACCACTACCATCCATTCGAAGCTCAGGTGCAGGGCCGCGCCCATGGCGCCGTCAAGCAGACCAAAGAGAAAGATCACAACCGCAGCCGCCGCTCCAAGCGGATACAAGAGCCAACCAGCAAGGTTGACCGTCTCGCCAAGACGCCGCATCTGCTCCGATGACAATCTGCCGTTTCGGTTGAGCGCCAGGGTATCGGCATCGGTGAGCCTAGTCGTGGAGGTATGGTGGGTTTGCATGGCAGCTCCAGTCCTTTCGAACACACTGGTGCAGCGCTGTCTTGCAACGTTTTGACTTGCATCTAAATGGTAGCATCCAGTACCAAACACTTAAATAAGCGCGCTTACAGAAGTACCTAACCAGTAGGACGGCAGCAGATGTGATAGGATAATAGCCGTTGCTCAAAGCGGACTGCTCGGTATGGTCAGATGAACAGAGATGAGCAGAATCCTATTGACACAGCGGAGGGGAGACACATTAATGGGTGTCACGGGCTGGGAGCAGATGGCAGAGTGGTGGGATAATAAGCTCGGCGACGATGGTGATCTGTGGCATCGCACCTTGATCGACCCGCCCCTCTTCAAGCTCGTCGGTGCAATCGCCGGACAGCGGGTGCTCGACCTTGCCTGCGGAAATGGTTATATCAGTCGCCGCTTTGCTCGCCAGGGCGCAGACGTCATCGGTGTTGACGCCAACGCTGCCATCATCGAGCGCGCCTGTGCCCGCGAAGCCAGGGAGCCCCTGGGTATCACCTTTCACGTAGCCGATGCCGCCAGGCTGCCAATGGTGGAAGATCAAACCTGCGATCTGGTCGTCTGCAACATGGCGCTGATGGATATTGCCGATGTCGCCGGAGCTATTCACGAAGTCGCGCGGGTGCTCGTGCCGCAGGGACGCTTCATCGCCAGCATCTCCCACCCCTGCTTCGACAGAATGGAAACCTCCGGGTGGGTCATTGAGCACATGTACCCTATGCGTTGTTCCTCATAGGCAGTACACAAAACGGCGCCGAAGTACGCGGTGGGGCTTAGGTGGCCGTCCCCAGACCCAGGGCTTGGCGTGGCGATTGAGATGGTGTGTGGCAACCCGGGTTACATAGGCGATGTCATGGTCATCAGCTAAGGATTGCCCGGCGAAAGCCTTCCGCCGGAAGATGCGCCACCACCCCTCGATCAAATTCAACCACGCCGCTCCGACCGGAATGAAGGCGTGCTGGACGCGGGGATGAGCATCGAGCCATTCGCGGATCGGGCCGCTGGTATGGCTCGCCAGGTTGTCGGCAATCAGATAGAGATCTCCCCTCGGGTACGTGCGGTCGATGGTCTGCAGTAACTCGAGATACCCGCTCGTATTGCGTGCGCGAGCCGTCTGGGTCAGCGCCTGCCCATCGTGAACGCGGAGGGCCCCGTAGACCCAGACCTTGGGCGGTCCCCGGTCGTAGTTGAGGGGCACCTTGATCCGGTGCCCGTCGGGCGACCAGCCCGGAGCCGGCGGGAAATTGCGCGGGGTTACGGGACCGAGTTCGTCGACACAGAGGACGGTGGCTCCTTGGGGTGGAGCGGTGTAGAGGCCGACGATCGTTGCCCTTTTGGGACGAAGTCGGGATCCTTACTGCTGGCCCACAGCCGTGTGTGCCGCCAGCGCACCTTTTCTTGGCGGAAGATGCGCCGGACTTGACTGCGGGCCACCTGGATCCCCTTTTGGCGGGCCATGGTCGTGAGGGCATCGAGCGTCCATTCGACCTCGCCTTTGGGATCATCGACGTGCAGCTCGCCAGTGGGTTCATAGGTGGGTTGGCCCGGTGGGGGAAAGTGAATCAGGTACAGAATAGTACTGCGCTCGTGCTCGGTGAGCCGGGACTTACGGCCGCCGCCCGGTTTCATGCCGAGGCCCTCGAAGCCGCGCTCATTGAAGGCTTGCAGGCGTTCCCGCACGGTTTGGGGATGGCAGCCCAGGGCTTCGGCAATCTGGCGGGTACGCAGCCCATCCCAGCTCGAGGCCACCATTTTGGCATGAAAGATCCAGTCGGCAGGGGCATGGACACTATGCGTCAGCTTGCGAACGTGACGTTCTTCAGTGGCGTCCAAAGGCGGGCGCGCAGTCAGATATTTGGGCATCGGACACCTCCTTGTCCCCTCGCAGCCGCATATTCTGTACCACCGATGAGGAACATCGCACCTACCACCACCATCTGGCGAAAAATGAGCCACTATCGGGAACTCGCGGTTGAGCATATTCCTTGGCCGAAGGCGGGCAATCCTCCCATCACTACCCTGGCATATCATCGTCCGCTGTCCTGGTATTTCCAGGCCTTCCGGGCAGCGGGTCTCGTCGTCGCCGCGCTCGAAGAGCCAGAGCCGACTGAAGAGTGCATAGCAAGCGACCCACAAGGTCCTTGGGTTGCCGAAATCCCCTTGCACTGTGTCTTCGAAGCCTGGAAACTAGCCAGTACGCCGCCGCGATAGCTAGATACCCTTCTCGTCATAGGGCGCGGTGCACCAGGTTGTGCTTCGCTCGCCGTGCCTCGTCCTGGCCGGTGTCTGGGAGAGGGGGGACGGGTGAAACGCTCTCGCCTGATTGAGAGAAGGCGACGCACTCTATTTAGGCCGGCTTGTTCGACAGTACATACGCCCGGCGGGTCTGCACCTCGACGTCAGGGTAGGGCTCGCGCTCGATGGTCTGGACCAGCCTGAAATCCGCTGCGGCAAAGTAGCCGGCCATTTCAGCTACGGTGAAGAAGACAAAGTCCAGGTTGACCTGCTCGCCCCACCACTCGTCGAAGTGGCGGATCTCCTCCCCAATGTGGAAGCTCACCAGCAGCCGTCCGCCCGGCCGCAGCACGCGGCGGAACTCGCGCAACACGGCCACCACCTCCTCGCGTGGAATGTGGATCAGGCTGTAGATCGCCACAATACCGCCGAGTGCGGCATCTTCCAGCGGCAGCGAGCGCATGTCACCCACCACGAATTCGACTGCTGGATGCAGGTCACGTGCCTGCTCGACCATCGCGGGCGAGAGGTCCAGGCCTATCACATCCGCTCCTTGCTCCTGCAGGTAGGCCGCCACATGGCCCGGACCGCAGCCCACATCAGCGATGCGTCCCTCCACACGCTCCGCGATTTCCGCCAGCAGGCGCCGCTCGAGTGGCTTGTGGTCCAGTTCGTCGTTGATCCGTCGCGCGTACTCCGCCGCCACGCGGTCGTAACTGGTTCGCGTGTTATTTTCGTCTGGATTCATCTTCATCCGTTCTCCCATGGCGTTACCAATTGAGTGGTACGAAACGCGCTCGGATTGTCTCACAAGGCCTGCATGAGGTCCGCTCGTCGAGTCCAGCAGAATCACCTCAGTCTTTGAGCCAAGCCTGCAAATCAGCACGGAAGATCTCAAAGGAATCATCTTGTGGAGCATATCCCACAAGCTCCTGCGTGGCAGTGATGTCCAGACGCTTGAAACGGTTGTTAGAAACACCATGAAAGACTGCAAACCGCACAGCGGGAGCATCCACGCAGCGACGCAATAGCTGATTGAGATCGCGCTCACTCACATATTCGCTCAGACGGCGCATGTCCGGTGCCTGCCGCAGCCGATTAGCAACGTTGCCATTCACATCGTAGGCTCCAATACGCACAGCAATAGTCGATAGCTTCTCTGCAGAGGCAAAGTAGGAAGCGACCGCTTCTCCAAAACACTTGCTGACGCCATACATATTCATCGGTCGCAGTGGTGAGTCGGGATGGGCTTGGACATCTGGTGGATATCCTTCGAACACTTGTGCACTACTGGCGTAGATCACTCGCTGACATCCTTGATCCTTCGCTGCCCGAAAGATATTGTACGTGCCCTGGATATTGTTGGGCAGGAGCGAGGGATAAAAATCAGCCGTAGGATTGGCATCTGCTGCCAGATGGATAACGGTGTCAATATCTCGGCAGGCCTGCTGACATGCATCAAGATCAGCCACATCGAGCGCATAGACTTCATGCTCCTCAGGTATGGCCGACCCCAGAGGTGCCGTTTCCCGGTCTGCTAATCGAAAGCTATAGTACGAGGCCGCAGAACGGAAAAAGGCGGAACCGATCCCGCCAGCCGCCCCGGTTAACAAGATTCGTTTGCATGAGAGGGGTCTCTGTATGGTCATGTTCCTATGTGTCCTTTATCGATATGCGAGGAGCCCTACACTGCAGGAAGCACACACATTGGCGGAGTGGAGGTATGCCTGCAACATAGACTGACATAGGTCCGGGTTTGTGCCCTCGGCCAGGAGGGCAGCCTATGATGCCTACCCGGTTCCCCGGAGACGGATTGGTCATCCAACTCAAGATTGGATGATGCGCATTGGGGTGATACGTATAGCCTGTGAATACGCCCGTGCCATGCCTTGGTGGTCCGCGAACAGGCGCACTGTCTCCTGCACCTCTTGCTCGCTCATCTGCCGGGTGGGATAGAGCTCGCGCGGGTCCGTGGCAAGCTGGGCCAGCTGGCGCGCGTACTTCGTCTGATACATGGCCGCGGTCACGCTGGGATCGTCCACCAGTTCAGCGCGTCCCTCGATCATGACGACGTCGCCGCCACCGTGGGTATCGTCCAGGGCGAGCATCACATTGGGATTCTGCCGCAGGTTGCGCACTTTCTGGTTCTCGGGCTGACTGAACGTGAGAATGGAGTTGCCGTCCAATAAGAACCAGACTGGCACGACATGCGGGCGGCCATCGGGCCGTACGCTACACAGCCAGATCATCGTATCGTCACGCAGCCGGTCCAGGGTGTGCGCGTATGTGGGTTCCGACAGGTCGAGCACGGTCTGACCTCCTCATGATGTGGTTGGGTGACCCTACAAGTGGGACGTTTCCCGCCATTGTGCCACAATGCCGCCGAGCATAAGATCTCTGCCTTGCACGTTTAGGAATTGCCCTTGACCATTGTACATAGTCGAGCTGGTACATCACCAGTACAAGAGAGCGGAGATGGTATCTCTGCTCTCTTCCCACTCAGCGATAATCCTCGCTTACAGGGATAATCCTCGCTTACAGGGCAGAATCGGCCCCATCTTGCGCGGGTCGGATAGGCCAGACGGACACGGCTTGATGCCGACGGCAGGAGTTGTAATCTTCCCGTAATAATGAGTTACCCTTGCGTAATCCGCCAAGTGTACACTGCACCTTGATTCCTGATGCTGTACGGGTCGAGGCAGCACGGGCACAATCCTCTGCTTGCCCGTTGCCGATCAATTACAACAGGGACCAGTATCTCGCGAGGGGTGTACGCAGCACACATGTGGGCTGGGCTGCGCCACGAGAAAGGTATCGGTGACATCATGGCTGCTGCGGGAAGTCCGGGCGACCTCGGACGTAACGAGCTGGTCGGGCCGTCTGCAAACACCGCCGTCACGCCCGCGACGACGCGCGTGCTCCGGTCCGTTGGGGTAGGGTCGGTGGCGGCGTTTGGCGCGCTGTTTAGCGGGCTCATTGTACTCATTCAGGGCATCATCGCAGTGGTGGAGCTTGGCTTCCGTCTGGGGCAAGCGGGCTTCATCGACTCCTGGGCCAGAGGTATCCTCTACGCTGGCAGGAGCCTGACCGGCCTGATTATCGTAGTCGTGATAGCCGCCATTGTCGGAGCGATTGTGTGGGCTATCGCAGCGCTACTTTACAACTTGATAGCCGGCGCCGGGGGCGGCATCAAGCTCACCTTCAAGTAGTGCCGAGAGCCAGCCCGCCGTGAGCGGCGGGCTGGTTGACTCTTAAGCCCACTTCGTCCACCTGAATGCACAGGGTGACTCCGCTGCCGTCGGCGTCTTTTTTGCTACCATGGCCTCCCCGAGCCGAACGCGCTACTTGAGCGAATCCTACTGCCGGTCCCCGAATCGGCGGGCGAGGAGGTCCAAGCGGGCGGAGACAATTCGGCTAACACGGACAGTGCTGTAAGCATGGTGGCCAGGTGACTATTCTCTCCTGTCTAGTTGCTATACCATCCGCATGTCGCTGCGGGGGCATTGCGTTTGATTTTCAGGGGAAAACGGTATGGCAATCGAAATCAAACTAGGCCCGCCAGTCATAACCATTAGCCAGGGGCGTACCTTCATGGTCACCACCCAGTCAGGAGAAATCCAGACTGGCACTGACCAAGGTGTCTACATGTATATTCGAGGTGAAAACGCACAATATCGTGGAACGCGGCCAGACCGAGACTGTCTGGAGCAAAGACCAGAACCAGCTGCGCACCTCCTACGACAACCAGGACTTTCACCGCGCTGTCGCCTATCAGGTCATGAACATTCCCCAGAGCACAGCGGTTGGCTACGCGAACGGGCGTATCTACTTTCACATCGCGCTCGACCACGATCAGTCCTGGCAAATGTGCGTGGATCTGCTGCTGGAGCACGGGCGGGAGATCAAAAAACCGCACCCAAGCTCGTGTACCCATGGGCACCCAGGCGCGGCCCCTGCGGAGGGGATGCCTTCTATTGCGCAGGAGCCGCGCAGTGACTTCGAAGAGCGGCAGACTCGCTGGCAAAATGGCTGTACGAGAATCGCCACGTCGGAGAACAACTTGTATCGCATGTATCATCAGGCCATCCTGGATATGGGCGCGCTACGCATCTATGACATGGATGTGTCTGACGAGGCATGGGTGCCCGCGGCCGGTGTTCCCTGGTTTGTGACGCTCTTTGGACGCGACAGCCTGACTGCGGGCTTCCAGAGCATGACCGTGGCACCAGGCGAGCCCGTGGACCCTCAAACGGCTGGCCGAGCGCCAGGCCACAGAACGCGACCATTGGCTGGACGCCCAGCCTGGGAAGATCTTGCACGAGTTCCGCTTCGGCGAGCTGGCTCACTTCCACAAGATCCCGTTCTATCCGTACTATGGCACGGCTGATGCCACCATTCTCTACCTGATCGTTCTCTCTGAAACCTACCGCTGGACCGGTGATGTCAACCTGCTTAAGGACTACCAGCAGGTAGCCGAGAACTGCCTGCAGTGGATAGATAACTTCGGCGACCTGGATGGCGACGGGTTCCAGGAGTATCAAACGTTCTCATCGCCCGGTTACGACAATATGGGATGGAAAGACGCCTTCAACGCGGTCGTCTACGATGATGGCAGCCTGGTGAAGCAGCCCAAGGCGCTTTGTGAGCTACAGGGCTCTGTCTACGATGCCAAGACACGGATGGCCGAGGTCTTCCGGGTGTTGGCTGATGAGGCCCGTGCACAAACATTGCAGGAGCAGGCCGCGGCGTTGAAGCTGCGATTTAATGAGGCGTTCTGGATGGAGGATGAAGGCTGCTTTGCCTATGGCCTTGATCCCCAGAAACAGCAGATCACCTCTATTGCGTCGAATGCCGGGCATGCTCTCTGGAGTGGTATCGCCGACCAGGACAAGGCTGAGCGTGGCGCCAGGCGGCTGTTGCAGGAAGATATGTGGAGCGTATGGGGGATTCGCACACTGTCCAGCACGAATCCGGCGTACAACCCCCTCGATTACCAGAATGGGTCTATCTGGCCGCAGGACAACGGCATTATCGCGGCCGGCTTCAAACGGTACGGCCTGGTGAGCGAAGCCAACCGGGTGATTCGCGCAGTGTTCGATGCCATCGAGTGTTTCGATGCCTATCGGCCGCCAGAGGTGTTTGCCGGCTTACAACGCAAAGGCGATATGGATTTCCCGGTCCTCTATCCCGGCGGTGCGAACATTCCCCAGGCCTGGGCTACCGGCAGCATTTTTCACATGGTGCGAACGATGCTTGGACTACGTGCCGATGCTGCCCATCAGCGTCTCTTCGTCCATCCCACACTTCCCGATTGGCTGCCCGACCTGGAGCTGCAGCGCTTGCGCGTGGGCCCTTGCGTGCTCACTATTCGCTTCTGGCGCGAGGGGAAAGACACACGCTGGGAAGTAGTGGGGATCTCAGCCGATCATGGTGCGGCGCAGGGCAATATGATACAGGTCGTGACTGAAACCAACCTTGCGCCGTAGCGAAGCCGCTCCCTTACTATGTACTCCTGCTCATGACGCTTGCGCTGGGGATAGGGCCCAAAGGCGCTTAGTGTCTCGTTCCTCATCACCCACCGCCTCCATCCGCCTAATCCTACAGTTGTCATGGCGACTGGAAATTGTTCACTCCGACTCCGAGTGACGTCTGGGTGGTTGTCTTGATAGTAAATGCCCTACCAGGTGGGCAGATTTGGCCCGCAATGTAACTTGGCGGAAGAGCCATGGAATACCGTGGATTACAGACTGGGTACGTTGCCTGCACGCGAGTTGAAGCCTTTCCGGCTGGGAATGATCTTCATGGCTCCCCGCGGACGCTTTCCTCTGCTGTCCGAAATCGTTGCAGTTTGGCACGTGTCTGTGCATCTGGTATGTAGGCCGTGACCCTGATGTCGGGGTCGTTGAAAACGTGCAGGGTGAGATGCTTGAACTCCAGGTGTCCCAGCAGTGGGTGCTCGATGATTTTACCGCTGTCTATCAGGTTACTCGCCTCATGATGGGGCCACAAGCGACAAAATTCAGGGCTGGCCTGTTTGAGATCTGCAATCAGGTCCTCGAACCAGGCATCTCCAGGATAGCGAGCGCTAGTGGTACGAAATTCTGCTAAGAGTCCTCGTGCCATGTGCTCCCAGTGAGTAAAGTGCTCCCGCGTCGTCGGATTGGTAAAGAACTGCCAGATGACATTGCGTGCGTAGGGAGGAGATTCCTCCGAAATGGCGAGGACGGCATCGGCAGCCTTGTTCCACGCCAGGTAGTCCCACCGCCGTCCGATGACACAGGCGGGGGTCGGGTTGAGATCATCCAGCATCTGTTGCAGTGTTGGGCTGACACACTCCTCCAATGGGAGGGCAGGCGATGGCAGTAGCTGCCCCGCGAGCAGAAACAGGTGTCGCCGCTCATTCGCGGTGAGCCGGAGCGCTTGCGCCAGGCTTTCCAGCACCTGCGCTGAAGGATGCACATCGCGCCCCTGCTCCAACCAGACATACCAGGAGGTGCCAATATTGGCAAGCTGCGCGACTTCCTCGCGGCGCAGCCCCGGCGTGCGACGCCGGCTACCCAGTGGCAGCCCCACCTCGGTCGGAGAAAGGCGCGCGCGCCGCTGGCGTAAATAATCGGCGAGGGCCTGTTGACGTTCGCTCTTGTGCATTTCAGCTTCCCGCTTAACGTGGTGGTCTCAGACCTATGATCACGAAACCCTGATTCTAGGATCAGAAACACACTATGCTCAAAACGAGCATTCGCGTCAAGATGGCATCTGCATCTGGTGGCGGGAAGATGGCTCACGTCCTGGAAGAACACGCTTCTTTTTCCAGAGTTCACAGAAGTGAGGGAATGACTCATGGCTCTGCAATTTGGTGTGTCCCTGCCACAAGGCGGCATGATGGAACTGGCAAGCATCAAAGACCCGCTTGAGGCCTACGAAGCCATGACGCGTGTGGCTCAGACCGCCGATGAGTTCGGTTTCGCCACTGTATGGCTGAGTGATCAGTTCCATACCTTTCCGCAGCCGGCGCAGGAGCTGACGTTTGAGTGCTGGGCGACCATGGCGGCACTGGCGCGAGATACGAAGCGCGTGCGCCTTGGTTCGCTGATCACAAGCACAACGTATCGCAACCCCGCGCTGCTGGCGAAGATGGCAAGCACGGTTGATGTGCTCTCGCATGGGCGGCTCACTGTCGGCGTCGGCGCCGGTGGTTGGAATGAGCGCCAGGATCGCGCCTATGGCTATGACACTGGCGATGCTCCTGCTCGTCTGCGTCAGCTGCGCGAAGCGGTCCAGGTCATGCTCAGGATGTGGAGCGAGGAAGAGGCCGTCTTTGACGGCGAATATTACCAGGTACGTGGCGCGATCAATCAGCCCAAAGGCGTGCAAACACCCCATATTCCTTTGCTGATCGCTGGGGGCGGAGAGAAAGTGACGCTTAAACTGGTCGCGCAATATGGCGATGCCTGCCATATCGGCGGCGATGCCCCGAAGATTCAGCACAAACTTGCCATCCTCAAGCAGCACTGCGAAGCCATCGGACGTGATTACGAAAGCATCCATCGCACCGCATCGGCCTTTTGTTCCCTTGGAAAAACCCATGAACAGGCCCTGGCGAACATCCCGGAGGTCTTTTTGGGGTTCCTCAGGCAGGTGGGTATCACCATGCTTCTCGGCAGTCCCGCCGCCATTCGCGAGGGCCTGGCCGCATTGGAGGCCGCCGGTGTCCAGGAGGTGCTCCTCCTATTCCCCAATGCCCTGCAACTGGACTCGTTGCGCTTCTTCGCGAACGAGTTCATCTGACGCCTTGCGCATCTCTAGTGAACATCGTGGAATCCCCTGGGCGGAATCCGTACCAGCCTACTCGTGGGTAAACAGCTTCCAGTGCCCCTCGGAGACGACGTCGACGGCGCCGTCAACAACTTGTATGGCGGTCTGATCGTCGATCAAGTACGCCGGCACCGGCATGCCGGCGGCCCATTTTTCTGCGTTGGCCAGGGAATTGTCCGGCATAGAAAGGTTATCCAGGTGCGGAAACATCGCAAAATCCACCAGTCCCAGCGTGCTGTCGCCACCGGTGGGCGGCTTCCAGCCGACGAAGTCCTCCCCGACGTTGGGGGCCATCACCATGCTCCCGGCGCTCAGTCCTACGTAGACCGCATCAGTCCGCAGCGACGGCAAGAGGCCCGCCAGTCCGGACTGCCGCATCCAGTAGCACAGATACAGGGGATCGCCGCCTTCCACCAGCAAAGCGTCAGTCTCCTGGACGAGAGGGAGCCAATAGTCTTCCTGGATACTGGGCAGAGCGGTGAGCTCCAGCACGCCGAGCGACTTCCACCCCAATTCGCACAAGGAGACGAAGCCAATGGGGAAGGGCGCGGTGTTGGTCTCTCCGCGAATCAGCCGGGCGACCATGGCCGGACCAATGGGCTTGGCATAAAGCGCGGTGGGAATGTAGAGGGCGCTAGACTCGGCAATCGGTTTGCCCAGGAGCTCTTCCAGCGCGTTGTGGATACTTGTGTTAGTGATACCACCTGAGGTAAGAAGATATTTCATGCTGCCTCTCCTAATCACTGCACTCAGGGCCGACGGTCTCTCCTGCCCGCTTGAGGACGTGCGACTACTCTTGGGGCTCCAGGCACTCTAGCATGCAAGAGGGGAAACCAACTTCTCCGATCTTGCTCTGTTTTGCTCCAGGCTCTCCCCTCTTCTCTCCGTGTTCGTTCCGTGCCATCCCACAACTGCTATCCATCCGCTTCGGTGTAGTACCAAGTTTCCTTGCTCTGGCGACAGCCTTCCCGTGCGAGCGTCGAGGAGGTCGGAAATACGCACTAGATGCGTGCTGAGGACGCTCTGTTACTCTATCACCAATCTCTTCCTGCAATACAGGCTCTGAGCGCTTCCTCACCCTTCTCATGGCAGTTTCTATGCGGAGTATCAACGCCGTCACCGACTGGAACCGGTCGTACCCTACGGGAAATTTTCATCCGATGGAATGTCGCATGCGACATGGCACTTTTTCGGCTATGCTACTAGTAAAAGAGAGCGTGTGCCCAGCACCGCCAACGCGTCCGAGTATGCATAACGTATAGAAAGGCAAGGTACGTTGTGAGCAACCATCCGTTAAAGTTGGGATATAAGGCTTCAGCAGAGCAATTTGGACCACGCGAGTTGCTCGACTTTACCATTGAGGCTGAACAGCTCGGTTTCGACAGCGCCTGGATCAGCGATCATTTTCAGCCCTGGCGGCACACGAACGGGCACGCTCCTTTTGCCCTCTCGTGGCTGGGAGCCGCAGGGCAGCGCACCAAGCGCATAGTGTTGGGAACCAGCGTCCTGACACCGACATTTCGCTATCAGCCCGCAGTAGTCGCGCAGGCGTTTGCCACCATGGGTGTTCTCACTCCTGGCCGGGTGATTCTGGGGGTGGGAACTGGTGAGTCGCTCAACGAGATTGCCGTGACCGGCGCCGAATGGCCGGATGCCAAAGAGCGGTTGGCGCGCTTGCGGGAAGCGGTGGACTTGATTCGGAGGCTCTGGTCCGAAGAGTTCGTCACCTATGATGGGACGTACTACCATACGCGCAACGCTACCATCTATGATCGTCCCGATCGTCCGGTACCCATCTATATCAGCGCGGGCGGACCGGTAGCCGCAAGATACGCGGGTCGTGTTGGCGATGGATTCATCTGCACATCTGGAAAGGGTGACGCCCTGTACCGCGATCAGCTTCTCCCGGCGGTCGAGGAGGGAGCCAAAGGTGCCGGCCGTGACCCGGAGACGATTGAGCGCACGATCGAACTGAAAGTCGCCTACGATACCGACCGCGAACGGGCAATGGCTGACACGCGCATCTGGGCCGCGCTGGCACTACCCGCAGAAGACAAGGTCGCCATTCACGACCCGCGCGAGATGGAGCAAAAGGCCGAAAGCGTGGCCGACCAGGCGCACCTCCGCTGGCTGGTCTCCAATGACCCAGAGGAGCACGTCGAACAGATTCGCCCCTACATTGAACTGGGCTTCACCCATTTAATCTTTCACGCCCCGGGCGATGATCAATCGCGCTTCCTGCAGCTCTACGCCAAGGACATCTTGCCACGGCTCCGAGCTCGCTGGGGATAAGTCGGCTAGCGCTGCTGGGGCACTGCCTCGCTCCTGCGGAACTTCTGCCCAAGGTGTAGTTTGGCTACCCTCGCTCGGTTCACATCCGGAACGAGGGTAGCACATGCCGATCGATTCGTCTGACAGACGCGAGTCCTGGCGCTGCACATATAGGTCGTCGCCATGGGCACTGAGTATATACCACTCGACACCTGCGTCTTTTACAGCGTACACCCGGATCGACCCCTTGGGCAGAGCCGTGATAGGGACGAAACTGTATTTGCCTAAACGCTGCCCACCGCTAGCATTGAGTTGCGCGTAATCGATCTTGCTCGGATCATAGGAGGAGAAAAACAGGTAAAAGATGTAGGGCTGGTTGATGTTGGAGTCTATGTAGATGTGTTTGTACGCTGATTGATGCAACACAGTATAGTCTATCGCTTCCTTTACACCATGTTGAAACAGAAACATCGAGGTATACCGATACTCTTGAAAGTAGGCGACGAAAAAGCCGGAAAAGCTGACTACGAGGCCGCACAGCACCACAATGCAAGTAATTCCTGTCAGCTCCCTCGCCACTCGCGGAGTACGCCACTTGAAGCCGCTCAGGAGTACAGAAAGACCGACAACGGCGTAAATAATCACCAGTGGCAAGTACTGCACAACTCGCAAAAGATGATCTCGATAGGTCGTCACGCTGGCTGCCAGGGGAGCAGCAATGAGCCACACAAGGAGTACCACATGATCTCGCCATGGCAAACGTGACAGGCTCGACAGCTGCCCGCTCCGGAGAAGCCGCATAATAACAGAAACGGAGAACAGAGCTCCCAAATAGAAGAGTGGAGCGAGAAACGAATACGAGGAAGGAGCGCCTGGCACATGATGCATCTGATCCGGATCACCCATGCCAAAGTTGAAGTCAGGCATGAGGTACTGCACATATCTGCTGGCGAACTGAGCAATAACCGCACCATAGGAGTGATACTCTGCAAAGAGCGACACACCGTTGAACCGGGCGTTGTACTTGGCGGGATCACTCAACGCGAGCAAATACAAGGGAGAGACGCAAGCGGTATAGCTAATGAGAACAAAGAGCAATCGCCCGATCGTCCGCTTCTGTAGAAGAAAGATGGCACATAGCGCGAGGACAAGAATTGGCGCAAATACCTTTTCGGGCGGGTACGCGTAGGTCAGCGCAATCGCAGAAACGACGAACGCGCTGAACTTCCAGTAGCTTCGGAGTGAATCATCTGACTTCGCCCAGTAAAACGTCACCAGAGAAGCCAGTAAGCAAAAGGGCACAATGCTCGGCGGAATCGCCCAGCGAGAGAGCGCCACTGCCCATGGCATGACGGCCAGTAGCAGCGCGGCCAGCAATCCAAGGCTTTTCTGTCCCGTGAGCTGCACTACGAACACAAACGCCAACAGCACGGTCAAAATACCGAAAATGGCAACAGGCAAGCGTGTCGCAAGCACCGTCAATCCCAGCACTCTCATGAATGGCACCGTAAAGTACGTGAGCGTAGGAGAGACCCAGTCACCGAACGATTGCAAGAGAATGGGCAGGAACGCCCCGTGATGGTCCCGCAATGTATAGGCAATTGAGTAGGCATCGTATCCGTTGACGGCTTCATCCTGGTTGAAGCCGTTGGGTAGAGAGCTCAGATGGTAAAAACGCAACACCGTACCAATGGCAAGCACGGTTACCAGTGGCAGTGCATGCCACTGGCGTGTGATTTCGTTTCGAAGGCGCTGAAACATGTTGTTTCCCCCGCCTTTTCTATCAGGTAGCTTTGACCTGAGAAACGCCTGTCTGCCTGCCGGTGTGCGCAGATGAGATGCGGCTCCCACCGTCTCCAACAAGAGCCGCGGCGCTTAGCGTCAACCGGAAGGAGATGCGGCAGGTGCAATCGCCGGATTAGCTTTAATCACGCAGAGCTCTTCACCCTCGACGCCGATAGTGTGAATCACGGGATAGGTTGGGAACAGGTGGGCGTCGCCCACGTCCGTCGGTGCGATAAAGAAGTCGGGATGGCTATCGTTTTCTTTGAAGGACGATGGGAGATACGGCGAGATCAGGAACTGGAACGGGCTGCCAATGATGTTCACCGTTGGGGCCGGCGAGCGTGTGTAGTGAGAGTAATTCTGCGCCAGCCATTCCGCCGACTGTTTACCGCACGCCGCCCAGTAATCCGTGTCGTACTTGGCCGCTGCCCCCGGCAGGCCGCCGATCAGCGGACTGAAGTAGATATACTCGTACGGGGAGAGCGCGGCCATGTCACGGATCACAAGCGCATAACTTGCGAGCGTGGCGAGAATCAGTGAGGCGGCAGCAAGGCGCACCACCCACTCGCGGCGCGGAGCGAGAGCGGTCGTGACCCTCACCAGCCCCCAAACCGCCAGGAGGATGAGCGGCGGGATCAGAAAGAGAAACTGTCTCAACCCGTCGTACAGCACTGGGTGTAACGCCAGCAGCGTCGCAAACGGCACGACGACCGCCAGCACCACTGTGCCGACTTTCGGATCGACGATTCGAGTACGTAGGCTAAACGCGCAGAAGAGGCTGAAGCCGAGCACGGCGAGGAGGATCAGCGTCGGTGGCGAACCAATGACGAGCCACACCGGCACGTAGCTCGGCGGAAGCTGCGCTGGCTGAAAGACAGTGCCCTGGTACAGTACAAGGCCATTCCATGGATAATGGCTCATCACCTCGATAGCGGTTATCAGATGAGCCACCGGATCGACGAAGATGTATGGCCATAAGACCATCATCGAGAGCATCGACGAGACTCCAATGATGCCGACGAGCACACCTTGCTGGATGAGCTGTGCGCGCAGCTGGCCTGCCCGCCAAACCTCGGCTCCATTGAACAGCCACCAGGCCGCGAGCAAGACCACGAGGACCAGAAACCAGATCAGCGCCGTAACCCGTACGGCTGCGGCCAGCCCAATGAAGAAGCCCAGCAAAAGGCTGACGCGCCGCGCGCGCTTCGGCTGACTCCATACCCGGACGAGCAGAAGAGTTGCCCAGAGCACAAAGATGAGAGTAACCGCTGCGGGGACATCCTTGGGATTGCTGTAAATGGCGCCATAATAGCGCGGATAGAGCCACAGTCCCAGCGCCGCTACGAAGCCAACCCAGGCCCCCGCAAGCTCGTAGCCGCAGAGCGCGATCCCCACTATGCCGGCAACACCACACAGGCCGCCCAGAATGTGGCGGATCAACATCGCAGTGCTGGAGTTCGGGTCAGACACGTGCAGCATATACTGCGCGGCAGCGACCACGGTATCGAAGATGCCACCATGCTCAGGCATATGCTCATTGGCAGGAAACGCGGTCAAGAAGCTGGTGTTTCTGCCCAGCGTGCCGTACCAGGCAAGCAAGTGGCGTCCTAGCCGTTCCTGCACTTCCTCGTCCAGCGTCACACCATAGTTGTGTGCCTGCATGAAGACCGTGATCACCGCCGAGACCAGTAATCCGGCGAGCAATATCAGCGGCAAACGGTCGGAGCTGAGAAACGCGGGTAGCCCCCCTCGAGCGCGGAGTGACTTCAAGACACGTCGTAGCCGACCAGTGCCGTCCTGGGCTCTTGAACCCAGGCGCGATGGCGCCTTCGCCGCCGGACCCGCTTGGGGAGCGAGCACCGCTCCCAGGCTTATCATCCGATCACGCCTCACGCGGCTGCTCGTTCTTGCGCTCCTCGCCGTCTCCCTCATGGGCAGATCTCCAGGTGGCACCTGATCTCAAGTGTATCTCGCTCCGTGCTCATGACCTCTCGCACCGCCAACCATATCTCCGTGAAACACCTTCGCATCTCAACATGCTTCGTCACTACCACATAGCTGCCGAATACAGTACTCAGAGTTGGTGCGCCAATTCACAATCCGTGCCACCGAGACATCAACCCACGCTCGCCATCTTGGACTCGGATTGCGGTACTTGCTCGCTGCCAAAGTCACATCGGGCACAATGTCGGATCGGCGGCTGTATGCGCTCGTTAACGACTATGGCAACGGCGTAATTCATGGCAGCATGGACTTTTTCCGGAGCTCGGCCGGAGGTTGCGGGCGCCTTCGAGGTGAGAGAAGCCGCGGTGTACGGTATACTTTTTGCGGCTGGTAACGTCTCACATCGCGTCTGAAATTACTGCCCATGTACAGAGAGCAGCCGCGGCACGTTAGCAGAGCTGAGAAAGGGGACCACGATGAAGATCATCAACGAGTTCAAAGCGTTCATTCTGCGTGGCAATGTGGTTGACTTGGCGATCGCAGTGGTGATTGGCGCTGCGTTTGGCGCAGTGGTGACGTCATTGGTAACCGACCTCATCACGCCGCTGATCACGGCCATTGGCGGACAACCCAATTTCTCCGCCGTGTACTTTACTATCCATCATAGTAGATTTATGATCGGCTCCTTCATCAATGCGCTCTTAAGCTTCTTAATCATTGCTGCCGTAGTGTTTTTCCTGATCATCGAACCAATCAATGCGCTGCAGGCACGACGCAAGAGTGGTGAAGCACCGCCAGACCCCACCACCAAAGATTGCCCGTACTGTCTCAGCACGATTCCAGTACGGGCGACCCGCTGCGCCTACTGCACACAGGAGCTGCCGGTTGCGGCGAGCCCCAGCTAACGCCTACCATCACCTGTACACGGTGTACATTCCGGCCGAATTACCTCGCTCGGGGCGTACACGTTTACCGGCGAGTCAGGCGGCTTGACCTGCGGCGAGGATGCATCGATTCTGGATGTAGAAGAACGACGAGGACCGAGGTGTGGTCTGGTAAGCTGTGACTGCGCTGTGATATCGCACCCAGCAAACGTGACGCCGACGAGATCTGTGGTAAGCATGATGGTCAGCGATAGATGAGTGTCACCTTCGTTGGGGGAGGAGCAATCCCATGGAGCCAACCTACGCCTTCTGGCAGTACATTCCTACCGGGGATATCTACGCTGTGCGCCTGCAGTCGACCGGCATGGCGGACGACATGACCGGAATCTGCGGCCCCCTGCGGCCCGATGAGATTCAGCCAGCCAATCTCGCCAAGTTCGACTACGACGACCAGCGTGATGATGCGGCCTGGGCCGAGCAGCACGAGCCGTTGGATTGGCGCGTGTACTCTGCCTAGTACCACGCAGCCCACGCCAGCCAACCGACCATGCCGCTGACTGGCGTGGGAACCTTCGTGACTGTCTCGACCGAGCTCGCGGCGTGCTATGCACAACCAGATCGTGCCAATCGCCAGTGTGCCACGGCGCCTTACGCAGCACACCCTCACTGGTGAAACCAGCCTTCTCTAGCGCCCTGAGCTCGGCACCTGGCCTATATCGCACTTGCCGGTAGCTGACATCGCCCACGACCTGGTCACTGTGACACGTCACCACAAGCAGCCTGCCATGCTTCTTGCCCAGCAGGTCGTCCACCTGAAAAGACTTGTCCAGACCATCGTACCGCTGCAGACCCAAAAAGTTAAACTCGGTCAGATATGCGATATCGTTGGCGCTAGCTGCCAAACTGGGGAGATCGTGCGGGCGAATGGGTCGCAAGTAGACTTTTTCGCCATACTGGCGCCCGCTTCCCGATCCCCAGTTCGGGAGCGATCCGCTCCATATCAATATGAAAATAGGGATCAAGAAAATGGACCGCGTTGGCATTGAGGGAGACGATTGACTGGACGCTCGGAGGCAACGTTTGAGGAGGAGGCATGGTGGCGTCATGCATGGACCAGGAGCATCACACTACACTGCTTCATTGAAGTTCCCACATACTGCATGAAATCGGTACCAAAGGGAATGGCATCGACATCCTTGAACACGTACCCCGGCGGAAGCCGATAGCTCAACCAATCATAGATACGGGCTCAGACGTCGGAGCTATCCTCGCGCCGACACGTGCCGACTTGATACCCCACCACGCCTGGCCACGCCGTCGCCGCCTGTCTTGTAGGGATGTGCTAGACTCCAGGAGGTATCAGGCAGAGTCACAAGGGGATACTGCTGGGATCTCAAAGGAGCATGCTTATGGACCTGGACGCCAATCTCACCAAGCAAAGCCAGCAGGGGCAGTGGACTGGTTCGGTTCTTGTGCGCCAGCAAGGTCGGACGCTACTCGATCGGGGTTACGGGGCTGCGAATCGCGAGGATGACCGACCAAACACGCCTGATACCGTCTTTCAGATCGCCTCCATCAGCAAGCAATTCACCGCCGCGGCCATCCTGCTACTGCAGGAGTGGGGGGTTCTCACCGTAGAGGACCGCATCCGGTTGTGGGTGCCGGATTGCCCTGATACCTGGGAGCCAATCACCGTGCACCATCTGCTCACCCATACCTCAGGCATTGCGCACTGGGGTGACCTCCCGGAGTTGAGTCTCTTCAAGACCAACACCTGGGAGAACCTGCGCCGCATCTTCCAAGGCCACCCGCTCAAGTTTGCTGCTGGCGAAGGGTGGGCCTACAGCAGTCCGGCGTTCGTGCTGCTAGCCCACATTGTTGAGCAGGCCTCTGACCTACCGTATGGCACGTTCCTCCATCAGAGGATCTTCCATCCTCTGGGCATGGCCAGCACGGGCGTGGGAAACCACGCGCCGAGACCAGAACAGCAGGCAGTCGGGTACACGGGCAAGGGCCCCGAGCCGGAACCATCTTTCGAGCTTGACACGGTCAGTATGGGGGCTGGCGACATCTGGTCGACCACACATGACATGGCGCGTTGGGACTCGGCACTGGCTGCTCCTGGTCTGCTGAGTGTCGAATCACTCCACGAGATGTTCGCTCCCCATGCCGCCGTACCGGGTACCATAGACGGCATTGGCAACATGAGCTATGGATATGGCTGGTTTATTGCCGCGATGGATGGGCACCGGTTGCGCTACCACGACGGCGACAACGCCGGCTTCAGCTCCGTCAATATCCAGTTGCCAGACGACGACGCGCTCATCATTCTCCTCTCCAATGAGGAGATCAATCCGCAAGAGATAAGCCTTCATCTCGTGTCCGAGTTGCTGGCCAGTTCCGTCAGCGCGCCCTTGAGACCCATATGAGGCCGGACTAGGATACACGAGGAGCGCACCTGGCCGAGGGTACGCGGTCCCAGTCCGTTCGACACGTTCTAGCCAGGGTAGCTGCACTACGGCGTGGTGATGACCAGGCGCGTAAGGGTCAGCTGCACGCCAATATCCTCGATGGCGATATGCATCGGCCAGAGCGGGGTCGTGCTGTTCACATTGGCCAGGCAGGATATAATACCCTCGCAGTACTCCATGTTATAGCGCCGCACCTGTATCACATAGGTCCGGGTAGAGTAGGTTACCGCGGTATCATTTGTAGATAGCCCATCGCGGGCTGAATCAGCGTGCGTGACAATGGCCTGCGAGAAGGCATGGTTTACTGCTCCCGTCAGAATGCACGAGACCTCCCCCACGAACTGTTCGCCACCGCTGTTCAGCCCCTCGATGCCATAGCTGTGACACGCCCGGTAGCTAGGCACATTTTGCACCGTCAGGTCGGCCTCAATGGTGTAGTTCTCCGCCGTGACATAATAGGGCACCAGCAGAGAAGCAGTCCCATTGCCGTCGTTTTCCATGTATCCATCGACGAGATGCCAGTCGGGCGGTAGCGTCCAGGCGCCCAGGCCATGGGTCCAGTCGGCCTGATAGAGCACCACTGGGGCGGGAGTTGAGGTGGCCGTCGATTGGGAGGAAACGGCGAGGCGACCAGTCACATGCAGCACCAGCGCCAGTAGCAGAGCCACGATCAGCAGCAGGATAATACCAGCGAGCAGACGGCGCCGACGTGGTGATCGTGGTGGAATGACGCTGGCTCTGCTGGAGTCGCCGCCAGCAAAGCCAGCGGCGGTGGTAGGGGCAGTGGGCGGTTCATAGATGCGGTTGATGTCGAAGTCTCTGGGCATGAGCAGGTCCTCCATTTCACCCGTCATGAACTCCGATTGCGGCGCGGAGCACATTGAGCTCATCGCCGTGTACCTTGGGGCGACTAGCGTGTAGCTCCTCGAAGGCATAGCCGGTGAGCAGCTTGGAAACTGGGATTGCAGTTATGGAAGTAGCACTGGACGGCGTTCCTCCTGGTGACTGCCGGGAGCTGACAGCGTACTGTATGAGATAACTCCTGCACCGTTTCTCACCTGTATCGCAGTAGAGACGCTTGTGAGTAGATGCAGTTAACAAATTGCTGGTGGGCGGCGGTACGGGTCACATCTGACCTCTTTGTATGCGTAGCAAGAAATACCCACACTACTGAGAGGATACCGAGAGGATACTCAAAACGGTGTTACACCATCGTGACGGCAGCGTGAAGTACGCGTGTCACCTACGACTCTCTGCTGGACTTTCTACCGAGAAGAGCACCTACCTGGCGTCCTGCTTCTGCTACTCGGCTGAAGTTGCCTGAGGTATGCTGACCAGCGGTCTTAGGATGCGGCCTCGGCCTGGGACATCAAAGTCCTGATGAACGCGGTAATGTGGGGATCAGGGGTAACACCTAGCTCGTCCCGTAGAAAGTGCTGCAAATTGCGATAGTAGCGAAGAGCCTGACTCCGTTGTCCCAGCTGCACATAACACCGCAGAATCGCTGCATGAGCCTGCTCATCATAGGGATCACATGCCGTGACTCGCCGATAGCAGTCGAGCGCTTGTGGGGTATCTCCCTGGCGCTCAGTGACCTCACCAAGCCAAGATAGAGCATCGATGTAGTTCCGCTGGAGCTCCGTCTGCCGGTGGAGGATCCATTCATGGGGCGGGAAGTCTGCTAGATAGGTACCTCGATACAGTGCGCAGGCCTTCGCCAACAGCCCAACGATGGACGTGTCTGCCTCTCGCGCATCCAGTGGCCCCTGAGTCTCCTGCACGGCGCGGGCCTCGGCGATCAGATCTTGAAACTGTTCCACATCGTACCAATACGGCAGCGAACGGTTAAATGTATAGCCCGCCGGTGTATGCGGCACCCAGGCCGCATCCCGAAGCGTCTTACGCAACTGATAGAAGGTCACCCTCATATGGGTACTGGCCTGCTCCGTATCAGCGTCCGGCCAAAGCGCGAGACAGATCTGTTCCTTCGTTCGTTGGCGAGCATCGACAAGATAGAACAGGAGTTCTCTGGCCATAGAATAATGCCAGGCCACGCTCGCGGTACCGACGTCACGGGAAACGTTTCCTCCTCCGAAGGCCTCAATTCGCAGAGGCGCAACGGTGGTCACCGGTACAGGCTCGGCAGCACTGCGCAACGTCGTCGTCGGGGCCGCAACGGCTTCGGTGATGGTCTCAAGTAGGCGATTCTCTGGCTCGCTGATGGCTGGCTCAGGATCTTGGATCGCGAAGGCAAAGGCCTCGTCAGCCTGAGTCAGGTAGTGCTCGGCACGAGCCAGATACCCCTGGGTCTGACCGGCACCAGCCAGCCGCGCGTGGAGCACGCCAAGCGCGGAGAGCGCCTGAGCATCGAGTTCCGGTTCAAGTGCTTCAGCGTGTGCGCGAGCCGCCTCCAGCCACTGGATTGCTTCGCGCACGTGCCCCCGATGCTCGAAAAACGTGACCAATGCCGCACTGACACGCACAACTTCAGCCGCTGTCCGCTCCCGGAGGAACCAACGGATTACCGTACGGATGTGCTCGAACTCCCCTTCCAGTCGGTCGAGCCACACACCTTGCTGGGGGCCCTGCAACTCGGCTTCTGCTTGCTCGGACATCTGTCGGACCCACCCAGCATAGAGCTGGTAGGTTGTCTCCATCTCGCCCAGGTGCTGCACCTGCTCACGGGCAAAGTGACGGGTAGTATCCAGCAGACGGTAACGTGCGGTACCCTCCAAGCTGACCACGCTGATCAGCGATTTGTCGATCAGTCGGGCGAGCACCTCCACAGTATCCTCAACAGTGTCCGGAGAGGAATCTGCCCACCCGGCGCCAAGGGCTTCGACCAGAGATAAATCGAAACTGCCTGTTACCAGCGCTAGACGGCAAAACAACAACTCCTCCCGCGGCGTGAGCAACAGGTAGCTCCATCTGATCGTGTCCTGTAGCGTCCGCTGGCGCGCAGGCGCCAGGCGATTGGCGGCGCCGAGGATGGCGCAATCGCGTGTCAGGCGATCGGCGAGTTGCTCGAGTGCCAGCATACGGACCCGAGCAGCTGCTAACTCAATGGTCAGGGGAAGACCATCGAGCAGGCGACAGATCTTGACGATCTGAGAGGCGTTCTCCGGGGTGAGCATAAACTCAGGCTGAGCCATCTTCGCCCGCTGCACAAAGAGTTGTATCGCGCTGTAGGGCGCTAGCTCCGTCACGTCGGGTACGGCTTCTCCGCTCGGGAAACGCTCTGCAGGCGGAAGAGTCAATGGCTGGACCGGATAGGCCTGCTCAGCGGGTAGACTCAGGAGTTCGCGACTGGTCAGTAGCACATGCAGGCGAGGGCACGTCCCTAGCAACGCGAGCACAAGATTGGCGCAGGCAGCGAGCACATGTTCACAGTTGTCGAGGATCAGAAGGAGGTGCCGGGCAGGCAACCACTCCATGAGCGCGTCCAGGGACATGCGCTCGTCTGGGACACGAAGGCCCAGCGTGCGCGCTACATGCAAGACCAGTAGATCGGCATCGCGCAGATCGCCGCAGGCTACCAAGTGGGCGCCGTCCGCGAAGGAGCCTGCGGCGATCTGCGCGACCTCCAGGGCAAGCCGCGTCTTGCCGCTGCCTCCTGGCCCCCACAGCGTCACCAGACGTTGCTGCTGCACGATGGGCTCAAGCGCCGCGAGGTCGTGGTCTCGCCCAATGAGGACGGAAGGGGGCATCGTCGCATTCCCTCTCATTGGTCTGCCCCCTTGCTTATCCCTCACCGCTGCCATAGTCTGTCTCCCGTCCGGATCCATCTCAGTATCTCTGTAATTGTAGTACGCTCGTAGCACTCTCTTTTTTACAGCTGGGGGAATCTCCTGCCTCTCCTACACTCCCGCGTCACTGGGGAACACCATGTATTGCTGCTAGCGACCCGGACGGGGGTGCAGCTTGGCAGTTGCTCACTCACTTCTGAGTGTGAGTATGGTGGGAACTAACACTATTATCACACTGGTGTAACACACCTCTGGGTATCCTCGTGCCAGTGGGAGCTGCCTGCTGGTTCATCCGACTCTTGGTCGTCCACCCAAGCGGGCAGCTCAGTCTAGGATCCATTCTTCTTCCGGTCCTTGATCGGCGCAGGAGTGAGTCAGTTTGCCCCGGTCTGCTCCTCTCTCTCCAGACTCTCCAGGGTGAAATCCGATCTGACTCCGAAGAACACTCCCGCGCGTCCCAGCAGGGGTATCAGATTTCCAGCTGGCACCTCGTAGGGTCAGGCCCAGAGGCAAGCTTTGGTGACTATCCACGTAACGTTGGTTGCATGTGAAATCACCCCAAAAAAGGAGAGTACCTATGCATACGGGTTTCCCCAGTGTGCGCAAACTTTCTCTGCCAGGTGTGCTGGTTATGCTGGGCGCGTTGGCCATCATGGTTGCCGGCTGTGGCAGCAGCTCAGGTGCCACCAGCCTTCCGCGTTCGCAGCAGATCCTGGTGTACCCACTCAATGCTAACGCGAACGACATCAAGACCATGGATCCAGCGGAGACCCAGGATTTCTATTCAGAAGTCCCAGTAGAGTTGGTGTATCCTATGCTGCTCACGCTGGACGCCAATAGCCAGGTACAGCCGTGGGCGGCCACGGCTATGCCGGTCTTCAGCACAGCCAATGATACCTATACCTTCACGGTGCGGTCGGGCCTTAAGTGGAGTGACGGCACCCCCATCACCGCCCAGACCTTTGCTTACTCCATCAACCGATCGCTGAGCCCCTGTACGGCTTCGCCGGTCACCTACTATATGTTTCCCATTAAGGATGCGCAGACTTTCTCCACCGAGACCTGCACCCCCAATGGGACCATCAGCGGGAAGGTCCAGACGCTGATCGGCGATTCGCTGCTGGTGCCTGACAACCAGACGCTGGTGATCAAGCTCAACGAACCCGCTCCCTACTTCTTGCAGGCGATGTGCTATCCGACGACGGCTGCCCAGCCGGAGCAGCTCATCACCGAGTACGGTAAGAACTGGACGGACCATCTGACTGACAATAGTGGCTTTGGTGGCGCCATGTACAAGGTGAAGGTCTGGGATCACAAGGGTAACCTGGATCTGGTCGCCAACCCCAACTTCTGGGGAACGCAGCCCAAGCTGAGCCAGGTGGACTTCAAGATCTACACGACTCAGAATGCTGAATACGCCGACTACCTGGACGGCAAACTGGACGTTGGCATCGCTCCGCCCGCCCAGTACAAATCGTCTGAGGCGCGCTCAGACTTCCACGAGGTGCCCTATCTGGCTATCAGCTATTACCAGCCCAACTGGGCCAAGGCTCCTTTCAACAATGTCGACGTTCGCCAGGCCTTTGATCTGGCGCTCGACAAGACGGTGCTGGCAAATCAGGTCAACCAGGGCTCGGTGACTGCCACCAACCACATCGTGCCTCAGGGGATGTATGGCTATGATCCTAATCTGAGCGCGCCGGACGGCACGACAACCTTAACCGGAGATATGACCAAGGCCACAGCGCTGATGCAGCTCTATGCCAACGCCAACTGCGGAGGGAAATTCAGCAACTGCCCACAGGTCACGCTGGTGGATTCCAACGAGCCCCAAACTGTGACCGCCGACCAGGCGGCCGTGGCTATGTGGCAGGCGGCGTTCCCGGGCTATCCCATCAGGACGAGCTTCATTGACTTCAACACTGAACTGAGCCAGATCTACAGCGCCAACGCACCGCAGATCTTCGGGATCGGCTGGAGTGCCGACTACGCCGACCCGCAGGACTGGCTCACCCTGCAGTTCTCGCCCACCTCGATCAATAACACCGGGAGTGTGAACGTACCGGCGGCCAATACCCTGATGGCACAGGCGGATGTTGATCTGACCCCCAGCTCTCGGGCTCAGCTCTACAACCAGGCCGAGCAGCTGCTGGTTGATCAGGGAGCCTGGATCCCACTGAACCAGCAGAAGACGTTCTACAATCTACCGACCTTCGTGCACAGCTTTGTGTACAATTCCCTGGGTGAGGTACCGATGTCCTCGTGGCAGCAAATCTACCTGACCCAGTAACTCACTGACACCTGGTTTGGCATTGGCAAGCTTTCCGTGTCGGTGGCTACCCTACCGCGGTAGGGTAGCCACCGACCAGTCAAAAATCCGTGTCCTTGACCAGAAGCAGAGCAACGAAGCTCGGCACGTAGCAATCACGATCGTTCCCCAGAACGCGGGCGCCCTCTTCACTCAGCTGTGGTTCGTTCATCCGCCGCAGCGTGAATCCGGCGTTGAGCAGAGTGTTGATGTAGCTGCTCAGCGGACGATGGAACAGGTAGCCAATGACCTGTTCGCGGGTAGTAGGTTGGAGATAGTCACGCGTCTCGATAGAGCGCTTCCGCAGCCACGCAACGCTGGACTCCTCAAAGCAGGGATGCAACAGTGTACAAATGAAGATGCCGCCCGGGACGAGTACCGCGGCACAGGAGCGGATGGCTGCTTCATAATCAGGAATATCCATCAGCACCATGTTGGCGATGACGACATTAAAGGTGCCGATCAACTGGGGCTGAGTCGAAGGCAGGGTGGAGAGATCGGCTTGCACATAGACAATGCCTAGCGGGTGGATCTCTTCCTGGGCCACCGCAGCAGCGTACCACGGCATCGCCGGCTCCAGGCCGGTCACCTGTGCCTCGTGTCGCGCAAGTAGGCGACTGAGATAGCCCTGTCCGCAACCGGCATCGAGGATGCGCTTGCCCTTCGGATCGCCGAGCAACGCGAATATCGTCGGGTTGAGCAGCCAGCGCCGGGCGGAGTCACCCTCATCATCAAAGTCTCCCACCCGGTCGGCCCTGGCCGCCCAGGCGCGAATGGCATCGGCATTAGTGAGAGTCATGGCATCTCGTCACGGATCAAGATGATGAACGGAGTTTGGGTGTTCTCTGCCAGGAAGCGTTGCACGAAATGGAATCCCGCGCGCTCCCACACCAGGCGGGCGCGCTGATTGAACTCGGCGATCGTCACACGCAGGCGCTTGGGCGTGTGAATTGTCTTAGCTTGAGCGATCACTGCGGCAACGAACGAGGATCCCCACCCATGCCCTGTCAGATCTGGACGGATGCCCAGGCCAAGATCCAGCGCTTCCGCCGAATAATCGCCGCCAGGGACCTGGCCATCTAGGCCAAAGCTGCAAAATGCTGCCAATCCAAGATCCCTTTCCCTGATGGCAACGAACTGGTTGGTGGGATCGATCATCGCGGTGATCGCGTCGTCTCCATCTCGGCTACCATTATAGAAATCATACGGTGGCTCGTAGCGCCACGTGACGATCGCAGCGGCGCTGACGCGATCCATCGGCTGGAATGAAAGCTGCATGTGGCTCACCTTACCAAAGACTACTTGATGGTCCACAGGATACCAACCGCGCCCGGACCTTGTCCGACAATGGCCGGCGTGGAAACAATGGTTCAGCTAGTGTGACCGAGCTGCTGCCATCGCCCGCTTGAATGGCTCGCCTTCCGTAGACCAGCCGGAGACGTCGGATTGATACTCCCTCTCTAGGAAAAACGAGTCAGCCCGGGTCAGGCCCGGCCATCACCAGTGCCATGCCTCGTGCGCGAATTTGCCACACGATGGTGGAAGCACCGGTTGGGTCAACGAGCATCATGCCTGCGCCGGCACCAGCCGGAGCACGGTCGCCACAACCTCCTCGAGACCAGCTCTGGTATCGATCTCATGATCCGCGGCACGTCTTAATAACGGCTCGATGTGCTCCACCAAACCGAGCACACGAGCGACTTCATCGGGATGCTTCCCGTAGGGATTGTTGGTCCTTGTGGCCAACCGTTCGACGATGACCTCCGCAGGCGCACTCAACAGTACTACGTGGTCGAACTGGCGAATAAACTTCCCCATATTCTGCGCACACCCGCTCAGGAACAACACGTCGGTGTCCTCGGTGGACAAGAGATTTTGAATGCGGTCTTCTCGCCACACCCAATCTCTGTCAACTTCCACCGGCGACCCTCCAGTGACAGAGTCGGGGGTGACCTCTACCCACTCGGAGAACTCGTTACAGTCTACATCAACAGCCTTGTAGCCGCGGGCAGCAAGCTCCCGAATGACCGTGGACTTGCCGGTTCCCGACATCCCCGTCAGAAGAATGCGCTTCAAGATGGCGTCCCCCCAAAAGAACGAGTGGTACAGCTGCCGCGGACCTTGTACAGGAGCAGCAAGCTAACCATCGTACCTGACCATGCTACGCGGTTCTTGGACTCGAAATGACCGACCCACCATTGAGTGTCGCTGCAGCAATGCTCACTGAATACATGATTAAACGCTTTGGCGCTCTTCGCAGCGGACCCAGTATACTCTTACCTGTGCTCGTAGCGAGTCAGGCAATGGCCAGCGAGTTGGAGAAGAAACAGAAGGAGCGCACTCTCATGTCAGCCATTCCAAACGACTATCAAGACATCCTGCACTCTACGACATTGGCATATGTGGCCACAATCGGGCCCAAGGGGGAGCCACAGGTGAGTCCTCTGCTGTTCGACTGGGATGGAACCCATATCCTGTTGGGAACAAATAAGGCCAGTCAGAAGTATCGCAACCTACTTCGCGAGCCGCGTATCGCGCTCCCCTTCGTCGATCCCGCCAATCCCTACCGCTCTGTGGAGATTCGTGGCAAGGTGGCACGAATCGACGACGATCTCGACGCTCGCTTTGCCAATGCGCTGATATGGAAGTACCTCAATCGGGACAGAAGTGCCGATGAGATGCAACCAGGGGAAGAGCGGGTCATTATTTTTGTCGAGCCAGAGCGGGTATATGTCTTCCCACCGCAAGAACCCCAAACCTAATCCTGACCGTTGTTCTGCTGCCGTTACCCGACCTTGACGTCTTCCCGCCACGGCATCTCTACGGTGAGCTACCAAGCGCCAGATCACGACGAGAGCTGGTGGACAAGGGCAGGGACCGCTTCGACTGCAACGCACACTAGAGGTAGGCTGGTTGGTCTACTCGTCGGCGGCTCGCTGCGTTGCCGCGGGTACACCGCCATTCTGCGGGACGTGCCACACATGGTTGCTCATCTGGTCCATGGGCGATGAGTCGCCGATTTGCAGAGGGATTTCAACGCCGCGCAGCGTAAGGCCGAAGAGATCGCCGCGCCCATAGTGACCTACCGCATCGAACATGCGTTTCGCGTGAAGAGTCTCACCCATATCCGCCTCGGCGTACAGGATTGTCTCGACGCCATAGGCAGGCCCAGCGACGATCTCCGAGTCCGGACTCAGAATGGCACTGCCACCGGCGTTCAACACGGCACCCTTCGTGAAGAGGCCGAGTGCCGCCACGTCAGGAGGCAGGTCGCTTTCCCTCAGGAGGCAGCCGACACTGATGACCCACATCCGGCCCTCATTCGCGATCTGGCGCATGGCGGAAAGCCAACGCTCACTTCCGGGGTTTAACGTAGGCGCGACGTGTATCTGCTCACCCTGGGCATACAGCACAGTACGAGCGAGCGGCATAAAGTTCTCCCAACAGATCAATCCGCCGATGACAGCATGAGGCGACTCGATGGTGCGAAGCGTTGTGCCGTCTCCCATGCCCCACACCATGCGTTCGTTAAATGTAGGCATGAGCTTGCGATGCCGCCCCAGGATCGTGCCGTCGGGACCAAAATATAGCAAAGTGTTGTAGAGGGTGCCTGCCCGCGCGGGACGCTCGGTCACACCGATTGCAACTGTCATATGGTGAGCGCGGCATGCGCCAGCGATGCGCTCCGTCTCGGGACCAGGTACGGTGATTGCTTGCTCAGCAAAGCGGCGTTCCAGGGCTTTGAAAGGCTCGGAATCTGGGATAGCATAATCGTGGTAGAGCGGGTCACCCGGAATGAACGTCTCCGGAAAGACGGCAAGCCAGGCGCCATGCTCTGCTACCTCGGCGATGCGCTCGGCAGCTCGCTCGGCGCAGGCCATGGAGTCAAAGTAGATTGACGGTGTCTGGACAGCGGCGACGATTCCCATGCTACTCTCCTATCTTGGTGCAGCTACAGTCTACCATAGGTGGCTGGCATCGCTATAAAGAGACGTAACGATGTAGCGAGGCCAACTCCTCATCGCACTACACGGATCTCGATCACCTCATGAAAACCAATGCCGTGGCCTGGCCCGGTAAGCTCAGCGCTACATGTCCTCCCAGCGGAACGCGCAGCCTCCGGATGAGAGCAGCTGTGCACTGACGTGCGCCCGGGTCAGGAGTTTGACGGTCGGTCCCGAATCGCTCGTAACGTCCTGTGGCACTAACCCCTGTGGAGAATCAGCGGCTGTCCTGATCACTTCAGCGGCAATCTCGAGACACGAAACGAGCTCATTCCTTGTCTTGCTTGACTGCAGGAGTGTCTGCACCTGTTGCAGAGCCCGCGCGAAGTCTGATTTGAGCACATCGGCACCACCAGAGAAATTCACCACGGATTCTTCCATGTGCGCGACTGTGAGCTGCCCCACCTCGGCAGCCAGATGGGGAAGCGTCATCCGCCGGTTGTTGACGCTCGCTCCCGGTTCGAGCGCAATGACGTCGTCGAACGCATCGTCAGCAAATGTAAATCCGGCAACTTGCCATTCATCATAGCGGTGCGTACTCAGATAACTATAGGTGTCCTGCGGTGTCGTCTTGTCTACGGACACCGTTTCCACCTGGCGCGGCGATATGTCCTGCAGCTTGCGGAGCGCATGTTCATCTTCCATAGGATCCAGGGCACCGATGAGGGCGATGGTGCTATCTTCGGCCAGAGCTTGCCACAGATGTTCAGTTGTCGCGTTGCCCAGCAAAAGATTAACGTGATCCACTACCAGCACCGCCCGGTCTTTGTCTGCGGGGGTTCCAGCCTTGGGACTGGTGGCACTGCGGATCGGCTGCATAACGGCATCGGCATTGAGCTCAGGATCGTTCACCATGTCGACGACGAGCTGGCGGCATTCGACGACATAGACCCGTCGATAGGGCTGCAAAAGCCCGCGTGCTTTCCGCTTATCCGGCGGGAGGTCAAGGTAGTCGGCGATCGCCTTGGCCATATCGCGTCTAGGCGATCCGCTCAACCCGTCCATCACCAGCACATGGCGAGGGAGGTCACTCAGGCACTGGTTGTTGAGTACATTTAGGACGCGTGCCAACTGGTCCATGTAGGTGCTGCGCCAGACACGCTCCGCAGTGGGTTCGACCCGCTCAAGCCACTTATGACCTGCCTGGCATCTCTTGCGCACAAATTCAACACGATGGGGAGCGCAGACCTCTGCAATCATCATCAGGTCGCTGCAGGAAAGGTACTTGGCAGATACTTTCCCGCCCACGACTGACTGCCCGGGAAGTGGTTCAATCGTGACGTGCAAGGCGGCGTTGGTAGTGCGGGTCCATTTACGCAATGTGGCAGATGTGTCGATGTCAAGGATCTCGCAGGCCTCAATTAGTTTGAAATATGTTTCGGAAGTGGACCGGCTCATCACGATTTCCTTCGTTTTGCCAAAATTTAGCTAATTTCATGAAAAATACCACTCATTTGATTTGTTGTAAAGGCATTTGCCGGCATATTTACTGTGAAGAGTAGATCGTGCAATGATGATATAGAGCAGGCGGTGGCCATCACCGCGCTGGTACGGACACAGACATGGTGGGCCGTCCCAAGGACTGTGGACACAGCGCTCTTTTGGTGTATTATTTTTACGTTCTATTGAGACCGCTCGGTGATACCTTAAAAGTGCGTGCGGGCAGAACTCTCTAGGAGGAGCGGATGACGTCAGGAGATTTCTTTACTATAGGGTCGGTGGCCGCGGTGTTCGTCATCGTGGTGGCGCTAGCAGGGATCTTCACGTACATCCGCCGCGCATTCGCACATCATCGGGTGGAGCAGTATGTCGAAGAGGTGACGAACACCGCGCTGGAGGCTGGAGATAAGCTACTGGGCGCACTGGATTCGGGGCGAGCGGGGGAAATCGCAGAGGCGGTCGGACAACTGCGCGCTCGCAATAATGTGGATCTGGCTGATGCTGTAGAAGCGCTCGGCAGTACTGAATTGGCCTGGCGAAAACAAACGCTGGAGCTGAGACAGGTTGAATTGAGGCATCGACTTGATGCCGAGCGAGCCAGAGCGGCTGCTCTCGTTCCCTTCCTTGCTGAGATGCTGCTCAGTCTTCTGTTTTTCGGACTCAGCGCGATAATCACCTTCCTGGCGGCGGCAGTCACGATGAACCGGCTACCCTAGCCAGCAAGCGCCGTACCGCCTACGCAGTGTGGAGTGACGGTGGCGGCTGTAGATCGGGGGGAAGCAGCCGAGCCAGGACTTCGCAGTTCACCCCAGTTCGGCGCAGCTTCGGGAGCCACGCAGCGATCACCTCCTGAGCGCTGCGGAACGCCAGTGCATATTGGCTTGCGGCCTCGGCCGACAGCGAGTCGCCACTATCGGAAAGGTTCTGCACTCCAACAGCGGCTTGCTTGGCAGCCTCCTGGAGAATGTCTACCACCTGCTGAAAGCTCTTTTTCGCGGGTTTTGCATTGAGCAAGATATCCTCGGCATTGTTTATGAGAGTGACAATCTCGGCGATACGTTTTGCGTAGTGCATTGACACGGCATCGTCTCCCTCTATGCTGCTGGCAGGTACACCAGGTCGCCTGAGTGGAGAGCGATGTCTCGGTTCAGGCATCCTGCCTCACTGCATAGTATAGTAGATGACCAATGAGTTATGCAAGGCATTTCCCATGATATTACCGAACATTTACGCGCTTATTAGGCCACATCTCTCATGACAGTCTGATGACAATTGCCGAGAATTTCCTCTTTTTACAACAAATACCTTGAAAATTACTAGAGTTTTAGTGTACAATACCACAAAGATAATGCTGATTTGGCATACAGAGTGGGCAGAAAACGCGGCGAATTCTGGGCCAGGTTCTGTTCAGGACCCGGAATTCCGCTGCAGCTGTTATCTCCTTCGCCATTGTTCTTGGGAGGTAGTCGTCAATGTACGTTAGTGTGACCGGCAGGGGGTGTTGCGATGTTTTCTCCTGCTAAGACACTAGATGCTGGCCAGCGGCCACAGCAGACTTACACTATGCGCCAGGCTAGTGAGAAGCTTGGCATTGACCAGAAGACTTTGCTGCGTCGAATGCACCGTATTGGCGAGGAGCCTGGGCGGGACGCGCGAGATCAGCGCAGGTCGGTTATCACCGAAGCGCAGGTTAGCAAGCTATGTAACATATTTGAGATACAGGACCCCCAGATGGAAGCGTCACCGTGGGGTCACAATCTGCAACATGGCGCAGACTCCAGCAACGCGGTTTTGGAAAGGATCACCCAGATGGAGAAGAGCGTTGAAGCTTCAATTGAGACCCTCCGTCAACAAGTAGCTGAACTCAACTCGGCCCTCTCGTCGCTCAGCCTATCTCTGGCTACAACGACAAAAACCGTTGCCACACTGGCCCAGCGCGTGATCGATGATGACGATCGGGTCCAGACCGGGAAACGAAAACCACGCATCTAAACCAGGCCCATCCACGCTCGTCACTGTGCTTAGCCTTGCGTCGACACCGTGAGCTGCTGCCAGCACGTCTCTTGGAGCAGCTCACGTACCCTTGCTGCCTGATTCGAGCTCAGATGGCCCACTTTCCGCCTGCATATGTCTAACGCTGTGGCCGCTGGCCGCAACCCCTTACCTGCTGCAAAATCCAACCACCGCCACTGGAATGCGCCTCAAACTTCTATCAGATTCTAACTTCCTCAGACGCGCCTCCCAACGTATCCACTACCTGACTTTCACGAAATAAGTGCAAAATCCCTAATGTTCCATGCATATTGCGCAGCATATGAATGCGTATAGCGCATATTATATGTATGATTAGGCAATATTATCGGTTATGTATTAATATAATACGCGGTATTGACATGCTATTCCGCGTATTATATAGTACTAGGAGCTTGATGCTGCGTCGGCATTGAAGCTCGAGCTTGCTGTAAGAACTAGCGCCGCATGGAAGGAGAAGGTGCATGTCCGAATGAGCACACAGTCCACGTACGCACGCCTTGCCATAGCCGAATAATGACAGTTGCCGAGAGGGCCGACTCCACATCAGCCTCACGGCAACTCCCAAGCGCTTTACCAAGCCCGAAGTAAGCCGCGAGCTTGGAGGATCCCCTCACGCCCGATAAGTCGAAAGGAGAAACGCTTTGTTTAGTATAGCAAATTCGCGCCGCGATCTGGCCCATCGCCTGCGAATGATACCGCTTGCCCTGGCTATCGTGGGTTCCCTGATACCAGGCATGGCCGCTCCGCTGATTCCCGCCGGATCCGCCGTACTGCGTTCAGTTGCTACCACCACGACAGCACCGGTATTTTCCGCTACCGAGCTCTCGTACCGCCAGTTGGGTAACTGCGGTGGTGGGGGTGGACCCTGCCCATAATTGTGTAATGTAATGCGTCCTTTCCACCCGACGACGAGACGCCGAGCGTCTCGTCGTCGGGCATCTCGTCGCCCTCGAGTAGTGTCGAAGATGCTAGTCAACTTCTGCGTGCGCCGGCCCCCTCCCCCGGTTATTGTTTGGCGAGATGCTGCAGGACATCTACCACCGCAAGTCATGCCCCGTCATAGCGACCTGTTGTAGAATGCAGGCTGGCCCTTTCGCAATGCGACTGGAAAAAGAAGGATACCATTTCCCGTGAATGTAGAGGCGGCTATTACCTTTGCCCGATCCACTGGAAACCCTGTCGAGCAGGCTCGCTTGCAGTATGTGCTAGACGGCAGTATCCCTCCGCCCGAGGTCCGGTTGCAGCTGTTTGCCGGCCAGCGGGAGGATGGGGGGTGGAGCCCGTTCTGGGCTCCCAACTACAGTTCGCTGGATGCCACCTGTTTCCGTCTGGCACAGGCCCAACAGCTGGGCATTAGCACAGCCGATGCGGCGGTCCAACGTGCCCTCGCGTTGCTGGCTCACCGGCAGCGCCCGGACGGTAGCTGGGAAGAGGACGCGGAGGTGGCGGACTTGGCGCCACACTGGGTCACTCCCGGCGTGCTCGAGGCTCGACTCTATCTCAGCGCCAACTGCGGTTTCTGGCTCACCGTGTGGGCAGACTCCCGTGAGCATGCTGGACGAGCCGCGAACCACTTGCGGGGCTACCAAGAAGACGGAGGGCAGATGCCGGGCTTTGTCCCCACCCAATGGCTGTGCGGCGGCTTGTGGTATAGCCTGCAGCGCTGGGAAGAGGCCGAGAGCGCCTTCAGCGCCATAGCGAGCCGCCTCGCCGACCTTCACGCGAGTAATCTCACCTGGTTGCTCTCCACGCTGCTGCTCGCTGGAGTGCAGCTGGATCATCCATTAATCCAGCAAGCCGCGTCACGCCTCGAGAAGCTGCAAGAGCCGGATGGTCACTGGTCCAGCGAAGACGGCCCGGCGCAAGATGTCCATACCACGTTAGAAGCGCTACATACTATCCAACTCTGCCGGCGCGATTAAACGCGATTAAAGGGGAAGTCATGTGGCTGCCGTCTACGGCTGGATCATCATGTGCAACTCGGAGGGCCGGCGCCGGCTTAGCCTGCCCTGAACAAGTCCTGCAAACGGGGCAGAAAGTAGTTCCAGCCCCCAAGGTGGTCTTCGATACGCAGTTTCTGATCCGGAGACGTGGCGTCATAGGGCCCATGGATCAGATGGAGACGCGTCCCATCAGTTCCCCGCGGTTCAAACACAAGCCTGACCTCTCTACTGGCGCTCTCGTCTGGATCGTGATCCCAGTGCCAGGTGAAAGCGAGCAGTCTGGGAGCATCAAAGGCGGTATAGTGACCGCGAAGGTGCCAATTTTTCTCGGGTGCGCCCAGATGATAGGTGCCGCCCAAATGGGGCTGGATCTCAACTTGCTCAGGCCAGGACCACCATTGTCGAAGCAGATCGGGGTCGGTCCAGTAGCGGAAGAGAATAGGTGGGGGGATGGAGGGAAAATCTGCCTCGATGAGCAGCGTCTCTAGGCTTGAGGGTAATTGGGTGATAGGCATTTTCCCTTACCAACGTTTTAAGGAGGAATCCGACTCGATCTAGGTCCTACATTTGTCATCTTAGGCACGGAGTTTGCAAGGAGAGCTGGAGAAGAGATTATTCTATCCCTCTCCGGATCAGGAGCCGCCTATCATGACCAGAATCCGAGCAGCCACACACACGGTCGCGTGTATCGATGAGTATTGTGCGCACTACCGCTCCGTGTTTCACAATGTGCGCCACTTCGAACAGTTCACTCAGCTGGAACTGGGGATGCTGGCCGAAACCAAACGCAAGTCGCTGCCGCGGCTGGCCAAGACGGTGCAGGGCGATCACCAGGCGCTGCATCATTTTCTGGCCAACGCCGACTGGTCGATGGAGGAGTTGCGGGCCATTCGGCTGCAGCTCACGCGGGAGGCTTTGGCTGGGCGGCCCTTTGTTCTCTGTCTTGACGAGACTGGCGACCGGAAGCAGGGACGCACCACCGACTATGCGGCGTCCCAGTACCTGGGAGGGCTGCATCGGGTTGAGCAGGGCATTGTCTCGGTCAATGCCTATGGGGTCTTCGACCATGTCACCTTTCCCCTCGCCTTTGCCCTCTACAAACCCAAGACACGCCTCAAGCCCGGTGACCGCTTCCAGACGAAGCCCGAGCTGGCCTTGGCCTTAATCCAGCAGTTGCTGGCCCTCGGGTTCCGCTTTGAGGTGGTCCTGGCCGACACGGTCTATGGTGACAACACGTCCTTTATCAACGCCTTGCACCAGCTGGGATTGCGCTTTGTGGTGGCCATTCGCTCCAACCATGGCGTCTGGATGGACGCTCGGGAACGGATCCGCACCACCCCCTGGCGCACATTCGAGCGGGTCTTCGCTGACGGGAGCAGCCAGGAGCGCTACCTGCGGGAGACCATCTTTGGCCGGCGCCGCTCCCTCCGGTATTTCCACATCACCACCGATCCGGTCCACCTGCCCCCCGAGAGCACCTGGCAACTCATGACCAACCTCCCCGGCAAGATTGAGGACTCGGTCGGCAACACCTTCGGCTTGAGAACTTGGATAGAATACGGATTCAAACAAGCGAAGGATGAGCTGGGATGGGCCGATTTCCGCCTCACCGATGCTCCCAGTATCGAGCGCTGGTGGGAGCTGGTGATGTGTGCCTATCTCTTCGTGAGCCTGCAGGCCCCGGCCTTGGCCCAAGTGCCCGCCGTCCCAGCAGAGTCTGCGTCTCCTGCCGCTGCCCTGCAGCATCCAGCCTGGACGGACGATGCTAGCTGGACTCACCGACTCAACAATCTGCGCCTGCTCTTGCAGCCCTTCGTCTGCGCCTGTCTTCTGCTGCCCTGGCTCCGTCTCTATCCGCTCCCCCACCTCACCGCGGGCCTGGCTGACCTCTGCGCGCTCATGAATACCTATCACCCGCTGCACCCAACATGACAAATGTAGGACTAGGTAGACGCGGTAAGTTTTCCCTGGCTGATATTTTGTTCGGTGGAATTGAGTAAAGGTACGGCGGCATTCAGGGCAGCTTGTAGGTTTGGCAGGCCCTGAACGGCTCCTACGACGGTTAGTTTTTGGCCGTTTGCGTCGTTATATTTGGCGGCAAAAACAAACACACCGCCGGCCTGGTCGGAGTTGCCGGTTTTCACGCCGACAATCCCGTTCTGGCCGAGCAAGGTATTGGTGTTTGTAATAGCGCCCACCAAGGGGAATCCGCCGACACTGGGCTTGGCTACGATCTCGGCTAGCACAGCGTTTTGCATAGCTGCTTCGCCAAGTAGAACAAGGTCATGAGCTGTACTGACAGTGCTTGGGTCGAGGCCACTCGCATCAACGCCGACGTGTGTATCGTTGATGCCATGGTTTGCGAGATACTGATTGGCGGCGGCTTGATACGCGGGCAGCGAGCCATAGGCCCAGATAGCCAAACTATCGGCCATGTTGTCGGCCGAAGGAAGCATCATGGCCTCAAGCATCTGGTATTCACTCAGCTGCTCACCCACTCCCATCCTTCCAATTCTCGAACCATCGAGTTTAGCGTAGGTATTCAATATCGCAAGGTCATTGCGCGACATGGTGATCAGTGGTCCACTTTGCCCGGGTTGCAGAGGGTACTTGTTAAGCACGGTCAAGGCCGCAATTAATTTGGCGGTACTGGCTGTTGGCCGGTCAGTTTGCGAGCCACTGGTAGCCAAAACCCCATGGCCAACTAAGCCGATGGCCGATTCGCCACTGTTCGGCCAATCAAGGCTTGAGTCGCTTGGGTTGGCAGATGACGGCTTAAAGTAATGAAATACTAAGACTACCAGAATTGCTACCACTGCAAAATACAGGACTACCCTCAGCGGCGACCGGGGAGATCTCGGCGGTTCGTGACGTTGGGTCATTGGCTGCCTGTCTGTTCTATGCTGGATGGTTAGCAGACGACACGACAAGCGCTCCCTACTCATAGCGCAGCATATCCGCAATGCGCACGCGCGAGGCTCGCTCCGCCGGAATAGCGCCAGCCAGCAGCGAGATCAGCAGGACGGCGACCAACATGACCAGAAAGGCCGATGGCGCGATGCTGAAATCGATGTGCAGCACAAACGTGCTCATCACCTGGATGAATGCATAGGCCAATGGTAGCCCCAGCAGTGCGCCCAGCAGCCAGGCGATACCGCCCAGGATCACCCCTTCGACCCAGAAGACCTGCGCCACTCGCCAGTCGCTTGCGCCCATCGCGCGCAACAGGCCGATCTCACGCTGTCGTTCCAGCACCGAGGCCGCGAGCGAGTTGGCCAATCCCAGGGCGCCCACCGCCCCCACAATCAGCGCCACGCTGTAGAGCAAGGCGTAGATGAGCAACCAGGCCTGCTGGCGCTGCCGAACCACTTGCGCTTTGGTTTCAACCGCGTGTCCGGTCAGCGCGTTCCCACCATTGACTATCTGATCAATCTGCGTGGTGAGCGTATCCACTGCGCCTGGTGAGTGATCCCGCGCCTGGACCAGCACGTTCGCGGTGAAATCAGGCGGATCCCCCGCTAACTGATTGGCGTTATCCACAGTGGTAACGACCGTGCCAATCTGCGCGAGGGTATCCATCGGCTGGCGCAGGATGCCAATCACTTTCCAGCTGGCCTGGTTCCCCGCTGAGTTCTGGCTCGCGAGCGCATTCGAGAGAGTCAGCGTGTCGCCAACCGAGAGTCCTGTGGCGGCGGCGGCCTCCTCGTTCAACAGCACGGCATTGGTGTCGCTCGACGTAAGCCAGCGCCCGCTAACGAGCTGCGGATGATAGAGCTGGGTATCCGGTTGAAAGCCAAATACCCGTACGATTCCCCAGCGGGTTTGCGCTCCGTACAGCTCGCGGAAACGCTCCACGCGCTCGACGTTGGGCAGCGCGCTGATTTCTCCGATCAGCGGCGAATTGCGATCGTGGATAGACGCCAAAACATCATACGAATAGTTGGCATAGACTTGAGCGAGGTGTTGATTGGTGTCGGCAACGGCGGTTTGCACGACCAGGAAGGTCGTCCCAGCCAGCGTCAGCGTCAGCAGCGTGAGCGCCGCGCGCCCGCGTTTGCGGAAGACACCACGCAGACCCAACCACATTGTCTGCGTAATCCAAGGCAGCCGCTGCGCTGCTCCGGAAAGCAGGCCACCACCGCGATCGGCGCTGACACCATAGGCCGAGAGCGCCTCGCGCACGGTGATCCGTATGCCCATCCAGAGCGGCGGCAGCGCGGCCAGCAGCGGCACGCCAAAACCCACCACCAGACTAAGGATGATGATCCAGGGAGCGACGGTAAACGGCCCTATACCCAGTGAAATGGTTTGGGCAAGATTCGAGGCAAGCGAATAGCCAAGCAACAGTCCCAACGCGATGCCTGGCAGGGCGCCACATGTGCTGTAGATGAATACTGAGACTAGGTAGCCGCGCATGATGGCGGCGCTTGTCCCGCCCAGAGCCTTCATCGTGCCGATGATCGGCGTCTGCTCGGCAATCAGCGTCATAATCGTGTTGAGAATCAGGAGTCCACTTAATATCACCGCCAATATCGAGAGGATGCGCAGCAGCGTGAAGATGCCGTCGACGGCGGTGAGGATCCCCTGACTGAATGGCTCGGATAAGCTCACACCCAGCACCGTCACACCGTTGGTCCGCAACGTGTGGGAGAGCGCATCCGCCGTTGTATTCGCCTGGCTGACGTTCTTCACCTTGATCGCTATTTCATACAGTACCTGCGGCCCCTGGCTGTCTGGCGCCGCGGCAATCGCGCCGAACGCCTGATTGATGGCGGCCTCGCTCATGTAGCCGCGTGCGGCGCCGCTGGCCGCCGGGCTGGGCAACCCTACGGTACTCGCAAAGCCGACGACGCGCAAGGCAGCCGTCGTATTTTGGCCGGTGTCCACTGTGACCGTATCGCCAATGGCAGCGGGCTGTAACGCCTGGTCGCCGTACTCCAGCACGATCTCGCCCGCGCCTGGATAGCGCCCGCTTGTCAACTGGAAGGGTGTGATGGGCGCGTGTTGCAAGTCAGGATAGCTCACGATGTCCATAGGAACATGCCCCGGCGCGGCGCTGACGCGCCACTGCGTCGCAAAGAGCGACTGCATCTGCACCGCGCGCACATTGGCCACGGCGGACAACTGCGGAACCAGCGCCGGCTCGAGCCGATTTACCTGGAGCGTGAGATCGGGCGAGTTGGCGGAAGTACCGACGCTGTAGGTAAAGGCTGAAAAGATCGTGTCTTGCACATAATTCACACTCGTGAGGCCCAGCACGCCAATGAAGATGCCCAGCGTCACCATCAGCGTGCGGCCCTTGCGCCGCGTCACGTCGTCAAACGATTTTTTCAGACTGGCGTTCATGAGCGCGCCTCCGGCGTCGAAGCCAGCAACGCATTGGCGCCGTGCTGTCCAACGATACGTCCATCGAGCAGGCCGATGCGGGCGCTGGCGCGCGCCGCCAGGTTCGGGTCATGCGTCACATAGATGACGGTTTTGCCTGCCTGCGTCAGGCTTGCCAATGTATTGAAGACGCCTAGCGCCGTATGGGAGTCCAGGTTACCAGTCGGTTCATCGGCCACCAGCACGGGCGGATCATTCGCCAGCGCGCGCGCAATCGCCACGCGCTGCTGCTGCCCGCCCGAAAGCTCACTGGGCAAACGGCGCCCAAAAGCGCCCATGCCAACCATATCCAAACACGTCTGCGCGCGCCCATGCCAGGCTCGGCGCGGTAGCCCGCCGCCTTTGCCCAGTTCTAGCGCCAATGAGATGTTCTCCATCGCAGTCAGGGTAGGCACGAGTTGGAAGAATTGGAAGATAATCCCGACATGCCCTCCACGCCAGCGCGCCAGCGCATTCTCGCTCCTGGCGCTGAGTGGCTGGCCAGCAAAGACGACGCGCCCGCTCGTTGGGCGGTCAATGCCGGTGAGCAGGTTGAGTAAGGTCGATTTGCCGCTGCCCGATGGCCCATTGATGGCAAATAGACTGTGTGTGGGCACGTCGAATGTCACATCATCCAGGATGATTGTTTTCTGGGCGCGGGTCGCGATGACGCGTGTAAGGTGCTCGACCCGCACGAGCGGCGTGCCTGCCGAGGCGCCGATGGGCGGATGCGCGGCATGAGGCTGGTGCATATAGGAATCTCTTTTCACTTGTGAGAGCGGATACGGTGTTTGCCCTCATATCTTTGCCTTCACCAGAGGGCATTGCATAACTCGCCAAATGTGGTGGGCTGACTCAGCCCGAGAACGTGCAGGCTTCTTCACTGGTTCGCGGTGGGTCATGCCTCCAGTCTAGACAGCGTAGTGTTGCCAGCGCGTATGTGGTTTTCGATATACTAACGATATGCCCCAGCAGGGTATAATTGGGGCATGCGTATATTGATTGTTGAGGACGAGCCCTATATGGCAGAAGCCATCCGCGATGGCCTCCGTCTGGCAGCGATCGCGGCAGACATCGCCGGAGACGGCGACACCGCGCTGGAGCTGTTGAGCATCAACGCCTACGATATCGCTGTCCTCGACCGTGACATTCCCGGACCGAGCGGTGACGAGATTGCCAAACGCATCGTCGCCTCCGGCGGCGGCATGCCGATCTTGATGCTTACTGCCGCCGACCGACTCGCCGACAAGGCCTCCGGGTTCGAGCTGGGCGCCGACGACTATCTCACGAAGCCCTTCGAGCTGCAAGAGCTCGTGCTCCGTCTCAGAGCACTCGACCGCAGGCGTGCGCACAGCAGGCCGCCCGTGCGGGCGATCGCCGGCCTGCGGCTGGATCCGTTCCGCCGTGAAGTCTACCGGGACGGTCGGTACGTCGCGCTGACCAGGAAGCAATTCGCCGTGCTCGAAGTCCTCGTCGCTGCCGAAGGCGGTGTTGTCAGCGCCGAAGAACTCTTGGAACAGGGATGGGACGAAAACGCCGACCCGCTCACCAACGCCGTGCGCATCACGGTCTCAGGCCTGCGCAAACGGCTCGGCGAACCCTGGCTGATCGTCACCATGCCCGGCGTCGGCTACCGCATTGACACCGGACCAAACGCCGAAGGCGATGGAGAGGACCGTGGATAGAGCCCCCGGCTTGAGCGTTCGCCTCAAACTCACCCTCAGCTACGCCGGCTTCCTCATGCTCGCAGGTGCCTTGCTGCTCGCCGCCGTGTGGGTGTTCCTCCTGCGATACGTCCCCGACATTCCAGCAATGGCTGGCGCGCGTAGCCACTCTAGCCTCTACCATGTCGCTGTCCTTGCAGGTCCCAGCCGCGACGACCTCCTGCGCGCTTTCGCTCCCCGGGCAGCCGAAGTGTTGGCGTTCCTGCTGGTATTCGGCCTCGTGGGAGGGTGGATTCTTGCCGGGCGCATGCTCGCACCCCTGGCCCGCATCACCGACGCCACACGCAAGGCCGCGAACGGGTCGCTCTCCCATCGGATCGAGTTGGAAGGCCGCGACGACGAGTTCCGCGAACTCGCCGATACCTTCGACACGATGCTCGCACGGCTCGAAGCACACGATGCCCAGCAGCAGAGGTTCGCAGCCAACGCCTCCCACGAACTGCGCACCCCTCTGGCAGTCACGCAGACTCTTCTCGACGTTGCCCGTAACGATTCGAACCGTGACAACGGCGAGCTGCTGGAACGGCTCCGCGTTGTCAATGGCCGAGCGATCGACCTCACCGAGGCATTGCTCGTGCTCAGCCGCGCCGACCAGCGATCCTTCACCCGAGAGCGCGTCGACCTGTCCCTCGTCGCGGAGGAGGCCGCCGAAACGCTCCTCCCCCTCGCGGAAAAGCACGGCGTCACCATCGAGACCTCGGGAGATATTACCCCCACCATTGGTTCATACACGCTCTTGCTGCAGATGACCACGAACCTCCTGCACAACGCCATCGTCCACAACCTCCCCGAACGGGGCACCGTGCAGGTCAACACCGCCATCGGCCCCGAGTCCCTCATGCTGACGGTCGAAAACACCGGCGACAAGCTCTCTCCAAAGCTCGTCACGACACTCACCGAACCGTTCCAGCGCGGCGCCACTCGCATCCACAGTGACCATGCAGGTGTCGGCCTCGGCCTGGCAATCGTCAAAAGCATCGCCCAGGCGCACGACGGAACACTCACCCTTACCCCCCGAGCCGCAGGAGGCCTCTGCGTCACGGTGCAACTCCCCGTCGCGCCACCGAACTCGGGCAGTTGACGATTAGGGGAAGTTCTGCACGCCCCGAGAGAAATAACCAGAGCCTGCGGATCAGCGTGTCATAATGCCCGCGCCAACATGACACGCGCCAATTCCCCCTTGGTGGCAAAGGTCACCTCAGCAGGGATGTGGGCCTCCACTCGCCGCGTAGGGTCCGCGGCCCAGGCTTCGGGCAGATACAGGGCGCGGTCGAGAAACGCGGCTCCCTGGGAGCTGGCGTAGAGCAGAAATACCCCAATCTGCTGATTCTCCCGCCGTCCTGCTGTACTGGCGAGCGACGCCGGCCGACTTCGTGCCCTTCTTCACAAATCCCGTCTCATCCACCACCAGAACCCCACTCACCAGATCGCCCAGGTGCGCGACCACGTACGCCCGCAAGGCGTCCCGCACCGCCTCCGCATCCCAGCCAACAACCGTTGGACCCCTTGAGGTCCAGCCTCTCCCAGGGCTTCGGCCACTTGCCAGCTGTTGCGACGCTCGACGGGACCCAGCAATCCCGCCAGATACCGTCGGGCGCGTTCGCGCATCTCCCACATGATCTCTGGGAAGTGTACTGCATCCTGCCAATAACCGTCACTGTAGTATTAGTGCGATGTTCCTCATCGGTGGTACAGAATATGCGGCTGCGAGGGGACAAGGAGGTGTCCGATGCCCAAATATCTGACTGCGCGCCCGCCTTTGGACGCCACTGAAGAACGTCACGTTCGCAAGCTGACGCATAGTGTCCATGCCCCTGCCGACTGGATCTTTCATGCCAAAATGGTGGCCTCGAGCTGGGATGGGCTGCGTACCCGCCAGATTGCCGAAGCCCTGGGCTGCCATCCCCAAACCGTGCGGGAACGCCTGCAAGCCTTCAATGAGCGCGGCTTCGAGGGCCTCGGCATGAAACCGGGCGGCGGCCGTAAGTCCCGGCTCACCGAGCACGAGCGCAGTACTATTCTGTACCTGATTCACTTTCCCCCACCGGGCCAACCCACCTATGAACCCACTGGCGAGCTGCACGTCGATGATCCCAAAGGCGAGGTCGAATGGACGCTCGATGCCCTCACGACCATGGCCCGCCAAAAGGGGATCCAGGTGGCCCGCAGTCAAGTCCGGCGCATCTTCCGCCAAGAAAAGGTGCGCTGGCGGCACACACGGCTGTGGGCCAGCAGTAAGGATCCCGACTTCGTCCCAAAAGGGCAACGATCGTCGGCCTCTACACCGCTCCACCCCAAGGAGCCACCGTCCTCTGTGTCGACGAACTCGGTCCCGTAACCCCGCGCAATTTCCCGCCGGCTCCGGGCTGGTCGCCCGACGGGCACCGGATCAAGGTGCCCCTCAACTACGACCGGGGACCGCCCAAGGTCTGGGTCTACGGGGCCCTCCGCGTTCACGATGGGCAGGCGCTGACCCAGACGGCTCGCGCACGCAATACGAGCGGGTATCTCGAGTTACTGCAGACCATCGACCGCACGTACCCGAGGGGAGATCTCTATCTGATTGCCAACAACCTGGCGAGCCATACCAGCGGCCCGATCCGCGAATGGCTCGATGCTCATCCCCGCGTCCAGCACGCCTTCATTCCGGTCGGAGCGGCGTGGTTGAATTTGATCGAGGGGTGGTGGCGCATCTTCCGGCGGAAGGCTTTCGCCGGGCAATCCTTAGCTGATGACCATGACATCGCCTATGTAACCCGGGTTGCCACAGACCATCTCAATCGCCACGCCAAGCCCTGGGTCTGGGGACGGCCACCTAAGCCCCACCGCGTACTTCGGCGCCGTTTTGTGTACTGCCTATGAGGAACAACGCAGTAGAACGAGTGTGCCAGTACAGATCATGCCTGTCAAGATGCCTCACACCATGGCAGGTGGTTTGGCGCCGCACTTACTTGATGCCGATCCGGACACGGTAACTCCAATACCAGGGGAAGTGTTCGGACCCAAGTAATTGGGACGCAACGCTCCTGAGGCGATCATAACTGATCTCTTTTTCGGTGAACTGGAACAGCTGGCTGAACGCATTGGTGCTCAGCATCATCTCCAGATACCGTGCCGCGTCTCCTTGCTCGATATGATGCAGCACCACCTCGCGGGTGAAGCGGAAATGTCCACTCTCGCGCATGTGGTCCAGATGCCTGTCCTTTGGCCACATCTTGAGGGTGCCAGCGAGACCACGCTCCCCGATAAGTGCCACGAAGCGCCGAAGAACCTCCTGGGCCAGCAGATCCAGTTCTGCGGTGATGGCGGGTGGTGTATCGTAGTCATACGCCGCAAACAGTCCTCCAGGTCGCAGAATTCGAGCGATCTCGGCCAGAGTCGACGTCGGTTCCATCCAGTGGAACGATTGGGCAGCAGTGACAATGTCTACGCACTCATCGGGCAGGCCGGTCTGATGAGCAAGCCCCTCTCGATACTCGATATGTTCCGCGTTAGGGTGGTCTTCGACTTTCTGTACCGCCTCTCTTCGCATGTCGGCATTGGGTTCGATGCCAATCACCCGCTCGGCCCGCTCACCCCAGATCGCGGTCGATAGTCCGGTCCCGCTGCCCAAATCCGCCACCAGGGGAGGATGGGGCGTTTGAATCAACTGCGTCAGCAGATCGAGCAGAGCCGCCGGCGGCGTCGGGCGCGCCCGATCATAGCTGATGGCTTTGCCAGTCCAAATTTCACTGGTTTCTGTCATGCCGTGTTCTCCTTTTTTAAAGCAGGTAATGAGCTAGCCGAGAAGCTCGAAAACCTGGGCGCGAACTTTACCCAAAACCCCTAGACTATCGAGAATATCCGCGCCGACTCCACCGCCATCGCGCACAATCCCCAGGAGGATATGCTCGGTGCGAATGTAGGTAGATCCCTGCCGCTCGGCTTCGTCCAGCGCAAGTGAGAGCACCTTGCGAGCTCGGGGCACGTAGTCTATTTCCTGCTGGAAAGGTTGGTCGCCACGCCCAATTTTCCGTTCGACAGCAGCACGGACAGGGTCAAGTGTGACGCCCAATTTTGCAAGCGCCACGGCTGCGACGCCCTCTTGTTCGCGCAACAAACCTAATAACAGGTGCTCGGTCCCGATAAACTGGTGATTGAAAGAAAGCGATTCCTCCCGGGCGAGGACGAGCACGGCTCTCGCATGCTCATTGAGGCGGCTGAGATGTTTACTGGGAATCCAGGTGGGTTGATAGGTGCTCAGGGCCGTGAAAAGCAGTTGGTGCACGACACTGGCAATGGTCCGATCCTCAGTCTGAGCAATCTGCGTCAATTGTTCGTACACATAGCGTGGGACCTCGACGGCGTGGCGGTCTTTGCTGGATGGCACCGCATACTCCTCTGCCGGCCAATACTATGGTAATTACCCTGGTAAATCCAGGACGAGATTACCACAGTAATTACCAGGATGTCAAGAGTCGCGCCCATTTCCAGCTTCCAAGTCACGCGGTAGTCTGGTGCGACCAACCTACCGGGACAGTTACCTCGCCGCCGCCAATGCAGCGGCCGCCGCCAATGCAGCGGCCGCCGCCGCAAACTGGCTGGAGGCACGGATCGCTGAATCGATGCCACCCCCATCCAGGTAATCGCGAAGATGAAAGAGCACGACGACGCCCTGCACCACCTGCCTGCCGAATGATTTGCGCACGGTGCGGGTTGTGAGCATCGTCATCATCATGACAGGTGCCACCTTTCCATGCTACAATGCATGTGCCTAAGCCAATAAGTGAAGCACTGCAGCAACTCAGTGAGTAGCTAAGTAATATTCATGAACAAACTTAGTTGCTAAGATGATAATGCCTGGAGGGACAGACCGTGTCAAGTGATTCTCCCGACCCCCGCGCACAGATGCTCACGGCGTTGGCGCAGGAGCTTCGGCAGTTCCATATCCTGGGCGCCTCCGTCTTCCGTGCGGCGGCGGCCCGTATCGGGATGACCGTCACTGATCTGCAGGTCATCGATCTATTGCAGAGCGCCGGTCCTATGACGGCGGGGCAGCTCGCCGAGCTCACCGGGCTTACCACCGGTGCGATCACCGGTATGCTCACCCGGCTGGAGGAGGCTGGGCTACTCCGCCGGGAGCGCGACCCCAGCGACGGTCGCCGGGTCATCGTCCAGCTCGAACGAGGCACGGACACCCAACGCGATATTGATGCCCTGCTGGCATCCCTGGGGGCGGCGTCGGAGGACCTGGCGTCCTCCTCCAGTGATGAGCAGCTGGCATTCCTGCGGGAATTCCTGGGGCGCAGCAACGCGCGGTCGCGGGAGGAACTTGCCCGGTTGCGAGGCGCTGCCCCCGAGGAGGAGGGTGGCATCTACTCCGCTCCTCTGGGAGATCTGGTGAGCGCTCAGCTGGTCATCCCTGCCGGGGTTTCCCAGCTGACCCTTCGGGCAGACCGCGACATCGGGCTCTACCAGGCCCGCTTTCTGGGATCGGTGCCGGAAGTGAAGACCAGAGATGGAGTGATCACCATTCGCTATCCCAGGCGTCTGTGGGGTCTGGGGAGCGGACTGGGCACAGCAGAGGTCACCCTCAACGCGGCCATCCCATGGGGGATCAAGATCCACGGTGGGGCCTCGGAGATCACCGCGGAGCTGGGCAGTCTCAATCTGGCTGGTCTGGAGGTCAAGGGGGGAGCGAGCACGATCCGCCTGGAGCTGCCCGTGCCCGCCAGCGTGGTGCCCATACGGATCAGTGGAGGAGCCTCCATGGTCACCCTGCAGCGCCCCACCGGGGTCCCGGCCCGCGTCCACCTCAAGGGCTGGGCCTCCACCTTGGTCTTCGACGAGCAGACCTGGAACAATGCAGGTAACGACGTGCGACTACAAAGTCCGGGCTACGACGGGACGGCTCCGGGCTACGACATAGACGTCGCCAGCTCCGCCAGCACGGTTACCGTCACCTCCGGTTCATGACCGACCTGTGCGCGATAAGCAGTACCGGCGAGCATGGGGTAAAATTGCTGTAGCCCATGTTCCTGCGTGGCGTTCGCTACCGACCATGGGAGAAAGGAGCTGATCACTTTGGGAGCTATCGAGACCGTAACTGCTTTCAATGACGCGCTCAATGCCCAGCAGTGGGACGAGGTCGCCCGTTACCTGACCGATGATTTTGTCTTTACCGGAGGTGGGCCACAACCGGCTGGCAAACAGGCCTTCATCGCTGGACAGCAGCAGTGGGCCGCTGCGATACCAGACTGGCACATTTCGCTGGAGGACATACGCGCGGACGGCGACACCGTTCAAGCTACCTCGCATATCACCGGCACCCATACCAACACCCTCTCTCTGCCTGGACTGCCGCCACTTCAGGCCACTGGGCGCCATCTCGACGCGCGGGATGCCAGCACTGCCACACTGCGGGGCGGCCAGCTCGTATCCCTCACTATCACTGCCGCTTCGCCCGGCATCCTTGAACAACTCGGCGTGGCGATGCCACCCAGCTAGCCCATTGAGTCTGGTTGAGAAGGGTGTGACCCGGGCAAGACCTGCTCGATCAGCCACACCCTCTTTTAACGTTTGCTGTCCAGAAGGAGCGGCGAATGGAATATCAGTACGAGCAGGCGGTTGAGATTCTGCGCCGGACGCCCGCTACCTTGACGGTTTTATTGGGTGGACTGCCCGAGGAGTGGACCACGAGTACCGAGGGACCAGATACCTGGAGCGTTCTGGACATCATCGGACACCTGCTTCACGGTGAAGAGGCCGACTGGATCGTGCGGGTGCGCACGATCCTCGAGCATGGCGAGACACAGCCCTTTAATTCGTTCAATCGGACGGCAATGTTCGACCAGTATCAGGGTCTCTCGCTCGAGCGGTTGCTCGCGGCATTCGAGCAGGCGCGCGCGAAAAATCTGGAGACGCTGAGCGAGTGGCACATCTCGCCCGAGAAACTTGCCCAGAAAGGAACCCATCCAGCGCTGGGAACTGTCACTCTGGGCCAGCTGCTGGCCACCTGGGTGGTTCACGATCTCAACCATATCGGCCAGATTGTCGAGGTAATGGCGCGGCAATATGCCCAGGCGGTCGGCCCGTGGAGCGCCTATCTTGCCATTCTCACCAGGCCAATCCTCACCGAATAGGTTCCCTCGTCTGTTTCGTCCCGGCCGGAGTGATGCCGTTCGGTGTGATGGACCTTGCTAGCTCGCTCGATGAACGCAGGAACTATGGCCTGCGGCGCGGTATTTTGGCTCAGGACACCGAGTCAGAAGCCTGCTTGGGTATCGAACCGGCCAGGACACTGTCCTCTAACGCGTAATCAAACATGTCGGGATCAAACTCTTCCGGAAAGTGATCTCGTTCCCAGGCAATGGTACGCTGGAATGCTTCGGCCAGATCAATTCGCTCGCTGTAACCGAGTTCCGTACGGATGCGACTCGTGTCGGCTACGATGTCTTGTGCTGCGTTGATGCCCATGCGCAGCTTCTCGGGCACAAGCTCGGCGGGCAGTATCACCAGGCGCCCATGCCAGTTGGCAGCAGTGGCGATGTGCTCGACGCGCTCGGCTATGCTCAGCGCAAACGGCTCTCCCACATTGTAGATGCGCCCTCTGGCCCGGTCGTCGACCACGGCCAGGGCGATGGCGTCGGCCACATTCTCTACGTACCCATGGGTCCAGCGCCAGGCGGCCTCACGTTCTTCCAGCAGAATGGCCTCTCGCCCATCAAGCATCCGTTTGAGATAGGGAAACATACGGTGCTGGAAGTCGTGCGGCCCGTAGATAGCGGCCAGGCGCAGGATAGTGCCGGGTAACTGGGGATGGCTCATGATCACGCGCTCAGCCGGGATCTTGTCGTAGTCATCCATCCAGCGCTGGGGATCATCCTCCGCCCTGGCCGCCTCCCCGCGATACGGATAGAGCTTCTCGCGCAGTGCCGAGTCCTCCCTAATCGGGGAGAGATCGACATCACCATCTTCATGCCCGTTAACTCGCCCGAATGCTCGATACACATCCTGGCTGCTGGCCACGACGACACGTCGGGCCACACCGGCAAAGGTGGCCATCAGGTCGCCTGCGTGCCGCTCATGCGAGACCACCATGTCCAGCACCACTTCGGGCTCCAGCCTTTGCAGCTTGGCGGCGTATTCCAGCAGGCGATCACGGTCTCCCAGGATCTCGGTTACGCCCTCGGGCACTTCGGCACTTGTCTGACCGCGATGAAAGACACAGACCTCGTGTCCTGCCTCATGCAAACGACGGGCGGTGTATGGCCCCATGAATCGGGTGCCCCCAATGACCAGAATTTTCATGGCTCGTTCCTTTCTGCTGCCGCAACTCTGCGCTGGCTGATATAGCTACCCTACCCATATTTCGGCAATGACAGCAAGAGAGAAACCATGCTGAAAGCATGTAAAGTACCCTAGATATGCTCGTAGCAGCGGGCCGCCATATGGGTGGTGTGATCCCACACTCTACTGACCACATTTGCGCCAGCTAGGACCGGACTCTCCACCACTACATCGCCAAGTTGGACTCGAAGCCGTTGTTGGCGTGTGATTCCCTGTGTCCAGACCAGCAATTGATCCCCCGCTCCACTTCACGAGCTATCAAGGGAGCACCTGTAGATACATGGCACCGCGTAGGTGCTAGATCAGGGAAGACCATGCTGCGGCGGGACTGGCCTTGGGTGGCGCCGGTGAAGAATATCTGAGGCAGCATCCCGTGGTAGAATAGCGACGGGACGAACCGGTGATGTCCCACCCGCCCCACTGCAAGCCTTCTGAAGGAGAGTAGAAGGATGGCTGATGTCTATGTGGAACTGAGCGGAAAGAAGGCCATTGCCTGGTCGCTCGAGTGGCCCGGTTGGTGCCGGATTCGCAGCAGTGAGGAAGCGGCACTACAGGCGCTCCGCGATACTGAGGCACGCTATCGTTTGGTGGCCCAGCGGGCTGGTCTGGATTTCGCACCCGGCGATCTGGTGGTGGCGGCCCGTCTGCCTGGCACCGCCAACACCGCCTGGGGAGTGCCTTCGGTTCTGGCTCTAGCCGAAACCGGACCAATTGATGCTCCGACCGCAGAACGAAACGTGGCCCTGCTGCGCGCGTCGTGGGACCTGCTGGAAGAAGTCGTCGCCGCCTCGCCGGCGGAGCTACGCAAGGGTCCGCGTGGTGGAGGCCGTGACCGAGATGAGATCCGCCGCCATGTCATCGAAGGTGAACGTATGTATGCGCGCAAGATCGGGGTACGATACCCACCGTTCGAGATGGGCGACATCACTGCCCTAAAAGCCATGCGGGAAGCAATCGCCGACGTTTTGAGCAGGCCAACCAGCGGCGATCCTCTGGTTCCAGGAGGATGGAATGCTAGTTACGCGGTCCGGCGCATGGCGTGGCATGTCGTTGATCACCTAGGGGGCGGCGCCCGCCCGCGGCGTGCAGCGTCGGGCTCTCGCCCTCCACGGACTGCGAGAGCCTGCGAGAGGTTACCGATAACTTTTACCTTTTAGTACCCCCTAATCCATAATCTAACTGTAGACCCCTAGCAACCCTTCCAACCCCTCGCAGACCACAAACGGCAGAGCTAGGCCCCCCTCGGTACCTCCTGTCAGCCCCCCTGCTGTAGCAACCTCCTGGACTTCCTGCCACAAATGTTTGTATTTATCTGTCCACTAATTCATGCAGTGAACCAAGTGTTATACTACCGGCCAGTGCGTACATCTACGTGCTTGAACACTGTATGAGCTAGGTGGCGTGGGAACGACCTGACTTGAGACATTGCGCCGCTGCCAGTGCAGAGGACGACTAGACATGGAAGAGATAGGCGCAGTCATTAGAGGGTACGAACAGGCCCACTACGCTGCACTTCGGACTCAGATGGCTCGGTATAAGGACCTACATGGCGCTTTCCCGGACTTTCTCATCGGTCCTAAGCGTATTCTGGCGATTGTCGCCCAGGATGGGATAGTTGTGTCACACTGGACCGCCCTAGAAGACTCCTATGAGTTTCGCACCTCTGATCTCGGTGTGAGCGGACTAGTTCGAGAGCTTACAGGCGGGCAGAATGTATTTCCGAACTATCCGCCAGGAGCAAGCTTAGAGATAGCTCAGATGGTCATACGGAGTGGTACTGAGGAGGACGCACCTGTCTTGTGGCGATCTCCCTGGGACCGCTTAGAAATACGACCTTCTTTCAATGCCACACTGTGGCATCCCGCCATTGGGGAAGCATCGGGTGCACAAGACGTAACTACTTTTGTCGCAGCCCATCTCATGCGGCTGAATCTGTCCACGCCCAGGGATGTGGTACTACAGAAGCTAGAACGGATCATCCAGAAGTTTATAGCGCTCATTGCAGTGAATCCAAAAGAGGAGGTAGTCCAGGTCTTTTTAACAGAGAACCCTATCTTGCTTGAGCAGAGGGCTATTAGAGTCCTACCTAAGTATAAGCTTGGCGCGGAGTATGTCACTGACTTTGTTATCGTTTTGCCAAACGAACAATATGTCCTTGTCGAGATTGAAGCGCCGAAATGTCGCCTGTTCACGCAGAAGGGAGACCCTGCAAAGGAGCTTACACATGCTCAACGTCAGGTCGAAGACTGGCGGCATTGGGTCCGGTGTCAACGCCGGTGAGGTCGGGGCTCTCCCGCACATTCGATGAAAGTGACCGCTGCCCCGTGAAGGTCGTCAGCTCCGTTTATGGGCGGCTATAGAGTACTCTCTGCCGCAACAGGTCGAACTTTGCCCGACCAAACCCACTCCGCTTTATCAGCTTCAGCCGATGCACCTGGCCCTCGGTCTGGCCCTGGCTGTACTCCCAAATGAGCGCAGAGAGGACCGCCGGAAAATCCCGTTGGATCCCATTGGCAAAGCTGACGAGTTCTGTGATCTGGCTAGACCGAGCAGATTTCACCCATGACTGCAGCTTCCGGCTCACCGCCTGAGGGTCGTGACCCCTCGAGTGCCGCTCACGCACCAGACGCCAGAAGGTCTCGGCCAAGTGCTGGGCGTGCGCAATGGTTGCTGCCCCCTGGCACAGCTGCTGGCGATAGGTCCGCTCCTCGTCGGTGAGCTCTTCCACCGGCCGCAGCAAGATCCAGCGCGTTTGGCGCGGCGAGAAGGTGCGACGACGCGGCACGGGACTGGCCAAGCCATCCGCGTCGGTCGGGCAGCGACCGGGGCGATGTGGCCCGGTGCGCCAGGCCATGAGATACTGCCGCAGCGTGGACGGCGAGCCGGTGAAGCCTTGAGGTCGCAACTCCGAGAGCAGCACGGCGCTGTTGTGCTCACCCGCCTCCCAACGAGCGCGTAGATACGACGCGTACGGATCACAGGCATGCCAGCGTCGGCCTCGCAGGGCCTGCTCGACCGCGCCACCACTGCGCAGGTACCGTCGGACCGTGTTGCGCGAGACCCCAACCTGACGAGCAATGGCCCGAAGCGAGTGCCCGTGCTGCTGGAGCTCGTCGATCTGGGTATACCGTGCCTGGCGGCGCGCGTCGGCAGCCAGATGCAGCCGGTCGGCACGCGTGGTTGGCAGCCGTGGTTCTGCGGCGGATTCAGCCTCTTGCATAGCCTGCTCCCGTCGGGCTGTGGCCTGGATCTGGCGAGCGACCTGGGAGACGAGGCGGTGCTCGCGGGTGAGCAGCCGGTCGAGCGCCATCCCCAGGTTCGTCAAGAGATGGAAGCGATCTGCCACTTGCACCGCTCCAGGTGCGGCTTGCTGAGCGGCTTCGGCGTAGGCACTACTGCGATCTCGACTGACGAAGGCGACTCCTGGATGAGCACGTAGCCAGGCAGCAAAGGTGCGTGCCTTCCGGTCGGGCAGCAGATCCACCACCCGATGCCGCTCGAGGTCGACCAGGATCGTCCCGTAGTGGATCCCACGGTGGAAGGCGAAATCATCTACTCCCAGCACCCGTGGCGTTGGTGCCGCGGCCGGCATCTGCTGGCGAATCAACCGGAGCAGCGTATCCGGACTGCTACTGCTCTTCACGTCGGCCAGACGCCGAGCCACCCGCGCTCCCGCTTCACCGCCCAGCGCAAAGCCCAGCACGGTCAATGCCTGGGTCAACTGGACGGTACGACGTGCATACGGCTTGACGACGCTGGGCAGCCGCTCGGCAAAGATCCGTCGGGGACAGTTAGGCTGCTCACAAAAGAATCGGCGCAGGTGCAACTCTAAGCGCAGCGGCACGCCATGCCACGGGAGGTCCGCGATCTGGCGGACGTAGTGGGAATGCACCCGGGCCGACGGGTGGTCGCAGACTGGACAGTCTGCCTGAGCACCTCTGGTGGCGACCACAGCGCGGATAGCGTTCTGCTCCTGCACGAGCAGGCGCAACAACAACTGCTTCGGATCAGGAAGGATCGTGGTTTCGAGCATACGGAACCTGCCAGGGAACAATGGCTACATGTTCATTTCCTGATCCTACCACGGAGCTCGCTCTCTCCCCATAGGGGTTCATCGAATGTGCGGAAGAGCCAAGTCTACATCGGCGTCTATACCGGGACAATGTTGACTATGCGAGAGAGGGGTTGCCTGGCATCACTGATCCTGAATGCTGGGTTATCCTGGGCCGTCGAGCGCACATGACTCCCAAGGACCGTAAAGCTCTAGTTCACAGAAACGCAGAACTCCACCGCATTCGGGTAATGACATACGACGACCTGTTAGACTGGGCGGAATCCCACCTCCGCACTCTTCGCAAAATACCTTAGTGAAAGTCAGCTGGCGAGTGGGAAGACGAGAAGAGAGGTAAAATGCCGCTCAGGGTTCTTCTGCGCTTTTGGGTGGCATGATACATCGCAGAAACTCTCGGCCAAAACCTGTGATGCGTGGGAATACATCGTTTTCTCCACGCGCAATTGGTGGCCCGTAGGGGTCAACCCCTGTTGTCGCCAACCCCCTCGTATAGAGGTCTTGCAGCAATACCGTGTGGAATCCCGATAACTGTAGTTCCTCGCGTGTCGCTGCCTCAAAGAGGGAAGCAGCATTGAATTCCTTGGTATAAACGGGAATACTGCGCTTATCCGCCCAAGCTACCGGGTCGAAAATACAATCCAACAACATCAGATGCCACGGTGTCAATTCGGCAATAAAGCGGACAAACATATCTTGCTGCGACTTGTCGGGCGCTTCAGCAGTAGCAGCAGTCACAACTACATTGCGTAGTGCATCGATTTTCTGCTGCTCGGATGTGTGTTGCAATGCGCTCAGGGCATAGGACAAGGTTGAGTAAAATGTCTCGTTTCCGGCCAATGTTGCCGGTAAGTTATCAGTGCGCTCACTCAGCGCATTAAGTTGTTGTAGCAGTTCTTCGAGGAATCTCTTCTGCCGCTCACTGGTATAGCGCTGCCCAAAATAACCTACCAGTTCTGCGAGCGAACCACCAGCAAACGGTATCGCTGCAATGGCCGCCTTGATCCCCGTAAAAAACAACTCAAGATTAGAAGTGTCTGGTATCGATATCTGGCGTGATTCGTTCATATGCCCTCTCCTTTCTCAGCGACTGGCACTAGCGTATCTGCTTAGACTCTTGCTTCTGCGCCCAGGCCACTATCTGTTCACGTGGAATATCAAGGAAGGAGTGTATTTTTGAATCATCTTTGGGCGGAAGATCATGCAGCCATCCATACAGGCGAGTTTCACGAATGGTTTCTTGCATCTGATACATAACAGAAAGGAAATAGACGCTTTCGTCAGGGTAAATTTCCCTCGATATTTCAATTATCTGTCCGTTATCCAGTTTTAGGTACGCGACTCCATGATCTGCCACTCTCTCAAGACCAATGTTGGTCCATTTATCAATGGTACCGGGCACAAAGCGAACTCCATGTTTATAGGAATTGTAGGCATCTAAACCATCCAAGTAGTAGCGCGCCATAGATTCTATGAGCCAAAAGGCGTTGTCCAAATTCTCATCCCACCTTGCCCTCGCTTGCTCATCGTCACTTACCATGTCGCTGTATATGCTTGTCATGATGAATTGCCGTTTATCGTCCGTATGGTTATTGGTAAGTTCTCGTAACTGCCTCCCCAGAAGTTGGTTTGCCGCAGTTTTCATATCGCCTGGCTTGTAGGTGGTGAGGTACACCCAGTGCGGTAGTGGCTGAAATATAGCGATGATGATAGCCAAGAACGCCTCAAACTGATGAATAGCAGTGAAGTAGAGTTCTGCTTGCAGCGATTGCGTAAACTGATGGGTAGGGTTCCACGGCCATGGATTCTCCTGCTGCTCGTGCTCGCGATACCATTGCCAATAAGAACTAGGGGTGTCAAGTACATAGCTCAGGGCCTGTGCCTTGTGGTAAAGCAAGGCAGGGTCAAATCCCACGTAAAACCATCGATTGAATTTATCAACACTCATGTGGGTTAATGTTGATTTTGCAGGGCTTTTTCTTGAAGTGGGCATAATTCACAACCAACCAGTCTTGTACACGTTGTTGGCCTGTCGCAACTTCCTTCGAAGGTAGGCTACTGGTATGTTACCCATTTCATATGGTGCTCTGCTGTTTAACAGATCTGTTGCCGCTTGCTGCGCAGCTCCTCAAGTTTAGCTTCTGCCGGCGCAATCACCGTGTCTTGGATAGAGGCCAGTAACTGATCCTGAGAGACGTATTCTTGCACTGGCAATACCCACTCATAGTTTCGGAAATCGCCGAACATTGCCCAGGGCCTGTATCCCAGTTCGATTAGTGGTCGCACGGGTACTCGAACGTGCGGTACGATAGCCTGCAGTTCTTGGGGAATACTGCTGGGTAATGTCAGATCAGCAATAATGAACCGTGCCATCCGGGCCAGGAGCGTGACGGTTTCGGTGTAGCTCCGGTCACTGGGTTTCTCGAAGTCAAACACAACGGGAAGATAGTTGTGTTTCCTTAACTCGTCGCGGAGGGCATCCAGCACGCGTTTGCGCTCTATAGTGAAGCGACCCAGGATGAGCACCACCTTGCTTGTGACGATGTCTATCACCTCACGTATGTCCTCATTGTTGAGCAGGAGATAGATGAACTGTGCTACCTTAAGATTATCCACACTGATCTCTGGCTGATCGTTGCGGGTGATGCACAGATTCTTCTGAGTCGCGCCATCCAACTTGACATCCCAACACGCAATTCCGTATACATCGCAGTTGATCAAACTTGCACGCGATAAGTCTGAATCGATGCAAGTCATCCGGCTCAAATTCGCCGAATTGAGGTTTGCGTCGCTTAGGTTTGTGGTACTCATCCATGCGCCGGCTAGATTTGCTCCGGTCAAATTCGCTCCACAAAACCGTGCTCCCCCAAGGTTTGCCCCGCTCAAATCTGCATATTGTAGGTCTGCCCTGTCTAGGGCCGCCCCGCTTAGGTCCGCTCCAGCCAGCTGCACTCCAGACATAGATGCCTCATGCAGCCATGCTGCATTCAGGTCTGCCCCGCTCAGATTCGCCCCACTCAGGTTCGCCTTGCTCAGATTCGCCCCACTCAGGTTCGCCTTGCTCTGATTTGTATATGTTAGGTTTGCCAACATTAAGCTCGCCTTGCTCAGATCCGCCTCACTCAAGTCAGCACGGGTCAGATCTGCTTCATTCAGATTCGCACCGCTTAAGTCAGCACGGGTCAGATCTGCTTCGAACAAGTTTGCACCGCGAAGATCGGCCCTTTTTAGATTGATCTTCTTTTCAGGATGTTCTTTGCGCCACCGGTTCCAATCGGCCACGCTGTCGCGCAAGGTAGCCAGTTGCCATTCTTTATCATACATCTCTGCCACGATGCCACCTCTTCGCCAACAATTAGGTAGACATCTCGCACACTTCTGCTACCGCATTAACAATTGCTCTGCTTGCATGATACATTGTGATATGGCCGTCAGCAACAGCATCTCCCGAACGAGTGCGGAGGTTATCGACTGGATAGGTTGCTGATACTTGCGGCAATCACTGCGTCGAGGGTTTCACGCAGTGACGTGTGAGGCTCGCCGAGCCCTGAGACGTTCTGATGACTGAATGCCAGGGCAGCCGGTGCTCTTCGGCCAGGCGCGGCGTCTGGCCGGGCGCGTCTCTGTACTTGTGTTGGCGTTGGCCCAGCTATGCGTTTTGGTTCTGAGTCTGGAAGGCGTGGCTTTTGGTGGCTGTGTACCTCTCGCTCGGCAAACTCGCGTGCTTTGCGCTCCACGTCGGCAGAAGTCCACATACCTGTATGTACTTGCAGCCAATAGCGCGCAGACTCCCTAAACGGCGGTATCAGGGCATCTACTTCACTTTCCCAGGCGTCACGCTGCGCCCTCTGCTGTTGTTCAGTCTGTCTTGCCTCTCGCGTTTCTCGTAGTAATTCCTGCGCCGTTTCATCAGCAAATCCGAGTTGCCGTAGCGTTGTGTAGTATTTTCCGAGCTGGCGATGCGGCGAACGCAAAGGCTGAAGTGCTGGCGCGGTTCTCCCTTCTATTTTTGGCACTGGCACGGGTATGCTGGGTATGAGCGCAGGAGCGCCACTGCCGGAAAATGTGTTACTCCGCTGAGTAGACACGTGCGTGACCTTGGCATGCTCATCTCGCCGGCGCTCGGTCTGCTTTCGGTTCCATGCGCGTTGTGCGGCAAGTTGTTGGGCGCGATCTTTATAGGGCATCGTTTCCTACTTTCGGTTCTAGCAGGGTTCTGCATTTTTATTTCTAGGTTCTGCATTTATGCCCTATTTCGACATCGTTTCTAGAGCGGGTTCTACACGGTTCCGATTGCGCTACTTTCGTGCAGGAGCAATCCTTAATTTATTTACGCTCTCGTTTGCGTAGATGGCCAGGATAAGGTTCTGTAGTCTTGGCAGCAGGTTCCGCCCCGATTGTTGCCCGTGGCGAATATGCCAAATCGTAGACCGTGAGGAAGCAGTGAGATGCGAGATTGCCTCATCAGATATTCCCATTTCGGACCAAAGCCACTCCACGATATCCGGTGCGCTGTTTAAATTTGGATACTGCATGGCGCCCTAAGCCTCCGTAACCCAGACAGATAGGACTTGCTTGAAATTATAGCTACCTGTCGATGCTACTACATCTTCTATGGTGCCAGGGCCAGCCAGGGCGGACTCAAGTTCCGGCTTTGGAACAAAGTAGGTGGTATAGACATTGCCAAGCGCGTCCGATGGTGGTGACGTACGCCTCTTTGTATCCCAGTTGGGCTCACCGTAAACCCGCACCTCTACACGCCCATCTGGCACTGAACCTAGGGCTCCCTCAACGCCAGCTTTCGTGGGGTAGGTTCCAGTTAAGAACCGTTCTCCGGATGCACTTACACGGCCCTTCTGGCGGGGGTTGAAGCCTACCCGGTACATCACCCGGCGCTGTTCTGTTGGAGACGGTTGATTGATAGGTCCTTGTGGTGCCTGCTCTGGTTTCTTTCCGACTCTCTCCCGGTAGACTGGCTGTGGTGGCGGCCCCAGTCTACGGATAAACTGACCGGTAGCTTGTCCTATTCGCTGGAGTGGCCCACTCATAGAAGCTGCTCCTTCACTCGGGCTAGATCAGTCTCTTCTTGCGGCCACGCAGTCGGCCTCGGAAGATAGCCTTTGCTCCGCAATTGACCGGGAGTATGTCCATCATCGGGCCAGTGAGGATCGAAGGTCGTATACATCGCATCTAACCGGAATGCTGCAATGTTCTCAATGGGGAGAGTCAATGCGCCGGAAAAGCGCTTATTCGCGTCTCTGCGAAGAAGCATGCTTGCTCGTTGGTGCGCCCATATCTGACTACTCCACTCAGGGCGGTCATAGTCCTGGGACTTTGGGGTAAATCCGTCTTCGTGCCAGAGATACACTTCTTCCCCGTTCGGCATGAGGAGTACCTGAAGCGGTACACCGTTCGGTATGTATTCCCTCAATCGTGCTGTACGGGATACCCTCCGGTGTGATCCATGAAACGCGCCGATGGTATGCAGAACGATGTTGCGTAGTGCTGCCTTGGCTAGAGTATTCGGGCTGCACTCTTCCCGCGCCGCTATTAGCTTCTCGGCCAATGCGCGAAGTGGCCGACCTTTGGTAAAGACGATGCGTTCCACGATGTCGATAGGCCAGCCATGCACGGGGCAGCGTCTCCCGTCGTTGGTGGTGAATATCTCCAAACACATTGGGCATTGGCTTGGAAACGGAGCGAAGGCTATACGCATCTCCCAGGTATCGACCCAGGTATCGCCAATAATCCCTGGCTCCCTCGGGAAGTCGAGCCCGATAGCTTCGGCTCCCTTGACGATGGATCGTTGTACCGGAAGCAATCCAACATGATTCCAGCTGTCTGGTACCTGGAATCGTATGTGATAGCGCGCTGGTGCCCATCCACCATACTGGGATGACTTTTCCAACACCGCGGGGCCGATGCCAAGCTCTTTGCAGGCTTGGGCGGCATAGGCGAATCGATCATCAAGGTAATAGAGTTCCGGAGCCATACCATTGGAATTGGGGCACGGTAGCATCTCAAATCGGCCTTGACCGGAAGTCCGATGAATCAGGCTCCGAAGCTCTTGCGGGAGTACCGGATATTCGAGAGAAGTGTACTGCCCATCCTTCGACGTGAGGCCGATACTACTTCGCCAGAGTTCTTGTCCGGTGAGCGCTGGCGTTTTGAGGAGGCAAACATTCTCGAAGTTTGGCATGCGTCGCAGCGTCGAAGTCACCATGGTGAGTGATCGTGCTACTTCATCGGGCGAAGCCTCATTTGTTCCGACCCAGGACGCTGCTGTTCTGATATCGACTTCGCGGCCATCGCTGCGACGAATAATCGCCATCGTATCGTCATGATCGACTCCAGATGAGAGGTACATCCTCTCGGGGGTAGCTTGTACAACCCAGGAATTAAAGGGGCTGTAGAACTGCATATCTGCTGATAGTGTCTGAGATGCCCCTGGAAGCTGACCGCAAAGATACACGTTCTCGACCAGAGGAGCCAATTCTTCGACCAGTTCTCGCAAAGGCAACTGGGGAGAGCATTGGAATACCTGCCCGCTGTTGGTGACGCCATAGCCTGCTACCGCGTCCAGGTAGATTGCCGAGCGCTGTTTGTGTCTCCAGGGATGCCACTTGGTTGTTGGTGGTGTCTGTGGATCTATCATTGTCGTTGCCATCTTGCTAGCTCTTTTTCCAGTACGGGGTTATGGTTGCTTCCATCTTCCCGAGTGCAACAGTGGGGAGATATGCTCTCGCTGCTTGTTCCATTGACCGCTCCACAAGTTGCGCGATATCTTCGGCCAATCCTGCCGGAGCCTCAACAATTAACTCGTCATGCACTGCGGCGACCAGATACGCTCCACTTGGGAGTCTGCGGTGAAGGAGCACCATTGCCAGCTTGAGAATGTCGGCGCCTGTTCCCTGGATGGTGTGATTGACCGCTTGCCGGCGCATCCGGCTTTCGTCCATGCGCCACTGCTGCTGGGCGGCCATGAAGCCCTCCCAGGTGATAAACTGGGAGCGCTCTGGTTGGGGGAGCGCCCGGAAGGTGCGCCGCCGGCCCCCGATGGCAGCGGTATAGCCCAACTGGATAGCCTGTTGTACCGTCTCGTTACGGTAGCAGGCAACACCGGGGAACGTCGCGAAGAAGGTGCTTAAGTGTTCCCGCGCTTCGGCCAGGGGGCACCCCAGCTTTTCCGCCAGACTGCCTGGCCCCATCCCATACGACACCGCCAGGGTGATCGTCTTGGCGGCGTCACGCACTGACCCATCACCGAGACGTGCGGCCTTGGCATCCTCCTTCGTGGCCCCTTTGGGGAGCAGCCCCATGCGGATCGCGATAGACGTGTAGAGGTCCGCGCCGTCCGTGAAGATACCCAGCAGCGCGGCATCCTGGGAACGCTCGGCAAGGATGCGTGGCTCCATCTGGCTGTAGTCGGCAATCACCAGGACGTGTCCGGGGCCGGCGACGATATGCCGCCGAATGCTATCGCCGTCCTGATCGTCATGGGCTGGGATTTGTTGGAGGTTGGGTTCAGCGCAAGACATGCGTCCTGTGGATACCTGCCCTTCCTCAGCTCCGATCTGGCGCCAGGAAGGGTGTACCCGTCCATCCCTTTGTACCCGACTCAAGACTTTCTCACCAAAGGAAGTCAGCAGCTTGTTCAGCTTGCGCCAGCGACACAGGAGAGCCAATGCCGGAACATCCGGGTGCCGTTTCGCTTCCTCTTCCAAAATGTCTGCTTCCGTGCTCACCAGGTGGACGCCAAGCAGGGCCAATGCTTCCCGAAGCTGGACAGGGGAACCCAGGTTCACCCGATCCGGCAATGGCTGCGGGGTTGCGGACCTCGGATGGTCCGCAACCCATTCGTGTATCGTGTGTTTGCGCACGTCTCTCCACATTGGCCGGCTATCTTGCGGAAGCTCTTTCCAGAACGCCCGTGCCTGGTCAATTGCGACCTGTTTCTCTTCGTGGTAGCGTGCAAGGTCATGTGTTTGCCGCGCCTGCGCGCTTCGATTGGCAGACAGGAACTGGGGGAATAGTTCGGACTGTATCTGTTCTTCCAGGCTACCGGCCTTGGCGCGTACCCCGTCCAGATACGCACGCCAGCCGCCCACGTCCACTGCGATACCAGCTAGCTCCATTGCGACCACAGCGGGAAGGCAGGCCATTTCCAGCTTGACGGTATCCCCTAACCCGTTAATCGTAATTTCCTCTGCCTGGACGGTGCGGATTGCTGGAAGGATCGCGATGTCCCTGGCAGCATAGGTTAGCTGTTCGTCGGGTATCGACGCGTCCCATTCCGGTCTGGTATCAAGGTCAATAAAGTAGCTCCGTTCCTCTTTGGTGAGGCTGATACCGTAGCGGTTGGCGGTCGCAAGCAGGCTGGCACGTTCCCGGCCTGATCCATCGGGAGCATCTACCCCGCCCAGGATGATCTGCTCAGCAAGCATCGTGTCATAGAAACGAGCGTGTAGGAGTGCATCGGGCCCAAGTCCACAGGCCACGCATAGCGCCAGCACATCGTACTTCAAATTGTGTCCGGTTACTTCCACACGGCCGCTTAGGAGTAGCCGTGCTGCTTCTGTTAGGTGTGCCTGGCTGTCGCTGTCCAGGTTCCGTAGGTCAGCGATAAAAACGCTGTGTCTGTCGCCAAGTTGGATCGTTACGAGTTTACTTGCCCAGTAGTCTAAGCCGGTTGCTTCCACGTCTAGCCCGATGGGCCCGCCATCTTCGATACATCGCGAAACGATACCCGGAAGGTCGGATATGGGCACAAGTCGATAGGTACCCGTTGACTGTTCTGTTACCTCAATCGCCATCGGAGCCCTCCGAATCACCTAGACTTGACGTTACACTGCTAGGCTGTATATGGTTGTGCAATAGTTGAGCTTCAGGCCCATTGCCGTCAGGGTTTGCAGCAGACGTACCTGTGTTATTGCCGCTTGGCTGTATAGGGTTGCACGACTGAGCGTCGTACCTGTTGCCATCAGGGCCGGGGGCACTTTCAGAAAAAACTGTGTCACACAATGTATTGCAAAGTGCTACAAACCCTTTTGCTGCCTGGGCCGGGGGTACTTGCGCAACCCTATACAGGCGAGCGGCATTATCACCTTCAGGTGGCTCTAACCCGGGTGTAGCCTGGGCTGGTGCAACCCTATACAGGCTAGCGGTATACTGACCATAGCGAAGGCGGGTAATATGACCGCTTTGGTGCAGTCGTTGCACCTGCGGCATAACCTGCCCGGGCTTGAGATTAAGCGCCTTTGCTACTGCTTTTGCACTGATGCCGTCAGTTCCCGCCTCTTTAATGGCTGCAAGAACTTGATCCATCAAGAACGTTTCCTTGACAGAATCCTCACCAGATGGAAGCCACACCCCTTCCAGCAAGTCGTCAAGAGGAACCTCAAGCACAGTATCCGGGGCGTCTCGTGACGTAATGAGGAGGCGTTCTTTTGTCGCGCCCCTGGGACGCTCCAGCAGCCAAAGAGCGTCTGCCATGGCAGCAACGCCAAGCGTACCGCTGATGCGGTTTACCCAGTCGTCGCCAGCGGGCATCTTGCGAGTATGGTGAACCAACAGGACGGCGATACCGCATTCCAAGGCAAGCTGTTGCAGGCCCTTTAGCCCACTGTAGTCACTTTTGAAAACGTCATCGCCCGACCGTTTCGCCTTGACCGTTGCCAGGGCGTCAACCACGATGATTTTTACATCAACATGGACACGTAGCCACGTTCGAAGTTGTATGCAGAGGCCGTCGTCTAAGCTCGCAGCGGTTGTAGTGAAGTATGCCCCATGCTCAAGTGGGCGACCGTCAAGGATGTCAAGCACCCGTGTTTGCAAACGCCGCTCACTCGGGTCATCAAGGGAGAGGTACAGCCCTGATTGGGCCTGCCCGTCCGGCCGGGCTAGCCCGGCACTCGTGGCATAGTAGGCGACCCGAAGCACGAGGCCGAGTGAGAGCAGACTCTTCCCTGTCTTGGGTGGAGCCGCCAGGATCGTAAGGCCCACCGGCAGCAGGCCCGGTATAACCCAGGCAGGGGCGTCAAACTTCATGCTTAGCAGCTCTGCCAGGCTTATCGTATGCAGGTCTGGCGGTCGCTCAACCACAATTGGGGGCTTGTCAAATCGCCGTGCCATTATTAACTCCGTTGCCCAATGCGGAGAGATTCCGCAACTATGCACGCTTTGTCGGCGTCCGTAATGTGCAGTGGAGGCTCCCGGAGCCCCTCTTGCAGTAGCTCCGTTTCCGTCAGGGCGTCCACTGCCAGCGGTACGGTACCGTCTGCTATGCACTGTTCCCACGCGTTGTTTAGCAGTTCACGATCTGCACCGGTTCGGGCGTGCTTCCACATGTCGGCGCGGGCTCCGGAATGCAGATACGCCCGCTGAAACGTGCCCATACCGGACCTGCGGGCTAGCGCGTCCTGTGCTCGTATAAGGCGGACGGTACTGTCAACCGTTGCGATCTGGCCATTGAGCCGGAACGTTACATCCTGCGAGGTATGCGCCTCGCGGTATCGTTGCCTGGCTTTGCGACGCCTGGCAGAATGGTTATGGGGAATTCCACGACCGGACCCTTCGTGCTCATGAATTGGGTGTATAATGGACATGACAGCTACTCCTATCCGTGGTAAGGTTGAGGGTACGTCTGGGGCCGCCAGCTACTAGGCTGGCTGCTCTATTATTGGTGCTGATTACCTCTAATTGATTCAATAGTGCTTGTCTCTTTCCCACCCGTACGTTACCGAACCAGCCTACAGGCACTTCTTTGCATGGCGCAGATTGCCCATTCACATGGCAACACTATCAGGCTCAGGCGGACGCCAACCGTGTTCCCACTCCGATTCAGGTGAGCTATGCAGCAAGGTAGTACGTGGCACCCCAAGCACCCGCGCGATAGCGGCGATTGTCGAGGGACGTGGCCGACTATGGCCCCGCTCTATCTCAGCTAGCGCGACAGCCGATATCCCAACCTGCTCCGCAAGCTCGCGCTGGCTCAATCCCAACCACTCGCGCCATGCCGCAAAATCAACTCGCATGTTATCTCCGTTTCTTTCGCTCATGCCCCGCCCATCCATATCAGGAGCTATGAGTTAGTGTATTACATAATAAATGTTAGCGTCAACACTCTCGCCAATCGCTCACAACTCCTATTGAAATGTCCCCGCCATCATGCTATATTATTAGATGTAAGTTGCACTAATCTTTATCGGGAGAAGGGACAGCATTATGGACACGAGCGACCTCAGCCGCTTGAGTGATGATGAATTTCGGAGCGTGCAGGGGCGTGTACGTGAACTTGTCCCAGAGGTACTGCACACTGAACTGTTCACCTATGAACAGGCGGCAGACAAGCTGGAGGTCAAGTACGAGAGAATTGCCACCTTGGTAAGTCAAGGTGTTTTTGTGACTGAGAAACGCCCGCGTGATGCGAGGAAATATCTGAGTTCCGATCAAATCGCGTGGTACGAGCGTGTGCGGCAAGGGATGGATGATCTTCCAAACCCGGCGCGTGTGCGTGAAGAAGCGTTGAGACGGTCACTGATCCAGGGGCAGTCGCAAAGTTCGGATACGCTAGCCGAACTACGCAACTACGTAACTGAGCATATGGCGGGCACTGACACGGCTACTCAACTGAATACCATTCTTGCCGCCATCGCCAGCCACATTACGGGAACGCTCATTATGGAGTCCTTACCGGGTGAAGAGCGCGAAAGCTTAGCCGCGCTGCTCAGTGCCATTATCCAGAAAGGTAGGTGATTCCTACTCGTACCGATTAGTCGTTTCTGGTATATTGGTTGCCAGAACGCGCAGGTGGCTAGGCTGCTGGAAACAACCTAACCACCCTAACCCAAACGACACTGTGTATTGGACAGTGACCAGGATGGGCTTTTATCAGTCTATCCTGCCCCAGCTATCCCGTCCAGTGTCTCCTAACCCCAAAGGAGACGTAGCTATGCCATCAGACCAACTAGACGAGACTATCACTCTCACCTGCCAGGCATGTGGCAAAGCATTCCATCCCCGCAAAGGCTATGCGAAGAACTCTCGGGTGCCGCGTACCTGTAGTCCAGCCTGTGCGCAACAACTCCGCAAGCACAGTCGATATGGCACCTCTGCTGCTGCCCCGCTAGGTAAGGGCTCGATACGTGAGTGCCCGCGCTGCTATCAGGAGTTTACCTCTAAGAGTACAACCCAGGTTTATTGCTCTCGGCTCTGCCAATATGGTGCAGCTCTCACCCATGTGAAGTATGACAGCAAGACTGAGGCAGATCGGGAGCGCTCACGTCAGACGCAGCTACGGCGAATAGCAGACGGCACTCACCCATTCATAAACCCAGATGGGTCACCCAAGGCTCGGCATGCATCTCGGAACTGGCCCAAGTCCACCAGAAGTAGGAAGCCCGCGACATTGCCGACTCCTACATCAGACCTAACCGATGCAATCAGCACTACGCTTCCACCCCTACCAGATATTCCAACAGATGCCTCTGAGGGGGACAGCGAACTTGAGGGCCTAGTAGCTAACTCAGTGACTCCTCTAACCCTCCCGCTGTTTGGCCAACAGGCTCAGACCGAATGGCGGCTGGCAGGGGAGTATCGTGAGGAGCAGGCTGACAGGAGGCTGGCGGCATCCGAGTACAACACCTCAGAGGGGAGAACTGTTATCTTAGCTGGGCAGGGCTCATACGTAGGCTGCGAGAATGGTGCGCTCGTTTGCCATATGGGGCGCACCCACGGTGAACCAGCACCAGCAAAGGAGTTCTTCTACCCAGCAGCGCACACCCTCCGGCGTATTCTGTGGGTGGGCAGCCATGGTCATATGACTGGCACCATGACACTCTCCGCCGCCGCCTGGTGCAGGAATGAAAGCGTTCACCTCACCGTCCTGGATGCTTCGGGGTTCCCACTGCTCGAAGTTCTCCCAATCGCACATCAGGACGCGGAACTACGCCGCAGGCAGTGGCTTATCTCCAGTGGCATTGTCCTGCCTGGGTCGCCATCAGCCGGAGCCCTCGTACGGGAGCTTGTCCGGCGCAAGGTAGAAGGTCAGTACCAAACCCTTCTCAAGCACTCTGATCTACCAGGGCGTGAGAACACTCTTGCAACGTTCCAGGACTGGCAACAGTGGCTCACTATGAAGAACCCAACCGCCCCACAGCAAGATACCAATTATTTGATGATGTTAGAAGCGCGCCTGGGTATGATCTATTTTGGTGCCTGGTCGGGGTGGGCGCTCAAGTGGTCTAAGCCTGATCTGCACCGCATACCGCCTCACTGGCTGACGGCTCGTGTTCGATTCTCACCACTGGCACCGAATCACAACGGACGGCACGCTATAGACCCGGTGAACGCCTGTCTGAATTACTGCTACTCTGCTCTAGCCTCGCAATGCCGCCAGAGTCTTTATCAAGTAGGCTTTGACGTAGCAGGCGGATTTTTACACAGCGATAAACCCGGTCGAGATTCCTTAACATATGACCTGGCAGAGCTAGAACGCGGTTCGGTAGATGATTTGCTTCTGACCTTCCTTGGTCTGACGACCCTGCATTACGGAGATTTTGCCAGAAAGCAAGACGGCAGTATAGTTATCAATTCGCAACTCACCCGACTGCTGCTTGCAGAGTGCCGAGTTCCACAGTCACGTGTAGACATGTGGGCTCACTGGTTAAAAGGGCTCATATTGCCTGGAGGTGGAAGGGGTGACAGTAGTGCAGCCAGTGACCCGAGACCAGAGCCCGAGCCCGTGTGAACGGCTACACTACTGACCCAGAGCACACCCGAGGGTAGCCCTGGTACGAGCAAGTATAGCCGCGTAGTCGATGAAAGTCTAGCCCATAATACTACAGCAGCACATACCAGCCCATATCCCGCATAGTCAAATAGTTGACTCGTAGACTTGACGGTGCAGAACGGGGCATCTACCGCTCTGGGTGGAGTCTTTCGTGCCTGCAGAGCATCTCAATGAACTTGGAGATGCGTGCCGCTCGGGTGGCTGGCCGCTTCGCGGTGTGAACGCGCCAGAGGATCGCGTAACGGTTGGCACGATCGAGTGTATTGAAGAATTCACGAGCCTGCGCGTGGGCATCAAGTTCACGCTGGAAGTCAGGGGGCACTGCGATCGTGCGCTGCGAGTCGTAGGCCGCCGCCAAGCGCCCATCAGCCTTGGCTGCTTCCACCTGCACCAGGCCGGCCGGATGCATCCGGCCGGCCGCCATGAGCGCCTCCGCCTTCGCGCGATTGACTCGCGACCAGATGCTTTTGGCCCTCCGCGGGGTGAACTTCTGTAGCCAGTGCTGTTCGTCGAGAGCGGCTTTCTGGCCATCGATCCACCCGAAGCAGAGGGCACCTTCTAGGGCTTCGGCATAGGTGACGGAAGGGGCTGCTGCTCCCTTCTTGGTGATCTTGAGCCAAAGGCCGGCGGTATCGGCATGGTGCTCTTCCAGCCAGGCTTCCCAGTCGTGCTGGGTCGCGAACGCGAGAATGGGCAGGCCATCCGTATGGCGAGAATCAGTGGTGACGCTCATACGTCTCAGCATAGCGAGAGCAGACAGTGATGTCAACCGGCAATGACAACGTATGTTAGTGTTCAGTGAAAATGTCCGCCTAAGTGTTCAGTGATTGTGTCCACGTGACGCTCCTACAGGTGTGAACGGACGACGCCAGGGATGGGTTGGAGCGGGAGGCCCGGAGCGGGGACCGGCCTGGACCTGCTGAGGGCGGTCCCGCCGGTCCCCGCGCCTCCCGCCGGGCCCCTCGTCCGCGAGACTGGAGGCCTGGGACGGTGGGCTGGTGGGGCCCAAGCGGTAGGCGCGAGCGCGCAGCAGCGGAGCCTCCTGGGGCGCCACCGCCGTATGCACCCGCTGCCCCTGATAGTAGACCAGCAGACTCCCATCCAGGCGTTCCTGGACTTCGACTCGGGCCTGCGCATAGCTGCGCCGGGTCGGACTGGGCTGGAGTTGCAGCCGCTGCTTCCCAAAGTTGACGGTATTATCCGCGGCGACGACCCGGGCGTATTTGAAGCAACAGATCGCGTCGAGCTGCTGGGTGGGGTCGAGAGGCCGATAGGCACGGCCTGCCACCCGCGCCGGCACCGCAAAGTGGGCGTTGAACCGAGGCAGATAGCTCGCCAGGAAGGCATTGGCGGCGGCTAGGCTGCTCACCCCACTCAGCCGGAGTTCGGCCACCAAGCGGTCTTGCAGGGTGGCAAAGAGCCGCTCGATACGGCCTTTGGCCTGGGGAGAGCGAGCCACAATCGAGGCAATGTCCAGTTCCTCCAACGCCCGCCCAAACTGGGTCGGCGGCCGTCGGTGCCCGCTGAGTTCATCGGCGAGCGTCTCCCCGGCCTTGACGGTCTGCACGAAAATGCCATGGCGATCATGGTAGAGGGCCAGCGGCCGGCCGCAGTGTTGTACCAGCTGCCGCACCAGCAGCAAATAGCCCTGCGCATCCTCCTGCTCGCGAAAGACCGCCGCTTCCAGCCGTCCGGTCGCATCATCGATCGCCGCCAGCAGAGTCAGCTGGGGGCCGCGGTCCTCGAACCAGGCATGCGGACTCCCATCGATCTGCACCAGCTGCCCCGCCTGACTGCGCCGCTCCCGTCGCCGGCGATGCTGGGGGAGACGCCGCGCAGGGGGAGCCAGCACGCCGGCCTGGCTCAGCAGCCGATGCACCGTCGCCCGGGACACCACGATCCCCTCCCGCTCCTCCAACAGATCCCGCAGATGCTGCTGGTTACACCCCGCATAGGTGGTCTGCGCCAGGCTCACCACCTGCTCCGCCACCTCGGCAGCGGTGGTGTGGACTGGTCGACGTCCCCGGTTTCCATGGGCGAGGGCGGCCGCTCCCTCCCTCCGATACGCGGCCAACACCCGTCGCACCTGTCGCTGGGACAGACCCAGGCTCGCGGCGGCCTCCGCCACCGTCGACTGCCTAGCCAGGACCGCATTCAGTACGATCAGCCGTTTCTGTTCTGCTCGGTTCAGTGTGATGCTCGCTTCCATATGCGGACACAATCACTGAACACTTATCCCGGACACAATCACTGAACGGTAACACCGGCAATGACAACGTAGCGCCATCGCCGGAGGTAGTGGCTGCGCATCGCGCGTGCCTGGTGCTGCCGACGCCAGCCAAGAAGGTGCAATCACATCCCGTCTATTGTGATGGGCGATGGGCTGGTTGGGAGGATGCAAACGGAGTCATACGGTTTTAGGATGGGTTATGGTCGAATTGGGACATGGCACAACACGTTCATCGCATGGAGCATCAGTGCGGATGCTACGGGTGTGCCTGCAGCAGTGAGACGTAGATCACGCAGCAGTTGCTTGGTCCACCGATACTACCACGCAGCCTTCCTGTACTTCCAGGCGAGCTGACACTCCAATCTCCTGGACTCCGGCTGTTCCAGGGGGATACCTGGAAATGGCGCGAGCACTACGAGGCAGGAGAATGTGGCAGCCGGTACGTCCCCCACACGTCACCACACAGGAGGGCGTCTGTCGTTGTCGTGCAAAATATCGCATCAAAGAACGCTGGACTCGATGCGATCGGTTGCAACTTGCCGCTGGCCAGGTTGAGCTCGGAGAGGCTGCCACCGGATGGACTGCCATAGGCATTAGCACTATACAGCGTCAGCACGTTGCCGCCGGGATCGACAAAGGCCTGGCTAATTGCCGACTGGGAAGCCACTTCGTGCCACGAGGCGCCTGCATCTGGACTGAACCAGACCTCATGCGGTACTTTGGCATTGACATCGGCCTGGACGACGACCCGCCCGTTGGTTGCCGTCCAGATATCGAGTAGCGTGGCTGCATTCCAGATATGCACGGTCCGCCAGGTGCTCCCACGATCAGTGGTGACGATTAGTGCCATCCTCACCTGGCTCAGCGACACCGCCGCGTAGATATGGGCAGAATTGTCTGGATCGACGCCAATGGAGGTGGGAAAGCCCTCATCGAACGGAGGCAGAATGGTCCACGTGCCCTCGGGAGAGCGTTGGCCGAGGCGAGGGCCAGTTGTTCCGGCGCTGGGGATCAGCGCGGCGGTCAGGTACCCCCCCACGAGCGAACCGAGCGACATGGTATACCCAGCCGGTGGAGTAAGGGTCTGCCAGGTCTGACCCGTGTCGGTCGTTTCGTACGCCGCGTCGTTCGTGTCGACGATAAACGTGCCCGCGTGCTCGGTATCAGCGAAGACCGCGCAACTTGTCGTTTGGTCGGCACCCGGTATGGGATGGCTCTGCCAGGTGACGCCGCCGTCGGTACTCAGGACCAGCACCGGAGGCGCCGCGGCTGCCACTGCGGCCAGCTGGGCGGGCAGCGGGCACCCGGCGAGGGTGCGGGGATCGGCGGGAGAGGTGGCAATGCCATTGAAGTCCTGTCCGTCGAGCACCCGTGTCCACCCGGCGGGTACGGGGCGGGTATCAAGAACGCCAGGCGTGAGACCGGGGGGCAAGTTGGCCACCGGGTGGCTGGTGGCGGTCGCCGTCGGATTAGCGTTTGCTGTGTGAGTCGTTCTGGCTCCCATGCTGTGGAAGAGCTGAGCGAACAGGAGGGTGAGCAGCATCACCGCCGCCAGCGCCCCCAGACCACCGGCAAATGTGAGTGGGCGCCTCCCGTTGTCCCCGCGATTCGCTGGAGGCCTGACGCGCGGACTCTGGCCATAGCCACCGACCGGCTCAGGGACGCGAATGGCCGCCAACCTGCCGGCGATCGCTTCGTACTCAGCCAGCACGTCCCGGCAGGCCGGGCACTCCGCAATGTGATCCCGAATGCGCTGCGTCTCGGCCGGTGGGAGAGCGCCATCGCGCCAGGCAGAGAGGGTCGCAGAAGAGACTTCCAGGGCGCACCCTGGCACAGAGTCAGGACTCATGGCCGCTCCTCCTCGCGCCGGTAGCACCGGCGAAATTGCTCGCGGGCACGCGACAGGAGCATCCGCGTTGCTCCAGGACTCATCCCCAGCAGGCGTGAAACCTCGGCATAGGGCAGTCCTTCCACCTCCCGTAACACTAGCGCCGCACGCATGCGTGCGGGCAGCGTCAGCAGCACTTGGTGCACGGCATCACGCTCCGCAATCCGCCAGGCATGGTCACTCTGGTTTAGCTCCGTGGTCTCATCCAGCGCCAGAGGGACTCCGATCCGCGTGTTCCGGCGACGCCGGGAATTCAACGCCAGATTGGTAGCAACCCGCAGCAGCCAGGCAGCCTGGTTCTCGTAGCCGCGTACCTTGGCGAAGGAGTGCCAGGCGCGCAAGAATGTCTCCTGGCTCAGGTCCGACGCCAGTTGGCGGTCGCCGGTGATGCGCCAGAGATAGCCGTAGATCCGTGACTCATGCTCGCGAAAGAAGGCATCAAAGTGTCGGGCTGCTTCGCCGTCTGACTCGGCATGGCTGGTGCGCCCGCCGGTTATTGGGAGCATAGAGGACGCGAACCAGCGTAGCAGCTGGCGGAGCCAACCGTGCTGCCCGCTCCGCCGGCTCATCACTGCCGGAACTGCCACGAGAAGCCTCACTTTCCTCTAGACGACTCGACGCCCGGATGCGCCGCTCATCTAGAACACACCAAGCGATAGACAATTGTCACAGCACTACACTTCGTACTATCTCCGCCTGGGACCTCGACGTTTGTGGATCTGGCGAGGCCACCAGTGAAAGCAGGTGGTGGAGCGGATCATTGCCGGCTGCTGCTGCAGCTCCACGCAGCGCGCCAGCTGGACCTCCTCGAGGTCCTCGATACTGGCAAAATGTTGGTTGACGAGCACGGTATTGGTCAGTGGCCAGAGATGCTCGGCCGGTTGGAGTTCAGGCGAATAGGGAGGCAGAAACAAGAGATGCAGATGCTCCGGGATCCGCAGGCGCTGGCTGGTATGCCAGCCGGCTCGATCCAGAACCAGCACAATCTGCTTGCGGGGACAGGCTCCGGCCGCGCGGGCGAAAGCGGCGAGTTCTGTCTCAAAAAGGGGAATGGAGACGCTGGTCGCCAAGTGAAAGACGGTACGTCCGGAAGCGGGATGGACAAAGCCCACCACATAGCGCCAGGCGAAGCGATGTTGGACAAGCGCTACTGGCCGCTGGCCCATCGGCGCCCACACCCGCCGTTGTACGGGTTTGAGCCCGATACGATGCTCATCCATGGCCCATAGTTCCACCGTAGCATGCGGAAAGGCCGTAGCTACTGCTCTGAGGAGAGGTCGCACGTTTTTTTGAACTGCTCTTGCTCCTCCGGATCGGCCAGCACATGCTGCGACCGGGGCAGTTGCAGGCTGTTACGAAGTTTGACCAGATAACTCCAGGCTAACCAGTAGGAGACTGGACGTCCGAGGCATTCGCTCATCCAGGCGGCGACATCGCTCGCCCGCCAATGCTGGTTCCGAGCAGCAGCCTGGGCCAGCTCGCTCCGCAGGTCCTCTTGCTGCTCGGCGGATAAGACCGGTGCTGGTCGGTAGGAGGTGGTATGGCGCCGGTTGCGCATGCCCTCGGGTCCCCGTTCGTTGTAGCGCTTGGCAATCTGGCCGATCCAGTACGCGCGGTAGCCAATCACCGCCGACAGCTCCGTCGCGGTGCGACCTTGGGCTAGGAGCCACAGGATCTGCCACCAGGTTCGTTCGTTGGGCTCTTTGGCCGTCCGGTAGCGGTGTTCGAGCTCATCGATAGTCAGATAGGGTTGCAGGTGTATACGTCGTGCCATGACCAGATTCTACCATAACCCACCCCTAATACTCATGGAAGATTTAGGAATGGGAGAGTTTAGCAGGTAGTTCAACCAGGGTCAGTTTAGCCGATTTCGGTTTGGAGGCACGGTACTGACCTTGACGGTGCGCTCGGTGCAGAGCTGGGTCGTAGAGCTGCGGTTCAGGAGCTGGTTTGCCCACGTGAGCTTGTAAGAGTTCAGCATCGCGTTTGAGCAAGGCATAGATCGTCGAGATAATCTGCCCTGCGATACGCCCCATTACCTTCACTTTTCCTTTGTAGGTCTTGGTGCGCTCATCGTATAGGCACTTGATGGGAACCAGGCGCGCGTGGATCTTGGCCCATTCGCAGTCCAATTGGATGGCATTACCAACGACCAGAAACAGCATCTGTTTGACAGTGCGCACTCCTTTAGGGGTGAGCGTGGCACTATCCAGGCTTGTGCCACTTTGGGTCGCCACCGGAGCCCAACCAAAGTAGGATTTGAGCGCCGCTGCGCTGGGAAAGTTGTCAATGTGCCCTATAGTTGCAATGATAGTGGCTGCCTGCACTGGGCCAATGCCAGGAATGGAGGTGAGAATACGCCCCTCGCGAGACTGCTCGACAATGCGGGTAATTTCCGTGTCCAACGCATCAAGATGGTGTCGCAAGAGCTCAAGTTCGGCAATCAGCTGTCCTTGTTCCAGCACCAGTCCTCGCTGCCGCCCAAGGTCTCGAGTCCCAATCGTGGACTGGGCTGTTTCCTGGAGCTGGTTGAGTATAGCATTGGAGGGATGATTTCTCACACGAAGCGCCTGCAACGATTGCAAGCTTGCGGTAGCGATCGCATGGGGAGTCGGAAAGTGCTTCCGAATGGCCAAAGCCCCTGGAGCATTGGGATCTTTGAAAATGCTGGCAAATTCTGGAAAGAGTTCATCGCAGATGGCCGTCAGCTTGTTTTTGCGGCGTGTAGTTTCACGCGTAAGCTCATAGCGATGGCGGACCAATCCGCGCAGGAGAGAAGCGGTTTCTGTGGGGGCGATAGCTCGCCGAACCAAGTGGAGCTTGTTGGCTACCTGTGCGCCCAACTCCAGTTGGTTGTACAGGTGGTTGGCTAATCTCAAGGCATCGCGCTTGTCAGTCTTGAGCACCCCTTTTGGGCGTTCTTGCACGTGCACCAGATAGACCGAGATATCGACATCTTGCAGGTATTGGACAAGGGCCAAGTGGTAATGGCCCGTTTTTTCAAGGAGAACATAGCATTGCTCAAGGGGCGTATATTCTCGGATCCGATCGACCAATGTCCGGAAGCCTGCGCGGGACTGTTCGAAGGTCAGCACCGGACAGCCCTCAAAACGCCCATGTCGCTGGAGCAGGGTAGACGACACAAAACCCGCCACGTGACGCGTCTTACCCACATCGATACCAACGTAAATCGATTCTTTGGCCAAGATGGAAGTGACTTTGGTTGCAGCTCTGGGCATACTGCTCTCCTCCACCAACCAATCAGGGAGAGGAAGGGCACCACGCATTGCGGCGGCGTTCCCTTCCTCTCCCTGAAACCCTCTCCATCCTTCCTCGCTAGGGCACTCCTTCGCTGCGCTGTGCCCAGGGCTCTGCCCTGGACTCGCTTAGGGAGCTAGCCCCCTAAGAACCCCACAGGGGGAGAAGAGGCAGGAAACTGTGTGGAGTGAACCCCTCTGACCGTACCACGAAGGCAAGTCAACTGAGCCGTAGTGCTGTGCTAGACTAGCCACAGCGGAAAGGTGAGGTGACGCATGCCAGGACGGACCTTCAGCCGAGAATTCAAGCTCAATGTGGTGCGGCAGATTGCGGAAGGCCACAAGCGCCCAGCACAAGCCTGCCGGGAATACCAGTTGGCCGAAAGCGTGTTGTCGCGCTGGCGCCAGGAGTACGACCGGCGGGGTGAAGCGGCGTTCACGCCGACCGAGGGCGGGCAGGTGAACCCACTGGAAGCCCGCGTCGCGGAGCTAGAGCGGTTCTGTGGTCAATTAGCGCTTGAGAATGCTGCGTTAAAAAAAGTCTTGCAGAGTGCGCAAACGCTGAAGGCTCTCGAGTCCAGGAACGGCATCGGGTGATCCAGATGGTCCAGCAGACCTATCCGCAGATCTCCCTCCGCCAGCTCTGTAGCTGGCTGGGAGTCAGCCGCAGCTGGTACTACGCCTCCCCGCATGCGGAGGCGTCCACTGAGCGGGATGTGGCTTTGCGCGAAGCGATCGAACAGATTGCTCTCGAGTGTCCGAGGTATGGCTACCGGCGCGTGACGCACGCACTGCGCCGAGCCGGATGGCAGGTCAACCACAAATGCGTCTTGCGGGTGATGCGGGAGCAATCCCTGTTGTGTCAGCTGCGGCGCCACTTTCTGGTGACGACCAATTCGGCCCATGGGTACCCGACCTATCCCAATCTGCTGGCGGAGGTGGAGCTCACGGGGATCGATCAAGCCTGGGTGGCCGACCTGACCTATATTCGCTTGCCCACCGTTTTCGTCTATCTGGCGTGTGTGCTGGATGCGTTCTCCCGCCGCTGTATCGGCTGGAAGCTCTCGCGCCAGATTGATACTCGTCTTACGCTGGCCGCCCTCGAGATGGCCCTGCAGACGAGGCAGCCGGTTCCGGGACTGATCCATCATTCTGACCGAGGCGTGCAGTACGCCAGCACCGAGTATGTCGCGCGATTGGACCAGGTGCAGGCCCAGGTCAGTATGTCTGCCACCGGCAATCCCTATGACAACGCGAAAGCCGAAAGCTTCTTCAAAACGCTGAAATACGAGGAGGTATATTTAAACGAGTACCAGACCTTTGCGGAGGCTGAGGCCCATATCAGCCAGTTCATCGAGGCGGTCTACAATACCAAACGACTGCACTCGAGCTTAGGTTACCGGCCTCCGGCCGAGTTCGAAGCTCTCCAGACCAAACGTATTGCTCAGTTGACTTGACCTACTGGTCCGGTGTATGGGGTGCAGTCCAGTGGATGTGTCGCTCCCAGTCACATACCAGAGGTGCGTGCATGGGGCCTCAAATACTCATGAGGGTTCCCGACCACATCCCCCATTTAGGGATAAAGAGTTGTGCTCCAAACCGTATCAAGGGTTCTCCAGTTCCCGCACATTGGGGTTGCAAATCCTAATGGCCTCTCCTAGCCACAGAATAGCAAACGAGAAACAAATATTCAATACCCCGTATGTAAACCGTATCATTCACTTTGACCACATAGCAGTCAGGCAAGGATGCACCAAAGCAAGCTAAGCATCAGGGGAGGACCGGTTGGCCAACCCAGAGCAGAGACGGGATCACGCTTCCTTGTACGATCCACTTCTAGTCTACTTCTTATAGGCGGAAAGAGGTTCAGATATTTTGCAGCTAGGTAACATTGCACTATTGACACCTTGTGTTAATCTAATTGTGCGGAAGCGCCCAGAGATGACATTTCGCATAACAAAGTAGTAAACTAGCAAGAAAGGAGAGTTCTCGGTATCAAGGAGCGCACATCCACTTTATCAAGTGCGCTGCACGGACCCATGCTGCCATTCCACGATTGCCATTCCACGATTGCCATTCCACGATTGCCATTCCACGGTTGAAGTGTAGGAAGTAACTACGAAGGGAAAACCTCGATGTCAACGGACGCACACCCCTGGCGAACCCCTGGAAAAGCGATCCTCGTCATGACTCTTCTGGCAGTAGCAGCGTTCAGTATATTTAGTCAGACTGCAGGTGTCGCTCAAGCGGCGCCTCTCCACCATGCGGGCACTGGCATTAACGGCATCAGTGGTTCACGGCCGCAATCCAATTTCACTCATGGCACTAGCCTTCCAACTGTGGCAAAGGGAGATCCCACTCCGACAGGTCCAGTCATGTCAGAATCTGGCTGTATCCAACCGCCATCACAGGAGTCACCTAATCTGCGGCATGACCAACTCACTGATTCCCAGCTGGAGTCGTACGGCATGCTGACACGGTCTGATGTCTCAAACTTGTCCGAATGGAAGAAGTTAGTCGATGATGAGGTAACTAGAGCCTGCTCCATGTATCCTTCTGCCACCAGTTCAGACCCAACACAGGCTCAGAACCCCAAGAACGAGCACGGACCATTCTATGGCTACTGGGCAGGATATGACCAAGTGGCGAACAGCAGCTGGGGAAATGACTGGGTTGACGCTCAAACCACGTGGTATGTAGCACCTATTCTGGATAGTGTAAACCTAATTGGGGCTCTTTCAGACTGGGTGGGGCAAGGTGGGGTAGGTAGCGGCGACTGCCTGACGCAGACAGGTACCAATAGCTTTGAAGCCTCCCTTGTCAATGTTTACGTCGCATGGGTAGAGAACACGTGCTACACTCCTGATACCCAGGAGATGATTATAACGCAGAGTGACGGCCTACCGTACCCTGTCGCCTCAAGCGATTCGATGTATGCTGAGACGGTAGGTAACTTCATGTATATTCAGGACTACACGCAGGGTTGGGCGTTCAGTACCGTCTTCGGACCGGAGCCGGACGAGCGTTACGCCGACTGCGTACGCGAAGATGTGGACCCTTCGACCCCTCATGCTAACGGAGTACCCAAGACCACGAAACTTACTTTCTACAGTTGCGAGGCGGAAGGCGCCAATGATGCCTGGGTCTATATGGGCTGCAATACGTGTGACGCCTATTCAGACAACATCGCAACGAACGATGGCCTATCAGGTGGCACAGAAAACTATTATCCCGAAAGCCCGCCAGAGGGTTACGGCGATTTCTCTGTAATCTTCAACAGTAGCTTCTATTGATGAATGCTGGACTGGTCAGCATGTATACGGAGATGCTAACATAGGAGAGTGTGTGTAGCATCGTCGTTGCGAGGAGTGTATCCACATGAGCTGGGTACTAGGATTACCTAGATGGATCCGTATTACTCTTGTAGTAGTGGGGGTGGTGTTGCAAACTGTTACGACTGTTGCGGTACTGGCGGTGGCAGGCTATGCCGCGTACATTGCCATTGTCATTCTGATGTTCCTGAAACATCCGCCACAGTCGTAATTGGGCCTTGTAGCTGGGTCGTCTTTGTGCCGCACAGTCACCAAGCGTGTGATTTACTCCAACGGTAACACCTGCTGCCTGACTTATCTGTGATAGCCAGGCAGCAGTCTAGGCCGCTTCTGATGCGCATTTTCATTAACAGCCGGAGATATGACGTGCTTCTTCTGGTCATCAGCGGCAGATGCGGGCAGCTATTGTGTATGCCTGTCAGGGCTCGGTGAGCCACACGTGTCACACCGTGACTGGACTACCCTGGTCTAAGCACAGATCAAGGAAGCCGATTGCGTAAGTCATCATTACGTTTGCGCTGCTGTTCACGTCGAGCCTTTTCCGACGCCACTGCTCGCTTTACGTCGCCCTCAACTGAGGCACTAACACTTCCTAGTTCTGTGCACAACTGCTGAGAATTTATACGTAGGTTGTCGAGTATTCTGTTGACAGTCTGCAATACCTCGTCGGTCTCTCCGCTATCCTTGATTACAAACTCTACAGCGTCATCAGTTCCGTTGCGTATGGCGGCAATGTTAAAACTACGATTGTAACTGTACATTTGACAGTTGGATGGTTGGATTCTCAGCAAAGTTGCGTCGCCTTGGACCGGTATTGTGTATGTGACCGATTGGCCAGGAATAAGCTCATGGGTCTTCTTGTCGAAGTCAATCACGGGCGGCCTAATCTGGAACTTTCCCTTAAGCTGGATAATGAGTTCGTTCTCGTCGCTGTCAAACAGTTCACTATCTGACAAGCGTGCAACATACGCAACAATGTTCTCAGAACGCTCGCGCCGGTAGTCGTAGATATTCTGGACTCCAAACGCCAAAAACTGTGATCCATAGGTTGACATCGAAACCCTATCCCTCTTTGGAGTCTCCAACGACTGCACCAGAATTGGGTACGCGCAAAAATGGTGACAATCCGCTTGCTATCACTTACCAGCGCTTGTCACCTTTGACTTGGAACGTTTTATCATAACTGCGACCTAGCTGCAATGATTGGCTAAGATAGTCATCTTTATATTGGATACCTCCGGCAACAGTATAACTGCCCAACAGCTAACTGGAGATTTTACATAACTGCTAATAGTGATAGGTTGGTTTGCGGTGGGTGCCGAGTCCGAGGTGGGCTGCTACAGCAAGGGGACTGACAGGAGGGACCGAGGGTAGCCTAACTCAGCCGTTTGCGGTTTGCTGGGGGTCGGGTTTGCGAGGGGTGCTACCCCATGCGAGGGGTCTACAGTTAGATTATGGATTAGGGGGTACTAAAAGGTAAAAGTTATCGGGAACCTCTCGCAGGCTCTCGCACCCCTCGCAGTCCGTGGAGGGCTAGAGCCCGACGCTGCACGCCGCAGGCGGGCGCCGCCCCCCCGTCGTTGATCACCTGTGGGAGATAGAAGACCGCCGCTGCTGACCGCCGGTGATGCTACAATGTCGAGGGAGATGGGTTAACACAGGAGAGGAGCCTCTATATGTCAGATGCCGGGAGCGCGCAGACGGATACTGCGGAGGTAAACGGCACAACGTTGTATTACGAAATTGCCGGTGCAGGCCATCCGTTCATCCTGATACATGGTCACTTGCTGGATAGAAGATCGTGGGACGATCAGTTCGACGCTTTCGCAGAGCACTATAGGGTTATTCGCTACGATCAGCGAGGCTTCGGCGATTCAGGGCTGATCACCAACGGCAAGTCGTATTCAGATCGAGCGGACCTGTACGCATTGATGCAATTCCTGGGCATCGAGAGCGCCTATCTCATGGGAGTCTCTGGAGGAGGCACACTGGCAATCGACTTCACCCTTGAGCATCCGGAGATGGTAGATGCGCTTATCCCGGTGACGGCTGGCTTGAGTGGATTTCGGCCATCAGAAGACATGATGAGCAGATATCCCGAGGTGGCGCGGCTGTACACAAGTCTAAATGAAGCGTTTGAGAAACACGAGATTGCGCAAGCGGTGGAGATCTCGCTGCAAGTGTGGACGGATGGCCCCGGTCGGCTTCCGGGGCAGGCTGCTCCCGAGGTGCGCGAGCGGGTACGCGAGATGACTACCCGCAACTGGGAGCGTCCAGATGATGAGGCGCAGTCAGAGACGCCGACTTTACCGTTGGAACCGCCAGCCATTGGACGTCTATCGGAAATTGGGGTGCCCACGCTCGTCATTTTGGGTGAGTGGGACGCGCCAAGTCCGCTGGACCAACTGACTGCGGAGATTCCAGGAGCGAAGAAGGTGGTCATGGCAGAGACGGCGCATCATCCGTTTATGGAGAAACCAGCCGAGTTCAATAAGATCGTGCTGGATTTTCTGGGATCGCTCTCTTCATAACTGGTCACGGTAATGACGGCGAAACTGTCGATCATGTGCGGCTTGCCGCGCAGCGGGAAAACTACACTGGCACGGACCATGGAGCCAGAGTGGGTGCGGGTCTGTCCAGATGAGATTCGCCTGGCGATGTATGGCAAACAATTCCAGGCACGAAAGGAGCCGCTCGTCTGGTCTGCCGCAGACCTCATGGCGCGAACGCTCCTCGTCGGCGGTCGGGCAGTGGTTATTGACGCCACGAATACCACCCGAGAAAGCCGTCGTCCCTGGGTCCGGCTGGCCAAAGAGTTTGGCATGGCCCTCGACATCTATGCCGTAGACACCCCCTATGAAATCTGCGTCAGTCGCAATATCGGTAAGGGCGCTGTCCCCGCAGAGGTGCTGGAACGTATGCACACGAAGTACGAGCCTCCAACCGAAGATGAAGGACATGTGCATATCCAGGGATTACACAGTACGGGATACGTGGGCTCAGCATAGTGTTGTAGAACGTGAGGATCGGACGACCAATCCAACTTCAGCCTCACCTCAGCATGGTTACTTTCTTTTCTGACACATATCTTGGCGTGAATCTCGACGCCGATGATCATGCACGGCTTGTCGGACTTGTTACTCCAGACGCAGTGTGACGCTCAATGCTCTACACAGTGCAATTCAGCTTGTCGGCGAGCTGCGTCGTCTTGGCCTGCGTATCGGATACCTTTGTCTTGACATCCTGGACAGTGTCGGAGGTATGCCCGATCGGTGTGGAGTCGGTGTAGCCGGCAAGCTTGGCGGTCAGCTGGGCGTTTGCAGTGGTGATCTGACTCAGCAATGTTCCGTCGGCGGTGGGAACGCGCGAGTGAATGGCGTCCACCGCGCTGTTTACTTTGACCTGAGCGGCTCGAACGTCCCCCACCGTCATGCTGGCATTGACGCTGGAGAGCGAGACAAGCGCCTGGTTGATGTTCGTAACGCCGCTGCACAAAGCGGACTGAGCAACGGCGGTTGATGTCGACACCGCCGCCGGCGAATCCGGCACCTTCGTCGCTGTCGTCGCTGTCGTCGCTGTCGCCGCTGTCGTCGAGGTCCCGCCGCACGCGGCCACCGCCAGCAAACAGACCAGTACGAGCCCCAGCCGCCATGTGTTGTGAAAATATCTCATTGCTCATGCTCCTCTTGGGAAGACTCGATGCTCACGCGCCTTCCCGGCGGCATGGTTCGTACCACCGTACGGCACACCTGATGAAAGAGGGGAAACTGCTCAAGGGTGACTAGACGGTGATACCGTGTCGCGCCATGCCGTTGCAGTGTGCCGCGGGAACAGAGAGTCGTTCTAAAACAGTATGGTGCGACAGCGTATGACACACCCACAAGCCATCTTCCTGGCCCACTGAGGTCTTCGGCAAAAACGAACTCGAATGGAGGTACACTCAAGAGGCGCGAGAGTTGTATCACCGTCTAGACGGAAAGGGAGCATACTATGAGCCAGAACTCACCATCTTGGGAACACCGTTCTCTTCCGAAACTGGCCGATTTGCTGATTCGGGCGCGAGGCATCTACTCCATGGCACCGGACCGCAGGATTTTTCGTGCCATTGCCATTCGGGACGAATGGATTGTAGCGGCTTCAGAAGATCCACACGGTCTCGACGGGCTCATCACTGCGGGCACGCACCTTGTGGATGATCCAGAACTGACCATTCTTCCGGCGTTCGATGATACCCATAACCACTTCATTCTCGCCGCGCAAAATTGTCTCTTCGTCCCGGTTGATCGTGCACGCAATTTGGCCGAGTTTATCGACTTGATCCGGCAACAGGCAGTCCACACACCTGCTGGCGAATGGATCCGAACCTCGGATGCGTGGCACGAGGTCAATTTGCAGGAGGAGCGCTTGCCAACTGCGCCGGAACTGGATGAGGCGACACGCGACCATCCGGTGCTGGTGAGGCGCGGCGGGCATGTAGCCGTCGCCAATTCGCTGGCGCTGCAACTTGGCGGCATCACTCGAGAGACACCCGAGCCACCGGGAGGGACCATTGTGCGCTTCCCCGATGGCACCCCAACCGGCGTGCTGATCGAGGGTCCCGCGCACGCGCCGGTCTCTACTCTCGTGCCCGCGGCAACGTTTGAGCAGATGGTTGGCGGGCTGCGGCAGGCCTGCCGGGACTACAATGCCTGCGGAATCGGCTCGGTGCGTGATCCCCTGGTCACCCGCGAGCAAATGCCTATCTATCAGGCCCTCTGGGAGCGCGGTGAGTTGACGGTGCGTAGCCGAATTCTGTTGACGACGTCACTCGGTCCAGCCACTGTGGAGCAACGCATCGCACAGATTGCGGGGTTCGCTGTGCGCAGCGGTTTTGGCGACGACGTACTTAAGATCTGGGGGCTTAAATTTGGACTGGATGGGGGTGCTGAGGGGGGCGCGCTGGAAGAGCCCTATATCAACAACCCAAACTTTCGTGGTCACTTGCTGTGGACACCCGAAGATCTGTTCCAGGTCGCGAACTTCGCTGTACACCAGGGATGGCGCATCGGCACGCATGTCGTGGGAGATCGCGCAGTGCGTACGGCCCTGGATGTCTATGAGCGGGTGATCCAGGAGAATCCTGGCATGCGGCCAGGCACACTAGTGCTTGAGCACGCGTTCCTGGCCAATGCTGAGCAACGAGCGCGCGCGATCCGGCTGGGAGTCTCGATCACAGTTCAACACCCACTGTTGTATACGCTGGCGCCGATTCTCCTGGCGGGTTGGGGTGAACAGCGCACGCGTGAGGTGATGCCCGTGCGCGCATGGTTGGAGGAAGGGGCAGTGCTGGCTGCCGGTACTGACTACCCGGTGAGTTCCTACCAGCCGTTACTGTCCATCTGGGGCATGGTCACCCGCGGCACGCAAAAAGCCGGGATTCAGGGGCCTGAGTATGCGATTGACCGGTACACCGCGGTGTGGCTCTACACCGCGGCCGGTGCTGAACTGAGTGGTGAGAGCCGGCGCCGTGGCACGTTGCGGCCCCAACGGCTTGCCGATCTCGTCGCATTTCACACTGATCCGGTTACCTGTCCAGTGGATGAGTTGCCCCAGCTGCGGCCGGTTTTCACCGTAGTTGGGGGACGTGCGGTATATGATCCCGACGGAGCGCTGCAGTCGCGCACCTAACCTCTTCGGAGCTGTCCATCGAAATCGGCGGAGGTGGGTATCTGACGTATCTTGAGCACGCAGTCGATACATTGCTCCAGGTCAGCACACCTACAGTGCAAGCCTTGCTCGAGCATTCGTTTCATGCCTTGCGCCCGCCGAATCAGCATGTCCACCTCGGCCAATTTCTGCTTCGCCAGGGCTTGCCAGCGCGCTGAGAGCGGAGCGTCACCCTCGAGTTCCTGGAACAACGTCTGCATTTCAGCCACACTAAATCCGGCAGCCTGGGCAGCTTGAATGAATGCCAACGTACGCAGAACATCCTCATGGTAACGGCGCTGCCCGCTGACGCGCTGTGGGGGCGGCAGTAGCCCCACGCTCTCATAGTACCGAATGGCCGAAGCACGTATGCCGGCTTGCCTGGCCACTTCGCTGATAGTGAGTTTCCCGATCATGAGCCCGCCTTTATGCCGCTTGACTTCAAGTTGACTTTAAGAGTTACAGTCCATTCTAGCCGATAGAGTCGGCGCCAGCCAGTTGATCCAAAAGTGTCTAACCGGAGAAGAGTGGAGAAGAAAGCCATGGCAGTACAGCATACAAACCTGTTTCAGGTGAACGACCAGGACTTTGAAGAGCGTGTGTTGCGGTCCGAGCTCCCAGTGATCGTAGATTTCACCGCAGACTGGTGCCCTCCCTGCCGTGCGCTGGCCCCTCATTATGAGCGGCTAAGCGACGCCTACCAGGGTAAACTGAGTTTTGCCAAGATGGATACCGAGGAGAGTCTGCGTGTGCCTGCCCGCTTTGGCATACAGGGGATTCCCACCCTCATCCTTTTCGCGGGCGGACAGCCGGTTGGACAGCTGGTAGGACCGCACCCCGGTCGCTTGCAGGAAGCTATCGAGCGCCTGCTGGTGAAGGCAAGCGCTGAAGCGCTAAGCGAATAGTGTAACAGATGTGTGTGCCTGCGCTGGCTGATCGTATAACCGGCAGGCCTTTCCTCAAGCCATTGCGGCGCGTATGTCCACTAGATGGTCGGCGATGTGGTCAATCAGAAAGTAGGTGATCACCTGCTCGACCCTAACTCGCTCACCGTTGGCAGGGCCCATCACCACCGAAGTGGAAAGTTGCTCGTCGCTCAAATTGCGGATGGTATCGGCGGTTTTCGCGCTATACTCACGGAGCAGCTGTAGCACTTCCTCGCGCGTCGTCGTGGCGTATTCCTGGGCATGCCGTGCATTGCCTTCGTCGATTTGCTGGCGAGTGGTGGGTATGTCTTCACCACTGGCTGCCCGGCGTATCCAACTACCCACGACACGATAGGCGATGGCCACATGACGGGTGGTGACCAGCACCGGCCATTGATCGCCGGGGCAGATCGCGTGGACCTGCGCATCGGTGGCTCCCTGGATATCGCCGATGAGCTCGTCATTGGCAGTGGTGAACTGATTAGCTAGGCTGATGGCACGCTCGCTCATAAAAATACCTCTGCGGCAGACATCCGCTCCGATTACTAGAACGGGAGAAGCCGCATCCTTCATTTTCGGTTGTGCACGCACTCGACACTACGCCGCAGTAGAATAATGGCAGAGGTGCTCACCTATCTAGGCTCACGCAAGCGGGTTCCGCGCACTGACATCTCACTAAGTGACACCTTACTACAAGAATGAGCGCTGGTTGCCCACCAATAATAGCACTCAAGCGGGCCTACTGCACACATAAAACCGACCAGCGATGGACCTATACCTCTAGAACTATTCCAAACTGGTCTTCCAGCACCCGGTGGTACTCCTCCTCGGTGCCGAGAGTGCGTTCTTCCCGTACTTCCTCTATGGTCGTAATCAGACGCAGATCGCTTAGGGACACCCGACCCAGCGGCAACGCCTTCGAACAGATCCGCTTCTGGGTAAAATGCGACTCCGGTGAGGTCTGCTGATACTGGCACCTTGGCACAAAGTCGGCCAGCGCATGTGGCGCAACGGTGAAACGATATTGGGATTCCCAGTGGTCACCGTCGAGTTGCTGTAGCGTCCAATAGTCAGGCATCTTCGCCTCAGAACTCTCATCGTTCCTGGTAGGTCGGTGCTGCAGCAGCCGATACCGTCGCCCGTCTCCTCCATCCTGCTCCACTTGCGCGCGCAGACGCAACGGCCACCGAAACGAGTCACCGAAACCAACATCGGCGAGCCAGTCGGTGCCATCCAGCTGCCGGATCAGCAACGCCAGGTGATCGAAATCAGGGCTGAAGCCACCACCAGATTGGGCCACGCCTGCGGAGAGTAATGTGATCCGGAACCCCAACCAGCGGAGCAGCCACGCAAACAGGCCATTCAGCTCATAACAGAAGCCACCTCGGTGCCGTCCCACAATTTTGCGGTAGAGTGCTTCCTCTTCCAGGATGATGGGCTGGCCGTAGTGTATGGAAAGGTTCTCAAACGGCACCGCCAGCAGATGGGCCTCATGCACAGCTCGAAGCAGCTGCGGAGTCGGTTCACGTGAAAGCAAGCCCTTCTGGGCGCCGAAATTGAGGCGATCTAGATACTCAAGATAGGCCTCTGTAGGGTACATGCCTGTGCTGCTGTCCCACATATCCCGCCTGTCCTTTTTGCTCACAGTATCAAACTGGTCTGCTGAGGGGCTCATCGTTCAATAGTACAGGATTTGTCTCGCTGGTGGGGGGCCAGCCATTCTTACCGCTTCACTTCGCCAGAAGATGTCGGTGAGGAAGCGCCTGGCGTGGCAGCAGGTATTAATGCGCCAGGGGCGGCCCCATTCCGACCACGGGTAGGAGATCAGGCTCGCTTCCGGCTCCTAACCCGAGACACCGCTGCTGTCTGCCTAAGGCGGCTTCCTGAGCCAGAAGCAGCTGGTGATTCAGGCCAGATGATGGTCCGTCGCGTAGCGCGTGGCGGCGCTGCGCGACGAGACTCCAATCTTGCTATAAATCGACGTGGTATGCCGGTTGACGGTACGCGGGCTGATGACCAGGTGCTGGGCAATCTGCGCATCAGACCAGCCCTGGGCCAGCAGCCGCAATACTTCCACTTCGCGGGCGGTGAGATCGTTGGGATACATTGGAGCACCTTCATTTGCTGGCGGCCAGCTTGCGGCAGGCGCGGCGGTGCATAGAGAAGCGGGCTGCTCGGCCCCACCGGTCAGCATGACCTGCCTCAGTAAGACATCCGCCCCGGTACGGTGCACACTCTCGAACTGCGCCTGCCCAAGCTTGGTCCTCAGCTGGTCGAGCAACGCGCGCTGTCCGGGCAGATCTACTGGGCGCTGGGGCATGCCGAGCGATTCTCTCAGGTGGTCCGCCGCTCCAAGCAAGTGTACCGCGTAGACCGGCTGCTGCTGCGCCTCGGCGATCGCCGCCAGTCCTTCCAGGCACCGGGCAATCCCTTCCGGCGCTCCAAGACTGTGATAAATTGCCAGGCTTTCCTTGTAGTATCGCACCGCCCGCGCTAGCTTGCTTCCGCTGCGCTCCAGATCTCCCAGACTGCCTAGCGCTCGGGCAACACCACGCCGGCTGCCGATGCGGCGGAAGATTGCCAGGCTCTCCTCCAGCAACGCGTGTGCCGCTTCCACCGAGCCGCCGGCACGTGCGATGTTCCCCAGGCCCTCCAGGGACACGCCGGTATTCAGCATGTCTCCCAGGCGCCGGAAACGCTTCAGGCTGGCCTCAAACAGTACCTGGGCCTGCCTGGGCTTGTCACCCTGCCAAAAGGCGAGATTCCCCAGATGCTGCAGTGATACCGCTTCTCCCCAGGGGTCATCGATGTCACGGTAGAGCGCCAGACTTTCCCGGCACAGCGCCGTGGCCCGCCAGTAACTGCCTTGTCGACCCAGAAGCATCCCCAGGTTCATGTTGGTAGAGGCGACATAGCTCTGGTCTCCTGCCTGGCGGTACAACGCCAGGCTTTCAGTATACATGCCCACTGCGCGGCCATACATGCCTTGCTCCTCGAATACGCTGCCCAGGTTGCTCAGCACTACGGCGATACCCCACGAATCATCGAGAGAGCGGTAGAGCGCCAATCCTTCTTCATAGAGTTCGGTCGCCCGCCGGCTGTCCCCCTGATCAAAGGCGACATTACCTCGGTCGTTGAGGTATGCCGCCAGCAGCCAGTGATCACCGAGCCGCCGTGCGATCTCAATGCTACGGTCGAGTAGCGTGGCGGCGCGCAGATAGTCGCCCTGCAGGCAGGCTAAGACACCAGCGCCGGCTAGTACGTTTGCCTGAGGCACACTGGGGGCCTGGCTGGTAACCAGTGGACTGTCAGGGGCCCTTCCCCCATCCGCTGGCAGTGGAGCGTCCGCTGGCAGGAGTAGGACTTCCCCCGGGGGACCTTCCCGCTCAGCTTGAGCCAGCACCCGTTCGAGCCAGCGACGTCCTTCGCTGAAGTGTGCATGAAGGCCCCAGAAGCGCCAGAGTGCGGCCCCCAGCCGTAGTGCCAGCTCACGCTCGTGCTGCCGGAGCGTCCAGTGGAGCGCCGACCTCACGTTGGCGTGCTCCAGTTCCAGACGGGCCAGCCATTCCGCCTGCTTAGGCCCGCGCAGCTCCGACTCGGCTTGCTCGGCGAGTGTCAGGTAATACCAGGCATGCGCTCGTGCAGTAGCTGCCTCTTCCCCCCGCTCTTTGAGCTGCTCCAGGCCATACTCCCGCAGCGTCTCCAGCATTCCTACACGCGGCGAGAGAGCCCCTAGGTCTGACATGACCATGTTTTTCTGAACCAGGTTTCGCAGCATCGGGAGCAGCGACCCGGCGAACTCGGGCGCTACCGACTCCACCGCTTCCAGTGAACATCCTTCCGCAAAGACAGTGAGACGGCGAAAAAGCGCCTGCTCCTCTGGGCTCAGGAGGTCGTAGCTCCACTGTATGGTGCGTCGCAGGGTCTGCTGCCGTTCCGGCAGGTCAAATCCATCGCCCACTAGCAGGGTCAGCGGGCCGTCCAGCCGGGCGAGTAGCGCCTGCGGAGGTAGGAGCGACACCCAGGGCGCGGCCAGTTCGAGCGCCAGTGGCACACCCTCCAGACGCTTACAAATGGCGGCGATAGAAGCGGCATTCTCACTTGTGAGCCGAAAATCGTGCTGCGCTGCCTGAGCACGCTGGAGGAACAGTTCCACCGCCGGAACCTTGGCCAGCGCCCCAATGCCGCCGCCACTCCGGCGAGAGCGCTCCTTCGGAACGGCGAGCAACGGCACTCGAAACACCTGCTCGCCGCCCAGCTGAAGCGGCGCGCGGCTGGTGACCAATACCTTGAGATCTGGGCAGGCAGCAAGCAGCTCGCTGAGCAGTGGGGCGGCGCCGAGCACCTGCTCAAAGTTATCCAGAACCAGCAGCGCGATCCTCTCGGCAAGAAAGGCACTCAGGGTGCTGGAAAACGGTTCACCGCCCTGTTCACGCACCCCGAGCACCGTCGCCACTGCGCCGGCAACCAGGTCAGGTTCGGTGACCGCCGCCAGGGAAACAAAGAAAACACCGCTTGAGAACGCTGAGCGAAGCAAGGAGGCGACCTCGATCGCCAGACGGGTCTTGCCCACGCCGCCAACGCCGGTTAGGGTCAGCAGCTGCACCTCTTCGCGGGCGAGTAATGCCGTTGCCTGGCTGACCTCCTGCTCGCGTCCGATCAAGGGGGTTGGAGGATGAGGAAGATTGCTGGGAGGAAGCGGCGGCGGCAAAGGAACAGGGCGTTCGGCCGCCAGTTCGACGGGCGGACGAGGTGGCGTGACGGGGGCGAGTTGGCGGGGCCGGCGAGCCGCAGAGAGCAATTGAGACCGCGCCTCGTCCGCTAGCCCCAGCGCCGCGGCCAGCAGCATCACCGTATCTCTACGGGGCTTTTGGCGCGAGCCTCGCTCCAGCGCGCTGATGGCGTTGCGGCTGAGGCGTGCCCGCTCGGCGAGCTCCTCTTGTGTCAAGCCAGCGGCTTTGCGGTAGCGTGTGAGGACATCGCCGAAAGGTGCAGAGTGTTCAGTGGTCTCCATAGCAACTCTCCAGGCGCCTATCGCTCCGTCGAGCCCCCAGGGGCAGATCACCGCCTGGCGGGCGCTCTTCCTGTTCTCTGATTATATAGCATGGCAGATCTTCTCCAGAGGCTTGTTGCTATCGGGGCTGTGTTCGTGAATACACGCAATGTGTCTGTGGCATCGCACTACTCACTTTGTACACACTTTTGGTTCTGGAAACACAAAGTGTCGCGACCATTGTGGAAGCGTACAGTGCCGCGAAGTACAGGTTTCCACATCTCGCTAGTAGGCGAGGAGACCTCGCAACCCACTCGCTACCAGCACGGCGGCCGCTGCCAACAGCGACGATCTCCAGGGTTCGGGGCAATGGTCGACAGCTTCGCCGGAATATCTCTGACAACCGCTCTAAGAGGGGCCGCGCAGCGAGCTTCAGCTGTCTATCTGTGCCATTGCCGGCGATCCACTCGTTCTGGGTTGAACTCTCTGCTCGGCAAAATTCACCAGCACGGACCTACCCAGGACATCTGGAAGGAGAAAGCGCAGCAGACGGCAGCCTCTGCTGATGCACCAGAATGCGCTCCGCTGCCTCCAGGTCCACTTGAGGCCATACCCCGCGCGAATAGCTGGGGGGAGTTGCCCACCGGCGATGACCCGCACCACGCCCCAAATCAGCTGGCGCGGCCAGGGTAGCGGAGGATAGAGGATCGTGCGGGCAATGCGCCGCGCCTCCTCTCCAACGATGACTTCTTCGGTGGCTATGGCCCGATCGCGGTAGGCTTCCATGGCCCGATAGCTGGAAGGCAATGTGGCCTCGGTGAGCCCCAGTCGACGCGCATAGCGACAGGATTCTTGCCAGTACTGCTCACATTCCGCCTCGGCTAGCGGCCCGACGAAGTTTCGGTAGGCCGCCAACATGCCCTCGACGAAGGAGATATGCACCCAGAGTAAGGGGCTGGTGTCCATGGCGCTGTAAGGCTCGCCAGCACGATATTGGCCGATGGAGTGGGTAAGGGTGCCATGAACGCTCTGATGAATCTGGTTGATGCGGCGAGCCACGGTATTTGCTTCCCGGTTGGTGCCGGTGAGCAAGACCGTCATCGCCATCACGGTCCGTTGGACTCGACCAAAGGGGTCCTCGGCGTATGCGCTGTGGTCGATTGCTCCTTGAGCGACTTTGGGGTGAGCCGCTTGCAGCAAGAAGCAGGTAGCGCCGCCGAGAATCAGCCACTGCTCCCGGTGGAGCCGCCACGTCATCGAGCCGGGACCCATAAGACCGGGATCAGGCTCGGTATCGCTGATCGGCAGCTCTTCCGCGAGCTTGCTGCCGCTCAACCAGCGAATGAGACGGATAGGATTGATAGCAAACCGGGTTCGACGCTTGTTGACCATTCCCACCAATCCTTACATTATGTTCAATCTCCACTAGAGATCATACAGCCTCTCGCCTTGGTTCTGCTACACAACTCGCGCCAGGTCTAACTGATATACTCTCCGGTGCGCGACCAAGGATTCTGAAGAAAAAATTCAAGCCGCTGGTTCCAAATATCTCTGTTGGCCAAAAATCTGGGTGCAGGTCAACATCACGCTGCGCTACAGTCGCCAAACGCCTGCACGCGCCCTGCCCCGTGCATCTTGCTCCGATGGGCTGCTCCCAGTATACTGCTCCCATGGCCGAGCGCGGGCCGCCCGCAGCAGGCAAAGGATGAGGGGCATGCACAGACGATTCTCGTTCGACAACTACCTCGGCATGGTCCTCGTTGCTATGATATGCGTCTGCTTCATGTGCTGCAGCGTCATATTGCTCGGCCCGCGAGTGCCCCCTCCCGCGCTACGCCGCAGGAGGCGGTCCGAACCAGGTGGTGAGCGCGTCACGGAGTCCCAGGTAGGTGCGGTCTCCCTCTTCCACCCAGGCCACATATCCGTCGGACCGAATCACCACGGCCGTGGGGGCAGTGACCGCCCCAAGTACCGGAAGCTCCCACCTACCAGTGTAGGTCGCGTCGATCAGCTGGACCCGATCCGCCCATGGCGCGATGTCGAAGCCGCCGGGCTCACCGAGGTTGAGGAGTACCGGTCGGGCATGGTGTAGCAGGGTGAAGACCCGCAGCGGGCCGCCCTCGGTCACCAGGTCGAGATCGGGCATGCGGCGTCCGAGCAGCGGATGGCCCTCGCCGAAGTCGTAATGAATATCCAGCCCGGAGATGATCCCGGCGAGCCGCTTGCGCGGCTCGTCCATGATCGCCAGCTCCGACACCACATCGACCAGAGCCTTGGTGCGCTCGTCCTGGCGCTGGAGCACGGTCTGAGCCATCGTGAGCTGAAGCGCGCGGGCAGCGACCGGGTGGCGCTCGGCATGGTAGGTGTCGAGGAGGCTCTCCGGGGAGATCCCGTTGACCACCTGAGCCAGCTTCCAGCCCAGATTCACCGCATCCTGCACACCGAGGCTGAGGCCCTGTCCACCCGCCGGGTAATGCACGTGCGCCGCGTCGCCGGCGAGGAGGACTCGTTCCGCGCGGTAGGCCGCGGCCTGCCGAGTCATATCGGTGAACCGGGAGATCCACGTCGGATTGTGGATCCCGAAGTCGGTGCCGTACACGGTGATGAGCGCCTCGCTGAGATCGCGCAGGGTGGGCTCGCTGCTAGGCCCGAGCTGCTTCTCGGTCACGACCACCCGTACCGTCCTCCCATCCTCCAACCTTTGGAGGCCATGGACGCCGATGGCGTCGTGGCGAATGCCCCGCGGCGGTTCCTCGGTCGCCTCGACCTCGGCGATCAGGTTGCTCCTGGTTGGGTCCCACCCCGGGAACTCGATGCCGGCGGCTCTACGGATGACGCTGCGTCCTCCGTCGCACCCGACGAGATACTGCGCCCGCAGCGACTCGCCGTCGGCCAGCGCGACGTCGACGCCGGTGTCGTCCTGCGCGAAGCCTTTCACCTCACATCCGTAGTAGATCCGTACCGGCAGCTCGGCGATCCAGGCGGCCATGATCCGCTCGATCTGGTTCTGCCAGATCCCGAGAGAATACGGATGACGCGTCGGGAAGTCGCTCATGTCCAACACGGTCGTGCCGAATATTGCGGCCTGCGCCACCTTACCCTCGGCGAGGAACCGATCAGCGACCCCACGCTGATCCAGCACTTCGATCGTGCGTGAGTGAAAACCGCCGGCCCGTGAGCCGACGAGCACGTTATTGGGACGCCGCTCGACAATGGCAACGTCGACCTTGGCCAAGGCCAACTCAGCCGCCAGCATCATCCCCGTCGGACCTCCTCCGGCAATCACCACGGCATGCTCAGTCATAGCCACCCTCCTGCCGGCATCGCCGGCATCATGCTGCCCACCAGTAGCGCATCAGATCCCTCGGCCACCGCGGTGACCGTGTCGAACCGCACGGCGAGTCCCACCATCGGGTCGACGGCCCCGCACCACCCATGCGTCCCGTCCCAGACGTCGACAACAACACACGCATGTTGCTCCCCCATTTCCGTAGGTTTCTGGCCTCGGCCAGCGATTATACGGCACGACCCGGGGCTTGCGGCAAGCCCCGGGTCGTGCTATATAGTGATAGTGGGAAGGAGAGGGTAACCTCTTTTCCTTATCGTCCGCTTCCTTATCGTGCGCCGTGTACGGCAGTACCGTCGGCCCAGGCGGATCTCCCACCTCCTATGGCGCCCTCGGCCAGCTCCGATCACCCTCTCGCCAGCTGCGACCAGATCCCGCTCACCCAACTACGCGACGAACCGATGGTCGCTCTGGTCGGGTCAGTGGGGGCTCCTACAGCGCATGCTCATGCCAATTCGCTAGCAGACAAAAAACGGGTAAGCTGCGGCCATTTCCCGCAATGTCTCGTCCGATGTGTACCACCCTTGGAGGTGGTCCAGATACATAGCGATTCCTTTGGATTCCGTAACAAGTTGGTCATACAGACGCCTAGGTGACTCTTGTGGACGTATGAACCTTGTAAGTTCCACGCATATGGTAGTGGTGAATTGCATGAAACTGTAGTCGCCCGTATCTGGCTTGAATTCAGCATTAGGCGTGCCGCACCGCCCAGGTCACTCCGCCGTCGCTTGTAGCGATGAGACCAGCGTTGGTCACCGCCCACCCGGTCATCTGGTCCACAAAGTCAAGCTGCGTCATCCCAGCAAGCAGTGTGGTGGAGTTACTGGCGGTGGCAAGCTTGGTCCAGATGCTGGCCCCAGGAGGCAATTGATACAGCGTAATCTGCCCATTTACCGTGGCAGCAACTATCACCTCACCAGTCGGCAGCACACAGCTGGGAACACCGGACTCGGGAATAGTGATCGCGCTGGTGCCCCCGAGTACGATGCCCCCGTGCCAGCTCAATCCCGCGTCCGTCGTGCGATAGAGGTAGAGGGTCCCCAGTTGTGGGTTTGACGAATTGCTGAGCTTGATGACCTCGAGAACCCCAGCGGAGGCGCTGGTAAAGACCGGCGGCTCGGCATACGTTCCAGGCCCTATGGGCGAGGACTGCGCCGACCAGGTGTTGCCGGCATCATGGGTCACGCAGAGATAGATAGGACTACTGGGGGAGCCGCCGGCGGGGCAACCGCCCGCAAAACCGGTGGTGGCGTTGGCAAACGAGATGCCGGTTGGGCCTGCCGGCCCGACGTAATATGGGCTTACTTGCGCCCACGTGGCTCCGCCATCGGTCGTTCGCCAGACATCAATCGAATACTCTCCCGCAGCCGCTCCGCTTGGTTCAGCGTCCAGCCAGCCATGCAGGCCGTCACTGAAGTCGAGCTGTCCCACCTCTGAGGTGGCCACTGTGGAGGATGACCAGTGGGCGCCGGCATCTGTCGTATGCCAGAGGGTGGTGGAGTTACCGTTAAAAGACTGCAGCCAGGTCCACGCTTCAGCGGCCGACGTGGCATAGAAATCTATGGTGGACGGGTACGCCAGCGTAACATTCGCAAGACCAGTGGGGGTCATATTGTACCAGGTGCGCCCACCATCCACGGTATACGCGACACCCGTATAACTGCTGGGGCTGGATGTGGATTCTATACTGCCCCATCCCGAGGTAGCGGAGAACATGCTGACCCCCACTACCCGGGCAGAAACCACCGATCCGGCGGCAAGCGTCGGAGCCGCAGTGGCGACAACGGCCGTGGCGGTCGGTCGTGTCGCAGCGGTCGTTTGACTTCCGCAGCTGGCAAGTGCTGCGAGCACTGCCATCAGGAGTAGAGCGGTACCGCACCGCGGGGCGCCTTGTCTTGTATGTGATGAACCCATTGTGCTACTCCTGCTAGATGCCTCCGTCTGGAGGTAACCTGCCACCTCGACGTCTGCAGCTGAGCGTACCATGCCGGATACAGCATACAGCCACATTATACAAGTTGCTCATCACAACACAAGTGGTGTACTGCACAAAACTATGGTCGCTAGCGCATAGTGGTGCCTGCAAGCGACGAGAGAATCGGTGACTTCATGCTGATGGCAAGATGGCGTTGCACGACGATGTGGTCAGTTAGACGCCGGCAGAGAGGTGGCGCCGCTCGTCACCCGAAGGTGTCATACGACGACCAGCTGCATGGTAGGACAAGAGGCCGGAAAATCAGGGACTGGCCACCTCTTCGCGCAAGCGTGACTACGTTTTCGTGCAAATCACCAGGTAGTCAGACATGTGCACGAAGTCAAAGGGGCGATGAGTAGCGCCAGTGGAAATCATACGGGAAACACATGGGACGTGGTAGAATGGCTTTCCGGGCAGGTTGCTGTCTGTTGGAGGAGCCGGCGCCGACTCCATCTCGTGGATGGAACACAAGGACCATACAGGAGTCTGCGAAGCGCGCTCTCCTGTTGCCAGGCTGTGGGCAGTTCATTTTCTACCGTCGACGGGTGTTTGCTATGAGAACGGCTGGTAGAGTCAATCGGTATGGACACACACACCACACATCTTGATGCTGCTGTTGCCCAAGCCTTTGGAGTGAGCCCTGACATTGCTCTTCTGCCAGGAGGCTTCGACCGTAAGACCTATCGTTCTGGTGAGGTGGTCCTACGGTATTTGGGAGATGCTGCTGCAGACGTTGGCACGTGGAACGCCGACCTCTTTGACCGACTCGATCAGCACGGGTTTCGGGTCGCAAAGCCGCGACGAGCCGCGGATGGATCATGGGTGGTTAACGGCTGGGTTGCGGAGGAATTTTTGGAGGGACATTCTGTGACGCTGCGGGATGTGCCTGCAGCCATTGCTGCCATTACGGCATTTCACCAAGCGCTCATCGGCACTCCATTGCCAGAGTACCGAAAGCAAGATCACACCATCTGGGACCGAGCCGACGAGTGGGCATGGGGTGACATTCCCGAAGATATTGATCCTCGCCTGTATCAGTTGGCTTCGCGATTGGCAACCCTCCGCACGCCTGTCGACTTCCCAGACCAACTGATTCATGGAGACCTGAACCCGGATAATATCCTGGTGGCCGACCATCTGCCTCCCGCCATTATCGATCTTACCCCCTACTGGAGGCCCGCAGCATTTGCGCTAGCTGTCCTGGCCTATTGGGTCGGACCCTATCGCGGGAACGCGGCTATTTTGGAGCAATTTTGCGGCATCACAGCATTTGACCAGATGCTGCTCCGAGCTGGCTTGCGGATGACCTTAACCCAGAGAGATCCGGGGCATGCAGCCAAACTCGAGGAATATGACCAAGCGGTAGGAATCATTGAGAAATTTGTCACGAGCCACAGGTGAAGGCATACGGATTATGGATGGGTTATGGTAGAGGGGAAGTGCCTTATCCTATCTCCTCCTAGGTCCTCGTCGTTTATGGATGTGCCGGGGCCACCAGCCAAAAGTGGTGGTCGAGCGAACCAGCGCGGGTGGCTGCTGCAAGGCAGCACACCGAGCAAGTTGCGCCTCTAGTGCGCTGCGCGCGGCGGAAGCCGAGGCCAATGACGTTGCCCCGGTGCTCTGGCTGCAGCCCCTTCACCGTGCTGTTGCTAACCCTCCTTAAAAGCGTAGTGACTATTCAGGCGGGGTAGCGCTGCGGGAGAAGCATCGGGGCATGACACTCGAGGAGCGCATTGCCCAATTGGAAGCCGAGAATGCCGCACTACGCGAGCAGGTCACACTATTGGCGGTGGAGGTGCAGGACGCGCACGCTCGGCCTTGTGTGTGGTGATGTCCGGAACTGGCCGCATGTGGCAAGGGGTGTCACCCTGACCACATGCTCGGCCAGCTGCTAAACTCTCGGTCCACTGCGCCTGGTGACGTGGTGCGGCGACATCGGATTGGCGAGGGCAGAGACATCAGAAGGAGAGGTCACCGCGTGCCGTATGGCCTAAGCGTGTGTTACGATCGTCGCCTGTGCCGGCGGCGTCGCCGGGAAGAGGAATCCCTGCTGCTGTACCTGGATGCCGCTGACACCCAGGGCGTCTAATCCCTCGATCTGCTGCTGACCGCTGAGGTAGGGGCGCACCGTCGAATCGCCCTGGATATAGTAGCGTAGCAACGCCGCCAGGTACGCCGCGGCCGCCTGCTGCTGAGCAGCGCGCGTGATCGTGCCGTTCTCGTCGAAGAGCCCGGCGCTGTTGCAGGAGTTGTCGGCGGGGCAGATGTCGGTATAGCCGAAATGGTTGGCCCCCGGGATCGTCACCAAGGTCTTAGGCGCGCTGGCGGCCAGAAATGCCCCCCCCGGATCGGCGTCCTGCTGGTCGTCCAGGGCGCCGCCCAGCGCTAGCAGATTGTGCACGTTGGCGTTGCTGCCGCCGCCGAACTCTGGGGCGATAAGGCCGTAGGCGAGGGCGTTGAGATGACGGCCGAACCCCCCGAGGATGCCTCCCGCCTGTACTGCCCCCCCCGCTCCGGTGGAGTGGCCGACGACGAGCACGCGCGTTAAGTCCAGCTGCTTGTTAAATACCGAGTCATTGAGCGATAGCAGGTACTCGTAGTAATTGACCAGTACGACGGCGCGCTCAAGGAACGTATTGAAGGTCGAGACGCCAATCCCCCAGTCGTCGTCCAGAAGCCAGCTCAGGTCGGGAGCGACGCACACACAGCCGTAGGTCGTCACGTGTTGCAGCATGGTGGCGACGCTGGTGAAGTCCCGGTCGGCCGGATGCGAGCCGACAAGCGCAGACTGCCCGCCACGGTAGGCGTGGGCATAGAGCAGGACCGGGAAGGGGCCTTGGGCGATGGGAAGCGTTGTTTCATTGCTCATGACCGTTGGGTAGTAGACAGCAGCCTTCACAGACGGTGGCACCTCGCTGATAGAGACGGGCAATCCGCCCTGCTGGAAGGGCTGAGGCATTCCTGCGATCGACGACTCGCCCAGGATCAGCGTGCCGGCGGTATATGGGCCGTTCATCAAGGGAGTGAGGGCTGGCACACTGGTGCTGGTGCTGCTACACCCGCCCAAGAGAGCGGCCATGCCCACGCCCGACGCGCCTAGGCCGGCCACGGCGAGAAACGTACGTCGTGAAAGGGTATGCTCTGGCATGAGATCACCTCATCTTTCTCCGTAATTGGGTAAGAGAACCTGATAGCGAGTCACGGCACATCCTCGATATTACTGGATGCTTCATCACAGATCCTAGCCCAAGGGCGAGAACTGGGTCTGGCCACTCTTCCGGCTCGCACGATGGGATCAAAGACAGGGGGTAGACGCGGGAGCAACGTAACCAGGTGATCCCTCTCGGCAGAGCATGAGGAGCCTGGTGGTATGTCTCTGCCAGAGCGCTGGCGCGGTTCTCAGGACAAATTGAGGCAGATCGCTTCCTCAAGGAGCGAGAGCCCCGTGCTTCCCGGCAAGGCGTATACGGCGCCCAGCCACCTGCCGGAGTTCGCATGCAGCTGGAACAGGTTGCCGCTACCTCCAGACGGGTAGTCGAATCCCCCGCCAGCCAATAGCGACTCCGAGGGACACGGTTGCTGAAGGGATCCGATTGTGCCACCAGATACTGGGCCGCCATCCGCCTGAGGATAATTTTCAAAGATGCTCACGTTGACCGTTCCAAAGGCTGGGTGCCCTGGCACCTTCAAGACCGTCACGTTGGACGTCAGGCATACCACGTAGGCGGTGACCGGATGTGCCACCGTGCCGTGGTTGATCACATGGAAGTTCCATTCGGTAAAGCCAGGAGCTAAAAAGAAGGGGTAGGCTCCGGCGAACTCCAGGTCGTGGCCTGCACTGCCGAAATTGAATCCGAATCCCACGGACGCCTCACCCGGCAGGCAAGGAGAGGTCAGAATATCAGGAGTCGGCGAGGGAGGTTCGCTGACGGAGGCTCCGCGCAGCGTCTCTACCGCCCCGGAGACGCCCGAGAGACACTCGACATAGGCCGTGATCGTCGGTTGCGTTTGTGCGATTTCACCAAATGAGAACACCGTCACGGTCCAGAAGACGCCGCTCACGGTTGCCGCGACAACTTTACCGCCTTGCGGGGGCACGCTCCATCCTCCTCCGAGCGCATAGTCGCCCGCGGGGCAGGCGGTGGTGACCTGCTGGGTGAGGCCGCCAGCGGCGGAGAGTGGCCATGTCTCTGCCACCTCCTGTACCGACGGCGCTCCCGCCAGCGTCAGCGTCGTTGTTGGCGTCGGCGTCCCATTCTTGGTGCAACCTAAGCACGTCGCAGGGGGACTGACGATCGGCGTCGCGAAGGATATTCCCGGCGTGGTGGAGCTGGTCCCCGGCGTGGTGGAGCTGGCCGGCGTGGTGGAGGTGTTGGAGGTCTGCTCCGTGCTCAAGGTCGGGCTGCACCCCGAGAACGCTACCAGCAACACGGCGCAATACGAAAGCGCCGCGAAGCCGCTGGTAAGCGCACGCCGAGGTCTCTGCGTCCATGATGGGACGTGTGGTGTCGTGCGCATGGACGATGGGGGTAGCTGAGCCGGCGAGATAGGATAGATAGGATCCATTAGATGCTCTCCTCATGGTGATGCGCGATATGCTTCGCCCGCCCATCCTCGCGTATGACCCGCCCCCACGCCTGCAGGCAAGCAGACGCTCTCGCCGGTAGCGGCAACATCCAACGGGGCACGTCAGATGTGCTGCACCGGCTGAAGACGGGTCAAGACCAGTGCGGCAAACGGAATCAGGGGGCGGCGCAAGGGATTACGTGAGGGATTAACGGTAGAAGTAGGGGTCGAGGACGCTCACTTCGGTGATCTTGTCCACCGGCAGGTTGTTGCGGCGGGCGGCGTGGCGAACGGCCTCGGGTGAGGGGGCGTCATAGATGCAGTAGGTTTTGCTCTTGTCCTGGGTGACATACGAGTGAACCCAGGTCACCAGGTCATCGGCGTTGGTGGTGACCACCGTTTGACATACCCGCGCGCCCTCCTCGTTCAGGGGAATCTGCAGACCCTCAGGAAAGGTGCGCTCGACCAGATAGCGTGGCATGCTGTTCTCCTCGTGCTCTCTTCTTTGCCTGGCGGACGGCTCAAGGCGCGTCACCAGTGTCCAGGCACTTTCAGCATACCTGCGGTGGCGGGTGTGGCACATCGGGGGAACCACCCACCTTGGGCTCATCACACCCCCATGTTGCTGGTGGGGGATGTGGCAGTAGAGGGGACGAGATCCCGCTGATAGGCGACCCGCACCGCCTCGGTCCGTGAGCGCACGTTCAGCTTAGCCAGGATAGCCGAGACATGGTGCTCCACCGTCTTGAGGGTGGTGGAGAGCCGGTCGGCGATCTCGGTGTTGTGCAGTCCTTCAGCCAGCAGCAACAGGATCTCGAGTTGTCGCGTGGTGAGGTTCAGGGGATGGTCTCGAGTTGTTGCCCGCGGTCCACGAGGCAGGCCCTGCACACCTGCTGCGCGGAGTCGCCGCCGTACCATCTCTGCTGCTGGCGCCGCACCCAACCGCTCGAAGATGGCCAGCGCGGCTCGTTGGGCTGGTTCATCGCCGTCCATGAGCGCCAGCGCTTGCTCGTAGGGGCAGCCGAGCTGTTCCCAGGCGTCAGCCGCAGCTCGCCAATCGCCTGCCATCTGCAAGGCAAAGGGCAAAGAAATCCCCTCCGGCACGTCGCGAAGGCCGCCCCCACGCCACAGCCAGATCGCCAGTTCACCGACATACCAGGGATACTTCTGCTGGAGCGCTCGTTGTAAACCCGCGTTGGCCTCGGCCACGCATTGGTCACGGTCACCTAGCAGCCATCGCCACTCGGCTCGTGCCTCATATATCAACAGAACGCTGTCCAGCACGCCCGTGCGCGGGACGCCGACGGCGAACCCCAGCTCGCGGGCTTCGTCGAGCACCTCCTCCGCACCAGGGTCACCTCGCCGCGCCCGCACCCAGCCGAGCACAAGCAGGGTCATGCCGCGATTAGCGCCATTAGCCCAGGGGGTAGCCAAAATAGTGGTGGCGTCGTCAGCCGCCCCTGCCCAGTCGCCTTGATCGAGGCGTGTCCGGGCCTGATATCCGCGTAGATAATGGCCCCACGAGCCGAGGTCGTGCTCGGCGGAGTAGGCCAGACCGTTCTGGAGGTAGGCGGTGGTTCGGGCGTAGTCGCGGCGCGCGATCGTATTAGCGGCAAGGTTGGTGTAGGCACGGGCAACATGCTCCTCATACCCGTGCTCTAGCGCTAGTTGCAGGCTGCGCTCCAGTTGGGCCCATCCCCCGTCGTCACCATCTTCCAGCCGAGCCGTTCCCAGGTTGTTGAAGACATAACTCAGGGTCTCCGCATCGTGGAGCCGCTCGGCCAGCTCGATGGCGCGCTCGCCCCAGAGCGCGGTCTGGGCGGTATCACACTGCAACATGCGAAGATGCGACATGTTGCTATACGCCATGGCCAGTTCGCGGCCTGGAGGCGGCGGCAGAGTTTCCAGCACCTCGACCGCCTCCATCCCCAGACGATCAGCCTCAGCGTCCCTGCCCAGAAACCAGCTGAGCCGCGACAGTCGACGCAGGTTTTGACCCACCTGCTCCTTCCGATCCAGGGCACGCCAGATTGCGAGAGCCGCTTCGCAGGGCTGCGTGGCTTCCTCGATATGACCGGTCAGGTAGCGCTCGTACGACAACCCGTCGAGCAGCTCCGCCCGTTGCCGAGCATCCAGGTGGTCGGCATAGTGCAGGGCGGTTTCGTAGTGTACCGTCGCTTCGCGATGCGCGCCCTGCGCCGAGGCCTGCCGTGCCGCTGCTGGGGCGAAGCGCAGCACCAGTTTGCCATCCTCGGCCTGCATGGCATGGTGAACCAACCGGGCCAGTGATACTTGTTCTTCGCCACCATCGCCGCGCTCGAGGAGCGACTGCAACACCTGAGCATGGAGCGCCCGCTTGCGCACGGGCAAGAGTGTGCTCTCCACCGCCTGTCGCGCCAGTTCGTGCCGGAACCCAACGGCTCCGCCCTCCTCCAGATGCACCATGCCTGCCGCGAGGCACTCTTCCAGCCAGCTATGCCAAGCATTCTCCGTGGTATCCCCGATGCCCTGTGCTGCGCTTCCGCTGACCGCCTCAACCACCCACCACTCGATTTTGGTGGGCACCACCGCCACAAGCTCCAGCACGCTTCGCGCCTTCTGCGAGAGCCGTGCGACCTGGGTGAGCACGGCATCATGCACACTGGTGGGCACGCCAGAGGCATGACTGGCGAGGACTTCGGTGAGGAAAAATGGGTTCCCGCCAGTGGTGGTATAAAGCTTCTCAACTGGACGGCCTGCTTGCTGAGCGAGGGCTGCGACTGCCGCCTCCGAGAGCGGAGGCAGTCGCAGCCGCGTCACGTCGCGAGCCGGGAGGTCGCCCAGCACGAGGTGCAAGGGGTGCCCCCGGCCCAGTTCATCATCGCGGTAGGTCAAGATGAGTATGGCCTGCCTACGCTGGATGCGGCGCGCGAGGAACTTAATGAGGTCGAGGGTCGCCTCGTCAGCCCAGTGGATGTCCTCGATGACGACAACGGTCGGCAGAGAGCCATGCCCCAATTCCTCCAGGACCGCGGCAAACAGGGTAGCTCGGTTCGCTCCACTATCCAACACGGTCTGAAGTGGCGTCTGGGCCTGCTGAGCGAGGTCATACACAGGCCCGAGGGGACGCGGCGTGAACAAAGCTTCACAACTGCCCCACAACGAGCGCATAGAGGACTGGTGCTGCTCGAGGAAGCGTTCGACGAGCGAGGTTTTGCCGATCCCCGCCTCGCCACTGACCAGCACGGTCCGCCCCAGGCCAGAGGCGACCTGAGGCAACAACTCGTCTAGCGTGAGCAAGAACTGATCGCGTTCCAGCAGGGGTGTTGCCATCGAGCGACCTCCTCTTCGCTACCGGAGTGCCGTGTTAGGGTCCAGTGCCGTTGCAGCCTGCTATGTAGTGTACACCATCACGCTATGCAGTCTCTCTGCGTATGGGGATGATCTGGCTCGCTCGTTGAGCTAGTGGAGAAACGGAAGCGGGATGGAAAGCCCAGCCACCCAGTCTCTGACCCACCAACCACAGTCTGGTTGGCGGGCATGCTGTCGCGGACCGGCACTGAGGCGTGACCTGTAGAGGGTACTGGAGGTTAAGAGACCTGTGGAGTTAACGGTGTGTTCCTTGCCCTGGACCGAGTGAGTTCGGTTTGGTGCAATAAGCGTCGGTATAAGTTCAGTTTGGTGCAACAAGCTCAGAGACGCCACGTTCCCCGGCTCGAGCCTGGTCGGTGGCGGCCTTCATCTCCCGCAACAGATCCTTGAGATCTTTGGCCCAGGTCTGGTGATATTGTTCTTCGAGATAGGTCAGCTCGCGCAGATGGTGGATATTGCAGAGCGCATGACGGCACTGCGTATGGGCGTGATAGGACTTCTACCCGTCATGCACACTCACGCCCGTATAGGCCAGCAGGATCCCGATGGCGGTCGTCGCCTCGGCGCCGCGTTTGGGGTGGATGCTGTAATGCGTGAGCCGATGCGTACTGGCCACATGCGCCCACGCCAAGGTGCCAGCTTGCCGGACGCCGGCCTCATCGCTATTCAGCACCGGCGCCTGCGACAGCGCCGCCTTGATGCTCGCTTCCACCGGCTCCAGCGTGGCTGCTGCCTGTTGCACCCACTCGACCAGCGTTCCCAGGGACAACGACGCTCCGCACAGGTCGGCCAGCAGCTCCCGCACACGGCCATAGGGCACCAGGTGCTGCTCCACCAGATAGACCGCCAGGGCCCGCAGGCGCGGCCCGTATTGCGCGCGGCTGGGGGCTTCGGCCGGGAACGCCCCGATGCTCACTGCCTGGCACGCCGGACAGCGCACGTGCAGCGCCTGATGCTCGGTGATGTGCAGCCGCACCGGGGGCAGCTCGTGGACCTGGCGCCGCTCCCGCAGCACCACCGGCGCTTCCTCGGGCAGCGCCGTCTGGCAGCCGACACAGATTGCCGGCCGGTGTTCCACGACCTCGTCCGGCGCCGCCACCAACCGCAACGTCTCACCCCGGTGCCCGATCTGCCCACCCAGCTTCTTCCCGCTGCGCCGCCGCAGACTCTTCGTTTTGCGGGCCAGTCCGTCACTCGACGGCGGTTTGCTGCTGTTATGGCTATCCTTCGCCAGCCGCCCCTCCAGCTCCTCAACGCGTGCCTGCAGCACGGCGTTCAATGCCAACGCCACATCTAACTGCTGGCGCTGTTCGGCAAGTATCTCTTCGAGCTCGGCGATCCGTTCATCTGGCGTCATGTCCGTATACTACTAGCGTCATGTCCGTATACTACACTACAGTGCAACTGGGACTGAACAGTTACAAAGCGTAGATGACATCAAAAATCTCAAGAATTCAGAGGGTTCTGACATTCGGGTCCACGGCAGTAGTAATCTGATTCAGACATTGCTCAAACATGATCTGGTCGATGAGCTATGGCTTCAAACTTTCCCAGTCACGCTAGGTACGGGTAAACGCTTGTTCGGTGAGGGCACTATTCCTGCGGCCTTTACGTTAATGGAGAGTCTGGTAACACCAGTCGGTGTGATCTTCGCCAATTACAAGCGAGCGGGAAAAGTCAAGACAGGTACTGTTGGAGCTTAAGGCGGCTAACCTGTTAATAATTCTCCAGATAAGCTGAATATCTTCATCAGGTCTTTTAGTTTATAGTCATTGGTAGCAGATGTTTGAAATGCGTCAACTATGTTGCACCAAATGTTAGAATTATGAGCCGAAAGGCTCTTTTTCTTTGCCTCAACGATGGACTTAAACGGGTCGTTGAGTATGTGTGACTTGAAGGTGTTTTTGTCCTGGCCATTGATGCATATCCTATCCAGTGATCGGCCTCTGAAAAAACTCAAGCTTTGCCGAATGGCGAGGCCAGTAGTTCGGGAGAACTCCTGTATGCACCCAGGTAAATGAGCGGTACAGAAGTACAGGGGCTGGCCGAGGGCAACGCGCATGCGCTCCCGGTGGGGTCCATGGGGCTCAGCGCCATGGTGGCAGCAGTGAGTCTCCATCGAACCGGTCAGGAACTGGGGAATCAGTGCTGACTAAGCCTGACGAGTCGATAGCCGGCGAGCAAGACCCAGAGGGTGGCGAGCACGGCATTCAGGATCACGGCGACGGTCCAGCCTGTGGTCGCGATGATCCCAAGGATGCCCGTGAATACGGCGAGATACGCCGTCACCTTCCCGAAGATGCCCTTGAGCATGACCAGACCGATCACCAAAATCGCCAAAGACAGTGTGCCAATGGCGTAGACCGGTTCTACATGGGAGGAGAGCACTGCCGCGGGGTAATTGGCCGCCGCGACGTAGGCCGCCCGCTGGGCGTCGGTGGTAGCTGCAGCGTAGTTAGTGCCGAGCGTGAGGAGTGCGGCATAATTCGCCCAGGTCACGGCCAAGTCGACAACGACAAACACCCCAACCAAGGCGGCGGCGACCTGCATCGCGTAGCGGTTGACCCCCTTCAAGGCGAGGTAGAGCGCCAACGCCACGGGGACGAAGAGCACATCCGTGAGAACGGAGAGTCCCAGGATCACCCACCACACGGTCGTCTTGTTGCCAGTCAGATAGGCCAGCCACGCCTGCCCATCACTGGGCGGCGCTCCCACGGAAGCATACAAGGGGATGATGCTGACATACCCAAGACCCAAGAGGAGCGCGCACAGGCCGCCGATCCTATACAGCCCTTTCCCCTCCGCGTCAACAGCCGGTACCGGCTTGGTTCCGACGCTCCCTGGGTTCCCAGCAGGAACCGCCATCTTTGCCGTGCTCATCGACGTGTCTCCCTCCATCTCCCTGGAGCAAGCAGTACTCGCCTGTGATGCCGTCTCATCCGCCTTCGTCCGCCGTTGACATGTCCGTCATGAACCAAGGCCTTGGCGGATTCGCATGACAACGCTGAGTGACGAATCAGGCAGACGTCGAGTCGTTCCGAGAGGAAGGATAGTACAGCGAGGTCACACGGAACTCACATTTACCGCCAGATGGATCACGAACGCGTCACGGAACGCCCCAGTCCTGTCGCTGGTATCCACCACGAATAGGTCATCCGCGGGCAGCGGTACACGGACTCTGCAAGGCAGTAGCCGACGCGATGACTACGCTAGCTGACCAGTCACGTCTCCCAGAATCCTTCATTTCAAGGTCAAACGACAACGACCAAGACGAAACTGGTATCAGAGGTCATTTTGGAACCACAAAATGGCGCAAAGTACAAACTAGCTTCGACTGAGCTCCGCCAGCGCCCGCTCTGTACGCTCGGCATAGGGCTGCTCGCCCAAGCGGTGGAGGATGCTTAACGCGGCCAGAAAGCGTTCCCGCGCCGTCGCGGTTTCTCCACGCTGGAGGTCGAGGTGTCCAGAGGTGTACAGCACGCGCCCCTCGCCGTAGGGGTAGGGTATGGCGTGGCAGAGGGCAAGAGCCTCCTCCAGGGCTGACGCTGCTTCTTGCCACTGTTCTCGGCGCATGTGCAGCATGCCCAACACGCGCAGGGCCTCAACCAGTCCCAGACGCGCACCTCCTTCGCGCGCCGCCTCAACAAAGTGACCCAACGTCGCTTCGGCTTGCTGGAGCTCGCCAAGCTCCACATACGCCCAGGCCAGTTGTGGCAGGTAAAAGGCACTATCTAGTTCTTCGAAGCCAGCCGGTTGGACAAAGGGTTCCAGCCGCGCCCGTGCAGCTGCCGGGTCACCTTGCAGAATGTCGCACTCCGCCAGCACTCCGCTCGCTTTGCGTAATATCTCAGCGCTGGTACCAGCATTGGCGTACTCTGTCGGGCCCTGCTGGCTGGGGGTCACCGATCGCTCCAGATGCACACGTGCCTCATCGGGCCCATACGTCGCCAGACGAAGCGTTCCAAATCCAGTGAGAACAGCCGGCAATATATACCGGGCATCAATACTCGCACACATGGCAACCGCTTGTTCACTATCGTCTGTGGCCTGGCGCCAGTCTCCGGACCAGTACGCGATATAGCCACGAAGTGAAAACAGGAACGCAAGCCAACGGGGCGAGTTCACCGATGCTGGCACAGCGAACAAGCGCTCAATGTAGCGGCGACTCGCACCAAAGTCTCCCTGCATGAACGCTAAAACTGCCGCATTATTAAGTGCCAAAGTCAGCGCAGCTAGATTGCCAAGGTGCTCCGCCCACAGTATCACCTCGTCCAAGCGGATGCGCACCTCACGAGACCGTCGCACAAATTCTAGTCCACTGAGGAGAACCGCAGTGACCTCGCACTGCAGGCGCTCATCCCCCACTTCACGTGCTATCCCCACTGCCTGCTCACCGTACAGGAGCGCATCAGCATACAACCCTGCCTCACGCGAGAGGGAACTGGCAGCTCGACATAACGCCAGCGCACCTGGCGATGCCGGGACGGGGATCGACTCGAGCTGTGCCTTTACGTGGGCCAGCCCGTCCGTTGGTGGCTCCAAAAGACTCCGCGCCGCCACCACCCGCCGAATCCCTTCCAGGTCATCCAGGTGCCGATACAGCACCTCCGCACGTTCCAATTCCACGCGATAGTCATCATATCGATCAAGCCAGAGGACCGCCGCGGCGAGCTTCTCGCGTGACTCAGCCTCGTGCGCAGCATCTCCTTGTTCGGTAGAGAGCTCAGCCGCAAGCCGATAGTGACGCTCCGCTTCAGCATGCGCATAGAGTGCCGTTGCCTGGTCGCCGGCCTGGAGCGTGTACGGCAGCGCTCGAGCGAACTCAGTCGCCTCGATATAATGCCAGGCCAGCTCGGCAGCGCGCGCAGCTCGCACACGGTCCGGCAAGCGCTCAAGAACCTCGCCCGCGGCACGGTGCAGCTTCCGACGCCGCCGCGCCGTCAGCTCCCCGAGAAGCGTGTGCTGGATGAGTGCATGCACAAAGGCGTACGCTCCTCCCACCTGATCCCGGCCGCTCTCCTCCCGGATGAGCCCCGCGCCCGTCGCTTCCTCCAGCGCATTCTCTACCTCGTCCTCTCCTCGGCCCATCATGTCTAGCAGTTCATCAAAGGCAAACACCTGCCCGAGCACCGCCGCCGCAACCAGCGCTTCCTGTGTGTCGGCCGCCAGACGGCCGACGCGCTGGCCAATCACCGCCCGCACTCCCTCGGGGACAGCGATCTCTCCGATCTCGTGACGCTCCCAGCGCCCGTGCTCATCCTGATATACCGCACCCCGCTCGATCAGGTCCCGCAACAGTTCCCCCGTGAAGAAGGGATTGCCTTCCGCCCGCCCGTGCAGCAGCCCGGCAAACGCCTCCGACACCTCCTCCACCCTCAGCACGGCCCCAATCAGTGCCCGCGTGCCTTCGGCCGACAGGCGACGGACCGCAATGCGCTCCACCAGGCGCTCACGCTGCAAGTCTCGCAGTGCTCCCTCCAGGGGATGGCGGCGTGTCACCTCCACATCCCGGTACACCCCCAGTAGCAGCATCCGGTCTCCACGGGTGTGCCGTGTCAGGTGCGCCAGTAGATCCACGCTGGCCTCATCCGCCCAGTGAAGATCGTCCAGCAGCAGGGCGATGGGCTGGACGGCTGCCAGAGTCTGGAAAAAGCGGGTCACCTGCCAGAAGAGTCGCTGCCGGTCATCCCCGAGTCCACGGGCATCAACCAGGTTCGTCAGCCTGAAGCCGTGCTCGCCCGGCATCTCCTCCGGCAGCAGACGCACCATATCGGGCCAGCGCTCAGCCAGTGCCTTCCAAACATCGGTAGGCGCCTGCCGCAGGGCATGATGCAGCGTCTCCAAGAAGGGATAGTAAGGAACCTCCATCTGCGGCTCATAGCAGCGGCCCGTGGCGATGAGGAAGCCGCGTTCTCGTGCCGCGACCATCGCCTCCTGCGCGAGCCGCGTCTTGCCTACTCCCGGCTCGCCGGCCAGCAGGAGGAGGCGCCCGGCTCCCCCGGTCACCGCGTCCAGCGCTGAGTTGATGCGCTCCAGCTCTGCCTCACGCGAAACCAGCTGACCCTCGGGCAGCGCTCCCAGAAAGGCGCCGGCGGGCAGAGACATGCTGGTTTGCACCCGTGGTTCGGCTGGTCGTGTGACACCGTCTGGGGCAGGCGCCTGCTCCCTCAGCGCTCCTGCTGCAATGTCGGCGGTAGGCAGCGTCGCGCTGACGCGAGCAAAGCGGACCGGTTCAGCAAACCCCTTGAGGACTGCCGGCTCACACACCTCATAGACGAGCCCCTCCACCCGACGAGCCAGTCCAATAACCGTCTCACTCGCGAGCGTCTCCCCTGCCTTTGCCAGCGCACAGAGTCGCGCCGCCAGGTTGAGCGCTGCTCCCCGGTATCCCTCCTCCACTGGCACTGCTTCCCCTGCATCCACCCCGATCCCCACCGGTAGCGGCAGAGAAGCATCTTCTGCCGTCGCCTGCTGGAACGCTGTCTGCAGGGCCACAGCTGCTCGCAAGGCATGACGGGACGAAGTGAAGACCGCCAGCGCTTCGTCGCCGCGCACCTCCAGCACCCGTCCTCCATGAGCGGCCACCACCTGGCGAGCCAGACTGGCGAAGCGTGTTGCCAGCTGCGCGGCCTGCTCGTCGCCGTGTTCGACGGTGTAGTTGGTGTAGCCCCGCACATCGGCAATGAGGAAGCTGTGGACCGCCACCGGTTCTCCTGCCTCGCGAGCGCTCTCCGCTGCTGTTGTCGGATCCGTGGGTAGAACTGTCCCCACGGTCGTAGGCTGCTCCGTGAGCACCTGCTCCCGTGCTGGGCCGCGAGGCCCGCGACGAGCGGCGGCAAGGAACACCGTCCGTGCCTCTGCCTGCAGGACCAGTGCATCCGCCAGGAGGCGGACGGTCTCTGGACGGGGTGAGGTACGGGCGCCACGCTCCAGATCGTTGATGCCGCGGACGGAGAGGCTTGCCCGCTCCGCTAGCTCCGCCTGCGTTAGCTGGGCAGCAGTCCGATATTTGCGCAGCAAGGCGCCAAAGCTCTCTGCGGACGGCGTAGTCATTATGGCTGCCCTTTCCCTCTGGCCAGCCCCCATGCCAAACAACACCGCTCTTTCGATGGTATGATAGCACGCCTACTACCCATCTTGCTGCAATTGCCACCGTTGTCGATTGCGTGTCTCGTTGCGTGTTTGGTTGCGTGCCTTGCGCCTGGGAATGCCGCACGATCTGAGGCATCCTAGAATTGTTCCCGCGAGGAACAGAGCAGTGAGCATTCGTCACAAAGCACATCCGCAACTCGGTACATGTATGAGGCAAGAGAGGAGAGATGGCACCATGTACTACCGTAGCGCGATACAGGTGCAGGCCGCCCCTGCCGAGAGGGGCAGCGCTGGGAGCGCACCCAGCGCGGCGAGAAGCAGGCAATTGTTGCCGCGTCCTTCGGGTAACAGATCATGATCATCGTCTACCATGTGAGTGCCTGGGTGACCTATGTCGCCAGAAAGGTGAGTGAAGCCACCATGTTCAACAAGCAACAACCCGAGAACTGGGATCCACAGAGCGCCGCGAGTAGGGACCTTGCCCCGCTCTCCCAGCAAGAGTGCGTCGAGATGCTTGCGCATATCCCGCTCTTTTGCGAGCTCAGTCTCCGCCAGCTCCGCAAGCTCGCCGGTGCGGCCGTCCAGCGCACCTACCCTGCCGAGACGGTCATTGTCCGGCAAGGCGAGCCTGGCGTGGGCCTGTACGTGATCATCCGGGGGCGTGCAAGTGTCCAGCAGCAGAGCGCCGACGGCAGTCCGCGCCAACTGGCGCTGCTGGGCGGCAACGAGGTCTTTGGCGAGCTAGCGCTCCTCGATAACGCTCCCAGGTCCGCCACTGTGGTAGCCGCGGCAGACACTAGCGCCCTGGTGATCCCGATCTTTGACTTCCGGGAACTGTTACATGACGATGTAGACATCGCCGTCAAGCTGCTCGCGGTGCTGGCTCGACGGGTGCGGTCGGCAGAATCCGCTGGGGAGTAGCGGAATTCCATTACTCCCGGCATGTGTGTAAGTGGAGGCCGCAGGCACGGAGCGCCCCAGCGGATACCCGACGGCGGATGCCCACAGCTGGCTCGCGGCGCGCTGACGCCAAGGGAAATGCCCGCTCTCGCTGCGCCCCTCGAGGCCATAGCGAGAGCGGGACACGGAAGACACCGAGAGTAGACAGGGCACACAGTAGCCGAAGATACGAAGCGAGGGCACCATCATGGCACTAGATCAGATTGCGAATGAGACGCCTACCATACCCGTTGGACCGAGTGCTCATCGCTATCGCGACCTGGATAGAGAACGTCTCGTGTCCTGGACTCGACAGCACGTTACGGACACTGGACAGGTAGGAGAACCAGCCGACACCGTAAGTGCCCAGGCCATCGAGTTTGGTGACTTGCTGCGGCAGTACCGCAAAGCCGCCGGCCTTACACAGGAGGACGTGGCCTATCAAGCCAAAATCAGCGTGCGCGGTCTCTCCAATCTCGAACGTGGGATCATTCGCGCTCCACGCCCCTATACCATCCGGGCGATTGCCGATGCACTGCAGCTCTCCGCCGAGGACGAGAGCTGCTTACGCGCCGCTGTGCGCCGGGCACGCCGCGCCGCAACCGGCAGATTAACTGCCGTCACTGCTCAGCCTCCCGTGCAGACCGTCCTCATAGCTAATATCCGCGGCTACAATCCCTGCATGGACAAACGTGAGAACGATCCGGATAACGGCCTCGCTATAAGGTTCGTCGTGACCATTTTGGAAGCATAACTTGTCGCTCGCAGAAAGCATAACTTGTCATCGGGTACCCCAATTCAAGCGGATTCGTGCTGGGCAAAACCCGTTTGTTTCATATCCAGATCTGGCGCAAAGTAACATTGCAGAATGGGTTGGACCGGAGCTCGTCAACCATGGTATGTTCCTCCTGCTGCCTGGTATCACAACAACTCTACCACAGCTGCGCTTCGCACCACTAGTAGCCGCCCATCTCGGCGAGTACACGTCGTTCGAGCGCCGCCAGTGCCTGATAGCTAGACTCCTCAATGGCCGCGTACTGGACCACTTCGGCAGTACCGACTCTCGAAGATCGGAGTTCGACAATGGATGACCAAACAGCCGCCCGCGCGGGCGGTCCCGAAGCACTGCCGGAACCGGCGCGTGCTGACCCGATAGCGGGAGAGCTCGTCATCGAGACTTTCGAGTACGACGGTGGGCGGCAGGTCACGGTGTACGTCCCGCCGGATCCGCCCGAGGCAGTCGTGTTCGCTGGTGACGGTCAGGGGATCTCGCAGTGGGGATGGTGCCTCGAGGCGGCCGACGTACCGCCCACGATGATCATCGGCGTACACGGGCTGGCCGACGAGACACTGCGGCTCCAGGAGTACTCACCGGTCTTTGATGCGGAACGGTTCGCGGCACACGAGAGGTTTTTCGTCGAGGACGTCGGCCGATGGGTGCGGTCGCGGTTCGGAGTCGAGCTGCCCGTCGAACGCACCGCGGTATTTGGTGTCTCGGCGGGTGGAGAGCTCGCGCTCGCCCTTGGGCTTCGGCATCCGGACGTCTACGGTGCGGTCTTCTGCGGCTCGCCGGGCGGGGGTTACAAGCCGAGTGGCGTGATGCCGAGTTGGATTCCGCGCGTGTACCTCGTCGCCGGCACGCTGGAGCCGTTTTTCCACCACAACGCGACTCGGTGGGCGGCCGCGCTACGCGATGCAGGTGCAGATGTCGTGATGAGCGAGCGGGTCGCGTCGCACGGCGATGCGCTGTGGCGAGGAGAGTTCCCGCTGATGGTGGCGTGGGCGTTTGGACGATGAAGCATCGCGGTGTTTGGTCGGCGGTCGCGCGCCCCGTTCCGGTCAGGCGAAGGGCACGTGCGTCGAGGGCGAACGACGCATTGACGCCGACCCCGCTGGTCACCCCTACTGCCTCTTGGTAGTAATCGCGAAGGGTGAGCACGGGTGATCGCTCACTCGTCACCTGAAAACAGGCTCACTCTTCGTGCCTTTTACCAAATTGGAAACTTTAGAGGTATCCTCGTTCGTGCCAGAAGCGTTCGGCCGCTGGATGCAGTGGAACGTCGAAAGGAGTATCCTCCGCGTCCCTACACATGCGCTCAAGCGGCAATGGTGGCTGCTCCACACTGCCCATGCCCCATTGAATCCGGTGCTTGCGAGCTTCCAGGGCCTCACAGAAATTCCTGATAAGCAAGTCGGATGCATCGCGATGGGTGAAGATGGGCCACCCACTAAAGTCCACTGTCGCGACATCCGTGGGCAGGGTAGGATAGAGTGCTTTGCTGATGGTGCTCCGCCTGAACCCCTGGGCTTCCAAGGTGGTGAGGTGCTGGTCGTCAATAGAAAGGAAATGCATTCCTGCATCACTCACGAGGTTACCCCAGAGCTGGATTCCTTCTTCGAAAATTGCGTCTAACTCGTTGCTCGTTACCCGGCCGATCCGTGAGGGATCGTTGGGCATTGGCTGGTCATAAGAGATAACTCCGCCCCACGACACCAGGTCCTCTAAGCTGAACCCATGAGCCTTCAGAACGACATTCACCAGCAGGCTAGTGGAGGCATCGAGCGACCCCCGCACCGACACGCGCAACGGATAGCGCTGTTCTCGGATCTGGTCTAATGAGTGCAGGCCAGACCTTTCTGTGACCGCGAACCCCAGTTGGTCGTAGTGCGGGATGACCGCAAGCGTCGCTACCGGAATAGGTCTCTCAAATGCCCCGCTGCCGCGATAGGCCATGGTGAGCAACGCCGAGGGATTGAGGATCGAGATGTCGAGCCTTCCTTCGGCCATCTCTTGAAGACTATTCGGATGGTTGGCGCCATAGAATCGAAAAACCCCTGGTATGCCAGCCTGACTGCGAAGCTCCACGCGAGCCTCGCAGTAGGGCCAGGTGCTCGACCCCATCATTTCGGAAGCGACTTCCAAGACTAGTCGAGGCCGGATGGTCAACGGCGTTATGAACGGTTGATGTGCCTGTGTACTCATGTCCCAAGCCTCCTCAGAAAGACGACAGTCAAGTCGTCTGGCTACTTCATTACTCTCTCTGGCTCCTTTATTGCTTTCTATGGAGTATACAATCAAGGGAGGAAGGCATCGCCGAGGAGAGCGACCCCTGATCAGCAGAGCCGTTGGTCGATGCATTGCCGCTTGAGACGGCGATTTCGTCCACCGCCGACCATATCCCGGATCCGAGGTGGCTCAGACTACAGGTGCGGCAACTCCTCCGTGAGTTTCTTGTCGTTGTTCCAAGAAGCCAGACGAATGCCACCGTCACATTCCCCCGACCAGCTTGAGCGCAACTGGACGGCTATGTGCTCACCCCCCACAACCACTATGAAGCCCTCTGCGAGGAGCCAGGGGAAGTGCCAGCGGGCTTCCTCGACCGGCTCGCAGGCCAGGCGATAATGCTCGTACAGCTCGTCGTAGGAGAAGTTGGGCGCGAGAGATCGCCCCCCACAAATGGCGCAAGCTCCCACCTTCGCTATTCTTTGCACTTCGCCACTGGCAATCTCTTCTCCCTCTTGACAGCCCAACAGCGATATCTTATACTTGTATTGATTGAATACACACTCAATAGAAATAGGTGAGAGGGAAGAAGGAACGTCATGCCACGCACGGAAGAAGCCAATCAACGGATACGCGCCGAACGCCGTGCGCAGATCGTCGATGTAGCTGCCCAGATATTTGCCCGCAAGGGGCTAGCCGGGACGCGCACCGCCTATATTGCTGCTGCCTGCAAGATGAGCGAGGGACTCCTCTTCCATTACTTCGCCAGTAAGGAAGAGATGTTCTCGGCAGTCGTCGAGGAAGCGCTACAAGCCGCGGGGAATCCCGCTCAGGCCGTCTTACAGCAGCCGGGTTCGCCGCTCGAAAAACTGCGGTGGCTCTTGCAGATCTATCTGCCAGGGATGTGGTCCAAGCCAGCCTACTTCCTGGTCATCCTCCAAGCGCTCAACAGCGAGACTACCCCTGAGGCGCTGCGAGAGCGAGTGCTGGAGCAGTCAGCCCGCACATTGAGCATCTATCAGCAGCTCATTGTCGAGGGGCAAACAACCGGGGAAGTGGCGCAGGGTGACCCAGCTCTGCTGACTCTGGCCTTTGGAGCCTGCATTCAGGGACTGGGTTCTGGTGTGCTACACTGGCCGCGCTTGCTTGGCCTGAGCGAACCACCTGATCCTGAGATGGTGCTCCACCTGCTGAAAGCCTGAGGAGCGCGCCAGGGTACGCTGCTAGGTCAATGAACGATTCTTCTCCAGTAGAGAACCATCGGGAGGCTGTCCAGGGGCTGCATGAAATCAGGGCGAGGCGTCTCGCGAGGAAAGGGAATACACATGACTCTCCAGGCGGACATGCGGAGCAGGCATAGGATGGGGCGTGACGCTGATCGGGCAAACAGGAGGAAGCGCATAACCAGAACGAGAGGTCGAAATGTGTCACCTGTCTATCCGCGGTGGATTCGGTCGAACCGGACTGTCGTCTTCTGGCTAGCGGCTGCTGGAATCATCGTTCTCAGCGCAGCGCTGGCGTTCTTCTGGCTCCCGGGACTGGCCCTCGCGCTCCTGGCCATGCCGTTCCTGTACGTCGCCGTCGTTCTCACCTTGGCGTCGTATCGTCTCGGGCCGCGGGGTGGCGATTTACAGGGGAGGATCCATCAACTCCTCATCAACTCGGTCGGCAGCGGCGGCCGCCTGCTCGACGTGGGTTGCGGCAGCGGGCAGTTGCTGATCCGATTCGCGAAATCGGCTCCCGGCGAATACATCGGGCTCGACAACTGGGGCGATGACTGGGCATATTCGCGGTCCCAATGTGTGCGCAACGCTGAACTCGAGGGCGCTCTGGGGTTGCGGTTCGTGCGCGGGAGCGCATCACAACTGCCATTCGCTGACGAAGACTTCGAGCGTGTGGTCAGTTGCCTGACCTTCCACGAGGTGCGCGATGTGGCAGACAAGACTGCCAATATCATCGAGGCTCTACGTGTGCTCGCGCCCGGCGGTAGGTTCGCCTTCGTTGATTTGTTCGACGACCCGGGCTTCTACGCCGGACGGGGACGGGTGCTGACGGCGGTGGCGGACGCCGGAGGCGCGATCGACACAGTGCGGAGCCTTTCCGAGGTCTTCGCTCTCAGGTTTCCGATGAACCTGGCGAAAGTCCTCAAGTACGCGGTGGTCGTGACCGGGACCAAGTTGGGTGCGACGGGGCGAAGAGATTGTCTCACATCTACCGGCCATTGAATCGGGGGCACGTCAGCAGGTCTCGCAAATAATTCGCATTCCTCTCGTTACGGTAGTTACAAACCAAGTTCTTCAGCGCGCCCTTGCTGCGAGATGCATCGCTTCTACGGTCAGCCGGCGAGTGGCAGCCTCTCTGCCAAGGCGCAGACAACAGCTCGCGCCCCTGATCGTGCAGTTGGTCTACGACGTCGATTGGTGTGCCATTGTCGGACTATTTCCCCGCAGGGAGCGAGATCGGGTCAGGTACCAAGAACTGCCTGGCCTGCGGATTCTCTACTCTACCTTGAAATCCTGGTAATAATGGATTTTGTCCTGTTCATTGATCTCTCGAAGCACTTTGCAGGGATTTCCCGCAGCGACCACATTTGCAGGGATATCCTTCGTGACAATACTTCCTGCCCCAATGACGGTATTTTCTCCAATGGTCACGCCCGGACAGATGACCGCTCCAGCGCCAACCCACACGTTGTCTCCAATGGTCACCGGCAAGGCATACATGTATTCCCGCAGCGATGGATCAATGGGATGTCCAGTCACTGCGACCGTCACATTTGGCCCAAACATGACCCGATCTCCGATCATAATCTTGTAATCGTCTACCAAGTTCAGATTGAAATTGGCATAGACCCTCTCTCCGAGGAACACATTCGTTCCATAGCAGAAGTAAACGGGGGGCTCAATCCAACAGCGTTCTCCTACTGCTCCGAACATTTCCTTCATCAGTTCTTCGCGCTTGTCGATCTCCGACGGTCGTGTGTGGTTAAAGGCATACATGCGCTCCTTGGCGCAGAGTCGTTCCTCTGGTAACCCTTCACTCATATCGGTGAAAAGCTTGCCACTGGCGATCCGTTCTCTTTGTGTCATCGTACCCTCCTGTTTCTGCTCCTGATATCTGCATTCACATGACGTCTGAGCTCGCCCTCGACCGATTTGGTCTCGTTTCCCCTGTTCAGGTTACCCGTTCCGCAAGTCCTGCCGGTGCGTAATCTCTGGTGATGTTCTTGAGCCAGGTAAATCGGTGATAATGGCGGTAAATAAAAGGCATTTTGACGAATTCATCCAGATGGATCACGAAATACACCACTATGGGCGGAAAGCGAAACACACAGGCACACAACAAGCCCAGTGGGACGGACCCCCCCACATGACCAGCGCATCATTGATGAGTCCAAATCGCGAGTCGCCACCAGCACAGAGTACATCACCGGTATTGCAGTCAGAAAACTCTATTGACAGTCTGCGTTTTGGCTGCTTTGCTACTCCTGAGCATGATCGGAAGCACTATGGCCGCACCGTAGCTTGCGAGTAGCAACCCAACACCGATGCCGTGAACCGGCGAGAGGGCGTACGCATGAATGCAGCAGACACGTATTGGCAGCAGATCGCAACGCAGTTGCAGGCGCTGGAAACGGAGCCGCTCTCTCCTGAGAAAGTTGAGGACTGGGTCCGACGCTCAGATGATGTGCTCAAAGCCCTAGACGAACGCTACACCCACCTCAAACGAGCAAAATATCTGCACATCCAGGACACCACTGCCGATGAGGCCTTCAATCGCTTTTGGGATCGCATGCAAGCAGTTCAGCAGACGGCGCGCACGATGCTGGGTGAACGGCTGCTGCGCCTGCCTGATTTTACGCCTCCTCCGAACTATACCCAACTCCTGCGGCGTCTGCGAATCGACAGCGAGCTGTACCATCCAGCCAACATCCCGCTACAGGCAGAAATCAGTACGCTCGCCAATACCTACCGTGATCTGTCCTGGAAGATTGAGAAGCAAGCGGACGAAATGGTTGCACTGCTTCCACTGTCTGCACAATCCTCCGTGGAGCGTGTTCGGCAGATACATGCTGAGCAGTGGCTGGCGGAGCGCGAGACCTTGAATCACCTGCTGCTCACGCTGTTGGCACTCCGTCGTCAGCTGGCGCACAATGCCGGGCTGCCGAACTATCAGGCATACCGCTGGCGGGAGTTGTATCGCCTCGACTATACTCCAGCTGACAATCGCCGTTTCCATGCGGCCGTTGCCGCGAGTCTCGTTCCCCGTCTGCACGCGTACAAACGTGTGAGCGCCTCCCTCCCAACGAGAAGTCCTGCTGAGCTGGCTGCCGCGGCTCATGCGATTTTGGGTGAGGTCGATCCAGATTTCGCGAACTTCTTTCACCTATTGGACCAACACGGGTTTATCGACCTCGGCAACCGTCCAGAGAAGGCTCCCGTCAGCGAGGAATGGTTCTTCCCGCAGACGGGATTACCCTTCTTGCTGCTGGAAGCCGATCTCCTCACGCTGCTGCACGAGTTCGGCCACGGCTACCATGATTACCGGTCACTGGCCCAGCAGAAGCTACTCATGAATATGGGTGCCCCTGATGAATTTAATGAATGCGCGGCCATGTCCATGATGATGCTCGCGTATTCGCATCTCACCGCTGGTGGATACTCGGCAGAGGAAGCGAGTCTTACCATGTATGACAACGTCGTGCGCTGTTTAGTCGATATCCCAGGCTTTGTAGTGCACGATGCGTTCGAGCAGTGGGTGTATGGCGAGGCTCCCGACACGGTCCAGCCGGCCGACCTCGATGCCAAATGGCAGGAACTGTCCGCGCAGTATCTGCCGGATGAAAATAGGCACGGGCAGGAAGCCGTGCGGATGACGGGCTGGCAGCGCAACACGTGGAGCCTCTTCCGCATGCCCTTCTACATGATCAGCTATCCTATGGCGTTGCTGGGCGCCTTTCAGATCTGGCGGAACGCTCTCTCCAATGAGACGCTAACGGTTGGGCAATACAAAGTGGCACTGGCCTACGGCAACACCGTACCCCTTCCCAGGCTGTTCGAAACTGCCGGGGTCAAATTTCCTGTGGACCCACAGGTGGTCGAGGAGATCACGACGTTTGTTGCTGCATACCTGGACGGGCATCCACTGGAGTGACCAGGGAGACGACAGATGAGGCGGCGCGAGCAGGAGCGATAGCGACAGAAAGGCGAAGGTCGATGTCTCTTCTGGAAACTGAGCAGCTGATTCTCCGCAACTTCATGCTGGCTGATTGGGAGGCGCTTAACGCTATGGTGTCGGACTCCGCCGTCACCCGCTATATGCACTTTGCTGCTTGGGATGAGGAAAGGCGGCGAGGCTGGCTGAGCCAGATGGTTCAGGAAGCTTCCAGTCCGCATCCATCTACCGATAACTGGGCGATTACTTTGCGGAGCAGCAGCCAGCTCATTGGATGACTTTACATTGGCGGGAGCCGTGAAGCCAAAGAGGCAGGAACGCGCGGCTGTGGCTATGCTCTCGATCGGCGGTACTGGGACAGGGCTACATGACCGAGGCGCTCCGTGCGGCGTTTACCTATGAGTTTACCGTTCTGGGTACCCAACGCATCAGCGCTGAATGTGAAACACCAAACACCACCTCCGCTCGGGTGATGCAGAAGTGCGGCATGACGAACACGGGAACATTTTATGATGCCGACTTCGAGGGACATTGGAGGGAGCGCCATCACTTCACGATCACTACTGCGGCGACAGACACGCCTTGATGCAGTTTGCTTCTTCCCTGCTTTTGCCGATGGTACCGCAATGAGGTGGTATCTATCTGCGCACTTGTTATCCATATGAAAGCAGGTGAAACGACGTATTGCTGGCAATAGCGCAACCCCTGACCGGGAGAAATCCCGCCGATCAGCCACAGGAAGCATTCAATACCACAGCAATGAGAAAAAACAAGGAGACAGACACATGAACTCAGCACAGAAGCTTGCTCGTAATGGCGGACCAGCTCTGGTAGAAGCCATGAAATTTGTCACCGTCTGTCGCTCACGCGACCCGCAGAACGATTATCCGCACATTGGCGACCTCCAATGGTGGTGCCGAGATGGTTCGCTTGATGATCAGCTGAACTGGCATTTTTGGTATCAAGAAAATGCTGAGGCGCTTGCTCTAGGGATCATTGCCGGAGATGAGATCGTCTGCTTGCTGCATCCCGACTTCCGTACGAGCGAGCGCTATCGTATGGTACACCAGTGGGCAGTGCAGCGGGTCAAAGAGCGCGCTGGGCAGCAGGGCGAGAACCCGTATGAGATATGGGAACAAACCTGGGGTTTAGCCTCCGGCGACGATCTGGAGATGGTGAGTTTTCTTGAACGTGAAGGATATGAGCGCCAAGAACTGTCCTATCAGTGCTACCGCCGACCGCTGATCGAGCCCGTGCCAGCACCCATTTTGCCGAACGGATTCACGATTCGCCCGGTTGCTGGAGAGGCTGAGGCAGAGATGCGAGCTGCACTTCAACGTGATGCTTTTTTCCCAAAGAGGAGCACGACCTACGAGGAAGGAACCTTGCGACAACTGGCAGTGATGCAGATGCCCCACTACGATCCTCAACTCGATCTGATGGTTATGGCCCCTGATGGCACGCCAGCAGCGGGCTGCATTTGCTGGGTGGACCCGGTGAACCGCGTGGGCCTGTTTGAACCGGTGGGAACGCGCCCGCAATTTCGTCGTCAAGGATTGGCAACGGCGCTGATGCTTGGCGGGTTACAGCGCTCACGCGAACGGGGAATGCAGGCGGCACTGGTGACAGGCGATCATCCCGGGAACGAGGAGAAGAGTACGGAGTTTACTTCCTCGCGTTTCGTGTATGAAGCTGTCGGCTTTCAATTGCTGTGTCGGACGTACCTGTATCACAAGGCTTTTGCCACGACCGTCTAAACGTCTTTCCATCCCTTGTTCTGCAGAACAAGGGATGGAGGAGAGCCTGCCAGCTGACGACCGAAGTACCTGAAGGGAAAATGGTGAGCGTGAGTCTCGCGCTGTGCGATGGGAAAAGTGGGCGAGAAGCACAGAGATGTGCTTCTGCAAAAAGCAGAAAGAACCTTAACAAACTCATGCTCACTGGAGTAGAATGCCCTTGACACATGAAAATGCGAACGCAGCGTTCGCATCGGCACTTGCAGAGAGTTTCCTCTGCAGGATTTCAATGCAGAGGTAAAGCAGCACCCCTGGATACGTCCCGTGTGCTTCTCACTCGAGAGACGTTCCAAAGAGGTGTATGCTATGCTGACACAGCGACTCGGTTTTCCAAAGGTACGAGGGCATGAGGCTCTCGTGGTTGCTTTTCTCCTCGACGCGCTCGGTACCGGACTCTATCTGCCCTTCTCACTGCTCTACTTCCAGAGGATCGCTGGCCTTACTCTCCCGGCAATTGGCGCGACCCTTACTCTCGCAACCGTTTTGACGTTGCCGATGAACCCAATCACTGGCACTCTCGTTGATCGCTTTGGCGGAAAGCCGCTGGTTGTGGCAAGTCAGCTTCTTCAGGCAAGTGGCTTCCTGGGCTATCTCATCGTCCACAGCCTGCCTCTACTCTTCAGTACGGCTCTCCTCGTGACGGCAGGTAACCGTGTCTTCTACGCGGCATCCACTGCCCTGATCACTGAGGTCGCTGGTCCGGGCGAGCGCGATCGGTGGTATGGCTTCGTTGGCGCAACCCAGAGCGTAGGACTGACTGTCGGTGGTCTGCTGGCTGGCTTCGCCGTGGCGTTAGGCGGAGCCAGCGGCTATCGAGCACTCATTCTGGCGAACATACTCAGCTTCCTGTTGATGGCGATCTCATTGCACTGGCACAAAACATCACTCAAGCCTCGCCCGCATCTTGAGATAGCCGAACCTGATGGTTATCGTGTTGTCCTTGCAGATCGTCCGTTTCTTGTACTGGTAGCGTGCAATGTCATCTTCGCGCTTTGCTCCTTTCTCCTGTCTATTGGGCTCCCACTCTACGCGACAGAGACCTTGAACATCTCAACCGTGATAGTTGGAGTTTTGTTCGCCTTCAGCAGCCTACTGACCATCTGCATACAAACTCTAACAGTGCGGCTGTTAGAATCTTCTCGTCGCGCTCGTTCCTTGGTCATTGCCAGCCTGACATGGGCGGTGGGATGTGTCTTGTTGGCGATAGCTCCACTTCTCCCACACATCCTCCTCGTCCCCTATCTTTTTGGCACGGTAGCACTCTATACCGTTGCTGGTCTGATAGCTGGCCCAACTTCGACAGCGCTGGCTGCAGCGAGCGGTCCCCCACATTTGCAAGGGCGATATATCGCTCTCCATCAGTTCTCATGGGGTGTTGCCGCAGCCATTGCCCCAAGCATGTTCACCCTGTTGTACACTCTCGGCCCGGCTTGTCCATGGGTCGCTCTTGCCGGGCCTGCACTTGTTACTGGGTTGCTCATGATCCGACTTGAGCCTCATCTGTCAGCAGAAGCGACACATGTCCATAACGAGGTGCATTCAAAGGTTGGTGATGATTGACCCCACTCTTTACCGGGCGCACGCGTGCCGGTCTGATGGCCGCACGAGCTCGCGGCCATGGCGGTGGACGGCCGTATAGCATGACTCCGGTGAAAGTCCGGTTGGCCATGGCGGCAATGGGCAAACCAGAAACCAACGTCTCCATGTTGTGCGCGGAACTGGGCATTTCTCGCCAGACCCTCTACCGACATGTGAGTCCTGACGGAGCGCTTCGCCCTGACGGTGAAAGACTGCTTGCCAAAAAACGGTGACACCTCTGGAACCGAACACAACAGTTTGGGCCTGCTCTGCCAGCTTGATCTCTATAACATGGGTAACGTGGGTCATGTAAGGAAAAAACGGAACCCAACTTGACGGACGGAAACCGAATTTCTGGCAGTAGTTGACGTTACGATGGGGTGCACTCCAACCGGAGATCTTGCTTGGGGAAGGTGCGTTGCTTGTAGCTCATACGATTTATGACACAGATCAGCGTATGGACACGACAAGCGAGTATGAGCGGACGGTGATGTTGAGCCGGAGCATGACCACAGTCGGCATCAGGCAATCAACGCCTCATTCCCGAGCTCCTTCCGCCTGAACCTGAGGAGGGATACCGTTTCCCAGCGGGACCGGCCGAGGATGCAGGGATGCCGGCGAAGCCCGTCCGTGGGCCACCACAAACGAGAGGGCTCCCATGACGGCCGCCACAAATGCGCTGCCGCCGCGTGCCGCGTGCTCGCCGACCTCCTCCGCGCGACATGGCTCCGGCCTGAGGCCCCTGATCTTGCCACTGCGCAGCAGGCGGCCCAGACCGCAGTCCAGGCGGTCGTGCGGGCCTACGCCGCCACCCCAAGTGTCCCAGCCGGCCCCGCACAGCGCGACGGCGACCAGCAGTGCCTCCCCCTCCGCTGCTCCGTGTTCCCTCCCCTGAGCAACGGGCGCTGTTGCACCGGTACACGCTCACCCAACTCCAATGGTTCATCGTAACATGGCCCGAGACGCTGACCGTGGAACAGCGGGATCATCTGGCCTGGCTCTGTCAATCCCATTCCACCCTGGCGTTGGTCGTCGAATTGGTCCGACGGTTTCGCCAGCTCGTCCACCAGAGTACGGAGCAGGATCTCGACGAGTGGGCCACCCGTTGTGAAACCAGTCCGGTGCCGGAACTGGTGCGGTTCGCGCGTGGACTGCGGGCTGAGTGGCCCCATGTGGTGGCCGGATTCACGCACACAGCAAGTAACGGTCAGACGGAAGGTGCGTCAACAAGCTCAAGGCGATCAAGCGCCAGATGTACGGGCGAGCGGGATTTCCGTTGCTGCGGCAGCGAGTCCTGCATGCAGCCTGAATGGCTGTCTGTGCCTCCCATTTCCTCTCCCAGTGACGGATCCCTCCGGGAAACGGATACCTCACATTCTGGTGCGGTAGTGCAGGTGTACCATCCCGTTGCCGAAACGGCGTTCGTCCACCAGCTCCAGGCTCAGGCGAACGTGCTTGGGCAGGGCCGGTTTGCCCCCTCCTACCACGATGGGCGAGACGAGCAGGTGCAACTCATCAACCAATCCAGCCTGGAACGCTTGAGCGGCGAGGCCAGAACCACCCATGGAAAGGTCACGCCCCGCCTGGGTTTTCATCTGCCGAACGACTTCTGGGTCGAAGACGCGCTCGATGCGCGTCCTGGCGCTGGAGACCGACTCCAGTGTTGTGGAGTACACAATCTTGTCGGCCGCCTGCCAGATCCCCGCCCAATCCCGCTCGACGGGCGGCTGGTCGGCAGTGGTGGGAAAGGTTTCCCAGTAGACCATGATCTCGTACATCCGGCGCCCGTAAAGGGAGGTGCCGATCGGACGTTCGAGATCGTTGACGAAGGCGGCTACCTCCTCGTCCGGCGCGAGAAAGGCAAAGTTACCATCTTCGTCCTCGATGTAGCCGTCGAGCGAGGTGATCGCCGAATAGATCAGCTTGGCCATGATGACCCTCCTCTTCCCTCTTCTGCTTCGGCGCCATCTGTCAGCGCCAAAGCGTGATGCATCTGGAGAGAGCTTAGCATGGGAACCTGCAATGTACTTCTTCGTTCTTGCTCATCGTGTTTTCATGGCACCAAAACTCGTGGAGACCCCATAACGTATCCGTTCGGCCATTTTATGCTTCCAGTCATATGCTTCCAGTCACAATTGTTTGCGTACAACTTGTGTATCGTGAGAATAAAGTCGGACACTAACATAATGTCGGAAACGCCGTAAAATTCTATGCTGCCACTGCTCGGCTTCTTGTCGACATAATAACGAGAGTTGAACACTCACAGCCGAATCGAGCCCATCAGTATCGTGTGGTTTGGACAATTGTTGGACACTTAACCACGCGTCATGGTCGTAGCCTGATCGACGAGATCGCTGTGCAAGCCATTATCTCAATCCACTCATAAATTAAGCAGAGGTTGAGGACGATGAAGCCGTCAATTTGTGGCCGGATGGCGAAAGTAGCCAGCACAAGCCGTGGCGCGGTGGTGCGGATCACCGAGAAAGGGCACGCGCTGGCGGAAGAAGCGTGCCGCGTCTGCGAACAAACGGTGCACCGTTCGCTCATGGACGCCCTGACCCCCGACCAACTCGATGCCCTGGGCGCCATCGTGGAGGCTGTGTTGGCGCGCCTGGATGAGGATGGGATCTGAGCCGCTCTACCGGATCAATCTGGGCCATCGCGATCCAACCCCTCGCCGACGCGCAGCTGGGTGGTCAGCCACGTGGTTCTCGCAGTTGCGCATCTGGTTGGGCAGTGCTTGGGGAGTGCCCACGTACCCGCTCGCGACGCGCGAGGCCGTCGATTAGTAATGCGATGGTGAAGTCAAAGCGTTCATGGCCGGTGCCGGAAGTCAGTTCGGCTGCATAGCGCTTCGTCTGCGGGAAAGCATCAGGCAGCGCGGCGAATCTGCGCAGCAGTTCGTCGCGGCTGACGACCCAGCCAGCACCACGATCACTCTGCTGACTATCTAGCAGGGATATTTCGAGGCAGTATGCATTGACATAGAGCACCAGCGCGTCGATCGCCCAGGCGGCGTTCTGTGGCTCGATGCCCCCCGCGAGAAGGATGGCGAACATGCCCTCGTTGACTCGAAGTGTCTCCAGGTTTGTTGGAGCGACGGCGAGGGCTGCCCGGGAGATGCCGGGGTAGCGCAAATACTGGTCTCGCAACTGAGTGCAGACAACGACTATCTGTTGCTGCCAGATAGCGGAATCCGGCTCGGGTAGTTCGATCTCGCCGCACAGGCGGCCTATGAGCAACTCGTCCAGATCCTCCTTGTTGACCACGTGGGCATAGAGCGACGCGGGGCCTGTATCGAGCGCAGCGGCGAGGCGTCGCATCGTCAACGCCTCGTATCCCGCGCTCGCCACGATGTTGAATGCGGCGGTGATGATCGAGTCGACCGTGATCGGCCTCTTGCTCCGCCCGGCCGGGCCACGCCGGCTCGCGGGAGTGCTCGCGTCGGCATCCAGCTGCTGATGACGCGCCGCACGTCGTTGCTGTGGTGTTGGTGACATGACCCCATTCTAGCAAATTTTCGAACACTGTGCTACACTTAAAAACAGTGTTCGCATCAATGCGAACACTGTTTAATAAAAAGTCATTGTGTATGATTGCTGATCAACGCCTCGACGAGGCGCCCCCCTCCAGTTCATTACCCTTGCGTACTGCATGGCTCGTCCTTACTGTCGTCTTCATTGCCGACATCATGGATCTCATCGACTCCAGCGTCGCCAATCTCGCCGGACCGTCTATTCGCGCCGACCTCGGCGGCGGTCCGATGACGATCCAGTGGGTGCTTACCGCCTACACCGCGGCCTTCGCCCTTGGCCTGATCACCTCCGGCCGCCTCGGCGACCTGCTCGGGCGCCGCCGACTATTCCTGCTCGGCATGGTCGGATTTACCGCTAGCTCGCTGGCCTGCGGCCTGGCACCCAGCGCCTTACTCCTGATCGTCACGCGCCTGCTGCAGGGTATCTTCGGATCCGTCATGATCCCCCAAGGCATGGCCCTCGTAAAGGTTGTCTTCCCTCCGGAGCACCTGCGCAAAGCACTCATCCCGTTCGGCCCCGTGATGGGTCTGGCCACCGTGGCCGGGCCGATTCTTGCAGGCTGGCTGCTTAACCTGGATCTCTTCGGCAGTGCGTGGCGCCCGATATTCCTGATCAACGTCCCTTTCGGTCTGATTGCCGGCGTGCTCGGCTGGCGAGTCCTCCCGCAGCGCAGCGGCGAGGACTCGAAAGTTCGTCTCGACCTCACGGGCGTTGGCCTACTCACAGCCTCCTCAGCCCTCCTCATCATTCCGCTCGTCCAGGGACGCGACCTCGGTTGGCCTGCCTGGACATACCTTATGATGGTCTCCTCGGTCGTCGTCCTTGCGCTGTTCGTTGTCTCGGAACGGCACAGCACGTACCCAGTCATTACCCCATCGCTGTTCCGCAAGCGCAGTTTCGTCGTTGGGCTGATGATTGTTGCGGGGTTCTACGCCTCACTCAGCGCATTTGTGCTCGTCATCAACCTGCTTTTGCAGCTAGGCATGCACTGGACGCCGTTGCGCACGGGCCTTACGCTGATTCCCTGGGCCATTGGCACCGCTGTCGCTGTTTTGCTCGCGGGTGCCGTTCTTGCCGAGAAGCTAGGTCGAGCAACGTTGCACATTGGACTATCTCTCGCCGTCATCGGTCTTCTCGTGCTGTGGTGGAGCGTTGCCCACTGGGGCACCGGGATCACCTTCTGGGAGCTGGCCCCTGCGCTCCTGCTCACTGGCTTTGGTGCTGGCTTGGTGTTCGTCCCGCTCTTCGACTTCATTCTTGGTGACGCTACAACCGATGAAGTAGGTACCGGTGCAGGTATGCTCAACGCCGTCCAGCAGTTCGCCGGTGCCGTCGGTGTTGCCGCTCTCGGTACAGTGTTTTTTGCCCGTGTTGGTCACCCAACGCTCCAGTCCTACCTCGCCGCCGCGGAATTGGTCTTCAGTATCGCTGCGGGCCTGTACTTCCTGACGCTGTTGCTCGTTGGGCTTCTGCCCAAGCATGCTCAGCAGGCGCACGGTTGATCGGCTCCGTCGGCGTGTGCCGGACAATGACGTGCGCCATGCCTGCCTCATGCTCAAGAAGCGCTATCCCGCTGGCAAAGCTCAACTGAACTGAGGACGAGAGAACACGTGGGATAACGCAGCGATTCTCTTGCATGCAGCTGTGTCGCCGGATCTCAGCACATCGTCGGTGTCCGACTTTATTCTCCGGTGTGTGACTTTATTCTCCAGTGTCCAACTTTATTCTCACGCTACAACTTGTGTACGCGAACAATGAAGTTCGTCACTGCACGATTTGACGAGGGTGCAAAAATTCGGCGATTGTACCGCAAAATATTATGTGAAGTCAAGATTAAGTTCGTCACTCACGCGGTGTTTGCAGCATTGTCGACTGGCCTAAGCGAACAATTAGGTTCGTCACTGAAAGTATGCATCCAGCGAGATTTGCTCACATCGACTGGTTGCTATCTCGGGGCGCAGGTCATCTAAGATGCTACCCCTTCACGTAGGCCAGCTTTTCTGCAATCTTACGCTCGACTACTCGCAGCACGTCCACCCCGCGCACGTGCCCGCGACTACCGTCGGCGTTGGTCCACTCGTACCTCCAGCGCACGATGGCTCGATCCCCAAAGGCCACCGTCTCCTCGGCGCTGAAGACGGCGTCGGGTGAGGACTGAAAGAAATCCTCCCAGAAGCGGCGCACCGCGTCCTGGCCCTCAAATCGCTCACCGTCCGGCGCTGGAAACGTGTTCTCGAAGATGCAGTCCTCAGTCATATGGGCCATCACCGCTGGAACATCGTGCCGGTTGAAGGCTTCATTGAATCGGTCGACAGCCTCGACCGTCGCTTGCGACACTAGATCTACATTCATTGCTCTCACTCCTCGATAGGTACTCCGCCACCCCTACAGCCGATCTTGAAACGCCGCGATCTGCGCACTGTGCTCGCGCTTGTGCCCATAGTACATGTACACCAGCAGGTCATCCAGCGAGTAGGCGGCGCCGTACCACGGCAGAGTTCCCACCTGGCTATACACCTCAGGCAAAATATGTCCCGCTAGTTCCATGACCTGTGAGTGTGCCGCCGCTAGGCTGCCTCGCACCTGCTCGCGGCCCTGGCTCCGGCGCTCCTGCACCTCGGTGTCGTTGAACCGGTCAGCCAAGCTGATGTATTTGTCCAGGCGAGGAGAGGGATCGCTCCCCACGAAGCCTGCCAGAATATCTACCAGGACCTCCTCATACGAGGCCAGATGCGCTACGACGTCCTGCACTGACCAGACACCACAGGCTCCGGGGGTCTCCCACTGCGCCGCAGGGAAAAGGTCTATGGCCTGAAGCGCTGTCTGCTGCCCATACTTCAAGATATCCGGCGCATTCATGCCCCGCTCCTTTCCTTGACTGGGAGAGGAAGTATGCCTGCCTCTCCGTACACTACTCATTCGACCAGGACGACTTTAGGACGACTTGCCGTAGAGATGCCCGCCCTGGAAGTCGAGTCCGACATAGGACTCGGCTCCCACGACCCAGGCGTCGTGGCCCGGCGGAAGCACCTGAGCGTCCCCGGGGCCGATCTCACTCTCGGTGCCATCATCCATTCGTACATGCAGACGGCCAGAAATGCCGTAGTTGAAATGAGGCACCTCGCAACTGGGTGTCCCGGCGGTGGGCTTCACATGCTCCGACCATCGCCATCCCGGCTGAAGGGTCAGCTTCATAAGGGAGACGTCGCCGAAGGTGATCACCTCAATAGTGGTCTTGGGCAACGTCCTGGTCTCTTCCGGGGTGTTCAAGCTTTTGGTCTGCATTGTAGCCATGCTCGCTCCTGCTTTCTGTCTTTCTCGGCGAGTTGCCGTCATCGCTCGCCCTGGAGAAGTCGCTCCAGGGTACGTCTTCATGGTAGCCGGACAGTGGCCAGAAAACATCGTGGGAAACACGGAGATTCGGAGGAGGGAACACGGAGAATAGCATTTGCTCCTCGAAAGCGGGACATGCTCCACCTGGCCGAGTACCTTCTTGAAGCTCAGCAGGAACCGGCTGTGCTCTGGCATGAGGGGATGCTTGCTCTCCGGGATATCTGGGTCACGAGCAGAACCAACAAGGGGATCGCATGTGCTCGGCAGCGTACGCCAATCGGTCACTGTGATCGAGATGCCCCATCAGAGTGGCACTTACCAGGTAGAGATACGCCTCCCCAATACCGGTTGACATCCTTGCAAACCTGCTCGTGCGCCACCTGATCTGCGAAGTAGCCAGCACAACGGTGGCAGTGGTGACGATGGACTGCGTCCTGACGCCGCGGCGTAGCACAGCCAGACGGCGTCAGGTAGAGGGACGATCTGTTGCTTTTATGGCTACGGCCAAACGTATGGCACAAAGCGGCTATGTTTATTTTGGCAAATTGCGACAGTGTCTCGTTGGTTGGTGGCGAGCCGTGTAGAAGAGTAGCACGTTCAGATGTGGTGAGAGCGGCACGACCATCCAATCCGCTCGTGGTACGAGGCGAGGAGGGATGAGGTGGTCCGCTGGAGTCGTCATTCGGCAGGCAGGTGGCTGGTTGCTGGAGCCCTTGGTGCCTGGCTCTGCATTAGCGGACTGCTGACACCGGCCGCATCCTTTGCCACGGCGGCAAGTCGACACGGCAGCCGTTCCTGTGGAAAGAGCAGCGACGCTCAGGCGGTGAGCGCGGTCTCTTCATCGGGGGTGAGCATCTGGCTCAACCATAGGAGTGGACCGCCGTATGGCTCACTGGTCATTAGCGGTTCTGGGTGGCCTGCCGACACTGCCATCATCATTGATGCCTACGGTGATGACTCCTCTGACCAGGCCGTGCTCGGCCAGGCGGCACTCGTTCGTGCGACGACTAACGCCGACGGCACGTTCCAGACCGCATCGTTTGCCGCGCCTAACTTTCAAACCTGTGGCATTGGAGCCAACTATGGTGAGCCTGGTCAGTTTGTCCTCTTTTGGGCACATACCAGCGATAACCAAGTTCGTGCAGAGGCGCGCTTCGACTATGTCAACGATGTTATCTTCTCCCCTGGTGATGACATAACGGGAATCACGCCGGGGACTATGATTCCTATCAGCGGCTACACCTGGATACCAGACGAAGTCGTCACGGTGACCACAAGTCTGCTCCAGGTAGAGCCGAACAACACCAGCGCGGAGTCGTCGGGAGAGGCGCCTGTGCACCTCACGAGCAATGGGCAAGGATTGTTTACGACGGAGATACTCGTCCCGAACGACCTGGCACCCCCAACCAGCTTCGTGGTCGGCGCCAGCGGAGTCGATCCAGCGTATGGAACAATCACCGCCACTCCGCTGGTGTTTCCAATCTTGCCCAAGGTAGCGCCCACATTGACGGCCAATCTTGCCCAGGGTTATCCCGGAACCCAGGTGACGCTCCGGGGCGCCAACTGGCTACCCGGGAGTATCCTCGCCGAATACTGTCGCGGACAAAACAGCGAGAACCCGGTCGAGCTCGACTGTAACCCCATTGTCTCAGAGGGGCTCGGCTTCTCGGTAGTCCATAGTGGGGCGTTCACTATCCAGGTGACGATACCGGAGAACGCCCGTCCCGGTCCGATTACCATACAAGTGCGCGCCCAGAGTGATATCTTGCCCGGCATCTACGTGGTGGCTGTGCCTTTCACCGTTCTGGCGACCTGGCAGGTGGTTCATCCTCGGCTGGCCCAGGCGCTTCACATCGGCGAGGTGGTGCTACCGCTCCTGCTGCTCCTCGGTAGCGTTTTTGGCGCAGTCGTGCTCTGGCAGCGGCGGAGACACGTACGAATGGGACCAGTGCGATAACGGACCACGTGAAGGCTGAAGCGCAGAGCCAGTCAGTGTCCCGCAGACCCACCTGCACCCGTGGGGGACCACCTCTATCCTGGCGTATCGGACCACGACGGCCAAACTTGTGGCACAGAGATGCTAGCTCAGGAGGGCTCGCCTACTTGGCATCCCTGAATTTAGGATGACTCATGTCTCTGCCAGAGTCAGTGGGTGAGTATGCTTCTGGCAGTCGCTTCATGGCTTCCTCATACTATCCCCCTATCAAGAAATCATCGGCTGGGAGCCCGGCTGATACGGCGGAAGGCAAGTTCGGTAATTCCGTTGCTGAATGCGGTGGTCGAGACGAGCTCGAGCCTTAGTGATTGTTCCAGGTCGCTGAAAAGCCGCGTGCCGTTGCCTGCCAGGTAGGGGAAGAGCGAGATGCGGTATACGTCAATGAGGTCGTGGCGGATAAGCGATCGCCAGAAGCCGAGTCCGCCGTGGGCCGCGATGTAGCCGTCGCCGTCCTGCTTGAGCTTCTCAATCTCCGCGCCGAGATCGCCACTTGCGATGGAGGAGTTGGCCCAGTCGATGGTCTGGATGGTCTGGCTGAAGATGACCTTGCGCGCGGCGTTCATGATGTCGGCGTAGGGATGGTCGACTGCCTCAGGAAAATACTGCGCAGCGTCCTGGTAGTGTTTGCGCCCCATGATGTGTACATCGGCGTTCGCGAAGAAGTCGCGCTCATGGGAGATCTGAATCGGGTCGTCCGGGAGGATGCGACAGAAGTCGAAGAAGCTGGTGTCTTCCTCGGCGACGATGCCGTCGAGTGAGTAGTCGAAGATTCGCGCTATCACTGTCCTCATAGTGTTCTCCTCTGGCTCGTTCCGTCGGTCTCGTGGTCGCGTCTTAGGCCAGGTATTTGGCGAGACCATCGAGCATCTCGCTGACGCCTCCCCTGCGCAGAGCCGGTGCCTCGGCTCCATCCACGCCATTGAGGTAGGCGCCCTGCTCGGTCCACGCCAGCGCCGTTCCGCCATCCACTGGCACAAATACGATAGTGGCGACGGAGACGGAGCTGCGCACGCCATTGGCGTACATCTCGTAGCTGTAGATGATTCGCTGCTCCGGGACGATGTCGTAGTAGGTGGCGTCATAGCGGTTAGAGACGCCCTGATAGCCGAAGCCGAAGCGTTCGTGGCCGCCGACCCGGAAGTCGAACTCTGAGTCGCCGGTGTCCGTGCCCGACTCGCTTGGATCTAGGTCGCCCGTGTCGCCCCAGACGTCCTTGGCCTCCTTCGTGGTAAAGGCGGCGAACACGCGTGACACCGGTGTTGGGTAGGTCCGCTCGATCACGAATGTGTCGTGGATAACAGGTTGCTCTGTCATGAGGTCTCCTCTTCTGCTGGATGCAGGCCGGGCCGTCCGGCGTTAGTCGGTGTGTCGGTGGTCTCAGTGGTCTCGGCCAGGTACTGGCCGAGACGGTCCAAGCTCCGCTCGACGAAGGCGTGTCGCTCAGAGATCCAGCGCTCGGCTGACCGTAAGGGCGCCGGGTTAAGGCTGCACATGCGGGTGCGGCCGAGCTTCTGCGTCCGCACGAGGCCGCTTGCCTCAAGGACCTGCACGTGCTGCACGACCGCAGCGAGCGACATGGGCAAGGACTTTCCAAGTTCGCTGACCGAAGCTGAGCCCTGGCCGAGCCGTTCCAGCATGAGTCGGCGACCAGGATCGGCGAGCGCGTGGAACACGCTGTCCAGATCCGCCACATTGTTAAGCATATGCTTTAGTGTACCTCGTCTCTGATGAATAGTCAAGTGTTAGCTTAAGTATTTGCCCTTATTATAGCGTCGCTCCCATCCATCCGCTATCCGCCTCTACCGCGCGTCATGCTGGAGTCATGGTGTAGGGTCTCCCGCCAGCTCGTGCGGCGACCGGACGGGCTTTCGCTGTCTTGCATAATGAGGTGCTCCCCTTCTATAAGGAGCGTGGCCTGGTCGTAGAGGCGGTGCTGACCGACAACAGGCGGGAGTTTTGTGGAACCGAGGTGTGAACGATACTAGAATATCGGATCTGGCTCTAGGCCAAGAACGGGTGCGCGCGAAAGAACGGCTTCGCCATCGGAGAGAGAGCCTTCAACGCTGTTTTACTCACGCGTGAGGAACAGAAGAGAAAGAGATGCAGAGATGCATCTTCCCCTCTTTTTTTGCTTCGTCACCGGAGCTCGCAGATGTAGGATATGGCTGGCTTGCCGTTTAGCGTTAGCTCACCGACGGCGACGAAGCGGATTGTCTGGTTGCGGCTCCTCCCGTGCCAAGCAAGCGCGACACGAGGAATGACCCATCAGAGCAGCACATAGAGAAAGAATCCCGATCGACGCTCTGATCACAGTTGTCTGATCACAGGTGCGGGAATCGGAAAAATCAGATACGACGGTTGAACAGTGAGCGGGAGCACACCCATAGTGTCTCACCGAGTTGCGGTACGGAGTGTGCTCCTGCATCGATGATGGAGAGTGGACTACCAGGAGCACTGGCCTGCCCGCTGGCTACTGAACCGTGCTGTGGATAGTCAGCGGATACCCATCGGGGTCCACACAACTGAACGTACGGCCAAATGGCCCATCAAACACGGGGTGAGTGATGGTCACCCCGTGTTGTTGCAAGGAGGTCAACAGGGTATCAGCATCATCACATTGCAACCATAAGGCGACTCCCCACCCCAATCGGGGGGAAGCATCCAGATCAATCGCTGGTTCACGAATCGCGAAGGGAATGGGGGCCGTAGCGAAAACGACGGCTCCTGGCGGACTGGAAGGAGCTTGGGTCAAGCCCATGAGCTGCGTATAGAACTGGCGGGAGCGCTCGAGGTCGCGCACTTGCAGCGCGACAAAATCGGGGCCGATCAGATGTGCCATAGGTATCTCCTCGTGTGGTCGTGGTATCATTATCAGGAACCTGATAGTATCATATCAGGAACCTGATATTTTTGCAAGAGGGAGCACCATGCAGCAGTTAGAAGAGGGACGAGGAGAGCCGGTGATGTCGCGTACTGGCTATGTCCTGAAAAAAGTGCAAGCGGCATTGCGCGCGGCCATGGACGAACAGTTGCGTCCTCTAGGAATCGCTACTCCCCAGTATTCGGTCCTGAGTGTTCTTGAGGAAGTGCCAGGATTGTCGGGAGCAGAGGTCGCCCGCCGCTGCTTTGTGAGGCCCCAAACGATGAATGAGTTGATTGTGCACTTAGAACAGCACGGCTACCTCACCCGCCATCGCGACCAAGGCGCACGGATCATCCACCTGACCCTGACGCCGATGGGAGTGAATCTTACGCGCCAAGCCCATAGTCAGGTGGGGCAGGTGGAATCACGGATGCTCCAGTACCTATCTCCACCCGAGCAACGCCATTTGCTGGAGCTGCTGCTCCACTGTGCCCAAGGGTTAGGGGCAGATAACAGATAGGATTCTTGGGGGGATACTGAGATAGTTTGGCTGCCACCGTCGACTCGCGAACATCTTTCGGCGCAAGCCATGTCTCCGTGTGCCGTGTTTTCCTGCAGGCGTCCATGCAGATGGCCATGGTGAGACTTCCCCGTATCCCCCACTCTCTTGCTTGCGTAGATGAGCATACTAGTGTGCTGTTCGTCTAGTACTACAGCGACAGATGATAGTCAGGAGAGCGGACCCGGCTACGACCGCATCCGTCGGCCCCACTCGTTTGCGTCCCCTCACACATGAGCGTGGGTTTGGCAGATATAGATCATCTCAGGAGAAGTGGCGATCAGCGGCTCTAGCTGCCAATTTCCGTAACACGAAACGATCCGAAACCCATTGTAGAAGAGCAGCGCCTCCATCTCTTGGGCAAAGACGTACCGAAGGGCCGTGCGAGCCGTCTTCTCCTCCTTAAAATCTCCTTCTGGACTCCACCACTGATCATGGAATGTATAGTGCTGAATTTGGGTGATCGGATCATACACTTGCTGCTCACTGGCAACATAGTGTCTTCCATCAGGCGTTATCCCCTTCCGTGGCTCAGGATCGCGGGCCTCAAAGAGATTCCTCGGTGAAGGGTTGCGTGTGCTAAACAGAAACCGCCCTTCTGGGTGCAAGTGTTCTCGGACGCGAGCGAGCAGCGCCTCCTGGTCTGGGCGGGTCAGGAAATGTTGAAATGAATGTCCCAGCATATAAATAAAAGGATACTGTTTTGGGAGGTGGAACGTGCGCGCATCAGCTACCAGCCACTCTATCGACCCCCCCTGCTTGAGCGCCTTCTGGGAAGCCCACGTGATCATCTCTGGGATGATATCGACTCCCGTAACCTCATAGCCCAGTTCTGCCAGGCGAATAGCTATCGTTCCGGTTCCACACGCCAGATCAAGGAGAGGCCCGCCAAGCGAGCAAGCTAACTGCTCCGTCAAGGGATAGTCGGGATCATCGCCTGCATTGTCCAGATCATACCCCTGCGCATCTCGATACCCTTCAAGATACTCATCAAGCATCAGTTACCCCTTCAGGTGGTCCTTGGATGAGCCAGACACCAACTCAGCGGAGTGGCTGCTGGAGCACAATATACCTCCTGCAGCCACTACTCCACTCTGCCAAAGCGACAGATAATGATCAGGAGAGCAGAACGGTGCGAATCTGCTCCCAGAGTCCTTCACGTTTCCAGCGTTGAAATCGGTAATAGATGGTCTGCCAGGGTCCGAAGCTCGGCGGGATCTGGCGCCAGGATGTGCCCGTGCTCATGACCCAGAGCATCCCTTCCAGGATCTGGCGATGAGCGCGGTACGGACGCCCTGCCGTCTGCTCAGCGGGCAAGAGTGGAGCAATCTGGCCCCAACGCGCTGGCGTCAACGCTGGCAGTCCCGCAAGGGCAAGCGGATCAGGGCGCTCAAGCGACACTGTAGGCAAGGAGGCGGTGGCCAGTTGCCGTGCACGCCGTCGGCGATGCGCTTGCCCTGCCTGCCATTGGTGCTGCCGGCGCCACTGCGACCAGTGCAGATGCAGTGCCAGACGGGTCGTATCCTGCTGAACCAGCAGTTGCAGCAGCCGTCGGACCTCCGGGACACTGTAGCTCATGAGGTCCCCCTTTTAGCGTGGCGCTGCGGGCCACCACCAAGGTCGCATGTGCCAGCAGGGCGAGGGTGATATGCCGGTTCCAGGCCTGAGCGAGGCGCACCTCGTACTCATCTAAGCCCACTTCCCCTTTGGCGCCTTCAAAGGCCACTTCAATCTGCCAGCGTTGCCCTTCCTCGGCAGCACGTCCTCATTCTGGTAGCTGCCGGACTGATATGTGGGATAATAGAGTTAATGTTGGTCGAAACAAGATCCAGAAAGAGGTATCCAGGATGGCTCGCGCCGCCGGTTCATTCGAAGTGCAGCTGACCCCAGCACCCGAAGAAGAATCCCAGGCTGGTACCTTGCTGGGTGGGATGCTCATGGTCAAGCAGTTTCATGGGGACCTGGAGGCGACGAGCCAGGGACAGATGTTGACGGCTGGGACCAGCGTCCCCGGATCAGCCGGGTACGTCGCTATCGAGCGCGTCACCGGCACGCTGCATGGGCAGAGCGGCAGCTTTGTTCTGCTGCATACAGGACTCATGAATCGTAGCGTGCCGAAGCTCACCATCATCGTCGTGCCTGATTCGGGAACCGATCAACTTACCGGCCTGCAGGGAGCGATGGCCATCCGGATTGAAGATGGAGCCCACTCCTATGAGTTCGAGTACTCTCTGCCCGAAACCGCGTGACCGGATGCCGCTCGTGGCTGCGCTTGACCAAGGAGTACAAGAATGCCAATGGATCGCACCATTCGTATCGGCCTGATCGGCGACTTTGAGCCAGTCCAACGGGCACACCAGGCGATTCCTCGCGCCGTGGAACTGGCGACGGCTGATCTGGGACTCCGGGCAGAACTCACCTGGCTGCCGACCGTCGAGGTAGAACACCAGGGCGAGGCCGCGCTCGCCGATTTTGATGGGTTGTGGTGCGTTCCCGGCAGTCCGTATGAGAGCATGGACGGCGCGCTGCACGGTATCCGCTTTGCCCGCGAGCGCGGCAAGCCGTTTGTCGGCACGTGAGGGGGATTTCAGCATACCGTGATTGAGTATGCCAGAAATGCGCTCGGGCTGACTGAGGCTGATCACGCCGAATCCAATCCTTTAGCTGAATTCGCACTCATTGCCCCACTCGCCTGCTCATGTAAATTCCGGTTGTCAATACGTCACGACTGCGGTATAAAAACCGGCGGTTAACTGGTGGCCTCTGCGGTCGACGACCCAGAGACCGGTTCCGAGATACCCCCAGCGGGGGCCAATGCCAAGGCTTCTTTGCCGCGAAGGCGGTACGAGCCCCCGCGGAAGTAAAACACCTCCCCATGATGTAACAAGCGATCGAGCACCGCCATCATCAATGTGCTGTCTGCAATCACCTCCCCCCATGTGGGCAGGCTTTTGTTGGAGGTCAGAATCGTCGCGCCTTTTTGGTACCGACCGGCGATGAGTTCATACAGCACCGGTCCAATCTGAGGATCGAGAGGCAAGTAGCCGAATTCATCCAGGATCAGCAACTCACAACTTAGCCAGGGGCGGAGCGCCTGGCTGCGGGCTGTGGGTGGCGTTATCCCAAGCACCTGGTTGGCCAGCTGTTGGGCTGTCGTGAACCGGACGCTGTAGCCCAGTTGCGCCATTTTGGTCCCGGCGGCAATGGCGAGATGCGTTTTTCCGGTTCCGCTCGGCCCAATGAGCAGGAGCGAGCCCGCCGACGTGATAAAACTGCTGTCGAAGTAGCGCAACATCACCGAGCGTTTCAACTCCGGGCGCAGGGTGAAGTCGAACTGCTCAATGGTGGCGGCAAAGGGAAAGGCGGCGAGCTGCAGACGCCGGCGCAGTTGGTTCTCCTGCCGCGCCAGCAGTTCTTCACTGAGGAGCTCGTCTAAGAAGTCGGCATACCCCATCTGGGAGGTGCTGGCTCGCTCGATCCAGCTGGCCGCGACCTCCCGCATGCGGCCGAGCTTCAAGAGGGCCAGCTTCTGCTCCACTCCCCCCAGGCCCGTCCTGCCCAACCCTGGATTCAGCTGGGTTGCGTGGGTCATTGGGAGCCTCCTTTGGCCAGCAGCCAGTCCCGATTGGCCACATACTGTTCGTAGTGCGCCAGATCCCGCTCCACCACCTGGCGTAACGGGGCAGGAGCCGCGCCCCCGGGCTCTCTGACCGGGGAGCGCGCCAGCAGGGCCTGCACATACTCGGTGCCATAACTGTGTTGCTGGGTCGCTCGTTCGACGGCGGCGAGGAAGTCCGCCGGGTCCACCTGTTGGGCCAGCGTATACAACGCGGTGATTTGGCCGTTCATCTCGTCGCGGCGCCGGCGACAGATCTCCCGGACGTAGTGGGCGCACTGCGGCCCGAGACCGACCAGCCAATCGCGGTAGACCAGGACCCGGGCCCGCGGCTTGAGAGGAAACGCCTCTTCGTAGTGGGCCGGCTCAACAATCCGCTGGAAGCGTCCCGGATGCCGAGGATGCACCGCCACCCGCTCCGCGCCACAAAACAGCTCCACGCGCTGCGCATGGATCCGGGCCGTGAGCACCTGACCGAGGTAGGTCACGGGCACCGAGTAGCGGTTGGTTTCGAGCGTCACTACCCCTTCTCGGCTCACCACCACACTCTCAAAGAAGCCGTAGTCGGCCGCCACCTCCGGCAGGGGTCCAAATGCCGCCTGTTCTTCCCCCAGGCGCTCCTGCGGCGTGACCTGAGTGGCGGCACTGGGTCGCTCGGTGTTGACCTGCTCGAGCCACTGCGCACAGTCCTGCTCCAGATCCGCGTCGTCGTAGAAGGAGCGCCCGGCGAGAAAATTACCTTTGACGAATTTCACCAGATTCTCCACCGCTCCCTTTTGGTTGCCGGCTGCTGGTGCACAGGCTTCGGGATGGAAGCCAAACTCGACGGCCAGGCGTTGGTAGGCCGGGTGCCACACCGGCTGGTGCTGCTCGTCGCGCCCCAGGACCGCGGTTTTCATGTTGTCGGTGGTCACCACCCAGGGAACGCCGCCGATGGCGCAAAAGGTGGCAATGAGACAGCGCAGCAGCGTTTCCTCGCGCATATCCGACTGGAACCGCACGACCATGAAGCGACTATATTTGAGGCGCGCCGCAAAGAAATAGCGCGTCTGGCTCCGCAAGTCGGCATTGCCGAAGGGAAACTCCCGGACTTCGCCCCAATCCACTTGAAGGTACTCGCCGGGCAAGCCCTCGAAGCGCAGCGCCACATCTCGGGCAGTGAACTGGCCGCGCTCCCGCCGGCGTTTGCGCACGTAGGTATAAAAGGCAGTATGGCCTCCGTGATAGGGGTGGTCAGGATGGGCACGGGCCAACTCCAGCATCCGGGTGGCGCTGAGCTGCTCGTCCAGCCACTGGGTAATCTGCTCGTCAAAGATCTCAATCGCACTTGGCCGAGAGCGGGGAGCCGGCAGTCGATCCACGGGCTCGCGGAGCACCCGGGCAATGGTCTCGCGATGATGGCCGGTGAATTCCGCGATCTGCTGGTTGCTCCAGCCCCGTTTCTTTAGGTATTGAATGGTTGAGCGTTCCATGTAGCGCAGCATCCCTTTCTCCCCTCCTTCTCCGCGGGTGCGCGTCTAAGGAGGGAACGGTTCACGCCGCATTTTACACCGCTATCCTGCCGGATTCCTTACCGGAATTTACAGCTCACTTACGGAGGGGTCGCAGGGCGTCGTCTACTTTCAGGGAGGGTCGCGCATCGCCGCCATCTATGGCCAGTCGGAGGCGACAGAGGAGTTCAACTGTAACTATGGGGTGAGTCCCGACCACCATGCGATACTGGAGGCGAGTAATCTGCACGTAACTGGCGTGGATAGCCAGAACGAGGTGCGGGTGGTGGAGCTGGAGGGCCATCCCTTCTTTATCGCCACACTCTTCCAGCCCGAGCGCTCGGCGTTCAAAGGCGTGGTGCACCCCCTTATCCGAGCGTTTCTGCAGGCCAGTGCGGCAGCATCGAATGGCTGATGGTAAAGTCAGGCATGGTGAGCAGTGAGCCGCCGCAAGCCAGCGACACACCTGCGTGCCGGAGAGTTGCATAGAGAGGAGTGGAGTGACCCCGGTTTCGTGGACTGGTTGCCTCACGCGACAGCGGGTGGGAGCGGAAGCGCTGCTGCGCCAGCAGTGCATACTCCAGGGTCGTGAAAAGCTCTCCATCAGGGCATTGTCGTAACAATCTCCACTTGTCCCCATGGAAGGCCGAATACCTACCGACCGGCACCGCTCGCCACAGACGAGGGCGGTGTACTGGGAGCCATGATCGGAGTGATGCATCAGCACCGCTTCCGGTTGCCGCTTGCCCACGGCCATCTCCAAGGCACCCAAGACGAGCTCGGTGCGCAGGTGCTCCTGCATCGCCGCACCAACCCCCTGCACCACGCGCGAGACGACCAGCGTGAGGGGAGAAAGAGCGAGGCCACACTCAAGGAGGCGAGTGCAAAGAGGGTAAACCCGAGCTGCAGCAAACGCCGCCGTACCAGCGAGTCGCCCGCGCGCCCGCCGAGCAAGAGCAGCAACCCAAACGTGAGGGCATGCCCAGTAACGGCCCATTGTAAGCTCGCCGCGGCGAACGCGAGCTCCCGCTGGATGGTCGGCAGCGCGACATGGACGATGGATGCTGCAACCAAAATCTTGATGGGATTGCAAGGACAGTGTTACGTGATGTAGCGCGTGTGTAAGCATCCCCGCATAGACTCTGGTTGAGACCGCATGGTTACGAGGGGAATCAGGCTTGCCACCGCTGACGTCCCTCCAGCACCTATCAAGTGCTGCCACCTATAAGAGTGACATACCGAATTATCGGACCGCTGTGGCGCTCCCAGTCAGGGTGTAGTGGCTGTCAGATGCCGCGCCTGCGCATGAATGGACGAAAGGAACAACCCAATGCGTAATGTCCTTCCTTCTCTCCGCGTCGTCGCATTCGCCGGCAGTCTGCGTGCGGCGTCGTACAATCGCGGACTGCTGCGTGCGGCTCAGGAGGTGGCACCCCCTGGGATGATCATCACGATTCACGATCTGGCACCCATCCCGCTCTATAACGCCGACGTGGAGGCGCAGGGAGACCCGCCACCTGTGGCCGGACTCAAGGCTGCCGTGCGAGAGGCGAATGCGCTTCTGATCGCGGTTCCCGAGTACAACTATGGTGTCTCGGGGGTCCTGAAGAACACGATTGATTGGCTCTCACGGTCAGCTGAGCAGTCGGCGCTGTATGACAAACCGGTAGCTTTGATGGGGGCATCGATCGGCATGGCTGGCACGGCGCGTGCGCAGCTCCAGCTCCGTCAGTCGTTCGTCTATACGCAGACTCCCGTGATGCCGCCGCCACCTGAGATCCTGGTGGCCCATGCGCAGGAGAAGTTTGACACGCGCGGGCAGTTGATGGACGAAGACACCCGCGTCCGCCTCCGCAACCTCCTGGACGCTTTGGTAAACTGGACGTGGCGCGTCAAGCCGGCGCCCGACGCCCTGTTGATGGGAAGCCGCTGAGTAGCACACGATGCCTCAGCCGAAAGGAGACAAGCCATGTCCTACAGCATGTCGGACTTGCTGACCCGCAACCTCGCCGACGTCTTCGGGGAAAACGACCCCGTGCGTCGACGCGCGGCCATCGACGAGCTCTACACCGAAGATGGCGTGTTCTACGACCCCAACAGCGGCGCCTACCGTGGCCACGACGCGATCGATCGCGTCGTGGCCACGATCAGGGCGACTCACCCCGACTTTCGCTACCAGCCCATTGCCAGACCCGAGGAACTCGGCAATGGCGGGCGCATCCGATGGGTATCAGGCCGCCCTGGTGAGGCGACGGCGTACGCTGGGACGGATTTCATCATCGCCCAGGACGGTCAGATTGCCGCCGTGTATCTCTTTTTCGACCAGCTACTCTGAGCAGCGAACGCAACCGCGAGGGCGACCTCTGCCAGACCACGAGCAAGGTAGTTTGGGCGACCGCGAAATATACCTCCCGCAGTTGCCTGCGACATTGCAGGGCGTAGGGCACGCTGAACTGTCCTCGTATAAGCGTTCTGGGCCACCAGCAAAGCGGCCCCTCTAGAATGAGAACAACCTAGCAAGCTAGGCTAGGCCGCAAAGGACTGCATAGTCTGCCTGGTCTCAGGATGTGTTCGAGAACGACAGACCGTTGGCCTAGAATCTGCAGCACCCCACAGTGCCCTATTCGGCGAAAACCGTGTTCGGAGAAACAAAGGAAGCACATCATGGCACAAGCGCATGCAACGCCCCCTGTTCCACAATATCGCCCCTGGAAGGTCGCTGTCCCGTTGCCCAGTGATGCGGAACTCTCTCCGCAGACAAGGGAGCTGCTCTCCCAAGGGGCGCCCATTCATGTCTTGCGCATGTTCGCCAATGCACAAGACATGTATCCGGGGATTGACCTCCTGATTAAGGAGGTCTTTACCGCTGGAGGGGTGGATCCGAAACTCCGCGAGATCATTATTCTTCGCGCCGCGTATCTGACCAACTGTGCGTATGAGTGGGAGGCGAACGAGGTGTTTGCCCGCAATGTGAGGTTGACCAACGAACAGATCGCCTTGCTCTGCACCTATGGCTCCGTCACCGGTTTGGACCCGGTGGGTAATCTCATCAGCCGCGCAACTGATGAGATTACCCAGCAGGTGGCTCTGAGCGATGACACCCTCGCCCAACTTCTGGAGCGGTTTGGTCCCAGCCTCACCACCAAATATATTGTGGCCATCTCCTGGTTTAATATGCTCAGCCGTTTCCTCCTGTCCACACGCGTTCCACGCGAAACCGACACAGGCGTGTTGGAGGGCCGGACCTCACCGCTCTAACAAGAGCGTGGTGTATGCACGGCCATGTGAGCGTCAGAAAGGCAGGCACGGACCATGACTTCGACCAGCATGCCGACGCAATCACACGCCGAGGAGGCGCAGGGAGCGCACGCTCTGGCCGCCTCCCTATCGCTGACTCAGGTCCAGCAGCTGGCTCGCTATGCTGCTCGGGCCCGCTTCGACGATCTCTCGCCCACGTCACGCGCCCAGCTACCGGTCCATATCCTGGACTCCCTGGGCTGCTGCATCGCCGCTCTGGGCGCCGGCCCGATTCAAGCGTGCCGGCAGCAGGTCGCTGACTTTGGAGGAGCCGGTCCATGTGCGCTCATTGGGGGCGGGCAGGCCAATCCGGTCTACGCCGCCTTCTGGCACACCGCCCTGGTGCGCTACGTCGACTTCATGGACAACTTCCTGGCTCCCACCGAGACCTGCCACACCGCCGACAATTTCGGCGTGGCGCTCACGATTGCCGAGTATGCGGGCGGCAGCGGGCGTGACCTGATGCTGGGCGTGGCGTTGGCCTACACGGTGCAGTCACGCTTCGTCGATCACGCCAACTTTATGACGCGCGGCTTCGACCACACGGCAGATCTCGCCTTCTCGCTGAATGCTGCCGCTGGTCGACTTCTGGGCATGAGTGAGCAGCAGATCGCTCATGCCATCGCGATGGCGGCCAGCAGCGACGCCGCGTTCGCGGTGATCCGCGCCAAGCCGCTCTCGCAGTGGAAAGGCCTAGCCTCGGCGCAATCCGCGCTGGGGGCCATGAACACGCTGTTTCTGGCCCGTCGCGGCGTCGAGGGGCCGCTGCAGGTGATCGAGGGGCCGAACGGCATCGACCACCTGCTGGGGATGCAGATTCGCATCCCGTGGGAGTCGGAAGGCTACGAGGGGGTTGTCCAGAGCACGATCAAGCAGTACAACGCGGTGATCCACGCCCAATCGGCCATCTCCTGCATGCTGGAGTTGACCCAGCAGCACAGAGTGGATCTGGGCACGGTGGTCGCGATTGAGGCGGACGTGACCCGCATCACCTACGACTTCACCGGTGGTGGCCTCTACGGCATCGACAAAGTGGTGGCAACCAAGGAGCAGGCCGATCACAGCCTGCCGTACCTGCTGGCCGTGGCGTTGCTCGACGGGGACGTGATGCCAGCGCAATTCGCACCCGAGCGCATTCAGCGCTCCGATGTGCAAGCCCTCATGAAGAAGGTGGCGGTCCGACCCAACCAGGAGTACACGGAGGAGTACCCGAAGAAGATGCCGGCAAAGATCACGGTTCGCCTCCAGGATGGAACCCTCATCGAGCATGAAGTACAGGACTTCCTGGGCATGCCGTCCCATCCCTTTACCTGGGAGGACTCAATCGAGAAGTTCGATCGGCTGGTTGCTGGGCGTGTTGACGCGACGCTGAGCCACGAGATCAAGGAGGCGGTGCGCACCCTTGATAGCATCCAGGTGAAGGACTTGATGCGGCTGCTCCGTCGCGTACGGGTAGCAGAGTGACAGAGTGACAGAGCAAACCCTGAGTGATATCGGATCAGAGGAGCACAACACTCCCCGAACTGACAAGAGCGTCAAGAGGCCGGACTGGCACGAACCCCTTTTCCGGCGCGCATGATGCGGCTCTGGACCTCTGTCCGAGCGGTTCCGCAGCCTGTCCTGAGTGGGGCGATGTTGTGGAGATATCGCCTCCGCAGTTGCCGGCACCTTCCAGTGCAGTTGGTGTAACAAGATTTCGTAAAAAGTTGTAGTCAGCTTCACCGCAAATGTGCCAGAGCCGAGTTCTCAATGAGGCGGTATCGTCATACAGTTTTGGCGGCATAGTGGCGGCTCCACGGTGCCCCCGCGTGCGCAGTATGAGGGAGATAATCCGCTTTCGAAGCAGAGTGCAAACCATTCACTTCCGGTTGTTGGGACCTCATCTGAAGAAGGTTTCAAATTCGGCAAGCACCTCCTGAGGACGCTCTTCTGGCAACAGGTGTCCGCAGTCGAGTGCCCGGCCCGACACGGTGACGGCCTTTTCGCGCCACGTCGCGAGGACATCGTACAGGGCGCCTATGGTGCACTTTGCTCCCCAGAGCGCCAGGAGTGGCGCGGATACACGATGGCCAGCTCGGTCATCCTGCTCATCCATCTCCAGGTCGAGGTCCGCCGCCGCTCGATAGTCTTCGCACGTCGCGTGGATCGTACGAAGGCAGCAGTAGCAGCGGAGGTATTCTTGCATTGCCTCAGGCGTAACCGCTCCCGGCGTTTTGCTCTGAACCGTGAGATGATCACGGAGATAGTACTCAGGGTCGAGGCTGATGAAGTGTTCGGGAAACGGAGCTGGCTGAATCTGCAAGAACCACCAGACGTATCGGGTCGCGAACTCTTTATTGGTTGCGCGATACATCGTGAGCGTCGGCGCAATATCTAACACGGCCACTTTGCGCACCGCATCGGGGTGATCGAGGCAGAGCCGATGGCACACACGTCCGCCACGATCGTGGCCCGCGACGTAAAACGTTTCGAAGCCGAAGTGCTTCATCACGTCACGTTGATCATTCGCCATGCTGCGGAACGAGTAATTCCTGTGGCGTTCGCCATCATCGGGTTTACTTGAGTCACCGTAGCCTCGCAGGTCGGGCAGGATAACGGTAAACTGCTTTGCGAGAGACGATGCGATTTTGTGCCAGGCAACGTGCGTCTCGGGATGTCCATGGAGCAGGAGAAGTGGAGGTCCAGAGCCGCCTTTGAGCACAAAGATCTCTGCTCTGCTTGCCTTGACACGCTGAGACACGAAGCCAGGAAAGAGCCGCTCCTGAATGTTGGCAGGCATCGGATCGGGAAATTCAGGCAGGTCTGCGCAGGGGAGCCTACTGGTCTCTGACGCGTTCACGATCGCTGCACCGCCCGGTGCAGCGAGTGCTACATGACCAGTACCAAATGGGGTGAATTCACGACGATGCATGGAGCGTGTCTCTCTTGCTATGGCGCTACAACACGTAGGGTTGGTTCCCCTACCTCCATCGTGCTGCCTGGTCGTGAGCCTGTAGACCGAGATACCTGGATGCTCAGCCCCCGCGTGGCAACCCGTGCTCGGAGCGGTGAGCATCCCCCAGGATTGCCTGGGCCTCTGAGACCGTGTCCGGCATAACTGATGCCACCGCTCTGAGCGCTGCCCAGCCAGACACGGTCCGGCAGACGACCTGGGGCTCGTTGGGCGGCTGCTTGCTCATCACGTACCCACTAACTGATCCTGGCATGTATGCTTCTCCGCGCCCGAGGACGGAGGGGCGGCCAGTACTGCAACTTCCGGTCGCTTGCACTCTTCCTGGCCTGATGGCAGACTTTGTCATATCGCTCCAGAGCAGAGATCACCGGAGATCACTGGACCCACTCGGAGTGCGGAAGAGGTGAGCAGTACGTTCACCGGGCCTCCCGCACCGGCAGGTAGTCGGCCAGGTGGTCGAGCACTGCCGAGGGATCGGCAGGCACGCCGTGCGCGGCCAGGTAGCCGTCCGGCCGCACCAGCAGGCTGGTCTCGAGCCCCTGTGGACGGATCGGACGCAGAGGTGGTCTCCCTGCCCACTGGTGCGGGCCCGCACGCCCTGGCCGGAGAGGGCCAACGTCCAGAGCAGGCCTGATGGAGGGACCACAGCGGGCGAGATCCGTTGGCCGATGTGCCAGCGCCCGTCGCCCTGCCCCTCGGTGTCGTCAGCGTAGTCAATAGTGAGTTCGGCGACCTTGGCGGCCAGCCAGCCGGTGACGCCGGGGGTGGCGGCTACCGCCGCGATCACGTCGTTGCGGCGATGACACGCCGCCGGATCGCCGAGGGTGGCCACCCTGACGAATTGGCTGGTGAAGGAGACCACCTCGGCCGCCACCGGGTGCCGCTCACGGTGATAGCTGTCCAGCAGGGCGACCGGTGCCGTGCCGGTGAGCACGGCCTGCAGCTTCCAGGCGAGATTGCCGGCATCCTGGATGCCGGTGTTCATGCCCTGGCCGCCCGCGGGGCTGTGCGTATGGGCCGCATCACCGGCGAGGAAGACTGGACCCTCGGAGCACTGCGTGGCCACGCGTTCCTGCACATGGTAGGTCGAGGCGGCGACCACTTCGCTCACCTGCACGCCGCCGGCGCGGGGGCCCCGCTCGGCCAGGAACCGCTGCGCATCCTGGGCTGTGGGGGTGGTCGTGTCCGGAGCGGCCGTGGCGACGATGCGGTGCAGACCACCAGCGAGTGGGGCGACCACCAGCATGCCCTGCGAAGAGAGGAAGAAAGTGGGGTTCTCCCATGCAGCGGCCTCCGAACCCAGGCGCAGTCGCACGTCGGCGAGGGCGAAGAGATGCTCGGGGGAGGCACCGGGGAACGCGATGCCAGCAGCCGTGCGGACCGCGCTGTGCACACCGTCACAGCCGACCAGATAGCGGGCGGAGACCGCGTGCAGCACGCCGTCGGGCCTGGCGATGATGACCGTGACGCCGGGGAAGACAAGGCGGTAGTCCAGGAACGTGTGACGGCGGTAGACCGCACCCCCCAGGCTCTCCAGGCGAGCGAACAGATGCTCCTCCGTGGTCTGCTGAGAGACCAGCAACAGGTAGGGGTACGGCGTGTCGAGCTGGTCGTAGGCCGCCCGCAGCAGGACCTGGGTGCGGTCGTGTAGCCGGAAGGCGCTCGCGCGCACGCCCGCCTTCACCAGTCGTTCGCTGACACCGATCCGCTCTAGGTACTCCAGGGCACTGGGCTGCACGAAGGCGGCCTTGCTCCCAGGCTGCACCCCGGCATTGCGATCGATCAGGACATGGTCCACGCCCAGCTGGCGCAGGCTCGCTGCCAGGGCCAGCCCGGCAGGACCAGCACCGACGATCAGCACGTCAGTGCGCAGGGGAAGAGTGGCAGTGCTCGCTCCGGCGGTCATGGCGCCCTCCTCGTCGTAGAGTGTGTGCGAAGTGTGCTGTGGCATTGGCGCGCTGCTCACTCGCAAAGTCCTTCTCCCTCGGCCCCTCGACGGGCAGCCGGTTGGAGTGGTGCGAGCGGCGTCTTGAGCGCCCACGACAACACTCTAGCCAGAGAGGCTTACCCGGAGGTAGCACGAGGTGACATATTTCGTACAGTTCTGCAGGAGTCCTGACCTCACTGTTTTCCCAGAGCTGCCTCACCAACCTCTGCATCGAAGCCCGCTTTTTGCACGCCGGCGATCGAACAAGCTTCATCGTTGTCTGGCACATCGCCACTCATGCCCACTGCTCCGATGACCAGCCCTTCGCGAAGAACAAGCACGCCACCAGCTACCGGAGCAATGCGACCACCGGAGATCGTGTAGAGAGCTGCCCAGAACCCGGGATTCTCGCCAGCACGCTTCGCCATGGCCCGGCCGCCGATGCCCATACCCACTGGTCCGCATGCCTTCGCCAGGGCAATGTCAGGCCGGAGATTCCCACTCCCATCCTCGCGCTTCAGAACCAGAAGACATCCACCAGCATCGACAATGGCTACGGTCATCGGTTGGCAGTTGACTTCGCGAGCCTTCGCCAACGCTCCGTCGGCGATTTGGACAGCTTGTGCCAAAGTTAATCCGCGCATGGCGAGTTCCTTCTTTCTCCAACACTTCCCTCTGGTGTCCGCTCCGCACATCTGGCGTTCGGGCACAACGCGGCGAACCCAGTTGAAGTAAGGCGCAACTAGAGACCTTCTGCAGGGTACTGATCCTGTGGCCATGGAGTGGCGTGCACGTTGACGCCGATGATCATGCACGGCTCGTCGGACTTATTGCTCCAGGCGTGATTGACGCCCTGGACGATGGCTGTATCGCCAGGCTTGAGGAGCGTCTCGTCCGTGTCGGTCACCAGGTAGATCTCTCCATGCGCCACGACAAACAGGTCGCAGGTATCCGTCCGGTGCATGCCGGGATCGCGCGCCAGATCCTTCGCGGTCGGCGGGTACTTCTGCTGCACCTCTTTGTTCACCTCCTGCAGGATCTCTGTCATCTTCTTGGTGTTCTGAATATTGGGGGGGAATTCCAAGGCGCGGAAGATCAGGCCGTTCTCTTCAGGTTGTCGGACGGTGACGTCCGCACCGCGATCTCCCCGGGCCTGGTTGTTCACCGGAAGCTCTGTCGTGGCCCACAGCATGGCTTGCCAATAGATCCCAGGCACTCCCTGTTGGTTGGGCGAGTCGCGATAGACGACCGCGGACTTCTTCTCGTCGTTCACCCCGATCACCACCCGGTTCACCTCTGGCATGGTCGTTCTCCTCCGCTGTTCGCTTTGCCTGCTCGCAGCTCGGTTGTTACATCGTGGGCTGCTACGTGGGCGATGGCCATGGGGCTCACCACCACGCCAGTCTAACTGGCATGGCTTACCAGTAGATGACACGGGGTAATACGATGCGAACAGGTTGCATCGCACGGCACATGTGATGCAACCTGTTCGCATCCATTCGGCTGTGACGAGCCACTAGCAGCCGAATCATCGCTCCGTCGGCACGCGAGTTTTAGATAGTACTGACCAATTGTATTAAAGTATTTACTTTATCAAGTAAATGCTTTACAATGTGTTCATGGATATGTTTGTTGCGCTCTCCGATTCGACACGACGGGCCATTTTAGAGCTCCTTGCCAGCTGCGGTGAACTCACCGCCACAGACATCTACGGGCACTTTCCTGTCAGCCCTCAGGCGGTCTCGCAGCACCTCAAGGTCTTACGCGAGGCCAAACTGGTGGTGATGGAAAAACGCGCGCAGAAGCACCTGTACCGCCTCAATCCACAAACACTGTCCCAATTTGAAACATGGGTTCAGCAGACGAGACAGAGGTGGGAAGAGCGTTTTGAGGCTCTGGATGAGGCGCTAGCAGTTGAGAAACAGAAGCGCGCGCAGAGTGAGCAAGACCAGAAATGAGAACAGGAACAAAATACAGTGGAGACTATGAGAAAAGTGTTTCTTACCATGACGATGACATTGGATGGCTTCTTTTGCGGGCCAAATGGCGAACTCGACTGGATGTCGCAGACGCCCGATCAGGAACTCAACGATGATATTGTGGCCAACCTTCAAGGCATTGATCAGGGTTTTATTGGCTATCCAACGGCTTCCGGGATGATTCCCTACTGGCTGGGCGTCGCGCAAAACCCTGCGGCCTCAAAGGAAGAGCGGGCCATTGCGCAGGCCGTGAACACCTTACACCCGTTCATTCTCTCAAACAGGGAAGAAAAGCTTGCGTGGGAGAATACAGACCTGCTTGTGGTGAAACGTGATGACGATCTGGTTGAAGCGGTACAAAAGATCAAGCAGCAGTCTGGCAAAGACCTGGGGGTGCCTGGCGGCATCCGCACCGCGCAAACGTTTGTGCGGCTCGGCTTGATTGATGAATATGTGTTCATGGTTCATCCCATTGCCATTGGCAAGGGGCAGAGCGTGTTCACCACTAGGGTCAACCTGGAACTGGTACGCGTGAAGACCTACCAGTCCGGCGTGATGCGCGTGCAGTACCGGTCACGCTAAAGAGTGGATTTTGAGAGGAAAGAGGGATGGCAAACACGAACAAAACGATCATTATTGCGGAACCGGGGAAACAGGAAATGCGCATCACACGCGAATTTGACGCGCCGCGTGAGCTCGTGTTTCACGCCTTCACGGATCCAGAGCTGTATGTCCACTGGCTTGGACCACGAAGGCTCACCACGATGCTCGACACCTTTGAGCCGAGAAACGGCGGGCGGTGGCGCTACCTCCAGAAGGATCAGAGCGGCAACGAATTCGGCTTTCACGGCGTGTATCACGAAGTCCGCGCGCCTGAACGCATCATCGACACCTTTGAGTTTGAGGGATTGCCGGAAGCAGGACACGTGGCTCTCGAAACGCTCACCCTGGAAGAGTTGCCCGGAGGAAGAACCAGGCTCACCGCTCAATCCGTCTTCCAGTCGGTCGCCGACCGCGATGGCGCGCTCCAGAGCGGCATGGAAGAAGGCCTCAACGATTCCTATGAGCGCCTCACAGAACTGCTGGAAACGATGTAGTCGCGTAGCATTCACCAAGATTGGAGAAACACTATGGGGAAACGTTACGTGTGGCCTTTCGGTCTCGCTCGACGGCTGTATCGCCGATAAAAATGATGATGTCTCAGAAGTCTTCGCCTGGATGGGACGCGCGATGGAACATTTCTATGAGGGCATAGGCGATCAACTCAACGAGGGCGGCGTCGTGATTATGGGACACCGAAGCTTTCAGCAGATTGATACTGAGCAGGGGTGGATCATGCCTGATGGCACACCTCTTCCCGGCCCGGTGATTGTCTTGCTATCGCAAGCTCGTGAACCCCTAAAACAGGGCCAGACGCAGTATTACTTTGTCACCGAGGGCATCGAGCGCGCGATTGCCAAAGCCAGGGAGCTTGCAGGCGAGAAAAATATTGCCCTGCACGGGGCCAGCGCGGTCCAGCAAGCTCTGAAGGCGGGCCTGCTCGACGAAATCAGAACGTGTCTTGTATTGCCGGAAGAACGAACACGCCCTCTCAGGCATAGTTGTAGATTGCCATCCCGCCAGGCTGGCAGCCTACGAGTCGGAGTGGACCTGGGGGACCGACGATTGCATCTGCTGCCCTTGCAGGAGATACGCCGCCAATTCGTTGAGCAGAGCCGCGTTGGGCACCCTCCAGCGGTCAAGGCGCTTCCAGACGAAGAGGATGTCTCGGCGGCTCTGGATTATCACCTGCTCATCCGTTATCTTGATGGCCCGGACATCGTCCCAGGAGAGCCGCTTTCTCCCAGGGTCCACCTCGATTCCCTGCTGGGTGAGCGTGAGCCGTCCAAAGACGATGGGAGTTCCGGCCTGATAGGTGGCGATGATCTGCGGCAGCTGCCTGCGGGCACCTTGCTGCAGCAGATGGTCCACCACCCCTTTGAACACCTCTACATTGGCGATCGTTTTGACTCGCTGCCTGTGCCAGGCCCGCTGCTGCCCCTTGCGGAAAATAGTGAGCCATTCGTCATGCAGGGTAACCCGCTCCACGTCATCCAGGGGCAACGAAGTCTGGCCGCCATCTCTATCCACACGCAACTGGGACTGACTCAGCCGCAGCCGATCCCAGGTCATATCCGCACCTCCATCGCAGGCAGCTATGGCCGGAGGCAGAAGCACGCGCGTCACTTCCTGTTCAATGCGTCCTCCCAGTCGTGACACCGTAGGGAGTCCCAGCTGTACTTCAGGGGCGAGGTTATTCGTGAAGCGATACACCGTTCCATCGGTGAGCTGGATCTTGTAGGCATAGTAGGTATCGTTGCCCTCCGGGCCGAAGCGGATGATCCTCCAGAATTTCTCAATCTGATCCCAGCGGGCGATGACGCGCTGCTCGCCCTTCAGGATGATCAGGCCGCCAGTGGTGACGCCAATATGCGCTCTCCGTCGCGTGAGCGTCAAAATGGCAGGTAGTGTGCACGACAGGGTCCAGATCACCCCCCAGGCCCGCAACAGCAAGAAACCGGCATCCGGGGGCCAGGGAACCAGGATCAGCGCGAATCCGATCGGGGCACAAACGAGGGCAACGGCGGTGAAGCTCAGCCGGTGATCTTGCTGGTCGAAGGTTTGCTGTAACTCACCCAGTTGATAGAGAGCTGCCAACTGCTGCATCTGTATCTGGCTGGGTGTTGGATGCTGTCGTGATGTGTGGGCGCGCTCGCGGAAGACGATCACCACCACGGCGACGAGAGACACGAGGAGCACGAGGATTGGTGCCAGCGCCAGCAGCACCGTTACGATATCACCAGGGAAACTGCTCATGATGGTTGTGGCCCCCTTGCTGAAGATCGTGAACTTCTCTTCATCTCTGGTGTGTACCGCTTCTGAGCGTCGGCTAAAGCATGTCTTCGATCGCAGCATACAATGCGCTAGCTGAAAGTGCTGTGAAACGTCTCATTGAGTTTTGGACAAGCCTTGCATTCAGCTCTCATCGAGCATGGGCGTGAGAGAGTCCGTAATAGGAACACAGCCTGCCTGTGCGGAGGGCTGTTACTGATTGCTGAGAGAGCCGTCTCTATCCCACTAGGCATCGTGCCGCTTACTTCCGTAGTGATGGGGCAAACCACCCTTGCCACCGAGCTCGCTCGGTCGTGAGATCAGCCCATTAGTCGCGGCGCTGGGGAATCGTGTGCGTGATCTGCCGCTGGCGCAGCAACCGGCGACAGCGCGGATAGCTATAGCCTTTGTCAGCTATGAGCCGATCGGGACGGGTTCTGGGTCGCCCGCGTCCGCCGCGCGGGACTCGGATGCCGTATGAGCTCGACTTTCTCTGAAAATAGCCAAGTGAACGTGTGGCAGGAGTCGCCAACGTGTTCGTTGCCGCAGTTCAGGCGACCTGATTGGGAGTTTCGACGGTCACCGTGTAGCCCAATTGTTCAAGACGCCGGATGGATTGGCGGGCTACCAGGGTGCGGTCCCGCTCATCAAAGTAGTTGCTGCCCAGATCTTGGTAGGGCTGTTTCCGGCTGAGCACATGATAGGCGATGATCACGATGCTATGCCCGACAGCGACCACTGCCCGACGCTTGCCCCGTCGCCGGCTAAGGCGACGTCCCTGAGCGCTCAAATAGGTATCCTTGGTCCGCATGGCTCCATGCGCCGCTTCAATCAATGCTTGGCGCAACCAGCGATCTCCCTGCAGGGTCTTGCCGCTCAACTGTTTGCCCGCACTTTGATGGTTCCCCGGACAGATGCCGACCCAGGAAGCCAGATGCCGTGCGCTAGTATCCGCGCGTAGCTTGCGAGGATGTCTTCGGCGTACTCGACGCTCAGCAACGCTCGGGTGTAGCGCTGGTGCTCCGCCAGGCCAGTAACCTCGTCGTCCTCGACTCCCTGGTACTGTGCGAGATATTGCAAGAGATTGTAGCCGGTCGGATAGCCAGGACGGGGTTTCCCCTCAACCAGCGGTTTAAGAGTCACCGTATACCAGCCGCCGATATATTGCAAATCCAGATCCACTTCCCACTGCTCGCGCCGATAGCGGACAAATTCAGCCATCCAGCGCCGTTTGACCTTCTCTTCGGGTTGGAGGACGAATCCATGGTCTAAGAGAAACGCAAAGTGCTGCAGCGCTAGGGCGTGGACGGTATCTCGGGGTTGGTACCCTAACTCTATAAGTGTCCACGAAACTCAGTCAACTCCAGATAAGGTACATCAAGGCGAAGGTGGTACTAGATGGGCAAGCTGACGTTGCGGGTGCCCCAAATCCGCGAGTAGGGATTCTCGACGGAACTCTTCGCGTGCTACCAGCGGGGCGAACAAGCGCTCATCGTCACCTTGATGGAAATGGTCGTAATTCAGAACTGTGGACGTAATACTCTTCTTTGATCGTTGGAGGGAGTGCTGCACGTAGTGGCCAAGGCTGGGGCACGTCATAACGAGCTCGCGACGCATCCACGTCTAGGACTCTCCGGACAGCGTCTCATCGGCGGCGTCACCATTCGTGTACGCCCGGAGCTTCCACCCGCGCCGGTACAGGACACCATCCCAGACCAGGCAAGTGCTCTGTCCTACCAGGCGGTCGTCAACACGTGGGAGGTTGGTTCGGCAATCATCAAGCGCGTCGAGCCGCCATACTGGCCTACCGTCCAGGAGTGAGAAACAGTGCACACTGCCGCGAGACTCCCACAGCACATGTTCGCTATCCACACCCACGATGACCGGCCAGGGATCGGGATCGTGACGCCAGGGCTGTGGATCAAAGACTAGTTTCCTGGCCCAGGCGGCGGCTGGTACCAGGGGCTCACTGCGCAGCTCCACCGACCAGAGGATCTCTCCGTTTCGATCCGCGCACAGCAGCCACGGCCGTCCAGCCTCAGGCACTGCGATCGCACAGACATGCTCTGGTCCAGGGACTACTGAGACCACCGCGCCCGGGACGGAAACAGACCAGAGGATGCCTCCGGATCTCGGGTCGTAGGCTACGATGGGCGGATAGTCGGCGGCCACCTGGCCGCGCTTCCGTGTCGGCTGACGTGCAGCCTCCTCCATGCGCTGCGCTCGTGACATTTCTAGCGTTTCCAGCATCTTGAGCGGCGGTACCACGAAGAGCACCAACTCGTGCGAGGTAGCGGCAACAATGCGCTCCTTGCCCGACAGTGACCACAGAGCCTTGCCGCTGATGAGGTCGCGGGCGGTTATGACGGAGGTCACGCGAGGTACAGTTGCCCCCACAATCACGTCACCGCAGGTACCAAGCCACCATTCGGGCGCCGACCAGAGTGGCTCGCTGTGGCCAGGGCGCCGGTACTCCATACGAGCGAAGCGCACCTGCCGGTATAACCAGGACACGAGATAAGTATCCTGAGAGCCGGCAATGACTGGACTCAGCCAGTGCTTGATGGACAGGTCATGGGGTTCCAGCATCACGTCGTAGAGGTTATCCTTCTCCTTACTGTACGGCTCATCGTCCCACATCACCTCTCCATCCGGTGCAAGGGCATAGACTGTAAGCGAGGTGTTCTGCTGGTAGACGCCAAGCAGTATGGTGCCGTCAGCCCGCACCGTTGGGGCCAGGCTCGGCAGTATGTTCCCATCGGCAGAACGGGTCGGAATAGTCAGGACATACCGCACCTCACCCGTGGAGCGATCCAGCGCAACCAGCACCGGTGTGCGCGGTGGAGGAGTGGGATGCAAGAAGTCTCGCCACTCACGCCTCGGCTCCTTGCGCTGCAGCAGATAGTCGCTGGCGGAGCCACCGGCCAGACAGAGAAGCGATTCACCAGCAATGGACGGGCGGCTCTGTACGTACGAGTAGACCGTGGGCACCTCAACCTCAAAGAGTTGCCGCGGCTGGGTATCAGGAATACGCATCGACGTTGCTAGCTCCTCGGTCAAGTGATGGCAACTGCACGAGTCTAGACTATGCACGCACACAACCATGCATTCTACGCCAGACCGTGTCTGGGTGCCAGTTTCCAGCTGCAAAGGACGGAGAAGCTTCTATGCAGTGAGCGGCATGGCCAGAATGAGTAACGCTCGTGTTTGTTAAAACTTCGTCTTGGGTATTGACGCGTGCTTGACCGGGAACAGCGACGTTAGTTATACTACGCTTGCCGCTTGGACGTTGCCACTCTTGCTCGTTTCACGGTGATTGCCCGTCGCAATCAATATTTTCTGCATGCTCAAGGACCACCGCCTCCAACCGCTCCGGATCTTGCCGACTGCAGCTCATGTGCTTGATGAGCACCTCGCCGACTGGGGATTCGTGTCCGCCGCGTTCGGCTACGACGGCGCATTGTACCTCATGGGTATTTCACCGAGAGGCGCCTTCGTGCCCAAGAAACGCTACTATGGGAAGTTTCAGATCCAGACCACGGAACTCGCCGATCTGCACGCCTATCGCGTCGTGCGCTATACCGACCAGGTGACGCAGTCCTGGACCATCGTCAACCAGATGATGTTCTATGCGTTCGCAGAGCCGTTGCCGGAGCAGGAGCTCCTGCTCGTCTGCCCGGCGGCAGTGCTCTACGAACCGAATCTGTTCACTCTGAATGCTGCCGTATTCACGTCGGAGGGCACCCTGCGCTGCCGTTTCCTCCTCGGAGACGGCATTGCCACTGTCCAAACTACCAGCACCGGTCACATCTGGGTTGGCTACCTCGATGAAGGTATCTACGGCAGGTACGGCTGGGGAAGTAGTCGTCGGGTGCGCCGGCTGAACGGGCAGGGGGTTCGACTACGAGGTTCGGATGGCCAGGAGGTCGCTCCTATCGGAGCCGGTGGCGTGCGGGAGTGGGATAGCACCGGTCGCGCGCTGTACCGCTATCCAGCCGAGCAACACTCTGCGATGATGGCGGATTGTTACGCACTGAACGTGGTGGCCGACACTACGGTGATGCTCTACTACTACCCTGACTTCCCGCTCGTCTGCGTGCATGATCACCAGATTGTACACCTGGGGTATCCCGATACCCAGGTGGCCAAAGCCGTGGCCATGTGGCGGCAGTGGGTGCTATTGGTCTGTGAGCCCAGAAACGCTGGCATCGAGTGGTGGCTGTATGAACTAGCAGATGACGCAACCATGCGGCTGGTGAGTGCCTACGCGCCGCAGATGCCCGACGGCCAACCACTGCAAGGGTGGGTCAGCGCACGCGGTGACCAGTGTAGCATGCTGGACTCCGCAGGCAACCTCTATATCATCACAGTTGAAGAGCTGCTGGCACGGAGCCGCTAGCTGGCAGTAACCAGTTTAGATAGTAGCGTGAGTGGGACACTCATGGTCCCTGTAGAGGTATCAGTACCAGGTACGTTCTGCAGTTTTCGGTTATCATCTAGAGCACGAGGCACGCACCAGGCTCGCTGAAATTTTGAAGCCACGTGAAAGCCGGATGACGGTAGCAGAGCGGGAGCGGTTGCTCAGTATGACCCAACAGGCACAGGCTGCCTTTGAGCGCGCTTGTGGCATCTGTGTTGCCCTGGGAGATGTCCAACGCCAGGAAGAGGCTTCAGTACCAAATCAATGGGTCCACCATGGGTCTCGAGCGGAGGATTCGCGAGCAAGGTGCCATGTAACCCGTTGCGAACTGTAACGTGTGCTCGATGTCAATAAAATATAGTTCGTCCGTGTATGACGTACTCTCTCCACCTACTTAGCCCGAGTGCTAGCCACCGTCTGCATCGACACAATCGGGGGAAGCTCTACGCTTTGGATGCGCTGAGCGGCAAGCTGCGGTGGAGCTATGCCTCACGGGTAGGCTTCCTCGGTTCTACCCCCGTCGTCGTCAACAATACGCTCTATATAGGAGCAGCGGTCCTAGCGCCTGCTGGATATTTCCTGGCACTGACCATCCCTGCCGCGACATAGGCTCTGTGCCGTGCTTACCACGCTGAGGCGGAGTTGGATCTTCAGGTCACCCGATGTGCAAGTGATACGGTGTCGCACCATACCATTGTAGTTTGTTGATCCGCCAAGCCTCGATCGCGCCACGGGAGCAGAGGGTTATTCTCCAACATCATGGTGCGACGGCGTATGACGTGTAAGGACGAGAGAACAAAATGACGAAAGGGGGATGCGGTGTATTATTATGGTGGCGCGATTCTCCTGTCAGACAAGACGAGTGACTCATTCGCAGGATTGTCTTTGCAGGTCGCTAATGAACTCATTGCTTCCTTTCCGCCTGAAGCAGGGTGGCATGTTGACGGCATCGAGTTAAGTCTGCCGCACCCCGACCAGCATTTCCATTCAGCCGCCACCATTGCCGATTTTTGGACCCACTATCCCGGACAACAGGTCGTCTGGTGGAGAGAGCAATTCTCCTTTTACGTATCTTTCGGCCATCCTGTGGCTGGCTATACAGCACTACGGTTCCATTATCCCATCTTCCGCACGCCCTCTTGTAGCGCTGAGCGATTTCTTGAGCAGGACCATTCAATAGTCGCCTATCGACGAAGGCTGGCGGTTGATGCCATGCCTGCAAGCTCCGGCACAGCCCTCTCGCTGCAGCCTTTCATTGCCAGGCTCCGTGCGTGACTTAGACAATTCATTGGGTGCGGTGATGCCCCAGCAGCGGCTCGACTCAGCGCAGGCTGCGCTGATACAGCTCGCGCATATACGCCAGGATGACAGAACTGAGTGGAAGGACTTTTGGTGGAAGCTGGTCCATGATCGGATTGTCTTCCAAGGAGAGCACCTCGAGGTTCGGAAGCTGGCTGAGTTCGAGCGGCAAGCTACTGAACTGGTTCCCCTTCAGCTCCAGGTAATGCAGGTTAGGGAACTGATCTAATGTAACTGGCAGACTGCTGAACTGGTTCCCATTCAGATTGAGTGAACGCAAGTTGGGGAGCTGACCGAGTTCGGGGGACAGGCTGCTCATCTTGTTCCGGCCAAGGGCAAGCCGTTCCAGGGTAGTAAGCTGACCCATTTCAGCAGGGACACTGCTGAGCTGGTTCTCGTACACGTCCAGCATGTGCAGGTGGACGAGGTGGACGAGGTGGCCGATTTCAGGAGGTAGACTGGTGAGCCGGTTTCCCCTGATATTTAGCGATTGGAGGGAGGTGCATTGCCACAGTTCGGGAGGGAATTCCGTCAGCCCTTTCCGGTACAACGAGAAGCGAATCAACCTCCCCTCTTCATCATACTCTTCCTCAGCTTCTTCCTCCTCCTCCTCATGTCTAGGCTTGAAAAGCTCAACACCCAGGCGCTGCTTGAGTTGGTTCACCATCTGCTGATCGTGTGAGAACGGCTCCATGATGATGTGCCTCCAGGAAGTTGACGTGATGTACTGGACACTCTTCTAAAGGGAGTTCTGTCATGAACAAGAAAAACCTCCAGGAAGAAGTTCGCCTGTATGGGCATACTGGCCTTGGTTTCACTCATCCAAAAGGAGAAGACGTATGGCAGGACTTTTCTATCGCCCTGTTTCTCGAGGGAATCGACTTGACAGGCGCTCACACACCATGCGAGACCCGCGCTACTGCGTTACGGAGGAGGCTTTCATGGCGATCTTTTCGGTGGAGCGGCTGGACCATTTGGGGATCGTGGCAGGTGTCTGTCAAGAGATGGGATTAGTAGAGTACTTCGATGATCTTGATGACCACGTGCACGGTCGCGTGATCTTGGGCCAAGCCGTGCTGGCGATGGCCCTTAACGGTTTGGGTTTTAGCAATCGTCGTCTCTACCTAGTGTCTCAGTTCTTTGCCCACAAACCGGTCGAGCGCTTGATCGGTCCAGGTATCATGCCGGAGGATCTGAACGATGACTGCCTGGGACGGGCTCTCGACTGGCTTACCGCCCACGATCTCACCGCGCTGTTTGCTGGGTTAGCGTACCAAGCGAGATGCCGTTTTGCGGTGGCGGCAGAGGTGGTGCATGTGGACACCACCTCGTTCTCAGTCGAGGGCTCCTACAAAGCCGAGAATCAGGAAGATCATGAAATGATGATTCGCATCACGCATGCCTACTCGCGCGACCATCGCGCCGATCTCAAGCAATGGCAGCTCTCTCTGGCAACGACAACCAGTGGGGTGCCACTGGGGCTGCAGCTGCTCGATGGGAACGCCAGTGATCAGGTGACCTTAGCACAGTAGGTTGCCGAAGTGGTCTACCAGTTTCGCGCTGAGGGCGAAGAGGAACCGATTTACGTCGCCGACAGCGCTCTGTACAGTGAAGCGACAATAACGGAACTCGAGCGGCAGGGCGTTAGGTGGGTCAGCCGGGTACCGGAAACTTCGCTGCTAGCCAAAGCGCTCGTGGCCGAGGAGCCAGTCCATTGGCAAGGCACCGAGGCGCTGCATTGGTACGAGCAGGAAGTGCGCATTGGCGACCGAGCCGAGCGCTGGGTCGTGGCCTAAAGCGCCGAAGGGGTGGTCCAGCAGCAAACGACTCTCCAAAGGCGAGTAGAGCAGCAACACCAGCGCTGGACCAAGCGCCTGCGGGAATTGGAGCAGCGCCCCTTTGCCTGTGAGGCCGATGCCCTAGCGGCCCTCACTGAGGCAAAAAAGGGGTGCCACCCTGGCTAGCGGTCGACCTCTCTCTGAAAGTCTCCGCGCGCTATGCCCGACGAGGTCGTCCGCATCCAGGTGCGCGGCCCGAGCAGGTCTGGCGGGTCCAGGGCTCAGTCAGTGTGGTGCCATCAGCCATCCAGGCAGAAACTCAACGCAAAGCCAAATTCATTGTGGCGACGAATATGTCCGCCGCAGGCAAGAGCGCCGAAGAGGTGTTGCGCCTCTACAAAGCGCAGAGCGGGGTGGAACGCGGCTTTGCCTTTCTCAAAGATCCGCTCTTCCTGGCCTCGTCTGTGTTTGTCAAGAAGATCGAGCGAGTCATGGCTACCGGGTTCATCATGGTGCTCTGCCTGTTGGTCTACCGGCTGGCGGAGCAACGCATCCGCCAGCGCTTGGCCGAGACAGGATTGCCAGGCCCGCGCGACGTGTCCCGGGTTCGCGCCTGGGGCGGATAGCTGGTGGGAGGCGATGACCGGCTTGCCGAAGCCGCGCAGGAACCGATAGAAGGCGTCGGGAGCCCGCACGCCAATGGTGCTGACGTTGGCGAAGTAGACGACGCCGGTGGCAGGCCCGGTCTCATCGGCGGTGAGCCGGACCCTGTCGCCGGGTATGAAGCCGCTGGTAACGGCGCGCAGCACGATGCTGCCTCCGGCGCGGGCTTCGATGAGGAACTCGTAGGCGATGAAGCGGCCATCCGGCGCCTGGCCGCTGCGGTAGCCGAACCGCCGGGGCGGGTCCCAGGCGCTGATATCCAGCTCTGGGGCGTACTCGCCGAAGACTGTGCGCACCGTGCCGCCCTCGCCTGGCTGAACCTCGTTCTGGCCCATGAACCACGAGTCGATCCCCGGGCCGGTGGCGATCGCCGCCCAGTACCTGGCCTTGCCAGGTATCAGTGAGCGGGAGGCTGGGGAGCCTCCTCAGGAAGCAGGGGCGCTTCAGCCAGGTCGATGGCTTGCTCTGGCGAAAGCGGGCGTCCCTCCGCCCAGGCGGCCTGGAGGCGTGTTCAGTCGCCCTTCGACCAGAAGCGAGGTAGCGGCAATAGCATCGGCACGCGTCGGCGATAGGCGATGTACGGGTCGCCCAAAGATTCAACCAGATCGCGCTCCTCCAGAAAGCGCACAGCGAGCACGATATAGCCGGTGGTCGCGACCGCAAAGAGCAGATGGCCGGCTGTCATACGCGGAGCCGCCCAGAAGGCGATCAAGAAGCCAAGCATCATCGGATGGCGCACCAGCCGGTAGAGACTGGCCATACGGAACGACAGGGGAGCATAGGTCCGGCGGCTCCAAGCAAGGTATACCTGACGCAGCCCGAACAGGTCGAAATGGTTGATCAGAAATGTAGAAAGGACGACGAGCCCCCACCCTGCCAGCGACAGGGCCAGCAGCACTGTGGAGCCGACGGCATTATCCACTCGCCAGACAACGGCATCGATCGGGCGCCACTGCCAGAAGAGCAGCAGCAGCACAAGACTGGAGGCCAGAACGAACGTGCTGCGCTCGACAGTTGGTGGAATGATGGACGTCCACCACGCCTTGAAGCGCGCACGTGCCATGACGCTGTGCTGCGCGGCAAAGAGCCCGAGCAGCCCGATATCCACCGCCAGCGCGACGATAGTAGGCGAGGATTGCCTGCCATCGAGCGCCGTCGGCGCGCCAACATTCTCCACGAACCCGACGGCATAGACGGTGGCGGCGAGGAATACAACATAGCAGGTTGTGCCATAGAGCAGGGCAAGCGCTGAGCCCACACGGCGGTGTGCCTCCGCTGGTGCTGCGACGTCCGGCTGGCGGGATTGCTTGGGTTGAGTTACCATGACGTGACCTCATCAACAGGCAGGAGCAACAGACTCTCGCCATTCTAGGGGCGCCACATAGCCAGCGTCCTTCTGCCTATAACAATTCAGCAATGCGAGCCGCCGCCCGCGCAGCGCCATCCCGTTCTACGTCGCGATACGCGACCTCGCGACCGATCTCCTCGACGATGGCACTCGCGATGACGTCCGCAGATGCGCTCGCATAGTCCACGCGCCGTCCCGCGCCATAGCGATCGAGGCGGTATGCGACGTGGAATTGCTGCTCGAAGTGGTGCTCCAATGGGACATAGAGGAACGGGCGCTTGCTCGCCGTCAGCTCCATGCATGTAGCAAGCCCGCCTTGAATGACCGCCAGATCGCAGGCGGCAAGGTGCTGTGTCAGATCGTGCACGTAGCCTCGCACCTCCAGCCCCTCCATCCGCGAGAGCAAGCCTGGTGCAATGCGTGGTCCGGCGACGACGATCATGCGCAGTCTGGGGAGGTGGCGCTTCGCCGCCGGATAGGAGGCTATCACGCGACGCAGCAAATCCTCGCCGGCAGCAGACCCGCCGACGCTCACCAGGCAGATTTGTTCATCAGGGCGGTACCCCAGGTGCGCTCGCAGTGCCGCGCGGTCAAGCGGGCTGAGCGGATTGACGTCCGTGATGTACCCGGTGAAGTCAAAGTGATGTTGTGTCCACTCGCGGATGGATGGGAGACCTGGGCCGAACGTTGCCGGCACGATATCCTCGGGGTTGCCGACGAAGAGCGCCCGATCGCGCAGTCGGGGGTAGCGCTCCACCTGCTCAAGCATCTCGGCGTTCGCGTCGGCGGTGAGGAATGCCTCGCGCTCGCCGCCGTCAGGCATAGGAAGCGCGCCGACGAAATCGGTCAGCCATACATAGGCGGCACTTTTCTCCTCTGGATTCTCATGTAGAAAGTAATCGAGTTCCCACGCCTCATCGCCGATCCACAGGTCGTAGAGCGTCTCCTGAGCGACGTCGTGGAACAGCATATAGTTGGCAACGCGGATCTCATCCATGCGGCGAAAGCGCTCGAAGATGTGGAGATCGTGGTGGGTGGACCCACTCTCGATGTGGCGCGACTCGTTGGCCATGTGGGCACTCGCCGGGTGGATGTGCTCGCCGCGCGCTGCGAGCATATCGGTGACTGGGTGTTGGGCGAGCCAGTCGATCGCCAGATCCGGGCACTGCATGCGCAACTGATCGGCGATGGCGAGGTCCCGCCGGATATGACCGAGCCCGATGGGTGAGGACACGTAGAGCGCTCGCCTTCCGCGACTGTGCGCCCGTGTCCACGTGACGTGCGTAGGGCGCGGCGGCTTGATGAACTCGCGCAGCAGCATATTGACCTTTATGGGATCACGACCATGCGGAGCGTGGCCACCGCCCTCGATCGTCACCAGCGACCCCCTGGTCATGTCGGCGAGTCGCGCACCTACAGCGTGAGAGACGACACGATCGTCCGTTCCGTGGATCACGAGCACCGGGCAACTCACCTGCTGCGCGAAGTGCTCCACTGTGGCAGAGGTGATGCGATTGGGGGCGAGGATGGTAGCGATCAGTATCTGAGGTGTCGTCTCGAGTCCCCAGGCAACGCAATCCTCGACCTGCGTCGCTGAATGCGGCTCGCTGAATACCTGCCCGAAGAAGAACTCCAGGAAGCTCCGATAATCCTGTAGCCAGTAGTGGCGATTGAACTTGGCCCAGCCCTCCTGTGTATCAAGCGTGCGCGTAAAGGAGTAGGTTGGACCGACTGGCGTTGCGCCGGTATCCGGAGGGATTGGCAGGACGGGGCCGATGAAGGTGACACTGGTGACGCGCTCCGGATGCTCCGCCGCGAGGAGCAGCGCCCAGTACGCACCTCTGGAGTGGCAGACAAGCGGCGCTTGCTCCACTCCGACGGCGTCGAGCACGGCCAGAGCGTCTGCGGCGAACTCGACATCGGTGTAAGCGGCAGGGTCCTCGGGCCGACTGGAGCGTCCATTTCCGCGGCCATCGAAGGTGACAACCCGGCAGTGACGAGCGAGGTACGCGATCTGGGCTCGCCACGCGCGCGCATGCGCGACAGACCATGGCGGCAAGAGCAGCACCGTCGGCTCACCTTCGCCGAACACCTGATAAAATATCTGGACGTCGCCGCGGGTGATGAAGGCCTCTCGGTCAGGGTCGCATGCACGCATAATGCCCTCTCCTCCTACGCGCCGGATCGTTGCGCGTCTGGATACTCGCGCCGACGTGGTGTCTTGGCGTTCTGCTGGCGCTCTGCAGAATCCGACGCTTGGGCAACGGGTAGGCCCGCCTCTCGATCGAGGCGCTCAAGCAGGATTTGCACTGCATCGAGCGCTTCCTGGAAGTGCCCCTGCTCATCCGACATGCCGACGAGCATCGCGAACTCCATCCCGGCCCAGAAGCCGACGATCCAGGTGGCGATGACATCAGCCGACATTGGCAGATCGAGTTGATAGGCAGCAATCGCCTCGCGTACGGCGGCATGTACCACCCGGCGCCACTCGAGCAGACGAGGCAGGATGTCCTGGCGCAATTGTGGGTTCGAAATGCTGGCACCCCACAACTCCATCTGCACGCGGACGAAGCCAGAGGCCAGATCCTCCTCGTAGAAAGCGCGCGCCAGCGCCCATTTCGCGGCAAAGCCTACCGGCGCACCATACATGCGCTCCTGACGCGCCACGAGCGCACGGTTTGCCTCGTCGAGCGCGGCGACGACCAGCTGATCTTTCGTGCCGAAGTAGTAGTGCACCATGGCGTGGGTCACCCCGACTTCGGCGGCGACATCGCGCATGCTCAGACGCGCATAGCCATCGCGGATGAGCAGCGTGTGGGCCGCCGCAAGAAGCTTGGCGCGTATGTCAGCTGTCTGCGACGTCTCGGATGCCGAGCTCATGAGATCGCCTCCATTAACCGTTGGTCTAACCGTTGGTCTAACCGTTGGTTAATATAGTACATGCAAGTTTGACAGCTGTCAAGTCCCCTGACCTGCGCACCTGTAAGGACTCTTCCTCTCATGTACCACTAAGCTTCGTCAGTCCGTTCCGTTAGAAAGAATGAGGGAGGCAAAGGAGAGGACGAAGCACATGAGTATGAACCCGAGTGAGAAGATCGCTCGCCACTGGCTCAGTGTGCTGGAGCTCGCCCAGATGTTGGGCAATGTGAGTGTCGCATGGCGACAACGTGGCATGACCCGAACCCAATTCTACGACTATAAACGACGCTTTGAGCTCCAAGGACTGGAAGGGCTCAAGGATCTGTCGCCGATCCACAAGACGCATCCCCTCTCTCCACACGTCCAAAGTGCCCGAGGCCGCCGCCTGCCGCGCGCTCGCCGCCCTCCTCCGCGCGACATGGCTCCGGCCTGAGGCCCCTGATCTTGGCCAACTGCAGCAGGCGGCCCAGACCGCGGTCCAGGCGGTCGTGCGGGCCCACGCCGCTACCCCAAGTGTCCCAGCCGGCCCCGCACAGCGCGACCGCGCCTTCGCCTCCCTGCCGAGCGAGCTCGTCTACCCCCCGCGTCGAGACGCCATGCACATACGCCTCCTGCACCACCGCCACCAACGCCCGCTCTGCTCGTCGTCGGGGCTCGAGCAAGCTGGGAAAATAGCTGCCATCCCGCACCCGGGGTACTCGCAGCGTGATGCTGCCGACTCGGGTATCCCAGCGCCGCTCCCGGCTGCCGTTGCGTTCCCCCCTGCGCTTTGGTGTGCGCTCGTAGCGACTGGCACCCACCTGCTGCGTCACCTCCGCCTCCATCAGGGCTTGGGCCAACGCTCGTACCCCCTCGCGCAAGAAATCAATGTCCTCGCTCAACTGCGCCTTGCGCACGAGCTCCTCAAGTGCCATGCTGATCTCATCGGCCATCTGGTGGTCCTCCTCACTCGGGCTTTTGTTCATTACCCGATGAGAACCACCTCTTGGCCGGTTTCGTCAACCGGCGCCTATTTTCCACACGCTATTGGACACTATCACAAGTTATGCTTTTAGTCTCACAATTGCTGTAGATTCCGAAAATGTCTTGCCGCTTTTCTGAATAAGTCTTGCCGCTTTTTCTGGGACCAGCGGACGTGCTTCAGGAGGGAATTCTGAAAAAGTCTTGCCGCGCGGTCGAAAATTCCGAAAAAGTTTTGCCGTGCATTTGTTACTTCTAGTAGATTTTCCACAGCGAGAATGGAACTACTCCTTGATGCCCCATAATACGCCGTCACAGGAAACTGTTGGAGAATGGCGCTCTGCTCCCGTGGGCAGCTCACCGCTTGGCAAGGCAACAAACGATAGCGCTAGAGAGTAATACCGCGTCGCACCATAGTGTTGTAGTTTGTCGCCTCGCCCCTCCGCGAGGGGGGAGAGGGGTGGAGAGCCATTCTACAACTGTACGACGCGCCTCCGTATGAGATATTCATCGGCATGCAAGTGAAGTGCGACTGACTCTAGCGTCGTTTCGTTCGCGCCATGGATCACCGTTTTGGGCTGCTCAGATTCACCTGTTTCTGCCTCATTGACAGGCAATTGGACGTGGGCAACGCCAACCCACTGGGCAAATAGCAGCAGGTGTTCGACGTCGGGCAAGTGGCCACGGGCAACACGGGAAAATGTGGCTGCAGACACAGCAGCTTCTTGAATGGTGAGCCCATTTGAATCGCGTTTATCACGCATCCTTTGCGCTAGTTCGGCTGGACCAATAGTTTGACGTGCGAGCTTGTGCGGGCCTCATCATTACGAGAGTTTTGGCTTGACCAGTGCGGCGATGGTCGGCAGATGTGCGTTCACCAGATTGCGCTGAGAGCGTACTCGTCCCCTGACTTTCAGGCTACTCTCCACCCGAATGCCCCACCAGTATATACGAACACGTTCGGCCCTGATGAGAACTGGCGCGGCAGCGATCGCTACGCGAGAGGGCGGGAAAGCGGCCAGGCGAAGGAAGTCAGGCTCTCTCGGGTCTCACGGGGGCCGACCGGAGAGTGACCGGTGTTGACGCGGCACAGATGTTCTGGCACCTTGTTACTGTACGAATGAGGTAGCGCGTGTGGCTGGGTAGTCGGCGCTGGGCATGCTGCCTACGTCGCAGGGTGTTAGGAGGACCAGCATGGAGTGGCGCAGCCGGATGCCACGCAACGTGCCGAAGCTGGCGCTACCTGCGCTGGCGGTCGTTATACTGCTTGTGGTGGTCACGAGCGCTCTAACAGTAGCCACTGCCTTCCGCCCGCAGGCCGCGCACGTGAAAGTTGCCGCGTCGGAGACGGTCGAAGGGAAGTCACTCTCCCCAACCCGCGCTGCCACTCTGCATCCAACCCCGACCCAGGGCACCGGCACCCAAGGTGGCGCTGGCGGTAAAGCTACGCCCGTTCAGAGTACAGGACTCGTGCCACCGGGCTTACCGGCGCACTTCAGCTTCGGGATCATGGACTCACCGGGTGGCACGGGATATCTCAACAGCATGCGCAGCCAGAATGGTACCGCCTGGGACTACCGCTACCAGTACCTCTCGGCGGGTGTGAACACCGGCTCTGGCTGGAGCACCTGGAACCAGCCGGCGGGTGCCTTCGCGACTTATTACATGGAGGAGAGCGCGACCAACGGCTATATGCCGGCGTTCGTCTACTATAACATGCTGCAGTCCAGCGGGCCATCGGGCGGAAGTGAGGCGGGCAACGACCTGGCGCATCTGGCCAGCCCCGCCACTATGCAGGCGTACTACGCTGACTGGGCACTGCTCATGCAGAAGATCGGTGCCTTCGGCAAGCCAGTCCTGGTAATCGTCGAGCCGGACCTGTGGGGCTATATCGAGCAGGCGGCGGCGCATGCGGGTACCGACAGCGGTGCCAGCATTGCCGCAAGTGTTGCAAGCTCCGGGTACGTAGATGCGGCGGGATTTCCGGATACTGCGCAGGGCTTCGCGTTCGCCCTCTTGCACATCCGCGACCTCTATGCGCGAAACGCAGTGCTGGCGCTGCACGCCTCGGTGTGGGGCACCGGTACTGATCTTGACTCAGATACCCGGACCACCCTCGACGTGACCGGCATCGCCGCGCAATCGGCGAGCTTCCTCAAGACCGTAGGGCTGGCCGGCACACCCTCAGGTGTCTCGACTTTCGATGTGGTGTCGAACGACATCGCTGACCACGACTCCGGCCAATCGGGCATCTGGTGGGACCGCTCCAACGTGACGTTCCCCAACTTCAGCCGCTACCTGCAGTACGCATCGGCGCTCTCCCAGGACACCGGGCGCGGCATCCTGATGTGGCAGGTGCCGGAGGGCAACCAGTACTTCGATACCGAGAACAACAGCACCGGCCATACGCAGGACAACAAGGCCGAATACATCCTCGGCCATGTGGCGGACTTCGCCCACGCCGGCGTGATCGGCGTGCTCTTCGGCCCGGGAAATGGCGGCACCTCTGTGCAGGATGTTCGAGGCGACGGCATCACGAACCCTGCGCCCGTCAGCACGTACGAGTGCAACCTCTGCAATAACCACCCAAGCACTTACGCGGACGACGACGGCGGCTACTTGCGCATCTTCGTCGGCCAGTACTACAAGAGCGGTGGCTATCCACTCGGCGGTTGAGCGCTGGCTTTGCCGCCGGTCAGCTCAAGTCCGCCGCGGTTCGAGTCGCCCGCCAGGGCACACACTCGCCGGAGTGAGGTGTACCCCGCAAGTTGGACAGTTGCCTATGTTACAGTGGGGAGGGAGCACACAGAGGAGTAGGCAGCAACAATGGGAACCGTCCGCAAGCGCTACAGCGCCGCGTTTAAGGCGCAGGTAGCTTTGGAAGCCTGCAAAGGGCAGAAGACCTTGAGCCAGCTCGCCAGCGAGTTCGGGGTCCATCCGGTGCAGATCACCCAGTGGAAGAAGCAGGCCCTGGCTGGCTTGCCCTCCCTCTTCGAGGGGGCCGCCAGCCAGAAGCACCAGGCCGGCGACGCGCTTCTGGCGGAGCTATACCAGGAAATCGGTCAGCTCAAAGTCGAACTGGATTGGCTGCGAAAAAAAGGGCAGCTCCTCTCGGATCGGCGCGGACCCTGATCGATCCAGACTATGCCACGGTCAGTGTGGCTCGGCAGTGCGAGCTGCTGGGGGTGCCACGCAGTACGTGGTACTATCAACCTAAGGGAGAGAGTGAGGAGAACCTGGAGCTCATGCGCCTGTTGGATGAGCAATATACCCGGACTCCGTTCTATGGGATTCGCCGCATGACGGCGTGGCTTCGCCAGCAGGAACACGGAGTCAACCACAAGCGCGTGAGTAGGTTGTTGCGACTCATGGGCCTGGAGGCGATCTATCCGAAGCCACGTCTGAGCTGGCCGGGAGCGACTCTCCAGCGCTATCCCTATCTGCTTCGGGACCTGGCAATTCGGCAGGCAAATCACGTGTGGAGTACGGACATTACGTTCGTGCGGATGCGGCGCGGGTTTCTCTACTTGGTGGCGATCTTGGACTGGTATAGTCGCTATGTCCTGAGCTGGGAACTGTCGAACACGCTCGACGGGGCGTTCTGCTTGTCCGCTCTGGAGCAGGCCCTCACCCAGGCGCAGCCCGAGATCTTTAATACGGATCAAGGTACGCAGTTTACCAGCCTGACCTTTACCAGGCGGTTAGCAGAAGCTGGCATTCGCATTAGTTGGGATGGGCGCGGCCGAGCCCTGGATAATGTTTTTATCGAGCGCCTCTGGCGGTCGGTCAAGTATGGGGAGATCTTCTTGAACGACTATGAAACGGTGTCGGATGCCAGTACCGGCTTGGGGCGGTATTTCCGGTTCTACAATCACGAGCGACCGCCCCAAGCTCTCGGGTATCGGACTCCAGCGCAGGTCTACGGCGTGGCGTAGACGGTCATACTGTCCTTACCTTCTTTAACGTATTTGGGGCTTCTCTGGCTGTCGAACAATGTGGTACACCCAAATTACGGACTTGGACAAGGCGGCAGAGAATGATGGTGAATGCGAGCTTTGATGGTAAGCGTCGAAAAGAGTCCTTTGATTCTGTGGCGACCTACTACGACCAGTACCGACGTGGATATCCGTCTCCGGTCATCGATGATGTACTAGAAATGGCGCACATCGGTCTGGGGAGTCGCGTCTTGGAGATTGCGTGTGGCACTGGGCAGCTGAGCGTGCCGCTTGCCCAACGCGGAGCCACGCTCACTGCGGTGGAGCTCGGTCCTGCGCTCGCGGAAATCGCGAGGCGGAATCTCTCGCGATTTCCTGCCGCCTTCGTCGAGGTGGGAACGTTTGAGGATTGGCCCGTACCTTCCCAACCATTCGATGCGGTCGTGTGTGCCAACGCCTTTCATTGGCTCGATCCGAACATCCGATTTTCGAAGTCAGCTCAGGTGCTTAAACCTAACGGAGTATTAGCAATAGTTCATCCGCATCACGTGAAAGGGGGGACTGCGGGATTTTCTTCCGAGTCGCAGCAGTACTACGTGAAATGGGGTCTGAGCGACAGCCCAACCTTCGAGGCTCCCGATGCCGCGGACCTACCGCCTCTGTACCCAGAGCTTGACCAGCTCACTGCGTTCACGTCCGTACGACGGCATCGCTTCGAATTCCCGGTCGACTATACCGCTGAGGCATATGTTGGGCTGCTTCACACGGATTCGCTCGTCCTGAGTCTGGATGAGTCTGCGCGAGAAGGGTTTCTCGATGATATGAGGCATCTGATCGATACGCACTACGATGGGCATGTCTCCAGGAATTTCGTGTACGAAGTGATCGCTGCACGGAAGGTGATTGCACATCAGTACGAGCACGACCAACCATGAATGATGAGGTTGATTCGCAGACTACGGGATTTTCGGACACCGGCTCAGGTCTACGACGTAGCGTAGACATACACAACACCCCTCGTTTCTTTAACATAATTTCAGCTGTTCACTGTCGAAGAATGGGGTACATCCCAATCCCTACAAGCCGTACCTCGTGCACCGCTGGCAGGAGGGCCGCTGGAATAGCAAGCAGCTCTACGCCGAGATTCGGACCCAGGGGTTCGCCGGCTCGCAGCCTACGGTACGCAACTTTCTCACGGGCTTGTGGAAGAAACAACAACCGGTCGGTACTACTGTAACCTTGCAGTGGGATGCTGCACAAACGTCGGTGGTGTTGCCGAGCAAATTGCCCGCTAAACCCGAGGTGATGCGCCGGATATCGCCGGCACGGGCATCCTGGCTCGTGTTTCTGTCCGCAGAGCGCCTGGATGACTCCCAGCGAGCTCAGCGGGATCGGGTGCGGACCTGTCATCCTGACGTAGAGACTGCGTGGAGGTTGGTGAGTGAGTTTGTGCAGATCCTGACAGAGCGACGTGTCGAGGCGCTTGACGACTGGCTCACGAGCCTTGCCCAGTACCATCTTCCAGAACTCCAGCGCTTTGCTCGTGGTCTGCGCAGGGATGAGGCCGCGGTACGGGCGTCCTGCGCCTCCAACATCAGCAATGGCCAAGTCGAAGGACAAATCACGCGCCTCAAGCTTCTCAAGCGCCGCATGTATGGCCGCGCCAACTTCGACCTGCTTCGGCTGCGAGTACTGTATCGGGCCTGAGTGCTCCGGGAGCCTCGTCCCACGAGAGGTTCAACGAAGGCTGGTTCGCACCCTGCTTTGTGCCAGAGTCGCCAGGCGGGGAGTGATGGTGCCACACCAGGCATATGGTATGGTGTGCCAGGATCTCGCTGCCAGACCATGTTGGTCCCCTGACCAACCATGCGATGAAAGGACGTTTTTGCTCATGGCGGACCCCACGCTTTCCGAGGAGTTGTCCCGCTACTATGGAGCTGGGCGGGAACAGACTCGGTTGACCCGAGGGGGGTCGATGATTGAGTTCACGCGCACCCAAGAGCTGATTCTTCGTCATATACCACCCCCTCCGGCAGTCATCTATGACATTGGTGGAGGAGCGGGACCGTATGCTTTTTGGCTGGCCGAACAGGGATATGTGGTCCATCTGCGCGACAAGATGCCCTTGCATATTGAGCAGGCACAGGAAATGGCTGCCGCTCGTGGCACTCTGGCAAGTCTGGCTGTCGGCGATGCTCGTGAGGTGGATCTGCCTGACGCCAGCGCTGATGGGGTTCTCTTGCTGGGTCCCCTCTATCATTTACTGCTGCGGGAGGAGCGTCTCCAAGCCTTAGGGGAAGCCTATCGCCTTTTACGCGCGGGCGGCGTCCTGCTCGCAGCCGGGATTTCTCGGTATGCGTCTTTGCTTGATGGGATGCTGGGGTTGTTCGATGATCCAATGTTTGCAGAGGTAGTCCGGACGGATTTGACGAGCGGGGAGCATCGTAATCCTACGCACCATCCGGGCTACTTCACGACGTCGTACTTCCACCTGCCGGAGGATCTCTACCAGGAAGTCCAAGACGCCGGATTCCGCGAGGCTACTCTCTTCGCTATCGGAGGGCCACTCTGGTTGAGCCAAGCCGCTCAAGAGCGCTGGGCGGATCCGGCTCTCCGCGAGCGCTACTTGGAATCGGTGCGCTGGATCGAACGTGATCGTGCCTTGATGGCAGCCAGTGCGCATCTGCTGGTCGTCGGCACCAAAGCACCCTAGCAAACGCAAGAAAAGCAACAGGGGTACAGTCGCTGAGTACTTGTTCGAGGAAGGCACAGCACTTTCCTTGGTCTGCCACATAAGCAAGAAAACTCACTTAATCTGAGGGAGAGCCCAGTTTGCCCTGGCAGTCCCCGAGAGGCGAAGTAGCCGGCGGCAAAGACCAGCACCACGACGGCACCGGGACCGCTAGGGAATGACGCTGCTGCCATCACGGCTTAACCGGTCTTTCGAAACAGTGTCAGAGAGATACATGGTTCTCTCCCCAGTTTGTGAAAGGTTGCTATCTGCAGGGGTAAAGACATCGTCTGCCTTCGGTGAGCGTGGTGCCTGCTCGGACCTGACTGAGTTGTCATGAAGACCGTAGCCGGCCTCAATCAGCTCTTTTAACCGCTCGGCGAAGCGGGCGGCAGGCGCTCCGTCAACAACGTCGTGATCGACACTGATCGTCAGAGACAGATATTCTCTGGTGATGACCTGGCCATCACTGAGCACTGGCTGCTCTCCAATTCCTCCAACGGTCAACGTGAGCGCAGTCGGCATCGCCGCAGGAATGCCCCAGCCGGCACCAGTCCCAAACATCCCCACAGCTGAGATGCCTACGGTCCCGACGGTGTTCTTCCATAATCGAGGATACTGTGTTCCGAGCCAGGCGAAAGCCCGCAGGGATGGTCCAAAGAGCGCAGTCGGGATGAGCACAAGCGGAGATCGCTGCAGCATCGTACTCACATCCATGGCCTGGGCCGCCCGGATCTCGTGGTGCAGCTCATGCACGCTCTTGTGATTCGCTTTGCGCATGATGTAGGGATAGATGTATTTCTGGCTGGCCACATCATGCTCAATTACGGTATAGATGTCTACGTCATCGAAAATGACGAGCCGCTTACTGCCCTGGCGAAACGCCTGTACCTCCTTGTGCTCGTCCACGGCTTTTGCCAGGCAGGCGGAGAGAAACGCTGTGAACGAGAGGGACTCTCCGGTCTGCGCCTCATACGCGCGCAGAATCGCGCGTGGCTTGGTAACATCGACTGCGAGCAAGCCATGGATTACCTGTTTGTGGTGGACGGATTGATAGGCAGCTGCGGTAAACCGCCGGAACTTCGCATACGGCAGGACCTGATAATCGCTGTGATGCTGATTCATAGTCCGTCTCCTTCCCGCCGATGTGCCACCAAGAACCCTCTTATCCACACCTCGTCCTGCCTGCCTGTCGTCGGATCCAACTCTTCTACCCGGGAGTGGACTTCATGGAGATCACGAGAAAGACACAAACATAACCTGCCGGCTCACAGAGCCATCACAGTGACGTGAGGAGAGTGTGTGGGCAGGCGAGCCCGAGGTGGGCGCATCCGATTCCGATGAAGTGTTTGAAAAGTCGGGAATTCGGCTGTAGCCGATTTTCCAAAGGGCGGTATCGGCGATCGTGTCATGACGTGCTACGCGTGGCCGGCGTGGCGGGCGTGCCTGATCTCGAAGTACACCTGGCGATACTCCCTCATCCACAGAGACCCTGCCAGGCCTACGGTTGCCAGACCAGCCACGAAGTACAAAATCTGGAGCCCAAGCACACTCGGCAAGGCATTGCCTGCTTTGCTGTCGAGGCAAATAACCTCCACTACCAGGTAGCCGACCAGCACCAGACCTGCCGCCACCGTGTTCAGCACCGCCCAGTCACGCTGGATGAACACGGTGGCGGCAGCCAGAACGGCACTGCCTCCCACTGCTATCACCAGCAGCAGTCCGGGAACCGTATAATCACTGAACGGTGTGCCGGCCAGCCAGGTGACTGGAAGCTGCTGAGCATACGCACCTCGGAGGAGAGACACTCCTCCCATAACGGCGCTGATTCCGACAAACACTTCGATGAGGAATAGCGCAAGGCGCATGACCCGGTGTCTCATGGTGTTCACCTTCGCTCTCTAGGCGAGCTTGCTCTTGAAGTTCTCGAGTTCGCTCGTGGCGTGTCAGCCCGCATTCATTCCGCCCGGCAACGTGATGGGGCGGACGGGCCTACTCCACTGCACAGTTACGCTTGGCGACCTCACGTCGCCGTCACAACTGCCAGCTCAAGTCTCCCAGGAGGCTCACAGGTGCGGGCTGCGCGGGAGCAAACGTACGGCGCGGTATCGCACAAGCGCAGCGAAGTGCGAGGCGCAGACCCTGATCAAGCTTGAAAAGACTTCCTTTTTAGGCTGGTGCCAGGCCACGGGTGGCTGGGAACTCAAAGTGGTCAGGTGGCCTCCTGGGGCGCTAGTGGAGCCGGAATCATTGCCGCTGAATCGTGGAACGGACATTCGCCTGGTTGCAGGCGAGTCGAAGGCTAGCCACGGAGTTTGCGCGCAACGTCCAGACAGCGAAACGCGGATCGAAGTGGCGACGACTCGTGTGCTGGTGGCACGCCTGGCACAGCTGATCCCCCTCATGTGCCAAACACGCTGCTGCAGACCGTCGGCCATTGCTGGTCTCTTGTGATGAGAGACGGCAGACATATGCAATGGGGACACCTGCGCACCCGTGACGGAATCGTGTCAGGAGGCTATCCTCGTGTGACGCTGGCGTGAGACCCGTGTGCTATGCATCCTGGAGATGTAGAAGAGCCTGTGTACGAAAGGGGCAAACGCCATGAGCTTGACACAGGTGCGTCCTCCGGAGCAGCAGCGAGAGAAGAAGAGCCGCTTCTGGCCACAACGAGGCATGAAGATTGGTGCAGGCGCCCTTGGGGGTGCAGTTCTGCTCGTCCTCGGCTATCTTGCCGCGCTGGTCGTCGCCTTGGGGCCTGTCACGGCCTACCGCATGATGACCAATCTGAACTCGGACATTAATACCTACAAGATCTTTCCAACACGGACTATCGCCAGAGGCGGACCGGTTTCCACCTTGCAGTCGGGAAGCCTAGCCAATTTTCCCAACACCATCACGTTTTCCTACAACGGCATCCACTACTCCACGGAGCTTAATGAGCTACTCACTCAGTCCGACACCCAGGCGCTCATCGTGATCCGCGACGACACTGTGGTCTACGAGAAGTACCTGAATGGTGCCCACCGCGACACGGTCTTCACCTCCTTCTCGATGGCCAAGTCCTTCACCTCAATGCTCATCGGTATCGCCATCGATGAAGGGCTGATCAAGAGCATTGATGATCCTGTGATCAAGTATGTACCGGAGTTGAAGGGCCGCGGATTCGATACCCTGACGATTCGGAATATGCTGCGCATGGACACGGGCATTGCTTTCCAGCATGACATCGGTTTCGGGCCGCTCAACCCCTTCGTGAGTGACGATGCCAAGCAGTACTACACCGACAATCTGCGCCAGTTGCTCTTGAATGTGCACCGCAGCACTCAGCCCATCGGGGCGGACTTCCACTATAACGATTTTTACGCCTTGCTGGAGGGACTGATTCTGCAGCGGGTGACCGGTGAGACCGTCACCCGGTTCACGCAAGACAAACTGTGGCAACCCATGGGCATGGAGTATAACGCCTCGTGGAGCCTGGACAGCACCGCAGATGGATTCGAAAAGACCAACTCTGCCCTCAACGCGCGTGCCATCGATTTTGCCCGCCTGGGCGAGTTGTTCTTGCACAAGGGCTACTGGAACGGCCACCAGATCGTTTCGTCGCAGTGGGTCACCGAGTCCACTACACCTGACCCTTCCGATCAGCGCCCGTTCAAAGCCATTCCTGCGTGGAAACAGGCTGGTGGCTACTATAAGTATAACTGGTGGGGGCTGAACAATCCAAATGGAACCTATGACTACCTAGCCTGGGGAAAGCAGGGTCAGATTCTCTATGTCTCGCCTTCCACCAACACGGTTGTGGTACGGCTGGGTGGTGGGAGTGACACCTATCCGTGGCCGGTCGCGATTCAGGCTCTAGTCCATTCCCTGCCTTCCGGTGAGCCGGTTGTAGCACAGACGCTGCCTCATTCATGTCCCGCGTCGGAGCTGGGCAGCGAGTCGCTCGGCCTTCAGAACGAACTGCTGGCGGGGCTGCGGCGTCCCGGCGTCTTGGGAACGTCGCTTACGATATAGCGCTTACACCGCCCGCTTTTGCACGCTGCTTGACAGCTGGCAATCTCCATCATGAGTCGACGGAGATCTGAGCAAGGCAGCATGCGATATGGATTCCGGGGTGGAAGCATGGGCTGAGGCCGGAGTTTCATTTCTGACGACGCGTTCGGCGGCGGGTGCAGCTATGTCACTCTATTGCCAAACACTTAATTAGTCCCCATGGATCCTATAATTAGGTATCCTGTGCGAAGCAGAAGGACGTATCCGGAATCTACGAGGGCGGACCTCAAGCGACTCCTCCAAGATGCTGCGGCAAGTGACGAGTATCCCCCTGTCTCGGTGACAGAAATAGCTCGACGATTGGACTGCACACGTGACCTCCTCCAGACGTGTGACTAAGAGGCCTGTTGCACCATTTCAGAGCGATATAAAGCATACCTCCATCACCGTAAGGGGCAAAGAATCCACGAGGCCTGCGAAGAGGTGAGGAGAGCCGCCCAACAACTCCGTTCCCAGGGTCTTCCTATCAACGAATCTCTAGTAAAGCGCCAGCTCTCGCAGCCAGACTCGCGCCACGTGCAAGCCGACCCGCAGGCCCGAGCCGACTTCAAGCAACTGCTGCGCCTGCTCCTTCGCGAGGGCTTTTTCGCCTCGTTGCCAGAACCAACGGTGATGCCATGCGTCACATCGAAGCCGCACTCGGAGCCAGCGATTGGCCTTCCCGACCGGCCCAGCAGAGGACTCGCAGGGCACGCAGCGTGATCCAGCGGCTTGGCTCCCCCTGGGCCGTACCCGGCTCGGCGTCCAACTCATCGGCATGCACGTTCTCCCGCGCCCAGCGGCCATCCGCGTCGCGCTTGGAGGCGACGAGATCGATCGCCTCGGCCAAACGTGGGTCTGGCGTCACGTTCGCGCTCCGCAGGTACTCGAGCCCACGCAACACGTCGTAGTGGTAGCCGGTGGGAAACGAGAAGTTGCTCCAGGAGAGGTCGATCACGTCACCGCTTGAGAGGCGGCGCAGCATGCGGCGCTCGAGGAGGTACTCCTGCCCCCGTGCGCGTGCCGCCGTCACGGTCGGCGAGCCGCCCGTGGCCCGCTCGTACTCCAAGAGCCCCTCCAGGACGCAGATCGTGGTGTGGAAGGATCCGCGAGTCGAGCCGCTTTCCTGTTCGCAATTCCACCCGCCATCGGTCATCTGCTCGCCCAGGAGTCGGTCCACGACGCCCTGCACGTCTTCGCCGAAGTACGAGCCGATCGCCACGACCCGTCCATTGACGCACGGCTCGACCTCACCGGCAAACAGAGGCTTGCCGTGCCAGGCAGCATCCTGAGGCAGCACGCCCTGCCACGCCACATGGTCACGGACACGGGCGACCGCGCGCCGCGCCGCCTCGCTCGTCGGCTCCAGCCCCATGTCACGCAACAAGAGCAACGCCCGCAGGGTTACCCACTCGGGGTTGGATATGTCGGCGCCCCAGTACCCATCGGCACCCTGGTCACTCAGCAACTGGAAGCCCCAGCCCTCCGTCGCGACCTTCGCGCGCTCGGCCGAAACCTCGTCGGTAGAGGCATCGGTCAGGTCGCGCAGCACCTGCCAGCGGATCGACGAGTCGGAATCAAGCAGCCACTGTATGACCGAACGCTGAGGCTGCGAGGCATGCTGATTGGAGAGATTGGTCGCCATTTGGTGGTCCCCCTTACTTGGGTTCAGAGACGCTGTTGGTGGTCCAACTGGTACGATACTCATTTCCTCTCGGCCAGAGTGAATCTGGCATCCGCCTAAGTCCTATCAATTGGGAGCTTGAATCTGCCTTTCTACACCATCCTGGCGAACCTGGTATCACCCAGTGCTGAGTCGTATGTGGAATTTGATTTTGATCAGAGAAGATCTCTGTCTCCGCTGTAATTTGCCTCAGTAACAGCTACCTCCACATCGGCTGTAGCAGCATGCCTGAACAGGTGTCGCGTCGAGGCAGCCCAAGATAGCCGGGCGCAGCGCCTTCATCTACCGAACATTCGGATCATCCTCCTTCCTGCCCTTGCAGCCATGCTTGGACAGCGAGACGATGTTCCTCGCTATGCGGATCAGTCCTGGCGAGCTCCCAAAGCGTTCCCCCATCCAACCAGAGGAAGCGCCCAGGGGTCGCTAAGTCAGCATCACTCAGCGCTTGAAGCGTCTCAAGCATCTGCTGGCGGGTGTCATGAAAGGCAGCCAGCACAGCGTTGAGCGACAGCGGCCTAGCTTCCTCATAAAACTGAGCATTCACCCGGTCTTCGTCTTCGTCGGTCTCGATAAACGTTGGCTCCGTGCCATGCAACGCCGCCTGGAGCCGGTTCAGCACATAGCGCTCCCAGGCGTTGAGGTGCGCCAGCACATCTTTGATTGACCAGATGGGAGTAATGCCCGAGGTTGTCATCTGCGCTTCCGACAGCGGCGACAGCACCGCCTGGAATGCCTGGTCTTCGGCCTGTAACCTTTCCAGAAGGGTGGCTTTCGTCATTTGCTCGGCCACAACAGGTGCTCCTTTGTCTCGACTGACTTTTGCTTGCAGCGCGGCCTCTGCCCCTATAGGGAAGGTGCGCTGTAAGTCCCTTCGACTCACCTCTTGATTCTCGCACCAAAGCAGGCTATAATCGGTCCTGATTTAAACGGATTTTCGAGAAAGAGGAAAAACGAGCGGTGTATCATCCGACAACGCGCCTGCTGACGGCGTTAGAGCTCTTGCAATCACGGCGGCAACTGAGCGGCCCTGAACTGGCAGAGCGGCTGGAAGTAGATGCGCGCAGCGTGCGGCGCTACATCAGCATGCTGCAAGAACTGGGCATCCCAGTTGAGGCGGTGCGCGGGCGCTACGGCGCGTATCGGCTACGTCCTGGCTATAAGCTGCCGCCGCTGATGTTCAGCGAAGGAGAGGCGCTGGCCCTGGTGCTGGGACTGGCAACAGCGCGGCGGCTGGGTCTGGCAGAACCGGCGCTGGCAGCGGAGGGTGCGCTGGCCAAAATCGAGCGGGTCTTGCCTGTCGCGTTGCGCGAGCAAGTGCAGGCTGTGCAGGAAAGCCTGGTGCTGGCGCTGAACATGCCCCGCTTCATGCCTGCCAGCGAACTGGTCGTCACCTTTGGTCTGGCTGTCCGCCAGAGCCGCCAGGTCTGGCTGCGCTATCGTGCCTGGCATAGCGAAGAGAGCGAGCGCTTGCTGGACCCCTACGGCCTGGTCTATCGAGAGGGCTACTGGTACTCGGTGGGGTTCTGTCATCTGCGCCAGGATATCCGCGTCTTCCGGCTGGATCGCGTCATTGAGGCCCAGTTGCGCAACGGCCCTTTTACCAGACCAACGGATTTTAACGCGCTGGAGCATGTAGAACGTGCCATCGCTCGGACACCTGACATCTGGAAGGTCGTCGTGCTGCTCAAGACGACGCTGGAAGAGGCGCGGTGTCAGCTTCCACCAGCGCTCGCCATCCTGGAAGAAACAGCCGACGGCGTGTTGATGCGCTGCCAGGTGGACAGGCTGGAATGGATCGCCTACCTACTGGCTGGGCTGGATTGCTCGCTCATTATTCAGGAGCCGGCCGAACTGCGCGAGGCGCTGGCAAAGCTCGGCGCACGCCTCGCACGCCTGGCAGAGCAGGAGGCACCAGTCCAGCACCCCAACAGCCGTGCTTCGGTTACCGCTCCTGGAAGGCGCAGTAAGAAGCTGAGCATGCAGCATGTACCATCCCCACTGGTGCCCATCGTCGAGGCTTCTACAGATGACCTCCCACCATCCCTATCCGACCAGCCGCAACCTTCGAGGAAACGGATGGAGGTGACTGTTGCGACGAAGCCTCGTAGAGCCTACCAACGCACCATCCAGACGCGCCTGGTGACATTTACCTGTGTACAGTGTGGCGCCATCGTCACAGAGCAGTGCTTCCCTGGTCCTCCTCCGCGCTACTGCACAGAAGCGTGCCAGCGGAAAGCTAGGCGGGTTGGATCCTTGGCTCGGGTGCATCGTTTTCGCGACAAGCAGAGGGAGAGGGCATCTGAGGAGCAATGGGGCGCAAAATTAAGTGAGGGGTCCCCAAGGGGGAAAGAAGTGTTATAGTATCATGTACAAGTTATCGTTACAGTGCGCTCTTGTTCCTCCTGCCGACCTACACCGGGGAGCGCAGCCGACCCGGCGCCGACTAGGTGGGGCTCATCACCGGATGGAGGATCGACTCCACCGAGGCGTGAGCGAGCCGGGTTGGCCTTGGTCATCGAAAACCCCTTCGGCATGGAGGGGCTCTTCACAGTCGGAAACCTGTGTTACCACGAGTTTAGATGAAACCACACTTTTTCACAATAGCCTGAGCGTAAGGATTCTCCGCCCGCTTTAATCTATTAGCGCCGACTTACAACTGGCACCGGACTGGACGAGGTATCCGCGTCGGTCGGCCGGCGACCAGGGCGATGTGGCCCAGTGCGCCAGGCCATGAGATAGTGGCGCAGCGTCGACGGCGATCCCGTGAAGCCTTGGGACCGCAGCTCCAAGAGCAGCAGAGCACTGTTGTGCTCACTCACTTCCTACCGAGCTCGTAGATGGCGCGAACCGATCACAGGCATGCCAGCGTCGGCCTCGTAGTGCCTGCTCGACCGCGCCACCACTGCGCAGGTTCCGTCGGGCGGGGTTGCAAGAACCATTTCGGTGTCGGCGTTGACAACAACGCCAAAATCTCGGAGAGGAGGTCAGTCGCATTGTATTCCAACTTCGGTCCCAAGGTATCTCCTCTAATCTGGGGAGGGTAGCGAGTCATCTCTCCCACGCTGGCTCTTTGCATAAGCCCGAAATGCGCAAGCTTGTGCGAGAGCTATGTCAGGCAGGCGGGCAGAACGACGATGTCACGGATGACCCACTTCACGAAATGGAAGCATAACGTGTCCTGACCATTCTGGAAGCATAACGTGTCCGTTCGGCCATTTTATGCTTCCAGTCACACTCAACTGTGACTATACCCATAACTTGTCGCCTTCTGGAGGCATATCTTGTCGTAGGCCTCCTGAATTTAAGCCGCTTTCACAGAAGCGAGGAAGCGGTATATACACTCGTTTTGGAACCATAACGTGTCGCAAAGTACAAATTGAAAGCATAGAGTGTCGCAAAGTACACCGACTATTGCTTGTAGTGCCGTCAAAAATGACAAGTACAGTCACAGGCAGGTGCAGATACTCAGGGAGAAATCTCTCTTGGGTAACCATTCAGGCAAAGCTAGAGTCGAGTGGCCTCATCACCAAAGATCGCCCGTTTGTTTCATGTCCTGATCCGACCCAAAGGAGCGTTCCAGTGTGAGCTATTGCTCGAATGACATCCGCGCGGATTGTCAGTTGTAAAGGCGAAGTACCTCCTTCGCTGTGGTTCCAGTACTCCCCGCCTAGCCAGATTGGGCATCCTCTCCTGTCAGCCGAGTCGACGGAGATATGCTGTGGTAGCACAGTAGCGTCGCAATTCGTGTAGGAGTGGGTAGTGACTGATATTCTAAGCGTCACGACTCGTGGCTTGCGCCCGGAGCATGACCCGCTGAGCGGTGCGCTCAAGGAACATTTTGGTCATGAGTCCTTCCGCTCGGGGCAGCGTGAGATCATTGACGCCATCCTGGCTGGCCATGACGCTTTTGCGCTGCTGCCGACCGGCGGCGGGAAGTCGCTGACCTATCAACTCCCCGCTGTGCTCCTTCCTGGCCTGACGCTCGTCGTCTCACCCCTTATCGCGCTCATGCATGACCAGATCGAGCGCCTCTCGGCCAATGGCATTGCCGCTACTGCGCTCATCAGCGGACTGGAGCCAAACGAGTACGATCGACGGGCGCAAGGCGTGGTCAGTGGCGCCTATCGGCTGCTCTATGTGGCGCCAGAACGTCTCGCCACCTCGTCGTTCCTGGGCCTGCTTGCGGCGGCACGTGAGCACAGAGGTATCGCGCTACTGGCAGTAGATGAGGCACACTGTGTGAGCGAGTGGGGACACGACTTTCGACCAGAGTATCGCCAGATTGGTCAGATTCGCGCTCACCTTGGCAGTGCCCCAGTCCTTGCGCTGACGGCGACGGCGACCAAGCGGGTGCGTGACGACGTTGCTACCCAGCTCGGATTGCATGAGCCCTTCTGCTGGGTTGGCAGCTTCGACCGACCTAATCTGGTCTATGAGGTGCGTCCGAAGGATACCGGGACGTACAGCGCGCTGCTGGGTCTCCTTGACGGCGTCCGACAAGATCGCCGCTCGAAACGTCAAACACCCTTCCAACCGCCCACTGCAGGACTGCCACAACAGCAGAATACGCCTGCCATTGTGTACTGCCAGACGCGCGCCACCGTCGAGCGCATCTGCGCCCGTCTCACTGCCGATGGCGTTTCCGCCCTGCCGTATCATGCCGGCCTTGATCCGGAGGAGCGCAGCGTACATCAGGATGCGTTCGTGCGCGACCGCGTGCCGGTGTTGGTCGCGACCATCGCCTTTGGCATGGGCATCGCCAAACCCGATGTGCGGCTCGTGGTGCACCTTGATGCGCCGCGCACACTGGAAGCATACTACCAGGAGTCTGGGCGCGCCGGACGCGATGGGGACCCCGCCCGCTGTGTACTGTTCGCCTCACTCGCTGATCGCGTCAAAGCCGAGTACTTCATTACCCAGATGGCTGATCCGGAGCGGCAGCAACTTGCACGCAGGCAATACGACCAAGTGATGGCATACTGCACCACTACGACTTGCCGGCGCGCTGCGCTCATTGGCTACTTCGGCGAGGCATACACCAACTCATCTTGTGGCGCGTGCGACAACTGCCTGCGCGGGAGCGACGAGCCATCGCCGGCACTGGAGGACCGTACGACGGATGCGCAGAAACTGCTCTCCGCTGTCGCCCGCACCGGTGAACGCTTCGGTCTGCGCTACGTCATCGATGTGCTGCGCGCTGCTGGCAATCATAAGATTGTGGAGCGTGGCCATGACCAGCTCTCCGTCTACGGTATCGGAGCCGCCCAGAGTGCGCAGGACTGGCAACGTGTCGGGCAGCACCTCCTCCTGGCCGGAGCGCTCGCGCTGGCGGAGGCGGGAGATCCACGCTATCCGGTGCTCCGCCTCACGCCACAGGCCTGGGAGATTTTGCGTGGGCAGCGACAGGTCTTCCTTGCTCCTGTGGTTAGCGAGGCAGCGTCGAGTACTCGGGGAATGGTACGACGGCAGGACTCGCAAGCTGGAATGAGTGCCACTGTCCCGCTCGATTCCCATGGGAGTGCCCTCTTCCAGCAGCTACGTACGCTCCGGCGTGACCTGGCTGATGAGCGCAACGTCCCGCCATACGTGATCTTCTCGGACGCGACATTGCGCGAGATGGCGCACAAGCGCCCAGGCAATCAGGCCACATTCGCGCAGATAAGCGGGGTGGGGAGCCAGAAGTTGGAGGCATTCGCCACATTCTTTTTGCGGGCCATTGAGTCCTACTGTGACGAACATGGACTGGCTACTATGGAGCAGGTAGAACCCGCTGTGGAGAAGCCCAAACCACGCATCAGAGGTGAACAGTTGCAGAGGACGGATCGTGTCACGAACGGCGCACCCAGTGAGAGAAAAGATGGCGTTCGTTCCGTGCGGACGGCGCAGATCACCTGGCAGCTCTTTCAAGAGGGAAAGACGGTGGACGAGATTGCGGAGGCGCGCGGATTGGCGGCGCGCACCATCGTGGACCACCTCTGTGAGGGGCTCACACATGGTGAAGCGATCGATCTGGAGCGCCTCGTTGCGCCACAGCGACAGGCGGCCATTCGCGCAGCGATACTCGCTAGTCAAGATGGCGCAGAGGCAGACGCGCGACCAATTGGTGATATTCCTCTAAGAGCTCTCAAAGAACGCCTTGAATCCGCTGGCGAACGGGACGTCACGTACGACGCGATTCGTTTGGTGCGTGCAGCGTTGTCGAGGCAATCACCGGATGCATGAGACAGAAAGAGTCTGATGTGCCAGCTTCTGTCTGCATGGTGAACACCGCGATTTGGGTAAGCATGCAGTACTCAACCAGGTTGAAATGGTGGGCCAGGAGAGACTGGATCCTGTTGCTGTACCAGGAAGTCTATCGCCAACAGAGCCGTACTCATAGGTCTGCGGTGATGTTCCTGATGCCACAATATTGGGGTCAGCGCAGACAGATTTTGCTGGGGGACACAGGTCAGCTAACTCCATGAATTCAGAGGTTAGAAGGCAGGTGGGCTATGATGGAACCGGCGTCGCTCAGCGGCGCCATTGCAGGTAGGCCAGGACGCCCGACCAGGCGCCTGCGACGAGCGTGAGGGCCCATCCCCACAGGCTATCCCACGCTCGCAGTTGGTCCGGGAGAAGGGCGCAACAGTCGCTGCCCGATGCACTGGGCAGGGTGGCCTGTGCGCGCTGCACGATTCCTTTGACGTCTGCGTCGTCACCATCAGCGCTGCCGATCACATACCCACCTCCATGTATCCACAGTAGAGCCGCTAGCGGGCGCGCCACATGCTTCGGGACATAGACCAAGACCCGGACGTCGGGTGCGTCTTTCGGGCCAGGAACAAACTTCTCGGAGACCTCAATATCGGGGGTGGGAGAAAGCGCTGCTGCCTGCTGGGCTGTCATCTCCTTCTGCTCGGCGCGGATGTGAGGCAGTGTTGCGGGCGTGAAATTAAAGACAGGTAGCTGTTCGATCGTAGCGGCGAGTTCGGGGTCGACAAGATGTCGGGTCGTCATCATACAATGCTCCTGTACAAAGCAGAAGACGCGTACAACGTTGGCAGATATGTGGCCATGGCGCGAAACACGTGTGTTGTGAGTGCTGATACCGCTTGTGTATAGTATTGCCAAATAGCAGTGAGGCAGGACGAACGGTGTATGCAGGAAGAACGCTAGCTCGGCAAGGCTGCCGTAACTATCAGGTAGGGGCAAGTATGTTGTCAAGATGGACAGAGCCAGACTGGCAAGAATCTAGCAAGCTTTTCTTGTACCGATGGCTTCTTGGTGGGGATGTATACGCCATGCCGTGCCCGTCCTACCACGGCGCGACGACCTGTTATCTCTAGCTTTGCGCTACAATAGTCGATGCAGCAGAGAAGCACCGTGTAGCAAGCATGCGCACGTCATGCTCAGCCGGTAAAGGAGAATGCGGATGCCTAACATGCACGAAGTTGCCAGACATGCCGGTGTTTCCTTGGGGACTGTCTCGAACGTGTTGAATCATCCGGAGCTGGTTGCGGATGAGACACGCGAGCGCGTCCTGCAGGCGATTACGACACTGGGCTTCGTGCGAAACGGCTTCGCCCGGCAGTTACGCGTCGGGGCTACGCAAAGCATCGGGTTGGTCGTGCTCGATGTGTCGAACCCGTTTTTTACCGAGGTCGCCAGAGGCGCGGAGGCTGCAGCCAGTGAGCGAGGCTACAGTGTCATTCTCTGCAATTCTGGTAACTCAGCGAGAAAAGAGACCAATTATCTCCGGGTTTTAGAGGAGCAGCGCGTGGCCGGTATCCTGATCGTACCGGTTGAGGACCCCATGATTTCAACGCAGGCATTGCGAGACCGGGGTACTGCAGTCGTCCTGCTCGACCGCTTAAGCCAAGATAGAGATATTTGCTCCGTGTCTGTTGATGACGTCTACGGCGGTCATCTGGCAGGGAGCCATTTGTTGGAGCGAGGGCACCGGCGCATTGCGTATATCCATGGTCCATTAACGACCAAGCAGTACGCTGATCGCCTGACGGGGCTTCGCCAGGCGGTTCTCGAAGCGGGACTGGATCCTGAAGCGGTGATCGTGCCGCTGCCTGCCGACACGGATAATGCGCAAGCTGGAGAGGCGTGTGTCGAGCCATTTTTGCGCTTGCGCAAACGTCCTACCGCTATCTTTTGCGGCAACGATTATCTGGCCCTTGGTGTTATTCATGCTCTCACGCGCAGTCAGATTCATATCCCTGGTGATGTTGCGCTCATTGGCTATGACGACATCGATCTGGCCCCCATGTTTGCCCCTCCATTGACCACGATACGGCAACCCAAATACGATCTGGGGTATACCGCTGCGAGCCTGCTCATGAACGAGATCACGTCGGACAGTTCGCACCGACATCAGCAGGTGATGTTTCGTCCCGAGTTGGTATGTCGCGAATCCACCATTTCGGGCTGACGAGCCCGTCCTCCTGCATTTTCCCCTTGATGTGTTCTCCACCTCTTGACAAAGCTAAGGGTGATCAGTATACTTGCTCCCATTGAAACGTTCCAACGCCGCAATACTATCCATTTCTAAAATTGGAACGTTTCAATAACTGCCACAACATGCAGTGACAGAAGGAGACGGCGATGACGCCTATGGCAGGGGACCCTTCCCCTCAGCCCCTCGCTCTCGTCCGCGACATATCAAAACGTTTCGGCGACGTTGAAGTGCTCCACCATGTGAATCTTTCCCTCTATTCTGGAGAGGTTCATGCTTTGGTTGGGGAGAACGGCGCCGGAAAGAGCACGCTGGTCAAGATCCTCGCTGGTGTCTATATCCCTGATGGAGGCAGCCTTGAAATCGATGGTGAACCCGTCGTCTTTCACAATCCCGCCCAGTCGCAACGGCGCGGTATCGCTGTCATTCATCAGCAACCTTCTCTCTTTCCTGACCTTGATGTCGCTGAGAACATCTATATGGGGCGCCAGCCTCTCGATGGGTTCGGTCGCATTGATTGGTCAAAGATGTACCGTGATGTGAACGCGCTCTTACTGCGACTTGACGCCCACTTCGATGCCCATAGCCCGCTGCGAAGCCTCTCGGTTGCCGATCAGCAACTAGTTGAGATTGCTAAGGCCCTTTCCATGCAGGCGCGTCTGCTGGTGATGGATGAACCGACGGCCGCGCTCTCGGCTCGCGAAGTGGAGGATCTTTTCGCCATTGTCCGTCAATTGCGTTCGCAGCAGGTCGCCATCCTCTTCATTAGCCATCGACTGGAAGAGCTCTCCGAGATTGCCGATCGGGTTACAGTCCTGCGCGATGGGACGCAGATCTTGACTAAGCCGGTGGGCGAGATCACCCTAGCCGAGATCATCAAAGCCATGGTGGGGCGGGATCTCTCGATGCTGTTCCAGAAACAAGAGGCAGAGATAGGCTCCGTGGTTCTGGAAGTACGCGGGTTGACTCGAAGCGGCGAGTTTCGCGATATCACCTTTGCCGTCCGGCACGGCGAGATCCTGGGTGTCTCCGGTCTCGTCGGCGCCGGGCGGACAGAGGTGGCACGAGCCGTCTTTGGCATTACCCAACCGGAGGCAGGCCAGATTCTGCTTGACGGGAAAGCTGTTGAGATTCGCTCGCCTGCCGAAGCCATGCAGCATGGCATCGCCTATGTTCCTGAAGATCGCTATCAGCAAGGGCTGGTTCGGGAGTTTTCTATCGCATCCAATGTCACGATGCCCATCTGGCGCAGTATTTCGAACTGGCTGGGAATCGTCGACCGGCGGCCTGAGCGCACCATCGCAAGCGACTACTACCAGCGCTTGCAGATCCATGCGACCGGCATTGCGCAGCTGACACAGTCGCTCTCCGGCGGCAATCAGCAAAAGGTGGTGATTGCCAAATGGCTGGCAACCCATCCACGCGTGCTCATTCTGGATGAGCCGACACGCGGCATTGACATCGGTGCCAAAGTCGAGGTGCACCGCCTGATTTCCCAGCTGGCAACCGAAGGGATGGCCATCATCATGATCTCTAGTGAGCTGCCTGAGATACTGGCGATGTCCGACCGCATCTTGGTGATGCACGAAGGCCGTGTGGCTGGAGAGTATGCTCGCAGCGACGCCAGCGAGGAGCGTATCCTGGCTGCTGCCATGGGGCAGGTGATCCATGAGCACTGAAACGTCACTGCCTCCACAAGCAGCACCAGTATCGCCGACAATAACGCCGGTACCTCTGGTAGCTCGCGTCGCCCAGATCCGCGAGATTGGCCTGGTGGTTGTTCTTGCAATCATCGTTGCCTTCGTCGGTGTGCAGGCACCGCGTTTTCTGACCCTCGGGAATTTTGAGTCTATATTGCAGTCAGTTTCCATCACGGCCATTGTGGCCGTTGGCGAGACCCTGGTGATCTTGACCCGCAACGTCGATCTCTCCGTTGGCTCGATCGTCGGGTTTTCGGCCTTCGCCAGCGCGAATCTCCTGGCCCAGCATACCGGCATGAGTTTGATCCTCGTGTTCTTGTTCGGTTCACTGGTAGGATGCGTGCTCGGAGCGGTCAATGGCGTCTTGGTCGCGTATGCGCGCATTCCCGCGATCGTCGTCACCCTGGCGACGCTCAACATCTATCGCGGCCTCGACTTTGCCATTGCCGGTGGCAACGAAGTGAGCGCATTCCAGGTGCCGTCGAGCTTCTTGAATATCGCCGCAGCGCGCATTCTGAGTATCCCGGTGCTTGTGATCGTGGCGGGCGTGATTGCCCTGATTGCTGGCTATTTGTTGCGGTATTCTCGTCAGGGGCGCCAGATCTACGCCATAGGCAGCAATCCTGATGCCGCCCAAGTTGTCGGCATTCAGAAAGAGCGGCTGGTTTTCCTGGCTTTCGTGTCGTCCGGCACACTCGCTGGATTCGCCGGTGTTCTCTGGGCATCCTACTTCGCTACTATCAATTCCGGGGCTGCCACTGGACTCGAGCTCTTGGTGATCGCCGCGGTCGTGGTGGGTGGTGTGAACATCTTCGGAGGATCAGGCAGCATCCTGGGCGCCATGCTGGGCACCGTTGTTCTGGGGACGATTCAAAACGCATTGGGTATTCTGCGGATTGATCAGTTCTGGATCCAGGCTGTCTACGGCGCTGCCATACTGATCGCCGTCACGCTCGATGCCGTGATTACTCGCCAGGTGCAACGCCTCTTGACCGCTCGGAGGAATAGATGAAGCTGATTCGCTCTGTGACAAGCCGCATCGGCATCTGGGAATCCTTGCTTGTTGTGCTGCTTTTGGCCGTTCTCGTCAATGGCAGCTTCCAATCGCCCTATTTTCTGAATCTATCAAGCTTTTCGTTGATGTTCAGCGACTTCAGTGAAAAGTCCATCATGGTGCTCTCCATGATGCTGATTATCATCGTCGGTGAGATTGATATATCGGTTGCTTCCGTGCTGGCTTTTGCTAGCTGCATTCTGGGAGCGCTGTTCTCCGCCGGCTGGCCGCTGTGGCTGGCCATACTTGTTGTCCTGCTGGCTGGGGGGTTGGCAGGCTTGTTCAACGGCTTGCTCGTCACGCGAGTCGGCCTACCATCTTTAGTCGTTACTCTGGGGACATATGCACTCTTTCGTGGAGCTGCCTATATCGTCCTCGGTGAACGAGGGGTGAGCAACTATCCCAACGCGTTTACCCAGTTTGGGTACAGCACTATTCCCGGCACTCTTATTCCCTGGACATTTCTGATCTTCGTCGCCCTGGCGGTGGTAGTTGGAGTGGTGCTCTACGGCAGCTGGGTCGGGCGCCAACTTTACGCCATAGGGAACAACAAAGAGGCCGCACGCTTTGCCGGCATACCGGTTGCTCGCATCAAGCTGGTGCTGTTTGTTATCTCCGGCCTGGTATCGGCCCTGGCGGGCATCATCTTCACGGCCAGGTTCTCCACCTCGCGTGCCGACAGCGCGACGGGGTATGAACTCGACGTGATCACCGTGGTGCTGCTCGGTGGGGTCAACATCTTCGGAGGTAGAGGCTCGCTGCTCGGTGTCTTGCTGGCGCTGTTCACGGTGGCGGCGCTACGAGATTCACTGGCACTGGCGAACTACCCCGATCAAGTCCAAAGCATCATCGTTGGGATACTGCTGATCTTGTCTGTTATAGGTCCAAATCTGATCAAGCGCCTTCAAGACGCCTTGTCCCGTCGACGTGTTGTCTCTGGACAGGCCTAGCTGCAAAGGAGCAGAGTGTGAAAAGCCCTCTCCGCGTCTTTTTGTTCACCAGCGCGATAGCGCTGACCCTGATCATGAGTGCTTGCGGTACCTCGAGTTCCGCCACGTCCACGGCTAAGCTCAATATCGTGTTCCTGCCTAAGCAAATCAACAACCCATACTTCGACTCGGCCGCCGCCGGCGGCCAGAAGGCCGCTACCGAGCTTAAGGGCACCTTCAAGCAAGTGGGTCCCTCATCGGCCTCGGCTGCCGCTCAGGTACCCTATATTCAGACGCTCACCCAACAACACGTGGGAGCCATCGTCATCTCCGGAGATGACCCCAATGCGGTCGCCCCGGCATTGAAAACGGCAATGAGTCAGGGCATCAAGGTCGTCTCCTATGACGCCGACGTCGCGCCTGACGCCCGCTCGATCTTCATCAACCAGGCCAACTCACAGGATCTGGGCACCACCGAGGTCGACCTGCTCGGCCAGGAAATCAACTATACTGGCCAGATCGCCATTCTTTCGGCGGCGGCTACGGCGGCGAACCAGAATACCTGGATCATGTACATGAAGCAGGAACTGGCGCTGCCGAAGTTCGCCAACATGAAGCTGGTAACTGTCGTCTACGGTAACGATGACGATACCACCAGCTACAATCTGACCCAGCAACTCGTGCAATCGTATCCAAATCTCAAGGGCATTATCTCACCGACTACCGTTGGTATCGCCGCCGCTGCCCGGTACCTGGATACGAACCACCTGTCGGGTAAGATCGCGCTGACTGGACTGGGCACGCCGAACTCGATGAAGCAATATGTCTCCGATGGCACCGTCAAGGCATTCGAGCTCTGGAATGTCGGCGACCTGGGCTATCTGGCATACTATGCGGCAGCGGCCCTTATTCAGGGGAAAATCACTGGGAAGCAAGGTGATACGTTCACGGCCGGCTCCCTGGGTTCGTTCACGGTGGGAGCGAACGGGGAGGTGTTGCTGGGTAAGCCCTTTGTCTTTGACTCCAGCAATATCAACCAGTTTAACTTCTAACGATCCAATTCAACTTCGGTCAACGAAGAGGGTATGGTCAAGGTGCTGTTTCTTTGGCCATACCTTGGATAACACCGTAACCTGCCAACAACAGAAGTGGAGAACCTGCTTTGAATCCCAATAGCGCGCTCGCCGCGTTACGCGCGACACTGGAACAGCAGCAGCAGGACATCGATGATATTGTGCTGCGCATTCAGTCCTTTGCCATCGAAACGCCATCCTGGGGTTACGGCAATTCCGGCACACGCTTTAAAGTCTTCGCCTGGCCGGGAGCGGCGCGTAATCTGCACGAGAAGCTGGAGGACGCCGCCATCGTCCACCGGTTCACCGGGGCATGTCCTACTGTCGCGCTGCACATTCCCTGGGATCAGACGGATGACTGGCAAGCCGCAAGACACGATGCACAGGCTCTGGGGTTGCGGATCGGTGCCATCAATCCCAATCTCTTCCAAGAGGACGCCTATAAGCTCGGCAGCCTGGCACATCCCCAGGCCGGTGTACGCCGCCAGGCCGTCGAGCATGTCCGGGAGTGCATCGCCATCGCCACGGCAACGGATTCTACCATCATCAGTCTCTGGCTAGCCGACGGCACCAACTATCCTGGACAGGACGACTTGCGTGCTCGCCGTCACCGGCTGCTCGACTCACTGCGGGCTATCTACGCCGATCTGCCCTCCGACATGCGGCTGCTCATCGAGTACAAGTTCTTCGAGCCAGCCTTCTACTCGACGGACCTACCCGATTGGGGCACCTCGTTCCTGATGGCACAGAAACTGGGTCCTCAGGCTGAGGTTCTCGTTGACACCGGCCATCATCCGCAAGGGACGAATATCGCGCAGATCGTGGCGCAACTCTTGGATGAGGAACGTTTGGGCGGATTCCATTTCAACGACCGCAGATATGCGGATGACGATCTGATTGTCGGTTCGGTTCAGCCCTTCGAGTTGTTTTGTATCTTCAACGAGATTGTCGGCGCCGCGGCCGCGGGAAACGCCAATGCCGGACGCATCGCCTACATGATCGACCAGTCGCACAATATCGAGTCGAAGATTGAAGCCGCCATCCAGAGCGTCCTGAACATCCAGATCGCGTACGCCAAAGCGCTGCTCGTCAATCGCACCGCCCTCGCTCACGCCCAGGAAGAGGGTGATGTTCTGGCAGGGTATCGCGAGCTTCAGGCCGCCTATGAGACCGATGTCCGTCCCTTACTGGCGGAAGCCCGGCGCCGGCAGGGGCTGGATCCCGACCCTATCGGTGCGTTTCGCAAGAGCGGTTATGCTGAGCGTGTCGCGCACGCGCGCGGCTTGGCCGCGGTCGAATCGGGGTATCCTGGCACCTAGCAGTCAGGATACCATGGCTCGGGGAGAACACACATGCAGCGCATTGCCTTTGTTATGCACATTCAACCGGGAACGGAAGAGGAGTATCGCCGGCGCCACGCCGAGATTTGGCCGTGTATGGTCTCCGAGTTGAAAATGGCAGGATGTCGCAACTATTCGATTTTCCGTTCCGGCCTGCAACTATTTGCCTATCTCGAAGTACATGATTTCGACTACTACCGGAAGTACCTGGCGACAAGCAAGGTAGCGGCGGAGTGGGAATCATTTATGAGCGATATTCTCGTGCGCGAGGTTGACCCTGCAACGAGCTTTCCACCTCTCTTATTGGAAGAGTTCCATCTGGATTGAAGGACTGGCTGTCATGTCACGTAAAATGGGCGATACAACGCTAGAGGAGCTGGTTGCGCGCTCACGCGCCCTGGGAGCGGATCGATCAGTCTGCAACTGGGGTGGCGGAAACACCAGCGCCAAAGCCACCGAGATCACCTTTCGCGGTCAGGAACGAAGAGTGCTTTGGATCAAGGGATCGGGGTCGGACCTGGCTACGGTGACGGCAGCGTCTTTTACCGGCCTGTATCAGGACGACATCATACCGCTCTTTGATCGCGAGCGGATGAGCGACACGGAAATGGTTGCCTATCTGGCTCATGCTTTCTTCGATCCTAACCGACCCCGACCATCGATTGAGACACTCCTGCACGGCTTTCTTCCTTTCACCCACATTGATCATACCCACGCCGATGCTACCAACTATTTCGCTTGCTCCGCCGACGGCGAGCAGCCCGCCCGAGAATGTTTCGGCGACGACCTTATCTGGGTTCCCTATCGACGTCCCGGCTTTGGCCTGGCCCGTGAGGTCGCTCTGGCCGTACGAGCACACCCAGAGGCAAAGCTGGTCATCCTGGCCAAGCACGGCTTGATTACCTGGGGCGACAGTAGCGATGCTTGTTATGCCACGACAATCGCGACGCTTGCACGAGCACGCGACTTCGTCGAGTCACGCATTGCCAACACGCAGCGCGCCGTGTTCGGCGGGATAAGCGTGTCATCAGTGGCGTCTACAGAGCGGCAAGGGATTGCTGCTGCCATCGCGCCGGTGCTCCGTGGCCTGGTGTCGCCGGAGGCGCGGCAAATTCTCCGTTTCGAGGATGGCGACGATGTACTCGGTTTCGTCGGCAGCGCCGATGCGCCAAGACTGGTGCAGGTGGGTGCCGCCTGCCCGGACCACCTTGTGCATACCAAACCATGGCCTCTCTTCGTGAACTGGACACCGGAACAGGATCTCTCGGCTCTGGAGGAGGCGCTGCGTTCGGGCGTGACCGAGTATGTACAGCGCTATCAAGCCTACCTCGATGACAATGCCAGTGCCGATCTCGATCCGGATGCAGAGGAGCCTGTCTTACGGGCAGCTGATGCTGCCACTGATCCACACCCTCGGGTTATCCTCATTCCCGGAGTCGGTATGTTCACCACCGGCAAAGACGCCCGCATGGCGGATGTGTCCGCCCAGCTGTATCACCGCGCCATCGCGGTAATACGCGGTGCGGAGGTCTGTGGCGGTTTTGTGTCGCTTACGCCATCCGAAAGCTATGCGGTAGAGTACTGGCCGCTTGAGCAGTACAAGCTGAAGCTGGCACCGCCGGAAGGCGAGTTCGCGCGTCAGGTTGTGCTGGTGACTGGTGCAGCAGGCGGCATCGGCTCGGCGATCTGTCGCCGTGTTGCCCGAGATGGCGCACAGGTCGTGCTCGCAGATATCGACCTTGAGGGAGCGCAGCACGTCGCAGAGGAAATTAATCAGAAGGCGGGTTTCGGACGTGCAGTCGCCGTGCAAATGGACGTCACTGACGAAGCCAGTGTTAGGTCGGCGATCGCTTATGCCGCGTACTCCTTCGGCGGCCTGGACTGCTTAGTCAACAATGCTGGTCTGGCGTCGAGCGCACCTATCACCGAGACCAGCCTCAAAGAGTGGCAGCGGAATTGGAATGTCCTGGCCACCGGTTATTTCCTGGTAGCTCGTGAAGGTTTCAGTGTACTGCAGAAGCAAGGACGTGGGGGAAATATGGTCTTCATTGCCAGCAAGAACGCGTTGGTTGCTGGAAAGAACGCCTCTGCCTATTCGACAGCGAAGGCCGCAGAATTGCACCTGGCCCGTTGCCTGGCCGAGGAAGGCGGGCAGTATGGCATCAGGGTCAACACGGTGAATCCTGACGCGGTGCTCTCCGGCTCACGCATCTGGGACAGTTCATGGCGAGCAGAGCGTGCAGCAACGTATAGGGTGGCTCCTGATCAGCTAGAAGAAATCTATCGCAAGCGCACCACACTTGGAGTCAATATCCTGCCCGACGACATCGCCGAAGCCGTCGCCTTCTTTGCTTCGCCGACGCGCGCTTCCAAGAGCACCGGCAACATCCTGAACGTGGACGGCGGGGTGGCTGCCGCCTACCCCAGGTGAGGAGGACTGCTCGCATGGCAATGCGCTCTGTGGTAGCGGTAGATATCGGCGCCGAAAGCGGACGCGTCATGCTGGCACGCTATGACGGACAGGGACTGCACCTGGAGGAGCTCCACCGTTTCACGAATCGCCCGGCCAAAGTTCGCGGGCACCTCTTCTGGGACGTGCTCGCGCTCTGGAATGAGATCGGTCTTGGCTTGCGGGCAGCTCAGCAGCATGCCGGTCGCCTGGACAGTATCGGCATCGACACCTGGGGCGTCGACTATGCTCTGGTCGATAAAAGCGGCTTGCTGGTGAGCCAACCGTACCATTATCGCGATCACCGTACCGAGGGCATGCTGGAGCGGGTAGCGTCCGTCGTACCGCGCGAGGCTCTCTATCACCGCACCGGCATCCAGTTCCTTCCCATCAATACGCTGTACCAGCTGGCGGCACAACGCCAAGAGCAGCCCTCCCTCTTGGCAGATGCGCATCGTCTGCTGCTCATGCCAGATCTCTTCCACTTCTGGCTCACTGGAGAGATGGTCAGCGAATACACCAATGCCACTACCACGCAGATGTGGGATGCCTCCGCCCATCGCTGGGCCGACGACATCCTGAATGCGCTAGACCTTCCCACCTCCCTGTTGCCGCCGGTGGTGGAGGCTGGCTCCCCACTTGGGCGGGTTTTACCGGATCCGGCTCTGGATCTTGGGCCTGTGCAGGTCGTTGCCCCGGCAACCCATGATACGGGTTCGGCCATCGCGGCTACTCCCGTGGCCATGGCCAGAGACAGCTGGGGATATATCAGCTCCGGCACCTGGTCCCTGGTCGGACAAGAACTCGACCACCCGGTGCTGACTGAGGCCGCACAGGTGGCCAACTTCACCAACGAGGGGGGAATCTTCGGCACGGTTCGCTTCCTGAAAAACGTGATGGGTCTCTGGCTCATTCAAGGGTGTCTGCGCGAGTGGCAGAGGGATGACCCAACACTCGATTACGAGAAGCTGTTGCTGCTCGCCGAGCAGGCGCCGGCATTTGCCGCCACCATCGATCCCGACGACCATCGCTTTTTGGCGCCTGATAACATGCCGGCCGCGATAGGGGCCTATCGCGAAGCTTGTGGGCTACCGCCACTTCATCAGCCTGGTGAGATCGTCCGCTGCATTCTGGAGAGTCTGGTCCTGCGCTACCGGCAAGTATTCGAAGAGTGCGCTCGCTTGACGGGAATCCGGATGCATGCCATACATATTCTGGGAGGCGGAGCGCGCAATACGCTCTTGAATCAATGGCTGGCCGACGCTATGAATGTCCCGGTTTTGGCAGGCCCGACCGAGGCGACGGCGCTGGGAAACGCGCTCATGCAACTGGTGGGCCTCAGCGAGCTGGCAACGCTTGCGGACGTCCGTGCGGTGGCAGAACAGCAACCGGCGCAGATCTTTACGCCACGATCGCCAGAGCACGCCCGCTGGCAGGAACACTATGGGCGTTTCCAGCAGCTGTGAGAGGCGGGCCATGCGCGTCGCGTTATTCATTACCTGCTTCAATGATACGCTGTTTCCCGAAGTGGGCATCAGTATGGTACGCCTGCTTGAGCGCCTGGGTGTAGACGTCGATTTTCCCGAAGAGCAGACCTGCTGCGGGCAAATGCATTTCAATACTGGCTACCAGCGCGAGAGCATCCCGCTGGCGCGTCATTTTGCCCGCACCTTTGGTGACGCTGAGGTCATTGTCGCTCCGTCCGCCTCGTGTGTAGGCATGGTGCGCGAGCTGTACCCCACGGTCGCTGCCCTCTCCGGCGATATGGCGCTGACGCAGGCAATTGAAGCGATTATCCCGCGAACCTATGAGCTCACCGAGTTTCTGACTCACGTGCTGGGGGTGGAAGATGTCGGTGCGTACTATCCCCATCGCGTCACCTACCATCCTACCTGCCATAGTCTGCGCGTGCTGCATCTGGGCGACGCCCCACTTCAACTCTTGCGCGCGGTCAAGGGCATCGATCTGGTCGAGTTGCCTGACGCCCGCGAATGTTGTGGCTTCGGTGGGACGTTTGCCATCAAGAATGTCGACACCAGCGCGGCGATGCTCGGCGATAAAGTACACTGTGTGCTGAATACTGGCGCTGAAGTCGTAACGTCGGCCGATACGTCCTGCCTGATGCAGATTGGCGGCGCGCTCAGCCGGATGCGCTCCGGAGTCCGCACCGTGCATCTGGCTGAGATCCTGGCCAGCACCGAGGAGAGGTAACGGAAGGCGTGCAGATGGCGACCCAGCTTCCCGATTTTCCAAAAGCCGCTAGAGTAGCTCTGGCCGACCCTCAGTTACGGCGCAATATGGGCAAAGCGACCAGCACGATACGTGCCAAGCGTGCGCGCGTCGTGGGCGAGCTTCCCGATTGGGAGGCGCTACGTGCGGCAGGAGCGGCCATCAAGGACGAGACGCTGCGCCACTTGGATACCTACCTCACCGAGCTTGAGGCTCACGTCCTCGAGGCTGGGGGGCAGGTGCACTGGGCCCGCGATGCCGCCGCGGCCAACCAGATCGTCGTGGATCTGGTCCATGCCACAGGGTCCGACAAAGTGGTCAAAATCAAGTCGCTGACGACTGATGAGATACACCTGAATGAGGCGCTAGTCGATCAGAACATCACCGCCATCGAGACCGATCTGGCCGAGCTCATCATCCAGCTGGCTCACGAGCGTTCGTCGCACATTCTCGTTCCTGCCATCCACAAAAATCGCAGCGAGATTCGTGACCTGTTCCGCCGCACCATTGCCGTGGGGATGGAGCTGTCGGATGACCCAAGAGCGCTGGCAGAGGTGGCACGGGCCTACCTGCGGCAGCAGTTTCTGACGGTGCCGGTTGCGATCTCCGGCGCGAACTTCGCGGTGGCCGAGACCGGGACCATCTGCGTGGTGGAGTCCGAAGGCAATGGACGCATGTGCCTGACACTGCCCGAGACGCTTATCACCATTATGGGCATCGAGAAGGTCATTCCCACGTTTCGTGATCTCGAGGTCTTCTTGCAGCTGCTTCCCCGCAGCTCTACTGGCGAGCGCATGAATCCCTATACTAGCCTGTGGACCGGCGTGACACCAGGCGATGGTCCAAAGAGGTTCCATCTCATCCTGCTGGACAACGGACGTACACACGTCTTGTCCGATTCCGTGGGCCGGCAGTCGCTCCGCTGCATTCGCTGCTCGGCATGCCTGAACATCTGTCCGGTATATAGCCGGACCGGTGGACACGCCTATGGGTCGGTGTATCCGGGTCCGATTGGCGCGATCCTTACTCCTCAGCTGATTGGTCTGGAGCAGGCGAAGACCCTCCCCTATGCATCCTCACTCTGCGGAGCCTGTTACGAGGTCTGCCCCGTGGCTATCAATATTCCCGAGGTCCTATTGCACCTGCGTGGGCAGATCGTCAGCCGCCGCAGGACGCTCGACCCGGAAGCCATGGCGATGCGGTCACTCGCGGCAATCTTCGCTCGTTCACGCCGCTACGAACGGGCGCAACAGCTCGGGCGACTTGGTCAAGGTCCGTTCATCCATGGTGGCGTCATCACGCGACTGCCTGGCCCGCTCGCTGGCTGGACGGCCGTACGCGATCTGAAGCCGATTCCCCGCCAGAGCTTTCGCGACTGGTGGCGTGAGCGGAAAGGACGGCCTGAGCAGCGATGAGTACTGCCAAAGAAGACATACTAGCTCGCATCCGAGCAGCACAGCGAGACGCTCCTGTTGCCGCGCCTATCCCGCGCGGATATCGCCAACAGAACGATATGGATCGGGCAACGATTCAGAGGGAGTTCATCGACAAGGTACGCGACTATCGAGCAGAGGTGCGATCGGGAGTACTCGCCACAGATTTGCCTGCTGTCATCACGCACATTTGCCGTGAGCAGAGTGTGGGAAAACTCGTAGTGCCCGCCGATTTACCACTGGATTGGCTGCCAGATGAGATCGAGATTCTTCGCGACAGCCCACCGCTTACCAGTGACGAGCTCGACCACTGCGACGGAGTTCTGAGCGGCTGTGCGGTGGCCATCGCGCAGACAGGCACCCTCGTGTTGGATGGCGGAGCGCGGCAGGGGCGCCGAGCACTCACCTTAGTGCCCGATTTGCACATCTGTGTCGTGGGTGCGAATCAAATCGTTGGGTTGGTTCCTGAGGCGGTGGCACGGCTAGAGAAGAACGCTCGCAGTCCCGTGACTTTTATTTCAGGACCCTCGGCCACCAGCGACATCGAGCTGTCGCGCGTCGAAGGGGTGCACGGCCCTCGCACTCTCATTGTTTTGGTCGTCCAGGCTGCATCAGATGGAACGGCGTTGTAAATGATGAATTCTCCGATCTGCTCGGCTGATGCTGGGCTACGGGGATAACCGCTGGCAGTCGTCGCCTAGTCTGGCGCTATCCGTCGGCGTCTGTCCTCTTGCATAGCTCCGCAAAAACAGGGGAAACCGGCAGCTCGATCCGAGCAGCATACCGAATCGTGCGCACATGTGATCCCTGATCTGTCATGTTGGGCACAGAGTCTGCAAGGAGAGTAGAAGAAAACCCTGTACCATTCCAGCATTATTCAGGAGCTACCCACCATGACGCGCGTGCGTCCCGCCCACCACACCGTTGCCCTCATTGACGACTACTGCGCCCATTTCCGCTCGGTCTTTCACAATGTTCGCCACTTCGAACAGTTCACCCAACTCATCCTCGGCTTGGTCGCCGAGACCAAGCGCAAGTCGCTGCCGCGGCTGGCCAAAAGCGTCCAAGGGGAGGCTCAGGCACTCCACCACTTCCTGGCCCATGCTGAGTGGTCGGTAGACGATGTGCGGCGGATTCGTCTGGGCTTGCTGCAGCAGGCCCTGGCTGGTCGGCCGTTCACGCTGTGTATAGACGAGACGGGAGATCGCAAGAAAGGCAAGACCACCGATTATGTGGCCCACCAGTACATCGGCAACGTTCATGGTCTGGCCAACGGGATCGTGTCCGTCAATGCCTACGGCCTGCTGGGCACCACGACGTTCCCACTTGCCTTCCGGTTCTATAAACCCAAGCATCGCCTCAAGCCCGGCGATGAGTTCAAGAGCAAGCCGCAGCTGGCCATTGAACTCATCGAGGAGGTGCAGGCACGGGGGTTCCAGTTCACCGTGGTCCTGGCCGACAGTCTCTACGGCGAAAGCTGGGAGTTCCGCACCGCCCTCTGGAAGCGCGGCCTGCCCTATGTGCTAGCAATCCGCGGCAACCACGTGGTCTGGACGGCTCCCGGGCAGCATAAGCGCTACACCAATTGGCGCCCCTATGCTCGCACCTTCACCGATGGCACCAGCGAACAGCGCTTTGTACGCGAGATCCTCTTCGGGGGACACGGTGCCCAGCGCTTCTATCAGTTGACCACCGACCCCAAAACCCAGCCCCAAGAGACCACCTGCTATCTCATTACCAACCTGCCGGGCAGAATCCAACGCTCCATCGGCAATACCTTCGGTTTGAGAACGTGGATTGACATCACCTACATTCGGATGCAGCAGGGCTTTCTCTATCTGGTGGCAGTACTCGATTGGTACAGCCGGTACGTGCTCAGCTGGCAACTGTCCAATACGCTCGATACCAGGTTCTGCCTGGATGCGCTCGAAGCCGCATTGTGTGTGGGCCAGCCGCAAATCGTCAACACTGATCAAGGCAGCCAGTTCACCAGTGCGGCCTACACGAGCCGGCTGGAACAGGCGGGCATTCAAATCAGTTGGGATGGGCGCAGGCGCGCCTTGGACAATGCCTTTGTCGAGCGACTTTGGCGTTCGGTGAAATGGGAGGAGGTCTATCTCAAAGATTACCGAACGGTCGCTGAAGCGGCCAGCAGCTTGGACCGGTATTTTCAGTTCTACAATCACGAACGGCTTCACCAGGCGCTGGGCTATCGGACACCGGCTCAGGTCTACGGCGTGGCTGCGTAGCGCGTTATACGGAGTCTGATGGGCCATTGGAGCATGCTATGTGCGGGCCTGGTTGTCCTGATGGACACAGGTGGGGTGAGAGCGAGGTGTACGCGTGGAAATCGACATCGCTGCCGGACTGCTATGCTGCCAGGGTCGTCTCCTGCTGGGGAAACGATCAGCTCGCCGTACGGCCTATCCAGGGGTGTGGGACCTGCCAGGCGGGCATGTGGAGGCAGGCGAGACCGCCGAGCAGGCGCTGGTGCGCGAACTGCGCGAGGAACTTGGCGTGACGCCCATAGCGTGGCGGGAATGGGCCGTGCTACGGGCGCCGGCGATGGGCGACGAGACTGCCTCTATGCTCTGCGTGCACCTGTTCCTGGTCACCCAGTGGTACGGGGAACCTCGGAATCTGCTGCCAGACGAGCACGACGCGGTCGCGTGGTTCACGGTAGACGACACGGCCACGTTGACGCTGGCGCACGCCGATTACCCGATGCTCTTCCGTGAGGCGTTGGAGGCCAGGCAGTAGGTGGGCCAAGTACGGCTCTACCATTGTCTAACCGAAATTTGTATTACACCCTTTGCTTTGTTAACGTGATTGAGACGTCAAGCTGTCTAGACTATGGGTTCTTCGCTCTTTCTGGTGAATAGAAGTCGCTTGCATCGGGCTGTGGTGGGCCATCAAGCAGCTGAGAGAAGAACATGTTGTCTGAGCACTGGGAGACTTGCCCGACCATACAGTTGCCGCTTGATGGTTTATATATAGGATGGTCGGGTGTCAAGCCTTGGGCAGACGAGACAGATCGTTCTCCTGAGAAGTGGCTCTGCGTAGCCTCATGACTGAACTGTTGGATGCGAATTCTCCTCCCTTCGCTGGCAACGAGCCAGGAGTTTGTGGACGAGAGCCAGGCGTAGGCGCAAGGTGCGTACGGCGACGTTGCGCCCATCCTTGCCGCGATACTCCGCGAGTGTCTGGGTGAGATCTTCTTCGACAAGCTGCAGCTGTGCCAGAGCGTCGGCCGTGGCCAACTCGCCTAACTCCATGAGCTGGGCCTCGCTGAGGCCACTTGGGTTGGTCAGGTAGGCAACCGTTGGGGGAACCGGTGTCGGGACGGTGCGCAGATCCGCGAGGACCCGCTCAGCAGCAGCCATCTGGCCCTGATTCAAAAGCTGTTGCGCGTCGGCCATGGGCACCTCGGCCGATACGTGCAGCAAGGTCGGATCATGCTGTAGGAGCCGAGCTCGCTCACCGCCAATGAACAAGCCGCAGTGGGGGCAGTCCAGGCGGCGAGGACAGGTGTGGTGCGCGGGAAGACCACAAAACAGTGGCGTACCGTCGGGGTCGTACCCGAGAAACCAGTGGACAGATGGGGCATTTTGCCGTGCCGCGTTCGGGTCATAGAGCCCTTCAATGACGGTGGAGAGCGTATCCGCTCGGGCGACTTTGCGGTGCAAATGGATGGGGTTGCGGCGCGCGTACTTCTTAATGGTCTTCGTATCTTTGTGCAGGGCGTACGCTGCCAGATCCTCTAACTCCAACCCGCAAGCATGCAGCAACGAGATGCGGGCGCTCCGGCCGCGGTGGGCGGTATAGGCACCTTCGGCGTCAAAGGGATCGACGTTCGCTTTGGCGCACAGCAACGGAATGAGACGGCGGTTCAGGAAGGTCACGCCCATGCGCTTGCCGCGATGGGAAAAGAGCAGATCCGTGAAGACGCGGTCTTTGTGGTCGTAATGCTGCACGCGGTCTTCGCCGCGCTCCCGGCGCCAGCGGGCAAGAGCCTCTGCGGTGTACTGAGGAATCCACACCCACGCGGGACCACTATATTTTGAGGACGGGATATGCAGATAGGCGACCTTGGTACCGCGGTCTTCCCCGACGATGTCTCCACCAGAAGGAAGCGGATCCCCGTCCTCGTCGCGCATCTGTGGCTCCCACTGTTCTCGCACGCAGTCGACGCGCAGACGCAGCAATTCATTCGGCCGCCGTGCCGTACTCACCCAGAGGAGTGCCATGGCTTGCACGGCTGAGAACGGCCAATAGGGCGCTGGTCCGAGATCCTCTCGCGTCAGACGGGCCGCCTGGATGGCCAGCCGTTGCCAGATGGCCGGTGCGATGTCTCGTGGCTCCGACCCCTCGAGCGCCTTCTGGATGTCAGCCGGAGTGGCCAACGCCTCACGGGGGTCAAACGCGCGGGGCAGTCGACTTGGGGGTCGACTGCCCACGCTATGCGCCTTGGTCTGCACATCTCGGAAAAAGCGCCGCAGAGCCGCCAGGAACTGGGAAATAGCCTCATGACTCAGGCGTCGACCGAGCAACCCTCGCCGCTGGAGATCGTCGGCTCCCTGAGAGCTGACGAAGATGGTATTGGTCTCCTCCAGCACCGCGGCCCGCAGCGCCAGTGCCGTCTCCTCGGTCCATTGCTCTGGAGAGACCAGACCAGGGTGGCGCGCAGCAAGCCAGCGCCCGGTGTAGAGGATATAGGAACCGTAGTTGTGGGCAACACGCCGCGCGAGCCCACGCGAACCCGTAGCACGCCACGCGAGATACCAGGCATACCACTCGTCAGGGACGCCGTCGCGGGGTCCTGGAGGAAAACGGTCGCGATCTTCTGGGTGCACACGTGGCGCCAAGATCCCAAGGGTCACCAGCGCCATGGCAACTTTGCCGCGCACAACACTCGCTGGGAGTGGCAAGGCCATCTCTGCTGCACGGTCTAGCACCTGCCAACTCAGCTGGTCCAACCACGGGCTGCGATTGAGAAGCAGCAAGAGGGCAATGGCCTGGTGGCGTTGCTTGAGCGAACTGTGGCCGGTCGCGTAGCCTTCACGGGCCAGAACAGCGTCGATACGGCCTATTTGGCGAGCGAGCACGTCAGCACCGAAGATGACCCGTGCCATAGGGTACAAGGTGGTTGCTGTCCACCACACCCCAAAGTCACTATATCCGCCTAGCAAGTAGGCCACATCCACCAGATACGTGCGCAAGCCGCGGCATCTTCCCTCCCACCTCCTCAACCCATGCGCGTGCCCAACGTCAGTGGCTGTTGCCCCTAAGGTTTCCTGCCAGTCCTGTTCAGACCACTGCCAGAAGGCCTGCCCTCGGCGATGCATCGCCTGATAGAACAGCTTCTTCGCCAGTGGCCAGTGGCTTTCCTCGCTATGACGAAGCGCGAAGACGGCATGCAGCGGCGCGGTAAGTCGAGCGAGAACAAGCTCTGCGGTGCGCCGTGCAGAACTGTTCAGGGGGCAGTCCCCTCCGGCCAGGAGATCCAGAGCCGTGCGCTCGGTCTGAGAAAGTGGTTCACGACGGTACTGCTCTGGCCGGATAGGCATAAGCCACGGAGCAGGCTGAGACGAAAATTCTGGTGCAGGGAGTCCCGCGCTTGCCCTAGTCATCCCGCGCTTCCCGCAACAACTGGTCAAGGTGCGCATCCAGGTGTCTGGTCGCAGCGCGGATTTTCTCTCCTAGTTCAACCGGGGTTAGGTGGAGGTAGAGGCGTGTGGTCTCTGTCGACCGGTGGCCGGCAAACAGCGCAATGTCTTCCAGGGGAACACCCGCTGCTTTGAGCGCACTGAGCCGTTGGTGGCGGAAGGTATGGGGCCGCAAGTGAGGGAGATCGAGTGCGGCCCGCAGCGCCTCAACCACGTCATTGACCGCGCCTGGTGCCAGCTGGTGCCCTGGATTACGCGTCGACTCTGAGACAAAAAGAGGGGCTGTTGCGTCGCCATTATCCACTCCCACGAGCGCGCCGCGATGACGACTGAGGTAGTGGTCCAAGGCGCGGTGGCCGAACGGCGAGAGGGGCACCCAGCGATCCCGTCCTGATTTGGACGTCTCGCTCCGGACCAACAGCAAACCCCGCTGGGGGTCGTAGTCGTTCAGGCGTAAGCTGACGAGTTCCTCACGCCGTAAGGCCCCGTCATACGCGACCAACAGCAGGGCGCGGTTACGGGCAGTCTCGTGCAGGACGATATGGAGCACGATCTGCTCCCAGACAACGGGCGGAGCAATCCAGGGCAGTCGGGTGCGGATCTGGGCAGCTCCTCGCCGGGAGCCAGTGCCGGTGTCGCCACTCTGCCCGAGCTGGCGATGGCTGCCTCGGGGAAGAGGGTTGAGGCCATCCTGGCGAAGGTGTGCCCGAATGAGATAGTCGTAGAACTGACGCACCGTCACCATGTGCTGGGCAATAGTCGTGTCAGCAGCACGAGCTCCGGAGAGGTACCGCACCTTGTCGGCGGCTACGCGCCGCGCGGGAAACGCTCCACCGCCGGTGCGCCCGTGCCGCAGATCGTCGAAGTACGTGAGCAGGTCACCCTCGTCAGCTTCCACCCAACGGGACACGGGCAACGCGGCGAAGGAGCAAAGGAATCGGTCTAAGTTGCGGGCGTAGGCATCCACGGTCTTGGGACTCCGGGGAAACTGGCAGAGACGCAGGATAAATGCTCGCGCGCAAGGGGTACATGCGACGTGCGGATATAGCTCCCACCGGATGTTTTGACTGTCTGCACCCTGGATACTCATGCGTCCCCTACCTCTCGCCTGCTGTGGGTTTCGCTCACCGAGCACACATTTATATCGCTCTCTACCTGCAACGGGTAGCCGCCTGCTCGTCGAGACACACTCACCGAATCATCCTAGATAACATTTTTGAGGCGGTTGATTTGCCCTTCGACGACCCCTTGACTGTAGCCATATTCCAACGCCCCAGCAACAGCCACGAAGTCCCGACGGATGCCCTGGACAAAGCCGACCAGATCCGGCAACTTGGTCTGCTCAGCGTCCTGTAGCCACTCCTCCAAGGAGGACCGATCTCGTTGGCGTATCATGGTCATCAATCGCGTCAGGTGGTGTTGCATGGTGAGTAGATCTGGACAGCGCTGATACAGCTCCTCCAGGAGTGCCTGTTGCTCGGTGGTAAGGTCTGAGCGATCGGTGCAGCACCACCAGCGGAGACGACGGGCGGAGACGGCACGCTGCCGAGCAGGCAATACCGTGGGGATGAGCACGGGATGAGGGGAGGGACGTCCTTTGTGCCCAGACTCGGTACGCCACTGGGTCAGGTAGCGTCCCAGATAATGAAACGATCCGCCAAATCCTTGAGCGTGAATCGCTTCCCACAGATGGCGGACATTATGCTCTCCGGCTTCCCATCGCTCCCGCAGATAAGGAAGGTAGTGGTCGAGTTCGCGTGGACGTTCTCGGGGAGCACTTCCCGGAACCGTCTATGCCCGTTGATAGCGAATCACCGTTCCCCGTGCAATGCCCAAGAGCCGAGCAATTTCCGGCTGCGATTTGCCTTGCTGGGTATACTTTTGCACTTGACGGTACCGCTCTGCCCGCTGCTGGGTTCGTCCGGCTCTGGCCAAGCGGTCGGTGGCACTGCGGCGAGCCGAGCGAGGCAGCGTCGCGGTCGTCGTTTCTTGCAGCAGGGTCGGGTAGCGTTGTATGAAGCGTTCAAGGCATTCTCCGGCATTCACGAGCAGATGAAACCGGTCGGCAATCTGCCGGGCCTGGGGAGCAGCGCGGTCGGCCGCTTGGGCATAGTCGCTGGCGCGGTCACGACTAACGACACACAGCTGAGGGTGAGCACGAAGCCACACCTCGACGGTGGCACTGCTGCGATCCGCGAGCAGATCCACGACCTGGTGCGACTCCAGATCGACAATCACCGTGCCATAGGTCTTGCCTTTACGAAACGCAAAGTCATCCATTCCAATCTTAGTTGGGTCCGCAAGAGCCGGAAGCTGATACGTCCCCAGTTGTCGACGCAGCGTCGTGACCGACGTGGGCAGATGCAGAAGGCCAGCCAGTCGTTGTGCCGCTTTGTGAGGAGTGGTCGCGCTTAGCGCGAGCAGCGCCGTTCGAAATCGCTCGGAAATGCGCGCTCGCGGCAGCAGAAAGGACGGGAAGCGTTCGGTAAAAATGCGACGAGCACAGTCCGGCTGGCGACAGAAGAATCGTCGGGTCCGCAGCATGATCCGAAGCGGATAGTCGCCACACGGCACGTCACGAAACGTCCGTTGATAGCAACTGTGCTGAGCTGTTGAAGGAGTCCGGCACACCGGGCAGTTCGCCGATGGGCTGGTTGACGTGAGCATGAGATGCAGGGTGCCATTGCTGACAGCGTACTTGGTAATCCGTACCCCACGAGGTAACGAGAGGAGAGTTTCGGCTTTCATACCCGAACTCTACCATACCCCTACCAACCGCTCTCTGTTCACCAGAAAGAGCGAAGAACCAGACTTTGGGGAGTACCTTATTGTGCACGATCCTCCGTACCACTTGGGGGGAGGTCATTTCCTGGACATTGTGGCTATTGCCAGCGATGGCTCGGGACGTCAGGTGCTGCGGCATCTTCGCCACCGCCAGGTGGCCTGAATGCTAATGAAATGCGATGGCAGGTATGGGTCAGCAAGATGCTTGGAGACCTGCTGGCAAAGGCCTCGACAATTTGCGCGCCTCCCCCACCCCAGCAAGTAAGTGATGCCATGAAGAACCTTATCAACCTGACCGTTGAGGGAAACGCAACGGAGTTTGCTCGACTGGTCCGATCTACCTCTGGGACCGTTAGCGCGTGGACTAGGCGCATAAGAAGACCAGACCTGGCATCAGCTCTACACGTATGCTTTACCTGTGGAATCACCCTCACTGATCTACTGTGGGCTGATCCGAAAACTCTCCAACCGCACGTCACAAGGACTTCCACACGCTCCCAAATTCGAGGAAGAGTGCGATTCCCTCCTCAACGTAAGGTTGACATCCAGCACGAGATCCAAAACATAGCGCCTAGCGAGCAATATCCTCCGATTCCCCTTATGGAAGTCGCTCGACGATGTGGATGTCACCTCCAGACACTCCGTAGGTGTAACCCAGCAGCTTGTGATGCGATTTCAGCACGGTATCGAGCATATACACGTCAGGAGAAGGACCAGCGGCTCCGTAGTCTTGGCGATTAATTCAAATCTATTGGCTGTCAACTTCGTTCCCAAGGCATGCCATTCACTCAAGCTCAACTTCGGAGACATTTTGGTCGCCGGAGCTTGTTTAACACGCGTGAAGTGCAGGAGTTATATAAACAAATACGTCTCGAACGATAGAGAACCTCTCTCGTGGGACCCACTTTTTATTTTGGAAGCATAAAGTGTCGTTGTCATTTTGGAAGCATAAAGTGTCCGTTCGGTCATTTTATGCTTCCAGTCACAACACGGTACAGCTTGACCGGAGCTCCAGTTCCGGCCTACAATTCCGTACAGACCGAATCGTCGGTATGGTTAAGTGAGTGGAGCAGCCAATCACGAAGTAGTGGGCGGAAGAACTATGAAAGACCAGAGCGACCAGTCTCCTGCTAAGCAAGCGACAGCAAGCATCACAGGCGCCACGCGTGACAAAGAGGCGACTCGTCAGCGGCTGCTGGACGCCGCCGAAGATGTCTTTGCCGAGAAGGGCTACCACGGCGCGGTAGTCGAAGATATCGTTCGCGCATCTGATAGCTCAAAGGGTGGATTCTACTTCCACTTTCCCAACAAGCAGGGAATCTTCCTGGCCCTCATCGATGCGCTAGTGCCCAAGCTGGCCGCCGCCGTAGACCGGGCAATCGCCGCTGAGGCTGATCCCATCGCCCAGTTAGATGCAGCGTTGCGCACGGTGCTGGAGACATTTTCACGGCATCGCAATCTCAGCAAGATACTGCTGGTTGAGGCGGTAGGTCTGGGGCATGGGTTTGACGAGAAGCTAATGCATACTCGGGGCTACTTTGCTGCTATGATACAGCGCTACCTCGACCGCGCCGTTCTGGCGGGTGCCATACCGGAGCTGGATACCGAGACTGCCTCCTGGGTCTGGTTTGGAGCCATAAACGAGCTGGTGGTGCGCTGGCTGGTGAGCAGTAGACCCGCGCAGCTCGAGACCCTCATACCCCAGCTACGCCAGATGCTCCTGCGCTCGGTTGGCGCCCCAGCGCCCAGTTTCACTGAGGGCGGTGCCCAGACTACCACGGCGCTACAACCAGGGAATGCCACACCATGAGCGCGCGCATCGATAGCCACCAACACGACGCTGTTGCCGTGGCACCAGCCATAGACCACTCCATGCTGCGTGACGTACTGTACACCGCTCAGAAACAGGCACGGGAGCAGGGCCAGATCGTGGTGGCCAGCTACTCACAGCTGCTGCCGAAAGGCGATCTATTGGCTGCCTATGCCTGTGCCCAGGAAATCGGCGAGCAAACCGTCTTTTATTGGGAGCGGCCAGCCGATGGACTTGCCCTGGTGGGCATAGGAGAGGCAGCTACCTGCACGGCACCCACACCTGGCGAGATGGCCGAACGCTGGCATGCTCTGCTGAGGCAGGCGCGCGTTTTCCGGCCAGCGAAGGCACCTCCAATGACCTCCAGCGTAACCGGTCCGCTCTGCTTTGGTGGATTCGCCTTTGACGCTAACAGAGCAAGCACGCCGCTGTGGCGAAATTTTCCCAGTGGCCTCCTGATACTTCCCGAGGTCCTCATAGGAGCCTACCGGACTCACACCTTCCTCACCCTAAATGTCGTCATAGAGCCTGAGCAGGCTGGCACCGGCGGCTACGACCAGGTTAGGCCGGATGGGCTGGAGAGCATCACTCAAAAGCTCACTCACCATGCCGAAGTTATCCTTTCAGCGCTACCACGCGCTGGTGTGCAAGCGGAACCGGGCGCAGAGCCAGCGCCGGCGGCACCTATGCGTGCTGCCGGCTCGCTACGGCTCAGCACGCGTGATCTGCAGAAGCAGGACTCCTGGCGCCGTATGGTAACCACCGCCACCGGAGAAATTCAGCAGGGAGCGTATATCAAAGTGGTGCTGGCGCGAAGCGTGGAGGCGCGAGCAAACAGGCCGTTCGCGATTGCCGGGACGCTTGCCAGACTGCGCCGGCGGTATGCCGGCGCTCACATCTTTGCGCTTACCCGTGGAGACCAGACCTTTCTGGGGGCCACACCGGAGCGGCTGGCTTACGTCTCCAGTGGGCGGGTCGAGACCATGGCGCTGGCCGGCTCGGCGCCGCGCGGTACATCCGCGGAGCAGGATGCCCAGCTGGAGGAAGGGCTGCGGCGTCTGTACAAAACGCAGAGCGAGCACGCAATTGTGGCCGATATGATCCGCGAGGCGCTGGCACCGCTGACCACCAGGCTCGCTGAACCTGAGCAACCTCAGGTTCTCAAGCTCCCGAATGTGCAGCACCTGCTGACGCCGATCAGCGGCGAGCTGGTTCCCGGCGTTTCTCTACTGGACGTCGTCGCCGCGCTGCATCCGACGCCGGCAGTGGCAGGTGCGCCACGAGCCGCCGCCCTGGCGGCTATTCGGGAGCATGAGCCGCTTGACCGTGGCTGGTTTGCTGGGCCAATTGGCTGGCTCGGAAGTGACGGCACTGGAGAATTCGCCGTCGCCCTCCGTTCGGCCCTGGTCTCGGGTAACCAGGCGACCCTTTTCGCCGGCTGCGGCATCGTGGCGGGATCTGACCCTGATGCAGAATATCTCGAAACATGCTGGAAGCTACAGGTCATGTTGCAGAGTCTTGGGGGAAGGTCCCCTGCCAGTGAGGAGCACGAGACGAAGATCCATGTCTGATGAAGAGACGCCAGCCAACGAGCTATACGCCTATACCGGTGCTTTTATAGACGAGCTATGCCGCACCGGCATAAAACACGCCGTAGTCTGCCCGGGTTCCCGGTCGACGCCGCTGGCGCTGGCGCTGGCGGAGCAGCCGGGGATACGGCTCTGGATGCATGTCGACGAGCGGTCAGCCGGTTTCTTTGCACTTGGTATGGCCAGGCGGCTTCAGCAACCGGTGGCACTTCTGTGTACCTCCGGCACCGCAGCGGCCAACTTCTACCCTGCCATCATCGAGGCCAGGCTCTCCCATGTGCCGCTGCTGGTACTCACCGCCGATCGGCCCCACGAGCTGCGAGACTGCGGCGCGCCACAGGCGATCGATCAAAATCGGCTCTACGGGCAACATGTGAAATGGTTTATGGAGGTCGCACCGGCAAGCGCCACCAACGAGTCGCTCCGCTACATTCGCACCATGGCGGTGCGTGCCGCTGCCGCCGCCCGAGCTGTTCCTGCCGGTCCGGTCCATCTGAATTTCCCATTTGCTGATCCGCTCACCCCGGTTCGTGGAGAACTCCTGCCGGCCGAACGCCGGGATGAGGCCGCCTGGAGCGGACGCCCGAACGGCGCGCCGTACACCGTGGTCAGCGATGCCCCGCCGGCAACCCTGCCTTTGCCGAAGCTGGCTGCATTGTTAGAGATGCTGAGCACTACGCCTCGCGGACTGATTATCGCTGGGCCACAATCGGACGCCGGATTGGTCGAGCCGCTGCTGGCACTGGCACGCGCACTCGGCTATCCGGTGCTGGCCGACCCACTCTCACAGCTGCGGGTACCGGAAGCCGACAACGCTCACCGGAGCGCGCTGATCACCAGCTACGATGCGTTCCTGCCTGCCGAGTCCGAGCCTCATGTAGCGCGGCATTCCGCCTCCGCTACTGGCTACAATCTGGATGCATTTGCCCCCAAGATCATCCTGCGCTTTGGCGCCATGCCAACCTCCAAATCTTTGCTGCTCTTTCTTGCGAGACAAGCTGAGCGCTGCCCGCTCGTCGTGGTCAACGGCGACGAAGACTGGAATGAATCGACCCAGCTGGCCGGTGAAATGATACATGCCGATCCGGTGGAACTGTGCGCCGCGCTCCTTCGCCTGATCTCGCAGCAGAGCGGTAACGATAACAGTGGCAGCTACGCGCTTTCAGAGTGGGAATGTCTCTGGCAAGAAACCGATTGCCAGACCCGCCATGCGCTTGACGAAGCCATCCGGAGCTTGCCTGAGCTCTTCGAAGGCCGTGTCTTCACTGAACTGGCGCGCCTGCTGCCCGCGGAGAGCACACTTTTCGCCGGAAACAGCATGCCGGTTCGGGACCTGGACACCTTCTTCTGGGGAAGTACAGCTAGAGTGCAGATCGCCGGAAATCGCGGGGCCAACGGCATAGACGGGGTGGTCTCCTCGGCTCTGGGGATGAGCGCTGCCGGCGGTGGGAGTGCCGCAGGCAAGCCGACGGTGCTGGTCATAGGCGATCTCTCGTTTTATCATGACTCAAATGGGTTACTGGCCGCCCGGCTCCACCAGCTGGACCTTACCATCGTACTGGTCAATAACGATGGGGGTGGCATCTTCTCCTTTCTGCCCCAGTCGGCGTATCCCGAACACTTCGAGGAGTTGTTCGGTACTCCAGCAGGACTCGACTTCCAGCCACTGGTCGAGATGTACGGTGGGCGTTTCGAACGAGTAGGGAACTGGGACGACTTCGAGCGGGCTCTCCACGACAGCCAGCAGCGCGGCGGTCTCTGGGTCATCGAGATACCTACCAGGCGTACCACCAACGTAGTCATGCACCGACAGCTGCGCCAGCGGGTTCGCCAGGCACTGCAGGAGAGGGGCAGTATCCCGATTGCCACTGGCAACGGCGCCGGTTGAGGGACACTGAGTAGTGATATTTGCAGTGACGAGCAGATGAAAGGGTCGACGCTGGTGCTACTGCAGGTCAATGGAATCCAATTAAATGTAGAGACGACTGTAGCTGGGGGCCTTGACCAGCCGCGGCAAACCCTGGTGCTGCTCCACGGTTTTACCGGCAGTGCCGCCGCCTGGGGCAGCCACCAGAATCGGTTTGCCGAGGCTGGACTCCGGGTCATCGCTCTCGACCTGCTGGGACACGGCCTCTCGGCAGCGCCCGAAGATCCACATCGCTACCAGTTTCCGCAGTGCTGCCGGGACATCCTTGCGGTACTGGAGCAGATGGGCGTAGCTCGAGGCGAGGCCACTCTGCTTGGCTACTCGATGGGCGGCCGCATAGCCCTGTATACCGCATTCTCTGGCTTCTTCCAGTCTCTGATCCTGGAAAGCGCGTCTCCCGGTCTCGAGGGCGAACGTGAACGAGAGGAACGCTGCCAGGCCGACGAGGTGCTGGCGGACCGTATCGAGCGTGAGGGTATCCAGAACTTCGTCTCGTACTGGGAGGAGCTGCCGCTGTTTGCCACCCAGCGGCAGCTCAGCGTGGATCAGCAGGCACTGGTGCAAAAGCAGCGTCTGCACAATTCTGCCGCCGGACTGGCAAACAGCCTGCGTGGCGCAGGAGCCGGTGTGCAGCCTGCGCTGCAGCAGCACCTGCCGGCGTTGCGCCTGCCGGTGCTGCTGATTGCCGGAGCACTGGATGGCAAATACTCGACCATTGCGCGGGACATGGGATGCCGCTTGCCTGACGCTCAGGTAGAGGTAGTCGCAGATGCTGGGCATACGGTCCATCTGGAGCAGCCGGAGGTCTTCGACGGCCTGGTACTGCGTTTTTGTGCCGCGCATGAAGTGGCCGTGAAGAAGTCGCTATGAAATGCGCATTTGCAAACAAGCGATCAAGGAGTAAAGAGCAACATGAGCATCACGTGGAGTATGGTTCACGAGTACACTGACATCATCTTTGAAAAGGCCGAAGGGATAGGCAAGATTACCATTAACCGGCCTGAGCTGCGCAACGCGTTTCGTCCCCAGACGCTGGACGAGCTCATCGATGCCTTCAATCGGTGCCGGGATGACCGGGAGATGGGCGTGGTAATCCTGACTGGCGCCGGAGACAAGGCTTTCTGCTCCGGTGGCGACCAGCGAGTGCGCGGGCACGGCGGCTATGTCGGCGCCGACGGTGTCCCACGGCTGAACGCGCTCGATTTGCAGCGCTCGATAAAGTATCTTCCCAAGCCAGTCATCGCCATGGTCGCCGGGTATGCCATAGGCGGTGGACATGTACTGCAGCTGCTCTGCGACCTTACCATCGCCGCCGACAATGCGCGCTTCGGCCAGACCGGCCCCATAGTGGGCAGCTTCGACGCCGGATGGGGAGCCACCTACATGGCCCGGGTTGTGGGCCACAAGAAGGCTCGTGAAATCTGGTATCTCTGCCGCCAATACAGCGCTGAGGAGGCTCTAGCCATGGGCCTCATCAATACCGTGGTACCGCTCGAGCGACTCGAAGAAGAAACCGTACAGTGGGCACGTGAGATTCTGGAGAAAAGCCCTACTGCCATACGGTTTCTTAAAGCGGCCTTCAACGCCGATACCGATGGCCTGGCAGGGATACAGCAGCTTGCCGGCGATGCCACCATGCTCTTCTACATGACGGAAGAGGGGCGAGAAGGTAATGAAGCGTACCTGGAGAAGCGCAAGCCCGACTTCTCGAAATTCCCTCGACTGCCCTAAGGCGGAGATGCGGACAACGCAACAGATGGTAGATGATGGACACGAGATGGAGAGGCGAGAGCCGCGGTGAGGCTGCGGCAGGGACAGTGATACAGAGAGTGGAGTGGCGACGGTATCGTCTTCCTTTTCATCAGGATTTCACTACCAGCCAGGGAGCAGCCCCTCTGCGCTACGGCGCCATCGCACTGGTGACACTACGGGACGGACACACCGGAACTGGCGAGGTAGCGCCGCTGCCGCTATACCAACCCGCACCACGTGAGGAGGCTTTGCTGCCGGCGCCTGAGCTTGCCGCCGAGCTCGCTGGACAGACGCTTGGCCAGGCGCTCGGCAGTTTTGACCGGTATTTCGAAGCGGCGGGAAGGCCAATGCCAGCGTCACTCATCTGCGGTGTGGAGATGGCCTTGCTAGACGCCCTCTCCCAATCGAAGAGCACTAGCCTGGCCGGCACGCTAGCTGGTGAAGAGCTGGCGAGGAGCAAGCCAGCCGTGCCAGTCAACGCGGTGATTGGAGCGGGTGATACGGGCGATACGGTACGATCCGCCGCGCAATTGGTAGCCGCCGGCTTTACCTGTTTGAAGCTCAAGGTGGGTCTGGAGCCGCAGCAGGTGCAGCGCGAGATCGAACTGGTGACCGCGGTGCGAGGGGCCATCGGACCGGAGATCGAACTGCGTCTGGATGCTAATGGTGCCTGGAATCTCGAGCAGGCCACCGCTGTGCTGGGTGGCTGCCTGTCCTGTGACATCGCGTATGTGGAGCAGCCGCTTCCCGTGGAAAGCCTTCATGAGCTCCCTACTTTGCGGAAGAGAACCCAGGCGCTTATTGCGCTGGACGAAGCGGTGACCAGCTTGTCCAGTGCGCGACGCATCCTGGATGCTGGCCTTGCTGATATCCTGATCGTCAAGCCGCAGGTAGTCGGCGGGCTGCTCGTCAGCCGGCAGATCATTTGGGAGGCTGCGGCTCATGGTGTCGAATGCGTCCTAACCAGCTCGATCGAATCGGGAATCGGCATAGCGGCGATCCTTCAATTGGCGGCAGCTCTGCCCCAGATAAGGCGCGCCTGTGGTCTGGGAACGCTGCCGCTACTTCATGATGACCTAATTGTGGAAGAGCTTGGGGTGAGCAAAGGTGCCATCAGTATACCTGGGGCAGCGGGACTGGGAGTGACTCTGGATGTAGAGGCACTCGATCGTTACAGGGGCTGAAAAAAAGTATTATGAGTGCCGACAATACGTTTAATTCAAACTGGCTCAGCCAGAATGTCCTTCCCGACTGGCTCATGCGCGCCGCGTCACACCATCCTGAGCGTACCGCTATCGAGGATGAGCAGCAGAGCTGGACATTCGCCGAACTGGACCAGAGGGCAACACGACTGGCCCGCAAACTCCTCGGCAACGGCGTGACCGCGGGAGAGCGAGTTGCGCTTCTCGCCGGTAACGGGCTCTCCTATAGCGTCGTGGTACACGCTCTCATACGCACCGGCACCGTGCTGGTACCGCTAAATACAAGGTTGCCGGAGAGTGAGCTCGGCTGGCAGATAGGTGATGTTGGGGCGTCGCTCTTGATCTACGATGACCGGTATGCGGCAACTGCGGAACGCATTGGTGCAGGTCTGCCGGGGCTGCGCAGGTTCCGCCTTCTGGAAGATCAAGAGGAAGGGATCTCACATGATGGACCTTCGGGGACCTCGACCCCGCTGCCAGGCCTGCGCAGTGAAATCGATCTTGGAGCCACGCAGGCGATCATGTACACCTCGGGCACGACCGGCCGGCCCAAGGGCGTGCTCATAACATACGGCATGCACTGGTGGAACGCGATGGGCTCTCTCCTCAATATGGGTCTGCAGCCAGACGATGGCTGGCTTGCCTGCCTCCCATTCTTTCACATTGGCGGCCTCTCGATACTGCTACGCAGCGTTATATACGGCATGCGCGTACTGGTGTACGAGCACTTCGATGCAGAGTCCATCAACGAAGCGCTGCTGCGCAAACCCGTCAGCATCATCTCAGTAGTTGCGGTCATGCTGCAGCGGTTACTCTCTTCGCTCGAGCAGGCGGGTGTAACGGCAGGGTATCCACCCTCCTTGCGCTGTGTGCTTTTAGGAGGCGGTCCGGCTCCGCAGCATCTTCTGGAGGAGTGCGCACGCCTTGAGGTACCGGTTGTGCAGACCTATGGTTTGACTGAATCCTGCTCGCAGGCGGTCACACTGGCGCCTGAGGACGCGCTCCGCCGGCTGGGCTCCGCTGGAAGACCATTGCCCAATGTCCAGCTGCGTATCATGGCGAATGACAGGGAAGTACCGGCGAAAGAGCCTGGAGAGATTATGCTGCGGGGGCCGATCATCACACCCGGCTACTTCGGTCAGCCCGAGGCCACTGCCGCCGCATTTCGAGACGGCTGGTTCGCGACCGGCGACTATGGGTATGTGGATGGCGAGGGCTACCTCTACGTGCTTGACCGCCGCAGCGACCTGATAATCTCCGGTGGTGAGAATATCTATCCTGCACAGATCGAGGCCGTATTACAGGAACATGGTGCAGTGGCCGAAGCTGGAGTGTACGGCGTCCCTGACGAGCAGTGGGGACAGCTTCCGGCGGCATTTGTAGTGCTTCGAGAGGGAGCGAGCGCCAGCGAGGAGGTTCTGCTGGCCTATCTGGCAACGCGGCTGGCCCACTACCAAACACCCAAAGAGATTCGCTTCATCGGCTCGCTGCCGCGCACGTCTTCCGGCAAGCTGATCCGGAGAGAACTGCCATACCTCTTACCGTGAGTACCCGACGCGCGGACTGTGATAGGATGGAAGCAGTAGGATATAGCAGCTGTTTAGTCCAATGATTATTCCGTGGCATGTATTAGGATGGGCGAACTGGGTAGGAGACTCTCCAGCACGCAGAGCCGTGGCACGCGATGCGGCACGCGCGGCGTGCAGAGAGTATGGCGCATTATGGATCGGCCCGGAGGAGAACCTACAACCTATGTCTCCTGATCTCTTGGAGCGTCACCGCATGTTGCGGTTACTGGTAGGAATATTGGTTGGTGTCCTGGGAATCGTACTCATTCATCTCATCTGGTCGGTACTGGTCTCCCTGGGAGACGTCATTTTGCTTTTCTTCCTGGCCTGGATCATCGCCTTTATCCTGGAACCGGTCTCGCTCCTGCTGCAAGCGCGCGGTTTGAATCGAGTGCTGGCAGTTTCGCTGATCTATGTTGCGCTACTGTTTGTGGTTTCGGGCTGCATTGTGCTGACCATACCATCCATCGAGTCGGAAGTGAAACTGCTCGCCTCTGAAGTCACCGCCGCACTGGCGCCAGGAAATCTAGCTAATCTCAACAATAGCTTTGTGGCGATGCTCCGCCATCTCGGCATCAGCAAAGCCAACGCGCACAATATCGTTAACTCGATATCTGATCAGGTTCCCAAACTTACCATCGACTTTACTAGCAATGTCGTCAATACCACGACGCAGCTGTTTGCCTCAGTGCTGGGTATACTCTTCGATGCGTTTCTGGTGTTGATCATTTCATTTTATATGATGCTGGACGGCGATCGGCTGGCCGAGAGTTTTGTGAGACGGCTGCCTACCGCCTGGATCCCCGATGTGCGATTGTTCCAGAACTACGTGGAGCAAATTTTCGGTGGGTTCTTCCGTGCCCAGCTAACCATTGGTCTCATCTATGGTGTCATGACCTGGGTGATACTGATGATCTTTCAACAGGCGAACGGCCTGCTCGTAGGAGTGGTCTCGGGCATCATTATGCTGTTGCCGTTTGTTGGTCCACCTCTATCAATAGTTCCCCCACTCCTGCTGGTTCTCCTGCAGTCTCCCCCCAGCGATCTGGGCTGGAATCTGGTTCTGCTGGTCGTGAGCCTGATCATTGCGCAACAGATAGTTATGCAGGGTTTGGCGCCGCGCATATTTGGCGCGCAGATGGGTATCCACCCACTGATGCTCTTCGCAGCGCTCCTGATAGGAGTCAAGCTGGGCGGGGTCTGGGGCGCCTTTTTTGCCGGTCCTATACTCGCCGTCGCCTACGCCATGGCGCGGGTATATTATGACCGGTTCACGGAGAACTCACCCTACTTTCAACACAAACCGGCAATTGCTGAGATTACCGACCAGCCAGCGAACGGGGCCGCACCAGAGCAGCAGGAAGACCCGCAGTTGCCTCACACCATACCGTCGGCGATCCGGCCTACCACTCCCTCCTCCATTAGCCCGCGCTAGTGCCTTGCGGGAAAGTCATCGGCACGGGAGGCAGGGGGATGGGATGGAATAGAATGGGAGACATTCCCTATATCGGCCTCAGTTATTTGACGCTGGCTGGTATACTCGTGATGCGGAGTTAACAGGTTCGCGACATGATCAGCCACTGCAATTCGCGACTGCTTGGGGGTGGGTAAGGGAACGTGTCACAACCTCATACGCCAGATCAGAGAAATCCAGCCGCTGCAATCCCACTACAAAACCTGCAGGATCTTGCGCTCGACGACAGCGAGCACTCCTTCTACGCGCCTCGAGGTGGCGACTGGGCAATTCTCGCCCTGGTAGTCGCCACACTACTGGGAACTGGCCTGTTTTCCTGGCACCAGCTGGAAGTGCAGAGCGCCAGCTTGGGTGGCCATGCAGGGCGAGCGATTTTCTTTGGTTTCCTGCTGGTAGGCATCTACTGGGCAGCCGTTCTCTACGCATTTAAGCTTTCGGTAGGCATCCGCCTTGGCCCCTCGGGGATGAGTGTGCTGCGGGGGCCCTGGCACACCGAATTGGGATGGCGTGAGGTGGCCAGGCTGGTCGAGCGAACGCAGATGGTGGACGGACAGCGATTACGCTGGGTGGTTGCGCTGGCGCGCGATGGTCGCCGTCTACAGATCCGTGAAGATATGGTGGATGACTATACAAGTTTCCGTAAGGAGATCTACGACCGGTATCGCCTCTGGCGCGACCATGGCGGCACCTGGGGCACCACCGGCGCAGGCCCATTCCAGGCACGTGAGACCATTGCGACACAGGTGACCTGGTGGGGAGTGGCAGCAGCACTGTTGATCTTGCCGGGCGCCTACTTCCTCCTACTGCTGCCCGAGACTGGCGCATTGGGGCCAGCGTTACTGTCGGTAGGTATTGTCTGCGCCCTTCTCAGTCTGCGAGCTCTGGCGCGCCGCCAGACCTATCGGGTGGATGCCAAAGCCATCGAGTCCAGCCGGCTCGTGGGCAGAACCATTCGCCTCCCCTGGCGCGAAGTCACACTAGTAGATCGATCTCGACATCCGTTCAACGGCGCCATAGAGGCCTGCATTGTCGTGGGCAGATTCGGGCTCAAGCTGGCTATGCGAAACGACAAACGGATGCGCTCCTTTGACTGGTATCCCCGCGTTCCCGAATACCTGACACTTCGTGGCGCGGGGCACCAGATCAGGATCAATTTACATCGCGTCGCCCGTCCCGATGAACTACTTGCCTGGGTTGAGTTCTACGAGCGAGTCGGCAAACGCGTCACGGCGGCGGAGAACGTGCGACGTAGGAGCACCTCACCGCGAGTCACCCGAGATCTCGATCTTGACGCTGCTCTGCCGGCGACGTCGTTTTTCGTCGACAGAACAAACTCCACCAGCAGTCCTCTTGACCCCTGGAGTGACGACCTCAGCGGGGCGCCGACCGAGCACCTGCCGGAACAGCCGCGCGGCTCAGTGCCCTCGGCGGCAGCCAGCGCTGACGCCTGGTTGCGAGATGAGGGAATTGCCACGGATGGTGCCATTTCCGAGGAAGAGGCTCCAACTCAGGAAGTTCCAGCCACAACCTTTCGGGCCTATTTTGCCGGAAATGCTCCGACCGACCACACGAACCAGAAGACAGGGCCGGATCTAGACGAAGTAGAAGATATGCCGACCGCCAGAATGCCGGCGGCGCCAGAAGGCGGCCGGGTGACGCCGCCGCTTGGCAGCACCGTGCCGGCAGAGGTCGGTGAGTATGACGATATTCCGGCACCCGCACCCCGACGGCAGACATTTGCCATCCCCATTAGCCATTCCCTTGACCAGCTCTGGGCACCTGCCGGCCGCCATGGGCACGAGGTGCCCTCGCTTCCGGATCAGGGCGCGCCAGGTGAAGAGGAAGCGCTCGACGGCGAGGAGCTGGAGATCATGGGCACCCTGTCGGACATGGTTGAGCCCCAGGAATCGACCGCTGAGTCGGGGGGGAATGACGTGGACTCGGGACCCTCAGAGCTTTTTGCTCCCGGGTTCGGTGGCACCGGCACCGACGCCCACTGGCAGCCGCCAATATTACCGCGCTATGGCCCACCGCTGGCTTCCTCCGCGAACGAGCGGGAGCAACCGGACGACCACTCCAGGTTCAGCAAGGACGACGATTTTCTAAGGTGACCAGTCATCATCATCATCATCATCATCTCTGGGTATCGCGGCGCCATATCGTCGTTGTGACCAGAGCCAGCAGCGCCGCCGCCAGTCCCAGTGGCAGCCAGAGCGGCACCGGACGGCTCAGCACCTGAACTGGAGACGCCCCGTCACGACCTCGTGCAGCCCTGGCGTTTCTCGCGCGTGAGGACGGCTCGACAACCACATGCAAATCTCCACGCTCAGCTCGGGCCAGCACCCGGTCCAGTCTGCGGGGTAGCTCGATCAAGCTGCGTGCCGTGGCGATGCCGTCTCGCAGCGCATTCCGCCCCAGATCTTCAAGGCTACCCACTCCGAGCAGGGCAAGGAGGCTGTCGATTCCACCGGAGACGCCCAAGAATTGCTGAGCGTAGGGAGTCGCTACAGCGAGGAAGTTAAAGTTGGGATCGAGAGTGGTAGCCAGTCCGGTAAGCATACCTACCATTCGTCCAAAAAAGGCGAACTGCGCGGGTAGTCGCAGCGGCTGCTCGTAGAGCACCGAACCGATATCTCCCATCACTTCTCGCTGATTCACTGAGCGGATGTGGCCAAAAGGCAGCTGGCGAAAATGCCCCAGCATCAGGCCAACCGCCTGTTCAATGACCTCGCGATCGGCATCTTCGCCCAGGAAACCCAGGGCATCTAATCCACGAACCGTCTGCGCGGCATCACCTCGAGTCATGCCGGCAAAACAGTCGAGCATGCCTTGCCGCAGACGTGGTGTAATCGTACCCATCATGCCAAAGTCCACGAAAACCAACCGTGGGCCGCCATCGGCTGAGGCGTTCGGCTGCACGAATATATTGCCGGGATGCGGATCGGCGTGGAAAAACCCAGCTTCCAGCACTTGCTTGAAATAGCTATTGACGAGTTGCACCGCCAGCAGAGACCGATCTACGCCCGCGGCATCCAGCTGGTCGGTCTGTGAGATCTTGATTCCATCTACCCAGGTGAGAGTAAGAACTCGTTTGGTGGTATAGGCTTCCAAGGGCACGCACGCTCCGATACCGTTGTCCTCGGCAAACATCTGGGCAAACTGCCTGGCGTTCCGGCTCTCGTGCTGGTAATCGAGTTCCTCATAGACCGTGCGGCTAAACTCGCGATAGAGCATACGCAGGTCAATGATTCGGGCCACGCGTGGCACTAAGCGGCGCACCACCCCCAGCACGAAGCGAAACGAAGCCAGGTCGAGCTGGATGATGCGATCGATCCCGGGGCGCTGTACCTTGACCGCCACCTCGCGGCCGTCATGTAGCCGGGCATGGTGAACCTGGCCAAGCGAGGCCGAACCGGCCGGCTCAGGATCGAAGCTGGCGAAGACTTCATAGAGCGGCGCACCCAGCTCTTTCTCTACCACTCGGCGAATATCGGCGAAATTTTCAGGGGGAACCTCGTCCTGCAGGCCGGCCAGTACCTCAAGCGCCTCTGGAGGGAGCAGATCGGCGCGTGCCCCCAGGAATTGCCCTAGCTTGATAAGCAATCCGCCGAGCGCCACCGCCGTCTGGCGAAACTCCCGTAGCACTCGAATGAGCGTTTCCAGACGCGGCCGTGCATCGTATTCGCCGCGTGAGCGCGCCTGAATCACCCGCTGGCGCTCACGATTTATGATATAGAGTGTTCGTAGCAGCAAAGAGGTAACTCGATAACTGCGCCACAAACGATTCTTTCGCAGCCAGGTATCCACCGGCCGCGCTCCGCCCTGTTTGGCCACCTGTGCGCCCCGCCCATTTTTCTGATCCATTATGCGTGTCTTTCTTTAGAGAGGGAAGGCGGCCTTACCAGGATATACCGGCGGCTATGTTTATGAAGACCAGCGCGGCAAATGCTATGGCCACTCCACTGATGCCGTTGCCGCCGGCAATGGCGACCAGCGGAATGCCAAAGACCAGCGAGCAGATAGCGATAGGTATGCGCTGCTCCGGTGAGAGCGCGGAAGATCGAGGCTTGGGAGCCTTGGCCGCCTCGGCACGCACCTGTTCGGTTAAGCGGGCGGCGAGTCGCTCGATGAACTGTTCGTCGTACTGAGAACCCAGCTCATTTCGGGCCGCCAATGTGGCCTGTAGTTCATGCTTCAGGTCGTCCTGGTCGGAAGACGGTAACGACATGGCAATCGCCTCCTGAATGGTGAAGCGTGGGGAGGAAGGAAGTCACCCTGTAAGACTACGGGCGCCGGTGGGGAAAGTTTCAGCAGCGTCACCCAAGCGCAGGGATTGCGCCGAGCTGCTGCAGCAGACCGAAGACATCCATTCGGCCCCAGTGCTCCACGATCAAGAACTTTTATGAGCCTGCACTAGTGAGCAATACGACTTGGTGCGTGCGGGTCCTGCGGAGGTTGCTGTTTCCACCTGAAGTATTTGATGACGGGCATCTCTGGTACGTCGCGCACTGGGATGATGGCTACACCGTTTGGCCCAGGCTGGTAATTGATGACCACAATGGTCTCGTCGTCGAGCAGGCGCATGAAGATGACCCAGTCTTCGGGGCCGTGCACGCAGTACAGAGTACTCACAATATGGGCCGCATACGCGCGATCGAAATCGTCCAAGTGCGTGTAGCGCCGGTTGAGCTCCTCGTTCGCAAACGGAGCGAGCCACTCGTGGAACACGCGCCAGGAGTCAAGGTCAGCGGTTGCCGTGCCGGCGATGACAAAGCAGTAGCGGCCCACTTGGTTCATGAGGGTGCTGAGTTCGTATGTGCCAACTGCTTCCGCCCAGCTGCGCAAGGGTGTTGGGAAGTAGTAGTGAGCCAGGTCACTCATAGACCTGGCCCAGTCCGGGTGACGGTAGATATAGATGTCCATGGCCGTCTGCCCTCGGTCACCAAGTGCCAAGAGCTGCTCACGCAGGTCACCCTCACTGTGGAGCTCAGGAAGGTTGCGCACATAAAGGTATTGCTGGAAGAAAAAGAATCGCGGATTCCTCGTCAGTTCTCCTGTGTGGGGTGCATCAGAGAATCTGCCATTGGCCGCTCCCATATGGTCTACCCAGGCACGGTAGCGCCGTTTCGCGATATTGAGGGCTTCCCGGTCGTCGTCGGTGATCATGTGGACTCCTTTAATAGCCTGTAGACGCCACTGCTCCTAGTCAACGTCTTCCGGTCACTCGCGCACCCGTTGAAAGTCTTGGATAATCAGCATCTGCGCTATGTCGCGCACCGGCGCAACGGATAGAGAGAAGGCCCGATCCTCAGCACGGAACCGCCGATAAGAACCGGCGTCCGCATCGTCGGTTCTCGCGATGTATTTCGCGTACGAGCAAAACCATCAGGGTAAGCGTAACAGCCAGGTCGCGGCGCATAAGATGAGTCTCTATCCGATTCAGATACAGCTCACTGGCACTTTGGTAGCAATTATAGCATCGCTTCTAAGCGTCGTCACTCATCGCACGACGTGCCGCGACGGCGAGTTGCTCAATCCTGTCATACGCTGCCTCTGGCTGTCGTCCTTGGCACTGCGAGCGATACCGCAATCCCGTCCAGTCACGGCATGCATAGCTCTGGCCGCAGACAGAGGGAGAGAGCCAATCTAGGTTATAGAGCTTCATCACCCACCGTGGGCAGCTTGAGAAAGTATGTACGCCACCTCACGGCATGCAGACCGTTCGGCGAGGAGCCACCACGGCGTCCCGCCATTGGCCTTCTCCTCGGCCTCGTGAACCGATCCATAGACAATGTTATGAATGGCAATCTGGCGGGTTGGTGGCAGCAATTCTGGACCATCTACTATAACCAGATCCGGGAGATCGCTGCAGACTTAACCATGGAAGCCGACTGAAGAAAGGATGGATGGGTTCGGAATGTGCACCTGTAGCGGACAGTGCCTTACCCAGGAGTCGGAACCGCGCCGAGCTGCTGCAGCAGACCGAAGACATCCATTTGCCCCCAGTGCTCTACGATTTTGCCGCCGGCAAGCCGGGTTATGTCGATTGCCGAGAATGTCACTCCCCTGCCGGTTGGTGCCATACCCATGAAGTGACCCTGCTGCGTGCCGGTAAAAGTAATCCGAAACACCACTCTGTCTCCTTCGGCAAGCAGGTCATCGATGGTAAGATGCAGGTCGGGTAAGGCCTGGTGGAATGAAGCTATGCGCTGCTTCGCGCCTTCCCGATCGAGTGGAGCGGTTTGCCCACTCAGGTATCTGGCATAGTTGGGAGCGGCAAGCTCGTCGATGATACCGAGGTTACGGTGATTCCATACCTCTTCCAGGTAGCGGCGAACAGTAGCTTTGTTGTCATCTTCGGTGGACATGGCTGGCGGTCCCTTTCCCTGGTAGTTATATACGGCTCAGCATCTGTATGCGGGAGAGTCGAAATGCGGCGGCACATGTGCCGGCTATACGCGAAGTAGTATATCATCGCCAGCTGAACCACTCTGCCGCAGCGCAGGGCCCTAAGCTTTCATTTTAACCATAGGCGAGCAGCCGGTCATTCAGAAGAAAATCGAATTAGCAACGATGCAGGTCAGCCCAAACTCAAAGGTTGTCTCCATGTCAGGCGGTCTCGAAGCCGCACCAACGACATAGCTCGTCAACGTTTCAAGTATCTCGACCATCGTCACGCTTTCAGGTCCGAGCCCATCGATGGCCGTCAGACAGAGCTCTACTGGACTCCTCGAACGTATTCTTGACATTCGTACGTTGTACGATTATAGTAGACTCGTACATTGTACGACTTGGGCACGTTCGAAAAGGACCGGAGGTGGATTACCATGCCTCAAAAAGTTCCCGTGGAGCAGACCACTGCCATTATCAACGCAAAGATCTTTGACGGGGAGGACATCCTCTCCGATTCGACTGTGGTCATCAACAGGACAATCATCCAGGCGGTGGGTGGTGTGGTGCCATCTGGGGCAACCGTCGTTGATGGACGCGGCACTACCCTACTGCCCGGCCTGATCGATGCCCATGTGCATACTGACATGGATGGGTTGCGTGATGCGTTGAAATTTGGGGTGACCACCGAGCTGGAGATGATGGGTCGATGGTCGGCCAATCAGCGCAGAGCAATTGCTGAACGCAACGATATTGCTGATCTACGTTCCCCTGGAATGGGTGTTACCCCGAAGGGGGGTCACCCAACGGAATATATGCGTTCGAGCTCGAATTTGCTGATCCGTTTCTTCTTCCATTTTCCCGCTGTCCAGACCGCTGCTGAGGCAGCCAGATTCGTCGATAAGCAAATCGCCGAAGGAGCCGACTACATCAAAATCTTTCTTGAGGACGGGTCCTGTATCGGTTTCCCCGGACTTCCAGTACTCGATGATGAGATCCTCAAAGCAGCGGTGAACGAAGCGCATCGCCATGACAAGCTTGCGATCGTCCACGCCACGACTGCCGCAGCGGCACAGCAAGCGATCAATGCCGGAGTAGATGGGTTGGCCCATTTATTCTTTGATCGCACGCCTACCCCAGAGCTGATTGCCGCTATTGCCTCGTCTGGGGCATTTGTGACACCGACGTTGGTAACACTCTCTACGGCTTTTGGAAATAGTGCCGCCACACTGGCTGCCGACGAACGAGTTCGCGCCAGGCTGAGCAGGAGGTGGCTCGACTCCCTCTCGCGCAGCATGAATGTCTATCCCCAAGGAAAACTCGAAGATGCGTATGCGACGACCAGAGCGCTGCACACCGCAGGGGTGGATATTTTAGCCGGCTCCGATGTGTCAGAACCGTTACCAATCCTTGGCGGACTCGCTCACGGTGCCAGCTTGCACCACGAGCTGCAACTATTGGTCGCCGCCGGATTTCAGCCTATTGAGGCGCTGCGTGCAGCGACCTCCACCCCTGCACGCCGGTTCGGGCTCACCGACCGAGGGCGGATTGTCCCAGGAGCACTGGCTGATTTGCTATGGGTCGACGGTGACCCCCTGAACAACATCGCTGATACGCTCTCCATTCGCGCGGTGTGGCACCGCGGGGTCCAGCTTAACCATGAGTGAATGGTCGGCCGTTTCGGCGGAATGATTGCCCATTCGCTTGTGGTTATGATGAAAGCTAACGAAGCTACATCGCGACATTCGATGAGACCGGCACCGTAGCCGGCCAACCAGCTCCCGGCGCGGGCGCGTCAAACGTGAGCAGCTTGCCTGTCCGCGGGGCACCAATCATTTTGTCAAAGCCATGCCACTCAGCTGCCGCCATGAACAGAGTCTTGTTATCTGTCCCCCCGAGCATGCACGCGAAGCAGCCCCGGTCGAGCTCTATAGTCTGCAATACTTCACCGCCTTCGCGAACACGCACACAACGCTTGTTTGGGACATCGCCATACCAGACGGCTCCTTCCGAGTCGAGGCAAATGCCATCTGGAGCACCATCACCGAGGTCGGCCCATACCCTCCGGTTTGACAGGCTGCCGTCACTGGTGATGTCGAAGGCTATAAGCTTATTTCCAAAGGAATCGGAGATGATCAGCGTCTTGTTGTCAGGTGTAATCACCATGCCGTTGGGGAAAACGATGCCGTCGGCCACTCGCCGAGACGAGCCATCTGGAGCAACCAGAGCGACGATCCCTGGGGGGGACTTGTCGCCCACCTTGAGGTCAAGCATGCCGTTCAAATAGGTGTTGCCCCGACCGTCAACCACGATCTCGTTTGGACGAGGAACCAGGCCAGCTACATCGACGTAGGTCGTGAGTGATCCGTCGGACTCCCTACACATGAGAGGCTGATCACTCGCCGAGACGAGGAGCAGTCGCCCATCGGGTAGCCAGTCTATGGAGAAGGGAAAAGACGAGAACGGAAGGCGGAGGGCCACCTCGCTCTCACCCTCTAGATCCACGGCAACGATCTCCTGGGCCCCCCAATTGGAGAACCACAGACGACTGGCATGCCAGCGGGGCGACTCGCCAAACGCCAGGCCGGTCAGTAGCGTCTGCAGTTTGGACGTAGCACTCATGTTTTGTCCCTTCTTCAACTCGCATCTCCAGTCGCGGTGAACCAGTGCTCGGATGCTGGCTGCCTTGGTCAAACACGCTACGAGTAGAGCAGCGAGCCAGGCGTAGTGAGTGTCTGTCCAGTCTCTAGAAGCGTCTTCAGACCGGAGAGCACCTGCGGCCAGCCCCCATAGAGCTCCGCGCTTGTCCCTTCACGCAACTGGTCGTGGGTAAGGGTGAGCCGGCAGGAATCGCCGATGGGCACGATCTCCCAGATGACGCGAGAGAAGCCTTCGCGTTTGACATCCTCACTCCACTGGGCCTGGTAGCTCTGGACGAGCCGTCGTGGCGGATCGACCTCGAGGTTCTCGCCCACCACCAGGGCTACTGGTGACTTCGGATGGATATTCTGATAGGGGGAGCCTGGCGTCCAATCCGAGGTAACGCCGACACCGAACCAGTACTTTTCCCGCATTTCATTGTTAGTGATTGCTTCCCAGAGGCGCTGCGGGGTCGTCTTGATGTAAATCTCGAACACCTTCTCCATACACTTGTCCTCTTCGTTCTGCTCCAGTTGTCTTTTGAGCCCGGAAAGTGTCGCGGCCCAGGGCTCGGCGAACTTGCTCACCCAGCGATCATAGATAAGCCGGATGGGGACAGCGTTCAGGAAATGCAGCTTCTCGCGACCACGGCGCCGGGAGATCAACAGTCCCGCTTCCTCGAGCACGCGCAGGTGCTTCATGACACCAAAGCGCGTCATGGGCAACCGCTGTTCGAGCTCGGTGAGCGTCTGGCCGTCCTGCTCGAATAACTCATCAAGCACCCGCCGCCGGGTTGGGTCAGCCAGCGCCCTGAAGACCGCGTCCATCTCGTCCATACCACTAATTATACGTGACCAAATGGTCACATGTCAAGGTTCTAGAGTCACCTGGAGTACCGCAGCGTAGTGTCTGCGACTGTCCTCGCAGCGTGATATCCTGTCCTCGCAAAGGGGGATATCAGCATGCAACCTGCGTGGAAAGTGTTGCTGATTGGGGGACCGTCAGGAACGGGAAAGAGTACGCTGGCCCGGAAGTTAGGACTGGAACTGGGGCTGCCCTGGATGGCGGTTGATGATGTGCGACTGGCGTTGCAACGGAGCCTGGTAACTCTTCCCGAACAGACCTCGGATTTGTACTATTTTCTGCGCACACCTGATGTGTGGCAGCGCAGCGTACCTGAGCTGGTTGAGGCACTGATGGCCATCACCCAGGTTCTTACTCCGGCACTTGAGGTCGTGGTTGAGCACCATGTGGACACTGATGCTCCGTTGATTGTCGAGGGTGATGGCATAGGCCCCGATTTGTGGAAGCGCCCGGCCATCCGGACCCGGTCTCCCTGGGTCCGGATGGTGTTCCTCATGGAGAGGGATATGCAGGTTATCCTCGAAAATATGCGTCACCGAGGACGAGGATTTGAGCTAATGACCACTGACGAACAGGCGACTGAAGCACAGGTAAATTGGTTCATGGGCCAGCGCCTGGCTGACGAGGCTACTCGTCTAGGTCTTCCCACTATCGCTCCACGGCCGTATGACACTCTGATTCAACGCGTTGGTGAAGCCATACTGCCGCCCACCACAGGCTCTATCTACGTGCTCTGAGCTGCCACTATGCCCAGCATCCCGTCATTACTTTTTGCCTTGGCCAACGATCAGAGTATAGAAGACCGCAATGATGAGCGCGCCCAGAATCGCCGCGATGATCCGCACCCCTTCAATCGAAAAATCGATGGGCAGATTGACGTAGGTCGAGAAGAGCCAGGAGCCGATCAAGGTGACGATGACCGCCGTCCATATGCCTACTTTCCGTCCCGTCAGACGCTCGGTGGCACCGTTGATGGCAAAAGCCAGAAACAGCACGATGACAAACTGAATCAGGTTAATGCTGAAGGGTGGTTTGGGCTGCCCAAACACCTCAATCGTCAGGGCCGTCTTATGAAAGAGCACGTCGAAGAATCCACCGTCAGTGGGAATGAAGTTGAGATTTTGGACCCCAGGTGTGGACACCGGCGTTGCAAATGTAGCTAGCATGGTGCTCAATCTCCTTGGCGAGCGCGTGCTCGCACCTCGTATGGTCGTACATCGTGACAGAGCGGAGTCTTTCCCCCTGTTGCGCTAGCGAGGGAGCGTCCAAATGCCGTTAGGCAGCATAGAGTGTGCCAAATGCGAGCATGCGCCGTAGGGGATCAGCGCCAGGTTGCGATAGTATTGTACCAGAACATAATGTGGCAAGCAAAGACTAGTTGCTCGCACCGCCGGCATGTCGCCCGCCGCCTCCCAGGCCTGCCAGTGGCCCGGAGTCTGTAGGATACGCTTCACCATACCGCTGGGCTACGCAAAACAGAGGAGGAGTGCTTTTACTTCATCGCTGGCAAGCGGATGTTTGGCTAACGGATTCAGCCAGAGAGTCACCACTCCGGCCGTCTCATCATCCCAGGCGCGGCGGTGGAGCACACCGCTTAGTCGCACGCTCTCCCGCAGATACTCGCGCGCCGTTGGCAGGCCTCGCCGAGTGAACACGTTGTCATCGTTGGCCTCCGCGAGCCGCTGCAATCGCGCCATGGCCTGCGTGGCATCTAAACTCTTGCGCGAGGCAGACTCTGCGCCCACCAGAAGAAGATTGGGGATGCTTGGCGGCATCTGGTCGAGCTTGCCGCAGATCGCCTCCGCCCACTGGCGGAACTCACCCGCAGACCGCAACCGCTTCACCTCGACATTGAACGCGCCTTTGTCCTGTACCATTACGGTTAAATCTGGACCGCGAACTTTTCCCGCCATGTACTTTTCGTACTCGAGATCGAAATGACGCTCCAGCATCAGGTGATAAGCAGTGTCCAGTTCAAGCTGCAAATCACGCATGCCTTCGCTATCGCCGATTCCACGCACTTTCTTGCGCACCTTGTCTTTATGCGCGGCAAGAAATGCATGGAACCGTGATGACGAAGCAAGCCAGCCCGTGCAACGCTCCACCAACGGCTCCTGAAGCGTGCCGAAGATATAGGTCAGCAGTTCGCTTTCTCGCTCAGCAGGCATATCCACTCTTCCAATTTGGTCGCGAGACGGGCTCGACACCCTACATAAATGACTGACTCGCGTGAGATGTGGGAATAGTCATCAAGCAGATCGTTAATGGTCCAGCCGTCGCCAAGTTTTTCGAGAATGAGTTTCACCGAGATCCGCGTGCCCGCAAACACCGGCTTACCAGTCAGAATTGCAGGGTCAGTAATGATGAGGTCAGAATTGGTGTCGTGCGGCACACAACTGCTTCGTCGTATATGAGTGCCGAGGCCGGCAGGGCTAACTGTGTGATAGTCATAGTATGCCACACGAACTGTGTTTGGGCTTCGGCTTCGTCCATGTGGGATGCACCCTGATCGTGCTCAGCGCAGGAGCGGCGGACGCAGGTGCTGCTTGAAGTCCGTTTGGATATGCGCGTTGGCCTGCACATGGCGCGGCCGTGGCTCTGGCTGGCCATGATCCGACAGCGAACGGCAGACCCACTCGACCCCTGGTTGGAGCAGATGCGTGCTTCCAGAATTCCGCAGGCGCCGTTCACGTGCCTATGCTGGTCGCGTGAATTCTGGCAGAAACGAGTCTCCGCGACGAGCACCTCATTTCGTATTCATCGCCTCGTATTCATCGCAGTTCGCTGGCGTCCGTCGGTAGTGAATTTTTCGTTTGTATCTTACCTGGTCCGTTGTCACCATTGGTCAACTGTCGTGACGGCGCTATGGCACAGACTACAGCAAGTCCACCCGGTACCGGGTGCCGACAATCGATCCTTTGCCGCGAGCAAGATGCGCTGGCCGCTTACTTCCATTGCCAGCCCGGCTGACCTGTGCTACCATTGTCACTAGCTTGGCAACAGGCGGTCATCATACGTTGTTCTACGCCGGCTCGTTGCGCGCGTTTCCTCCTCAATTGTCATGCTGGAGGATCTCACTTGGATAACTGGACTACTACCAGCCCATACACCTATCCACCGCCTACGGAGCAGGCACAGCCAGGTGCGCCATCAAAGCTGCGGCGACGTATGTGGCCAGTTCTGCTCACACTGTATTTTCTCTCTCCACTCTTTGCCGAGGTCTTGTCGGGCTCCACGCCTCCACTCTTGTTCATACAGCCTTTCGGCTTTATTTTCATCCCTCTGCTCTACGGGTCGAGCGCGATCCTGATTCGTGAGATCCTGGTGCGGCGTCTCCTGGGCTGGGGTAACGCGCTGGTGCTGGGTGCGGCGTTCGGTGTGTTCCAGGAGGCGCTCGTCGTCCAGACCTGGTACAACTTCATGGCCAAGAGCTCGCCCTCACACCAGGACAGTCTGTACAGCGTCTCGCTGGGAACGAACTGGGTTTGGGCGCTGAACCTGACGATCTATCATGCCGTCATCAGCATCACCCTGCCGTTGATCCTGCTCGGCCTGCTCTTCCCCCAGCGCGCACTCACTCCCGGGCTGAAGCGACGCGGCGTTATGCTCTTTCTGCTCTGGCTCATCATCCCTTGCGGCGTGCTTGCTGTGGCAGTCGCCAGGACGCAATACGCCAAAGAAGGGTATCACGGTCCTCCACTGGCCGGCTACCTCATCGCCTGCGCACTGACGGTGGGCCTCATACTGATAGGGAGCTTCCTCCGCATACCATCGCCCCGTTCACGTTCGAGAAAACGTGCGCCCGGTGTCTGGACCGTGCGAGTGACCATGTTTGGTCTGACAGTCCTGCTCTTCCTCCTCTCCTTTGTTCTCCCCGCCACCAAAATTCCGCCACTCCTCACGATCGCCGTTGTCGTCGGGATCTTCAGCCTCGGCCTCTGGAGAATCGCCAGCTGGTCGGCGCGCGACGGCTGGGGAGACCGCCAGTGGCTCTCACTCGTGATTGGCCTGGTGGGATGGTACCTCTTGATCTGGGGACCGCTAGTGGAGTTTGTCGTGCGGTTGCCGCACCGGGACGGGCTGACGCTCGCCAACTTCATCGTCATGATCGCGCTCTTCCTTCTCGATTGGCGCCTCAGTCGTCGCCGCGCCCTGTCTGCGCCGGGCCGAATGGGCAGCGAGTCACGGCTGCAATGACGCCCGCCTCATCCGTGGTGCCGACCATGAGTTACTTCCAAATTACCGCGAAAGCTGAAGAGATCACCGGGTCCTCGTATACGTGGCAATCGACCTGAGAGATCATCTCCGAGGTGCAGCGCCACCCATAGGTATATGCACTCCGGCCGCTTAGCCTGTTCTGCAAAGCGCTCCACAAACTTCAAGGCTTTACTCCGTCATGCTACAAAGGGCAGTAGCGCAATGACGCCGATGGCAAACAGGATCATGAGCGGGGAGAACTGCAAGCTCTGAATTACGCCTTCGGCTGTTACCCCTTGTCGTTTCAGGTAGAATCCAACCGCAGACACGAACACACTCAGGACTAGGAGAGCAAGGAACTGGATGGAAAACGCCTGAAGTACAGCCACGACCGGAATAGCTACAAAGTCTTGCGGTCCCAACCCCAGAGTGCAGGCGTGACGAGGCAAGCCGATGATACCAGGAGAGTTAGTGGAGGTAGAACACGGTGCCAGCAGTGCGGGCAACAGGTTAATCTTGACGACATTAGCTAGGAAGACGCCCACCAGAGCGAGCATCAGGCCGTATGAAAGCTTGCTCTGCCCGCGCGGCTCATTCACCGCAAAACTGAACAGAGCTAACCCAGCCAACAGCCCCAGACTGCACACGCCGATGATGACGTATGGGACGGCAGGCCAGCCCAAGACCTGAGCCATCTGCTGGAGCAGGGGATACAGGAAATTGTACGGCGCTGCGCAGGGTGCCGTGGTAGAGACGGCACAGTCGGTGCTGTAGGCATGCAGTCCCGCTCGGAGCATGAGAGGTGCACCGATCGTCAGCTGAACGCCCAGCACACCTACACCGAACCTACTCACCTCGTTACCTCGCGCGTGCTAACCGACCAGGTGCTCTCCATGCTGCCAGTATAACAAAGATGGCGAGCAATGGCAGTAGGGGGCTGCCTATCTCGCTGGCTGCCAATCCTAATTTTATGAGTTGCGGTAATACTGCACGGTTCCTCACCAGCGGTAAAGGCAGCCCAACCACGAGGTGGAAGTACAACAGGGAGAACGGCAGCCAGAGTCCACGCCCCACGGCAGCTGCCAAAGTGGATGCCGCATACAGCGTCGATCCAGGCACCGCATGCGGTGGAAATACCAATGATTTCAGTCTGGCAGTAACAGTGTGAAAAGTGCTGTTTATGACCAATGACGTGCTCCTCCAGATCTGGTGGGTCGGTATGTCAATCAGCTATTCCTCCGCTGGTGACTCAATCCGGTTGGCAGGTGCAGAACTGCCTCCTTTGTATCTTGATTGACGAGCATTCACCTCAAGCCACTGGTGAGATGCCCGACACCATCTTTGGGCTAATGGACTGAGGCTAGTACCATCCCCAAGGCGGGATACCGGCTACTCTGCCGTTGCTTCAGATGCTCAGATCCCTATAAGTGGTCCACTGTTAGTGCGAGCTTATCTCTTTGCCTGGTCGCTAGACGTAGGAGGCTCCAGGGCACGATACTAGAGTTTGATTGTTCAACTGGGAGGTACATCATGTCATCAGCCGATATCGCAACGACCTATGCCAACCTGGTAGATAGATTGTGCGAGCTTACATTTGCCTACTACCGTGACGGCAGGTTGCGTGACGCCTTTCGTGTTCTTCGCAGCGGCGAGGAGCTTATTGAGAATGCCGCGGACGGTGACGTGCACAAGTATGACCAGGCACGACTAGCTCTTGCACACGGATTCGTGTTCGTTCAGGATACCTTTTACAGCAATGTAGGCTACGATCAGGCCATCGACCAAGCACAGCGAGCGCGACGGCTGGCAGAGTCGGCAGGTAGTGTTGAGCTGGTAGCCAGCGCCGACGACTTGATCGGTATGGCGTACCATTTTCGTGCGCTGCATACCGGTGACGATAAGTATGAGCAAGCTCTGATCCTGTTCCGAAGTGCGCTGGCGACCCGTGAAGATCTGCAGGATACGCGCGGTATCGCCGAGTCGCTCTTTCATATCGGGTTGGTCCATCAACGGATGGGGAACAGCGAGGAAGCGCGCAGATATTATGAGCACGCTCTTGACACGGCAACGGTTCATGGGCACAAGCTCGAGGAGTCCTACTCGCTCCGGCATCTGGCTTAATCTGGTAAGGCGAGAGGGACTTAAACCCTCCAGTCCGGTCACTCGGAAGCGGATTTTAAGCCTGTACCCACCTGTGCGCTCTCGTTCTGCGATACTCCCCCAAAACCTGGTACTCCGCCCTTACTGGTGAACGGAAGTCGCTGGTAGCGCCTTGTACCAGTTCTGGCCCGGCGGTTGTCGAAACAGGATGGGATCGTTTTTCTGGACCGGCCAGCGTCTCGCCTGGCTCCGACGGCAACACGATCACGACCTGGCCGAAACCCAGATGAGCTATAACGGCAGCGCTTGGCGGAGGATGCGCAGCCAGTTTCCGTGGAGAATGGCCGCGACGTCGTTTAGCTGGTATCCACGTCGCTCCAGGGCCGTAGCGATTAGCGGTAGATCGGCCACCGTCTCGACGCCCATGGGAGCGCACTCCGCGCCCTGGCCGCCATCAAAGTCGGTTCCCAGCCCTACGTGGCGCGTATCGCCAGCAATCTGGCACACGATGTCAATCGCTTCCGCGACCAGATCCACGGTGATTTCCTCCCGTGCTCGCTGCCGCCAATTGGTAACCAGCGCCCAGTTCACCGGCATGACGCCGACCACGCCATCGCGCTTTGCTACCCCGGCGATGACTCGATCAGAGAGGAGCCGGGACATGGGTACCATGCGCTGGGGATTTGCGTGTGAGGCTATGATGGGACCGGGATAGCTCGCCAGGGCGTCCAGGCAGGCTTCCTCCGACATGTGGCTGAGGTCCAGCGCCATTCCCAGACGCCCCATCGCGGCCAACAGCTCGCGCCCCTCTGTAGTGAGCGGTCCACCATCCACGGCGCTCCCGGTGAAGCGATTGCTATGCCAGGCGGGGCCGACCATCCGCAGTCCCTGTTCATGCCAGAAGCCGATTTCATCGGGTGTACGAATGGAGTCAGCGTTCTCCATGAGCAGCACGAGGCCGACCTGCGGCGAGACGCCATCGCACTCCCACGTGGCGAGCGTCTCGTCCAGATGCGCACAATGGGTAATGAGGCGAACCTGGGGGCTTGTTGCCGCCCAGTGGCGATAGATCGCCAGTTGCGCCAGCGCCTGTTGGTGTGAGGCTTCACTGTTGCGATAGCTCAGCTCGCCGGGACGCGCCAGTGCGCGGGGGATGGTCGTCAGCGTGGCGAAGATAATAGCCACCTGCGCCTGGAGCCATTCTGGGAGACCCAACATGCAGATTCCCAGGTCTTCCAGCGCCGGCTCACCTTCCTCCGCGGCGCGTGTGACGTAGGCCGATTGCAGATAGTCGCGGCCATCAACCAGCGCGTTAAAGGCGAGATCCTCATGAGCGTCAATGATGATCACGCTAACTCTCCTTCTCTCTGCCCAACCTGTCTCGGGCGTGTCATAAGCGCAGCAGAAATTTTGAATTCAAGCGACTTCACCCAACTCCTAATTACAACGACCAAGACGAACTTGGTCGTAACCATGCTGCATTAGGCAGTCGAGAGCGGCGAACGCCATCCATGTGGCGTCCAGCGCCTGTTGGATGAGGCCGAATGGGACGCCGACGAGGTGCGCCTTGCTCAGGCCTGGTACCGACACATTACGCTCGCTCTGCTGGCCTATGCGGCCTTGGTCGTGGCCCGAAGCGTCACAGCAAAAAGGGGGTCTAATGGGGTACAGTGTTCCCGAGATCCGCCGGCTGCTGCAGCTGGCCGGCAGCGAGAGTAAGCAGCTAGCGCTTCACCGGAACGTCCTGGTGCCAATTACCATCCTCGTTCGGTCCGTGGGAGACCGTCTACTATTGGTTCCAACGCTGGAAACGTGAAGGGCTGTGGGCGCAAATTCGCACGATTCTGCTCGCTGTTGGTGAACGGTCGCTGTAGTACGAAGAGATGTCTGAACATGGAAGAGTTAGTATCGTCACCACTGGGAGTTCTGGCCCTCGTCAGCAGCATTATCGAGGTGGGCGGCACACTGCCCAGTGCCCCCTTGGCTGACCACATGGGACGGTATCCCGCCGAAACCATCGCGTCCTGCGTGCATGAGCTGTCGTCGAGGGTACCACGTGCAGATTACTTTGCGCAGCTCTCCGCAGAACGTCTCTCTGAGCTGGTGGTCCACTGCGAGGTAGACCTTCACCCGTTTACTGACGATTATCCCCGCGAGGCCGACATATTGGTGGCATCCGGCCCGGCTCTACGACCTTTCGTGGCGCCTCTGCTCGAAGCTCCGGGCACAGCAACGTGGTTCAGTGATCTCGACCGAGACCGACAAGAGTGGGTATCTCGGACAGGCATGGCACCGCAAGCGACCTTGTTTCATCCCGATATGCGCTCGTACGGAGCCGGAAACACCAAACCGCGCCGGACGCTGTGGACGTCCACCAGTGTGACCACGCGCGCCAGTAGCTGGTTGCAGTACTTCCCTGTCTCGGGGGAAGTGGGCCGTTGGGACCCGCCGTATCCTCGGTGGCGGTTGGAGGTGCTCCCCGCTGCTCGTGTCTATGAGATCCATGGGCCAGAGAGTTGGAACAACCTGTGTCTGGCCTACCCTGCTCCGTCGTGCATGGCCTATCCTACATGTCGACCAGATTCCCTCGTTGAGCCAGATTGGCAAGCAGTTTCGCAGGATTGGGACGGTGTGCACCTGTCGATTGGGGGACTGCTGACGACGGAGCGGGTGAGATGGGGGACGCCAGGAACACAGACCCACCTCTTCGGGTGGAGCGTTGAGAGCACTGCCTGGCTTCGATGGGTCTTTGGCCGCGCAGAACGTCTGCTGGACGGAGGCTAAAACGGCCTCCTGGGGGTTCCACGTCTACACATCTGTCGCTGTAGTAGTAAGAGGATGGTAATCGGCAAAAAGAGTATCTTACGCTTGAGCAGCATCTCTCTGCTGAGAAAGCGACGTGGAAAATCGGCACAGGCTCACAGCCTCGAATTGCTGTTCACCAATCCGCTGATTTTCCACTGTTCGCACGTGATTTCGGTCGAAGCACGAGTGGGTTTGGGAATGCTCCACGCGACCTCAGGGATGTCAGCTTCCTGACACCGTGCCGGTTGTAATCGCGCCGGCACGCTCGTAATTCACGATAATGACGCCATCTGGGGAGACTTGGCTATCTGTCACCTTGAACGCCGCTGGGATGGTGCCATCGGCAAACAACCGTTTTCCACCACCCAACGTCAGCGGAAATATCTTTAGCCAGAACGCATCGACCAAATCATGCTTCATGAGCGTCTGAACGAGATTTGCACTTCCGTACACGTGCAAATCCGGCCCTGGCTGTTGCTTGAGTTTGGTGACTTTTTCCGCAATGTCTCCGCCTAAAAACACGGAAGGCTGCCATTCGTGAGAGGTCATGGTATTCGAGGCGACGTACTTGGTCGCTGGATTGACGCCCGGCCATCGGTCTGCATGTTGCGGCCAGAACGGTGCCCAAATTTCAAAGGTTTTGCGCCCTAACAACAGATCAAACGGCATATTCATCTGCTTATTCATGACTGCTCCAAGAACATCGTCGTCATATGGAGCTACCCACCCGCCATACGCGAAGCCACCACTGGTATCTTCCTCTGGCCCGCCTCCGGCTTGTATGACACCATCAAGCGTGACGAATTCAAGTACAATAACTTTTCTCATACCTGCGTTCCTCCAACATGTGGCGATCTTTGGTGCTGATCAGGTGTGCTCATAGGTGTTTCCTTTCTTTTCTCTCCCGCTTGCATGCAGGATGACGGATGCAGAGCGCAGATTTTCTTGCCATGTGCACGCACATCTATTCTACGAACAGAGAAAGACAAAACCTACTTCGTCGAACACTCACGCGATTTACCAGGACCGGGATTGGCCTCATTGCTTCCCTGGCGGCGGAGCCGCATACCCGCGGGCAGCGAGATAGCCATAAAACGCAAAGCGGTAAAACCAGGTGGTCATTTGTATGGGCGTATAGTTCTTTTCGCTCTCCAGCCACCAGACAATAGTGCCGATCAGAACATGTGAGATTTGCATAACAGGCAGAGCCTTTGGCATGGCTGGATCGATCTGTTGCCTGGGTCCCGCCTGTTGTTCCCACCGTCTCTCATTCTCAAGTATAAGCTTGGTGATGTGCTCACGCATCCTGGCGGCAAACCACGGACTGCCGTTTTTCCCCAGCATCGCTCTGTAGAGCCGGGCATGTTCAGCGACATGCTCAAAGAGCTGGTTCCAGACCTCTCGTAGGCTCTCCTCCTTCTCACCAGGATCAGTGCCTTTGTGGACAGGTTTCATATCCTCCACCAGATGATTGGCGGCTTCTTCAAAGATCGTGGCTACCAGATCGTATTTATCTTGATAATGGCGGTAGAACGTGGCTCGGTTGATCATGGCCCGTTCGGTAATATCGCCCACCGTGATGGCATCGAACCCTTTCTCTGTCACCAGCTCAATCATCGCTTCTTGCAAGAAGTGATGGGTGCGCCGAATGCGCAAGTCGGTCTGTGCTTCGTGCGACATGTTTCCCTCGTTGTTGCATAGGTAACAAAAAGCAAGAACTGATGCTTACCCAGTGGGACTGTCCGGGCTACACTCTCAATTGTAACAGGTTGACGTCTTTGCGACAATCTGTCGCTTAAATTTCCAGAAAAATGAAAGGGAATCCTTATGAGAGTGTTCGTGACCGGCGCGACCGGTTTTATCGGCTCCGCCATCGTCCGCGAGCTGACCGAGGCAGGGCACCAGGTCCTTGGCCTGGCTCGTTCCGATGCAGCCGCTGCCAAAATCGTCTCTGCCGGCGCAGAGGTGCATCGTGGCGAACTCGATGATCTTGACAGCCTGCGCCGTGGAGCGGCTGCTGCGGACGGCGTGATTCATGCCGCCTCCGAAAGTATCTCCGACGTCTCCGATCCTGCGAAGATCGTCCAAACGGCTCTGCGTGCCATCGAGACGCTTGGCGCGGCCCTTGCCGGGTCTGATCGCCCGTTGGTCGTGACCTCCGGGATTGCTGTTCTGGCGCCAGATCGCCTTGGTACGGAGGAGGACGCGCCGGCTCCCAATTCGGCTATGGCGGTAGGTATCGCTCTGGAAGAAACGGCGCTGGCGCTGGCCTCGCGCGGTGTACGCGTGTCGGTCGTGCGACTTCCCTTTTCGGTGCATGGAAAGGGCGACCATGGGTTTGTCCCGGCTCTCATCAGCATTGCTCGCGCCAGAGGCGCGTCGGCATACCCGGGCGATGGATCGAATCGCTGGCCCGCCGTGCACAGGCTCGATGCGGCCCATCTGTTCCGCCTGGCGCTGGAAAGCGCGAAAGCTGGCTCACGATTGCACGGAGTTGCCGACCAGGGGGTGCCGGTGCGCGAGATCGCGGGCGTCATAGGCCGCCGTCTCAACGTTCCGGTCGTCTCTCTGTCTGCCGAGGAAGCAGGCGAACACTTCGGCTTCCTTGGGCATTTCTTCTCCATGGACTACACGGCATCGAGCACACTGACCCAACAGCGCCTGGGGTGGCATCCGGTGCAACCCGGTCTTCTAGCTGATCTCGACCAGGATTACTACTTCACGAACGAACGGTGAGATTCCGGTGCACCGCACTTGAAGGAGGCCCAGGAAACGGAAAACCTGGTAGTATGAGGCGCATTTTATGACGGAGAAACAAGAGGTGAAGGACTGGGATCGCCGCATCATCGAAGCGTTCCGTGCCAAAGGTGGCAACGTCGGTGGTCAATACGTTGGCGTCCCTCTCCTGCTGCTGACGACGACAGGAGCCAAAAGTGGCGAACCTCGGACCAGCCCTCTGGTCTATTTGTCCGAAGGCGGGCGCATGTACGTGTTTGCCGGGAATCGGGGTGCGCCAACCAATCCTGGTTGGTATCACAATCTGGTCGCGCATCCGGATGTGGTGGTCGAGCTTGGCACGGAGCAGTTCGAGGCCAGAGCCATCGTCGTCGACAGCGCGCAGTGGGACCGCCTCGGGAGCATCCAGGTACAGAAGATACCTGCTCTTGCTGCGCTTCAGGCGCAGATCACCCGCAAGGTCCCTGTGGTGCTGCTGGAACGCAAACAGTAAAACGAGCGCGACCAGAGCAAGGGCAAACGTTGGCAATAGCCAGTCGCGGACATCGCGTGCAACGATGGCTGACCTTGTTCCGTACAGCAGGCGCTAAGTGCCTCCACCTCGTCCTCCTGGTCCAGCGGAATAGCGCTTGACACCTTTGTACCTACAGAGCATACTGGCTTCACTGGCTACCTCATCTGCAGCCAGTATGATGTCCAACCCATAAAGGCAAAGTAGCGAGTCGAGCCTTTGGCTTCAAAACGGGCGACAGGGTGAAAGCTGTGGTGCCCAGCGGGAAGCCCCTCGGCACCCATGTGGGCTAAGTAGCGATCAAAGCGAGTGGCAGGTTTACGATCACCACCCGACAATATGCCGTGCCGGATGTGCCGTATCGGTTTTGCCAGCGCGTGCAACAGGCTGACGGCTACGCGTACGTATGAGAAAGGGGAGCGCGCTTTCCTCTCCATCCCCTGAAAGGGATAAGTGCCCAGCGCGTACTGTTTATGCTGTGTGCAAAGCAAGACTGATCTTGATACGGAGGACCACGCGGCGCATGGTGACACAGACCGAGTATTTCATCACTCAGACCAAGCTGCGCGAACTGCGGGGGCAGCGAGCAAAATTGCTGGCGGCCTACGATGTACTGAGCCAACCAGTGTCGGGGGGACAGAGCGAAGCTGATCGCTTACGGGCGCTGTACAGCAGCTTACAGCAGATTACCTTTGCGAATTATCCGTTACATCCTGACGTCGCCAATCTGGAGCCGCTGCTGCAAGAGGCCGAGAGCGGCCAGGCATCGGCGGAAACGATCAGCTTCTGGCGCGCACGCTTGGAAAAAGAACTGCTCAATGGGCGGCTGCGCGCCGAGATTGTCTATATCTTTGGTACGCTCCTGGAAGAATGGGCGCTCCAGCAGAGCAGTGCGCAATTGTCCGAAACCAATGACGAAGAGACGCAGCGGCTGCTCGCTCAACTGACCACTCCGCCCACCGAAACTAGCGACGCTGCGGCGCTGCTGGACCCGTTGTTTGCAGTCTTGGGATTTACTGAGTCTGCCGCGCCGAAGTATTTGCAGGAGGCGCTGGGTGATCGCTTGCAGCGCGCGGTCAACGTCAGTGAATTGACCGAAGTACTGGAGCAGTTGAGCGGCGACCCGTATCGCTCGCAAGCCTGCCGTAGCCAGGCCAGCACATTGTTGGTGGATAAGGTGCTACTCAAAGAACTTGCTGATACGCTGACCATCCTCATGCAGCATATCGATGAGTGGGACTGGCCCAGGGCAGGCGTGCCGGTGCAGGCGCGGCTGACGCCCCAGAAATGGCGGCTGTTCATCGATGAAGCGTTCCCAATCACCTGCCTTTTAGAGATACTGTCGCAGCGCTGGCAAGAGGTCTTTAGTGTTCTTATCTGGAAACGCCAGCGCGTCCGGCTGCGTGAGTTGCGCCGCTTGCCGCTTGATGCCAATCTCGACGGGCAGGGCAACGTGACGGCAGGGCTGGGCTTGCTGGGCGAGCCGAACCTGTGGGCCGAAGACAGCGGCTTAAGTGTGGAGGCACAGTTGAGCCGCTGGGTAGAAGACAGCGACGCTGACTATCGCTCGGTGTTTAGCCAGCGCAGGTGGGCGCGCGAGCAGCTGCGCAAATTCAGCGGCAAGGCGGGGTATGAGCATGGCCGGGCCATCAGTGGGCTGGAACTGGCGCTGATGTTTGTGAATGCCGAAATCCAACTGGCACGCGCCGCGCTGCCTGAGCGGCCTGTCTACGTGATCAAGATTGACCTGAAAGACTTTTATCCCAGCCTGCCGCATGATCTGCTGCTGACCATTCTGCACCGATACGGCCTTTCGGATGCGCAGTTCAGTTTCTTTCGCAAATTTCTGCGCTTGCCACTTCTACACAATGGGCAGGTGACGCAGAGCCAGCGCGGGGTGCCGCTTGGCCCCCATCTTTCGGATGTGTTAGGCGACCTGACGCTGCGCTTGCTGGAGCAGTATGTGCAGCGCGAGGCGCGGGTCCAGATCATTCGCATGGTAGACGACATTTGCATCCTGGCCGCTTCAGCCGACGAGATAGTCAAAGCCTGGCAGGCGTTCCAGCAGTTCTGCGGGGCTTGCGGTCTGGCGCTCAACCTGGACAAATGCGGCTCCGTCTGCATCGGCGGTGAGCGCCCGGCGGCGCTGCCTGCGGCTCAGCCAAACTGGCTATTCCTGAGCCTGGACGAGCAGGGGCACTGGGATGTCAACACCGCCGCGCTGGACACCTATCTGGAACAAGCGCGCCAGCAGGTGGAGCAAGCGCCATCATTGATTGCGCGCACCCAGACCTATAATGCGCAGCTCCGCTATCTGGTGCTGGCGCTGGGGCTGCGCATCCCGCTGGACGAGCAGCATCGGCGCAGCATCCGGCAGGTGATGCAGCGCGTGCATCAGGCGTTCTGGGGCGAGGGACACGGCATGCTGGACCGGCTGCGCCAGATCATTCAGGAGCGCTACATCGGACAGGATGCCACTATCGTCGCCCTTCCTGAAGCCTGGTTCTACTGGCCGATTACCGCTGGCGGGGTGGGACTGACGCAGGCTCCCCTGCTGGGTGCCTCGTACGAGACCTACTTTACGCAGCAGTGGAAGGCCGAAGTACCTGAAGAACGCAAAAGCGATTGGCAGCAGGAGTCTTACGAATGGAAGGCATTCTATACCGCGTTCTTCCAAGAGGTGCAACCGCAAGCGCCAGCACCCAATCAAGTGATGGAGACGCTGGTGAAAGATTTTATTGAGCGCGGCGCTGACCTGAGCGTGGGCGTACAAAAGGAGCTTTCGCCGTACTGGCGCTGGGTTTTGTATATCTATGGGCCGCAGGTACTTGAGCGCCTAGGAACGTTCCGTTTCTTGATTACCGAATTGGTGCCGCTGCAACTGGTTGGGCGCAGGTACATTGGGGAAACTGTCGAGGATGAGGAAGCGGGAGATAGAGATGACATACCGTTCTAACCATTCGGCGATCAAAATCGCCGAACACTTGATAGCATGAACTGCGGAATTGAAACGCTGGTGGCCAGGTGCCAGACGGTCCGACCCGAGGCGGGATGCACAACCCCACCAGATTGTGCCACACCGGGGAGCGGGTCACGCCTACTTCCAAGGAAGTATACTAGTTCCCAAACGATCTCTGAGCTCCGAGCGGATTTCATTGGCATTGCTAAGTAGTCACCGGCTGCAGGATGACAACAGGAATCTGGCGAGTGGTCGGGGTTTGCTCGCTACGTCGGGGGTTCTGGGTGGCAACGTACGCCAGTAGATGTTCTCGCTCCTGTGGTGTCGCTACCCGCGCGGTGACCTGCCGGCGACTCCGCTTGATCTCGATTTCCGCGTCTGGATCGGCGGTGAGGTTGAGATACCAGGCTGGGTGACTCTCACGCCCAGCATTGGAGGCAATGACAAAGAGTGTTGATCCTTCATCGAAGTATGAGACGGGCACGGTGCGGCGCTGGCCAGATTTGCGACCTGTCGTGGTGAGCAAGAGGACTCGTTCAGGCCCAACGCGGCCGCCAACGGCACCACCGGTCAGGCGATAGAGAGACACGGCAGCTCGCATGCCAAGCTTCATGAGTGCAGGTGCTCCGCGCGGTGCAGGTGGAGTGGGTGGTGTAGAGTCTGAAGGTTTTGTTGGCTCAGGAGTGGTCGGAGTGGTCATAGGTGACCTCCCTGTAAGAACTAGATTGCTGCCATGCGGCGGCAGTGCGATGGGTCTGCTCAGGAGCCAGTATAGCGCATCTCAATGCACTGACGCCGGAGTGAGTAACGCACTCAGCGAGACTATGGTCACCGGTACTGCGCTCCACCAGGCAACGACCGACATACAAAACGCCAATTGCTAAGCGAAAGGTGAGGCCGTAGTATCGAAGTGGGATAAGCTGCTTGAGCGCATTCTGAGCGGCCGGTCAGATGCCAATATCGACTTTGACGACCTCCGCACGTTGCTTGGCTGGCTTGGGTATGCTGAGAAGATCAGGGGCAGTCATCACATATTCCGCAAGACTGGCCAGTGCTAGATAATCAATCTCTAGCCACGGCCGGACGGCAAGGCAAAACCCTACCAAGTCGAGCAGGTTCGTGCTACCCTTCAGGTACAAGGCATCTCTGAAGTACCGTAGAAGGAGGCCCGTCTATGGCTAAGCAATATCACTACCGCATGAATGTCTTTTGGAGCAAGCGGGATCAGGCATGGCTCGTAGATATTCCAGAGCTGCCGGGCGCAATGGCCGATGGCGCTACGCCAGAAGAGGCCGTAGCGAACGCACAGGTAATCATCGAAGAGTGGATAGAGACGGCCCGGGAAGATGGCCGGCCAATCCCTGAACAAGTGGTACTTGTTGGCCGTAACGGCGGCCCTGGTGTGCTCCGCAAGTAAGTGCACCCATCTAGCGTCAGCCGTGCGTATTGTCTGGTAGCGGTAGCGCCGGCGAGCGTCTAGCAACGGATACTAGCCTGTATGCTATAGTGGACCGGTCAGTCTGAAAGGGTAAGGAGAAACTACTATGTGGACAGCCCATGTAGACATAGTGAGTTGGACACCATTAGCGATTTTGGCCAGTGGGGCAATTGTCGTTGTCGCGGTTATAGTTTTCTTGGCAATCCGGTTCATAGGCCGGTGAGGCCCCGTGCAACCATCCTGTAGCAACAGAGGCGCCCTGCTGAATCCTAGCAGGGCGCCTCTGTGTCTTGGAGGACAGTCACACCATCATAGGGACGTGTAAAGCTGCACTTGCGTTGTTGAAGTAAGCCCGCACGCGGCGAGAGACGACAGCGCCAGGAGAGAACACAGCAGGAGTATAACCTTCCTTGCCGCCATGGCCGTAGTTGCGCTATGTCCAGACCTCATCATGGTCAGAGCTCATTTCTGACGAGAGTACGCACTCCGATGGAACTGGTACCTGGAACTCGTACCGGTGAAAATCGCCTGCCGGCTTCTATGTTAATACCTGCGTCAAGCCATACATGGCGCTGCCACCAGTGTGGTGGTAATAGAGATTGACCTATCGATTAAGTCAAAACTTTCGTAGGCAAAGGGCACTAGTCTCATAGGATGCTTCGCCGACTACACATCAGTGACAAACCTGATTGTGTACTGTCCAACTTAATTGTGTGGTGACGAGCTTCATTGTCGGCGTACAGGTCTGTAGCGTGACAATATAGTCGGGCAGCAACATAATGTTTCGAACCCAGACAAACTAGTAGTTAGTCCATTTTGAAATTTATGGTAAGCTGAGGAAAAACAGGAGAAGCAAATCCTTATGGGACGACCAGCTCCGATGCACCTCAGCGAAGACGAGCGCGACCATATCCGAGTATTTGTCCGACGCGGCAAAGCCAACGCCCGAACACTCACAAGGGCGAGAGTGCTATTGAAAAGCGACGCAGGCTGGACGGATGCCGAAATCGCTGAGGCGCTGGACCTCTCGGAGCAGACCATTCGCAATATTCGCCAACGCTTTCGGGCTGGAGGCGTCGAGTCCGTACTGACTGATAAGCGGCAAGCACGTCGACGGCAAGCCCTGACGGATGAACAAGCCGCCCATCTGATTGCCATTACCTGTAGTAAGGTCCCTGATGGACATGACCATTGGACGGTTCGCATGTTGGCTGGCAAGGCCGTCGAGTTGGGATATGTGCGCCGCATCTCGCCAGAAACGCTGCGCCAACTGCTCAAAAAAATGCTCTGAAGCCCTGGCAACACGAGCAGTGGTGTATTCCCGACGTGGATGCGAACTTTGTCGCCGCGATGGAGGACGTGCTGGATCTGTATGCCCAGCCGTATGACCCCAGCGCTCCCCAGGTGTGTTTTGACGAAAAGCCGCTGGTAGTGCATGGGGAGGTCCGCGAGCCGCTGCTGGTCAAGCCAGGGCACCCCCAGCGCTCCGATGCGGAGTACAAACGCTTGGGGACCGCCAACTTGTTTGTGTTCGTCGAACCGCTGGCCGGACGCCGCTGTGTCGAGCTGACCGAGCAACATACCCGGCTGGATTTTGCACAGACCATCCGCTGGCTGGTCGATGAGATCTATCCTGAGGCGCGCGTGATCCGCTTGGTGATGGATAACCTCAACACGCATACGGCAGTCAGCCTCTACGAGGCATTCCCGCCTGAGGAAGCGCAGCGCATTTGGCAACGACTGGAGGTACATTACACCCCCAAGCACGGCAGTTGGCTGAATATGGCGGAGATTGAGATCAGTATTTTTGAGCGCGGGTGTTTGTCCAAACGGGTGAAGAGTCTTGATCACCTGTGGCAGCACATCGTGGCGTTGGCCGCTGAGCGCAATACGCAGGGCTGCCGCATTCATTGGCGCTTTACCTGTGGCGATGCTCGCGCGCAGATGTATGATCTTTACCCATCCCCAAAACTCAAACCGGACTGACCACTAGATCAACACCAACCGAAATCCGATATAACTATTTTCACGATCAGGTAGAAAGCTAACGCGCGAAGCGGCACGCGCATCCTCGCGGATTCTATCAAAAGAACCGCCGCGTGCCACCATCCCTACTGCGTCGTTGGTAGGGAACCATACCCTTGCCCCAAGTTCTTCATCAAACACCGAATCGTATTGTGGCCTGATGGCCTCTCTGGCTTTGCGATATTCGCGCCCATCAGCAGCACCATAGGGATAATCAGCATGGGTGCTCCTGGTCCACTCCCAGACATTTCCAGCCATATCAAAGGCCCCATACGGACTGGCGCTCTCTGGCGGGTGGTCCTCTATTGAGGTGGTAATGACAAGAGGGGTGCTGCCCATGAGCGTATTGGCTAACGCTGCATTCCACTCGTTGCCCCAAGGATAGATGCGCCCATCTGTGCCGCGAGCCGCTTTCTCCCATTGGGCTTCGGTCGACAGCTCCCAGGCTCTGCCGGTGAGCCGACTGAGCCACGCGGCATACTTCATGGCATTGTACCAGTCTACATTCACTACAGGGTGGTCCAGTCGCTTCAGTTGCATGCCCCAGGTACGATAATAATTATCTTCAGGAGGCTTTTTCGCTCTGCGCGCCCGCACTGCATAGGCATATTCCGCCACTGTCACCGGATACTTGCCAACCTGGAAGGCCGCCAGGGTGACGCTGTGCTGCGGCAGTTCTTCATCACCAGCCTCAGCATCCAAACTCTTATCACTCCCCATCAGGAAAGGGCCAGCTGGAACCTGGCACAGCGGCGGCTCGATATACTGCGCGACCTCCGCTCCTTGTTCGTCAATCGCCTGCCACACGCGAAACCCCAGCGCCTGCAAGCGCTCGGAGCACTGCCCAGCCTCAATAGCCTGGTTCGTAATGTCAACACGCTTCATGCACGCCTGTGTTTCCTATCTCACCCAATGTATCAAGCAGAATACTTTTCAGCTACCGCCGCCCTCTTGTATATCGAAATCTGCCCGGCTATTGCCCATCCGCTTGGCTTTTCCTTAGCTTACCATAAATTTCAAAATGGACTAACTACTAGGGCTTGGCACTGCTGAGTTTATAGTCGGCGTAACATTTAAAGTTGGACACTGACATTGCTTTCAGTGCATTAGCTACCACCTGCTGTGGACAATTATTGGACACTGAACGTGTGGTCAGAGGCTAGGCTCCACTATCTCCGTCCAGGATCACACGCGCACCGCGCTGGGAGGTCAGGTACACCCATGCCCACTGCAGCAGGACCAGTACCCGGTTGCGGAACCCGATGAGATAGAGGATATGCACTGCCATCCACACGATCCAGGCGGGCAGTCCATGCAGCTGCACCCGACCGATGTGGGCGATTGCATAGGTGTGACCGACCGTCGCCAGCATGCCCTTGTCAACATACGAGAACGGGGTGTCGGTGGTCTCACCAACCGCACGTGCGCGAATGACCCGCGCCACATAGCGTCCCTGCTGCATCGCCACGGGTGCAACCCCGGGAAGAGCGGGGCCAACGGCCGCGAGACTGGCGGTGTCGCCAATTACCAAGATCTCGGGATGTCCCGGCACGCTGCAGTCCGCTTGCACAAGCACCCGGCCGGCACGATCCACCGGTGTGCCCAGCCACTGTCCCACGGGCGAAGCTTTGACGCCGGCGGCCCAGATCACCGTACCGGCCGCAATGCGCTCACCTCTGACGACGACTCCGTCGGCGGTCACGTCCTCGACGTGCGCTCCCGTCCGGATCTCCACCCCCAGCCTGCGCAGCTTGCGCTCGGCGGCGGCGGCGAGACCTTCGGGGAAGGGGGCAAGCAGATGAGGCTCCCCTTCGATCAAGAGCACCCTGGCGGTGTGCGTATCAATGTGGCGGAAATCCTTCACCAGCACCTGGTGGGCGACCTCGGCGATGGCGCCTGCCAGCTCAACACCTGTCGGCCCGCCGCCCACCACCACGAAGGTGAGGAGTCTCGCCGCCTTCACCGGGTTTGCCTCCATCTCCTCCTCAGCGGCTTCGAAGGCCAGGAGCAGGCGGCGGCGAATGGTCGTGGCATCTTCGATGGATTTGAGGCCGGGCGCGAGCGGCTCCCACGCCTCATGGCCGAAGTAGCTGCCCATCGCTCCTGTCGCGAGCACCAAGTACTCGTAGGGCACCACCAGATCGCGTGCGCCGGCACAGTCGCGGACCATCACCTCTCGCCGCTCCGTGTCGACCGCGGTGACCTCGCCCAGGAGCACGTCGGTATTCGTCTGCCGGCGTAGCACACTGCGGATCGGGGCAGTGATGTCGGCCGGCGAGAGTTCAGCGGTGGCGACCTGGTAGAGCAGCGGCTGGAACAGGTGGTAGTTGTGCCGGTCGATGACCGTCACCTGTACTGGCGCCTGCGCAAGGCCCCGCGCCACCTGCAGTCCCCCAAACCCGGCGCCGACGACGACGACGCGGGGAACGCCTCGAGCCGTGGAGTCACGCCCGCTGCTCTGCATCCTACCGTCCCTGTTCCATGCGATCCATCCGGCGTCGCAGGTCACTCACCTCCGAATGCATCTCCGCCATCCCGTCTGGTGACTGGTTGGCATGTCGCTCCGCGTCATGGGCGGACAGCGTCAGTGCCGCCCCAGCCAGCACCACCAGCAGCCCCACATAGCGCACGGCGATGTTGCCCAGCAGCAGCACCGCAGCCACAATCTCAAGCGTGCCGAGAACATAGACAAACCCGTTGGTAGCCAGGAAGCGGAGCGGGAAGGATGCCTGGAGCAGGGCCACGTTGGGGGCGGGGTGAAAGTACTTGAGGGCGCCGATCCAGAAGAGGACCACCCCAAGACTGATGCGGAGAAAGGGGTAAGCGATCTGCTGGACGACGGCGAAGACCTTGTGGTCACCCGCCTGACTCGTGCCAGGCGCGTACGCAGCCTGGCGCGTGTTGTCGGAAGGCGAAGACGATGACGACGCAGCCATGGGAACAACCTCCTTGGTGCAAGGCACCAATCGGTATCCACTTGAGCGCGTGCCCACGCCAGCCCCATTGGCAGCTGTGGGCGAACGTGCCCCCACCCATCGAGGTGTGGTCGTTCGCGCTCTTACTATTCGTGCTCTTACGAGAGGAGTCCTTGCATTATGGAGTCCAACATGGAGTCCAACGTGAGCTGAAGTTATCCCCAGTGACGTAGCGAAATTGTCTCAGAAATGGGAACAGGCGGTGGCCTGGCATGAAGCGCAGTATGCCCGGGAGCTCGCACCGTACACCCAAGCAGGTGCCCAGTCTGCAGCGACGCCTCACCTCTCCGTTACCGGTGCGAGCGGCACCGTAAACCAGAACGTGGACCCCTGCCCCAGCTCACTCTCGACGCCGACTTGTCCCTGGTGCCGCTCAATTATTGTCCGGCAAATATATAACCCCAGTCCCAGTCCGATCCCGCTGCCGCTCTGTACCTCAATACCTTTGACCCGGTGGAAGCGCTCCCAGATACGTTCGTGCTCCTCCGGCGGCAGCCCTGGCCCCTCATCGTGCACCCACACCTTTGCCTGCCGTGCATCTACGTCCAGGCCAACCGTGACGGGGCAATAGGTAGGCGAATACTTCAGCGCGTTGGTCAGGTAGTTGGTCACCACCTGCCCGAGGCGGTCGGCATCAACCACGACGGGCAGCGTGAGATCAGTTGGGAGGTCTAGGAGGAGCGTGTGCTCTGGATTGAGCTGGCGCTGTTGCTCGACTGCCTCGCGGACGATAGCCGCGAGATCAGCCGGCTCCAGGTGGAGGTCCAGCTTGCCGACCCGGACGCGCGACACATCCAGTAGCTCGTTCACCAGGCGATCCAGTCGCGCAACCTGGCGCAGGCTCTGCGCCAGGTGATCCAGGGAAGGCGCGAGATCGATGGCAACGACCGTCTCACGCTGGACCAATCGTCGCATCCGACGTTCGGCCACCTGTAGGCTCAGTTTCATACTGGTCAGCGGGGTTTTGAGTTCGTGCCCAGCAATCCCCAAAAAGGTCTCCATCTGTGTCTGGGTCTCCCGCAGCGCCAGTTCGCTCGCATGTGCCTCTTCCCGTTCGCAGAGCAGTCGCTCACGCTCCAGTACCAGTGCCCCCATCCTGGCGAACGTACTGATGAGTGCTGATCTGTTCTGGCCCGTAGACACTTCCACACTTGCTTCCCCATCCAGGCGCAGCACCCCTACCAGGGTCTGGCGCACTTGCATCGGCACCAGGAGCGAGATGCGACCCAGCGAACGTTCCTCTATACCACCAACGCTCGGGTCTTGATGCTCGAGCAGAACTGGCTCGCCTGCCTGCAACGCTGCAATACTCTGCGGAGACAGATCTTCGCCCAAGGTGCGCGGCCGATCCCACCCGGCCCACCAGTCCTGTTCCTGCTCCCGGGAGCGGTCCACGACGGTGATGGGAGTCAGGACTCCCGTTCCTGGTGCGACAGCAGCCATACTGACGTGCTCGAACCCCAGGACGCGACACGTCAACTCGGCCAGGCGCCGTGCTACCGGATGTTCCTCTACTACGGTACACCTGCTAGCCGTTAGGGAACACTCAGGCGCCTGCACGAGAGCTTCGGCCATCGCCAGCAGCGCGTCGAGCGCGACGCGGATGTGCTGCTCCATGCGCCGCTGTACGGTCACATCGCGCAACACTTGCACCGCTCCCAGCAGATGGCCCGCCGGGTCACGGATGGGGGCACCACTGACATTGACCTGCACCTCGCGGCCAGCGGGGGTGCGCAGCAGGAGATCGTCATCCGTAGCGCCGGTCAGGACTTCCCCCTGCAAGATACGGTTGACCGGCCTCTCGGCCTCTGTGATGGGGTCGCCCTGCACGTTGAGGACGGCATGCCCCGCCAGCTCTTGCAGGGTAGGCAAGGTGACTCCCTTCGGATCAACCGCAAGCCCTAGAAGCATTCGGTAGGCCAGGTTGAGGTGCAGCAGCCGACCCTGGGCATCGGTGACGATCAGCCCATCGGCTATGCTCTCCAGGATCGCTCCCAGTTGTGCCGCTCGCTCGGCTAGCTCCCGCTCGAGTCGCTTGTGTTCGGTGATGTCCTGGAGTACGCCGACGGCACCACGAATGGTCCCCATCGCATCACGGATGGGCGCTGCCGAGTGCAGAATTACTTTGTGCTTTCCCTCCACCAGCTCCTCGACTTCTTCGTTGAGAATGGTCTCACCTGTCCTCAAGGCTCGAGCGATCGTCCAGTCCTCGACAGCCACAGGTATGCCGGTCCCCGGCCACCAGCCCTGATGCGCCTGCAGCTGCGCCAGCTCGCACGGGAAGAACTCATTTCCCCAGACCGCCTTAGACGCCTGGTTGCGTTCCAGAATGTGCCCCTGGGTATCCACCACACCCACTGCCGCGGGCAGCACCTCCAGGAGTGTGCGTAAGCGCTCGTGTTCCATGTCACTCCTGGCTTTTTCGGCGCGGAGCCCGTGAGCCAACGCCTGGGCCTGGCGCCGTGCACGACCACTCTGGCTAGCGATCAGGCTGACAGTGCAGCCAACGACCAAGGCCACCACCCCAGAACGACTATCGGCCATGCCCTGCAGGAGCCTGGCGGCGTAGGCCGGTACCACGAGCACTTGGAGCAGCGCCGTCCCCACCAGGGTGGCGACCAAACCGGGTCCTGCTCCCCAGGTGAGTGCCACAACCACCATGCCCAAGAGCAGCAGGGATCCTTGCAGAGCAAAGAGGGGCAGCGGACCCAGGACCATGAGTGTCAGACCGGCAGCGCTGATCTCGACCAGTCCGGCCAGGAGATAGGGCACCCACGGTAGAGCCCAGCAGCTCGAGAGCCACTTTGGAACACTGAAGTTGGCCTCGAACCACTGGCACAGAGCCGACCAGACGGTACAAACTTGAGTGTGGAGCCGGAAGCGGTTCCCAGACGCTCGAGGGGGGCCGTTTGCTCGCCGGTTAGAGGACGTTGTGCTGCTGGGGAGAGTATTGTTGGGACGCATAGTGACCTACTTTGCAGTGCCTCTTCCGAGCAAAGAAGTCACCCCGTTGCTCTAGTGACTCTCACCAACGGGCAGCAAGAGCTGGCAACGAGATATCTTCATTACTCCTCTCTGGTGCGAGAAGCAGGCGTCTGGCCGCTCTACGCACCAGTATCAGGCGGGCTTGGAATACCCATATCTAGTTACTAGGCGGCCTGCTGCGCAGCAGTTTGCTGCTCAGACTTCTGTCCCGTCGCGCTCTGTTGCGCTGTGTGTTTGGCCGCATCCGTTGCTGCCACGCTGATGGCAACGGATGCCAGCACCACATCCTTCAGCAGGAACTGGCCAATCAAGGTGAGAATGGGAAAGCCGGTTACGGCTGGGGCAATCACGAAGATGGTCAGTGTCCCAGCGAACAGGACCAGGCTCGCTAGACCGACATAGCGCACCCACAGGCCAGCGATCAGCAGCACGCCAGCAATGACTTCAAGTGCACCGAGCATGTAGACGAACGCATTGGACGCCAGGAACGGCAGGGACAGCGAAAGCAAGACAACGATCGGATGGGGGTTTTGCAGATGCAGGGCTCCGATCCAGAGCAGGACCAGGCCCAGACTGATGCGTAACAGGTAGGGCGCAATTCGTTCGACAAACTGAAATACGGTTCTCATCACAACGCCTCCTTTAGGCTGGCTCTCCTGAGCAGCCGGGCGTATGGCTGGCAATACTGCAAAAGAGCGCGAAGCACACTCCCAGACACTATAGGGACAAGATCTCCCTTTTCAAGCGCTGCACGACGCAATCCAACGGGTCTGCCGCACGAAAGCAGTTGGTCAAGAGAAACGCTCCTTGCAACGACGTCACCAGATCAATGGCGAGATCGTGGGCCTCCTGCTCCCCCTGGCCGAGCAGGCGAAACTGCGCCTGCACCCAGTCCAGATAGACCTGTAAGAGCCCGCCGGCGGCGAGGGCAAGCGTGCTGTCCTCTTTATTGAGTTCCTGGCTCAGGCTGCCATAGGGACAGCCAAAGCGCTCGAACATCGGCTCCGCCTCGCGTTCAGCTGCCAAGAACGCTAATAAGCGTTGGCGCGGGTCTGGCAGCTGGTCACACTGCGCTAGCAGCGTCTGGATATCCTGCACATGCGCCTGGATCACGGCCTCCATCAGGGCTTCCTTCGTGCGAAAGTGATAGTAGACGTTGCCCAAGGGCACCTCGGCTGCCTGGGCGATGTCTGCCAGGCTTGTCCGAGCCACCCCGTGCTGTGCGATCAGGGTTTTGGCAGCCTCGATGAGGCGGTCCCGTTTGAGCGTCGTTGGCACCATATCCTCCGTCCTAGCAAGTTAGTTGACTAACTTATCGCCTGCGGAGAGCATACCCTAGCGCTGGACACGCTGTCAATAAAGGAGGGGTGATCACCGGCAACAGGATCTAGGGGATTCCTCTAGCTTTTCGACAAAACCAGACCCATACCTATGTGCTGCACAAGCGCACGACTTCGCTCCGTGAAACGAAAGAGGAGGAGCAGGAGAAAACTAAAATCTCCCGCTCCTCCTATGTGCTAACAATCTCTCAGTCACCGACATACGCTAGCGTTATGACTGAGGTGACATCAGGTATGTTGATCATTGAATGCATACTTCGTCAACGCAACATATGGTCAGTGTCCGACTTTATAGTCTAGTGCGTTGTTCCTCATAGGCAGTACACAAAACGGCGCCGAAGTACGCGGTGGGGCTTAGGTGGCCGTCCCCAGACCCAGGGTTTGGCGTGGCGATTGAGATGGTCTGTGGCAACCCGGGTTACATAGGCGATGTCATGGTCATCAGCTAAGGATTGCCCGGCGAAAGCCTTCCGCCGGAAGATGCGCCACCACCCCTCGATCAAATTCAACCACGCCGCTCCGACCGGAATGAAGGCGTGCTGGACGCGGGGATGAGCATCGAGCCATTCGCGGATCGGGCCGCTGGTATGGCTCGCCAGGTTGTCGGCAATCAGATAGAGATCTCCCCTCGGGTACGTGCGGTCGATGGTCTGCAGTAACTCGAGATACCCGCTCGTATTGCGTGCGCGAGCCGTCTGGGTCAGCGCCTGCCCATCGTGAACGCGGAGGGCCCCGTAGACCCAGACCTTGGGCGGTCCCCGGTCGTAGTTGAGGGGCACCTTGATCCGGTGCCCGTCGGGCGACCAGCCCGGAGCCGGCGGGAAATTGCGCGGGGTTACGGGACCGAGTTCGTCGACACAGAGGACGGTGGCTCCTTGGGGTGGAGCGGTGTAGAGGCCGACGATCGTTGCCCTTTTGGGACGAAGTCGGGATCCTTACTGCTGGCCCACAGCCGTGTGTGCCGCCAGCGCACCTTTTCTTGGCGGAAGATGCGCCGGACTTGACTGCGGGCCACCTGGATCCCCTTTTGGCGGGCCATGGTCGTGAGGGCATCGAGCGTCCATTCGACCTCGCCTTTGGGATCATCGACGTGCAGCTCGCCAGTGGGTTCATAGGTGGGTTGGCCCGGTGGGGGAAAGTGAATCAGGTACAGAATAGTACTGCGCTCGTGCTCGGTGAGCCGGGACTTACGGCCGCCGCCCGGTTTCATGCCGAGGCCCTCGAAGCCGCGCTCATTGAAGGCTTGCAGGCGTTCCCGCACGGTTTGGGGATGGCAGCCCAGGGCTTCGGCAATCTGGCGGGTACGCAGCCCATCCCAGCTCGAGGCCACCATTTTGGCATGAAAGATCCAGTCGGCAGGGGCATGGACACTATGCGTCAGCTTGCGAACGTGACGTTCTTCAGTGGCGTCCAAAGGCGGGCGCGCAGTCAGATATTTGGGCATCGGACACCTCCTTGTCCCCTCGCAGCCGCATATTCTGTACCACCGATGAGGAACATCGCACTAGGTACCTCAGCTGAACAGTTCACAACCTGGAGATGCTGACAACTTGAGTCGTGGTGCATGACAAGTGCCGAACCGAAGTTGGTATCACACCCCTTGCAGTGCGAAGGACGAAGCCTAGCACAAGCAACTGGTAGTACGCACCGTTGAGGTCTGCAATGTGATCTGCGCGACGGTGTATGAGGAAATGTGGGCTGGGGAGAGCACTGCGGGACTGCGCACTCGGACAAGAGTGCGTGCCACGCTGAGGATTTTCACACGGTTTCTAGCAACCCGTCGCGGAGTTAGCGCACTCCACAACGAATAAAACTATAATGCCACCTAAGCAGACGAGCGCTACAGCCGTTATGATTCCTATCACCAGGCCGGCTATCGCGAATCCGTTCCACGCCTGTTGCGGCGGATAGAGCTTACCTCGCCTTAGGGCCACGATGCCGGCAACAAAAGCGGAAACGCTGGTAATTAGGCCGCCGCCGTACGGGAGGAAAACGCTAACCGCAACCCCGAGGCCCTGCGCAGTAGGAGGGAGCAGTGCGGTCACAACATCGGCGAGCAAGTAATGGACCGGCCACAATACCGGTGCGGCGAGAGAGAGGAGAAAGCTGGTGAGAGCGAGCTGATTAGAACCGGTAAGAACGGCAGAGTCCCTAGGTCCGTTGGGCTCGGCGGGTGACGATGCACCCGATGTACCCATAGTATCTCCCGTTCTACCGGCCGTCGGTGCCCGGTCAAAGATATCGCCGAACCAACGCTGTCCGCGCAGTGCAGGGGTACAGGTACTGATACGCGGTGGCTCGTCCTCCGCACCGCCATTTCTGAACTGCAACTAGCACACCCGGCGTGCACTCAGGAGCTATCAATTCCAGTTTGTCACGGCAAACATACCACGCCGCCAGTGTAGACGCAAGGAGAGCCTGTGAGTGGAGATCGGTACCTGAGTCTCTCATAGATACAACTTACCGACCGGATCCTCTTTTTTCAATATGGCCTCATACCAACTTCGGTTCGGCACTTGTCATGCACCACGACTCAGATTGTCAGCATCTCCAGGTTGTGAACTGTTCAGCTGAGGTACCTAGCAGGACGTCATAGGTACTGAGTTGCCGTTGTATCAACAGCTCACTGGTCCTGCGTGTGGAGAAGCGTGAATGCCAGTACCCATGGGCACCTACGAGGGCAAGCCAGCTGCAGCCTACCGGTGATGAGTACATTGCCGCTGCACCAACGTGTCACATGGTAGGGAAGGAGGCCGTGGATTCGTTGCCGCCTCTGCCCGTACACCTAGCCGAGGGCCGAGTAGTGTACCACGGCCCTTCTTATTTACCGTGAGAGGAGGCGAAACTGGACAACCTGGTGGCGTGTGCAGTAGATTGCAGCTGCGTGCTCGCCTCTCGTTCGGCGCGGAGTGTCATCCGCGAGATGGATCAGCGCCCCATGTGAGGGTAAGCCATCCCGAACGATCTCTTCCGAGCAGCGGTGGTGTCTATGCCCCGGTCCGACTCCTTGGCATCTCTTGGTTTTACGCTCCACACGAACCCGACAACGAAGTTCAAGTATCTACTCCCTCCTCTTTGTACTGTACCAGCGGGCACGAATGTGATGGGCACTGCTCCTGAGTACGATGTGCCCACCAAGCCGCATCATTGGCCACGGCCCGGCATGCCTCAGCACCAGGTCGATCTGCCAACTTTTCTCATCGCTTGTTATCCGGTGACGGTTGCCGAGTATGGCTATGCGCTCCAGGCTGGCGCTCCTGATGTAGAGGAGCCAGTGAACTGGAGCTTGCAACGGGACCATTCCACCCATGCCGTGCATGGTTTAACCTGGTACGACGCACTCGGCTACGTGGAGTGGCTCAGCCGAATGAGTTACGCCGTTTGGCGACTGCCTACGGAGGCCGAGTGGGAAAAGGCCGCGCGTGGCACCGATGCTCGGCTCTACCCCTGGGGGAATACCTGGGATCCCCGCCGAGCGAATGCCAGCGGGTCGAAGATGTGGTGCGGAGCTTCCGCTGGGCAAGACAATGTTCCCGAAGGGATCTCCTCGGTTGATGCTTATCCGTTGGGTGCCAGCCCGTATGGCGTGCTGGATATGGTAGGCAATATCTGTGAATGGACCAGCACCATCGTAGACGACAAGTTCGGCTATCCCTATGATCTGGACGACGGGCGCGACGATGTGCAAGCTGAGGCACGGCTCCGGATCCTGCGCGGCGGCTGTTATTTTGGGCCGCCAGAAATGCTTCGAGTTGACCTGCGGAATATGTTCCACGTGACCGATCGATTCGACTGGTTACATGGTATGCGCTTGGTGCTGGGGAGCGATCCCCGTGAACTACCGGCACCGAACGCGTCATCGCGAACTCGGTGATCACCTGCCTGACACGTCTCACGCACTACCAATGGTAGGCGACAGCATCTGTTGATTAGTCGTCCACCTGACAGGCGTCAGCCAGTAGTCGCTGCAGTTGAACGACAGCCTGTATGAACGGTGCCCACTCTGTGGGGCCATCCTCCCACCACTGCAGGCGTACCAGCAGAAATGGCTGGTCGACCTCGATGCCCCAGGATTCGCCGTCCAGTCCCACAGCTGGCGTGACGCCCAGAACAGGTAGGCGAATCTGGTGCACTTCTTGGAGCCAGGATTCAATCAGTTTCTGAGCGATCGCTCCGTCTTGCACCCGAATAGTTGGCGGCGCATGGAATCCCTCACGTACGCCCTGCAGCGGGTCGGAGAAGCGTCCCATATCATGCTGACGCTTCCAGGTCACTTCGCGCGCAGCCAGCTGAAATGAGAGTTGGCTTCTCCGAGAGGTACTCGCTCCTGCCCGTGACTCAAAGATCGCCCAGGTCGTCGGGTTGCCGAACGCAGGATCGTGCCAGAGGCGTAGCAGCTGGTGCATCTCGTGCAGCCTCGCATGAGGCTCCAACAGGTCCGGATGCTCGAGCGCGGACTGTGCTCGACTCTTCAGCGTGGCCAGCTCTTCTGGACGATGTTCCATGACTTCTAATCCGCTCTTCCTACAGTCAGCGCCGAAGACAACAGCGTGCGGTCCAGTTCACGCTTTGCCGCAACCCTTTGCAGCCGTAGCGTCCGATTCGGATTCTGCGCTCTTGGGTCAGTATAGCGAGCATCACCTGGCGCGACAAGGCAGGAAGCGAGTGACCATAGTCCAAAATCTACGGTCGGGAATCATCCGCCGACGCTTTCAGCGAGAACACGAGGTGATTTTCGCATGACTGCCTGTGACAACGGGAGTGCACCTGCAGCGCGGGTGCTGCTCGCATGCGTTCACCGGCATTGGGGTCAGGGTTGGGGTTATCCGCTTGTTGCGACGGGCCGGTTAAGCGGCACTACGCACCAGCAGACTTACAACCCTTTCTTGCATTTCCTGGTTACCTGGTGAGAAGCAGGATGCAGCAGTCTGATAGGTCACCGGTTGCTGTCGATTTACGGTCATGGGTCAAGAACTCAAAATCAATGGTCACTGGATGGTGCCTGTTTGACGTGGACTGGAGGCAGGAATTCCGCGATCACCTCGATTCGGCCGACCACGTTGCGATTGAAGTCCTCTGAGTCCTCGGCGGGGATCCAGTATTCTTGAGGCATTACTCCTTGATCGGCCAGGGCAGGTGGAAGTCCTTGCGCTTGATCTTGGCCTTGTCACAGTTCGGGTTACAATGGGAGCAGGACACCGCGAGATCAGTGATGGCATGACATTCACTGCTGGGAGGAATCAATGGCTGACACACTGCGGGTGACGCTCGAACTCGGCCCGAAAGGCAAGCGGGTGGTGGCGGTGGCACCGGATTGGCCCGGCCTGGAGCGTGGAGCGAAGACCGAGGAGGCAGCAATTGCGCATTTGCAAGCCTACCTGCCACGCTACGCGCCGGTAGCGAAATTGGCGGAGATGGAGAAGGCGTTCACGGCCAATGCCACCGTTGAGGTGGTCGAGCGCTATCAGGGAGTGGGATCAACCGACTTCTGGGGCGTCTCGCTCGCGTTCTCGGACATCGACAGACAAGCCGTCTCAAGCGCAGCATTGGAACGAGAACTGAAGCTGCTCCGGGCGTGCTGGGCATTTTTCGACGAGGTGCGTTCGCGCGTGTCGGCAGAGATGAAGAAAGGCCCGCGTGGGGGCGGGCGAGATCGGGACATCATCGTCCGGCATACGTTTGGCGCAGAACTGAACTTCACATCGAAGCTCGGCTTGCGCCCTCCTTACGACACTCTGCTGACCAACGAGGGCCTGAGAGCGCACCGCGACGCCTATTGCACTGCCATTCGGACGCTCCATGCCCAGGGCAAATTGGCCCGCACCTGGCCGCTGCGGTATCTGATTCGGCACACTGCCTCTCACGCGCTGGATCACGCGTGGGAAATGGAAGACAAGGACCTGACATGCAACCGCGTGTGAGAGGAGGGCAGAGGGTCTATTCATGCCAACCTATTCACACCAGACTAGGCCTGCATCCGCCGTGGTGAGTGCCCAGATATGTACATGCATGCGTGGCGAGGTCTGTGGGGTCTCTCGCTGCGCAACCCGTGGGAAGGTGCGGACGAGAAAGAAAGGCAAGGAGTGAAGGCAAGTGTGCAGTGCTGCCGTTTTTGCTGCCAATCGGCTCCAAGCCGCTTCATTTCGAAGTTTGTATGGGTGGGGCTGACAGGATGCGAACCTACGACACACGGTTTAGGAATTGGATGCACCACATTTAGAGCCGTTCACTCGCGGTCGCAAACCAAGAACGTATCAGCGTTTCCTCCGCAAGTTCGTTCACACGGGTTCATCCCAAGCCGCCGGCGTTGGCGTAGTAATTGGCGTAGAAGTGCGATCTTACCCACAGTTTTGAAGACCGGCAGGGCCTGTCCACAGACGTCTGCTGGTATGTTTCACTGCGACATTTTCGGCGGTCTCCTTCGTCTGTGTCTGTAGTTGTACACTGGTTTTTTCTGTAGATGTTGTACGAAAGTTGTACGACCTACTCACAAGGGATTGCCTCACATCTGTCGGCAGTTGATTCGGGGAACAAGTCAATGGGGTGCAGTATAGCGAATTCTCCGCAAATCTCGCAGTCGCTGCCCCTGGAGATGCTTTACGTTTACCGCTTGCTAGTGGCCTGAATGGGCTTTCGACACCAGTTCTAGAGGCCTCATGTTAGAAATCCGCTGATCCTTTTGTCTTCGCACTTCTCTATAGACCAATTTATTGGCGCCGAATGCCCATATCTCTGTCGCCGCCCACCCCAGAAACCCGAGCCCTAACCCCGATGGAACCGTGATACCGGCGGCGATACCAAAAGTCGTCAAAGTGGCCACAATGGTCGCGATTATAGTTAAAAATTGATCGACCCTCTTGATCCAGCGGATGAACTCAGCATGTAAGTATCTGGCAGGAAGAGGGTTGTGGGGAAACTTCCTCTTGACTTGCAGTGCCTGAAGAGAGATGCTCACATGCAGGAAGAAGTTGGCCATTGACAGGACCAATCCGGTAACTGCGATAAGTACCGCAGCCACCAAAGTGATCAGAGCTTCCGACCGCAGTGGCGCGCTCAGCGCTACCCCCGCCAGTGCAGCCGCTCCCAGCGCGATTCCTCCCCACAGGGCTACCCCGGCGTAAAAATCTGTCCGGCGAGTAACATCAATCCGGTTGGCCAATTGCCATTCTTGGCGATATTGGGCAACATATGGACTATGCCGCTCTGGAGCATGCATAAAAACCATCAGCCCTCAGCGCTACTGAAGCGGAACACGACGGCATCATGGTCGTAGTCCGCGGCGTTTGCCGGTTGCCCGTGATGTGCATGATGCCTACGGCGAGCAAGGCATAGACGAGGATATCACACGATGAAGACACTTCAAGGACACTGCCTTGGCTCTCTGCATTGGGAAATATCCTTTGGAAAAGCGCAACAAGCGGCTGGGAGATATTATACATGAGGCCGCTGAAGCCCGCATCCGAGTTGGCTGCTAGCAGTGTCGGAATGATGTGGAGGGCGGTTAACACCTCATTGAGGCCCACTATGATGAGTTTTCTTACCCAATTCGTCCACATAGTTTTGCTCGAAATTCACTCATAACAAATCCGAGCAAGAGTCACCGCTCTAACCCCCTGCGCGGCGAGATCCAACCCAACCGTGACTGCATTTCATTGTCAAAACCATGGCCAGCGCAAGCAAGAAGAAACCTCAGGACGTAATTTTCCTGAGGTGTTTTGGTGGGGATGGGGGAGCACAGCTGCTCTACAATTCCGCAGGCCAATTGGTACTAGGCAATGCCGTGTTGCTGGGCTGTCTGATCATCTCGGCGTGTTGCTCGACCGTAGCCTCAAACTGCATCGGGAGGCAGATGTGTCCCGCGTAAGTGATCTCCTGGTCTACTCACTCGACGAGCTGGAGGCAATCGCGGACGAGAAGGGCAGCATTCGACAGCTGTTGCATGAAAAGTGGCGCAAGGTCTACAAGGCTAATGCTCCAAGGGGCCTGTTCTCTACTAGCAAGATATGTCAGGGTGCCCGTGCCGCGTAGCCGGCGCATTTCATACTAACGTCCAAAGGACTCGTTTCACGATAACATAAAGCTCAAACGTGTCTTCGAGCCTGTGCTGAATGGACCGTAGAAACTCATCGGATGACATCGAAGATGTGCCACGGCAGAATGTTCGGAACTTTTTCTGCATACTGATACACTTTTGTTCTTCTTAATACCATGTTAAACATGGTATGCTATGCTATATCTAGCAATGCAAAGTATTCGTGTGAGAGCGATGAGCTTTTTTTGCTTACCGCTTTAGCGGAGGAGATATCTTATGAGCGGATTGTCCAGACGACGTCCCTGGTTTGCCACTGTGTTGCTCTGGATTGGCACTGCTGTCCTCTTCGTGCTGTTCCTCGCCGGAGGAATCCAGAAATTGACTGAAGAAACCAGTGCCCTGCGCGACTTTGCGCGGTGGCAGTATCCCCTGTGGTTTATGCTGGTCATCGGAGCTGTCGAGCTTGGTAGCGCGATTATCATTCTTGTACCTCGTCTAGCGTTTGCAGGGGCGGCACTTATCGCTCTCGATATGGTTGGCGGGGTTATCACGACGCTGCGGTTTGCGCAAGATGACCGCGCTTTCCTCTCCTTGTTTTTGTTCATCATCGCCGCGCTGATCAGCTTCGCTCGCTGGCCCCAGTTCTGGGGACGCGTGCCGCTGGACGCGCGACGATCGATTTCCCACGGCAGTACCAGTGCATAAGAGGTGCTGCCTCATCTTTGTCGGACTTGAGAGTCATCCGCGGAGGAGGCACCTATGCCATCTCATGACTACACACAGCGGCTGAAGGGGCATTTGGATCTCTTGCTGTTGGCGCTCTTGCAGGCTGGACCGCTTCATGGCTATGCCATCATCGAACGGTTGCGCTTGCTGAGCGACAACACCTTCGATCTGCCCGACGGCACCATTTATCCCGCCTTGCACCGTCTGGAGCAGGCGGAACTCTTGACCAGCTGGTGGTCGGATGAGACTGCCCGCAGGCGGAGGCTCTACTCGCTTACTGAAAAGGGGCATGCTGTGCTGGCGGACGGACGCCAGGAATGGCAAACGTTCGCTCAAGGGGTCGAGGCGATTCTCTTCGGGGAGAGTGCGGGGTCATGAAACGTTTGGATACCTACATTGCCGAACTGCGTCGCGCCCTGCCGCGAGACGTCGGTGCACGCTACAGCGAGCGAATTCTCGCGGAGATTGAAGGCTATCTCCTAGATAGTACAGCTGCGGGGCAAGATGCAGGGCTCTCCGAAGACGACGCGCTTGGTCAGGCCATCGAACGTTGTGGCAGTCCAGCGCTCTTCGCTGAGGGATTCCAGCAGGTCGTGGAGACGCGACGTGCTCAACGGATCCAGCAGGGTTTGTGGCCCCTGCTGGTCCTATGCTTTGGGTTGATAGGTCTCACTGTCTGGCGGTATCCGGCTGTCCTCGGTACGTCCCATGCCATTGTCGATGCCAGTATCCTGGGCGCCATTCTGCTGGGCACGTACGCCTGGTTTGCCACGGTCACGCTCGGTCGGGGCCAGATTGCGCTTTGGCGCGGCGCCCAGGCCGGACTTGTTGTGGGCCTGCTAGGAATGAGCACGCTGTTGCTGTCACTCCTCCTGGAAATGTGGCTCTGGAAGCGGTCAGGAACGCCGGTTGCTGCGACGGTCGCTCTCGCCGAAACTCTTAATGAATGGGCGGTGGGCCTGCCGGCTCTTGGATGGATCGCCCTTACTATCTGGGAAGGCGCACGAGGGCGGATATCGTTGTCGGTGTGCATGGCGACAGGCGTGATGAATGGGATGTTCACCAGTCTTGTCGGCAGTATCAGCGCCCTGGGTCTGGGCACTGTACTCTCGGCCCAGCTGGCACAAGGAGTCTGGCGGCATGATGCCACCTGCATGGTCGCGGCGGCGCTGGTCCGCTGTGAAATGGGCGATACGCTCGGTGGTCAGGTTATCGAGCTCATGTTCCTTCCACTCCTCGGTATGGGGATTACGGCGGCCAGCCAACTGATGTGGCGCTCCATCCGATACCTGTCTGCGGCGCGATCAACTGGGCGCACAGCAGTAGCTGCTTCTGAGGTTACGCTCGTCCGTCCTCTCGTGGTGTTCACCATTTTGTTGTTAACCGTGGTGTGCGGCGCTGTCGTAGCGCAGTTCTGGTGAGGTTGAAAGCGGTGGTACATATGGCCCTTCCGCGGCGGCAATTCATCATTGGGCTTGCACTTGCAGTTGTTACCCTTTTCAGTTTGGTCGTCATTGCCTTCGCTCGGTATCCAGGCCTCAGCAGTGACTACGGAAGCGGCCCTGCGCCTGTGTTCCCGACCTGGTTCGGCACCACAGGCGCAGCAATCGCCTACCTAGTGGTGGGAGGGTATTTGCTGTGCCTCTACATAAGTCTTGGTATCCTGGCAACGCCTTCGCCGGTGCAATCTATCCCTCCAATCGGGGAGCAGCCGTGGCAGATCGGCGGCTTTCTTGGTCTGGTAGCCGGCATGGTGGTGTTCCTGGTGGGCGTTCCCGTGAACGTGTTGTCCCACTTTGGGGCTTTCTCCGCGCTTGCTCTGCTGTTTTGGGTAGCGACGCTCGTCGTAGCAGGGATCTTCGGCAGTCGGGCCACCGGACAAGTCATGGGCGGCGTGCTGGCGGGGGTCTGGTGCGGTATTGTGATTGCCCTATGCAGCAGCGTGCTGGGACTGGCGCAAGACCTGATATTGGCACCGCTCCTGATACACGGCGTGTGGGCGAAAGATACGACGTGCCCGTACGTCGCTTCCCAGGTGATAGCGGCCTGCGAGACCAGCGATGATCTGGGATGGTACGCTACGGTATTGACGGCGATGCCAGTGCTGGGAGCTCTGCTGGGCGGACTGGGAGGTCTCGGCAGCAAATCCACGTCACGAGCATCTTCAGCTCAGGTCAAGATGACCAGGATGGCACTGCTGGTACCAATCGCCTTTTTGGTCCTACAGTCGTTCCTATTCGTGGGAGAGCTGATCTGGAATTTTTGGTGACCTGCCGCCGCGGAGGGTGTCCAGATGCAAGTTAAAGCACCGCCACTGTGGGACTCTAAGAAGGTACCGAGATGCAAAGAGGGTGAGAGAGGAGGGGGGATTGTTCAACTGGTAACGCACACCTCCTCACCCTGATTCAATGATACATGTCACTCTGGCGCGAATACAGCGATATGGGACCACCGCACATCGTCACTGATTTCTGATGAGGTTATTCAGCCTCCTTGTTTCCTGATCACATATGCCAGAATGATACCAAGCGCTTCCACCTGCCCAGACGACATCGTACAATTTGCTCACGCGAGAAGTGCCTACCATGCGTTACGTAAGTTGCTGGTGAGAGCGAATTTGCCCCGCGTTCGCTTTCACGATCTGCGCCATACCTGTGCGACGCTGCTTCTGTGGGCGACGGTTAATCCGAAGGTAGTGAGCGAGCTCCTGGGGCATTCAAGTGTCGCCATCGCCGGCATCTGGATCTGTGGGGGCTCTGGCGTTTTCCTTGCGCTACGGGGACGCAACTGGCCACGAGCCAGAAGGGCAGAACCAGATCAGCCACGACAACCAGTCAACGAGACTGGAGGGTGAGAATGGGATACACTACCGCTTTTGCAATCAGTTTTGCAATTTCCGCCTATTTCGTGGTTATGAAAGTATGGTAGAGGTGGTGAAGAGAGCATTAAAAAAGCCCCATGAATTGGGGCTTTTGGCGGAAGGGGTGGGATTCGAACCCACGGTAGGGCGTAAACCCTACAGCGGTTTAGCAAACCGCCTGTATTTGTTTAGTTGTGTTCTGTTACGTTTCGTGTTCCCCAATTATGCGGCATTATCTGTCCTATTGTTCAGTCGCGTTCAGCTATATCCCGTTGGGTTAGGGTCAATTTTAGGGTCAAGATATTGATTGTGTGCGAGGTATGAGACGCCTCGATTTAAGCTCAGTGAGTAAGGTAACCTACCTATTCCTCCCACATACATGCAAGGAATCGAACCAGCAATCTGCGGTTGTGGAGTTCGCTCTGCTCAGTCGCCAGCCGTTGCAGTTCGTCGTCTGATCTCCCATTCTTCCCCGCATCCATGTCGTCACCTGTTGCCTTTTGTCGCCCATAATTGTCTCCGCGCAGGGGCAATCGTTGGGGTAAACAACGAGTTACCGTGCGTAAGCAAGTGTTCCAATGATGAGGCAACATTTCATAAATGTGCCCTTTGTGACCCACCGACAAAACCGACAAAACCCTTCCAAGAGTGCAACTCACACTCGTCCTGACACATCACTGGCTACGGTCTTCGCTCACGCCATTGACGTACCGGCTATGCTAGTAGTTAGTCCATTTTGAAATTTATGGTAAGCTAAGGAAAAGCCAAGCGGATGGGCAATAGCCGGGCAGATTTCGATATACAAGAGGGCGGCGGTAGCTGAAAAGTATTCTGCTTGATACATTGGGTGAGATAGGAAACACAGGCGTGCATGAAGCGTGTTGACATTACGAACCAGGCTATTGAGGCTGGGCAGTGCTCCGAGCGCTTGCAGGCGCTGGGGTTTCGCGTGTGGCAGGCGATTGACGAACAAGGAGCGGAGGTCGCGCAGTATATCGAGCCGCCGCTGTGCCAGGTTCCAGCTGGCCCTTTCCTGATGGGGAGTGATAAGAGTTTGGATGCTGAGGCTGGTGATGAAGAACTGCCGCAGCACAGCGTCACCCTGGCGGCCTTCCAGGTTGGCAAGTATCCGGTGACAGTGGCGGAATATGCCTATGCAGTGCGGGCGCGCAGAGCGAAAAAGCCTCCTGAAGATAATTATTATCGTACCTGGGGCATGCAACTGAAGCGACTGGACCACCCTGTAGTGAATGTAGACTGGTACAATGCCATGAAGTACGCCGCGTGGCTCAGTCGGCTCACCGGCAGAGCCTGGGAGCTGTCGACCGAAGCCCAATGGGAGAAAGCGGCTCGCGGCACAGATGGGCGCATCTATCCTTGGGGCAACGAGTGGAATGCAGCGTTAGCCAATACGCTCATGGGCAGCACCCCTCTTGTCATTACCACCTCAATAGAGGACCACCCGCCAGAGAGCGCCAGTCCGTATGGGGCCTTTGATATGGCTGGAAATGTCTGGGAGTGGACCAGGAGCACCCATGCTGATTATCCCTATGGTGCTGCTGATGGGCGCGAATATCGCAAAGCCAGAGAGGCCATCAGGCCACAATACGATTCGGTGTTTGATGAAGAACTTGGGGGAAGGGTATGGTTCCCTACCAACGACGCAGTAGGGATGGTGGCACGCGGCGGTTCTTTTGATAGAATCCGCGAGGATGCGCGTGCCGCTTCGCGCGTTAGCTTTCTACCTGATCGTGAAAATAGTTATATCGGATTTCGGTTGGTGTTGATCTAGTGGTCAGTCCGGTTTGAGTTTTGGGGATGGGTAAAGATCATACATCTGCGCGCGAGCATCGCCACAGGTAAAGCGCCAATGAATGCGGCAGCCCTGCGTATTGCGCTCAGCGGCCAACGCCACGATGTGCTGCCACAGGTGATCAAGACTCTTCACCCGTTTGGACAAACACCCGCGCTCAAAAATACTGATCTCAATCTCCGCCATATTCAGCCAACTGCCGTGCTTGGGGGTGTAATGTACCTCCAGTCGTTGCCAAATGCGCTGCGCTTCCTCGGGCGGGAATGCCTCGTAGAGGCTGACTGCCGTATGCGTGTTGAGGTTATCCATCACCAAGCGGATCACGCGCGCCTCAGGATAGATCTCATCGACCAGCCAGCGGATGGTCTGTGCAAAATCCAGCCGGGTACGTTGCTCGGTCAGCTCGACACAGCGGCGTCCGGCCAGCGGTTCGACGAACACAAACAAGTTGGCGGTCCCCAAGCGTTTGTACTCCGCATCGGAGCGCTGGGGGTGCCCTGGCTTGACCAGCAGCGGCTCGCGGACCTCCCCATGCACTACCAGCGGCTTTTCGTCAAAACACACCTGGGGAGCGCTGGGGTCATACGGCTGGGCATACAGATCCAGCACGTCCTCCATCGCGGCGACAAAGTTCGCATCCACGTCGGGAATACACCACTGCTCGTGTTGCCAGGGCTTCAGAGCATTTTTTTGAGCAGTTGGCGCAGCGTTTCTGGCGAGATGCGGCGCACATATCCCAACTCGACGGCCTTGCCAGCCAACATGCGAACCGTCCAATGGTCATGTCCATCAGGGACCTTACTACAGGTAATGGCAATCAGATGGGCGGCTTGTTCATCCGTCAGGGCTTGCCGTCGACGTGCTTGCCGCTTATCAGTCAGTACGGACTCGACGCCTCCAGCCCGAAAGCGTTGGCGAATATTGCGAATGGTCTGCTCCGAGAGGTCCAGCGCCTCAGCGATTTCGGCATCCGTCCAGCCTGCGTCGCTTTTCAATAGCACTCTCGCCCTTGTGAGTGTTCGGGCGTTGGCTTTGCCGCGTCGGACAAATACTCGGATATGGTCGCGCTCGTCTTCGCTGAGGTGCATCGGAGCTGGTCGTCCCATAAGGATTTGCTTCTCCTGTTTTTCCTCAGCTTACCATAAATTTCAAAATGGACTAACTACTAGTGGCAATTTGGCCACTAAGCGCTGTATGTCTCATTTTCACCCGCATCACTGACTATCCAGTCATTCTGCTTAGATTAGCCTCGTCGAAACGGTGTCCAGTATGTGTTCGCCTTCTCGCACTGGCTACGCTGTATAGCCCTGCAGTCTTATGGGAGGTTGCTCGGCTGCACGGAACACGAGGTCTCCTCGTCCGAGCAATACTTCGGCCCCCTTCCCTCCAAGGATGGTCAACGAGTCATGAAAAGTAGGTAGGCGTAGGGCGACACGTGCATCGAGATTGGCTTTAATTGCGCCGCTAATGACTGAGGAATCAGGGCGCTGCGTGGCAAGTATCATGTGTATTAGTGGTGATCGACCCATCTGCGCGACCTGCTGTACACGCTGTTCGAATTGTGTGGCGGTGGCCCCACCACGAAGCATGATTTCGGCAAACTCGTCTATTACTACTATGAGAGGAGGGAATGGATCGGCATGGCCCTGGGGTGCAGATGCGATGTATAACTCCCGCGCGTTTCGCGGGCGCTGTTGTGGGGCAGCAAGTGCGCGTTCGCGGATGAGCTTCTGCCTCGCTGGGATCTCTTCAGCTACGAGCCATTCGAATACGGCTGGCACATCTGCCTGTCCAAGAATGACGTCTGGGAACCCGGACACATAGTGATCGGGAGATAACACATGGAAATAATCAACCTCTCCCTTGCCGTCCACAATGATTGCTTTAACTAATCCAGGACTTGTACGTGCCAGTTGACGCAAGAGAGACCGAATAAAGGTTGTCTTCCCACTTCCGGTGGTACCTCCAATGAGCATGTGAGGCCACGTTGAGACGTAACTGAGTTGATCATGCCCAGCCAGAGTGCGGCCAAGATACAATCCAGAGTATGCTTGACTTCGCACGTCGACAATTGGTGCAATGGCTGAGGGTAGTTCAGGGAATTCACGATCTTTACGTGCTACCAGGAACCGCAAGTGGAACGGTCTCTCTGGATCATTCTCGACAGTGATGCTTGGCACCCCTACTTCGCGTGCCAAGTCTTCAACTACGGCCTCTATGGGACGAATAGAAGCTCCTGGGTGCAGTGCGAGAGACATGGACACTACCGCCGGGCCTACTACGATGTTCTCTTGTTCGGGCGCGTCCACTTGGAATCCGCGACGTCGGCACGCCAAGTAGAGGTCCTGAGTTAGCACAGCGGACGTATTCGCATGAGAGTGAATGATATCACCTGCAGATTCCGTAGTAGCCGTGGTGCTTTCAGGCCCTGACTCACCAGCCACACTAGCATTGGTTCCTCGCTCGGAAGTCTCATCTCCGGTTCCAGCCGGTGGAGTAATCTGCGCGATAGGTGATGCGGGTTCAGGCTCTCGGCGCATCGGCACCTTTGAAACTTGGACCGGTGCCGCCGCGGTCTCAACCGCAGCCGGACCTAGTGGAACGGGCGTAATCTTCTCGGGAGATTCGGTAGCGACACCCATGTCTATTATCGCGGATGCCACCTGCGCGCCAAGCAGGGTATTAACCTCATCAGAACCAGCTCGCACGAGAGTGATCCGCCAAGAGCGTACTGCACCTGGAATTTCGACAGTATTTTTCAGGCGCGAGACTGCCGCACGGTACTGCGTGCAAACGGCAAGGCCCTCGAGATCGATTTCTTCGGAGGGAATGCTCCGTTGCGACAGCGCCGAAATGGTCCTCAGCACACGCGTTGCTTCTCCATCGCCAGGCTCGAATGGGTGTAAGTCCGAGAGTGCTACCGAAGCTAAATGCTCAATGAAGGATGAAAACCTCAAGTCCTCCACCAGAGTATCCTCCGCCGTTGGAGCTAGTACCGCCCAGAGGGCATCGAGCGTTGCCACCGTCTGATCCACAGCCTCTGAGAAATACTCTCCGCTAGGAGAGGGCTCAACCGGTTCAATCTTCGATGTTGCTTTGCTTTCGACCGCGCGGATATGCACACGCGGTACGATTCCGGGTAGCCGGGCAATGGATACAAACATTTGGTCGCAGCGGAGCCTCCCCAGCCAGTGCTTTGTCCACTCCAAGTCGTCGACAGCCAGCACAAAAGTGGCGTACCGTTGATCGGCAGTATGTGTTTGCTTCATGCATCCAACCCCCGGCTCACTGCACTAGAGATTATGACGCCAACTTGTTCCCACATTACTCCCTCACCCACCTGACCAATTCGCAGGACCCCGTTGGCGGATTGCACGGCCAGGTCTGTGAGCCTGGCTTCGACCTGCTCAGGAACAGGGAGGACGGCGGTAGATCTGAGACGTTGGGTCACGGCCTTCCGCACTGAAAAGAGGCTTGTGGCATACACGAATAGACCATATGTACCCAGCGATTCTCGGCCGATGTAGGTCAGATCGTGCCCTAGTTGACGAGGTGCTACGAGTCCTAGAGGCGCTGGAGCCCCGAACACTGCCCAATCCGCGACGTCAACAATCTGTGCGAAACGGGCGCCCATGTCGTCGCTCACCATAGGTTGCACTTGGAACAGCCTCGGCGCGCCGAAGCTGAGAGCGGCTAATTTCTGAATTGCCACTACTGGATCGTTGTTCCTATTAGGTTCGAAGGTCACAAACGGGATTAACATATCGGGGTGCTCAAGTGGAGAGGGTGAATCCAGCCTGATCTGGAGAGCCACATATGCACCAGCTGCGGGTCCCCAGCTACCTCTTGCAGGACCTGGCCGAGCGGCAGAGTGTTCCGCGAAGTAGAACACAATATGGGATCGCATCGGTGCATTTTTCAACCACCCATCGATACTGGAGAACCTCCCGAGATCACGGACCGCCTCACCAGCCTCGTCTAGCCGAGCCGCATCTCCTCGTGTGGAGACCAGATACACACGCAACTCTTCCACATCTTGCTGCAGGCGTCGCAGATTCTTTCCGATTGCTGCCCCCTTTGGGGGATCAATCAAGGTGACAACAAGCGCTTGCCGTGCATACGGGTGAAAGCCGAGGAACGCTTTCGCTACTTGGTAGAGGCCGTTGCCTTCGTTAGCGCTCGTGTGATAATTTGCCAAGCTTCCTTGAAAGACATAGGGGTTTGCATCTGTCTTCAGTGCAAGCGCGTTTCTTGGCGACCAGATCAATTCGTACGCTGGGATCGACCGGTCCAATGCCCATCCCAGTTTCGTGCCCAAATGCTCTGTACCAAGGTTGGACAACGTATACTTGGCGAGCCTGAGTATCGGGTGAAGTACGTAAGGATGAAGCGAGCCGAGCACACACCACTCGTCTGAGTCGCCGGCCTCCGAGTTACCCCACATAGCCTCTAATTGAATAAGCGCATTGCGGATGGCAGCCACATCAGCATACTGTGCCTGGCCCGCCGTTGTCAGCAACAATTGCCATGCAGCTAGATAGTCTTCGACGGCCTCGCGAGCTGCGGGCTGAAGAAGCAGTAATTCCAAGCCAGACTTACGCAGCCACTTCTCATATCTGACGAGTTCAGCGCGAGCCGTCAGGTACTGGGCTACGAGGTCCTTGAAAACGGGTTGGTCAAGTAGACCATCCTGGTTTTGAGCGAGGCGTAGAAGTTGATCCCCAGGTACTGGGGTTCCTGTGGGAAGGCTTGGTGACCAATCGCGCTGACCATCGACAACCGCCACGAACGCTACCATTTGCGTTTCCGGACTGCCGTCCCCCGTCCATGGAACGGTCTCTGGTGGGGTAGGACTGACCTCGACCTGTACATCTAGTGTATAGCCCCTCACGGTCGAGCACATAGCCGTCAGTTCGATTGGATCTTGGCTGGCGAGATTCCACCCTTTGGCGAGTGCGCTCAAGGCGCGTTCTATCTGGTCGATGTTCACTTCAGCAGCATTGTCGAGAAGTTCGAAGAGGTCGACACGACGGTGTTGTGTGATTGGGAGCTGTGGTGGTGGAGAAGGGCGGGGGCCTGGCTTCGCCGCGACCATAGCAAGCAGTTCGTCCAGTTTTGCACCCTTGAGCAATTGATTGTCTTGCTGCTCGCGGTACTGGAGCATCCGCTGTGCAAGTTTATTGCCCTCGCTGGCCTTCTGCCGAAGCCGCTCGATGCGGGCTAGGTCTACCTGAGCATCGCTTGCCGCAAGCAGAAGTTGTCTTGTCTCAATGTTCAAATCCAGCCGTTGGCGGGCAGCACCAGTGTCCAAGATATGATCATCTGGAATCAAGTTAATGCGCCAGAGATTTGACCGCAAGGATTGGATTGGGTCTGGCTGGCGAAGTGTAGAGTTAGCATAGTCATCCAGACGATCCGCATCGATGATGCCTATCTCTGCAAGTCGGAAAAGATTATCAAACATTGCAGCGGGCGGATCGGCTTCGATGTTCTGGGCCAACCAGGCGATGATGTCGCGATGCCAGCGCTCGAGGACATCCTTAGCGGTAACGATCCGAGGTACCACCCTAAGCCCGGCCTCCTCAGAGCCGCGAGCGTCACCAAGAACCACAGTAGGCTTACTACGGCGTACATCGATCGGTTCGTTGCGCCAGCCCGTTATTTCAGATGCGTTGCTGCTTACCAGAGGTTCGAGTTGGGTGAAATGGCTGCCAACGAAAGGGCGTAGTACCCCGAGTCGAAGGCCCAGTTCCGACCTAGCAATTTCGCGCACTGCTGCGACGACTGGCCAATCCACGGGGATCTCAGCACGCACCCAGCGATCCGAGGCGCTGAGAATCGCCTCTTTCAAGACGTCGGCGAGTACCTGTGCCAGACGAGAAGGAGGCATGTTAGGCATTGTATACCACCTCGGTATATCCATCAGAGTACTCTCGGGCCAATCCAGCTCTGATGAGACGCTGCCGCAGAGCATCCTGGTTGTCCCGCAAGAGTTGCCGGCCTATGCCAGCACCTTCCCACAAATTAAGCTGTTCTGCCAAGTCTTCTCGGGTACCTGGCCCGAAGACGATCCCGAGCCGCTCCCGTGCAAGATCCACGAATTCCTCGAAATCCCGGCTTTGTGATGCACCCAAGCCGGCTACAAGTGTCCCAAGTAGAGGCGTCTCACAAAGGAATCGTGGTGAACCGCCTCCCCGGTCGGGACCGACTAGACCTACCTTGCGCGCCATGCTGCGCACAGCGGAAGTAACCAGAGCCGGGGAGTAGGCGCTATCTATTAGTTGGGTGCACCATCCAACGTCGCCGGGGTTGTCTCCCGCGAGCATGCCATCCGTATCTTCATCAAGCCTCTGAAGAATCTCTTCTATCTTAGATGGCGTTGCTGACTCTCTGCTCGCGAGTTGCACTCGTAGTGCCTCTCGCCGCCGCTGCCTAGGGGGCAGTCGGCTGGGAAGAGTATGATTGGCAAGTGTCGCTGCAAGTTTCTCCGCAAGAGCTATGCGATTGCTGGCAAGCAGGAGCTGAAACGATCGTAGCGAAGCAGTGACCATGGGATCTCGCGCAGGCCCAGGTGGCGTGTCGGCGAACATGACCATCATGCCTATCTGATCCACCGTATCCGTTGGCTGAGTGCGTTTAGCAGCTAGCGGCCCTAACAAGAGGGCAATGACCGTGACGAAGTAGAGGCCACGCGTGAGATGCTGGATGCCCGCAAGGCGTCTGGCATCTTCTCTCGGCTGTGTAAGTTGCTCGACAAACTGTGTAAGATTCTTGGCGAGCAACTTACCTGCAACTGAACCTTCCGTGCCGAACCAACTCGTCTCGTCGGCGAATCCACCTCGCTTGGATCCGGCCTGCGCCCCGTCTGTTAGGATCGTAGCACATAGAGTGACAGGATCTGTAGCGCTGGCAGGCTGTAGCATTTGTTGTAGGCGATGCAGATAGTCTTCAGTTGCGTGACGGCGCACTAGTTCCCATACCAGCGGGCCGTAGCCGTCATCAGAAGGGTCCGAGTTTGCCAGCAACGAAACGACAGGCACAGGAGAACCAAAGTTAGTCCACATGCGGCGATCGGGGTTAAATATGGTGAGAAGGTCTTGCCTCATGGATGTAAGGACGTTAGATTCTTCTGCCCAAGGAGCCCTGCTCGCGAACTGCAAACTCGGCGGTGGAGGATCGCCAGGCTTTTTTGGCACGAGAAAGCGGCGCAGATCTATGCCCAACGTGGATACTCCTAGCGCTGACGCAACAAATCCATTCGCAACGTGGACAGGAGCTGGGCGGTCATAATTGGCGCCGATGACGAAGGGATTCTGAGGGCGGAGCAGCTCACGAACTTGAGTGATACCCATTATGCACCCTCCACTGGTTCTATGTGATGCCACTCTTCGGAGAGTCGATAGCGCCCAGGAGTGCTGGTCCTCGTCTCGAAATTGCTCCTAAGCACAGCGAGTTCGCGTGGGTTGCTATTATAGGTAGCCAGCGCAGAGAAGAAACGTCCAATATGCCACTCAACGTCGGTATGAGGTCGATTAGATGTCCGGTAAGATCGGCCGCCGCGCAGCAAGTTTAGCATCTGTGGCGTCAAGGCAAAACTCGCACTGACGCCGTCCTCCCGCCGATGGACTAGGAAATAGCGCCCACCGAGAAGTTTGATGGCAGTATCCGGATGGTTGGCAACGGCATACGACCGCCGAATCGCTAGGCTGTCGGTCTCTATCTGGCCGAGCGCAACCTGCCCTTCAGGGCGGTCCTGTCGTCGCTCCACCCCCATATCCACCCATAGCGTGAGCACCTGTTCAGAAGACGGAATGGTGCCGTACGTCATGTAGGTGTTCAAGGCGGAGACAATACGCTGTATGTGCCCATGCTGCAGGGCAGAGGTTAACTGTAGATCTACCTGATCCCGCAACAGTTCCGTAGTTGACGACGAACCGACCAGAAAAAACATCTGCGATTTTACCCAGCGGTAGTCTGCCGATGATAATGGCAGGTCCAGCGATACCAGGTGCAGACCAGGCTGAAGGTCGAGGACCGTTGCATTCCAGTCACCATACCAGATATGCGCCTCCGCTCGGGGATAGACTACCAATAACGGATCCGCAACTGCGGTGAGCCGTTTCGATAACTCGCTCGATCCGTAGAATACGCGCCAGAACCAAGGACTGGTGGGCGGACTGTCTTGGCAACTCCCCCCGAGTGCAATGTCAGACACGAAGTCCCATATTTCACGGAACAGGACCGGTTGGCCAAGCATGTTCACAACACGGAGAAGGTCGTTGACTCGTTCCCTGACAGCGTCATTTCGGAGAAATGCCCACGCAAGGCGACGTGGGCATATGCGCTCATCCTCACACTGGCAAAGTGAGTTCTGTATGAGTTCGTCGAAAATGGGTAAACCTAGGATATTCGATATGACATGATTATCTATCGGATCATACCCACCCACGTCGAGTACGGTTGGAAACTGATCGCTATAAGGATGATCAATGCCTCGCTGGGCGTCATGAAGTAATTTGACAGCGCCGTCAAACAGGGAACCGGGCGCATCGCGAGCGAGTCTAAGTAGGGGCCCTTCATTAATGGCTATCGCCACCGCCACGCAGTTCGTTGGACGGTCGTTCACGGCTGCCATACGCTGTTGAGCAGGTAGCGCTGTAGCATCGGCGACAACACGCACAAAGTCGCCATGGTCAGGCTCCTGCTGCACATTCCAAAAGACCAGTTGAGATAAGTTGTGACTAGGTTCCTCCTGGAGTGAGGAGATAAGGTGAGTTTTGCCGCCACCTGCGGAGCCGGCGATAATAACATCGCAGTGTGCCCGCAAAGCGCTGGCAAGGGTATTCTCTAGTCCGGTCCTCACTGTAATAGTACGTCGAAGTTCTGGAGTGAGCGTCTCAGAGGTCTTGACCGAACCCAAGAACTCACGAAATTGGCTGACTAGTGTCATCGCTCTTACTCCTCAGGTTTGCTATCCAAGAGTGCCACTAGGCCCTGGAGCGATTCCTGCCGTCCGCTCAGGCGGCTGAGCGCCCGCTCGAGCCACCGTTCACGCCACAGGGAGACTGCCCGCTGGCTGTACTGCACAGCATCGACCTCATGGTCTACAATCCATCTCGGTTGTTCTCCCGCCCAAATCACATCCTCGACGTTACCTGCCAGACGAAGGCCATAGATCGGTCTCCGAATTCCGGCATGGACAAAGTCACCTGGGAGGCCAGTTGAGAGTACTGCAGATTCAATGCGTCGCTGGCGCTTTGCTCCGCCGGTGCCGTAAACAGTCGAGACAAGCCCTGTCACCGACGTATGATCGCCCGTCGTGTCTTGCAGCATTTGAGCGAGTCTTGCAGTTCGCGTCCCAAATAAACTTGCTGTCTCACCCTTCGTGTCGCCAATCTTCCGCAACCTTAGAGGTCGAATCGCTCCGGGAATTTCAGCGCGGTTGTAGAGGATTGAGTGGCCCGGATACAGACCTTTGGTGGTAAGAGCAAGCATACCAGAATCTGGTAGAAGTGCCATCACGGACCTGACATCAAAGACCTTTTGAAGTATGCTACCCTGTGATGACCGTGATGTGCCAAGTACCGCTGGATGGCCCAGAAACGCGACCACCAGTTTTCCACCAAGTACAGACGTAAACGGTGGGAGAGCGCCGCAAATGGTCACCTCCATGTGCACCCTCGGGACGGTGAGGTCCCGCATGGCCCGTACGCCCTCGCGCAGCAGTGGGTCTCCATCGGCAAGACGCTCCCCTTTAGCAATGAGAGCGAAGGCCAACTCGCCCTGAGCTAACCGTACGAGGTAGGCAATGCGCTTCTTCACTACTAGGTCGAGGTCCGTCTGACTGCGCCCCTGGGCGCGCTTCAGTAACTCCTCCTGTCGTGCCACAATCTCGGATGCAGCTTGTGAGATGTCAATGCCGTCAATTGGCAGCAAAGCTAAGCGGAGTGCCTGAAACCTTGACGAGACATCATGTGCTGCAGCAATTGGGTCTTGCTGCTGTGCGATCCACGCCAAAACCTCTGCCGGTTGCAGACCAATCAGTTTATTGCGTTCGATGCTGTAAGGCGCATCGTCACCGACCTCAATTAGACCGATCGCGACAGGAAAAGGAATAATTTCCTTGCACTCCCCAACTACTATGAACCGTCTGCGACGCCCCGGCCGGTCCCTGTAAGGCATAGTCCATGTGCGGACACCTAGGGTGAATGCCGTACCATAGGATATTCCCGTTGAGTGTAACGCGTCCGCCGCCTCAAGCCAGAAGTTGCCATGCGTAAGGAAGCGCGCGATGGCTGGAGGATCCAATGCAGGAGCGAATAAGACTCTAGCCTGCGCTTTCTCCACTGCAGTAAGAACCCGCGTGCCTGACAGAGACATTAGCGCGTTGCGCGTGAGTTCGCGTCCGTTAGGCGCATTCCAGTCAGGCCAAGCCACGTAAATTTCGGAATCCGCCACTTGTATGCGGCCGCCAACTTGCAGGATATCGTGCAGTACAGAGAGCGCAAACACGAATCGCATCCGGTCAACACTTGGAGATCGTGCGTTCGAGTCGCGTGCCTGCTTTAGGACAGCGTCGATCTCTTGATTGAGAGTCGAGACGAGTTCCCACGCAGGTAAGTCAAGCGTACGGGCGAGGCGGATAAGTTCAATTTGCCAATTGCCCACCCGAGGCACAAAACGAAAATCCCGGTTGGAGACGGCTACCACGTGTACTCCCCGCTCAAATCGCCTAGAGCAAAGAATGCTTTCTGCAACTGAAGGACAGGTGCTAGACCAGCCTGTCTCTTGCTATCTAGCTAGGATAGAGGCAACTCGGCATAGTGTCAAGCAAGCTGAACCAGATGAGGTAACTGCTGAAGCAAGATCCCATTATGTAGATGATACCTTATAGAATTACCACGTGCTGGGTATCCCTGCGGAAACCTTTCAAAGCCGACATCATATCAGGGTCTCATTGCTCAAGCAGTTCATCCTACCTTCACTCGATTGCCGTCGCCGCGCTGATGCCTTATAATGGGAGTAGACAGTGAGGCGCTCCATAGTATTTCGTGTTGGATGACCGCCAGGACGGAGTCGAACATGGAACGATCAGCGCCGATTCAAGCAGCTTTGTTTCCTGAAGAAGCAGACGAAGTTATCCAGCCGTTCGCTAACTCATTCTCTGCTTCAACTATAGATTCGCTGCACACCCAAATCCGCATGCGGTTCTTGGCTCACCTCGAGTCCCTTGGCCTCACTACATCGTCGACGGACCCTGCTGGTGCCCAACCTTCCAAAGATCAAATTCGAGCATACCATAGTGCTCAGAGGTTGCAGATTCGCTCTCGTGAGAGCCGGTTTGTGTTCAGGTACGCCAACGTCCTACTTCCATACTTCGCCAATGGCGACGAAGTAGATCCGGCGAGAGTTACCCCTATTCTATGCCCTATCGATTCTCCAGATAGTGTAGACGCAGCCGTGTTTCGCCTAGCAACCCTACTCTGGTCTGTACCCGTCTCTCGTGGTTTCGGTCGGCGAATGCGCTATCTCGTCAAAGACGCCGCCAACGGCAAGCTTATAGGCATTTTCGCGCTTACCGATCCCGTCTTTAACTTACGGGCACGTGATGAGTGGATAGGCTGGGATGCCAATGAAAGACGGCAACGACTCGTGAACGTCATGGATGCCTATGTGGCTGGTGCAGTGCCGCCCTACTCCCAGATTCTCGGAGGAAAGGTGGTTGCAGCACTTATGACTGCTCAAGAAGTGGTCGAAGCATTCTCATACAGATATGGCAGTACTCGCGGAATTATCAGCCGAGAGGCAAAACATGCACAGCTTGTGCTTATTACAGTAACCTCCGCCTTGGGCCGATCCTCTCTCTATAACCGCCTGAGAATTCCTAGACTTCTCAACTTTCAGCGCATTGGCATGACCGAGGGATGGGGACACTTTCAGGTGCCTGATGACCTCTTTCTCCTGATGCGCACGCTACTTGAACTTGAGGGCCATCGCTACGCTTCAGGGCACCAGTTCGGGCAGGGCCCGAACTGGCGAATGCGGGTCGTGCGCGAGACACTTACGAGGCTTGACCTGAACCCCGATCTCCTGCGGCACGGCATCTCACGCGAAATATATGCGGCACCTCTAGTCGACTGCTGGCGTGAATTTCTGCTCGGATTAGGCGACTCATGTACTGTGGTTCGACCTAACGCTTCTATCATTGGGCAGCACGCAGTTGCCCGATGGCTTGTGCCACGAGCGCAAACATCCCAGACATTTCGCGCTTGGACCCGATACGACACCCTGGCTGCAATTCAAGGCTTCAACTAAGAGCGCCTAACAAACCGTTACCAATGGAGCACTTTGCGGAGTTTCACTTCATCATATAGTTTCGCGTTTTTGCCATCCACCGCTGAGGGGCAAACCACCGCTGATCATCATCTTTAATGTGGTCTACGAAATCTTTCATGCCAGCACACGGAACTTTCTGAGTGCAACTGCTGCGGCGTCGGGACGAGAGCCGACACAGGGACAACGTGGTCTTCGTTGCCTTGCCCTACAACGCGTAGAAACAACTATGTCAGGATGGACATGAGTGATCCATTCTGGCATAGTTGCGCATGTTGCTATCCTTCTGTAGTGGCATCGTGGTATGTCCCAAGACCCGGCCCCCCATAGACTGCTCTATCTGGTTGAGCCGCTTCCTGTTCATGTGAATCGGGGATTCGGTGTTATCAAGCGCTGCTCGGGAGGGGTGCGTCGTTCCTCTGTCAGTCCAAGCCTGCGCTCGGTCAGCGCTTCCCGATGCTCGACCGCTGCGAGACGCGCTCGTAATACGGTGGGACATCATTCTCGGCTGTCGTACAACTGTGCTATCAGGGTGCGGCCGTCACACCATCGACGGCGTAGTTCTCCGCTGGAAGTGGATGGGGAAAACACGGCGTGGTCGCCTTTGCCCTGGCGCTCTGAGAAGCCCGCCTTGCGGTAGCCTCTCCGGATGTCGCGCTTCTTCCTCGCCATCACTCGCTAGCCCGCCACTGCTTATAGTGCTCGTGGAACCAGTGTATCGCGCCTTCCGGCCTGTCGGTATAAGGGTGTCCGTCCTGCTGGTAGAGCTTCAGCACGGACACCTCAAGCCACTCATCATAACGCAGTCAAGTTGTCGGCCCGTTGGATCAAGTGGTAAACTTCCAACCAGCGTATCAATGATGAAAGGAGCAGCTATGAGCACAGTTGAAGACCTGGAAAAAATGATCAAAGACCTTGGAGACCGCATTAAAACCCTGGAAAACGACATCGCAGTACATGTTCAACAGCCACTAAAGGAGCATACGCAGGCAATCGCGGAACACGCCAAGAAGATCGCAAATCTGGAACATAAGCAAGACGCCAAGTAATTCATAGCCTCAGGCAAACAAACTGCCTGGGGCTCCTTTGTGTCTGAGTGAAGAGTCATTCGCACGGCAACCCAAGTAGCCGTGGTACTGAGATATCCTCATCAAGAGTACTCCAGCGCACACCTTCCCCGTCACCAACGAGCCGCCAATCATCACGCTCGGCTTGGCTGGCGTTCTGCAAACGTGGGAACCATGAAAGCGGCACACTGAGTACTGCGTCCATCTACCAAGGCCAAGACAAGGGAGTTGCCACGAGCTCGTACCTGTATCGCTCGTGGCTGCAGATCAAGGAAAGTAGACATACCAGGCCCCCAAGAGTTGTCTGTGATTTGCTTGCACGATGTTCACAATATGGCTTATGTCTGTATCGCTGAATTGTCCCTGGCTCGTCACAGATATCGGGTTCAGCCAGATCTTGCCGACTGCGCTGCCACCCGCCTCAACATGGATATGCGGAAGCTCGCTGCCCTCATTGCTGTAGAAAAATAACCGGTACAGACCAACTCGCAGAACCGTAGCCATATTCTATTGCACCCATTGCCCGTGTTGCTCGCGGAACCACTGGCCCATCGCCATAGGGACTACCCGTCTGTTGCGCTAAGGTGCAGGTTCTGGTCCAGACGTATAGAGCTGCGGCTCGGGAAGCGTTTCACCACGCTCGGTTGCAGATTCGATCATGAGGTCGAGAACTTCTTGCGCATTCTTCAGGGCCTCTTCATACGTTTCACCGTGGGTGTGCGCGAGTGTACCCCATTCGGGGAAACTCACAACGAAGACTTGATCCTCGTCACTCCACTGGATCACGAGTGAATAGTGTGACCTCGAGTTTCCGTCGTCCAGCCGGTAGTCGCCATTATCCATTGTACTGCCTACCTCCACATAACCAGGTTCACCGTCCGCTGCCGACCGCCTGGTCAGTCGATACGGTGTTACATCCGCGATAGCAGATCAACCTTCTTTGCCTCAAACTCTGAAGCGGAGAGTACACCGGCATCACGTAACTGGGCGAGCGCAGCGATCTGCTCAGGGATCGTCTGTCTATTAGCAGCTGGCGATGCTGCAGCCGCCGACGTCGACCACGCGTAGAGATGCTCGCGGATCACCTCGACCACCCGCCGAAAAGAGCCTTCACTGGGCTTATTGAAGGGGCAGATGTTATCGGCATGTATAAGTTGCGTATAGCGGCCGACTCGGCTCTTCTGTGTGACGCCGGCAGTACTGATTTGAACGTAGCCATCCATGAGACTCGTATGCAGATCGAGACTTGTGATCTGTGGATAGCCGTAGGAGGCACACTTTCGGCCGAACCAGGTCCCGGTAGAAGCAGCGCCGGTTTTGATTATCAACGCCCGCCGATCCGTGGCAACCAACGTCGCCCCACCCTTACCGCTCGCGTGAGCTAGCACCTGTTCACCAGGCGCAAGGGTCTTCTTTAACTCTTTTCCAACGGCCCCGCCAGGGAGATTCTCTGCCATGTCTTTGCACTCCTTTTCTTCCGGTCCCCGTTGTCGTAACACGTTACACGACAACTTAATATATCAACCAGATAGTTTATCACCCATTATCGACCGGCTGGTAAGTCGCATCGCGCAAATGGTGAGAAAAACTCCTATGTGGCGGCACGTTGCTTTAGTGGGCGTCCTATCTTCGGCGGCTCGTTGAACTGCTCCCGCCACCAGGCTTCGGTTGCAAGCCACCCACCAGCGACACGCGTGATTCCCGGATCGTGTGCCTTATACGCTTTTGCCGCCATCAAGCGGCCGCTTCTTTGACCCCAATATTGGCGAGAACGATGCTCACCTGTCGGGCACTTTATAAACGCGATTGCATAGGCTCATCTATCCTTTGCCACGCTGGCATTGTAGGTTACTGTATCCATTATCGGGAAATGTCCAGCGATGATCTGGTCTTCTACGTGTGCGACCACCAGCGCAATCAGATGATCCGGTAAGTGATCGGCTTTGCACGAGTCGTGCACCCAGTTAAGCGTGCGGTAGGCTCGCGCCGGGTATGTTGGATCGCCGCTAATGATGACTCTCAAATTCAAGATCGCGTCAAAAGTTTTGGACATGATTTCGTAGTGTTCCGGACGGAGCCAAGGTAGACGCCTCGTTATAAATCAATGTGCTATGGTGGGCAGCAATTGGTTCGTCAAGCGAACAAGGTGCCTATCGCGAACCAAAACCCAGGTGGGCCAGCTATTCAGCCGCGCAGCATCTCGATTCCTGAATTCTCCAAGCAGAATGTACGCGACTACCTCTGCCGCCGCATGCCCTTGCTCAAAATTAGGCAGGTCGACATGCCGACAATCTCCTGGATCGTTTTTACCATTATCGGCGAGTTGGACCAAGCTAGTGGCGGTAGACGTTTCGATGTCAACTATCCGGCGGATATCCGTATCTGCTACGTCGAGTTGGGCGGAGACTTCCGCCCAAAGTCGCATAATGTACAATCGTAGGGACTATCCGTGCTGGGTCCGCCAAGACAGTCAGCACAGAGCCAGTCTATTGGCCTGCCGTGGGTTTAAGCAGCCTCGGCAGGTTCACTTTTTGGGTTGAGATCTTCCGGTTCCTCAAATCGCAATTGCTCCACAGTGATACCGAGAGCTTCTGCTAGCTTGCGGATGTTGTCAATGCTAAGCGTCTCTCCTCGTTCCCCGCGCTGGATTGTTGGCCGCGACACATCGGCCCGACTGGCGAGTTCTTCTTGCTTCAAGGTTGCCCGCAACCGCCACGCCTTGAGATACGGCACAGGAATACCTCGCTCTGCTGGCATAGGTTTCTCCTTTCGCAGATAGCATCAGGTTCACCTACTTCACTGTACGCTAAAGTGTGACTAAAGTAAATACTATGCTTGACATTCATGCCAATATAATGTAAAATAAAAGCATTAACAATGATTCACATTGACCACCACCAGGAGCGATTCAGATGACATCTGCCACGGCGCAAACCGTCGACACGCAGCATCTGCAGCGAGCACTCAGACTGGCCGAGCAAGCACATCTCACAGGTACAGCAACACTGACGGCCAATTTACCCCTGGGCGAATCCTTCGCGGTTCCTTCGAGGGATCGCTGCAGGCTGCACCACGTGTTCGTCGATCGCGTCGGCATCACCCATTGCGATTGCAAGGCAGGGCAGTTTGGCAGGGCCTGCGCTCATGCTGGAGCTGTGGAGCACTACCGCAGACAACGGGCAATGGCAATGACCAGGGTGAGCAACCATGATGAGGCAATGGCGAATTGGTTAGCCGGCTTCGCGTGGTAGTTCATCCATGCGAGATGTGACTGCACAGTTGTCGATGTCCGGAGCTTCAAGCACCTGCACTAATCACCATTAGTGCAGGTGCTAGCCACAATCGGCATGAGGGCCAGATCAGAAAAGGATTAGTTATGCAAGCAAAGTTACGCGTTCCCTTCCTGTCCCGACTGTTCGCAGAACGTGATGCGGTAGATGTGGCGCTCGCTGATCTGGCAAAGCAAGGGGCAGGCATGTCTCGTGTCGCTCATGCCTGTGCGATGCTGCTGGTCATCCTGTTTTCTGCTGGTTCACTAGTCGCGCTCTCCGGAGATGCCGTCGCATCGCTTGTACATGGTCGCGTAGATGTGCCGACCGCCATTAGCGTAGGGGTGAGCACGCTTCTCGTGCTCTGTATGGACGTTGGAATGGTGTACGCCGCATCGATGCTGCGTGTCCTGAATGCCCGTCGAGCAATTGCATCGGAAAAGCGCGTCCACTTGTTCGTGATGATCAGTGTGGCTCTTCTCGAGGCGGGTACCTATCTCTACATGTCCAGCCAATATGAACATCCGCATGCAAGTGCCGCGTGGGTCTTGATTATAGCTCGAGCAGCCGCTGCCCCAATGCTAGCAGTATACCTTTCGCTAGCACGGCCGCTGCCGGTGACAAGCAGAGACATTCTTGCGCAAGCAGAAATGGCGAGCGGTGCCGGCGTTCTACGCGATGTCTCGGCCGCTGCGAACAATCGCAACGCACCACTTGCCCAAAAGATGCGCGTGTATGGCGCTGCAGCAATCATGACTGCAGAAGATCGTGCTCGGCTGGACTCCATGATCAATGCCATGCTAGACGCGCCAGGAGAGCTAACAGGGCGCGTTATGGTTAAGGATGGGAATCCGACATTGGACAAGCCACCTACCGGCCCTGGCACACCTGTAGCTGCGCCTATTCGAACGCTAAACAAGAGAACACAGCAGTCGCCAGTATTACTTTTAGAATCAGCTGGAGATCAGCACGATAACACGGCAGCACAAGCGAGCGCAAGCCGTTCGAACACCTCACCGGTTCGAACGCGCAAGCGGTCGCCAAAAGCTTCGGTTGAGAAACAGGTTCGTCGGGTATGGCGACCGGACATGTCGGTGACACAATTGCAGCGTGCCGCTGGTATCTCGCGCAACAGCGCCGCGAAATGGACTCGCGTGCTTGCTGCTGAACTGGAGGACCCACAGCAACGCGTGGACCTAGCGCAATAGTGGAGGCTATGAGAACTGGCTCGCTTCAGCTGGTTTCCCCGTGCGATATCGTAGGATGTGGTCATACTGCGCCATGGGTTGTACGATCGAACGCGAGCCTGATATTGCCGATCCAGATGGTGAGGACGGAGGGTCATTTAAGAGCATGGGCAGTCATCTTGAGGGCGATCTAACGGCATTAGAGGCCCGTCTTGCGGCGCTCGAACAGCGAACGACTCAGGCTGAACGACGGCTAACCGCAACTGAGCAGCGCTTAATCAATGCTGAGTCGTTAATCCGTATGAATGGCAAGCGACTGACACGCATAGAACAGGCACCAGGACCGGCTCGTGGCACGAACTACGATGCGACGGTCGAGCCTGCGGAGGAATGAGGGCCAAGTCAAGAAATCAGCGGTTCGAGCCAAACCCATTCGGCATCGGTCAGGTTGGTGGGATAGGTGTATGTCTTCATCCTTGCAGCCTATCTCACCCTCCCGCTCCCTTTCTTTTCTCAGTTTCCAAACGGTCTCTTATTTGCCACCTATTCGCTCAGGGCTATGAATGCGGCTGCCTGGTATCTGTCGACCGTAGGCGAACTGGCTGCAGCAGTAGGGCTTGTCACAATCATCTGGTGTCTCTGGGCGGTAGCTGCGCTTGTCCTAATCGGCGCTTGTATCTTAGCCGTAGCGACCTCCGGTGTGCTAGGACTAGTGCTTCTCATTATTCGTCCACTTAAGTCACCACGCTTCAAAAAGACTCGCCAGAAGCCAGCCCAATAGCAAGCACTCGAACGCTCAGGGGATCATCATTCGCACGGCAACCCAAGCAATCGCGGCACTGAGATATCCTCGTCAAGGGTACTCCAGCGCACCTTCCCCGTCACCAATGAGTCGCCAATCATCTCGCTCAGGCTGCGTAGCGTTTTGCAGGCGCGGGAACCATGCAAGTGGCACACTGAGTACCCGCCCATCTACCAAGGACAAGATGAGAGTGTTGCCTCGAGCTCGCACCTGTGTTGCCCGTGCCTGCAGATCAAGGGAAGTAGACATACCAGGCCCCCAAGAGTTTTCTGTGGTTTGCTTGTACCAAGTTCACAATATGACTCATGTCTGTATCGCTGAATCCCTCCTGGCTCGTCACAGGTTCAGCCAGAACTTGCCTAGTGCGCTGCCACCTGCCTCAACATGGATATGCGGGAGTTCGCCGCCCTCGTTGCCGTAGAAGAAGAACTGGTAAAGACCAACTCGTAGCACTGTAGCCATATTCTATTCCACCTATTGCCCGTGTCGCTTGCGGACCACTGTGTCGCAGCTACTGGCCCCATCACCATAGGGACTACCCGTCTGTTGCGCTAAGGTGCAGGTTCTGGTCCAGGCGTATAGAGGTGCGGCTCGGGGAGTGGGTTGCCTTTTGGCTTCTTCAGTCTCGATGAGCAGTTCCAACACCTCTTTGGCTAGGGCCTCGTCGTAGGTAGCACCATGCGTGTGTGTCAGATTACCCCACTCGGGAAAACTCACAATGAAGAGCTGATCCTCGTCGCTGCACTGGATCACGAGAGAATAGTGTGACCTCAGGTTTCCGTTGTCCAGCCGGTAGTCACCATCACCCATTGTACTGCCTCCCACTTGCGCTGTTGCTCTGTGCTACAGAAATGCCGAGTCTCTGGCATCTGTCACCAGAGCGTTGCCGGTCCTTGCGTCAAAGACCTCATAGATGAACGGAGCCACGGGTTGTGTGTACCCATGTAGAGCACGTCCCATTATCCGTGTCTGGAAGCTCCCACGCACCTGCACCAGACAAACGAGGGCACATCAGGAGCAAGTCCAATCTTGATATTGAGCATCGTCGCCGTCTTGCTAAGCGGACAGCGACCATCTATACTGGTGGTCGCTGATTGTATGCCCCGAGTGCTAAGGAGAAAGAGATGTCAACGACGCAGCCTCAACGTGGCGGTAGGCAACCCCGAACTGGCAGTGGTGGTGGGCGAGCGCTGATGCTGCTTGGCGTCCTCTTGGCGCTCTTGTCGGGTGTCCTGGTGATCTACCTCGTGAGCAATGCCACGAGCAACGCCGGGGCGACCGAGCCAGTTGTCGTCGCTACACAGCCCATCTCGGCAGGACAGGTACTTGATTCGGGCAGCATCCAGAGCGACTTCGCGGTGAAGAATTACCCGCTCTCGCTTGTCCCTCCGGGCGCCTACATCTACACAACACAGGACGCGTTGGACGTGCGGCTGAACCAATTTGTCGTCGTGACGGATATACAACCCGGCGATGTGCTCCTGGCGACCGATTCACGCTTTGTCCCACGAAGCAGTGCACCTCCAAACAGTATTACCTTCGATAATCCATCGGCTATACCAACGGGGAGTATGCTATTCTCGCTCGATTATGCAGACCCGAACGGCAATGGCCAATCGTTCGTTGTCGCCGGTGACCATGTAGACGTGATCGTGACTGAATGCGGATCGACGTATGACCCGTCCGGCGGATGTGCCACGCAAACCACGCTCACCAACCTCTACGTGTACGCCACCTTTAGTAGCTCGCTCATCGTCGTTGTCACGCCGACACAGGCGAAAGAACTAAAGTTTCTCGCGGCTACCGGGAATATGTCCTTGGCTGTGCTCAAACCCAACGACTCGGGCACAGACGGGGGAGCAGCCATAGATGCGGCGAGTGTCGCCGCGACGTTTCACTTTTAACTAACTGAAGGAAGGGTATGGATGAGACAATCCCCTGGTCAGGGAATGATTGAGTACGGCTTGATCACTGCGCTGGTGGCGGTCGTCGTGATTGCCCCCTTATGTTGCTGACCTGGCAATTGCGTGAGCCGTCGTATGGCGTTTCATGACGCCAGGACATGGATGTCAGTAAAGCCCGGGCTTTGGTCACGTATTTGTGCTCTGAAGTCAGGATCCAAGCGGGTTAGTGGCAAAGGGTATGGCCAGAAGCCGTACCCTTTGCGAGTTTGTCCAGGCGTAGAGCAGGCTGAGGGCAAAAAAGGTGATCATGTTGCCGCAGAGCGACAAACAGCTGGTGACAAATAGCTGGTGACAAATAGCCCACGCAAACCTACTTATTGAGGAAGCGATTGCTAAAGGTGGCGATGAGAATCAGTTCGATGAACAAGCCGGTGACTGCCTCCACTGCCGCGATCATCGCCAACGGATCTCCCAGGCCGATTTGCGAGGGGAAGAAGCCGCGCCCATGAAACGAACTCAGGCTGAGAACGAGGGCTTCGTACCACTGCAAGGGCTGCGAACTGGTGAGGAACTCGTGGGACACCGCCCAATAGATACCAGTGAACAGGCTAATGACAATGGCGTAGGCGATGAAGATGCGCCCAGGCTCTTCTCCCTGACCCGAGATCAGATTGAGCAACGAATAGAAGCCGTAGCCGAACCATGTGCGCGGGCTCGAGCGCAGCCTCTGGCGGTCGACCGTCCGCTCCCGAGTGCGGAAGCGCCGCGCCTGCTCCGTCAAGCCCTGGGCTTCCAGTGCCACCACGAGGCCATGGTAGGCACGCACCGCATCGTAATAGGCTTGTGCCCGCTCCTTACGAGACTTGGCTTGGCCAATCGCCGCTTCATCCCCCAGACGATCCACCTGGCTCCAGTCTATTGCGTCGAGCGGCGCACCGTTCCATCGCACACCCACAAGGATCGGAGGCTGGGAGATCTTCACGGTATCCAGATTGGTCCGTACGGTGAAGAACGCTCGCGTGAGGTCCGCCCCGCCCAAGTCTGCATTGCTCAGGTTCGTGTCGCCGAGGTCCGCCTGGCTGAGGTTCGCCCCGCTCAACGTCGCACTGTAGAGGTCCGCCTTGTCCAACGTCGCCCCGCGGAGGTACGCCCCGTTCAACATCGCCCGGAAGAGGTTGGCCTCGCTCAACGTCGCGTCGCGGAGGTTTGCCTCGCTCAACGTCGCATAGCCAAGGTCCGCCCCGCTCAACGTCGCCCGGAAGAGGTTGGCCTCGCTCAATGTCGCGTCGCTGAGGTTCGCCTCGCTCAACGTCGCCCCGATGAGGTTCGCCTTGTCCAACGTCGCGTCGCGGAGGTTTGCCCCGCTCAACGTCGCATAGCCAAGGTCCGCCCCGCTCAACGTCGCCCGGAGGAGGTCCGCCCCGCTCAAGTCTGCCTCGCGGAGGTCCGCCCCGCTCAACGTCGCCCCGATGAGGTCCGCCTTGTCCAACGTCGCCCCGCGGAGGTCCGCCCCGCTCAAGTCTGCCTCGCGGAGGTCCGCCCCGCTCAAGTCTGCCTCGCGGAGGTTCACCCCGCTGAGGTTTGGGCGCGCCATGCCTTCAGATAACTCATATTGTCCTGACCAGTTCCGCTCACTGAAAATCCAATTCAGTTCTCCGAGGGTTCCTATGCGTACTCCTCGATACGGGGTATCCGACCCCTCCTGATACGCCGAGCGCAATTCAGCTTTGCGCCCATCGGATGGTTCGGTCAGATCAGGCTCTGATGCTCGTGCTGGTGCTTTGTCTGCCATTTGGGTGTACCTCACATGCTCTACGTAATCGGTAAATTTCACGCCGAGTATAGCATGCTTGGTAAGAAAAGACGCCAGGACATGGATGTCGGTAAAGCCCGCGCTCTGTTCACGTATTTGTGCTCTGAGGCCAGGCACCAAGCGGGTTAGTGGCAAGGGGTAGGGGCAGAGCCCCAACCTTGCGGGTTTATCCAGGCGTGAAGCGGGCTGATGGCATCCAAAGCAACCGGTCGAGCCCAAGGTGAGAGCGGCATACGTACCGGGTATGAGTGCGGGTGAGCTGGAACGAGCAAGCGGCGTTAGTTGCGGCTTCGCGAACCGCTGGCGCATCGTGTTGGAGAGTGACCTTCAACAGCAAGCGGCACAGTAGTAAAGAGAGGGCTGTAGTGTCGAAATGGGATAGGCTGCTTGAGCGGATCCTGAGCAGCCTATCAGACGCCAATATCAGCCTGGCCGCTCCAACTATCAGGATCTGACAATCAGGCTGGTGCCGTCCCCTGTGATATCGGTTTCGGGAGGGTTTGCTTGGTTGGTGGCGGCGCATGACAGAGCGAGCACGTGCGAGCCACTCGAGACAGTCTGTGTGGTGGTCATGGCAGCTTCCTGATCGCCGGCAGCGAAGAATTGGGTCGTCGTCAGTGTATCTATCGTGGTCCCGTCGAGTACGAGATTACAGGTGACTACACCGCCTTGGCCGACTTCGTCGCTTTGGAAGTTGAAGGTATAAAAAGTGGTGACTTGCAATTGTCCCTGAGCAGCTGCGGTGAACGTAATCTGCTGCATAGTCGTAAATGTCGTGAGGTTGTTGGATGTCAATGCCGTCATTGGAAAGCTCTGCGTTACGAGTTGTACTTTGGGCGTTTTAGGAGCACTGGCTTCCGCTCGCCTAACCGATACGCCGAGCACCAGGATGCCTACGATCACTATTCCTACGATACCTACCAGAACTCGCCCGCTGAGCCAACGTATGCTATGCAACATGCCATCCTCCTCGCCGATCTCTGTCAAGCTGGAACTGTATCACCCGAGGCACACACGTAACCAGCCTACCGCGTATCATCTGATATCTGTCTAGTGTGCACTTCGAGCAAAGCAGGCACGTCCAATCGGAGGCAGCAGTGTCAAAATGGGACAGGCTACTTGAACGCATCTTGGGCGGCCAAGCAGACGCGACTATCAGCTTTGACGACCTCTGTAGCCTACTGGGCCGGCTTGGGCATGCTGAGAAGATCAGCGGCAGTCATCACATATCCCGCAAGACTGGCCAGCGCGAGATAATCAATCTCCAGCCACGGCCGGACGGCAAGGCAAAACCCTACCAAGTTGAGCAGGTTCGTGCTACCCTTCAGGTACACGGCATCACCCAAGTACCCTAGAAAGAGGCCGGTATATGGCTCAGCAATATCACTACCGCATGAATATCTGGTGGAGCAAGCCAGATCAAGCCTGGCTAGTCGAGATACCGGACCTACCAGGCGCAATGGCCGACGGAGAGACGCCGGAAGAGGCCGTAGCGAATGCTCAAGTCATTATCCAAGAGTGGATAGAGACGGCGCAAGAGGATGGGCGGCCAATTCCTGACCAGGTGGAGCTTCTTGGCCGTAACGGCGGCCCTGGTGTGCTCCGTAAGTAAGTGCACCAATCTAGCGTCAACCATGCGTATTGTCCGATAGCAGTAGCACCGGCGCTCCGCTTGACATAGAGAGGCCCGGAAATCCTATCCGGGCCTTTTGCGCGCCTGTCGGCTACTTCGCAGAAATGAACCAACGGGCTGCTTGTGGTTGGCTAGGTATGCAAGGCGCGTCTACCCATGTGGGCTACCACTGTTTCTGAGAATTCGACATAACAACGTAGAGAGGTAGCACAGAGCTACCAATGCCTCAGCCAAAGTAGGCTAGCGATTGGTGTGCCGTGTCCTCGGTGTTCAAACTGGGATCCGCACAGACCTGGAGGGGACGTATACTTGCCGATAAGAGGCCAGTTGCCCCTAGTTGTGGAGGTATCCGATGCCGAAAACCGTACATGTCCGAGCGCATTATCGCAGCGGCCCAACCAGGCGAGCCAGCAGTAACTCTGGCTGTCCAGCAGCCATGCTGCTTCTCGCTCTCATGCTCAGCAGTGTAGTGTTAATCGTCGTGCATTTTGCGTAGGTGGCCGAGGCATAGTATGGACGACGAGGCCAAGAAGCACGACTCAGACGCTGGGTGGGAGGTAGCGTTCAATCGCCTATTCCAGAAGTATGACGCGGTGTGCCAGGAGCTTGCCACAGTAAAGAAACAGCGAGACTACTTGACCCAGGACACCAAGAAGCTGGCCGGCGAATGTGAGGTGGTGCGCAGCGTGAATACGAACCTGGAGATCCAGAATACTAAGCTCCGGGCGCAACTCGCCAAACTCAAGCAGGATTACGATGCTGCCGAGAAGGCTCGGCAGCATGCCGAGTTTGCGCTTATCCGGTCAATGCAACACTGGCGCATGGAAGACAGAAGGCAGCACGAGGGGGAACCTTAGCGCTGCCGCCATTTCTTGCCCCACGGGTCGTAGGGCGGCCTATCTCGGGGAACAGTCACACAATCATAGGGAGGTGAGAACATTGATGATTCGCGGTTCCAAAACCTTTTGGTTAGTATTCGCAGGTCTTCTGGTAGTGCTTCTCATAGTGTGGTGGTTCAAGGTTTGGCCACAAATTGTAAACCTGAGTGCTCCTGTCCGTAATGGCGCGTAGAGGGACCAACGTTCATAGGCAAGTGTAAAACACTATTTCCACAGGCTATATTTGTGGTTACGTCATGTTGCGCAGGACATATCGGTCAGTGTTTAGCCAGTCAGGCAGCCGAGGGTAAAGAAATGGTGATCACTAACAAGGAGCCCCGATGCCGGCGGGGTCAGTGATCACCGTGTTGGATGAAGTCAGGAGACCCGCCAGGGGCGAACGCTATGCCATGGCCCTGTACGAAACTCTGGCGATAAGAGCGCGGGCAAGGTTAGCAGCTTCGGGATCGTCCTCTATCTCAGCTCCGAATGAGAGAGGGTCACCACCTGGTCCAGACATCTCGTGTCGTTCCACGTTCGAAGGCGCACCTCGCGCTGTCCGCTCCAGCTCAGTCGCGAGCTTGAGCAGCATGACAGTGGCCTGACTGCCAAACTTCTGCGCGGCAATGAGTGCCTCGATCTGCTCGAGGGCTTTCCTCTGTTGAGTGGTGCCGATAAGCGCGTGCCGTTCGTTCATCTTCTCGATGTCAGCCTGGTGCTTCGCCGCTCGTATTGCACGCTGAGCCTGGTCGTACTCACAAACCCGCTGCTGCCAGCGGTGAGCCCGTGACCAGTCCTCTAAAGTGGAATAATTCACCTGGGGTTTACCTGGGGTTTGCCGTAGGTATTCATAGAGCTTAACCAGGCTCCGCTCTGGACCTATCGCGGCATACTCCGCGAAAGCGTCTGCGGCACGGGTAGTTTCTCTTTGCGGAATACTGTGCATAGATCTTTCTCACCTCGCTTTCCCCGGCTTCGTTGTGAGCCAGGGGCATTATATGGCAGGCGCATGGCTGTCTCCCTGTGAGAGCGATGAGCGCCTCCGCAAGTCTTGCGGCTTGGTAATCCTCCTGGCGCGCTGCCTGCGGATTTTCACTTTCAATTCGCGCTGTCGCTCTCAGCCCCGAGATAACTGCGCACTGTGTGGAGCATACATGCAGTGTAACATCGATAGAACAAAATATCAAACCTCACAAAATCATGATGCAAGTCGCTGGCAGTCTCTGTAGGCACTAGTGCGATCATTGCGCGCTATACTAAAGGCTGTACATAAAGGGTTCCCTGTAGAGTTACGCACTGCGGCGATAATGCAAGGCAGGCTGGGCCTGCTCATGCGCTAAGCGTTTGAGCATCAGGCGAATCATGCTCAAGTAGATCCAGGTTTCACTGGAACTGGGCAAGAAGTCGTACTCTTTACTCATTCGGCGGTTACGCGAGGGTCTACGCGATCGTCCGCTCCACGATCCAGCGATGCGGTACGGGGGAGAATCCCCGCTGCCGGACCGGCGGCTCCTGATCCGCGGGCAGCCACTGACCCCGTCCACCACCCGGGTGCTCGACGACCTGCAGCCGCCAGCCAAATGTCTCCCAGATGTGCCGCTGCAGCGGTCCCAGGTAGGCGCTGTCCGCCCAGATCAGCTCGAGGCGGGGCAAGCTAGGCTGGAGGCGGCCCCGACGCCACCGTGTTGGAGCATTGTGCCTGGTGGGCTGTAAATTCCGGTTGTCAATACGTCACGACTGCGGTATAAAAACCGGCGGTTAACTGGCGGCCTCTGCGGTCGACGACCCAGAGACCGGTTCCGAGATACCCCCAGCGGGGGCCAAAGCCAAGGCTTCTTTGCCGCGGAGGCGGTACGAGCCCCCGCGGAAGTAAAACACCTCCCCATGATGTAACAAGCGATCGAGCACCGCCATCATCAATGTGCTGTCCCCAATCACCTCCCCCCATGTGGGCAGGCTTTTGTTGGAGGTCAGAATCGTCGCGCCTTTTTGGTACCGACCGGCGATGAGTTCATACAGCACCGGTCCAATCTGAGGATCGAGAGGCAAGTAGCCGAATTCATCCAGGATCAGCAACTCACAACTTAGCCAGGGGCGGAGCGCCTGGCTGCGGGCTGTGGGTGGCGTTATCCCAAGCACCTGGTTGGCCAGCTGTTGGGCTGTCGTGAACCGGACGCTGTAGCCCAGTTGCGCCATTTTGGTCCCGGCGGCAATGGCGAGATGCGTTTTTCCGGTTCCGCTCGGCCCAATGAGCAGGAGCGAGCCCGCCGACGTGATAAAACTGCTGTCGAAGTAGCGCAACATCACCGAGCGTTTCAACTCCGGGCGCAGGGTGAAGTCGAACTGCTCAATGGTGGCGGCAAAGGGAAAGGCGGCGAGCTGCAGACGCCGGCGCAGTTGTTTCTCCTGCCGCGCCAGCAGTTCTTCACTGAGGAGCTCGTCTAAGAAGTCGGCATACCCCATCTGGGAGGTGCTGGCTCGCTCGATCCAGCTGGCCGCGACCTCCCGCATGCGGCCGAGCTTCAAGAGGGCCAGCTTCTGCTCCACTCCCCCCAGGCCCGTCCTGTCCAATCCTGGATTCAGCTGGGTTGCGTGGGTCATTGGGAGCCTCCTTTGGCCAGCAGCCAGTCCCGATTGGCCACATACTGTTCGTAGTGCGCCAGATCCCGCTCCACCACCTGGCGTAATGGGGCAGGAGCCGCGCCCCTGGGCTCTCTGACCGGGGAGCGCGGCGTCCGCGCCAGCAGGGCCTGCACATACTCGGTGCCATAACTGTGTTGCTGGGTCGCTCGTTCGACGGCGGCGAGGAAGTCCGCCGGGTCCACCTGGTGGGCCAGCGTATACAACGCGGTGATTTGGCCGTTCATCTCGTCGCGGCGCCGGCGACAGATCTCCCGGACGTAGTGGGCGCACTGCGGCCCCAGACCGACCAGCCAATCGCGGTAGACCAGGACCCGGGCCCGCGGCTGGGCACCGCACGACCACCGGGCGACGGGCTCGGTGCCACGCAACCACGGCAAGAACACCACGCTGGTAGCGGCCCTCGCCCCCGACGGCCTGCACGTGCCCTGGATGAGTGAGGGGGCGATGAATACGCAGACGTTCGTCTGGTACATCACCGAGCAACTGGCACCGACGCTCCGGCCTCGGCAGGTGGTCGTGCTGGATATTTTGAGCGTCCACAAGGCGGCGAGCATTCGCCAGGTCCTTGAAGCGCGCCAGTGTACGCTGATCTTCCTGCCGTCCTACTCACCCGACTTCACGCCAATCGAGCAGGCGATCTCCAAGATCAAGGCCATTCTGCGCCGGATCGGTGCCCGCACCACGGAGGCACTCTGGGAGGCCATGCGGGTGGCGGTCGAGGCCATCACCCAAGAGGATGCGGCGGCCTGGTTCGTCCATGTCGGCTACACCCTAAGCTCTCCAGAAGACTTCAGACGTTAAATACTACGGGTTTTCAAGCTTTGAGGAAATGCCGTTTTCGATTCCGTAATTGTTGAGCCTCCTTATCATGCTATCACGTGATCACGGCAGTTCGTTCTTCAGACTGAGCCAAGCATCCATATCTAACGAGTAATCAGCGTACCCTTGTTTCACCAATAACTCGATGGGGCCCAACAGATTTTTCAGAATCCGCAATCTACGTATATCCTCTACAGTCGAACTCGTCCGGTCTAAGAGTCTGGCTGCTTCATGAGCAGACTTGAACGGTGCATTGAAGAGAAATAGAGTTAGAACTTGATCCGGGTCGAGAATCGACGTGGCCGACCTTTCTCCAAAGCGGACGATCAAGCTAGCTCGCAGGTACATCACCGATAAGAGCATGGACAAGCTATCACTCACTGATGTACTCTGTCTACGCAGATCGTCATAAACTCTGATTGCTACTTCACCCCAAGACAAGCTTTGAGTGTAATCGTTGCATGCTAAAGCGTTCGTACTTGCTGCTTCTGCGAGCCCAAGCCAATTAAACTCAGTAAGTGAAGTGGTATCCTCATGTTGTACAGAATCTAACCAGGCAACCACCTCGTCAGGTGGTTGCCGTAGGACATGGGTCAGAGTTTCCATGATATGCTATCCGATCGATCCGTGGGCACCACGAGCGCCAAGCGCAATACGGCGTCCAGTCGTGCTAATTCTATTACCTGATAGGCACTACGGGAACAGTATCCCATATCTGGCGAAGGCAGCTATGCCAATCTCCAGGCTCTCAGCACTCGGCATGTAATGACCGCTGTAGTTTGTTATGTCCAAACCTAAGTATTCGCCGGGAGACCCTGCTATATCTGCTTCTCCGGCAGCGAGCACATTGTTGCCGCCAGTCAAAACAGAGTGCGCGATCTCCTCGCCATTTACAAATTTGGGCTCTACAACTAACTGTCCGTCTTCTGTAACTGCCCACTTGATCCTGCCTTCATTTGCAACGTTTTCAAACTCTGGATCAGTGGGTGTGATCGGTTCGACACCCAAGCGCTGAGCATTAGCTAGCTCCTGGTCAAGTTGATCAGGCAGTTGATTCTTAAACGTAGTTGTACTACCATCACAATCATCATTATGGACGACATACTGTCCATCGCCTACCGCGAAGGTATGCACATTGCTGACTGTGAGGTCCCACATGCTCGCCGAACCTGGCACTACAGTGATCGCTTCGATGGTCGCGATGCTGCCGTCCGCCTCTTGGACTGGCTCCCCCAGATGCAAACCGGAGACCCGAACCCAACCGCGATCCGCTGTCAGCCAGGGATGATTGAGCGTGGTGTCTACTGTCTCATCGTAGAACCCCGATTGGCTAGTAGATACGGTGTTAGCAGACCTGTCAAGTGAAGCGTCTGTACTATGCTGGGCCATGAACGAATCGTGATATTGGCGCACCTCAGCAGCCGCAGTAACAGTGTGGGTGGCCTTACGATCTACTTTCAGCGTCACATTCACCAGATCAGTATCATGGTTGATGAATACGTGCTGCACTGTCTGGGTGCTCGTTTTGCCCGTCGTCGGCTCGTAGGCCGTTACCTTATCACCAACTTTGAGTTTGCTGATGGGCACCTCACCACTCGGGGACGCAACAGGCGTGCTGGCAGCAAAGGATAACCCCCCACATCCATTCTCATTGCTCTCGCCATTGCCAGAGTCAGTGTTACCTCCGTTGTTGTCGTTCTGACTGGTCTGCTGATCCTGGATCTCGGTGTTTTCCTCGGCTTCGTTCTTTAGGTCTTGGGTAATCTGTCCACGCTCCGCGAGATCCTCGGTAGCTATGACGTCTTCCGAAGACTGGACGTCATTCGCCTCATTGAGCAAGAGCTGGCCCTCAGCACTGGTGGCACTGGTATTATTAATGACGTCGCCACCTGCCTCAGTTGTCTCAGCCGACACCGTGTCATTGCTCAACTCGGTTATGACGGTCTCACACTCTTCTTCGCATACCGCTCCACCGGCTGCACCGACTACAGTTGCGCTTGCAACAACTGCTGGCTCCGAGGCGGCACCGAGGAGAAATGCGAGGATGCCAAGCCCAGCACCGACACCACCGCCACCACCCTTAAGATCCATGTCATAAAGATGCCCACTCGGATCGGTAGCGTCCTCGACCATGCCCCCAACATAGGCATAACTATCGAGCAAGGGATCGCTGCCGACGCTGCTATCCGCACTCGTGAAAACTCCCACCACGGGATCATAGTAGCGAGCATTGAAGTAATCGAGCCCGCTGCTGCCTGGCGCCGTCGTATCCGCCTGCTGCCCGGTGAACCCAATCGTGGTATCCAGGGCGCCAGTAGTCTGGCCGGCTGCTGGTGCCGATGCAGCGTAGCGTACCTGCCCGTACGGCGCGAGCAACTGGGCGCCAGTGATTGAGCCCCCGTTCAGATTGAGCGTGGTACTTGGCGTACCGAGCAGATCGGTCGAGAGATAATTCAGTCCGCTGGCATCCCGGAGTGCGAACCCACCACCGGGGAGCGCATAGGTGCGCTGATCGGTGGTCTTGGCTTGCTGGCTGGTGATCGCCGTTGTGGTGATCTGATCGATCCCCAGCACATAGACAATGCTGGTGGTCGTGGTCGTGCTGCCGCTGGTACTGGTATCCTGCTGCCAGACCCGCTCACCGCTGCCATCGTCAGCATAGGCGCCGGTGGCAGTGGGACTACTCGGCGTATTTTGCCAGCCAATCAGCTCTTGCAGTGGATTATAGGTCAACTCTTGACCGGTGTTATTCGCACTCGTACAGGTGGTGCTATTCAATGCTCGACAGGTCTGCTCTCCCGCCGCGTCGTAGCCAGCGCTGTAACCAGTGCTCCCGCTGCCCACACTCGACAGACCATGCACATGGCCTGCCGCCTGGTTGGTGTCGTAGGTGTAGGTCCCCTGCGCGGCACCAGCAATCGGGGATCCACTCCCGTTGACCACCGAGGCGCTGGTGATCTCATCCAGGTTGTTGTAGCTGTAGGTGGCAGTATACCCCGCTCCCGAAATCCCTTCGCTTCCGGTCCGTCCGCAGGGGCCGGTCGACTGGGTACTGGCCCAGACCAACCGGTCCTGCGCATCCTCGCACAGGGCTTGCGTCTCGGTGCCTCCCGGGGTACTTCCCACGGTGGGCACCGTGGTGGTCAGCGTCGCGAGGTTGCCTCCCGCATGGTAGGCCGCTTGCACCTGCCAAACGGTCGTGTTGGTCTGGGTGGTGGTATTGGTCCGGGTAAAGGTCGCGCTTTTCGGCCGGAGATCGCCATCATAGGCAAAGGCGTCGCTGGCCTGCCAACCAGGTGATCCGCCGGTTATCCCCGTCTGGTACCCACTGAGGAGCCCCTGGCTGGTGTAGGTGAGTCCATTGTAGAGCAGGTTCGTCGGACTGCTCAGGCTGCTACTGAGCGCTTTCACCAGGCCGCCCGCCGAATTGTCAAAGGTGGCAGACAGTGTCTCAGCCGGCTGGTCCCCCGCTGCGGGGATGCTGAGCGTGGCCAGCTGGTCGTCATCGTTGTAGGTTGCGCCCAGCGTGTAGTTCACGGCGGGGGTATTGGGCGCGGAAAGGGCAAAGGTAGTGCTGGTGGTGCGCCCCCGCGTGTCATAACTATAGCTGTAGCTGCCGGTGACCTCCTGGCTGGGTCCCGTGGCAAAGGTGGCGCTCATGAGTCGTTCGGCATCATTGTTGCCGGTGGCCGTGGTGCCGTAGGTGTCGGTCGCAAAGGGGCTCGATTGGGTGCTACTGGCACTGCTCGAGACCAGGCGATTCAAGCCGTCGTAGGCGGCGTAGACGGTGCCGGTGGCACCGCGAGCGTCGACGGTTTCCAGCACATTCCCATTGGCGTCGTAGCTGGGATAGGTCGTGGTGCCCGTGTCCGGCGTCGTGACCGACTGGAGCCGGCTCAGATCATCGTAGACCCACGTCGTCAGGTTGCCACCTGCGTCCTTGAGCTGGGTCTGCTTTCCGTTGGGATTGTACTGCGCAGTGCTCACCGCGTAGGACGTAACGCCACTACCCAGCGGTGTCTGACTCTGCCCGTTAAAGGTCTGACTATAGGCGGTCTGCCCCAGCGCGTCGGTGTAGGTGGCCCGCTGATTGAGATTGGCATCAATGGTCACCGTCTGCAGGTAGGGCTCGCTATCGGTGCTGGGAAGGCCCGACACGCTGGACGCCACCACCGGCGTATAGCTCGTGCACGCGGTATGGTGCAGACTTCCGACCAGACAGCCCGTGCCGCTGGATCCGACACCCGTCCCCAGCGCATCGTCACTCGCGATCGGACGGCCCAGCGCGTCAGTGTAGCTGGTCGTTCCAGTGACGTTGGAGCACCCGGTGCCGCTCTGCCCGGGATTGATCCAGGCACCATCAGAGCCACTGGCCGATGCGGGTGCGATGTACCCCGGCGTACTGCTGACGCTCCGTCCCCCGTTACTGGTGGAGAGGGCCGGCACACTACACGCCTGGCTCTGGAAGACCTTGTCATTGACATCGTCATAGGTCATGAAGGTCACCAGGTCGTTGCCATCGGTCGGGCTGTTGGTCCGGGTCTCGATCAGCCGGCCGTCCCGGTCATAGAATTGGCGCGTCACCGCCAGATCTGCGGGGTTATTGCCATCCAGCTGGCGCACACTGTCTTCCTCAAGGCAGGGTTGTCCGTCGGGGGCGGTGGCGCAGAAGCTGTAGGTGAAGTCACGCTGGGTCCAAGCGCCGCTGCCGCCATCTTTGTAGGTCTCGCCGGGGAGCGCCGTCTGGGTGTAGACATCCTCAAACGTAGAGAGGGAGGGGGAGCCACTATATTCGTAGTCTGGGCCAGCGTAGGAGGTTACCTGACCGTTGGCGTCGGTGCTGCTCGTGGGAACGCCCTGCACCTCATCGTAGCCGGTAGCGGTGGTGTCCCCGTAGGGGTCATTGGTGCCAGTGGGATACACCTCCTGGGTCGTGTCATAGCTGGTGCAGGAAGTGTAGGTGCTGTGACCATTGCTCGACACCACCAACGGCGTGGTCGTCGGCGTACATCCCACATGGCTTGCCACGCCCGCTACCGCATCCGCATCCAGGCTCACAATCGGCTGCCCATAGGTATCGAAGCCCGTCGCCGTCGCCACCTGGCCGGTCAGCGTGTAGCCGTTGCTACTCGTCCCACAGCTACTGTAGGTATTGGCCTGCGTGAGCAGCCCGTCATCCAGCGATGACTGTTGGCCCAGGACATAACCCTGGCCGTCATAGTGGTTGTGAACGCAGGCCCAGCCGTTGCCCAGGCTATCACTCAGGATCACTTGCGCGGGTAAATTGAGTAAGTAGTAGGTGGTGGGCGTCGAATCCAGCACCCCATCATGGTACTCATCCGAATAGGTCGTGGTATACGTCGGCTGGGTGCTGCCATACTGGCTCGAATTGGTGCTGTCGGCCAAGAGATCGTTGCCACTTACCGTGCCGCTGGTCAAGGTCTCGTAGTAATGGTTGAGACTGCTCGATCCGGTCGCCGCCAGATTGTAGTTCCAGGTCTGGGTGAGTGCCGGCACGGTGGACCCACTCCCCCCACCCACATAGGTGGTCTGCTGGGTCGCAACCGGCTCGCACATCAAGTAGGGATTCTGGTAGAGCTGGTTGCCGGGGGTAATATCAGGGCAGGCATTGCGGACCAGATTATAGGTGGTATCGACCTCCTCTAAGGGCGTGGCGCCTTGCCAGGTCCCCTGGTAGTCGTCCTGCTGGTAGGGCATGCCGTCCAGCGCATTGGCCTGGTCCCAGTCATTGGTCCCCCAGCCGTTGCCAGCATAGTATTGGGTGACGGTATTGGACCCATCAGCGTGCTGCTCGGTCACTGTCGCCATGCCCATGTAGACTTCATCGTAGTAGTTGGTGGTCGTGCCGCCGAGACACGCCTGATTGGGGTTTTGTGGCGGCAGCCCGCTATCGCCGCAGGCATTCCAGCCATTGGGGGGGATCCAGTAATCCTGGGTACAGTTGGTCCCGCACGCCTGGTTCAAGGTGTAGGCATACGTCGTGGTATCGCTGCTGCTAATGCCCACATCGGTGATACTGGTCACCATCTGCCGCGACCACTGCCGGTCGTCCATCTGGTGACACCCGCCGCTATTGCAAGTAAAGGGGTTGGTGTCCGACTCGCCGCTGGGAACACCATTGGTATTGCCGTGCCCCAGTGCCCAGCTGACCGTCTCATCGAGTCCGCTTTGTTTGTCGGTGATATGGGTAAGGTACTGCCACCAGGTCTGGGCAAAGTAGGGATTGCCGTTGACCAGATTGGTGGTATCGTTGAACCCGTTTTGCACCGGTGCCGAATAGCTAAACGTTACTGGCTGCAGGCTCGGCTCCGCGCTGCCATTCTGGTAGGGAATCTCCTGCACGCTCTGCAGCAAGTGTTCTCCGGCGCAGGCATACTGCTCGCCGCTGCCTTCCGGGTCCCAGCAGTTATTGCCGTAGGGAGTGTCCTGGTAGGTAAATTGATACGAACGCACGGTCTGCCAGCTGCCGCCGACATCGACTTGCATAAGGACGCTATCGAGCGTCAATGTCGACATCGTGAGCGGTGCCGTCATCCAGCCCGCTGGCGTGACGGGATCGTCGCAGCGCAGCGTCGTCGAGTTGGGCGACGGCGTACCGGTGCAGTTGTAGTTCGTGCCATACTGCGTGGCGGTTCCCGGACCGCCGTTCATGGTGCCATTGGCCTGGGGCCAGTGGATATTGAAGACGATCTTGGCGCTCGGAGTCCCATTGATGAAGTTGTAATCGATCTCCCCCATGCCCCAGCCGCGGGAGTAACCCACGCCACCGGAGCTCGATCCGTCCTCCCAGTACGTGACCTGGTATTGCTGTAGTACCCCGGTGCTGGTGTTGGCCACACGTCGAGCATGATTGACATCCCATTCGATGGCCAGATTGACGCCGTTGTTCACCGTGTCGTGGGTCGAGTCCCGAGTGCAGCCAAGGTCGTACTCATCCCCATTGGGAAACTCGACGTGGAAGCAACTGGCATCGTCATCCTGCTGGGCGGGAGTCTCGGTATAGTTGGAGGTATAGACACGCACATCGGGATGGTGATCGGGGACAAAGTACTCGTGGTTCGAACTATCCTCCACCATACAGCACAGCAATGGCTCGCTGATGCCTTCCAGGTTGTTCAGGTAGTACAGGCCGGTGGTAAGGTCGTAGGTGATGTCGCCCAGACTCAGATTGAAGCCGTCGCCTACCCACGAGGCGGGAGCAGAGCGGTCGGTCCGGCCATTGGGCAGCGCACTGCTGTAGGTGAGATTGAGTGCGGGTGAGAATCCGCCCGCAGCAGGAGGCTCATCCAGCGGGATGGAAAACTGTACATCCCCTGGATTGCCGCTGTTGGCCAGGTGTTCACTGGAGTCTTGGTTGGCATCGGTGGGTGGGGCCTGCACGACTAACGGTCCGGCGAGCAGCGACGGCACCGTGGCGGTCAGCGTATCGGTACTGGGGTCGTTCGTCATTTTGACACTGGTGGAGACGATATGCTTTGCCTGGTCTCCGGTCTGTGGCCAGACCAGCAGGACATCGTTGCCATTGAGGCCGTCGAGCTCGTGTTTACCGTAGTGCAGACGGATAGTGATGGGACTGCTCAGGCCCACGCCCGGCATCTGTCGGCCGGTGCCATCCGTGACGGTGAGGGTGAACTGGGCCAGCTGGCGGATGTCCCCGTCATGGCCCCCTTGGGTCTGTGTGAAGGCGAGGGTAAAGGGTCCGTGCGGCGTACTCGCATTGATAGCTGGTCGACCGGTGTTGGCACTAGGTCCAGCGGTGAGGGAGGCACCCAGGTTGATGCTCTGACTGGGCAGACCAAGCGACAGCGTGCCATCGGAGGTCGTGTACCAGTGCGTAGTCGGAGGCGAGGAGCCAGACGAAGACGACGAGGAGGCAGAGGCTGCAGAGGACACGGAGGCAGACGTGAGCGTCGAAGTCACCAGCGACGTAGTGAGCGGGATACTGAGCGGGTGCGCGGTCGGCACACCCACAGACGGCGGCAGCGAGACTGGGCGCTGTTCCTGGTTGGCCTGCAGCTGCTGCGTACCCACGTGCGCCGGTTGCACGGGAGTGACCTGGCTCGTAGGAGACGGATGGCCCGCATTGCCAGTAGCTCGAAAGCGGGCCAGAGTATTGGGAGTGTAGCTCACTAGTGGCCCGCTGGCAGATGCGGCGAAGGCCGTCGGGGCCAGATCAAGGCTTGCCTGGGCAAACTGGCCCACTATTCCGCTGAGCAATACGATAAGCAGCGCCACGAGCGGGCACACCCGCAGCACGAGACGCCGCAGAAGCAGCAAGGAGCGGTGCCGGCGACCCTGAAGCCACCCCAGCACGAGTCGACTGAAAGAGGTTGTGCGGTGCGGGAATGGTGTGGGTCGCGGAGTCAACGAGTCCATGTCTCCTACCTTTGCACTGATCGAGGTACCAATCCTAGAAGCGTCCTATGGGGTGTGCTTCGTCGCATGGTTCTTGTCTCACACTGTCTTGTGTGGTCGGCATGTTATACAGGGATCAGTATAGAGTATCTGTCAAGCGTGGAGAAATGGTGATTGCTTTTTACGTATCTGTACGTTATGTTCTGTGACAAGTGTCCTCCTGCTTTGTGCTGACCACACGCGAGTGCGCGCTGGGCTCCACACTGAGATAGTCCAGGGCACATGGAACAGCTCCAGTCTCCCGCGGGCGGAGGCATACCATGGGAGACTGCTTTGGGCCTCGTGGAACTGAGGGAAGCAGTGCATGCAGATAGCCTGGATTTGACTGAGTACAGCTCTAGTAACCATTCTAAGCTGAAGTCGATGCATGTTCGGTGCCTACCTCATCCTAAGTGAGCACGTGAATTTGCTATACAACATCCAGAGAATATGACGGCACGCAGCAGCGGAAACAGACGAAGGTAACTGCCGAAAATATCTCAGCGAGAAACGCTGACGGACCCAAATGGACAGCAGCGGGCGATCTTCAAAGCTGTCGTAACACAAGACTCCGTATGTGACAAATGTGGGAATGATACTCACCTAGGAGTGAAGCTCAGCCAGCACGATGGGTCAGTCCATACAGTGATTCGAGTATTGGCGCGTATGGATTCTCGCCACCGGTCAAGGCTGCAAGATACCGCCCGGTAGTTGCGAGCGACGCATGACCGAGCCTTGCCTGGATCTCACTGACCTTCGCGCCGGCGTCTTCCATTGCCCTCGCAAACGTGTGCCGGCTCACATGTACCTTGCTGGTGCCAAGTCGAACGGCATAGATGTCCGCGATGGCCTGCCTTCCGATCCCTTTCCCGGGATTCGCCCGCGAGCAGGAGAGCCACACTGGTGTCTCAGCGGGCAGAATCCCCAAGTTGGATCCATGCACCGCGTACAAGTAGCGTAGGAGTGCAGCCGCGGTCTCTGCCTTCAGCTCGTCGTGCATCACTTTGCCACCTTTGCAGCGCCGCCAGGTCACTAGCACACGCTCGCCCTGTGTCTGGTCACCCAGGATCACAAGATCGCCTCGCGTGAGAGCCGCCAGCTCGCTCCGCCGTCTCCCACTGCCGAGCGCAACCAAGAGCAAGGCATAGTCTCGCTTGCCAGGCACGGTTCGTTGGTCTATCGCCTGGAGCTGCGCCGCCAGATCCTCACGAGAGAGAGCTTGAGCATGGGCATAGCCCTGAACGCGCGCTCGTTCCACCAGGGCAATAGGATTCTCCCTGGTGGGATTATCACCGGCAAGAAGGCGCCGGCGCTTGGCGAAGGTATAGAACGATGAGAGCGCGGCCAGACGTTGATTGATGGTGCTCGAGCTGGCCGACTCGCCCCGACCATCGAAGCGCTGGCGAGACCACACTTGCGCGACGGCCGCTACCGCGTCGACCTGGCTGTCAAGGTCTAGCCCGTGTTCGTGGAGCGCTCCACGAAAACTGGACATGATCTGCCGGTAAGCGCACACCGTCATGTCGCTCTCACTGAGTCCCTTCTTGCTATGGAGCCACGCCGCAATCGCGGCGTCTAGCGATGGTCCCTCGCCTGCTCGTGGCGCGATCCGCAACACAGTCGTCTGCCCCTCATGGTGTCCATTTTGGCTCTCCACGATTTCCGCCGGTATCTCCATCGTTCGTGCCTCCCGACTAGAACAGATTATCTACAAACAGGCTTGCGCTAATGTCTGTTAAGACAAGTATGGGGCCAGATTCCAACATCTTCACCGAGCAGACAGCCTGCAGGTTTGTGAATGAGTAGCCTAGCTGTACAGGCCCCTTGAAACGCCACTGCCACCAAAGTTGAGCGCAAACCATCCTACAGGAACACGACTGATTGCTGGATCGCACGCGGTATACGCGTGTGCAACTCGCCCGCGCTGTTGGTACTTCTACACCGAGATCAGCCAGAATAATGCTGGCCTTGCAGGGGCTCAACATCGATTGCATAGGCCATCTTCTCCTTTGGTATCGGGATATGCCTCACGACGGCGTGGTCACTAGGCGAGGCATCTCTAGTCCACTTTTGGCTACGACCACACGACGCGGGTGTTGCGCCGGTCAACGATCTCGCGTTTCAGCTCAGGTGCGGTCGCGTGATAGAGCTTCACGGCATCGTCCTTCGTAAAGCCCAGCTCCTTCAGGCGGCCGACATACTCCACCACCACCTCTCCTGGTAGGAGCTCCACGTCGGGCATTCTGACAGGGGAAAGGTGCGCAAGAGACGCAAATTGGGACAAATCTTGTTTTTGTCTCTCATTCTTCCCGTGTTTCCCTTCTTTCCCCTCTTTTTTTTTGCGAATCGAGATGAGAATAAGGTAAGGATGATTTTGCGTCCCTTGCGTCCCTATTCGCTTCGAAATCGGCGTCACGCAATGTTTCTCCCAGGGGCGCAAGAGGAAGATGTTGCGTCCCTCTCGCCCTATTTTGCGTCCCTTCGATAGATTTTGCGTCCCTTTCGCATTCTGATTGCTGGTCACTGCGCTGTGATGCTTCTCGCGTGACTGTCACTAGGCGGGCGCCGTTACTTTTGCCTGACCGGATCACGAATCCGCGCGACCGCATGCTCGCCTCAATGCGTGTGAGATGACCACTGAGAGCGCGAGCGTTTTGCGGCCAGTGCTTTCCTTTTGCGTAATCGCCGGCGAGTGGGGTAAGGGTATGGTGGAGCTGCGAGGGTGACCCCTGCCACTTGTCGAGTCTTGCCCGCGCTGGGGTCGCGATGGCGTCGCCTTCCATGAGATCGGCGAGAGCCTTCGCGACGGGTGACGCGTCGAGCACAATGTTCTGGGCATCCTCTTGGTTGGTGTCGTACGCGGCCATGAAGGCACCCTCTGCCAATCCAAGAGCGGTCTCCGCCGAGATAACCCAGTGGGCGAAGTCGGCCATGCGTGGCCACCCTTGCGGTGGCTTCTGGGTCGAGTCGCCGTTGGCAAGGGCACAGGAAACGGCATCGAGTAAGGCGCCTAGGATCCGGGCGTGCGCATTTGCAAAGCTCGCATTCAGCACCTGCTCCCGCTCCCGGTCAGATCGCTCCAGCTTCTCCAACTCCACCAGCAGGCAGCGGCTCACCATGTCGCCGCTGGTGCCGACTTCTGGGATGCCGTTGAAGACGACGGGGCGCATCGCGGATACGATGCTCTCCTGGTTATCGGTAAATAGAGCGCGACGCCGGCTCGCTGTTCCGGTCGCGATACCGCATAGGGTGTCGCTCATTTCCTGACTCAGATAGGAGAGGTTGTCCAGCACGAGAACCCAGCCGTTGGACGCTGAAATGATAATGCTCTGCACGTCCTGGGTCATAGTGGAGACAGGCGCCACACTAGGATCCACCAGCGCACGAATGTACCGGCTCGTGCTGGTCTTCGCCGTCCCGGACGCGCCGTTAATCGCGAGGATCGGATACGGGCCAGTTGGGCAGAACGCGCCGACGAGCCAGCCAGCGACCAGCGGCCATGACTCATCGGTCACATTGATAAACTTGCGGAGTTCATTGATGCTGCCGCCGCGCTCAGGCGTCGGGATAGGCAGCATGCCGGTATGCCGGATGAACCAGACGGGCGCGTCCTGGATGATGCGCCAGCCGGTTGCGCTGATCTCGACAACCTCCCAGTCCTCGTTGCAGAGGTCAACGTAGACGTTGCCGCCGGCGGTGCCGATCCTCGTGTAGACGTTTCGAACGGGTCCTGCCTGGCGAGCTTCCGCGCGTAAGTGCTCCAGTGCGGTCACGACGGCTGTTGTGCTTGCCAGCAGTCCCGTGGTTTCGCGGTACTGGTGAATGAGCCAACTCCGGAATCCACTGGCGCCACTCTCGTTGATAGCGAGGATCTGATATCGCCCCCGCGACGTCAGCACCCGCGCCATCGGTTGCCCTTCCGGAGTGTGAAACAGCGTGGCGTACTCGCCGGATATCCTCATCAACACCTGTGCGCAGGTCTCGCGTACCGAAACCTCACTATCGTCTCCGCCATTTTGCCCAAAGCTTCCAGGTACCGGAGCACCGCTGGGGCGTCTTGGTTCATGACGCTTGCGCGAGGGAAGCGGTGGGGTGTAGACCTCAACCTGGTATATCATGGCACGCTCTATAGTGCGCTGTCCGTAGGTGAGACTGCCGTGCCGCTCGTCCCACTTGTCGCGCATCAGCCCAGACCGCCGGAAAAGGCTGTCTATGCGTGCCCCGTCGCGGCCAGTCCAGAACGCAAGCAGCATGCAGAGGGTTATGTCCGCTTCGCTCGGCGACGGATAGCCGCTGGCGTTTCCGCCCCACAAGGCTTGGAACTTGGCTCCATTTTGAGCGCCGCTGGCCTTCGCGATGATTTCGTCGTCGGACAGCACACACGTCTTCCTGCCATCAAAGGGCTGGGCGGGTCGGACCGGGGGCAACCGCTCTGGTAGGTATAACGCGGCAAATTCGTTGAGAGCATCCTGGCGTTCCAGTATCGTGTCAGGTAGGTCACTGAGTTGGTGGCCCGTCATCGTGAGGAAGCGTTTCTCACTGTAGGCTTCGTAGTCGCCGACCTTTTTTCGCTCTCGAGGTATGCGCCCTCGAATCCAGATATGGACACCCTCGCCTGATGGGCTCCACTCGGCGTAGGTATTGAATTGCTCAATGATAGACCGAGCTGCATCAGTAAGGACATGGGTCCCCACATCCACGCAGTGATCGAGATCCACCCCGGTGTAGGGATCGTTCGCGGTGAGTACAAAGCCTATCCCATCGCACCTGCCAGCGTAATAGGCATTCAATGCCTGGCCAAACGTGCACCAGGTCCTCGCATCGGTTGTGCTTGCCCTCTTATCTGTGCCGGCAATGTAGGGAACTTTAGTGGGCTTGCCTTTTCGGTGAAACTCGCGCTTCCAGGTGACCCATTGAGGAAGATTTCGCAACTCTACTGGGATAGCGCCAGGAAGGTTTGCAGCCCATGCTACGAGGTCATCAATTTGACTCATCGCCATTTGCTTAACCCTATACCAGCTAGCCAGCAACCTGATGGGCCCCAACTGGCAGCTTCTGGCCTTGGCGTACTACCTCGTTTGCAACCCATGCATCTAGTGCCCACACCGGAATTCTTCTGGCTTTTCCCAGCTTTATGGAGACGATGCCTTGTGCATCAGGTCCAAGGGCAATCAATCCATACAGGCGGCTCCTGGTGATACCAAGGAGTGCTGCGGCTTCTACGACAGTGAGCAGTCGCTTTTGTTCCATTTGCGTTACCTCCTCGCCTCTTCTCTTGCTTTGTGTCTCTAGGTCGTGTATGATTTGACTGACACTCACTAGTGTCTAGTAAATATGATAACATTCAATAGGATAAAATGCAAGTGACTGTATATCAAATGTACAAAAGTGACCTCGCTAAGGCATTGCACATAAACGAGGTGCCGGAGGACGTATGGAATTTACTAGTAGATGAGGGCTATGTTGCCAGACACGCGAGGGCTGAGGAAGGAGCACAAACCCTCGAGTATCTTGTTGAAAAAGCCAAGCCATTGCTTAAACTCAAAGGTATTGAACTGCCTGAGGCCATAGCAGCAAGTGCCAGCAGCCTAGCAAGAATACGTGATGAGGCACTTGCACAAATGGTACGGGAAGAGATTGACAAGAACACCGAAGTTCAAGCCTTTCGCCAAAAAGTATTGAATGGAAAACTTCTCGCGCCAGCGGATTTGGAGCAATGGATTCAAGGCTGGGCAAGGCGTGAGCTACCTCCCACTTGGTGGCTCCTGCTTTCTGTTCCACGTGATTATCAACGAGATGCGCTAGGGTTAAATGAGAGTGGAGTTCCACTCACACCTCGTTTAACGTTTCCTTCTATCCCATTTAAAGAAGTCGAAGGGCTGTTCCAGATCCAATATTTGGACTATCTGATTCCTTGTGAAGATGGAGAATACCAAATACGACTCGTGTCCACGACGGTAGGCGGCGTTCTGGAACGACTTAGAGTTCTCAGTGACCGATTAGGACGCCAATATGGTTGGTTAGATGCTGAGATGACTACCTTTGTGTTGACTGGGCTGATTACGAGGATTGGTCCGATCACACATACATTCCGCTACAGGCAGTTCCCGGGATTGCCGCACATTGTTCTTGATATTGAGGCTGGTGCTACGACAGAAGAAGTTGCACAGTATCATCGCCAAATTCGTCAGCAGCTACTCGGTACCAATACCAACACGCGCGGCCCAAGCGAGAAAAATGCCCGTCTGGTGGCATTCATAGCACAACGCCCGCGGCTTTCAAAGTCAGAAACGTGGGCGAAGCGCATGGAGGCATGGAATGCTGGGTACCCCCAATGGACATATACCTCTACCTCGAATTTGCAGCGAGATTTTAGGCGAGCTCAAGCTCGACTTTTGATGCACAAAGGTAAAGGAAATGAGCAACCATAAGCACGGCAACGGTGAAGGCACCATTCGCAAACGTGAGCGTGATGGTCGTTGGGAAGCGCGTCTCACCATCGAGGGGAGGCAAAAATCGATCTATGGCAAGACGCGCCAGGAGGTAGCCCGAAAACTGGTAGCAGCCAAGCGTGATTTTGATCTTGGCCTGCCAGCCGTTCGCGACGAGCGCAAGACTGTGGAAGTCTTCATAAACGATTGGCTGGAGCGTCATAAACCGCCCACAATCGCTCCGCGTACTTGGATTCGCTACCGTCAATTGCTAGCACATGTTGCCGGAAGTGTGGGCAACTTGCCGCTGGCAAAAATCACTCCGGCACAAATCGAGCGTCTGTACTCTGCAAAACTTTCTGAAGGACTATCAAGTTCAACGGTGCACCGGATACACACCCTCCTCCATCAGGTGCTTGAAGATGCGCAGCGAAAGGGCTTGGTGGCACGCAATGCCTGCACATTGATCGATTCCCCCAAAGACATTCCGTACGAAGCTCAGACCCTTACAACCGAACAAGTCTACACTCTTTTGGATGCCATGCACGGCGATGAGTTCGAGGCTCTCTATATCCTCGCGCTCACCACTGGGATGCGCGAGGGCGAATTACTGGGCCTGCACTGGCCTGACCTGGAATTGGAACCGAAAGACCCTACGAAAGAGCCGACAGTTGAAGTGCGTCATAATCTCCAGCGCCTATCCCAAAATGAACTGCAAACTTTTGCCCGAACCAGCCTCGACATCTCAGCGGATGGATTCCTTTTCAAAGGACCCAAGAGCAAGAACTCTCGCCGCCGTATCAAATTGATACGTGTAGCGGTGGAGGCGCTGCAAGCGCACCGCATACGTCAGATTGAGCAGCGCTTAGCTCTTGGAGTCGCTTGGGGACAGAGCATAGACGGTGATCATGAGCAAGGACACGAGCTGGTATTCACGACACCTACGGGGGGACCTATAGATGGGCGTAACTTCTTGCGGTGCCAGTTTCATAGGCTACTTGCACACGCTGGGCTACCACGCATTCGACTTCACGATGTAAGGCATACTCTCGCCACACTACTAGGCGACGAAAATGACGTGGACTTGCTGCATATCTCGCGGCTGTTAGGGCATGCCTCAACTGCAGTTACCGAAAAGGTATATGTACATCCGAAATCAGACAATCAGCGAATCGCGGTCGCAGCGATCGAGCGTATATTTGATACCCGACGCGAGGAAGTGTAACTTCACAATGGTAGACATATTAGCAGATTTCTCGGAAACAACTCAGGCAGAAGAACGGTACTGGTCGCACAATAGCTCAGATAACGTGGATCGTCGAAAATAGTTACCTTGCATATTGCTGTTCGAGCCAGAGCGTGGAAGAATTCAATGGACGAAGCATGTGTAAGTAGTGGCACGCAGCATCGCAGTCATCAGTTAACAGCCAGGACAAGGGAGCGGGTACTGAATGCAGGGCATTTTACTGTTCGACGCAGACAATACGCTTTGGGACACTGATAGCGTATTCCGGCAGGCTCAGGTGGCCATGCTGAGAGTGCTGGCGAGGATCCAAATCACTGAGGAGCCGGAATTGCAATTAAGCCGACTAAGAGCCATGGATGACGAGCTAGTGGCGCACTTCGGCACTCACGAGTATGATTTCAGGGTGCTAGCAACAGCACTGGCTTATCACTATACCTTGGGATACAGCGCTGCAGAGTCTGCCCACATGGTCTTGTCTTCGCCTTCTGGCCTCAACCCTGAGCTTGCACCCATAGTGGAAGAGGCGTCTAGAGCGTTCGCTGATGGATTGCAGCAAATTCCTCCGTTATATGCTGATACCATGCCAGTACTATCCTCAATTCGCTTGTCAGTTTCCGCTCACGATCGTATTGTTACGATCATGCTCTCGGAGGGAGACATAAACCGACTAGAACGGACTTTAGCGGCATACCAGGTCAGGGAGCGCGGTCTATTTGATGAGATTATCTTGTGCCGGAAGAGTGTGGCAGTGATCAGGCAAGCTGAGCAGGCAGGACGGAGCCTCTTACCTACGGTGTCGCCTGATGTTGCCAATATTGGCATGTTGATTGGGGACTCGCTGCAACGTGATATCAAATTCGGCAACCAGGCAAAACTTATCACCGTTTACAAGCCATCGTCTTACAGGGGAGACGAAACACCTGGAGACCCAAGTGAGCAACCAAGTTATTCTATTGAGCGCTTGGCGCAACTGTTGCCAATATTGGCAGAGTTGGGCCTCTCTGTGGTGCTATAACCTTGGGCATCGCTATAACCTATCCAACATATCCAACGAACATTGTATGCTCCGCTCTCAGCTAGGAGCACAGCAATCGAACAGAACCGTCCTATCCTAACGTGACAGATGTGAGACTAACTTAGAGGAATGGAGAATAGCTCTTATCGTGTTGGAGACAGTCATCTAATTGGTGGATTTATCAAAGTCAGGAACTAAGCTACCAAACTTAGAAAAAATCAGCCAAACCACGAGACAAGCTGCCGAAGGATTATTGGCAAACCATAAGTGATCTGAGAATGACCGGGAATGCACAATATCAAAATACAAGTAGTATCGTCACACACCAACCGCCGCCACCAACACCAACCGGAAGCCAAGGAAGTCGACAAAGTCGTCCGGCGTGGAGTTGTTGCGATAGGCCACGCGTGCGAGTCTGGGACTGTCCTGCCAGGAGCCGCCACGGAGCACACGATCGCCAGTGGACTCCACATTCTCGCGACCATCGGTCGGAGTGTAAGGGTAGGGCTTGAATAGACTGCTCGTCCACTCCCATACGTTACCCGCCATATCCAGCGCACCGTATGGGCTGGCTCCACTGGAATAATGCCCCACCGGTGTGGTCGCGCGCGGGCCGCCATCATTTGTGTTAGCCCGCGTCTTGTCCCACTGATTCCCCCATGGATAGATAAGTCCGTCGGGCCCACGTGCTGCCTTCTCCCACTCGGCTTCGGTCAAAAGCCGCCACGGCTGGCCAGTAAGCCTGGCTAGCCACGCCGCGTAGGCCATTGCGTCGTACCAGGTAACACAGACGACTGGGTGGTCCAGATGCCGGAGCTGAGTCTGCCATGTCACGTTGTTAAATGTCTGCGACTCGCGATGACCAGCGCGAACGAAACACGCGTACTCAGCCACTGTCAGTGGGTATTTGGCGATCTGGTAAATGCCTAACGGCACTCTGTGCTGCAACAGTTCGTTGTCGAAAACCTGACTGTCCCGTCGGTTGTCGCTGCCCATCAGGAACTCGCCGATCGGAACTGGCACCACTGGCGGCAGGATTACGGCGGTGCGAGCGAGACTCACTCCACGAAAGCCCAGTTCTATCAGGCGGGGCGGCACCTCCGGCAGCGGGAACAACTCGTCGCGCGTGCGTGCGACCGCCATATCGGCTGGTGCGAGCCGCTGCGCCGCGGCCAGGCTGTTCTGGGCATCAGCATACCGCTGTGTGTCTACTTCCAGCCGTGCGCGGGCAAGCCACTGCACGGCGGTGGCCTCAGGTCGAGAGGTGAGTCGCCGAAGGACCTCCAGCGCCTCCTGTTGCCGACCCAGCTCGGTCAGCGCCCGTAGCCGCTGCGTCAGCCACATAGGATCGTCAGGCGCTAGGAGCAGGGCCTCGTCGGCGTTCGCAAGTAGGTCACCCCACCGCTTGAGTCCTGCAAGAGCCTCTACGTACTCGCTCAGGATCGCCAGCCGCTCCGCACGATCACTGGACAGTGCTAGTGCGTCAGCTAGCAGCGCCGCGGCCTCAGTGGAGTGGCCTAGGTGCAGATGTGCCTGCGCGGCAGCCCGCATCGTGGGCACATGCAGAGGTTCTTGCTTCAGAGCCACATCAAGCGCGTCGCTCGCGCGTTTGTCCTCGCGCAACTCCAGTGCGGCCATGCCCAGTAGGCGATATACCTCTGCAGTGGCAGCTTGCGGCATAGTACGGATCAACAGGTCGGCCTTACGCATCACGTCTAGCCAGTCTTTCGCCGCGAAGGAGTGATGCATCGACGCGACAAGCGCGAGTGGTGGGACCGGGATGGGGGAGGTCACTGGGAGCGGCGTAGCGAACTCGATTCCTAGTAGCTGCTCAATGGCCCCGATCAATCGACGCATGTCGCTGTCAAAGTCGGGATAATACCGCACCGGTACAGCATTAAAGCGCGTCAGCGGGCGGAGTGTCTCGGGCAGGTCGTTGGCATCGGGCATTCTGGCACCCTGCACCAGTACTGGCAAGAGTTGGATTTGCTGCTTCAGTGCGGCCTCGATCTCCAGTCGCACGTAGTCACTATGGGCTTCGTGCTGCTGCCGGCCAGCCAATCCGTCCATCCAATGCGGCCCGATCACCACGAGCTGCACGCCGCAGTGCACCAGGATGTTGCGGATCACCTGCTCGAAGTCGGCGCCGTACGTGATGTTCTCGACATCAATGAAGACGGCATCTTTTCCGAAACGGGCGACGAGCCGCTCGTAGATATGGCCACAAGTGGCAGCGCTGTCGTCGCGCCGATAGGAGATGAAGATCTTAGTGGATGTGGCCATGGTACTTTCTCCTGCGCCGCAAGCAAACCGTCTGCTGGCTTAGTCTAGCACACGGACGGCGAACGTGCAAGCTGAGATACCTACTACAACCTACAGCTTATGCTATAATCCAATTGAACCTCATCAGAAAAATGCCACGTCGCTACGCTTCCGAGAGCACCGTGGTAACTCAGATCCAGCCCTTAGTAACTCGGGCCGACGGGGACAAGCCACCTCAACGCCTGGTCGATGTGCTCTTGGATATCTGAGGCTCCAGGCCCTATACTGAGTGCACCTCCATTAGTGTCCAGATGGCCATCTGGACAGCCGTGACATCTTCGCTCGCTTCACGAAGTCGACACATTTCTTTTTGTCTTTGTCGCCGTGTGTATCGTCAACACCACTGTTCACGTCGACAGCATATGGCCTCACTCTCTCAATGGCATCGCGAACGTTTTCTGGATTTAGACCACCTGCAAGGATGACGGGCTTGTGGGCAGCCTGGACTAGCTGCCGAGAGACGTTCCAGTTGTGAGTCTGTCCTGTGCCTCCCAATCGGTCGACAGTTCGAGAATCAAGCAAAAGAGCATCCACATATGCTTCGTATGAATGTATTGCCTCAGTCTCAGTGTCAAAAGTGTCATTCGAGGTTACATGAATGGCCTTAATCAACGTCAAAAGTGGCAACTCTTCCCGCAACCGAATCACGTCCTCAACGCGCATAGGTCCGTGGATTTGAATATGGCTTACGCCAAGGGCAGTAGCTAAATTGACTACAGCATGAGAGTCAATAAGGTGGGTTACCAGCACTGTCGAAATGAATGGCGGTACCTTTCGTAATAGCACACGCGCTGCATCTACATCCAACTTATCTTCAGAAAAATGAGTCAATCCTACCAGAAACCCGAGAGCATCTGCTCCACTCTGAACTGCGTACTCGACATCGCGTTCACTACGCATGCCACACAGCTTTACACGCATAACACTACTCCCTTACTGAACCGCATGCCAAGGAAAAGCGGTCTCTGCAAGTCTTCCTCCATTTCTGGACGCAATGTAATCTCTGATGGATCGGGAGAAGGCTTCACAACCTGCAGTACATGGAAACCAGCATCAATGACCGCAGTGAAATGCTCCTCTATTGTTTGATGATACTTGCGACCCCAAAAATCAAATATCTCGCTAGGACGAGCATAACTTGTTCCGGTGTGTCGCATTGCTATATGCTTGTATACTGCTTGTTTATTAGTATAAAAGTCTTTCATGTGCCATGTGCCTGCTCAGCCGAGGAAGTAATCTAATCTTGTCAAATGCCAGTGAGGTCGTCTGATTGCTCTAGATAACTGACATAGTCTATACGAAATGCGCCGAGAATTCAAGTCCTGACCAGAGGAACCTGGGCCACTCAATCATGTAGGGGCTAAGGCGAGCACTTAGAGCGCAGTGCTGCAGGGCAGTGACCCTATATTGCCAAGCAGCAATCAATGTTTCTGGTTGTAGGTGCGGAGTTCTTCACGTGCTTTGTAGGTGTGCGATAGAGCCTGCTTGAGCCGGTGGTTGGCAGGATACTCAAGCAAGCAGATAGCTTTGGTGATTCTCTGCAGACTGCTCTCACCGGAGGTAGGCAAGAGTGGCCATGACGACACCTACCAGTATCCCGACGATACCGAACACGATACCATAGGCATCGAGCCAGCTCTGCACCATGTGAGCGCGCACATGCAGTACCCACGGAAAGCCGATGAGAAGCAAGATGGCGCCGGTCACCACCATAAGAATAAGCTTCGAGCTGTCTGCAAACGTCAGCACTGATATGATGAGAATTAAGATGAGGCACAGTGTACTGACCAGCGAGAATACCAGCGAGGCAGCATTGTTGAATACATAGACGGTTCGCCCGAGCTTTGCGGTATATGCGTCGACCAGATGGTGCTCCTGGTGCCATTCGATAAGGACACGGAACATAGAGGGCAGTTTCTGATTGAGGCAGTCTGTAACGTCACGAAGCGCATCGCAGGCATTACAAGTTGCCCAAGTGAACGGATCTGAATCCTCTGATGACCTCCAGCCACCAGTGGCTTCATCGCGTAGGCTGATCAGGTAGACGATCGAGGATGCCACCTGCGAATCGTACACCAGCTCTGGATCTATACCGAGCAGTGCACGGAGAGCCCATGCCGTGCTGAAGTGGCGATAGGTATACACTTCTGTGCCTCGGATGCCAACCTGCTGAAACACCGGCCAACCGCCGGTGGGCGAGATGTGGTCGAGCAGCCACTGCTTGCCGGCCTGTATCCGATGGTGCGAGCCACCGACCGACTTGAGAGCCAGCAAAGCATGCGCTGTACTCGCGGCATTGCTGGTAACCTGGGCCGACGCACGTGAGATGAGGCGTGGATGGCCACTGAACAAGCGCTCAATCTCGTCGGTCGGGAATCTCCATAGCCCCCACCCACCATCGCTATTCTGCGACCGCTCGAGGTAGCGAGCTGCCTTCATTACTTGCTCCGACGGTAGCTCATCATGAAGCAGTACGAGCGTGAGAGCCGTCCAGGTCACCTGCGATCGCTCGCCCCCTGTGTCGGGCCAACCGCCGTCCGTTTTGTCCCACAACCGAGACACTTCGTCCAGTCCGCGACTTATCGCGAGACCTAGCTTTACTTCGTTGGTCAGCGGACCCATGCCACGCTTCTGCACCTCGAGTAGTGCTTTCGTCACCCATATCCAATCCTTGGTAACCTGAGACGTTGGAACCATCAGCTGCTTTTCGGCCGCTTCCGCTATAACACCGGTATAGTGAGCTGACTCTGAAGCGTCTCGCAACAACGCGAGTACGACTTCGGCGGTATTTTGCTCATTAGGCGGAATGTGTTGCAGCCAACCCCACCCGCATAGCACTGGGTCGTAGACGGAAATCAGCCACTGCAGTGCTTGATCGATGTATTCTTGGATACCTTCGTCTGCGACACCCATCGCTAACATCCTTTCACATTGCGTCCAAGGGACGGTGAGTTACCTTGGCTTGCCATACAAAATCCACGGACTCCCATTCATCCTTATCTGCCTGCTGGTTCTCAACACCAGTGTTCATATCAACGGCAAACAGCTTGGCCTCATCGAAAGCAAGCGCGTACATTCTCCAGAGGCAACCCTCTGGCAAGGATCACTGGCCTGCAGGACACCTGAACAATCCGCTGTGATATCGTCCAATCGTGCATCAGCTCTGTCCCAACTAGGCCGTCTTCGCTCCAAGAATCGAGAAGGAAGGCACCTACGTACGGCTCGTCAGAACGTGCCACCTCGCTGTCGTCCCCAAAGGGTAGCAACTACGGCAAATGGATTGCTTTGATCAGCCGACTGTTGGGTGGCTACGCGCGCAACCTAGCAGGTTCTTCCGTCTGCATCGAGCCGTGTATCTGGGATATGGTCTGTGCCTAGAGTAGGGCAAGATCGCCTACCGCCTCCGATTCGACCAGAAGGGTGACGAGGACAATTAAAACGAATTGCGGCGCAGTGTGCAGCAGGTACTTGGCCTCGTCAACATCCAACCGGCCCTCGGACAAATGAGTGGGTCCACCCTAGAAACCCCAGAGCATCCGCTCCACTCTCGACCGCGATGTGGACATCGCGCTCACAGCGCATTCCACAGATCTTCATGTGCATTATCCATCTCCCTTTACGCAGCGCATTCCGAGAAAAAGTGGCCTCTGAACGTCTTCGTCCAGGTCGGGACGCAGCGCCAGCGAGGCCGAATCGGGAGACGGTTCCACCAACTCCAATACTTGGAAACCTACGTTGACGAGAGCAGCAAAATACTGTTCTACCGTTCGGTGGTACTTGCGACCAAAGAAGCCAAACCGCTCGCCGGAACGGAAGTAGTCGGAGATTACCCATTTCTTACCCTCGGCGGATTCACACCACTCGGGTGGCTCTTGTTGCATGTTAGCTGTTAACGTCGGATGCTCGACAGTAAAGACAAGAGGAGCATGCGGCCTGAGCCAAACATGCAAGTTGCTGAAGAGAGCGCCGACATCACGCAGGTAATGAAAGGTAAGGTTCGAGACAACGATATCGAATGTTTCCGGCGGGAACTGGAGGTTTTCGATATCGGCCAGCTCATATTGGATGGACTGTGAGTCTGTGCGCTTGCGTGCCTCGTCCAGCATCAATGCGGCGTTGTCTACGCCGATCACAGTTGCTCCCTTGTCAGCCAGCAATCTACTGTAGTACCCGTAGCCACACCCTAGATCCAGACAGTGCTTTCCAGCTACATCTCCAACCAACCGCAAAAACACCGGCTCCTCGATCAACTCATTGCGACTAGTTCTGCTATCGCGCATGGCTATATACTCGCGCACTGCCTGCTCATTCTGGTAAAAGTCTTTCATGTGTCTTCCTTTGGTAGCGTGCATGCTGTTGTTGACTGCAATAGTCTACACAGGAAGCAGCAACAATTCAAGGGCACGCAAGCATTGCGCACAAACTGATACTGGCGACATATCATGATATTGGCAGTGCCGGCAGCCGGTACTCATCCATCACTCTGATCATGGCTGTCAGTATACCCTGGCGGCCTTCGAAGAGCCGTGTTAGGCACTATGTATCCAGTGTTCGCCGAGCAAGCCCGGCAATTGCTGTGATAACACCCTGGCCGGGAGCTTCGTTGCCACTGTGCAATGTGAGCTGCGGCGTCGCTGGATCTTTCGCACCCATTGTTGCCTAATCCCGTTGTGTCTGCCGAAATAGAGTAACTTCTATTTCTCTTTCCCGTACCCAGGAGTATAATGACGTTGCCTGCCCAAAATATGGACAGAGAGCCTTATCAGTGACTGGTAATGAGTGGCCATGCCACAATCTAGCTCCGATCGTCACCGATCAGGTTCGAGCAATAAGTTAAGATTGATGCACTGACCTTAGACTTTGAATTCGAGTGTCAAGCTGGCGTGCGTCGTGCGCCTGTTAGAGAGGAACAACTTTGACAAATCAAGGGACAGCAGATTTGACAGAGGCAGCTCTGGAGAGAACACTAGTAATAGCAAAGCCTGATGCAGGTGAGAGGCGGTTAATCGGAGAACTGATTAAGAGATTCGAAGGGATAGGTTTGCGAATTATAGCGATAAAGGTGCTCACTGCATCTGACGAAATATTGCGAAAGCACTATCCCGAGACCCTTGCTCCCATCATAGGTGAGAAGAGTCGATCGGCTGGCACTGACGTGGGTGGTGATCCAGCTGCATACGGACGCATGGTTCTTGAATGGAATCGAGTCTATATGAGTAGAGGACCAGTTGTCGTGATGATTTTGGAAGGACCTGGGGCCATCCAACGGGTACGCGACCTTCTTGGGCACACTGATCCCTCGAAAGCTACACCTGGTACTATCCGTGGTGACCTAGGTATCGACAGTATCGCAAAGGCCAATGCAGAGCATAGGGGTACCGAAAACCTCGTGCACGCGTCTGGGAGCCTGGAAGAGTCGCAACACGAGATATCTCTGTGGTTTCCAGAGGAGGTGACTGGATGAGTGTGGGAAAGCGGATTGAGGTAGAGTTGCGGGTCCCGTTAGATGAGGAGCAGTATTCGCGCCTCGAATCTCTACTTAACGAGCAGGGTCAACTAATTGCCAGAGAGAATCGCTTTCTCATTGACTACTCAACTTTCATTGAAGGCATCGGCACACGTAAACTCGACGTACGCGTTCGTGTAACGAATGGCGAAGTCGAAATTGTTGTCAAGCAGGGTGAGTTTGGCGGCTCTTCTCGCTACGAAGCAATGGTGGGAATCCAAAATAACGACTTGGAAAGTGCTCTGAGAGTTATGGCCTTGCTCGGATATCGCCGCGGAGTAGCTGCAGACCGAGGGATTACGAGATACCAGTTGGCTGATGTGGCAGTAGCCATTCAGGAAGTAAGGTACTACGGTCAACCGGGCAAGATACACAGTCGCTTCTTTGAAGCTGAGATTCTCAGTGATGAGGACACGCGCGAGCAGGCAGAAACTGCTCTCAGATCCATGCTTGCTTCCTATGGTTTCCGTCCATTTAGCGTAGACGATTGGAATGCGTACATTGCACTTTTGAACAAAGAAGCAAATGGCACTTTCGATTTTGACGTGGACGGTCCTGCGTCGGTTAAAGGTCTCGGACAATCTGAACATTAGAGGGCTAGGCATTGGTGCAAATCATAACACTACCAGATGGCTTAGCGGTCAGTCTTGCCAAAGAGATTGATACTTCATCAGCTGAATCAGCTGATGAAGTATTGCGTCAATGCCTCATAAAGATCCATGTACTTGCGGAGACTGAGCGTTTGATTGGGTATACGGATGTGCAAGGTTGGAGGCGAGGCGGTGCTGAAACCTTCATTGCTATTGCCGAGCTAAGCACTTCTGAAATGACTCGCAGGTTTATTGGCAAGGCACTAATCTCGTTTGTGAGTCGTCCCTCAGAATTAGTCGATATCTGGATGAGGCGTCGTCAACTTTTGGAGTCTAAGGGCGTTCGAGCTCCTAAAGTCTATGCTGCTCTGAATGGTACGCTCTATGAAGAGTATATTGATCATCCCTTGCCCAACATAGGCAATCTCCCTACGTATTTGACAGCTGACTTGGCGCGAATGGTAGCAGCGTTGGATCACTTAGGGTTTCGTCCGCTAGATTTCCTGAGAGATGTTCGTGTGCGAGAGGACCAAATCTACTATGTTGACTTTGGTTCAGACTTAGGAGATGCCGACGGAGTAGCTACAGATCATGTATTCAAGTGGTTGCTACCTCGGCTCCGTAGTGATCAGGTTGCCATCTTTGAGCAAACTTATAGACAATGGTCTACGCCTAACATTTTCTGAGTAGAAGCAAACGGGTGAAATGGTACAGGTATCAGTCAGTCAAGTATTCCGCAACTGAGCAATTATGTTAGTTAAATAGCGAAGCTGCAATAAGGCGGATCATAGTAGCCGCTGCCACAACGGCAGTTATAATTGCTCAAAAGAAATCAACAGATGTTTGGACTGGACAATAGGTGATTAGGATAACGTCTTGGTTTGTATGCTTTGCAAGTGTTTCCTCCCACTTTTCAAAAAATCTCATAGCCTGGTCTTCTTCATAAATTTTGACGAGGACAACAAATGGGTAAGGTATGATCACGAGTAACTTCTGACCCCTTCCTTTGTTGCCACCAGCCCTTATAAGGCCGATGACTGCAACCAGGCGCTGCGCACTACTGGACAATCGAAAAACGGCGTGAACGCCCTACTTGCTCAATCGACTTTTCGTTGCTCTGCCCACACGTCCTCCCTACTAGCCTGCTCTTCCCAGTTTTGAGCAATTCTATCTAGCACGTCCGCCATCCTGGACCACTTGTTAATCCCACAGAGTTCAGCCCAGGTCCGATACTGGGTGGCTAACTCCCGTTCCTGCATCCCTCCTTCGTTCAGCGTTTTCCAGTAGACACCCCGCATATTGTGGCGTCCGATTTCCAGGCCCTCCTCCATGTCACGAGATGCTACTGTTTCAATTACGTTACGCACCGCTCGGTGAGGCCACCCACTGTCTTCGGGATCGGTTGGAGAGTGAGCGAGCAGTTTACCGAGCCTAAAATCAGCCGAACCTGCCCTGTCCGCTCGAGCAGCATTCTCGCGCACGTGCTGACCCACGTCATAAGGATCTCTTCGTCGATTTGTGTAATCTCATTCTGGCCTGGCAGCTGGGTCATGCCTTCGAGCAAGAGATTACCTGCCCTTGCTCGCGCAAGTGTCTCCTGTGTCGCCTCAGTGTCTTGCGATTTGTCTCTGCTCTCAGAGAGGTAAATGTCGCAGAGCACTTCAACATAAAAGTCAGAATCCTCAACCATGATTTGGTGAAGAACAAGACCTGTGAGTCCTGCGGGTCCAAGGAGTGGAAGTACCCGGTACTCCCGGCGCGCCAATTCCGGACGAGATAGGTCAGTGCGCTTACGCAACTCGTCGAGGAATTGAGCCAAGTCGTAGGAGTGCAGCGCCAATTTCTGCACGTCCTGCGTTGTCTGCACACGCGCCATCTCGTCCAGTGCCCTATCGAAGAGTTGCACTAGCACCTGGGTTGGTATCTTTTCAACCTGGTACTGAACACGAGACAGCAGCTCTGCAGCACGACCGACCTCAATTAGTCGATTGACTTCGTACAGCCGTTCTTCGAGGACATCGGCAAGAAGCCTAATGGGTTTCTGAAGCCAGTAGCTGTCTTCGACACCAAAAGACATCGCGGCTTCCCAGGTTGATCTGTCGTCAGGCCACAACAACAACAGGGAAGTGATCGTGCTTGGAGATAAAGCTTGAGCGCTGGCTAGCTCATTGACCCTTTCAGACCACGTATCGCCGTATACTGCGCGGGCTCGTCCGGAGACACAACTCGCAAATGTGAGACCCTTCTCGCCCATGGGAATCGACTTCTCGACGAGTGCATAAGTACTATCAACATCGGCCACCAGAGGGACGACTATGGAAGCTACGATGGCAGGATAATTGCAAGTTGTGCCAAGCCGCACCAAACCATCAATGCCATCCCTATTAAGGATGTCACGAACAGCAGTCTGTCGCAGCTCATCAGCTTGTGCTTGCCTCATATCGATGGCCTTCTCACTCGCAGGTAGACTGGGTAGCCATTGATCGAATAGCCATCGGTGTCTCTTGATAGGATCGTCAGGTTCCAGTCGTGGCAGCAGATTCTCCAGCTGCTCCAAGATCGGTTCAGATAAAACCCAACTTGCCTCACTAAACGTACGGTGCCGGGAAATGAATTTACGCATTATCTCCCAGAACTCGGCCTTTTGGGATCCGGGAGTTGCTGCTTGATGATACTGCCCAGAAGTTTCCACAGCCCTGTCTGCTGAGCCGGGGTAAACGGTCGAAGAGATTCGAGGATGACATTCCACCGACCAGGGTTGTGCCCAACGTGGTCGAGGGCGCGACTCACAATAGAGGACAGGTACTGGGCCTGCCCTTGAGGTGTGACGGCGTCGTCCGGAAGACTACCAAAATCGCGCCAACGCGGCTTTTCTGTCGGATGAGATATCGCAGGTAATACGCTTGGAAGAAGTTTGGCAAGTAGCGACCAGCCAACCTCCGGTTCACGCTCGAGGATGAGGTCGATCACAGCAAGCCGTCTCTCCATAGCTGCATACGTGCCAGGGTCCCACCAGAGAAATATCTGATTGAGGCTGTTGATAGGGCGATTCGTCCATCGTCCGCCAGGATCGATTCGCGCGAGCCGGGCTAGAATAAGGGCAACACGTGCAAGGTACTGCGGACTCCAAGCCAATATCTCTAGTCCCCATAGCAGCCCAGCGTGCATAGGACTTGTGCCAAACCCACCTTCAGCGAAAAGCCGGCGTACATCGTCGGGTTTTGCCTCGAGCAGGTGCTCTAGGCTATCCAGCAAAGGGTTTGGTGCAGTCTCCATGAGTCGTGGATATTGGTCACGTAGACTAGCTAGCATCCGCCAGTCGTCGTTCAGTCCAGCAATCCCCTGGACTACCCTTTCGGCAAATTTGTTTGGCGAAGAAATGCACATCAGTTGAGCGCCGATTCCTCGCTCAGCAATGAGCAAAAGCGATTCCGCCATGCCGATCCTCAGCCAAGCAGAATGTCCGCTCTCACCATTAATATCCTGATAGATCCATTGATCTAAAGGCAGCTCCACCTTCGGATCGATTCTGCCAAAAACCGCTCTGAAGGTACTTTCGAATCGAGCCAGGTTTTCTTGGGTTATATGCCGAGCGAGAAGCTGAAACGCATCTACCGGAGCAGTGAGCGTCCACATCTCCTCAATATGCCGAACAGGGGGCTCATCGATCGATTGGAATGGCTGTAGTGATTGAAGGAATTGGTTGTAGTCCCCCGCACCAGCGAGTGCAGTGAGGATGTCACAATCTGCCAGACTTCGGTCATTCCAGCGACCTGCGAGCAGCGCAGGTACAAGTGCTACTGCGTTGCTGGCGCTTGACCATGCCGGAAGTTCAAATGATGCCTGGGCCCGGCGCCGCTGGAGGACGGTCACGCTCAGTCCGCTCTCTCGAGCTGATCGTTCGGCCTCATCCTCTGAAAGGCCGAGCCCGACTAAGGCTTGGGTGAACTGCCTATGGGCGGGCCGCGTGAGTACAATCACATTGCGCTCTGCACGCGCATCGTGTCCCTCAGGCACGATCATATGGGAGCCTTGCGAAGTTAGATAAGAGGAAACATTGCCTTTGGCTTGCTTGAGTACGACAATGAGATTCTTGCCGGGCCTGATCCGTCCAGCTACAGTTTCATCATCAGAAATAATGAGTGGCGCGATTAGCTTTTGTTGTTCTTCGGGATCAACACGGCGCACGGCTGCCAGTACAAACCCTACGGCTTCGCGAGGCGAATCTCCGCGCACCGTGAAGAGGCTCGCAGGACCAAGGAGACGATTAATCAGTTCCTGTTCTTGCTCTTCTCTTCCAGCGACAACTAACGCTTCCGACAGAGGAGGATATGTCAGGTAACTCCACTCCTGCCACGCGTCCTCTGCAGTCTGTAAACCAGCCTCAGGAGCGACGCCTAGTTCTGGTGCAAACTTCAGACTCACCGACGGCGTGAATTCTAGCCAGTCTTGCAGATCCGCCCCGTCTATGACGCGCACATCTTTCCAGATGTCCCTTGCCTTGTGCTCATTTATCCATCTGCTCTTTGATTGACTCTTTGTACCCTTATGTGGATCTGGCCAAATCAGGGGAGTCGCAACGACGAACGTAACATCACTACGCTCATACTCCGCCAAAATCTTGTCATCTTCGGTTTGCAGTATACCAGCCTGACTGCGTTTCTCAAAGTCACTTGTCGCCTTAGCCTTGAAATCGCTGTCCGTGCCGAGTTCCCACACAGATACACCTGTTGGTACAAAGCGGTTCTCCTCGGCGTTCACAACCAGACCGTCGAAGCCAGGTGTCCAGACGGCATGCGTATCTTGTCGGGTCGTACAGTCGCATAGATGAGAGATTTGAGCATATGAGGGAATCGACTTTCAGCTTCCCTTGTGGCTGCCCATACTCTAAGACTACTTGTCCCGATTAGTGCCACGTCTCTTCTCCGTAAAGCTATCCTGCGAACTAAGCGAGTCCTTCACTATAGCACAAGCACTCGGTGAGTGGCTGCACTGTCAGCCTGGAGAGGCACCAGCTTATAGTCGACAATAGTATCTGCAAGTTATGAGTCAATAGGACCCTTTCCAAACTCACAGTACAAATCCCGATTTTTAAGGTTCAGCAGGTGCCTGCTGTCGGTCACCCCTTCCACAAAGCAAGGCATGTTTACGTCACCCATTGCTAGGTAAGAGTGAAGCAAGTCTAAATGGGTTAGGGTCAAAATTAGGGTCAAATGAGGATTAATAGGTAAACATGTGTACACGAGCAGAGATCAAAGACAATGAAAAAGCCCCAATTCA